>NZ_CP132196.1:0-5729112 GCF_030718915.1 Gordonia sp. NB41Y
GTCGTTTCGTCTTCGCCGCATCCCGAGGAAGAACTGCCATCCCCGGCCTGTGTAGCGACGTCGCGCGTCACCATGGGACTCCTTGCTTTTGTGAATTAAGGTCTGGTGCTGAGCCTGCCAATCTACGGATAGGCCGACTACGGAAGATATGCTCCTGCTCCGCGCCTTCTTTAGTGGTTATTCGACTGATCGCGGCTGCTAGCGTATTTTCCCCACGAATCAGATACGAGATCGGCGTGCCTCTGCGTCACTTGGTCGCTGTACCCGAGCATCTCAGCGACAACTGGTGCTGGAACTTGAGTAACAAGGTCGCGTATCGCTGTGTTTCGCGCCCCGAGGAGGTCGATCCCGAGTCCTCGGAGTCTGTCCATCAGGGTGTTGGGATGGATGTGTTCCCCTGGGCGGTAGCCAGGAAACAGCCAGGGGCTTCCTGCGCCGGTCGTTCGTAGGTTAGGTCTCCTCGAGATGTGCTCACGGAGTAGAGCGGAGAAGGGCTCTGGAACGGGAGACGGCGGATCGCCAAGCTGCAGAGCGAGCCCGTCGGGTGTGACGACCACCTTCTCCATAGGAAACTCAGCTACCTTGACGAGCGGCTGTGCGTACAGGAGTAGGAGAGTCCCGGCAACACGGTAGGGGAGTGACTCACTGTCGCCCTGTAAGAGCTCCCGGATCCACGCCAGGCGCTCTTCTTGCGTGAGCAGGCGCACGGATCTCGCTTGTCGGAATCCGAGCGTGACGGAGCGATTGATACGTGACTTGGCGGCCCAGATCAGGAACGTTCGGATTGCGTGGCGTGTGGTCGGGCCTGTCATAACCCATTGGTCGACATCCTGTTGGACACAAGTCGCGATCGTGCGGCCATGCTCGGCATCAAGCCATGCGAGAAACCGAAGTGTCTCAGTGATTTCCTGCTTGGAAGAGTGCACAGGTCCTCGCGTCGACTTGCCGGCGAGAGCAAGTTCGTTGATCCGGCGTAGATGATGCCAGGTTGCGAACTGTCGAACTGGACGCTTGATCTCGTCGTTCTCTACTGCGGCGAGCTTCTCATCGAGCCACCGTGTCAAGTAGGCGATGTACTTATCGCGGGGTGGTAGAGCCTTGTGGTGCACGAGGATCGACCGTAGGTGTTCCACGTGTCTGCCAGTCGGCTCGTATGCGTCGAGGCCCTCATGGGTAAGGGCTGTCGCCCCAGACGCCACCGCCGATAGAAGTGGTTGCACCTTCTCCGATCGCTTCCATGTCAGCACGCTTTCAGGCCTGTCGGCAGAACAGAGTGCGTCGATCAGTGCGGCGACTTCGGAGGGTGCGTCGTCGCGCATCAGATCGTGTTCGAGATCTGCGCGGAGGGTACAGCGAGCACAGACGCCGCGGCGGTATGGACGGGCTTCCTGCCCGCACGACCGGCAGTGGTAGTCCTGTCGGATGCGGGCGCAGTCGCGGCATACTGGCTGATCACCGATGTCCAGTCGTCCTGGCAGCATGCGCTCCATGCCGCAGCTTGGGCATGACCCGAACAGGCTCGTGGCCTCGTAGAAGCACGAGTTGCAAACCTTGCCATCCGGCCACGTAACCGCCGCTTTACGCATGTGTCGCTGGCAGCGGACGCATTCCAGGTGGCCGTCGGTTGCTTTGGGTCGGCCTCGGACCGTGTTCCGGCGGCGGGGTTCAATCGTCGTCACTGATGATCCTCGCTCGGCGTGGGCGCACTGCCTTATTGAGCTCGACGACGTTCTCGCGGCCAGCGCTGGCGGCCTTCTTTCGAGCGTTGGCTGCGGTGACAGTCACGAGATCCTCAGGGCCGCAGTCGAAGATGTCACACAGAGCTGCAATAAGCTTGAGGGAGACACGTTCGGGGCGCTGATGCACCAGGCGGTAGACCTGCGGTCGCGACAGCGTGATGCCACGCTCGTTGAGTCGGGGGATGAGGTCGGTGCTGTTGTGCATCTGGTGGTTGGCCATGAGTTCTGCGAGCCGCCAGGTGTAGTCGACGTCGCGCTTCATGATGCGCCACCTTTCTCGGTGGGGGGGAGTGCGGCATTGAGTGTCGCGTCGAGTGCGTTGCGCAAGGTTCTCGTCCGGTAATCGCTGCTCACGCAGCTGTAGATCGCGGTGGTGGATGCGTGTTCATGACCCATTTGGTGCTGGACGAACATCGCGTCCCAGCCGTCCTCGAGCAGGTGGGTTGCGTATGACCGTCGAAAGGAGTGGAGGTCGAGCCCTGGCGACAGGTCCAGATCGTCGCAGTATCGGCGGAAACGTCGAATCAGCGTGGTCTCTGAAACCAGGTTGCCGCGTTCACTGGGGAAGAGATCTATGCCGTCGTCCATGTGGGCATGCCCGTTTTCGAGCCAGTCGGTGATGACCTCGGGGGTCCAGTCGAAGACAGTAAGTACGCCTCGACGCTTTGGAGGCGACCCTTTCTTGGCCTTGCCGTATCGCACGTTGACGACCCCGAACTTGCCGAACTCCTTGGCATGAGGGTTTCGCACGAAGTCGACGGTTTGCAGGTGCGCGAGTTCGTTGAAGCGAAGGCCGTAGGAGTAGGCGAGCTTGAACATCACGGAATCACGATAGGCCGGCAGCCACCCCTTGCGTCCCGATGCGGCGATCGCCGAGACCTGATCGTCGGCATGGTCGAAGAAGTCTTGAATCTCGCGCTTGGTGAAGGCCCGCTTATCTGGCCTGGACTCGTTCTCTTGGACGTGCTGGGCAGTGTTCCAGTCGAAGAAGACCTGCGATGGATGGGTGCCGAATAGCTCCTCGCAGACGCGGTCCCAGCCGTAGTCGGGGTTGCTGATGTATGAGCAGAACTGCCGCAGGCCCACCTGATAGGCGCGGATGGAGGACTGGGAGAGACTGTGGATCGATCTGAGATCGCCGAAGAACTCGTCGACCATTGCAACTGTCCAGGACCACGGGTGCTCATTCGAGTGCTCGATGAACCGTTCGACCTGCTTGATGCGGGCATCGATGGTCTCGAACCGAAGGTTGCGGCTGAGCTGCTGGTTGCGCCATCCCTGCAGCATCTCTGCGATGGTCTGTTCCTCGGGGTGCAGCGGCCGGACTGCGCTGACGAGATAGGCGCGTCCAACATCGTCAACCGCCATCGGCACCTCCAGGCCGTGTCTCATCTGATGCATCAATGATTCATCTGATGCATCATCAAGTCAAGACCCCAGGTCAACGAATCGTGGATCGGCTGGTTGCCACGTCACGGGCCTAGGCTCTCGGGGCGTTCGCGGAACCTTCGACACTCCGAATGTCGCTGTGTAGCAGTTAGGTTGGCGCTTGCCGGGGCGAGGTTGGAGGAGTGCGCGAGGTGATGCATCTGATGCAATATGCAGTGGTTTACTTGACATAATTACTATTATCGGCACGCAACGCACCTAGTGATATCGACTCGAAGCGTGCTGAGGCTGGTTGGCGGTCGTCTCCAGCCAGACCGGCCTGTGATCGACGACGGCCGCAAATGTTCGCCGAGATTGGTGGATCTCCGCAAAGCCGATCGCGACTTCCGTTCTGTAATGGGACATGTTCTGTCCCTGGGCTGGCGGGCATCGTTGTGTGATTCGGCTGCGAGACTTGCCTAGTTGCGGATGGCTCTCTATCTCGCAAGATCGCTACGCGTCCTCTTGATCGCTTCTCTCGCGTCGGGGTTTCAGTGTGCCAAAACGTCACAGTGACGTATTGCTACCCAGCCGCCCCGGCGGTGGTGTCGAATCCGGTTTAGGCCATTCCAGCGATTGGCTATGTTCCCGGGTACGCAACGGTTGTGTCCCACCCCGATGTCGAGATCTGTTTCGGGTAGCTCGCCGGCAGTAATGGCATCCCTCCAGTACGTGGTGAGTCCGGCCTTCCATTCGGCGATAGCGTTGTTGTTGACCGCTGTCATGATCGGATCCGCCGATCGTGCTCGACGGCCTCAGTGCCGGCGGCATGCTCACCTATCACGTGGCAGCCAAGGCGTCCAAGGGCACGCTGCGCGCCATCGTCGGCATGACCTGCCCCCGCCGTCGAGCCTGGGGAATTCGACGCCTGCCCGATCCTGCTCACCCAACCCGCCGAAGATCGGTGGTCCCCGCTGGAGCTGAGCAAGCCTGTGCTGTCGAAGATCTCACGCGGGCCGGTGACCACCGTCATGCTCGACAACGGCGGCCACTACCCCATCGAAGAACCCGGACTACAGCAGATGCAGGACGCGATAGCGGAGTTCGTCACCGAGGTGACCCGGTAGTCCCACCCGCTATAGGTCAGATCGCCACCACACCTGCGTGATTGGCTGTGGACAGGGCCGGGTGAGGTCTGTACCCTCGTCGGCGGTGCATCGGAACCCGACGCCTTCGCGCGCCGGTCTGTCGAACTTCCGATGAGTGAGTTGACCTTCAGTTCTTCCCCGAGCTCCCCGCAAATCGGCGTCTACATCGACGCCTTCGAGTACGGCTGCTGCCGAAAGCCCCCGCGTATCGGTGACACGGTACGCGGACGGCTCACAGCGCATCCGTCGCCGACCGGTCCTGAGAGCGGCACCCGCTGGGATCGCGAATGCGACGTCGTCGGCGTGGGTGAGGCCTTCGCCCGATGGGATCCCGGCCACGGCGATCCATGCGGACAGCCGATGCTACTGACGTTGTCCTGGCATGAGAATGCTCCCGGCGGAGTGGAGGCGACCGGTGTCGTCGCAACGGTCGAACAGCTGTATTACGAGGCCTCCCCCGCTCCCGGGCAATCGCCTCGCGAGCTCCGCCGGTCGGTGGACGCCGCCGACAGGTTCGCCACCGATATCGTGGCCGACGATGGAGCGGAGTTCGGCGCCGGTGGGGTCTACGTCGTCCTCGACGACCTCGAACTGACCGCACCGACGCCCGCGGATGCGGCGAACGCCAGAGCTGCCGCCGACCGCGGACGTCGCACACTCACGATCGTCGGTCCCGCACCATGTTTCGGGCCAACCGTACCGGCGGAGGGCGGACGTGTCCGAGTCGATCTCGATGATCCCCGGCTCAACATCTCAGGGGTCCTGGCCGACGTGGGTGGCGTGGTCGCCGGCACCGCCGGGCAGGTGGGCCGCGTCGAGTCCGCAGGCCTGTTCGGGGTCATCGTCCCGGTTCCGATTCGGCCAGGCGATCTTCCCCTCGACGCGACTGCGGAGTTGCTCGTCGTGATGGTCGTCGACCCCGGACACGAGCAGGCCGCTCGGCTCGGGTGACCTGCCGGTCACCGTCCTCGGGAAGGCCTGCCCGACAACGAAACACGACGGGACACCAGCAGTGAGACCATCATGTTGCTTGCCACGATCAGGCCGATACCCACCCATTCGTCGAGGCGAGGGATTGTCCGAGCATCAGCCATCCCGCGAGGGCGGCCCAGACCGGGCTGATGCTCGAGAAGGTCCCGAACATCGCCGCCGGAACACGACGCAGTGCCACCACATCCGAGATGTAGGGGACGAGGGACGACAGTAGTCCGCAAGCGATGGCAAGGACCATCGCGGCCGTCGTCGGCGGGTGGATGACAAACCAGATCGCGGCCACCGGGAGCCAGAGTCCGCCTGTCACCGCACTCGCGACGGCCGTGCCCTGTAGGCCCGGGATCTGTTGGCCGACACTGCGGTTCAACAGGATATAGGCGGCCCATGATGCGGCGGCAGCCAGCGCGAACGCAACGCCGAGGACGTCGGTGGTCGGCCCGGGATCGGTGAGCACGACGACACCGGCGGCGGCGACGATCGCACACCCGATGTCGAGGACGCGGCCGGAGGCGACGATCGCGACGGTCAGCGGCCCCAGGAACTCCAACGTGACCGCCAGGCCCAACCCGATTCGTTCGATGGCCAGGTACAGGCCGAGATTCATGACACTGAACACCACGGTGAGCCCGAGGACCGGCAGCCACTGCCCGCGGCTCAGGCCCCCGAAGTCCGGACGAACAGCCGGCAACAACACGGCCGCGGTGACGCACTGTCAAACGGCCACCACACCGACCGGACCGATCGTCGGGAAGGCCATGGCGCCCAGCGCTGCACCGACCTGATTCGACGCCGAACTGCCGAGCATCATCGCGATACCCTCGGCCCGCTGCCGCGGGCCGGCGGTCTCCGCCGAGTGCGTCGGCCTCGATGGGTGCGTGGCGGTGTGCTGACTGGTCACGGACTCACGGTAGGTGCTGGTCGGCGATTCGAGTAGTGCATGAATCGGAGGTGCCATACGGTTTGGTTATGGATGTCACCCTGCGGGAATTACGGGTCTTCGTCATGTGCGCCGAGCTGGGTTCGTTCACCGATGCGGCTGCGGAACTGCACATCTCGCAGGCCGCGGTCTCGCGCACGATCGCCTCGGCGGAGCGTGTGATCGGCGATCTGCTGCTCCGTCGCGTACCGCGCGGGTGTGAACTGACCAGTGCCGGACTCGAGGTCCTCCCCCATGCGCGTCGCCTGCTCGCCGAGGCAGAACGGTTCGAGCAGTTCCTGCAGACCCGGCACGGACAACTGCGGCTCGGATACGCGTGGGCCGCCCTCGGGCGTCACACCGCTCCCCTGCAGCGGCAATGGGCCCGAGAGCACGAGGCGATCCAGCTCGAACTCGTGCGACACAACTCCCCCACGGCGGGCCTGGCCGAGGGGCTGTGCGACGTGGCGATCGTGCGCCGCACGGTGGACGTGCGCCGCTTCGATTCGGTGGTCGTCGGTCTCGAACAACGCTTCGTCGCATACGCCTCCGACGACCCCCGATGGGCGAGGCGCCGCCAGGTCACGATGGCCGAGATCGCCGAACGCACCGTGGTGATCGACCCTCGTTCGGGAACCACCGGTGAGGAGCTGTGGCGTGGTTTCGAGCACCCGCCCGAGTTCATCGAGACCACCGACGTCGACAGCTGGCTCGACGCCATCGCGGCAGGACGCGGCGTCGGGAGCACGGCCGCGGCGACCGCCGACCATCATGTCCGCCCCGGAATCGTCTATCGACCCGTCAAGGACGGGCCGCGCATCCCGGTGCACCTGGTCTGGTGGCGGGATGCGCGACCGAACGGGCTCACCGAACTCGTGGATGCCGTCACGCGGCTCTACGCGGTTCGGTGATGGCCCTGGTGATGGTCAGAGAAGCGCGGCGACCTTCTCTGCGGTCTCCTTGGCCGAGCCCGGGTTCTGTCCGGTGACCAGATTGCCGTCGACGACGGTGTAGGAGACGAACGGCAGTCGTGCCTTCTCGTAGAGGGCGCCGCGTTCTTTCGCGAGTTGCTCGGCGTTGTACGGGACGAGTGAGTTCACCCGTGCGAGAACCTCTTCCTGCCAGGCGAACCCGGTCATCTTCTTTCCCGCGATCAGATAGGAACCGTCGGAGAGGCGGGTGTTGAGCAACCCGCAGTAGCCGTGGCAGACCGAGGCGACGACACCGCCGCGCTCATAGATCTCGCGTGTGATCCCTTGCAGTCCGGGGTTGTCGAGGAAGTCGTACATCACCGCGTGGCCGCCGGTGAAGAAGATGGCGTCGTAGTCGGCGGGGTCGACGTCGGCTGGAGCCCGGGTGTCTTCCAGCAGCGACATCCTGGCCGGGTCGGCGCGCCACGCCTTGGCGGTCTTGTCGTAGTTGGGGAACTTCAGCGAACGTGGTTCCAGTGGGACGGTGCCGCCGTCCGGGCTGACGAGGGTCTGCTCGAAACCGCTGTCCTCGAAGATCTTCCACGCGTGGCTGAGTTCGGACAGCCACAGTCCGGTGGGGTGTTCGGGGTCGTCGTAGTGTCCGACGTTGGTGACGACGTCGAGGATGCGGGTGGGCATGGTCGGCCTCCTTCTCGATGGACGGTGCGGCCTCGGTGGTGTCGAGGCCGCACCGGCACGCGCGGACGAGTCGAGCGCATATCCATGTGAGCACTGCTTACATCGAGGCTAGCGGTGATGACCGAAGGCGTCAATGATGCCGTTGGCGTCGGGGGCGCGATCAGCTATGGGTCGAGGCTGCCCCGGCTTCGAGGACGGCGATGAACGAGGATCGGACCTGCGCGACGACGCTGCCGATCGAGGGGCTGGTCAGTTTTCGGTCCAGGTAGAGGTAGGCCATGCCGTGCACCAGGCCCCACCCGCCGAGTGCGAGATCCATCGGGTCGGAATCGGGAAACACCCTGGTGATGGCGGTCGCCAGCAACTCGTGCACCTCGGCGGCGGCACGCACGCGCTCCTCGCTCTCGTGGTCGCACTCGTTACCGAACATCAGGCGGAACAGCGCCGGTCGGCGCAGTGCGAACTCCACGTATGCCCCACCGAGGTCGGCGAGTTCCTCGACGGTGCCGGGGAGTTCACGTTCCCGGGTCAGGTCGGCCCTGAGGTCGCGGAGTCCCCGGGCGGCCAACGCGGACTCCAGTGCATCGCGATCGGGGAAGTGCCGGTACGGCGCGGTCGCGGAGACCCCGGCCTCGCGGGCGACGGCGCGGATGGAGAACGACTCGCCGCGCTCGAGCATGGCCATTGCCGACTCCAGCAGCGCCGCACGGAGATCGCCGTGGTGATAGGTCTTCTTGGTGTCGGCCGCCATTGTCGAACCTCCTTCGTCTGCCCATCGTGTTCGTCCGCCTATTGTGCTCGGTTGTCGACGCGGCTCCGTCGAGGGGCCGGTCATGTGCGGTCCGGATGACTGCCATGGGTCGATGCCTCGCGGTGTTGACGCTACCCACCTTCGGCCGTAGCTTGATGTGAGCGATGTAAACATTCATGGGTGCCCGCGCCGCCATGGTCGACGAACGGACCGAATCGCGACGCCGTCGAGCCGATCTCGGTGGCCAATCGATCCTGATCCCGGTGTGAGGCGCCCGACGATCCACGAGTTGAGGAACAGATGCAGACCGTTCTGGGCGCCAATGGGCAGATCGCCGAAGTGCTGACCGACTACCTGTACGAGAACATCACCGACGAGATCCGTCTGGTCAGCCGGAATCCGGTGCGCAGGCATGACACCGATCAGCTCCTTGCCGCCGACCTCACCGACCCGGACGCCGCATCCCGCGCCGTCCAGGGCAGTGACATCGCCTACCTGACCGTGGGCCTGCCGATGGACTCGACACGGTGGGAACGGCAGTTCCCGGCCATCATGGCCAACACGATCGCCGCATGCCGAGAACACGGCACCAAGCTGGTCTTCTTCGACAACACCTACATGTATCCGCGTACCTCGACCCCGCAGACCGAGGACGCCGAGTTCCGGCCGGCCGGCCGCAAGTCGGTTGTCCGCGCCACGATCGCGACCATGCTGCTCGACGAGATGCGCACCGGTGCCGTCGACGCCGTGATCTGTCGCGCGCCAGAGTTCTACGGGCCGGGAAAAACCAAGAGCCTCACCAATTCTGCGGTCTTCGACCGGATTCGGCAGGGTCGGCGGGCCATGATCCCGGTCAGCGCGCACACCCGACGCAGCCTGATCTGGACACCCGATGCCGCCCGCGCGATGGGCCTGATCGGAAACACGCCCGACGCCTACGGCCAGACCTGGCATCTTCCGGTCGACCCCGCGCGGCCGAGCTACGCGGACATGATCTCGGTGGCCCGCGAGATCACCGGCCACCGCATCCGCCATGCGACGATCCCCGCGGTCGCCTTCACCATCGGCAGCCTGTTCGACAAGTCTGCGAAAGAGGTATCCGAACTGATACCGCGATACGGTGCCGACAACATCTTCGACTCCACCAAGTTTGCTGCGCGTTTCCCCGACTTCCCCATCACGCCATACCGGCAGGGAATTGGTGAAATCCTCGACGGGAGACCATGATCGAGATGGCGCTCCAGCGCATCGTGGACGACAGTGGCGTGCAGGGCTGATCCCCCGGGTCCCGCAGTCCCGCAGTCTCGCGCAATGGCTTGGTGCAGTTCACTCATTACCGCGCTCGGCCGCCGCCCTTGCTCGATGACGCTGTACCGCGTCGGTGTTGCCGCAGCGGGTACAGCAATAGGCGCGGCGACCGTTGCGGCTGGTGTCGACGAACACCTGTCGGCATCCCGTGCGCGCACATCGTCCGAGTCGCCGGCCGTCGGCCTCGACGGTGAAGATCGCCAGGCCGCCGGCGGTGACCGCCATGATCCGGCTCACCACGTCGTCCTCGTCCGGCGTGAAATGAAGATGCGGCCGTAGCCCGTCATGTGTCGTGAGATACATGCTGGCGACGCCGTCGACGAGGAGTGCGTTGATGGCCTCGCATCGGCG
The DNA here is from genome assembly GCF_030718915.1 of Gordonia sp. NB41Y. Taxonomy (NCBI): domain Bacteria; kingdom Bacillati; phylum Actinomycetota; class Actinomycetes; order Mycobacteriales; family Gordoniaceae; genus Gordonia; species Gordonia sp. NB41Y. The sequence continues at coordinate 10,185 of NZ_CP132196.1, forward strand.
CTTCTCGGTCGCCGCGGTGAACACCGTGCGCAGTCGGGTGGTCCATCGGCGCAGTTCGATCAACGTCCGGTCGTCCAGGTCGGGCCACCGGATCGAGTGCTCGGCGAACACCTCGCCGACGGCCACGATCGTCCAGCGATCGTCGGCCAGGAGGTTGACGAGGTCGGCCGCCAGTATCGCGCCCGTCATGTTGTCATGGTTGAACTGCACTGACCCATTGCATCACAGTCGTGGGAATGCAGCTCGTGACCACCGCGATCATCCCGATCGTGCTCATCCTCGCCCTCGGCGCCGTACTCAAACGTCGCTTCGTCACCGACGACCGCTTCTGGCGGGGCACCGAGTGGATGAGCTATCACGTGTTCACCCCGGCGCTGTTCGTCGAATCGATCGCCCAGACCCCGCTCACCGAGATCTCCCTCGTCCCGATGGTCGTGAGCCTCGCGGTCCCGGTCCTCACGTTCGCCGTGCTGTTGGTGGCCCTGCGCCGGCCCATGCGCGCCGACGGTCCGCAACTGACGTCACTGGTCCAGGGCAGCGTCCGGATCAACACCTACATCGGGCTCGTGTTCGCCTCAGCCCTGCACGGCGCCAACGGGATCGCCGCCTTCGCGCTTGCCGCGGCCATCATGGTGCCGCTGGTCAACATCGTCTCGGTGACCACCTTGTCGATCTACGGTCAGGCCCTCGGCGAGGGTGCCGGAGGACCGCGCGCCATCGTGCGCCAGCTGGTGACCAACCCGCTCATCCAGGGATGTGTGGCCGGGCTCGCCCTCAATCTCGGCGGTATCGGTCTGCCCGCCGTCGTCGCGGCGCCGATCGAGATGCTCGCCCAACCCGCACTGGTCACCGGGACCCTGGTCGCCGGCGCGGCCATCACCGTGCGCATCGGCCTGCGCGACAGCATCGACATCGTGCTGACCGCCGCGCTCAAACTGGTCGCACTCCCCCTGGCGGGCGCGGCCATCGCCTCGGCATTCGGGGTGACCGCGACCGCCCTCGCGGCGATCGTGATCATCTGCGCGGTCCCCACCGCGCCATCGGCCTACATCCTGGCCCGACGCATGGGTGGTGATGCCCGCCTGATGGCCTCGATCACCGGAGCCCAGACGGTCCTCTCGGTCGCGACCCTCCCCCTCGTCCTGCACCTGACCGCAGTCAGCTAGTGGTGTGTCTCTGAATTAGTTGGCTACTTGTTCGAGTGTTGCGCGCGCGCGGGCAACTTTGGCGAGGATGGATTCGGCGGTGGCGGTCCAAATGTAGGGCTTCGGATTGTCGTTGTGCGCGTGCATGTATGACTCGATACTGGCGATCAGCTCGGGCACGCTGGGGAAGATCCCGCGGCGGATGTTCTTGTCGGTCAGCTCGCGGAACCAGCGCTCTACCTGATTGAGCCACGATGACGAGGTCGGGGTGAAATGGAAATGAAACCGCTTGTGCCGCTTCCTCCATTTCTGCACGTTCGGGTGTTTATGGGTGGCGTAGTTGTCCAGGATCAGATGCACCTGCAACCCGGCCGGGACCTGACGGTCGATGGTGTTGAGGAACGTGATGAACTCCTCGTGCCGGTGACGCGACAGGCACTGGCCGATCACGGTACCGGTGAGCACGTCCAACGCAGCGAACAAGGTGGTCGTGCCATTGCGTTTGTAGTCGTGGGTCATGGTCCCGGCGCGACCGGCAACCATCGGCAGCGACGCTTGGGTCCGGTCCAATGCCTGGATCTGGGACTTTTCATCCATACAGAGCACGATCGCCTTCTCCGGCGGGTTCAGATACAACCCGACCACATCGATCAGCTTCTCCTCGAATCGGGGGTCATTGGATACCTTGAACGTGTCGACTCGATGCGGTTTCACGTCGAGATCCGACCAAATCCGTTGCACTGTAGAAGAACTCACCCCCACTCGCTGCGCCATCGTCCGACACGACCAATGCGTCTGCCCCGGCGGTGTCGTGGTCGTGGTCAACCGCACGATCTCGGCGACCGTCTCCGCGCTGATCGACGACCGTCGACCCCGGCCCTTGCGAATCACACCCAGACCGGCCAAACCGTCCTCGCCGAACCGGCTCCGCCAGGCCCGCACCGTGGCCGCGCGGACCCCAACCTCCTCGGCAATCCGGATGTGGGCGACCCCGTCCGAGGCCAGCAACAACACCCTGGCCTGCAGCACCTGCTGATGCGGAACCCGCTGGCTGCGGGTCAACCTCTCCAACGTCTCGCGCTCACCATCGGTCAACGGCAACGGTGCCGCAGCTCGCCCACTCATACAGAGAATTGTACGCAACATGTAGACGGTTATTTGCGAGACACACCACTAGGTCCGGAAGTCGGAGGTGGGAACCGGTGAGGACCGCTCCGCCGAGGTGGTCGGTGATCGTCACGAATCCCAGTCGACCCGGGCCGCCATCTCCAGCAAGCGATCCCGGCGGAGCGTTCCCGTCGACCCGATCCAGGCGATCAGACCGTACACATGTGCCCGGAAGTCGGGATGGGCGTCCCGGTTCTGGGCTTGTGCGCCATCGCGGATCGCATTGTGCAACAACGCCCGAAGGTTGTCGTAGTCGGCCCGGGCGACCTGTGGACGGTCGTTGACGACCAGTCCCGCCAGGCGCTGCTGCTGGTGGCGGTGCATGATCCGGACCTTGCCGGGGTGGACGAGGAATCCCTCGTCGCCGACCACCTGGAGCACCACCCACAGCGCGCGGTCGGCGTCGAAGTCGTCCCCCGACAACGCGAGATCGTCGCCATAGCGGGTGTAGCGCAGTCCGTTGTGCCTGGCGTAGCCGTCCAGGCGGCGGTCCAGTGAGCGCATCACCAGGTTCGCCAGATGCGGCGACGTCGGCGCCCCCTGGGGTAGATGCCGGTACCGCAGCAGCGAGGCATGGGTGTGGTCGATGTCGGTCAGCTCGTCGACAGGCGTTGCGGTGGTGCAGATCTCGGCAAGAAGACGTGCGATGGCGGGCGGGTAGCCGACATCTGCGAAGACACGTCGGACGCGTGCGGTGGTCACGGTCTCGAAGCAATGCCGCAGATCCACGCGCAGTACCGACGGCCGATCGGTGTGGGGCCAGGCGAAGGCCGCGGTCGAACCACCCGGGACGAAGCCGCGAGCAGCGGGATGCGCCGGAATGCGTTCCACGAGCCGACGCAGCAGGCGACGCTGGGTCTCTCGCATCCGAGGTTTCGGAGCCTCGATGACGCGCACCCCGTCACGTTTGGCACGCCGCCAGATCCGATAGTGCCGCAGCGGCGGTCGAGCGGTCCGCAGCCATCCCCCACGATCGGCGAACCATTCGAGTTCCGGGACGGTGAAGTCGAGCCAGTACGCGAACTGCTCGACGTCGTGGAGATCCGGCAGGCCCGCCGGGAGGCCGTCTGCTCGGACCGGCTCCGTCAGGTCCCACGTGCGCGTGACGGGCGTCGGCAGCGTCCACGGTTGCAGTGCCGCGACGAAGGCCGCCGCCGGGTGACGGGGTTCGTGCGGGGTCCGCTCGAAGAGCCGGTTGCCGGCCTCGGCCGCCACGTCGTACGGGAGGACCGCGATCACGGCGCGTACGATCTCCGACCTCGTCCACGCGGTGAGGATCCGGGAGAACTCGGCGGCGGCCGCCGCGACCTCGCCGGCCGGAAGGGACGGCTCACTCATCGGCACCACCGGGTACCGGCACGGTCGTGGGGAGGCGATGGGCGACGGGTGCAGTGACCCAGAACGCAGTGCCGCGGCGCCGGGTCGCACGCGGAGCGTGCCGTGTGGCGCCGGACGCAGGAACCAACTGTGACATGTACCCAGGGGTTTCCCCTGAGACGGATCGAACCGATCCCCTCTCACCTCGCCCGCCGCCCATCGGGTCGATCCTGCCAGAATCCGTTGGTGCCACAACACACCCGATGTCACGGTGTGCCGTGACCGGCTTGTTCGGGTTCTTCACGACCTCGCATGAAGCCACGCCGCCACCTGGGTGCGGGAGCCCACACCGAGCTTGTTGAGGATGCGTTCGACGTGCCCGTCGACGGTACGGCGGGAGACCACCAGCTGGTCGGCGATGGCGCGGTTGCTGAGCCCCTGGGCGATCAGATCGGCGACCTCACGTTCCCTTTTGGTGAGGGGGTTGGTGTCATCGGATGCGGTGGTCCGGTGGGCTTCGGCGGCGCGCTCGGCCTCGCGGGCCGAATTCGGTGAGGGATTCCAGAAGTGATCCATGTCCGCGGCACTGATCTCGGGCCCTCGCCATCGCCGCCGGGCTGTTCGGGCCTCTCGCACTGACCCATCTGGCGCCGGGTGTCGCGGCCGCGTCGTACGCCGCGGACATCTCCTCCGGTGGTGGCGACGGTGGCGGAGACGGCTCGGGATTCTCCTGTGGCGGCTGCGGGGGCGGCAGCGGCTGTGGTGGCGGCGGAGGCTGCGGTGGGGGTGGCGGTGGAGGCGGCTGCGGAGGCTGTGGTGGCGGCGGAGGGGGTGGCGGCTGTGGTGGATGAGTACCGCAGTGGATGAGTACCGCGGCGGATGGGCAGGGTCGTTCGACGAGAAGGCACCCGAACGGCCCTGCACCACAACGGCCCTGCACCACAACGGCCCTCTACTGGACCACGACACCGCGCCGACGACAAGTCGGAGAAGCAGACGAGACCCGCGAAGGGGTGAACATCATGAACACGACACCATTGATCACCGGGATCGGCGTGGGATGGCGGCCGGAGATCGCCGCCGTCCATGCCGGCCTCCCCGGACTCGGCTTCGTCGAGGTCATCGCCGAGAGCGTTCCGCACTTCCCCACCGAGGCGATCAGCGATCTGGGGGTTCCGGTGATCCCCCACGGGATCGGATTGTCGCTCGGCGGTGCCGAACCGGTGACACCCGAGCGGATCCGGGTACTCGCCGACGCCGCGGAACAGTTCGGGTCACCAGTGGTGAGCGAGCACATCGCGTTCGTCCGGGCCGGCGGTGTGGAGGCCGGTCACCTACTCCCCGTCCCGCGCACCCGCGAGTCCCTCGACGTACTCACCGAGAACATCCGACGCACTCAGGACGGCATACCGGTTCCGCTGGCGGTGGAGAACATCGCGACCCTCTTCGACTGGCCCGACGACGAGTACTCCGATGCCGAGTTCCTCACCGAACTGGTGGAACGCACCGGCGTGTATCTCCTCGTCGACGTCGCCAATGTGTATGCGTGTGCGCGCAACCGAGGACTCGACCCGGTCGTCGAACTGGATCGCCTGCCGACCGATCGCATCGCGTACAGCCATGTGGCAGGCGGTGAATCGGATGGACACGTCTACCACGACACCCATACCGCGCCGGTTCCGCCGGAGGTCCTCGAACTCGTCGCCCGTCTGTCCGGCACCGGGCGGGTCCCGGCGTTCATGCTCGAACGCGACGGACGCTACCCGCCGGCACGCGAGTTGCTCACCGAACTCGACAGCATCGCCGATGCGGCGGGGATGGACCGGATCACGACCGGCAGCAGGTGGTGGGAGGACGCATCATGAGCGAACAGCTCGTCGCCGCGCGGATGTCGTTGGCGCAACGTCAAGAAGAGTTGGTCCGGGCGTTGGTCGCCGGTGGCGCCGCCCCTGCGGGTTTCGACGTCGACCGGCTCCGGATCGCCGAAGACGCCTTGTTGCGCAAGCGGGCCGGAGAGGTGGCACGGCACATGCCCCTGGCGCGAGCCCAGCTCGGCGATGCGTTCGTCGAAGCCTTCATGGCCTGGGCCCGGGGACGTCAACGGGGTGGGTCGGTGGCTGACGCCGAGGCGTTCACCGTCCATCTCGTCTCATCCGGGGTGTGGTCGCCGCCCGCCGATCGTCGACGATGGTGGAACCGGAGGCGATCTCGTTCACGCGGTTGAGGTTTCGTATCCCTGCTCGGTACGACCGGACGCACCGTCGCCATCCGGGTGTGTCGGCCGATCGGACGATTCTGGACGCGGGCGACCGCTGAGACGCGAGTCGACGACTCACCCGATGGGACGTTCGAATAGCATTCGGCGACATGCCGAGTCCACGATCCCGCCGCACCGTCCACGCCCACACCGGTTGGGGCCGTACGGCCGTGATCGTGGCCATCCTGGTCACCGCGGTCGGCGCGCTGGTCGGCTGTACGGTGAGCACCGGCGGCACCCCGACCGTCCAGTCCCGGGCCGGAGTATCCGCCGCGGTGCCCGGTGATTCGTCCTCTGCGTCCCACGATTCGGCCTCGACCTCCGGGCCCGCACTGGTGAACGTGGTGGCCGCCGACCGCTCCGGGAACCCGATCAACGGTTTCGTCGTCGGGCAGACCGGAGCGTCGTGGAGTTCGAGCACCATCGAGTACTGCACCAATGCGCTCGGCGCCGCCACCACAGGGGTGTACCGATGCGGCACCACCGCCGACGGCGCGAATGCCTGCTGGCCGGGAACCGGCAGGCTGCTGTGCACCTTCGCCCCGTGGGCCACACAGCTCACCGAATACCGATACTCCGGATCCCTGCCGGTGCTGGATGCGCCGCGACCGGACTCCTTCCCGTGGGCACTGGAACTCGCCAACGGCAGGCGCTGCGTGGCACGCAGCGGTGGTGCATGGCCCATGCCGCCCGCCGGTTTCGAGTTCGGCTACAGCTGTCAGGCCGGGTCGTCCACCAGCGGCTTCGTGTTCTATCGGGCTGGCTCATCCGAGCTATACGAGAAGTCGGACACCCGGTGGACGGTGTACTTCGGTGACGGCGAATCGATGCCGGCACCCGTGGAGGTCACCACCGCCTACCGTCCGGCCGCGCAGTGACGTCGCCGGTGTCTGCGACGGTCAGCGCATCGATCCGGTCTCGAGATAGCGCTGGTGGAAGCCGAACGCCTCGCCGAGAAGGTGCGGTGTCTGGCCGGCACCGGGCTGTGCCTCGGCCCGCTTGAAGTAGTCGTGCAGCATCGGCCGGTACTCGGGGTGCGCGCAGTTCTCGATGATCAGATGCGCCCGTCGACGGGGTGACAGACCGCGCAGATCCGCCAGACCGTGTTCGGTGACGATGACCTGGGTGTCGTGTTCGGTGTGGTCGACGTGCGGCACCATCGGCACGATCGCCGAGATCGTGCCGCCTCGCGCGGTGGACGGGCTCAAGAACACCGACACATATCCGTTGCGCGCGAAGTCACCCGAACCGCCGATGCCGTTCATGATCTTGGTGCCCATGACGTGCGTCGAGTTCACGTTTCCGTAGATATCGGCCTCGAGCATGCCGTTCATCGCGATCACGCCCAACCGACGGACGATCTCGGGGTGGTTGCTGATCTCTTGCGGGCGCAGGATGATGTGCTCGCGATAGAAGTCGATGTTCGCCGTCAGCTCTTCGATCCCCTCCTCGCTGAGCGCGAGGGCGGTGGCCGATGCATGTGCCACGGTCCCGTCCTTGACCAGGCGCAGCATGCTGTCCTGGATGACTTCCGAATAGCAGGTCAGACCTTTGTAACCACCGCGGTCGAGTCCGCCGAGCACCGCATTGGCGACATTGCCGATCCCCGCCTGCAGCGGTAGCAGACTGTCGGCAGGCAGCCGCCCGGCACGCACCTCATGGGCGAAGAAGTCCAGCACATGGCCGGCGATCGCCTGGCTCACGCCGTCGGAGGGGGTCAGCGGGTTGGCGCCGTCACGACCGTGGGTCTCCACCACCGCGATGACTTTGGCCGGATCGACCCGGAACGTCGGCTGACCGATGCGGTCCTCGACCCGCGTCAGCTGGATCGGTGTGCGGTTGGGTGGCAGTGCGGTGCCGTAGTACACATCGTGCATACCCTCCATCTCCGCGGGCACCCACGAGTTGACCTCGAGGATGACCTTGTCGGCGACGTCCAGCCAGGTCTTGTTGTTGCCGATCGACGACGACGGGATCAGTTCGCCGTCCTCGGTGATCCCGGCGATCTCGACGACGGCGACGTCGACCTTGCCGTAGTAGCCCTCCCACACCTGCTGGGCGACATGCGACAGATGGATGTCGACGTAGTCCATCCGGCCGTCGTTGATCTTCTTCCGGGCCGTCGACTCGGCCTGATACGGCATGCGCAAGGCGATACCGTCGACCTCGGTGAGCAGCTTCTCGGTCTCGGAGGTCACCGAGGCCCCGGTCAGCAGGTTGATCGTGAAGTTCGAGCCCGTCGCCCGGGTCTCCCGGATCCGCTCGGCCAGCGCCGGGACGACCGCCTTGGGTGTGCCCGCACCACCGAAACCGCTGATCGCGACCGTGTCGGCGGGGTGGATGAAGCCCACCGCCTCCTCCGCGGACATCACTTTTGTCGCGAACGCTGCGCTACGAATCCGTCCTGACGCCTGAGACCGGGATGATGAGGAGATCACGCCTCAGGATAGACACACCCGACTTTGCGCACTGTCGGGTGATGGGCGCTTCAGTGCCGACGAGGTGTGGTGTAAAACCGACCGTCCGCTGGTCGTCGGCGGACGTACGGCGACGTGTGAGTGTTGACCACGCAGCGGTGATGCGGAGGTGATCCGGTCAGTGGCCCTCGTCGTTGCCGTCGAGCTGGGCCAGTGCCGCGCGTGCGGTCTCGAGTTCGAGACTGAGTTCGTCGATCCGCTTCTGGGCGGCTTCTCTCGCGGCGGCGATCACACCGTCGACGGCGTCGATCGCGACGTCGTCGCCGAGTTCACGCATCGCCCGTGCCACCCGGTCTGCCGACACCTCGGTGGACTTGTGCTTCTTGCTGCCGGTGGACACCACGACCGTCCACGGCCCCTCCCCGCTCGCCGTCACTGTGACACTGACCGAGGCCTTCGAGGACTTGGCCGATCGGGTGGCCCGCACCGGCGTCGGCTTGGGTGTGGCCGGCTGCGCTCGAAGCTGTCCGATGTGGTCCTCGGCTGGCGATTTCGGCACCGGCGCAGGGGTTTTCGAGGACGTGACGGCCTTGGGCGCTGCAGCGCCCTTCGATCGGTTTGCGGTCGCCGTCGGGGGTGCGGGTGCGGCAGTTCGCGGTTGCGACGGGCCCGATGTGATGGGCGCGGCGGCGGGTCGCCGTCGGGTTGCCGCGGGCGTCGTGGCCGAGACGCGGGTGCGCTGCAGCTCGTTGGCCTCGAACGGGAGTTGATCGTCGACGCCCTTGGGGCTCACCGTCACCGTCGAGCCGTCGACGGACACCACCCGCGCCGACGCCCCCGCCTCGAGGCCGAGCGAGGGCACCGGATCGGCGAGATACACCGTCACGCGCTTGCCTGCGGTCACTCCGGCGGCCAGCGTCTCCAGGTCTTCTGGGGTCAGTCCACTGCTCTTGCGTGCGCTCACGATGACCATGTTCGCACACGCGTGCGACATAGAGCGTCAGGACCCGTGGTCGTCGGATCTCGTGGGTTGCACGGCGTACAAAGGGACAGACAAGCACAGGGAATGATGAGCGGGCAACGATGAGCGAACACGACGGGCGGGCGGCCCAGATCGAGCGGTCCCGCGTCCGTCTGGAGGAGATCGACGCCGCCCTCGACCGTGTCGGTGCGGGCTCCTACGGCCGCTGTGAGGCCTGCGGCTCGGCGATCGGCCCCGACCGCCTCGAGGTGCTCCCGGCCGCACGCCAGTGCGTCGACTGTGCGATGCGACGACCCTCGAAGCGGTGGTGACCACCTCTGAGGTGGTCACGTTGGTGAGGTCGGCCGGCGGAGGTTTCGACACGTCTCGTCGCTACGCTCCTCGTCGGCTCAACCATCAACGGCTAGTTGCTGATTGAGTGGGGAGCTTCCGTTGATGATTGAGCCGGGACCGAGCCGGAAGGGCGAGGACCCGTGTCGAAATCTCCGCAGCCGGCGTCGGGTGGTGACCACCTCTGAGGTGGTCACGTTGGCGACGTCGGCCGGCGGAGGTTTCGACACGCCTCGTCGCTACGCTCCTCGTCGGCTCAACCATCAACGGCCAGTTGCTCATTGAGCGGGGAGCTTCTGTTGCTGATTGAGCCGCGTGGGGTGGTGACCACCTCGGACGTTCGGTTTCTTGTTTCTCAACCATCAACGGCCAGTGGCTGATTGAGCCGTGAGCTTCCGTTGATGATTGAGCCGGGACCGAGCCGGAAGGGCGAGGACCCGTGTCGAAATCTCCGCAGCCGGCGTCGGGTGGTGACCACCTCTGAGGTGGTCACGTTGGTGACGTCGGCCGGTGGAGGTTTCGACTCGTCTCGTCGCTACGCTCCTCGTCGGCTCAACCTGAATCCACCGATCCAGATGGAAAAACCTGGGCCCGAAACGGCGTGGGAAACACGAAATGCCCTGTCCGAGTGTGAGAATCAGACTTATCGAAGGTTCGACCCACACACAAAGAAAGGGCATCTCGCAGATGCGATCCTGCCACACCTTGCCGGTAAAGTCAGCATCATTCGATGACCACAACCTGATCGGGCCGGCCGGGGTGGTACCGGTGATGCGTCTGGCCCAAACGTGTGGCCTGCAAGAACTCGGCGATCAATGGTTGACCATCCCCACCGATACCGGCGCCAACGCCGGCCGGAAACTCTCAGCAATCGTGATGGGCATGGTGATGGGCGCCGACACCATCGACGGATTGTCGATCATCGGCCACGGCGGGATGGGCACGATCTACGGCCACACCCACGCCCCGTCCACCCTGGGCACGTTTCTGCGGGCCTGTACCCGCGGCACGGTCGCCCAGTACGAGGCGATCGCCACCCGCCTGTTGGCCGGCCTGATCGAACACACCCACCTCCTCAACCCTGCAGGTGAACGGGTACTGGTCGATCTCGACGACACCATCAACCAGTGTTACGGCCACCAGAAACAAGGCGCGAAATACGGCTACAGCGGGGTCCGTGGGATCAACGCCCTCATGGTGACGGCCACCACCGCCGATCGGGCCCCGATCATCCTCGGTCACCGCCTGCGGGGCGGGTCGTGTAACTCGGTGCGCGGAGCCGCCGACCTGTTGACCCGATCGTTGAACACCCTGCGTCGGGCGTGGCCGGCCGGACGAGAGGTGCCGGTGTTGGTTCGGGGTGATTCCGCGTTCTACTCCCACGACCTGGTCGCCGCAGCCCACCGGGCCGGGGCACAGGTGTCGTTGACGGTGCGGTTGTACAGCAACGTGACCACCGCGATCTCCACGATCGATGACTCGGCATGGACCACGATCACCCTGGCCAACCCCACCCAGGTTGGTACAGACGGGCAGCTGGTGCGTACCGCCGAGGTGGCCGAGGTTCCCTTCGACGGGTTCGTCGGTAAACCCTCCACACCGGTCAAACCCGGGCGTACCCGGGCCCCGATTCCGGGTCGGTTGATCGTGCGGCGGGTCCTGGCCCTCAATCCTGATGGTGACTCGTTGTTCGATGTGTATCGTCACCATGCGTTCTTCACCACCGACATGACCACCGACAAAGTCGTCGCTGATCGTGTGCACCGTCATCACGCGATCATCGAGCAGGTCCATGCCGATCTGAAGGCCTCGGCGATGGCCCACATGCCCTCGGGGAAGTTCTCTGCCAACGCCGCGTGGTTGGCGTGTGCGGTGATGGCGTTCAACCTCACCCGGGCAGCGGCCACCGTGGCCGGTGGATCATTGATGCGTGCGACCACGACCACGATCCGGCGTGCGTTGATCGGGGTACCGGCGCGGACTTCGTCGTCGGCACGTCGTTTGTCGTTACATCTACCGGCTGGGTGGCCCTGGGAAGTGGAGTGGAATCGGTTGTATGCCAATACTGTTCATTGAAATCCTGGTGTTTGACCTGACCATTCGGCCGTGTGTGGCCCTGATCTGAAACCTGGTGAAACAGGCCGACGTTGGAGATCGGCGGTACACACGTGTCTTTATCGGGTTGGTATCGGGGTCAAGGGCTCCAACATCATTCATCCGACCGTTGAAACCGGATCGGTGGATTCAGGCTCAACCATCGACGGCGAGTGGCTGTTTGAGCCGTGAGCTTCCGTTGATGATTGAGCCGGGACCGAGCCGGAAGGGCGAGGACCCGTGTCGAAATCTCCGCAGCCGGCGTCGGGTGGTGACCACCTCTGAGGTGGTCACGTTGGTGACGTCGGCCGCCGGAGGTTTCGACACGTCTCGTCGCTACGCTCCTCGTCGGCTCAACCATCGACGGCCAGTGGCTGTTTGGGCCGGGAGATTCTGTTGCTGATTGAGCCGGGACCGAGCCGGAAGGGCGAGGACCCGTGTCGAAATCTCTGTCACCTGCGTGGGGTGGTGACCACCTCTGAGGTGGGAACGTTGGCGAGGTCGGCCGCCGGAGGTTTCGACACGTCTCGTCGCTACGCTCCTCGTCGGCTCAACCATCAACGGCCAGTGGTTGATTGAGCCGGGACCGAGCCGGAAGGGCGAGGACCCGTGTCGAAATCTCCGTCACCCGCATTCGGTGGTGACCACTCCGATCAGTCGCCGGCGTCGATCTCGGCGAACACGCGCGACGCGACACGGAACGCGGAGTTGGCGTCGGGCACACCGCAGTAGATCGCCGACTGCAACAGCACCTCGGTGATCTCCTCGCGGGTCAACCCGTTGCGCAGGGCGGCACGGACGTGCATCCCGAGTTCCTCGTGGTGACCGCGCGCGATGAGCGCGGTGAGGGTGATCATGGACCGGCTCCGACGATCCAGACCCGGCCGCGTCCAGATACTGCCCCAGGCGTACTCGGTGATGAGTTCCTGGAACTCGCGGGTGTGGTCGGTGATCGCCGCCGTCGCGCGGTCGACGTGCGCGTCACCGAGGACCTCGCGTCGAACCACCATTCCGTCGTCGTATCGGCTCATGATCGGTCTCCTATGACCTTCCGTGCCCGCTCCAGCTGGGCGTCGATCAAGTGTTGTGTGGCACCGAGATAGTCGGCAGCCGGTGGAAGCCCGGCGATCCCGGCCATGCTCTTCTGCTCGGAGGTCACCGCCTGTCCGGCCGCCTGTAGACGGCTCGCCATGCGATCCTCGTGGATCTGCAGTTTGTCCAGCAACCGGGTGGTCTGCCGAGCCGCGACCAGCGTGCGGCGCACCAGCTGCCTAAGCGTGTCCCACTCCGCATGCCAGGCTCCGGGTGTGCGCTCGTCGACGGCGTCGGCGGCGGCGAGGTGCAGGGTGGACGCGAGCGGCGGACCGGTGAGCGCCGCACGACGGATCAACACCGACAGCACGGGATTGGACTTGTGTGGCATCGTCGACGACGACCCTCCGGCACCCTCGCCGACCTCGGCGATCTCCGGGCGCGACAGGGTGAGGACGTCGTTGGCGATGTGTCCCCACGCGTCGGTACATGCGACCGACGCGTCGCCGACACGGCAGATCGCCGTCCGTACCGAATGCCACGGCGGCACCGCCTCCAGGCCGAGTTCGCGGGCGGCGACCTCCGTCGCCGCCCGATAGAGACGGGCCGGGTCGTGGCCGGGTCCGGCGAGCTCGAGCAGGGCTGCCGACGTGCCCGCGGCACCGCCGATCTGCAGCGGGAACCGGACGCCGGCGAGCAGCTCGGATGCGTCGAGCACGCCGCTGAGCCACTGGGCGGCCTTGAGTCCGAAAGTCATCGGGACCGCGTACTGGGTCAGCGTCCGCGCCACCATCGGCGTGGCACGAAACCGGTCGGCGTAGCGACTCAGGATCCGGATCTGGGCGGTGAGCTCTCCACCGATCTCCGCGAATGCGGTGGCCGAACAGCACATCAATGCGGTGTCCACCACGTCCTGACTCGTCAGACCGCGATGCAGCCATTGTGCCGTCGCCGACTCCCCCAGTCCGGATCGCAGGAGCTTGACCAGCGGGATGACCGGGTTGCCGCCCGATTCGGCCTCGATCGCGATCCGGTCGAGATCCCCGTCGCCGATCAGTGCACGAAGTGCGGCCGGATCCACCAGCGCATCCGCCGGTGCAACCCCGGCCTCGGTCAACGCCGTCGACCAGGCCGCCTCCACCCGGATCATCGCATCGGCGACGGCGGCGTCGGTGAGGACATCACCGGCATGATGGTCGCCCGGCCACAGCAGATCGGTCATCGCAGTGCCGGCATCATCGGCCACTGTGGTCGAGGAAGACCGTCTCGGCCTCGCCCTGCAGGTGGATGTCGAACCGGTAGCCGTCGCGGTCCTTGGTCGCGATCAGGGTGGCACGCCGGTCGTCGGGGACCGAGCCGAGCACCGTGTCGGATGCGAGGGCACGGACGCCGTCGGGCAGATAGGCGCGGGTGAAGAGGCGATCGAGGAGACCGCGGGCGAAGACGCAGACCGAGAAGAATGGTGCGGCACCATCGGACATCGGGCCGGGTGCCACCGTCGAGAAGCTGTAGTGACCGACCCGATCGGTCTGTACGCGACCGAATCCGGTGAAGGTGAAGCCGTCTCGCCGCAGGGATCCGGGGTCACGGGACACGATGCCGTCGCCGTCCGGCTGCCAGATCTCGACGAGAGCATCCGGGACCGGGTTGCCCGCACCGTCGAAGATGGTGCCGTGCAGACGGATTCGGTCAGGGTGTCCGGACGGGACGAGTTCGGCGCCACTCGAGAACGGTAGTGCGTAGTGGAAGAACGGGCCGACGGTCTGGCCGGGGGTGGGTGCGAGGGTCACTGGTCCTCCTCCATGGGGGTCGAGGCATCGCCGGTGAGCACGATGTCCCAGCGGTAGCCGGTGCACCATTCGTGCTGGGTCAGGTCATGATCGTAGGACGCGACGAGACGGTCACGTGCCTGCTGGTCGACGATGGCCTGATAGATCGGATCGAAGGCGAACAGCGGATCGCCGGGGAAGTACATCTGGGTGACCAGGCGCTGTGTGAACGCGGTTCCGAACACCGAGAAGTGGATGTGGGCGGGTCGCCACGCGTTGTGATGGTTCTTCCACGGGTACGGACCCGGCTTGATGGTGGTGAACCGGTACCAGCCGTCGTCGTCGGTGAGGCAGCGGCCGACACCGGTGAAGTTGGGATCGATCGGCGCCGGATGCTGGTCACGCTTGTGGATGTAGCGGCCGGCCGCGTTGGCCTGCCACACCTCGACGAGCTGGTTGCGGACCGGGCGGCCGGAACCGTCGAGGACCCGTCCGGTCACGACGAGGCGCTCGCCGACGGGATCGCCACCGTGCTGGATGGTGAGATCGGCCTCGAGCGGGTCGACGTCACGGTGGCCGAATGCCGGAGACCAGAGTTCGATGCCCTCGGGATCGGAATGATGGAAGTTCTTGGTCGGATGCCGGAGGAGACTCGACCGATACGGCGGGAAGTTCAGGCGCGGAGCGGTTTCCGGTGCTGCTCCGGCGGACTGTGCGGAGGCGTAGTCGTGCCCGATCCGGGCGATCTCCTCGGAGATCTGGCGTTGACTGCCTGCCGCGGCGTCCGACGACACCGGGGTCTCGTCCGCGACGGATGCCGACTGCCCGGCGGCGTCGGAGATCAGTGGTGTGGCCATCCTGGGAAACCCTTCTGTGAAAGTGATGCGGTCTGGGGACCGGCGCGGACCGGGAAGTGGGCTGGGTCCGTGCCGTTGTGTGGGCGTGATGCCGGCGGATCGTTCTGCGCTGCCGGTGTCCCACGATGTTCTGCGGTGGGTCGATCGTAAGCGGCGTCACATCGGGGAGTCGATGTCGGACTTCCACTCAGTGAAAGTTGGGATCGTTGTTGAGCGCACTGCCCGAGCACAGCACTGCGCCCGCCGTGGCGGTTGGCCAGGGCGGGCGCAGGACGATCTCAGACCGCGGGGTTCACCCGGCTCTGCACCACCGACTTCGACGCCGCGAGCAGACGATCGAGCCATGCCCCGGTGCCCATCGCCTGCCGCTGCGGTTCGTTGGGCAATTCGACGCTGATCGGTGTGTCCGGCGGGAGGGCGCCCAGCATGCCGGAGAGGTCGAGGCCGCCGTCGCCCGGTACGAGTCGCTCCTCTCGTGCCTGGCGGATCAGCTCGGCGTCGGTGGACGGTGTCGGCACCGACCCATCGCACAGTTGGGCGTAGTGAATCCACTCGTGCGGAATGCCCCTCAGATCGTCGAGGGTGGTCGCCGAACGACCCGCGTGCAACGTGTCGACCAGGACCGATCGTGCCGGCCCGTCCGCCTGACGCACGATGGACAGCGCGGTGGCGGCGTCGGGAACCGCGGTCCACGGCATGAACTCGAGGCTCGCCGCGATGCCGTATCCGCCGCACAGATCGGCCAGTGCGGCATACGAGTCCGCAAGCCGGGTCAGGTCGGGGTCGTCGCCGGCCACCAGGACCGCCCGGGCGCCCAGCTGGGCTGCGGTGTCGAGCATCGGACGGAAGTTCTCGACAGCGAAATCCTCTGCAAGACGGACGATCTCCACATCGAAGACCTCCACGGGCGAGTCCGTCAGACGGGCCAGTACCTTTCGCAGCGCAGCCGGCTCGGTGTGCAGTGGATATGCGGTGGTGCCGGGCGCCGCGGGCAGCAGCCGCAGACCGAGTGTGTCGAACCCGTGTCGCTCGGCCAGACCGATGTGGTCACAGGGTTCGACGTCGAGAACCGTCAGCGCGGCCAGACCCCACGAGACGCTCATCGGGTCACCGCCCGTCCCAGTTCGATTCCGGTGAGGTAGCCGAAGGTCATGGCGGGCCCGATGTTGATGCCACCGGATGGATAGTGGCCGCCCATGACGCTGGCCTGGTCGACGCCGACCGCGTACAGGCCGTCGATGGGTGCGTCGTCGGCATCGAGCACCCGCGAACGCTCGTCGGTGGCCACACCGGCGAACGTGCCGAAGCTTCCCGGCACCACCTTGACCGCGTAGAACGGTCCCTTCTCGATCGGCGCCAGGGTGGGATTGGGCCACGGATTATCGGGGTCGCCGGATGCCCGGTTGAACACCGACGTGCCTCGACCGAAGTCGGGGTCCTCGCCCCGGCGTGCACCCTCGTTGAACATCGACACCGTCTTCTCCAGGCCGTGGGGATCGATCCCGCAGCGCCGTGCGAGATCGGCGAGCGTGCGTCCCTTCACGAGATACCCCGACAGCCGGTGGTTCAACCGCGGTACCGGGAACGGTTTGGCGATGCCCAGCGGATAGCGGCGCAGGTATGCGGCGTCGGCGATCAGCCACGAGCACACCTCGTCGCCCTCGGCGACCGCATCGAGCATGCCGAGCGTGTAGTCGTGATAACCGTTGGCCTCGTTGACAAATCGGCTACCGTTGCGGACCACGCCGATGACGCCGGGCTTGCCGCGGTCGAGGATATGCGGGAACACCCCGGTCCGTCCGGTGACATAACGGACCCGCGACACCGGGCAGTAGGCCGCTGCCGAGGCGGTCGAGTCGTCCAGCCGGCCGCCGACCGTGGTGGCCAGACGCAGACCGTCGCCGGTCGTGGTCCCGGCAGGTGGGAGCGTCCAGTGCTCACGCCCGGTCGGCGTGCGGGCGAAGGTCTCGCGGCGCAGGTCGACGTCGTGGCTGAAGCCGCCGGTGGCCAGGACGACGCCGCGTCGCGCCGCCACGGTGTAGCTGTCGCCCGGACCGGCCAGACGCACGCCGGTGACCCGCCCGTCCTCGGTGAGCAAGGAGGTCGCGGCCGTGCCGACCCTGATCTGCACCCCGGCGTCGAAGGCCGACCGCAGGAGGCGACCCACCAGCGCGGTGCCGTTGACCAGACTCTGGCCTCGGCGGTACACCGCGAGGTCGAGCATGTGCCGGGTCACCCGGCGGGCGCAGTGGGTGAAGGCCCGCACCGACCGCGTGGAGTGCAGGAATGCCTGCAGGTCGGGGCCGGCCATGATGCCCATGCCGAGGAACGACGTCTCGAACATCTGACGGCGCAGGACCGTGGCCACCTCCGGCCCGAGTTCGGTCAGGCGCACCGGCGTGGGGCCGACCTGGCGATGGCCGTCGGCGGCACCGGGGCTGCTTCCGTGGATGTCGGCGACCCCGGCCCCCGGGGTGAACTGCAGGGCGGTCTTCTCCTCGAAGAAGTCCACCATCTGCGGCGCCCCGGCCAGGTAGGCGTCGACCTTCGGCTCGTCGAAGTTGTCGCCCAGCCGGGCGCGCAGGTAGGACTTGGGTGCCTCGACGTCCTCGTGCACACCGGCTGCCCGGGCGAACCGATGACGCGGGGTCCACATCCAGCCGCCCGACCAGGCGGTGGCACCGCCGCACACGGGCGACTTCTCGACGACGAGGACGCGTGCACCCTCGTGTGCCGCGGTCACCGCCGCCGACAGTCCGCCGGCCCCTGAGCCGATCACGACGACGTCGAATTCTTCTCTGCCGGTGAGCTCCTCGGTCACGAGAGCACTCCCCTTTCCTGTCGGGCCGGCTCCACTGGCCGGCCCGTTCGTGCGGACTCGTAGATCGCGGTGACGATGGCCAGCGAGGTGCGGGCATCGGCTCCGGTCACCATCGGCCTGCGGCCCTCGCGGACCGCGTCGACGAAGTCCTGGATCTGCAATATGTGAAATGGCGTGAGCCGACTGTTGATGTCGGCGATGTCCTGGTGGGCCGGGACATCGGGGCGGAACACCGGGGTGAACTCCACCTCTCCCTCGACCGTCCACAGTTCGGTGACGCCCTCGTGTCCCTCGGGGAACTCCAGGACACTTCCGGTCGCCCCGCCGGCGCCGACGACGGTGACCCGGTTGCCGAGGTTGTGCGACAACGCGGTGGTCGCGGTGATGGTGGCGGTGGCACCGGACTCGAAGGCGACGACCGCCGAGGCGCTGTCCTCGGTCTCGATGTGTTCTCCGTGCGTGTGGGTCCGGATGAACCCGGTCACCGAAACGGGAGTGCCACAGAACCATTGGAGGAGATCGATCTGATGGATGGCCTGGGTCATCAGCACTCCCCCGCCATCGGTGTCCCAGCGGCCCCGCCACGGGTCGGATGCGTAGTACCCGGTGGGACGGTGCAACAGCACCGACACCTCACCGAGGATGGGGGTGCCGATCCTGCCGTCGTCGATGGCGGCCCGAATCCGTTGTGCGGCAGGCCACAACCGACGCTGGAAGACGACGCCGAAGATCACCCCGGCCCGTTCGGTGGCGGCGATCATCCGGTCGGCCGCGGCGAGGTCCACGGCGATGGGCTTCTCGCACAGCACGTGGACACCGGCCTCGGCGGCGGCGACCACCGCGGACTCGTGCGCCGGGTGCGGCGTACACACCGTGATGGCATCGGGCCGCAGCGCCAGCACCGCGTCGATGCTGTCCCTGGCCCCGGGGATGCCGTGGTCGGCGGCGAACCGCTGCGCGCGATCGATCTGGGTGTCACAGCAGGCGATCAGCTCGACCCCGTCCACCTGACGCAAGGCACGGGCGTGGTTTCCGGCGACCTTGCCGCAACCGATGATGGCGATACGCAGCGTCATCAGATGTGCTCCTCGGTCTCGACGTCGCGGGCCGCGCTCTCGCCACGGTCCAGTCGGTCGAGGCGGGCGATCTCGGCGGCACTCAACTCGATCTGGCCGGCCGCCAGGTTCTCCGCCTGGCGGGTGGGGCTGGCCGAGCGCGCCACCGGGATGACGCCCTGACCCAGGTGCCACGCCAGGATGATCTGCGCCGGTGTGTATCCGCGCTCGGCGGCGATCTCGACGACCACCGGATGATCGAGGGCATCGCCGCGGCCCAGTGGACTCCACGCCGAGACCGCGACGCCGAGTTCGTCGGCGACCTGACGGACCGGGATGCGGCACAGCGTCGGATCCATCTGGATCTGATCGAGTTCCGGTGCCTCGCCCACTGATTCGGCCACCCGGCGCAGATGCTTGCCGAGGAAGTTCGACACCCCGGCGTGCCGGATCAGTCCGGCCTCGCGGCACTGCAGCAGGCCGTCGAAGGCCTCGACGTACCGATCGAACCGCGGCAATGGCCAGTGGATGAGGTACATGTCCAGGTAGTCGAGTCCCATCCGGTCCAGGCTGCGTTCCACCGCACCGCGGATGTCACCCGAGATATGTTCGGGACCATGGAGTTTCGAGGTGACGAACAACTCGTCACGCGGTACATCGGTGCCCACCACGGCCCGGCCGACGGCGTCCTCGTTGCCGTAGACCGTAGCGGTGTCGATGTGGCGGTAGCCGATGTCGATCGCGCGTCGCACGGCGTTCTCGGCGTCGTCACCCACCAGTGGCCACGTCCCCAGCCCGATGGACGGAATGGATGCGCGCAGGTCGGTGCCCGGCGATCGTCCGGGCCGGGATGTCGGATCCGCTGATTCTGTTTCTGTGGTCATGCGCTGGCCGCCTCTCCGGCTCGGAAGTCGATCTCACGGGCGATGTCGACGGCGGTGACCAGTGCGGCCTGCACCGATCCGCCGTCCCGCCCGGCGTCGCCGATCGCGTGCACTCCGAGCGGTGGCGACACCGAACGGAGCTGGACGAGAAGTTCACTCGAGGGTTCGATCCCCTGCGACACCAGCAGTTCACCCGGTGCGTCGACCCACCGTTGCCCGTCGGCGTCGGTGATCTGGACCTTGCCCTCGCGCACCGAGGTGACCCGGGCGGCGAGGTGTGCGGTGAGATTCGGATCGGCGGCGAGACGGGGAAGCAGCACGATCTTGGCCCGGCGGCCGACGTCGTGGGCGATGGTCTCCTGCGGACCGATCATCACCACGCGGGTGCCGTGGGCGAGGAGGTCGTCGGCGACCGCCGCGGCCTCACGGTCTGCGCCATAGATCGTGACCGCCGCGGGAGCCCGATCGCCACTGCGCAGGAAGTCGCGCACATCGCGCACCGTGCGGTCGGCGACGTCGAGATCCGGGGCGTGGCCGTCGGCGCCGGTGGCCAGCACGATCGCGTCCGGACGCGAGACCCCGAAGGTGGTGGCATCGACCCGAACACCGGTGTGACACGAGATGTCGAGCACCTCGATCTCGGCCAGGTACCAGTCGATGATCCGGCGGTACTCCGGGTACTCGCGCAGCCGTGCGGCGAGCGCGAAGTCGCCACCGAGGTACTCGCGCTGCTCGTACATGTCGACGTGGTGGCCGAGTCGGGCCAGCTCGCGTGCCGCACCGAGGCCGGCCATCCCACCGCCGACCACGGCCACACGGATCGGCCGGACCGACGGTTCGGGTTCGGCCGCCTCTCGTCCCACCCACGGGTTCACCGTGCACGGGATCGGCCCCGCGGCCAACGAGTCGATGCAGAAGTTGCAGGCGATGCACGGGCGGTACCGCTCGCCGGCGATGGCCCGGTTCGGGAAGTCGGGATCGGCGTGCAGGGTGCGGGCCATACTGAGGAAGTCGGCCTTTCCGGACGTGAGGATCGCCTCGGCCGTCTCCGGTGAGCTGATCCGTCCGGCGACTCCGACCGGGATGTCGAATTCGCGGGCGTACGGATCGGCGTGGTCGCGCAGCAGGCCGCGCTCCCACTCTCCGGGCTGGATGATCCACTGGCCCGCTTCGTAGTTGCCCGCCGAGACGTCGAGGAAGTCGAGCTTGTCGGTCGCCACGTCGGCCATCCGCTCGCGCGTCTGCTCGGCGGTGAGGCCTCCGGCGCTGCCCTCGAAGGCCGAGAACCGCAGGCCCAGAGTCATATCCGGGACACGGTCGCGGACCGCGCCGATCACCCGGTTGACGAACAGTGTGGGTTCGGCCCACTCGTCGCTGCGATGGTTGTAGGCCGGTGACAGGAACTGGTGGATGAGGTAGCCGTGCCCGCCGTGCAACGAGATGACGTCCACACCGGCCGTGTGGCACCGTTCGGCGGCGTCGGCGAAACACTCGATGATGTGCTCGATGTCGTCGGCGTCGAGTTGCTCGGGCATCTGGCCGCCGACCACCTCGCAGGGAATCGGCGACGGCGCGACCGGGACGAACCCGCTGACCGAACCCTGTGCGGTACGGCCACCGTGGTTGAGCTCGACGCCGAGCAGCGCACCGTGCTCGTGCACCTCGTGCGCGAGGGTGGTCAGCCCGGGGATGCACTCGTCGGTGTCGACGCCGAGCTGCCGGATCCGGCCCTTGCCGTCGGCCCGCACATACGAGGCCTCGGTGAAGATCAGTGCCGCTCCGCCTCGTGCGCGACGCACGATGTAGTCGATGTACTCGCGCGTCAGCAGGCCGTCGACGGTGCCGTAGTTGCGCTCCATGGGTGCCGAGACGAACCTGTTGCGC
Source organism: Gordonia sp. NB41Y (assembly GCF_030718915.1). Classification (NCBI taxonomy): domain Bacteria; kingdom Bacillati; phylum Actinomycetota; class Actinomycetes; order Mycobacteriales; family Gordoniaceae; genus Gordonia; species Gordonia sp. NB41Y. The sequence goes on from NZ_CP132196.1 coordinate 32,196, forward strand.
AGGACGGCGGCACCGATGGTCAGGGGTGTGGCGAAGGTCGGGATGCCGGCTGTGGTCGGGATGCTCGGGTCGGACCGGGTGTGCGGGTTGGACTGGGTGTCAGTGATGGTCATCGTGCCTCCTGGTCACGAGTGCATGCCGGCGGGCTGGGCGCGAGTGCGGCCGGCAAGCGTCTGTGCGAGATGTCGGCGCATGCGGGATCGGTCGGGTTGGACGCCGGTGATCAGGGCGAAGCTGTCGGCGGCCTGCTCCACCAGCATCTGTGCCCCGTCGACCGTGCGACACCCCAGATCCCGGGCTGCCGAGTGCAATTCGGTGACGGCCGGCCGGTAGACGATGTCGGCGACCCACTGGCGGCCGGTGAGCAGCGTGACGTCGAACGGCGTTCCGGGGTGCCCGTCCATCCCGATCGGCGTGGCGTTGACCACCCCGTCGGCGTGGCGGACGTGGCCGGCGGCCTCCCCCATCGTGGCTCCGACGGCGACGGTTCCCGAGGCGTTGATCCGGCCGGCCAGCGAGGCGGCCCGAGCCGAGTCGACGTCGACGATGGTCAGCCCGCAAACACCGGCGTTGATCAGGGCGTGGGCGACGGCCGACCCGGCCCCGCCGGCACCGAACATCACCACCCTGCCCAGCTCGTCACCGGACAGAACCATGTCCAGTGCTGCGCGGAACCCGGATTCGTCGGTGTTGTGTCCGGTCAGTCGCCCGTCGCGAACGGTGACCGTGTTGACCGCACCGATGGTGGCGGCATGCTCGTCGACCTCGTCGAGGCCCGACATCACCGTCTGCTTACACGGATGGGTCACGTTGAACCCGGTGAATCCCTCGGCGACAGCGGTTCTCACCAGAACCGCGGCTGCATCCGCGGCGAGATGGCGTGCGGCGATGTCGATCGTCTCGTAGCTGTGGTCGCGCATCCCCAGTTCTCGCGCCTCGGTCTCGTGGAGCAGTGGCGAGAGAGAACCGGAGATGTCGGAACCGATCAGTCCGATGCGGTGCTGCGGACCGCTCATGGTGTCCTCCGTGGGCTGGTGCGGGTGTTCGGTGTACCTGGGAACGGGCAGGCTCGGGGTTGCGGGCTTTGGCGGGCGGGCTCGGGGCCGGCGGTGTATGGGCTGGGTGGGTGCAGGCTGTGGGTGCAGGCCGGGCGTATGTGGGCCGGGTGTGAACCGGCAGCGAGCTGAACGCGGGAACGGTCACCGCTTGCGCTGACCGAGCTCTGCTGTCGGTGTCCGGTAGGTCTCGGGACCGGTGGCGAACGCGACGGCGGCCAAGACCGCGAATCCCATGCACATCCACGCCACGGGCATCCAGTTGCTGGAGTCGCCGGCGGTCATCGCCTGGGCGACGGCCGGGGTGAAACCCGCGACGAGCAGGCCCAGCATCAGGCCGATCGCCATGCCGCTGAAGCGCACCGACGCGGGGAACTGTTCGGGGAACGCCGCCATGTACGTGCCGTTGGGTGCGGCATAGAAGACACCGAGCAGAATGGTGCCGCTGAGGAAGACCAGCGGTGCGCTGCCGGACCCGATGGCCGAGAAGTACACGAAAACCATGACGCCACAACCGAGTACGCCGGTGATGAACACCGGTTTACGGCCGATGCGGTCGGCCAGGAGGCCGTAGAGGGGCTGGGTGATCACCGCGCCCATGTTGGCGGCGGCGATCGACAGCAGCATCGTGGTGCGATCGAAACCGTTGTGTTCGGTGGCGTAGGCCAGGGCGAAGACGTTGATGATCGTGTTCATCATGGCGAACGTGGAACTGAACATGATCCGGACGACGGCGGCCCAGTGTTCGCGCATGAGCACGACGATCGGTACCCCGTCGGTCTCGTTGGCCAGCTTGCTCTCGGTGAACACCTCGGGCTCGTCGAGGCGTCGGCGAACCCAGAACGCGACGCCGGTCATCACGATGCTGACCCAGAACGGGATTCGCCATCCCCAGGTGTACAGATGCTCGTCGGGCAGCGACGCCACCGGGATGAACACCAGGCTCGAGAGCACGATGCCGAACATGATGCCGCTCATGGTGAAGCTGGCGAAGAACGACCGGCGGTTGTCCGGTGCGTGCTCCACCGACAGTGATGCCGATCCGGGCGACTCGCCGCCGGCCGAAAGGCCTTGCAGCAGACGCAGTATCACCAGAAGTACCGGGGCAAACGCGCCGATCTGACCGTAGGTCGGCAGGCAGCCGATCAGGAATGTGGACGCGCCCATGAGCGCCAGGCACATGATCAGGGTGTTGCGTCGGCCGAGTTTGTCGCCGAGATGTCCGAACAGGACGGCGCCCATCGGGCGGGCCACGTAGGCGACGCCGAGCGTGCCGATGGACAGCAGCGTCGAGGTGGCTCCGCCCGGGAAGAACACGTGGCCGAAGACCAGTGCCGCTGCCGAGCCGTAGATGAAAAAGTCATAGTATTCGAGCGTGCTGCCGACGAATCCGGACAGCGCGGCGCGTCCGGCCTGGGGCTTGGTCTGCGGCGCCGTGGCTCGAGGTGGCGTCGATGTGGTCGCCATTGGATCTCCCTCCACCGGGGATGTGACTGCAATCCCATCGGTGAACACAGTGTGCGGCGGCCCACCTAAGACTGTCCAACACTGAATTGGTCTTGGACTGTGTAGAAATCCTACTCAGTTGGTGCCGGCCGGGCGGTGACCTCATCGTCGTGCGGGGTGGGCAGTATCTGCTCGGCCAGGTCCAGCACGGCGTCGCGGGCCACCGATGACCGTACCGGCTTCGCCGACCATGCGATCCCGTGGTCCATCCGCACCGACCCGCCGGGAAGGCGGATGTAGGTCGCCCCCGGCGGGATCACGTCGGCGATCCCCTCGGTCATCAGCGCGACGCCGACGCCGGCCGCCACCAGCATGAGGATCATGTAGGGATCGGTGATCTCCTGCGTGATCCGAGGGCGGAACCCGGCGTCGAGACATGCGCGATCGGCGCTCTCCCGCAGCGCCGATCCGGAGGTGCGGGGGGTGCTGACGAACTCCTCGTCGGCCAGGTCCGCCAGGTCGACCACCCCCGCGTCGGCCAGGCGATGGTCGGAGGGGACGACGATCCCGAACGGTTCCGATGCGATCAGGCGGGTGCGGATGTGTGCGGCGTCCACCGGGAGGCCGACGAATGCGATGTCGAGGGAACCGCTGTCGAGCTGTTCCACGGCGTCCCGGGTCATCACCCGACCGACCAGGTCCAGTTCGATGTCGGGGTAGGTGTCGCGCACCGCGCGGGTCAGCGGCGGCAAGGAGAGATGGTTCAGCACGCCGGTGAACCCCAAGGTGATCCGGCCGTAGATGGCTCCGACGGATTCCTTGGTCGCCTGCCGGGCCCGCTCGACCTCGCTGAGAACCGCGCGGGCATGCGGTAGGAATGCGCGCCCGGCCGCCGTCAGTGCCACCGATCTGGTGTTGCGTTCGAACAGTTCCACGCCGAGGTCGCGTTCGAGTTTGCGAATGGTCTGACTCAGGGGTGATTGCGCCATCTGCAGCCTGGTCGCCGCACGCCCGAAATGCAGCTCTTCGGCAACGGCGATGAACGCCTGCAACCATCGGATCTCCATGTCCGCCTTTCGATGACGCCGAGCGTGCGCATATAGTCGCAATGCTACTTAGATTTCTCGGATTATATCCGATCTGATCTTGAACCAGGTACGGAAGGCACATGAACATGACTCGACGGGCACTCGTGACAGGCGGCATCAGCGGGATCGGGGCGGCGACCGCAGCACGATTGCGATCCGACGGGATCGAGGTGATCACCGCGGACATCAGCGCCGATGCCGACGTCCAGGTGGATGTCAGTGATCCGGAATCCGTTGCCGCACTGCGCGAACGGGTCGGTGCGGTGAACATCCTGGTGAACAGTGCCGGGATCGTCGGTCCGTCGACGGCGCTGGTGGACACCGACCTCGCCGCGTGGCGGCGGACCTTCGCGGTGAACGCCGACGGCACCTTCCTGATGTGCCGCGCCTTCGCCCCGGCGATGTGTGATGACGGGTGGGGGCGGATCGTCAATCTTGCGAGTATTGCCGCAAAAGACGGAAATCCCTGCCAGAGTGCCTATTCGGCGTCGAAGGCGGCGGTGATCGCACTGACCAAGTCGCTCGGGAAGGAACTGGCCACCACCGGCGTGCTGGTGAACGCGGTCGCCCCGGCCGCGGTGGCGAGCCCGATGAACTCCGACACCGATCCCGCGATCCTGGAGCGGTCGCGATCATTGACCCCGATGGCCCGGATCGGCCGGCCGGAGGAGATCGCCGAACTGATCTGCTGGCTGACCTCCCCGGCGGTCAGCTTCTCGACCGGCGCGGTGTACGACGCCTCGGGTGGACGTGCGTCCTACTGATCCGGCAGATCCGGCCGGTCTCGGTTCCGGGAATCCCCGGACTTGGGGGTGAAGCTGGAGAACAAGGTGTCCCGGATGGCCATCCAGTCGCCCCAGTGGTCCACGGTCTTCGGATCGTGCAGCCACCGGAAACGCAGTCCGTCGACGACGAGACTCAGCATCCGCAGGACCGCCTCGGGGTTCTCGTAGTCGCGGACCACCAGGTGCCAGGTGATCGGCAGCGGACGGATGCTGAACTGTTGATAGGCCTCGTGGGCGGGATGGTCCGGCGCCATCGCATAGGCCTCGAGCAGGTCGAAGTTGCTCGTCACCTCCTTCATCCCGGCGAAGTGCCGAACCAGCGAATCGGCCAGATCGGGCAACGTGAGATCGTCGCCGTACTCGGCGACGATGCGCTCCACCGCGGCCACCTCGTCGTTGTTCCACTGCTCGAGGACGGCGGTGAACAGATCGGTCATCGACGGGAAGTGGTGTTTGACGCCCGGCGCGGACATCCCGCAGCGTCGGGCCACCGACCGCAAGGTGACATCGGCGGGGCCGGACTCCTCGATCATCGATCGGGTGGCGGCGACGATCCTGCGCTTGCGTTCTTCCGGCGTCAACCTCTCTGCCATGCGGCCCCCTCTCAGCGGTGCAATCTATCTCCACCATGTCACCGCGCTGACGGTGACCCCGCCGGTGGGCCCGCCTACTCGTATGCGGTGGCCCACCACTCGGGCATGGTCTCGGCCGAGGGCTCGACAACAGCCCCGGCCGGGACGGATTCCCATTCGATCAGCGGTCTCCAGACACGGGGTGTGCGGGCCCTGTCGGCGACAAGGGATGCGGCAGGAGCGATCTCGGCGGCCGGCCGGCCGGTCAGGCCCGGTGGCGCTCGAGGTAGGCCGCCCGCACGCTTCGTCGCAGGGTCTTGCCGATCATGTTGACCGGAAGGTCGTCGAGCACCTCCAGACGCCGCGGGATGGCGTAACCGGGAAGGCGTTGCGAACCGAACTCCCGGACCTCGGCCAGCGTCGGGGCCGGCGTGTTCTCCTCGACCACGATGGCCGCGAGGACTTCCTCATCGGTTCCGTCGCCACGGGGAATCCCGACGACGGCGATGTCGGCGACCCCGGGCATCTGCCGGAGGTGGCTTTCGACCACGGATGGGAACACATTGAATCCGCCGACCAGGATCAGCTCCTTGACCCGGTCCACGAGCACCGCGAACCCGTCGCGATCGACGTCGACGACATCCCCGGTGTACAACCAGCCCTCGGCGTCCACGGTCTCCGCCGTCGCCTCGGGCTGACCGAGGTAGCCGGCGAACACCTGCGGACCCCGCACACACAGCTCACCGTGGCGCACACCGTCGGCGTCAGGTGTGACCTCGACGGTGCGGTCCTCGGCGTCGACCACCTTGATCTCGGTGTTGGGGAACGGGATCCCGAGGGCACCACGCCGGCGTCGCTCCGAGCAGGGATTGCCCAGCGCGATCGGCGCGCACTCGGTCATGCCGTAGCCCTCGATCAGCAGGCCCCCGGTGGCGCGCTCCCACCGTTCGGCGACAGCCGGTGACAGCGGCATGGCACCGCTGAAGGCCACTCGGATGGAGGTGAGTGCGGTGTCTCCGGCCGCGTCGAGCAGCCGGTCGAACATGGGCGCCACCCCCGGGACGAACGAGGCCGGGCGCCGGCGCTGTGCCGCGATGACCGCGGCGGGATCGAAATTGGGGAAGGCCACCAGGGTGGCACCGATCAGCGGGGGCAGGACGAGGCAGAACATCATGCCGAAGGCGTGGAAGAACGGGAGCATCCCGTAGACCACATCGGAGCCGGTGCCGAAGCCCGCCCACGCTCTTCCCTGGGTTGCGTTGGCGACCAGATTGCGATGCGTCAGGGTGGCTGCCTTGGGGAATCCGGTGGTGCCGCCGGTGAACATGATCAGTGCGGTGTCCGACGACTGTCCGACCGCCGACAGCGGTTGCGGTGCCGCCGCGGCAACCAGGCGTCGCCAGTCGTGGGCATCGCCGGTGTCGGCGCCGGTCAACGCCCGGCGCTTCGTGCGTGCCGCGGCCACAGGAAGGCGCAAGGCCAGCCGTGCGGTCCACGGAAGGTCGTCGGCGACGTCCACCGAGATGACCTCGCGCACCGCGGTTCCGATCGCGGCCTCACGCAGGTCGAGGACCCGGTTGCGCCAGCACAGCACGACAACCGACCCGGTCGTCACCAGCTGGTCGTGGAGTTCGGCGACGGTGTAGGTCGGATTGTGTTCGACGACGGTCGCACCGCACGCCAGCACCGCGTGGAAGGCCGCAACATGTGAGGTGCTGTTGGGCAGCACCAGTGACACGGCGTCGCCCGGTTGCACGCCCAGCTTCCCCAACGTATGTGCGCCGCGTCCGGCGAGGGTGGCCAGCTCGGTGTAACTGGTTGTGGCGCCGAAGAAGTCGACGGCGATCACATCGCCGTCCCGCGCCACTGCCTCGATTAGCAGATCGGTGATCCGCTTGTCTGGCACGCTGACGTCGGCGGGAACCCCCGGTCCGTACGAAGCCAGCCATGGACGGTCCTGCATCATCGCGACCCCGGTTCCTCGACATCGATCGGCCGCGAGCCAGCCTACTTGCCGCGGCCCGAGAACCCGGTGGGTGTGAGGGTGTTTCCCGGCACGGCCCCTGGTGACCAGGGCGCACACCTGGTCGGTGCCGAGGCCACACCACCGCCGCCCGCCGGGAAACGGACAACCGCTCCGGATAGACTCGGGGACCGAGCGACCGATCGTCAGCTCGGCAGGTGGCGTGGAGCGGTTCACGGGAAGGAGCGCTGGTGTCGTTCTCCGAACGCGTCAACGACTTCCAGCGACGCCATCCGGCGACCGGGTATCCGTTGGCCGTGGCCTACAAGTTCTTCGACGATCAGGGCGGCTACCTCGCGGCGCTCATCACCTACTATGCGTTCATCTCGCTGTTCCCGCTGCTGCTGGTCTTCGCCTCGATACTGGGCTTCGTGCTGCACGACGATCCCGAACTCCAGCAGCGGATCGTCGACTCGGCGCTCGCGCAGATCCCGGTCATCGGTTCTCAACTCGAGGTACCCGGCGAGATCACCGGCAGCGTGATGGCGGTGACCATCGGTGTGGTGAGTGCGGTCTACGGTGCGCTCGGTGTGGCGGTGGCCATGCAGAACGCCATGAACATCGTGTGGGCCGTGCCGCGGAACAACAGGCCCAATCCGATTCGCGTACGCATCCGGGGAGCCGGACTGCTGTCGACGGTCGGTGTCGCGGTCATCGGGCTCACCGTGCTCAACGGTGTCGTCGCGGCGTCCGATCTGGGATCGGCCAGCACGGCACTGACCATCGTGGGATCGGTCGTTCTCAACACCGGGATCTTCATCGTCGCCTTCCGGATCGGCACGAGCCGTCCGGTGAGCACACGGGATGTCTTTCCCGGTGCCTTCGGGGCTGCGCTCGGGTGGCAGGCGCTACAGACCTTCGGCAGTGTCTACGTGCTACGCGTCATCGCCAGGGCGAGTGACGCGTACGGGGTGTTCGCGATGGTGCTCGGACTCCTCGCCTTCCTCTACCTTGCTGCGGTGCTCGTCGTGGTGTGTCTCGAGTGCAATGTGGTGCGGGTCGACAAGCTCTACCCACGATCACTGCTCACCCCGTTCACCGACAACGTCGTGCTCACCCCGGGCGACGAGGCCGCCTACACCGCGCAGGCACGAGCCCAGCGCAGCAAGGGATTCGAGGAGATCGATGTGACCTTCGACAAGTCGGGCACCGGGGATTCCGATCCGGCCACCGACCATGTCGCACAGCACCACCACCGGTGACTGGCGGACCGGGACGACGCCGGACGGCACACTCCGCGGTCTCCCGGGGAGCTCTCCTCCTGCGTGTGTGTTGTTCCGGCGTCAACCGCTCTGCCTTGCGGTTCCCTCTCGGCGGCGCGATCCGACTCCCCCGCCTCACCTCATCACCCGCCCCACCGCATCACTCGTAGGCGGTCGCCCGGAGCCGCACCAATTCGCGTGCACACCGGACGATTCGGATGTCCACGCCGTCGGCGGTCGAATCGTCGTGGGCGAGCGCGCGTGACCGCGATGTGGGCCCGCCGAGGATCTCGCGGGTGCGGGTGATGGTGTCGCGGAATGCGGTGCCCGTGGGCGTGCGGTCGCGGTAGATCACGGTCACCAGGGTCAGCATGTCGATGATGTCGGCGGCCGATTCCACGCGAGCCCGCTGCTCCGGCGCCATCGCCGCACCGCTGCCCCGCAGCTGATCGCTGATCTCCGTCGCCCGGACGAAGATGCCGAACCGGGTCGAGTCATCGGGTTCGTCGTCGGTCTCGATCTCCGACAGCAGCTCCAGCAACCTGTCGTTGGCGCTCGAGAGCGCGTCCTGGACGGTGGTGCGTCGTGATCGCAGGACCGACGGGAGGCTGACCAGGAGCACGATCACCCCGGCGACGAGCAGCATCAGGATGACGTGCACCAGGGTCGAGAGCGGATCCAGATGGCGGGTGGTTGCGGTCAGGGCGACGGTCATCGCCACACCGCCCGCGTTGGACACGATCGGGTGCGAGAACATGAACCAGGTCAGGGCGAACAGCCCGATGACGGCGATCAGCGCCATCATCGCTTCGGGTAACCAGACCGCGGCGAGTACCACCAGCACGATGGCGATCGCACATCCGAGAAGCCGGTACCCGATGCGCCGCAACGTCTCGGTCCACGTCGGCTGCAGCATGGACACCACGGCGTTGAAGAAGGTGTTGGCGAAGAACGGCTGTGCCACCTGCAGGCCGGTCCCCCAGGCCGCGAGAATGCCGACCGCCTTGGCCAGACCCTGGTGCAGCTCAGGTGAATCCGGTCGGATGGCGGCGGTGACCCGTGCACGCAGGAATGCCGAGCGGAGCTCCTTCACCTGGGGTAGCGGTGTCGTGTCCCGGTTGGTGGCCGCCTGCCGGATCGTGTCCAGGTGCCCCTCGGCCGTGGCGACGAGTGCTCGCGATGCAGGGGTCAGCCGGGGGTCGTCGGGAATCGTCGGATTGTCGGTCAGAGCCGGCCGGGAGGACGAATCGTCGGCGGAATCCTGTTTCGTGTGGGGATGGCCGTCGGGGTGGTGCGCCTCGACGAGATCGGCGACAGCGGCGGCGTCGGCGGTCACTGCGGTCAGAGCCGCCGCGATCCCCAGCTTCTCGGGGGTCTGTGTGGTCGGCCGGGCGGCCTGTGCGCGAAGCAGATCCACCGCGCGGCGGAACCGAAGCGACTCGGTGAGCACCGTCGTCGTCCAGGTGGACGGGCGGTCGACCATCCAGCTCCGGATGATGTCGACGGTCGTGAAATCGCTGGTGCGCAACGGTGTCGCCACGGCCACGCGGGTCGGCTTGGTGGGATCGGAGATGCCGGCGAGCACGCGCACGGCCACTGCGATGGCGAGTCCGAGCAGGACGGCCATGACGATGTGGAGCTCGGATGTTCCTGCGGGCAGCGCGATTCCATAGCCGGCGACGGCTGCATAGCCGACCCCGAGTCCGAGGAGCCGGAACTTGGGGATGACCGCAGGGAACAGCGACAGCCCGAAGATGACGAGGATCAGGACGAGGACGCCGGCGAAGCTGTTCCAGTTCCCCAGGGCGCGGGGAACGCATGCCGCGAAGACGGTCAGCGGCGCAAGCCATGCCAGGCGGCGCAGGTCCGACCCCAGGGAGCCGCCGAATGTCGCCATCACACAGAACAATCCGACCATGGCGCCGAGGACCGAAGCCTTGCCGAGGCTGGCCGAATAGCCGATGCCGAGGGAGACCGTCATGACCACCAGGGTCAGGATGAACAGGGCCGGCCCGCCGTCATGAGCCGGCGGTGGCGGGAGTTTCTGCGGGGTGTCGGGTACCGGTTCGTTCGGGGTCGACGTGGTCATCGCGCTACCTCCACGGTGGCCGATCGCTGTGGTGTGGGGTCGGGATCGGATTCGGGTGCCGACAGGCGACCGAGCATGATGGTCGCGAGGATCATCACCGACAGTGCGACGATGACGAGGATGTCGCCGGTGCTGTCGATCCCCAGGGTTTCCTGATAGATCGTCAATCCCAGGGCCATGGCGATGATCGGCTTGAGGACGGTGACCGTCGGTAGGCTGGTCTGCACGTCACCGGCCTGATAGCTCGACTGCTGCCAGAGGGTGCCGAGGGTGGCGGTGACCGCCATCGCCCAGAACTCCCAGCTGCGGGCACCGGCGAGGAGTCCGTCGTCGAATGCGGCGATCCCGGTCTTGGTGAGCGGTGCCGAGATGCCGAGGAGTACACCGGCGGCAACAGCGAGGGTCAGTGAGCGCCAGGTGCCGTGCGGCAGCCGGGAACCGACGATCACGCATACCGCGACGACCGGGATGACGACGGCCAGCGGGACGCCCCAGGCACTGAACGGCGGATGCTCGATGCCCTCGGACGGCTGGCCGAGTGCGATGAACACGACGAGCGAGATCGACAGGGCCCCGGCCCAGGACCATTCACGGGCAGTCAATCTGCGGCGCGCGGTCATCGCCGCAAGGGGCAGGGCGAACAGCAGCGTCGTGACGAGTAGTGGCTGCACGAGCATGAGGCTGCCGACGGCGAGCGCGGCGGCCTGCACGATGAAGGCGAGGATGTCGGCGACGAGCCCGGCCACCCACGTCTTGCGTCTCGCCAGGGTGAACAAGAAGCCCGCGCCGAGCGCCTCGTCGTCGGAAAGGCCTTGTGTGCCCTTGGCTTGCAGAACCGATGCGATGGCGAACAGGAAGGCGGCGATCAGCGAGAGGGTGATCGCGAGAACGGTCACGCATGCACCTCGGTGGTGGGCAGCGCGCCACGCTCGTCGTCGGCATCCGGCGCGTCATCGCTCACCACGGGATTCTGTAGGCGACGGATCCGAGAGGTGAAGACGGCGAGGGCCAGCAGTCCGATGGCCACGTTGATCAGTGCCCCGAACTCCTCCTCGACGAAGTCGAACACCTCGGTCAGCAGCATGGTCACGAGGGCGGCCGCCCGCAGCAGTCGCACGGGTGCCACGGTTCCATCCCGCAGGCGCAGCACGGCGACGAGGCACAGGACTGCTGCCACCGCGGACCCGACCAGCTGCCCGACGGGGGTGATGCCGGTCTGCGATCCGGCGTCGAGATCATCCGAGATGGTGACGAGCGCGCTGATCACCCCGGCGAACGAGAACAGTGTCAGGACGACTGCGGCGATCACTGTTGCGCGCGACCCACCGAGATCGACCCAGGGATGGGCCTTCAGCCACAGCGCGATCCGGTCCCGACGGCTCGGTGGCCGAACCGGGCACGAGGCGATGATGGCCTCGATGCCGGCGACATCGGCGGCCGGTGCACCGTCCCGGGATGCGGTCAGGAGCTTCTGGGCACGGGTGCGTTGGGTGGGGGTGAGACCGCTCAGCATGCCGTCGGCGGCGATCCCCGCTGCGCCCGCAAGCGCGGCCGAACCCGATTGCCCGGCGACGTCGAGCACGAGGCGGTTGAGCACCAGGATCACCACCACGACGACGTACATGATCGACACCGCCGGGCTGTAGAAGTAGTCGTTGGTCTTGGTGACGAACTTGCCGACCTCGTCGAGGAACAGGCCGAATCCGATTCCGCCGAGGACCACCGAGAAGGTGCGTGGTCCGGTGCCCAGCAACGACAGCGAGACCACCAGTGCGATCACCATGCCGGCTCCGCCCCACAGGGCGTGGGCGATGTGCAGGGTGCCGCCACCGATCTGCGGATATCCGGTGGCCTGGAGATAGGCACGGGTCACCAGGATGGTGACGATCGCGATGATGACCAGGGCCTCGACGGATTCTCCGCCGCCGGCGCGGCGGGCGATGGAGGACGGCGTGCGCCGTGCGGGGGCAGGGCCTGTGTGCACCTTGGGTCCCTTTCAGTACGCAAAACCGACATGCGTACCTTACAGGTGTTAGACAGGTTCGGCCAGGGTTGGGAGGTCGTGATCGACGCTGCCATCGGCGGTGCGGCCCGGGCCATCCGGTGTCAGTGCCAGAAGTCCTTGGTCTGCACGGCCAGTGCGGCGCCCTGATGGTAGCCCGCTTGTGCCGCTCGTGGCCTGATTCGCAGATCCATCATGTTGGCGCCGAACGCGGTCACCGAGTCGGCATCCGGGAAGATCGTCTCGACCTCGCCACCGGCGGAGCGGAGCGTGTCCACCTGCGCTGCGAGGTTCATCCCCCACTCCGCCGGAGTCCGGAACCGGCCACCGAACGGTGAGAGCACCAGGACATGCTCGAATCCGGTTGCCAGATCGGCATTCTCGTTCGATCGGTAGCCACCGTCGATGAAATGCCGTTGCGCTATGCGGTGCGGCTCCCCGCTGGCGCAGCTCGCGGCCACGGCATCGGCGAGGTCGACACCACTGCGTCGGTCGAAGACGACCGGCTCGCCCGTCTCGGCGTCGACGGCCAGATCTGGACGTCGCGATCGGGCCACTCGAGGCTCGGCAGCCTGGACGCGACGATGTCTCGCCAGGACGGACGACCGGCCGGCGGGGCATCCGGGGTGAGGGCCAGTGCGGCCGCACCCATCCGTCGGCGCATGTCGGCGGGGTCGTGGGCGTCGGCGATGATGGCGGCGGTTCGCGCCATCTGGTCGGCGACGTGGGTTCGGCCGGCCCCGGAACCGCCACGACTGACCGTGGGCTGCGGGGTGTCACGGATGTCGGCGAACAGCTGCGCCGGTCTCGCGCCGGTGATCTGGGCAGCGGTGGTGGAACCCGCCGACGTCCCGATGATCAGGTCGGCGTCGGTCACATCTACTCCGGCATCCTCGAGTCCCGCGAGGACACCGATCTCCCAGGCGTTCCCGCCCGATCCGCCGCCACCGAGAACCAGCGCACAACTATTCATGAATCCGGACTGTACGGACCGCCCGTCGACGCGAGCAACGGGTTTTCGGTGATGTAAAAGCCTTGTCGCACTTGCCCGTTTCTCGGCTGTGGATCATCCGGTATGTACGGGCCGTCGGCGGCATCCCCGTGAAACCTGTGCCGGAATGGTTGTCGACCGGCGATCCACTCCGCCAGATCTGTGGTCACCTGCGCCCGGTCGGCGTAGCGTCAGAACCGTGAGCTTCGATGTCGCGGGCGACGCCTACGACAACTTCATGGGTCGCTACTCGCAGCCGTTGGCGCAGACCTTCACCGACTGGTTGCCGATCAGCCCTGGGCAGCGAGCCCTCGACGTCGGTTGTGGACCCGGCGCGTGGGCCGCAGTACTCGCCAGGCGGCTGGGCCCACGCAACGTCAGCGCCGTCGACCCGTCGTCATTGTTCGTCGCCGCATGTCGTGCCGCCCTCCCCGACGTCGACGTCCGGCAGGCGAAGGCCGATGCACTGCCCTATGCCGATGACACCTTCGACGTCGTCGGTGCCAATCTCGTCGTCAGCTTCATGCCCAATCCGCGGGCGGGCCTGACCGAGATGGCTCGCGTGACGCGGCCCGGTGGGCGGATCGCGGCGACGGTCTGGGACCTTGCTGGTGGTCGAGCGCCGATGGCTCCGGTGTGGACGGCGTACGACGTGTTGGGTCTGTCTTTGGTGGACGAGACGCACATGCCCGGCGGCGCCCCCGGAGAGATCGCATCGATGCTCGACGACATCGGGTTGACCGACGTCACCGACACCGAACTCGTGGTCCGGGTGCGACACAACACCTTCGATGAATGGTGGGAGCCCTACCTGCACGCTGTCGGTCCGATCGGCGAGGCCGTGGCAGCACTCGCGCCGGCCGAACGTGAACAACTGCGTGCCGCCTGCCGGGAGGCCCTGGGACCGGGACCGTTCGATGTGACCGCAGTCGCACATGCCGCCCGGGCGACGGTGTGACACGACTGTTCGGACGCCGGTTGCCGAACAGACAGGTGGTACCTGTGGGCGGCGATAGTTGAAACCGATAGTATTTCGCCGGTGAGAATGCTCGACACCCTCGGCCTGACGTCAGAACGCACGGTAAGTCTGGTAACCGATTCGGTATGGGAGTCGTTGACTCCGGTCCTACAGAAGTGGCCGGGGCATGTGACCGCGGCCGTCGCCTACGTCGGATACACCGGCGATGTGCAGTTGCCGCTGACTTCCGGCTCGACGCTGATCGTCGATGCGTCCGAGCATGCGGTCGACGCGCACATGACGAACCCGCACACGCTGCTGCGCTGGTATCGCGCAGGCGTCAGTATCTACTCCCTCCCCCACCTCCACGCCAAGATGATTCTGGCCCAAAGCGATTCGGGGCCGGAGCCATTCCTGGTCGTCGGTTCGGCAGATGCCACGCAACACTCGGCCAGCATCCTGCACGAGGCCGCCCTCGTCACCGATTCCACCGAGCTAGTCGAGCAGGCGCGAGCGACCTTCGCCGGCTGGAAGACGTCGGCCACCAAGTTGGGCTCGGCGGCGCTGACCCGGCTCTGTGCTCGGTACGACGGCACCACGGTGCCGGTGGAAGCCGACTCGGCGAACACCGACACCACGAACGGCGATGTGTCGACCGCCGTCACCGAGGTCGACGGGACCACCGAAGCCGACGACATCGCGGAGACCATGGACACGGACGTGACTCGCCCCGCCTCGTCCGAGGTCAGCTCCGCGGACACCGGATCGGCCGATGTCGCGTCGACCGGAGATGACGCGATCGACGTGGACCCGGTCCGGGCCTCATCGACCGCGGACGATCCGTCGGACGCCGGCAGGATCGCCTACCAGCGACCGCAGCGTGTGTACCTGGCCGCGGTCCGCGCGAACACGGACATACCTGACGACGCCATCGATCATGCCGAGGCTCTCGCGCTGGAACTGGGCGTCGAGGAAGGGTCCGGGCT
The DNA here is from genome assembly GCF_030718915.1 of Gordonia sp. NB41Y. Taxonomy (NCBI): domain Bacteria; kingdom Bacillati; phylum Actinomycetota; class Actinomycetes; order Mycobacteriales; family Gordoniaceae; genus Gordonia; species Gordonia sp. NB41Y. Next base: position 47,393 of record NZ_CP132196.1, read on the forward strand.
CACTGTCGAGGTCTTCCGGCAGAACGTCGACTCCGGGCTGGAGCCGCTGTACTCCGAGGGCGTCCACATCGTTCCGATCCACACGACCACCAAACGGGGCAACCCCAGCTCGAAGTCCGTGTTGGGAACGCCCGGTCGGGTGATCGGACGGTGGATCGACAGCGACCCCGACACACGGTATTACTTCATCCTTCGTCAGACCTCGTCGGAGGTGGTCCTGTACGCCGACGCGAAGTACGCATTACGTGAGGGCGGCGTAACCGCGGAACTCGACATGGGATACCTCCGTCGCAGCGTCATCGACGCACTCGTCGGGCTCTGGACCGGCCTCACGTGGACGACATCGTAGGTGTCGGAGCCGACCACTTCGTAGTGGTCGCGTTTCCGACGTCGGCTGTCTGAGGTTTCGACACGTCTCGTCGCTACGCTCGTCATCGGCTCAACCACCAACCGCTACTTGCTGATTGGCTGATTGAGCCGGGACCCCATTTGATGATTGAGCCGGGACCGAGCGGAGCGAGGACCCGTGTCGAAATCTCCGCAGGCCACCTCGAGTGGCGACCACATCCAACAACACAACCACCCACTGGGCGTAACAGATCGAGCAGAACCCAACTCGCAAAACTCCCGCAACAAGCTGAAGCACCCCAGGTTTCGTGCCACCTCGTTGGTGGGCTACCTGCTGGTAGTGACCCCAGCATAGTAGGCAGCCTCGTACTCGTTGGGCGGGACCAAGCCGATCGACCCGTGCAGCCGAGTCGAGTTGAACCAGTCGACGTAACCCAGGGTCGCGTATTCGACGTCCGAGAGGTCCTTGTAGGGCCCAGCGTGGAACACCGTGGTCTGGATGCACTCGGTCTTGTACAGGCCGTTCGTCGACTCGATCAGCGCATTGTCGTAGGCGTCGCCCACCGATCCGATCGACGCGGTGATCGATTCCAGATCAAGCGTGCCCGTCAGGGCCGACGACGTATATTGCGAACCCGCATCACTGTGATGGATCAACTCGCCCGCCACCACCGGCCGACCTTCCCACTCCCGCTCCGAGAGCGCCATCCGAAGCGGAATCATCACCAGCTCAACCGTTTTCGACGTAGACGCATGCCACGCCACGATCTTGCGGGAATACACATCGAGGATCAACGCGACATACACCCAACCCCGCCAGGTCCGCACATAGGTGAAATCGGTGACCCACACCCGGTTCGGGGCCGGCGCGGTGAACTCCCGGTTCAACAAGTCACCAGCCCGTTTCCCACCCGCTGCAGGGATCGTCGTCCGAATCTTCGTACAACGACGAATACCGTTGAGTTCCAACACCTTCATCGCCCGATCAACCGATCCGACAGACACCCCCGGCAGGCACGTCCGGTGCAGCAGAGCACGCATCTTCTCACGCCCGTACAGCCCTTCGGGCGTCAGCCGACGCCGCCCACGATCATCGGTCCGCCAAGCGATATCACGAATCCTGTCCACCGTCACCGCATCGGAATGGGTGCGTCCGGCAGGCCGACGCGACCGCCAGGCCCGATAGGTGCGTGCGGCGATCTGACAGCCCTGCTCAGACAGGACTCGGCAGATCGACTCGACCGCAACACCTTTGGTACGCATCTCATCAATGAAGCTGATGATCATCGATTGCGGGGGTCGAGTTCCCCCACGAAGAAAGACGTCGCCGCTTTCAACACCTCGACGTCCTCACGCAACCGCTTGTTCTCGGCCTTCAAACGCTTCAGCTCGGCGAGCTCGGTACTGCTGGCCCCGGGCCTCCGGCCCCCATCGACCTCGGCCTGCACCGCCCACCGGCGCACCGTCTCTTTACTCACTCCGAGTTTCTTCGCGATCGCTGCAGCTGCTGCCGTCGTCGACGAGTACTCCCCGCCATGCTCGGCCAACATCCGTAACGCACGAGCCTTGACCTCGGGATCAATGTTCTTCGGCATGTGCTCATCCTTCCTGACTCAAAAGGAAGCGGCACGAAACCCCGGGGGATTCAAGCTCCGAAAACCCTACACCCCAAACCCATTGCACACACCATCGAACACCTGTATCATAGAAGGATCTTCACGCGACAGGGGGTGAGCGTCGATGACCAACGACACCGGTACAACCGATCCCCAATCGCGTGTGTCACAAGCAGTCGCCCTGATCACGCAAGGGTTGGATCTACTCGCTACCGCCGACCTCACCACCAGTGATGCCGACACCCTGATCACCGTCGCGAAAACCACCGAAAAATCGTTGAACCGGTTGACCTTCCAAAGTGACCGGGTGATCACCGAAATCAACCACCGAGACATCCACCGCGACCGCGGCTACCGCACCATCTTCGCATTCATGGACACCGAACTCCACGCCTCCAACTGCAAAGCCCGTTTGGAACGGATGGACCGCGTCCAACCCGAACGATCGTTGACCGGCGAACCCACCCAACCCGAATACCCCGAACTCGCGAAAGTATTCGCCTCCGGCGACGCCGGCACCACCCACATCGACATCGCCCTGTCCTGGCTCAAGAAAATCCCCCTCGCCGCCGCCTACGACGAGAAGATCGCCGCCGAACGCACCCTCGCCCGACACGCCACCGAATTCGGGGCATCCGCACTCGGCACCTGCGGCTCCCGCATCATCGCCCACATCGACCCCGACGGCGAGTTGATCGAGAAGAAAGACCGGGATCGTCGACGCGGAATCACCCTCGGCAAACAAGGCGCCGACGGCATGTCCAAACTGACCGGCTACGTCGACCCCATCCTGCGCGCCCGACTCGAAACACTCTTCGCCGCCTGGGGCAAACACGGCGTCAACAACCCCGACACACCGAACGGCCTGAACGGGGACAGTCGCACCGCCGAGATCGTCGACCCCAACGGTTTGGAGGGTGCGGCGGTCAAAGACATGCGTACCCAACCCCAACGCAACCATGATGCGGTCAACGCCCTGCTGACTGCCGTGCTCGCCGACGGGATGCTCGGCAAAACCAACATGGGTGTGCCGATCCAGCTGATCGTCAAAACCGATGTCAACGACCTGATCCGCGAAGCCGGATACGCCATCACCGCGACCGGAACCCTCATCCCCATGCCAGACCTGGTGGATCTTGCCGCCGACGCCCAAATGTATTTGTCGGTGTTCAAAAACCACACCGCCATCCCCCTCTACTTCGGGCAAGCGAAACGGATAGCCACCAAACATCAACGATTGATGTTGTTTTCCGCCCCCGACGGCCATCACTGTTCGGCACCCGGATGCGATCGGGCCGCGGCACACGTCGAAATCCATCACGCGGTCAACGACTTCGCCGACGGCGGCCGCACCGACATCATCGAGTTGGCACCGGCCTGTCCCACCCATCACCGGATGGTCGGTGATCAACCCGGCCAGTACACCACCGGGAAAATCAGGTCGGGTCCGGATGAGGGCCGCACCTGGTGGCAACGCAATGCGAAACCCGGCCAACCCCAGAACGAGAAACAGGTGAACCGGTTGCCGGATGTCGGGCAACAGTATGTGGAACACCTGGCACAAGTCCGTGCCGAAATCCACGGCACCGAAACCACCACCACCACCACCGAGGCCGGCCAGTCCGCCACGGTGACTCTCGACAGCACCACCGACGACGGGTTCGTCATGATCGACGACGATGCCCTGGTGATCAAGGTGTTCGACCCACCCATCCACATCGAACCGCCCATCGACATCACCCCGAACCCCGACCCGACAGACACACAGATGAGACTCCCCATCCGGGAAGTCATCACCCCCGTCGGGCCGATCGAAACCCGCCTGGTCGAGATCCTGGAAGGGATGGGGCTCTGAGCTGTCGGAGCGCTGTCTGCGTTCGTGGTGGCTACGTTCCGAGTTCGGCCGTCTGAGGTTTCGACTCGCCTCGTCGCTGCGCTCCTCGTCGGCTCAACCACCGTGCAGCACTGGGTGATCGAGCAAGAAGTCTCAACGATGATTGAGCCGGGCCCCATTGCTGATTGAGCCGGGACCGAGCGGAGCGAGGACCCGTGTCGAAATCTCCGCAGCATGCGCCGGGAGGTGACCACCTCGACCTCCGAGGTGGTCGCGTTGGCGAGCTCGGCTGTCTGAGGTTTCGACACGCCTCGTCGCTACGCTCCTCATCGGCTCAACCACCAACTGGCGGTGGCTGATTGAGATTGTGTGTTCATGGTGTCGTCGCTCCGCCCCTCATCGGCTCAACCATCCTGCGGCACTGGGTGATCAAGCAAGAAGCCATAGCGCTGAGTGAGCCATCGACTGCGGCTTGATGATTGAGCCGGGACCGAGCATCGCGAGGACCCGAGTCGAAATCTCCGCAGCATGCGCCGAGTGGTGACCACCTCCGAGATGGTCACGTTGGCGAGCTTGGCGACGCACACGTGTGAGCGCTTGTGTCGATGGACACCAACGACCAGCATGGAAGATGCCTTCCTGTCGAAGGGACTGGTGACACTCGGGCGTCGGCCGATAGGCCGTGACCATCCCCCGGCAGTTGTCCGGGACAGTCAGGCCGGACTACGACAACTTGGCAATTGTCGCGGCCTTGGCCGACTTGAACTCGTCGGCATCGAGCAGACCACGTTGATACAGGTCGGCCAGCATGGCCAGTTCTCCGGCAAGTCCTCCGACTGCATCGGGGTCGGGATCTTCGTCGACGTCCGAACCGGCAGGAATTGAATCAGGCTGCCGCGACTCCACGACGGCGGCTGTGGCAGCCGGTGGATCGTCGTCGCCACTGCGAAGGCGGTGAATCGCGCGCTTGATGAAGTCGACTGATTGTGGATCGAACGTTCCGAAGTTGAGTTGACCGCCGTCGGTCGTCACGCAGAGGCTCAGCAGGCCGGCCCTGATCGGGAAGTCGACGGACCGGATGTCGTCGGCCACCACCTCCAGCAAGACACGTTCTTCTGTCGTCTTGCCCATATGTGCGAAGCCGATGATGCGTCTGTTCGTGAATGCGGTGCCTGTCGTCGTCGGTTTGTATCGGGTCACGCGCACCAGCTCGCGAATCGACTCTCCGGGGGGCAGGTCTGGGGCGATTGCCGCACACCAGTTCTGGGCGTCTGCTTGTGTCAGTCCCGGACTTTGAAGCGGTGGCGTCGACCGACTCATCGTGTCGGTAGGAGTAGTCGGTTTGACGAAGCTCAGTTTTGATGACCGTGGGCCGGAAGCCGGTGCGGTCGGGGTGGGGGCCTCACCTACCACTGAACTGATCGACGGTGCGGTGAAACGTCGGAGCTGTTCGATGTGTTTCCTGGCCACCTTCATGTCATCGGGGTGGCTCACTATACCGAAATCGATCTCGCCCTCGACGGTCTCGATGATCAGGTGGTCGATGCCCGTTGTGGGAGTGATCCGTACGCCGGTGATCTGCTCGCCTTCTGCACAGATGGGCACCTGCTTGCGTGAATCGAGCGCGTAGGGCTGAACACCCAGGACCCGATGGGTCGTGATCGCAGTCATGAGGGTGACGGGTTGGGAACTGATCACGGACACGAGCGCCAGAACTTCTTCACCGTCGAGCATGTCGGCGGCCAGCTTCTCGCACACGCTGTCGGCGACAAAGGAGGCGATCACCGGACTCAATTCCACTGCAGCACGTCCTTCATCCTGTCACGCCGTCGGACATCATCGCCACTGACCGGAGACGGTCACGACATCCGCGCTATCAGCGCGCCCTTGGCCGCCTTGAACTCGTCGTCGTCCAGGATTCCTCGTTGGTGCATGTCTGCGAGCTTCGCGAGTTCGTCTGCCAGCCCGGTCACAGGAGCAGGGCCCGCGGGCTGCACGGAATCTGATGCGTGGTGGACGATGACTTGTGTCCGCTTCGATGCCGCGATCTTCTGTTGCAGCTCATTCAGCATCGGTTGGGCCTCGCGGTAGGTCACCTTGATGAGGGGTAAGCAGTTCGACAGAGTTCTTGGGTCGTCAGATGCGCTGTTGCGGGACTTGCCCGAGGATCGCCAGTAGTCGTGATTGGCCGTCCCCTGGTAACTCGGTGTCAGCACTTCGAGGACACCGTTCATGAAGCCGCTGTTGTACTCGATGTTGGTGATGTCAGAGTACAGAAATATCGTTTCTCGACTGCCTCCCAAAGAAGCGCTCATGAACCCCTTCTTCGAGATCAGCAAGCGGTCCTCGAAGGCAACCAGCCGACCCTCCATTCCGCTGTTGATGACGAACCACGGCAATTCTTCTGGGCGTGAGTGGCGACTGATGTCGTCCCACCATTTGTCTTTCATTGCCGTACCGAAGACCGGGATGGCATCCCGCTGGCGCAACCACGTGTTCCGGACCCCAGCCGCGGCGACAGCCTCCTGCCTCTGCTGCATGGCCGCTTGCTGCGCGACTGGATCGATGCCGTTGTGCCACAGATACTCGGCGTAGTGCCGCGCAAAATCGACTTCGTTGGCGTCGAACGATCCGAAGTCGACCTCGCCGGCGTCGGTCTGTATCCGGAAGTGCGGAAGACCTCCCTTGGTGGAGAAGTCCAGTCCACGAATCTGATCACCTGCCACCTCGAGCAGAATGCGCTTGTCGGTGGTCTGGCCGAAGTGGGTGAAACCGATGATGCGCGCGTTCGTTATCGCAGTGGCGACCGTGGCCGGTTTGAACCTCGCGGCATTCACGAAGGCCCAGATACTCTCACCGGCGTAGAGATCTGGCGTGATCGCCTGAGTCCACTTGGCGGCCTTCTTCTCCTTGATCTTCGGGCTCAGCGCGGGCACTGACGAGGACGGGGGGCCATCGACGTCAGCGGGCGTTGATGGCTCTGCCAGTACGTGCGCAGGCTCAGCGATGGAGACAGGGCCTGTCGGGTCCTCCTGTTTGACAAATGTGAGCTTCGTCGAGCCCGGGCCCGTTGGTGACATCACGACAGGAGGTTCTTCGGTCGCCGACCCGACCTCGGTAGGAATCGCCGTGTGGGCGTCGGTAGTTGTGTTCCGAAGGTATTCGACGTAGTACCTGGCGAAATCGATATCGGCTGGATCGATCTCACCGAAATCTGTCTGTCCGTCCTCGGTGAGGACGGTCATGTGCGTCTTGTCGCCGATCGAGGGGAACTCGATGCTGCGGATTCGATCACCGGGCACTTCTGTCGGGAGTCGTTTGGACGCTCGGACACTTGGGTAGAAGCCCGCTATGCGGGAATTCGTGATCACGGTCGCGATGGTTGCCGGTCGAGTGTCCGAGGCACTCACAAAGGCCCAGATGATCTCGCCTACGGCCAATTCGTGGGCGATAGCCTTGCACCAGACCTCGACGTCTTTCCCGACGAACTTGGGACTCACTTCGACCACGTTCCACACCTTCACTTCATCCCGGCAGCCTTGACATCATCACACACCCGAAGGGGATGTCGTTCGGTCGATTGATAGCGTGACCTCGGGAGGCGAGCGCACCGTGAACACTGACATTCCCGAATTCGGCACCACGTCCTACCAGGGATACGGCGCTCGCTTCGACGTCGACGCAACGACGATCACCAAGGTCAATCGAGCGGTCGTCGGTGCGGTGTTCGGTGCCGGGGACCGGGTCCCGCTCAGTCAGGTGCTGGGCTACCACTTCAAACCTGCGACACGTCTGGCGAACGGTTTCCTCCAGCTCGCGGTGGCCGGGGTTCCCGCAGGCAAGGCCGAACCCGGGGACGCGCACACCGTGGTCTTCACCCGCCGGATGCAGCCGCGGTTCGAGCAACTGCGTGACTGGTTGAAGGAAGTCGCCGAGGTCAATCGGGCCGCGACGTCGGGTCCGGCAGTTCGTCCGGAGCCTCCGCACAATCCTGTCCTGGACGTGCGTGATCTGGAGATCGCCGGTGAAAGTCATCACCGGGATTCCTTCTCACAGTTGTTCGCCCGCGCCGACAAGCCGCTCGGCGGGGTCATCTGGCGCGATGCAGAACTGGTCGCCGAGCCCTGGAATCCACACGACACGAATGCTGTCGCCGTGTATATCGACATGCTGTCTGTCGGCTACGTCCCAGCCGAGGTGTCCCCCGCAATCCAGGCCACAGTCCTGCAACTCATGGAACGCGGCCAGCGAGCAACCGTCGAGGCGCGGATCTGGGCGATCTATGAGCACGGAACGTGGTCGGCGCGGGTGACCCTCGAACCCGCTGGCGATCGCGAACCGGAGTGGCGCTACGTCGATCGGCCCACATGGCCGGGTCGCATCAGCCCCGACGGGACCGAACGGCTCAGCGATGCGGCGGTTCTGCGACGACTGGACGAAGCCGCCGACGCCGCACTCGTCGACGGCCGCGAATTCACCTCACTACGAACCGATATCGCCCAGGCCCGCGCCGACGGCGACACCGACCGCGCGCTGGTGTTGTTACATGCGTGCATCGACGCCGCCGAACGCAGTGCCGCGATACTGGTGTCACGCCCGGCGACGTGGCCGACCGAGCAGGCCGCGATCATCTATCGGTCACGCAAACAGTACGACGACGAGGTCATGATCCTCGAACGCTTCCTGCGTGACGATCCGGAACACCTGGGCACCAAAGGATTACGCGACCGATTGGAACGGGCACGTGAGCTCGCCGGAACCGTACGCGCAACGCCGGAACCCGCGGCGCCGGTCCGTCACGAGATCATCGACCCCGGCGACAGCTACCTCACCGCACTGCGCCCAGCGGACGAGATCGTGCTTCCCCGAGCCGCCGAACTGTCCTACGAAAAGGACCACATCGAGGCCATCGACACCATCCTCGACGACGCGAACATCCCTCGCGGGCGAGCCCACCACACCACCGCCATCGTCCGAGAACTCGACCATGGCCCCCAGGGTTGGGGGCCGCTCGCGGTCTACGTGGACCGCCGACTCGTCGGGTACGTGAGTGCATTGGAGGCGGAGATGGTGCGGGAGGTCATCCGGCATCCCCAGCATCACGGCCACGACTGCGCCGTACGGTGCCGGATCTTCGTTCCCGCCGGCACCAGGGCGCCGGCCCGGATCATCCTCGGGCCATACGAACAGGCCTATGACGCCGAAGACGAAACCGAATCGTCGGCTCGCGCGCGAATGCATGCCGCAGAGCTGGCGGACACCCGGCGCACCCGTCTGGCAGCCGGAGGATCGACCGCGGAGGATCAGCGTCGTCGGCTCGTGCGCGGTAGGGACTTCGTCGAATGGGCCGAGGAGGTCAAACAACTCAAACGGGCCCAGCACAACGGCGAGGCACTCCGACTCGTACTCGAATGTGTCGACGCCGCGGAGCGGGATGCACGATTCCACGGGTACTCCCCTGCCCCCTGGTACACCGAGCAGGCGGCGATCCTGTATCGCAAGGCAGGCGATATCGGTGCCGAGATCGCCATCCTGGAACGGTACCTTCGTGCCTGTCGACCTGATCAGATCGATACCGACATGGCCGAACGGCTGGTGAAGGCGCAGGCCCTGGCGCCCTGACCCGCGCTCTGGTGCACCGGCCCGGAATGCCGCGGACCGCAACGACGTTGCGCGGGGGCGAGAGTGTCGAATCCATTCGAGATGCGCCGCGACGGTGCAGCCCGAGAACCGAGGAGAAGCCCGTGACCGACCAGAACACCGACGACGTCATCGCCGTCACCCGCAACGACGCCGAAGGGCGGTTCGAGATCACGGTGAACGGTGAGCTCGCCGGATTCACCGTGTTCATCGATCGCGGCGTGCAACGGATCTTCCCGCACACCGTCGTCGAGGAGAAGTTCGGCGGGCGAGGCCTTGCCACCACCCTGATCCACAATGCCCTCGCCGAGACCCGAAGCGCCGGACTCCGTGTTGTGCCGGTGTGCCCGGCAGTCGCACGGTATGTGTCGAAGCATCCCGAGGTCACCGACATCGTCGATCCGGTGACCCCGGAGATCCTTCGGTCCCTGGGCTGACGGCCGGTACCCACCCCGATCGGTGGGTGCCGATCAGTGGGCGATCACCACGGTTTCGGCGTCGATCTTCGGCGGCTTCGCCGGGTAGAGCAGCGCTGCGATGACGGCGCCCACCGCGAAGAAGCCTGCCGACCACCAGAATGCGGTGTGGTAGCTCGCGAGCTGGGTGCCGTGTTCGAGGGCGAGCAGGGCCTCCGGTGTGGCGGTCGGGCCGGGCTGGTGCGCGGTGACATAGTCGGCCGCGGCGGTCGCCGCGAAGCTCGACAGCAGTGAGATACCCATCGATCCGCCGACCTGCTGGGCGGTGTTGACCGTGGCGGAGGCGACTCCGGCGTCCTCGGCGGCCACTCCGCTCGTCGCGAAGCCCATCGCTGTGGCGAACACCGACCCGAGGCCGATGCCGAACATCAGCAGACCGGGCAACACACCGGTCGCGTACGAACTGTCGACGTCGATGGTGGTGAGGAACAGCATCGCGCATGCCGACAACGCCAGACCCACGCCGACAAGGATTTTCGGGCTGACCTTCTGGGTCACGTTGCCGACCACCGCTGCGGTGAGTGCCAATGCGGCCACCATCGGCAGGAATGCGACACCGGTCGCCACCGGGCTGTATCCCAGGGTGCCCTGCAGGTAGTAGGTCAGGAACAAGAAGACGCCGAACATACCGATCGCGGCGATGAACATCACGATGTAGGAGGTGCCGCGCACCCGGTCGAGGACGACGCGCAGTGGCAGCAACGGGTGGACCACCTTGGTCTCGATCACCACGAACGCCGCCAGCAGTACCGCACCGACGACGATGAAGGTGATGGTCCAGGTGTCCGACCACCCGTTGACCTCGGAGTTGGCCAGCCCGTAGACCAGCGCGAACAAACCGAAGGTCGCGGTGACGGTGCCTGGCCAGTCGAGTGAGCCGGCCGCGTCGTCGGGCTTGTGGGCGGGAATCAGTTTGACCGCGGCGACCAGCGCGATCACCGCGAAGATGACGTTGACGTACAGGCACCAGTTCCACGAGATGTACTCGGTGAGGACACCACCGAGCAGCAGGCCGATGGCTCCACCGGCACCGGAGATCGCACCGTAGATGCCGAAGGCACGCCCGCGCTCACCGCTGTGCGAGAAGGTGACGGTGAGCAGTGACAACGCGGCGGGTGCGAGGAGTGCGCCGAAGACGCCCTGCAGGGCGCGGGCGATGACCAGCACCTCGAAGGTCGGGCTCCACCCGCCCAGGGCCGAGGCCGCGGCGAAGCCGACGAGGCCGATGATGAATGCCTGTTTGCGTCCGAACTGGTCGTTGATGCGGCCGCCGAGCAGGAGCAGACCGCCGAAGGCCAGGGAGTAGGCGGTGACCACCCACTGGCGAAGGTCGTCGTCGAATCCCAGATCGGCTTGGGCGGCAGGCAAGGCGATGTTCACGATCGTGGCGTCGAGCACCACCATGAGCTGGGCGATGGCGAGCACGACGAGAATCCACCAGCGATGTGGATGGGGCTCGACGGTGGGTGGACTCGTGCTCGGCGGGGTGGGTTGGGTGTCGGTGGACACGGGGGCGGCTCCCTCGGATAACCAAACGGAATCAAGTGTTCCGTTTCTGACCGGGCAAGCATAACCGAGCAAACGGAATCTGTCATTCCGTTTGCTCGCGGTAGGGTTCTCGCATGGCATCGGAGACCAACGAATCGGGACCGCGGCTACGCAGCGATGCCGCACGCAACGTCGAACGGATCACGGTGGCGGCATCGGGAGCATTCGCCGAGCACGGCCTCGAGGTGACGATGGCCGACGTGGCCGAACGTGCAGGAGTCGGTGTGGGAACGGTCTATCGGCGCTTCGGGGACAAGGCCGGTCTCGTCGACGCACTGTTCACGAGTCAGGTGGATGCGGTGGTCATGTCGATGGATGCGGTGTCGCGGGCCGAGGATCCGGCGACGTCGTTCGTCGACCACCTGGCAGAGCTGTGTGCTCAACTCGCCGAGAACAAGGGGCTCCGGCAGATCGTGCTCCAGGAGGTCCGGTCTCCGGGCGCGGCACAATCGGCGGCACTCGAACGGATCATCCCGGCATCGGATGTGATGGTGGACAGGCTCAAGGAACTCGGCTGGATGCGCCAGAGTTTCCACGGCGCCGACGTCCCGCTGATCCTCGCGGCGGTCGGGGCCGCCCGCGAACTCGGCGGTGCCGCACACCCCGCACTCTGGCGCCGAACGCTGCGGCTGATGGTCGACGGCATGCGTCAGGACAGCCGGATTCCTGCCGACATCGCCGACGTCCCGGAACCCGCTGCGCCGCAGCCACAGACAGGGATATGACGAGAATCGGTTGCCTCACCTGACCGCGCGGACGACGACGGGGCCGGTGAGTTCGGTTGTACCGAATCCACCGGCCCCGCAGTCGATCTCGGCCCCGTAGGTCAGAGGAGTTCGAGGATGGTGGCGTTGGCCTGGCCGCCACCCTCACACATCGTCTGCAGTCCGTAGCGAATGTTGTTGGCACGCATGTGATGCAGCATGGTGGTCATCAGGCGGGCACCCGAACCGCCGAGCGGATGGCCCAGCGCGATGGCGCCACCGCGGGGGTTCACCTTCGCCAGATCGACACCGAACTCGGCCTGCCAGGCCAGCACGACGGGCGCGAATGCCTCGTTGACCTCGAACACGCCGATGTCGTCGATGCTCAGACCCGACTTGGCGAGGGCCTTGTGCGTGGCCGGGATGGGTCCGGTCAGCATCGGCATCGGCGCCGACCCGGCGACGACCGCGGTATGGACACGCGCCAGCGGGGTGAGTCCGGCCTTCGCGGCGGCCTCGGAGGTCATCATGAGCAGGCCGGCCGAACCGTCCGAGATCTGCGACGAGTTGGCAGCGGTGACACGTCCGTCCTCACGGAACACCGGACGCAGCTTCGCCAGTCCGTCCACGGTGCCACCCCGGCGGATGCCTTCGTCGACCGACACGGTCTCGCCCTTGACGTCGATGGGAGCGATCTCGTCGGCGAACAGCCCGCCGTCGCTGGCCGCCGCGGCCCGCTCATGGGAGATGAGCGCGAACTCGTCGAGCTGCTGGCGGGACAGCTTCCAGTCGTCGGCGATCATCTCCGCACCGATGCCCTGATTCGGGAACTCATCTCCGTAGCGCTCGATGTACCGCTCCCCCAGCGGATTTCCCGACCCGACGGCCGAGCCCATGGGAACCCGCGACATGCTCTCCACGCCGCCGACGACCACAGCGTCGTAGTGGCCGGCGACGAGGCTCGCCGCACCGAAGCTCACCGCCTGCTGCGACGATCCGCACTGGCGGTCGACGGTGGTGCCGGGCACCGACTCGGGCCACCCGGCCGAGAGGACCGAGGTACGTGCGATGTCGAAGGTCTGGTCGCCGACCTGGTTCACACAACCCCAGATCACGTCGTCGACGATCGCCGGATCGATACCGGTACGGCTGACGATGCTGTCGAGGATGTGTGCGGACAGATCGGCCGGGTGCACGGTCGACAGTCCCCCGTTTCGTTTGCCGAGCGGGGTGCGGACGGCGGCGACGATCACTGCGTCGGTCATGGTTCTCCTTGATTGTCGGGTGTGACTGGTCATCCGGCGCATCGAGATGCGTCGGTGAGTGCGGAAAAATGGTGTGGTTGTGGGTTGTTCAGGGTTGTCGGAGGATTCCCGACGCCCAGATCTCGGCAAGGGTGCGTGCGGCCTCTCGGGGTGTCACGGCGGTGACGACGCCATCCCGGAGTGCGTAGCGCTGGAAGGCGTAGAACTCGGTCATGCCGCAGATCATCTCGGCGGCCACCTCGACGTTGACGCCGGCACGCAGCCGGTCGGACTCGACGCCGCGCCGCAGGACGTGGGCGAACCGGGAATAGAAGGCCTGCCGGGCGCGGGCCCAGAGTGCCGACACCTCGGGATCGGTCTGGCCGAGCTCGGCCAACAACCCGAACAGTGCGCGGTGCGACTCGTAGAACGTGAAATACAGTTCGGTGGAACGCATCACGGCATCCATCGGATCGGTGTCGTCCCAGGGCACGCGAATGAACTCGAAGGCCTCGTCGGTGAGGTCCTGGAGCAGGACCAGCATGATCTCGCGACGGTCGGTGAAGTAGCGGTAGAACGCCCCTCCGGACAGGCCGGCTTCTTTGGTGATGTCGGTGATCCGGACACCGGCGTACCCGCGCTCTGCGAACAGGGTGGTCGCGGCGGCGAGGAGCCGATCCCGGGTGTCACGTCCCTTGGGGGTCGGCGGATCGGGGGTCACCGGCGGCCGCGGGGCCTCGATGGTGGCGCGTGCAGCAGCGTCGGTCATCGGCCCTCCTCGACAGTCGTTGATGGTCGGCGGTCACACCTTGATGCCCGGCGTGGCGTTCGTCGCAACCATAACGGAGCCTCATATTTTTGTAAATGTGGCGCCACTTTTGTGGAGGGCGTGCGTCGTCGTAGAACGGCAAGGCCCTGCAGCGGTCGCTGCAGGGCCTGGGGAATCAGCGCAACGGCGCCGTGGTCACAACGCGGTGATGGTCACCGTGGTGCACAGAACCTGATCGGAGAAGATCCACAGCGAGACGCCGTGGTCGGTGGTCGCCGACCGGATGGTGACGTGATCGATGATCGGTACCGGCTTGAGATACTCGATGACAGCTCGGTGCGGGCGGGGCAAGAGGTCGCGGTGATCGGTCAACTGTGACTCGACCGCATGCCAGTAGGCGGCGTTGTTCATGTGCTCGAACATGTCGAAGTCGGCGGCGCGCAGCGGAAACAATGCGGTTGCCGCATCGTCGGGCACGTCGGTGGGGTTCATCGAATGCCAGCGCAGACGGGTCTCGGTCACGCCCGAGTTCAGGTCTTCGAGCATGTCGTCGGTGATACGTGCCGGTCGGCCGTCCCTGGTGACGTTGATGCAGAAGCTCTCGGTTTCGATGTGTCCGTTCGGCCGAACGTCGGGGTTGAACGGTGTCTGGGCGGGTGTTCCGGTGATCCGTTGCCGCATGTCGACCCACCGCGTCGACGACGCCGAACACCAGCGCGTGATGTCGACATCGCCCGGCCAGGTGATCGGCTCGATGACGTCGATGATGTTGCGTCGCAGGATCCAGAACGGGTTGGTCGCGCCGAACGGCGACTGGTCGATCATGTCCATCGCGATGTCCTGCAGATAGCGGGCCACTCCGGCGAGGGTGACGGTCATCGTCGGATCGCAGTCGTCGATGCGGACCCGGTAGGTGACGTCGAAGGGATGGGCTGTCGGCGAGATGTCGGGAAGGCCGGACGTCAACGATGTCATCGCGCCGAGGGTAGCAGCGTGAGTTGCGCACGCATTTGTCGGCTGCGCGGCCAACTCCCACATGCGCGGTAGATCTACCGCGCATGTGGGAGTTGCGTGGGGAACTATCGGCGTCGTCAGGAGGTGACAAGACCGCAGTACAGCGACCGCGTCGTTGAACCAACACGTGGGACGATACTGCGCGGCAGCGCGAATGATCAGCACGGCGATCGCGGATCTCGGATACAACAGCGCGACGATCCGGAACTTCTACTATGAGTCGGGCTGCATGAATGCACCGAGCGTGACCCATGAGGGCCCGACGTCCTGACCGTACCCGGGCGCCCGGTCGACGGGATTGGGTGCCCGGTCAACGGAAAGTAGCGCCCGGTCAACGGGATTGGGTGCCCGGTCAACGGAGAGTAGCGCCCGGTCAACGGGATTGGGCGCCCGGTCAACGGGATTGGGCGCCCGATCGACGGAAAGTAGCGCCCGGTCAACGGGATTGGGTGCCCGGTCAACGGAGAGTAGCGCCCGGTCAACGGGATTGGGCGCCCGATCAACGGAAAGTAGCGCCCGGTCAACGGGATTCGACGGCCGGGCCCGGGGTCAGAAACTCGGCGGGGTGCTGACGAAGAGGAACCGTACCTCGTCGTCGGTGTCGTTGAACCATTGATGCGACAGGGTTGCCGGGAAGTGGACGGTGTCTCCCGGTTCCAGGAGGTGATCGACGCCGTCGATGTTCATGCGCACCGTGCCGGAGATGACGTAGACGAACTCCTCCCCCGCATGCGTCGTGGCTGCCTCGGCTCCGCTGTGTGCTCCGGCGGTCACCTCGTTGCAGTCGAGTGATCGTGTCCCGGACAGGCAGAATCGGACGATGGCCGACGGCCCCAGGTTGTACCGCCGGGCATCGGTGGACCGAATGACGGTGGTGGGCTGACGGCTCCCCTGCTCGAGCAGGGCATGCGCGGTGGTTCCCAACGTCTGGGCGATCTTGTGCAGGTTGATGACGCTGGGCGCCGTGTTGCCGTTCTCGACCTGACTCAGGAACGGCTGGGACAGGTCGGCTCGCCTGGCCACCTCGGCCATCGTCATCCCGGCTGCCTTCCGGGCACTCCGGATCGACGCACCCAATGTGCGTGCGAGCATCGCTTGGTCGTCATCCACGCTTGCAACGTAGCAGTCTCGGCCGACGACGGTTTGTGCTGGCCATCGAGGCCGTAACCGGGTCGTCATAGGCGAAATCCAGTCGTAACTCCATTGACTCGGATTATGAAATATTGCTTTGGAGAATATTCCGTGTTCCTACGACATGGAGTGTCCCATGACCGCTATCTCCGACTCGCCGGCACGTCCGGAGGTCCACCCGGTCGACATGCGTCCACCGATCCCTCGACTCGTCGTCTTCGGCATCCAGCATGTGCTGATCATGTACACCGGCTGCGTCAGCGTCCCGCTGATCTTCGGTGCCGCAGTCGGCCTGGACGCCACCGACATCGCCATCCTGATCTCCGCCGACCTCCTGATCTCCGGCGTGATCACCCTCGTCCAGAGCCTCGGCATCGGTCGCGCGGTGGGTGTGCGACTACCGATCATCTGTGGCGGGACGTTCGCCTCGCTCACCCCGATGATCCTCATCGCCCACGAGTACGGCATGCCCGCCGTCTACGGCTCGATGCTCATCGGTGGGATCGTCGGCATCCCACTCGCATGGCTGTTCGCCGGCTTGCTCAAGTTCTTCCCGCCACTGGTCACCGGCGCGGTGCTGACCGTCGTCGGACTGTCGCTCATCGGTGTCGCCGGTGGCCTGATCGTCGGCAGTGACCCCGAGTCCGCCGACTACGCCTCGCCCGGCAACATCGGCCTCGCCGTGCTGATCATGGCAATCGCGGTCGGGATCCTCTGCCTCGGCCGTGGTATGTGGCGACAACTCGGCGTGCTCCTGGCGCTCGTCGTCGGTACCGCGATCGCGATCCCGATGGGCATGTACAACCTCGACGCCGTCGGCGACGCCGCGTGGATCGGTATTCCGCATCCATTCCACTTCGGAGCTCCGGAATTCCCGGTGACGGCGGTCGTCGCGATGTCGATCGTGATGGTCGTGGTGTTCGCCGAATCCACCGCGAGCATCCTCGCCCTGAGCGAGATCACCGGAAAGGACGTCAGCAGAGGCGATCTGGCGCGCGGGCTCACCGGCGACAGCATCTCCGGCATCCTCGGCGCCATCTTCAACGCTTTCATCGACACCGTGTACACGAACAACGTCGGCGCCGTCGCCACGACCAGGGTGTTCAGCCGATATGTGACCGCGACGAGCGGCGTGATCCTGATCGCGCTCGGTCTGGTCCCCAAGCTCGGCGCCTTCGTCGCCGGTGTACCCGGTCCGGTGATCGGCGGGGTCGGCCTGATCATGTTCGCCGTCGTCGCGATCGTCGGCGTCGACACCTTGCGGTCGGTCGATCTCGGCGACCCGATCAACATGACCATCGCCTCGGTGGCCGTCGGAATCGGTATGCTGCCCACCTTCATCCCGGGCATGTTCACCAAGTTCCCGGACTCCGCCCAGATCGTCCTCGGCAGCGGGATCACGCTCGCCGCCATCACCGCCTTCCTGCTCAACCTCGTCCTCAACCACACCCGACTCGGCGAACATGCACGCGATGCCCTGTCGCACAACCCTGCCGACCCAAACCAGCTCTCGATCGGAGAAAATGATGTCGCACACTGATACCACGACCACGACCGCCTTCGACGTTCCCGTCGTCGACATCAGCGCCTACACCGCCGGTGGCAGTGCGGCCGATCGCGCCGAAGCCGCTCGACAGATGGACACCGCCTGTTCCACTGTGGGATTCGTACAGATCCTCGGACACGGTGTCCCTGACCAGGTGATCGCCGACCTGGCCGACGCGGTCGACGACTTCTTCGCACAGTCGCTGGACGAGAAGAAGGGCCACCGTGCTCCGGGAAACCGCGGCTACACCCCACCCAAGAGCGAATCCCTCAGTCTGAGCCTCGGTCTGGAATCGGCCAGCAGAATGAACGACTTCTTCGAGGCATTCAACGTCGGTGCAGAGGCGCGCTGGTACCCCGAACTCGACCTGTCCGAGGACGACTACGGAATCAACGTCTGGCCGGCCATCCCCGACTTCCGGTCGCGTATCGAGGCCTACTACGAGCAT
The DNA here is from genome assembly GCF_030718915.1 of Gordonia sp. NB41Y. Lineage (NCBI taxonomy): Bacteria > Bacillati > Actinomycetota > Actinomycetes > Mycobacteriales > Gordoniaceae > Gordonia > Gordonia sp. NB41Y. The sequence goes on from NZ_CP132196.1 coordinate 65,711, forward strand.
GCGGCCCGCGTGGCACGCACACTGACCTCCGTGTTCGCCGACGCACTGGACCTGCCGAGCGACTACTTCGAGTATCTGACCGACCACTCGGTGGACGTGCTACGGATGAACAACTATGCCCTGCCGGAAGGGACCGTCACCCTCGACGGCGACCTCACCGGCATGGGTGAGCACACCGACTTCGGTCTGGTGACCGTGTTGTGGGCCGACCAGGTCGCGGGCCTGCAGGTGCTGGGCAGCGACGGCATCTGGCACGACGTACAGCCGATCGACGGTGCCCTCCTGATCAACCTCGGTGACCTCACCGCGCGCCTGACCAACGACCGGTGGACCTCGACCCTGCACCGGGTGAAGCCGCCGATCGTGGACGGGACGATCAGACGCCGGCGCTCGGTCGCGTTCTTCCATGACGGCAACATCGATGCCACCATCGCCACCCTGCCCAGCCATCTCGACGCTGACGACGGACTGGCCTACGAGCCCATCCTCGTCCGGGACCACATCTCCGCCAAACTCGCCGGATCGCGTCAGGGCAAGGCGAACACGGCCGCGGTGCGCGAGGCGAGTCGCGTGCTCGCCGCAGCGAAGGGCGGTGTGGCGTGACCGGACCCGCCGTCGTCCTGATCCACGGTGCGTGGGCCGGGAGCTGGGTGTGGAACCCGCTCCTGCAACCGATCACCGACGCGGGCATGCGACCGATCCCGGTGACCCTGCCCGGGGTGGGCGAGACCCTCGACGAACCCGCCGAACTCGACGATGTCGTCGCCGCGGTGATCGGACAGATCCCCGACGTCGAGGGGCCGGTGGTGATCGTCGGTCATTCCGGCGGCGGCGTGGTCGCCACGAATGTCGCCGAGGCGCTCGCCGAACGCGTCGCGGGTGTGGTCTATGTGGCAGGCATGATGCTGCCCTCCGGTGGGTCGTTCGTCGACGCCTGTGATCGCGCCGGACTCACAGCGCCCGTGGGGATCTCGCGCTACCTGGAGTACAGCGCCGACGGTGCGCTGTCGACGGTACCGGCGGAGGCCGCCGCGACGATCTTCTTCCACGAGGCCGCACCCGACGACGCAGTGGCCGCAGCGCGAAAGATGGTGCCGCAACGCGAGTCGGCCCGCCTCATCTCCCCCACCTGGACCCCGGAACGATTCGGCCGGCTACCCCGGTGCTACATCGAGGCCACACTGGACCGGTCGGTGCCGATCCAGGCGCAGCGGCAGATGCAGGATCTGGTTCCGGGAGCCACGCAGGTCACCCTGGACAGCGACCACGCGCCACAGCTGTCGGCGACGGCCGCGGTGGCATCGGCCATCATCGACTTCGTGGTGGCGGTGACGCCGCAGCCGGTCCGATAGTGCGCTCACCGTCGGCGCGGGCGGCACGACCGACGTCGTAGATCATCGTCGCCACCGACAGCGACAACAGCGATTCCGGATCGGAGAGATCCACCTCGAGGATGTCCTCGACGGCACGCAGACGCTTGTAGAGCGCCGGTCTGCTGATGTGCATCCGCTGCGCGACGGCGGCCTTGTTCCCGTTGAGTTGCAGATGGTTTCGCAGCAGGTCGAGGTGCTCGGGGGCCTCGGTGAGGATGCGGCGCAGCTCGGATTCGGCGAAGGCCTGCACGCGCGGATCGTCTTTCAGGACCGCGACGAGACCACGCAGCCGGGTGTCGGACGCCCGGTAGAAGGGCCGGCGGCGCCCGGACATGGCGCCGGCCACCTCGGCGACGTGGGCGGCGTCGGCGAGGGCACGGATCGCCGGTACCAGCCCACCGTCGGGTTCGCCGACGGCCACCGTGCACCGGGTGTCCCCGGCCGTGCGTGCGACCGCCTCGTGCAGGTGGTCGGCGAGCGAGGTCAGCGTCGACTCCGGGTCCTGGCCGCGCGCCGGTCGCAGGGCGACGACGGCGTGGATGTCGCCGGGGGGTCGCACGGTGAACAAGCCGGTGTGTCCGCCCGAACGCACCGTGTGTGAGACCGCGTCGAGAAGCTGGGCGGATCTGCGTTGGGCCGCAAGCGGATCGCCGTCCGGGGCGGTGGAGTCCACCCGGATCACCACCGGCCAGTACCGTCGTGCACGCGCGAGTCCGAGGGCGTGCGCGCGGGCTGCGATCTCGGACTCGGTGGTGACCCGCCGGTCGACGACGTCGTCGATCAGGCTGCTCTGGGCGCGTTGATGCAGGCTCGTCCGGTCACGTTCGATCATCCGGTTGAGGGCCAGTGCGACACCGGCACGTTCGAGTACGCGGACCGTCCGATCGCGCTGGATCGGGTTGCGCGGCACGATCACCCGACCCCACGTCTCCCCCCGCGGTCCGACCGTCGACCACACCCAGGGTTCGGTGCCGGCACGCCCATCGGTGTTCCGTCGGGAGCGCCGCTCCCAGTCGTCGAGGGTGATCGCGGTGTCGGCGTGGGGTGCGATCGAGGAGGTGAGCACCTGATGCGACAGATCCTCGAGGACGACGGGCTCATCGAGCATCCGGGCCGCCGCGGCCACGATCTCGACGACCGATGCGCGATTCATGCTCAGCTCGGTGAAGGTCTCGTGGACCAGGCGATCGAAGGCGACCGCCTCGTACTGTTCGGCCACCAGCCGTCGATGGACCGCCTCGGTGACGTCGACGAACCGCACCGAGCGCCGCAGCACGATCAAGGCCAGGTCGGCATCGCGCGCGAGGCGGGTCACCGCGCCGGGGAGGGTGGGAACCGATGCGCCGAGCTCGACGACCACGCCCACCGCGCCGGAGCTCGACAGCCCCTGGAGATATCGCTGCGGCCAATTCGCCAGTGAGGCACCGGTGGTGAGGATCAGTTCACCACCGGTGAGCAGGCCCGACAGATCGGGGACGTCGCCCACGTGAACCCAGCGGATGACGTCGTCGAGGCGCCGATCGCTGAGCACGACCGGATCCCCGCGCTGCAACTCCGGGAGACCGAGAACGTCGCGCACCGTGATGGTCATTGACAGAGTGTAAAGCTGCTGGGCGTATCACGTACATCATGTCACCCCTACCGTGACGATGTGGGACCGAGACTGGAACAGACACGCCGGGTCGGTGCGACCAGGTGGCCGCTTCGACCAGAGAGGTCCTGATGACAACCGTCTCCCATTGGGTCAACAACAAGGTGTTCCCGGGTGCGTCGGATACGACTGCACCGGTGACGAATCCGGCGACCGGCGTGGTGACCGCACGGGTCGCGCTGGCCGACGTCGCCGATGCGCATGCGGTGATCGATGCCGCATCCGCGGCCTTCCCGGCCTGGCGGGACACATCACTGGCCAAGCGCACCGAGATCCTCTTCCGTTTCCGGGAACTGCTCAACGCCCGCAAAGGCGAGTTGGCCGAGATCATCACCGCCGAGCACGGCAAGGTGGTCTCCGATGCACTCGGCGAGGTGACCCGTGGTCAGGAGGTCGTCGAATTCGCCTGCGGTATCCCGCATCTGCTGAAGGGCGGGTTCACCGAGAACGCATCGACCAAGATCGACGTGCACTCGGTGTGCCAGCCGGTGGGCCCGGTCGGCATCATCTCGCCGTTCAACTTCCCGGCCATGGTCCCGATGTGGTTCTTCCCCATCGCGATCGCCGCCGGCAACACCGTGGTCCTCAAACCGTCGGAGAAGGATCCGTCGGCCTCGCTGTGGCTCGCGGAACTGTGGCACGAGGCGGGCCTTCCGGATGGGGTCTTCAACGTCCTGCAGGGTGACAAGACCGCCGTGGACGAACTGCTCACCCACCCCGCGATCAAGGCGATCAGCTTTGTCGGATCCACCCCGATCGCCCAGTACGTGTACGCCACCGGCACGGCCGCGGGCAAGCGTGTGCAGGCGTTGGGCGGGGCGAAGAACCACGCCATCGTGCTGCCGGACGCCGACCTCGACGTCGCCGCCGATGCGATGGTCAATGCCGGCTTCGGTTCCGCCGGTGAGCGCTGCGTGGCGATCTCGGTGTGCGTGGCCGTCGGCGACATCGCCGACGATCTGGTCGCGCGGATCGCCGAGCGTGCCGGTGCCATCCGCACCGGCGACGGCACCCGCGACACCGACATGGGCCCCTTGGTGACCCGGGTGCATCGGGACAAGGTGGCCTCCTATGTCGATGCAGGGGAAGCCGATGGTGCCGCCATCGTCCTCGACGGTCGGACGGTGCAGCCCGACGGCGATGCCGGCGGGTTCTGGTTGGGGCCCACCCTGATCGACCACGTCGGCACCGACATGAGCATCTACACCGACGAGATCTTCGGCCCCGTCCTGAACGTGGTGCGCGTGGATTCCTACGACGAGGCCCTGGCACTGGTCAACCGCAACCCGTTCGGCAACGGCACCGCGATCTTCACCGCGAACGGTGCGGCCGCGCGCCGGTTCCAGAACGAGGTGGAGGTGGGCATGGTCGGCATCAACGTGCCCATCCCGGTTCCGATGGCCTACTACAGCTTCGGCGGATGGAAGGCGTCGCTGTTCGGCGACAGCCACGCCCACGGCACCGAGGGTGTGCACTTCTTCACCCGGACCAAGGCGATCACCACCCGCTGGATCGAGACCGACGTCTTCCTCGCCCGTACCGATCGGGCCGCGTCGGCCACCCCCGAGATCGATCTCGGCTTTCCCCAGAACGCGTGAGGAGCAACACCGTGAGCATCATCGACGAGAGTCCCGCCCCCGACCTGAACGCACCCAAGCTGAATGCCACTGGGCTGAACGCCACCGACCTGCTGCCCAACGGTCTGCGTCTCGACGAGGCCCGTGCAGAGGCGCGGCGGACCTACGAGCTCGACCGCGCCCATGTCTTCCACTCGTGGTCGGCGCAAGCCGAGATCTCCCCGATGACGATCACCGCCTCGGCGGGGTCGTATGTGTGGGACGGCGACGGAAACCGCTTGTTGGACTTCTCCTCCCAGCTGGTCAACACCAACATCGGCCATCAGCATCCGAAGGTGGTGGCCGCGATCGCCGCGCAGGCGGCCAAACTGTGCACGATCGCACCCCAGCACGCCAACGACGCACGCTCGGAGGCGGCGCGGCTCATCACCAGCCATACCCCCGACGGCCTGGACAAGGTGTTCTTCACCAATGCCGGTGCCGACGCCAACGAACATGCGGTCCGGATGGCTCGCCTGCACACCGGCCGATACAAGGTGCTGACCCGCTACCGCTCGTACCACGGTGGCACCGACACCGCGATCAACATGACCGGTGACCCGCGCCGCTGGCCCAACGACCACGCGAACAGCGGGGTGGTGCACTTCTTCGGTCCGTTCCTGTACCGCTCGCGATTCCACGCCGAGACCGAGCAGCAGGAGTGCGAGCGGGCACTCGCCCACCTCGACGAGGTGGTCCGGATGGAAGGGCCGTCGACGATCGCGGCCATCGTCCTCGAGAGCGTCCCGGGAACCGCGGGCATCATGGTCCCGCCACCCGGATATCTGGCCGGCGTGCGGGAGATCTGTGACCGCCACGGCATCGTGTTCATCGCCGACGAGGTGATGGCCGGCTTCGGCCGCACCGGGCGGTGGTTCGCGTTCGAACACGGCGACGCCGTCCCGGATCTGATCACCTTCGCCAAGGGCGTCAACTCCGGCTACGTGCCCCTCGGCGGCGTGGTGATCGACGCGGAGATCGCCGCCACCTTCGACCACCGCCCCTATCCCGGCGGACTGACCTACTCCGGTCATCCGCTCGCCACCGCGGCCGCCGTCGCCACCATCCGCGCGATGGAGGACGAACACGTCGTCGAGCATGCCGCGACGATCGGTGCCGAGGTGATCGGACCCGGACTGCACGACCTCGCGCAACGTCATCGCTGCATCGGCGAGATACGTGGCGCCGGAGTGTTCTGGGCGCTCGAACTGGTCGCAGACCGCGACTCCCGGGAACCCCTGGCGCCCTATGGTTCCAGCAGTGCGGCGATGAACGAGACGATCGCGGCGTGCAAGGCGGGTGGGCTGTTGCCGTTCGCGAACTTCAACCGCATCCACGTCGTCCCGCCGTGCACCGTCACCGCCGACGAGGTGCGCGAGGGCCTCGCGATCCTCGATCGTGCCCTCGACGTCGCCGACGGTCACCTCGGGTAGCCCAGCCGCCAGCTTCCTCGCCCGGGTTCGACGATTCGCCCGACTTGCCGGAATCCGTTGTCGGTCAACGACACTGCGGCGTGATCGAGGAGTGTAGGCTTTCGTCGCCCGTGCGACGGAAGGTGACCATGTTCCCCACATACGGCATGCCAGACGGGGCGAACACCGCCTGGATGCTTGCGGCGTTCGCCCTGGTGCTGCTCATGACCCCGGCGCTGGCACTGTTCTACGGCGGCATGGTGCGCTCGAAGAGTGTGCTCAACATGATGATGATGTGCCTCTCGGCGATCCCGATCGTGTGGATCGTCTGGGTCGTGTTCGGCTACTCCCTGGCCTTCGGCGACGACCACGGCGGCCTGATCGGCAGCCTGTCGTCGTTCCCCGGACTGCACCACACCTACGGAACCGACGGCACACACTCGGGGATACCGCTGGTCGGAACCATCCCGGCCATCCTGTTCGTCGCCTTCCAGGCGGGCTTCGCGATGGTCACCGTCGCCCTGATCGCCGGTGCGGTGGCCGACCGGATGCGGTTCATCTCGTGGCTCGCGTTCGCGGCGGTGTGGTCGGTCCTCGTCTACATCCCGGTGGCCCACTGGGTGTTCAGTGCACCCGGCCTGACCGAGGCGCACGGCGGCTGGATCGTCGGTCATCTGCATGCGATCGACTTCGCCGGCGGCACGGCCGTGGAGATCAATTCCGGCGCATCGGCATTGGTGCTGGCGCTGTTGCTCGGCCGGCGTGCCGGGTGGCCGAAGGATCCGATGCGGCCACACAACCTGCCGTTCGTCATGCTCGGCGCGGGATTGCTCTGGTTCGGGTGGTTCGGGTTCAACGCCGGCTCCGAGCTGGCGGCCAACGGTGACGCGGCCGTGATCGCGGTCAACACACTCGGTGCAGGTGCGGCGTCGATGGTCGCGTGGCTGGTCGTCGAACAGGTCCGCCATGGTCGGCCGACGTCGTTCGGCGCCGCCTCCGGCGTGATCGCCGGACTGGTCGCGATCACGCCGTCCTGCTCATCGGTGACACCTGTCGGGGCGCTCGCCGTGGGTGCGGTCGCCGGAGCGGTGAGTTCGCTGGCCATCGAACTGAAGTTCCGCTGGCGCTACGACGACTCCCTCGACGTCGTCGGCGTGCACTTCGTCAGCGGTGTGGTGGGGATGCTGATGATCGGGCTGGTGGCCTCGCGGACCGCCCCTGCCGGGGTGGACGGACTGTTCTATGGCGGGGGTGTCGATCAGCTCTGGCGGCAGGTGGTGGCGGTGCTCGCCGTCATCGCCTATGCCACGGTGGTCACCGGTGTGATCGCGCTCGGGCTGAAGTTCACCATCGGTCTGCGGGCCGATCGCCAGCACGAGGTCGACGGGATCGACGACGCCCAGCACGCGGAATCGGCGTACGACTTCACCATCGCGCGCTGAGCTCGTCGAACGCGCGGAGTGGGGGGTTTCGGGGTTCCGGCATCCCGGCGCGCAGGTAGTTTCGTCATATGCCTGCGCCCAAACGTGCCGATCTCGACGACTTCTACGCCCAGCCCACCCCCACGCAGCATCCGCATCTGGTGGAACTGCAACGGATCAGCCTGTCGTATGCGCCCGCCGTCGAAGAGAAGTTGCAGTGGAATCAGCCCGCATATCTGCGTGACGGGGAACGACTCTGGATGCTGCAGGCCTACGGCAAGCACTGTTCACTACGGTTCACCCCGGAGTTCTTCGGCGCGTACACCGGGGAGGTCGCCGATGCCGGATATGAGTGCGGTGCCGGTTTTCTCAAGATCCGCTATGACCAGGATGTGCCGGAGGCGCTGTGCCGACGGCTGATCGAGGCACGCCTGGCGGAGTAGCCATGTCTCGCTGATGAACCGGGGTCCCAGGGCGACTCACCGGGTTGGGTGCCGCTCACGGCCCGGCACGTCGTCATGCTGCCGACCCTCCGGGCCAAGATGCACCCGGCGACCACGGGTGTCCGTTGAGGGAACCGTGGATTGGCGGCGCAGCCACCCTGTCGAAGTACCGGGTAACCGAAACGTCACGAACGAAATACGATGGCTACACCATTGACTCTGATTATGAAATATTAATCTAGAGAATAGTGTGTGTCCCGGCCGCCTTGGGTAACCATGGCGACGAACCCTTGATTCGTCGACGGACAGTCGGCATCATCTCGGCCGGTCGCAAAGCGTCCATCCACGTCGTCGGGGCCGTCGTGGAATCGGACCGTCGGTCACCACATCTCACCATCAGCCGAGGTCATACGACCAGCAGTGACAAGTAAGGACACCAACCATGACGGCACCTCACATTCCACTGATAGACATGACCCGTTGGCGTCAAGGGGACGCCGCAGCCCGCAATGACGTTGTGACGCAAGTAGATCAAGCGCTACGCGAGTCCGGGTTCCTCCTCCTCGGGAACCACGGCGTCAGTACCGATCTCGCACGAGGCCTACGTGCCGCGGCGAAGGCGTTCTTCTCGCTCGACTACGACGTGAAGGCCAAATACGAGACCACCGTCGGAGGTCGCGGCTGGCTGCCGAGCGGAAAAGAGGCCAACTCATATGACGGCGAAGAGGCCGACGCGAACAGCCCGGACATGAAGGAGAGCTATACGATCGGCCGCAACGCTTCCACCGGCAATCCGGAGCTCGACGAATACTGGTTCAAACCGAATGTCTGGCCGAGCGAGGTACCCGAGCTCGCGGCGTTGGCCAGCGCCTACATGACCGCGGTTTATGAAGTGTATGACGAACTCCTTCGCATCTGCGGTGAAGCATTGGGGCTGGGAACCGAGTGGTTCATCGAACGGACCTCCGCGGGGACACGCACCCTGAACATCAATCGGTATCCGGCACTGAAAGAGACCGGGGAACCGAAGGACGGTCAGTTCCGGGTGGGACCGCATACCGACTGGAGCATCTTCACACTGCTCGATCGTCAGCCCGGATACGGCGGGTTCCAGGTCGAACAGGACGGACAGTGGTTCGATGCGCCCTTTGTCGAAGGTGCGCTGGTCATCAACATCGGTGATCTGATGGCGCGGTGGACAGGCGACCGCTGGTGCTCGACGCGGCACCGGGTGCTGCCGCCGCAAGACCAGGCACCAGATGAAGAACTGATCTCGCTCATCCAATTCTGCGATGCGAATGTCGATGCAGTCATCGAACCGATGGCGCCGCCGATCGGCACGAATACCGACCTGCCGCCCATCGAGGCGGGTGAGTACCTCCGGCGGCGAGCGCTTGCTGCGACAGTCGGCTGACTCCGAACGGGATCGACTTCCCGACAAACACCTCCGTCGAAAGGAATCCCTTGGTGGCAGTGTCGCTGTCATTTGTGACTGTGCTCGCGCGCGATCTCGGCGCGTTGGCCGACTTCTATCAGGACGTGTTCAGTCTCGACGATGTTTCGGAACTGAACGGTCAGCATTTCCGCGGTCTCCGGATCGGTGATACCACCCTCGGCTTCGGCGGTGAGAGCAGCATCGAGATGCTCAACCTTCCGCCGTCCGACCTAACCGATACCCCGATGATGTTCTGGACGTTCGAGGCGGACACCGCAGCCGAAGTCGATGCGCTGACCGAACGAGCCGTCGCCGCGGGTGCCCAGTGCATCAAGGCACCAGGAGAAACATATTACGGGTCGTGGCAGGCAGTGCTCCTCGACCCAGAAGGGAACGCCTTCCGGATCAACCACACAATGTGACGTGCAGGTGCCACCCAGCCTCTTGCTGAGATTGGAGTGAGAGGTCCCCACGCATCTGTCAGGTGCGCGGTAGATCTACCGCGCACCTGGTAGGTGGCCGCGCAGAGTGCGGTTGTCCGCGCAGTCGTCAGTCGGGAACGCCGGCCGGCAGGGACTTGAGGAGCGCACCCGCCTCCACCCGGAGTTGTTGTCCGGTCACGTACTTCGAAGCGTCCGAGGCGAGGTAGTAGACCGCCTCACTGACCTCCTCCGGCGGAATGACATCCACCGGGAGCAGGTGGAAGGCGCCGAAGACGTCCTTGACGTCGTCGTACTTCGGGTCCTCCAGGTCGGGCCGGAACAAGTGGTAGAGCCCGGAGTTGTGCACCATCGGGGTGTCGATGTTGCCCGGATGCACCGCGTTGACCCGGATCCCCTGCGGCGCCAGCGAACGCGCCAGATCGTTGACGAGGCGGGCGATGGCACGCTTGGAGAACGAGTAGCCGCTGGCGCCGAAACCGGCCTCCCTGGACTCGAAGCTCTCCATGAACGCCGCCATCGACCCGACACACACGATCGAGGCGCCCGACGACAGATGCGGCAACGACAGCTCGAGGGTGTTGATCACGCCGCCGAGGTTGACCGAGGCCGTGTTGAGCCAGGTCACCGGCGGACGATCGGCGCCGACCGGGCTGATCCCGGCATTGGCGACGACGATGTCGAGCCCGCCGAGTTCGGCGACACCCTCGTCGATGGCCGTCTGCAGCGCTCCCCGGTCACGGACGTCGGCGACCCTGGTGACGATCCTGCGGCCGAGGGCCTCGACGAGCGTCGCCGTCTCGGCCAGGTCGTCCGGTGTGCTCAGCTCGTAGTTGACGGTGGGGATCTGCGCGCAGATGTCCACCGCGATGATGTCGGCACCGTCTCGGGCCAGCCGCAGTGCGTGGCTGCGTCCCTGACCACGTGCAGCACCCGTGATCAGGGCGACCTTGCCCTCCAGGCGGTTGTCGGTCACCGAATATCCTCCTCCATGCGGGGTCACAGTCGTCCGTGTATCGACCAGACGGGCGGCGGACACGTGTCCACCGGAGCTTACGGGACGGCCCGGGGAGCGTCCGGCGGTGACCGGATTCGGTGGTGCCAGGGATTCGGTGGTGCCCGGACACCCATCAGTGCTGGAGGCCGGAGTCCTTGCTGCCGTAAGCCTCACGCAGTCGGGGCTTGACCACCTTGCCGCCGGCGTTGCGCGGTAGCTCGTCGATGATCACGAGGTCCTTGGGGTGCTTGAACCGGGCGAGATTCTCGTTCAGATACGGTTCGAGCTCCACCAGCGTGAGGTCCGAGGTGCCCTCGGCCAGCACCACCACCGCCACCGGGACCTCACCCCAGCGGTCGTCGGCGCGGGCGATCACCGCGGCCTCGGCGATCCCGGGATGGCCGAACAAGACGTTCTCGACCTCGGCGGAGTAGATGTTCTCGCCGCCGGAGATGATCATGTCCTTGGCGCGGTCCACCACATAGAGGAATCCGTCCTCGTCCTCACGGACCAGATCGCCGGAATGAAACCACCCGCCGCGGAAGGCATCGGCGGTGGCGTCCGGTCTCCCCCAGTAGCCTCGCATCAGATTCGGTCCGCGATAGACGATCTCGCCGACCTCCCCCGGCGTCACGTCGTTCATCAGCGGGTCGACGATGCGAGCGGTGACCGCGGGTACCACGGTGCCGATCGATCCGATCTTGCGGCGCGCGTCCTCGCCGCGCAACAGGCAGGTCACCGGCGACATCTCGGTCTGGCCGAACGCCGTCATGATCTCGGCATCCGGAAAGGTCTCGGCCATCGCGGCGAGCACCGAGTCGGCGGCGGGCGCGGCACCCCAGCTGATCGTCCGCAGCTTCAGTGTCCGCGGCCGGGCCTGCTGCTCGGCGCAGATGAGCTGCCACTGCGCGGGCACCATGAACACCGACGTCGTTCCCTCACGTTCGAGAGTGTCGAGCATCGCCGCGGCATCGAAGGCGCCGAGCGGATGGATCACCGCCCGCACCCCCAGGTACAGCAGCGGTGCGAAGGCGGCAAGGCCGGCGATGTGGAAGATCGGTGGCACCACCGATGCCACGTCGTCGGCTTCCCGGCCGTTGGTGCCGGCGATGGTGGTGACCGCCTGCGCTTGCAGGTTGACATGGGTGAGCATGGCGCCCCTGGGTTTTCCGGTTGTTCCCGAGGTGTACATGATCAGGGCGACGGTGTCCTCGGGTACGTCGATCTCCGGCAGATCCGACGAGTCCTCGGCCAGGAGGGTCTCGTAGTCGAGGTGTTCGGGAACGTCACTGCCATCCACCACGACGACGGTGTCGATCGATCCCGTGGACGCGGCGACGGCGTCGGCGATCGGTGCGAGCAGCCGCTCGGTGACCACCACCCGCGCTCCGCTGTCGGTCACCAGGAAGGCGACCTCGGCCGGTGCCATCCGGATGTTCACCGGGACCGGGATCGCCCCGATCAGGTTGGCACCCAGCACCGCCTCCAGATACTCCGTGCGGTTGAGCATGGCCATCAGGACCCGATCGCCGAATCGCACCCCGCGCCGGTACAGGGCCGCGGCGAAGGCACGGGACCGCTCGTCGAGTCCGCGCCACGTCGTCGATCTGTCCAGATAGGTCACCGCGACGTCGTCCGGGATCATGCACGCATGCCGGTGGACCTGGCTGTTCCAGTGGTTGCGCCGAGACCGCCATGGCTCGGTTCCCTGCCCGATGCCGGGATCGGTCGCGGCGGTCATCGGCTCTCCCCTGCTCTCGATGATGAGACACATCGACACCGATGTGCCCTGGGTCACACGGTAGGGGAATGTGGCGACCCGGTGGGGCGAATCGTCGACACCGGGAATCGCCCGCCGATCTCAGGCGGCGAGCAGGGCGTCGATCTGGTTGATCGCCGACGACGACCCCTCGAGCACACCCATGTCGAGGACCTGTTGCAGTGCATCGGCCGTCGGATAGGTACTCACGAAGGTCGCGACGGTACCCGCGCCGCCGGCGACGAAACGGAACTCACTGGTCGAAACCGGCATGGTCGCAACAGGTTCGAAGTTCGCATCGGCGAATCCGTCAACGAAGTCGAAGCCGTTGGGCTCGTCGATCGCCTGGATGTCCCAGTAACCGGCATACTTGTCGCCGCCGGGGCCGGTCATGTAATACGTGACCCGGCCGCCGGGCCGGAAGTCGTGGTGGACGACGGTGGCCGGGTATTCGGGTGGGCCCCAGATCTTCTCCAGCTGACGTGGATCGGCATAGACCTGCCACACGCGGGAGACCGGCGCGGCGAACTCGGCGGTGATGGTGATGGTTCGGGTGTCGATGTCGTGGGAGACATTCGTGACGGGCATGGTCATTCCTCCGTGGGCGTGTCGAGTGCGAGGAGCTCGTCGATACGGGCGATGCGGCCTCGCCAGACCTGTTCGAATTCGGCCAGCAACGTCGCGACCGCGCGGACGGCGGTGACATCGCCGGTGGCGAGTTGCTCACGGCCACTACGTCTCTTGGTGAGCAAACCGGCGCGTTCGAGAACGGCGACGTGCTTTTGTACCGCGGCGAAGCTCATGTCGTAGTCCGCCGCCAGAGATGACACCGAGTGCTCCCCTGCCAGCACGCGACGCAGGATGTCGCGGCGGGTGCGGTCGGAGAGTGCGTGGAACAGGGCGTCGGCCCGGTCCTCGTCGGTACCTTCCACCACCCGAATATACAACTAAACGGTTGTACGTTGTCAAGGGTTCGTGCCGGTCGGTGAGAACCGGAGCGAGAGCGTGCCGCCGCACACACCGGGTGGCCGGCACGTCCGATGGACAGATCAGGTCGTGGACGCGGGGTTCGCGAACCAGCCGTCGGTGCCCAGCCGGCCGTCCTTCTGCGGGGCATAGTGATCGAAGTACACGCGCGACATCAGTTCGCGGCGGCTCGACACCCCGGCCTTGGCGAAGATCGACTTCAGGTGGTCCTGGACGGTGTACGGCGACATGTGCAGGGACTTGGCCACCACCGTCGTCGAATCCCCCCGCAACACCGCACCGACCACCTCGCTCTCGCGTGCGGTCAACCCGAAGGTCGACACCACCAGCGGTAACAGCGCCGACGGGCCGGCGGACTCGATGGTCACCACGGTCTGAGATGCCCCGTCACGGCCGGTCAGTGGTGCGGCGTGCACGGCGAACCACTCACCACCGGCACCGCGCACGATCAGCCGCGGCACCGCCGTCGACCGCCCTGCGAGCAACGCCCGGGCTGCTCCGAGAGTGGACGCCACACTCGTCGGCATCTCGCCCCACAGATCACCGTCGAGCTCTTCTATCCGGCGTGCGGCGGCCGGTGTCGCGGAGATGACGTTCTGGTCGGCGTCGAAGACGATGACCGCAGGGCCCTTGTCGGCCGGCTGCACGTCGAGGTGCATCTGTGATTCGGCGACCGACACGACGAGACCGGCGCGGACCCCGAGGGCCAGACTGTCGGTGATGCTCTCGAGGAACAGGGCCTCGGCGGGGCTGAACCCGCTGCTCTCGGGGGCGCGGTAGAGCGCGATCCCGCCCCATGTCCGCCCGCCGGCACGGGCGATCGCCCGCATCTCGTGGCCGAATCCGAACATCGGCTCGAACAGCTCGCGGAAACGCGAACTGCGACGTGGGTCGTCGTCGGTCTCCTCGTGCAGGATGCTCACCGGGAACTCGCGATGCGCGAGATCGGCGAACAGGGAGATGTTGTCCTCCACGTACTCGTGGTGGGCGAACTCGACCTCGCAGGGTGCGTCGATGCCGATCTTGACCGATCCGGTGACGAGGTCGGTGGCCGGATCGATGCTGCCGAAGCACACCCCCTCGAAGGGAATCGCGCGGCGGAGGATCTCCATCGACTCGATTCCGAACTCACCCCACGGCAGCCCGGATCGCGCAAGGGCGTCGATACTCGCCCGCGCGGATTCGGCACGCAAAGTCTTCATCGGGCAAGTATGCGCCGAATCGGGTGCCGCAGGTATCCCACATAGTTGGGGGATATACCACCCAGATCGTGGGGATGGTGGCGGCCATGGATGCAGCCGCACAGTTGTCGGCATGACAACGAACGAAATCTCCACTCCTGCAGACTCACCCACCCAATCGGCATCCGCAGACGGCGTGGCGACGACGACGTCGCTCCCCCCGTTCGGGGAACTCGCGGTGATGCTCACCGGAACCCTCGTGCTACCCGGGGACCCGGGCTGGCCGGCGGCATCGTCGGCCTGGAATCTCGCAGTGCCGCAGCGTCCGGCGGCGGTGGTCGTCGCCGAATCCGCCGCCGATGTGGTGACCGCGGTGCGTTTCGCACTGCGACACCACATCCGGGTGTCTGCGCAACCCGGTGGGCACGGGGCGACCACGGCGCTCGACGACACCATCCTGATCCGGACCCGCGGCCTCGCCGACATCTGGATCGACGCCGACAATGCGATCGCACGCGTCGGCGCCGGCGTCAAGTGGGTGGAACTGCAGAGCGCGCTCGACGGGACCGGCCTCACCGGTCCGATGGGCTCGAGCGGCGACGTCAGCGTCACCGGATTCTGCCTGGGTGGCGGGTTGTCGATGTTCGGTCGCACAACCGGTGTCGGTGCCCATGCGGTCCGGGCGGCCGAAGTGGTGGACGGACTCGGACGCCACCGCTGGATCGACGACTCCACCGACCCGGAGCTGATGTGGGCATTGCGCGGCGGCGGAGGCGATTTCGCGATCGTCACCGCCGTGGAGCTCTCCCTGACCGCGGCACCGGAGATCAGCGGTGGACGGCTGGTGTTCCCCGCGACCGATGCGCCGACCGTGTGGCGTGCCTACGCGGAGATCACCGGAACCGCACCCGACGAGCTCACGCTGTTCGCCTCGATGCTGCACTTCCCACCCATTCCCGAACTACCGGAGGAGATCCGTGGACAGTCCCTCTGCGCGGTCGACGCGGTGTACCTCGGCAGCGTCGATGCGCTCGACGCACTTCTGGTCCCGATCCGCGCCGCCGGCATCGTTGTCCGCGACACCGTCCGACCACTCGCGCCGGGCGAGGTCGGCACCGTGTGCGAGGAACCCGATGACCCGTCACCGGCCTATCTCGGGACCACCACCCTCGGACGGTTCGACGACGACGTGATCGACACGATCCTCGCCCGGGCCGCCACGCCTGCCTGCGGCGTCCTCCAGGTGCAGATCCGTCACCTCGGCGGGGCGCTGCTCACCCCGTCGGAGAACGCGGTGTGCCGGCGCATCACCGCCGCCTACTCGGTGATGGCCATGACCATGGTCCCCGTACCCGAGGCCATGCCTGCAGCCCATGCGTCGGTCGCCGCGATCCTCGCCGACGTCGAGGAGTTCTACGGAGGGCCGCTGTCGGTGTCGATGCTCGGTGACAACGATCCGCTCGCCGCGGCGTTCTCCCCGGAGGTGATCGCCCGCCTGCGGGTCGCGAAGAACGCCGCCGACCCGGACGGCGTGTTCCGCAGCAGCCGGCCGGTCATCTGACCTGGGTCGATCCGTGCCGACCGCGTCACCCCGACGATTTCCCGAACGCGCCGGCCGGTCCACGTCCTGTCCTGGATGTGGACCGGCCGGTGTCGGTGTATCGGCAACCTCGGGTGATCAGTCGGCCGTGGGAAACCGCGTGAGGAAGCGGCCCGCATCCACCTGCCGTCGCGGGGTGTCACGCTCGGTGCGGCCGCCGACGTACAACCAGCCCATCAGCTTCTCGGTGTCGGCGAGGCCGTGCAGGTCGGCGATCTCCGGTGACGCCGCGAACGGGCCGGTGCGCCAGATGACGCCGTAGCCGGCCTCGCCCAGCAGCAGACTCAGGATGTGTCCCACGCCGGAGGCCACGGCTTCCTGCTCCCAGGTGGGAACCTTGGGATGCGGTGTCGGCGAGGACACGATGGCGATGAGCAGGGGCGCGCGCAACGGCTTGTCGGACGGTTCGGTGCCGTTGATCCGTCCGATCGCCTCGGAGAACCGCACGCGATCGTCACCGCGTAGCTCGACGAGACGCCACGGTGCCAGATTGGCGTGGTCGGCGACACGGCCGGCCGCCGCCACCAGGTCCAACAGTTCCTCATGGGTGGGGCTCGCATCGGTGACCTTGGGTGACGAACGGCGTGCGAGCATCGCGTCGCGGACGGGAGTGGCGGAGACGGCGTGCGGATCGAACGGCATGCCCACAACCTACCCAGGTCACCGATGACGGTCACGCTGCCCGTAGTACCGAGACCGACCTCAGGTCTGGCAGTTGGGGATAGCCGGGTCTGTGCCATCGACGGCGGTCGGCGGGGATCACGAGGTCTTGCAACCGGATGGCGCCGCGCGCGACCAACTGGCCGAGGGATTCGAGAAAGGCCTGCGAATCGCGGTCGAACGCCCGCCTCGGCGCTGTCAACGCGAGCCACATGCTCCCGTACCGGGGAAGGTCGAATGTTGTCGCCGGCCGTAGCGTGGAGTCGGCCCAGGCCTCGGACGCCCAGTTCTCCACTGCTCCAACGTGTTTGTCGATCCGTGCGCGGGTGAATGCGTGGACGACGATGTCGTTGCCCCGATCGGCGTGCCCGACACCGAGAGGGTTTCTCCGGCCGCTCAGTTGATAGGGGCACGGCCACCACGCCAAGGCGTCCAGGGGTGCCGTCGCTTCAGCGGACGTCGACTCGTCGTCGGGGACCACACCGGCGGATTCCTCGAAGACGAGGAATCCGGTCGGATGCGTGCGGAGCAGTGTTCGTTCCTCTGCGCTCGGCCGCGCCGCCCTGCTAACGGTTGACATGGTCTCTCGCGGCAACCACAGCGTGGGCGAGGCCTGGATGACCGTGGCTGCCATCTGCGCGATCCCCCACGCGTTGGAGACGTTCGCCGCGAGGATCGTCTGCATCTCGATCAATCCCCTGGCCTGGTCGATCACCTCCTGTCCTTCCACATGATCAGGATCGAGGTGGTCCAGATCGTCGACTTCGTCGTCGTCGAGATCGGTATCGAGGTACGGATGACGGTCTTGGAGATACTCCAGGATTTCCTCAACGGTTGCGATGCTCTCGTCGAACTTCCCGAACTGCTCCTCGATATAGACCGTCATGTTCTGGAGTCCCCCGAGCAATTCCGTGCGCACCCGTGCCAGATTCTGCGGTGACCACGACGGGTAGGTGGTCCTGTTGCGTCTCCCCATGCGAGCCAAGATAACTCGATATCGGTCAACCCTTGTCGCAGAATTCCACAGGCACCGCCGCCCAACGCCCACTCGGTGGAATCGTGCGCTCAGTCAATAGATCTCACCGTTCGCGCGAGGCCCCAGGGGTGAACCTGAACCTCGAGGGTGAGCAGCTTTAACAACTTATCCACAAATGTTGTTCTGCTTCCTTATTCGCCGATAGTTCGCCTATGTGTTCGCTACAATGGAACATATGCAGGGGGAGCTGGACACCATTCTCGACGCACTCATCGATTGTCGTTTCGACGACGATCCGACCGGGCCGGTCGTACTCACGGACATGCGGACACTGGTCACCATCAGGAATGTCGTCGACGCGTTGACCGCGGCCGGGGCTGGTCATCTCGACCGGCTGGGGGTCGCACAGAATCACGGGCACAAACCGATCGCGTTGCTGATCGAGATGGGGTACGCGCCCGCCGTCGCTGCGCGGATGCAGCGGATCGGGACGTCGGCGGTGGTGGAGCGGACTGTGAAACATGCTGCCGACGGGGCCATCTCGGGTGAGCACGTCGATGCGATCGTGCGTGGGCTCAACCAGATCGGGTTACGTGCCGGGGAACTGCCGGCTGCTGAGACCTGGGCCGAGTTCGAGGGTGATCTGTTGGCGCAGGTGTTGTCGGGTGCGAAACCTGCTGAGGTGATGGCACGGGCACATCAGCTCGGTGACCATCATGCTGGCGATGCCGAGGGTGGACGTCCGGCGAAGGAAGACCGCAATCTGAACGCTCTGGATATCGGGCGGACAGATGATGGGCGGGTCGCTGTCTCGGGGAGTCTGGATGTGGTTGTCCGGGGAAAAGTTGGCGACGGCGATCGAGAAGCTGTCGGCGCCGGTCCCGCAGCCGGATGGTTCGAAAGATCCGCGTGAAGCGCCCCGACGCCGCGCTGACGCCCTGGAGATGGTCCTTGACATGGCCGCCGGTGCAGGGGAACGGCCGGTGACCGCGCCACCTGCGGCGTTGATCAACCTGTCGGTCCCCGCGGATACACCCGACAAGTCGGCGTTGGCGTTCGGTGGGTCGATCACCCACAACACCCTGTTGGAAACGAGTTGTGACGGTGTGGTGGTGATGACGATCGTCGACGGCGAGCGGGTGCCGTTGGAAATGGGTCGGTCGAAGCGGTTGTTCACCGCTTCGCAGCGGCGGGCGTTGTTCGAGCGGGATCGGTGTTGTATCAAGTGCGGTGCCCCGGCATCCCGCACTCAGGCCCATCACATTGCGCATTGGTCGGATGGTGGTGCCACCGACCTTGCCAATGGGTGTCTACTGTGTGCGTCGTGTCATGCCGATGTGCATCACAACGGGTGGGATGTCTACATGGGGCCGGATGCGCATCCGTGGTTGATTCCGCCGGAGGTGGTGGATCGGCGTCGTCGTCCGATTCCGGCGTATAACAGGCGATTTGCCGACGAACTACCGAATGCTGCCTGACCTTTTGTAGAAGCTTGTGTTCTTTGAGAACTTCATAGAGATAGTGGTGTGTCGGGACCTCCGTTGGTTGCGTTGGCGAGTTCGGCCGGCGGAGGTTTCGACACGTCTCGTCGCTACGCTCCTCGTCGGCTCAACCACCAACCAGCCGTTGGTGATTGAGCCGGGACCGAGCATCGCGAGGACCCGAGTCGAAATCTCCGCAGCCTACGTTGGGTGGCAACCACCTCGAAGGTTCGTCGCTGCGTTCACGGATGCGCCCGATCCCAAGCGACGTCGACTGCGCGTTGCAGATCGGCGGCAGCGAGCCGGGTGGCTGCCGCAGGGGTCTTGGCGTCCTCGGCGGTCAGCTCGATCGGCCGGTTGATCATCACCGCAGGGCCTCGATCCGTGTTCTCGCGGTAGGCGATCCCGATACTGAGCAGAGCCACCCGCCGACCTGCGCCGATGACGCCCTTGACGATGTGACCCATCCCGCTGCCCAGCGGCTGGACATGCGCGGGATCGGTGAGATTGCAGGTCCCCTCGGCGAAGACGGCAATCCAGTCGCCGTCGACCATCCGCTCGACGCAGATGTCGATCATGCGCCGGCCGGGAACCATGGTCTCGCGGACACCGTGGTCCTTGGGCCGGAACACGGGAATCCCGCCCAGGAGGTCGACCTTCCTGCGCTGCTCGGGATCGACGAACAACGGATCCTTGGCCAGTACCCGCACATGGCCGATATGTGGCCGCACCGCGGAGAGGAAGCCGGTGGCGGCCAGCACGAAAGGATCGGTCTCCCGAACGTGATTGGCCGAGATCACCAGCACGCACCCCTCACGGCGGAGATGCCGGATCAGCTGCTTGGCACCGGTCTCGTAGCGCACCTGTGGGCGATACTTCGCCGCCAGTACGGCATACATCGACTTCGCCTTGAGTACCGGCTGCTGATGCTCGCGGTAGAAGTCGTAGACGTTCTCGAAGTCGTTCAGGGTCACATCGACGGTCACGGACATGAACCTACGCTACCGTAACTTACGAAACCGTAGGGGCTGTCTGTCCGAACCCGAACGGCCTCGCGACGAACCAGAGCCGGTCAGTCCGAACCGGGTGAGGCAGAACCGGGTGGCGCAGAACCGGGTGGCGCAGAACCGGGTGACGCGGAACCGGCGAGGACGCCTTCGACCATCCGGGCCAAGGTTTCGGTCAGGACCGTCACGCCGTCGAGCATGTCGTCATCGGCGGTGTATTCGTTCTCGGCATGCGATACGCCGTCGACACTCGGGATGAACAGCATCACGGTGGGGACGAGATCCTTCATGTTGGTCGAGTCGTGCCCGGCACGCGTCCGAACCCGCATCGACCGGAATCCCAGGTCGCCGACCACGGCCTCGGCGAGCTCGACGCCTCCCGCCGGATAGTCGTGCCCCTTCCAGGTGTGGGCGAATCGCTTCTCGATCCGCACATCGGCAGCGATCTCGATCTCGGCGAACATCCGGGTGAGGTCGCGGTCGGCGGCCGCAAGGATGTCGTCCGACGACGACCTCAGATCGAGATGCATGTGCACCTCCCGGGGCACGACGACCGGCGAGTTGGGGTAGACGGTCAGTTGTCCGCACGACGTGTGCAACTCGTCGCCGTAGGTCTCGGCGAGTTCGCGCAGCGCGACGACGATCCGGGCGGCGCCGTAGAGCGCGTCCTGGCGGTCGGTGATCGGGGTGGCGCCGGTGTGTCCCTGCCACCCGACCACACCGATCTCGTATTTGTTGGCGCCCCAGGTCGACGGCACCACACCGATCGTGACGCCGGCCTTGTCCAGTTCGCGACCCTGCTCGATGTGGATCTCGGCATACGCGGTCACCCGATCGTCGCGGAAGCGCCCGGCGTCGTCCAGCGGGAACACGTCGTCACCCAGCATGCTGTGGGCACCCAGGGCGTCCTGCACGGTGACCCCGGCGGCATCGGCGGTCGCGAGGGCGTCCGCGAGGTCGAGTTTGCCGGTGAACACGCCGCTGCCCTGCATCGACGGGGTGAAACGTGACCCCTCCTCGTTGAACCAGTTGACCACTGCGAGGTTGTATGCGGGCCGCGTCGGACAGGACGGGTCGGTGTACAGGCGGCGCAGTCGGTCGAAGGCGTGGGCGGCGGCCAACACCCCATAGGCGCCGTCGAAACGTCCACCCCGCGGCTGGGAGTCCATGTGTGAACCGGCGAGGACAAAGGGTGCGCCCGGAACGAGTTCGAGCAGGCCGAACATGTTGCCGATGCGGTCGAACCGCACCTGGAAGCCGCGCTCGGTCAGCCACGCGGCGAGCCACTTCCGCTGTGCGGCATCGGCATCGGTTGCGGCCTCGCGGTCGACACCGCCGGCCGTGGTGGCCCCGAACGTCGACATCCGCGCGAAGTCGTCGAGAAATGCCTGGCGGTCGTCTGCGCGTGCGGGGACGTGGACGCCCCGTTCCCCGGTCTCGATGGTCATGTTGTCTTCCTCCTCTGACATCGACGTGTCTCAGATGCGGGCGAGCGCAACCGGATTGAGCGCCGGGATGATGTGATCGCCATAGGCGGCGAGAGTCTGGTCCTTGCCGTCGTGCTGCAGGTACACCGCGAACTGGTCGACGCCGAGGGCGCGCAGGTCCTCGAGCTTGGCGATGTGCTCGTCGACACCGCCGAGCAGGCAGAACCGGTCGACGATCTCGTCCGGCACGAACTCGGTGTGGCTGTTGCCCGCCCGTCCGTGCTCGTTGTAGTCATAGCCGGTGCGGTTGGCGATGTAGTCGGTCAGCGCCGCAGGAACATCGCCGGCGCCGTCACCGCCATACTTCTCCACCAGGTCGGCGACGTGGTTTCCGACCATCCCGCCGAACCATCGGCATTGTGCGCGTTGATGATCGATGTCGTCACCGACATATGCCGGGGCGGCGACGATGATCGACACGTCGTCGGGATCCCGCCCGGCGTCGACCGCGGCCTGTTTGACCCGCTTCGTGGTCCACTCGACGATCGCCGGATCGGCCAGTTGCAGGATGAACCCGTCACAGTGGGTGCCGATGAGTTCGAGTGCCTTCGGGCCGTATCCGGCGCCGTAGACCGGAAGACGTGAACGGCTCCCCCACGGGAACCGCACGGCGGTGCCGTTGATCTCGACACCGCGGCCGTTGCCGAGTGCGGAGATCACGGTGATCGCCTCGCGCAGGGTGGCCAGCGTGGACGGCTTACCCGAGACCACGCGGACCGCGGAGTCCCCGCGACCGATGCCGCACACCGTCCGATTGCCGTACATCGAGTTCAGCGTCGCGAACGTCGAGGCCGTGACACTCGGATCGCGGGTCACCGGGTTGGTCACCATCGGGCCCACCATGACGGTGCGGGTGGCTGCGAGGATCTGGCTGTAGACCACATTGGGTTCTTGCCACAACACGTGTGAGTCGAAGGTCCACACGTGGGAGAACCCACGATTCTCTGCGGCCACCGCCAGCTCCACGACGCGGGAGGCGGGCGGGTCGTTCTGCATGACGACTCCGAAGTCCATGACGTTCTCCTGATCAGATGAGGTTCTGCGAGAGGGCGCGGGCCACGAACTGCCCGTGGCCGGTCTTGCCGTGGTAGATGCCGTTGTCGACGATCGTCGTGCCGCGGGAGATCACCCGACGGATCGCACCATCGATCTCGAATCCCTCCCACGCGGAGTGGTCGAGGTTCATGTGGTGGGTCTTGCCCAGCCCGATACTGGTGTGCCCCTTCGGATCGTAGAGGACGATGTCGGCGTCGGCCCCCGGTGCGATGATGCCCTTGCGCGGGTACATCCCGAACATCCGTGCCGGTGTGGTCGAGCAGACGTCCACCCACCGCTCCAGACTGATCCGTCCGTCGACGACCCCCTGATACATCAGGTCGACGCGGTGCTCCACTCCCCCGATCCCGTTGGGGATCTTGGAGAAGTCGCCGATACCCATCTCCTTCTGGTCCTTCATGCAGAACGGGCAGTGGTCGGTGGCCACACCTGACACATCCTGGGTGCGGATGAACTTCCAGAGCTCGTCCTGGTGTCCTTCGGCACGCGATCGCAGCGGTGTGGAACACACCCACTTCGCGCCGTCGAAGCCGGCGGCACCGAGTTGCTCCTCCAGCGACAGATACAGGTACTGCGGGCAGGTCTCGGCGAAGACGTTCTTCCCCGCGCCGCGGGCGGTGGCGATCTGTTCGAGAGCCTGTTTCGCGGACACGTGCACGATGTAGAGGGGTGCACCGGTCACGTCGGCCAACATGATAGCGCGGTGGGTGGCCTCCTCCTCGAGCTGCCACGGCCGAGACACCCCGTGGTAGTACGGCGACGTCTCACCCCGACCGATGTGCTGGGCGATCAGCTGGTCGATGGCGATGCCGTTCTCGGCGTGCATCATCATCAGTGCCCCGTTGGCGGCGCACGCCTGCATGGCACGCAGGATCTGGCCGTCGTCGGAGTAGTACACCCCGGGGTAGGCCATGAACAGCTTGAAGCTGGTGACCCCCTCGTTCACGAGTTCGTCCATGGCGCGTAGGGATTCGGCGTTGACGTCGCCGACGATCTGGTGGAAGCCGTAGTCGACGGCACAGTTGCCCGCGGCCTTGGTGTGCCAGAGTTCGAGGGTGTCCTGTAGGCGCTCTCCCGGGGTCTGGATCGCGAAGTCGATGATGGTCGTCGTGCCGCCGTGTGCGGCGGCCCGGGTCCCCGTCTCGAAGGTGTCGGCGGCGGTGGTCCCGCCGAACGGCATCTCCATGTGCGTGTGGGCGTCGACGCCGCCGGGGATGACATACATCCCCGACGCGTCGATCACCTCGTCCACGTTGTCGGCCAGTGCCGGACCGAACGGTTGTGCGGTGGGGTCGATCAGCGCGGTGATCCGTTCGCCGTCGACGAGCACGTCGATGCGCTGGCGACCCGTACTGGACACCACGGTGCCGCCGGTGATCAGCGTCGTTGCCATGTTTCACTCCTTGTCGTGACGCCGATACCCCGGTGTTCGAGACTCCGGTGGTCGACATTCCGGGGGCTTTCGGTGTACCGCGGCGTCGGGATGCGGTCGGTCGAGCGGTCAGTGCGGGCTGCGGGCCTGCGTCGGTTCCGTCGTGCCGTCGGCGTGGACGATCAGGTCATCGGTGGCCGAGGGCGCCGACGAGTCCCGGGGCGGCAGTTCGATGTCGAGGTTCTCGGTGGTGGGATCCGGCTGCGGGGCAACGGTCTTGCGCCACGTCCCGATGATCCGCAATGCGTGGTAGACGACCACCGCGGAGATCGCACCCAGTGCGATGCCGCCGAAGCTCAGATCACCGATGGTCCAGGTGAAGTCGGCGATGCCGATCACCAGCGCGATGGCCGCGGTGAACTGGTTGATCGGCTGCGAGAAGTCGACGCGGTTGATCACCCAGATGTGCACGCCGAGGATACCGACCAGACCGTACAGTGCCACGGTGGCACCGCCGAGGACGCCCGGCGGGATGGCGGCGACGGTGGCACCGACCTTCGGGCACAGGCCCAGGACGATCGCGGCGATCGCGGCCACCCAGTAGGCGGCGGTCGAGTACACCTTGGTGGCCGCCATGACGCCGATGTTCTCGGCATAGGTGGTGGTTCCCGAAC
The DNA here is from genome assembly GCF_030718915.1 of Gordonia sp. NB41Y. Lineage (NCBI taxonomy): Bacteria > Bacillati > Actinomycetota > Actinomycetes > Mycobacteriales > Gordoniaceae > Gordonia > Gordonia sp. NB41Y. The sequence goes on from NZ_CP132196.1 coordinate 90,739, forward strand.
CGCCGCCGGCGCCGGAGACGGTGGTGGCCAGGCCGTCGGCGAACAGGGCACGGCCCATGTACTTGTCGTTGTCGGTTCCGGTCATCGCGCTGATCGACTTGACGTGACCGATGTTCTCCACCACGAGCACCAGTACCACCGGTATGAACATGGGCATCACCGAGAAGTGGAAGGTGGGGGAAGTGAAGTCGGGCAGGCCGATCCAGGCGGCGTCGGCGATCCCCGAGGTGTCGACCTCGCCGCGGGCGAGGGCGACGAGGTATCCCACCACCACGGCGGCGAACACCGACAGCCGGCCGATCAGACCGCGGAAGAAGACCAGACAGCCGAGCATCAGCGCGAGCACGATGAAACCGGTGACCGGCCCCTGCTCGAAGTTGCTCTTGGCGACCGGCGCCAGGTTGAAGCCGACGAGTGCGACGATCGCACCCGTACAGATCGGTGGCATCAGCTTCTCGATCCAGCCGATACCGACGAAGTGGACGACGGCGCCGATGATCATCACGAGCACGCCGACCGTGATCAGACCACCGAGTGCCCCACCCGGGCCATGCGATGTGGATGCGGCGGTGACCGGGGCGATGATCGCGAAACTCGAACCGAGGTAGCTCGGTAACCGGTTGCGGGTGATCAGCAGGAACAGGATGGTGCCGATACCCGAGAACAGCAGTGTGGTGGCCGGCGGGAACCCGGTCAGGACCGGTACCAGGAAGGTGGCGCCGAACATGGCGACGACATGCTGCAAACCGATGCCGATGGTGCCGGGCCATGGCAGCCGCTCATGCGGTGCCACCACCCCGTCGCCATCGGTACGTTGCCAACCGAACAGTGACATGGTGCTCCTCCCCATCGGGCACGTGGCCCGATGGTGATGACTGGTCCGGACGAACCGGACGGTGAATCAGATGTGGTCGACGCCGATGTCGTGGACGACCCCCGCATCGGGGAGGGCATCCGGTTGTGGTGTGGGCGAACGTCAGTGGTCGCCGAGTCGAAGATGGTTGATCCGGAACGCATTTCCCTCCGGATCGAGCAGGACGGATTGCCACGCTCGGTAATACGTGCGGGTAGGGCCGGCGACGCACCGGGCCCCGATGGCCACCGCAGCGGTGGTGAGCCGGTCGACGGACGGTTCGTCGTCGACCTCGACGGTGATGAAGGAGGTGGTACCCGACGTGTCCCGTGGCGGGGTGAGATTCAACAACTGATAGGCGTGCGAGGTGCTGAATCCGAGGATCGTGTCACCGAGTCGGAGTCCGCGGAAGTGCTCCGAACGCAACTCGGTGACCTCGTCGAGACCGAAGACCTCGGCGTAGAACGAACTCAGGGCCACGATGTCGTCGGCGATCACACTCGCGAACGACAGGTAGGGGCCGGACATGGTGTCCTCTCATTCGACAGTTTCTGGGCGATCGATACGGGAACTGCTGTCCCGCAGTGTTTTCGGTGACCGGCTTCGGTGTGTTCCGCGCCGCCGGTGGCGCACGTCCATCGGGCGTGCGGTCACAGATCGAGGACCAGACGTCCACCGGGTGCGCGACTCACACAGGGGATGAACCGCCGACCGGCGGCCTTCGCCCGGTCCGACAGCACCGTGTCGCGATGATCCGGCTCGCCGGACATCAGCGTCTGGACGCATGCACCGCACTCACCGCGAAGACAGTTGGAGTCCAGGCCGTCCCGGGCCGCCATCAGCACCGACAGCGCCGAGCGATCGGACGGGACGACGACGACCTCACCGGTCCGCGCCAGCTCGATCTCGAAGGGTCGGTTCGCCGACACATCCATCAGCCGGCGAAGGAGATGGTCTTCTCGAACTTCGAGGTGAGGTGGTCGCCCGAGCTGATCGGGGCATACCGGGGTTCCTCACCCGGTTCGACGCAACTCGGCAGGCACTCGATCACCGCGTCGTGGTTGGGCTGGTGGAAGAACACCAGACTCATCCGGCGGGTGTTGCCCGCGGCGTCCGGCTGCGGCGGGCGCACCCGGTGGCGGGTGGAGATCCACTGGTCGTTGGTCCACTGGGCCATCAGGTCACCGATGTTGACCACCAGCGCACCGGGCACCACCGGGACCGGTACCCAGTCGCCGTCCTGGGTGAACACCTCCAGCCCGCCCGGGGCCTGCTCCTGGCGCACGATGGTGAGACTGCCGTAGTCGGTGTGCGCACCGGCACGCATCTGGCCGGGCTGCGGCGGGGTGTCCATGTGCGGGTAGTTGATCGCACGCAGCATGCTGATGTCCCGGTCGATCGTGTCGACGAAGTAGTCGGGATCGACGTCGAGGCCGCGGGCGAAGGCACTCATCAGACGCCGTGCGAGCGCGTTCATCTCGCGGAAGTAGGACGTCCAGATCTCTTCCATCCCCTCGGGCCGTGCAGGCCACGTGTTGGGCAGGAAGTGGGGTCCGGAGCTGTCCGGTGAATAGTACGGATCGGAGCGGTCGACGTCGACCGGGCCGACGTCGAACTTCTCGTGCAGGTCCCGCGGCTGCCGGATGTCCTCGCTGTAGGAGAAGGCCTGCTCGCCGATCGAGGAGTAGCCCCGGACGGCCTCCGGGGTGGGTTGCTGGACCAGCCGCTTCTCCTCGGTGCCGAGGGCGAAGAAGTCGTCGGAGACGCGGTACATGGCATCGATGACCTCGTCGGGTACACCATGGTTGACGACCTGGAAGAAGCCGATCTCCCGGCCGGCCTCGTCGAAGGCCTCACCCACGGCGTTCTTGGCGTCCTCGTCGTCCCCGAGCAATGCGGAGACGTCGATGAGGGGCACTACGGTCACGAAAACCTCCTGAGCGACAAAGCAATTGTTCCGACGTGAATGAGTCTGTCGGGTCGCGGACGTCAGAAGAATGGGCACGGTTCACCACATGTGTCCGAGGTGGCTGACCGACCGTCACAGCGGAAACACAGAGGAAACGAACGGACATCTCCCGGTGATGGGACGACGCACCCGCGTAACACGGGCACACGTGCGCCGGGGGATGCGTGGTCCGGGCCGATCGCCGGCCCCGGTTCGGCTACGGGGTGATTCGACGACGGGGTGATTCGTCGACGGGGTGATTCGGCCACGGGGTGATTCGGCCACGGGTGCGATCAGCGACGGGGGAAGTGGTCGAAGGTGGTCTGCCGGACGTACTTCTCCACCAGGTGCGGCCCCGCCAGGAGCTCTTCGGTGTATCCGCCGGAACGGGTCGCCAGGGCGGGCAGCTCGGTGATCGCGGTCGAGTACGACGGATGCTGGTAGAAGGCGAAAGACAGCCGTGAACTCTCGAAGGCGACCGAGCGAGGTGGGTTGACCGTGCGATGGACCGTGACCGGCCACCGGTTGGCGGTCCACTCGGCCAGGAGGTCACCCACGAGGATCACCAGGCGCGACGGCGAGGTGGCGATCTCCAGCCATTCACCGTCCGGATCGAAGACCTGCAGACCGCCGACGGTGGATTCGGCGCACACGATGGTGAACGCGCCGTAGTCGGTGTGGGTGCCGGCCCGGAACTGGTGCGGCAGGGGTTCGGCCACCTGTTCGGGAAAGAACAGCGCCCGCAGCATGCTCAGCTCGTCGGTGAACAGCGGCTCGAAATGATCGCGTGGGAGGTCGAATCCCTCGGCGGTCAGCGAGAGCAGGGCCGCGCCGATCCGACGCTGGTGCCGGTAGTACTCCTCCCACGCCGGACGGAAGCCGGGATGTCCACGTGGCCACAGGTTGACGAAGCGCAGGGTGTACGGGTCGGCGTCGTCGGCAGTGATGTCCAGCGGGCCGATGTCCATCTTCTCCTTGAGGTCACCGTGTGACTCCTCGTCGAGGACGAACGACATGCTCTCCGACCCCACGCCCGACCATCCCCGGACCTGCTGGGGTTCGGGCTGCGCCACCTCATGCCGGATCCGTGGATCGCCGGTGAAGAAGTCCCTGGTGGTGCCGAACAGTTCGGTGGTCAGGTCGGCGGGAATGCCGTGACCGTCCAGGTAGGCGTACCCGACGCTCGACAACGCGGCGTCGAGGAGGTCGAACTGACGGGCGCGTGCGGAGGCCGAAGGACCGCACACGTCGGCAAGGCTGAGCGGCGGGAGCGAGGTCATCCGACTACTGTGCATCATTGGCCGTCCGGCGGCGGGATCCGTTCGGCCGTTGGGCCGCCGTACGGCGGTGTGAACCCCAGGAGGAAGACATGGCGGACCGGGGTGACGTTCCCCTGGCAGCCGAACCGGGGTCATGTCCGGCGGTGACCGTCGCCACATTGGCGGCGCAGACCGAGACGGTGATCGTCACCGAACGCGCCGATACCGGGCACATCATCCGGCGCGTCGTCGACCTCGATGACCGCGACGACGAGATGCCGGTGCCGGGCGAGGGCGATCTCGTGCTCATGACGTGGCGACCCGACCGGGTCGACGGTCCGATGCCCGATCTGGTGGCCCTCCTCGGCCCCGTGCTGCACCATCACGGCCCCGGCGCCGTGATGGTGTGTCCGGCTCGTCCGTTGAACCCGCCGGCGGCGTTCGTGTCCGAGGCCGAGCGGTGCGGGGTCGCGGTCCTGTGGGACCGGGAGTCACGGCCGGGTCTGACCGAACGGGTCCGTCGGCTCGTCGAGCGCCCCCGCGATCCGGAGCCCGGCAGTGAACCGGCAGCCGCCGACATCCCGCAGCGCTTGCTGCGGGCGGCGGCGTCGCCTGCCGAACTGGTGCTGGTTCTCTCCGAGATGGTCAAGGCGCCAGTGGATTTCATCGCCGATGACACCGGTGCCCGAACGGCGGGCCGGGCCGGCACGGGCGTGGGTTCGCGCGGCACCGACATCACCGTCCGGCTCGGCCCACGCTCCTCCCTGGTGATCCGGCGGGCTCGTCCACTCGGGGAGTCCGAGCACGAGATGATCGAGCTGGCACGGCCTCTCCTCGCGCTGCACACGCGGTTGCCGACCATGGGTGACGAGCGCGCGATGGAAGCGGCACGGGCGCTCAAGGACATCCTCGGCGACGATCTCGCCCTCCGGGAACAGGCGGTTCGCCGGAGTCGGCGGCTGACGCTGTTCTCGGGACTCCCGGCGGTCGCGATTGCTGTCGAGGTGTTCAGCGTGTCGGTGAACATGGCAGGGCTGCAACGGCTCCGGGCGCAGATCCACTCGGTGTGTCTGCGCTTCGACGGGGCGTCGGTGACGATCGTCAAAGAGGGTCTGTGTGTCGTGCTCCTGCGTGCCGATGTCGATCTGACGGCAGTCGCCCGCGACATCTGCCGGGCCGTTCCGGTTCCCATCGCCATCGGTTCCGGAGATCCGGCCAGCGACGTCCGCGGCTACACGGGGTCGTTCCGCCAGGCCCGTCGGGCGGCAGCGGTCGGGAGCCGCACGGGCGCGATCAACCGGCTCACCCGGCACGCCGATCTCGGTGTCCTGGCGATCCTCTACCAACTGCCCGAACACGTGCGTCGCGTGTTCGTCGCCGAGACGCTCGGGTCGATCGCCGACAACACCGACGACGCACTCGAACAACGGCGGGTGCTGCGGCTGCTGCTGGCCACCGACTGCAACATCAGCGAATCGGCGCGCCGCCTGTACATCCATCCGAACACGCTGCGCGGGAAGATCACCCGGATCGAGACCATCGTCGGACCGATCATGTCGGATCCCGAACACCGGCTGACCGTGTTCACCGCGTTGCGGATGTTCGCCCTGGACAACAAGACCGACGACCTGGTCGGCTGAGCTCGATCTGATCGGCCGACCGTCGAGGTTCTCGGACCGGCCGTTGACGCAGATCGACGAACGCCGAGCACCGATCGAACACCAGCGTGCCCAGATGTGTTGCGGTGATGGCGAGTTCGCCGCGCCGGGCAGCGAGGTCGAGGTCCGTCACCCTGGCACCGCAGGTGACCTCGTCGGGGCGGTCCGGATGTACGAACACCGGGCTGGTGAACGTGGCGCGGAACCCACGCACCGCCGCCGGGTCGCCCACGAGCGCGGTGACGTGGGCGCCGGCCGGCGCCATCGTCGGCATGGCCTGGGACACCACTGTGTCCAGACCGGCCATCCGGGTGAGCCGGCCGCCGAAGCCGATCGGATCGGGATCCCCGCGATACCCGAGTACTGCACCAGGTCGGCGCGGGTCATGTGTGCGGTGTACTCCCGCAGTGCGTTGTCGCCCTGCCACGCACCGACCGGTGTGGTGGCGGGCCGCGGGGTCCATCGGCGTTGCGGATCGTCGGCGACCATCGTGAGATCGGGTCCGATCGGTTCGGTGACCGGCTCATCGGGGGGCACGATCATCACCCGCCTGGTCTCGTCGGCGATCGCGGGGGTCGACACCACCGCCGCTTCGCGCGAACAGTGATGTCCACCCCGACTGGACCGCGTGCCCGTCGGCGCGCACGAACTCGTACTTGATCACGATCAGGTCGGCGCGAGGTGAGGGACCGAACGAATCGATGGACCCCACGCGCCACACCCGGTCGCCGGCCTGGACCGGCTGAGACCGGCTGGTTCGTGGGGCGGCCCCCTCTGCGGGTCTGGCGGATCTCGGACCCCCGATTCCAGGTGCGGCAGCGTGTGGTCTCGAATCGATGACGAGTCTCGTCCATCACACTTGCTTCGGGTTCACACGGGCCCAACGAGCAGCGGGGTCACGGTCACAGCACGTTCTCGAGGACCAACACCGCCCCGATCCCGATCATCGCCACACCCGACACCCGCGCCACCATCCGCGCCGCCGACGGCCGGGCCCGCAACACCCGCCGCGCACTCAGGCCGACAGCGGCATAGACCGCCGCGCACCCGATGAGGTGGACGGCGCCGAGGGCGGTGATCTGCCAGCCGATCGGCCATCCGGAACCGGCCGTGGTGAACTGCGGTAGCAGGGCGACGATCAGCAGGAACACCTTGGGGTTGAGTGCGCTCACACCGAAACCCTTGCCTGCCCGACGAATCCACGAGATGTCACCCGATGTCTCGGCGATCTGCGGCGTGGGTGGATGGCGCAGGGTCGCGATCCCCAACCATGCGAGGTAGAGCGCGCCGGTGACGGTGACCGCGGTCATCACCTCCGGCGTGCCCGCGATCACCGCGGCGATTCCGGTCGCGACCACCACGGTGGCGAGCACGTGGCCACCGAGCATGCCGCCGATGGCGGGAACCACCGTCCGATCCCGGACCCCGGCAGCGATCGCATACGCCCAATCGGCGCCCGGAGTGAGGACGAACACCAGCGAGACCGCCCAGAATGCGGCGACCGACTGCCATGCCATGCCTACACCTCAACCCTTGTGTCTTCTCGATATCTACTACCGAAACGCTATGCCGGAGACGGGCGGAAATGTTTGCGCACATCTCGTCATGAGCGCTGAACCTGAGTAGATTCTTTCTCATGGATCGGACTGACAAGAAGATTCTTGCGGCGCTGCAATCCGACGGCAGGTTGACCGTCACGGAGCTGGCCGACCGGGTCAACCTGAGCCTGTCCCCCTGCCATCGGCGACTGCGAGCGCTCGAGGCATCCGGGGCGATCCGTGGATATCACGCCCTTCTGGACGCCGGCGGCCTCGGACTCACCTTCGAGGCGCTGATCTTCGTCTCGATGGAGTCGGCCAACCGTGTCGCGATCGACGCGTTCGAAGAGGCGGTCGCCGCCGTCCCCTACGTCCTGCAGGCGCAACGGCTCTTCGGTGACCCCGACTACCTGCTGCGCGTCATCGCACGCGATCAGCAGACTTTCCAGACGATCTACGACGAGCGTCTCGCCACCCTGCCCGGGGTGCGGCGGCTGGTCTCGACGCTGGTGATGAAGACCGTCGTCGAGAATCGGCCCCTCCCGCTGTGAATCTCTGCGGCGGTGATTCTCTGCGGCGGGCCGACCCGCGAAGCTTAGGGCACGCTTAGGAGCGCTGGGACGGCTCGCATTCCGACCCTAGAGTCCTTGCCATGCCGGTCTCCTCAACTCGTGACGTCACCGACGGTTCCTCGGCCGTGGACACTCCGACCGTGCCGATGACCCCCGCACTCGAGGCCTATCTCTGGACCATCTACACGCTCGTCGAGGACGGCGTGGTGCCGCGCCGGGTCCGGATCAGCGAACGGCTCGGGCAGGCCGGACCCACGGTCACCCAGACCGTGGCCCGATTGACCTCGGCCGGGCTGGTGTCCGTCGGAACCGACCACCACGTCCGGTTGACCGACCTCGGGCTCCGCCACGCCGTCGTGGTCGCCAGGCGCCACCGCCTGGCCGAACGCATGCTCACCGAGATCCTCGGGATGCCTGCGCAGGCGGCGCACGCCGAGGCTCTGCGTTGGCAGCACGTGATGACCGAGGACGTCGAACGGTCGATCGCCGCGACCCTCGACGATCCGCGCCGCTCCCCGTGGGGCAACCCCGTCCCCGGACTCGACCTCCTCGGTTTGGCACCCGCCGAGCCGGTCTCCGCGGTCCCGCTGGTCGACCTGGGACCGCCGGGAACCACCGTCACCGGGACCGTCGCGCTGATCGCGGAGAGCGGTCAGGACGATGCCCCGCTGATGGATCGGTTGATCTCCGCCGGGATCATCCCGGGAGCACGGGTCACGGTCCGGGTGCGCCGCAACCACTTCGAGGTACGGGGACTCGACGTCGTCGATCTGCCCCGCAATCGTGGCCACGTACTCCGGGTCGACACCGGGGCGGCCGGCCCGAGCCGAGGGTCGCTGCGGGTGGTGTGAGATCCGCCCGGCCGTGTGGTGACCGACTGCGTGGTGACCGACTGCGTGGTGACAGACCAAGTGTCGACAGACCAAGTGTCGGTAGAACCCACAGTACGGTCAGAGTCCGAACCGGCTGCGCGCCACCATCTCCACGGTGATGACCGCCGCGACCGCGCTCACCGCGAGCAACGCGATCAACACGAACAACTGCATCGCCGCCGCGGCGGTCGTCGACGCGCCACCGAGCACCATGCCCACGAACGCGCCAGGGATCGTCACCAGTCCCACCGACCGGGTCTGATCCAGGCCCGGGATGAGCGCGGTGATCGCGGCCGGACGACAGATCTCCAGGCGCGCGTCCCGCGGGAGGAATCCCAATGACAGTGCTGCCTCCACTTCACCCTTCCGGGTACGCAGTTCGTCATGGGCCCGCTTGCCGGCCAGCGACGTGGTGTTCATCGCGCCACCGAACATGATCCCGGCGGTCGGGATGATCACCAGACCGTTCGCCGGCAGGATCCCGATCAGCACGAGCACGACGACGAGCACCAGCGTCGGAGCCGCGACCGGCAACAGACAACGGAGAAACGCCACCGGCCGGGCACGCCGACCGGTGACCCGACCGGCCGACGTCCACGCCGCCACCGACGCCATCACCACGACGAACAGTGCCGACGCCCACAACCGGCCGATCACGAGTGCCAGGATCGCGGCGAGAGCAGCCAGCTGGACCACCGCGCGCAGGCACGCCACAGCTGTCGTCGTCGCCAATCCCGGCCCGCTCCATCGGTTCACCAGCACCGCCGCCACCGCGAGGACGGCGACGACCACCAGGAGTCCGGGGCCGATCGGGATCAGCGCGCCGTTCAGATTGGTCACCCGCACATCCTGTCGTCCGGCCGGTCGTCGGGCAATCGGCAGGCTTGGACATCGCTGAGGACGATCGTGGCGACGTCCCGCACTGCGGTTACTGTCGACGGATGCGTGCTCACCTGACAACGGCCGTCAGCCGTGCGGTGCGCAGGACGCGACCGGTGCGCATGCGCCTGACCCTGATCGCCACCGCTCTCGTCACGATCGCGCTCGCGATCGCCGCGGTGGTGATGGTCTTCGCCCTCCACCATGTGCTGGTGCGCAGCGCCGACGCCACCACCGCGGCCCGGGCGCAACAGATCGCCGACAATGTGCGGGACCGAGGCCTGTCGACCATCGACCGGTCGCTCCTGACGACCGGCCAGAACATCGCGGTGATCCAGGTCGTGGACGCCGACGGGCGCGTCGTCGTCACGAACGACCCGCGGTATGTCGAGCCGCTGCTGCCGACGCTGCAACCGGGACAGCACCGCAGCGAACACGAGGCCGAGCAGGGCGACATGGGTGACGACCTCCGCGTCAGCGCATTGGGTGTGTCGACCTCCGATGGTGTCCTCACGGTCGAGGTCGGGGCACGCAAGGATCCGATCAACCGGACCGTCGGACTGGTCGCCGTGCTCTGCTGCATCGTCTTCCCGATCGTCGTGGTGGGAATGGCCTGGCTGACGTATGTGCTGGTGGGTCGAGCGCTGCGACCGGTTGATCGGATCCGTCATCGGGTCGACGAGATCTCCGGCGGCGACCTGACCGAACGCGTGCCGGTGCCGGCCACCGGAGACGAGATCGCCGCCCTGGCGGACACGATGAACGGGATGCTCGGGCGGATCGAGTCCGCCCGGCGCCGCCAGCTGCAGTTCGTCAACAACGCCTCACATGAACTGAACAGTCCGCTGACCACGCTCGTCGGGCTCCTCGACCTGTCGCGGGCCACCGATCAGCCGATCGACACGGCAACGGCGTCCGAGGTGATGCTGCCGGACGCACTGCGTCTGCAGCAGATGGTGGCCGACATGTTGTTGCTCGCCCGCGCCGACGAGAGCGGCGTGCCGCTGCGGCTCGACGACGTCGACCTCGACGACATCGTGAGCGCCGAGGTGGCCCGGCTCGAGGCCGTCACCGACCTCGAGATCGACACGCGGATCGTCGCCACCCGGATCACCGGTGATGCCGAGAAGCTCACGCGCGCCCTGCGCAACATCGCCGACAACGCGGCCCGCTATGCGCGCGGACGTCTGTCGATCACCATGGAGCGGATCGGCGACGCGCCGCCCCGGGGGGTCGGCACCGCTGTGGACGGCTCGGATGTGGACGGCTCTCCGATGGACGCCACGGATGTGGACACCGATCCGGCCGGAACGGTGACTGTCGTCGTCGCCGATGACGGACCCGGGATCCCCGACGAGGACAAGGATCGGATCACCGAGCGGTTCGTACGCCTGGACACCGCCCGGCAGCGCAGCGCGGGCGACTCGACCGGATCCGGCCTCGGGCTGGCCATCGTCGGCGAGATCATCCGGGCACACGGCGGTGAGCTGACGATCGGTGATTCGGAATCGGGGGGTGCGGCGATCGGGTTCACGCTCCCGGTGCACGGCTGGCCCGATCAGCCACCTCCGTCGGCGGCGAACTTGTAGCCGACCCCCCGGATGGTCTCGATGGTCTTGCAGCCGAACGGGGCGTCGATCCGGCGCCGCAGATAGCTGACGTAGACCTCGACGACGTTGTCGTCACCGCGATAGTGCGGGTCCCACACCGAGTCGAGGATCTCCGACTTGGACACCACCTCACCCTTGTGCTGCATGAGGTACTCGAGGAGGCTGAACTCCTTCGGGGTGAGTTTGAGCAGGGTGCCACCGCGGTGGGCGGTGTGTGCGGAGGGATCGAGGGTGAGATCACCCGCGGTGAGCACCGCCGGACGTTCGGGTGCACCGCGTCGCGCGAGGGCACGCAGACGCGCGATCAGCACGACGAACGAGAAGGGCTTGGTGAGGTAGTCGTCGGCGCCGAAGTCGAAGGCGTCGGCCTGGTCGTACTCCCCGTCCTTGGCCGTGAGCATCATGATGGGCGTCCACACGCGGGCACTGCGGAGCCTGCGCACCACCTCGTAGCCGTTGAGCCCGGGCATCATGATGTCGAGCACGATGACGTCGAAGCGTTCGATCGTGGCCTTCTCGAGGCCCCGCACTCCGTCGTGGACGACCTCGACCACCCAGCCCTCGGCCACCATCATCCGGCGCAGTGTCTCGGCCACGTGCCGATCGTCGTCGACCACGAGGATGCGCATGCAGACCACTATGGACGATCCACCCGGGATTCCCGCGCACGACCCGTTCAGGTGACCTCAGCGTCCTCACAGCGGCCCCGGAGCACGGTGTAGGACGTGCGAAGTCATCCCCTGCGAATTGCCGCCGGAATCACCGGAATCCTCGTCGTCTGTATCGGTGCGATCACCTTCATGCTCGACGGCTCACCCACCGGGATCGACGACGCGGTGATGAGCTGGTTCGTCGCGCACCGCGGCGGTACCGCCACCACGATCATCACCCAGGTCACCCTCGCGTTCGGTCCGGTCAGCGTGACCGCGTGGACCGCGATCGCGGCACTGGGGTTCTTCATCCGGGACCGGGCTCTGACCCGTGCCGTCGCGCTGATCGCCACGGTCGCCGTCGCGGGGGCACTCGGTGAGGTGGCCAAGCTGATCGTGTCCCGTCACCGGCCCCCGGCGCTCGATCAGCTCGGAGTGCTCGAGATGACCTACTCGTATCCGTCCGGACACGTCACCGGGACCACCGCCCTGGTCTGTGCGCTGGTGGTGCTCGTCACCGATCGGGCCCGGCGGTCGACGCGGATGGTCGCGTGGTTCCTGGCGACCGTGGTCGTCGTGGTCGCCGCGGGTACGCGTCTGTATCTCGGTGTGCACTGGGTGAGCGATGTGGTGGCCGGAGCGGCACTGGGGGTGGCGGTCGGCGTGACCGTCACGGAACTGAGCGTCGCGGTGCTGGCCAGGTTCGGTCCGCATGCGCCGTCGGCGGCGCGGAAGTTGTTGCCGGGTGCCGCACCCGGACCGGACGCCGCCCGCCATCGCGCGGTGTTGCGCTGAGCGGGGAGGCAGTAGATGAGCCCGTGTGGAGACGACCGTACCGCCGCCGTCGGCACCCCGGTGTGGACGGTGTTGCGGGCCAACAAGGTCCCCGAGATCACCATCTTCTTCTGGATCATCAAGATCCTCGCCACCACGGTCGGTGAGACCGCGGCCGACTATCTGAACATGACCCTGGGTGCGGGGCTGCGCACCACCACCATCGTGACCCTCGTGCTGGCCGTGATCGCGCTGATCGTCCAGTTCTCGGTGCGGCGCTACATCCCTGTCGTGTACTGGTGGACCGTCCTGGTCATCAGTGTGACCGGCACGCTCGTCACCGACACCCTCACCGATTCGTGGGGTGTTCCGCTCATCACCTCGACGACGGTGTTCGCCGTGGCGCTGATGCTCGTGTTCGCCGCGTGGTATCGGGTGGAGCGCACGTTGTCGATCCACTCGATCCGCACCGTGCGGCGTGAGGCCTTCTACTGGCTCGCGATCCTGGTGACCTTCGCGCTGGGCACCGCTGCGGGTGACCTGATCGCCGAACGGCTCGACCTGGGCTACCGGCTGTCGGCGGCGGTCTTCGCACTGGTGATCGTCGCGATCGCGGTGGCACACCGTTCATTCGGGCTGCCGGCGGTCGTCGCGTTCTGGGCCGCATACGTCGTGACCAGACCGCTGGGGGCCTCGCTCGGTGACCTTCTGACCCAGTCGCCCACGGCCGGGGGGCTGGGGTTCGGTACGACGGTGACCAATGTGGTGTTCCTGGCCGTGATGGTGGTACTCGTTGCCTACCTCTCGGTCACCGGGGTCGACCGTACCGGGGGACGAACCGGAACGGAGGTGGGCGTCGGTGCGTGAGGACATGTTCGCCGGCCCGATCCACTCGGGGGCTGTCCTGGTGAGGCCCGGTCGGCTCCGGGTGGCGGTCATGGTCGCAGTGGGTGTGGCGGTGCTGTGCCTCGCCCTCTCGGCACTCGCCGCCCTGGACCGGGACGCCTCCGCCGACACCGTGCAGTGGAGGCATACCTCCGGTGTCCACGTCGATGACTGGATGCACGACTACGCGGGCTGGGCCTCGGCTCGCCATCATCACGATCGGCCCTGAGATCGCGAGCGGGGCCGAAGCCGCCAACGCGCGGGGGCGCCCTCGATCCCGCGGACGACGGGCTGTCCCCTTAGGATGACGGCGACTACCCGAATCACCGTGTACGGAGCGTGGCCATGACCCTCATCGACGACGAAGCCCCGACGCTGCCCAACGGGCTCTCGGCGGCCGACGCCAGGGCCGAGGCGGCTCGGGCCTACGAGCTCGACCGTGCCCACGTCTTCCACTCGTGGTCGGCACAGGCCGAGATCTCGCCGATGACGATCACCGCCTCGGCGGGATCGTATGTGTGGGACGGTGACGGAAAGCGGTTGCTGGACTTCTCCTCGCAGATGGTGAACACCAACATCGGCCATCAGCACCCGAAGGTGGTCGAGGCGATCGCGGCGCAGGCGGCCAAACTGTGCACCGTCGCCCCGCATCACGCCAACGACGCGCGGTCGGAGGCGGCGAGGCTGATCACCACCCACACCCCCGCCGGCCTGGACAAGGTGTTCTTCACCAACGGCGGCGCCGACGCCGTCGAACACGCGGTGCGGATGGCCAAACTGCACACCGGCCGGCCGAAGGTGCTGTCGCGCTACCGCTCGTACCACGGTGGCACCGACACCGCCGTGGCCCTCACCGGCGACCCGCGGCGCTGGGCGACCGACTCCGGTACCCGCGGCGTCGTCCACTTCTTCGGGCCGTTCCTGTACCGTTCGCAGTTCCATGCCGAGACGCAGCAGCAGGAGTGCGAGCGCGCACTCGCGCACCTCGAGCAGGTCGTCGCCATGGAGGGTTCGGGCACGATCGCGGCGATCATCCTGGAGTCGGTGCCCGGTACCGCCGGGATCATGGTCCCGCCGCCCGGTTATCTCACCGGCGTGCGAGAGATCTGTGACCGCCACGGCATCGTGTTCATCGCCGACGAGGTGATGGCCGGATTCGGCCGCACCGGACGGTGGTTCGCGTTCGAACACGGCGACGTCACCCCGGATCTGATCACCTTCGCCAAGGGCGTCAACTCCGGATACGTCCCCCTCGGCGGTGTGGTGATCAACACCGCGATCGCCGAGACCTTCGCCCACCGCGCCTATCCCGGCGGACTGACCTACTCCGGTCATCCGCTCGCGACCGCGGCAGCAGTCGCCACCATCCGCGCGATGGAAGACGAGCAGATCGTCGAGAACGCGGCCACGATCGGTGCCGAGGTGATCGGCCCCGGCCTGCGCGAACTCGCCGATCGGCATCCCAGTGTCGGCGAGGTGCGTGGTGTCGGTGTGTTCTGGGCGGTCGAGCTGGTCGCCGATCGCGCGACCCGTGAACCACTGGCGCCCTACGGTTCGAGCAGCCCGGCGATGACCGAGACCATCGCAGCCTGCAAGTCGGCCGGGTTGTTGCCGTTCGCCAACTACAACCGTATCCACGTCGTCCCGCCGTGCACCGTCACCGCCGACGAGGCGCGGGCCGGGCTGGAGATCCTCGACCGGGCACTCGACGTCGCCGACCGGCACGTCACCGGGGAGCGGTGACCGTCACCCCGAGAACGAGCGGGACCGGGGCCACCCTCCCGTGGGGCCCTAGCGCAGATCCACCGTCGCAGAACATCGTCCGAAGATCCTCCGCCCATCGTGCGTGGCGGTGATGCTCAGCTCGGCCCTCCCGCTCTCGGGGTCGCGATGTCTGACCTTCGCGCCGAATCTCAGCGTCGCCCGCTCGGTCGCGCGGAGGTAGACCGGACTGGTGAAACGAGCGCGGTACTCTCGCACCGACGCCGGGTCGCCGACGAGTGTCCCGAGATAGGCGCCGCCGAGCGCCATCGTCAGCATCGCCTGGGCAACGACGGTCTCGAGCCCGGCGAGCCGGGCGAGGTGCTCGCTGAAGTGCACCGGGTTCGGGTCTGCCGAGACGCCCGAGTAGAGCACGAGATCGGTGCGCGAGATCTCGAAGGTGTGCTCGGGCAACAACATTCCGCGTTCCCACTTGTTGGCGCAGGTGGTCGCCGGGCCGGGTGGCCGGAAGTCGCCGGGTTCACGGAGGGCGTCCGGATCGGGGCCGATGCGGACGGTCTCGGGCATGTCCGGCACGACCGCCATCACCTGATGGGCCGCCCGCACGATGTCGGGGTCGACGCCACCGCCGCTGCGCCCGAGCAGTGAGGTCCACATCGATTGCACGACCTCGCCGTCGGCGCGGACGAACTGGTTCTCGATCACGATGACGTCGGCACGCTCGGACGGGCGATAGGACTTCACCCACGACACGCGCCAGAGTCGGTCACCGACGTAGACCGGTTGGTGGTAGATGTGCCGCTCCTTGACGTGTAGCAGCTGCGAAAGGTCGTATCCGCCCGGCAGATCGGCGAGGAGGTCGGCTTGTTCCATGGGTCCCGCGATGGCCGCCGCGTACGTCAGCGGCGCCTGCAGGGCGCGATGTCCGGCCGCGTGGGCGGCCGCCTCCCGGTGGTGGAGCGGATTCCAGTCGTGGACCACGCGGGCGAAGGTGCGGACCTCTTCTCGTCCCACGGTGTGATGGTCCTTCGACATCCGGCGGACGCACCGGGGATCGTCGGATGACGTCGACGGTTGCGAACGCATCGGCGGCCTCCTGGTCATCCGACTGCGATGACGATCCGGGCCCCTGTGGCCGGTTGCCGGGCCTCGGCTCAGGATAGGTGCAGGTCAGTGGTCTGGATGCCGGATTCGGGAACCCGAGGCATCGGAGTCGCGTCGCAGCCGTGCACGGACTGCATCGATCGCGAATCCCACCGCGTACTCGAACTCGGCGGGACCGTCGAACCGAGCGATGAACGGCGCGGCCTCGGCGACCGCAGGGAATCCCGAATCAGCCAGGGCTGCAGTTCTTCTCGCGACATCTGCGGCGAGGGTGGAGCCGAAGGTCGGGCCGGCCTCGACCTCACGCAACAGCGCACCGATCACCGCCGCCAGCAGGGCGCGCAGGATGTGGACGGACTCCTCGGCGGGACAACCCGCGTCGCGCAGGGTGGCGAGCACCAGCTGCACCGGCGCCAGACCCTCGACTGAGTCGAGTTGACGCGTGAGCACCAGCGCCGCCGCGTGTGGATGCGCGAGCGCCGCTGCACGGAAGGCGTACGCAACCGCGGTGAGGTCGGTGGTGAGGTCGCCGGTGACCTGCGGCAGCTCGACGGAGCCGAGGACATGTTCGGCGACGGCGTCGAGCAGTCCGTCGAGCCCGTGCACGTGGTTGTAGAGGCTCTTCGGGTCCACCCCGAGTGCACGCGCGATCGACCGCATGCCCACCGTCGATACGCCGTCGCGGTCGATCGCGGCGAGGGTCGCGGTGACGATCGCCGTACGGGTGAGCCCCGACTCGCCCTTGGGGGGTCGGCCACGGCGTGGTCCCGAGGTGGTGGTCACGCCGGACAATTCTGCCCGATGGTGTTGCCTCGGTCATCAGGTCGGCGCTAGTCTGTGACGCATATTACCCACGGTGTGGGTATTTAGGTCACGGCCCGCTCACGACGATCACAGGAGACCCATGCGATCACGATTCACCCTGCCGCCCGAAGACGTGCTGCGCGCGCGGGAGAAGCTGGTCCTCGATCACTTCCACGACGAGGTGGCCCAGGACTGGGACGCGACGCTGTCGACGTTCCCGCATCCGCACTACGAGCTGATCGCCCAGATGCTGGTGCACGACGGCGACTCGGACGTCCGCGGCTACTACCACGACACCCGCGTGGCCTTCCCCGATCAGGACCACGAACTGATCGCGTTCCGGCACAGCGTGGATGCGGTGATCGTCGAGTTCTGGCTGCTCGGCACCCAGAAGGGGTACCTCGGCAAGATCCCGCCCACCGGGTCGCGGCATCGGACGCGGATGACCGCGTACTTCATCTTCGACGAGAACGAGAACCTCGTCACCGAACGGATCTACTTCGACCAGCTGACCATCGTCAAGCAGCTCCTCGGTGGGATCGACAAGCGCGGACCGCGCGGACTCCTCGCGTTGGGCAGGGCGGTGCTGGGAGTGCTCAGAACTGCGGGCGGTCAACCCGATCCGCGTCTGATGACCACCACTCCCCCGGATCTCGACGGCAACTGACCGCGCCGGACCCGGTGAACGCGAGCGGGCCCCGACCTCGCAGGAGGTCGGGGCCCGAGTCGTCGGGTCAGGTGATCAGGACACCCCGACGTGGGCGTTGCTGTCCGACCACGCGGGATTGCCCTCGATCGCCCTGATGATCTGCGGACGCAGCTCCGAGGCGGCGATCACGGCGTCCACCGATCCGACCTCCACGGCGCGGCGGATGCTGTGCACCCCGTCGAACTCCGCGGCGATCTCGCTGATCTTCTCCGCGCGCACCGACTGCCTGGTCTCGGCGAGCTCGGCGGCGATCGCCGAGCGGTCGCCGCCGGACGAGGCGGCCAGGGTGGTCTCCAGTTCGCGTACCCGCTGATCCGCGGCCACCCGCTTGGCGACCTCACCGGCGAACACGACTGCGGCGGCGGGGGCGCCACCGAGCACCGACGCGAACGAGCCGTCGATCGCCAGCACGGTCATGTTCGGGTTGAGCGCCTTGGAGAACACCACGAACGCACCACCGTGGTAGCGCGAGATCACGCAGAACACGATCGGCCCACGGAAGTTGACGATCGCACGACCGATCTCGGCGCCGTACTCCAGCTGCAGCTTGCGCATCGACTCCGGCGAGCCGTCGAAGCCCGACAGGTTGGCCAGCACCACCAGCGGACGGTTGCCGCTGGCGACGTTGATCGCCCGGGCCGCCTTCTTCGACGACTGCGGGAACAGCGTGCCCGCGGTGTAGGCGTCCGGTCCGTCGGTCGGCTTGTAGCCGCGGCGGGCGACCTCGCGGGACTCGATGCCCAGCAGGCACACCGGCACCCCGCCGAGGTGGACGTCGCAGACGACGGCGGTCTCGGCGTCGGCCATGCCCGCCCAGCGCTCCAGGACGGCATGGTCCTGGTCGGCCACCGCACGCATCACGGTGCGGATGTCGAACGGCTTCTTGCGGTCGGGATTGTGCTCGACCGAGAAGATCTGTCCGACGGTGGCGAAGTCGCTGTCGGCCATCACGTGCGGGAAATCGGAGATGTCACGCTCGACCGGGTCGGTGGTGTGGGCACGGCGCGGGGTGCGC
Organism: Gordonia sp. NB41Y; assembly: GCF_030718915.1. NCBI lineage: Bacteria > Bacillati > Actinomycetota > Actinomycetes > Mycobacteriales > Gordoniaceae > Gordonia > Gordonia sp. NB41Y. The sequence continues at coordinate 109,591 of NZ_CP132196.1, forward strand.
TCGCCCGGAACCACGTAGGTGTGGTCGTAGTGCGACATCAGCACGTCGCGGGCGGCCGCCAGGTTCGGCGCCCAGTACTGCGCCTGACCGTTCGGGCCCATCACACGGTCGTATCCGCCGATACCGAAGTTGTCCTCGGCCGACACGCCACCGGAGAAGTCCAGCGACTGCTTACCGGTCAGCACCATCGCCGAATCCGGGGTCATCACCAGGATGCCCTTGGTGTGCATGAGCATCGTCGCCTCGGCGTTCCAGTACGGCTGCGCGCCGACGTTGATGCCGGCCACGACGATGTTGATCTCACCACCGGCCTGGGTGAACTCCACGACACGCTTGAGGGCGCGGGCCACCCAGTCCATGTTCTCGGTACCCGAGTCCATCGAGATGCGGGCACCCGAGGACAGGGCGTACCACTCCAGCGGGACCTGCATCGACTCGGCCAGATCGAGTGCGGCGATGACGCGTGCACATTCCGGCTCCGACAGTGCGCCCAGCGACTTGGTCGGGTCGCCGAGCAGCACCACGCGGGTGATGCCCTGCGTGTACTTGTCGGTGACCGTGGTGACCACGCCGGCCACGATCGCCGCGCTGTTGCGGCCCTTCGGACGGTCGACCGGCACCAGCCGCTGCTCGGCGTCGAGATCGTACTCGGCGAACTCGCCGAGCAACCCGGCCAGCTCGTAGGGGTAGACGGTGTTGCGCTTGGCGGCCCGCAGCACCTTCTGCCGGTAGGCGTCGACCGGTTCGATCGGCTCGTCGGTCGGCTCCTCGACGACGGCATCGAAGCTGCCGGTCGGGTTGGCGGCGAAGCGGATCGAGACCTTGCTCAGCTCGCTGGTCTCGGCATCGCGACGACGCGCGATCACCTGGACCTCCTCGAGACCGACACCGGCCGCGGTACCGCGGATGTGTGCGGCCACCACGTCGAGGTTCTCCACCGACAGGTCCATCGGCGGCCAGATGTAGAGCACGATCCGGTTGGTGTCGGCGTTGCGGTCGGAGAGCGGCTGGGCGCGGCGGATCGAGTCGACGCACGAGGCCAGGATGGTCTCGGCGGTCGGCAGGGTGAGCACCCGGCCGTCCTCGTCGCGCATGGCGCTGAGGTCACGTACCTGGGCGAATGCGATCAGACGGTCGTCGGACGGGTTGTCCTTGGCCACGCAGCGGAACAGGTACACCTCCTCGTCGTCCGACGACGGCAGACGGGTGAGGTCGAACTTGCGCAACCGCTCCATCTGCATCCGTTGCGCGATGTACGGGTGCAGTCCGCGGATCAGCCGCTCCTCGGCCATACCGGTGGCCGTGGGACGGAAGGTGAAGTGGTGATGCATGAACGCACCGTCGGCGCCGGCGACGGTGATCGTCACCCGGTGCACCGAGTACGGCAGCACCGCGGCCGCGATGACCTCGCCGAGGGCTGCGGCCATCGCGTCGAAATCGTCGGGCTGGTCCTCCCAGCTCAGGTAGATGTCGGCGTCGATGGAGGCGGTGTCGCGGGCGAGCTGGCCGAGTTCACCGAGTGCTGACCCCAGCTCGTCGAACCGGACCGCCGACGAGACGAGGTGGTTCCCGTCACGCTCGGCGATCACGAAGGTGGCGCCGGCCGGCTTCTCGATGCGGACCGCGGTGAGGCCCTTGTTGCCGTAGTAGCGGCGGGTGAGCACCTCGAGCATCACCGTCGGATCGGCGTTCTCACGCTGCATCCGCTGCACCAGCACCCGCACCAGCGGCTCGGTGCTGCTGACCATCTCCGAGATCCGCTCGTCGCGATCCGGGGCGGCCGGGTTGGCGTCGAGGTAGCGCAGGTGCTCACGCACGTCGCGGTAGACGCGGGCGCGGTTGCGCCGCAGCAGCGGCTGGCCGTACCAGGCGTAGATGACGCCGCGCGTCAGGTCGGCGATCACCGGGAAGCGCACCTGGGTGGCCGCCACCAGGCGGTCGAGTGCGTTGCCGACACCGTCCTGCAACTCGTCGCGGGGAGTGGGCTCCCGCAGCCACTCGCGCAGCAGTGTGCTGATCACGGTGACCGACTGTGCCGGGTTCTGCAGCGCCAGGAAGATGCGGAAGACCGCCGCCTCCAGTTCCGGGCTGCGCTCGAGGTCGTGCACACCGTAGTGCGCCAGCGCCCGGCCCAGCTGGGCGTGGAACGTGGCCGGCAGGCCGTCACGCTCCACGTCGAGGCTCTGCAGGTAGGTGTGGAATCCCTCACGCGACGAGTGCACGTGCTCGTCGCCGAGGTTCTCCTCCGACGGGCGGTTCTTGCTCAGGTCGGCCAGATCGGCGAACACCGTGATGAGTTCGAGCTCGTCGGCCAGCGGACGACGTCCGTCCTCGATCACCGTCGCACGGGCGGTCAGGTAGTCGTTGAGCAGCCGGGTGCGGTCGTGCGGATCGACGTCGTAGCCGAGCAGCAGGCTGCGCAGGTCTTCCAGACCACGGCTGGTGCGGTCCTCGGCGGAGACGTCCACCGGGGCGTCGGGCAGCTCGATCTCGACGGCCTCGGAGACCTCGGGGGTCTCGTCCTCGGCGTCGTCGACGATCGGTTCCAGACGCAGCAGCGGCGCGCCGGTCTCGACCTGGGTGCCCACCGAGACCACGCACTCCTTGAGCCGCGCGCGGAACGGCGCACGGACCAGGGTCTCCATCTTCATCGACTCCAGGACCAGGACCGGGGCGCCGGCCTCGACCTCGTCGCCGACCGACAGCGGGGTGGCCACGACCAGCGCAGGCGCCGGGGCGCGCACCACACCGCCCTCGTCCCGGCTGACACGGTGGGTCACACCGTCGACGTCGACCAGGTGGATCGGCCCGTGGGTGCCGGTCACCAGGCGGTAGCGGACGCCGTTGAGGACCATCTGGGAGGTGTGGGTGTCGAATCGCTCGATGTCGACGTCGGCGGTGCGGGTGAGCTCGCCGGCCTCGATGCCGACACGGAAGCGGTGCGCACCGATGCGGGCCACGCGCACGCGGTACCCCACCCCACGCAGCTTCAGGTCGAGCGGACGTCCGCTGTCGTGCTGGACCTGCGGGCGGCCACCGGCGGCGGTGGACAGCAGGCGGTGACGCTCGACGCCCTCTTCTTCCTCGTAGGTCTCGATCGCGGCGGCGGCCAGGGCCACCGCGGAGTGCCGGTTGGCGACCAGGCGGCCCTCTTCGCGGACGCGGTCGATCCAGCCGGTGTCGGCGCTGCCGTCGATCACCTCGGGCTGGTTGAGCAGTTCGAGCACGAAGCTCTTGTTGGTCGAGCCGCCCTCGATGATGACGCGGGTCTCGGCCATCGCGCGGCGCAGCCGGCCCAGCGCCTCGTCACGGTTGCGGCCGTAGGCGATGACCTTGGCGATCATCGAGTCGAAGTCGGCGGGGATGGTGTCGCCCTCGCTGACTCCGGTGTCGACGCGGATACCGGGTCCTGCGGGTAGCTCGAGCCGCTCGATCCGGCCCGGGGCGGGCGCGAAGTCGCGGTCGGGGTCCTCGGCGTTGAGCCGGGCCTCGATGGCATGCCCACGCTCGAGGGGTGCCTCACCGGTCAGCTTCTCGCCCCCGGCGACGCGCAGCTGGGCGCGGACCAGGTCGAAGCCGGTGGTGATCTCGGTGATCGGGTGCTCCACCTGCAGGCGGGTGTTGACCTCGAGGAAGGCGAACAGGCGCTCACCGGGGTGGTACAGGAACTCGACGGTGGCCGCGCCGCAGTAGCCGACGGCGACCGCGAGACGCTCGGCCGAGGTCTTGAGCTCGGCGACCTGCTCGGGGGCGAGCACCGGCGAGGCCGACTCCTCGATGATCTTCTGGTTGCGGCGCTGTACCGAGCAGTCGCGGACGCCGAGGGCCCAGGCGGTGCCCTGCCCGTCGGCGATCACCTGTACCTCGACGTGGCGGGCACCGGTGACCAGACGCTCCAGGAACACCACGCCGCTGCCGAAGGCGCGGGCGGCCTCGTCGCGGGTGCGGTCGAAGGCGTCGCGCAGGTCGTCGTCGCTGGTGATCACGCGGATACCGCGGCCACCGCCTCCGGCGGTCGCCTTGAGCATCAGCGGGTAGCCGACCTGCGCAGCGGAGGTGAGCGCGTCGTCGATGGTGTCGACGGGTCCGCGGCTCCACGGGGCAACCGGGACGCCGACCTCCTCGGCGATCAGCTTGGCGCCGATCTTGTCGCCGAGCTTGCGCATCGCCTCGGCCGACGGTCCGACGAAGGTGACACCGATGCGGTCGCACAACTCGGCGAATGCGGGATCCTCGGCGACGAAGCCCCAACCGACCCACGCCGCGTCGGCGCCGGTCTCGAGCAGGGCGTGCTCGAGGATCTCCAGGTTCAGGTAGGGCCGCGCGGCGGCCGGCCCCAAGTCGTAGGCTACGTCGGCCTCACGGACGAACGTCGCATTGCGGTCCACATCGGTGTGCAGCGCGATGACCTCGATGGGCTGTCCGGTCTCCGCGGACAACGCCCGAACGGCGTGGATGAGTCGCATGGCGGCCTCACCGCGGTTCACGACGGCAATACGTGCAAACACCACCGATATCCCTCCTTCGTCTCCCGCCCGGGTTCGGCCGCGCGACGGTCGCGCTGCGATCCGACGGGGGCGTCGGACCGCATTTCGGCAGGTCCCGGTCGGCGGACCGGGACAACAGTGGGCGGGCCCGATCGATTCTTGCGAATTGTTTCGCTACGCGCGAGTACGGATCCGACGCGCCGTGTGTGGTACACAGCACAGAATCCGGCATTCCGGCCCCTACCGGCGAGTAGACCGGCGGGGCCGGGCGGCGGAACGGTCCGGGCTCAGCCGCGCCGCCACACCGCGTCGAACGGCACATGCGACGCCAGCCGGCCGACGATGCCCTCGTGGGTGAACTGCTTGGCGGTCCGTGCGGCGTCCAGGACGTCGGCGCCCTTGGTCAGTTCGGCGGTGGTCGCCGCGGCGAAGGTGCAGCCGGCGCCGGATACACGCTCCTCGCCCACCTTCGGTGCGCTGAGCACGGTGATCTCGGTGCCGTCGAAGACCACGTCGACGGCGTCCGGTCCGGCCAGTCCGACGCCGCCCTTGACGATGACGTGGCGCGGCCCCAGGTCGGCGATCCGCTTGGCGGCCTCGGCCAGATCGTCGATCGTGGTCAGCGAGTCCATCCCGGCCAGGGTCGCGGCCTCGAACAGGTTCGGGGTCACCACGGTCGCGAGCGGCAGGATGCGGGAGCGCAGGGCGTTGTCGGTGTCGAGGGCGGCACCGGGTTCCTGCCCCTTGCAGATCAGCACCGGATCGACCACCACATGACGCCACGTGCGCGCGGCCAGTGCATCGGCGACCACGTCGATCGTCGCCGGGGTACCGAGCATGCCGACCTTGACCACCTCGGGCTCGTGGGCGGTGGTGGCGGCCTCGATCTGGTCGGCGATCACCGACCCGTCGATCGGGACGAAACGGTGACCCCACCCGTCCTTCGGGTCGAAGGACACCACGCAGGTGAGCGTGCCCACCCCGTAGGTGCCCAACTGCGCGAAGGTGCGCAGATCCGCCTGGATCCCGGCGCCGCCGGTCGACTCCGAACCGGCGATCACATACGACACGTCTGCCATGGCCTCACTTCTCCTCGATCGAATGCCGCCCCAGATTTTCCGACAGTGCCTCGTGGGCCGTCGAGGCGGGTGTCGTGACCTGCGTCGCACCTGCCGCCGGGAGGTGGTGCCGGCGGCCATCCGTGCGCATGGGGGACGCCGCGCACGGGGGACGCTCTGACGGACTAACGTTGCCCACGATCCAACACCGATATCGGGAGGCTTTTCATGACACAGCTCGGAGTGGTCGGCGGTGGCACCATGGGTGCCGGAATCGCCGAGATCGCCATCCGTGCGGGCGACGACGTGCTGGTGCTCGAGCGCGACCAGGCCGCGGCCGACGGTGCGCGCGCCCGCATCGAGAAGTCGCTGGGCCGCGGCGTCAGCCGGGGCAAGATCTCCGAAGACGATGCGCAGCAAGCACTCTCGCGTCTCACTCTGACCACCTCGATCGGCGACTTCGCCGATCGTGAACTCGTGATCGAGGCGCTGCCGGAGATCGAGTCGCTGAAGGTGGGCTTCTTCGCCGAGCTGGACAAGGTGACCTCGCCCGAGGCGATCCTGGCCACCAACACCTCGTCGATCCCGATCATCCGAATCGCCAAGGACGTCGCCGACCCGAGCCGTGTGGTGGGTGTGCACTTCTTCAACCCGGTGCCGGTGATGCCCCTGGTGGAGATCATCTCCAGCCTGGCCAGCTCGCCGACCGCGATCGAGAAGGTCACCGAATACGCCCGCGATCACCTCGGCAAGCGCACCATCGCCGCCGGCGACCGCGGCGGGTTCGTGGTCAACGCCCTGCTGATCCCCTACCTGGTCAGCGCGATCCGCATGTACGAGAGCGGATATGCCACCAAGGAGGACATCGACGCCGGCATGGTCAACGGCTGCGCCCACCCGATGGGCCCGCTGACCCTCAGCGACACCGTCGGCCTCGACGTCGTCCTCGACGTGGCGGAGTCGCTCTACCAGGAGTTCCGCGAGCCGCACCTGGCCCCGCCGCCCCTGCTGCAGCGCATGGTGGAGGCCGGCTACCTCGGCAAGAAGAGCGGCAAGGGTTTCTACGACTACTCGAACTGAGTCCGGGTAGGCGCGGGACACCCCGTCCCTTCCCCACGGACGACGGTCATCTCACAGACGATGCCCGGCCGGTCGAGCACCGGCCGGGCATCGTCGTGTGTGGGGTGGCTCGTCTGCGGGGTGGATCGTCTGGGGGTCGCACGGGCGGTGGCCGGAAACCGGCGGTCAGTCGTCGGAGTCCTGGCCGTCGAGTTCCTCGCGCACGCGACGTCCCCACCGCTCGTGGGCGGCCTGCCGCGACGTGCCGGCGGCCTGGGCGATCGCCGCCCAGGTGACCTCCCCGCGACGCAGGACGACGACCGTGTCGATCGGGTCGAGTCCGGCGGCGAGCTCGATGCGCAACCGCACCAGTTGCGTCGCCAGCGCCTTCGCGTCGGCGTGGACGTCCGGCGTGGCCGGGTCGGTACCGGTGGGATCTGCGGGGTCGGCCCCGATGAGCTCGGCGGCGCAACGCGCGGCCTCGGCCGAGGCGGCGGCGACCACCGCCGACACCGCCGGGGCGATGTCGACGATCAACCCGGTGCCGAGATGGTCCGGTGTGAACGGCGCGGCCATGGATGTCAAGCTACGCTTGACATCCCGGCGTGACAAGACCTGCGCCGGAATCCGACCGAGGAGCGCACTGTGCTCCCCCGGACGTGATACGAGATACTGGATGTCGCCGGGGCAACACGGACCACGGCGACAAGTAGGCGACGTCGGGCAACACGGACCGCGACGTCGCGTGACGATTACGAGGCGAAGGCGGAACATGACCCAGGAAAAGCCGACCATCATCTACACACTCACCGACGAGGCGCCGATGCTGGCGACGCACGCATTCCTGCCGGTCATTCGCACCTTCGCCGATGCCGCCGACATCAATGTCGCGACCAGTGACATCTCGGTGGCCGCACGTATTCTCGCCGAGTTCCCCGAGCGTCTGACCGACGAGCAGAAGGTCACCGACAACCTGGCCGAGCTCGGCCGGCTGACCCAGGACCCCGACACCAACATCATCAAGCTGCCCAACATCAGCGCATCGGTGCCGCAGCTGCACGCCGCCATCAAGGAACTGCAGGGCAAGGGATACGACATCCCCGATTTCCCGGACAATCCGAAGACCGAGGAAGAGCAGGCGATCCGCACCCGGTACACCAAGTGCCTCGGCAGTGCGGTGAACCCGGTTCTGCGCGAAGGCAACTCCGATCGCCGCGCCCCCAAGGCGGTCAAGGAGTATGCGCGCAAGCACCCGCACAGCATGGGCAAGTGGTCGATGGCCTCGCGTACGCACGTCGCACACATGCGTGAGGGCGACTTCTATCACGGCGAGAAGTCGATGACGGTCAAGGGCGACCGCAAGGTCCGGATGGAGCTGCTCACCGCCGCCGGCGAGACCGTGGTGCTCAAGCCCGAGGTGTCGCTGACCGACGGCGACGTCATCGACAGCATGTTCATGAGCAAGACGGCGCTCATCGAGTTCTACGAAGAGCAGATGGAAGACGCCTACAAGACCGGCGTCATGTTCTCCCTGCACGTCAAGGCCACCATGATGCGGGTGAGCCACCCGATCGTCTTCGGCCACGCGGTGCGCACCTTCTACAAGGAGGCCTTCGCCAAGCACGGTGAGCTCTTCGACGAGCTCGGCGTCAACGTCAACAACGGCCTGTCGGACCTGTACGCCAAGATCGAGACCCTGCCCGCGTCCAAGCGCGAGGAGATCGTCGACGACCTGCACAAGTGTCATGAGCACCGCCCGGAGCTGGCGATGGTCGACTCGGCCCGCGGCATCTCCAACTTCCACTCGCCCAGCGACGTCATCGTCGACGCCTCGATGCCGGCCATGATCCGCGCCGGCGGCAAGATGTACGGCGCCGACGGACGCCCGAAGGACACCAAGGCGGTCAACCCGGAGTCCACCTTCTCCCGCATCTACCAGGAGATGGTCAACTTCTGTAAGACCAACGGTGCCTTCGACCCGACCACCATGGGCACCGTCCCCAACGTCGGCCTGATGGCACAGAAGGCCGAGGAGTACGGCTCCCACGACAAGACCTTCGAGGTCCCGGCGGCCGGTGTCGCCAACATCACCGACAACGCCACCGGCGAGGTGCTGCTGACCCAGGACGTCGAAGAGGGTGACATCTGGCGTCTGTGCATCGTCAAGGACGCCCCCATCCGCGACTGGGTGAAGCTCGCCGTCACCCGCTCGCGCGAATCCGGTATGCCGGTGGTGTTCTGGCTCGATCCGTACCGCCCGCACGAGAACGAGCTGATCGCCAAGGTGCACACCTACCTGAAGGATCACGACACCGACGGTCTGGACATCCAGATCATGTCGCAGGTCCGTGCCATCCGGTACACCATGGAGCGCCTGATCCGCGGCCTGGACACCATCTCGGCGACCGGCAACATCCTGCGTGACTACCTCACCGACCTGTTCCCGATCCTGGAGCTGGGCACCAGCGCCAAGATGCTCTCGATCGTGCCGCTGATGGCCGGTGGTGGCCTGTACGAGACCGGTGCCGGTGGCTCGGCGCCCAAGCACGTCAAGCAGCTCATCGAGGAGAACCACCTGCGGTGGGACTCCCTCGGCGAGTTCCTGGCGCTCGCGGTGAGCCTCGAGGACCTCGGCCGCAAGACCGACAACGCCAAGGCGCTGATCCTGGCCAAGACCCTCGACAGTGCGACCGGCAAGCTGCTGGAGAACAACAAGGGTCCCTCGCGCAACACCGGCGAGCTCGACAACCGCGGCAGCCAGTTCTACCTGGCGATGTACTGGGCACAGGCCCTCGCCGAGCAGACCGAGGACGCCGACCTCGCGGCGAAGTTCGCCCCGCTGGCCGCCACCCTGGCCGCTCAGGAGTCGGCGATCGTCGAGGAGCTGAACAAGGTCCAGGGCGATCAGGTCGACATCGGCGGGTACTACGCCCCCGACGCCGAGAAGCTCGCCGCCGTGATGCGGCCGAGCGCCATCTTCAACGAGGCACTGAGCTCGGTACAGGGCTGATCTCGGTACAGGGCTGATCCCCGTGCCCGACTGATCTCGGCTCGCGGTCCGACCCGGCAGGGCCGGACCGCGCACCCCGACACCGCGAGAACCGCCGCGGCCACCACGGCCGCGGCGGTTCTCGTATCTGTGGTGATCGCCGACGCCGCCCCGAACCGGTCCACCGATCGTGCGCGTTGCGGATCCCCAGCGAATAATGACTAAACTCAGCAATGAGTACGATCATCGATCATCGCTGGAGGGAGATCTGGTGACACCCACGTCCACACCCTCACCCGGTCGTCGGGTGCGGAACATGCGCGACAAGCACGAACGGATCTTTCGTGCTGCCGCCGATCTGTTCGCCCAGCAGGGGTTCGAGGCGGTCTCGACCAGTCAGGTGGCCGACCGCGCCGACGTCGCCGCGGGCACGGTGTTCCGGTACGCGTCGTCGAAGAGCGAGCTGCTGCTGATGGTGCTCAACGGAGACTTCCGGGCCGCCATCGATGCCGGTGTGGCAGCCGCGGCAGACATCCCGGACACCGCCGAGGCGATCCTGGCGATGGTCGGTCCGGTGCTCGCCTATGTGGACTCCGACCCGGCCAACGGATGCAGCTACCAGCGGGAACTGCTGTTCGGCGTGTCCGGTGACCGCTATCGCGAGGAAGGTCTGGCCCTGGTCGGCGACCTCGAGGCGCACATCGCGCAACGGCTCATCGACGACGCCGACGCCCACGGCCTGGTGTCCGACCCCGACCGTGCGCTGCTGACCGCGCGGATGATCTTCGGCGTCGTACACCTGGCCATCGCCGGGCGCTCGACCCATTCCTACCCCGACCGCGACACCATCGCCGATGTCCGGACCCAGATCTCGGTGGCCGTCACCGGCCACCTCGCCGTTCTCGACGCCGCCTGAACCACATCCGTCGGCGTCCGCGAAAGGGAACTCCCGCATGTCCTTGACCTCCACCGAACCCCTGTCGTTCGGCGCTCGGTATCGACGACTGCTCGTCGCCGTCGTCTTCGCCGGTGCCCTGATCCAGCTGGGGCTCGGTTCGTTCTATCTCGGCGTCGGGCATTCCCCGTCGCCGCGCGACCTGCCCGTGGGGCTCGTCGGGCCCGCCGCCCACACCGAGACCCTCACCACGCAGCTCCAGGCCGACGGTTCTTTCGCCACGACCACCTACCCCGATCGCGCGGCACTCACCGAGGCCATCCGTACCCGCGAGGTGGCCGGCGGTCTGGACCTGACGGCCGACGGGGTCGTGGCGATCACCGCCGGGGCCGGCGGCGCACTACCGGCCGGAACCATCAAAACCCTTGCCGCCGAGATCAATCGGCAACAAGGGCTGCCACAGACCCTCCCCGACGACGTCGTCGCCCTGTCCGACGACGACATCAACGGCGCCTCCCTCGGCTACATCCTCCAGGTGCTCTCCCTCGGCGGCAGCATCGCCTCACTCGGAATCGGCCGCCTGATGCCCCGGGTGCCCCGTTCGGTGCGTCGTGGCCTCGGGCACGTCGGCGCGCTCCTGGCCTATGCGGTGGCGTCGGCGCTGATCGTGCTGTTGTTCTCGTCGTTCTTCGGGATCGGCAGCTCCGCCGACACCCTCACCCTGTTCTGGACCTACTTCCTGGTGTCGCTGGCCATCACCGGATCCACCGCAGGCTTCGTCACGCTGTTCGGCCCCATCGGTTCCCTTGCCGGCGGCTTCTACTTCCTGATCGGTGCGACCATCTCGGGGGCGTCGATCCCGTGGACCTTCCTGCCCGGATTCTGGGCGGGGCTCGGTGAATGGTTGCCCACCGGTGGCGGCGCCCAGCTGATCCGCAACTCGCTGTACTTCCCGGCGGCCACCAGCACCACCGCGTGGGTGTGCCTGGGGCTGTACGCCGGACTCGGCACCCTGGTGGTCCTGATCTGGAACATCCGCCGCAACCGGTCCGACGCCCCGTCGGCGGTCGACGTCGACGTGCTCTACCCGATCACCCACGAGCACCACCGCCTCTGAGGCGTCGTCACCCCGGGTACGGCACCCGGGACCTCTGGACCAATTCCGCGCCGAGGCCTGTCGGTATCGGACCGGCGCGGCCTAGGCTGGGAGACGTCCTGTCACAGAAGGAGTCTCGATGAGTGAGCACGAAGTCCGCATGATCGTCCTGTCGACCGACGACCTGGACGAGTCGATCAAGTTCTACGGCGACACCCTGGGTATGGCCCTCAAGTTCCGCGACGGCGCACATTTCGCGGCGCTCGACGGCGGTGCGGTGACCCTGGCCCTGGCGACCGAGATCGACCATCCGATCCCCGGGCAGGTGGTCGTCGGGATCAAGACCTCCGACGTCGACGCCGCGGCGAAGGCGATCGAGGCCAGCGGCGGCGGGATCGTCAAGGGCCCGTACGACGATGCGCACGAGCGTCGTGCGGTGGTCTACGACAACAAGGGCAACGGGCTGGTGTTCTACTCGCCGCTCAAGCGGTGACCCGCCAGTAGTCCTCCCGGGCGGGTGCGGGGCGCGATGTGCATCTCCACAGATCACGAGAGTACAATTCAATTGCACACTACCGATTGAGTCATGGTGTGCCACCGCACCCCACCCGGGTCTGCGACACTGGAAGCCGAAGCACCGGTCGAAAACGAGGAAATCCGCATGGTCCGCACGAACCCTGCCGCCGAGCCCGAGACGGACGAACGTCCGCACGGCCTGCAGTACATCAAGTACGTCTACGGGGCCAAGCTCCCCGATTCGATGCGCACCTGGGTGGCCAACGACCTCGCGGGCGCGGGAGCGGCCGCCCGCATGGTCGCCTGGTGGGCGATCCCCTGTGTGATCATCCTGATCCCGTTGCTGTTCGTCCCCGCCGACTGGGTGGTGCGCGCGAACATGACCGTGCCGATCCTGATCCCCTACATCTTCTTCTCGATCGCCCTGAACCGTGTCTACCGCCGCTACCGGCTGTCCCAGCACGGACTCGATCCCGACCTGATCAACAAGCGGGAGCGCGAGAAGAACTCCGACCTCTACGACGAGTACCACCGCAAGTACCGGGGCAGCAACCGGCCCATGTGACCGCCGGCCGCCGGTCCACCGAGACGAGCCGGGGTGGGATGTCAGCGACATCCCACCCCGGCTCGTCTGGTCTCTCGGATCGACCGGCGGCCGGGGCCGGCCGCCGATTCAGATCAGCTGGTTCTTTCCCGACGACCGCCGCAGATCGGCGAAGGCCCCGATCGACGTCGACATCGCGGTGGCCACCGGACGGCCGTTCGCGTCCTCGGTCTTCGACACCATCACCACGTTGTCGATGTAGGGCTGGATGGTGCTGGTGTTCTGCACCGTCGCCACGATGATCAGCTGGAAACCGAACTTCCGGAACGCCGACAACGCCTGCTGGGCGAACTGCGGATCCGACTTCGAGAACGCCTCGTCGAGCATCAACTGCGCGAAGATCGGCCGGTTGTCGTGCCCGTCGGGGCTGGCCAGGTTGAAACTCAGAGCACCGGCCAGACAGAACGCCATCAGTTTCTCCTGCTCGCCACCGGAGTTGTCCCCGGCATTGGAGTAGGTGCGGATGGTCTCGCCGGTCTGCACATCGTGCTCGGCGCAGTAGAAGTCGAAGCGGTTGCGCACGTCGAGCGCGTCGCGGGTCCACTGCCGGTCTTCCGGGGTACCGCCGGCCAGACGCTCACGCAGCATCAGGATGTCGGCGTACTGCTCGAGGATCGCCTGTTCGTCGCCGAAGGCGACCGCGGTGGAGCGCTGCGCGATCAGCCGGGCCTTCTCGGTGAGTTCGGCGGCCGCGGCCAGCGCCTTGCGACCCGGCTGCAGCCGCAGCCGGGTACCGCGGTTGAACGCCACCGATCCCAGACCGGCGTTGACCCGTTCGATCTGGTCGAGGATGCGTCGTTCCTCGGCATCGGCGGCCATGTGCAGGTTCAGGATCGCACCGGGTGCCTGCTCGGTGATCAGGCGGCGCATCCGCTCATACGCCGACGGCAGCTCCCGCTCGTCGATGCGACGGCACAACGCCACATAGTCGTGGATGCGTTCGTCGAAATCGTCGCTGTCGTTGGGGATGGCGTCGGGGAACTCCTCGTCATAGCCGGCGAGGATCCGGGCGAGCTCGTCGCGCGAGCGCCGGGCGTCGGCGCGCATCCGGTCGCGGTCCCGGACCACGGCCTTCATCAGCTCCTGCCGATAGGGTTCGGGCGCGAGCACGTCCAGCGTCGCCGGCGAGTCCTCGCGGAAGGTGTCGAGGGCGGTCTCGGCGGCTGCCGGGATGTCCTCGGGCCTGATCCGGTCGACGAGGTCGAGCAGCGCGGTACGGCGGTGGTCATGGGTGGCGATCCGGTCGCGGACCAGCGCGGCCTTCGAGATCGCCGCACGGACCTGCTCCCAGATCTCCTCGGCCTTGCGCTGCAGGGCCTCGATGTCGGGGTTGTCCTCCATCAGCAGCTCGTACTGATCGTTGAGACGCTCGGCCCGGTCGTCGGCGGTGTCGACGTCGATCTCGGTCCACTGCGTGAACTGCTCGCACACCGCCCGGTAGGCGTCGCGACGGCGGGCCTTGTCGGTGCGTTCGGCCTCCAGCGATGCACTGGCGAGCTGTGCCGCCTCGTGCGTCTTCTCCTCCTGGTCGAGCTCTTCCTGCAGGGCGGCGATCTTGGCGTCGACGTTGCCGACGAAGATGTACTGCGAGGCGCGCAGGACCTGCCGGTCGTCCTTGATCGCGAGCTTCGCCGAGTCCTTGCGCAGACCCTGATCGGTGACCGCCTTGGTGTGCTCGGCGAAGTCCGCCGGGGAGTCGACGCATGCGTAGTTGCCCAGGCGACCGAGGATCGCCAGCGCCTCCGCCGAACTCGGATGGTCCGGGTCGACGGCCCGCAGTGTCGCGCCCAGGGTGCCCGGCTCGACCGCCGGGATGGCCCGGCGCTCGGCGCGGTGCAACTGGATGCGCCCGCGCATGTCGTGGGTGTTGACGAAGCGCAGCGCCGATCGGAAGTGGTCGTCGGGTACCAGCAGGCGCAGGCCCGCGGTGCGCAGCACCTTCTCCACCGCGGGACGCCAGCGTTCCTGCTCCGGGTCGAGTTCGACCATCTCGGCGACATACCGCAGCTCGGACTCGTCGATCTGCAGGGCATCGGCCAGCACACGACGCATCTCGTGCTCCGCGCGCGGCAGCGCCGACCCGGCGGTCCGGACGCGGGTGAGCTCCTCGTAGGCGGCGTCACGGCGGGTCCGGGCGGTGACCTCCTCGGCCAGGGCCTCGGCATAGTGGTGCTTGCCGGCCTCGAGCTGACCGTCGAGACGGGTGGCGTCCTCGATCAGCGTCTCGCGCAGCTGCCAGAAGTCCTCGGCGGTCTCGGGGATCTCCACGTCGAGCGCCGACATCTTGGACTCATAGGCGGCGCGGCGCACCGACACCTCGTTGGCCGACTTCTGCGCCGACGCCAGCTGTTCCTGCAGTGGTGCGAGATCGGCTGTGCTGGAAGCGATCCGCGACAACAGATGACTGTGGTCGGTGCGCAGCTGATCGTGTTGGGCGGTCAGTGCGGCGAGATCGCCGTCCAGACGCGCGATCTGGTCGTCGAGGTCGGCGATCTCCGGCTCGGCGTTACGCAACCGCAGATTGGTCAGGTACGCGCGCACTGCGGCGGTGTCGATGGTGTCGAGGACGGTGAACTTGGCCGCCTCGGTGGCATAACGCTCCTGGACGGCCTCGATGTTGCCCAGGATGGTGCGCTTGCGTCGCGCCACGTCGAGCAGTTCCCGCGCCTCGACCAGCGGATCGATCTGGTCCAGGGCGTCCTTGATCCCGGCGATACTGGTCGGCTCGTCGAGCATGAACTCGCGCACGAACTGCGCCAGGCCGCCGACGCTCTTGAGCGACTTGGCTTTTCCGAGGAGCTGTTGGGCGGCATCGGAACCGCGGATGCCGATCAGCGAGTACAGCGAGGCCAGGTACTTGCCCTCCCCCGGTCCGCCACGCCAGCCACGCTCACGCAGCCGCGCCGAGTTGTGGTTGCCCTGGGCCCACTCGTTGCACACGTCGACGATGTCGACGTCGCCGTCGGCGATGAAGTAGGCGCTGTGCGCGTCGGTCATCTTGCCCGCGGCCAGCCACTTGAGCACCAGGCCGGTGATCGAGGTCCCCGAATCGGAGGTGTAGGTGACCGAGATCGCCGCCCAGGCCGGGCCGGTGCCGCGCAGATACATGATCTCGCGGGTCGCGGTGACGCCGTCACGACGCTCACCCCACGCACCGCGCACGTACTTGCCGACGGTGCGCTTGCCGCTGGCCGCACCGGCGGCGGTCGCGTCACCTGAGGCGTTGAAGTTGCGGCGGTGGTCGGGCAGGAACGCCAGCGAGATCGCATCCAGCAGTGAGGATTTACCACTACCGGACGAGCCGGTGATCAGAGAACCGTTGGTGCTGAACGGAATCGAGTGGTAGCCGTCGAAGACACCCCAGTTGATCAGCTGGAGCCGGGACAGGTGGAACTGGTCGACCCGGTTGCTCACCATTCGTCTCCTTCGTCTGCGTCGTCGGTGTCGTCGTCATCGTCGGTGTCGGCGTGATGGGTGCCGGCGGTATCGGTCCCGGAGCTGCCGGGATCGCGGTAGTCGTCGTCGCCGACATGACCCTCCCCGTCGACGCCGACGGATCTGCCCCCGTCGCCGCCGGGGTCGGCATCGGCCGGCTCCTCCCCGGAACCGATGAACTGCTCGAACTGGCGCTGCAGATCGGTGATCACCGAGGCGGTCATGATCGCGGTGATCGCCGGGCTGACGGTGAACGTGTCCGGATCGTCCCGATGCCGGCGGAGGATCTCGATCTCCTCCAGCTTGTCGATCGCCTTGTCGATCCGCTTGTCGAACAGGGCGAGATCGCGGTCGATGGTGTTGGACACCCCGGCGAACAGTTCGTGGATCTCCTCGGTGGTGATCAGCACCCGCTCCTCGCGGGCCGCACGGACATGCTTGGCCAGATGCAGCGCGAGGATGGCGTCGTAGGTCTGGATGGTCTCGCGTTTGAGCAGTCGCCGACCCCATCGGGAGTCGTAGCCCACCTGCTCGACGAAGGCCACCTCGAGTTCGGTGGCCAGCCGCAGACGCAGATCGAGCTCCGAGAGCCGGATCCGTAGGAGTTCCTGGTATTCGATCACCCAGGCCCACAGCTGCGGGGTGCGGTCACCGCTGACATAGCGCCGGGCGAGCAGGTTCTGCAACGCCCAGCACGCACGGTCGGGCATCGCGCTGACATCGCCGTCGAAACGCGGTGTGCGGGGGCCGTCGTCGCCGGCACCGCGGGCGACGGCGGGTAGGTCGTCGTAGCCGGTGAACTCGTCGGGCACCGGCGGCACGGCGGGTGCCCGATCGCCGAGCGCAGAGGTCCCGTCATCGGTACCGCCGGTATTCGTCGAATCGGTGGTCTCTGTCGAGTCGGTGGAGTCGGTCGTGCTGGTCACAGTGCGTCGACCTCCGCGGTCGGAATCGGTTCGGTGAAGGTGAGGGCGGGCACCTCGATGTAGCGGTCCTCGCCCTCCAGGGAGGCGAACCGCACCACGGTGGTCTCGCCGGCGGCGTCCGAGGGCTGCCGCAGGGCCCACGACCACAAGACGATGACGTGGGCGAGGAACGGCTGGTCGAGATGATCGATCATGTCGGCCAGCGACACCGGGCCGTCCTCGACGGCGGTGTTCACCGCGTCGGTCAGCTCGACGGTGTCGACCTGACCGGCCAGGGAGACGAACGAGTCGAGATTCGCCTTACCGCTGGCGACCACCGCGGGGGCGGGCGGTTCGGGGGTGCGGATCTCGAACGCGAGCCGGCCGTTGGAGGTGATCGCCGCCGGGGCGAGCGGCATCTCGTAGCCGAGCCTGCGGTCGGCCAGCGACTGCGAGAGCAGTTCGTTGGCGGTGGCCAGGGCGTCGTTGAGCTGCCGGGCGATACCGCGGCTCTGTTCCAGGGTGCCGGAGGCGACGAAACGACGGATACGTCGGGCGCACCGCTGCCGGATCCGGCCCACCTCGCCCATCTGCTCGGTGACCAGGCCGAAGAAGTTGTCCATCACCGACCGCAGGCCGGGGTCGATACCCGGCAGCTGGTCGGTGACGGTCTGGATGTCGGTGACCAGCCGGGCCCGCTGCGACGGGTCCTGGACCATGTGCGTGAACGCGTGATAGGACGCGCTCTGGGGTGATTCGAGCAGCTCTTCGTAATCGTCGAACATCTGCCGCTGCCGGTCGCGGTAGGCCAGGTCGGAATCGTTCGGGTCGTCGAGCAGTGCGGTGGTGATGCGGTCGAGCATGCTGCCGTACTGGCCGATGTCGGAGAGGATCTGCTCCATCTGATAGGCGATGGCGCGGGCCTCGTCCTCGGCGGCGCGCAGATCCGGGTCGCGACGCCGACCGGCATCGAGATCGGCCAGCTCGGCGTCGAGCTCCTCGATCTGGTGCTCGATCTCCTCGCGGAGCTGGTGCGGATCGTTGGTGACCTGGCCGGCCACCCGCCGCAGGCCTGCGGCGACACCGTTGATCGACCCGCCCGTCGCCACCGAGTCCTCGCGGCGCAGACGGCGGGTGTAGTCGAGGACCGATCGGGCCTCGGGCGTCAGATGACAGATGTTCTGGGACGCGACGACCGGATCGGGTACGCGGTGCAGCCAACCGTGCTTGGCCCACAGCTTGAGCAGCTCCAGGCCGCTGGGCTGGTCGGTCAGACCGAGCTCGGCGATGTCGCGTTCGAGCCGGATCGCCAGGTCGGTCTCCGTCCGGCGCGCACCGAAGTCGAGGTGACGCTCCATCAAGGTGACATACAGCGCCGAATTGGTCGCCGCGAACAGCCGTACGGCCGCCGACTTCTGGATCGACCGATTGGCATCCCACGCCTGGGTCAGCGTGGGCTGCGCAGTGCTCTCCATCGCCACCTCACAGGGTTGTCGGGACATCGGACCGAGCTAGTAGTCTCCCACGACCGGCCGCCGCCACCGTCGCCGCATCTGCACGATTGTGAATCACCGGACAACTGTGCAGGTCAGGTGAGACACACCCGCGGCCACGATGATTTCGCTCAACCCGTGAAGAAAGTCTGCACGGACTGGCCGGCATCGGCGCGGCGGTGCCAGCATGGATGTCATGCTGCCGATCCTGGACCTCGCCGACGCCGCCACCGATCCGGACACCTTTCGCACCGCGCTGCGCGAGGCGGCCCATCAGCACGGGTTCTTCTACCTGGTCGGGCACGGTATCCCCGCCGACCGGATCGACACCGTGCTGAGGTCGGCCCGCGAGTTCTTCGCCCTGCCCGACGAGCAGAAGAACACGATCAGCCAGCTCGAGAGCCCCCAGTTCCGCGGCTACTCACGACTCGGCGGCGAACTGACCAACGGGCGGGTCGACTGGCGCGAGCAGATCGACATCGGCCCCGATCGACCTGTGATCGACGACGCCGAGGGCTATTGGAACCTGCAGGGACCGAACCTGTGGCCGCAGGAGCCCGCCGGATTCCGGGAGGCGTTCGAGTCGTGGATCGACGCATGCGGCGAGGTGGGCGTGCGACTGCTGCGGCTGTGGGCGCAGTCGCTCGGTGCACCCGCCGACCACTTCGACGCCGCCTTCGCCGACCGGCCGGCCACCCTGCTCAAGGTGGTGCGGTATCCGGGGACCGCCGACAGCGAACAGGGAGTGGGCGCACACAAGGACTCCGGGGTGCTCACCCTGCTCCTCGTCGAGCCGAGGTCGGCCGGTCTGCAGGTGGAGACGCTCGACGGCGACTGGATCGACGCACCGCCGCTGGAGGGTGCGTTCATCGTCAACATCGGTGAACTGCTGGAGGTCGCGACCGGCGGCTACCTGCGCGCGACACGGCATCGTGTGCTGGCCCCGGCACCGGGCACCGACCGGGTGTCGATCCCGTTCTTCTTCAATCCGGCGCTCGACGCGCGGATCCCGATCATCGACCTACCCGCCGAGCTGGCCGCACTCTCCCGCGGTGTGGAGACCGACCCCGACAACCCGATCTTCAACACCTACGGAGAGAACGCCTGGAAGTCGCGAACGCGGGCCCACCCCGACGTCGCCGAACGCCACCACGGGATCGTGCCGGCGGGACCGGCGTCGACGTACTGACCCGAGACCACCGCACCCGACGTCTCCCCGGTCCCGACGTCCCCGAGGCGTCACCGGCGCAAGGACCACGCGACCCTTTGCCGCGTGCTGCGTACAAGCCTGGTCGAGCCCGCGCACGCTCCTTACCGTGAGCAGATGTTCGACGTGCGCAAGTTGACGGTGTTCGCCGAAGTCGCCCGACGCGGTTCCATGAGCGCAGCGGCGACGGCCACCAGGTACACGACATCGGCAGTCTCCCAACAGATCACCGCGCTCGAACGGGACCTCGGACACGAGTTGTTCGTCCGGACGCCCAACGGGGTGCGGCTGACCGTCGTCGGGCAACGACTTCTACACCATGTACCCGGTCTGCTCGACGGGATCGCAGCAGCCGAGCGCGACCTGGATCGGGCCGCCGGTGCCGACTCGAGATCGGTCCGGCTCGTGGCCTTCTCGAGTGCCGCGGCGACCATCGTCCCGCCCACCGTCGCCCGTCTTCGCCGCGCACTGCCCGAGGTGGACGTACAGATTCTCGTCGCCGACCCCGACGACGGGGTCGCAGTGCTTGCCGACGGTGACGCCGACGCCTGCGTGGTGACCGAGGTGGCCGGTGCCGAACCCCACTATCCGGGCCTCGTCACCGCACCGGTGTGCGACGACGAATTCCTCGTGGTGCTCCCCCGATCCCACCGGCTCGCGACATGCGTCGAGGTCCCGCTCCTGGCGCTCGCCCACGAACAGTGGATCGTCAGCTCCGCCACCGGACGCTGTCCGGATGCTCAGGTGTTCCGAAACTCCTGCGAGAGAGCCGGGTTCAGCCCGGAGGTCTCGTTCGAATCCCAGGACTACGCCACCGTACAGGCGATGGTCGCGGCTGGGCTGGGCGTATCACTGGTCCCCGCTCTGGCGATCCACTCGGTGCGCACCGATGTCGCCGTCCGCCCGATCGCCGGGCCACGGCCATCACGGCGGATCGCCGTCGCCACCACCGATGTCCCCGCCCCGAACAGCCCCGTGGCGATCCTCGTCGGACTACTGAAGACCGCCGGCGCGGGTCGGGCTTCCAGACTTCGTGAACACCCCGCCGGAGTTGCTTGACGCGGTGATACCGGGTGTGTCCGCATCGATAGCGTCGTCCACGACACAAAGGAGATACCCGTGACATCCATCGAGACACCCACTGTCCCTGCACTTCTCACTGCCAGTGAAGTTCACGCCGTCACCGAGTCGGTAGCCACCGAGATCGGTGCCGGCACGCTGCAACGTGAACTCGACGGCACCCTGCCGACCGTGGAACTGGCCCACGTTGCCCACTCCGGGCTACTGGGAGTCCTTGTGCCCGCCGAGCACGGCGGCCCGGAGCTCCCCCTGTCGAGCGCCGTGGAGATCCTCCGAGAACTGTCACGTGCCGACTCCGCAGTCGGTCAGTTGCTGTTGTCGCACTATGTGATCAATGCGGCGATCCGTGGACTCGGGAACACCGCGCCCGCCCCGGCGATCTACTCCGACGTGCTCGCCGGGGCCCAACTCGGCAACGCCTCGGCCGAACGCGGAACCCGCACCGCAATCGAACGCACGACCACCATCCGCCGGGGTGACCGTGGCCGATGGGAGCTCAACGGCACCAAGTTCTACGCCACCGGAGTGCTCGGGGCCCGGTGGATCGCCGTCGCCGCACGGATCGACGACGACGGACCCGCCCGCGGGGCCACCGTGTTCGTGCGGCCGGACGACGAGGGCGTCACCCTCGATCTGGCGGCGTGGAACGGATTCGGACAGCGCGGGACCGCCAGTGGTCGAGTGCAGTTCGAGGCGGTTGTCGTACCCGACGAGCTGGTGATCGACGAAGGCCCCGACCCAGATCCGTACACCGCCGACCCGACGGTCCTCGGCGCCTTCGACCAGGCGTTGCACGCCGCGGTCGACATCGGGATCGCCCGGGCCGCGCTGGAGGACGGCGCCCGATTCATCGCAACACGCAGCCGACCCTGGTTCGAGGCGGGGGTCGACAGCGCCGCCGACGAACCACATGTCGTCCGCCGGATCGGAGAACTCACCGCACGCCTGTATGCCCTGGAAGCCCTCCTACAGAGCGGTACCGCACTGATCGACGCCGCCGTCGAGGAGCCACAACTGTCCCGGGAGTCCGCCGCGTCGGCATCTCTGACCATCGCCGCGGCCAAAGCCTTGGCGCAGGAGTTCGCAGTCGAGATCGCCGGCGGCGTGCTCGAACTCGCGGGGGCATCGGCCACGGACCGTCGGTATGGACTCGACCGGCACTGGCGGAACGTCCGGACCCACTCGCTGCACGATCCTGCGCGCTGGAAGTACGTCCACCTCGGTAACCACACGCTACGAGGCACCCTCCCTCCCCGTCATGGGCTGTTGCTCTGACAACGCGCCGTGCACGCCGAACCGGAACACCACCGTCACGCTTCCCCACAGACAGAAAGCTGAGAACACGATGACCGGTTTCTATCTCACCGGCAGCATCAACGTCCCCGACGTCGACGCCGCATTCGATCTCGTCGGCACCCACCTCCAACCGGGTGTGAGACGCATACCCGACGGTGAACCCGGCCACCGTGCCAACTGGGTGCTGACGCAGGCCGACCACTTCCTCGCCAATCCGACGCTCGACGTCGTCGACGGTCGCGCACAGGTGCGACCCGGGACGCCGGCCGCCTTTCGACCGGTCGACTATCACACGACCGCCGCCGACTCGTACCGTTCATTCCTCCGCGCACGTGATGCGGGTCGTCTGGCCGCCGAGTCCCGGTTCCTGGTCTCGATCCCGACTCCGTTCAACGCGGTGAACTCGTTTGTGACCTTCGATTCCCAGGTGGAGGTCGCAGCAGCCTACGAGGACGCGCTCGCCGAGTCGATCGCCGCCCTGCACGATGTGATCCCGGCGAGTGATCTGGCCGTGCAGTGGGATCTCCCCACCGAACTCGCGACCATCGAAGGCTGGTTCCCCAATCCGTATGCGGGGCAGGAGGCGATCTTCACCGCCACCGCACGAGTGGCCGACTGGGTCGACGAGGCGGCCGAACTGACCTTTCATCTGTGCTACGGCGATTCGAAGTTCGGGGCGTCACCGTTCATGGGGGATCCACCGGATGCGGCGGCCGCCGCCCGAGGGGGACGCCACATCCTGCCCCGGGACGCGTCGGCGATCGTGACCCTGGCCAACGGGCTGTCGCGCCATGTCACCCGGCGAATCGACGCCATCCACGCCGCCACCGTCGCGAGCTGGACCCGGCGGGCCCATTGGCAGCCGTTGGGGGATCTTGCGCTGGAGGACACCACCGAGTTCTACCTGGGACTCGTCCACGCCGAAGACGGCGCCGACGGTGCGACGCGGCGGGCGCGGATCGCGGCGGAGTTCCTGCCCCACTTCGGGTACGGCACCGAGTGCGGACTCGGACGTCACTCCGTCGCGCAGTTGTCTGCGGTGGTGCGCGCCTGGCAGGACCTGCGCGACTCCGAGCTCGCCACCGTGACCGCCTGACGTCTCACCGTGTCGGCCGGACCTCACCGGCCGGCGTGTCGCACAGTGCCGGTATGCGTTCCGCCGTGCCGGTATTCCTCGCGCACCGAACGCGCCGGATCAGTGCGGCAGCCACTCCGCGCGGGACGATCCGCGCGGGACGAGCACGGTGCGGTAGCGGCCGGGGGTACCCGACATCCGGATCTGATCGGTCACGCCCTGGTACCTGCCGAGCGGGGTGTCGGCGGTGAAGGTCTCGGGGTCGAGATAGTGGTGTGCTCCCCCGCCGGCGTCGGTGCCGGCGATCTCGTGGGCGTAGTCGCGATCGAAGACACCGAGTGCGGCGATCCAGAGTGCTACCCGGGTCAACGAGACATGCACGCGGTAGCTGCCGCCGACCTCGGCACGGCGGGCCAGGGCCTCGACGATCCCGGCCGTCATCAGCCACGAGACGATGTAGTCGTTGACGACGAGGATCGGCGGCAGCGCGGGCTGATCGCCACCACCCTCGAGGAGCATGAGCCCGGCGAGACTGCCCGCGGTCTGGTCGAAACCGACACGATCAGACCAGGGTCCGTTCTCGCCGTTCAATGATGCTGTGGCGTAGACGATCCCGCGATGCTCGGCGGCGACGGCGTCGGGTGCGAGTCCGATCTTGGTGAGGTATCCGGGTCGGCGGTTGGCGTAGAACACATCTGCCTCACGCAGCAGTGCGGCGATCCGCTCGGCCCCCTCCGGCCGGTAGGGGTCGATCGTCGACGACCGGACCCCGACGTTCGCGGCGACATAGGTGGCGTCGTGTTCGAGTTCGTTGGGGCGCCAGAGGTTGAGCACATCGGCGCCGTGCAGTGCCAGCGCACGACCGGCACCGGCGCCGGCGATCACATGACCCATCCCCAGCGCACGGATGCCGTCGAGAGGTTGCTCTGCGCCCTGCGACAGCGGGATCGGGTCACCGTCGGCGATGCGGGTGATCTCGATCAACGGCATGTCGGCGAGCACGTCACGGTAGTGGGCCTCGTCGATCAGTTCGGCGGTTGTCCGCAGCATCGGCATCACGACACCCGCCTCGGCACCGGCGGTCTCGAGCTCGCGACCCTTCCAGGTGCCGATCGCCTCGGTCACCGCCCGGGTGTCCTCGGGTACCCCGAGTAGCCGTTGCGCGGCGATCTTGATCTTCGGATACAGGTTGAGCGGCATCACCCAGCGGTCGTCGCCGGTCCGATAGAACCGGAACCCCAGGGCATTCGACGCATTCGCCGGTGAACCGCACGGATAGCCGTTGAGCAGTTCCCAGCGGGCATCGTAGAAGGGACACAACCGATGTGGTGCGCTGCGGAGGTCGACGGCGATGTCCTGACCGGCGCCGCCCCGCATCCGCCACAGTTTCGCCACGGCCGCGGACTTGGCGGCCAGGGCGATCGCCGATGCGCCACCGAGCCGCAGGGTGCTCGGTACCACCGGATCGGCACCGATGAAGTCGATGGCGCCGCCGGTGTCGGCTGCGGTCATCCCGATCCCGGCGAGGACGTCGCCGAGTTCGGTTGCGGGATCGAAGGTGTCGTCGGTTGCCGGGTTGGCGACCGCGTGCCGCAGTCTGTCGGTCAGTGGGCTCACCGCGCGGCCTCCGTGGTGGTGTCATCGGGTGCTCCGGTAGCTGCGGATTCTGCACCGGCCGAGTCGAATTCGGTGGTGCCCAGAAGATCGTCGGGGATCAGTACCTGGCGTGAGCGTAGGTACTCTCCGATCGCCTTGCCCACCTGGTCGATCCGCAGATTCGACGATCCGCCGGTCCCGAGAAGTCCCTTGAAGACGAAGTGGATGGCGCGCAGATCCGGGAACTCGTGCCGGACGATGTCGAGGTCCTTGGTCTCCGGGAGCAGCCGGCGCACCTCGTCGGTGGTCAGGAATCGACGCAGCCACAGCCATGCCCGCGGATCCGGTGTCCATACACCGACATTGGAGTTGCCGCCCTTGTCACCGCTGCGGGCGTGGACCACGGTGCCGAGCGGGACCCGCGTCACCCGATCCGACAGCGGCGCCTCGTGGGGCTCCGGATGATCCGGCTGTGGCACCACCGGCGCAGTGATCGGGACCGGGGCGGGTAGCGAGTTGCCGTCGGCGAACACCGCCCGGTGACCGAGTGCGGTCTGGTCGAGCAGACCCGGCCAGTAGTCGATCCGGGGCTGTGGCGCCGAGTGCAGTCCGGCCGCACCGTCGTGGAAGTATCCCGGGATTCCTTGCAGGTAGAGGCTGCCGAGGGCGGCACCGACATGTGCCGATGCCAATGTCTCGGCGTCATCGGAGGTGGCCATCACGCGGAGCGCGACGGTGGCCGCCCACTGGGATTCGGGATCGTCGGCCGCGGTGCCGATCGGGGTGAGGTCGACGTCGACTCCGTCGGGTAGCGCACCGACGAGCTGGTCGCGGATCAGGGCGATCTTCTCCTCGACGTGCGGCGCGGTCACGAACACCGTGTTGACGACGCTGAAGCCGACCCGACCGAACAAGGCGACCTTGGTGGTGGGCGGCGGAGGTGCACCCGCGGCCCCGGTCACCGCCACCCGGTCGGGACCGACCTCGTCGACGCGGACGTGGTCGAGCCGCACGGTGACGTCGGGATTGAGATAGACCGGGCCCTGGATCTCGTAGACCAACTGCGCGGTGACGGTGTCAGCGGTGACCGCACCCCCGTCGCGGGCATGTTTGGTGATCACACAGCTGCCGTCGGCCGCGATCTCGCCGATCGGGAAACCCGGGACGGTGCGGTGCGGGATGTCGAGGAAGCCGGAGAAGTTGCCGCCCACCGCGTGTGGACCGCACTCGATGATGTGGCCGGCGACGACGGCCCCGGCGAGGGCGTCCCAGTCGTCGGTGGACCAGCCATGCCACCAGGCGGCCGGACCGACGGTCAGCGATGCGTCGGTGACCCGTCCGCACACGACGATGTCGGCGCCGGCATGCAGGGCCTCGGCGATTCCCCAGCCCCCCAGGTAGGCGTTCGCCGCGATCGGCGTGGCACTCCAGCTGCTCAGCGGCGCACCGCTGTCCAGGTTGTCGAAGACGTGGCCCGCCGAATGCAGCCGATCCAGGTCGGCAAGAATGTTGTCGCCCTCGACATGGGCGACGTGCAGATCGACCCCGGCGGAGGCGATCTCGGATCGGAGCACCTCGGCGAGACGTGCCGGATGGAATCCACCCGCGTTGGTCACCACCTTGATCCCGCGTTGGGCGATGGTCGCCAGGTGGGGGCGCAACTGGTGCACGAAGTACTCGACATAGCCGCGGCTCGGGTCACGGTGGTAGGCCGCCGACAGCGATGCGAGGGTGATCTCGGCGAGGTAGTCGCCCATCAGGACGTCCACCGGGTCGCCGGCGAGCGCTTCGTCGATGGCGGTGCGCCGGTCCCCCAGATATCCGGAGAAGTTGGCGATCCTGATCGGTGCGCGGGTCATCGGTTCTGCCTTTCGGTCGCCGGCCAGTGGTTCGGGTCCGACGCTATCGGCCGACGACCACCTGCACCACGACCGATCGGCGAAGACGTCGATGACCGCAGCGGTCATCGACGTCGAGGATGTCGCGGCCAGTGGTCTCCAAGTCGCTGTTCGTCGGGCTCGGCCTCGCCCTTCGCCTTCGAGGTGGTCGCCACCTGACGTCGGCTGCGGAGATTTCGACTCGGGTCCTCGCTACGCTCGGTCCCGGCTCAATCGTCAACTCAGCGTTGGTGGTTGAGCCGATGAGGAGCGTAGCGACGAGGCGTGTCGAAACCTCCGGCGGCCGACGTCGCCAACGCAACCACCTCCGAGGTGGTCGCCACCTGACGTCGGCTGCGGAGATTTCGACTCGGGTCCTCGCGATGCTCGGTCCCGGCTCAATCATCAAAGGAGTTCCTCGCTCAATCATGAACGCCTAGTGGGTGGTTGAGCCGATGAGGAGCGTAGCGACGAGGCGTGTCGAAACCTCTGGCGGCCGGAGTCTCCAACGCAACCACCTCCGAGGTGGTCGCCACCTGACGTCGGGCTGCGGAGATTTCGACACGGGTCCTCGCTCCGCTCGGTCCCGGCTCAATCATCGAAGGAGTTCCTCGCTCAATCATCAACGCCTAGTGGGTGGTTGAGCCGATGAGGAGCGTAGCGACGAAGCGTGTCGAAACCTGCGGCGGCCGACGTCGCCAACGCAACCACCTCCGAAGTGGTCACCGCCCGAGCTCGGCTGCGGAGATTTCGACTCGGGTCCTCGCTTCGCTCGGTCCCGGCTCAATCATCAACGGAGTTCCTCACTCAATCATCAACGCCTAGTGGGTGGTTGAGCCGATGAGGAGCGTAGCGACGAGGCGTGTCGAAACCTCTGGCGGCCGACGTCGCCAACGCAACCACCTCCGAGGTGGTCGCCACCTGACGTCGGGCTGCGGAGATTTCGACACGGGTCCTCGCTCCGCTCGGTCCCGGCTCAATCATCAACGGAGTTCCTCGCTCAATCATGAACGCCTAGTGGGTGGTTGAGCCGATGAGGAGCGTAGCGACGAAGCGTGTCGAAACCTGCGGCGGCCGACGTCGCCAACGCAACCACCTCCGAAGTGGTCACCACCCGAGCTCGGCTGCCGAGATTTCGACACGGGTCCTCGCTCCGCTCGGTCCCGGCTCAATCACCGAAGGAGTCCCGGCTCGATCGTCAACCCGCCATCGACCGGCCTCGGGTGTGACATACGCTGAACACCGTGGATCTGCTCCATCTCCGATACTTCGTCGCCGTGGCCGAGGAACGAAGTTTCAGCCGGGCCGCGGCGCGCCTGCACATGGCGGCGTCACCGCTGAGCCAGCGGATCAAGGATCTGGAACGGGAGTTCGGGGCGGAACTCTTCATCCGAGCCCACCGCCGGATCGACCTCACCGATGCCGGCCGCGTCCTGCTGCCGCGCGCGGTCGACATCCTGGAACGGGTGGACGGGCTGGCCGCGGTGGTGTCGGCAGCAACCGAACAGGCGGCACGCCAAGCCGTCATCGGTATCGCCCCGGAGGTGACCCCCACCGTGCGGGATCGTCTGCTCGACGCGTTGGCCGAGTCGTATCCAGACATCCGGCCCCGGCTCGTCCCGGCGAGCACCGCCCCCCTGCTCCGTGACCTCCGTGCCGGCGAGATCGACCTCGCCCTCGTCCACGGACCTGCGGGCGGCGAAGGCCTCGGCAGCGTGATGCTCGAACGGCAGCCCGTCGGCGCCGCGGTGGCATCCAGTCTCGTCGCGGGATCGCCTGAGTCGATCTCGCTCGCCGATCTCGCCGACATCCCGTTCGCCTCGATCAACCACGACGCCGCACCCGAGATCTATCGCAATCTCGACGCGCTCCTCGAACGTAACGGCGTGCACAAGCGGATCACGTTGAGCGACGGCAACTTCGCCGGACTCGCCCACCTGGTTGCGACAGGACAGGCGTTTGCACTCGTCGCACTCGGTGAGGGTGTGGTGGGCCGGATGTTCCAGGGTGAGCCGGTCCAGGTGATCCCCTTGGAGAAGACCCGCGCCCACATCAGCACGGTGGCGGTCTGGCGAGAACGTCGGGCCGACACCGATCCCCTCGTCGCCGATCTCGTCGACGCGGTCTGCGGAGGCGTCGCGGCCCTGGACACGGGACCCCGGCAACCCTAGTGTGAGTGCCAGTACTCAAATCCATGACCAAAGGGGATCTGATGCGTGCATTCCGTGAGGCCGTCGAGAAGGGTGATGCGGCGGCGATGGCCGACCTGCTCGCCGACAACGTCGTGTTCACCAGCCCGGTGGCGATGCGCCCGTACGAGGGCAAGCCCATGACCGCGGCGATCCTGCGCGGCGTGCTGCGGGTGTTCACCGACTTCCACTACATCCGCGAGATCGCCGACCCGGGCGGACGTGACCACGCCCTGGTGTTCGAGGCGAAGGTCGGCGACAGATCTGTGACCGGCTGCGACTTCCTGCACCTCGACGACGAGGGCCGGATCGACGACTTCATGGTGATGGTGCGACCGCTGTCGGGGGCCACTGCGCTGGCGACGGCGATGGGCGCACAGTTCGAGCAGATCAAGGCCGAGGTGGCCGCCGAACTCGGCGTCGAGTAACCCGCCGCCGATCCACCCCCGGCCGACTCACCTCCGCACGGTGACGTCGGAGGCGGGAACCAGGTCAGCCCGCCGCACCCCGGGCGGTGAGGACGTCGGCGACCCGTCGGCACCATGCGGCGTTCTCCCGCTCGTAGGCGATTCCCCGGAGTCCGGTCAGGTATGGCCCGATGCGGGGGTTCTCGGCGAGGAACCGGTCCTCGGACATGTCGCCGCGCAACTTCGCGAGCAGGGCCTCGATGAACTCGGCCTTGACCAGCGCCTGTTGGGATCGTGCGCGCAGGTCGTCGATCAGTGCGGGGACCTCACCGATGTCGCAGGCCCGCACCTTGACCAGCAGGTCGTCACGCATGAACGTCGGCCGCGATGTCTTCTCGACGAAATGCTCGAGCACCTCACGACCGGTGGGGGTGAGCGTGTACACCCGCTTGTTGGGGCGGCGCTCCTGGACCACCTCGCGTCCGCTGATCAGCCCCTCCGCCTCGAGTCGGGTGAGCTCGGCGTACAGCTGCTGCGGGGTGGCATACCAGTAGCTGGCGACGGCGACGTCGAAGGTCTTGGCGAGCCGGTAGCCCGACGCGCCGGCATCGTCGAGCAACTCGGCCAGGATGGCGTGCCGCAAGGCCATCGGGTCCCCTTTCGTGCAGCGGTCACGGTCGATTCCATCCTAGCCGCTCACCTACTCATGAATTTGAGTATGTCTGGGGTTGTGACCGATGCACTCACCGGATAGGTTCGGATACCAGGACACGTGCCGGGGATCTCGGCACCCACGATCTCACCCCACCCCGTCGACGAAGGGACGTTCAGTGAAACTCGGTCTGCAACTGGGATATTGGGGCGCCGGCCCCAATCCGGCACATCGTGAGCTGGTGGCGGCCGCGGAGGCGAGCGGATTCGACAGCGTCTTCACCGCGGAGGCATGGGGTTCGGATGCCTACACCCCGCTCGCGTGGTGGGGTTCCGCCACCGAACGCGTCCGGCTCGGCACGTCGGTGTTGCAGCTGTCGGCGCGTACGCCCACCGCCTGCGCCATGGCGGCGATGACCCTCGATCATCTGTCCGGCGGACGCCACATCGTCGGGCTCGGCGTCTCCGGCCCGCAGGTCGTCGAGGGCTGGTACGGACAGAAGTTCCCGAAACCCCTTGCGCGCACCCGTGAATACATCGACATCATGCGGCAGGTGTGGGCACGTGAGGCGCCGGTCACCAGTGCGGGCCCGCACTATCCGTTGCCCTATGAGGGACCCGGCAGCACCGGCCTGGGCAAACCGCTCAAGGCCATCACCCACCCGCTGCGTTCGGACATCCCGGTGATGCTGGGTGCCGAGGGCCCCAAGAACATCGCGCTCGCCGCCGAGATCGCCGACGGCTGGCTGCCGCTGTTCTACACCCCGCGTCTGGCCGACACCTACAACGAGTGGCTCGACGAGGGATTCGCCAAGCCCGGTGCCCGTCGCAGCCGCGAGGACTTCGAGATCTGCGCGACCGCCCAGATCGTCATCACCGACGACCGCGACGCCAGCTATGCGGCGATCAAGCCGTTCCTCGCGCTGTACATGGGCGGAATGGGCAGCGAGGACACCAACTTCCACGCCGAGGTCTACCGCCGGATGGGCTACTCGGAGGTGGTCGACGACGTGACCAAACTGTTCCGGTCCGGCCGTAAGGACGAGGCCGCCTCGATCATCCCCGACGAGGTGGTCGACGACTCGGCGATCGTGGGCGACCTCGACCACGTCCGCGAGCAGATCGGCGTCTGGGAGCGGGCCGGGGTGTCGACCATGCTCGTGTCACCGGGCAGTGTCGCCGAGGTCGAGCAGCTGGCCGCCCTCGTGTCGTGACCCCTCACCGCAGAACCACCTGAGCGCAGAACCACCGAGGAGGGACCGGGGGCACGTCGGCTAGCGTGACCGCATGCGTCTGTACCGCGGCCTGTGTGCTGCCTTCGTGTCCCTGTTCCTCGTCACCGTGGTCGCCGCGTGCGGTTCCGACGACACCCCGGCCGTCGACACATGGGAGTCGAAGGGCGCGACCGGCAGCATCTCGGTGACCCCGCCCAGCGGCGACACCGCACCCAAGATCTCGGTCAGCACGCCGTACTCGGTCACCGAGACCCAGGTGCACGTCCTCACCGAGGGAAGCGGTGCCGTCGTCGCCGACACCGCCGAGGTGCGTGTGAACTACCTCGGTGTCAACGGCCGCGATGGTCAGGAGTTCGACAGCAGTTACGGCCGCGGCACTCCCGCCGAGTTCCCGCTGAACGGCGTGATCCCCGGGTTCAGCAAGGCGATCGCCGGTCAGAAGGTCGGGTCCACGGTCGTGGTCTCGATCGCCCCGGCCGACGGCTACACCTCCGGGCAGCCGTCCGCGGGCATCCAGGCCGGCGACACCCTGGTCTTCGTCATCGAGATCCTCGACGTCGTCAGCTGATCGGCCCCGGTCGACCGGGCCCGATCAGCGGGTCACGTACTCGGCGAGGTGCCGACCGGTGAGTGTCCGCCGGTCGGCCACCAGCTCGGCGGGGGTGCCCTCGAAGACCACCTGGCCGCCGTCGTGGCCTGCCCCCGGGCCCAGATCGATGATCCAGTCGGCGTGGGCCATCACCGCCTGATGGTGTTCGATCACGATCACCGACCGGCCCTGCTCGACGAGATGGTCGAGCAGGGCCAGCAGCTGTTCGACATCGGCGAGATGAAGCCCGGTGGTGGGTTCGTCGAGGATGTAGATCTCGCCCTTCTCGCCCATCTCGACGGCGAGCTTCAAGCGTTGCCGCTCACCGCCGGAGAGCGTGGTCAGCGGCTGCCCGATGGTCAGATAGCCGAGCCCGACGTCGGCGAGCCGGCGCAGGATCTTGTGTGCCGCAGGCACCTTCGCGTCGCCGTCGGCGAAGAACTCCTCGGCCTGCGCCACCGACATGGTCAGCACCTCGTCGATGTTGCGGCCGCCGAAGGTGTACTCGAGCACCTCGGCCTGGAACCGCCTGCCCTCACAGACCTCGCACACCGACGACACCCCGCCCATCATCGCGAGGTCGGAGTACACCACCCCGGCACCCTTGCAGTTGGGGCAGGCCCCGGCCGAATTGGCGCTGAACAGAGCGGGTTTCACCCCGTTTGCCTTGGCGAAGGCCTTGCGGATGGGTTCGAGCAGCCCGGTGTAGGTCGCCGGATTACTGCGCCGCGAGCCCTTGATGGCGCCCTGGTCGATCGACACCACGCCGTCGCGGCCGGCCACCGACCCCGAGATCAGTGAGCTCTTGCCGGATCCGGCGACGCCGGTGAGGACCACGAGCACCCCGAGCGGGATGTCGACGTCGACATCCCGCAGGTTGTGGGTGTCGGCGCCCCGGACCTCCAGCGTCCCGGTGGGGGTGCGCACCTCGGCCTTCAGCGCGGCGCGATCGTCGAGGTGGCGGCCGGTGAGCGTGTCGGCACCACGCAGTTCGTCGACGCTCCCCTCGAACACGATCTGCCCGCCACCGGCTCCGGCGCCGGGACCGAGGTCGACGACGTGGTCGGCGATCACGATCGCCTCCGGCTTGTGCTCGACGACGAGGACGGTGTTGCCCTTGTCCCGCAACTGCAGGAGCAGGTCGTTCATGCGGGCGATGTCGTGCGGGTGCAGCCCGATGGTGGGTTCGTCGAAGACATAGGTGACATCGGTCAGCGACGATCCGAGGTGCCGGATCAGCTTGGTGCGCTGCGACTCCCCGCCCGACAGTGTTCCGGCCGGTCGCTCCAGCGACAGATACCCCAGCCCGATCTCGACGAATGCGTCGAGCAGTTCGCCCAGCGAGGTCAGCAGCGGCGCCACCGAGGCGTCGTCGAGCCCGTGGACCCAGTCGGCCAGATCGGTGATCTGCATGGCGCACACGTCGGCGATGCTCTTGCCCGCGATCTTCGACGACCGGGCGGTCTCCGACAGTCTCGTGCCGTCGCAGTCCGGACAGACGGTGAAGGTGATGGCGCGGTCGACGAAGGCGCGGATGTGCGGCTGCATCGCCTCGCGATCCTTCGACAGCATGGACTTCTGGATCTTGGGGATCAGCCCCTCATAGGTGACGTTGATGCCGTCGACCTGGATGCGGGTGGGCTCCTTGTAGAGCAGCGCGTCGAGCTGACGTCTGGTGAACTTGCTGATCGGCTTGGCCGGGTCGAAGAAGCCGCAACCCCGGAAGATCCGCCCGTACCAGCCGTCCATGCTGTATCCGGGGATGAGCAGCGCCCCCTCGTCGAGTGACTTCTCGGCGTCGTAGAGGGCGGTCAGGTCGAAGTCGGAGACGTCGCCGCGTCCCTCGCAGCGCGGGCACATGCCGCCGGTGACGGTGAACTCGCGGCGTTCCTTGACCTTTCGGCCGCCGCGCTCCACCTCGATCGCTCCGGCACCGCTCACCGAGGCGACATTGAACGAGAACGCCTGTGGCGAGCCGATGGCGGGGGTTCCCAGTCGGCTGAACAGGATTCGCAGCATGGCGTTGGCGTCGGTGGCGGTGCCGACGGTCGAGCGCGGGTTGGCGCCCATCCGTTCCTGGTCGACGATGATCGCGGTGGTCAGTCCCTCGAGGACGTCCACGTCGGGGCGGCCGAGACCGGGCATGAAGCCCTGGACGAAGGCACTGTAGGTCTCGTTGATCATCCGCTGCGACTCGGCGGCGATGGTGGCGAACACCAGTGAGCTCTTACCGGAACCGGATACCCCGGTGAACACGGTGAGACGACGTTTCGGGATCTCGACGTCGATGTTGCGCAGGTTGTTCTCGCGGGCGCCGTGCACCCGGATGGTGTCGTGGGTGTCGGCAGGATGAACGGCGGCAGGGCGTGGGCTGGACGGGGACGCGGTGCGGCTCAAGGGTTCTCCGGTTCGGGGATGGACGGGCGGCGGTGGGTGGGCGGTACTCGGGGGTGCTCGCCGGGCGGGCGCCGATCAGGCCTGGTTGATGCGGAGCAGATTGCCGGTGGGGTCGCGGAAGGCGCAGTCGCGCACGCCGTACGGCTGGTCCATCGGCTCCTGCACGACGTCGGCGCCGGCCGCCTGCAGCCGGTCGAACAGTCCTTGCAGGTCGTCGGTGGACAGCGTGAGCGCTGCGCCGTAGGTGCCCTTGGCGATGAGTTCGAGGATGGTCTCCCGTTCGGTGTCGGTGATACCGGGATCGACGGCCGGCGGGTGCAGGACGATCGAGGTCTGGGGCTGATCGGCGGGGCCGACGGTCAGCCACCGCATCCCCTCGTACCCGACGTCGTTGCGGACCTCGAATCCGAGGGTGTCCCGGTAGAAGCCGAGCGCGGCCTCGGGATCGGTCTGCGGTAGGAAGGTGTACTGGATCGTGATGGTCATGGCGTCCACGCTAACCGCCATGCGGGGCCCTCACTTCTCGATTCCTGACCGGTCGGGTCACCTGTTTGGCGATGCACGCCGGGATTCCCGCGGTGGCGTCGGCGGCTCGTGCCCGATACTCGCGCGGGGACATGCCGACCAGCTCGGTGAAGCGCGTGCTGAAGGTGCCCAGTGATGAACAGCCCACCTCGAAACACACGTCGGTGACGCTCAGGTCGCCGCGGCGCAGCAGTGTCATCGCGCGCTCGATCCGTCGTGTCATCAGATACGAGTAGGGCGATTCGCCGTAGGCCCGCTTGAACTCTCGGCTGAGATGTCCGGCCGACATGTGTGCACCCCGGGCCAGGGCCTCGACGTCGAGGGGGTGGGCGTACTCGCGGTCGATCCGGTCGCGGACCCGCCGCAGGCGCGTCAGGTCGCGCAGCCGCTGCTCGGAATCGGCCCGTGACGTCATGACCGCCATCGTGGCACAGGCCGCCGACAGCCCGACACCGCCGCGGCGGTCACCCGGCGCACGCCTCGGCCCCGGCGCAGGTCAGTCGGTGCCCGCCGGTCGAGTCCGGACATAGGCTTCGACGTCGGCGTGCATCACGTCGATGCCACGCTGGTTGCGCAGGTCGATCGCATAGGTGATCAGCGCGCGACCCCGACGCTCGTCCAGCTCGACGGCGTCGACCCGCAACGAGCCGGTGAGGGTGTCGTCGGGCCGCACGGGTGCGGTGAAGGTGATCTCCCGCAGCCGTCGTCCGGCGATCACACTCCACGAGTCGATCACCTGGGTCACCGACAGTCGCTGGGCAATCGCCAGGGTGTGGATCCCGCTCGCGATCAGACCGCGGAAGGCACCGGCCTCCGCGTCGGCCTTGTCGACGTGGAAGGACTGGGGATCCCAGGCGGAGGCGAACTCCACGAGCTCGGCCTCGCCGACGGTGTGCGGCCCCAGATCGTGGACCTCACCGACCCGAAGGTCGTCCGCATAGATGATCTCTCCCATCGTGGGCTCCTGTTCCGCGTGGCACGCGCTAGACTTCGGCGACTCGATGTAACGCCGTCCGCGGCGCCGTCGATGTCATAGTTGGCTCCGATCGAGATTGCCAGACCCCCGACCCGGCGATCTCGGTCGGAGTCCTTTTTCCGGGGGGAAGGACGACAGACATGGCACGCACCGAGGGTGCTGTCCGGCTCGATCGCGACTGGCACCAGGGTGCCGACGGTGTGCCCTATCCTCCCGAACCCTGGTATCTCGGTGGTGACCTGCTCGCCTCGGCGTTCGTCGTCCCGGTCACCGAACTCCCGGCAGGCACCCTCGATGTGGTCCCGGCCGGCTCCCGCCCGCTCACGATCGGCGGGAGCATCGTCGTGGTGGCGGCGTTCGTGCACTACACCGAAGGCGGAGTGTTGCAGTACGAGGAACTGCTCACGTCGTTCCCGGTGCTCTCGGCACGCCACGGGGCGCGGGTGAGCATCCCGCACATCTGGGTGACCAGCCCCCACTCCCGCACAGGCGGGCGTGAACTCTGGGGAATCCCGAAGCACCTCGCCGAGTTCGAGCGCAGCGTCGACGGCCGGACCGTGCGTACCGCGATGCGCATCGACGGTGCACCGGTGGCGTCCCTGACCGCCCGGCCCGGACGACGCATCCTGCCCGGAACCCGCCAGGTTCCCCTGCCCACCGCCCAGGTCCTCGACGGCGTGCGGTCGTTCTCCACCAACCGGATCGTCGGGCACCTGCGTACCCTGCGCGCCACCTGGGAGTTCGCCCCCGACGGCCCGCTCGGGTACCTCGCCGGTCGCCGCCGACTCGGTGATCTCGCGGCCACCGAGGCCGCCGTCCTCTTCGGCACCAAGGTCTCCCACGACTGAGATCCGGGCCGCCGAGCCGAGTCCGGCAGCGCGCCTACACCGCCGGCCCTAAGCCGGTGACCTCGGCGTTTGTCCTCCGGGGACAACGGCCTCGGGAAAGTCTGGCCCGCCGGGCCGTATCAGATCACACCTGCCCTCCATAGTGTCTGGG
The DNA here is from genome assembly GCF_030718915.1 of Gordonia sp. NB41Y. Classification (NCBI taxonomy): domain Bacteria; kingdom Bacillati; phylum Actinomycetota; class Actinomycetes; order Mycobacteriales; family Gordoniaceae; genus Gordonia; species Gordonia sp. NB41Y. Next base: position 146,227 of record NZ_CP132196.1, read on the forward strand.
ATCACACAGACCGAAAGGTACGCACGTGATCTCCCCCTCCTACTTCGCCTGGGACCTCACCGACCGAGGCTCGGCACCCTGCGTCCGCGACGACCGGATCGAGCTGTCCTACCGGGACTTCGCCGACCGCGTCGACGCCTGCGCCGAGCAGCTCGCCCAGCTCGGGATCGGTCGTGGCGACGTCGTGGCCACCTTCTTGCCCAACCGTGTCGAACTGCTGATCACCCTCATGGCGGCCTGGCGGCTGCGCGCGATCGCGACCCCGGTCAATCCGACCTTCACCGTCGACGAGGCCGAGTACCAGCTGTCCGATGCCGGCGCCCGGGTGGTGATCGGCGCGAGCGCGGGCGGATCCGATCCGGACCGGATCCACCTGCACGTGGACGACCTCACCGAACGGCCCACCACCGGGTGGGCGGCGCCGGCAACCGGACCCGACGCCGACGACGATGCACTGCTGATCTACACCTCGGGCTCCACCGGGCGCCCCAAAGGCGTCCGGCTCACCCACGCCAACCTGCACTACATGGGCTCGACGATGGTGCGACTGCTCGACCTGGGCGCCGGCGATCACGCCCTGCTCGTCCTGCCGCTGTTCCACGTCAACGCGATCTGCGTCAGCGTGCTCGCACCGATCCTGGCGGGCGGTCAGATCACCGTGACCGGACACTTCTCGGTCTCCCGGTTCTTCGGTGACGTCGCACGACTGCGGCCGACCTACTTCTCCGCCGTCCCCACGATCTACGCCCTGCTCGTCGCGAATGCCGACGGTGACGACGTCACGCCGGATCTCACCTCGCTGCGGTTCGCCATCTGCGGCGCCGCGCCGATCTCGAAGGAGTTGCTCGGCCGCGTCGAGCGCACCTTCGCGATCCCGATCGTCGAGGGCTACGGCCTCACCGAGGGGACCTGCGCGTCGGCGTGCAACCCCGTGCGCGGACCACGCAAACCCGGCACCGTCGGACCCGCCCTGCCCGGACAGCGGATCCGCATCGTCGACCCGGACGGGCGCGACGTGTCGCCCGGCGGGATCGGTGAGGTCCTGATCGCCGGCCCCAACGTGATGCGCGGCTACCTCGACCGGCCGGAGGCGACGGCGGCGACCGTCGTCGACGGGTGGCTGCACACCGGCGACGTCGGACATCTCGACGCCGACGGTTACCTCACCCTGGTCGACCGGATCAAGGACATGATCATCCGCGGCGGAGAGAACCTGTACCCCAAGGAGATCGAGAACGCCCTGGCCACCCATCCGGCGGTCCTCGAATGTGCCGTCGTCGGTGCGCCCGACGACGTCTACGGCGAGGTGCCGGTGGCATTCGTCGTGACCTATCCCGACACCGCCGCCGACGCCGGGGCCCTCACCGCCCATCTGGAGCCGCTGCTCGCCAAGAGCAAGCGGCCCGGCCGGATTCACGTCGTCGCGGCGCTCCCGCGCAACCCCGTCGGCAAGATCGACAAACCGGGTCTGCGACGCGGTCTCCAGCCCTCCGGTTCCTGACCCAGGACCGCCACCGGGTCATCGCCAACCCTCACCTGATCTGCGCGACAACCGATGTCGTGCCGATGGCGCACGCCCATCTGTCGTTCACAGATACGCAATCTGTTCACAGAAACCCATCACCAGCCCCTCCCCCGACGACACGAAGGATCTCCCATGGGACTGACCACACCCGATTCACCACCGGTGGATCCCGCGACCTTTCTCGAGCGACCGTTCCTCGAACGCATCCGCATCCTCGGCCTGCATTGGGCCGAATACGGCTTCGGCACACCGAAACTCATCCACATCATCTACCTGATCAAGTGTGGGCTGCTGTTCGTCGTCGGCGGCCTGTGCGTGGCGACGTTCACCTCCGGGTTCAACGTCCTCGACATCGGCACCTGGTGGGATCAGGCCATCGTCTACCAGAAGGCCGTGCTGTGGACCCTGCTGCTCGAGGTACTCGGCCTCGGCGGCTCCTGGGGCCCGCTGGCCGGTCACTTCAAGCCGATGACCGGAGGATTCCTGTTCTGGTTGCGGCCGAACACCATTCGGCTGCCACCGTGGCCCGCCCGGGTACCGCTCACCGCCGGTGACACCCGTACCGTCGCCGACGTCGTGCTGTATGCGGCGCTGCTGGTGAATCTCGTCGTCGCACTCGTACTCCCCGGCGTCGCGTCGTCGTCGCTGGATGCGGTGGTGGCCGACAATCACGGCCTGGTCAATCCTGCGCTGATGTACCCGCTGATCGCACTGCTGGTGGTGATCGGCCTGCGCGACAAGGTCATCTTCATCGCGGCCCGCTCCGAGCAGTACCTGCCCGCGGTGATCTTCTTCGCCTTCCTGCCCTTCGTCGACATGATCCTCGCGCTCAAACTCCTCATCGTCGTGGTGTGGGTGGGTGCCGGTGTGTCCAAACTGGGCCACCACTTCTCGATGGTGATCCCGCCCATGCTGTCGAACACGCCGTGGCTGCCGTTCCGGTCGATCAAGCGGGCCCACTACCGCAACTTCCCCACCGACATGCGGCCGTCACGTCTGGCCTCGGGGATCGGCCACGTCCTCGGCACCATCGTCGAGATCGTCACCCCGCTGGTCCTGCTGTTCTCCACCGACAAGTGGCTGACCCTGGCGGCGGTGATCCTGATGGTGGGCTTCCATCTGTTCATCTTCTCGACCTTCCCGCTCGCGGTGCCGCTGGAATGGAATCTGCTGTTCGGGTACGCGGCGATCTTCCTGTTCTGGGGCCACCCCGCCTGGGACGGGTATGCACTGACCGACACCTCCATGCCGTGGGTGATGGTCGTGATCGCGATCGGCCTGTGCTTCTTCCCGGTGCTGGGCAATCTGCGTCCGGACCTGGTGTCGTTCCTGCCGTCGATGCGGCAGTACGCCGGCAACTGGGCGTCGGCCACCTGGGCCTTCGCCCCCGGTGCCGAGGATAAACTCGATCAGCATGTGGTCCGTTCGTCGAAGAACACCCGCACCCAGTTGCTCTCGACGTATCCCCCGGAGGTGGCCGACGTCGTGATGCACCAGATGCTCGCGTGGCGCTCGCTGCACAGTCAGGGACGCGCACTGTATTCGCTGATGCTGCGTCAACTCGGCCCGGACATCGACACCTACACCCTCCGGGAGGCCGAGTTCTCCTGTAACTCGTTGGTGGCGTTCAACTTCGGTGACGGTCATCTCCACGACGAGAAGCTCATCGCCGCCCTGCAACGACGCTGCGGCTTCGCACCCGGCGAGTTCACCGTCGCGTGGATCGAATCGCAGCCGATCCACAAGGGCACCCAGCGGTACAAGGTGATCGACGCCGCGCTCGGCGTGATCGAGACCGGCACCTATCGGGTGGCCGACGCGGTGGCCGAGCAGCCCTGGCTGCCCAACGGCCCGATCCCCGTCGACGTCGACTGGTCGATCGCGACCTCCGATCGGATCGTCGCCGACACCGAGACCGACACCACCCCCGCTGTCCCGACACCGGCGCAGGGAACCCGATGACCTCAGCGGTCGTCGTCGGCGGCGGGCCCAACGGGCTCGCCGCCGCCCTGCACCTGGCCCGCAACGGGGTCGAGGTCACGGTGCTGGAAGCGCAGGACGAGGTGGGCGGCGGTGCCCGGTCGGGAGAACTCACCCTGCCCGGGCTCGTCCACGATCACTGCTCGGCCTTCCATCCACTCGGTGTGGGTTCACCGTTCTGGCAGGAGTTCGACCTCGGCCGCCACGGACTGCGCTGGCTGCTTCCGCCGGTCGACTGCGCCCATCCGCTCGACGACGGCCGGGCCGGACTGCTGCACCGGTCGATCGCCGAGACCGCCGCCGGACTCGGCCCCGACGGCCGGCGCTGGCGTGCCGCATTCGGCGATCTGGCCGACGGATTCGACGAGCTGGCCGCCGATCTGCTCCGCCCGATCCTGCACGTTCCCCGACATCCGGTGCGGCTCGGTGCGTTCGGCCCCCGGGCGGTGCTGCCGGCGACGGTGATGGCGCGATGGTTCCGCACCGACGAGGGACGTGCACTGTTCGGCGGGATCGCCGCACATGCGTTCACCCGGCTCGACCGGCCGCTGACCGCATCACTGGGCATGATGATCACCGCCAGCGGTCACCGATTCGGCTGGCCGGTGGCCGAGGGCGGCTCCGGGAAGATCACCGCGGCGGCCGCGGCGGCACTGCGCGAACTCGGCGGCACCATCGTGACCGGTACCCCGGTGCGACGCCGTGACGACATCCCGCCCGCCGATCTCGTCCTGCTCGACCTCTCTCCCGCACAAGCACTCTCGCTCTACGGCGACCTGATGCCCGGCCGGATCGCCCGGGGTCTGGGGCGGTATCGCGTCGGGTCGTCGGCGTTCAAGATGGACTATGCGATCAGCGGTGACATCCCGTGGCGCAACCCGGCGTGTGCGCGGGCGGGCACGGTGCACCTCGGTGGTGGTCTCGCCGAGATCGCCGACACCGAACGCCGGCGTGCGGCGGGGACCATGGTGGAGCGACCGTTCGTGCTCCTCGGCCAGCAGTACGTCGCCGATCCCGCCCGCGGCCGCGACGGGCTCAATCCGGTCTACGCCTATGCCCACGTGCCGCGCGGCTACGACGGCGACGCCACCGAGGCGATCACCGCGCAGATCGAACGGTTCGCCCCCGGCTTCCGGGACCGGATCGTGGCCACGCACCGCACCGGCACCGCCGACCTGAGCCGGCACAACGCCAACTTCGCCCACGGTGACATCATCGGCGGCGCCAACGACGGACTGCAGATGATCTTCCGGCCCCGACCGGCATACGACCCCTACACACTCGGGGTGGACGGGGTGTATCTCTGTTCCCAGGCGACACCGCCCGGCGCCGGTGTCCACGGCCTGTGCGGCTACCACGCCGCCCGGTCGGCGCTGGCCGGACTCGATCGACGGAGGTGACCATGACCTCGGTGTCCCCCGATCCCGGAGCGGCCGCGGCGCAGGCCCGACTGGCCCGGGTCCCGGCCGCCGCGAGTATCGAACTGCTCGAACAGGTCGCGGCGATCGCCGTTCGGCTGCGCGAGCGCGAACCGGAACTGGTCACCGACCTCACCGGGATGATGGCGCGCGAGATCGATCAGCTCGACTCCGACCCCAACCTCGTGGAGATGCTGCACGCGAGCGTGCAGGGCAACGTGTCCACGATCATCCACGTGCTGGCCAACGACATCCCGATCGACCACCTCCAGCCGACCACGGCCGCCGTCGAGTACGCGCTGCGGCTCGCCCAGCGCGACGTGCCGTCGAACTCGCTGGTCCGGGCCTACCACCTCGGCCAGAACAGCGTCATGATGACCTGTTTCGAGATCATCGAGGAACTGGATCTGCCCGCCGACCGCGCGATGGCGGTGACCCGACACATCTCCGACGTGATGTTCGGCTACATCGACTGGATCACCCGATACGTGTTCCAGGCATACGAGACCGAACGGCGGCGCTGGCTCGGCGCCGACGCCAACGTGGCCGCCGCGGCGATCCGCCGGCTGCTCGACTCCCCCGACGCCGACCCCCGCGCCTTCGAGTCCGAGACCGGGTACCGCCTCGATCAGCGTCACCTCGCGGTGATCGTCTGGACCGATGCCGCCGACCCGCGTCAGGCCGGATTCCTCGACCGGGTCGCCCGCGAGCTGGCGCTCGCCGTCCGGGCCGAGTCACGTCCGATCATCACCGCGATCGACCGGACGACGGCCTGGATGTGGATCCCGTTCGGTGTGCGGGGCGGGCGTCTGGATGCGGGGCGGGCCCCCCGGATCCCGCCCGACGTGCTCCCGTCGGAGTCGGGATCGGACACCCGGGTCCGCGTGGCGATCGGTCTCGCCGGAGACGGTGTCACCGGGTTCCGACGCTCGCACCGGCAGGCACACGCCGCGTACCTGCTGGCGTCCATGCCGGGCAGTGTCACCGGGCAGATCGTGGGATTCGCCGACCGTGGCATCGCGGTGGTCTCGATGCTCGCCCAGGACCTCGACGCGACCCGGGCGTGGGCACACGAGATCCTCGGACCCCTCGCCGACGACACACCCACGGCGGCGACGCTGCGTGAGACGCTCGCGGTGTTCTTCGCCACCCGCGAGAGTCATCTGCACACCGCCACCCAACTCAACCTGCATCGCAACACCGTGAAGTACCGGGTGGGCAAAGCCCTCGCCGAGGTACCGCCCGACCGTGACCGCCTCGATCTCGCACTCGCGCTGACCGCCTGCGAACTCCTCGGGTCGGCGGTCATCGGCACCCCGTCCTGAACCGGCTCACCGCCGCGGCGGACCACCCGGCCGGCCGTCGGTGGATCGGCGACGGTCGTCGGTGGGCCTGCGAGGGTCGTCGGTGGGCCTGCGAGGGTCGTCGGTGGGCTTCAGCGCCCAGCCCGGGACCCAGTGGGTCACCGATTCCTGACGATCACGGGCGGTGAGGGTGTAGGTCACCTTCCCGTACCACTCACCCCACTCCGACAGCGCCCATTCGGTGAGCACCCCGGTGACGATCTTGCGCACCTGGAGTCCGTCCGGGTGATAGGTCCCGCTGTGGTGCGGGGTCTGCGGATACAGCGCGTTGAGGTCGATCTGCACCGCCCGGTGCCCGACCCGGACGAAGGCCGGCCGGTGCGGTCGTCCGCTGTCGCCGCCGATCCGAGCCATACCCATGAATAGATCATATGTTCGAGACCCGACGAATCCCAGTCGGCCCCGATCCCGATCCCGCCCTGCCCGACCACCGGTCCGGCGACCGGGTGGGTCGGCAGTTCAGCGGGTCGGCAGTTCAGCCGTCCAGGGGACCGATCACCACGGTCCGGGTGGCGAGCAGCGGGTCGTACACGGTGGCGATGGCGGTGCCCGGCTTGCGGCCGACCCGCACCTCCGAGATCCCGACACCGAGATCGGTCAGACGGCGATGGGTTGCGGTCACGTCGTGGCTGCGCCAGGCGATCCCCCACAGCGAGATCGGCTCGGTGGCCGGTGCGCCGTCGGCGAGGACCACCTCCACGACGAGGTCGCCGGCCCGGAAGAACAGCTGACGCAATCCCGGCGACACCTGACGGTCGAGCCGGAAGTCGAGGCCCAGGGTGGACCCGAACAGGGCCACCGCGTGATCGCGGTCGGTGCTCTCGAAGACGAGGTGGTCGAGGCCGGCGATGTCGTCGGCCCGCGCAGGCAGCGCCGCGGGCGCGTGGGTGATCACGCCGACGGGCACGTCGGGAGCATGCCATTCGTCGGCATGCCGATGGTGCAGGTCCAGGCCCCGACGCTGCAGCAAGCGGACCTGCGCATCGGTGTCGGAACTCGTGAACAGGACCCGATGTGGATCGTCGGAGGTCTTGTCGTGCAACCGTATTCGCGCATTTCCGACATGGATGTCGGTGTCGGCGGCGGCGTGGCCGAGGAGCTGCTGGTAGGCCTTGGCCGATCCGGCCGGGTCGGCGGTGACGAGGTCGAGCACGGCGACCGCATGCGCGTCCGCGACGGGTCTCTCCGGGGTGTGACGATCAGGCGTATGCGGTGGGTGTGATGTCATCGGCGACGTCCTCGGCGGTGTTCGACGCGACGCGGGAGATCGTCGCGCGGTGGCGAGCTCGTGATGTGCCACCGACCGCACCGGCAGTGGTAGCACCGCAGGTTGGGTGCCCGCCGGCCGGCCTGACGGATCCGGTCGATACCCTCGCGTGCCGCGCCCTCGGAGACGAAGGCGTCCTTGTACGGGGTCGGGCAGTCGATGATCGGCGCCGGGCGGCGCGGTGCGCGCCGCGTCGGCGTCAGGTCGGTGAGGATCTCGATCCGACGATAGAACTCCTCGAGATCGTCGTCGGAGAACGGGGCCATGGGATGTGCAGCACTCTCGGATCCGGATGCGGACGGTGGTACTCGAACGCTACCCGCCGGAACCGGGTCGCGCTCAGCCGGCCATCCAGAGACGATGGCGGATCACGCGCCGCATACGACGCAGTTCGGTGCTGCTCAGCGAGGCCGGCGGGGAGGTGTCGACGAGGCGGTCGACCTCGGTGAAGAAGTCGCGGTCGGACAATCCGAACTGCTCGGTGATCTCCGACGACGATCCCCCGCCCAACGTGTACCAGTTGGTCTCGAAATCGAGCATCTGCTGCTCCTTGGTGCCGATACCGCCGCCGCCGACGGAGTCGTCGGTGATCGCCGTGGAGAACGTGGTGCTGCCGTGTGCGCTCATATGGGCCCCCAAAGCCGTGTGTGGATGTCGGTGAACTCCGGTGCGCGATCACCTCGTCGTGCTCCGGGAAACTCTGGCGGGGCCGGTCGGGGTTCGATGCGCGAGTGACGTCCTTTGTACACCGCACCGGTGACCGGTGACAGACATTTGGTCAGCGTCGAGGTAAACCCGTCGGACCGGCCACCCGCGGTGCGGTCACCCACGTCACCGCACCGGTGGTGACCGTGGCGTCCCGGCTATCGGAGCCGTTCGGCCTCGCGTGCCCGGGCCAGCAGTTCCGAGGCGAGTCCGGCCAGGGTTGCGGTGTCGGCGTCCTCATCGACGGCGGTCGCGAGATCTTCTGCGGCGCAACGTAAGGCGAACATCCGATCGCCGAAGTCCGCGACGTCGGAAGCACTCAGGATCACCGCGTCGGGCGGGATGGTCAGCCCCGGTCCGGATGCGCCGGGAATAGATGACCCGGTCAATTGCGCTCTCTGTTCATAGGCGCGTTGCCGGCAGGACCGTTTGCAGTACTTGCGGCGACGACCCGTCTCGGAGTCGACCATCGTCGACCCGCACCACGCACACGCGTAGGGGCGTTGCCGGGTTCGGGTCGTCTCCACGACAACAGACGGTACCGTGCGGCCGGTCGTGCCGGTGGGTCCGACCCGCCCGGCGATCGTCGACCCGTCGACCCGGACGGATACGGCCCGGCAGGCGGGTAGAATGGGCCTGTTCAGCGTCGAGAACCCGGAAGGAACGCAGCATGGCAGATCGAGTACTTCGGGGTAGCCGCCTCGGTGCGGTGAGCTACGAGACCGATCGTGATCACGATCTCGCGCCCCGGCGAATCGTTCAGTACCGCACCGACAACGGGGAGATCTTCGACGTCCCCTTCGCCGACGAGGCCGAGGTGCCGTCGAAGTGGCCGTGCAAGAACGGCATGGAGGGCACCATCCTCGAGGGGACGGTGACCGAGGAGAAGAAGGTGAAGCCGCCGCGCACGCACTGGGACATGCTCCTCGAGCGTCGCAGCGAGGAAGAGCTCGAGGTGCTGCTCAACGAGCGCCTGGAGCTGCTCAAGCAGCGTCGGCGTGGCGTGGGCAACTGAACGATCGCCCCACGGGGCACCACAGACGGCAACGGCCGGAGAGGATCAACCTCTCCGGCCGTTGCCGTCTGTGTTCCGGCTGCGATCGCTCCGGGCTACCGGCTCAGCCGCGTCGGATGCCGAGCTGGGCCAGTCGGCTCGCCAGCCCCCATCGCGCCACGTTCAGGAATGCCTCGGACATGACCCCGCCACTCATCTTGGACACGCCGATCTCACGTTCGGTGAAGGTGATCGGCACCTCGCGGACGGTGAACCCGGCCTGCACGGTGCGCCACGCCAGGTCGATCTGGAAGCAGTATCCGGCCGACTCCACCGAGCCGAGGTCGATCTTCTCGAGCACCTCACGGCGGTAGGCGCGGTACCCGGCGGTGATGTCGTGGATCCCGGCACCCAGCGCGAGGCGCGCATAGGTGTTGGCCCCGCGGGAGAGGATCTCGCGCCGGCGCGGCCAGTTGACCAGCTTGCCGCCGGGCACATAGCGCGAACCGATCGCGAGGTCGGCACCGGCGTTGATCGCATCGAGCAGCCCGGACAGCTGTTCGGGGGCGTGGCTGCCGTCGGCGTCCATCTCGATGACCACCCGGTAGTCCCGGTCGAGTCCCCAGGCGAAACCGGCCAGGTAGGCCTTGCCCAGACCGTCCTTCTCGACGCGGTGCATGGTGTGGATGCGGGCCAGATCGTCGGCGCCGGCCAGCTCGTCGGCGACCTCACCGGTGCCGTCCGGGCTGGAGTCGTCCACCACGAGGACGTGGATACCCGGCAGTGCGCCCTGAAGACGTCCGACGATCAGCGGGAGGTTGTCCCGCTCGTTGTAGGTGGGAATGACGACCAGCGCCCCGGCGCCGTCGGCCGCGACCACCGGCTGGACACCGATTCCGGTCGCGGGCGATCCCTCACTGTTCGTCACCGGCGAACTCCTCTGACTTGTGTTGTACTGCTCCGGATGGGCTGGACTTCCGGCGCCGCCCGGTCGTGAGCCTCTGAGAGAACCTAGTACGCGTCGCCATCGCAAACAAAAGCGCCACGAGTGCAGCGCCCGCGATCACACGCTCCGGCCATGCCCCCAGCAGGGTCGCGACGGTGGTCTCACTGCGTAGCGGCATCCGTGCCGAGAGCACCGCCGCGGTGAAGATCCCCGATTGTGCGGTGACCGTTCCGTCCGGTTCGACCAGCGCACTGACCCCGCTCGTTGCGGCCACGATAACCGCCCGACCGTGTTCGACGGCCCGGAATCGGGACATCGCCAGCTGCTGATAGGTCATGTCGGTGCGGCCGAAGGTGGCGTTGTTGGTGGGGACGTAGAGAATCCGGGCGCCCTGGTCGACGGCGGTCTGTGCGGCCCGGTCGAAGGCGACCTCCCAGCAGGTCGCCACCCCGACCGGGATCGTGCCCGAGTCGGTGGGCACCTGCAGCACCGACGACCCGGTGCCCGGCCGGAAGTTGCCGGCCATGTCGGCATACGACGAGAACATCCGGAAGAACGGCCGCCACGGCAGATACTCACCGAACGGCTGGATGATGTGCTTGTCGTAGCGGCCCACGGGCCCCTTCTCGCCGTCCCACACCAGGACGGTGTTGGTGGGGCGGCCGTCGGCGTCGCGGACCAGGGTGCCCACCAGGATGGGTGCGCCGACGGCCACCGAGGCCTCGGTGATCTCGGCCGCGGCATCCGGGTTGGCGAGCGGGTCGATGTCGGAGGCGTTCTCCGGCCAGGCCACGAATGCCGGGCGGGCGGCGGTGTTCGAGTCGATCGCATCGGCCAGGCCGAAGGTGTTGCGCACGTGGTTGTCGAGCACCGCCCGACGCTGCGCGTTGAAGTCCAGACCCAGCCGCGGCACGTTGCCCTGCACGGCGGCGACCTGGACCGATGTCCCCGAGACGTTGCGGTCGAGGGTGTCGGGGGTCAGTCCGATCGCCGCGATCGGCCCGAGCAGGGCCAGGACCACCGCCACCACACCGGGACGGACCAGCGAACCGTGTGCCGGTGCACCGGGGGCGGCGTGCCGGAACAGCAGCAACTGCACCACCCACGCCAGACACGCACCGAACAGGGCGACCGCACCGCTCACCCCCGCGGTGCCCAGGACCGATGCGAGCGGCAGCAGCGGACCGTCGACCTGACTGAACGCGGTGCGGCCCCAGGGGAAGCCGCTGAACGGGAACGCCGACCGCGCGGCCTCGACCAGCACCCAGACCGCGGCGAACCACACCGGCGGGAACGGCAACCGCATGGTGACCGTGGCACAGACCCCGAACACCGCGAGGTAGCCGGCCAGTGCGGCGGCCAGCGCGAGCCACGGCAGCGGGCCGACGTACACGCCGATCCAGGGCAGCAACGGGACGAAGAAACCGAGACCGTAGACGAATCCGATCCATGCGCCGGTGCGCGCACGCGGGCGGCCCTGGCTCAGCAGTGCGTAGAGCACGCCGAGCGACAGCACCGCCATGTACCACCAGTCGCGGGGCGGGAACGACGTCCACATGGCCACGCCGGCCGCGGCGGCGACCACCGTGCGCACCAGCCACGCCACCCGCGGGGCGAGGGTGGGCAGGCGCAGGCCGGTCCACGGATGCGTCGAAGGGTGGCTCACCAATCGGCACCCACGAAGATGTCCTGTCCGTCGCGGACGGTCCGCACACACCGGGGCAGCGGTGCGCCCGGGCTCACATCGGGTAGCGCGGGCACCCGCGACCGCGGGTCGGTGGACCACCGCTGCACCCGCGCATGCGATCCGGCGACGACGAGCTCGTCGACCTCCCACACGGCGAAGTGTGCCGGGGCACCCGGCTCCAGGGTGCCGGTGAGGCCGTCGTGCACGCCGCCGGCCCGCCACCCGCCACGGGTGCAGGCGGAGAAGGCACCACGCGCAGACAGGGCGCTCTCCGGGCGGTGATGGTGCACCGCGGCCCGCACGGTGGCCCACGGGCTCATCGGCGTCACCGGGGAGTCGGAGGAGAACGACAGCGCCACGCCGGTCTTGGCGAGCATCGCGAAATCGTTGAGGGTGGCAGCACGCTCGACACCCAGACGACGGGCGTAGAGCTTGTCGGCCCCACCCCACTCGGCGTCGAACAACGGCTGCTGCCCGGCGATCACACCGCAGCGTGCCAGCACCGCGGCGTCGGCGGCATCGACCATCTCGGCGTGTTCGAGGCGGTGCGCGCACCGGGCCACCGCAGGGGTACCGAGCTCGTCGGCGACGGCGTCGAAGGCGGCGACGGCGGTCTTCACCGCGGCGTCACCGATCACGTGGAAACCGGCCTGGATCCCGGCGACGGTGCAGGCGTGGATGTGCGCGCGGACGGTCTCGGGGTCGATGTGGGTGATCCCGCACTCCCCCGGCGCATCCGTGTACGGCTCGGTCAGCCAGGCGGTGTGCGAGCCGATCGCGCCGTCGATGAACAGGTCACCGGCCAGCCCGTGGGCGCCGGTGGCGGCGATCAGCTCGGCGGCATGCTCGGGGCTGCGGGCGGCCTGACCCCACAGTCGGCGCACGCCGACGGGGTGGTCGAGGGTGGCCAGGGCGACGAAGTCGTCGAGTCCGGTGATGTCGGGTCCACCGTTCTCGTGCACCATCACGATGCCGGCCGCGGCGGCGGCGTCGAGGGCGGTGCGCTGCATCCGGGTGCGCATCGCGGGCGTGATGAGGCGCTGTGCGGCACCGCGCACCAGATGGTGGGCGGCGGCGATCAGCGGGAGTTGCGGTTCGTGTCCCTCCGCGGTGGTGAGGTCGGGAACCAGGCGACGCAGTCCGGTCGAGGCCAGCGCGGAATGCTCGTCGACGCGGGCCAGGTACACCGGGCGGTCGCCGACGACGGCGTCGATCTCGGCGGTGGTCGGTGCACGCCGGTCGTCAGGGTCGGGACCGGCCCAGGTCGACGAATCCCAGCCGAGGCCCCAGATCAGCTCGTCCGGTGCGGTGCCGGCCACCGCGGCGGCCAGCCGCGCCAGGACGTCGGCGCGGCCGTCGGCCTCGTTGAGGGTGAGCCCGCACAGGGCCAGACCGGTGGAGGTCAGATGGACGTGGGAGTCCACGAAGGCCGGGGCCACGAACCGGCCGGCGAGGTCGGTGACCCGGGCGTCGGGATGCAGCGCACGGCCGATCGAGTCGGTGCCCACCCAGGTGACGATGCCGTCGGTGACGGCCAGCGCGGTGGCGTCGGGGACGCTCGACGAATACACCAGACCGCCCAGCAGGAGTTCGGTAGTCACGATCGTCCAGTGTGCCCTGATCGAGGATGTGACGTGTCAGCGGCCCCGCGGCAATCCACGGTCTCCCGACGTGCCCGATCCCGGTCCGGTGGTGCTCATCACGTCCCCGTCGATCACGGTCGGGTCCTGTGCGGCGGGTGCGTCGACGACGGTGCCGTCGATCACCGTGCCCCGGGCGAACCCGGTGGCATAGACCCCGGCCCGATCCATCGCGACCACCACCCGGCGTGCGCCGAAGGCGGCGACCGCCGGCCGGAGCAGATGACGGACCGGCGGGGTGAGGGCGATCATGCCCAGCACGGTGGAGACCACGCCCGGCACGATCAGCAGGAACGACGCACCGGCGACCAGTGCGGTATCGGCGAGCGGAGCGGTGGGATCGACCTCGTTGCGGGCGGCCCGGCGCAGGCTGCCGAAGACCTTGGCGCCCTGCCAGCGCAGCATCGCGAACCCGGCGACCGCCGCGGCGATGCTGATCAGGACCGCCCACGCGAAGCCGAGGGTCATCGTCATCGCCACGAACGCGCCGATCTCGACGGCGAGATAGAGGAGTACAGCTGCCAGACGCATGATCGTGCCTTCCCGAGGGGTGTCGTTGTGGGTACAACGAACGAGATGCCGGTTTTTCTCCCGACACCTCGTACCGGTCGCCACTCAGTCCTCGTTGCGGCCCTCGATGTCGCCCTCGGTCTGCAGATACACCGCCCGCAGATCCTCCAGCAGCTGCGCCGGCGGCTCATGCCACATCCCGCGTTCGACGGCCTCGAGCAGCCGCTCGGCGATGCCGTGCAGCGCCCACGGATTGGACTGCGTCATGAACTCGCGGTTGTCCTCGTCGAGCACATAGGCCTCGGTGAGCTTCTCGTACATCCAGTCGGCGACCACGTCGGTGGTGGCGTCGTAGCCGAACAGATAGTCGACGGTCGCGGCCATCTCGAAGGCACCCTTGTAGCCGTGCCGCTGCATCGCCGAGATCCACCGCGGATTGACCACCCGCGCACGGAACACCCGGCTGGTCTCCTCGCTCAGCGTGCGGGTACGCACCGCGTCGGGGCGGGTGGAGTCGCCGATGTAGGCCTCCGGCGAGCGGCCGGTGAGCGCCCGGACGGTGGCCACCATGCCGCCGTGGTACTGGAAATAGTCGTCGGAATCGGCGATGTCGTGCTCACGGGTGTCGGTGTTCTTGGCCGCCACCGCGATCCGCCGGTAGGCCGCACGCATGTCGTCGACCGCGGCCACCCCGCCGAGGTCGCGACCGTAGGCGTAGCCGCCCCACTCGGTGTAGACCCGCGCCAGGTCCTCGTCGGTGCGCCAGTCGAGGGAGTCGATCAGCTGCAGCAGACCGGCGCCGTAGGTACCGGGCTTGGACCCGAAGATGCGGGTGGTGGCACGCCGCTCGTCGCCGTGCTCGGCGAGCGCGGCGCGGGCGTGGGCGGCGACGAAGTTCTGTTCGTCGGGTTCGTCGGCACCCGCCGCGAGGGCGACCGCGTCGTCGAGCATCGTCACCACGTGCGGGAAGGCGTCACGGAAGAACCCGGAGATGCGCACGGTCACGTCGATGCGGGGACGGCCGAGCTCGGCGAGCTCGATCAGTTCCAGCGAGCTCACCCGGCGCGAGGCCTCGTCCCAGATCGGCATGACGCCGAGCAGGGCGAGCACCTCGGCGATGTCGTCACCGGAGGTGCGCATGGCGGAGGTCCCCCACACCGACAGACCCACCGACGCCGGGTACTCGCCGTGATCGGTGAGGTACCGCTCGAGCAGGGAGTCGGCCATCGCCCGCCCGGTCTCCCAGGCCAGCCGGGAGGGCACGGCCTTGGGGTCGACCGAGTAGAAGTTACGGCCGGTGGGCAACACGTTGATCAGGCCGCGCAGCGGTGAGCCCGACGGGCCGGCCGGGATGAACCCGCCCTCCAGGGCGTGCAGCACCCGCGGGATCTCGCCCGCGGTCTGCCGCAGCCGCGGCACCACCTCGGTGGCCGCGAACCGCAGGATGTCGGCGACGGCATCGGGGTGTCCGGCCGCCGCGGCGGTCACCGCGTCCGCCGACCAGTCGCCGTCGGCACACGCCTGCACCAGACCGCGGGCGATCTCCTCCACGTCGTCGACGTCGGTGCGGGCGGCCGCACCGCTGCCCTCGGTCAGGCCCAGGGCCTCGCGCAGGCCGGGCAGCGCGCTGGTGCCGCCCCACAGCTGACGCGCCCGCAGCATCGCGAGGACCAGGTCGACCTCGGCGGCGTCGACCGGCGGTTCGCCGAGCACGTGCAGTCCGTCGCGGATCTGGGCGTCCTTGATCTCGCACAGCCAGCCGTCGACGTGCAGCAGCATGTCGTCGAAGACCTCTTCGTCGGGCCGTTCCGCCAGACCGAGGTCGTGGTCCATCTTGGCCGCGGTCAGCAGCGTCCAGATCTGCTGGCGGATCGCGGGCAGCTTCGCCGGATCGAGGGTGGAGATGTTGGCGTGCTCGTCGAGGAGCTGCTCGAGGCGGGCGATGTCGCCGTAGGACTCGGCGCGCGCCATCGGCGGGATCAGGTGATCGACGAGCACCGCGTGCGCCCGTCGCTTGGCCTGGGTGCCCTCGCCAGGATCGTTGACCAGGAACGGGTAGACCAGCGGCAGATCACCCAGGGCGGCGTCGGTGCCGCAGTCGGCGGACATGCCGAGGGTCTTGCCGGGCAGCCACTCGAGGTTGCCGTGCTTGCCCACGTGCACCACTGCGTCGGCCCCGAAGCCCGGGACGTCGGCGGCACCGCCACGACCGGCCAGCCAGCGGTAGGACGCGAGATAGTGGTGCGACGGCGGCAGGTCGGGGTCGTGGTAGATCGCCACCGGGTTCTCACCGAAGCCGCGCGGCGGCTGCACCATGATCGCGATGTTGCCGAATTGCAGTGCGGCGACGACGATGTCGCCGTCGGGATTGACCGAACGGTCGACGAACATCTCCCCCGGCGGCGGACCCCAGTGCTCGATCACACCGGCGCGCAGACCCTCGGGCAGGGTGGCGAACCAGGCGGTGTAGTCGGCGGCCGACACCCGAATCGGGTTGGCGGCCAAGGCTTCCTCGGTCAGCCAGTCCGGATCCTGACCACCGGTGGCGATGATCGTGTGGATCAGGGCATCCGAATCATCCTCGGCCAGACCGGGAATCGCATCCGGGCCGGACTCGGCACCGAGATCGTAACCGGCCGCACGCAACGCCGACAGCAACCGCAGCAGGCTGCGCGGGGTGTCCAGGCCGACGGCATTGCCGATGCGGGCATGTTTGGTGGGATATGCCGAGAGCATGATCGCGATCCGACGGTCGGCGGCGGCGGTGTGCCGCAGCCGGGCGTGGGCGACGGCGATGCCGGCCACCCGGGCGCAGCGCTCGGTGTCGGGCTGGTACCAGGGCAGGCCGTTCTCGTCGAACTCCTTGAACGAGAACGGGACCGTGATGATCCGACCGTCGAACTCCGGGACCGCCACCTGGGTGGCCACATCCAGCGGCGACAGCCCGTCGTCGTTGGCCGCCCAGTCCACCCGAGGGCCGGTCAGGCACAGCCCCTGCAGGATCGGGATATCCAGCGCGGCAAGCCGTTCGATGTTCCACGACTCGTCGTCGCCGCCGGCCGACGCGGTGGCCGGGGTGGCTCCGCCCGCGGCGAGCACCGTCACCACCAGCGCATCGGCGGTGCCCAGCAATGCGATCAGCTCGTCCGGAGCGGTGCGCAGCGACGCACAGTACACCGGCAGCGCCCGCGCCCCGGCGGCCTCGATCGCCCCGCACAGCGCGTCGACGTAGCGGGTGTTGCCGGCCAGATGCTGGGCGCGGTAGTAGAGCACCGCGATGGTCGGTGCGTCGTCGGCGACGGTCGTAGCGGTGCGCTCGAGTACACCCCACGCCGGGGTCTGCGCCGGCTCGTCGAAACCGAGCCCGGTGAGCAGGACGGTGTCGGACAGGAAGTTGTGCAGGTTCACCAGATTCGGCACGCCGCCGGCGGCGAGGTAGTTGTGCGCCTGCGCGGCCACACCCGCCGGGACGGTGGACAGTGCCATCAGATCCGGATCGGGCTGCTGCTCACCGGAGAGCACCACCACCGGGCGGCCCACCGCGAGCACCGCGTCGAGTCCTTCCTCCCACGCGCGCCGGCCACCGAGGATGCGGACGACGGTGAGGTCGGCGGCCGAGACCAGACCGGCGACATCGTCGACGAGCAGCCGCGCCGGGTTGGCGATGGTGAACTCGGCGCCACTGGCGTGCGCGGTGATCAGGTCGGTGTCGGAGGTGGACAGCAGCAGGATCATGAATGGAGCTCCTCATCCGGGGTGGCGCGCCCGGTCACGGGGTCGGTGTACCCAGCCCGCAGGTCTGACTTCGGCGATCCGGACACACCGGACACCGACACAGTGGCGCGACCGCGCCGGACTCGCACCGGCTTCTGCACGCTGAGTGGATTCGAGCCTAGTGCAGCCGAGGTGTGCCCCAGCGCACCGGCCGACCCGATCGGTGGGCGGCGCGAGGTGAACCCCGGACCGGGGCGGGCCTACGCTGGAGTCCGTGACCGACCCGGCCCGACGACCAGCCCACGACCGGTGCCCCGGGGTGTTCGATCCACACCCCGCCGCAGACGGTGCCCTCGCACGGATCCGCCTGCTCGGCGGCACCATCGGATCCGAACAGATGCAGACCGTCGCCCAGGTCGCCGCCGAATTCGGTGACGGCTTCGTCGAACTGACCGGACGTGCCAATCTCCAGATCCGCGGCATCGGTGACGTCGACGCCGTCGCCGATGCCCTCACCGACGCCGGACTGGTGCCGAGCAGCAGCCACGAGAAGGTCCGCAACATCGAGGTCAGTGCCGTGACCGGGCGGATCGGCGGACTCGGCGACCTCCGGCCGACCGCCACCGCACAAGACGCGGCGATCCGCGCCGACCCCGCCCTGTCCGAGCTGTCCGGACGGTTCCTGTTCGGACTCGACGACGGCCACGGCGACATCGTCACCCGCGGTCCCGATGCGGCCGCGGTGTTGCGCGGCGATCCGGGTCACGGGGCATCGGCCGCCGACATCGTGCTCGACGGTGAGGTGGTCGGCTCGGTGACCGATGTGGCCGACATCCCGGCGGCGCTGACCGCCGTCGCCGCCGACATGGTCGAGGTGGGACGGGGCGGACGTGCCTGGCGGATCCGTGACCTGGATGCCGCGGCACGGGCCGAACTGGGCGCGCGGGCACGCGACCGGCTGTCGGCGCCGGTCGACGAATCCCTGCCGGATGCGCCGACCTCCCCGATCGTCGGATGGTTCACCCAGGACGACGAGCGCGTGCTGCTCGGGGCGGTGGTGGAACTGGGACGGCTACCCGCCCGCCTCGGTGAGTTCCTGGCCGCCGTCGAGGCGCCGATCGTGATCACCCCCGATCGCGAGATCCTGCTGTGCGATCTCACCGAGGGGGTGGCCGAGACCGTGGTCCGTGTACTGGCCCCGATGGGCCTGATCTTCGATGCGTCGTCGCCGTGGGCGCAGGTCAGTTGTTGTGCCGGATCGCCGGGCTGCGCCAAGGGCCTGTCCCCGGTACGTGCCGATGTCCTCGAACGTGTGTCGTCCGGGGAACCGATCACCGCCCGTGAGCACTGGGTGGGGTGTGCACGCGGGTGCGGGACCCCGCCGGGACCCCATCTGCGGGTGGAGGCCACCGCCGACGGCTACCGGCGCGAACAGCGGTAGCCAATCGGGCACCGGCACGACCGCTCCCGGCGGTGGCCTAGGCTGGTCGTCACCATGAGCGAGTACCTGCGGGACGGCGCCGCGATCTATCGCCGATCATTCTCGATCATCCGCGAGGAATCCGATCTGTCGGCGTTCGCGCCGGATGTGGCCGGAGTGGTCGTCCGGATGATCCATTCGTGCGGGCAGACCGATCTGACCCGCGACGTGGTGGCGACGCCGGGTGTGGTGTCGGCGGCGCGAACCGCGTTGGCCGGCGGTGCCCCCATCCTGTGCGACGCGACGATGGTCGCCAGCGGTGTGACGCGTAAGCGCCTGCCCGCCGACAACGACGTGCTGTGCCACCTACACGATCCGCGGGTGCCGGTGCTGGCCGCCCGCCTGGAGACCACCAGAACTGCTGCGGCCCTGGAACTCTGGCGCTCAGAGATGGAAGGCGCGGTGGTTGCGATCGGCAACGCCCCGACCGCGTTGTTCGCGCTGCTGGAGATGATCGACGCCGGCGCACCGCGCCCCGCCGCGATCGTCGGTGCCCCCGTCGGCTTCGTCGGGGCCGCCGAGTCGTGTGCCGAACTCGCCGCCCGTACCGACCTCGAGTTCATCACCGTGACCGGCCGGCGGGGCGGATCGGCGATCACCGCGGCCGCCGTCAACGCACTCGCCAGCCCGGAGGAATGAGCGTGTCCGACCCGCTATCCGACGACTCTCGTACCCCCGGCACCCTCTGGGGTGTCGGCCTCGGTCCCGGTGACAGTGAACTGGTGACGGTCAAGGCCGCACGGGTGATCGGTGCCGCCGACGTCGTCGCCTATCACTGTGCCCGCCACGGCCGGAGCATCGCGCGATCGGTGGCGCAGCCGTATCTGCGGGACGGGCAGATCGAAGAACGCCTGATGTATCCGGTGACCACCGAGACCACCGACCATCCGGGTGGCTATACCGGTGCGCTGGAGGACTTCTACGCCGAGAGCGCAGCGGTGCTGGCCGAGCACCTGCGGGCCGGACGCGACGTCGCGCTGCTCGCCGAGGGCGACCCACTGTTCTTCAGCTCGTACATGCACATGCACAAACGACTCGTCGGCGAGTTCCGTGCCGAGATCATCCCCGGGGTGACGTCGGTGAGCGCATCGTCGGCGGCGATCGCGGTGCCGCTGGTCGAGGGCGAGGAGACCCTGACCGTGGTCCCCGGCACCCTGCCCCAGGCCCGCATGCGCGAACTGTTCTCTCGCGCCGACGCTTTCGCGGTGATGAAGCTCGGCCGCACGTTCACCCGCGTGCGTGACGCCCTCGACGAGGCGGGCCGGCTGGACGAAGCATGGTACGTCGAACGCGCGTCCACCGACGTGCAGCAGGTGGCCCCCGCGCGGGACGTGGATCCGGCTGCGGTGCCCTACTTCTCGATGATCGTCGTCCCTGGTCGCACCAACAATCCACGCGGCGAGGCGGACCCGGCCCCGCGGGGTGAGGTCGTCGTCGTCGGTCTGGGACCGGGATCGTCGGAGTGGACCACCCCCGAGGTGAGCCGCGAACTCGACGCCGCAACCGACCTGATCGGCTACACCACCTATCTAGCGCGGGTCACACCGCGTCCGGGACAACGCGTGCACGCCAGCGACAATCGCGTCGAGGCCGAACGTGCCGAATTCGCCCTGGATCTGGCGTCGCGCGGCGCTCGGGTGGCGGTGGTGTCGTCGGGTGACCCCGGCGTGTTCGCGATGGCGACCGCCGTCGCCGAGGTGGCGTCCGAACCGCGATGGGCCGACGTGCCGGTGCGTGTGGTCCCGGGAATGACCGCGGCCAACGCCGTGGCAGCCGCCGTCGGCGCACCACTGGGGCACGACTTCGCGGTGGTGTCGCTCTCGGATCGCCTCAAGCCGTGGGAGGTGATCGCCGACCGAATCCGGCATGCGTTGTCGGCGGACCTGGTGATCGCGATCTACAACCCGGGGTCGGCGAGCCGCGCGTGGCAGGTCCCCGCGCTCAAGGACATCCTCAGCGAGACCGTCGACGCCGACCGCGTGATGGTGCTCGGACGCGACGTCGGCGGTCCGACGCAGTCGCTGACCGTGACCACCGTGGGTGAGTTCGACCCGTCGGTCGTGGACATGCGCACACTGCTGATCATCGGGTCGTCGGCGACCCGCGTCACGAAACGCGCGGCCGGGGATCTCGTCTTCACCCCGCGCAGTCACCCCGGACACGTCCGGGGTGACTGATTCCTCCACCGGCCAAGGCCACGTCGCGGATCAGGCGAGATGAGCCTGTCTGCCCACGCTTGCGACGGTGGTTGCGTCGTCGACATCGGCCGGCGGAGGTTTCGACACGCCTCGTCGCTACGCTCCTCGACGGCTCAACCACCAACCAACCACCGCCCGTTGATGATTGAGTCGAGAACAGTCAACCAACTACTACCCGTTTGTGATTGAGCTGGGAACAATCAATCACCAACTACCCGTTGATGATTGAGCCGGGACCGAGCCGGAAAGGCGAGGACCCGAGTCGAAATCTCCGCCACCCACGCCGGGTGGCGACCACCTCCGAAGTGGTTCCGTCGTCGACGTCGGCCCACCGAGGTTTCGACACGCCTCGTCGCTACGCTTCGACGGCTCAACCACCAACCAACCACCGCCCGTTGATGATTGATCCGAGAACAGTCAACCATCAACCACCAGTGGCTGATTGGGCCGCGACGTTCTGACGAGATCGGTCAACTCAGCTGCTGGATCACCCAGGTGTGGGCATCGGTGACGGCGTCGACGGTGCGCAGGCCCGCCGGTTCGGCCGGGCGATCCACCATGATCACCTGCACACCGAGCTCACGGGCGGCGTCGAGCTTCGGGCGGGTCAGTTCCCCGCCGCTGTCCTTGGTGACCAGGGTGTCGATCCGATTCTCGCGCAGCAGCTCTCGCTCGGCCTCGAGATGGTAGGGCCCTCTGGAGCGCAGGATCTCGTGGTGCGGCGGGAGAGCTGCGTTCGGTGGGTCGACGACGCGGATCAGGAACCATGCCGATTCGACCCCGGCGAACTCCCCCACGTCCTGTCGTCCGGTGGTGAGCAGCACGCGCCGCGGCGCACCATCACCGAGAATCCGGGCGGCCTCCGCCAAGGTGGGCACCCGTTGCCAGCCGTCTTCGGGCCCTGGCGCCCATGCCGGACGGCGCAGCCGCAGGAGCGGGATGTCGGCGGCGGCGCACGCGGTCACCGCATGGGCGGTGATGGTGGCGGCGAACGGATGGGTGGCGTCCACGACCACTCGGATGCCATTGCCGCGCAACCAGTCCCTCATCGGTCCGATTCCCCCGAAGCCGCCGATGCGGACCTGGCCGACGGGCAGGCGCGGGTCGGCGACCCGCCCGGCGAGGGAACTGATCACCTCGACGCCGCCCTCGTGGAGGGAGCGGGCGAGGGCACGGGCCTCCCCGGTCCCGCCGAGGATCAGGACCGTCACGGATGTGCCTGGCAGTCGTCGCGCAGCTTGGTCATCCGCGACTGGGAGTACAGGTAGCTGTCGAGCCGGTCCGGGTTGTCGACGGCGTCGAGGACCCGGCCGACGAAGATCACGGCGGTCTTGCGGATTCCGGCACGCGCCAACGCTTCCGGGAGCTCGGCGAGTGTGCACCGCACGGTCTGCTGCTCCGGCCGGGAGGCGAAGGCGACGGTGGCGGTGGGGCAGTCGGCACCGTAGTGCGGTGTGAGCGCCTCGACGATCTGCTCGGTGCGGTGCGCCGCGAGGTGCAGCGCCATGGTGACACCGGTGGCGGCGAGTTCGGCGAGGTCTTCCCCCGCCGGCATGTCGGTGGACAGCGTCGAGACCCGGGTGATCAGCAGGCTCTGCCCGATCCCGGGCACCGTCAGCTCGGTCTCCAGGGCCGCGGCCGCAGCGGCGAACGCCGGCACGCCCGGTACCGACCGCACCTCGAGGCCACGCGACTTCAACTCCCGGACCTGTTCGGTCAGTGCCGAATACAAGGAGAGGTCGCCGGAATGCAGACGTGCGACGTCGTGGCCGGCACGGTCGGCGGCGACGATGTGCTCGACGATGTCGGCCAACGGCATCCGCGCGGTGTCGACGATCGTCGCCCCCGGCGGACACAGGTCGAGGACGTCGTCGGGCACCAGCGATCCGGCCACGACGCATGTCTGGCAGCGTGCCAGGATGCGCGCCGCGCGCACGGTCAGGAGGTCTGCGGTGCCGGGTCCCGCACCGATCATGTAGACGGCCATGTGGGCTCTCCCCCATCCGGGTACTTGTCGACGGTCCACTGCACGATCGGTAGTGCGGGCCGCCAGGTGGTGAAACCGCCGAGCGGGGCGGCCGTCTCGACGCCGATCCGGCGCAGTATGCCGCCGTGGCGAGCGGCCCAGGTGGTCAGCAGGGTCTGGTTCTCGATGGTCACCGCGTTGATCACGAGCCGTCCACCCACACCGAGTGCGGCCCACACCCGCTCCAGCATCGGCGTGTCGAGACCACCACCGATGAACACCGCATCGGGTTGCGGCGTGGAATCGGTGAGGGCCTGCGGGAAACCGCCGAGCACCGTGATCCGGTCGCCGACGCCGAACCGGTCCGCATTGTCGGGGATGTGGACGGCCCGGTCGGTGCGCACCTCGAAGGCCACCGCACGGCCGTCGGCATCGGCACGCAGCCACTCGACGGCGACACTGCCGGACCCGGAACCGATGTCCCACAACACCTGCGCACCGGCCGGTTCGAGCGCGCAGACGGTCAGTGCACGCACGGTGGACTTGGTGATCTGGCCGTCGTGGGCGTAGGCGTCCTCGGGGCGGCCCGGCAGCGGTGTGCGCCGCGGACCGACGCAGTCCACCGCGACGATGTTGAGCGGGTCGACCAGCGGTTCGTCCCAGGCGACGGCGCGCGCGGAGTGTCGACGTTCGGCCGGCCCACCGAGCTGTTCGAGCACCGTCATCGACGAGTCACCGAACCCCTGGGCGGTCATCAGATCGGCGATCTGCGCGGGCGTGGTGCCGTCACGGCTGAGGATCAGGAACCGGTTTCCCCGCGACAGGGCCCCGACGATCACCGAAACCGGCGCGGTGACGGTGCTGACCACCGGCGTGTGTGCGGCATCCCAGCCCAGCGCCGCACAGGCCAGTGCGGCACTCGACACCGCGGGGATGATCGTGACGTGCTCGGCACCCAGCTCACGGATCAACGAGGTACCGATACCGTGGAACATCGGGTCGCCACTGGCCAGGATGTGGATCGGCGTGTCTCCGGAGCCCGATCGGGTGGCGCCCTGGGCGGGATCGGCCGGGACGGCATCGGAGCGGGCACTGCCGATCACCTCGGCGAGGTGTGCCGACATCGGTGACCGCCACGCCACACGTGTGGCCGGGACGTCGGCGAGGAGATCGAGTTGCCGGCGTGAGCCGATGATCGTCGTCGCCGACTGCAATGCGCGCCGGGCGCGGCCGGACAGGCCGTCCCAGCCGTCGGCGCCGATCCCGACGACGACGATGCTCGGGGAGTTCGGTTGCGACGTGCCGGATTCCGTTCCGGTCGAATCGATCTCGCTCATCGGGGCAGTCGCCGCCAGATCGCGCGCGGCAACAGGCGCATGCCGAAGAACATCGGGCGCAACAGTCCCGGGATCCACACCTCGCCGCGTCCCTTCCGGTACGCGCGTGCCACCGCGTCGGCCACATGATCGGCGGTGACCGAGAACGGGGCGGGCCGTACGCCCGTGGCCATCAGGTCCGCGGTCATCGCACCGACGACGAATCCGGGACGTGCGAGCAACAGCCGAACCCCGGTGCCGTGCAGGGCATCTGCGAGACCGCTGGCGAATCCGTCGAGGCCGGCCTTGGTGGACCCGTAGACGTAGTTGGCGCGCCGCACGCGAACACCGGCGACCGACGAGAACACGATCAGGGTTCCCGAACCCTGGGTGCGCAGTGCGGTGGCGAGCAGCGTGAGGACGCTGATCTGTGCGAGGTAGTCGGTGTGTGCGATCTGCAGCGCGTGGGCGACATCGGTCTCCGCGCGGACCTGGTCACCGAGGATGCCGAAGGCGATGATGGCCGCCTCGATCGGCCCGTGCTCGGCGACGATCTGCTCGATCAGAGCGGAATGGGAACCGGTGTCGTCGGCGTCGAAGGCCACCGTGGCGACCGAGCGCGCTCCCGCGCCGAGCACTGCCGCCTGCTGATCGGCGAGGTCGTCGGGACGCCGGGCCGCCAGCACCACCGGCCGGTCCGCGCACAGGCGGGTGGCCAGTGCGACACCGATCTCGCTACGTCCACCGAACACGACGATGGAACCGGGGGCGCTGCGATGCGAGGTCACGGGGTGAGTATCCCATCGGCCGTAGACCGTCCGTAGGGTTGGGGCCATGTCACGCTCGCATGCCGATCTGGGCCCGGCCGCACTCGAGTTCCTGTCCGAGTACCACCTGGCCAGCCTGGCCACCTTGCGCGCCGACGGGACTCCGCATGTGGTGGCGGTGGGCTTCACCTACGACGCCGAGGCGGCCGTCGCCAGGGTGATCACGTTCGACGGCAGCCACAAGGTGCGCAACGTCGAGCGCGGCGGCTATGCCGCCCTGACACATGTGGACGGCCCGCGCTGGCTGACCCTGGAGGGCAAGGCGACGATCCGGCGCGAACCCGATCAGGTCGCCGACGCCGAACGCCGCTATGCCGCCCGGTACCGCCGGCCCAAACCCAATCCGCGGCGTGTGGTGATCGAGGTGCAGGTGGAGCGGGTGATGGGCTCGCACACCCTGCTCGGCTGACCCGTCCGGGGCCGCGGCCCCGGATGGGCCGGTGGCCTACAGGACCACGAGGTCGTGCGGCCGGGTGTTGAGCGGCTCGCCACCGTCGTCGGTGACCACCACGATGTCTTCGATCCGGGCGCCCCAGCGGCCCGAGAAGTACACGCCCGGTTCCACACTGAAGGCCATCCCGGGTCGCAGCACGAGATCGTTGCCCTCGACGATGTAGGGCTCCTCGTGCACCGACAACCCGATCCCGTGGCCGGTGCGGTGGATGAACACCTCGGCCAGGCCCTGTTCCCGCAGCGCATCACGGGCGGCCGCGTCGATCGACTCGGCGGTGACCCCCGGTCGGACCGCGGCCATGGCCAGGGACTGGGCATGCTGGAGTGCCGCATAGGCGTCGGCGACCTCGGCGGGCGGTTCGGCGAAGCAGTAGGTCCGGGTGGAGTCCGAGTTGTAGCCGGGTTCCACCGGTCCGCCGATGTCGATCACCACGATGTCGGTGGCCTCGATGATCCGATCGGAGAACTCGTGGTGCGGGTCGGCGCCGTTGGGGCCCGAACCGACGATCACGAACTCGGCGCCGGTGTGGCCCTCGTCGACGATCGCGGCGGCGATGTCGGCGGCCACCTCACGCTCGGTGCGTCCGGGGCGCAGGAACTCCCCCATCCGCGCGTGGACACGGTCGATCGCAACTCCGGCGGTACGTAGTGCCTCGATCTCGGCGTCGTCCTTGACCATGCGCAGCTCCCGCAGCACCGGCGTCGCCAATTGCGGTGTGGCGCCCACCTTCTCGGCGAAGGGGATCACATGCAGGGCGGGCATCGCCTCGGACACCGCGACGGCCGAACCCGCGCCGAGGGCACCGAGGGCGATGGCGTGTGCGTCCTGGCCGTCGACCCAGTCGTCCACCTCGAGACCGAGGTCGAGCACCGCGGACTCGGCCAGCGACGGCACCTCCAACCGGGCCACGACGAGCCGTGGTGCACCGGCGGCGGGAACCACCAGGGCGGTGAGCCGTTCGAAGGTGTCCGCGCGCGATCCCACCAGATACCGCAGATCCGGTCCCGGCGAGACGATCAGCGCGTCGAGACCGGCGTCGGCGGTGAGCTGGGCGGCGCGGGCCAGGCGCGTGCCGTAGACATCCGAACCGAAACGGGGGGCGGTGGTCATGCAGGGCAGCCTACGCGCCGGCATGCCGATCCTCGGACCGCATGTCGGGCCGCGATGACCGCGTGTCGGGCCCGGTGCCGGGACGGGCCGATCGGGCCGGGATGACGAGGGTGTCGGCACGGGATGAGAGAGTGTGGGCATGACCGGATCGCTGATGTTGCTCGACGGGGCCAGCCTGTGGTTCCGCTCGTTCTACGCCCTGCCGGAGAAGATGACCGCACCGGACGGCCGCCCGGTGAACGCGGTCCGCGGGTTCGTCGACACCATCGCGAATCTGGTGAACCGCGAGTCCCCGAGCCGGCTCGTGGTGTGCCTCGACCTGGACTGGCGACCGGCGTTCCGCACCGAGCTGATCCCGTCGTACAAGGCGCATCGGGTGGCGCAGGCCGCGCCCGTCGCCGCCGACGGCCATCGTGCGGGTACCGACGTCGAGGAGGTACCCGACACCCTGACCCCGCAGGTCGACATGATCATGGACGTGCTCGCCGCCGCCGGGATCGCCACATCGGGCGCGCAGGGCTGCGAGGCCGACGACGTGATCGGCACCCTGGCGTTCGCCGAGACCACCGATCCGGTGCTGGTGGTCAGTGGCGACCGCGACCTGTTGCAGGTGGTGACCGACGACCCGGTGGCGGTGCGCGTGCTCTACGTCGGCCGCGGCCTGGCCAAGGCGGAGCTGATGGGTCCGGTCGAGGTGGCCGAGAAGTATGCGGTACCGGCGGCCCGCGCCGGCTCCGCCTATGCCGAGATGTCGATCCTGCGCGGTGACCCGTCCGACGGGCTGCCCGGGGTGGCCGGTATCGGTGAGAAGACCGCCGCGAAGCTGATCAGCGAATACGGCGACCTCGACGCCCTGGAGGCGGCCGCCGCCGATCCCGGATCGGGCCTGGCGACGCGTCCTCGCAAGGCGATGATCGCGGCCGGTGACTACCTCGGGGTGGCGCGTCCGGTGGTGTTCGTCCGCACCGATGCCGACACCGTCACCAGCGGTCCCGACACCCTGCCGTCGGCACCGGCGGACCCGGCCCGCCTGGCCGACCTCGTCACCGAACTCGGCATCGGCGCCTCGGTCACCCGGCTTTCCACGGCGCTGGGCTGGGATTTCACACCGGCACGCTGACCACACCGCCCCGGCGCATCTCGCGTCGGGGCGGGTGTCGGATCAGCTGGTCGGACGGGCGACCTCGTACTTGCCGTCGTCGTCGAGGAAGGTCACCTTGACCTGTTGCTTCTGGCCGCCGACGGTGAGTGAGCAGGTGAAGGAGCTGCCCTGTTTCACCCGCTGTCCGGACGGGCAACTGACATCGGAGACGTTGTCGATCTTGTACTGCTCGACCAGGACGTTCTTCACGCCGTCCTGGGCGGCGTTCTGGTCGAGTTCACGGGGCCACCACCACAGCCAGCCGGTCACCACTATCGCCACCGCGGCGACGATCAGCAGCGCACCGACCCCGATGAGCACACGCCACAGGCCCTTCTTCTGGGGCTGGGTGGCCATACCGGCGAACTGGTCACCGGGTTGGCCGTACCCGAACTGACCCGGTTGTCCCTGTCCCGGTTGTCCCTGTCCCGGTTGTCCCTGACCCGGTTGACCCTGTCCTGGTTGGCCGGGCTGGGCGAACTGCCCGAATCCGGCGGTACCGGGCTGACTCGACTGACCGTAGCCGGCGTTCGCCGGTGCCCCCGGATACGACGGGGTCCCGGGGTACGCGGACGGATCCTGGGGCTGCTGACCGTAGCCGGCCTGCGCGCCGTAACCGGCGGGCTGTCCATAACCACCGGGCTGTCCGTAGGCCGCCTGCTGCCCGGGATCAGCGCCATAGCCCGGCTGGGAAGGTGGACCGGTCGGTGAAATCTGGGTCGGGTTGTACTGTCCCGGCGCACCCTGGGCCGGGGCACCGTACGGATTGCCTGCCGGTCCGGGCGGCGGTGTGTACCCCGGCGGGGCATATCCCGGGGGCGGGGTCACCGTTGTCGGCGGGGCGGGTGCGGCGGGCGGGTTGCCGCCGGGCGGCGTGCCCGGGACCTGCACGACCTCCGTGCGCTCCTCGCCGTCTCCCCCCGGTGTCGGAGTGCTGGGCGCATTCGGGTCGTTCGGGTGGCTCATCTGTCTCCCGCCTCTGGTCGGAGCACTCCGGCGTACTGCTGTGCGCAACCGTACCGCAGCAATCGGGCACAGACACCGACTCGAGACCACGCGTCGGCGTGGTGTCGGTCGGATGGTGTCTTCCCCACCGGGATACTCCGGCCGGGTCCCGCTCGCTCAGCTGAGTTCTGCGGCCACCACGCCTCGTCGGATCGAACCGACCGCCGATCGTGCCGAGGCGGCGAGCGGGGAATCGTCGCCCACACCGAGACGAATCTGTTCGAGGAGATCGACCACCTGCCGGTTCCAGCGGACGAAGTCGCCCGGGGACAGCAACTGCCCGCGTTCACCGGCCGCGGCGAGCGATTCGGCGAGCGAACGCCCCGACACCCACAACGACACGGCGATCGAGAAACCGGTGTCGGGTTCACGGGTGGGTGTGACGCGATGGCGGTTCTCGACCGTGGTGAGGTCGCGCCAGATCTCGACGGTCTCGGCGATCGCCGTCCGCAGCGCGGTGTTACCCGGCATGGCGTCGGCACCGGAGTAGGACTCGCGGCGTGACTCGAACACCATCGACGCGACCACGGCGGCGAGGTCGGCGGGACCGAGCCGGTCCCAGACCCCGGCACGGATGCACTCGGTGACCAGCAGGTCGCTCTCACTGTAGATCCGGCTGAGCAACCGGCCGGTGGGCGTCACCTGGACGGCGCCCTTCACGTACTCGACGTAGCCGAGTTCGCTGAGCACCCCGACGATGTGGTCGAAGGTCACCCCGAGGGTGGACGTACGCTCGCCGATCCGGCGTTCGATGTTGACGATGTCGCGCAGCACCCGGTTGCGCTGTTCGGCGAGCCGGAACAGGTCGTCGGCTCCGTCGATCGTGTGCGCCGGATGTGCGCGGAGCCGTTGCCGCAGCCGGACCAGCTCGGCGTCCTCACCGGCGGTGGCCCGTTTGCGACTGCGGCCCTTGGGAACCTCGATCCCGGTCGAGCGCAACGCCGACGCGAGGTCGCGCCGGCCGCGGCCGGTGCGGCGGTCGGGGTTCTTGGGCAACCGCATCCCGCCGAGCACCTCGGGCGGGTTGACGAAGTCACGGACTCCGACGCGCCCACACCAGCCGTCCTCGACGAGCACCAGCGGTCGGGGGTCGGCCGGCTGCCCGGCGGTCTCGAGGACCACCGCGAGACCGCGATGGCGACCGCCCTGCAGCCCGATCACCGCGCCGCGCTTGAGCGCGGCGAGTTCGGCGGCGATGTTCTCGTGGGTGTTGGTGCGTCGCTCGACTCGCACCTCCCGCTCCCGGCGGCGAATGTCCTCGCGCAGTGTGATGTACCCGAGGAAGCCCCGGTACGGGTCGTCACCGTCCGGGCCGTCGCCATGAGAGTGGTCGGCGTCCGGGTCGTCGGGGCCGTCGGGGCCACCGGTGACCACGCCGGGATCGATCCCCCGCATCTCGGCGCCGGTGATCAGTTGTACGTCGAGACGCCGCAGCCGGACCGACTGCTCGTCGAGTTTGCGGGCATCGCCCACCACCGAGCGGTCGGCCTGGAACTGTGCGAACGAACGGTTGAGCAGGTCGCGCGACCCCTCGAGACCGAGGCGGCCGAGCAGATTGACCGCCATGTTGTACTCGGGGGCGAACGAACTGCGCAGCGGGAAGGTACGCGCACCGGCCAGACCGGCGACCTGTTCGGGCACGATCTCGGGGGTCCACACCACCACGGCGTGGCCCTCCACGTCGATCCCGCGCCGCCCGGCGCGGCCGGTGAGCTGGGTGAACTCGCCGGGACTGAGATCGACGTGCGCCTCGCCGTTGAACTTGACGAGCCGCTCGAGGACCACCGACCGGGCCGGCATGTTGATCCCGAGCGCCAGCGTCTCGGTGGCGAACACCATCCGCACCAGACCGCGGACGAACAGTTCCTCGACGGTGTGCCGGAAGGTCGGGAGCAGACCCGCGTGGTGTGCGGCGAAGCCACGCCGCAGGCCGGCCCGCCACTCCTCGACGCCGAGGATGTCGGCGTCGGCCGGGGAGAGTTCGGTCAGGTGCCGGTCGACCACCTCGTCGACCTCGGCGACCTGTTCGGGGGTCAGCAGGTGCAGTCCCGAGCGCAGACACTGGGCGAGTGCGGCGTCGCAGCCGACGCGACTGAAGATGAACCCGATCGCCGGGAGCAGTCCCTCCCGTTCCAGCCGGGCGACCACCTGCGGCCGCGGGAGTCCTCCGCCCCGGCCACCACCGCGGCCCCGTCCCGACCGCCGTCCGCCGCGCCGGTCGTCGTGCTCCTCGGCGAGCAGGATCTTGTGCCGGATGTGGCGCTTGAGCTCCGGGTTCACCTTGGCACGGCGCCCGTGCCCATCGGGATGCGGATCGAACAGGTCGAACAGGCGGTTGCCGACGAGCATGTGCTGCGACAGCGGCACCGGCCGGTGTTCGTCGACGATGACGGTGGTGTCGCCGCGGACGGTCTGGATCCAGTCACCGAACTCCTCGGCATTGCTGACCGTGGCCGACAGACTGACCACCCGCACCGACGGTTCCAGATGCAGGATCACCTCCTCCCACACCGCACCGCGGAAGCGGTCGGCGAGGAAGTGAACCTCGTCCATCACGACATGCGACAGCCCGCGCAGCGCCGGTGACCGGGCGTAGATCATGTTGCGGACCACCTCGGTGGTCATCACCACGATCGGGGCGTCGGAGTTGATCGAGGTGTCGCCGGTGAGCAGGCCGATCGCGGCCTCCCCGTGCACCTCGACGAGGTCGTGGTACTTCTGGTTGCTCAGCGCCTTGATCGGCGTGGTGTAGAAGCACTTCGTGCCGCCCGCGAGGGCCAGGTGCACCGCGAACTCGCCGACGATCGTCTTGCCGGCACCGGTCGGCGCGCACACCAGCACGTCGTGCCCGGATTCGAGGGCGCGGCAGGCACGGCTCTGGAAATCGTCGAGACGGAAGTCGAGCCGTTCGGCGAACTCGTCGAACGCGGTCGGGACAGCGGGCTGCTCGAGAACATGGTCGCTGGAAGTCATCGCCTCCAGCATGTCACTTCCGGCACCGGATGCGCGTGCCGGAGGTGATGCGCCGCTCGCGGCCTGCTTCCGCGGCACACCCGGTTGTGGGTGATCGGCTCAGAGCACGTCGTCGAAGGTGGCGCGGTCACGCACCGAGGTCCGTGCCGGCGACGGTGCCGGTGTCGCGGCGGGGATGGTCGACGCGGTGGGGCGTGCGGAGGGTTCGGGCAGCGGGCTCGCCTCGTCGTCGGACAACCCGGCCCAGTCCGAGCTCGCCCGACCCCGACGGCGGTCGTTGAGCCGTGCGATCTGGATCGCGACCTCGAGCAGGATCGTCAGCGCGAGTGCCAACGCCAGCATCGTGAACGGATCCTGACCCGGGGTGACGATCGCGGCGAAGACGAACATGGTGAAGATCAGGCCGCGTCGCCACGCCTTGAGCCTCGCGTAGGTCAGCACACCGACCAGGTTCAACGCCACGATCAGCAACGGCAGCTCGAAGCTGACGCCGAAGATGATCAGCAGGTGGATCATGAAGCCGAAATACTGGTCGCCGGCGAGCGCGGTGACCTGTACGTCGTTGCCCACGGTCAGCAGGAAGTGGAAGGCCTTCGCGACCACCAGGTAGGCCAGCACCGCACCGGCGACGAACAGGATCGCCGCGGCACTGACGAAGCTGATCGCGTACTTGCGTTCGTTCTGGTGCAGCCCCGGGGTGATGAACTGCCACAGCTGATACAGCCAGACCGGACAGGCCAGGACCAGCCCGGCGGTCAGCGCGACCTGCAGGCGCAGCATGAACTGGTCGAACGGACCGGTCGCGAGCAGACGACAGCTGTCGTCGGGGGTCAGCGTGGCACGCGACGATGCGGGCAGCGAACAGTACGGCTCCCGGAGCAGGTCACCGAGGGACCCGATGCCGGGGATGCCGTGGGAGTACCAGACGAAACCGAAGATCGTCGTGACGACGATCGCGGCCAGTGAGATGAGCAGGCGGTACCGCAACTCCTGCAGATGCTCCACCAACGGCATGGTGCCGTCGGGGTTGATCTTGTGTTTGCGGCGCCTCGGGTCGAACGGAATCCGCACCGGGCTTCGCCTAGGCGGACTTCTTCGTGTTGTCGGTCACCGAACTGGCGTCCACCGACTTGTCCGAGGCGGGCAGCTCACGCGGCGCCTCGACCTGCGACGACGGCGCCTCGGTGGTGCCGTCCTTCTGCATCTCCTGGACCTCGCTCTTGAAGATCCTCAGCGACTGTCCCAGACCGCGTGCCGCGTCGGGCAGCTTCTTGGAACCGAACAGCAGCACCAGGACGACCAGCACGATCACCCAATGCCACCACGACAATGCACCCATCGGAAAGCCCCTTTGATTCGTCTCGTCAACTATCGTAGCGCGCTCGGGCCCGCCTGGCGTGCTCGGCAACGGCCCGACCGATGTCCGGTTCGTCGACCGCTCGCACCCGGCCGGCGAACCCGAGCAGGAACCGGGTCAGCCACTCCGCCGAACCGTAGACGAGGCGGGCGCGGACCGGTGCCGACGGATCCGTGCGATCGGTGAGGTTCTCCACCGGTTCGAGGTCGTAGTAGTCGAGAATCCACTGCGCCTCGGGATCCATCTCGATCACCACCGACGGCAGGCCGGGGTTCTCCGACAGGATCGGCGACTGCATCGGCCCCGCCGCGGCCGGCGGGGCGGCCGCCTCGTCGAGGACGGTGGCCGCATCGATCCGGTCGAACCGGAACAGCCGGATGCCCTCGCTGCTGCGACACCAGGCCTGCAGATATGTGTGGCTCTCCACCGCCTCGAGCGAGATCGGGTCGACGATCCGCCGTGCCACGGTGTCGCGCGAGGCCGAGTAGTAGTCGATCTCCAGCGCGCGGTGCTCGCGGACGGCCTCCCGAACCGCACGGTAGCGGGGTTCCTCGGTGCTCTCCCCCACGCCCGCGGCGGGTGCGGCCACCGACAGCCGTCCCGGCCCGAACGCCGGTGATCCGACCGCCAGTTCGATCTTCGCGATCGCGCGGCCTGCCGCCTCGCGGTCGACGGCGCCGGGGGTGTCCAGCAATGCGCGCAACGCGATCAGCAGGATGCTGGCCTCGCTCGGGGTGAGCCGCAGGGGTCGGTCCATCCCGGCGGTGAAGCCGACGTGGACGTGGCCTTCGCTGAACTCGAGTTCGATCAGGTCGTCCGGGTAGTACCCGGGCAGTCCGCAGACGAACAGCTGCTCGAGGTCCTTGGTGAGTTGCTTCGGGGTGACGCCGAGGTCGGCGGATGCCTGCTCGACCGAGATCCCGTTGCGGGCCAGGAAGTACGGGACGAGTGCGAGGAGCCGGTTCAGGCGGGACGGTTGTGCGGTGGCCATCACGCCTGCACCCCGGTCAGCTCGTCGAGTGCGGTGATCACGGCCGTGCGCAGTTCCGGCGGCGACAGCACCACCGCGTCGGCACCGGCGCCGAGGACCAGCCGGGTCAGCGCCGACAGCGACCTGATCTCGATGTCGAGCAGCGAACCCTGCTCACCGTCGACGGTGTGGGGCCGGGCGGCACGGGCCAGGCGACGCAGCCCGGCGGCACGGCCGGCGGCCACCCAGATACCGGCGACGCGGCCGTCGGAACCGACCGCGGAATCGACCGCCGCGGTGACGATCGCCTGCAGATCGGTCCCCTCGGGCACCGCCACCGGATCAGGTTCGGCGATCGGGGTGACCTCCGAGATACGGCTCAACCGGAAGGTTCGGGTGTCGGCGCGACCACGATCGTGGCCGACGACGTACCAGCGTCCGCGATGGGTCACCACACCCCACGGTTCGAGGGTGCGGGTCATGCCGGCCGCGGTGCTGCCCGCACGATAGGTGAAGGTGACCGCCTGCTGGGCGTCGATCGCGGCGAGCAGGGCCCCCAGACTCGTCTCCGATCCCATCGACCGGGTGGAGTCGGCAGCGGACACACCGATCTCGTCCTCGGCGCGGACATCGAATCCGGCGGCGCGGAGCTTGAGCACCGCGGTCTGTGAGATCGCCGAGATCTCCGGGGTGTCCCACAGCGCCGCGGCCATGGCGATCGCGGCGGCCTCGTCACGATCCAGGGTGATGTCGGGCAGGTCGTAGCTGTCCCGGTTGATCCGGTAGCCGTCGCTGCCGTGCCCACCCACCGACTGTCCGGTGACCAGCGGGATGCCGAGCTCCCGCAGTTCGGTCTTGTCGCGCTCGAACATCCGGTTGAACGCCTCGACGGACCGGTCGTCGTCCTGATAGCCGGCCACGTTGCGTCGGATGTAGTCGGCGGTCACGTACTGACGCGTCGTCAGCAGACAGATCACCAGATTGAGCTGACGCTCCACCTTCGAGATCCGCGTCGCGGAAGACTTGGTTGCCACGCCTGTGACCCTACGGCTCACATGGAGGCGATCAGGCGATCGACGCGCTCGTCCACACTACGGAACGGGTCCTTGCACAGGACGGTGCGTTGCGCCTGATCGTTGAGCTTCAGATGCACCCAGTCGACGGTGAAGTCACGCCCGGCCTTCTGCGCGGCCGAGATGAAGTCGCCACGCAGCTTCGCCCGGGTGGTCTGGGGCGGCTCGTTGACCGCGGTGGCGATCGCCTCGTCGGTGGTGGCCCGCCGGACCAGTCCCTTGCGGGTGAGCAGGTCGAACACGCCGCGTCCGCGCTTGATGTCGTGGAAGGCGAGGTCGAGCTGCGCGATCTTCGGATCCGACAGCTCCATCGAGTACCGGTCCTGGTAGCGCTGGAACAGTTTGCGCTTGATCACCCAGTCGATCTCGGTGTCGACCTTGGAGAAGTCGTCGGCCTCGACCGCGTCGAGCACCCGGCCCCACAGGTCGACCACCATGTCCATCTCCGGATCCGGCTGCCGGTTGACCAGATGCTCGACGGCGCGCGCGTGGTATTCGCGCTGGATCTCCAATGCGGTCGCCTGCCGACCCCCGGCCAGCCGCACCGGACGACGCCCGGTGGGATCGTGGCTGACCTCGCGGATCGCGCGGATCGGATTGTCGAGGGCGAAATCCCGGAATGCGACACCGGCCTCGATCATCTCCAGCACGAGTGTCGCCGAGCCGACCTTGAGCATGGTGGTCATCTCCGCCATGTTCGAGTCGCCGACGATCACGTGCAGGCGGCGGTACTTCTCGGCGTCGGCGTGCGGCTCGTCGCGCGTGTTGATGATCGGCCGTGACCGCGTGGTGGCCGACGACACGCCCTCCCAGATGTGCTCGGCACGCTGTGACAGGCAGAAGGTCGCGGCCTTCGGCGTGGCCAGGACCTTGCCCGCCCCGCAGATCAGCTGCCGGGTCACCAGGAACGGCAGCAGCACATCGGAGATCCGGGAGAACTCGCCGGCCCGCACGACGAGATAGTTCTCGTGGCAGCCGTACGAGTTGCCCGCGGAGTCGGTGTTGTTCTTGAACAGGTAGATGTCGCCGCCGATACCCTCGTCGGCCAGGCGCTGTTCGGCGTCGACCAGGAGGTCCTCCAGCACGAGCTCACCGGCGCGGTCGTGGTTGATCAGCTGGATCAGCCCGTCGCACTCGGCGGTCGCGTACTCCGGATGCGACCCGACGTCGAGATACAGCCGGGCACCGTTCTGGAGGAAGACGTTGGACGACCGGCCCCACGACACCACCCGCCGGAACAGGTAGCGCGCCACCTCGTCCGGACTCAGCCGACGGTGACCGTGGAAGGTGCACGTGACACCGAACTCGGTCTCGATACCCATGATTCGACGCTGCACGGTTCAACCCTACTCGTGAAAGGCCCGGTCGAGGCGGTGGGCGCGCGGCGGATTCGCCCCGGCCAGTTCAGGATTGACCCGGTTCAGTTCAGGATTCACCGCCACTCCCCTCGCCGTCGGTCGGCACGGTTCCGGCGGTCCCGGCATCGGGTGCCCCGGCGTCGGCATCGGCCGGCGGTGCCGGGAGCAGTTCCTCGACCCGCGCCGGCGCCAGGCGCTTGAACGCGCGTCGGGGCCGGTGGCGGTCCAGGACGGCGACCTCGAGATCGGACGGACTCAGCTCGCGCGGTGCCGCGGCCTGTCCGGAACTGCCGGTGTCGGCGGGTGTGGACAGCGCCGCGACGGCGATACCGAGGGCCTGCGCCAACGGCAGATCGGGCTGATAGGACTCCCGCAATGCCGCCGCGATCGACTCCGTGGCACCACCCATCACCAGGAACCGGGTCTCGTCGGCGATCGAACCGTCGTAGGAGATCCGGTACAGCTGGGACGGCCGGGGCTTACCCGGACGTGACACCTCGGCCACACACAACTCGACCTCGTACGGCTTGGCCTGCTCGGTGAACACCGAACCGAGGGCGTTGGCGTAGGTGTTGGCCAGCGACAACGCCGACACGTCGTTGCGGTCGTAGCTGTAACCCCGCAGGTCGGCGAGCTGGATGCCGGCCTTGCGCAGACTCTCGAACTCGTTGTACTTGCCGACCGCGGCGAACCCGATGCGGTCGTAGATCTCGCTGGTCTTGCGCAGGGTGTTGGAGGGATTCTCCGCGACGAACAGCACACCGTCGGCGTAGGTCAGGATCACGACGCTGCGGCCCCGCGCGATTCCCTTGCGGGCCAGCTCCGAGCGATCGCGCATGATCTGCTCGGCGCTGGCGTAGTACGGGAACGTCACCGCACATCTCCTTCGTGCTCGGCGGCGCGGCGGTCGGCGATCGCGCGGGCCGCGGACTCGATGTCGGACGGGTCGACCTCCCGGGCACCGTCGGCACCCACGACCACCGCGGTCGGGAAGATCTTGCGGACGATGTCGGGTCCACCGGTGGCGGTGTCGTCGTCGGCGGCGTCGTACAACGCCTCGACGGCCACCGCGAGCGCCCCGGCCTCGTCGAGGTCGGAGCGGAAGAGCTTCTTCATCGACGACTTGGCGAACACCGAACCGGAACCGATCGCGGTGTACCCGCCGACCTCCTCGTGCCGGTCACCGGCGACGTCGAAGGAGAAGATCCGGCCGCGTTCGGACGGGTCGTCGTGGTCGATGTCGTATCCGACGAGCAGCGGGATCGCCGCGAGGCCCTGCATGGCGGCGGCCAGGTTGCCGCGCACCATCGATGCCAGGCGGCTGACCTTTCCGTCCAGCGTGAGCGGGACGCCCTCGATCTTCTCGTAGTGCTCGAGTTCGACGGTGAACAGGCGCACCATCTCGATCGCGATCCCGGCGGTGCCGGCGATGCCGGCGGCCGAGAACTCGTCGGTGATGTACACCTTCTGCACGTCGCGGGTGGCGATCAGATTGCCCATGGTGGCCCGCCGGTCCCCGGCGAGGATCACCCCGCCGGGGAAGCTGATCGCGACGATCGTGGTGCCGTGCGGGATCTCGGAGGCATCGGCGCCGGTCATCGCGGCCATCCGGTCGGCCCGGGCAGACGGGAGCTGCTCGGGCGCATGCGCCCGGATGTAGTCGGTGAACGAGGAGATGTCTGCGCCGAGGCTCGGTGCGGGTCGATGGGTGGGACTACCGGGCAGTGAACCGAACCTGTCGCTCACTGGCCGCCCTTCTGCACGTAGGCGCGGACGAAGTCCTCGGCGTTCTCCTCGAGCACGTCGTCGATCTCGTCGAGCAGATCATCGGTGTCCTCGGCGAGCTTCTCGCGGCGTTCCTGGCCCGCGCCGCCGTCGGGGCCGAGGTCGCCGTCGTCGTCGCCGCCACCACGCTTGGTCTGTTCCTGCGCCATCTGCCTGGCCCCTTCTCTCGGCGGCGGCCCGGCGGCCGCCGCGCGGTGCAAACACGTTGCCGGTCTTGCATCCCGACTCCCGCCGGTAGGTCCACACTACCGGCGCGAGTGGGTTCAGGTCGGGCAGAACACGAGGAGAAGTCCGAATGACCTTTCGGCGGTGATCAGTTGGTCAGCTGGTCGACGAGCTCGGCGGCCGAATCCACCGAGTCGAGCAGCTTCCCGACGTGGGCGCGGCTGCCGCGCAACGGTTCCAGGGTCGGGATGCGGACCAGCGAGTCGCCGCCGAGGTCGAAGATCACCGAGTCCCAGCTGGCCGCGGCGACATCGGCACCGAACCGGCGCAGACACTCGCCACGGAAGTACGCGCGGGTGTTGGTCGGGGGCTCGGTGATCGCCCGCATCACGTCGGCCTCGTGGGTGAGCCGCTTCATCGAGCCGCGGGCGACGAGGCGGTTGTAGAGTCCCTTGTCCAGGCGCACGTCGGAGTACTGCAGGTCGATCAGCTGCAGCCGTGGTGCCGACCAGCCGAGCCCCTCGCGCTGCCGGAAACCCTCCATGATCCGGAGCTTGGCCGGCCAGTCGAGGATGTCGGCGCATTCCATCGGGTCGCGCTCGAGCTTGTCGAGCACGTCGGCCCACGTGTGCAGCACGTCGATGACCCGCTCGTCGTCGGAGTTCTCCCGCTCGTGGAAGGTGGTACACCGATCGAGGTACTCGCGCTGCAGTGCCAGACCGGTCAGCTCGCGGCCGCTGGTCAGCGCGACCGTCGCCTGCAGCGACGGGTCGTGGCTGATGGTGTGCACGGCCTGCACCGGGCGGGCCAGCTCGAGATCGGAGAAGTCCACACCGGCCTCGATCAGGTCGAGGACCAGTGCGGTGGTACCCACCTTGAGATAGGTGGCGGTCTCGGCGAGGTTGGCGTCGCCGATGATCACGTGCAGCCTGCGGTAGCGCTCCGGGTCGGCGTGCGGCTCGTCGCGGGTGTTGATGATGCCGCGCTTGAGCGTGGTCTCCAGGCCCACCTCCACCTCGATGTAGTCGGCGCGCTGGGACAGCTGGTAGCCGGCCTCGTCGCCGGACTGACCGATCCCGACCCGGCCGGATCCGCAGATCACCTGCCGGGAGGCGAAGAAGGTGGTGAGCCCGTTGATCACCGCGGTGAACGGCGTGTCCCGGCTCATCAGATAGTTCTCGTGGGTGCCGTAGGACGCGCCCTTGCCGTCGATGTTGTTCTTGTACAGCTGGAGTCGCGGCGCACCGGGCACACTGGCGACATGCCGGGCGGCGGCCTCCATCACCCGTTCCCCGGCCTTGTCCCACAGCACCGCGTCGAGCGGGTCGGTGACCTCGGGTGCGGAGTACTCCGGGTGCGCGTGGTCGACGTAGAGCCGCGCCCCGTTGGTGAGGATCATGTTGGCCGCACCGATCTCGTCGGCGTCGATGATCGGGGCGGGGCCGCCACCGCGTCCGAGGTCGAATCCGCGGGCGTCGCGCAGTGGCGACTCGACCTCGTAGTCCCAGCGTGTGCGCTTGGCCCGGGGCACCCCCGCGGCCGCGGCATAGGCCAGGACGGCCTGCGTGGACGTCATGATCGGATTCGCGGTCGGGTCGCCGGGTGCGGAGATCCCGTACTCCACCTCGGTACCGATGATTCGCTGCATGTGATCGAGCCTAGATGTCCAGCTCGTGAACGGCTCACGCACCACCATCGCATCGGTCGCAGGGCGGCGTCGTCCTGGGTAGCGTTGGCAGCTGTGAAAGCATTCCGCCGGTTCACGGTCCGAGTTCCCCTGCCCACGCCGCTGGTCGACCTCGCCGTCCTCGCCCACAACCTCCGCTGGGTGTGGCACACGGCCACCCAGGATCTGTTCGCGACGATCGATCCGGCCCTGTGGGCCGCGTCCGGCGATCCGGTCCGACTGCTCGCCGAGATCGATTCGGCGCGCCTGAACGAACTCGCCGAGGACGAGGAGTTCCTCACCCGGCTGCGTGATCTGCGCACCGAACTCGACACCTACCGATCGGCGCCGCAGTGGTTCGGCAAGGAGGCCGCGGCGGGCCGCGCGATGCCGCAGGGCATCGCCTACTTCTCCATGGAGTTCGGGATCACCGAGGTCCTGCCGATCTACTCCGGCGGTCTCGGCATCCTGGCCGGCGACCACCTGAAGGCGGCGTCGGACCTCGGTCTGCCGCTGATCGGTGTGGGCTTGTTCTACCGCTCCGGATACTTCCGGCAGAGCCTGTCACACGACGGCTGGCAGCTCGAGCGCTATCCGGTCAACGATCCGGGCCTGCTGCCGCTGAGCCTGCTCACCGACGCCGACGACCGTCCGGTGACGGTGACCATCTCGATCCCCGGCGGCCGCGTGCTGCACGCCCAGATCTGGGTGGCGACCGTCGGCCGGATCCCGTTGTTGCTGCTCGACTCCGACATCCCGGCCAACGACGACGAGCTGCGCCTGGTGACCGACCGTCTC
This sequence comes from Gordonia sp. NB41Y, assembly GCF_030718915.1. Classification (NCBI taxonomy): domain Bacteria; kingdom Bacillati; phylum Actinomycetota; class Actinomycetes; order Mycobacteriales; family Gordoniaceae; genus Gordonia; species Gordonia sp. NB41Y. Next base: position 187,619 of record NZ_CP132196.1, read on the forward strand.
TACGGCGGCGACCAGGATCACCGGATCAAGCAGGAGATCCTGCTGGGCATCGGTGGCGTACGGGCGTTGCGTGAGTATGTGCGGATCACCGGCGCCGCCGAACCGACGGTCTTCCACATGAACGAGGGTCACGCCGGCTTCCTGGGCGCCGAGCGCGTCCGTGAGCTCGTCGTCTCCGGCCTCGACCTCGACTCCGCCGAGTCGGTGGTGCGGGCGTCGAACGTCTTCACCACCCACACCCCGGTCCCGGCCGGGATCGACCGTTTCCCCAAGGACCTGGTCTCCTACTACCTCGACGCCGACGACACCGGATCGTCCCGACTGCTGCCCGGGTTGCCCGCGGGCACCATCCTCGAGCTCGGCTCGGAGGGTGATCCCGGCGTGTTCAACATGGCGCACATGGGTTTCCGCCTCGGCCAGCGCTCCAACGGGGTGTCGCAGCTGCACGGTGCGGTCAGCCGCGAGATGTTCGCCGGCCTGTGGCCCGGATTCGACGCCGACGAGGTGCCGATCGGATCGGTCACCAACGGTGTGCACGGCTTCACCTGGGTGGCGCGCCCGTGGCGCGAACTGGTCGGCCACGACGAGGACTCCGCCGGGGCGGCCTATGCGGAGCTGCCCGACGGTGATCTGTGGAAGACCCGCCAGCAACTGCGGGCACAGCTCGTCGACGAGGTGCGGCGTCGCGCCCACGCCAGCGGACGCGAACGCGGCTTCAGTGAGGTCGAACTGGGCTGGACCGCAGACCTTTTCGATCCGGGTGTGCTGACCATCGGATTCGCCCGGCGGGCCGCCACCTACAAGCGTCTGACCCTGATGCTGCGCGACCCGGACCGGTTGCGTCGTCTGCTCACCGACCCGGAGCGGCCGATCCAGCTCGTCGTCGCCGGCAAGGCCCATCCCGCCGACGACGGCGGCAAGGCCCTGATCCAGCAGGTGGTGCGGTTCACCGAGGACCCGGCGTTGCGCAACCGCATCGTCTTCCTGCCCGACTACGACATCTCGATGGCCCGTCACATCTACGCCGGATGTGATGTGTGGCTGAACAATCCGGTGCGTCCGATGGAGGCATGCGGCACCTCGGGGATGAAGTCGGCGCTCAACGGCGGCCTGAACCTGTCGATCCTCGACGGCTGGTGGGACGAGATGGCCGACGGCGACAACGGTTGGGCGATCCCGTCCGCCGAGGGGGTCACCGACGAGCATCGTCGTGACGACCTCGAGGCCGAGGCGCTGTACTCGTTGCTGGAGAACTCGGTGATCCCGCTGTTCTACGGTCGTGACGACACCGGACTTCCCGAACGCTGGGTCGCGATGGTGCGGCACACGCTGAGCGTCCTGGGCCCCAAGGTGCTCGCATCGCGGATGGTGCGCGACTACACCGACGAGCTGTACGCGCCGGCCGCACTCTCCTACACCGCCGCGGTCGCCGACGACTTCGCCGGCGCCCGGGACCTCGCCGCCTACCGTGCCCGGCTGACCGCGGCCTGGCCCGCGGTGGCCATCGCAGGTATCGACGAGGACTCCGAGTCCGGAGCCGAGGCCCTACAGCTCACCGCGCAGGTCGCCCTCGGTGACCTCTCCCCCGACGACGTGACGGTGCAGGCGGTGCTCGGGCGGGTCGACGACGCCGGTGAGATCAGCCACCCGATCCTGACCACGATGTCGCCGGTGGGCGGCGCCGACGCCGCCGGCCGGACCCGCTACGCCACGGTGGTACACCCGTACAAGTCGGGGGTGGTCGGCTACACCGCGCGGGTGCTGCCGAGCCACAGCCTCCTCGCCGACGACGCCGAGCTGGGCCTGGTGGCCTACCCGGCGGCCCCGTAGGCAGTCGCCCGCACCGACCGCCGAGACCGACGATGCCCCGCCACCGAGAAGGTGACGGGGCATCGTCGATCGTGTGGTGTCCCGGTACGGGTCAGCGCTTCTTCAGGCGCAACCGCGAGTAGGTGAACACGTACAGCAACACCGCCATCAGCAGCAGCACACCGTAGGCGAGGGCGGAATGGGCCCACGACGTCTCCCACAGCGAGATGCGCTGGGGTGCGGCCGGGTTGATCTGGTCGAGATCCACCGCCCCGGCGGCACCGACATAACCCCAGAACGACGGGAAGATCCAGGACAGCTGTTGCAGACCGGGACCGTCGAGCTTGAACAGACCTCCGCAGAACACCAGCTGCACCATCACGACGATGACCAGCGGCGGCATCACCTGTTCGTTGGACTTGACCGCCGCCGAGATCGCCAGACCCACCAGGGTCGACACACAGGCCAGCGCGGCGACCGCGACGAACAACGCGGCGGCCGGCGGCAACCCGGGCCCGCCCATCTCCGGCAGGCCGCGTCCGGCGAAGGTGATCGCCACCATCACCGCACTCTGGGCGATCGCGGCGATGAAGAACACCACGACCTTGGCCCACAGGTAGGCGCCGGGCCGTAGCCCGACGGCACGCTCGCGCTCGAAGATGTCGCGCTCGCCCACCAGGTCGCGCACGGTCAGGGCGGCGCCCATGAAGGCCGCACCGACCACCAGCACCACGAGCACCTGGATGGCCTCGGCGCCGTCCTTGGGCGGGGTGCCCGGCGGTGAACCGGGCGGTGCGAGTGCCTTCCCGAAACCGGTCGAGCCGGGGATCACCAGGGTGAGCAGACCGAGCACCACCGGCAGCAGCACCAGGAACACCAGATAGCCGAGGTCGGCGAAGATCAGGCGCACCTGGCGTCGGGCGATGGTGCTCGACTGCCTGCCGAAGCTGGTCTGGGGCACCGGGATCGGCGGGCCCGGTGGTCGTGGCGGCGGGGGTGGCGTCGGCGCGCGCCGGCCATGCAGATAGCGCATGTGCGCGGTGTCGGGCTGGTCGGCGACGAACGAGAAGATCTCCGCCCAGTCGGAGGTGCCCATCGCCGCCCCGACCTGATCCGGGGAGCCGCAGTAGGCGGTCTTGCCGCCCGGCGCGAGCAGCAGCACCTGATCGCACATCGACAGATAGGTGAGCGAGTGGGTGACCACGAGCACCACACGGCCGGCATCGGCCAGGCGCCGCAGGGTCGACATGACCTGACGGTCGAGCGCCGGGTCGAGACCCGACGTCGGCTCGTCGAGGATCAGCAGCGACGGGCCGGTGAGCAACTCCATCGCCACCGACGCGCGCTTCTGCTGGCCGCCGGAGAGCTTCTCGACCCGGGTGTCGACATGCTCGGTCAGTTGCAGTTCGGCGAGTACGCCGTTGATCACGTTGTCGCGGTCGGACTTCGACAGATCCGGCGGCAGCCGCAGTTCGGCGGCATAACGCAGGGCCTGCCGCAGGGTCAGCTTGTGGTGCAGGACGTCCTTCTGCGGGACCATCCCGATGCGGGTGCGCAGCGCGTCGTACTCGTCGTGGACGCTGCGGTTCTCGAAGGTCACCTGCCCGCTGGTCGGCGAGTTGAGCCCGGCGACGATCTTCGACACCGTCGACTTGCCTGCGCCGGAGGGCCCGATCACCGCGGTGAGTGTGCCCGGACCGGCGTTGAACTCGACGTTCTGCAGCAGTTGTTTACCGCCGTCGACGACGAGACTGACGCCGTGCACCTGCAGGCCGCCGGCCACCACGTCCTGGGCCTGGCCACGCATGAGCGAACCGCCGGAGACGACGAAGTCGCTGTTGCCGATGGTGACGACGTTGCCGTCGGTCAGGCGGGTGCGCTGCACCCGGTGTCCGTTGACGTAGGTGCCGTTGACGCTGCCGAGATCCTCGATGTAGAGGCCGTCGGCCTGGGTGAGCACCCGGGCGTGCCGGCGGGAGGCGAGCACGTCGCTGACGACGATGTCGTTGTCGGGGGTGCGCCCGATGGTCTGAACGCCGGTCAGCGAGATGGTCTCCCGACGGGGTGCCGCGCCACGGCCGGGCAGCTGATAGATCGCCGACACGTTCTGCTTGAGGGCCTGCAGATGTGGCGCGTCCTGTAGCTCCGGCGGCATCTCTCCGATCTGGCCGGGTTGGGCCGAACCGGGCTGATAGGTGCCGGGGGCGGGTACCCGCATGGGCGGTCGCAGCGGACCCGACCCGGGTGCGGGCGCAGGGCCCGGCGGGCGGTTCGGGCCGGAGCCGGGCAGGGGCCCGGAGGCCGGTGCCGGGCCCTGGCCGGGGAAGGCACCCGACGCCGGTGGCCGACCGGCCGGTCCGGGCCCGCCGGGAGCGTCGAGCACCACCTCGACGATCGGCCCGGTGGCGGGATCTCCCATCCGGAAGGTCATGGACCCGTTCAGGGGGTACTCGCCGACCCGATTGCCACCGACGAAGAATCCGTTGGTGCTGCCGGCGTCGACGACCCACCAGCCCGAGCCCCGCCACTCGATCAGCAGATGTCTGCGTGAGATCAGCGGATGGTTGACGACGAGATCGTTGTCCGGCGTGCGCCCCACCGCGACGCGGGGTGACCCACCCAAAGAGTGAGTCACCCCGCCGACGGTGACTCGGCCCCGGACCATCGAGACGCTGCTGTTCATCACCGAGAGACTCTAGTGTGTCGCAGGCGACCACGTCCCGTGGTCGTCAGCCGGTCAGCCGACTACAGGTACTGACCGGTGTTGGTCTCGGTGTCGATCGCACGGCTCGCACCCGAGCTCTTGCCGGTGACCAGCGTCCGGATGTAGACGATCCGCTCGCCCTTCTTGCCCGAGATCCGTGCCCAGTCGTCGGGATTGGTGGTGTTCGGCAGATCCTCGTTCTCGGCGAACTCGTCGAGGATCGAGTCGAACAGGTGCTGCACCCGCAGACCCGGCGCACCGGTGTCCAGCTGCGACTTGATCGCGTACTTCTTCGCGCGGTCGACGACGTTCTGGATCATCGCACCGGAGTTGAAGTCCTTGAAGTACATGATCTCTTTGTCGCCGTTGGCGTAGGTCACCTCGAGGAACCGGTTGTCCTCGCTCTCGGCGTACATCCGCTCGACGACCTTCTCGATCATCGCGTTGACGCAGGCCGTGCGATCGCCGCCGAACTCGGCGAGATCGTCGGCGTGCACCGGCAGTTCCACGGTGAGGTATTTGGAGAAGATGTCGATCGCCGACTCGGCGTCGGGACGCTCGATCTTGATCTTCACGTCCAGGCGGCCGGGCCGCAGGATCGCGGGATCGATCATGTCCTCGCGGTTGGAGGCACCGATCACGATCACGTTCTCGAGACCCTCGACACCGTCGATCTCGCTGAGCAGCTGCGGGACCACGGTGGTCTCCACGTCGGAGGACACACCGGAGCCGCGGGTGCGGAAGATCGAGTCCATCTCGTCGAAGAACACGATCACCGGGGTGCCCTCGGACGCCTTCTCGCGGGCCCGCTGGAAGATCAGGCGGATGTGCCGCTCGGTCTCACCGACGAACTTGTTGAGCAGCTCCGGACCCTTGATGTTCAGGAAGTACGACTTCGCCTCCTTGGCGTCGTCGCCGCGGGCCTGGGCGATCTTCTTGGCCAGCGAGTTGGCGACGGCCTTGGCGATGAGTGTCTTACCGCAACCGGGCGGCCCGTAGAGCAGGACACCTTTCGGCGGGCGCAGCGCATAGTCGCGGAACAGATCCTTGTGCAGGAACGGCAGTTCCACGGCATCGCGGATCTGCTCGATCTGCCGGCCGAGACCACCGATGTCCTCGTAGCCGACATCCGGCACGTCCTCGAGCACGAGGTCCTCGACCTCGGCCTTGGGCACCCGCTCGAAGGCGAATCCGGCCTTGGTGTCGATCAGCAGCGAGTCGCCGGGGCGCAGCTTGCGACGATGTCCGTCCTCGGTGTCGAAGTCGCCGAGCAGCGGTTCGGCCAGCCACACCACGCGCTCCTCGTCGGCGTGGCCGACCACGAGTGCACGCTGCCCGTCGCCGAGCACCTCGCGCAGTGTGCTGATCTCACCGACGGTGTCGAACTCGCAGGCCTCGACGACGGTCAGGGCCTCGTTCAGCCGCAGCGTCTGACCGCGGTGCAGGGTGTCGACGTCGATGTTGGGTGAGCAGGTCAGCCGCATCTTGCGTCCGGAGGTGAACACGTCGACCGTCTGGTCCGGGTACACCTCGAGGAGTACGCCGTACCCGCTGGGTGGCTGCCCGAGTCGATCGACCTCCTCACGCAACGCCACGAGCTGCTGACGGGCCTCTTTGAGGGTGTCGAGCAATTTGGCGTTCCGTGCCGTCAGGTTGTCGACCCGCTCCTGGAGATCCTTGGGGTCGGCCGGCCGGCCATACGACGTCTGCTCCGCACGCGCCAGCGGCGGTGTGTAGGCGGGGGTGAACGCGTCCTCGGACGTGTTCGGGGCCTCGCCCGAATTCGGTGTCGAAGCGTCGTGGCGATCAGATTCGGTCATTGCTGACTCCTCTCCCCGGCAACCACTCCCAACGGAGTGTTGCGCCGTGACTCCACGCTACCGGGCAGACGGCCGAATGGCCGAGTACCGCGCAAGGACGGATGTTGAGGATGCGTTAAATCTGCGTCTTCGCAACGTATGCGCGATGTTTCGGCGTCGTGTCGAGCGGCTGGTCAGCCCCTCCTCAGCCCTTCGTGGGACGCCGCTGCGGGCGCAGTGTGACGGTGCCGTCGGCGAGTCGGCGCGCGGTGATCAGAAAGGCCGTGTGGCCTTGCATTCTGTGCTCGGGGCGCACCGCGAGGCCCACCGCGCTCCACTCACGCACCATCGATTCCCAGGCGCGGGGTTCGGTCCAGCAGCCCTGGTCGCGCATCGCCTCCATGACCCGCGACAGCTGCGTGACAGTTGCCACATAGACGATCAGCACACCTCCGGGCTGCAGGATCGTCCGGACCACCTCGAGCGGCTCCCACGGCGCGAGCATGTCGAGGATGATGCGGTCGAAGCGTTCCTCGGTGCCGATGTTGGCGAGATCGTCGACCACCAGACGCCAGTTGTCGGGGGCGCCGCCGAAGAAGGTCTCGACGTTGCGCTGCGCGTGCTCGGCATGGTCGTCGCGGATCTCATAGGACAGCACCGAGCCCGATGTGCCGACCGCGCGCAGCAGTGAGCAGGTGAGCGCACCCGATCCGGCACCGGCCTCGAGGACCCGCGCGCCGGGGAAGATGTCTCCCTCGGTCACGATCTGGGCAGAGTCCTTCGGATAGATGACCTGGGCACCGCGCGGCATCGACAGCACGTAGTCGGTGAGCAACGGACGCAGCGCCAGGTACTCGGTGCCACTCGTGGCCGACACGACGCTGCCCTCGGGTGCACCGATCAGGTCGTCGTGGGAGATCGCCCCGCGGTGGGTGTGGAACTGCTTACCGGGTTCGAGGACCACCGTGAACTTCCGGTTCTTGGCGTCCGTGAGCTGTACGCGATCGCCTATCACGAACGGACCGGTCGACGGCATCAGAGTGTTCCTCTCGGGGCTGAGGTGACGTATGGTTCACGAGTTACGGCGTTTTCCGTGTCTTCGCGCGCCGGGCGCCCGGTGTGTCGGGGCCCCGCCCTACCCTGCCAAATGTGACGTTCGCAGTTTCCGCCGGGTCCGACCCGTCCACCGGTCCCGCCGACTCCCCTGCCGAATCCGGTGCATCGGCGGCCGGCGGCACCCGCGGTCTGGTGGGACGTCCACTCGCCCTCTCGCCGTCTCGTGCGGCCGATTTCAAACAGTGCCCGCTGCTCTACCGGTACCGCGCGATCGATCGCTTCCCGGAGACGCCGACCAAGGCACAGACCCGCGGTACCGTGGTCCACGCCGCGTTGGAGAACCTGTTCGACATGCCTGCCGCGTTGCGCACCCGCGAGTCGGCGGACTTCCTCGTCGAGGGCGCCTGGGCGGCGATGTGTGAGGCCGACCCGTCCCTGGCCGACGTCATCGGCGCCGACGGCCACGAGGCCTTCCTCACCGAGGCCCACAAACTGATCGAGAACTACTACGGGATGGAGAATCCCACCGCCTTCGACGCCGCCGCGGTCGAGGAGCATGTGGAGCTGGAGACCGGGAACGTGCGGATGCGCGGCTTCATCGACCGCATCGACATTGCACCCACCGGCGAGATCCGCGTCGTCGACTACAAGACCGGCCGCGCACCCGGTGAGGCCTACGAGGCCAAGGCCCTGTTCCAGATGAAGTTCTATGCCCTGGCCATCCTGCGACTGCGGGGCGTCGTCCCCCACCGGCTGCAGCTGATGTACCTGTCCGACGGTCAGGTGCTCACCTACGAGCCCGACCGTGACGAACTCGAACGCTTCGGCCGCACCCTCGCCGCGATCTGGCAGGCGATCCGCCAGGCGGTGGCCACCGGCGACTTCCGGCCGCAGAAATCCTGGATGTGCCGCACATGCGAACACCGGTCACGATGTCCGGAGTTCGGCGGCGAGATCCCCGAATATCCGGGCCCTCCACCGGGTTTCACGCTGTGACCCACTCCCGCCGAACCCGGCGGTGTGCCCGGTCGATGTGATCGAGTGCCCACTCGATGCGATCGGGCGCCCACTCGATGTGATCGAGCGCCCGGTCGATACGATCGGGCGCCCAGTCGACGAGATCGGGTGCCCAGTCGACCCGCGTCAGGCGGCCGGCTGTTCGGTCACGTCACCACCGGTGCCGTCACCACCTGCGTCCGCACTGCCGGTGCCCGCACCGCCGGGTCCTTCGCTGCCCTGCCCCTCGGCGTCGGTGTCGTCACCACTCACACCGTCGCCACCCACACCGGCACCATCGGTGCCCTCGGTCGCAGTGGTCGGGGTGGCGGTGTCCGACGCGGCACCGCCGCCGCCCGAACCGTGGGCGGTGGGCGCGCCCTGAGTGTGACCCGATGCCTCCGGGTCCGATCCGGAATCCGTTGAGGCCGTCTGGCCGGTCGGCTCCGGGGCGGCATGACGGCCGCTGCCGGTGATGTGGTGGCGCCCGGTACCGGGGTCGGAGCCCGCGGTTTCCGACGCCGGCACCGACACCGTCGGCTGCTGTCCGACGGTCACCTGATGGCGACCCCCGGAGACCTCGGGCGCCTGACCCCCGGTGACGCCGGCGGCCGTGGTCGCCGTGTCGGTGATCGCCGGCGACCCGAGCCCCGGATCGTCGGCGCCGGAACCGGTCGGTGCGGATGCCGAGCGTGCCACGGCAGGTGAGGCGGCGTCGCGGGGACCGCTGTCGACCGCCACCCCGGCATTCGCCGGGGTCGGCTCCTGCAGCGGGTAGAAGGCGTTGTTGGCCTTGTCCCAGCGTTCGAGGTCGGCCTCGCTCGGGGTGATCCCGATGCCGGTGAGGATCATCTGGGTCAGCAGCGTCAACGGGTGGTGGGCTGTGTGGTAGACGAGGTAGGTGGTGTTGCCGTCGGTGCTGTGCAGTTCGGTGGGTTCTCCGAGCTGTTCGACGGTGGCGTAGTTCTCCGAGCCACCGCCGGCGTGGATGGTGAGGAATCCGGCGAGGTCGACGACCAGCGAACTCACCGGCCGGTACCAGACCCACTGGAAGTCCGACGCCGGGTCGCCGACGATGATGACCGACACGACGTCGAGATCGTCCCCGGTGGCACCGGGATCGCGGGCGCCGTTCGACTCCGCCCCGAGCAGCTCGAACAGCGAACCGACCAGGGGGTTCTCGGCGGCGAAGTTCTTGAGCCCCCAGGGGCTCCGGGGATCGGAGACGAGCAGGATCGTCGAGCGCTGCGTGTCGATCCCCCCGGTGGCGACCGCCTGTTCGGCGGCGTTGCCCACCGCTTCGGCACCCTGCGAGTAACCGCTGTAGACGACCGACGGTGCACCGGGGTCCGCACCGAACGCCGACATCGCCTGCAGGTTCTTGGCGACGGCGATGTCGCGGGACTCGTCGTAGGTGGGTGCGGTGAACGGCAACACCAGTCCGGTGCGCCCCGACACCACCGGGCCGAGGGACTCGGGGTAGTCGATGATGTAGACAGGCCGATCGTTGGTGCGCAACACCTGGATTCGCTGATAGAGGGTGCCGTCGTCGGTGCCCGGGGTGACCACCACGATCGCGTCGTCGGGCAGGCCGGGCACCACACTGCGCAACCAGTCACTGCGGGCCCCCGCCGTTGCGACGTACGCCTCGGTCGGCCGGAAGACCCCGGCCGACCCGAGTTCGTCGGCGGTCTGGGTGGACAGGCCTGCGGCGAGGGCGGGTGTCGACGACAAGGCCATCGGGACCACTGCACCGAGGCACAGTGCGCATCCGACGGCGGTGGTGCCGAGTGTCTTGCGAATCCGGTTCATCGGGAGTCCCCCATCGTTCACCGCGGGCGCACCGCGGGTTCACCACAGCGGGACGTCTTGTGGATCTCGACGTGGGCATACCCGGTGCTGAACGAGATTCATCGTCGTAGATCACTTTGATGAATTCAGTTCATGATCAACCAGTTCATCCAATCGGCTGAACACTTTGAGTCCGATCGACGGACAGCCACCCGTGGCGGTGTCCCGAAACCTGGTGACATAGGCTCACCCGCGTGGACAACGCCTTCTACCTGCCGGTTCCGGACTTTTCCGACGAGTCCGGCACCGGGGATTCGGACCCCGATTTCGAGTACTTCCGGCCGACGGCGGCAACAGTGAGTCCCTGGTCGACCGACATCCAGCACGGCGGTCCCCCGACCGGCCTGCTCATGCGGGCACTCGAACGCGCGGCTGCCGACCCGGGCCGGCGCTTCACCCGCGTCACCGTCGACCTGATCGGCGCGGTGGGACTCGACGTCAACCGGGTGCGGGCCTGGGTGGCGCGTCCCGGACGCCGCATCAGCATGCTCGCCGCCGAGCTCGAGGTCCGCCGGCCGGACGGGACATTCCGCGTCGCCGCCCGCGCCTCGGCATGGCTGATGCGTGCCGACGACACCGCCGACATCACCGTCCAGCCCCGGCCGCCACTGCATCCGCTCCCCGACGACCTCGACATCCGGCGCGGCGTCACCGCCGACCCGTCACTCGGAGTCGATTGGGGCACAGAAGGATTCATCGGCGCAGTGCACTGCGCGGTGTTGCCGGGCCGCACCGGGAAGACCCCGGCGGTGTGGTTGCGCCCGGCGGTCGGGCTCGTCGACGGCGAGCAGATCAGCGATCTCGAATCCCTGATGACCGTCGTCGACGTCGCCAACGGCGTCGGGACGCGACTGGATTCCGCACAGTGGTCGTGGATGAACACCGACACCACCGTCCACCTGAGCGCGGTTCCCCGGGGCCGATGGCTGGGGATCGACGCCGAGATGGCGGCCGGCCGCGACGGATTCGGTGCGTCGTTCGCCGACCTCTACGACGTCGACGGATTCATCGGCCGCTCGGCCCAGACGGCCCTGCTGGATCGACGCTGAGCAGCGTGGCCCGGTCCGCCGACGCGGGCCGGGCCACATGCCTCAGAAGCGGCAGGAACGGATGTCGGAGGCCAGGATGGCGCGGGCACCGAGCTCGGACAGGTCGTCCATGAGCTGCTGGTGGTTCTTGCGCGGGACCATCGCCCGGACCGCGACCCACTCCGGGTCGGCCATCGGCGCCACGGTGGGCGACTCCAGGCCGGGGGTGAGCGCGCTGGCCTGCTCCAGGATGGTGCGGGGGCAGTCGTAGTCGATCATCACGTACTGCTGACCGAAGACCACACCCTGGATCCGCTTGATGAACTGCCGGGCGTGCTTGGCGGGCTCCACCCCGGTCCGGCTGATCAGCACCGCCTCGGAGTCGCACAGGGTGTGGCCGAAGGCGGCCAGATCATGCTGGCGCAGTGTGCGCCCGGATCCGACGACGTCGGCGATCGCGTCGGCGACCCCGAGCTGGATGGAGATCTCCACCGCCCCGTCGAGCCGGATGATGTCGGCGGTGATACCCCGGGAACCGAGATCGGCACGCACCAGATTGGGGTACGACGTCGCGATCCGCTTGCCGGCGAGGTCGTCGACGGTCCAGGTCTGATCGGCGGGGGCGGCGTAGCGGAAGGTCGACGAACCGAAGCCCATCGACAGTTCCTCCTCGACCGGGGCACCGGAGTCGAGGGCCAGGTCACGACCGGTGATACCCAGATCGAGGGTGCCCGATCCGACGTAGATGGCGATGTCCTTGGGTCGAAGGAAGAAGAACTCGACCTCGTTGTTGTTGTCCAGGACGGTCAGGTCCTTGGAGTCGGACCGGCGACGGTAGCCGGCCTCGGACAGGATGGACGCGGCCGATTCCGACAGCGCGCCCTTGTTGGGGACTGCGACACGCAGCATGGGGTTTCTCCGGAGATGTGAGATGCGGGGATGAGGAGGGCGGGGTCAGGGCCACGCGCCGCGAACAGGCGTGCGCGGCCTACAGATGGCGGTAGACGTCCTCCAGCGAGAGTCCCCGTTTGACCATCATCACCTGGAGCCAGTACAGGAGCTGGGAGATCTCCTCACCCAGCGACTCGTCCGACTCGTGCTCGGCGGCCAGCCACACCTCGCCGGCCTCTTCGATGATCTTCTTGCCGAGGGAATGCACCCCCGCGTCCAGCGCGGCGACGGTACCGCTGCCGGCCGGTCGTTTCTCCGCCTTGTCGGTCAACTCGGCGAACAGCGCGTCGAAGGTTTTCACGGGTATCTATCCTCGCACGCCCGCCGGACCGAGCTCCCCGAGGGTCAGCCCGACCAGACTTTCGCGGAACTCACGCAGCGGTCCGGGCGGGATCGGGACGGTCGACGGCACCACCAGCGTGGCGCATCCGGCGCCGGTCGCCGCGATGGTGCCGGTCGGTGAGTCCTCGACGGCACGGCAGTCGCGCGGGTCGACCCCGAGGAGTGCAGCGGCCCGCAGATACGGTTCCGGATGCGGTTTGGCGGTGCTCACCTCGTCGCCGCAGACCGTCGCGGCGAAGACATCTCGACCGAGGGTCTCGAGGGCGAAGTCGGTCAGTTCCCGAACCGTGTTGGTGACCAATGCCATCGGGACGCCGGCATCGGCGATCAATGCCAGGGCCTCCTGGGCGCCCGGCCGCCACGGCAGGTCCTCGGCGAACAGTTCGGCGACCCGATCGAGGAGCCATCGCTCGGCACCCGCATGGTCGCGGTCGGCGGGGGCGAGCCCGGCGGCGTCGAACACCTTGGTCAGCGCATCGTGCATGGAGTTGCCCAGCGTCGCCTCGCGCAGCTCGGGGCTCATCGTGAATCCGTTGCGATCGCACAGCTCGCCGACGGCGATGTCCCAGAGCCGTTCGGAGTCGAGCAGGGTGCCGTCCATGTCCCACAGGACCGCGGCGGGTAGCCGGAGAGAGTCGGAAGAGTTGGCGCCGGAGAAGGTCACGACGCCGATCATCGCCCGCGAACCCGGTCCCGGGCCAATCGAGTGGGCACGGTCACGCCCGCGGAGAGCGTTCTGCATCTCCGCGGGCCCACCGAGACGTGCCGTCACACCCGCACGGCCCTGCGAGCGCGCTGCACGGTGTCGGCGACGGCGTAGACCAGGCCCAGCAGCGCCAGCCCCATCATCGTCGCGTAGACGCCCAACGCGGTGTCTCCGCGACCGGAGGTGTAGCCATCGGTCCGACCACCGCCGGGTCGGCCACCCCCGGGACCACCGCCGTTCCCGCCGCCACCGGGGTTGCCGCCCGCCGATGCCTCCGGACGCGGTCCGCCGCCGGGTCCACCCCCACCAGGTCCAGCGCCGTCGGGGCGGCCACCCCCGCCGCCGCCACCGAAGCCCTGGCCCTGGTCGCCGCTCAGCGATGAGTGGTAGACGCCGATCGCGGCGGCCTGGATCAGCACCGGGATGATCACGAACCGCAGTGGCAGGTAGAACGCCAGCACCACGCTGAGCACCTCTGCGGTGAAGAAGTAGCGGTCGTGCATTGCCGGCAGCAGGAACGGCACCAGGACCGAGGACGCCGTCGCCACCACCAGGGTCGTCGCCGGGGTCACCGGGGGTTTGCGCCACACCGACCACACCAGGAAGGTGACGATCACCGCCGCCGCCAGTCCGATCCCCAGATGCGCGAGCCAGGTGGCGTCACCGGCGATCGGGATCAACTGGTACAGGTTGGCCGCGCCCAGCGTGAGCTGCTTGTAGGAGCCGGTCTGGTCGAGGTACACCGACAGCGCCTCGCGCCACGGGGCACCGGCGATGATCGCGGGTAGATCGAGCAGCACGAACACCGCCGGGATCGCCACCAGCGAGTACCAGGGCAGCCGACGACGCAGCAGCAGCCAGGCGAGGACCGGGATCACGAAGACGGCCTGCAGTTTGAACGACAGCGACAGTCCGAAGAACACACATGCCCACACGGAGTCGACGACATACGCACGGTGCGTGATCCCCTCACGCTGCGCGCGGAGCAGGAAGTAGATTCCGCCCAGTGCGAAGGCCGAGTAGATGGCGTCGGCCTGACCCCACCAGGCGGAGTTGGCGATCACCGACGGCAACAGGAACATCACACCGAAGGCCAACGCCCGCACCGAGAACCGCGGGGTGCGCAAGGCCACGATCCGATAGGCGAAGAAGGCCAGCACGAGATCGAAGATCACCGACACCGCCTTGATCCCGATCAGCGGCGGGATATTGAGGGCGGTGAGAATCCAGATCAGATACAGGTACGGGTAGTTGTAGTCGGCGAAACGTTCGCGAAACGCGCCGAACCCCTGGGTGTCGAGGGTCTGATACCAGCGGCTCAGAAATGCCTGATAGTCCATCGTCTCGATGTCGCGGAACTGCCAGCGCACCACCAGGCCCACCACCACGACGGCACCCAGGACCGCCCACCGGGCCCACCGCGGCCATCCGGGTGTCGGGACCGGATGCGCTGATTCGGGAGCCGACGCCGGATCCGGCGGCGCCGTGATTTCCACGGGGGTGATGGGGTCCACGGATGTCATGGTGTCCACAGTGCTCGCCGAACCTGGGAACCCTGTGGACACCTCCTGCGAGTCCCCCACGAGCGGCTGTCAGGTGGCGCGGGTCACGGTCACCTCAGAGGTGGCCACGTCGTCGACGTCGGCCGGCGGAGGTTTCGACACGCCTCGTCGCTGCGCTCCTCGTCGGCTCAACCACCAACGGCCAGTTGATGATTGAGTCGCGACCGATCCCGAATGGCGAGGACCCGAGTCGAAATCCCCGCAGCCTACGCCGGGAGGCAACCACCTCCGAAGTGGTCACGTCGACGACGTCGGCAGTCCGAGGTTTCGACACGCCTCGTCGCTTCGCTCCTCATCGGCTCAACCACCAACGCCCAGTGAATGATCGAGCCGGGACCGAGCATCGCGAGGACCCGAGTCGAAATCCCCGCAGCCTACGTCGGGTGGTGACCGTGTCAGAGGTGGTCACGTCGACGGGCGCGGCCGGCGGAGGTTTCGACACGCCTCGTCGCTACGCTCCTCATCGGCTCAACCACCAACGCCCAGTTGACGATTGAGCCGGGACCGAGCCCGAAGGGCGAGGACCCGAGTCGAAATCCCCGCAACCCGGCGTCGGGCTCAGACGTTGAAGTACTTCGCCTCCGGATGGTGCAGGACGAATGCGTCGGTGGACTGTTCGGGGTGCAACTGCAACTCCTCCGACAGCACCACGCCGATGCGTTCGGGTTCGAGGAGCTCGATCATCTTGGCGCGGTCCTCCAGGTTCGGGCATGCGCCGTAGCCGAAGGAGTAACGCGCACCGCGGTATTCGAGATCGAAGAAGCCCTGGGCGGTATCCGGGTCGTCGGCGGCCATCGCGCGGTCGGCGAACTTCAGCTCCGAGCGCACCCGCTGATGCCAGTACTCGGCGAGCGCCTCGGTGAGCTGCACACCGATGCCGTGCACCTCGAGGTAGTCGCGGTAGGCGTCCGCGGCGAACAGCTCGTTGGCGAAGTCGGCGATCGGGTTGCCCATCGTGACGAGCTGGAACGGCAGTACGTCGACCTGACCGCGTTCGATCGCCGATTCGCGGGATCGGACGAAGTCGGCGATGCACAGGAACCGGGTGCGCTGCTGGCGTGGGAACTCGAACGAGAACCGCTCCGGTGCATCGGGTCTCGGCTCGGTGAGCACGTGCACCACGTCACCCTCGCTGACCGCCGGGAAGTAGCCGTAGACCACCGCGGCGTGCTGCAGGATGCCCTCGGTGGACAGCCGGTCGATCCACGACCGCAGCCGCGGCCGTCCCTCGGATTCCACGAGATCCTCGTAGCTCGGCCCCTCGCCGCCACGGGCACCACGAAGTCCCCACTGGCCCAGGAACAATGCACGCTCGTCGAGGAACTGCAGGTAGTCGGCGACGGGGACGCCCTTGATGATCCGGGTACCCCAGAACGGCGGTGTCGGCACCTCGTTGTCGGCGGCCACGTCGGAACGTTCCGGCACCTCGACCGGCGCCTCGGCGGCCTTGCGCTTGGCCGCGATCCGCTGCGACCGCTCGTGCCGCGCCTTGCGTTCGGCGACCTTCTTGGCAGCCGCGATCGCCTCCGGACTGTCGGCGGCCGGGGTCTCCCCTCGCTTGATCGCCATGATGTCGTCCATCAGACGCAGCCCCTCGAAGGCGTCACGCGCATAGTGCACGTCACCGCTGTAGACCTCGGTGAGGTCGTTCTCCACATAGGAGCGGGTCAGCGCGGCACCACCGAGCAGCACCGGGTAGGTCTCGCCGAGACCTCGCGCGGTGAGCTCCTCGAGGTTCTCCTTCATCACCACGGTGGACTTCACCAGCAGACCCGACATCCCGATCACGTCGGCACGCTTGTCCTCGGCCACGTCGATGATCGTCGCGATCGGCTGCTTGATCCCGATGTTGACGACCTCGTAGCCGTTGTTGCTCAGGATGATGTCGACCAGGTTCTTGCCGATGTCGTGGACGTCGCCCTTGACGGTGGCCAGCACGATACGGCCCTTGCCGTCCTCGCCGGTCGACTCCATATGCGGTTCGAGGTGCGCCACGGCGTTCTTCATCACCTCGGCGGACTGCAGCACGAACGGCAGCTGCATCTGGCCCGACCCGAACAGCTCACCGACCGTCTTCATCCCCGACAGCAGGGTCTCGTTGATGATCTGCAGCGGCGGTACCTGGGTCATCGCCTCGTCGAGGTCGGCCTCGAGTCCGTTGCGCTCACCGTCGACGATCCGCCGTTCGAGTCGTTCGAACAGCGGCAGCTTGGCCAGCTCCTGCGCCCGCGACTCGCGTGCCGAAGCCGCCGAGACGCCCTCGAACAGCTCCATCAGCCGCTGCAGCGGATCGTAGCCCGGGTCGTCGGGACCGTCGGTCCCGCTCAGACGGCGACGGTTGTAGACCAGGTCGAGGGCCACCTCGCGCTGCTCGTCGGGGATGCGGTTCATCGGCAGGATCTTCGACGCGTGCACGATCGCGGTGTCGAGTCCGACACTCGTGCACTCGTGCAGGAACACCGAGTTGAGCACCTGCCGCGCCGCCGGGTTCAGGCCGAACGAGATGTTGGAGACACCGAGGGTGAAGTGCACCTCGGGGTGTGCCTCCTTGATCCGGCGGATCGCCTCGATGGTCTCGATGCCGTCGCGGCGCACCTCCTCCTGACCCGTGGAGATCGGGAAGGTGAGGGCATCGATGATGATGTCCTCCTCGGCCAGCCCCCAGTTGTCGACGATGTCGGTGATCAGCCGCTCGGCGATCCGCACCTTGTCGTCGGCGGTACGTGCCTGACCCTCTTCGTCGATGGTCAGGGCCACCACCGCGGCACCGTGCTCGACGACGAGCCGCATGATCCGGGCGAACCGGGAGTCAGGGGCGTCGCCGTCCTCGTAGTTGACCGAGTTCACTGCGCAGCGGCCACCGAGGGCTTCCAGACCGGCCCGGATGACCTCCGGTTCGGTGGAGTCGAGCATGATCGGCAGCGTCGACGACGTCGCGAAGCGGCTCGCCAGTGCGGTCATGTCGGCGGCGCCGTCACGGCCGACGTAGTCGACGTTGAGGTCGAGCATGTGTGCACCGTCGCGGGTCTGGTCCTTCGCGGTGTCCAGGCACTTCTGGTAGTCGGCGGCGATCATCGCCTCACGGAACGCCTTGGAGCCGTTGGAGTTGGTCCGCTCCCCGATCACCAGGAAGCTGGCGTCCTGGTCGAACGGGACCGCGGTGTACAGCGACGACGTCTCCGCCTGGTGTTCGGGCGTGCGGACGGCCTGCGGGGTCTCGGCGACCGCGGCCGCGACCTGCCGGATGTGTTCGGGCGTGGTGCCACAGCACCCGCCGACGAAGGACAGTCCGAACTCGCCGACGAACTGCGACAGCGCCTGCGCCAGCTCGTCGGGGCGCAGCGGGTACTCCGCACCCTTCGGTCCGAGCACCGGCAGACCGGCATTCGGCATCACCGACACCGGGATACGGGCATGCCGCGACAGGTAGCGCAGGTGCTCGCTCATCTCGGCGGGGCCGGTGGCGCAGTTCAGGCCGATCATGTCGACACCGAGCGGCTCGATCGCGGCGAGGGCGGCACCGATCTCGGAACCGAGCAGCATCGTGCCGGTGGTCTCGACGGTGACGTGCGAGATGATCGGGATCTGCCGGCCGAGGTCACCCATGGCGCGCCGGGCCCCGACGACCGCGGCCTTCACCTGCAGCAGGTCCTGGGAGGTCTCCACCAGGACGGCGTCGGCACCGCCGTCGAGCATGCCCGCGACACACTCGTAGTAGGCGTCGCGGATGATGGCGTAGGTGGTGTGGCCCAGGCTGGGCAGCTTGGTGCCGGGACCGATCGACCCGAGCACATAACGGTCGGTGCCGTCGGCGGAGGGACCCATCTCGTCGGCCACACCCCGGGCGATCGCGGTGCCCTTGTAGGACAGCTCACGGATGCGGTCGGCGATGTCGTAGTCGCCGAGGTTCGACAGGTTGCACCCGAAGGTGTTGGTCTCGACGGCGTCGGCCCCGGCCTCGAAATAGGCGCGGTGGATCGCCTCCAGGACATCCGGTCGGGTGTCGTTGAGGATCTCGTTGCATCCCTCGAGGCCGGCGAAATCATCCAGGGTGAGATCGGCGGCCTGAAGCATCGTGCCCATCGCCCCGTCGCCGATCAGTACCCGACGCGACATCGCGGTGATGAATGTCGTGTCGTAGTCCCGGGTGGTCGATGCGGTGGTGGGCATGATGTTCAGAGTAGTTCGCTCTCGGTTCGGTTCGGTCGTAGGCTGGTTCGGTGAACGCTGAGCAGATGTCGAACCTTCCCCGCCTGCGCAAGCCGATCCTCCTGGCGGCCTTCGAGGGCTGGAACGATGCCGGCGATGCCGCGAGCAGTGCCGTGGAACATCTTGCACTCACCTGGGACGCCCGCCCGCTCGCCGAGATCGAATCCGATGACTACTACGACTTCCAGGTCAATCGTCCGACGATCAAACAGATCGACGGTGTCACGCGGCGAATCGACTGGCCGACGACGTCCATTTCCTACTGCAGCCCCGTCGGGGCCGACCGGGATATCGTACTCGTGCGTGGTATCGAACCCAACATGCGCTGGCGTGCGTTCTGTACCGAGATCGTCGAGCTGGCCCGCCGCCTCGAGGTCGAGACCACGGTGATGCTCGGCGCACTGCTCGCCGACACCCCGCACACGCGCCCGGTCCCGGTCACCGGCAGCGCCTACAGCAGCGACGCCGCCGAACGCTACAACCTGACGGAGAGCCGCTACGAGGGACCCACCGGGATCACCGGCGTGCTGCAGGATCTGTTCGTCCAGGCCGGTGTGCCCGCGGTGTCGTTCTGGGCCGCGGTCCCCCACTATGTGTCCACCCCGCCCAACCCCAAGGCGACGGTCGCCCTGCTCAACCGGGTCGAGGAGGTCCTCGACATCGAGGTGCCGCTGGGCAGCCTGCCCGAGCAGGCCGAGGAGTGGGAGCAGGCGGTCACCGAGATGACCGAGGACGACGAGGAGATCGCCGAGTACGTCCGCGGCCTCGAGGAACGTGGCGACGCCGAGGCGAACACCGACGAGGTGATGGCCAAGATCGACGGCGACGCCCTGGCCGCCGAGTTCGAGCGGTATCTCAAGCGGCGCGGTCCGGGGTCCTTCGGGAGCTGAGCGCTCGCGGGCCCGGTATTCACCGAAGCCGGGCCGGACGGCCCCGTCCGGGCGGGCGCCGGGGGTTCTCCCCCGGACCCGCACACCCCGGCGGGGTCAGCCGATCCGTTCGATCGACACGACCGGGGTGGTGATCCGCCACGTCCGCACGTCCGGGTCGTCGGCGGCACGCACCCAGAACTGGGCGGACTCGCCGATCCGGCACGACTTCACCCCGAGCAGCGGGATGTCCTCGGAGTCGCGGCGGAGCGCACTGACCGCCCACTCCTCGCTGTCGGTGCTGCCGACACCGGGGGCCCGCAACAACGTCATCTCCTCGAAGTCGAGCAGATATGTCGATGTCCGGGTCTGAACGGTCCACACCCCGGAATCGGTGTCCGGGCGGATCTCCTGCACGCGCGCCACGGCCGAAACTCTACTAAGCCCACGCACCGAACACCCAGTCGACCGTCGACGACCGGCTCAGCCGGCCGTGCCGGTCCCACGGAGGTCGACACCGAGCAGGGCGTCGACGGCCTGCGCGATGGCCGACGGCGCGTCGGTGTCACCGCCGATGCCGCGTTCGACGTCCCGGCACCACCCGTCCACGGCGTCGAGGGCCTTGGGGGTGTCGAGGTCGTCGGCGAGGTGCTGACGGACGCGCTCGACGATCGGTGCGGCGTCGGGTCCGGCCGGCGCGGCGACCGCGGTGCGCCAGCGCGCCAGCCGGGCCAGGCCGGCGTCGAGTACGGCGTCGGTCCACATGCGGTCACCGCGGTAGTGGTCGGCGAGCAGGGCGAGCCGGATGGCCCCGGGATCGACGCCCTGAGCACGCAACCGCGACACGAACACCAGGTTGCCGCGACTCTTGGACATCTTCTCGCCGTCGAGTCCCACCATGCCGGTGTGCACATAGTGCCGGGCAAACCGGCGTGCACCGGTGAGGGCCTCGCCGTGGGCGGCGGAGAACTCGTGGTGCGGGAAGATCAGGTCGTTGCCGCCGCCCTGGATGTCGAACTCGATGCCGAGCCGGTTGAGGGCGATCGCCGAACACTCGACGTGCCAGCCGGGTCGGCCCGCACCGAACGGCGCCTCCCAGGACGGTTCGCCGGGCCGTTCGGCCCGCCACAGCAGGGCGTCGAGGCGGTCGCGCTTGCCCGCACGGTCGGGGTCGCCACCGCGCTCGGCGAAGAAGCGCTCCATCGTCGTGCGGTCGTAGCCGGATTCGTAGCCGAACTGCTCGGTGGCGTCGATCCGGTAGTAGACGTCGGGGAACTCCTGGTCGTCGACCACATACGCCGAGCCGGAGGAGAGCAGCTTCTCCACCATCTCCACGACCTCGCCGACCGATTCCATCGCCCCGATGTAGTCCCGCGGCGGGAGTACCCGCAGCGCGGTCATGTCGTCGCGGAACAGCTGGATCTGGGACGACCCCAGTTCGCGCCAGTCCACGCCGTCGCGGTCGGCGCGCTCGAACAGCGGATCGTCGACGTCGGTGATGTTCTGCACGTAGTGCACGTCGTGGCCGGCGTCGCGCAGCACCCGGTTGACCATGTCGAAGGTCAGATAGGTGGCCGCGTGCCCGAGATGGGTTGCGTCATAAGGGGTGATCCCGCACACGTACATGGTCGCGGTGGTCCCGGGGGCCACCGGACGGACCTGCCGTGCGGAGGTGTCGTAGAGGCGGAGAGCGGGCCCCGCGCCGGGAACGACGGGCAGGGCGGGATCGGGCCACGATTGCATGTCACCACTGTATGGCGCGCGGCATCGGTCGACGTGACGAGGCCCCGCGCAGCCGGCCGTGACGTCCGCCTCGGCACACGGCGAGGACGGCGCGATCCCACCCTTGACATTGCGAGAGCAACGCCCTCTGACAGCGTGGGCACCGGTCACGATGGGACCTTCGATGCCACCTCTTCGTTCCGCTCTCACCACCACGGCCACCGAACCCGAGACCGGCCCCGCCGGGGTCGCCGACTTCCGCTACGCCCCCGTCCCGCTGATCATGTTCGTCGCGGGGTGGCTGTCGCTGGCGTGGGTGGCCGTCCGGCTGTTGCGTGACCCCGCCGGCACCGCGACGGCACGCATCGGACGATCGGTGACCGCACTCTGCCCGTTGCTGTTCGTCCCGCAGTTCTTCGCACCCGCTCCGGTCCGGATCATGCACGGGATCGTGTTGGGGATCGGGCTGATGGTGTGGGCGGCCGGTACCCGTCAGGTGACCCGCCGGGCAGGGGTCACGAACCGTACGGATACCCGTTCAGGACCCGGGGACACGCTCAGAACTCGGGGACACGCTCAGAACGGGGGCCAGGGAATCGGACGATGAGGCGGTGGGGTCGGCATCGTCGACGACTCCGCGACGATGATCGAGCGCATCGTCAATGCGTCGATCTCGTCGGCGGTGATGTGGTGTGCCAGGTCCGCCCGCAGCCGCGACGATGGCGATTCGAGGTCGTCGGCCAGCCGCTCGACGTCGGCGATCAGGTGCGCCGGGATGGGTTCTCCCGCCCAGCCCCACAGCACCGTGCGGAGTTTGTCGTCACCGTGCAGACAGATGCCGTGGTCGACGCCGTACACGCCGCCGTCGAGTCCTTCCAGTACATGCCCGCCCTTGCGGTCGGCGTTGTTGAGGACGAGGTCCAGGACGGCCATCCGTTGTAACCGTGGATCGTCGGCGTGGACGAGCTCCACCGGATCGCCCCGTCCGTCCAGGGCCCGCAGGATGGAGCGGTAGCCGTCGGGAACGGCCTCGGGCGGGCACAGGTCGACGAGTTCGATCCGCGGCGGCTCGGCTTCCGGGTCGGGGGTGTCGACCCAGCGCTGCACCATGCCGATGCCGAGGGGGCCGTCTCGCAGCACCGTGGTGGGTACCGTTCCCCATCCGAGTGCGTCGGAGATGAGGAACGAGGCCACCTCGCGGCCGGCGAGGGTGCCGTCCGGGAAGTCCCAGAGCGGGACCTCACCGCGCACCGGCTTGTAGACGCACCGCACCACCGAGTCGTCGAGGGTGGCCTCGCAGACCAGCG
Source organism: Gordonia sp. NB41Y (assembly GCF_030718915.1). NCBI lineage: Bacteria > Bacillati > Actinomycetota > Actinomycetes > Mycobacteriales > Gordoniaceae > Gordonia > Gordonia sp. NB41Y. Next base: position 210,530 of record NZ_CP132196.1, read on the forward strand.
TGGCATTGCTCGCCGTGGGAATCCGACCGAGGATGCCCAGCTCCCCGTCACGCAGGGTCGTCGCCACGTCGGCGGTGGCGTCCGGGCTGCTCTCGTCCGGGTCGTGCGGCACACGATCTCCGATCGTCATGTCAGCCGCGCGGACCGGGGTCGTCCGGGTCGTCCGGATCCTCGGGGTCGTCGTAGATCTCGGATCCGCCGGCGAGTCCGTTGAAGACGTCCGGGTCGATGAAGTCCAGCGACTTGCTCAGTTCGGCACCACGCTTGTAACCGTTGGTCCGCACGCAGAGGTGTCCGTCGGCGTCGAGCGGGTCACCGCAGAGCGGGCAGGGCGGACGACCCGCCGAGATCACCCGGGTGGAGCGGGTCGCGAACTCACGGGCTGCGTTGGTGGTGAGGAACACCCGCACCGCGTCGGGACCCTCGTCGGTGTCGTCGAGGACCACACTCTCGTCGAACTCACCCTCGGTGATCGCGAGCAGTTCGACCACCACGGCCTCGGACTCGGCATCCCATCCGAGTCCCATCGTCCCCACCCGGAACTCCGCGTCCACCGGCATGACGAGCGGACTGAGGTCACCGATCTGGTCGGTCTCGGGCGGGATCGGGGTACCGAAACGACGGTGAATCTCCTCGAGCAGCGCCCCGATCCGTTCGGCGAGGATCTGGACCTGCTGCTTCTCCAGCATGACGCTGATGATGCGTGCCTCGTGCACGGCCTGGAGGTAGAACGTCCGGTCGCCGGGCTGGCCCACCGTCCCGGCGACGAATCGGTCCGGACTGCGGAACACATGGATCGCTCGTGACATCACACACCTCCTTGTCTGTCGTATCCCATTATCCGGCCTCGACCGGCGTGCGCGCCTGCACCGGGGCATCCCCGCCCGATCGGCCGGCTCCCGCATCGGGCCGGTGCCCGTCACCGGTCCCCGGATCGCCCCCGACCACCGCGTCGTCGGTCTTCGGCGGACGGATCGGCACCGACAGCGTGGCCGTCGAGTTGACTGTGTGCACGTGCGGCCGGGTCGCACCGTAGCGGATGATGCTCACCGAGGCCGGCTCGACGACGATCCGCTGGAACGCGTCCAGATGCATCCCCATCGCATCCGCGATCACCGACTTGATCACGTCGCCGTGGGAGCAGGCCACCCACACCCCGGCACCGTCGGGTCCGCCGTGGACCGCGTCGAGCTCACGGATCGCGGCCACCGCCCGTGCCTGCACCGCGGCCAGCCCCTCACCCTCGGGGAACACCGCCGCCGACGGATGCTGCTGGACGGTCTTCCACAGCGGTTCGGCGAGCAGCTCCCGGATGGAGCGGTTGGTCCAGGTGCCGTAGTCGACCTCGGCGAGATCGTCGACGACCACCTCCGGCACCTCGCGACCGTCGGCCCCCAGGGCCGCGAGCAGCGGCGCGACGGTCTCGGCGCATCGTTGCAGCGGCGAGCGGGCGACCGCGGTGATGTCGGGGAGACAGCCGGTGAGTCGCTCGACCAGTTCGACGGCCTGCCCACGTCCCTTGTCGTCGAGGGCGATGCCCGGGCTGCGCCCGGCGAGCACCCCCGACGTGTTGGCCGTGGAGCGGCCGTGGCGCACCAGGATCACGGTCATGGGTCAACTCTAGGCAACGTCGCCGCTCTCCGGCATCCGGCACACGGGGCCGGCCGTGTCGGCGCGGGTCACACCGATCACGTCGCGCTGATCACGCCCCCGGCCAGCAGTCCCATCACGGTGAGGCCGAGGATCACGCGGTAGGCGCCGAACCAGTTCATCGAGTGGTTGCCGACGAACTTCAGCAGCCAGGCGATCGACGCATAGCCCAGGATGAAGGCGACGACCGTCGCCACGATCAGCTGCGCCCCGGTCGACTCCATGCCGTCCCCGGTCGGGTTGATCGCGTCCGGGATGCTGAACAGTCCCGAGGCGGTGACCGCCGGGATGGCGAGCAGGAAGGAGAACCGGAACGCGGCCTCACGCTCGAGCCCGAGGAACAGACCCGCACTGGCGGTCGCGCCGGAGCGGGACACGCCGGGAACCAGCGCCAGGCACTGGGCCAGACCCATCACCAGTCCGTCACGGAGGGTGAGCTGATCCATCGACCGACGGCGGGTCCCGTACTTCTCGGCCAGCCAGAACACCCCGGAGAACAGGATCAGCACGGTGGCGACCAGCCAGAGATTGCGGGCCGCGGTGCGGATCTCGTCCTTGAGCAGATATCCGAGCAGGCCGATCGGGATGGTCGCGAGGATGACGTACCAGCCGATCCGGTAGTCGAGGCCGCGTTCGGTCCGGTCGAAGAGTCCACGGAACCAGGCGATCACGATCCGCACGATGTCGCGGGCGAAGAAGACCAGCACCGCCGCCTCGGTGCCCAGCTGGGTCACCGCGGTGAACGAGGCCCCGGCGTCCTGCCCGAACATCAGTTCCGAGGCGATCCGCAGGTGCCCCGACGACGAGATCGGGAGGAACTCGGTGAGGCCCTGGATCGCACCGAGAACGATCGACTGGGTCCACGTCATGGTGTCGGTCACGGCGCCCGATGCTACGCGGGGTCGGCCGCGATCCCCGCGCGAGCCGACGCGACGCCCTCGACCCCGGCGATGGTCCACAGCGTGGGTGAAGCAAGATGGTGCTATGCATTCCGGCCGCTCCCGATTCCCCCGAAATCCGCGTGCCCGCCGCGCCTGTGTCGCGCTCGCGCTGCTGCTCACGGCCGCGTTGTCGGCCGCGTGCGGATCCAGCTCGGATTCGGGGTCGACGCCGAACGTGGCGACGGTCTCCCCCGCGTCGGCCGTCCCCGCGCCGGCCGGACCGGCAGCGAACCCAGCCGGTGTGATCATCCCCACATCCCCGGGCAGTTCGGTGATGGCCCGTTCGGGCGGTTCGCTGGCCGTCCTCGGTGCCGCGGGAACCGAGATCACCCGCTTCGACACCGCGGCTATCACCAGCCCGCCGACCACCGTCACCACCCCGGCACTGACCACCCTGATCGGCACCGGGAACGGCGAGTTCCTCGGCGTGGGCCCGGACACCCTGGTCCGCATCGCCGCCGACGGCACGGTGCAGACCACTCCCACCGACGTCGCCGACCCCACCGCACTGGCCCGTACCGCAGACGGTCGCGTCCTCGTGGGCACGGGCGACGGCCACGTGATCGTCTTCGACACCGGCCTGAACCGGCAGCGCGACATCGGCGGCTTCGTCCGCGTCGACGCCATCACCGTCTCTCCCGCCGGTGCCGACCTCGACGGCGAACAGGTCGTCGTCCTCGACCGCGCGCAGTCGTCGGTGACCCCGGTGAACATCGACACCGGCGAATTCGGTGCCGCCTTGCGCGCCGGCAACGGCGCCACCACGGCCACGGTCGACCGGTACGGCCGGATCCTGGTGGCCAACACCCGCGACGACGAGATCATCGGATTCTTCGGTTCGCCGCTGGTGATGCGGTTTCGCTACCCGGTGGCCGACGGCCCCTACGCCGTAGACTACGACGACACCCACGAGCTGCTGTGGGTCTCGACGACCGGCGACAACGAGGTGGTGGCCTATGACCTGGCCAGTGGAGAACCCGTCGAGAAGCACCGCTTCGCGGCCGTCGCACAGCCCGACGCGATCACCGTCGACGACGCCTCCGGCACGGTCTATGTCCTGTCCCACCGCGACGGCGGACTGCAGGTGGTCGCGCCGCCCTACGGCGGTGGTGCGGTGAGCACCCCGACCGGCACCCCGACGACCGCGGCGGAACCCACCTCGTGATGCTGCGTCGCCCAGGCGGCCTCCCGGCCGGTTCCGGACGGACCGCCGCCCGGATCGGTGCCCACTATCCGCGTGGCTGGGAGGTCACCTCCGAGGACATGGAATGCCTGCTGATCCGGCTGCCACCGGATGTCACCCGGGTGACCGCGTCGATGCGTCTGGCCCTCGAGGCCGAGTTCGGCGGCTGGGAACTGTCCCGGGTGCGGCTGTACTCCGACGGCACCCGCAAGGTGCTGCTGAAACGACGTAAACCACCCCGCGGGCAGACGGCCCGCCCCGACGACCCCGACGAGGATGCCCGCGCGTGCTGACCACACTCAACCGTCTGCTCTACCCGGTGCTGTTGCGCCTGATGTTCCTGGTCCCACCGGAACGCATCCACACGATCGTGATGACGACGATCCGTACCGCGATGCGGGTGCCGCCGCTGCGTGGTCTCGCGGCGAGGCTCTTCGCCCGCCACGACCCGATCCTGCGCCAGCAGGTCTTCGGTGTCGAGTTCCCCGCACCCCTCGGCCTGGCCGCCGGCTTCGACAAGTCCGCGGCGGCGGTGAACGCATGGGGCCAACTGGGTTTCGGCTTCGCCGAGATCGGCACCATCACCGGGCGCGCACAGCCCGGCAACCCGCAGCCGCGACTGTTCCGGCTGCCCGCCGACCGTGCGCTGATCAACCGGATGGGCTTCAACAACCCCGGTGCCGACGTCGCCGCCGAGCACCTGCGGTACACCCGCCCGGGTCCGGTGCGCGTCCCGATCGGCGCGAACATCGGCAAGACCAAGGTGGTGCCGCTCGACGAGGCGGTCGACGACTATCGCTACTCGGCCCGGCAGCTGGGCCCGCTCGCCGACTTCGTGGTGGTCAACGTGAGTTCCCCCAACACACCCGGACTGCGTGATCTGCAGGCGGTCGACTCGCTGCGCCCGGTGCTGACCGCGGTCCTCGCCGAGGTCTCGGTTCCGGTGCTGGTGAAGATCGCACCCGATCTGGCCGACGAGGACGTCGACGCCGTGGCCGACCTCGCGGTCGAGATCGGCCTGGCCGGAATCGTCGCGACCAACACCACCATCGAGCGCGCCGGCCTGGCGACCCCGGCCGCCGAGGTCGCCGGCATGGGCGCGGGCGGACTGTCCGGCGCACCGCTGACCGAACGGTCCCTCGCGGTACTGCGGCGGCTGTATCGCCGTGTGGGCGGGCAGATCACGCTGATCAGTGTCGGCGGCATCGAGACCGTCGACGAGGCATGGGAACGCATCCGGGCCGGTGCGAACCTGCTACAGGTCTACACCCCGTTCATCTACGGTGGCCCGGTCTGGACCCGGGAGATCAACGCCGGTGTCGCCGCGCGTGCCCGGGCCGCCGGGTTCGCATCACTGTCCGACGCCGTCGGCAGCGGCGCACAGGACTGACACCGCGCACACCACCGCGCACACCACCGCCGACCCGAGACGGACACAGACCAGCAGGGACACAGGCAGGTAGATACACAGACAGGGCGGTCACCCCAGGAGGTGACCGCCCTGTCTGTGTATCACTGTCCGTGTCGTGCGGGTCAGATGTCTTCCGACGGCTGTTCGTAGGTGCCGACGATCGTCGCGCGGGCGATCGCATGCGAGAACAGGTTGAACCCGAGGTAGGCCGGGGTGGCGCCGTCGGGCAGACCGAGGCTCTCCACGTCGACGGCGTGCACCACCACGAAGTAGCGGTGGGGTCCGTGTCCGGGCGGCGGGGCGGCGCCGACGAACCGCTTCAGCGACGCGTCGTTGGCGAGGGTCACCGCACCGGCGGGCAGTCCGCCACCGGTGTCGTCGCCGGCGCCTTCGGGCAGGCTGGTCACCGACGCGGGGATGTCGGCGACCGCCCAGTGCCAGAAACCGGCGGCGGTCGGGGCGTCGGGGTCATAGACGGTGACCGCGAAACTCTTGGTGCCCGAAGGGAATCCGGACCACGACAGCTGTGGTGAGAGGTCGGCGCCACCGGCCCCCATCAGACCGCTGACCTGATTGTTCGGCAGGGGCTTGCCGTCGGTGACACTCTCGGAGGTCAGCGTGAACCCCGGCAGGGTCGGGAGTGGCTCATACGGGTCGAACGTCGACATCGAACACCTTTCTTCGCGGAGACCGGTCCTTCTCGCACACCGCACACGTCATGGGTCGCACATCACATGCCGGCCTCACCCACTCTAGGCGAGGCGCACATCTGATCGGCCGGATCAGCTGTGCAGCAGGAAGTGCTCGAGGACCTTGGTGCCGAAGATCACCGAGTCCACCGGCACCCGCTCGTCGACGCCGTGGAACAGCGCGGCGAAGTCGAGGTCGGCCGGCAGTTGCAGCGGGGCGAACCCGAAGCAGCGAATCCCCAACTTGGCGAAGGCCTTCGCATCGGTACCCGCCGAGAGCATGTAGGGCACGGTCTTGCCGTCGGGGTCGTTGGCGAGGATCGCCGCGTTCATCGCGTCGACGAGGTCGCCGTCGAAGGTGGTCTCGTACGAGTCGAGGTGGGTGATCCACTCCCGGGTCACGTTGGGCCCGATCAGTTCGTCGATCTCGGCCTCGAACGCGGCCTGGCGGCCGGGCAGCACGCGGCAGTCGATGACCGCCTCGGCCTTCTGCGGGATCACATTCGCCTTGTAACCGGCGCGCAGCATGGTGGGGTTGGCGGTGTCACGCAGGGTGGCGCCGATGATCCGGGCGAGACTGCCGAGCTTGAACAGCCGGGTCTCGAGATCCGGTGCGTCCGGGGCGAAGTCGAGACCGGTCTCCGCCGACACCGCGGCCAGGAACTCCGACACCGACTCGGTCATCACGAGCGGGAAGGTGTGCCGGCCGATCCGGGCGACCGCCTCGGCGACCGCGGTGACCGCGTTGTCCTCGTGCAGGAACGAGCCGTGGCCCGCAGTGGCGTCGGCGGTCAGCCGCATCCACCCGAGGCCCTTCTCGGCCGTCTCGACGAGATACAGACGCCGTTGCGTGCCGTCCGGACGGTCGACGGTCAGCGAGTACCCGCCGACCTCCCCGACCGCCTCGGTGACGCCCTCGAACAGATCGGGTCGGTTCTCCACGAGCCACTGCGATCCCCACGTGCCACCGGCCTCCTCGTCGGCCAGGAAGGCGAACACGATGTCGCGGGGTGGGACGGTGCCCTCGCGCCTGAACTGACGGGCCAGGGCCAGCGCCATTCCGACCATGTCCTTCATGTCGACGGCGCCGCGCCCCCAGATGTAGCCGTCCTTGACCGTCCCGGCGAACGGGTGGACGCTCCAGTCGGCGGGTTCGGCGGGCACCACATCGAGGTGTCCGTGGATCATCAGGGCGCCGCGGCCGGAGTCCGGGTCGCCGGGCAAGGTCGCGAAGACATTGCCGCGCCCGGGTTGACCGGACTCGACATACTGTGTGACGTAACCCACTTCCTCGAGTCGGCCGGCCACCCATTTGGCGCACTCCTCCTCGCCGCGGGTGGTCTCCAACTCGCCGGTGTTGCTCGTGTCGAAGCGGATCAGGGTGCTGACGAGATCGACGACTTCGTCGACCGCGCGGGGGGTCGTGAGCTCAGAAGACACCCCTCACTCCTACGGGATTTGGGATACGGGGGCAACCTCGGTTAGTGTTACCGAGCCAGCCGATGAGAGAGCGACGCAGACGCCGGCAAGAGCAAGAGAACTGAACAGGTCCGAGTGGCGGAATGGCAGACGCGCTAGCTTGAGGTGCTAGTGCCCTATTAACGGGCGTGGGGGTTCAAGTCCCCCCTCGGACACAGCGAAGGCCCCCAGCAGAAATGCTGGGGGCCTTCACTTTTCGCTCGTGATGCGGTTGGCGCCACCCCTCCCCGGGAACACCGCCCCCGCCCCGCGGTCGCCGTCTCCGCCCGGATCGCCCTGCCGGACGCACCGAGAGCGCCGGTGTCGGCGAGATCACCCGCCGCGGCGGTCCGGCGTGCGGGCCGATCCGGCCCCGGGAAACAATGGTGCGGTGACACAGCGCCTGTTCTACGACTGCGACACCGGTATCGACGACTCGGTGGCCCTGCTCTATCTCCTCGGCCGCGACGACGTGGATCTGGTGGGCGTGGCGTCCACGGCAGGCAACGTGCCGGTGGACGTGGTGACCGCCAACAACCTGTCGTGGCTGTCGCTGTGCGGGCGCACCGACATCCCGGTGTACCGCGGCGCCGATGCCCCGCTGGTCGCCGACCTGATGACCACCGAGGACACCCACGGTCCGCTCGGGGTGGGTTACGCCGAGCTGCCCACGCCCACCATGGCGGCGGCCGAGACCGATGCGGCCGACGCGTGGATCGAGGCGAGCCTGGCCCATCCAGGGGAACTCGTCGGACTCGTGACGGGCCCGTCGACGTCCCTGGCGACCGCGCTACGCCGCGATCGGTCCCTGCCCTACCGTCTGCGTCGCCTGGTGATCATGGGCGGCGCTTTTCACGTCCACGGCAACACCACGCCGACCTCGGAATGGAATGTGGCGGTGGACCCGGAGGCCGCGGCGGAGGTGTTCGCCGCGTTCGCCGCCGACGGCACCCCGAATCCGATCGTGTGCGCACTCGACCTGACCGAGCAGATCGTCACCACACCCGACCACATCGTGCGGCTGGCCGCGGCGGCCGGCAGCACACCGCTGGAGTGTCCGGACCCGTCCGACCGGCGGGGGCTGAGATCGGTGGCGAGCAACGAGATCATCCGGCATCTCGTCGACGCGCTGCGCTTCTATCTGGAGTTCCACGAAGCCCACGACGAGGGCTACATCGCGCACCTGCACGATCCGTTCGCGGCGATGGTGGCGCTCGATCCGACGCTCGTGGAGACCGTCGGGGCACATGTGGCGGTGGAGTTGGGCGGCACGCTCACCCGCGGTACGACGGTCGCCGACGAACGCGGGATGTGGGATGGTGCCCCGAATGTCGCGATCGCGACGTCGACCGACGTGGATGCGGTCTTCGATGCGCTGATCGAGACGGTCGGTTCGCTGGCCCGCCGCCTCGGCGCGCGCTAGCGTCGAGGAGGTGACACTCCTCGGATATCAGATCCCGAACTTCACCTACCCCGACATCGCACCCGACGACCTCTTCCCCACCGTCACCGCGCAGGCGGTCGAGGCCGAGGACGCCGGCTTCGACACGGTCCTGGTGATGGACCACTTCTATCAGCTGCCCATCCTCGGTGAGCCCGACGAGCCGATGATCGAGTGCTACACGCTGTTGTCGGCACTGGCCCAGCACACCTCGCGGGTGCGGCTGTCGGCGTTGGTGACCGGGAACACCTATCGCAATCCGACGCTGCTGGCCAAGACGGTCACCGCACTCGACGTGGTCTCCGGCGGACGTGCCCAGCTCGGGATCGGGGCCGGGTGGTTCGAACTCGAGCACGACGCCCTCGGCTTCGAGTTCGGGACGTTCACCGACCGGTTCGAGAAGCTGGAGGAGGCCCTGCAGATCATCCTGCCGATGCTGCGGGGTGAGCGACCCACCGTCGACGGCAGGCGCTATCGGGTCGCCGATGCGATCAATTCGCCTGCGCCGCTGGGCCGGATCCCGGTGATGATCGGCGGCGGCGGTGAACGCAAGACCCTGCGCATGGTGGCGCAGTATGCCGACGAGTCGAACCTGATCTGTGGCCGCGACGAGATCGGCCGCAAGCTCGATGCCCTGGCCGGACACTGTGAGGCACTCGGACGTGATCGCTCGGAGATCACCGTCAGCCTGCAGACCACGGCATGTGTGGCGCCGACGCACGAGGAGGCCGTCCGCGAGTTCGAGGCGTACCTGCAACGGAACCCGCGCGCGCAGGTGCGTAGCGCGTCCACCATCGTCGGATCGCCCGACGAGGTGGCCGCCCGGTACGCGGATCTGCTCGCCGCCGGGGTGGACGGCGTGACCGTCAACGCCCCCGCCAACGGGCATGTGCCCGGGCGGGTCACCCTGCTGGGTGAGACGTTGTCGGCGGTCGTCGGTCGTTGACCGGCCCCGGGGCGTCCGGGGTGGCCACGTCTATCGCGTGGTCACCTTGGACGCCTCGAACTCGGCTCCGACCGATCGGAGGGCGCTGTTCGGGTCGCCGGCCGCGACGAGGGTGTCGACGATCTCTCCCGAGCGCACCGCCACATTCGACAGCAGCGTCGAGGTGAGGCCGTGGGTGTGTTCGGAATTGCCCTGCACGAAGATCGATCCGGTGATCTCCGGATCGGTGCCGAGCCGGTAGTTGCGATCGAGAACCGGACGGCCGTGAACATCGACGTGACACTGCGAGGCGAGGTCGCCGAGCAGGTTTGCCACCGGCGTCGGCTCGAAACCTGTTCCGAAAACGACGGCGTCGCAATCGAATTCGAGTTCCTCCCCGGTCATCCGGTTCACCGCGCGGATGTGGACGGTGTCGTCGGATTCGACGATGTCGACCACCTCGGTGGCACCGTGGACGAACAGTCGCCGCTCCCCGCTGACACGTTCGGTGTACTCGCGGCGGTAGAGCTCGGCGATCAGATCGGGATCGACCGCGGAGTAGTTGGTACTACGGTGGTAGGTCAGGAACCGCTCACGCCATTCGGGTGCGGCCGCGAAGTACTCGTCGACCGTCGACGCATCGAAGACCCGGTTGGCGTAGGGGCTGTCGTCGGCGGGGGTGTATCCGTACTTGGAGAAGATCGCGTGGACCTCGGCGCCGGTCTGATCGTGCAGGTATCCGGCGACCTCCGCGGAGCTCTGTCCGGCCCCGATCACGGCGTACCGACGGTGGGTCGCGGGCGGCAGCGCTGCGAGTCGGGGCAGCAGGTCGTGGTTGTGGAAGACACGCGGACCGGCCACCACCCCGGCCGGCAGTTTGCCGCGAATGCCGCCGCCGAGCACCACATTTCGTGCTCGCTCGACACCCTGGCCGGTCTCGATCTCGAAGGCGCCGTCATTCCATCGGACCGAACGGACCTCGGTCGAGTACCGAACCGGCGTCTGCACGCGGGCGGCGGCCCACTGCAGGTAGTCGTGGAACTCCGAGCGCAGCGGGAAGAAGGTGGCGAGGTTGATGAAGTCCGCGAGCCGGCCGCGGTCGGCGAGGTAGCTCAGGAACGAGAAACCGCTCGAGGTGTTGCGCTGGGTGACGAGGTCTTTGAGGAACGACACCTGCATCGTCGCCCCCGGCAGCAGCATTCCCGGATGCCACTCGAAGCGGTCGCGGCGCTCCAGGAAACGGGCCGACAAGGGCTGACCGGTGGTGGTGGCGTTGTGTTCCTCGATGGCGATGGCCAACGCCAGATTCGATGGGCCGAATCCGATTCCCACCACGTCCAACGTGGAACTGTCACTGCGCACGCGCTACTCCTCTGCGTTGACACCGGCGCTTGTTCGTCGGCCTGGTGGAGCCGGATTCATCTGCTGTGTCCGACGGGTCGATCGGCGATGCTCGCCCTCGCGGGATGAACTCACCACCGTGGGAACTCCCGGCCCGATGGCCGGTCATCGTCTAGGTAAGTCTAACCTAAGGAGTTGCTGGGAGTGAACCCGGCATCCACACCAGGATTCCCGACACCGCCCGCCGATCCCGTCTGCGCCCGGTGTCCTCGTCAGGAGCTGCCACGAGATGAAATCTCCGATCGTCGCGCCGGCCGATACCCATGCGACGGCCTCACCCGCCGCACGTCCCGGCCACACAACCCCAGATGACTTGGACGGATTCCTCTTCTGCCGCAACGATTATCATGTCCTATGCACTGGTCGTCACACCGTCTTCGACGACCCCGCCGATGCCTGTGCCGCCCTCCGCGACGGCTCCGTCGACGCCGTCGTCGGCGCCCTTCCCTTCGATCCCCGCGACCCCGTCGCACTGACCGCACCGCAGCGGTGGGTCAAGAACACGGGACCGTGGCTTCCGACCACCGACGGCGGCTCCCCCGCGGCGCGGATCGAGCGCCGGGACCCCGAACCGGAGGATCACCGACGTCGGGTCGCCGCCGCCGTCGAACGGCTGGCCGACCCGGCCGGTGAGCTGCAGAAGGTGGTCCTCGCCCGCGCCCTGCGGCTACGTACCGAGTCGGCGATGACGCCGTGGGAGCTCGCCGCCCGGTTGCGCACCCTCGATCCCCGGGGCTCGGTGTTCGTCACCGACCTGTCCCCGGCCCCCGGCCACGGGGGTGCCCATCTGGTGGGGGCCAGCCCGGAGGTACTGATCCGCAAGAGCGGCTCACTGGTCACCGCACATCCGCTGGCGGGCTCGGCGGCACGGCATCCGGATCCGGTGGTCGACGCCGAACGCGGTCGGGCACTTGCGGTGTCGAAGAAGGATCTGGACGAGCACCGGTATGTCGTGGATGCGCTGCGGAGTTCACTGGCACCGCTGTGTGCCGAACTCGACATCCCGGACGAGCCTGTGATCATGTCCACACCGTCGATGTGGCATCTCGGCACCCCCATCCGTGCGACGGTGGCCGACGCCTCGGTCACCGCTCTCGACCTCGCGATCGCGGTGCACCCGACACCGGCGATCTGCGGCACGCCCACCGTGCCCGCGCGTGACCACATCCTCGCCACCGAGGGGTCGCGGGGCTTCTATGCCGGCGCGGTCGGCTGGTCGGAGTCCGCGTCCGCGGGCGGCGACGGCGAGTGGATGGTGTCGATCCGCTGTGCGGAGGTCGCCGCCGACGGTGAGATCACCACCTGGGCCGGCGGCGGGATCGTCGCGCAGTCCGATCCTGCCGCCGAGGTCGCCGAGACCGAGGCCAAGTTCGCGGCGATCCTCTCCGCGTTCAGCCTTCGGTAGTCCGCACCACCGGAACCGGGGCCTCGTCGGCACGGTCGAGATCGACACGGTCGAGATCGGCACCGTCGGGATCGTCGATGTCGGTCCTCGGTCCGGCGTGCGCCCCGCGTGCGACACAGAAGGCCACCCAGGGGCCCGCCATGATGGACGTGATCACGGCGAGCAGCACGACGATCATATAGATCTCCGCACTGAAGACACCCATGTGCAGACCGGCGGTCGCGATGACGATCTCGACGACCCCGCGCGCGTTGAGCCCGGCACCGAGCGCCGCCGAGTCCCATCGGGGAACCCCGGCGACGCGGGCACCGACAAAGGTCCCGACGAACTTGCTCACCACCGCCGCGAGCACCACCGCCGCCGCCACTCCGGCCACCACCGGGTCGGCGATCAGATGCAGGTCCAGGTGCAGACCGGCACCCGCGAGGAAGACCGGGGCGAGCACCCAGGTGGTGACCGCGCGCAGCGGCGCCAGTACCGCGTCGCCACGGCGGCCGATCATCACGCCACCGAGGAATGCACCCAGCACCGGCTCCAGGTTCAGCGCGCCGGTGATCGCCGCGCACGCGATCAGGATCAGCACGACGATCCCGCCGGTCTGACCCTCGTGTCGTGAGGACTCCAGCCGATCGAGTGCGCGGCTGACCGGTCGCCGCAGGACGGCGGTGGCCACCAGCACCCCGACCAGGGCGCCGAGGGTCAAGGGCAGGCGGCCGCCGCCGAGGCCCGACGTCGTCATGGCCGACACCACGGCGAGGATGACCCACGCGGCGATGTCGGTGAGCGTTCCGGTGGCCAGCGTGAGCTGTCCGATCTCCTTGCGGAGCAGATCGAGCTCGGTCAGGATGCGCGCGATCACCGGGATCGCGCTCACCGACAGCGCGGTGCCCAGGAGCAGCGCGAATTCCGTGGTGCCGGTGGACTCGCCGTGCATCGCCTGCGGGATGAGCAGGCCTGCGCCGACGCCGGTGGCCAGCGGGACCGCGAAGGATCCCAGGCCGACCGACGCCACCACCTTGACCCGTCGGCGCAGGAAGGGGCCGTCGAGGTCGACCGCGGCGAGGCCGACCAGCAACACCACCCCGAGGGTGCCGACCGCCGAGACCAGCGGGAGATCGTCACCGTCACCGAAGTCGAGCGACTCCGGGAGCACGGTGCCGAGCAGCGACGGCCCGAGCAGGACCCCGGCCGCCAGCTGCCCGGTCATCGCCGGCATTCCCAGCCGCCGCGCGATCATGCCGCAGACGAGCGCCGCCAGCAGGACCAGGGCGAGATGTCCGAGCATCGACTACCGCCGCGGCAGCCGGTGGGGTCCGGCGTCCGCCGCGACCTCAGACGTGCACATCGGCCGGCTCGGCCCAGGCCAGTCCGTCGGCGGACGGCACGAGTCCGCCGTCGAGCAGCGGCGGTTCGGTGGCGCCCTCGGTCACCGCTCCCCGCGCCTGCAGCGCGTTCATCTCCTCCATCACCTCACGCACCACCGGGGCGGAGAACATGTGACCCATGCGCTGGCCCGAATCGGTGTCCATCCCACCGGTCTTCGCCGCGGCTGCGGTCAGCGCGTCCGAGGACGACCGGAACCGTTCGATGACCTGCGCGGCGTCGGTGAGCACATCCTCACCCGAGTATCCGCCGGCCACCAGCGAGACGAAGGCCGCCATGTCGGTGCGGTCGAAGTTGGTGACCTTGCGCGCCTTCCAGAAGGACGAGTCCTCCGACTGCTCCATGTCGTAGAACGCCGACAGGAACTCGTAGAACACCGCGTACTCGCGGCGGTAGCGACCCTCGAACTCGGTGAACGCCCGCTCCTCGGTCATCGTGCCGTCGAGCACGCTGTTGATCGACCGGGCGGCCAGGACACCGGAGTAGGTGGCGAGGTGGACGCCGGTGGAGAACACCGGGTCGATGAAGCAGGCGGCGTCGCCGACGAGGACCATCCCGTTGCCCCAGAACCGGGTGTTGGCATACGAGTAGTCCTTGCGCAGACGGATCTCGCCGCAGGTTCCCTCGGTCACCCGGGTGGCGTCGACCAGCATGTCGCGGACGATCGTGCACCGGTCGATGTACTGCAGGAGCGTCTCCTCCTGCGCGTTGATCACGTCCTTGGCCTTGTCCTTGGCGATCACCACGCCGACGCTGGTCAGGGTGTCCGACAGCGGGATGTACCAGATCCAGCCCTCGTCGAAGGCCGCGCACAGGATGTTGCCGCTGTCGGGGGCCGGAAGTCGTCTGCCCCCTTCGAAGTACCCGAACACCGCCACGTTCTGGAAGAAGTCCGAGTAGACCCGCTCGGCACCCGCATGGCGGGTGAGCCGGGTCGAGTTGCCCGATGCGTCCACGACATATGACGCCCGGATGTCGTGCTCGGTGCGGTCGGCATCGACGTAGCGGACGCCGACCACCCGGCCCGAGTCGTCGGTGTCGACACCGTTGACGCGACACTCCTGCCGGACGTCGACACCGTTCTCGGCCGCGTTGTCGAGGAGGATCTTGTCGAACTTCATACGCTCGACTTGGTAGGCATAGCTACCCTCTCCGGCGAATTCCGGTGAGATCGCGAACAGGAAATTCCACGGCACCGGATTGGTGCCCCAGCGGAAGCTGCCGCCGCGCTTGTGCATGAATCCGGCGTCGCGAACCTTCTCGTAACACCCGAGGAGTTTGCAGACGCCGTGGATCGTCGACGGCAGCAGGGACTCACCGATCTGGTAGCGGGGGAAGCTCTCCTTCTCCAGCTGGATCACGCGGCGGCCACTCTTGGCCAGCAGGGTCGCGGTGGTCGATCCACCGGGTCCTCCGCCGATCACCACGACGTCGGCCTCTTCGGCGGTCGCAGGCCCGGTACCGGTCGCGGCGGTCCCGCCGTCGACCCCGCTCATCGGGCGTTTCCTGCGGCTTCGGTGAGTTCTCGGATCCACGATCCGACCACCGGGTCGGAGGCGAGCACCACCAGATCGGCATGTACCGCCCCGGCCGCACGCCACCGTTCGATGAGGGACATGAGTCGGACCGAATCCAGTCCGATGTCGAGAACATTGGTCTCGTCGGTGATCTCGGTGTCGTGCAGATCCAGGATCTCGGCGATGTCGCCGATGATCCGTTCGCGGGTCAGCACTGCGTTGCCGGCAGCCATCTCGTATTCCTCACTTGTCGGCCATCTTCTCGATGGCACTTCATACCCTCGACCGCCTCGGCAGATCGCCCCAGGCGTATCATTGGCCTCACTGGACTAGACGCAAAAGTTAGCCTTGCCTAATATAGCTCCCGGACCACCGGTTCTGCGTAGCCCCCGCTTTGGTGAGTCTTGCCAAACAAAGGGTAGGCTCGCTTACCATGTCTGTTGTCGGTGTCTCCTCGTGTGAACCCCTGTTCGCAGCGTCCGCGGCGGCCCAGGGCCTGTGGGTTGCGCAGTCGGTGATCGGACCGTCGCCGGTCTTCACCATCGGTCAGGTCCTCGAGTTCACGACCGCCCCCGACACCACCCGACTGGTAGGGGCGGCGACGGCTGCCGCCGCCGAGGCCGACCTGTTGAGCGCGCGGTTCATCGACGACGACAGTGGACCGCACTATCGGCTCGGCGACCCGATCCCGGTGCGCCACATCGATCTCGGCGCCGACCCCCGCGCACTCGCACAGCACTGTGCCGATGCCGTCGGTCGCCCCATCGATCCGGTCGCCGGTCCGTGTGCGGAGATCTCGATCCTCACCGCCGGAGCCTCGACCGGGCTGCTCGTCGTCGCCCATCACCTCGTCCTCGACGCCTACGGACTGGGCCTGCTCGTCCGCCGCATCGGGCGGCTCTACGACGACCCCACCGACACCCATGCGCTGCGTCCGGTCACCGGGCTGCCCGCCGGCATCGATGCACCCCGGGCCGACGACCAGGAGTTCTGGGCGCGCGAACTGACCGGTGTCGCAGGGCCGCTCACCCTCTCCGGCACCCCCCGCGGACACCGGATCGCCGCACGTGTCCACACCCGCCGCTCGGTGATCGCCGGGGCCGGAGCGCTCGCCCGCACACCGGCATCGCTCACGGCGGTGGTCGCGGCGTTCTGCGCCCGTCGCGCCGACACCGACGACGTGGTCCTCGGTTTCCCGATGATGAACCGGCTGGGCTCACCCGCCGCGGCCAGCGCATGCAGCACGGTCAACGTCATCCCGTTGCGGATCGCCGCCGCCGGATCGTCGACCCTCGAGGAGATCGGCGCGCACGTGACCGAGCAGATCCGCGCGGTGGGTCCGCACGCCCGCTACCGCGGCGAGCAGATCGTCCGCGACCTGCGACATCGCGGGGTCGACGGCGCCAACGGACCGACCCTCAACATCAAACCGTTCTCCTCGACCGTCACCATCGGCGGTCATGCCGCGACGATCCGGTCGCTGGCCCGGGGACCGGTGGTCGACATGGCCATCACGTGTGCCGACATCGACGGCGATCTCGAGATCATGGTCGACGCCGACACCGAGCTGTACGACGAGGCGGCCGTCGAGGAGATCTGCGCCGAACTCACCGAGGCGGTCACCGCGGTCGCCACCACACCGGAGCTGACCGGAAAACCCATCGGCGCATGGCATCTCGCCGCCGACCGCGCGCGAGCCACCGCCATCACCGCCGACGACGAGCGCACCCGCCGGCCGATCGGTACGACGCGGCTGGTCGACCGTGCCCTCGCCCACCCCGACGACACGGTCGCGCTGGTCTTCGGTGCCGAGCAGGTGCGGGTCGCCGACCTGCGCCGCCGCGTCGACGCCCTCGCCGGGCGACTCGGTGTGCTGGGCCCGGAGGACATCGTGGCCGTGGCGCTGCCACGCGGGATCGATCTGATCGTCGCGCTACTCGCCGTCCACCGCAGCGGTGCGGCGTTCCTGCCGCTCGACCCGGGGTTCCCGGCCGACCGGCTGGCCGCCACCCTCGCCGACGCCGGACCGGTCGCGGTGCTCGAACCCGGCCCGGACGGCATCGCGATCGGCCGGCCCGACGGCGCCGACCCGTCGCGCGCCGATCGTGACGTCGTGCCGTCGCACGATCTGCGCTCGCCGGCATATGTGATCTACACATCCGGCTCGACCGGGACCCCGAAGGGTGTCGTCCTCGACCACCGGGCCCTGCTGAACTTCACCGAGGACATGATCGACCTGCTGGGCTACCGCCCGGGCCGATCCGTCCTCGCCGTCACCACCATCTCCTTCGACATCGCGATCCTGGAGACCCTCGTACCGCTGGCCGCCGGCGCCACGGTGGTCCTCGCGACCGCAGACGACGTCCACGATCCCGACCGGCTGGCCCGGATCGTCACCACGCACGGTGTCGACGTCATGCAGGCGACGCCGTCGCTGTGGTCGGCACTGCTCGAGTCCGGTCACGGATCCGCACTCGCCGGCGTCGACGTCCTCGTCGGCGGTGAGTCGGTGCCGGCCGAGCTCGCCGCCGAACTCGCCGGTCACGCCGCATCCGTCCGCAACATGTACGGCCCCACCGAGACCACCATCTGGTCGACCACCGCACCGCTGACCGGTCACGATGTCCCGATCGGTGAGCCCATCGCCAACACCGGTGTGCGACTTCTCGATTCAGCACTTCGTCCGGTCGGCGACGGCCGCGTCGGCGAGCTGTATCTCAGTGGCGACGGCCTGGCCCGGGGCTACCACGGCAAACCGGATCTCACCTTCGCGCGCTTCGTTGCCGATCCCTTCGGGCCGCCCGGTGCACGGATGTACCGCACCGGCGACCTGGCCCGCCGGGGCGCCGACGGCGTCCTCTACTGCCTTGGCCGCACCGACCACCAGGTCAAGATCCGCGGATTTCGGATCGAGCTGGGTGACGTCGACACCGCACTGGCACAGCATGATTCGGTCGATCGAGCGGTCACCACCGCATTCGACGGACGTCTGGTCGCCTTCATCAAGCCGGCCGCGGGCCACGAGGTCGACGTGCGCGAGCTACGGGCGCACCTGACCGACCGGCTCCCCGACTACATGATCCCGGCCGCGGTCATGGCCGTCGACGAGTTCCCGCTGACACCCAACGGCAAGGTCGACCGCCGTGCACTGCCGCGACCGGTCTTCGGTTCCCCGGCCGGCGACTCACGGCCACCGGCCACCGACACCGAACGTGCGCTCGCCCAGGCATTCTCGGAAGTTCTCGGGGTGCCTGCCGTGGGTGCCGACGACGACTTCTTCCTCCTCGGCGGTGACAGCCTGACCGCGGTCCGGGTGGTCACCCGCCTGGCCCGCGACGGCCTGCGCATCACCCCCATCGAATTGTTCGACAACCCCACCGTCGCCGGATTGGCGACCGTCGCGACCACGGTCGCGACGGCACGACCCGATCCGGACGCCGCCCGCCCCGCCGACGGTGAGTTCGCGCTCACCACCGCGGGTATCGGTGCCGACGAGCTCGACGACCTGGCCGATGGAGATCTCCTGTGACGACCACCGACACCTCCGCCCCGGCGGCCCCCGCCCTCGACGACGTCCTGCCGCTCACCGGGCTGCAGGAGGCGATCGTCTATCACTCCACCCGGCCGCGCCCGGCAGGCACCCCGGATCCGTACCTGATCCTGGCCGACGTCGACCTCGCGCTGCACGTGCCGGTCGACACCGACCTCACCACCCGTGTCACGGCCGCGCTCGGCACGGTGATGGCCCGGCACGCCACCCTGCGCACCTCCTACACCCGTCGGCGCACCGGCGCACCGGTCGCCCGCGTGCACGCCGATGTCGAGGTGCCCCTGGAGACCTGCGACCTCGGTACGGCCGAGGACCTGGATTCCCTGCGACGCCGCGAACGCATCCGCGGGATCGCACTGACCTCACCCCCGCCGTTCCGGGCGGTCCTGGCCGCCGACGACACCGATGGGCAGCCGCGGCGCCACCTGCTCGTCGTCGCCCATCACATCGCGCTCGACGGCTGGTCGATCCACCGGCTGTTCGACGAGGTCGTCCGGCTCCTGCGTGGCGAGACGCTGCCGGCACCGGCACCGGTGAGCGAGTTCCTGCGGTGGCGCGAGGGGCGCCCCGACGACCACGGCATCTGGCGTGAGGTGCTCTCGGGTCTGGACTCCCCCACCCTCGTCGCCCGGTCCCGGCGCGCAGACACCTCCGGTGGCCGGGTGATCTCCCACCGGCTGGGCGCCGACGAGTCCGAGCGGCTGCGCGAGTGGGCACGTGCGCACGGCGCATCGCTGAACACCGTCATCCAGGTGGCGTGGGCGCTGGTCCTGGCCGATCTCACCGACACCGACGACGTGGTCTTCGGTGCGGTGGTCTCCGGCCGCGACCCGTCGGTCGACCGTGTCGACGAGATGGTCGGGATGCTGATCAACACCATCCCGGTGCGGATCGTGCTCGATCCACGAGAGTCGTTGCCGGCGCTGGTCTCCCGCGTACAGCGCGAGCAGCTGTCGCTGATCGGTCACCACCAGACCCCACTCGGCGACATCCAGAGCGCCCTCGGGATGGGCGAGCTGTTCGACACCGTCGTCGTCTTCGAGAGCTTCCCGCGTGGCCCGGTCCGGCCGCATATCGAGGACGAGAACAGCTATGCGGCAACCATTCTCGTCGAGGATGATCCGCAGATCCGCATCCTGCTGGAACGCCCGCAGGCCACCACCGCCGACGGTGTCGCCGAGCGCGCCTGTGCCGAGCTGCTGCCGCAGCTGGTGCGAACCCTGACCGCCCTGCCCGAGCGGCCGGACGCCACCGCCGCGACACTGCCACGCAGCGACGCCCCGCCGTTGGGTGCCGCCGCGCTCGACGCCGTGCCCACCCTGCCGTTCGAGCCCGTGGCCGAGCAGATCGCACGGGCGACCGACGCCGATCCGGATCGGGCCGCGGTGATCGTCGGCGAGCACACCCTGCGATATGCCGATCTCGACGCGCTGACCGGCCGGATCGCCGACGGCCTGCGCACCCGTGGGATCGGGCCGGAATCGGTGGTGGCCGTCCACCAGCACCGCGGCGCCGCACTCGTCGCGTCGATCCTCGCGGTGCTGCGGGTGGGTGCCACCTACCTGCCGATCGATCCCGGCTACCCGTCGGCCCGGATCACGTTCATGCTCGACGACTCCCGGCCCGACCTCGTCCTCGACGACGCCACCGCCGAACTCCTCTCGGCCGCACCGGACGTCGCGGACCGGCCGGCCGATCGAGGACCCGACGGCCCCGTCGCATCGTCGGGCACACACCCGGACTCCTCGGCGTATCTGGTCTACACCTCCGGCTCCACCGGCACCCCCAAGGCCGTGCTCGGCACGGCGGGCGCACTGGCGAACCGGGTGGCCTGGGCGGCCGCGAACTGGGACGGCCGGGTGGTCCTGGCCAAGTCGTCGGTGGCGTTCATCGACGGCACCACCGAACTGCTGGGCGCGCTGGCCGCCGGGGCGACGGTGGTCCTCGCCGACGATGCCGTCACCCGCGACGCCCTGGCCCTGGCCGAGCTGGCCGACGCGCACGAGGTGGACCAGATCACCGCGGTGCCGCCGCTGGCGCAGGCCGTCGCCGAGGCCGCGCCCGGGTACGCTCCGCGGCGCTGGATCGTCTCCGGTGAACCCCTCGTCCCCGCCACCCGGGAGATCCTCACCGCCTCCGGCGCCGAGGTGGTCAACTCCTACGGCTCGTCCGAGGTGGCCGGTGACGTGACCATGGGAACGACCGTCGACGGACCGGTCACGGTGGGCCTGCCGGTCGCCGGCACCACCGTCGTCGTCCTCGACCGTCTGCTGCGGCCGGTGCCCACGGGTGTGGCGGGCGAGATCTATGTCGGTGGCCCCCAGCTCGCCCGCGGCTACCGCGGCCGCCCGGAGTGGACCGCCGCGCGTTTCGTCGCCGACCCCGCGGGCGCCGGCCGGCGCCTGTACCGGACCGGCGACCGCGGCGAGATCGACGTCGCGGGCCGCATCATCCTGCACGGACGTGCCGACAGCCAGGTCAAGATCCGTGGTGTCCGAGTGGAACTCGGTGAGATCGAGGCCGCGCTCGCGGCCGTCGACGGTGTGCGCGATGCCGCCGTGCGCGCGGTCACCGACGCCTCGGGTTCCACCCGCGTCGACGCCTATGTCAGCGGCCGGGCCGACCTCGCCGCACCGGAGGTGACCGCGGCCCTGGCCGATTCGGTGCCCGCGGCGATGGTTCCGGCCACCGTCACCGTCCTGGCGGCACTGCCCCTGACCCCGGGCGGCAAGGTCGATCGGCGCGCCCTCCCGGAGCCGGCGCGAGCGTCGGCCGCACCGTCGCGCGGCCCGGCGACCGACGCCGAACGTGCGGTGGTCGACGCCGCGCGAGCCGTGCTGGGCCGTGATGCCGGACCGGAGGACGACTTCTTCGACCTCGGCGGGCACTCCCTCTCGGCGACCCGGATGCTCACCCGGCTGCGCGTGGCCACCGGGCGGCGACTCACCATCGCCGACGTCTTCGACCATCCCGTCCTGGCCGATCTGGCCCGGCTGCTGTCCCCCGCCGACCCCGACACCGCCGGACCCGGCGGCACGTCGCCCGCGATCGCCGCGGCCACACCGGCCGGTCCGGTGGCGGGCGAGCGTCCCGATCCCCTCCCGCTCTCGCCGGCCCAGCGCCGGTTGCTGTTCCAGTCCGGTGTCGACGACTCGGCGTACACCGTCGCCTTCACCGTCCGGCTCGACGCCCGGCCGGGATCTGCCATCGACGTCGATGCGCTCGCCGCGTCACTGACCGGGATCGTGGCGCGTCACGAGGTGTTGCGCACCCGGATCGTCGACCGCGTGCCGGTGATCGACGAGGCGTCCGGGATCACCGTGGCGCTGCCCGAACACCGTCCGGCCGCAACCGATGTCGACGACCTGATCACCGAATTGGGTGCGCGCCCCTACGATCTGGCCACCGACCACGTCCTGCGCGCCGACCTCGTCCGCGTGGATACGACCGGTCCGGACGGCGGCACGGGCGCCGACTCGGCGATCCTGCTGATCACGGTCCATCACATCGCCGCCGACGAGTGGTCGGCGGGCCGGCTGTTCGACGAGCTCGCCGCCGGCTACCACGGCACGCCCGTGGCGGCGCCGGCCGTGCAGTTCACCGACCACACGGTGTGGCAGCTCGACCAGCTCGGCGTCGCATCTGATCCGAATTCACTTGCCGCCCAGCAGATCCGGTTCTGGACCGGCCAGCTGGCCGGTATCGCCGACGAGGTCGGCCCACCGGTCGACCGGCCCCGCCCGGCCGAGCCGAGTCACCGTGGCGACCAGATCGACCGCGACCTGCCCGCCGAGCTGGTCACCGCCCTCGACCGGCGGGCCGCGGCCACCGGAACCACCCGGTTCATGCTGGTGCATGCCGCTGTGGCGGTGGCACTCTCGGCCTCGGGCGCCGGTGACGACATCGTCGTCGGCACCCCCTTCGCCGGACGGACCACCGCAGCCGCCGAAGAACTCATCGGCATGTTCGTCAACACCTTGGCGTTGCGGACCGATCTCGCCGGTGATCCGACGCTCGACGAGGTGATCGGACGCATCCGCCGGACCGACGTGGACGCCTATGCCCACGCCGATCTGCCGTTCGACGAGGTGGTCGGTGCACTCGCCCCGGAACGGTCACTGTCCCGTCACCCGGTGTTCCAGACGATGGTCCAGTACCGTGACCCGATCGTCGCGC
This sequence comes from Gordonia sp. NB41Y, assembly GCF_030718915.1. Lineage (NCBI taxonomy): Bacteria > Bacillati > Actinomycetota > Actinomycetes > Mycobacteriales > Gordoniaceae > Gordonia > Gordonia sp. NB41Y. The sequence goes on from NZ_CP132196.1 coordinate 233,660, forward strand.
CGGACTTCGCCGGTCTGGACGCGACCCCGCTGTTCCCGCCCACCCGGACGTCGAAGTTCGACCTGACCTTCGAGTTCGTCGGGCTGACCCCGGGTCTGCGCCTGCGTCTCGAGTACGCCACCGATCTGTTCGACCATGCCACCGCGCAGCGTCTGGCCGAGCGGACGCTGTATGTGCTGCACGCGCTCGTCGAACATCCCGAACGGCATCTGGCGGCCCTGCGGATGCCCGACGCCGCCGACACCGTCCCGGCGTTGCCCGCGGTGTCCGACGAGCCGGCGCGCGCCGGGGGTGCGACCACCCTGTGGGAGGTCTTCGCCCGCGCCGCGGACGAGCACGCCACCCGGACGGCGGTGACCGACACCGCCGGCTCACTGACCTACGCCGAGCTCGGGTCGCGCTCCGAACGGCTCGCCGCGCAACTGATCGCCGACGGTGTGCGCCCGGGTGACCTGGTGGCGCTGCTGCTGCCCCGGGGTGCCGACCAGGTGATCGCCCTGCTCGCGGTGCTGCGCGCCGGCGGCGCATATGTGCCCATCGACCCCGACTACCCGGACGAGCGCATCACGGCCACCCTCGCCGATGCCCGCCCGACGGTCACCGTCGATGCCGACTACTGTGCCCGCGTCGCACCCACCGGCACCCCGGTGCCGCAAGTCGCGGTGTCCCCCGGCCACCCGGCCTATGTGATCTACACGTCCGGGTCCACCGGGCGTCCCAAGGGCGTCACGATCTCGCACGCCAATGTGCTGGCCCTGCTGTCGGCGACCCGTGATCTGGTCCGCACCGATGCCGACGACGTGTGGACGCTGTTCCACTCGTATGCGTTCGACTTCTCCGTGTGGGAGATCTGGGGGGCACTGTCGACCGGGGCCCGGCTGGTGGTGCCCGATCGCGCCACCACCCGTTCGCCGGCCGATTTCGCCGCACTCCTCGACGCGGAGGGCGTGACCGTCCTCAATCAGACGCCGTCGGCGTTCTATGCCCTCGATGCGACGCTCGCCGACACCACCGCCGACCTGGCCTCGGTGCGCCACCTCGTCTTCGGCGGCGAGGCGCTGGATGCGCAGCGCCTGACCGGGTTCCTCCGGCAGCGCCCGCTCGTGCAGGCGGTCAACATGTACGGGATCACCGAGATCACCGTGCACGCAACCTATCTGCCGATCGACGCCCGCTCGTCGGAGACGTCGACCGGCAGCGACGTGGGCGCCCTGCTCCCCGGTTTCACCGGCCGGCTCCTCGACACCCTCATGCGGCCGGTACCGGTCGGTGTGGTCGGTGAGCTGTATCTGTCGGGACCGCAGGTGGCCCGCGCCTATCTGGGTCGTCCGGAACTGTCGGCGGTCCGGTTCGTCGCCGATCCCGGCGGTCACGGCACGGTGTCGTACCGCACCGGAGACCTGTTCCGGCTCACCGAGGACGGCGGATTCCACTATGTCGGCCGGGCCGACACCCAGGTCAAGATCCGTGGATTCCGGATCGAGCTCGGCGAGGTGCGGTCGGCGATCGCGGCGGTCGACGGTGTGCGGGATGCGGCGGTCATCACCCGTCCCGGCCCGGGCGACACCCACCGGCTGCTCGCCTATGTCGTCACCGACGGTGTGACCCCCGACGACGTACACGCCGCCCTGCAGCAGAGCCTGCCCGAGCACATGGTGCCGTCGGCGGTGGTCGGGATCGACCGGATCCCGTTGACCACCAACGGCAAGACCGATGCCGCAGCACTTCCCGAGCCCCGTTCGGGGACGGCTGCGGCCGACCGGCGACGCCCGGCGGATGCCGTGGAGGCGGCGCTCCTGGAGATCTTCGCCGAGACCCTGCGGCTGGAACCGGACGAGATCGCGCTCGACGACGACTTCTTCGCCCTCGGTGGCGACTCGATCGTCTCGACCACGCTGGTCAACCGGGCACGCCGGCACGGGTTGCGGCTGCGAACCCGGGACGTGTTCACCCAGCGGACCATCGAAGGCCTTGCCGGAGTGGCCGAGCCGATCGACGAGGGCGACGCCCGGTCCGACGGCACCGACCGTGCGACCGGGGCCGCGTCCGGGGTCATCGCCCTGCTGCCGATCATGCATCGGCTGCGTGAGCTGGGCGGTACGATCGATCGTCACAATCAGTCGCTGGTGGTCGACGTCCCGGCCGACGCCACCCCGCAATCGGTGACCACCGCCCTGCAGGTGGTCCTCGACCGGCACCCGGCCCTGCGCACCACCCTCGACGTCGTGGCCGGCGGGGTGTGGACGCTCACCGCCGGAGAGCCGGGGTCGGTGCGCGCGGCCGACGTCCTGGAAGTGGTCGCCGCCGACGCACACGGCAGTGTCGCCGACACCGTGGCCGTCGTCTCCGATGCCGCGGCCGGACGCCTGTCGCCCACCACCGGCCGGATGGTCGCGGCCGTCCACCTCACCCCGGTGACCGCCGGTGCCGCGGGCCGGCTGGTCCTGGTGATCCATCATCTGGCGATCGACGGCGTGTCCCGCCGCATCCTGATCGACGACCTGGCGGCCGCCCATGAGACCGGCCGTACCACCGACGCCGCGGACGGGGTCCCGTTCGCACAGGTCGCCGCCGACATCGCCACCCGCGCGGTGGCACCGGAGCTGCTGGGCGAGGTGACGCACTGGGCGCAGGTCCTCGCCCCCGGCGGCGATCTGGTGCCCGGGCGGCCCGCGATCCGCGGCACGGTCGGGGCGCAGCAGCGGTATCAGGTGTCCCTGCCGGTCGCCCTGTCCCAGGCGATCCTCACCGAGGTGCCCGCACGCCTCGACGTCGGGATCACCTCGGTGTTCCTGGGTGCGCTGCGCGTGGCCGCGAGCGCGGTGACCGCCACCGGCGATCTCGTCGTCGACACCGAACGTCACGGTCGCGACACCGAGGCCGCCGGTCTCGGTGAGCTCGACCTGAGCCGTACGGTCGGGTGGTTCACCACGATGGCACCGCTACGTCTGCCCGCTCTCGCCGACGGTGATGTCACCGCGGCCATCGCGACCGCCGAACAGCAGTGGCGGGAGATGCCCTCGGCCGGAGCAGGTTTCGGAATGCTGCGGTATCTGAATCCGCAGACGGCGATGGCGATGGCAACCATGCCGGGCGCCGGTGTGCTGCTGAACTATCTCGGACGGTTCACCGTGGGCACCGGCGGCGCCTGGCAGCCGTCGGCCGAGTCGACGGCGCTGCGCACCGCGGCAGATCCCGACCTCGGCGTCGCACATCCTCTCGAGATCGAGATCGTCTGCCGTGACGAGAGTGCCGGGCCCGTCATCACCGCCACGTTCATCCACCTGCCCGATCAGCTCGATGCCGATCTGGTCGCGGCCCTGGCCGCAGGCTGGTGTGCCGCCCTGGCGGAGCTGGCCCCCGGCGGGGATGCCGCGCACGGTTCGAGCCCAGGACAATCGAACCCGGCCGTATGACCCCCGACAGTCCCATCCTGAATCGCACTACCGGAGAGTGTTCGTGACCTCGATCCCCCGCCTGTCCTCGTCGACCGACGCCACCGACCATCCCTACCCGGTCCTGGCCGGACAGCGCGACATCTATCTCGCCATGCAGATGGCGGCCGATCCGTCGCTCTACAACACCGGTCTCTACATCGAGATGTCGGCGTCGATCGACCTCGACCTGCTGCGTTCCACGATGCTGCGGGTCATCGACCGGGCCGAGGCACTGCGCGCCGTCTTCGCCGAGGTCGACGGTGAGATCACCCAGCGGCTGTTGCCGATCACCGATTTCGAGATCCCGGTGGTCGACCTGCGCGGCAGCGACGCACACGAGTGGATGCGCCGGGACATGGCCGAGCCGATGGACATCCACACCGGACCACTCAGCGAGTTCCGGCTGTTGCTGGTCGGTGACGACTCCGCCGAACCGGCGACCGCGGTGTTCACCTACTACAAGGTGCACCACCTGGTCTGTGACGGCATGGGTCTGATCTCGTTCACCGACACCGTGCGCACCGCCTATGACGCCGCCGCCGACGACGAGACCGACACCCCGCGGTATCGGGGCAGCTGGGCCCTGTCCGACGTGGTGGCCGCCGAGTCCGCCTACCGCAGTGGTCCGGAGTTCGAGGTCGACCGCCGGTACTGGACCGAGCTGATGGGTGACCGCCCCGAACCGGTTCGGTTGCTCGACGACGATCTCGCACCGGGGTTCGGCGTCACCCAGGCCCGCTTCGACATCGATGCCGACCGGCTGGCCGTGCTACGGTCCCTCGCCTCCGACAAGGGGGTGCGCCCGGCGGTCATGCTGATCGCCGCCGTCGCGGCGTTCGCCCACGCCCGCACCGGTCGTGAGGACCTCGTGTTCGCGCTCCCGGTGACCGGCCGGCTCGATCGGCAGACCCGGACCGCACCGTCGATGGTCACCAGCGTGCTGCCGCTGCGTGTCGCCGCGTCCGGCCGCGACCGTCTCGGCGACCTCGCACTGCACGTCGACCGCGCACTGTACGGGCTTCTGCCCCGAAGCCGTTTCCGCGCCGAGGATCTCGGACGTGCACTGGCCGCCTCCGCCCCCGCGGACGCCGGCCGGTACCGGATGTTCGGGCTCGGCGTGAATGTCATGGCGCACACCACGCAGCACACGATCGGCGGACACGAGACGGCGGCGCATGCGCTCGCCTCGGGCCCGGTCTCCGATGTCGAGATACAGATCCAGCTGCGCCGCAAGGGACTTCCCGCCGAGGTCATCGTGCGCGCGGTACCCGAGGCCGCTGCGGGGGCCCGCCGGATCACCGAGGAGTTCGACGCCTTCCTCACCCGGCTGTCCACCGCGCCGACCTCGCGGCTCGCCGGTCTGGGCGACCCCGTCGTCGTGCAGGACGAGCCGATGCCCGCACCCGCGCTCACCCCGTCGCTGCATCGGCTGCGGGTGGCCGGCACCGAGCCGGACACCCTGGCGCCCAGGGCTGTTCGTGTCGCCGCACCTGCCGGCACCCCGATGGAGACGGTCGCGGAGATCGTCGGTGCGGTCGCCGCCCGCCACGACGTGCTGCGGACCTCGCTGCTGCGCCCCGTCCCCATCCTGTGGACGCTGTCCACCGCCCCCGCCGACGCCGCGTCGATCCCGGTCACCGGGCCCGCCGACGCCCCCGGCACGGGTGAGCCCGCCGACATCGCGGCACCGGAGCTCCCGCGGGCCGTCTACGACCCGGCATCGGGACAGCTGACCCTGTGGGTCGGTGCCGCACTCACCGACCCGGTGACCGTGGGGATCCTGCGCTCGGATCTGGTGGCCGCCTTCGACGATCTCGCCCGGGGTCGCGAGGTGGACGTCGATCCCGTGCCGGTCTCGCTCGGCCGGGTCGGCGTGGATCTGACCGGCCGGGCCGCCGATCCGTCGTCGCTGAACCGGTGGCTCGAGGTCCTCGCACCCGGTGCCGGGCTCCCCCGGCCCGAGGGGGCGGCCGCCCTGTCGGCAGACCAGGAGGTCCCGGCCGCACCGGTGACCCGCCGCCGGCCGATCGACGCACCGACGGCCCCCGATTCCGGAGCGGTCGCCCTCGCCGTCGCCGAGGCGATCGCCGGTGTGCTGGACGGACGCGTGGGTACCCATCTGCTCGTCGACGTGGTGACCGATCTGCGGCCCGCCGGCGCCGCCCGCACCGGCGGCCCGCTGCTGGGTCTGACCCCCACCCGGATCGACCTGCGCACCGGGACCGCCGACGCCGTACCGGGACCGCCCTTCGACGTCCTGGCCCACCTGTCCCCGCAGGTGGCCGCCGCACTCGGGGCCGCCCGCACCGCCGGCGAGATCGCCGATGCCGACGTGCTCGTCGGCGACTTCGGTCTGCCCACCGCCCATCCGGTGACCGTCGCCGTCGTCCCGGCCGACCCCACGGCCCCGGCCACCGACACCCCGGGCACCGACACCCCGGACGACCCGGCCGCGTCGTGGACGGTCGAGGTGCACGTCGACGCCGAACGGGTCGAGGCGGCAGGCGAACTCGCCGAGGCCATCACCGCCGCGGTGACCGCACTGGCCGACGATCGGCTGGTGACCCTGGGCGCCGGGACGCTCGACGCCCTGGCCGCGGCCCACGGCGAGATCGAGCACGTCTGGCCGCTCACGCCGTTGCAGGAGGGTCTGTACTACCAGGCCCGGATGGATGCCGACGCCGACATCTACACCGCCCAGTTCTGGCTGGACTTCGGCCATCGCATCGATGTCGCCGAGCTGCGACGCGCCGCCCGGTCGCTGCTCGACGCCAACCCGGAGCTGCGAGCGGCATTCGTCGAGGTCGACGGCAGGCCCCTGCAGGTGATCGCCGCCGAGGTGCAGCCCGACGTCGTGGACGTGGACCTGTCCGCGTCGGCACCGGAAGAGGCTGCCGCGCAGCTCGAGGCCCTGCTCGCCGACGACCGCCGGACCGGATTCGCACTCGAGCGGGCACCGCTGTGGCGGATGCGACTGGTGCACCTGCCCGGCGGGCAGGACCGACTGGTGGTCAATCGCCGATTCCTGTTGTGGGACGGCTGGTCCGGTGGCCTGTTCGTGTCGCGGTTGCTGGCCCACCTCAACGGGACGCCGGTGCCCGCGCGCGAGGCCTCGATGCGGGACTACCTGGCATGGCTGGCGCGGGGCGTCGACGACGCCGATGCCCTGGCCGCCTGGATCTCCCATCTCGACGGCTACGACGAGCCCGCCCTGATCGCCCCGCGGGCCGCGGCCACCACACCGCGTGCCCCGCACCGCACCGACGTCGATCTCGGCGTCGAGTTCTCCGACCGCCTGCGCGCAGACGCCCGCGCCGCCGGAGTGACCCTCAACACCGTCCTGACCGCCGCGCTCAACCTCACGCTGTCGCGTCAGCTGGGACGCACCGACGTGGCCTTCGGCTCGACGGTGGCCGGCCGGCCCACCGAGGTCCCCGGGATCGACACCGTGATCGGGTTGTTCCTCAACACCGTGCCGGTGCGCACCGTGCTGCGTCCGGACGAGACGGTCCTGGATCTGTTGCGCCGCATGCAGTCCGATCGGGTCGAGATGATGGCCTACGACCATCTCGGGCTCGGCCGGCTCCAGCAGGAGACCGGTCACCCGGTGCTGTTCGACGTGCTCTACGTGCTCCAGAACTTCCGGACCGAGGAGGAGGAGCGCACCCAGTCGGCACTGCACGACGTGATCGGCGAGGGCAGCCTCGACCACACCCACTACCCGATCGCGCTCGTGGTGACGCCGTCGCACGACATCCGGTTCCGCGTCGAATATCGCGAGGACCTCGTCGACGCGGCCGCCGCCACGGCCTTCCTCGCGCGGTTCCGCCTCGCCCTCGAGGCGATCGGCGCGCATCTGCACACCCCGGTCGCCGCACTGGATCTGAGCCTGCCCGGCGACACCGGCCTGGTGGGCCCCGTGCACGATCTGCCAGACGAGACCGTCTCGACCCTGCTCGGACACCGGGCCGCCCTGATCCCCGACGCCGACGCCCTGGTGTCGGGTGATCAGCGGATGACCTATGCCGAGCTCGAATCCGAGGTCGATCGGGTGGCGCATGTGCTGTCCGATCACGGTGTGGGCCCCGAAACCGTGGTGGCGCTGGCGATTCCGCGCAGCACCGAGACCGTGGTGGCGCTGTTCGCGATCCTGCGGGCCGGCGCGGCCTATCTGCCGCTCGAACTCGACCACCCCGATGACCGTCTCCTGACCATCATCGACGACGCACGTCCCCGGATCATCCTGTCGCACAGCCGGACCGGTGCCCGTTTCGCCGATGCCGGAGTCCCGATCCTGGCCATCGACGATCTGCCCGCACCGCGTGCGGCCGAGTGGACGCCACCGCACGTCGACCCGGACTGGACCGCATATGTGATCTACACCTCCGGTTCAACCGGCAAGCCCAAGGGTGTGGTGACGCCGTACCGCGGTCTGACCAACATGCAGCTCAACCACCGCGAGAAGGTGTTCGAGCCGGCGATCGAGGTCGCCCGGGCGGCCGGGATCACCGGCCGGCTGCGGATCGCCCACACCGTGTCCTTCGCCTTCGACATGTCGTGGGAGGAGTTGCTGTGGCTGGTCGAGGGCCACGAGGTGCACGTCTGTGACGAGGATCTGCGCCGTGACTCGGCGGCCCTCGTCGACTACTGCGCCGAACACCGGATCGACGTGGTGAACGTGACCCCGACGTATGCGGCCCAGCTGTTCGCCGACGGACTGCTCGACGAACGTTCCGGCTCCGGCTCCGGAACCGGCGACGGCCACGTCCCGCCGCTGGTCCTGCTCGGCGGCGAGGCCGTCGGCGACCCGGTGTGGACGCGACTGCGGGAGAACCCGAAGACCTTCGGCTACAACCTGTACGGCCCCACCGAGTACACCATCAACACGTTGGGCATCGGCACCGACGAGTCGCCGACCTCGTCGGTGGGCACCCCGATCTGGAACACCCACGCCCACCTCCTCGACCCCTGGCTGCGGCCGGTGCCGTCGGGTGTGGCCGGTGAGCTCTACATCAGCGGCGCCGGTCTCGCCCGCGGCTACCTCGGCCGCCCGGACCTGACCGCCGAACGCTTCGTCGCCGACCCGTTCGCGGCGGGCGGGCGCCTCTACCGCACCGGCGATCTGATGCGGATCCGACCCGACGGCAATCTCGATTTCCTCGGCCGCACCGACGACCAGGTCAAGGTGCGCGGCTACCGCGTCGAGCTCGGCGAGATCGACGCCGCGCTCACCGCGCTGGACGACATCGCCTCGGCCGCGGTCGTGGCGGCCGCCGATCCGGGCGACCCGTCCATCAAACGCCTTGTGGCCTATGTGATCCCGGCCGAACGGGAGGCCGGGGTGGACTTCGCCGACATCCGCCGGCGCCTGGCCGGCGGTCTGCCGGACTACATGGTGCCGACGCTGTTCGCGGCGGTCGCGGAGTTCCCGATGACCGTCAACGGCAAACTCGACGTGAAGGCCCTGCCCGAGCCTCGCCCGGCCACCACCCACCGCGCCCCGCGGACCGACGTCGAACGGCGTCTGGCCGACGTGTTCGCCGAGGTCCTCGGGCTTCCCGAGGTGGGTGTCGACGACGACTTCTTCGAGCTCGGCGGGCACTCGATGTCGGCGATGAAGCTGGTGTCGTCGGTGCGGACCGAGCTCGGTGCGCAGCTGGCCATCCGCGATCTGTTCGAGGCCCGCACCGTCGCCGAGATCGCGGCGCGTGTGCAGGTCACCGGCTCGACCACCGACATCGTGGTGGGCGATCGCCCGCAGGACATCCCGCTCTCCCCCGCCCAGGAACGGCTCTGGGTGCTGCACCGGCTCGACCCGACCGACACCTCCTATCACTACGGGCATGTGGTGCGGCTGTACGGGGCGATCGATCCCGACGCCCTCCGGGCGGCACTCGCCGACGTCCTCGCCCGGCACGAGAGCCTGCGGACGGTCTTCGCCGAATCGGCGGCCGGTGAGGTGTCGCAGCGGATTCTCGACGTGGCCGAGGTGCCCGACATCGTCGAGGTCACGACCGTGACCGCCGACGACGCGCACGCCCTCGACGTCGCGCTCGGTGAGCGGGCGCGCGAGGTCCTGACCCGGCCGTTCGACCTCACCGCGGCTCCACCCATCCGGGTGCGCCTCGACCTGGTCGAGGCGGGGCCACTGGCCGGTGGAGCGACCGGCGGCCGGGACACCGACGCCGATCGTCGCACCGCGGGGCTGCTGACCATCGCGCTGCACCACATCGCCACCGACGAGTGGTCGGACCGGCCGTTGCTGACCGATCTCTCGATCGCCTATGCCGCACGCCTGGCCGGCACCGCGCCGGAGTTCGCACCCCTGCCCGTGCAGTACGCCGATTACGCGCTGTGGCAACGTGACCGCGTCTCCGAACGCGGTCCGGCGCAGCTCGCCTACTGGGAGCAGGCCCTGGCCGGCCTGCCCGATGAACTCCCCCTCCCGCGCGATCGTGCCCGCCGCGCGGGTGCGCCGGGTCCGGCCGCCACCGAGACGGTGACCATCGGTGCGCCGACCCGCGCCCGGCTGGCCGCCATCGCCTCCGCGCACGGCGCCAGCATGTTCATGGTCGCCCAGGCCCTGGTGGCCACCCTGCTCCATCGGGCCGGCGCCGGCGACGACATCCCCCTCGGCAGCCCGATCTCCGGGCGTAGCGATCCCGCGCTCGAGGATCTGATCGGTTTCTTCGTCGACACCCAGGTGCTGCGTGTCGACGTGGGTGGCCGACCCGGTTTCGGCGAGCTGGTCGAGCGTGTCCGCGCCGTCGACCTCGCCGCCTTCGACAACCAGGACATCCCGTTCCAGCAGGTGGTGGAGCGTCTCGCACCGGCACGTGTCTCCGGGCGCAATCCCCTGTTCCAGGTGAGCGTGTCGTATCTGCCCTTCGGTGGTGCCCCCGACAGTTTCCTCGGTGTGCCCGCCGGATTCGCCCCGCTGTCGTCGGTCGCCGCCAAGTTCGATCTGGCGTTCACCTTTGTCGACATCACCGGTGCGGACACCCCGGAGGGTGGTGAACTGACCGTCGGCCTGGAATATGCGACGGCGCAGTTCGACCAGGACACCGCACGCACCCTCCTCGACCATCTGGTCCGGGTGATCGATCAGGTGGTCGCCGATCCGGCGATCGGTGTCGAGCGCATCGCACTGCTCGACGCAGCCGATCTCGACGCCCTGCGCCTGGCCGAGAGCGGTGCCCCGGCAACGGAGTTCGCCGACGGCGGGTCCACCCTGGTCGACCTGCTGACGGCGACCGCCGCGGCCCACCCCGACACGGTGGCACTGACCGACACCGCCGGCCGCTCGGTCACCTATGCCGAGTGCGCACGGACCGCACAGGACGTGGCGGCCCGGCTGACCGCGCTCGGCGTGGGCCCCGAATCGGTGGTGGCGGTGCTGATGTCGCGCCACATCGGGCAGCTGGTGGCGATGCAGGGCGCACTGTATGCCGGTGCGGCCTATCTGCCGATCGACGCCGATCTCCCCGTGGCCCGCATCGGCGACATCCTCGCCGGCGCCCGCCCCGCGGTGGTGATCGTCGACGAGACCACGGCCGATCTGGAGCGGATCGGGGTGTCGGAGAACACCTTCGCCACCCTCACCCTGGATCACCTCGGCGCCCCGGTCACCGGCACCGGCACCGGCACCGGTGACCGCGACACCGATACGGGTACAGCGCATCGGCCGGTGGCCGTGCGCCCGGAGAACCCGGCGTATGTGATCTTCACGTCCGGATCCACCGGGCGGCCCAAGGGTGTGGTGGTCGATCACCGCAGTGTGGTCAACGTGCTCCGGTGGCGTCTGTCGTCGATCCCCGGTGGCCTCGGCGCCGGTGATCGGGTGCTCGCGAAGACCCCGGTGGGCTTCGACGGTGCCGTCTGGGAGTTGTTGCTGCCGTTCATGTCCGGGGCCACCACGGTGGTCGCCGATCCGGGCGCCCAGCGCGACCCGCGGCGTCTGGCCCAGATCATCGCCGAGAACGCGGTCACCACCACGGTGTTCGTGCCCTCGCTGCTCGACCTGTTCGTCGAGTACCTGCCCGGCGTGCCCACCCTGCGGCACATCATCGCCGGCGGCGAGGCCCTCACCACGGACCTGGCGGCACGTGTGGCCCAGGCCGCACCCCAGGTCGCGCTGATCAACGCCTACGGTCCCACCGAGACCACCGTCGTGGTCACCGATCAGGTCGCCGACGTCGCATCGACGCCCACCCCGACCATCCCGATCGGAACGCCGATCACCGGCACCGATCTGCTGGTCCTCGACGCCGCGCTGCACCGCGTGCCCGAGGGGGCGCTCGGCGAGCTGTACGTGCGCGGCCTGCCGGTCGCCCGCGGTTACCTGCGGCGTCCCGATCTCACCGCGGCCTCGTTCGTCGCCGATGTGACCGGCGAGGTCCCCGGTGCCCGCCTCTACCGGACCGGTGACCTCGTCCGTCGCCGTGACGGTGTCCTCGAGTACGTCGGGCGCGCCGACAGTCAGGTCAAGGTCCGCGGCAACCGCGTCGAACTCGGCGAGATCGAGGCCCGGATGCGCGGGGTCGACGGCGTGGGTTCGGGAGCCGTCGACACCGACGGTGACCGCGTGGTCGCGTGGGTGGTCGCCGAGGATTCGGCGATCCCTGCGGCAGAACTGATCTCGACGATCACCGCCGCGCTGTCGGCGCAGCTTCCGTCGTATATGGTGCCGTCGCCGATCATGGTGGTCGACGCGCTGCCGCTCAACCACACCGGCAAGATCGACCGGGCGGCGCTGCCGGCCCCGGACGTGACCGCCACCGGTGGCACCGCACCGCGCACCGACCTCGAGTCCGATCTCGCCGAGATCTTCGCCGAGGTCCTCGGCACCCCGGTCACCGACGTCTTCGCCGACTTCTTCGCGCTCGGCGGGCACTCGCTGCTCGCGATCAAGGTGATCAACCTGGTGCGCGGCACCCTCGGCTTCGACGTCGAACTGCGCACCCTGTTCGACGCCCCGACCGTCGCCGCACTCGCCGCACATCTGGGTTCGGGGGCGGCCGATGCGGCCGAGCCGATGCCCGAACTCGTGCGCCACACCGGCGTGCCGGTGCTGTCCTACGGGCAGGAACGGATGCTGACCCTGCACACGCTGTCGGGTCCGACGACCACCTACAACGTGCCGCTGATGTGGCGTCCGGGCGGCCCGGCCGGCGCGGACGAGATCATCGACATCGACGTCCTGCGGGCCGCGGTGCGCGATCTCGTCGGCCGTCACGAGGTGCTCCGCACCCGCTACCCCGACCAGCGGCCGGAGGTCCTCGCCGACCCCGAGATCGTCGTCGAGCACGTCGACGATCCCGCCGAACTCACCCGCTCGAGCGCACATGCCTTCGATCTGGCCACCGAGGTCCCGATCCGGGTCGCCACCACCGACCACGTCGCCGTGGTGACGATCCACCACATCGCCACCGACGAGTGGTCGGCACCTCCGCTGCGCGCCGACCTGTCTACCGCCTACCGGGCACGGCAACGCGGTGCGGCACCCGAGTGGGATGCGCTGCCGCTGCAGTACGGCGACTTCGCCGCCTGGCAGCGTGCGGTGATCGACGGCGGCCGTGGCGATCGTCAGCTCGACTTCTGGCGCACCGCGCTCGCCGGGCTGCCCGACGAGCTGGCACTGCCCTACGACCACACGCGTCCGCCGCGGCCCACCGGCCGGGGTGACGGGGTGTTCCTGTTCCTCGAACCGGATCTGGCCGACGCCTTGCGCACGCTCGCATCGGCCACGGGCACATCGATGTTCATGGTGATCCGCACCGCGGTGGCCGTGCTGTTGTCCCGTCTCGGCGGCGGCACCGACATCCCGGTCGGCACCCCGGTCACGGTGCGCTCGGACACCCGCCTCGACGACCTCGTCGGGTTCTTCCTGAACACCCTGGTGCTGCGTACCGACCTGTCCGGCGATCCCACCCCGCGCGAGCTGCTCGCACGGGTGCGGTCGGTGGACCTCGACGCCTACGACAACCGGGACGTGCCGTTCGAACGGGTCGTGGAAGCCGTTGCACCGCAGCGATCCACGGCGATGAACTCGCTGTTCCAGACGATGGTGGTCTACGTCGACGGCATCCTGCCCGACGCCGATTCGCCGGCCGCGCTGCCGGCGCCGGTCACCGCCAAGTTCGATCTGTCGTTCGACTTCACCGAGGACACCTCCCGCGGCGATGTGCGGATCGGCGGCGTGATCGAGTACAGCACCGACCTGTTCGAGCGCGCCACCGTCGAGGCGATGGCCCGCCGGCTGACGTCGGTCCTCGAGTTCATGGCGGGCCGGGCCGACACCCCGCTGCGTGAGCTCGACATCCGGATCCCGGCCGAACACCGGGACCTGTCGCGGCCGGCCCCGACACCGACGACCTTTGCCGACCTGTTCGACGCCGTCGTCGCCCGCGATCGCGGGGCCGCGGCACTGCGCGGACCGGACGGACGACGCTCCTTCGGTGAACTCGACGAGCGTGTGCGGGTCATCGCCGGACGTCTGGCCCTGGCCGGTGTCGGCCCTGAGGACGTGGTGGTGGTCCGGCTGCCGCGCGGGGTCGCCGCACTCGAGGCGATCTTCGGTGTGCTCTATGCCGGTGCGGCATATCTGCCGATCGAGCCCGACACCCCGGACGAGCGCGTGCAGGCGATGACGGCGGTGGCCCGCCCCCGGTACACGATCGATCGCCTGGACGACGAAATGCTCGCCCCGGCAACCGAATCGGAGTCGGCCCTGCCGGTGCGCCGCGTCGCACCGCTACGGCCGGAGCACCCCGCCTATGTGATCTTCACCTCCGGCTCGACCGGTGTCCCGAAGGGTGTGGTGATCCCGAACCGCGCGCTGGCCAACCTGTTCGCCAGCCACCGGCGGATGCTGCACGAACCGGCCCGGCTGCGCACCGGCCGCGACCGGCTGCGGGTCGGTCACGCCTGGTCGCTGGCCTTCGATGCGTCATGGCAGCCGCAGCTGTGGCTGCTCGACGGTCACGAGGTGAGCATCGTCGACGCCGACACCCAGCGCGACGCCGAGGCACTCGCCGCGACCCTGACCGGTGAGGGCTGGGACTTCCTGGAACTCACCCCGTCGCACCTCGCCGCACTCGGCGGTGTCGAATCGTCCATGGCGGCATTCGGATTCGGCGGCGAGGCGGTGTCGCAGGCGCAGTGGGGCCGGTGGCGTGAGCTCGCCGATTCCGACGGCTACAACCTGTACGGACCCACCGAGGGCACCGTCGACGCACTCGTGGCGAGGGTCTCCGACACCGAACGGCCGGTGATCGGGCGCCCGGTGGACGGTATGCGCGCCTACGTGCTCGACGAGTACCTGACCCCCGTCGCCGACGGGGTGGACGGCGAGCTGTACCTGGCCGGGGCCGGATTGGCCCGCGGATATCTCGGTCGCGGGGATCTCACCGGCGAACGGTTCGTCGCCGACCCGTTCGCCGCCGACGGCTCCCGGATGTATCGCACCGGCGATGCGGTGCGCTGGAGTCCGACCGGACACATCGAGTACCGCGGCCGCGGCGACGACCAGGTCAAGATCCGCGGACATCGCGTGGAACTCGGCGACGTCGAGACCGCACTCGGTGCGGTCGACGGGGTGGCCTCGGCGATCGCCGTGGAACGCTCGGGTCGCCTGATCGGCTACGTCGTCGGCGACGACGGCCGGGTGGATCTCGATCCGGCCGGCCTGCGGGCCGCGGTACGTGCGGTGCTGCCCGACTACATGGTTCCCGCGGCGATCGTCGTCTGCGACCGGTTCCCCACCCTGCCGAACGGCAAGATCGACCGCCGTGCGCTGCCGCTTCCGTCGATCGCCCACTCGGGGCGCCGGCCGCAGACCCCGGCAGAGCATCAGATCTGCCGTGCCTTCGGCGATGTGCTCGACATCGACGTCGAGGAGATCGGTGTCGACGATGCGTTCGCCGAGCTCGGTGGTGACAGCATCGTGGCGATGCAACTGGTCGCCCGGCTGCGGGCGGACGGCTTCGTGGTCGGTCCGCGCGACGTGATGACCCACGCCACCCCGGCCGAGCTCGCCGCCCACATCTCGACCGCCGACGGCCCGATCGAACCGCTCGTCGAGGTGACCTCGGGCGCGGTGCCCGCGACCCCCATCGTCCGGTGGCTGCAGGAGGTGGCCGGCTCGGATGCCGACGTCATCCGCGGATTCCACCAGTCGGCGCTGCTGACGGTGCCGGCCGGGATCGATGTCACCGCGATGGAGCAGGCCGTGGCCGCGCTCGTCGAGCGCCATCCGATGCTGCGGGCCCGTCTGGTCGCCGACGAGATGCCGTGGCGATTCGACATCGCCGCGACCGCGCCGGTCATACCGGTGCTGCGCGAGACCGACCCCGATGTCGAGGCGGTGGCCCGGCGCACCCGGGATCGCCTCGACCCGGCCGGCGGCGTGATGGTCGCGGTGACCTGGATCGATCACGGTGATGCTGCGGGCCGGCTGCTGGTCGCCGTGCACCACCTCGTCGTCGACGGTGTGTCGTGGCGAGTCCTGGTGCCCGAACTCGTCGCCGCCTACACCCAGTGCAGTACCGGCGGGCCGGTGTCGCTCGGCCCGGTGCCGCCCGGCTTCGGTGCGTGGGCCCGCGAGCTGGTCACCCTCGACCGCAGCGCCGAACTCGACCGGTGGCGGGAGGTCGCCGGTTCGGTTGCCGGGCAGCCCTTCCGGCGGCAGGTCGATCCCGCGGTCGACCGCGACGCACATGCCGTCCAGTATCGGGTCGCCATCGAATCGGACGCCGCCCGTGCGCTTCTCGGTCCGGTGCCCGCCCGGAGCGGCGTGGCCGTCGACGACCTGCTGCTCGGTGCGCTCGGTGCCGCATTGCCCGCGCCGACGCTGGTCGACCTCGAGGGCCACGGCCGCGAGGAACAGGCGGTGCCGGGTGCCGATCTGACCGGCAGCGTCGGCTGGTTCACCGCGGTCCACCCGGTGGTGGTCGGCGGTACCGGATCGACCACCGAGCAGGCGCGCTCGCTCACCCGCCAACGCGCGTCGATGCCCGACGGCGGACTCGGATACGGTCTGCTGCGCTACCTCGCGGGCGAGGAACTGCCCGGCGCGGCCATCGAGTTCAACTATCTGGGCCGCTACCGCTCCTTCGACTTCGAGGGCTGGGGTATGGCACCGGAGTCGGCCGAGGTGGGCCCGGGCGAGCAGATGCCCGCGGCCTACGGCCTGATCGTCAACGTCACCACCGTCGACGGTCCCGATGGTCCGCGCCTGCTGGCGACATGGGTGTATCAGCCCGGCGTCGTCGACGCCGATGCCGTCGCGGCCCTCGCCGACCGGTGGGCCACCGAACTCACCGAACTCGCCGCCACGGCGAGCGACACCGCTTCGAACCCGGACGCCGGGTCGGAGCCCGATGCCGCAGGAGGAATCTGACATGGCGGGTAAGGCCCGAGGGCTGCTGATCGACATCACGCCCTTGCGGGTGTCGGCACCGTTCCGGCGGATCTTCGTCGCACGCTTGATCTCACTCATCGCGATCGGCATGCTGCTGGTGTCGGTCCCGGTGCAGATGTACGACCTCACCGGATCGTCGGTGCAGGTCGGTGCGGCCACCGCGGTGACCGGTGTCGCCACCTTCGTCGGGATGTTGCTCGGCGGCGTGCTCGCCGATCGGTTCGATCGCAAGCTGCTGATCCTGGTGGGACGGTCCGCGGCGGCGCTCTCGTTCGCGGGGCTGGCGGCCAATGCGTTCGGCGCCTTCGGGTCGTCGGCCGCGGTGCCGGTGCTCTACGTACTGGCACTGGTCGACGGTCTGATCGGCGCATTGTCGACGTCGGCGCTGATGGCGGCGGTACCCACACTCATCCCGCGGCGGCATCTTGCCGCGGTCGGGGCGATCGGGGCGCTCACCGTGCGCATCGGGTCGGCGGTGTCGCCGGGTATCGCCGGCTTCGTCATCGGCGCGGCGGGTGTCGAGTGGGCCTATACCGTCGCCGCCGTGCTCGCCTTCATCACGGTGATCGTGATCAGCGGTCTGCCGTCGTTGCCCCCGCATGCCGCGGTCCTCGACGACGAGATCCCCGACGACGCGATTCCCGACGGGTCGGCCGCACCCGAACCGTCGCTCTCCGAACCCGGTTCGTCCGCCGACGCTCCGCCCGTACCGGTCCCGTCGCTGCAGGCATTCCTCCGGAGCCAGCGCGTGGTGGGTGCGGTGATGGTGGTCGGCGTGATCGCGATGTTCGCACCCGGCATCGTCGCCCTGCTGCCCGCGCTGGTCGCCCAGCGCTTCGACGCCAACCCGTCGGTCACCGGCCTGTTGTTCGCGGCGGTGGCAACCGGTGCGATGGTCGCGGCGCTCACCAGCGGATGGCTGGCTGCGGTGGCGCGGCCCGGACGTCTGTTGCTCGGCTCACTCGTCGCGACGTTCGCGCTGATGGCGCTGTTCGGTCTGGCGTCCTATGCCTGGCTCGCGATCATCCTGCTGGTGGTGATCGGATTCCTCGAGGCCATCCAGGAAGTGTTGCGGTACACGCTGATCCAGCACCACACCCCGGGACCGCTGCTCGGCCGGGTCAACGGGATCTGGATGGCGCAAGAGGTCTGTGGTGTCACCGTCGGCGCGCTGGTCGCGGGCGCCTTCGGGTCGCTCTGGGTGGCCTCCACCGCAGTCGTCTACTACAGCCTGATGTTGCTGGCCGCCGCAGTGGTGGCGGCACTGGTGCTGGGGTCGTTGCGTGCGGTGCGGGCCGAGGCGCCGGCCCGCACCCCGGTGGGCTGAGCACTCCGCCCCACCGGGAGATCCCGGTGGGGCGGTGAACGGTCCGGCCGAGGGACCCGGGCGGCCGGGCCCGGTGCCCCGCTCAGTGGGTCAGCAACTCCCGCAGCTTCTTACGGCTCACCTTGCCGACCCCGGTCTCGGGGAACGCCTCGATCACCTTGATCGCGTCCGGCAGCTTCC
Source organism: Gordonia sp. NB41Y (assembly GCF_030718915.1). NCBI lineage: Bacteria > Bacillati > Actinomycetota > Actinomycetes > Mycobacteriales > Gordoniaceae > Gordonia > Gordonia sp. NB41Y. Next base: position 252,024 of record NZ_CP132196.1, read on the forward strand.
ACTCGGCGAGACCGGATGCCCGCACGAAGGCGCGCAGCACACCCAGCGTCGGCGGTTCGGCCAGATCGGCGGGGATCACGTAGGCGCAGGTTCGTTCACCCAGGTACTGATCCGAACTCGCCACCACGATCACGTCCCGCACCGCCGGGTGGGCCAGGATGTGTTCTTCGACCTGTTCGGCCGACACCTTTTCGCCACCACGGTTGATCCGGTCGGTGCCCCGGCCCCGGACGATGAGGTTTCCCCGCCCGGTCAGCTCGACGACGTCACCGGTGCGGTACCACCCGTCGTCGGCGAACGACGACGGACTCGCGTCCTTCCAGTACGTACGGATCGTGTACGGCCCCTGGGTTTCCAGGAAGCCCGGCCCGTCGGTGACCGGCACGCCGTCCTCGTCGACCAGCCGGAGCTCGTCCCACTCCGACATCGGGCGTCCCTGGGTCCCGGTCACCTCGTCCTCGGGGTCGTCGAGGCCGGTGTAGCAGACCAGTCCCTCGGCCATCCCGAACACCTGCTGGAGGGTCACCCCGAGCGCCGGGGAGATGCGGCGGGCCAGCTCGTCGGGGCACCGGGCCCCACCCACCTGGACCGTCGCCAGACTGGACAGGTCGAAGTCGGTGCCGCCCTCGGCGGTCTCGGTCCAGATCCGCGCCAGCGGCGGTACCAGACCGACCATCGTGACGCGGTCACGTTGCACCAGTTCCCACGCCACCGACGGCAGCGGTGCCGCCGCGAGCACCACGGTGCCACCCGCATGGAGGGCACCCAGGATGCCCGGTGAGCTCATCGGGAAGTTGTGGGCGGCAGGCAGCACCACCAGGTAGACGGTGTCCTGGTCGACACCGCACACCTCGTTGCTGCGTCGAACGCTGTAGAGGTAGTCGGCGTGGGTCCGTGGGATCAGTTTGGGCACACCGGTACTGCCGCCGGACAACTGGAGGAACCCGAGATCCTCGGGGTCGGCCCGTCCGTGGTCGCGCGGTTCGGCCCAGAACTGCTCCAGGTCGTCGGAGTCGATCAGGTGGCGGACCGTGTCGACCTGCTCGCGCACCGTCTCGGCGAGGGCCCGGTAGTCGAATCCGCGTGTCGATGCCGGGGAGATGATCGCCACCGCGTCGGCCGAGCGGGCCACGCCGACCAGTTCGGTCGCCCGGTGCGCGGGCAGACCGAACACCGGCAGCGCCCGCATGCGGAACACGGCGAAGACCGCCTCGATGTAGGCCACCGAGTTCGGGATCTGCAGCAGGACGCGGTCGTCGGGGGCGATGCCCAGTTCGGCCAGCCCCGCGGCCAGACGTCCGACCCGGTCGTCGAGTTCGGCGTAGGTCAGTGAGCGGTCGGCATCCACCACGGCGACCTTGTCGGCGAACGCCGGGTCGGACGCCTTGCGGGCGACGATGTCGTCGAACGTCTCGTCCGACCACACCCCGTTCTGGCGATATTTCTGGGCAAGTTCCGAGGGCCATGACATCACACGCACGAGGTGAGGCTACCCTAAAGGCGTGCCGATCCCCTCCATTGCTCCGTACCAGATCCCCGCCGGACCGTTCCCGGCTCGAGTCGACTGGACATTGCACCCGGACAGGTGCGCGCTCCTCGTCCACGACATGCAGCGATATTTCATCGACGCCTACGACGTCACCCAGGAACCGATGGCCACCGCCCTGCCGAACATGGTCTCGATCCGTGAGGCCTGCCGGCGTGCCGGGGTGCCGGTGGTGTACACCGCACAGCCGGGCGATCAGCATCCGTCCCGGCGCGGCATCCTCGCCGACTTCTGGGGTCGCGGACTCGATTGCGGTCGCGACGAGGAGATCATCGACGAGCTCGCCCCGGCCGGCGACGACATCCAGGTCACCAAGTGGCGGTACTCGGGCTTCCAGCGCACCGACCTCCGCCAGTTGCTCGCACGTCATCAGCGGGACCAGCTGATCGTCGTCGGCGTCTACGCGCACATGGGATGCATGATCAGCGCCACCGAGGCGTTCATGAGCGATGTCGAGCCGTTCTTCGTCGTCGACGCCGTCGGTGACTTCACCCGCGACGAGCATCAGATGGCGGCCGACTACATCGCCAAGCGTGCGGGCCGCGTGACCAGTACGGCCGATGTGCTCGACGCCCTCACCCCTGCTCCGGCCCCGGGAGAGTCAGCGGTGGTCAGCGGCAGGGGCCGGGCGTGACCGACTCCCCTCGGGTATCCGGGCTCTCCGGCCGCCGAGTGCTGGTCACCGGTGCCGGCGGCGGGATCGGGACGGCCGTCTGCGCAGCGCTCCGCAACGTCGGGGCCACCGTGATCGGCTGGGACCTGACGTCGGGGGCCGGTGTGGACACCGCCGTCGACGTCACCGACCGGGACGCCGTCGCCGAGGCGTGGCGGGCGCTGGAATCAGAGGCGCCCGTGGACGTGGTGATCTCGGCCGCCGGTGTGATGAGTGACGACTGGGACCGCTGTATGGCGGTCAACGCGACCGGTGTCCGCAACGTCCTCGACATCACCACCGCCTCCCTCGCCGGGCGGCGGTCGGGTTCGGTGGTGGTGATCTCGAGCAATGCCGGTGCCACCCCGCGGATCGCGATGTCGGCCTATGCCGCATCCAAGGCCGCCGCCACCTCGTATGCGCGCAGCGTCGGCCTGGCGGTCGCCTCGGCCGGGGTACGCGTCAACATCGTCAGTCCCGGGTCCACCGACACCCCGATGCTGCGTGACATGTGGAGTTCCGACGCCGACCGCGATGCCGTCCTCGCCGGCGACCAGCAGGCGCACCGCCTGGGAATCCCGTTGCAGCGCATCGCCGACCCCGCCGACATCGCCGAGTCGGTGCTGTTCCTCGCCTCCGACGCCGCGCGCCACATCACGCTGCACGACCTGCGCGTGGACGGCGGCGCCACCCTCGATATGTAGTGGCCGGCCCGGCCACCGCTGAATCCCGGACCCCGGGTAACCGAATCCCCCTGCCCACAACGATGATTGGATTGAAGTGAAACGCTCAACCCTGATGCTGCGCGGCCTGGTGGTCGCGGCTGCCGTGAGCATGGTCGCCTTCCTCGGCGCCTGCTCGTCCCCCGATGAGGACTCCTCGTCGTCGAGCACCGCGTTCACGCCGGTGACCATCGACCACGAGTTCGGTTCGACCACCATCGACACCCAGCCGCAGCGCGTGGTCACCTTGCTCACCGACTGGTCGGACACCCTGGCGGCGCTCGACATCCCGATCACCGCCCAGTTCGTCGAGAAGGGTCACGAGACCTTCCCGTGGACACCCGAGCACCAGACCGAACTGGTTCCGGTCAACGACATCTCGCAGGTCGGTGTCGCCGAGATCGCCAAGTTCGATCCGGACGTGATCCTGGCCGGATACCTCGGCGACGAGGCGCGGTACAAGAAGCTCAGCGAGATCGCCCCGACCGTCCCGGTGATCACCAAGGGCTCGATGGTCGACAGCTGGGAGCTGGTGACCACCACCGCCGGAAAGATCTTCGGCAAGCAGGAGCAGGCGCAGCAGCTGATCGACTCGACCAACGGTGAGATCGCCGCGTTCAAGTCGAAGTACCCGTCTGCCGTGGGCAAGACCTTCACCTTCGCCCAGGTCGGACCGACCGGCCAGGTCGGTGTGGTGAACTCCACCGACGACGCATCCGCGGGCCTGCTCGCCCAGCTGGGCTTCACCCTGGATCCGCAGATCGCCGCACTGCACACCGGTACGGCCACCCGTGCCCTGATCTCGCCCGAGCGGATCAACCTGCTGAACTCCGATCTCCTGGTGGTCTACGTGCCCGGTGGTGACCAGAACGTCGTGAACCAGGTTCCCGGCTGGTCCGATCTGAAAGCCGTCCGCAACGGCACCGTCATCTACATCACCAACGACAACCACGCCGCGTTCAGCGTCCCGAGCGCGCCGTCGGTCTCGTACGTGATCGAGACGGTCAGCCCCGCGGCAGCCAAACTCTGAACCTGATCAGACCCCAACTCTGATCCGGATGATTCACCGGCCCCTACCCGTCACCGGGTAGGGGCCGGTGTTCGTCGATGACCCACTGAGGTGGCGGCACACCTCGTCGGCGCAACCAGCAATCAGCCGTTGATGATTGAGCTGGGAGCGTCCACCGATGATTGAGCCGGGACCGAGCCGGAAAGGCGAGGACCCGTGTCGAAATCTCCGCAGCCTACGTGGGATGGTGACCACCTCTGAGGTGGTCACGTCGCATCGTCGGCTCAAGCAGCAACCGCCAGTGGCTGATTGAGCCGCAACCCTCCACGATGATTGAGCCGGGACCGAGCCGGAAAGGCGAGGACCCGTGTCGAAATCTCCGCAGCCTACCTCGGATGGCGACCACCTCTGAGGTGGTCACGTCGCATCGTCGGCTCAAGCAGCAACCGCCAGTGGCTGATTGAGCCGCAACCCTCCACGATGATTGAGCCGGGACCGAGCCGGAAAGGCGAGGACCCGAGTCGAAATCCCCGCAACCTACCTCGGATGGTGACCACCTCAGAAGTGGTCACGTCGACGTCGTCGGCCGACAGAGGTTTCGACACGCCTCGTCGCTCCGCTCCTCATCGGCTCATCGCTCCTATGTCAACCGCCAGTGGCTGATTGAGCCGTAACTCGATCACCACCGATCAGAACGGTGGCGGGTTAGCCTCATCCCACCGCCGACGAGCCAGATCAGCCCGACGCCGATGCTCCCGATACAACTCGGCGATCTTCTCCCGCGCCGGATGATCCGGCGGCTTCGGCACCAACTCGGCCAACCCCAGGAACAGATCGGTACCCCGATACGCATTCCCCACAAAGTAATGCCCCGTCGGAGACCCGAACACCGCCCGCCCGAACTCATCGGTGAAATCCCGCCACCCGGTGAACGTCTTCATCCGATGATGAAGACGACACAACGGTTTCAGATTCCACCACTCCGTCGGACCCCGCTCCGGATGACCATGATCATAAGGTTCGGTGTGATCGACATCCGACGACCACGCCCGATTGTTACACCCCGGCCACGTACAACACAGATCGGCGGCAAAGGCGTACGCGGTCTTCTGTTTCCCCGGCCGATACCGCATCCGCGCCGACCGCTGCATCATCTCCCGGGTGATCGCGGTGGTCCGGGTGAACTCCTGCATCGCCAACTCCCGGACGGTATCGGCATCGATCACCCCACCGTCATCGGTGAACCCCGGCTCGTCATCATCACCATCGAGGGTCGACTGATTGGCGATCACATGGATCACCACCCCCACCGCCGGAACCGTACTCCCGGCAGGGTCCACGCCCGCATCGGGTTCCACGCTCGTATCGGGGTCGGTGAGCGGGGTCGGCTCCGACACCGCAACCTCGGCCGCGGCAACACACTGCGGGCACAGACACCGCAACTGCTGGTGCACCGAACTCGCGATCAACGCATCCGAACGACGCTGGGCCAGACTCCGCGGATCCTCGGCATGTACCGACTCGGCCATCGCGGTCAACCGGGCATCGACCAGGGCGGCATCCACATCCGGCAGACTCGCGGTGATCCGCGACTGCCCCGGCACGAACCGATCCTGGGTCACGGTCACCTTACGTTCGGCCTTCGCATGAGCGCGACGCCGTTTCACCGCGTCCGGATCGACCACGGCCACGGTCTTGTCGACCATGGTGGTGAACCGTTTCACCGACATCTGGTCACGGGCATAGATCTGCTCGGCGATCCGGGCGTCGACCTGCTCGATCGATTCCGGAGTCACCAGCCGGGTCCTTGCCACCACGATCCGGAAACGTTGCTCATCGATCCGACCCTGCGCCAGGGTGGCCGCGGTCAACGGCACCCGATACCGCAACGCATCACCGAGGGTGATCACCTCACGGGCCACCGCCGGCGGAACACACAACACCGCACCCACATGCGCGATGGCCTGTTCCAAACCATCCGGGCCATAGCGGGCCCGTGGATCCTCACCACAGCGAGCAGCGGTGACCGCCGCCTCGAACGCCTCGATCGAGTCCATCTCGCCCGAGGTGTGTTCGGCCATCTGCCGGTGATGAGACTCTTCGTAGTCCTCGTAGAGCAACGACGCGGCCTGCAACATCCGGTACCAGGCCGTCGCCCGGGTCGCCGCGCAGTGGGCGAGGATCTCGGTCAGGTCACCGGCATCGAGTTCCTCATCGCCCCAATACCGTTCGGCCACCGGTACCGTAAACGGCTGCAACTCCACCAGGTCCTGCCACGACAACCCGCCCTCACCGGCCGTGCCGGCCGGTTGTGCTGACGCCATCCCCGAGGTCATGCACCGAACATACAGACGAGGTCCGACAGAATCCGTCGCCGCCGACCACACCGGTGTGGCCTGTGGATGGATTCCGCCACGTCGCCGCGCGGCGTCGTAGAGTCCTCGCAAGTCACACAGGCGCGACAAGTGTTGAAGGGGCAGCGATGAGCGGGGACTTCGTGGTCGACCCGATGGCCGTCGACGGTATCGCCGCAGGGCTCGAGAGCATGGCGTACGACATCGAAAGCGTTGCGCGGTGCGATCTCACGACGACGATGGCCGTGGCGATGCCCCACTCACCGATGGTCGCCGCCGCGCAGAAGGCCACCGACGGCCTGCACCAGGCGCAGACCGCGGTCTCCGGGCAGTGGGAGACGTTCGCGGCAGCAGTCCGGGCGGTGCGCACGATCGCCGCGTCCGCCGACGAGGAGAACGCGACGACGTTCGCACATCTGGCCGAGCTGCCGCACGCACAGGCGCCGCGATGACCGGTCACGCACTCACCAAGGCGATCATGGACGAGTGGCGGCCGTGGGATCTGCCCAGACCGGAACTGTCCGCGCTGGCGAAGGCCATCGTCGAGAACTCCACCGCGGCGGAACGGTGTGTCGACCAGATCCCGGCGACGTCGTGGAGCGGCGCCGCCCGCACCGCCGCCGACACACGCGCCCGAGAGCAGCGCATGTGGGCCAAGGCGGTCGCGGGCCGGATTCAGGACCTGCAGACCGCGCTCACCGAGGCGGCCGAGGCGATCAGCGCCTCCAAGGCGGTGGTCAACGATGCGCTCATGACCGCGGCATTCCAGGGCTTCCTCCCGGTCGGCTCGAACGATCCCACCTGGACCATGCGGTATGCCCGCCGCGGTACCGAACCACGGACACCCGCCCGGAAGGCGGCCGAGGAACGCGAATGGACCGATTTCGTCAAGGCAAAGGCCGACGATCTGGCCGGCACCGCGGCCGAGCACGCCGACCGAATCCGCGGCGCGGTCCATGCCCTGCACACCGTCGCCCCACCCGAACTCACCCTCAGCGCACAGGACGGCCGGCGTCACGCACTGATGGCCGAGGGCGGGTGGACGCCCGCGGAGGTGGCCGCGATCGGGCGGAGCCTGCTGGCCGCCGGACTGACGTCGATGCAGATCGAGAAGCTGCGCAACGGCGAGCAACTCACCGACGTCCCCCTCGGTGTCCAGCAGTACCTGCACATGTTCTACGGAAACCTCGGCCCGGCGGAACTGTTCGCGCTCCACACCGCCATGACCGGGCTCGATGATCCGTCCCGCCATTCGTGGTCCAGCGCCCTCGGTCAGGGACTCCTGGTGCTCTCGAACGAGAACGTGGGGACCAACACCGGATTCGAGTACCTGCCGCAGTGGGCACGTACCTGGGCCGAGAACCGCAATTCGAACGAGAGCGCTCGCGTCAAGACCGTCGACATACCGCTGATGCGGTTGTTGCGCAGCACCCACGGAGTTCCGCCCGGTGAGCGTCTGGGCGTCGAACTGATCCGGAAGGCTGCGGGCGGAGCGAGCCGAGGCGCCGACAGCGGACTCATGTACACAGCGACCATCTATACCGAGGACGACCTCGGTCCCGAGATCGCCGACCGCACCTACCAGTTCACGATTTCGTCGCTGCTGGAGGTGGGTGCCCGGAACCACGAGGCGTCGGCGGCATTTCTCTCTGGGCACTATGCCGACGGCACGGCATTACCGCACTTCGATCGAGATCAGATGACCACGTGGCTCTACGCCCACGAGTGGGACGACGACGGCAGGACCGTCGGCGGACTCGTCGGCTGGATCGGCGATGCCGCCGCAAGCGGTGATCCCGGTCAGGTCGCACTGGCCAATCGCGCCTTCACCGGCCTGCTCGACCACGCCACCACCACAACGGGTGGGAACACCTTCGACACCCTCATGAACGCCAATCCGGACCGGGACGCGATCGGGAAGATCAACCCACTGCTGGCCGACGCCCTCCTCGACGCCACGCTGCCGTATCTGAACGTCCTCGCCGGCTCCACGGCGGGCGGAGACACCGTCCCCCACCTCGACCCGACACTCCTCGACCCGTCGAACGGCGGCCACTCGTACGGCACGGACGAAGTCCAACGGCGGGCCGCACGACTGTTCACGCTCATCGCCAGCGACAACGTGGACGGGGTGCCACAGACGCGAGCCGGAGCCGAACTGTATCGCGCCGTCCTGCAACAGATAGAGCTCAACGGCGCTGCCGCGGCGCACAATCCCGCCGATGCACGTGGCCTGGGCGATTTCAGTACCAACCTCCGGTACCTGGCACAGATGGGTCTCTATGGTGCGGAATACGATCTGCAACTCGACGAGAACAACCGGGTCGACGCCCAGAACGAAACGAATCTGAAGGTGAAGAACCTGATGACCTCGGTGTCGGCCGGACTGACCGCGGTGCCGCATCCGGTGGCGATCGCCGCCGGGGCCGCCGGCACGGCCATCACACCGTGGGTGCTGTCCCCCGAGGCCGCCGACGATGTTCCACTGTCGCTCGGGAAGGGCCTCATCGACGGCGACTCACCGGTCGACAACGAGATCCTGCTGACCTACGGGGCACTGGCCCAGATCCTGCGCGAGGACCAGATCCACGGTTCCGGCCCGCTCTACCACAACGGTTCCCTGAAGTCGCTCGACGACCTGCTGTCGGGGACCACGTCCACACGCCAGAACCTGCTGATGGACATGGAGACCGCCCTGCGTGAGATCGTCGCCGACGACCCCGACGTCAACCGGAAGTACATCGTCGACAATCTGCAGGCCGGCGTGGGCACCGGTGGCCGCAACGGATCGTTCCACTTCGACCCGAACAACCCCGAGAACTACGAACGACTCATCCTGCGCGGACCGGACTGACCGGCAGGTGTCAGCGCTCGGCGTCGAACGCGTCGATGATCTGCTTCGCGCCGAGCGCCGGTGTGAGATCGCCTGAGCGGACACGGGATTCGACGTCGTCGCGGATCCCGGCGACCCCGGCGCTGTGCGACAGCCGCGAGAGCACGGTGTCGCGGGCCATCTCCCACATCCAGTCGCTCTGCTGACGGCTCCGACGACCCTCGAACTCCCCTGCCCTGGTGAGGGTTTCGCGATGTTCGAGGACCGCGTTCCAGAAGTCGTCGACGCCGGTGTTCTCCAGCGCACTCATCGTCTGCACCGGGGGCATCCACAGCGCATTGTGCGGATAGATCAGCTTGAGCGCGTTCTTCAGCTCACGCGCAGCCGACTTGGCCTCCAGCTCGTGCTTGCCGTCGGCCTTGTTGACCATGATGACGTCGGCGAGTTCGAGGACACCCTTCTTGATGCCCTGCAACGAGTCCCCGGTCCGGGCGAGGGTCAAGAAGGTGAACGTGTCGACCATGTTGGCGACGGCCACCTCCGACTGCCCCACGCCGACCGTCTCCACCAGCACCACGTCGAAGCCCGCGGCCTCCACCAGCACGATGGTCTCGCGGGTGGCCTTGGTCACACCGCCGAGTGTGCCGGAGGTCGGGGACGGCCGGATGTAGGCGTTCGGGTTGACCGACAGCTGCCCCATCCGGGTCTTGTCCCCGAGGATCGACCCACCGGTCCGGGTGGACGACGGGTCGACGGCCAGCACGGCGACCTTGTGCCCCATCGAGATCAGATGCATCCCGAGGGCCTCGATGGTGGTCGACTTGCCGACACCGGGAACCCCGGTGATACCGACCCGGAACGACCGGCCTGCGTGCGGGGTCAACCGCAGCAGCAGGTCCTGGGCGGCGGCGCGGTGATCGGCCCGGGTCGACTCGACCAGAGTGATCGCCCGCGCCAGGTCGGCCCGCTTGTCGGCGAGGATGCCCTGCTCCAGGGCATCGAGGTCGAGTGGCGGGCGTGCGGGCCGCGGTGCGGCCCGCACACCGGTGGTGTTCACGTCGTGCGCGCTCACTCCGAGGCGACTCCGGCCAGTTCCAGCCCGAGGCTGTCGGCCAGCTTCGAGACCAGCTCGACCGCGGAGTCGGCGATCACCGTTCCGGGCGGGAAGATCGCCGAGGCGCCGGCCTCGTAGAGCTCGTCGAAATCGCCCGGCGGGATGACACCACCCACGACGATCATGATGTCGGGACGGCCCACCTCCTCGAGCGCCTTGCGCAACGCGGGCACCAGCGTGAGGTGACCGGCTGCGAGCGACGACACGCCGACGACGTGCACGTCGTTGTCGGCCGCCTGTGCGGCGACCTCCTCCGGGGTGGCGAACAACGGGCCCACGTCGACGTCGAAGCCGAGGTCGGCGAACGCCGTGGCGATCACCTTCTGTCCTCGGTCGTGTCCGTCCTGACCCATCTTCGCCACCAGGACTCGGGGGCGTCGGCCTTCCGCCTCGGCGAACTGCCTGACGATCTCGATGGCGGAGTCGACGCCACTCACCTCGCCCACCTCATGTCGATACACCCCACTGATGGTCTTGATCTCGGCCTGATGCCGACCATAGACCTTCTCGAGCGCCTCGGAGATCTCACCGACGGTGGCCTGACGGCGTGCCGCGTCGATGGCCAGGGCCATCAGGTTGTTCTCCATGCCGCCGTCGGACGATGCCGCGGCGCGGGTGAGCTCGGCCAGGGCCTTCTCGACGGCAGCCGAATCACGGCCTGCGCGAAGCCGGTCGAGCTTCTCCAGCTGTTCGGTGCGCACCTTGGAGTTCTCGACCTTGAGGACCTCGATCTCCTCGTCCTCGGTCACCTGGTACTTGTTCACCCCGACCAGGGGCTGCTGACCGGAGTCGATGCGGGCCTGCGTACGGGCCGCGGCCTCCTCGATCCGCAGCTTGGGCAGACCCTCGTTGATCGCCTGGGTCATGCCGCCGGCGGCCTCGACCTCGGCGATGTGCGCGCGGGCCTTCTGTGCCAGCTGGTGGGTCAGCCACTCGACGTAGTTCGATCCGGCCCACGGGTCGATCGGACGGGTGGTGCCCGACTCCTGCTGCAGCAGCAGCTGGGTGTTACGTGCGATACGTGCCGAGAAGTCGGTCGGCAGCGCGATCGCCTCGTCGAGGGCGTTGGTGTGCAGCGACTGGGTATGGCCCTGGGTCGCGGCCATCGCCTCCACGCAGGTGCGCGCGACGTTGTTGAACACGTCCTGCGCGGTCAGCGACCAGCCGGAGGTCTGCGAGTGGGTCCGCAGCGACAGCGACTTGGCGCTCTTGGGCTCGAACTGGGCGACGAGCTCACTCCACAGCAGGCGTGCCGCACGCAGTTTGGCGACCTCCATGAAGAAGTTCATGCCGATGCCCCAGAAGAACGACAGCCGAGGCGCGAACTTGTCGATGTCGAGGCCGGCGTCGAGGCCGGCCCGGATGTACTCGACACCGTCGGCCAGGGTGTAGGCCAGCTCGAGGTCGGCGGTCGCACCGGCCTCCTGGATGTGGTAGCCGGAGATGGAGATCGAGTTGAACTTCGGCATCTTCTGGCTGGTGTACTCGAAGATGTTCGAGATGATCCGCATCGACGGCTTCGGCGGATAGATGTAGGTGTTGCGGACCATGAACTCTTTGAGGATGTCGTTCTGGATGGTCCCGGCCAGCTTCTCCGGCGGCACCCCCTGCTCCTCGGCCGCGACGACGTAGAGTGCCAGGATCGGCAGCACCGCACCGTTCATGGTCATCGACACCGACACGTTGCCCAGGTCGATCCCGGCGAACAGCTGCCGCATGTCGAGGATGGAGTCGATCGCCACGCCGGCCATACCGACGTCGCCGGCCACTCGCGGGTGGTCGGAGTCGTAGCCGCGGTGGGTGGCGAGGTCGAACGCCACCGACAGACCCTTCTGGCCGGCGGCCAGGTTGCGTCGGTAGAAGGCATTCGACTCGGCGGCGGTGGAGAAGCCGGCGTACTGCCGGATCGTCCACGGCTGGTTGACGTACATCGTCGGGTACGGGCCACGGATGAACGGGGCCGCACCGGGGATCGAGTCGATCGGGTACGGGTGCTCGGCGTCGGCGGCGACCGCGTCACGGTCGGCCCGGGTGTAGACCGGCTTGACGTCGATCTGCTCCGGGGTCGACCAGGTCACCTGCTCGTCGGTGTAACCGTGTGCGCCGGCGAGACCGGAGATCACCGCACCGGCGTCGAGACCGGTGGCGGGTACCGCCCCGCCGTCGAGGGTGACATCGGCGAAATCCGGGATGGCCGTGCTGGATTCGGTGTTGGTCATGCTTGTTCTCCCCGCTCCTGTGCTCCCGGTGTCTGCGGCTGTGCGCTATCCGACGCGGCGAGCGCGTCGGACAGCTCGGTGAGGGTGGCCACCGCATCGATGCCGACGCGCAGCGACCCGTCCGGACGGTCGTCGCCGTCGGGCCACTCCTTGTCCGGACCGGCCAGCAGCACGCGGGTGAGGCCGGCGGCGCGGGCCGCGGCCAGCGCGGCCGGACCGTCGGTGCCGTAGCGGGCCTTGGTGCCGCACAGCACCGCGATCGGACTGCCGGTGTCGGCGACCGCGGCGGCGATCTCCTCGGCGGTCAGCGGACCGGGGTTGGCTGCGGCGATGCCACCCGCGGCGAGCAGGTTGGCGACGAACGTGGTGCGTCCGTTGTGTTCGGCGACACTGCCCAGCGGCAGCAGCAGGATCTGCGGCCGGGCTCCGGTGGCGGCGAGCTGGGCGTCGGACCGGTCGCGCAGGTCCTCGAAGGCGCGGCCCACGCGGGCGAGCCGCGGGGTGGCGCCGACCACGTCGGTGGCACCGGCGACCGAACCGCGCAACGGCTTCTCGTCGAGGTTCGGAAACTCGTTGACACCGGTGACCGAGGCCCGACGATGGGCGACCTCGACGTCGCGGGCGGCCAGCGACTCCCCGATGCGGTCGGCGATCCAGCCGGCCGCCAGGGCGCCGCGGTAGCCGCCCTGACGCTCGACATCGGTGAACACCGACCATGCGGAGGCGGCGAGGTCGTCGGTCAGCGATTCGACGAACCACGAACCGCCGGCCGGGTCCAGAACCCGGCCGATGTTGGACTCCTCGACCAGCAGCAACTGGGTGTTGCGGGCGATCCGGCGCGAGAAGCGGGCACCGGAGGTGCGCTGCTCGGCCGGGATGGCGGCGTCGAAGGCCAGGACGGTGACCTGGTCGGCACCGCCGACACCGGCACCGAAGGCGGCGATGGTGCTGCGCAGCATGTTGACCCACGGATCACGCTGGCTGTACATGGACAGGTCGGTGACCGCATGGGTGAGGGCGGCACCGGCGTCGGGGGCTCCGACGACCTCGGCGACACGCGCCCAGACACGGCGTAGCGCACGCAGTTTCGCGATACCGGCGAACTGGTCGTCGTCGACGGAGACGGCGAACGAGATCTGGCCGAGGGCGCTCGCGGCGTCGAGTCCGGCGGCGGTGAGGTCACGCAGGTGTGCCAGTGCCGCGGAGACGATCAGGCCGAGCTCCAGGGCGTCGTTCGCACCCGCGGTGGCGAAGTCGGTGCCGTCCACCCGGAAGGCACGCACCGATCCCGCACCGGTGGCACCGGCCACCTCGGCGGCGAGCGCGGTGGCGGCGTCGGTGTCGACGGTGGGGCGACCGGAGAAAGCGGCGGTCAGCGGTGAGAAACCGAACGACAGGGTGGTCGCGGCGGTCGGCGTGGCGGCCTCGGGGGCGGCCAGTCCGGCCTGCTTGACGGCGAGGACCGCTCGGGCGGCCTCGATCCCCTGGGTGCCGGCGTCGAGCGTGAGCGGCACCAGGTCGAGGAAGACGTTGGCGAGAACGGCCGGGAGGTCGTCGACACCGATCGTGCCGCCGATCTCGAGCCACAGCCCGCTGGCGCCGTTCATCATGGCGTCGAGGATGTCGCCGTTGATCTGCTCGATCGGGTCCTGCTCACCGTCGGCGGGATCGTCGCCGAACCGCTCGGTGACCCGCCAGCCGGCCAGCACGTCGCGTGCCGGATCGGCGCCGCGGACGAACGGGAACCGCCCCGGGACGCCAGGTTCGGTGGTCTCGTCACGCCGCGTGTAGAGCGGGCGGACGGTCAGCCCTTCGGGAGTGGTGGTCGACAGCAACGCCTCGGGGGTGTCCGGGAGTTGATCGACCTCGATGCGACGGGACTTGGCCAGGACCGCCGCCGCTGCGGTCGACCACGACCGGTATGCGTCGGCCAGGTCCGCCGACCCCGCCGGATCGGATGCTGCTGAATGCACGGTTTGCTCGGGCATCGGGCTGGACACACCTCCATAGTGCGCTCGGTGATCAGAGCGTAGTTGACCTTAGCCGATCGCTCGGTCGGCCCCTACCGGTTGGGCCGCGGCGTGAGATATGCCACCACGAAGCGTCGGTACAGTGGATGGGTGCCACGTGACCAGCGCCCCGTCGTCGAGACCCCAGTCGAAGACGAGGCTGTGACGCCGGACACGTCGACGATACCCGTCGACGACTCGGCCCCGGAACGGCAGGGGCGGCGCAGCATCCGGAACGCGGTTCTCGGCCTGATCGTGGTGTGCGCCCTGCTGGGGATCTCCTACCTGCTGCCGATCCCATCGGTGGCCAGCGTCCGCGAATGGGGTGAGGATCTCGGCCCGGCATTCGTGTGGGTGTTCTTCCTCGCCTACGTCGTGGTGACCCTGTTCCCGATCCCGCGCACGATCTTCACCGTCATGTCGGGGGTGTTCTTCGGGCCGGTCGTCGGACTCGTCGGTGCGATGATCTCGGCGACGCTGGCCGCCTATCTGGCGTTCCGGATCGCCCGCGGGGCCGGACGCACCCGGGTCCAGCCCTATCTGCGGCGGCCGGTGATCCGGGCCGTGGAGTACCGCCTCGCGCACCGCGGCTGGCTCGCCGTCGGGTCCCTGCGGCTGATCCCGGTGTGCCCGTTCTGGCTGCTGAACTACTGCTCCGGGTTGTCGTCGGTGCGCACCGTGCCCTACCTGCTGGCGACCGTGATCGGGATGGCCCCCGGTACCACCGCCGTGGTGCTGCTCGGCGACGCGCTGACCGGATCACAGAATCCGTGGCTGCTGCTGCTCAGCGGCACGTTCTTCGCCATCGGCGTGATCGGCCTGATCGTCGACGTCCGGATGCCGGTCGACCAGCCGGCATCGGCGACCGACTGAATCCACCGGACCAGATCCACCGGACCAGATCCACCGGACCGGGACCACCGGCCAGGCGACCGAAGCCGCTGCGCGGAGAACGACGCCGGTCGGCGCTAGCCGGGCGCAAGACCGCCCGCCGGTGGCCATCGGGTCTGTCCCTCACCCGGGTGCGCCCCACCCGGGTACTGCGGACCGGGGTACTGCTCCGGCGCCTGGTACCTGCCCGCCGGGTCCCCGCTCGGGAGACCCTCGCCGGGCAAACCCTGCCCGGCAAGACCCTGACTCGAGAAGCCATGGTCGGTATAGCCCTGACCGGTATAGTCCTGGCCGCCCGGGTCCTGGCGGGGCAGACCCTGGTCCGCGGCATGCTGGCCGCCGACAGCCGGCCCGGCCGGACGGGGCGCATCCGCATACTGTTCCGGCGCGAACCGGGCAGGCTGGTCCGGGGTGATCTCCGGACTCGGGGTGATCGCGGGAGCCGGTGCGGGCTCCGGGCGTCGGAGCGGCAGTTCGGGCTCGACGGGCTGGCGGGCCACCGCCTCCGCCTCGGCCACCGCCTGGGCGACCTTCGGGTCGGTCGACATGTCGAACCAGCCCTCGGTGTCGGACTCGTCGATCTCGGGGACCGCGTCGTCGGTCGGCTCGTACCGGAACACCCCGTCGTCGCCGCGGGCACCGAACGACCGTGCGAATCCCTGCAGTGCGGACCCGAAGTCGGTCGGCAGCACCCACACCTTGCTCGCCTCTCCCCTGGCCATCTCGGGGATCTGCTGCAGGTACTGGTAGGCCAGCACCTCGGGAGTCGGTTTGCTCGCCTTGACCGCGGCGAACCGCTTCTGGATGGCCTTGGCCTCACCTTGCGCCTTCAGATACACCGCCGCACGTTCACCCTGCGCGCGCAGGATGCGGGACTGGCGTTCGGCCTCGGCGCCCAGGATGGCGGCCTGCTTGGCGCCCTCGGCCGCCAGGATCTGGCTCTGCTTGTTGCCCTCGGCGGTCTTGATCGCCGATTCGCGCTGGCCCTCGGCGGTCAGGATGGTCGCCCGCTTCTCGCGGTCGGCCTTCATCTGCTTCTCCATCGACTCCTGGATCGACGGTGGCGGCATGATCGACTTGAGTTCCACCCGGGCCACCCGCAGACCCCAGCGGCCGGTGGCCTCGTCGAGGACCCCGCGCAACTGTCCGTTGATCGAGTCGCGGGAGGTGAGCGTCTCCTCGAGGGTCATACCGCCGACGACGTTGCGCAGGGTGGTGATGGTCAGCTGCTCGACACCGGCGATGTAGTCGTCGATCTCGTAGACCGCCGAGCGCGGGTTGGTCACCTGGAAGTAGACGACGGTGTCGATCGACAGCGTCAGGTTGTCCTCGGTGATCACCGGTTGCGGCGGGAACGACACGACGCGCTCACGGATGTCGACACGTGCACGGATGCGATCGATGAACGGGATCAGGAGGGTGAGCTGCCCGGACACGGTGCGGGTGTAGCGGCCCAGCCGTTCGATGACCGCGGCCTCGGCCTGCGGGATCAGTGCCACCGCCCGGGCCAGGACCACCACGACCATCACGATCAACAGGACCGCGATGATCAGACCGACGTATTCCATACGTACTCCCCACTCTCGGTTGGTGTCAGTACTCGTGAACTGTTGTCAGGTCGCCCACGCTCGTGTGGTTCTTCACGTCTTCCAGACGACCGCGGTGGCCCCGTCGATCTCCACGACGGTCACCTCGTCGCCGGGCTCGAACACCTCGCCCGGCGTCATCGCCCGCGCCGACCATTCGTCGCCGCCGATCTTGACGCGTCCCGCGTGCTCGTCGACCCGGGTGGTCACCGTCGCATGCCTGCCCTCGAGGGCCTCGATGTTGGTGCGATAGGTGGGGCGGGTGAGCAGATGCCGTTTGGCGACCGGGCGCACGGTGGTGAGCAGCAGAATCGAGACCACCGCGAACACGACCCCGTCCACCCAGATCGGGGCGCCGAAGAAATAGTCGACGCCGGCGGCGGCGAGCGCACCACCACCGAGCATCAGCAGCACGAGGTCCCCGGTGACCAGTTCACCGATCACCAGAACGATCACCGCCGCGATCCACACGAGCGCGCTCATGAACCCAGTCTGCCAGAGAATCCGATCGTGCCGGAGCGGCCTTTCGAGCGTGCGGATCTCTTCAGTCGCGCCTGCGCGGGTGGGTGGATCGGCGGATCGGGGGTGGTGGATTCTGCTCCGACGGGCGTGTCGTTCGCCGGTGCTCGGGCACCGCGGACCGTGGTCGCGTTGGCGAGGCCGGCCGGCGGAGATTTCGACACGCCTCGTCGCTACGCTCCTCGTCGGCTCAATCAGCGTAAGGACCACGCCCGACGGTGCGCTTCTCGTCGGCTCACCCATCAACGGCAGCACCATTATTCGGTGGTTGAGCCGGGACCGAGCGCAGCGAGGACCCGTGTCGAAACCCGGTGACCGGACGATGTCGGTAACCCCCTCGAACGCGGGTTGCGTCCCGAACTCGGCCGACGGAGATTTCGACACGCCTCGTCGCTACGCTCCTCGTCGGCTCAATCAGCGTAAGGACACGCCCGACGGTGCGCTTCTCGTCGGCTCACCCATCAACGGCAGCACCATTATTCGGTGGTTGAGCCGGGACCGAGCGCAGCGAGGACCCGTGTCGAAACCCGGTGACCGGACGATGTCGGTGACCGCCCCGAACGCGGGTTGCGTCCCGAACTCGGCCGGCGGAGATTTCGACACGCCTCGTCGCTACGCTCCTCGTCGGCTCAATCAGCGTAAGGACCGCGTCCGTCGGTGTGCTTCTCGTCGTCTCACCCATCAACGGCAGCAGCACTATTCGGTAGTTGAGCCGGGACCGAGCGCAGCGAGGACCCGTGTCGAAACCCGGCGACCGGACGAAGTCGGTGACCCCCTCGAACGCGGGTTGCGTCCCGAACTCGGCCGACGGAGATTTCGACACGCCTCGTCGCTACGCTCCTCGTCGGCTCAATCAGCGTGGGGACCACGCCCGACGTTCGGCTCGTCGTCGGCTCAATCAGCGTAAGGACACGCCCGACGGTGCGCTTCTCGTTGGCTCACCCATCAACGGCAGCACCATTATTCGGTGGTTGAGCCGGGACCGAGCGCAGCGAGGACCCGAGTCGAAACCCGGTGACCTGACGATGTCGGTAACCCCCTCGAACGCGGGTTGCGTCCCGAACTCGGCCGGCGGAGATTTCGACACGCCTCGTCGCTACGCTCCTCGTCGGCTCAATCAGCGTGGGGACCACGCCCGACGTTCGGCTCGTCGTCGGCTCAATCACCGTAGGAACACGCCTGGCGCTCGGCTCGTCGTCGGCCCGATCAGCGTGGGGTCACGCCCGACGGTGCGCTTCTCGTCGGCTCAGTCACCGCAACGACCACGCCTCGTCGGTGCGTACCCCGTCAGTGATCGCCCTCCGCGGCGGTCACGAAGTCGATGAGTTCTTCCACCGAGCGCAGTAGATCCACCTCGAGATCACGGAAGTCGCCGACCCCTGCCAGGACCCGTCGCCACCCGTCTTGCGGTGTACCCCAACGCAGTCGAGAACACACACCGGTCTTCCAGTCCTCGCCCATCGGCACCGTCGGCCATGCCGAGATGCGCACCGATGCCGGTTTGACCGCCTGCCAGACGTCGACATAGGGATGCCCGCACACCAGGACGTTCTCGCCGACCTCCTCGGTCAGCCGGGCCTCCTTGGTGCCGGCCAGGAGGTGGTCGACCAGCACGCCTGCGCGCCGGTGCGGTGCGGGCTGGAACTCCGCGAGCGCGGCGTCGAGGTTGTCGAGCCCGTCGAGGCTGACCACCACCACACCCTCGGCCCGCAGGTCGGCCCCCCACACCCGCTCGACGAGCGTCGCGTCGTGGACGCCCTCGACGAACAGACGGCTGGCACGGGCGGTGCGAGCACGCCGCACCGGGGCCATCCGGGACCCGGATGCGGTGCGGGCCGCGGCGACCGGTCCCCGACCACGCGGTCGCACCAGCGTGACGGGCTTGCCGTCGATCAGGAAGGCCGCCGGATGCATCAGGAAGACCCGGGTACGGCCGTGCCGATCCTCGAGCCGGACGAGGTCCCCGGCATAGCTCTTCTCCAGACCGACCACCGCACCGCAGAACCCGCTGGCCGCGTCCTCGACCACGAGATCGCGTTCTGCCGCGACCTCGGGGGCTCGCGGTTTGGTCCGGCGCGGCGAGGCCAGCACATCCCGGCCGTATCGATCATCCATCACAGCAGTCACGGTAGTTAACAGCCGTCCCACGGTGGCGATGCCACGCCGATCCACAGCCCACCCGCACGATGCGAGGGATGACGGTCGCACCAGTATTCTGGTTGACCTATGACCAGTACCGATCACACCGTCACCCAGGCCTGGCCGACCTGCGGGTTGGGCGCCTGGGCCGCTGCGTGGGTGGCCGGACGCTGCTCCCCCGACGACGTCGCCGACACCCTGGCCGGCTTTGCCGGACTCCACCTCATCGACGATCATGCCGCGCTGCCGACCACCGGGATCGATGCCGTCCCGACCGACGGCACACTCGGCCTGCTCGCCGTGCTGCGCCGCGCCCGGAACCTGTCGGTCCGCCTGCCCGATGCCGGTGCCCCGCAAGGCCTCCCACCGGACCCGGCGACGGCCGCGGCCCTGACCGCCGGTGAGACGCTGCTCGTCGACGACGGCGCGCCGACCCCCCTGGCGTTGATCCCCACCGAACACGACGGATCCTGCCGCTGGTCGGTGTACCGATACGGCGTGCCGGTACCGGTCACCGGTACCGCCTCGGCCGGCGAGATCGAGTACGAACTGCGTGAGGCCGTCTCGGAGACAGCACAACTGATGGCGACGCTCGGCGGACGGGCCGGGGCGCACCGGGCGGATCTGCGCGGCACCATCAGCACCCAGACCCAGCGTCACCTCGTCGACCTCCCGCCACACGACGACGCCCGTGCGACGCGCCTGCTCGGCACCGCCGCACAGGTCGAGGCGATCGTGTCGGTGGCCACCCTGGGTGGCGCGGGATTCGGCGCGACCGCCGGTCAATGGGAGACCGGCGATCACGGACTGCGTCGACTGGTTCGGCTCGCCCACGCCGCACGGGCTGCCGCCGTCAACCGCGTGATCGGCGAATTCCTGCCCGGCGGCTGGTGATCCGGGACCCGTTCGTCAGGGTCGGGTGGCCGGGCGCCGGACCGACCGGCCGCAGCAGCCATCACCACAGGGGGTGCCGCTGTCGCCCACCCCGAGTACATCGAGATCGCCTGTGCCACGCCGATATTCATCGACGAGATCGGCGACCATCGCGATGAACCGAGGGTCGGTACCCACGGTCTCGGCACGGACATAGTCCAGACCGAGTTCGTCGGCGAGCTGTGCGGCCTCGTTGTCGAGGTCCCACACCACCTCGACATGATCGGAGACGAACCCCACCGGGAACACGATCACCTGCGAGACACCTTGTGCGGCGATCGCTTCGAGGTGGTCACAGATGTCGGGCTCGAGCCACGGCACCTGGGGCGGCCCTGACCGCGACTGCCACACCTGATCATGCCCGGCGAATCCGGCCATTTCGGCCACCCGCTGGGCCGCCTGTGCGACCTGCCGCGAATACAGTTGTCCGCCATCGGCTTCGGGCCCCGAGGCCGCATCGGCGACGATCGGGATCGAGTGGGCGGTGCACACCAGACGCGGGGGGACGTCGGCCGCAGGCAACCGGGATGCGGCACGCAGGACGGCGTCACGTCCGGCGGTCAGGGTGGCCGACCGATCCCAGAACTGCGGGAGTTTGCGCACCAGCACCGGGTCTGCGGACACCGACTGCGGACGCGCCTCGTGCAACGCGACGAGGGAACGTTCGATGTCCTCGTGATACTGACGGCAACCCGAGTAGCCGCCCCAGGCCGACGTCGCGAACGCAAGGATCCGCCGGTGCCCGTCGTCGTACATCTGCACGAGCGTGTCGGCCACCAGCGGATACCAGTTGCGGTTGCCGAAGTAGATCGGCAGATCGGTGCCGCGGGCGTCGAGCTCGGCCCGCAGGGACGCGATCATGTCGCGGTTGAGCTGGTTGATCGGCGAGACCCCACCGAAGTGCATGTAGTGGTGGGCCACCTCTTCCAGACGTTCCCGGGGTACCCCGCGGCCCCGGGTGACGTTCTCCAGGAACGGCATCACGTCGTCGGGCCCCTCGGGGCCACCGAAGGACAGGAACAGGATCGCGTCGAACTCGCCCGCCGACCCGTCAGCTCGTACCGGCATGTCAGGCACCCAGGAAGTTCTCCGGGAACCACGTGTTGTGGCTGGCACCGCCGTCCACGTACACGATGGAACCGGTGGTGGCCGGCAGGAAGTCCGAGAGCAGTGCGCACACGCTGGTACCCACCACGCCCGGGTCGTTGACGTCCCAGCCGATCGGCGACGCGCCGTCCCAGTACTCGTTGAGCATGTTGAGCTTGCGGGCGTCGTCGGTGGCGGTACCCGAGATGGCCTTGGCGGCCAGGGTCTTGATCGGGCCCGCGGCGACCAGGTTGGAGCGGATCCGCTTGGCGTTGCCGACCTCGCGGGCGACGTAGCGGTTGACCGACTCGAGGGCGGCCTTGGCCACACCCATCCAGTTGTAGTCGGGCAGCGCGGTGCGGGGATCGAAGTCCATGCCGACGATCGATCCGCCCTCGTTCATCACCGGCAGCACGGCCCGGGCCAGCGAGGCATAGCTCCAGGCCGAGATCTCGAACGACTTGGCGACGTCGGGGCCGGGACCCTCGAGGAAGGGCACGGCGTCGGGACCCATCAGGGTCTTGGGGGCGAAGGCGATCGAGTGCACCACGCCGTCGACACCCTCCGGTGCGAGCTCACGCACCTTGTCGGCGAGGGCACCGAGGTACTCCTCGTCGGTGACGTCGAGCGGGATCGCCGACGGCACCTCCTCTGGCAGTCGCTTGGCGATCCGGTCGATCAGCCGCAGCCGATCCGGGATGCCGGTGATGATCACCTTGGCGCCCTGTTCCTGGGCCACCCGTGCGGTGTGGAAGGCAATAGAGGCATCGGTGATGATGCCGGTGACGAGGACGGTCTTCCCGTCCAGGATTCCGCTCAACGTGTTCTCCTCGGGATGTCGGGGTGTTCGAGAAGTCGAATGGGATGGTGTGGGTGGAACGGGCCGGTCAGTGACCCATGCCCATGCCGCCGTCCACCGGGATCACCGCGCCGGTGATGTAGGAGCCCTGGTCGGAGGCCAGGAAGGAGATCGCCGCGGCGACGTCCTCGGGCGCTCCGACGCGGCCCAGCGGGATGGCCTGCTTGGCCATCTCGATGTACTTGTCCTCCATCTCGGCGGTCATGTCGGTGTCGATGAAACCGGGGGCGACGACGTTGGCGGTGATGTTGCGGGAGCCCAGCTCACGCGCGATCGAGCGGGCCATACCGATCAGGCCGGCCTTGGAGGCGGCGTAGTTGACCTGGCCGGGAACGCCCGAGGTGGCGACCACCGAGCCGAGGAAGATCATGCGACCCCACTTGGCCCGCTGCATGCCCTTGGTGGCGCGCTTGGCACAACGGAAGGCGCCGGTCAGGTTGGCATCCAGGACGCTGCTGAACTGCTCCTCGGTGAGGCGCATCAGCAGCATGTTGTCGGTGATCCCGGCGTTGGCGACGAGTACCTCGACCGGTCCCTGGTGCTCGGCGACCTCGTCGAAGGCACGCTCGACGGAGGCGGTGTCGGTGACATCGCACTGCACGCCGAAGAGGCCCTCGGGGGCACCCGATCCGCGGTGGGTCACGGCCACCTTGTGACCGTCGGCGGACAGGCGCCGGGCCACCGCCAGCCCGATCCCACGGTTGCCACCGGTCACCAGCACCGACCGGGACGGCTGCCCGGTGGAGGTTTCGTTGCTCTCAGACATGGCCACCAACCTATCGGTCCGACCTGTGTGCCCGGCGCCCAGGTCGGACATGGACCGAGGCGATCACGGCACCCGCTGGTTGACGAGCAGGGACCCGACCACCGCGATGATCGCCAGGATCGTGCCGGCGATGATCCACGGGCGGGAGTTGTCACCCTTGCGCATCTCGTAGCCGATCTCCTGTTGCAGCGTCTCGTACACCTTGTTCAGTTCGTCGAGGCTGGACGCGGTGAAGAAGGTACCGCCGGACAGGTTGGCGATCTCCCGCAGCGACTCGTCGTCCACCGGGACCGGGACTCGGTCGCCGTCGAGGTCGACGGTGCCGGTCTTGGTGCCGAAGGAGATGGTCGAGACCGGGATGTTCTCCTCCTTCGCCTTGCGGGCCGCGGTGAACGCCCCTCGCGGGTCGTTCTCGTCGTCGGGGACGGTCTGCTTGCCGTCCGAGAGCAACACGATGCGTGCCGGCGGCGCCCCGGCCTGCCCACCCAGGACCGAGTTCAGCGTCTGGATCTGCTGGATCGCGGCGAAGATGCCCTCTCCGGTCGCGGTCTTGTCGGCGAGTTGCAGCTTGTCCACCGCCGCCTTGGTGGCGGCGTGGTCGGGGGTCGGCGTGACCAGGCTCGACGCGGTCCCGGCGAACGAGATGAGGCCGAGGTTGATGCCGTCGGTGAGCTCGTCGGCGAACTTCTTGGCGGCCGCCTGGGCGGCCTTGATCCGCGACGGCGCGACGTCGGTGGCCTCCATCGACCGCGAGACGTCCATCACCAGGATGACGGTGGCCTTGTTGCGGGGGACCTTGCGTTCGGCCTGCGGACCGGCCGCGGCCACCACCATCAGCAGCAGCGCCACGAGCAGCACGGCCAGCGGCACATGTCGCAGGCGGCGGACCCAGCGGTTCTCCGGCGGGGTGACCCGGTCGAGGACCTCGAGGTTGGCGAACTGCAGGGCGCGCCGGCGGCGTTCCCGCAGGATGTAGACGTAGACGGCGACCACCGCGAGCACCGGCAGGGCGAGCAGCAGCCACCAGGGGTTGGAGAACATCGTCGGCTACCCCACCCCTGCGGCGAGTCCGCGGCGGCGTTCGCCGACGAATCGCACCATGTCGGTGAGCCACTCCCGATCGGTACGCAGGGACAGCACCGGACCGCCACAGCTGCGCACGACGCGACGTACCTTCTGCTGGTGTTCGCGGGCGGCGCCGGCGAAGTCGCGGCGCAAGGTCTCGGTGACGGTGACCTCGCGGACCTCACCGGATTCCGGGTCGGCCAGACGCACCTGACCGACCGGTGGCAGTTCGAGGTCACGCTGGTCGAGGACCTCGACGGCGAGCAGTTCGTGGTGGGCGCCGATCGCACGCAGCGACCGTTCCCAGTCGATCGGGCCGAGGAAGTCGCTGACCACGACCGCCAGGCCGCGGCGCCGCTCGGGCCGGCGCAGGGCCTCGATCCCCGCCTTGAGATCGCCCCGCACACCGGGCGCCGCCCGACGCGTCGTGGCGATCGCCTTGAGCAGGTGCTGGTCGTGCACACGACCGGCACGTGCCGGGATGCGCACCACCTGGTCACCGGTCACGACGATCGCGCCGTGGCGGTTGCCGCCACCGGCGGTCAGGTGCACCAGCGCGGCCGAGGCGGCCACCGCGAGATCGCGTTTGGTGCAGTTGACGGTCCCGAAGTCGAGGCTGGCCGAGGCGTCGACGACGATCCACGTCTCGAGCTCGCGGTCGGCGATCATCTGCCGGACATGCGGCTGGGTGGTGCGTGCGGTGACCGACCACTCCATGCGCCGGATGTCGTCGCCGGGCTGATAGGCGCGCGCCTCCCCCGGCTCCGATCCCGGACCCGGGATCAGACCGATGTGCTCACCCTGCAGGACGCCGTCGAGCTTGCGTCGGACGGTGAGCTCGAGCATCCGCAACGCAGCGGTCAGCTGCGGCTCCTCGAGCAGACCTGCGCCGAACGACGGCAGATCGCGGTTAGCCGCCATACTGCACGGACGTCCGGTCCGCCGGGGCCGTCGGGTTCACCGCGCCGGGATAGCCGTTCGGCGCCGCGGGGGCAGCCGGGTTCTGCACAGCCGGGTTCTGCACAGGCGGGTTCTGGGGGTATCCGGCGACCGGTCCGGCCGGGGCAGGCACCGACTGCGCACCCACCTGGGGCAGTCCGACGGTCTGCAGGATGCGGGTGATCACGGCGTCCGCGGACACCTCGTCGGCCAGCGCGTCGTAGCTGAGCACCAGACGGTGACGCAGCACGTCCGGGATCACCTCGACCACGTCCTGCGGGATCACGTAGTCGCGGCCCCGCACCAGCGCCAGGGCGCGGGCGGCGGCCACGATGCCCAGCGTCGCACGCGGTGAGGCGCCGTACGACAGCCAGGTGTCGACCTCGGTGAGGCCGAGTTCGGCGGGCCGGCGGGTCGCGTTGATCACGCGGACCACGTAGTCGACCAGCGCATGGTGGACGAAGACGTTCGCGGCGGTCTGCTGCAACCGGATCATCGCGGCCGGATCGAGGACCTGCGAGGCCTTCGGCGGCACGTTGCCCATCCGGTAGACGATCTCGCGCTCCTCTTCCACCGACGGGTAGTCGACGAGCACCTTGAACAGGAAGCGGTCGCGCTGCGCCTCGGGCAGCGGGTACACGCCCTCGTTCTCGATCGGGTTCTGGGTGGCCATCACCAGGAACGGCTCGGGCATCGGGTAGGTGGTGCCGCCGATCGACACATGCCGTTCGGCCATCACCTCCAGCAGCGCCGACTGCACCTTGGCGGGCGCGCGGTTGATCTCGTCGGCGAGCAGGAAGTTGGCCACCACCGGACCGAGCTCGGTGTCGAACTCCTCCCGGCCCTGCCGGTAGATGCGGGTACCGATGAGGTCGGTGGGCACCAGGTCGGGGGTGAACTGCACGCGCGAGAAACTGCCGCCGACGACCGTCGCGAAGGTCTCCACGGCCAGGGTCTTGGCGACACCCGGCACACCCTCGAGCAGGATGTGCCCCTTGGCGAGCAGACCCACCAGGATCCGTTCGACGAGCTCATCCTGGCCGACGATGACGCGCTTGACCTCGTAGATGGCCCGCTCGAGCAGCTTCACGTCGGATTCGCTCAGTGCGAGGCCCCCCTCGCCCGCGGCACCCTTGCCCGTGACGGCAGTGGCCTGCGACTCGGCACTGGGATGTGAGGTCAACCCTTGCTCCTGTCCTTCCGTGGCGCGACGGACGCCGTGCATCGCACGTCACCGTCACCTGGACTGCCGCGGGTCACCGTCGCCGGTGCCGTGGGCATCGTGTGCCAGCCTAGCCGCGCGGCCTGAGAACTCGCCACGAAGCCCGATGGCGCGTCGGCGCGCCGGATGACGGCCGCCGGCGGGTACCGGGCCGTCGGTGGGTACACCTCGACCACGGCTCGTCATCCGGCCATTCGGGCCGGACGGGCCGTGCCATCGGGTCGGCCGTGCGATGGGGTCGGCCGTGAAACAAGCGCGTGGGCGCGCGCCGGCCGTCAGAGCAGGCGGACGACGTTGGGCATGGCGCCGTCGGTACGCAGCGGCGAGACCTTGACGACGTCGCCGGACTGGGGTGCCTCCACCATCTTGCCGTCGCCGAGATAGAGGGCCACGTGGGTACTCGCGTTGGGGCCGTAGAAGATCATGTCGCCGCGTTGCATCTGCGACAGCGGGAACTGCGGGCCGGAGGTGTACTGGTAGCCGGTGTAGTGCGGCAACTCGATGCCGACACCGGCGAAGGCGTAGATCATCAGCCCAGAGCAGTCGAAGCCGATCTTGTTGTAGTCGCCGTAGCTGTCGGCGACACCACCGTCGCGGATGCCCTGGGTGGGTCCGTTGGCGTCGCCGCCGCCCCAGGCGTACTGGACGTTGAGCTGCGAGAGCGCTCGGTTGACCACGATCTCGACGGCCTGCGGACCACGGAGTCCGGGGCGGACCGCGCCGCCGCCGCCACCCGAGCTGCCGAAGATCGAGCCGAGGCTGCCGGTGCCGAGGCGCGAACTCAGGGTGTCCCCGCCGTCGCTGCCCAGGCCCGCGCCGCCCACGCCGAGTTCGTCGAGGAGCTCCGAGTGCGGCACCTGCGCCTGTCCGACGAGCGCCGAGAGCACCTTCTGGGTGACGTCGAGGGCCAGTCGGGCGGCGGCCTCGGCGGCGACCTGCATGCTGTCGTTGTCGCCGGCCGCCTGGTTGGGGGCCGGGGCGACGGGACCGGGGTCGGGCTGTCCGGGCAGGGCTCGGAACAGGCCGGTCAGAAGGTCTGTCGGCGCGGGGTCGGCCGCCGGGGTCGGCCGGACGGTCCCGCGCAGTGCGTCGAGTCGCTTCTGGGTCTCGTCGCGCTGCGTGATCAGCGCGACGCGCTTCTTCTGCTGATCGGCGATCGCCTCACGGGCCTGCGACACCGAGGCCACCGCCGCGTCGCGACGCTGTTCGGCGCTCTCGGTGGCGAAGGAGGTCTGACGCCGTGTGGCCTCGAGCGCGGCGACGTCGTTGGCCTGCTGGTTGCGGGCGACCTGCAGGCGTCGGATGGTCTGCTGCTGTTCGCGGCCGACCTGATCGATCACGCTGACCCGGCCGAGTACGGCATCCGGGTCGTCCGAGGAGAGGTACTCGGCCATGGTGCCCTGGTTGCCGCCCCGCAGGTAGATCGATCGCACGTAGTCGTCGAACCGCTTCTGGGCGGCTGCGGTGGCCTGGGTGGCCTTGGTCAGCGAGCTCTGGGCGTTGTCGGCGGCCACGCGTGCCAGGCGCTGGGCGGCCAGGGCGTTCTGGTAATCGACGACCGAGCGATTGACCTCTTCCTGGCGGAGCGCGACGGCCTGGTCGAGGTCGCTGAGGTTCTGATTGACCTGGGCGATCTGATTGATCAACGACGACACCGGGGATGTGGGTGCGCTCGACGGGGCGGCCGACGCGGGTCCGACGGTGCCGACCGCGGCGGTGGCCGCGGCGATGAGTGCCACGACGACGCGAGCGTGCATCGAGCGGACCACTGAAGTGGTTCGTCGCCTCACTAGTGAACTCCCTCGCCATCCGGCCCGATCAGCGCTGCACCCCCATGCGCAACACACATCACATGTGACGCGGTGGACTACATCCGAACCACAAGTGACATTGGAACCGTACGTCACATTTGCCACAGGGGAAAACCACTGTGGTGAATTACAGCGGCGTGATTACCTGCACAAATCGGCGTGAACTGCCGAAAGAACCTCGAATCGGTTCAGATAAAGAATTCGCAACATCCGACGTCGTCGGCGAGATCACCGACGGCCCACGCCGAGCTCTTGCCGAACACCCCGCGCGAAGCGCAGCGCGGACCCCGCGGAAGTGCACCGTCGAATCCTGCGCAAAGCACACGGTGAACCCCGGCTGAGTACCGGTTGGATGCGGGAGGGATCGGTCAGCGCGGCCCGGCCGGCCCGTCGGACGTCTCACCGTCGGTGCCCGCGGGGCCGACGGACACCGGAGCCGTCTGGCCCCCCGGCTCCCCCGCATCCCGGCGCCGACGCACTGTGCGCAGCCGGCCGAGGACGGCCCCGATGGCGACGACCACGATCAGCACGATCGTGACGAGCGTGTAGTTCACCCCCGGATCGGTGATGTAGTCGACCATGTCGCGTGCGGCCTGGGTGGGGTTGCTCAGGCTGAGGTTGTCGGTGGACTCCTCCAGCTGCACACGGCTGAACTCCGACGACGAGCTGCCGACCGCATTCGGACCGAGGACCAGGACGGTGCCCCCCACCTCGTGCTGGAGCTCGGTGGCGATGTCGCGATAGAGCGTGAAGCGGGGCATCTTCTCGGTGAGTACGACGATGTTGATGTCGTGGCCCTGCGCCCGGGCGTCGGAGACGATCTTCTCCAGACCCGGCACCTGATCGGCCGGACCCCACACGTGATCGGTCTTCAACGTCGCGGCGATCGCGGCGAGGTCGACATCGCCCGGGGGCTCCCAGGTGGAGCCGGGCACCGGCGCGGCGAGCACCAGCGGTCCGTCGGACGGTGATCGGCCAGAGAGCGGTCCTTCGGCGAGGGGCTCAGGACTCACGGCGATGGTTCCTCACTCGTCGGGTGCGCCGTTTCGCCGGGTCGGGGTGGCGAAGACGTTTCACGATCATTAAATGTCCGGGTGAGGTGACCCGTAGTCGAACCTCGCTCAGCACGGTACGACAAAATGGGATCGTCGTGAGCATCCGGGGCCACCCCCGGCGCGTTTCATCGGCGTGTCCGCCTTGTTAGCAGTACGAGCGTACTGTTAGAATGAGGACGTCGCCACGGGTAGCGCCGTGGTCGCTGGATGAGACACCGAGTACAGCACGACCCCGACGCAGCCCGTCGGGTGATGGTCAGAGTCGACGAACCGGGCTACCCGGCCGCGTTCGTCGGTGACGGCCACAGCCGTCCCGGTTCCGTCGCCCGGGACCGAACAGCATCGCCGGCGCAGCCCGCCGGCCAGAGGAGAGTGGATAGAAGTGAGTATCAATTCCTTTGGCGCCCGAGGCACCCTTGAGGTGGGCGACAAGTCCTACGAGATCTTCCGGCTCAACGCCGTACCCGGCACCGAGCGCCTGCCCTACTCACTGAAGGTGCTCGCAGAGAACCTGCTGCGCACCGAAGACGGCGCGAACATCACCACCGATCACGTCAACGCACTCGCGAACTGGGACCCCAACGCCCAGCCCGACACCGAGATCCAGTTCACCCCGGCCCGCGTGATCATGCAGGACTTCACCGGCGTGCCCTGTGTCGTCGACCTGGCCACCATGCGTGAGGCCGTCACCGCACTCGGCGGCGACCCCAGCAAGGTCAACCCCCTGTCCCCGGCCGACATGGTGATCGACCACTCGGTGATCCTCGACGTCTTCGGCCGCTCCGACGCCCTCGAGCGCAACGTCGACCTCGAGTACGAGCGCAACGGCGAGCGCTACCAGTTCCTGCGGTGGGGCCAGGGCGCCTTCGACGACTTCAAGGTCGTCCCCCCGGGCATGGGCATCGTCCACCAGGTCAACATCGAGTACCTGGCGCCGACCGTGATGACCCGTAACGGCCAGGCCTACCCCGACACCTGCGTCGGCACCGACTCGCACACCACCATGGTCAACGGACTCGGCGTCCTTGGCTGGGGCGTCGGCGGTATCGAGGCCGAGGCGGCCATGCTGGGCCAGCCCGTCTCGATGCTGATCCCCCGCGTCGTCGGCTTCAAGCTGACCGGCGAGATCCAGCCCGGCGTCACCGCCACCGACGTGGTGCTCACCGCCACCGACATGCTGCGCAAGCACGGTGTGGTCGGCAAGTTCGTCGAGTTCTACGGCGCCGGTGTCGCCGAGGTCCCCCTCGCCAACCGCGCCACCCTGGGCAACATGAGCCCCGAGTTCGGTTCGACCGCGGCGATCTTCCCGATCGACGGCGAGACCATCAACTACCTGCGTCTCACCGGTCGTAGCGACGAGCAGCTCGCACTCGTCGAGGCCTATGCCAAGGAACAGGGCATGTGGCACGACCCCGAGCGTGAGCCGGTGTACTCCGAGTACATCGAACTCGACCTCAGCTCGGTCCTGCCGTCGATCGCCGGCCCGAAGCGTCCGCAGGACCGCATCCTGCTGTCGGAGTCGAAGATCGCCTTCCGCAAGGACATCCACAACTACGTGGAAGAGGGCAACACCCCGCAGCACACCAATCTCGACGAGGCCGTCGAGGAGAGCTTCCCGGCCTCCGATCCGGCCGAGCTGACCTTCGCCGAAGAGGACGCGGTGGTCGTGCAGTCGGCCGCCAACGGTTCCGAGGGTCGCCCGACCAAGCCGATCAAGGTCGTCGACGAGGAGCGCGGCGAGTTCATCCTCGACCACGGCGCCGTCGTGGTCGCGGGTATCACCTCGTGTACCAACACCTCCAACCCGTCGGTCATGCTCGGTGCCGCCCTGCTCGCCCGCAACGCGGTCGAGAAGGGCCTGTCCACCAAGCCGTGGGTCAAGACCAACATGGCGCCGGGTTCGCAGGTCGTCACCGACTACTACGAGAAGGCCGGCCTCTGGCCGTACCTGGAGAAGCTCGGCTTCTTCCTCGGTGGCTACGGCTGCACCACCTGCATCGGTAACACCGGCCCGCTGCCCGAGCAGATCTCGAAGGCGATCAACGACAACGACCTGACCGCCACCGCGGTGCTGTCGGGCAACCGTAACTTCGAGGGACGCATCTCCCCCGACGTGAAGATGAACTACCTGGCGTCGCCGCCGCTGGTCATCGCCTACGCCCTGGCCGGCACCATGGACTTCGACTTCGAAGCCGACCCGCTGGGCCAGGACACCGACGGCAACGACGTCTACCTCAAGGACATCTGGCCGTCGGCACAGGAGATCGACGACACCATCAAGTCGGCGATCAGCCAGGACATGTTCCGCAAGTCCTATGCCACCATCTTCGCCGGTGACAGCCGCTGGCAGAACCTGGCCACCCCCGAGGGCGACACCTTCGCGTGGGACGAGAACTCGACCTACGTCCGCAAGGCGCCGTACTTCGACGGCATGGCACTCGAGCCGTCCCCGGTCACCGAGATCAAGGGCGCCCGCGTGCTCGCACTGCTCGGCGACTCGGTCACCACCGACCACATCAGCCCGGCCGGCCCGATCAAGCCCGGGACCCCGGCCGCGCAGTACCTGGACTCCCATGGTGTGGCCCGCAAGGACTACAACTCGCTGGGTTCGCGTCGTGGCAACCACGAGGTGATGATCCGCGGCACCTTCGCCAACATCCGTCTGCAGAACCAGCTGCTCGACGGTGTGAGCGGCGGCTACACCCGCGACTTCACCCAGGAGGGTGCACCGCAGGCGTTCATCTACGACGCATCGCAGAACTACCAGAAGGCCGGTATCCCGCTGGTCGTCCTGGGTGGCAAGGAATACGGTTCGGGCAGCTCGCGTGACTGGGCCGCCAAGGGCACCAGCCTGCTGGGCGTCCGCGCGGTCATCACCGAGTCGTTCGAGCGCATCCACCGCTCGAATCTGATCGGTATGGGCGTCATCCCGCTGCAGTTCCCGGAGGGCGAGTCGGCCAAGTCGCTGGGACTCGACGGCACCGAGACCTTCGACTTCGAGGGCATCACCGCGCTCAACGAGGGCCGGACCCCGGAGACCGTCAAGGTCACCGCCACAAAGCAGGACGGTTCGACCGTCGAGTTCGACGCCAAGGTGCGCATCGACACCCCCGGAGAGGCGGATTACTACCGTAACGGAGGCATCCTGCAGTACGTGCTGCGCAACATGATCAAGAGCTGACCGAGGAGCATGTAGGTGCCCAAGGTCAGCGATGACCGCCTTGCCGCGCGTCGTCGGGAAATCCTCGACGGCGCGCGGCATTGCTTTGCGGAGTACGGATACGACGGTGCGACCGTCAAACGGATCGAAGAGTCGACCGGCCTGTCCCGGGGTGCGATCTTCCACCACTTCAAGGACAAGGAGGCGCTGTTCCTCGCGCTTGCGCAGGAAGACGCCGAACGGATGGCCGACGTGGCGGCCGAGGCCGGTCTGGTGCAGGTCATGCGGGACGTCCTGGCACATCCGCAGGACTTCGACTGGCTCGGAACCCGACTCGAGATCGCACGAAAACTACGGACGGACAAGAGCTTTCGCGATGCCTGGCTCGGCCATTCGGCCGATCTGGAGAAGGCCACCCTGGACCGGCTGGAACGCGGCCGGGCGTCGGGGCGGCTGCGTGAGGACGTACCCACCGAGGTCCTGGTGAAGTACCTCGACCTGGTGCTCGACGGACTCATCACCCGGCTGGCGACCGGCCAGCCCACCGACGATCTCCACGCCGTCCTCGACCTCGTGGAGGAGTCGGTGCGGGTGTCGCGTTGACCCGTCGGAACGCCCGGAACGGCATTCCCTGAACGCCAGTGACATGTATCACATAGCCGGTCCTAACTTTAGGTTCCCCTAAGTCGTTTTTCTGGCTAACTTCACAGGGTGCATTCAGACTTCTCGATGAATCCCTCCCTGGCCCGCCGCGCACTCCTGCGCGGCGCGGCCGGGCTGGGCGTGCTCGGCGCCACCGGCGTCGGAGCAGGTGCCCTCTCCGGCCCACTCGCCATGTCCGGCGCCGCGCATGCGGCCGAAGGCCCCACCGCGATCGTGATCGGCAGCGGCTTCGGCGGCGCGGTCGCCGCGCTGCGTCTGGGCGAGGCCGGCATCCGCACCACGGTGTTCGAGCGGGGCCGGCGCTGGCCGATCCGCCCCGACGGCAACACCTTTGCCACCTTCACCAACCCGGATCGCCGGGCCGCGTGGTTCGACACCTCCGCAGGCATCTCCAGCGTCGGCCGCGTGCCGGTACAGCCCTATCCCGGCGTGCTGGAGACCATCCGCGGCAACGGTCTCGAATCGGTCCACGGTGCGGGCGTCGGCGGCGGTTCGCTGGTGTTCGGCGCGTTCACCCTCCAGCCCGACAAGG
Organism: Gordonia sp. NB41Y; assembly: GCF_030718915.1. Lineage (NCBI taxonomy): Bacteria > Bacillati > Actinomycetota > Actinomycetes > Mycobacteriales > Gordoniaceae > Gordonia > Gordonia sp. NB41Y. The sequence goes on from NZ_CP132196.1 coordinate 285,708, forward strand.
ACGACTTCACCGAGGTCTTCCCCGGCGGCTCCGACTACGACGAGCTCGCCCGGACCTACTATCCGCGGGCCCGCGGGGTGCTCGGCACCAGCGGCGTCCCCGACGACATCCTGGCCCACCCCAACTACGTCGGCGCCCGCTCCTGGCTGAAGGTCGTGTCGCGCTACGGGATTCGACCGGAGTTCGTCGAGTACGCCGTCGACTGGGATCGTGTGCGCGCCGAACTCGCCGGCCGTGCCCCGGCCGGCATGTCGACCGGCGACATCTCCTACGGCGTCAACAGCGGCGCCAAGAACTCCGTCGACCGCAACTATCTGCCCGCGGCCGAGCGGACCGGCTTCGTGACCATCAAACCGATGCACGAGGTCTTCGAGATCCGCGAGCGCTCACGTCGCCCCGGATATGTGGTGAAGGCACGGCTCATCGACGACGCCCGCCGCACGGTGCGCATCGTCACCGCCGAGGCCGATCACCTGTTCCTGGCGGCCGGTTCGTTCCACACCACCTCACTGCTCGTCCGTGCCCGGGCGCAGGGCACACTCCCCCGGCTCTCCCCGAAGATCGGCAACGGCTTCGGCGGCAACGGCGACTTCCTGATCGTGCGCACCGCACTGCGCGACCAGCACGGCCCGATCCAGGGCGGTCCCGGCTATGCCCGGATCCGTGAGGAGCGGATGCCCGGCGGTCCGGCCACCATGATCTACCAGGCCAGCCCGTTCCCGGCCCCCGCCGGATCGCTGGCCACCACCCACCTCATCCAGGTCCACACCGACGAGCGCGGCACCATCGACTACGACCGCTCGACCGGTGGCACCACGCTCAACTACCCGCATCCGGCCGAGACCAGCGTCCTGGACCGTCGGGCGATCGCCTTCGCCAAGCAGTTCCACGAGCGCACCGAGTCCCGATTCGGCCGCCCGCACAACGGCATTCCGATCCATGACCGGACCTCCGGCTTCGGCTCCGGTGCCACCTTCCACGGCCTGGGCGGTGTGGTGGCCGGTCAGGCGGCGACCCTCGACGGTGCGGTGAAGGGATACGACAACCTCTACGTCGTGGACGGATCGTTCGCGCCGGGCGCCGTCGGCCTGGTCAATCCGTCGCTGACCATCACCGCGCTCGCCGAACGCACGATGGACCGGTTCCTGGGCCGACGCTGAGCGGTCCGATGACGATCATCGGAGCGGCCTCCGGGTCCGGCTCGACGCCGGCGGACGCCACCACCTCCCGGCCTGCCGGCCGCGACATCTCCGGGCCTGACGAACCCGGTATGACGCGGCTCGCCGATCACCTCATGGCCCGGCTCGCCGCGAGTGGGGTGACGACGATCTTCGGTGCGCACGGCGCCAACTCCGAAGACCTCTTCGACGCAGCGGCACTCGAGCACCGCCTCCGCGTCGTGGTCGCCAAACACGAGTTCGGCGCGGGTGCGATGGCCGACGGCCTGGTGCGCATCACCGGCACACCTGCCGTCGTCGTCACCACCTCGGGCGGTGGCGCGATGAATGTGGTCGCCGCACTGGCCGGGTCCTACGACAGCCGGGTTCCGGTCCTCGCCCTCGTCGGTACGGCGCCACGTCCCGGCGTCGGCCGTGGGGCGTTCCAGGACATGGCATCGTTCCCCGACACCCCCGACATCGCGCGGGTGCTGTCCGGGGTGGTGGGGGCGGTTCGCGTCGTCGACGATCCCACCCGGATCGACGACGCCTACGACGAGGTGTCGGCGGTCCTGCGGTCGGGTCTACCCGCCGCGCTGGTGCTGCCCAAAGACGTGCAGGCGGCGATGCTGCCGTCGGTGCCGCCGTCCGGTGGCACGCCCCCGCCGGCGACGCCGCACGCCCGACTTCCGCATTCCGAGATCGACTCCCTCGCCGACGACCTGGCCCGGGCCGTGACCGACGGCGCCCGGATCTGCGTGTGGACCGGTGAGGAGGCCTCGCGCGCCCGACCGCTCGCCGAGCTCGCCGGGCTGCTCACGGTGCTCGACGCCGCCCATGTGGTGTCGCCGGGCGGGCGCGATCTCGCCACCGACCGCACCGCCGGGTCACCGGCGTGATGGGACATCCGTCGGCGCACCGGGCCGTCGAGGAGGCCGAGGTCTGCCTGGCCATCGGCTGCCGTCTGTCGGCCACCGACCGCGCGGGTCTGGACGCGGCGCTGCACGACACGGTGATCACCCATGTGGGCCGATACGCGCCGCGGCTCCCCGGCGTCGACCGGACCATCGGGGTCGACGACCTCCGCGCCGCGCTCGACACCCTCGTCCGGGCCGTGCGCGAACGCATCCCGTCGGACCCGGTACGGTCCGGCGCCATCAGCTCGCACACCACCACATTGCACACCACCACATCTGACGGCACCTCGTCTGACACCACCCCGTCTCATGTCACCCGGTATCCGCTCGAGTACCTCCCCACCCCGGCCACCGGGCCCGGCCCGAGCATGCGCACGGTGGTCGAACACATCGGCGCCGTACTCCCCTCGGGGACAACGGTTTTTGCCGATGCGGGTAACACCGGCGCGAGTGCCGTCCACCATCTGCCGTTCGGTGACGGACGTTTCGTCGTCGCCCTCGGCATGGGCGGGATGGGGTATGCGATCGCCGCCGGGATCGGTGCCGCGATCGGCACCGATGCCCGCGAGCCTCTCCCCGATCCCGCTGCCCGAGAAAGGGATCGGCGGGTACCGCGCACGGTGATCATCGCCGGTGACGGCGCCTTCCTGATGCACGGCTTCGAGATCCACACGGCCGTCGAGTACGGCGCACCGGTGACCCTGGTGGTGCTGAACAACAACGCCCACGGCATGTGTCTGGTGCGCGAGAACCTGTACTTCCCCGGCACTCCCACCGTCAACCGATTCGGCGAGGCCGACATCGCCGCCGGACTCGACGCGATGTTCGCCACGATGTCGGTCCGCCGCGCCGGCGATGCCGCCGCCGTCCGCGCGGCCGCAGCCGAGCTGTTCGCCGAACCCGGACCCAACTGCCTCGTCGTCGACAACCCGGCACACGAGATCCCACCCTTCGCCCCCTTCCTGTGAGGACCCCATGACCGCGACACCACCACCTACCGGATCGTCGACCCCGCTCGCCGACCTCGACGGCGTCACCCTCGACGGCGTGATCCGGGCCGAGACCCACACCCGCGCCGAGATGACGCCGACGGTGATCGACATGATGCGGTCGGTCTATCCGCACGAACGGGTCTACGGCAGCTACTGCCCGGTACAGGGCTACGTCGACGCTCCCCCGCGCGAGCTCTACGAGTGGCTCGCCGACACCCGCTCGCTGGAGGAGTGGACCTACAGCACCCGCTACCTCCGGCCGACCGGAACCCCCGACCTGTGGATGGGTCGTGACCGGCTGTCCACCGACACCGAGTTCTACGTCCGCACCGTCGCCAACCCCGACGCCATGACCGTCGACTACCACTGCGCCTGGGACCAGGGCGAGCACCTGTGGATGATCTATCTGATGCGCGTGGTCGACGCCCAGTTGGTGCTGAACAAGCCCGGATCGGTGGTGTTGTGGAACAACTGCCGCCATCCCTTCTACGACGCCAACCCCTACCCGAAGATCGCGCCCGAGGGACGCGAGGAATGGGTCGGGGACCTGTGGGACATGTTCGCGGCCGGTCATCAGATCGAGTTGGACAACCTCACCGCCATCGCCGAGCACCGGCACCGCGCCGGACTGCCCCTGACCCCCGATTGGATGCGTTCATGACCGCCTTGCACTCCCCTGATCCGACGGCGGTGGCGTTGGCCGACCTCGCGACCTATCTGCCCGAGAATCGGGTCCCGGCAGAGTATTTCGCCGGCTTCGCCGAGGACGACACCCTCGCCGACAGCGTCATGTTCCGGGCGCCGGCCTTCCGTCATCACGCCGCCGACGGCGAGTCGTCGGCCGACATGATCGTCGCCGCCGCACGGGTTCTGCTCGATCGGCACGGGCCCGGCCATCTCGACGACGTCGACATCGTGCTGACCCACAGTCAGCTCCCCGAGGTGCCGGTCCGCGGATGTGTGGGTGAGGTGGTACACCGGCTGGGCCTGACCCCGTCGCTGGTCCTCGACGTTCACAACGGTGGCTGTGCGGCGTTCGTGCACATGATCGACGTGGCCGGATCGCTGTTGCGCGGCGGCCGCGGTCGCAAGGCGCTGATCGGCCTGGCGCAGAACAGCGCCGGCCAGATCTTCACCCAGGAACAGGTGCGCGGAAAGGCGCAGGCCGCCATTCCCGGTGACGGCGCCGCGGTCGCCGTCGTCACCCTCGACGAGGACGCCAATCCGGTACTCGGCATCGCCTCGCGCAGCTTCGGCGAGTACTCCGGCGACATGACGTCGGTCGCCCACCCCGACCGCAAGTACTGGGAGGCCGGCCCCGGCCAGATCCACGTCGGGTTCACCGAGGCCAAGGTCACCAAGGTGCTCGCCCGGGGCAACCGGATGGTGCCCGAGGTGGCGATGGCGGTGGCCGACGAGATCGGGATCCGGCCCGCCGACCTCGACCTGCTGGTCACCAACCAGCCCAACCGGATCTTCCTCCGGAACTGGCGTGAGGCCCTCGAACTCCCGGAGGAACGACACCCCGACACCTTCGACACGTGCGGGAACCTGTTCGCGGTGGGAATCCCGATGACCCTCGATGCGGCCATCACCGCAGGCCGGGTGGCGCCGGGTTCGGTGGTCATGGCCGCGGCCTTCGCCCACGCCGGTGACTATGCGGCCGCGGCCGCCCTGCGGTGGAACGGGAGGTCGTGACCATCGCACCGCCGGTCCGGCTGGACCTCAACGAGTCGTTCTTCCCCCCGTTGCCGTCGGTGACCCGGGCACTGGCGCAGTCGGCCGATGCCGCCCACCGCTATCCGGAGTTCCGGCCCGAACGCTCGCGACGCGTCGTCGCCGACCACCTGCGCGCCGACGGACCGACCACCCACGGGGCGAACACCCACCGACCGAATACCCACGGGGCGAACACCGACGGCGCGGGGACCTGTGGATTCCCGCTGACCCCCGAGCACGTCACCGTCGGACCGGGCGGCACCGCCGTGGCGCACACGCTGCTCGCCGCCGCCGTGGACCGGGCGGCCCGGCGTGGGGTCCTGTTCCCGGAGATCGTCACGGCCACACCCACATTCGACGGGTTCGCGTTGATCGCCGATGCGCTCGGCGCCCGGCTGGTCGGGGTCGGTACCGACCCGGCGGGTCGTCCCGACCTGCACGCCCTGCGCGCCGCGATCGGACCGGCGACGGCCGCCGTGATCATCTGCTCCCCGCACAATCCGACCGGGGCGTGCGTCGACGGCGATGCATTGCGGCGCTACGCGACCGACTGCCCCGACGGTGTGCGGATCCTGCTCGATCAGGCCTACGTCGAGTACTGCACGGACCCGCCGGACCTGTGCGCACTACTCGAGGCGTCGTCGGAACTCGTCGTCCTCCGGACGCTGTCGAAGGCCTACGGCCTGGCCGCGGTCCGCATCGGATATGCCGTCGGACATCCGTCGGTGATCACCGAGACCCGGCGCTTCGAGATGCCCTTCGCGGTGAGTTCTGCTGCGGCCGCGGCACTTCCGGTGGCGTTGGCCGCCCGGACCGAACTCGCGCAGCGCGTGGCCGCAACGCGTGCGCAGCGCGACCGGCTGGTGCACACCTCGACCGCCCTCGGCTGGCATGTGCCGGTCAGCCAGGCCAACTTCGTCTACCTGCCCGGCGCCCAGGGACGGGCGGCGGGCCGGCTGCTGGCGGCGGCAGGTCTGCACGGGCGGACGGTGGGCGACCACGGCTTCCGGCTGACCGTCGCCGATGCCGCGGTCACCGATCGGGTGCTCGACGCCCTCGCCGCGGGTCCGGGGGACCCGCTCCGTCGTCATGACCGGTCCGCCGGGGCCGGGTTGTTCCCGAGCGGCGCGACCACATCCCGCCCCCGGGTGGCCAGCAGGACACCGAGCACCCCGTAGCCGAGTACGAACTGCGCAGCACCCACATAGAGCCCTGCGGTGCCGAGCGCGGCGAGGGGTACGCCCCACAGCAGCCAGCTCTGTGCGAACAGCGTCTGCCATCGGAGCCATCCCTGCCAGCGGCCGGCGATCGCCACGCGGACCCCGATCACCACCATGCCCAGCATCGACAGCGGCCAGCACGTGTCGAAGACCGCCCACAGCACCGAACCGTGGATCAGCCAGAACGCGTCGAGGACGGTCGAACAGATCGCCCCACACAGCAGTACCGCCTGGATCAGGTAGCCGATCCGCGCCACCGAACCCGTGGCGCCCGGCCGCGTCATCGCCCGCTCGGCGTACTGCAGCCGGAGCAGGGCGAGCAGCGCGATCTGGAACAGCAGGGCGCCAAGCCCGCCGAGCATCGACACGATGCCGAAGCCCTCGGTGTCGGCGACCGCCGACAGCCCGACGGCCACGGTCACCGATCCGACCGCCAGGACAATCCCGGTGCCGCGCCGGCCGGGTCCGGTCGGGCCGGGGTCGCGTGGGTCCGCGTCGACATCCGGTCGGGGCACATCCGGTCGGGGCACATCCGGTCGGGGCACATCCGGTCGGCTCACGTGTACATCGGTACGGTCCATCGTGGGCTCCTCTCCCACTGTGGCCGCCGGGTGCGGCGGCTCGGTGCGAGAAGTCTCACCGCCACCGGTTGTGAGTCGCCTGAGGTTGCGGGCCCCGGCGTTCCCAGCCGATTCCAAGTGGACGGCGCGATACTCGCCGCCATGTCGGGTCGGGTGTGCGTCAGGTCCGGGCCCTCCCAGATCCGGTGTGGGCCCGGCCGGCTCCGGTCCGGGTCGCGTCGGGCGTCAGGACAGGCAGGCGGCGACGAAGTCGTCGGCCTCGGCATCGGTGAGTGCACGTCCGATCGCGTGGTGTTCGGCGAACACGTCGTCGTCGACCTCGTCGCGGATCTGCGCCACCCACGGACCGAGGTCGACGATGTCCATGGCATCGGGCCGGTACCCGGTCCGCTCGGTGTGCCGGGCGACCACACCGAGCAGCCGGGCGGCCGTCGCATGATCACCGCGGCGGAACGCCACACAGGCCAGGGTGTCGATCGCGGTCATCCAGGAGGTGAGGTCGTCGGTACTGCGGGTGATGTCGACGAGTCCGGCGAGTTTGCGTTGTGCGGGTCCGTCGATCCGCCCCCCGGCGATGTCGCATTTGGCGTGGATCCACAGCGACGACCCGACCACCCAGTCGTGTCCGCGCTCGCGACCGATCTCCACCGACCGGGTGAACTCGACGCCGGCGGTCTCGTGATCACCGGCGCGGAAGGCCGCGGCGCCCAGCACCATCCGGGCGGCCGTCTCCAGCCAGCCCTGATCGTCGCTGGCGGCGATCTCGAGTGCCACCCGTGCCCGTGCCGACCCCTCCTCGACCAGTCCGGCCCCCGCCTGGAAGTTGCCCAGCGTCAGAGTGGCATCGGCGAAGACGAACCGGTCCTCCCGGGTCTCCAGGCCCAGGTCGCCGTCGGCGATCAGCCCGTCGACGACTCCCATCGTCGACAGCAGCGAGGCGAGGTCGCCACACAGGTAGGCGATCATCATCGCGCCGGTCAGCGCGCGCAGCCGAACAGCGATGGGTACCGCCGGGTCGCCGGCGGCCGCGACCACCGGGTCGAGCATCCGGACCCCCTCGTCGATCAGCCCGCGGCGGTACCAGTACCACACGATGTTGCCGACGATCTCGAGGTAGGCCACCGGGTCGTCGGTGCGGCTGCGGACAAGGGCCGCATGGATGTTGGGCATCTCGACGTCGATCCGACGGGTCCAGCCGAGGCTGTCGGGGCCCTGCAGTCCGGCGAACACCGGTCGGCTGAACTCGCGCACCCACTCCAGATGTGCCGTGTCGATCGCGGCGGCGACGTCGGCGGCGAGATGCTCGCGGGCGTACTGGCGCAGGGTCTCCAGAATCCGGTAGCGACGCGGGTCCCCACCGATCACGGTCACCATCGACGAGTCGATCAGCGCCTCGAGGTCCGGCAGCAGCCGCACCCCGTGGCCGGTCACCGCCTCCGCGGCGGTGAAGTCGAAGCTGCCCTCGAACACCGACAACGCGTCGAACAGGGTCCGTTGCGAGTCGTCGAGCGCCCGGTACGAGGCATCGATCGCGGCCTCCATGCTGATGTGCCGGTCACCGCCGGCGCCCGGTGCCCCGCGCCGATCGTGGCGGAGCATCGCGAACCGGTCGTCGAGGCGTTCACGCAGTTGCCGCACGGAGAGCACGGAGTTGCGGGCCGCGGCCAGCTCGATGGCCAGCGGCAGGTTGTCGAGCGCATCGCACAGGGCGATGATGTCGCCGCGGTTCTCGAAGCCGGCGGCCGCCGGTGCCCGCTCGGCGAACAGCGATGCACCGTCGGCCAGGGGGGCGAGCACGTAGACCGACTCACCCGGTACGCCCAGCCGCACCCGGCTCGTCGCCAGGATGGACAGCCGCGGGCACGCGGTGAGCAGACCCAGGGCGGCCTTGGCGATCTCGTCGGCGATGTGTTCGCAGTTGTCGAAGACCAGCAGGGTCTCGCGTTCGGCGAGCAGGGATGCGACGGTGTCGAGGCCGCCGGGGGCGGTCAGCCGCAGCACCCGCACCAGGGTGTCGACGACGGCATCGTGATCGTGGGCACCGGAGAACTCCAGGAACCACGGCCCGTCGGTCTCCCCGCCGTCTGCCGCCCGGCCCTGGGCCACGGCGAGGGCGACGCGTGTCTTGCCGATCCCGCCGGGTCCGGTGACGGTGACCAGACGTTCGGTGCGCAGCATCGCGGTCACCTCGGCGACCTCGGCGTCGCGGCCCACGAACGAGGTCAGTGCGGTCGGGATGTGACGTCGGGGTGTCCCGCGGTCGATTCTGACGTGATCTGCGGCCGGGCCATCGGCGCCGGGGTGAGCGGCGCCGGCACCCGCCGCGGCGGAATCGGTTCCGGCCGAGATCGGTCGGGTCGGCAACAGCGACGGATCCTGTCGCAGGATCGCGGTGTGCAGGGCCACCAGCGACGGCCCGGGATCGGTACCGAGCTCGTCGGCGACGACGCGACGGGCACGCCGGAGACTCTCCAGGGCCTCGGCCTGGTGTCCCGCCCGGTACTGCGCGAGCGCCAGCAACTCCCACCACTTCTCCCGCAGCGGGTTGGTCCGCAGCAGTTTGGTGAGCTCGGCGATGACGAGTTCCTGGTCGCCGCATGCCGACATCGCCGCGAGGTGCCCGTCGACGGCGTCGGCGCGCAACGATTCCAGCCGGTCGGCCTCGACCTCGGCGAACTCCCACCCCTCCGCGTCGGCGTAGGCCCGGCCCGTCCACATGGCGAGGGCCCCGGCGAACAGGTCGCGGGCCTGCTCCGGGCGGCGGGCCGCCAGTTCGGTGTGCCCACGCCGGGCCTGCGCCACGAAGCGGTCGGCATCGAGGGCGTCGTCGGGCAGATGCAGGGCATAGCCGGCGCCGGTGCGGACGAGAACCGTCGGGGTCTCGCGACCGTGCGCGGGTTCGATGCCGCGTCGCAGGGTGGAGACATAACCCTGCAGGGTGCCCGAGGCCGAACGCGGCGGTGCACCACGCCACAGTTCGTCGATCAGGGCCGAGGCCGGGACGGTGTCGCCGCCGGCGATCAGCAGTCGTGACAGCAGTGCCCGGGGCATCGGCCCGCCGAGTGCGGCGTCGACACCGTCCACCTGCACGCGCAGTGCGCCCAACACGTGAACATCGATCGGCATGCCGAGAACAATAGGGCCAAACCGAGCGTGTCCGACAGTGGACGACACGCGCGGTCATTCGGAAGAACCCGTGGCCGAACACCGGGCCGGACAACATCATCGGCGATTCCCCGCCACTGACTGAGCGCTCGCTATAACCTGGGTTCCACTACGGGTGATCCACGTCACGAATCAGCCGTACCGTCGCCCCGCCCAGTGAGGAGAGAGTGTGTTCCCTGGAGTCTTCGCCGCCCGCACCCCCGACAAGCCCGCCGTGATCCGCGCCGCCACGGGAGATCAGCTCACCTATCGCGAACTCGACGAGAATTCCACCGCGCTCGCCAACCACCTCGAGGGTCTCGGCCTCCGCCCCGGGGACACCATCGCCGTCGTCTCGGAGAACGATCTGCACATCTTCGAGGCGTACTGGGCGGCCCTGCGCAGCGGCCTCTACATCACGGCGATCAACCATCACCTGACCGACGAGGAGACCAACTACATCCTCACCGACTCCGCGGCGAAGGTGGTGCTCGCCGGCGCGTCGGTGGCGGCGGCCGTCGCGCGCACCGGTGAGATCGCGACGCTCGCCCAGCCCGGCCACCGGATCGCCTGGGGTGGACAGATCGACGGGTTCACGTCCTATGAGGACGTGCTCGCCGCCGCCGACCGCACCCCGCGCACCGATCAGCCGCGCGGCACCGACATGCTCTACTCGTCGGGTACCACCGGGCGCCCCAAGGGAATCCAGACCCCGCTGCCGCAAGGCCAGGTCGACCAGATCCCCGACGCCTATACCGCGATCTTCGCACCGATGTACGGCTTCGACGAGAACAGCGTCTACCTCTCCCCCGCACCTCTGTATCACGCTGCGCCGCTTCGGTATTGCGGAGTCACCAACTCTGTCGGCGGCACCGTGGTGTTCCTGGACCGATTCGATCCGGAGGACGCCCTGGCGGCGATCGAGAAGTACCACGCGACCCACAGCCAGTGGGTGCCGACGATGTTCATCCGGATGCTGAAGCTGTCCGACGAGATCCGCGCCAAGTACGACACCGGCAGCATGAAGATCGCCGTGCACGCGGCGGCACCGTGTCCGGCCGAGGTCAAGCGGGCGATGATCGAGTGGTGGGGTCCGGTGATCCACGAGTACTACGCCTCCACCGAGGCCGCCGGCGCCACCTTCATCGGCCCGCAGGAGGCGCTCGAACGACCCGGTTCGGTGGGCAAGGCACTCCTGGGAGTGGTGCACATCTGCGACGAGGCGGGCAACGACCTGCCCACCGGCGAGGTCGGCCTGGTCTACTTCGAACGTGAAGAGGCCGCCTTCGAGTACCACAACGACCCGGCCAAGACCGCCCAGGCCCGTCACCCGCAGCACGACAACTGGTCGACCACCGGAGACGTGGGCTACGTCGACGACGAGGGCTACCTGTATCTGACCGACCGCAAGGCGTTCATGATCATCTCCGGCGGGGTGAACATCTACCCGCAGGAGGCCGAGAACGTCCTCGTCACCCATCCGGCGGTGTTCGACGTCGGCGTGATCGGGGTGCCCGACGCCGAACTCGGCGAGGTGGCGATGGCCTGCGTGCAGCTCGCCCCCGGATACTCGCCGACCGACGAGCTGGCCGACGAACTGCTCGCCTTCACCGTCTCGAAGATCGCCAAGTACAAGGCCCCGCGCAGCGTGGACTTCGTCGACGACCTGCCGCGCACCCCCACCGGCAAGCTCGTCAAGGGCATCCTGAAGAAGGCGTACTGTCCTCAGGCCAACTCGATGAGTTCCTGATACTCGTCGCTCCAGTGGTCCTCGGTGCCGTCGGGCAGCAGGATCACGCGCTGCGGATCGAGCGCCGCCGCCGCACCGGGGTCGTGGGTCACCAGCACCACGGCCCCGGAGTAGCTGCGCAGCGCGTCGAGCACCTGCTCACGCGAGATGGGGTCGAGGTTGTTGGTGGGCTCGTCGAGCAACAGCACGTTGGCCGCCGACGACACCAGACCGGCCAGTGTCAGACGCGTCTTCTCGCCGCCGGACAGGGTGCCGGCGGGCTGTTCGAGCTGTGGCCCGGTGAACATGAACGCACCGAGCAGTCCGCGAAGGTCCTGCTCCCCCGCATCCGGTGCGGCGTGGCGGATGTTCTCCCACACGGTCGCATCGTCGTCGAGGGTGTCGTGCTCCTGCGCGAAGTAACCGATCTTGAGGCCGAACCCGGGCTCGATGGTCCCGGTGTCGTGCGTCTCGACGCCCGCGAGCACCTTCAGCAGGGTGGTCTTGCCGGCACCGTTGAGGCCGAGCACCACCACCCGTGACCCCTTGTCGATGGCGAGGTCGACGCCGGCGAAGATCTCCAGCGAACCGTAGGCCTTGGTCAGCGACGACGCCATCAGCGGGGTCTTGCCGCACGGGGCCGGATCCGGGAAACGGATCTTGGCGGTGCGGTCGGCCACCCGCTCGTCGTCGAGGGAGTCGAGCATCCGCTCGGCACGCTTGAGCATGTTCTGTGCGGCGGTGGCCTTGGTGGCCTTGGCGCCGAGCTTGGCGGCCTGCGACCGCAGTGCCGACGCCTTCTTCTCGGCGTTGGCACGTTCGCGCTTACGCCGCTGTTCGTCGGTGGCACGCGCGTCGAGGTAGCGCTTCCAGCCCATGTTGTAGACGTCGGCCTCACCGCGCACGGCGTCGAGGAACCACACCTTGTTGACCACGTCGGCGAGCAGATCGACGTCGTGGCTGATCACGATCAGGCCGCCGTCGTGGTTCTGCAGGAATCCGCGCAGCCAGGTGATCGAGTCGGCGTCGAGGTGGTTGGTCGGCTCGTCGAGCAGCAGCGTCGTGGTGGACTTGCCGGAACCGTCGGAGGCCGCGAACAGGATGCGCGCCAACTCGATTCGACGACGCTGACCACCGGACAGGGTGCGCAGCGGCTGGCCCAGGACGCGGTCGGGCAGCCCCAGGCTGTTGCAGATACGGGCGGCCTCGGACTCGGCGACGTAGCCGCCGAGGGCGGAGAACCGCTCCTCGAGCCGGCCGTACTTGGCGACGGCGCGGTCGCGCACCTTGTCGTCGGCGGCCTCGGCCATCAGGGCCTGCTGCTTCTCCATCTCGTGCAGGATCGAATCGAGTCCCCGCGCCGAGAGGACCCGGTCCTTGGCGAGAACGTCGAGGTCGCCCTCCTTGGGATCCTGCGGCAGGTAGCCGAGTTCCCCGCTGCGGACGACGGTGCCCGCATAGGGTTCGGTCTCGCCGGCGAGGATGCGCAGAGTGGTGGTCTTGCCGGCGCCGTTACGCCCGACCAGCCCGATCCGGTCGCCCGGTTGGATGCGCAGTGCAGGGCCGGGCGCCGACAGCAGGGTCCGGGCGCCCGCTCGGACTTCCAGGTCGGTCGCGGTGATCACGACGTTCGAGTCTACGGGGCGGGGTCGCGATCCCCGGAATCGTGAGGTCGGCGCCACACTCCGGGCGCACGATCAGGCCCGAACGGACACCCCGGATGACCGATTCGATAGCCTCGACTACACTAGCTTAGCCTCACCTTAGTGCCAGTTCAGGTGAATTGTTTCCGAAGAGATGTTTGGAGCCCTCCCGGTGCCCTCTGCCCACCCGCGTGCCATCAGCGTCTGCGTGGTCATCTGTTGCTATACGGCTGACCGCCGCGACCTGCTGACCCGTGCGATCGACGCCGCCCTCGCCCAGACCGAGGACGGCGACCGCCTCGTGGTGGTGGTCGACCACAACGATGCACTGCGCACCGAACTCGATGCCCGCCTGGCCGGCGACGACCGCGCCACGGTGGTGGCCAACACCGGCACCCGCGGGTTGTCGGGGGCCCGCAACACCGGTGTCGCCAACGCCACACAGGACGTCGTCGTCTTCCTCGACGACGACGCGGTGCTGCGCCCCGGCGGACTGGCCGCCGCCCGCGCCGCCTTCACCGACACCGCCGTCCTGGCGATCGGCGGTCAGGTGGACCCGGCATGGGCCTCCGGTGCCGCACCGCGGTGGTTCCCCGACGAGTTCGGCTGGGTGGTGGGCTGCGACTATCGCGGTATCGCGGCCGACGGCGCCGACATCCGCAATCCGATCGGGGCCGCCATGGCGGTGCGCCGCGTCGAACTGGAGAAGATCGGCGGGTTCACCGACCGGCTCGGGCGCGTCGACGACCTGCCCGTCGGCTGCGAGGAGACCCTGATGGGGATCGAGTTGCACCGCACCTTCCCCGGCGGGCGCATCCTGCGTACCACCGGCCTCGCCGTCGACCACACCGTGTCGCCGTCACGGGAGACGCTGCGCTACTTCATCTCCCGCTGTCGCCACGAAGGCAAGTCCAAGGCCACCCTGCGCCAGATCGCCGGCTCCGGCGATGCCTTCTCCGCGGAGGCCACCTATCTGGTGCGGACCATCGGCTCCGGCGTCGGCCGCTACCTCGGTCAGCTGGTTCGTGGTGATGTCACCGCACTCGCCCGGCTGGCCATGATGCTGATCGGCGTGCTGGCCACCGTCGCCGGTACCGCCGCGGGCACCGTGCGACAGATGCTGACCCCGCGGGGCCGCACCACCGCATCGGACACCGGCTCCGCACCCCGCCGCGCGGTCGGGGCGATCCGCAGCGACGACCTCGTGTCCATCGTCATCCCCACCGTCGGGCGTGACCTGCTGGTCGAGACCGTCGAGGCCGCCCTCGCCCAGGATCACCCGGCCATCGAGGTGATCGTCGTCGACAACCGGCCCACCAGCGGACACACCCGTGCCCTGCTCGCCGATCACACCGACCCGCGGCTGCGGATCGTCGACGAACCCGTCCCGGGTATCTCCGCCGCCCGCAACGCCGGCAACCACGCCGCCCACGGCCGGGTCGTCGCCTTCACCGACGACGACGCCCGACCCCGCCGCGACTGGGTCAGCCAGATCGTCTCCGCGTTCACCGACGACCCCACCGGGACCGTCGCCGTGGTCACCGGTCGCGTGATCGGCGTCGAGGATCCGACACAGTTGCAGGAGATGTTCGAGAACGCCAAGGTCTTCGACAAGGGCGCCGCCGACGTCATCTGGGCACTGAACCCGCACCCCGCCCACCTCGCCGCCGGCGTCTCCGGACCGCACAATGCGTTCTTCCCCTACACCGCGGGCCAGTTCGGCAGCGGCAACAACATGGCCTTCGCCGCCGGCGTTCTCGACGGGATCGGCGGCTTCGACCTACGGCTGGGCACCGGCACCCCGACCCGCGGCGGGGAGGACCTCGACGTGCTGCGGGCGGTGATCCTCGACGGCGACGCCATCGCCTACCGCCCGAATGCCGTCGTGGTGCACTACCACCGCGACAACATGGACGACCTGCGCGTGCAGAGCTACGGCTACGGCACCGGGATGTCGGCGGCCCTGACCAAACTGCTGTTCAGCCGCCACGTGTTCGCGGTGCTGGCCCGCCTCCCGAAGGGGGTGCAACTGCTGCTGGTCCCCGACCAGGAGACCGCGTCGGCATTCGCCCGTGACGGGTGGCCCGCCGAACTCCGGCACCGGGAACTCCGCGGTTATCTCGCCGGCCCGTTCCTGTTCGTCCGCGGACACCTGCGCTACCGCGCGGCCCGACGCGCCGAGGCACAGCGGTGACGGCGACCCTGGAGACCGCAGAACGTCCCGGCTCCCCCGAGGCCGACACCCGCGTCGTCGCCTACGGGTGGAACCCTCGCACCACCTTGTGGATCGGCGCGGTCCTCGCCGCGCTCCTGGTGGTCGTCGACATCCTGGTTGCGGCCGGGGTCGACGCACCCCCGGCCTGGGCGCGGACCCTGATCGTGTGCGCCGGAGTGCTCCTGCTGCCGGGAATCCCGATCGTGGTGGCGCTGCGGGTCCCGGGTCGGGCGTTGTCGACGGTGCTCATCGTCGCGGTGTCGACGTCCACGCAGATCCTGGTGACCCAGGGCACCATCATCCAAGAGCTGTGGAACCCGCTCGTCACCCAGGCGGTCATCGCGGTCGCATCGTTGCTCGGCTGCCTGTGGGCGTTCCGATCGGTGCCCGGGACCACCCGGTCGCCGTCGTCGCGGCTCGGTCGCGCCGACTGGACCCTTCGGCGTTGGCTCTCACTCGCCGGTCTGGCCGCGTCGCTGGTCTGCTTCATCGTCGCCGCCGACCTGCTCGACATCCTCACCGTCGGACACTTCGGTGTGATCGCCCACCTCACGATCTGGTACTTCGTCGGTCTCGGTCTGCTCGCGGCCGTGATCGTCGTCGGCGTGACCGCACGCCGGCTCGATCCGATCGTGTTGTCGGCGAGTGTGGTGATGGCCGTCGTGTACAACACGATGCTGGTCGGCGCCGCCACCGGCGAGACCTCGATCCCCACATCGTTCGTCCACCGCGGATTCATCAACGTGCTCGCCGAGGGACATCGGCTTCCCGACCACATCGATGCCCGGTTCAGCTGGGCCGGCTTCTTCTCGCTGTTCGCGCACGTACAGACCGCGGCGGGCCTCGACGACACCGTCGACCTGCTGGTGTGGGCTCCGCTGGTGGCCGGGGTCGCGTTGTCGTTCGGGCTCTACGCGATCGCGGTCGCGATCACCGGCCGTGCGCGGCTGGCATGGGTAGCGGTGCTGCTCTACCACGGGTTCAACTGGTATCAGCAGGACTACTTCGCCCCCCAGGCGCTGGCCACGATCGGCTACGTCGCGATCATCGGCGTGCTGCTCTGGCAACTCCGCGCGGCCCCGCTGCCCGACCCCGGCACCCGCGGTGTCCGACGGATCGTCGGTCTGCTGCGCCGTACCCCGGGGCGAGTCCCCGGTTACGGGCCCGGCCGCACCCTGGCGATGGAGATCGTCCTGCTGCTGATCGTGACGGCGCTGGTCGTCGCTCACCAGATGACGCCGATCCTCACCGTGATGGCGCTGGTGGCGTTCGCCGTCACCGGCACCACCCGCTATCGCACCCTCTGGATCGCGGCCGGCCTGATCTTCGCCGCATGGTTCTC
This sequence comes from Gordonia sp. NB41Y, assembly GCF_030718915.1. Lineage (NCBI taxonomy): Bacteria > Bacillati > Actinomycetota > Actinomycetes > Mycobacteriales > Gordoniaceae > Gordonia > Gordonia sp. NB41Y. The sequence goes on from NZ_CP132196.1 coordinate 302,367, forward strand.
CTACGGCGCCACCGACTTCTGGTTCGGTCACATGCAGTCGATCGTCGACGACATCGGCCAGGTGGGACAGTCGGTGGGTTCGGGTGTCAGCGATCGCCTCAACGGTGACCCCACCTACACGCGAATGCAGTATCTCCGCATGCTGGCCTCCGGCGGGTTCGCCGCGGTCGCCTTTGTCGGGTGGTGCCTGAACCGTTCCTCGCGTGCCTGGCTGGTCGGCGGATTGCTCAGTGCCGCACCATTTCTCCTCGTTGTCCTGCAGAGCTACGGCGGCGAGATGGTGATCCGTTCGTTCCTGCTGGCGTCCCCGATGCTCGCCCCGTATGCGGCGCTCGCACTGGCCTCCGTCGGCGCGATGGTGCGTCGCGCCATCCCCCACCCGGCACGCTGGTCGCGTATCGCCGGGCTGGTGCTGATCTGGCTCGGCGTCGTCGCACTGGGCTGCCTGGAGACCACCAACCGCGGCCTGAACACGGCCTTCGAGGCCTCCACCCGTGACGAAGTGGTCCTCAGCATGGACTTCATCCAGTCGGTCGAACCCGAGACGCGGGTGATGAGCATCGGTCACGCACCCCACACGATCGCGCCCCGACGGGTCCTCGATCCCACCGGCCCGCGGTTCTCCTACATCGATTCCAACGAATGCCTCGAGAACCTCGGCGAGTGTGTCGCCGAGCGGTCACCCGACTACGTCTACATCACGAACCAGGGAATGAAAATGTCTGCGCTGCAATACGGTGCCGATACCGATCGGGCGCAGGCGCAGATCGACGGGCTCGTCGCATCGGGCGCCTACGAGGTGATCACCCGGACCGACAGCATCGAGATCCTGCGGGCCACCGGCCGCGAGGAGGCGGGTACCCGATGAGTTTCACCGTCGTGTTCTTCATCGCCAGCGGACTGCTGATCGCCGCCGGCATGGTGTTGCGGGAGGTGCAGGTCGGCGACGGCGGCACCGAAGGCCGTGGCCCGCTGGCCCATCGGATCAGCATCGTGCTGGCGATCCTGGTCATCCTGTCCGCAGGTCTCACCCTGCACCGTCTGATCGACATGGCCCTCTCATGACCCTTCGCCGACGCCTGCTGGGAGTGGCGCTCGGAGCGGTTGTCGCACTGCTCCTCGGTGGTTGCGCGATCTTCGCCGACGACCCCGAGCCCACCAATCGCTGCGTCCGCACCGGAACGGTGGAGGGCTCGGGTCAGGCCCCGACCGATGTCGACCCGACGCTGTGGAAATCGACGTTCGTCGACACCTTCGATCGGTGCGACCTGGGCTCGAGCTGGAGCACCTACTCCGGCCGGCCCGGCGGAAACCCGGTGGGCCACTGGGACAAGACGATGGTGTCGGTCGGCGACGGCGTGCTCACCCTCTCGGGCAAGCGCACCTCGGCGGGTTGGGTGACCGGCGGCGTGTCGAACTACCCCGTCACCCAGCAGTACGGGCGCTGGGAGATCCGGATGCGGGCCGAACACTCCGCGGACCTCTCGTATCACATGCTGCTGTGGCCGCAGAACGAGCAGTGGCCGCCGGAGATCGACTTCGCCGAGAGCGTCGCCTCCGAACGCGACGCGATGTCGGCGTTCGTGCACTGGAAGGCCGACGGCAGCAACGAGAAGGCGCACGCCGACCTCACCGGGGACTTCGCCGAGTGGCACACCGTCGGCGTGGAGTGGCTACCCGGACTCATCCGATATCTGCACAACGGCAAGGTGTGGGCCGAGGTCCGCACCGCGGACATGGTCCCGAGCACCCCCATGTGGCTGGGTCTGCAGGTGGAGGCCGGTGCGTGCGAGCGCCGCGCCGATTGGGGCCTCAACCCGTGCAACGACCACGAACCGCGCCCCGAGCGCGCCGAGGTCGAGATCGACTGGGTCGCCGTCTACGAGCCCGTCGACGACGAAAAGGCTTTCCTGACCGCCGGATACGGCAAACCCACACCGGGCGCAGTGCAGATCAAGTAGAGACTCGCCGAAAGACGCTGCGCCGGTGCGAGTCGATCCCGACTCAACCACCAAATCTTGTTGCAGCCCTTGCTGGTTGAGCCGACGAAGAGCGCTAGCGACAAGTCGAGTCGAAACCTCCGCCGGCCGACCTCGCGAGGTAACCCACGTCCAAGCGGGTCACCAACACCGTCGACTCACCAGGTTTCGACACGGGTCCTCGCCCTTCCGGCTCGGTCCCGGCTCAACCACCAAATCATGGTGCCGCCGTTGATGGTTGGGGCCATAAGCCTCAAATCACCGTGTCACTGCGTGCTGGTTTCTATCGATCACCGTTCAACCATTGCTGGTTGAGCCGACGCGGAGCGCTAGCGACAAGTCGTGTCGAAACCTCCGCCGCCCGAACTCGCGACGTAACCTACGTCCAACCGGGCCACCAACACCGTCGGCTCACCGGGTTTCGGCAACGCCCGTCTCAACCCAATACGGTTGCTGCCATTGCTGGTTGAGCCGACGAGGAGCGCTAGTGGTTAGTGTCGTTAGTTCCTAAATTCTTGTGGATTTGTGAGAATTACCGCATGGCTAATTCTCCGGCCCCAGCATTGATCCTTCGGGATGGTGATCGGGATGTGTTGTTGTCGTGGACGCGTGCCACGACGATCTCTTCGGGCCTGGCGTTGCGTGCCCGGATCGTGTTGCTGGCCGCTGACGGGCTCGCGAACGCACCGATCGCGGACGCAACCGCAACGACCACGACAACGGTATGGAAGTGGCGTAAACGCTATATCCAGCAAGGCATATGCGGTCTCGACGATGCCCCTCGGTCCGGGCGACCCCGACATGTCGATCCCGAACGGATCATCACCACAACTCTGAAGCCACCACCGAAGAAGTACGGGGTCACCCACTGGTCCTCACGGTTGCTGGCCGAGCACCTCGGTATCGGTAACGCCACGGTGGCCCGGGCATGGCGGGCCTACGGGGTACAACCCTGGCGAGCCGAGACATTCACGTTCTCCACCGACCCGGAGTTGGTAGCCAAGGTCACCGACGTGGTCGGGGGAGTATCTGGCCCCACCAGACAATGCGATCGTGCTGTGTGTGGACGAGAAAAGCCAGATCCAAGCGTTGGACCGGACCGCCCCCATGCTGCCGGTCCGGCCCGGTGATGTGGAACGACGTACCCATGACTACAAGCGTCACGGGACGACGACGTTGTTCGCCGCGTTGGAGATCGCGACCGGGCAAGTCACCGCAGCGGTCAAGCCGAAACACCGGCGCCAGGAGTTCCTGTCGTTCCTCCGGCAGATCGACCGCGCCTACCCTGACCAGGAGCTGCACGTGGTCATGGACAACTACGCCACCCACAAGACCCCCGAAGTACGGGCCTGGCTACAGGCGCATCCGAGGTTCCACACCCATTTCACCCCGACTTCGGGTTCCTGGCTCAACCTGGTCGAGGTGTGGTTCGCGATCATCGACCGGCAAGCGATCCGCCGCGGCATCTTCACCAGCGTCACCGACCTCAACGCCAAGATCCGGCAATTCATCACCGGCTGGAACAATCGGAAACATCCATTCGTCTGGACGAAGACCGCCGATGAAATCCTGAAAAAGGCCAACCGTCAAACAATTTCAGAAACGAACCACTAGCGACAAGTCGAGTCGAAACCTCCGCCGGCCGACCTCGCGAGGTAACCCACGTCCAAGCGGGTCACCAACACCGTCAGCTCACCAGGTTTCGACACGGGTCCTCGCCCTTCCGGCTCGGTCCCGGCTCAACCACCAAATCTTGTTGCCGCCCTTGCAAGTCGAAACCTCCGCCGGCCGACCTCGCGACGTAACCTACGTCCAACCGGGTCACCAACACCGTCGACTCACCAGGTTTCGACACGGGTCCTCGCCCTTCCGGCTCGGTCCCGGCTCAACCACCAAATCATGGTGCCGCCATTGAAAGTCGATATGATCCCGGCTCAACCACCAAATCATGGTGCCGCCGTTACGGTCGTGCGGATCCCGACTCAACTACCGAATCATGCTGCAGGCGCCAGCGGAGCCAGGCCCAGCACGGCCCGGGCCAACGGCACGGCCACCAGGACGGCGGCGGTGGATTCGGCGATGACCATCGCCCAACCGGCCGACACGAGGCCGTACTCACCGATCCAGAGGGTGGTGAGGGTCAGCATGATGGTCGCGCTGACGATCTGGACGGCCAGCGCCGGAGCCAGATTGCACCGCACCCGGCACACGCCCACGAAGCACAGGGCGACCGCAGCGGGCGGCAGCGCCAGGGCACCCACCCGCAGCAGCGGTGTGCCGAACTCGGCGTAGTCGGGTCCTGCGATCCGCAGGATGATCGGACCGAGGAACGCCAGGCACAGCGCTGCGGCGCTCGCTCCACCGATCAGCGTCGCGACGAAGGTGCGGGTGTGTCTCAGCGACGAGCCATCCGAGGTGTCGGCGGTCGCCGAGTCCGTACTCGTCGCCGCCACATACGGTCCGATCAGCATGGTCAACAACACGAGTACGGCGCTCACCAGCGACCACACGATGGAGAAATAGGCGTTCTGCGCCGCGCCCACCCTGCCGATCACGATCGGCGGGAGGATCAACGGCGTGATGGCACCGGCCACGTAGACGCCGTAGTTGCCGAGCAGGAACCGCCCCTGAACACCCTTCGACGGCAACAGATGTCCGGCGGGTACAGAACGGGCGCGCTCTGCGAGTTCACGTGCGGCCCACCACCACACCACCCCGCCGGTGATGGCGGCGAGCAGAATCCAGGAACCGACCAGTCCCATCCGGTCGGCGCCCACGGCGAAGACGACGACCGCGGCGAGCTTCGCCACCGCATGCACCACGTTCTTGCCCGCCGCCCAGTGGGCGCGCTCCATGGCGATGCTCAGGTGGTCGAGCAGGGCGAACATCGACAGCACGACGACGATCAGTGGGAACAGCGCCATCTCGCCCATGCCGTCGAACATCTCGCCGGTGGGACCCACCAGGAGGAAACCGACGCCGAGCAGTGCGCCGCACCCGGCGCCGACAGCGAGCCCGATACCCGGCAGCCATCGCGCACGGTCACCCGCGAGCGGCAGGAACCGTTCGAGATAGGCACCGATACCGAGGTTCCCGAATGCGGAGAGCATCGTCGCGGTGGTGATCACCGCCGCAGCGGCACCCACCTCACGCGCCGGGTACAGCCGGCCGGCCAGCACCCAGTACACCAGCCCCATCGCGGCGGTCAGCAGCCCGGAGACCGCCAGCGCCAGGGAACTACGTGCGAGTGACGAACGCTCGCGAACACTCAACCCGCGAGCTCGTCGGCGGCCTTCTCCACCGCGGCACCGGCGCGCACACCGCTACGCACCTTGGACCGATGATCCTTCCAGTGCGCGAACTCCTGGTTGATGGTGCGCAGCACACGCATTCCGTCGCTGTAGGCGTTGAGATTGCTGCGCCCGTGCAGTCGCGGACCCTCGAAACTCCCGACCTCGCTGATCTTCAGCCCCGCAGTGGCCAGACGGACGTTGATCACGGTCTCGATCTCGAATCCGTCGCCCCACTGGGCGCGGGTGTAGTGGGTCGGGGGCAGCTCGATCTGCTCGGCATGACGCGCCCAGAAAGCGTTGTAGCCGTAGCACAGGTCGGTGAACTTCGTATGGAAGTAGGTGTTCACGATCTGGTTCAGGGCCTTGTTGCCCCAGCGGCGCAGCGTGGTGATGTCGGTACTGCCGCCGGCGCCGACGAACCGGCTTCCCTTGGCGAGGTCGGCACCGTCGAGCAGAGCCTGGACGAACAGCGGGATCTCGGCGGGGTCGGTGGACCCGTCGGCATCGATCATCACGATGATGTCGCCGGTGCAGGCCTCGATACCGCAGGCCAGGGCGTTGCCCTTGCCGGAACGGGTCTGCGTGACAAACGTGGCGTCGGGCCAGAGCTTGCGGGCGACGGCGACCGTGTCATCGGCGGAATGCCCGTCGACGAAGACGATCTGATCGATCCCGAGGGGCATGCGGTACGCAACGTAGGGGAGGTTCTTCGCCTCGTTCATGGCCGGGATGATGACCGACACACTCGGCCGGGGCTTACCCGAGTCGGCCGACGGTACCGCCGAGATCCCGTGCAGCCCGGTCACCGTGGATCTGGCATGGTCGTACATGAAATGCTCCGCTCGTTGCGGTCGGACAGTGGGAGTTGGGTCTCGGCAGCTTGCGCCAAACCTGAACCGAAGGTAAGCCTAACCAAAAGAAAGAGCAAACCTCAATATCGGACACCGTGGTCCAACTCACACGGTACCCCGAATTGCGTCCATCCTGCAGGGTAGCCTACCCTAATGCTTTGTCGCCAGAGTCGTTTGCCGACATATCCGACATTCCCTGCTGAGTCCCATGGAGCCAGGAGCATCAGATGAGCAACATCCCGGACGGTCATCGCCGCCCACCTGCGTACGGGGGCAAGGCAATCCGACTGTCCCGGATCACCGACCCGGCAACCCGGCGAGCGCAGATCGTGCCGCTCGACCACTCGGTGACGATCGGGCCGCTCGGACCACGCAACCATACCGAGAACATCGTGCGGATGCTGTCCCGCACCGCCTGCGACGCGGTGGTGCTCCACCGAGGACGCGTGGCGCAGATCGCTCCGGAGGCCTTCACCGGCATGGGGCTGATCGTCCACCTGTCCGCGAGCACGTCCCTCGCACTGGACTCCGATGCCAAGGTGATCGTCGGCGGCGTCGACGCAGCTCTGCGATCGGGCGCCGACGCGGTGAGCATCCACGTCAATGTCGGGTCGGAGACCGAGACCCAGCAGCTCACCGACCTCGCCGCGGTGTCGCGGGAGTGCCAGGTCCTCGGAGTCCCGCTGCTGGCCATGATGTACGCGCGGGGTCCCCGGCAGGCTCCCCGTCCCGACGCCGCGACCGTCGCCCACCTCGCGGCGATCGCCACCGACCTCGGTGCCGACATGGTCAAGCTCGACTACACCGGTTCCCCCGAGTCGATGGAACGGGTCGTCGACACCACTCCCCTGCCGATCTACGTCGCCGGCGGTGCGACCCGCAGCGACGACGACGCGATCGCCTTCGGTGCCGAGGTCCTGCAAGGCGGCGTCGCCGGACTCAGCTTCGGCCGCAACATCTTCGACGCCGACGACCCGGCCCGAGTGGTCAACACCCTGGCCGACCTCGTCCACCGGCGCGTCGTACCGACCGACATCCTGCCCGCCCTCGAATCGGCCTGACCAGCCCGTCCCGCCCGATCCGCAGCGGCCGATCCATTCACTTTCACAGGAGACCACCATGGCACCGAGCACCCCCACCACCATCGTCACCGACCACATCGTCCCGGAAGCCGACGCCGGCAACCGCGTCCGCACCGCCGGGCACTTCGGTTGGGTCGATGTCCGCGGGCTGACCGGACCGGTGCGTGACGCGGTCATCGCCGCCGCGCTCAACCAGGGCCTCGACGGCATCGTCGCCGACGACCCGGCGGTCCTGTCCGACCTTCCCCCGACCATCCGTCGCATCCTGGCCGCCGACCACGGCGATCTCGACGATGCGCTCCTGCTGTCGGAGGCCACCGATCCCGAGACGACCGCGCCGAACCCGGCCGCCGTGCACGTCATCGTCTCCGATGCCCCGACCCTTACCCGCGCCTGCGATCTGGTGCGGGTGACCCCGTGGACGGTGCTGACCTTCACCGATCCCACCAAGATCCCGCTCGAGATCGTGATCGCCGCAGCCGAGAACTCCGGCGGCAAGACCATCACCGTCGTCAACGACATCGAGGACGCCGAGATCGTGAAGCTGGTCCTCGAGCACGGCTCCGACGGCCTGCTGCTGGCCCCGCGTCACGCCGACGACGTGGTCGCACTCGCCCAGATCCTCACCCCGTCGGCCGACCGCGTCGAGCTGTCGCACCTGACCGTCACCACCGTCGAGCACATCGGGATGGGCGAGCGCGCCTGCATCGACACCTGCTCGCTGCTCGAACTCGACGAGGGCTGCCTGATCGGCTCGTTCGCATCCGGAATGTTCTTGTCGTGCAGCGAAACCCACCCGTTGCCGTACATGCCGACCCGGCCCTTCCGCTGGAATGCCGGCGCCGTGCACTCCTACGTGATGACCCCCGACAACCGCACCCGTTACGTGAGCGAGCTGCGCGCCGGTCAGCCGATCCTGGCCGTGCGTTCCGACGGCACCGCCCGTGAGGTGCGTATCGGGCGCGTCAAGATCGAGCGACGCCCCCTGATCTCCATCACCGCCACCAGCCCGGACGGCAAGACGATCAACGTGATCGCCCAGGACGACTGGCATGTGCGGCTGCTGGGCCCCGGCGGCAGCGTCAACAACGTCACCGAGCTCAAGGCCGGCGACGTGCTGCTCGGATACGTCCCCACCGAGGCGCGGCACGTGGGTTTGCCCATCACCGAGTTCTGTGACGAACGCTGAGACACTCACCGGCCGTTTCGCCGCGACGGTCGGCGCCCACGCCGTCCGGACGGCGCTGCGCGTCGGTGAGCGGGTCCTGACCTACGCACAGCTCGCCCGGGAGATCGCCGACCGCACGCCGGTGCTCACCCGGGACCTGCCGGCAGATCGTCCGGTACCGGTGGTCGCCGACGGCTCCCCGGACGCGGTGCTCGATCTGCTGACGATCCTGTTCTCCACGCACCCGTTGGTGGCGATCGATGCGTCGTCGCCGCGGTCCCGGGTCGCGGTGATCCGGGAGCAGGCCGAGGCGCTCACGCTGCCCGGATGTGCGCTGCTGGCGTTCACGTCGGGTTCCACCGGTGCCCCCAAGGCCGTCCGCCAGGGCCATGCCCTGTGGCTCAACCAGGCCGACGAACTGGCCGCGGAGCTCGGGATCGTCCCCGGAACCGCTGTGGCACAGGCACTGCCGATCGCCTTCGGTGGCGGCCTCGACATCACCGTGACCACCCTGCTGGCCGGTGGCGAGCTCCACCTGATCGACGCACGTCTCGACGGCGTCGCCGACACCGTCGCGACCCTCACCCGGTGGCATGCCGATTCGGTGCATCTGTCACCGGCGCTGCTGCGTCCCCTGCTGGCCGAGTCCGGTGCCGAGGCGGCCCTCGCCGCGGTGCGTCTGGTCGCGACCTGCGGAGAGGCGCTCGACGCCGCCGACCTCGCACGACTGCGCGCCGTGGCACCGCACGTCACCTTCGTCAACCGGTCCGGCTCGTCGGAGACCGGCAACCTCGCCTTCGGCGTCTACCCGCCGCAGCGACCGCTGCCCGAGGGAACGGTTCCCGCCGGGAAACTCGCCGCGGGCAAGCAGTTCCGCATCCTCGACGACGACGGATCGGAGCTGGGGCCCGGCGCGACCGGCATCATCGAACTCACCTCCCCGTATCTGTCGCTCGGCTACGTCGTCGACGGTCGGTGCACCGACTTCCCTGAGGTCTCCCCGGGCGTGCGACGCCACCGGCTCGGCGATCGCGGTCGCATCGTCGACGGCGAGCTGCACCTCGCGGGCCGGGTGGACGACACCGTGAAGATCCGCGGCTACCGCGTCGACATCGGTGAGGTCACCGCCGCCGCACGCGCCGTCCCCGGGATCGGCGAGGCCGTGGTGGTCGCGCGCACCGATCTGGACCGCACCGCCCAGGACGGCACCCCCGGCGGCACCGCACTCGTCGCCTACCTCGCTCCCCCGGCCGGCGACTCGCCGCCGTCACTGGCCACCGTGCGCACCACGATGGCCGCCGCGCTCCCGGCGTTCATGGTGCCCACGCACACCGTGTTGCTGTCGGCGTTGCCGCGCAACGCCCGCGGCAAGATCGACCGCGCCGCACTGCCGCTGCCCCCGCGACGCCCCCACCACGTGCCGCCGCGCACCACCACCGAACGACTGCTGGCACCGATGTGGGCGGATCTGCTCGGTGTCGACGAGGTGGGCACCGACGACGATCTCGTCGCACTCGGCGCCGACTCGCTGACCATGGTCACCCTGCTGCGCCGGGTCGAGGACGCCTTCGGTGTCACCCTCCCGGCCTCCGCGCCGGTCACCCACCCGACCCTCGCCGCGATGGCCACCGCGATCGACGCGGCCGGACCAGAACGCACCGGCGGTGACATCGTCGAACTCGGCGAGGGCCACACCGACACCCGGCCGATCGTGTTCGCCTTCGGCGGCGCAGGCGAATCGGCGCTGGCATTCGCACCGCTGGCCCGCCGGTTGTCGGGGTTCCGGGTGATCGGCCTGCACGCGCACGGACTCGAGACACGCGGCATCCCCGACTGGACGGTCACCGCCGCCGCCCGGCGCGGTGTGCGCCACATCCGGGCGATCGCACCACACGGCCCCTACCGCCTCATCGGACATTCCCTGGGTGGGGTGATCGCCACCGAGGCCGCCCGGATACTCACCGCCGACGGGGAGACCGTCGAGCATGTCGTCTACCTCGACACGGTGCTCTCCGGGCCGCTGCAGCGTCGTTCCGGACACCTCTTCACATCTGTCGACCCCGCCGAACAAGCACCGGCACAACCGGATTCGGTGGCGGACCCGGACGCAGCCGGGGCGGACGCCGGTGATCTGTGGCGCACGCGTCTGCACCTGCTCACCGCGGGCTGGTGGCCGCGACCGGCACAGCAGCAGTGGTCGCTGTTCCACGAACTGGGGCGGCGCACCGCGATGCTGCACCGCCTACGCCCCTGGGCGGGTCCGGCCACCGTCGTTCTCGCACAGGACAATCCCGACCCGCACGAGTGGTGGGACACCGTCGCCCCGGCCCACCACGGCATCCACACGGTCCCCGGCGACCACAACGGCATGCTGCGTGCACCGCATGTCGACCACACGGCGGCCGTGGTCACCGACGCGCTCACCGGCGTGCGCACGTGACCGACCGCCACGCGGTGTACGTCATCGCGCACGACGAACCCCGACTGTTCGCCGATCTGGTCGCATCGCTGCGACATCGGCAGATCGACGTGTACGCGCACATCGACGCCCGGGTCGCACCCGAACCGTTCGCCGCGGCACTCGCCACCGACGATCGGGTGCACTTCGTCGCCGATGCCGACCGGGTTCCCGTGCGCTGGGGCGGCTTCAGCGTCGTCTCGGCGGTGCTCTCCCTGATCGAGACGGCTGCGGCGACCGATGTCCCGTATCGGCGGCACACCCTGGTGTCCGGGCGTGACGTGCTGCTGCGATCGGTTCCGGACCTGCTCGCGAGCTGGGCCACCGACACCGAGTACGTCCGGATCGACCACGCCCTGCGTCCCGGTGCGCCGCACGCACACAAGGTGACGCACGTCCACTTCCCGGATCGTCCGGTCCTGCGCCGGATGTCGGGGCGCATCCGGCGGCGCCCGCCCACCCATCCCCTCTACCAGGGATCGATGTGGTGGTCGTTGACCGACGACGCGATGCAGATCGTTCGCTCCGCGATCGCCGACGACCCGAGTTGGTGCGCGGACCTGCGGTTCGCATTGTGCCCGGACGAGATCCTCGTCCCGTCGATCCTCAAGGCATCCCCGCTCGCCGACCGCATCGGTCAGGACTACTCCGAGAGTCCCGCCGCCGACCACATCCTGCACGCCCAGCACTTCATCGACTGGCGCGACGACGACGCCAGCTCTCCGCCGGAACTCGACGACACACTGCTGGCCGAGGCACTCGCCGGCCCCGCACTGTTCGCCCGCAAGGTCGGACCCGGGTGGACCTGGCGGGTGCCGTCATGAGCCGCAGGCCCTCCGGACGAGATCTTCTGGTGCGCAATGCGTCGGCGCTGATGCTGTCGTCGGTCGGCACCGGTGCCCTCGGACTGGTCTACTGGATCATCGCCGAGCATCACTTCCCCACCTCGGAGGTGGGTCGTGCGTCGGCGATCATCAGTTCGGCCACGGTGCTCTCGTCGCTGGCCTGCCTGTCGCTCGGTGGCGCCTACCAACGCTTCCTGCCGGTGTCGGGCGATCGCACGGTGCGGCTGCTACTCGGCGGGCACCTGCTGATCACCGCGACCGCAACCCTGCTCGGCACGGGATTCGTGCTGCTCGGATTCGGTGACCGGCTGCTGTTCTCGACCGGCGAACGGTGGGGTTTCGTCGCGATGGTGATCGTCTTCGCGCAGTACGCGATCTGCGACCCCATCCTCACCGGCCTACGGCAGGCGCCGGCGGTGGCGGCCAAGAACATCGGGTTGTCGGCGATCAAGATCGTTCCGCTCGTCGTCATCACCGCGACCCCGACCGCCTTCGTCATCACCGGTTCCTGGGCGGTGGCGGCGGCGGTGATCACCGCGATCGCCATCTTCCACGGCTTCCGGGTGGCGCTGCGCCGTCGCGACGAGTCCCACGCGCTGCTGCCCGGGGGACGGGAACTGTTGTCGTTCCAGAGCGCGTTCTTCGCGATGATGCTGGTCTCGTCGGTCACCCCACTGGTGCTGCCGCTGCTGGTGGTCCACCAGGCCGGTACCACCCAGAACGCCTACTTCAACCTGGCCTGGACGATGTGCTCGGCGGTCGGGTTGCTGCGCGCGGCAGTCGGGTCGGCGTTCGTGGTCGAGGCGGCCCTGCCCGACGCCGACCGCCCGGCACTGCTTCGTCGCTTCGGCCGGATGCTCGCCGCCGTCACCGCACTCGGTGCCGGCGGACTCGCCATCGGCGGACCCTTGGTCCTGTGGTTCACCGGCCCCGACTATCTGCATGCCGCTGCCCCGCTGATGATGGTGATGGCCGTCGACTCGATCGTGCAGACCTGCGTGACCACCTACTATCTCGTCGCCCAGCTGCAACGGCGTCTGCGCCTGATGGTGGCGGCACAGATCGTCGTCATGGTGCTCACCGTGGGTGGCAGTGCAGTGCTGCTGGGACCGCTGGGACTCGTCGGTGTCGCCGTCGGCTCGCTGAGCGCGTCGGTGGTGGCACTGCTGATCGTCGCCCGGCCGCTCGTCCGCGGCATCCGTGAGATGGCGACCGTGGAACGGCCGGTCGAGCCGGTCGGCTGACGCCTCGGTGGTGTTTGCTGATCGAGCCGGGACTCGTCCGTGGTGGTTGCGTCGACGAGCTCGGCCGTCTGAGGTTTCGACACGCCTCGTCGCTCCGCTCCTCATCGGCTCAACCACCGTGCACCACCCGATGATTGAGCCGGGACTACGTCAGAAGTGGTCACGTCGACGAGCTCGGCCGTCTGAGGTTTCGACACGCCTCGTCGCTCCGCTCCTCACCGGCTCAACCACCGTGCACCACTCGATGATTGAGCCGGGACTACGTCAGAAGTGGTCACGTCGACCAGCTCGGCCGACAGAGGTTTCGACACGCCTCGTCGCCAGATATTGCTGATTGAGCCGGGACCGAGCGAAGCGAGGACCCGAGTCGAAATCTCCGCAGCGCGCGCCGGGAGGCAACCACCTCCGACGTGGTCACGTCGACGAGCTCGGCCGACAGAGGTTTCGACACGCCTCGTCGCTCCGCTCCTCACCGGCTCAACCACCGTGCACCACTCGATGATCGAGCCGGGACGACGCCAGAGGTGGTCACGTCAACCAGTTCGGCCGGCAGAGGTTTCGACACGCCTCGTCATTCGCCTCGGCGCGCGGCGAGGGTCGCCTCCAGGACCCGGCGGGCACCGAACCGTGCGGTCTCGACGCCCGGGTCGCGGAGCAGTGCCCGGGCGGCGGCGAGCGTCGAGACACCGGCGGTGGGGAGGACACCGCCCCGATCGGGCCACAGCAGATCCGACAGCACCGCATCGGGCAGCGGGCGCGCCCCCACCCGAACCGCGTGCGCGGCCGCGATCCGCAGGTGCGCGGCGCGCTGTGCGTCGGCGTGGCGGTCACTGACCTGACCGGGGTGAATCCGGTACAGATAGCCGACCATCGGGATGTTGCCGATCTCCCCGTACTCCGAGAGCCGGGCATAGAACTCGTAGTCCTCGGCGTGGGTGAACTCGGGGTCGAAGCGGATTCCGGTGCGCCGGAGGACCTCGGTGCGCATCATCGCCGACGCCCCGCACAGGCAGCCGGCGAGCAGTAGCCGATGCCGGCAGGCGGCGTCGGACCTCGGCATCCGGACGCGGCCGGACATCGCGCCGAACAGTTCGTAGTCGGTGCCACACACGACCGCATCGGGATTCTGTGCGAACCAGTCCAGTTGGGCCTGCAGCCGACCGGGTGCACACAGGTCGTCGGCGTCCATCCGGGCCAGGAACACCCCGCGGACCTCGTCGAGTCCCCGGTTGAGCGCCGACACCAGTCCCCCGTTGGGCTGCGACACCACACGCACCCGAGGGTCGTCGATCTCGGCGAGGGCGTCCACGGACCCGTCGGTCGAGCCGTCGTCGACGATCAGCACCTCGAGATCGTCGACGCCCTGCGAGAGCACCGAGCGCACCGCGGCCACGATGTAGGGGGCGGCGTTGTAGACCGGGATCAGCACGGTCAGCAACGGTGAATCGGTCAACGCCATTGCAGCACCGTCGAATACAGCTTGGGGGTGAACTTCACCATCACCGCGAACACCATCTGCCGGTAACGCCGCCCCGCCCACAGCGCGGTCAGATCCCGCAGCGCGATGTCACCGCGCACCCGGTCCACGGCACGACGCGACAACGGTGTCTGCCCACCCGCGTGTGCGGCCCGCATGGCGACATGGGCCACCGAGGTGAGCACCTCGCGGTACCGGAAGCCGACGTACTCGCGGTTCCAGCGGCGGTCCCCCAGCCTCGACCGCAGGAGGTCGTGTACCTGGTCCTCGACGGTGAACAGATCGAAGGTGGACTCGCTCAGCGCGGTCGACAGCGACCCCTCGCGGTACAGGTACCGGTAGAGCGGGTCGGCGACGGTGGCCACCCGTGGGACCGAAAGGGCCAGTGCCAGCGTGCTCGCGAAGTCCTCATAGGCCTGGTCCTGCGCCCACGGACGCTCGCCGAGGATCTCGCGGCGGAACAGTTTGGTGCAGGCATACGCCTTGGCGCGGCCGCACAGGATCTCGCGGGCGTAGCGTTCCCCGCTCAGCACGGCATGCCGCGGCTCGGCCTCGTCGATACCCAGCGTGTACCCGTCGATGTCGACCCGCCGGGTGCGTGCCACCGCGATCTGGGCGTCGGCCTCGACGAGTACCGACACCAACCGGTCGACGAAGTCCGGCTCCGCCTCGTCGTCGCTGTCGAGGAACCACACCAGGTCGGTGGTCAGCGCCGCCAGTCCGGTGTTCCTCGCCCGCCCGAGCCCCCCATTGCTCGGCTGGGTGATCAAGATGTGCTCGCGGCCGTACTCGGCCAGCACCCGCTGCGCGATCTCGATCGAGTCGTCGTCGCCACGATCGTCGACGAGGACGATCTGATCGACCGGACAAGTCTGCGTCAGAACAGATTCCACAGATCCCCGAATGTACGGAGCGCTGTGGTACACCGGGATCACCACCCCCACTGTCGGCCGCACTCGGCCACTCCTCCCCGGTTCCGCCACCGCGAAATCCATTACCACGAACGCACCGGCCAAGACTCGGCCATAAGGTTAGGCTAAGTATATTGACAGGTTCAGCGCATGGATCCGCGACCCACCCCGAGGCGGCCGGATAGGGTGACGACGTGACCGAGACCACCGGACTCCCGACCCCTGACCTGACCGGCCGATCGGCTGTCGTCACCGGCGCCAGCCGGGGCATCGGCCTGGCCATCGCCACCGAACTCGCCCGCCGCGGCGCCGCCGTGGTGATCACCGGACGTAAACCCGAACCGCTGGAGGCCGCCGTACAGGAGATCCGCGACGCCGTACCCGGAGCCCGGGCGCTCGCCGTCGCGGGCAACACCGGCGACGCCGAGCACCGGGCGGAGGCGGTGGCCGCGGCCGTATCCCACGGCGGCATCGACATCCTGATCAACAACACCGGGATCGCCCCGACCGCCGGCCCCCTGATCGACGCCGACCTCGGTGCGGTCCGCAAGACCTTCGACACCAACGTCGTCGCAGCCCTCGGCTATATCCAGGAAGCCTACCGGGCCGGTATGGCCGAGACCGGCGGTGCGGTGGTCAACGTCGCATCGGTGGCCGGGCTGCGCTCGACCGGCTCGATCGCCGCCTACGGCGCATCCAAGGCGGCGCTGATCCGACTCACCGAAGAACTCTCCTGGGAACTGGGACCGCGGCGCATCCGAGTCAACGCGATCGCACCCGCCATCGTGCGGACGAAGTTCGCCGATGTGCTGATCAGCGGCGACAAAGAGGCCGAGGCCATCGCCCGCTATCCGCTCGGCCGGCTCGGCGTCCCCGCGGACATCGCCGCCGCCGCAGCCTTCCTCGTCAGCGAGCAGGCATCGTGGATCACCGGGGAGACCCTGCGCGTGGACGGCGGCCTGCTCGCCACCGGCGCACTCTGACGGTGCCCGGCCACCCACGGTTCACCGACGATCCGACGGTCGTCGTGGTGGGTGCCGGACCCGCCGGTCGCAGCCTGACGCACCGGCTGATCCGCCACGGCGTCGCGACCACCCTCGTCGACCCGCATCCCACGCGGTCGTGGACACCGACCTACGCCGCGTGGACCGACGAACTGCCCGGCTGGGTGCACCCCGAGGCGATCGCCGCGACCACCGCGTCGATCGCCGCCCACGCGCACCGCCCGATCCGGATCGATCGCTCCTACACCGTGTTCCACACCGACGGCCTGCAACGATCCCTGGCCGTCGACGACGCGACCGTGATCACCGCCCGGGCACGGGAGGTCGCCGAACACCATGTGGTGCTCGACGACGGACGAGTCCTGGGTGCGACACATGTGATCGACTGCCGCGGGCCGACCGGGCACCCTCGCCCACGCCAGACGGCCTTCGGCATCGTGGTGCCCACGGCGGCGGCACGAACGGCGATCGGAGACGCCGAGGCGGTGCTGATGGATTGGCGCGCACCGCAATCGGAGAATTCATGGGATGCCGGCGGTCCGGCACCGTCGTTCCTCTACGCGGTCCCGGTGGCCGATGATCTGACACTGCTCGAGGAGACATGTCTGGTCGGCGATCCGGCCGTGACGATCGCCGAACTGGCCCAACGGCTCTCGCGTCGTCTGGCGGGCACCGGCATCGATTCGCGACACGCCGGGCACACCGAACGGGTGTCGTTCCCCATGCTCGGGGCGGCCCTGCGTCCGTGGCGATGCCGGCCGCTGCGGCACGGCGCCGCCGGTGGACTGCTGAACCCGACCACCGGATACGGGGTGGCCGCGATGCTCACCGCCGCCGACGACGTCGCCGCTGCGATCGTCGCCGGTTCCGATGCGGTGTCGGTGATGTGGCCGGCGCGGGCGCGGGCGGTGTGGCGGCTGCGGGTCGCCGGACTCGGGGTGCTGCTCGACCTCGATCCGGCCCAGACCGTCGACTTCTTCGACGCATTCCTGTCACTACCACCGGCCGCGCAGCGCGCCTACCTCAGCGACCGTGCCGACCTGGCCGGCACCCTCACCACGATGGCGCGGGTGTTCGGCGCCCTCGACGCCAGCGGTCGCTGGACGGTGTTGCGTTCGGTCAGCCGCGCAGATCACGCCATCGGGCGAGCATCTCGCCGACGTCGATCGTCCGCGCGATGACATGCGATTGCGGCCCCATCGACGGCCGCAGCCGGTCCTGACGGACCCGGCGGTTGAAGTCCTCGAGGATCGTGCGCACCGCCTGCTCGTCGGCGATACCCCGCAACGACTCCGGGAACGCGTCACGCTCCTTGCGCAGTTGCAGGGTGGGCGGCAGCAGGGCCGACGAGTCGAGTTCTTCCTCGCGGATCTTCTGCTTGGCCCACCAGTCCGGGTCGTCGAGACCGGCCAGGTTCAACGGTTTCCCGAGTCCCGGCAGATCGTCGAAGTCGCCGCGTTCGGTGGCCTCCCGGATCATCCGTTCGACCCGGGACTCGCCGACCGGGGGTTCAGACGGTGAACCCGAGGGCACGCAACTGCTCGCGGCCGTCGTCGGTGATCTTGTCCGGACCCCACGGCGGCAGCCACACCCAGTTGATCTCCATGTCCGTGCACAGTCCGCTGCTGACCAGGGCGCCGCGCGACTGGTCCTCGATCACATCGGTCAGCGGGCAGGCCGCCGAGGTGAGCGTCATGTCGATCTTGGCGACGGCGTCGTCGGTGATCTCGATGCCGTACACCAGACCCAGGTCCACCACGTTGATGCCGAGTTCGGGGTCGACGACGTCGCGCATCGCCTCCTCCACGTCCTCGAGCAGCGGCAACGAGGTGCTGACCGGCGCCGGGGTGGCGGCAGGGGTGGTCGCCGGATCCGTGGTTGCCTGATCCGTGGTTGCTGTGTCTGTTGTCGGTGTGTCGGTGGCGACCCCGGCCTCGGTGGTCGGGGTCTCAGAGGTGGTGGTGTTCTCGCTCATGCCGTCTCCGCTCGTTCCGCTCCGGCCGCATCGACCGTCTGTGCCAACGCGTCCTTGAACGCCATCCATCCCAGCAGGGCGCATTTGACCCGTGCCGGATACTTGCTGACCCCGGCGAAGGCGATGCCGTCACCGATGATCTCCTCGTCGCCCTCGTCCTTGCCGCGCGAGGTCATCATCGCGGTGAACGAGTCGAGGGTGGCCATCGCCGTCTCGAGGGGCTCACCGACCACCTGGTCGTAGAGCACCGAGGTGGAGGCCTGTGAGATGGAGCAGCCCTGGCCGTCGTAGGAGATGTCGGTGACCGTGCGTCCGTCGTCGGACAGCGCCACCCGCAGGGTGACCTCGTCACCGCACGTCGGGTTGACGTGATGGACCTCGGCACCGAACGGCGCACGCAGTCCACGACCGTGCGGATGCTTGTAGTGATCCAGGATGACGTCCTGGTACATCTGTTCCATCCGCATCAGCGCGACACCCCGAAGAACTCCTGGGCCCGCACGATCGCGGCGGCCAGCGCATCCACCTCGGCGACGGTGTTGTACGCCGCGAAGGAGGCCCTCGCGGTCGCGGCGACACCGAACCGGCGATGCAGCGGCCACGCGCAGTGATGCCCGACGCGGATGGCGACGCCCTCGTCGTCGAGGATCTGCCCGAGATCGTGGGCGTGGATCCCGTCGACCACGAACGACACGGCACCGCCACGGTTCTCGGTGGTCGTCGGGCCGATGATCCGCAGTCCACCGATCCCCCCGAGGGTGTCGAGAGCGTGGGTGACCAGGGTGTGCTCGTGCTCGGCGACCGCATTCATCCCGAGCACCGACAGATAGTCGACGGCGGCACCGAGCCCGACGACCTGCGAGGTCATCGGCACGCCCGCCTCGAACCGCTGCGGCGGCGGGGCGTAGGTGGAGACCTCCATCGAGACCGTCTCGATCATCGATCCGCCGGTCAGGAACGGCGGCAGTGCCTCGAGCAGCTCACTCTTCCCGTACAGCACGCCGACCCCGGACGGACCGAACATCTTGTGTCCGGAGAACGCCGCGAAGTCGACGTCGAGTGCGGTGAAGTCGACCGCCATGTGCGGCACCGACTGGCAGGCGTCGAGCACCACCAGCGCGCCGACCGCACGTGCTCGCCGCACCAGCTCCGCAACATCGGCGACGGCACCGGTCACATTGGACTGGTGGGTGAACGCGACCACCTTGACGGTGTCGTCGAGTTCCAGCGAGTCCAGGTCGATCCGGCCGTCGTCGGTGACCCCGTACCACCGCAGAGTGGCACCCGTCCGGCGGCAGAGTTCCTGCCACGGAACGAGATTCGCATGATGCTCGAGTTCGGTGATGACCACGGTGTCGCCGGCACCGAGCGGCTTGCCGCCCAGCACCGACCCCGACCGGTCGTCGCCGAGGGTGTAGGTGACCAGGTTCAGCGATTCGGTGGCGTTCTTGGTGAACACCAGCTGATCGGCGGTGGCACCGACGAAGCGGGCGATCTTCTCGCGCGCCTGCTCATAGGCGTCGGTGGCCTCCTCGGCCAGCTGATGCGCACCACGGTGCACCGCCGCATTGCGGGTGACCAGGAAATCCCGTTCGGCGTCGAGTACCTGCAACGGACGCTGCGAGGTGGCCCCGGAGTCGAGGTACACCAGCGGTTTGTCGTCGCGGACGGTGCGCGCGAGGATCGGGAAATCCGCGCGCACCGCGTCGACGTCGAACGTGGTGGCCGGGTGCGTACCAACCGTGTCGGCCGAAAGGGTCACGGTTCCTCCTGCTTGAGAGTGGGCTGGGTGCTGCAGGGCGGTGAGGTCAGCCGGCAGCGGCAGCCGAGGTGAACCGCACGTAGCCGTTCTCCTCCAGCTCGTCGGCCAGCTCGGGGCCGGCCGACTCCACGACGCGGCCGTTGACGAAGACGTGCACGTAGTCGGGCTTGATGTAGCGCAGGATGCGGGTGTAGTGCGTGATCAGCAGGAGGCCGCCGTTCTCGCGCTCCTTGTACCGGTTGACGCCCTCGCTGACCACGCGCAGCGCGTCGACGTCGAGGCCGGAGTCGGTCTCGTCGAGGATCGCGATCTTCGGCTTGAGCAGGTCCAGCTGCAGGATCTCGTGGCGCTTCTTCTCTCCACCGGAGAATCCCTCGTTGACGCTGCGCTCGGCGAACGACGGGTCGATCTCCAGCGCGGTCATCGCCTCCTTGGTCTCCTTGACCCAGTGGCGCAGCTTGGGCGCCTCGCCGCGCACGGCGGTGGCGGCGGTCCGCAGGAAGTTCGACATCGAGACGCCGGGGACCTCCACCGGGTACTGCATCGCGAGGAACAGTCCGGCGCGGGCACGCTCGTCGACGCTCATCTCCAGCACGTCCTCACCGTCGAGGGTGATCGACCCGGAGGTGACCTCGTACTTGGGATGACCGGCGATCGCATACGACAGGGTGGACTTGCCGGAGCCGTTGGGGCCCATGATCGCGTGGGTCTCGCCGGACTTCACGGTCAGGTCGACACCCTTGAGGATGTTGATGGGTTCGGCGTCGGCGTCGGTCTGGGCGACGTTGACGTGGAGGTCACGGATCTCGAGTGTGCTCACGGATGTTTCCTTGCTGATCTCTGGGCTGTGTGTGGTGGTGTGGGTGGCGTCAGGCGCCGGCGTTCTCGAGCTCTGCCTCGACGGCGGCCTCGAGACGCTCACGCAGGGCCGGCACCGCGATCTTGGCGATGATCTCGCCGAAGAAGCCGCGGATCACCAGGCGGCGGGCCTGCTCCTCGGGGATACCGCGGGCCTGCAGGTAGAACAACTGCTCGTCGTCGAACCGGCCGGTGGCACTGGCATGTCCGGCACCGACGATCTCACCGGTCTCGATCTCCAGGTTGGGCACCGAGTCGGCGCGGGCGCCGTCGGTGAGCACCAGGTTGCGGTTGAGTTCGAAGGTGTCGGTGCCCTCGGCCTCGGGCCGGATCAGGACGTCACCGATCCACACCGTGTGGGCCTCGCGCGACCGGTCGGTGCCGTCGCCCTGCAGCGCTCCCTTGTAGATCACGTTGGAGCGGCAGTGCGGCTGGCTGTGGTCGACGAGCAGACGCTGCTCGAGATGCTGTCCGGCGTCGGCGAAGTACAGGCCCCACATCTCCACGTCGCCGCCGGGGGCGTCGTAGTGGATGATCGGCGAGAGCCGGACCAGGTTGCCACCGAGGCTGATCGCGAAGTGGCGGACCACCGCGTCACGACCGACCTTGATGTGGTGGGCGGCCACATGCACCGCATCGTCTTCCCAGTCGTGCACGTTGACCACGGTCAGCGACGCCTGGTCGGCGACGACGAACTCGATGTTCTCCGCGTAGGTGCCGCTGCCCTTCTGGTCGATCACGACGACGGCGCGGGCGAACGGTTCGAGGCGGATCTGCAGGTGCCCGTAGGACACCTCGTCGACCCCGGCCCCGGTGATCGTGACGGTCACCGGCTCGCTGAGTTCGGTCTCCTTGGCGACGGTCACGATGGTGGCCTCGTCGAACGACGAGTACGCCTGGGCGGCGACGCGGTCGAACGGGACGCCGGCCTGGCCCAGGCGCGCGTCGGTGCGCTCGACGGTCTCCACGGTCACGCCGTCGGAGACGCCCTCGACGGTGACGCCGGCCTGTGCGGTGGCCTTGGCGGTGCCGTCGTGCAGGCCGCGCAACCGGCGGAACGGGGTGAACCGCCACGCCTCCTCACGCGGGCTGGGGATCTCGAAGGCGTCGACGTCGAACGAGGTGAACAGCTCACCCTTGTTCAGTGCGACGGCCGCGTTGTCGGTGACAGGTGCCCCACCGGAGACGGTCTCGGCCTGGGTGTTCACGGGGTCCGCCATCAGCCGACCGCTCCTTCCATCTGCAGTTCGATCAGCCGGTTGAGTTCGAGTGCGTACTCCATCGGCAGTTCCTTGGCGATCGGCTCCACGAAGCCGCGCACGACCATCGCCATCGCCTCGTCCTCGGTGAGGCCGCGGCTCATCAGGTAGAACAACTGGTCATCACTGACCTTCGAGACGGTCGCCTCGTGACCCATCGTGACGTCGTCCTCACGGATGTCGACATACGGGTAGGTGTCGCTGCGCGAGATGGTGTCGACCAGCAGCGCATCACACTTCACCGTCGAGCGGCTGCCGTGCGCACCGTGGTTGATCTTGATCAGACCGCGGTACGAGGCGCGGCCGCCGCCCCGGGCCACCGACTTGGAGACGATGTTGCTCGAGGTGTTCGGCGCGAGGTGAACCATCTTGGAACCGGTGTCCTGGTGCTGTCCCTCGCCGGCGAACGCCACCGAGAGCACCTCGCCCTTGGCGTGCTCACCGGTCAGCCACACGGCCGGGTACTTCATCGTGACCTTGGAACCGATGTTGCCGTCGATCCACTCCATGGTGGCGCCGGCCTCGGCCTTGGCACGCTTGGTGACCAGGTTGTAGACGTTGTTCGACCAGTTCTGGATGGTGGTGTACCGGCAGCGGCCACCCTTCTTCACGATGATCTCGACGACCGCCGAGTGCAGCGAGTCGGTCTTGTAGATCGGCGCGGTACAGCCCTCGACGTAGTGCACGTAGGCACCCTCGTCGACGATGATCAGGGTGCGCTCGAACTGGCCCATGTTCTCGGTGTTGATCCGGAAGTAGGCCTGCAGCGGGATGTCGACGTGCACACCCGGCGGGACGTAGATGAACGATCCGCCCGACCAGACGGCGGTGTTCAGCGCGGAGAACTTGTTGTCGCCGGCCGGGATGACCGAACCGAAGTACTCGCGGAACAGCTCCGGGTGCTCGCGCAGACCGCTGTCGGTGTCGAGGAAGATGACGCCCTTGGCCTCGAGGTCCTCACGGATCTGGTGGTAGACCACCTCGGACTCGTACTGCGCGGCGACACCGGCGACCAGACGCTGCTTCTCCGCTTCCGGGATACCCAGCCGGTCGTAGGTGTTCTTGATGTCCTCGGGCAGTTCCTCCCAGGACGTGGCCTGCTTCTCGGTGGACCGCACGAAGTACTTGATGTTGTCGAAGTCGATGCCGTCGAGCTCGGCGCCCCAGTGCGGCATGGGCTTGCGATCGAAGATCTTCAGCGCCTTGAGCCGCTGCTCGAGCATCCACTCCGGCTCGTTCTTCTTGCCGGAGATGTCCGTGACCACGGCGTCCGACAGTCCGCGCTGCGCGCTGGCACCCGCGGCGTCGGAGTCGGCCCAGCCGTAGCCGTAGTGGCCGAGGGAGGCAATGGTCTCCTCCTGCGACAGCGGTGCCGCCTTGCCGGGTGTCACGGTGGGATCGGTGACTGTCATCGCGAGGCCTTTCGACTCGTGGCGGTCCGGGCGGATGCGGGCTGTGCATCGCTCGGTTCTTCTGGGGTGTTCGTGGGGTTGGTGCGGGTGGTGGACGTGGCACCGTCGGGCGGTGGATCCGGAGCCGACAGCGGTACCGGATGCGGCAGCGGTACGTGGGTGGTACAGGCGCAGTCGCCGTTGGCGATGGTCGCCAGGCGCTGGACGTGCGTGCCGAGCAGTTCGGTGAACACCGCGGTCTCGGCCTCGCAGAGTTCGGGGAACTCCGCGGCCACGTGCGCGACCGGGCAGTGGTGCTGGCAGATCTGGATACCCGATCCGACGACCCGCGTGTTGGCCGAGTACCCGGCACCGGTCAGCGCGTCGGCGATGCCCTGCACCGTGGTCGGTACCGCGTCGGGACCGTCGGCCGGGGTGACCTCGGCGACGATCCCCTCGATCCGTTCGCGGGCGAACGACTCGACGGCATCCGATCCGGCGACATCACGGAGTTTGCGCATCGCGGCACCGGCGAGGTCGTCGTAGGCGTGGCGCAACTTGCCCCGCCCGGACGGCGTCAGCTGGAACCACTTGGCCGGACGTCCCCGGCCACCGCGCTGTCCGAAACTGCCCTGGGCGGTCTGTACGTCGCCGGCCGCGGTCAGCGCGTCGAGGTGCCGGCGCACCCCCGCGGCAGAGATCCCGAGACGCTCGCCGATCTCGCCCGCGGTGAGCGGTCCGTCCTCGACGAGGAGGGCCACGACCGCGGCGCGGGTCTGCCCATCGGGGTGGTTGACACCATGATGGGCAGCGTCGACTGTGGGCTCGACATCGCTCGGCATGGTTTTCACAACGCAAGTGTGACGTAATTGATTCCCCGGTTCCAGGAAGGGTGCCCTTAGCCCACCTGCCGGATCGGCGCGGACCCTCGGCGGGAGCGTGCTCGAACCGACCATCGATCCACGTCATCGGGCCACCCACTACAGTCGTCGTGTGCCAGAAACCACAGTGATGCGTCGTGCCCCGAGGCTGCGCCGCGTGCTCGACCACGTGGGACTGACGAAGCCGGCCAAGTCCGATGCCCCGGGCGTCGACCGACGCGGCGACTACGGCGTCAGCGTCGCCAAACTGCACGATCGAGAACGCGACGCCGGGCCGCTGACCGCCGACGAGAACCGCCGGCTGCTGCGGATCAAACTGTTCGGCGCCACCGGATCGGTGCTGCTGCTGATCGGGTCGCTGGCCACCGGACAGATCCCGGTCCTGCAGAACCCGGTCGCCGGGATGCGGGTGCTCTCCCTGCCGTCCCGGATGTGGAGCACCGCCCTCACGCTGTCCATCGGCGGCACGATCATGCTCGTGGTCGCGTGGCTGCTGCTCGGGCGGTTCGCGGTCGGCCGCTTCGGTGTCGAGGTGCTGCACGGCCGGAGCCCGGAACGCCGCATGACGCGTGCGCAGGCCGATCGCACGCTGCTGGTGTGGATCGCGCCGATCATCGTCGCCCCACCCCTGCTCAGCAAGGACGTCTACTCCTATCTCGCGCAGAGCGCCATCGCCTACCACGGCATGGATCCGTACAAGGTGAGTCCGCTGCGGGGGCTCGGCGTGGAGAACGTCCTGACCCGGTCGGTGCCGAATCTGTGGCGCGACACCCCCGCGCCCTACGGTCCGTTCTTCCTCTGGATCGGCAAGGGCATCACCGCGGTCACCGGCGACAGCATCACCGCGGCGATCTTCCTGCACCGCGTCGTGGCCCTGATCGGTCTGGCACTGATCGTGTGGGCACTACCCCGCCTGGCCCGCAGGTGCGGTGTCTCGCCCGTCGCCGCACTCTGGCTGGGTGCGATGAATCCGCTGGTGATCTTGCATCTCGTCGGCGGGATCCACAACGAGTCCCTGATGCTCGGCATGATGCTCGTCGGCCTGGAGCTGGCGTTCCGGGCGGTGTACGGCACCGAATCGCTACGCCTCGAGGGCCGGCCGCTGCCGTCGCGGGCGGGTTGGCTGCTGCTCGCGGGCACCGCCGTCGTCGCACTCAGTGCACTGGTCAAGGTCACCTCGATCCTCGCGCTCGGCTTCCTCGGCATCGCCCTGGCCAGACGCTGGGGCGCCACCCTGCCCTCGCTGCGCGGGGCACCGGTGCGGCAGTGGTGGTCGCGCTCGCGGACCACGGTGTACACCCTGACCGCGTCGGCGGCCCTGATGGCGGTGGTGCTGCTGGTGGTGATGCTGCTCGTGGCCCTCGTCTCCGGTCTGGGCTTCGGCTGGCTGTCGACCACGTCGACCGGTGCGATCGTGCGGTCGTGGATGTCGTTGCCCACCCTGGCCTCGGTGACGACGGGCCGGCTCGGGATCTATCTGGGGCTCGGTGACCAGACCCAGGCCCTGCTCGACGTCGTCCGCCCGCTCGGCGAGCTGGTCGCCGCGATCTTCGTGATCCGGTGGATGCTCGCGGCACTGGCCGGACGCCTGCACCCGCTCGGCGCGCTCGGCGTGTCCATGGCGACCGTGGTGGTCTTCTTCCCGTTCGTCCAGGCCTGGTACCTGCTGTGGGCGGTCATCCCGCTCGCCGCGTGGGCCACCCGGCCGTGGTTCCGCATCTCCACTATCGCCGTCACCGCCATCATCGCCATCGTGGTGATGCCGACCAGCTCCAACACGAGCGGCGTGGTCCTCGCGCAGGGACTGCTCGCCGGTGTGATCATGGTCGCGGTGATGACCGCGCTGTTCTTCGAGGACTGGCCGTGGCGTCGCCTACGACGCCGCAGGTCGGCCGACGCCGACGGCGACCGAACCGTCTCCGGGACCTGAGGGGTGACATCGCCCACCGGCGGGCGGCGTTTTCGCTTGTGCGAGCGCAGGGAATACTCTGACGGGTGTGCGTAGCGCGACCTCCCCGCCGTCCAGCGACGGTCCGATGACCGATCGTCACCCAGACGGCTCCCCGGCCGCACGCACCTCCGCCGGAGTCACCTCCGGTGCGTCGCGGCGGGCCGCAGAGCCTGCGCTACGGGTGGAAGGCCTGCTCAAGAGCTTCGGTGACCGCACCGCGGTCGACGGCCTGGACCTCGAGCTCGCCCCCGGATCACTGCTGGCCCTGCTGGGCCCCAACGGTGCGGGCAAGACCACCACCGTCGAGATCTGTGAGGGATTCCAGTCCGCCGACGCCGGCACCGTCCGCGTCCTCGGACTCGACCCGCGCCGCGAGAACGACGAGCTACGCCGCCGGATCGGTGTGATGCTGCAGGGCGGCGGCGCCTACCCCGGTGCCCGCGCCGAGGAGATGTTGCGGCTGTGCGCCGCCTACTCCGCCGACCCGCTCGACCCGGACTGGCTGCTCGACGCGCTCGGCCTGGTCGACGCCGCGCGCACTCCCTTCCGACGCCTCTCCGGCGGCCAGCAGCAACGCCTGTCGCTGGCGTGTGCGATCGTCGGACGCCCCGAGATGGTGTTCCTCGACGAACCGACCGCCGGCCTCGACGCCCATGCACGCCTGGTGGTGTGGGAGATCATCGACCGCCTGCGCGGCGACGGGGTGTCGGTACTGCTGACCACCCACCTGATGGACGAGGCCGAGGAACTCGCCGACCACGTCGTGATCATCGACCGCGGCCGGGTGGTGGCCGACGGCACACCCGCCGACCTGACCAGCCGTGGCGCGGAGAACGAACTGCGCTTCACCGCCCCCCGCGGCCTCGACCTGTCCCTGCTGCGGCTGGCCCTTCCCGAGGGCTATCTGTGCTCCGAACCCACCCCCGGCAACTATCTGGTGGCGGGGGCGATCGTGCCGCAGATCCCGGCGACCGTCACCGCATGGTGCGCCCGGATCAATGTGCTGGCCACCGACCTGCGGGTCGAGACCCGCAGCCTCGAGGACGTGTTCCTCGACCTGACCGGAAGGGCGTTGCGATGACCGCCGTCACCGACCGCGGCGCACCCGAACCGACCGCCCCCCGGTTCCCGCCCGGCACGTTCACCCCACGCCCGGCCCCGGCCCCGCTGCCGGCCATGCTGGCCGCACAGACCCGCCTCGAACTGCGGTTGCTGCTGCGCAACGGCGAACAGCTGCTGCTCACCATGTTCATCCCGATCACCCTGCTGATCGGTCTGTGTCTGCTCCCGCTGGACACCAGCCTCGGCTCCACCGCCGCCGAGCGTGCCGCGACCTTCGTCCCGGCGATCATGACCGTCGCGGTGATGTCCACCGCGTTCACCGGTCAGGCCATCGCGGTGGGCTTCGACCGCCGCTACGGCGCCCTCAAACGACTCGGTGCCACCCCCATCCCCCGCTGGGGCATCATCGCGGGCAAATCCCTCGCCGTGGTGATCGTGGTGATCCTGCAGTCCCTGATCATCGGCGGGATCGGCGCATGCTTCGGCTGGCGGCCCGGATTGCTCGGACTGGTCCTCGGTGCGGTCGCCATCGCGATCGGCACCGTGACCTTCGCCACGCTCGGACTGCTGCTCGGCGGCACCCTCAAGGCCGAGGTGGTCCTGGCCCTGGCGAATCTGCTCTGGTTCGCCATGGTCGGCGTCGGCAGCATCACGGTCATGCAGGACCGGGTGCCCGCCGCGGTGTGGTGGGTCGCCCGGTGCATCCCGTCGGGGGCGCTGACCGAAACTCTCGAACAGGCGACCCACGGCGGCTTCGACGTCGTCGGCGTGGTCGTGTTGCTGATCTGGGCAGCCATCGGTGGTTCGCTCGCAGTGAGGTGGTTCCGATTCCAATGACGACTTCCGAGAAGACCGGTGCCGAGCACCCGGTGTCCGACTCCCCGCCGCCCGCACCCGGCCGGTTCGACCGGATCCCCGGGTTCGGCCGGCCCACCGCACGGTTCGTGCACCGCTGGACGATCGCCAACCTGGTCGCCAACGTCGGCATCGTCGTCACCGGTGGTGCGGTCCGCCTGACCGGCTCCGGTCTGGGCTGCCCCACCTGGCCGCAGTGCACCGACTCCTCGTTCGTGCCGCATCAGGCACTCGGCTATCACGGCGCGATCGAGTTCGGCAATCGCATGCTCACATGGGTGCTGATCGTCGTCGCGATCGCGACCTGGGCCGCCGTGTGGCGGCGCACCGAGTCGACCCGCCGCGACCGCACCCTGATCACCCTGATCGCGCTCGGCATCCCGTTCCAGGGCGTGATCGGCGGCATCACGGTGCTCACCGACCTCAACCCGTGGGTCGTCTCGCTGCACTTCGTGCTGTCGATGGTGCTGGTCTCCGGGGCCACCGTGCTGGTCTTCCGGACCAGCCCGTATCCGCGTGAACTCGGCCCGACCGGCGCGCTTCCGCGCCTGGGCCGGGCGTTGTCGTGGATCGCCTACCTGCTCACCTGGGTGTCGATCTACCTGGGCACCGTGGTGACCGGTTCCGGGCCGCACGCCGGCGACACCGAGGCGCCGCGCAACGGGCTCACCCCGTCGCAGACCACCCAGCTGCATGCCGACGCGGTGTTCGTGCTGATCGGTGTGGCGATCGCCATCCTGGTGCTCACGCGGGTGTTGCAGATGCCGCAGTCGCGGGCCGCACTGACCTTCTTCGGGCTGCTGGTGCTGCAGGGCATCATCGGCATGGTCCAGTACTTCACCGACCTGCCGATCCTGCTGGTCCTGCTGCACATGCTCGGCAGCGGACTGCTGCTCATCGGCGCGACCTGGCTGGTGTTGTGGTTCGGGCTCAGCGAACGCGCGCCACACGATGCGGGCACCCTGGCCCCCGCCGGAGCCTGAGCTCCAGACCCCACAGCGACGAGAAGGGCGCCCACTCGGATCGAGTAGGCGCCCTTCTCGTTGCTGTGGACTCGTTGATGCGGACCGGGCGCGATCGAGGACCGGCGCGGTTCAGATCCGGGGTCGCTCGGGCCCGGCGGCGCCGGACCATCACGTCGGAACGTCAGAGGATCGCGCGGTTGCGCGGCTTCGGGAAACGCTTCTGGCCGGCAACCCATCCCGCCATCTGCTTGTAGTGGCCCGGCTTGACGTCCACCGACGACACGAGGTCACGGTCCCACTCGCCCACCTCGACCCCGGCGACGGCGTCGACGACGGCCTTGGCGGTCGCCTCGTCGGCCACCACGCGGTCGCCCAGGATTCCGCCCTTCTCACCCACCAGGGTGATCCGGACACCGGCGGCACCGATCGCCTGCAGCACCGCGGTGGCCGATCCGCCCTCGCGGCTCACGAACTTCTCGATCGAGGCGACCACTTCACGCGGCACGGCAACCGGTGCGGGCGCGGCCTCGGTGGTCTGGGTGTCGGGCTGGCTGCTCATGGTCCCAGAGCATACCGGCGGCGATCCTCGACACCGCAGGCAGAGCGCCGATCACCGACGTCATCGGGACCCAGGCCACAGCGACACCGTGCCCGCAGGGACGGATACGTCACTCGATTCGGTGTGTGGGCACCGGACTTGGCACAGTGGTCGCATGGAAGCACCCCCTCTTTCCGAACGCGAGATCCTCACCTGGGAGATGAACGGCCAGGCGTGCCGCGAACTGGCCCAGCAGGTCGCCGACGACGGCTTCGTCCCCGACATCATCCTCGGCATCGCCCGCGGCGGCCTGATCCCGGCCGGCGCCATCGCCTATGCCCTCGATTGCAAGCTGATGATCTCGCTCAACGTCGCCTTCTACACCGGCGTCGGAGAGACCCTCGCCGAGCCGGTGATGCTGCCGTCCCTGCTGGAGAGCAGCGGCCTGCACGACCAGAAGGTACTCGTCGTCGACGACGTCGCCGACTCCGGCAAGACCCTCGCGCTGGTCGACGAGTTCTGCGAGCAGCAGGGCCGCGTCGCCGAGGTCCGCAATGCGGTGATCTACCGCAAGCCGCACACCATCACCGTGCCCGACTACTGCTGGCGCAGCACCGACAAGTGGATCAACTTCCCCTGGTCGGTCGAACCGCCGGTCACACCCGCGATCCCGACCGCCTAGTCCCGGCGGGGTGGGCACCCCGACTCACGAGGTGCCCACCCACCACGCCGTATCCGCCCACCCCCGGTCCCGCCGTGTGATCACCCACCACCGCGGTCCCGCCGGGCAGGGTCGGCCGTGTAGAACAGGGACATGCACGCTGTCCAGGTAACCCGACACGGCGGACCCGACGTCCTCGGCTACGGCACCATCGACGACCCCATCCCCGGTCCCGGTGAACTGCTGGTCCGGACGGGCGCGGTCGGCGTCAACTTCATCGACACCTATCTGCGGCGGGGTCTCTACCCGTCACAGCCCCCGTATGTCCCCGGTACCGAGGGCGCCGGTGAGGTGATCTCGGTGGGCGCCGAGGTCACCGCGTTCGCGCCCGGCGACCGGGTCTGCTGGTGCGACACCAACGGGTCCTATGCCGAACTCGTCGCGGTGTCCGCCGACCGGGCGGTGGCCATCCCCGACGGCGTCCCCGACGAGGTCGCGGGCAGCTCGTTGCTGCGCGGCCTGACCGCCCACTATCTCCTGGACGGCAGTGCCCATCCCGTCGCCGGCGACACCGTCCTGATGCACGCGGGCGCCGGCGGGGTGGGCCTGATCCTGACCCAGCTGGCCAAGCGCAAGGGCATCCGGGTGATCACCACGGTGTCCACCGACGCCAAGGCCGAGTTGTCGGCGGCGGCCGGCGCCGACCACGTGCTGCGCTACGGCGACGACCTGGTGGCCCAGGTACGCGAACTCACCGACGGAAAGGGCGTACGGGTCACCTACGACGGGGTCGGGGCCACCACCTTCGACCAGTCCCTGGCGGCCACCCGCCTGCGCGGAACGGTGGTGCTCTTCGGTGCGGCCAGCGGCCCGGTCCCGCCCTTCGACCTGCAGCGCCTCAACACCGAGGGGTCGTTGTCGGTGACCCGGCCGACCCTCGCGCACTTCATCGCCGACCCCGACGAGCTCGCGTGGCGGGCATCGGAGTACCTCGGCGCGGTGGCCGACGGCCTCGACGTGCGGGTGGGCCAGCGCTACCGCCTCGCCGACGCCGGCCAGGCGCACGCCGATCTGGAATCACGCGCCACCACCGGGTCGACGGTGCTCGTACCCAACTAGAACCCTCACGACGACGAGCGGCCGCCGGCTTCTGCCGGCGGCCGCTCGTCGTCGAAGTCGTTCCGGAGAACGCGCGTCGGATCGGACGCGTCTCGGATCAGAACAGGGACGCGATGGTCGGGAGGTTGACGACCGCATCGATCGCGAGGCCGCAGAACAGCAGCGCGAGGTACTCGTTGGACTGCAGGAAGATCTTCAGCGGGGCCACCTCGGCACCGTTGCGGGTGTCGCGGTAGAGCTTGGTGACCCGCTCGACGAACCATCCGCCGGCCAGCACCGCGACCGCGGCGTAGATCCAGCTCGCGGCCGGTACCAGCACCAGCGACGCGATCACCGTCGCCCAGGTGTAGAAGAGCATCTGACGGGTGACGCGCTCGTCGGAGGCGATCACCGGCAGCATCGGCACGCCGGCCGCCCGGTAGTCCTCGCGGTAGCGCATGGCCAGTGCCCACGTGTGCGGCGGCGTCCAGAAGAAGATGACGAGGAACAGCACGATCGGCTGCCAGCTCAGCGAACCGGTCACCGCGGCCCAGCCGACCAGGGTCGGCATACAGCCGGCTGCGCCACCCCAGACCACGTTCTGCCAGGTCCGGCGCTTGAGGATCATGGTGTAGACGCCGACGTAGAAACCGATCGTGACGGTCACCAACAGGGCGCTGAGCAGGTTCGCGGCAAAGAACAACACCAGGAACGACGCGACCCACAGCACCAGGCCGAAGACCAGTGCGTGACCGGTCGTCACGGCCTGACGTGCAAGTGGCCGGCGAGCGGTCCGCCGCATCTTCTTGTCGATGTCGGCGTCGACGACCATGTTCAGCGTGTTGGCGCTACCGGCACCGAGCCAGCCGCCGAGCAGGGTGAACAGGATGACCCCGATGTCGACGTGGCCGCGATCGGCCTGCAACATCACCGGGATCGTCGCCACCAGCAGCAGCTCGATCACCCGCGGCTTGGTCAACGCGATGTAGGCCAGCACGGTCCCCCGGATGCGCGCACCCAGTGACTGCGGACCCGGATCGGTCGCCACGCTCTCGGGGCTGGGGGTGTGCTGGGACGCTGCGGCGCCCTCTCCACTCACACGTTCCCCAATCCTCACGTCGACTCCTCGCCTGCCCGGCCGTTGCGACCCGCGTGTCTTGGCTGTGCCGATCGGCGGACAACCGACGGCCGTAGACCCGGGGCCGGCGACACGTCCAGGCAGTTGACAGAACCGATAGAACAGCGTGCCGCGGCTACTACAGAGCATGGTAGACCGTGGCCCTCGCGATCCGAGAATCGCGGGGCACCCCGGCCGCCGAGACGACGATTGCGGCAGCACTGGAACCGCCCGCGTGACCGGCGGGGACCCGGGCCATTACTCTGGGACCCGTGAGGTCTCTCCGACGTCCACCGGAGCTCCGGGTCGATGCACCCGGAACTTCGTCGACGTCGATCCACCATCCGCACGGACACCGGCGGTCGGCATCGACCGAACCGCTCCGCCCCGACGTGCGATCACATCACCAGCAACCCGCATCCGAATAGGCACAGGAGACTGCAGGACAGTGGCCGACACAGATCAGATCCGCGAACTCACCACGGCGGTTCACCCCGACGACTGGAGCGAGGTCGACACCCGTGCGGTGGACACCGCACGCATCCTCGCCGCCGACGCCGTGCAGCGATGCGGCAGCGGCCACCCGGGCACGGCGATGAGCCTCGCTCCCCTGGCCTACACCCTGTACCAGCGGGTGATGCGCCACGATCCGTCCGATCCCGAGTGGGTCGGACGCGACCGCTTCGTCCTGTCGTGCGGCCATTCGAGCCTCACCCAGTACATCCAGCTCTACCTCGGCGGGTTCGGCCTGGAGCTCGGTGACCTCGAGGCACTGCGCACCTGGGGCTCGCTGACCCCCGGTCACCCCGAGTACCGCCACACCAAGGGTGTCGAGATCACCACCGGCCCGCTCGGCCAGGGTCTCGCCTCGGCGGTCGGCATGGCCTATGCCGCCCGCTACGAGCGCGGCCTGTTCGATCCGGACGCCGCCCCCGGCACCAGCCCGTTCGACCACACCATCTATGTCATCGCCTCCGACGGTGACATCGAGGAGGGCGTCACCTCCGAGGCGTCGTCGCTGGCCGGCACCCAGGAACTGGGCAACCTGATCGTCTTCTACGACAAGAACCACATCTCGATCGAGGACGACACCAAGATCGCCCTCAGCGAGGACACCGCCAAGCGTTACGAGGCCTACGGCTGGCACGTCGTGCACGTCGACGGCGGCGAGAACGTCACCGCCATCGAGGCCGCGGTCGCCGAGGCCCGTGCGGTCACCGACCGCCCGTCGCTGATCGTGCTGCGCACCATCATCGGTTACCCGGCGCCCAAGAAGATGAACACCGGCGGCATCCACGGCTCGGCGCTCGGCGCCGACGAGGTCGCCGCCACCAAGAAGGTGCTCGGCTTCGACCCGGAGAAGGAGTTCGAGGTCTCCGACGCGGTGATCGGCCACACCCGCAAGCTCGTCGAGCGCGGCGCCGAGGCCCATCAGCAGTGGCAGACCGGCTTCGACGCCTGGGCCGCGGCCAACCCCGAGCGCAAGGCCCTCTTCGACCGGCTGACCGCCCACGAGCTGCCCGCCGGCTGGACCGACGCGCTGCCGACCTGGGAGCCCGGCAGCAAGGCGACCGCCACCCGCGCCGCATCGGGCAAGGTGCTCTCGGCGCTGGCCCCGGTCCTGCCCGAGCTGTGGGGCGGTTCGGCCGACCTCGCCGGCTCCAACAACACCACCATGGACGGTGCCGAGTCGTTCGGTCCGGCGTCGATCTCCACCGACACCTGGACCGCGAACCCCTACGGCCGCACCCTGCACTTCGGTATCCGCGAGCATGCGATGGGTTCGATCCTGTCCGGTATCGCCCTGCACGGTCCGACCCGCGCCTACGGCGGCACCTTCCTGCAGTTCGCCGACTACATGCGTCCGGCGGTCCGTCTGGCCGCACTGATGGAGATCGACCCGATCTACGTCTGGACCCACGACTCGATCGGCCTGGGCGAGGACGGCCCGACCCACCAGCCGGTGGAGCATCTCGCCGCGCTGCGCACCATCCCGAACCTCGACGTGGTGCGGCCGGCCGACGCCAACGAGACCGCCCACGCCTGGCAGCACCTGCTGACCCGTCGCGACCATCCGGTGGGCCTGTGCCTGACCCGTCAGGGTGTGCCGGTGCTCGAGGGCACCTCCTACGAGGGTGTCGCCGCCGGCGCCTACGTCCTGAGCGAGCCCGAGGGTGACGCCCAGGTCGTGCTGATCGGCACCGGCTCGGAAGTGCAGATCGCCGTCGAGGCGCAGGCCGCACTCGCCGACAAGGGAATCGCCGCCCGGGTCGTGTCGATGCCGTGCTTCGAGTGGTTCTTCGAGCAGCCGCAGTCCTACCGCGACTCGGTGCTGCCGCCGTCGTTGCCGAAGGTCTCCGTCGAGGCCGGCGTCGCGATGCCGTGGTACCGGATCGTCGGCGACACCGGCGCGATCATCTCGCTCGAGCACTTCGGCGCATCCGCCGACTACAAGGTGCTGTTCGAGAAGTTCGGCCTGACCGCCGAGGCCGTCGTCGCCGCCGCCGAGCGAGTCACCGGAGCCTAGCCGGCCCCGCAGGTCCCGGGCCGGCGACGAGATCCGTCCGCCGGCCCGGGACCGCACCACAACTTCACACACGTCCGTCCCCATATCGTCGTCGCCGCCCAACCCGATGCGGTGGCGAGAACATCAGGAGAGAACCGTGACCCAGAACGAGAAACTCGCCGAATTGTCCGCCGCCGGAGTCTCGGTGTGGTTGGACGACCTGTCGCGTGACCTGATCACCTCCGGTGGTCTCCAGGAAGTGATCGACACCAAGTCGGTGGTCGGTGTGACCACCAACCCGTCGATCTTCCAGGCGTCGATCTCCAAGACCCGCACCTACGATGCGCAGATCAACGAGCTCGCCGCCCGCGACGCCGACGTCGACAGCACCATCCGGACCATCACCACCGACGACGTGCGCTCGGCATGCGACGTCCTCGCACCCGTGTACGCCGCCAGCAACGGCGTCGACGGCCGCGTGTCGATCGAGGTCGATCCGCGGCTGGCACACGAGACCGACGACACCGTCGAGCAGGCGATCGAACTGTGGAAGATCGTGGATCGCCCCAACCTGCTGATCAAGATCCCGGCCACCAAGGCCGGTCTGCCCGCGATCACCCGCGTGCTCGCCGAGGGCATCAGCGTCAACGTCACCCTGATCTTCTCGGTGGAGCGCTACCGCGGAGTGATGGACGCCTACCTCGCCGGCATCGAGGCCGCCGCCGCGGCCGGTCACGACGTGTCCACGATCCACTCGGTGGCCTCGTTCTTCGTCTCTCGCGTGGACACCGAGATCGACAAGCGCCTCGAGGCCATCGGCTCCGACGCCGCCCTGGCCCTACGCGGCAAGGCCGCCCTGGCGAATGCCCGCCTCGCCTACGCCGCCTACCAGGAGATCTTCGAGACCGGCGAGCGCTTCGCGAAGCTGAACGGCAATCCGCAGCGTGCGCTGTG
The DNA here is from genome assembly GCF_030718915.1 of Gordonia sp. NB41Y. Taxonomy (NCBI): domain Bacteria; kingdom Bacillati; phylum Actinomycetota; class Actinomycetes; order Mycobacteriales; family Gordoniaceae; genus Gordonia; species Gordonia sp. NB41Y. The sequence continues at coordinate 338,512 of NZ_CP132196.1, forward strand.
GGCGTCGACCGGCACCAAGAACCCCGACTACGCGGACACGCTGTACGTCAGTGAGCTGGTGGCGCCGAACACCGTCAACACCATGCCCGGCAAGACCATGGACGCCTTCGCCGACCATGGCTGGGTCAACACCGACTCGATCGTCGGCCAGGCACAGGAGTCGCAGGAGGTCTTCCTCGCGGTCGCCGCCGCCGGTGTCGACTTCGACGACGTGTTCACCGTCCTCGAGGACGAGGGCGTCAGCAAGTTCGCCGACGCCTGGAACGAGCTCCTCGACGCCACCACCGCACAGCTCGACGCGGCGAAGCAGGGCTGATCGCGTGGGCGGCAGCACCTCCGAGACCTGGAAGAATCCGCTCCGCGATCGCCGTGACAAGCGGCTCCCGCGGATCGCAGGTCCGTGCAGTCTGGTCATCTTCGGGGTCACCGGCGACCTCGCCCGCAAGAAGCTGATGCCTGCGGTCTACGATCTCGCCAACCGGGGGCTGCTGCCGCCGTCGTTCGCCCTCGTCGGGTTCGCCCGACGGGACTGGGAGGACGAGGATTTCGCCTCCATCGTCCACGACGCGGTCCGTCAGCACGCCCGCACCGGATTTCGTGAAGAGGTGTGGGAGCGATTGTCCGAGGGATTCCGGTTCGTCCAGGGGTCCTTCGACGACGACGATGCTTTCCTCCGGTTGAAGAAGACCCTCGTCGACCTGGACGCGGCGCGCGGTACCGACGGCAATCACGCCTTCTACCTGTCGATCCCGCCGAAGGCCTTCCCCACGGTCTGTGAACAGTTGCAGCGCAGCGGCCTGGCCACCGAGTCCGAGGACCACTGGCGCCGGGTGGTGATCGAGAAGCCGTTCGGTCACGACCTCGAGTCGGCCAAGGAACTCAACTCGATCGTGAACGCGGTGTTCCCGGAGTCGTCGGTGTTCCGCATCGACCACTACCTGGGCAAGGAGACCGTCCAGAACATCCTGGCGCTGCGGTTCGCGAACCAGCTGTTCGACCCGCTGTGGAGCTCACACTACGTCGACCACGTGCAGATCACGATGGCCGAGGACATCGGGTTGGGTGGTCGTGCCGGGTACTACGACGGGATCGGTGCCGCCCGCGACGTCATCCAGAACCACCTGCTACAGCTGATGGCCCTGGTGGCGATGGAGGAGCCGATCTCCTTCGAGCCCAAGCAGTTGCAGGCCGAGAAGATCAAGGTGCTGTCGGCGACCACCAACATCCTCCCGCTCGACGAGAACACCGCCCGTGGCCAGTACGGCCCGGGCTGGCAGGGGAGCGAACAGGTGCCCGGGTTGCTCGACGAGGAGGGGTTCGCTCAGGATTCCACCACCGAGACCTATGCGGCGATCGCCCTCGAGGTGGATTCTCGTCGCTGGGCCGGGGTGCCGTTCTATCTCCGTACCGGCAAGCGGCTGGGTCGTCGGGTCACCGAGATCGCACTGGTGTTCAAACGCGCACCGCACCTGCCCTTCGACAAGACGATGACCGAGGAGCTGTCACAGAACGCGCTGGTCATCCGGGTTCAGCCGGACGAGGGCATCACCTTGCGGTTCGGTTCCAAGGTGCCGGCGTCGAGCATGGAGGTCCGCGACGTCAACATGGACTTCAGCTACGGCACCGCGTTCACCGAGGCGTCCCCGGAGGCCTATGAGCGCCTCATCCTCGACGTGCTGCTCGGAGAGCCCTCGCTCTTCCCGGTGAACGCCGAGGTCGAGTTGTCGTGGAAGATCCTCGACCCGGTGCTCGAGCGCTGGGCGGCGGAGGGAAAGCCCGACACCTACGAGTCCGGCACATGGGGCCCCAAGTCGGCCGACGACATGATGGCCCGAACCGGCCGTACGTGGCGGCGTCCGTGACCGTCCACAGTTCCGAGTGTGACCACCGCATTCCCCGCCCGAGAGGACAGCGATGATCGTCGACCTTCCCGAGACCTCCACCAATGCCGTCGCCAAGAAGATGGTCGAGCTCCGGGAGGCCGGCGGCGCCGTCAGCCTCGGCCGGGTGCTGACCCTCGTCGTCGTCGCCGACCGTGGTGAACCCACCGAGGCCGCGATCGAGGCGGCGATCGGTGCCAGCAGCGAGCATCCGAGCCGGGTGATCGTGCTGGCGTCGGGCAGCCGCAAAGGCGAGTCCCGACTCGACGCCCAGGTGCGTGTCGGCGGCGACGCCGGCGCATCGGAGGTCGTGGTGCTGACGATGCAGGGCCCGCTCGCCGACCAGCCGCACAGTGTGGTCACCCCGTTCCTGCTGCCGGACTGCCCGATCGTGGTGTGGTGGCCCGGCGCCGCGCCGGAGAACCCGTCGGAGGATCCGATGGGCCGCATCGGCAAGCGTCGCATCCTCGATGCCAGCAAGTCCGCACACCCCGACACCGTGCTGGAACGTCGCCTGGCCGGCTACAGCCCCGGCGACACCGACATCGCGTGGACACAGATCACGCACTGGCGTGCCCTGCTCGCATCGGCGATCGACCGTCCGCCGCACAGCGCGATCACCGCGGTCGACGTGACCGGTCCCGCCCACTCCCCTGGTATCGATCTGCTCGCCGGCTGGTTGCGGGGCACCCTCGAGGTGCCGACGACCCGACAGATCGGCAGCTTCGAGGTGCGGATGCACCGTCCAGAGGGAGCGACGGTGCTGTCGATCGACCAGAACGGCAACGCGGTGATCTCGGTGCCCGACAAGCCGGACGGCAAGGTCGCCATGATGCATCGTGACCTGCCGGTGTGCCTGGCCGAGGAGTTGCGGCGCCTGGACACCGACGAGATCTACGAGCTGGCCCTGCGTGGTGCGGTGCAGATGGCCGCAGAAGGAGCGGCATCGTGACCGTCGAGACCCTGGTGTTCGAGGACAAGAAGACCCTCGTCGACACCGCTGCCCGTCGTTTCGTCGACCTGGTCACCACCGCACAACGTGAGCGCGGCAGCGCCTCGGTGGTGCTGACCGGCGGCTCCAACGGCATCGCGATCCTCGCTGCGCTGGCCGCCGACAGCGGCGACATCGACTGGTCGAAGGTCGACATCTATTGGGGTGACGACCGTTTCGTGCCCGCCGCCGACCCCGAGCGCAATCACGGGCAGGCGGTCGACGCCTTGCTGTCGAAGGTGCCGGTGGATCCGGCGCGCGTGCACCCGATGGCGCCGTCGGACGGCGACTTCGGCGACGACATCGGCGCCGCCGCCGACGCCTACGCCGCCGTACTCGCCGAGGCCGGCGACGGCACGTCTCCGGCATTCGATCTGCACCTGCTCGGCATGGGCGGCGAGGGACACATCAATTCGCTGTTCCCACACACCCCGGCGACCGCAGAAACCACGAAGACCGTGGTGGCGGTGGAGGATTCACCGAAACCCCCGCCGCGCCGGATCACCCTGACCCTGCCGGTGGTGAACCGGTCGGCATCGGTGTGGTTCCTCGTGGCGGGTGCCGACAAGGCGCAGGCCGTGGCCGCCGCACATGCCGGTGCGGCCGCCGCCGACTGGCCGTGCGCCGGTGCGCACGGCACCACCGAGACCGTCTGGTTCCTCGATCGCTCCGCGGCATCGGACCTGCCTGACTGAACCGGGTTTCGCACTCAACCACCTACGCCCGGTCGATGATCGAGACGGGCCACCACTCCGGTTGTCGAGCCGGTCCCTCTCCTCCGATGATCGAGCCGGGACCGAGCCCCCAGGGCGAGGACCCGTGTCGAGACCCCGCAACCCGACAACGTTCGCAACCACCAACGCCCAGTGGGTGATTGAGCGAGGACTCCCCATTGCTGATTGAGCGAGGACTCCCTATTGCTGATTGAGCCGGGACCGAGCCGGAAAGGGGGCTGTTTCATTTTCATGAACATAGCCAGCTGGTCCTCGGAAAAGAGGGGCTGAATCGCCGCGTAAGCGATTTGGGGACCAAATCACCTTCGGCGAACTGAGCGTTCGACCTCAACATTCTGGCTGTCGGCCATTTTGAAACAGCCCCAAAGGCGAGGACCCGAGTCGAAATCTCCGCAGCGAACGCTGACAGGTGACCACCTCGAAGGTGGCCGGGTTGACAACCCGGCCACCCGAGGTTTCGACACGCCTCGTCGCTACGCTCCTCATCGGCTCAACCACCAACACCCAGTGGATGATTGATCCCCAAGGGCGAGCCTCCGCAACCCGACAACGTTCACAACCACCAACGCCCAGTGGGTGATTGAGCGAGGACTCCCCATTGTTGATTGAGCCGGGACCGAGCGTAGCGAGGACCCGAGTCGAAATCTCCGCAGCACACAGTGAGAGGCAACCACCTCGGAGGTGGCCGGGTTGGCAACCCGACCACCCGAGGTTTCGACACGCCTCGTCGCTACGCTCCTCATCGGCTCAACCACCAAACGCCCAGTGGATGATTGATCCCCAAGGGCGAGCCTCCGCAACCCGACAACGTTCGCAACCACCAACGCCCAGTGGGTGATTGAGCGAGGACTCCCCATTGCTGATTGAGCCGGGACCGAGCCGGAAAGGCGAGGACCCGAGTCGAAATCTCCGCAGCACACGGTGAGAAGTGACCACCTCGAAGGTGGCCGGGTTGGCAACCCGGCCACCCGAGGTTTCGACACGCCTCGTCGCTACGCTCCTCATCGGCTCAACCACCAACCGCCCGTTGAAGATCGAGCCGGTCACCACCCGAACTGTTATCCGCTGTTGCGGAGCGCGGTCGCGAGGCCGTTCATGGTCAGCTGGATACCGCGGCGGACACGGGATTCGTCGTCGCCGGCGCGGAACCGACGCAGCAACTCCACCTGTAGCAGGTTCAACGGCTCCAGGTAGGGGAAGCGGTTGTACACCGACCGCTTGAGGGCGGCATTATCGGCGAGCAGGTCGTCGGTGCCGGTGATCTTGGAGTACATCGCGATGGTGCGCTCGTGCTCGTCGACGATCATCCCGAAAACGGTGTCGCGCAACGTCTCGTCCGGGACCAACTGCGCATACCGGTGGGCCAGTCCCATGTCGGACTTGGCCAGCACCTGCGCCATGTTGGACATCACGGTGCGGAAGAACGGCCACTTCTCGTAGTACCGCTGCAGGGTGGCCAGACGCTCGGGGCTCTCGCCCACCCACTGCTCGAAGGCGGCGCCGGTGCCGTACCAGCCGGGCAACATCACCCGCGACTGCGTCCACGACAGCACCCACGGGATGGCCCGCAGGTCGGAGATCTTCTCGGTCTGTTTGCGTGAGGCGGGACGACTGCCGATGTTGAGCGCACCGATCTCCGACAGCGGCGTCGACGTGGTGAAGTACTCCACGAAGCCCGGGGTCTCGTGCACGAGTGCCGAATACGCCGTGCGGGCCAGCGCGGCGATCTCGTCCATGTTGGCGTAGGCGTCCTCCGACTCCTCCCCCAGACCCTCGACGTCGAGCAGCGACGACTCGATGGTCGCGGCGAGCAGGGTCTCCAGGTTGCGTTCGGCGATCACCGGCTCGGCATACTTCGCGGCGATGATCTCGCCCTGCTCGGTGATCCGCAACGAGCCCTGCACCGCGCCCGGCGGCTGCGCCAGGATCGCGTCATAGCTGGGACCACCGCCGCGGCCGACGGTGCCACCGCGACCATGGAAGAGGCGCAACCGGATACCGGCTTTCTCGGCGGCCTCGACCAGGTCGAGTTCGCCGCGGTAGAGGGCCCAGTTCGCGGCCATGTAGCCGCCGTCCTTGTTGGAATCGGAGTAGCCGAGCATCACTTCCTGCATGTCGGCCTGCCCCGCGACCAGCTCGCGATAGAACGGCAGATCCAATGCGGCGAGCAGGGTTTCGGCGCCCTGCTGAAGATCCTCGATGGTCTCGAACAACGGGACGATACGCACCGTCGACACCGTCTTGCCGGTCTCGGCGTCGACGTCGATCAGTCCCGCCTCCTTGAGCAGGATCATCGGTTCGAGCATGTCGCTGACCGAGGTACACATCGAGATGATGTAGTTCGGCACTGCCTGCGGGCCGAAGGTCGCCACCGCCGCGGCTGCGGCCCGGACGATGCCGAGTTCCTTGGTCGCCAACTCCGACAACTCGGCATCGGGCCGCACCAGCGGGCGGCGTGAGGTGAGCTCCGCCGACAGCACCCGCACCCGGGCGTCCTCGTCGAGCGAACGGTAGTCCGGGTGCACCCCGGCCCAGGCGAACAGTTCGGCGATCACCTCCTCGTGCATGTCGGAGTTCTGCCGCATGTCCAGCCCGGACAGGTTGAACCCGAAGGTGCGCACCGCTTCTCGCAACCGCGCGAGCCGGTCGTCGGCGATGCTGTCGTCCCGGTTGTCGCGCAAGGCGGCGTCCACCACATCGAGATCGGCGAGCAGTTCGTCGGCGGTCGCATAGGCCTGCGTGCCGTCGAACACCACCTGGTCGAGGGATGCGAGGAACTCCGCACCGAACATCTCCGCCGCGGTCGCCCCGAGCCGGGAACGGATGTGGCGCAAGGCGAGCCGGAACGGTTCGTCGGCCGTCGGGTCGTCGGCACTCGCCCCGGCCAGCTCCAGCAGGCCGGCATCGGTGTCGATCAGGCGCGCCGACATACTCAGTTCCTGGGTGAGCAGCCGCAGCTCCGACAGATGGTGGGCGACGGCGGTCTGCGCGGCCAGCGACGTGGCCAGGGTGACCACCTCGTCGGTGACGAACGGGTTGCCGTCGCGGTCGCCGCCGATCCACGATCCCATCCGGATCATCGGGTCGTCGGCCAGCCCGGCCTCCGGATACGCCTCGCGCAGGGCGGCCCGCACCTTGGTGTTGATGGCGGGGACGACGTCGAAGAAGGAGGCGTCGTAGTAGCGCAGTCCGGCCCGCACCTCGTCCTGGATGGTGAGGCGTTCCAGGCGGATCAGCGCGGTCTGCCACAAGGTGAGGATCTGCCGGCGGATACCCTCGACCACCTCCGCGTCCTCGTCCGGCGTGAGTTCGGTGCGCCCGCGGAACCGCATCAGCTCGGTGATCCGGTTCTGCGCCTCGAACACGGTCCGCCGACGTGTCTCGGTGGGGTGGGCGGTGATCACCGGCACCACGGTCGCATCGGCGAGCGCACGCCCCACCTCGGCGTCGGACAGGTCCGCGGCGGCGAGCTTGGCGTAGGTGGCGGCGAGGCTGCTGTCCTGCGGCGCGTCACCCGCACGCACGTGCAGGCTGCGGCGGCGTTCGCGGTGGATGTCCTCGGCCAGGTTGGCCAGGAGCGCGAAGTTGGTGAACGCGCGGATGATCGGCAGCGCGACCCCGATGTCGAGATCGGTGAACATGTCGGCCAGCTCGTCCCGGTCGATCTCCGCCCGGCGGATCCGGAACGCCGCGATCCGCGCATTCTCGACCAGATCGAAGGTCTCGGCGCCCGAGTGCTCGCGGACCACGTCACCGAGGATGCCGCCGAGCAGACGGATGTCCTCGCGCAACGGTTCGGTGAGGGTTCGTCCCTCGTCGTCGACGACGACGTGCTCGACGATCGAGATCGATGGACGCCAGTCCGGGGCACCGTGGGATGGGACGGATGAGGTCATGGCGTTCAGTATTGCGCCAACCCGGTGATGTGGCATCTCGGAAACGCGGCGCCGCCGAAGATCGGATCACCGACACACCTCGCCCCGGCGGGCACGGGGCCGACGCCGGGGCGAGGGAAAGATCTCGGGGCACTATCCCCCGGGCAGGATCAGGCGGAGAGCTTGATGTCGACGCCGATCCCGATGATGAAGATGAACCACACCAGGCCGACGAAGATGGTCAGCCGGTCGAGGTTGCGCTCCACGACACTCGAGCCCGACAGGCTCGACTGCACACCGCCACCGAACAGCGACGACAGGCCGCCCCCCTTGCCGCGATGCAGCAGGATCAGGATCACCAGCAGCACACTGGTGACGATGAGTCCGATGTCCAGCACGGTTTCGAGCACGAGTCGCAGGTCCTGTCCGGTCGTGGGTGGAGGCGCAGAGTTGGGTCGCCGCGCGCACCAGGGCGGGCCGGTCCGTCAGAAGGTGACGAACCGACCCGCCCAGTGTACGCGTAGCGGGTCGCCGATCAGGGCAGGGGCCCGCCGGCGGCGATCGCCGAGAGCGTGGCGAACTCGTCCGACTTGAGCGACGCGCCGCCGACGAGTGCACCGTCGACGTCGGTCTGGCCGACGATGTCGCCGACGTTCTTGGAGTTCACCGATCCGCCGTAGAGGATGCGCACCGATGCCGCGGTCGCCTCGTCGGCGATCTCGGCCAGGGCCGCACGCACGGCGGCGCACACCTCCTGGGCGTCGGCGGCACTGGCCACCCGGCCGGTGCCGATCGCCCAGACCGGCTCGTAGGCGATGACGACCTTGCCGATCTCCTCGGCGGTCAGGCCGGCCAGCGAACCCTTGAGCTGTGCGACGTTGAACGCCACGTGCTCGCCGGACTCGCGGACCTCCAGGCCCTCGCCGATACACACGATCGGGGTGATCCCGTGGCGCAGCGCGGCCTTGGTCTTGCCCAGCACCACCTCGTCGGTCTCGGCGTGCAGGGTGCGACGCTCGGAGTGTCCGACGACGACGAAGGTGCAGCCCAGCTTGGCCAGGAACGCACCGCTGATCTCGCCGGTGTAGGCGCCCGAGTCGTGTGCCGACAGATCCTGCGCACCGTAGGTGAGCAGCAGCTTGTCGCCGTCGACGACGGTCTGCACGCTGCGGATGTCGGTGAACGGCGGGATCACCGTCACGTCGACCTTCTCGAAGTACTTCGCCGGCAGTGCGAAGGCGAGCTTCTGCACCAGGGCGATGGCCTCGAGATGGTTGAGGTTCATCTTCCAGTTGCCGGCGATGAGCGGCTTACGTGATGAGGACATCGTTCAGCTCTCCAGAACCTTGAGACCGGGAAGTTCTTTGCCCTCCAGGTACTCCAGTGAGGCACCACCTCCGGTGGAGATGTGCGAGAAATCGGAGTCCGGCAGCCCCAGGGTGCGCACCGCGGCCGCGGAGTCGCCTCCACCGACCACGCTGAACGCACCCGACGAGGTGGCCTGCGCGATGGCCTCGGCGACACCCTTGGTGCCGGCCGAGAACTTCTCGAACTCGAACACGCCCGACGGACCGTTCCAGAAGATGGTCTTGGCGCCGGTCAGCAGCGCGGCGAAGCGCTTGACCGACTCCGGGCCCACGTCCAGGCCCATCCATCCGTCCGGGATCTCGTCGGCGGCAACGGTTTTCGCCTCCGCATCGGCGGCGAAGCGGTCGGCCACCACCACGTCCTGCGGCAGGTGGATGACGTCGCCGAAGCGCTCCAGCAGGTCCTTGCAGACCTCGATCTGGTCTTCCTGCAGCAGCGACGAACCGACGCCGTTTCCCTGGGCGGCCAGGAAGGTGAAGGCCATGCCGCCGCCGATCACGAGGGTGTCGACCTTGGGGGCCAACGCCTCGATCACGCCGAGCTTGTCCGACACCTTGGACCCGCCCAGCACCACTGCGTACGGACGAGCCGGATCGGTGGTCAGCGTGGAGAGCACGTCGACCTCGGCGGCGACCAGCTCACCCGCGTAGTGCGGGAGCAGCTTGGCGACGTCGTACACCGATGCCTGCTTGCGGTGCACCACCCCGAAACCGTCCGAGACGAAGGCCCCGTCCTCGCCGACGAGCTCGACGAGGGCTGCGGCCAGCGCGGCCCGCTCGGACTCGTCCTTGGACGTCTCCCGCGGGTCGAACCGGATGTTCTCCAGCAGCAGCACGTCGCCGTCGGTCAGCCCCTCGGCGCGGGCGAGCGCGTCGGTGCCGACGACGTCACCGGCGAGCTGGACATTGCGGCCCAGTTCCTGCCCGAGGCGCTCGGCGACCGGGGCCAGCGAGAACTTCGGGTCGGGTTCGCCCTTCGGGCGGCCCAGATGGGCGGTGATGATCACCTTGGCACCGGCGTCGATCAGCGCGTTGAGCGTCGGGAGGGAGGCGAGAATCCGGCCCGGATCGGTGATCGTCGACCCGTCGAGCGGGACGTTGAAATCCGACCGGACCAGCACCCCGCGACCCGAAACGCCTTCGTCCAGAAGGTCTTTCAGAGTGGGTACACCCATTGCAGCGTTGCTCCGTACGTCGTGGTCAGTGGGTGGGTCAGAGAGACTTGCCGACCAGGCCGATGAGGTCGACGAGACGGTTGGAGTAGCCCCACTCGTTGTCGTACCAGGAGACGGCCTTGACCTGGTTGCCGATGACCTTGGTCAGGCCGGCGTCGAACAGCGAGCTGTGCGGGTCGGTGACGATGTCGCTGGAGACGATCGGCGCATCGTAGTACTTCAGGATGCCCTTCAGCGGCCCCTCGGCGGCAGCCTTCATCGCGGCGTTGACCTCTTCGGCGGTGGTCTCCTTGGAGAGCTCCGCGGTCAGGTCGGTGACCGAGCCGGTGGGGATCGGCACACGCAGGGCGTAGCCGTCGAGCTTGCCCTTCAGCTCCGGGAGCACCAGGCCGATGGCCTTGGCCGCACCGGTGGAGGTGGGGACGATGTTGATGGCCGCGGCGCGGGCGCGACGCAGGTCCTTGTGCGGGCCGTCCTGCAGGTTCTGGTCCTGCGTGTAGGCGTGGATGGTGGTCATCAGGCCCTTGACGATGCCGAACTCGTCGTTGAGGACCTTGGCGAACGGCCCGAGGCAGTTGGTGGTGCAGGAGGCGTTGGAGATGATGTTCTGGCTGCCGTCGTACTTGTCGTCGTTGACGCCCATGACGATGGTGATGTCCTCATCGCTCGCCGGCGCGGAGATGATGACCTTCTTGGCGCCAGCGTCCAGGTGACCCTGGGCCTTGGCACGCGCGGTGAAGATACCGGTCGACTCGACGACGACGTCGACGCCCAGGTCGCCCCACGGAATCGCCGCCGGGCCCTCCTTGACCTCGAGGGCCTTGATCTTCTGCTCGCCGACGACGATGGTGTCGTCGCCCTCGAGGCTCACGTCCTTGTCGAGACGACCCAGGATCGAGTCGAACTTCAGCAGGTGCGCCAGCGAGGCGTTGTCGGTGAGATCGTTGACCGCGACGATCTCGATGTCGGTGGTGCCCAAAGCCTTCTGCGCTTCGACGGCACGGAAGAAGTTGCGGCCGATGCGGCCGAATCCGTTGACGCCTACCCGAACAGTCACTGGTGTGCTCCTTAGCGGTTGTCTCGGCTACCGGCCATCTGGCCACGCCGCTTCTCCTGCGCCGATCGACTCGTGGCAGACCGGCTCGCCCCACAGCCTAGTAGGACGCCACATCGGGGGCACCCTGACGGGTCCGACTTTGCGGACAGCGGGCCCGGCGATCACCTGCCCGGACGACACGCCGTCGGGTCTAGGCCTCGTCGAGCAGGTCGTTGGTGACCGCCGACTCGGTGTCCGGGATGCCCTCGGTGCGCGCCTTCTTGTCGGCCATCGACAGCAGCCGGCGGATCCGGCCGGCGACGGCGTCCTTGGTCATCGGGGGGTCGGCGAGCTGGCCGAGCTCCTCGAGCGAGGCCTGCCGGTGGGTGATGCGCAGCGCCCCGGCGGCGGCGAGATGATCGGGGACGTCGTCACCGAGGATCTCCAGTGCGCGCTCGACACGGGCGGCCGCCGACACCGCGGCACGCGCCGAGCGGCGCAGGTTGGCGTCGTCGAAGTTGGCGAGGCGGTTGGCGGTGGCCCGGACCTCACGGCGCATCCGCCGCTCCTCCCACACCAGCCGGGTGTCGTGTGCGCCCATCCGGGTGAGCAGGGCGCCGATGGCCTCGCCGTCGCGGATCACCACACGGTCGGCACCGCGTACCTCACGGGCCTTGGCCGACACCCCCAGCCGTCGCGCCGCGCCGACCAGGGCGAGCGCCGATTCCGGTCCGGGACAACTGACCTCGAGGGCCGACGAGCGGCCCGGCTCGGTGAGCGAGCCGTGTGCGAGGAATGCGCCGCGCCACGCCGCCTCGGCGTCGGCGACACTGCCGCCGACCACCTGTGCGGGCAGACCGCGGACCGGCCGGCCCCGCATGTCGAGCAGTCCGGTCTGGCGGGCCAGTCCCTCCCCCTCGCGGGTGACGCGCACGATGTAGCGGGCGGACTTGCGCAGTCCACCACTCCGGAGCACGTGGACCTCCGAGTTGTATCCGAACAGGTCGTGGATCTCCCGGCGCAGCCTGCGGGCGACGTTGCCGAGGTCCACCTCGGCCTCCACCACCACCCGGCCGCCGACGATGTGCAGTCCCCCGGCGAAGCGCAGCAGAGCCGAGACCTCCGCTTTTCGGGCGCTCACCTGCGTCACGGTGAGTCGACTCAGTTCATCCTTCACCGCAGCGGTCATCGCCACCGGTCCCTGACCTCCGATCGTCACCGGGTCTGCCCCTTCACAACGTGTGGCAGTCCGCAACACACGTCGGGACAGCCTAACGGTTCAATTCACGGTCGCACAGTTGGTTCACCAGAGCGGCCACCTTCACCGGATCGTGGACGTGCCGTCCGGGCACCGCCACATCACCGACATCGAGCGTGGCACCGAACAGACCTGCCGCGCGTTCGAGATGTTCGCGTTCGCGTCCGGCCGGGACCGACGACTCGTCCACCACGACGTGGTCGATGCGGAGTCGATCGGCATGGGCGTGCAGCACATGCAGGTGCCGCTCCACCGAGAATCCCGGGGTCTCCCCGGGCTCCGGTGCCAGGTTGACGAACAAGATCTTACGGGAGTCGCTGCGGCGCAATGCCTCCAGCTGCTCGGGAACCAGGACGTGCGGGATCACGCTGGAGAACCACGAGCCCGGTCCGAGCACCACCAGGTCCGCCTGTTCGATCGCCGCGAGCGCTGGTGGGGCGGCCGGCGGATCGGGGGGCATCAGCCGCACGCGGCGCACCTTGCCGGGGGTGGTGGCCACCGCCACCTGGCCCCGGATGACCCGGGAGATCCGCGGATCGGACTCCAGGCCGGACACGTCGGCCTCGATCTGCAGCGGCACCGTCGACATCGGCAGAACGCGGCCGTCGACGTCGAAGACCCGCATCAGCTCGTCGAGGCCCGCGATCGGGTCGCCGAGCACCTCACCGAGCCCCGACAGCAACAGATTGCCGACCGGATGCCCGGCCAGCGCGCCGTAGCCGCCGAACCGGTGCTGGAAGGTCTCCGCCCACAGCTGGTGGCGGCGCACGGCGTCGGGTCCCGACCGCTGCTCGACGTCGGCCAGTGCGGCCGGTGCACACATCAGGGCGGCGAACGCCATCCGCAGATCGCCCGGCGGGATCACCCCCAGCTCGGCCCGCAACCGGCCCGACGACCCGCCGTCGTCGGCGACGGTGACCACCGCGGTCACCTCCGGGCTCAGGTACCGCATCGCGGTCAGGGTCGCGTACAGGCCGTGGCCGCCGCCGAGTGCGGCGATCCGCATGGTCATTCGCGCCCCAGATCGCGGTGGCTGACCCGCACGTCGTAGCGGGTGGCGCCGGCGTCGTCGGCGGCCCGGCGCAGCCGCCGCGAGAGCTCCTCGGCAATCGCCACACTGCGGTGTTTGCCACCGGTACAGCCGATGCTGATCGTCATGTAGCGCTTGCCTTCTCGCAGATACCCCTTCCCCACCACGGCGACCAGCCGGGTGTAGAGGGAGAGGAAGTCCTCGGCGTCGTCCTGCCCCAGGACGTACTCGCGGACCGGCGCGTCGCGCCCGTTGAGCTCCCGCAGGTCGGTCACCCAGTACGGGTTGGGCAGGAACCGGACGTCGGCGACGAGATCGGAGTCGATCGGCAGACCGTACTTGAACCCGAACGACTGCACCGCGACGCTCAGCGGCGAGCCGGCGTCATGCGGATACGACTCCTCCACCACCTCACGCAGTTTCGCGACGGTCAGGGTGGAGGTCTCGACGACGAGATCGGCGGCGTCCTTCAGCGGCGCGAGGATCACCCGTTCCCGGGCGATGCCCTCCACGAGGGTGCCGTTGCCCTGCAGCGGATGCCGCCGGCGGACCTGTTCGAATCGCCGTACCAGCACCTGATCGCTGGCATCGAGGAACATCAGTCGGGTGCGGGTGCCGGTGGCCTCGAGACCGGCGCGCAGCGCGGCCAGCTCACCACCGAGCGACCCGTCGGAGGCGCGCAGCACCATCGCCAGCCGCAGGATCGGCGGGTCGTTCTCCCGGATGGTGTCGACCATCGTCGAGATCAGCGTCGACGGCACGTTGTCGGCGACGTACCAGCCGTCGTCCTCCAGGACGTTGGCGACGGTGGAGCGTCCGGCGCCGGACAGACCCGCGACGAACAGCACGACGAGGTCGTCGAGATCGTCGACCTCCCGGTCGCGGTCGGCGGGTGTGCCCCCACTGGTCTCGGCACTGCTCGTCGTCATGCGCTGCCCTCCTGTGCGGAGCCCACCGGCACGGTTGTTCCCGCCGGTACGGACTCGTCTGTCTGCGTTCTGTCGTCGCTCGGGGCCGTCTCGTCGCCCCAGGGACGATCCTCTCGCACCAGCGCCTCGTGCACCGTGCGAGCGGTGCCGACGCCGATGCCGGGTACCTCGGCGATCTCCTCGACACTCGCCTGCCGCAGCCGCGCGACCGACCCGAAATGGGTGACCAGCGCGGTGCGGCGGGCACGGCCGAGGCCGGGAACCCCGTCGAGCACCGACTCGGTCATCCGCTTGCTGCGCTTGGACCGGTGGAAGGTGATCGCGAACCGGTGGGCCTCGTCACGCACCCGCTGCAGCAGGAACAGCGCCTCACTCGACCGCGGCAGGATCACCGGCTCGTCGTCGCCGGGCACCCAGATCTCCTCCAGCCGCTTGGCCAGCCCGATCACCGCGACATCGGTGACGCCGAGTTCGTCGAGGACCGCGGCGGCCGCATGCACCTGTGGCGCACCGCCGTCCACCACATAGAGGTTGGGCGGATAGGCGAAACGCTTGGGCCGGTTGGTGTCCGGATCGACCACGGCCGACTGTGCCCCGGCCTCCTGATCGGCACGATGACGCAGGAACCGGCGTCGGGTGACCTCGGCGATCGAGGCGACGTCGTCGGAGTGCCCGTCGCCGGCCGCCTCCCGGATCGAGTAGTGCCGGTAGTCGGATTTGCGCGGCAGTCCGTCCTCGAACACCACCAGCGACGCCACCACGTCGGTGCCCTGCACATGCGAGATGTCCACACACTCGATGCGCAGCGGCGCCTGGTCGAGTCCCAGCCCGTCCTGCAGTTCGGTCAGTGCCGCCGAGCGGGTCGTCAGATCACCCGCGCGGCGCAGCTTGTGCCGTGCCAGGGCCTCGCCGGCATTGCGTTCGACCGTCTCGAACAGCGCCTTCTTGTCGCCACGCTGCGGCACCCGCAGACTGACCCGGCTGCCCCGCAGATCACTGAGGAACTCGGTGAGTTCGTCGGCGTCGTCGGGCAGCGCGGGCACCAGTACCTCCCGGGGCACCGACTCCCCACGGGCGCGGTCGGCGCCGACGTTCACGGTGGCGTCGAGGTCGACCTCGCCACCGTAGAACTGGGTGAGGAACTGGCCCACCTGCTCGCCGGGCGAGTGGTCCTCGGACTTCTCCACCACCCAGCCGCGTTCGCCGCGCACCCGGCCGTCGCGGACGTGGAAGATCTGCACCGACACCTCGAGGTCGTCACCGGCCATCGCGATGATGTCGGCATCGGTGCCGTCGCCGAGCACCACCGCCTGCTTCTCCATCGCCCGCCGCATCGCCGACAGGTCGTCCCGGAGCCGGGCGGCGCGCTCGAAGTCGAGTTCTTCTGCCGCAGAGGTCATCTCACGCTCGAGACGGCGGGTCATCTGGTCGGTGCGACCGGCCAGGAAGTCGCAGAAGTCGTCGACGATCTCACGGTGCTCGGCCGCCGACACCCGCCCGATACACGGGGCCGAACACTTCTCGATGTAGCCGAGCAGACACGGCCGGCCCATCTGCCCGTGCCGTTTGAACACCCCCGCCGAACAGGTGCGTGCGGGGAACACCCGGGTCAGCAGATCGACGGTCTCCCGGATCGCCCAGGCATGCGAGTACGGGCCGAAGTAGCGGACCCCGCGGCGCCGCGGACCGCGATAGACGAACAGCCGCGGATACTCCTCGTTGATCGTCACCGCGAGCATCGGATAGGACTTGTCGTCGCGGTAGCGGACGTTGAACCGCGGGTCGAACTCCTTGATCCAGTTGTACTCGAGCTGGAGTGCCTCCACCTCGGTACCGACCACCGTCCACTCCACCGACGCCGCGGTGGTGACCATCTGACGGGTACGCGGGTGCAGCGAGGCGATGTCGGCGAAGTACGACGTCAGCCGAGACCGCAGGTTCTTGGCCTTGCCGACGTAGATCACCCGGGCGTGCTGATCGCGGAACTTGTACACCCCCGGATCGGTGGGAATCGTCCCGGGGGCGGGACGGTAGGTACTCGGATCGGCCACGTTTCCAGGCTAGTCACCCGTACCGACGAACATGTGCCCGGCGCACCGGTCGGGCCGAACCGTGCACCCCACCCCGACGCCGGCGATCACCGCGCAGGTGATCGCCGGCGCAGGTGATCACAGCCGCCGATCGCCGGTGCGCATGGGCCCGACGATCGGGGTCGGCGACCCCGTCCGGCGGCGTCACGTGCTCAGCGGCGTGACGTGTTCAGGGGCGTGCTGTGTTCAGGGGCGGTGACGGGCCTCGATCGCCCGGAAGCGTTCCATCGCCGCGACGGCCTTCTCGCCGTCCCCGGCCTGGATCGCCAGCACGGGCACGTGCTCGTCGCCGGGCAGTTCGAGCTGCCCGCCGAACCCCTTCTCCGGGTAGTCCAGGCCGAGTACCTGGTCCCAGCCGAAGACCCGCTCGGTGGTGAGGTTGCGGACGGCGACACCCTGCGGTCCGACGCGCAGCCGCGGACGGGCCAGCAGCATCACCGCACCGGCGATCACCACACCGATCAGGATGACCGCGGCCTGGTCGGCGAAGCCGATGTTGTCCGGGCCGGTGTTGGAGATGGTCAGCAGCGCCCCGAAGGTGATGTGGATGACCAGCACCACCACCGCGATCACCACACCGATCACCGCCAGTCGCCGTGAGCGGTACTCGAACTCCCAGTCGTCCGCAGAACCGCCCCCGTGCGTCTGCGCGTCGTCGATCTCACCGCTCACGCCGGAGGACCGTCCCGTCACGACAAGGACCGCAGGACCAGCGCCGAGGCCAGGGCCGCGGTGGTCGCCTGCGCGCCCTTGTCCTCGGAAGAATCCGGCAGACCCGCCCGGGCGAGGGCCTGGGCCTCGGTGTTGGTGGTCAGCACGCCGTTGCCGACGGGGGTGGACTCGTCCAGCGACACCCGGGTCAGGCCCGCGGTCACCGCGTCGCACACGTAGTCGAAGTGCGGGGTCTCCCCCTTGATCACCACGCCGAGCGCGACCACCGCATCGTGGGTGCGGGCCAGGGCCTGCACGATCACCGGCAGTTCGATGGCGCCGGCGACCTGGACGACGGTCGGATCGGTGACGCCGTGCTGCTTGGCGGCCCGCAGCGCGCCGTCGAGCAGCGCGGTGCAGATGGTCTCGTGCCACTGCGACGAGACGATCGCGAGCTTCAGCCCGCCGGCGCCCTCGAGTTCGAGTGTGGGTTCACCGGCACCGCTCATGCGGGGTCCGCCTCTCCGGTCGCGGGGACTCCGTCCCACTTCTCCAGTCCGATCAGATCGTGACCCATGCGGTCACGCTTGGTACGTAGGTACCGCAGGTTCTCCTCGTTGGCGCGCACCGGCATCGGCACACGCTCGACGATCTGCAGGCCGTAGCCGTCGAGCCCGACCCGCTTGGCCGGGTTGTTGGTGAGCAGACGCATCGAGGTCACCCCGAGGTCCACCAGGATCTGGGCGCCGAGACCGTAGTCGCGCGAGTCCGCGGGCAGGCCGAGCTGCAGGTTGGCGTCGACGGTGTCGGAGCCGGCGTCCTGCAGCTGGTAGGCCTGCAGCTTGTGCAGCAGACCGATACCGCGACCCTCGTGGCCGCGCATGTAGAGCACGATGCCGCGGCCCTCGGCGGCGACCATCTCCATCGCCGCGTCGAGCTGCGGACCACAGTCGCAGCGCAGCGACCCGAAGACGTCGCCGGTCAGGCACTCGGAGTGCACGCGCACGAGGACGTCGCTGCCGGTGCCGTCGGCACCGGCGATGTCACCGAGCACCAGGGCGACGTGCTCGACGTCGTCGTGGATGCTGGTGTAGCCGACGGCGCGGAAATCACCGTGGCGGGTGGGGATCCGGGCGTCGGCGACACGCACGACATGCTTCTCGTTGCGACGGCGCCAGGCGATCAGGTCGGCGATCGAGATCAGCGCCAGATCGTGCTCGTCGGCGAAGACACGCAGCTCGGGGGTCTGGGCCATCGAGCCCTCGTCCTTCTGCGAGACGATCTCGCAGATGACGCCGGCCGGGGCCAGACCCGCCAGGCGGGCGAGGTCGACGGCGGCCTCGGTGTGGCCGGGGCGGCGCAGCACCCCGCCTTCCTTGGCGCGCAGCGGCACGACATGTCCGGGGCGGGTGAAATCATTTGCGGTGGACGACGGCTCGGCCAGCAGCCGCATGGTGGTGGCGCGGTCGGAGGCGCTGATGCCGGTGCCGATGCCCTCGCGGGCGTCGACGGTGACGGTGTAGGCGGTGCCGTGCTTGTCCTGGTTCATCGAGTACATCGGTGGCAGCCCGAGACGATCACAGTCGTCCCCGGCGAGCGGCACACACAGATAGCCGGAGGTGTAGCGCACCATGAACGCCACCAGTTCGGGGGTGGCCTTCTCGGCGGCGAAGATCAGGTCGCCCTCGTTCTCGCGGTCCTCGTCGTCGACCACCACCACGGCCTTGCCGGCCGCGATGTCGGCGATCGCACGCTCGACGGTGTCGAGTTCGACGCGCGGTGCGGGTTCGTCGACGACGGTGTCGTCGGCAGCGGGGGCCGCGTTCTTGTTGTCACTCATCGGTAATCACTTCACCTCTGCTGCGCCGGGCACGGTCGTGCCGGCTGTGGACTGGAGACGCTCGACGTACTTGGCGATGACATCGACCTCGAGGTTGACCACGGCCCCCACCGCGGCCGATCCGAGGTTGGTCTCACCCAGCGTCGTGGGGATCAGGGAGATCTCGAACCATTCACCGGGACCGTCGGAAGCGGCCGGGGCCGCCGGCGA
The DNA here is from genome assembly GCF_030718915.1 of Gordonia sp. NB41Y. NCBI lineage: Bacteria > Bacillati > Actinomycetota > Actinomycetes > Mycobacteriales > Gordoniaceae > Gordonia > Gordonia sp. NB41Y. The sequence continues at coordinate 357,578 of NZ_CP132196.1, forward strand.
GCTGACGGCCGAAACGGTCAGGGACACACCGTCGACGGTGATCGATCCCTTCTCGACGAGGTAACGGCTGAGGGCACGGTCGATACCGATCCGTACGACCGTCCAGTTCTCCGACGGACTGATCGCGACGATGGTGCCGGTGCCGTCGACGTGGCCCTGCACGATGTGACCGCCGAAGCGTCCACCGGCGGGCATCGCCCGTTCGAGATTGACCGGGCTACCCGGTCCGAGACGGTCCAGCGAACTCCGACGCAGGGTCTCGGCCATCACGTCGACGGTGAACTCGTCGGCGGTGTATTCGACGACGGTCAGACAGACGCCGTTGACCGCGATCGAGTCGCCGAAACCGGCGTCAGAGGTGACCAATGGTCCCCGAATGGTGAGTCGTGCGGCGTCGCTGAGTTCGTCGCGCCCGACGATGGTGCCCAGTTCTTCGACGATACCGGTGAACACCCAGTCCTCCTGTCCTGCTCTCTCTCGAAGCCGACAGGACGGCGCGGGTCGCCGCCTTGTTCTCTCGCATCCGGACTATGACCGTCGGCTCCGGATTCACACCGGATCTGCTGTCCTCACCTCTCGATGAGCGCTCGCGGGCTCGGTCTCACTTGCGTGGGACTCACCGCCGGTGGGGATTTTCACCCCGGCCCCGAGAACGTACGTATCGAACCTAGCACGTCGCGGGGACACGCAACCACCGGCAGTCCCTGACACTCCTCCGCCGTGGGTGGGCTGGGATACGATTTGTCGCAGTCGACAACTCGCTCGATCCACCACTGTCGGAAGGCGGCGCCACCATGGCGAACGGTACTGCGAACTCCCCCGCGACGGCGGGCGGCAAAGGGGCCGGTGGAGTGATCGTGGATCTCCTGAAACGGTTTTGGCTCCCCCTGATCCTGGTTGTTGTCGCGATCATCTTCATCGTGCAGAACCGCGAGAAGGTCAGCGTCGACTTCCTCTTCCTCAGCATCTCCTCCTGGCAGTGGCTGATCTACACGATCATCGCGTTGTGCGGGCTGATCGCCGGCTGGGTGATCGGACGCAACGGCGCCAAGCGCAAGGCCGCCGCCCAGAAGTGACCGGCACCGCGTGCGTCGGTGACCGATCGGTTCGCGCCTGTCGGACTAGTCCGGCAGGCGTTGTGTGCGTGCGGTGAGGAGGACGTCGTCACCGATCCGCTCGACCGCGGCGAGCCGCAGTCGTGAGGCATCGGACAACGTGGTGACCGCCGCCCGGTCGATCGCCGACTGTCCGGCGCCGAGCACCGTCGGCGCGACATAGGCCTCGATCTCGTCGACCAACCCGGCGTCCAAGAAGGCCCCGATGATCCTCGGGCCGCCTTCGACGAGCACCCAGGTGGTGTCGGGCAGGGCCGCCAGCACGTCGGCCGGGTCGTGGCTTCGGACGTGTCTGAAGTCTCCCGCGGCCGACGACGTGATCCGCGCGTCAGCGTGGATATCCCTGTGCCCCATGGCAACCCGAATGGGTTGACGATCGGCGAGGGCGCCGTCGGGGAGTCGTGCGGTGAGCGCCGGGTCGTCGCGGACCACCGTGCCCGTACCCACGATGATCGCGTCGAGCTGCGCGCGTTGTCGGTGGACGCGGGCCCGGGCCCGCGCGCCGGTGATCCACTGACTGGTGCCGTCGGGGGCGGCGATGCGCCCGTCGAGGGTGGCGGCGAGCTTCGCTGTGACGAGTGGACGGCCGTGGCGTTGCCGGAACAGCCAACCCCGCAACGGCCCCGACATCGCGTCCCGCTCACCGAGACCGGCGATCACCTCGATGCCCGCATCCCGCAGCCGCGCCGCCCCGCCGGAAGCGGTGGGGTTGGGATCGCCGACGGCGTAGACGACCGTCGCGACACCGGCGTCGATGAGCGCCTGTGCGCACGGTCCCGTGCGGCCGGTGTGGTTGCACGGTTCCAGGGTCACCACCGCGGTGGCACCCCGCGCCGCGGACCCGGCGGCGCGCAATGCCATCACCTCGGCGTGAGGTCCGCCGGCCCGCTGCGTGTGACCACGCGCTATCTCGGTCCCGTCATCGGCGAGGATCACCGCACCGACCGAGGGGTTGGGACGCGACAGACCGAGCGCACCGGCCGATTCGTCGATCGCCAGACGCATGGCCGTGGCGAGGCGGTCGGGGGCGACGGTCATCGGCAGGTACTCGTTCCGATCCGGATCACCGGGCGCGGTGGGCGGCGGCCTTGGCGCGCAGGGCGGCGACCGCGGCACCGGCATCCTGCGGGCCGTACACCGCGGAGCCTGCGACGAAGCAGTCCACGCCCGCCTCGGCGGCCTCGGCGATCGTCGAGTCGGCGATACCGCCGTCGATCTCGATCAGCAGACGCAGATCGCCGGAGTCGACCAGCTTGCGGACGGTGCGCACCTTGTCGAGCACCTGCGGCATGAACTTCTGGCCACCGAAGCCCGGTTCGACGCTCATCACGAGGAGGGTGTCGACGTCGCGCAGGATCTCCAGGTACGGCTCGAGGGCGGTACCCGGCTTGATCGCGAGGCCGGCCTTGCCGCCGGCGGCGCGGATGTCCTTGGCGACGGCGACCGGGTTGTCGGTGGCCTCGGCGTGGAAGGTCACGTTGTGGGCACCGGCCTCGGCGTACGGCGGTGCCCAGCGGGCCGGGTCCTCGATCATCAGGTGGCAGTCGAGCGGGATGTCGGTGGCCTTGAGCAGGCTCTGCACGATCGGTAGTCCGAGGGTGAGATTCGGGACGAAGTGGGCGTCCATGACGTCCACGTGCAACCAGTCGGCGCGCGAGGGTCCAGGGCCCGCGACCGCGGTGGCCTCGGCGGCGAGATTGGCGAAGTCTGCCGACAGGATCGAGGGCGCGATCATCGGGGCAAGCTGGGAACTCATGGCAGACAACTTACGCGGTCGGAGGTCTGCCCCGACGCAGGGCCGGACGCGAGGTGACCGGCACCTCAGGACGCCGGCCGGCCCCGCGCCACAGCTCAGGCCCGCAGGGTCAGGATGCGCGGTCCGTCGTCGGTGATCGCGATGGTGTGCTCGGTGTGCGCGCCGGGTGTGCCATCGGCCAGGCGCAGGGTCCAGCCGTCGGGATCGGTGACGAGTTCGTCGGTGCCCGTCCCCCACCACGGCTCCAGCGCGAGGGTCATGCCGGCCTTGAGCTTGAGGCCGCGCCCGGCGCGACCGCGGTTGGGGACGTGCGGGTCCTCGTGCATGGTGTGGCCGAGGCCGTGATCGCCGAAGTCGGTGTTGACCCGGTAGCCGCCCTCGGCGGCGACGGCGCCGATGGCAGCGGAGATGTCACCGAGTCGTCCGCCCGGGACCGCGGCGGCGATCCCGGCGGCCAGAGCACGGCGGGTGGAATCGATGAGCGTGGTGATCTCCGGTCGCGAATCACCCACCTGGACGGTCACCGCGGCATCTGCGACCCAGCCGTCGATCGAGACCGCGAAGTCGAGGGTGAGTACGTCGCCGTCGGCGAGCACGTGGTCGTGGGGCATACCGTGCAGCACGGCGTCGTTGACCGACAGGCAGATGACGTTGCGGAACGGCCCGCTGCCGAAGGACGGGGCGTAGTCCCAGTAACACGACTCGGCACCGCGATCGGCGACCATGGTGCGGGCGTGCTTCTCCAGGTCGAGGACATTGACGCCGGGTTCGGCCTTCGCCGACAGCGTCTCGAGCACCTCCGCCACGAATGCGCCGGTGACCGCCATCTTGTCGATCTCGGCCGGGGTCTTCAGTTCCATCACGTCGTGGTCTCTCCTCAGGTGTCACGGTATTTCAATACCGACACCACGCTAGCACGCCCGGTACACAAATACCGGTATGCTCCGGTACATGGTGCGTGTGCCGCTGACCCCTGAACAGATCGACTCCGGTCGACGACTCGGCGCCCTGCTGCGCCGTGCCCGCGCCGGTCGCGATCCCGAGACCGTGGCCCGCAGCGCCGGGATCTCCCCCGAGACGCTCCGCAAGATCGAGGTCGGACGGATCGCGACGCCCAGCTTCGGGACCGTCGTCGCCATCTGCGACGCCGTCGGACTGCCGATCACCGATGCCGTCGACGTCTGGCGCGGCACCACCGAGGAACCACTCGCCATGTGAGCAGTCGGGTTCGGTCCCGGCTCAGCCACCAAGTTCAACTCCAATCACCCTACGGCGGTTGATGGTTGAGCCGACGAGGAGCGCGGCGACAAGTCGAGTCGAAACCTCCGCCGGCCGGGCTCACGAGGTGACCCACCGTCGAGGTGGTCACCGACACCGTTGCCTCACCGGGTTTCGACACGGGTCCTCGCCCTTCCGGCTCGGTCCCGGCTCAACCACCCAATCTTGTTGCCGCCGTTACAAGTCGAAACCTCCGCCGGCCGACCTCGCGACGCAACCCACAGTCGAGCAGGTCACCGACACCGTCCGCCCACCGGGTTTCGACACGGTCCTCGCCCTTCCGGCTCGGTCCCGGCTCAACCACCCAATCTTGTTGCCGCCGTTACAAGTCGCAACCTCCGCCGGCCGACCTCTGAACGCAATCCACCGTCGAGCGGGTCACCAACACCATCGGCCCACCAGGTTTCGACACCGCCCATCTCAGCCCAATACGGTTGGTTCCATTGATGGTTGAGCCGACGAGGAGCGCTAGCGACAAGTCGAGTCGAAACCTCCGCCGGCCGGGCTCACAAGGCGACCCACGATCGAGGTGGTCACCAACACCATCGACCCACCAGGTTTCGACACGGTCCTCGCCCTTCCGGCTCGGTCCCGGCTCAACCACCAATCTTGGTGCCGCCGTTACGGGTCGATCCGATCCCGGCTCAACCACCAATCTTGGTGCCGCCGTTACGGGTCGATCCGATCCCAGCGCAACCACCATATGCCGCCCGGGGTCGATCAGTCCTTGGTGATGGCCGCCAGGAACATGGCGTCGGTGCCGTGGATGTGCGGCCACAGCTGAACGTGCGGACCGTCGCCGAGGTCGTCGGCGCCGACCAGGCCACGCGCATCGAGCTGACGGGCACCGTCGACGGACCCGACGACGTCGGCGACCAGGCCGGTGGTCTCGGCCGGATGCGGTGAGCATGTCGAGTACACGACGATGCCGCCCGGACGGACCAGCGAGATGGCCTCGGTGAGCAGCTGGCGCTGCAATGCGACGAGGTCGGTCACGTCGCTCGGCTTGCGGCGCCAGCGCGCCTCGGGCCGGCGGCGCAGGGAACCGAGTCCGGTACACGGAGCATCGAGCAGGATGCGGTCGAATCCCGGCTCGAGACCGGTGTTCCCGACGACGTCACGGGCGTCGGCCACGTGCACCGACACCGGCAGGTCCCGCACCACACCACGGATCAGGTCGGCCCGGTGGTCGCTGATCTCCAGGGCGTCGACGTGTGCGGAATCGATGTCGGCGATGGCGCCCAGCAGCGCCGCCTTGCCGCCGGGACCGGCACACATGTCCAACCACCGGCCGGAGTCGGTGCCGATGTCGGCGATGGTGACCGAGCGGGCGACCAGTTGCGATCCCTCGTCCTGCACACCGGCGTACCCCTGCCGGATCGCCTCCACGTCACCGGGATCACCACCCGGCAGGTACACGCAGTACGGCGAGTACCTGCCGACCTCTCCCCCGCTGGTCAGCGCCAGTTCTTCGGCGGTGATGAAGCCGGGGCGGGCCACCAGGTGTACCGGCGGACGGTCGTCGTCGGCGGCCAGCGCGGCCTGCAGCTGTCCGGCCGAACGGCCCAGTGCCTCGAAGAACACCTCGGCGATCCAGCGCGGATGGGCGTAGCGGAAGGCGAGATTGCCGATCAGGTCGTCGGCCATCGGCGGGGCCAGCTGGTCGATCCAGAGTTCCTCGTCCCGTTGGGACACCTTGCGCAGCACCGCGTTCACGAAGCCACTCGGCCCGATCCCGGCCTCCGAGCGAACGAGATCCACCGAGGTGTCGACCGCAGCGTGCGCACCGATCCGGGTTCGCAGCAACTGATAGGTACCCAGCCGCAGCACGTCGAGCAACTTGCCGTCGATCTCGTCGACCGGCCGGTTGGCCGCAGCCGCGATCACCGCGTCGAGCGTGCCCTGCGCGCGGGCGGTGCCATAGGTCAGTTCCGTGGCCAACGCCGCGTCCCGGCCGCTGATGTGCCGCTCTCGCAGCATCTTCGGCAGGATCAGGTTGGCATAGGCATCGCGCTCGCGGACCGCACGCAGCACGTCGCGGGCGGCCTCGCGCACCGGATCGACCGTCTTGTCGCGGACCTTGGGGTCGCGCTTGGCATCTCGCCCACCTCGCGCCGGACGCCCCCCGGATCGCGCACCCTCCGATCGTGACCCGTACGAACGTGAACTCCCTGGCCTGCTCATCCGAGCACACTCCCCTCATCCGGACGGGCCCCACGTGCCCAGTCGGTGGCCGGCATCGGTTTCTTACCCGGCGCCTGAACCGATCCCAACCGCACCGGGACGGTCGCGGTGCCGACGTAGACGGCCTTCTTGGTGATCGCGAGCGCGCCCGGGGCGAGCTCGGTGGGTGCCTGCGGCTCGCCCGTGGACGGGGTGACCGGACCCAGCTTCAGCCGGGCATCGCCCAGGGTGGTCCAGGCGCCGGGTGCCGGGGTGTGCGCACGAATCCGGCGATCGACGATGTGGGCGGGCAGATCCCAGCGCACGCGGGCGTCGTCGACCTCCACCTTGGCGGCGTGGCTGACGCCCTCGGCGGGCTGCGGAACCGGGACGAGCGTGCCGGATTCGATCCCGGACAACGTGTCCACCAGCAGACCCGATCCGACGTCGGCGAGGCGGCCGAGCAGGTCCCCGGAGGTGTCGGTGTCGCGGATGGTCTCGGTGAGCACCCCGTACACCGGGCCGGTGTCGAGGCCCTTCTCCAGCCGGAAGGTGCTGGCGCCGGTGGTGGTCTCGCCGGCGGCGATCGACGCCTGCACCGGCGCCGCACCGCGCCAGGCGGGTAGCACCGAGAAGTGCAGGTTGATCCAGCCGTGGGTGGGCAGATCCAGCAGCGACGGCGGGACGAGCCCGCCGTAGGCGACGACCGCCCCGGCGTCGGGCGCCCACGCGGTCAGGGTCTCGAGGACCTCCGGCTCGCCGAGACGGCGCGGGGTGATCACCGGGATGCCGTGGGCGTCGGCGAGTTCGGCGACCGGGGCACGATGCACCTTGCGCCCCCGGCCGGACACCGCGTCGGGCCGGGAGATCACGCCGACCACCTCGTGTTCGGGTCCCTCGACGAGTCGCCGTAACGACGGTACGGCCACCTCGGGTGTGCCCGCGAACACGATCCTCACGCTGTCTGCCTCCACTTGGCCTGGTTGTGCACGATTGTCCACCCCGGAACCTGGGTTCGGGGGCTCATCCGATGGTAGGCGGGTCGATCTGCACCCGGATCGGCCCGGTCTCGTGCGCCGCGTTCCGCCGCACCTGTGCCGCGGTGAGCGCCTGGGCGAGGGCGCGTCCGTGTCTGCGGTCGGTGCGCACCAGCACGCGTTCGATCTCGCCGCCACCTGCACCGAATCCACCGCCCCCGAATCCGCCGCCACCGGCCGCCGTACCGGGGCCACCCCGACCGCCTCCGCCGACGCTGCCCGCGGCCGCCGAACGTTCCCAGTCCTCGCTGCCTGCCGGGGGGCGGACACCGTCGGGCAGCGGGACCGGACCCAGGGTGTCGGCGCCGTCGGGCAGTTCGAGCAGGTCGATGAAGCCGCTGACCAGCGCGGCCGGGCCGTCGACCGACGCCATCGTCACCGCCGGCGGGAAGCCCAGTTCGCCTCGGTGGTCGAGTTCGGCGGCGGCGAAGCCGACCGGATCCCACCGGATCACCGCCTGCACGGGCGTCAGTCCCGCGTCGGCGACGATGATCAGCCGACCGCCGTCGCCGCGGGGCCGCACGCGCGCACCGATCGCCATCCAGCGTCGGACGGTGTCCTCGTCGGCCCGCAGGTCGGCGCGGTCGAGCTGCGCCCACGTGTCCAGGACCACCGCGGCACCGTAGCCGCCGGGCGCCTCCGGCTCGGCCCCGGGCGTGGCCACCACCACCCGGGCGCCGGGCTCGAGGACGTCGACGATGGTCGATCCGCCACTGGTCACCACCGGCACCCCGGCGAAGGCACGGCCGAGCTCCTCGGCGGTGCGGCGGGCACCGAGGGTGAGTGCGCGGATCGTGGTGGCGCCGCATTCCGGGCACCGGAACCGGGCTTCGTGCCGGCCGCACCACCGGCAGGTCAGGCCGCCGTCGGCGTCCATCTGCAGCGGTCCGTGACAGGCACGGCAACGCGCGTGGGAGCGGCATTTCGCGCACGCCAGCGACGGGATGTAGCCGCGACGGGGTACCGAGAACAGCACCGGCGCGTCGGCGGCAACGGCCTTACGGGCGGCGTCGAAGGCGGTCGCGGGGATGCGGGCGGTACGGGCGAGAGGATCGCGGGCGATCCGCACGTCCTCGTCGGAGATGGCCTCCACCGCGGGCATGCGGTCGCGAACCAGCGGGCGGTCGGCGACGAGGTCGTGCGCCCAGCCCGACGCCACCAGCGACTGTGCCTCGGTGGTGCGGGCGAATCCGCCGATCACCAGCGCCGCCTGCTGGTGGTGGGCGCGCAACACCGCCACCTCGCGGGGATGCGGGTACGGGGCGCGCGGTTCGTTGAGCGAGTCGTCGCCGTCGTCGAAGACGACGATCAGCCCCAGGTCGTGGACGGGCGCGAAGATCGCGCTGCGGGTACCGAGGACGACATCGGCGGCCCCCCGGCGCACCGACAGCCACCGCCGATAGCGGGCGGTGGGTCCCAGCCCGGCCGACAACGTGACACACCGGTCGCCGAGCAGTGGTTCGCAGGCAGCCGACAGGCGGTCGAGATCACGCTGGTCGGGCACCACGATCACCACCCCGCGACCGGCGGCCGCGGTGATCGCGGCCAGGTCGGCGAGCCGTTGCGGCCAGTCCTCCCCCGGCAGCGCCTGCCACACCGCACGCGGATGTCCGCTCGTCAGCGATTCCAGGAACGACGCCCCCGCGCGGTAACGCTGCCAGGCGCTGCGATCCGGGACGACGATGTCGGTGGTGGGTTCGGGCGTGGGCTGCGCCTCGGTGCGGGCATGCCGCGGCGGCACCGCCAGGCGCAACACATCGGACATGGTCCCGGCGTAGCGGTCGGCGACCGCACGGCACACCCCGGCCAGTTCGGTGGACAGCACCGGTTCTGCGGAGACCACCCGGTCGAGCCAGCCGAGACGTCCCTTGTGGTCGGAGTGGTCGACCCGGTCGAGCAGGAAGCCGTCGACCAGACGTCCGGAGAACCGCACCCGCACCCGCACGCCGGGGACGGCGGACTCGTCCTGCTCGGCGTCGACGAGGTAGTCGAACGGCCGGTCGAGGTGGGTGAGACCCAGCATCGGCAGGACCTTGGCGATCGGCGCCTGCGGGGCACGCGCACGAGCACCGGCGGCACGCTTGCGCGTACCGCCGGTGCTGTCGGTCGTGCTGTCGGGGTCGGTCGTGCTGCCGGGTGCGGTGTCCTGATCCGTCACGGCGTCCAGGTCCGTCACGGCGTCCAGGTCCGTCACGGCCTCGGGGTCCGTCGCGATCTCGGCCTCGCCGGTACGACTGCCCTTCGCGGTATCGGCCACGAACGGCCCGGGACTTAGAGTCCGGCTGCCGCGCGCAGCTTCTCGGCGCGGTCGGTGCGCTCCCACGGCAGATCGACGTCGGTGCGGCCGAAGTGACCGTAGGCGGCGGTCGGCCCGTAGATCGGACGCAGCAGGTCCAGGTCGCGGATGATCGCGAGCGGACGCAGGTCGAAGATCTCGGCGATCGCCTGCTGGATCTTGACCGGGTCGGTCTTCTCGGTGCCGAAGGTCTCGACGAACAGACCCACCGGGGCGGCCTTGCCGATGGCATAGGCGACCTGCACCTCGATGCGGTCGGCGAGACCGGCGGCGACGGCGTTCTTGGCCACCCAGCGCATCGCGTACGCGGCGCTGCGGTCGACCTTCGACGGGTCCTTGCCGGAGAACGCACCGCCACCGTGGCGGGCCATGCCGCCGTAGGTGTCGACGATGATCTTGCGGCCGGTCAGGCCGGCGTCACCCATCGGGCCACCGAGGACGAACTTGCCGGTCGGGTTGACCAGCAGCCGCACGTCGGAGGTGTCGAGGGTGGGCAGTTCCAGCTCGGCGAACACCGACTCGAGCACCTCGGTGCGGATGTCGGGGGTGAGCATGTTCTCGAGGTCGATGTCGGCGGCGTGCTGGGTGGAGACCACCACGGTGTCGAGCCGGACCGGCTTGTCGTCCTGGTACTCGATGGTGACCTGGGTCTTGCCGTCCGGGCGCAGGTACGGCAGGGTGCCGTTCTTGCGGACCTCGGTCAGGCGACGCGACAGGCGATGGGCCAGCGCGATCGGGACCGGCATCAGCTCGGGGGTCTCGTTGGTGGCGTACCCGAACATCAGGCCCTGGTCGCCCGCACCCTGTGCGTCGATCTCGTCCTCGGAGATGCCGCTGCGGTTCTCGTGCGAGTTGAACACGCCGCCGGCGATGTCCGGCGACTGGGCGCCGATGGCGACGTTCACGCCGCAGGAGGCACCGTCGAAGCCCTTGGTGGACGAGTCGTAGCCGATGTCGAGGATCTTGGCGCGGACGATGCCGGGGATGTCGACGTAGGCGGTGGTGGTGACCTCACCGGCGACGTGCACCTGTCCGGTGGTGACCAGGGTCTCCACTGCCACGCGGGCCTTGGGGTCCTCGGTGAGGATCGCGTCCAGGATCGAGTCGCTGATCGCGTCACAGATCTTGTCCGGGTGCCCTTCGGTGACGGACTCGCTGGTGAAAAGGCGTGACGCGGAGCTGGTCATCGGATCCTCTCAGGGTGGTGTCGGCGACGTCCGCGTCGCCGGTCGTGGCTTCAAACGTACACAGTGGCAGCGCAGCCTGCGCTGCCGGGAGTGGCAGAACGAGAACGCGTGTCAGTTCTCGGTCTCATCAGGCACGAGCGTGCGGATCTCGTCAAGGATTCGGCTCGCCATGAGTGTTTTGGATCCCGGCGGAAGTGCCGTCTCCTCACCGCCCGACGACAGCAGCCAGCCGGTGTTGTCCTCGGTGCCGAACGCCTTGCCGTTGCCGACCGCGTTGACGACGAGCAGGTCGCATCCCTTGCGCTTGAACTTGGCGCGACCGTGATCGAGGACCCCACCGGTCTCGTCGCCGGTCTCCGCGGCGAATCCGACGATCACCGTCGACGCCGCGATCCACCCCTCGGTGCGGGCCTCGACGAGGCCGCGGAGGATGTCGGGATTGGTGGTGAGTTCGATCGGGGCGGGCCCCTGATCGCCCTTCTTGATCTTCGCGTCGGCCATCGAGACCGGCCGGAAGTCGGCGACCGCGGCGGCCATGATCACCACGTCGGCGTCGGCGGCCCGCTTGGTCATCTCGGTGGCCATCTGCTCGGCACTGCCGACACCGACGATGTCGACGCCTGCCGGATCGCCCGCGGCGCTGACCGTACCGGCCACGATGGTGACCTCGGCGCCGCGTTGTGCGGCGGCCCGGCCGAGGGCATAACCCTGCTTGCCGGAACTGTGGTTGCCGAGGAAGCGGACCGGGTCGAGCGGTTCGCGGGTACCGCCCGCACTGATCAGCACACGCAGGCCGGCGAGGTCGTACGGGAGGGCGTCGGGGCGGTCGAGCAGCAGCTCGGCGACCAGCGCGATCTCCTGCGGTTCGGGCAGCCGTCCGGGACCGCTGTCGGCGCCGGTGAGTCGGCCCGACGCCGGGGTCATCACGGTGGTGCCCCGCTCACGCAGGGTCGCGACATTGGCCTGGGTGGCCGGATGCTGCCACATCTCGGTGTGCATCGCCGGCACGAACAGCACCGGACATCGGACCACCAGCAGGGATGCGGTCAGCAGGTCGTCGGCGCGGCCTGCGGCGGCGCGGGCCATCAGGTCGGCGGTGGCCGGCGCGATGACGACGAGGTCTGCCTCCTGGCCGAGCCGGACGTGGCGCACCTCGTCGACGGCGTCGAACACCTCGGTGCTGACCGGGTTACCGCTGAGCGCCTCGAAGGTGGCCGCGCCGATGAACTCCAGCGCCGCCCGGGTGGGGGCGACGTGGACGTCGTGGCCCGCCTCGGTGAAATGCCGGATCAGCGAGCACACCTTGTAGGCGGCGATACCGCCGCCCACACCGATCAGGATGCGCTTGCGACCCCGGGTCACCGGGGCCGGCGTGGTTGCCGACTGTGCGGTCATGTGCGCGCCCCGCCGCGTTCTCGTTACTCGCCCTCGGTGTGCTCGAGCAGGTCGGAGTGGATCTCACGCATGGCGATCGACAGCGGCTTCTCCTGCAGACCCGGCTCCACCAGCGGGCCGACGTACTCGAGGATGCCGTCGCCGAGCTGGTTGTAGTAGTCGTTGATCTGACGGGCACGCTTGGCCGCGTAGATCACCAGCGCGTACTTCGACGACGCACGCTCGAGGAGGTCGTCGATCGGCGGGTTGGTGATACCCAGCGGGGTGTCGTAGACCGGTGCGTCGGTGATCTCGGTGGATTCGAAGTTGGTCGGCGTGCTCACGCGAACTCCTGCATTGGTCGTGGATGGGTCGGGCGAGAACAGACGCGTCCGACGGTGGTCGGTGGATCGGATCAGTCGGGGCGGTCGCCGCTGCTGTGCTCCAGGGCAGGCGCCGGATCGAGCTGATCGTGTCCGACCAGCAAGGATACCAATTCATCGGCCACCTGGTCGACTCGGCTGTTCACGAGGACGTGGTCGAACTCGTCCTGGGCGGCCATCTCGGTGCGCGCGGTGGCCAGTCGACGCTCGATCGCCTCGGGTGTCTCGGTGCCGCGGCCGGTCAGCCGGGCGACCAGGACGTCCCAGCTCGGCGGTGCGAGGAACACCAGGATCGCCTCGGGCAGGCGCCGGCGGATGTTGCGGGCACCGACGAGGTCGACCTCGAGCAGTACCGGAACCCCCGAGTCGAGGGCATCGGAGACCGGGCGCAGCGGGGTTCCCGACCGCTGCAGGCCGCCGTGGATGTCGGCCCATTCGAGGAGTTCGTCGGCGTCGATCATCCGGTCGAACTCCGCGCGGGTGACGAAGTGGTAGTCGCGTCCGTCGACCTCACCGGGTCGCGGGTCGCGGGTGGTCGCCGAGACGCTGAACCACAGGTCGGGGACGAGGTCCTTGACCCGGGCGACCACGGTGGACTTGCCCACGGCAGAGGGGCCGACCAGAACAACCAGTCGACCCCTCGCCCGTGCGGGCTGTATTGCTCCGTTCACGCTGCCTGTCTCGGCGTCGATCAGGAGCTGAACTTCTCGAGGAGCGCCTTGCGCTGACGATCGCCGAGACCACGCAGGCGGCGGGTCGGAGCGATCTCCAGCTCGGTCATGATCTCCTGTGCCTTGACCTTGCCGACCTTCGGCAGGGCCTCGAGCAGGGCCGAGACCTTCATCTTGCCCAGGATCTCATCTTCTTCGGCGTCCTTGAGCACCTGCTTGAGGTCGGTGCCACCACGCTTGAGGCGCTCTTTGAGCTCGGCGCGCACTCGGCGGGCGGCAGCGGCCTTCTCCAACGCAGCGGCGCGCTGCTCGTCGGTCAACTGGGGAAGCGCCACGGGGTCCTCCGTCTTTCGTTCTCGATCATCTGGACTGCACCGGCACCAAGTGGTGCCCGGTGGCGTGTGGCCGCTCGGCGTGGGTGCAGCGGGTTGGTTGCCCGGCACTCGCCGATTGGTGCGGCGAAAGCGACCGTACCCACGTGAGCTGGCATTTGCGAGGCCCACCCCTGGTGAACGCCGCGACGGCCGTGATGTACACACGCCGTCGAACGTCGGTGCGGATCGGGTCCGGTCGATCCCGACGCTACCCCATCCCGGTACCGGGTTGCGAACAAAGTGCCTGGTGAGAGGCGTGTCGCGAGATCAACGGGCTGCGTGGTGGCCGGTGAGACGCGACGAGGGGTGCCGAACGACTGAGACCTGTGTGACAACTGGGACCAGAACCGAAAATTCGGAAGTCGATGCGCACGTTGCGCGTGTCGCACGGCCTTCGGACCGGTCCGGCGACCCGGCCCGACCCCTGTCCATCGATCAGACGACAGTCGGGATCGTCGCGATCGCGACGGTCCCGCCACCGGCCCGCGCGGTGAAGATCAGCGTGCCTCCGGCCGCGGCGAGCCGGACCTGCCGAGACGCCAGACCGAGGTGGCCCGCGGCCAGTCGCTCGGTCAGCCGGCCCGGGTCGAGCGCGCCGGGCGGGATACCCACCCCGTCGTCGACGACGACCAACCGCGCCCGTCCGAGAATGTCGGTGTCCACGATGTCGGTGTCCACGATGTCGGTGTTGTCTGTGTCTCCGGTGGCGTCTGTGTCTCCGGTGGCGGCGGTGTCGTCGGGGTCTGTGTCGTCGGCGTCAGGGTCGTCGTCGACGCCGTCGCGTTCGAGTTCGAGGGTCAGTTCGATGCGGGTCGCATGGGCATGTTTGACGGCATTGGTGAGCAGTTCACGGGCGGTGGCGTAGAGCAGTTCGTCGGCCGGGGTCGGACACCCGGGCCAGGCCGCGGTGTCGACGATCACGGTGAGCCCGGTGGTGGCGGCGGTGGAACGGCCGAGTTCGGTCACCGCGACGCCCAGCCCATGGTGGTCGAGGACAGCCGGGTTGAGTGCGGTGAGCGTCGACCGCAACAGATCCCCCGACTCGCGCAGGGCGGCCTCGATCCGGTCGATCGCCGCGCCGTCCCCACGCCGGGCTGCGGCCACCTCCCCGCGGGCGGCCAGGACGTATTGCAGGGCGCCGTCGTGCAGGTGGTCGGCGAGCTCGCGGCGGGCACGGCGGTCGACGGTGGTCACGTCGTCGAGCAACTGCGCGCGATCACGGGCCAACGCTGCGATGGTCTGCACCCGCGACCGCGCGATCGCCGACAATGCGACGCTGCCGACGCCGAGCCCGCCGATCACCAGGGTGTGCAGCAGCACCGACGACCACGGTTCCCCGTTGGCCGGGCGTGCCGCCGCCGACGCCGCGAGGAACACCACGGTGGTCGGGACGGCGATGGCCACGCACACCCCGGGCCGCAGTCCGGTGGCGGCGGCCATCGGGATCAGCGCGAAGCCGGTGAGCAGCACATCGGAGGTCCAGCTGGTCGCATCGGACCGGGCGGCGAGGACGGCCACCGCGGTGAGCGCGGCGAGATCGACGAACAGCGCCGCCCACGCCCACTCCTGCACCCGCAGGTCCGGGCGACGGGCCAGGAGCAGGGTGGACGCGGTCCATCCGAGGTACACGCCGACCACCGCCCACGTTGCGGCCAGGAACTGCTCGGGTGGATCGCAGGCGATCACCAGCACCAGGAACACCGCCAGGATCAGTCGCATCCCGACCTGCGCACGCACCCCGTCGACCCCGGTCCGCACCACCGGAGCCCTCATTCGATGAGTCGGCGTCGCATGCCCTCGGCGACGGCGGCGGCACGGTCGGAGACGCCGAGCTTCTGATACAGGTTGGCGGCGTGCGTCTTGACCGTCGACGCCCCGATGTAGAGTTCGGCGGCGATCTGCGGGATCGACAGTCCCCGCGCGAAACCGTTGAGCACCTGGCTCTCCCGCTCACTCAACGCGGGCGCATCGGGTTGGGCGTGCGCCCGGATCTGGGCGACCAGCCCGCCGGCGAGTTCGGGAGGTACCACCGTCTCCCCCTTCGACACGCGTTCGACCGCGCCGATGATCGCGTCGCGGTCGGAGTTCTTCGACACATAGCCGGCCGCACCCTCGCGCAGCGCGTCGAAGACCACCACCGAGTCGGTGACCGCCGACAGCAACAGCACCTTGGTGGGCAGGCCGTCGCGGATCACCGCGTGCACCACGTCGGTGCCGGTGAGGTCGGGCATCTGCTGGTCGACGACGGCGACGTCGGGTTTCAGGTCGGCGATCATCGCGATGCCGCTGCGTCCGTCGTCGGCCTCACCGAGTACCCGGATGCGCCCGCTGGCGGCCAGCCCGCGCGAGAGCCCGTCACGGAAGAACGGATGGTCGTCCACCACGACGACGCTGATCTGACGATTCATCCGGCCCCTCCGGGCACCGGGATCGGGTCGAGCGCAGCGCCCGGCGGGATCGTGCCACAGCTGTTCGCGGTCGGACGACCGGCGAACCGGTCGGCGAGGAAGCCGTAGGCGTCGGTCTGGAACGGTTGATATGCGCCGCCGTGGGACTTGCCGGGATAGTGGCGGAAGTCGACGCGGACGCCGCGGGCGCAGTAGTCGCGGGC
Source organism: Gordonia sp. NB41Y (assembly GCF_030718915.1). Classification (NCBI taxonomy): domain Bacteria; kingdom Bacillati; phylum Actinomycetota; class Actinomycetes; order Mycobacteriales; family Gordoniaceae; genus Gordonia; species Gordonia sp. NB41Y. The sequence continues at coordinate 373,823 of NZ_CP132196.1, forward strand.
CAGGCCCCGGACGTCGGCGTCGATCATCACCGAGTCGCCGATCGCATCGGATTGCCCGATCCCCAGCAGCATCGGGATGCGCGGGGTGCCCGCGGTGCCCATGATGTTGTCGTTCAGCGCTTCGACGACCGACGGCACGTCCAGCAGCGAGTGGTACGGCGCACGGACCATGTCGGCGTCGGTGAGGCCCGGGTACTTCGAGGCGAAGTCGGCGATGCACCGGTCGGCGACCGTGGCGGTCAACTGGCTGCCGCGCGCTGACAGGAACGACGCACTGTTGATCGGGTACGCGCGCTGATAAGCGACGATGATGGCGGGAATGACGCCGGCCCAGTCCTTGGTCCCGCTGACATACGGCAGGTTGTGGGCCAGGTCCACCGGCAGACCGCCCGCGGCGGCGCCGACGATACGCAACTCGGGTGCGTACCCCGGCGCGAGTTCGGCGGCGAAGTCGGTGGGCACCGAGCCCCCGGAGTACCCCACCATGCCGACCGGGGTGGACCGCGGGAGTGACAACACCGACTGCGCGGCGCGGACACCGTCGAGGGCGGCGTATCCCGACAGCCGGCCGACGGTCCACTCGTTGTCCGGGCCCTCGTAGTCGGTGACGACCAGGGTGTGACCGGTGGCAAGGTAGCCGGACATGGCGACCTGTTCGACGGTGGTGAGCGGACTCGGATTGTTGCCGCGCAAGGTGTACGACGGAACGCAGACCGGTCCGAGACCGTCGTAGGCCATGTTGAAGCTCACCAGGCGTGGCGTCGGGGCCCCGCCGGGTGGGCGGATGATCGTGGTGACCGTGGCGGTCGGGGCCCCACGGTGGTCGGTGGTGCGATACAGCGCCTGCGTGGCGCGCAACGGTGTCGGTGTGCCGAGGATTCCGATGCTCACCTCGCGGGTCCGCAGGACCGTGCCGGGAACGACGGAGTCGAGGGGCCGCGGCGACCGGTAGAACGGGTCGGCCGACGGACTCGGATCGCCCGCGGCCGGAGTGTCGGCGACCGCGCGGGCGTCGAGGGCCCCGGTGAGACCGACCACCACCGACACCGCCACGAGGACGGCGATCATCCACCTCATCCGTCCTGATCCCTGCCTGCCAGTGGCCATCGAGCACCCTCCTCCGATTCGCCGGTGTCACTTCGACGACGCCGGTCGGTCTCCTTGTACCGCCTGGACGGTATCTGCGCACGCTGTCGGAGACATCCGCCGATCTGCCGACTCCTCCCCCGATCGGGGGAGGACACGTTCCCCCACCCGATCGCCGGGTCGGCCGAATCCGGAAACCCACCCTGACCGGCAAAGTCATACATGTCAGAAACAACGACGACCAAGCCCCACAAGGACGAGGTCACCGGTCGAAGGAGACCCACCATGATCACCACCGACACCACCACGATCAACGGCACCCACGTCACCGGAATTGCAGCCGAGAACACTGCCGCCGAGAACACCGGCCGGAAGGGTCTGCGCAGCCGCAAGGGCCGTCTCCTGGCCGTGCTCGCCGGGGTCGGTGCCGTGGGGGCGCTTGCGGCGGGTGGTGCCGGATTGGCCAGTGCCGGAACCCTGCCGGTGGGTCAGGCGACCACCGCGATGACCATCACCAACCACACCGACAAGACCGAGTACCTCACCAGTGCCGACCCGGGCGCCGGTAGCTGGATCAACGCCCCGCGCGGCACCCTGGCCCCCGGCGCGTCGGAGATCGTCACCGCATCCACGCACGGCAACCACGAGACCGTCACGATCAACTACCGGATCGGTGCGGTCGGCCCGCACGCGGTGTACCAGCTGGTGAACGTCGCCGGCGGCACCAACACCAACGCCACCGGCGTCACCGGCGGCCACTACTGGATCAATGCCAACGTCTCGACAGGCTTCCCGCATGCCAACGCCGGCTACGACCTCTGGTGATCTGAACGGGGCAGCCAGAGATGGGGCAGGCACACACGCGGCGCAGCCGCCGGCCAGGAGACCTGCATGGGGACGACGCCGCGAGAATGTGACCTGAAGGCAGCCGACACGGGTGGCGGGGTGACGGGGTGAACCGTCACCCCGCCACCCGTGTATGGACGGACCTGTGTCGTCGGTCACCGAATCCACATGCGTCCGTCGATTCACGTCCGTGGAATCACGTCTGCTGCTCGCGTGCCGCGGTGGCCACCTCCACCCGCGAGCGCAGACCCGTCTTGGTGAGAATGTGGGAGACATGGGTCTGCACGGTGCGCGGGGAGACGAACATGCGGGCCCCGATCTCCTTGTTGGTCAACCCCTCGCACACCAGACCGACGACGCGTGTCTCGGTGGCGGTCAACGCCTCCCATCCGCTCGTCGCCGATCGATGGGATTCCCGGGAGCCGCGCCGCACGCCGAGCGCACGGACCCGGGCCAGCGCGCGGTCGCGGTCGAGTCGCGCACCGCAGTACTCATAGACGGCCAGCGCCTCGTCGAGCAAGGAGAGCGCACGCGCCCGGTCCCCCGCCGACGCCGCCGCGCACGCAGCCTCCTCCCTGACCTGCGCGGCCGGCCATCCCCATGCCTGCGACCCGAACAGGTCGGCGGCCGCGACCAGCGCCGTGACGTCGCCCACAGCCATCGCCGTCACACAGGCCGCCGTCGCCTGCAGCCGCACCGTCGGTTCCGGCCCGCGCGATCCCGACCGCGCCATGCGCAGGTCGTCGGCGAGATCGTCGGCGATCTGACGGACGAGGCGTTCCTGCCCGGTGAGCCGGGCGGTGCGGGCGATGTCGAGAACCCGATCGGCGAATCCGCGACCCGGCCGGATCCGCGCAGCCGCCCACAGCGACCGCACCAGAACCGCGGCCCGGTCGAGGTCGCCGTCTGCCTCGAGCGCGGCGAGTTCGGCCACCCCGGGATAGTCGATCCCGAACTGCAATGGCAGGCCTCGATGTCGAAAAGCATCCAACCGGCTCCGTGCACGGGCCACGTCACCGCGATGGGCGTCGAGGTAGGCACGATTGCCCACCGCGATCGAGATCCACCCGGTGCCGGTCTCGGCCGCCGACTCCAACGCGGTATCGAACTCGGCGACGGCATCGTCCCATTCCGCCTCGGCGGCCCGCGCATCCCCGCAGAGGAAACCCAGATACGAATCAGACCAACGGAATTCACCGCCGGAACGGTGGCGGATCCGGTCCACGCGTTCGACCACGGCGATGGGTCCGCTGTGCGCGAGGGTCGCCCACAGCCGGTACACCGGCGCGAGGTCGTCGGCGATCGACGACCCCGACGAGCCGCTGGCCGCGCGGGCCCCTGCGGTGTCGAGTTCCGCGAGCAGTGCGACGGCACGGCCGGGTGCGCCACCGAAGAGCGCCTGGCTCGACCGGAGCACGAGTTGCGTCGCCCGGGCCTCGGCGGCCTGCGGATCGGTCCCGGCGAAGTCGGCGACGCCGGAAGGGATCTCGTCGTCGCCCACCACGTGACCGGCGAGCTGACGAATCCATGCCCGGCGAATGGTCATCGTGTCGCGCACTCCCCGCGGCAGTCCGCCGATCGACAGGGCACGATCGATCATCGCCACCGCACCGTCGGCGTCGGCGCGACTCACGAGGGCCCGGACCAGCTCCGCCTGCAACCGGGCGGCGATCCTCGGGTCGGCGACGGTGTCGATGCGCGTACGGATGAGGCGTTCGGCGACCGGCCCCCGGCCCGCTCGGATCAGATTGTGGACACGATGCACCAGCATGCGGTCGGCGTCGGCGGTGCCTGCCTGGGTCTCGGCCATCTCGAGCAGATCCGCGGCCACCTCCGGGGCGAGCTCCTCGGCTTCGGCAACCGCGGTACGCAGTACATCGAGGATCAGCGCGGTGTCATCGGTGCCGGGATGCCGATCGGTGCGGTCTCGGCCGCCACCCGCACGTATCCGGTGTCCGGCGACCACAGCGGCGGACATGCCGCGCTGCTCGGCCAGGCGCGCCAGTCGGTGGTGGGTCGCACGCCGGAATCCCTGCGACAAGCCGTCGTAAGCGACCTCGCGGAAGACGTCGTGAGCGAAGTCGACGGTGAGTTCTCCCTCGGTGCGCAGGGTGACCATTCCGGCCCGGTCCGCGTGTGCGAGCGGGATGTCGAGATCGGCCGGGTCGTAGAACATCAGCTCGGCGAGCAATTCCAGGGAAACGCGGGTGCCACAAACCGCGAGGGTCGCGAGGACATCGCGTGTCGCGTCGTCGAGCCCGCCGAGGTGATCTCGCACCACACGGTCGAGATGCCCCGGACGAACCACGCGAGCTTCGTCGTCGAGTTCGACGCCGGCCCCCTCGAGCCCGGTGGTGGACCGAAGCGCACCCGCCTGCTGCCACGCACGTACGAGCTCACAGACGAAGAGCGGATTGCCCTGGGCGATGGAGACGGCGCGGGTCAACGCGGGTCCCGGTGCCCCGCCGACCATGTCGGTGACGATCTGGCGCACCATCTCAGGGGTCAACGGAGGCAACCTGATCGCGATATCGGCCTGCTCCACGAGCGAATCCAGGCGGGTACGGCCGGGGATCGGCCGGGCGGAGACGATCACGATCAGCGGCAACACCTGCGAGGTCCATACCAGCCGTCGCAGCACCGTCAGGCTGGCCTCGTCGGCGTTGTGCGCGTCGTCAACCCACACGAGGACCGGTCCGGTCGCGGCGAGATCGTCGATGCGCTCGAGAACGTACTCACCGGGATGAATGTCGGGTGCGACCCCGCCCATCAGCGCCGTGACCACCGAGAACGCCTCGGTGCGGCGGCGTTCGTCGCCACGGGAACGCAGGACGATGGGAGCACCCCGATCGGAGGTGGCGGGTTCAGGGACGCCGAGATACACGTCGGCGAGCAGGGTCGAGATGAGGTGACTCTTGCCGATACCCGGTGGGCCCTCGATGACGATCGAGGTGCCGCGTCGGGTCTCGAGGGCCGTGAGAAGGCTCTCGCGGAGTCCGGCGACGACGTCGGGACGTGACCGCTCGGCCAACAGGGCCCCGGACCGTTCACTCACCGGTGACATGCTAATCGGACATTCCCAACCGGGCTCACAATGGCTGCTGCACCCGGATCGGATCCGGGTCTCGTCGATCCGACTGATCGCGGTGACCTCGTCGACCGCATGGGCGCGATACGTCCTGGCGATACCACTGATCGGATGCGGGTCGAGCAGCGCGCCCAGGCACTGTTCGACGGCCCGGCTGGTCCGGCGTACGCCGTCTCCCCCCGCCGCAACCACGCCCACCACCGACCGCAGCCGACACCGTGCGGCGTTGCGCGCTGTCCGCACCCCGACGCGCGGCCGGGAACGCCCGGACCGGGCCACCGCACCCTCTCGGGCGACGGTTCGATCGACAAGCACTGCGGCGCCCACGGTACCGGTTCTGGCAGCGGCGGCGACCGTTTGGTCGCCGACGACGCCGACGGGTCCAGGGATACCGCGGATCGTTGCGACGTCGACTCGTCCTGGTCGATCAACGATCCGATGCAGGCACGAGAGGACTTCGTCGACACCTGTCGTTTAGTGCTAGCATCGCGGGAAATGAGTTCTTCACAACAGTCGATTCCGCGCAAGGGGCGCATCACAGTGACCAGCGAAGATCCACGTGCGATGCGTACTCGTACGAAGCTGGTCGAAGCATTCACCCGGCTCGCCGACTCGGGACCGGTCACGGTTGCGGCCCTGACAGGCGCCGCAGGTGTGCATCGCTCCGTCTTCTACAAGCACTTCGCGTCACCGGATGACCTGGCCGTCTACATGCTGCGCGACCTGTTCACCGCGCTCAGTGACGCCGATGTCCGGATGCGTGGCCTGTTCGCGGTGGACGGACTCGCGGCGAGTCGGAGTGCAATGTCGGCCTTCGTCGGATTCATCGATGCGCGTCGGGCAGTTTATGCGCCGCTGCTCGGATCACACGCGCCGGCGGGCGCCGTGCGCCGGATCACGGAGGCCTTCACAGAACTGACCGCCACCGCGCTCGACCAGATGACCACCCGTCCACCAGAAGTGGACACGGCGGTGCTCGCGCCCTTCCTGGCGCACGGAGTGCTCGGAGTCGTCGGACGCTGGCTGGACGACGAGGAATCGAAAGGGTCACAGGAACAGGTCGTTGAGCAACTGGTTCTGTGCTTTCCATCCTGGCTGGCAGCAGATTCGACGAAGACCTCGACCTCGGCACATGCCGCAGGGAACCAGTCCTCAACCAATGGGAGAAGGTAGCAGCATGCCGAGTTTCGACGGCAAGACAGCGATAGTCACCGGGGCGACCACCGTCGACCCGGGCGGGCTCAACATCGGAGGCGCCACCGCAACCGAACTCGTTGCAGGTGGGGCGAAGGTCGCGCTCGCCGATATCAACATCGAAGGCGCGCAGGCACTGGCCAAACAGCTCAACGAGCGTGCCGGTCACAGCGTGGCGATCGCGGTCCACACCGATGTCCGATCCGAGCAGCAGATCGAGCAGCTCGTGGCGACCACTGTCGAGCAGCTCGGCGAACCGACGATCGTGATCAACATCGCAGGCGTGTTCCCGCCTGATGACACCGAGGTCGCCACGATGACGGTCGAGGCCTGGGACAACGTCATGGCGGTGAATCTCCGAAGCGTCATGCTGCTGAGCAAGCACACACTGCCTTACCTGCGTAAGGCAGGCGGGACAATCGTCAGCACGGCATCCACACACGGATCGGCAGGCGACACGAGCCTGAGTGGGTACGGCGCATCCAAGGCCGGCGTGATCGCACTCACCAAGTTCCTCGCCACCCAGTACGGGCTGGAAGGGGTCCGGTGTAACGCCGTCAGCCCAGGAACCACGACGTCGCCACCTGCTCAGCAGCTCCCCGAGGAGATCAAGGACATCTTCCGCCGGCAGAACCTCAACCCCGAGATGCCCTCGCCGGAGCAGCAGGCCAAGGTATTCGCGTTCCTGGCCTCCGACGACTCCGCCGGCATCAACGGACAGGAGATCAAGGTCGACGCCGGTCTCCTGTCACACCAGCCGATGGTGGCCGATATGCGATCGCTGGGCGCGACGACGGTGTGACCCCCGGTGAGGATCCCGGGTCGAGCAGGCCCGAGCTCATCCGGTCACCGCGCTCGCCTCAGCCCGCCCGAACACTCGATGGACGTGGTCTCGACGCGGGTTCCTGCCCGCACCCCGCTCCGCCGGCAGCCGCCGCCGGGATTGGCGGGGGACACCGGGACACGACAGGTTGCGCGGAGTCGAGAGAACGGCAGTTCCGTCCGTGTCGCGGCCGCTGCCGCCTACAACGCCGACTCGACCTCGTCGCGGGTTCGTTCGAAGGCGGCGCGAATGGCGGCGACGTCGGGACCGGCACGCAGCACGCCGCGCGAACTCGCGGGCAGCAGCCACGACGAGTCGGCGTCGGCGAAGACCTCGGGAAGGTCCGCTGCGGTGGCGCCCTGAGCGCCCAGCCCCGGCGAGAGAATCGGGCCGCGCAATGCGCTCAGATCCAGCCCGTGGGCGCGGGTCGCGCCGACCACCACGCCGACGGTTGCCGAACCGTCGGCGTTCACCGCGGCGGCGTCGTCGACGATGCGCTGGCCGACGGTGCGCCCGTCGGCATCGGCGAGCTGCACCTGCGCGCCCTCCGGGTTGGAGGTTCGGGCGAGCACGAACACTCCCCGACCGCCGGCCCGGGCGGCGTCGACAGCCGGTGCGAGGGAACCGAATCCGAGGTACGGCGACACCGTCACCGCGTCGGATACCAGCGGGGATGCGTCACCCAGCCATGACTGCGCATAGGCGGCCATGGTGGAGCCGATGTCACCGCGCTTGGCGTCGGCCAGGACCAGCGCACCGGCCCCCCGGCAGCCGGTGATGACCCGTTCGAGGACCGCGAACCCGGCCGACCCGAACGCCTCGAAGAACGCGACCTGCGGCTTGATCACCGCGGCGGCGAGACCGAGCGCTTCGATGCAGATGTCGGCGAACCGGCCGAGGCCGTCGGCATCCACCGACAGCCCCCAGGCCTCGAGGAGTTCGGTGTGCGGGTCGATGCCGGCACACAGCCGGCCCCGCGCGTCGACCGACGCGCGGTAGCGGTCCCCGAACCCGGTCATCGTTCGTTCACCAGTGCGGCGTGGCGACGCTGGATGGACTCGACACCCATCTGCTCGTTGCGTGCGGCCTCGATACCCTGCACCGCAGCACTGGCACCTTGCACCGTGGTGATGCACGGGATACCGACCGACACTGCGGCACTACGGATCTCGTAACCGTCGACACGCGGTCCGGACTGGCCGAACGGAGTGTTGATCACCATCGCGATCTCGTGCGCACGAATCGCGTCGATGACGGTCTTCTCCCCCGGCGCGGCCTCGAAGTGCTTACGCACCGTGGTGCACTCGACGCCGTTGCGGCGCAACACATCCGCAGTGCCCTCCGTGGCCAGGATGGTGAACCCGAGATCGGCGAGATGCTTGACCGGGAACAGCAGTGCCCGTTTGTCCTTGTTGGCCACCGACACGAACACCGCACCCTCGGTGGGCAGCGACCCGTAGGCCGCGGTCTGCGACTTGGCGAAGGCGCGACCGAAATCGGAGTCGATGCCCATCACCTCGCCGGTGGACTTCATCTCCGGGCTCAGCAGCGAGTCGATGCCGGTGCCGTCATGGCGGCGGAACCGGTTGAACGGCAACACCGCCTCCTTGACCGCGACCGCCGACGAGGTCGGCATCGTCCCGCCGTCACCGGTGGCGGGCAGGATCGCCTGCTCGCGCAGCTCTGCGATGGAGGTGCCGAGCATCACGCGGGCACAGGCCTTGGCGAGCTGCACCGCGGTGGTCTTGGACACGAACGGTACGGTGCGGCTCGCCCGCGGATTGGCCTCGAGCACATAGAGGACGTCGTCCTTGAGCGCGTACTGCACGTTGAGCAGACCCCGCACCCCGATGCCCTTGGCCAGGGCTTCGGTGGAGGCGCGCACCATCGCCAGATCCGCACGGCCCAGGGTCACCGGCGGGAGCGCGCACGCGGAGTCGCCGGAGTGGATGCCGGCCTCCTCGATGTGCTCCATGATCCCGCCGATGTACACCTCGTCGCCGTCACACAACGCATCGACGTCGATCTCGACCGCATCCTCCAGGAAGCGGTCCACCAGCACCGGGTGATCGGGGGTGAGCTCTGTGGCGCGAGAGATGTAGTCGGCCAACGACTTCTCGTCGTAAACGATCTCCATGCCGCGACCACCGAGGACATACGACGGACGCACCAGCACCGGGTAACCGATGCGGGCGGCGGTGTCGCGGGCCTCCTCGAAACTGGTCGCGGTACCGAACGCGGGGGCGGGCAGTCCGGCGGCGGTGAGCACCTTGCCGAACTCGCCACGGTCCTCGGCGAGGTCGATGGCCTTGGGGTTGGTGCCGACGATCGGCACGCCTGCCGCCTCGAGTCGATGCGCCAGACTCAGCGGGGTCTGCCCGCCGAGTTGCACGATCACGCCGGCCACGGTGCCCGACTGCGATTCCGCATGGTAGACCTCGAGGACGTCCTCGAAGGTCAGCGGCTCGAAGTAGAGGCGGTCGGCGGTGTCGTAGTCGGTCGACACGGTTTCCGGGTTGCAGTTGACCATCACGGTCTCGTACCCGGCCTCGCTCAAGGTCAGCGCCGCGTGCACACACGAGTAGTCGAACTCGATGCCCTGCCCGATGCGGTTGGGACCCGAACCGAGGATGAGCACCTTCGGCCGCTCGGTCTGCGGGGCGATCTCGCTGGTGGCGGCGGGATCGAGCTCGTAGGTCGAGTAGTGGTACGGCGTCTTGGCCTCGAACTCGGCCGCACAGGTGTCGACGGTCTTGTACACCGGCCGCACACCGAGCTCGTGACGGCGCGCGCGGACCTCGTCCTGGTCGGCGAACTCACTGCGCAACGCCGCGATCTGGCGGTCGGAGAAACCGCTCGACTTGGCCTCCCGCAGCAGATCCACGGTCAGCTCGTCGGCGTCGCGGATCTCGTTGCCCAGCGCGCCGATCCCGGCGATCTCGGCCAGGAACCACGGGTCGATGGCGGTGGCCTCGTAGACCTGCTCGATGGTGGCACCGGCGTCGAAGGCCAGCATCAGCCCGTACAGCCGGCCGTCCTTGGGGGTCTTGAGCGACTCGAGCAGCTCGTCGAGATCCAGCGTCGCCGGATCGGGGCGGTGCGGTTCGGTCCAGAACCCGGCGGCCTTGGTCTCCAGCGACCGCATCACCTTGCCGAGGGCCTCGGCGAAGCTGCGGCCCAGGCTCATCGCCTCGCCGACCGACTTCATCGTGGTGGTCAGGGTGTCGTCGGCGCCGGGGAACTTCTCGAACGCGAACCGCGGCGCCTTCACCACGACGTAGTCGAGCGTCGGCTCGAAGCAGGCCGGCGTCTCCTCGGTGATGTCGTTGGTGATCTCGTCGAGGCTGTAGCCGATGGCCAGCTTCGCGGCGATCTTGGCGATCGGGAAGCCGGTGGCCTTCGAGGCGAGCGCCGACGACCGCGACACACGCGGATTCATCTCGATGACCACCAGGCGTCCGTCGCTCGGGTCCTGCGCGAACTGGATGTTGCAGCCGCCGGTGTCGACACCGACCTGACGCAGGATGGCGATCGAGAGATCACGCATCTTCTGGTACTCGCGGTCGGTGAGGGTCATCGCCGGGGCGACGGTCACCGAGTCGCCGGTGTGCACACCGACCGGGTCGACGTTCTCGATGGAGCAGATCACCACGACGTTGTCGCGGTGGTCGCGCATCAGCTCGAGCTCGTATTCCTTCCAGCCGAGGATGGACTCCTCGATCAGGACGTTGGCGGTCGGCGACGCGGCCAGGCCGCCACCGGCGATCCGCTCCAGGTCGGTCTCGTCGTAGGCCATACCCGAGCCGAGCCCGCCCATGGTGAACGACGGCCGCACCACGACGGGGTAGCCGAGTTCGGCGACGGTCGCGCGGACCTCTTCCATGGTGTGGCAGACGGCCGACCGGGCACTCTCGCCACCGACCTCGGCGACGATGTCCTTGAACTTCTGGCGGTCCTCACCGCGCTGGATGGCGTCGAAGTCGGCGCCGATCAGCTCGATCCCGTACTTCTCCAGCGAACCGCGATCATGCAGTGCCACAGCGGCATTGAGTGCGGTCTGCCCACCGAGGGTGGCCAGCACGGCGTCGATCGGGTGGCCGGCGTCGCGCTCGGCCTCGATCACCTTCTCGATGTATTCGGCGGTGATCGGCTCGATGTAAGTGGCGTCGGCGAACTCCGGGTCGGTCATGATCGTGGCCGGGTTGGAGTTGACCAGGCTCACCCGCAGGCCCTCGGCCTTGAGGACGCGGCATGCCTGGGTGCCGGAGTAGTCGAACTCGCAGGCCTGGCCGATCACGATCGGACCGGAACCGATGACCAGGACGTGGGACAGATCTGTGCGGCGCGGCATCAGGCCCTCGCTCCTCGTGCGCGGTCACCCTCGAGCAGGGTGACGAATGTGTCGAACAGGTACGCGGCGTCGTGGGGTCCGGCGGCCGCCTCGGGGTGATACTGCACCGAGAACGCGCGGCCGGAGGCCAGCTCCACACCCTCGACGGTGCCGTCGTTGGCGCAGACATGGCTGACCCGGGCCCGCCCGAAGTCGGTGTCGAATTCCTCGCCGGCCTCGCCCTCGAGCGCGAAGCCGTGGTTCTGTGCGGTGATCGACACCTTGCCGGTGGCGTGGTCGATCACCGGGATGTTGATGCCGCGGTGCCCGAAGGTCATCTTGTAGGTGCCGCGACCGAGCGCCCGGCCCAGGATCTGGTTGCCGAAGCAGATGCCGAACAACGGCAGGTCCGCACCCAGCACCTCGCGGGTCAGTGCCACCGCGGTGTCGGCGGTGGCCGGGTCGCCGGGGCCGTTCGACAGGAACACACCGTCGACGCCGAGGTCGCGGATCTGCTCGAAGGTCGCCGTGGACGGCAGCACCTGCACCGCGACGCCGCGCTCGGCGAACATGCGCGGGGTGTTGGTCTTGATACCCAGGTCGATGGCGGCCACCCGGAAGCGGGTCTCGGCCGCCGGTTCCACCAGGTAGCCGGTGTCGGTGGTGACCTCGCCGGCGAGGTCGGCGCCCTTCATCGACGGCTGGTTGCGGACCCGGGCGAGCAGCTCGTCGGTGTCGGCGAGGGCGGCGCCGGAGAACACCCCGGCGCGCATCGAGCCGTGGTCGCGCAGCACCCGCACCACGGTGCGGGTGTCGATGCCGGAGATCCCGACGATGCCCTGACGCACCAGCTCGTCCTCGAGGGAGGTGGTCGCACGCCAGTTGGAGACTCGGCGGGTGGGGTTGCGCACGGCGTATCCGGCGACCCAGATCTTGCCGGAGTCGCCGTCGACGCCCTGGCTGCCCGCGCTGCCGGTGGACTCGCCGTCCTCGTCGTTCCAGCCGGTGTTGCCGATCTGCGGGGCGGTCGCCACCACGATCTGCCGGTGATAGCTGGGATCGGTGAGGGTCTCCTGATAGCCGGTCATGGCGGTGCAGAAGACCGCCTCGCCGAGGGTCTCACCGACGGCACCGAATGCCCGGCCGGTGAACACCTGCCCGTTCTCGAGCACCAGAACCGCTGGGGTCATTGATCTTTCCTCTGTTCGATATCGGGCTGGGTGGACTCGGGCGCGGAGCTGTCACGCCCGCCGTCGGGATCGAACTCGGCGACCCAGCCGGGGTAGATGGACTTGTCGTCGGCGCGGAACCCGGTGTCGAGCTCGGTCCCGTTGGGCAGTGCCCAGCGGATCACGAGCACACCGTCGGCGGTCATCACCTTGCCGGCGTGGCCGCGTTCGGTGCGCACCGCGGTGATCGACTCCCGCGGAATCCAGACCGCGCTCGCCCCGTCGCGTTCGACGAGGATGCCGCTCGCGTGCAGACCGATCGACGACGCCGCACGGTCGCCGTAGTCGCCCACGGCGACCCGGTTCTGCCAGCTCGGCGCGAAGGTCGCACCGAGGTACATCCCGGTGTCGGGGCCCAGCGTGACCGGTCCCGGATCATCGGGCACCACGGGGAGCTCGCCGACCGCGTCGACCTGTCGTCGGCCACGATTGCGCCAACCGCGCAGGACCAGGGAGATCAGCACCAGCCACAAGGCGAGCACCGCGATCACGATGATCAGGTCGAACCACATGTCGTTCATGCCCGTGCCTGCCCGCCGGCGGCGGTGACCACCCCGCGCAGCACCGTGGCGGTGATCGTGGCGGGCATCGACATCGCCTCGTACGGCGTGTTCGACGACAGGCTGGCCAGCTCGTCACCGTGGACCACCCAGGGGGTGTCCGGGTCGACGACGGTCAGGTTGCCCGGCTCGCCGACCGCGATGGGCCGGCCCTGGTCGGTGAGCCCGACGATCTGGGCGGGCCGCTCGCTCATCACCCGGGCCACGCCGCGCCAGTCCAGCAGTCCCGGCTCCACCAGGGTCTGCACCACGATCGGCAGGGCCGTCTGCAGGCCCAGCATGCCGGGTTTGGCGGCCGAGAACTCGCAGCACTTCTCCTGCGAGGCGTGCGGGGCGTGGTCGGTGGCGACGCAGTCGACGATGCCGTCGGCCAGCGCCTGACGCAGCGCGAGGGTGTCGCGTTCCTCACGCAGCGGCGGGTTGACCTTGTTGATCGGGTCGTAGCCCTCCAGGCGGGCGTCGGTGAGCAGCAGGTGATGCGGGGTGACCTCGGCGGTCACCGAGATGCCCTGGTCCTTGGCCCAGCGGAGCAGTTCGACGGTGCCCTCGGTGGAGGCATGGCAGATGTGCACGCGGGCACCGGCATCGCGGGCCAGCAGCGCATCGCGCACCACGATCGACTCCTCGGCGGCACGCGGCCAGCCGGCCAGGCCCAGGCGCGCCGCCGTGGGTCCCTCGTGGGCGATCGCACCGACGGTCAGCCGCGGCTCCTCGGCGTGCTGGGCGATCAGGACGCCGAGGCCCTTCGCATATTCCAGGGCGCGCCGCATGATCAGCGGATCGTGCACGCATTTGCCGTCGTCGCTGAACATCCGCACGTTGCCGACCCCGGCGGCCATCATGCCCATCTCGGCGAGCTGCTCGCCCTTGAGGCCGACGGTGACCGCACCCACCGGGTGGACGTCGACCAGGCCGACCTCGCGGCCGGTGCGCCAGACGTTGTCGGTGATGGTCGAGTTGTCGGCGACCGGGTTGGTGTTGGCCATCGCGAACACCGCGGTGTAGCCGCCGAGCGCGGCGGCACGTGAGCCGGACCGGATGGTCTCGGTGTCCTCGCGGCCGGGTTCACGCAGGTGGGTGTGCATGTCGACGAAGCCGGGCAGCAGGATGCCGCCGTTGCCGTCGATCTCCTCGGCGCCGGCCGGGACGGTGACCGTGGCGCCGATCTCGGTGATCTGCCCGTCGGTGACCACGACGTCGACGGGGTCACCCTCGCCGTAGGGCCTGACCTGATGCAGGACAACCGATCCGGACCGGGCACTTCCGGTGGCATCGGCGGTTCCGGCGTGGGCGCTCACAGTGAGTCTCCTGTCTGTTCGGTGCCGACGAGCAGGCGGAAGAGCACCGCCATGCGGACGTGCACACCGTTGCGGACCTGGTCGAGGACGGTGGCCTGCGGGGCGTCGGCGACCGAGAACCCGATCTCCATGCCGCGCAGCATCGGTCCGGGGTGCAGCACCACCGCCTTGTCGTCGAGCAGGGCGAGGCGACGCTCGTTGAGCCCGAAGCGCACCGAGTACTCACGTGAGCTCGGGAAGAAACCGCCGTTCATGCGTTCGGCCTGCACCCGCAGCATCATCACCGCGTCGACGGCGGCGAGTTCGGCGTCGAGGTCGCCGGAGACGGTGACCGGCCACTGCTCCACCCCGACCGGCAGCAGCGTGGGCGGTGCGACGAGCACCACCTCGGCACCGAGGGTGGCCAGCAGGTGGGCGTTGGAGCGGGCGACCCGCGAGTGCAGGACGTCGCCGACCAGCGCGATCCGGCGACCGGCGAGGCCACCGAGCCGCTGACGCAGCGTCAGCGCGTCCAGCAGCGCCTGGGTGGGGTGCTCGTGGGTGCCGTCGCCGGCGTTGATCACCGCCGGGCCGCTGCCGTCGGCCTCGGTGGTCCAGGCGGCGATCTGGTGGGCCGCACCCGACGCCGGGTGCCGCACGATCAGCGCATCGGCACCGGCCGCGCGCAGCGTCTTGGCGGTGTCGCGCAGCGACTCCCCCTTGCCGACCGACGAACTCGACGCCGACACGTTGATCACGTCGGCGCTCATCCACTTGCCGGCGACCTCGAACGACACCCGGGTGCGGGTGGAGTTCTCGTAGAAGACCGTCATCACCGTGCGGCCGCGCAGGGTGGGCAGCTTGCGCACCTCGCGACCGGCCAGGGCCTGCTCGAAACGTTCTGCCTCGTCGAGCAATTCGGTGGCGGCGTCGGCGGAGAGATCCTGGGTGGACAGCAGGTGCCGCATCAGTTCTCCTCCCCCGCCGCCTCGGTCACCGGGCCGGACAGGACCACCTCGTCCACCCCGTCGTGCTCGACGAGGTGCACCGAGACGCTCTCGTCGCGAGAGGTGGGGATGTTCTTGCCGACATAGTCTGCGCGCAAAGGCAATTCGCGATGGCCGCGGTCGATCAGCACGGCCAGCTGCACCGCCGCCGGGCGCCCCAGGTCACGCAGCGCGTCGAGTGCCGCGCGCACCGTGCGCCCCGAGTACAGGACGTCGTCGGCGAGCACCACGATCGCGTGGTCGACACCGCCGGCCGGGACCACGGTGCGTTCGAGCGGGCGGTGCGGCTTGGCTCGCAGATCGTCACGGTAGAGCGTGATGTCGAGGTAGCCGACCGGGATGTCGCGGCCTGCGAACTCGCTGACCTTTGCGGCCAGACGGTCCGCCAGAGTGGTTCCGCGAGTGGGGATTCCGATGATGATGACGCGCGGTGCGTCGGGGGCGTCGAGAGCGTTCTTCTCGATCACCTGATGCGCGACCCGCGCGATGGTCCGGGCTACATCGCCGGCATCGAGCAGGACGCGCCTGTTGGGTTGTGACCCTGTGGTGGGCGTGACCACGCCGACCTCCTTCTCCGCCTCACCGGACGGATCGTTAAAGGACGTCTGTCTCCGCGACACTTTACACCGCCGGCCGGCGGCGCAGAGTGTCAGTCCTCGGCGTCGCCGGGCAGCTCGACCGCGGCCGCCGACCGCACCTGCGGTGCGAGATCGGCGATCCGGCCGAGTACGCCGTTGACGAACGACGGTGACTCGTCGGTGGACAACTCCTTGGCCAATTCGACCGCCTCGTCGACGATCACGACCGGATCGACGTCCGTGGCGTTGAACAGTTCCCAGGTGGCCAGGCGCAGGATCGCCCGGTCCACCGCGGGAAGCCGTTCGAGGGTCCACCCGCGCAGGTGCGACGACACGACGGCGTCGATCTGCGCCTGATCGGCCACGAGGCCGTCGATCACGCGGGCGGTGTAGGGATGGATCTGGCCGACACTCTCATCGGTGTGGACCAGTACACGGCGCTCGGCGACGAGGTCGGCGGGGCTGACCTGCTTGGCCTCGGCCTCGAACAGCAGGTCCACGGCGCGACGCCGCGCCTTGTGCCGGGTTCCGGGTTTCTTCACGATACGAGCGGTGATCAGCTGTTGACGCGGCCGAGGTAGCTGCCGTCGCGCGAGTCGACCTTGAGCTTGTCGCCGGTGTTGATGAACAGGGGCACCTGGATCTCGGCACCGGTCTCCATCTTGGCGGGCTTGGTGCCACCGGTGGAGCGGTCGCCCTGCAGGCCGGGATCGGTGTGCTCGACGATCAGCTCGACCGTCACCGGGAGCTCGACGAACAGCGGGTTGCCCTCGTTCAGCGACACCTGCACGGTCATGTTCTCCAGCAGGAAGCGGGCGCCGTCACCGACGGTGGCCGGCGGGATCGAGAACTGCTCGTAGTCCTGCGCGTCCATGAACACGTAGTCGGTGCCGTCGTTGTACAGGAAGGTCATGTCGCGACGGTCGACGGTCGCGGTCTCCACCTTGATGCCGGCGTTGAAGGTCTTGTCGACGATCTTGCCGCTCAGGATGTTCTTGATCTTGGTCCGCACGAAGGCCGGGCCCTTGCCGGGCTTGACGTGCTGGAACTCCTGGATCTGCCAGAGCTGGTCGTCCATGCGCAGCACGAGGCCGTTCTTGAAGTCGGCGGTGGTCGCCATATGGTGTTTCCCTTTTCCCTCTACGTCGAAGAGTGACCGTCAGATGACGGTGAATGCCTTGTCGGTGGCGGTCAGCAGGTCCGGTTCGCCGTCGGTGACGACGAGCGTGTCCTCGATCCTGACGCCACCTCGTCCCGGGAGGTAGACGCCGGGTTCCACGGTCACCGCTGCGCCGCATGGCAGTGTACCCGCAGCGAGTTTGCCGATTCCCGGCGCTTCGTGGATCTCGAGTCCCACACCGTGCCCGAGACCGTGCACGTAGTGCTCGCCGTGACCGGCCGCATCGATCACGTCGCGGGCCGCGGCGTCGACCGCCCGCAGGTCGACGCCCGGAGTCAGGGCGGCGCGCCCGGCGGCCTGCGCGGTCGCCACGAGGTCGTAGATCTCACGCTGCCAGTCCTGGGCGTGATGCAACACATAGGTGCGGGTCATGTCGGAGTGGTAGCCGCCGAACACCGCCCCGAAATCGATCTTGACCAGGTCGCCGTCGGCGAGGACGGCGTCGGTGGGCCGATGGTGCGGGATGGCCGAGTGGGCCCCGGCGGCGACGATCGTCTCGAAGGCGATGGCGTCGGCGCCGCGGGCGTACATCTCCCATTCCAGGGCGCGGGCGACGGCACGTTCGGTGGCGCCGGCGCGGATCACCCCGCCGGCGATGATCGCGGCGAGCGCCTCGTCACCGATCGCACATGCCCGGCGCAGCAGGGCGATCTCCCCCGCGTCCTTGACCGCACGCAGGCCCAGGACCAGCCCCGATGTGGCGACGAGTTCGGTGGTGGCGTCGAGGCCGGCACTCAGGCCCCGATGTGCGGCGACGGTCAGCGTGTCGGCCTCGAAGCCGATCCGACGCGCCCCGGCGCGCACGGCCACCTCGAGCAGGGCGGCCGGGGTGTCGCGGGCGATCACCGCGACCAGGTCACCGGCCTGCGCGCCGACCTGGGTGGTGTAGCGGCCGTCGGTGCAGATGCGGTCGGCGTCGGGACCGCCGGCCGAGACCAGCAGCGCCCCGTTGGACCCGGTGAACCCGGTCAGATAGCGCAGGTTGACCAGATCGGAGACGATCAGCGCGTCGACGGGGGTCTCGGCCGAACGCAGCAGTTCGCGCAACCGTTCACGACGGGCGGCGGTGGCCGGCGGTGCAGTGGTGCTCATCGGATCCAGGCTACGACTCCACCCCCGCCGAGGTGGTGCTCGGCCACCCGGGGACAGAAAGTGTGGTCGAGAGCACTTGACGGGACTTACTGTCTAGTACGCTGTCCGCCATGGCTTCTTCGTGGTTGCTTCGTGGCGGCGTGATGACCGTCGTACACGTGCTCGCCCGCGTCCTGCTCGGCGTCGCCGTGATCCATTCCCCGCTGCACTCGACGACATGGAAGACCGTGGTGGTCGCCGTCGTCGTGCTGATCGCCCTGCTGTGGGGCGGCGTGGACGGTATCGCCGATGCGCGGGCCAACCCCGACCCCGACGACTACCAGGACCTCACCGTGCGCTGGCTCAAGGCCGGCGTGTTCGCAGGTGTGGTGGCCGGCGTGGTCTCGTGGGCGATCGGGACGTTCTGGTTCGCCGGCATCGGCCAGGCGAACTTCGCGGTGGAACTGTTCGCCGGCGGTTCGTTCACCGCCCTGCTGATCTTCGTGCCCGCCTTCGTCGGTGCCGCGGTGGGCCGCTTCCTGGTCCGTCGCGACCAGCGCAAGAACGAGCCCGACACCTCCGACTGGTCGGTGCACGAGGCCCGGACCGAGGAGATCAGCGCCTCCTGAGCCCGTCCGCTCCGCCCACTTCGGCCCAACCGAGAACCGCCGCATCCCGATCATCGGGACGCGGCGGTTCTTCGTTGTCGGGACGCCCGGGGGCGATCCGGTCAGAGCAGGGTGGTGCCGTTCGGCGCGGTGTCGGCGGCGACCGCCGAGTATGCGGCGGCGATCAGCGACGGGTCGGGGCCCTCGAGACGGCCCGGGTTGGCCAGACCGTCGAGGACGACGAAGCGCAGCACGCCGGAGCGGTTCTTCTTGTCGCCGGCCATACCCTTCATCAGATCGCCGAGCGCGTCGGCGTCGTAGGTGGTGGGCAGGCCGACCAGCTTCAGGATCGCGGCGTGACGGTCGGCGGTGGCGTCGTCGAGACGGCCCGCCAGACGGGCCAGCTCGGCGGCGAACACCAGGCCCACCGAGACGGCGGCGCCGTGACGCCAGCGGTACCGCTCGCGACGCTCGATCGCGTGGCCGAGGGTGTGACCGTAGTTGAGGATCTCCCGCAGCGACGACTCCTTGAGGTCGGCGGCCACCACATCGGCCTTGACCTGCACCGAGCGGCGGATCAGCTCCGGCAGCACCGGACCGGTGGGATCGGTCGCGGCGACCGGGTCGGCCTCGATCATGTCGAGGATCACCGGGTCGGCGATGAAACCGGTCTTGATCACCTCGGCGAGTCCGGCGATCACCTCGTTGCGGGGAACGGTCTCGAGGGTGGCGATGTCGATCAGCACCGCGTCGGGCTCGTGGAACGACCCCACCAGGTTCTTGCCGGCGTCGGTGTTGATGCCGGTCTTGCCGCCGACCGCGGCGTCGACCATCGCGAGCAGGGTGGTCGGGACATGGATGACGCCGATGCCGCGCATCCAGGTGGCCGCGACGAAGCCGGCGAGGTCGGTGGCCGCGCCGCCACCCAGCGAGATGATCTTGTCGTTGCGCTTGAGGCCGATCCGGCCGCACACCTCCCAGCAGAACGCCGCGACCGAGAGGTCCTTACCCGCCTCGGCGTCCGGGATCTCGATACGGTGCGCGTCGAAACCCCTCTCCGACAAGAACTCCCGAATCTGTTCGGCAGTCGCGGTGAGGGTCGGCTGATAAAGGATCGCGATGTGGTCGGCACCGGCGGCAGCCTCGGCGAGCTCGCCGAGCAGCCCCCGGCCGATGATCACGTCGTACGGGGAAGCGGTGGCGACCCGGATGCGTACCGGCTCGGTTGCTGCGGTCTGCTCGCTCATGCGGTCCTCTCGTTCACACGGCTGTCGGCGGGGCGGCGGGTGCCGTCCCCGGAGACGGTGTTGTTCTGGGCGATCTCGGCGAGGATCAGGTCGGCGACGGTCTCCGCGTCCCCTGCACCGGCATCCACCTCGATGGTCGCGACATCGCGGTAGGTCTCGGCACGCTCGGCGAGCAGCTCGCGGTAGCGGGCGGCCGGGTCGTCGGTGGCCAGCATCGGGCGATCGGTTCCGGCGACCCGCGCGAACCCGGCCTCGGGACCGATCCGCAGGTGCACCACACGGTGCCCGTCGAGGGCCTCGGCGACCGCCGGGGTGGTGACCGCTCCCCCGCCGAGTGCCACCACACCACGGTGGGTGGCCAGCACGTCGGTCACCACGTCCCGCTCGATCTCGCGGAACCGCGCAGCACCCTCGGCGGTGAAGATCTCCGGGATGGTGCGGCCCTCACGGCGTTCGATCTCGGTGTCGGTGTCGATGAAGTCCACCCCGATCAGACCGGCGAGGACCCGCCCGACCGTCGACTTGCCCGCACCCATGAACCCGATCAGGACCACCGCGGGGCGTCCGACGATGATCACGGCTGCGGCGGGCGCGACTCGATGCGCTTGAGGTAGGCCTGCAGGTTGTCGGCGGTCTCGGTGACCGAGTCGCCACCGAACTTCTCCAGCGCGGCCTGGGCCACCACGAGCGCCACCATCGCCTCGGCGACCACACCCGCCGCCGGGACCGCGCACACATCCGACCGCTGGTGGATCGCGCTGGCCTGCTCGCCGGTGCTCATGTCGACCGTGGACAGCGCGCGCGGCACCGTCGAGATCGGCTTCATCGCCGCACGCACCCGCAGGCTCTCGCCGTTGGTCATGCCGCCCTCGAGGCCACCTGCCCGGTTGGTCGAGCGCAGCACACCGTCGGGTCCGGGGACCATCTCGTCGTGGGCGGCGCTGCCGCGGCGGCGGGCGGTCTGGAAGCCGTCGCCCACCTCGACACCCTTGATCGCCTGGATTCCCATCAGCGCGGCGGCCAGCCGGGCATCGAGGCGGGTCTCACCGCTGACGTGCGACCCGAGACCGACCGGCACACCGGTGGCGACCACCTCGACCACACCGCCGAGGGTGTCCCCGTCCTTCTTGGCGGCCTCGATCTCACCGATCATCTCGGCCTCGGCGTCCTTGCCGTAGGCGCGCACCGGGCTGGCGTCGATCGCCTCGAGGTCGGTGAACTGCGGGGTCGGCCCGTCGTACGGGGTGCTCGCCCCGATCGAGATCACATGGGAGAACACGTCGATGCCGAACACCTGACGCAGCAGCGCCTTGGCGACGGTACCGGCGGCCACCCGGGCCGCGGTCTCCCGGGCGCTGGCGCGCTCGAGGATCGGACGGGCGTCGTCGAAGCCGTACTTGAGCATGCCCGAGTAGTCGGCGTGTCCCGGGCGTGGCCGGGTCAGCGGCGCATTGCGGGCACTCCCGGCGAGGACCTCGGGATCCACCGGGTCGGCGGCCATGACCGTCTCCCACTTGGGCCACTCGGTGTTCCCGATCTCGATGGCGACCGGCCCGCCCAGCGTCAGGCCATGACGCAGCCCGCCGATGACGGTGACCTTGTCGGCCTCGAACTTCATTCGCGCACCTCGGCCGTAGCCGAGCCGGCGGCGGGCCAGCTGCTCGGCGATGTCCGACGACGTGATCTCGACTCCGGCGACCATTCCCTCGACGATCGCCACGAGTGCCGGGCCATGAGACTCTCCGGCGGTTATCCAGCGCAACACAATGGTCGATTCTTCCATGCACGCGATCCCGGCCGCGAACAGCTCCCGCCCTAGCCGAACACGGCCGCCGGGATCACCACCGTCGCCCACGCCGCGACCAGTGCCGGGGCGTGCGGTCGGCGCACACCTGGGGACCGCGCAGCCAGATGCGCCAGCAGGTGCAGGACCTGTGCGAGGAACACCATCAGCAACGTCGACGCGGTGTCGGCGAGCAGGCCGCCGAGCACCACGGCCAGTTTCACGTCGCCGCCGCCGGACAGTCGCGCGGTGAAGGCGACGGCGTACGGCAGGGCCGCGATCAGCGCGCCGGCCGCGGCCATCGGGTGGACGAGGGCACCCACCATCACCGCGAGCACACCGGGGACGACGAGCCGGTTGGGGATGGTCGCCTTCCGGCGGTCGGTGTCGGCGATCAGGGCCAGCCACCCTGCGATGACGGCGAGCGCGATGACGGTCACCCGGTCAGTGTCGACGAGTTGCTGCCCGCCGTGGTTCCGCCGCCGCGACCGATGTGGACGTCGGCGGTTCTGTGGATCGGTGGTCGGGCGATGTGCGTGCGTTCCAGCGGATCGTGACAGAGGTTTCGACAGCCGGCCGGCGTCGCTATCGCGACGGCGACCTGCTCAACCACCCACAACAGCGCAACTCACCCACAGCGTCGCACCCCACACGATGATTGAGCCGCCGAGGAGCGCAGCGACAAGGCGAGTCGAAATCCCCGCAACCCGAGCACACCACGCAACCACCCCCAAGCGGCCACCACCCATCGCGACCCAACAGAGGTTTCGACAGCCGGCCGGCGTCGCTATCGCGACGGCGACCTGCTCAACCACCCACAACAGCGCAACTCACCCACAGCGTCGCACCCCACACGATGATTGAGCCGCCGAGGAGCGCAGCGACAAGGCGAGTCGAAATCCCCGCAACCCGAGCACACCACGCAACCACCCCCAAGCGGCCACCACCCATCGCGACCCAACAGAGGTTTCGACAGCCGGCCGGCGTCGCTATCGCGACGACGACCTGCTCAACCACCCACAACAACGCAACTCACCCACAGCAGCGCACCCCACACGATGATTGAGCCGCCGAGGAGCGCAGCGACAAGGCGAGTCGAAATCCCCGCAACCCGAACACACAAGCGGCCACCACCCATCGCGACCCAACAGAGGTTTCGACGGCCGGCCGGCGTCGCTATCGCGACGACGACCTGCTCAACCACCCACAGCGGCGCGCACACCCCCGGCGCGCCCGGCCACACGGTGCCCGTTACGCAACGGCGGCGGCCATGGCCTCTCGGGGTGCGGGGAAGCCGGTGAACTGTTCCACCTGGCTGAAGGCCTGGTGCAGGAGCATCACCAATCCGCCGACCACTCGGCCGCCTGCGGCGGTGACCGCGGCGGCCAGCGGTGTCGGCCACGGGTTGTAGATGACGTCCACGACGCGCGGCGCTCTCGCCAGCGCATCGATCAGCACCGCGGTGCCGTCGCCGGGGACCGTCGACACGGTGGCCGCGGACTCCGCACACCGGTTCCGCAACACCGGGGTGTCGGTGAACGGCACCACCTCGGCGCGCATGCCGAGCCGGTCGGCCAGCTCCAGTACCGAGGTGGCGCGACCGGCGTCGCGGGCGACGACGGTCAGCGCGGTGATCCCGGCGGCGGCCAGTGCGGCGACCGTCGGCAGTGCGGTGCCACCGGCACCGACCACGACCGCCGAGGACGGCAGCGGTGATCCGACGGTGCCGGTGTCGACGCCGAGTTCGGCGAGTGCGCCGATCATGCCGTCGATGTCGGTGCAGTCGGCGCGCCATCCGTCGGCGGTACGCACCAAGGTGTTGGCCGAACCCACCAGGACGGCGCGTTCGGTCCGGATGTCGGCGTGGGCAAGTGCGGCGAGCTTGCCGGGCATGGTCACCGAGAACCCGACGTAGTCGGCTCCGGCATCGTCGACCAGGCCGGGCAGTGCCTCGGCGCTGCACTCCCGGCGCACGTAGGTCCAGTCCTGCAGACCCAGCGCCCGGTAGGCGGCCAGGTGCAGGTCCGGCGACCGCGAATGCGACACCGGCAGACCCAGGACGGCGGCGCGGCGCGCATCGCGCCCGCCGAACGGTTCGACGAGCGGCGGCGGGCCCAGCGGCAGACGTCGATCGATGCCCATGGTCACCGGCACGTGATGAACTTGTTGGCGCACGCCTTGGAGATGTTGCGGCGGTGCTGGTCGAAATCGGCGGTGAACAGGGTGGTCCCCTTCGCGTCGACGGTCACGAAATACAGCCAGTCCCCGTCCGCCGGATGCTCCATCGCCTCGAGCGCCTGCTCGTCGACCGCCCCGATCGGGGTCGGCGGCAGTCCCTTGTGGACGTAGGTGTTCCACGGGGTGTCGGCCTTGAGGTCGTCGGAGTGCACGTCGATGTCGGTCACCGCGGCGGTGTAGTTGGCTGTCGAATCGAACTGCAGCTCTTGGCCTTTCGCCAGCCGGTTGAGAATCACCCGGGCCACCTTGGCGTAGTCGGCGGGCTGGTTGACCTCGCCCTGCACCAGTGACGCGGCGACCATCGTCTGATACGGCGTCAGACTCGACTGGTTGTTGGTCAACAGCCCCCACTGCTCGTAACGGTGGGCGCTCTCGGTGATCAGGTACTTGAGGATCGCGGTGGCGGACTGATGCGGATCGATCGACTCCCAGGTGCCCGGTGCGATCAGACCCTCGATCCGACGATGATCGCCGGCCAGACCGGTGACCGCGCTCTGCGCCCACTCCGGGATCCCGAGTTCGGTGACGCTCGCATCGGCGGCCGCCTGCTGCAGCTGCTCGACACTGACGCCGATCCGGTCACCGTTGATCTGGACGGCGGTCTGATTGGAGATCATCTGGAAGATCCCTGATGTGGTGGTGCCGTCGGGCAGCTTCTTGGAGTCCAGCTGCAGACCGGCCGGTACCACGATCCGGCCCACCCGATGGGTGGAGTCCGGGTCGCTGATCATCTGTACCGCGGTCTTGGCCGGGATCTCGGTGCGCAGCTTGTAGTAGCCGCCGGGAAGTGCGGCGCCGCCGGCGGCGTCGATGAACGCACGGGTGCTGCCGACCACGTCGTCGTCGGTGAGGATGGTCCCGATCTGCTTGATCGACGAGTTGTCGGGGATGTGCACGAGCACGTCGGAGGTGCCCGCGGCGTTGGTGAAGTCCTTGCGGGAATCGAACAGACCGGCCATGTTGGCGCCGATCAGACCGACCGTCACCACGATCACGACCAGCACGGAGGCGGCGATGATCATGCCGATCCGGCGGCGTCGGCGACGACGTTCGGCTGCCGGGGTCCGCTCGGGATGGTCGATGATGTCGTCGTCGAGGGTGGCGAGCGCGCGATCCTCGTCGTCGATCGTGTCGAAGCCGCCGGCGTCGTGGTCGGGGGAATCGATGTCGGGATCAGGGGTGTCGAATCCGGTGGTCCCGTACCCCGGTTCCCCGTATCCCGAGTCCCCGTATCCCGAGTCCCCGTATCCCGAGTACCCATAGCCCGATGCCCCGAGGTCGCGACGGTCGGCCGTCCGGGTGGGGTCGGCGGCGGCGACCAGTGCTCCCGGGGCGACGCCGGAACGACGGTCGGCGTCGGCGCGCCAGGCCGCCTCGCTCCATTCCGATTCCACCGCCGGAGTCCCGATGACGGGCTCGGTGGGCCATTCCGGCTCGACCGTCTCGACGGTGTCGGTGGTCTCGACGGCCGTGATGTCGACAGCGGTGGTGTCGACGGCAGTGGTGATGTCGACAGCGGTGATGTCGACGGCAGTGGTCTCGAGGGCACTCGGATCGAGGGCGCCCGTCTCGATCGTGGCCACGGTGGGGTTGTGGTCGTGTTGGAACGACTCGGTGGGTACCGCCGGAACGGTCTCCACCGGTGCTGTCGTCTCCACCGATGCGGTGGTCTCGACCGGTGCGGTGGTCTCGACGGGAGCCGGGGCCCGGACGCCACGCCTGCGCATCGATTGCGGTGGGCTGTCGGCGACGGGTGCGACCCGGGCGACGGGCGCGGCCGGCGGCGTGGACTCGGCACGGGTGCCGGGATCGGCGGGCCGTGTGTCCGCCGGTGGCGACGCCGGGAATCCGCCCGTCCCACCGTCGGCACGACGCCGGCGGTGCCGGGTGCTGGGACGCTCCCCCTGCGGCTGCGTGAAATACCGCAGCCGCTCCGGGTCCATTCCCCCATCGGCGTTCCCGGGATGCTCCCGATGCCGGTTCCGATGACGATCGTCGGTCACCGCGGATGATCCCTTCCCTGGTCCCCCGGAGGCGTCGGCGCAGGACTGCTCCCGGCCGCCGCTCGGTACGTGCACGACCTGTGCACCACTGTGTGGCCGACCCGGTCGGAGATCCCGACCGGACGGCCCCTCTTCACGGCGCGCGAGATCATCGACGCGCGTCCAGCCATCCCTGCAGAATAGCGACCGCGGCGGCCTGATCGATCACACCACGCGACGACTTCGCCGAACGGCCACTGGCCCGCAACGCCTGCGCTGCGGTCACCGTGGTCAGACGCTCGTCGGCGTACTCGATGGCGACCGGATCGATCACCGGGGCCAGCGCGTCGCCGAACCCGCGGGCCGCCTCGACGGCCGGACCGTCGGTGTTGCGCAGCGTCTTGGGCAGACCGATCACCACACCGATGGCCTCGTACTCGGCCACCAGCTCGGCGATCCGGGCGATGTCGGTGCCGCCGCCGATGTCCCGACGGACCGTCTCCACCGGCGTGGCCAGGATGCCGTCGGGATCGCACACCGCGACCCCGACGCGGACACTGCCGACGTCGATCCCGAGGCGTCGCCCTCGCTCCGATGCCATCAGGCGAGCAGCTCGCGAATCCGGCGCACCGCGGCGTCCAGGCCGGCCGGCTCGGTCCCCGATCCCTGTGCGAGGTCGGGCTTGCCGCCGCCGCGACCGCCCACCAGCGGGGCGATCTCCTTGACGATGTCGCCGGCCTTGAGTCCGCCTGCACGGGCGGCATCGGTGGTGGCGATCACGAACGGCACCTTGGTCTCCTCGCCCTCGCCGGTCTGCGAGAACAGGGCGACCACCGCGGCCCGGTCGGCGACCTTGCCGCGCAGGTCACCGGCCACCGAACGCAGGCCGTTGGCGTCGAGACCGGCCAGTGTGCCCTGCACGAGCAGGGTGTCGCCGACCGTGATGGCGGTGTCGAGTAGACCGGATGCGGCGGCGCGGGCGGCCTCGGCACGGATCTTCTCGAGCTGCTTCTCGGCGTCACGCAGACGCGTCACGAGCTGTTCGACACGTCCGGGGACCTCTTCGGAGGGCACCTTCAGCGACGACGCCAGCCCGGCGAGCAGGGCGCGTTCCTTGGACAGGTAGCGGAACGAGTCCATCCCGACGTAGGCCTCGACACGACGGACACCGGAACCGACCGACGACTCACCGATCAGGGTCACCGGACCGATCTGCGCCGACGACGCGACGTGGGTGCCACCGCACAGCTCCATCGAGAACGGACCACCGATCTCGACGACGCGCACCTGGTCGCCGTAGTTCTCGCCGAACAGCGCCAGCGCACCCATCGCCTTGGCCTCGGTGAGACCGGTCTCGAAGGTGTTGACCGTGTAGTTCGCCTCGACCGCGGTGTTGGAGATCTCCTCGATCTCGCGACGCTGGGCCTCCGACAACGCCTTGCCGGAATGGAAGTCGAAACGCAGGTAACCAGGCCGGTTCAGCGAACCGGCCTGGGTGGCGCCGGGGCCGAGTACCTGCCGCAGCGCGGCATGCACCATGTGGGTGCCCGAGTGGCCCTGGGTGGCACCGTGCCGCCAGGACCGGTCGACCGCGGCGAGCACCTCGTCGCCCTCGGCGATCTCGCCCTCGTCGACGACCACCTTGTGCAGCCAGACCGACTTGCCGACACGCTGGACGTCGGTCACCGACAGCTTGACGCCGTCACCGGTGGTGATGGTGCCGGTGTCGGCCATCTGACCGCCCGACTCCGCATACAGCGGGGTGCGGTCGAGGATCACGGTGAGTTCCTGGCCGGGGGCGGCGCTGGTGATGCGCTGCCCGTCGGAGACCAGGCCGAGCACCTTGGCCTCGGAGACCAGCTCGTCGTAGCCGGTGAACAGGGTGGGTCCGCGGTCGAGGAACTCCCGGTACACCCCGGCGTCGGCGTGGCCGGTCTTGCGCGCGGTGGCGTCGGCCTTGGCGCGGGCCTTCTGCTCGTTCATGAGCTCGGTGAACCCGGCCTCGTCGACCTTCAGTCCGGCCTCCGACGCCATCTCCAGGGTCAGGTCGATCGGGAAGCCGTAGGTGTCGTGCAGGGTGAACGCGTCGGTGCCCGACAGCGTGGACCGGCTGGCCGCCTTGGTCGCCGCGGCGGCGTCGGCGAACAGCTTGGACCCGGCCTCGAGGGTCTTGCCGAACGAGTTCTCCTCGCCCTCGGCGACGGTCAGGATGTGCTCGCGCTGCTCGGCGAGTTCCGGATACGAGGGGGCCATCAGGTCGATCGCCTTGCCGATGAACTGGCCCATCGCCGAGTCTGCGCCGGTCGGTCCGCTGCCGGTGCCGGCCAGCAGACGTGCCGAGCGCACCACACGACGCAGCAGTCGACGCAGGACGTAGCCGCGGCCGTCGTTACCCGGCAGCACGCCGTCGCCGATCAGCATCGCCGCGGTCCGGGTGTGGTCGGCGATGACGCGGAACTTCACGTCGTCGTCGTGGACACCCGCACCGTAGCTGCGGCCGGTGACCTCGGCGGCGAGGTCGATGATCGGCTTGAGCAGGTCGGTCTCGTACACGTTGTCGACGCCCTGCAGCAGGCAGGCGACACGCTCGATACCCATGCCGGTGTCGATGTTCTTCTTGGGCAGCGGGCCGAGGATCTCGTAGCCCTCCTTGCCGCCGCCGGGCCCGCGGACGTTCTGCATGAACACGAGATTCCAGATCTCGATGTAGCGGTCCTCGTCGGCCTCCGGGCCACCCTCGACGCCGTACTCGGGGCCACGGTCGTAGAAGATCTCCGAACACGGACCGCACGGCCCGGGCACGCCCATCGACCAGTAGTTGTCCTTGAGGCCGCGACGCTGGATGCGCTCGGCGGGTACACCGATCTCGTCACGCCAGATGCTCTCGGCCTCGTCGTCGTCGAGATAGACCGTCGGCCACAGCTTCTGCGGATCGATGCCGTAGCCGCCGTCGGCGACGCTGTTGGTCAGCAACGACCACGCGAAGCCGATGGCCTCCCGCTTGAAGTAGTCACCGAAGGAGAAGTTGCCCGCCATCTGGAAGAAGGTGTTGTGGCGGGTGGTGATGCCGACCTCGTCGATGTCGAGGGTGCGCACACATTTCTGGACGCTCGTGGCGCGCGGCGACGGCGGGGTCTGCTCGCCCAGGAAGAACGGCTTGAACGGCACCATGCCGGCGTTGACGAACAGCAGGTTGGGGTCATCGAGGATCAGTGATGCGCTGGGGACCTCGAGGTGTCCGGCCTTGATGAAGTGATCCAGAAACCGCTTCCGGATGTCATGCGTCTGCACTACGTTGTCGTCCTCGGTGAGAATTCGGTATCGGTATCGGTGGTCTGCCACTGCGACACTCCAGACTACCGCCGGGGCACCCGGCGACCGGTCACCGGCGTCGCCGAACCCCGCGCACGATCGATCGGAGCTTGCCCAGGCGCGCCCCGATCTCGCGTTCGAAGCCGTGGTCGGTGGGCTGATAGTAGTCGGTCCCGACGAGGTCGTCAGGCGGATATTGCTGCGGCACGACCCCGTCGGGATGGTCGTGCGGGTACCGGTAGCCGACGCCGCTGCCCATCTTCTTGGCACCGGCGTAGTGCGCGTCACGCAGATGCGGGGGTACCGCGCCCGCCTTGCCCGATTCGACGTCGGCGATCGCCGCCCCGATGGCCGAGACCACCCCCGCCGACTTCGGTGCGGTGGCGAGGTGGATGGTGGCCTGGGCGAGGGCCAGTCGTGCCTCGGGCATCCCGACCAGCGCCACCACCTGGGCGGCGGCCACCGCGGTCTGCAGGGCGGTGGGGTCGGCCATGCCGACATCCTCGCTGGCGTGGATCATCAGCCGGCGTGCGATGAACCGCGGGTCCTCCCCCGCGGCGATCATCCGGGCCAGGTAGTGCAGTGCGGCATCGACGTCGGAGCCGCGGATGGACTTGATGAACGCCGAGGTGACGTCGTAGTGCTGGTCACCGGCACGGTCGTAGCGCACCGCGGCCCGGTCGATCGCGGCCTCCACGTCGGCGAGGTCGACCACCGGGACATCCGGCTCGGTGCCGGGGTTCTCGGTGCCGTCGGACGCCTCGGTGTCATCGGGGTGCTCGGCGGCGTCCGGGTTCCCGGCGGTGGAGTCGGCATCCCGCGAGACGACGTCGGCGGCGGCCTCGAGGGCGGTGAGCGCACGTCGGGCATCGCCCCCGGCGACGGCGACGAGATGGTCGTAGGCGGCGTCGGTGACCTGCACCGAACCACCCAGTCCACGCTCGTCGGCCACCGCCCGGACCAGCACCTCACGGATGTCGTCGTCGGTCAGCGACCGCAACCGCAGCACCAGCGAGCGCGAGAGCAGCGGCGACACCACCGAGAACGACGGGTTCTCGGTGGTCGCGGCGACCAGCAGCACGATCCGGTTCTCGACGGCGTCGAGCAGGGCGTCCTGCTGGGTCTTAGAGAAACGGTGGACCTCGTCGATGAACAGGACGGTCTGTTCGCCGTCGACGAGACGCCGGCGCGCCACCTCGATGACCGCGCGGACCTCCTTGACCCCGGCCGACAGCGCCGACAGCGCCTCGAACCGTCCGCCGGCGGCGATCGAGATGAGCGATGCCATGGTGGTCTTGCCGGTGCCCGGCGGTCCGTACAGCAGCACCGACGCGGCACCCGCACCGCTGATCAGTCGTCGCAGCGGCGACCCGGTGCCGAGCAGATGCTTCTGCCCGACGATCTCGTCGAGCGACCGTGGCCGCATCCGCACCGCCAGCGGCGCCGTCGGCGGTGGTGGCGTGGTGAGTGCGGTGGCCGACGATGCTGCCGGCGCGGGGGTACCCGCGGCGGCCGGTCCGGTCGGGTCGGGAGAGTCGAAGAGTCCGTCCATCACCTGCGTCAGGACAGCCAGGTCCGGTGCAGGGCCACCCCGACCGCCGCCGCGAACTCGGCGATCGCGTCGTCGTGTCCGCGGGCGAATGCCGCCAGGTCGGTCCAGCGGGCCACCAGCACACGCGGGTCGTTGGTGTGCAGAGCCCAGTCGTGGGCATAGCGCGACGGCATCGCATCGTCGGCGGCGTCGAGATGGGCCATCGCCGGCTCGACGGCGTCCTCGGTGTCGGCCACATCGTCGTCGACGTCGTCGGGCAGCATCCACACCGTCGACAGCCACACCCACAGCAGGCGTGCGATCAGGATGCGGCGCTCCACCTCGCGGTCACGCTGCAGGGCGGGCCAGATCGCGATGACCTCCGACCGCCAGGCCTCCACCACGGCGGTCTCGAGATCGCGGCGACGGTCGAGGGCCTGCGGGCCGAGTCCGGCCGGGAAGGTGACCAGCGCATAGGCGATGTCGAGGCCGGCATCGCGGAAGCCGCCCCACTCGTAGTCCATGAACTGCACGCCCGCGTCGTTGAGCAGGATGTTCTCCGGGCCGACGTCCGACGGACTGAACGCCCGGTACTCGCCACCGTCGAACAGTTCGCAGGCCTCGTCGAAGGCCGCACCGACCGCCGCACCGAGGTCGACCCCGAGGTCGGCGGCCCGGCTGTGGGCCACCCGCACCGCGCGATGCGCCTCGTCGCGGAGGATGTCGCGTCCCTGGGCACCCTTGGGGCCGCGCCGTACGAGCGCCTGGAAGTCACCTTCACCACCGACGGTCGCCGCATGCATCCGGCCGAGCGCCTGTCCCCACGCGCTCAGCGCCCGGGAGATCTCGACGACGTCGGTGCCCGACAGCAGGGCGGTCATCGCGTTCCCGCGACCCAGATCCGACAGCACCATCAGCAGCGCATCCGGATCGGAGGCGATCAGCTGCGGTCCCGGCCGGGACTCGGTGGGCAGTGCGGTGGCGTACTTGTAGGACGCGATCTCGCGGTGGAAGGCGCGCGGATCCTCGTGCTCGGGCAGGGCCTTGATCACCAGGGTGCGGTCGAGCGACAGCGGGTTCTGGGCCACCCGGGCCCGGATCACGGTGGTACGACCACTTCCACCGAGGTCCTCCGGGTCCGCGAGGACGACCGGGGATCCGGCTCGATGGGACAGCAGGGCCTCTGCGGCTCGCACCACGCTCGTGGTGCGGCTCTCTGTGATGACCGTCATGGCATCCCCCACGGTACCCAATCGCGCCGACAAACGACACGGCGCACGGACTTTCACGCTCGATCGGATGACGTGTGAGCGTCCTGCGATCGGCTCGCGATCAGCCCGTGACCGGGCCCGCGGCGGCGTCGTCGACCAGGCCGGGATCGCCGTCGGGAACGGGATCGGCGACCGGCGCGTCCGGCACCCCACCGGCACCGACGGCCGGTGTTCCGGGGTCGCCCTCGGCGAGCGGGCACACGTCCACCGACACCTCGATCTCGCTGCTCGTCGCATCGGTGTAGATCACCCCGCGCAGCGGCGGCACGTCGTCGTAGTCACGCCCCCACGCCACCGTGACATGCCGCTCGTCGACGAGTTTGTCGTTGGTCGGGTCGAACGGCAGCCACCGGTCGTCGGGCAGCCAGACCGCCGCCCAGGCATGGCTGGCGTCGGCCCCGAAGATCCGTTCCCGGCCGGGCGGCGGGTCGGTGGCCAGATATCCGGACTCGTAGCGGCCGGCCAGCCCCACCGACCGCAGGCAGGCGAGCGCGACGCGGGCGAAGTCCTGGCACACCCCCTCGCGGCGGGCCATCACGGTGTCGACGCGGGTGGAGATGGCCGTCGACCCCGACCGGTAGGTGAAGTCGTGGAAGATCCGCGAGGTCAGGTCGGTGACGGCCTCCACCAGGGGCCGCCCCGGGGTGAACACCGCACGGGCGTAGTCGGCGACGGCCGGGGTGATCTCGGGCGGGTCGAGGTCGTAGGTGAACTCGGCGGCCACCCCGGCGCCGAGCACCGCCGGGCGGGCCTGTTCCCACGGGGTGCGGGCGGCCGCCGACACCAGCAGTCCCTGATCGATCGGGTCGACGTCGACCACCGAGACCCCGGAGACCTCCAGCACGCTGTGCGGGGTGCGCACGTGGAAGTAGGTGTCGATGTTGCCGTAGACGTCCAGGCCGGTGGAGCGGTCGTCGGGTTCGGGGTCGATCCGGACCTCCGAGCGGACCACCCGTTGACCGGGCAGTTCACGCGGCGTCAGATAACAGCGGCCGTAGGACGACGAGACCACGCCGTCGTAGGTGTAGCGGGTGGTGTGGATCACCCGGTATCGCCGGGTCGGCGCCGCACCGGTACTGGGCACGCTCACGAATCACCACCACCGAAACCCCAGATCGGCTGCGCGGGCGGCGGCGGGGCGAAGCGCGTGCGGTTCATCGTCTCGGACAGCTCACGGGCTCCTTCACGCAGTCCGGTCATCAGCTCGAACAGGTCCGACCGCTGCCCGTCGTCGAGGGCGACGAGGTCGGCCGGGTCCGACCGACGCAGCGCCGCGGTCATGTCCTCGAGGGTGCGCTCGGCCGACGCCGACCGCAACGGTTCGGGCAGCGCGACCAGATCCTGCCGCATGCGGTCGAGCTGATAGATCATGGCACGCGGGTTGGACTCGTCGAAGAACACCAGCTGCACCACCGACATCAACTGGTAGAGGCCGCGGCTGCGTCGCCGGTAGATCACCGCCGACTCGTTGGCGATCAGGAACGACTCCATCAGCCCCTGCTCGACGGCGGCCGACTGTTCGGCGGCGAACAGCGCGGCGGCCAGGTCGGCGAGCGTGATCGTCCGTTCGATCCGGCGGCCGAGGTCCATCAGCAGCCAGGCCGCGTCGTGCACCATCGACTCCGCCTGCAACCCCGACAGCCCGAGCGCCCCGTGCAGGATCTCCTCGTGGGTGCGCGCCAGATCCGGGGTGAGGTCGAGTGCGGCATCGCCGGGCCCGCCGCCCTGGGTGCCCGGCCCGCCGGCCCGCGACACCTGCCGCGACAGGGTCTGCAGGCTGCGCTCCATCGGGGTGAGCACCATCCAGGTGGACGTCGACATCTGGTCGCGGACCGCGCGGGCGGCGGCGATCACATGGTCCACGGCATGCGCCACCGTCCCGGGCACCTCGGCGTCGATGGTCAGCGCGGTGATCTTCTCGATCGCGTCGTCGACCTGTTCGGGTGCGGGCTGGCGGGTGAGGTCGTCGACGAGGAGGTCGGCGGTGTGCAGGTGCTCGGCGGTGCCGGTGACGGTGGCCACACCGTGCAGCAGCAGCGGGACGGCGGCGGTGCCGTTCATCCACGGGCGGTACTGGAAGTCCTGGTATCGCTCCCGGGCGACCTTGGTCAGCCGGGTCACCATCTCGGTGCGTTCGCCGTAGCGACCGAACCAGAACATGTCGGCCAGCACACGCGGGCTGGTCGCGGCGACCGCGTCGAAGTACTGCGACACCGCCTGCGGGTCGCCGCCGATCGCGATGACCTCGTCGGCCGGTTCGACACGCGACTCCGAACGGCGCGAGACATGGCCGCCGACATCGGAATTGGTGACCCACACGTCCTTGGCGGCGACGGTGTGCATGGCCGCGCCGTCGATCCCGTCGGCGAGGACCGCGCCGAGCCCGCCGGGCATCACCGCATAGGTGGGACCCTGCGCGACGCTGAACGCGCGGATCGACACCGGTGCGGCCCGCAGCGTGCCGGGTGCGCGTCCCCCGGTCCGGCCGGGCGTGAGGGTGGGGGCCACCGAATAGCATTCGACGCGCCGGGCGGCCCACTCCCCGCCGTGTGCGCGCACCCGGGCGCGGGTGGTCTCGGCGCGCGCGGCGTCGAGCGCCGGTCCGATGATCTCCTCGCCCGTGCGGATGTTGGTCAGCACCAGCGTGTCGAGGTCGGCGACGATCTTCGACAGCTGCAACTCCTCGCCGCCCCACAGGGTCGGCACCGACGGCAGCGCCAGCTCCTCGTCGAGCAGCACCGGGGCGACCCGGTCGAGCACGGTGTGCAGGGCGGGGTTCTGCAGGACCCCGCTGCCGAGGGTGTTGAGCACGGTGACGGTGCCCCGTGAGATGGCCTCGACCAGACCGGCGACGCCCAGCCGGGAGTCGGTGCGCAGGTCGAGCGGGTCGGTGTAGGCGGCGTCGACACGGCGCAGCAGCACGTCGACACGTTTGAACTTGCCCAGCGACCGCATGTAGAGGGTGCCGTCGCGGACGATCAGATCGGCGCCCTCGACCAGTGGGAAACCGAGCACCGCAGCCAGATACGCCTGGTCGAAGGCGGTCTCGGACATGCTCCCGGGGCTCAGTACGGCGACCGTCGGGTCGTCGACGCCGGGCGGGGCGTAGTCGAACAGCGCCAGCCGCAGGGTGCCGGCGAAGGTCGCCATCGGCCGCGGTGCGCACGCCTGGAACAGCTGCGGAAAACTCCGCGACACCAGCCGCCGGTCGATGATCGCGAAGCCCATCCCGGACGGCGCCTGGGCGCGGTCGGCGTAGGCGACGAATCGGCCGTCGGGCAGCCGGCCCACGTCCACCGCGTGCTGGAACAGGGCGTGCGGCCCGGCGACCTCGAGCCGGGCGGCCTTGCGGATGTAGCCGGGGTGGGCGAACACCATCTCGGGCGGGATCAGTCCGGTGCTGATCAGACGCTGATCGCCGTAGATGTCGCGCAGGATGCGGTCGAGCAGCATCGACCGCTGGATGATGGCCTTCTCCAGGCCCGCCCACTCGACGCCGTCGACGATCAGCGGCACGGCGTCGATCTGCCACGGCCGCGGCACGGTCTGCTCGTCGACGACGGCGTTGTAGATGACACCCTCGTCGCTGGCGGCGGTCGCCAGCGAGGCGGCCGCGGCCCGCAGTCGCGCGTCACCGCGCAGGCCGTACCCGGCCACCAGCTCGTCCCACGCGGGACGGATCGCCCCGGACGCGTCGAGCATCTCGTCGTAGTGCGTCCCACCTGCGGCGGCCGGCAGACCGGCCCCGTCGAGCTGCTCGAGGTCGAACAACGCGTAGCCGTCGGAGCGGTATCTGTCGAACACCGCGGGTAGCCGGCCACCCGCAGAAACGGTCACCGGAGAACTGTACGTGCCCGACGTAGATCGAGGATCGCCGGGACCCCGGCGTCGACGGCGGCGCGTGCGGCACGCTCCCGCAGCACTCCGACGTCGATGCTGCCGCCGGTGAATCCGGTGGCCTCGAAGCGTCCGTTGCGGCGTGACTCGGCCTCCACGGCGTTGACCGGCGGCCGGTCGTAGGCGCGGCCGCCGGGGTGCACCACGTGATAGGTGGCGCCGCCGACGGACCGCCCGGTGGCCAGATCCACCAGGTCGAAGGTGAGCGGGGTGTCGATGCTGATGGTCGGGTGCAGTGCACTGGGCGGCTGCCATGCCCGGAACCGGATCCCGGCCACCCGTTCACCGGCGCGGCCGGTTCCGGCCAGCGGTACCGGGTATCCGTTGCAGGTGAGCAGGAACCGCTCGTCGGTGCTGCCGGTGACCCGCACCTGGACCCGTTCGATCGACGAGTCGACGTAGCGGGCGGTGCCGGTTCCGGTGGATTCCTCGCCGAGGGTGTTCCAGGGTTCGATCGCCCCGCGCAGCTCCACCTCGTGGTCGCGGATCTGCACGGTGCCCAGGCGCGGGAAGCGGAACTCGGTGAACGGGTCGAGCCACGAGGTGTCGAAGCCGTAGCCGGCGATCCGCAGTTCCTCGGCGACCTGCGCGATGTCGGAGATGATGTGGTGCGGCAGCAGGTATTTGCCGTGCAGATCCGCGCCGTGCCGGATCAGCCGTGCCCGGTACGGACGTTCCCAGAACCACGACACCAGGGCCCGCACCAGCAGCGACTGCACCATCGCCATCTGGTGATGCGGCGGCATCTCGAAGCCGCGCAGCTCCAGCAGCCCGAGCCGCCCGCGCGGCGAGTCGGGGCTGTAGAGCTTGTCGATACAGAACTCGGCGCGGTGGGTGTTGCCGGTGATGTCGGTGAGCAGATGCCGCAGCGCGCGGTCGGTGACCCACGGGTTCGGCGGCGCGTCGGCGACCCCGCCGTCGGCTGCGGTGGCCGCCAGCCGGTCGATCTCGGCGAAGGCGATCTCCATCTCGTAGAGCGCCGACTCGCGGCCCTCGTCGGCCCGCGGCGCCTGCGAGGTGGTGCCGATGAACTTGCCGCTGAACAGATAGGACAGCGCCGGATGCCGCTGCCAGTAGGTCAGCATCGACACCAGCAGATCCGGGCGCCGCAGCATCGGCGAGTCGGCCGGGGTGGTGCCGCCGAGGGTGATGTGGTTGCCACCGCCGGTGCCGCCGTGGCTGCCGTCGAGATCGAAGGTCTCGGTGCCCAGCCGCGCATGCCGGGCGTGCTCGTAGAGCGAGGCCAGCAGCTCCGACTGTTCGGCGAAGCTCGACGTCGGCTGGATGTTGACCTCGATCACGCCCGGGTCCGGGGTGACGGTGAGGGTGGTCAGACGCGGGTCGGCGGGCGGACCGTAACCCTCGATCACCACCGGGGTCGACGTCTGCGCGGCGGCGTCCTCGATCATCCCGATGATCGCGAGGTACTCCTCGAGTGTCGACGTCGGCGGCAGGAACACGAACATGGTGTCGCCGCGCTGTTCGGCGACCACCGCGGTGCGCGGGATGAACGCCGCCGGGTCCATGGCGATGACGGTGTGGCCCAGTGCCGCGGTCGGGTCGTCGGGCAGCGCGTCGTGACGGGCCGAGGGATCGGCCTCGAACATCACCGGCGCCGGACCCCACGACAGCGAGTTCAGCGGCAGCCGCAGACCGGCCGGTGAGGTGCCCGCGGTGAGTACCAGCCGCTCGCGGCGGGTGGTCCAGCGCGCACTGTTCCATGCGGTGCCGTCCTCGGAGCGGCTCAGCGGCAACACGTAGGCGGTCGGGTCGGCGACCGAGGCGTCCAGGCGGGCCAGTAGCGCGCGGCGGGCCTGCGTGTCGTCGGCGATCGGCGGGATGTCGGCGTCGGGGTCGTCGATCTCGACGGCGGCCTCGGCGCGGGCGAAGGCCCGGGCGAAGGCCCGGGCGGTGGGCGTGGTGGGGTCCATGCCGGGATCGCCCGGCGGCATCGCCGACAGCTCACGCATCCGGACGAGCGGATCCTCGTAGGCGGGCATCACCTGGGTGTCGGGCAGCCCCAGCCGGGCGGCGATCACACCGAGTAGCTTCTCCGCGGCGACCGCCGCAGCCGCGGTGGGGGCCGGACCGGCGGTCTCGGTGGCGATCGACTCGACGGCGTCGGCGCGGCTCGCCCACGGGTCGGCGAGCAGTTCGGGGCGGGTCCAGACCGGCCGGCCGTCGGCGCGCCACATGATGGCGATCTGCCAGCGCGGCAACGGTTCTCCCGGATACCACTTGCCCTGGCTGCGCTGCACCAGCCCCTGCGGGGCATAGTCCTCGTACAGGCGGGCGGTCAATGCCGATGCACGTTCGCGCTTGTGCGGGCCGTCGGCGGCGGTGGTCCATTCGGCGTCGGTCTGGTTGTCGATGGAGACGAACGTCGGTTCGCCGCCCATCGTCAGGCGTACGTCGTTCGCGGCCATCGTCGCATCCACCTGCGCCCCCAGCGACACCACGCCGGCCCACTGGGAATCGGTGTAGGGCAAGGTGACCCGCGGATCCTCGTGGAACCGGGTGACGGTGTTGGAGAAGTCCAGGGTGGCATGGCATTTGCCGGTGGCCCCCGAGATCGGTGCCGCCGCACCCGGACTCGGCGTCGCGGCGAGCGGGATGTGGCCCTCCCCCGCGAACAGCCCGGAGGTGGGATCCATACCCACCCAGCCCGCGCCCGGCAGGTACACCTCGGTCCAGGCGTGCAGGTCGGTGAAGTCGGCGTCGGGGCCCGACGGCCCGTCGATCGAACGGATGTCGGAGGTCAGCTGCACCAGGTAGCCGGAGACGAACCGGGCGGCCAGGCCGAGTTCCCGCAGCAGCGCGACCAGCAGCCAGGCCGAGTCGCGGCACGACCCGATCGCCGAGGTCAGCGTGTGCTCGGGGGTCTGCACCCCCTGCTCGAGCCGTACGGTGTATCCGACCGCCTGCTGCACGGCCTGGTTGATCGCGACCAGGAAGTCGATGGTCCGGATCCTGCGGGTGGGCTTGTGCTCGGCGGCGAAGGCGGCGACCTCCGGATGGATCGGTGCCCCGGCGAACTCGCCGGTGGTGACACCGATCGGCCGCAGGTAGGCCTCCAGATCGGTGAGCAGGTCGTCGGGGTAGGCGAACCCGTAGTGCTCGGCCCACTCCTCGATGAAGAAGTCGAACGGGTTGATCGCGGTCAGATCGGCGATCAGGTTGACCGTGATCGACAGTGACGTCGACGGTTTCGGGAACACCAGACGACCGAGGTAGTTGCTGAACGCGTCCTGCTGCCAGTTCAGGAAGTGTTCTGCCGGTTCGACTTTCAGCGAGTAGGCCTCGATCGGCGTACGCGAGTGCGGCGCCGGTCGCAGCCGCACGACGTGCGGGAAGATCTTGACCGGACGGTCGAAGGCATAGCTGGTCCGGTGCTCGAGAGCCACCTTGATGGTCATGAGGGCCTCCCGGATGTGGTCTCGGACATACGAATCCCCATGACGAAAGATCTCATCACAGATACCGTCCGGGCGCCTGCCGGGAGAGATGCGTCACCGGTGCCGGACGAGGTGTCCGACACCGGTGAGGCGGTGAAACGATGCGGGGATCAGACCCGCGATGATGTCAGGCCGGGTGCCGATCAGGCCTTGGTGGCCGCGGGCTCGGCGTCGGCGGCACCGTCGGCCCCGGGTGCACCGTCGGCGGCCTGTGCCCCGCGGATCACCGGCTTGGCGTCGATACCCGACTCCTTGCGCTGCTGCGGGGTGATCGCCGCCGGGGCGTCGGTCAGCGGGTCGATACCGCCGCCGGACTTCGGGAAGGCGATGACCTCACGGATCGACGACTCCCCGGCCAGCAGCGCGGTGATGCGGTCCCAGCCGAAGGCGAGGCCGCCGTGCGGCGGGGCACCGTAGGCGAAGGCGTCGAGCAGGAAGCCGAACTTCTCCTGTGCTTCCTCGTGGCCGATACCCATGATCTCGAAGACCCGTTCCTGCACGTCACGACGGTGGATACGGATCGATCCGCCACCGATCTCGTTGCCGTTGCAGACGATGTCGTAGGCATAGGCCAAGGCGGCGCCGGGGTCGGACTCGAGGTGCTCGAGCGAATCCGGGGTGGGTGCGGTGAACGCATGGTGCACCGCGGTCCAGGCGCCGGAGCCGACGGCGACGTCACCGGAGGCGGTCGCGTCGTCGGCGGGCTCGAACAGCGGGGCGTCGACGACCCACACGAACGCCCAGTCGGCGGTGGCCGGGTCGACCGGCTCACCGGCCGGCGGGATCAGGCCCAGACGGGTGGCGATCTCACCGCGGGCGGCACCGAGCAGTGCGCGCTGCGCCTTGGCCGGTCCGGCCGCGAAGAAGACGCAGTCACCGGGCTTGGCGCCGACGTGGGCGGCCAGACCCGCACGCTCGGCGTCGGACAGGTTCTTGGCGACCGGGCCGCCGAGCGTGCCGTCCTCACCGATGAGCACATAGGCCAGGCCCTTGGCGCCGCGCTGCTTGGCCCATTCCTGCCAGGCGTCGAGGGTGCGGCGCGGCTGCGAGGCGCCGCCGGCCATCACCACGGCACCCACGTAGGGGGCCTGGAACACGCGGAACGGGGTGTCGGCGAAGTACTCGGTGCACTCGACCAGCTCGATGTCGAAACGCAGGTCGGGCTTGTCGCTGCCGTAGCGGCGCATGGCGTCGGCGTAGGTCATCCGCGGGATCGGGGTGGTCAGCTCGACGCCGATCAGGCGCCACAGGGCCACCAGGATCTCCTCGGCGACGCCGATCACGTCGTCCTGGTCGACAAAGCTCATCTCGAGGTCGAGCTGGGTGAACTCCGGCTGGCGGTCGGCGCGGAAGTCCTCGTCGCGGTAGCAACGGGCGATCTGGAAGTAGCGCTCCATCCCCGCCACCATCAGCAGCTGCTTGAACAGCTGCGGGCTCTGCGGCAGGGCGTAGAAGTTGCCGGGCTGCAGACGCGCCGGGACCAGGAAGTCGCGGGCACCCTCGGGGGTGGACCGGGTGAGGGTGGGGGTCTCGATCTCGACGAAGTCGCGGGCCAGCAGCACCCCGCGGGCGGCGGCGGAGACCTTGGAACGCAGACGCAGCGCGGCGCCCGGGCGCTCACGGCGCAGATCCAGGTAGCGGTAGCGCAGGCGTGCCTCCTCGCCGGGCTGCTCGTCCAGCTGGAACGGCAGCGGCGCGGACTCGTTGAGCACCTCGAGGGACACGGCGTTGATCTCGATCTCGCCGGACGGCAGGTTGGCGTTCTCGCTGCCCTCGGGACGGACCTCGACGACACCGGTGACGGCGATGCAGTACTCGGCGCGGAGCCGGTGGGCGACGGCGGCGACCGACTCGTCGCGGAACACCACCTGGACCAGCCCGGAGCTGTCCCGAAGGTCGATGAACACCACACCACCATGGTCGCGGCGGCGGGCAACCCAGCCGGCGACGGTGACGGTCTGCGCGGCGTCGGCGCGACGCAGGGAACCGGCGAGATGCGTGCGGAGCACTGGAGTCCTTTCGGGGCGGGACAATCGACGTGGGGCGACACCGACACCCCGGTTGACACCGGGTGGTGGGCGCACGCACCCGCGATCAATCGTACGTAGCCCCTCAAGTCGTCCGGTCACCCGGTCGTCCGGGCCTGCCGACACGCTTCGGCGGTGGTGCGCGACGCGTCCGTTTCGATCGGTTGCAATGTCCCGGTCGCGTGGGTGCATCTCGGTACTCTTGCGCCATGACTTTTCAGGGCAGCGGTCCACTCGACACCGGGAACGTCTCCGGTGGCGGCGGGGGCGGTGGCGGGGGCGGACGGATCGCACTCGGCGGCGGTGCGGGTCTGATCATCACGATCGTGGCATTGCTGTTCGGGATCAATCCCGGCGACATCATGGGTGGCGGGACCGGGTCGTCGACGAACAGCGCCTCGACGTCGCAGATCGATCAGCACATCGCGGCGTGCACCGTCGAGAAGGCCAATCAGGGTGACGAGATCTGCCGGATCGTGGCCACCACCAACAGCCTCGACGACGTGTGGCCGACGCTGATGTCGAACTACACCCCGCCCCAGACGATCATCTTCGACGGTTCGGTGAACACCGCATGCGGTGCGGCGTCGTCGTCGACCGGCCCGTTCTACTGCCCGGCCGACCAGACCGCCTACTTCGACCCGAGCTTCTTCGCCACGCTGGAGCAGATGGGCGGCAGCAACGGCGCCCTCGCCCAGGAGTACGTGGTGGCCCACGAGTACGGGCATCACGTGCAGAATCTCACCGGCGCCCTGCGCAAGGGACAGCAGCTCGGCTCGCAGGGCCCGCGGTCGGGGTCGGTGCGGGTGGAGTTGCAGGCCGACTGCCTGGCCGGGGTGTGGGCCAACCACGCCGACGACGTGAGCGACGGACAGTTCGGCCTGCAGACGATCTCGCAGCAGGAGATCCAGGGCGTGATCCAGACCGCGAAGGCGATCGGCGACGACACCATCCAGGGTTCCAACTCCAACCCGGAGGGCTGGACCCACGGGTCGGCCGAGCAGCGCGCACGCTGGTTCATGGTCGGATACCAGAGCGGCGATCCCAAGCGCTGCGACACCTTCGCCACCAACGACCTGTGACCGTGTCCCGACATCCCAGCGCGGTCGACGCGATCGCCGACGAGTACCTGCAGACGACGGCCGCCCACGATCCGGTGCTCTCGACCGAACTCGGCTTCGCCGGCCACGATGCGGAACTCCCCGACTTCTCCCCCGACGCCGTCGCCGAACGTGCCGGGCATGCCCGGGCGGTGTTGTCGGCGTTGGGTTCGGTCACGGTGGTCGACGATGTCGACCGCGTGACCGTCGCGACCATGTCGGCGTCGGTGCGCCGCGAGCTGGCCCTCGTCGACGCCGGTGAGGTGACCGGCGCATGCAATGTGATCGCCTCTCCCCTGCAGGCGATCCGCGACGTGTTCGATCTGATGTCGGCCGACACCGAGCAGGGCCGCCGGGACATGGTCGCCCGCCTCGATGCGGTGCCCGCCTGCGTGGAGACGGTGATCGCCGGTCTCGACCACCGCCTGGCGCACGGCCCGGTGTTCGCCCGCCGTCAGGTGGAACTCGTTGCGGGACAGGCCGACGACGCGATCGGTGCGGTGTCGGTGAACACCGCCCCGTTCGCCGACGATCCGGCGGTGTCGGCCGATCTGGCCGCCGCCACCGCGCGTGCCGGTGCGGCGTTCTCGGCCC
Source organism: Gordonia sp. NB41Y (assembly GCF_030718915.1). Lineage (NCBI taxonomy): Bacteria > Bacillati > Actinomycetota > Actinomycetes > Mycobacteriales > Gordoniaceae > Gordonia > Gordonia sp. NB41Y. The sequence continues at coordinate 417,137 of NZ_CP132196.1, forward strand.
TGGCCGAGCATCTGCGCGTCCGGGTGCTGCCGGAGGCCACCGAGACCGACGCGGTGGGCCGCGAGAGGTATCTCCCCCAGCTGGCGCACTATCTGGGCACCGACATCGATCCCGACGAGGCGTACGCCTGGGCGCTGGGGCGGCTCGAGGAGATCACCGCCGAGCAGCGTGCGATCGCCGCCGAACTGGTGCCCGGTGGCACCATCCCCGACGCATTGGCCCATCTCGACGCGGACCCCCGCTACCAGATCACCGACAAACACCTCTTCGTCGACTGGATGCAGGAGACGTCCGACGCCGCGGTCGCCGGGCTGGCCGGAACCCATTTCGACATCCCGGCCCGGTTGACCCGCCTGGAATGCCGGCTCGCGCCGTCGTCGACGGGGATCATCTACTACACGCAGCCGAGCGCCGATCTGTCCCGTCCGGGCCGGATGTGGTGGGCGGTTCCGCCCGGCCAGACCGTCTTCCATACCTGGCAGGAGAAGACCACCGTCTACCACGAGGGCGTGCCCGGCCATCACCTGCAGCTGGGGTCGGCGATCACCGACGACACCTTGAACTCGTGGCGCAAACTGGCGTCGTTCACGTCCGGACACGGTGAGGGCTGGGCGCTCTACGCCGAACGCCTGATGGCCGAGCTCGGTTGGCTCGACGACCCGGGCGATCGGATGGGAATGCTGGATTCCCAACGGCTTCGGGCCGCACGCGTCGTCGTCGACATCGGTGTGCACTGTGGTCTGCCCGCCCCGGCCGCCGTCGGCGGCGGGATCTGGGACGCCGACAAGGCGTGGCAGTTCCTCACCGAGTCGGTCGCGATGGACCGTACGGTGTTGCGGTTCGAGCTCGACCGGTACCTGGGCTGGCCGGGCCAGGCGCCGTCGTATGCGCTGGGTCAGCGGGTGTGGCAGCAGATCCGTTCGGCCTCGCTCGCGGCACATCCGGACTGGTCGCTCAAGGACTTCCACACGCACGCACTCGCACTCGGCGGGGTCGGTCTGGACGTCCTCGCCGCGGAGATGTCGTAGCGTCTCGGTCGAGTGTGTGGGTGACCGGCCTCTGAGGTGGTCGCCACCCGAGCGCACCTCACCGAGGTTTCGACACGCCTCGTCGCTGCGCTCCTCATCGGCTCAACCACCGTAAAACCGACGCAACCACTTCCGATGGTCGAGCCGGGTTTTCGATGGTCGAGCCGGGCTTTTTCGATGGTCGAGCCGGGACCGAGCCCGAAGGGCGAGGACCCGTGTCGAGACCCCCGCAAGACAACAATGCCGGCAACCACCCCCACAAGGTGGCCACCACCCGAGCACACCTCACCAAGGTTTCGACACGCCTCGTCGCTACGCTCCTCATCGGCTCAACCACCGTAAAACCGACGCAACCACTTCCGATGGTCGAGCCGGGTTTTCGATGGTCGAGCGGCCTTCTTCCAATGGTCGAGCCGGGCTTTCTTCGATGGTCGAGCCGGGACCGAGCCCCAGGGCGAGGACCCGAGTCGAGACCCCGCAAGACAACAATGTCGGCAACCAACCCCACGAGGTGGCCACCACCCGAGCACACCCCACCAAGGTTTCGACACGCCTCGTCGCTACGCTCCTCATCGGCTCAACCACCGTAAAAGCGACGCAACCACCTCGGAGGTGCCGGCGTCGACGACGTCGACCCTCCGCTCCCATCGGCTCAATCACCCACTACCCGTTGCTGATTGAGCCGGGACCGAGCCCGAAGGGCGAGGACCCGTGTCGAAATCTCCGCAGCCGGCGTCGGGTGGCAACCACCTCGGAGGTGCCGGCGTCGACGACGTCGACCCTCCGCGCCCATCGGCTCAACCGCCGTCTCCGACTTGCCTATTCGGCAGGGTTTCGGTTCACCCGAGCAGGCCGCGGACCTCGTCGACGATGCCGTCCAACGACGCCCTGTGCTGCTCGCCGTTGGTGAGGTTCTTCACCTCGATGGTGCGCTCCTCGAGCTCGCGGTCACCGAGGACCAGCGCGATGCGCGCGCCGGAACGGTCGGCGGCCTTCATCGCGCCCTTGAGGCCGCGGTCGCCGTAGGCGAGGTCGACGCTGATCCCGGCGCTGCGCAATTGACCTGCCACGCCGACCAACTCGGCCTTCGCGTCGGATCCGAGCGGGACGCCGAACACCTGGCATCGTGCGGCATCCGCGCCGGCCACACCCTCGGCCTCCATCGCCAGCATGGTGCGGTCCACGCCGATGCCGAAGCCGATGCCCGACAGGTCCTGCTTGCCGCCGATCTGACGCATCAGACCGTCGTAGCGACCACCGCCACCGATCCCCGACTGTGCGCCGAGACCGTCGTGCACGAACTCGAAGGTGGTCTTGGTGTAGTAGTCCAGGCCGCGCACCAGACGCGGGTTGAGCTCATAGGGCACACCGAGCCGCTTGAGGTGGGTGAGCACGGTGTCGAAGTGTGCGCGGGCGTCGTCGCCGAGGTAGTCCAGCAGCAACGGGGCGTCGGCGGTCGCCTCCTTGATCTCCGGGCGCTTGTCGTCGAGCACGCGCAGCGGGTTGATCTCGGCGCGCTTGCGGGTCGGCGCGTCGAGGTCGAGTCCGAACAGGAACTGCTGCAAGGCCTCCCGATAGCGGGGACGGCTCTCGTCGTCGCCCAGTGAGGTGATCTCCAGCCGGAACCCCGACAACCCGAGACGGCGGTAACCCTCGTCGGCGATCGCGATGACCTCGGCGTCGAGGGCCGGATCGTCGACGCCGATCGCCTCGACACCGACCTGCTGCAACTGCCGGTACCGGCCGGTCTGCGGCTTCTCGTAGCGGAAGAACGGTCCGGCATAGCAGAGCTTCACCGGCAGCTGTCCCCGATCGAGGCCGTGCTGGATGACCGAACGCATCACCCCGGCGGTGCCCTCGGGACGCAGCGTCACCGAACGGTCACCGCGGTCGGCGAAGGTGTACATCTCCTTGCTGACGACGTCGGTGGACTCGCCGACACCGCGAGCGAACAGCGCGGTGTCCTCGAACACCGGCAGCTCGATGTGCCCGTAGCCGGCGCGGCGGGCGGCGTCGGTGAGCATGTCGCGCACCTTGCGGAAGTCCGCGGAGTTCGGCGGGTAGTAGTCCGGGATACCGCGGGGTGCCGCGAATTCTGCGCTCACAGTCCGAATCGTCCCTTCTTCGACGTGTCTGTGGTCTGGCCGGTCTGGGCGGGGCCCGGGGTCAATCCGGTCAGGAACGGATTGGTCGCACGTTCCTGACCGATCGAGGTCTGCGGGCCGTGCCCGGGCAACACCTGCGTGTGGTCGGGCCTGGGCAGCAGGCGCTGCGCGATCGAGTCGAGCAGCTGCTGATGGTTGCCGCCGGGCAGGTCGGTGCGTCCGATCGACCCGGAGAACAGTACGTCACCGCTGAAACACACCGGGACCGTGGTGGTCTCCGCCGAGTCGGCGACGTCACCGGCATCCGGGGCCTCGGCGGGCACCTCGACGTCGAGGGTCAGCAGCACCGACCCCTGGGTGTGGCCGGGAGCATGGTCGACGGCCACTCGCAGGCCGGCGATCTCCACGTCCTCACCGTCGACGAACTCGACGACCTTCTCCGGTTCCCGGAACACCATCGACCCGATCAGATTGCCCAGCGCATGCCCCAGCCCCACCCCGGGATCGGCCAGCATCGGGCGGTCGTCGGGGTGGATGTAGGCGGGGATGGAGTACTCGTCGCACAGCTCGGTGGCATTCCACGTGTGATCGAGGTGTCCGTGGGTCAGCAGGACCGCCACCGGCGTCAGCTCGTACTCGGCCAGCAGTTCACGCACCTTGGGGGCCGCGTCCTGGCCGGGATCGATGATCAGGGCGTCACTGCCCCGGTCGGCGGCCACGATGTAGCAGTTCGTCTGGAACATTCCCGCCGGGAACCCCGTGATCACCATCCCTCCATTGTGGCGCAACGTCCGGTTCGGCTTGCGTGGTGGTCGGGGTTGGGTGCCGCCCGGCGGCATCCGAACAGCCGACGCGCCGACACCCTGGTGAGCGAACTCTCAGAAAGAACTGGCACACTTGCGAGTCGATACCGTCGAGGTTCAGGAGGGATCCACCAGCGTGTCCACCAACGAGGAACGCCGCGAGGCCGCCAAGCGAAAGCTGGAGGAGCGTCTCGAACGGGAGCACCAGGCGGCACGTAAGCGCAAGATCGTCATCGGATCGGTGTCGGGGGTGGTCGTCGTCGCGATCGTCGCCGTGGCCACCTATTTCATCGTCGACAAGATCCAGACCGACCGCTTCAACGCGGCGCACGTGACGTGTGATTACACCAAGGTGCCCAGCCGGTTCGACCAGATCAACACCGAGGTCCCCGAGCAGATCACCGATCCCGCGCAGCGCAAGCTCTACCAGCAGCAGATCGACAAGCTGCTCGCCGGCAAGGGCAAGCAGAAGACCTCGCCCGAGCCCGACGCGACGCAGGCCAAGGACGGCACGTCGACGCTGACCCTGGACACCACCCAGGGCGTCATCCCGATCGAGCTCAACCGCAGCGGCGCACCGTGTAACACCGGCGCGGTGATCTCGCTGGCCGACAACAAGTACTACGACGGCACCACCTGCCATCGGATGACGACCGCCGAGCTCAAGGTGCTGCAGTGCGGCGACCCCACCGGCACCGGTGCCGGTGGCCCGGGCTGGACCAGCCCCGACGAGCCGCCGACCAACCTGAAGTCGGCCGGTGACGCCAACCCGATGACCGGGCAGCAGCCGGTCATCTACCCGCGCGGCACCGTCGCCATCGCCAACAGCGGTCAGGCACAGCAGGGTGAGAGCAACTCCGGCGGCGCGGCCCAGTTCTTCGTCATGATCCAGGACTCCACGCTCCCCGCGAGCTATGCGGTGGTCGGCCATGTGGAGCCGGCCGGTATGGAGATCGTCGACAAGGTGTTCAAGGGCGGTATCAATCCGGGTCTGACCACCAACCAGACCACCGGTGCGATCGAGCCGGCCACCTCCGACGGCACCCCGAAGCTGCCGGTGACGATCAACAGCGCCACCGTGCCCTGATCGGACACACCCCCGGACAAGCGAGAGCGCCGGTGACCTCCACGGTCACCGGCGCTCTCGTCTGTTCGGGTCCGATCAGGGCGTCACGCCCGCCTACCTCCCCGCCGGCCTCACGCCGCCGACGTCACCCGGTACACGTCGTAGACACCCTCGACGTTGCGCACCACGTTGAGGACATGGCCGAGGTGCTTGGGGTCGCCCATCTCGAAGGTGAACTTGGACACCGCAACCCGGTCACGGCTGGTGGTCACCGACGCCGACAGGATGTTGACCCGCTCGTCGGCGAGCACCTTGGTGACATCCGACAGCAGACGATGCCGGTCGAGCGCCTCCACCTGGATGGCGACGAGGAACACCGACTCCGGCGACGGCGCCCACGACACCGGGATGATCCGTTCGGCCTGGTCCTGCAACGACGCCGCGTTGGTGCAGTCGGTGCGGTGCACGCTGATCCCACCGCCGCGGGTGACGAATCCGAGGATCTCGTCGCCGGGCACCGGGGTGCAGCACTTGGCGAGTTTGATCATCACGTTGTCGACGCCCTCGACCACCACACCGGCGTCACCGCCCTGGCGGGGTCGTGCGGTCATCGTCGACGGGGTGGACCGTTCGGCGATCGCCTCGGTGGCCTCGTCGATCCCGCCGAGTGCGGCGACGAGGCGGTTGACCACGTGCCGTGCCGACACATGGTTCTCGCCGATGGCGGTGTAGAGCGCGGTGACGTCGGCGTAGCGCAGTTCCTTGGCGACCGCCGCCATCGAATCGGCACTCATCAGACGCTGCAGAGGCAGTCCGCCGCGCCGCACCTCCTTGGTGATGGCCTCCTTGCCGGTCTCGAGCGCCTCCTCGCGGCGTTCCTTGGCGAACCACTGCCGGATCTTGGCCTTGGCCCGCGGCGAGACGACGAAGTTCTGCCAGTCCTTGCTCGGTCCGGCGTTGGCGGCCTTCGAGGTGAACACCTCGACCACCTCACCGTTCTCGAGCTGTCGTTCGAGTGCGACGAGCCGGCCGTTGACGCGGGCACCGATACATCGATGCCCCACCTCGGTGTGCACCGCGTAGGCGAAGTCGACCGGGGTGGACCCGGCGGGCAGCGTGACCACATCCCCCTTGGGGGTGAACACGAAGATCTCCTTGACCGCGAGGTCGAAGCGCAGCGACTCGAGGAACTCCCCCGGGTCGGCGGCCTCACGCTGCCAGTCGAGCAGCTGCCGCATCCACGCCATGTCGTCGATCTCGGCGGAGTCGGAACGACGGCCCTTGCGGTCCTTGTAGCCGCTCTCCTTGTACCGCCAGTGCGCCGCGATGCCGAACTCGGCGGTGCGGTGCATGTCGTGGGTCCGGATCTGCACCTCGAGGGGTTTGCCCTCGGGGCCGATCACGGTGGTGTGCAGCGACTGGTAGACACCGAACCGCGGCTGGGCGATGTAGTCCTTGAACCGGCCGGCCATCGGCTGCCACAGCGAGTGCACGACGCCCACCGCGGCATAGCAGTCGCGGACCTCGTCGCACAGGATGCGCATGCCGACCAGATCGTGGATGTCGTCGAAGTCGCGGCCCTTGACGATCATCTTCTGATAGATCGACCAGTAGTGCTTGGGCCGGCCCTCGACGGTGGCCGAGATCTTCGCCGCGCCCAACGCGTTGTTGATGTCGGCCCGCACCCGCGCCAGATAGGTGTCGCGTGAGGGCGCACGGTCGGCGACCAGCCGCACGATCTCCTCGTACCGCTTGGGATGCAGTATCGCGAACGACAGGTCCTCGAGCTCCCACTTGACGGTCGCCATCCCGAGGCGATGCGCCAGCGGTGCGATCACCTCGAGGGTCTCGCGGGCCTTGCGCGCCTGCTTCTCCGGCGGCAGGAACCGCATGGTGCGCATGTTGTGCAACCGGTCGGCGACCTTGATCACCAGCACCCGCGGATCACGGGCCATCGCGATGATCATCTTGCGGATGGTCTCGGCCTCGGCGGCACTGCCGAGCGCCACCTTGTCGAGTTTGGTCACCCCGTCGACCAGGTGTGCCACCTCGGCACCGAAGTCCTTCTCGAGCTCGTCGAGTCCGTAGCCGGTGTCCTCGACGGTGTCGTGGAGCAGGGCCGCGACCAGCGTCGTGGTGTCCATCCCGAGGTCGGCGAGGATCGTGGCCACCGCGAGCGGATGGGTGATGTAGGGATCACCGGACTTGCGGTTCTGCCCGCGATGGCGTTCCTCGGCGACGTCGTAGGCCCGTTGCAGGGTGGCGACGTCGGCCTTCGGGTAGATCTCGCGATGCAGGGCGACCAGCGGTTCGAGCACCGGCCGGACCGGTCCCCGGGTGGCCGTCATCCGGCGGGCCAGCCGCGCCCGCACGCGCCGTGACGCCGACGAATGCTGCGGGACCGCACCGCCGGTACCCACACCGTTGCCGCTCACAGCGTCGGTGTCGGCGCCTGCGGACCTACCCGTGGATGCTGTACCCGGTGCGGTCGTGACCGGGGGCGCAGTGGCAGGTGTTGCCGGTGTGACCCCGTTCTCGGGCGCGCCGGGCGCGGCGAGACGGCCTGCGGAGTTCGGCTCGTCGGCCATGGGACCTCCCAACGTCGGTCACGGATGCAGTCATCTGCATGACACCGGACCCATCCGATTCTAGTCCGCTGCCTCATCCGTCCCCGCTCGGATGGGGCAGGCGACCGGCCGGCCCCGACGCCGTCCACATCACGCGCCGGCATCGATCCAGGTGAGCGTGATCCGGCCGGGACGCTCAGTCCAGGGTGACGCTGTGCACCGGGACGTCGCCGAGTCCGGCGGCGATGGTCTCGCGGCCGCCGAGGCCGGCGAGCTCCATGATCACCGCGAAGCCGATCACCTCGGCACCCGCCTGTTCGAGCAGCCGGGCGGCGGCCACCGATGTGCCGCCGGTGGCCAGCACGTCGTCGACGACGAGCACCCGGCGTCCGACGAGTTCGATGCCGTCGGCCGGGATCTCCAGGCGGGCGGTGCCGTACTCGAGCTGGTAGTCGATCGCGATCACCGGCGGGGGCAGTTTGCCGCCCTTGCGCACGGCGAGCACACCGACCTGCAGTTCGCGGGCGACGGCGCCGCCCAGCAGGAAGCCGCGGGCGTCGATGCCGGCGACCAGGTCCACGCGGCTGCACCCGTGGGTCAGGGCGGTGACGATCGCCGACAGTCCCTCCGGGTCGGCCAGGACCGGGGTGAGGTCCTTGAAGGCGATGCCGGGCTTCGGGAAGTCGGCGACGCGTCGTGCCCGATCGGCGATCGCCGCCCGCGCCCGTGCCAGGGCGTCGGCGGTGACGTCGTGCGCCACCATCGAGCCCGGGTCCGACGATTCCGATGTCCGCGGTTCACGCGTCACCTGAGTACCCACCGATCCATGTTCCATCCTGTTCCGTTCCGGCCGAGGCCGGCGACGACATTGCCGACCCGATCATTCCACCGGTGCACCCGAGGGGATGCGAACAGGGGGATGGACGGGACCTGATCCCATGCCGCACGTTCGATCGTGCGCACCAGGCCGAGCCGCTCGGATTCCAGGCTGGCCACCGCCAGCTCGTCGATCGCGCGGGTGGCATCGGCATTGCGGTAACTGCCCAGGTCGAGAGGGTCTCCGCCACGCAACTGGTAGGCATCGCGGATGGGGTCGGCGGCGCCCGCGGCGGCAAACGATGCCCCGTTCGCCACGATCAGCGCGTCGGCCGCGGTGCCCAGCGCACCCGGCGCAATCGTGTCGGAGGACACGTCGGTCACCGTGATGCCGGCCCGTTTGCACGACTCCCCGATCGCGGTGACCATCTGCTGCCATCTCGGGGTGGGTGCCAGATATGCGATGCGCACGGTCCGGGCCGCCGGTCGGGCGGTGCCGTCGTCGGCGGTGCCGGCCGCGTCGGCGAGCAGCGTGCGGGTGCGCTCGAGGTCGGGCCGCAGGTACTGCCGGCCGAACTCGCCGTTGAGGCTGCCGGCGAGGTCGTCGGCGGGCGCCAGGGTACGCAGATTCCACATCTGGGCGCCCTGCCCGAACTGCCTGGCCAGGGCGTCGCGGGGTACGCAGGAGGCGAAGGCCCGGCGCACCCGGACGTCACCGAAGACACCCTTGCCCGACAACACCAGTCCCTCGACGCCGAGCGCATCACCGGGTGCCCCGGTGGCCGAGGCGTTGACCGCGGCGGTCCCGGTGTCGGTGTCGTCGTCCTGGGGAATCATGCCCGCGGTGACGTCGACGACGTCGTGGCCGCCCTCGGACAGCCGGCGCGCCGGATCCGAGCCGCGCCCCCAGACGACGACGCGGTCGGTGGCGGCCCGATCTCCCCACCACGCGTCGTTGCGGACCAGGACCAGTCCCTCGGAGATCGAGTACCGGTCGATCCGGTACGGACCCGACGCCGGGAACGTCGCGGTGTCGATCGGGCCGGGCTTCAGGTCGAAGCCGGTGTTCCAGGCCGCTGCGATCTTCTTGACGGTCGGCGCGTTGCGGGAGCGGATCGGCGCGATCACGTCACCGATGCCCGCGGTCCGGGCCACCACGTGCGCGGGCAGCAGGGTGCCCGCACCGAACAGCGACAACCAGTCGCGGTAGTCCCGGCCGGCGGCGAACGTCACGGTCGCGGCCTTGTCACCCGGGTTGCACGCGACGTCGTCGATGTCGCGGTAGCCGGCGGTGGTGGCCGGGGTGAAACCCGGGTACCGGCCGCTCATCGCCGCCCAGGCCAGGACCAGGTCGTCACAGTCGAGCGGTTGCCCGTCGGAGAACGCGGCCTGCGGGGTGAACTCGTACCGCAAGGTCAGCCGGTTACCGGGTTCGGGGGTGACCGTACCGATGTCGCGGTCGGGGGTGACCTGTCCGGCGTTGCCGAGCAGGCTGAATCCGGGCAGCACACGGGTGGTGGCCATCAGCACACCGTCGGCGTTGCCGTCGACGCTGTTCGCGTTGTAGCTGCTGATGTCGGCGTCGACCACGTAGTTGACGGTCGGCGGCATGTCCTCACCACAGGCCGAGGCCAGCCCGGTGACGGCGGCGCACGCCGTCACCGCGGCGGCGATGCGGATGCGCTGCCGACCGATCCAAGTCACGTCTGCCGACCCTAGCGCTTGCGACGCCGTTTCCCGGTGGGCACCGCGGTCGTGTCGTCGTCGGTGGCGCGTGCCCGGCGCGAGCGGGCCGGACCCGCGGCCGCCCGCACCGCGTCGGGGTTCTCCCCCGCGTCGATGGCGGCACGACGGGCCAGCACGCGTGCGGTGTGCTTGGAGATGTCGGCGCGACGTTCCTTGAGCGTCACCAGCAGCGGCGCGGCCAGGAAGATCGACGAGTAGGTGCCCACCACGACGCCCACGAGCTGGATCAGCGCCAGGTCCTTGAGCGTGCCCACGCCGAGCAGCCACACCGCGATCACCATCAGCGCGATGATCGGCAGCACCGAGATGACGGTGGTGTTGATCGACCGCATGAGTGTCTGGTTGATCGCCAGGTTGGCCTGCTCACCGTAGGTGCGGCGGGTGGTCTGCAACACCGAGCGGGTGTTCTCCGACACCTTGTCGAACACGACGACGGTGTCGTACAGGGAGAAGCCGAGGATGGTGAGCAGACCGATGACGGTCGCCGGGGTCACCTCGAAGCCGACCAGCGAGTACACGCCTGCGGTGCACACGATGTCGAACAGCAACGATGCCAGCGCCGCCAGGGACATCTCCCGGTCGAAGCGCACCGCGATGTAGACGAAGACGATCACCAGGAACACCACGAGGGCGATCAGCATCTTCTGGGTGATCTCCTTGCCCCACGTGGAGCTGACCTCGGAGATACTGACATCGGCGGTCTGCACCGACGGGAACGCGTCGGTCAGCGCGACGGTGACGGCGCGGGCCTGCTCGACGCTCAGCGCGTCGGTGCGCACCTGCACGGTCTGGCTGGAACCGGAGCCGGCGGTCTGCACCGAGTCCGGCGCCTTGTCGATGGCCTTGCCGACGACGTCCTCGACCGACTGGCTGGTGACACCCTGCGACACCGGGATGGAGATCTGGGTGCCGCCCTCGAAGTCGATGCCGAAGGTGAAGCCGCGGATCGCCATCGACAGGATGCAGATCGCCAGGATCACGCCGGTGACGAGGTACCACATGCGGCGTTTGCCGACGATCTCGAAGGCGCCGGTACCGGTGTAGAGCCGCGACAGGAACGAGCGTGAGGTGTCGGCGCGGAAATCCGCGTCCGAACCGGTGGTCGGATCGGCCGCAGCATCGGCCACGGAATCCGCCGGGCCGGCCGAGGTGCGCGTGTTCGCGCCGTTACCGCTGGTCATTTCGACGATCCTTCCGCGGGCGCGGGCTCGGTGGTGGCCTCGGTGGACTTCTGCATCTTCGCGACGCGATCGGCGCGTTCGATCCGACGCTGCCGGGCGACCTCGCTGACCGCACCGAGACCGTTGATCTTGGGACGGGACAGGAACTCCGAGCGGCTGGCCAGGACGACCATCGGATGGGTGACCAGGAACACCACGACGATGTCGAGGATGGTGGTCAGACCCAGGGTGAACGCGAAGCCGCGCACCTCACCGACGGCCAGGATGTAGATGACCGCGGCGGCGATGAAGCTGACCGCGTTACCCGACCAGATGGTGCGGCGGGCCGATGCCCAGCCGCGTGGTACGGCGGACCGGAAACTTCGTCCCTCACGCATCTCGTCCTTGATGCGTTCGAAGTAGACGACGAAGGAGTCGGCGGTCATGCCGATACCGATGATCAGACCGGCGATCCCGGCGAGGTCGAGGGTGAACCCGATCCAGCGTCCGAGCAGCACGATGATGCCGTAGACCATCACCAGCGACAGCAACAGCGACAGGACGGTCAGGAAGCCGAGCATCCGGTAGTACGCGAGCGCGTAGATCAGCACCGCGATCAGGCCGACCGCACCGGCGATCAGACCGGCGCGCAGCGACGACAGGCCCAGGGTGGCCGACACGGTCTCGGCGTCGGAGGTGGAGAACGACAGCGGCAGCGAACCGTACTTCAGCACGTTGGCCAGATCGGTGGCCTCGGCCTCGGTGAACGGGTTGCCGGTGATCTGGGTGGCGCCGGTGATCGCCTGGTTGATCACCGGGGCCGACACGACGCGGGTGTCGAGGGTGAAGGCGGTCTGCTTGCCGACGTTGTTGGCGGTGTACTGCGGCCACGTCTTGGCGGCGTCGCCCTTGTACTCGAGGCTGACGACCCACTCGCCGGTGTCCGGCTGGGTGCCCGAGCTGGCCGACTTGATGTCGCGGCCGTCGATGATCTTCGGTTCGAGCAGGTAGACGGTCTTACCGTCGGTGGAACACGCCACCAGGTACTGGTTCGGGTCGTCGTTGCCCAGCAACGGGTCGTTGGAACCGGGGGCGCAGTCCATCTTGGCCATGTACTGCTGCAACGCCTCGGTGTTGGCACCGGCCGGGGCCTGCCGCAGCTTCTTCTGCTCGGCGATCGCCGCGGCGACCTGGTCGGCAGGCAGGTTCTCGGTCTCGTCGCCGGCGTTCTGCTCGGTCTGCTGTTGCGGTGTCGCCGGCACCGAGGTGAGCACCGGACGCACGTACAGGCGCGCGGTCTGACCCAGCGACTTGGCCTGCGAACCGTCCTGGCCGGGCACCGTGATGATCAGGTTGCTGCCGGAGACCACCACCTCCGAGCCACTCACACCCAGGCCGTTGACGCGCTGTTCGATGATCTGCTTGGCCTGGTTGAGCTGGTCACGGCTGGGCTGCTGGCCGTTCTCGGTGCGCGCGGTCAGCGTGACGCGCGTGCCGCCCTGCAGGTCGATGCCGAGTTTGGGCTCCAGGGAGCCGCCGCCGGTGAAGAAGATCAGGAGATAGACCAAGGCCAGAAGCGCGATGAACGCCGAGAGTGGCTGCCACGGTGGGACCTCACGTGAGGTGGACCGCTTCTGCGCAGCACCCTTCTGGGCGGCCCGGCGGGGGGTTGTCACGGTGTTCTCGATCTCCTCTGTACTGACGGTCGACTCCGACACTGACGGTCTACACCGGCTCTGACGGTCAACACCGGCGCCGCCACTCTACTGCTCCGTCAGATGCGTGTCGGCAACCGACATGCCTCCGCCCCCGGCGGCACCGGGGGCGGAGATGCGGGACAGCTCAGGTGAGCTGTCCGATTCGTCTGGCCGACGGGCCGATCACTTGTCCGAATCGGCCGAGCTGTCGCCACCCGACTTGTTCAGGTTCGGGCCGTCGAGCGGCGGGGTGTCGAGATCGTCGTCGTCGGTCTCGATCGGGGTGAAGCCCGGGTAGGTCGCGGCGGCATCCTCGGTGAGGACCACACGCATGATCGCGAGGCGGTTCCAGCGGGTCACCACACCGGTGGCGATCTCGACGTCGACGTAATCCGACGACGAGGAGTCGATCACGGTGCCGAACAGACCCGAGGTCAGCTGCACCCGGGTACCGGTCTGCACCGAGTTCTGCATGTCCTGCATCTCGGTCGCGCGCTTCTTCTGCTTGCGCACCGAGAAGAACATGAATGCGACCAGCAGGACTAGCAGCACGGGGAAAAACAGGGATTCCATGGGGAGACGTCTTCCTTCATCACTTCGGTGCGGCCACGTCGGGCCGCACACACACTTCTTCCAGTGTGCCATGCGAGGGCAAGCCCACCGTTCGAACCGCGTCCGAATTGCCCGATCAGATGTCGCCGAACACCGTTCTGGTGTCCACTTCGCGGGGCCGGACCCCGAAGGTGGCGTTCATCGCACCGGCCGGCGGCGTCAGCCCGAGGTGATGCCAGGCTGCGGCGGTGGCGACGCGGCCGCGGGGCGTGCGCGCGATCATCCCGGCTCGCACCAGGAACGGTTCACACACCTCCTCGACCGTCGCCGGCTCCTCCCCGACCGCCACGGCCAGCGTCGACACACCGACCGGGCCACCACCGAATGCCCTGATCAGAGCGTCGAGGACGGCGCGGTCGAGCCGGTCGAAGCCGAGTTCGTCGACGTCGTAGACCGCCAGCGCGGCACGGGCGATGTCGACGGTGATCACCCCGTCGCCGCGTACCTCGGCGTAGTCACGGACCCGGCGCAGCAGCCGGTTGGCGATACGCGGGGTGCCCCGCGACCGGCTCGCGACCTCGGAGGCGGCGTCGGGGCGCAGATCGATGCCGAGGATGCCGGCCGAACGCCGGAGCACCAGCACCAGCTCATCGGTGTCGTAGAACTCCATGTGCGCGGTGAAGCCGAACCGGTCACGCAGCGGTCCGGTCAGCGATCCGGACCGGGTGGTGGCCCCGACCAGGGTGAACGGTGCGACGTCGAGCGGGATCGAGGTGGCGCCGGGCCCCTTGCCCACCACCACGTCCACCCGGAAATCCTCCATCGCGAGGTAGAGCATCTCCTCGGCGGGACGGGCGATCCGGTGGATCTCGTCGATGAACAGGACGTCACCCTCGATCAGGTTCGACAGCATCGCCGCGAGGTCTCCGGCACGTTCGAGTGCCGGACCCGAGGTGACGCGGATCGCCGACCCCATCTCGGTGGCGATGATCATCGCCAGCGACGTCTTGCCCAGACCCGGGGGCCCCGACAACAAGATGTGGTCGGGGGTCCCGCCACGCTTCTTGGCGCCGTGCAGGACCAGTTCGAGCTGCTCACAGACGCGCGGCTGACCGATGAAGTCGGCCAGCGAGCGCGGCCGCAGGCCCGCGTCGAAGTCGCCGTCGGCCCGTACCGGGGTGGCGCTGACCTCTCGGTCGTCGTGCTCGAGATCATCGTGTTCGACGGCGCCGGGGAGGTCGCCCGGTTCGTTCATGCCGTCCTGCCCAGCCGCTTGAGTGCATGTCGCAACGCCTCGGAGGCGTTGGCGTCGGGATGCTCGGCGAGGACCGCGGCCACCGCCTTCTCCGCCGGGGCCGCGGTGAAGCCGAGGCCGACCAGCGCCTCGGTGACCTGCGGGCCGATCCCGCCCAGTCCGGCCGGTCCGGACCCGCTCGCGGCCTCGGACACCGGCCGGTCGACCTTGTCGCGCAGTTCCACGACCAGGCGCTCGGCCACCCGTTTGCCGATGCCCGGCACGGTGGTCAGCGCCTTGACGTCGGAGTCGGCCAGGGCACGCCGCAGCGCATCGGGGACGAGGACGGCGAGGGTGGCCATGGCCAGACGTGGTCCGACCCCGGTCACCGTCTGCAGCAGGGCGAACAGTGCGCGGGCATCGGGTTCGGTGAACCCGTAGAGGGTCATCGAGTCCTCACGCACGATCATCGTGGTGAGCAGCGTGGTCTCCTCACCACGACGCAGCCGGGAGAGGGTGTCGGGGGTGGCCAGGACGCGGTAACCCACACCGGCACAGTCGATCACGACGTGATCGAGGGCCACCTCGACGACCGGTCCGCGTACCGACGCGATCATGCACTTCTCCCCTCGTCGCCGGTGGTGCGACCGGCCCGGGCCGCGGCGACCCGTTGCTTGTGGATCCTGGCCATCTCGTCGGCCTTGCGCTGGGCGGCCGCCATCCGTTCGATCATCGGCCCGCGCCAGCAGTGACAGATGGCCAGGGCCAGTGCGTCGGCGGCGTCGGCCGGACGCGGCTTGGTCTGCATCCCGAGGATACGGGTGACCATGGTGGTGACCTGCGCCTTGTCGGCGCGGCCGCTGCCGGTGACCGCGGCCTTGACCTCCGACGGGGTGTGGAACCGCACGGGGATGTTGCGCTGCCCGGCCGCCAGGGCGATCACGCCACCGGCCTGGGCGGTGCCCATCGCGGTGGACACCTGGTTCTGGGCGAACACCCGCTCGATCGCCACGACGTCGGGCTGGTGGACGTCGAGCCAGTGACATGCAGCGGTGTAGACCGCGAGCAGGCGTTCGGCGAGATCCATGTCGCTGGGCGTACGCACCACGTCGACGTCGAGCGCCGTCACCTGCCGACCGTTGCCCGACTCGACCAGTGCGATACCGCACCGGGTCAGGCCGGGGTCGACACCCATCACCCGCAAGACCATACCCCTCTTCCAACGAACAGTTGTTCGAGATCTTACCGAGTGGGTCCGACGGTTGCGCGCACCGACACGGCGCGACGGGCAGACTGGATCGGATATGACCACCTTCCAGCCGAGCACCCCGGATGGACTCGTCGACGCGTGCCTGACCCGGATCCGGGCGATCGCCGGGGTCGGTGTGGTGATCGTCGACGGTCCCTCCCCGACCCGTCCGGGCGAGTTCGCCGACGCCATCGCCCGGCGGCTGCGCGCCGAGGGACGGGCCGCGGGGGTGGTCCGCGCCGACGACTACCTGAGGCCGGCGTCGTTGCGTTTCGAGTACGGCCGTACCGATCCGCTGACCTTCCGGGACGGATTCGTCGACCACGCGGGCATCGACCGCGAGGTGATCGACGCCCTGCGCCGACACGGCCGCTGGCTGCCGCGACTGTGGGATGCACAGCGGGACCGCTCGTTTCGCGACTCCCCACAGACAGCGACCGCCGACCAGATCGTGCTGGTCGGCGGTCCGATGCTGCTCGGTCGTGGTCACGACGCGGAGGTGACCCTCGCGCTGCGGATGTCGGCGGCGGCGCTACGGCGCCGGCTGCCCGACGACGAGCACTGGACCATCGATCCCCTGCTCGACCATGCCGCGGCCGCCGGGCCCGCCGACATCGAGGTCCGCTACGACCATCCGGCGCGGCCGGCGATCGCCGTGCGGTGATCCCGCGCCGTGCGGTGATCGCGCGGCGTGCGAGACGATGTCAGTCGTCGAGTTCGGCGAGGACCTCGTCGCTGATGTCGACATTGCTGTAGACGTTCTGCACGTCGTCGGAGTCCTCGAGGGCGTCGATCAGCTTGAACACCTTGCGGGCGCCCTCGGCGTCCACCGCGACCTCCACCGAGGCACGGAAGCTGGCCTCGGCCGAGTCGTAGTCGATCCCGGCCTCCTGCAGTGCGGTACGCACGGCGACGAGGTCGGTGGGCTCGCTGACGATCTCGAACTGCTCGCCGAGGTCGGTGACCTCTTCGGCACCGGCATCGAGCACGGCCATGAGGACGTCGTCGTCGCTCTGGTCGTTCTTGTCGAGGGTCACCACACCCTTGCGGGTGAACAGATACGCCACCGAGCCCGGGTCGGCCATGTTGCCGCCGTTGCGGGTCATCGCGGTGCGCACCTCACCGGCGGCACGGTTGCGGTTGTCGGTGAGGCACTCGATCAGGATCGCCACACCGTTGGGGCCGTAGCCCTCGTACATGATGGTCTGCCAGTCGGCGCCACCGCCCTCTTCACCGGCGCCGCGCTTGCGCGCACGCTCGATGTTGTCGTTGGGAACCGAGGTCTTCTTGGCCTTCTGGATCGCGTCGTAGAGCGTCGGGTTTCCGGCCGGGTCACCACCGCCCGTACGGGCCGCCACCTCGATGTTCTTGATCAGTTTCGCGAACATCTTGCCGCGCTTGGCGTCGATGACCGCTTTCTTGTGCTTGGTGGTGGCCCATTTGGAATGGCCGCTCATACGTGTTCCGATCCTTCCCGTGCACCGCGACCACCGATGTACGACCGGTCACGGGCAAACCAAATTCCTGACGTCGACAGTCCAGTCTACGGCGCCGGGTGCCGTCGGTGACGCACCATGTCGACGAAATATGCGTGGACCCGCCGATCTCCGGTCACCTCGGGGTGGAACGACGTGGCCAGGACCTGCCCCTGACGGACCGCGACGACGCGTCCGGCGGCCGGGCCGTCGGGCACCTTGGCCAGCACCTCCACCCCGTCGCCGACCTTCTCCACCCACGGTGCGCGGATGAACACCGCGCGCATCGGCACCTCGTCGGTGACGCCGGCGATCTCCAGGTCGGTCTCGAAGGATTCCACCTGACGGCCGAACGCATTGCGGCGCACGGTGATGTCGAGGGCGTCGAGGTCGCGTGCATCGGGGCGGGTGTCGAGGATGTTCGACGCGAGCATGATCATGCCCGCGCACGATCCGTAGGCCGGCAGGCCGTCGGCGAGCCGGGCCCGCAGCGGTTCGTAGAGTCCGAAGACGCCGAGCAGGTGACTCATCGTCGTCGACTCGCCGCCGGGGATGACGATGCCGTCGACCGATTCCAGTTCGGCTGCGCGGCGAACCGTGATCGCCTCGGCGCCTGCGGAGTCGAGCGCGGCGAGATGCTCGCGGACGTCGCCCTGCAGGGCGAGGACACCGATCCGGGGGGTGGGGGTCATGCGCGCGTTCACCGATCCGTCCGGGCGTGTTGGTCGGCGGGCATCAGACGGCCCGTGCGGCTCAGCCCTTCCTGGGTGACCGCGGCGACCATCCGGCCGTTGCGGTCGAAGATCCGGCCCTGGGTCAGCGCGCGTCCGGCACCGGCCGACGGCGAGGTCTGGTCGTAGAGCAGCCAGTCGTCGGCGCGGAAGGGACGCATGAACCACATGGCGTGGTCGAGGGAGGCGGCCTGCGGTTCGACGCCCGGATGCGGCACCTTCGACGACCCGAGCAGGGTCATGTCGCTCATGTAGGCCAGGGTGCAGACGTGGATCGACTGGTCGTCGGGCAGCGGTTTGCGGTAGCGGAACCACACGCGCTGCTGGGCGGCGAAGTAGTCGGAGGTGACCATCTGATCGGGCGGGACCACCCGCAGATCGAAGTTGGCCCATTCCTTGAGCACGGCGTTGGCGTCGTCGCCGTACTCCTCGATGCGGTCCGGGAGGGTCTCGGGATCCGGGGCGGGCGGCATCCGGTCCTGGTGTTCGATGCCCTCGTCCTGGGTGACGTGGAACGACGCCGACATCATGAAGATGGCCTCGCCGTCCTGGATACCGGTCACGCGGCGGGTGACGAAGGACCGGCCGTCGCGGATGCGGTCGACCAGGAAGACCGCCGGGATGTCGGGGTTACCGGGCCGCAGGAAGTAGCCGTGCAGCGAGTGGACGGCGAACTCCTCTCCCACCGTCTGCGTCGCCGACACCAGGGCCTGCCCGGCGACCTGTCCGCCGAAGGTGCGGCGCAGATAGCTCTCGAAGGCGCCGCCACGGTAGATGTCGGTCTCGATCCGCTCGACGCGGAGGATGTCCTCGATGTCTGCCACCGGAACAGTATCCCCCACCCATCGCTCAGAGCTCGTCGAGGGAGACCAGCCCGTCCTGCACGGCGCGGGCGACGAGGCCGGCCTTGGTGGGGGCGGCGCGACCGATCTCGGCGTACTTGGCGCGAATCCGGGTGAGGTGGGTGTTGACGGTGCCGAGCGAGATGAACAGCTCCTGGGCCACGGCCGGCTTGGAGTCGACCATCAGCCAGGTGCGCAGCACCTCGATCTCGCGGGTGGTGAGGCTCGGCCGCGGCAGTTCGGGGACGGCCGGGGCCTCGGGCTCGGGGGCGGGCACCGCGCACAGCGGGCGGGCCGGTGCGGGGGCGGCGATCTGCTGTCCGGGCAGCGGCATGCGGCGGGCGGCCAGACGGGCGAGGGCCTCGGTCCGGCGACGGTCGGCCTCGGCGCGACGGCGCGCATCGGGGGTGACGGCGCCGGGGGTGAGGGAGCCGGGCCCGCCGGGGCGGGAGGTGAAGGCGCCGGGGGCGTGGGCGATGCGGCTCTGCGAGATGGGGGTGGCGACGGCGGTCATCGTGTTCTCCTCGTGTTCCGTTCGGTGCGACCCGGTGTGCGATCTCCGGTGTTGCACGCAACGTTATGAGGGATTCCACGGTGGGTCGATGGGGAGAACTCCCCTCCCCACGGGGAGAACTACCCATGCCATCGTCGCAGGTCAGAGGGGTCAGCTCGCGGCGTTGCGCGCAGCCTCCGCATCGATCAGGGGGAGATCTGCCCGGGTGACTATCCGGGACGCCACGGCGTACTCGACGAGCTTGGCGCGACGGTTGCTGGCGAGTTTGCCGCCGCCGGCCCGCATGCCGCTGACGCCGAGCTGATCGAGCTTGTCGCAGACATTGTCGAGTTTGCGGTTGAACTTGGTGATCGGCCACCCCAGGCGGGCGGCCGCCTGCGCCGACGACGGGATGGAACTCGATCCGCTCCCCTCGCGCCGCAATGCCTCCTCGGCGAGCACGATGATGAGCAGCTTCTGGCTCTCGGTGAGCGTCGGCACGCCCTGGGTGGTGCGGCCCCCGGCGAACGACTGCTGAGTGACCGGCCGGACCTGCGGGGCGGTCGCGTAGACGCTCAGCTCGTAGGTGGTGGGTCCGGCGGTGAACACGATGGTGGTCTCGCCGAAGACCAGCGGCATCCGGGCACCGGGACCGAGGGTCGCCGAGAAACCGACGTCGCCGGCCGACACCGTCGCCGACAGGTGGCTGCCGAGATTGCTCAGCCACCACAGGCCGTTCTCGTTGTGCAGCACCAGGAACTGGCGGTGCAGGTAGGGGTTGTCATCGACCGACAGATCGGCCTCACGGCCGATGGTGAACCGGCGCTCGCCGCTCAGCGGGAACCGTTCGCCGCAGAACTCGACGTAGGTCATCCCGGCCGGAACGGATGCGGCCATCATCGATCCCCGGCTGGGTCGCCCGCTTCCTCTGCGCCGAGTTCGGGTGCGGCGGCCGCCGCGGCGGGCTCGGCAGGTTCGGCGGACTCGCCGGTCGGCACCGGCGCCTCGGCGGAGACGACGTCGTCGGCGGTGACGGTCTCGACGTCGTCGACGGTGACGGTCTCGACGTCGTCGACGGCGGGCATGCGGATGGTCGACACCGATTCGTGGACGTCGACGACGATCACGGTCACATTGTCGTGGGCTCCGAGTGCGAGGGCCGCCTCGACGAGGTCGTCGGCGGTCTGCACCGCGCCCTCCCCCTCACCGAGGATGCGGGCGATCTCGTCGTCGGGCAGTTCGCCGGTCAGGCCGTCCGAACACATCAGGAGGACGTCACCGGGCAGGGCAACGGTGGAGAAGTAGTCGGCGACCGGGTCGATCATCCCGGCGCCGAGCGCCCGCGTGATCACATTGCGGCGCGGGTCGGTGCGCGCATCCTCGGGGGTGAGGAAACCGGCGTCGATGAAGTCCTGGACCTGCGAGTGGTCGCGGGTCAGCTGTTGCAGCGTGCCGTGCTGGAAGCGGTAGGTGCGGGAGTCGCCGATGTTGAGGATCAGCCAGTGCGGCTCTTCCTCCACGGTCACCAGGACCGCGCCGGTCGCGGTGGTGCCCGCACGCCGTTCGGTGGCGGTCTCGATCTCCGAGATCCGGGTCTGCGCCTGGTCGAGCAGGTCGATCAGCGACTTCTGGGTCTCGATCAGTTCGCCGGAGCTCTCCACCCCGGCCAGGGTGAGCAGTGCCGCCTCGCTGGCCACCTCACCGCTGTCGTGTCCGCCCATGCCGTCGGCGAGCAGATAGGTGCCGGGCAGCGCCAGTGCTGCGTCCTCGTTGGTCTCCCGGACCATGCCGACGCTGCACCGCACCGCCCACTCCAGTCGCAGGTTGCCGACGAAGTGCGTCCCCGAGGTCGATTCGTCGCGGACGATACTCACCGAATCCATGATCAGCAGATACTACCGGCGAGCACCCGCCGGACAACGGCAGACCACACCGGTGCGCCCAGGTTCATTCGAGCGGTTCACGTGTGGTCTGCCGTCGGTGGGGTCACCAGCCGCGTTCGGCCAGACGATGCGGCTGCGGGATGTCGTCGACGTTGATGCCGACCATCGCCTCACCGAGACCGCGCGACACCTTGGCCAGCACGTCGGGATCGTCGTGGAAGGTGGTGGCCTGCACGATCGCCGCCGCACGCTGCGCCGGGTTGCCCGACTTGAAGATGCCCGAGCCGACGAACACGCCCTCGGCGCCGAGCTGCATCATCATCGCCGCATCCGCGGGGGTGGCGATGCCACCGGCGGTGAACAGCGTCACCGGCAGCTTCCCGGCCTTGGCGACCTCGACGACCAGGTCGTACGGCGCCTGCAGCTCCTTGGCCGCCACGTACAGCTCGTCCTCGGGCAGCGAGGTCAGCCGACGGATCTCGTCGCGGATCTTACGCATGTGGGTGGTGGCGTTGGACACGTCACCGGTACCGGCCTCACCCTTGGACCGGATCATCGCCGCACCCTCGGTGATCCGGCGCAGGGCCTCACCGAGGTTGGTGGCACCACACACGAACGGAACGGTGAACGCCCACTTGTCGATGTGGTTGGAGTAGTCGGCCGGGGTCAGCACCTCGGACTCGTCGACGTAGTCGACGCCGAGGCTCTGCAGGATCTGTGCCTCCACGAAGTGACCGATCCGGGCCTTGGCCATCACCGGGATGGACACGGTGTTGATGATGCCGTCGATCATGTCCGGATCCGACATCCGCGACACGCCCCCCTGGGCCCGGATGTCGGCCGGCACACGCTCGAGCGCCATCACCGCGACCGCACCGGCGTCCTCGGCGATCTTCGCCTGCTCGGGGGTGACCACGTCCATGATCACGCCGCCCTTGAGCATCTCGGCCATCCCGCGCTTTACTCGCGCTGTGCCCTGACCGATGTCCGACCCGGGAACGTTGCCTGACTGGGATTGGCTCACTGAAAGTCTCCTGGTTCTCGCATTGCTTCCGATCCGCATGGGGTGCGGACCGTCCTGGTATCAGGATAGGTGAGCAGATCCACCGCGTTCCGGCAGGTCGCGCCCGGTCACAGGTGCGTTGCCCGGCACCCTCGCGTCGGTACCCCGCTCGGCCCCGTCATTCGGGTGCGTCGCCCTGCCCCGGGGTCATGCGTTCGACGATCTCGAAGTAGTGCGGGCGGGTCGAACGGCCACCGAGTCGCAGGGCCCGCACCAGGAACCGGTCGGCCAGGGCGAGCGTGTCGCGGACCGCGTCGTTGTAGAACCGGCGCGCCATCATCACCCGGGTCTCGGCATCGGCGAGCTCGCCGACGAGCGCAGCCGGCCGACTGTCGGCCTCGACCCGGGCCAACGCCGCCGACAGCGCGTTCTCGACGTCCTCACGGGCCTCCCACGGCGCGTGTTCGGCGGCATCGGCGCAGGTGAGGAGTTCCCGTGCGGCCGCCCGTGCCTGCGGGTCGCCGTTGGTCGCCATCCATGCGGCGATCGCCCGGACCACCACGGTGCGGCGGTCGAGGGCCGACTCGAGGGATTGCCGGGCCAGGTCGACCCGGACGTTGAGCCGGTCGAGCCGGTTGGCGCGGCCGTAGAGCCAGCCGCCGACGATCAGCGCCACCACCACGACGGCCACGACGATCACGATCACTGTTGAATCGGTCACGTCGTCATCTCCTGCTCATCCATCGGTTCATCTGCCACACGGGTTCGGTCGGCTCGGGTTCGGTCGGCTCGGGTTCGGTCGGCACACGGCATCGGGGCGGCACCGGCCCGATGGCGGTTCGGTCAGTCGGACACGACGACGGGGCCGGCGCCGACGGTCACGGTCTCGTAGACCCGCATGATCTGATCGGCCACCCGCGACCAGTCGTAGCGTTCGGCGCGGGCCTGTCCGGCGGTGACCAGTTCGGTGCGTGCGGCGTCGTCGCCGAGCAGGGTGATGATGGCGTCGGCGAGCTCGTCGGCGGCCCCCACCCCCACCAGCATCCCGGCGCGGCCGTCGTCGAGGACCCGGCGGAAGGCGTCGAGTTTGGACGCGATCACCGCGGCGCCGGCGGCCATCGCCTCCACCAGCACGATGCCGAAACTCTCACCGCCGAGGTTGGGTGCCACGTAGACGTCGGTGGATGCGAAGGCCCGGGCCTTGGTGACGTCGTCGACGCGACCCAGGAACACCAGGTGGTCGGCGAGTTCCCCGGCCCGGCGGCGCAGTGCCTTCTCGTTGCCGCCGCCGACGACGAGTACCCGGACGTCGGGGAACTCGGCGACCACGCGGGGCAGGGCACGCATCAGGATGTCGATGCCCTTGCGCGGCTCGTCGAAGCGGCCGAGGAACAGGATCGACCGTCCCGGCCACGGGTATCCCTCGAGCGGTTCGGCGGAGGCGAAGAACGGATAGTTGATGCCGTTGGGGATCTCCACCGCGTCGGAGCCGAGGGCCTCCATCTGCCAGCGCCGGGCGAGTTCGGAGACGGCGATCTTGCCGGAGATCCGCTCGTGGTACGGCCGCAGGATTCCCTGGAAGACGGTGAGCCACAACGATCGTGACGTCGACGTGTGGAATGTGGTGACGATCGGTCCGAGTGCCACCATCAACGCCATCATCGACAGACTCGGCGAGTTGGGCTCGTGCACGTGCAGCACGTCGAAGTCGTTCTCGTCGATCCAGCGGCGGAGCCTGCGGTATCCGCGCGGACTGAAGTTCACCCGCGAGACCGACCCGTTGTACGGCAGTGCCAGCGCCGGTCCCGCCGAGACGACGTACTCGGGCAGCGGGGTGTCGGCGTCGGCGGGTGCGATCACGCTGACGTGATGGCCCCGCTCGAGGTAGACCTGTGCGAGCTCGACGACGTGGGCCTGCACGCCGCCGGGCACGTCGAACGAGTACGGGCAGACCATCCCGATCCTCATGCGTCACCCACGATCCGGGCACGTTGCCGGTCGGTCCAGTCCGACTCCCACAGCGGTTGGAGCATGTGCCAGTCGGCCGGATGTGCGGCGATGTTCGCCGCGAATGCGTCGGCGAGGGCCTGGGTGGCGGCCTCCACCCCCACCGACACGTCGATCTCCTCGCCGCAGCTGATCATCGAACCGGGTGCGTCGGTGAACCAGTGGTGGACCGGCAGCAGGGCCGCGCCGGTCTCGATCGCCAGCCGCGCCGAACCGGCGGGCATCCGCGTCTTCTCCCCGAAGAACGTCACCGGCACACCGTGGCGGGCCAGGTCGCGCTCGCCGAGCAGGCAGACGATCTTGCCCTCACGGAGTCGCGCGGCGAGCTGACCGAACGGCGGCTGCTCTCCCCCGCTGAGCGGGAAGATCTCGAAGCCGAGGCTCTCGCGGTACTCGACGAACCGGTTGAACAGCGATTCCGGGCGCAGACGCTCGGCCACGGTCGCGAAACTGGCGCGGTTCTGCACCAGCCACACCCCGGCCATGTCCCAGTTGCCGGTGTGCGGCAGCGACAGGATCACGCCTTTGCCGCGCGACAGCGCCGCATCGAGGCGGGCACGGTCCGGCGCGGGGACGTCGACGGTGGCCGCGGTCTCGGCGAGGTCCTGGGCGGGTAGCCGGAAGGCCTCGTACCAGTAGCGGGCATAGGAGCGCATGGCGTCGGCGACGAGGTCGTCGGGCACCTGCTCGGGCGTGGTGCCGACGACCCGGGCGAGGTTGCGGCGCAACTGTTCCGGGCCGCCGTGACGACGGCCGGCGTAGCCGCCGATCCGGTCGAACGCCGCGCGGGCGAGACCGTCCGGTGCATGGCGGACACCCGCCCAGCCCGCCCGGTACCCGAGGTCGGTGGCCGACTCCTTCAGCCGTCCGAACTGCTCACCGATGCTCACCGGGCCGCCTCGTCGGGGTCGGATTCGGTGCCCGGATCGGAGTCGGTGGATGTGGCCAGCGGGATCAGGTCGCGGGCACCCGGGGACGACGCGATCGACCACATGCGCTGGCCGACGGTGATCACACTGCCGACGGCGAGCAACCACATCGCCACGTGGATGGCCCACCACAGGCCGAGACCGGTCAGGCCGGCGCCGACGAGCACGATGATCAGCCGGTCCGGGCGCTCGATGAGTCCGCCGTCGCCGTAGAGTCCGGCGGCCTCGGCGCGCGCCTTGGCATACGAGATGACCTGCGAGGTGACCAGGCAGATCAGGGTCGCGACGAACAGCAGCTGGTGCGGATCGTTCCAGGCACACCACCAGGCGAGACCGGCGAAGATCGCGCCGTCGGCGATCCGGTCGCAGGTGGCGTCGAGGACCGACCCGAACCGGGTGCCGCCGCCGCGGGCGCGGGCCATCGCACCGTCGAGCATGTCGAACATGACGAACAGCCAGATGACCATCGTTCCCCAGAACAGGTGGCCCATGGGGAACAGCGTGAGCGCCGCGGCCACGGTGGCGACCGTGCCGATCAGCGTCATCATGTCGGGGGTCAGCCCGGTGCGCAGCAGGGCCCGGCCGATCGGGAGGGTCACCTTGGACACCGAGGCGCGGCCCCGAATGCTCAGCACCGATCTGCTCCTTCCGGCCCACCGGCCGTGACGTCGTCGAATCGGTGCCAGGCGTCGGCGAGCAGTGCGCGGGTGTCGCGCAACAGTTGCGGCATCACCTTGGTGCCGCTGACCACGGTGATGAAGTTCGCGTCTCCCACCCACCGCGGCACGATGTGCTGGTGCAGGTGCTCGGCGAGCGATCCGCCGGCCGCATAACCCAGGTTGAGTCCGACGTTGAACGCGTTCGGGTTGGACACCGCCTTGATGGTGCGGATCATCTGCTGGGTGAACGCCATCAGCTCGGCCGACTCGCCCGGGGTGAGTTCCTCGAGGTCGGCGACCTGCCGGTAGGGCACCACCATGGTGTGGCCCGGGTTGTACGGATACAGGTTGAGCACCGCGTAGACATGTTCGCCGCGGGCGACGACCAGCCCGTCCTCGTCCGACATCCGCGGGATGTCGAGGAAGGGATGGCCCGACGTCTTGGGGTCGGTGGCCTCGGACTCACCGGTGTCGGCGGTCCCCGACCCCGGATCCCCACTCGGGGCATCCCGGTTCTGGGGTGCCTCCGCGGTGATGTAGGTCATCCGATGCGGGGTCCACAGACGCTGGAGCCGATCGGCATCGCCGGTCCCGAAGTCGCGGATCTCGGTCTCCAGCGCGTCCGGGCCGTCAGCCATCGCTGCTCCCCGCGGCCGCACTCACGGACTCGGGGCTCACCAGTTCCTTGCTCGGCGACTCGTTGCGACGCGAGCCGACCCACTCGACGATGGTCTCGATCGCCTCCGCCACCGGCACCCCGTTGACCTGGGTGCCGTCACGGAATCGGAAGCTCACCGCACCCGCCTCGACGTCGCGTTCGCCCGCCAGCAGCATGAACGGCACCTTCCCGGTCGTGTGGGTGCGGATCTTCTTCTGCATGCGGTCGTCAGAGTAGTCGACCTCGGCGCGGATGCCCTGCTTGCGGAGAGCGTCGACGACACCCTGCAGGTGATCGGCGAAGGCCTCCGCCACCGGGATACCCACCACCTGCACGGGTGCGAGCCAGGCCGGGAACGCGCCGGCGTAGTGCTCGGTGAGCACACCGAAGAACCGCTCGATCGATCCGAACAGCGCGCGGTGGATCATCACCGGGCGCTGCTTGGTGCCGTCGGGTGCGGTGTACTCGAGCTGGAAACGCTCGGGCAGGTTGAAGTCAAGCTGGATGGTCGACATCTGCCAGCTGCGGCCGAGCGCGTCCTGCACCTGCACCGAGATCTTGGGGCCGTAGAACGCGGCACCACCCGGATCGGGCACGAGGTTCAGGCCCGACGCCTCGCCGACCTCGCGCAGCGTGTCGGTGGCCTCGGTCCACAGTGCGTCGTCGCCGACGAACTTGTTGGGGTTCTTGGTCGACAGCTCGAGGTAGAAGTCGTCGAGGCCGTAGTCCTTGAGCAGCGCCAGCACGAAGTTCAGGGTGGTGGTGAGCTCGTCGCGCATCTGATCTTTGGTGCAGTAGATGTGCGCATCGTCCTGCGTCATGCCGCGGACGCGGGTGAGTCCGTGGATCACGCCGGACTTCTCGTAGCGGTACACCGAACCGAACTCGAACAGGCGCAGCGGCAGCTCCCGGTAGGAGCGTCCACGCGACCCGAACACCAGGTTGTGCATCGGGCAGTTCATCGGCTTGAGGTAGTAGTCCTGGCCCGGCTTGCGGACCGTGCCGTCCTCGTTGAGCTCCTCGTCGATGTGCATCGCCGGGAACATGCCGTCGCGGTACCAGTCGAGGTGACCGGAGACCTCGTACAGATGCCCCTTGGTGATGTGCGGCGAGTAGACGAAGTCGTAGCCCTCCTCGACGTGCCGCTTGCGCGAGTAGTTCTCCATCTCCTGACGGATGATGCCGCCCTTGGGGTGGAACACCGGCAGACCCGAGCCGAGCTCGTCGGGGAAGCTGAACAGGTCGAGCTCGGCGCCGAGCTTGCGATGGTCGCGGCGCTCGGCCTCGGCGAGCAGGTCCAGGTACTCCTGCTGGGCGTCGGCCGACTCCCATGCGGTGCCGTAGATGCGCTGCAGGGCGGCGTTGTCCTGGTCGCCGCGCCAGTAGGCGGCCGAGCTGCGGGTGAGCTTGAACGCGGCGATGTACTTGGTGGTGGGCACGTGCGGGCCACGGCACAGGTCGCACCAGATGCGTTCTCCGGTACGGGGATTGAGGTTGTCGTAGACGGTCAGCTCCTTGCCGCCGACCTCCATGACCTCTTTCTCGTCGAAGCTGCCCTTGTCGTCGATCAGCTCGAGTTTGAACGGTTCGTTCGACAGCTCGACCTTGGCCTCGGCCTTGGAGGCGTAGACACGGCGGGAGAACTTCTGCCCCGACTTGATGATCTGCTTCATCTTCTTCTCGAGGGCGGCGATGTCCTCGGGCGTGAAGGGATCGGCGACGTCGAAGTCGTAGTAGAAGCCGTCCTTGATCGGGGGCCCGATGCCGAGCTTGGCATCTGGGAACAGGTCCTGCACGGCCTGTGCGAGGACGTGTGCGGTGGAGTGGCGGATCACGCTGCGGCCGGCCTCGGTGTTGGCCGCAACCGGCTCCACCTCGGTCTCGAGGTCGGGTGCCCACGACAGGTCGCGCAGCATGCCCGACGCGTCGCGGACGACGACGATGGCCTCGGGGCCCTTGTTCGGCAGATCGTGCTCCCGCAGCGCGGTGCCCGCGGTGGTCCCAGCAGGCACACGGATCGTGGCTGGGTAACTCACCTTGACTTCGTCGGGCACGGCGAACGCTCCTCCGGGGGATCGGCCTCTGGACACCAGACGGCGCCCGTCGGCAAAACGGGTTTTCCGACGTCGATCGTATCGAGTTGACCCGACATTCCGGGTCGCCGGTTCCCCCTCTCGGCGCGTCCTCCTCGATTTCGAGACTATCGAGACCGTTTCGCGAATCGTTTCGAGACCGCACGCCCTGGCTGTTTGCCGATCCAACGCGATCGATGAGCGCGTTCCACAATCCGTCTCACAACACACCTGATCTCAATACCGACACCGAAGGCAGTTTCGAGATAGATTCGGTCAATGCCTTCCGACGCATCGACCGCGACCCTGCTCGGGTACGCGCGCGCCCGGCCCCGTGCCGGTTCCCTCGACGAGCAGATCGACCTGCTCACCGAGACAGGCGTCGCCGCCAACCGCATCTACACCGACACCACCGTGTTGCCCGAGGCCGAGCGACCCGGGATGACCGCCCTGCTCGACTACGCCCGTCGCGGCGACACCGTCGTCGTGGTGGGCATCGACCGGCTCGGCCGTTCGACGCCCGAGGTGATGTCCACCGTCCGCCACCTGGATGAACGTGGCCTTCGGCTGCGCTCGCTGCGGGAACGGATCGACACCACCGAACCGGCCGGCCACATGATCGTCGGGGTGCTCGCGTCACTGTCGGAGCTCGACGACGAGCAGTCCCCCGGTCGGCGGGTGTCGACCGGCGGCGCACGCCGTGCCGGCGGCACGGTGGGCCGGCCCCGCGCGCTCACCCCCGACCAGATCGCACAGGCCGAACGCATGCGCGCGAACGGCGAACCCGTGCCCCGGATCGCCGCGGCACTCGGGGTGAGCCGCGCGACGTTGTACCGCACCCTCGCCACCAAGGAGGCACGGTGATCAGTATCACGGCGGTGTGTGACACCGCCCATCTCGACGCCCTGGAGTTCCGGCGCGGTATCGAGGCCGCGTACGCCTACCTCGGGGCGTTGCCGATCCCGTGGGCGCGCCATCATGCGGTGAGCACCCTGGCCGAACCACCCCGGGACGTCGGCCCGCCCCAGCATGCCGCCGAGCGTGGCCCCGGCGAGGCGTCGACCACAGACGTACACGACGCCGAGTCGGACCTGGCCGCGTCGAGCTACTCCCGCGGGTATCGCGCCGCGTTGCACGGGTTCCTGCGCGACGGCCCCCGGCTCTAGACCCCCACGATCAGCTACACCCGACACGTTTCGGGTGCGCCCACGTCACAGGATCGGGCTGCGTACCCACTCCGCGTCGACGTCGACCCAGCCGGCCACGGTGCCGAACACACCCAGCATCCACATCGAGGCCAGCACCACCAGACAGGTGCCGAGCCCGAACACGCCCTGCACCGACCAGTGCTGATGCCGGAACCATTCCACCCACGCGTCGTATCGGGTGCGCGCGAACCGCAGCAACCGGTGCGCCCAGGAGAACTCCGACGCCAGGATACCCAGTCCGAGAAAGACGATCAGCCAGCCCGGCCCCGGATACGGGATGGCGACGACACCGCCGGCGAGCACGAGCGCACCCACCACGCCGACCGTGATGCGGTAGGTGAGATTCAACTCCGGTCGACGCCGGATCACGTAGCGCCGCTTGCGCGCCCAGATCCGGATTCGCTTCCACGCCGACATCCTCGACCACTCCCCTGGCACTGATCCGGGCCGGTGACACCCGTTCTGTCCAGGATACGTGGGCCCGGCCCCGTCGAAATCGTGGCCGCACCACCGCGGACGCCGGGATCCGAGTCGCCCAAGTGCCCGGTGTATCCGGGTCGGCTCTGTGAGACTGTGCAGGTGATTCGCACATTCCGGCTTCTCCGCGTGCTGTCGGCGGCGGTCCTGCTCACCGTGTTGGGCGCGTCGAGCGCCCTGGCCGCGCCGACACCGCAGGGCAGTGCACCCGAGCCGGTGTGCGCCTGGCAGTTCATGTCCAATGCCAACGATCTGAACGTCGCGTTCCCGGACAGCAACGCCACCTACTGGGTGATGCCGTATGCACTCGGCCCCGGCGACTCGATCAGCCTGTCGGGACAGTTCCCCCAGGCCCGATACTTCTCGCTGAACACCTACGGCACCGACTTCGACACCATCGACACCCTGCGCGACAACCAGATCACGCCCGATCGCGGCAGTTCCAATCCGTTCGCCGAGGTGTCGCCGGCGCAGGCCGGCCGCAGCTGGCACGCGGCGGTGGTTCCCGGGCCGGCCGATGCCTCGCGCAACCAGATCAGCGGACTGCCCACCTCGGGGACTCAACGCGTCCCGGTGGGTTTCCTCATCGTGCGGGTGTACGTCCCCGACGACCCGAACTCACCCAACGGTGGAGTCGCCCTGCCCACGATGACGATGCACCTGGGCGGCGCGACGATCCCGTTGCGCCCGTGCGCATCCCCACTTTCCCTCTCCGGGGACTCGGCGCCGATGAAGGCACTGTTCGACCGCCTCGTCACCACCGGTGGCGGCTCGGCGACGGAGGCCGTCTTCACCAATCCGACGACGACCGGCGGCCTGTTCCCGAACGGGGACAACAAGTATCTCGCCGCTCCGGTGACCTATCGGCCCGGCCGGGTGGTCGTGGTCCGCGGAAAGGCGCCCTCGTTCCCCGACACCACCGCCGGGACGTCGCCGGCGGCCGCCCGGGATCTGCGGTACTGGTCGATGTGTCAGAACGACAGGGTGAGCCCCTACCCCGTCGTCACCTGTGCGGCCGACCACCAGACCGCGCTCGACGCCGACGGCTACTACACCTATGTGATCGCCGCGCCCCAGGACCTGGCCGCGCCGATCGATGCGAGCCAGACCCTGATCGGTTGGGGCAGCACCGCCGTCGCCGACAAGGTGCTGATCATGCGGAACATGCTCCCGTCGGCCGGGTTCTATCCGCGGTCGGTCCAGGCGTCGCAGGCCGACCACTCCGATCCCGCCACGTCGATGGGCGCGTACTACCCACGCGGCACCTACTGCCAGGTCGACGTGCTGCGCAGTCAGGGGTGGCAGGGCTGCTATCGGTGAGCCGCCGACGGTCGATCCCGTTCGCCGACGATGGTTCACGTGACGTGAACGGATTCGATCGCGCCGTCAGGGTCCGTCGAAGCGCACGGCCTGCTCCACCGCGAGGAACACCCCGGAGCCCGTCGTGGTGTTCCAACAGGTGAGGCCATTGCTCTCGGAAGCACAGACCCAGTCGTCGAAGTAGTACTGATTGCCGTATGCAGCGACGGGAACCTGGTAGCCGTCAGTGGCGGGTTGGTTCATCCAGCCTGTGGTGCCCGAGCCGTCGGTCGGAGCGTCGACACGGTTGGCGGCGAGCGGAAAGATCCACCTGCCCTTACACGTCCCCGACCGGGTCACGCAGCCGAGCGGACTGCTCGACTTGTTGAAGCTCGTGATGCCGCACAGGCCTTGCGCACCCTCGGCGTCGGGCTGGTTGAAGTCGCAGCCGATCCGGCCGGTCGGCGTCACGAGGTGTGCCGAACGGAGCTTGCCGTACCTACTCACATACGTCGGCAGTGGCTGCGCGGTTGCCGGCCGCGGCCCGCCCGCACCCACATCGGCACCCGGGACCGGCGGCGTCGCCTGACCAGGACTCGCGGGACTGCCCGCTGGGCTCGAGTCCGCCACGACAGACGACGTCGACGTCTCGACGGTGGTCGGGTCGCCGTTTACGGCACTCGGCGCTGCGGCCCGATCGTCGCCCTCGGCATCGACCACCAGGATCACCGCCACGACCAGCGCGGACACCAGGACCACGGCGGTGGCCAGGAGTGCCAACACCGTCGTGTTACCCGACGTTGAATTCATCGTCTTCCCCCGAAGCTCGACATCTGGACACCGCTTCACACGAGCGATTCGCCACAGTGAATCACAGACGGGACATCCGGTCCCTCGATGTCGTCTGGTCGAATCACAGCCCTCGGCGCACGATCGCACCGCAATCGTCGCCAAAGGAGAACCACTGCGCTACAACAGGTTCGACAGTGTGAACCCGATTCGACCGAGGTCGCGCCACCGTTGCCGACACCCGGCGAGCCGGATTTCCACCCAGTCGTCGCGAGCGGCTGGGCCAGCCGGTGATGCCCGTATCGGCGTGTACCCATCACGATCTGGTTGCCCATCGATCCGGATAGGGCCTGAAACGAAGAAAACCCGCAGTTACCTGCGGGTTTCGTTGTGGTCCCGGCTGGGATCGAACCAGCGACCTTCCCGGTGTGAACGGGACGCTCTTCCACTGAGCCACGGGACCGTGTCGCAGGAGCGCTTGGCTCCCTTGCACGAGCCAGAACATTACACACACTGACCGCCAGAACCAAAATCGCCTGCACACGCCTGGTTCACCGCCCGCTCATGCATCACCGACGAGGTTTCATCCTCCGCCCACCGGCCGGCCATCACCTGGCCATCAGCGTCCGGCAGGCCTGTGACCAGCCGATTTGGCATCCCGCGACACAGTCACGTAATGTTCTGTCCCGCACCGCGAGCACAACGATCCACAAGATCGCTCGTGGAGCGTGCGGATGTAGCGCAGCTGGTAGCGCATCACCTTGCCAAGGTGAGGGTCGCGGGTTCGAATCCCGTCATCCGCTCGAAGCGAGTGAACTCGCGTCGGGTGGTGTGGCCGAGTGGTGAGGCAACGGCCTGCAAAGCCGTGTACACGGGTTCGATTCCCGTCGCCACCTCTAGACAACTGAATAGAACACGCGCGATTAGCTCAGTGGGAGAGCGCTTCCCTGACACGGAAGAGGTCACAAGTTCAATCCTTGTATCGCGCACCCTGAAAGCAGGGCCCGGCAGATCAGCCGGGCCCTGCTTTTTTCGTCTCCCCCGGTCCGGAAATGCCGCCGGCCATCTCCCCCGCGGCGATGCCACCCCTTTCGGAGGCCCTGAAACAGAGTCCGCGCAGGCGTTTTGGAAATTACACCGTTGTCACGTAATGTTCTGTCCCGCACCACGAACGACAACGATCCACAAGATCGGGTTCGGGGAACAATGCGGATGTAGCGCAGCTGGTAGCGCATCACCTTGCCAAGGTGAGGGTCGCGGGTTCGAATCCCGTCATCCGCTCGGAGTCAGAATTCGACAATCGAAGATGACCACGCGCGATTAGCTCAGTGGGAGAGCGCTTCCCTGACACGGAAGAGGTCACAAGTTCAATCCTTGTATCGCGCACCTGATGATGGGCCCGGCATTCTTGCCGGGCCCATCGTCGTCTGCGGATGTCTCGGCGAATGCCATCGACCGGGGTTTCCATGAGTCGGTGTCCGTCGGCGGGAATCCGGGGACGATGACCCGTAATCTTCTCGATATGGACATCGAGGAAGTGTTCGCCAACGTGGCCGTGGCCTTCGAGGCCATCGGCGCGTTCGCGATGGTGGTGGGCTTCGTGATCGCAGTGGTGCTCAGCGCCCGCTCACTGAACCGTAAAGAAGGTGGCGCCCAGGCCTTCTCGGTACTGCGCTCCACCCTTGCCTCGGCCATCCTGCTGGGCCTGGAGATCCTCGTGGCCGCCGACCTGCTGCGGACCATCACCTCCAAGCCGTCGGTGGAGGACGCACTGATCCTGGGCCTGATCGTGGTGATCCGGACGGTGCTGTCGATGTCCATCCAGATCGAACTCGAGGGAGTCCTGCCGTGGCGGCGGGCCATGCTGACCTCCGGCGGCCAGATGATCGCCGAGGCCGTCTCCCGCGACGTCGCCGCATCCAAGAACACCGCATCGGGCACCGTGGCGGTGTCCAAGAACACAGCACCCGACAACTCGGCATCCACACAGCCCTGACCAGCCGATTTGGCGAAACGACGGTCCACCGAATAATGTTTCTCCTCGCGTCCCGAGCACAGACAAGGTCCACAAGACCGCCCGGGACCGATGCGGATGTAGCGCAGCTGGTAGCGCATCACCTTGCCAAGGTGAGGGTCGCGGGTTCGAATCCCGTCATCCGCTCCACAACTCCCCCGACCCCGGTTCGGTCGATCCCCCCTCGGTTCCCGAGACGCCCTCCTCTTCACTCGATGCATGCGGCAAGTCGGAAGTCCCTATCAGGCCCCAAGCTTGCGGGCTAGCGTCAGATGCATGACGAGTTATATGAGCGCCCCCGGCTGTGACAATCCCGACTGCACCTGTGGTCCCGACTGCAAGTGCGGAGAGAATTGCACCTGCGGCAAGAAGTAGTCCACACGAGGAGTTGAGCAGTATGGCGGCATCGGTCGACGAGTTCTCCGCACCGGGCTTCGCCATCGAGACCGCCACGGATCCGGCGCTCGCGCCGGCCGTCGCCGACGTCGCCGCTGCCACCTTTCCCCTTGCGTGCCCGCCACATTCACGACCCGAGGACATCGCGGCGTTCATCCGCGAGAACCTCGGGCCGGCCAACTTCGCCGCCTACATCGCGTCGTCGGAATCCGAGGTGCTCGTCGCCCGGGCCGACGACGGCACCCTCGCCGGGTACGCCCTGGTGCATCATCGTGCCCCCGCCGACGCCGACGTCGCCGCGGTGATCACCGAACGCCCGTCGTCGGAGATCTCCAAGATGTACGTCCTGCCCGGCCACCACGCCCACATCCGGCCGTCAGAGACGCGTACAGCCCCACCGTCGCACCTGCTGATGCGCGCGGCGATCGACCGCGCACGGCAACGTGGCAGCGCCGTGGTGTGGCTCGGGGTCAACCAGGAGAACGAACGCGCCCAGCGCTTCTACGCGAAGATGGGCTTCCACCGCGCCGGGGTCAAGACCTTCGACCTCAACGGCAGGGTCGAACACGACTACGTCCTGCGCCAGTCCCTGACCTGATCGAACCTGCACCCGCACCCGCACCCACGCGACCGCACAGCGGCGAGTCACACACCGGCGGACCACACACCGGCCGGGCCCGGGACGACAGACCGACCACACAGCCACAGCGGGCACAGAACCACAGCGGGCGCCCCACCAGGTGGTGGGGCGCCCGTGTCAGGTGTGGGTGCGTGTGCGGCTCAGACCGCCGTCTCGGCGAACCGTGACAGCGCCAGCAGACGCGAGGTGGCACGCAGATACTTCTTGCGGTAGCCGCCGTGCAGCATCTCGTCGGTGAAGATCTCGTCGAGCTTGCTGCCCGACACGGTCACCGGGATGTCGGCATCGTAGAGACGGTCGGCCAGCACCACCAGACGCAGCGCCACCGACTGGTCCTGCGCCGGATGCACACCCTCGATGCAGACCAGCGAGATCCCGTCGACGAGGGCCTTGTACTTGGACGGGTGCAGCTTGGCCAGATGCGTGCACAGCTCGTCGAAGTCGTCCAGGGTGGCACCCGGGGTGGACTCGGCCAGCTCCTCGAGCTCGGTGTCCGAACGCGGTGCGGGGGCCGGCGGCAGATCGCGGTGACGGTAGTCGGGGCCGTCGACGCGGATGGTCTCGAACACCGCCGACAGCTTGCGGATCTCGCGCAGGAAGTCCTGGGCGGCGAAGCGACCCTCACCGAGCTGCCCGGGCAGGGTGTTGGAGGTGGCGACGATCGAGACGCCCTTGGCGGTCAGCTCGGTCAGCAGCCGCGACACCAGCATGGTGTCGCCCGGGTCGTCGAGCTCGAACTCGTCGATACACAGCACGGTGTGCCGCGACAGCCGCTCGACGGCGTTGACGAAGCCCAGCGCGCCCACCACGTGCGTGACCTCGACGAAGGTCGCGAACGACTTGGGTTCGGGCATCGAGTGGTAGATCGAGGCGAGGAGGTGGGTCTTACCCACACCGAATCCGCCGTCGAGGTAGAGGCCGATCCCCTGCGTGGCCTGCTTGCGCGAGAACAGCCCCTTCTTGCCACCCCGCGCCTTGCGCGCTCGCACGACAAAGTCACGTGCCTTGGCCACGGCCTGCGCCTGTGACGGCTCGTTGGGGTCGGGGATGTAGCTGTCGAAGCTGACCTCATCGAAGGTGGACGGCGGAACCATCTCCTGGATGAGCTGTTCGGGAGAGACGACCGGGTTCCGGTCGGAAAGACGTGCCACCATGGTGGGCAGCCTAACCAGTGCCTACCCCGGGGAATGATGCTCTACCAGCATAAAGCGATCCACGTCACACCCGACGACGCCGACGAGACGGACCTCTACCGCGTCCTCGCCGACCGTTACCCCCACCCCGAGCGGTACGTCCGCGCCAACATGATCGCCACGATCGACGGCGCGATCTCGGTGTCGGGACGCTCCGGTCAGCTCGGCGGACCCACCGATCGCGCCGTGTTCCGCACCCTGCGCGGGCTCGCCGACGTGGTGCTCGTGGGTGCGGCCACCGCGCTCGCCGAGACCTACCACCAACCGCAGCCGGACCCGCAGTTCAGCGCCCACCGTGGCGCCGGCCGGCCCGCCGCACCGGTGTTGGCGCTGGTCAGCCGGTCGCTGGCGATCGACCCCGCCTACCCCCCGCTCGCCCACCCCGACACGCTGGTGCTCACCTGCGCGGCCGCCGACCCACAACGACGGCACGCCCTGACCGCGTCGGGGGCCACCCTCGTCGACTGCGGTGAGGGCACCGTCGACCTCGTGGTGGCCCTGCGTCATCTGGGCGAGCGCGGTCTGACGCGTGTGCTGTGCGAGGGCGGTCCCCGCCTGCTCGGATCGATGATCGCCGCCGATCTGCTCGACGAACTGTGCATCAGCACCTCGCCGATGCTCGCCGCCGGTGATGCACCCCGCATCGCGCTCGGCCCCGACCTGCCGCATCTGCCACGGTTCACGCCCACGCAGATCCTGTCCGACGACGACGGCTACGTCTTCACCCGATGGACACGGGCGGCCCGGTGACCGCACGACCGGCCAACCGCGCCCGGTTGACTACCCTCGCCATCATGCGGTCGGCACGGAACCCCCTCTCCTCGCGCGTCCCCTCCTCGCGCGGTACGGCACCTGCACGGTCCGTCGTGCCCGCACGGCTCGTCGCCACCGCGGGCCTCGTCGTCACGCTCGGTCTGGCCGGCTGCGCTGTCGGACCCGACCCCGGCCCCGCCCTGGTCCCCGGTGGCGGCAACGGCGGTGGCCCGGCCGCGTCGACCACGTCGAGCACCCCCGCCCAGGCACCCACCCTGCAGAAGCCCGGCACCGACCTGGCCTGGGGTGGCTGCGCCGGGGCACCCGCGGCACCGGCCGGGGTCACCCTGCAATGCGCCGAGCTCGACTCACCGGTCAACCCCGACAACCCGCGGTCGACGCTGACGGTGCACTTCACCCGGGCATCGGTCGCCGACACCCCCGCCGACGCCGCGCCGCTGGTCCTCACCGCGGGCACCGACATGCCGTCCTCTCGGGCGCTGCGACTGCTCGCCGACGGCCCGGGCCGCAGCCTGCTGGACAAACACCCGATCGTCGCCGTCGACCGCCGCGGTATCCCCGACAGCACGCCACTGGACTGCCTGACGCGATCAGAACGCGTCACCCTCGCCGACAACGGCCTGACCGCCGGCGCCGACACCGCCAAGCGCATCACCGACCTCGCCGACGCCGCGTCGTCGGCATCCGACGGCTGCACCGAGACCCTCACCCCGGATCAGCTGCAGTTCGGCATCACCGCGGCGGCCTCCGACATCGAGACCCTGCGTCAGCGCTGGAACGTCCCCACCCTCGGGCTGATCGGTCTCGGGGAGGGCTCCGACGTCGCGATCGCCTACACCGCGCTCTACGGCGGGCGCACCGGCCGGCTCGTCCTGGAC
Source organism: Gordonia sp. NB41Y (assembly GCF_030718915.1). Taxonomy (NCBI): domain Bacteria; kingdom Bacillati; phylum Actinomycetota; class Actinomycetes; order Mycobacteriales; family Gordoniaceae; genus Gordonia; species Gordonia sp. NB41Y. The sequence goes on from NZ_CP132196.1 coordinate 455,580, forward strand.
ACACCCACCCCGTTCGGGGCCAACGCCCGCGACGCCGGGGCCGTGCGCGCCTCGGGCGTCCAGGCGGCCCTGGTGACCTTCGCCCAGCGCTGCGGCGCCCTCGGCGCCGGCTGCCCGCTCGGCACCGCCGGCGTCGCCACCATGGGTGACGTCCTGACCAAGGGCCGCACCGGCGCACTCGGCGGGCTCTCCGACACCCAGGCGCTCGCCGCGATCACCACCGGACTGGCCCTGGCACCCAACGACACCGCGGGACTGACCTCCGTCGCCTCGGCGATCGCCGCCGCCGACAACGGCGACGTCAAGGCCCTCACCGACCTCGCGAACCAGGCCGAGGAACTGCGCCTGACCGACGGCCAGGTGGTGTCGGTGTGCAACGACGTGACCGGCCCGGTCGGCCAGAACGAGGTCGCCGGCCTGGTGACCGCCTGGACCAAGCAGAACCCGCTCACCGGAACCGACACCGCGCTCTCGCTGGTCCGCTGCAACGGCTGGGCGTCGAGCGAGCCGGTGAACCCGCCGGAGTCGTTCCCGGTGGCACCGCTGGTGCTGCTCAACAGCGGTGACCCGATCAACGGCGGAGAGGGCGTCAAAGGCCTGTCGCCGCTGTTCGCGCGCGCCGGCACCACCCCGGTGACCGTCGACTGGAACGGCCTGGGCTACTCGGTGCTGGCCCGCAGCACCTGCGCCGCCGACGTCGTCGCCCAGTATGTGGCGCACTCCCCGCTGGAAGGTCCCGCCGACCGCGGCTGCCCGGCGTGAACAGGGGTTTGTCGAACGTGGTCGGGGCCACGTAGTACGGTGCGCGGGTGCCCCTTCTCGACAGGTACCTCTACCCGCAGATGAGCGTGCAGCGGATCGTCCCGCTGGTGCTCTGGCCCATCACCATCCTGATGATGTTCCACCGGTCGGTCATCCTCGGCGTCAACGGTGACCGCACCGACGACTTCCGGCCCGTCTACCAGGCCGCGCTGGCATTCCTGAACCGCCAGCCGGTCTACGGCGAGAACCTGAACACCGTCGATCCGCACTACCTGTACCCGCCGTCGGGCACCCTGCTGATGTCCCCGCTGGCGGCGATCGACCCGGAACGGTCCCGCTGGCTGTTCATCGCCGCGAGCGTCGTGGCGCTCGTCGTCTGCGCCTACCTGATCACCCGGCTGTTCGGCTACGCCGCCAACACCTGGGTCCTGCCGACCGTGCTGTTCTTCTTCTTCAGCACCGAGACCGTCGCGCACACCCTGATCTTCACCAACTTCAACTCGTTCGTGCTGCTCGGGATGCTGGCGTTCATGATCCTGATGCGCGGCCGCCACGACTGGTGGGCGGGGATCGCGATCGGACTGACCTTGGCGGTCAAACCGGTCCTCGCCCCGCTCCTGCTGTTGCCGCTGCTGACCCGTCAATGGCGGATCTTCGTCGGCGCCATCGGTGTTCCGCTGCTGTTGAACATCCTGGCGTGGCCGATCTCCGACGACCCGAAGTCGTTCGTCTCCAACACGCTGCCGTACCTGATGGAGGCCCGCGACTACTACAACAGCTCGATCGTCGGCAACGGCATGTACTTCGGTGTCGCCGACTGGCTGATCGTGCTGCTGCGTATCGCGTTCACCCTGATGGCGGTGTTCTCGCTGTGGTTCCTGTACCGCTACTACCGGCACACCGACGAACTGCTGTGGATGACCACCTCGTCGGGGGTGCTGCTGTGCACCACGTTCCTGGTGGGCTCACTCGGCCAGGGCTACTACTCGATGCTGCTGTTCCCGCTGCTGATGACGGTGCTGCTGCCCGGTTCGACGATGCGCAACTGGCCGGCGTGGCTGGGTGTGTACGGCTGCTTCACCTTCGACGCGTTCTACTCCGATCGCTGGGAGCACTTCGGCCGCGCCCTCGAGTACAACAAGGTGACCTGGGGCTGGTCGCTGCTGATGATCGCGGTGTTCTGCTCGCTGCTGTTCCGCTACCTGGACCTGCGCAAGGCCGGGGTGGCCGGCCGCTGGAACGAATGGTCGGCGCCGGCCGCCGCAACCATCCCGGCGACGACGCCGTCCCCGGACGAACTGGACACCCGCAAGGCCGAGACCCCCGCCGTCTGACCGCCGGGCGGTCTGGGCGCCCTGACTTCTGCGAGCCCGGACGTCGAACGCCCGGTGAGAGAGCCACGGAATCGGACATCACAGAAGTCTCACACGCCACAGAAGGGCCGCTGTGGGGGCGAGGTCCTGTGGCGTGTGCGGGTGGGGACTCGTACGGTGGGAACCATGACCGATACACCCGCCGAGACCCCCGCTGACACCCCGGCCGAGCTGGCCGATCTCACCGATGAGCAGTGGCGCGAACGCCTGACCCCGGCCGAATACCGCGTCCTGCGGCAGGCCGGTACCGAGGCCCCGTTCACCGGCGAGTACACCGACTCCAAGACCGTCGGCGTCTACCGCTGCCGGGCCTGCAACTCCGAGCTGTTCCGCAGCGAGCAGAAGTTCGAATCGCACTGCGGATGGCCGTCGTTCTTCTCCCCGCTGGCCGGCGAGGCGGTGATCGAACGCTCCGACACGTCGCTGGGTATGCGCCGCACCGAGGTGCTGTGTGCCAACTGCGAGAGCCACCTCGGTCACGTCTTCCAGGGTGAGGGCTACCCCACTCCCACCGACCTGCGGTACTGCATCAACTCGATCAGCCTGTCGCTGGAACCCACCGAGGACTGAACCGGCGAGGCATCGCCCGGCTGCGGCTCGACCACCATTCGGTGGTCGAGCCGCAGCCGTATTCGGTGGTCGAGTATTTGGTGGTCGAACCGCAGCCGTATTCGGTGGTCGACCATTTGGTGGTCGAGCCGGGACCGAGCCCGAAGGGCGAGGACCCGTGTCGAGACCCGGTGACCCGACGGTGTCGGTGACCACCTCGAACGCGAGAAGGGGCCGGTCCGGACGTCATGTCCGGACCGGCCCCTTCTGTCAATCGGGTCGGTCAGTGCGTCACGGCAGGGCCTCGACGAGGGCGTCCACCTCGACCCGCGGGCCGGTGAAGAACGGGGTCTCCTCGCGCACGTGCATGCGGGCCTCGGTGGCGCGCAGGTCACGCATCAGGTCGACGATGCGGTGCAGTTCCGGCGCCTCGAAGGCCAGCAGCCATTCGTAGTCGCCGAGGGCGAACGAGGCGACGGTGTTGGCGCGGACGTCCTTGTAGCCGCGGGCCTGCTTGCCGTGGTCGGAGAGCATCTTGCGACGCTCCTCGTCGGGCAGCAGGTACCACTCGTACGACCGCACGAACGGGTACACGCAGATGTAGTTGCCCGGCTCCTCCCCGGCGAGGAACGCCGGGATGTGGCTCTTGTTGAACTCCGCGGGGCGGTGCAGTGCGACGTTGCTCCACACCGGCTCGCAGACGCGGCCCAGCTGGGTCTCGCGGCGGAACCGGTTGTAGGCGGCCTGCAGGTCCTCGATCTTCTCCGCATGCCACCAGATCATGAAGTCGGCGTCGGCGCGCAGGCCGGACACGTCGTAGACACCGCGGACCACGACGTCGGTGTCGGCGAGGGATTTGAAGAAATCCGTGGCGTCGGATTTCACCGCGTCACGATCGTCGCCGATCCCATCGGGTCGGACGGCGAACACCGAGAACATCAGGTAGCGGATGGTCGAGTTCAGTTCGGCATAGTCCAAGCGGCTCATGACCCCATCGTGCCACCGTCTCAGTGCAGGTCGGTGAGCAGGTCCCGGGCCGCACGACCGGCCTGCCCGATACATGCGGGCACCCCGACACCGGCGTAGGACGACCCGGCCAGCGCCAGCCCTGTGGGCCGGTGGCCGAGCACCTCGGCCATGCGGGCCAGATGCCCGGGCGCGTACCGCGGCAGTCCCCCGGTCCAGCGTTGCTGCCACACGTCGATCACGTGCCCGGATGCCGGCGCGACGCCGGCGGCCGCGCAGATCCGGTCGAGGTCGGCCAGGGCCTGGCCGCGCAGCGAGTCGAGGGCGTCGTCGGCGATCGGGGCGCCGTAACGGCCGAACGACGCCCGCACCGACACCGGCCGGTCGGGTCGGCCCAGATGCGCCCACTTGCGGGAGCTGAGCGTGAACGCCTTGGCGTGCAGGTCTTCTCCGGTCGCCACCAGCACGCCCGAATGGGCGGGCAGGTCGGTGCCCGGAGCCAGGGCCAGGGACAGCACCACCGACGACGCCGGTTCCACTGCGCGCAGCGTGGGCGCCAGGTCGGGTGCCTGCGTGGCGAGCAACTCGCCGGCGATCCAGGCGGGGACCGCCAGGATCACACCGTCGTAGGTGGCCTCGACCGGCCCGTGTACCGCCCAGCGGTCGCCGGTACGGGAGAGTCCGGTGACCCGGGCGCCCAGATGCACGGTGGGGCGGGCGGCGTCGACGAGCGCGTCGAGCAGCACCCGGTACCCGCCGACGAGGGTGCCGAACACCGGCCCGGTGCCGGTGGATGCGGCGAGGATGTCGGTGACCGCCCCGGTGAGACTGGTCGCGCCCTGATCCAGACGCAGGGCCAGCGCCGGCAGTGCCTCGCGCAGCCCGATGTCGCCGGCCAGGCTCGAGTAGACGCCGCCGAGCATCGGGTCGACGCAGCGGGCCACCACCGACGGCCCGAACCGGTCGGCCACCAGTTCCCCGACGCTCACGTCGGTACCCGGGCGCCACGACAGCGGCCGGTCGGCCTCGCCGCGGATGCGGTCCACGTCGGCCGGGTCGGCGATACCGGCGACGATGTCGGCGGATGCCGGGATGCCCATGAGAGCCGGGGACGGCAGCGGGTGCAGGCCGCCGTTCGCCCAGATCGCCGGTCGTGCGCCGGTCGGCGCCACCACCCGGTCGGTCAGGCCCAGCTCGGCGACCAGGTCCACCGCCTCGGGGCGGCGCACGATGAACGCCTCGGCGCCCACGTCGACCGGCCGGCCGCCCACCTCGACGGTCTGCAGGATGCCACCGGTCGACTCCCCCGCCTCGAGGATGTCGATCACCGCGTCGTCGCCGAGTGCCTGCCGCAGCCGGAGTGCGGCGACGAGGCCGGACACACCGGCACCGACGACAGCGATCCGGGCGGACATCAGAGTGTGTGGATCAGTTCGACGGCGCGGGTGAGCACCTTCGCGTCGGTGTCGGGGAGCACGCCGTGCCCGAGGTTGACGATGTGGCCGGTGGCGCCGGTGGCGATCGCGGTCGCCCCGTCGTCGAGGACGCGGCGGATCTCACGTTCGATCACCTGCGGCCCGGCGAACAGCACCGTCGGGTCGAGGTTGCCCTGCACGGCCTTGCCCGGACCCACGCGGCGCACCGCCTCGGTCAGCGGCACCCGCCAGTCGACGCCGATCACGTCGGCGGGGGCGGCCATCGCGGCGAGCAGTTCACCGGTGCCGACACCGAAGTGGATGCGGGGTACGCCATAGCCGGCGACCTCGGCGAACACCCGGTCGGTGTGCGGGGCGACGTAGGTGCGGTAGTCGGCCTCGGAGAGGGCCCCGGCCCACGAGTCGAAGACCTGGATCGCGTCCACCCCGGCCTCGAGCTGCACCTGCAGGAAGGTGATGGTGATGTCGGCGAGCCGGCCCATCAGCGCATTCCATACCTCCGGCGCACCGCGCATGAGGGCCTTGGTGTTGACGTAGTTGCGGCTCGGACCGCCCTCGATCAGATATGACGCGAGGGTGAACGGCGCCCCGGCGAAGCCGATCAGCGCGGTCTCCGCAGGCAGCTCGGCGAGGATCCGCTCCACCGCGTGGGCGACCGCCCCGACCTGCGCCGGATCGAGCCGCGGTAGCCCCGCGACGTCGGCCTCGGTGCGGATGGGCGCGGCGATCACCGGGCCGGTCCCGGCCACGATGTCCAGGTCCACACCGGCGGCCTTGAGCGGCACGACGATGTCGGAGAACAGGATCGCGGCGTCGACGTCGTGGCGTCGGACCGGTTGCAGCGTGATCTCGGTGACCAGCTCCGGGTCGAAGCACGACTCGAGCATGCCGTGGTTCTCCCGGATGGCCCGGTATTCCGGCAACGACCGACCGGCCTGCCGCATGAACCACACTGGGCGCCTGCTGGGCGTGGAGCCCTGCGCCGCGGCCACCAGCGGCATGGTGGCGTGGCCTGAACGGGTACGTTGTGAATGCGACATCATCGATCACTCTGCCATGTCGTCCGAATCGACCACCGGCGCGCCTCCGCCCTTCGGCGCAGTGCTGGTCTTACCGTCACAGTTGTGACCTCCTCCGGAGCTCCGACGGAGCCTGCCGACTTCCGCACCGCGGTCGAGTCGCTGCATTCCGCGCGCATCCGACGCGACATCGAGGTCGGGCCGATCCGCCCGCCGCAGCGCCTGGCGCCCTACAGCTATGCGGTGGGCGCGGAGGTGCGCCGCGCCGACGACGATCCCGACGACGACCTGCAGGGCAGCGCCTTCGGGCGGCTGATCCTGCTCTACGACCCCGACGGCCAGGACGCCTGGAACGGGACGATGCGTCTGGTCGCCTACATCCAGGCGGAGGTGGAGGCCGCGCTCGCGGCCGACCCGCTGCTGCCCGAGGTGGCGTGGAGCTGGCTCGCCGATGCCCTCGGTGTCCCGGTCGGTGAGACCGCCAACGACGAGGGACCGGTCCACGTGACCGCTCTCGGCGGCACCGTGACCTCCACGTCGTCGGTGCGCTACGGCGACATCGCCGGTCCGCCGCGCGCCCATCAGCTCGAGTTGCGGGCGTCGTGGACCGCCTCGTCGGCCGAAGGCCTGGGCGCGCACCTGGAGGCGTTCTGCGAAGTGTTGTCGGCGGCCGCGGGTCTGCCCCCGGTCGGTGTCACCGAACTCGGGTCGGCGTGAGCGATCCGGCAGCGCCCGCCGAGGACGCCACCCCCACCACCCCGCTGCTCGAACCGCGCGAGGGCGTCCCGCCCGTGTTGTCGTCGGCCGGGCAGTTCGCCGACGCCGCCGAGCGGCTCGCCGCCGGCACCGGGCCGATCGCCCTCGACACCGAACGCGCGTCGGGCTACCGGTACTCCCAGCGCGCCTACCTGATCCAGATCCGGCGCACCGGATCGGGCAGTTTCCTGATCGACCCGATCGAGGAACCCGACGCGCTGGACCCGCTGATCGAGGTGCTCGACGGCCCCGAATGGGTGCTGCACGCCGCCGACCAGGACCTTCCGTGCCTGCGTGATCTGGGTTTCCGCGCCAGCGACCTGTTCGACACCGAACTCGCCGGACGGCTGCTCGGGCTGACCCGGGTGAATCTGGCCGCGATGGTCGCCGAGTTCCTCGGCCTCGGTCTGCAGAAGGGGCACGGCGCCGCCGACTGGTCACGTCGTCCGCTGCCACCGGAATGGCTGAACTACGCCGCCCTCGATGTCGAGGTGCTCGTCGAACTGCGCGATGCGATGGACGCCGCACTCGGCGACGCCGAGAAGCAGGAGTGGGCGGTCGAGGAGTTCCGGTACGTGCTGGGGCGTCCGGTCTCGCCGCCGCGCACCGACCGCTGGCGGCGCACCGCCAACATCCACACCATCAAGACCGCCCGCGGGCTGGCCACCGTCCGCGAGTTGTGGGCGGCGCGGGAGGAGATCGCGCAGCGTCGGGATGTGGCGCCGGGGCGGGTGCTGCCCGACTCGGCGATCATCACCGCCGCCGCAGCCGCCCCGCAATCGGCCGGCGACCTGACCAAACTGCCGGTGTTCGGCGGTCCCCGACAACGCAAGCAGGCTGCGGTCTGGATGTCGGCGATCCTGCGGGCCCGCGACCTGACCGACAAGGAACTGCCGCCGCGTAAGGCGCCGACCACGGGACTGCCGCCGATCAGCCGGTGGGAGCCCCGCAATCCGGAGGCCGCCGCCCGCGCGGCGACGGTGCGGCCGCTGATCAAGGAGATCGCCGCGGCCCACGAGGTACCGGCGGAGAACCTGCTCTCCCCCGATCTGGTGCGCCAGCTGTGCTGGGACGGGGTATCCGCACCGATCACCGCCGAGGCGGTCGACGCGGCGCTGGCCGCCGGTGGGGCCCGCACCTGGCAACGTGCGCTGACCGCGGCGCCGATCGCGGCGGCCATCGCCGGACTGCCCGGCTAGATCACACCGCCACCGCACCGCGAGACCGCTACCCGGGAGACGACCCCCGACAACGACGTGGGGCAGCACCCGCCGGAGATGCCCGGCCGGTGCTGCCCCACGTCATCGGTCAGTCCTGGGTGCGCGCCTCTTCGGGGGTCCGGAGCTCCTCGGGAGCCCGCGCGGCGTCGGGCTCGGAGGCGGTGTCGGCACGATCCATCCCCGGCAGGGTCTGCATCTCCGAGACCGTCGCGGTGATCGATCGCGCCAGGTCCTGGGCGGTCAGGCCGAGCTCGGCGAGGATCTGGCCGCGCGAGGCGTGGGCGATGAATTCCTGTGGGATGCCCCGGTTCTGGACCGGGACCACCACGTCGGCCGCCGACAGCGCAGCCGCGACCGCGGATCCGACGCCGCCCTGCACACCGCTGTCCTCGAGGGTCACCACGAGCCGGTGACGGGTGGCGAGGTCGGTGATCGACGCGGGCACCGGCAGTACCCAGCGCGGATCGACGACGGTGGCCTCGATGCCCTGGCTGCGCAAGCGGTCGGCGGTGTCGAGGGCCAGCGAGCAGAACGCGCCGACCGCGACGATCAGCACATCGCCGCCGATCTCGCCGACACCCGGGCCGCGGCGCAGCACGTCGACGCCGTCGTCGAGGCGGGTGACCGCGCGGATGTCCTCGGGCACCGCCCCTTTGGAGAAGCGCAACACGGTGGGGCCGTCGTCGACGGCGAGTGCCTCGTCGAGTTCCTCGCGCAGCCGGACCGCGTCGCGCGGTGCGGCCACCCGCAGGCCGGGCACGATCGACAGCAGCGACAGATCCCACATGCCGTGATGGCTGGGGCCGTCCGGTCCGGTGATCCCCGAGCGGTCGAGTACCACGGTGACCGGCTGGCGCAGCAGCGCGACGTCCATCAGCAGCTGGTCGAAGGCGCGGTTGAGGAAGGTCGAGTAGATCGCGACCACCGGATGCAGACCGCCCAGCGCCAGACCGGCGGCCGAGGTCATCGCATGCTGTTCGGCGATCCCGACGTCGAACATGCGATCCGGGAAGGCATCCCCGAACGCCGACAGCCCGGTGGGTCCGGGCATCGCCGCGGTGATCGCGACGATGTCGTCGCGGGTGTGTCCGGCCTCCACCAGCGCGGTGGAGAACACCGTGGTCCAGTCCAGCGGTGAGACCGATGTGGCGCGGCCCGTCCTCGGGTCGATCACACCGGTCGCGTGCATCTGGTCGGCCTCGTTGTTCTCCGCGTGCGCATAGCCCATCCCCTTGCGGGTGACGGTGTGCACGATCACCGGGCCGCCGTAGGCGCGGGCGCGACGGAACGCCGATTCGAGGGCCTCCACGTCGTGGCCGTCGACCGGTCCGACGTATTTGAGGCCGAGGTCGGTGAACATCGCCTGCGGGGCGAGCAGATCCTTGAGGCCGCTCTTCATCCCGTGCAGCACCGCATACGCGGGGTCGCCGACGACGGGCAGTTTGCGCACCACACGGCGCCCCTCGTCGAGGACGCGCTCATAGCTCGGCTGCAGGCGCAGCCCGGACAGGTGGCGGGCGAAGCCGCCGATCGTCGGGGCGTAGGACCGGCCGTTGTCGTTGACCACGATCACCAGGGGGCGGTCGCCGGCGGCGATGTTGTTCATCGCCTCCCAGCACATGCCGCCGGTCAGGGCGCCGTCGCCGACGACGGCCACCACGGTACGGTCGGGCTGGCCGGTGAGGGCGAACGACTTGGTCAGGCCGTCGGCGTACGAGAGTGCCGCCGAGGCGTGCGAGGACTCCACCCAGTCGTGTTCGCTCTCGGCGCGGTCCTGGTAGCCGGTGAGGCCACCCTGCTGCCGGAGGGTGTCGAATCGGTCGCGGCGCCCGGTGACGATCTTGTGCACGTAGCACTGATGTCCGGTGTCGAAGAGGATCGGATCATGCGGTGAGTCGAAGACCCGGTGCATGGCCAGGGTGAGTTCGACGACGCCGAGGTTCGGGCCGAGGTGCCCGCCGACCGCGGAGACCTTCTCGATCAGGAATCGACGGATCTCCGCCGCCAGCGTCACGACCTGCTCGGACGTCAGCTCACGGAGGTCGGCCGGGGATTCGATCTGCTCCAGCAGCCCCATCCGGTGTCCTCCCTCATCAGTACCCATCCGTCCCAGTCTACGGTCGTCGCCGCGCATGTCTGCGCAGCGGTGAGGTAGTCAGTGGCGTGACGTCGACCGCACCAGTACCGCGATCGCCTCCAGATGGTGGGTCAGCGGGAACGCGTCGAACCCGGTGATCCGCTGCGCGGTGTAGCCGTGGCGCCCGTACAGCCCCAGGTCGCGGGCGAAGCGGCCGACGTCGCATCCGACGTGCACGATCACCTCCGGCGCGGCGTCGGCGAGCTGCGCGATCACCGCGGGTCCGGCACCGGTCCGCGGCGGGTCCAGGACCACGACCTGCGGGGCGGGCAGGTCGGCGATCAGGCGCGCCACCTCTCCTGGGTGCAGGTGGATGCCGGTGTCGGTGGTGAAGGTGTGTTCGGCGGCCTCGAGGGCGCCGGGATCGGATTCGACGACGTGCACCGAGCCCGCCGCGAGGGTGTCGGTGAGGGCGGCCGCGAACACCCCGGCCCCGCCGTAGAGATCCCAGCAGACGCCGGGCGCGGCGTCGCCGAGGGCCGACCGCACCATGTCGGTGACGGTCGCCGCGTAGGTGTCGGGGGCGGCCCGGTGTCCCTGCCAGAACCCGGCGACCGGGATCTCCCAGCGTCGCGCGCCGACGCGGTGACCGGCCGTCGGCGCACCGGCGACCACCCGCTGCGGGCGGGGTGCCTCGCGGTGTCGGCGACGCTGCTGTGCGGCCCTGCGGTCCCGGGACCGTCCGCGTGACGAACCGCCCCGCTCCGGTCCGCCGCGTGGTGGTCGGCCGCCGCCCGCCGCAGCGGCCGGGACCGGTCCGATCTCGACGATGTGCCGGGTACCGGTGTCGTCGAGGGTGATCGCGAGATCGCCGCCGGGGGCGTATCCGTCGCCGAGGTCGGCGACCATCAGCGGATCGTTCTGGGCGCACGGATCTCCGGTGACGATGCCGGCACCGCCACGTTCGTGCAGCCCCGGCCGGCCGTCGGCGTCGACGGCCAGGCGGGTGCGGATGCGCCAGCCGGTCGCGCCGCCGTCGAGGGCCCGCACCGCCTCACCGGGCAGCAGCCGGTCGAGCCGGGCGGCGTCGAATCCGCCGATCCGGCCCAGCACGTCGCGCAGGACCTCCGCCTTGAGCCCCCGCACGTGGTCGGGGGTGATGAACGACTGGTCGCAGCACCCGGCGCCGTGGGCGGCCGCAGCGCACAGCTCGTCGATGCGCTGCGGTGCGGGCTCGAGTACGTCGACGGTCTCGGCGGTGAGGAACCTCGGCTTCTCCTCGACGATGCGGGCGGTGACCTGCTCGCCGGGGATCGCACCGCGCACGAACACCGCGCGGCCGTCGTCGGCGCGCCCGACGGCGGTACCGCCGTTGGCCGGCCGGTCGACGCGCAGGGTCAGCAGGATGTCGGTGTCGGTCACCGGTCGGGACCGCCGAGAGCGCGGCGGGTGTCGCCGGGGGCGTGATAGGCCATGTCCGCCTTTCGATGTTCGGACGACGTGAGCTGCCACGGCACCGAGGTGACCATCACCCCGGGTTCGAACAGCAGTCGCGTCTTGAGCCGCAGCGCGGACTGGTTGTGCAGGATGGTCTCCCACCAGTGCCCCACCACGTACTCCGGGATGAACACGGTGATCACGTCGCGGGGCGACTCGCGGCGCACCCGGCGCACGTACTCGATCACCGGTCGGGTGATCTCACGGTAGGGCGAGGCGATCACCTTGAGTGGGATGGAGATGTCGCTCTTCTCCCACTCCGACACCAGTTTGCGGGTGTCGCGGTCGTCGACGTTGACGGTGATCGCCTCCAGGGTGTCCGGTCGGGTGGCACGGGCGTACAGGACCGCCCGCTTGGTCGCCAGGTGCAGGCCCGACACCAGCACCACCGAGTGGGTTCGGCTGGGCAGCACCGCGCCCTCGTCCTCGTCCTCGGCGCGTTCCAGTTCGTGCTGCACCGTCGAGTAGTGGTGGTGGATCGCCTTCATCAGGACGAACAGCGCCACCATCGCCAGGATCGCGATCCAGGCGCCCGCGGTGAACTTGGTGATCAGCACCACCACCAGCACGGTGGCGGTCATGATCAGGCCGACGGTGTTGATCACCCGTGACTGCTTCATCCGACGCCGCGCACTCGGGTCGGTCTCGGTGCGCAGCAGTCGGGTCCAGTGCCGGACCATGCCGGTCTGGCTGAGGGTGAACGAGACGAACACCCCGACGATGTAGAGCTGGATCAGGGCGGTGACCTCGGCGCCGAAGGCGACGACGAAGGCGGTGGCGGCCAGCGCCAGGAAGATGATGCCGTTGCTGAACGCGAGCCGGTCACCGCGGGTGTGCAGCTGCCGCGGCAGGTAGCGATCCTGGGCGAGTACGGAGCCCAGTACCGGGAACCCGTTGAACGCGGTGTTGGCCGCCAGGACCAGGATCAGGGCGGTGACGGTCGCGACGAAGTAGAAACCGACCGGGAAACTCGCGAACACCGCGTGTGCGAGCTGGGCGATCATCGCCTTCTGGTGATACCCCTCGGGGGCACCGATCAGGTCGGTCGCCGGGTTCATCACATATTTGGCGCCGATCCGCTCGGCCAGGAACACGATGCCCAGCAGCAGCGTGATGGCGATCGCGCCGAGCAGGAACAGGGTGGTGGCGGCGTTGCGCGACTTGGGTTTCTGGAAGGCCGGCACCCCGTTGCTGATCGCCTCCACACCGGTCAGCGCGGCACACCCCGACGAGAACGCCCGGGCGATCAGGAAGACGAACGCCAGGCCCATCAGATTGGAGTGTTCGGCCTTGATCTCGAAGCCGGCGGCCTCCGAACGGACGGTGTCGCCGAGCAGATAGATCTGGATGAAACCCCAGATCAGCATGCCCAGCACGCCGAGAATGAAGGCATAGGTGGGGATCGCGAGCACCGACCCGGACTCCTTGAGTCCGCGCAGGTTGACCGCCGCGAGCAGCACGATGGCCGCCACACAGAACCACACCCGGTGCTGGGACACGAACGGGATCGCCGAGCCGATGTTCTCCGCCGCCGACGAGATCGACACCGCGACGGTCAGCACGTAGTCGACGAGCAGGGCGCTGCCGACGGTCAGACCGGCGGTGGGGCCCAGGTTGACCGTGGCGACCTCGTAGTCACCGCCGCCGGACGGGTAGGCGTGCACGTTCTGCCGGTAGCTGGCGACCACCACCGCCATCACCACCGCGACGGCGACCGCCACCCACGGGGTGTAGACCAGTCCGGAGAGCCCGGCGACCGACAGGACCAGGAAGATCTCCTGCGGCGCATAGGCCACCGACGACATCGCATCGGATGCGAACACCGGCAATGCGATGCGTTTGGGGAGGAGGGTGTGACCGAGCCGATCACTACGGAACGGCCGTCCCAACAGCAACCGTTTGGTTGCGACGGACACCTTCGACACGGTGGGCACCACGCCACACTAAGACCTGCGCCACCCGATCACCACAACTGACACGTCGACCCGCGACGACACGCCGCCGGGACCCGGATCGACCCGGGGAACGACACCGCGCGCCGGGATACCGGGCGCGAGGGTAGGTTCATCTCAACGGCGGTCACCGGACGCCGAGACGACCAGCGGCACCCACCGTGCCGAACGGGAGGATGCGACGTGCGGGTAGTCATCATGGGCTGTGGACGAGTGGGATCGTCCCTGGCCGCAGCGATGGAACGCCGTGGACACGAGGTGTCGATCATCGACCGCAATCCGTCGGCCTTCGCCCGTCTCGGGGACGGCTTCCGCGGCCAGACCATCGTCGGCGTCGGCTTCGACCGGGATGTGCTGACCCGCGCCGGGATCGAGCGCGCGGACGCCTTCGCCGCGGTGTCCTCCGGCGACAACTCCAACATCATCGCCGCGCGGGTGGCCCGTGAGACCTTCGACGTCGAGCGGGTGGTGGCCCGGATCTACGACGCCAAACGTGCCGAAGTGTATGAGCGACTGGGTATTCCGACCGTCGCGACCGTCCCGTGGACCACCGAGCGGTTCGTCTCCGCACTCGGTGAGGCATCCACCACCACCGAATGGCGCGATCCGTCGGGCACGCTCGCCATCGCCCAGCTCGAGATCCATGAGTCGTGGATCGGGACCAACGTGGTCAAGTTCCAGGAACTCACCGGCGCGCGGATCGCGTTCATCAACCGCGTCGGCCATCCGGTGCTGCCGGAGGCGCGGACCGTGCTGCAGCAGGACGACGTGGTGTTCGGGGCCGTGGTCCTGGACAACCTCGCCGAGACCCGCGCACTGGTGTCTGCACCGTTGAGCGGCGAATAGCGGCCGGGTCGAGAACGAGGAGAGACAGATGAAGGTCGCCATCGCCGGAGCCGGCGCCGTCGGACGTTCGATCGCCCGCGAACTCCTGGTCAACAAGCACGAGGTGACGCTGTTCGAGCGCAACGCCGGGCACATCGATCCCGACTCGGTACCCGAGGCGCGGTGGATGCTCGCCGATGCCTGCGAGCTGTCGAATCTGGAGTCCGCCGGGCTGCAGTCGTTCGACGTGATGATCGCCGCCACCGGCGACGACAAGGCCAACCTGGTGGTGAGCCTGCTCGCCAAGACCGAGTTCGCGGTCAACCGGGTGGTGGCCCGGGTCAACGATCCGCGCAACGAGTGGCTGTTCGGCGAGGATTGGGGTGTCGACGTCGCGGTGTCCACCCCGCGTCTGCTCGCCTCGCTCGTCGAGGAGGCCGTGTCGGTGGGAGATCTGGTGCGGCTGATGACCTTTCGCCAGGGTCAGGCCAACCTGGTGGAGCTCACCCTGCCACCCAACACCCCGCTGGCCGGCCACCCGGTACGCAAGCTGGCCCTCCCCCGCGATGTCGCCCTGGTGGCGATCCTGCGAGGCGGTCGGGTGATCGTCCCCGAGCGCGACGACCCGATCGAGGGCGGCGACGAGCTGGTCTTCATCGCCCCCACCGAGGCCGAGGACGCATTGCACGAGTCGATGCAGGTGGCACCGTAGGACGGACGTCGTTGCGACACGCGACAACGCGAGCGTCGATCCACTCGACCACCAAACCCAATCGCCGATTCGAGCACCAAACCAAACGATGGTTGAGCCGACGAGGAGCGCAAGCGACGAGACGAGTCGAAACCTCCGCCACCCGACCTCGGCAGGCGACCACCACCACAACGGTCACCGACACCGCAAACCCACCAGGCCTCGACACGGGTCCTCGCCCAGCGGCTCGGTCCCGGCTCGACCACCAAACCGAATGGCTGACTGAGGCGACCGACAAACCCAAACGATGGTTGAGCCGACGAGGAGCGCAAGCGACGAGACGAGTCGAAACCTCCGCCGCCCAACCTCGCCAAGCGACCCCCACCACAACGATCACCGACACCGCAAACCCACCAGGCCTCGACACGGGTCCTCGCCCAGCGGCTCGGTCCCGGCTCGACCACCAAACCGAATGGCTGACTGAGGCGACCGACAAACCCAAACGATGGTTGAGCCGACGAGGAGCGCAAGCGACGAGACGAGTCGAAACCTCCGCCGCCCAACCTCACCAGGGCGACCCCCACCACAACGATCACCGACACCGCCACCCCACCAGGCCTCGACACGGGTCCTCGCCCAGAGGCTCGGTCCCGGCTCGACCACCAAACCGAATGGCTGACTGAGGCGACCACCAAACCAAACGATGGTTGAGCCGACGAGGAGCGCAAGCGACGAGTCGAGTCGAAACCTCCGCCGCCCAACCTCACCAGGCGACCACCCTCAAACCGGTCACCGACACCGCAAACCCACCAGGCCTCGACACGGGTCCTCGCCCAGAGGCTCGGTCCCGGCTCGACCACCAAACCCAATGGCTGACTGAGGCGACCACCAAACCCAAACGATGGTTGAGCCGACGAGGAGCGCAAGCGACGAGACGAGTCGAAACCTCCGCCGCCCAACCTCGCCAAGCGACCACCATCAAACCGGTCATCGACAACGCAACCGACGACCTGGCCAACCATCGGAAAGAAGGGCGACGGTCAGTCTTCGGTGCCTTGGAGTTCGTAGTACGGGTTGTAGATCACCTTCATGCCTTCGTGCTCGGCGAGGCGACCGCGCACGGTGATCTTGCGTCCGGGTTCGATCCCGGGAATCCGGTTGCGGCCGAGCCACTTCAACAGCACCACGTCGGAGCCGTCGAAGAACTCCGCCTTGACGCCGGTCTTGGCGGCGCGCGAGCAGGTCTCCACCGACCTGAGTTCGCCGTGCATCGACACCTCGTCGCCTCGGCAACACTCTGCGGCGCGCTGGGCACCGGTGGCCTGCGACTCGGCCGCGATCTGCTCGGCGTCGACGTTGCCGAGGTCTTCGGTCAACCGTCGCGTCAGCCGCTTGAGATAACCGGTTGTCGGCATCACAAACCTCCGGGGACGAACTTCGATCTGTAGGAACTCGCCTCAGCGTAGACCCACGTTCTCATGGGGTACAACGCGCGGCATGATCTGTTCATGCCCGCAGATGACAGGAACAGTCCGGACCGTCCAGAAGTGCTGGTCGCGCTCCCCGGAACCGGCTCCGACGCCGACTTCGTCCGCCGCGCATTCGGCCCGACCGCAGCGGATCTCGGCATCGAACTGATCGGCCTGCAACCCACCGACGACCTGATCGACGGATACCGCCGACGGCTCACCGACATCGCCGACCAGCGGGGCTCGATCCTGGTCGGCGGGGTGTCCATCGGGGCCGCGGTGACGGTGGAATGGGCCCTGGGCGCCGGTGCGGGGCGCTGCGCGGGTGTGTGGGCGGCGCTACCCGCCTGGAGTGGTCCGGCGACCACCGCGGTGGCGGCCGCGAGTGCACGGGCCACCGCGCAGGCACTGCGCGCCGACGGCCTGGATGCGACCGTCGCCGCGATGGCACAGGGCAGCCCGACGTGGCTGGCCGACGAACTCGGGCGGTCGTGGCGGGCGCTGCATCCCGGACTCGTCGTGCAGCTGGAACAGGCGGCCGCCTATCGTGCACCCACGGTCGCCGAGATCGCCGGGCTCACAGTGCCGTTGGGGATCGTCGCGGCCGCCGACGATCCGCTGCACCCGATCGACGTGGCGCGGGCATGGGCCGACGCCGCCGCGCATGCCTCACTCGCCGAGGTGACCCTCACCGCGTGGGGTGAGCAGCCGGAGCTCCTCGGGCGGGCATGCGCACGCGCATGGCAGTCGGTACGTACGACGACGGCCGGGTGATCCCTGTCGGGACCCACCCGGCCGCTCGCACGACTCAGTTCTTGGAACGCCGCCGACGGAAGCGCTGCATGGCCGATCCGCTCGACGGCGGCGCCTCGTCGGCATCGCCGGAGTCGGGGGCGACACCCGCGGCGGTCTCGGCGTCGGAAGCATCGGAGGCGTCGTCGGCGGTGGCCTCGGCACCACCGGCATCGCCCACCGGCGCCTCGGTCACGACCGTGGCCTGCTCGATCTGATCGAGCGCTCCACCCGGGACGCGATCGCCGGCGTCGGCGGGCTGGGCCTGCGCCGTGTCGGCGACCGGCTCGGATGCGGGTACGGGCTCGGCTGCGGCCGGCTCGCCGGCCTCGGCCCCGGTCTCGCCGAACATCTGCTGCTGGGCGGCGGCGACCTGGTCGGCGAGCACCGGCGGTAGCACGATGGGCAGCATCTCCCGCGGCGGCACCGGGTCCTTGCCGCGGCGCACCACGGACTCGGCCAGCACCGCGCGGGCGAGCTGGGCCAGCTGTTCGGCGGCCTCGGCGGGTCCGCTGGCCACGCAGCGCACCATCCAGCGCGGACCGTCGACGCCGATGAAGCGGTGGGCGGCGCCGGGGACCTCGGCGAGCACCTCGCGGCCCCAGTGGCCGTCCTCGACGCTGGTGGTCGCGCCGTCGTCACGCAGGGACGACGCCAGTTCGCGGACCACCTCGCGCCACAGACCGGGCGACTTCGGGGCGGCGAACGCGGTCACCGAGATCCGGCCGACGGGCGTCACCAGGTAGACGCCTTCGGGCTGATGGTCCGGGCTCATCTCGACGGTGACCTGCCCGCCCTCGACCACCGGTACCAGCACCGATCCGAGGTCCAGGTGCGAATTGGCCAGCTCTTCGGCCGGCGTGTCCAGTGCCTCGATGTCATACGGTCCGAGCGCCTGCCCGACCCGCAACTCCCCGTCCTGTGCCATCAGCTCCGTCTCTCCTCGCACGACCCGGTCGAACTGCCCGGTCGACCGGTTCGAGGGTAGTCGAGTTCATCCCCGACGACGGTCACCGACCCGGCTCAGCCGACCTGCGGATCACCCAGGATGGCGTGTCCGCCGCTCGATCCGTATCCGCCGGTCCCGCGACTGGTGTCGTCGAGCTCGTCGACCTCGACGAAGCCGGGCAGCTCCACACGCTGGACGAGCAGCTGCGCGATCCGGTCGCCCCGGCTGATGTGGATGGTCTCGGTGGGGTCCAGATTGATCAGGCACACCTTGATCTCGCCGCGGTAGCCGGCGTCGATGGTGCCCGGGGTGTTGACGATCGAGAGTCCGGCACGGGCGGCGAGACCCGAGCGCGGGTGGATCAGGCCGACGGTGCCGACCGGCAGGGCGATCGCGATGCCGGTGCCGACGAGCTGTCGGCGGCCGGCGGGCAGTTCGAGGTCGATGGTCGAACAGAGGTCGACGCCAGCGTCGCCCGGATGTACGCGGGCCGGCAGCGGGATTCCGGAATCGAGCCGCCGTACGCGGATCGGCGGGGTTTCCGGGGCTGTTCCGGCGGGGGTCTCGGCGGGGTCTCCGGCAGGGGAAGGGGTCAGATCAGCGGCCACGCAGGCAGACTACGCTGGTCCTGTGAGTGATCCATCATCGGCGAGCGGCCCCTCGTCCTCCTCCGGCCCCTCGTCCCCCGCCGGCACCGTCCGCTTCAGCGAGCGTCTGTACGTGCCCTGGTGGTGGGGGCTGGCCGCACTGGTCGTCACCGGGGTCGTCGGCTACGAGATCTCGTTGTCGGCGCATCGCTCCGCGTGGGGCTACCTCGGATATGTGGGGACGGCGGTGCTGTGTGCCCTGGTGCTGTGGTCGATGAGCCGGACGCAGGTGACGGTGACCGCCGACGGCGAGCTACACGCCGCGAAGGCCCGGCTACCGCGTGCGGTGATCGGCCGTGCGGCCACGATCCCGGCGACCGCCAAGAGTGCTGCGCTCGGCCGTCAGCTCGACCCCGCGGCCTTCCTGGTGCACCGCGCGTGGATCAAGACGATGGTGTTGCTGGTGCTCGACGATCCGGACGATCCGACGCCCTACTGGCTGGTGTCGACGCGGCGTCCGGCCGAGCTGTTGAAAGCCCTCGGAGTGCCCGATGCGGCCGAGGCTGTGACCGCACCGGACGAGGGGACTGCATCTGATGAGGATCGGCGATCCGGGTCCGACTAGGACCTGGATCGGCCCGACTCAGGCGCAGTCGACACAGATCATCTCGGAGCCGCTCTCACGGGCGAGACGACTGCGGTGGTAGACGAGGAAGCAGCTGCTGCAGGTGAACTCGTCGGCCTGCTTCGGGACGACCCGAACCGAGAGCTCCTCGCCGGACAGATCGGCTCCGGGGAGTTCGAACGACTCCGCGGTGTCGGTTTCGTCCACGTCGACCGCCGCGGACTGCGCCTCGCTGCGCCGGGCCTTGAGCTCCTCGAGTGAGTCCTCGTTGAGATCCTCGGACTCCGTGCGACGGGGCGCATCGTAATCAGTAGCCATTGTGTGCCTTACCTGGTTGAAGGAGGGCGCCGTGGGTTCGGGCTCGTGACCTGCGAACCGTGGAGCGCGAAGTCGCCGGGATTGTCTTGCCGGCGTCACTACAACGTCATGACCGGTGCGATTCGTTACCCGCCACCCGCCGTACTGTTGTGATCTTCATCACATTGTATTGCCATGACCTCCAACAGTTCCGGGAGGGCGGGCGCCCGAAGCATAGAAGAGAGCAGACCTCAAGTCAACATGCACTCCGTCGGGGCGTCCGACGGCATGTCGGCGCCCCCACCCTCTACAGTGGGCGCGTGGTATCGCAGATCACTACCGGCTACCCGACCGATCACAACGGTCGCCCGTTCCGCCGCCGCAGTTTCCGCCCCGCGATCATCCTGCTGGCGGTCCTGGTGGTGCTCGCGGTCATCGTGTGGACGGTGGCACTCAGCAACTCGGAGGCCGCCGCGACACCCACCGACTGCAATCAGCCCACCCCGGCCACACCGACGGCCACCGACGCCTCGGGGGCGCCGACGGCCGCTCCGGCGAGCACCGCGGCGCCGACGGCGACCGTCGCCGATCGCGACGAGATGCTGGCGGTGTCCCCGGCCTCACTGGCCACCTTCCAGGTCCGGGTGCTCAACGCCTCCACCACCCGCGGTGCCGCACGCTCGGCCTCCGACGACCTCACCCATCTCGGGTTCACCCCGGCCACCGACTCGGCCTACGGCGACGACCCGATCTACCCCAACCACGACCTCAACTGTGTCGCCCAGATCCGGTTCGGCCCGGCGGGCAAGGCCGCGGCGGCAGCGGTGTGGCTGGCCATCCCGTGCGCCCAGCTCGTCGACGACGGTCGCCGCGACACCACCGTCGACGTCGCCCTCGGTGAGCACTACCGCGCCCAGGAGCAGTCGCAGGATGCGCAGGCGGCCCTGGAGGCGCTGCGCTCGGCCGACCCCAAGAGCGACAAGAACGCCGTCGACCCGGGGCTCGTCAGCGCGGTGCACGCACAGAAGTGCTGAGCCCGGCCGGGTCCGACGCGCACCCGGCCGTCCTCACCCACAGGCGCACGACCGCTCAGCGGGGCACGATCACCCAGAGAGACACGGTCACGCGCCTGCGCACACTCACTCGGCGGTGAGGCAGACCCGCGCGCCGATCTCGTCGAGCAGGCCGAGGAAGTCCTCGGCCACCCCGCCGGCCACCGCGATCGTGGGATGCCCGTCGGCCGAGCGCGAATCCGGCGGCGGCAGGATCACCGTCGCGCCCGCCTCCGCAGCGATCAGGCCGCCGGCCGCCCAGTCCCAGGGACTCAGCCCGTGTTCGATGTGGGCGTCGACGGCGCCGCTGGCCACCATGCACAGGTCCAGGGCCGCGGCACCGATCCGGCGCAGGTCGCGCACGCGCGGCAGCATCTGGGCCACCAGCTGCCCCTGCGCCCGCCGACGCTGCGCGTCGTACCCGAAGCCGGTGGCCACCAGGGCCATCTCGACCTGATCGATGTCGTTGCACCGCAGTCGGTGCGGTGACTCGCCCGGCCCGTGCCGGAACGCTCCCCCGCCCAGCGTGGCGGCATAGGTGATCTGCCGGGCGACGTCCACGACCGCACCGGCCACCGACCGTCCGTCGATCTGCGCGGCCACCGACACCGCGTAGGCCGGGATGCCGTACATGAAGTTGACGGTGCCGTCGATCGGGTCGATCACCCAGCGCACCCCGGACGGGACGCTGACGCTGCCACCCTCCTCCTCGCCGAGGATCTCGTCGTCGGGGCGATGGCTCCGCAGCAGCGTCCGGATCAGCTCCTCGGTCTCGGTGTCGGCGAGGGTCACCGGGTCGGTCGGGGTGGACTTGGTGGCGACCGCGTCGCTCTGCTCGTGGGTACCACCCTCGCCGGCGACGCCGAACAGTTCCGGCCGTCGCGTCCGCACATGCGCGGCGGCGGCCTCGGCGACGGTGACGGCCACCTCCCCCAGTTCGGCTGCGCGTTCCCGGTCGGTCTGGCTCATCTGTTCCTGCACTCGTCCATGTCAACACATCCGGCCGCCGCACCTGGCGGCGGGCACACCCCGGCGCCGCACCTCACACCGGCCGGCCGCCGCCGGGCGCCGTGTCGACTTCGCCGGGAACCGCGCACACCGCGCCCGCCCTGGATAGCCTGGTACACCGAGGCTTCCGACAACGACAGTCATCATCCGAGAGGATCTCCCATGACCGAACCCGCCGCATCCGACTCGCCGTCCCCCGCAACGCATCTGAGCTTCGGCGTGGACGTCGGGGGCTCCGGCATCAAGGGCGGCATCGTCGACCTCGACACCGGTGAACTGGTCGGCGACCGGTTCAAGGTGCTCACCCCGCAACCCGCCACGCCCGACGCGGTGGCCGCTGGGGTCGCCGAGGTGGTCGCCCACTTCGGCTGGGCCGGTCCGGTCGGCATCACCCTGCCCGGCGTGGTCACCGACGGTGTGATGCGCACCGCGGCCAACATCGACCACGGCTGGATCGGTACGGACGTCTCGGAACTGTTCGGCACCGCCCTCGGCGGCCGGCCGGTGTCGGTGCTCAACGACGCCGACGCGGCGGGTCTCGCCGAGGTCGCCTTCGGGGCGGGCAAGGGCGTCGACGGCGTCGTGATGCTGCTCACCTTCGGTACCGGCATCGGCTCGGCCCTGCTGGTCGACGGCAAGCTCGTGCCCAACACCGAGCTCGGGCATCTGCTGGTCGGCAAGAAGGAGGCCGAGCACATCGCGTCGTCGCGAGTGAAGGAGGTCAAGGAGTTGTCCTACCCGAAGTGGACCGAGAAGGTCTCCGAGGTCCTGGGGACCTACGAGGCGCTGTTCTGGCCGAAGCTGTTCATCGCCGGCGGCGGCATCAGCCGGAAATCGGACAAATGGATTCCGTTGCTCACCAACACCACCCCGGTGGTGCCGGCGACCCTGCGCAACACCGCCGGCATCGTGGGCGCCGCAATGGCCGTCGAACAAGGCCTGAGAGCCTGATCAGAGACGCGACGCGACCCCATTGACCTGGCCTTTGTCACTTGAACGGTGATGGTGTCGTTACAATGGAGCGCACCGGTGCCCATTGTGCCGGACCAAGCCCTGATCCGCGACGGCTCACGCTGCCGCGACGGTTGTGAGATTCATCCCGAAAGGTTGTACGTGGCAGCCACCCAAACCCGTCAGGAGGGCGCCGAGGTAGACGACTCGACCTCGACGACGACCACCCCGGCGCAGAAGGCACCCGCGAAGAAGGCCGCCAAGAAAGCGGCGGCCAAGAAGGCCCCCCGCAAGGCTGCTGCCAAGAAGGCACCCGCCAAGCGGACCGCCAAGAAGGCTGCGGCCAAGAAGGCCACCTCGGCCAAGTCCGGCGAGGGGGTCGACGACGGCGATCTCGAGTCCACCTCGATCGACGACATCGACGGTCCCGACGCCGACCTCGACGACGACGTGGAGATCGATGATCTCGACGTCGACGATGACGACGACGCCGAGGACTCCGCCGACGACGACGAGGAGGACGAGGGCGACGAGTCCTCGACCCCCGCGGCTCCCGCGGCCGCCAAGAAGGCCACCGCCGCGGCCACCGACAAGAAGGGCAAGGACGACGCCAAGTCGTCCGGCGACTTCGTCTGGGACGAGGAGGAGTCGGAGGCCCTGCGGCAGGCCCGCAAGGACGCCGAGCTCACCGCCTCGGCCGACTCGGTGCGCGCCTACCTCAAGCAGATCGGCAAGGTCGCGCTGCTCAACGCGGAGGAGGAGGTCGAGCTCGCCAAGCGGATCGAGGCCGGCCTGTTCGCCACCGAGCGGCTGCGTCGCATCCTGGAGTCCGGTGAGAAGCTCACCACCACCCAGAAGCGTGACCTGAACTGGATCTCGCGTGACGGCAACCGCGCCAAGAACCATCTGCTCGAGGCCAACCTCCGTCTGGTGGTGTCGCTGGCCAAGCGCTACACCGGTCGCGGTATGGCGTTCCTGGACCTGATCCAGGAGGGCAACCTCGGTCTGATCCGTGCGGTCGAGAAGTTCGACTACACCAAGGGCTACAAGTTCTCCACCTACGCCACGTGGTGGATCCGGCAGGCCATCACCCGCGCCATGGCCGACCAGGCCCGCACCATCCGTATCCCGGTGCACATGGTCGAGGTGATCAACAAGCTCGGCCGTATCCAGCGTGAGCTGCTCCAGGACCTCGGCCGCGAGCCGACCCCGGAAGAGCTCGCCAAGGAGATGGACATCACGCCGGAGAAGGTGCTGGAGATCCAGCAGTACGCGCGTGAGCCGATCTCGCTGGACCAGACCATCGGCGACGAGGGCGACAGCCAGCTCGGTGACTTCATCGAGGACTCCGAGGCGGTCGTCGCCGTCGACGCGGTGAGCTTCACCCTGCTGCAGGATCAGCTGCAGTCGGTCCTCGAGACGCTCTCCGAGCGCGAGGCCGGCGTGGTGCGTCTGCGCTTCGGTCTCACCGACGGTCAGCCGCGCACGCTCGACGAGATCGGCCAGGTCTACGGCGTCACCCGTGAGCGCATCCGTCAGATCGAGTCGAAGACGATGTCGAAGCTGCGCCACCCGTCGCGCTCCCAGGTTCTGCGCGACTACCTGGACTAGTTCTCACCACGCTTTCTGTGATGACGGTCTCGCCGCCGGTTACCCCCCTTGTCGGGCGTGTAACCGGCGGCGGTTCTGTTGTAACGGGTGAGTGACGACACAACTCTCGGCGCGTCGGAACAATACGAACCGCCCGAACGTCTGACAGAGTGAGGTTGACGCATCGCCCGGATGTGTCGGCTCTGAAGGAATGGCGCAGAGAGCGCCGGACCGGGACGGAGGAACCAATGCCAGACATCGCGACCACTACCCCGATCTCCATGCCGCTGACCGCATCTGACCGTTGCGATCGCTGCGGTGCGGCGGCGAAGGTACGTGCCGTGCTTCCCAAGGGCGGCGAACTCCTCTTCTGCCGACACCACTTCAACGAGCACGAGG
This sequence comes from Gordonia sp. NB41Y, assembly GCF_030718915.1. Classification (NCBI taxonomy): domain Bacteria; kingdom Bacillati; phylum Actinomycetota; class Actinomycetes; order Mycobacteriales; family Gordoniaceae; genus Gordonia; species Gordonia sp. NB41Y. The sequence goes on from NZ_CP132196.1 coordinate 480,422, forward strand.
CCCGCCTGGTCGAGATGAGCGCCATCGTGCTCGACGACTCGGCCACCGAACTCGTGTGACCACCCCGAACTGACCCTCTCAGCAGCGAAAGACCCGGCGGATCCCATCCGCCGGGTCTTTCGCTGTGTCGGGGCCGGTCACCGTCGGGTGCTCGGTCGTGGCCGCCGGCGTGTGGCTCGGTCCGGTCTGCTCAGCGCCACTCGCGCAGCGCCTGGATGCGCTCGCGCAGTTGCTCGGCCGACGCCAGGGCCGTGGGCGGACCACCGAGCCGGCTGCGCAGCTCGCTGTGCACCACACCGTGCGGTTTGCCGGTGCGGTGATGGTGCATGGCGACCAGGGTGTTGAGTTCCTTGCGCAGGGCGTGCAGGTTCTCCCCCGCCGCCCGCGGCGACGCCTCGGCCTTGGGCGCCGGTGTGGGTTCGGCGGAGCGTCGCGCCACCTGGCCGTCCTGACGCTGCCGGAGCAGCTGCTTGACCTGGTCGGCGTCGAGCAGGCCGGGCAGGCCCAGATAGTCGGCTTCCTCGTCGCTGCCGGTGAAGGTGGCCGTGCCGAACGACGAGCCGTCGAAGATGACCTGGTCGAGTTCGGCGTCGGCGTGCAGCGACTCGAAACTCTTCTCCTCCTCGCCGGGCTCGTCCTTCTGCTTGTTGGCCTCGGCGATCAGTGCGTCGTCGAGTCCGTCGCTCTCCCGGTGCGGCTTGCCGAGCACGTGATCGCGTTCGGCCTCCATCTGGCTGGCGAGGTCGAGCAGCACCGGCACCGACGGCAGGAACACGCTGGCGGTCTCACCCGGCCGGCGCGACCGCACGAACCGGCCGATGGCCTGTGCGAAGAACAACGGGGTGGACGAGCTGGTGGCGTACACGCCCACGGCCAGGCGGGGCACGTCGACGCCCTCGGACACCATGCGCACCGCGACCATCCACTCGTCGTCGGACGCCGAGAACTCGGCGATCCTCGACGACGCCTTCGGGTCGTCGGAGAGCACCACCGTGGGGGCCTTGCCGGAGATCGCGGTGATCAGTTCGGCGTAGTCGCGGGCGACGGTCTGGTCGGTGGCGATCACCAGCGCCCCGGCATCGGGCATGCCGCCGGCACGCAGCTGCCGCAGCCGGGTGTGCGCGGCCTGCAGCACCGACGGGATCCAGTCGCCGTGCGGGTCCAGGGCGGTGCGCCAGGCACGGCTGGTGTGCTCGGCGGACAGGGGTTCGCCGAGCCTGGCGGTGAACTCCTCCCCCGCGCTGTTGCGCCAGCTGGCCTGCCCCGAGTACGCCAGGAACACCACCGGCCGGACCACGCCGTCGCGCAGTGCGTCGGCGTAGCCGTAGGTGTGGTCGGCGCGCGAGCGCATCGCGCCGCCCGGTTCGGGCTCGTAGGTGACGAACGGGATGGGCGAGTCGTCGGAACGGAACGGCGTACCGGTCAGCGCCAGCCGGCGTTCGGCGTCGTCGAAGGCCTCGCGGATCGCCTCACCCCAGGACTTCGCGTCACCGCCGTGATGGATCTCGTCGAGGATGACCAGGGTGCGGCGACGTTCGGTACGCACCCGGTGCCGGGTGGGATGCGCGGCGACCTGCGCGTAGGTCAGGGCCACCCCGTGGAAGTCGGTGCTGGTCTGACCGGTGGAGTTGCGGAAGTTGGAGTCGAGCTGGATGCCGACGCGGGCGGCGGCCTCGGCCCACTGGTGTTTGAGGTGTTCGGTCGGGGTGACCACGGCGATCTGCTCGACGGTGCGATCGTCGAGGAGTTCGCGCGCCACGCGCAGGCCGAAGGTGGTCTTACCGGCACCCGGGGTGGCGACCGCGAGGAAGTCCTTGGGGGCGGTCGCGAGGTAGCGGGTCAGGGCGCGCCGCTGCCAGGCGCGGAGCGGCGGACCTGCGGTGGCAGCAGAGACGACGTCTTCGGCAGAGGTCACTGGGGTACTGACTCCGTGTTCGCATGAGAGGAGGCTGGTCGCGCCGCGGGGCGAGAACGAGGTCGCGGCGCGGGGACGCCCGGTGCAGCGCATCGAGCCTCGATCATGCTACCGATCCGTGCCGACAACGGCGTCGGCGACACATGCGGTCCGGGACACACCGCCGTGACACACCAGGTGACAGGGGTGTCGCACCGGCGTCGGCCGGGATCAGGAATGCTGTACCCATCAGCACACCACACCGCAACCCGGTCCCCCTGCCGCCCGACGACCATCGGCCGTCCGGGGATGCACCGGTGTCCGACGACGCGGTGACCGATGCCCTGCCGTCCGGCCGGTCCGCCGCCGGGCAGCCCCCGCACGCCGGCGACGGGTCGCCGGACCGTCCGTCCGGGCACGCCTCACCGGCGGAGGATCGTCCGCCGGGACCCGATGGGAAGCCCCTGCCGGTCTGGCGCAACATCCATCGGCTGGTGTGGCGCACCATCGTGAAGTCGTGGGACGACGGCATCGTCGGCTGGGCTGCCCAGGCCGCGTTCTGGCAGGCGCTGTCGTTGCCACCGCTGCTGCTGGGGGTGTTGGGCTCGGTCGGCTACCTCGCGGGCTGGTTCGGGCCGGACACGGTCAACGTGATCTCCGACCGCATCATCTCCTTCGCCGACCGCACCTTCTCGGCGAGCGTCGTCGACGACCTGATCAAACCGACCGTCGACAACGTCCTCGGCCGTGGCCGGGTGGGCGTCATCTCGGTGGGCTTCTTGCTGTCGCTGTGGGCCGGGTCGTCGGCGGTGTCGTGTTTCGTCGCCTCGATCGTCCGGGCCCACGATCAGCACGAGGTGCGCAACCCGGTGTGGCAGCGGATCTTCGCGCTGCTGCTGTATGTGGTGTTCCTGGCGGTGGCGGTCCCGCTACTGCCGCTGGTGGCGCTGGGACCGGACTATCTGCGCCAGATCGTCCCGGACTCGTGGGACCCGATCGTCAGCCAGCTCATCGCGTTCGGCTACTTCCCGTTCGTCGCGGTGCTGATGCTGCTCGTGCTGACCACGCTCTATCACCTCGCGCTGCCCAATCCGCTGCCGTGGCATCGACTGGTGGGCGGGGCGATCGTGGCCGGGGTGTTCTTCTGGATCGCCAGCTACATCCTGCGTATCTATCTGGCGCAGATCGTGCGGGCCGGCTACTCCTACGGCGCGCTGGCGACGCCGATCGCCTTCTTGCTGTTCGCGTTCTTCCTCGGCTTCGCGATCGTGATCGGCGCCGAGTTCAACGCCGCACTGCAGTCGATGTGGCCGGCCAAACCGACGATGACGGTGCAGGTGCGCGAGTGGGTGACCACCCAGACCGCGGAGGTGACCGAGCAGCTCAAGACGCTGCCCGAACGCCTGTCCAGCGGTCCGATCAGCCGGCGCCGGCGGGCCGACGACGAGCAGGATGCCGACGACCCGGCCGATCACCGACCGGACTGAGCGGGACCGACCGGACCGACCGGCACTAGTCCTTGCGCATGCGCTTGTAGATCTTCTTGCACTTCGGGCACACCGGCGAGCCGGGCTTGGCGGCACGGGTCACCGGGAAGGTCTCGCCGCAGAGGGCGACGACATGGTTGCCCATGACGGCGCTCTCGGCGATCTTGTCCTTCTTGACGTAGTGGAAGAACTTGGGCCGATCGTCGTCGGAGTGGTCGGTCGCGTCGGCGTCCGGCCGCTCGTCGGTCTTGGTGTCGGACCACTCGTCGAGGTCGGGCCGCTCGATGGTTTCGGTAGACATGTCCTCCATTGTGCGTCACCACACCGGGCTCCGACGACCCCGTCGACCCGCCTGTGCTTTACGCCCCCAGAAGTGGGACAGTGGAGATATGGGTGAACAGGATTCTCCGACCGGCCGGTCCACACGGGAACACGGTGGGTCCGACGCCTTCCTGATCACCGGCGCTCCCCAACCCTACGACGAGCAGCACCGCGCACGGGTTCGGAAGTACCTGATCCTGATGGCGTTCCGGGTGCCCGCCCTGATCATCGCCGGCATCGTCTACAGCTCCACCGGTTCGGGACTGCTCGCGCTGGCGATCATCGCCGCGTCGATCCCCCTGCCGTGGATCGCGGTGCTCATCGCCAACGACCGCCCGCCCCGCAAACGCGGTGAGCACCCCAACTACATGCACGGACCGGAGCACGATGTGCTGGGCCCGGCATCGCTCGGCGCGACGTTCCGGGTGATCGACACGAACGCCACCTACTCCGACGGCACCACTCCCGGCGGCTCCGCCGACACCGACTCGACCCGTGCCGACTCCACCGCTGCCGACTCCACCCGGGCCGACTCCACCCGGGCCGACTCCACCGGCACCGGCACGTCCGGATCGGTCCCGACGGGTTCGCCCACCGCCGGCGACCGGACCCGCGATCCCCGCACCGTCGACTCACACACGGTCGACTCCCACCCGGTCGACTCCCACACGGTCGACTCGCACACCGCGGAGGGCTCCGGCGGCGCCTGATCGCCCGGGTTCCACCCAGGGGATCATCTCAGGAACTTCTCAGACGATCTTCTCCGGCCGAGCGGGATATCCGCAGGCCACAGGCATTCATCCCGGTTCCCGTACCGGGGAACCCCCGGGAACTTTCCCACCCTGCCCCGCGTTGGACGAAGTGAACGCACTCAAGTCAGGAGGCCGAATGTCACGCTCCACCGTTACTCGCTCCACTTCCTCGTCCACCACCATCACCGACGAGGCCACAACTTCGGCCCGCCCCGCCATGACCGAGCAGGATCTGGACGCCCAGTCCCCTGCCGCCGATCTCGTCCGCGTCTACCTCAACGGCATCGGCCGCACCGCGCTGCTCAATGCCGAGCAAGAGGTCGAACTCGCCAAGCAGATCGAGGCCGGGCTCTACGCCAAGCATGTGCTGGCGAACCGCAAGCGCCTCTCGGCGGTCAAGAAGCGCGACCTGGCGGTGGTCATCCGTGAGGGTGAGGCCGCTCGGGCGCATCTGCTCGAGGCCAACCTCCGGCTGGTGGTGTCCCTCGCGAAGCGCTACACCGGTCGCGGGATGCCGCTGCTCGATCTGATCCAGGAGGGCAACCTGGGCCTGATCCGCGCGATGGAGAAGTTCGACTACGCCAAGGGCTTCAAGTTCTCGACGTACGCCACCTGGTGGATTCGTCAGGCCATCACCCGCGGCATGGCAGACCAGAGCCGCACCATCCGGCTGCCCGTCCATCTGGTCGAGCAGGTGAACAAGATCGCCCGGATCAAGCGCGAGCTGCACCAGCAGCTCGGCCGGGAGGCCACCGACGACGAGCTGGCCGCCGAGACCGGCATTCCGGCGGAGAAGATCGCCGACCTGCTCGATCACAGCCGCGATCCGGTGAGCCTCGACATGCCGGTCGGCAGTGACGAGGAGGCCCCGCTGGGTGACTTCATCGAGGACGCCGAGGCCACCTCCGCCGAGAACGCGGTGATCGCCGGGCTGCTGCACTCCGACGTGCGGGCGGTGCTGGCCACCCTCGACGAGCGGGAGCAGCAGGTGATCCGGATGCGCTACGGCCTCGACGACGGACAGCCGCGCACCCTCGACCAGATCGGCCGCCTGTTCGGCCTGTCCCGTGAGCGGGTCCGCCAGATCGAGCGCGAGGTGATGGGCAAGCTGCGTCAGGGAGATCGCGCCGAGCGTCTCCGCGCCTACGCCAGCTGACCCGCCGGTCCCCTTCGACCCACTGACCTGACCCCGTCGGCGTTCCCACGTCGGCGGGGTCAGTGCTGTCGGGGTGCAGTTTCTCCGTTGCGGTGACCTCGAAGAACCCCAGGACGCGACACCACCAGCCGCCGATCGAGCCACCTACGCTGATCGAGCCGACGAGGAGCGCAGCGACAAGTCGTGTCGAGATCTCCGCAGGCCGAGCACGACAGGCGACCACCCGATCGACCCCGGCCGCGCCGGGGCCGCACCGGGGGTCAGGCCAGTCGTCGTGGTCCGGTGTCGGCCTTGTTCGGCACCGGACCGATCCGGATCTGGGCATGGAGCACCGCGGCGGTCTCGGTGGACACCAGGATCGGGTCGAGGTGGACCTCGCGGATCTCGGGGATGTCGTCGACGAGTGCCGAGATGCGTCGCAGCAGGTCGACCAACGCCTCCTTGTCGGCGGGATGCTCGCCTCGGTACCCGTCGAGCAGCGGCGCCGAACGCGGTGCGGTGACGAGGTCGGCGGCGTCCCGGTCCGACAGCGGGATGGCCCGGAACGCACGGTCGCCGAGCAGGTCGAAGGTGCTGCCCGACAACCCGAACGAGATGATCGGACCGAACGACGTGTCGTCACGCATGGTGATGACGGTGCCGATCCCCTTGGGCGCCATCTTCTGCACGTGGAGTACCGGGTCGCCGGTCAGCTCGATGAGTTCGGCGAAGGCACCGACCACCGCGGTCGGGTCGGGCAGGTCCAGACGCGCACCCTCACGGTCGATCCGGCCACGCCACCCGGCCGAGGTGGCCTTGACCGCCACCGGGAACCCGAGTTCGCGGGCGGCCGCCGACGCCTCGTGCAGGGTCCGGACCTCGCGGAAGGGCACGATCTCGATGCCGTACCAGGCCAGCAGCCGGGCCGCCTCGAGATGCCCGAGGACCTTGCCGGGCTCGTCGGTCTCCTCGACGTCCTGCAGGTCGGCCATCTTCTCCCGCACGAACATCCGGGCCGCGGCGGGATCGAGGCCGGCGGGCCGGACCACCGAGGACTCGGGCTGGCCACGCCAGCGCGCGTACGCCCACGAGTGGGCCAGGGCCGCGGCCGCGCGTTCGGGACTCGAATACGACGGGATCGATCCCCGTGCGGGCAGACCGTTGGGGCCGGGCCGCATCAGACCCTGCGGGATGCCCTCGACGGCGAGGAAGGTGGTCACGATCGGCTTGGGGCCGTCGGCGTCGGGGGTGTTGGCCGCCGCCATCAGGGCGCGCGCATGCCAGTCGGCGTCCACGGCGACCGGGGGCACGAAGACCACGATGATCGCGTCGACCTCGGGCGCGGCCATCGCCGCGGCGACCGCGGACTCGAACTCCTCCTCCGATGCACCGGCGCCGAGATCGACGGTGTCGATCACCTCGAGCCCTCGACTGCGGGCGGTGTCGGCGGCGATGCTGCCGATCACCGAGGAGTTCCCGATGATCCGGGTGCGCGGGCCCCGCGGCAACGGCTGGTAGGCGAAGATCGTCGCGCAGTCGAACAGTTCGGGGATGGTGTCGACCTGGATGACGCCGGCCTGCTCGAGCACCATCTGCGCGATCCGGTCGTCGAGCGTGGCCGCCGCCGATCGGGCCGCGCGCGCCGGGGTGAGCGCCCCGCGACCGGACTTCACCGCGACGATCGGCTTGGACCGCGATACCCGCTGGGCGATCCGGGAGAACTTGCGCGGGTTACCGAAGCTCTCCAGGTACAGCAGGATGACATCGGTGGCGGCGTCGGTGTCCCAGTACTGCAGCAGGTCGTTGCCGGAGACGTCGGCGCGGTTGCCTGCGGAGACGAAGGTCGACAGCCCAATCTGACGGCGCGCGGCGGTGTCGAGGATGGCGATCCCGAGGGCGCCGGACTGGCAGAAGAAGCCGACGCGGCCGTCTGCCGGGATGCGCGGTGCCAGGGTCGCGTTGAGGGCGGTCTCGGGGTCGTTGTTGGCGACGCCGAGCGCGTTGGGTCCGACCAGCCGCATGCCGTGGGCACGGACCTGTTCGAGGAGCCGGCGTTCGCTGGCCAGCCCGGCCTCGCTGCTCTCGCCGAAACCGGCGGACACGATCACCAGGGTGCGCACCCCTTTGACCAGGCAGTCGTCGAGGACGGCGTCGACCATCGGCGCGGGCACCGCGACCACGGCCAGATCGACCGGGTCGGGGATGTCGCGGACGGTCTCGTAGGCGCGGATACCGCGCACCGACGGCGGACGTTCACGCGTCTGCCGCCGCGGGTTGCCGTGTACCGCGGCGTGACGGGCCGGTACCTTGGCCGCCGCGGCGTCGTCGGCCTCCTCGGCGGGATGGGCGGGCCCGTTGACCGGGAAGACCGGTCCGGCGAAACCACCGGCGAGGATGTTGGCCAGCAGGGTGTTGCCGACCTTCTTGGGGTCGCGGGAGGCACCGATCACGGCCACCGAGGTGGGCCGCAGCAGGTTGGCGACGCTGCGAGCCTCGGAGGCGCGCTCACGGGCGTTGCGCACCGACAGCAACGCCTCGGTGGGGTCGATCAGGAACTCGACGTGCACGGTGGCACCGTCGAAGGCCCGGGAGATCTGGTATCCGGCGTCGCGGAAGACCGCCACCATGTTGGGGTTCTCGCTGAGCACCTCCGCCTCGAACCGGGTGAACCCGTTCTCGGCGGCCGCACCGGCGAGGTGTTCGAGCAGGATCGGCCCGAGGCCACGGCCCTGGTGGTCGTCGGCGACGACGAAGGCCACCTCCGCCGACTCGGGCTTGCCGTCCATCGACAGGCCCTCGTAGATACCGATCGCGATGATCTCGCCACCGAGCACCGCGACGAGGGCGACCCGCTGGTTGTGGTCGACGGTGGTCATCCGCACCACCTCGCGGGGCGGCAGCGTCGGAGTGGGCCCGAAGTAGCGCATGTAGCGGGTGCGCTCGCTGAGGCCGGCGTGGAACCGCACCACCCGGTCGGCGTCGTCGGGGACGATCGGCCGCAGGTGCACCACACCGCCGTCGGAGGCCAGCACGTCGGCGATCCAGTGCCGCGGGTAGTCCCAGGGACCTCGGGGGGTCGCCGCGTCCGTACCGGCGATCGGGGATGCCTGCTGGTCAGTCACGGGGGTCCTCCGGGTCGAGTCCGTGTAAGGGAAGAACGGCCTTGCGCGTAGCCATGATCGCACGGTCGGTCTGCCGCAGGGCCGACTCGGCGACCCCGTCCGGCGGCTGCTGGCCCGTATCGCCGTCCCAGGCGGGATAATTCACGTCCGCACCCGTGTCCCCCATCACCGTCTCGGGCGGCCGCGCATAGTCCGAATGCACCTGAGTAGAGATCTGTTCTGCTGTGGCACACCATGTTTCGTCGATCTGAGTGGTGACGTCGACATCCTTGTCCAGAACCACACCGATCATGTGTGACCAGGATCGCGGTACGACGTTCACCACGCCGTAACCGCCGCCACCGACGACGATCCACCTTCCCTCACAGTGTTTCTCGGCGAGCTCACGCATCGCGATCATCGCCTCGCGCTGCCCGTCGACGGTCAGCGACAGATCGGTCAGCGGGTCGGCCCGGTGCGAGTCGGCACCGCACTGGCTGATCAGGATCTGCGGCCGGAACGCCGCGATCACCGACGGGACCACCGCATGGAATCCGCGTAGCCACATCCGGTCCGAGGTGTCCGGCATGAACGGCAGGTTGACCGCGGTGCCCTGCGCGTCGCCGTCACCGACCTCGGTGGGCCATCCGGTGCCGGGCCAGAGGGTGGCCGGATGCTGGTGCAGCGAGACCGTCAGCACCCTCGGATCGGCGGCGAACTCCACCTGGACACCGTCGCCGTGGTGGGCGTCGATGTCGATGTAGGCGATGCGGTCGTAGCCCTGCTCGAGCAGCCACCGGATGGCCACCGCGCAGTCGTTGTAGATACAGAACCCGGCGGCGCGTGACTTCATCGCGTGGTGCATGCCGCCGCCGATGTTCACCGCCCGCCGCACCGACCCGGAGTGCACCGCCTGCGCCGCGGCGAGGGTGCCGCCGACGAGCAGCCGGGCCGCCTCGTGCATACCGTCGAACACCGGGTTGTCGCTGTCGCCGAGGCCGAACAGCCGCTCGAGCAGCGGCCCCGACAGCGAGGCCATACCGGACCCGACCGCTCGCACCGCGTCGATGTAGTCGCGCGAGTGCACGACGGTCAGGGCGTCGTCGTCGATCTGCAACGGCGGGGTGAGGTCGACGTCGTCGAGGATGCCCAGACTCTGTGCCAGGGTCATCGTCAGCGCCAGCCGCACCGGGTTCATCGGGTGGGAATGTGCCCACCGGTAGGACAGAAAGTCCTCACTCCAGATCACTGCGGCGTTCATCGAGGACCCTCCTGGCTCAACACCCCCTCAGGCTAGTGGGTGATGAGATCCAGATGCTCAATTCGGCCCCCGAGCGAGGTCCCTCACAGCCGGGGGCCGCTCGCGCGGTGCGCCACTGACACGGTGCGGCCGCCGGATCGTCCGGACCGTCGGATCCGCAGGGTAGCCTTGATGGCGACGAAGGGACTGCGCACAGTGAACGATCTCGTTGACACCACTGAGATGTACCTCCGGACCATCTACGACCTCGAAGAGGAAGGCATCGTGCCACTTCGGGCACGCATCGCCGAGAGGCTGGAGCAGAGCGGACCGACCGTTTCCCAGACGGTCGCCCGAATGGAACGTGACGGACTGCTGCGAGTGGCCGGTGACCGGCACCTCGAGCTCACCGACAAGGGTCGCAACCTGGCGATCGCCGTGATGCGCAAGCACCGGCTGGCCGAGCGGCTGCTCGTCGACATCATCGGGATGCCATGGGATCAGGTCCACGACGAGGCGTGCCGGTGGGAGCACGTCATGAGCGAGAACGTCGAGCGGCGCCTCCTGCAGATCCTCGACAACCCGACGACCTCGCCGTACGGCAACCCGATCCCGGGCCTGGAGGCGCTGGGCGCGGATGCACCGTCGCTGAACGACACCGCCAGCCGCCTCGCGGATCTGCCGCAGGGCGAGCCGGTCGCGGTGATCGTCCGACGCCTGGCCGAGCACGCCCAGTCCGACCGCGAACTGATCGCCGAGCTCCGGGAGGCCGGTGTGGTCCCCAACGCGCGCGTGACCGTCACCGTGTCCCCGCAGCACGTCGAGATCGACACCCCCGGACACGACGGTCTGGTGCTGTCGAGCGAGATGGCGCATTCGCTCTTCGTCGACAAGGTCTGACGCACAGGGCATCCACGACGGACGGTGGCCGGGTGAGCGAGCGATGGTCTCCCCGAACCCGGTCACGCCGTCCGGTCCAGGGTGATCGCGGGTAGTTCCACGCCGAGGGCGGCGGCCGCGGCCCGGCTCTCGGAGATCATCTCCCACAGCATCTGCGGGTGTTCCCCGCTCCGGAGTGCGGAGTCGAGCAACTCCGCCAGCCGTGCGTGCGGGTCGGCCTCTCGCGCGATGTCGATCGTCACCCCGGCATAGCTGCCCTCGCCGGCGATGTAGTACAGGTGGCCGAGCAGCGTCGCCGCCTGCGCCCGGCCGTGTCCGGTCAATCGCCGGGTCAGCATGCGCCACAACCATTCCGCGTCCATCCGCAGGTCGGTGACCGCGCACGCCAACAGGGCATCACGCACGGCCGGTGTGGTGATGGCCAGTTCCAGTTCCGACACCGTCGGGCAGTCCAGGCGGGGTCGGCTGCGCAGGACACCCATCACCGTCGCGAGCAGTGCCCGCCGGTCCCGGGTGATCCGGTCACCCCAGACCGGGTCGAGTTCGGTGATCCCGACGAAGTCGGTGATGTCACCGAACCCCGTGATCGCCGTCTCGGCACGGGATCGCACTCGATACGGTCCGGTCACCGCACAGTCCTCGGATTCGCAGTGCGGCAGCGGTGCGAGCATCTCGGCGATCTCCGAGCGCCGGGCGAGCAGGCGTCGCCCGGTGTCGACCGCATGCCGTACGGCGGTCGGCGCGATGTGCGGGTCGCCCATCGTCCCGGCGATCCGCCGGGCCGGCCACCCGCGCACGTCGCGTCCGGCCTCGCCCACACCGGTCTCCACCCGCGACGGGCCCTCGCCCTGCCAGATCAGCTCCCACGGGGCGTGCTCCTCGAACTCGGTGACGACGAATCCGTGGGCGATACCGCCTGCGGCGGCGAAGAAGCCGTCGGCGGTGGCCAGCACCCGGTGGTAGCGCTCGTCCCGCGGGGAGAAGCGGTTGTCGGCGATCGCCCCGACGATGAACTCCGGGGCCTGGCCGGCGACGATCCGGCCGAGCCGGTCGAGTACGGCGAGCAGATCGTCGTCGGGCCACCCGTCGGACCCCAGCGACAGGTCGTAGCGCATGGTGGCGTGCACCCGGTTCTGCTCCCGCATCGAGATCAGCACCAGTGACGACTCCGGGATGAAGCCGAGCAGGCCCGGGACGGCGGTCAGCAGGCCGGTGGCGGTGGGCCGCGACGATGCCGGCCGTGGGAGGTGATGTGGCTGGTTCATGCGCTCATCGTGCGGTCCCCCGCCGTCGAGGGGGATCGCCGTCGGCGCCGCGCCGACCGGTTGTCCACAGCCACCGGGCCGTGCACAGGCGCCGGCTCAGCCGAAGGCGCGTGTGACCGCCACGGTGAACAGTGAGTCCAGGTCGGATGCCGGGGGTACCTCGGTGCCGGGCCAGCGCTGCTGCGCATACACCCGGACGCTTCCCCGCTGCCCGATCAGGGTCCGACTTTTGACCTGGGTCTCGGCGCCGGCTCCGGGCGCATCGGAGGTCACCTCCCGCACGATCTCGGTGGTCGCGACCCCGGACAGGCCGGGGTCGTACACGTCGGTACCGACGTGCACGACCATCTGCCCGCCCCCGACGGTGTATCGCGCGCACCGCCGCGCCTGGTCGTCCACCGACGACAGATCGTCGTCGGAGTAGGCGACGGCGGCGGTGAACGACTGCGGGCCACCGGCCGGGATGACCTGCAGCACCACCGCCCCGGTGGGATCGAGGGTCGGCGGGGTGCAGTCGGCGGGATCGACCGCGGCCGGGTCACTGCCGGTCAGGCCGCCGAGTGCGAACCCGACGGCCGGTTGCGGGACCCGGGTGGCACCGGGCACCGGGAAGTCGTCGGCGGTCACCGCGAGCGGTGAGAGATCCTCCCGCGCGGGTACCGCCCGACCGTCGACGCCACATGCCGCGACCACCGTCACCGCGAGCGCCGCCACCGCGATCACCCCGGTCCGGCGCATCCTGCGCCCCCGATCCCTGCTCACACCACCAGTCCTCTCTCCGACCGGTAGGTCACCGATCCGGCCCGACACACCGATCCACACCGGCCCCCGAGTCCGCCGGCACACATCTGTTTCCCCCAACCGTGCCACCGGCGTCGCGCCCCGCGTGCCCCGACACACCGGCCGATCCACGGCGAGTCGGGAATCGTGCCCGCCGATGTGACGTTGGACCCTGATGAGCGGGGGATCTTCTTCCTTCGTGACCAATGCACGACCCTGCGACCTGCATGATTGGTCCCGGATGTGGCGGATGCGAGACAATCACCGACATATCCGGCCGCTGACACCGAGGAGCGACGACATGGACGAGCACCCGACCGGGGACAGCTCGTTGTACGAACTGGCATTTCCCGCGCCGCACATGAGCCGAGGCGACTCCGAGACCGGCCCCGTGCTGGTGCATGCCCTCGACGGTTTCGCCGACGCCGGACACGCCGTCGCACTGGCCGCCGCCCATCTGCGCGACACCCTGGAATCGGATCTCGTGGCGACCTTCGACGCCGACGAACTGATGGACTACCGGTCCCGGCGTCCCACCATCTCGTTCAGTGGCGAGACCTTCACCGACATCACCATGCCGCAGCTGACGCTGCACGCCGTCCGTGATGCCGGGGACAAGGTGTTCCTGTTGCTGTCGGGTGCCGAGCCGGATCTGCGGTGGGAGAGGTTCGGTGAGGCCGTCCGCCGGCTGGCCGATCATTTCGGCGTCAGCGACGTGGTGGGCCTCAACGCGATCCCGATGGCCGTCCCGCACACGCGCCCGGCCACCATCACCGCCCACGGCAACGACCCGGAATCGCTCGGGGACCTGCCGCGGTGGGGGTCGGCGATGAAGCTGCCGGCGAGCGCATCGATGCTGCTGGAACTGCGTCTGGGCGAGCACGGCCGACGGACCACCGGGCTGTCGGTGCATGTGCCGCACTATCTCTCGCAGACCGACTACCCGGCCGCGTCGGCGCGACTGCTGACCGCGGTCGGCGACTACACCGGCCTCGATCTCCCGGTGGCCGCACTCGACGTCGCCGCCGAGCGCGTCCGTGAACAGGTCGACTCCGAGGTCAGCGGCAATCCCGAGGTGGAATCGGTGGTCAAGGCGCTCGAGCAGCAGTACGACGCCTTCCAGGAGGCCCAGACCGAACGCGCCTCGCTGTTGGCCACCGAGGGCTCGCTGCCCAGCGGTGACGAGCTCGGCGCCGAACTCGAGCAGTTCCTCGCCGGCCTCAACGGTGACGACCAGACCGACGGTCCCGACGACACCCCGGGTGGTCGGCCATTCCCGATCTGACCGATATCGCCGATCCGCTCGCACCCGTATCCGGGGACGACGACGCCGCGTTCGACCGGTTCACCGAGTGGTGGTCCGGGCGCGGCATCGACTTCTACCCGCACCAGGAGGACGCCCTGCTGGAGCTGATCTCCGGCAACAACGTCATCCTGGCCACCCCGACCGGCTCCGGAAAGTCGCTGGTGGCCTCCGGGGCGATCTACTTCGCCCGCTGTCACGGGCGGCGCGCGTACTACACCGCCCCGATCAAGGCGCTGGTCAGCGAGAAGTTCTTCGACCTGTGCGATCAGTTCGGCGCCGACTCGGTGGGCCTGCTCACCGGTGACGCCGCGGTCAACGCCGACGCCCCGATCATCTGCGCGACCGCCGAGATCGTCGCCAACCTCGCCTTGCGCGACGGCCCCGACAGCGACATCGGGGTGCTGATCGCCGACGAGTTCCACTTCTACGGTGAACGCGACCGCGGCTGGGCGTGGCAGGTACCGCTGATCGAACTGCCCGACACCCAGTTCCTGCTGATGTCGGCCACACTCGGCGACGTCTCGTTCTTCGTCGACGACCTGACCCGCCGCACCGGACGGCCGACCCGCGAGATCGCCGGCGCCCAGCGCCCGGTCCCGCTGGAGTACGCCTACGCGCTGACCCCGATCCACGAGACCATCGAGGACCTCATCGACCGGGGCCGGGCACCGATCTACGTCGTGCACTTCACCCAGGCGGCCGCCGTCGAGCGGGCCCAGGCGCTGCTGTCGGCGCGGATCTGCGACAAGGCCGAGAAGGCCGCGATCGCCGAGGCCATCGGCGACTTCCGGTTCAGCACCGGCTTCGGTTCCACCCTGTCGAAGCTGTTGCGCGCCGGGATCGGTGTCCACCACGCCGGGATGCTGCCGCGGTATCGCCGCCTCGTCGAACGCCTCGCCCAACGCGGGCTGCTGAAGGTGGTGGCCGGCACCGACACCCTCGGGGTGGGGATCAACGTGCCCATCCGCACGGTGCTGTTCGCCGGGCTCAGCAAGTACGACGGCACCCGGGTGCGCCGTCTGCGGGCCCGTGAGTTCCACCAGATCGCCGGTCGGGCCGGCCGGGCCGGCTTCGACACCATCGGCTACGTCGTCGCCCAGGCCCCCGAGCACGATGTGGAGAACGCACGCGCGGTCGCCAAGGCGGGCGACGACCCGAAGAAGCTGCGCAAGCTGGTCCGCAAGAAACCCCCGGAAGGATTCGTCTCGTGGGGCGAGAAGACGTTCTACGCACTCACCGAGGCCCCCGACGAACCGCTGCGCTCGCATTTCCAGATGACCACCGCGATGCTGCTGGAGGTGCTCGGCCGCCCCGGTGACTGCTTCGTCGCGATCCGGCATCTGCTCGAGGACAACCACGAGCCGCGGGACCGGCAGCTGCGTCACATCAAGCACACCATCGCGGTCTATCGCGATCTGCGCAACGCCGGGATCGTGGTGCGCCTCGACGAGCCCGACGAGGACGGCCGCCAGGTCGCGTTGTCGGTGGACATGCCGGAGAACTTCGCGCTGACCAACCCGTTGTCGGCGTTCGCGCTGGCGGCGTTCGAACTGCTGGACCCGGCGTCGTCGACCTACGCCCTCGACGTGGTGTCGGTGCTGGAGTCGACCCTCGAGGACCCGCGGCCGGTGCTGCTCGCCCAACGCAAGGTGGCCCGCGATGCGGCGATCGCCGAGATGAAGGCCGACGGGGTCGAGTACGAGGAGCGGATGGCGCGACTGGAGGAGATCTCGTGGCCGCGCCCGCTGGCCGAGGAGATCGAGTACGCCTTCGGCGTCTACCGCCGTGGGCATCCGTGGGTGTCGTCGTTCCCGCCGAAGCCCAAGTCGGTGCTGCGCGAGATGCTGGAGAAGGCGATGACCTTCACCGAACTGATCTCCGCCTACGGACTGGCGCGCAGCGAGGGCATCGTGCTGCGCTACCTCACCGACTGCTATCGCGTACTGCGGCAAGGACTTCCGTTGGCCGTGGCGACCGACGAGATCGAGGACATCACCGACCGGGTCGGCCAGATGGTGCGTGAGGTGGACTCGAGCCTGCTCGACGAGTGGGAAGAACTCGCGAACGCCGGTGACCGATGAGGTGTGCAACACCGGTCGGACGCCGGATGCGGTCGGCCCACCCCGGACCGTCGCGGCTGCCCGTGCGCCGGCCCCTGCCGGTGATCGGCTGGTTCGAGCGGGGTCCGGCGTCGGCCGGCGGATGGCCGGCCGTCGAGGATCCGTCGGCCGCGGCCCTGCCGAAGCCCGGCGACGCCGCGGCCGGTCTCGTCGCCGATCCCGCGGTGGTGATCGTGACCGCGGCCGACGACACGTCCGGCGAACTGCGCCAGACACCGCTGATGCGGATCGAGCACGACGGTGTGTACGCGGTGGTCGCGGTGCGCGAGGACACGCCACGCGAGGACACCCCGCACGAGGCGGGCTGGTACCGGGTCCTGCTCGCCGAGCCGCGCGTACAGGTGCGCGACGGCGACCACGTCGGCGAGTACCTCGCACGTGAGGTGTCCGGTGCCGAGCGAGAGTTGTGGTGCGAGCGTGCGGTGGCGGCGTGGCCGGCCTTCGCCGACCACCTGGCCGCCGCCGATCACCTCTTCCCGGTCTTCGTCCTCGAACCGGTCTGAGCGGCCACCGGCACGATCGCCCCGCCCCGGTCCACGAGGTCGGTGATCACCGCAGCCAGCCGCCGGTAGGGTTCCTCACGGCCCGACGACGCCCGGAAGACCAGCCCGATCCGTCGCCCCGGTCGTGGCCGGGTGAACGTGGCGGTGGCCAGTTCCCCACTGGCGGTTTCGGATTCGACGGCGGTCGCCGGGATCAGGGTGACCCCCAGACCGCCTTCCACACACTGCACCGCGGTGGCCAGCGAGGCCGCACGGGTCTGCCCGAGATCCGGCGACACCCCGGCCAGACGGCACACCTCGAGCGCCTGATCACGTAGGCAGTGCCCCTCGTCGAGCAACAGCAGCGGGAGGTCGGCGAGCGTCGTGGGGTCCACGCGGCGACGCCCCTCGAGCGGATGCCCGGACGGCAGTGCGAGTACGAAATCCTCGTCGTACATGGGGATCTCGGCGATCCCGGCGGTCTCGGCAGGTAGTGCGAGGACGGCCACGTCGAGGCTGCCGTCACGCAGTGCGGCGAGCAGCCGTGCGGTCTGGTCCTCCACCACCTGCAGCCGGATGTCGGGCAGGGCGGTGGCGATCCCGCGCAACACCGTGGGCAGGATGTAGGGCGCCACGGTGGGGATCAGTCCCAGTCGGATCGGCCCGGTGAGCGGGTCGTCGGCCCCGGCCGCCGCGGCCAGGAAGTCGTCGGCGGCATCGGTGATGGCGATCGCCTTGCCGAGCAACGACCGCCCCTCCGGAGTCAAGAAGACACGCCGGGTCGTGCGTTCGATGAGTTTGAGCCCGAGGCCCGCCTCGAGTCCCGCCAGGGACTGCGACAGTGAGGGTTGACTCACCCCGAGTTCTTCTGCTGCAGAACCGAAATGGTGAGTGCGAGCAAGGGCGACAAAGGCGCGTAGTCCGGCCAGGCCGGGCTGATAACTTTTATCAGTCATGCCTATCAGTATAGTGCCAATCATCACGTTTAACTTTTACCGATCTGGGCGCACAATAGAAGAGTCATCGAAACGACACGTCGTCGTAGTTGTACGACCGTGCCGAAAAACCACCACGAAGGAGCGAGAGCACACCATGGCTTTGCTGACGATCGGCGACCAGTTCCCCGCCTACAACCTCACCGCGGTGATCGGTGGTGACCTGTCCAAGGTCAACGCCCAGCAGCCCGACGACTACTTCACCAC
Source organism: Gordonia sp. NB41Y (assembly GCF_030718915.1). Taxonomy (NCBI): domain Bacteria; kingdom Bacillati; phylum Actinomycetota; class Actinomycetes; order Mycobacteriales; family Gordoniaceae; genus Gordonia; species Gordonia sp. NB41Y. The sequence goes on from NZ_CP132196.1 coordinate 498,407, forward strand.
CGTCACCAGCGACGACTACGCCGGCAAGTGGCGGATCGTGTTCTTCTGGCCGAAGGACTTCACCTTCGTCTGCCCCACCGAGATCGCCGCGTTCGGCAAGCTGAACGACGAGTTCGCCGATCGTGACACCCAGGTGCTCGGCGCCTCGGTCGACAACGAGTTCGTCCACTTCCAGTGGCGCGCACAGCACGAGGATCTCAAGACCCTCCCCTTCCCGATGCTGAGCGACCTCAAGCGCGAGCTGGTCGAGGCCACCGGTGTGCTCAACGCCGACGGTGTCGCCGACCGCGCGACCTTCATCATCGACCCGAACAACGAGATCCAGTTCGTGTCGGTCACCGCCGGCTCGGTGGGTCGCAACGTCGACGAGGTGCTGCGCGTGCTCGACGCCCTGCAGTCCGACGAGCTGTGCGCGTGCAACTGGCGCAAGGGCGACCCGACCATCGACGCCGGCGAACTGCTGAACGCCAGCGTCTGAGAGGAACATTCATGAGCATCGACAACCTCAAGGAAGCCCTTCCCGAGTACGCGAAGGACCTCAAGCTCAACCTCGGCTCGATCAGCCGCACCACCGTGCTGAACGAAGAGCAGCTGTGGGGCACCCTGCTGGCCACCGCCGCCGCCACCCGCAACGCCAAGGTGCTCTCGGAGATCTCCGACGAGGCCGCCGACAACCTGTCGGCCGAGGCCTACAACGCCGCACTGGGCGCCGCGTCGATCATGGGTATGAACAACGTGTTCTACCGTGGCCGCGGCTTCCTCGACGGCAAGTACGACGACCTGCGTCCGGGCCTGCGGATGAACATCATCGGCAACCCCGGCGTCGACAAGGCCGCCTTCGAGCTGTGGTCGTTCGCGGTCTCCTCGATCAACGGCTGTGGACACTGCGTCGCCGCACACGAGAACACCCTGCGCGAGGCGGGCGTCGACCGTGAGGCGATCCTCGAGGCCCTCAAGGTCGCCTCGATCGTCGCCGGCGTCGGCCAGGCCATCTCCACCACCGAGGTGCTGGCCGGAGCCTGATCCCCCGCCACACCGCACAGCACCGCGCCCGGTACCCGGAGAACCCGGACACCGGGCGCGGTGCTTTTCTGCCGTTACCGCCCGGCTCGGGTCACGACCTCGCGACCGGACCCGACTCAGGACAGGGCGGCGCGCATCCGGTCGGCGAGCTCGCCGGTCTCCTCGGTGGTCATCACGAACGCGGGCGAGATCTGCAGTGCCCCCTGGCCTGCCGCGCGTCCGCTGACGCCGTGCCGGCGCAGGGCCAGGACCATCTCCGGTCCCCGTGACGGATCGGCCAGCTGCACCGCGCTCACCGCGCCCAGACCGGTGCGCACCTCGGCCACCGAGTCCAGATCGGCCAGCGGTGCCAGCGCCGCCGCCAGATCCGACTCCAGGCGACTCGCCTCGGCGAGCAACCCCTCCCGTTCGATGATGTCGAGATTGGCCATCGCCGCCGCGGCCGCACCCGCGTGGCCGCCGTAGGTGTAGCCATGGCGCCACCACACCCCACCGCCGAAGAACGGCTCGGCGATGTGCGGGGCGATGAACACCGCACCCATCGGCACGTACCCCGACGTCAGCCCCTTGGCCGTGGTCATCAGATCCGGCTGCAGATCGAAACGGGTCGACGCGAACCAGCTGTCCCCACCGATCCGGCCGAATCCGGTGACCACCTCGTCGACGACGAACAGCACGTCGTGATCGCGGCAGATCTGACGGACCTCGGCGAGATATCCGGCCGGGGGCAGATAGACCCCGCCGGCACCGATGATCGGCTCACAGAAGAAGGCCGCGACGCGGTCGGCACCGACCCGCTCGATCAGCCCGAGCAGACTCTTGGCGTCGTCCCAGTCGACGGTCTGGGTGTCGTGCATGAGTTCGCCGTAGCCCTCGTGGTTGACCGGGATCCCGGCGAGGGATGTCCCGGCCACGTGCATGCCGTGATAGGCCTTGGTGCGCCCCACGAGCAGCGTTTTCTCGGGGCGCCCGCGCTCCACCCAGTAGCGGCGGGCGAGCTTGGCGGCGGTGTCCACCGAGTCGCTGCCGCCGGAGGTGAAGAAGATCTTGGAGCCGGGTACCGGCGCGAATCCCGCGAGACGGTCGGCGAGCGCATCGGTCACATCGGCGGTCAGATCACCGAACCCCGAGTAGTGCGCCAGCCGCCCGAGCTGCGTCGCCACCGCGTCGCCGATCTCGTTGCGCCCGTGACCGACGTTGGCGAACCACAGACCCGCGGTCGCATCCAGATACTCATTGCCCTCGACGTCCCAGACGCGGGTGCCCTTGCCGTATGTCAGGACGCACGGTCCCGTCGACGACACCGCACCCATATCCGCGAACCCATGCCACAGCGAACCAGCCATGGCTCCATCATGCCGGGGCCCGCCGGGCGACGCGGGGCCGGGACCACCCGGTCCCATATCCTGGACACCATCATGGGATCAGCAGGAACCGAACCGGATCGCGGGGTCCCGAATCACCAGGACCCCGCACCGCATACCCGACGCACACCGTTCGACCGGCGGGGTCTTCGCGACCGCATCGGCACCGTGACCCTCGCCGACGAACACACCCTGCGTCGGCGGCTGGACAAGCTCGGCCGCTCCCCCGCCGCCGACAAGATCGCCGGTCTCGAACGCGCGGTGACCGCCGCGGAGAAGCGGATCGCCGCCCGCCGCGCCGCGGTGCCGGTCCTGGAGTTCCCGCCGGAGCTGCCCGTCTCCGACGCCCGCGAGGAGATCGCCGCGGCCATCGCCGCCCACCAGGTCGTCGTGATCGCCGGCGAGACCGGGTCGGGCAAGACCACCCAGCTGCCCAAGATCTGCCTCGAACTCGGGCGCGGCGTGCGCGGCGCGATCGGCCACACGCAGCCGCGTCGGATCGCGGCCAGTTCGGTGGCCCGCCGGATCGCCGAGGAGACCCACACCGACATCGGTGACGCGATCGGCTACTCCGTCCGGTTCAGCGACCGCTCCGGCGCCGACACCCTGGTCAAGGTGATGACCGACGGCATCCTGCTGCGCGAGATCGCCTCGGATCCGATGCTGCGCCACTACGACACGCTCATCATCGACGAGGCGCACGAGCGCAGCCTGAACATCGACTTCATCCTCGGCTATCTGCACCGGCTGCTGCCGCGGCGTCCCGACCTCAAGGTGATCATCACCTCGGCGACCATCGAACCCGACCGGTTCGCACGGCATTTCACCACCGCGACCACCCAGGTCCCGGTGCTCGAGGTGTCCGGCCGGACCTACCCGGTGGAGGTCCGGTACCGCCCGCTGTCGTTGCGCGACGGCGCCGACTCGGGCAGCGAAGAGGGCGGTGGCGAGCACGCCGACCTCGACCTGTTCCAGGGCATCGACGCCGCGATCGGCGAGCTGTGGGGAGCCCACGGACGCGGCGACATCCTGGTGTTCCTGCCCACCGAGCGTGACATCCGCGAGGCGGCGGCCACGTTGTCGCGCCGTGTCGCCGCCGGGGCCGAGGTGGTGCCGCTGTACGCGCGCCTGTCCATCGCCGACCAGCACAAGGTCTTCGCACCGTCGGATGGCCGTCGGATCGTGTTGTCCACCAACGTCGCCGAGACCTCGCTGACGGTGCCGGGCATCCGGTACGTGATCGACTCGGGCACCGCCCGCATCTCCCGCTACGCCACCCGCACCAAGGTGCTGCGCCTGCCGGTGGAACCGGTGTCGCAGGCCAGTGCGCGTCAGCGTGCCGGCCGCTGCGGCCGTGTCGCCCCCGGCGTCTGCATCCGGCTGTACTCCGAGACCGACTTCGATTCCCGGCCCGCGTTCACCGACCCGGAGATCCTGCGCGCCAACCTCGCATCGGTGATCCTGCAGATGGCATCGCTGCGGCTCGGCGACGTCGCGGAATTCCCCTTCGTCCAGCCGCCGGACGCACGCTCGGTGCGCGACGGCATGGCGGTGCTCACCGAACTCGGCGCGATCGTCCCGGCCGGGAAGACCCCGGGAGACGACAAGGGCACGGGAGACGGCAAGGGCCCGGAGGACGGCAAGAGATCGGGAGACGACCGGAGCACCCGGGACGGCACGGACACCGGCGAGGAGTCGCGGGGTCCTCGGCTGACCAAGGTGGGCCGTTCGATGGCCCGCATCCCGGTGGACCCGCGGATCGCCCGCATGCTGGTCGGCGCCCACGAGGAAGGCTGCCTCGACCACGTGCTGGTGATCGCGGCGGCACTGTCGATCCCGGATGTGCGGGAACGGCCGGCCGAACACCGGGAGGCCGCCGACGCCTCGCACCGCCGGTTCGTGGTGCCCGGCTCGGACTTCCTCGGCTACCTGGCACTGTGGCGCCACCTGACCGAGCAGCGCAAACAGTTGTCGGGCAATCAGTTCCGTCGCACCTGCGAGCGCGAGTTCCTGCACTATCTGCGTATCCGGGAATGGCAGGACCTGCACCGGCAGTTGCGTGGCATCGTCGACGATCTCGGGTGGGGGATCCCCGAGACCGAGCAGAATCCCGATGCCATCCACCGGGCGATCCTGGCCGGTCTGCTCGGCAACATCGCCGCCCGCAACACCGAGGGCCGCGAGTTCACCGGCGCCCGCAACACCACACTGCTGATCTTCCCCGGCTCCCCGCTGTCGAAGAAGCCGCCGGCGTTCATGATGGCCGCCGAGATCATCGAGACCTCACGGCTGTTCGCGCACACCGTGGCCTCGATCGATCCGCTGTGGGCCGAGCGCCTGGCCGGCGATCTGGTCAAACGCACCTACAGCGAGCCGCACTGGTCGAACAAGCGCGGCGCGGCGATGGCCTACGAGCGGGTGACCCTCTACGGCGTGCCACTGGTCGCCAAACGGCGCGTCGACTACGGGCCCGTCGACCCGGTGACCGCACGCGACCTCTTCCTGCGCCATGCGCTCGTCGAGGGTGACTGGCACACCGATCACGCCTTCTTCCAACGGAATCGAGCACTCCTCGAGGAGGCCGCCGACGTCGAGCACCGCGCACGGCGACGCGACGTCGTGATCTCCGAGGACCAGCTGTTCGAATTCTACGATCAGCGGGTGCCGGCCGAGGTGACCTCGGCCCGGCATTTCGACTCGTGGTGGAAGACCGCCCGCCGGGCCACCCCGGAGCTGCTCGACCTCACCCCCGAGGACGTGGCGGCCGACATCGCCGTCGCCGACACCGACTACCCCGGCATCTGGGCACAGGGCGACACCCGGCTGGAGCTGCGTTACCGGTTCGAGCCGGGCGCCGCCGACGACGGTGTCACGGTGGTCATCCCGGCTCCGCTGCTGCCCCACATCCGCAATGCCGGCTTCGACTGGCTGGTTCCGGGGATGCGCGAGGAGCTGGCCACCGAGCTGGTCAAGACTCTGCCCAAGCAGCTGCGCAAGACGATGGCACCGGCGCAGCGCTTCGCGTCATTGGCCCTCTCCCGCCTCAAGCCGCGCTCGGAGCCCCTGACGCGCGGTCTGGCCCGTGAGCTCGCCGAGATCACCCGGCACCGGGTCCGGCCCGAGGACTTCGACACCGACCGCATCCCGGCGCACCTGCGGATGCATTTCGCCCTCGCCGACCCGGCCGGGAAGATCACCGCGCGGGCCGACTCGCTGGCCGAATTGAGCGGTGCCACAGCGTCTCCGGCCGCCACCTCGTCGACCGCCCGGCACACGCGGTGGACCGCCGACGGGATCGGCACACTCGCCGCCAGTGAGACCGTCCGTGTCGCCGGACAGCAACTGACCCGCTATCCGACGCTGCGGGTCGTCGGCGATCCGGGCAGTCCCGACGGGGTGGAGGTCACCACGGCGGCATCGTCCGACGAGGCGGCACGCCTGCATCTGCCCGCGGTGATCGTCCTGCTCGACGCCGCGATCGCGCCGCTGAGCGCCAAGGCGTCGTCGGGGCTCGATCCGGCAGGCCGACTCGCGTTGAGCCAGAACCCCTATCGTGAATCGGCGCAGCTGTTCGCCGACTGCACCCGACGGGCCATCCGCGATCTCGTGCCGGCGGATGCGGCTCTCGCGGTGCGCGACCCGGCGGCATTCGAGAAACTCGTGTCGGGCTTGCGGTCGCAGGTGATCGCGGCCGCCCCGGACTATCTGCGGCTGGCCGTCGATGCGCTTCGGGAGGTGGCGCCACTGCGTCGCGAGATGGACACCCACTCCGGGCAGGTCCCGGCCGACGATGTCGCCGAACAGCTGGAGAACCTGATCTTCGACGGATTCGTGCTGGCCACGCCGCGCACCCATCTCGAGGATCTGCCCCGATATCTGGCCGCGGCACGGTCGCGACTGGAGCAGTTGCCCGGATCCGCGACGCGCGATCACGACGCGATGGCCAGCGTCGACCGGGTGATCGCACGATGGAATCAGCGCCTCGACCAGGTCCCCGCACCCCGCCGCGACCGGGTCAACGAACAGGCCCACTGGATGGTCGAGGAACTACGGGTGGGGTTGTTCGCCCAGCGGCTGGGCACGCGATATCCGGTGTCGGAGAAGCGCGCGCTACGAACCCTTGACCGTCTCGGCTGAGACGGCCCCGTTGACGCCGACGGCCTCCCCGTGCCGGGAGTGCTCGTCGCGCAGGTCGTCGATCTCGCGCTGGAAGTCCTCCAGCGAGTCGAACGACCGGTAGACCGACGCGAAGCGCAGGTAGGCGACCTCGTCGAGGTCGCGCAGGGGTTTGAGGATGGCCAGACCGACCTCGTTGCTGGGGATCTCGGCGGCACCGGAGGCGCGGACCGCCTCCTCGACCTGCTGGGCGAGCTGGGCGAGATCGTCCTCGTCGACGTGGCGTCCCTGGCAGGCCCGGCGCACACCGCGCATGACCTTCTCCCGGCTGAACGGTTCGGTGACGCCATTGCGTTTCACCACGGCGAGCACGGCGGTCTCCACGGTGGAGAAGCGGCGACCACAGGAACTGCACGACCTCCGTCTACGGATCGCCTGCCCCTCGTCGGCGACACGCGAGTCGATGACCTTGGTGTCTTCGTTTCTGCAGAACGGGCAGCGCATACAAAGACAATACCGTCCCACCGGTCAGCGGTAGCGCGGCGTCAGCAGTGCTTGCCCGACCTGCAGGCCGCTGCCCGCCATGTCGTTGAGCTCGACGATCTCGTCGATCACCACCCGGCTCGGCATGTCCGGGGCCACCCGGGCGGCGATCGACCCGAGCGACTCCCCCGCCCGCACGTGCACCACCTGGGTGGAGACCGGGGACGGGACGGTGGCGCGCTGATAGTCCGAGCCGACGATCGCGACGATCCACACCAGCATCGCCAGTGCGACACCGGTCATGACCGCGACCGCGGTGGTGCGACGCCGACGATGGACCGACGACACCGCGGTCCCGCGCACCGGGACCACCACCGCATCGGCACAGGCCACCCGGCCAGGGCCCACACGACCGGCACCGCCACGTCCGGCACCCACACGTCCGCCGCCCACACGTTCGGTACTCCCGCGCCCCGCCACCACCCGACCGCGGCTGCGGGCCGCGGTCGTGACGCGCCGCTCGACGCCCGGGTGCTCGATCCGACCGCGGTGTTCGGCGAGACCGCGGTGTTCGATCCGACCGCGGTGTTCGGCGAGACCGCGGTGTTCGAGCCCGACGCGCATGGCATCGGCCTCGGCCGGATGCCGGCCCGCACCGCGACCGCCGGGGCGCCGGCCCCCCGGGTGCCGATCGGCGCCGCGGGCTCCCGCCGCAGGTCGGGGCGTGGGGGTGCCGGACGGACGGGTGGCCGACGGGGCCGCTGCCGCCGCCGGACGGTCCGATATCAGGGTTGTGTGCATGAGAGAGAGCCTCCCGTTTCTCGATCACGCGTTCGATGAACTGTTGTTCGAAGTTCTATCACGGGGCTCCGACAAATGTCGTGGAAACACGTCGAACAGGTGTTTGAGGTTGTCGGGAACGTGGGATAACCTCGATCACAGAAGATGCCGACGCGGGGCGGCACGGAAAGGACACGTACGCGATGAGTGACAAGACGCGGCGCGCGGCCGGGTCGTCGGGCGCGAAGTCGAAGGCCGGGTCGTCGAGGGCGGGATCGTCGCGAGCAGCGGCGAACCCGGATGCGATCGACCCGGTGGTCATCGAGGCCACGCTGACCCAGCGTCAGCGCGAGGTGCTCGAGGTGATCCGCCGATCGGTCCGCGAGCGCGGCTATCCGCCGAGCATCCGCGAGATCGGTGATGCGGTGGGTCTCAACTCGACCTCGTCGGTGGCCCACCAGTTGCGCACCCTCGAACGCAAGGGACTGCTCAAGCGCGACGCCAATCGCCCGCGTGCGGTCAACGTGCAGGACAACCAGATCGACCCGAATCCCTCCGACGACCCGGCCGCAGCCGGTCTGCCGACCCCGGCATTCGTGCCGGTGCTCGGCCGGATCGCCGCCGGCGGACCGATCCTCGCCGAGCAGGCCGTGGAGGATGTCTTCCCGCTGCCGCGCGAGCTGGTCGGCGACGGATCGCTGTTCATGCTCAAGGTGGTCGGCGAGTCCATGATCGACGCCGCGATCTGCGACGGCGACTGGGTGGTGGTCCGTCAGCAGAACGTGGCCGACAACGGCGACATCGTCGCCGCGATGATCGACGGCGAGGCCACCGTCAAGACCTTCAAGCGCGGCAACGGCCAGGTGTGGCTGATGCCGCACAACGAGCTCTTCGACCCGATCCCGGGCAACACCGCCGTCATCCTCGGCAAGGTCGTCACCGTGATGCGTCGGGTCTGACACCCGGCGAACCCACCTCGACGAGAACTGCCCTCAGGAATCGCATCCCTGAGGACAGTTCTTCTGAAGTCGTTCTCACACAGCGGTTCTCGCCGGTACGGTGCCGGGCGAGGGCGTGCTCAGCCGGCCAGGACCGCCGCTGCCGCCGCCCGCGCGGCGGCCGCCTCCGAGGTCGCCAGGGCCGCCCGGGCCGCATCACGGCACTGCGCCAGCGACACCTGTCCGAGGCGTGCGCCGACGGCCGCCGCCGCGACGGGGGCACTCGACAACGAGCTCACCCCCATCCCCACCAGGACGCAGGCGAGCAGCGGATCCGCGGCCGCCTCGCCACACACCCCGACGGGCTTTCCGGCGTCGGCACCGGCCCGGGCCACACCCTCGATCAGGTGCAACACCGCCGGCTGCCACGGATCGGTGAGCTCGGCCAGCTCGGCCGACATACGGTCGGCGGCCATCGTGTACTGGGTCAGATCGTTGGTCCCGATCGAGACGAAGTCCACCTCGGCGAGCACCGCCGATGCCAGGATCGCCGCGGACGGGATCTCGATCATCACCCCCGCGATCATCCCTCGTGACCGCACCTCGGCGGCGAAGTCTGCGGCCTCGGCCGGTCCGGCGATCATCGGTGCCATCACCCGCGCGGTGGCACCGGACTCCTCGGCGGCCCGGGCGATCGCGTCGAGCTGATTCGTCCGGATCTCGGGATGGGTTGCGGTCAGCCGGTTTCCGCGGATACCCAGCGCAGGGTTCGCCTCGGCGCCGTGGTCGACGAAGCGCAGCGGCTTGTCCGAGCCGGCGTCGAGCGTGCGGATCACCACCTTGCCGCCCGGGAACGCGTCGATCACCTCGCGATAGAGCACCACCTGCTCGTCGACCGTCGGCTCGTCGGCGCGGTCGAGGAAGGTCAGCTCGGTGCGGAACAGGCCGATGCCCTCGACCGGGTATCCGGTCGCGGCGCGCGCGGAGACGCCGTCGGCCACGTTGGCGAGCACGGCCACCTCGTGACCGTCGGCCGTGCGGCCCGGTCCCGACCACGCGGCGACGACCTCGGCCTGCCGGCGGCTCTCGGCCACCGCCGCCCGGGCAGCCGTCGGCTCCGGGTCGATCTCCACGCTGCCGGCGGTGCCGTCGACCAGCACGGTGGTGCCTGCGGCCACCGCGTCGAGTCCGGCCACCGCGACCACACAGGGGATGCCGAGCTGGCGGGCGATGATCGCGGTGTGGCTGGTGGGTCCGCCCAGCCGCGTGACCAAGGCGGTCACCAGCGCCGGGTCGAGTCCGGCGGTGTCGGCGGGTGCGAGGTCGTCGGCGAAGAGCACCGACGGCGACTCCGGTACCGGGACACCGGGTTCCGGGAGTCCCAGGACCTCGGCGATCACCCGGTCACGAACGTCCTCGAGGTCGGTGACACGCTCGGCCATCACGCCGCCGAGCGCGGTGAACATCTCCGCGAACTGGGCGGTGGCCCCGGTCGCGGCGAGTGCCGCGGGCGCGCCGTCGGCGATGCGCTTGGCCACCGCCCCGGTCCAGCCGCGATCCTCGGCGAGGCCGGCCGTGGCGATCAGGACCTCGGCGGCTGCGCCCGATGCATGGGAGGCGCGATCGCGCAGGCGGGCGGCGACCGCCGCCGCGGCGGCGGTGAACCGGGCCTGCTCGGCGTCACGGTCTGCCTCGTCGACCTCGGTGCGGGTCTCGAGATCGCCGGCGGCGCCGATTCGCTCTCCGGCCCGGATCACCGGCCCGTATGCGATACCGCCGACCACCGGGGTGCCCTGTAGCGACTCCATCGCCACCTCGTCCTTCAGCTGATTCACGACCGTGCCCTTTCACTCTGCACTTGTCTTGTGATCGAAGTTACAAGAAAAGCTTGACTTGTCAATACGTTCAGGCGTAAACACAGATATATCAACATTGATAGCCACTTATATCCACATCGCTGGTGAGTGGCGTCACTCGATCGGAGCAACGTGTACGCGGAAGAGCGACAGCGGGCGATCGCCGAAAAGGTGAGCACGCAAGGTCGGGCGTCGGTCAGCGACCTCGCCGAACAGTTCGACGTCACCGGCGAGACCGTGCGTCGGGATCTGGCGATCCTGGAGCGCGGCGGACATCTCACCCGGGTGCACGGCGGTGCCGTCCGCCCCGACCTCGCCCAGATCGGCGACGAACAGGGCGTCGCCGAGCGTGCGTCCGCCAGCTCGGCGGAGAAGGCCGCGATCGGCCAGGCCGCCGTCCGGTTCCTGCCGCCCGACGGCGGTTCGGTGATCGTCGACGCCGGCACCACCACCTATCAGGTGGCGCTACGCGTCCCGCCGCAGCGCCGACTGACGCTGGTGACCAACAGCATCCCGGTGTCGGCGGTGATGACCGCGCTCCCCGACTGCACCCTGCAGCTGATCGGCGGCCGGGTCCGCGGCGTGACCCAGGCGGCGGTGGGCGCCGAGGCGGTGTCGCGGCTCGAACGCATCCGGGCGTCGGTCGCGTTCATCGGCGCCAACGGCCTCAGCGAAGGTCTGGGACTGTCCACCCCCGATCCGGAGGAGGCCGCGGTCAAGTCCGCGATGGTCCGGGCCGCACGGCAGGTGGTGGTCCTCGCCGACTCCTCGAAGATCGGCCGGGAGGACTTCATCTCCTTCGCCGACCTCGACGAGATCGACGTCCTGGTCACCGACGCCGGGATCGACGCGGCGTTCTCGGCGGTGCTGGCCGCCCACGGCATCGAGGTCGTGATCGCATGATCCTCACCCTCACCGCACATCCGAGCCTCGACCGCACCCTCGAACTCGCCGCACCGCTGGCACGCGGCGAGGTGCAGCGCGCCGTCGGTGTCCGCAACGAACCCGGCGGCAAGGGCATCAACGTCTCGCGCGTGATCGCCGCGAGTGAGATGCCGACCCGGGCCATCCTCCCGGCCCACGACGGCGATCCGCTGCTGACCGCCCTGCAGGGCGTCGGACTCGAGATCGATGCCGTCGGGGTCTCCGGCGACGTCCGTACCAACATCACGATCGCCGAGGCCGACGGCACCACCACCAAGATCAACGCGCCCGGGCCCGCGCTGGACGCCGACGCCGTCGACGCGCTCACCGGCCTGCTGCTCGATCGTGCCGCCGACGCCGCCTGGGTGGCGCTGTGCGGCTCACTGCCGGCCGGGGTCCCCGACGACTGGTATCGCACCCTCGCCGATTCCCTTGCGCCACTGGGGTGCCGCGTCGCGATCGACACCTCCGGGGCGCCGCTGACGGCGGCCGTCGCCGGCCCGGTCGACCTGATCAAGCCCAACGAGACCGAGCTCGCCGAGGCATGCGGTCTCGACCCGGCGGTGCTGCGGGCGGCCCTCGCCGCCGGCGACCTCGGCCCCATCGTGGCCGCATCCCAGACGATGGCCGAACGGATCGGCGGCAGCGTGCTCGCCACGCTCGGGGCCACCGGCGCGATCCTGACCACCACCGGCGGCAGCTGGTTCGCCTCACCTCCGCCCATCGTGCCGCGCAGCACCGTCGGTGCCGGCGACTCCTCGCTCGCCGGCTATCTGATCGCGGCGACACGCGGCGACGACGAACCCGGCCGGTTGCGATCGGCGGTCGCCTACGGCGCGGCGGCCACCGCCCTGCCCGGCACGCAGGCGCCCCGGCCCGAACATCTCGACCTCGCACACATCCCGGTGACCGCCCTGTCCACGTCCCCGGTGCAGGCCGGCTCACCCGTCCCGACAATCCCGACCCCCACGGGTCTCTCCCCGGAGTAAGGAAAACCGATGTCCGAACCGATCATCACCGCCGCCACGGTGAGCCTCGACGTCGACGCGGGTCCCGACCCGTCGTCGGTGATCACCCACCTCGCCGAACAGCTCGGCGCCGCCGGACGCACCACCGACGTCCGCGAGCTCGCCGACGCCGCCCTGGCCCGGGAGGCCAAGTCGGCCACCGGCCTCCCCGGCGGCATCGCCATCCCTCATGCGCGGGTCGCCTCGGTGACGCAGGCGAGCCTGGCGATGGCCCGGCTGTCGGCACCGGTGAACTTCGACGCTCCCGACGGCCCCGCCGATCTGGTCTTCCTGATCGCCGCACCCGAGGGCGGCGCATCCGAGCACATGAAGCTGCTCAGCTCACTGGCCCGCGCGCTCGTCCGCCCCGACTTCGTCACCGCACTGCGGGCGGCGAAGACCGACGCCGACATCGTCGCCCTGGTCGAGGAGGCCATCTCCCCGGCGGCTCCCGCAGCCAAGCCCGCAGCCGAGCCCGCAGCCGCCGCCCCGGCGGCACCGGTCGAGTCCGCCCCGGCTGCGGCCACCGCACCCGCCACCTCGGACGCGCCGGCCGCCGACAAGCGCCTGTCGATCGTCGCGATCACCGCCTGCCCCACCGGTATCGCACACACCTACATGGCCGCCGACGCCCTGCGCTACGCCGCCGAACGCGCCGGGGTGGACTTCCACGTGGAGCCGCAGGGCTCGTCGGGCACCACCCCGTTCACCTCCGACGTGATCGCCGGCGCCGATGCGGTCATCTTCGCCACCGACGTGGGCGTCAAGGGCAAGGCCCGCTTCCACGGCAAGCCGGTGATCGCCTCGGGCGTCAAGCGTGCGATCAACGAGCCCGACACCATGATCGCCGAGGCGGTCGCCGCAGCCGGCAACCCGCATGCGGCCGTCGTCCGCGGTGGCGACGGTGACGAGGCGGACGGGCAGGCCACCGGGTCGGGTGAACCCGGCCTGGGCAAGCGCACCCAGCAGGCCCTGATGACCGGTGTCAGCTACATGATCCCGTTCGTCGCGGCCGGCGGTCTGCTGATGGCCCTGGGCTTCCTGCTCGCCGGATACGAGATCGCCAACAGCGTCGTCGACTCGTCGATGAGCGATGCCACCTACTACGCACTGCACAGCAGTCTCTGGGATCTGCCGCCGGGCGGACTGGGCCAGTATCTGGGTGCGGTGAGTTTCGCGATCGGCAACCTCGCCCTCGGACTCGCGGTCCCGGTACTCGCCGGATACATCTCCTTCGCGATCGCCGACCGTCCCGGTATCGCACCCGGATTCGTCGCCGGCCTGGTCTCGCTGGCCGTCGGCGCGAGCTTCATCGGCGCCCTGATCGGCGGCCTGCTGGCCGGTGTCGTGTGCCTGTGGATCTCTCGAATCCCGTTGCCGCAGTGGGCACGTGGCCTGCAGCCTGTGGTGATCATCCCGCTGTTCGGTTCGATGATCATCGGCGCGGTGCTGTTCATGTTCCTCGGCAAGCCGCTGGCATGGATCACCGAGCAGATGACTTCCGGCCTCAACAGCATGAGCGGCGGGTCGGCGATCGTCCTGGGTATCGTGCTCGGCCTGATGATGTGCTTCGACCTCGGCGGACCGGTCAACAAGACCGCCTACCTGTTCGCGACCGCCGGCATCGCCGACACCGCCACCGCCGGAGCCGCGCAGTACGAGATCATGGCCGCGGTGATGTGCGCGGGTATGGTCCCGCCGCTCGCCCTCGCCCTGGCCTCCACCGTGCTGCGGCCGCGACTGTTCAGTGAGCCGGAACGGGAGAACGGCAAGGCCGCATGGCTGTTGGGCGCATCGTTCATCTCCGAGGGCGCCATCCCGTTCGCCGCGACCGACCCCTTCCGCGTGATCCCGTCGATGATGGCCGGTGGCGCCCTGTCCGGCGCCCTGATCATGGCCTTCGGCGTCGAGCTGCGGGCACCGCACGGCGGCATCTTCGTGTTCTTCGCGATGAACGCCTGGTGGTGGTTCCTCGTCGCCCTGGCGGCGGGCACACTCTTGTCGGCGGTGTGCGTGATCGCGGCCAAGCAGTTCGGTCACACTCGTGCTGCGGTGTCCGCCCCGGATCTCGAGGCGGTGCCGGCCTGATCGATCACCCGCCCCGAACCATCACCGTCAATTCGCTCGATCCCTTCCACCCGAGGAGTCAGAAACCATGCCCAGCACCACCGTTGCCGTCGGATCGGCCGTCGGTCTGCACGCCCGTCCCGCCACCATCATCGCCGACGCCGCTGCCGGCGCAGCCGTCCCCGTCACCCTCTCGCTCGAGGGCGGAGAACCCGTGGATGCGGGCTCCGCGCTGATGATCATGACCCTGGGCGCCGAGAAGGGCACCAACATCGTGGTCAGCGCCGACGACGCGGAGGTCCTGGCGACCATCGCCGAGCTGGTCGCCAAGGATCTCGACGCCGAGTAGCGGACGCGCGGCCGGCCGAGACGCGAAGGCCGCCCACCCGGGTTCTCCCGGATGGGCGGCCTTCGTCGTCGGTGCGGGTTCGGCGCGGTTTCGCCGGACCCTCGGTTCAGGTGGCGGCGGGCTCGACGGCGAGGCCGGCGAGTTCACCGGCCAGCGCCTCGGGGACCCGCACGCGCAGGATGCTGCCGTCGGCGTCGTGTTCGGCCGAGAGCACCTCCCCTTCGCGGTGGATGCGGGAGATCACGTCGCCGCGGGTGAACGGCACCGCGAGGGTCAGCTCCACGTCGGAGCGGCGCACGTGGTCACGCACGCGCTCGAACAGCTCCGGCAGTCCCTCGCCGGTGCGGGCGGAGACGAATACCGCACCGGGGACCGCGGCCCGCAGTTCGGCCATGCGCAGCGCGTCGACGGCGTCGATCTTGTTGATCACCAGCAGTTCCGGTGGCGGGGTGGCGTCGTCCTCGGCGACCACCTCGTTGATCACCTGGCGGACCGCGGCGATCTGTTCGAGCGGGAACTGGTCGCTGCCGTCGACGACGTGCAACAGCAGATCGGCGTCGACCACCTCTTCCAGAGTCGAGCGGAACGCCTCGACGAGCTGGGTGGGCAGATGCCGCACGAAGCCCACGGTGTCGGTGAAGACCACCTCGCGGCCGTCGTCGAGGGTGGCGCGGCGCGTGGTGGGGTCCAGGGTGGCGAACAGTGCATCCTGGACCAGCACACCGGAGCCGGTCATCGCGTTGACCAGGCTCGACTTGCCGGCGTTGGTGTATCCGGCGACGGTCAGCTGCGGCACCGACCCACGATGACGGGCCGCGCGCTTGGTCAGCCGCGCGGTCTTCATCTCTCGGATCTCGCGGCGCAGCTTGGCCATCCGTTCGCGGATACGACGGCGATCGGTCTCGATCTTGGTCTCACCCGGACCACGCAGGCCCACACCGCCGTTGCTGCCGGCGCGACCACCGGCCTGCCGGGACATCGACTCACCCCAGCCACGCAGACGCGGGAGCATGTACTCCATCTGCGCCAGCGACACCTGCGCCTTGCCCTCCCGGGAGGTGGCGTGCTGGGCGAAGATGTCGAGGATCAGGGCGGTCCGGTCGATCACCTTGACCTTGACCACCTTCTCCAGGGCGGTCAGCTGTGCGGGGGTGAGCTCACCGTCGCAGATCACGGTGTCGGCGCCGGTGGAGCCGACGATGTCGTGCAGCTCCTCGGCCTTGCCCGAACCGATGTAGGTGGCCGGGTCCGGCGTCTGGCGCCGCTGGATCACCGCGTCGAGGACCTGCGAGCCCGCGGTCTCGGCGAGGGCGGCCAGCTCGGTCATGGCCGCGTGTGCCTGGGCGGAGGTACCGGTGGTCCACACGCCGACCAGGACCACGCGTTCGAGGCGTAGCTGTCGGTACTCGACCTCGGTGACGTCGGTGAGCTCGGTGGACAGGCCCGCGACACGCTGCAGCGATGCACGGTCGGAGAGCTGGAGTTCACCGGTGGTCGGATCGTCGGCCCGGTGCGTGGTCAGCCCGTGCAGACCGGCCAGGGCGGTATCTCGATCGATGGGGTCTGAACGGCCGGGATCGGACGAGTCATGCGCAGCGGTGTCCGGGTTCCGGACGTCGTCGCGGTCGGGGCCGTCGGTGTTCGAAAGATGAGTTGATGTCGTCATACGCCTTCCATGGTCGCATGGATCAACGTCGTCGAGCACCTGATTTAGTCCCCGACGGCACCGGCCGTCACCTCCGGGGCGGGGATCGCGGTGGCGGTCCAGCCGGGTCGGAAGCGTCCGTCGGCGACCAGTGCCGACGGCCCGCGCAGCCACGCGTCGTCGGGCAGGATCTGGATCTGCACGCGCCCGCCGGGCACGTCGATGGTGATCTCACCGGTCGATTCCCCGCGGTGGGCGAAGCCCGCGGCGGCCGCGGCGACCAGCCCGGTTCCGCAGCTGCGGGTCTCGCCGACACCGCGTTCGAAGACCCGCATCCGGGCGTGCAGGCGGCCGTCGGCCTCGGTGGGGACGGTGAGCAGTTCGACATTGGTGCCGTGCGGGAACACCTGGGAATCGATCTGTACGCCCGTGCCGAAATCGACCGCGGCCAGGGCATCGGCGTCGAGGCCGGGGACCACACAGGCCAGATGCGGGTTGCCCACGTCCACCGCGATGCCGCGGTAGAGGTCGGACCCGATGGTGACCGACGAGTCCACGCCGAGCCGGGCGGGACCCATCTGCACGCTGACGTCGGCGTCCTGGGTATCGAAGGAGTGCACGATCACCGGCCGTGCCCCGGCACGCGAGCCGACGGTGAACTCGTCGGTGCCGGCGAGTCCGGTGGCGCGGACGTAGTGGGCGAAGACCCGGACCCCGTTGCCGCACATCTCGGCGATCGAGCCGTCGGCGTTGCGATAGTCCATGAACCAGTCGTCGGGTGACACCCCGGCGGGCAGCGCGGCGAGGGTGCCCGCGGCGACCAGGGCGCCGGCACGGGCGACGCGCAGTAACCCGTCGGCGCCGATCCCCCGCTGCCGGTCACAGATCGCGGCGACCACCTCGGTGGGCAGGTCGAGTTCGGCGGCCGGATCGGTGAGGATCACGAAGTCGTTCTGGGTGCCGTGGCCTTTGACGAACTCCCACGCCTGATCGCTGTTCACCCCACCAGGGTAGCGAGCCGAGCGCCGCCGGCCGCGCGCCCGCCTCGCCTGGACCGGCGGTTCGGCGAGGGCGTCAGGCAGGTGGATCGCCGAGTGCGGCGACGGCGCGCGCGGTGAGGTCGCCGACGGCGGCATCGAGCCAGATCAGCCGGTGATCGCGACGGAACCAGCGCCGTTGGCGGCGAACGTAGCGTCGGGTCCCGATGAAGGTGAGTTCCTCGGCGTGCGCGAGGTCGTACTCGCCGTCGAGTGCGGCGAGGACCTGGGCGTAGCCGATCGCCCGGCGGGCCGTGACACCGTCGCGCAGGCCGATCTCGGCGAGCGCGGCCACCTCGTCGACCAGACCGTCGGCGAACATCGCCCGGGTACGGCGGGCGATCCGCTCGTCGAGTTCGGCGGTCTCCCGGTCGAGCGCGAGGATCCTGGTGCCCCACCGGGGTTCGCCGATGACCGGCGCCGATGCCGCGAACGGCTGCCCGGTGATCTCCACCACTTCGAGGGCCCGCACGATCCGTCGGCCGTCGGTGTCGAGGATCGCCGCGGCCGCGGCCGGATCGACCTCGGCGAGCCGACGATGCAGCGCGCCCACCCCGATCTCGGTGAGCAGCGCCTCGTAGCGTGCGCGGACCTGCGGGTCGGTGGCCGGGAACCGCCAGTCGTCGAGCAACCCCTGGATGTAGAGCATGGACCCGCCGACGATCACCGGTGTCCGGCCGGCCGCACGCAGTCTCTCGATGTCGGCGGTCGCCGCCACCTGGTACTGCGCGACGGTCGCCGTCTCGGTGACGTCGAGGACGTCGATCTGGTGGTGTGGGATGCCGCGCCGCTGCGCCGGCGGGAGTTTCGCGGTCCCGATGTCCATGCCGCGGTACTGCTGCATCGCATCGATGTTGACGATCTCCCCGTCGAGCGCCTCGGCAAGGTCGAGCGCGAGATCGGACTTGCCGACCGCGGTGGGACCGACCACGGCCACCGGCACCGGGCCGGTCACCGGGCTCACGGCGTCCACGTGGCGACCACATAGCCGACGCCGAACGGCGCGCCGGCGTAGTGGACATCGCTGCGGACCGGACGATCACCGACCAGCGCCGCGGCGACCTGCCATGCGGGCCGGCCGCCCACGCCCACGTCGCGGCAGTCCGCATCGGTCAGACGGGCGAGCGCACCACGATCGGCCGAACCGAGGGCTCCGTCGATGTCCTGTTGCAACGCAACGGCTTCCGCACGCAGTCCGCCGCCCGGGGCCTTGGCCGACAGGGCGGTGGCGCCGTCGCCGACGACCAGCACGCCCACCGGGGCCGGATCGGAGTCGACACATGACGCGAGTGCGGCGCCGATGTCGGCGCAGTGGGCCGGATCCGCGGCCGGGGCCACCGTCACCGGCCGGATCGACTCGACACCCATCTGCCCGCGTAACCAGCCGGCGATCAGCATGGACAACGGCAGGCAGGGATCGAGCGGCCCGGGGGCGGTCGGCACGCCACGGGTGCTCAGGCGCACCGACAGGTCCACCCCGAAGCGCGCGAACGTCCCGCTCGCCGGTTGACCCGCGTCGATCCGTGCCCGATCCGCACAGTCGAGATCTGCACCGTCGGGATCGGGACCGTCGGGATCTGCATGACCGACACCGTCGATGGCGCCGGTCCCCTCGTCGGCCGCACCGATCGCGATCCAGGACGACACGCCCGGGGTCGCAGCGGTCACCGCGGCCAGCACGGCATCGCGGACCGGGGCCGTGTCGGTGGCCTCGGGACCGGCCAGTTCGGGGACCAGTAGGGGCGCGCTGGGGACGAAGACCACGGACGCAAGCACGTCAACGACGCTAGTCGACCCGGCCGCACGATCGCTCGGCAGCGTCCCCCGGCAGCCTCGTCGAACACCCGCGGCCGCCGAGTAGCACACCTGCGACGACCCACCGGAGAGACGACATTGCCCGGCTGTGGCCCCATAACTGCCGCTGGGCTGCTTGAATGGGGAAGATCCCGGCGCACATCGGTGCGGGCCGGGACACGACAGTGACCGGCAGCCGTGACGCGCGGCAACCACGATGCGGGAGGGCACCTGCGATGACCGGAGAACAGAACACCGACGGCACGGACGCCGAGAACACAGCGGCACCGGCGACCACGTCGGAATCCGGGACCTCCCCGGCACCGCGTCCGGGCCCGAAACCCGGACCCAAACCGGGTCCACGGCCACGGCCGGCACCTGCCGGGCCGGTCACCCCGATCCCGGTGCAGGCCACCGACCCGCATCGGTACGGCCGGATCGACGACGAGGGCGTGGTCTGGCTGACCACATCCGCCGGTGAGCGCCGGATCGGCGAGTGGCAGGCCGGCTCCCGCGAGGACGGTCTGACGCATTTCGCCCGGCGATTCGACGACCTGGCCACCGAGGTCGAGATCCTCGAGGAACGCCTCGCCGCCCGGTCCGGTGACCCGAAGAAGTCCCAGCTCGCCGCGAAGCACCTGCTCGATTCGCTGCCCGACGCCGCCGTGATCGGTGACATCGACGCGCTCGAGAAGCGACTGTCGAAGATCGTCGGTGCGGCCGACGAGGTCGCCGACACCCTCAAGGCCGAGAAGGAACAGGCCCGGTCGGCGGCGATCGCCCGCAAGGAGGAGCTGGCCGCCGAGGCCGAGAGCATCGGCGCCGACTCCACCCAGTGGAAGGT
Source organism: Gordonia sp. NB41Y (assembly GCF_030718915.1). Lineage (NCBI taxonomy): Bacteria > Bacillati > Actinomycetota > Actinomycetes > Mycobacteriales > Gordoniaceae > Gordonia > Gordonia sp. NB41Y. The sequence goes on from NZ_CP132196.1 coordinate 518,634, forward strand.
GGCCGGCGATCGCCTGCGCGCGATCCTCGACGAGTGGAAGTCGATCAAGGGCATCGACCGCAAGACCGACGACGTGCTGTGGAAGCGGTATGCCAAGGCACGCGATGCGTTCAATCGTCGGCGCGGCGCGCACTTCGCCGAGCTCGACCGGGTCCGTGCCGGGGCCAAGGCCCGCAAGGAAGAACTGATCACCGAGGCCGAGGCGCTCTCGTCGTCCACCGACTGGGGTCCCACCGCGGGCAAGTTCCGCGATCTGCTGACCGAGTGGAAGGCGGCCGGCCGGGCGCCCCGCGACGCCGACGAGGCGCTGTGGCAGCGATTCAAGGCGGCTCAGGACGTGTTCTTCGCCGCCCGCAATGCGGTCGCCACCGAGCGCGACGCCGAGTTCACCGCGAACGGCGAGGCCAAGGCGCAGCTGCTCGACGCCGCCGAGAAGTCGATCGGGGCGGCCCCGGATCTCGAGGCCGCACGCCGCGAGTTCCGGGAGTTCCGGGACCGGTGGGACGAGATCGGCAAGGTGCCGCGCGAGCAGATGCATTCCCTCGAGGGGCGTGCGCGCAGCCTGGAGAAGAAGATCCGCGACGCCGAGAACGCCCAGTGGCAGCGCACCGATCCCGAGGCGCTGGCCCGTGCGGCGCAGTTCGCCGATCGCGCCGCCCAGCTCGAGGAGCAGGCCCGCAAGGCCGACGAGCGTGGCAAGGGCCGCGAGGCGCAGAAGCTGCGCGAGCAGGCCTCCCAGTGGCAGGAGTGGGCGCAGGCCGCGCAGAGCGCGATCGCCGACCGCTGACACCCCGTACTCCGACGCACTCGGCCCCGAGACCACATGGTCTCGGGGCCGAGTGCGTCCGACCGGCCTCGCACCCCCGACGGCGGGCATCAGACAGCGACACCGTCTCCTCAGCCGATCACCGTCACCAAGCGACCGCGCACCCCCAACGCTGATCGAGCCGACGAGGAGCGCAGCGACGAGACGTGCCGAAATCTCCGCACGCCGAACACCCGGGGCGACCACCTCCAACGGCGGGCACCCCCAACGCTGATCGAGCCGACGAGGAGCGCAGCGACGAGACGTGCCGAAATCTCCGCACGCCGAACACCCGGGGCGACCACCTCCAACGGCGGGCACCCCCAACGCTGATCGAGCCGACGAGGAGCGCAGCGACGAGACGTGTCGAAATCTCCGCAGGCCGAACACCGCAGGCGACCACCTCAGAGATGGTCGGACACCCAGCGGGTCGGAACTCAGTCCTTGTCGTCGTTCTTCGCCGCTTCCGCGGCCGCGTCGAGGCGTTTGTAGAGACTCAGGGTCGCCGCCTCGCGGGCCGCGTTCTCCTGGCGACGCTGCTGTTCGAGGGCCAGGTGGTAGCTGCTGCGCGCCCAGACCACCCGCGACCAGTGGAAGGTCAGTACGAAGACCGCGATCCAGCCCAGGATCAGACCCACGCCCACACCCGACGGCGGTTCCACACCGCCCACACCGGGGGTGTTGCGGGTCCACCAGGCCAGCATGCCCGCCACACAGGCGATCGCACAGCCGCACAGGGCGATCCAGGCCAGGACCCAGCGTCGGGTCAGCAGCGCCAGCATCGAGAACCCGATGCCGAAGACCACCACGAGCCACACGAACACCCGCGAGGTGATCGCGACACGCTCGGTGATCGCATCCGGGGACATGGTCAGCACATCCAGGCCGTTGGCCGACCCGGTGTGCGGCAGCACCAACGACACCATCGCCACCAGCACTGCCACCGCGACGACGATGCCGCGGGCACCGGGGTCGATCTCACCGGCGACCTTGCGTTCGGCGCGGCGCAGATCCTTCTCGTATCCGGCCAGGGCATCGGCGGGGGCGAGATCTGCCCGGCCGTCCTCGCCCCGATTGGTCTCGTCGCTGTCGCTCACCATGTCCTCGTTTCCCCGGCGGGCACACCACAGCCCCCGGATTCGCAGCTGCCGCCGGTGGCGACGGAAGTACTCGGGCCGATGCCGGGGATGCCCAGTCCCACACCGACCGGCGGTGTGGTGGGGGTCCGGCTGGCCTCCACGGCATCACCGGCGCGCGTGCGCCGATGCGTGCCGATCCCGGCGTCGGCCATCAGATGGTGCGGTGCGGCGTCGGTCACCACGGTGGTGACGATGTCGCCCGGACGGATTGCCGGGGCGAACTCGCCCGGCCGGAAGTGCACCAGACGGCCGTCGCGGGCGCGTCCGGTCATGCGATGGGCGTCGGCGGACTTGCGGTTCGCGTCGGCGGTCACCAGCAGTTCCACCTCACGGCCGACGATCGCCTGGTTCTCCGACAGACAGATGCTCTCCTGCAACGCGATCAGACGCTGGTAGCGGTCGCGGACCACCTCCGGCGGCACCTGATCGGCCATGGTCGCGGCCGGTGTACCCGGGCGCGGCGAGTACTGGAAGGTGAAGGCACTGGAGAAGCGGGCCTGCGCCACCACGTCGAGGGTCTCGGCGAAGTCCTCCTCGGTCTCACCCGGGAAGCCGACGATGATGTCGGTGGTGATCGCCGCATGCGGCATCGCCGACCGCACCTTCTCGAGGATGCCGAGGAACTTGGTGCGCCGGTAGCTGCGGCGCATGGCGCGCAGCACGCGGTCCGAGCCGGACTGCAGCGGCATGTGCAGCTGCGGGCACACATTGGGGGTCTGGGCCATCGCCTCGATCACGTCGTCGGTGAACTCCGCCGGATGCGGCGAGGTGAACCGCACGCGTTCGAGGCCGTCGATGTCGCCGCAGGCGCGCAGCAGTTCGGCGAACGCGCCGCGGTTGCGGGGCTGATCCGGATCGGCGAAGGACATCCCGTAGGCGTTGACGTTCTGGCCGAGCAGGGTCACCTCGAGCACACCGGCGTCGACGAGCGCCTGGACCTCGGCGAGGACGTCGCCCGGGCGACGGTCGACCTCTTTGCCGCGCAGCGACGGGACGATACAGAACGTGCAGGTGTTGTTGCAGCCGACCGACACCGACACCCAGCCGGAGTAGGCGGAGTCACGCTTGGCCGGCAGGGTCGACGGGAACGCTTCGAGGGCGTCGCGGATCTCGACCTGTGCCGCCTCGTTGTGGCGGGCCCGGTCGAGCAGGGCCGGCAACGAACCGATGTTGTGCGTGCCGAACACCACGTCCACCCACGGGGCGCGACTGAGGACGACGTCCTTGTCCTTCTGGGCGAGGCAGCCGCCGACGGCGATCTGCATGCCGGGGCGGCGCTGCTTGACCGGGGCGAGGTGCGAGAGGTTGCCGTACAGCTTGTTGTCGGCGTTCTCGCGGATGGCGCAGGTGTTGAACACGACCAGGTCCGCGTCGTCGTCGGCGTCGGCCCGCACGTACCCGGCGTCTTCGAGGAGACCCGCGATGCGCTCGGAATCGTGCACGTTCATCTGGCAGCCGTAGGTTCGGACCTGATAACTGCGCACCGAGCCGGTGCGCTCGTCGGCGCCGACAGCCGGCTCGGACAGGGAGATGCTCACATCGATCCAGGGTACGTGGCGTACGCAAATCGCCTCGTCGGGTCACCGCATGCGCCGATTCGGTTACATCGGAGAAAAAGTGCGTGTCGTTAACCAGCACGCCACCGGGTGGACTCGCTAGGGTCTGGAGAATATGACCGGATCACCGACCCAGGTACCGGAGCCGTCGGCCACCGCCACCGCTCCTCCGATGATCGCGATGAAGGACGTACAGAAGCATTTCGGGGAACTGCATGTCCTCAAGGACATCAATCTCGAGGTGCCCAGGGGCCAGGTCGTCGTCGTCCTCGGCCCGTCGGGTTCGGGTAAGTCGACGCTGTGTCGCACCATCAACCGGCTCGAACCCATCGACTCCGGCGACATCCGGATCGAGGGGAAGTCGCTGCCCGCCGAGGGCAAGGACCTCGCCCGGCTGCGCGCCGACGTCGGGATGGTCTTCCAGTCGTTCAACCTGTTCGCCCACAAGACGATCCTGCAGAACGTCACCCTGGCACCCACCAAGGTGCGCAAACAGGGCAAGTCCGAGGTCAACGCCCGCGCCCTCGAGCTCCTCGATCGGGTGGGCATCGCCAGCCAGAAGGACAAGTACCCCGCCCAGTTGTCGGGTGGTCAGCAGCAGCGCGTCGCGATCGCCCGCGCACTGGCGATGAACCCCAAGATCATGCTGTTCGACGAGCCCACCTCGGCCCTCGACCCGGAGATGGTCAACGAGGTCCTCGACGTGATGGTGTCGCTGGCCAAGGAGGGCATGACCATGCTCGTGGTGACCCACGAGATGGGATTCGCCCGCCAGGCCGCCGACCGGGTGATCTTCATGGCCGACGGTGCCGTCATCGAGGACACCGACCCGGACACCTTCTTCGACCATCCCAAGACCGACCGGGCCAAGGACTTCCTCGGCAAGATCCTGGGCCACTGACATGGGGCGCACACCGAACACCAGCCGCACCAGGACCAGGGGTGTCGTCGGTCTGATCGTGGTGGTGGGGGCACTGCTCGCGGCCACCCTGACCGCCTGCGGCAACACCGAACCCCGCAACCTGATCGAGTCGATACGCAGCGGCAAGGTCACCCTCGGCACCAAGTACGACCAGCCCGGTCTCGGCATCCGCAATCCCGACAAGACGGTGACCGGCTTCGATCCGTCGGTGTCGACCTACGTGGTCAACCACATCGCCGACGAGCTCGGGGTGGGACACCCGGAGATCACCTGGCGCGAGACACCGTCGGCGCAGCGCGAGACGCTGATCAACAACGGTGAGGTCGACATGATCGCCGCCACCTACTCGATCAACGCAGCCCGCGCCAAGAAGGTCGACTTCGCCGGGCCCTACCTGATCAACTACCAGGGTCTGCTCGTCCGCTCCGACGACGACTCGATCACCTCGCTCACCGACCTCGACACCGGCCACAAGAAGCTCTGCTCGGTCACCGGTTCGACGCCCGCACAGAACGTCAAGGCGCAGTTGCCGTCGGTGCAGCTACAGGAGTACGACTCGTACTCCTCGTGTGTGGAGGCGTTGCGCCGGAGCAAGGTCGACGCCATGACCACCGACGAGGTGATCCTCGCCGGCTACGCCAACTTCTACCCGGGCGAGTTCAAGATCGTCGGGATGACCTACCCCAAGGACGCCTGCGTCAAGGACGTGCTCAAGACCGCCGGAACCCCGTTCTCCAAGGAGAACTACGGCATCGGCATGGCCAAGCAGTACCCCGACGCCGTGGTCGCGGTGAACAAGGCGCTCCAGAAGATGATCGAGACCGGAGCCTGGGACAAGGCCCTGCGCGAGGCCATCGGCAACGCCTACGTCGACGAGATGATCGCCCGCGCCGAGCACGACTCCCAGTACAAGTTCTTCCCCTCCCCGAGTGTCGAGACAGTCGAGAGCATCACCGATCCGACCACGACCCCCACGCCGTGCCCGGCGGGCCTGAGCTGAATCGAGGTGAACACAGATGAGTGAACTCTGGTCCGACATGGGGCCACAGCTGTGGCCCGCATTCTGGGTGACCATCCAACTGACCTTCTGGTCGGCGATCGGATCGCTGATCCTGGGTGTGGCGCTCGCCGCGATGCGGGTGTCGCCGGTGCCGGTGATGCGCTGGTTCGGGGCGACCTACGTCAACATCGTCCGCAACACCCCGCTGACCCTGATCGTGCTGTTCTGTTCGATCGGCCTCTACCAGAACCTCGGTCTGGCCCTGGCCCCCGACAACGAGAACTTCATCAAGAACAACAACTTCTGACTGGCGGTGACCGGCTTCATCCTCTACACCGCCACCTTCGTCTGTGAGACGTTGCGGTCGGGATTCAACACCGTCCCGATCGGTCAGGCCGAGGCGGCCCGCTCCCTGGGCCTGCCGTTCACCCAGGTGTTCGGCATCATCGTGCTCCCCCAGGCGATGCGGGCGGTGATCGGCCCACTGGGCAGTGTGCTCATCGCACTGACCAAGAACACCACGATCGCCTCGGTGATCGGTGTCAGTGAGGCGTCACTGCTGATGAAGGAGGAGATCGAGTCGTACTCCGATCAGATCGTCGCGATCTTCATCATCATCGCGGTCGGATTCATGATCATCACCCTTCTCGAGGGCGCCGTCTTCGGCTACCTCGCCAAGCGACTGGCGGTGAAGCGATGAGCGGTGCAACAGTCCTCTACGACGCGCCCGGGCCGAAGGCCAGGATCCGCAACGCGATCATCGCGGTGGTGTTCGTGGCGATCATCATCGCCGTGGTCGCCTACGTGCTCGTGGTGCTGGCCGGCAACGACCAGCTCACCTCCGAGAAGTGGAATCCGTTCATCATCGGAACCACCTGGACCACCTACATCCTGCCCGGCCTGTGGGGCACGCTGAAGGCGGCGCTGCTGTCGATCGTGCTCGCGATGATCCTCGGCTCGGTGCTCGGCATCGGCCGGCTGTCCGATCACGCGTGGGTGCGAGCCCTCGCCGGTCTGTTCGTCGAGGTGTTCCGCGCCATCCCGGTGCTGATCCTGATGATCTTCGCCTACTACCTGTTCGCCGACTACGCGGTGTTCCCGTCGTCGCAGCTGGCATTCGCCGCGGTGGTCACCGGCCTGACGCTGTACAACGGATCGGTGATGGCCGAGATCCTGCGCTCGGGTATCCAGTCCCTGCCGAAGGGACAGACCGAGGCGTCGATGGCCCTGGGGCTACGGAAGTCGCAGATGATGCGGATCATCCTGCTCCCCCAGGCGATCACCGCGATGCTCCCGGCACTCATCTCGCAGATGGTGATCGCCCTGAAGGACTCCGCCCTCGGGTATGCGATCGGATACGTCGAGGTGGTCCGCTCGGGTATCCAGTCGGCGTCGTACTACGGCAACTACCTGCCCGCGCTGATCGTCGTCGCGATCGTGATGATCGTGATCAACTTCGGGCTGTCGTCGCTGGCCACCTTCGTCGAGAAGACCCTGCGGCAGGGGCGTCGCAAGACGGCCGCACCCGATCCGGGAACCGCCGACATCGCGGCCTCGGAGAACCTGCCGACCTTCGGGAAGTAGACCTCCCGCACCTCGACCCCGACACACCGAAGCGCTCGCCGACCATCGAATGGTCGGCGAGCGCTTCGCTTCGGGTGACATCATCGTCGCTTCGCCGAGGTGACAGCGTCAGCGTTTCGGTCAGTGGTCGGCGAGCGCTTCGTTCAGGGCCTCACCGACCACGTCGAGGGCCATCGACTGCGGGTAGCCGCGACGCACGAGCATCCCGGCCAGCCGCCGGAACTGTTTGTCGCGAGCCGTGCGGTCGGCGATGGCCTCGTCGATCACCCGCGGTGTGAGCTTGCGGTCGACCAGCCGGCGCGCGACGGCCCGCTCGTCGTCGGGGTCGATGTCGGACAGCGCCGACTCGATGGTGGATGCGTCGACGCCCTTCGCCTTGAGTTCGTGCCGCAGCGCCACCCGACCACGTCCGGAGTTGGCGCCACGGGACCGCACCCATTCGGTCGCGAAGTCCTCGTCGTCGAGCAGGCCGGCCTTGTCCAGGCGGGCCATCACGTCGTCGACGGTGTCGGCGTCGAATCCCCGGCGCGTCAGCCGCTCACGCATCTCGTTACGGGAACGAGCCCGTACCCCGAGCAGACGCAGTGCCGCATCCCAGGCGCTGGGTTGCTTGCGTCCGTCGGTGTCCGGGCTCGTCGTGTCGTGCGGATCGATGACGGTTCCGATCAGAACTCGACCGGAGCCGGGGCGACGTCGTCGGCGTCGACGGTGGCGCCGATGCCGAGCTTCTCCTTGATCTTCTTCTCGATCTCGTCGCGGACATCGGTGTTCTCCCGCAGGTACTTGCGGGCGTTCTCCTTGCCCTGGCCCAGCTGGTCGCCCTCGTAGGTGAACCACGAGCCCGACTTGCGGATGAAGCCCTCGGCCACACCCATGTCGATGAGCGAGCCCTCCTTGCTGATCCCCTGGCCGTAGAGGATGTCGAACTCGGCCTGCTTGAACGGCGGGGCGACCTTGTTCTTGACGACCTTGACACGGGTACGGTTACCGACCGCGTCGGTGCCGTCCTTGAGGGTCTCGATCCGGCGGACGTCCAGACGCACCGACGAGTAGAACTTCAGGGCCTTACCGCCGGTGGTGGTCTCCGGCGAACCGAACATCACGCCGATCTTCTCGCGCAGCTGGTTGATGAAGATGGCGGTGGTCTTGGAGTTGCTCAGCGCCGAGGTCATCTTGCGCAGCGCCTGGCTCATCAGGCGGGCCTGCAGACCCACGTGCGAGTCGCCCATCTCGCCCTCGATCTCGGCCTTGGGCACCAGCGCGGCCACCGAGTCGATGACCAGGATGTCCAGGGCGCCGGAACGGATCAGCATGTCCGCGATCTCGAGGGCCTGCTCACCGGTGTCGGGCTGCGACACCAGCAGGGCGTCGGTGTCGACGCCGAGACGCGCCGCGTAGTCGGGGTCGAGGGCGTGCTCGGCGTCGATGAACGCCGCGATACCGCCCTGGGCCTGGGCATTGGCGACGGCGTGCAGGGCCACGGTGGTCTTACCCGACGACTCCGGGCCGTAGATCTCGACGACGCGGCCGCGGGGCAGTCCGCCGATACCGAGCGCGACGTCCAGGGCGATGGAACCGGTGGGGATCACCTCGATCGGCTGGCGCGTCTCCTCACCGAGTCGCATCACCGATCCCTTGCCGAAGCTCTTGTCGATCTGGGCCAAGGCCAGATCGAGGGCCTTCTCACGATCCTGGGGTGCTGCTGCCATGGTCTCTCCTCGAGTCGTCCGCCGGGGCTTCCGGGGGGTGTTCATACGTATCCGATCTGCGGGTTGCCGTTGCCATCGCGTAAGCGATTGCCGATGTCGCAACGCACGCTACGCAACGGGTCCGACAATTTCATTTGACGCACGGACACCCGCCACGGTTCCGCCTTCCTCCAGGATGAGGGAACATCTGTTCGATGACAAGTAGGACATGCCGCGTGTCGCATCGGAAACGCACGATCGCCATGGCCGGCGATCACCGTCGATCACCCTGCGAATCCCCCGCGGCCGGTCATCCGACCCGGCCGCCCGAAGACCACATCACCACAGGTGACGGGGCACGTCGAAGTCCCGGCAGATCGCCACCCACACATCCCGCGGGTCCACCCCCGCCTCGATCGCCTGGGCGCCGGTACGGCCGCCGAGCTCGGTGAGCACATGGTCGGTGAGGATCGCATCGGCCGACATCGTGCCGAACTGTTCGGTGATCCGTTCGGTGAACTCGGTCAATCGCATCGTCACATGTCTCCTTGCTCTCCATCCCGGGAGTACCGCGGATCCGCCCGGACGTGCCGTCGCGCGATCCGGACCGGATCGGTCACGTCGGCGATACTCGCGGCGACCCGGGCCGCCGCGCGGGCATACGACGGCTCACCGAGCACCCGGTGCACGGCATCGGCCACCGCCGCCACGGTCAGCGGACGCACCAGCACCCCGCTGCCCTGCCGGGCGACCCGGTTGGCCAGCTCCCACTGATCGCCACCGCCCGGGACGGTGATCACCGGCACCCCGGCCAGCAACGCCTTGGACAGCATCCCGTGCCCGCCACCGCAGATGACGAGGTCGGCCTGGGCGAGCAGCAGATCTTGTCGGCCCAACCCGGCCACCACCGGGCGCCCATAGCCGTCGAGAACGTCGTCGGACGGCGGAGTGAGCGACGAGATGACCACGCGTACAACGGGTTCGGCGTCCACGGTCCGTAGTGCGTCGAGCACCACCGACACCATGTCGGCGGCGCCGATCACCGCCGTCGACGGTGCCACCATGATCAGCGGACCGTCGCCCGGGGGCGGCGTGAACACCTCGGTGGTGGGTTCCCACAGCAAGGGACCGATCATGTGTGCCGACTCCGGCCAGTCGGGCCGCGGCACCTCCAGTTCGGGCAGTGTCGCCACCATCCGCAGCGGTGCCGGCGGCAGCGCCGACAACCCGATCGAGGTGCGTGCGCGGGCCCGCTGACGATCACCGGTGCGCACCGAGACATTCGACGCGGCGCGCAACAGCCCGTCCCGCAGCCGGCCCCGCACACCGACCCCGGGGGCCATCCCGGTCCCGATCGGCGGCAGGCCGCGCGAAGGCAGGTACAGCGGATGCGGGGACAGCTCGATAGCCGGGATCCCGGCAAGTTCGGCGGCCCACAGCCCGGCGACGGTGATCACGTCGGAGATCACGAGGTCGACGCCGCGAGTGGCGAGGACCGGCGCGAGGTGGACCGCCATCCGGGCCGCCCGCACACTCAGCTTGGCGCCCGCATCCTCGTCGTCATCGTCGACGGTGGCCTGCAGTCCCGGCAGTTCGGCAACCTCCACACCACGGGCCGCGGCCACGTCATACCACTGCAACCCGGTGTAGACGACCGCCGAGATGCCTTGTGCGGCAAAACGTTCCGCAAGCGCGAAGGCAGGAAAGGCATGGCCGGCGTCGGGGCCGGCGACTATTGCGACCTTCAGTTGCCGGCCTGCGGGGGCTCGGTGGTGGGCTTGGTCAGGCCCGGTCCGGCGGGCTGGGCATCCGGTGCGGCGATGTTCGGGGTGGCGGCACCACCGGCGGGCAGCGACCCGCCGGACATGCTCGCGCGGATCTGCTCGAGGCGTGCGTGCCCGGCCATCTGGATGCCCGCCTGCTCCACCTCGGCCATCCGGCCCTGGACCGAGTTCTTGGCCAGTTCGGCCGAACCCAGCGCATTGGCGTAGCGGCGTTCGATCTTCTCGCGGACCTGGTCGAGACTCGGGGTGTTACCCGGCACCGACAGCTCGCTCATCTGGTTCAGCGAGGCCGAGACCTGCTCCTGCATCTTGGCCTGCTCGAGCTGGCTGAGCAGCTTGGAGCGCTCGGCGAGCTTCTGCTGCAGCATCATCGCGTTGCGTTCGACGGCCTGCTTGGCCTGCTGCGCGGCCTGCAGCGACTGGTCGTGCAGCGACTTGAGGTCCTCGACGCTCTGCTCGGCGGTCACCAGCTGGGCGGCGAAGGCCTCGGCGGCGTTGGTGTACTCCCCCGCCTTCTGGACGTCACCGGCCGCGGCGGCCTGGTCGGCGAGGGTCAGCGCCTGACGGGTGTTGGCCTGCAGCCGCTCCACCTCTTCGAGCTGACGGTTGAGCTTCATCTCCAGTTGACGCTGGTTGCCGATCACCGAGGCGGCCTGCTGCGACAGCGCCTGGTGCTGACGCTGGGCGTCCTCGATGGCCTGCTGGATCTGGATCTTCGGGTCCGCGTTCTCGTCGATCTTCGCGTTGCCGAGTGCCATCAGGTAGCGCCACATCTTCACGAACGGGTTCGCCATGCTTGTCGTCCACTCCATTCCGGGGTTTCACGATCCCCGTGCCGCAACAGGATGTGCACAGCACCAGATCGCGGCTTGAGGGGTTCGCAGCTCTGGGTCTCGTAGCCTCGCACACCAATCTAGCGCCTCGGGACCCACCCGCGGTGCCGACCGCCATTCAGTCGATCGAGCGGCGCGACCTCAGGCCGCGGCGAGCGTCGCGGCCCGGTGATGGACCTCGGGTGCGGCGATGACCACCTTCGAGGCGATCGCCGCATCGGCGTCGACCCCGGCCGGCACGACGGCGGCATCCCGGTCGACACCGACCACATCGGCACCCACCGCGACGGGTTCGGGCCGCATGGCCGCACCCACCTCGAGCAGCAGATCGGCGATCTCCACATCAAGGGCATCACAGATGGAGGCGAGCAGTTCGCTCGACGCCTCCTTCTGGCCGCGTTCGACCTCGGACAGATATCCCAGGCTCACCCGGGCATCGGTGGACACCTCACGCAAGGTCCGGCCCTGCTGGGTCCGAACCCGGCGCAGACTGTCGCCGAGCGCCTCTCGCAAGAGCATCGCCATCGGGTCTCCTCTCGTAATCCCGGCCCGCCCACCCATCACGGGAGAGACGGACCATGGATGCAACGTCCGGGAGCGCTCTCGCGTTCCCGGTTCGTCACGTTCCCGGCTCCATCGTGCCGACGTCACCCTGCCGATGATCGTCGCGCGGTGTGGACGACAGTAGTCGAAGATGCCGGTGGTCGCCGCACGGTATGGGGCGCGTCGCGGACGGATTCGCCCGATGTTCGCTCAGGGCGCAGTGCCGGCGCGGGCCCCGGCACGCAACCGGATCGCCTGCCAGACGTAGTCGAGGCCGGTGGCCACGGTGATCACCACCGCCAGCCACATGATCACCAGCGCACTCGTGTGCCAGAGACCGCTCAGCGGGAACAGCAGCAGTCCGATGCCGATCGCCTGCAGCAGTGTCTTGAGCTTCCCGCCGCGGCTCGCCGGGATCACGCCGTGGCGCAGCACCCAGAACCGCAAGGCGGTCACACCGAGTTCGCGGACCAGGATGATCGCGGTGACCCACCAGGTCAGCTCGCCGAGGATGGACAGGCTGACCAGCGCCGCCCCGATCAGGGCCTTGTCGGCGATCGGATCGGCCATCTTGCCGAAATCGGTGACCAGGCCTCGTCCGCGGGCCAGCCGGCCGTCGATGTGGTCGGTGACCGCGGCCACCCCGAACACCAGGGCCGCCGCGACCCGCCACCACGTGTCGTGTCCGCCGTCGACGAAGAGCACGACGACGAACACCGGGACCAGGATGATCCGGAACACCGTCAGCGCATTGGCGATGTTGACCACCGGAACCGGGTCGACGGGGTCGGCGATGTGATCGGGTCCACGCCCGATGTCGGCCAGCCCCTGCTCGTGCACCGCCCGGCGCATCCGGTCGGTCACGCGCAGGCACCCCGGTCGGTGGGGGTCGCCACAGGCCGCCGCTCATTCGATCGCACGATCACCAGGGTATCGGCCCGGACACCTGCACCGGTCGGCGGATCCGCGCCACCCCGGCCGACACGCCCGGGACAGCGGTCGCCCTGCGAGCACGAACGGTTCCGGTGAGGGCAAGATTGACCGCATGCACAACGATGACGACGTCGATCCCGCACCCACCGGTGCCCCGGAGCCCACCCCGCAGCCCGCGGACACCCGACCCGACGTCGTCATCCGCCGCGCCCGCACCTCCGATGTCCCGACCATCAAGGCGCTGATCGACCAGTACGCCGGCCGCATCCTGCTGGAGAAGAACCTCGTCACCCTCTACGAGTCGGTGCAGGAGTTCTGGGTGGCCGACGACGACGGCACGGTGGTCGGTTGCGGTGCCCTGCACGTGTTGTGGAGCGATCTCGGCGAGGTCCGCACGGTGGCCGTCGACTCCAACTGTTCCGGCCGCGGTGTCGGACACCTGCTGGTCGGCCGGCTGATGGACGTCGCCCGGGAACTGCAGCTCGACCGGGTGTTCGTCCTGACCTTCGAGACCGCCTTCTTCGGTCGTCACGGATTCCGCGAGATCGAGGGGACCCCGGTGACCAAGGAGGTCTACGAGGAGATGTGCCGCTCGTATGACACCGGTGTGGCCGAGTTCCTCGACCTCAGCTACGTCAAACCCAACACGCTGGGCAACACCCGCATGCTCGCCGACCTGCACGCCCCGGCAGAGATCTCGTGACGGCAGCCGCCGGCCGATCCCCCACACCCGATTCCCCGACGACCCCGCTACCGATGACCCCGCTACTACCGACAACCCCGATCCCCGACACCCAGGAGTGACACACGTGGCGACCTTCGCAGTCCACTACAGCTACGGCCCGGCCAAGGCCGCGATCCGCGACCGCCTGCGGCCCGACCACCGCCGATGGCTCGGTGAGGAGAACAAGGCCGGCAACGTGCTGCTGGTCGGTCCGTACGGCGACGGCACCGGTGCGCTGCTGCTGGTCCGCGCCGAGGGCGGACTCGACGGCGCCGAGGCCTTCATCGCCAACGATCCGTTCATCGCCGGGGAGGCCGTCGACGCCGTCCGCGTCCTCGAGTGGACCCAGGTCTACGGACCCTTCACCGAATCCTGAGGTTCCTGCGGGTCCCGGGACGACATCTGCTCGTCCCGGGAACCCCGTGACCGCAGCAGGCTCGCCACGGTGGTGATCGCCAGCGTCGCCACGATCACGCCGAGCGACAGGGGCGTGCTGATCTCGGGTACCGCGACGTGCTCACCGCCGTTGACGAACGGCAGCGTGTTCTCGTGCAGGGCGTGCAGCACCAGCTTCACGCCGATGAAGGCGAGGATGTACGACAGTCCCATCGACAGGTACACCAGCCGGTCGAGGAGTCCGCCGAGCAGGAAGTACAGCTGGCGCAGACCCATCAGGGCAAAGGCGTTGGCGGTGAACACCAGGTACGGCTCGGCGGTCAGCCCGTAGATCGCCGGGATCGAATCCAGCGCGAAGAGCACGTCGGTGAAGCCGATGACGATGAGCACCACCAGCATCGGGGTCACCATGCGCTTGCCGCCGACCTTGGTGAACAGGCGGTCGCCGTCGTAGTCGTCGGTGGTGCGCAGGTACTTCTTGAGGAAGCGCTCCAGGCGTGTCTCCCGCTGCTCCTCGTGGTCGACCGGGTCGTCGCTCTCGCGCAGCAGTTTCACCGCGGTGAGGATCAGGAACAGACCGAACAGGTAGAACACCCAGCTGTAGGTGCTGATCGCGGCGGCGCCGACAGCGATGAAGCCGGCACGCATGACCAGGGCCATCACGATCCCGAGCAACAACACCTTCTGCTGGTACTCACGGGGCACCGTGAACTTCGCCATGATGATCACGAAGACGAAGAGGTTGTCCACCGAGAGGGCTTTCTCGGTGACATATCCGGCGAAGAACTCACCGCCGTAGGTGGAGCCCCACTTCCACCACACGAAGCCGCCGAAGGCGATCGCGATGGTGATGTAGACCGCCGACCAGAACCCGGATTCCTTGAGGGACGGGGCGTGGGGGACGCGGACGTGGGAGAAGAAGTCGAAGACGAAGAGTCCGAGGATCACCAGACAGGTGATGATCCACAGGGTGGGCGAGACATGCATGGGTGCGACCTACCTCCAGCGCGCAGCACAATGGTTGCGATGCCGGAGGTCTCTCCCACCGGGTGCGACGACGAACGTCGATCACCGGCCGACGCCCCGGAGCGGCGGCCACGTCGACGATCTGCGTCGGGTGTCCGGCGACCGTACTGACGGGAACGCCGTGAGAAGGGGATACTCCCCTCCAAGATCGTTGCCCAGCCTAACGCAATCGGGCATCCGCCGCACAATCGCGGTGGATGCCCGATCCGTCGTTACGGCGCAATTCGTTCCGGTCCAGTTCGTTGCGGTGCCGGGCGGTCAGCCCGCGTCGCCGGCCGCGTCGTCGTCTCCCCCGCCGGTGATCGAGGCGATCACACCGGCCAGGTCGTCGGGTTTGACGAGCACCTCGCGGGCCTTGGACCCCTCGCTCGGGCCCACCACGCCACGGGTCTCCATCAGATCCATCAGGCGACCGGCCTTGGCGAAGCCGACACGCAGCTTGCGCTGCAACATCGACGTCGACCCGAACTGACTCGACACGACCAGCTCGACGGCCTGCAGCAGATCGTCGAGATCGTTGCCGATATCGGAGTCGATGTCCTTCTTGTCGCCGGCCTTGGCGGTGGTGACACCCTCGGTGTACTCCGGCTCGGCCTGCTCCTTGGTGTAGTCGACGACGCCGGCGATCTCCTCGTCGGTGATGAACGCACCCTGCATGCGGACGGGCTTGTTGGCCCCCATCGGCAGGAACAGTCCGTCGCCCATACCGATCAGCTTCTCCGCACCCGGCTGGTCCAGGATGACGCGCGAGTCGGTCAGCGACGACGTCGCGAACGCCAGCCGCGAGGGCACGTTGGTCTTGATCAAACCGGTCACCACGTCCACCGACGGGCGCTGTGTGGCGAGCACCAGATGGATACCGGCGGCACGCGCCTTCTGGGTGATCCGGACGATCGCGTCCTCGACGTCACGCGGGGCGGTCATCATCAGGTCGGCGAGCTCGTCGACGATCGCGATGATGTACGGGTACGGCTTGTAGACGCGCTCGGAGCCGAGCGGGGTGCTGATCTCCCCCGACCGCACCTTGGAGTTGAAGTCGTCGATGTGGCGCACCCGCGACGCCTTCATGTCCTGATACCGCTGCTCCATCTCCTCGACCAGCCACGAGAGTGCGGCCGCGGCCTTCTTGGGCTGGGTGATGATCGGGGTGATCAGGTGCGGGATGCCCTCGTACGGGGTCAGCTCCACCATCTTCGGGTCGATCAGGATCATCCGCACCTGATCCGGGGTGGCCCGGGTCAGCAGCGACACCAGCATCGAGTTGACGAAGCTCGACTTACCCGAGCCGGTGGAACCGGCCACCAGCAGGTGCGGCATCTTCGCCAGATTGGCGCTGACGAAGTCACCCTCGATGTCCTTGCCGAGGCCGATCACCAGCGGGTGCGTGTCCTTGCGGGTCGACGACGACTTGAGCACGTCGGCCAGGCGCACCATCTCACGGTCGGAGTTGGGCACCTCGATACCGACCGCCGACTTACCCGGGATCGGGGCGAGCAGGCGCACGTTGTCGGTGGCGACGGCGTAGGCGATGTTGCGCTGTAGCGCAGTGATCTTCTCGACCTTCACGCCGGGCCCGAGTTCGACCTCGTAGCGGGTCACCGTCGGTCCACGCGTGTAGCCGGTGACCGCCGCATCGATCTTGAACTGTTCGAGGACGCCGGTGATCCGGTCGATCATGTCGTCGTTGGAGCGGCTGCCCTGCTTGGGCGGCTCTCCGTCGATCAGCAGGCTGGTCGGCGGCAGCCGGTAGTCGCCCTCGGTGGGCTCCACCGCGAACGGCATGGCGTCGTCGTCGTCGTCGGCCGTGACCGCCGGGGCCGCGGGCTTGGGGGCCGCAGCACTCGCCGCCCGCGCCGCTGCTGCCCGGCTCTCGGCGGCCCGGTTCGCCGTCGGGCGCGTGGGCGTCTCGGCCCGTGCGGCCGGCCGTCGAGCGGCTGCGCGCGAGCGCGGTGCCGGGGCGTCGTCGAGCGGTTCGGTCGGCAGATCACCCATGTCGGTGCCGGCGCCGGGGGAACCGGCGTCATAGGGATCTGCGTCATACGGGTCCGGGTCATAGGGATCCGCATCGAATCCGCGTGCGCCGAAGGTCGCACCCGACTCGTCGTCGAGGCGTTCGGTGGCCGCCGACGACAACACCTCACCGGAGGTCGCCGGACGGCGGGTCCGGCGCGCACGACGCGCGGGCGGTTCGTCGGCCGAGTCGGGCGGGTAGTTGTCGTAGGGATCCGACGACCACGACGGACGGTCCGCGGCCCGAGACGACCAGCGGTCGTCGGGCTCGTCGGCCTCGGCGTCGTCGGCCTCGTCCCACTCCGCCCCGTCCCAGTCGGCATCGGCGTCGTCGTCCCAGGGCAGGTCGTCGTCGGGATGGCCGGCGAACCGGCCGTCGTCGACGTAGCCCAGCCCCAGGTAGCCGCGGGTGGTGTCGAGTACCTCACGCACCGTCCGGCCGCTGAGGATGAGAGCGCCGAAGGCCATGCACAGCAACAGGATCGGCACCGACACCCAGGCGGTCACCCCGCTGGTGAGCGGTGTACCGACGGCATAGCCGAGGAAGCCGGCGGCCGACGAGCGGCCGGTGAGGTCGGTCGGTGAACCGCACACGAGGTGGATCAGGCCGAGGAACGGCAGCACGATCAGCAGCGCGGCCCCGAGGTAGCGGCCACGCTGCGTAGGATTCGGCGGGCGGCGCATCAGGACGACCGCGGCGACGCCGAGCGCCACCGGTACCAGCACGGCGGGCCAGCCGATGATCGCCCGGATGAAGGCGTCGATGAACGCACCGACCGGTCCGGCGGCACCGAACCACACACCGGCGGCGATCAGGACGGCGATCGCGAGCACGGCGAGTGCGGTGCCGTCCCTCCGATGGGTGTGGCCGTCCTGTCCGGCCGAGCGTGGATCGAGGCCCTCGTCGTCACCGTCGAGGTCGTCGAACAGATCGTCGTCGGCGCGGACATCGGATCGTCGGCCCCGGCCGCCGGCACTGCGACCGCCTGTGCCGACCCGGGCCATGCCCCCGACGCCGCGGGCGAGTAGCGACCAGCCGGCGCCGACACCCTTGCCGACGCCCCGGCCGACCGCTCCCGCGGCACCGACCGTACGACCGCCGGTACGTCGTGAGATGTCGGCGGATGCCGCAGCACCCGACCGCGGGCGGGTCGATCCGGATCGCTGCGACCGTGCAGAAGACGCGGCGCCGGACTTGCCGCCCCGACCGCTCCCGGCCTTACCACCCGAACCCTTGCCTGCTGCGGTCTTGCCACCTGCGCCCTTGGTACCGGCACCCCGACTCCCGGTGCCCGACCCACCCCCGGATGTGGTCCGCACGCGACCGGCCGAGGCCGAACGGGTCCCGGAACCGGCCGAACGCGCACCCGAGCGGGACGACCCCGCGGTGGAACCACCGCGCGCCGACCCCGCCTTCTTTGCCCCCGTGGCGCGCGATGACGACGTGCGCGTACCCGTGCTCGCTCTCGAAGCCATGCCGACAGCCTAGTCGCCGACCGCCTCGCTAGTCACACAGGCAACACTGGCAACACGGTCATGTGTCGAAGTTGTAACCGTGCATCCCCGTCGACCCGGAATCGGTGGTTCCGGAACCGCCTGATGCCGGCCGGAGACCGATCCACGAGCCGGTTCAGAAACCGTGGACCCCGGCCCGTACCGCGGCGATCGCATCGGCGTCACCGTCGAGGGTCACCACCACCGGGGACCGCCCGGTGGCGAACAGCAGGAGCTCACCGACCCGGCCGGTGACGACGACCTCGGGCCCCGCTCCCCCACCGACCACCTCGACACCGTCGGGGGTGCGCAGCCGGACCCGCGCGGGCACCGAGCGCAGGGTCATCCTGGCCATCGACTTCAGCGGGGTGACCAGAGACTTCTCCAGCGACGACGACAGCACACGCGGCTGCCAGTCGCTGTCGGGGTCGACCCGGCCACGCAGGACGTCCTCGTGGTGGATGAACATCTCGGCCAGATTGGCCCAGCGGTCGACCAGCTTCATCGGCGAGTAGAGCGGCGGACCGTCGGCGATCTGCCCGAGCAGGGCGTCGAAGTCGGTCCCGTCGGTCACCGACCGCTGGACCCGGTCGGTGTATCCGGCGAGCGGTTTGATCATGATCCCCGGTGCCGCGTCGAGGCGACGTTCCCGGACCACCAGATGTGCGGCGAGGTCGCGCGCATCCCATCCCGCACACAACGTCGGGGCGTCGGGCCCGACCTCGCGCAGGGTGGCGACAAGGGCGGCCCGCTCAACTCGTGCTTGACTCACGGGTTCGACCCTAGCCCGATTCGACGAACCCCGACGGGCCGCCACAGCCCCGACGGGCCGACAGAACTCTGCGGCCCGACAGAACTCTGCGGCCCGACAGAACTCTGCGGCCCGACAGAACTCTGCGGCCCGACGGAATTCTGCGGCCCGACGAGGGCGACGTCGTATCCCGACTCAGTCCCCGACGGCCATAACCGTCGGAACGATCATCGGGCGGCGGCGGTAGGTCTCGGCCACCCAGCGTCCGACTCCACGCCGGATCGCCTGCGCGATGCGATGGGTGTCGGTGACACCTTCGGCGGCCAGCGCGTCGAGCGCCTGGTCGACCAGGTCGGCAGCGGCCTTGAGTGCGTCCGGGTCGTCGGAGAAGCCACGCCCGGAGACCTCCGGGGTGCTGACCGTGCGACCGGTGGCCGTGTCGATGGCGACGGTGATCGCGATGAACCCGCCCTCGCCGAGCACCAGACGCTCGGACAGCGTCGACTCGCCCACGTCGCCGACCGACAGGCCGTCGACATAGACGTGTCCGACCGGGACGCGTCCGACGATCTGGGCGATGCCGTCGACCAGATCCACCACGACGCCGTCCTCGGCGAGCATGACGCGGTCGGGGTTGACCCCGGTGGCCACGGCGAGCGCGGCGTTGGCCCGCAGGTGACGCCACTCGCCGTGTACCGGCATGGCATTGCTGGGGCGGACGGCGTTGTACAGGTACAGCAGCTCACCGGCCGAGGCATGCCCCGACACGTGCACCTTGGCGCTCTGCTGGGTGATGACGGTGGCACCGAGCCGCGACAGCCCGTTGACCACCGCGAACACCGAGTTCTCGTTGCCGGGGATCAGCGACGATGCCAGCACGACGAGGTCGTCGGCACGGATGTTGATCTGCCGGTGCTCGCCCCGGGCCATCCGCGACAACGCCGACAGCGGCTCGCCCTGCGATCCGGTGGAGATCAGCACCACGCGGTGATCCGGCAGGGTCGCGGCGGTGTCCATGTCCACCACCACGCCGTCGGGCACGCTCAGGTAGCCCAGGTCCTGGGCGATCTGCATGTTGCGCACCATCGACCGGCCGACAAAGGTCACGCGCCGGTTGTGGGCGTGGGCGACGTCGATGATCTGCTGGATGCGGTGCACATGACTGGCGAAGGACGCCACGATCACACGCTGCTTGGCCTTGCCGATCACCTGGTCGAGCACACTGCCGATCTGACGCTCCGGGGTGACGAAGCCGGGGACCTCGGCGTTGGTGGAGTCCACCAGGAACAGGTCGACCCCCTCGTCACCGAGGCGGCTGAACCCGGCGAGGTCGGTCAGCCGGCCGTCGAGCGGCAGCTGGTCGAGTTTGATGTCACCGGTGTGCAGCACCACACCGGCCTCGGTGCGGATCGCGACCGCGATCGCATCCGGGATCGAGTGGTTGACCGCGAAGTACTCGCACTCGAACGGGCCGTGATGGGTGGTCTCACCCTCGCGCACCTGCACCAGCTTGGGGCGCTGGCGGTGCTCGCGACACTTGGCCTCGACCAGGGCGAGGGTGAACTTGGAGCCGATCACCGGGATGTCGCCGCGCAGGCGCAGCAGGAACGGGATCGCGCCGATGTGGTCCTCGTGACCGTGGGTCAGGATCACCGCCTCGACGTCGTCCATCCGGTCCTCGATGTAGCGGAAGTCCGGGAGGATCAGGTCGACGCCGGGCTGTGCGTCCTCGGGGAACAGCACGCCGCAGTCGACGATCAGCAGCCGGCCGTCGTACTCGAAGACCGTCATGTTGCGGCCGATCTCGCCGATCCCGCCGAGGGCGACCACCCGCAACGCACCCTTGGGCAGGCGGCGCGGGGTACCGAGCCGGTCGACCGGGGCCGGCGCCGACGGCCGGTTGGTGCTCGGGGCGTTACCCCCGCCACGACGGCCGGAACCGCCGGGACGACGGTCGTCACGCTTCTCGTGACGGCCACCACCGCCACCGCCGCCGCCACGGCGGCGCGACTGCGATCCCGACCGCTGCGCCGGTGCCGATTCGGCCGGTGCCGCAGCAGCCGGCGCCTCGACGGCAGGTTGCGCCGCCTTCTTCGGTGCCTCGGCGGCCTTCTGTGGCTCGGCGTTCTTCGGGGACTCGGCGTTCTTCGGGGACTCCGCGCTCTTCGGGGACTCGGCGCTCTTCGCCGCAGCCGCCTTCTGGGGCTGCTGCGCGGGCTGCTCGACGACGGGGGCCGGCGGTCCGGCGACTCGCCGGGCGGCACGACGACGGGGGGCGGTCACAGCAGACCCGCCGTCCGGAGATCGGCGATGAGGGCCTCGATCTGCGGACCGTCGGCCGGCACCTGTGGCAATCGTGGGTTGCCCACGTCCATGCCGAGGATGCGCAACGACTCCTTGACCATGGTGACGCCACCGAGGCGTCCCATCGCGTCGACCAGCGGGGCCATCGTCTGGTTGATCTGCCGGGCGGTCTGCAGATCGCCCTTCTCGGCGGCGATCTGCATGTCGCGCATCCGATCTGCGACGAGATGCCCGATCACGCTGACGAAACCGGTGGCACCCACCGACAGCCACGGCAGGTTGAGGCCGTCGTCGCCGGAGAGGAACTCCAGGTCGGTGGTCGCGATCAGTCGCGCGGCGGCGTGGAGGTCGCCCTTGGCGTCCTTGACGCCCTTGATGTTCGGGTGCTCGGCCAAGGCGCGCAAGGTGTCGTCGGCGATCGGGACGATCGACCGTGGCGGGATGTCGTAGAGCAGCACCGGCAGGTCGGTGGAGTCGGCGACGGCGCGGAAGTGGGCGAGCAGACCGGCCTGCGGCGGCCGGGAGTAGTAGGGGGTCACCACGAGCAGGCCGTGGGCGCCGACCTTCTCGGAGGCCTGGGAGAAACGGATGCTCTCGGCGGTGTCGTAGCTGCCCGCCCCCTGGGTGATCCGGGCGCGGTCGCCGACGGCGTCGAGGACGACGCGCAGCAGGTCGAGCTTCTCCTGGACGGTGGTGGTCGGCGACTCACCGGTGGTGCCGGAGACGACCAGACCGTCACAGCCCTTGGCGACCAGATGGTCGGCGAGCTCGGCAGCCTTGTCCAGATCCAACGAGCCGTCGGGCCGGAAGGGGGTCACCATGGCCACCACGTTCGTCCCGAAAGGGTGCGACTGGGGCTGCAAGTCGGCTGCGTTCATGGTGCTCAAGGCTACCGTGGGCATGTGACGGCGAGGCAACGGGATCGGGTGTCGCCCACGGGGTGACGAGCGGCACTGCACACGGGCGCCGACGACGGGCCGGGGCCGGCTGGGTGACGACTCGGCCGTCGGGCCCGATTCAGCCCTCCAGCACGAACGGCGAGGTGGCCACCTCGGTCCCGTCGGCCAGGGTGCCGATCTCGAAATCGCCGAACACCGTCGGCGCCACGTCCATCAGCTGACGCAGACATTCGACGGCGAGCTGGCGGATCTCGACGTCGGCATGTTCGGTGGCGCGCATGCCGACGAAGTGCCGCCATGCCCGGTAGTTGCCGGTCACGACGATCTTGGTCTCGGTGGCGTTCGGCAGTACCGACCGCGCCGCCTGCCGGGCCTGCTTGCGTCGCAGGATGGCATTCGGGACGTCGGCGAACTTCGCCTCGAGTGCGGCCAGCAGATCGGAGTAGGCGGCGCGACTGGCGTCGGTGGCCTCGGTGAACAGTTTCTCCAGTTCGGCGTCCCCGCGGATTGCCGGGGGCGGGACGACGTTGGAGTCGTGCTCGGGCACGAATCGCTGCGACAGCTGCGAGTACGAGAAGTGCCGGTGACGGATCAGCTCGTGCGTGCACGACCGCGAGATGCCGGTGATGTAGAAGGTCACCGTGGCGTGCTCGAGCAGCGAGAGGTGCCCGACCTCGAGGATGTGGCGCAGGTACCCGGCGTTGGTCGCGGTGCGCGGATTGGGTTTGTCCCAACTCTGGTAGCAGGCCCGGCCGGCGAACTCGACGAGCGCCTCACCACCGTCGGCGTCGGTCTCCCAGTCCACATCCGGCGGGGTGGTGAACCGGGTGGCCGCGACCATCTGCACTCGCAACGGCACCATCTCGGACACGTTGCCTCCTGTTCCCCGGACCTCTCCGGCAGTCCTGCCGCACCTCGTACGGCACGGATACGCCGCGCGTACCTGCACGTCGCGCATCTTCACGTCACACGGTTCGACAGGGTGACCCGCCGATCGCAGTCATCGATTCTCCCACCGTCGTACCCCGCGGCCGCGCCCACCCCGCATCTGTCGTGCACCGACGGCCCGGGCCCGGCTCCCCGTCGAACTTGATCAGACGATCAGGACGATCGGAGGTGAATTCTGGTCGACGATCACGTGAATCGGGCGACGCCACCTGCACATTGCCCGGACACCTGCCGGGCGAAGTGCCCGAGATGCCGCACAATGATCCCCCGTGACCACGCGCCGAAATCTGCTCCGGACGTCAGCCGCCCTGTCCGTCGCCGCACCCGTCCTCGCCCACGCCGCCCGCGCCACCGCCGCCCCGGCCTCCGGCGGCACCGGTGACCGCCGGGTGTTCGCCCACGGCGTCGCCTCCGGCGATCCCCTGCCGGACCGGGTGATCCTGTGGACCCGGATCACCGCCACGCCCTCCGCGACCCCCGGCTCGGGTCGCGGACCGTCGTCGGCGGTCACCTGGGAGATCGCCCGCGACGAGTCCTTCGGCACCGTCGTCGCCTCCGGATCGGCCCAGGCCGTCGCCGATGCCGACTTCACGGTCAAGGTGGATGCGGGCGGCCTGTCCCCCGACACCCGCTACGCCTACCGATTCCGCGTGACCTCGGGGCCGGCGAGCGGTGCGGTGTCGCCGATCGGCCACACCCGCACGGCACCGGCCACCGACGCCGACGTGTCACGCGTGCGGTTCGGCGTGGTCTCGTGTGCCAACTGGGAGGCCGGATACTTCGGCGCGTACCGGCATCTGCGCAACCACCCGGATCTCACCGCGATCGTGCACCTGGGCGACTACCTGTACGAGTACGGGACCGGCGAGTACACCGGCAAGACCGGCGTGGTGCGCACCCACGCCCCGCGGCACGAGATCGTCAGCCTTACCGACTACCGGATCCGCCACGCGCAGTACAAGACCGACCCTGATCTGGCCGAGCTGCATCGCCGGCTGCCGTGGATCTGCACCTGGGACGACCACGAATCGGCCAACGACTCGTGGCGCGGCGGCGCGGAGAACCACCAGGCGTCCGAGGGTGACTGGGCCGCCCGCAAGGCCGCCTCCGAACGCGCCTACTACGAGTGGATGCCGGTGCGCCCGGCCGCCGATGCCGGTGGCCGTCATCTGTACCGCCGCCTGCGGTTCGGCACCCTGCTCGAACTGTCGATGCTCGACCTGCGCACCTATCGCGACGAGCAGGTCTCCATGACCTCGCGGGACATCGACGCCCCGAACCGGTCGATCACCGGTGCCGCCCAGATGAACTGGCTGACCAACGGTCTGACCAGCTCCGCCACCCGCTGGAAGATCGTCGGCAATCCGGTGATGATCACCCCGGTGGTGATCCCGCCGCTGGACCAGAAGAACACCGCCGCAATCACCGAGATGCTCGGCCTACCCGAGGGCGGCCTCCCCTACAACCCGGATCAGTGGGACGGCTACACCGCCGATCGCCGGCGTCTGCTCGACACGATCCGCTCGCGGCACGTCGACAACGTCGTGTTCATCACCGGCGACATCCATTCGTCGTGGGCGTGCGACATCCCGGTGGACGCCGCGGCGTATCCGGGCGGCGGGACGGTCGCCACCGAGCTCGTGGTCACCTCCGTCACATCGAGCAACATCGACGACATCGTGAAGGTGCCCGAGCACACCGCGGGTTCGGTGGTGTCGTCGGCGCTGACCGCGGTCAACCGGCACGTGCGGTGGAACGACTTCGACGCCCACGGCTACTCGGTGTTCACCGTGACACCGGCTGCGGCACAGATGGACTGGTACTTCCTCAACGACAAGACCGACCCGAAGTCCGGGCAGTACCTCGCCAAGTCCTACCGGGTGGGCAACGGTACCCAGCGGGTCAGCCCGGCGGCCGGGCCGATCGAGCGGTAGCGACCGACCACTCGCCCCGCACGCCGATCTCGACCACAATGGACCGATGACGTCCCGGAGCCAGGTGCCATGACCGCCGACGGATCGACCCACCGCCCCGATCATCCGAATCCGTCCCCGGGGTCGAGTTCGCTCGACTTCAGCACCGTCGTACAGCAACGACGCTGGGTGGCCGACGGCGAGGTGACCGCACGTGAGCTCGTCGAGCACTCGCTGAACCGGATCGCGCGCTGCGACCGCCACCTCAACGCGTTCGCCCACGTGCTCGCCGACGAGGCGCGCGCGACCGCAGACCGCCTCGACGCCGACTGCCAGGCCCGGCGTCCGCTCGGCCCGCTCCACGGGGTGCCGATCGCGATCAAGGACGAGAACGACGTCGCCGGACTGCCCACGGCCTACGGCGGCGGCTCGGTTCGGACTCCGGCACAGGCGGATTCGGAGCTGGTCCGGCGGCTACGCGAGGCCGGGGCGATCATCATCGGCAAGACCCGGATGCCCGAGTTCGGGATCTGGCCGTTCACCGAGTCGGCCGCGAACGGCTGGACCCGCAATCCGTGGGATCCCGGGCGCTCGCCGGCCGGATCGAGTGGCGGCACCGCGGCCGCGGTCGCCTCCGGGATGGTGGCCGCGGGCATCGGCGGCGACGGTGGCGGGTCGATCCGTCTGCCCTCGAGCTGGTGCGGGCTGTTCGGACTCAAACCGCAACGCGGTCGGGTGCCCACCGCACCGAACCCGGACCTGTGGCGGGCGCTGGGCACGCTCGGACCGTTGACCCGTACCGTCGCCGACAGCGCCCTGATCTACGACGTGATCTCCGGGGCCGCCGAGACCGACCGGTTCCGCGCCGACCCGCTGGAGTCGACGTTCGCCGAGGCCGCGGCACTGCCGCCACGGCGGTTGCGTATCCTGCTGTCGACGCGAAATCCGATGGGCGGCAGCGTCGCCGACGATGCGACGACCGTCGCCCTGCGCGGACTCGCCGACCGGCTGCGCACCGCCGGTCACACCGTGATCGACGACGACGGGTCGGTCGACACGGTGCGGTATCCGAAGCTCGCGGTGCCCTTCCAGATCCAGGTGGCGACCGGTGTGGCCGAGGAGGCGGCGCGGGTGGAGTTCCCGGAACTGCTGGAGGCCCGTACCCGGCGGATGGCATCGGCCGGGCGCCTGGCCCGTCATGTGGTGGGCCGGGCCGAGCGCAGCGCCGACAAGACCGCGAAACGCTTTCTCGCCGAACTGTTCTCCCGGTGTGACGTGCTGCTCACCCCGACCACGCCGACCACCGCGATGCCGGTCGGTCAGCTCGACCGCCACGGCACCGTCGGCCTGACCCGTCTCGCCTCGGATGTGGCGTCTTACACCGCGGCGTGGAATGTCCTGGGCAATCCCGCCGCAGCGGTCCCGATCGGATTCGACGCCGCCGGACTACCGCAGAGCGCACAGCTCGTCGGGCCGACCGGCGGTGAGCCCCTGCTGATCTCGCTGGCGGCCGAGATCGAGGGTCTGCACCCCGATCCGGATCGCCGACCGCAGATCCGCTAGCCGGCTCCCCCGCCCGGTGTCGGATGCGGAAGGCCGCGTGGGCCTTCCGCATCCCACCCGACATCGGTGTGTCGATACCTGTGCGGCGGTGCGATTCTCGCGCTGCGGGTGCCGGGGAGCGTCAGCGTCCGAGGAGTTCGACGAGGCGAGCGTGGGTGTCCTCCCAGCCGTCCACGGCGACCGAGGTGATGCCGAGGTCGAGGACGGGGCGGTCGTTGCCGCCCTCGTCGAGGCGGTCGCCGTAGAACAGGATGTCGTCGCGGCCCAGGCCGAGGATCTCCATGAGTTTCTGTGCGCCATAGGCCTTGTCGATGCCCTTCCGGGTGACGTCGACCGACGTCGAGCCACCGCTGCGGACCTCGAGGTCGGGCAGCCGTTCGGCGGCGTAGGCGCGCAGCGCGGCCTTCTTGGCACCATCGGGATCCCAGGCCTTCTTGGCGTCGACCGGTGCCGACTGTCCGAGGGCGCTGAAGGTGATCTGCGAGCCGCGGTCCTCCAGGATCGGGCCCCAGGTCTCGGTCTCCCACACGCCGAGTTCCTTGGCGCCGGTCTCGAGTGCCGCGAGGGTGCGCTGCTTCTCGTCGTCGGTGAGGTCCTCGGCGTAGACGGTCTCCCACTCGGTGCCGTTGCGGCGCACGTACTGGGTGCCGCAGGTGGGCATCAGGTGCAGGTTGTCGAGTTCGGCGATGTCACCGATGCGGTCGAGCACCTGCATCCGGAACTGCTCGTAGCGGCCGCCGGAGATGATGCACACCAACGCCTCGCCGAGCAGGGTGCGCAGCACGGTGACCATCTGGTCGTCGAGGGGACTCTTGGATGGCGCCAGGGTGTCGTCGAGATCGAACATCACCAGTCGATACTCACGATCGCCGTAGGTCACCGTCATGCTGTCTCCTGTGTCGTCCGGGTGCGGTGTGTCCGCGGTGACAAGCATGTCAAAACCGGTCGCCGTCGGCGACACCGGCGCAGAGCTCACCTGGCGATTCGCCGCAGATGTGATGTGAGTGACCCTCGCGTTCCGATCTCGACGGCCGAGAGCCCCAGCCATTCGGCGAGCGCGGCGAGGTCGGCGGCCAGTCGGTGCGCCACCACATCGGGATCGTGGCCGTCCTCGACGAAGGCCCCGGGTACCTGTAGGACGCCCCGGGCGCGGTCGGCCTTGAGGTCGACGCGGGCCACGAGATCGTCGCCGAGCAGGTACGGTGGACGTAGTACCCGTGCACCCGTTTCGGTGCCGGCACATAGATCTCGATCCGGTAGTGGAAGCCGAAGACCCGCTCGGTGCGGGGCCGGTAGAACACGAGCGGGTCGAACGGTGAGAGGATCGCGCTGCGCGGCTCACCCGCGTTGCGCACCCGACTCGGCACCGCGGCCTCCGCGTGCAGATATGCCTCGTCGCGCCAGTTCTCCACCCGCACCGGCAGGATTGCGCCCGCGTCGACGAGATCGGCCACCGCCGAACGGATCTCGGCGGGTTTGAGCCGGTAGTAGTCGGCCAGATCGGCGACGGTGGCGATGCCGTGGGCCGACGCCGCACGCACGACGAGTTCACCGATGGCCTCGGACCTCTCGACCACGCGGGTCGCGATGTCGGCGCCGACGATCCGTTCGGTGAGGTCGTAGTGGCGGCCGAAGGACTCGTCGCGGGTGGCGGCGAGATCTCCGGCGGCGAACATGGCCTCGCAGAGATGTTTGACCTCACCGCGATCCCACCAGCCGCCGGAGCGTCGCGGCGACCGTTCGATGCCCAGCGAGTCCTCGATCCGACGCGGCGTGGACGCCCCCACCTCGTCGATCACCGCCCGCACGTCGGCGGCCAGGGCCCGGTGGCGACGCATCAGATCGCGGGTGTGGCGGTACCGCCCGTCGCGGTAGTCGGCCATCCGGAACGCGAACAACGGCCAGTCCTCGACCGGGATCAGCGCCGCCTCGTGGGCCCAGTACTCGGTGAGCCGGCGTGCGCCGCGCCCCGGTCGCCAGGCCGCGCGGTCGAGCAGGGTGCGGTCGTAGGCTCCCAGGCGGCTGAACAGCGGGAGATAGTGCGCGCGGACGGCCACGTTGACCGAATCCATCTGCACCAGCCGGGTGCGCCCGACGACCCGGTCGAGATGTCGCAGGGTGACCGCACCGGCCGGGCGACGATCGGCAAAACCCTGTGCCACGAGGGCGATTCGGCGCGCCTGTGCGGCCGAGATGTCGGTGGGGGTCATTCCCGGGATCAGTGCGCGGTGTGCCGGATGTAGTCGACGAAGCGGTAGTGGGTCCCGCTGCTCGACCGCAGCCACTGTCCCTCACCGGCCCGCTCCCACCGCAACTCGTCGACGACGGGGGCGAAGGCGTCGGCCTCCTCGACCAGCACGTCGATCTCGGTGACCCGCAGATGTGTCGCGAGATCGATGGCGGCCGAGTAGATCTCGCTGCCCCCGATCACCACGGCGTCGGCTCCGGCGAGCGCCAGCGCATCGGGCACGCTGTGGGTGACCTCGGCGCCGTCGAGCCGAAGATCGATCGTGCGGGTCACCACGATGTTGCGGCGGCCGGGCAGCGGGCGGAAGCGTTCCGGCAGGGAATCCCAGGTGCGCCGCCCCATGACCACCGCCTTCGAGCCGGTGACCTCACGGAAGCGGGCCATGTCCTCGGGAACACGCCACGGGATGGTGTTCCGCCGGCCGATGGCCCCGACCCGGTCCTGTGCCCACACCAGCGTGATCCCGCCCATCACGCGGCCTCCCCTCGAACCCCGACGACGATGTGACCTGCGCTCATGAGCCCCAGGCTACCGCCGCCCGGCGGGGTCGGGAACCGCCGGTAGTGCGAACCCGAACTCCGAACCCACCGCCAGGCGCTTCGCCCAGATCTCGCCGTCCTGGCGGGTGATGATCCGGTAGCTCAGTGCGAGGCCGATCCCGCTGCCGTTGTCCTTGGAGGTGAACGGATCGGTGAACGGGTCACCGGTGAATCCCCGTCCGCGGTCCTCCACCGCGAAGATGCCGAGCCCGCCCTCCGATCGGGTCCGCAGCCCGATCGTGCGGACCGGTTCCGGGCTCGCCGCCATCTCGTCGACGGCGTTGAAGCACAGGTTCAGGATCACCTGGCCGGTCAGCACCCGCTCGCACCGAACCGGAACCGGCTCTGCGGCACGGTCGAATTCGACTGTCACCGAAGAGTCCTCGGCACGCAGCCCGATGAAGTAGAGACATTCCTCGACGATGACGTTGAGGTCGATCTCCTCCTGCGCGTGATCGACGTGCCCGACGAACCTGCGCATGCTGGTGATGATGCTCGCCGCGCGGTCGATCTGACGGTCGGCGCCGTCGAGCCCGTACCGCGCGGTGTCGGCCCGGTCGGTCTCCGAGATCGATGGCGGGGAGATCGCGGACGGAGACTCCGGCGGCGGCGACATCGCGGACCGGGTGACGGCGAGGAAATTGCGTGCGGCGGTGAGTGGTTGGCCGAGCTCGTGGGCGACGGCCATCGCGAGATCACCCATCACGTTGTAGCGGGCGAGGTAGTTCTGGTGCTCGGCGTCCCGCGACCGTTGCTGTTCCCGACGGACCCGATCGGAGATGTCGTACACCGACAGCAGCAGTTCGTGGTCGGGGCGTTGCGGGACGCGTTCGAGGGTTCCGCCGAGGAACTCCGGGGTGCGGGGCGAGGGCGTCTTCAGTGCCAGTTGCACCGTCGCGATGGGGTCCATCGCCTCCACTACCGACGACCACCCGTCGGCGTCGCCCGCGGTGACCGCGGCGTGGTCGGTGATCGGGCGACCGACGAGCTCACCCCGGGTGAGGTCGAACTGTTCGAGGACACGGGCGGTGGCGTGCAGGACCACCCCGTCGGCGGTGAGCACCAGCAATCCGGCCGCGGTGTGCCGGCTCAGCGCCTCGACATAGGTCGCGGTCAGCGTCAGTTCGTCCTCGACCGTTCGCCTGGTCGGCATGTCGAAATGGACGAGCAGTCGCGGCTCGCCGTCGACGTCGAGGTCCACACAGCGGGCCCGGACCGACCGGTCGACCCCGTGCGCCTTCGCCTGGATCGTGGCCGGCGTGTCGGAGCCCCCGGTGGACTCCGGGAGGAAGTGCCGGCGCCAGTCGGGGTCCCATTCGGCAGTGACCTCGGCCGCCCCGCGATTCATCCAGACCGGTTCGGATGCCTCCGGATCCCACAGGAGCGCGGCGCCGTGAAGTTGATCGAGGATTCCCGCGATCCCGTCGAGATGAAGATTTGAGTCGCTGACCACCACTCGTCAAGGCTAGACCACGCGGCGGTGAACCCTCGGACCTCTCAGACGGCGACCGGCGCCTTGATCCCCGGATGCGACTGATATCGCACCACGGCGATGTCGTCGTACTCGTAGTCGAAGATCGAATCACGCTGACGCAGTTCGAGTTTCGGATACGGGAACGGTTCACGTGACAGTTGGCGGGTGACCTGCTCGACGTGGTTGTCGTAGATGTGGCAGTCGCCGCCGGTCCACACGAAGTCACCCACCTCGAGCCCGGCCTGCTGGGCCATCATGTGGGTCAGCAACGCATACGAGGCGATGTTGAACGGCACCCCGAGGAACAGATCGGCGCTGCGCTGGTAGAGCTGACACGACAGCTTGCCGTCGGCGACGTAGAACTGGAAGAACGCGTGGCACGGGGGCAGCGCCATCTGCGGGATCTCGCCCACGTTCCACGCCGACACGATGTTGCGCCGTGAATCCGGATTGGACTTGAGCATCTCGAGTGCGGCCGAGATCTGGTCGATGTGCTCACCCGACGGGGTCGGCCAGTTGCGCCACTGCACGCCATAGATCGGCCCCAGCTCGCCGTCGGCGTCGGCCCACTCGTCCCAGATCGTGACGCCCTGCTCCTGCAGCCACTTGACGTTGGAGTCACCGCGCAGGAACCACAGCAGTTCGTAGACGATCGACTTGAGGTGGACTTTCTTGGTGGTGATCAGCGGAAATCCCGCCGAGAGGTCGTACCGCAGCTGTGCACCGAAGATGCTGCGGGTCCCGGTTCCGGTGCGATCGGCCTTGGGGGTGCCGGTGTCCATGACGAGGCGGAGCAGGTCTTCGTACGGAGTCGGGACCACCTCCGCCGATGCCTGGTCTCGGATCGCGTCGCTCACGACGGCCAGTCTAGGACGTGCCGGGGTTGCCCGGGCTCGGCGGCCCTCACGTGGGCCGTACCGTGGTCCCGTCACCGAAGCGGACATCGAGCACCGTGGTCGGCATCCGCGGCGGCTCCCCCGGCGGGTGGATACCCCGGGCTGCGAGGACCGGATGAACGGCGGGGTGCACGACCGCGTCGACCGCCTTGTCGCATGCCTCCTGCGACTCCCACACATCCAGGTAGCCGATCGATTTGTCGGGGTGCTCGATCGTGAGATGGACGATGAGGCCCGGCATCGGCGTGGTACCGATCCGCGCATCGATCTCGTCGTAGATCTCGGCCGTGATCGGCACGTTCTGAGTCCATGCATAGAACGCCATGGCGATCATCCCCTTTTTCATCCGAGGTAATATCGGATCAATATGGATAGACCAAGGGTAGGCCCGGCGGCCGACGCAGTCAACGCCCAGGCCGAGCATCGTGCGACGCGGCGCTACGACTCGACCAGGCGCCGTGCGGCCGCCGAACAGACCCGCATGCGTATCCTCACCGCGGCTCGAGAGTTGTTCATCACCAACGGTTATGCGGCGACCACGATCGCGGCGATCGCCCGCGACGCCGAGGTCTCACCCGATACCGTCTATGCGACGGTGGGCCGTAAGCCGGTGGTGTTCCGCGAGCTCATCGAGATCGCGTTGTCGGGGACGGCGCATGCGGTGCCGGGCGCCCGGCGCGACTACGCCGTCCGGATGCGCGCCGAACCCGATATCGGCGCCAAACTTCGGATCTACGCCGACGCCGTCACGGCACTGCAATCGCGGCTGTCACCGCTGTTCGTGGTCTTGAGAGCTGCCGCCGACGCAGACCCCGATCTCGCCGACCTGTGGACCGAGATCACCCGTCGACGCGCCGACAACATGCGCCATCTCGCCGCCGACCTCGCCGGATCGGGCCGGTTGCGCGCCGACCTGACGATCGACGAGGTCGCCGACATCATCTGGACGATGAACGGCTCGGAGTACTTCACACTGCTGGTCGTCGAACGAGGTTGGACGCGCGAACGTTTTGCCGACTGGCTCCACGACGCGTGGTGTCGTCTGCTGGTGGTGACGCCGCCCACCGGCTGAGCGCCCATCGACTCCCCCTCACCATGAATGGCCGAGCCTCCGAGGCGAGGATCCGTCATGTCGGCAACCACCCTCGATGGTCGAGCCGGGACCGAGCCGCCAGGCGAGGACCCGTGTCGAGACCCCGTAACCCGACAATGTTCGCAACCACCTCAGAGGTGATCACCACCCGACATCGGCCGACAGAGGTTTCGACACGCCTCGTCGCTCCGCTCCTCACCGGCTCAACCAGCCACCTCCGATGGTCGAGCCGGGACCGAGCCGCCAGGCGAGGACCCGTGTCGAGACCCCGGCAACCCTTCGATGGTCGAGCCGGGACCGAGCCGCCAGGCGAGGACCCGAGTCGAGACCCGGCGAGACGCGATTGTCGGTAACCACCTCAGAGGTGATCACCACCCGACATCGGCCGACAGAGGTTTCGACACGCCTCGTCGCTCCGCTCCTCACCGGCTCAACCAGCCACCTCCGATGGTCGAGCCGGGACCGAGCCGCCAGGCGAGGACCCGTGTCGAGACCCCGGCAACCCTTCGATGGTCGAGCCGGGACCGAGCCGCCAGGCGAGGACCCGAGTCGAGACCCCGCGAGACGCGATTGCCGGTAACCACCTCAGAGGTGATCACCACCCGACATCGGCCAACAGAGGTTTCGACACGCCTCGTCGCTCCGCTCCTCACCGGCTCAACCAGCAAAAACAGCGCGCAACCACCATGGATGGTCGATCCCGAGGTGAGGATCTGTTGTGTCGGCAACCACCTCGGAGGTGGTCACCACCTCGACTACCCCATCAGCTGCGCGGCCACCGTCGCACCGAGCTCCCAGCACTTCTCGAGGTCGTCCTTGCCGGGCTTCGCCGACACCGCAACGTACTGCGCGACCTTCTCCCAACCGAGTCCGGTGGTGATCGTGTCGATCGCGCGTTCGGCGCCTTCGGTGCCCTCGTTGCCGTGCAGGTAGGCCCCGAACGGCCGACCGCGCGTCGCGTCCAGGATCGGGTAATACGCACAGTCGAAGGCATGCTTGAGGGCCCCGCTGATGTACCCGAGGTTCGCCGGTGTCCCGAGGACGTAGCCGTCGGCGTCGAGGAAGTCACTGGCCGTCACCGACAACGCGGCCCGGCGGACCACCTCGACGCCCTCGATCTCGGGGTCGGTCGCCCCGCTGATCACCGCCTCGAACATCGCCTGGCAGAATGGCGACGGCGTGTGGTGGACGATCAGCAGCCGGCTCATGCGCCCCGGCCGTCCGGGGATTCGCGGAACTGCTCGCAGGCACGCTTCATCATCTGCCGCGCACGCCCGCGGTCACCGGCGTAGTCGTAGGCGCGGGCGATCCGATAGGTGTTGCGCCAGTCGGTGGGATCGGCCTCCCACTCCTGCTTGACCTGTGCGAACAAGGTGTCGGCGGCGTCGCGTTCGATCCGCCCGGAAGGCCGGCGCGGCAGATCGGACACGTCGAGTTCGCGCCCCTGCTCGGAGATGATCCGGGCCAGCTTCTGGTGTTCGATGCCCGAACGCAGCGTCGAGACCACCATCCAGACGCCGAGCAGCGGCAGGAACAGCACCGCCAGACCCAGCACGATCCCGACCGCGGTCCCCTCGGCGATCAGGTCGATCGCCCGCTTGCCGAGGATCACGAAGTACACGCACAGTGCGACGACGAAGAACCCGATCATCCAGATGGTCGGGCGGGCGTCACCCCCGCGGGGCTTCTTGGGCTTGGGGTCGGCAGGCATGGTCGCAGGCATCCTCGTCGTCAGAGGTCGAGCAGGTCGTCGAGGCCGACGGTCAGGCCCGGACGGTCACCGATCCCGCGCACACCGAGCAGCACACCGGGGACGAAGGAGGTGCGGTCCATCGAGTCGTGGCGGATGGTGAGGGTCTCGCCCTGCGTCCCCAGCAGCACTTCCTGGTGTGCGACGAGACCGGCGAGGCGGATCGAGTGCACGCGGACGCCGTCGACCTCGGCACCGCGGGCGCCCTCGAGTTCGGTGGTGGTGGCGTCGGGACTCTTGCCGACACCGGCCGCAGCGCGCGCCTCGGCGATCAGGGAGGCGGTGCGGTAGGCGGTACCCGACGGCGCATCGGCCTTGTTCGGGTGATGCAGTTCGATCACCTCGACCGAGTCGTAGAAGCGGGCGGCGGCCTGCGCGAACCGCATCGACAGCACGGCACCGATCGCGAAGTTCGGGGCGATCAGCACGCCCACGCCGGGGGCCGCCGACAGCCACTCGCGGACCTGGGCGAGTCGCTCGTCGGTGAAGCCGGTGGTGCCGACCACGGCGTGAATCCCGTTCTCGATCAAGAACTTCAGGTTGTTCATCACCACGTCGGGGTGGGTGAAGTCGACGACGACCTGGGTGTCGGTGTCGGAGAAGAATTCCGGTGCGTCGCCCTTGTCGACGCCGGCGGTGTAGACGAGGTCGTCGGCTGCCTCGATCCCGGCGACGATCGCGCGACCGACCTTGCCGTTGGAACCGAAGACGCCAACCCTGATGCCCTGAGCCATGCCAGCCTTTCGTCGTGGGTGCTGCGGTCAAGTCTATGCAGCCACCGGCGTCGCCCGGTTCGGGGCGTCGCTCAGAAGATCGGCGCGTCGCCGCGGAGGTGCTCGAACACCAGTGACGTGGTGGTGCCGGCGACCTCCCGACGCGAGTTGAGCATCTCGACGAACCGTCGCAGCGCCTCGGTGTCGGCGGTGGCGACGTGCAGCAGATAGTCGTCCTTGCCGGCCAGGAAGAACACGTCGATCACCTCGTCGTGTCCGGTGATGTCGGCGACGAAACGCCGGATCTGACCCCGCGCATCCGACTGCAGACTCACCGCGACCATCGCGCGCAGCGGCCGTCCGACGGCGGCCGGGTCGACGTCGGCGAAGAAGCCGCGGATCACCTTCAGGTCGACGAGGCGCCGCACCCGTCCGTGGCAGGTCGACGGCGCGATCCCTACGGCGTGGGCGAGGTCGGCGTTGGTGACTCGGGCATCGGCCTGCAGATGCCGCAGGATCTGCCGGTCGACGTGATCGAGTTGCGGCCGAACATCCTTCAGATCGTCGGGCATGGACACCTCCGATGTCGCCGGTTCTTCACCGATCAGGCCTGATCGAGAATCATCGTCAGAATTGTTGCGAGAGCCCCGACGGAACTTCACCCTCGACAGTAGTTCCTGCGAGGAATGAGGTCACCATGCGAATCGGTATCCCCACCGAGGTCAAGAACCACGAGGACCGCGTTGCCGCCACTCCGGCGGGTGTCACCGAGCTGACCCACCGCGGCCACGAGGTGATCGTGCAGGCCGGTGCGGGGATCGGATCGGCGATCACCGACGCCGACTTCAAGCAGGCCGGCGCCCAGATCCTGGCCACCGCCGAGGAGGTGTGGGACCAGGCCGAGCTGATCGTCAAGGTCAAGGAGCCGACCCCGGCCGAGTACCCGCACCTGCGCGCCGGGCAGGCCCTGTTCACCTACCTGCACCTGGCCGCCGACCCCGCCGGCACCGACGCCTTGCTCGCCGCGGGCACCACGGCCATCGCCTACGAGACCGTGCGCGCCGCCGACGGTTCGCTGCCGCTCCTGGCACCGATGAGCGAGGTGGCCGGGCGGCTGGCCCCACAGGTCGGCGCCTATCACCTGATGCGGTCGGCGGGCGGACGCGGCGTGCTGATGGGCGGCACCCCCGGCACCGAACCCGCCCGCACGGTGATCCTGGGCGCCGGTGTGGCCGGGGTGAACGCGGCGACCATCGCCGTCGGGATGGGTGCGCAGGTGACGGTCTTCGACGTCGACATCGCCAGGTTGCGCACCGTCGACGCACGCTTCGCCGGTCGGGTGCACACCCGCTACAGCACCTCGTCGGCGGTGGCGGAGGCCGTCGTCGACGCCGACCTGGTGATCGGTGCGGTCCTGGTCCCCGGTGCGAAGGCCCCGGTGCTGGTCTCCGACGAGCTGGTGGCGCAGATGCATCCGGGGGCGGTGCTGGTCGACATCGCGATCGATCAGGGCGGCTGCTTCGCCGACTCGCACCCCACCACCCACGACGATCCGACGTTCACCGTGCACGACACCGTCTTCTACTGCGTGGCCAACATGCCGGGCACCGTCGCCCGCACGTCGACCCACGCCCTGACCGGCGCGACGCTGCCGTATGTGCTCCGGCTGGCCGATCAGGGCTGGGAGCGCGCCCTGGCCGCCGATCCCTCCCTCGCGGCGGGCCTGAGCACCCACGACGGCGAGCTGTTCAGCCCCGAAGTGGGTGCAGCCCAGGGGTTGTCGGTGACGCCGAATCCGTTCCCGCATCACTGACCGGCAAGGGTCATCCGGTGAGATGCCTGGTGATCCAGCGTTGCGCGCCGCCGTCCTTGATCGGCACGTCCGACACGCGGAGGGGCCCGAGCACCGGCATGCCGAGCCGCACGCGAATCCGGAAGTCGGCGAGCTGGATGCGATAGACGGCGCGCACATATGCCCGTCCACCGAACCGGTCGGCAACACGCAGCACGCTCTTCACCCGCTCGAACCGTCGGGCGTCACGCTCCGACCACTCCCACCCCATCAGGTCACGGAACTCGGCCGGCAGGTTGGCGCGGGTCAGGTACCGGTACGACGGCCCGAGCAGCATCGGGAACGGCTTGCCGAGCGGCCCCCACGCCTCGACGATGAACTCCAGATCCGAGAGGGTCTCGAAGTCGTGGCGGACAGGCGGGTCGATCGCCAGGTCACCGAGCCGGGACTCCCAGTACCGGGTGAACTCCGCCCAGCTCGTCGGCCACGCCCGCGCACGGACGTTGACGCCGGTGGCGAGCGGTTCGGCGGCGCGCGTCAGCACATCGAGCTCGGGCTCGGTGAGTTCGCCGTAGAGCAGGGTGTACTGGTCGAGATAGAAGCGGAACAGGCAGGCCGCGACCCATTTCTGCAGTTCCGGCGAGTTGCCGCTGTAGCGGACCGGGCTGTCGGGTTCGGAGACCACCGCCTTGTGCGCCTCGGCGATCTCGGCGCGCATCAGGTCGCGGTCGGCGTCGGTGCCGATCACCGCCACGACGAGGTACTGGCCGGTGGTGCGGGCCCGCTTGATCGGGTAGCGGCGCGGGCTCCCCGATGCCACGCGGCTCTCGTTGACGCCATATCCGACCGGCGGCAACGACAGCTGCATGATGATGTTGGCGACCCCGCTGGTCAGACCGAGCGTGGTGACCAGGTCGAACAGCGTCGTCGGCGCCCGCCTCATGTTCTGCTGCCTCCGAATCGTCACCTGACCCGCCATCCCGACCCCACTTCTGGAAACATACGTATCCAGATATGACGGTACGTCTCCCCCGCCCGTCGGTCAATGGTGGTCGACCGCGACAACGACCTGCTCAATCATCGGGTGACCACTTCTGAGGTGGTCGCGAACACGATCGGGTCACCGGGCCTCGACACGGGTCCTCGCCCAGCGGCTCGGTCCCGGCTCGACCATCCATGGTGGTGTCGTAGCCCGCCGCGACCACCTCCGAGGTGGTCGCCGACACCACAGATCCTCACCTCAGGATCGACCATCCGAGGTGGCGTTTCTGCTGGTTGAGCCGGTGAGGAGCGAAGCGACGAGACGAGTCGAAACCTCCGACGGCCAAGTCCAGATGGTGACCACCTCCGAGCTGGTCGCGAACACGATCAGGTCACCGGGCCTCGACACGGGTCCTCGCCCAGCGGCTCGGTCCCGGCTCGACCATCCATGGTGGTGCCGTAGCCCGCCGCGACCACCTCCGAGCTGGTCGCGAACACGATCAGGTCACCGGGCCTCG
The DNA here is from genome assembly GCF_030718915.1 of Gordonia sp. NB41Y. Taxonomy (NCBI): domain Bacteria; kingdom Bacillati; phylum Actinomycetota; class Actinomycetes; order Mycobacteriales; family Gordoniaceae; genus Gordonia; species Gordonia sp. NB41Y. The sequence goes on from NZ_CP132196.1 coordinate 557,453, forward strand.
ACACGGGTCCTCGCCCAGCGGCTCGGTCCCGGCTCGACCATCCACGGTGGTGTCGCAGCCCGCCACGACCACCTCCGAGGTGGTCGCCGACACCACAGATCCACACCTCAGGAACGACCATCCGAGGTGGCGTTTCTGCTGGTTGAGCCGATGAGGAGCGAAGCGACGAGACGAGTCGAAACCTCCGACGGCCAAGTTCAGATGGTGACCACCTCCGAGGTGGTTGCGAACACGATCGGGTCACCGGGCCTCGACACGGGTCCTCGGCCAGCGGCTCGGTCCCGGCTCGACCATCCATGGTGGTCAGCTGCCACCGTGAAGGGACCACACCTGAGCCGGTTGCCGACACTACAGATCCGCACCTCGGCTCGACCATCCATGCTGGCGGCGGACTGTTGTCGCGCCGACCTCACCAGGTGAAGGTCGAGGTCTCCGACCGGGCATCCGGGGCGTACCGGCGCTCGGCGAGATCACCGTGGCCGTCGGCACCGATGCGGACGACGGTGCTCGCGCGGGTGCCGTACTCCCCCAGGTCGACGAACATCGCCGACAGCCCGAGTTCCTGGGCGGCGGGGACACCGGTGTGCGGCAACGACGCCGGGTCGGCCGTGGTGGGGTCGTGGAGCATGTCGAGCAGCGTCGTCGGATCGTCGCCGACATGCGTCGACAGGCCGGCGATCCCGGTCCGCACCTTGGGCCACCCCTCGTCGAGCCGGCCGTTGGACAGTCCGTGCACACCCGGTTCGACGCGTCGTGAAACGGGACCGAAATGATTGGTGGCCCACCACATCTCGACGCCGTCGTCGACGACGAGGTTGACCGGGGCGTATTCCTCGGCGTGTGCCACCAGGTCTCGGGCGGCATCTTCGGCCGAGCTGTCGCCGACCAGGAAGTCCACCGGCAGTCGTCCGCGGGACCGCTTGGTGGGATCCGGGACGGCGACGCCGTCACGCACGTTGGTGACCGCGGCGAGCCGGGTATGAACCCCCGGGGCGAGTCGTGTATCACCCGCGGCGGCAGGGTGTTTCGGGTCGCGGGTGGATACACCCAGCCAGGTGCCGCCGGCCGTGAGGTCCCGTCCGCCGAGGATGGGTTCGTCATCCCAGCGGTGTACGCCCGCGGTCTGGCGGGCGTGGAACTCGTCGCGGTTGGCGGCCAGGACCAGCCGGTGTCGCGGGTCGACGTCGAGCGCGAACAGGATCAGGCACACGCCGTCGAGCCTAGTCGTGCGCGTGCGGGGGCGAAGACACCAGCGACGCGATCGCGGCGACGATGGTGGGAACGAGGTCGCCGGCGGAGTGGTCGGCGAGTTCGCCGCGCTCCTCGTCGGAGCGGAGCATGATGATCGACTCGACCATCCGGAACGGCAGCAGACGCCGGTCGTCGGCGGCGTCACCGAGTACCGCGACGCTGAGCTGCTCATAGACGTCGGCCAACGCCCTTCGGGCCAGCCGGAATTCGGCGTAGCGCTCGTCGGCGACCTCCGGCAGCAGATACAGCGATCCGAGGTTCCACCGCGCCTCGACGAGCTGGCGGGCATCGAATTCGGCGAGGTCGAGCAGACGGTCGAGCGCCGGCCCGTCGGCGTGGAGTAGTGCGCGCGCATGGCCGAGCGGACCCACCACCGTGGTCTCGAGCAGGGCCGCGAGGAGATCGTCCTTGTTCTTGAAGTGGTGGTAGAGCGAAGACTGCCGGACGCCGACGGCGTCGGCGATCATCCGCGTCGAGGTTCCGCTGTAGCCGTGTCGGACAAAGAGTTCGGCGGCGGCGTCGAGGATCTCCTCGCGCGCCGTCGTCGCATCGCGTTTCGGCTGCTCCAACCGTGGACGCCCACGGCCGGGCGTCGCGCGACCTGCCGTCGCAGGCATGTACACCTCCCGGATTCGTCGGCCGCGACGTAACACGGCCGTCACCGAAGTTACCGAACCCGAAACATAACTATCACCCGACAGAAAAATCCGGGCGGTTATCTATCACTCGACAGATAAACGCTCGACGGGGAGCTCTCGTTCGAAGGACATCGCATGACCGCAACCGCACCGACCTCACCCACCGATCAGGGGGCCGGGTCACCCACCATCCGCCAGGACGCCGACGATCTCTCCGCCTTCGGCTACGACCAGCAACTACACCGCTCGCTGGGCAAGTTCGCCTCGTTCGCCGCGGGGTTCTCCTTCGTCTCCATCCTCACCACCATCTTCCAGTTGTTCGGTCTGGGCTTCGGTTTCGGCGGCCCGGCCTTCTTCTGGACATGGCCGATCGTCTACGCCGGCCAGTTCCTGGTCGCCCTGTGCTTTGCCGAGATCGCCGCCCGCTACCCCCTCTCAGGTGCCATCTATCAGTGGTCGCGCCGGATGGGCGGTGAGGTGATCGGCTGGTTCGGTGGCTGGTTCATGATGATCGCCCAGATCGTCACCGCATCGGCCGCGGCGATCGCCCTGCAGGTGGTGCTGCCCAGCGTGTGGTCGGGATTCCAGATCATCGGCGACGACCCGACCCTGACCACCACCTCCGGCGCCGCCAATGCGGTACTGCTCGGCTCGATCCTGATCGTCGTGGTCACCGCGATCAACTGTGTCGGGGTGCGCTGGATGAGCCTGGTCAACAACATCGGCGTCACCTGCGAACTCGTCGGTGTGGTCGCGGTGGTCCTGGCCCTGTTCACCCACGCCCGACGCGGTCCCGGCGTCGTCTTCGACACCGGCGTCCCCGGCGAACAGCCCGGCTACATCTGGGCGTTCATCGTCTCCGGTCTGATGGCGGCCTATGTGATGGTCGGCTTCGGTTCGGCCGGTGAGCTCGCCGAGGAGACCAAGAATCCGCGTCGTGTCGCCCCACGCACCATCCGGATGGCGCTGACCGTCTCGGCGATCGGCGGCGGCCTGATGCTGCTCGGCGCCCTGATGGCCGCCCCCACCCTCGGTGAAGAACTCGCCGTCGGCGGACTGCCCTACGTGCTCGACTCGGTCCTCGGCAGCTTCTGGGGCAAGGTGCTGCTGTGCGATGTCGCGGTGGCGATCTTCATCTGCACCCTGGCCATCCAGACCGCCTGCTCGCGGCTGATGTTCTCGATGGCCCGCGACGGCCGGCTCCCGTTCTCCTCGACCCTGTCACATGTCAACTCGCGCACCGGAACCCCGATCGCGCCGGCCATCCTGATCGGCGGCGCCTGCATCGCGATCCTGCTGGTCAACGTCGGCAACTCGGCGATCTTCGCAACCCTTGCCAGCGTCTGCATCATCCTGATCTACCTGGCCTACCTCGCGGTCACCGCGCCGATGCTCTACCGCCGCCTGCAGGGCTGGCCGAAGGGCACCGTAGCCGTCGACGCCGAGGGCAGGAAGCTGTTCGGGCTCGGCCGTTTCGGGATCGTCGTCAACGCCCTCGCGGTGATCTACGGGGCTCTGATGGTGATCAACCTGGCCTGGCCGCGCGCCGAGGTCTTCGACCCGGCAGGCGAGATGCCCATCCTGCGCTGGGCCGGCCCGATCTGTATCGCCGTCACCGTCCTGGTCGGTATCGCCTGCTTCCCGCACGGCAAGACCCATCCCCGCCCGGTCGGCAATCCGACCGCCTGATCCCGAACCGTCTGCACCACAAAGCCTTCGAGGAGATCTCCATGACCACCGCCACAACCGCCGCGGGTACCGCCACCACCGCCGGGGCCCGCGAGCACGCCCGCGCCCAGTCCCGCACCATCACCGGCGCGATGCCGGTGGTACCCGCCACCGACTGGCCCACCCCTCCCGCAGGTGTCGACGCCACCGCACTGACCTGGGCCGAGACGGTGCCGGGTGGGCGCTACACCACCAAGGTCCTCGCCCGCGGGACCCGGCTGCGCCTGCGTGACCTGACCGGCGGTGCGTGCGCGCATCTGCTGCTCTGGCGTGCCGATGCCCCCTGGGAGCGGCTCAACGTCGCCGACACCGTCAAGGTGCCATGGCAGGCGTACCTGAGCACCGGCCATCCCCTGCTCAGCGACCAGGGACGGGTGCTGGCCACCCTCGTCGACGACACCAGCGCCCACCACGACGCCCTGTGCGGTACCACCACCCTCGCCGACAACACCGCGAAATTCGGTGCGGGCGAGGCCTACTCGGCCACCCCCGCCGGGCGGGAGCTACTGCTGCTCGCCGCGGCCAAGAACGGGCTGACCGCCACCGATGTCGCACCCTCGCTCTCCTTCTTCCACGGGGTCACCGTCGCCGACGACGGTGCGCTGGTCTCCACCGGATCTGCCGGCCCGGACACCGCGGTGGAGCTGATCGTGCATCTGCCGGTGATCGTCGCCATCGCCAACACCGCCCATCCGCTCGACCCGGCGTCGGAGTTCACCTGCGGCCCAATCGAAGTGCTCGCCTGGCGGGCCGGTGCCGACCTCGACGCCCTCGTCGGCGGGGCACTGGGCCCCGAGGCCGTCACGGCCGATCCGGAGTACGCCCGCGCCGTCGCCAACAGCGAAGACGCCCACCTCGCCGCCCACCTCTGATCGCGCTCACCACCCCGGAGACCACCATGACCATCACCGCTTCACCCCGCACCGACCCGACCACCGTCCCGGCCGCCGATCTGGCCCTCGTCGGCGGCACCGTCATCGCCGACGAGATCGTCGCCGAACGCTCCCCCTGGTCGGGGATCGTCGCCGCCGGCGACGTGCTCACCATCGTCGACCTGTTCGGCAACCAGGCCGTCGACACCCTGTTCTACGGCGGCAACGACCACACCATCCGGTATTCGGCGCAGGCCACGATCGCCGCACAGGGCAACATCTTCCTGACCACCGGCTCGGTGATCCGCGATCAGGAGTCGCAGCCGATGATGACGATCGTCGCCGACGAGGTCGGCAACCACGACACCCTCGGTGGTGCCTGCTCGCAGGAGTCCAACACGCTGCGCTATGGCCACCACACCAAGCATCAGCACGCGTGCGTGGAGAACTTCCTGATCGGCGGTGCCCGGCACGGGCTGGGCAAGCGTGACCTCGTCGGCAACGTCAACTTCTTCATGAACGTGCCGGTCGACCCGGACGGTGCGCTGGGCATCGTCGACGGGCGCTCGGCACCCGGGAAACGTCTGGCCCTGCGCGCCGACGCCGACACCCTGGTCCTGGTGTCCAACTGCCCGCAGATCAACAACCCCTGCAACGGATTCGATCCCACCGCCGTCCGGGTGATCGTCACCCGGCCCGGCGCCTGACCATCGATCCCACCTGAACCACACTGCTGCAACGACTTCCGAGGTGACGACAATGACCACGATGGACATCCTGCGGGCCGGTCCGCTGACCACCATCCAGGACTGGCCGGGCCGGGTGGGCTACTGGAACATCGGGGTTCCGCCGTCCGGGCCGATGGACGACCTCTCGTTCCGGCTGGCGAACCGGGCGGTCGGCAACCCGGCGTCGGCGGCCGGGCTCGAGGCCACTCTGGCCGGGCCCCGGCTCCGCTTCGACGCCCCGACCGTGGTGGCCGTCACCGGCGCCCCGGTCCCGGTCTCCGTCGACGGAACGGCCGTGGCGCAATGGGTTCCGATCCACCTCGATGCCGGTCAGGTCCTCGACATCGGCATGGTGGACGGGCTGGGGCTGCGGGTGTACGTCGCGGTCGGTGGCGGCCTGGACGCGCAGGAGTATCTCGGCAGCCGGTCCACCTTCACCATGGGCCGGTTCGGCGGCAAGGACGGGCGCACCCTGTCCGACGGAGACACCCTCGCGCTGGCGGGTGAGCCGATCCGCACGGCGACCCGGATCTCCTCCGACGAGCAACCCGCACTGACCGATTCGTGGGAGCTCGCGGTGACCGTCGGGCCGCATTCGGCCCCGGAGTTCTTCACCGAGGACGACGTCGAGGACCTCATGTCCACGGCGTACCAGGTGCACTTCAACTCCGACCGCACCGGCATCCGCCTGATCGGCCCGCAGCCGCGGTGGGCGCGGACCGACGGCGGTGAGGCCGGCCTGCACCCGTCGAACATCCACGACAACGCCTACTCGGTGGGTGCGCTCGACTTCACCGGTGACACCCCGATCCTGCTCGGCCCCGACGGCCCGAGCCTCGGTGGATTCGTCTGCCCGGTGACCGTCGTCGCCGCCGACCGCTGGAAGCTCGGACAGCTCAAGCCCGGCGACACCGTGCGGTTCGTCGCGATCAAGGCCACCGCGGCGGCGTCCCCCGGCGAGCTCGGTGCGGCCCGGCGGGCGAATTTCGCGCACGTCCTGTCCACCGGCGGCGACGCCGACCACGGCATCCTCGGTCGCACCACCACCGCCGACGGCACCACCGAGGTGACCTACCGCCGCTCCGGCGACGACAACATCCTCGTCGAATACGGCGACATGCGCCTGGATCTGGAGTTGCGCGCCCGGGTGCACGCCCTGGCCGAGCGGATCGCCGCGGAGTCACCGCGCGGCCTGATCGACCTCACCCCGGGTATCCGTTCGCTGCAGGTCAAGGCCGATCCGGATGTGTGGTCGCAGACCGCGATGCGCCGGTGGCTCACCGAATGCGAAGCGCAGCTGCCTGCCGCCACCGATCTGGTGGTACCCAGCCGTACCGTGGAACTGCCGCTGTCGTGGGATGATCCGGCAACCCGCGAGGCCATCGAACGCTACATGCTGGGGGTGCGCTCCGACGCCCCGTGGTGTCCCTGGAACATCGAGTTCATCCGCCGGATGAACGGTCTGGACTCCGTCGACGACGTCCACCGCATCGTCTTCGACGCCGACTACCTCGTCCTGGGCCTCGGTGATGTGTATCTCGGTGCGCCGGTGGCGGTCCCGCTCGACCCGCGGCATCGCCTGGTGACCACCAAATACAACCCGGCACGCACCTGGACCCCGGAGAACGCGGTCGGGATCGGCGGCGCCTACATGTGCATCTACGGCATGGAGGGGCCGGGCGGCTACCAGTTCGTCGGCCGCACCACGCAGGTGTGGAATCACCGGCATCCGCTGCCCGCGAACGGTTTCGACCCCGACCACCCGTGGCTGCTGCGCTTCTTCGACCGCATCCGCTGGTACCCGGTGAGCGCCGAGGAACTGCTCGACATGCGGGCCGACGTGGCCGCCGGGCGCGGTGACTCCACCCGCATCACCGACGGCACGTTCTCCCTGGGCGAGCACCAGCGCTTCCTGGCCGACAACGCCGAGGACATCGTCGCCACCCGCACCGCGATGGAAGGCGCCCGTGACGAGGAACGCCGACGCTGGGCGCTCGGCGGCGAGTTCGCCGCCGGCCGCACACCGGACATCACCGCCGCCACGACCATCACCGACGTATCCACACTCTCCGAGGAGGGGAAGGTCGCATGACCCGCATCGACGACATCTACGCCCGCATCGACGCCGCCGACCGACCGGAGGTGTTCATCACCCTGCGTCCACGCGACGAGGTGGCCGCCGAGTACGCCGCGTCGGTGGCCGCACGCGGCCCGCTGGCCGGGCTGATCCTGGCGGTCAAGGACAACGTCGACGTCGCCGGTCTGCCCACCACCGCCGCCTGTCCCGGCTTCGCCTTCACCCCCGACGCCGATGCCCCCGCGGTGGCGGCATTGCGGTCCGCGGGTGCGGTGGTGATCGGCAAGACCAATCTCGACCAGTTCGCGACCGGTCTGGTCGGTACGCGCAGTCCGTATGGGGCGGTGCGTGATTCCCGCCGACCCGACCGCATCTCGGGCGGGTCGAGTTCGGGGTCGGCGGTCGCGGTGGCGCTCGGCTTCGCCGACATCGCGATCGGCACCGACACCGCCGGGTCGGGTCGGGTCCCGGCGGGCCTGCAGGGCATCGTCGGGGTCAAACCGACCGTCGGGGTGGTGTCGACGGTGGGTGTGGTGCCGGCGTGCGCGAGCATCGACGTCGTCACCGTCCTGGCCGCCGACCTGGCCACCGCCGACCGCGCGACGGCGGCGATGGCCGCGGCCACCGGCCCGCGCCCCTTCGGCCCGGCGTGTGCGCTCGCCGCACCCGAGGCCCCGGTTCTCGCGGTCCCCGAACAACTCCCGGAACTCGACGACGCCTGGGGTGAGGCCTTCGCCGACGCCGTGGCCCGCGCCGAGCAGGCCGGCATGCGGGTCAAGACCATCGACCTGTCACCGTTCCTCGCCGCGGCCAGACTGCTGTACGAGGACGCACTGGTCGCCGAACGATCCGACGCCGTCGGCGAGTTCGTGCACGCCGCCCGGACCGGAGACGACGATGCCGTGGGTCTCGATCCCACGGTGGCCTCGATCATCGGGTCCGCCGACCGGTTCGGCGCGGTCGATCTGCTCCGGGCCCGGCGCACCCTCGCACGGCTGCGTGACGAGTCGTTCGCGTCGTGGGGTGAGGCCACCGCCCTGCTGGTCCCGACCGCGCCGATGCACCCGAGCCTGGCCGAGGTGGCCGCCGATCCGGTCGGCGTGAACTCCCGGATGGGCACCTACACCAACTTCTGCAATCTGTTCGACCTGTGCGGTGTCGCCGTGCCCGCCGGCACGGTCACCGAGGCCGACGGCGGTCTCGCGCAGTTCGGGGTGACCTTCCTCGGTCGCGGCCATCACGACGCGGTCGTGATGGACCTCGCCCGACGCTTCACCGACACCGGCTCGAACGGTGTGGTGTCGAACGGGGTGGGCTCGAACGGGGCAGCGTGGCCGGAGGCGCACGCCGAGTGCACCGAACTCGCCGTGTTCGGGGCGCATATGCGCGGTGGTCCGTTGACACACGAACTGGCCGATCGCGGGGCTCGCTGGTCGGGCGAGGTCCGCACCGCCGCGTCGTATCGGCTGGTCGAGCTCCACACCGTACCCGCCAAGCCCGGACTCATCCGGGATCCCGATGCCGGGACCGCGATCGACGGTGAGGTGTGGACACTGTCACCGGCTGCGCTCGGCGGGTTCCTCGCGGCGCTGCCCTCCCCGATGTCGCTGGGCAGGGTCGAACTCGACGACGGCCGCTGGGTGACCGGATTCGGCTGTGCCGCCGACGCCGGTGCCGCGGGTGTCCCGCTCACGAGGACGCGGTGGTGAGATCAGGCGACTGTGGGATCAGTCCGTCGTGGTGAGGTCACCGGCGCCGACGAGGGCACTCAGTCCGGCCATGCGTCGTTGGATGGCGGCGATCTCGCGCACCGATTGGGCGATCAGGCTGCGGTCGATCGGCGACAGCCGCGACATGGTGATCAGGTCGGTCGGTTGTTCGCCGCGGTCGAGCAAGGCGACCTGGTAGGTCAGCCGGACCCGCTGGAGCACGTCGAGCACCTCGAGCAGGGTGGCCGAGTCCGCCTCCCCCAGAAGCGGACTCGCCGCCGCCGCGCGCAACCGGGATCGGGTGTCGACCTCGGTGGCGCCGACGCTGATCGCCGCCCAGCGGGCCAGGTTGATCAGCGGGGTCAGGGCGTGGGATTTGATGTCGAAGACACCCGCGCGACGGGTCAGCACATCACGCACCGACCGCAGCCGGGATCGAGTCGAGAGCGACTCGGCCAGAAGCGATCTCACCGTGTCCGGTCGGGTCCGGAGATCACCGAACAGGCTCGGCCCGAGCGACACCGATGAATCGCCGGTCAGGGGTCGGGCGTCGAAGAGCAGTGCGGTGAACAGCATTCCCCGGTTCTCCAGCGGCGCATCGGTCCACGCGGCCGCCGCCGAGCCCCACTCGCTGCGGGTCCGGGCGAACAGCGGCGCCGAGGCCCGCACCCCGTTGTCGTCCGGCGCGATACCTCCGCCGGCGAGGATCGTGTCGACCTCGCCGAAAGCGGCGGCCAGGCGCGTGCGCATCGTCGCGTCGACGGTGTCGTCGAGGATCACCGCCGATTCCACATCCGAGCTGGGCACCACTTCACGGCGTGACACGCTGCCCAGGCACATCCACGTCACCGCATCCCAGGCGAGATCCGGGTGCGCGGCCTCGGTCAGGGTGATCGCCCGCCGCAGCGAGGTCTGGAGCAGCGATGACGCCGCCGCGGTGATCTCTTGTGTCGCGCGGCCCCGACGGACCAGGTCGGCCATCAGCTGAGGCCATCGGCGGGTGAGGTCCTGCAGTTCGTCGACGGTGGCGGCCGAGGCGAGTCCGGCTCGCAACAGCGTCACCTCGTCGACGCGCGTCGCCAGCAACTCACGCGGGGTGAGCAGACCGCGCAGGGTGCCGTCGGGATCGACCACCGCCACCACGTCGGTGCTGTGATCGGCGGCGGGATGATCCAGGATCCGGGTGATGACGTCGGACACCGGGAAGTCGGTGGTCACCGAGATCGTCGGAGCGGCACCGATCTCGGTGATCGGGGCATCGGTGGCGCCGCCCGCAGCGATGCGGTCGCGCAGATCGGCATCGGTGACGATCCGCACGGTGCCGTCGGCTGCGCGATAGCAGACCGGTCCCCCACGGGTGGCCATCGCCGACGCCGCGGCACGGATCGTGTTGTGCGCGTCGAGGATCGGTGGGGTGTCGGCCAGCAGGTCGCCCACCAGGCCGGTGCCGCCCGGCAGCATGCCACGGCGCCGCGGCACCGACAGTCGCATGGCGAGCCCGGGAATGCCGGTCGACGACCGCCCGCGCAGAGCACGTCGTGCGGCATCACCGGGGATACGGCAGATCCGCGCCTTCTCGACGACGACGGCACGGGGTCCGCGCAGTTCACCGCCCGGTCCCGGAGACACCCCGAACACCGCTCCGGGACCGAGTACTTCAGAGAACCCGTCGGTGTCTGTGGACTCCTGCAGTCCGACGCGCCCGCTGATCACCGCGACCACCACGTCGGTCGGCTCGGTGAACCCGTCCACCAGAACCGCGCCGGCAGGTTCGGTCTCGTCGCCGACGTCCACCAGCATCCGGGCGACGGTGTCGGGTGGCAGCGAGTCGAAAGGCGCATGGCTACGCAGGAACCTGACGAGATCCACGCGGACGTACGGCAGTGGGTCAGCATGGGTGTCGCGGTCGAGGATCCGCAGTGGCTGTGCCGGTTCACCAAACAACGGCCGTTCCGGCACGCGCGCATACAACCACGGCCGGCGCTCCCGGTCAGTCTTCGGCCTGTGCTTCTCGCTCATATGACCTCTCCGTGGACCCCATCGGCTCGAGGATGCTCCCGGTGATGTCACCAACCGTAGCGGTGTCGACGCCCCCTGCCGGTCACTCGGACGACCGACGGCGGTTTCGCCCGCCAGAACGTCCTCCCCCTGTTCCGCTCGGTCGAGCCGCTCAACCAGCCACCGACCCCCTCGATGGTCGAGCCGGGACCCGAAGCTCGCCCGACCACCTTCGATGGTCGAGCCGGGACCGAGCCGCCAGGCGAGGACCCGAGTCGAGACCCGGTGACCCAACAATGCTCACAACCACCTCAGAGGTGGCCACCTGTCGACGTCAGCCGACAGAGGTTTCGACACGCCTCGTCGCTCCGCTCCTCAGCGGCTCAACCACCAAACACACACGCCTCGTCGCTCCGCTCCTCAGCGGCTCAACCAGCCACTATCGATGGTCGAGCCGGGACCGAGCCGCTAGGCGAGGACCCGTGTCGAGACCCAGTGACCCAACAATGCTCACAACCACCTCAGAGGTGGCCACCTGTCGACGTCAGCCGACAGAGGTTTCGACACGCCTCGTCGCTCCGCTCCTCAGCGGCTCAACCACCAAACACACACGCCTCGTCGCTCCGCTCCTCACCGGCTCAACCAGCCACCTCCGATGGTCGAGCCGGGACCGAGCCGCTAGGCGAGGACCCGTGTCGAGACCCAGTGACCCGACAGTGTTCGCAACCACCTCGAAGGTGATCACTTCTCGACGTCGGCCGACAGAGGTTTCGACACGCCTCGTCGCTCCGCTCCTCACCGGCTCAACCAGCCACCTCCGATGGTCGAGCCGGGACCGAGCCGCTAGGCGAGGACCCGTGTCGAGACCCAGTGACCCGACAGTGTTCGCAACCACCTCGAAGGTGATCACTTCTCGACGTCGGCCGACAGAGGTTTCGACACGCCTCGTCGCTCCGCTCCTCAGCGGCTCAACCACCAAACACACACGCCTCGTCGCTCCGCTCCTCACCGGCTCAACCACCGGATACCGCTCAAAACACACCGGCCCGCATCGATGATCGATGCGGGCCGGTGGGCTTCGTCTATCAGGCGTCGGCGGTGGCAGCCTCGGCCGGGGCGTCGGACTTGGCGTCCTCGTCCACCGGGACCAGGCTGATCTTGCCGCGCTCGTCGATGTCGGCGATCTCGACGCGGAGCTTGGAGCCCACGTTCACGACGTCCTCGACCTTGTTGATGCGCTTGCCCTTACCGAGCTTGGAGATGTGCACCAGGCCGTCACGACCCGGCAGCAGCGACACGAACGCACCGAACGCGGTGGTCTTGACGACGGTGCCGAGGAAACGCTCGCCCACCTTCGGCAGCTGCGGGTTGGCGATGGCGTTGACCTTGTCGATCGCGGCCTGCGCCGACGGGCCGTCGGCGGCACCGACGAACACGGTGCCGTCGTCCTCGATGGAGATGTTGGCGCCGGTCTCCTCGGTGATGCCGTTGATCGTCTTGCCCTTGGGGCCGATCAGCTCGCCGATCTTGTCCACCGGGATCTTGATGGTGGTGATCCGCGGGGCGTACGGGCTCATCTCGTCCGGCTCGTCGATGGCCTCGGCCATGACGTCCAGGATGGTCAGACGGGCGTCCTTGGCCTGGCTCAGCGCACCGGCGAGCACCTTGGACGGGATGCCGTCGAGCTTGGTGTCGAGCTGCAGCGCGGTCACGAAGTCCTTGGTGCCGGCCACCTTGAAGTCCATGTCGCCGAAGGCATCCTCGGCGCCCAGGATGTCGGTCAGCGCGACATAGCGGGTCTCGCCGTCGACGGTGTCGGACACCAGACCCATCGCGATGCCGGCGACCGGGGCGCGCAGCGGCACACCGGCGTTCAGCAGCGACATGGTGGACGCACACACCGAACCCATCGAGGTGGAACCGTTGGAGCCCAACGCCTCCGACACCTGACGGATCGCGTACGGGAACTCCTCGACGCTCGGGATCACCGGCACCAGGGCACGCTCGGCGAGCGCACCGTGGCCGATCTCACGACGCTTCGGCGAGCCGACGCGGCCGGTCTCACCGGTCGAGTACGGCGGGAAGTTGTAGTGGTGCATGTACCGCTTGGAGGTCTCCGGCGTCAGCGAGTCGATCTGCTGGGCCATCTTGACCATGTCCAGGGTGGTGACGCCGAGGATCTGGGTCTCGCCGCGCTCGAACAGTGCCGAACCGTGGGCGCGCGGGATCACCGCGACCTCCGCCGACAGCGAGCGGATGTCGGTGATGCCACGGCCGTCGATGCGGAAGTGGTCGGTCAGGATGCGCTGGCGCACCAGCTTCTTGGTGACCGAGCGGTAGGCCGCACCGATCTCCTTCTCGCGACCCTCGAACTGCTCGGCGAGCTGCGCGAGGACGTCGTCCTTGAGCGCGTCGGTCTTGTCGTCGCGCTCCTGCTTGCCGGGGATGGTCAGGATCTCCGACAGGCGCTCGGTGGCCACGGCGGCCACGGCGTCGAAGGCGTCCTGCTCGTACGGCGGGAACAGCGGGAACTGTCCGGTCGCCTTGGCGGCGGCGTCGGCCAGCGACTTCTGCGCCTCGCACAGGCGGGCGATGAACGGCTTGGCGGCCTCGAGGCCCTCGGCGACGATCGACTCGGTCGGGGCCTGTGCGCCACCGGCGATGAGGTCGATGACGTTGTCGGTGGCCTCGGCCTCGACCATCATGATCGCGACGTCGGCGGTGTCACCGGAGCCGCCCACGATGCGACCGGCGACGACCATGTTGAAGACGGCACCCTCGAGCTGCTCGGCGGTCGGGAACGCGACCCACTGGCCGGCCTTGTTCTCCTCGGTGGGGATGAGCGCGACGCGCACACCGCCGACCGGGCCCGAGAACGGCAGTCCGGCGAGCTGGGTGGACGCCGAGGCCGCGTTGATCGCGACGACGTCGTACAGGTCGTTGGGGTTCAGGCTCATCACGGTGACGACGACCTGGATCTCGTTGCGCAGGCCGTCGACGAACGACGGGCGCAGCGGGCGGTCGATCAGACGGCAGGTCAGGATCGCGTCGGTGGACGGGCGGCCCTCGCGACGGAAGAACGAGCCGGGGATGCGGCCGGCGGCGTACATGCGCTCTTCGACGTCGACGGTCAGCGGGAAGAAGTCGAAGTGCTCCTTCGGGTGCTTCGACGCCGTGGTGGTCGACAGCAGCATGGTCTCGTCGTCGAGGTAGGCGGTCACCGATCCGGCGGCCTGCAGGGCCAGGCGACCCGTCTCGAATCGGATGGTGCGGGTGCCGAAGCTGCCGTTGTCGATGATGGCGGTGGCTTCGGTGATGGCGTCGTCGTAGTCGACGAAGTCGTCATTGGTGGTCACATCGGTCATGTGGGGTGATGATCCCTTCGTTTCGGCCGCATCCTGCGGCCGGTGTGGGCCGCATCGTGCGGCCGTGAATATGCGGATATGGGTGCCGTGCCCCACCGGAGAAGAAGTCCGAGGTGAAGCGTGCACGCGATCTCGTCTGCGTGCGTCCGACAACCCAGAACGGGTGTGAGACATCGTCGACCGGAGGTGACGGCATGCACGTCTTGCCTGCCTGGAGCTCAGACGGCCTTCGATCGAAGCGGCCGGAACCTCGTGTTCCGGCGGCCACTACCGAGGACCGATCTGACACTGGGATCACATCCTGGGGACTTTGCCCACGGCAACGTTCCGTTGGCCAGCCTACCATCGACACAGCACAGAACCGGCCACCTCCAGTGGAGATGGCCGGTTCGGTGGTGTATCGGGGCTACCGTGCGCCGCTCGGCGACACGTTCGGCAGGTCGCTCAGCGACGCAGGCCGAGGCGCTCGATCAGCGAGCGGTAGCGGTTGATGTCGACCTTGGCGACGTACTTGAGCAGGCGACGGCGACGGCCGACCAGCAGCAGCAGACCACGACGGCTGTGGTGATCGTGCTTGTGCTCCTTGAGGTGCTCGGTCAGGTCGGTGATGCGCTTGGTCAGCATCGCGACCTGGGCCTCCGGGGAGCCGGTGTCGGTCTCGTGCAGGCCGTACTCGGCCAGGATGGTCTTCTTCTCGGCAGCAGTCAGTGCCATGGAGATTCTCCGTTTCTCAGTGCCGCGCAATCATGATGTCCCACCGCGCGACATCCACCCGGATGTCTGTGCGGGACCGGTGTGCCACCGCGGACCGCAGCAACACCGTCGTACAGGCTACCGAACCCGATGCGCTCCGCCCAAATCGCGGGCACCGGGCGCCGCCCCGGGCCTCGTGCCCGATCGGCGACCGGCCGGATCGTCCCGCCGGCGCGCCTACTTCAGTTTCTCGGCCTCGAGGATGCCGCGGGTCTTCTCCACGTCGTCGCCGATCGCGACGATCAGCGCCTCGACACTCTCGAACGGTTCCATCGGACGGATCCTGGCGACGAAGTCCACGGCGACGTGCTGGCCGTAGAGGTCCGCGCTGGTGTCGAGGACGAACGCCTCCACCGTGCGGGTGCGCCCGGAGAAGGTCGGGTTGGTGCCCACCGACACCGCCGCCTCGTAGCGCTCCCCCGGGACCACCTGCCCCACCACCGGTCCGGCACCGAGGACGGTGAACCAGGCCGCGTAGACACCGTCGGCAGGGATCGCCGCATGCATGGGCGGCGCGACATTGGCTGTGGGGAAACCGAGTTCGCGGCCGCGCCCGTCACCACGCACCACGACGCCTTCCACGCGGTGCGGCCGGCCGAGGGCCTCGGTGGCCCGTTCGACGTCGCCGGCACCCACGCACGAGCGGATGTAGGTCGAGGAGAAGGTGACCGCATGCTCGCCGAACAGCGAGATGGCCTGCACCTCGAAGCCGAACTTCTTGCCGAGCTCGATCAGTTTGGGGACGTCACCGGCCGCCTTGCGTCCGAAGGTGAAGTTGTCCCCCACCACCACGTCGGCGGCGTGCAGGCTCTCCACGAGGACGTCGTGGGCGAAGTCCTTGGGCGACTTCGACATCAGCTCCGGGGTGAACGGCATGACGCAGAACACGTCGATGCCGAGCTCCTCGGCCAGTTCGGCCCGCCGGGTGAGGGTGGTCAGCTGCGGCGGATGACTGCCGGCGCGCACCACCTCCGCCGGATGGGGATCGAAGGTCATCAACACCGCGGGTACCCCACGGTCTCGTGCAGCCGTGGTGGCAGCACCGATCAGCTGCGCATGCCCACGGTGCACACCGTCGAAGACACCGATCGTGACCACACACCGACCCCAATCCGCGGGGACATCCTCGAGACCTCGCCAACGCAACACGCGCACCAGACTACGACGCAGGCGCCGCGCCCACCACCACGACCGGCCGGTGTGAACCTCAGGTGTCGGGGTGTACGGCGGCCGGTGAACATCGTCCGACACGCACCGCGCATTTCGCCCGTGTCACCGTCCGCGCATAAGCTGCTGTGCATGCCCAGCAGAGGAACGTCCGGGGCCCGCAAAGAGATCCCGGCCGATGGAGCGGTCGAATCACTGTCGACCGTCACCCAGGACTACCTGAAGGTCATCTGGACCTCCCAGGAGTGGGCCGAGGTCAAGGTCACCACCAAGTTGCTCGCCGACAAGATGGGGGTGTCGGCGTCGACGGCGTCGGAGTCGATCCGCAAACTCGCCGATCAGGGCCTGGTCTCCCACGAACCGTACGGTGCGGTGACACTCACCGACGCCGGTCGCACGGCCGCGATCCTGATGGTGCGCCGCCACCGGCTGCTCGAGACCTTCCTGGTGCGCGAACTCGGCTACGGCTGGGATGAGGTGCACGACGAGGCCGAGGTGCTCGAGCACGCCGTCTCCGATCGGCTGATGGCCCGTCTCGACGCCAAACTCGGCCACCCCGACCGCGACCCGCACGGCGACCCGATCCCGGCGCTCGACGGATCGGTGCCCAGCCCGGCCGCCGATTCCCTCGCCGACGTCGAGGTGGGGACGTCGGGGACCATCGCCCGTATCTCCGACACCGACCCGGAGATGCTGCGGTACTTCGACCAGGTGGGTGTGGCACTGGACTGCACGGTGACGGTGATCGAGAAGCGTCCGTTCGCGGGCACCATCTCGATCACGGTCAACGACGCCGAACCGATCGACCTCGGCGACATCGCCGCCCGCGCGATCTTCCTCGTGGCCGGGGCCTGAGCCCCTCGTCCACCCCGCCCCGGCGAACCGACCCACCTCCCCGGTGTGCCCCGGACCCGGTGTGCCCCGGACCCGGTCGCCCGGGCTAGCGGAGGGTGGCCGGGCGGACCACCATCACCGAGCTCGCCCGGCGCCCCTTCTCCTGGAGCAGGGCGATCGCCTGTCCATCCGGGTCGACGGCGACGTGAATCCCCTTGAGCCCGACCGGCTCCAGCCACCGACCCTGGCTGATCGACTCGGCCTCCTCGGCATCGATGTCACGCCGCGGGAACGACAGCAGCGCGGCCTCGTCGATGGTCAGCGACAGCAGCGGATGCTCGGCGAGCTGATCGAGGGTGCGCGCATGCTCGAGGGTGAACGGTCCGACGGCGGTGCGCCGCAGGGCGGTGAGATGTCCCCCCACCCCGAGCCCGGCACCCAGATCGCGTGCCAGGGAACGGATATAGGTCCCCGCCGAGCAGTCCACCTCGACGTCGATGTCGATGAACCCGCCGGAGCCGTCCGATCCGTCGACACGACGGATCTCGAGGACGTCGAACCGCGACACCGTCACCGGGCGGGCCTCGAGGTCGAAGTCGGCGCCGGTACGCACCAGCGCGTGTGCGCGCCGGCCGTCGACCTTGATCGCCGACACCTTGGCCGGGACCTGCTCGATCTCGCCGGTCAGCGCGGCGATCCCGGTGGCGATCGCCTCGTCGGTCACCCCGGACACGTCGCCGCGGGTGAGGATCTCGCCTTCTTTGTCGTCGGTGGTGGTCGACGACCCGAGCCGGATGGTGGCCACATAGGCCTTGGTGGTCAGCGACAGCAGTCCGAGCAGCTTGGTGGCCCGTTCGATGCCGATGACGAGCACGCCGGTGGCCATCGGGTCCAGGGTGCCGGCGTGACCCACACGGCGGGTGTTGAAGATCTTGCGGCAGCGGGACACCGCGTCGTGGCTGGTGATGCCGTCGGACTTGTCGATGATGACCAGCCCGGCGTTCTCGATGGAGAGGTCGGCCATGTCACACCATCACGATCGTCGTGGTGATCAGTCCGCGGTCCACGAGCCAGCGGCCGTGCAGTTCGTTCAGCGGCGCTCCCCCGTCGATCGCCCGGCCGTCGATCAGGATGCGGGAGGTGAACCGTCCCGACGCCACCCCGTCCGGACCGGTCACCCCCGCATCGGCGGTGTCCTGCTCGAAGGTGATGTGTGCATCCTCGAACCCCAGCCAGCGCTCGGTCAGCGGGAACCACGCCTTGTAGGTGGCCTCCTTGGCGCAGAACAGCAACCGGTCCCAGTGCAGGGTGTCCGGGCGCGTCGCGAGCACCTCCCGCTCGGCGGGCAGGCTGGTGTGGTCGAGCACACCGTCGGGCAGCGCGGCGTGCGGTTCGGCGTCGATGCCGACCGACCGCACCGCCATCGAGAACCCGACGATCGCCGCGCGATAGCCGTCACAGTGGGTGAGGCTGCCGACGACCTGCTTGGGCCACACCGGCATCCCGCGTTCACCCCGCATGATCGGCACCGGGGCGATACCGAGTTCGCCGAGCGCCTGCCGCGCGCAGTGACGCGCGGTGGTGAACTCACGACGACGCTTCTCCACCGCCCGCGAGATCAGCGACTCCTCGGCCGGCATCGGGGTCAGACCCGGTGGGTCACCGAAGGATTCGGCCGCCGCCACACCGGCGGGCAGCAGTCGTTCGATCACGGAGTGTGCCCCTTGCTCTCGTCGGTGGTGTTCGTGTCGGTGGTGTTCGTGTCGGGGGTGTTCGCGTCCGGGCCGGCCGGTCCGGCTTTCCCGGCCCGCCTGCGGCGTCGTTCCTCGATCCGGCGGGCGAACTCACGGGCCCGTTCCTCGTAGTCGGGGGGCAGCTCGAACCGGGCGCCGTGGGCGGGCAGATCGGCCTCTCGCAGACCCGGATCCGGATGGATCTGACGCAGCAGCGGTTCGGGCAGGCCGCGGCGCTTCCACTCCCGCGGATAGCCCACCGACACCTCCTCGAACCGGACGTCGTCGTAGAAGGTGGTGCGCGGGATGTGTAGATGCCCGTAGACGCAGCAGGCGGCGTTGAACCGGGTGTGCCAGTCGGCGGTCTCGACGGTGCCGCACCACAGCGCGAACTCCGGATACATCAGGGTGTCGGTGGGTTCGCGGCGCAACGGCCAGTGGTTGATCAGGACGGTCGGCTCGGCCGGGTCGAGGGCCTCGAGCCGGGTGCGGGTGGCCGCCACCCGCGCCCGCCCCCACGCATCACGGGTCGGATACGGCTCGGGCGAGAGCAGGAACTCGTCGGTGGCCACCACATTGCGTTCCCGCGCCACGGCGAGCGCCGCGAGCGCCGTCGCCGTGCCCTCGGGGCGAAAGGTGTAGTCGTAGAGCAGGAACATCGGCACCACCCGCACCGGTCCGCTGCCGTCGCCGGGATCGAAGCTCGGGTAGATGTCCTCCGGGGTGATCACCCCGATGTCCCGGCAGGCCTGCACCAGATAGTCGTAGCGCGCCACACCGAACACCTGCAGCGGGTCCTTGGCCGTCGTGTAGAGCTCGTGGTTGCCCGGCACCCAGATCACCGTGTGGAAACGGGCGCGCAGCCGGCGCAGGGTGTCGATGATGTCGTCGGTGCGTTCGGCGACGTCGCCCGCCACGATCAGCCAGTCGTCGTCGGAGCTCGGACGGACCTGGTCGATGATGTGCTCGTTGCCGCGATGCGCAACATGCAGATCGCTGATCGCCCAGAGAGTTGCCACGAGGATCCATCGTGCCAGAGACCCCGGCGCGCGGAGCAATCGGCGCAGTCACGCACCACTCGGGTGCAACCGCCCGCGGCTCACGCGATCTCGGTGCCGGTCCGGTGCCAGCGTCCGGAGAGCACCCGCCACACCACCGCGATCAGCCGGATCACCATGAACAGCACCAGCCCCGACCACACCCCGGCCAGCCCCCAGTCGAAGGCCAGCGACATCCAGATCAGCGGCAGGAAGCCGAACAGTGCCCCGATCAGCGTCGCGGTGCGTAGGAAGGCCGCATCACCGCTGCCCAGCAGTACACCGTCGAGCGCGAACACCACCCCGGCCAGCGGCAGCATTCCGACGAAGAACCACCACGGCACCCCGATCGCGGCGAGGACGGCGTCGTCGGCGGTGAACACCCGCGGCACCACCGACGACCCGAGCGCGAACAGACACGCCATCAGCACCGCGGCCACCGCCGACATGATGGTGACCCGACGGGCGACGCTGCGCGCCACCGCCACCGACCCGGCGCCGAGGGCCGCACCGACGAGGGCCTGCGCGGCGATCGCCACCGAGTCCAGGAACAGCGACACGAAGTCCCACAACTGCAGGACGAGCTGGTGGGCGGCGACCTGGGCCACGCCGAACCGGGCGGCCACCGCGGCCGCCGAGACGAAGCAGATCTGGAAACTCAGGCTCCGCACGATGAGGTCGCGGGCCATACGCAGTTGTGCGCCGATCACCGACCAGCGTGGGGCGAACGCCGCCCACGGCCGATCGGCGCCGGTCACGCGTTCCCGCACCACGCGGGTGGCGAACAGCAGACCGGTGATGCCCTGGCCGATCACATTGGCCACCGCGCTGCCGTCGAGGCCCAGCCGCGGGAAGAAGCCGACGCCGTGTACCAGGCCGACGACGAGGACCGCGGCCACCGACAGCCCCACCACCACGTAGATCACCGGGCGGCGGGTCTCCTGCACGCCGCGCATCCAGCCGTTACCGGCCATCGACAGCAGGATGAGCGGCACCCCGAACACCGCGATCCGCAGCCACTGGGTGGCATCGGCGGCGACCACCGCCGACGCCGGCGAGTCGTGTCCGACCAGCGCCGACATCACCCAGGGTGCGATCGGATAGGTGATCGCGACCAGCAGCAGCCCGGCGCCGACGGCGATCCAGCTCGCCTGCACACCCTCCTCCACCGCCCCGGCGCGATCACCGGCACCGAACCGGCGGGCCGCACGGGCGGTGGTCCCATAGGACAAGAACGTCAGCTGGGTACTGATGATCGACAGGACGAGGGTGGCCACGGCCACCGCGGCGAGTTCGTCGCCGCCGAGCCTGCCCACCACCGCCAGATCCAGCAGCAGGTACAGCGGCGGCGCGACCAGCACCGCCAGCGCCGACACCGTCAGGACACCGACGCGACGCATCCCGGCGTCGAGATCGGAGGATGTGGGGGTCAGAGCGAATCCCGCAGTCGGGCGATCACCTCGTCGATCGGACCGGCATCGCTGTATCCGGACGCGTGACGATGCCCGCCGCCGCCGTGGGCGCGGGCGATCGGCACCAGGTCGACGGTGTTCTTCGACCGCAGGGAGACCGTCCACCGTTCGGCACCGACCTGCTTGAACACCGCGGCGACCTCCGCCTCGGCGGCGGTGCGCACGATGTCGACGATGCTCTCCGATTCCTCCCAGCTGAGGTCGGCCAGCGCCGTGGCATCGACCACCGCATACACCAGACCCTCACCGCCACAGGCGGTCCGGTCCAGCTGTGCGGCGCCGAGGACCTGCGAGACCATGCCGAACCAGGAGAACGGATGGGTGTCGAAGAGCCGCCGGCTCCAGCCGCGACCGTCCACCCCGACGTCGAGGAGTCGGGCGGCCACCCGCAGCGATTCCGGCCGCGCCCACCGGAACGAGCCGGTGTCGGTGGTCAGCCCCGCATACAGACAGGTCGCGATGTCGACGTCGAGCTCCACACCCATGTCGTCGAGGACGCGCAGCACCAGTTCGGCGGTGCAGTCCGCGGCCGGGTCGATGAAGTCGATGTCACCGAACCCGGGGTTGGATGCGTGATGGTCGATCACCACGGAGTGCTCGGCCGCACCGAAGTGCGCATCGAGCGCCCCGAGGCGGGCGACGCTCGCCGCGTCCACCGACACCGCGACCGGCTGCCCCACCAGATGTGCGGGATCGACGAGCAGCTTGCTGCCCGGCAGTTCCCGCAGCGCGGCGGGCAGTTCCTCCGGTCCCGGGAATGCCACCTCGACATCGACGCCGAGACCGTCGAGGGCCAGACCCAGGGCCAGACCACTGCCGATGGTGTCGGCGTCGGGTCGCATGTGACACAGGATGGTCACCGCGCCCGCGTCGTCGGCGGCGCGGCGCAACAGTGCCGCGACGTCCGAACTCGAACCGGCGGTCACTCGTCGGTGTCCTCGCCGTCCGCGGTCTCCGGATCGTCGTCGTCCTTGCTCCGGTAGGGGTCGGCGTCACCGGCCGGCCGGGCACCCGCGGCCTGACGGGCGACGAGTTCGTCACTCGCCCGGGCCTTGGCGACCAGTTCCTCCATCTGCCGGGCCGCATCGGGCACGGTGTCGACGACGAAGGTCAGCGTCGGGGTGAAGCGGACACCGGTGCCGGCGCCCACCTTGGAGCGGAGGATGCCGGTGGCCTTCTTCAGGCCGGCCGCTGCACCCTCGAGATCGGGTTCGTCGTCGATACCCGCTCCCATCACCGTGTAGAAGATGGTGGCGTCGTGTAGGTCGGCGGTGACGCGTGCGTCGGTGACGGTGACATGTGCCAGCCGCGGATCCTTGATCTCGTTCGCGATCGCCGACGCGACGATCGACGAGATCCGCTTGGCGAGTCGTTGTGCTCGTGCCGGATCAGCCATCGGGTTCCTCCCTGAGGTCAGAAGCTGCTCCCCTCCCGACCCGGCACGCACCGGAAGCGGTGCGTGCCGGGCGGAAGGGGAGCCTGGGTGTAACGGTGCGCGTCAGTCGCGCGGCTTCTCCTGCAACTCGTAGGTCTCGATCACGTCGTCGACCTTGATGTCGCTGTAGGTGACCGTCAGACCACATTCGTAGCCTTCGCGAACCTCGACCACGTCGTCCTTCTCGCGGCGGAGCGAGGAGATCGTGAGGTTCTCGGCGACCACGACGTTGTCGCGCAGCAGGCGGGCCTTGGCGTTGCGACGCACGATGCCCGACTGTACGAGGCAACCGGCGATGTTGCCGATCTTCGACGACTTGAAGATCGCGCGGATCTCGGCGCGGCCGAGCTCCACCTCTTCGTAGACCGGCTTGAGCATGCCCTTGAGCGCGCTCTCGATCTCGTCGATGGCCTGGTAGATCACCGAGTAGTACCGGATGTCGACGCCCTCGCGGTTGGCCAGCTCGGTGGCCTTGCCCTCCGCACGGACGTTGAAGCCGATGATGATCGCATCCGACGCCGCAGCCAGGTTGACGTTGGTCTCGGTGACGCCACCGACACCGCGGTCGATGACCCGCAGCGAGACCTCGTCGCCCATCTCGATCCCGAGCAGTGCCTCTTCGAGCGCCTCGACGGTACCCGAGTTGTCACCCTTGAGGATGAGGTTGAGCTGGCTGGTCTCCTTGAGCGCCGAATCCAGGTCCTCGAGGCTGATCCGCTTGCGGCTGCGTGCGGCCAGTGCGTTGCGCTTGCGCGCATTGCGCCGGTCGGCGATCTGCCGGGCGATGCGGTCTTCCTCGACGACGAGCAGGTTGTCGCCGGCGCCGGGCACCGACGTGAAGCCGATGACCTGGACCGGACGCGACGGCAGCGCCTCTTCGACGTCGTCGCCGTACTCGTCGACCATGCGGCGCACACGACCGTAGGCGTCGCCGGCCACCACCGAGTCACCGACCCGCAGGGTGCCGCGCTGGACCAGCACGGTGGCCACCGGGCCACGGCCGCGGTCGAGGTGGGCCTCGATGGCCACACCCTGCGCGTCCATGTCCGGGTTCGCCCGCAGATCCAGCGATGCGTCGGCGGTCAGCAGCACTGCCTCGAGGAGTGCCTCGATGTTCAGACCCTGCTTGGCCGAGATGTCGACGAACATGGTGTCGCCGCCGTACTCCTCGGGCACCAGACCGTACTCGGTGAGCTGACCACGGATCTTGGTCGGATCCGCGCCCTCCTTGTCGATCTTGTTGACCGCCACCACGATCGGCACGTCGGCCGCCTGTGCGTGGTTGACCGCCTCCACCGTCTGCGGCATCACGCCGTCGTCGGCCGCGACCACGAGGATCGCGATGTCGGTGGCCTTCGCACCACGGGCACGCATGGCGGTGAACGCCTCGTGACCCGGGGTGTCGATGAAGGTGATCAGGCGATCTTCACCGTTGAGGTGCGTGTCGACCTGGTAGGCACCGATGTGCTGGGTGATACCACCGGCCTCGCCCTCGCGGACGTTGGCCTTGCGGATGGTGTCGAGCAGTCGGGTCTTGCCGTGGTCGACGTGACCCATGACGGTGACCACCGGCGGACGCTGTGCGAGGTCTTCCTCGCCGCCCTCGTCCTCGCCGTAGCTGAGGTCGAAGCTCTCGAGCAGCTCGCGGTCCTCGTCCTCCGGGCTCACGACCTGGACGGTGTAGTTCATCTCGCCGCCGAGCAGCTCCAGCGTCTCGTCGTTGACCGACTCGGTCGCCGTGACCATCTCGCCGAGGTTGAACAGGGCCTGCACCAGCGATGCCGGGTTGGCGCCGATCTTGTCTGCGAAATCCGACAGCGAGGCGCCGCGGGCGAGGCGGATGACCTCACCGTTGCCGCGGGGCAGCCGGACACCGCCGACTGCCGGTGCCTGCATGCTCTCGTACTCGGCGCGCTTCGCCCGCTTCGACTTGCGCCCCCTACGCGGAGCACCGCCGGGACGACCGAACGCACCTGCGGCACCGCCGCGGCCACGACCGCCACCGCCGCCGCCACCGGGACGTCCGCGGAAGCCACCACCGGCGGGGGCACCTCCGCCACCGCCACCGGGGCCGCCACGGTATCCACCGCCGCCACCGCCACCGGGGCCGCCACGACCGGCGCCGCCACCACGACCGCCCGGACGGGCGTCGGGCCGTGCGGCACGGCTGGGCATGGCACCCGGGTTCGGGCGCGGGGGCATGTTGCCGGGGCTCGGACGGTTACCGCCGCCCTGACCACCACCGGGACGCGGGCCACCCTGACCGGGACGGCCGCCACCCTGGGCAGCACCGGGACGTCCACCGCCGGGGCGAGGACCGCCCTGACCGGGACGCGGGGCCGGCGGGCGCGGCGCGGGAGCCGGGGCCGACGAGTACGGGTTGTTGCCGACACGCGGGGTACGCGGACCGGGCTTGGGGCCGGGACGCGGACCCGGGGTGGGACCACCGCCGGGCTTCTGCCCGGCTGGCTTGGCCTCCGGGGCGCTCTGCTGCGCGGCCGCCGGACGCGGTGCACCGGGCTTGGGGCCGGGTGCCGCCGGGCTCGGCTTGGGGCCGGGCTGCGGACGCGACGGTGCCGACGGCGCGGCTGCCGCGGGTTCGGCCGGACGGGCCGGAGCCGCCGGACGAGCCTGGGCTGCCGGGGCCTCGGGGGCCGGCGCGGGACCGGGCTTGGGGGCTCCCGGACGCGGACCGGGACGCGGACCGGCGCCGGGCTTGGCGTTCGATCCGTTGGCACCGGGCTTCGGTGCCGAAGAACCGGCTCCACCGGAGCCGTCCTTCTTGGGGAATGATTCGCGGAGTCGACGGGCCACCGGGGCCTCGACTGTCGACGACGCGGATTTGACGAACTCGCCCTGTTCCTTGAGTCGCTCGAGCACCTGTTTGCTCGTCACGCCCAGTTCCTTGGCCAGTTCGTGCACGCGGGCCTTGCCTGCCACTGCTCTCCTCACTATGGAGGCCGAGCGGGGCTGCCCGCTGCGGCCTCGGATTACGTCCGATACGAGGTCATCGTGGTGACTTCACGGTGTGCTCATGTCTTCTGCTACCTGTTCTGGCCCCTTGTCGGGGCCTGTGCTGTCGTCCGTGGCCGGTGCCGGGACTCCGGTTCCGATCACTTCGGTGAGGTCGTCCGGTTCCACGACCAGACGCGGCGTCCTCAGTGCCGCGGCGAATGCGCGTCGCCTCACCGCGGTGGACACACAGTCCTTCCGCGGATGCAGCCACGCACCCCGTCCCGGCATGGTCTTCGCGAGATCGACGACGACGCACTGGCCGTCCTCCCCTGCACGGGCGACAACCCGGATCAGATCCGAGGTGTCGGCCCGCTGCCGACATCCGACACACATCCGAATCGGACGATGCCGGCCGACCCGCACGGAACCCTGCCGCACGGCTCGACGCCGATCACGCCGACCTCCGTCCGTTGCCGGTGCCGACGACTTTCGCTGAACCATCGCTCAGTCTAGCGCGCGTCGTGCCCGGTAGGACAATCGGCCGTCACCGGGCGTCGGGACGGGGCGTTTCGGCACCCTCGGCCGGGCCGGTGTCGGCGTCGGAGCGGATGTCGATCCGCCACCCGGTGAGCCGGGCGGCGAGTCGGGCGTTCTGCCCCTCCTTGCCGATGGCCAGCGACAGCTGGTAGTCGGGGACCACCACGCGCGCCGCCTTGGCCGCCTCGTCGACGACCTCCACCGACACAACCTTCGCCGGCGACAGGGCATTCCCGACGAACACCGCCGGATCGGAATCGAAGTCGATGATGTCGATCTTCTCCCCCGCCAGCTCGCTCATCACGTTGCGCACACGCTGGCCCATCGGGCCGATGCACGCACCCTTGGCGTTGAGGCCGCTGACCCCGGTGTGCACCGCGATCTTGGACCGGTGACCGGCCTCGCGGGCGACGGCGACGATCTCCACCGAACCGTCCTCGATCTCGGGGACCTCGAGCGAGAACAGCTTGCGCACCAGGTTCGGGTGGGTGCGCGAGAGGGTGATCTGCGGGCCGCGCTGGCCGCGGGCCACGCCCACCACGTAGCACTTGATCCGGTCGCCGTGGCGGTAGCTCTCGCCCGGCACCTGCTCGGCCGACGGGATGATGCCCTCGGTGGCATTGGCCTCGTTGCCGATCTGCACCACGATCATGCCGCGGGCGTTGGCACGGGCGTCCTGCTGCACCACGCCGCCGACGATCTCGCCCTCGTGCGCGGCCAGCTCGCCGAAGCTCTTCTCGTTCTCCGCATCCCGCAGCCGCTGCAGGATGACCTGCCGGGCGGTGGTGGCCGCGATGCGGCCGAAACCCTCGGGGGTGTCGTCGTACTCGTGCACCACGTTGCCGTGGTCGTCGAGCTCCTGGGCCATCACGCGCACGGCACCGGACTTGCGGTTGACGTCGATCCGGGCGTGCGGGGCGAAGCCGTCGGTGTGGCGGTAGGCGGTGAGCAGGGCCGTCTCGATCGCGGTGATCACCGTGTCGATCGAAATACCCTTGTCGGCCTCGATCATCCGCAGGGCGTTGATGTCGATGTTCATCGGGAAGGACTCCTATTCACTTGTCGGTGTCATTCGTTCGAGTTCGGTGGGTCCGGAATCGCGACGACGAGCGATCTCGTCCTCGTCGAGTCCGCATCGCTGCAGTTCGGCGACGCTGGGCCGGGAGAAGTCCACCTCCACCGCCGCCGCGGCGACGGTGGCGAACGGCACACTGCGCATGCCGATCCGGCCCTTGTTGTTGCTGACGATCTCGACCGCGTCGTCGGTGATGGCGCCGATCCGGCCGGTGATCGGGCCGTCGTCGGTGGGCTTGCGCTCGGCGTCCGGGGTCAGATCGATGCGGACCTTGCGTCCCTGCGCGCGGCGCCAGTGGCGGGGCAGCGTGAGAGGCCGGCCGATGCCGGGCGAGGTGATCTCCAGGCCGTAGGCGTCCTCGGAGACGTCCGGATGGGCGTCGAGGACCTCGTTGATCTCCCGGGTCAGATCGCCGAGCAGGTCGAGGTCGGTACCACCGTCGCGGTCGACGATCAGGACGATCTCGTCCTGTCCACCGGACGTGGTCACCACGACGTCCTCGAGGTCGAGTCCGCGCGAGGTGACGATGCCTTCGACGAGTTCGCGTACCCGCTCTCCGTCGATTCTCACCGTGTCCTCCTCATGTTCAGTTGTCATCGGTGTTCAGTTGTCTGGGCTGTTCGGTCTTCTGGGCTGTCCCGGGCGGTTCGGCGGTCTGCCGCTCCGGCCGGGCGGTGCTCGGCGGTACCCGGGTCCTGGGTACCGGGCCGACGGTGTCGGGCCGACGGTGTCGGTCCAACCGTGTCGGTCCAACGGTGTCGGTCGGGCCGATCACGGCCTCTGCGAGCGCACACCATGCTAGAGGATGTCGGCCGGGAATCGGTCATCCAGCGCGCCACCACCACCGACCCGCACGGCTGGCATCATGTCTCGGGTGACCGACCTGCCGATCGCCCCTGCTCCCCACCCGGCATCCCCGAACCGACGCGCGGTGCTGCGCGGCGGTCTGGTGATCGGCGCCGGAGTGGTGGTCGCGGCGACGGTGTCGGCGTGTGAGAGTGGCCCGACCCCCAACCAGACCACCGCCGAGGCCTTGCTGCCGCTGGCGCGATC
This sequence comes from Gordonia sp. NB41Y, assembly GCF_030718915.1. Taxonomy (NCBI): domain Bacteria; kingdom Bacillati; phylum Actinomycetota; class Actinomycetes; order Mycobacteriales; family Gordoniaceae; genus Gordonia; species Gordonia sp. NB41Y. The sequence continues at coordinate 585,870 of NZ_CP132196.1, forward strand.
GGCCGATGCCGACGCCGCCGCGGCCCGCGACCTCGCCCCGCGCGTGACCGAGTACTCCGCGGCACTCACGGTGGTGGCCGATCAGCGAACCCGGCATGCCCAGGCCCTGACCGCCGAGATCACCCGCCTCGACCAGGACATCGCGGCCCGGGTGTCGGAGACGGCCTCGCCGTCGGCCCCGGTCACCCCCACCCCGACGGCACCGGCGGGGACGGCCACCCTCGACGACCTGCGGACCGCGCTGACCTCCTCGGCCAAGTCCGCCCGTCAGGCGGCGATCTCGCTGTCGGGGTATTCGGCCGGATTGGCCGGTTCGGTCAGCGCATCGACGACGACCCTCGTGGAGGTACAGCTCGGATGAGCACCATCGACTCCCTGACCGCGGCCGCCGACGCGGAGAACGCGGCGATCTTCACCTACGGCGTGATCACCGCATTCGTGACGGCTGCGCGCCGCCCGACCGTCAACGAGAACATCGCCGCGCACCGGACCGCCCGGGATGCGGTCGACGCGGCGATCACCGCGGCCGGCGGCACCCCGCCCCTGGCCGCCGCCGGGTACACCCTGCCGGTGGACGTCACCGATCCCGTCAGCGCCGCGAAGGTGGCGCTGGCCGCCGAGGTCGACTGCACCGTCGCCTACCGCGCGGTGCTCGAGCAGGCCGACGACGAGCAGGCCCGCACCCTCGGCGTCGACGAACTGACCGCCTCCGCGCGCCGCGCCGCCGACTGGCGGGTGGCGCTGGGTGACAAACCCGCCACCGTCGCCTTTCCCGGCGCCCCCGCGACATAGGAAGTCCCGCACCGGACTCCACGCGCGTCAGTCCACGCGGTCGGGTCCACGCGGTCGGGTCCACGCGGTCGAGTCCACGGACAGGGCCGCGGGTGCAACGGTCCGGTGCCGCCCCCAGGTGCGCGCCGAATCATCAGGTGCGCGGTAGATCTACCGCGCACCTGATGATTGCGTGGGCATCGGTGCCGGCGGGGATCAGCTCCGGACGGCCGCGGCGATCGCCGACACCGCGTCGGCCACGGGGACCTCGGTGCTCTCGCCGGTGAACCGGTCGCGCAGCTCGACCACGCCGTTGGCGTAGCCGCGCCCGACGACGACCACCGTCGGCATGCCCAGCAGTTCGGCGTCCTTGAACTTCACGCCCGGCGAGGCCTTGCGGTCGTCGAGCAGCACCTCGAGGCCGGCGGCGTCGAGGTCGGCGGCGAGGGTGCCGGCACCGTCGACCGCGGCCTGGTCCTTGTTGGCGATCACCAGGTGGACGTCGAACGGGGTGACCTCACGCGGCCAGCGCAGACCCTTGTCGTCGTGCCACTGCTCGGCGAGCACCGCCACCAGACGTGACACGCCCACACCGTAGGAACCCATGGTCAGCCTGACCGGCTTGCCGGTCTCACCGAGGACGTCCACCTCGAAGGCGTCGGTGTACTTGCGACCCAGCTGGAAGATGTGACCGATCTCGATGCCCTTGGCACTGACCAGGGTGCCCTTGCCGTCGGGCGAGGCGTCACCGTCGCGGACCTCGGCGGCCTCGATGGTGCCGTCCGGGGTGAAGTCACGACCGGCCACCAGGCCGACGACGTGCTTGTTGGGCTCGTCGGCACCGGTGATCCAGGCGGTGCCGTCGGCGACCCGCGGGTCGACGAGATAGCGAACCTCGTTGTCCTGCAGCCCCTTCGGCCCGATGTAGCCCTTGACCAGGAAGGGGTTGGCGGTGAAGTCGTCCTCGGTGAGCAACTCCACCTCGGCCGGCTCCAGGGATGCCTCGAGGCGCTTGAAGTCCACCTCGCGGTCGCCGGGGACGCCGACGCCGAGCAGTTCCCAGTCGGCACCCGGTGCCCGCACCTTGACCAGCACGTTCTTGAGGGTGTCGGCGGCGCTGTAGGTGCCCTCGAGGGCGTCGTTGGCCCAGTCGACCAGCGAGTCGATGGTCGGGGCGTCGGGGGTGTCGTGCACCTTCGCCTGCGGCAGACCGTCGAACGGGATCGGCTCGACCGGCGGGGTGACCACGGCCTCGACGTTGGCGGCATATCCGGACTCGACGCAGCGGACGAAGGTGTCCTCGCCGACCTCGCTCTCGGCGAGGAACTCCTCGGAGGCGCTGCCGCCCATCGCGCCCGAGGTGGCGGCGACGATCACGTACTTCACGCCGAGACGGGCGAAGATCTTCTGGTAGGCCTCACGGTGGGCGTCGTAACTGGCCTTGAGACCGTCGTCGTCGAGGTCGAAGGAGTACGAGTCCTTCATCACGAATTCGCGGCCGCGCAGGATGCCGGCGCGCGGACGCTCCTCGTCGCGGTACTTGGTCTGGATCTGGTACAGCGTGACCGGCATGTCCTTGTACGACGAGTACTCGCCCTTGACCAGCTGGGTGAACAGTTCCTCGTGGGTGGGGCCGAGCAGCATGTCGACGCCCTTGCGGTCCTTGAGGCGGAACAGCGCGTCGCCGTACTCGGTCCAGCGGCCGGTCTGCTCGTAGGGGTCGCGCGGCAGCAGTGCGGGCAGCAGGATCTCCTGCGCACCGATCGCGTTCATCTCCTCGCGGACGACGTTCTCCACGGCCCGGAGCACGCGCAGGCCCAGCGGGAGCCAGCTGTAGACGCCCGGCGCCGCGCGTCGGACGTACCCGGCACGAACGAGCAGCTTGTGGCTGGGTACCTCGGCATCGGCAGGGTCGTCGCGCAGCGTGCGAAGGAACAGGGTCGACATGCGTGTGATCACGGATGACCAGTTTAGTTATGGTGTTGCGGTGCTCGTCATCCTCCCTCCCTCGGAGACCAAGTCCGACGGTGGCCCGGGTTCACCACTCGACCTCGACGCCCTCTCGTTCGGCGATCTCAACCCCATCCGCAAGACCCTTGGGGATGCATTAGTGACCCTCGCCGCCGACCTCGACGCCAGTCAGAAGGCACTCGGCCTCGGACGTACCCAACTCGACGAGGTCGACCGCAACGCCGACCTGTGGCTCTCGCCCACCCGACCGGCGATCGAGCGGTACACCGGGGTGCTCTACGACGCCCTCGACCATGCGTCTCTCACCAAGGCGGGTAAGGCGAAGGCCACCGAGCGGCTGGCGATCGGATCGGCGCTGTTCGGCGTGGTGCGTGCCGCCGACCCGATCCCCGCCTACCGGCTCTCCGGCGGCTCCAAACTGCCCGGCTTCGGCACCCTGACCTCGGTGTGGAAGCGCGAGTTGTCGGCGACACTCGACGCCGTCGACGACTTCGTGGTGGATCTGCGATCGGGGATCTACCAGCAGCTCGGGCCGGTGTCGGGGGCGGTGACCGCGACCGTGGTGACCGAGGCCGCCGACGGCTCCCGCAAGGTGGTGAGCCACTTCAACAAGCACTACAAGGGGCTGATGGCGCGCGAGCTGGTCCGTACCCGACGCACCGTGCGCGACGTCGATGCACTGGCCGCGGTCCTCGCCGACGCCGGACAGCGGGTCGAGATCGCCTCGCCGGCCGAGATCGTCGTCGTCACCGAGTAGTCCTCCCCCGCCCCGTCGAGTGGGCCCATGAACACGTTCACCGGGCGCCAGATCACGTTGACCGTGCGCTCGAACACGTTCACCGGGCACCCGAACACGTTCACCGGGTACTCGATCTCGTTGACCGGGCGCCCGAACACGTTCACCGGGCACCCGAACACGTTGATCGGGCACCCGAACACGTTGATCGGGCGCCAGATCACGTTCACCGGGCACCCGAACATGTTGACCGGGCGCCGACGCTCATACGGGGTTCACGGGCCGGTCCCTACACTCGGCGCCATGCTGGTCTGGATCAACGGCGCCTTCGGCGCGGGCAAGACCCACACGGCGTTCGAGCTGGCCCGCCGCTGCGGGAACGCGCACGTCGCCGATCCCGAGCTGATCGGATACGGCATCCACAAGGTGTTGCCCGCCCACGCGCGCCGCGACTTCCAGGACCGGCCGCAATGGCGGTCGGCGGTGGTCGCGACCCTCGCCGACGCCGTCGACGAGTGGGACGGTCCGGTGATCGTGCCGATGACGCTGGTCGACGCCGACCACTTCGACGAGATCATGGCCGGCCTCGCCGACCGTGGCGTCGACGTCACCCACGTCTCGTTGTCGGCGACACCGGCGACCTTGCAGCGCCGGCTGCGTACGCGCAGCGGGTACTGGATCGGCCGGGTCGCGGGACGCGAGGAGACATGGGCGATGGCACAGATCGACCGCTGTGTCGAGGCACTCGCCGCTCCGCGGTTCGCCGTCCACGTGCCGACCGACGGCCGCTCGCTCGATGCCGTCGTCGAGACCATTGCCGCCCTCACCGGACTCACCCTGCGCCGTCCGCCGCTTCGTGGGCTGCGACGGCGAGTGCGCCGGGTACGAGTGGGACTCGCCCACATCCGATGGTGACGTGGCCGGCTACCCGGTCAACGGGGTGGGGTGCCCAGTCAACACGATCGGGTGCCCAGTCAACGCGATGGGGTGCCCAGTCAACGGGGTGGGGTGCCCAGTCAACACGATCGGGTGCCCAGTCAACGCGATGGGACGCCCAGTCAACGCGATCAGGTGCCCAGTCAACACGATCGGACGCCCAGTCAACGAGGTGGGACGAGGTGGGGCGCCCGGTCAGCGTTTCCGGGTCAGCTCGGGTCGAGGTCCGAGTTGGCCGTTTCCTGCGCGGCCTGGCCCTCGGCGACCTCTTCGGGGGTGAACCGCATGAACAGCACCACCACGGCCGCGATCACCGCGATACCCGCACAGCAGGCGAAGGCCAACCCGTAGCCGTCGGCCTGGGCGGCGAGCTGGGTCTCGTTCATCGTCTCCACCGGAGCGGTGGTGCCGCCTTGCGACAGCGCCCGCGAGGTGACCATCGCGCCGACGATGACCAGGCCGATCGCCCCGCCGAGATTCTGTGCCACCTGGGCGAGCGCGGTGAGCGGACCGATCTCGGTGGGGCCGACACCGGCCACCACCGACAACGTCAGCGGGATCACCGCCAGACCCACACCGAAGCCGATGACGATCACCGGGATCGCGATGCTCGGCAGATAGCTGGGGTTGTCGTCGGCGATCGACGAGGCGTACAGGCAGCCGAACAGGATCACCGCGCCACCGAACAGCACCAGCCAACGCGGCTGGATCATCAACGCCAGTTTGGAGGCGATGGCCGCGGCCGCGCCGAGCCCGACGGCGAAGGGCACCACGGCCAGACCGCTCTGGATCGGCGTGTACTTGAGAATCCCCTGCAGATACTGGGAGATGAACACCGCCATGCACATCATGATCATGCTGGCCAGGAAGATGGCCCCGAGGGCGGCGACACGACTGGAGTTGTCGAACAGGACGAACGGCAGGATCGGGTTGGCCGCCCGCCGCTCGACGATCACGAACGCGATCAGTGCGGCGGCCCCGAGCACGAACGACACGATCACGATCGGCCGTCCCCACCCGTTGGGGCCTTCGCTCACCGCGAGGACCAGCAGCGTGCAGCCGAGGGTGGCGAGGACGGCGCCGGGCACATCGAGTGCCAGCCGATCGCCTTGCGATTCGCGCAACACGAACAGCGCCCCGATGGCCACCGCGACACCGATCGGCACGTTGATCAGGAAGACCAGCCGCCACGACACCTGGGTCAGGACACCACCGAGGATCAGCCCGGCCACCGACCCGAGACCGGTCATCGCGGCATAGATCGCGAAGGCCTGGCTACGCGGTTTGCCGGGGGCGAAAGTCGTCGCGACCAGCGCCATCGCGGTGGGGGCGGCGATCGCCGCCGAGGCCCCCTGCAGTCCGCGACCGATGATCAGACTCGTGCTGTCCCAGGCCACACCGCACAAAAGCGACGTCAGCGTGAAGGCGGTGACACCGATGATGAACATGCGTTTGCGGCCGAAGGTGTCGCCGAGGCGCCCGCCGAGCAGCATCAGGCCGCCGAAGGCCAGCACGTAGGAGGTGATCACCCAGTTGGCGGTGGACTCCCCCATGTCCAGGTGATCCCGGATGGACGGCAGTGCGAGCGCCGCGACGGTGCCGTCGAGGACCATCAGCAACTGCATCCCCGACAACACCAGGATCGCCAGCCCGAAGACCGGCTGGAATGCGGACGACGACGGGGTCCCCGGACCCGCCCCCGCTCCGCCGGACATTCGGCGTTGCGTGTGGCCCGATGTCGACATGGAGGACGACGCTACCGGCATGGGCCGCGAAGATGCCAATCCCCGATGTCGGATCGAGACGCGGACGACACCTACCCGCCGATGAGAGCGTCGGCGTCGGTGAACCCGGCGACGGCACCGATCACGACTATCGCCGGCGGCTTCAGGTTCTCGTCGGCCGCGGTCTGTGCGGCGTGGGCGAGGTCGGTGCGGACGAGTCGCTGGGTGGGCAGTGAGCCGTTCTCGATCAGCGCGACCGGTGTGTCGGCGGGCCGCCCGCCCTCGAGCAGCGCGGCGGTGAACTTGTCGATCCGTTCGACCGCCATCATCAGGACCAGGGTGCCGCGCAGTTTGCCGAGTGCCGGCCAGTCGACCAGCGAGTCGGGATGGTCGGGGGCGACGTGTCCGGAGACGATCACCACCTCGTGGGTCACCCCGCGGTGGGTCACCGGGATACCGGCCGACGCGGGCACCGAGATGGGGCTGGTGATGCCGGGCACCACGGTCACCGGCACCCCGGCGGCCACACACGCCTGCAGTTCCTCGAATCCGCGGCCGTAGACATACGGGTCGCCGCCCTTGAACCGGACGACGAACTTGCCCTCCTTGGCCCGGGCGACGAGCACGTCGTTGATGGCCTCCTGCTTCATCGCCCGCCCGTAGGGCACCTTCGCGGCGTCGATGATCTCCACCTGCGGGCCGAGGGCGGCGAGCAACGCCGGTGGTGCGAGGCGGTCGGCGACCACCACGTCGGCGGCCATCAGCAGTCGCAGGCCGCGCACGGTGATCAGGTCGGGGTCGCCGGGGCCACCGCCGACGAGGGCCACGCCGGGCGGGTGCGGTGCCTCCTCGACGGCCAGCTCACCGTCGGCGAGGGCACGGGAAATGGCCGCACGCAGCGACGCCGACAGCTTGTGGTCGCCACCGGCGAGCACCCCGAACTGCACGTCGCGGTGGCGTCCCGAGGCCGGGGTGACGGCGGTGCCGTAGCGCGCATCGTCGGCGCGGACGCAGAAGGTGTGGCGCCGTTCGGCCTCGGCGACGACGGCCGCGTTGACCTCCAGGTCGTCGGTGCAGGCCATCGCATACCAGGCGCCGTCGAGGTCCCCGTCGGCGTAGGCCCGCTGATGCAGGGTGATCCCCGGGTACGACTCGACCGCCGGGGTCGCCTCGATCGCGATGACGTGCACGTCGGCTCCCACCGACACCAGATTGGGCAGGCGGCGTTGGGCCACCGATCCACCACCCACCACGACCACCTTGCGGCCGGCGAGGTCGAGACCTGCCAGATAGTGGCCGAATCCGGATGCTGCGGGCTCGGGGGACGCGGTGTCGGCAGGGGGCGCAACCATGAGTGAACAGCCTACCGACCGGTGTTCAGAGGGGCAGTTCCCCGGTCCGTCGGATGTGGGCCCACACGTCGGCGGCCGGCACCCCGAGACGATGCGCCGCCGATTGCAGCAGGGTGCCGAGCAGCATCGAACTGCAGTACTCCCCGGCGCCCGCGTCGTCGCTGTGGGTGCGGACCTCGTTCCACCACGTCGGATTGCGGCTGGCCGCGGCCTCGGCCATGGTGATCGCCGCCTCGAAGCCGACCGGCACCTCGGCCACGGCGCTCACGCCCCGGCCCGTTCCTTGCGGGCGGCACGCTCGAGCGCACGGTCGCGGGACCGCTCGAACTTCTCGACCTTGACGTTCATCTCCTCGAGGAAGTCGGCGAGCTTGTCGCGGTACATCTCACCGAGCTCGCCGAAGTCCTCGCGCTCGAAGATCCGCCACTTGCGCAGCACCGGCATCACGACCTCCGACATGTGCTGGGGCAGGTCGTAGATACCGCCCTTGGCGATCAGCACGGCGTTGCGGCGGAAGTTCGGCATGGAGAGGCCGGGCATCTGGAAGTTGGAGACGATCCCGTAGATCGCGGCCATCGCCTGGTCGGGAACCAGGTCGAGCGCCCCGGCGACGATGTTGCGGTAGAAGAGCATGTGCAGGTTCTCGTCGGCGGCCACACGCTGCAGCATGCGGTCGGCGATCGGGTCGCCGCAGGCCTTGCCGGTGTTGCGGTGGCTGACGCGGGTGGCGAGCTCCTGGAAGGAGACGTAGGCCACGGCGAAGAGCATGTCGAAGCTGTGGTCACGCTGGCCGTCGTCCTCGGGCAGCGGGTTGAAGCCGTGGGTCATGTGCGCCATGCGGATCTCTTCGAGTTCCACCGGGTCCACCCCGCGGGTGACGACGAGGTAGTCGCGCATCACGATGCTGTGCCGGTTCTCCTCGGCGGTCCAGCGGCCCACCCAGAAACCCCACGCGTCATCGAGGGTGAAGTTGTCGGCGATCACGCGGTGATACGACGGCAGGTTGTCCTCGGTGAGCAGGTTGGTGATCATCGCGGCCTTGGCGACCTCCGACAGCTGCGACTGCTCGGGGTCCCAGTCGACCCCGCCGAGTGCGGCGAAGTTGCGGCCCTCGTCCCACGGCACGTAGTCGTGGGGGTGCCAGTCCTTGGTCATCTTCATGTGCCGCTCCACCTCGGCCTCGCAGACCGGCAACAACTCGCGCAACAGATCCGACCCGGTCATGCCGGTGTCACTGGTGGCTTGTCCGATGAGGGTGGTCACTGGGACTCCTTGTTCGATTGGGACGACGGGTTCGGTGCGGCACGCCGTCGCCCACCTAGTCGTGGGCGCGTCGTGGGACCCCGATCACAGGGTCGGGCCACGCACTCCGGCCGATTACCACTCTCGTCTCGGTCACACCTGTCACACCTGTGCCGAAGGTCCCGTTCCGGTGGGGACCGATGTCGCGAATCGGTTTCACCCGGTGCGGTAGTTTCAGATCATGTCCACCCCGTCCATCACGCCTGTGCGCGTGTATCTCGTCGACGATCATGAACTGGTGCGGCGCGGTCTGCGCGATCTGCTCGGCACCGCCGACGACATCGAGGTGATCGGCGAGGCCGCGACCGTCGGCGAGGCGAAGGTCGGCATCCTGGCCACCAAACCCGACGTGGCGGTGCTCGACGTCCGGCTTCCCGATGGCAACGGGGTGGAGTTGTGCCGCGATGTGCGGGCCGCCGAGCCGTCGGTGCGGTGTCTGATGCTGACCAGTTACGCCGACGACGACGCATTGCTCGCCGCCGTGCTGGCCGGTGCCTCCGGGTTCGTGCTCAAGCAGATCCTCGGCCACAACCTGGTCGCCGCGGTCCGCACCGTCGGACAGGGCGGCTCCCTGCTCGACGACCGCAGCACCGCCGCCCTGCTGGCTAAGCTGCGTGACGGCAAGGAGCAGAAGACCGATCCGCTCGCCGAACTCACCCATCAGGAACGTGAGGTGTTCAACCTGATCGGTGAGGGTCTGACCAACCGTCAGATCGCCGAGCGGATGTTCCTGGCGGAGAAGACGATCAAGAACTATGTCTCGCGCATCCTGGCGAAGCTGGACATGCAGCGACGCACCCAGGTCGCGGTGATGGCCACCAAGATCCGCGACGGCAAGATCTGATCCGCACCCGGTCACCGCTCGGGCCCGGAACAGATCGAGCCCCCGACCGGGGGCGCCCTACCCCGCGGTGAGCGGCACCGACCACGTGAGCACGGTGCCACCGCCGCGTCCGCCGGAACGTCCGGGGCGGGTGCGGATGTCGAAGGTGCCATCGCAGACCTCGGCACGGCGGGTGAGGTTCTCCAGCCCGCGGTAGGCGACGGCGGTGTCGATCCCGATCCCGTCGTCGCTGATCTCGACGGTGAGCACCTCGTCGGCGCTGACCGCCACCGAGATGTGCTCGGCCTTGGCGTGTCGCAGCGCGTTCGAGAGCCCTTCGCGCAGGACGGCATCGATGTGCGGGCCGAGGGCCTCGGGCACCACGGTGTCGACCGGGCCGGAGAACTGCACGCTCGGCGCGATGGGCGCATGCACGGCGAGTTCGGAGACGATGTCGAGGATCCGGCGACGCAACGTGGAGGTGTCGTGATGGCCGGGGACGGTCTGCAGGTCGAAGATCGACGTCCGGATCTGCGCGATGGTCTTGTCGAGGTCGGTCATCACCTGGTCGAGGCGTGCGGTGATCGGGTCGTCGGCGGCGCCGTCCCCGGTCTGCGAGGCCCGCCCGGCCTGCAGCGTCTGCACCGACATCCCGATCGCGAACAGCCGCTGGATCACATGATCGTGGAGGTCACGGGCGATGCGGTGACGGTCCTCGAGTACCTCGAGGTCACGCGCGATCTGCTGTTGCTCGGCGTAGACGATGGCCAGCGAGACGATCTCGGCCACACCCATGAGTCCGGAGAGATCCTCGTCGTCCCAGGTCGGTCTGCTGCGATGGGTGATCAGCACCCACCCGAACGCACCGGAGGCCCGCTGTAGCGGCTGCACCGTCGCCCACTGTGCGCCGTCACGGGCGATCGCCTCCCCGATCTCGGCGGCCGGGAGGACCGCGAGCGCGGGTCCGGCGGGCATGGTCAGCCCGCACGCGTCGACGCCGGGCCGGGTGGAGCCGCCGATCTCGGGTTCGTCGGGGTCACCGGTGATCAGGAACACGTCGAGGGCGCCGACCAGTTCGGCGACGTCGACGCACATCCGGGACAGGGTGTCGGACAGGGCGATCCCGGCGAGCGGCTCGGACCCGCGGCGTGCCACCAGCTCCAGCCAGCGTTGCCGGGTGCGGGCGCTCTCGAACAGCTGCGCATTGTCGATCGCGATGCCCGCGGCGACGGCGAGCACGGCGATCAGGGTCTCGTCGACCTCACTGAACTCGGGGGCACCCTGCTTCTCGGTGAGATAGATACGCCCGAAGATCGACCCGCGGATGATGATCGGCGCACCGAGGAAGGTGGTCATCGGCGGGTGGTTCGGCGGGAATCCCACCGACGCCGGATGCTGGGCGAGATCGGGGATGCGCAGCACGTGCGGGGAGTCCATCAGCACGCCGAGTACGCCACGGCCGACCGGTAGCGGCCCCATCACCGCCCGCTGCTCGGGGGTGATGCCGGTGTAGACGAATTCCTTGAGCTGCCAGTCGTGTCCGCGCACACCGAGTGCGCCGTAGCGGGCGTCGACCACACCGACGGCCACCTCGATGATCCGGGTCAGGGCACGGTCGAGGTCGAGGCCGCGGCCGACGACGAGCACCGACTCGAGCAGCTCACGCAGGATCTCGGGTTTGTCGGCGCCGTGGGCGGTGAGCGCGTCGAGGGCCTCGCTGATCTCATGCGCCATGACGGTCTCCTTCTCCGACGTCGGCCCGGGCCGCCGCGGCGACGAACCGGCTGATCGCCTGCGGTTGCGCGACCGGATGAACATGCAGGTAGGACGCGTGCACCGATCCCGCGGCGACACCGTCGACGGTAGGTGTGCCGGCGGCATCGCGCCAACCCCACGCGGGGTGCTGCCCGTCGAGATCGACATAGGAGCGGTGGAACTCGTGTCCGGTGACGCGTTCGCCGGTGCGGTAGAGCACCGAGTCGCCGACGGCCACACCGTCGCGGTAGCCCAGTGTCAGGCGCGGCCCGAACCGTCCGACGCCGTCGATCACCCCGGTCATCGGGTGCCCGTCGAGTTCGCGGCACAGGTACAGCAGCCCGGCGCACTCGGCGTGGATCGGCCGGCCGGCCCGGGCGTGGGCGGCGAGGTCGGCGCGCAGGTCGACGTTGGCGGCGAGGTCCTCGGCATGTTCTTCGGGGAAGCCGCCGCCGATCACCACCGCCGCGGCACGTTCGGGGAGGCGGTCGGTGAGCGGGTCGAAGGTGATCACCTCGGCGCCGGCGGCACGCAACATCTCGGGGTGTTCGGCATAACCGAAGGTGAACGCCGCGCCGGCGGCGACCGCGATCACCGGCCGCTCCCCCGATCGGTGGGGTGCCGCCGAGATCTCGGTGTGGGCCCCGCTCTCGGTGTGGGCCCCGATGGCCTCGTCCGCCGACCACGGCGTCACCGGGCCGGTGGTGCGTTGCGAGGCGGCGGCGACGATCCCGGGCAGGTCGAGACCGGTGGCGATCCCGGCGGTCATCGCGTCGACGGCGGCGACCGCCTCACCCCGACGCTCGGCGGCCGGGATCAGCCCGAGGTGCCGGGACGGCACCGTCAACGCCGGATCACGGTGCAGCACACCGTAGACCGGGAGTCCGACCCGGGTGCACGCCTGCCGCAGCACGGTCTCGTGCCGGGCCGATCCGACGCGGTTGAGGATCACCCCGGCGATCCGCACCGCCGGCGAATAGCCGAGGAAGCCGTGCAGCAGCGCGGCCAGTGACTGGCTGTGCCCTGCGGCGTCGACGACGAGGATCACCGGCGCCCCGATCAGGGTGGCGACGTGGGCGGTGGAGCCGGTGCCGATCGGGTCGGCGTCGTCGTCGGTGATGCGGCCGTCGAACAGCCCCATGACGCCCTCGACGACGGCGATGTCGGCGCCCGCGCATCCGGCCGCGAACAGCGGTGCGACGGCGTCGGGGCCGACCAGATTGGGGTCGAGGTTGCGGCCGAGACGACCGGCGGCCACCGCGTGGTAGCCGGGGTCGATGTAGTCCGGGCCCACCTTGAACGGCGCGACGGTGTGGCCGGCCGCACGCAGCGCACCGAGCAGCCCGGTGGAGACGGTGGTCTTGCCGCTGCCCGAGGCGGGTGCGGCGATCACGATCGCCGGGATCGCACTCACCGGGTCACCACTCGATGCCCTTCTGGCCCTTGCGTCCGGCGTCCATCGGATGGGCGATCTTGCGCATCTCGGTGACCAGGTCGGCGGCGTCGACCAGGGCCTGCGGGGCACGCCGGCCGGTGATCACCACGTGCTGACGGCCCGGGCGTGCGGTCAGCGCCGACACCACCTCGTCGGTGTCGACCCAGCCCCAGTCCAGCGGGTAGGTGAACTCGTCGAGCACGTAGAAGTCGTGCTGTTCGGCGGCGAGTCGACGGGCGATCTCCTCCCACCCCGCGCGTGCGGCGGCAGCATGATCGTCGTCGGCGTCGGCATTGGAGCGCAGCCAGGACCACCCCTGACCCATCTTGTGCCATTCGACCGGGCCGCCCGCCCCGGTGGAGTCGTGGACCTCGCCGAGCGCGGTGAGCGCCGACTCCTCCCCCACCTTCCACTTGGCGGATTTCACGAACTGGAACACCGCCACCCGCATCCCGGCGTTCCAGGCGCGCATCGCCATACCGAAGGCAGCGGTGGACTTGCCCTTGCCGTCGCCGGTGTGGACGGCCAGCACCGGGGTGTTGCGGCGCTGCCGCGTGGTTAGGCCGTCGTCGGGGACGGAGGTCGGGACTCCTTGCGGCACGGTCGGTCTCCTGGGTGGAAGGGGCTGCGGTCGGGGTTTCGGTGGGCTGGGTCCCGGTCGGCGGGGTCCCGATCGGGGCGGTCAGGCGGCGGAGTGTGCGGGACGCTGCAGGGCGGACACGCTCAGCTGCGCCATCGGCATCAGGTCGGCGCGCAGGTGGGCGGCGAGGTCGGCGGCCAGGCCGAGCCGGATCATCCCCTGTTCGCAGTCGACGACGACGGTGTCGATCCCCTTGGCGCCGATCAGGTCGGCGGCGGCCCGTGCCCGCCGCGGTGCGTCGGCGCCTGCGGTCGCCCGGCCGTCGGTGAGCACCACCAGCAGCGGCCGACGCTGCGGCTCGGTGCGCCGGGCGCGGGCGATCAGGTCGTCGGCCATCCGCAGTCCCTCGGCCAGCGGGGTGCGCCCGCCGGTGCGGACACCGGCGAGGCGTCGGACGGCGATCTCCACCGACTTGGTCGGCGGCACCACGGTCTCGGCACGGGAGCCGCGGGCGACGATCACCGCGACACGATCGCGCCGGGTGTAGGAGTCACGCAGCAGTTCCACACACATCTCGCTGACCGCGGCGAGGCGGCGGCGGGCCGTCATCGACCCGCTGAGGTCCACCACGAACACCACCAGGTTGCCCTCCTGGCCGATCCGGTCGGCGCCCTTGAGGTCGGGTTCGGTGATCTGGACGCGTCCGGTGTGGGCGATGCCGTTCGCGGCGGCCGAGAGCACCGTGCCGAACAGGTGCACCGGGGTTCCGGCGGCGAAGTCGACCGCACGCACGGTCTGACCGCGGCGGCTGCGCGCCCGAGACCGGCGGCCGGGGTCGCCGTCGCCGATCCCGTCGACCCGCAACGCCCGCATCCGGCGGGGCGCGGCGGTCGGCGGGGAACCGAACACCCCGCCCGGCGGCGGGCCCGCCGGTCCGTTCGGCGTTGTCTCGGAAACTGATTCGGCGTCCGGCTCCGCCGGCGCATCCGGAGTTCCCCCTTCGGGGGTGCCGGGAGCCGGGGTGTCGGCATCGGCCTGCGGTCCGCCGTTCGGATCGGAATCGTCAGGGCCGCTGTCCGGCCCACCGTCCGGGTCGGTGTCCGGCGGTTCCGGATCGTCGTCGCCGGCGGCGTCGTCACCGGCGGCGAGCGCCTCGTCGAGTTGCTGGTCGCTCAGGCCGGACTCGTCGAACGGGTTGCGGCGCCGCCGATGCGGCAGGGCCAGTTCGACGGCGACCCGCACGTCGTCGGCGTCCACGGCGGCGGCCCCTCGCAGTGCGGCATGTGCGGTGGCGGTCCGGGCGACGACGATGTCGCCGCGCATCCCGTCGACCTCCAGATGCGCGCAGATACCGGCGATCCGCCGCAGCTGCGCATCGGACAGTTCCACGTCGCCGATCACGTCACGGGCCCGGGCGATACGGTCGGTGAGGTCGGCCTCGGCGTCGGCATAGCGCGCCCGGAACGATTCCGGATCGGTGTCGAAATCCATTCGGCGACGGACGATCTCGACGCGCTCGGAGACATCGCGGGCGGCGGTGACGGCCACTGCGAGCCCGAACCGGTCGAGTAGCTGCGGCCGCAGCTCCCCCTCTTCCGGGTTCATGGTGCCCACCAGCACGAAGTCCGCGGGCTGGGTGTGCGAGACGCCGTCACGTTCCACGGTCACACGACCGCTGGCGGCGGCGTCGAGGAGGACGTCGACGAGATGGTCGGCGAGCAGGTTGACCTCGTCGATGTAGAGCACGCCGCCGTCGGCGCGGGCGAGCAGACCCGGCGTGAACTCGGGACGCCCGTCTCGCAGCACGCTGGTGAGGTCGATCGACCCGATCACCCGGTCCTCGGTGGCGCCGATCGGCAGTTCGACGACGCGTCCGCGCCCGTGTGGCCCGTCGTCGAGGAGCGGTCCCAGCGCACGGACGATGGTGGACTTGGCCGTGCCCTTCTCTCCCTGGATCAGCACTCCGCCGATACCCGGCGAGATCGCGCAGAGGATCAGCGCGAGTTTGAGTCGGTCCTGGCCGACCACCGCGGTGAACGGGTAGCGCAGCGGTGCGGGGACGCCCGGTCCGGCCGCCGCGGCGAGCCGCTGCAGTCCGTCCGGACGGGTGGGGGAACTCGTCACGCCGGGGTGACCTCCGGGTTCGGGGTCGGGGTGGTCCCGGCGGGACGCACCATCGACACGTGCGGGATGCCGTCTTCGAGGTATTCGTCACTGTCGGCGCGGAAACCGAAGCGTGCGTACATCTCCGAGAGATAGGTCTGCGCCTCGATCCGGCAGGTGTGCGCCCCGATCTCGTCGAGGGCGGCCTGCATCAGCCGGGCGGTCAGCCGCCGGCCGCGATGTGCGCGCTCGGTGCACACCCGACCGATCCGGTACACCATGCGACCGTCGGGGCCCGGCCCGTCCTCCAGCACGCGCAGGGTGGCGAGCACGGCGTCGCCGTCGGCGAACCAGAAATGCCGGGTGCCCGGTTCGAGGTCACGGCCGTCCAGCTCGGGATACGGACACGCCTGCTCGACGACGAAGACATCCACCCGCAACCGCAGGAGGCGGTAGAGGGTCGCGGTGTCGAGGTCGGCGGACGACCGCCGATGCAGCTGCGGTTCCGGCATGGGTGACGTCATGGGTTCGTGGGTATCACACCTGCGGTCGTCGGCGGTACCCGAGCAGGTGGGATGCCAGATGTCCGCGCAGACCGGGATCGGGCTGCGCGGACATCACCGACTCAGGCTCCGGTCGAGGCGATCGCCGGGTCACGCTTGAGCTGCAGGCTCGTGCTGGTCCAGTCCCAGACCTGGTGGAACAGGTCGCGGTTGTCCGAGAGCTTCTGCCCGAACGACGGGATCATCTCGGTGAGCTTGGGGGTCCACGCCTTGTACTCCGCCGGGAAGCACTTCTCCAGGACGTTGAGCATGGCCGGCACGGCGGTCGAGGCACCCGGCGATGCACCGAGCAGACCGGCGATGGTGCCGTCACCGGCGGCGACGACGGCGGTGCCGAACTCCAGCGATCCGCCGACACCGGTCTTGCGGATGACCTGCACGCGCTGACCGGCGGTGATCATCTCCCAGTCGGAGCCGAGGGCGCGCGGGACGAACTCCGACAGCGTCGCGACACGGTCGGCGGGACCGGCGGCCAGCTCGGAGATCAGGTACTTGAGCAGACCGAACTCCTGCGGTGCGATCGACAGCATCGGCAGCATGTTGCTGGGCTTGACCGAGTTCGGCAGGTCCATGAAGCTGCCGCTCTTGAGGAACTTGGGTGACCAGCCGGCGTACGGGCCGAACAGCAGGCCCTTCTTGTGGTTGATGACACGGGTGTCGAGGTGGGGCACCGACATCGGCGGTGCGCCGACGGCCGCCTGGCCGTACACCTTGGCGGCGTGCTGCTCGATCAGGTCGGGGTTGGTGCAGCGGAAGAACTCGCCCGACACCGGGAACCCGCCGAAGCCCTTGGCCTCGGCGATACCGGACTTCTGCAGCAGGTGCAGTGCGCCGCCGCCGGCACCGACGAACACGAACTTGGCGTGGACCTGCAGCTTCTCACCGGTACGGGTGTTGCGCACCTTGACGATCCAGCTGCCGTCGGACTGCTTGTTCAGGTTGGTCACCGCGTGACCGAAGTAGATGTCGCCGCCGCGGGAGACGAAGTTGAGCAGCCCCTGGGTGAGGGCGCCGAAGTCGACGTCGGTGCCGTCGGTGAACCAGTTCAAGGCGACCGGCTCGTCGAAGTCACGCCCGGTGGCCATCAGCGGGAGTCGCTTGCTGAACTCGTCGGGGTCGGTGATGTACTCCATGCCCTCGAAGAGGGTCTGCGCGGACAGACGGTCGTAGCGCTTGCGCAGGTACTCCGCACCGGCCGCACCGTGGGTGAAGCTGACGTGCGGGATGGGGTTGATGAACTCGTCCGGGGCGCCGAGCACACCGTTGTCGACGGCGTGGGCCCAGAACTGCCGCGACACCTGGAACTGCTCGTTGATGTTGAGCGCCTTGTCGATGTTCACATCGCCGTCGGCGGTCTTGGGGGTGTAGTTGAGCTCGCACAGCGCCGAGTGACCGGTGCCGGCGTTGTTCCACGGGTCCGAGCTCTCCGCCGCCGCGGCGTCGAGTCGCTCGAACAGGCTGATCGACCAGTCGGGCTGCAGCTGACGCAGCAGCGCCCCCAGCGTGGCACTCATGATGCCCGCGCCCACCAACGCCACATCTGTCTTGATCACCGTTTGCGCCACCCTGGACTCCACTTCACGCAGCTCGGACGACCCTCGTCCGTTGTCGACCACCCATTCTCCCCCATCTACCCCGACCCACCTCAAGGGAGTCCGTGGAATGTGGGCTGCGCGACATTCCGTCCAGGCATGTGTCGTTCGAGCCCAGGTCGTCGCCGTCGGGTCACCGGTGGGCGGATCGTCTCTAGAGTGGTCTCGTGACGTCTTCTGAGACCACCGACACCGGGACCATCACCGAAGCCGCGGCTTCGGGCTGGCAACCCGACCATTTCCTCGATCGCTACGAGGTCCGCACGATCGACCTGGGCCCCGATCCCGACGGCGAGGACCCGATCACCGCAACCCTGATCCGACGCCCGCACGCCGCCGCAGACGCCCGGTACGGAGCGGTGCTCTACGTGCACGGGTTCACCGACTACTTCTTCCACGAGCCGCTGGCCGAGCACTTCGCCGAGCGTGGCCGTGCCTTCTATGCGATCGACCTGCGCAAGTGCGGACGGTCCCTGCAGGATCAGCACACCGCCCACTTCGCCACCGATCTGCGCTGCTACGACGAGGAACTCGGCAAGGCCGTCGACATCATCGTCGACGAGCTGGGGCCCGACACCCAGATCCTGGTGGCCGCCCACTCCACCGGCGGCCTGATCACCCCGCTGTGGCTGGACCGGCTGCGCCGTGACGACCCGGCCCGGCACGCCCACATCAGCGGTCTGTTGCTCAACAGCCCGTGGTTCGACCTGCAGGGCAAGCCCGTACTGCGAACCTTCCCGGTGTCGATGGCTCTCAAGGCCATTGCCTCGGTGAAGCCGAAAACTGTGATCCCGCAAGAACTCTCGTCCGCCTATGGCGAGAGCCTGCACCAGGACTCGCGGGGCGAGTGGAGCTATGACCTCACCCTCAAGCCGCTGGGCGGTTTCCCGGTGACCGTCGGCTTCCTCGATGCCGTCCGCACCGGACAGCGCCACCTGCATCATGGGATCGACGTCGGGGTGCCGTCGCTGGTGTTGCGCTCGGACAAGACCTACTTCTCCGGGAAGTACTCGGCCGCCGTCGACGTCGCCGATGCCGTGCTCGACGTCGGCCAGATCGCGCAGTGGAGTGGCTGTCTGGGCAATCGCGTGACCACGATCCCGGTCACCGATGCCCGCCACGATGTCTTCCTGTCGGTCGCCCATGCCCGCGAACATGCCTATCGCGAGGTCGACGCGTGGCTCGCCGCCACCGTCGACGCCGATGTGGATCAGGCCGACGTCAACGAAGCCGAGGAGAACTGAACCCATGACCACCCACACCGTCGATCTCGCGGTCATCGGCTCCGGTAGCGGCAACTCGCTGCCCGACGAGCGCTACGCCGACCGGTCGGTCGCGATCTTCGAGGAGGGCGTCTACGGCGGCACCTGCCTCAACGTCGGCTGTATCCCCACCAAGATGTTCGTCTACGCCGCGGAGGTGGCCGAGATCGCCGCCGACGGTGATCGGCTGGGTGTGCACTCGCACGTCGACGGCGCCGACTGGCCGTCGATCGTGTCGCGGGTGTTCGGCCGGATCGATCCGATCTCGGCGGGCGGCAAGCGATACCGCGTCGAAGACTGCGACAACATCACCGTCTTCGACACGCATGTCCGGTTGGATGGCCGGGATGCCGACGGCCGCTATCGACTGGTGACCGCCGATGACGTGATCCTCGCCGACGAGGTGGTGCTGGCCGCCGGGTCGCGCGCATCGGTTCCGGCGCCGATCGCCGACAGCAGGGTGCGCTACTACACCAATGTCGATGTGATGCGGCTGGAGACGCTGCCGCAGAAGATGATCATCCTGGGCAGCGGCTATATCGCCGCCGAGTTCGCCCACGTCTTCGGTGCACTCGGCACCGAGGTGTCGATCGTGGCGCGCGGCCCGCGGATGCTGCGCAAGCTCGACGACGACATCTCGCGCAGCTTCACCGAGATCGCCCAGAAGCGGTGGGACCTGCACATCGACACCCAGGTGGTGGGGGCGAGCGACCTGCCCGACGGCGGTGTGCGGGTGCAGTTCGCCGACGGTGAGCATCTCGACGCCGACGTCCTGCTGGTGGCCACCGGTCGCGAACCGAACGGCGACCGGCTGGGTCTGGAGACCATCGGATTGCAGCTGGCCGACGACGGCCGGGTGATCGTCGACGCCCACGGCCGCACGCAGGCCGAGAAGGTGTGGGCGCTCGGTGACGTGTCGTCGCCGTATCAGCTCAAGCACGTCGCCAACCATGAACTGCGCGTGGTGCAGGAGAACGTTCTGAAGGGCTGGGATGCAACCGATCTCGAGTCCTTCGATCATCGGTACGTGCCGGCCGCGGTGTTCACCCACCCGCAGATCGCCATGGTCGGGCTGACCGAGGAGCAGGCCCGCGCCACCGGGCGCGACATCACCGTCAAGGTGCAGGCCTACGGCGATGTCGCCTACGGCTGGGCGATGGAGGACAGCACCGGGTTCTGCAAGCTGATCGCCGAGCGCGGCACCGGCGAGCTACTCGGCGCCCACATCATGGGCCCCCAGGCGCCGACGGTGATCCAGCCGGTCATCCAGGCCATGTCGTTCGGGCTGCACGCCCAGCAGATGGCCCGCGGCCAGTACTGGATTCATCCGGCGATGCCCGAGGTCCTGGAGAACGCCCTACTCGGTCTGGACATCTGAGCAACTCCCCGACGTCGATCGAACAGGATCGCCTGTTGATGCTCGATCCGGGTGACCACCTCGGAGGTGGCCGGGTTGGCGAGCCCGGCCGCCGGAGGTTTCGACACGCCTCGTCGCTCCGCTCCTCACCGGCTCAACCACCAACGCTCCGTTGATCACTGGGCGAGGACTCCCCATTGCTGATTGAGCCGGGACCGAGCGAAGCGAGAACTCCCCCTCGATGATCGAGCCGGGACCGAGCGAAGCGAGAACTCCCCATTGCTGATTGAGCCGGGACCGAGCGAAGCGAGGACCCGAGTCGAAATCTCCGCAGCATTCGTTGGCGCGGTGACCACCTCAGAGGTGGCCGGGTTGGCGAGCCCGGCCGCCGTTTCGACACGCCTCGTCGCTCCGCTCCTCACCGGCTCAACCACCAACGCCCAGTGACTGATTGAGCGAGGAATCCACCTCGATGATCGAGCCGGGACCGAGCGAAGCGAGGACTCCCCATTGCTGATTGAGCCGGGACCGAGCGAAGCGAGGACCCGAGTCGAAATCTCCGCAGCATTCGCTGGCGCGGTGACCACCTCAGAGGCGGCCGGGTTGGCGAGCCCGGCCGCCGGAGGTTTCGACACGCCTCGTCGCTCCGCTCCTCATCGGCTCAATCACCAACGCCCAGTGGCCGATTGAGCGAGGAATCCACCTCGATGATTGAGCCGGGACCGAGCGAAGCGAGGACCCGAGTCGAAATCTCCGCAGCATCCGCAGGATGGCGACTACCTCCCACGGTAATCGGGTCCGGCTCAGAACACCGCCGAGCGGAGCGAGATCTCGCTGGCGAGTGCGGCGGCGGCGTTCTCGGGAACCCAGTGGTCGACGCCCTCGAGGACGCACAGGCGGAACTCCGAGTAGGCGTAGCGGCCACTGAACTCGGCCTGTTCGCGGCCGAGGACGCTGTCCTGATCGCCCCACACCATCGTCGTCGGGATCTCGACGGGTGCGCATGCCATGGTCTTGGCGATGTCACCGGTGAAGTTCGCGCGGTACCAGTTGAGGGCGGCGTCGAGCATGCCGGGCTCGGTCAGCGGTGTGATCTCGTCGGCGGTCACCCCGGCCCGTCGCAGCAGCACACCGTTACGGGCCAGCAGCTTCTCGGCCGCACCCTCGCCGACGAAATCCTTGATGTAGGAAGACTTCTCGCGCTGATCACCGACCTTCAGCGCATCTCGCGCGGCCGAGGGGTGACCGGCGCTGACCGCGACCAGACCGGTGAACCGGTGGGGGTGTCGTGCGGCGAGATGCCATGCCACCAGCGAGCCCCAGTCGTGACCGACGAGCAGCGCGTAGTGCACCTCGAGCGCGTCGAGCACCCCGATCACGTCGGACACCAGATTGTCGATCCGATAGTCGTCGACGGCCTCGGGCCGCGCACCCGGGCTGTAGCCGCGCTGGTCGACGGTGATGGTGCGCAGCCCGGACTCGTGCAGCCGCGGCACCACCTCGGCGTAGCACGAACTGTTCACCGGGAATCCATGCAACAGGATCACCCATGGACCGCGATCCGGTCCCCCGACCTCGACCTCGAAGGTCAATCCACCCACATCCACAGCACGCCGTTCCGTGTCCACGCGTCCAGCCTAGGTGATCGCCACCACGTCTGAACCGCTCGCCGACCGTCCACCGCCGACGGCCGACGACGTGTGACCGCTCAGCGCCGCCCGGAACGTAGGGCGTGGGTGATCTGGGGCAGGGCGGGGTCGGCACCGCCGACGATGATGTCGCACACCGCATCGAGGTCGACGGACTCGGCGACGAGGTCGGCGATCCGGTCGACCTGTGCCGCACGGACGGCGTCGAAGCGCAGGTCAGGGGCCGTGGCGAAGTCCGGTTTGCCGACGGCCACCGCCACCTCCCGCACAAAGGTGCGCCGGAAGTCGTCGGAGGCGAGCAGCCCGTGCCAGTGCGTGCCCATCACCGATCCGCGGCGGGCGCCCTCGTCGCCGTGAACATCGTCACGAATCCACGGCTGTTCCGCTGAGCGGACGACCCGGCCGTGGTGGATCTCGTATCCGCCGATCCGATGCTCGCCCGCGGCACCGATCGCACCGGAACCGGTGACCTGCCGCAGCACCTTGTCCGGGCGGAACACGATGTCGAGGTCGAGCAGTCCCAGCCCCGGCACCGGCCCGTCGTGGGCGGTGCCGATGCCCTCGACCGGGTCGTCGATGCTGCGGGCCAGCATCTGGAACCCGCCGCAGATCCCGAGGACCGGTCGTCGTGCAGCAGCTCGCTCGGCCACGGCTGCGTCGATGCCCCGCTCCCGCAACCACGCCAGGTCGGCCAGGGTGGCGCGGGTGCCGGGCAGCACGGCGAGATCGGCTGCGCGCACCGATGCGGGGTCGTCGACCCACATCACGTCGACGCCGGGTTCGCAGGCGAGGGCCTCGACGTCGGTGGAGTTGGAGATCCGCGGCAACCGGATCGCGGCCACCGACAGCCGCGGCCCCGACACCGGCACGACGTCGTGCGGCGGACCGACCCGTCGGCCGACCGGTGAGGCCAGCGAGTCCTCGGCGTCGATCCAGAGTTCGGTGTCGAAGGGCAGCACACCCAGGGTGCGCCGGCCGGTCAACGCCTGCAGCTCGTCGAGGCCGGGTTCGAGGATGCCGACGTCACCGCGGAACTTGTTGATCACATATCCGGCGATCCGGGCCTGGTCGGCGGCACCGAGGATCGCGGTGGTGCCGAACAGGTGTGCCAGCGAGCCGCCGCGGTCGATGTCGGTGACCAGCACCACGGGCAGATCCGCGGCCTGGGCGAGCCCGAGGTTCGCGATGTCGCCCGATCGCAGGTTGATCTCCGCGACCGATCCGGCCCCCTCACAGATGACGACGTCGAAATCGGCTCGCAGGGAGGCGAGTTCATCGGTGACGACGTCGAGCAGGTGGGCGCGTCGGGAGATGTAGTCACGGGCGCCGACGTCGCCCGCGGGCCGCCCGCGCACGATCACATGCGAGCGCCGGTCACCGCCCGGCTTGAGCAGCACCGGATTGAACCGGGTCGACGGTTCGAGGCCGCATGCATATGCCTGGAAGGCCTGCGCCCTCCCGATCTCCCCGCCGTCGGGGGTGACCACCGAGTTGTTGGACATGTTCTGGGCCTTGAACGGCGCCACCCGCACACCCTGCCGGACCAGCGCCCGGCACAGACCCGCGACCACAAGGCTCTTTCCCGCATCGGAGCTGGTACCACCGACCAGCAATGCACCCCGGATACCGCTCACCACGGTCAGGGTAGACGCGCCGCGACGACCCGCCCGGTGTCGGGTATTCGAAGCACGCGGGCGCGGTGCGAGGCGGCGTGAGCGCGTCGACCCGATAGTGTGGGCCGCGAATCATCCGGGCCTGGCGGTGTCGCCGGTCCGGGAGTCCTGGGAGGGGGCCGGACCATCGTGTCATCGCTCGAACCCGGTTCGGTCTTCGCCGGATACCGGGTCATCGGTCTGCTCGGTGCCGGCGGCATGGGGCAGGTGTATCTGGTCGAACATCCCGCACTCGGCCGGCGTGAGGCGCTCAAGATCGTCTCGCCGACCGGGGACGCCGACTTCGGTGAACGCTTCACCAACGAGGCGCGTACCGCGGCATCGCTGGATCATCCCGGCATCGTCACGGTCTACGCCTACGGCGTCGAGAACGGGTCGGCCTGGTTCACCATGCGCTATCTCGACGGCGCCGACCTGGGCGGTTCGGGGGCGCTGCCACCCAAGGACGTCGACCACATCGTGACGCGTGCGGCCGAGGCCCTCGACTATGCCCACGGCCGGCGCGTCATCCACCGCGACATCAAACCGGCGAACATCGTCATCACCCGTGACGAGCAGGGCCATCCGGATCGGGTGACGGTGCTCGACTTCGGGATCGCCCGGCTGATCGACGCCCCCAAGATGACCGCCACCAATGCCTTCATCGGCACCCTCACCTACGCCGCACCCGAGACGCTGTCGGGGGCGCCGGCGGGCCCCGCGTCGGATCAGTATGCGTTGGCGTGCACCGCTTTCGAACTACTCACCGGAACCGCCCCCTTCCGCGGTGACACCCCGGGGGCACTGATCACCGGGCACGTGACCGGTCCGGTCCCGCGGATCGGTGAACGCGCCCCGATGCTCGCCGGCCTCGACCCGGTGTTCGTCCGGGCGCTCGCCAAGAATCCCGCGGATCGGTTCGGTTCCTGCCGCGAGTTCGCCGCCGCACTCGGCGCCGCATCGGCGGGTCTGCCGCCGGTGGCCGCGACCGCGGTCGGTGGCCCGTCCGGCCCACGCGGCACCCAGACCTTCACCCCGCCACCGATCCAGGGCATCCCACCGGCGCAGGGGCTCCCACCCGTCCAGGCGATCCCCCCGGTGCAGTCGGTCCCGCCCGGGGCACCGCTCTCATCGACGCCGGGCATGGCGCCGTACCCGGGGACCGTCCGTCCGGCGTGGCAGACCCCGCCACCCCACCAGCCGTATGGGCCACCGTCCGGGCCGACACCACCGACCGGGGGGTCGAAGAACCGGACCGGGCTGATCGTCGGCGCCGTCGCGGGCGTGTTGGTACTGCTGGCCGCGATCACCGGGATCGCGGTGTGGGCGGCTAACTCCGGCGGTTCGGACACCCACGCCGACGACACCACCGTCGTCGATCCGTCGACCTCCGGCGCGCCCACGTCCGGCGCCCCCACGGATTCCACCACGGTCGCCGCAGGCGAGTGGGCGTCGATCGCCACCGACGGGCAGTCCTCCTGCGCGCTACGGGACGGGTCGGTGTACTGCTGGGGCAGCAACGACCGCGGGACCCTCGGCGACGGCACCACCACCAGCCACTCCACGCCCACCCGGATCCCCGGGTTGTCGGATGTGACGGCCATCGCCATGGGCGGGCTCGGTTCGGCGTGTGCGATCAGCGACGGCGACGTCTTCTGCTGGGGCGCCAACCTCGTCGGCGGTGCGCCGTCGGAGTACCACTCGCCCACCCGCGTCGACGGGGTGACCGATGCCTCGGCGATCAGCGTCGGGCTGGCGACCTGTGCGATCAGCAACGGCGACCTCTACTGCTGGGGCAACAACGTCTACGGGCAGACCGGTGACCCGGCTGCCACGGGATTTCAGAAGACCCCCACCAAGGTCTCCGGGCTCAGCGATGTCCGGGCGGTGAGCGCCAACACCAACAACACCTGCGCGGTGACCGGTGACGGTGCCGCCTGGTGCTGGGGCAAGAACGATCAGGGTCAGGTCGGTGACGGCACCACCACGGTCCGCAAGACCCCCACCCGGGTGTCCGGGCTGACCGGTGTCTCCGCGATCGACACCGGCCTGGACTCGATGTGTGCGATCGCCGACGGCACCCCGTGGTGCTGGGGCAACAACGGTAGCGGTCAGCTCGGCAACGGCACCGAGCAGTCGAGCAGCACCCCGGTGCGCGTCGGCGGGGTGAGCGGTGCACGAGCGATCGCCACGGTGATCTCCGGGGCATGCGCGTCGACCGGTGCCGGCGACGTGTGGTGCTGGGGATCGCGCAGCAGCGCGTCGAACCACACCGCGGCGCAGGTCAGCGGGATCCGCGGGGTCACCGACCTCACGTCCGGCTCGGTGAACCTGTGTGCGGTGGGATCGTCCCAGCTGTACTGCTGGGGTCTCAACAGTCAGGGCCAGCTGGGCGACGGCAGCACCGACTCCAGCATCAACGAGCCGGTGCGGGTCCGGGAACCGGCGTGAGCGCGGGTGGTTCGGCCCCGCCCGCTCAGGCGTCGGGCAGGGTGAGGATCTCCACGCCGCTGTCGGTGACGACGATGGTGTGCTCGAACTGTGCGGTCCAGCGGCGGTCGGCGGTCACCACTGTCCAGCCGTCGTCCCACATCTCCCAGGGCAGTCCGCCGAGGTTGATCATCGGCTCGATGGTGAAGACCATGCCGGGTTCGATCACGGTCTCGACGTTGGGCTGGTCGTAGTGCAGCACGATCAGCCCGTTGTGGAAGGTCTCCCCGATCCCGTGGCCGGTGAAGTCGCGGACCACGGTGTAGCCGAAGCGATTGGCGTAGGACTCGATGACGCGGCCGACGACGTTGAGTTCGCGGCCCGGCTTGACCGCCTTGATCGCACGTTCGGTGGCGATTCGGGTGCGCTCGACGAGCTCGCGGGCCTCCTCGGACACCTCCCCGGCCAGGAAGGTCGCGTTGGTGTCGCCGTGCGCGCCGTCGATGTAGGCGGTGACGTCGATGTTGACGATGTCCCCGTCGGCGATCACCGTCGAATCCGGGATGCCGTGGCAGATCACCTCGTTGAGCGAGGTGCAGCACGACTTGGGAAAGTCCTTGTAGCCCAAGGTCGACGGGTAGGCGCCGTGGTCGATCATGTACTCGTGGGCGATCCGGTCGAGCTCGTCGGTGGTGACGCCCGGGGCGACCGCCTTGCCGGCCTCGGCCAGCGCATTCGCGGCGATCTTGCTCGCCACCCGGACCTTCTCGATCACCTCGGGGGTCTGCACCCACGGCTCGTGCCCCTCGTTGACGGTGGGCTTCCACGCGTACTCGGGACGTTCGATCGCGTCGGGCACCTCACGGATGGGCGAGAGCTTGCCGGGTTTCAGTGGAGCGCGAACTGTCATGCGAACCAGCTTAGGGGCCGGGCCCGACGCCGGGTGTGGGTGTCGCCGGGTGCGGGAGTCGGCGTGCGGTGTGATCGAGGCCGCCATGTGGGCGCGGCGGGGCCGGAGGGAACGCAGGCACCCGATCGACCAAGGATAGACTAAGCAACATTCCCAGGGGCGCGTCCGATCCCGCGGCGTCACCCCAGACGAGCGGAGGTTCCCCAAGTGCGTCGGCGCAACCGGTTGACGATGTGCCTGTTCGCGGCGCTGACCACAGCGATGATCCTGGTGGTCACCGGCTGCAGCACGGCTCCGATCGAATCCTCCGGTGAGTCGGTCGATGCCTCTGCCACCCTGCGATCGGGTCCGCAGACCGCCGGTCTGCCCTCCGCCGACGTCGTTCCGGTGACCACCGACCCGCAGGTCACCCTGCCGGTGACGGTGCCGTCGGTCGGGCACGGCACCACCACGGTCAGCGACGTCAGCCGGATCATCGCGATCGACCGCAACGCGACGTTGTCGAACATCGTGTTCTCGCTCGGGTTGGGCGGCAAGGTGGTCGGCCGTGACACCTCCACCGTGTTCCCGGCCGCCGCGAACCTGCCGCTGGTGTCCAACACCGGCCATCAGCTCAACGCCGAGAAGGTCCTGAAGCTGAACCCGTCGGTCGTCCTGGTCACCGAGGGCACCACCCCGAGTCAGGCGGTCGACCAGCTGCGCAACTCCGGGATCCCGGTGGTGGAGTTCACCTCCGAGCGCACCGTGGCCTCCACCCCCACCCTGATCCGGTCGGTGGCCGCCGCACTCGGTGTGGTCCCGGCCGGCGAGCAGCTCGTCGCGCGGACGCAATCGCAGATCGACGCGGCCAAGCGGGCCGTCCCGGACCCGTCGGGCAATCCCCGCATGGCCTTCCTCTACATCCGCGGGCCGCGCCTGGTCCTGATCGCCGGACCCGATTCCGGTGCCGACGATCTGATCGCGAACCTCGGTGGTGTCGACGCCGGCACCGCGAGCGGCTTCACCTCGGCGTTCACCGCCGTCACCGCGGAGAAACTGTTGCAGGCCAACCCGCAGGTCATCCTGGTGATGACGCAGGGCGCCGAGTCGGTGGGCGGCCTCGACGGCGTGCTCGCCCTGCCCGGCGTGGAGGCCACCGACGCCGGCCGCGCCCGGCGCGTCGTGCAGATGGACGAGACCGAGGTGCTGTCCTTCGGACCGGATGTCGGCCAGGTGCTCGACGCGCTGGCGAAGGCCATCTACGTATGAGCACCGCCCCCACCACGACATCCGGCACGTCCCGGGCAGCGCGCCCGGAAGGGCGGGTGTCCGGGCCGATCGTGATCGTGGTCCTGCTGGTCGTGACCGCGGTGGTCGCCCTGTTCTCGGCGACGATCGGTCAGATCTCCATCCCGCCGATGGAGGTGCTGGGCAGCATCGCCCACCATTGGGGTCTCGACATCGGGTCACTGCCGATCCATCCGCAGGGTGAGCACACGCTGTGGGTGGTGCGCTTCCCCCGGATCGTGCTGGGGCTGGTCGTCGGTGCCGCCCTCGGTGCCGCCGGCTGTCTGATGCAGGGGGTGCTGGCCAATCCGCTCGCCGAACCCGGCGTGGTGGGTGTCTCCTCGGGTGCCGCGGTGGGTGCCTGCGCGATGATCGTGATCGGCGGTGTCGGCGTCAACGACTGGGCGATGGCGGGCGCGGCCTTCCTCGCGGCCCTGTTGACCACCGCCGGTGTCTACGTCCTGTCGCTGCGTGACGGTGCGTCGTCGCCGATCATGTTGGTGCTCACCGGTATCGCCGTCAACGCCTTCGCCCTCGGCATCATCTCGTATCTGACGTTCGTGGCCACCACCGCGGCCCGCGAGCAGATCGTGTTCTGGCAGCTCGGTTCGCTGGCCGGGGCGTCGTGGACGGCGGTGTGGGTGTCGTTGCCGCTGGCCGTGGCCGGGATCGCCGCCGCCATGGCGGTGGTCCACAAACTCGACCTGCTGGCGCTCGGTGAGATCCAGGCCGCCTCCCTCGGGGTGAAGGTGGAGGTGGTGCGGCGGCAGGCGATCGTGCTGGTCGCGATCCTGACCGCGGCAGCCGTCGCGTTCACCGGCATCATCGCCTTCGTCGGCCTGGTCGTGCCGCATGTGATGCGACTCATCGTCGGGCCCCGGCATGCGGTGTTGTTGCCCGCCAGCGTGATCGGTGGCGCATTGGTGCTGGCCGCCGCAGATCTGGCCTCGCGCACCGTTCTCGGCGGCGCCGACCTGCCGCTCGGCGTGTTCACCTCGCTGGTCGGCGGCCCGGTGTTCTTCATCCTGTTGCGCCGCAACCGCAATGCGGGGGCGGGATTCTGACGTGGCCGATTCCGTGAACTCCGCCGACTCCACCGACCGGGATGTCCCCAGCAACGCAGACCCGAACAACGGCGTCCACGACGGCCCTGCCGATCTCGCCTCGCTCGTCCCGGCGTTGCGGACACCCGATCCGTCGGCCGGGATCGTCGGCGAACACATCGAGGTGGCCTTCGGTGACCACACGATCCTCGCCGGGGTCGATCTCGACGTCCGTCCGGGTGAGCTCGTCGCCCTGGTGGGCCCCAACGGTTGTGGCAAGTCGACGTTGCTGTCGGTGTTGTCGGGGATGCGCAAGCCGCGCGCGGGCCGGGTCCTGCTCGACGGCACCGACATCGCGCACACGCATGAACGCGACCGGGCGAAGCTGCGTTCTCTGGTCACCCAGCACAATCGGGTGGACACGCCGTTCACCGTCGGCGAGGTGGTCTCGATGGGCCGCTACCCGTGGCTGCGGACCCCGCAGGCCGTCGATTCCCCACGGATGATCGCCGAGGCGATCGACCGCTGCGACCTGTCGGGGATCGTCAACCGGCCGTTCCCGCACCTGTCCGGCGGTCAGCAGGCACGGGTGTCGCTGGCCCGGGCACTGGCGCAGAACACACCGATCATGATGCTCGACGAGCCGACCGCAGCCCTCGACATCCGCCATCAGGAGCAGGTGTTGCAGGTACTCACCGAGCATCGGCGGTCCGGGGCGACGATCTTGTTGGTGGTGCACGATCTGACGCTCGCGGCGGCCTACGCCGACCGGGTGGCGTTGATGAAGGACGGTCACATCGTCGCCTACGGCAAGACCCGCGAGGTGATGACCGAGACCCTGTTGGCCTACATCTACGACCATCCGGTGGACATCTTCGAGCGCGACGGCCGCCTGATCGTACTGCCGCAACGCGCGTCCTGACGGCTCCCTCATCGACTCGAGACCGCCAACGGCCCGTTGCCGATCGAGCGAGGACTCCCCCGATGATTGAGCGGGGCCGTCTTTCGATGATTGAGCCGGTCATCCGTCGATGATTGAGCCGGGACCGAGCGAAGCGAGGACCCGTGTCGAAATCTCCGCAGCATCCGCACAGTGGCGACCACCTCAGAAGTGGCCGGGTCGGCGAGCCCGGCCACCGGAGGTTTCGACACGCCTCGTCGCTACGCTCCTCATCGGCTCAACCACCAACCGCCAGTGGCCGATTGAGCGAGGACTCCCCCGATGATTGAGCGGGGTCACCCCATTGCTGATTGAGCCGGGACCGAGCGAAGCGAGGACCCGAGTCGAAATCCGGCGAGCAGACAATGTCCACAACCCATCACCCCACTACTGCGCTCAACCACCAACCGCCAGTGGCCGATTGAGCGACGACTCCGCATTGCTGATTGAGCCGGGACCGAGCGAAGCGAGGACCCGTGTCGAAATCTCCGCAGCATCCGCACAGTGGCGACCACCTCAGAAGTGGCCAGGTCGGCGACCCCGGCCACCGGAGGTTTCGACACGCCTCGTCGCTACGCTCCTCATCGGCTCAACCACCAACCGCCAGTAGCCGATTGAGCGAGGACTCCCCATTGCTGATTGAGCGGGGTCGCCCTTCGATGATTGAGCCGGGACCGAGCGCAGCGAGGACCCGAGTCGAAATCCGGCGAGCAGACAATGTCCACAACCCATCACCCCACTACTGCGCTCAACCACCAACCGCCAGTAGCCGATTGAACGTCGACTCCCCCTCGATGATTGAGCCGGGACCGAGCGAAGCGAGGACCCGAGTCGAAATCCGGCGAGCAGACAATGTCCACAACCCATCACCCCACTACTGCGCTCAACCACCAACCGCCAGTAGCCGATTGAACGTCGACTCCCCCTCGATGATTGAGCCGGGACCGAGCGAAGCGAGGACCCGAGTCGAAATCCGGCGAGCGGACAATGTCGGCAACCACCTCAGAAGTGGTCACGCCGATCGAGCAGGACTGTGTCAGAACCCTGCGGGCAGGAAGTTGAGGAAGTCGTTCGTGACACCGACAGCATTGTCCGACGACCCGCCGCGCACCACCAATGTCGCGAAGGCCAGGTCACCGCGGTAGCCGGCGAACCAGGCGTGGGAACCGCCGTCGAACTCGGCCTCACCGGTCTTGCCGTACACCTCACCCTGTCCTGCGATACGCGTCGCGGTACCGGTGGTGACCACCTCCCGCATCATCGGCCGCAGCTCCCCCACCACGTTGGGTTCGAGTGTCGTCGTCGGGCCCTCGATCTTGGTCTCACGGCCCAGGATCAGTTGCGGTACGGGGAGCTTCCCGTTGTTGGCGACGGTCGCCGCGACCAGCGCCATCCCGAACGGACTGGCCAGGTCCTTGCCCTGCCCGAAGCCGTCCTCGGTGCGCGCCACCAGATCACTCTCGATCGGCACCGAGCCGGTCGCGGTGGTCAGCCCGGGGATGTCGTAGGTCTGGCCGAGACCCATCGCGGTGGCCGCATGTGCCAGATCCGACGGTCCCATCTCGCTGGCGAGTTTGGCGAAGGTGGTGTTGCACGACTGCGCGAAGGCCCGCTGCAACGTGACCGCACCGAGCGAGAAGTTGTCGTAGTTCGGGATGGTGCGCGGGCCGATGGTGATCTCGCCGGGGCAGCCGACGATGGTGTCGGGGGTGGCCATGTCGCGGTTGAACGCCGCCGCGGAGGTGACCATCTTGAAGGTCGAGCCGGGCGGGTACAGACCGGTGGTGGCGATCGGCCCCTGCCGATCGGCCGCCGGGTTCTGGGCCACCGCGAGGATCTTCCCGGTGGACGGCTGGATCACCACCATCGCTATCTGGAAGGCGTTGGTGGCGTTGACCGCCCGCTGCGCGGCGTTCTGCACCGACCGGGACAGGCTCAGCGTGATCGCCGGGGCCGGCTCGGCGGCGTTGTCGACGAGGACGTCGGCGTCGAGCCCGTTGGGGTTGACGGTGACCACCTTCCAGCCGACCCGTCCGTCCACCTCCGACTCGACGACCTGTTTGACGCCGCTCAGCAGCGCCGGGGCGAAGTTCGGGTTCTTGGTGACGAGTTCGACCTGTTCGTTGTGCACCACCCCCGGGATCGCGAGCTGATCGCGCAGCCGGTCGAACTCTGCTTCGGACAGCCGGGTGATCGGATAGGTGCCGTCCGACGCGGTGGATTCCTCGGCGATGCGCTGGACGTCGAGATCGGGTTGGATCGGGCCCAGCACGGTGACCAGGCGGTTGAGCGAGTCGATGACCGACCCGGCCGCCGCGGCGGCCTCGGCATCGAAGGCGATGCCGATGACGGTGCCGTCGACCATCACCGCCGACCCGTCGGACTCGTTGACCTGGGCACGCGGGGGTTCGGTGATGCGCAGCGAAAGGCGTTGATCGGCACCGAGTTTCGGATTGATGTCGGTGGAGCTCCAACGCACGCGCCAGCCGTCGGCGTCGGAGCGGATCGCCTTGACGGTGGCACCGTACTCCCAGTTCCGCGACCTGGGCAGATCCCAGCGGTAGGTGACCGCGACCTCCGCGGTGTCCTGGTCGATGGTGGTGCGCCCGGACCTGCCGGACACGCCGGTGGCGGCCAGCCCGTCCCACGCCGACCGCAGGCCCGCACCGGCGGCCGACGGGTTGTCGGTGAGTGCGGCGGCCGCATCGAAATCACCTGTGCCGAAGGCGGTCAGGAAGGCGTCGACGGCATCACGCGGACCGTTGTCGGTCTCCGAGCACGCGGTCACCAGACCCAGCGTCAGCGCAGCACTGATCAGCACGGCGGCCAGGGCGGCCAGTCGGGGTCTGCGTTGCTCCATCGGTTGCCGATCCTAGGGTCCCGACGACCCCGACGGCGGGAGCCACGCGGTGTGCACACCGAACCCACAGCCGAGCCGACCGAATCGCCTCGGCGTCGGCGGCTCCTGGCCGGGCTCAGTCGATCAGGATGGTGGCGAACGTCCCCACCTGGGTGAACCCGATCCGCTCATAGGCGGCGCGGGCCGGCAGGTTGAAGCTGTTCACATACAGGCTCGGCACCCGCCCCCGCGCGGCGATCGCCGATGCGACCGCGGCGGTCCCCGCGGCGCCGAGTCCTCGGCCCCGCATGCACGGATCCACCCAGACGCCCTGGATCTGGCCGACCGCCCGCGACATCGATCCCACCTCGGCCTTGAACACCACCTGGCCGTCCTCGAATCGGGCGAAGACGCGGCGCGCGGCGATCAGGGAGGCGAGTCGGCGGCGGTAGGACCGTCCGCCGTCACCGGCGCAGGGGTCCACGCCGACCTCACCGATGAACATGTCCACCGCGGCGGGCAGATAGGTGTCGAGGTCGTCGAGGGTCACCAGCCGGACCTGCGGGTCGGGTTCGACGAGTGGCTCCCCCGACAACGCCATCAACGGCTGCACCGGACGGATCTCGCGTGCCGGACCCCAGTCGGCGTCGACGCGTTCCCACAGCGACATGGCCAGCCCGGACTCCCCGACGATCGACGAGCAGATGCGGGCGTTGGCGACCGCACGATCGGCGAAGTGGGAGAGGTCGTCGGGCGAACCGCGCAGCGGGATCATGTTGGCGCCGGAGAAGCACAGCGAGCGCTCCGGGTCGGAGGCCGACCACAGTTCGCCACCGAGCAGCCGCGGCTCGATCCCGTGGGATTCGAACCGCGCGGCCACCATACACATCGACACCGGGTCGGAGTTCAGGACGCGACTGACCGCGGGCGCGTCACGCGCACCGAGCGGTTTGTCGCCCAGCAGCCTCAGCACCGCGTCACTCCTCTCGTGCCCGGAGTCCCCGTCTGCCCCGATCTCGGGGGGCTCCGATGCGCTATGAAACGGTCACCACCGGCGGCCCAGCGGGCGCGCCTTCTCCAGTCTCCCCCGACTCTTCCGCGATTCGCAGCGCTTCCTCGATCAATGTCTCCACGATCTGCGCTTCCGGCACGGTCTTGATCACCTCGCCCTTGACGAAGATCTGTCCCTTGCCGTTTCCCGATGCCACACCGAGGTCGGCTTCGCGGGCCTCACCCGGTCCGTTGACGACGCAGCCCATCACCGCCACGCGCAGCGGCACCTCCATGCCCTCGAGGCCGGCCGACACCGCGTCGGCGAGCTTGTAGACGTCGACCTGTGCACGACCACACGACGGGCAGGAGACGATCTCGAGCTTGCGGGGCCGCAGATTCAGCGACTGCAGGATCTGATCGCCGACCTTGACCTCCTCGGCGGGCGGCGCCGACAGCGACACCCGGATCGTGTCGCCGATGCCCTGACTGAGCAGCGCACCGAAGGCGACCGCGGACTTGATGGTGCCTTGGAACGCCGGCCCGGCCTCGGTGACACCGAGGTGCAGCGGGTAGTCGCACTGTGCGGCGAGCTGGCGGTAGGCCTCCACCATCACGACCGGGTCGTTGTGCTTGACCGAGATCTTGATGTCGCCGAAGCCGTGTTCCTCGAACAGTCCGGCCTCCCACAGCGCCGACTCGACGAGCGCCTCCGGGGTGGCCTTGCCGTACTTCTGCATGATCCGCTTGTCCAGCGAGCCGGCGTTGACCCCGATCCGGATGGGGATGCCCGCATCACCGGCGGCCTTGGCGACCTCCTTGACGCGGCCGTCGAACTCCTTGATGTTGCCGGGGTTCACGCGCACCGCGGCGCAGCCGGCGTCGATCGCGGCGAAGATGTACTTCGGCTGGAAGTGGATGTCGGCGATCACCGGGATCTTCGACTTCTTCGCGATCACCGGCAGCGCCTCGGCATCCTCCTGCCGCGGGCAGGCGACACGGACGATGTCACAGCCCGACGCGGTGAGCGCTGCGATCTGCTGGAGGGTGGCGTTGATGTCGTGGGTCTTGGTGGTGGTCATCGACTGCACCGAGATGGGGTGGTCGCTGCCGACCCCCACCGATCCCACCTGGATCTGGCGGGTCTTGCGGCGCGGGGCGAGCACCAGCGGCGGGGCCGTCGGCAGGCCGAGGCCGATCGGGGTCGCAGTGGCCGGGTCAGAGGCGGACATCTCAATCTCCCTGCGGATGGATCTGTGGGTGTGGGCTGTGGGTGTGGGGGCTGGGCCGGGCGGGTGGCGACGTCAATTCGGGAAGGTGATCGGGTTGACGATGTCGGCGGTCAAGGTGAGCACCATGAATCCGGCCATCACCACGACGACCGCGTAGGTCAGCGGCAGCAGTTTGTAGTAGTCGACCGGACCGCCGGGTGCACGTCCGAACCACCGGCGAAACGTGTCGCGTCCCTTCTCGTATCCGACGATGGCCATATGGCCACCGTCCAAGGGTAGTAGCGGGATCAGGTTGAACAGACCGAGGAAGAAGTTGATGCTGATCAGCAGCAGGAAGAAGGTCTCCCACAGGCCGCGTTCGGCGGCCTGACCACCGAGCACGGTCGCACCGTAGACGCTGACCGGGGTGTCGGGGTCGCGTTCTCCGCCGGTGACCGCGATCCACAGGTTGTGCACCTTGGTCGGCATCGACAGCAGCGCATTCCAGGTCTGGTGGGCGAGTTCGCCGGTGAACACCGCCGCGCCCGGCCAGATGGTCAGCGCGTTGTAGGTCTTCCAGGTCGGCGGGGCGTCGAAGACGATCCCGACCCGGTTGATGGTCTGGGTGGACGTGGTGCCCTTGCTGTCGGTGGTGGTCACCGTGAGCGGCTGCGGGGTCATCGTGGTGGTGAACTCGGTGCCCGCGCGATCGACGGTCAGGGTGATCGGCCCGCTCGATTCCCGAATCCGGGGTGACAGCTGCGATGCCTGGTCGACGGGATTGCCGTCGATCGCGACGATCTTGTCCCCGGGCTGCAGTCCGGCCGCGCCGGCCGGGCCGGTGCCGGTGCAGCCCGACTCGGTCTGGTTGCCGTCGGCGTCGACGGTGATGGTCGACGGGACGCAGGAGATCTTGGTCAGGGTGGTCCCGACCGGTGCCGGTGACAGATCGGGCAGTCCCCACACGAGTCCGGCGACGACGATCAGCACGAAGCCGAGAATGAAGTTCTGGGCCGGACCGGCGAACAGCACGACGAGACGTTTCCACGGCTTCTGCCGGAACATCGCCCGGCTCTGCTCGTCTGCGGTGAGCTGTTCGTGCGGGGTCATCCCGGCGATGTCGCAGAATCCGCCGAACGGCAGTGCCTTGACGCCGTACTCGGTCTCACCGCGACGGGTCGACCACAGGGTGGGCCCGAAGCCGACGAAGTATCGGCGCACCTTCATCCCGGTGGCCTGCGCCGCCCACATGTGCCCGCACTCGTGCCAGGCGATCGAGGCGAGCAGCCCCAGGGCGAACAACACGACGCCGATCGCGAAAACCACTACTCGTACTCTCTCGTCTCTTCGTTGCTGTCCGGGCGTGCTGCCGGGTTGCCTCCGGGGAAGGCCGGAACGCGGCCCGGACGCCGACTCAGGCCCGGCGCGTCATCGCCACCAGGTGCGCGGCGCGGGTGCGCGCCCAGGCATCGGCGGCGAGGACCTCCTCCACAGTACCGGGCGTGGCCTGCCATTGATCTGCGTCGTCGAGTACCTCGCCGATGATCTCCACGATCCGCGGGAAGGTGATGGCACCGGCGAAGAATCCCTCGGCGGCGGCCTCGTTGGCCGCGTTGAACACCGCGGTGAGGCTGCCGCCGGTGGTGCCGGCGCGGCGGGCGAGGTCGATCGCCGGGAACACCTCGTCGTCGACGGGTTCGAAGGTCCACGCCGACGCCGTGGAGAAGTCGCAGGCCTGCGACGATCCGGGCACCCGATGCGGCCAGCCGAGGGCCAGGGCGATCGGCAATTTCATCGACGGCGGTGAGGCCTTGGCGATGGTCGCACCGTCGATGAAGGTGACCATCGAGTGGACGATCGACTGCGGATGCACGGTGACGTCGATCCGGTCGTAGGGCACGCCGAACAGCAGGTGCGCCTCGATCACCTCGAGTGCCTTGTTGACCAGGGTCGCCGAGTTGAGGGTGATCATCGGCCCCATCGACCAGGTCGGATGCTTGCCGGCCTGTTCGGGGGTGACGTCGACGAGCCGGTCGGCACTCCACCCGCGGAACGGGCCACCGGATGCGGTCAGCACCAGGCGGTCGACCTCGTCGGCGGTCCCGCCGCGCAGACACTGGGCGATCGCCGAGTGCTCGGAGTCCACCGGCACGATCTGGCCCGGTGCCGCCGCCTTCAGGACCAGGGCGCCGCCCGCGACCAGCGATTCCTTGTTCGCCAGCGCCAGCCGCGCCCCGGAGGCGAGGGTGGCCAGGCTCGGTCCCAGACCGATCGACCCGACGACGGCATTGAGCACGACGTCGGCCTCGACGGTCTCGATCAGCCGGACCATCGCCTCGGGGCCGCTCAGGACGGTGCCACCGAGCTGCGCCGACACCGTGTCGGCGGCCGCGGGATCGGCGACGGCCACGCGTTCGGCGGGGATGCCGAAGGCGGCGGCCTGGGCGGCGAGGCGGTCGGTGTTGCCGCCGCCGGCGCCCAGACCGGCCACCGAGAACAACTCAGGGTGTTCGGAGATCACCTCGAGGGCCTGTACCCCGATCGAGCCGGTGGAACCGAGAATCAGCACACGCGTCGTCACGTGCACCATTGTCGCGCACGGCCCGATGTGATCACGGCCCCGGTGTGGTCACGCTCGGGGCACCGGGGTCTAGCCGGTGACACCCCCGGGTGCGGGGTGCACGGTGCGCCAGTGTTCGGCGATGTCGATCCGCCGGGAGATCCACACGTCGTCGTGGGATTGGATGTGGTCGAGGAAGCGCTCCAGCGCCGCCAACCGCGCGGGTCGTCCGACGAGCCGGCAGTGCAGACCCACCGACAGCATCTTGGGTGATCCCTCCGTGCCTTCGCGATAGAGCACGTCGAAGGCGTCCCGCAGGTGCGCGAAGTACTGCTCCCCGGACGGGAATCCGCCCGGCGAGGAGAACCGCATGTCGTTGGTGTCGAGGGTGTAGGGCACGACGAGGTGATCGACGTCACCGGTCACACCGTCGGCGGTACGCGGGACCTTCACCCAGTACGGGAGGTCGTCGGCGTAGCTGTCGGAGTCGTAGACGAATCCGCCGTATTCGACGACGAGCTCGCGGGTGTTGGGTGAATCACGACCGGTGTACCAGCCCAGGGGCCGCCGGCCGGTGATCTCGGTGAGCATTTCCATGCCTGCGCGCATGTGCTCGCGCTCGACATGGGAATCGACCATCTGGTAGCTCAGCCACCGGTATCCGTGGCAGGCGATCTCGTCGCCGCGTTCGACGAATGCCGCGGCGGCCTCCGGATTGCGGGCCATGGCCTGGGCGACGGCGAAGATCGTCAACGGCAGTCCGCGACGTTCGAAGGTCCGCAGGATGCGCCACACCCCGGCGCGGGAGCCGTACTCGTAGAGCGACTCCATGCTCATGTGGCGGTTCGGGAACGACTGTGCCCCGATCATCTCCGAGAGGAATGTCTCACTGCCCCGGTCGTTCTCGAGAACGTTGTTCTCACTGCCCTCCTCGTAGTTGAGGACGAACTGCACGGCGATCTTCGCGCCGCCCGGCCACTGCGGGTCCGGCGGCTGGGCACCGTAGCCGATCATGTCGCGGGGGTAGTTCTCGGAGCGGTAGTCGGCGAGCGTTCTCGTGGGCGGATGCATGGGCGAATTCTTACACCGATCGGCCGAGTCGGCCGGATGGGCATCGGGGCGGCCCCGCAGAGAGCACGACTCGGGGGACTTCGGTGTGGGGAGTGCACCACCGTCGGCGGGGTACGGCTATGCTTCTCGCAGAACTACTACCGACCGTCAGAGAACTCTGGCGTCAGCGCAGTGAGGAGTCACCGTGGCAAGCACCGACGTCGAGCACAGCGACGACATCGACACCGGTTGGCGGCATGAGCCCGCCGACGCCCCGTCGGCGCGTTTCGGATGGCACGGTGTGGCGACCCGCAACTTCTACGTTGCCGGCTGGATCTCCGTCGTGATCCTGCTCTGCATGCTGGTCGGCAATCACGTGGGCCATGTCGAGGACATCTGGCTGATCGCTTCGGCCCTCATCGTGGCCGCGTTCATCCTCCGCGGGATGTTCGCCAAGAAGCAGTGGAAATAGCCACCAGATCTTGATCACAGAGCCCGACCGGACATGTTCCGGTCGGGCTCTGTTGTTCGTGCAGGTGGCAACGCTGGTTGAACTGAACCAACGTCGTTCGCGACCATCGCCAAGGTACATCTCGACTCAATCAGCAGGTGGCAACGCCGGTTGAGCCGACGAGGAGCGGAGCGACGAGACGTGTCGAAACCTCCACCGGCCAACCTCACAAGGCGACCACCTCCGAGAGGGTCACCGACACTCTCATCACACCGGATCTCGACACGGGTCCTCGCCCTTCCGGCTCGGTCCCGGCTCAATCACCAAGGGGGTTGTCGCTGGTTGAACCGACGTCGTTCGCGACCATCGCCAAGGTACATCTCGACCCAACCAGCAGGTGGCAACGCTGGTTGAGCCGACGAGGAGCGGAGCGACGAGACGTGTCGAAACCTCCACCGGCCAACCACACAAGGCGACCACCTCCGAGAGGGTCACCGACACTCTCATCACACCGGATTTCGACACGGGTCCTCGCCCTTGGGGCTGTTGCAAAATGGGGTGGCCCGGTTTTGGCGCCTGTCGCACACCCATTCTTGGGGTGTTGTAGACGATAATGGGTTGGTGGCCAAGGGATATCGACCAGTCGACCGGGATCAACAGTATCTGTTGCCGCCGAGCATGCGGGAATGGTTACCCGCTGACGATCCGGTGTGGCTGGTCATCGATGCGGTCGCCGGACTCGATACCAAGAAACTGCATGCCCGCCGATCCGTCGGTGGTGTGGGCCGGGCCGGTTATCACCCCGACATGTTGTTGACGTTGCTGATCTGGGGATGGGCCCAAGGCCAACGATCCTCCCGGAAACTGGAACGGTTGTGTCACCGCGATATCACCTACCGCATCATTTGTGCTGGTGACGTCCCCGACCACGTGACGATCTCAAGGTTCCGCGCCGAGTGCGCCGAGGTGGTCGAGGACCTGTTCACCCAGGTCTTGATGTTGTGTGCACGGGTCGGGATGGTCGAGTTGGGGGTGGTGGCCCTCGACGGCGTCAAGATCGCCTCGAACG
This sequence comes from Gordonia sp. NB41Y, assembly GCF_030718915.1. NCBI lineage: Bacteria > Bacillati > Actinomycetota > Actinomycetes > Mycobacteriales > Gordoniaceae > Gordonia > Gordonia sp. NB41Y. The sequence continues at coordinate 626,192 of NZ_CP132196.1, forward strand.
CCTCGCTGGGAGCCAACCGCACCGAAGCCGGCCTGCGTAAAGCACTGGCCGCCGAAGCCGCCCGCGCCGCCGCCGAACACGCAGACACCGATGCCGACGAAGACACCACAGACGGTGACAGTGGTTCTGGTGACCAACTACCGGCCGAGTTGGCCGAACCCAGCATCCGGGCACAACGGATCGCTGATGCCCTCGCCCAGATGCCTAAACCCGCAGTAGATCCGATTGAACGGGCCCGCTCCGAGGTTCGCGTGCGGGAGAGCTCGTATGCGCGGGTCGCAACGATCCAGCAGGAACGGATCGACCGCTGGTATCAAGGCCGGGTAGGACGTCCGCCGAAACCGATCGATGAAGCCGTGACGGTCGTACAAGCCCGTGCCCGACTCGATGCGGCGATCACACGTGCCGAGCAGGCCGTCGCCGCTGCAGCATCCGACACTGGCGCCAAATTGGATGGGCCGCAACGTAATATGACCGACCCGCAGTCGCGGTCGATGCCGATGCGTGGGGGTGGGTGGATTCAGGGTTACAACTGTCAGGCCGTGACGAGTTCGGATGGTGTGATCATCGCGGTCGAGGTTTCCAACAATCCGTCTGATGGTGCGATGTTCGTCGGTATGAGTAAACGGGCCGTTGCGGCTGCCCAGGTGATCGATGCGGCACGACCAGAAGGGGCCGACGCCAACGGTATTGGTGTCATTCTTGCCGATGCCGGGTATCTGTCCGAGGAAGCGTTGACTGCTGGGGGTCCTGACCGGCTGATCGCGACGGGAAAGTCACGCGAGCTCAATCGCACCGCCCGTGACCAGCCAACTGTTGGTCCACCACCGTCGGATGCCACCCCGGTTGAACAGATGGCTCACCGGTTGGCCACGGTTGAGGGTTCCGCGCTGTACCGGCAACGGAGTCATATTGCTGAGACACCGTTCGGGCATGCCAAACACAATCTGGGTTTCCGTCGATTCACCAGTCGTGGACAACGCCGTGCGACAGCGGAATTCACGTTCCACGCGTTGACTCAGAACCTGTTCAAGGCTTTGGGGGCAGGTCGTCTGGTTCCCACTGCTGCTTGACCGGCACCGTGGGGGCACCCCTCACTGGTGCCGCCGGCCGGTGGTCGTCGGCGGCCGCAAATGGAGCGGTACCCGAAGTCCATTTTGGAACAGCCCCCCTTCCGGCTCGGTCCCGGCTCAATCACCAAGGGGGTTGTCGCTGGTTGAACCGACGTCGTTCGCGACCATCGCCAAGGTACATCTCGACCCAACCAGCAGGTGGCAACGCTGGTTGAGCCGACGAGGAGCGGAGCGACGAGACGTGTCGAAACCTCCGCCGGCCGACCGCACAAGGCGACCACCTCGGAGTGGGTCACCGACACTTTCGGCCTCGGTCCCGGCTCAATCACCAAGGGGTTGTAGGCCGGTCGACGTGGGCAGCGGCAGACCTCAGCCCGCGGTCTCTTCTGCGGCGAGCTGGCCGCAGGCCGCGGCGATCTCCTGCCCACGGGTGTCGCGGACGGTGCACGAGACGCCCTGCGCCTGCACCCGGCGAACGAACTCGCGCTCTACGGGTTTGGGACTGGCGTCCCATTCCGATCCCGGCGTCGGGTTGAGCGGGATGAGGTTGACGTGGACCCGCGAGCCGAGGGCCTTGTGGAGCTTCTGCCCCAGCATGTCGGCACGCCACGGCTGATCGTTGACGTCGCGGATCAGCGCGTACTCGATGGAGACGCGGCGTCCGGTGGTGTCGGCGTAGTAGCGGGCGGCGTCGAGCACCTCCGACACCGACCACCGGTTGTTCACCGGGACGAGGGTGTCGCGCAGTTCGTCGTCGGGGGTGTGCAGCGACACGGCCAGCGTCACCGCCAGCCCTTCGTCGGCGAGTCGTCGGATCGACGGCGCCAGCCCGACGGTGGAGACCGTCACCGAACGCGCGGAGATACCGAGCCCCTCGGGTGCGGGTGAGGTGATCTGCCGCACCGCCGACACCACGCGCTTGTAGTTGGCCAGCGGCTCACCCATGCCCATGAAGACGATGTTCGACAGACGGCCCTCGGGACCGAACTCGCCGTCGCGCAGGGCCCGGGCCGCGGAGCGCACCTGGTCGACGATCTCACCGGTCGACAGGTTGCGGTCGAGACCGCCCTGGCCGGTCGCGCAGAACGGGCATGCCATACCGCAGCCTGCCTGGCTGGAGATGCACAGCGTGTTGCGGTCGGTGTAGCGCATCAGCACGCTCTCGAGCAGCGTCCCGTCGTGCAGTCGCCACAGCGTCTTGCGGGTGCTGCCGTCGTCGCAGGAGACGTGCCGCACCGGCGCGAGCAGTTTGGGGAACAGCGCCTCGCCGACCTTGGCCCGGGCACCGGCCGGCAGGTCGGTCATCTCCTCGACGTCGCCGTTGAGGCGGCTGTAATACTGGCGGGCGAGCTGGTCGGCGCGGAACTTCGGCAGACCCAGTTCCCCGAGGGCCGCAACCCGCGCCGCCTGATCGAGATCGGCGAAATGCGTCGGCGGACGCCCCCGACGAGGAGCGTCGAAGACGAGGGGCAGTGAAGTCATGGGTTCCATTGTCGCACGTCACCGAGGGTGGTCGTGGTCACCGCCAGGAGCGGGCTCCCACACCGGTCACCACGTCAGAGCAGCGCGGTGAGTACCGCCCACACGATGAACGCCGACGGCAGCAACGAGTCCAGGCGATCCATGATCCCGCCGTGCCCGGGCAGCAGGGTGCCCATGTCCTTGATCCCCAGGTCCCGCTTGACCTGCGATTCCACCAGGTCACCGAGGGTCGCGCAGATCACCAGGACCGGCCCGAGGACCAAGCCCACCCACCAGCGGTTGTCGAGCAGGAAGATCACCGAGCACACCGCACCGGTGGTGCCCACCAGCAGCGACCCGACCAGACCCTCCCACGACTTCTTGGGGCTGATCGCCGGGGCCATCGGATGCTTGCCGAACAGCACTCCGGCGGCATATCCGCCGACATCGGAGCAGACCACCACGATCATCAGGGTCGCCACGCGTGCTGCACCGTGGTCCTGGTTGACCATCAGGACGCCGAAGGACGCCAGCAGCGGCAACCACGCCGCCACGAACACCGATGCGGCGAGGTTGCGCAGATAGTTCTGCGGGGCGTGGGAGATGCCCTGGGCGAGCAGCTTCCACACCATGATCACCAGGATGGTCCCGACGAAGGCCACCAGGATGCCGGTGGTCCCCCACGGCCAGCTGCTCCAGATCATCGCCTGGCCGCCGATGATCAGCGGCCAGAGCGCGACGTCGTAGCCGCCGCCCCGGAGGCGTTTGGTGACCTCCCAGGTGGCGGTGGCGAACGCCAGGGCGACGACGACGTACCAGAGCCTGGGTGCGAACAGCAGGATCAGGATGATCGTGGCACCCAGTGCCACACCCACCCCGATCGCTGCGGGTAGATCACGCCCCGCGCGGGATTTTCGTGGTGACTCCGGCTCCTTTGCCGACGCCTTGTCCATCGTCTGGTTTCCGCCTGTCTGAGTCCGAAGGGTGCCGAGGGTGTGTGATCACACCTCGAGCAGCTCGGACTCCTTGTGCTTGACCAGCTCGTCGATCTGGGCGACGTAGGTGGCGGTGGTCTTGTCGAGATCCTTCTCGGCGCGCACCACCTCGTCCTCGCCGGCCTCGCCGTCCTTCTGGATGCGCTTGAGCTCGTCGAGCGCCTTGCGCCGGACGTTGCGGATGGACACCTTGGCGTCCTCGCCCTTGCCCTTGGCCTGCTTGACGAGCTCCTTGCGGCGGTCCTCGGTGAGCTGCGGGATCGACACGCGGATCAGCGAGCCGTCGTTGGTCGGGTTGACGCCCAGGTCGGAGTTGCGGATCGCGGTCTCGATGTCACGCAGGGTGGAGGCCTCATAGGGCTTGATCACTACCAGGCGCGGCTCCGGGGTGGTGATGGAGGCGACCTGGGTGACCGGGGTCAGCGAGCCGTAGTACTCGATCTGGATTCGGTTGAACATCGCGGGATTGGCGCGCCCGGTACGGATGGAGCCCATGTCGTCCTTGGCGACGCTCACGGCCTTCTCCATCTTCTCCTCGGCGTCGAGCAGCGTTTCGTCGATCATCGTGATTCCTGTTCGGTATCTCGGGCAGGGATGTCACCGGATGGTGGCGTCCCCGTCCTGCGGGTGTCGTCGGTGGTGGGCGGCGGTGGTGGCAGTGAGGGGTCTAGGTGGTCGACACCAGGGTCCCGATCCGCTCGCCGGACACCGCGCGGGCGATGTTGCCCTGCTCGAGGAGATTGAACACCAGCATCGGCATCTTGTTGTCCATGCAGAGGCTGAACGCGGTCGCGTCGGCCACCTTCAGCTGCTTCTCGAGAGCCTCGCGATGGCTGATCTCGCGGTAGAGCACGGCATCGGGGTTGGTGCGCGGGTCGTCGCTGTAGACCCCGTCGACGGCCTTGGCCATCAGCACCACCTCGGCCTTGATCTCGAGGGCACGCTGGGCGGCGGTGGTGTCGGTGGAGAAGTACGGCATACCCATGCCGGCACCGAAGATCACCACACGGCCCTTCTCCAGGTGACGCTGTGCGCGCAGCGGCAGGTAGGGCTCGGCGACCTGACCCATGGTGATGGCGGTCTGCACGCGGGTGGTGACGCCACGCTTCTCCAGGAAGTCTTGCAGCGCAAGGCAGTTCATGACGGTGCCGAGCATGCCCATGTAGTCCGAACGGGACCGGTCGAGGCCGCGCTGCTGCAGTTCGGCGCCGCGGAAGAAGTTTCCGCCGCCGATCACCACGGCCACCTGCGCGCCGGATCCGACGACCTCGGCGATCTGGTCGGCGACCGTCGCCACGACATCGGGATCGAGTCCGACCTCACCACCGCCGAACATCTCGCCGCCGAGCTTCAGCAGGACCCGCTTGTATCCGGTCCGTGCTGCATTCTCCGAGTGCTGGGATTCCGGGGACTCGCTCATCAACTTCCTCACCGCCGCCGACTGTGTACGCCGCCCCGCGTCCGCGCCGGGCGGATGCGAGCCGGTCTTGCAGAAATCATCTTAGGGCCCCGACGCGACGACCCCGTGTCCCCCATGGATACGGGGACACGGGGTCGTCGTTTCGTCAGGTGGTGCGCCGGGGGCACACCGGACCGGTCAGGACTGGCCGACCTCGAAGCGGGTGAAGGCCACCACGGTGGCGCCCGCCTCGTCGAGGATGTTCTTGACGGTCTTCTTGGACTCCTTGACGAAGGGCTGGTCGACCAGCACGACGTCCTTGTAGAAGCCGGTCAGACGGCCTTCGACGATCTTCGGCAGGGCCTGCTCGGGCTTACCCTCGGCCTTGGCGGTCTCCTCGGCGATGCGACGCTCGTTCTCGACGACGTCGGCGGGGACCTCGTCGCGGCTGGCGTAGCGGGCCTTGAGTGCGGCGACCTGCTGTGCGGCGTTGCGCGCGGCCTCGGCGGCGGCGTCGCCCTCACCGGTGTAGGACACCAGCACGCCGACGGCCGGCGGCAGATCGGAGGCGCGCTTGTGCAGGTACACGGCGACCGGGCCGTCGTAGAACACGACGCGACGCAGCTCGAGCTTCTCGCCGATCTTGGCGCTGAGGCCCTGCACGGCGTCGGCGACGGTGCCCTCACCGAGCGCAGCGGCCTTGAGCACCTCGACGTCACTGGTCTTGGCGACCAGGGCGGCGTCGAGCACCTTGTCGGCGAGTTCCTGGAACTCGGCGTTCTTGGCGACGAAGTCGGTCTCGGAGTTGAGCTCGATCATCACGCCGCCCTTGGCGGCGACCAGGCCCTCGGCGGTGGAGCGCTCGGCGCGCTTACCCACGTCCTTGGCACCCTTGATGCGCAGTTCCTCGACGGCCTTGTCGAAGTCGCCGTCGTTGTTCTCCAGCGCCTTCTTGCAGTCCAGCATTCCAGAGCCAGTGAGTTCGCGGAGACGCTTCACATCGGCTGCGGTGTAGTTCGCCATCGTCGGCGAGCCTCCTTAGAGAGAGTATTGGGATGTCTGTCGGCCTCCGGCCCGGACAGACCGGGCCGGAGGCCTACGACGTGGACCCGTACGGGTCAGGATGCCGGGGTGCCACCCTCGGCGGGTGCGGCGGCCTGGGTCAGCAGTTCCTGCTCCCACTCGGCGAGCGGCTCACCGCTGCCGGCCTCCGGCTTGGCGTCGTCCGAGGACTGGCCGGCGCGTGCCTGGACACCCTCGGCGACGGCCGACGCGACCACGCGGGTCAGCAGAGCAGCGCTACGGATCGCGTCGTCGTTGCCCGGGATCGGGTAGTCGACGAGATCGGGATCGCAGTTGGTGTCGAGGATGGCGATGACCGGGATGTTGAGCTTGCGTGCCTCACCGACAGCAATGTGCTCCTTGTTGGTGTCCACAACCCAAATTGCAGACGGCACCTTGGCCATATCCCGGATACCACCGAGGGTGCGCTCCAGCTTGTTCTTCTCGCGAGTCAGCATCAAGATCTCTTTCTTGGTGCGACCCTCGAAGCCACCGGTCTGCTCCATGGTCTCGAGCTCCTTCATCCGCTGAAGGCGCTTGTGGACGGTCTGGAAGTTGGTGAGCATGCCACCGAGCCAGCGCTGGTTGACGTACGGCATACCGACACGGGTGGCCTCGGCCGCGATGGACTCCTGGGCCTGCTTCTTGGTACCGACGAAGAGGACGGTGCCACCGTGGGCGACGGTCTCCTTGACGAACTCGTACGCCTTGTCGATGTAGGTCAGCGTCTGCTGCAAGTCGATGATGTAGATGCCGTTGCGGTCGGTGAAGATGAATCGCTTCATCTTCGGGTTCCAACGGCGGGTCTGATGCCCGAAGTGTGCGCCGCTGTCGAGCAGCTGCTTCATGGTCACAACAGCCATGAATCCATCCTTTGTGTGCAGTTGACATCGGTACCGGCGGTACCGATCCTGGCGCCCACGGCTCGCACGGAACCCGACCGTGATCGGGACCGCCCGCGCGGAGCAGGTCGGGGGCGTGAGCCGCCACGACCCGAGTTGTGGGCGCGCGAAGTCACTCCGCCCGTAGACGAAGTGCCCGTCAACCATACGCCCGGGCGTGACCGGGATCCAAAATCCGTCGGAGCCGACCGGGGTCGCGCTGCGTCTAATCCAGCATGAACCCGATACATGCCCCCGATGTCGTGTCCCGGCGATCCCGCTCCCCACGGTCCCGCGGACCAGGCCGGCAGTGGCGACGTCTGGTGGCCGCGCTGACCGAGGTCGCGCTGGTGGCGTCGCTGTTGCTGGCGGTACCGGCGCTGGTCGCGGCCCGACCGCCGACTGCACCATCGCGGGGCGCCTACGTCGCTCCCCTGCCACCGAAGCCGACGGTGGTCCGGGGATTCGACGCCCCGACCCCACGGTGGCAGGCCGGTCACCGCGGGATCGACCTGGCCGCCCCGGCCGGAGCGTCGGTGCTGGCCGCCGGCGACGGCGTGGTGCGGTTCGCCGGGACCGTCGCCGGGAAGCCGACGATCTCCGTCGAGCACCCCGACGGTGTGATCACCACCTATGAGCCGGTGCGCGCGGAGGTACGCAAAGGACTGCGGGTGCGACGCGGCCAGGTGATCGGCACCGTCGTCGGCGGGCACGAGAGGTGTGTGGCGGCGGCATGCCTGCACTGGGGTGCCCGCCGCGGCGCGGGCCGCACGGCCACCTATCTCGATCCGCTGGGGCTACTGGGTGCGGTGCCGGTACGACTGAAACCGGTCGGCGGATCGGCAGCCGGGGAATCCGGGTTCGGCCGGGCCCCGCCGTGAACCGGGCGCCACCGCGGCGGTCAGGCGCGCGGGTGGGCCTGCCGGTGCACCGCACGCAGCCGTTCGACGCTGACATGGGTGTAGATCTGCGTCGTCGCCAGCGACGAATGGCCGAGCAGTTCCTGCACGACGCGCAGGTCGGCGCCACCTTCGAGGAGGTGGGTCGCGGCGCTGTGGCGTAGTCCGTGCGGCCCCATGTCCGGGCCGCCGGCCGCCGCGACGGCGGTGGTCACCACCGTGCGGGCGACGCGCTGGTCGAGGCGGCCGCCCTTGGCACCGAGGAGCAGGGCGTCGCCGGATCGGGGTCCGGTCAATTCGGGCCGACCGCCCGCCAGCCATCGGTCGAGGGCGTCGGCGGCCGGGATCCCGAACGGCACCGAGCGCTGCTTGTTGCCCTTGCCGATCACCCGGAGAACCCGACGGTCGGTGTCGACGTCGTCGAGGTCGAGTCCGCACAGTTCACCGACACGGATTCCGGTCCCATAGAGCAGTTCGAGGATCGCGCGGTCACGCAGGGCGATCGGGTCGGCGGGCTGGTCTCCGGTTTCCGGGGTGCCGTCGGCATCCGGAGCCCCGTCGGTGTCTCCCCCGGTGTCGGGGACGTGCCGGTTGCGGCCCGCGGCGGCGATGGCGGCGTCGGCCTGCTCGGCGGTCAGGACCGCCGGCAGTGTGCGATGAGCCTTGGGCGCCTGCAATCGGGTCGACGGGTCGGTGCCGAGGATGCCCTCCCGGGCCGCCCAGGCGCAGAAGGTCTTCGCCGAGGAGACCTGCCGGGCCACGGTGGTCCGCGCCGCACCGCGACGGGTGTGGTCGGCGAGCCAGGCGCGCAGGAGGTCGAGGTCGATCGCGGTGACGGCGATGCCGCGCGCTCCGGCGAACGAGACGAGGCCACGGACGTCACCGGTGTAGGCGCGGATGGTGTGTGCGCTGAGTCCACGCTCGAACCGCAGGTGCTCGGCGAAGTCGGCGATCACCGAGCCCTTCCCGGTGGTGGTGTGCCGGGCGTCGGCGTTCCCCGGGCCGCCTGTGTTCCCCGGGCCGTCTGCACCTGCGACGTCGTCGGTCATCCCCTGACCTCACCGGTCCGCGTGGGTGAGCGCAAACCCCCACGCGGACCCGTTGCCGGATCGGTACCCGCGGGTGGGGTCACACGCTCGCCCCGGCGGCCTCCTCCGACGCGCGCAGCTCGGCCTTCCAGGTACGGAAGCCCTCTTCGGAGCGGCCACGCCGCCAGTAGCCGGAGATCGAGGCGTTGGCCGCGCTCACCCCGCGTTCCTTGCGGACGTAGGCGCGCAGGTTGTGCATCACCGCCTGCGCCTCGCCGTGGATGAACACCTGGGGTTCACCGTCGAGCCAGAAGGCGCCCCGCACGGCGTCGATCAGCGGGGCGTTGTCGCCCGCATGGTCGGCGTCGACCTCGCCTGCCGGTCCACCGCGATGCACCCAGGTGATCTCGGCACCGGCCGGGGCGGTCAGCGTGATCTCGTCCTCGGGTCCGGCGACCTCGATGAACACCTGTGCTCGGGCATCGGCCGGGAGCGCCTCGAGGGCCGCGGTGATGGCGGGCAGGGCCGACTCGTCGCCGGCCAGCAGATGCCAAGGCGCATCGGGGCGGGGATGGTAGCCGCTGCCCGGTCCGAGGAACGACACCTCCGTGCCGGGTTCGACCGAGGCCGCCCACGGTCCGGCGACCCCTTCGTCGCCGTGGACGACGAAGTCGACCCAGATCTCGCGGTGGTCGGCGTCGACCTTGCGGATGGTGTAGGTCCGCAGGATCGGTTGCTGCTCGGCCGGCAGCGACCGCGACGCCCGCGGGTCGAAGTCGGCGGGCACGCCGGCACCACCGGGCATGAAGATGAACTTGACGTACATGTCGGTCTCGCCGAGTCCGTCGGCACCGACGGCGGGGGCGAATCCGTCGAAGCCGTCGCCGCCGAGGACGAGCCGCACCATGTGTGCGGTGAGCTGCTCGCGGCGCAGCACGGTCATGGTGTTCACGCGTTTGGCCATGGAACCTCCTTGTTCGCATCCACGCTACGCCCCGAATTAGGTCTACCTAAGCAGTGAGTTCGGTCACGTCGCCCACCCATGCCTACCACGGCGCCCGTTCGACACGGTCGGCGAGGCCGCCGCCAGAAGAACGAAATCCACTGCGTATCAGTCGAATACGAGACCTCAAGCGAACACGGGACATCAGGGACCGCTGGACTCGTGTCCGGTCCACCACATGCCATCCCAGTACCGACTCCGCGCGGGGTTGCCGGGGTCGGGATACCAGCCCGGGGGCGGACCGGCCTGGGTTCGCTGTGCCGCCGACGCCGACCTGACGACCAGGACGATGCCACTGACGACGGCCGCGATCACCGCGATCACGACCAGCAGGATCAGCCAATGCCACCAACTCACAGCTCCCATGGCGGCATTCCTACCACCTCCCCCGGCACGACCCCGGCGTCCGGACACGCGGTCGGGGGGCACGCCGCCGGGGGCACCTCGCCCGATCACCTCGCCCCGACGGGCGTGCGGCGTGCGACCCGGATGGGCTCACCGCACGAGTCGCCATCCCTGATCGTCCTGCTCGACCAGACCTTTCAGATCGAGTACGGCCAAGGCCGTGCGCACCACCGACACCGGCCGCCCCGACACGAACACGATCTCGTCGATGCCGAGCGCACCGCGGGACGGGAGTGCCTCGACCACCTGCAACTGGTCGTCGGTGAGGCCATCGGTGGAGCGTTGGCGTCCCGGCGCCGGCACCCCGCCACCGTCCGGGTGGACCAGGCGGACGATGTCGTCGGCATCGCGGATGAGAACCGCATCACCGTCGGCGATCATCGCGTGACACCCCACCGACGTCGCGGAGTTGATCGGCCCGGGCACCGCACCCAGCGGACGATCGAGCCGACGCGCCCACGCCGCGGTGTTCAGCGCACCGGAGCGTCGGCCCGCCTCCACCACGACCACCGCCGACGACAGCGCGGCGACCAGGCGGTTCCGGGCGAGGAACCGGTGTTTGGCCGCGGTTGTGCCCGGCGGGTACTCGGTGATCACCAGCCCGGTCCGGGCGATGTCGGTGAGCAGCGTCGAATGGGCGGCCGGATAGTCCCGGTCGATCCCGCACGCCAGCACGGCCACCGTCTCCCCGCGTCCGGCGAGGGCCGCCCGATGTGCGGCGGCGTCGATACCGAAGGCCGCCCCGGAGATGACCGTCCAGGATTCGGTGACCAGATCGCCGGTGAGGTCACCGGCCACGTGATCGCCATACGACGTCGACGCCCGGGCGCCCACCATCGCCACCGCTGCCGCCGCCGTGTCGAGGCGCCCCGGTCCACGGACCCACAGTGCGAGGGGTTCGCCGGCTCTGGCCGCGGTGGTCGCCTGCCCCAGCGGGAGCAGCGACCACGCCGGCCATTCGTCGTCGTCGGGGGTGATCAGGCGGGCGCCGACACCGTGCGCGCGTTCGAGGTGGGCCATCGTCATGTCGGTTCCGGCGCGAGCCGCCGTCGGCTCGAGCACGCCGGTGTGCCCGTCGGGCACCGATCGTGCCCGGATCGCGCGGGCCGCCTCGACCGGGCCGAGTTCGGCCACCAGGTCGCGGACCGGCCCGCACGGCGGCTCGGCGACCGCGGCGAGGTAGGCCCAGGCCCGTGCCTCACGCTCGTCGGCGGCCGACGGCACCGGGCCGGTCATCGCAGGCCTCCGCGATCGCGATACAGGAGTGCTTGTGCCACATCGGTTTCGGTGGGAGTCCCGCGCCCTTCCAGGTCGGCGATGGTCCAGGCCACCCGCACCGCGCGATCGGCACCACGAGCGGTCAGACGACCTTCTCGCATGCTCAGCTCCAGCGGCCGGGTCACCGTGGGTGGCAGGGGGAAGTGCCGTTTGAGGTCGGCGCCACGCGCCTCGGCGTTGGTGCGCCAGCCGAACTCGCGCCACCGTTCCACCGCGGCGTCACGGGCGCCGGTGACCCGTACCCGGATCGCGGCACTCGACTCGCCGCTCGCCGTGGTCAGCGTCGCATTGCCGGGCGGATCCATCCGCACCCGGATGTCCACCCGATCCATCAGCGGACCCGACAGTTTGCCCAGGTAGCGGCGGCGTTCGACCGACGAGCACATGCACGCGGTGTCCCGGGCGGGTGCGCACGAGCAGGGATTCGCGGCCAGGATCAGCTGGAAGCGGGCGGGGTACTCGGCCACGCCGTCGCGCCGCGGCACCTTGACCACGCCCTCTTCGAGAGGCTGTCGCAACGAGTCGAGAACCTTGCCGCCCATCTCGGCGCATTCGTCGATGAACAGGACGCCGCGATGGGCCAGCGACACCGCACCCGGCCGCGCCATCCCGGTTCCCCCGCCGAGCAGCGCCGTCGTCGACGCCGAGTGATGTGGGTCGATGAACGGCGGATCGGCCACGAGCGGCGAACCCGGCGAGAGGATCCCGGCGATCGAGTGCACCGCGGTCACCTCCAGGGATTCCTCGCGGTCGAGCGGCGGCAGGATTCCCGGCAACCGCCGCGCGAGCATGGTCTTGCCGATCCCGGGTGGCCCGGTCATCAGCACGTGATGGGCGCCGGCCGCGGCGATCTCGAGGGCATGCCGCGCCTCGGTCTGCCCGATGACATCGGCCATGTCCGGCACCATCCGCGGTTCCGGCGCCGACGACTCACCGTCGACGGTGTCCAGGACGGTCTTGCCCTCCGACCACGCCACCACTTCTTTGAGCGTGTGCGCACCGCCGATCTCGATGTCGTCGATCAGGGTGGCCTCGGCGACCATCGAGATCGGCACCACCACACGGCGGAAACCCGCTGCACGCGCGGCGATCACCGCGGGCAGGATGCCCCGCACCGGACGCAGACTGCCATCGAGTGCCAGCTCCCCCAGCAACACCGTCGACGACAACCGCACCGAGGTCACCTGCTCGGTGGCCACCAGGATCGCGACCGCCAACGACAAGTCATGCGCCGAACCGCGTTTCGGCAACTCCGCCGGCGCCAGATTGATGGTGACCTTCCCGTCGGGAAACGAGAAGCCCGAGTTGACGATCGCCGCCCGCACCCGTTCACGGCCCTCACGTAACGCCGAATCGACGGTTCCGCCGATGATCACCGCCGGCAGCCCCTGCCCCACATGCGCCTGCACCTCGATCACCTTGGCCTCGAAGGCGTTGAGCCCCACCGAGAACGTCCGGCCGAGCGGCGCGCGGGCCGTCGGCTCCTCGAGCTCACTCCACGATGTTGACATGGTGCCGCACCTGGGCCCGTTCACGATCGAGCGGATACGCCGGATCGAGTTGGATCGAGATGACGTCGAGACGGATCTGCGGCCAGTGCATCTCCTGCTGCGCCAACCACATCCCGGTCAATCGCCGCATCCGCCGCAGCTTGTCCCGCGTCACCGCGGCCACCGGGTCGGCGAACACCCGAGACGCCCGCGTCTTGACCTCCACCACCACCAGCCGACGCCCATCCGCGGCGATCAGATCCAGCTCCCCGAACTTGTTGCGCCAGTTCCGTTCCACGATCGTCCACCCCAACCGCGTCACGAACTCGGCGGCCAGATCCTCACCCAACCGCCCCACCTCCGCCCGCCGATTGGGCCGGTCCCCCACTGATTCCGCTGTCATGCAGCAAGAATCACCGACATCCGCGACATCCGACCGATCCCACCGGCGATCACCACGAGATCTGGGGACACATCCCGATCTGTGCACAACCGCACACATCCGAGCACGCTGTGCCCTCGGTTGTCGGTGCGACCGCGACCCCTGGTCCGGACACCGGACACCGGCACCTCGATGACTCGATCACCAGCACCGAACCCGTGCGAAACAATTTGCTGCAACTATGGGTAATGGACAATTCTGTGCCGCGAATACGCGAATAATGCGACAAGGTGCATACGTGTGCGCGAGGACGCCGGTCCGGACCGGAACCTGCGATCCGGCCCACCGGACAATCGGACACGCGAGCGACGTCGCAGTTCGCCGAACGTCCCGTGTTCCTCCGCGCCGGCACACCGGATTCGGCGTCCACACAGGGCCGATGGCCCCGGCGTGTACATCGGTGCCCGGAGCCGATGCACACGGTATAACCAGCTCATGACGACAACCATCCTGCAGAATGCACGGCTGATCGACGGAACCGGCGCCGACCCGGTTGCGGACGCGGTCCTGGTGATCGACGACGGCAAGATCACCTACGCCGGATCTGCGGCCGGGGCGCCGCAACCCGAGGACCCCGCCAAGGTGGTGACCGTCGACGTCGGTGGCAACACGATCTGCCCGGGCTTCTTCGACTGCCACGTCCACCTGTCGCTGCCCGGCACCAAGGGCTCCCCGATCATGTCGGCGATGGTGCCGCCGTCCTACCGCTACTTCGAGCTCATCGACCGGCTCAAGACCACCATCGGCGCCGGTGTCACCACCGTCCGTGACCTCATGGGTGTCGACGTCGGCGTGCGCGACGCGGTCGCCCACGGACTCGTGGCCGGACCCCGACTCCTGGTGGCCGACAAGATGTTCAGCCAGACCGGCGGCCACGCCGACTTCCACATCCCCTCCGGCATCGACGGCACCGGACTGGTCGGCGGCCTGATCGTCGACACCGTCGACGATGCGCGCCGCGAGGTCCGCAAGCTCCTGCGCGAGGGCGTCGACGTCATCAAGGTCGCCTCCAGCGGTGGCGTGACCTCCCCGAGCGATGATCCCGACTGGCTGGGCGCGCGCACCGAGATCGTCGCCGCACTGGTCGAGGAGGCCGACAACTACGGTGGCCGCAAGGTCGCCGCCCACGCGATCGGCCTCGCCGGCATCCAGGCGGCCGTCCAGGGTGGCGCGCACAGCGTCGAGCACGGCTACGCCCTCACCGACGAGCTGCGCTCGGAGATGGTCGACCGCGGCCAGTTCCTGGTGCCGACCCTCATCGAGACCCTCAAGCCCGACACCGCGACCCCGCAGGCCGTCGCCAAGAGCACCAAGTGGCATGCGCTGGCCCACGAGTCCATCGCCGCCTCGGTCGCCGCCGGCATCAAGGTCGCCGTCGGTACCGACGCCGGCCTGGTCCCCGATCACGGCGCCACCCTGGGCGAGCTCGGCTGCCTGGTGAAGTTCGGCGGCATGACGCCGATGCAGGCGATCGTCGCCGGCACCCGCACCTCGGCCGAGCTCTGCGACGTCGCCGACAAGCTGGGCACGCTGGAGGCCGGCAAGCTGGCCGACGTCGTCGTCGTCAAGGGTGATCCGCTGGCCGACATCGATTCGCTCGCCGACCACGACAACATCCTGCTCGTCCTCAAGGAGGGCAAGACCGCCAGCAACCGCGGCGCCTACGCTCTCTGACCCGCTGAGCTGACACGGTCGGACCGACATCGAGGTCCCCTCCCGGATGGGAGGGGACCTCGATTGTTCTGTGTGGGTCGCGCGCAGGTGACCGCAAGCGGGTGGTGGTCGCGTACCGGCCTCGGGCGGCGGAGGTTTCGACACGCCTCGTCGCTTCGCTCCTCGTCGGCTCAACCACCGGACGAACACCCATCGGACCGCAAAAACACCCGAGCCCAACCACCGAACGAACGCCAATCGGCACGCAAGAACACCCGAGTCCAACCACCGGACGAACGCCCCTCGCCACGCAGGATCACCCCCGACCAACCACCGGACGAACACCCCTCGGCACGCAAGAACACCCCAGCCCAACCACCGAACGAACACCCCTCGGCACGCGAGATCACCCGGCCACTCCACCGAAATCCCGGCCCACCAACGAATTCGGGCGCCCGGCGCAATGCCGGACGCCCGATGAGGTGTCACTCCCGAGGGACTAACCCCTTCAGGGTTCGTCGGGGAGTCGGAGTTCTGGCTTCTCGAGTTCCTCGATGTTGACGTCCTTGAACGTCAGCACCCGGACCTGCTTGACGAAGCGTGCCGGACGGTACATGTCCCACACCCAGGCGTCACTCATCCGCAGCTCGAAGTACACCTCGCCGTCGGAGTTGCGGGGGATCATCTCCACCGCGTTCGCAAGGTAGAAGCGGCGCTCGGTCTCGACCACGTATTTGAACTGGCCGACGATGTCCTTGTACTCGCGGTACAAGGACAACTCCATCTCGGTTTCGTACTTCTCGAGATCCTCAGCGCTCATCCTGTAAGCCTATCGCGGGTGTTGTTGCTGCTGGTGGCGGTGCCACCCTGGGTGGAGGGCTGCCCGGGACGCACCCGGGCAGCCACGTTTCGGTAGGACATGCGGTGCTGCACCGACGGGCCGTGCTCGTCGAGGCAGGACATGTGCAGGGCCGTGCTGTAGCCCTTGTGGACGGCGAACTCGTAGCCCGGCACCTCGGCATCCATCGCGACCATGATCCGGTCGCGGGTCACCTTGGCGATGATGCTGGCCGCGGCGATGCAGGCCGCCGCACCGTCGCCGCCGATCACCGGCAGGGAGGGCACGGTGAGGCCGGGTACCGCGAATCCGTCGGACAGCACGTAACCGGGGGTCAGGTCGAGACCGGCGACGGCGCGCCGCATGCCCTCGATGTTGGCGACGTGGATGCCGATGCGGTCGATCTCGTCCGCACCGATCACCACCGCCGACCACGATTCGGCGTACCGGGTCACCGACCGATACAGCTTCTCGCGGGCCGCCTCGGTGAGCTTCTTGGAGTCGTCGAGCTCGGCGAGCGAGGCCAGTTGCGTCGGTTTGAGCACACAGGCGGCCACCACCAACGGTCCGGCACAGGCTCCACGGCCGGCCTCGTCGACGCCGGCCACCGGCCCCAGACCGCTGCGGTGCAAGGTGAACTCGTAGGTGCGCAGGCCTGCGGCCCGGCGTACCGGCAGGCGTGGTGGCCAACGACTCATGGTCGGCCTCCCATCCTCTGCCGGTCGGCTGTGTCCGGCCGGAACCAGTTCTGCGTCACGATCATCCATGTCATTGCTGGGGATCGATCGAGGCGACACCACCCATCCGGGAGAAGGGGTAGATGACGAATCGCGTCTTGCCGCGGATGTTGTCGATCGGCACGGTGCCGTCATCGGTGATCACGCCGTTGCTGTCGGTGACGATGTGATACCGCGAGTCCGACGAGCGGGTGCGGTTGTCGCCCATCATGAAGGCATGACCCTCGGGTACCTTGATCGGCCCGAAGCTCTTGCCCAGACACGGCGTGAGCTGACCTTCGGCGTTCACCGCGTCGGCGTCGGCGATGAGGTTCTCCGCCAGGTTCTGCCGCTGCAGCGCCATGTCGACGTACGGCTCGTGCAACGGCTTGCCGTCCACCGTGACGCCGACGTTCTGGTCGTTGTTGCACTCGATCGTCTGACCGCCGACGGCGATGATCCGCTTGACGTAGTCGTTCTCGTCCGGCGGGGCGAACCCGAACCAGGACATGCCGTCCTGCAGACCGTGCACGACGGTGTTGCTCGATCGCGGCGAGACCCACGGGCCGCCCCACGAGTCGGGCACCTTGAACACCACCACGTCACCCGGCGACGGGTCACCGAAGCGGTAGCTCAGCTTGTCCACCACGATGCGGTCGTTGGTGCAGCCGTCGCATCCGATCAGCGTCGGTTCCATCGACTCGGAGGGGATGACGTACTGGCGCCCGATGAAGGTCTGCAGAATCCAGCTGATCAGCAGCACACACGCGACGATGATGATCGTCTCGCGCAGCAGTGAACTCCTGCCACCCTTGGGCTTGTCGTCTTTGGTCCGCCACGGACGCGAGGTCGGCTCCTCGGCGGAGCCGACCTCGTCGTCGGAACGGTGATCGTCTCTGCGGTCGTCGCCTGACCGGTTGGTGTCAGCCACGTCGTCAGAGTAGACGCGTCAGCGCTTTTCCTTGATCTTGGCAGCCTTGCCGCGCAGATCGCGCAGGTAGTACAGCTTGGCGCGACGCACGTCGCCGCGGGTCAGCACGTCGACCTTGGCGATGTTCGGGCTGTGCACCGGGAAGGTGCGCTCCACGCCGACGCCGAAGGACACCTTGCGGACGGTGAAGGTCTCGCGGACGCCACCGCCCTGGCGACGGATCACGACGCCCTTGAAGACCTGAACGCGCTCCTTGGAGCCCTCGATGACCTTGACGTGGACGTCAAGGGTGTCGCCGGGGCCGAAGGCGGGGATGTCGTCGCGCAGCGACTGCTTGTCGAGAGAGTCCAGGGTGTTCATGTGTCTGGTCCTATTCTGGCTTGGCGTGAACAGAGGAACCTGGCGGCCCGTCGACACCGGCCAGGAAGACCTGACCAGCACATCTGGGGTTCGACCGGTTCGTGCTCCGAGTCATGGCGTCATCCTGGGTGAGGCGGCATGCAGCGATGCACCCTCACCAGGCAACCCGACTATTGTGCCAGACCGACCCCTGCACGACGAAATCGCCACCGGCCACCGGACACACCGACATCACCTCGGCCGCGGCCAGCGCCGATCGTGCCGCCGGCCCCGGCGGATTCGGCGAGGCGACGACGAGCGGTACCGCGCCCACCGACCGCAGATGGTCGACGATCGCGATCTCCGGCGCCCGACCGTCCGCGGCGAGGTCCTCGGTCATCATCACCGTCAGCCCGGGCCGCAGGTAGGGCACGGGATCGCTGGTCCCGACGACGATCGTGCGCCGCCCGTCGGTGTCGGTTCCCAGCCCGACTGCGACGTCGATCCACATCGCGACTTGCCCGGAGAGCCCGGCGTGCGCCTGGCGGGCCCGTCGCACCAGCCACTCCACCTCGCCGCGGGTGAGCGAGGTGTCGGGCTCGTCGCGGGCGGGCTCGGTGCGCGGTGGCCCTCCACCCATCCCGACCGGGTCCGCCCCCTGCGCCGCGAACGCCCCGAACGCCCCCAGCCCGCCCAGTGCCCCCAGCCCACCGAGCGGCAGCATGCCGGCCGTCGCGGCGGGTGCCGGTGAGGTGTACCCGGACGGTGGCTGCGCCGAGGTCTCGGTGCCGGTGGGATCGGCCTCGGTGGGATCGGATTGGGCGGGATCAGGCCGCGCCGCGACGGCGGCATCGTCGGCGTACTCCTCCCCCGCGGTCGTCATCGCGAACCGGCCGGCACTCGCCGCGAACACGCGCAACGAGTCGTCGCCGAGCGTGGCGGCCACCTCACCGGCGGCCTGGTCCCTGGCCCACACCCCGGCGACGACACCCATCCGGGCACGGCTACCGGTGACCACGTCGGCATAGCGGTCCAGCGCACCGGCGACGGTGGCCAGTGCCGCGCCGGCCGCACCCGGCCCGGCCGCGCTCAGTGGCCGCCCCGACGCCCCGATCTCGCGCACCAGGCGCCCCTCGCCGACGACGGGGTCGTGGTGCAGGGCATCGAGTTCGGCGGCCAGCTCGTCGGCGCGTGTGGCCAGGCCGGCCACGGTCGCGGCGAGGCGTCGGAGGTCGTCCGGGTCGGTGGTCGGCCAGTGCTCCCCTGCCGCGTTCCTGGTGAGGTCGGCATCATCGGATGCATCCCCGACCGTCATCGGCCGTCCCGTACGCCGGTACCGGACCCGCCGTGACCGGCGGCGTCGATGTCACCGGCGGCGTCGATGTCACCGGCGGCGTCGAGGTCGGCGTCCTGCACCGCCGCCACCGCCTGCACGATCCGGTTCGCCTGCTCGGCGGCCAGGTCGGCCGCGGTGCCGACCGCGGCGGTCGCGGCGTCGGCGAGTGAGCGCAGTCCGGCACGGAAGACCTGGGCACCCCGATCGGCGCCGAGTGTCGAATCGACCTCGGCGAGAAGGTCTTCCAGAGCCGCACCGAGTTCGGTGAGCCGGCCCGCCACGATGTCGATCCCCTCGGCGAGCCGGTGTGCGGCGTCGGGATCGATCCCCATCCGGTCGGTGCTCATCAGGCCTCGTCGACGAGGACGTCGTAGCCGGGTTCGATCTCGGTCAGGGCGGTCAGCACCTGGGCACGCCGGATGCGCAGCCGGGCATCGGCATCGTCGACGAGGTCGGTGATGAGCTGGGCGAGTACGGGTGCGCGATGACGACGCAGGGCCGCGGGTTCGATGGTGAGGTCGGTGAGTTTGCCGCGGGCGTCGACGGTCACCGAGATCAGCTTGTCGGCACTGACCGCGCATGCGGTGAGATCGGCGAGAACGCCCTGGGCGTGGTTCAATTCGGCCCGCTGTCGGGCGATCTCGTCGACGACGTCCGCCCAGCGTTGCCCCCGGCCCGTGACCATGCGCGCCTCCCCCTCGGATCCGCAATGCAGGTCGGTCGAGTGTAGCCCGCGTTCACCGCCGGCATCGGGCGACCATCCACAGGTCGGGCGTGCAGGTCAGGCGGGGGCGCCGGACTCCGGTTCGGGCAGCAGATCGGGGCGGCGCGCACGCGTACGCTCGAGCGACTGTTCATGCCGCCAGGCGGCGACCTTGGCGTGGTCACCGCTGAGCAGCACCGGCGGGACCGGGAGGTCACGCCACACCTCAGGCCGGGTGTAGCTGGGACCCTCGAGCAGCCCCTCGGAGAACGAATCCTCTTGGTGTGAACGGGGATTGCCGAGCACACCGGGAATCAGGCGGACGGCGGCCTCCACCATGGCCAGGGTCGCGACCTCGCCGCCGATCAGGACGAAGTCACCGAGCGAGACCTCCTCGACGCGCACGCGCCGGGCGGCGTCGTCGAAGACGCGCTGATCGATGCCCTCGTAGCGTCCGCAGGCGAAGACGAGGTGCTCCTCGCCGGCCCACCGCTGTGCGGTGGCCTGCCGGAACGGGACGCCCGCCGGGGTCGGGACCACCAGCAGGGCGTCGTCGGGGCACACCGCGTCCAGGCACGGCCCCCACACCTCGGGTTTCATCACCATGCCGGGTCCGCCGCCATAGGGCGAGTCGTCGACGCTGCGGTGCACGTCGTGCGTCCAGTCGCGCAGGTCGTGGACACCGAACTCGATGATCCCGCGGTCGATCGCCTTGCCCAGCAAGGCGACCCGCATGGGTTCGAGGTATTCGGGGAAGATGGAGACGATGTCGATGCGCACGCCTCAGCGCTCCCCCGCCTCGTCGGCGGCGTCGGGGTCGATCAGACCGTCGGGCGGATCGATGACGATGCCCGTACGGGTCACGGTCGGTACGATCTCGCGCACGAACGGCACGAGTACCTCACGGTTGTCGGGGGTACGCACCGACAGCAGGTCGTTGGCCGGCAGATGCAGGATCGACTCCAGCACGCCGACGTGGGTGCCGTCGACGTGGGTGACCGGCACGCCCTCGAGTTCATGGTCGTAGAACTCGTCGGGGTCGTCGCCGGAGTCGACGTCGGCGGAATCCACCAGGAAGAGGGTCCCGCGCAGCGCGTCGGCCGCCGACCGGTCGGCGATCTCCTTCAACGACAGCAACAGCCGCCCGGCATGATCCCGGGCGGCTGTCACCGTGAAGGTTCGCTCGCCACCGCCGCGCGGCAGCTTGCCGCGCAGCGTGGCTCCGGTGGCGAACCGCTGCTGCGGTTCATCGGTGCGGACGTCGACGACGACCTCACCGCGGATGCCGTGGGACTTCGCCACACGGCCCACCACGAGCTCCATACGGCGTCGTCAGCGGTCGGTGTCGACGATGTCGACGCGCATGCCGCGGCCACCGATGCCACCCACCAGGGTGCGCAGGGCGGTGGCGGTGCGGCCGTTGCGGCCGATGACCTTGCCGAGATCCTCCGGGTTGACGTGGACCTCGACGAGGCGGCCACGACGACCGGTGATCAGCTCGACACGCACGTCGTCAGGGTTGGCGACGATGCCGCGCACCAGGTGCTCGACGGCGTCGGCGACGACAGCGCTCACGCCTGGGCCTTGTCACCCTCGGCGGCGGCCTCGTCCTTGGCACCCTCGGCGGCCTCGTCCTTCTTGGCGGCCTTCTTCTTGGGGGTGATCGCCTCGGCGACCGGCGCGCTGTCGGCGGCGGCCAGCGCAGCGTTGAACAGGTCCAGCTTGGACGGCTTCTCGGCAGCGGTCTTCAGGGTGCCCTCGGCGCCCGGCAGGCCCTTGAACTTCTGCCAGTCACCGGTGATCTTCAGGAGGGCGGCGACCGGCTCGGTCGGCTGTGCGCCCACGCTCAGCCAGTACTGCGCACGCTCGGAGTCGACCTCGATCAGCGAGGGCTCTTCCTTGGGGTGGTACTTGCCGATGGTCTCGATCGCGCGGCCGTTGCGGCGGGTGCGCGAGTCGGCGACGATGATGCGGTACTGCGGGTTGCGGATCTTGCCGAGCCGCGTGAGCTTGATCTTGACAGCCATGTCTTCTCTTCTTTCAGTGGTCACTGCGCAATTCGGACGACCCGGCGGAGGTGCCGAGCCCGGTTTTGCGATCTATTCGGGTGTGACCGTCGGTCGGTACGTGACCGGCTCCGACGAACCAGCAGACAATTCTGCCAGACGAGACCCGATGAACCGAAATCGCGAGGCCGCACGGTGGCGCGCAGGGGCGTGGGACGGGCCCGAAAAGGGAGCGGCATGTGGTTACCCACCCCGCGAGAGGTAACCACATGCCTGCGCGCTCGACCCGATGACCTGGGTGGGTGATGCGGGCCGTTCGCTCCCCCTCGCGGCCGCGGCGATCACGCTCCCACCCGCCGGTTCCGGCGGGGAATCATGCAACGCACATGAAACCCTACCGAAGAGTAATAAAACTGACCAACGTCCGTTGGGTGATCTGACTCACAACCATCGCGACTGTGGCCCGTATTTCACCAGGAACGCCCAGATCGGGCACCCCCGGTGTGAACACCGTGCTCAGACGCCACAACTGCCCCAGACGCGGGCATCGGGAGCGTGGGCCGACAGGCGCCGCGAGGGGTCCGGTCGGAACTCAGACCGGCAGGCCGGAGCACACGATCTCGGTCGGGTGCCGCAGCACGCCGGGATCGGTGGTCGGGTCGGTGTCGAACACCAGGAAGTCGGCGCGGTCACCGTCGGCGAGGATGCCGGCGTCGAGCCACCGGCGTGGCGCGGTACTGGCCGCGGCGATCGCCTCGCGGACCGACATCCCGATGCCGGTCAGTGCGTCGATCTCGTCGACGATGCGGCCGTGCTCGACGAAGCCACCCGCGTCGGTACCGGCGTAGATGGCCACCCCGGCCTCGCGGGCCGCCGAGAACGTCTGCGCGGCACGGGCGTACAACGACCGCATATTAGCGGCGTAGGTCGGGAAACGGTCTGCGCCGTCGGCGATCCCAGGAAAGTTCTCCACCTGGATCATGGTGGGCACCAACGCGATCGAGCGGTCGACCAGGGCGTCGATGTGATCGGCGGTCAGCCCGGTGCCGTGTTCGATGCAGTCGACTCCCGCCTCGATCAGGTCACCGAGGGCATCGGTCCCGAAGACATGGGCGGTGATCCGCGCTCCCCCGGCATGTGCGGCGGCCACCGCGGCCTCGAGCTGCGTCCGGTCCCACAGCGGGGCGAGGTCGCCGACCTCACGGTCGATCCAGTCGCCGACGATCTTGACCCAGCCGTCGCCGTCGGCGGCCTGGCGGGCGACCTCGGCGGCCAGCTCGTCGGGGTCGTCGAGGTCGATGCCGTAGTCGCGCAGGTACCGCTTCGGCCGCGCGATGTGCTTGCCCGAGCGGATGAACCGCGGACACGTCGGGTCGTCGTCGAGCGGATGGGTGTCCAGCGGCGACCCGACCTCGCGGATCAGCAAGGTTCCGGCACGGGCGTCGGCGCGGGCGAACTCGCGGGCCCGGTCTATCGTCACCCCGAGGCCGGGAGCGATCCCGACGTGATTGTGGGCGTCGACGAACCCGGGCAGGATCCACACACCGTCGGCGGCGGTCACCGCCCCGGCGGCCGGGGTGCGGCTGATCACCTCACCGGTGACCCACAGTTCGACCGGTTCGTCGGTCAGCGGGTCGCGGCCGCGATAGTGTCGCGGGGTCGCAACCGCACCGGTGCCGGCCACGGCCTACTTCTTCTTCTTGGGCTGCTGGAACTGCGAGACGTCGATGCCCTCGAGCCCCGGCGGCATCTGGTCGAGCCCCGGCGGCATCGCCGACAGGTCCGGGAATCCGGCCGGCATCCCACCGGGCATACCGGGGAATCCGCCCCGCACCTTCGGCTGCGTCGGACCGCGTCCCTTGCCCTTGCCCTTGCGGCCCTTGCCCTTGCTCTTGCGGTTGGACTTGCGGCCGGGGCCCAGGCCCATCCGGCCGGACATCTGCGCCATCATCTTGCGCGCCTCGAAGAACCGGTCGACGAGCTGGTTGACCTCGCTGACGGTCACACCCGAACCGTTGGCGATGCGCAGGCGGCGGGAGGCGTTGATGATCTTCGGGTTGTCCCGCTCGGCCGGGGTCATGCCGCGGATGATCGCCTGCACCCGGTCGAGCTGCTTGTCGTCGACCTGGGCGAGCGCATCCTTCATCTGGCCGGCGCCGGGCAGCATACCGAGGATGTTGCCGATCGGACCCATCCGCCGGATCATCAGCATCTGCTCGAGGAAGTCCTCGAGGGTCAGCTCGCCCTGGCTGATCTTGGCGGCGGCTTCCTCGGCCTGCTGCGCGTCCCAGTGCTGCTCGGCCTGCTCGATGAGGCT
Source organism: Gordonia sp. NB41Y (assembly GCF_030718915.1). Lineage (NCBI taxonomy): Bacteria > Bacillati > Actinomycetota > Actinomycetes > Mycobacteriales > Gordoniaceae > Gordonia > Gordonia sp. NB41Y. The sequence goes on from NZ_CP132196.1 coordinate 650,447, forward strand.
GAGCACATCGCCCATGCCGAGGATGCGGCTGGCCATCCGGTCGGGGTGGAAGACGTCGAAGTCCTCGAGCTTCTCACCCGACGAGGCGAACATGATGGGCCGGCCGGTGACCTCACGGACCGACAGCGCCGCACCGCCGCGGGCATCACCGTCGAGCTTGGTGAGGACCACACCGGTGAAGTCGACACCCTCGGCGAACGCCTCGGCGGTGGTGACCGCGTCCTGACCGATCATCGCGTCGACGACGAACAGGACCTCGTCCGGCGATGTGGCCGTACGGATGTCGGCGGCCTGCTTCATCAGCTCCGCGTCGATGCCGAGGCGGCCGGCGGTGTCGATCACGACGACGTCGTAGTGCTTGGCGCGGGCCTCGTCGACACCGGCGGTGGCCACGGCCACCGGATCGGCCGCCGACACCCCGAGCGGGTTGGTGCCGGTGGGGGCGCCCTCCCCGGTGACCGAGGTGCCCGGATGCGGCGCGTAGACGGGGACGTCGGCGCGCTCACCGACGATCTGCAGCTGTGAGACCGCACCCGGGCGCTGGAGGTCACAGGCCACAAGCAGCGGGGTGTGGCCCTGCTTCTTGAGCCAGGCACCGAGCTTGCCGGCCAGGGTCGTCTTACCGGCACCCTGCAGACCGGCGAGCATGATCACCGTCGGCGGGGTCTTGGCGAAGGCCACCCGGCGGGTCTCACCACCGAGGATGCCGACGAGTTCTTCGTTGACGATCTTGACGACCTGCTGCGCCGGGTTCAGCGCACCGGAGACCTCGGCACCCTTGGCACGTTCCTTGATCCGCGCGATGAAGGACCGCACCACCGGCAGGGAGACATCGGCCTCGAGCAGGGCCAGACGGATCTCACGACAGGTCCGGTCGATGTCGGCGTCGGACAGCCTGCCCTTGCCACGCAGGTCGGAGAGCGCACCGGTCAACCGGTCGGAGAGGGAATCGAACATTCTCCCATCCTCGCATGTCGGCCGGACCCGGCGCCCGCCCGGCCGGACGATGTCGTCATCGGTGTGGTGACGACATCGCCGACCGGCGGTGTCGGTGTCCGGGTCAGCTGATCGGCACCCCGGATCGTCCGGTGCCGCCGAAGCTGGCCGGACCGGTGCCGTCGTCCTCGTCGTCGGTCCGTGGCCGCGGTACCGGGCACACCGCGACGATCTTCTCGGCCAGCGATTCCCGGGCCGCCGGGGTGTCCTCGGCCAGCACCAGACAGAAGGTGTCGACGACGGTGCTGCCGAGGGTGGCGACCTTGGCCCAGCGGACCCGGGCACCGGCCTGCTCCATCACATCGCTGACCCGGCTGAGCAGCCCCAGCCGGTCGTCGGTGCGCAGTTCCATCAGCACCTCACCGGCGGCCGGCGCCTCGGCCCACAGCACCCTGGGCGGTGCCACCGCGAACAGCGCCGGAACCGCGTTGGCGGCCACCGCCTCCGGGTCGTCGGGCGGTTTGCCCGAGGTGGACGCACCCGGCGAACTCGTCACGGTGCCGATGGTCGGGACCGGAGAGTCCTTCTCCCGCTTGTCGAGTCGGTCGAGCACCTTGACCTTGCCCTCGACCGCGGCGATCAGCTGCTGTCGCAGCAGACCCGCTTCGGGTGGCTCGCCGAATGCGGGTACCACGATGAAACGGTTGACCGCCCGACCCCGATGGTGCGCAACATTCGCCGAGTGCGATCGCAACCCGTTGAGCGCCAACACACCTGCCATCTTCGACAGCAGTCCCGGACGGTCCGGAGCCACCATGATCACCGAGTAGGTGTGCACCCCGTCGGCCGGCGAGAGCCGCACCCCGAAGTCCCCGGACTCGGCGACCTCGATCATCTCCTCGGTCAGCGGTTCGGGTGCGACGAGTTCGTCACCGTCGAGCAGGCGGGTGGCCCGCCGCACCAGATCGCTGATCAGCGAGGCCTTCCAGTCACCCCACACGCCGGGCCCGGTGGCCCGGGAATCCGCCTCGGCGAGCGCCGCGAGCAGTTCCAGGAGCACCCGCTTGTGGCGGAGGGTCTCCACCACCTCCTCGGCGGTGGCCGGGTCGTCGAGGTCACGCCGGGTGGCGATGGTCGGCAGCAGCAGATGATGGCGCACCATCTCCGAGAGGATCGCCACATCCTCCGGCCACAGACCGATCCGGTTGCCCACCTGCACCGCCAGCTCCGCGCCGACCATGCTGTGATCGGCGCCGCGCCCCTTGCCCAGATCGTGGATCAGGGCACCGAGCAACAGCAGATCGGGGCGCGAGACCCGGGTGGTCATCGACCCCGCATAGACCGCGGTCTCCACCAGGTGCCGGTCGACCGTCCAGGTGTGGATGGCATCGCGGGGCGGAAGGTCGCGGACCGCACCCCATTCCGGCAGCAGCCGGCCCCACAGTCCGGTGCGGTCGAGTGCCTCGATCGGCGCCACCATGTGCGGTCCGGAACCCAACAGCACCAGCAGGTCGCTGAGGGCCTCCGACGGCCAGGGCTCACGCAGTTCCGGGGCGTAGTCGGCCAGCCGGGACAGCGTGGAGGCGCTGATCGGCAGCCCGGTACGCGCCGACGACGACGCGACACGCAGGATCAGCCCCGGGTCCTTGCTCGGGATGGCGTTGCGCGCCAGCACGATCTCACCGTTGTGTTCGACCACACCCTCGTCGAGCGGACGGCGGATGGGTGAACGCCGGAGCTTGGCCAGACCGCGTCGCGGCAGGGCGTTGCCCGCCGTCCGCAACCCGACGTCGGTGGAGTACCCGATGGTGCGGGCCGCGTCACTGATCACCCGGGCGAGGTCGAACCGGTCCCCGATCCCCAGTGCCGCGCCGATCTCGTCGGCGTCCTGGGCCCGGACCTGTTCGCGTGCGCGACCGGCGATCCGGTGCAGTTCGGTACGGATGTCCAGCAATCGCTGGTAGGCCACCTGCGGTCCGGCGTTGGGGCTGTCGGGACGCAGGTTGGCCATACCGTCGGTCAATTGCGCGATGGCCAGCGCACCGAGCAGCTGCACATCCCGCAACCCGCCGCGACCGTTCTTCAGGTCGGGTTCGGCGCGGTGGGCGATGTCACCGCTGCGGCGCCACCGGTCCCGCGCATGATCGACCACGGCCGGGAACCGGTTGCGGATGTCGGTACGCCACTGCTGGCGCACGCCACCGATCAACAGCGACGAGAGATCTTCGTCACCGGCGATGTGCCGGGCCTCCAACAGGCCCAGTGCCGCGGTGATGTCGTCACCGGCCACCTGCAACGCCTGCGGCACCGTGCGGACACTGTGGTCGAGCGGGATGTTGGCGTCCCACAACGGATACCAGAGTCCGTCGGCGACCTCCGACACCCGCTCCGGGGACAGGTCCTCGTGCAGGAGGATCAGATCCAGATCCGAATGTGGGAGTAGTTCACCGCGGCCGAGTCCCCCGACCGCGACGATGGCCATCCCGCTGCCGGGCTTGATCCCGAGCTCTGCACCTTTGCTGGTCAGCCAGAACTCGTGCAGGTCCACCAGGACCTGACGCAAACCGGCCGCGTCCAGGCGGTTGGCCCCGCCGGCATCGGTCAGCTGTCGACGTGTCTTGGCGAGATCGGTTGCGGCAACGGAGATGTTGGGCTGGGAAGAACGCGGCCCCGCACCCGACTCGTCGTCGGGGGCGGGGCCGTGTCCTGTGCTCACGAAGGGCATCGGCCCTCGTCAGAGTGCGTCGGCGCCGCGTTCACCAGTGCGAACACGAACCACGGATTCGACCGGTGAGACCCAGACCTTGCCGTCACCGATCTTGCCGGTGCGGGCGGCTTCGACGATGACGTCGACGACCTTGTCCACTGCCGCGTCGTCGACGACGACCTCGACACGGACCTTGGGGACGAAGTCCACCGAGTACTCCGCGCCACGGTAGACCTCGGTGTGACCCTTCTGGCGACCGTAACCCTGCACCTCACTGACGGTCATGCCCAGGATTCCGGCCTGTTCCAGCCCGGCCTTGACGTCCTCCAGTGTGAACGGCTTCACGATTGCGGTGATCAGCTTCATGAGTTATCCCTCTCCACGGGTTTCAAGCGTAGTGGTCAACGATGCGCGAGTCAGGCCAACTCGTACGCGGTCTCGGCGTGTTCTGCCTCGTCGATGCCGCTCTTCTCCTCGTCGGCGTCGACTCGCCAGCCCAGCGGCTTGAGTGCGAACGCGATGATCGTGGTCAGGATGCCGGTGAACGCGAGGGCGAACAGGGCGATCACGATCTGCACGACGACCTGCTTGTAGTCGCCACCCCAGAACAGGCCGGTGTCCTGCGCCAGCAGGCCCACACCAATGGTGCCCCAGAGGCCGGCGACGAGGTGCACACCGACGACGTCGAGCGAGTCGTCGTAGCCGAACTTGTTCTTCAGGCCGATCGCGAGTGCGGCCAGCGCGCCGGCGATCACACCGAGGATCAGCGATCCGACCGGGGTCAGATTGCCACAGGCCGGGGTGATGGCGACCAGGCCGGCGACGATACCCGAGGCCGCACCCACGCTGGTGGCGTGCTTGTCGCGGATCAACTCCACGGCGAGCCAGCCGATGATCGCGGCGGCGGTGGCGGCGGTGGTGTTGACCCACACCTTGCCCGCGGTGAGGTCCGCGGCGAGCTCCGAGCCGACGTTGAAGCCGAACCAGCCGAACCACAGCAGTGCGGCACCGAGCATGACGAACGGGATGTTGTGCGGGCGGTAGGCGGTCTTGCCGAAGCCGACGCGGGCGCCGACGATCAGGGCCAGGACCAGACCGGCCATACCGGCGTTGATGTGGACCACGGTGCCACCGGCGAAGTCGATCGGTGCGACGTTGGCCTCACCGTCGGTGGTGCCGAACATCCATGCGGCGAAGCCGTCTTCGCCACCGCCCATGATGCCGCCGCCGCCGACGAGACCGCCCCACACCATGTGGGCCAGCGGGAAGTACACGATGGTGGCCCACACGACGGTGAAGACCAGCCAGGTGGAGAACTTCACACGCTCGGCGACCGCACCCGAGATCAGGGCGACGGTGATCACCGCGAACGTCAGCTGGAAGCCGAGGAACACGACCGCCGGGATCGACAGGCCCGCGGTGACGACCGCTTCCTTGCCGTCGATCGTCGCGGTGTTCATCAGCTGATCCGAGCCGAACAGCGCGAACGGGTTGGCGAAGATTCCGCCGATGTCGCTGTTACCGGTGATGCCGTCGCTGAACGACATCGAGAATCCCCACAGGACGTAGATGACGCTGACGGTGGCGAGTGCCCCGAACGACATCATCATCATGTTGAGGACCGACTTGCCCCGCGACAGGCCGCCATAGAAGAAAGCCAGACCGGGAGTCATCAGCAACACCAGTGCAGCGGCGGTGATGACCCACGCCGTGTCGCCTGTGTCGAACTCTCCGAATACGCTTTCCGGCAGTGCAGAAACCACTGTAAGAAACCTCCCTAAGCCGCGCCGACGGCTCGGCGCCTTCAAAGAGACTGTCGCCACCTGGTTTCAGCAGTGGTGCCCTGACGTTTCGTGCATGTGAACCGGTGGCCGGTTTGTATTGCGGCCACGTAACCTCCCAGGTCGGACTTCAGCGTCCTCTCAGGAGTACAGGTCACAGGAGAGCGTCGACGAACGCCTCGGGCTCGAACGGGGCGAGGTCGTCGGCACCTTCGCCGAGACCCACCAGCTTCACCGGGACGCCCAGTTCTTCCTGGACGTGGAAGACGATGCCGCCCTTGGCCGTACCGTCCAGTTTGGTCAGCACGACGCCGGTGATGTCGACCACTTCGGCGAACACGCGGGCCTGGGTGAGGCCGTTCTGTCCGACCGTGGAGTCGAGCACCAGCAGCACCTCGTCGACAGGCGCCTTCTTCTCCACGACACGCTTGACCTTGCCCAGCTCGTCCATCAGACCGGTCTTGGTGTGCAGACGTCCGGCGGTGTCGATCATCACCACGTCCACGCCGTCCTCGATGCCCTTGGCCACCGCGTCGAAGGCCACCGATGCGGGATCGGCCTGCTCCTTGCCGCGCACGATGCCGGCACCCACGCGCTCACCCCACGTCTGCAACTGGTCTGCGGCGGCGGCACGGAAGGTGTCGGCGGCACCGAGCAGCACACGTCGGCCGTCGGCGACGAGGACCCGGGCGAGCTTTCCGGTGGTGGTGGTCTTCCCGGTGCCGTTCACGCCGACGACGAGCACCACGGCGGGGGCACCGGCATGCGGCAGCGCACGCACCGATCGATCCATCTCCGGGTGCAGCTGATCCACCAGGACACGCTTGAGCAGCGCGCGGGCCTCGTCGGCGTTGCGCACCGGGGTCGTCGCCAGCTCGGTGCGCAGCCGCTCGACGACGGCGCTCGTGGCGGCGGTGCCGAGATCGGCCATCACCAGGGTGTCCTCGATCTCCTCCCAGCTGTCCTCGTCGAGGTCGCCGGCACCGAGCAGACCGAGCATCGACTTACCGATGGCACCCTGCGACCGCGACAGCCGTCCGCGCAGACGTCCCAGACGCCCGGCGGTCGGCGCGATCTCCTCGCGTGGCGGTGTGACCGCGGCGTCGGCGGCATCGACGGGAGCGGCGATCTCCGGCTCCGCGGCCGGGGTCTCGGCCGGCGTGGACGCCTCGGGCTGTGCGACCGCGGGCGTGGTCGTCTCGGGCTGGGTCGTCTCGGGCTGGGTCGTCTCGGGCTCGACGACCGGGGAATCGGTGTCCTCGACCTCGGCGGGCGCCGCCTCGGGTGCAGCTGCCTCGGGCTCAGCGGTCTCGGGTGCTGTGGTCTCGGGTGCAGCGGTCTCCGGCGCTGCCGCCTCAGGTGCAGCGGTCTCGGGTGCTGCGGTCTCGGGTGCTGCGGTCTCGGGCTCGTCGTCGATCTCGGGCAGGGCGACCTCGGTCACCGGGCGCTGTGCCGAATCACGTGGCACCGAGGCGTCGTCACCGACCGCGGGCTGCCCGTCGGTCTCGGTGCGTTCGACGGGCGGTCGCACCGGCTCCGGCGGCGGCGCCACCGTGGTGCCCCCGCCCTGACTGAAGGTGAACCCCGATCCCGCCTGGTAGCCACCGGATCTGTCGACCTGCGGAGTGCTGCCGTCGGTCACCTGGACGTCGGGGGTGGTGTCCTTCAGCGAGATCTGCCGGCGGCGGCGCAGCACGATCCCCAGCGCGAGCAGCGCCAGGATCACGACCACGGCCACGACGATGCCGATGATGACTTCGGTGTTCACTCTGCTTGTCCTGTTCTCGCCGGCCGGTCCGCGCGATGCGGGCCCGCTGCGTATTCAGAGGAGGGTTCTCGGGAGGATTCTGGCCGCAGGGCGGGTGTCACCCGGGCGGTCCGGACGGCGGGACCGGCCGGGTCATTCGGGATCGGGCGGCGTCGCCACCGGGACGTCCACCCCGCGCAGTCGCTGCGAGATCACCGTGGTGATCCCGTCGCCGCGCATGCTCACGCCGTAGAGGGCATCGGCGATCTGCATGGTGGGTTTCTGGTGGGTGATCACGATCAGCTGCGAGCGTTCCCGCAGCTGCTCGAACAGACTGATCAGCCGGCGCAGGTTGGTGTCGTCGAGGGCGGCCTCCACCTCGTCCATCACATAGAACGGTGACGGGCGGGCCCGGAAGATCGCGACCAGCATCGCCACCGCGGTCAGTGACTTCTCGCCGCCGGACAGCAACGACAGCCGCTTGACCTTCTTGCCCGGCGGGCGTGCCTCCACCTCGACGCCGGTGGTCAGCATGTCCGACGGATCGGTCAGCACTAGCCGCCCCTCGCCGCCCGGGAAGAGCGTGGAGAAGACCTGGGCGAATTCGCGCTCGACGTCGGCGTAGGCCTCGGTGAACACCTGCAGGATCCGGGCGTCGACCTCCTCGACCACCTCGAGGAGGTCCTTGCGGGCGGCCTTGACGTCCTCGAGCTGTGCGGAGAGGAAGTTGTAGCGTTCCTCGAGTGCCGCGAACTCCTCGAGGGCGAGGGGGTTGACCTTGCCGAGGGTGTTGAGGTCTTTCTGCGCCTTCTTGGCGCGCGCCTCCTGGGTCTTGCGGTCGTAGGCCATCGGCGCGGGCGTCACCACCTGCTCACCGCGGGCCTTGGCGGCCTCGTACTCGCTGATCTCCAGCGCCGACGGCGGCATCGGGATGTCGGGACCGTACTCGGCGACGACGTCGTCGGGTGACATCGCGAACGACTCCATGATCTGTTCTTCGAGCTGTTCGATCCGCAACGCCGACTGTGCACGCGCCACCTCGTCACGGTGGACGGCGTCCTTGAGCGTGTTGAGACGCTGGGTCAGGGTGGCCGATCGGCTCTTGAGTTCGTCGAGGGTCGCAGTCCGTTCACGACGCACCTGTTCGAGTTCGTCGCGGCCGGCCTGTGCGGTGGCCACCGCCGTCACCAGGCGCTGCGCCAGCTCGCCGGCCGACGACGCGACCGCCGCGGCGACGGTGGCGGCCTGTCGGCGGACCTCGTTCTGCAGCCGTGCACGTTCGCGGGCATCTCGTTCACGTTCGGCGGCGCGGCGCAGCGAGTCGGCCTTGCCACGGACCGAGGCGAGTCGCTCCTCGGCGGTGCGCAGCGCCAGCCGCGCCTCCATCTGGGTGTTGCGTGCGACCGCCACCGCCTCCGCCGCAACGCCCCGCTCGCCGGCGTCGACGTCGGTCGGCTCCTCCACCCCCTCGTCGTGGGCCAGGCTGAGCCGCTGTTCGAGTTCCTCGAGCCGGGCGACGGTCTCGGCCCGCCCCTCCTCGGCCTTGTCGCGTTGGCGGGCGAGGCGGTCGCTCTCGGCCTGTGCGGCGCGGATGTCCTGGCCCAGGCGGGCGAGCTGCTCGTAGGCGCCGCCCACCGCGCTGTCGGATTCGTGCAGCGCCGCCAGCGCCTCCTCGGCCGCCTCGCGACGCTCCTGCTGTTCGGTGAGCGCACCGTCGAGTGCGGCGGTCAGTTCCTCGGCGCGGCGCCGGGTGGCGGTGAGTTCGTCGGCGGCGATGTCGATGGCCGACTGCACCTCCAGGGTCGACGGCCGGTGCGCCGATCCGCCCTCGACGGCGGCACTCGAGATGCGGTCGCCGTCGCGGGTCACCGCGCGCACGCCGAACCGCCGGGCCACGTCGAGTCCCAGCGCGGCCGAGTCGACGACGACGGTGTCGCCGAGGATCGTCTCGATGGCGCCACGGATCGACTCCCGGCAGTCGACGACGTCGTCGACCCACCGCGCACCGTCCGGCAGGGATGCGGTCCGGTCGGCGCCGGTCGCGTCGGTACCGCCGATGATCAGTGCTCCCCGGCCGCCGTCACCGGCCTTGAGTGCGTCGAGGGCGCGCAGGGCCGCGTCCGGGTCGGTGGCGGCGATCGCATCGACCGCGCCGCCGAGGGCCGCGGCCACCGCGGTCTCGTATCCGGCCTGCACGGTGATCTGCTCCGATGCCGGGCCGAGCAGGCCGTCGGGGGCGTTGGCCAGCAGCCACGCGCCGCCGTCGTTGCGTTCGAGGCCCACCGACAGCGCCTCGATACGCGCCGACAGCGAGGCGATGCGCTGGGCCGCCTCACGTTCCTCGGCCTGCAGGGTCGCCACCCGCTCGTTGGAGCGGTTGAGTGCGGTGACGCAGCGTTCGTGGTGCTCGTCGAGTCCGCGTTCGGAGGTCTCGAGCTCCCCGAGGGATGCCGCGACGGCATCCTGCTCGACCTGTGCGTGCTGGACGCGTTCGGCGGCCGAGGCGATCGCCGCGGTCAGGCGGGCGGTCTCGGCGTCGACGGAGTCGGCCTTGGTGCGCAGGTTGTCGACCTGGCCCTCGAGGCGGGCCAGACCCTCGCGACGGTCGGCGATGGCCCGTACCGCGGCCATGTGCGCCTGTTCGGCGGCCGCGGCGGCGCGCTCCCGTTCTTCGAGTTCGAACTGGGCGAGCTCGAGACCTTCGGCGGCGGTCTCCACCGCGAAGGTCATCTCGGCCTCGTTCTCGGCGGCTTCGAGGGCCTGCTCCTCGAGTTCCTCGGGGTCCGGTCCGGTCGACTCGGTGACCGGTTCGTCGAGGTAGCGGCTGCGTTCGGCGGCCACCCGGCCGGTGGCGCCGACACGTTCGGCCAGGGCCGAGAGGGTGAACCAGGCACGCCCGGCGGCCTCGGCGGCGGGGACCACCTGCGCGAGGTGTTCCTCTTGTTCGGCGAGGTCGGCGTTCACCGCGTCGAGTTCGGTGGCCACGTCGTTCTGTTCACGCCGGATCTGGTCCTCGACCTCGGTGTGTTCGGCCATCTCGCCACGTCGGGTGACCAGGTCGTCGGCGGCCAGCCGCAGCCGCGCATCGCGCAGGTCGGCCTGGATGGTCTGGGCGCGGCGGGCCACCTCGGCCTGCCGGCCGAGTGGCTTGAGCTGTCGGCGGAGTTCGGCGGTGAGGTCGGTCAATCGGTCGAGGTTGGCCTGCATCGACTGCAGTTTGCGGACGGCCTTCTCTTTGCGCCGGCGATGTTTGAGCACACCGGCGGCCTCCTCGATGAAGGCACGACGATCCTCGGGCCGCGATTCCAGGATGGTGGCCAGGCGACCCTGGCCGACGATGACGTGCATCTCGCGGCCGATGCCGGAGTCCGAGAGCAGTTCCTGGACGTCCATGAGCCGGCATGTACTGCCGTTGATCTCGTACTCACCGGCACCGTCGCGGAACATCCGTCGGGTGATGGACACCTCGGAGTACTCGATCGGCAGTGCGCCGTCGGCGTTGTCGATGGTCAGGGTCACCTCGGCGCGGCCCAGCGGCGCGCGGCCGGAGGTGCCGGCGAAGATGACGTCCTCCATCTTTCCGCCGCGCAGGGCCTTGGCACCCTGCTCCCCCATCACCCAGGTCAGGGCGTCGACGACGTTCGACTTGCCCGACCCGTTGGGGCCCACCACGCAGGTGATGCCGGGTTCGAAGCGCAGGGTCGTCGCCGACGCAAAGGACTTGAAGCCTTTGAGGGTGAGCGACTTGAGGTGCACGGCAGTCAAGCCTACTTGAGCAGGGCGCTGTGGTGGCCGCAGGCCGTAGCCCGCGTGGTGCGCAGCAAACCCTCCACACTTGCGCAGATACACCCCCACTTTCCCGGGGTATTTGCGCAAGTGTGGAGGGTTTGGGAGGTCACTTCTCGACGAAGCCGGTGAGATCGCCGCGCGGGGTGTCGAAGGCTTCGACGACGAGGTCGACGCTCCCGGGCGTCCGACCCGACCGCAGCAGGTCGATCAGGGCGACGACCTTGTCCTCGGGCCCCTCGGCCACCACCCGCACCCGACCGTCGGCCTGGTTGGCCGCGTAGCCGACGAGCCCCAGTTCCAGGGCTCGTGACCGGGTCCACCAGCGGAAGCCGACGCCCTGCACATGTCCGTGTACGTAGGCGGTCACGCGGGTGTCGCCACTCATCGGTTCACTCCGTCTCGATGCGCAGGTCGACGGTGGTGCCGGCCTTCAGGGTGCGGCCCACGGTGCAGACCGCGTCGATCGCGCGCTGCACCACGACGAGGAGTCGTTCGGCGGCGTCGGGGTCGAGTTCGGACAGGTCCACCTCGAGAATCTCCTCGAGTCGCGGGTAGAGCTCGTTCTCGCGGTCGGCGGCGCCGGACACGCGGATGGTCGCGTCGTAGTCGTCACCGAGACGGCGCGCGAGCGGACGATCCGACGACATGCCGGTGCAGGCGGCCAGCGCGATCTTCAGCAGTTCACCCGGGGTGAACACACCCTCGACGTCCTCGGATCCCACGAGCACCTGCGCCCCGCGCGAGCTGTGCCCGGTGTAGCGGCGGGTGCCGGTGCGCTGCACCCACAGCTCGGTGTGCGGTGCGGCGTTCGCATCGGTCTGCTGCCCTGCGGTCTGCTGCTCGGTGGTCATCGCGGATGGAACTCCTCGTTCGTCGGTCGGCGATCGGTGGATGGGTCGGTGGAAACGGATTCGGTGGGGATGGGATGCCCGACGCCCGGTCAACGCCGGAGCCGGTGGCTTGCTTCCCGGCTCGCCCTCGCCGCACGCGCGACACCCCGGGCAGGAGGACGAACTGCGGTTCCTGAACTGCTCGCCGCGCACCATCGGCCGTCTCGGCGGCACGGCTCGACCATAGGCGCTGCGCGAGCGCACGACGTAGCCGGACTGCCCACGGTGCCATCAGCTCACACTCGCCACGCCCGACGCCTGCACCGATAGACGGGTTCACCTCGGAACCGTGACGTAACACACATATCGTGCACCGCGATATGGCAGACAGCGAAGTGCTTCGCCGCCCGGCGGGCCGCCGAACCCGAGGAGTCGTCGTGGCCGTAGTCAAACATCAGGGCCGGGCATTCGCCGCAGCCGCCGCCGTGGCGGCGGCCACAGTCGCGGGTGCGCTCGGTGCGGGGCAGGCGCAGGCCGCACCGATCGGCGTGCAGCAACTCCCCGCCACTGCGATCGTCGCCAACGGCCCCGCCGACTGGAGTGTCTTCACCGCGTTCATCCAGATCCACACCAGCGACAAACGCGGCTGGGTGGTCCTCACCGCACCGAGCGGCGACTGCGGCCGGTACGGCGTCGCCAATGCGCTGGTTCGTCTCGACTACACCAACCTCACCACCGGCGCTCGCGGTTCGGGGACGGTCAATCCGTGCGGCGGTCACGCGATGCCCCCGACGAGCGCCCGGCTGCACACCGGTTCCGGACAGATCGTCGGGTCCATCACCATTCCCACCGCCGGCGCCTGGGCCATCCCGGGCGGTGCCAGCTTCAGCGTCGGCTGACGACGCCAACACACAGGACCACACCGCGAGCGGTCGGCGCCGAAGCCGGGTCAGCTCGACGGACGACGACGGGGCGCCCGCTGGCACTGCGGGCACGAGAACGAACTACGGTTCATGAACTGCTCGCGGCGCATCACCCGCCCGCATCGGCGGCACGGTTGTCCTTCTCGCCCATAGGCATTCAGCGACCGCTCGAAGTACCCGGACTGCCCGTTGACGTTGACATACAGCGCGTCGAACGACGTCCCGCCTACTGCGAGCGCCTGCGCCATCACCTCGGTCGCGGCGTCGAGCAACTCGCGAATCCGCTTGGGCGCCAACGTGTCCGTCATCCGTGTACCGTGCAGCTTGGCGCGCCACAAAGCCTCGTCGGCATAGATGTTGCCGACCCCGGAGATCACCGTCTGATCGAGCAGGGCTCGTTTGATCTCGGTGTGTTTGGCCCGCATCCGGGCGACGACGACCTCGCGGTCGTAACCGGGATCGAACGGGTCGGGTGCGATGTGGGCGACAGACGCCGGTACCTGTTCACCCGGCCGGAACGGGTCGTCGACCAGTTCGTCGACATGCCAGCCACCGAAGGTCCGCTGGTCGACGAAGCGCAGTTCGGCACCGAGCGGGTCGTGTCCGGGATCGCCGTCGAGTCCGGCCCGAATCCGTAGGTGCGTGTGATCAGGGGCATCGCGCTGCGAGATCAGCATCTGCCCGCTCATCCCGAGATGCACGACGAGCGCGGCGTCGTCGGTGGCATCGGAGACCTCGAGCCAGAGGAACTTGCCGCGGCGTCGGGCCGCGGTCACCGTCTTGCCGGTCAGCCGGCCGATCAGGTCGGTCGCACCACCGGGATGGCGACGGACGGCACGCGGATGGGCCACCTCGACGTCGGTGATCCGACGGCCGACGACGTGGTCGACGAGACCGATGCGGACGGTCTCGACCTCGGGGAGTTCAGGCATCCGCGATCACACGGCGACGGCTAGGCATCGGCCGACGCAGTATCCGACCGATCCGAGATCGCCTGCCACGCAAGGGCTGCGGCCTTCTGCTCGGCTTCCTTCTTGGTGCGTCCGACACCGCTGCCCATCTTCTCGCCGGCGACCACCGCGGTGGCGGTGAACTCCTTGCTGTGGTCGGGTCCGGTGGAGGAGATCTGATACTGCGGGGGCCCGAAACCGCGCTCGGCGCTGAGTTCCTGCAGGGATGTCTTCCAGTCCAGGCCCGCGCCGAGATGTCCGGAACGGTCGATCACGTCGTCGAACAGGCCGAGGATCACCCGCCGCGAGGTCTCGAGACCGTGTTCGAGGTAGATCGCCCCGAACAGGGACTCCATGCCATCGGCGAGGATCGAGTCCTTGTCCCGGCCACCGGTGAGTTCCTCACCGCGACCGAGGTACAGATAGTGGCCGAGTCCGTGCTCACCGAGTTCGCGCGCGACGTCGGCCAGGGCGTGCATGTTGACCACACTGGCCCGGATCTTGGCCAGCTCGCCCTCCGGGCGGTCGGGGAAGCCCACGTACAGCCGCTCGGTGATCACCACACCGAGCACCGAGTCACCGAGGAACTCCAGGCGCTCGTTGGTGGGCAGTCCGCCGTGCTCGTAGGCGAAGGAGCGGTGCGTCAGTGCCAGCGTCAGCAGGTCGTCGGAGATCTCGGTGCCGATCGCGGTCAGCAGGGAGGCGAACTCGGTGGCCTCGGTGCCCTTACGGGAGCCGCTGCTCACTGCGGGTCCTGCCGTTCGCCGTCCTCACCGGGCGTGGGTTCGTCGGCGGTCTTCAGATCCCCGAACTTGCCGGCGAGTCCCGCCCAGCGCGGGTCGATCTTCTCGTGTCCGTGTCCGGGTTCGGCGACGGCCAGCCGCACACCGCACTCGCTGCACAGTCCCTGGCAATCGTCCTCGCACAGCGGCGACATCGGCAGCTCGAGGGCCACCGCGTCGATCACCGACTGCTCGAGATCGATCCGGTCGTCGACGATCCGGTGGATGTCGTCGGCGTCGGTGGTCTGCTCGGTCTGGCTGTCAGGGTAGGCGAACAGCTCGGTGAGGAAGACCGTGACGGTGCCGTCGAGCGGCTCCAGACATCGCGAACACTGTCCGGCGGTCTCGCCGCACACGGTTCCGGTCACCAGCACGCCCTCGCTGACCGCCTCCAGGCGCAGATCGAATTCGACATCGGAGCCCTCGGGGATCGCGATCATCTCCACGCCCAGACGGTCGGGGGCGGTCACGGTCCGGTGCACCTCGGACATGGTGCCGGGGCGGCGCCCGAAGGACCGGATGTCGAGCACAAACGGATCACGGGCGACGGCATCGGTACCCGACGCGGATACTCCCGGGGTCACAGCATTTTCGGCCACGTATGCACCATACGCCCGGGTCAGGCAAGTATCGAATGCCCGCCCGGACGCGTGTCGGCAGGTGCGCTCAGACCGCCATCGGCGACGGCTGCTCGGCCTCCTGGCCGCGCCCGCGACCACCGCGAACGGGTTCGTGGTCGACGCTGCGCGGGTATTCCACGTAGTCGTGCATCCCGGCGCCGGTACGCAGCTGGTGACGGCCGCGGTTCACCGACCGCAGCGTGTTGGTGAGGGTCTCCTCGAACTGCGCCAGCTTCTCGTCGACGTAGACGTCGCAGTCGCCGCGCAGGCGGTCGGCCTCGGCGTGGGCGGCGTCGATGATGCGCTCGGCCTCGGACTTGGCCGCGGCCACCACCTCGGCCTCGCTGACCAGACGCTGCTGCTCGGCGATGCCGTCGGCCACCGACTTGTCGTAGGTGTTGTTGGCGGCGTCGATGGTGCGCTGCGCCTCGGCGCGGGCGCGGCCGGTGACCGCCTCGAACTCGCGGGCCGCGCTGGTCGAGAGCCGACGGGCCTCCTCGGTGGCGTCCTCGACCAGCGAGGAGCCGTGGTTGCCCGCCTCCTCGACCATGCGGTCGGCCTGCGCCTTGGCGTCGGAGAGGATGCGGTCGGCCTCGGCGCGGGCGTGCGCGAGGACCGCCTCGGACTCGGAGTCGGCGCCGGTGACCACGGTGTCGGCGTGATCGCGCGCCTCCGACAGCAGGGTCTCCCGCTGGTCGAGGACGTCCTGCGCGTCGTCGAGCTCACCTGGGATGGAGTCCTTGATGTCGTCGAGGAGCTCGAGCACATCCCCGCGCGGGACCACGCAGCCCGCGGTCATGGGGACACTCCGTGCCTCCTCGACGATCGCAACGAGCTCGTCGAGTGCTTCGAATACCCGGTACACAGCCACCCCAATCCGGCATCTGCCTTGGTTCCGTCGATGAAACGCTTGTGACTATTGTGCCGAATGTTGCGACTGTGACTGCGGAGGCCCCTGTGGTCGGCGTGTCGTGTGATGCTATGGAGGTCGAAAACTCGAGGTCAACGCCCGGGAAACGGCAAAACCCTAGACCTGTCGTTCACCCGCGAGGACTGCCTGCAGCCGGTCGTGGATGTGTTCGGAGAGGAACGGACGCACATCGCCGCCGAGTTTGGCGACCTCCTTGACCAGTGAGCTCGACACGTGGGCGTAGCTCGGGTCGGTCAGCAGGAACATGGTCTCGACGTCGGCGAGTTCACGGTTCATCTGCGCCATCGGCAGCTCGTAGTCGAAGTCCACCGACGACCGCAATCCCTTCACGATCGCGTGGATGCCGTTCTGGGTCAGATAGTCGACGAGCAGTCCGCGCCACTTGTCGACGCGCACATTGGGCAGATCGGCACAGTCGTGCCGGATCAGGTCGAGGCGTTCGTCGACGTCGAACATCCCCCGCTTGTTGGGGTTGACCACCACGGTCACCACCAGTTCGTCGAAGCACCGCGCCGCGCGCTCGACGACATACCGGTGGCCACGGGTGAAGGGATCGAAGGAGCCTGGGAGCACCGCGCTTGTCATGCCGGTCAACCTACCTGCGCCCCGGCCGCGCCCACCCCGCCTCCCCCGGCCCGGACCGTCGTCTCCGCCCGGTCCGTCACCGCTCGGGCGAGCCCATCTGCGCACCCGGAGAGGCAGATCGGCCGGACCGCCCAGATCAGACCGGACCGCTCAGGCCAGGCGGGCGAACTGGACCACCGTGTCGCCGTAGGTCTTGTCCACGATCACCTCGAACGCCGCGGGCCAGTCCACCGCACTGCGCCGATCCCGTTCCAGCACCACCAGCCCGTCCTCGGCCAGCCATCCCTGGGCCAAGGCGGTCAGGTCGGCGGTCATCTCCTCGTCACCGAGGGCATACGGCGGGTCGGAGAAGATCACGTCGAATCCCCGGGTGGCACTGCCGGCCAGATACGACGACGCGGTGCCGGTGACGACGCGGGTCTCCCGCGAGACCTTCAACGCCGACAGGTTCTTGGTGATCACCGCGGTGGCCCGCCGCCGGCTGTCGACGAACTCGGCGTGGGTCGCGCCGCGCGAGAGCGCCTCGATCCCCAGCGCACCGGATCCGGCGTACAGGTCGAGCACGCGAGCCTCGTCGAGGTCGATGCGGGCGCCGAGCACGTTGAACACCGCCTCACGGACCCGGTCGGACGTCGGGCGGGTGCCCTCGTCGGGGACCGCGATGCGGTGGCCGCGAAACCGGCCGGCGATGATGCGTGTCATCCCCACATTGTCGCGCGTGCGAATCCGGGCCCGGGACCCGTGCCCGATTCGGACATGGCGGCATTCGTTACAGGAATGTGTCCCAAGTCACATCCGTCGGCTGAACTGGGCCGACGACGGTGTTTCGCCGACCGATTTTCGTCGATGGGTGAATTCGTCGACAGCGGTTGTTAGCGTCGAAAACCGTTATGAGCCCGTCCCCAACAAGAACGGCCACATCACCCAGAGCGCCATCCGCGGCGCCCACGCTGCGCGTCCCGACCGTCACCGACGGCGCAGCCATCCACCAGATCGCCGAGCGCTCACGCGTTCTCGACGTCAATTCCGGATACGCCTACGTCCTCTGGTGTCACGATTTCGCCGACACCTCGGTTGTCGCCGAGATCGAGGGCACACCAGTCGGATTCGTCACCGGATACCGCAGGCCCGACGACCCGGCCACCCTGATGGTCTGGCAGGTGGCGACCGGAGAGTCCTACCGCGGCCTCGGAATCGCTGCGGCGATGCTGCACCACCTACTCGACCGAACTGCGGCACAAGGTGTCTCGCGCCTACAGACCACCATCAGTCCGGACAACCCCGCATCCCAGCGGCTGTTCGCGGCGGTGGCCGCCCAACGCGGCCTTCGGTTTTCCCGGCGTGATCTGTTCGCGGCGGACCTGTTCCCGGATTCCCATCAACCCGAAGATCTCTACACCCTCGAACCCGATGGGTTCGATTCGACCACTGACGCCACTTCTTAGGCGCCACAACGGTTTCTGCTGAACGCGATCAACCCGATCGTGTCTGTCCGGCTACGCACGTCCAGCGTATCCGGGCGTCATCCCACCCCTGGAGGTGTCTTTCCATGACCCTGCTCGACTCCCCTGTCGACGACGCGGTCCCCACCATCACCGACATGTCGGTGTTCGAACAGCACGAATCGGAGGTGCGCAGCTACTGCCGGAACTGGCCGACGGTCTTCGAGCAGGCACGTGGCTCCTGGCTCACCGACGTCCACGGTGACCGCTACCTCGACTTCTTCGCCGGTGCCGGCGCCCTCAACTACGGTCACAACAACCCGGTGCTCAAGCAGGCCCTGCTGGAGTACCTGGTGGACGACGGGATCGTGCACGGCCTCGACATGGCGACCGTGGCCAAGGCCCGGTTCATCGAGACCTTCCGCGACAACGTCCTGCAGCCGCGCGGACTCGACCACAAGATCCAGTTCCCCGGTCCGACCGGTACCAACGCGGTGGAATCGGCCCTCAAACTGGCCCGCAAGGTGACCGGCCGCGAGTCGGTGATCGGATTCACCAACGCCTTCCACGGCATGACGCTGGGATCGCTGTCGGTGACCGGCAACTCGATGAAGCGCGCCGGCGCGGGTATCCCGCTGGTCCACGCCACCCCCATGCCGTTCGACAACTATCTCGGCGGTGTGGTCGAGGACTTCACCTGGTTCGAGCGTGTCCTCGACGATTCCGGCAGCGGACTGAACCTGCCCGCCGCGGTGATCGTCGAGACGGTGCAGGGCGAGGGTGGGGTCAACGTCGCCCGGCCCGAGTGGCTGCGTGGCCTGGCCGACCTGTGCCGCCGGCACGACATGCTGCTGATCGTCGACGACGTGCAGATGGGTTGCGGCCGTACCGGTGAGTTCTTCTCGTTCGAGGAGGCCGGGATCGTCCCCGACATCATCACCCTCTCGAAGTCCATCGGCGGATACGGACTCCCCTTGGCGCTCACCCTGATCCGACCTGATCTCGATGTCTGGACACCGGGTGAACACAACGGCACCTTCCGCGGCAACAATCCGGCGTTCGTCACCGCGACCCGTGCGCTCGAGCACTACTGGGCCGACGACACGTTCTCCCGCGACATCCACATCAAGGGCCGCCAGATCGAAGAAGTGCTCACCGCGCTCGCCGGACGCCATCAGGGGTTGTCGACGCGGGGTCGCGGCATGGTCCGCGGACTCGTCTTCGACGACGCCACACATGCCGGCAAGGTGTGCACGCGGGCCTTCGAGTCCGGGCTGCTCGCCGAGACGTCCGGGCCGTCCGACGAAGTCGTCAAACTGCTTCCACCACTGACCATCTCGACCGAGGACCTCGACCGTGGGCTCGGGATTCTCGTCGACGCCACCGAGGAGGTTCTGGCATGATCGTGCGCACCACCCAGGAGATCACCGGCACCGACCGCGACGTCGCCGACCCCGCGGGCAAGTGGGTGTCCAAACGGATCGTGCTGGCCGGCGACGGTGTGGGATTCTCCTTCCACGAGACCACCATCGAGGCCGGAACGGTCAACGAGTTCCACTACGCCCACCACATCGAATCGGTGTGGCTGGTCGAGGGGCAGGGCACGCTGCTCGACCGGGAGACCGGTGAGAAGTACCCGCTCGGGCCCGGCACCATGTACCTGCTCGACGGACACGAGCGCCACACCGTCACCGCCGACACCCGGATGCGGATGCTGTGTGTGTTCAATCCGCCGGTCGTGGGCGACGAGGTTCACGACGAGAACGGCGTCTATCCGCTGGTGACCGCGGTGCCCGAGCCGGGTCGCCACTCCGTCGGTTCCTGACCCGCCGGCCGGATCCGGACCGGCCTATTCTGGACAGGGTGCGTACCCGTCCGCAGGCCGCCTGGATTCCGGCCGAACCGACCCCGGCCGATGATGATGTCGACACCTCGATCGCCCGGTTGCGCGGGCTGCTCGACGGGGCCCGGATCGCGGCGCTCACCGGGGCGGGGATCTCCACCGATTCCGGTATCCCCGACTATCGCAGTCCCGGTGCGCCGATCCGGACCCCGATGACGGTGCAGATGTTCCTGTCGTCACCGGACTTCCGGCGCCACTACTGGGCGCGCAACCATCTGGGCTGGCGGCACATGGACGCCGCGCAGCCGAATGCCGGACATCATGCGCTCACCGCGTTGCAGCGACAGGGCAGTCTGAACGGCGTGATCACCCAGAACGTGGACATGCTCCACACCAAGGCGGGTACCCGCGGGGTGATCGACCTGCACGGCTCGTATGGGCGGGTGCGGTGCCTGGGATGCGGGTGGATCGTGTCCCGGCACCGCCTCGCCGACATGCTCGAGGCGCGCAATCCCGGGTTCGCCGACCGTGTGACGAGTCGGGGTGCGATCGAGGTGGCACCGGATGCCGACATGGTGCTCCACGACACCGCCGACTTCATCGTCGCCGAATGCCCGATGTGCGGCGGAATCCTGAAGCCCGACATCGTGTACTTCGGCGAGAACGCCCCGAAAGATCTGGTGGAACAGTCGTTCTCGCTCGTCGACGCCAGCGATGCACTGTTGGTGGCCGGGTCGTCGTTGACGGTGATGAGCGGCTTGCGCTTCGCCCGTCACGCGCATCGGACGGGCAAGGTCCTCGTCGTCGTCAACCGCGGCGGTACCCGTGCCGACGACATCGCCGACCTCAAGGTCGATCACTACTGCGGCGTGGTGCTGCCGGCATTGGCCGGCTGAGCCGATCGCCTCGGGCGTGGGTCGACGTGGTCGCCGACACGCTCATCTCACCGGGTTTCGACACGGGTCCTCGCCCTTCCGGCTCGGTCCCGGCTCAACCATCAACACTTGTTGCCACAGTGGGTCTTTGATCAAAGATACGTCCGAGTCGACGCCACCACCCATCGCGAACACCACCAAACGCCAACCGCCACACGATGCTTGAGCCGACGAGGAGCGAAGCGACAAGTCGAGTCGAAACCTCCCACGCCCGAGCACACGACGTCACCACACGGGGACGAACCCGGGCGCGGAACGGCTCAGCGCAACCTACACCGTCACCAGATCGTCGGCGTGGACCACGGGGCGCTGCAGGTCCGGCGGCAGATCGGTGGTGGAACGACCGATCATCGTCTCGACCTCGTCGCTGTCATACGAGGCGACGCCGCGGGCGAAGATCCCGCCGGTGGTGTCGACGAGCTCCACCACATCGCCGTTGGAGAACCCGCCGCGCACGGCGAGAATCCCGGCGGCCAGCAGCGACCGACGACGCTTGGACACCGCGGCCACCGCGCCGTCGTCCAGCACCAGCTGCCCGTGGGTGTCGGCGGCATGCCGCACCCAGAAACGCCTGGCCGACAACCGTTCCGGACGTGCGGCGAAGACGGTGCCGGCCGAGGCGGAACTCAATGCGGCCGCGGCGTCGGCGGCCGAGGCCAGCAGGACGGGCACCCCGCCGTCGGCGGCCAGACGCGCGGCGGCGAGCTTGGAGGCCATCCCCCCGGTACCCAGCGCACCGCCGGAACCGGCGATCACCCCGTCGAGGTCGTCGGGGCCGTTCACCTCGGCGATGAAGCGCGCGGGACGTCCGTCGGGGCCGGGCTTACGGGGGTCACCGTCGTAGAGACCGTCCACATCCGACAGCAACACCAGTGCGTCGGCACTGGTCAGGTGCGCGACGAGGGCGGCCAGCCGGTCGTTGTCACCGAACCGGATCTCGTTGGTCGCCACCGTGTCGTTCTCGTTGACCACCGCGATCGCCCCGAGTGACCGCAACCGGTCGAGGG
The DNA here is from genome assembly GCF_030718915.1 of Gordonia sp. NB41Y. Taxonomy (NCBI): domain Bacteria; kingdom Bacillati; phylum Actinomycetota; class Actinomycetes; order Mycobacteriales; family Gordoniaceae; genus Gordonia; species Gordonia sp. NB41Y. Next base: position 672,255 of record NZ_CP132196.1, read on the forward strand.
TGCGCTGGGCATTGGCATGGTGTGAGCGATTCGAGATGTCGTCGGCGGTGAGCAGCACCTGTCCGACGGTGCGCCCATAGCGGGAGAAGCTGGTCCCCCAGGCATAGGCGAGGGCGAGCTGGCCGACACTCGCCGCGGCCTGCTTGGTCGCGAGATCCTTGGGTCGCTTCTTCAGGCCGAGCGGCGCGATCCCCGCACCGATCGCCCCGGACGAGACGACGACGACATCCGAACCGGCCCGCATCCGCGCCTCGAGGGCGTCGGCGAGCCGGTCGAGCCTGGCCATGTCGAGTCCGGTGCCGACGTCGGTGAGCGCCGACGACCCGATCTTGACCACGATGCTGCGGGCATGCGCGATCTGTTCGCGGACATCGCTCATGCGTCGTCGGCTTCGTCGGGCAGTCCGCGACGTAGGCGACGTGCCTGCTTGCGCTCGGCGGCGCCGACACGATCGGAGCGGTCGAGCCGGATGTCGGTGCCACGTCCGGTGATCGGGACCTCGTCGCCGGTCGGGGTGGTGGGTTCCCAGTCGAAGGTCATGTCACCGATGGTGACCGCGGCGCCCGGCTGCGCACCCAGCTTGGTGAGCGCGTCCTCCACGCCGAGACGGTTCAGGCGATCGGCGAGATAGCCGACGGCCTCGTCGTTGCCGAACTGCGTCTGGGCGATCCAGCGCTCCGGGCGTGCGCCTCGCACGATGAAGCCGCCCTCGATCTCCGGATCCGGGATCACGCTGAACTCGGACTCGTCGACCGCCTTGGGCCGGATGACCGCACGGCGCGCGGCCGGCTTCGGGTGGGCCGCACGGTAATCGGCGACCATCGAGGCCAGACCGTTGGTGAGTTCTTTGAGCCCGGTGTGCGCCACCGCGGAGATCCGGAACACCGGCCAGCCGCGCTCGGCGATGTCGCTCTCCACGAGATCGGCGAGCTCGGCGGCATCGGGGACGTCGATCTTGTTGAGGATCACCACACGCGGACGTTCGGCGAGGTCACCGAGTCCGTGATCGGCGTCGAGTGCGGGCCGGTAGGCGGCCAGCTCGGCCTCCAGCGCGTCGATGTCGGACACCGGGTCACGGCCGGGTTCCAGTGTGGCGCAGTCGACGACGTGTGCGAGTACCGCACAGCGCTCGAGGTGGCGCAGGAAGTCAAGGCCCAGACCGCGACCGGCGGATGCGCCCGGGATCAGGCCGGGGACGTCGGCGATGGTGAACACGTCACCGGCGGACTGCACCACACCGAGATTGGGCTGCAACGTGGTGAACGGGTAGTCGGCGATCTTCGGCTTGGCCGACGAGAGCACCGACACCAGAGACGACTTCCCGGCGGACGGGAAGCCGACGAGGCCGACGTCGGCCACCGACTTCAGTTCGAGGACGAGGTCGCGCTCCTGGCCCTGTTCGCCGAGCAGCGCGAAACCCGGGGCCTTGCGGGCCTTGGACGCCAGTGAGGCGTTGCCCAGTCCCCCGCGGCCGCCCTGGGCGGCCTCGAAGACGGTGCCCGCGCCGACGAGATCGGCGAGGATGGTGCCGTCGGTGTCGAGGACGACGGTGCCGTCGGGCACGGGCAGGACCAGATCGTCGCCGGTGGCGCCGTCCCGGTTGTCACCCATACCGGGTTTGCCGTTGGTGCCGCGGGCATGCGGACGGAAGTGGAAGTCGAGCAGGGTGTGCACCTGCGGGTCGACGACGAGGCGCACCGATCCCCCGTTGCCGCCGTTGCCGCCGTCGGGGCCGCCGAGCGGCTTGAACTTCTCCCGGTGGACGGAGCTGCAGCCGTGGCCCCCGTTGCCGGCGGCGACGTGGATGGTCACCCGGTCGACGAACCGCGACATGTCGATTTCCTTCCGTTCGCGATCCTCACCGATGACGATCGCAGTTGAATCAAGTAGAGAGTGTCGAACCGAGGAACAGTTCGGGGCAGAACAACAGGGTCGAACCAAAACAACAGGGCGGGCTGGGTGCTTATGCCCCTGCCCGCCCTGTTGTGAGAGCTCTGGTGGTTCCGATGAACCGCTCGGGTCAGGCCTGAGCGGTCTCCGGGACGATGTTCACGGTCTTGCGGCCACGCTTGGTGCCGAACTCGACGGCGCCCGCGGCAAGCGCGAACAGGGTGTCGTCGCCACCGCGACCGACGTTGACGCCCGGGTGGAACTTGGTGCCGCGCTGGCGGACCAGGATCTCACCGGCGCTGACCTGCTGACCGCCGAAGCGCTTCACACCGAGGCGCTGGGCGTTGGAATCGCGACCGTTGCGCGAGCTGGACGCGCCCTTCTTATGTGCCATCTGTCAGTCCTCCTGGGATACAGGTGAGTCGATTTACTTGATACCGGTGACCTTGAGGACCGTCAGCTTCTGACGATGACCCTGGCGCTTGTGGTAGCCGGTCTTGTTCTTGAACTTGTGGATGCGGATCTTCGGGCCCTTCACGTGCTCGACCACCTCGCCGGTGACCGAGATCGCCGCGAGCTTGTCCGCGTCGGTGGTGAGAGTGGAGCCGTCGACGACCAGGGCCACCGGAAGGCTCACGGTGGTGCCGGGCTCGCCGTCGATCTTCTCGACCTTCACAATGTCGCCCTCAGCGACCTTGTACTGCTTACCGCCGGTCTTGACGATCGCGTACGTTGCCATCGAAGCTGTCCTCTTACTCATCATCTCGGGCCGTGATCCGCCCTGGGGGGAACCACGGGTGTTGTGGGTGTGTGCATCTGTTGCGGGCCGTGCGAGTCCCCGCGCGCTACGCCGGGATTCGCTCGGTCACTCCAGAGGGCCTGCCGGCGGGATCTCCACTGTGCGAATGTCCTGCAACAGGCACAGCTCGAACCCTCCGCCAGAGGCGACCAATCAAGATTACGGGAGCCCATCGGTTCAGGTCAAACTCACCTCGGGGTCGCGTGTCGGTCACCGTGCCGGTGGCCGGTGGTTACTCCTCCACCGGCGGACCGGCCGGACGTCCGGCGGCCCGTCGCCGCGGTCGGCGGTGCACCGCGACCGTGGTCTCCCCGTTCGACGACGATGTCGTCGGACCGAACGTCGTGAGCGGCTCGGCCGCGACGTCGGGCAGGGTCAGCGTCGACACCTCGGACGTGTGCGTCGGAGATGACGCCGCCCGCCGTGCCGCACGACGCCGCCGTGGCCGTCGCGTCGCGGTCTCCTGCTCCGGAGCCGGGGTGGGCTCCTGGCTCTCGGCTGCCGGGCTCTCGGTCACCTGGACTGCCGGGGTCTCGGTCGCTGGGGTCTCGGTCACCGGGGTCTCGGCCGAGACGTGCTCGTCGTCAGCAGGTTCGGTCCGGCCGCGCTCCGCCGCGACGGTCGCGGACTGATCCTGCTGCGTCCGGTCCCGCTGGGCTTGATTCCGCTGCGTCCGATCCCGCTGCGTCCGATCCCGGCGGCTCCGATCCTGACGGGCCTGATCCTCGTGCGCCTGATCCTCGTGTGCCTGATCCGCGTGCGTTTGATCCTCGTGCGCCTGATCCGCGTGCGCCCCGTCGATGTGCTCGTCGTGGTCGTGCCCGTCGTGGTCGTGCTCCTCGTGCTCCCCATGCGAGTGTGCGGCCATCGCGCGGAACATCGGATGCTCACCGCGATGCTGGGTGGCCTTGGGTGCGGGCGCCTGCTCCACCACGGCCGGTTCGCTCTTGCGCTTGCCGCGCCGTGACCGCTTCGATCCCGATCCCTCGCCGCGGGTGTTGTCGTCCGAGCGCACCTCGACGGGGCTCGAGTGCACGATCACGCCACGCCCACCGCACGCGGTGCACGTGGTCGAGAACGCCTCGAGCAACCCGGTACCGAGACGCTTACGGGTCATCTGCACCAGGCCCAGCGACGTCACCTCGGACACCTGATGACGGGTCCGGTCACGGGCCAGCGCCTCAGTGAGGCGGCGCAGCACCAGGTCACGGTTGGACTCCAGGACCATGTCGATGAAGTCGACGATGATCATCCCGCCCAGATCGCGCAGCCGCATCTGCCGCACGATCTCCTCGGCGGCCTCCAGGTTGTTGCGGGTGACCGTCTCCTCGAGGTTGCCGCCCGACCCGGTGAACTTGCCGGTGTTGACGTCGATGACCGTCATCGCCTCGGTGTGTTCGATGATCAGCGTGCCGCCCGACGGCAGCCACACCTTGCGGTCGAGCGCCTTGGCGAGCTGTTCGTCGACGCGGTGCACCACGAACGAGTCCGGGGAGTCGGCGTGGGCACGCTCGAACTTCTCGACCCGCTCCAGCAGGTCGGGTGCCACCGCACTGACGTAGGTCTCCACCAGGTTCCAGGCGCGGTCACCCTCGATGACCAGCTTGCGGAAGTCCTCGTTGAACAGGTCACGCACCACGCGGACCAGCAGGTCCGGCTCCTCGTAGAGAGCGCGCGGCGAGACCGATCCCTTGGCCTTCTTGGCCTCGGCGACCGACTCCTCGATGCCCTCCCACTTGTTCTCCAGGCGTTCGATGTCGGCGGCCAGGTCGTCGGCGCTGACGCCCTCCGACGCGGTCCGGATGATCACACCGGCGTTGTCCGGGACGAGCTTGGACAGGATCTGCTTGAGACGCTTGCGTTCCACATCGGGCAGCTTGCGGCTGATCCCCGTGGACGAGCCGCCCGGGACGTACACCAGGTAGCGGCCGGCCAGGGAGATCTGCGTGGTCAGCCGGGCGCCTTTGTGGCCGACCGGATCCTTGGACACCTGCACCACGACGTTGTCGCCGGGCGAGAGTGCCTGCTCGATCTTGCGCGATCCGCCGTCGAGTCCGGCGGCATCCCAGTTGACCTCACCGGCATAGAGCACGCCGTTGCGGCCACGGCCGATGTCGACGAATGCGGCCTCCATACCCGGCAGCACGTTCTGGACGCGGCCCAGGTAGATGTTGCCGACCATCGACGACGACGTCTCGGTGGTCACGAAATGCTCCACCAGCACGCCGTCCTCGAGGACTGCGACCTGCGTGTAGTCCTCGATCGGGGTGTGATCGGTGTGGTCGCCGTGGTTCAGGGCGACGTTGGCGCTGCGCTCGCGCACCACCATCACGCGTTCGACGGCCTCGCGGCGCGCGAGGAACTCCGACTCGCTCAGGATCGGCGGGCGGCGCCGTCCGGCATCGCGGCCGTCCCGGCGACGCTGACGCTTGGCCTCGAGCCGGGTCGACCCGGAGATGCCCTGCACCTCGTCGCGGACCCGCTTGCTGCGCGGTTCACGCTCGTGGACGACGGTGTTCGGCGGGTCGTCGGGCGAGACCTCGTCGGGCTCGTCGCCACCCTTGCGACGGCGACGGCGGCGCCGGCGCTTCGAGGTGGGGACGGAGGCGTCGTCGTCATCGGAGCCGGACTCGTCGTCCGATCCGTCCTCGTCGGAGTCGTCTGCGGTGTTGTCCTCGGTGGTGTGCTCCCCGTGCTGGGAACCGCGCCGCCTCCGGCCGCGGCCGCTGCCCGAGTCGCCGTCCTTGGCGTCGGTGCCCGCGGAGTCGGAATCCTTCGACTCGGCGTCTTTCGAATCGTCGCCGGCGGCATCCGAGCCCGTCGACTCGAGGGACTCGGATTCGGCCTGCGACTCCGAGTCGGTCTCGTCGTCGGAGTCGTCGCGCTCGCTCTGATCACCACGCCCACGGCCACGGCCACGGCGGCCACGCCGACGGCGACGACGCCCGGACTCGCCGTGCTGATCGTCGTCGGCGGTCTCACCGGCCACCGACGCCGAGTCGGCCTCCGGCTCGGTCTCGGTGACCTGCTCACTGCTGTCGGTCTCTGCGGCGGGTGCCTCGGGGGCGGGCTCGACGGTCGCCTTGCGGGGGCGTGCGGGCGGCTCGGTCAGCTGCGGCTGCAGGAACAGCGGTCCGGCCACGACCTCGCCGACCGGCGACACCGGCTCGTGGCTGACGGTCTCGACTGCCGAGAACAGCACGGAGTCGATCTTCGGCCGGGCCGGTGCGGCCTCGGCGGATGCGGTGTCGGCTGCCTCGACCGGGGTCTCGGTGACCGGAGGCTCGGTGACCGGGGTCTCGGCCTCTGCGGCGATCGACTCTGCGGCGATCGACTCTGCGGGGGCGTCGGCCTCGGGGGCCGCATCTGCAGGCGTCTCGTCTACCGGGGTCTGGTCTGCAGGGACATCTTCTGCGGCAGGCTCCTGTGCAGAAGCCGTGACCGGTGCCTCGGCGACCACGGTCTCGGGGGCGGGCGCCTGATCGGTGACGACCTCCTCGACCACGGTCTCCGCGACGACGATCTCCTCGACCGTGTCCGGGACGGGCTCGGCCGGGACGGCGGCAGCGCCGACGCTGTCCGCAACGGCCTCGGTGGCCGGTTCAGGTGCGGCCGGTGCCGGCACCTCGGGCTCGCCCGCGGCTGCGGGAGCCGCGTCAGCGTTCTCGCTCGCCTCGGCGTTCTCGTCGATCTCTGGTTGCGGCTCGCGGACCAGTTTGGCGACGGCGTTGGCCTGCGCACGCTCGACGCTCGACTGTGGGCTCCGCAGGTGCCATCCGAGTTCGGCCAGGTGGGCGATCACCTGTCGGCTGGTCAGCCCGAGGGCTCGGGCCAGTGCGTGCACACGAAGCTTGTTGGGGAATTCTTCTTCCACCGGATCCGACGCTGCGTTCGCGTCAGCCGGTGACCCGTTGTCGGTCACTCGTTCTCCTCGAACCCCCGGGCGCGTCATCACGACGCGGCCACGCGAGGGCCTGTCCTGTGTCCCGGCGTCTGCCGGTGTTGTGTGGTCTCCGCGCCCGTCGGCTCCGATCGGGGCCGGTGGGCGCTCTTGCGGGGTCGATGCGTATCCGGACCGTTCTCCACGCCATCGTCGGCCGGCTGTGGCCGGTCAATCGGTCACCAAACGGTGGCCGACCTCGATGGGGAGGACGGGTGGGCGGGCACTGATCGTTGCGTGCTGGTCCGTCCCGGTTCCGAACGTCATCGGTGTCGTCTCGGACAAAGTGTGTCCGCGATAACCCCACAAGTATCCCACACTGCGGGTCGACGCCCGCACACTACGTGCACAGCGCGCGTCGACCCGCGTGTCAGGACAGGGTCAGGAGGCGAGTTCGGGGAACCAGATCGCGATCTCACGCTCGGCGGATTCAGGCGAATCCGAGCCGTGGACCAGGTTGTTCTGGGTGCTCAGGGCGTAGTCGCCGCGGATGGTGCCGGGCACGGCCTTCTCCACGGGATCGGTGCCACCGGCGATCTGACGCCACGCCGCGACGGCGCGGGGACCCTCGACGACGGCCGCGACCAGCGGTGCCGAGGTGATGAACTCCAGGAGTGCGGGGAAGAAGGGCTTGCCCTCGTGCTCGGCGTAGTGCCGGCGGGCCAGCTCGTCGTCGACCGTCTTCAGTTCGAGCGCGACCAGGGTCAGTCCTTTGCGCTCGATGCGGGCGATGATGTCGCCGACCAGGGAACGGGCGACGCCGTCGGGCTTGATCAGTACCAGTGTCCGTTCAGTCACGCACACACTGTAGCGGCGTGGCCGGACCACCACCGTGCCCGACCTGGCCGGGCCGGTCGCACGCTCACGAACAGTACGGCCCCGACACGGCGTAGAACCCGTAGTCGAACAGATTGCCCGGTGCCGTGTTCGGGTTGACGATCAGCTGCAGACACCCTCCGGGGTCGACGAGCGCACCGCGCAAGGCGAGGTCGAATTGCTGCGCGAAACCCAGGTTGGCCAGGCGATATGCGGACGGGACCGGCAGGGCCGCGATCGCATCGGCGGCCTTCATGCGGGAGAGCTGCTCGGTGAATCCGTGCGTGGCCTGGTAGCCGTACGATCCCGCGGGCACCGGCATCGGCGAACTCGCGGTGGGGTACAGCGGCTCTTCTGCCTCCGGTACCGGTGACACCGATCCCGGCGCCGGGGTTCGTTGTTCCGAGGTCTCCGGGGTGGTCTCGGGCGCGGCCTGGGCCCCGGTGGCGGTGACGATCATCGCGACCACCGCGACCACTGCGGCCAGCAGTGCCGGAACTCCCCGTCTCCAGTGGGAACGAACCCTGCGCGATACGGCGGTATGGGTACGGGGACGGGCGATGATCACGCAACTCCTCGGGTCGACGGATGCCGCACTCGGCGAACTTTCGCCCGAGTATCACAGCCCCACAGGACCCCGATGACCACGAGAAGGTCACGATTCGGTCGCGATTGCGCCCTCACTTCCGGTGACGGCTCCCCACCGCCGGTGTCCTGTGCGGTCAGCCCCCGGTTCGCTCAGGCCTCGGGATCCGGTCCGTCGCCGATCGGACGCTGTCCGGCGAGACGGCCCTCCCGCATCCGACGGGCCACGTCGGCCCGGATGTAGCGGATGTAGAGCCACACGAACAGGAAGATCAGCCCGATCACCGCGATCGACCAGTGGAACAGGCCACCGATGATCACCAGGAACTGCAGGCCGATGTCCATCTCGAGCGCGCGGGCCCGGCCCTGCATCCCGCAGGCCAGGATCAGCAGCACGGTGATGACCGCGAGGTAGGTCCCCGACACCCAGGTCAGTCCCCCGCCGAGCTGGGCGACCACCGGGAAGGTCAGGATCATCACGATCACCTCGAGGACCAGCGTGCCGGCCATCACGCCACGCAGCCCCTTCCACGGATCGGTGGCCGGCGCGGTGAAGCCGGGATGCTCGCTCATGACGGTTCCTTACCGAACAGGGTGCGGCCGGCACCGGCGGTCACCACCGAGCCGGTGATGATCACCCCCGCGCCGGAAACGGGTTCACCGTCGGATTCCTCGGCCAGTCCGATCGCCGTGGCGACCGCATCGGGCAGGAAGGGATCGACGACGACGCGGTCCTCGCCGAACACCTCACGGGCGGTCTCGGCAAGAGCCTCGGCGTCACGGGCCCGGGGCGATCCGTTGTTGGTGATCACCACCTCGTCGAGGATCGGCTCGAGGGCCGCGAGCACGCCCTCGGCATCCTTGTCGCCGAGCATGCCGATCACCCCGACGAGCCGACGGAAGTCGAACTCGTCGGTCAGCGCCCGGGCCAGCGCCTGTGCGCCGTGCGGATTGTGGGCGGCGTCGACGAACACCGTCGGCGCGCTGCGGACACGTTCGAGCCGGCCGGGACTGGACACGGAGGCAAAGCCCGCGCGTACGGCGTCGACGTCGAGCTGACGGTCCGGGCCGGCACCGAAGAAGGCCTCCACCGCGGCGAGCGCGAGGGCGGCGTTGGCCGCCTGGTGGGCGCCGTGCAGCGGCAGGAAGATCTCCTCGTACACACCGCCGAGACCCTGGATGCGCAGCAGCTGACCGCCGACCGCGGTGGCCGATGCGAGCACCGCGAACTCGGAGTCCTGCCGGGCCACCACCGTGCCCTTCTCCACGCTCTCGCGCAGCAGCACGTCCATCACCTCGGGCGCCTGCGGTGCGATCACCGTCACCGGGTCGATCTGCACCAGATCGTTCTTGCCGCGCTTGATGATCCCGGCCTTCTCCCCCGCGATCGCCGCGAGGGTGTCACCGAGGTAGTCGGCATGATCCATCGCGATCGGGGTGATCACCGCGACCGCGGCGTCGACGACGTTGGTGGCATCCCACCGGCCGCCCATCCCGGTCTCGACCACCGCGACGTCGATCGGCGCCTCGGCGAAGCACGCATAGGCGATCGCGGTGAGCACCTCGAACTTGCTCATCCGCGGGCCGTCGGCGGCGGTCGACGAGTCGTCGACCATCGTGATGTACGGCTCGAGGTCGCGGTAGGTGTCGATGTAGGTGCGGGCCGGGATCGGCCGTCCGTCGATGGCGATCCGCTCGGTCACCCGCTGCAGGTGCGGGCTGGTGATCCGGCCGGTCCGCCGGTGCAGCGCGACCAGCAGCGCGTCGATCATCCGGGTCACCGACGTCTTGCCGTTGGTGCCGGCGACGTGGATCGCCGGGTACGCATGCTGCGGCGATCCGAGCAGATCCATCAGCGTGGAGATCCGGGTCAGCGACGGCTCGATCTTGGTCTCGGGCCACCGGGTGTCCAGGTCGGCCTCGACCTCGGCGAGTTCGGCCAGGTCGGCGTCGCTGTCGGCGACGATCACCGGGGCGTCGTCGTCGCCCGGATATCCGGCATCGCCGCGCACCTCGCCCGCGTCGTCGGCCAGCAGGGAGCCCAGCGCCATCGGATCGGGTTCGATGTCCCCGGCATCCTCCCAGCCGGCGAAGTCGGCGGCGGTGAAGATGGGTTCCTCGTCGTCACCGGGCAACGGTCCGTCGATGTCGACGTCGTCGGGACGACGATCGTCGCGGCTCACGATCCGCCCAGCGATGCGAGCTTGGCCTTCAGTCGCTCGACCTCTTCGACGGCGATCTCACGGCGTCCGCGGATCTTGGCGACCACCGCATCCGGCGCCTTGGACAGGAACTGTTCGTTGCCGAGTTTGGCGGTGGTCTGTGCCAGCTCCTTCTCGGCGGCGGCCAGGTCCTTGGTGAGGCGTTTGCGTTCGGCCTCGACGTCGACGGTGCCCGAGGTGTCGATCTCGACGCCCACGGTCGCACGGCTCAGACGCACCTCGAGGGTCGCGGTGGCGGCGAATCCGTCGGCCGGGTCCTCGAGGCGGGCCAGCGACGCGATGTAGGCCACGGCCGGTTCCAGACCCGACTCGGCGAGCGCGGTGAACCGCACCGGCACCTTCTGACCGGGCTTGAGGCCCTGATCGCTGCGGAAACGACGCACCTCGGTGATCAGCTTCTGCAGATCGTCGATGGTGACGGCCGCCTCAGCGCCGTCACCGGCGGCCACCGGGGTCGGCCAGTCCGCGACGACCAGCGACTGCCGGCCGGTGAGCGTGGTCCAGAGCACCTCGGTGACGAACGGCATCACCGGCGAGAGCGCCCGCAACAGCCGGTCCAGGACCGCACCGAGGACCAGTCGTGTTGCCTCCGAACGCTTCTCGTCGTCCTCGGCGAACTGCACCTTGGCCAGTTCGAGGTACCAGTCGCAGAACTCGTCCCACGCGAAGTGGTACAGCGCCTCGCACGCCTTGGAGAACTCGTAGGCCTCGAAACCGGCGTCGACCTCGGTCAGCACCTCGTCGAGGCGGCCCAGGATCCAGCGGTCGGCGACGGTGAGGTCGGCCGGCAACCCGGCGTCGGGCACGGTCGCGCCGTTCATCATGGCGAACTTGGTGGCGTTGTACAGCTTGGTGGCGAAGTTGCGCGACGACTGCGCATGGTCTTCACCCACCGAGATGTCGCTGCCCGGGTTGGCGCCACGGGCGAGGGTGAAGCGCAGCGCGTCGGCGCCGAACCGCTCCACCCAGTCGAGCGGATCGATGCCGTTGCCCTTGGACTTCGACATCTTGCGGCCGTGTTCGTCACGGACCAGGCCGTGCAGGAACAGATTGCCGAACGGGACGGCCTTGTCGGGGCCGAGTTCCTTGCCGACGTAGGTGCCGAACATCATCATCCGGGCGACCCAGAAGAACAGGATGTCGTAGCCGGTGACGAGAACCGAAGTGGGATAGAACTTCTCGAGATCGTCGGTCTTGTCCGGCCAGCCGAGCGTGGAGAACGGCCACAGACCCGAGGAGAACCACGTGTCGAGCACGTCGGTCTCCTGGGTGTACCCGGCGGGTGCCTCCTCGTCGGGGCCCACGCACACGACGTCGCCGTCGGGGCCGTACCAGATCGGGATGCGGTGGCCCCACCATAACTGACGCGAGATGCACCAGTCGTGCATGTTGTCGACCCAGCCGAACCAGCGCGGCTCCATCGACGCCGGATGGATCACGGTGGACCCGTCGCGGACGGCGTCGCCGGCGGCCTTGGCCAGGGATTCCACCTTGATCCACCACTGCATCGACAGGCGCGGCTCGATGGGCTCGCCGGTGCGCTCGGAGTGGCCGACGCTGTGCAGGTAGGGCCGGACCTCCTTGACGATGCGTCCCTGCTCGGCGAGGGCCTCACGCACCTTGACGCGCGCCTCGAACCGGTCCATGCCGTCGAATTGCGTTCCGGTGCCCGCGATCCGGGCCTCTTCGTCCATGATCGTCGGCATCGGCAGGTCGTGCCGCAGGCCGAGCTCGAAGTCGTTGGGGTCGTGGGCGGGGGTGATCTTGACCGCGCCGCTGCCGAACTCGGGGTCGACGTAGTCGTCGGCGACCACCGGGATGGTGCGGTCGAGGAAGGGATGGGCGAGTTCGGTGCCCACCAGATGGCGATAGCGCTCGTCGTCGGGGTGCACGGCGATCGCGGTGTCGCCGAGCATGGTCTCCAGACGGGTGGTGGCCACCACGATGTGCGGCTGGGAGTCGTCGAGCGATCCGTACCGGAAGCTGACCAGCTCGCCCTCGACGTCGGCGTAGCTCACCTCGATGTCGCTGACCGCGGTCTTGAGCACCGGCGACCAGTTGACCAGCCGCTCGGCCTGGTAGATCAGTCCGTCGTCGTACATCTTCTTGAACACAGTGTGCACCGCGCGGGACAGGCCCTCGTCCATGGTGAAGCGCTCGCGGGACCAGTCGACACTGTCGCCGAGGCGACGCATCTGCTCACCGATGTTGCCGCCGATCTCGGCCTTCTCGGTCCAGACGCGCTCGATGAACTTCTCGCGGCCCAGGTCGTCGCGGGTCTTGCCCTCGGCGGCGAGCTTGCGCTCGACCATGGTCTGCATCGCGATCGCGGCGTGGTCCATACCCGGCAGCCACAGCACCTCGTAGCCCTGCATGCGGCGCCGCCGGGACAGCGCGTCCATCAGGACGTGCTCGTAGGCGTGGCCCATGTGCAGGGAGCCGTTGACGTTGGGCGGCGGGATGACGATGGAGAACGCGGGCTTGTCCGAACTCGCGTCGGCGGTGAAGTAGCCCGCGTCCACCCACGCCTGGTAGAGCCGGGCCTCGTGCTCGGCGGGGTCCCAGGTCTTCGGCAGCTCGCGGGAGGAATCGGGTGTGCTCACCCCACAATCTTAGGAAACGCCGCCGAGGCCCCCGCCGCCGACCGAGGTGCGCAGGCGATGCAGGTCGTCGGGCGCGTTCACGTTGGTCAGCCATGTGGCGTCGCTCACGGTCACGCGATGGGTGACCAGGGCATCGAGCGCGGCGGTCATCCGGCGCTCGCCCCCGTCCACCAGACCCTTGATCACCGACGCCGCACGCACCCGGTAGATCCCCGCCATCGGATGGTCGCGCTGGGTGTCGCTGGCCACCACCGCGTCGGCGGATTCGGTGATCCCGCCGAGCAGTTCGTCGATCAGTCCGGTCTCGATCAGCGGCATGTCGGTGGCGCAGACGAAGGCCAGATCGGCACCCGCCGCCGCAGCCGCCGACAGTCCGGCGGCGAGCCCGCCGAGCGGTCCGGTACCGGGTTCCTCGCCGGTGACCCAGGTGGCCGGCGGCCCCCCGGTGCCGTGCAGATCCTGATACGCCGGGGACGCGGTGGTCGCGGCGATGAACACCCCGGCCGGGCAGCGCCGGTCGGCGATCTCGACGATCCGCGCGAGCATCGGCTGCCCCGCCCAGTCCATCGCCGCCTTGTTGTGGCCCATCCGTCGCGAACGTCCGCCCGCGAGGACGAGGCCCGCCAGGTGCATCCCGGTTGCGTTGGTCATGGGATCAGTCTGTGGGACAACGGGCCCGCGAGGGGGCAAGATGAACGAATGGCCCATATTCACCACCCCGATGCCGACGCCGACGTCACCGTCGACGAACCCGACGTGGTCCACGTCGACCACGTCAAGCACTATGCGGCCGGGGTGCCCGCGGTGGCGGTCGCGCTGCAGCGCGGGATGGAGCAGATGGGGCCGGTCCGAACAGCGCGCACCCTCGCAAAACTCAACCAGCGCAACGGTTTCGACTGCCCGGGCTGCGCCTGGCCGGAGACGCCAGGACACCGTAAGCACGCCGAGTTCTGTGAGAACGGGGCCAAGGCGGTCGCCGAGGAGGCCACCCGACGACAGGTCGGCCCGGAGTTCTTCGCGCGGCACTCGGTGGCCGATCTGGCGACCCGGTCCGGGTACTGGCTCTCCCAGCAGGGCCGGTTGACCCATCCGATGTACCTCGCACCCGGCGACACCCACTACCGGCCGGTCGACTGGGACGAGGCCGACCGGATCGTCGCCGCCGAGTTCGCGGCGATGACCACCCCCGACGAGGCGGTCTTCTACACCTCGGGCCGCACCAGCAACGAGGCCGCATTCGTCTACCAGTTGTTCGCGCGCAGCCTCGGCACCAACAACCTCCCCGACTGTTCCAACATGTGTCACGAGTCGTCGGGTACCGCCCTCACGTCGTCGATCGGCATCGGCAAGGGATCGGTCAGCGTCCCCGACCTCGAGCACGCCGACCTGATCCTGATCGCCGGACAGAATCCCGGGACCAATCACCCGCGCATGCTGGGCACCCTGGCCAACGCGAAGGCCAACGGCGCCCGGATCGTCGCGATCAACCCGCTCCCCGAGGCCGGCCTGATGCGGTTCAAGGATCCGCAGAAGGTGGGCGGAGTGATCGGCACGGGCAGCAAGCTCGCCGACGACTTCCTGCAGGTTCGCATCGGCGGCGACATGGCCCTGTTCCGTGGTGTCGCGAAACTGGTGCTCGACGCCGAGCGCGCCGCCCCCGGCACCGTGTTCGACCAGGACTTCCTCGACGAGCACTGCGCCGGCGTCGACGACTACCTCACCCTGCTCGAACGTCTCGACTTCGACGACGTCCTGGCCGCCACCGGGCTCACCCAGGCGCAGATCCGTGATCTGGCGGATGCGGTGATCCGCGCCGACCGGATCGTATTGTGCTGGGCGATGGGCCTCACCCAGCAACGCCACGGGGTGGCGACCATCGCCGAGGGCACCAACCTGCTGTTGCTGCGCGGGATGATCGGCAAGCCCGGTGCCGGGCTCTGCCCGGTGCGCGGCCACTCCAACGTGCAGGGCGACCGCACCATGGGCATCTACGAGAAGATGCCGGAGGCCTTCCTCGCCGCGGTCGACCACGAGTTCGGCATCACCAGCCCCCGCGCCCACGGATTCGACACCGTCGCGGCGATCGACGCGATGACCCGCGGACAGGTGCGGGTGTTCATGGCGATGGGCGGCAACTTCGTGTCCGCGGCACCGGACACCCGGGCCACCGAAGCCGCGCTCGCCCAGTGCCGACTGACCGTGCAGGTGAGTACCAAACTCAACGAGTCGCATGTGGCCACCGGCCACGCCGCACTGATCCTGCCCACCCTGGGCCGCACCGACAAAGACGTCATCGCCGGAGTGCCACAACAGGTCTCGGTGGAGGACTCGATGTCGGTGGTGCATCTCTCGCGCGGTTCGCTGAAGCCGGCGTCGGAGTTGCTGCACTCGGAGGTGGCGATCATCTGTGATCTCGCCGAGGCCACCCTCGGCCCCGATCATCCGGTGGAGTGGTCGGCGCTCAAACACGACTACGACCTGATCCGCGACCGTATCTCGCGGGTCATCCCCGGATTCGAGGGCTTCAACACCCGGGTGCGGGCCAAGGACGGCTTCGTCCTACCCCATCCCCCGCGCGACGCCCGCAAGTTCGAGACATCCACCGGGCGTGCGAATTTCGCGGCGTATCCGCTCGAGTGGGTACCCGTCCCCGCGGGCCGTCTCATCCTGCAGACGATGCGCAGTCACGATCAGTACAACACCACCATCTACGGTCACGACGACCGCTATCGCGGCGTGAGCGGCAATCGGCATGTGGTGCTCGTACACCCTGACGACATCACCGCGCTCGGGCTGCAACCCGGTCAGCACGTCGACGTGGTGTCGGAGTTCGACGGACCCGACGGCCTCGAGGAACGCCGGGTCACCGACTTCGAGGTGGTCGCCTACGACACCCCGCGGGGCAATGCCGCCGCCTACTACCCCGAGACCAATCCGCTGATCCCGCTGAGATCGGTGGCGGCCGAGTCCAACACCCCGGTCTCCAAGGCCGTGGTGGTGCGGCTGGAGCCGCGCGCCTGACCTGACCGATGCCGGGCGGGCACGTCCCGCCCGGCCCGGTCGCCGGCTGCCCTGCGTTCTCGGTTGCCCTGCGTTCTCGGTTGCCTGCGTTCTCGGTTGCCCGGCACCGGGCCCGCGGTCAGACGGCAAACTGCAGACGGCCACACCCTCGACAAGCGAGAAGCCGGGTTCCCGTGGGAACCCGGCTTCTCGTGGATATCCGGTGCGCGGTGTCAGGCGCGCGGGGTGAGCACCCGCTCAGGCACTCTTGTCGCGACGCTCGTCGTCGTCATCGGTGCGCGGCACGATCGTCGGCAGCACGTTGTCGTTGACGGTCTCGGCGGTCACCACCACCTTGCCGACGTCGGTGCGGCTCGGGATGTCGTACATCACCGGGAGCAGCACCTCCTCCATGATCGCGCGCAGGCCACGGGCACCGGTTCCGCGGTGGATGGCCTGGTCGGCGACGGCCTCGAGGGCGTCCGGGGTGAACTCCAGCTCCACGTTGTCCATCTCGAAGAGCTTGGTGTACTGCTTCACCAGGGCGTTCTTCGGCTCGGACAGGATCGAGACGAGCGATTCCTTGTCCAGGTTGGTCACCGAGGCGATGATCGGCAGACGACCGATGAACTCGGGGATCAGACCGAACTTGATCAGGTCCTCGGGCATGACCGCGGCGAAGTGGTCGGTGGTGTCGACCTCGTTCTTGCTGGCCACCTCGTTGCCGAAACCGATGCCGCGCTTGCCGATTCGCTCGGCGATGACCTTCTCCAGCCCGGCGAAGGCACCGGCGACGATGAACAGCACGTTGGTGGTGTCGATCTGGATGAACTCCTGGTGCGGGTGCTTGCGTCCGCCCTGCGGGGGCACCGACGCCTGGGTTCCTTCCAGGATCTTCAGCAGGGCCTGCTGCACGCCCTCACCGGAGACGTCGCGGGTGATCGACGGGTTCTCGCTCTTGCGGGCGATCTTGTCGACCTCGTCGATGTAGATGATGCCGGTCTCGGCGCGCTTGACGTCGTAGTCGGCGGCCTGGATCAGCTTCAGCAGGATGTTCTCGACATCCTCACCCACATATCCGGCCTCGGTGAGCGCGGTAGCGTCGGCGATGGCGAACGGCACGTTCAGCATCTTCGCCAGCGTCTGCGCGAGGTAGGTCTTGCCACAACCGGTGGGGCCGAGCATCAGGATGTTCGACTTCATCAGCTCGACGGTCTCGCCGCTGCGGGCGTCCTTCTTCTCGCCGGCCTGGATACGCTTGTAGTGGTTGTACACGGCCACGGCCAGGGTGCGCTTGGCGGTGTCCTGGCCGATGACGTAGTTCTCCAGGAAGTCCTTGATCTCGGCAGGCTTGGGCAGCTCGTCGAGTTTCACGTCGCCGTTCTCGGCGAGTTCCTCCTCGATGATCTCGTTGCACAGGTCGATGCACTCGTCGCAGATGTAGACGCCCGGTCCTGCGATGAGCTTCTTCACCTGTTTCTGGCTCTTGCCGCAGAAGGAGCACTTCAGCAGATCGCCACCGTCTCCGATTCGTGCCATCTCGTGCTGTACCTACTTCCTCGATGTGGCCGGACTGCCAGTTGTCTCGATGGTGCCGCCACCGGATCGGTGACGACGGGAGGCCGGCGGACGCGGCGCGTCATGGGCAGACCATGACATCTCCGCTGTTACGACGGTACCCGCGTACCCGGATTACTTCGACCGCTTGACGTAAATGTCGTGGGAGAAAATCGTGGTCGACGGCGCCGCATCACCGGAGCGGCGGCGCCGTCGACCCGATCGGGTCACTTCTTGAAGGACTTCTTCCGGTACTCGAACACCTCGTCCACGATGCCGTATTCCTTGGCGGCGTCGGCGGTGAGGATGTTGTCGCGGTCGGTGTCCTTGCGGATCTTCTCGGCCGGCTGACCGGTGTGGCGCGACAGGATCTCGTCGAGGCGGTTGCGGATCCGCTCGATCTCGGCGGCCTGGATCTCGAGGTCGGAGACCTGACCCTGATAGGCACCGCCGGTACGCGGCTGGTGGATCAGGATGGTGGCGTTCGGCAGCGCGGCACGCTTGCCGGGGGTACCACCGGCCAGCAGGATCGCCGCGGCCGAGGCCGCCTCACCCAGGCACACCGTGACGATGTCGCAGTGCACGTACTGCATGGTGTCGTAGATCGCGAGCATGTCCGGCACGCTGCCGCCGGGCGAGTTGATGTACATGGTGATGTCGCGGTCGGGGTCCTGCGACTCGAGCACCAGCAGCTGCGCCATCACGTCGTTGGCGACGGTCTGGTCGATCGGCGTGCCGACGAAGACGATGCGCTCCTCGAACAGCTTGGCGTACGGGTCGTACTGACGCTGCCCGTTGGGGGTGTGCTCGATGAACTGCGGCAGGATGTAGCGCGCCTCGATGGACTTCAGCGCCAGCGCCGAGGCGGGGATGCCTGCGGCCACGTCGGCCGGCAGCGAGTCGAGGTGGGACATGTTGGTCATGGTCTGCTCCGTGGGGTTGAGGTGTCGGCGGTGGCGGTGCTGCGTCACGCTCAGGGCTTGATGGCGGTTGCCCGGGCGATCACGTGATCGACCAACCCGTACTCCTTGGCCTGCTCGGCGGTGAACCACTTGTCGCGATCCGCGTCGGCCTCGATCTTCTCCAGCGGCTGTCCGCTGAACTCGGCGTTGAGACGGTTCATCTCGCGCTTGGTGGCGGCGAACTGCTCGGCCTGGATGGCGATGTCGGCGGCGGTACCACCGATTCCCGCCGACGGCTGGTGCATCATGATCCGCGCGTGCGGCAGCGCGTGGCGCTTGCCCTTGGCGCCGGCGGCCAGCAGGAACTGGCCCATCGACGCGGCCATACCCATCGCGTAGGTGGCGACGTCGCATTCGGCGAGCTGCATGGTGTCGAAGATCGCCATACCCGCGGTGACCGAACCACCGGGCGAGTTGATGTAGAGGTGGATGTCGCGCGTGGGGTCCTCGGCGGCCAGCAGCAGGATCTGCGCGCACAGCCGGTTGGCGATGTCGTCGTCGACCTGGGTGCCGAGGAAGATGATGCGCTCACGCAGCAGCCGCTCGAACACCGAGTCGGTGAGGTTGAGCCCGGCGACGCCCGAGCTCATCGAAGGGGTGTGGATGGTCGGCTTGCTCACGGTTCCTACCTTTGCCTGTCGTAACCTCGTGCCGGTCGGCGACCCACACGTCTTTCTCACGTCTTCCGGTGCCCTCCGGCGTCGTCACCGACACTAACCAATCCGGGGCCACCGGCACTCCCTCGGACACCCCTATTCGCTGAGAGCAGAACGGTATCCGTTCATCCCCCGCTCATCTGGCGGTGCCGATCGCACATCGTGCGCGGACGCGAACAGCCGGGCACCCGTATCGGGTACCCGGCTGTTCGAAGCAGTCGAGGATCAGTCCTCGGCCTCCGCTGCGTCGTCCTCGTCGTCCTTGCCGAAGAATTCGGAGGTGTCGACGGTGGCGCCCTCGGAGTCGGTGACGGTGACCTCCGGGACGACCGACGCGAGCGCCTTGCCGCGGCGGACGTCGGCGTACACCTGACCGACCTGGTTGGCCTGGGTGAGCTGCTGGATGAACTCGGCCGGCTGCATGCCGTAGCGCTGCGCGGTGAACAGGATCTGCTGGGTCAGCTCGTCCTGGCTGACCTCGGTGTCCTGCTGATCGGCGATCGCGTCCAGCAGCAGCTGGGTGCGCACCGACTTCTCGGCACCTTCGCGGGCGTCGGCCTCGAAGGCCTCGCGGGTGGTGCCCTGCGCCTCGAGCAGCTGGGCGAAGATCGCCTCGTCGTGGCCGATGCTGTGCAGCACCTGCTCGAGCTGTCCGTCGACCTCGGCCTGCACGACGTTCTCCGGCAGCGGGATCTCGACAGTCTCGAGCAGACGCTCGAGGACGGCCTCACGGATCGCATTGGCCTGCTCGAGCTTCTGCGACTGGGCAGCACGCTCGGCGAGCGACTCGCGCAGCTCGTCGACGGTGTCGAACTCGCTGGCCATCTGGGCGAACTCGTCGTCGAGTTCCGGCAGCTCGCGCTCCTTGACGGAGTTGACGGTGACGGTGACCTCGGCCTCTTCGCCGGAGTGGTCGCCGGCGACGAGGGTGGTGGTGAAGACCTTGGAATCGCCGGACTTCAGGCCGACGAGGGCCTCGTCGAGACCGTCGATCAGCTGGCCGGAGCCGACCTCGTGGGACAGACCCTCGGTGGAGGCCTCCTCGACGGCCTCACCGTCGACGGTGGCCGACAGGTCGATGGAGACCATGTCGCCGTCCTGGGCCGCGCGATCGACACCGGCGAGGGTGCCGAAGCGGGCGCGCAGGTTCTCGAGCTGCTCGGCGACGGCGTCCTCGTCGGACTTCAGCGCGTCGACCTCGACCGCGATGGCCGAGTAGTCGGGCAGGGTCAGCTCGGGACGGACGTCGACCTCGGCGGTGAAGGTGATCGACTCGCCGTACTTCAGCTCGGCCAGATCGATGTCGGGCTGGCCGATCGCCTTGGTCTCGGTCTCGGCCACTGCCTGCGAGTACTTGGCGGGCAGGGCGTCGTTGACGACCTGCTCCAGGATCGCGTCGCGACCCACGCGGGCCTCGATCAGCTTGGCCGGCGCCTTACCCGGGCGGAATCCGGGAATCCGGATCTGCTGGGCCAGGGCCTTGTAGGCCCGGTCGAAGTCGCCCGAGAGCTCCTCGAACGGCACTTCCACGTTGAGCTTCACCCGGGTGGGGTTCAGCTGCTCGACGGTGCTCTTCACGCTGCGCATGCTCCTTATTTCTGCGTTGCGGACGATCTCTGCATTGCGGACGCCTCGGTGTCGCGTCCCTGCCCTGAAACTCTGTCGGGATGACAGGATTTGAACCTGCGACCCTCCGCTCCCAAAGCGGATGCGCTACCAAGCTGCGCCACATCCCGTGGCCCCCGCGTCGCGCTACGTCACCTGGACGTACCCGCACATGCAGGGCCGACTGGACATCTTACGGGTCGGGCTCCCACTCACGAAAACCCGCCCCCCGACGCGGCGGGACGCCGACGATCACCGGACCTCCGAACACTCACGGCAGCGGCCGATTTCGGTTCCGGCACATCGAGCAGGTACAGTCTGATCCGCACGAGCGACCGCAGCCGAAAGGCCAGGTCGAGGCGGCACGCGGGTGTAGCTCAATGGTAGAGCCCTAGTCTTCCAAACTAGCTACGCGGGTTCGATTCCCGTCACCCGCTCGCGATCACCCCGCACCGGATTCATCCGGTGCGGGGCTTTTGCATTTCAGGGGGCCATCTCGGTTCTTTCGGCCCTGTGATTCAGATCATATTCGGGCGTACGGTGGGGACATGTCTTCCAGTCATGTCAAGAGCCAACGTAAATGCCCATCCTGTGGCGCCAACCTGTATGTCCGCAAGGACGTCACCGAGACCGACAACGGCATGCGCCGCGTCGACACCATGCTGGTGTGCCGCGACGAATCCTGCACCGAACCGGCCCGCCACCTCGGGACCGAACTGCTCCAACCCGCGTGATCCACACCCCCACACACCCCACCCTGCCTGGTCGTTAGCAGGCAAAAGTGTTGACTTCCCCCCACCCGCCCCGCAACCTGTTCGAGGTCGGGGATTCCGGCGCGGCATCGGCGCCGCGTGAGACATCGGATATCCATCCAGGGGGAACATCGTGCCGACTCTCGTCCTCGGAACCCGTGTCGGGTTCCGAGCTCTTCGCCGTCCAGCCGTCCGGCCACGTGCCGCGCACGCTCGGACACACCGACCGTCCGATCGACGGGTCACGACCGGACGAACGGGCCTCGTCCTCGTCGCCGTCGCCGCCCTCACCCTCGGCGCGCTGACCGCCGGGACGCTCTCGGCCGGTCCCGCACACGCCGACGACGTCGCACTCCCGACGCCGTTGCCCGATCCGTTCTATGCACAACCGGCCGATCTCGACCGATTCCACAACGGTGACGTGATCTCGGTGCGCCCGCGGCCGAATCCGCCGGGATTCTTCGACGTCGCGACCTATCAGCTCCGGTTCCGGTCGACCGACAGCCAGGGACACCCCATCGCCGCGGTCACCACGGTGCTGATCCCCACCAAGAAGAAGGCCGACGGCCCGTTGCTGTCGTTCCAGCACATCATCAACGCGGTCGGGCTCGAGTGCGCGCCGTCCCAGGCGCTGTGGACCCAGGACCCCAACCTGACGATCCGCGAGGCGCCGGGACTCAACGTGGCACTGCAGCGCGGATGGACCGTGGCGATCCCCGACCATCTCGGCCCCCGCAGCGCCTACGGCGCGGCGAGGCTGGGCGGTCAGATCGCCCTCGACGGTGTCCGGGCGGTCCGGAACTTCGCCCCGGCCCGGGTCGCCCACTCCGACGTGGGACTGGCCGGCTACTCGGGCGGCGGCATGGCCACCGCATGGGCGGCCGCGCTCGCCCCCACCTACGCGCCCGACCTGCCCATCGTCGGCGCGGCGTACGGCGGCGTGCCGATGGACCTCGTCCGGATGGCCGAGGGTCTGGGCTATTCCAGCCCGCATCCGGCGTTCGGCCTGGCCTTCGCCGCCGCGATCGGCCTGTCCCGTGAGTATCCGCAGCAGATCCCGATGCAGAGGTATCTGTCGGCGACCGGGGTACGGATGTACACCGAGATGCGCAATGCCTGCACCAACGACATCCTGCGGCTCGGTGCCGGCCACTCGGCGCAGGAGGTGAGCGTCGGCGGAAAGCAGATCTTCGAGAACCCCACAGCACGACAGGTGCTCGCCGACAACGGTCTCGTCGACTACCCCGGGGTCCCGAAGACGCCGATCTTCGAGTGGCACAGTCCCACCGACGTACTCATCCCGGTGTCCGCGATCGATCAGACGATCCGTCGGTACTGTCGTGCAGGCGCGCGCGTGCAGCAGTTCTCGACACCCTCACCGGATCACATGAGCGCCGCCGTGATCGGCCTTCCCGCGGCTTTCTCGTACTTGAGCGATCGATTCAATGACGTTCCGGCACCGGACAATTGCCGTTGAAGAAAGGGCGAAGCGGACATTTTCGGCGATATTCTGTCGATATGTGAGGGCAATCACATCCCCAGGGCGCATCTCGCTCACCTCGAGTTTTCATGATGCGAGACGGCAAAGTTCGTCTGTACTCCTCTGTCCGCAGTACAAGCCTTTGGCCCGCCCACAACGGTTGTGTAACGATGGAGTCACGCACCGTGCCTGGTAATTCCCGAATGCAAAGGTTCAACGAGAGTGCCGAACAGCAAAGCTTCACACCGTAGTGGCCGCGGCATCAGCCGTCTGGTCGCGATCGTCGTCGGCGTCATGGCCGTCTCGCTCGCGCTGCCCGGGCTGGCGCAGGCCGCTCCCGTGACCGTGATCCCGGGACTGCCGCCGGTCGAGGTCCCCGACATCCCGGGCTTGCCGACACCGTCGACACCCAAGACCACCACACCGGAGCCCCCGACCACGAGCACCACCACTGCGCCGAGCACTCCGACCGGCCCGGTGCAGCCCAAGGTCAAGACCACCACCGGCTACATCGCGCTGGCCGATGACGCGACCCACACCATCACCTGGTGGAAGGACGGCGACGTCGTCAAGACCATGCCGATCTCGATGGGTTCGAATCAGCACCCGACTCCGAACGGTGTGTACCACACCAAGGAGAAGTACCGTGACATGTACATGGACTCCTCCACCTACGGCGTGCCGATCGACTCGCCCGAGGGCTACCGCACCTACGTCGAGTACGCGACCCGCATGTCCTGGGATGGCATCTTCATCCACGCCGCCCCGTGGTCGCTGGCCCAGCAGGGTGTGAGCAATGTCAGCCACGGCTGCATCAACGTGAGCACCGAGAACGGCAAGTGGGTCTACGACAACATCCCGCGTGGCACCCCGATCGTCGTCCGCGGCACCATCGGCGGTCAGTACACCGGCGACTGATCACGTCCCGGACGTCTGATCAGCACAGCGTCTCCCGGTCACGAAGGCCCGGCCCCCATCACGGGGACCGGGCCTCCGTGCACATCCGGGCACGCCGGTGTGATTCGATCCGGAGCCCCGACCCGACGCGGAGGTGATCCACCGCGGGTGCTCCGCTCGAGTCGATCGACACCGGGGTGCCATCGGTCGCCGATCACCGGGTCGCGGACCGCGGCCGATCCCTCGACTCGATCGGATCCGACGAGACCGCCTGCGCCCCGGCGAACGTCGCCTGCACCTGCAACCAGCCCGCCAGCGCCTGACACCCGGTGGTCTCCGGGTCGGTCACCGGTGCGCGCCGATACGGCTCTGCGGCATACGACGTGTGCCGTCCACCGCGCCGGTTGTGCAACCTCACCCCGGGGACGGCGATCTCCGGTGGCAGATATCCCAGCACCTCACGACGTGCCGACGCCAGACGCCCGACGTCGCGGCGCCATTGGCGCGGACCGAACCGGGTTCGTTCGGCGTTCTGGAAGGCATTGGCGCGCAGCGACCTCCACATGACGCCGAGCCACCGCCTCGTCGTGGGCAGGGCCAGGGCGCCGGTCAGGTCGGCGACATCGCGGAAGTACGAGTCCGAGGCCGCATTGCAGATCATGTCGTCGGCGGCACCGACCCACCAGATCGGGAGATCGGCGGGGATCGCCGGCCCCGGGCCCGCGACACCCCAGCCGCGGCAACCGGGGACCACCCCAGGGGGCTGATGCGGGTCGGCGACCAGTCCGACCGCCAGAATCCGTCGCCGAATCACCGCCGCCCTCGGCGAGGCACTCCCCCACAGGGCCGCGACGACACGGCGGATCACCACCGCGCCCTGGGAGTACCCGATCAGCACGACCGGCCCGATGGAGTCACCGAGAGCGCCGGTGAGCGCGTCGACACCCGTGGCCACACTCTGCTCGTAGCTCATCCCGTGCAGCGTCGGCGCCGGCCCATAGCTCGCCGGATAGCCCACCCACCTCGCCCGGAACCGGTCGTCGAGGACGTCGGTGACGGCTTCGAGAAGTCCGGTCACCTGCGTGCGGACATCACCCGAATAGGACTCGCCGGTGCCGCCGACGACGAGCACCGAGATCGGACCCGCGGCCGGTACCGGCGACGGTCCATTGCCGTCGGCGGCGGTCTCGATCAGGTTTGACGACATGGGTCCATGGTCGGCCGGAGTCCATGAGAGCACCCGTCATATGCACTGAACGTCTGCTGAGAACCGGACTGGCCTACAACAGAAGGTAAGGGAGATCACGTCAGATCCGGTTGCGTAACACAATTGTTACACGGACAATGGATAGCAGTCAGAAAAGATTACACACTATCGAGAATTGCGAAAGAAGCGGTACCCATGTCGTTCGCACGCTTGCGTGAACGTTTCCAGTCCCCCCAGAGCATCCGGCCCTCCGACACCACCCGGCGCCGTCTCTACGACCGCATCCACGAGGTCGCCGGAGAAGCCCAGCGCGACGAGCTCCTGGTGATGGCCCAGCGCCTCGAAAAGCGCTGAGTCCCACCGACACCCCTGTCCCGTCGATCACCAGCGGTGATCACGGGACACAGTCGTTTCCGGACCCGGACCGACCGGCCATCTCCGTCCGATGCGCGGGCGAGCAGGTCGACTAGGTCTGACAGTTGCTGCACCAGTAGAGATTTCGTCCGTCGAGCTCCGCGGTCGACACCGGTGTGCCACAGATCCGACACTTCTCCCCCGTGCGCCGGTAGACATAGGTCCGTGGACGGTCTCGCGCGTAGGACCCCGGTCCGTGATCGTCCTCCGGACGCACCACATGCATCCGTCCACGCCGCACCCCGACCTTCATCAAGGCCACCAGGTCGGTCCAGATCGCATCGAAGTCGCTGCGCCGCAATGACTTACCGGCAAGCATCGGGTCGATACCGGCACGGAAGAGGACCTCGGCACGGTAGACGTTGCCGACCCCGGCGAGCACTTTCTGATCCATCAGCAACGCACCGACGGGACGTGACGAGCGGGAGATCGCCGTCCAGGCCCGCTCCGGGTCTGCGTCGGCGCGCAACGGATCGGGGCCGAGGCGGGCGATCAGTGCATCCAGGTCCGCCGGGGTGTAGAGCTCGCACGCGGCGGGACCACGCAGGTCGGTGCCCATCTCGGACCCCTCGATCCGCATCCGGACCTGCCCGACCGGGGCATCCATCGGAGCCGGACTCTCGGTGAAGGACCCGTAGAGACCGAGATGGACGTGCACCATCTCGGTGCGACGTCCATCCCGGTAGTACTGGACGAGATGTTTGCCCCAGGCCTGCGCCGTGGCGAACTCCATCCCGTCGACGACGGCGGCACCGTCGGCGAACCGGCCCTGGGGGCTGCTCACCCGAACGCGGCTGCCCCCGAAGATCTTCTGCTGCCGGCAGGCCAGCCGGTGCAGCGTGTGCCCCTCGGGCACGGTGACCGGTCAGGCCTCCGGAACCGCCGGGGCGACACCGGTCTTCTCGTACTCGGCGAGGATGTCGATGCGACGCTGGTGACGCGGCTCCTCCGACCACTCGGTGGCCAGGAAGGCGTCGACGATGGCCAGCGCCTCCTCGGTGGTGTGCATCCGGCCGCCGATACCCATCAGCTGGGCGTTGTTGTGCTGGCGGGCCAGCTGTGCGGTCTCGACGCTCCAGGCGAGCGCACAGCGCGCACCGGGCACCTTGTTGGCCGCGATCTGCTCGCCGTTGCCGCTGCCGCCGAGCACGATGCCCAGGCTGCCCGGGTCGGCGACGACCTTCTTGGCGGCGTCGATGCAGAACGCGGGGTAGTCGTCGAGGGCATCGTAGGCGTGGGCGCCGCAGTCGATCACCTCGTGTCCCGCCTTGGTCAGATGATCGGCGATCGCCGTCTTGAGCTCGAATCCGGCATGGTCTCCACCGAGGTAAACGCGCATGCGGCCACTATAGAACGGCGCCTGCCGGCCACGGCCGAGAACCCACCCGCACGGTGCGGCGGGTGGGTTGTTCCACGGCGGGCCGATGCACCGGGAGCGTCAGTCGAAGACGGGGTCCTCGTTGCGAGATCGCTTGAGCTCGAAGAAATGTGGGTACGACGCCAGCGCCACCGCCCCGTCCCATACGGTGCCTGCGGTCTCCCCGCGCGGGATCCGTGAGAGCACCGGACCGAAGAACGCGGTGCCGTTGATGTGGATGGTGGGCGTACCCACGTCGTCGCCGACCTTGTCCATCCCCTCGTGATGACTGACCCGGATGGCCTCGTCGAAGTCGGTCGAGTCGGCCGCACCGGCCAGCGCGGCGTCGAGATCGAGCTCCGCGAGCGACTCGGCGATCACCACGTCGAAGTCCTTGATCTGCTTGTTGTGCAGTCGTGTTCCCATCGCGGCATAAAGCGGTGCGAGGATCTCGTCGCCGTGCTGGGCAGCCGCTGCGGCGATCACCCGCACCGGACGCCAGGCTTGTGCGAGCACCTCACGGTAGCTCTCGGGGATGTCCTTGCCCTCGTTGAGCACCGCCAGACTCATGATGTGGAAGTTCACGTCGATGTCGCGGACCTTCTCCACCTCGAGGATCCATCGTGAGGTGATCCAGCACCACGGACACAGCGGGTCGAACCAGAAATCCACACGATCCTTCGATGACATCCCCATCGGTCCCTTCATCAGTTCGCTTCGTCGGTCGAACGGCGTTCATCCGCCGGCAGTGCTCGTCTGCCACCGGTGTTCGTCTGCCACCAGTGTTCCCCTGCCGACAGTGTTCGTCGAGCGGCGGCGGCATCGGGTCGACACCCCATGTCGGTTCAACCCCCGGGGACGCCACCGGATTCCGCTCGCCGCGAAACCCCGTCGGAACGACGCACTTCGGCAGCTCACGGCCCCGCGCATTCCGACCCCTGCGGGCCGCCCAGGACTAAGCTGGCCGTCGTGACTGCCCCGAATCTCACCCGCGACCAGGCCCGCGAGCGCGCCGCCATCCTCGACGTCTCGACGTACACCATCGATCTCGATCTGACCGACGGCAACGGCCGACCCGGTGTCGACACGTTCCGGTCCACCACCACCGTGGCGTTCACCGCGACCGCCGGCTCGTCGACGTTCATCGACCTGGTGGCCCCGCGACTGCTGTCGGCGACGCTCAACGGCGTCGCCCTCGACGTCTCCGGATTCGACGAGTCGGTCGGCATCGCACTGCCCGATCTGACCGCCGAGAACGAGCTCACCGTGGTGGCCGACTGCGCCTACTCCAACACCGGCGAGGGTCTGCACCGCTTCGTCGACCCCACCGACTCCTCGGTGTATCTGTACACACAGTTCGAGACCGCCGACGCCAAGCGCATGTTCGCCTGTTTCGATCAGCCGGATCTCAAGGCCACCTACACCCTCACCGTCGCCGCACCCGAGGACTGGAAGGTCATCTCCAACGCGGCCCTGGTGCAGAACGTCGCGGCCACCCCGGGGGTGTTCCGGTTCCGCGAGACCGCGGTGATGAGCACCTATCTCGTCGCCCTGATCGCCGGCCCGTACGCCGAGTGGACCGACACCTACACCGACGAGCACGGCACCATCCCGCTGGGCATCTACTGCCGCGGTTCACTGGCCGAGTTCATGGACGCCGACCGCCTGTTCACCGAGACCAAACAGGGATTCGCGTTCTACCACAAGAACTTCGGCACCCCCTATGCCTTCGGCAAGTACGACCAGCTGTTCGTCCCGGAGTTCAACGCGGGCGCCATGGAGAACGCCGGCGCGGTGACCTTCCTGGAGGACTACGTCTTCCGGTCACGCGTCACCAAGTACCTCTACGAGCGTCGTGCCGAGACGGTGCTGCACGAGATGGCGCACATGTGGTTCGGCGACCTGGTCACCATGCAGTGGTGGGACGACCTGTGGCTCAACGAGTCCTTCGCCACCTTCGCCTCGGTGCTGTGCCAGGCCGAGGCCACCGAGTACACCAGCGCCTGGACCACCTTCGCCAACGTCGAGAAGTCCTGGGCCTACCGCCAGGACCAGTTGCCCTCGACCCACCCGGTGGCCGCCGACATCCCCGACCTCGCCGCGGTGGAGGTCAACTTCGACGGCATCACCTACGCCAAGGGCGCATCGGTCCTCAAGCAGCTGGTGTCGTATGTGGGCCTCGAACCGTTCCTGGCGGGCCTGCGGGACTACTTCGCCACCCACCGGTTCGGGAACGCCACGTTCGCCGATCTGCTCGCCGCACTGGAGAAGTCGTCGGGACGCGATCTCTCGGACTGGGGTGGTCAGTGGCTCAAGACCACCGGCATCAACGTGATGCGCCCCGACTTCGAGCTCGACGCCGACGGCGCCTTCACCCGGTTCACCATCGTGCAGGACGGTGCCGCACCGGGTGCCGGTGAACGTCGCGCACACCGTCTGCGGGTGGGTGTCTATGACGACACCGCCACCGGCACGCTGGAGCGCACGCACAGCGTCGAGCTCGACGTCGACGGTGAGCGCACCGACGTCGCCGAACTCGTCGGTGTCCCCCGCGGCAAGCTGGTGCTGATCAACGACGACGACCTCACCTACGCGTCGGTGCGGCTCGATCCCGACTCGCTCGCGACGGCGACCGCACGGATCGGTGACATCACCGACTCGATGCCGCGCACCCTGGTGTGGTCGGCGGCGTGGGAGATGACCCGCCAGGCCGAGATGCGTGCCCGCGACTTCGTCGAGCTGGTACAGCGCGGTATCGCCGCGGAGACCGAGATCGGTGTGGTGCAGCGGGTGCTGCTGCAGGCGACCACCGCGATCGAGGCCTATGCCGACCCGCAGTGGGCGGCGCAGACCGGCCGGCCCGGGTTCTCCGCGCGGCTGCTGGAACTGGCCCGGGGCGCCGAGGCCGGGTCCGATCACCAGCTGGCCTTCGTCAACACGCTGCTCGCCGGCCGGCTCACCGAGGATCAGGTACCGGTGGCACAGGGACTGCTCGACGGCGACGACCCGGCCGCACACGGCCTGTCCGGGCTGACCGTCGACGCCGATCTGCGCTGGAAGCTGGTGCGTGCACTGGCCACCGCCGGTGCGATCGACACCGATCCGGCATCGACCCCGGTGATCGACGCCGAGGCCGAGCGCGACAACACCGCGGCCGGGACCCGTCAGGCGGCTGCGGCACGCTCGTCGCGTCCCCTCCCCGAGGCCAAAGCCGATGCGTGGGCGCGGGCGATCGACGACGACTCGCTGTCGAACATCTACACCCGCACGATGATCGAGGGCTTCGCCCGTCCGGGTCAGTCCGATCTGCTCGACGCCTACGTCACGAAGTACTTCGAGGCGGTGCCGGGCGTCTGGTCGCGGCGGTCGAGTGAGGTCGCCCAGACCGTGGTGGTGGGCCTGTACCCGTCGTGGGCGATGACCGACGAGGCGATCGCGGCAGCGGACGAGTTCCTCGCCGCAGACCATCCGCCGGCCCTCAAGCGTCTGATCTCGGAGGGACGGGATTCGGTGGCACGTTCCCAGCGGGCCCGGATCTTCGACGCCGGCGCCTAGCGCGGGAGGCGGCCGAGACGACTTCGGCCGCCATCCCGTCGGGGATGGCGGCCGAAGTGGTGTTGTCCTGTGGTCCGCGCGATCAGTTCGATGCGGCGGCGGTCGCGACCACGTGCAGGGCCGCGATGAGACCGTCGATCAGATGTCCGGTGCGGAAGCTGCCGATCGCAGCGGTCACACCGAGCTGGGCGACGCGATCGTTCACGCGGTCGGCGACCTTCTCACCGGAGACCACGACGACGTCGTGGCTGTTGGGCGAGACGGCGATGAGCGCACCGTTGGCGGGCTCGGGAGCCTTCGAGAGAACCTTGCGGGCCTCGTCGACCGGATCGGTACCGAGGTCGCCGATATAGACCGAGAACCGCACCAGTGCCTTCTCGCTGGCGGCCTTGAGCGCGTCGTCGAGCGCGATGAGCTCCGACTGCGAGAACGGCGGGGTGTCGGGGGTCTGCCCCGGGAAGCGGGCGGCCGAGACGCGACCACTGTTGGTGATCACCGTGCCCATCGGCAGCGCCGTGACCGGGGAGAGCTTGACCTCGCCCGCGGCCTGAACCTGAGTTACGTCACCACTTGCCACTGGCCGAGCCTCCATCCACATCGGTCGGTTCTGCGTGCCGCGGGAGCGCCATCGGCTCGATGTCGGTGGCACTGAACAGCAGCGGCTTGTGCGTCCAGGGCTGATCGAGCTTGTACTCCTGCACCTTCGGGTACTTCACGCCGAACGAGAACGCCATCGAGACCACACAAGCGATGACGAACACGACGCAGATGACCGTGACGGCGACTCCGATGCCGACCATCGAGCTGTCCATAACGTCCTTTCGAATCAGCGCCCGCAATCGGCGGATCTGCCCAGGTCACTACCATGGACTGCACCCGCGCCGGCAGGCCGTGTGAACAATCTATCCCACCGATGCCGCTGCGTCCCAGTGGGGCCTACAGAGCGTCGTAGACGATTTCGGGGTCGTTCACGCCGCACCCGCGTCGAGATACTGGGCCCAGGCCGGGTCGATCTCCTTGATCGTCGCGAGCAACCGCCAGTGCCTGCCCTTGGGGGCGGTCAGCGGGGTGTGCAACGTCCATCCGATCTCGCTGAGCAGATGGTCGGCCTTCTTGTGGTTACAGCTCGCGCAGCACGCCACGCAGTTGTCCCACGAGTGGGTGCCGCCGCGGCTGCGTGGCTGGACGTGGTCGATGGTGGTGGCCTTGGCGCCGCAGTAGCCGCAGCGGAACCGGTCGCGGTGCATCAGCGCCGCCCGGGTCATGGGGATCACCGCACGATAGGGCACGCGGACGTAGCTGCGGAGTCGGATCACCGAGGGCACGGGGACCACCGTGTCGGCGGAGTGGATGGCCATCCCGGGGCCGGCCGAGTGGATCACCTCGGCGCGTTCACGCAGGACCAGCACGATCGCGCGGCGCAGGGAGACCGCGGTGAGCGGTTCGAAGGTGGCGTTGAGCAGCAGGACCCGACGGCGACCCCAGAGCGAGGTCGAGTCACGCGGCTCGGTCGGGGCGTCGAGGATCGGCGGATCGGTGTGACGCACTCCACGCAGCGTCGTGACCTCACCGACATGCCGTTGGCCTCTGCGTGTCATCCAGCCTCCCGTGTACTTCCACCGGACTGGTCAAGTGGAACACGGCGAGGCCGGGTCTGCACGACAATTCTGGGTGTCGATGCAGGTCGTTTGTGTGAACAGCGCGTGGCCGCAGGGTCACCTGACGATCCGCCGCAACGCGTCGGCGGGTCGCGGTTTGAACGCGTCGGCGACACTGGAGGACAATGTGCGGTGTGAGTGGACAGCCCCCGCACGCGCAGCCCGAAGACCAGCCGACCCCGCGTTCGTTCTATGACGAGGTCGGCGGTCATGACACCTTCGTGCGGCTGACCCGCACGTTCTATGTCGAGGTGGCCAAGGACGAGATCTTGCGCCCCCTGTACCCCGAGGCCGACCTCGGTCCGGCCGAGCGCCGCATGCGGATGTTCCTCGAGCAGTACTGGGGCGGACCCCGCACCTACTCCGACGAGCGCGGCCACCCTCGGCTGCGGATGCGGCACATGCCGTTCACGATCGGCCCGATCGAACGTGACGCCTGGCTGCGTTGCATGCACATCGCGATCGCATCCATCGACGCCGACACCCTCGACGACGCGCATCGTCGGGCACTGGTCGACTACATGGAGATGGCCGCACAGTCGATGATGAACTCGGCGGTCTGACCCGCGTTTGCGCATCGCTCTGCGACCCGCCGTACCCCCCAGGATTCCTCAACCTGTGGTTCAGGTGGTAGAGAATTGCGACGTGAGTGATGAGACATCGAGCGAAGGCCCCGTCGCAGGTCCCGACGGCGGGCCACTCGGCCCGGCGGGTGATGCCGCCCCCGAGGACTCCCTCACCGCCGACTCGCCGGTGACCGACGAGAGGCCTTCTGACCCGGTGGAGCCCGCCGATCTCGTCCCCGACGACGGGCCGACCGACGCGCATGCCGAGCCCGATTCGGACGTGGAACCGGCCGAGCCTGCCGATGAGCCGGATGCGGTCACCTCCGCCGGTGAGCCCGCCGATGAATCCGCAGGTGACGAGCCGGTTTCCGAGTCTGCCCAGTCCGCCGCGGATGACGCGGATGACGCGATCACCCGTGAGGTCGTCCCGGCCGCGGGTCCGGCCGCCGACGATCACCCGGCCACCGACGACGTGCCCGAGCCGATCGGGCCAGAGACGATCGAACCCGAGCAGTTCGACCGGGAAGCGGTCAGCCCCACGCCGATCCCCGGGGGCGCCTTCCCGACGGTCCCCCAGCTCGACCCCGCCGACGACACCTGGTGGCGGTCGGCGATCTTCTACCAGATCTATCCGCGGTCGTTCTCCGATCTCGACGGCGACGGTGTCGGCGATCTGGCCGGCGTCATCGACAAGCTCGGCTACCTGGAGTTGCTCGGCATCGACGCGCTCTGGTTGTCGCCGATCATGCGTTCGCCGATGGCCGACCACGGCTACGACGTCTCCGATCCGCGTGACATCGATCCACTGTTCGGTGATCTCGAGGACTTCGACGATCTGATCGCCGAGGCGCACGACCGCGACATCCGCGTGACGATGGATCTGGTGCCCAATCACACCAGCGACCAGCACGAGTGGTTCACCGCCGCGCTCGCTGCCGGCCCCGGCAGTCCCGAGCGCGGCCGCTACATCTTCCGCGACGGGATCGGCGAGGGCGGCGACGAGCCACCGAACAACTGGCACAGCGTCTTCGGCGGTCCCGCGTGGACGCGCGTCACCGAGTCCGACGGCACTCCCGGCCAGTGGTATCTGCACATCTTCGCCGCCGAGCAGCCGGATCTGAACTGGGAGAATCCCGAGGTCTGGGACGATCTCGAGACCACCTTGCGTTTCTGGCTCGATCGCGGTGTCGACGGTTTCCGGATCGACGTGGCCCACGGCATGGCCAAGCCCGAGGATCTTCCGGACATGGACCTCGAGTCCACCCGTCTGCTGCAGAACGACGACGACGATCCGCGGTTCAACAACTATGCGGTGCATGACATCCACCGCAAGATCCGCGCCGTGCTCGACGAGTACCCGGGCGCGGCCAACGTCGGCGAGATCTGGGTCGAGGACAACGAGCGGTTCGCCGAGTACCTGCGTCCCGACGAGCTGCATCTCGGCTTCAACTTCCGGCTCGCCAAGGCCGCTTTCGACGCCGACGAGATCCGTGATGCGATCGAGAACTCCCTGGATGCAGTGGTGTCGGTGGCGGGCACGCCGACGTGGACGTTGAGCAATCACGACGTCGAGCGCGAGGTGACCCGTTACGGCCGCCCGGTCGGTGACACCGATGCCCGGCCCGACCTCGAACTCGGCATCGCCCGCGCCCGCGCGATGGCCCTGGTGGAGTTGGCACTGCCGGGTTCGGTGTTCATCTACAACGGCGCCGAGCTGGGCCTGCCGAACGTGGATCTGCCCGACGAGGTGTTGCAGGATCCGGTGTGGGAGCGGTCCGGACACACCGAGCGCGGCCGCGACGGATGCCGTGTACCGCTTCCGTGGGAGGGCAACGAACCGCCGTTCGGGTTCAGTTCGTCATCACAGACCTGGCTGCCGCTCCCCGAGTCGTGGTCGCGGTTCACCGTCGAGACCGAACTCGAGGACATCACCTCGACGCTGTCGCTGTACCGGCAGGCCATCGACCTGCGGTCGGAGCGACCGGAGTTCGCCGGGACGCAGGTGGAGTGGTACGGAGCCCCCGAGGGTTGCCTGGCATTCCGTCGCTCGGAGGGCAGGCTGATCTGCGCACTCAACGCGAGCGACGCCCCGGTGCCCCTGCCGCACGGAGAGCTCCTGCTGGTGAGCGCACCGCTCGTCGACGGTCACCTCGCACCGAACGCCGCCGCCTGGTTGGTCTGAGAGACCGGCCGAGCCGAACCCGGAACACAACCCTGCGTCGCTTAAGTTCCAAAGACGCTGCTGCAGTTGATGGTTGAGCCGACGAGGAGCGAAGCGACGAGGCGTGTCGAAATCTCAGACGGCCGAACTCGGGACGCAACCACCACGTTCGAGGTGGTCACCACCCGAAGCAACCCACCAAGGTTTCGACACGGGTCCTCGCGATGCTCGGTCCCGGCTCAACCACCCAATTCGGTTGCCCCCATGGATGGTTGAGCCGACGAGGAGCGAAGCGACGAGACGAGTCGAAACCTCAGCAAGCCGAACTCGGAACACAACCACATCCGAAGTGGTCACCACCCGAAGCACCCCACCAAGGTTTCGACACGGGTCCTCGCAATACTCGGTCCCGGCTCAACCACCCGAAAACGCTGCCACCATTGCAATTTCAACCACGAAGCACACCACCATGGATGGTTGAGCCGACGAGGAGCGAAGCGACGAGGCGTGTCGAAATCTCAGACGGCCGAACTCGGGACGCAACCACCACGTTCGAGGTGGTCACCACCCGAAGCAACCCACCAAGGTTTCGACACGGGTCCTCGCGATGCTCGGTCCCGGCTCAACCACCCAAAAACGCTGCCACCATTGCAATTTCAACCACGAAGCACACCACCATGGATGGTTGAGCCGACGAGGAGCGAAGCGACGAGGCGTGTCGAAATCTCAGACGGCCGAACTCGGGACGCAACCACATCCGAGGTGACCACCACCCGAGGCGGCCTACCAAGGTTTCGATACGGGTCCTCGCGATGCTCGGTCCCGGCTCAACCGCCCAATTCGGTTGCCCCCATGGATGGTTGAGCCGACGAGGAGCGAAGCGACGAGACGAGTCGAAACCTCAGCCAGCCGAACTCGGAACACAACCACATCCGAAGTGGTCACCACCCGAAGCACCCCACCAAGGTTTCGACACGGGTCCTCGCAATACTCGGTCCCGGCTCAACCACCCAAAAACGCTGCCACCATTGCAATTTCAACCACGAAGCACACCACCATGGATGGTTGAGCCGACGAGGAGCGAAGCGACGAGACGAGTCGAAACCTCAGACAGCCGAACTCGGAACGCAACCACCACGTTCGAGGTGGTCACCACCCGAAGCAACCCACCAAGGTTTCGACACGGGTCCTCGCGATGCTCGGTCCCGGCTCAACCACCGAAAAACGCTGCCACCATTGCAATTTCAACCACGAAGCACACCACCATGGATGGTTGAGCCGATGAGGAGCGAAGCGACGAGACGAGTCGAAACCTCAGACAGCCGAACTCGGAACGCAACCACCACGTTCGAGGTGGTCACCACCCGAAGCAACCCACCAAGGTTTCGACACGGGTCCTCGCGATGCTCGGTCCCGGCTCAACCACCGAATTCAGTTGTCACCATGGATGGTCGAGCCAACGACGAGTGGATGTGTTTCAGCTCCGACCCTAGCTCAACCACCGAATTCACGCTCATGATGACGGCAGCACCGACACGCTCAGGTCCCGGTGACGTCGCTGATAGACCGTGCCGAATCGGGCGTCGATGCGAATCCAGGCTGCTGACATCCGGATTCGTACCGGCTCGTCGGCATCGATGGTGTCGGCGCCGGCATCGGCGGTGATCGCATGACCGTCACGGTCACGGATGAAACCCATGGCGGTGAGGGCGAACAACGATCGCATGATCACTCCGGCGCGCAGACGACCGTCGTCGGAGGTCACCTCGAGGACCTCCTGGTCGAGGACGCCGGTCGCCGGACCGTGGGCGCTCCCCTCCTCACGCGCCAGCCGGGCGCCGTCGCGGGCCAGACCCACCACCGCACGTGCCGGCACGTCGTCGACCTGCTGGAACCCGGTGAGCAGGGGCAGCGCCCCGCGCCAGGCGGAGTCGAAGGGCATGCCCGGGTCGACGACACCACCGGGATCGGTTGCGGACAGGGCCGAACGCAGCATCGCCGCGTCGCACACCAGGTCCTGCGGCGCCATCCGGCCGAACACGGCGCGGGTGGCGAGCACGTCGAAACCGGTGTTGGACCACAGCCCGATCAAACCATCGGGGCGCTGCGCCACCCGGATCACAGCGGCGTCGTCGAGTGCCGATACCCGCGCCAGAAAGGCCAGGGCATCGGCACGATCGCCGTCGCCGCCGACCGTGATGAACCGCTCCGGACCGGTCATGGCCGCACGAATCGTTCGAGGTAGCCGCGTTCCTCGGGAGTCAGCCGACGCAGCCGCTGCGCATCCACGTCGAAGGCGACGAGCTGGGTCGTGGCCACCACCGCGGGCTTGGCATCGGGGGCGGCACCGTCGGGCCGCACCTCGTAGCCGACGGTGAAGTCCACCGCTCGCACCTTCTCGACGAACATCGTGACCGAGATCGGCCCCTCGTCGTGGCGGACCTGCTGCTGATACCGGACGTGCAGATCGGAGACGACGCAGCCGTGCCGCAGATCGGCGGTCGGACGGTCGTCGTAGAACAGCCACGGGATCCGGGCCTCCTCCAGGAGGGTCACCATCCGAGCGTGGTTGATGTGGGCGAACACATCCATATCCGACCAGCGGACCGGCACCTTGACGACATATCCGCGCTCGGTCGTCGTTCCCTCGTCCTCGTAGAGCACACCGTTCCCTTCGTCGCGTCCGTCCGGTCACCCGGCGCCGGGTCGAGCCCGGTCAACGAATAACACTACGGAGTTGCCGCGCGGCCACCGACAGGGTGGCGAGGTCGAGGTTCCCCGAATCCTCGATCTCGGCGAGCATCGCGCGCACGCGGGCGAGCCGTCCGGAGTTGGACGCCTCCCACTCGGCGATCTTCTCCGACACTGGCTCGTCGGGCTCGCTGTGCGCCAGGATCGCCAAGGTCAGGGCCCGCAGCGCGCCGTGCATGTCGTCGCGAAGCGCTAACCGCGCCAACGCATGCCACCGGTCACCGTGTTCGAGTTCGGACACCGCGGTGAGCAGTTCCTCGAGACCGAAGTGCTCCATCACCGCGAAGTACAGCTCACCGGCCTCCACCGGGTCGCGATCGGAGATCTCGGCGGTGTCGATGATGTCGAGCAGG
This sequence comes from Gordonia sp. NB41Y, assembly GCF_030718915.1. NCBI lineage: Bacteria > Bacillati > Actinomycetota > Actinomycetes > Mycobacteriales > Gordoniaceae > Gordonia > Gordonia sp. NB41Y. The sequence continues at coordinate 710,041 of NZ_CP132196.1, forward strand.
CAGAAGCGGTGCAGGCTGATCGCCACATCGTGCGCGAGATCCGGTGGCACACCCAGTGACTGGTAATGCGCAACCCGGGTGTCGACGTCGTGGGCCGAACCCGTCCCGAACCAGCTGTCCAGCAATGCCGTCAGAGAGCCGACGTATTCGCCGTAGCGCGTGACCTCTGCGTTCAGCGCCAGCGGCTGCGGCCGGAACGCCAGCAGCCACCGCGACGCCCGGAAGACCAGGCGCCGCGCATACAGCATCATCTCGTCGACCGCCTCGATCGACGCCGACGACGACTGCACCCGCTCCAGCAGATCGGGCATCCCGAACACGCGCTCGGCGACGACGAAGGCGCGCACCGCCTCGTCGGTGGACGCCCCGGTGGCCTCCGCGAGCCGGAACAGGTGGGTGATCCCGGCACGGTCGACGACGTCGTTGACCAGAACCGTGGTCACGATCTCGCGGCGCAGACGGTGGGCGTGGATGGCACCGGTGAACCGATCCCGCAGCGGCACCGGGAAATACCCGTGCAGCCGGTCGTCGAAGGCGTCGTTGTCGGGCAGGTCGGTGGCCAGCAGATCGGATTTCGTCGCCAGCTTGACGTGCGCCATCAGGGTGGCGAGTTCCGGGCTGGTCAGGCCCCGGGCCACCTCGGAACCAATCCGCTTGCGCAACTGCGTCGAATCCGGCAGCGCCTCCAGATGAAGGTCGACGCCGCGGCGGGCCAGCGCATCGAGCATCCGGCAGTGCACGTCCACCCGCACCCCCGAGAAGGCACGGCAGAAGCCGAGTTCGGAGTTCTGTGAGATGTTGTCGGCCAGCACCAGCCCGGAGACCTCGTCGGTCATCGACTCCAGCAGCGGATTCCGGTCGGCCGCCGCCAGCGTCCCCGCCGACACCGCGGCGTCGAGCAGGATCTTGATGTTCACCTCGTGGTCGGAGCAGTCGACCCCGGCGGAGTTGTCCATCGCATCGGTGTTCACCCGGCCGCCGGCGAGGTCGAACTCGATCCGACCGCGCTCGGTCACCCCGAGGTTGCCGCCTTCGCCGATCACCGTGACCCGCAGTTGGTCACCGGTCACCCGGATCGCGTCGTTGGCCTTGTCGCCGACCTCCGCATCGGACTCGGTACCGGCCCGCACATAGGTGCCGATGCCGCCGTTCCACAGCAGGTCGACCGGCGCCAGCAGGACCGCCCGGATCAGTTCCGGCGGTGACAGTTCGGTGACGTCGTCGGCCAGACCCAGTGCCGCGCGGATCTGTTCACCGATCGGGATGGACTTGAGCTCGCGTGACCACACCCCGCCGCCGGCACTGATCAGCGCCGGATCGTAGTCGGCCCACGACGACCGGGGCAGGGCGAACAGCCGTGCCCGCTCGGTGTAGGACAGGGCCGCATCCGGGGTCGGGTCGATGAAGACGTGGCGATGGTCGAAGGCGGCGACGAGCCGGATGTGGCGGCTGAGCAGCATGCCGTTGCCGAAGACGTCACCGCTCATGTCGCCGATGCCGACGACGGTGAAGTCCTGGGTCTGGGTGTCCACACCGATCTCGCGGAAGTGCCGCTTGACCGATTCCCATGCGCCGCGGGCGGTGATGCCCATCTCTTTGTGGTCGTAGCCCGCCGATCCACCCGACGCGAACGCATCACCCAGCCAGAAGCCGTAGTGCGCGGCGACATCGTTGGCGATGTCGGAGAACGACGCCGTGCCCTTGTCGGCTGCGACGACGAGATACGGGTCGTCGGCGTCACGGCGGATCACCGACCGTGCCGGGACGATCATGCCGGTGGCCCGGTCGATGTTGTCGGTGACGTCGAGCAGCCCGGAGATGAACATCCGATAGCACTCGATTCCCTCGGCCCGCAACGCCTCCCGGTCGGTGGTGGTGTCCCCGGTGGGGGCCGGCGGGTGGGTCAGCACGAATCCGCCTTTCGCCCCGACCGGCACGATCACCGCGTTCTTGACCGCCTGTGCCTTGACCAGACCGAGGATCTCGGTGCGGAAGTCCTCCCGGCGGTCCGACCATCGCAGGCCACCGCGGGCCACGTCACCGAATCGGAGGTGCACCCCCTGCACACGTGGCGAGTACACGTAGATCTCGTGCAGCGGACGGGGTTCCGGCGCCTGCGGGATGTCGCGCGGCCGTAGCTTGAACGACATCACCGGGCGGTGCCCGTTTCCGTCGTCACCGCAGATCGCCGGTCCCGCGTCACCGCTGTCGGTGACGAAGAAATTGGTGCGGTCGGTGGCGATGACCAGGGCGGTGAACGCCGACACGATGCGATCGGCGTCCAGGCTGATCACCGCGCCGACGTCGGTACGCAGCCGGGCCAGTACCCATTCGCGCCGCGCGACGTCGGCCAGGACCGGGCTGAACGACGCGTCGAACAGGGCGACGAGTCCGCGGGTCACGTCCACATGGCGTCCCAGAGTGGAGGCCACATGGTCTGTGCTGTACGGGAATCCGCATTGCCGTAGGTAGCCGCCGTAGGCACGCAGCATCGCCGCCGACCGCCAGTCCAGCCCGCACCGCATGACCAGTTCGTTGTAGCGGTCCACCTCCGCCCGCCCGCGCCACACCTGACTGAACGCCTGGGTGAAGCGTTGCGGCAGATCATCGTGCCCGTCGGGGGCGTACACCGACATCCCCGCGGCCAGGGTGACGGCGAACTCGTAGACGTGGCAGGACTGTCCGTCCGGACGCACGAGCGTGTAGGGATGCTCGTCGATGACGTCGAGGCCGAGGCTGTGCAGCACCGGCAACACGTCGGTCAGGGTGGCGGTCTCGCCGCAGAGGTAGAGCGCGAAGTCCCAGGCACCCGCGTCCTCGGCGCGGCCGTCGCCCGGCTGTCGCAGGGCCACCGCCAGATCCCCCGGCCGGAGCCCGGCGACCTGGGCCAGATCGCCGACGGCGGCGGCCGGGTCACGCTGGTCCTTGTAGTCCGTCGGCAGCGATCCGATCAGCCGCAGCATCGCGTCGGCCCCGCCGCGCGGCATGGTGACCATCCCGTCACCGGCGGTGCCGATCAGTTCACGGACACGCTCGTCCCAACTGCGGATCGCCTCGGACAGACTCGCCTGCAGTTGCCGGTGCAGCGGTGTGCCGATGTCGCCCGGGCCCCACGACCGCGCCAGTTCCGGGTCGATGCGCACCATGACCTGCAATTGCGCGAGGGGCATCTCGCTGACCCGCGCGGAGTACTCCAGCGCCGATCCGTGCAGGGCGTCGGTCACGGCGTTCTGCAGGGCGAGCCGCACGACGGTGTTGTAGCGGTCGCGCGGCAGGTAGATGAGTGCGGTGGCCGCCTCACCGTCGGGGTTGATCCGCAGGAAGACACGCAGCGACCGGGTGGCCACCGCGTCGAGCATCTCCTCGAGTCGGCGGTGCAGCTGCGCGGCACTGGACTCGAACATCTCCACCAGCGGATAGTTCTGCAGCAGTTCGATCATCGACTGCCCGGCGAACGAGTCGTCGTCGACGCCGGCGTAGGCGATCACCTCGTCGACCTTGCGTCGCAGGACCGGTACGTCCTGGACGGTCTGGTGCAGGCCGGACGGAGTGAACGTACCCAGGAAGCGATACTCACCGGTGTGGGTGCCGCCGGCGTCGAAGGTGGGCACCTGGAGCAGGATCGGGAAGTCGGAGCGCTGGATTCCGGTCTCAAGGTGGACCCGGGTGATCCGCGGGGCCATCGGCGTCTCGGTGACCAACGGGAACTCCGGCTCCACACCCCCGGGCCGGTAGATGCCCAACCGGGCATCGGCATGGCCGGACGCATCGATCCGTGCACTGCCGAGGGGCACGAAGTGGTTGCCCGCGAACCATTCGAGCAGCCGGGCGTACTCCCCGCGCTCGTCGGCGGTGAGACCGGCGACGTCGGCGGGCCGGTCGGCGGCGCAGGCCGATGCGCACGCACCGAGTGCGGTCCGCATCGATCCGGCGTCCTCGTCGACATCGGCGACCCGGCCGATCACGTCGAGCAGGTCGGTGCGCAACCGGGCGTCGTCGATCCGGCCGTGGGTGGTCAGCGCCGACACCGAGATCCACGACTCGAGGGTTCCGCTGCGGACCCCGGACACATCGGTGAGCACCCCGCCCGCATCGCGGGTCACCGACAGGATCGGGTGATCGATCCGCACCGCGCTGAGCCCGTGGCCTTCCAGGGTCGCCAGCACCGCCTCGACCAGCAGCGGCATGTCGTCGTTGACCACCACGACCTCGGTGCCGCCGGACGACGCGGTGGTGACGTCGACGATCGACTGCCCGGGCGCCCGAACGCCGGCGATCTCGAGATGGCGACGGATCCGCTCCACCGCGTCGGTGTCGAGCGTATCCGGGTCGATCGTGTCCCGACCGTGGTGGCCGGTGTCGCCGACCGCACCGACCGACGCGGCAAGATAGTTCGGAATGACCTGTGGCAGAAGCGAAATAACGTCAGACAACGAAAAATCATCCCCTCACGGGCAACCGGTGGCGCCGCGACCGGAACCTGCGGCCTCACTCGCGAGCCTAGCCTTTTCGCGGCCTCGCGGCCGGAACTCAACGGGTATCGGCGGACATATCCGACGGGCCGTGCGCGCCGGCCGCGTGCGGGGGCGACACGGGTCGGCGAGTGCGGGTCTGCCGCAGGACGCCGACGGCCCCGGCGCACATCTGTGCGCCGGGGCCGTCGGTTACGACTCGTGAGGTCAGTCGCGGGTGAGCTTGCGGTGGGTCACCCGGTGCGGGCGGGCCGCATCGGCGCCCAGGCGCTCGACCTTGTTGGCCTCGTAGGCCTCGAAGTTGCCCTCGAACCAGAACCACTGTCCTTCTTCGACATTGCCCTCCCACGCCAGGATGTGGGTACAGGTGCGGTCGAGGAACCAGCGGTCGTGGGAGATCACGACGGCGCAACCGGGGAACTTCTCCAGCGCGTTCTCCAGCGAGCCGAGGGTCTCGACGTCGAGGTCGTTGGTCGGCTCGTCGAGCAGGATCAGGTTGCCGCCCTCCTTGAGGGTGAGCGCCAGGTTGAGGCGGTTGCGCTCACCACCGGAGAGCACCTCCGACCGCTTCTGCTGATCCGGGCCCTTGAACCCGAAGGCCGACACGTAGGCACGTGAGGGCATCTCGTTCTGGCCGACCTCGATGTAGTCGAGTCCGTCGGAGACGACCTCCCACACCGTCTTCTTGGGGTCGATGTTGGCGCGGCTCTGGTCGACGTAGCTCAGCTTGACCGTCTCGCCGACCTTGACCGACCCGGAGTCGGGCTGCTCGAGTCCGACGATGGTCTTGAACAGTGTGGTCTTACCGACACCGTTCGGGCCGATCACGCCGACGATGCCGTTGCGCGGCAGCGTGAACGACAGGTCCTTGATCAGGACGCGACCCTCGAAGCCCTTGTCGAGGTGCGAGACCTCCACCACGATGTCGCCCAGACGCGGCGGCGTCGGGATCTGGATCTCCTCGAAGTCGAGCTTGCGGGTCTTCTCCGCCTCGATCGCCATCTCCTCGTACCGCGCCAGACGTGCCTTGTTCTTGGTCTGGCGGGCCTTGGCACCGGAACGGACCCAGGCGAGCTCCTCCTTGAGGCGCTTCTGCAGCTTCTGGTCCTTCTTGCCCTGCACCTCGAGGCGCTCGGCCTTCTTCTCCAGGTAGGTGGAGTAGTTGCCCTCGTACGGGTGCAGCTTGCCGCGGTCGACCTCACAGATCCACTCGGCGACGTGGTCGAGGAAGTACCGGTCGTGGGTGACGGCCAGGACGGCGCCCGGGTAGCTCGCGAGGAACTGCTCGAGCCAGAGCACACTCTCGGCGTCGAGGTGGTTGGTGGGCTCGTCGAGGAGCAGTAGGTCGGGCTTGCTGAGCAGCAGCTTGCACAGTGCGACGCGGCGGCGCTCACCACCGGACAGGTGGGTCACCGGGGAGTCGGCCGGCGGGCAACGCAGCGCGTCCATCGCCTGCTCGAGCTGGCTGTCGAGGTCCCAGGCGTCGGCGTGGTCGAGCTCCTCCTGGAGCTTGCCCATCTCCTCCATCAGCTCGTCGGAGTAGTCGGTGGCCATCAGTTCGGCGATCTCGTTGAACCGGTCGAGCTTGACCTTGATCTCGCCGAGGCCCTCCTCGACGTTCTGCTTGACCGTCTTCTCCTCGTTGAGCGGCGGCTCCTGCAGCAGGATGCCGACGGTGGCCTCGGGATCGAGGAAGGCCTCACCGTTGGACGGCTGGTCCAGACCCGCCATGATCTTCAGGATCGAGGACTTACCGGCGCCGTTGGGGCCCACCACGCCGATCTTGGCGCCCGGGAAGAAGGACATGGTGACGTCGTCGAGGATGACCTTGTCGCCGTGCGCCTTGCGCACCTTCTTCATTGTGTAAATGAACTCAGCCACAGCTAAAGCCTTTCTACCCCGGCATACATGCTACCGAGCGGGGGTCGTGTACAAGTGCAGTACGTCTTCGAGTACAAGTCGGCCAGCGCAGAGGTGTTCAGCACCAGCGCGGATCGCATGAGGTCAGCCTACCGAGTGTCACTGCCCACCATCCGCACCGGGCGCGGCGTACTTCGGGTATGTCGCACGCGCCGCGTCCCGCAAGGTCGCCGGACACTTTGAACTGATGTTCCCGGTCGCGCTGGCCTGCGCCTCGTAGAGGACAACCGCACCACTGAGCAAGGTCACCGCGACATAGAGACAGTCAGCGATGACGTTGAAGAGCGAAGTCGTCCCATCGAGGTACCGCGTCGGCCAGGTGTGACCGTGGGCCACTCCCGAGGTGATCGAGTACATCGCCTTGACGTGCTCAGACATCGGGCGGTTCTCCCGGTTGGGTGCAGTCTCGTCAACCCACGCCGCTGCGTAGTCGATCATCTGCTCCATCTTCAACGCGCCCCGGACACCCTGAACATCGAGCACATCGAGAACCTTCATGCACCTAGCCAAGCCTGCCGCGCGATCCTCTGTGCCTTCACTGGTAGCCAACGCCTCAGCGAACTTCTTCTGCCGGACCATCTCATCCTTAGTGACCCGCAGTGCGCGAGCGCGTCTTTCATCGCGGTCTTCGCTCGACAGCAGCCAGATCGTGCGAGCCGCCGCTTCCATCACCGCGCGGCACAACGTCACCACCGACACACTCCGCACATCCCCGGTGCCGTCCCATTCGTCCACCGCCGCAACAACCGTGGTCAGGTTCTCGGCAGCAGCCATCGCGGGGAACAACGCATGGTCGAACACGACCGAATCCGACACGAGTTCGCACACCTCGCCCGACCATTCACCGGAATCATCAAGCGTCAACGAAGAGCCATCCTCGGGTGGCGACGGAGCGACACGCCACCGCTCGAACACGCGCGCGTCCTCAACGCGGCTATCAATGCGCTCACGTGATGGCACAAGTGCGCGCGTCAGAACCGCACGTGCCTGAGCGAGTTCGTCAACCCGGCGCGAACCAGCACGACGAGTCTCACGTCGTGCCTTCTCCCGCGCCTTCTGTTCCCGCACCTTCTTGTTCTGATTCGATTTTCTCGATCCCACAATCAGCAGATCGTATCCGGCGACTGGCGACAGCGAGCGAGCCATTAAACCGGCAGGTAGACCCGCCCGCGCCGCGTGCTGGGTGGTGGGGTTGGGAGTGGGGGATTTTCCAAACAGATTTTCTCACCACCCCCTTTCCACCACATCCCCAATCGAACCTCTCCTGAGAGATTACTTAAACCCCCTGGTCACCGCCCCGTCCGTTCGCGCCGCCCTCCCCCAGACCCCCACCCATGTGCTACTACCGGGAAATCTAGTAAGGGGAAAAGTTACACATCTCCCCTTACTAGATTTCCCGGTAGTAGCAATCCACTGGCGATAGCCAGGGGAAAGAAAAAACAGAATGATGATTCATGAAGTGAACCGTAGAGGATACCTATCAGAGGGATACTATCCATTGAGGGAACGTAGTGACCGGGGATAGTATCCCTCTGATAGGTGTCCTCGGAGGTGAACGGAATGAATCATCATTTCGGATGGTAGGAAAACTAATGATACCGGTTAGCTATCGAAGGATGAGATAGGTAATGATTCATTGGGAGTGGATACTCGGGGATGGTGTTGGGAACGGAGTGAGTGATACTATTTCTGAGGATTCGCTGTGAATCACAGGGTTAGTTTTCCTTTGAAAAAGATGTGGCATTTTGGCAGTTTGCTGGGATTGGGGAATTAAAATGGTTCTATCATGCCATAATCCCAAGTCAGGGGTTAGGACTAAAATCCCCCACACCCAGTTGCTGCCACCACCACGAGCGGTGGGGGTGACCACTTTTCCGCGCACCCGCCCAGGATCGCTGGCTCGCCCGCGACTTCTGTCTACGACCCCAGCGCTTTCATCCGGGGCCAGGATTCGTGCGACTGATTGATGTCAGTCTCCGTGAGGAGCAGATAACCCCACGTGGTGTCAGGGGTGGCGTCGGAGTGGTTGACGATATTCGCCCAGACCTTCGCGGCTTTTCGCTTCCCCTGGACTTCGGCAGTCGGAGCGTCCTTGTCGGACTTGACTTCGACAAGCCACGCGCACCGCTTACCTTCGACCTCTTCAATCACCACGAAATCCGGGTTGTAGTTCTTTCCCTCGCGGGTCCAGCGGATCGGCACATCGTTGGTGTGCAGTCGCGCCCAGACGATGACTTCCTCGGCATTGTCGATCACCTGAGCGGTCTTGTACTCAGGAGAGGAGTGGAACGTCGCTGCCGGATACAAGGATCGCTTCCATCCCTCATAGGCGAGAGCACGGTCGAACGTCGCACGGTCGCACCCCACATGTTTCTTGGTGATCTTGCGCGGGGAGTCGAGCGAGGCGGTGAGTACCTGGTCCTCGTATGCCACGCCCTGAGTGGCCGCATTGAGCAACGTCTCGCGCACCAGACGGGAGGTGCGTTGCTTCGCACTGTCAAGGTAAGCCGACAGGTACGCTCCCGCGTTCTCACCCATTCCTTCGATCACCGCGTCAGCGAGACCTCTCGCCGCACCGAGTTCAGTCGGCTTGCTTGGAACTCCCGGCGTATTGAGGATCGCGGTGATGAGGTCTTCGCGGGTGGTCTTCAACGGGATGTCGAGGCGACCCGCACGGACCTGATAGTCGTCGCCCACCCCAGTCAGTTTCCCGTCCGTTGCTTCCAACCGTGTCCGCTTCAAGTCGCCCGAGGCCGAGACTCCAATGTCCGACCCGAGTTTGGTGAACGGGGCGAGGTCGGTGATCTGGTTGAGGGTGACTTCCGGGGAGGTGACCCTCTGGTCCACATACGGCAACATGATCGTCTCGCGTTCAGCGATCACCAGGTGAACGCGCGACTGCTTCTCTGCCGCTTCGCGTGCCTGACGCTCGGCTTCGGCGGTCACCTCTTCCAGGGGCTTCACGGCGACTGGTTCGGAGGGTGTCCCTGGATCGGTAGGGGTAAGGAAGTCTTCGTCGTCATCCCCTGAAACCGGAGCCGGCTCAGGATTCGCCTGTCCCCCAGTGCTGTCTCCGCCTGACGGAGGGAAGATCGGCGGTGTGACCGGATCGGTCTGGTTCCTGTCGATGATCGTGTTGCCTTCGGCGTCGGTGCGACTGCTCATCCACACCGCATAGTCCACGAACTCCTCGTTCAGAGACTCACGCTTCTTCAAGATTTCCTCGTACCGCTCGTGGGCGAGCACTTCCAGCGAGTCGAGGAACTTCACCCCGGTGTAGGAACCGAACGGCAACCTCATACCGCGCCCAAGCGTCTGTTCGGTCAACACCGACGAGATGGACGGACGCATAGACGCGATGACCCAGACGTTCTTCACGTCCCAGCCTTCCTTCAACATGCCGACGCTGATAATGATCCGCACCAGAGAATCCGGGTCTTCCACCGCGTCCAGTGCTGCGAGCGCGTCTTCCTTCTCGTCCCCGGTGAGATTCGAGTGGACTAGTAAGGTCTTGTCGATCCAGGCACCGTTGTCGAAACTCTCGGAATCGAGGATGTCCCGGAACTCGTCAGCAGCCTTCGTATTCTCTGCGATCACCAGCATGACGGGATTGACCGTAGGCAGGTCGTTCTCTTCGCAATACGCACGAGCGATGTCGGCCTTACAACGCAGCAGCGTCACTCCGTCAAGGAGTTTGGTAGCGGAGTCTTTGCGGTCATCGTGACGAGCCACCAGGACGGGAGTCTTGACGAACTTGTCCTCGATAGCCTTGGCGAGCGGGTACCGGTAGACCACCAGCGGCTCCTCCTTCCGAAGCGGCGTTGCGGTCATCCCGATCACCACCTCGGGCGTGAGGTCGGTAATGGTCTTGGCGAACGCTGGCGACCGGTAGCAGTGGGACTCGTCGGCCAGGATCACCAGGTCTTCAAGGTCGGCCAGGTGCTTGTACAGGGAGCCGCCCAAAGTCTCCTGGAACTCATGGGTGGCTCGGCCATCGCCAGTCTTCGAGGTGAGCGCCTGAACCGAGAAGACGAAGAGTTTGACCTTCGTGGTGTCGGCCATCGCCGCGACCGTTGCCGGTGACTTGAAGTTGTCAGCAGTGACGAGGTACGGGCGCGAGACCATCGAGCCGGTCAGTGACTTACGGTGACCGGGGGTGAAGTTGTCGATGGTCTTATCGCGGATGGTCCGGCCCGGTGCCAGGATCAGGAAGTTTCGCACCGGTGTCTCGATCTGCGAGAAGTATTCGATCAATCCCGCCATCACATAGGTCTTGCCCACGCCGGTAGCCGAATCCACGACACACTCGAACGGTGGCGGCTCGTGCTCTACATCGAAATGGCGCGAGGTCGCCAGGGCCACCGATTCCAGAGCCGCGCGGTTCGGCTCCCTCATGTCCAGACGCGCGCTGATTTCTGCGACAAGATCGGTGTCTGCCAGGCTCGGGTAGGTCATCGGGTCTCTCCTTCGGCGGGAGCCGGGGTGGTGTTGGGCGCGGGTCGAACCGCCTCACGCCGGAACGGGGAACGGGTGGCCTGGGAGCGCCTGTAGCGGTCCAGGACCGAGGCCGGGATGGTGTGGAGGGTCGAACCTTTCCGGGCCGTCCTGAGCGCGTCAGCAGCCTCGGGATCGACCTGGGTAGCCCACACTGAAACGACCTTTCCCTCGGGGAGAAGATCAGTGATCGAAGCGATGGTGGAGGCGCGCACCAAACCATCAACGATGACGTAGAACGTCTTGCCCTGGGAGGCGGCGAAGATTCCCTCGGGCCGGTACCGCACTCCCAACTGAGCACACATGGCTTCGGTCAACTCTCCGTTGCAAGCCCAATCAGCCAGGAACACCCGCCCCTGCTCCTCAACGAACATGGATTCGCGGACCACCAGGTGCCGGAAGCCACCGCCACCGTGCCAGTTCGTCGTCACTTCGTCACGAGTCTTCGACGCCTTGCGGATCGCCCGCAGCGCCTCGGGCATGAGGTCGATTGTCGCCTCTTCGTCATCGCTGGAAGCCGCAGCCTTGCCGACCTTGCCCAGCAGCCGCAGCAGAGTCTTCTGCTCCTCGGGATCAAGTGCCGGAGTATCGGACTTGCCCTGTGTGCGAACGACCTTCGCGGTCGCCTTGAACACATCGAGGGGAATCTCGACTTCCTTGGCGAACTTGCCGAGGACGGTGGTGAACTCCTGAGCGACCTCGGGATTCACCCCGTTCGGCAGTTCCACCTCATCAGCAGCGACACGGGTGGTCGTGGTGGTGATACCTCCGGGGTCGTCACCGTCGATCACCTTCTGCAAACGCGGGAGCGTGTATCGGGAAACCGTCTCGGGCAGCAGTTCGCTGGTGACCCAGCGCCGCCCCATCTTCTGCGCCACAGCAGCAGTGGTGCCGGAACCGGCGAAGCAGTCGAGAACGATGTCACCGGGATCGGTAGCGATGTGGATGATTCGTTGCAGCAGACGTTCGGGCTTGGGGGTGTCGAAAGCCTTAGTCTCTGGAAAGAGTGCGTTAATCTCAGCCTTCGCCTCGCGATTGTGTCCGACCTCATCATTCGACCACCACGTTCGCGGCACCCGCCCAGTAGTGGGGATATACATCTTCCTACCGATACTGCCCTTCGAGCGGATCAGATATTGCGGCAACGGACCCGCGTTCCGACGTTGTTCGACAAGGCGGCGAGCCTCGTCCAGGGGGACATCTAGGACGATTGCCTTTATCCCCTGCTTAACCCTCTCGACGGGCACGCCCTCAATCTCCGCCCTTCTTCGAGCGTCGTTGAGATCTTCCAATTTATACGGCGCCCACTCGTTCATCGAGGCGAGAATGTCCGCCTGACTGAGACTCCAATGCCGAGAGTTTCCCGGGTATTGCATTTCACCCGTCAGCGGATTCTGAATCGCATAGCACATTCCCCCTCGCCCATCCCCCTTGTTTGCGGTTGGATTGTCGTCAAACCACGGCCCCTTCGGATCATTGTCTGGGTTTGTGAATCGCTTATTGTCTTCGGCGCTTCGGGGAAAGCGATTTGTCTCGAACTTTTCGGAACTCCGATATACGAGAATGATGTCGTGATCGTCAGAGAACTCACCACTTGACCGTGGAGAGTCAGCCTTCTGCCACACGACCTCCGCAACGAAGTTGTCGGGCCGGAGCACTTCATCCATCACCATCCGGCATCGGTGAACCTCCACGTCGTCCAGATGAACCCAGACTGACCCATCCTTCGCCAGCAGTGGCTTGATCTGATTCAGCCGGTCCCTGAGCATGGTCAGCCAGATCGAATGGTCGATGTTGTCGTCGTAGTTATCGAACGCCTTACCCGTATTGAACGGCGGGTCGATGTAGACCAGTTTCACCTGACCGAGGTAGGTATCGGCGTACTCGGGAATCTTCGCCAATGAATCCAGGACGTGCATACCGTCGCCGGTGATCAGCAGGTTGTCGAACGTGGGGCACGGCAGGTCGTCGGGTCGTTCCTCGGGGATGTCGGTCAGGTACTCGGCCATCTCATCGAGCAGCCGGACCTCGGCCACCCGGTAGTCGCCGGGATCGACGAACGTGTAGTCGTACTTGCCGTCACCTACTGACAGCAGCGCCTTGTCCTTGTCAGTCCAGGTCAGTTCCAGTGCGCCTGAGTGCCGCATACCTGCCACGAAGTCGTCCTGTCTCTCTTGGGTCGGATTGAACAGTAAGGGACCGGTCGAGGGCGTCATCAGTTGCCGCGCCGGTCGGTGGGGTGGTCAGCAGGGATACGGCTGGCCGATGGCGTCACAAGCCCCGCGCCGGTTCGCCTCCATCAGTTCCTCAGCGGAGTCGTAGCCGATGTCACCTCTCGGCGTCCACGGACAGGACTCGATCAACCTGCCGGTCACGTTGTCGGCAACCCACTCGCAGCCTTCGGGTAGTTCTGGCTGTGCAGCCTCGGCCAGTGGTTCGGTGGAAAGACCCGGCTCCTCTGGCGGCACCGGCTCCTCGGTTACCTCCTCCGGGGTGGAAGTGTCGGTGGAGCGAGTCTCGGTCGTTGTGGTCTTGGGCATGACGGATTCGGCCGTCCTGGAAGTCGGCTGTGAGGGTGGAGAGGAATCTTCTTCCCCTGATCCACATCCGGTCACCATCAATACAGCGGCGAGTGTGAATACGGCAAGTGCGGGGTACCTCGGCTTAATCATCACTGATTCTCTTTCGGTATTACGGTTCTCATACTCGGAAATTAGCCACCACTGAGCGTCGGTAGCAGCTCAGAGAGGCGGCGAATCGTTGAGGTGCACAGTTAATACCTAGACAAAGAAAAGCAGGCCACGCGGGAAATGCTCGTAACCCGCGAGGCCTGCTGTGATGGGAAATCTGGCGGACCAAATTCCAAGCCGTCACCCGCAATTCCATTATAGTCGCGCCGCCTCAAACTCAGCCACCGAAACCGACTGTTCCAGCGAGGGTGAACGTTCCCCCTATCTTCCAGACGAAACCTGAGTTCTGCTCGTCACCCGCAAATGACCGGCATAACTCTTCCACCCGTCACGGAAGACAAGAAAATGCTCGACTCACCTCAGCCGAAATCCACCCGGAAACTCAGCGCCGGAGTTCGGGAGACTGCCGCGACAATCATCGCAAGCCGTCTGTTTAGTGACCCTTACCAGAACTTCGATGATCTGTACCTTGCACGCGACCTGGCGCGGGGTGCCTCTCACCGGCACACTGAGAAGATTCTCTCGGCCCTGATGATCCTCATCTCCTGCAAGTCCGAGAAACCGGTAATGGTGGACCTCGGGAATGACATTCCACTGATCCACGCCAGCGCCGCTCTGACCAAGTTCCATTCGTGCCGCCAGGTGAGTTGTCCGGCGAACGGGTACGAAATCGGCCAGCGGCTCGCAGACGGGATACGAACCCTGCTCGACAACCTCACCGATGGCCGCGTGTACCTGGTCACCACCACATCACAGACCTCGGCTGATCTGACACCGATGATCGCCACGGCCTACAACGGCCTGCATGATTGACGAGGCTCAGAAAAATTCCTCAGGTGTGCTCACTGAAATTCCCCACCTGTGGGCGGCTCCTACTGTAGCGATCTGCGTGTCGGCGCGGTAGCTGCCCGCTGGTTTTGGGTGCGGGCGTGGTGGTCGCGGAGTCGGTAGGAGTCGCCGTCGAGTTTGAGTACGACTGAGCGGTGCAGGAGTCGGTCGAGCATGGCCGCGGCGACGGTGGTGTCGCCGAGGACTTCGCCCCATTCAGCGACTGACCGGTTGGTAGTGATGACGATGCTGGTTTTCAAATATCGTTGCGCCACAACCTGAAATAGTGCGGATGCGGCTTCGGCGGGCAACGGAAGATAGCCAAGTTCGTCAATCACCAGCAGAGTCGGTCCGGCGAAGAACCGCATGCAGGTGGCCCACCTGCCCTCGATCGCGGCTTTGTGGCAGCGGGCGGCGAGGTCGGCCGCGGTGGTCACATAGGTGCGATATCCGGCGTGCACCGCGGCGTGGGCCAACCCGACGGCCAGGTGCGTTTTGCCGGTCCCGGGTGGGCCGACGAGCAGCACGTTGGTCGCTGACTCGAGGTAGGCGCAGGTTCGGAGTTCGCCGATCAGCGCCCGGTCCACACCGGGCGCGGCGTCGTAGTCGAACCCCTCGAGGGTGGCCGGGGTGGGCAGGCAGGCGAACCGCAACCGCCCGGCCAGTCGACGGGCCTCGGTCGCATCGACCTCGATGCCCAGCAGGTGCTCGAGGGTCTGGGTCATCGACCAGTCCTGCTCGCCAGCGGTCTGCAACACCTGCGGCAATGCTTCGGCGGCGGCGTCGAGTTTGAGCACCGCGAGGTGCCCACGCAGTTGCTGATACACCGAGATCGCTGATTGTGGTTGCGGTTCAACAGTATTGGACGTGCTGACTCGGGTCAAGTTGTTGGTGGTGGTCATGGAAGGGAGGTCCTGTTCTGTGCGGCGCGTTCGTAGACGCTGAGATCGATCACCGACGTCTCGGCGGAATCGTCGGTGGTGGTGTTGGTTGTGTTGTTGTGGCGCAATACTTCTGCTGCATCGCGTGCGGTCTGGCCGGGTGGGATGCGTTCCTTGCGGCGATGCGGCCGCCCGGTGGCCGAGGCGGTGGCGGCCTTGGCGAAGGTATCCAGAGCCAGGACATGCCCGTGGTCACGAACCTGTGCCCCCGCCCCGGCCGGGGCCAGGCGGTGGCGGGCGATCACGATTCCCGACTCGGTGGCAATGTCGATGTGCCCGTCACCGAGACGTTCACTGACAGTCACCTCGCTCATCACCAGTTCTGGGGGCACCGAGTACTGGTTGCCTCGCCACGCCACCAGCGCCTGCCGGGACACGGTCCGGGTCTCGGTGACCGTGGCGGAATACGGGGCCGCTGGCGGGGCGCTCAGCGGCTCGCGTGCGGCCACGGTGGCCACGTTCGCCCGCCCGTCTTTGGTGCGCCGCATCCGCACATCGGAACGGGTCCGGCAGAACGTGTCGCAACTGGCTTGCGCCTCGATCGCACTCATCTCATCCGGCAGAGTGCGCCACCACCGTTGCGCGGCAGTGTGATTGGCCTTCTCCACCACCCCTTTACGATTCCCACGCCGGGGTGGGCACACGGCCACCGACACGCCGTAATGCTTGGCCACGCCCGCGAACTCGGCGGTCAACGCCCCGGTCGAGGGGTGACACACCGTGGCCATCCGATCGAACCGCCACTTCTTGGTGACACCACCGAGTCGGCGGGTGATGCGGTCGAGGCCGGCGATCACCTGCGGGCGGGTCATATCCGGCGCCAGAGAGCCGCGCCAGCGACCCGAATGCGCCAGCGACCCGACAAGCAGGAATACCGTTGCACCCCAACCCCATTGCGCAGGAGGGTTCGGCAGTTCAACCCAATCCCATTGCGTCTCTTCACCCGGCGGGTGATCGATGACCGCGTTCGCGCGTTCGGTCACCTGCGCGCACTCCTCGCACCGGGGACGC
Organism: Gordonia sp. NB41Y; assembly: GCF_030718915.1. Lineage (NCBI taxonomy): Bacteria > Bacillati > Actinomycetota > Actinomycetes > Mycobacteriales > Gordoniaceae > Gordonia > Gordonia sp. NB41Y. The sequence goes on from NZ_CP132196.1 coordinate 726,397, forward strand.
AGCCCGCGCTGGCGGATCTGGCGGGTCAACGTCTGATACGACTGCGTGTAGCCCAGATCCTCGAGCTCGTCGCACAACGTACGCGACCACAAATGCGGATCCTCGACCAACCGCGCCCGCACATAGGCCACGAACGGCTCGAACGGATCGACCGCCGGCTTCTTGCGCTCACCCGGAACGCGATCGCCGTTGATGTAGGCCCGGATCGTCTTCCTGTCGTGCCCGGTATGGCGGGCGATCGCCGAGATCGTCCACCCCCGTTTATGCAAAGCATGTACTTCCACATCTTCCTCCCGTGTCACCATGAAAGCGGGCCTCCCGTGTGCTGGTGAGTGGTCAGAGACCATCAGCATCCCGGGAGGCCCGCCTACTCTGGCGGAGCCACACGGGTGGGGAATTCAGATGAGCATCACTGGGGAATTTCGATGAGCGCCGTCATGATGTCCTTGACTCGATCCGTCCCCACGGTGGCCGGTACCTCGGGCACGTCCTGGAAACCCCGGTGAAGTTCGCTAGTGGTTCGTTTCTGAAATTGTTTGACGGTTGGCCTTTTTCAGGATTTCATCGGCGGTCTTGGTCCAGACGAATGGGTGTTTCCGATTGTTCCAGCCGGTGATGAATTGCCGGATCTTGGCGTTGAGGTCGGTGACGCTGGTGAAGATGCCGCGGCGGATCGCTTGCCGGTCGATGATCGCGAACCACACCTCGACCAGGTTGAGCCAGGAACCCGAAGTCGGGGTGAAATGGGTGTGGAACCTCGGGTGCGCCTGTAGCCAGGCCCGTACTTCGGGGGTCTTGTGGGTGGCGTAGTTGTCCATGACCACGTGCAGTTCCTGGTCAGGGTAGGCGCGGTCGATCTGCCGGAGGAACGACAGGAACTCCTGGCGCCGGTGTTTCGGCTTGACTGCTGCGGTGACTTGTCCGGTCGCGATCTCCAACGCGGCGAACAACGTCGTCGTCCCGTGACGCTTGTAGTCATGGGTACGTCGTTCCACATCACCGGGCCGGACCGGCAGCATGGGGGCGGTCCGGTCCAACGCTTGGATCTGGCTTTTCTCGTCCACACACAGCACGATCGCATTGTCTGGTGGGGCCAGATACTCCCCCGACCACGTCGGTGACCTTGGCTACCAACTCCGGGTCGGTGGAGAACTTGAATGTCTCGGCTCGCCAGGGTTGTACCCCGTAGGCCCGCCATGCCCGGGCCACCGTGGCGTTACCGATACCGAGGTGCTCGGCCAGCAACCGTGAGGACCAGTGGGTGACCCCGTACTTCTTCGGTGGTGGCTTCAGAGTTGTGGTGATGATCCGTTCGGGATCGACATGTCGGGGTCCCGGTCCGAGGGGCATCGTCGAGACCGCATATGCCTTGCTGGATATAGCGTTTACGCCACTTCCATACCGTTGTCGTGGTCGTTGCGGTTGCGTCCGCGATCGGTGCGTTCGCGAGCCCGTCAGCGGCCAGCAACACGATCCGGGCACGCAACGCCAGGCCCGAAGAGATCGTCGTGGCACGCGTCCACGACAACAACACATCCCGATCACCATCCCGAAGGATCAATGCTGGGGCCGGAGAATTCGCCATGCGGTAATTCTCACAAATCCACAAGAATTTAGGAACTAACGACACGAACCACTAGTGGTGTGTCTCTGAATTAGTTGGCTACTTGTTCGAGTGTTGCGCGTGCGCGGGCAACTTTGGCGAGGATGGATTCGGCGGTGGCGGTCCAAATGTAGGGCTTCGGATTGTCGTTGTGTGCGTTCATGTATGACTCGATACTGGCGATCAGCTCGGGCACGCTGGGGAAGATCCCGCGGCGGAGGTTCTTGTCGGTCAGCTCGCGGAACCAGCGCTCTACCTGGTTGAGCCACGATGATGAGGTCGGGGTGAAATGGAAATGAAACCGCGTGTGCCGCTTCCTCCATTTCTGCACGTTCGGGTGTTTATGGGTGGCGTAGTTGTCCAGGATCAGATGCACCTGCAACCCGGCCGGGACCTGACGGTCGATGGTGTTGAGGAACGTGATGAACTCCTCGTGCCGGTGACGCGACAGGCACTGGCCGATCACGGTACCGGTGAGCACGTCCAACGCAGCGAACAAGGTGGTCGTGCCATTGCGTTTGTAGTCGTGGGTCATGGTCCCGGCGCGACCGGCAACCATCGGCAGCGACGCTTGGGTCCGGTCCAATGCCTGGATCTGGGACTTTTCATCCATACAGAGCACGATCGCCTTCTCCGGCGGGTTCAGATACAACCCGACCACATCGATCAGCTTCTCCTCGAATCGGGGGTCATTGGATACCTTGAACGTGTCGACTCGATGCGGTTTCACGTCAAGATCCGACCAAATCCGTTGCACTGTAGAAGAACTCACCCCCACTCGCTGCGCCATCGTCCGACACGACCAATGCGTCTGCCCCGGCGGTGTCGTGGTCGTGGTCAACCGTACGATCTCGGCGACCGTCTCCGCGCTGATCGACGACCGTCGACCCCGACCCTTGCGAATCACACCCAGACCGGCCAAACCGTCCTCGCCGAACCGGCTCCGCCAGGCCCGCACCGTGGCCGCGCGGACCCCAACCTCCTCGGCAATCCGGATGTTGGCGACCCCGTCCGAGGCCAGCAACAACACCCTGGCCTGCAGCACCTGCTGATGCGGAACCCGCTGGCTGCGGGTCAACCTCTCCAACGTCTCGCGCTCACCATCGGTCAACGGCAACGGTGCCGCAGCTCGCCCACTCATACAGAGAATTGTACGCAACATGTAGACGGTTATTTGCGAGACACACCACTAGCGGCAACTCGGCGCGGTGGTGGCCGAATCTGCACGCGATCATCTGGTTGCCGACTTCGGCCCCGGCTATCGAGTCCGCAGGAATTGTCAGTGCCGCAGATGTGGACGTGCGCGAACTGGTGACGGGCGAGGATCGGGAACGGGGAATCAACTACGTCGTGAAGTCACTGACCGGCCAGCGCACAGTCGTAGCCAAACTGCTCGATCCGGCCACCAGTGTGAACCCACGCGAGTTGATCGCCCTGGTCGATCACTTCCGCGACGATCCCGAGATGGAGCACCTGATTGACCTTCTCATCGAGTGGTTCCAATCGGTCCACTCACCGGGCGCGCGACTAAACCGGATCAAACGCGGCGGTGTCACCGTGTTGGCAGGAGTGGCACGGCTACCCCGGAAACTCCCCTCGTCCACAACGCACCGGGCACACAAGTTCACGGGCTGGCCCGACTACGACAAGACCCGAGACGCAGCACGCGCCACTTCCGATCATGTGCAGTCTCGCCCAACTTGTACGTGAAGCCTACTGAGACTTGTGTGGCCGGGGCGTCGGGGGTCTCCGGGTTCTCGCTGCGTCCGCGGTAGCTGCGGTCGAGTCCGAACATGAAGACGGCCGCGACGACGAGCACCGCACCGAACAGGACATAGAGGCCCTGCGGGGTCCAGCCGGCGCCGAGGAGGTAGCCGGTGACGATCGGGGCGACGATCGACACGAGTCGTCCGATACCGATCATCAGACCCACCCCGGTGCCGCGGACGGCCGCAGGGTAGACCGACGGGCTGATCGCATAGAACCCGGCGACACCGCCGTTGGCCGTCAGTCCGACGAACACCGCGAGCACCATGCCCAGCGCGACGATCTCGAATCCGTTGGCGTAGGCGACGAAGACGATCGCGCCGCCGAGCAGCAGCAGGGTGTTGACGATGCGCGGGCGCAGGATCAGCGTGAGCGAGGCGAAGATCAGCGCGCCGATCACGCCGCCGACGTTGATCAGCACACCCGCGGTGGTGCCCATGCCCGAGTCGCCGGTGGCGTCGGTCAGCAGCTTGGGGGTCCAGGTGTTGACGAAGTAGAACGACGCCATCAGGCAGGAGTAGCCGATCCACAGCATGATGGTGCGGCGCCGCATGATGCCGGCGAACAGACCGCCTTTCACACCACGCACGTTCTTGGCCGCAACCGGCTCCGGAAGCTCTTGCGCCGGTTCGTATCCGAGCTTGCCCGCGATGGCGTTGTACTTTGCCAGCGCATTCTTCGGGCGCTTGTCGACGAGGAACTCGATCGATTCGGGCATCGCCCGGATGACGACGACGAGCAGGATGGCGGTGACGATGGTTCCGAACAGGAAGGCCGAACGCCACCCGAACTGCGAGATCAGCACGCCCGAGATGGCGCCACCGAGGGCCACACCGCCGGGCAGGCCGGCACCGTAGAGTCCGAGCGCCAGGCCGCGCCGGCGGTCACTGCTGTTCTCCGACACCAGGATGTTGAGGTTGGCGACGAGACCACCGATACCCAGGCCGGCGAAGGCGCGGAACGCGATCAGCTGACCGGGGTCGGCGGCGATCGTCGACAGCGCCATGCCGATGGTGATCACGACGAGACAGGCGATGGTCATCGGCCGGCGACCGTACCGGTCGGCCAGCGGCGAGAGCGCGAAGGCGCCCACCGCCGTACCGATCAGCCCGGCGCTGAGCAGATAGCCGACCTCCACCGACGACAGGTTCCAGTCGTCACTGAGGTGGGGCGCCACGAACGCCATGATGAGGATCTCGAATCCGTCGACCATGCACAGCAAGAAGCAGATGACGATGGTCTGGATCTGATACTGGCGCATCGGCTGGGTGCGAATGGCTTCGCGAATATCCATGAGGGGGTTGCCTTTCACAGCACGCGCTCCCCGACTCCCTCGACGAGGGCACACTCCTGCCCGCATGTCCGGTCGCAGCGAACGGATATCGCAGGGGTGCATGAGGCGGGTCACGCATGAACGGGATCGTCACCGTCACGACCGGGCGTGAACTCCGGAAGTCAGAGGTGGACGAAGTGAGAGTCGAGGCGCCGACGGGGCTTCGATGCGCTCGTGATGCACAAGGGTGACAGCGCTCACGGAATATGTCAACATCCTCCCGGCTCACCGCGCGACACAGCCGATCACACGCCATGTGCACAATGTCACCTTAAGCTGTGGCCGTGGCCTCCATCGAAACGACGTCGGGCGATCCGACCCCACCGACCTCCGCGGCACCCGCGCGGGCAGCCGGCACCCAGACGCTCGCACGCGGCCTCACCGCGTTGGAGCTGGTGGCGAATTCCCCTGGTGGACTGACCATTCAGGACGTGGCCGAGCGCCTCGGAGTGCACCGCAGCATCGCCACCCGACTACTGGCGACGATCGCCGACTTCCGCCTGATCAACCGCGGTCCCGACGGCCGATTCCGGGCCGGCGGAGGACTCGCGGCGCTGGCCCGCACGGTGTATTCGAGCCTGCGCGAAGTGGCCGCGGGCCCGATGCAGGAACTCGCCGATCGCCTCGACGCGAGCGTCGCCCTGTTCGTCGCCGAGACCGACGACGCGGTCGCGGTGATGGTCGCCGAGCCGTCGAACTCGGCCGTCCGCGTCTCGTTCCGCGAGGGCGGGCGCCATCCGCTCGACCACGGCGCGGCGGGATATGCGCTGCTCACAGCCCTGCCACCCCGTCCCGGTGAGGATCCACGGGTCACCGAGGGCCGACGTACCGGATACGTGGTGAGCTACGGCGAGGTGATGCAGGGATATTGGGGGCTCGGTGTGCCGCTGGCCCATGCCGAGAACGAACCGCCGGCCTGCCTGACGATCATCAGCGCCTCGCGTGAACTGATCGACACCTGCATCGACGCAACCCTGGCGACCGCTGCCCAACTGAGCCGTCACACTCGCTGACCATCCGGCCCGATCCGGGACCGACCTGCGTCGATACGGCGCGACACCACCACACATCACCCCACCCGCGACCCGCACCGCCCCCGAAGGCGGTGCGGGTCGCGGGCGTTCGTGCGCGATTGTCCCGCCGTCGGATCACCCCGGCGAGCTTGACAGGAGGGGGTGTGTTCGTGTTCACATAGTGGCGGTAGACGTGCAACTACCGATCACCACAGCTCACTATGTGAACAGCGACGGAAGGGGCCACCGAGTTCGTACGGCCACGGGGCGGTCGACGGACTCGCACGTTCGGTTTCAGGAGTAAGGAACCCATGAGCACCACCCACGACAGCGACGTCATCATCGTCGGCGCAGGCCCGGTCGGCCTGATGCTGGCGAACATCCTCGGCATGTACGGCCATTCGGTCACCCTGCTCGAGGCGCTCGATGACCTCATCGACTACCCGCGCGGCGTGGGGCTCGACGACGAGTCCTTCCGCACCATCCAGACCGTCGGTCTGGTGGAAACCGTTCGCCCCCATACGAATCCGCAGCACATCATGCGGCTCGTCAACGGTGCCGGGAAGGTCATCCTGGTCAACAACCCGCAGACCCTCGAGTTCGGCTGGGAGCGCAAGCACGGCTTCATCCAGCCCGAGGTCGACCGCGCACTGTTCGACGGTCTCGCCCGCTACGAGAATGTCCGCGTGCTGTTCGGTCACCGCGTCGAGGACGTGGTGGAGGACGCCGACTCGGTGACCGCCGTCGCATTGGTCACCGGCGCCGACGGACAGATCACCGAGGAGCGCTTCCGCGCCCGCTACCTGGTCGGCTGCGAGGGCGGCAAGTCCCCCACGCGCAAGCGCCTGGGTGTCTCGTTCGAGGGTGAGTCCCCGTCGACCCGCTGGCTGGTCGTCGACGTCAACAACGACCCGCTGGGCACCCCCAACGTCTTCCTCGGCGCCGACCCGAAGCGCCCCTACGTCTCCATCGGCCTGCCGCACGCGGTGCGCCGCTGGGAGTTCATGCTCCACGACGACGAGACCGAGGAACAGGTCACCGATCCGGTATTCGTCAACAAGCTTCTCGCCGAACATGTTCCGGACCCCGCCAACCTGGAGTTCATCCGTCGCCGCGTGTTCACCCACCACGGTCGGGTGGCCTCGAGCTTCCGCAAGGGCCGTCAGATCGTCGCCGGCGACGCCGCGCACCTGATGCCGGTGTGGATGGGCCAGGGCTGGAACTCCGGTATGCGCGATGCCACCAACCTCGGCTGGAAGCTCGCCGCGGTGCTGTCGGGTCAGGCCGGTGACGCCCTGCTCGACACCTACACCGACGAGCGCAAGGAACACTCGAAGGCGATGGTCGACCTGTCGCTCACCTTCGGTCGGTTCATCAAGGTGACCAATCCGCTCGCCGCGGCGGCCCGTGACGCGGCGTCGTCGGTGCTCAACCTGTTCCCGCAGGTCAAGAGCTACTTCGCGGATATGCGTTTCAAGCCGATGCCGCGCTACACCCGCGGCGTGCTGGCCGACCCCTCGACGCAGGTGTCCGGCAGTGCCGCGGCGTCGATCACCAGCCGGATCATCCCGGTGCGCACCGCCAACACCACCGTCTCCCCGGTCGGCGTGCAGTTCCCGCAGCCGCGGGTCAACACCCCCGCCGCCGAGAACGTGCTGCTCGACGACGCGATCGGCAACTGGTGGTCGGTGGTCGTCTGGGGCAACGACCCCACCGACGTGCTGCCGCAGGCCTCGCTCGACAAGCTCTCCGCCCTCGGCGCCCGCCTGGTGTCGATCGTCCCGGAGACCCAGCGGGAGTGGGCCCAGCAGCACATGACCGACGGCGTGCTGGTGCTCGGTGATCACACCGGCCAGGTCAAGAAGTGGTTCGACGACCGGCCCACCCCGATGATCTTCCTGCGTCCCGACCGCTTCGTCGCCGGTGCCTGCCTGAACCAGCACGGTCCGGCCACCCTGGACGCGATCCTCCGGGCGATGTCGTTCACCGGCCGGTCCGCGACCGCCCCCGCCGAGCCCGCCCTCGTCCACTGAAGGAGATTTCTCATGTCCACCTCCATCACCACCCCCATCCCCATCCCCGAGTACACGACCGATGCGTTCTTCGGTCTCGAGGACAAGTGGCTGCAGACCGCCGACGGCGAGCTGACCCACTACCACGAGCTCGGTGAGGGCACCCCGATCCTGTTCCTGCACGGCTCCGGCACCGGTGTCACCGCGGCCGCGAACTGGTGGCTCAACCTGCCCGAGCTGAGCGCCCACGGCCGCTGCATCGCGATCGACTCGATCGGCTACGGCCAGTCGGTCGTCGCCGACGGCACCGCCTACGGCATCAAGGAATGGGTGCGTCACGCGGTGCGCGTCCTCGACGCCCTGGGCATCGAGAAGACCTGGATCGTCGGCAACTCCCTCGGCGGCTGGCTGGCCTTCCAGTTCGCCATCGACTTCCCCGAGCGTCTGCTCGGCGTCATCTCGATGGGTACCGGCGGCGCCAAGCTGACCGGTGCACTCAAGGGCCACTCCAACCCCACGCTCACCGAAGAGGGCATCCGCAACACGCTGGAGATGTTCGTCGTCGACAAGAGCCTGGTGACCGACCAGCTGGTCTCGCTGCGCTACCAGTCGGCACTCAACGACACCGCCTCCGATCGGCTCGCCGACGTCGTCGCCGCCCGTGACCGTGACCGCTACGATCTGCCGCTGGACTTCGATGTGCTTGCGCGCCTGGATATCCCGGTTCTGTTGATCCACGGCGCGCAGGATGTCGTGATCCCGGTGTCGCGGACCTGGGAACTGCTCAACGTGATCCCCCACGCCGACGCGCACATCTTCAGTCAGTGCGGTCACTGGTCGCAGGTCGAGCGGTCCGCGGAGTTCAATCAGGTCGTCGGCAGCTACCTCGCGCGGCACGCCGGCAACCGCTGAGTCGAAGGAGACTCGTCATGACCCAGGCACTGTTGTGTATGTCGCACAGCCCGTTGCTCGAACACGCCGACCCGCCGGCCGAGGTCGTCGACGCGGTGCAGGCATCGTTCGAGCAGGCACGCACCTTTGTGCGCGACTTCGATCCCGAACTGGTCGTCAACTTCGGGCCCGATCACTACAACGGGTTCTTCTACGACCTGATGCCGCCGTTCTGTGTGGGCTACCGCGCCCACGGAACCGGGGACTACGACTCCTTCGCCGGTGACCTCGACGTCCCCGAGCAGCTCGCCGAGGAACTCGCACAGTTCGTGATCGATCGTGAGATCGATCTGGCGATCTCGCGCCGCATGGAGGTCGACCACGGTGCGGTGCAGCCGATGGAGATCCTGCACGACGGCAACGCCGCCGCGCGGCCGGTGCTGCCGATCTTCGTCAACTCCGTCGCCCGGCCCTTCGTGCCCGTGTCCCGGGTGCGCAAGTTCGGTCAGGCCGTCGGCGAGTTCTTCGCGGGTCAGGACAAGCGCGTGCTGTTCCTCGGCTCCGGCGGCCTCTCCCACGACCCGCCGGTACCGCAGTTCGCCACCGCCAACGACGCCCAGCGTGAGTTCCTCACCGCCGGAAGGCATCCGTCGGCCGAGTTCCGCGCCCAGCGTCAGGCCAACACCATCGAGACCGCACGCAAGTTCGCCGCGGGCGAGGCCGACATCATGGACCTCAACCCCGACTGGGACCGGGCGTTCCTGAAGGTGTGCTCGTCGGGCAAGGTGGAGGGCTTCGACGCCTACACCGCCGACGACATGGACGCCACCGCCGGGCACTCGTCCCACGAGGTGCGCACCTGGGTGGCCGCTTACTCCGCACTGAGCGCCTGCGGCGAGTACGACGTCACCTACGAGTTCTACCGGCCGATCCGCGAGTACATCGCCGGATTCGCCGTCACCACCGCCGTCCTGCGCTGAGCGACCCTCTGCCCGTACGACATTTGAGTGTGGCCCCGGCTCGACCAGCCGGGGCCACACTCGTCTGCGGTGCATCGCACACCGTGCCCCACGGCCATCTCACGTGACCTTTCCACCCCCGGCAGCTAATCTGATCACGGATGTATCCAGAATCGGGGGGTTGGTGCGATGAGTCAGGACGCCACACGGTTGCCGACGCGGCACGTCGACATGCCGCTGGTCTACCGGTACCTCGGCGACCGCCGGTTCGCCTACGCACTCCCCCGGGCACTCACCCTGCAGATCCTGCACCCGGGTAACGCCGCAGGCCTCGTCGCCCATGTGCCGCGCGGACTCTGGACCCACAAGCAGCGTGCGGTGTCGGAGATGATCTACATCGCCTACAGCAACCGGGATCTGACGTCGGTCATCCGTACCGCGCATGCCCACGTGAAGGGCGTCGACGGCTTCGGCGACCGGTACCACGCCCTCGACCCGGACCTGTTCTTCTTTCAGCACGCGACCTACGTCGACACCCTGTTCACCGCGGTGGACACCTTCGATCACCGGCTCGACGCCGACGAGCGCGACCTGCTCTACCGCGACTGCTGCCGCTGGTATGCCAAGTACGACATCTCCGCACGCATCATGCCCACCACATACCGCGAGTTCGTCGAGTGGTTCGACGACTACTGCGCCACCCGACTCCGCACCTCCCCCGACAGCGACAGCCTGCGCGAGCGCGCCCTCAACCCGAACACCTGGTATCCCGCCCGGGTTCCGTCGGGCGCAGTACGCGCCCTACTGCATCCCCGCGCATGCGAGCTACTCGGCGTCGAGGTGAGCCGATCGGACCGGATGTCGTTGCGGGCGTTCACCTTCCGAACCACGCTGCTGGCCACACTCATCGGGCGGCACGCCATGCTGATCCCGGCCGCCCGACACGACCCGGACAACTGACGCCGAGGTTGTCCACAGATCTCGTTCACGTCGTCACATCGGCCCGACGGTGGTCCATGCTGGGTGGGCGCGGGATCGGTGCCGCTGAGGGGACGGTCACCGATCCCGTGACAACCCGCCACCTGTCGGCGGATATACTCGCGAGGCCGAGCACCACACCAGGTCTCAGCGCGCCTCCGTAGCTCAATGGATAGAGCATCGGCCTTCTAATCCGGTGGTTGCTGGTTCGAGTCCAGCCGGGGGCACCGTCACCTCCGGCCGGAGTGCGCCCACTGAGTTCGAGTGGCATCCCGGAGGGCGCACCGTCACATCCCTGCCGACCTCCGGGTCCGGCCGTGTCCTCGCCGACGACCCGTCGTGGTCCCCAGCGCACAGAGCCGAGAATCCCGAGGACGAGTTCCTGAACGTTTTTCGGTAGTCCTCACAGACGGACGGCGATCCTCGTCGTGCGGGCCGGGTGATCGCACCAGCGGGCCCGCGCGACCGACGCGCGGCCGGTCGATCTGCCTGACCGGGTGTTTCAGATTGCGCGCACCGAGGAAAGCTGCTCGAGGAGATCTCCACGCGGAGTCCGTGTCCGGGTGAGAAGGCCTTCTCCGTCGGTCACACGGCGGGCTCTGCACCGCCATCGGCGGCCGCGGTGATCCGGTCCTTCGACAGCAGCGCAACGGCGCAGACGAGCGCGAGAACGAAGACCGCGGTGGCAACCCAGAAGCCGACGGTGATCGCGTCGGCCGCATGCTGCGGGAGCGGACTGTGCGTCACCTGGTGATCGACACCCATCACGACCGACCCGATCACCGCGACGCCCAGGGTGCCGCCCAGCTGACGGATGGTCTGCACGATGCCCGATGCCTGACTCCGTTCGGCTGCGCTCACGCGCGAGAGCGCGTCAGTGTTTGTCGGCGAGAACAACAGTCCGAGCCCGAAGCCGGTGATGACCATGCCCGGCACCTGCAGCGCGTAGTCGAGATGCGGAAGTGATGCGGCCCAGCAGGCCATGCCGATGGTCGCTGTCGCGAGGCCCGTGATCACCGGTGGGCGGTCGCCGCGGCGGTCGTACCAGCGGCCGCCGAGTTGCGCGGCGACGGTGATCGGCAGGATCAACGGCAGCGCGGCGACGCCGGCCTTCATCGGGCTCATGTGCAGCAGATCCTGCAGATACAACGTGGAGAACAAGATCGCGGCGAGCAACGAGAACTGGACGAGACCGAGGGTGATGAGATTCGCCACGAATGCGCGGCGCGCGAACAACCGGACCGCGACCAGCGGTGTGGCCGAGCGCCATTGAGAGACAACGAATACCCCGATGATGGTCAGTCCGCTGATCAGCGGCACCAGTGTGGCCGGTGAACTCCAATGCCAGGTACTGCCCTGCTGGATGGCCAACACGGTGAGCAGCAGTCCCGAGACGAGCGTGACGGCGGCACCGAGACTGACGTGCGCATCGCGGTCGCGTCCGTTGGCCGGCCGGGCGACCGCGACGAGAACGAGCGCGAGGACACCGACCGGAACGTTGAGCCAGAACACCGCACGCCAGCTGATCCACTCGGTGAGCGCCCCGCCGATCAGTGGGCCTATCGCCAGAAAGATCTGCGAGACACCGGCATAGACGGCCATGGCCCGACCGCGTCCGCTGATCGGAAGGGCATCCATCACGATCTTCGCCGACACCGGCATCATCAGTGCAGCGCCGACTCCCTGCGCAGCGCGTGCGGCCAGAATCCAGATCTCACCGCCACCGGCCGGTGCGATCCCGCAGAACACGGAGGCGACGAAGAACGTGATGACACCCAGGCAGAAGCACGTCACCGGCCCCAGTCGGTCGCCGAGTTTGCCACCGAGCGCGACGCAGGCGGCCATCGCGAGAACATGGGCGTTGACCACCCATTGCTGGCCCGACGGCGACAGCCCGAGATCGCGGGTCATCGACGGCAACGCCACCGTGACGACTGTCTGGTCGAGCATGATCATCGACAGTGCGCCGGTCATCGCGAACAGCGTCAGCCAGCGGTTGCCGGCGAGCTGTGCGGTGCGTTGCACCGCACCTGTTGCGGTGCTCACCGACGGCCACCGATCGGATCGGTGGAGAGCCCCGATGCCGGGATTCCGATGCGGTCGGCGAGGACTCCGTCGAGCCAGTCGTAGACGACGTCATCCCAGACCCGCTGGCCCAGGCCACCGCAGTGTCCGGAGATGCCCGTGCTCGGGTCGGGGGCGAAGAGTCGCTTGTTCTCGACGGTGAGAGCGGCGAACAGTGCCTCACCCTGCCCGCCGACCGGGTCACCGGCGGACTCGACGATCATCGTGGGACAGCGAATTTCGCTTGCCCGATCGATCATGGTGAACGATGTGAGCTCGCGGAAGTACTCGGCGATGGTGCGCACCCCGTGGCAGGCCATACGAGAGCCGAAGAAGTCGGCGCGTTCGCGGCTGACCCGGCTCAGTGCGGTCATCAGCGGGGCCGCGATACGTCCCTTCCAGCCGGCGGGGATCTTGGCGCCCATGTCGGGCTGGGCGGGATCGCAGATCATTGCGGCGATGCGGGATTCCCCGGCGACGCCCCGCGGAACCAGGTAGCCGGCGAACGATCGTCCCACGGCGACGAGTCGCCGGTTGTCGACGCCCGGCACGGTGACGAGCCAATCGAGGATCTGCGACAGCACGGTCTCGTAGTCGGAGCGGAAGTACACATGGTCGACGATGAGGGTCGAGCCCTGTCCGGGGCCCTCGACGGACAGGACGTTGTAACCGCGGGCCAATGCGCCCTGCGCGAAGCCCCACCCCGATTCGGCGGTCGAATCGTATCCACACGGCATGACGACGGTGGGCCGCGGACGATCGTCGGCGGCCGGCCGGAACAGCCAGCCGTGGATGTCGATGCGCCGGTCGGATGTGGTGAAGGGGATGGCCACCTCGGTGGCGACGATCGGACTGGCCGTGTGGCCCAACAGGTCCATCGCCCGCGCGAAGGTCTGGCAGTGAGCCTGGTAGGAGTCGCGGAGCCGCTCGTCGTCCAGGTCGGTGCGGAGGTAGAAGTAGGCCTGCCGGTAGTACTCCGAGGCCCGCAGGTAGCACTGGTGGGCGGTCACCAGGTGTCCTGCGACATGTGCCTGTTCCGCGGCGTCACGCACCGACTCGGCGCGGGTCGACCACCGCTCGTACCACCGTTGCGGGTTGTACCTGCCGCCGATCTCGCGGGACGTCGTGTACGCCTCGCCGAGATCGGCGGCGCCGACGGCCGCTGCGGCCAGGGTTCGGCCGAACTGCACACCGCGAATGCCCGGCCCGCCCGCCCGATCTCGCCGGCCGCAGACAGATGGTTTCCACGCTGCTCGACCGTGTCGCAGATCTGGATGCCGCCGCAGTCCAGATAGGCGCGGAACGCCTGATCGTTCCAGCGCAGACCCATCCTGGAGTCGCCCTCGAAGAGCGCCGCGATACCCAGCATCACGGCGGCGAGATGGGTGGCGAGCGGGTCGCCGCGTTCGGTGCCGAGCGCGAGCGCGGTGTGCGCGTGGTCGAGTGCCGACGCGAACTGCCCGGCGATCACCGCACACAATGCCTGTGCAGCGAAGACCGTTGCCGCGATGTCGTCGTCGCGGCCCGCGATGGTCGGGGCCGCCTGCTCGGCAAAATCGGTTGCGACAGCGTGGTTGTCACCGGTCCACGCCGCCAGCGACGCCAGTGCGAGGCGGACGGCATGCGTGTTCGGGTCCCGGTCGCCGGGAACGATGAGCGCCTCGAGTTCCTCGGGGGTGTGCGACGTCAGGTGCCGGTGCGCGTCGTCGGTGAGTTGACTGAAGGCGAGTGCCGAACCCAGAGCCAGTTCGACCATGGCCGCAGTGCGCGGACTGCATGCCCCGCCGGCGACGGTGGCCGACGCCATCCGCAGGACCCGGATTCCGTCGGCCAGCCGTTGCCGGAAATACCAGTACGCGCCGAGCCGTTCGAGGAGGTCGATGTGCGAATCGAGCAGGGCGGGGTCGGTCACGATCGATTCCAGGAACGCCATGACGGTGCTGTGGTCGTCGTCGACGCGGGCGAGGTCGCGTGCCGAGTGCGCCGTCACGGCCATCGGAGTCGCGGTCAGCAACTCGATGATCGCGGCGTCGCGCGCGGCCAGTCCGGCCTCGGCGCGACCCGGGTGGCCGGCGTGCGCGTGATCGGCAACGGTCCTCAAGATGGTGAAACGCGTAGGACGGTGACGGTTTCCCCGAATCGGCCACAACAGCGAACGACGGGTGAACTCCTCGAGGTCGTCGGCGATCGACGGACCGCACACCGCGCGGGCGAGGGCCGGGGTGAACGGATTGCGCAGCGCGGTGAGTCGCAGGAAACGATCGAACAGTTCGTCATCCATCGCCGCGACGGCCAGCTCGAATGCCCGTGTCACAGGTTCGGGCACCTCGGTGCCGAGCTGATCGGCCACCTCCGCGAGTGCGTAGGTGGCGCAGCGAGCGGCGGCCAGCTCCACTCCCAGCGGGAGGCCACCCATGGCGCGACAGATGCGGTCGAGGTCGGCGCGGTCGTCCGGACTGACGTCGAATTGTCCGGTCGCGCTGCGGATTCGATCGACGAGCAGCCGTTGCGCAGGTGGCAGCGCGTCGGCCGGCCCCTCGATCGACAGGGGATGCAGACTCATCACCTGTTCGCCGTCGACCCCACTCGGCGCGCCGACGGCCAGCACCGTCACCGCAGCACACCTCTCCAGGATGGTGTCGATAGCGTTGTGGTCCTCGGGATTTGGTTGATCCGACACGTCGTATCGGCCGTCGAGAACGAGGAGCGCCGACATGGTCGACAGATGACTGCACACCTGGTCGATGGCGGTGGTCGTATCGGCCGACGGCTGAATCCGCATTGTCTCCAGGATCGTCGTGGCGAGGTCGGTGCCGTCGCGGCGCACGATGTACCACACTCCGTCGTCGACGAAATCTGCTGCGCGCCGTGCAGCCTCGATGGCCAGGCGGGTCTTGCCGACGCCGGGGATGCCGACGATGGCGACGGCGCGCACCGCAGTGAGGAGCCGGATGACCTCGTCGAGTTCGCCCTCGCGGCCCACGAACGACGTGTGCTGCGACGGCAGCCGGACGCGACGTACCGCACGGCTGTGATCGTCGAGAACAACTCGTTGTGCGGCAAGGACTTCAGCACCCGGGTCAACACCGAGTTCGGTGGCGAGAAGTTCCCGGATGTCACGATAGGCGGTGAGCGCCTCGGCCCGCTGGCCACCAGCGCCGAGATCTTGACCGACCATGCATGTTCGTCGAGCGGATCGCGGGCGATCAGTGCCTGCGCCTCGTCGAGGGCACGGTCGACGTCACCACGAGCGAGGAGGAGGTCGGCGCGACGGGTCAGCAGCGCGGCGCGGACGGCATGCAATCGGCGTCGTGCCTGATCGAGGGTCGGGGTGGACGACGCGGTGGTGAACGGTTCGCCACGCCACCGGCTCAGCACGTCCTCGAGGTCGTCGACGGTGTGTGTGTCCGGGACCGGTCGAGCACCGCAGAAGCAGCGGATTCGAAGTCGGTCGAGTCGACCGTCACCGCGGTGAGGTCGAGGCGATATCCGGCCCGGTCGGTGGTGATGACCGATGCCTCACCCTGCGGCGACAGCACCTTGCGTAGTCGCCAGATCTGCGATTCCAGGGCGCGTTGGGTCCGCTCCGGCGCATCCGGTCCCCACACCTCGGTGATGAGCGCGGCGGCCGGCACCGGATGCCCGGCGTGCGCACACAACAGCGCGAGGATCGTGCGAGGCTTCGCGCCGCCGGGGTCGCAACGGTCGGTGCCTCGCTCGACGACGATCTCACCGAGATCGCGGATCACCAGCACCGGTGCCTCGATGAGCCGGGGTGTCCCATATGTCGATCTTACGTGGGGTCCGACACATCGACCGCCTGATATGGATCCCCCTGGGCGGGACGGAGTAGCGCGTGACGCCCACGGCATCCCGATGTGCCGGCGGTGCGTACACGCGGCCTTCTCCGCGGTCGCGGCCGTGCCGATGGAACCACACGATGATGGGGCGAACGATGTGTGCCGTGGACGGCACCGAGTGCTCGCGGCAGCGCGCCGCCGGCGCTGAGATCGAACACATACCGGGTCGACGCGTTGTGGATCGACAGGACCGCGGCGAGAACTGCCGTGATGAGCAGCGTCGCGGTGTCGCCGAAGGCGGACACCATCATCCGGACCGTGCCGGTGTAGATCCCCAGGGCACCTGCCCACCAGAGGATTTCGGGCCCACCGTACGTCGACATGAGGGCGGCGAGCGTGAGGCCGGCAATGCAGTGGACGCCGGGTCGACGATGTGATCACACGGTGACCACCGCCATCGCGAAAACCGGTATCCGCAGCGAGAGTTCGACCCCGTCGGCTCCGCCCGCGTGAGACGGGCGGAGCCGGATGCCGAGCGGGTGCGTGCGCCCGTGTCGGCTACGGATGCCTGCCCACCATCCGAGGACGCAACACCAGCCAGCCGCCGTGGTCGACGAACACCCTCGCTCCCCCATGCCGGACCCGACCGGCCCATGAACGCAGGTCATCGGCGGTGAGTGCCTGCACGTGCCCGAAGTGCTCGCTGGGCTGCTCCTCGAACGGCACCGCCACGATCACCCGGCGGCGGGCCACGCGTAACGCCTCCTCGATCGCCGTCAGCGCCTGGTCGGCCGTCAGATGCTCCAGGAGGTGGACCAGGGTGACGGTGTCGACCGAGTCGTCGGAGTACCCGAGGTCGGTGGCATCTCCGACGTCGGCCCGCACATGCACCCTGCGTCGGGCCGCGGCCCGGCGGAGCATGGCCACCGCACCCGGATCCACGTCGCACGCCGAGACCTCCTTGCCCTCGTGCGCCAGTTGGAGGGCAAGGAACCCGAAGCAACTGCCCACCTCGAGCACCGAGCGTCCCTCGATCAGCGCCCGCGCCCGGCGGTGGATCGGCGCGAACGCCGAGCCGCCGTGCTCGAGGGAGCGAAGGGTGTTGTCGTAGAACGCACTCCAGGCTCGATCGACCGTCCCGGCGCAGGTTTCGACGATCCGCACCGCGACCGTCTCGAAATCGTCCCGCCCGCTCAGCACACCGATGTCGATCAGCGACGTCAACGCACCCACGAGTACGTCGTCGCAGATGTCGGCGGTGGTGAACCGGTGCACCAGCTCCACCCCGTCGTCCTGGCCGACATGCCAGGCCAGCGGACCGGTTCCGCCGAGTCGTTCACCGGGCCGGGCCGCTCGCACCCGGATCCGTCGACGCGCCGGGGTCTGCCCGGTGGCCCCGACCGGCCGCTCGACACCGACCGGCTGCTCGGTACCGATCGACACCGTCATGACCAGCCTTCGCCCAGGTCGATCACCGCACGTCCGGTGAACTCGCCACGGCGCAACGCATCGACGACGGTGGGGATCTCGCCGACCGGGAGGTCGACACCGATCTGATCCAGCTTCCGGGGCCGCAGGTCGTCCTCGATCCGCTTCCACAACGCGCGTCGGGCCTCGATCGGCATCTCCACGGAATCGATCCCGAGCAGTCCCACCCCGCGCAGGATGAACGGCATGACGGTGGTCGCCAGGCCGCTGCCGCCGGTCAGACCGCTGGCGGTCACCACGCCCCCGTACCGGGTGGTGCTCAGGATGTCGGCCAGCGCGGCGCCGCCCACACAGTCGACGGCACCCGCCCAGCGGGCGCGCCCCAGAGCACGCGGCCGGGCATCGGGGTCGAGCGGCAGCCGGCCGATCACCTCGGCGGCCCCGAGGCCGTGCAGACGGTCGGTCGCGGCCGGTTTGCCCGACGAGGCCACCACCTCGAATCCCCTGGCCGCCAGCAGATCGATGGCCGCCGAGCCGACACCGCCGGTGGCACCGGTCACGATGATCGGCCCCGACTCGGGGGTCACCCCCCAGTCGAGGATCGCCGCGACGCTCATCGCCGCGGTGAACCCCGCGGTGCCGATGGTGGCCGCCTCCCGCGGGGTGAGGCCCTCGAGGGCGACGGTCCAGTCGGCCGGCACCACCGCCTCCTGGGCGTACCCGCCGTCGCGGGCGGTGCCGATCTCGTAGCCGTGGGCGATCACCTCGGCGCCGACCGCGAAATCCGGTGACGCAGATTCGATCACGGTCCCCGCGACATCGATGCCGGGCACGATCGGATAGTCGCGGACCACGCCGCCGCCGGGGGTGAAGGCCAGTGCGTCCTTGAAGTTGACGCTCGAATGGGTCACCCGGATGCGCAGCTCGCCGGCGCCGAGCGCAACTCGTTCACGCTCGATCACCTCGGGCCGGATCTCGTCGTCGTGACGGACGGCGGTGAGTGAACGGTAGGTGGTCATGCGGTACTTGCTCCTTGGGTCGGTTGCGTTCAGGACGGGTGTGGTCAGGACCGGTGTGGTCAGGACGGGTGTGGTCAGGACGGGGATCGCGTCGACGAGTCCGCGGCCAGCCGGATGGTCAGGTCGGTGACGACCGCGGGGTTCTCGATGGTCGGGGGCACATCGGGATCGTCACCGTCGAGGATCTGGCGCAGACAACGGCGCACGATCTTGCCCGAGCGGGTCTTGGGCAATGCGGGGACCACGCTCACGCCACCGAGCGCGGCGATCGGCCCGACCCGTCGGCGCACGAGATCGCCGACCTCCGTGGTCAGCTCGGCCACACGCTCGGCGTAGGCGACCTCGGGCACGACGATCGCATAGGGCCGTTGACCTTTGAGTTCGTCGCGTGCCCCGACGACGGCGCATTCGGAGACCCCGGGATGCTCGGCGATGGCCGTCTCGATCTGTCCCGACGACATCCGGTGGCCGGCGACGTTCATCACGTCGTCGGTGCGGCCGAGGATGTAGACATAGCCGTCGTCGTCGACGTGACCGCCGTCGCCGGAACAGTAGTAACCGGGATGCTCGGTCAGGTACGAGCGTGCCAATCGGTCGTCGTCACCCCAGACGCTGGTCAGCGTTCCGGGCGGCAACGGCAACCGCAGACAGACATCTCCCTCCTGTCCCGGCGCGACGGGTTTCCCGTCGTGACCGAGGATCGCCACGGTGAATCCCGGGACCGGCTTCGTCGAGGAGCCGGGCCGCGGCGGAAAATACGTCAGGCCGAGGAAGTTCGAGATGACCGGCCAGCCCGTCTCGGTCTGCCACCAGTTGTTCACCACGGGGGCGGGCTGGACGTCGCACAGCCATTGCTGGGTGTCCGGGTCGAGACGCTCACCGGCCAGGAAGATCCCGCGCAACGAGCTCAGGTCGTACCCGGCGAGCAGCTCCGCCCGCGGATCCTCGCGGCGGATGGCCCGCATCGCGGTGGGCGCGGTGAGCAGCACGCTCACCCGGTGCCGTTCGACGATGTCCCAGAACGCCCCCGCATCAGGGGTTCCCACGGGTTTGCCCTCGAACAGCACGGTGGTCGCGCCGGCGAGCAGCGGCCCATAGACGATGAACGAGTGCCCCACCACCCAGCCGATGTCGCTGGCCGCGAAGACCACGTCGCCGGCGCCGATGCCGTACACATGCGGCATGCACCACGACATCGCCACCGCATGTCCGCCGTTGTCACGGACGATGCCCTTCGGGGCACCGGTGGTCCCGGAGGTGTAGAGGATGTAGAGCGGATCGGTGGCCGGCACCGGTACGCAGTCGGCGGGCTCGGCATCGGCGAGCAGCTCGGCCCATCGGTGTTCGGGCCACCCGACCGTGCGACCGGCCGGTTCGCAGACCTCGGGACGGTCGACGACGACCACATGCCGGGGCCGCCAGTCCGCTTCTGCCAGAGCGGCATCGAGCAGCGGAAGGTAGGGCACCGTCCGGCCGGGTTCGAGTCCCCCGGTGGCGGTCACGACCACCGACGGCTGCGCGTCGTCGATCCGCGCGGCGAGCTCGGCCGCGCCGAAGCCGCCGAACACCACCGCATGCACCGCACCCAGGCGGGCGCAGGCGAGCATGCTCACCACCGCCTCCGGGATCATCGGCAGATAGATCAGCACGCGATCCCCGCGTCCCACACCGAGATCACGTAACGCACCTGCGGCCCGGCGCACCTGGTCGAGGAGTTCCCGGTAGCTGTAGGCGTGCTCCCGACCGGTCGTCGCCGACACGTACAGCAGCGCGGCCTGCTCCCCCAGCCCCGCACCCACATGCCGGTCGAGGGCATTGTGGGCGGTGTTCAGGGTGGCCCCGGGAAACCAGTCCACCAGACCGTTGCCGGTGTCGGCGTGGGCCGACCGCGGCGGGTCGATCCACGTGACGGCGCGCGCGGCGTCGAGCCAGAACCGGCCCGGATCGGCCCCGGCGGCGGCCGCGGTGGCCGCATGGGTGTCGGTCGGGGCCTGCGCGGGCCCCGGTGTCTGCGTGCGCTCAGCCATCGGTGAACCTCGCCGGCCGCTTGTCCAGGAATGCGGTCATACCCTCGGTCTGGTCGTCGAAGGCGAACAGCGAATGGAACCACCGTCGTTCGAAGAGCAGCCCCTCGGACAGGGTCGTCTGGTCGGCCCGCAGGACGCACTCCTTGGCCGCACGGGCCGCGCGTCCGGAGAATCCGGCGATCTGCCGGGCCACCACGAGCGCCTCCTCGAGCACGTCGTCGTCGGGGACGACGCGGCTGACCAGACCGATGCGGAGTGCCTCGGCGGCATCCACCCGGCGGCCGGTCAGGATCAGGTCCATCGCCTGGGCCTTGCCGACCAGTCGCGTGAGCCGTTGCGTGCCCCCGATACCCGGGATGATTCCCAGACCGATCTCCGGCTGGCCGAAGGACGCGCCCGCACCGGCGATCAGGATGTCGCACATCATCGCGATCTCGCATCCGCCGCCGAGCGCGAACCCGTTGACCGCACCGACGGTGGGGATACGCAGGTCGGCCAGTTCTTCCCACGCCGCAAGATGATTCGAGTCCGTCATGTCGCCGAAGGTGCGGTCGCGCATCTCGGCGATGTCGGCGCCGGCGGCAAAGGCGCGGCCGGCACCGGTGAGGACCAGTACCCGGGCACCGCTGTCGGTGACCTGACGCAGCGCCGCGGAGAACTCGGTCATCATCGTCGTGTTCAGGGCGTTGAGTGCGGCCGGCCGGTTCAGGGTCAGCTGGGCCACGCCGTCGTCGTCGACGGTCAGGGTGAGGGTGTCAGAGGAGGACATCGGTTCTCGGGCTTCCTTGGGTTGTCGGGGCGGGGTTACAGACGGTTGTGGGTTCGAGGTGACCGGAGAGCCGGCTCGTCAACGCATCGACGACGGCCCTGATGTGTGGGGCGCGCCGCACGGCCGACGGCACCACCACCCAGTACCGGCCGCCCACGTCCACCTCGGCGGGCAGCACCGGGACCAGGCCGTCGTGGAAGGCGGTGGCATAGGCGGGCAGCAGACCGACGCCGTGACCGGCGAGCACTGCCTGGATCTGCGCGCCCACACTGTTGGACTGCACCGAGGCACACACCCCGGGAATCAGGTCGTCGAGCACCCGTAGCGGGGCGATGTCGAGGCATTCGTCGAGGTAGTAGACCACCGGGTGATCGCGCAGGTCGTCGACGGATGTGATCGGGGCGTGATCGGCGAGGTAGTCGGCCGAGGCGAACAGCGCCAGCGAGTAGGTGCACAGCCGGGTGGCGACGACGGCCCGTGACGGTGGGGGTTCCAGCGACACCGCGATGTCGTACTCGCCGGCACGCAGGTCCACATGTCGCGTGGAGGTCAGCAACTCGATACGCAGGGACCGGTGCCGGGCGAGGGCCGGGGCGAGGGCCCGCGGCGCCAGGTAGGTTCCGAATGCGTCCGGGGTGAGCAGCCGGACCGGACCGCGGATGCTGTCCTCGTCGTCCCGGGCGACGGCGCGTTCGGCCTCGTCGAGATCGTGTTGGATTCGCTCCCCGATCCGTCGGAGCCGGCGTCCGGTCTCGGTGAGCTGCCAACCGCTCGTGGACCGGTCGAACAGCCGCCGGCCGACCCGTTTCTCCATGCGGGCCACATGTCTGCTGACCGTGGAGTGGTCGACGCCCAGCCGCGACGCCGCACCGGTGACGGTGCCGCTGCGGGCCACCGCCAGCAGGATCAGCAGATCGTCGGCGCTCACCGTGGCGTGCAGCGGCCGGTCGGGGCTCATCAGCCGGCACCGAGCTGGACCAGCGCCAGCAGCGGCGCCATGATCGCGATCGCCACCGCCGGCGGATCCAGATGCATCCGGCAGCGTTCCAGCACCAGCCGGGCCCAGCCCTCGGCGACGACCGCCGACACCAGCCCCGCCACGACGGCGGCCACCAGAATCCAGATCGCATGGTCGGTGTGGGCGGCGATGATCCCGGCGGCCAGACCGGCGGGCAGGGTGATGTGGTGGGTCACCGGCACCGCCTTGCCGAACACCAGGGCCAGCAGGGTCACCGCCGACATGCCGTAGAGGAACAGTGGCGCCATCGCCCGTGCATCCGCCGGGAACGCCAGGTACACCGATCCGGCGACCGCACCGCCCATCAGCCCGATGGTGATCACGGCGGTGGCATCGTGCTGCCACGGAACCCACGGCATGCGTTCGGAGTTCGGCGTCCGCGCCCAGAGCGCGGCGGCCACCAGCGCGGTGAGGACGACGCTGATCGCGAGCGCGTCGATCACCTGGACCTCGGCGCCGACGGCGGTGTGCACCTTCGGGATCTCGGCGAGCGCACGCGCCAGGATCTGGCCGAGGACACCGAATGCCGCGCCCACCGCCAGGATGGACATGCGGTTGTAGGAGATCAGCGGCTGGGCGATGTCGCGGCCGGAGTCGTGGGCACGGATGTAGGCGGCATACGCCGCGGCGGCCGCACCGCCGGCGAACAGCACATGCGGGCCGAACACCGGCCCGAAGGCCAGGTCCCCCACCAGCGGGGTGTCGGGGCCGACGGTGGCCAACCCGGTGGCGACCACGACGATCACCCCCATCAGGGAGAACGCGGCGAGCGCACCCAGCGCCGCCCCCAGTGCGCCACCACCGGCGGCGCCGACCAACTCGCTCACGGTGAGCGTCATGGAAAGTCCTTTGCGTCGTATTCGGTTGGGAAAGAATGGGATACGCGGCGACGACAAGTCCCGGAACCACCGGGTTGTCGCCGCCGCGCAGTAGATGTCGAGCGGGGGTGGATCAGTGCTGGTGCTTGATCACACCGCGAATGTTCTTGCCGGCCAACAGGTCGTCGTATCCCTCGTTGACCTGTTCGAGGCTGTATTCCCTGGTGATCAGCTCGTCGAGCTTGAGCTTGCCGTCGGCATACATCCGGACCAGGTTGGGAATGTCATAGGTCGGATTGCAGTCGCCGAACAGCGAGCCCTTGATGGTCTTGCGGAAGTAGCTCATCTCGGTGCTCGGCAGTTTGACGGTGATCTCGTCGATCCGGTTCAGCGCGGTCAGCACCATGATCCCGCCGCGGCCGATCATCGAGAAGCCGTCACTGACCTGCTCGGCGGTGATCAGGTCGGTGGTGATGATCGCCGAGTCGGCCCCCTGCCCGTTGGTGAGGTCGTCGATCGCGGCCTTGGCCTCGGCGGCATTGTCGAACGCCAGGGTCGCGCCGAGCTCGATCGCCTTGTCCCGCTTGTTCTGCAGCGGATCGATCACGATGATGTGCTCGGCGCCGGCGTGCTTGGCGCCCTGCACCGCGTTGATGCCGATGCCGCCGATACCGAAGATGACCACCATGTCACCGGGCTTGGTGTCGGCGGCATACACCGCCGATCCCCATCCGGTGGGCACACCACAGCCGACCAGGACCGCCTTGTCGAGCGGGATGTCGTCGTCGACCACCACGACGGAGTACTCGTTGATCACGTTGTACTGGCTGAAGGTGCCCAGCGTGCACATCGCGCCGTACTGCCCGCGCGGTCCGCTGATCGGCCATCGCGGGCCCGCCAGGTGTCCTTCGAGCATCGCGGCGTTCATGTCGCACACCGACTGGCGGCCGGTGGCACAGTACTTGCAGCGCCCACATGTGGGCGTGAACGAACAGATGACGTGATCGCCGGGCTTGACGCGCGTGACGCCCGGGCCGACCTCCTGGATGATGCCCGCACCCTCGTGGCCGAGGACCATCGGCAGTCGCGCGATGGTGTCGCCGATGGAGATGTGGACGTCGGAATGGCACAGACCGCCGTAGAGGTACTGGATGAGAACCTCGTTGGGACCGGGCTTGTCGAGGGTGAGTTCCTCGATCTCGATCGGCTTGCCCGGTTCGACGACGACTGCTGCTTGGGTCTTCATTGCGGTTTCCTCCGGTGTTCTCGATTCCGCCGGACGGCGGATATCGGGGGTGAATGAGATGGTTCGAACGATGAACTCTGGTGCACTGCCGGTCTTTTCACCGACACGTGCGCTGTCGGTGACCGGCCGGCCACATCAGGTGTGCTTGAGGTTGACCACGTGGACGTCGGTGAACTCCTCGACGCCGGTGCGGCCGAACTCCGCGCCCAGCCCCGACTGCTTGATCCCGCCGAACGGGACGTCGGGGGTCAGCTGGAAGTGGTGGTTGATCCAGGTGGTGCCGGCCTCGAGGCGGCCGGCCACGTCCATCGCGTTCTCGATGTCGGTGCCCCACACCGATGCACCGAGCCCGTACGGGGTCGCGTTGGCGCGGGCGATCGCGTCGTCGAGGTCGTCGTAGCGCAGCACCGAGCGGATCGGGGCGAAGGTCTCCTCGGCGACCAGCGGGCTGCTCTCGTCGATGTCGCAGACCAGCGTCGGGGCGATGTAGTAGCCCGGACGGTCGAGCGCGTCACCACCGGCGACGATCCGGCCGTCCCGGCGGGCCACGGTCAGGTGCTCGCGCGCCTTGTCGTACTGGACCTTGTTCTGCACCGGTCCCACCTGGGTCTGTTCGTCCAACCCGTGTCCGACGGTCAGCGCCGCGATCCGCCGGGACAGCGCCTCGACCATGGCCTCGTGCATCGACGACGGGACATAGATCCGCTTGATCGACACGCACACCTGGCCCGCATTCGAATAGGCCCAGGTGCACAGTCCTTCTGCGGTCTTCTCGACGTCGGCGTCGGCGAGCACCACGGCCGCGTCGTTGCCGCCGAGTTCCAGCGTCAGACGCTTGAGGGTGGGCGCACAGGCCGCCATCACGTGACGTCCGGTGACCGTGGACCCGGTGAACGAGACCTTGTCGACGCCCGGATGCGCGGTGAGTCGGCGCCCCAGATCGCCGCCGTCACCGACGATGTTGAACACCCCGGCCGGGATCACGTCGCGGATCAGCTCACCGAAGTACAGGGTCGCCAGCGGCGTGGTGGGCGACGGCTTGAGCACCATGGTGTTGCCCACGACCAGTGCCGGGGCGAGCTTGTAGAGGGCCTGGAAGAGGGGGAAGTTCCACGGCGTGATCGCGCCCACCACACCGACCGGCCGGCGGCGCAGTTCGACGCGGTTGGCGTCGTCGTCGCGCAGCACCTCGGTCTCCAGGCGGTAGTCGGCGAAGTACCGGGTGAAGTCGATCGACCAGCTCACATCGTCGCGTGCCTGGGTGATCGGCTTGCCCTGTTCCAGAGTGGTGAGCTGGGCGAGTTCCTCGTGGTGCGCGGCGAGGACGTCGGCCACCGCGTGCAGCACCCTGCCGCGCTCGGCGACGTCGAGTGCCGACCACGCCGGCAGGGCGCGGCGGGCCGCGGCGACGGCGAGGTCGAGCTGCTCGGACGAGGCCGCGGGAGCCTCGGCGATCTGTTCGGCGGTACCGGGATCCACCACCGCGACCCGGGACGCGCCGTCGACCAGCCGGCCCTCGATCAACTGGCCGAACCGCTTGGTCGCCGGGTCGAATCCCAACCGGGGAGTCGGGGTGAGAAGTGAGGTCATCGAGTTCCTCTCGAAGCGAGTGCCGACGGCACTGGGAAAGGTCGGGTGTGATGTCGAGCCGCGGGCTCCGATCGACTGCGTTGCGGGCCGGGGGGATCGACGGATTTCAGTCTTGCGATCTGCGTCACAGCTATCTGTTCGAGATCTGGACACCCGCCGATCGGGGGCGAACGGCGCGCCGCGTCGGCTACGGTGGTTCGCACCGCGGGTGGCTTCGAGCACATTCGGGGAGGTTCGTGCGACGCATCTCGCGTCCGTCGAGAGATCGCCCGCGGCAAGTGATGACGAGAGGTCCGTGACGATGATCGACAACTTCACAGCGACGGTCGCGATGATGTCCGCGAGCCGGTCGAGCCGTGTCCTGCAGGCCTCCTGGACTCGCTCCCGGCAAGCGGGTCTGGACCCGTCCAAACCGATGGATCCACCCACCGCGAGCGGGGTGGACACCGGGAGCCGCCTCTTCCGTGCGGCCGCACCGGTCCTGGATCGGGTGCGCGACGAGATCGACGGCGAGCGGTACTCGGTGATGCTCGTCGGCGCGCAGGCCGAGATGCTGACGACCGTCAACGGATGTCGGCCGATCGACACGGTGGTGGAGCGCATCGGTGCCACCCCGGGTGCGGTGTGGCGGGAAGACACCACCGGCACCAATGCCCTGGCCACCCCGTTCGAGACCCGCAAACCGCTGTTCGTCCGCGGCCGCGAGCACTACGTCGAGGGTCTGCACGACTACAGCTGTTACGGGCGGCCGATCTTCGATCCGGTCACCAAACGCCTCCTGGGCGTGCTCGACATCATGAGCGACGCCGGCGCCGAGTCGGCGTTGATGCGACCGTTCGTCGACTCGGCGATCATCGAGATCGAGCGCAACATCCGTCAGAGCGTCGGCAACCGCACCCGCTCGGTGATCCGGGCCTTCGAGGAGGCGGCCCGGCATCCGGCCGCGATCGTGGTGGCGATCTCGCGTTCGGTGGTGTTGCAGAGCTCGGCCGCCGCGCGGCTGCTGTCGTCCACCGATGTCGCGTTGTTTCAGCAGCTCGCCGACAACCTGCGGACGTCGACGACCGTCGAGGTCACGCTGGGCAGCGGACATCCGGCACGGGTGGAGCTGGCACCGGTGGAGAACTCCGACGGTGTGCTCGCGCGGGTGCACACCCGGCAACGGCCGATGGTCCCCCGCACCGCCGAACGCTTGCGCAGCTGGAGCCGGGTGCGGCAGTGGATCGAGGACTTCCCCGGCGGCTCGGGGTCGGGGGTGATCGTCGGCGAATCCGGCAGTGGCCGCACCACCGCCCTCGCCGACGCCGCCGGCGAGCTCGCGCGCTGCGCGATCGACGGCCGCACCCTGGACGAGGACGAGGCCGAACGCAGGCTACGGACCTTCGCCGCGCAGCCCGGCGATCAGCTCCTCACCATCGACGATCTCGACCGGCTGCCGACGGGCCCGCTGGGCATCGTCGAGGAGATCCTGGTCTCGGGGCGTCACCGCGTCCTGGCCGGCACCGGGATTCCCGATCCCGAGGACGCCTGCGCCACCCGGCTCCTGCACCTGTTCGAGAATCGGCTGGACCTGCCGGCGCTGCGCGATCAACGCTCGGAACTGCTCGCCACCCTGGACGAGCTGGCCGGACCGGGCGTGCGATATCGCTTCACCCCGCAGGCCACACGGGTACTCGAATCGTATTCGTGGCCGGGCAATCACCGGGAGTTGGCGTCGGTGTTGCGCGCACTGTCGCGGTCTCGCGGCACGGTGATCGACGTCGCCGATCTGCCCATCGAGCTGCGGATGAAGTCGACGGTCAAGACACTGACGCCGTGGCAGCAGGCCAGCTGCGATGCGATCATGCGGGCGATGGAGATCTCCCACGGCAACAAGGCGCACGCCGCGGACTATCTGGGTATCAGTCGCAGCACGCTGTACCACCACATCAAGGAGTACGGGATCATCGTCTAGTGCCGCGTGTCGTAAGTACCTAAATGGATTCAATGCTGCGAGAACGAGTTATGGCGAATTCTGCGGCTCCGGCATTGATGATCTGCGACAGTGACAGCGAGGAGTTGGAGCGGATCGTGCGGTCGACCACAGCCTCGGGGGGGTTGGTGATGCGGGCGCGGATTGTGTTGCTGGCCGGGCAGGGGCTGGCCAATACTCGGATCGCCGAACGGGTCGGCACGACGGTGGTGACGGTCTTGAAGTGGCGTAAACGCTACCTGCAACACGGAATCGCCGGGCTCGGTGATGCCGCACGCTCGGGCCGGCCCCGCACGCTCGACCATGCTGATGTCGTGGCCGCCACGCTCAGACCGCCACCGAAGAAGTACGGCGTCACCCACTGGTCCTCACGGTTGCTGGCAACGCATTTGGGTATCGGCAATGCCACGGTGGCCCGCGCGTGGCGGGAATACGGGGTACAGCCGTGGCGGGCGGGCACGTTCAAGTTCTCCACCGACCCCGAACTGGTCGCCAAGGTCACCGACGTCGTTGGCCTCTACCTCGCCCCACCGGACAACGCGATCGTGCTCTGTGTCGATGAGAAGTCCCAGATCCAGGCGCTCGACCGCACCGCACCGATGCTGCCGATACGGCCCGGCGCGATCGAACGTCACACCCACGACTACCGCCGCCACGGCACCACCACTTTGTTCGCCGCGTTGGAGATTGCGACCGGAAACGTCACTGCCACAGTCAAACCCAAACACCGGCACCAGGAGTTCCTGGCGTTTCTGCGTCAGCTCGATCGCGCCTACCCCGAGGGGGACCTGCATCTGGTCATGGACAACTACGCCACCCACAAAACCCCGGCCGTCAAAGCCTGGCTGGCCACTCACCCTCGATTCCAGGTGCACTTCACCCCGACCTCGGGCTCATGGCTCAACCTCGTCGAAGTCTGGTTCGGCATCCTCGACCGCCAAGCCATCCGCCGCGGAATCTTCACCTCCGTCAAAGACCTCAACGCGAAGATCCGGGCATTCATCAACGGCTGGAACACCCGCAAACACCCCTTCGTTTGGACCAAAACCGCCGACGAGATCCTCGCGAAAGCGCAACCGCCTACCAATTAACGACACGCGACACTAGCATCCGGGCCCGCGGTCGCCTGGTCGGACCCACCGTCGCCCACCTCCTGCCACCCGCGCCCGAACCCGATATGCCCTGCACCGCCGGCCGTGCAGCCGTGCAGCCGTGCACACGACTGTGTGCATCTGGGCATTGCCGGACACCGGACGGTGACGCAGAGTCGATACCGACCCACCTTCCGAACCGGATGACCGAACAGGGATATCCGGCAACGACATCCGAACAAAGGCCCACCAGATGTCCACTCTCATCGCCCTGCCCCGAATCCTGCGGATCGGCGCCGACGCCCTCGCCGACCTCCCCGCCGTCCTCGCCGACATGGGGTGTCGACGCCCGCTGATCGTCACCGACGACTACCTCGTCTCCACCGGTGCGGTCACCCGGATCGGTGAGGGACTCCGCGCGGCCGGGATCGAGTTCGCGGTGTTCGGTGACGTGGTCCCCGATCCCACCACCGATTCGCTGAAGCCGGCCGCAGACCTGGTCCGGACCGAGGGGTGCGACGCCGTGATCGGCTTCGGCGGGGGAAGTTCCATGGACACGGCCAAGGCGGTGGCCCTGCTGGCGACCACCGACCGTCCGATGCGCGAGTTCAAGGCGCCCACGCTCACCGACGAGCCGCTGCTGCCGATCATCGCCATCCCGACCACCGCGGGCAGCGGTTCGGAGGCGACGCGTTTCACCGTCATCACCGACTCGGAGACCGGCGAGAAGATGCTGTGCCCGGGTATGGCGTTCCTGCCCACCGCGGCCATCGTCGACCACACGTTGACCTCGTCCATGCCACCGCGGCTGACCGCCGACACCGGTATCGACGCACTGACCCACGCGGTGGAGGCCTACGTCAGCCGCAAGGCCAATCCGTTCAGCGATTCCTTTGCGCTCACCGCGATCTCGACGATCGGCCGGTACCTGCGGCGCGCCTTCGCCGACGGCGCGGACGACCAGGCCCGAGAACACATGATGCTCGCGGCCACCCAGGCCGGTATCGCATTCTCCAATTCCAGTGTGGCACTGGTGCATGGCATGAGCCGACCGCTCGGCGCGCATTTCCACATCAGTCACGGCATGTCCAATGCCATGCTCTTCCCGGCGGTCACCGAGTTCTCTGTCGGCGCGGCCACCGCCCGGTACGCCGACTGCGCCCGCGCCTACGGTGTGGCCGACGACGATCATTCCGACGAGGCCGCCGCAGCGCTGTTCGTCGCGGAGCTTCGTCAGCTCAACCACGACCTCGAGGTGCCCGCGCCGCACGACCTGTCGATCGACCCCGACCAGTGGGCAGGACTCCTGCCGACGATGGCCGAACAGGCCCTCGCCTCGGGCTCGCCGCAGAACAATCCCGTGGTACCCACCGCCGACGAGATCGCCGCGATCTACCGCAGCATCTTCTGAGGTCGGCGCCTCGCCACCGGCCGGCGGGAACTCCCCTCGGCCTGCGGGGGCGCTGAATCCCGTGGTCACGTCGTCGAATTCGGGTGCGGAGGCCTCGACACGCCTCGTCGCTACGCTCCTCGTCGGCTCGACCACCGTAAACAGCGCCCCGACCACCACAATCAGCTGCAGCACAACACTTCTCACCGCACATACGGTTTGATGGTCGAGACCTCGGCAACCCACCCACAGACCAAACCCCGTGGTCACGTCGTCGAGCCCGGGTGCGAAGGCCTCGACACGCCTCGTCGCTACGCTCCTCGTCGGCTCGACCACCGTGAAAAGTGCCTCGCCGCAGTCAGAACCTGATGGTCGAGCGGTGACCTCCGCAACCCACCCCGCAAACACCACCCTCATTTCGACACAACATCCGCAGATCAAGCAGAAGGGCCGAAACCCCATGTCATCGTCCGTACTGACCGCCACCGTCGACCACTGGATCAACGGCGGTCCGGTCACCGCCACCCCCGACACCCCGACCACCGATGTCTACTGCCCGGCCACCGGCGAGGTCACCAAGCGCGTTCCGGCCGGTTCCCGCACCGACGCCGAGGCCGCCGTCGCCAGTGCCGCCGCGGCATTCCCCACCTGGTCGGCGACCCCGGCACACATCCGCGCGCGGGTCATGTTCGCCTTCCGCGACAAGATGCTCGCCGACATCGACCGGCTGGCCGCCATCATCTGCGACGAGCACGGCAAGGTGATCGACGATGCGAAGGGTGAGCTGCAGCGCGGGATCGAGGTGATCGAGTTCTCCTGCGGCATAGCCGATCTGCTGAAGGGAGAGGTCACCGAGAGCATCGGCACCGGCGTCGACGGCATGTCGATGCGCAAGCCGCTGGGCGTGGTGGTGGGTATCGTGCCCTTCAATTTCCCGGCCATGGTCCCGCTGTGGATGGCACCGATCGCACTGGCCTGCGGGAACACCTTTGTACTCAAGCCGTCGGAGAAGGTGCCGACCCTGGCGATGGAGATGGCCGCGATGCTCTCCGAGTCCGGTCTGCCCGACGGCGCGTTCAACGTCGTCCACGGTGGCGGCGAGGTGGTGGACACCCTGATCACCGACCCGCGCGTCGAGGCGGTCAGCTTCGTCGGGTCCACGCCGGTCGCCGAGCACGTCCACCGCACCGCGACCGAGGCCGGCAAACGCGTCCAGGCGCTCGGCGGGGCCAAGAACCACCTGGTGGTGCTGCCCGACGCCGACATCGACAACGTGGTGAGTGCACTGATGGGTTCGGCCTACGGCTCGGCCGGTGAACGCTGCATGGCGATCTCGGTGGTGGTGCCCGTGGGCGACCAGGTGGCGCAGGCGATCCGCGACCGACTGACCGAGCGGATCGCCGAACTGCGCGTGGGTCCGGGCACCGAACCCGGCATCGAGATGGGTCCGCTGGTCACCGACGCGCACCGCGACCGGGTGATCGGCTACATCGACACCGGGGTCGCCGAGGGCGCCGAACTCGTGGTGGACGGACGACACGGGAAGTCGTCGACCGGGTTCTTCCTGGGCGCGTCGCTGTTCGATCACGTGACACCCGACATGCGGATCTATCGGGAGGAGATCTTCGGACCGGTCCTGAGCATGGTCCGGGCCGACACCTTCGCCGAGGCACTGGATCTGGTCAACTCCCACGAGTTCGGCAACGGCGCGGCGCTGTTCACCTCCGACGGCCGCGCCGCCCAGACCTTCGTCTCCGAGGTCCGCGCCGGGATGGTCGGCGTCAACGTGCCGATCCCGGTCCCGATGGCGTTCCATTCCTTCGGCGGCTGGAAGCGCTCCCTGTTCGGCGACCACCACATCCACGGCCACGAAGGTGTCCGTTTCTACACCCGCTACAAGACCGCCACCGTCCGGTGGCCCCAGGCGGGCTCCGCACTCGCCGAGTACGTCATGCCGACGGCCAAGTAGGTCCTACGGCCGGCCCGGTGGGGCCGTCCAGGTGGAGTCACGAAGGCGTGGAATCTCGTGTCGGTGGAGATCGAGCGTCAGGAACCCCCGCCTGGGCGGACCCGGTCGGGCGCAACCGTAACCGGGCGGGAAACGTCCCCGGGCGGAACCCCTATCTACAAGAAACCGGATCGGATGGAACCGCGGCGGGGGTCAGCTGCGTCCAACCCTTCGTAGCATCCCTGCGACCGAGGAGTCCGCCGTGTCCCCCACCCCGCCGTCATCACTGTTCAACCCGCTGTCCCGGCTGTTCGGATCGGACTCGAACCGGTTCGGGGTGGATCCAGACCAGATCTCCGCACTGTCGGACACCTGGCGGTCGCAGGGGAACGCGGTCGGCGGGATCGGATTCGACGCGCTGACCGTCGACGGCGAGGGCAGCCGGGTGATCACCGCATTGCGTGCCACCGGCAAACCCGCACTCGCGGCCACCGAGTCGATCTCCGACCGGCTCATCTCGATGGCGGTGGCGCTCGAGGCGTTCAGTGCCACCAGTGAGACGCAGGACGACTCGGTGGCCCATGTCTTCGACCTGATGACCGATCGCTGATGCGGCCGACCATCTCCCAACTGCGGTCGTGGAATCCGGACGGCATCACCGGGGCCGGCGAGTCGGCCCAGCAGGGTGCCGGTGTCCTCGATCTCGCGGCGACGACCGTCGCCGTCGCCACCCAGATCCCGTCGCACTGGCACGGGATGACCAAGGATGCCGCGTCCTACCGTGTCCGGCAGGAGACCGACCACGTCGAGGAGGTCCGCAATGTGCTGCAACAGGTCGCCGACGAGGCCAAGGACGCCGGTACAGACCTGAGTCATGCCCGTGCGGTGGCGCTCCGCGAGGTCGATGCCGCGATCGGTGCCGGTTTCACCGTGACCGACACCGGCCAGGTCTCACATCGTTCCGCCTCACGGGCCCGGGAGGCCGCGACGATCGCGGCGGCGATCGACCGTGCGCTGACGTTCATCGACGACACCGACGAGACCTACGGCGCCCGGCTCGACGACCTGCGTGCGGATCTGGCGGCGATGATCGACGGCCAACCCCCGGTGACCATCCCGGGCATGGGGACGGTGGATGCCGACGAGGCGGTGCGGCGGCTGCAGGCGATGACGATCGAGGAGCGCCGCACACTGCTCGAGCGTCTGTCCCCCACCGACATACGCCGCCTCGTCCAGGCCGACCCGCGGGTCCTCGGGAACCTCGACGGCGTCCCGTTCGAGCAGCGGGGCATCGCCAACGAGATCAATGTCCGCAATGCACTCGCCGCCGAGATCCGCGTCAACGGTGACGATTCCCCGCGGGCCCGCACCCTTCGCGACATGTTGGGCCAGAAGAACACCACCGCCGCCGCCGCGCACGACTCACCGATCGGCCAGGCCGATCCCGACGACATGCAGGCCGAACGCACGATCATCGCCTTCGACAACACCCGCCTGGGCCGTTCCATCGAGATGGTCGGCCCGCTCGGTCGCGGTACCCGCAATGCCGCGGTGTTCATACCCGGCACCGGCACCAACCTCGACTCGGTCGGCGGAAGCAACCGGACGGTCGCCTGGAACCTGGCCAAACGCACCGACGGCCCGGTCTTCACCTATCTGGACGGCGATCTGCCCCAGGAGATCGTGCGCACCGAACCGTTGCAGAGCATCCCCCGCTTGTTCGGCGGGCTCGGTCCCGGGATCGCCGGACTGCCCGGTCATCTCGCCGACGCGGTCGACGAGAGTGCGGTCGACCCGCATTTCGCCGCCGACATGGCACCGCGGCTGAAGTCGTTCGGGCAGGCCCTCGACGCCGAACTCGACGCGGTGGCCCCCGGCGCCACCACCACCTACATCGGGCACTCCTACGGCGGCTCGGTACTCGGGACCGCCGAGCAACTCGGGCTGCGCGCCGACAACGTGATCTATGCGTCGTCGGCGGGCACCGGTGTCCTCGACGGTCCGTGGCACAACCCCGCCGAGAACGTCCGGCGTTACTCGTTCACCGCGCCCGGCGACTTCATGGAGTATCTCCAGGGCGTCCCGTTCGGACCCCACGGAGCCGACCCCGACGAGGTGCCGGGCGTGGTGCACCTGGAGATGGGTACCTGGGGCGACGGCACTCGACCGATCACCGGGCCGAACGGACACGGCGCCTATTGGGACGACCCGGAGTCGACGCCGTTCCGCAACACCGTGGAGATCATCAGAGGCAACCATCCCGACACCCCACCCAACCCGGCACCGCCGATCCCGGAACGCCCCACACCCGAACTCCCGACTCCGAGATCGATTCTCGAACCGCTGATTCCCCGGCCGCTGATTCCCGGGCCACCGGGACGGTCGGGCAGTGGCCCGACCTCACCGGAGGACGTCCCGTTCACTCCCTGACGCCGGCGGTCCCGCGCCATCCGCCGATCAGCCGCAGGCTGTGATAGATCACCAGCGCGGCGATCGCACCGATCGCGATACCGCCGAAGCTGAGTCCGCCGATCGTCCAGGTGAAATCGGCGATGCCGAGCACCAGCGGGATGGCGGCGGTGAACTGGTTGATGGGTTTGCCGAAGTCCACCCGGTTGGTGACCCAGATGTGGATGCCGATGATGCCGACCAGACCGTAGAGCGCGGTGGTCACGCCGCCGAGCACACCGGCCGGGATCGCCGCGATCACCGCACCGACCTTGGGGCACAGACCCAGGATGATCGCGGCGGCACCGGCCACCCAGTAGGCGGCCGTCGAGTACACCTTGGTCGCGGCCATCACACCGATGTTCTCGGCGTAGGTGGTCGTCGCCGATCCGCCGCCGCTGCCGGCGAGCACGGTGGCCAGGCCGTCGGCGGCCAGCGCACGGCCGATCCGGTTGTCGTAGTCGGCGCCGGTCATCATGCTCACCGACTTGACGTGCCCGATGTTCTCGACCAGCAGGACGAGCACCACCGGCAGGAAGGTGGGGATCACCGACAACGAGAAGGTGGGAGTGGTGAAGTCCGGCAACCCGATCCAGCCCGCCGACTCGATCCCGGAGGTGTCGACCTCACCGCGGACGAAGGCGAACAGGTAGCCGAGCACCACGCTGAGGAAGATCGCCAGACGTCCGAGCAGCCCCCGGAAGAATGCGATCGAGGCCAGCAGCAGCACCAGGGTGACGGTCGCGGTGACGGCGCCCTGCTCGAAGTTGTTCTTCGCCGCCGGCGCCAGGTTGAGACCGATCAGCGCGACGATGGTGCCGGTGACGATCGGCGGCATCGTCACCTCGATCCACTGTGTACCAACGAAGTTCACGATCACACCGATGACGACGAGCAGTGCGCCGACCA
Organism: Gordonia sp. NB41Y; assembly: GCF_030718915.1. NCBI lineage: Bacteria > Bacillati > Actinomycetota > Actinomycetes > Mycobacteriales > Gordoniaceae > Gordonia > Gordonia sp. NB41Y. The sequence continues at coordinate 762,490 of NZ_CP132196.1, forward strand.
CCACGATGCCGCCGAGTGCCGACGAATGTCCGTGCGAGGCCACCGCGGCGGTCACCGGGGCGATGATCGCGAAACTCGAGCCGAGGTAGCTCGGCAGCCGGTTACGGGTGATCAGCAGGAACAGGACGGTGCCGATACCGGAGAAGAACAGCGTCGTCGACGGCGGGAACCCGGTGAGCACCGGGACCAGGAAGGTGGCGCCGAACATCGCGACCACATGCTGCAGGCCGATCCCGATGGTGCGCGGCCAGCTGAGCCGCTCCCCCGGTGCGATCACCACCCCGTCGTCCACCTTGGTCCAACTCAGCATCCGCAACCCGCGGTCATCGCCGTTTGTCATGCGCAACAGTGTGCGCGACGGGCCGGTCCGGCGCGCACAAGCCCCGTTGCACGCCGCTGGTCACACATGTGTAAAGACCACGCCGACTGACACCTGTCTCACGTGAAATACACAGGCACTCATCAGTTTTCGGTTGACAGGGGGCATACAGGAAGGGAGCAGCTCAGCCGAAGGTGACGGTCATAGTTTCTTCCGTGTCGGCATCGATGCCGGCGTGTCCATCGACAAGGAGTAGACAATGCCTGGACCGCAGCGCCAGCCCCAGCAGCAGCGCCCGCAGAATCGCCCGCAGCATCAGCAGCAGCCGCGTCGCCGTCGTCGTGTCCGCGTGTGGGACTGGCGGACCTTCCGCTGGATCTGGGTCTGGCAGTGAGCCACACCCGCTAGGTTCCCTTCTTTCCTCCGGTCACATCGCATCGCCCTGTGCGTCTCTGACCGGGTACGGACCGGCAGGCCCGGTGTGGCACCCTTCGCCACACCGGGTCCGGTCGCGTTCTGAACACATCCGTGGAGTTGCCCGATGACGACGATGACCGCCCTCCGACGTTTCGCCCCCGCCCTGCACGGGATGGGCCGGCGCTTCACCTTCGCCGGATTCCTGTTCGCCGTCGCCGCGATCTGTGAGATCTATGCGGTCTTCGTCCTCGCCGACGTCATCGACGGGGCACTCAACTCCGACAGCGTCGCGTCCTTCGCACAGCTGGCGGGCATCTGGCTGGCGATCACCGCCGTCTCCACCGTCGCCGACTACTACGGCCAGATCATCTCGGTGGGGGTCTCCGAGGGAGTCGTCCTCCGACTCCGGGACCGCCTGTTCGCGCACGTCCAGCGGCTGCATCCGGTCCTGCACCGTCGGCTGGGGCTGGGCAACCTGGTCAGCCGCCACTCCAGCGACCTCGAGGCCGTCGAATACCTCGTCGGGTCCGGGGTGATGCAGCTGATCATCGCCGTCCTCAACACCGTCGGGCTGGTCATCGCCGCCCTCCTGATGAGCTGGCAGGTGGCGCTGGTCGCCCTGGCCGCGGTACCGCTGTTGTGGTCGGTCTCGTCGATCTTCGCGCGCAGGCAGGTGGCCGCCACCCGCGACGAGCGCGGCGCCAACAGCGACATCGCCGACGCCGTGGAGACCGCACTGGTCGGCCACGAGACCGCCGTCGCCTACAACCAGCAGTCCCGCGAGCACGCGCGGCTGCACCGCCACGGCACGGCCTGGCGCGATGCCCGGATGGCACAGACCCGCGTGGAGGCCGGATTCGGCGCCGTGATGGGGTTCGGCCAGGTGGTGGTGACCCTGGCGATCGCCGTCGCCGGTGTCTGGCAGGTCCGCCAGGGCAGTCTCAGCATCGGCCAACTGCTCTCCCTGACCGGCTACCTCGGCATGCTGTACCCCAAGATGCAGGAGATCGCCGACGTCCGCCTCGCTGTCGCCTCCGCGGTGGTCAGCGCCGAGCGCGTCGCCGAGGTACTCGACCTGCAACCCACCGAGCACGACTCCGACGCGGCGCGCGCACTCGACGCCGCCACCCGACCTGATGCCACCGCGCGACCCGATGCCGGCGCCGCCGCTTCGCCCGCGGTCGGCCCCGCGTCGTCGGACACCACCCCCGGGGTGCCGGTCGTGCTGCGGTCGGTATCGCTGCGCCGCGACGCCCTCCCCGTCCTCGACGACGTCGACCTGACACTGTCGCCCGGCCAGATCACCGCCCTCGTCGGGCCCAGCGGTACCGGCAAGACGAGCCTGGCGTCGCTGCTGTGCCGCTTCGAGCACCCCGATTCCGGCTCGATCACCCTCGGCGACCGCGACTACGACACCCTGACCGGTCATGCCATCCGCGACCAGGTCACCCTGCTGCCCCAGTCGCCGGTGATCAAGGGCGCGACCGTCGCCGACAACATCGCCTACGGCCGGCCCGACGCCGACCGCGCGGCCATCATCCGGGCCGCCCAGGCCACCGATGCCGACGAGTTCATCCGGGCACTGCCCGACGGCTACGACACCGAACTGCATGACGGCGGCCTGACCCTGTCGGGCGGGCAGCGTCAGCGGATCGCGATGGCGCGTGCCATGATCCGCGACACGCCGGTACTCATCCTCGACGAGCCCACCTCGGGACTCGACGACCGGACCGTCTCCCGCATCCTCGAACCGCTGCGGCGTATCGCCTCGGGTCGCACCACACTGCTGATCACCCACGACCAGCGGGTCGCCGACATCGCCGACCGCATCATCGAACTCCACGCCGGGCACCTGCAGGAGCAGCCCCGGTGGATCCTCCCGGAGGACCTCGACGCCCCCGCGATCATCGGGCAGGACGCCGCCCAGCCCAGTCCTATGCACCTACGCGCATAGTGTCACCGTTGCATAGTGCGTTGTTGCACTGCTAGCGTCTGAGGCGTGGCACTCGAACACGCGATCATGGTGTCGTTGTCCGAACGACCGGGCACCGGCTACGAACTCGGTCGTCAATTCGACCGGTCGATCGGCCACTTCTGGTCGGCGACCCATCAGCAGATCTATCGGACGCTGCGCAAACTCCACGCCGACGGCCTCGTCAGCTATGAGCCCGTGGTGCAGGAGGGCCGACCGGACAAGAAGGTCTACACCCTGTCCGACGCCGGGCGGGAAGCGCTGCGGGACTGGGTCGCCACCCCGACCCCGATCCAGAAGCTGCGCGACGATCTCGGCCTGAAGATCCGGGCCGCCCAGATCGAGGACCTCCCCGAGGTGATCACCGAGCTGCACCGCCACCGCGACCTCCACGTCGCCCGCCTCGACCTGTACCGGGGATTCGAGAAGGACGACTATCCCGATCCCGACCGGCTGACCGGCCGACGCCTGCACCAGTACCTGGTGTTGCGTGGCGGCGTCCGGATCGAGGAGGGATTCATCGACTGGTGCGACGAGGTGCTCACCGCACTCCAGCGAGAACTCGACGAGAACTCCTGAACTCCCACAGATTCCGACGTCCGCACGCGACGTTCCACACAGAGAGGTGACTCGATGACAGCCCCGTCGACCGAGCGCAACGCCTACTACCCCCATCTGTTCGATCCCCTCGACATCGGTGGCATGACCATCCGGAACCGGATCGTGATGGGCTCCATGCACACCGGGCTCGAGGACCGGATCTGGGACACCGACAAACTCGCCGCCTACTTCGCCGAACGCGCCCGCGGCGGTGCGGGCCTGATCATCACCGGCGGCTTCGGCACCAGCCGCACCGGCCTGCTGATGGCCTTCGGCGGCAAGATGACCAACGTCGTCGACATGATGCGCCACAAGCGCATCACCAAGGCCGTCCACAAGGAGGGCGGCAAGATCGCGATGCAGCTCATCCACGCCGGCCGATACGGCTACACCCCGTTCAAGGTGGCGCCGGGCAAGGAACCGTCACCGATCCACCCGTTCAAACACCTGCGGATGACCGAGCCGATCATCCGGCACGTGATCACCTCGTTCGGACAGTCCGCCAAACTCGCCCGCGAGGCCGGCTACGACGCGATCGAGATCATGGGTGGCGAGGGCTACCTGATCAACCAGTTCCTGTGCCCGCACACCAACGACCGCACCGACAAGTGGGGTGGCTCCACCGAGAACCGGCAGCGTTTCCTGGTGGAGGTGATCACCGAGATCCGCCGGCAGGTGCCACGCGACTTCCCGGTGATCCTGCGCCAGTCCATCGCCGATCTGGTCCGCAACGGCCAGACCTGGGACGAGATCGCACTGATGGCCCGCAAGGCCGAGGCACTCGGCGTCGACGCGATCAACACCGACATCGGATGGCATGAGGCGCAGGTCCCGACCATCGTCACCTCGGTCCCGCGCGCGGCCTTCGTGAAGTTCACCGAACGCCTGCGCGACGAGGTCTCGATCCCCCTGATCGCGGCCAACCGGATCAACACCCCCGAACTCGCCGAGGAGATCCTCAACCGCGGACGGGTCGACGCGATCCAGATGGCCCGCCCGTTCCTGGCCGACCCGCACCTGGCGAACAAGGCACAGGAGGGTCGCGCGGACGAGATCAACACCTGCATCGGATGCAACCAGGCGTGCCTCGATCACGCCTTCGTCGGCAAACACGTGTCGTGCCTGGTGAATCCGCGTGCCGGACGCGAGACCACACTGATCCTCGGCCCCACCCGCAGGGCCAAGCGGGTCGCGGTGATCGGCGCCGGACCGGCCGGGTTGTCGGCGGCGGTCTCGGCAGCCGAACGCGGCCACCGGGTGGACCTCTACGAGGGTGGCAGCAGCATCGGCGGCCAGTTCTCGATCGCCTCCCGGATCCCGGGCAAAGAGGAGTTCGCCGAGACCATCCGCTACTTCACCCGCCGCCTCGAGGTCCTCGGCGTCACCGTCCACCTCGACACCCGGGTGAGTGCCGACGACATCGTCGCCGGGAAGTTCGACGACGTCGTCGTCGCCACCGGCGTCACCCCGCGCGTCCCGAACATCCCCGGGGTGGACCATCCGATGGTGATGTCCTACGCCGACGCTGTGCTCGGCCACCGCGAGATCGGCAAGCGGGTCGCGGTGATCGGCGCGGGCGGCATCGGCTTCGACGTCAGCGAGTTCCTCACCACCGACGAGTCACCGACGCTCAATCTCAAGGAATGGGAACAGGAATGGGGTGTCACCGAGGACCCGGAGACACCCGGCTTCGTCACCCGACCACGACCGCTGCCGGCGATCCGGCAGGTGTATCTGGTGCAGCGCAAGCCCGGGAAGCAGGGTAAGACACTCGGCAAGACCACCGGCTGGGTGCACCGCGCACAGATGAAGATGAAAGGCGTGGAACAGATCTCGGGCGCAACCTACGATCGGATCGACGATCAGGGGCTGCATCTGAGCTTCCACGACGCCGACGGCACCGTCACCGAGACCCGCATCCTCGAGGTCGACAACGTCGTGCTGTGCGCCGGACAAGAGTCGGTCCGTGAACTCGTCGACCCGCTCACCCTGGCCGGGATCACCACGCATGTGATCGGCGGCGCCGACCTCGCGGCCGAACTCGACGCCAAGCGCGCCATCCGGCAGGGCACCGAGGTCGCCGCGGGGATCTGATCCCACGGCGTCCCGGTGGCACCGGAGACGGTGACACCGGGACGCGGATCGATCACCGGCGGGGACTGCTGATTACGATGAGCGGCATGGCAGTCCCCGCACCGTCCGCCTCCGCCCGCGCCGTCGTCACCGGAGCCTCCTCCGGGATCGGTATGGCCCTGGCCCGGACCCTCGCCCGCCGCGGCCATTCCCTCATCCTGGTCGCCCGCCGCGGCGAGATCCTCGAGGAACTCGCCGAGGAGCTGCGCACCGAGCTGCATGTCGTCGTCGAGGTACGGCCCACCGACCTCGCGGACCCGACGGCGGTGGCGGTTCTCGCCGCCGAACTCGCCGGACGCGAGATCTCGATCCTGGCCAACAACGCCGGCATCGCCACCTTCGGCCCGGTCGCCGAGCTCGACGCCGACTACGAGCGCGCCCAGGTCCTGTTGAACGTCAACGCCGTTCACGACCTCACCCTGGCCGTGCTGCCGCAGATGGTGGCCCGACGTGCCGGCGGCATCCTGATGGTGGGATCGGCGGCGGGCAATATGCCGATCCCCAACAACGCCACCTACGCGGCGAGCAAGGCGTTCGTGAACACCTTCAGCGAGTCACTGCGCGGCGAGGTGTCGGGGCAGGGCGTGCACGTCACACTGCTCGCGCCGGGGCCGGTGCGCACGCACACGCCGTCGGCCGAGGAGGCCTCGATCGTCGACAAGCTCGTCCCCGACTTCCTCTGGCACTCCAGCGACAAGGTCGCCGAGATGAGCCTGGATGCGTTGGAGCACAACAAGATGCGTGTGGTGCCCGGCACCTTGTCGAAGGCGATGTCGGTGGCCGGCGGCTACAGTCCGCGGGCGGTGGTCGCCCCCATCGTCGGCACCTTCTACCGCAAGCTCGGCGACGGCGAGCAGTAGCCGCGCACCCGCCCGCCCGGGCTGTCCGCCCCGGCGGGCGCCGACGCCTCAGCGTCGGCACCTCAGCGCCGGCGCCGGCCGGTACCGAAGATCGCGCGGCTGAACTCACGGCCCGCGGCGGTTGCCGCCGACTTCAGGAAGTTCTGCATCGGCTTGCTGGTGAGCACCTCGGTCAGGATGCCCGGCTCCTCCGGCGCCGGCTTGGGGGCCGGTGCGGACTTCGGAGTCGGGGCCGGAGCCGGGGCCGGAACGGGCGCCGGTGCGTCGGGCGACTCCCCCGGTGCAAGGGTCTTGGCGGCGAGCTTCTCGTAGGCCGATTCCCGGTCGATCGACTGGCCGTACTTGGCATAGAGCGGGCTCGCCGTGGCCGCGGCGGTGATGCCCTCGGCCCCGACCGCCTGCATCGACGACCGCGGCGGGCGGATCACCGTCCACGCCACCGGTGTGGGTGCGCCCCGCTCCGAGAGCACCGTCACCACCGCCTCGCCGGTGCCGAGCGCGGTGAGTGTCTGGTCGAGCTTGTACACATCGGAGACCGGGTAGGTCTTGACCGTCTTGGCCAGGGCCTTCTGGTCGTCGGGGGTGAAGGCGCGCAATGCGTGCTGAATCCGTGAACCCAGCTGGGAGAGCACGTCGTTGGGGATGTCGGTGGGCAGCTGTGAGCAGAAGAACACGCCGACGCCCTTGGACCGGATGAGCTTGACGGTCTGCACGACCTGCTCTTTGAACGCCTTGGACGCGTCGGCGAACAGCAGATGCGACTCGTCGAAGATGAACACGAGCTTGGGCTTGTCGAGGTCGCCGACCTCGGGCAGGAACTCGAACAGGTCGGCCAGGATCCACATCAGGAACGTGGAGAACAGGGCCGGGCGGGTGGCCTGCGCGCCGAGTTCGAACAGGGTGATCACGCCGCGGCCGTCGGCGGCGAGGCGCAGCAGATCGGTCGGTTCGATCTCCGGCTCACCGAAGAAGGTGTCACCGCCGTCGGCGGCCAGGTTGGTCAGCGCCCGCAGGATCACCCCGGCGGTCTGGGTGGAGACCCCGCCGATCGCCTTGAGTTCGGGTTTGCCCTCGTCACTGGTCAGGTAGGCGATCACCGCCCGCAGGTCCTTGAGGTCGAGCAGCGGCAGACCGCGCTGGTCGGCCCAGTGGAAGATCAGGCCGAGCACCGACTCCTGGGTCTCGTTGAGTCCGAGCACCTTTGCCAGCAGGATCGGCCCGAACGAGGTGATCGTGGCGCGGATCGGTACGCCGATCCCGGAATCACCGAGCGAGACGAACTCCACCGGGTGGGCGGTGGGCTGCCAGTCGTCGCCGGTCTGTCCGGCACGTTCGGTGATCTTGTCGTTGGACTCACCGGGATTGCTCAGCCCGGACAGATCGCCCTTGATGTCGGCCATGATCACCGGCACGCCGTTGGCGGAGAGCTGTTCGGCGATCAGCTGCAGGGTCTTGGTCTTGCCGGTGCCGGTGGCCCCGGCGACCAGCCCGTGCCGGTTCATCATCGACAGCGGAATCCGCACCCGCGCATCGGCACTGACCTGGCCGTCCACCGACACCGAGCCGAGTTCGAGCGCGGTCGAGGAGAAGGCGTAACCGGCCGCGATCGTCGCGGCCGCCTGAGCGGGATCGGTCACTGCGGCGGTTCCTTCCGTCGGGTGGGGTGGCCGGTATGTGACCGGCGGGCGCCGCCCGGTCACGAATGCACCCGATCACGATAGCCGCCCGACTTCGCCGGGGGTGGGACCTGCGGTTGGCTAGAGTTGACGGGTGCAGGACAAACTGGTGTGGATCGACTGTGAGATGACCGGACTCCGCCTGGAGTCGGACAAATTGATCGAGATCGCGGCGTTGGTGACCGACAGTGAGCTCAACATCCTCGGCGAGGGTGTCGACGTCGTCATCCATGCCGACGACGATGCGCTGGCCGCGATGCCCGACGTGGTGCAGAAGATGCATGCGAACTCCGGGCTCACCGAGGAGGTCCGACGCTCCACGGTGACCCTCGACGAGGCGCAGAAGCTGGTGCTGGACTATCTGCGCAAGCACATCCCGAGTGCCGGGACGGTGCCGTTGGCGGGCAACTCCATCGCCACCGACCGCGGGTTCATCAGCCGGGACATGCCCGAGCTCGACGCCTTCCTGCACTACCGCATGGTCGACGTCAGCTCGATCAAGGAGCTGTGCCGGCGCTGGTACCCCAAGATCTACTTCGGACAGCCGGAGAAGGGACTCGCCCACCGGGCGCTCGCCGACATCCGGGAGTCCATCCGGGAGCTCAAGTACTACCGGGCCGCGGCGTTCGTCCCGGCCCCCGGACCCGACGCCGATGCGCTGACCCAGATCACCACCGACCTCGGACCGGCCTGAAACCGCTGGTAGAGAGGCGATTGGCGTTTTATGTCATCCATTCGCTAGAGTATGTTCCTGGCTCTGGAACCCGGTGAAAACCCCGGGCCCCAGATGCCGATGGTGAGTGTAGTTCAGTTGGTAGAGCACCAGGTTGTGATCCTGGCTGTCGCGGGTTCGAGTCCCGTCACTCACCCCGAACAAGTGGGAGGCCCCGAACGGGGCCTCCCACTTCGGGTTTCGGCACCTGTTCGCCGAGGCGATCACTTCCCCCGCATCCCGCACCGGATCGCCGTCGATCCGGCCCGGCGAGACCCGATGACGAGTCACGGCGACACGAGTCCGTGTGCCGGGGCCACCGCCCCATCCCCGCGACCCACCCCGCGACCACCGACCGCTCAGCGGGCCGTCAGCGGCCGCGGGACACGTATCCGGGTTCGCGGGCGCCCGAGTCGATACGGCGGCGTTCGAGCGCGTTCCAGAACGTTCCAGGGCGCGCTCCGGCCCCCTGGAACCATCTGCGCGACGATGCGGCACAGTATCGGACATGACTGCCCCAGACCGATCCGGCACCGGCTCGTTCACGGTCGCGTCGTTCAACGTCAACGGCATCCGGGCGGCGCGGCGTCGTGGCTTCGACGAGTGGCTGGCCACGCGGGGCCCCGACGTGGTGGCGCTGCAGGAACTGCGGTGTCCGGCCACCGAGGTCGGCGAGTTCGACGGGTACTCGGCCGCGGTGGACGTCGGCTCGGTGCCCGGCCGCAACGGCGTGGCGCTGCTCACGCGACGGCCGCCGGTCGCCGTGCGCACCTGGGTGAGTCATCCGCCTCGGGCCCGCGGCCTCGGCGAGTTCGCCGCGCACGGGCGCTACATCGAGGCCGATCTGGCCGACCGGCCGCTCACGGTGGCCTCCCTGTATCTGCCGAAGGGCGGCCTGCCCGCGCACCTGCAACGGCCCGGATCGATGCGGGAGGCGCCCGACGGGGGCGCCAGATACGAACGCAAACAACGCTTCCTGGATGCCTTCACCCGGGAGGTCAATCGCAATCGCCTCGCCGCGGCCCGGGCGGGCCGCGAGTTCCTGCTGGTCGGCGACCTCAACGTCGCACACACCCGGCACGACGTCACCAACTGGCGGCCGGCACAGAAGATGGACGGATTCCTCCCCGAGGACCGCGAGTGGTTCGACACCGTACTGGGCAGCCGCAGGCTCGTCGACGTGGTCCGGCAGACCCACGGCGAGCGCCCCGGCCCCCTGACGTGGTGGAGCTGGGCCGGCCAGTCGTTCACCAAGGACGTGGGCTGGCGCGTCGACCATCAGCTCGCCACCCCCGGTCTCGCACGCCTGGCCGTCGATGTCACCGTCGACAAGGAGGCCGCACCGGATGAACGCCTCTCCGACCACGCACCCCTCGTCGTCACCTACCGCGAGTTGCTCCCCCAGACACTCACCTGACCGGGTTCCCGGTGTCGGCGACGACGTGCGCTGTGTCCGCCCCCGAGCAGTGTCGGTGCCGGGATGTGGTGGCGGACAGACCGTGGACTCGCCTGTCGGCGGGTGCCCGTCCCGGTCACCCGAGTGCAATCCTGCGAGACCGGTCACCACGACACGCAGACGATTCGTCGGTGTTCACCTTCGTCACCTACTCTCTCGGTCCATGCTCGAGGAACTGAACAAGGCCGCCGAGAAGGTCGGTCTCCACGTCGCCCCCGGTAAGAAAAAAGACACCTACTCGGTCCGTAAGGCCAAGAGCGGCAAGCTGGTCGCGAAGAAGATCGACGCCGACGAGGTGGCGGCGATCATCAAGGACGCCAAGAAGAAGAAATAGTCGTTCCCACCCCGACACAGACGACGCAGGGGCGCGACCGGAATTCTCCGGTCGCGCCCTGCGTCGTCTGTGCCGGCGGCGGCGGTGATCAGGCGTTGCCCTTGGACCACTTCTCCCACGGGATGTTCCAGTCACCGAGGCCGTCGGTGCCCGGCAGTTCCCCGCCGACGGTGTTCTTCACGACCACCGGGTCACCGCGCAGCGTGTTGTTCATGACCCACAGCGCGTTCTCCGGGCTCAGGTTCAGACATCCGTGGCTGGTGTTGGTGTTGCCCTGCGCCCACACCGACCACGGGGCCGAGTGGAAGAAGATTCCGCTGTAGGACATGCGGGTCGCATAGTCGACCGGGGTGCGATATCCGTCGGCCGAACCGACCGGAACACCGTAGGTGGACGAGTCCATGATGATGTTGTCGTGCTTGTCCGACACCAGGTACACGCCGTTGTCGGTGGGCGTGGAGTCCTTGCCCATCGAGGTCGGCATGGTGCGGATGGTCTTGCCGTTCTGCACGAACGAGACCTGCTTGGTCTTGTCGTCGGCGGTGATGATCATCGAGCGACCCACCTTGAACGTCGACTTGACGTTCTCCTGTCCGAACAGGCCGTCACCGAGGTCGATGCCGTAGGTGTTCACCGCGACGCTGACGGTGGTGCCCGGCTTCCAGTACTCCTTGGGGCGCCACCGCACCTCGGAGTCGCTGATCCAGTAGAAGGCACCCTCGGTGGGCGGGTTGGTGGTGATCTTGATGGCCTGCTGGGCGGCCTTGCGATCGGGGATCGACTCGTCGAACTTCACCGCCACCGGCTGCCCGACGCCGACGGTCTCACCGTTGCCGGGCGTGAGGTAGGCCTGGGTGAGGCTGTTGGGGGCTCGGGTGGTGAAGCTGACCTTCTTGGTGCTGGCGCCGCCGACACCGACCGCGTCGGCGGTCAGGGTGTAGGAGCGGTTGTAACCGAGCGCCTCGGCGCTGGTCCAGCTGGCACCGTCGTCGGACATGGTGCCGGTCAGCTGCGATCCGTCGGCCTTGTTGATACGGACGTTGGTCAGCGCACCCTCGCTGGCGTTCACCGTGATCGGGGCGCCCGGCTGCACGCCGACGGCGTCGTCGACGAGCGGCTTCTCGCCCCATTCGGTGATGGTCAGGCCCGGCTTGAGCAGATCGTCGAAGAGCACCGAGCTCGAGACGTCGCTGGAATAGGAGGCTTCCTGCGAGCAGGAGGTGACCAGGGCGACGACGGCCATCAAGACCCCGACGACCAACACCATCGACCGAGACCGATACCGAGTCCGATTGCTCCCCATGTCACTCCAAAACCTCACGGGGCCACCACTGTCTGGCCCACAACTGACCTGCTGCCTCGCACCCAGAGTGTACGAGAACTCGGGAATGCCCGAGTCGGTCGGCCGCATGACATCCGGGGTCCGCGCCGGGGGTCCGGCGCGGATGAGATGACGTGAGCCGACATGAATGAACGCCCCGTGCACAGCGGGGCGTCCATGCCTGCCGACGATGCTACCAGGAGATTTCGCAGAACCAGTCCGACATACCGGGCGATGTCTAGTGCGGCGTCGGGGTGTCGGTCGGGCCTTCGGTTCCGGTGGCCGGGGCGGGCGCATCTGCGCCCTTCGCGGGCCGGCGACGCATCTGGAATCCGACGAGCGTGATGGCCGCGAAGACCACCGCACCGATGATCACGCCGATCAGCGTCGCCCCGCGGAATCCGGGCGCCTGGACATCGAGAATCCGTTCACCGGCGTGCGCCCCGTTACCCGCGCCGAGCACGATCCCCAGGGTCAGCAGGTTGGGGATCGACACGACGATGGCCAGGATCAGGAACGCCGGGACGAAGAACTTGCGCCGCGACCAGCGTCGGGCACCGAACGCCAGGAACAGGAACAGCAGCGTCACCAGGGTGCACACCAGACCGAATCCGAGGCCGGTGAGAATCCCCTGCCCCATGCTCTCGGCGGCCATGTTGCCCACCCGCTGCGCCCACCATCGCGGCAGGAACGCGGCCAGGATGAAGTAGGCCGCGACGACCACCGCGATGAGGATGACCGTCCAGACCGTCTTCTTGGCCCACGACGGCCAGCCGGTCTGGACCTTCGCCGGCGACGACGATGGCGGCGGCGGTGGCGGCGGCGGTGGTGGCGGTGTTGACCCTGCCTTGTCGAGAGCTCCCATGGTTGTCCATCCTTGTCAGCCGCGACCGTTTACGCCACTGCGCGCGCCGGTGATGCCCGTTTCGGTCTGTCTGCTTCGGTCTGCCCGGTACCGCCGCCGGAGGCGGCGACGTCGGACCGGCCGCCCTTCGATGGTCGGTGCGGGTCCGAACGCGGGACCGCCCGGGTCTCAGCCGTCGCGCGCGGCGTCGTCGCGCGCCCGGGTCGAGGACCCCGGCGAGTTCGCAAGGCCGAGACGGGGATCGATCCACCGGAGCCGTCGCGCCGCCCGACTCCCCCACTCCGTTGCCGTCACCCCGATGCCGTCACCCGACACCGATCCGACGGACACCGGGACCCGAGTACGAGAAAACCCCCGCCGCCGGTGATTTCCGGTGGCGGGGGTTTCCCGTCGGTGCGCCATCAGGGACTCGAACCCCGAACCCGCTGGTTAACGGCTCTGCCCAGGTCAGAGGGAAACGGAGACGGGCCGATGGTGCTGGACCGCGACGACCAGGACGCGGCGGCATGAGCGACACCGAGATCGTCAACCTCGTCCCAACCTCGACCGGCACAGTGCGCACCGTCTGCAGCTCCTGCGATCGCCTCTCCCGGCCTCGCCGAGCCAATGCGCACGGACAGCCCCACTGGGCCGACTGGCCACGCGGATGGAGCGAGGCCCCGTACCCACGCGACTTCGTCCACGCCGACGGATCACTCGGGTCCACGTTCACCTGCCCGCGATGCGCGCGCCTGCGCGCCGAACGTCAGGCCGCCGGCATCACCCCGCTCCTGGAGCCGTCACCGCGACGCATCGCCCGGATCGCAGAGCTCAGACGGGAGCGGTGACCGTATGGCGAGGACGCGTAAACCCGCTGATAGTCACACAGGAATTGGTACGGTCGAACCAATTCGGACGAATCGCCGAAACGATCCCGCAACCCGCCCGCAAACTTCCGCTATGCGAACGATCTGGGCCCAAGCGATCGATGACTGGTGCGTGTGGCTGGTTGCCGCCGGGCAGAAGCGCGGCACACGCAACCTCCGCCGCTATCACCTCGAGCGGTTCTCCCGATACGTCGGCGACGTATCGCCGTGGGCCCTCAGTCTCGACGACGTGGTGCGCATCCTCGCCCGGCCGGACTGGGCCGCAGAGACGCGACGCTCGGCGCGGTCGAGCCTCACGAGCTTCTACCGCTGGGCCCAGGCGACCGGTCGCGTCGGCGAGAACGTGGCCGCACTCACACCGACCGTGTCGGTCAGACAGGGGACACCGCGGCCGACACCAGAGAACATCCTGAGAGACGCACTCATGGCGAGTGACGACCGAGTGCGCCTCATGCTGCGGCTCGCCGCGTACGCCGGCCTGCGTCGCTGCGAGATCTGCAGGGTCCACCAGGACGACCTCGTGCAGATGGTCGACTGCACGTGGGAGCTCGTCGTTGTCGGCAAGGGCGACAAACGCCGACAGGTGCCGCTCCTCGACGATCTCGCCCGCCAGATCCGCGAGGCCGCCGAAGGCAGCCCCAACGGCTACATCTTCCCCGGCCAGATCAACGGACACCTCTCCCCCGAGTACGTCGGCAAGCTGGTGTCGTCGGCGCTGCCGGTCGGCTGGGCCGCACACTCACTGCGGCACCGGTTCGCCTCCGCCGCATACTCCGTTGAGCGAGATCTGCGCGCCGTGCAGGAACTCCTCGGCCACTCCGACGTGCGCACCACGCAGATCTACACTGCAGTTCCGAGTGACGCGAAGCGTCGCGCCGTACTTGGCGCAGCAGTCGCGTAGCGTCGCAGGTCCACCAAACCGAAAGGACCAACAAACTGTGATTGTGACTGGTGCGCTTCTCGCCGAGTACGCGAGGATCTCTGAAGGCAAGCTCGATGTTCTGGGCGGCGTGCTCTCCAGCTGGAGCCGACTCCCTGATCAACCCGCGACCCCTGTGCTTGTCGTTCTGACCCAGTCCGAGGGTGACGACGATCCACACACAGCGATTCCGGTGGTGATCTACGGTCCCGACGGGAACGAGGTCGCACGGATCGACCTCCCTGTTCCCGCAATCACCCGGACCGGTGTCGATGTCGGCTGCTTTTTCCAACAGCTAGCGATCTTGCCGCCCGCAGACGGACGCTGCACCCTCGTCATCGGTTCAATCTCCCTACCACTCGAGATCAGAACGGCTACTCAGTCATAGTGATCGGGTCGATCTCGATCACTCCCGCCACGGGCATCGTGATCGGGTCGATGTCGACCACACCGCCGGTGGCTGGTCCGGTCGGCGTGTGGAAGTAGTGCAGGCGGGCATAGGTGCCGGAGGGGACGGACAGTCGCGCCGATCCGACGATCTGTCCGTCCTCGTGGCGGTAGGTGATCTGCGCGCGGGGGCTGGGGTCGTCGCTGACACCGACGTAGACCGGCCACACCCCGAGGTCGACCGACAGTCCTGCCGCGAACGGGTCGAGGTCGGACATGTCAGACCACCGTCAGGGTTGGGGTGACGACGATCTGTCCGGCCGCGTTGAGCACGATCGATGGTGACAGTGCAGCGTTGTCGATCATGGTGTTGCCGGTCGCCGCCGACGCGATGAACCCGTGAGTGTAGGTGCCCGCGTTGGCGTTGATGATGACAGCCGACCCCGCACGGGAGCCGCCGGATGCGGCACCCCAGGTGGTGGCGATCCGTGCGTAGCTGCCGCCGGTTGCCTCGTTGGCTGGTGTCGAGGTGGTGCCGGGGCTGGCGGTGGCCAAACCGACATGCGCGCCGAGCGCGGCGAGTGCATCGACGAGGGCGTTCTTGCTGGTCGTGACGTTCATGATTGTTCTCCTTGTCTCATTGGTAGGCGCGAACCCAGGCGCGCCCGGCTGATCCCGCGCCGCCCGACTTGTTGGTGAAGAAGACGACGCCATACCCGGCACCGCCGCCACCCGCGCCCGGGGCTGTAGCGGCACCACCGTTGTTGCTGCCGGTCGATGCGCTACCGCCGGTGCCGCCGGTGTAGGTGACGCCCTGGAAGGTGGTGTTTCCCGGAGCCGCACCGGCTTTCGAGCTGTTGAAGTTGGCGTCGTCAGCCCCGCCCGAGCCGCCGTTCGCGGTCAGTGTGCCGCCGGTCCAGGTGAACGATGTCGCTCCACCCGCGGTGCCCGCAACAGCCGACACTCCCGCCCCGGCCGCACCGACAACAACGGTGATCGACGTTGCCGTCCAGGGGATGTCGACCCCGCGTTGCAGCCGGATCGTCGACCACGTCCCTGCTGCGCCACCGTCGCCACCGTAGGCCGACCCAGAGTTCGAGCCGCCACCACCGCCACCGCCACCGAGGCCGATGAGGTCGAGGTAGGTGCACCACCACGGGATCGTGAACGTGAACGTGCCAGCGGTCGAGTATGTGGTGGATGCCTCGGCAGTTGTCGGGAACCCGGCGGCCATCGATGTGCTGGCGGTGGCTGCGAGGGCGAGGGTCGATGCCATGCGCACATAGGCACCCCACGACAGCCCGGCCTGGACGGCGAGGGGCAGCGAGGTGGGATAGATCTTCTGCGCAGCGCTCAGCGATGCAATGGCACTGACCGAGATCCCCAGACCTGCAGCCATGCGGGCCACCGCCGCGAGTGACGTGTCGGCCCCCGCCTGCACCGGCAAGGTCGCAGGCATCCGCGCGTACGTCGGTAGCGCGACAGCGGCCTGCACCTGCAGTGTCATGGTGGCTGCCATCCGTGCGACCGCCGTCAGCGACACCGACGCGGTGGCGGTGACGTGCAGTGTCTCCTCAGGCAGACACCACCAGCCTGTCCGCACCTCGGCGGCCGCGGGGTCGGGGCCATCGAGTGTCCAGCCCTGGCGGGTGGACTGCTCGGTGATCGGCCCGTCAGGGGTCCACATCAGGCGGCTGCGGGGATCGTGCCGACACCCATCCACGGCAACGCGGCATTGTTCGCCGACAGTGCCGAGAGTGCCACGCTCGTGGGAAGGGATGACTGTCCGGCCAGCTGGTAGAACGGCGCGGCGAGCAACTCCGCGGATGGGTCTACCAGCCCCGGCTGCCACAGCCCGGCGATCGGGCGGGTCGATGTCAACGCGTTCGCGTTCTGCAGTTGCGCGGCGAACAGGATCTCACCCGGGGTGAGGTTGGCTAGACCTGTCCCCATGTCGAAGGCGTGCAGGCGAGCGGCGCTGGTGATCGCCGACTTCTGGTCGCCGCCGTCGTAGATCTTGTAGATCAGGCCGTCGTTGGGGTTGTACTTGTAGAGCCCGACGTACCAGTAGTCGATCGAGAAGAGTGACCAGCCCGTGGTGCCGGTGATCAACTTCAAATACCGGGGGCGGCAGTACCTATCGACCACCAGGGGCACGAACCCGATCGTGCCTTTCCCCGGCGTCAGAGTCGGCATGGCGTTACCGACTGTGTGCGTGTGCGACCCGAGGTTCTCGGTCTGGGTGAATCCGACCACGTTGACCGGGTTGGTCCCCGACACCGTTTTCAGCGATCCGTTCTGCGATGTGGTCGAGAACCCGTGGTCGTGCGACCCGAGTGAAGTCGAGCCCGACGTGTCGCTGACTCCGAGGCCCAGGAGCACTCGGGGGAACGAAGCGATGTCGTTGGTGGACAGCGACACCCACTGCTGGGTCACCGAGACCGCCTGCAACTGCTCACGCAGGTCCACGACCTCGGCGCTCACGGTGCTGATGTCTGAGGTTGTGGTCGTCCTCCATCCGGTCAGCCCGTTGAACCAATCGGCCACCTGGGACACCGCGGTGTTGATCGGGGTCACCACCAGGCCCCGCAGGATGTCGGCGATCTGGTTGAGGACGGTCTGGATCGTTCCGATTGCCGCGCCGGCGAGGTTCGGCAGCGGTGACCCCACCGTGCCGCCGCCGAGAATCGTCTTGAGCTGGTCACCGAACGCCAACGCGTCTGCGACCGCATCCTCGATCGACGTCCGCGCCTGACCGGTCAGCTTCTCGATCAGGTCCTTGATCCAGGCCAACGCCTCAGCGACACCATCACCGAGGTCACCGAGCGCAGTCGTCAGCCCCGAGATCCACTGCTGCGGTAGCGAGGTCGCGGTCTTGCGCAACGTGACATCATCCCACCACACCGTGCCCGCCGTCAGTGCAGCCTCGACCGCGAGACGAACCCGCACCCCAGTCACATTCGCCGCGACCGTGTGATTCCCCGAGAGCGTGACGAACCCCGACGATGACGCCGGCGGTGAGGTGATCGACGAGATCACAACCTCGGGCAGGGCGGTGTCACCGACGAACGGCATCACCACCAGCCGCAGGCACGGCCCACTGCCCGCCGCCCCCGACCACTGCACCTTCCCCGCGACCGCGAGTACCTGCCCCTCGGCGACCGCCACCAGCTCCGACGTCAACACCTTGCGGGTGCCATCGCCAGTCGCGCGCGCCGACCCCCCACCGACCGTGCCATCCCACACCCACACCCCGCCGCCATCCATCGACTCCGCATCGGCGAAGTCGCCGAACCCGGTCAGCAGATTCGGTCCCGGCTGAGACGTCAGCTGCGACAGCGACAGTTGCGGGATGCGCGCCATATCGATCAGACCGGTGAGACCGCCTCGGAGTTTCCCCAGCACGGTCTGGATCGCCAGCAGTGGTTCGTCGGTACCGGTGTAGGTGCCGTTGACCGCAGCGACGAGCTCGGCGAAGTTCGCCCCGATGCCCAGTCCCCAGTCGGTGAAGTCGCCGATCCAGGTACCGGCCGCCGTGGTGATCCAGGTGAGCACGGGCGCGGGGTCTCCGGTCTGCAGTGACGAGAGCAACGCGTTCACGAACCCTCGGAGGTCTGCAGCCACCGATAGGGCGATGCCCTCAGCGTCCGGCTTGGAGGCAAATCCGCTATCCCCGGCGAGGACGTTGATGAGGTCGACGTCGATGGGCAATCCACCGTTCTTCGACGGGAACCTCGAGAGATCGAGCCGGCTCTGCGGCGGATCGTAGAAGTCGCTCGAGGCGACACCATCACCTGGGTTGGCGGTCGGTGCGTCGTACCAGTCGTCGACTGCATTCACCATGAGGTCACACCTGGGCCGGGATCAGCGTGGCCCGCAGCTGAGCGTCAACGGCGTTGGCGTACCACGATCCTGAGCCGGACTCGCGGATCGCGGTGACGTACAGGGTGGTCGCGGTTGCCGGCGCGGTGCGGCCGAGCGCGCCGTCCGGGGTGGCCGCGTACCCGGATTGTCCGGACGCCTGCGAGCTGTAGTGGGCGTCGATGATGCACGGCCCGTTCGTGATCGCGAGTCCCTTCGCCACGATCGGCCCGGTCGTCGGGTCACCGAGGCGCACAACGATCGCGACCTGCGCCGACGAGAGGACGTTCTGGCCGACGCGGACGTGGCCACTCACGTCGACCTGGTAGGCCCAGTCGAGGGCGGGCAGTGCCATGGTCGAGATGAGTTGCGACGCATTCGATCCGGAGTAGGCGGTGAACGCGGACTCGGGTTGGGTGTAGCGCATCACCCGTGGCAGTGCCTGCGCCGACAGAGGTCCGGCCGGTTTGAATCGGCCGGCCGTCGCGTCCCACACGATGAGGTCGCCCTGGTCGCGAGTCACGCTGTCGTCGAACAGCTGCCACGGTCCTGGCCCACCCTGCGGACCCGGCACGCCGGGCACCTTGAAGTGCAGGTGAGGGGCCTCGACGCTGCCGGTCACGACGACGTCGAACGGGTCGGCCTCGTCGACGAGCTCACCGGTCACGGTGATGTCCGGTGTCGGACCGACGAGGCCCGGCCCGAACGCGTTGACCATGTACTTCCACTCGACGCCGGTCCAGTAGGCGACGTCGGCGGTGCCGTCACCGTCGTTGATGACGTAGGCCTTGCCCTTGTCCGAGGTGACGAACGATGTCGGCAGCTCGGCCGTGGAGGTCAGGGATGGGAACTGCCAGCGGAATGGTTCGGCCGCGGTACCGGGGTCGCCCGGGTCTCCCTTGAGGACGGGGATGCCGAGGGCGGCGTCGGTGCCGACGACCGAGAGCTGTGCCTGCTGCAGGGGCGGTTCGCCGGGCGGGGTGGACAGCCCGTACACCTTCGCCTTGAGCAGCAGGTCGCCCAGGAACTCGCCGAGTTCAGCCATGTCGTCGTTCCTCCATCCGGTCGATGCGGTCGTTCACGTCGCGGCGGTGTGCGCGAGCCTCGACCCGGTCCTGCTGCACGTCTTCGCGCAGAGCGCGCAACTCGCGCGCGATGTCGGAGGTCGTCGAGGTGAGACTGTCGATCGTCGAGGCGAGGCCGTCGATGTCCTCACGCAGTGGTGTGGGGTGGCCGTTCTGCACGTTGTCGCGGACGATGTGCGTGAGCTGGTTCGTGCGGTGCGATTTGACCGCGTTGTAGGCGGTGCCGATCGCGGTGGCCAGGATGCTGGAACCGACGAGCATCCACACGATGAACTCGAACCAGGAGTCGATGTTCGCGGGCCCGCTCACTCGCCGGCTCTCCGATGCCGGCCGCCGCGTGCGGCGACAAGGTCAGCGGCCTGCTCGACGCGGTCGATACCGCGCGGGGTCAACCCGTTGCGTGTCTGCAGCACGCCGAGGGTGGTGAGGATCGCGATCGCCGAGGCGATGCCGGTCTGCACCTGGGCGGGGACGTCGACGCCGTTGGTGACGAGCAGCCACAGGATCATGGTGGTCGCCCCGACGCCGGCGGTGACGGCGTTGGCGAACCGTCTCCACCACGGTTGCTCCTGCATCAGCTCGCGGAGCTGTGCGACGACCTCGGACTCAGGGATGGGAGTGATCATGGGTTCGCGCTCCTGTCAGATCTTCACCGCGCCGGACGGATGCCAGGCGTAGGAGTTGTGCTCGAAGTGCTGTACCTGGCCGCCGTCGTAGTCGCTCTCGTCGGCGAGGGCGTGACCGGACGGGCCAGCCTCGAAACCCTCTGCGGCCCACCGAGCGCCGATCTTTCCGTGGACAACGACGCCGCGCGGGTCACCGCCACCCCGGACGTAGAGGATGCCGCGTTGGAAGGCCTGCACACCATCGGTGTCGGAGAGTCGGGTGAAGTCGCGGACCGGGTATCCGAGGTCGCCGACGGACTGCTCCCAGCCGCGGGCCTCGTACGCCTCGAACAGGCCGCCGCGCGGCACGCTGTAGGCGCGGACGCCGAGGGAGTTCTTCGGCAGATCCGGATGCCAGTACACCGAGCCCCGCTCGAAGTGGGCGTAGCGTCCGACGCCGTCCTCACATCTCCCTTCGCCCTGGGTGATTCGCTTGCCGAGCCAGGTGTCGCGGGCGGCGACGACGTCGATCTCGGGGCGGGGCGCGAGGATTGCCGCCCACGTCTTCGGACCGATGAACCCGTCGGGCAGCAGACCAGGGGTGCGGGCCTGCACGGTCTTGGTGGCGGCGGCGGTGAGTTCGTCGTAGACACCGGATGCGGGAACGCCGAGCGCGATCTGGATGCGGCGGAGCCCGGCCTGCCAGTCGGAGCTCTCGCCGAAGCGGCACGAGATCATCCAGTCGGGGCCGGTGGCCCACCCGTACACGTAGCCATCCGGGAGTGGGAAGGCGTTCGGGTCGACCGGTCCGACGGTGAACGGCAGGTACCACCAGTCGCCGAACAGGGAGTCGTTCCAGGCGCGGGCCGAGTCGGCGACGACGTGACCGGAGCGGCCTCGGTAGAGGCCGCGGGACTCGAAGTTCAGTCCGTCGATCGTCGAGGAGACGTGGCTGTTCTCGCCGCCGCCGCCGTGGAGGAATCCCATCTTGAGGACCGCGGCGGCGGGGACCTCGGACTTGGACTTGGCGTGGACCATACCGAGGACCGCGGCCGGGGCGGTTGCGGTCGCACCGTACTGGCCGGGCCGGTTGAAGTTCTCGGTCGAGCCGTACCGCTGGTTGACCTTGAGGCCCAGCAGGGATGCGGCACCGGCGCACGCGAACCACGAGCAGTCGCCGCCGGGGTTGCCGGAGCCGCCGTAGTGGTAGGGCAGGCCGTCCTTGGTCCAGATGTAGGCCTTGGTCTGGTCGACCTTGGTGCGCGAGATCGTCTGCATGAGTGCCTCTCTCAGTTGGCTGGATGGTCGGTGGCGTCGAACGCGGCGAGCTGATCGCGGAGGAACTCGCGTTCCTCGGCGGTCATCTGCGCCGGGTCTGGGGTGGTGACCTCGGGTGGGTCGGGGGTGTCGATCGGCACCCACAGTCCGGTGTTGCCGGCCTGGTGGTGGCCGCGTGGCGGTGGCCACCACTTGACGGCGCGGGGTGCGGTCTTGCGGAGTCCGCACGCTTCGGCGTGGCGGGCGAGTCGGTCGCGCTGGTCGTCGTCGAGGTGCAGGGCCTGACCGTGCGGGAGGATCGGGACGTCGCGGAAGAACTCGGCGAACCGGTGGATCTCGGTGACACCGGCCGGCGGATTGGCACGCCAGTACTCACTCATCAGCTAGTGCTCCAGGAATAGTTTTCGGCCGATGTCTCGGAGCTCGTTGGCGTGCCGCCACAGCTGGGCGATCGGGTCCTCGTCGTCCTGGTCGTCACCGATCACCAGGGACAGCCGCAGTTCCTGACCGTCGTCGCGGCGATGGCGGACGTTGGTGATCTGGTCGACATAGACACTGCCGTCGGGCATCTCGAACATCACCCATCCGCCCTTACGGATGTGGACACCGAGCAGGTAGGGGAACCCGTCGACGACCTCGGCCTGGCGAACGATATGCGGGCGTGAGGCGTACCAGCCCTGCCGCAGGGCGAGCGCGGTGGCGATGCCGAATCCCGTGCCGCCCTCCGACACCCACACGTGGCGCAGGCAGAACCGGCCGGCCTTGCGTGCACGCGGCCGGTCCTCGACCTTCGCGAACGCGAGGACCACGTTGTCGAGCTGCCCCTGGTACAGGTTCCCCAGCCCGGGGATCCCCATGGAGAATCCGAGGTACTCGAGGGCGGTCGAGATCGCCAGCGCGATCCCCTGGTTCACCCACTCGGGGCTGCGGCCGCCGGTCCAGAAAACGGTGCCGGTGGACTTTTTCTTCGACACGCGTGTACCGACGAGCCCGGAGTACTCGCCGACGCGGTACAGCGGCCACGGCTGAGCCGGACCCAACCCGAGGAGATCACCGATCGGGGTCTGCGACGGCAACGGAGTGAGATCGTTCGGGTCGAGGATCGGGTGCACGATCTCGGTGATCAGGTCATCGCCGAGGTCCACGGCCAGCTGCACATACCCGTCGAGCAGGGTGCCGGTCAGTCCGGCCACACCCTCGCGGGCCTCGATGTCGATGATGATGCAGTTGCGGGTGAGCTCGAAGTACTGCGGGAACGGTTGCGGGTCGCCGACCAGCCATTGCTTGGCGACCGGCACGCACTGGGCGTCCTTGAGTCCCTGCTTCATTGCGGGCAACGCCATGTCCATGCGCCACGAGGTGATCGTCGGTTTCGTGCCGTCGCGCAGCGCGTTGAGCGGGGACACGATGATCGGCCACTGCCGCGGGTCGATGGCCTCCCGGTAGGCCTTGATCGACCACGGATTGTCCGGGAACCGCCACAGCGGCGCGTAGGTGACCGCGAGGTTCAGCAACCAGCTCAGCAGGTAGACGGAGCGGGTGTTGCCGGGGATTGCGAACAGGTGTGGCCACTGCACGAACACCGGCAGGATCGGGTTGGCCATCAGGATTTGGTGCTCCCAGTGCGCGAGCAAGGTCACCCACACCACCTCGACGATCTCGACGCCGTCCTCGTTGGTGGAGAGGTCGACGTTGAGTGCCTTGTAGGTGACCCGGTCGTCGTAGCCGTGGACCTCGACCGTCATGTGCAGGTCCTCGGCCGCCGGCAGCCAGTCGAAGGCGAAGTAGCCCTCGGGTGAGCGGTAGGGCACCTGTGTGGTGCCGCCGCCGACCTCCCACACCGGGTCCTCGCCCTCGGTGAAGATCTCGTTGCGGACCTCGAGGTTGATGTTCATATCGCCGTCCCACCAGCGGATGGTCGACTGCGCGAAATGCTGTGCCCGAGTTTGTTTCTCGACCTGCTTGAGTGCGGCGTAGGTGGCGTCGGGATCGAAGGTCATCGGATCAGCCCCACGGGTGGCGGTGTCGTTGCTCCAGTCGGAGCTGGCATTGCGCGGCGGTGCCGCCGTCGACGCGCACACCGAACACGTGCTCGCCTTCCTCGGTGACCGGGGTGGTGAACCCGCGCTGCAGCTCCTCCCATTTGTCCGAGTTGAGGGTCGACTGCAACTGGAAGGCGAGCGGGTGCGAGTCGGCCACCCACTCCTCCCCTGCTGCCATGCGTGGCAACGGATTCCACAACCCGGCCGGTGACTGCTGCAGCACCCAGTTCCCGGCGTTGCCCGTCCACTTCGGATAGGACGGCCGGTCACCGCGGTAGGCGATGCGCATCAGGCCGTTCCCGCTGCCGCCCTTGTTCGACCAGTCGGCGGTGAGAGTGCGGGACCGCCAGTCAGGGTCGTAGCCGACGAGCTTCCAGTTCCAGATCTGGGTGAGGGCGAGGGTCGGGTCCTCCTCGAACGGATCCGACAAGGCCTCGGCCTTACGGACCGGCATCCACCGTGGCCCCCACGGCAGGGTGGACACGACCAGCGGCGAGTCGTGGCTGTCGGAGAGCATCCGGTTGATCCGCCGGTTCCACCACTGCCACTCGATCGAGTCCCGCCCCTGGATGATCGTCGGCAGATCGATCTCGATCTTCTCGACGCGCACCGTCACCGGGATC
The DNA here is from genome assembly GCF_030718915.1 of Gordonia sp. NB41Y. NCBI lineage: Bacteria > Bacillati > Actinomycetota > Actinomycetes > Mycobacteriales > Gordoniaceae > Gordonia > Gordonia sp. NB41Y. The sequence goes on from NZ_CP132196.1 coordinate 786,821, forward strand.
GCGCCGGGCAGGCGCGCGGTCTTGATCTCGATCAGCGTGATCGGCGGCTCCCACAACCCGCCCACGCCCTCGAGGAGCTGTGCGCCGTGCACGTGCTGGCGAGGCCCGGATAGCTCGACGAAGTCGCCGGTGCCACGCCAGTCGTAGAGACGCACGATCGTGTCGTCGACGAGCCGAGTGCCGCGGTAGGTCATCGACGGACCGATCCCTTCCGTCCAACCCTGGTGATGCCCGCACCCTGGCGGACGATGTTGTCGTGGCGGCGTGCGCCACGGAAGAACGCGTCCACGTCGGAAGCCGGTCCCGCATAGCTGTATTGGGCTCCCTGATGGTGGTGTTCCTCGAGGACACGAGGCTCGGCCAGCGCGGTGGCGACACCGGCCTGACCACCTGCCGCACGCGCGGCGATCCCACCATCGGCGTGCATCTGCACCAGCTGGTAGCCGCGGCGGCGGGCCCACTCGGCACCGATCGCCACATGCTGCGGGTCATCGGTGTCCGGGATGAAAAACTCGTCGGCGACAGGCCGATCCCCCACCACCCGCCACGTCTGAGGGGCGACGATCGACGCCTTGTCCCCACGCATCGGATACAGGCCACCGTTGGCGTATCCGGCGGTCGTCGGCCACGGCGGCTGCCCGTCATACTGCTTGACCGAGTAGCGGGCCGATGCGACCGCGTTGGCGAGCACATTGAACGGATCGTCGGGCAGCTTCGGGTCACGGAACGCGGCGAACGTCGGCGGCTTCACCTGCATCCAGCCCTGCGGCGATCCGTCCGACGATCCCGGCCCGACCGCCTTCGGATCACCCTTGGACTCGATGTCACCCTGGGCGATCATCTTGTCCTTCCAGGTGCTGACCGTCATGCCTGCGATCCGCAGCGCCGCCGCCGCCTCCTTCTCCCACTGCTTCGCGCCGAGAGCCGGATCGTAGGGCGCGGAGTCGACCAGGCTGTAGGGGTCGGTGACCTCGGGCTGAGTCGAGATGTGCGACGACGCACCCCAGTTGTTGGTCTGGTTGGCCACGTCGGCATCCGAGGTGGACGACTTGGCGGTGGCCTTCTCCCGGTCGTAGGCCTGCTTCGCGTCGAGGTCGGCGCGGTCGTGCTGCTGCTTGAGCTCGAGGAGTTTGCGTTCGCGCTCGTTGGTGTCCTTGTTCTGAGCCTTGATCTCGGCCTGGTCGCGCTCGTACTGCTGTTTGCGGTCGAGCTTTTCGCGCTCGTACTTCTCCTTGAGGGCCTGCACGTCCACGTCGGACGCGGTGTCGGCGGTTGGGGCCTGCCCCTGCTCGTTGCGGTACCGCTCGGTGTTCTGCGCGATCGTCAGGGCCTGCCCGATCGTCGACTGTTCAGGGTTGGCGAGGATCGAGTTCTCCAGGCCGAACGTCTCCAGCAGACCACGTACGCCGATCTTCGCGGCCTCGGCCGCCACGTCCTCGAGCTTCGGCGGGGTCGGCGGCTCGATGTACTGCCGCTGATCGGAGGTGTCGTCGCCCTCGCCGGAGATGCGCGCCTGGTCTCGCCGGTTGGCGACAGCGTCTGGAATGTAGGGCGACGCCGAGTTCGTCGGCAGCGCCTCCTTCGTGGGCTGCGGATTGATCAGATTGATCGGCAGGTGGTAGCGGTGGCTGAACTGGCCGTCGAATGCGCCGGCCGCACCTCGTCCCCACCGCACCTGCGACGGCGACGAATTGCCGCCAGACTCGGTGTTCACCGGGCCCTGCGCGGTCATCACCGTCGCCGCCATGTGTTCCTGCGACGTGCCGACGGTGAGGAGATCCGAGCGCGACGCACCCGGCACCAGGCCCGCGGTCTGCCCACCCAACAGCGAGTAGGTGGTGAACAGACGGGCCAGCGGTTCACCCTTCGCCGCGGCGACCATCCACGACACCCACATCGAGCAGTCGCGGGCACCGGTAACATAGGGCAGGCCGTCGTTGGCCTTACCGACCTGCTCCGAACGCACAACACCGCCGAGCGCCAAACCTTGTGCGGGATGACGCATCCCGAGGATCGCGGCGACGAGCGGATTGTCTTCCTCGAGGAAGAACCGGTCCGACAACCCCGGCAGGTACTGCCCACGCAGGAGACCCGCACCACCAGAGGCGATCGCCGCCAGGTCCTTTCGCGCCGACGTCAGCGGCGAATCCTGCTGCCCGGCACGCCGAGACAACAGGAACTGCACCAACGGGTTGTCCTCTTCGATCCCCGCGTACGTCGCCCACGAACCGTCGTAGTCGCCGCGCTGCAGCATCGCGAGCAGGCCGCCGACGAGCGCGCCAGGCGCGCCGAGGTCCGGGCCGCGACGCATCGACGGGCTGCTCAGGTTGCGGCGCAGCTGCAGGATCGCGGCATGGCCGCCCGCGGCCTCAACCTGCTCGGGGGTGGCGAAGTGCTCACCGTTGGACAGCGCGACGCGCTGCATCGACCCGCCCGCAGACCGCCGTACCGGACGCGCCGGCTGGCCGGATGCCAGCGCCGCCAGAGCCATCCGGATTCCGTCATGTCCACCGGCAGCTTCGGTCTCGCGGGCGGTGAACACGTGCCCGCCGATCGGTGCCCACGTGCGGATCGAGTCCGACGTGCCCGTGCCCGGTCCACGGATCGCACCGTCGCGGCCGATGCCACCACCGACCGCATACCCGATCGGTCCGCCGGACGCACGACCTCCCCCTGTCCGCGGACCCGAGTCACCGGGGAACGCCGACCTGCCGGTGTTGTTCGCCGGTTGGGTGTAGCCGACATACCCACCGGTCACATCCCCCAAGACGACGTTGACCGTCTTCGTCTCGGGTTGCAGCAGTTGGTTGATCCTGGTGCGAGCGTCATCGGTGGACGCAATCACCTCTACCCGACCATCAGGCAGGGTGTTCACCGTGACGCCGATGTCCTGCAGTTTCGCCTTGGCGTCATCGGAGATCGACTCGACCTTGATCGCCACGTTGTTCGGCACGCCGTCGAGCCGGTTCTTGATCAGCGCGATCTCAGCGGTCGTCGCATCTGCGCCCGGGGCGAGGACCTGCACCAGCTTCTCAGGCGGCAGCAGATTCATCGACGCGAGCAGTCCGTCGACGTCGACACCGGCAGCGCGAGCAGCCTCGGCGGTCTTCATGAATCCGTCGTAGATCCCCTGGGAAGCAACGATTGCCGCCTGCTGCGCACCCTCCTGGCCCTGCCCGGTCTTCAGCGCATACTCGTAGGCGGCCTGTGCCGCCTGGTTCATCGAGTTCTTGACATCGCCGATCGACGAGGACAGCGCCCGGGTCGCCTCGGAGTCCACGCGGATACGTCCGGTGGACTCGTCGATGATCGCGCCGTACCCGCCGGCCGCGTCCGCCGCGGACTGCCACAGTCCGGGCAGCTTCTCGACCTCGGCGAGGCCCATACCGCGGGCCGCGTCGACGGCCTCGGCACCACCGGAGAGGATGTCGAGGGCCGACTTGAGCGCAGTCGCGCGGTCACCGGCGGTCGCGGTCTTGTCACCCAGGACGTCCATGGCGTCGGCGAGCTGACGGGCGGCGGGATCGGCCTTGAGGAGCGCTTCCTGCTGCGACAGCGCCTGCCGTTGCGCCTCCGAGAGGGACCCGTTGGCCTTGTCGACCTGCGAGCCGAGCTCAGCCGCGGACCGACCAGTGTCGTCGAGGCCCTTGCGGAAAGTGTCGATACCGAAGTTGCCGGCACCGGCGATCTCGACCTTCTCGATGGCATCCTTGTTGCCCCGCAACGCCTGGGTCAGCACATCGGCCGATACCCCTGCGCCCTCGAGGATGGACTTGTTCTGATTCCACGACTTCGACGCGGTCAGCGACGACTTGACCTGATCGTTCAGGGCGGCGTTCACCTGGTCGATGGCCTCGGCCTGGCCGGAGGCGGCCTGGGTGAACTGCTGTGCCGAGACGCCGAGGTCCTTGTTCTGCGCCAGGAGATCGTACGGATTGTTCGGGCCGAACTTCTTGTCCCGCAGCCCTTGCTCGACCTGCGCCACACCGGTCTGGCTGAGCGCACCAGTCTGGGCGTTGATCGACGCGGCCAGGCCATCGACCACCTGCTTATGCTCGGCGGCACGCTGCGCAGCCTCGGCCTGCTTCTGCGAGTACATCGAGAGGCCGATCGCCGCGGCGCCGAGAGCGAGGCCCATCGGCCCACCGAGGGCCGAGACCAGACCGCCCGCACCAACCTTCACTGCGGTCCCCGCACCGGCCGCAAGGCCGGCCGCAGTCGAGAATCGGGTCGCACCGGCCGCCGCGGTCGTGAACGACGACCCGATCCGGCCGAGACTCCCGCCCCGCTCGCCAAGCGCCTGCATCGTGCCAGCGAGACGACCGATCGGCTGACCAGCCGCCGCCGCCCCACGACGGACTGCGCCGACCTGATCGGTGAAGCCCCGCATCGCGGCGACCGAGGAGATCGTGGAGGTGCGGTAGGCGGCCTGGACCTGCTGCATCCGAGTCAGGCTCTGGCCGTATCGGTTCTGGGCGGCCATCGACTGGCCGTAGAGCGCGTTCTGGGTGCGCATCTCGCCGCCGAACTGCCGCAACGCCATCGCACCGTTCATGAACCGACCGCGCTGCGCCGCGTCACCGGCAGCGGCCGCCGACACCGCACGGGTCACCCGACCTCGAGCGAGAGCGAACGCCCCCATCGCGAGCGCCGCTGTCTGCACCGGTGCGGGCAACGCCGCGAACCCACTGACCGCGCCCTGCACCACACCGAGGACCGGCTTGAGCCCGGCGATCGCGAGCTGCCCGGTCTGCTTGGCTCCCTCCCCGGCGACAGTGAGGGCACCACCGGCACCGACCGCGTCCTCGCCGATATGGCGGAGATCCTGGCCGAGTGGCGTGAGCGCCGCGCCGAGCTCCCGGGCGGCGTTGGTCACCTGATCTGAGCCGATCCAGTCCGCCAGCGACGACAGCCGGTCCGCGCCGAACTGCGCGAGCGCAGTGACCGGGCCGCGGAGCAGCTCGTAGAGAGCGAGCTGCGCGGCCTCGGCACCGTTGGAGATCTTCTCCATCGCACCAGGGAGGCCGGCGTTCATCTCGGCAGCGAGCCTGGACGCGCCACCTTGCTCGCCGACCGCGGTCGTCATCTCGCGGAAGCTGGCCGCACCATCCTTGGCCGCGATCCCGGCCAAACGCATTGCATCGGAGCCGAAAAGGACCGCGCTCGCCTGGTTGAACTGCTCCTCGGTGAGGCTGCCCGAGGCGCGTTTGAGGTCGTCCATGATGGACCCGAGGCCCACGAACTTGCCCTGCGCGTCGTAGACGGTGACCCCGAGCTCTTCCATGGCCGCGGTCGCCGGCTTACCGGTGTCCTGCAGCGCGAGGAGCGTCGACTTGAGCAAGGTGCCGGCATCGGAGCCCTGGATACCGTTGTTGGCGAGGACACCGAGCGCGGCGGCGGTCTCGTCGAGAGTCATGTTGAACTGGGCGGCAACCGATCCCGACTGCTGCAGACCCTCGGCAATGTCGGTGATCTCCGACGACGACTTGTTCGCCGTGTTCGCCAGCACGTCGGCGACATGCTCGGCGTCGGTCGCCGACAACGAGAACGTCTGGATGGCCTGCGCCTGGATCTCGGCGGCCTGCCCCGCCTCGATCTGGGCGGCCGCAGCGAGGGCGAGGGAGCCACGCGCGGCGTCCATCGACTCCTGCACGCTAAGCCCGCCCTTGGCGAGCTCAAGCATGGCTTCGGCGGCAGTGCTCGCCGACGTCGCCGGCAACGCCATGTCGTTACCGAGCGCGCGAGCCTTGTCCGAGATCTGATCCATCTCGGACGCAGTCGCCCCCGACACACCCCGGATCTGGTTGAGGACCGAATCGAACTCCATGCCGAGCTGCACGACCTGCTGCAGCCCGGCGACGATGCCACCACCAGTGACCGCGGCCAGCATGGCGGCACCCACAGTCTTCGCGGCGTCCTCGGCGGACGCCATCATCCCGTCGAGTGCGTCGACGACGTCACTGTTGTTCAGGACGACGTCGATCTCAATCCGCCCACCGGGCATCGGGTTTCACCTCCTGGTCTGTGGTCACTGGGGTTGAACGGGGAACGCGCCGCCGAGCGCGGCCTGCATCGCCTGCAGGAACGCGCCACGGCCAACGGAATCCGATTCGGGTTTCGCGTCGGCGTCGTATCGCTCGACGAGCGCCTCGTAGCGGCGCATCGCTGCCGCATGCACCGGTGCCGGCCGGTGCGCGACAGGCCGGATGATCGGCATCGGCGGCGGCTGTTTGCGTGGCCGCGCCGCGGCCCGCTTCGCCTCGTCCGGGCTGGTCGTCCACTTCGTGTACTCGGCCTCGAGCCAGTAGTTGAGGACGTCGAGCATTCGGGCGGCATTCTCGTCGGCCTCGGTCCACGATGGCCGGAGATCGTCGATCAGCAGGACGACGTCCTGCCATGGCGAGGACCGCAGCTCGGCCCGCAGATCGAGTCCGTACTGGCGCCGGACTCTGGGGGTCAGAGCGCCCCAACCATCCCGGAGAGACTCCAGGTAGGTCAGAGCGCCAACGGGTTTCCCGCACGGTCGGTGAGTCCGGCCGTCTGGTTCATGAAGGCGTAGACGCGGCGGGCCTCAGGGATCGACCGGTCGGCGATTGCCGCGAGGAGTTCGTCGATCTTGTCGTGACATTCTGCGGGGATGATGATCGCGAGGAGCTTCCGGTTGCTCTCTTCGATCCCCTTGGGGTCGTCCGGGATCGTGCGCTGCAGATCCGACCACTCCCAGATGACCTCGGGCGGATAGTAGCGGTTGATCTCGAAGTCGATGCCGCGGAAGGTCACCGGGACCGGCGCGAGGGACGGCGAGCCCACCTGCAGCGAGTCCATCAGGTCCAGGCGCGCGGTGTCGTCGGTGGACGACGATTCTGTTTGTGGTGCAGCGGAAGCCGCCGTCGAATCCATGTCGGGTTCGGCGGCGGCTTTGCTGGACTTCTTGTTGCTCGGCATGCTCGGAGGTTCCTCTCAGATCTGGGTCAGGCCAGCGGGTCGTAGTTCGAGATCGGGATCATCGGCGAGATCGACAGGATCTCGAACTGGAACCCGTCGAGGTCGTCACCGGAGAAGGTGCGCGGGGGCGGGGTCGCCAGAGTCGCACGCTCGGAGTAGAAGCCGAACCGGTTGATCGAGGCGTTCGACGGGTCGCCGAGACGCCACAGCAGTGAGAACTCCTCCGCGCTGCCCTGCACCCACTTGTAGATGCCGGTGGTGCCGATCTGCTCGATGGAGCCGCCGCACAGTGCGGTGAGCACGGTCGCGGCGGTAAAGTCGACGGCCTTGAACTTGACCGTGTCCTCGCGAGCACCGCGCGACATCGCGTAGATGCTGTCGCGCTTGTTGAAGATCTTGTGCTTCTTGATGTCCTGGTCGGGGGTCTGCTCGAACCCTGCCTGCACACCGCCGTATGCCTTCCATGTCACCCCGGGCGCGGTCCCGGTGACGAGCGGCAGAGTGGCGGTGAACGGATCAGCCGGCAGCGCGGTCCCGGCCGGCGCGCGGAACGCGTCACCGTCCTGCCACACATAGGCCTTCGTGGAATCGGGGGTAGTGCTCACAGGGAGCCTCCTGTTCTGTGATTCGCCCACGGCTGTGAGCACGAGAGTTGGGGGACCCCGACCGGAGTGCCGAGCAACAACCCCGGCCGGGGCCAGATTCACCCGCCAAACGGGTGAAGTCCGTTGCGGCTCAGTTCGAGCCGAGAGTCATCACGACCTGGATGACCGCCCGATAGATCGGGTGGTTCGGTCCTCGGTCGGTGTCGACGAGAGTGACCGGGCCGTCATCCCAGGTGCCACGCCACGTCGCGCCGCGGTACTGGAATGACGGGCCCTGGCCCATGTAGCGACGCATGTCGAGGAGTTGCCCTGACAGGGATGCGATGTCCCAGGCGAGTTCCTCGGGGTCCTTGGGAGTCGGTGGGTCACCGTCGACGAGGATCTCGATCGGCGGCACCCACACCGAGATCATGAGACGCACCTTGTGCGCCAAGATGTTCTCGCGGTGATTGAGTCCGGCCTGGATCGTGACGACCGGCCGTTCGAGCGGGTCGGGCAGCTCCCGCGTGGTGACCAGCGACGGGTCAGCGCCGACGAGAGCGATGAAGTCCTCTTGCGACCGCAGGTACTCCCGGGCCGCGCCCGGCGCGAATGGCAGCGCCGGATGCAGCGTCGCCGGGATCGTGAAGGGAGTGGCCGCCATCAGTTGCGTCCCCACCCGGTGTATCGGCCGTAGGTGGCAGCCGCCGACGTCAGCGTGAGATGCGCCGGCCGCGATGACGTGCCGTACTCCTTGTAGATCGCGTCGGGGTCGTTGTCGACGATCATCACGTGCGATCCGTCGACGATCACCGACATGCCATCGCGGTAGGCCCCGGTCAGGATCGGCGCAGTGCTGCGGGCGTCGTCGGCGGCCTGGTGCGCGATCTCGGCGCGCTGCTCGGTCGACGACTCGTAGGCGTCCTTGGCGGCTTGTGCCCGGTTGAGGCTGGACCGTACAGACACCGACCCGCTCGGCATGACGAGCTACTTACGGCGCGCGGACGCCGCCGACCGGGCGGGCTTGTCTGCGTCGCCCTCCGCACCGGCCGACTCGCCGACGGTCGCGGCAGTCTCGGGCACGCTCGGCGGCTCGTTGGTCGGCGCGACGTCGGAGGTCAACGCCGCGACCGCCTCGGTGGCGACGGACAGCTCGGCCTTGTGGGTGCGTTCGGCGGCGAGCCAACGGCCAACGAACTCGACGTAAGCGCTGCCGTTGCGCGCCCCACGATGCCGATTACCGTCCTCGTCGATCCAGTCGACGAGCTCCGGGTCCTCGGCGGGCTGCGCTTTGGGCTTCGCGAGGTCTGTCATGGTCACTTCTCCTTGATGTCTGTGGCGGTTCGGATGACGAGTGCGATGTATCGGGTGGGTGCGCCGACGCGACGCCGCCGCCGAGGTCGAGGTAGACGCACGATCGACCAGACCGTGCCGTCCGGGCCGATCACCTTGTGGTCCTTGGTGATACCGCCCGGTACCTTCGTCTCGGCGGCAGGCTCGACCAGTAGCCACGCCTCATCGACGATCGCTGTGCCGACCTGACGCTGATCCGGCCGAGGGAACCGTTCCTCGAGGGACGCCTTCACCGCGATGGGATCAGGCCGCGGCCCGGGGATCGGGTTGCCCGTCGAGGGGTCGGTGATCGTCGGCCGAGGCGGCCGAATCGCCCAGTCCTCGGGGAAGCTGATCATCCGAGCGGCACGTTGTAGACGCCGGCCGTCGGCGACGGCGGGGCGAGCTGGTCGAGCTGGGCGGCGGTCATCTCGACCGTCAGCCGGTTGCCCGCGGCGACGTTGGTGGTGTGGATCTCCGGGTACTGCTCACCGGTGTTACGGAATCCAAGGTCCAGATTCTCCAGTGCCGCGATCACCATGTCGGTTGCCACGCCCTGCACGAGACTCATCTGCAGCGAGCCTGCAGTGATCCGCGCGTCGACGGCCACGACGCGCGACCGGATCACCCCCGCCGCCCGCTCGCACAGCACCTCGAGCTGGGCGAGTTCGGCACTGTCAGCTGCGGGCAGCGGCAGAGCCGTCGTCGTGCACACCAGTTGCGGCGTGACGAGCGAGACGGGGGTGGTCATCGGTCAGTCCTCGACGGGGGTCGTGGTCTGCTCGCCGGTCTCGAGGTTGCGTTCGATCTCGAACACCGCACCGGTTGGTCCGGTGGTGCGGAACTTCTCGAACCGCTCCTTGGGCTTCGCCGCTCGCGCCTTGGTCGCGCGCGACTTGGTCGTCTTGCTGCCGGCGTCGGGAGCCGCAGCCGAGGTCTCGTCGGTGCCCTCCCCCGTCGACGCGTCGTCCACGCCCGGGGTGTTCTCGACGTCGGCGGTGGTGTCTTCGGTGGTCTTGTCTTCTGCCATGAGATTGTCTCCGTTCAGCCGTTGAGGACGCCGCGCAGGCGGGCCGCGGCCTTGCCGCCGAACACACCGAGACCGACGTAGAACTCGATCCGGGTACGCAGGGCGGGCTTCTCCTGCAGCTCGCCCAGGTCGTAGACCTGGACGCCGCCGTTGGTCAGGCCGGTCACGGCATGGTCACCCTCGCTGCCACCGAACCGGACGGCGTAGATCGACGACGCGACGGAGCTGCTGCCCTGGGTCTCAGTCTGCGTGAGGACCGAAGCGCCGGCGGCGGTGCTACCCGGGTCGAGGATCGGGATGCCGTTGTACTGGACGACGCGCTTTCCGGTCAGGTCCTCCTTGACGATGTCGACACCGCCGATGCGACGGCCGGCCGACTTGACCTTCGCGATGACCGAGCTGTTCGCGTACAGCGCGCCGTTGGAGCCGTCGATGCCTGGCACCGCGGCGATCAGCTCGTCGAGCTTGTCGAAGAATGCGTGCGAGTCCGACGTCGAGCTGCCGACGATCGGCAGGCCGTTGGTGGCGGTGTCGATGACCTGGGACCCGGTGAGGCGCTTCTTGATTCCGTCGAAGCCCTTGGTGTCCACGGTGACGTCACCGTTGAAAAAGTGGTCCGAGAACTTGTAGCTCAGGGCCTTGACCTTGAGCTTGGTCTGCTCGGCACGCTGGTCGTTCAGATTCGACCGGGTCTGCTGGATGAAGCGGTCCACATCGGCATCGCCACCGAGGATGACCAGCGACTCGGTCTTCTGGTTGAAGGTGCCGGTCGACTCGGTGTATGCCTCGTTGACCCCGCGGAATGCGACGCCCGGGAGGGTCAGCTCCTCGTTGTAGGCGAAGGCGTTGCCCTGGATCGTCATGAGCGGAATCCGGTCGAGGACCGGGTTCAGCTGGACGAACAGTTCCTGCACACCCTTGGAGAGCTGGTTGGTCGAGATGACCGCCGATTGGGCGAGGCTGAGAGCCATAGCGCTCTGTCCTTTCTTCTAGTGACCCGAGGGCTATGGCCGCCGGGAAGCTACTTCTTGCTGGTGTTGTAGGCCGCGGTCAGCGTGCCCATGCCGGGGCTGGTCACCACCGCGCCGCCCGCACCGGCCGTGCCCGCACCATCAGTGCGCTCACCAGCCGAGGCCCGCGCGTCGAGGTCGGCCTTGAGCGACTTCGCATCCGCGGCCATCTCCTCGGGCGTCCCACCCGCGATACGCTCCACCCAGGACAAGTCCAGGCCGGCCTCTTTCGCCGCCGCGAACTGAGCGCGGAACCGTGCATCGTTGCGTGCGGTGACCTCTGTGGCCTCGCGCTGCTCGCGGGCCTTCTCATCCTCGGACTTGTTCGCATTCTCGAGCTCTGTGATGCGGTCCTTGAGTGTCTTGTTCTCGTCTCGTGCGGCCGCGAGGTCGGCGAGCACAGCCTGTTTCGAGTGCTCCGACTTGAACTCGTCGTCACCGGAACCGCCTGCACCAGAATCGGTTCCGACGCCGCCTTCACCGCCTTCACCGGCTGCGCCGCCAGCTTCACCGCCACCCTGACCTGCACCGCCGGGATGCCCACCGTCGTCACGACGTGGATGAGCTCGGCCGGCGAACCGGGGACGCGAACCGAGGTCGCTGTCCAACGGGAGTACTGCGGCGACCACGCGCCGATGATTGAAACGCATCAGAGTTCCTCCGTCTCGGACCGGATCTCCCGGCCTGGAACGCACAAAGGGCCCGCGGCATCACGCCAACGGACCCAGAAACGACGAAACCCTCACGCCATCAGGGCATGAGGGAACCAACGGACACAGTATGCCTGTGGACAACCCGCGGCGCAATCACCGGCGGTGGCGCGTCACCGCCCGCTGGTCGCGGACCCTTCATCGAGGTCCGGCACGAGCAGCTCGGACAGTTCGTGCCCACCATCGCGAGCCACACGTTCCCAGTACTCGCGCTCATCGTCAGAGAGGTAAGTAGCGCCGGCCATCCCCGCCAGTTCCGGGTCGAAGTCAGGGTCCATGGCTCGTTGCTGGGCGACCTGCGCGTGTGTGTAGCGGCGAGTCGCCACAACCACGTCACCACCCATATCGAGATAGCGGCCACCACCGAGCGCCAGCACAGGCAGGATCATGGCACCACTCCCAGACGACGGAACGACCACACCAGCATATCGGCGGCCTCCTCGTCACCGCCGGAGATCCGCAACAACGCCTCCCGGTCGCCGATCGTGGCCGCTGCGAACCCCTCGGCCACCCACTCCTCTCGGCCCGACCTCGCGGTGCCCAGGCTGCCGAGACGCCAGTACTCGAGCGCGCCCGTCGCTCGCACACGGTCATGCCCCCACTGAATGTACGGGTCATCGACGATCGTGTTGATCGTGTACGTCTGCTCGGCTTGCGCGATCTTCTGCATCGGACCCAACAGGTTTGCCGCGCCCTGGTCCTGTATCGAGACGTCAATGGGATTGGTCCGAAACATCATCGCGTCCACGGCGTGCCCGTACTCGTGCAGCTCGACAGACACTGACCCGTGCAGCCCATCCGTCGACATGATCACAGCGCTGTCGGACGATGAGAAGAACGAGGTGGTCTCGAGCGACCGACCGTCCCCGGTCTTGCGACCCGACCACTTCGACACCAGCTGCGCGTCCGGCAGATCCGACAACGTGCGACCGACCGCGAACCGCAGGCCCTCGGCGGCGAGCCGATCGGTGACGTTGGCGGGCACGCGGCCGAACGCGTTGGTGATGCGACGCCGATCGGCATCGGGCACGTTCCGGCTGACAGCCATCCACGCGGGTGTCGCCGACCGCGGTTGCGGCACCGCCCGGTTCGGGTTGTTCGGGCCCGATCCGCCGCGGCCCTTCGCCGACGGGACCGAGGCGGGTCCGAGGTATCCGTTGCGGCGCAACAGGTCGAGGGCTTCGGCCCGGTCGGCGGCAACCTCGTAGATGGCCTCGGGCATCAGCCGCTTCCGGGACCCCGCCTTGATCTGCGCCTCGCGCTTCGCATCTCCGTCCGCGATCACCTTGTACGCGATCCCGCGTCTGGTCATGCCCTCCGAGGTCGTCGACAGCTGCCGGCCACCGGGTACCGTGGTCCGCTCGAGCCGACCGGAACGGATCGCCGCCTTCTCGGCATCGGTGACCCGGCCCGACGCCGACTGAAGTCCGGCGGCACCGCGCCGCGCGTTGACGACCTGGGCCGGGTCCGCACCGTCCCGGATCGCCTGTGCGCCAGCCTTCGTGAACTTCTTGTCCTGATCACTGGTCGACAGCGAGTCGAAGTACGCACGGACGTCCAGCGCAGCGAGATCGGCGGACTCATCGGCGGCATGGCGAGGGACGTGGCGGCAGTCGCACCCCGGATGCCGATCGAACGCGATCGACGAGTGATAGACACGACCGGCAAGGACCGCACACCTCGAGCACGACGAACCGGCGAGCATCCGCACGTATCCGACACCGGGGCGGGCAATGATCCCGAGCCCCGCGGCCACACGGCCGGCGTCGGCGATCGCGGTCTGGGTACGGGTGATCAGCGCGGCGATCCCCTGCTCCGCCCACGCTCGCCGCTGGACCGCGGGACTGCGCCGATCCTTCTCGTCCGGATACGCCGCAATCGCCGAGCGCGCGTGGATGACCGCGCCGTACAGCAGCGACCCCAACGGGCGACCGTCACCCGCAACGCCGACGAGCTGCGAGGCGTCGACGTCGAAGTCCGGTGCCACATCACCACCACTGCTGGTGAGCGCACCACCGACATAGTCCAGACTCTGGTCGACCACCGCACCCTGGGCGGAGGTGATGATCCCGACCAGCTCGGCCTCGTGATCGGCGAACCAGACGTCGAAGTCCGCCGGCGGCAACTCACCCCACAGCGATGCCGACGCATCGAGAGCACGCGCGGTAAGGCGACGCTGCTCCGAGTAGTACCGGCGCGCCACCTCCTCCGCGGTCATCAGGCGAGTTGCGGCTGCTCACCGAGGTCAGCGGTGAATTGGTCGAGCATCAGCGCCGACAGCTTCGACTCGCGCTCTTCATCGGACTGGCGCATCCACTCATCCACCTTCGTCGGAGTCGCCCCGGGCAGCATGTCGTAAGCCCCGCGGCGCGGGAAGTCCGACGCGATCAGCTTCGTCACACCATCGACGATCTGCGCGAACGACTTCGGCTCGGTGTCGGCCCACTCGGTGCGACGGTTCCGAGGCTCCTCGCCGAGCGCGGAGTCGATCAGACGGAACACGCGCCGGAATCCGGAGTTGGCCTCGCGCTTGAGATCCATCACCAGCGACGTCAGGGTGGCCTCTGCGCCGGCCAACGCATCACCGGACAGGTTGCTCATGCGATCGAGGGCATACTGCGGCGGCACCTGCGCCTTGCTGAACAGGTCGGTGAGGAATGCCTTGTAGACGGTGATGTAGTTCTGCAGGTTCGACTCCTCGAGGTCGAACACCTTCGTGTCCTTGCCCGGGAAGACCAGGAGTCGGTCCACACCGATCCGACCAGCAGGACGTAGTTGCGGCACGGGTTGACCGTCCGGGCCGACGATCTCGTTGCCGTGCTCGTCCTTGACGTAGATGACTTCGCCGGATGCGTTGCGCAACAGGGGGTCGTACCCGGTAGCGACGCGCTGACGGTACGCACTGAACTGCATGGCGAGCAGGGTGTTGAACCTGATCGTGTTGATCGCATCCTGCATCGGGATCAGTTGGTCGATCGCCGTGTGCCCCACACCATCGGCGTCGACATTGTGGCCGAACTCGACGAACGGGATCTCGCCGAGTCCGTGGCGCACCGCGGACACCGCCTGCCAGCCGCCCACCGCATCCGATCCGGTCTTCTCGAACCGCACGCACTCGACGTCGTCGTAGACCACCGCGACGTACTTCGCACCGAGTGCAGCCTGCGCCGTCGTCGGCAACCAGATCCCCGACTGTGGACGCTCATTCTCCACCCACATCTTCACCGCGAACTGGACCTCGAACGGATCCTCCGGGTGTGGGTGCAGATACACGCGCCGGCAGTTCTCGACGCGCGCCTTCGCCCCGCCCGGAGCCTTGGACACAGACATGATGCCGCGGCCGTGGACCATCATCTGCGAGAACACGACCCGCTGCCGTGTCTCCAAGTCGAATGCCACCCACCGCGCCCACGCCTCGACGTCGGTCTTCCCGGCGTCGTCGCTGATCGACTCCACTTCCATGCGCTGCACCGGTGCGTCCATCGCGGGCTGCAGCCAGTTCGCGATCGCCTGCCGGCGCAGGGTCTCGTACTCGGCCGACACGCCCTCCGGGGCATACGGCAGATCCTGCTCGCCCTCGTAGTTCGCCTGTCGGAGATCGAACGTCTGCTGTGCGGCCAACAGCTGGGCAACGCCAGTCTGCAGCCACTCCTCGGCGTACTTCACGGGCCCTCCTAGTTGAATCCGTACATGACAGTTGAGATCTCGGGTCGGTCGTCGGCGTCCCACCCGTCAGCGACACTCGAGGCGTCACCGGCAGCCTCGGCCGCGAGGATCGTGGCCACCGCGGCGTCGATCTTGCGGTGGTGCTCACCGATCGGCTTGCCGATCATGTAGCGCTGGTGCGTGCGAGCCAGCTTCACCGCGTTACCGACGTGCCGTGCGGTGATCGGGCACCCATCGTGGGTCATCGTCCCGGACCGCAGGTCGACCTCGACGCGACGGATCGCCTCGAACATGGCCTTGTCGCGGTTCGTCGGCCACTCCACGACCCGCTTCTCGCCGTGCTTCGACGACCACGCGCCGATCTCGGAGTACCAGCCCTGCGGGTCGCAGTACATGCGTGCCACCCGCCACCGCCGGAACACCTCATCGACGGCGGCATGCACCTCGGCTCGCGGGATCTCGCCACCCCACTCGGCCGGGTCCCAGATCGTCGGCCGCCGCGACGGCCCATACCTCGGGGTGAACGACCGCCCGGCCCGGGTGTGACAGCGCAAGGCCGTCCAGTCGTCGAACTCCGAGCCGTCGAAGCCCACACAGATCTGCGTGCCGCGCGGCGGATTCGGCAGCCACACCATCGCGCTCGTCTTAGGCACGGGCATACGCCCGCTCCCACAGGCCGTCCTCCAGCCACGCACCACGGCCGGACACCAGACGATTCCCGAAAAAGCGCTCGGCCTGAGCGGGGTCGTTCTCCGAGATGTCGTTGGCCTCCGCTTCCACCGCGGGGATCGTCACCCACGGGGAGTCGGAATACACGTGCTGCAGAATCTTCCGCCGGTCACGCCGATTGTCCCACCGCAGATCCTTCGGCGGCTGCCGGAAAAACTTGAACACGTCCTTGGCCTGAGATTCCCACGTGCGCTGCGCATCTGAGTTCTCGGCCGGGTCCCACGCGTTCGTCGTCGCCATCGTCCGACCGTCCATGCCGGCCGCGCCGCGACGCTGAGTCTCGGCGACCTTGAGCAGCTTGTTCTCCTTGGTGTACAGCCCGTCCTCGTCATGCAGCGCGAACGAGATCGGGTTGCCCAGCCGGGAGTTCGCCGACGCGGTCACGATGTCGATCCGGTTGTCCTCCCCGGGCAACCGGATGAAGCTCTCCCGGATCAGCATCAGATCCGCGAGCGGACCGTTCTTGATCATCGTGCGTAGCGGCCGGTACACGTTGTCGACCTGGTCCTCTGACGTGGCGGTGAGCTGGATCAGCGGCGTCGGATGCGGCATCCCCATCGGGTCACCCGCCTCGTACGCGTACTCGAAGCCGCAGCCACAGCCCCAGTCCGAGCACGCATACCCGTCATCCCCCGAACCCTGCGCCCAGCCCGCAAACAGGGACGGGCCGACTGCCTCGATCGCGACAATGGTCGACGCCCACGGGCCCTTACCTGACTTCTGCGGACCCACGACCAATGATCGTCGGTAGGTGAAGGCCTGCGACATCATCGGCCGATCCGGCTTCCACTTCGCCGTCGTCCGAACCCGGTAATGGTTTGCGGCACACCAGAACTGCCAGTCCGACCAATTGAACGGCATCCCCTGATCGAACCCGTCTGGCACCGAGCAGTGCGCCTGCACCCACTTGTCGTGCAGGTGACCGAGTGTCGGCCAATCCACCACCCACTCGTCAGTCACGGCGACCCCGCACCGCGGTCATCCGCTTCCCACCACCATTCGTCCGCGAGGTCCCGCGCTTCGCCGCACCGTGCTTCTCCTGCTGGTCCTGGTGATCGGGAGCGAGGTCGGAGACGATCAGCCAGCCGTTCTCCTTGAGCCCGGCCGGCGTCATCCCAATCTGATCAGCGAGACGTTGCGCCGCAGTGATCGCGACAGCCTTCGCGTCTGGAGCCTCGGCCTTCACGAGCCACCGCACGTACATGGCGACAGTCCGCCAGCGCCACTCCTCGAGGATCCACTGCGAGGCCTGCGGAGTGCGCCACAGCCCGGCCCACACCTCCCCCTCCCGCTCGGTCGCATCGGGCAGCAGGTCAGCGATCGGAGGGAAGTCGCCGACGTACCCACCGACCTGCAGACGCTTCGCCCTGACGTCGCGGGCATCCGACCGCGCCGACGCCGGGTTCGCTGTCGGCCCAGATCGATTCCGAGCACCACCGTGGCCGGCCATCAGGTCACCGCCGGATCAGGCCACGAGCGCGACTGGTCCGGGCAGATCAGCAACGGATTCGGCCAGACGTTGAACTTGGAGATCAGGTTCAACTTGGAGATCAGATCGTCGATCTCCGCAAACTCCCCGATTGCCTGCATCGACCACGGCAGCATCAGCCCGTCGTCGACCCGGCGCGGCACCAGGTGCACGTGCAGGTGTGCGATCGTCTGTGAGGCGAGCGCGCCGGAGCTGGTGATCAGGTTGTAGTCGGCGATCTGCTCGCTCTCGACATACCGGGTGGCCGAACGGACCGCGGCGGCAACGCCATTCGGGTTGGGGTGTTCGCAATGCCAGGTCGGCACGAACAGCCGGTGCCCCTCGGTGACCGGGTTCAAGGGGGTGAACGAGACGACCGGCCGGGACTGGTCGTGGAGCAGATCGCCGTCCTTGCGGTGAATCTTCTCGCAGAACACGCAGCCAGCCCGCAGGTCGAGGTCTTCAGCGGAGATGGTCACTGGACCTCCAAGTTGGTGCGTCGTCGCAGTCAAGTTGGTGCGTCGTCGCAGTCTGGGATCTGGTTCTTCGAACTCGATTCCCGCCCTGACGAATCCGAAGGTTGGCTCCGTGTGGGAGTTCAACAGTGAGTCCTCCGAGGACGACGAGGAACTGTCCCGAGCTTCCGGATGACCGGCATAGAACTCGAGCACCTCCCGACCGAGGACCCGGAGCGTGAACCCGATCACCGCGCATCACCGCCCGCCGGTCGTCTTGGACCCTCCGCGCCTTTCAGAGCCCTCCCCCGCGGCGTCCGCCCCCTACGGGCACGGGGGGCACCCCCCACCCCGAGGGCCGGACGCGCGCCATTTCGAACACCCGTGCGAGTCTTCACGGCCTCGCGGAGGGCGTCCTGTGTGCGCTTGGCTTTCCGGCTGTTGCAGGAGCGGCACAGCACGTCGAGCTCGCCGTCCCACGCACCGCCGGCCTGCATCTCGACGCGATGGTCTGCGGAGAGGTCCGTGGAAGGGTGTGGGTCGCGCTCGAAGCCGGGGCACCAGTCTCCGTGACGGTCTCGGTGCGCGGTGACTGCTGCTCGGCGTCGGACTCGGTCGCGGCCGGCGAACACCTTCGTCGGGACGGTGAGCCTCTGGCGGCGGTCCCTGTCGGCCTGGTGCTGCCGGCACCTCGACCCGGCCTGCATCTCGGGGCAGCCCGGCTCTGTGCACACTCTCAGTCGCGCCCTCATGGCCGCTCCCTCTCACCCTCACGGTGCGGGGGAACCGGTGTGGCCGGCGTGTCCGTGGTTCCCTCGCCCTCGCCCTCGGGGCATGGGGGAACCAGCGAGGTCAGTATGCCTGTGGACAACCCGTGCTGCAACGAGGCGCGCTCCTCGTCGGCCCGCTCGTCCAGGTCCTTCGGCCGCGCCCACCATCGGGGGCAGTCGTCTCGACACAGCCGTGCAGCCCGCAGCGCATCCGGTGCGTACTCGTGCGAGTGATCGTGGATGCCGTACTGACTGCAGCACCCGTACTGCTCCCTCTCCCCGTACCGGAGATCGCAGCAGCCACATCGCACATCGTCGATCGCGAGGTAGTGGTAGTACGCATGCTCATGATCGGCCGCGTACATCAGGTCCCGCACGTCACGGCCCCACTGGCTCGACATGATCTGGTCCGCAACCTTGACCGCGAACGGAACGAACCTCGGCTCGTCGAACTCGGGAATGTCGAGAATCGATTCCGCAATCTCGACTATCGAATCCCGATCGCTTCGGATCTCGTCGTCGGTTGTCATCGCCTGCCCGCCTTGCTCATCCGAGGAAACCATTCGGCTGGCTGGAAGTCCGGATGATCCGACCACACCTGGGCCGTGACGAGCAGCCCCGCGGCGATCGGGTTGTCGGCGGGCTCGAGGTCATTCGCCTCGAGGTAGGCGACGACCTGTCCGCTCACGGTGCGCAGCGCGTCGAGCATGCGCCGCCACTTGTCCGGGTCGGGCATCGCCTCTGCATTGGCTCCCTCCTCGGTGAGCCTGGCTTCAACGAAGTCAACGATGTTGGGCACGACGACCTCCTCGCTTCCTGATCTGGCTGGTCTTCGGATATGGCCGACCCCAATCGCAGGGGCCGAAGAAGTCCGGGCCGTGGTAGTGCCACCACAGTCCGGTCGTGGCTCGCTGGTAGACGCGGCCACCACACTCGGTGCAGAACGGCACAACCTCGGCCTCGACTGCGGCGGTCATGATGCAGCCCCCGGCGATCCGAGCCGCTTGGCCAGCCACTCCCACTCGCGTGGATTCCAGGCGGGGCGGTCGTGCCACCACTGCCCACAGGCGTCAGGCGGTGGGCTGCAGTTGATCCCGTGACACACGATCACAGCACCGGGCCCGTCACCGTCTGCGCGTCGGCCCGGTGCGTCGGGATCGAACGGCTGCGGCGACACGTCGAGGTCACGCGGGAAGTGGACACGCAAGGTGGGCTCGCCAACACCTCGAGCAGTGAGGCCGTGGCACCACGGGCAGATCCCGGCGAGGTCCTGGCCGTCACGGACGTCGCCCATGAGCCGGGCGGCCTCGTCCGGCAGCGAGCCGAGCCGCTTCTCGATCCACTCGGCGAGCGGGTCGAGGTCGTCGACGGTGACCTCGTGAGCCTGCGGCAGCAGGCGGGCAGCCACATGGAGCCACGGCCGCGGATCGTGGGACGCCGGCCGATCGGGTCGCCACACCTCGAGCCGGTACTGCGGGAGGAGCTGCAGCGTCTCGTCCGCAATGCGGTGTGCGACGTCGGCGATCCCCGCCAGGACATCGAGGACCGCGACGTCAGCCGCTGCCGGTCGCGGCACACCCTGCCAGCCCATGGCGTCGAGAGCGCTCGCCGTCAACTGCGCGGTCCGACGCCGCATGTCGTGCTGAGCCCACCGCTTGCGGGTGCCCGGCACTCGGAGGTTGACCAGCCACGGCCACACCTCGGCGAGGTACAGGATGTCGGCGACGTCGTCGCGGAGCTTCGCGGCGAGCTGCCGCGCCCGGTGCTCGGCAGCGTCGTCGAACACCTCGCGGGTGGTGTCGATGACGACGGACATCAGCAGCTCCCGTCGCGGCCGACCCAGTCAGCCCAGTCGTCGACGTCCTCGGTAGACAGACCAGAGAGAACAACCTGGTAACGAGTCATGTTGGTGAGTCACCTTTCTCGGCGTCGACGGCCACCACGGCGACGACGCTCGGGGACAAGGTCTGGAGATGAGTGAGAACGATCTGTGGATCCGACCCGACCCGGCCCGACCCGACCCGACCCGACCAGTTCTGATAGGTCCCGTACCGCATCGATCTGTCCGGATCTATCCGGATCTGTCAGATATCTGTCAGATCCGGGGGTGGCTGACGTGGTGTCCAGTACGGGCAGGTCATGCCCGGGTGAGGACGTCCGGCCGGGATCAGAGGGTGCGCAGGGCGCAACGCGCGTCTGATCGGGATCAGAGGGTGCGCAAGGCGCAACACGCGTCTGATCGGGATCAGAGGGTGCGCAAGGCGCGACGCGCGTCTGATCCGGGTTGGCCGGGATCTGGGGTCCGACCTGTCCACCAGCCGAGGGTGCGCAGAAGGCGGCATCTCGCGTCGGCTCCGAGGGTGCGGAACTGGTGTCCGCAGCGCGCGTCGGGTCCGGATCGATCGAGGGTGCGCTTTGCGCAACGCGCGTCGGTTTCGATCCGGGGGTGGTGGACGGGTCGGCGGGTGCCGGCGGCTGGCTGCCGTCGGCGAGTCTCCCAGGCGGGACGTAGCGTGACGCAGACTGTGGGACCGGTAGGTCCTGAGACTTGCGCCAGGCGTTGGTTGTCAGCCACTCGACTGAGTACCGAGAGAAGTACGGGTCGGTGGGTGGGTCGAGGAGTGCGGTCACCCCTTGTGGGAGGTCACCGTCTTGGCGGGACGAGTTGCATTTCTTGCAACTGACCACGTAGGTCTCGATGCTCGCTGCTTCGCCGGGCGTGAGGTGGTCGTAGGTGCCGGCTCTCCCGGACTTACGGTCAGCCCAGTCGACGATGCAGCCGCACCATCGGCATCCGTCTCCGTCTCGGAGGCGGACAGGCACGATCAGGTGGGGGCGGGAGGAATCAGCCTTCCGCTGGCGTTCCCACTCGATCTCCTTCTTGAGGCGCAGGTGCAGGAACTCGGGATCGTCATCCACGAGTTTGTACGCCGCGACGGTTCTCCCGTCGTCGGCCTGCACCTCGCTCATCAACTCGGCGAACAAGCACACAGCGAGCAGCGATTCGACTCGGGACGGCCCCGCGATCTGGATCGCAGTTCCTCGGGTCACCACGTAGTCGGTCGCGTGCTGGCCAGATTGGGCTGCACACCGGGAGATGAAGCCGTGCACCTCATTGAGGAGCCGGTCGTCGCATTCGGGGTGCTCGAGCACGGACAGCAGGAGCGGATGCATCGCCGATCCATCGCCCCATCGGACCCAAGCCATCGAGCACCTTTCTCACGCCATCGGGAACACGCACCTCGTGAAGGCCTTCGCGGGCGGTCCGCGCGGCCGGGATCTGGACATCAGGCGGCACTCCCGCCCGCGGGAAGGTATGCAGTGCAATCACATTCAAGGATGGCGGCCAGGAGATCGGCGTCGCCGATGACCCGATCTGTCCAGCCGCACGGGTACCGCCCGTACAGGTCGCCCTCGTGATCGGCTGCCGGGTGTCCGCACCGACAGGGCGCGGCGTCGAAGCTCGCGGACACTACAGGTCGCCGAGCTCAGCACTGACGGCCAGCGCCTGGTCGGCCAGATACTCGAGTCCGTCGAGCAGCCGATGCAGCGGCGTGGACAGCGAGACCTCGAAGCCGTCGAGGTCCACGATGATCTGCACCGCCGGTCCGCCATCGAGCGAGACGCTGGGGCGGACCTTCGCCGGTCTGCCACTTGCGATGGAGATCACGCTGATACCCGCACGGAGGTCTATGTCCGCGGGGAGGATCGCCGGATCAAGTTCCGGCCCTTCGTAAGTGAGGTAGCTCTTGGCGAAGAGCTCGGGCTGACACGTGCGGAACTCACCCTGCGCGTCGCGAATCACCCAGTCTCCCGGGCGAGCGAGCATGTCGCCCTCGGGATTGACGACGATGAGGCCGAGGTCGGGGCGGGCGTTGTGCGCGCGCCTTGCTGTTCCTCCGTGGTGACCGATCCAGGCGAGCGCGACGTTGAGCGACTCGACGGCATTGACGATCTGCAAGGCCTCGATCTCTACGGGTTGCGCACGGAACTTTGTCGGTGTTGCCTGCTGTTCGGTGATCATCCGATCTCCTCCAGTTCGTTTGTTGGGTCGATCTCGTACTCGACACGGACATCGGCAGGGACCGGGCCGATCTCGACGGTGTCGCCGGGCGACCACATGCCGGCCGGGATGAACCACACCGCGTACCCGTCGTCGTCGATATGGGAAAACACGAGGCGGGTCGGCACGCTGACCGGCAGGACGCCGATCGTGCCGTCCTCGAGTCGGGTAGGGAGCGCGCACCCGGCACCGTGCCGGATACGGGCCCAGGTGGGCTGATCGCGAGTATCAGTCATCGTCGGAGTCCTTCTCGTCGTCGGCCGAGTACACACCTGAGAGGTCGGCGAGGCCGGTCGGGACAGGGAGGCGACGCACCCAGTCGTCCAGCCACTCCTTGTGTTTGGCGTCGACGTCCTCGTCGAAGCGGCGCGGTACGACCGCGCCCAGGAACGAGTCGCTGCACCGGACAAGCATCAGCTCGTGGCCCGGGGCGCCGACCGAGGTCATCAGCAGCGGTTCGTCGTACGCGGCGGCCGCGACCTTGAATCGGGAGATCAGTTTGCCGGTGACACCGAACACGTCGAGAACGGCAGCCGGGCGATGGGTCCAGCGGGCGAACATCTGCGGGATGTCAGGGGCGCCATCATGGGCGGGTAACGCCGGCAACTCGAGCTGCTCACCGGGGAACAGACCCGACATGTCAGTGAGCCTGACCATGAGGGTGGCGGACTCGGCGCTCGAGGTGGCGATCAGCTGCACACGCACCTTCCACTGCGGCGAGTCGTCGTCACCACTGCGGCCGACTTTGAACACGGCGAGGATCTTCTTGACCTGCTCGAGCCCGAAGTCGATCGATCCGACGTCGGCGGCACCCATGCTGCCCGGGCCGCTGAGTTCGTCGCATTCCCACACCGAGCACAACCCCAACGCAGCGGTGTAGCGGTCTGTCGCTGCGGCAGTGAGGTTCTCGCGGTCGATGTGGCAGCGGACGCGGGACAGCTCAGGCCAGTCCGCGTCGGTCGACGCGTGCGGGACGACCGCGGTGAGTGCGCGGCGGAGGTCCTTGGTGTCGACGGTGATGTCGAGCAACGTCAGAGCCACGGCGCACCACCGCTACGACGCGCGGCTGCGACCGCGACGGCGACGATCAGTCTCTGCAGCGGTCGGGTCGCCCAGGCCAGGAAACAGCTCGGCTTGTCCTGGCGTTTCGGGGTGGGTGCCGGTTGGCTGCTCGACCCACCGGTAGATCTGCCGGCGCCGCTCGATCGGCAGGGAGTGCCACCAGTCGTCGGGATCGACCATGACCCTCCCCCCTTACTCACCGTCGACCTCGGCGTCGTCGTCGGCGGCGGCGAGCTCGATCAGCTTGGCGCGCTGTGCGACCTCGGTGTCCGACAGCACGTGTCCCAGGCGCTCGAGGAGGTCCAGCCAGCCGATGGCGGCTCGGAGCTGCAGCGTCGACAGGTACCCGACCCCGTGGGGGTGGGTGACCGTCGCGTCGGTTTCCAACGCGACGGTCACCCAGACGAGGGCACGTAGGAGAGCCGCCGGTGTCGCAGTCGCCATCCACGGGCGAGCATCACCATCGAACAGATCGTCCAGGCCCCCGAACGAGATCTCGAAGTACTCGGGATCTCCCTCGGAGTCGTAAGGCGCGTGCTGGGCAAGGAACTGACCCCACTCGCGTGTCGACTCGAGGGTGCCGTTGCGGATCTGGTCAGCGATGAACTGGCGGCGCACCTTCTTTGCCAGCTCACGCTCATGCTTGGCGCGCTGGTACTCCCGCTCCTCGTCGTCCTCGTCCTCGACGCCGATCTCGGGTGCGTCGGTGTCGATGACCTCCGGCGAGACGCCCACCGCGTTCTCGTTCTCCGTCACCGGAGCGGTGGCGGTGTCCGGGCGGGGCGGGGCCGCGGTGTGAATGATCAACACCTCTTTGGACGACTTGCCGGCCCCGACGATCGCTATCGGGTGCGGCGCGATGTGGACGAGCGAGACCGACTCAGGGTCCTTCGCCAGGGCCAGATCGTCGCCGCGGCGCTCATTCCACGGCACCTCGAAGGTGAGGACTCGGCCGAACTGCTCGGCGGCCTCGCGGCGTCGTTCCCGGTGTGTCTCCCAGTCGGTGACGACCTCGATGCCCTCGGCCTCGACCTGCTTGCGCACCTTCTTCTGTCGGGCGCGTTCGGCGGCGCGGTCGAGCACAGCCTGGCGGACGACACCCCAATTCCGGGTGCCCATCGCCCTCTCCAGATCTTCGGCGTCGATCGGGTCATCGGAGTGCTCGGCGATGAAGACCGCGTCGGCCAACGTCACCGCGTGACGGTCGATCCCGACCAGCACGTTCGGCGGGAGCTTGGCCACCTTCGCTCGTTGCCGCACCTTCGTCGCCGACATGCCTGTGCGAGCCGAGATCTGCTTCACCGTGTCGCCGAGATCGATCAGCGTCTGCACGCCGTTGGCCTCTTCGGTCGCGGTCAGATCGGATCGGTTGCCGTTCTCGGCGAGCATCGCGGCGACCTGGTCGAGCTGGGCGGGGAGGTCGTGTCGGATCACGCACGGCACCGTGTCGAGTCCGGCCTTCGCCGCGGCCGCGAAGCGGCGGTGGCCGGCGATGATCCGATACTGGTTGCCCTCGCCCTCGCCCTCGCCCTCAACCGGGACCACGACGAGAGGCTGCATGATGCCGACCGCTTTGATGTTCGCGGCCAGGTCTGTGACATCGCCGACCTGGCGGCGCACGTTGAGTGGGTGTGGGTTCAGCTGGTCCAGTGCGAGATCTGTGATGGTGGCGGTCTGTGTGCTCGGCATCCCGCTCACCTCCTGTCTTTCGTTGTCGGGGGCCAGGAGAGGCCGTCGGGTCGCGGATTGGGCGTGCGGTTGGCAGTGCAGGTCTGGGAGTGGAGCTGGTGCAGTCGCTCTCCATTGGCGATCGCGTCCTCGAGGTCGCGGCCGGTGAGTCGTCGGCCCCACACGGTCGGCTGCCCGGTGATCGAGTCGCGGTTGACGATCTTCTGCACGGTGCCGCGTTCGTCGAATGACGGGTCGACCTTGAGGTAGGAGTCCTCGCGGTTGGCATTGCGCCAGTAGAGGACCGGCAGGTGGCAGCGACGGCAGCGGCGTGGTGCTCGGCCGCTCACAGGCGGACCTCGCTCGGGTGCGGGCGCAGCTGTGTGACGAGGTCGTAGACGGCTTCCGCCTGTGCCGACAGGTACTGCGTGTCATCGGAGAGGAACTGGTCACGTTCGACGGGCTCGGCGACACCGACGATCACGGTCTCGGAGTGCGCGGTGCGGAAGTGCGCTTCCGCACGAACCACGAACGCCGGCAGATCCGACGACGCCGCATCGGTGACCAGCTCGACGCCGTCGATGTCGGTGATCGCGATCTCGACGGTGCCACCACGGCGACGCACATAGTCCGTCGCCGCGCCGAGCGCGGTCGCGGCCTGTGTCGCGTAGTCCGAGGCCGCTGTGGCCTGCGGGAGCGGGGGGACCAGGGACAGGTGGCGGTCACGCATGGCCGGCACCTCCGTCGCGTTCACATGAGGCGCACACTCCGTTCGCCACACGCACGAGCAGGCCGGGCAGCGCCCGATAGCAGCGCTGACATTCGATCTGGTCGATCGCGACGAGCGCCCCGTCAAGGTCTCGCACCTCGGCGGACAGCTGCTGCCCGCTCATGACCCGTCACCTTTGGGATCGACGAACCGGATGTACATGCACTTCTGCCGGACCGCGCACTCGAACCCCTCGACGAAGCCGCCCGTGCGCTTCCGGACCGCGGTCGTGAGCGCACCGATGGTCAATGGCTCCTGCTCCGGAGTGGGCTCGTACCGCAGCCACACACCGTGGTTGTCGGCCTTCATCGCGTAGTCGATCAGGTCCTGGCGAGCGCCCGGGATACGGCCACGCGGCGGAAGCGAGGCCACCGGGGTGAACGATCGACGCCTCACCCCACTCGTCACCGCACTCGGCGGTGCCACCTTGACGGTCGGGGCCGGACCCGGCTTGCCCTTTGCCGCAGCAACGGCCGACGCGGTGTCGATGTCCTGACCGCGCGCCCGGGCACGCTCCTCGCGGCGATCCATCGCTCTGTCCTGCGCCAGGTCGTCGCGGTCGAAGTGAGTGGCAGTCATCGGTGGCCTCGATCCGAACGTGGCGGCAGAACGTTCAGCGGGCACGACGGGCCGAGGTCGTCGACGATCTCCCCCTTGTGGATGATCATCGGTTCCCACCGGCGGCGGTCGCCGCGGTCGATCAGCAGGACCACTCCGGTGAACAGGCCGGCGACGGCCAGCATGCACGCCGCGGCGGTCTGCGCGACGGACTCGTAGAGAGACTGGATCATGGGGTGTTTCCCTTCGGCTCGGATAGGGACCCAGGCGACGCCTGGACGTTGAGGAGACCCAGGCCGTCGAGCACGGCCTGTATCTGGTCGATCGATTGCATGAGGCGAGTGATCGGGTTGTTGTCCAGGAGAGGTCGGGACGGGAGCTCAGCAGACCGCCCCCGGTCTGCGGCATCGACCGTCCCGACCGCCCCTGTGCTCCCTCGTGTCGCAACCCCAGCGACACCAGAGAGCGGCTCCACAGCGGCGCTCACGCCCACACCACCCAGGCCAGTAGGGCAACAACAGCCCAGAGCGTCAGAGAGACGACGGAGGCCAGCAGGAGGCCACGCAAGAACGCGACACCTTCAACGTCGACGTCGGATGCGCGGAGAATGCCCGACCGCCGACCTACGATTCGCGGATGACGGATTCGAACAGCTACTTCATCCCCACCTCGGGAGCCCGCGCAGTCATCAACTACAACGGGATGGACTTCTCCGTGAACGCCGAGATCGCCGACGACTTGCTCGAGGTGATCTTCTGCCTTGACGCACTCGGCGGGAGCCACTTGTTTCCGATCCCAGTCGACACCGGGGAGATCGTTCGGTTGTGGGTGACTGCCGGGGTGCCGATCGTGGTCTCCTTGCCCCCCGAGTACCCCGCCGGCAGCCAGACCCGCAGCTACGTTGAGATGGTTCTGCAGAGCCGATCTACGTAGCCGTCTACGCATTGGGCGGAGCGCATTCACTCTTGGCTCCGGTCGGTCGAACAGCTGACGCATTCGTGGACGAGCAGGTCGTCAAGAGACATTCGCAGCTCGGCCGCAATCCGGACAAGGCTATGAACCCCTGGGACCTTGTCGTTCAGCTCCAGCCGGTCAATTGTGCTGATAGAGGTGCCCGTGCGGGTTGCCAACTGCGCTCGAGTCAGACCGAGCTCCTCGCGTCGACGCCTCGCGAGACTGCCAGTAGTCAGTTTTGACATATGGCAACAGTGCCAAGTCGTACATTGACATGTCAAGAACGCACGCAATAGCATTTCTGACATGTCGCAAAAGCAGCAGCACATCTGGACCCTGAGAGGTCATTCGTTCTGCGATCAGTTCAGCGAGGGAGACGGCGGCCAGCTCCTGCCGCCTCCGGATACGTCGCCGGACATCCCAATGTGTGCGGCATGCGTGATGGCGGCCGAGCTCTACGTGGCCGTTGCAAAAGGCACAGTCATGGCATCGAGCGGATACACAGACTCTCCCGCAGCAGCCATTGACACCCTGCGTAAGACGCCGTGGTCGGACGTAGTGGACCTCGATGCACTCGTGAACGAGTGCAACGACGGACGAGAACTCGTGCTCTACAACAGGAGATTTGAGCGATGATCACTCGGGAAGTTCTTTGGGGCGACGCCCTGGCGGTTGAGATGTTCCGCACATCGGGCGGACTGAAGGCCGCCGTCGAAGCGATCGTGACACAGGTCGGGCCGGCAGTAGGTACTCGGAACACCTTCGCGAAGCTGATGCATGTTACCGACCCGGCAGACCTGTCAATGAAGGACAAGTGGCGAGCATGGTTGCTGCTCGTCGCCGTACATGAGGACCCGGCCGACTGGGGGATCGACGACGACGTGGTCCCGAAATCCATTAAGGCGGAGGCCCTTAAAAAGGACCTCCGCCAGATGGTGCGCCATCAGGGACTCGAACCCCGAACCCGCTGATTAAGAGTCAGCTGCTCTGCCAATTGAGCTAATGGCGCTTGGCCTTGGCTCTGTGTTCCGCTCCTTGAGCCGAAGAGAACATTACATGACAGTTTGCCGAGATATGAAATCGCCTGGTCAGGACGGGTTTTGGGCGCAATCCGCGGTGTTGGCTCAGGCGTTGCCCTTCGACCAGACCGACCACGGGACGTTCCAGTCACCGAGTCCGTCATCCCCCGGCAAGGTGGGGCCGACAGCGTTCTTGACGGTGACGATGTCGCCACGCTTGGCGTGCTGGAGGAACCATTCGGCGTTCTCCGGGCTCACGTTGAGGCAGCCGTTGCTGACGTCGTCGACCCCCTGATCGCCCAGTGACCAGGGCGCGGAGTGCACATAGATGCCGCTGTAGGAGATCCGGGTGGCGTCATAGACCACCTCGCGATAGCCGCCGGCCGAATTCACCGGGACACCATAGGTCGATGAGTCCATGATCACACTCGGCTCCCGCTCGGCCACGATGTAGGTGCCGTTGTTGGTGGGGGTCGAGTCCTTGCCCATCGAGGTCGGCATGGTCTTCACCACCTTGCCGTTGACTGTGATGGTGATCATATGGGTCTTGTCGTCGGCGGCCGCGACAAAGCTGCGACCCACCGTGAAGTGGGTGTTCAGTGTGTTGTCGCCGTACACGCCGTCACCGAGGTCGATGCCCTTTGTGTTCACCTTCACACTCACCTTGGTGCCGGGCTTCCAGAAGTGTTCCGGACGCCACCGCACCATCGAGTCGTTGACCCAGTAGAACGCCCCCTGCACCGGCGGATCGGTGGTGACGGTGATCGCCTGCTGCGCGTTCTTCTTGTCGGTGATGGGCTGATCGAAGTTGATCATCACCGGCTGCCCGACGCCGACGGTCTCGCCGTCGTCGGTGACGCTGGTCGCACTCGCCGTCGAATCCGCCGAGGCCGTGGAGAACCCGAGTTTGCGTGCGCCGGTCCCCTGCACGCCGTCGGCCGCGGCGGTCAGCGTGTAGTGCGTGCCGAAGTCGAGTCCGTCGGTGGCGGTCCACGTGGCGCCGTCGGACGACATCGTGCCCGCGACCGGACCGTCGGGCCCGGCGACGGTCACCGACGTCAGGCCGCCCTCGTGAGCGGTCACCGTCAGCGGCGCACCGGGCATCACACCCACCGCATCGTCGCGGACCGGACGGTTGCCCCACCCGGTCACATCGATCGTCGGTTGCCCCAGAGAACTCAGCGCCGGCACGTCACCCACCGTGTCCGGATACGACGACGACGCCGTGCAACCTGGCATAACGGTCACAGCGGCGCCGACGGTGAGTAGGAGGAGCGCGTTTCGGGCACGATGGCCCCGCGCGGGGATCACGCCATGATCCTGCGGATGACGAGGAGCGCGACGACCGCCCCGACACCGACCAGGGTGTACTTGACCGGCGGCTTGTTGAGTGTCGCCAGCGCGGTGGCCTTGGCGTCGTCGGCCAGCCGCTGCGGATTGGCGCGCGCAGCCAGCTCGTCGAGCGTGTTGGCCAGGTCTTCGCGGGCCTTCGCGATGTCCTGCTCGATACGGTCGGTATCCCCGGCCACGTGGTCCTCCCAGAGAGATGAAAAGGTTGGCGAGACGCCCTGTCACATCCGCCCGACACACCAAGGGCCGGGCGAAGACACCCGGCTCGAGGCACAGCACAGCGAAATGCATCACAAGGCTACGCCATCGCCGCAACCGTACGTGGTCTCCGATGGGCTAGCCTGAGCGTCATGTCAGGTACTCAGCGTCTCGAGGTGGGCGACCGCGCCCCGGCGTTCACCCTGCCGGACGCCCATGGCAACCCGGTCTCCCTGTCCGACTACGCCGGACAGAAGGTGATCGTCTACTTCTATCCCGCCGCGTCGACCCCGGGATGCACCAAGCAGGCCTGCGACTTCCGCGACAACCTGGCCGAGCTGAACGACGCCGGGATCGCGGTGGTCGGGATCTCACCGGACAAGCCCGCCAAACTCGAGAAGTTCATCGAGAAGGAGGGCCTGACCTTCCCGCTGCTGAGCGACCCGGAGAAGACGGTGCTCACCGAGTGGGGTGCGTTCGGCGAGAAGAAGCTGTACGGCAAGGTCGTCACCGGCGTGATCCGCTCGACGTTCCTGGTGGCCGAGGACGGCACCGTCGCCGAGGCCCAGTACAACGTCCGCGCCACCGGCCACGTCGCCAAACTGCGTCGAGACCTGTCGGTCTGATCCCCGACCGCGCACCCTTCCCACCGGATGAGCCCGCCAGTCACATGACCCCCCAGCCCCTGGTCCCCCGTAAACGACCGACGCAGGAACGCAGCAAACGCAAGTTCTCGGCGATGTTGTCGTCGGCGCGGGAACTGCTGATCGACGTCGGATTCGAATCCCTCACCTGTGAGGAGATCGCCGCACGCGCCGAGGTGCCGATCGGCACGCTCTACCAGTACTTCGCCAACAAGTACGTGATCGTGTGCGAGCTCGACCGCCAGGACACCGTCGCCGTGCGCGAGGAACTCACCGAGTTCGCCACCGAGGTGCCGTCGCTGGAGTGGCCAGCGCTGCTCGAGAAGTTCCTCGACCATCTCGCCGCCCTGTGGCGAGACGATCCGTCACGGCGCGCGGTGTGGCTGGCGGTGCAGTCCACCCCGGCCACCCGGGCCACTGCTTCGGAGAACGAACTCGTTCTGGCGCAACAGGTCTCACGCCTGATCGCACCGCTGACCCCGTCGCAGCGCGACCGGCGCGACATGATGTCGCAGGTCCTGGTGCACACCGCCTACTCGTTGCTGAGTTTCTCGGTGCAGGACGGCCACGACCACGACGAGACCGTCGCCGAACTCAAGCGGATGCTCGCCGGCTATCTCCTCCTGGAGGAGGCCTCCGCCTGAACCGGCGGACGCCTCCCGCAGGCCGCATCACTCCTCGAGGATCGCCACGGCCGCGGCGCTGGGGCCGTCATGCGTCAGCGAGACGTGCACGCGGGTGTCCCGGAGGTGCTCGGCGATCTCGCCGGCCAGCCGGACGGCCGGCCGGCCCCAGTTGTCGGTGACCACCTCGATGTCGCTGTGCCGGATCAACGGCAACAGCGGGGTCCGCGCGAATCGGCTCACCGACCACGCCTTGATCACGGCTTCCTTGGCCGCCCACCGCGCGGCCAGATGCCGCGCGTCGTCGCCGGTGCCCGCCGCCGAGTCCCGACGCTCGCCGACCGTGAAACGGTCGGCGAACGTCGTACCCGGCTGGGTGAGTTGCTCGGCGAACTCCGGGACGGACACGATGTCGATCCCGATTCCCAGCACTGCCATGGTCAGCCCGCGTATCCCGGGGTGGCGTAGGCGTCGGTCGCCGACAGCCGTGCCGACGGGTCGAGCAGCAGGCCGGCCTCGGCGTCGTGCTCGTCGAGGGCCTCGTCGAAGCGGCGGTTCGCCGGACGACGGTAGGCGGCCTCGCCACCGCACATGGCCTCCAGCAGGCGCTGGTTGCCGTTGCGCTCGCGCTCGGCGGCCGCGGTGCGGTAGACCTCGCGCTGGGCCTCGGGCAGGCTGGCGATGAACGCCTCCGGATGGACCACCGCGATCAGCCCGGACACGTGCCCGAAGCCGAGGCTGGTCAGCAGACCGGCCTTGAGCGGGAACCGCTCCCCCATCCGCAGGGTCTCGCGCGGCCACACCAGGTGCGGGTACTCGCGCATCTTCTCGTCGACGCAGTCCAGGCTGCGGTTCGGCGGGATGACGCCGTCGCGCAGCACCTGGCACAGCCCGATCAGCTGGAAGGCCGCCGCACCGCCCTTGGCGTGTCCGGTCAGCGACTTCTGCGACACCACGAACAGCGGGGCACCGTCACCGCGACCGATCGCACCGGCCAGCCGCTCGTGCAGCTCGGACTCGTTGGGATCGTTGGCGCGGGTGGAGGTGTCGTGCTTGGACACCACCGCCACGTCGTCGGCGCCCACACCCAGTGCGCTCAGCGCGCAGGCCAGCGGCGAGTCGGTGGCACCGCGGGCCGCACCCAGGGCACCGAGGCCCGGGGCCGGGATCGAGGTGTGCACACCGTCACCGAAGCTCTGCGCCCAGGCGACCACACCGAGGACCGGCAGGCCCATCTGCGCGGCCACGTCACCGCGGGCGAGCAGGATCGTGCCACCGCCCTGGGACTCGACGAAGCCTCCGCGCCGACGGTCGTTGGCCCGCGAGTAGCGGCGCTCGTCGATCCCGCGGGCGGCCATCTTGGCCGACTCCGCGGTGGCGGACATGTCTCCGAATCCGACGATGCCCTCGATGCCGAGGTCGTCGAATCCGCCGGCCACCGCGAACAGCGCCTTGCCGAGGCGGATCTTGTCCACACCCTCCTCGACCGACACCGCGGCCGTGGCGCAGGCGGCGACCGGGTGGATCATCGCGCCGTAGCTGCCGATGTAGGACTGCACGACGTGCGCGGCGACGATGTTCGGCAGCGCCTCCTGCAGGATGTCGTTGGCCTTGGTCTCGCCGAGCAGCGTGTTGATGTACAGCTCGCGCATCGAGGTCATGCCGCCCATGCCGGTGCCCTGGGTGTTGGCGACCAGACCCGGGTGCACCCAGCGCATCAGCTCGCTCGGGGTGAAGCCCGAGGAGAGGAAGGCGTCGACGGTGGCGACCAGGTTCCACAGCGCGACCCGGTCGATGGACTCGACCATGTCGGCCGACACGCCCCAGCGGGTGGGGTCGAAGCCGGTGGGGATCTGACCGCCGACGGTGCGGGTGAGGGCGAACTTGCGCGGCACGCGGATCTCGGTACCGGCCAGGCGCGTCACCTTCCACTCGCCGGTCTCCTCGTCGGCGACGACGCGGGTCTTGCCCGGCTCGGCCGAGGCGAAGGCCCGGGCCTCTGCCTCCGAGGCGACGGTGAAGGTGAGGTCCTCGTCGAGGAAGACCGAGGTCATCAGCGGCGAGGTGTTGTCGATCATCGCACCGTCGTCGGCGTAGCGGCGGATACCGCAGCGCTCGACCACCGCATCGTGGTACCGCTCGGCGATCTCCGACTCCGCGACCGGGTCACCGGACTCGGTGTCGTACCAGCCCGGCTTGGGCGCGGTGTCCCAGTTGATCATGCCGGTGTTCCAGGCGAGTTCCAGAACACCTGCGGCGCTGAGCTTCTCGTCGACCTCCATCTCGAAGCGGGTGCGCGCCGAGCCGTACGGCCCGAGCTCACCGGCGCCGACGATCACCACGAGGTCCTCGGGGCGGGCGTCGATCGGCGCCCACTCCGGACGCAGTCCCTGCTTGGCGCGGGCCGGTGCCGGCAGCGCCGCGACGGTGATCTGCTCGTCGGCGTCGACGGCCTCATCGGTGTCGGGGCCGGCGGCGTCGGCGGCCTGCGAGGCCAGCGCCTTCAGGTCGATCGACGGGTCGAGCCCACCGGTGAAGTCGGCGGTGACCGCGGTCTCCCGGGCGGTGGCGCGGGTGTTGGCCTCGCACAGCCCCAGCAGGTTGGTGGCCATCTCCTCGGTGGTCCAGGTGCGGACCCCGGCGGCCTCGACGGCGTCGACGAGCCCGTCGTTGTGGCCCATCAGACCGGTGCCCTTGACCCAGCCGATCAGGGCGTGGGCCAGCGTGGTCCGTGAACCCCAGTCCTCGGCGGCCCACCGGTTGGTGAGCGCGTCGAGGGCGGCCTTGGACTCGCCGTAGGCACCGTCACCGCCGAACAGACCGCGGTTGGGCGATCCGGGCAGCACGACGTGCAGACGGGCTGCGAGATCGTGGTCGGCGCCGATGTCGGACAGACCGGCGATCAGCCGCTCCACCGACCACAGCAGCACCTTCATCTCCAGCTCGGCGCGACCGCCGGCGTCGGTGAGATCACCGGCGACGCGCGGGGCGGCGAACGGGAACAGCAGCGTCGGCTTCAGCGCCGGCTTGACCACCGCGGTGGTGCCGCCGAGGTTCTCGGTCTGCTCGCCGCCCAGCCAGGCGACGAGGTCGTCGATGTCGGTGTAGGAGGCCATGTTCGCCGGGGCCACCCACAGGGCGGCGTCGTGGCGGGCATGGGTGCGGTAGAGCTCCTTGTAGAAGGCCAGGCGACCGGAGTCCAGACGCGAGGTGGTGGCGACGACGGTCGCACCACCGGCGAGCAGGCCACCGACCACCGATGCGGCGATCGAGCCCTTGCTGGCGCCGGTCACCACGGCGACCTCGTTGCTCCAGCGCCCGGTCCCGGATGCCTGTGCGGCGGACACGATCTCGCCGAAGGCGCGCTCGTGCACCGGGTTCCCGGCAGCGGCGGCCTTGGCCCGCCACCAGCCGGCGTGCTCGGCGACGGTGGCGCCGGTGCCGGTGAAGCCGGCCACACGGGCGTCGAGACCGGCCTCCAGTTCGGTGGCCTCGGTCAGCCAGATGCGGGCGAGATCCTCGCGGGCGCTGGCCCAGCGGTCGTCCACCAGCACCACCTTGGCCTCGTCGAAGGCCGGGGCGACGGTGCGGGCCCAGTCCGAACCGAGCTCGTCGCTGACCAGTGCGGCGATCACCGCGTTCGGGTCCTCGACGTTCTCCGGGGTGGAGAGTTCCTCGGCCAGGCCGAGCTTGGACAGCACGGTGTAGGCGGCCGAGGCCAGGGCCCCGTCGCGACCGGTGATCTGCTCGGTGAACTCACCCAGCGCAGCGGCGTCGACGGTGGCCCCGCCACCGGACTCGGCGGCCGGCTTGGCCACCGCGATCCCGCGGGCGGCACCGGCGGCGGTGACCGCACGGTCGATCAGTGCGTCGAGGGCGTCGGTGTTGGCGACCGCGCCGTCGAGCAGGTCACCGAGGTCGCCGCCACGGACGCTGGCGCCCTCACGGGTACCCAGGGCCAGGGCGACGGTGGTGTGCAGACCCCAGCCGGGGCCGAGCTGCCACACGCCGGTGACACGGTCGGTGATGTAGCCCTGGCGCTTGCCGGTGGGGCCGATCACCTTGCGGATCTGGTCGCCGACGGCGTCGGTCAGCACCGAGCCGAGCGGACGGTAGCCGCGGGCCAGGCTGCTGACGGTGGATGCCAGTGCGGCCATGTCGGCCTCGGCGGCACCGTCGATGGCGCCGAGCCCGAGCTCGCCGCCGATGTCGAGCAGCAGCTGGTTGCGCCGCGAGGACACACCGTCACAGAGTGCCTCGATGGTGTCGGCGGTACCGATCTGGTCGGTCCGCATCTTGGTCCACAGCGCGATCACGGACTTGACCGCATCGGCGGGGCCGAAGGCGATGTCGTCGGGACGCGGGCCTGCGGCCGCGGCGGGAACGACGGCCGGCGCTGCGGCCGGAACCGGTGCGGCGGTGGCGGTCTCGGCCGCGGGTGCGGCGTCGGCGGGCTCGTCGGCCTCGGGCTCCGGAGCGGAGTCCTGGGCCAGGATGACCGCGCTGTCGCGTTCGACGTTGACCACCTCGGTGGTCGCCGAGCCGTACTGGTCGAGCTTGAGGGTGTTGGTGGCCAGACCCGACAGGGTCGGGGCACCCTTCACACCGATCTCGACGAAGCGCTGCACACCCAGCCCGTCACGCTCGGAGCCGGCGAACAGCAGTTCCTGGGTCTCGATCCAGCGGACCGGGCTGGCGAACTGCCAGGCCAGCAGCTCGATCAGCACCACGCGCAGCAGATCGCTGGGGCGTGCGGCCCACGAATCCCAATCGGCGAGAACGGCATCCAGCGGGTCCGAGGGGACCAGCGCGGCGATCTCGGCGACGAAGTCGCGGCCCAGGTTGAACAGGCGCGGCACCAGGTTCGGGATGTAGCGGCCGACCAGGATCTCCGGGTCGATCTGCTCGGGCAGCAGGGCGTCGAGCTTGCCGCGGAACTCCGGCACACCGGCGCGCAGCACGGTGGAGTGGAACGGCACGTCGATGCCGGGCACCACGATGAACGAACGGCGGCCACCGAATTCCAGACGGCGACGCTCGATCTCGGCCTCGAGGGCCTCCAGGCCCTTGACGGTGCCGGCGATCGCGTACTGCGAACCGAGCAGGTTGAGGTTGACCACCTCGAGGAACTCGCCCACCTCGGCGCCGACCCCGGCGACGAAGTCGGTGACCTGCGCGTCGTCCAGGCCGAACTGGCTCGGACGGATGGCGGCCATACGGTAGTCGCTGCGCCCCTTGGCATCTCGCGGGACGAGGTGGTGCATCGCCTCGCCACGCTGGAAGACCACCTCGAGGACGGCCTCGAGCGGCAGCACACCGGCACAGGCGGCCAGGGCGTTGTACTCACCGACCGAGTGGCCACAGGTGATGGCACCCTCGACGAAGCCCCCGGCCTCCTTGAGCTCGGCGATCTGCGCGACACCCAGGGTGGCCATGGCAACCTGGGTGAACTGCGTCAGGAACAGCACGCCGTCGGGATGGTGGTAGGTGGTGCCACCGGCGACCAGGGTGGTCGGGTTGTCGCGGACGACGGCCAGGATCGAGAAGCCGAGCGCGGCGCGGGTGTGCTTGTCGGCACGGTCCCAGATCTCGCGGGCGGCCTTGGACCGCGACCGGGCGTCGAGACCCATGCCCTTGTGCTGGATGCCCTGTCCGGGGAAGGCATAGACGGTACGCGGGGCGGCGAGCAGACCGGTCGCGCTCATCACCAGGTCGTCGCCCACCTTGCAGGTGACCTCGACGACCTCGCGGCCGGCGTCGAGACCGACGCGGTCGGCGCGCACGGTGATCTCGTCACCGGTGCGCACCATGCCCAGGTAGCGGGCGGTCCAGCCGAGCAGCGGACGCGGCGACGGCAGCGGGTTCTTCGCGTCGGTGGCGGTCACCACCTGCTGTGCGGCCGCCGACAGCCACATCCCGTGGACGATCGGGTCACCGAGACCGGCCAGCTTGGCGGCCGAGGCGTCGGTGTGGATCGGGTTGCGGTCACCGGAGACCGCGGCGAAGCCGTGCATCCGCGCGGGGGCGGTGATGGTGGCGATGCGCAGCGGCTTGCGGGTGGCCGACCGCTCGTCGTCGAGGGCGCCACCGGCACGTGCCGGGTCGGCCAGTTCGGCCTCGCCCAGGCGGCCGCGGATGGCGAAGCGCTCGGCCATCACCGCGACCGGGGTGTCACCGTCACGGATGTCGACCGACACCTCCACGACGCGGCCGACCTCGGTGTCGGCGACCGCACCGAGGGTGGCGGTGACGACGAGTTCGGTTGCCGCAGCCGGGATCTGACCGGTGACCTCGACGGCGTGGTCGAGGTGAACCAGGTCGAGCAGGCCCTCGACCACCGACAGTCCGGCGTCGGTGGTGGCCGCACCGATGACACTGAAGACGCTCGGCCAGCAGGAGCGGACCAGGGTGTCGGGGACGGCGAAGCCGTAGGGCTGCGCCGGGGTGGTCGGGTGCAGATGCGCTGGCAGGGTGTAGCCGGTCACCGCGGCGTGGTCGGCGACCGAGTCGGGCTGCCAGGCGACGGTGGTGGTGGACACTCCCCCGGTGACCGGGGCGAGGGACCCGCCCGCGGCGACGGTGAGGATCTCGCGCATCGCGGTCGAGGCGTCGTCGGCGAGCACCCGCGGGGCGCCACCGTCACGCAGGGAGATGTCGACCAGCAGCGGGATACGCACGGACGTACCGGAGATCGGCACGACCAGGTCGAAACGGTCCTCGGTGATGTGCTCGAGCACCGTGCCGGACGGCTCGTGCTCGGCGCGCTCGCCGGAGATCACGGTCCAGCGATCGCGGTCGCCGAGTCGTGCGATCGGGCTCGGCACCATACGGCCGGCCCAGTTGACGTCGTCGGCCTCGAGCACGGTGGTCAGCGCGCCGTCGGCCTCGACCAGTCCGGCCTGCTTGCGCGACTCCACCGGCACCGGGGTCTCCCCCGCCGCCGACAGGTCGGACACGACGCGGGCCTCGAAGCGGTCGAGCAGGTCACCGACCGGCTCGTCGACCCGGGTGATACCGGCGACGGCCACCGGGCCGGGGATGATGCACACGGCGTCGGCCGGGTAGCGGGCGTCGTGGGCCTGCCACAGCGAGTCGCTGCGCCACCAGCGGCGGACGTCCTTGTCGATCACCGGGACGAAGTTGACCGGCTTGCCGGGGGTGCGGCACAGCTCGAGGAAGAACGCGACGTCGGCCGGATGCAGCAGATCCACCTCGACCGACGGGTAGACACCGACGAGGGCGTCGATCGCGGCATGCGGATCGGCGACGGCGGTGGCCTCGGCGAACATGGTGGGGATCGCGCCCGAGTCCTGCGGGTTCATCCGGGCCTCGGTGCGGCGCAGCATGTCGACGAAGCGCTGCTGCCAGGTGATGTCGGCCCACGGCAGCTGGTCGTCGTTGGCGTCGCCCACCGCGAGGGTGGCGTAGCGGTCGAGCCAGGCGTGGTAGGTCATGTCGGCGACGTCGCCGAAGTAGGGCTTGGCGGTCGGTGCCATCGCGGCGATGATCTCGTCGCGGCGTTCGGCGACAGCGTCGGCGTCACCGGCGACGTCGTCGAGCAGGCGACCGCAGCGTGAGGCGGCGTTGTCGACCTCGTGGATGTCGGCGCCGAGCTGGCTTCGGCCCGAGGCCATTCCGGCGGTGGCGCGACCGGCACCGATCCACTCGTCGCAACCGACGGTGTCGACCAGCAACTGCTTGACCTCGGGAGCGGTGGTGGCCTCCTTGGTGGCCATCGCGGCTGTGCCCACCAGGATGCCGTCGAGCGGCATGGCCGGGAATCCGTGCTCGGTGGCCCAGGCGCCGGTGAGGTAGCTGCTGGCGCGCTCGGGGGTGCCGATGCCGCCGCCGACGCAGATCACGACGTTCGGACGGGCGCGCAGCTCACCGTAGGTCGACAGCAGCAGGTCGTCGAGGTCTTCCCAGGAGTGGTGACCACCGGCGCGACCACCCTCGATCTGCACGATCACCGGGTGGTGCGGGACCTCCGCGGCGATCCGGATGACCGAGCGGATCTGCTCGACGGTGCCGGGCTTGAAGGCGACGTAGCGCAGGCCGGCCTCGACGAGCTCGTCGACCAGCGCGACGGCCTCGTCGAGTTCGGGGATACCGGCGGTGACGATCACGCCGTCCAGCGGGGCGCCCTGGGCGCGGTGCTTCTGCACGAGGCGCTTGCCGCCGAGCTGCAGCTTCCACAGGTAGGGGTCGAGGAACAGCGAGTTGAACTGTGCCTGACGGCCGGGCTCGAGCAGCTCGGTGAGCTTGGCGACGTTGTCGGCGAGGATCGCCTCGGTGACCTGGCCACCGCCGGCGAGCTCGGCCCAGTGGCCGGCGTTGGCCGCGGCGGCGACGATCGCCGGGTCGACGGTGGTCGGGGTCATGCCGGCCAGCAGCATCGGCGAACGGCCGGTCAGACGCGTGAAGGCGGTCTCGACCACCTGGCGTCCGTCGGGCAGCTCGACGAGGCTGGGCGCGAACTCGTTCCAGCGTCGGGCCACCTCGGGGATTCCGCCGGGGCTGAACAGGTTTCGCTGTCCGCCACGGGTCGCAGCGGCCACCAGGCCGACGCCCTGGCCACGGACCAGCGGCGAGGCCAGACGGGTGGCGAGGTCACCGGGACCGAGGTCGAGGATCCAGGAGGCGCCGGCGGCGACGGCCGAATCGACGGTGCCGACCCAGTCGACGGTCTCCACCAGGATCTCGCGGGCGAAGCGGGCGGCGAGTTCGACGTCGATGCCGCAGACCCGGGCCCACTCGGAGACCAGGTCCACCGCGGCGGCCATCGCCGGGTGGTGGAAGGCGACGCTGACGCTCAGGTGGTCGAAGGTCGGGGCGAACGGCGCACCGCCGGTGACCTTGCGCTTGCGCTCGTCGGCCTCCTCGGCGGCAACCTTCTCGCAGTGGGCGGCGAAACCCTTGAGGTGACGGGGGGCGCCGGACAGGACCACCGAGGTGCGGCTGTTGCGGATCGCCACGACCGGAGCGGTCTCGAGCTCGGCGCCGGTGAGACCGGCACGGTAGTCGGCGAGGAGGGCGTCGATGCGCTCGGGACGGATGCCGGTGACCGCCAGCATCGGGGTGCCGTCGCCGGCGGTGGCCAGACCGCGACGACGGGCGACGATGGTGCCCGCGGCGCCGATCAGGTGCGCGATCGCCAGGAGGCCGCCCTGACCGGATTCCGCGATCTCGCCGTTGGCACCGACCGCACCGGTCGCAAGGGTGCCCTGGGAGTGGCCGATCACGGCGGCCGGGGTGATCTGCGCGGTGTCGAGGCCCTGCTTCTTGAGGGACTCGATCGCGGCGAGCTGGGTCAGCAGGACACCGGGCCCGGACAGGGTGAAGTCGGCGAGCTCGGCCTCGGCCGGCACGGTCTCTTCGGCGTCGAGTGCGTGGACCCAGGTCAGCGGGTGGAAGCCGTCGGGGCGGGCCATGGTGACCTGCTCGGCGACCGGCTCGACGAGACGCTCGGCGGCATCGACGATCGCCGCGATGCGATGCTCGAGGTCGGCGTC
The DNA here is from genome assembly GCF_030718915.1 of Gordonia sp. NB41Y. Classification (NCBI taxonomy): domain Bacteria; kingdom Bacillati; phylum Actinomycetota; class Actinomycetes; order Mycobacteriales; family Gordoniaceae; genus Gordonia; species Gordonia sp. NB41Y. Next base: position 827,940 of record NZ_CP132196.1, read on the forward strand.
GATCACCAGTTCCGCGAGGGTCGGCAGCCATGCCGCGCCCTGACCGCCGAAGCTGATTGCGTACGGTTCGCCGCCGGTGAGGCGGTCGATCAGTGTCTGCGTGGCGCGCCCACTGTGGGCGGCGCCGGCTCCGGTGCGGTGGTGATCGACGGTCACATGGCCTCCTGATGGCTTCGTGATGTATGGCAACCCGAACCGACCCCGGACATGCGGTATCGCGACCTCACCCGGGTGTTCGCCGGCCTGGCCCTCTGGTTGCACTGTTTTGCGAACGCGCCTGTTGGACAATCACTTCAGGGATCATGTCTCGGCTTCGAGACACCATCGACGTGTTCGTGAGCACCATCATGGCACACAAAAGTGAGGGATTCCTCATGTTCAGACCTGACCCCTCGGTATACTCACGAGTATTCCGACGGGTAACAAAGGCCTTTTCCGATCCCTTTTTTCACCCGTCGACAATCACGGCAGTTCACGGCGCATTTTCAGTCACCGAGCGATCGCTCCGCAGGTCAGAGATGGTTCGTTATTCAATCGTTATGTGACGTGCGACACTTAATGAAGGTGCTGGTGGCGAGCCACCGCGCACACCGTGGGCTACTCCCACGTAAGGTCATCGAACATGACCGACTGTGTCTTCTGCGACATCGTGTCGGGGACGTCGCCGGCCCGGATCGTCTACTCCGACGATCACGTCGTCGGCTTCCTCGACATCCGGCCCATCGTGCGGGGACACACCCTGATCGTCCCCCGGCGACATTCCGCCGGGCTTGCCGATCTCGACCCCGACGCCGGAGCCCGTGTGCTCTGGGCGGGCCAGAAGGTCGCCGCCGCGATGCGCTCGTCGGAGTTGTCGGCCGACGGGATCAACCTGGCGATCAACGACGGCCGCGCCGCATTCCAGACGGTCTTCCACACGCACCTGCACGTCGTGCCGCGCACCGACGGCGATCGGGTCCGATTCGTCCGCGGCCTGGTGGTCCGGCGTGATCCCGACCCGGACACCACCGCACGCATCCTGCGGGATGCCCTGACCGCAGAGGACCATTCATGACCACCGGCACCCCGACCATCCCCGACGAGGTGGTCGCGACAGTCGCCGACGCCGGCTGGATCACGGTCTTCAGCGGTGCAGGAATGTCTGCCGACAGCGGCGTCCCCACCTTCCGGGACGCACAGACCGGACTGTGGGAGAACTTCGATCCGGCAACGATCGCCTCCCCCGAGGCATGGGACGCCGATCCGGCGCTGGTCTGGGGTTGGTACCACTGGCGTGCGCATCTGGTCCGGGATGCCCGCCCCAACGCCGGGCATCTGGCCCTGGCCGAGCTGTCGTCGGTGGGCGCCGGCGACGACGAGCGTGCGCTGATGGTGGTGACTCAGAACGTCGACGACCTGCACGAACGTGCCGGAACTCCGGTACTCAGTCATCTACACGGCAGCCTGTTCGCACCCCGCTGCTCGGTGTGCGACACCCCCTACGACGGGCCGGACGCCGATTCGGCGGTCGAGCCCGAGGGTTCGAAACACGACCCGCGGCTCACCCCGCCGACGTGTGCGGTCTGCGGCGGGGCCGTCCGGCCCGGGATCGTGTGGTTCGGCGAGCATCTGCCCGCCGACGCCTGGGAGCGGGCGGAGAACGCCTTCCGTGGCGCCGACGTCGTCCTCGTGGTCGGTACCAGCGGCATCGTCTACCCGGCCGCATCACTGCCCGAACGAGCCGCGGCGTCCGGGGTCCCCGTGATCGAGATCAATCCCGAGCCGTCGGCCCTGACCGAGGTCGCGACCCACAGCATCCGAGCCGGCGCGGCCACCGCCCTACCCGCACTCGTCGACGCGATCCGTCGTCGGGGGTGACCAGCCGGCTCGACTCCGAGGTGGTCACCTCCGATGCTCGGCCGGCGGAGGTTTCGACACGCCTCGTCGCTCAACCACCAACTCGCACAACACATCTTGATGGTTGAGCCGGGACCGAGCCCGAAGGGCGAGGACCCGAGTCGAAACCCGGTGACACACCAATGTCCCCACCCACCTCCGAAGTGGTCACCACCGACACTCGGCCGACAGAGGTTTCGACACGCCTCGTCGCTCCGCTCCTCACCGGCTCAACCACCAACCGCCACAACATATTCTGATGGTTGAGCCGGGACCGAGCCCGAAGGGCGAGGACCCGAGTCGAAACCCGGTGACACAACAATGTCCCCACCCACCTCCGAAGTGGTCACCACCGACACTCGGCCGACAGAGGTTTCGACACGCCTCGTCGCTCCGCTCCTCACCGGCTCAACCATCAACCGCCACAACATATTTTGATGGTTGAGCCGGGACCGAGCCCGAAGGGCGAGGACCCGGGTCGAAACCCAGTGACACAACAATGTCCCCACCCACCTCCGAGGTGGCCACCACCGACACTCGGCCGACAGAGGTTTCGACACGCCTCGTCGCTCCGCTCCTCATCGGCTCAACCACCAACTCGCACAACACATCTTGATGGTTGAGCCGGGACCGAGCCCGAAGGGCGAGGACCCGGGTCGAAACCCGGTGACACACCAATGTCCCCACCCACCTCCGAAGTGGTCACCACCGACACTCGGCCGACAGAGGTTTCGACACGCCTCGTCGCTACGCTCCTCATCGGCTCAACCACCAACCGCCACAACATATTCTGATGGTTGAGCCGGGACCGAGCCCGAAGGGCGAGGACCCGGGTCGAAACCCGGTGACACAACGATGTCCGCACCCACCTCCGAGGTGGTCACCACCGGCACTCGGCCGGCGGAGGTTTCGACACGCCTCGTCGCTACGCTCCTCGTCGGCTCAACCACCAACTCAGACAACATATCTTGATGGTTGAGCCGGGACCGAGCCCGAAGGGCGAGGACCCGGGTCGAAACCCGGTGACACAACGATGTCCGCACCCACCTCCGAGGTGGTCACCACCGGCACTCGGCCGGCGGAGGTTTCGACACGCCTCGTCGCTACGCTCCTCGTCGGCTCAACCACCAACTCAGACAACATATCTTGATGGTTGAGCCGGGACCGAGGTGGTCACCACCGACACTCGGCCGACCGAGGTTTCGACACGCCTCGTCGCTCCGCTCCTCATCGGCTCAACCACCAACCGCCAACTGCCAACCGCCACAACATATTTTGATGGTTGAGCCGGGACCGAGCCCGAAGGGCGAGGACCCGTGTCGAAACCCGGTGACACGACGATGTCGGCGACCACCTCCGGCGGTGGCCACGTGCCGAACCCGGCTGCCGGCTACTCCCCCGGCCCCAGGTCGACAGGCGCCCAGGGGATCTGCTCAGCAGCATCGGGGACGACGACCGACGTCGGTTCGACGCCACGAGCCTGCAGGGCGATCCACAGGCTTTCCAGCGCGGCCTCGGGGTCGAGCTCGAACTCCGACTCGCGAATCCGCCAGAACTCCCACCCGCAGCGTCGTAACTCGCGCTCGCGTTCCATGTCCGAGCGCGCCTGGGCGCCCGTCGAGGTGAACTCGTCGCCGTCACACTCGACCGCCATACGGCCGTCGGCGCCGGTCACCACCAGGTCGATGGTGCGGTTGTTGACCACCATCTTGGGGGTCACGTGATAGCCGCGGGCGGCCAGATGGTCGAACACCTGCTGCTCGAACAGACTCGAGAACGGTTCCACGCGAACGTCGGTCGGCACATCGGTCGGCATCGGCGGCAGCGCCGGGCCCGCATTGGCCACCATGTAGCCGAGCAGCGACCGCCGCAGGTCACCGGCACCGAGATCGTCGAGGTCGATCGAGTGGAACAGCCACATCTGGTCCATCGCCCGTGACGCGGCGACGTTGAACCGGCGCTGGGATTCGGCGCGGGTCAACGCGGCGATCGCGGTGGGATCGGACACCACCATGGACAGGAACATCACACGACGCTCGTCGCCCTGGAAGTCCGGCGGGCTACCCACCCGGATCCGCCGTGCACGGCGCGTGGTCTCGTCGATCTGCTCGGCCAGGATCCGCTCGATCACGTCCACCTGTTTGTTGCCCTGCAACACCACGACACCGAAATCCCGGCCGTCGTACGCGGGGTCGGCGAGACAGGCGCACAGCGCATCCACGATGGCCTCGGCCTCGGCCTCGTTGGCGATCGACGCTCCCGATCCGGTCGCGGTACCGTCCACCGCCACCGTCCGGAGCGGGTCGAGTCGATCGGCACCGTACTGGCGCACCGGGATCAGCGGGGCGTCACCGTAGAACTGAGCGGAGGAGAAACCGATGATCTCCGGCATCGACCGGAAGTGTTCACGCAGCCGGATGAGGTGCCCGAATCGACTGCGCAGCAACGAGAACAGACTCGATCGCGGCGTCAGGCCGTCACGCAGGTAGTGCGGCAGGTCCGGCAGATGCGAGTCGAGGGTGGCGAATGCCTCGTCGAGGGTGGTGGCGGTCAATCCGTTGGGTGCACACTGCTTGTCGTCGCCGACGACGATCACCCGGGGCGCCAGCCACAGCAGGAGGATGCCGGTGACGTCGGCCTGACTGGCCTCGTCGACGATCACGACGTCGAAGCTGTTCTGTTGGGCCGGAACAGTTTCCACGACCTGCGACAGCGGCATCACCCACGCCGCGACGGCGTCCTGCGCCTGCGCCATCGCCTCGCGCGCCGCGGCGCGGAATCGGGGCGCATGTTTGCCCGAACCCTTGCCCAGGCTGATCATGTGGTCGCGGTAGGCCTGCAGGGCCTGCACCTGGCCGACGGTCACCCGTGACAGGCAGGCCCGCCAGGCCCGCGCCGCGGCGAGCTGGGTGGTGAGCTGCGCGATGTCGGCCTCGGCCTCGTCGAGTGCCGCCTGGAGCACCACCTCGCCGCGCGGGTCGCTGCGTTCGGCGACCCAGACGCGTGCGCGGCGCCATGCCCACGCACCGCTCACCGATCGCATCCGGGTGTCCCATGCGGGATCTCCGGCGGTGTCGGCGAGCAGTGCCATCAGCGCTGGAGCCTTGGCGTGCAACCGGAGCCGGAGCAGATCGAGTGTGGTCTGGTCGTGCCATTGGGCATGCGCGGTGACGGCCGCACGACGGGCGGCACGGATCGCGACGGCGTCGCCCTCCGACAACGCGGCGAGCAGGTCGTCGCCCTCGGGTGAGGGACCCTTCTCGAATTCGGCGGCGAGTGCGTGGATGTGGTCGGCGAGCTCGGCCTCGGCGAGCAGGCCGTCGTTGGCAGCCGCGACGGCACCGGCCTCGTGGGCGACGGCGGCCACCTCGTCGACGCTGCGGGGCCGCGGGCCGGCCGGACTGATCGCCTCGAGCTCGCGGACCAGCGCGTCGCGTTCGGTGAGCAGGGTGGAGATCCATCCCAGCTGGCCGTCGAGCTGCACCAGCCGGTTCAGCTGAGACGATCGCGATCCCGAGGTGTCGATCGGTACGTGCAGATCGGCGAGGACGCGATGGACCTGATGGATGGCGTCGACCACCGCCAGGTGGTCGGCGACCAGCTGCAGACCCGCGGCATCGGTGGGCGTCCGCCCGTCCACGGTGGCGGTGACCGCCGACTCCTCCACCGCGCGTTGCTGCTCGGACCGGCGAAGACGGCCGCGCCACTTCCCGCCGGACCGAAGGTAGCCGGCCGCGGCGGCGAAGATCGCGCCGTCGCCGGGCTGGGCGCCGTCCACGCTCACCGCGTGCGCACCGAGTTCCCGGTCACGGCCGGCGGCGTCGGCGATCACCGGTGAGAGCGTGGCGACCCGCGACCACAGGTGTGCCGCCTGACCGGCGAGCAACCGGTCTGCCATGTCCACCATCGTCGGCGGATACGTCTGGACCTCCCCCGCGGCGATCGCCAGGTGATCGCAGATCTCCTTGAGCCGTACCAGCCGGGCGCTGTCGACGCCGGCGAGGATCGACAGCAGCGACCCGCCGGGACTCACCGGTTCGGCCGGGCGACGCGCGATCCGCGCGCAGATCTGATCAGTGGTGGCCGCGTCGGGCAGCAGCGCGTCGAGGTCGACGAATCGCTGTGCCAGCCGGTCGGGCTGGCCCTCGGTGCGCCGCAGCAGATCCAGCAGCCGAACGAACTCGGCGGTGTCCAGGGGCGGCACCGCGCCGTCGATCGGCCCGGGGAGCCAGTCGTACTCACCGGCGTCGGCGGTGGTCTGGCGGACGATCTCGGCTGCGGTACCCCGGTAGTCACCGGCCACCCAGTCGTGGACCTCGGTCTCTTCGCGACGCAGATCCCACAGGCCGCGCAGGGCACGCTCGCGCCGCTGGACCGCCTGTTCCCGGCGGTCGGCGAGGTCGGCGATCTCGGCGGTGGCCACGCTCTCGGTGTACGTCGCCTTGCGCTCGGCGATCGCCTCCACGCCGGAGACCAGGGCGGAGAACCGGTCGCGGGACACATCGGCGGTGGACACGGTGAGCGCCTGGAGCTCCGGCGGCAGCATGTCGCGGACGACGTCGAGGGCATGTGCCTTCTCGCTGGTCACCAGGACGCGCTGGCCCTTGGCGAGCAGCGCGGCGACGATGTTGGCGATGGTCTGGGTCTTGCCGGTGCCGGGCGGGCCCTCCACCACCACACCGCTGTCGACGCCGAGCCGCGCGAAGACGTCGCGCTGTTCGACATTGGCGGGCAGCGGATACAGGGCGTCGGCGACGAGTTCGTCGGCGGGCATCGCGCCGGCGTCGGCCAGTGCGGTGATGCGGTCGTCGGATTCGACCGGGGCGATCAACTGGGCGAGCCCGATCGGCACGTCGTCGGAGTCGCGGAGCGCCGCGAGCATGGCGTCGTAGAAGTCGAGTACGGCCGAGGCGGTTCGTTCGCGGACGACGAGCGCAGTGGATGTCGAGGTGGTCAGGTGCACCAGATCGGTGTCGACCTCGACTCGCTCGGCCCACTCGTCGACCAGTTCGGCCGCCTTGGCGTGTGCGGCGTTGGGCAGGCCGTCGATCTTGGCACGCAACCGGACCACCGGTTCGAGGTCGATGCCGTCGATCGCGGCGAGGAGGTGGGAGTCCTGCAGCACCGGGACCGACCCGGTGCCGAGTGTGATCCGGATGGCACCGGTCTCGTCGTCGCGCTCGGCGACGACCTCCTGGGTCAGCAGATGATCGCGGACGAGCGGACCGGCCTCGGAGCCGGCGGCGGCCACCGTGACCAGCCAGGCGGCGAGCACGAGTTGTCGGGATTCGGGACGGGCGTGCAGTTCGTCGATCAACGCCGACAACTCTGCGTGACCATCGGCATCGGCGTCTGCGGTGATCAGCACCTGCCCGCCGACCGCACCGGTCCGGATGGGTATCCGGGTGCCCGACCCCACCGGGACATACGCGGGGTGCTCGTCGAGGTCGCGGACGGTGACCGACCGTAATCGCACCAGGTCACGGAGATAGCCGAGGAGACGGAAGACCTGATCGCGACGCTCGTCGCGAATCTCCCCCTCGTCCATGGGGCCGCCCTCCTGTGTCCGACCAGCGGTGATGGGCTCGACCTATGGTCGAGCTTGATGTCTCACGCTACCAAGTCGGGATGGCGAGGGCCGAATACGCCTCGGTCGGGCGGTCAGCGGGTACGGCTGCGGAGGGCGCGGAAACCGCCGTCCACGTAATGCACGTTGGTGTAACCCAGATCGGCGATCTGTTCGGCGATCCGCGGCGCCTCCGACGACACGGACACCACGTTGATCTCGGTGTCGAGGTCGTCGATCACCGGGAAGGTACCCGAGGGGGTCGGCGCGAATCGTGCGGAGATGTCGGCGGGGTCGACGACGACCGCACCGGGCAAGCTGCCCTGGTGGCGGACCACCTGCGGTCGGGCGTCGACGACGACGGCGCTGGTGTGGGCGAGGGCTTCGGTTGCCGAGATGGGATCCACCACTGACACTGGTGACGCTCCTGAAGTTGCTGGTCGATCGTTCGCAGGTCGGGACCGACTGTCGGCGGGTCCCGTTGGGTATGTCGTTCACACCCCCACAAAAGGTTACGGAAGAATCTCGAAACGCCCAACAGTGATTCTCAGAGTGAGACAAACCGGTGTCACCAGCGACAACACCCGGTACCGGCCGATGTTCGCCCCCGTCCCCGAGAAACACGACGGCCGACGTGCGCGGAGCACGTCGGCCGTCGAGTGGAACCGATCGATCAGCAGGCCGGCGGAGGACCGGGCCTACGGGGCAGGTGTCAGCCGCGTCCGCGACCGGCGACCCGGCGGGTCCCCCGCTTGCCCCAGTCGCCGCCACCACGCTGATGGCCACCGTCGCGACCACCGGATCGCTTGGCACCACCGCGAGTGCGCGGCGCCCCCATGTCGCGACGCAGGTCGATCGGGTTCTTGCCGATCTTGGTGTCGCGTAGCAGGTCGAGGGTGTTGCGGTCGAGATCCTCCGGCAGTTCCACCAGCGAGAAGTCGTCGCGGATGCTGATGTTGCCGAAATCACCGCGGGTCAGGCCGCCCTCGTTGGCGATCGCACCGACGATGGCACCCGGCGACACCTTGTGTTTGCGGCCGACGGCGATCCGGTAGGTGGCGAAGCTGCCGCCGGACTTGCGCGGCCCGCGGTCACGATCACGATCGCGGTCGCGGCGTTCGGCACGGTGCCCCTCGGGCGGATCCGGCGCCATCAGGAAGCCGCCGTCGCGGGTCTCCAGGGCCAGGGCGGCGGCGATGTCGGCCATCGCCACGTCCTTGTCCTGGGCGTAGTCCTCGACCAGCTTGCGGAAGGTGTCGAGATGCTCGGAGGCGAGGTTCTCGGTGATCGAGTCGGCGAACCGTGCCACGCGCTGGGCGTTGACGTCCTCGGCTGACGGCAGCCCGATCTCGGCGAGCGGCTGGCGGGTGGCCCGCTCGATCGCACGCAGCAGGTGACGCTCACGCGGGGACACGAACAGCAGCGCATTGCCCGACCGACCGGCACGGCCGGTCCGGCCGATCCGGTGGACGTAGGACTCGGTGTCGTGCGGGATGTCGTAGTTGACCACGTGCGAGATCCGGTCGACGTCGAGGCCGCGCGCGGCGACGTCGGTGGCGACCAGGATGTCGATGGTGCCGTCCTTGAGCTGGTTGATCGTCCGCTCACGCTGGGCCTGCGCCATGTCGCCGTTGATCGCGACCGCGGAGAAACCGCGGGCACGCAGCCGTTCGGCGAGCTCCTCGGTGGCCTGCTTGGTGCGGACGAACACGATCATCGCGTCGAATGTCTCGACCTCGAGGAACCGGGTCAGCGCGTCGAGTTTGCGCTGGTGGGACACCTGCAGGTAGCGCTGCGAGATGTTCTGCGCGGTCGCGGTCTTGGCCTTGACCGTGATCTCCTCGGCGTCGTGCAGATAACGCTGCGCGAGCCGGCGGATCGCCGACGGCATGGTGGCCGAGAACAGGGCGACCTGCTTGCTCTCCGGGGTGTCGGAGAGGATGCGTTCGACGTCCTCGGCGAAGCCCATGGTGAGCATCTCGTCGGCCTCGTCGAGCACGAGGTACTCCAGCTGCGAGATGTCGAGGGTGCCCTTGTCGAGGTGATCGATCACACGGCCGGGCGTTCCGACGATGACCTGCGCACCGCGGCGCAGTCCGGCGAGCTGCACGCCGTAGCTCTGGCCACCGTAGATCGGCAGGATCCGCACGTCGGGCATGTGTGCGGAGTACTTCTCGAAGGCCTCCGACACCTGTAGGGCGAGCTCGCGGGTGGGTGCGAGCACCAGGGCCTGCGGGCGTCGCACCGAGGGGTCGATCCGAGACAGGATCGGGATCGCGAAGGCAGCGGTCTTGCCGGTGCCTGTCTGGGCGAGACCGACGACGTCACGGCCGGCCATCAGGGGCGGAATCGTGGCCGCCTGGATCGGTGACGGCTTCTCGTATCCGACTTCGGTGATCGCACTGCGCACCTTGGGTGCGATGTCGAGATCGTCGAAGGTGATCGCCGACGGATCACCCGCGTCTGTGGGTCCGGTCATGCGTTGTGTCTCCCATTCATCGAGGACAACTGTAATGCTCGGACCGCGTGAAAGCCGCATCCGAGCTCCAGCCGGTCACGGCGAGCCCTCGATGTGGCACAACCCGCACCCCCGCCGATCGCCTCCGGAATCACGCCTTCCCCATGGTGTGATCAAAACCACTTGATTACTGCTACTCTCGGTCGCAGCAAAAACCCGGGGCGTCGCAGCACGGCGGCGTCCGCCCGATTTGCCCGCTTTTCGGATCAGGAGCGACATTGCAGCATTACACCACCCCGTCCGACCTGAACATCGACGACAAGGCCACGACGGTCGACGCGATCCTGCGATACCGGGCCGAGCGGCCGACCATGCCGCTGTTCAAGAAACGCTCCAACGGCGTATGGGTCACCGTCACCGCCAAGCATTTCGCCGATGAGGTCGACGCCGTGGCCAAGGGCCTGATCGCCGCCGGCGTCCAGGCCGGTGACCGCGTCGGCCTGCTCTCCTCCACGCGCTACGAGTGGACCGTGCTGGACTACGCGATCTGGCGGGCCGGCGCGGTCACGGTCGCGATCTACGAGACCTCGGCCCCCGACCAGGTCGGCTACATCGTGGAGAACTCCGGGGCCACGCTGCTGTTCGTGGAGAACGACACCCACCACGCCCACCACCGCGAGGTGCTCGACGCGGCGCCGGCGCTGCGCGAGACCCTGGTGATCGAGGGCGGCCCGGGCGAGGGCGCGATCAACGAGCTGACCAAGCGGGGTGCCGATCTCGGCGACGACCAGCTCGACGCCCGCCACGCCGACCAACTGGCCACCGACGCCGCCACCCTGATCTACACCTCGGGCACCACCGGACGCCCGAAGGGCGTGGTCCTGACCCACGCGAACTTCCTCGCCGAATGTGCCGCCACCCGCGACGCGGTGGGCGCAGGCCTCGAGGAGGGCAAGTCGACGCTGCTGTTCCTGCCACTGGCGCATGTCTTCGCGCGCGTCGTGGCGGTCGGCTGTGTCGAGAACGGCGTGATCCTCGGACACACCAACGACATCCCGAACCTGATCAACGACCTCGCCGTGTTCCAGCCGAACTACGTGCTGTCGGTGCCGCGCGTGTTCGAGAAGGTGTTCAACTCGGCCAAGCAGAAGGCCTACGACGGCGGCAAGGGTTCGATCTTCGACAAGGCCACCGAGACCGCGATCGCCTACAGCACCGCGCTGGAGAACGGCGGCCCGGGACTGGGACTGAAGCTCAAGCACATGCTGTTCGACGCGCTGGTCTACAAGAAGCTGCGCGCGGCGCTCGGCGGCAACTGCGAGGGTGCGATCTCCGGCGGCGCCCCGCTCGGCGCCCGCCTGGGTCACTTCTTCCGCGGTGTCGGCATCCCGGTCTACGAGGGCTACGGGCTGTCGGAGACCACCGCCGCGGTGACCGCGAACTACGAGGGCTGCCAGAAGGTCGGCTCGGTGGGCCGCCCGGTGCCCGGGGTGTCGGCGGCGATCGCCGAGGACGGCGAGGTGCTGCTCAAGGGGCCGGTGGTCTTCAACGGTTACTGGCACAACCCGGAGGCCTCGGCCGATGCGATCCGCGACGGCTGGTTCCACACCGGCGACATCGGTCGCCTCGACGACGGCTTCCTGTTCATCACCGGCCGCAAGAAGGAGATCATCGTCACCGCCGGCGGCAAGAACGTGTCCCCGGCGCCGCTGGAGGATGCGATCCGCGCGCATCCGATGATCAGCCAGTGCATGGTGGTCGGCGACAACAAGCCGTTCATCGGCGCGCTGATCACCATCGACCCGGAAGCCGTCCCCGGCTGGCTGGAGCGTCACGACCTGCCCGCCACCACCCCGATCGCCGACCTCGTCGACAACGCCGCCCTGCGGAGCGAGATCAGCGACGCGGTGGACGAGGCCAACGGCAAGGTGTCCAAGGCCGAGGCGATCAAGAAGTTCACGGTCCTGGCCACCGACTTCACCATCGAGTCCGGTGAGCTGACCCCGACGCTGAAGCTCAAGCGCAACGTCGTCAACGACGCCTACAAGCAGGCCATCGCCGACCTCTACACCTGATCGGACCGGTACCTCGGTACCCACCCGACCGCCTCGAGAAGCACCCGTCACCGACCACGGCCTGTGACGGGTGTTTCTTATGTGACGATTGGGACTCGGCAGTGAGTCGGTGTGCCCGATGCGGGGGCGAGGTCCTAGGCTCGGTGTCGATGAACCGGGACCTCGCGATCGACGCCACGCGCGGCCTGGCGATCTGGAGCATGATCACCGCCCACTTCGCCACCGGCGCGGCCATCGACTCACCGACACACGCCTTCCCGTATGTGGACGGGATGAGCGCGTTCGTCCTGCTGTCCGGATTCGTGCTCGGCCTGGTGTATCACCGCTGGATCGACCGCCACGGGCTGCGTTTCGCCTACCGTCGGCTGACCAGACGGCTCGTCGTGCTCTACCTGTGCCAGGTGTTGCTCGCGGTGGTCGCGGTGGCCGCCGCCCTCGCCGGGCACCGGTGGCTGACCCTGCTGCTGCCCGTCGACGGCTGGGGTGACGGGCTGCTCCGGTCGCTGACCCTGACCTACCTGCCCAGCGGCGGGAACATCCTGCTGATGTACATGGTGTTCATGGCGTCGGCATTCGTGCTGTTCCCGGTGCTGATGCGGGGCGGGTGGTGGCTGATCCTGGTGGCCTCCCTCGCCCTGTACGTCGTGTCGCAGACCGCGGCACCGGACTGGTTCTACCTGACCGCCGACATGGCCGGTCCGCGCATCCAGAACTGGGCGGGGTGGCAGATCATGTTCGTCCCGGCCGTGGTGATCGGCTGGAACTGGCGCCGCTGGGATGTGGCCGCGCGGATCGATCGGCTGCTGCCGCTGCTGGTGGCGCTGGCCCTGGGGGTGGCGCTCTCGTTCCATCTGCTGATCGAGGACGGTCCACTCACGCCACATCTGGTGACGCTGGCCGACAAGCTCGAGTTCGGTCCGGCCCGCGCGCTCGGGGCGTGGGTGCTGGTGCCGGTGGTGTACGGCGTCTTCCGGCTGGTGCTCAGGTTCTGCCATCACGACTGGCTGCGACCGCTGGTGATGACGGGGACCCGCAGTCTCGACTCCTACGTCATCCAGGCCATCGCGTTGATCGTCGTGCCGATCCACGTCGCCCATCGACCGTGGAGCCCGCTGACGATGTCGGCGGTCGCGGTGACGGTGTTCGCGTGCTGCTGGGCGTGGGCGGAGTTCCGGCGGGCCTGCGAGATCGACAAGCTGCATCGCCTGCCGGTGATCGTCGTCGACGCGGCGTTGCCGGGCAGACGTCACTCCCCCGCCGATGCCGCTGCCACCCCCGATTCCCCGAGTACCCCCGATCCCCGGAGCACCGCCGACATCGCGGCCACCGTCACGATCGCGGCGGCGGACCCGGCCGCCGATCCCGCCGGCGAGCATCGCGGGCACCCTTGCCTCGAGTCCCGTCCCGCTGAAACCCCGTCTGCCGACGACCTTCCCGTAGGAGTGCCCCGATGAGTGACGCCGACCTGTCCGAGATCCTGCGTTCGGCCGGGGACATGACGGTCAGCGTGCATGCCGGCAACGACTCGAGCGGTCCGTCGGTGCGCACACCGATCACCATGGCGAACTCGTATCACCTGCCGCCGGAGCCGGAGACCGCCGACTGGTCGGGTACCGAGCAGCTGTTCTACACCCGCAACACCGGTGCCAATCAGGTTGCACTGCAGGACAAGCTCGCGGTGCTGGAGGGCGGCGAGGACGCCGTCGTCCTGGCGTCCGGTGTGGCCGCCCTGCATGCGGTCTTCTTCACGTTCCTGTCCACCGGTGACCACGTCGTGGTCTCCGATGTCACCTACGAGGCCACCTGGAAACTGTGGTCGGACCTGATGCCGACGAAGTACGGGATCGAGGCGACCTTCGTCGACGTCACCGACCCCGACTCGGTGCGTGCGGCGATCCGCCCGACGACGAAGATGGTGGTGACCGAGGCGATCGCCAATCCCACCACCAAGGTCGCCGACATCGCCGCGCTGGCCGTGATCGCCCACGACGCCGGTCTGCTGCTGATGGTGGATTCCACGTTCACCCCGCCGCCGCTGTACCGGCCGCTGGCCGACGGCGCCGACCTGGTGGTGCACTCGCTGACCAAGTACATCAACGGCCACGGTGACGCGATGGGCGGTGCGGTGATCGGCGCCGGGGAGCTGATCGGGCAGATCAAGCGGCAGGCGATGGTCGACGTCGGCGGGGTGATCTCACCGTTCAACGCCTGGCTGATCGCACGCGGGTCGATCACCTTGCCGCTGCGCCTGGCCCAGCACCAGGCGACCGCGGAGACGCTGGCGCACATGCTCGCCGACGACGAGCGCATCGCCTATGTGACCTATCCGGGCCTCCCCGATCATCCGCAGCACCACCTCGCCCGCCGGCAGTTCGGTGGCCGCGGATTCGGCGGGATGATGGCCTTCGCCGTCGACGGGGATCCCGCGACACAGAACCGCTTCGTGTCGCATCTGAAGGTGATCACCTCGGCGGTGTCGCTGGGCCACGACGAGACGCTGATCGTGCACGTCGGCACCGACGGCCCGCGGGTGGCCGCCTACCCCGAGCCGTTCCGCACCTACGGGCATCTGCGCTTCTCGGTGGGCCTGGAGGATGCCGACGACCTCGCCGCGGATCTGCGTCAGGCGCTCGACGCCACATTCGCCTGACCGGCAACCGTCCTCCCCCGGCAGACCTCCGCCGCCGCAGCCACACCCTGCGCGCGCATGCCCGTCAGCGTCGACGACGCGAGTTCACCTGACCTCGAACAGGATTCCCCGACCGATCGCCTCGCGCACCACCGGCAATGTGGCCTGGGCGAGGGCGTCGGCGTCGACGCCGTGGAAATCGGCGAGCAGGTCGATCAGCACACCGAGCGACACGGCGCCACGGCATCCGGCCAGCAGGGCGCGCGAGACCTCGTCGACGCCGAGCACCGCACCGGGGCCACCGGGCCGGCGTACCGAGGCGCCGACCTCCTGCCACCCGTCCTCGCCGGGCAGTGACTGCGCTTCCAGGAACACCGGCGCGGTCTTGAACCGGGCGCCGAGCAGGTGCTCGTCGGTGGTGTCGCGGAGATAGGCGCGGCGGTCGAGGAAGGCCCGGGCCTCGTAGCCGGTGACCTCCTCGCCGGCTCCGGTGATCTCCTCGAGGACGCGGTCGGGGGTGCCGGTGCGGCGCCGGCGCAGGGTCAGCGATCCCATTCCGATGCCGACGATGTTCTCCTGGGTGAACCAGTCCAGCCACGCGGCTCCGCGGGCGGCGATCTCCTCGGGTTCCTCGCCGGCATCGGAGAGCCACAGCGAGATGTAGCCGACCGGATCGGCGAGCTCCCGCTGGACGACCCAGGCATCGAGGTCGGTACCGGCCAGCCAGCCGCCCACCCGGTCGCGCCAGTCCTCCCCCTCCCGGACGATCCAGTTGGCCAGCAGCTGTGCGGTACCACCATCGGTGAGATGGTCGGGCAGTTGCCGGATCAGGTCGGCACAGATCGTGTCGCCGACCATCCCGGAGTCGCGGTAGATGTAGTCCTGGCCGCCCGACCCGACGACGAACGGCGGGTTGGACACGATCAGGTCGAACCGTTCGCCGGCGACCGGATCGAACAGGCTGCCCTCGCGCAGATCCCACGACATCCCGTTGAGCCGGGCGGTGGCGGCCGCCAGTGCGAGGGCGCGGGGGTTGGTGTCGGTGGCGACGATCGACTCGCAGTGCGCGTTCATGTGCAACGCCTGAATCCCACATCCGGTGCCGAGATCCAGTGCGGCACCGACCTTGTCACGGATCACCGCACGGGCCAGCGACACCGATGCGCCACCGATGCCCAGGACGTGGTCGTGGGCGACGGCACCGCTGCGCATCGCGGCGTCCTGGTCGGAGACCACCAGGTGGTCGCGCACGTCGTCGGCGTGCGGCCGGATGTCGAGGTTCGCCCGCAGCGTGCCGTCGGCGGTCCGGGCGAGCACACCCTGATCCAGCAGCGCGGGCACCCCCGCCGTCGGGAACGCGGCGGCGACGGCCGTGTCCGTCTCGTCCGAACCGAGGAGGAACAGTCGGACCAGAGTACCCAGCGCGGGCCGGTCGACGGATCTGGTGGCCCGCAATGCGGGCCACCAGATCCCTTGCCCCAGAGCATTGTTCGCCTGGTCGCCGAGTAGCGCCGCGACCCCGTCGGAGGTGTAGTCCGCACCGCGGAGGTCGGCACCGAGTGCAGCGACGACCGCCTCGTCCCGCAGCGGCATGTCGCCCATCAGCCGACCTGCCGATACTTCTTGTGCATCGCCTGTTTGGTGACGCCGAGCACCACACCGATCTCGGCCCACGACAATCCGGCGATGCGAGCTCGCCGCACGGCCAGCTCCTCGTCACGCGCCAGCTGCCGGCGTCGTTCGGCGACCTGTGCGAGTTCGTCCATGGGATCGTCTGGGCCGCCGCCGCGGCCTCCCACCGATGTCTGCATGCGCTCATGCTGCACGGGCGCCCGATGATCGGTCAACCATGGTTGACCGTCGCCCCGGACGGACAGACCCGCCCCGACCTGCGGTTACGCCACTCCGTTACGCACCGGATGCGTGAGCCCTGTCACGATCCCCGTACTTTTCAAAGGGTATGCTAAGTTTCCCTCAGATTTTCGGCTGACGAAACGTGGCCTCGGGCGGATCGCACCGGCGGCGTCTGATCACCCACGTCCCGTCGCCGTCCGTCCGGGGTCAAGGAGTACGTGTGAAGAGTGTGGGGTCGTCGATGGGTCCGAGGCAGTCGAAGGGCAAGATCTGGTTCGTCCGGGCCACGGCGGTCGCCACACTCACGGCGTTCTCGGCCAGCGTGATGAGCGCCAACGGTTCCGCGGCGGTCCTGAACCCCGCCCTCGTCCCCGCACCCACACCGGTCGCCGAGAAGACCAAGCCCAAGCCCCAGACCCGCAAGCCTGCCGAGACCTACCAGGATCGGCTCGACCGGATCGCGCAGAGCCCGCGCTCGATGCTGAAGCCGTTGGAGGAGAACACCGATCAGCCGACGGTCTGCGTGAGCGGTGAGTTCACCACCCTCTCGGTGGTCTACGACTCGATCTTCGAATCGATCCTGCCGACGCTGCCCCCGCAGTTCCGCCAGAACGCGCGCGCCGCCCGCGATGCCGCCCAGCGCGACATGAAGCGGATGAAGATCTCGACGCTGGCGATCTCCGATCATCCGATGGCACTGGGCGCCGACGCCGACGACGGCTCGCTGAAGTACCGGTCGGCGATCTCGCAGTGGATCGTCACGCAGATGCTCAAGATCCGTGACGGCCAGGACGCCGAGGCGATCTCGGTCAGCAACATCACCCTCACCCAGGCCGTCGAGACGGCATGGCTGCTGATCTTCGCCGGCATCGTCGCCCCGCTGCGATTCGGTGTCGGGGTCACCCCGAACCTCGGTTCCCCGTTGCCCGACGACAACTCCCTGGCGAGTTTCATCACCTACAACCGCATCCTGCAGATCGGCGTCCTCGGCGGATCGCTGGCCGCGCAGATGATCTACCAGTCGATCTCCAACTCGCTGATCAACTCCTGCGTCGCCCGGGTCACCGAGCAGCAGCGCAGCGACGCCGGCCGGCCCGACGAGAACGTGCGCTACGACATCCCGATCCCGGACATCATCCGCGAGACGGCCAACCAGCTGTCGCTGGCCGACAACGACACCTGCACCCCGGTCGGCAATCTGTCCCTCGAGCGGATCGTCACGCGCACCGGCGACTACGCCAAGAGCATCGCACCCAATGCCGCGAGCAAGGCGCGCATCAACGCCGAGGTCCGCAAGATCCTGGGCGGGATGCGCTCGACGCACGTGCCGCACAACCTGATCCCGGCCGACCCCGCGGACTTCTCGCAGCTCGAGTCGATCGGCTCCATGCTCGGCGGGTTCATCCCGTACGTCGGCGGTGCGCCGATGGACATCCTGATCGGACTCGGCCACAACCTCGGTCAGGGCGACAACCTGTTCGAGACGGTGCCGCTGACCGACCTGACGGTCACCAAGTCGCTGACCGCCGCGTACTACTCGTACTACCTGTCACTGCACCTGTTCAGCACGATCGGTGGCCTCGTCGAACCCGATCTGCTCGGCGCCGCCGGGATCACCTCCACCGACCTGCCGATCACGCCGGTCCGCCTGATCAGCGCGGTGGGTGCCCTTCCACTCACCTACGGACTCGTCACCTACCACCACGTGGTCCGCGGGATGTGCTTCGTCGAGGACGACACCAACGGCAACGGTCGTGGCGCCCAGAACAATCGTGACCGGGCGACACTGCCGTCGGCGAGCACCACGACGCCCACCGCGGCCCGGCCCGGATCGACCCGTCAGGGATCGAACAACCCGGCCTCCCCGACCCGACGCGCCGGGGCCAGCAGCACGCCGTCGACGAGTTCCTCGACACCGGCGCCGCTGGTTCCGGGACTCCCGATCCGCATTCCGGGAGTGAATTGATCGAGGTCGACGGCTCATTCCCGAGCCGTTCCCGCCGATCTGGAGTTACCGTGGTTCGGACAGAATCGCATCCGGAGAAACGATCGCGAGACCCGTTTCACGAAACTTTGCGCCGCATAAGCTATCGTCAAACACGTGGCCAAAGTTGAAGTGATCTCGTTCGTCGACGACCTCGACGGCAAAGAGCTCGATCTGGACGATGCGCACACCATTTCGTGGTCGTGGGTCGGCGTCGACTATCAGCTCGACGTCTCCAGCGCCAACCTCGAGAAGATCGAGAACGGCAAGGTTCCGGTGTCGAAGCTGCTCGAGGTGTCCACCCGGATCGGCGGTCGGCGGCAGTCGACGGCTCCCCGGGTCCGTTCCACCACCCCGCAGGATTCCGGTGACCGCGCACGTCGCGACACCGCCGCCATCCGCCAGTGGGCGACCGAGGCGGGCTACGAGATCTCCCCGCGCGGGCGTCTGCCCAAGGAGATCATCGAGGCCTACGAGGCCGAGGCCTGATTCTCGACGGTGTGACCTGATATTCCAACGCACCGCAGCCGACATTTCGGCTGCGGTGCGTTGGTGTATTGGCGGGGCTAACGATTACGATTCGTGACCATTTCGAGACCACCTATCGTGGTGTTTTCACCGCATTTCCTCGACGATGAACTGTGCATTCTGGACGGCGATGATCGCCATCACACCCGTCCCGCTCCCCCTCATCGCCACGCGCGATGAGGGGGAATCCCGTTCGGCAATGGCGATCTCGACGACCATCGGGTGACCGGAACCGCCGGAGCCGCACCTAGACTCGATCCAGGCCGGAGACCGCTGCATCCGCCCCGCCCCGCCCCGCCCCCGACGAAAGGCCCCCTTGATGACCGAGCCGCTCACCACCTCGTCCGGTGCCGTCGCATCGTTTCTCGGTGCACTCACCGACGGCTCGGTGGCCGTGATCGACCTGACCACTCCGCTGAGCAGCGCGACGCCTGCCCTCGTGCTGCCCGACCCGTTCGTCAACCTGATCGACTTCAGCCTGGAAGAGGTCAGTGCCTACAACGAGCCGGGACCGTTCTGGCGGCACAACAACATTCACACCGGTGAGCACATCGGCACCCACCTCGACGCACCGATCCACTGGATCAGCGGGCGCGACGGACACGACGTCTCGCAGATCCCCGCACGCCGGCTGATCGGGCCGGCCGCGGTGATCGACCTCACCGACAAGGTCGCCGCCGACCCCGACTACCTGCTGACCGTGGCCGACGTCGAGGAATGGGAAGCCGAGCACGGCACCCTCGCCGACGGTGCGTGGCTGCTGCTACGTACCGGGTGGGAGTCGCGCGGCGGATCGCAGGAGGAGTTCCTCAACACCGACGAGACCGGCTCGCACACACCGGGAGTCGCGGTCGAGTGTGCCGAATGGCTGGCCACCCGCCGCCCCCTCGCCGGCCTGGGCGTGGAGACCGTCGGCGTGGACGCCGGGATGGCCGGCGGTTTCGAACCCGCCTTCCCGGTCCACTACCACTTCCTCGGCAACGACAAGTACGGCATCACCTCGCTGCGCAACCTCGGGCGGCTCCCGGCGACCGGTGCCATGCTGGTGGTCGCGCCGCTGCCGATCGTCGGCGGTACCGGCAGCCCGTCCCGCGTGCTCGCGCTGGTCGAGACGGACGCCTGAGTTCGCCTCCGAGTTCTCGCAGCGATGAGGTGGCCGGCTCCACCCGTCGCGGCCCCGGCCTCCCGCAACCCGATCGCAAGGTTCTTCTGATGACCACCCCCACCGCCTCCACCACATCCACCTCGGGAGCCCAATCAGGCTCTGCGGGCACCCCGCTCACCTACGGGCCGACCGTCGGCGACGTCGTCGGCCGGGTGCTGGCCGATCTCGGCGTCGGCCATGCCTTCGGCGTGGTGGGCAGCGGCAACTTCACGATGACCAACGCCTTGCGCGCCGGCGGTGTGGGCTTCACCGCCGCCCGGCACGAGGGTGGTGCGGCCACCATGGCCGACGCGTACACCCGGATGTCGGGGAAGGTCGGCGTGGTGTCGCTGCACCAGGGGTGTGGACTGACCAATGCCATGACCGGGATCGGTGAGGCCGCCAAGAGCCGGACACCGATGGTGGTCCTGACCGCCGACGCCCCGGCCGCCGACCTGCGCTCCAACTTCCGCATCGATCAGGACGCCCTGGTCACCGGTGTCGGGGCGGTCAGCGAGCGCGTCTACGGTGCATCGACCGTCGTCGCCGATGTGATCCGTGCGGTCCGCACGGCGATCACCCAACGCCGGACGGTGGTGGTCAACGTCGCGATCGACGTGGCCGCCGCCCCCGCCTCGGTTCCCGGTCCGGTGACCGCGGACATCGTGCGTCCGCGGGTCCGGCCCGACCAGGACTCGGTGGCACGGTTGCTGCGGCTGCTGGCCGAAGCGCGGCGGCCGGTGTTCGTCGCCGGTCGCGGTGGGCGCGAGGCCGGGCCGCAGATCGCGGCACTGGCCGAGGCGACCGGCGCGCTCGTGGCCACCTCGGCGGTGGCCAACGGCCTGTTCACCGGGGATCCGTTCGCGCTGGGCATCTCGGGCGGATTCTCGTCGGCGACCACCGCCGAACTCGTCGCCGGCGCCGACCTGATCGTCGGCTGGGGCTGCGCCCTGAACATGTGGACGATGCGTCACGGCAAGCTGATCGGCGCGGATACCGTTGTCGCACAAGTGGATGTGGACGTCGATGCGGTCGGCGCGCATCGTGCGGTCGAGCTGGGCGTGATCGGTGACTGTGCGCTCACCGCCGCCGACGCCCTCGCGGCACGCCAGGCCGACCGGACCCCGACCACCGTCGGCTACCGCACCCCCGATGTCGCCGCCCGGATCGCTGCGTCGTCGCGCTGGCGCGACGTGCCAGTGGACGACATCTCCACCGCCGACCGGATCGATCCGCGGGCGCTGACCATCGCGCTCGACGATCTGCTGCCCGCCGAGCGCATCGTGTCCATCGACTCGGGCAACTTCATGGGGTACCCGTCGACGCATCTGGGCGTGCCCGACGAGAACGGCTTCTGCTTCACCCAGGCCTTCCAGTCGATCGGGCTGGGCCTGGGCACGGCGATCGGCGCGGCCACCGCACGCCCCGACCGGATACCGGTACTCGGGACCGGCGACGGCGGCTTCCTGATGGCCATCTCGGAACTGGAGACCGCGGTTCGCCTACGGCTTCCGCTGGTGGTCGTGGTCTACAACGACTCCGCCTACGGTGCCGAGGTGCACCACTTCGGTGACGCCGACATGACGACGGTGACCTTCCCCGAGGTCGACATCGCCTCCATCGCACGGGGTTACGGCGCCACCGGCATCACCGTGCGGTCGGTGTCGGACCTGTCCGCGGTCTCCGGGTGGGTCGCCGGGGCCACCACCGGTGCCGACGTCGGCCCGCTGGTGATCGACGCGAAGATCGCCACCGACGGCGGTTCCTGGTGGCTGGCGGAGGCGTTCGCCGGACACTGAGGCACACGTCCGGAAACACCGAGGCGCCGACTCGCTCGGTCGGCGCGTCGGCCGTGACCGCCATCCGTTCCGGTGTGCCCTCCGTCATGCCCTCGAACCCAGTGGGCGCACACCGACCGGAGGTCGGCAGGGATTCTATCGTGCGCGAGGGGGGACTTGAACCCCCACGTCCTCCGGACACTGGAACCTAAATCCAGCGCGTCTGCCAATTCCGCCACTCGCGCGTGCGTGCACAACCCTACCGCGCACCGGTCGACACCACCGACCCGCCCTTCACCGGCCTGCCGCCCGGCAGCCGTGGTCTCGCCACCGGGTATGCCCTCGGATCTGCCGCCGGCGATGTGACCGTTACCGCAGATCACCGGCCCGGGCGGCGGCCGGACGACCCCGATTGGGTACCGTCGAGGGTATGTCCCCGCAGTCTGCACGTCGTCGGCACCGACCCGCGCTCCTGGTGCTGGTGGCGATCGCCGCCGTCGCCTGCCTCGGGCTGGCCTGGTGGCAGTGGGACACCTACGAGTCCTCGGCCGGCACCGCCCAGAATCTCGGCTACGCGCTGCAATGGCCCGCATTCGGTTTCGCCGTGATCTGGGCCTATCGGCGCTTCGTGGTCCTCGAGAATGATCCGGACGAGGCCGCCAAGATGGCAGACAAGGGCGTCACCGAGATCCCCGCCGGTCTGCTCCCGGAACGGCCGTCCACCCCGAGTGCCTCGTCGGCGGCCGATGCCGCCTCCCCCGACGACGCCTCGCTGCGTGAGTACAACCGCTTTCTCGCCGACCTCGACGCCGCCGATCATGCCGAGGCCGACGACCAGAACCCCGATCGCACGGCGCGTGTCGGAACGACCCGCCCCGATTCCCTGACCAGTGAGGATTCTCAGTGACCGAGACCGCCCAGCCCGCCACCGTGCCCGTCGAGAAGGTGAAGGGGGCGCTGCTGCGCTACCGCATCCTCGCGTGGATCACCGGTCTGTGGCTGCTGCTGCTCGTCGTCGAGCTGATCCTGAAGTACGGCTTCGACATCAACTCGCTGGACTTCGTGCCGATCGCACACGGCTGGGTGTACTTCATCTACCTGATCCTGACCGTCGACCTCGCCATCAAGGTGCGCTGGCCGGTCGGCAAGATCATCCTCACCGCGATCGCCGGAACCATCCCGTTCCTGTCGTTCTATGTCGAACACATCCGGACCAAGGAGGTCAAGGAGCAGTTCGACCTGACCGGCGGCAGCCTCTGAGCGCACCGGTCGTCCTACCGAAACCGAGAACACCGCCCTCCGGCATGACCGAAGGGCGGTGTTCTCGTATCGAGGGTGTTCGCGAGTAGGTGGATCAGCGGGTGGGGATCACTGTCCCGCGAGCGACCGCAGCGCCGGAACCAGCTGGGCCAGCGCCTTTCCGCGGTGGCTGAGCGCATCCTTCTCCGACGCCGACAACTCCGCCGACGCCCGGCCGGAAGCCACGGCGTCGTCCGGCACGAACAGCGGGTCGTAGCCGAAGCCGTTGTCGCCGCGCGGTGCCCGCAGCATCACGCCACGCCACTCCCCACGCACCACGGTCTCGTCGCCGTTCGGACCGACCAGCGCGCACGCCGAGACGAACGCCGCACCGCGACGCTCGTCGGGCACATCCGAGATCTGGTTGAGCAGCAACTCGTTGTTGGCCGCATCGTCACCGTGACCACCGCTCCACCGCGCCGACAGCACGCCGGGCATGCCGTTGAGCGCGTCCACGGCGAGCCCGGAATCGTCGGCCAGGCACACCAGTCCGGTCGCGGCGGCACCGGAGCGCGCCTTGATCAGCGCATTCTCCTCGAAGGTCGCCCCGGTCTCGGGTTCCTCCGGATACTCCGGCACGGCGTCGAGACCCACCACGTCGAGTCCGACGATCCCCGCGGCGTCGAGCACCCGCCGCAGCTCGGCGAGTTTCTTGGCGTTGCGGCTGGCGACCAGGATGCGTTGTGTCGTCATCGGTGCCGACGCTCAGTTCGCGGTCGGCAGCACGCCGGGGTACGGGTCGGCCAGCACCGCACGCTGCGCCTCGAAGAGCTTGGCGGTGCCCACCTCGGCGATGTCGAGGAGCTTGTCGAGGGTGGCGCGCGGGAAGGTGGCGCCCTCACCGGTGCCCTGCACCTCCACCAGGGTGCCGGCGTCGGTGGCGACGACGTTCATGTCGACCTCGGCGCGCGAGTCCTCCTCGTACGGCAGGTCCAGCCGCACCCGGCCGTCGACGACGCCGACGCTGACCGCGGCGATCATGCACGACAGCGGCTGCGGGTCGTTGAGCTTGCCGGCCGCACCCAGCCAGGTGACGGCGTCGGCGAGGGCCACATAGGCGCCGGTGATGGCCGCGGTGCGGGTGCCGCCGTCGGCCTGCAGCACGTCGCAGTCGAGGGCGATGGTGTTCTCGCCGAGCGCACCGAGATCGATACACGCCCGCAGCGAGCGGCCGATCAGGCGGCTGATCTCGTGGGTGCGGCCACCGATCTTGCCCTTGACCGATTCGCGCCGGGACCGTTCGTGGGTGGCGGCGGGGAGCATCGAGTACTCCGCGGTCAGCCAGCCCAGACCGGAACCACGCCGCCACGGCGGCACGCCCTCGGTGACGCTGGCGGTGCACATCACCCTGGTCTGACCGAATTCCACGAGCACCGAGCCCGCGGGATGTGAGGTGAATCCGCGGGTGAAGGAGATCGGTCGCAGTTCGTCATCGGCCCTGCCGTCAGCGCGTGTGGTCACCGTGCCAACTGTAGTCAGCCGGGTTCAGAGATCGAACACCTGACCCTGTCGCACCAGCTCCACCGGCCCGCCGAACCGTGAGCGCGCCTCGGCCAGGATCAGCTCCGCGTCGGTCCACGGCGCCACATGGGTGATCGCCAGTGCCTTGACGTTGGCCTTGGTGGCGGCCTCCCCCGCGTCGATCCCGGACAGGTGCAGATGCTCGGGCCGTGCGGCCGGGTCGTGCGACCATGACGCCTCGCAGAGGAACACGTCGGCGCCGGCGGCGAGGTCGATCAGTTCGTCGCACAGCGCGGTGTCACCGGAGTAGGCCACCACCTTGCCCTCCGGGGAGGTGATGCGCAGACCGTAGGTCTCCGGCGGATGATCCACCTGGAACGCCCGGATGCTCATCCCCCCGAGCGTCACCTCGATGCCGTCACTCCACTCGCGCACGTCGAAGGTGTCGCCGATGTCGTCGATCTCGCCGGGGAACTCCGACGATGCGGCACCGATCCGGGCCGCCACCCCCGACGGCCCGTAGAGCGGGGCGGCCACCGGTGCCGGCCCGGGCGGGGCGTAGCGCCGCCACACCAGCATCGCGGCCAGGTCCAGGCAGTGATCGGCGTGGAGATGGCTGAGTACCACCGCCACCGAGTCCGGATCGGCCACCCGCTGGAGTTCACCGAACACACCGGGGCCGCAGTCCACCAGCACCGGCTGTTCGCCAGGAACGGTGAACAGGTAGCCGGAGCAGGCGACCCCCGGCCCGCCGACGCTTCCCGAACAACCCAGGACGGTGACACGCATAAGCCCTACCTTGCCATGCGCGTGCTTCCCGCCGACCACGTATGGGTCACAAGTCATTCACTGTGTCTTTGACGCCGGGTGAAACGTCGTCTGACACACCAGGTGCGGAGATGTCATGG
Source organism: Gordonia sp. NB41Y (assembly GCF_030718915.1). Taxonomy (NCBI): domain Bacteria; kingdom Bacillati; phylum Actinomycetota; class Actinomycetes; order Mycobacteriales; family Gordoniaceae; genus Gordonia; species Gordonia sp. NB41Y. The sequence goes on from NZ_CP132196.1 coordinate 853,499, forward strand.
GTTCCGAGCAAGGACGTCTCAGGCGCGTGGCGCCGGGACCGTCGTACGCAGCCATGCCCGCCGCCGGGCGACGCCATGCGTCCGACACCCAGAGATGACCGACACTCCGCGATGACCGATGCTCAGAGATGCCCGACCGCGCCGATCGTCGGGCCGAGGAACCGGTGCGAGAGCTTGGTGAACATCTCCGGGTCACCGGTCGCCTGGAAGACGCGGTGGGCGTCGCGATTGGAGTGCGGATGCAGCAGATCCGCCTCGGTGAGCACCCGGAACAGATCCTTGGCGGTCTCCTCCGCGCTCGACACCAACGTCACCTGATCGCCCATCGCGAGCTGGATCACCCCCGACAGCAACGGGTAGTGCGTGCAGCCGAGCACCACCGTGTCGACGTCGGCCTCCTGAAGGGGTTCGAGGTAGCCCTGGGCCAGTCCGAGGATCTGCCGGCCGCTGGTGATGCCGCGCTCGACGAAGTCGACGAACCGGGGACAGGCCACCGCGGTGATCTCGGCGTCGCGTGCTGCGGCGAACGAATCCTGGTAGGCCCGTGACGAGACGGTGGCCTCGGTGCCCAGCACCCCGATCCGGCCGGTCTTGGTCGCGACCACCGCCCGACGCACCGCCGGCAACACCACCTCGACCACCGGGATCGGCGCGTACCGTTCCCGTGCGTCACGCAGGCAGGCGGCCGACGCGGTGTTGCAGGCGATGACGATCGCCTTGACCTCACGCTCGGCGAGTTCGTCGCCGATGGCCAGGGCGTGTTTGCGGATCTCGGGGATCGTCAGCGGACCGTACGGGCCGTTGCCGGTGTCGCCGATGTAGATGATGTCCTCGTCCGGCAGGAGATCGATGACGGCGCGGGCCACGGTGAGTCCACCGACGCCGGAGTCGAAGATGCCGATCGGGGCGTCGGGGCGGATGGATGCGGTTATGACGGAACTCCCGGGGTGGGCCCGCCGACAGCGGGTGCGGACTTGCGTTTACGGTCGCGGCCGGCCAGGGACCAGGCGGCCAGGACACCTCCGATCGCGCCGAACAGATGCGCCTGCCACGAGACCTCGACCGCCCCGGGGAACACACCCCACAGGATCGAGCCATAGATCAGGAACAGGACGATACCGCCGAGGACCTGCCAGAAGTCACGGTTGAACAGGCCACGGACCAGCAGGTATGCCAGCCATCCGAAGATGATGCCGGAGGCGCCGACGGTGACGGTGTAGGGCGGCGCGAACAGCCACACCCCCAGCCCCGACACCACCCATACGATCGCGGTGACGATCAGGAACCGGCGGGTGAGCAAGAGCAGGAAGCCCAGCACCACCCCGGGGACCAGGTTGGCCCACAGATGTTCCCAGTCGGCGTGCAGCAGCGGCGCCCAGACGATGCCGTCGAGGCCGTCGACCTGCCGGGGTTCGATGCCGTTGTCGTCGAGCCGGAAACTGGTCGCGGCGTCGATCGCCTCGATCACCACCAGCAGCACGACGATGCACGCCATCACGATGATCGACCGCTGCCACAACGGCCGCGGGGCCGGTCGGGTCGTGGGCGGCGGCGTGACGGTCATGTCCTCTTCGTTCTCGGTCGGCTCGGTTCTCGGTGGGCTCGGTTCTCGGTGGGCTCGCGGGTCGTCCGCGGATCTCCACGACCCGGTCTCGTGCTCGGCGGGTGTTCCCGCGGGCGCGTGGGTCAGGCCCAGAGCTGACCTTCGAGGGCCTGCTCGGCATCCTCCAGGCTACCGTCGTACGCCCCGGTCGACAGATACTTCCAGCCCGCGTCGGGTACCACCAGGCCGATGTCGGCGCGTCGGCCCGCCTTGAGGGCGCCGCGGCCGACTCCGCGCGCGGCCTGCAGGATGGCCCCGGTCGACACCCCGGCGAAGATGCCCTCGGCGTCGATGAGCTCACGGACCCGGGCGATCGCGTCGACGCCGGTCACCGAGAACCGGCGGGTCAGCACCGACGGGTCGTAGAGCTCCGGGACGAACCCCTCGTCGATGTTGCGGAGCCCGTAGACCTCGTCGCCGTAGCGCGGCTCGGCGGCGACGACCTCGATGTCGGGGTTGCGTTCGCGCAGGTAGCGGCCCACCCCCATCAGGGTGCCGGTGGTGCCGAGTCCGGCGATGAAGTGGGTGATCTCGGGCAGGTCGGCGAACAGTTCCGGACCGGTGCCCTCGTAGTGCGCGGCGATGTTGGCCTCGTTGCCGTACTGGTAGAGCATCACCCAGTCGGGATGTTCGGCCGCGAGTTCCTTGGCCACCCGCACCGCGGTGTTGGACCCGCCGGCCGCCGGCGACGAGATGACCTCGGCGCCGTACATGCGCAGCAGCGAGCGGCGCTCCTCCGAGGTGTTCTCCGGCATCACGCAGATCAGGTGATAGCCCTTGAGCTTGGCCGCCATCGCCAGCGAGATCCCGGTGTTGCCGCTGGTCGGTTCGAGGATCGTCGACCCGGGACTCAGCAGCCCGTCGCGTTCGGCCTGTTCGATCATCCGCAACGCCGGACGGTCCTTGATCGACCCGGTGGGATTGCGGTCCTCGAGTTTGGCCCACAGCCGGACATGCGGTCCCTCGGCGGTGTCGTCCCAGCGCGGGGAGAGCCGGCGCAGACCGATCAGGGGCGTGTTGCCGACCGAGGCGATCAGCGACTCATACCGTGCCACCGCTCAGAAACCCGCGGTCACATCCAGGACGGGGACATCCGGGGAGCAGACATCCGGGGCGCCGCCGGCGACCGCGGGCAGGATGGTCACCTCGTCGCCGTCGTCGATCGTGGTCTCGAGACCGCCGGAGAACCGGACGTCCTCGTCGTTGACGTAGATGTTGACGAACCGGTGCAGCTTGCCGTCGGCCACGAGCCGATCCCGGATGCCCGGCGCACCGGACTCGAGGTTGTCGATCAGTTCGGCCAACGTGGAACCCGTTGCGCCGACCCGCTTCTCACCACCGGTGTGGGTGCGCAGGATGGTCGGGATGGACACGGTTACCGCCATGGATTCTCAGCTCCTGATCTCGATCGGTTCTTCGGTGACCACGCCGTCGACGATCCGGTAGCTGCGTACCTCGGCAACCTCGGGATCACGGGTGGACACCAGTACATAGTGTGCGTTCGGTTCGCCGGCGTAGGAGATGTCGGTGCGGCTCGGATACGCCTCGGTGGCGGTGTGCGAGTGGTAGACCACCACCGGTTCCTCGTCGCGACGGTCCATCTCGCGCCACACCTTGAGCTGTTCGACGGAATCGAAGCGGTAGAACGTCGGTGAGCGCTCGGCGTTGACCATCGGGATGAACCGCTGCGGATCGTCGGCACCCTCGGCCCCGGCGATCACCCCGCATGCCTCGTCGGGGTGATCGGCGCGCGCGTGCGCGATCATCGCGTCCACCAGCTCCTGACCGATTCTCAGCACCCTCGCTCCTGCCCTCTCACCGCTGCCCCGCTCGCCGCCGTGCCTCTCACCGCCGCGCCTCTCACACTGCCCCGTCACCACGGCCCGCCGGCCTCGGTGTTCGGCCGCCTCGCAGACGTCGGACATCGTCTGCGACCAACGCCGCAGGACCCGCCGATATTCCGGACACGGCCCGTCATCCATGCGACAGACAGTTCCGCGAATCCCGACGATCTCGCGATAGTGTTTCGCCACACCGGGTTTCGCCGACGACAGTTCGCCGAGCAACCCGGGGATCGAGCCGGACGGGGAGTGCCGGCCCGGGGGAAACACACCATGAGGAGTCCTTTGATGCACCGTGCCCAGCGAGTTGCCGCCGCGGCGGTCTCGGCCGGCATCGCCGCCGCCATCGTCCTGACCGGATGCTCGTCCGGCTCCGGCGGCGGGTCCGGCGATCCCACCACGACCGCCACATCGACCATCACCGATCCGGCCGCACTGGTGTCGGCCGCCGCCGACAACACCGCAGCCCTCAAAGGCGCCCACCTGAACCTGGCGGTCCAGGGCAAGATCCCGAATCTCACCGCCAAGTCCGTCGACGCCGATCTGGTCGCGCAGCCGAAGACCGCCGCCGAGGGCACAGCGACGGTCCTGCTCGGCACCACCGAGGCCACCGCACCGTTCGTCTACGTCGACGACCACCTGTACGCGAACATCGACGATCACGGCTACCTCGACTACGGCAACGGGTCGTCGATCTACGACGTGTCGGTGGTGCTGAATCCGGACAAGGGCCTGGCGCATCTGCTGCGCTCGGTCACCGCACCGACCGCGGCCGGGACCGAGAACATCGACGGCGTCACCACCACCAAGGTCGCCGGCACCGTTCCCGCGTCCGACCTGGCGCCGCTGACCGGCGTGAACATCGCCGCCGACCAGAACACCCCGGTCCCGGTGACGATGTGGATCACCCCCGACAACCAGCTCGCCCGGGTGGTCCTCACCCCCGCACCCAACGCCTCGATGACCATCTCCCTCTCGAAGTGGAACGAGACCGTCGAGGTCACCAGGCCGTCGGACATCACCACCCCGACCCCCGCCACCCCGCCGCCGTCCGGCGACGTCTCCCGCGACCCGGCCTGAGCGCTCGCCCGAACCCTCACCCCGGCCGCCGATCCCCCTGATCGCCCCACCACTCACCACCCGCCCGCCACTCACCACCGAGGAGCCACCATGAGTTTTCGCACACGCCTGACCGCGGCTGCCGCCACCGTGGGCGCGCTGGGGACCGCACTGGTCCTGCCGGCCGCCATCGAGCCGGCACCGGCGAACGCCTACACCAACTACTACGGCGCGATCGCGCTCAACACCTCCACCGGTGCGTACGGACGCTCGTGGGACTACGGGTCCTACGGTCAGGCGCGTTCGGCCGCGCTCAGCTCGTGCGGCTACGGCTGCCGGGTGGTCACCGACTTCGTCAACGGCTGCGGCGCCGTCGCCTCGTCGACGAACTACTGGGGTTACGGCCGCGCCCCGAGCCTCTACCGCGCGCAGTCCAATGCGCTGTCGGCGGCCGGTGGCGGCTACATCTACACCTGGGTGTGCACCAGCGGTCACTCCTGACCGTCCTCACCCACACGACCTCACCCACACGACGCGGTGGCGTCGTCGGATCCGGCTCTCAGCCCAGCACCGACGGCGCCACCTCGGTGTATGCGGGGATGTCGGCCACCGCTCGGGCGTGCACGACGGCCGAGACGATCGCCTCGCGGGCGACCTCGGCGGCCACCCGGCAGATCTCGGCGAGCACCACGGCCTCCGGATTCATCCCGGGCGGGATCTGCGGACTCGGCTCCACCGCGTGGGCACCGGTGGCGACGGCGAAGATCGTGTCGCCGTCGAGCGGTGAGTGCACCGGATGGATCGCACGGGCCAGACCGTCGTGGGCGGCCATCGCGACCCGCTTCACCGAGGCCGGCGCCAGCACCGCGTCGGTCGCCACCACCCCGATGGTGGTGTTGAGCACGGTCTGTTTGGTCGCGATCGTCGACAGGTCGCGCAGGTCGTCGGCATTCGGGTGGACCAGACCGAACCGGCGCAGATCCGCGGCCGTCGCACCCCAGGGCAACCCGGTGTCGGGATCGATCACCGCGCCCACCGGATTGGCCGCGATCACCGCGCCGACCCGAATCCCGGCCGCGGGTCCGGAGTCGATCAGACGGCCCGCGGTCCCCAGACCTCCCTTGAGCCCGGCGGCCCGGGCACCGGTACCGGCACCCACCGAGCCGATCTCGAAGTCGGCCGACGCCGAGCGCACCGCGTGCACCCCGAAGTCGGCGTCGGGCCGGCGGGTCCACTGCCCCACCGGCAGATCGAAGATCACCGCGGCCGGGACGATCGGCACCACATGACCGTGGCGATCCATCGGCAGTCCCACACCCTGCGCCTCGAGTTCGGTCATCACCCCGTCGGCGGTGGCCAGCCCGTACGCGCTGCCACCCGACAGCACGATCGCGTGCGCGGTGGTCACCGTGTTGGACGGGTCGAGCAGATCGGTCTCACGCGTGCCCGGACCACCGCCGCGGACGTCGACGGCGACCGTCGGTGCCGGACCGTCGAGAGTGGGTGCGGCGATCCGCACCACCGTGGTGCCGGTGGCCCAGCCGAAACCGGGCGGATCGTCGGGGCCGTCCCCGCCGACACCGACCTCCGCGTCGAGCCGATGGTGATGTCCGACGGTGATCCCGGCGACGTCGGTGATCCGGTTGCCCGGAGCTGCACGGTGGTGGTCGGGGTGTCCGGTCACAACGGCGCCTCTCGTGTGGGGTGGCCGATCACGCTTCCCGGATCGGTCACATCAGGGCCTCGACCAGCCGTTCCTGCATCACCGTCAGCCAGTGATAGACGTCGAGGTGTGCGGCATGGGGATGGTCGTCGGGATAGCGGTCGGGCGTGTCCTCGGAGATCCCGAGCATCGCACCGAGCGCCAGCCGCACGTCGTTGAGGGCGGTCAGCCACGCGAGCGCCTGCTCCTCGGTCAGGGCTATCTCGCCGCCGCCGTCGGGCAGTGACTCCACCAGGATCTGTGCCGCCGACAGCTTCGCGTCGATGATGCGTGGCTCGTTGATGCTGCGCAGCGCGGCGTTGAGATCACCGTTGACGACGTCGGCGCCGAGTTCGCGTTCCTGGTCGGGCCGGTGGAAGTCGGGCAGCAGCCGACCCAGGGTGAGGTCGGCCGGTGCGGTGCTGTGGCCGGTGGTGATGCCGGTCAGTTCGGCGAGTTCGTCGGTCGGGGCACTCGCCGCACGCTCGGACAGCAGTTCGGTCAGCGACCCCACCATCGAGAGGAGCAGTTCCACCTCGTTGCGGTCGAGGCTCGAACAGATCCGCAGGCGCGATCCCCGCCCATGTCGTTTCCAGGTACGCACGTGTCACTCGTCTTCGATCAGCAGTCGCGCTGCATTGTCGCCCACAGCCCCGCGGCATGCAGTTTTCGGACATCGGACTCGACCTTGTCGCGGTCGCCGGAGGACACCACGGCCTTGCCCTCGGTGTGGACCTGCATCATCAGCTCGTTGGCCTTGGCCTCGGAGTAACCGAAGATCTTCTGGAACACGAAGGTCACATAGCGCATCAGGTTGACCGGGTCGTCCCACACGATCGTCATCCAGGGACGGTCGAGATCCGACGCACTGTCGGCGACGGAGGGCTCGGCAACCGCCGCACCACCGGGAGTAGCCTCATGCGCACGAATCACGTCAGGCGCCATACGTCCAAGGGTAAGGGATCTCAAACGTGTACAACACCGCGCTACTGACCGATCACTACGAGCTGACGATGGTCGCGGCGGCGCTCCGGGCACCGATCGCGCACCGCGAGTGCGTCTTCGAGGTGTTCGCGAGGAGGCTGCCCGACGGCCGCCGGTACGGCGTCGTCGCCGGTACCGGCCGGGTGCTCGACGAGCTGGCACGGTTCCGGTTCGGTGACGCCGAGATCGCGGTGGTGGAGCGTTTCCTCGACCCCGACACCGTCGCCTGGCTGCGGGATTACCGGTTCTCCGGCGACATCGACGGCTATCGCGAGGGTGAGCTGTACTTCCCGGGATCGCCGATCCTCACCGTCCGCGGGACCTTCGCCGAGGCGGTCCTGCTCGAGACGCTGATCCTGTCGATCCTCAATCACGACAGCGCGATCGCCTCGGCCGCCGCCCGGATGGTCTCCGCCGCCGGCCGTCGCCCCCTGATCGAGATGGGGTCGCGCCGCACCCACGAGCGTGCGGCGGTCGCCGCGGCCCGGGCCGCCCACATCGCCGGGGTCGGCTCGACGTCGAATCTGGAGGCCGCACGTCTCTACGGCGTGCCCAGCGCCGGCACCGCCGCGCACGCCTTCACCCTCGGGTTCACCGGCCCGGACGGCACCGACGAGAAGGCGGCCTTCGCCACCCAGATCGAGGCGCTCGGGGTGGACACGACGCTGCTGGTGGACACCTACGACATCACCCAGGGTGTCCGCAATGCGATCGAGGTGGCCGGCCCCGGACTCGGTGCGGTGCGCATCGACTCCGGTGATCTGGGGGTGCTGGCCCGGCAGGTGCGCGACCAGCTCGACTCGTTGGGTGCCACCGAGACCAAGATCGTGGTCTCCGGCGACCTCGACGAGTACGCGATCGCCTCGCTGCGGGCCGAACCGGTCGACATCTACGGGGTGGGCACCTCGCTGGTCACCGGCAGCGGCGCACCAACCGCGGGGATGGTCTACAAACTCGTCGAGGTGGACGGCATCCCGGTGTCCAAACGCTCCAGCCACAAGGAATCCCGGGGCGGCCGCAAGACCGCGTTCCGGGCTGCCCGGCCCAGCGGCACCATCGTCGAGGAGATCGTGTCACAGGGTGGCGGTAAGGTCCCCGAGACGAATGGATTGATCACCCGCGAACTGCAGATCCCGCTGGTACGTGGCGGCGATGTGCTCGACGGACTGCCGACGCTGACCGACGCCCGTGAACACCTCGCACGCGGACTGGTGAGTCTGCCGTGGGAGGGGTTGGGCCTGTCGCACGGCGACCCGGCGGTCCCGACCCGCCACGTCGTCGGCTGACCCCGGCGCGGGACCCGGCCGATCCATCCGACACCGGCCCCGACCCGCACGACACCCTGCCCGCCCGAGCCCACCCACATCCCGACACCAGCCCGTACCGATATCAGCCCCGTACCGACACCAGCCCCGTACCGACACCAGCCCAGCACGAGCCCGGCGCTGCACGAGCCCGGCCGGCCCCGACGGCCCGCCCGGCCCGTACCCGGCCCCGTCACCATCAGGAGAGACCATGAGCGAGACCGCGCGCGGTGATGCGTTGATCATCGTCGACGTCCAGAACGATTTCTGTGAGGGCGGCACACTCGGGGTGCGCGGTGGGCACGCGGTGTCGGAGTCGGTCAACGCCCTGCTCGCCGGGTACCCGACGGTGGTGGCCACCCGCGATCACCACATCGATCCGGGTGCGCATTTCTCCGACACCCCGGACTTCGTCGACACGTGGCCACCGCACTGCCGCGCCGGCACCGACGGCGCCGCATTCGCCCCGGCCCTCGACACCTCGACGGTCGCGGCGGTGTTCGACAAGGGTGAGTACGCGGCGGCCTACTCGGGATTCGAGGGCGCCCACGAGACCGGGACGGTGCTGGCCGACTGGTTGCACGAGCGTGGGGTGAAGCGGGTCGACGTGGTGGGTATCGCCACCGATCACTGTGTCCGTGCCACCGCGCTCGACGCCGCACGCGCCGGATTCCACACCCGGGTGCTGCTGGATCACACCGCCGCCGTCGCACCGGCCACCGCCGCCGCTGCGATCGACGAGATGCGTTCGGCCGGAATCGATCTCGTCGGAGATCTGGTGTACGGCGGTTCCTCGCACGACGCTCCGGCACCCCACCACGACGGCCCCGAGGACTGAGACCCACCGCCATGTCACAACTTCCCCCGGTCACCGAACTGCTCGACGGGGCGGTCACCGCCCTGTCCGGCCGGCGCCGCGACGGGCAGGTCCGCATGGCGAGTGCGGTGGCGCACGCGATCGACGTCGGCGAGCATCTGGCCGTCCAGGCCGGTACCGGCACCGGCAAGTCGCTGGCCTATCTGGTGCCGGCGATCCGCCACGCCGTCGACTCCGGCGACACCGTGGTGGTGTCGACGGCCACCATCGCGCTGCAGCGTCAGCTCGTCGAGCGGGACCTGCCGCGACTGGCCGATGCCCTGACCGGCCCGCTGGGACGCAAGCCGACCTTCGCGATCCTCAAGGGTCGCGCCAACTATCTGTGCCTGCACAAGATCCATGCCGGCACCGTCGAAGAACCCGACAACGAGTTGTTCGACGCCTTCGAGCTCTCGCGCACCGGCCGTGAGGTCACCCGCCTGCGGGAATGGGTGTCCGACACCGAGACCGGCGACCGTGACGATCTCTCCCCGGGCGTCACCGACCGCGCGTGGCGGCAGGTGAGCGTCTCGGCGCGGGAATGCCTCGGCGCGGCCCACTGCACCTATGCCGAGGACTGCTTCGCCGAACGGTCGCGCCGGGCGAGTGCCCAGGTGGACGTGATCGTGACCAACCACGCGATGCTGGCGATCGACGCGATGAGCCCGGCCAACGTGCTGCCCGAGCACGACGTGGTGATCATCGACGAGGCCCACGAACTGGTCGACCGGATCACCGCGGTGACCACCGACGAGGTGTCGGCGGCGTCGGTGGCCAACCTGTCCCGGCGCTGCGGCAAGCTCGTCGACGAGGAGACCGTCGACGCACTGCTCGGTGCCGGCGAACAGCTCGGCGAACTGCTCGAATCGATGCCGCCCGGCGAGTGGACGTCGTTGCCGTCGGGCGCCGCGGCCATCCTGGCGATGCTGCGTGACCGGCTGTGGCAGACCCGCACCGCGATCGGACCGGCGCGCGGGGCCGGCGCCGACGAGTCCACCGCGGCCGCGCGCTCGGCGGCACTGACCGGCATCGACGACGCCCACGACATGATCGTGCGGCTGCTCGGCACCTTCGACGAGCCGGATGCGTCCAAACGCCGCGATGTGGTGTGGGTCGGTCTGGAGCGGATCGGCCGGGGCCCGGCCGCCTCCACCCGGCCGGTGCTGCACGTGGCACCGCTGTCGGTGGGCGGGCTGCTGCGCTCCACCCTGTTCAGCGGCGCCACGGTGATCCTGACCTCCGCCACGCTGACCATCGGCGGCAACTTCGATGCACTGGCCGCGACGTGGGGACTGCCCGCCGACGCCCGCACCGACGGCCCCTCCCCCGGCAAGGGCGCCGACACCCCGGCCGCCGACGACGACCCGGTCCCGCTGCGCGACCTGACCGCGACGGGGCAGATCGCGCCGTCGGATTCGGGCCGGGTGCGGTGGACCGGCCTGGATGCGGGATCGCCCTTCGACTACCCGAAGTCGGCGATCCTGTACGTGGCGCGCCATCTCCCCCGCCCCGGCCGGGACGGGTTGGCACCGGTCACCCTCGACGAGATCGCCGGCCTGATCACCGCGGCGGGCGGACGCACCCTGGGATTGTTCTCGTCGATGCGGGCCGCCCGGGAGGCCACCGACGCACTCACACCCCGCCTGAACGTGCCGATCCTCTGCCAGGGGGACGACACCACGTCGTCGTTGGTCAAGCGGTTCGCCGACGATCCGGCCACCTGCCTGTTCGGCACGCTGTCGCTGTGGCAGGGCGTCGACGTCCCCGGGCCGTCGCTGTCGCTGGTCCTGATCGACCGCATCCCGTTCCCGCGGCCGGACGATCCGCTGGCCACCGCCCGGCAGCGGGCGATCGACGCGCGCGGCGGCAACGGGTTCCTGTCGGTGTCGGCCAATCACGCCGCCCTGCTGCTCGCGCAGGGCGCCGGCCGGTTGCTCCGGTCGGTCGACGACCGTGGTGTGGTGGCGATCCTCGACTCCCGGCTGGCGACCGCGGGCTACGGCGGATACCTGATGGCGTCGCTGCCGCCGTTCTGGCGGACCACCGACTCATCCGTCGTGAAGTCTGCGCTCAGCAGACTCACCGCAGTACCCTTACGCTGAGCCTGACCCAAGGGAACACCCGACCGCCACGGTCGGGGAGAAAGGGGGCCGTGCGTGATCGGCCGGATGGGCATCGACGACATCCAACCACTGGTCTCGGCAGGCAGCTATCCCGCCAAAGCCGTTGTGGGCGAAATGATTCCGGTGAGTGTCACCGCCTGGCGGGAAGGTCACGACGCGCTCGGGGTGACACTGCGGGTGCACGGCCCCCGACACCGCAGGTCCACCATCCGCATGACCCCGGCGGCGGAGCCGGACCAGTTCGACGCCGCGTTCGTGCCGGACGCGATCGGCTACTGGACCTTCCGGATCGAGGCGTGGAGTGATCCGTACACCACCTGGCGCTCGGGGGTGACCAAGAAGATCGAGGCCGGCCAGACCACCGCCGATCTCGCCAACGATCTCGAGATCGGCGCCCGCCTGCTCACCACCGCACGTGAGCACCTCGACGACGCCGAGCGCACCGCACTCGACGATGCGATCGGGCTGTTGCGGTCGGAGCACCTGGGCCTGCAGTCGCGGGTGTCGGGGGCGATCTCCGAGCACGTCGCGACGATCCTGCACGGGTCGCCGGTGCGTGAGATGGTCACCAAGAGCCGCAATCACCGCGTGTGGGTGGATCGGCGGCGCGCCCTGTACGGCTCCTGGTACGAGATGTTCCCGCGGTCGACCGGCGGCTGGGACAACGACGGCCATCCGGTGCACGGCACCTTCCTGACCGCGGCACAGGATCTGCCGCGCATCGCCGACATGGGATTCGACGTCGTCTATCTGCCGCCGATCCATCCGATCGGCGAGGTCAACCGCAAGGGTCCCAACAACACCCTCGTCGCCGGACCCGACGACGTCGGCTCCCCGTGGGCGATCGGTTCGGCCCAGGGCGGCCACGACGCGATCCATCCCCGGCTCGGCTCCGAGGAGGACTTCACGTACTTCGTCGGCCGTGCCCGCGAACTCGGCATGGAGATCGCCCTGGACCTGGCGTTGCAATGCGCGCCCGATCATCCGTGGGCCGTCGAACATCCCGACTGGTTCACCGTCCTCCCCGACGGCACGATCGCATATGCGGAGAACCCGCCGAAGAAGTACCAGGACATCTATCCGCTGAACTTCGACAACGACCGCGACGGCATCTACGGTGCCGTCCTGCAGGTGATGCTGCATTGGGTTCGGTTGGGCGTCAAGATCTTTCGGGTCGACAATCCGCACACCAAGCCACCGAACATGTGGATGTGGGTGATCTCGGAGGTCAAGAAACGCGACCCGGACGTGCTGTTCCTGTCGGAGGCGTTCACCCGGCGGGCCCGGCTCTACGGTCTGGCCCGGCTCGGCTTCACCCAGTCGTACACGTACTTCACGTGGAAGACCGAGAAGTGGGAGCTCGAGGAGTTCGGTCGCGAGATCGCCGCGCATGCCGACGAGGCGCGCCCCAACCTGTTCGTCAACACCCCCGACATCCTGCACGAGAGCCTGCAGCACGGCGGTCCGGGCATGTTCGCCTTGCGGGCCGCGCTGGCCGCGACCCTCGCGCCGTCGTGGGGGGTCTACAGCGGGTACGAGTTGTACGAGCACCGCGCGGTGCGTGCGGGCACCGAGGAGTACCTGGACTCGGAGAAGTACCAGCTGCGTCCGCGTGACTACAAGGCCGCGGCCAGTCGCGGGGAGTCGTTGGAGCCGTGGATCACCTCGCTCAACCACATCCGACGACGCCATCCGGCGTTGCAGCAGCTGCGCAACCTCACCTTCCATCACCTCGACAATCCCGCGCTGATCGCCTACTCCAAGATCGACCCGGTCTCCGGCGACCGCGTGATCGTGGTGATCAACCTCAACCCGTACGGCACGGAGACCTCGACGTTGTGGCTGGACATGCCGGCCCTCGGCTTCGACTGGCAGGACCGGTTCGGGGTGCACGACGAGGTGACCGGTGAGGAGTATTCCTGGGGTCAGGCCAATTTCATCAGACTCGAACCGTGGCGGGCGGTGGCGCACATCCTCGCGTTGCCGCCCCTGGATCCCGCCACCGCCGAGGAACTCTCCTACCGGATTCGATGAGGACGCCTGTGACCAACACCCCCGAGCACCCCAGCCACGACGAACCGATCGGCGAGTCGGCCTCGCCGACCTGCGGTATGGCCGATCCGTTCGCCTCCGAACACGATCTGCGGCGGCTGGATGCACTGACCCACCCGGATCCGCATGCCTTCCTCGGCGCGCACGAGACCGGTGCCGGGTTCACCATCCTGCGGACGCTGCGGCCCGATGCGCTCGCGGTGTCGGCGGTGGTGGGCGGCGTCGATCATCCGATGACCCGGCAGACCGACGACCTGTTCGTGGTGGCCCTGCCGTTCGAGGGGCTGATCGACTACCGCTATCGGGTGACCTATCCGGATGGTCCGGCCGACGATCTCAGCACCTATGACGGTCCGACGAGCGAGTTCGTCGTCGCCGACGGCTACCGCTTCCTGCCGAGCGTGGGCGAGACCGACCTGTACCTGTTCGGTGAGGGCCGCCACGAGCAGTTGTGGACGATGCTCGGCGCGCGCCGCGTCGGCTACACCACCCCCGACGGCGAGGTGTCGGGGGTGGCGTTCACGGTGTGGGCGCCGAATGCCCACGGCGTCAGCGTGATCGGCGATTTCGGCTGGACCGGCCGGGCCACGCCGATGCGGTCGCTGGGCAGCAGCGGCATCTGGGAGCTGTTCGTACCCGACGTCACCGTCGGTACGCAGTACAAGTTCCGGGTGCACGGCGCCGACGGCGTGATCCGGGAGAAGGCCGATCCGATGGCGCAGCACACCAATGTGCCGCCGGCGACGGCGTCGGTGGTCACCGAGTCCGCCTACACCTGGACCGACGACGACTGGATCGCCCGACGCGCGGCGTCGACCCCGGCGGCCGAGCCGATGAGCATCTACGAAGTGCACCTCGCGTCGTGGCGGCAGGGTCTGGACTACCGGGAACTCGCCGACCAGCTCGGCACGTATCTGGTGGAGAAGGGGTTCACCCACGTCGAGTTCCTGCCGGTCGCCGAGCATCCCTTCGGCGGCTCGTGGGGCTATCAGGTGACCTCGTACTACGCCCCGACCAGCCGGTTCGGCAGCCCCGACGACTTCCGGTTCCTCGTCGACCATCTGCACGCGCTGGGTATCGGCGTGATCGTCGACTGGGTGCCCGCACACTTCCCGAAGGACGACTGGGCCCTCGCACGTTTCGACGGGACCCCGCTCTACGAGCACGCCGATCCCACCCGCGGTGAGCAACTCGACTGGGGCACCTACATCTTCGATTTCGGCCGGTTCGAGGTCCGCAACTTCCTGGTGGCCAACGCGCTGTACTGGTTCGCCGAGTTCCACGTCGACGGTCTGCGGGTCGACGCGGTGGCGTCGATGCTCTACCTCGACTACTCCCGCCCGGCCGGCGGGTGGCGGCCCAACGTTCACGGCGGCCGCGAGAACCTGGAGGCGGTGCAGTTCCTGCAGGAGACCAACGCCACCGTCCACAAACACTTCCCCGGTGTGGTGACGATCGCCGAGGAGTCCACCGCCTGGCCGGGCGTGACCCGGATGACCGATCTCGGCGGTCTGGGTTTCTCGTTCAAGTGGAACATGGGCTGGATGCACGACTCGCTGGGCTACCTCGGCCGCGATCAGGTGCACCGCAGCTTCCACCACCACGAGATCACGTTCTCGATGATGTACGCGTGGAGCGAGAACTTCGTGCTGCCGCTCTCGCACGACGAGGTGGTGCACGGCAAGGGAACGCTGTGGAGCCGGATGCCCGGCGACTCGTTCACCAAGGCCGCGGGCGTGCGGGTGTTCCTGGCCTACCAGTGGTCGCATCCGGGTAAGCAGTTGCTGTTCATGGGTCAGGAGTTCGGCCAGACCGGTGAATGGGCCGACGACCGCAGCCTGGACTGGCAGCAGTTGTCGGGCTGGGAGGGCGAGTTGCATTCGGGCATCTCGGCGTTGACCACCGACCTGAACCGCATCTACCGGGCCACCCCGGCCCTGTTCAGTCAGGACACCGAGCCCGCCGGCTACGAGTGGATCGACGCCAACGACACCGCGAACAACGTGATCAGCTTCCTGCGCTACGGGGCCGACGGCTCGGTGCTGGCCTGTCTGTTCAACTTCTCCGGCTCCGATCGCGACGACTACCGGGTCGGGCTGCCGGTCGCCGGCACGTGGACCGAGGTGCTCAACACCGACTCCACGGCCTACTCCGGCGCCGGTCGGGGCAACCTGGGGCAGGTGGTGACCGAGGCGAAGCCGTGGCACGGTCGGCCGGTGTCGGCGGAGGTCATGCTCCCGGCCAACTCCGCGATCTGGTTGTGCCCGGCGTAGACAGCCGATGGTCGAGCAGGACGAACCCCACACGATGGTTGAGCCGGTCGTCCTCGCACCCCACACGATGGTTGATTTCGACAAGCTCAATCCGACGGACCAGGACGTCCTCACACCCCAAACGATGGTTGAGCAAGACGTTCCCCACGATGGTTGAGCAGGACGTCCTCGCGCTAGCGAGGCCGACCGTCGTCGAAACCTCAGCAAAATCACGCCGGAACGTACCCACCTCAGAAGCGGGTCACCACCCGACATCAGCCGCCGGAGGTTTCGACACGCATCGTCGCACCCCACACGATGGTTGAGCAGGGCGTCCTCGCGCCAGCGAGGCCGACCGTCCGTCGAAACCTCTGCCACGTCACGCCGGAACGCACCCACCTCCGAGGTGCCCACGTTCCGACCTCAGCCGCCGCGGAGGTTTCGACACGCCTCGTCGCTCCGCTCCTCACCGGCTCAACCAGCAAAAAACGATGGTTGATTTCGACAAGCTCAATCCGACGGACCAGGACGTCCTCGCGCCAGCGAGGCCGACCGTCCGTCGAAACCTCTGCCACGTCACGCCGGAACGCACCCACCTCCGAGATGCCCACGTTCCGACCTCAGCCGCCGGAGGTTTCGACACGCCTCGTCGCTCCGCTCCTCACCGGCTCAACCAGCAAAAAACGATGGTTGATTTCGACAAGCTCAATCCGACGGACCAGGACGTCCTCGCGCTAGCGAGGCCGACCGTCCGTCGAAACCTCTGCCACGTCACGCTGGAACGCACCCACCTCCGAGGTGCCCACGTTCCGACGTCGGCCGGAGGAGGTTTCGACACGTCTCGTCGCTCCGCTCCTCACCGGCTCAACCAGCAAAAACAACACCCCACGGCCGCGCGCCGTCGCGTGTCTGGACTGACGAAGAGCTAAGGAGCCCGCGACGACGAAGTCGGCGCCAATACCTCAGAACAGTGCGCTGGCGAGCTTTCGACGGGCGGCGACGACGAACGGTTCGGCGGGGTCGAACAGCTCGAACAGTTCGAGGAGTCGGGTCCGGGCCCGGGTGCGATCGTCGTCGCTGGTCACCTTGATGACACCGATGATGCGATCGAAGGCGGCCTCGGGCTGCTGCGAGAGGAGCAGCACGTCGGCGGCGGCGAGTTGGGCGTCGACGTCCTTGGGTGCTGCGGTCTCGACGATCTCGGGGTCGTGTGCCTGGGCGCGGATCACGAACTCGAGATTCCGTGCGGCCGATGCGGCCTCGGTGTTGTGGGGCTCGGCGGCCGCGATCGTCCGGTAGGCGGCGAGTGCGCCGTCGAAGTCACCGGTGTTGAGTGCGTCCTCGGCGGCGGCCATCCGCGGGTCGACCGGCTCGTCGGCGGGCTCACCATCGGCGGGTACGCCGGTGAAGACCTCCCCCACCTGGGCGAGGATCTGGTCGATCCAGCCGTTGATCTCGGCCTCGCTCTGCACCCCGTTGAACGCGGTGACCGGGCGTCCGCCGGCGATCGCGACGACCATCGGGATCGACTGGACCCGGAATGCCTGTGCGATACCCGGGTTGGCGTCGACGTCGACCTTGGCGAGGGCCCAGCGGCCGTTGGACTCGGCGGCCATCCGCTCGAGGACCGGTGAGAGCTGCTTGCACGGCTCGCACCAGGTGGCCCACAGGTCGACCAGCACCAACTGTGCCATCGACCGGTTGATCACATCGGCCTCGAACGTCGCGTCGGTGACGTCGACGACCGCGGCACCACCGCCACCACCGGCGGGGGCGGCGGGTGCGGCACCGTCGGCCCCGGCCGGCGGGCGCGGCGGGGCGGGGCGTTGCGCTGCGGCACGCTGTGCCTCGGCGCGTTCCTTGAGTGCGGACAGGTCGACGGCACCGGACATGGCCACTGCCGCTTGCTGTGCCGCGGCTGCCTGCTGTCTGTTCGAAGGTCGGGTCACCCCACTAGTGTGGCACGACCGCCGGGGGTGGTTGATCGCCTCGGTCCCCGTCGGGTCCGGTGTCGCGGCGGGGCGCGACCACTCCGGCGGCGAGCGCGGCGAACGTCAGCATGGCGACCACCGGGGTCAGCCCCAGACGCAGCGTCGACTGCCCGGAGATGAAGCCGACGACCGCCGGGCCGGCCAGCATGCCGAGGTATCCGCAGCCGACCACCACCGAGATCGCCCGGCCGCTCGATCGGGCGGTGAGATTGCCTGCGGCGGTGAAGATCTGCGGGATCAGGCCGGCCAGTCCGATTCCGAAGACCGTCCATCCGACGATGCCGAGGACGGCCGGGGCGGTCCCGACCGCCGACGGGATCAGCGCTATCGAGATCCCGATCATGCCGATCACCGCGCCGTAGCGCACCACGGCCACCGCGCCGACGCGTCCGACGATCGGGTCGATCACGAACCGGGCGACCATCATCGCGGCACTGAAGCAGCCGAAGGCGATCGCACCGATCGCGTCGCGGACCCCGAAGGTCTCCACGACGTGCAAAGCACTCCAGTCGTATGCGGTGCCCTCGGCGAGCATCGCGGCAAAGGCGACCGCGGCGAGCAGGATCAGCCGGCGCAGGTCGATGCCATGCCACCAGCGGGTGGCCGGATCGGTGTCGTCGGGGGCGTCGGCATCGACCGGCTCGTGTCCGTAGTCGCGGTCGACCAGTCCCCGGGCGACCACGGCGACGACGACCAGCCCGCATCCGGCGAGCACGCCGACGGTGGCCGCCACCGGCCACCCGAGCCAGAGACCGACGGCGACCACTCCGGACCCGGCGAGTCCGCCGACCGAGAAGAAGCCGTGGAACGCCGACATGATCGGCCGGCCGTAGGCACGTTCGACCTGCACCGCCTGGGCGTTCATCGAGACGTCGAGGCTGCCGTTGACGAAGCCGAAGGCCACCAGGGCGGCGGCGAGACCGGCGGGTCCGGTGGCCAGGACCGGTCCGAGCATCACCGGACACAGGATCACCGCGGCGACGATCGTCGTCGGCCGGGAGCCGATCCGGTCGATCAGCGGACCGCACATCTGCATGCCGATGAACGCCGCGGCCCCGATCAGCAGGAGGAAGGCGCCGAGCAGTTCGTGTCCGGTGCCGGTGCGCTCGGTGATCACCGGGATGTGCGCGACCCACAGTGCGGCCAGGAACCCGTTGAGACAGAAGATCGTGGTGACCGCACCACGTGCACGCCGGGCGCGACGATCGGCGGCGGCGCCGACCGCTCCGGCCGGAGCCGCTCGACGCACCCCGGGACTCAGTCCGATGTGCCCGGCTGCCGCGGGCCCTCTGGTTGTCCGAGATGGGCGTTCACGCGCGCCACCTTACCGGTGAGCTCATCGGTGTGCCCGGGGCGGATGTCGGCCTTGAGGACCAACCCGACGCGTGGTGCGCGGGCCGCGACGGCGTCGGTGGCGGCCTTCACCACGGCCATCACCTCGTCCCACTCCCCTTCGATGTAGGTGAACATCGCCGTGGTCTGGTGCGGCAGTCCGGATTCCCGGACCACCCGCACCGCCTCCGCGACGGCCTCGCTCATACCGCCGTCGTCGGCGACGGCATCACCGCCGGACGGGCTCAGACTGAATGCGACGATCATCGCCTACCTCGCGGGGAGCCGGGGGGACAGCAGGTCAGGCGGCCAGGCCGGCACCGGTGGACTCGGCGTCCACCGACAGTTCGGCGAGATGGCCGTTGCGGGCGGCCCACCATTCGAAGATCACCGAGCCGAACGGCGGGATGGACGAGATCAGCGCCAGCGCGGTGATCTTGACATTCCACCGCAGGGACACGGCGGTGACCAGCGAGATCAGGATGAACAGGATGAACACGCCACCGTGGACGGCACCCGGGATGGCGACCGCCTCCTCGTGGCCGAGTACCCACTTGAAGAACATCGCGATCAGCAGGGCCAACCAGCTGAGGGCCTCGAGCCAGGCGACGATGCGGAATCGTTTGGCCGGGGTGGACAGGTCGAAGAATTGCCTCATGGTAGCCATTGTGCCGGAGGCACGCAGGCTCTACGACATCCCGTAGTAGAAATGCGACATGCGCGGTGACCGAGGTCACCGCGCATGTCGCATCAGGATCTGGTGTCAGGCCTTGGGGACCCGCACGATCAGGGCGTCGCCCTGACCGCCGGCGCCACACAGTGCCGCAGCACCGATACCGCCACCGCGACGCTGCAGCTCCAGCGCCAGGTGCAGGGTGATGCGAGCACCCGAGGTACCGATCGGGTGGCCGACGGCGATCGCACCGCCGTTGACGTTGACGATCTCCGGGTCGACGCCGAGCGCCTTGGCCGAGCTGAGTCCGACGGCCGCGAAGGCCTCGTTGATCTCGATCACGTCGAGATCGGACGGCGAGATGCCCTCACGCTCACATGCCTTGGCGATCGCATTGGCCGGCTGCTGCTGCAGCGACGAGTCGGGGCCGGCGACCACACCGTGCTTGCCGATCTCGGCGATCCAGCTGACGCCCAGCTCCTGCGCCTTGGCCTTGCTCATCACGATCACCGCGGCCGCGCCGTCGGAGATCTGCGAGGAGTTGCCCGCGGTGATGGTGCCGTCCTTGCGGAATGCCGGACGCAACCCCGACAGCGAGTCGGCGGTGGTGTCGGCGCGGATGCCCTCGTCCTCGGCGAACTCGATCGGGTCACCCTTGCGCTGCGGGATCGGGACCGGCACGACCTCGTCGGCGAAGACACCGTTCTTCCATGCGGTGGCCGCCAGGCGGTGGCTGCGCGCGGCGAACTCGTCCTGCTCGGCACGGGTGAAGCCGTCGGCGTCGTTGCCCTGCTCGGTCAGCGCACCCATCGGCTGGTCGGTGAAGGCATCCCACAGGCCGTCGAAGGCCAGGTGGTCGACGAGCTCGGTGTTGCCGTACTTGAAGCCGCCGCGGCTGCCCGGCAGCACGTGCGGTGCCTGGGTCATCGACTCCTGGCCACCGGCGACGACGCAGTCGAACTCACCGGCGCGGATGAGCTGGTCGGCCAGCGCGATGGCGTCGATACCCGACAGGCACATCTTGTTGATGGTCAGCGCGGGCACGTCCCAGCCGATGCCGGCCTTGATCGAGGTCTGGCGGGCGGGCATCTGGCCGGCGCCGGCAGTGAGCACCTGACCCATGATCACGTAGTCGACGGCCGACGCGGGCACGCAGCCCTTCTCGAGGGCACCCTTGATCGCGATGGCACCGAGGTCGACGGCGCTGAATCCCTTGAGAGATCCGAGCAGACGGCCGAACGGGGTGCGGGCACCGGCGACGATGACCGACGCGGACTGATCTGAAGCCGAGGACATGGAACCTCCAACGCAGGGGCGAAGCGCACAAACCGAGCGATCGCTTAAGTACTTTTCCGCATCTAACGCTACCGTGAGTCCATGACCGCTTCAGCAGCTGACCCCACCTCAGGCACCGCCTCGGCGACCGCGGCGATCTCCGACCTCGTCGTCGCGATCGATCATGTCGGAATCGCCGTCCCCGATCTCGACTCCGCCAAGCAGTGGTATGCCGACCACCTGGGCTTCGTCACCCTGCACGAGGAGACCAACGACGAGCAGGGCGTCCGCGAGGCCATGGTGGGCCCCGCCGACGGCGACGGCGGTGCCGTGATCCAGCTCCTGGCCCCGCTCACCCCGGAGTCGACCATCGCGAAGTTCCTCGACCGCAACGGCCCGGGCCTGCAGCAGCTGGCCGTGCGCGTGACCGACGTCGACGCCGTCATGGCCCGCCTCACCGGTGCGGGCGTGCGGGTCCTCTATCCCGAACCCCGCCGCGGCACCGCCGACTCGCGGATCAACTTCGTGCACCCCAAGGACGCCGGCGGCGTGCTGCTCGAACTCGTCGAGCCCGGCAAGCACTGATCCCGCCGCCGACACACCGTCGGTGACATCCCCCCGGTGAAGCCCTCCGCGGCCCGCGATCCGCGCCAATCCGATTCGTGACGGGGATCGGCGCGGATCTGCCCCTAGACTGGTCGGCATGTCAGTCCCCGCATCCAGGCAGCAGTTACCGTTCACGGTCGTGATGCGCGGTTATGACCGCGAACAGGTCGCCGACCGGTTGCGTCGCATCGATGCCGAGATGCGTGTTCTCGCAGCCGATCGCGATGCCGCGACCGCCAACGCCCGCGAGCTCGCCGCCCACCTGCAGGACGCGCGCGAAGAGATCGAGGATCTCCGCCGCGAGGTGGACAAGCTCTCGGTCCCCCCGACCACCGCGCAGGGTATGAGCGAACGTCTGTCCCGCATGCTCCAGCTGGCCTCCGACGAGGCCTCGGAGATGCGGGCCGAGGCGTCGTCGGAAGCCGCCGAGACGGTGTCGGTGGCCCGGCAGGAGGCCGACGACCTGCAGCGCAACGCCGCCGAGGCGGCCGACCGGATCATCCGTGAGGCCAAGGAGAAGGCCGCGGCGATCGTCGCCGACGCCGACGCCTACCAGCGCGACACGCGCAGCCGGATCGACGCCGCCGAGGCCCAGTCGAAGGCCGACACCGAGCAGTCCACCCGCCAGCGCGCCCAGCGTGCCTCGGCGATGGAGGCCGAGCACGAGAACACGATGGCCGCCGCGCGCGCCGAGGCCGACCGGATCGTCGCGCTGGCCCGCTCGAAGGCCGACGAACTCGAGACCGGGACCGCCCAGACCCTCGCCGCCGAACGCGAACGGCACGATGCCGAGCTCGCCGACCTGCGTACCCGCACCGAGGAGCATGCGGACGCGATCATTGCGACCGCACACGAGATCGCCACCGAACGTCTCGCCCGCGCACGGGATCTGGGTTCACGCGTGTCGACCGCACGCGACGAGATCCTCGCCGAGTTCGCCCGAATCCAGGAGACGATGTCCGGGCTGCCGTCGATCCTCACCACCGAGGTCGACCGTGAACTGACCACCGCGTCGGAGACCAGCGACACCGACCTGCTCAACCAGGAGCTGTCGGAGCGGGCCCGGATCCGCGACGCCCGACGGCCCTGAGTCCGGTCAGAACAGGGCCGGTCAGAACAGCCGGAACTCGGTGCTCTCGGCGCCGCGCAGCGCGTCGTAGTCGAGGATCAGACAACGGATTCCGCGGTCCTCGGCGAGGGTGCGCGCCTGCGGCTTGATCTGCTGGGCGGCGAACACGCCCTGTACCGGCGCCAGCCGCGGGTCGCGGTTGAGCAGTTCCAGGTAGCGGGTGAGCTGCTCGACGCCGTCGATCTCGCCGCGCCGCTTGATCTCCACGGCCACCGTCGCGCCGTCGGCGTCGCGGCACAGCAGGTCCACCGGCCCGATCGCGGTCATGTACTCGCGGCGGATCAGGGTGTGCCCGTCCCCCAGCGTCTCCACGTGCTCGGCGAGCAGCTCCTGCAGGTGGGCCTCCACACCGTCCTTCACCAGGCCCGGATCCACGCCGAGCTCATGGCTCGAGTCGTGTTCGATCGCGGTGATCGTGATGCGCAGTTCCTCACCGGCCTTGTTGGTCACCACCCAGTAGGCGGCGACGTCGTCGTGGGCGGCGGCCACCTCGTCGGGGACGTCGGCCTCGGTGAGCCAGCAGGGCGGGCTCATCCAGTTCAACGGCTTGTAGGCGCGGTCGTCGGCATGGATGCTCACCGACCCGTCGGATTTGATCAGCAGCAGCCGCCGCGCCTTCGGCAGATGGGCCGTCAGCCGTCCGACATAGTCCACTTGGCATTCCGCGATCACCAGACGCACGCCCACGAGCTTAGAGCCCGGCCGATCCGTCCCGGCGCCGTGGGCGGGTCAGTCCGACGGCGCGTCGGTGACGGTCTCGTCGCGGGCCCGCTTGAGCAGGAATTCCTCGGCGTCGAACAGTGCGACGTCCATCGTGGTGTGCACATGCGGCAGGGTCGGCTCGAATCCGCGCAGCTGCTCGGGTGCACCGAGATTGGGTGCCACCGAGTCCGACCGGTAGAGCTCCACCGACTTGCGCACCACGTTGTCGGGGTCGACCAGGATGCCGCGTTTGCCCCGCGACGACAGCACGAACTTCGTCCCGAGCACCATGGTGCGGGCCACCGGGTCGATCACCCCGATCCGGGAGATGTCCACGATCGCCACGTCGATGTGGTCGAGGTCGGCCTCGATCCGGCGCAGTGCGCTCTCCGCACCGCCGAAGGTGAGGTCGCCCTGCAGCTCGTACACCCGCACCCGGTCACGGCAGGAACGCAGATAGATCCGTTCGCGGTCCGACCAGCCGGCACCGATCTCGATGTCGGCGAGGTCGTAGACCGCGCGCAGCGTCGACGGGGCCTCCCGGGCGACGTTGAACATGTGCAGTCCCAGATTGGTCGACAGTTCCCGGCAGGTCTGCACCCCGCGGACGCTGTTGCCGTGTTGGTCGAGGCGCGGCGAGTACACGCCGATGCCGAGCTGACCGGGCAGCACGGCCATGATCCCGCCGCCCACACCGCTCTTGGCCGGCAGTCCCACGGAGGTGACCCAGTCCCCCGCGCCGTCGTACATCCCGCAGGTGGTCATCACCGACAGCAGCCGCTGGGCGACCTCGTGGCTCATCACCTGACGGCCGGTGCGCGGGTTGACGCCGCCGTCGGCGATGGTCGCACCGATGGCCGCGAGGTCGGCGGCGGTCACCGTCAGCGAGCACTGCCGGTAGTAGAGGTCGAGGGCGGCCTCCACCGAGGTGTCGAGCACACCGAAACTGTCGAGCATGTAGGCGATCGCCCGGTTGCGCGAACCCGTCGTCGCCTCCGACCGGTAGACCGACTCGTCGAGTGCGAGGCGGCGGCCCGCGCACGCGGAATAGAACTCGACGATGTCGCCGAAAACCCGGTCGACGGTGCCGGGGTCGACGCTCTTGACCGGCGGCAGCAGCATCGACGCGGTGAGGATGGCGCCGGCGTTGATCATCGGGTTGCGGGGACGGCGCCGCTCGTCGACGCTGACCTCGTTGAACGCCTCTCCGGAGGGTTCCACACCGATCTTCGCGTCGGTGGCGGCCGTCCCGAGCCGGCTCAGCACCAGCGCATAGGTCAGCGGTTTGGAGATCGACTGGATGGTGAACGCGGTGTCGGTGTCGCCCTGGGCATAGACATGTCCGTCGTGCACGCACAGCGCCAGCGCATAGCCGTCGGGGTCGACGGCCGCGAGCTCGGGGATGTAGCCGGCCACCTCGCCGGACGTGTCGCCCGCGCAGGTGGCCATGATGTGGGTCAGATAGCCGTCGACTTGTGAGATCACACGGAAGAACCTAGTGCAGTTCGACGCTCATGCCCGGGTGAACGCCGCCGGGCAGTGCGCTCGTGTCACAGACCTGGACGCCGTCGGCGAAGCGGTACGGGTTGGCCACGAGCAGCCCACCGAGACGTTTGCGGAGGCGCGAGATCTCGGCCCGCACCGTCACCGTGCGCGCGGCGGTGCCGAACAGGTGCTGCGACAGTTGTGCGGCACTGACCCCGGCGGGGTGCGCCGCCAGATGCGACAGGATCTCGGCGTGGCGCGGGGAGGCCCGATGCGTCCAGCGCCCACCGGCACCCCCGACCAGCACGGTCATCGTGCCGTCGGACCCGGTGCGCAGGTCGATCGTCGTCGCCGGGCCGTCCCCGGGGTCGGACACCATCCGGAGCAGCCATCCGCCCGGGAGGGGTTCGACGTCGCATTCACCGAGTGTGTGCACCCACGACCGGCCCGGACCGAGCCCGTGCGGCAGCGTCAGCCGGGAGCGGGGCGCGATCTCGTCGACCGCGGCGACCCAGCCGTCGACGTCGACGGCGATGGTCGGCCCACCCGACCGCGCCATGATCGGGGCGGCCACCGCGCGCAACTGGTCGAGGACGTGCCGGTGATGGTCCCGCAGTTGCGACTCGGCCAGGCGGGCCACCGTGTCGACCAGTGCCAGGGTGGTCGGGTGGATGGTCGCGGCCGGACCGCTGACGTCGACGACGCCGAGGACCGCCCCGGTGCGCGGGTTGCGGATCGGGGCGCCTGCGCAGGTCCAGGTGTGATGGGTGCGCACGAAGTGCTCGGCGGAGAAGACCTGCACCGCGCGGCCGGATTCCAGGGCGGTACCGATCGCGTTGGTGCCCACCGCCGACTCGCCCCAGCACGCACCCTCGACGAAGCCGAGCCGATCGGCACGCTGCAGCACCCGCGGTGCACCGCTGCGCCAGAGGACATGGCCGTCGGCGTCGGCCACCACCAGGATGTTGTCGCCGTCGGCGACCACCGAGTCCAGGCCTCGGGTGAGGCCGTCGAGCACGGTGTCGAGGCCCGATCCGTGGCGGCGTGACTGCAGGTCGGCGGCCTCCAGCAGATGCAGGTCGGCGCCCCGGTCCGGATCGATGCCGGCCCCCAGCAGACGTGCCCACGACTCCCCGATCACCTGCCGCGGCCGGGCCGGCGGGCGGTCACCGGCCATCGCCGCGTCGTACACCGCGCTCAGCACCGCGGCGAACTGTCGGGGATCGTCGCCGGCGGACACGGCCGGTTCGAGCGTGGAAGTACCTGACGTCACACAGCGATTGTGCTCCCCGTCACACACCCGCGGCAATCGTCACACGGGGTTGCAGGGGGTTGCAGCCGCCCGCGGACCCGATCGGCAACCCGCTGCAACCCTTGCGAGCAGCCCCGGAGGCGGAGTGTGCTGTCCATCACATTCGGTGCATGACACCGAGCACGACGTCCGAGCACGAGCGCCCATCCGCGACTCCCATCCCGAGAGGATCATCATGACCCAGACACTCGAACCCGAGGTCGCCACCTCGACGGCCTCCCCCCAGGACCGTGCGCAGCGGTGGCTGGCACGCTTCGAGGCGGCACTGGCCGCCCGCGATGTGGCCGCGGCGACCGGCCTGTTCGCCACCGACAGCTTCTGGCGCGACCTGGTGTCGTTCACCTGGAACATCAAGACCGTCGAGGGCCGCGAGCAGATCGCCGACATGCTCGGCAGCCGACTCGCCGACACCGATCCGTCGGGATTCGCCACCAGCGAACCGGCCACCGAGGACGGCGGCGTGGTCTCGGCCTTCATCGAGTTCGAGACTGCGACCGGCCGCGGCTGCGGACACCTGCGGCTGCGTGCCGACGCCGACACCGGTGAGGACCAGGCGTGGACCCTGCTGACCAGCCTGCAGGAGCTCAAGGGCCACGAGGAGTCCCAGGGATTCGACCGGCCGCGCGGTGCGGTGCACGGCTCCGACCCCGACACCCGCTCGTGGGCGGAGAAGAAGGCCGACGAAGACGCCTCCCTCGGCCGCACCCGACAGCCGTTCGTGCTCGTCGTCGGCGGCGGGCAGGGCGGGATCGCACTCGGCGCGCGACTGCGCCAGCTCGGCGTGCCGGCGATCGTGATCGACCGGCACGAACGTCCCGGCGACCAGTGGCGCAAGCGCTACAAGTCGCTGTGCCTGCACGATCCGGTCTGGTACGACCACCTGCCGTACCTGCCGTTCCCGCCGAACTGGCCGGTGTTCGCGCCGAAGGACAAGATCGGCGACTGGCTGGAGTTCTACACCAAGGTGATGGAGGTCCCCTACTGGAGCAAGACCACCTGTCTGTCGGCGAACTACGACGAGGTGGCCGGCGCCTGGACCGTCGAGGTCGACCGCGACGGCGAACGGCTGACCCTCTACCCGCAGCAGCTGGTGCTCGCGACCGGCATGTCCGGCAAGGCCAACGTCCCGGACTTCCCCGGCCAGGACGTCTTCGCCGGCGACCAGCACCACTCCAGCCGACACCCCGGCCCGGACGGCTATGTGGGCAAGAAGGTCGTGGTGATCGGTGCCAACAACTCCGCGCACGACATCTGCAAGGCGTTGGTCGACAACGGGATCGACACCACCATGGTGCAGCGGTCGTCGACGCACATCGTCAAGTCGGACTCGCTGATGGAGATCGGGCTCGGCGCGCTCTACAGCGAGCAGGCGGTGGCCGACGGGATGACCACCAAGAAGGCCGATCTCACCTTCGCCTCGCTCCCCTACCGGATCATGCACGAGTTCCAGATCCCGCTGTACGACCAGATCCGCGAGCGGGACAAGGACTTCTACGACCGCCTCGAGGCCGCCGGGTTCGACCTCGACTTCGGCGACGACGACTCGGGTCTGTTCATGAAGTACCTGCGGCGCGGCTCGGGCTACTACATCGACGTCGGCGCGTGTGAGCTGGTCGCCGACGGCACCATCAAGCTCGCTCACGGCGACGTCGACCATCTGACCGAGAACAGTGTGGTGCTCGCCGACGGCACCGAACTGCCGGCCGACGTGGTCGTCTATGCCACCGGCTACGGGTCGATGAACGGATGGGCCGCCGACCTGATGGGCCAGGAGGTCGCCGACCGCGTCGGCAAGGTGTGGGGGCTCGGTTCGGACACCACCAAGGACCCCGGCCCGTGGGAGGGCGAGCAGCGCAACATGTGGAAGCCGACGCAGCAGCCGGGTCTGTGGTTCCACGGCGGCAATCTGCACCAGTCACGGCACTACTCGCTGTATCTGGCATTGCAGCTGAAGGCCCGCCTCGAAGGCATCCCCACACCGGTGTATGGCCTGCAAGAGGTCCATCACCTCCGCTGACCCGATACGGTGGGACTCGGTCGGACCACGCCTGGCACCGGACCTCTCGGTGCCAGGCGTTCGGCGTCCGACGCGCACACCGATGTTGGTCGACGAGCGGAGCCGCCACGATGCCCACCCCACGCCGGAACCTGCTGGCCGCGTACCTGCCCACGCCCGGTGGTGAGGATGCGCTCGGGCTGGGGATCGCGATGGCCCGGTCGCTCAACGCCGACCTCACCGTGTGCATGGTGCTGCCGCCCGCCGACCGTGCCAAGACCCCCGAGGCCCGCAGTCTGACCGAATCGCTCGACGACCAGGCCGCCGACTGGCTGGCGTCGGCGACCGCCGACGTGCCCGACGACGTCGTCGCCGAAGGACATCTCGCCTTCCACGAGAACGCCGCGGAGGGGCTGGTGCTCGAGGCCCAGCAGACCCACAGCGATGTCATCGTCGTCGGCGGTTCCGGCGGCGGGATCATCGGCCGTCACTCGCTGGGTTCGGTGGTCAACGATCTGTTGCACGTGTCGTCGACGCCGGTGGTGATCGCACCGCTCGGGGCCCGGGAGTCGGCCGAACCGATCCGCCGCATCACCTGCGCCATCGGTCGCCGGGGCGGCACCGGTGCACTCCTCGAGACCGCCGTCGCCACCTGCCGCCATACCGGTTTCCCGCTCCGGCTGATCTCGTTCGTGACCGCCGACGGCCGTCTTCCCGGTGACACCCGCACCGCGGCCGACGACCCCGCGCGCGCCGAGGCCGCCGAGCATCTGCGCGAACTGGCCGACGACGTCCGGGGCCGCCTGGAATCCGGACACGAGATCTCCACCGAGATCATCGCGGCCGAGTCCGTCGAGGCCGGTGTCGGCCTGGTGGAGTGGGCCGCCGGCGACATCGTCTACGTCGGATCGAGCCGCCTGGCCCGTCCGCTCCATCTGTTCCTCGGTTCGACGGCGTCCAAGATGCTCCGCGCACTCGCCGTTCCGATGGTGGTCGTCCCCAAGGACGCCGACGTCGAGGAGAGCTGACACCCGGGTCCACCCGGATTGCCGCTCACCTCGCCGCGTGGACCGGTCGGCCTGGGTGGACCGGTCGCGGCCGGGTCAGCCCTGGTATCCGATGGTCTCGTCCACCCAGTCGAGGATGACCTCCCCGACGTACTGGGAGGCGACCGGAGCGTCGTGGTACTGCGCACCGTTGGTCTCGCCGAAGCGGATGAACTTCTTCTTCTCGACCGTCAGCCCGTCGTAGAGCGCGGTGGGGCCGTCGCCGAAGAAGATGTCCTCGACGTAGTCGGTGACCAGGGTCGGTGAGGTGATCGCGGCCATCTGCTCGGGGCTCAGGGTGAACTCCTGCACCCGTCGCGAGATGCCGTACCAGTCGGTCGGTATCTGTCCGGCCGCGGCCTCATCATGTGCCTCGGCGGTGTAGATCTCCAACCGTTTGCGCAGGGCGAACGACTCCTGCGGGCTGGCCCCGGCGATGACGTCGTCGGCCCAGATCTTGTTGACCACCTCGGCCGGTCCCGCTTCCGCGATCTTCTTGATGCTCTCGGGGAAGGCTCGCCACGAACTGTCGAGCCCGGGGTCGGCGATCACGGCGGCCAGCCGATGTTCGTAGGCCGCGGCGCGGGCGACGAAGTAGCCGCCCAGGCTGATGCCGTGCAGCACGATCTTGTCCTTGTCGACGTCGTCACGCCCACCGAGATAGTCGACGATCGGGGTGATCACCTTCTCCCAGTCCGGCCGGAACACGATGTTGTGTTCGAAGAGCATCGACCCCTGTCCGGGGCCCTCGAAGATGAAGACGTGGTAGCCGCGCTCGAGGGCGGCATCACCTCCCTCGGCGAGCATGTCCACGTTCTGGCCGTCGCTGCCGTTGTTCATGATCACCACCGGCCGGGTACCGCTGCCGCCGGAGAAGAACCATCCGGGCAGCGGGTGGTCCTCGTAGGGAACCGACACCGACTCCGGGGCGGGGCGGGCCAGGCTGTTGGCCGCAGTCCATGCCGCGTTCATCGAGCCGTACACCTGCGCCTCGGCTCCCGGCGTCGACGTTCCCAGGACCCAGAACAGCGCCTGGTTGTAGTACTGCGCCGCACGCATGTACCGCGCACTCGCGGTCACCTTGTGTCCGGCCTTCAGCGCTTCGTCGGCCTGTTGGGTCAGCAGGTTCCCGGAGGCGATCCACGCGTCGTACACCGACTGATACGACGCCCCACCCGGCGCCGCATTCGCCTGGTTGACCGCGGTCAGGACCTCACCGACGGCCGCCGAGATGCCCGACGCCCCGAGTGCGATCATCGACTGGAAGTTCAGGTCCTCCTGGGTGAACAGCTGGAAACTGCTCACCTTCAGCTCACCGGCACCAGGTGCCGGCGGCACGGTCGAGACCGGGGGAACCGATGGTTGCGCCGATGTCCCCGACGAGTTGTCGGTGGAGCATCCCGCGGCGAGCAGCCCCAGACCGGCGGTGGCCGCGGTGAGGAAATGACGACGTGTGAGCATACGAACTCCCTGGCCGGCCCCCGGTTGGTATCGGCCCCTCCCTGCCGGGAGCGTAGAACACGAGCTTCGATCTCGCCCGGATTCACCTCGGATTTCGTCACGAACTTGCAGGTCGACGTCCCGCAGCCACTCCCCGCATTCGACGGAGAGTCGGGGACGGTTCCGTACCCGTGCGAAAACCCGGGGAAGGTTCGGATGTCGAGAAGCCTGTGCCCTGAAACCAGGGGAAAGTTCGTCACCCCGTCCCGCTGAAACCAGGGGAAGCCCGCCGCCCGAAACCAGGGGAAGGATCCTTCCCCGAGTTTCGCCACCTTCCCCGGGTTACATCACGGGGAAGGACACGAACCTCGGGGAAACACGGTTTCCCCTACTTTCAGGCAATCCCGGGATCACCCGAGGTTCAGGCACCAGCCGACCCCACCACCACCACCTCGACGACGCTGCCCACCCCACGACACGCTCCGATGACCCGACGACGCGGCCGGCTCGACCACCACCAACCCCAACACAAAACACCCCCCAACGAGAAATACCCCGCAACCAAAAGGCTGCGGGGCATCCCCAAAAAATTGTTCGGCGGTGTCCTACTCTCCCACACTGACTAAAGTGCAGTACCATCGGCGCTGGCAGGCTTAGCTTCCGGGTTCGGAATGGGACCGGGCGTTTCCCCACCGCTATAGCCGCCGAAACTCTATGAAACAAACGCTCACGCGTCCGCACTATCATGCGTGCATTGTTTCAGAAGTACATAGTGGATGCGCAAAACCATCTCCATCAAACCCACTCACAAAAATGTAAGAGTGTTGTTGTAAGTCCTCGGCCGATTAGTACCAGTCACCTACACCTGTTACCAGGCTTCCAGTTCTGGCCTATCAACCCCATGATCTGTAGGGGGCCTTAACCCTTCAAGAGGGAGAGAAACCTCATCTTGGAACAGGCTTCCCGCTTAGATGCTTTCAGCGGTTATCCCTTCCGAACGTAGCCAACCAGCAATGCTCCTGGCGGAACAACTGGCACACCAGAGGTTCGTCCGTCCCGGTCCTCTCGTACTAGGGACAGGTTTCCTCAAGTTTCTAACGCGCGCGGCGGATAGAGACCGAACTGTCTCACGACGTTCTAAACCCAGCTCGCGTGCCGCTTTAATGGGCGAACAGCCCAACCCTTGGGACCTACTCCAGCCCCAGGATGCGACGAGCCGACATCGAGGTGCCAAACCATCCCGTCGATATGGACTCTTGGGGAAGATCAGCCTGTTATCCCCGGGGTACCTTTTATCCGTTGAGCGACACCACTTCCACACGTTGGTGCCGGATCACTAGTCCCGACTTTCGTCCCTGCTCGACATGTACGTCTCACAGTCAAGCTCCCTTGTGCACTTACACTCAACACCTGATTGCCAACCAGGCTGAGGGAACCTTTGGGCGCCTCCGTTACATTTTGGGAGGCAACCGCCCCAGTTAAACTACCCACCAGGCACTGTCCCTGAACCCGATCAGGGTCCGAGGTTAGAAGTCCAATACGATCAGAGTGGTATTTCAACAACGACTCCATGAACACTGGCGTGCCCACTTCACAGTCTCCCACCTATCCTACACAAACCGAACCGAACACCAATACCAAGCTATAGTGAAGGTCCCGGGGTCTTTTCGTCCTGCCGCGCGTAACGAGCATCTTTACTCGTAATGCAATTTCGCCGAGTCTGTGGTTGAGACAGCAGAGAAGTCGTTACGCCATTCGTGCAGGTCGGAACTTACCCGACAAGGAATTTCGCTACCTTAGGATGGTTATAGTTACCACCGCCGTTTACTGGGGCTTAAATTCTCAGCTTCGCGGGACGAATCCCACTAACCGGTCCTCTTAACCTTCCAGCACCGGGCAGGCGTCAGTCCGTATACATCGTCTTACGACTTCGCACGGACCTGTGTTTTTAGTAAACAGTCGCTTCTCTCTGGTCTCTGCGACCACCACCAGCTCCCACCGAAAAAGTGTTCACCAATCGTGGTCCCCCTTCTCCCGAAGTTACGGGGGCATTTTGCCGAGTTCCTTAACCACAGTTCTCTCGATCGCCTTAGTATTCTCTACCTGACCACCTGTGTTGGTTTGGGGTACGGGCCGTGTACCAACTCACTAGAGGCTTTTCTCGGCAGCATAGGATCATGGAATTCGCCACAACGGCTACGCATCACCTCTCAGGCATCATGAGTGACGGATTTACCAACCACTCGCCCTACAGGCTTACACCAGTACAACCACTCACTGGCCCCACTACCTTCCTGCGTCACCCCATCGCTTGCCTACTACCAGCCAAGGTCCCATGCAGCCCCCGCCGGCTACCCGAAGGCAGTCCATTGGGATTTGGATGGTTAGTACAACTGATTCAGCATGGGCGCGGATACACGGGTACGGGAATATCAACCCGTTGTCCATCGACTACGCCTGTCGGCCTCGCCTTAGGTCCCGACTCACCCTGGGCGGATTAGCCTGGCCCAGGAACCCTTGGTCATCCGGCGGCAGAGTTTCTCACTCTGCTTTCGCTACTCATGCCTGCATTCTCACTCCCACACCCTCCACACCTAGATCACTCCGGCGCTTCCACGGATGCAGGACGCTCCCCTACCCACCCCACCCACTACACAACCCCCCGTAGAGGATCGCGGATGTCATGGTGGAGTGCCGCGGCTTCGGCGGTGTACTTGAGCCCCGCTACATTGTCGGCGCAGGATCACTTGACCAGTGAGCTATTACGCACTCTTTCAAGGGTGGCTGCTTCTAAGCCAACCTCCTGGTTGTCTTCGCGACCCCACATCCTTTTCCACTTAGTACACGCTTAGGGGCCTTAGCCGGCGATCTGGGCTGTTTCCCTCTCGACTACGAACCTTATCGCCCGCAGTCTCACTGCCACACTCTCACTTACCGGCATTCGGAGTTTGGCTGACGTCAGTAACCTAGTAGGGCCCATCGGCCATCCAGTAGCTCTACCTCCAGTAAGAAACATGCAACGCTGCACCTAAATGCATTTCGGGGAGAACCAGCTATCACGAAGTTTGATTGGCCTTTCACCCCTACCCACAACTCATCCCCTCCATTTTCAACTGAAGTGGGTTCGGGCCTCCACAACATCTTACTGCTGCTTCACCCTGGCCATGGGTAGATCACTTCGCTTCGGGTCTAGACCCAGCGACTCAACGCCCTATTCAGACTCGCTTTCGCTACGGCTACCCCACACGGGTTAACCTCGCCACCGAGCACTAACTCGCAGGCTCATTCTTCAAAAGGCACGCCATCACCCACCACCCGAAGGTGCACAGGCTTTGACGGATTGTAAGCGTCCGGTTTCAGGTACTATTTCACTCCCCTCCCGGGGTACTTTTCACCTTTCCCTCACGGTACTAGTCCGCTATCGGTCACCAGGAAGTATTCAGGCTTACCGGGTGGTCCCGGCAGATTCACAGCAGATTCCACGAGCCCGCTGCTACTTGGGAAAACATCACGCAAGACCACACGCTTTCAGTTACCGGACTCTCACCGTCTACGGCAGACCATTCCAGGCCACTTCACCTAACATGCGATTTTCTGACTCACGTCCTGACAGGTAGATCAGGAAAGACACTCCCCACAACCCCACACACACAACCCCTACCCGGTATCACATGCGCATGGTTTAGCCTCATCCGCTTTCGCTCGCCACTACTCACGGAATCACAATTGTTTTCTCTTCCTATGGGTACTGAGATGTTTCACTTCCCCACGTTCCCCCCACACAGCCTATACATTCAGCTGGTGGTAACACGACATCACTCGTGCTGGGTTTCCCCATTCGGACACCCTCGGATCACAGCTCGTTTGACAACTCCCCGAGGACTATCGCGGCCTACCACGTCCTTCATCGGCTCCTGGTGCCAAGGCATCCACCGAACGCCCTAAAACACTTACAACAACACCTACACCCACAGGGGCTCCGCCCCCGTGCACCCCAAAAGAGCACACACAGGACAAACATCCCCTACCAGTGTAGACACGTTCTTGAGAACAAACTCGAACAAAACACACAAACCAAAAACAGTTTGTCATGCATTGCAATAAATAAAGATGCTCGCATCCACTATGCACTTCTCAAACAACACACACCCACAACCGAACCCTCCTCCAACCCCCATCACAGGAGCCATCACCGGAACATTCCGCATCATGGGCAGAAGAAACGGTGTGTTCCCTCAGAACCCCGACAGTGTGTTGACAGCACCACGACAGTCACCCATCGCAGTCACCCGGCCACCGACCTCTCTGATGAGACCGACAACCATGCTGGCGTGTTTGATGTTTCACCCTATGAACACACACCCACCCAACGGACAGACGCCGCCGGCATGGGAATGTTGCATGCTCCTTAGAAAGGAGGTGATCCAGCCGCACCTTCCGGTACGGCTACCTTGTTACGACTTCGTCCCAATCGCCGATCCCACCTTCGACGGCTCCCTCCCAAGGGTTAGGCCACCGGCTTCGGGTGTTACCGACTTTCATGACGTGACGGGCGGTGTGTACAAGGCCCGGGAACGTATTCACCGCAGCGTTGCTGATCTGCGATTACTAGCGACTCCGACTTCATGGGGTCGAGTTGCAGACCCCAATCCGAACTGAGACTGGCTTTAAGGGATTCGCTCCACCTCACGGTATCGCAGCCCTCTGTACCAGCCATTGTAGCATGTGTGAAGCCCTGGACATAAGGGGCATGATGACTTGACGTCATCCCCACCTTCCTCCGAGTTGACCCCGGCAGTCTCCTGCAAGTCCCCGGCATAACCCGCTGGCAATACAGGACAAGGGTTGCGCTCGTTGCGGGACTTAACCCAACATCTCACGACACGAGCTGACGACAGCCATGCACCACCTGTACACCAACCACAAGGGAAACGATATCTCTACCGTCGTCTGGTGTATGTCAAACCCAGGTAAGGTTCTTCGCGTTGCATCGAATTAATCCACATGCTCCGCCGCTTGTGCGGGCCCCCGTCAATTCCTTTGAGTTTTAGCCTTGCGGCCGTACTCCCCAGGCGGGGTACTTAATGCGTTAGCTACGGCACGGAACTCGTGAAATGAGCCCCACACCTAGTACCCACCGTTTACGGCGTGGACTACCAGGGTATCTAATCCTGTTCGCTACCCACGCTTTCGCTCCTCAGCGTCAGTTACTACCCAGAGACCCGCCTTCGCCACCGGTGTTCCTCCTGATATCTGCGCATTTCACCGCTACACCAGGAATTCCAGTCTCCCCTGTAGTACTCAAGTCTGCCCGTATCGCCTGCACGCCTGCAATTGAGTTGCAGAATTTCACAGACGACGCGACAAACCGCCTACGAGCTCTTTACGCCCAGTAATTCCGGACAACGCTTGCACCCTACGTATTACCGCGGCTGCTGGCACGTAGTTGGCCGGTGCTTCTTCTCCAGGTACCGTCACTTGCGCTTCGTCCCTGGCGAAAGAGGTTTACAACCCGAAGGCCGTCATCCCTCACGCGGCGTCGCTGCATCAGGCTTGCGCCCATTGTGCAATATTCCCCACTGCTGCCTCCCGTAGGAGTCTGGGCCGTGTCTCAGTCCCAGTGTGGCCGATCACCCTCTCAGGTCGGCTACCCGTCGTCGCCTTGGTAGGCCATTACCCCACCAACAAGCTGATAGGCCGCGGGCCCATCCCCAACCGCAAAAGCTTTCCACCAAACACCATGCGATGTAAGGTCATATCCGGTATTAGACCCAGTTTCCCAGGCTTATCCCGAAGTCAGGGGCAGATCACCCACGTGTTACTCACCCGTTCGCCACTCGAGTACCCAGCAAGCTGGGCCTTTCCGTTCGACTTGCATGTGTTAAGCACGCCGCCAGCGTTCGTCCTGAGCCAGGATCAAACTCTCCATGAAAAAATAGCGAAACAAAACCAGCCAAAAGCCGGCGTTTCAACACAATCCTTCAACCAGGAAAGCAAAACCTGACCAAAAATGATTCTCAAAAAAACAAACTGGCATCAAAAAACTTCATAAACTAATGAACTCCCTGACACCAAAAAAATTTGGCATCAAACAATCCACCAACACACTATCGAGTTCTCAAAGAACACACACCCACCAACACCACCCCATCACAAGGGCGAACTCCGGTGAGCTGTACTCAACTTTTTGGATTCGCTACCCGATCCCGGGCAACTCCTCCAGCGTACTGGACCCGCTCGGCGGTGTCAACCCGAAGGTTTCCGACCCGCCAGACCCTGTCCAGCCCCCCACCAGCGAACCCCCACACCGAAATGCGGGCGAACAAACTTGCTGGGGTGGTCAGCTGCTACTCGGTTTCCCTTCCCCCACAGACTCTTTCGAGTCTGTCCGGGGCGGCGCCGTGGCTCGCTGACTTGGAATAAGTTACGCACGAGTGACGTGAAGATCAAATCGCCAGGTCACGAGCCCTCGCCTCGGGTATCCGTGCAGGTCGGACGACTGCCCGCGGCGCCCGCCGCCGATATCGGGACCGACAGCCACAACGTGATCTGCGACATATCGGTCATCGCGGACCCCTGGGCGGCGATCCCATCCTTTCGGTCAGTCATCACACCCCGACGGTCAGTTCCGCACCGAACATGCAGGTCATAGCGTCACGGTATGACCGCCACCCTCACCACCAGCGCCGGCGTCCCGACGGATCGGCGGATCGCGGTTCGCCGCTCGTCCATCGCCCCCCGGGGATTTCACCGTGCCGGCCGGGTGGCCTGGCAGACCGACGTCCTCGGCCGGGTCGAGGTGGTCCACTCCCTGACTCTCGACGATCTCTCGGACGACTCGCTGGTCAGCGGCCTGGTGGCACTCGTGGACGCGGGTGCCATCGGCGGCCAGTGGGAATTCGAGGAGACCGCGGTCGGCATCATCCGATCCTGTTCGGCCGACCCCGACGTCGCATGGTCGGCCTTCTACGACAACTCCGTGGCGGCCCTACGGTCGGGCATCGCCGCGTTCTCCCCGGTGCATCGTCGGGCGCGCTCTCTGATCTCCGGACGCAGCGTGCTCGAGGTCGGCAGCTGCTTCGGGTTCTTCGCATTGCAGTGTGCGCAGGACGGTCACCAGGTGGCGGCCTGCGACATCTCCCCCGGAGCGGTCGGTCTGCTCGACGCGGCCGCCCGGCGCCGGGGCACCCCGGTGCATGCCGTGGTCGGCGACGCCACCGACCTGCCGTTCGCCGACGACGCGGTCGACACCGTGACCCTCATCCACCTGCTCGAACACCTCACCGAACCGCAGGTCCGCGACGCGATCGGCCAGGCGCTGCGCGTGGCGCGCCGGCGTGTGGTGATCGCCATCCCCTACGAGGAACATCCCAGCGAGCACTTCGGGCACCTGACCACGCTGTCGGAGGACGACCTGCGTCGCTGGGCCGACGCGGTCCCGCACGCCGGTGCGCAGTTCCACACCGACCACGGTGGCTGGCTGGTCCTGACTCCCCGGGACTGAATCCCGCCGGCAACCCATCCCGCCTGCAACACCCGTACCGGCTGCACCCGGGACCCGAATCCCCCGGCACACCGGCGACTCGTCCACCGAACGACGCTGCGGCCGAACGACTCTGCGGCGAACGACGCTGCAACCGGATCCCGAGTACCCGGACCGCCCGGCGTGCTCCGACCACCCGATCCCGCCGCCCGGGGGCAGCCCCCGGATCACCCGATCTCAGATCAGTCCGCGTTTGCTCGCGATGTAGACCGCGTCGGTGCGCTTGGTGACCCCGAGCTTGCGAATGATGTTGCGGATGTGGAACTTCACCGTCGACTCCGAGATGAACAACGTCTGACCGATCCGCTTGTTGCTCATCCCGTCGGCGAGCAGTCGCAGGACCTCGCGTTCGCGTTCGGTCAGGATCTCCGGGCCGGCCCCCTCCCCCGACACCGTGCGCAACACGATCGCCGCGCTGCGCGGATCGAAGGCACTGCCTCCGCCGGACACGGCCTGGATCGCACGGACCAGTTCGGTGGTGTCGACGTCCTTGACCACATAGCCGCGCGCACCGGCCTTGACCGCCCGCACCACCAGGTCGTCGTCGAGGAAGGTGGTCAGCACCAACGACGCCACCTCGGGATGGCGGGCCGCGATCTCGGTGATCAGCCGCAGGCCCTCGTACTCGGTTCCGGCCGTGAGCTTGAGATCGACCACCACCACGTCGGGTTCGCACCGCGCGATCTGGGCCAGTGCCTCGTCGAAGGTGTCGGCCTCCCCGACCACGGCGATCGAGTCCTCCCGTTCGAGCAGCGATCGGATACCCGCCCGCAGCAGCGCGTGGTCGTCGACCAGCACCGTGCGCACCGGCCGTGTCGCGACCCCTTGATCGTTCGTCGCCGCGTCGTTCATCGGGTGACCTCCTGCTGTTCGGTCCGCCGGGGCCGGGTCGACCGGGCCCCCTTCTGAAGTGTTCGCGTCGCGGCCGGGTCGGGGATGTCCACCGCGATCCGCACACCGCCGAGCCGCGACCGACGAATCCGCAGGTCACCGCCCAGGTCGATGGCCCGGCCGGCCATATTGGCCAGGCCGCGGTGCCGGCCGGCGAGATCACCGAGCATGGCCGCACGCATCACCCGCCGCATGTGCCCGGGGTCGCCGGAGCCGTCGTCGTCGACGGTCAGTGCCACGTCGTCGTCGCCATAGCTCAACACCACCCGGGCACGGGTGGCCTCGGCGTGGACCGCGGTGTTGAACAGGGCCTCACCGGCGATCCGTAGGATCGCGTGCTGCAGGTCGTCGGGCAGATCCCGGGGGCGTCCGACGATCCGCACGTCGGTCCGCAGGTCGGCGGGCATGTGCATCGAACAGAGCTCGTCGAGGATCTCCCCGAGGCTCAGCCCCTCCACCGACGGCGACTGGTTGAGCGCATAGATCACCGAGCGCAACTGCTCGACGGCATCACGGGTCAGCTGGCCCGCCACCTCGAGCCGGGCGGCGGTCTCGGGATCGGATTCGATCCGGCACACCTCGATCTGCACCCCCGCCGACAACACCGACTGGGTCACCGAGTCGTGCAGTTCGCGGGCGATCCGCTCACGCTCCTCGGTGACCAGGCGCTGGCGCATCACCGCCGACAACTCTCGTTGTGTGCGTTGGAGTTCGGCGTTCTGCACGGCCAGGTCGGTGGCCTGCTCGCGGGCCTTGGCGTAGGCGTCCTCGGCGCGGGTCAGCTGATGGCGGCTCTCCTCGAGCAGGGCCGCGTTGAGCAGCGCCACCATCGCCTGGCGGGCCAGGATCCGCATCACCACCAGATCGGCGGAGTCGACCACATGGTGGTGTGGCGTCCACGCCGACAGCCCGCCCACCACACGGCCGTCGAGATGCAGCGGGACATGCAGATGATGGTCCTCGACGATCGGCCGGACGAGCTCACCGAGCTGGTTGCGCAGCACGTCGTTGAGACGGTTGAGCACCTCGTCGGGCATATGCGACGGCGTGCGCGCGCGGGACACCCCCTCGAAGGCGTAGATGGTGCCGTCGCCGGCGAGCATCAGATGTCTCGGGCCGGTGCGGTCGAGCGCACCGTCGCACAGCGCGAACACCACCCAGTCGGCGTCGAGGTGATCGGCGACGGCGCGCACCACCGACAACACCAGCGTCTCGGGCCCCTCGGCGGTCTGCACCAGCGCCCGCGAGATCCGGTCGAGCGCCCCGACGACCCGGCTGAGCCGTTCCTCCACCCCGCGGAACTGGGCGTAGTGCGAGCCCTTGACCGAGTGCAATCCGATCAGGGAGTCGAGTTCGGTCTCCGGTGACGTCCCGCCGGGCGGGAGGCGGTCGGCTCCGGTCGCGGCGCTCACAGCGCCTCGCGATACATCCGCGCGACGTCGGCGGTGGTGGGCTGTCGCGGATTGGTCCGCATACACGCATCGGCGAGGGCATTGACGGTGAGCGCCGGGATGTCGGCGTCGCGGACCCCGAAATCCCGGAGCCGAGAAGGCATTCCGACGCGCGCGGACAGCCCGGCGACCTGATCGGCGAATCGTTCGGCGGTGACATGCGCCGACGACGACGTGCCGAGTCCGATCGCATCGGCGAGGTCGACGTACGGGGTGGGATCGACCTCGGCGTTGAACCGGATCACATGCGGCAGCAGGACGGAGTTGATCGCGCCGTGCGGGGCGTCGCACAGCCCGCCCACGGGATGGCTCATCGCATGGGTGGCGCCGAGGATCGCGTTGGTGAACGCCATCCCGGCCTCCAGTGCGGCATACGCCATCTCCATCCCGGCGTCGGCATCGGCCGGGTCGTCGACGAACCGTTCGATCGAGTGCCAGGCGGTCCCGATCGCGCTGCGCGCGGCCCGGTCGGTCAGGCGGGTGTGCGCCACCGATGCATAGGCCTCGATGCAGTGGGTGATGGCGTCCATCCCCGACTGTGCGGCCACGTCGTGGGGCAGGGTGGCCAGCGCCAGCGGGTCGATCACCGACACATCCGGCACCAGCCCGCGACCGATGATGGTCACCTTGGTCATCCGGTCGACGTCGTTGACGATGCAGAACTGCGAGACGTCCGAGCCGCTGCCCGCGGTGGTCGGGGCGGCGACCATCGGCGGCAGCGGACGCCGAGCACGGTCGATGCCCTCGTAGGACAGGATGTGTCCGCCGTTGGCGGCGAGGATCGCGATGCCCTTGGCGGCGTCGATCACCGACCCGCCGCCGAGGGCGACGATCCCCTCGGCCCGGGTCTGCTCGTAGTGCTCGAAGCCGGCGGCGATCTCCGGGGCCCGCGGATTGGGCGAGACCCCGGTGTAGGACGACACCCGCAGGTCCGCGGCCCGCAGACGTTGCGCCAGTTGCGGATACCAGGGCGTGGCGACGAGTTCGCGATCGGCGACGATCATCAGCCTCCGCATCCCCAATCCAGCTGCGGCACGCGGGATCTCGTCCAACGAACCGGGCCCGATGATGATCTCCGGGGTGTGGAACTTGGCCACCCGCACGGTGGGCCGGGCGTCGACCTCCCCGGAACTGGTCACCCTGCCGGTCTCGGCCCGCATCAGTGCTCACCCGCCTCGTGGTCGCCGAAGTGTGTGGCGCTGATCCTACGCGTGGTGACGCCGCTCACGCGCCGTACGCGCTGACCGAGACCTGCTCGAGTGCCGCGAGGTCGTGGACGACGTGCACCCGGTCGCAGAACGTGGCGTATGCGGGCAGATCGCACGAGCCCAGACCCCAGGAGTACGTCGGCTCCGGGGTGATCCAGATGGTCTCCCGCGCGCGGCGGGTGATCTCCTCGAAGGCATCGAGATTGGCCTCGCGACCGTTGTTGCGGCCGTCGCCGAGCACGATCACCGTGGTGCGCCGGGTGATGGCGCCGCCGTACTCCTCCAGGAAGTCACCCAATGCCTTGCCGTAGTCGGAGTCGGCGTCGGTGTCGAGCACGCCGCCGGCCGGCAACCCCGACACCACCAGCGAGAGGGCTTCCTCCGGCGGATGCTCGGCGAACAGGTCGGTGATCTCGACCAGATCGGACACGAACGCGAACGACCGGACATGGGCCACCATGCTCTGCAGCCCGTGGACCAGCTGCAAGGTGAACCGGGCGGCACTGCGCACCGACAACGAGACGTCGGCCAGGATCAGCAGGGACGGACGGTCCTCCACCTTGGCCACCGTGACCGGGCGGAACGGCACGCCGTCGAAGCGCAGATTCGCGCGCATGGTGCGCGCGGCGTCGACGGTGCCCCGGGCGGCCACCTTGCGGCGGGCCCGCGGCGCCCCGTGCAGGCTGCGGATCAGCCGGCGGATCGACTCCTCGAGACTGGCGCGCTCGTGCTCGTGGATCGCATCACGCACCGATGCCTTGATCTCACGTTCCTCGATCTCGTGGTCGGTGGCCATGAGCTGTTCGAGGTGATCGCGCAGCTTCTCCGGCAGCCCGTCGAGCAACCCGGCCAGCGCATTGCGCAGCTTGGCGATCTCCTCCCGGTCGGGCTGTGCACCGAACATGTCGTCGGCGTCGTCGAGCCAGTTCAGCAGCGCCATCTCCTGCGCCACCGACAACTCGGCGTCGAGCTGGGTGGGATTGCCGGTGACCAGTTCGCCCGGGCGACCCGGATTGTGCAGCCGCGAGACGGTCAGCTGCACCCGCGCGGCCTGCTCGGAGTTGGGCACCGTGTCCGCCGACAACACGATCTCGTCGGTCAGCGACGCCATGTCGAGCTTGTTGGCCTCCTGGTGCAGGTTGTACTGCTCGGCGAGATCCTCCGGGTCGAAGAAGTCACGGATGTTCGACGGCGGGCCGTGGCTGTGGCCTTGCTGCGGGGTGTTGCTGACCTCGTCGGACAGCGTGTACTCCTGCAGATCGCCGGAGTCGGCGAGGTCGTCGTGGGTGTGCGAGTGACCGTGCCCGTCGTCGGCGGCGATCACCGGGCGCAGCGAGAAGAACTTGTCGAAGACCTCGTGAAAGGTCGCCTCGTCGCGGCGGTCCTTGATCAGGCACGCCTCCAGCGCCGACCGCAGCAACTCGCGGTCGCCGAGGATCTCGGCGGTCGCGACCGCCGACATCGCGTCCATCGCCTCGGAGACCCCGATCCGGACCCCGTGCAGACGCAGCAGCCGGACGAACCGGTGCACCGCTCCTTCCATGGTCTCGCCCCTCTCAGAACGGGCGCTTGCGGCTGCGGCCGGACGGCTTCTCGGGTGCGGCCTTGAACGACCGGCTGCCCTGAGCCGCGCTCACATCGCGCAGACCGGCGTCGCTCTTGGCGCCGGGCGAGCCGTAGTAGTCGTCGGCGTGCCGGCCGGGCTTGTCCTTCTCGGCGCGCTTGGTCTGACCGCTGTGGTCGTGATCGTGATCATGGTCGTGGTCGTGGGCGCTCCCGTGGGAATGCCCGTGCGAGTGGCCGTGTCCGTGATCGTGGGAGTGCAGGTGGTCGGGCACCTCGGCGTTCGGGTCGACCAGCTTGGGGATCGCCTCGAGCGCGCGGGTGAGGTCGCGGTCGTATTTGACGACGACATTGGCCGTCTGGGAGAGGATCTCGGCGGAGAGTTCGTCGGCGCCGAGCACCGCGAGGGTGCGCGCCCAGTCGATGGCCTCGGAGATGCTGGGCGCCTTGCGCAGGTCGAGGTCACGCAGACCGCGGACGATCTCGACCAGCTTGGCCGACAGCGTCTCCGACAGCCCGGTGTTCTTGGAGCGGATGATGTCGAGCTCGCGGTCGGCCTCGGGGTAGTCGAGCGACAGGTGCAGACAGCGCCGCTTCAGCGCCGCCGACAGGTCGCGGGTGTTGTTGGAGGTCAACACGATCATCGGCGGGTGGTTGGCGACGAAGGTACCGATCTCGGGCACCGACACCTGGTATTCGGCGAGCAGCTCGAGCAGCACCGCCTCGAGGGCCTCGTCGGCGCGGTCGACCTCGTCGATCAGCAGCACCACCGGCCGCTCCGAGCGGACCGCCTCCAACAGCGGTCGCGGGGACAGGAATCGTTCGGAGAAGAACACGCTCTCCTCGGCGCCGATCCGGTCGACGGCCTCGGCGAGGGTGTCGGCGTCGGCGACGACCTGGCCGATCTTCTCGCGCAGCACCTGCGTGTAGAGCAACTGCTTGCCGTAGTCCCACTCGTAGAGGGCAGTGGTCTCGTCCTGACCCTCGTAGCACTGCAGACGCAGCAGCTCGCGGCCGGTCACCTCGGCCAGGGTCTTGGCGAGCTGGGTCTTGCCGACGCCCGCCGGCCCCTCGAGCAGGATCGGCTTACCCAGCCGGGACTGCAGGAACACGGTGGTCGCCAGGCGTGAGTCCGCGAGGTATCCGGCGTCGGCGAACCGTTCGACGACGTCATCGACGTCGGCGAATTCGACGGTATCGGACCCGTCGGCGGCGGCGAGGTGATGGGTG
Source organism: Gordonia sp. NB41Y (assembly GCF_030718915.1). Classification (NCBI taxonomy): domain Bacteria; kingdom Bacillati; phylum Actinomycetota; class Actinomycetes; order Mycobacteriales; family Gordoniaceae; genus Gordonia; species Gordonia sp. NB41Y. The sequence continues at coordinate 898,148 of NZ_CP132196.1, forward strand.
GACGCGGACATCGTTGTTCTCCTGTGTTCGAGGGCGGTGCAGTGGGGGTTCGGAGGACGGGGACGAGGGAGACGGGTGGAACACGAGGTGGCCGCCGTGTGGGGGCGTCGGCGGCCACCTCGTGGTGAAGAGGATGTGGGGATCGGGCAGATCGTGGGGGCGGGTTCGCACGATCCCCACATCCGGTCTCGGTGCCGCCTGTGACGGCGACGCGACGACTACGGGAGCAGTTCGTCCAGCGATCCGTTGACGCAGTGCTCGACGACCGGGCGCACGGTCTCGAAGGTGCACTCCTTGGGGTTACCCGGGGTGCACGCGTCGCCGAGGACGTGGTTGGTCAGCGCGTCGATGGTCGCCGCGTCGGTGGTGATCTCCTTGCGGTTCTCGTAGAACTTGGTCGGGCCCTCGCCGAGACGGTTCTTGGGGTACGAGTCCTGCTTGACGTCTGCGAACCGCTCGACGATGCCCACGTCACGCAGCAGCCGGATGGCGGCCTCGAGGGCGGCATCGGCGGCCTGCACCTTGGTCATCCCGTGGGTGTCGACGCCCATGGCCTCGGCCATGTCGGCGAACCGCTGGTAGTGGACCGGCATGTTGAACGCCCACACACGCGGCAGTGCGATGGCGTTGTTCAGGCCGTGGTGGGTGTCGAAGAACGCCGACACCGCGTGGCTGATCGAGTGGATGATGCCCAGACCACCGGAGTTGAACGCCTGAGCGGCGATGTACTGCGCGTACATCATGCCCTCGCGGCCGGCCAGTTCGGTGGGGTTCCAGGTGGCCTCACGCAGGTACTGCGCGGTCATCCGCACCGCGTGCAGCGCGTTGCCCATCGACGGCGGGAAGTTCAGCCGCGAGACATAGGGCTCGGAGGCGTGCGCCAGCACGTCGAAGCCACACTGCGCGGTGAAGGCGACCGGGCAATCGTAGTAGAGCACCGGGTCGTCGATCGCGAGGGTGGTGACCGCCGCGTCGTCGAAGGCCACGTACTTGTGCGGCTTGTCGGGGTCGGTGGTGGTGTCGGTGATGACGTAGGCCCACGAGGTCTCCGAGCCGGTACCGGCCGTGGTCGAGACCGCGATATGCGGCGGGTTCTTCGGGTTCTCGCTCTTGTTGAAGCCCTCGAACTCGTTGACGTTGCGGCCGTCGTGGGCCACCGAGATGCGGGCACCCTTGCACGCGTCGTGCGCCGAGCCGCCACCGATGGAGATGAACGAGTCACACTTCTCCGAGTTGTACAGCGCCACGGCATCCATGACGTTGTAGTCCTTGGGGTTGGACTCGACCTTGTCGTAGACCACCACGTCGAGTCCGTGGTACTTGCAGGACTCGGCGATCTTGTGCACGGTGTCGCTGCCCCGCAGACCGGTGGTCATGATGAGGGTCTTCTTGAAGCCGAGCTTGAGGGCCTCCGGGCCGATCATCTCGTGTGCGCCCGGGCCCATCATGGCCCGCGGGAAAGGATGGAATTCCTTGATGGGGAACGGTTTCAGTAGTTCATCTACCTGCATCTGACCTGACCTCCTTGTACGCCGTCGCACACCGCGTGCCGTCGGCTCGAGCACTTGTGACGTTACGTGCGTCACAACGGGGGCCGAAAGTGGTTGACGCCCAAACCGTCCCAAACTCCCCGGGTTCACCGGCGAAGGTCAGGTGGGTACCTGTCCGGATGGTCAGGTACCCACCTGACCTCTCATCGGGCCGCAGAGGACGGTCGTCGGGCGGTGCGAGCGCGGCGCACGGTGTCGGCGTCGAAGCCCCAGGGCAGTTCGAGCCGGTGTGCGGCAAGGAGTTCCGCGTCGGCGAGGATGTCGTCGATCGCGTCGTCGGCGACGATGCGGCCGGCGTCGACGATCACCGCGCGGTCGCACAACTGTGCCGCGTAGAGCAGGTCGTGGGTCACCACGAGCATGGTGGTGTCGAGCCCGAGCAGGGTGTCGGCGAGTTCACGGCGCGCCACCGGATCCAGATTGGCCGACGGCTCGTCGAGGACCAGAATGTCTGGGCGACACGCCAATACACTCGCCAGTGCGCCACGCCGGCGTTGTCCGCCGGACAGGTGATGGGGACTGCGTCGAGCGTGTTCGGTCATCGACACGGTGGCCAGGGCCGCCTCGACCCGGGCGACGAGTTCGTCACCGGTGACGCCGAAGTTGGCCGGCCCGAAGGCGACGTCCTCGATCAGGGTCGGCATGAACAGCTGGTCGTCGGGGTCCTGGAAGACCAGCCCCACCTGGCGGCGCACCTGCCGCAGACTGTCCTTGGCGACCTGCCGCCCGTGGATCGACACACTGCCCGCGGTGGGCAGCAGGACGCCGTTGAGCTGGAGCATCAGTGTGGTCTTACCCGCCCCGTTGGGGCCGAGCAGGGCGATCCGCTCCCCCGGTGCGACGCTCAGGTCGATGCCGTCGAGGGCCACGTGCCCGTCCGGGTAGGCGTAGTGCAGGTCGGTGATCTCGACGGCGGCCGGTGCGACGGGGTGGGCCGTGTCCGCCGCGCGGACGTCGGTACGGGTCATGTCGGTACGGGTCATGTCGGTGCTGCTCATCGGATCCCCCAAGCGGTTGCGGCGACGGCGACGGCGACCAGCGCGGGGCTGATCACCACCAGCCACTGTCTCGGTGTGGCACGCGGTGCGCTCGCGATGCCCGGCATGTCCGGGATGGTCCCGGTGAATCCCCGCGACGCCATGGCCAGATGTACCCGCTCGCCGCGTTCGTAGGAGCGCAGGAACAGCGCGCCGACGCCTTTGGCGACGGCACCGGCCTGGTGCAGCAGCCGTGGTGAGTCCCCGCGTGCGGCGCGGGCGATCTGCATCCGGCGGATCTCCGCCGACAGCAGGTCGAGGTACCGCAGCATCATCACGAAGACGGGGGTGATGGTGGCGGGTACGCCGAGCCGGGTGAGGGCCAGGGGCAGTTCGCGTGCCTGCGTGGTGGCGGCGAAGGTGAGCGACGCGGCGACGCCGAGCGTGCCCTTGATGACGATGCCCCACGCTGCATAGAGGCCCGGCACCGACAGCGACAGTCCGGCCACCGTGATCCGCTCACCGCCCTCGGCGAACGGCAGCAGCACCGCGAGCACCACGAACGGGACCTCGATCAGCATGCGGGTGGCGATCCAGGTCGGCGGGATGCGCGCGACGATCCACACCGCGAACAGGATCAGCGCGAATCCGAGGTAGGGCCAGAAGGTCTCCCGGGGGGTGGCGACCACGGCGAAGACGAACACCAGCAGGGCGACGATCTTCACCTCGGTGGGGGCGCGGTGGACACGGCTCTCCCCGCTGCGATAGAGCGGATGCGCATGTCCGGCCCCCATCGTCTCAGCGCTCCCGTCCGACGGGACCCGGTCCGGTCGCGACCGCTGCATCGGCGCGGGCGGCGCCGTTGTGCGCCTCCCCGCCGGGGTGGCGGCGGCCGAGCAGCCGGAACGCGAGGCCGGCGATGGCCAGCACCACGAGGACACCGATGATCCCGGCGAGACCGGTGGACAGTCCGATGCCGTGTACGGAGTAGTCGGCCAGCGGCGACGACGCCATCGCGTGGTCGGTGGCGTGCTGGGCGATGCAGTTGCCCACGAGGTGCTCGGTACCGTTGGTCTCCACCGTCTGGCAGCCCCGCAAAGTGGCCGAGTCCAGGCCGTCGGGCGACGAACTGGCCAGGTAGGAGACGATCCCGGCGACGAGGAGCGCGACCACGCCGAAGGCGATGAGGAAGGTACGCATGCGTACGCGCGGACGATGCTCGGGCGAGCCGGGGGTGGACGCGTCGGTGACGGCGGTCATGCGGGCACTCCTGTCCGGCGTGCGGCGGCGGGTCGGGGGGCGTTGCGCAGGAGATGGACGAGGTCGGGCCGTGCGCGGGCGACCGCCATCACCGTCACCGCGGTGATCAGCCCCTCCCCTGCGCCGATCAGCACGTGGGTGCCCCACATGTATGCCGCGACCGCGCCGAGCGAGGTGCTCGCGGCGCCGCCGATCGCATACTCGATGACGAATCCGGTTGCCGCGGCGACGGTTCCGCACAGCGCGGCGACAAAGGCGATACCGCCGAGGGCGCCGGGTGACGATGTCCGGGAGTACACCAGACGGCGGCCGAGGACGGCGACCCCATACCCGACGAAGGTCGAGATGAGCGCCATGTTGGTGATATTCGCGCCCAGTGCGGTGACCCCGCCGTCGGCGAAGAGCAGGCTCTGCACCACCAGCACGATCGCGATACACAGGGCACCGGTGTAGGGGCCCACCAGGATCGCGGCGAGCGCGCCGCCCAGCAGGTGGCCGCTGACACCGGGCAACACCGGGAAGTTGATCATCTGGACGGCGAAGATGAAGGCCGCGACCAGGCCGGCCATCGGCACCGTCTTCTCGTCGAGGTCGGTGCGGGCGCGCCAGGTGCAGAAGGCCAGGCCGACGATGGCGACGACCCCGAACAGTGCCGATGTCGGCGCATTGATGATGCCGTCGCTCATGTGCATGGCGAGAGGGGTGGTGGTGGACATGACGGCTGTCCTTCCGGATTCGCGTCGGGACGTGCGCGGTGATCCGCGTCACGCGATACCGGGAACGTTAGGACCGGCCGCGACGTCTGTCCACATATTCAGATGTTGAAGTGATCAGACTATCCGTCCGGTCAGGTGGGCCCCTGACCACACCTCATGCGGGGCCGTCCGAAGGGATGTGGCCGGCACCGATCCAGTGCAGTAGCCGGTGCACCGTCTCGTCCTCGAGCCGGTAGCCCACCGAACGGCCGACCCGCGTCGACGACACCCACCCCTGCTGCCGGAGGACTCGCAGCGCCTGCGACACCGCGGTCTCGGTCCGGCCGACGGCCGCGGCGAGGTCGCCGACGAAGATCCCCGGCTGCTGGTGCAGCACGAGCAGGATCTCGAGCCGGTGCGGGTCGGAGAGCAGCGTGAACCGCGTCGCCCACACCGCGACGTCCACGTTGCCCTCATGGGTGTGCGCGTGATCGGGGTGCAAGTGCGCTGTCTCGGCGTCACCGTCGTGCGCGTGTTCGGGGTGCGCGTGATCGGCATGCATGCGGCCGGCCTCCACGTTCAGCCCCGAACCCGTTCGATCTGACCACCGAGCCGGGTCAGGTTCTCCTCGAAGTTCGGGTAGCCGCGGTCGATGTGCTCGATGTCGTGCACCTCGGTCACTCCGTCGGCGACGAGTCCGGCCAGCACGAGTCCGGCGCCGGCCCGGATGTCGGAACACCACACGGGTGCACTGGACAGCCGATCGATCCCCCGGATCACCGCGTGATGGCCGTCGGTGCGGGCGTCGGCACCCAGCCGCACCATCTCCTCGACGAAGCGGAAGCGGGCCTCGAAGACGTTCTCCGTGATCACCGACATGCCCTCGGAGACGGCGGCCAGGCCGATCGCCATCGGCTGCAGGTCGGTGGGGAATCCGGGGAACGGCAGCGTCGAGACGTTGACCGCCGAGGGTCGGCGGTCGTGGCGGATCCGGAAGCCGTCGGCGAAGGAGTCCACCCGTGCCCCGGTGTCGGCGAGTTTGGTCAGGACCAGTTGCAGGTGGGCGGGCTTCACGCCGTGCACGGTGACATCGCCCTTGGTCATCGCCGCGGCGATCCCCCACGTCGCGCCGACGATGCGATCGCCCACCACGCGGTGGGTGGTGGCGTGCAGCCGGTCGACACCCACCACGGTCAGCGTCGACGTCCCGGCGCCCTCGATCCGGGCCCCCATCTGCTGCAGCATCTCGCAGAGGTCGACGATCTCCGGTTCGCGGGCGGCGTTGTCGATGGTGGTCTGCCCCTCGGCCAGCACCGCGGCCATCAGGATGTTCTCGGTCGCGCCGACCGACGGGAACTCCAGCGCCACCGGCGCGCCGATCAGCGAATCGGCCTCGGCCACCACACAGCCGTGTTCGATCGAGCTGTGCGCGCCGAGGGCGCGCAGGCCCGCCTGATGCATGTCGAGGGGTCGGGAGCCGATGGCGTCGCCGCCGGGCAGTGCGACGACGGCCCGTCGGCAACGGGCCATCAGCGGGCCCAGCACGCACACCGACGCACGGAACTGTTTCACCGCGTCGAAGTCGGCGTGGTACTTGGGTTCGGCCGGCGAATCGATGACCACGGTGTCACCGTCGATGCTCACCGTGGCCCCGAGCCCGCGCAGCACGTCGGCCATCAGCGGGACGTCTGCGATCTCGGGCGAATTGGTCAACGTCGTCGTGCCCTCGGCCAGCAGCGAGGCCGCCATCAGCTTCAACACGCTGTTCTTGGCTCCCCCGACCGACACCTCGCCGCTCAGCCGCGCCCCGCCGGTCACCAGATAGCGATCACTCACGTCCGACAGCTTATCCGGCACCGCGGATCCGGCTGCCTCACACCGGGGCGGTGCCGACGAACTAGATTCTGGGCATGGCCGTTCACCTCACACGCATCTACACCCGCACCGGCGACGACGGAAGCACCGGGCTCAGCGACTTCTCCCGCGTCCCCAAGACCCATCCACGCGTCGTCGCCTATGCCGACTGCGACGAGGTCAACGCGGTGATCGGCGTCGCCCTGGCGTCGGCGGACGTCCCCGAGGCGATCGCCGAAGCCCTACGCACCGTCCAGAACGATCTGTTCGACGCCGGTGCCGATCTGTCCACCCCGGTCGTCGAGAACCCGAAGTACCCGCCGCTGCGGATCGAGCAGGGCTACATCGACGCCCTCGAGAAATGGTGCGACGAGTTCGGCGCAGATCTGCCGAACCTGGATTCGTTCATCCTGCCCGGTGGCACGGTCTTGTCGGCGCTGCTGCACCAGGCACGAACGGTGACCCGACGAGCAGAACGGTCGGCGTGGGCGGCCGTCGACGCCGATCCCGAGTCGACATCGGTGCTGCCGGCGAAGTACCTCAACCGGCTCTCGGATCTGTTGTTCATCCTCTCGCGGGTGGCCAACCGCGTCCCCGGTAGCGAGGGTGACGTCAAGTGGGTTCCCGGCGGCGATCGGTCGCGCCCCACCGCGGGTTGAGCAACTCGCCAAAAGGCGCTTGAGCAGGACCGCCCCTCACGATGGTTGAGCAGGACGTCCTCGCGCTAGCGAGGCCGACCGTTGTCGAAACCTCTGTCACCTGGCGCTGGAACGCACCCACCTCAGAAGTGGGTCACCACCCGACATCAGCCGCCGGAGGTTTCGACACGCCTCGTCGCTACGCTCCTCACCGGCTCAACCAGCAAAAACCGATGGTTGAGCAGGACGTCCTCGCACCCCAAACGATGGTTGAGCAAGTCGTTCCCCACACGATGGTTGAGCAGGACGTCCTCGCGCAGCGAGGCCGACCGTCCGTCGAAACCTCTGCCACATCACGCCGGAAGCCGCTCACCCCCGAGCGGATCACCTCCCGACATCGGCCGCCGGAGGTTTCGACACGCCTCGTCGCTACGCTCCTCACCGGCTCAACCAGCAAAAACCGATGGTTGAGCAGGACGTCCTCGCACCCCAAACGATGGTTGAGCAGGACGTTCCCCACACGATGGTTGAGCAGGACGTTCCCCACACGATGGTTGAGCAGGACAACCTCGCACCCCACACGATGGTTGAGCAGGACGTCCTCGCGCTAGCGAGGCCGACCGTTGTCGAAACCTCTGTCACCTGGCGCTGGAACGTACCCACCTCAGAAGTGGGTCACCACCCGACATCAGCCGCCGGAGGTTTCGACACGCCTCGTCGCTACGCTCCTCACCGGCTCAACCAGCAAAAACCGATGGTTGAGCAGGACGTCCTCGCACCCCAAACGATGGTTGAGCAAGTCGTTCCCCACACGATGGTTGAGCAGGACGTCCTCGCGCAGCGAGGCCGACCGTCCGTCGAAACCTCTGCCACATCACGCCGGAAGCCGCTCACCCCCGAGCGGATCACCTCCCGACATCAGCCGCCGGAGGTTTCGACACGCCTCGTCGCACCCCACACGATGGTTGATTTCGACAAGCTCAATCCGACGGACCAGGACGTCCTCGCGCAGCGAGGCCGACTGTCCGTCGAAACCTCTGCAACGTTCAAGCAGAGCGGCGGTTCTGCGACCGCAGGGAGCGGCGTGATTCGACCCAGGACTGGAAAGCGGTGACGCCGCCCGGATCGAAGGCGATCTCGTAGGTCCGATCGTCACCGGAAGACGCGGACTGATGCACCTCGAGGATCACCATGCCCTCGAGGATGTCGCGCTCGGTGCCCACCGGGCGGCGCCGGCCACTGATGTCGAGGCGACGTCGGACCAGGGTGCGCGACGGGCCGGGCCGCAGGGACGAGAGGCGGTAGTAGCGCAGGGCCTCGTCGGTGTAGTGCACGGTCCCGTGCCGCCATCCCTCGTCCACATCGGCGGGTAGCACCCGCAACAGAACAGGCGTCCCACCGCGACGCAACTGCGCCACGCGGAACGCCAACAGACAGCACAAGGCCAGGACCAACACCAGCAATACGCTGAGCACCACGACGAGTACAGACACCCGAGTGCACCTCCTCGGTCTCCGCCTCGGCGATCGCGTCGGGCTGTGACGCGGGGCTGGGTCGAGGGAGACGTGTTCCAAGCATGCCACCCCGCAAAGCAGCGAGGCCAGCCACCCCGGTCTGGGGTGGCTGGCCTCGCTGAACTCCGAAGTGTCGGAGTGAGCTACTTCACCAGATGTTCGGCGGCGGTCAACCGTGCATGCGCATGGTTGTAGGCCTCGCTGCCCGGTTCGGCGGCCTCGAGGGCGGCCTTCTCCGCTGCAACGTCGACATCATCGGCCCACTCGGCCGAATCGGCCAGGATGGTGACCGATTCGCCGGTGACCGAGAGGAAACCGCCTTCGATCGCGGCGGCCTTGCGCTCGCCGCTGGTCTCGACGATCACCACGAAGCCACCGGGCACCAGCTGACCGAGCAACGGCTCGTGTCCGGCCAGGATGCCGAGTTCACCGACGGTGGTCTGGGCGATCAGGAAGGTCGCCTCACCGGAGTACAGCTCCGTGTCGGCCGCGACGACCTCGACGTGGTAGGACTTGTCAGCCATTGTCGCCTGCTACTTTCCGGCGATCTTGGCAGCGGCGGCCTCCACGTCGTCGAGCCCACCGCAGCTGTTGAACGCCTGCTCCGGCAGGTGGTCGAACTCGCCCTTGCAGACGCGGTCGAACGCCTCGATGGTGTCGGCCAGCGGAACGACCGAGCCCTTCTCACCGGTGAACTTCTCGGCGACCAGGAAGTTCTGGCCGAGGAACTTCTGGATACGACGGGCACGCTGAACGGTGACCTTGTCCTCTTCGGACAGCTCGTCCATACCGAGGATGGCGATGATGTCCTGCAGTTCCTTGTACTTCTGCAGGATGCGCTTGACCTCGTTGGCGACGCGGAAGTGCTCGTCACCGACGATCGAGGCCTCCAGGATGCGCGAGGTCGAGGTCAGCGGGTCCACGGCCGGGTAGATACCCAGCTGCGAGATCGGACGCGAGAGCTCGGTGGTCGCATCGAGGTGCGCGAAGGTGGTGGCCGGCGCCGGGTCGGTGTAGTCGTCGGCGGGGACGTAGATCGCCTGCAGCGAGGTGATCGAACGGCCCTTGGTCGAGGTGATGCGCTCCTGGAGCTCACCCATCTCGTCGGCCAGCGTCGGCTGGTAACCCACGGCCGAAGGCATACGACCGAGCAGGGTCGAGACCTCCGAACCGGCCTGGGTGAACCGGAAGATGTTGTCGATGAACAGCAGCACGTCCTGGTGCTTGACGTCGCGGAAGTACTCCGCCATCGTCAGCGCCGACAGCGCCACGCGCATACGCGTGCCCGGCGGCTCGTCCATCTGACCGAACACCAAGGCGGTGTCCTGGAGAACGCCCATCTCCTCCATCTCGAGGTGGAGGTCGGTGCCCTCACGGGTGCGCTCACCGACGCCGGCGAACACCGAGGTTCCGGAGAACTCGCGGGCGATACGGGTGATCATCTCCTGGATCAGAACGGTCTTGCCGACACCGGCACCACCGAACAGACCGATCTTGCCGCCCTTGACGTACGGGGTCAGCAGGTCGATGACCTTGATGCCGGTCTCGAGGATCTCGGTCTTGCCCTCGAGCTCGTCGAAGGCCGGGGGCTTGCGGTGGATGCCCCACTGCTCGCCGTCGCGACCCAGGCCCGGGCTGTCGAGGCAGTCACCGAGGGCGTTGAACACGTGGCCCTTGACGACGTCGCCGACCGGCACGCGGATCGGGTAGCCGGTGTCCGACACGGCAGCGCCGCGGACCAGGCCGTCGGTCGGCTGCATCGAGATGGTGCGGACCAGGTTGTCGCCGAGGTGCTGTGCGACCTCGAGCGTCAGGGTCTTGGCCACCGACGGGAGGGAGACCTCCGCATGCAGGGCGTTGAACAGGTCGGGGATCGAGCCACGGGGGAACTCGACGTCGACCACGGGGCCGATGATCCGGACGATCCGGCCCTCGGTCGACCCCGCCGACTTCGCGGATGGGGTTTCTACTGCTGCGGTCATGGTGGTTGGGTCACTTCCTCTTCGATCGAAGTTTCTGTGCGGGCGCCGGGAGCGAAGCGGGCGGGCCCGGTTGATGGAACGGACGCGCCGCCCGCTTTCTCCGGCTAGTTGGCCAGTGCGCTGGACCCGCCGACGATCTCGCTGATCTCCTGCGTGATCTGGGCCTGGCGCAGCTGGTTTGCCTCGCGGGACAACGTCTTGGACAGTTCCTCGGCGTTGTCGGTGGCGGCCTTCATCGCAGTACGGCGTGCGGCCGACTCCGATGCGGACGAATCCAGGAGGGCCGCGTAGACGCGGGTAGCGATGTACTTCGGCAACAGCGCCTCGAGCAGTGCCTCGGCACCGGGCTCGAAGGAGTAGTTGCGAACCTCGCTCGGCACGGTCTCCGCGTCGGAGACGTCCACCTCGTCCTCGGTGACCACCAGCGGGGCCATCCGACGGACCTCGGGCTCCTGGGTCAGCATCGAGACGAACCGGGTGTACACCAGGTGCAGCTCGTCGAGACCCGCCAGCGCGCCCTCACCGTCCGGCCGATCGACCGACTCATCCGAGCCGGCGACGAACAGGTTGACCAAGAAATCGGTCGCACCCGCCGCGTCGACGAACTCGGGGGCCTGGGAGAACCCGGTCCAAGAGTCGGCAACGTCCATGCCGCGGAAGCTGAAGTAGCCGACGCCCTTCTGCCCCATGACGAACAGCACGGGCTCTTTGCCCTCTTCCCGCAGCAACGCGATGAGTTCGCGCGTCGCCCGCAGGACGTTCGTGTTGTAGCCGCCACACATGCCGCGGTCGCTGGTGATCACCAGGATTCCGGCACGCTTGGCCTGCGCACGCTCCACCAGCAGCGGGTGATCGAGCGATCCCGCAGCGCTGGCCAGCTCGGACAGGACCTTGGTCATCTCCTCCGAGTACGGCATCGCAGCCGCCACCCTGGCCTGGGCCTTGGTGATCCGGGAGGTCGCGATCAGTTCCTGCGCCTTGGTGATCTTCTTGGTCGACTGGACCGACCGGATGCGTGAGCGCAGCTCACGAATGCTGGCCATGAGCCCTCACCCCTTCCTTGCCTGAGATGTCGATGGTCGCTTCGATCACTTGCGGATCTTGATCGACTCGTGCTCGACGTCCTCGGAGTCCATCGCCTTGGCCTCGGCCTCGTTGACGACGCGCTTGCCGTCATGGGTGAGGTAGGAGAACTTGAACTTGTTGGTCTCGGCGACGAGGGCCTCGGCCTGATCCCCGGAGAGCACCTGGCCACCGGCGATGGAGTCGTAGACACCGGTCGCGTTGTGGTGCAGATGACTCAGCAGCTGGGTCTCGAAGTTCCGGACGTCGTCGACGGGCACGGAGTCGTAGTGACCCTCACCGCACAGGTAGATCGAGACGATCTCGTCCTCGACCGAGTACGGGCTGTACTGATCCTGCTTGAGCATCTCGACCCACCGAGCACCGCGCTCGAGCTGCGCCTTCGAGGCGTCGTCGAGGTCGGAGGCGAAGGCGGAGAATGCCTCGAGCTCACGGAACTGGGCCAGCTCCAGACGCAGCGAGCCGGACACCTTCTTCAGGCCCTTGGTCTGTGCGGCACCACCGACGCGGGACACCGAGGTACCGACGTTGATCGCCGGGCGGACGCCCTTGTTGAACAGGTCGGACTCGAGGAAGACCTGGCCGTCGGTGATCGAGATGACGTTGGTCGGGATGAACGCCGAGACGTCGTTGGCCTTGGTCTCGATGATCGGCAGACCGGTCATCGAACCGCCACCCATGGCGTCGGACAGCTTCGCACAACGCTCCAGCAGACGGGAGTGCAAGTAGAAGACGTCACCGGGGTATGCCTCGCGGCCCGGCGGGCGACGCAGCAGCAGCGAGATGGCGCGGTAGGCCTCGGCCTGCTTGGTCAGGTCGTCGAACACGATGAGGACGTGCTTGCCGTCGTACATCCAGTGCTGGCCGATGGCTGAACCGGTGTAGGGGGCCAGCCACTTGAATCCGGCGGAGTCGGAGGCGGGAGCCGCGACGATGGTGGTGTACTCCATCGCGCCGGCCTCTTCGAGGGCGGTCTTGACGCCCGCGATGGTCGAGCCCTTCTGGCCGACCGCGACGTAGATGCAGCGCACCTGCTTGGTCGGGTCGCCGGACTCCCAGTTGGCCTTCTGGTTCAGGATGGCGTCGACGCAGACCGCGGTCTTGCCGGTCTTGCGGTCGCCGATCACCAGCTGGCGCTGTCCGCGGCCGATGGCGGTCATGGCGTCGATGGCCTTGATGCCGGTGGCGAGGGACTCCTCGACGGGCTGACGCTCGAGCACGGAAGCGGCCTGCAGTTCGAGGACGCGCTGTGCCTCGGCCTCGATGTCGCCGAGTCCGTCGATCGGCTTGCCCAGCGGGTCGACGACGCGACCCAGGAACTTGTCACCGACCGGGACCGAGAGCACGTCGCCGGTACGGCTGACCTGCTGGCCCTCTTCCAGGGTCTCGTAGTCACCGAGGATGACGGCACCGATCTCGTCCTCGTCGAGGTTCAGCGCCACGCCGAGCACGCCGCCCGGGAACTGCAGCAGCTCGTTTGCCATCGCACTCGGCAGGCCGCTGACATGCGCGATGCCGTCCGCGGTATCGGTGATGATGCCGACCTCGTCACGCGTGGCTTCGGCTTCGAACGACGAGACGTACTGCTCGATCGCTCCCTTAATCTCGTCTGCTGAGATCGTCAACTCCGCCATGGGTTCTCGTCTTTCTTGCTCAGTCCGTGAGTGGTACGTGGGGTGTTCGGGTCGTCGAACGCCGGGCGCGGCGTCAACGGGGCAGTGTCTCGGCCGCCTTCGCCAGACGTGTGGCGATGTCGGCCTCGATCACCTCGTCGCCGACGCCGATGCGCAGGCCGCCGATGATCGACTCATCGACCTCGGTCTGGACCGAGATCTTGCGGTGGTAGATGTTCGCGAGCACCGCCGACAGGCGGGTGACCTGGGCGTCGGTGAGCGCAACGGCGGAGATCACGTGGGCCACGGTCTCGCCACGGCGGGCGGCGGCCAGTTCGGCCAGGTGCGCCACGGCGACCTCGGCCGGCTGCCCGTGCAGCGCATTGATGGTGTGCGAGAGCAGGTACCAGGTGTGCTCACCGACCTGGTCGCCGACGAGCGAGCGCAGCAGGTCGTTGCGCTTGTCGGCGGGACGTGCGAAGTCCGACAGCAGCGAGGCCAGTTCCGGGTTGCCGTCGAGCAGTCGACCGACGCGGAACAGCTCGTCCTCGGTCTGCTCGATGGTTCCGTCACGCTCGGCGGCTGCGAGCACCACCAGGGCGTTCTGCCGGCGCAGGGCGACGAGCAGGTCGTTGCTCTGCGACCAGCGCTGCACCGCACCGGTGGCGACGAGGTCGACGACGATCGGGGCGACCTTGCCGTCGAAGAGCGAGTGCACCAGCTGCCGCTTGCCCGCAGCGTTGTCCTCGTCCTCGGTGATCTTCTTGCGCAGCACCGGGTTCTTGACCAGGAACCGGATCACCTCGGAGAGCTCCACCGACGCTGCGGTCAGTGCCGACGAATCGAGATCGGCTGCCGCCGAGTCGAATTCGGTGGCGATGGCCCGCGCAGCCTCACGGCTGGTGGCGTGCAGCGAGTGCAGACCGATCAGCTCGGCGTTCGACGGGATACCGGTCTCCGGCTGCGAACCCGAGGACATGCCCTCGAGCTCGTCGATCACCCGGTCGATGGTCGCGGCCTGGTTGCTCGGCACGGCCAGATGCTTGCGCACCAGCTCGCCGGCCCCGTCGACAGCGGTCAGACCGAGATCGGTGCGCAGCTGACGGATGAGGCTGGTGCGGCTGAGCTCGGCCTGTGCCTTGCCGTGCTCGCTGATCCGCTTGACCTCGCTGTCGGCTGCCTTCTTCAGGTCGTCCTCGATCGACTTGGCGTCGGAGAGGGCTCCCTCGTGCAGTTCCTTGGCCTCGTTCTCGGCGCGCTCGATCGCCTTCTCGTGGGCCACCTGTGCCTCGGCGGCACGATTCTTGGCGTCGTCACTCTCGGTGATCTGCTGCCCGATCGCGTCCTGCTGCTTGACCACTGCCTTGCGCAGCGGCGGCAGCACGTACTTGACGAACAGGAAGACCAGGACCAGGAACCCGACGAGCTGTCCGATGAAAATGTCCACGCTTACTTCACCGTCTCTGTCTGCTCGGCCCCAGCGGTGGCTGCGGCGACATCGGTACCCAGGACGCGGCCGGCCAGCGTCGCCGACAGCCGGCTCACGTCCTGCTTGGCGGTCGTGACCGCGTTGTCCGCCGCCACCTTCAGATCAGCCGTGATCTTGGCGAGTGCGGCGTCGGCCTCCTCGGTGGCCTTGTGCTTGGCGGAGGACAACTGCTCGTTGCCCTTCGCCCGCGCCTCGTCACGGATTCCGGTGGCGTCCCCACGGGCGTCGCGGAGACGCGCCGTGTACTCACGGTCGGCATCCTCGAAGCTCGCCGCAGCGGCCTTGTTGTCCTTGACCGTCTGTGCGACGCGTTCCTCACGCTCGTCGAGCACCTTGAGAATCGGTGGGACGACGAGAGTGCGGATAACGACCAGCACGACGATGAAGATCAGCAGGCACGCGAAAAACGTGCCATTGGGGATGAGGAAGTTTGACGTCCCCCCGGCTTCTTCTGAGGCGAGACTCATCATGATGGGTGGTCCCCTATCGGGATAACGAACGTGAGAGGTGGACTGGCGTGACGCCGGCTATCAGCCGCCGTAGGTCTGGGCCGGGTTGGCGAAGACGAACAGCGCCATGAAGGCGAGGTTGATGAAGTACGCGGCCTCGACCAGACCGACGGTGATGAAGAACGGGGTGAACAGTCGGCCCTGGGCCTCCGGCTGCCGGGCGATGCCGGCGATGAGCTGGGAACCGGCGATACCGTCACCGATACCGGCACCGATCGCGCCGCCGCCCATGATGAGGCCGCCGCCGATCAACGCGCCCATGCTAACCAGATTCGGATCCATTGAGATCTTTCCTTTCGGGTGGTACTGGCAGCCGTGAGACTGCCAGGTCTGTGGGTCCGGTCGGCGCCGCCGACCAGGGTCGTACTACGGGTGGTCTGACTCAGGTCGTGGACCTCTAGTGGTGATCCTCTTCGAGTTCCATGCTCTGGCTGAAGTACAGGATCGTCAGCAGGGCGAAGATGAAGGCCTGGATCAGGCCGACGAAGAGGTCGAAGGACTTCCACAGGGCGTTGGGCGCCCACAGGATGTAGGCCGGGAACAGCGCGATGACCGCGAGCATGGTTCCACCGGCGAACATGTTGCCGAAGAGTCGGAGGGAGAGCGAGACGGGCTTGGCGATCTCTTCGATGATGTTGATCGGTGCGAGTCCGGCTGCGTGACCCTTGACCAGCATCACGAGGTGCTTGATCGGACCGCGGCGACGGGCACCGGCGAAGTGGTACCAGACGAAGACGAACAGGGCCAGCGCGTAGGCGAAGTTGACGTCGCTCGAGGGCGTCATCAGGACCTCGGTGGTGCTGCCGTCGGACTTGCCGTACTGCCACGGGATCACACCCAGCCAGTTGGCGGCCAGGATGAAGGTGAACAGGGTGACCGCCAGCGGCAGGACGAACCCGGCGACCTTCATGCCGATCGAGCTCTGGATCTGCTGACGCATCTGGACGGTCAGCACCTCGAAGTACATCTGGACCGCGTTGGGCTTACCCGAGGTGACCTTGTACCGGACGACCAGCGCGAGGGCGATCACGACGGCGGCGGCGATCAGGGTGGAGATGATCGTGTCGATGTTCCAGGTGAGCCCCAGCCACTCGGCCTGCCGGTGGTGCCCCACCTCGATCTTGGACTCGGCAAGGTAGAGGGTGCCCGAGCCGTAAGACGGTGCGCTCATATCTGCTTACGAAGTCCTTTCATCACCGGAATCACCGTGTTGAGTACCAGGACGACCTGGCCGACGGCGAGTCCGAACATCACGCCCAACCCGTCGGGCCGGACCAGGAAGGCCGCCGCCAGCGCCAGCACGGTGATCACACCGAGCCGGAGCGCCGAATTGACGGCGAGCAGTTTCTTACGGGGATCTTCCTCGGCCGCCACCCGGGCCACCGCAAGGGTGACCATCTTGGCGTTGACGAGGACGGCGACGACGCCCACCGCGAAGAACACTGCGAAAGCAGGGTGTCCGAGGTAGATCGCGACACCGGCCGCGATCAGGGTGAATGCCGCCGAGATGATGCCCGGCCGCACCAAACTGGTGGGTGCCGCCGGGTAATAAACGGGAGCGGAGTCAGGGGCGGATGTCGCCATTGCCTCTCCTCATCTCTCCTACTTGTGCTTGCACGGATGGACCATCCGACGGGCACGGGGCAACCGGCGTACCACAGGCGGCCGTGAGCCACCCGAGCGTACGCTTTGCGTTCGCAGTGACCCTACCAAGACCTTGGGCGTTTTCCACCAGGGGGTGGGCACATCGTCGGGTTCGGGTCCTACGGAGGCGTTGTCGGCCTCCGCGATGTCGGCGGGCACCGGGGCCCGCCGAACTACTACGGGCCATAGTACATGGCCTTTACCGTTGGCTTACCTACCCCCGGGTTCAGGTTCTCACCTGCCCCGACGGGTGCAGAGCCTACTGCACGGAACGGACATGCCATAGCCCCGCAAGGGACTTTTCTCACCAGACGGCAGCACACCGGGCGGACGCACGACCCGGTTGGCCGGCCCCCGGGCCTGGTCAGCTGCCGTGAGCCGACCGCGCCGAGGCCAGACGGCGCGAGAGCCTGGGCGCGATGGTCACCAGCATCGCCACCACCAGTCCCCCGGCGAAGGCCGGTGCCACCACCGTCACCGGGAACACCGTCGACGCGGCCACCGAGAACGCCAGCACGGCCACCCAGAGATAGATGATCAGCGCGACCCGACGTTGCGAATGGCCCAGTTGGAGGAGCCGATGGTGCAGGTGCATCTTGTCCGGGGTGTAGAAGCCGACACCGGCGCGGGTACGCCGCACGATCGCCATCAGCATGTCCAGCATCGGGATGAACACCACCGCGGCGACCAGGATCAGCGGGGACAGCAACGTGACGATGTCGGCCGAGCCGTAGCCGTACACCGCGATGCGGCCGGATGCGCTGGTCGACGCCGCGGCCAGCATCAGACCGATCAACATCGCCCCGGAGTCGCCCATGAAGATTCGGGCGGGCGAGAAGTTGTGGGGCAGGAATCCCAGACAGGCGCCGGCGAGTACCACCGCGATCAGTGCCGGCGGGTAATAGCTGACATCCCCGCCCTGGTCACGCAACAGCCCCAACGAGAACAGGCAGATGGCCGACGCCGAGATCAGACCCAGTCCGGCGGCGAGGCCGTCGAGTCCGTCGATGAAGTTCACCGCATTGATCGTGGCGACCGTGATGACCACGGTCAGCAGCCCCGATTGGAGCGGATCGAGGACCACCGTGCCGATGTCGCCGAAGGGAACCGGGATCTGGATCCAGCTGATCCCCATGATCACCATGACGCAGGCGGCGGTGACCTGCCCGACGAACTTGGTCAGCGCGTCCAGGCCCCACCGGTCGTCGATCGCACCGACGATCACGATGACCGTGCCCGCGGCGATCACCGCGGTCAGGTCGTTGGTGTAGGCGAAGCCGCGGTTGAGTGCGGGCAGATTGGCGGCGAGTGCGATGGCCGCGACCATCCCGGCGAACATTCCCAGTCCGCCCAGGCGCGGGGTGGGGATGACGTGCACGTCGCGCGCGCGGGGTACGGCCACCGCCCCCATCCGGATCGCGGCCACCCGGACCAGCGAGGTCAGCAGGTAGGTGATCGCCGCCGCCGACAGCCCGACCAGCAGCAATTCGCGAAACGGCACACCGGCTCCACCCGTCGCGGGAGCGGCGAGCACAAGAGCGGACGGATCTGGCACCCGATCAGGCTACCCGCCGAGCATATCGGCGATCTCGGCACGGATCCGGGTGTGTTGCGCGGTGTCGGTGAGGGCCGTCACCATCCACTCCGCGACGGTGACCGGGGTCTCCGGCCCGCCCCCCGACAGCGCGAGGATCGGGGTGCCGATCCGGATCGCCGACCCCTCGGCGACCGGTCGGGTGTCGAACGGCAACACCGTCTTGTCCACGACGATGCCCGCGCCCTGCAGGCGGCGCTGCGCCTGCACCCCACTCAGGCCGAGCGGACTGACGTCCACCACGGCGAGATGGGTGTCGGTGCCACCGGAGACGATCCGCAGGCCCCGGTCGGTGAGGGCGGCGGCGAGTGCGCGCGCGGTGTCCACGACGGTGTGGACATGCTCGGCGAAACCGGGGGTCGCGGCATGGGCGAAGGTCGCGGCCTTGGCGGCGACGACGTCCATCGGTGCGGCACCCTGGGTGAACGGGAACACCGCCTTGCGCAGGGCGGCGCCGTGCCGCCCGGCGCCGAGGACGACCCCCGACCGCGGGCCGCGCAGCACCTTGTGGGTCACCAGGGTGACGACGTCGGCGTAGGGCACCGGTGACGGCGCCACTCCCCCGGCGACCAGCCCGGCCAGGTGCGCGGCGTCGACCCAGAGGATGCACTCGGCCTCGTCGGCGATCTGACGCAGCAGCGGGTAGTCGAACAGCCGCGAGTACGCCGGTGAACCGACGACGAGCAGCCGTGGGCGGTGCAGCAGGGCGAGTTCGCGGATCTGGTCGTAGTCGACGAGTTCGTCGTCGGCGCCGACCGAATACCGGATCGGGGCGAACCACCGGCCGGAGAAGTTGGCGCGGGAACCGTGCGTCTGATGACCGCCGTGGTCCAGACGCAGTGACAGCACCGGGTCGCCGGGCTGGGCGAATGCGGCGTAGACCGCCGACGCGGCGACACTCCCCGACAGCGGCTGGACGTTGACGTATTCGGCCCCGAAGAGTTCGGCGGCGCGGGAGACGGCGAGATCCTCGATCTCGTCGACCACCTCACAGCCGCCGTGGAAGCGGGCACCCGGATAACCCTCGGCATAGGTGTCACCGAGCGGTGAGGCGAGGATCTCGCGGACCGCGGGGAGCGCGATGGTCTCCCCCGCCACCAGCTGCAGTGACCGGGCCCGCCGCGTCGATTCCCGTTCGACCAGCGCGCGCAGCTCGGGATCGATCCGACCCAGTTCGGCCTGGGCGTCTGCGGTCATCGGGCCAGCAGGCTCGCCGGCTCGACGCCGAGGACCTCCGCGACGTCCTCGGTGGAGACCGCGCCCACCCGCAGGATGCGGGGTGCGCGACCGGTCAGGTCGACGATGGTGGAGGCCTGCGCCTTGGGTGCGACGCCGCCGTCGAGGTACACCGCGACCTCGTCGCCGAGCTGCTCGCGTGCCTCGTCGGCGATGGTGGCCGGGGGGCGGCCGGAGACGTTGGCACTGGAGACGGCCATCGGCCCCACCTCGCGCAGCACCTCGATCGCGACCGGGTGCAGCGGCATCCGCAGCATCACGGTGCCGTCGGTGTCACCGAGGTCCCACGCCAGTGACGGGGCCTGCTCGACGACGATGCTCAGTCCGCCGGGCCAGAACGCCTCGACCAGTGCCCGGGTCTGCGAACTGACCCCCAGGATCAGTCCGTCGACGGTGTGCCACGACCCGACGAGCACGGGCACGGGCATGTCACGACCACGGCCCTTCGCCGCAAGCAATGCGGAGACGGCCTCGGGATCGAAAGCATCACAACCGATTCCGTAGAGGGTGTCGGTGGGCATCACGATCAGCCGGCCGGATTTCGCGGCGCCGACCGCCGCCCGGATGCCCGTGGC
Organism: Gordonia sp. NB41Y; assembly: GCF_030718915.1. Lineage (NCBI taxonomy): Bacteria > Bacillati > Actinomycetota > Actinomycetes > Mycobacteriales > Gordoniaceae > Gordonia > Gordonia sp. NB41Y. The sequence continues at coordinate 918,361 of NZ_CP132196.1, forward strand.
GCGCTGGTCGGGATCGGTGCAGTCGAATACTGAGCTCACCGATTCATCCTTGCACGCTCACCGTCCGCGCCGACGGGCGGTGACGAACCGGGGACGCCCGGCGAGGTCGGTGTGCGAGGTGACCTCGTCGAAGTCTCCGGTGCCGTGCAGCAGACCGGTGACGGCATCGGCGGTGGTGTCGTCGTGTTCGATGCCGACGCATCCGCCGGGCCGCAGGATCGCGGCGATCGTGGCCGCCATCGGCGTGATCACGTCCATCCCGTCCTCGCCGCCGAACACCGCCATCGCGGGGTCGGCGTACACCTCGGCGGGGACCGGCGTGGTGCTCGGCACATACGGCGGATTGCTGACCACCAGGTCGGCCGGGGCACCGACCATCGCGGCCACGGCGCCGGCATCGGTCACATCACCGGTGTGCACCGCGACGCGGGCGGCGACGTCGGCGGCGAGCCCGTCGACGTTGCGCTGCAGCCAGGTCGTGGCCTCGGGTGACTTCTCGACGGCGTGGACCCGTGCCCCGGGCAGCGTCGCCGCCAGGGCGATGGCGAGCGCACCGCTCCCACTGCACAGATCGACGACGGTGAACTGGGCTGCGGCACCTGCCAGTTCACGCTCGGCGAGCTGGTGCGCCCAGGCGTAGAGCAGTTCGGTCTCCGGACGCGGGACGAACACCCCCGGCCCGACGTGCAGTTCCACCGGCCCGAACGCCGCGGTCCCGACCAGGTGCTGCATCGGAATGCGTTGTGCGCGAAGGGCTATCAGGCCGGCGAAGCGTCCCCGCGCTTCGTGGTCGAGATCGTCGGCGACGAGCAGCCTGCCCCGGTCGGTGCCGAGCACGTGGACCAGCAGCCATTCGGCGTCGGCACGCGGCGAGTCGACCCCGGCGGCGGCCAGGACCCCGGTGGCCTCGGCGAGCGCCAGCCGGACCGGCTGCCGCCCGGCGTCGCCCGTGCCGGGATTCACTGGGCCTCGAGCCGGGCCTGACGGTCGGCGGCGACGAGGGCGTCGAGCAGGGCGTCCATCTCACCGTTGAGGACGGCGTCGAGGTTGTTGGCCTTGTACCCGATGCGATGGTCGGTGATCCGGTTCTCCGGGAAGTTGTAGGTCCGGATGCGCTCGGAGCGATCGACGGTGCGGATCTGCGCGGCACGGCCCTCGGCGGCGGTCGCCTCGGCCTCCTCCTCGGCGGCGGCCTGCAGCCGGGCGCCGAGCACCTGCATGGCACGGGCCTTGTTCTGCAGCTGGGACCGCTCGTTCTGGCAGGTCACCACGATGCCGGTGGGCAGGTGGGTGATGCGGACGGCGGAGTCGGTGGTGTTGACGCCCTGACCGCCCTTGCCCGACGACCGGTAGACGTCGATCCGCAGGTCCGACTCGTCGATCTGGACCTCCTCGACCTCTTCGGGTTCGGGGTAGATCAGCACGCCGGCCGCCGAGGTGTGGATCCGCCCCTGGGACTCGGTGACCGGCACGCGCTGCACGCGATGCACCCCACCCTCGAACTTCAGGCGCGACCACACGCCGTCGCGGACGGTCTCGCGGGACTTGATCGACAGCGTCGCATCCTTGTACCCGCCGAGATCGGATTCGGTGACGCCGAGGATCTGCGCCTTCCAGCCGTGACGTTCGCAGTACTTGAGGTACATGCGGGCGAGATCTGCGGCGAACAGTGCCGACTCCTCGCCGCCGGCACCGGACTTGATCTCGAGCACCACGTCGTCGCCGTCGTGGGCGTCGCGCGGGGCGAGCAGATCGGTCAGGGTGGCGTCGAGTTCCTCGACGGTCTCCTCGAGGCCGGGGATCTCCTCGGCGAACGCCGCGTCGTCGGCGGCGAGTTCACGGGCGGCGGCGAGGTCGTCGCGCGCGGCCTGCAGCCGGGCGTGGGTCGCCATGATCGGGGCCAGTTCGGCGAAACGCTTGCCCACACGTCGGGCCATCGCCGGGTCGTCGTGCAACGACGGGTCGGCGAGCTGCGTCTCGAGCCCGGCGTGCTCGGCCAGGATGTCGTCGATGGCGGTGCTGGTGGCACCGGCGGTGCCGGTGCGTGCTGGTTGGTTCACTCGGGTCCGTCCGTCGGGTCTGGTGGAGAAAAAGCAAACGACGCCCGGCCGGTTGAACAGAAACCGGGCGGGCGTCGTCGTCAGACCTACTTGGCGGTGTCGGCCTTCTTGCGCTTGCCGTAGCGAGCCTCGAAGCGGGCGACGCGGCCGCCGGTGTCGAGGATCTTCTGCTTGCCCGTGTAGAACGGGTGGCACTGCGAGCAGACTTCCACGGTGATACGGCCGTTGGCCGCGGTACTGCGGGTCTCGAAGGTGTTGCCACAACCGCACACGACGGTGGTCGGGTGGTAGTCGGGGTGAATTCCCTGCTTCATTCCTGGTGTCCCTTTCTCATGGTCGCCGGGTCACCGACGCGGATCGTCGGTGTGAACCGGAACCGGACTCGACCGACCAGTATGCCACGCACACGGATGCCCGCGGAAATCCGCGGCGCCGTGGTGCATGACCGGCTCGGTACCCCCCTCAACACCGCCGCCGGGCCCGTTCATTCCCGGCCCGCGACCCCGCGCGCCCCACCGGCCGCCGACCGCCTCGCTGCGGCCGCTCCCGGCCCTCCCACCTGCGACGGCACCCCGATGAGGACACCCTCACCTTGGTAAGCCTTGGCTAAGTTATAGTGACCCAGGTTCGCTTCAGCGTCGCAGCGGCCACCGTGACCATCCGGGTCCACCGAGGACCGGCACGAGAGGGGACGCATGCAGGCGCAGCCGCAAGCCCCGCAGCAAGGACTGTGGGATCCGAGCGACGAACACAGCAGTTGCGGGGTGGGTTTCATCACCCGCAAGGACGGGGTCCAGAAACACAGCGTGATCGACAAGGCCCGCGAGGCCCTGTGTTCGGTCCCCCATCGCGGAGGTTTCTCCGCACTCGGTGTCGGCGACGGTGGCGGCATCTCGATCGATCTGTCCCAGCGGTTCTTCCGCAAGCTGACCGGACGCCCCGACCTGCGTCTCGGACAGTTCTGCGTGGGCAACTTCTTCCTGCCCACCGAGTCCGCGGCCGCCGCGAGGGCCACCCGCCTGATCGAGCGGACCATGGCCGACCGCGGCTTCACGGTGCTGCGCGTCCGCGAGGTGCCGGTGGACAACAGCGTGTTACGTCCGGCCGCGGTGGCCTTCCAGCTGCCGATCACGCAGTGGATCTTCGCGGCACCGGAGCCGTGCCCGGGTCCCGCCGATCTCGACCGGCTGGTCCAGCAGGCGCTGCTGCACATCGAGGCCGTCGGCTACTCGACGGCAGAACTCGCCGGCCTGTACCCGCTGTCGCTGTCGGCGCGTACCCAGGTGCTCAAGGGCCGGTTGTCGTCGCCGGAGGTGATCGACTACTTCACCGATCTCGCGGATCCGGATCACCGGGTGCACACCCTGTTCTTCCACACGCGGTTCTCCACCAACACCGATCCGCATCCGACGATGGCGCAGCCGTTCCGCTTCCTCGCCCACAACGGTGAGCTCAACACCGACAAGAAGAACCGGATCGCCCAGGTCACCGCGGCCGCGGCGCGCAAGCGCACCATCGTGCGCCCGCCCGGCCAGTCCGACTCCAGCCGCCTCGACCAGACCGTGGCCGCCCGCGTGATCAACGACCAGGTGGATCTGGTGACCGCGATCGTCTCGATGATGCCGCCGGCCTGGGAGAACGACCCGACCCTGTCGGACCGGGTCCGCGCGATGTTCGAGTACTTCTCGCTCTACGAGGAGAAGAACGACGGCCCGGCCGCCGTGGTGTTCGGTGACGGCACCGTGATCGGCGCCCGCCTCGACCGGCTCGGCCTGCGCCCGCTGCGCACCGTCGAGACCGCCGACTATCTGTGCGTCTGCTCCGAGGCCGGACAGGTCACCTTCGACCCGGACACCGTGATCGCCCGCGGCCGCGTGTCGGCGGGTGGGATGATCTTCTACGACCACCGCGAGCATCGCGTGTACACCACCGCCGATGCCTACGAGAAGCTCGCCGCCGCAAGGGATTACCCCGCGCTGCTGCGCGCGGCCAAGATCGACCTCGACGAGTTGCGGGCCGCCACGGCCGCAGAGGCCACGCCGGCCGCCGGCACGGCAGGCACCGACACCGACGTCGATGCCACCGTCGCCGACCCGGCTCCCGGCGAGCTCACCGATCACCAGCGGTTCCGCGCCTATCACCTCGACCAGGAGTCGTTCCGGTACTTCGCCGACCCGATGATCACCGACGGCGCCGAGCGGGTGTCGGCGATGGGCTTCGGTAATGCGATCAACGCGCTGACCAACGTCGAATCCAATGTGTCGCGGTTCTTCTCACAGCGATTCGCCCAGGTCACCAACCCGCCGCTGGACAGCATCCGCGAGGCCGACGGCATGACCCTGCGGGTCGCGCTCGGCGCCCGGCCAGATGTGCACCACGATCCCGACCCGTCGAAGGGCCGTCAGATCGTGCTGAGCACACCGATCCTCACCGCCGGTGAGCTGGAACTGCTGCTCGCACAGGGCGAATCACCCATCGAGGTCTTCGACGCCACCTATCCGATCGGTCCGGACGGATCCGATCCGGCGGTCACCCGGGCAGCGCTGGTGTCGGCGGTCGACGGGGTGGCCGCCGCCGTGGTCGCCTTCGCCGAGGCCCGCGGCGGGATCGCGGTGCTCTCCGACCGCGGGATCGGCCCCGACCGCGCCGCACTGCCGATGATCTTCCTCGTCTCCGCGGTCAACCGGCTGCTGATCACCGCCGGTATGCGGCTGCGGGTCTCCGTGGTCGCCGACAGCGGACAGATCGAGTCGAGTCATCACCTCGCCGCCGTCCTCGGATTCGGTGCCGCCGCGGTGCACCCGCACAGCATCACCCGCCGCGCCGCCCTGCTGGCACGCGGAGACGACGACACCGCAACCGGTTTCGCGCACTGGCGTAAGGCTGCGGAGAAGTCGCTGATGAAGACGATGGGCCGGGTCGGGCTGTGCACGGTGGAGAGCTACATCGGCGGCGAGTTCTTCGAGCCGGCGTTCCTCGACACCGCCGATCCCGATCTGTCCCGGTGGTTCGGTGATCTGACCGCACCGGTCGGCGGCGTCGGCCTGGGACCGATCGTGGAGGTCACCGCGGCCGCGCACCGGGCGGCGATCGCCACTCCCCTGGCCGCCGACACCGACCTGCCGCTGCTCGGTCTGTTCAAGGAGCGTGCCGACGGCGCCGGCCATTCGTTCGGCACCGCCGCCGTCCGCGGCTACGCGGGCCTGACCGGCGAGAAGATCCAGTTCGCCGCCGGCCGCGAGTACTCGGCCACCGCCGAGCGCGAGAGCATCGGCGAGTCGCTGCGGCTGTTCACCCTCGGCACCCTGGAGTCGGCCTTCGGGCTCGACGCCGACGTGTACGCCGACAGCAGCTTCGCGGCACTGACCCCCGACGAGATCGACGCGTTCACCGTCACCGACGCCTACCGGGCGTTCATCGACGATCTGGGCCGCACCCGGGAACGCCGGCCGAGCGCACTGCGCGACGTCCTCGCCCCGGGTGCCGCCACCGCACCGATCGCTCTCGCCGATGTGCAACCGGCACACCAGATCACCGCGACCTTCGCCTCGGGTGCGATGAGCCACGGCGCGCTGGTGGCACCGGCGCACGAGGCCGTCGCCCACGGCACCAACATGGTCGGCGGGCTGTCCAACTGCGGTGAGGGCGGCGAGCACATCTCCCGCTACGGCACCCTGCGCGCCTCGCGGATCAAGCAGTTCGCATCCGGCCGGTTCGGCATCTGGGCGGGCTATCTGGCCGACCCGATGCTCACCGAACTCGAGATCAAGATCGGCCAGGGCGCCAAACCCGGTGAGGGCGGCCAGCTTCCGGCGCCCAAGGTGACGGTGGAGATCGCCGCCGCCCGCGGCGGTACGCCCGGAGTCGAACTCGTCTCTCCCCCACCGCATCACGACACCTACTCGATCGAAGACCTCGCGCAGCTCATCCACGACTGCAAGGCCGCCCGGGTCCGGGTGATCGTCAAACTGGTCAGCTCCGAGGGCATCGGCACCATCGCCGTCGGCGTCGCCAAGGCCGGTGCCGACGTGATCAACGTGGCCGGCAACACCGGCGGCACCGGTGCCGCGTCGGTGAGCAGCCTGCGTTATGCCGGTCGGGCCGCCGAGATCGGTCTCGCCGAGGTGCATCAGGCACTCTCCGCACAGGGGTTGCGCCAGAAGGTCACCCTGCGGACCTCCGGTGCCCACCAGACCGGCCGCGACGTGGTGATCTCGGCCATGCTCGGCGCCGACAGCTTCGAGTTCGGCACCGCCGCACTGATGATGATCGGCTGCGTGATGGCCAAGAACTGCAACATCAAGTGCCCGGCGGGTCTCACCACCGATCCCGAGGTGTTCGACGGCGACCCGCGTGCGATGGCCCAGTACCTGCTGAACGTCGCCCACGAGGTCCGCGAGATCCTCGCCGGCCTGGGGCTGCCCGACCTGCGTGCGGCCCGCGGGCGCACCGACCTGCTCACCGCGGTCGACCATCCCGCGCTGGTCGCCACCCTGCGCACCGATGCGCTGCTGGCCCGGGCCGCCGACCGCGAGATCGACGAGCCGGTCTACCTCGACAGCGACTACGCCGTGGACGACGAGCTCGGCCGGCAGGTCCTCGCCGGACTCGAGGCGGGCCAGACCACGATCACCACCGCCGAGGTGTGGCTGGGCAACCGCAACCGCGGTGTCGGCGCCCAGCTCGCGGTGGACATCGAACGCCACCTCAACCACATCCTCGACGCGCCGGCCGCCGGTGCGCTCGCCGCGGTGTGCACCGACGACCGGGGCCGACGGTACCTCGACGACGACACCGTGGTGGTGCCCACCTCCGGATCGGCCGGACTGTCCTACGCCGCATTCTGCAATGACGGAATGCGACTGGAGCACAACGGAACCTGCAACGACGGTGTCGGCAAGTCGATGTCCGGCGGCACCGTCGTGGTGCACTCGCCGGGTGGCGGCGCGGCGTCGGTCGGCGGCAACGTGCTGATCGGCAACTTCGCCCTGTTCGGCGCCACCGGCGGCCGGCTGTTCGTCGAGGGCGAGGCCGGTGACCGGTTCGCCGTGCGCAACTCGGGTGCCACCGCGGTGGTCGAGGGTCTCGGCGAGTTCGGCTGCGAGTACATGACCAACGGGGCGGTGTTCAATCTCGGCGGCTACGGCAACGGCCTGGGCAACGGGATGAGCGGCGGATTCCTCTACCAGTACGACCCGGCCTGCGAGCTCGCCGAGCGGATCAGCACCGATTCGGTGATCGTCGGTGCGATCACCGGCGTCGACGACCCGCTCGCCCCGCTGCATCATCACGCCGCCCACACCCTGCTCCAGATGCACGCCGACGCAACGGGTTCGGCGCTGGCGACACGACTGCTGGAGAACTGGGAGACCGAGCGGCACTACGTCTCCTATGCCATGCCGCGGGCCCTGGTGGCCCATCAGGACGCACCGACGCTGCTCGCACGGTTCGGCCGGCGTGCCCTGGTCGAGGAGTTGTCCACCGCGATGGCCGTCGATCAGGTCCGCAGCCTGAAGGCGGATCTGCGGGCGGGTCGCCCGGTGGCCGGCGGTGTGGTGCCGGCCTTCGGGCACACCGACGACGCCGACATGTACCGCCTGCTGGGTGCGTTCACCGTGTTCGAGCTCGCCCGTGAGGTCGCCGAGGCACGGCTGCGCCGTGGTCGGGCCGGACGCGGCGCGGGTCCCGCGGGTGCGCCGTCGGCGGAGAGTGTGGCCCGCGCGGCGCGCAACCTGGTGCTCACCGAGGACTCCGACCTGGTCAACCGGGTCGCGCGCTATGCCCGCGACATCCTCGCCGACCGCGACGACGACCGGATCGCGGCGCTGATGTCGGCGAAGCGGGTGGCCGACTACAAGGAGGCCCTCGCCCGCCGGAACGTGCGGTCGATGGACGCCCCCGGTACCTACGGCTGGATTCTGCACCAGGACCGCCACAACCGGGAGGTCCTCGGCGAACTGCCGTCGTTCGACCAGTTGTTCGCCGCACGGGCCATCCCCGACGTCGCCGAAGCTCTCGCGCGCACCGCCGCCGCCGGTATCCCCGGTGTCCCCGCCCCCGACTCTCGTGCTGCGGCCACCGCCGCCGCCCTCCCGGAGGTCTCCTGACATGCAGTTGCCCTATATCCCCACCGACGTCCCGTTCACCGGTGACCAGAAGGCGTGGCTCGCCGGCTTCCTCGCCGGTCTCAACACCCGCATCAACATGCCGCTGGCCGCCGGGTCGCCGCTGGCCGGGGTCGCACCGCTGAGCGGCCCGGGCGCGGCGGCACCCCCCGGGATCGCCTGCCAGATCGCCTACGGCAGCCAGACCGGCACCGCCGAGTACCTCGCCGAGCAGGTCGCCGACCGTGCCCGCACCCAGGGCTTCGTCCCGCAGGTGTGTGCCCTCGAAGACCTCGATCTCGGCGCGCTCTCGGCGGTCCGGCGCCTGCTGGTGATCACCTCGACCTACGGCGAGGGCGAGATGCCCGACAATGCCGAGATGTTCTGGCAGGCACTCGCCGGTCCGGGCGCACCTCGCCTGGACGGGCTGTACTTCGGGGTGCTGGCGCTCGGTGACTCGGTCTACGACGGCTTCTGCCAGGCCGGCAAGAACATCGACGTCCGCCTCGGCGAGCTGGGCGGCACACGGGTGCTCGATCGTGTCGACTGCGACGTCGACTACGAGGGCCCGTCGGCGGACTGGATCGGACGTGCGATCATCGCACTCGCCGGCATCGACGAGAACCTTGCCGATGTCCCGGCCGACCCTGCCGCCGACAGCCCCGAGAGTTCTCGTATGACCAGCACCATCGACACCACCGCCCCGGCCACCACCGCTCTGGCGGCCGCACCGACGCCGGCCGACAAGCCGCAACGCGCGCCCCGCTGGGGCCGTAAGAACCCCTACCCGGCCACGATCGTCGCCAACTCGGTGTTGTCGGGTCCGGAATCGGACAAAGAGGTACGGCATCTGGTGATCTCGCTGGGTGACAGCGGTATCGACTACGAGCCCGGTGACGGGATCAGTGTCACCCCGGTGAACGATCCGGCCCTGGTGGACCTGGTGCTCGATCGGCTCGGTGCCACCGGTGACGAGCCGATCACCGACCGCAAGTCCACCCGCACGCTGCGGGAGTCCCTGTCGCGGCATGTGGAGATCGCCACGCCGTCGAAGTACCTGGTGGACTACATCGCCTCCCGTACGCAGGATCCGGAGCTGGTGCACCTGACCTCCACCGGCGACAAGGAGGCGCTCGACGCCTGGCTGTGGGGTAAGGACGTGCTCGATCTGCTCAACGTCGATCCTGCCCTGAGCGTCACGCCCGAGGAACTGATCGCCGAGCTCCGTCCGCTCCAGCACCGGGTGTACTCCATCTCGTCGAGCCCGCGGGCCCACACCGGCATGGTGCACATCACGATGGCCACGGTGCGCTATCGCTCCGGGGAGCGCACCCGGGGCGGGGTGTGCTCGACCTATCTCGCCGATCGCCGTGCCGAGGGGGAGCTCGTCGACGTGTTCATCACCCCCAACAAGTCGTTCCGGCTGCCCGCCGACGACGCGAAGGTCATCATGGTCGGCCCCGGTACCGGCATCGCCCCGTTCCGCGCCTTCCTGCACGAGCGGCAGGCGCGTGGCGCCACCGGCGAGAACTGGCTGTTCTTCGGTGACCAGCACCAGCACTGCGACCACATCTATTCCGACGAGATCGACCAGTTCGTCGCCGACGGCGTCCTGACCCGGCTCGATCTGGCGTTCTCGCGCGATCAGGCACACAAGGTGTACGTGCAGGACCGGATGCGTGAGCGGGGTGCCGAGCTGTACGCCTGGCTGGCCGACGGCGCCCACGTCTACATCTGCGGCGACGCCACCCGGATGGCCCGCGACGTCGACGCCGCCCTGGTCGGCATCATCGCCGAGCACGGCGGGTTCGACGAGGACGGCGCCCGCGATCACCTGAACCAGTTGAAGAAGGACAAGCGCTACCTCCGCGACGTCTACTGACGCCTCGGGCGAAAGGACACCATGCCCGCAACCCCCGATGACCCGACCGACTCCCCTGCTGTGGGGCCCGATGCCGCCGCGTCGCGCCCGTGCGGGCGCCATTTCGGGTGCCGATGTCGGGCCGGCAGCGACCTCCAGGCGTTGCTGGACACGCCGGGGTTCGCCGGCACGGTGATCGACGGCGGGGTACAGGCGGCCGTTGCCGCCCTACCCCACCTCGATCAGGTCGTCGGGGTGACGGTGGCCGGGCCGGTCGTGATGAACGCGGTCGGGATGCATCACGCCCCCGAGCTGCCGGGTGGGCCCCTGCGCTGCGGGCCGTCGCGGATCTCGTTGCGGATCAATCCCGCCCGGCTCGGCACGGTGCTGATCACCGAGCCGGCCGCACATCTGCCGCCGACGCTGCGGTGGTTCGACGCCGAGGGCAACACCGCCCACGCCACCTATCTCACCGAGCGCAGTGACCGGCTCGCCTTCGAGTCGATCGCCCTGGCCACCCCGGAGGGACTCGCCCCGGCCGTGCCGGAGGAACAGTCCGGCACATCTGTCGACACCGATGTATCGGTCGATCCCGGGGCACCGGCCACCGACCAGATCGCGCAGTTCGACTCGATCCTCGACGACCACGGGGTGTCGCGACGCGAGAGTCTGCCCGGTCTCACCGACCAGGGCTGTGCGCTCGTCGAACCGCGGCGGGTGATCGCCGCACTCGAGCATGCCGCGCTGCTGGGGATGCCGATGACGCTGGCCGCCACCGGACCGGGCTGCGTCCAGCTACACCACGATCACCTCGACGGCGCCCGCGAGCACCGCGGGCAGATGGTGTTGGCATCGGGTGGCGCCCGGATGATGGTCGACTTCGCGCAGCTCGCCGAGTGCTGGGTGACCCGCGCCGACGGCGTCTGGGGCCCGACCGGTTCGATCGAGCTGTACGACCGTCGCGGGCGTTGCGCGCTGATCGCCACACAGACCGGTCCGGTGGCCGCCGGGGTGTTCGAAGGCTGGCAGCAGCTGGTCTCCGACCTCGTACACTGATCGTCGACTCGCCGCGATTCTCGGTCTCGGCTCAATCACCAACGCCGAGTGGATGGTTGAGCCGAAACCACTTCGGAGGTGAGCACCACCCAGCGTATGCTGCGGAGATTTCGACACGGGTCCTCGCTACGCTCGGTCCCGGCTCAATCACCAAAAGGGGCACGGCTCAATCACCAACCACCCGTTGATGGTTGAGCCTTCCCACGGTGGTTGAGCCGACGAGGAGCGAAGCGACAAGTCGAGTCGAAACCTCAGACAGCCGACGCCGGAACACGACCACCCCAGAAGCGATCACCACCCAGCGCATGCTCCAGAGATTTCGACACGGGTCCTCGCTACGCTCGGTCCCGGCTCAATCACCAAAAGGGGCACGGCTCAATCACCAACCACCCGTTGATGGTTGAGCCTTCCCACGGTGGTTGAGCCGACGAGGAGCGAAGCGACAAGTCGAGTCGAAACCTCAGACAGCCGACGCCGGAACACGACCACCCCAGAAGCGATCACCACCCAGCCCACGCTCCAGAGATTTCGACACGGGTCCTCGCTACGCTCGGTCCCGGCTCAATCACCAATAGAGGTTCCCAGCTCAATCACCAAAAAGGTTCCCGCCTCAACCACCAACATCGAGTCGATGGTTGAGCCGACCCCTGCAGGACTCGCCGCCGGCACCGATACTGCTGGCATGGCCGAGCAGGTGACACGATGACCGCGATTCTTGGGTTGTTCGCCGATCAACCACTGATCTATCTGGCGCTGATCGTGGGGATCGGGGTGACGATCGGGCGTGTCCAGCTGCGCGGTGTGGGCCTGGGCCCGGCCGCGGTGCTGTTCACCGCGATCGTCCTGACCGCCCTCGGTAGCGCCGTGGACGTCGAACTCACCCTGCCCGAGGTGATCGGCAACCTGGGCCTGGTCCTGTTCGCCTTCACCACGGGACTCGTTGCGGGACCGAGCTTCTTCGCATCACTGCGCACCGCGTGGCAGTTGGTGGTGACGGTCGCCGCGGTGGTGTGCACGGCCGCGGTGACTGTGTATCTGGTGGGGGCCGCGTTCGGGCTGTCGCCCACCGCCATCGCCGGAACATTCGCCGGTGCGGTGACCAACACCCCAGCGCTCGCCGCTGCGGGCGGGTCGGCCGAGGCCACCGTCGGCTATGCCACCGCCTACGTCTTCGGCGTGATCCTGATGCTCGTCATGGTCACCCTCGCGTTCCGCTTCGGCAATCCCGACCCCGACACCCCCGAGAAGGTGATCGATCTCACGGTCCGGGTGGAAGGCGACGACGTGGGCGTCGCCGATCTGCGTGCCCGCCACGGCAATCGCCTGACCTTCTCGCGGCTGGCCCATGATCCGGCCGAACCTCCCGAACCCGTCGGCGACGAACAGACCCTGCGTCACGGCGATCTGGTCACCGTGGTCGGGCCGCCGTCGGAGGTCGACGCCCTCGTCGACGAGATCGGGCATCGTTCCTCGCACGATCTGACCGCCGACCGCAGCGCGCTGGATTTCCGCCGGATCACCGTCTCGGCGCCGCGATGGGCCGGCCGTCGCGTCCGGGACCTCGAGCTCGATCGCTACGGCGCCGCCATCACGCGTCTGCGCCGCGGCGACACCGATCTGGTGGCCACCCCCGACACCCCACTGCAACTCGGTGACCGCGTCCGCGTGGTGGCGCCACCCGAGCAGATGGGGCAGGTGGCCGGTGTGCTCGGCGACTCGTCGCGCGGCCTCACCGAGATCAACGCGATGGCACTGGGTTTCGGTATCGCGATCGGTCTGGCCGTCGGATTGGTGCCGATCCCGGTACCGGGACTGGGCACCCTGTCGCTGGGTGCGGCCGCCGGCACTCTCGTCGTCGGCCTGATCCTCGGCCGGATCGGTCGGATCGGCCCGGTCGTGACCTCCATGCCGTTGACGTCGGCGCAGGTGATCACCGAACTGGGATTGCTGCTGTTCCTGGCGTACGCCGGCACCAAGGCCGGATCGCTGATCCTCGATGCGTTCACCAGCGGTGCCATCGTCGACATGCTGGTCACCGGCGCGGCATGTTCGACGGTGATGGCAGTGGGCATGTATGCCGTGTGCCGGTGGGTGCTGCGCACCGGAAAAGTCCGTCTCGCAGGCGTTCTCGCCGGTACCCAGACCAATCCGGCCCATCTGGCCTTCGCCAACGCCCGTGGCGGCGACGATCCACGTATCGCCCTGGGCTACGCCCTGGTGTATCCGGCCGCGATGGTCGTGAAGATCCTTCTCGCGCAGGTCCTCTCGGCCCTCTGACACCGGTCCGACGACGAGACCCGCCGGACGCATGCTGCCATGCGCCCGACGGGTCTCGTCGGAGAACTGCGGTGGACTCTAGTCGTCCTTCATCGCTCCCGGTGCGTTGGTCTGCACCTGCATCAGGAACTCGATGTTGTTGCGGGTCTTCTTCAGCTGGCTGACCAGCAGATCGATCGCCTGCTGCGAGTCGAGTCCGCTGAGCACACGACGGAGCTTGTGCACGATCGCGAACTCCTCGGGGGCGAGCAGCAACTCGTCCTTACGGGTGCTCGAGAGGTTGACGTCGACAGCCGGGAAGACGCGACGCTCGGAGATCTTCCGATCGAGCTTGAGCTCGGCGTTGCCGGTGCCCTTGAACTCCTCGAAGATGACGGTGTCACCGGTCGAACCGGTCTCCACCAGCGCCGAGGCGATGATGGTCAGCGATCCGCCGTTCTCGATGTTGCGAGCGGCACCCAGGAAACGCTTCGGCGGGTACAGCGCGGTCGAGTCGACACCACCGGACAGGATACGGCCCGACGCCGGCGACGCGTTGTTGTAGGCGCGGCCGAGGCGGGTGATCGAGTCGAGCAGCACCACGACGTCCTTGCCACCCTCGACGAGGCGCTTGGCACGCTCGATGGCGAGCTCGGCGACCGAGGTGTGGTCTGACGGCGGACGGTCGAAGGTGGAGGCGATGACCTCACCCTTCACCGAGCGCTGCATGTCGGTGACCTCTTCCGGACGCTCGTCGACGAGCACCACCATCAGGTGGCATTCCGGGTTGTTGGTGGTGATCGCGTTGGCGATGTCCTGCAGGATCGTGGTCTTACCGGCCTTGGGCGGCGACACGATCAGCGCGCGCTGACCCTTGCCGATCGGCATGATCAGGTCGATCACGCGGGTCGACAGGCGATCCGGCGTGGTCTCCAGTCGCAGCCGCTGGTTGGGGTACAGCGGGGTGAGCTTGTTGAACTCGGCGCGCTTGCGGGCGGCCTCGACGTCACCGCCGTTGACGGTGTCGAGGCGGACCAGCGGGTTGAACTTCTGCCGCTGGTTGGGCTGCTCGCCCTCACGCGGAACCTTGACCGCACCGGTGATGGCATCACCGCGGCGCAATCCGTTCTTGCGCACCAGGTTCATCGACACGTAGACGTCGTTCGGGCCGGCCAGGTAGCCGGAGGTCCGGACGAACGCGTAGTTGTCGAGGACGTCGAGGATACCGGCGACCGGCTGCAAGACATCGTCGTCGCTGACCTGCGGTTCGGTGGGGGTGCCGCCCTCGCGCTCACGTCCACGACGACGCTCGCGGAATCGACGGCCGCGACGGCGTCCGCCCTGCTCGTCGTCCTCGTCGTTGTTGGCGTTGTTGCGGTTGCCGGCCGGGCCGTTGCCACCCTGGTTACCCTGGCCGCTGCGGTTGTCCCGGTTGTCGCGGCTGTCCCGGCCCTGGCCACCCTCGCGGTTCTGGTTGTTCTCGCGATTGCGGTTGCGGTTGTTGCGGTTGCGGTTGCCGCCCTCACCCGACTCGTCGTCGTCGGCGTTGCGCGCCTCGCCGCGGTTGTTGCGTCCACGGCCCGCGTCGTCGGACTTGGCGTCGGCGCTCTTCGCGTCGTCACCGGCGGATTCGGCCTTGTCGGCGCCTGCCTTGGGGCCATCGGCCTTGTCGGCGTCGGCCTTGGGCGCGTCGCTCTTGGCTGCCTGGGCCTTGGGGGCCTCGGTCTTTGTGGCCGCAGCGCCCTCGGGCTCGGCGGTCTCGGCCTTGGCGGCGTCGGCCTTCTTGGTGGTGCGTCGGGTGCGGGGTGCCGGCACCTCGTCGGCGAGTGTCATCTGTTCGGGGGCAGCGGCCTTCGGCGAGGCCGCGGCCTGACGCTCCTTGATCGCGGCGATGAGATCGCCCTTGCGCATGCCGGAGGTCCCCTTGATGCCCAGCTCACCGGCCAGGGCACGCAGCTCGCTCAAGACCATGCCGGACAGCCCGGTGCGGGCCGCGCGGGTGCGGGTCTTGGGCGCGCCGGTACCCGCAGAATCGTTGTCGGGTGAAGCCGGCGCAGTGATCAGGTCCGTATCGGTCACGGATGTCCTTTCGTTCCTCCGCAGGTCACGTCCGCGGAGGGCTTCATTCCACCTCCCGGGTCCGACGGTGTGCCGGGTCCGGGGGATTCCCGTCCTCGGTGGACGGGGTCAGAGATCAGGGTCGGGCTGCGAGTGTCATCCTGCGCTCGGCGCAACAGAACGGCCGTGTCGAGAACGGCACGAAGCTCGGAGATCGCTGCCGGTGATCGGATACCCGGAATCACGCGGACTGTTTCGAGATCTTGATCACCCGAGATAGACGGCTGAACGAGCCTTCGCGGCTAGACGAGCTTATGATAACCCGCGTCCACAATGGGAGCAACACGCCGATCCGCCTCATTGTTCCCGCGAATCGCGCAACCCTGTTCCATCGAACGTCACGGGCGGCCGTATCCGTTCCCGACCGGACCGTCGCAGGCAGGTGAACCCGGGCGGGATCAGCCCGGTCACGTCGACCCGGTGGCCATCGTCCCGGCGAACAACGGCCCGGTGCGCGTCGACCCGGTGCACGTCGACCAGGCACATCGGTGCTGGTGTGTGCCGGTGCCCGAGGTCAGGTCGGTTGCGGCGGTGGCCCCCGATCCCCGGACGGGAGATCCTCGAGGTTCACGCCGAGCGGACACCGAACCGTTCCCCGATCGATTCGGCACCGACGAGTTCAGTACCGACGAGTTCAGTACCGACGAGTGCAGTACCGACGAAACCGGCACCGTCGGTCGGTGACCGACGGTGCCGTCCCGTCCCCCACTGCAGGTGTCAGGCGATCTCGACGCCGCCGGCGATCTCCACCGACTTCGGCGTGAAACCGAACTCGACGCCCAGCGAGCGGGCATCGGCGGGCAGCGGTCCCGAACCCAGGACGAGCACGCTCGGTCCGGCACCGGACACGGTCGCGGCGTGGCCGCGGGCCCGAAGTGCCGCCACCAGATCGGCGGTCGGACGCATCGCCTCGGCCCGGTACGGCTGATGCAGGCGATCCTCGGTGGCCGCCAGCAGGCAGCTCGGGTCGGAGGTCAGGGCGACGACGGCGAGAGCCGAACGACTCAGGTTGGCCACCGCGTCGACGCGCGGCACCGCGTCGGGCAGCAGCCCTCGGGTGACCGCGGTGGACGATTCGGTCTCCGGGACGAAGACGGTGGCACAGATGTCGGGATGCACTCGCAGCCGGCGCGCGTGATAGCGGTTGAGCCCGTCGCTGGACTCGGTCCACGTGACCACGGCCGAGCCGAGGACACTGGCCGCCGCATTGTCGGGGTGTCCCTCGAACTCGCTGGAGAGCTGGACCATCTCGTCGGCGGTCAGCCGGTCGGCCAGCCCGGAGGCAGCCAGCAGCCCCGATGCCGCGGCCAGACCCGAGACCGCTGCCGCCGCAGACGATCCCAGGCCCCGCGAATGCGGGATCACGTTGGTCGCCGACAGGTGCAGACCGGCCACCGAGAACCCGGCGTGCGCGAGCCCGCCCAGCACCGCGCGCACGACGAGGTGGTTGGCGTCCAGCGGGACGTCGGTGGCGGCCTCACCGGTCACGTCGACGGTGATGCCACCGGCCGTGGTCGCCACGTCGATCTCGTCGTGGATGCCGAGTGCGATACCGAGGCAATCGAATCCCGGACCCAGGTTGGCGCTCGACGCAGGAACCCGCACCCGCACCGAAAGACCTTCGGGCAGTTGACGATAGATCGTATCGGGCGTGACCATCTGTGATGCTCGGTCGATCTCAGGCGACGCCGAGGGCATGGGCCACCGCCACCGGATCGACCTGGATCGTCTCCACCTCGGGCATCCCCGACAGCGCGGTGTCGGGGTCCTTGAGGCCGTTGCCGGTGACCGTGCAGACCACCAGCTCGCCCTTGGACACCCAGCCCTCCTCGCGCGCCGCCAGCAGGCCGGCGACACTCGCCGCGGAGGCGGGCTCGACGAAGACGCCCTCACGCCCGGCGATCAGACGGTATGCCTCGAGCAGTTTCTCGTCGGTGGCGGCACGGAACTGTCCACCGGACTGCTCCTTGGCGGCCACGGCCTGGTTCCAGCTGGCCGGTGCGCCGATACGGATGGCGGTCGCGATGGTCTCCGGGTTCTTCACCGGCTCGCCGAGCACCAGCGGGGCCGCACCGGCGGCCTGGGTGCCGAGCATCCGCGGCAACGTCGTGGAGATGCCGTCGGCGTGGTACTCGGTGTAGCCCTTCCAGTACGCGGTGATGTTGCCCGCGTTGCCGACCGGCAGCGCGTGCACGTCGGGGGCGCGGCCGAGGACGTCGACGATCTCGAATGCGGCGGTCTTCTGGCCCTCGATGCGGGCCGGGTTGACCGAGTTCACCAACTCGATCTCACCGAATTCGGCGGTGGCCTTGCGGGCCAGTTCGAGGCAGTCGTCGAAGTTGCCCTGCACCTGGATGATCTTGGCGCCGTGCATGACCGCCTGGGCGAGCTTGCCCATCGCGATCTTGCCCTCGGGGATCAGGACGGCACAGGTGATCCCGGCGCGGGTGGCGTAGGCGGCCGCCGATGCCGAGGTGTTGCCGGTGGACGCGCACAGCACGGCGGTCTTGCCGTTGTTGACCGCGTTGCTGACCGCCATGGTCATGCCGCGGTCCTTGAACGAGCCGGTCGGGTTGAGGCCCTCGACCTTCAGATACACCTCGCAGCCGGTGATCTCGGACAGATGCGGCGCCGAGATGAGCGGGGTGGCGCCCTCGAGGAGGGTGACCACCTTCCAGTCGTCGGCGACGGGCAGCCGTGACCGGTATGCCTCGATCAGGCCGGGCCAGCCCTTGTGCACCGGCGCGGGAACGGTTGAGGTGGTGTCAGTCATCGGTACCTTCCAATCGCAGGACGCTCGACACCTTGATCACGGCGTCCATGTCTTCTAGGGCTGCAACACATTCCGACTGTGCGCTGTCGGGTGCCCGATGGGTCACGACGTTGAGGCGGGCGTCGTCGCCTGCCCCTTCCTGCCGGACCGCGGCCAGGCTCACCGAACGCTGGGAGAACTCGTTGGCGATCTGCGCGAGGACCCCCGGGCGGTCGGCCACCCGCATCGACACGTAGTAGCGGGTCGGCACGTCGTCGATGCTGGAGATCGGCAGCGAGGCATAGGTGGACTCCAGCGGCCCCCGGCCGCCGTTCACCTTGTTGCGGGCGGCCATCACGAGATCGCCGAGCACCGCCGATGCGGTCGGTGCGCCACCGGCGCCCTGACCGTAGAACATCAGCCGTCCGGCGTTCTGCGCCTCGACGA
This sequence comes from Gordonia sp. NB41Y, assembly GCF_030718915.1. Classification (NCBI taxonomy): domain Bacteria; kingdom Bacillati; phylum Actinomycetota; class Actinomycetes; order Mycobacteriales; family Gordoniaceae; genus Gordonia; species Gordonia sp. NB41Y. The sequence continues at coordinate 937,015 of NZ_CP132196.1, forward strand.
CGATGGCGTTGAACGCCCCGTTGACCGATGCCAGCGGATGGGTCAGCGGGATCAGTGCCGGGTAGACCCGCGCCGAGACACTTTGTGCGCCTTCGGCGTCGCGCACCCGTTCACAGATCGCCAGCAGCTTGATGGTGCAGTCGAACTTGCGGGCGGCGACGAGGTCGTCGGCGGTGACGGCGCTGATGCCCTCGCGGTACACGTCGGCGGCCGTCACGCGGGTGTGGAAGGCGATCGACGCGAGGATCGCGGCCTTGGCCGCGGCGTCATACCCTTCGACGTCGGCGGTCGGGTCAGCCTCGGCGTAGCCCAGCCGGCCCGCCTCGGCCAGCGTGTCGGCGTAGTCGGCACCGGTCTCGGCCATCGCCGAAAGGATGAAGTTGGTGGTGCCGTTGACGATTCCGGCGACGCGTTCGACGGTGTCACCGGCCAGCGACTGGGTCAGCGGGCGGATCACCGGGATCGCACCGGCGACGGCCGCCTCGAAGTACAGGTCGGCCCGGGCGCTCGCCGCGGCGGTCGCCAGCTCACCGGTGTACTCCGCCAGCAGTGCCTTGTTGGCGGTGACCACCGACTTGCCGCTCTCGAGCGCCTTGCGGATGAGTGCGCGGGCGGGATCGATACCACCCATCAGCTCCACCACGATGTCGACGTCGTCGCGGGTGACCAGCGCTTCGGGATCGGTGGTCAGCAGCGCGGCGTCGATCTTGCGCGGCTTGGCGAGATCGCGGACCGCCACCCCGCGCAGCACCAGGTCGGCGCCGACGCGGGCGCGCAGGTCGGCGGCGCTCTCGTCGAGAATCCGCACCACCTCGGTGCCGACGTTGCCCATGCCGAGCACCGCCACCCCGATGCTGCGGGCTTCGGCCTGTTCCCCGGTGGGGTTGTCTGTCTGTGTGTTCACCTAGGTCTCCAACCTCAGGAAATCGGCGATGGTCTCGCGGCGCAGGATCACGCGGGATTCGCCGCCGGCGACGCCGACCACGGCCGGCCGCATCGTCATGTTGTAGCGCGAGGACATCGAATAACAGTAGGCGCCGGTCGCGGCGACCGCGATGAGGTCACCGGGTGCGAGGTCCCCGGGCAGCCAGCAGTCCTTGATGACGATGTCGCCGCTCTCGCAGTGCTTGCCGACGACGCGGCTGACCACGGCGTCCGCGTCGGACACCCGCGACACCAGCCGGACGTCGTACTCGGCGTCGTAGAGCACGGTGCGGATGTTGTCGCTCATGCCGCCGTCCACCGACACATACCGGCGGGTCATGCCGCCACCGAGTTCGACGTCCTTGACGGTGCCGACGCGGTAGAGGGTGACGGTGCCGGGGCCTGCGATGGCCCGGCCGGGCTCGACGGCCAGGGTCGGCATCGGCAGCCCCACGGCCGCCGATTCCTTGCGCACGATCTCGGCCAGACGCTCGGCGACCGCCCCGATCGGCAGCGGACGATCCTCTGGCAGGTACGAGATACCCAGTCCGCCACCGAGATCCACGATCGCCATCTGCGAGGTCTTCTCGAGACCGAATTCGGCGACGACGTCGTGGAGCAGGCCGAGGACGCGGTGTGCGGCGAGCTCGAATCCGTCCATGTCGAAGATCTGCGAACCGATGTGGCTGTGCAGGCCGACCAGACGCAGGTTGTCGGTGGCGAAGACACGGCGGACCGCCTCCATCGCGACCCCACCGGCGAGCGAGAACCCGAACTTCTGGTCCTCGTGGGCGGTGGAGATGAACTCGTGGGTGTGCGCCTCGACGCCGACGGTCACCCGGACCAGCACGTCGGCCACCACACCGCGTTCACCGGCAAGGGCGTCGAGCCGCTCGATCTCGATCATCGAGTCGAGCACCACGTGGCCCACCCCGGCATCGAGGGCGGCGGCCAGTTCGGCCTCGCTCTTGTTGTTGCCGTGCAGGGCGATCCGCTCGGACGGGAATCCGGCGTGCAGGGCGATCGCGAGTTCACCGCCGGAGCAGACGTCGAGGGACAGGCCTTCCTGCTCCACCCAACGGGCGATCTCGGTGCACAGGAACGCCTTGGAGGCGTAGTGCACGCGGCCGTAGGGCCCGAAGGCCTCCATCATGTCCGAGCAACGCGACCGGAAGTCGGCCTCGTCGACCACGAACAGCGGCGTGCCGTAGGTCTCGGCGAGTTCGGCCACGCCGACACCGGCGATGGTCAGTTCCCCGGATTCGCCGCGGACGGCGTTACGCGGGTACACCGCGGCGGGGATCTCGGCGAGGACCGCGGGATCGTTGGGCTTCTGGGCGAGGCTCGGTGCGGCCAGCGGTTCCGCGTGGCGGGGGCCGGCCGGATGGGCGTTCACATGCGCTCCGGTGCGGTGACGCCGACGAGTGCGAGTCCGTTGGCGAGGACCTGACGGCTCGCGGCACACAGTGCGAGCCGGGCCCGATGGATGTCACCGGCTTCCTCGTCACCCTGCGGGAGCACGCGGCAGTGCGCGTAGAAGCGGTGATAGGTGCCCGCGAGGGTCTCCAGGTAGCGACACACTCGGTGCGGTTCACGCAGGGTGGCCGCGGTCGTGACCACCTCGTCGAAGTCGCCGATCGTCTTGATCAGGTCGGCCTCGGGATCGCTGTCGAGCAGTTCGAGGTGCTCGGTACTCGCGGTGAGACCCAGCTCGGTGGCATTGCGGCCGAGCGCCGACAGCCGGGCATGCGCGTACTGCACGTAGTAGACCGGGTTGTCGTTGGACTGCTTGGCCAGCAGGTCGAGGTCGATGTCGATGTTGACGTCGATCGACGAGCGGATGAGCGCATAGCGGGCGGCGTCCACACCGACGGCGTCGACGAGGTCGTCGAGGGTGATGACCGTTCCGGCGCGCTTGGACATCCGGACCGGCTTGCCGTCCTTGACCAGGTTGACCATCTGCCCGATGAGGACCTCGACGGTCTCCGGGTCGTCGCCGAGTGATGCGGCGGCGGCCTTGAGGCGCTTGATGTAGCCGTGGTGATCGGCGCCGAGCATGTAGATACACAGGTTGAAGCCGCGGTCGCGCTTGTCCTGGTAGTAGGCGATGTCGCCGGCGATGTAGGCGGCCTCGCCGTCGCTCTTGATGACGACACGATCCTTGTCGTCGCCGTAGTTGGTGGTCCGCAGCCACCACGCGCCGTCGGCCTCGTACAGGTTGCCGTTGGCCTTGAGTTCGGTGATGCAGCGATCCACCAGGCCCGACGTGAACATGGAGTCCTCGTGGGTGTAGACATCGAAGTCGGTGCCGAACTCGTGCAGGCTGGTCTTGATGTGGTCGAACATCAGCTCCACGCCCTGCGCGCGGAAGGTCTCGACCCGCTCGGCCTCGGTGAGGTCGAGGACACCGGGGGCCTTGGCGACGATCTGCTTGGCGATGTCGACGATGTACTCACCGGCATAGCCGTCCTCGGGTGCGGGAAGGCCCTGCGCGGACGCCTCCAGCGACCTGGCGAAGCGGTCGATCTGGGAGCCGTGGTCGTTGAAGTAGTACTCGCGGGTGACCTGCGCGCCGCGGGCGGCCAGGACGCGTCCGAGTGCGTCGCCGACCGCGGCCCAGCGGGTTCCACCGAGGTGGATCGGGCCGGTCGGGTTGGCGGACACGAACTCGAGGTTGATCACCTTGTCGGCGATCTCGTCGCCGCGGCCGTAGTTCTCCCCCTGCTCGAGCACGGCGGTGATGACGGTGTTCTGTGCGGCGGCGGCCAGCCAGACGTTGACGAATCCGGGGCCTGCGACCTCGGCCTTCTCGATGCCCTCGGTGGCGGCGAAGGCCTCGGCCAGCCAGCCGGCGAGATCACGGGGCACGACGCCGAGGCGCTTGCCGAGTTGGAGTGCGATGTTGGTGGCATAGTCACCGTGATCGGCGCTGCGTGGGCGCTCGACCACGATCGAATCGGGGACCAGCGAGGTGTCGAGGCCATGGTCGGCGACGACACCGCGGGTCACAGTGCTCAATAGCACGGCAAGGTCGGCGGGAGTCACAACACATCATCCTATTGGGCGTGCCGTGAACGGGAACAATCGGCTCGGGTGGACACCCTGGCCACCCGAAACCGAGGTCAGAGTCCGAGGCCTTCCAGGATCTCGACGAGTCGGGTCTCGATCGGCCCGACGGGGGTGATGACTTCCCGGATCGGGAGTCTCATCTGTGTGTCTGTCGGGGAGATGTCGATGGGCGGTTCGATGTGGATGGGTGGGTCGAACACCTTGATCACCAGGGCATCATCATCGATCATGACGAACCCGTCGTCGGTGGTGCTGTCGAGAGTCACCTTGCCCGGCTGACCGGTACTGCTGGTGGTGGTGGTGGTGGTGTTGGTTTCGGTGCCATGGATTTCGGCACGCACTTGCGCCAGGTTCGCCACATACTGTTGCCCGACATCCGGGAGCCGGTTGACCTGCTTCTCGTTGTCGGGTTGGCCGGGTTTCGCATTCCGTTGCCACCACGTGCGGCCCTCATCCGGACCCGACCTGATCTTCCCGGTGGTGTACTGGCCGGGTTGATCACCGACCATCCGATGATGGGTGGGACACGCCGGTGCCAACTCGATGATGTCGGTGCGGCCACCGTCGGCGAAGTCGTTGACCGCGTGATGGATTTCGACGTGTGCGGCGGCCCGGTCACATCCGGGTGCCGAACAGTGATGGCCGTCGGGGGCGGAAAACAACATCAACCGTTGATGTTTGGTGGCTATCCGTTTCGCTTGCCCGAAGTACAGGGGGATCGCGGTGTGGTCTTTGAACACCGAGAGATACATTTGGGCGTCCGCGGCGAGATCCACCAGGTCCGACATGGGGATGAGGGTTCCGGTCGCGGTGATGGCGTATCCGGCTTCGCGGATCAGATCGTTCACATCGGTTTTGACGATCAATTGGATCGGGACACCCATGTTGGTTTTCCCGAGCATCCCGTCTGCGAGCACAGCGGTCAGCAGGGCGTTGACCGCATCGTGGTTGCGTTGGGGTTGGGTACGCATGTCTTTGACCGAGGCACCCTCCAAACCGTCGGGGTCGACGACCTCGGCGGTGCGACTGTCCCCGTTCAGGCCGTTCGGTGTGTCGGGGTTGTTGACCCCGTGTTTGCCCCAGGCGGCGAAGAGTGTTTCGAGTCGGGCGCGCAGGATGGGGTCGACGTAGCCGGTCAGTTTGGACATGCCGTCGGCGCCTTGCTTGCCGAGGCTGATTCCGCGTCGACGGTCCCGGTCTTTCTTCTCGATCAACTCGCCGTCGGGGTCGATGTGGGCGATGATGCGGGAGCCGCAGGTGCCGAGTGCGGATGCCCCGAATTCGGTGGCGTGTCCGGCGAGGGTACGTTCGGCGGCGATCTTTTCGTCAAACCCGGCGGCGAGGGGGATTTTCTTCAACCAGGACAGGGCGATGTCGATGTGGGTGGTGCCGGCATCACCGGAGGCGAAGACTTTCGCGAGTTCAGGATATTCGGCCTGGGTGGGTTCGCCGGTCAACGATCGTTCGGGTTGGACGCGGTCCATCCGTTCCAAACGGGCTTTGCAGTTGGAGGCGTGGAGTTCGGTGTCCATGAATGCGAAGATGGTGCGGTAGCCGCGGTCGCGGTGGATGTCTCGGTGGTTGATTTCGGTGATCACCCGGTCACTTTGGAAGGTCAACCGGTTCAACGATTTTTCGGTGGTTTTCGCGATGGTGATCAGGGTGTCGGCATCACTGGTGGTGAGGTCGGCGGTAGCGAGTAGATCCAACCCTTGCGTGATCAGGGCGACTGCTTGTGACACACGGGATTGGGGATCGGTTGTACCGATGTCGTTGGTCATCGACGCTCACCCCCCTGTCGCGTGAAGATCCTTTTATGATACAGGTGTGGCACTACTGACGATTCTGTGGGCACCCAACGGTGCGCCTAAAGCACGCAACGCCCTGTCTCCCATAATGTTTGGTTTGCGAAGACTAAACAGAAGGAGCAAGGCGTTGCGCACGACCACTGTACTGCAGAAGCTACTGGGAGTCGAGCACCTGACGGTGCTCGATGTGGAGTTTGTCGACAATGTCGGCACGTCGGGAGTAGTGGTGACGGTCCGGGCTCACGCCCAGACGCGATCTCGATGTCCTCGATGTCATAAGCGTTGTCCTGGATACGATCAGAGCAATCAGCCACGACGTTGGCGCCACCTCGACCTCGGTGGCTGGCGCTGCTATCTGCAAGCCTCGGTACGACGAGTACGGTGTCCAGAACACGGTGTGCTCACCGAAGAAGTGCCCTGGGCCAGGCCTGGGGCCAAGGTGACCAGGGCGTTCGACGACACTGCCGCGTGGTTGACCGCGCATTGTCCGGCAACGGCGGTGTGCGAGTATCTCCGCGTGTCATGGCGGACTGTGACCCGGAGCGTCGAACGCGTCGTCACTGACTACGTCGGAACTATCGACCGCCTGGATAACCTGCGGCGCATCGGTATTGATGAGATCGCCTACCGCAAAGGTCACCGATACCTGACCGTGATCGTCGATCATGACTCCGGCCGGCTGGTATGGGCGCGAGAGGGGGCCAGGAAGGAGACCCTGCACACCTTCTTCGATGAGCTCGGGGAGCAACGCACCGCGCAGTTGACCCATGTCAGCGCTGACGCCGCCAAATACATAGCGGTGGTCGTCGCCGAGCGCGCCCCAGACGCTATCTGGTGCATGGACCCGTTTCATGTGGTCCAGTGGGCGACAAAAGCTTTGGACCGAACCCGGCAACGAGTCATGCATCGGATCACGGGCCTGAGTAAAGTTGAGCGACGGAATCTGCGGTGGGCGATGCTGAAGAATCCAGAGAACCTGACCGATACCCAGTTGCATCTGCAGCACAAAGTCGTTTCTCGGGCAAACGATGAGTTGGCCCGCGCCTATCAACTCAAAGAGCAACTGCGGTATGTATTCCACGGCAAGCACAACGACCCCTGGCGGGCGATCGGGCGGTGGATCATCTGTGCTCGAGAGAGCGGGATCATCGAGATGCGCGGACTCGCCACCAGCGTCGAGGCGCAGAAGACTCAGATTTACAACTCGATCGTGAGTGACGTGTCGAACGCGCGGGTGGAAGCCACCAACACGCACCTTCGTGCAATCACGAAACGCGCATACGGATTTCATACACCCGAAGCCCTTATCGCGATGTCGACACTCACGCGGGGAGGTGCGTGTCCTACTCTCCCGCAGCGTAATTGACCCACAGAAAGATCAATAGAGCCACAGGTGTTCGATGGTGTGTGCAATAGGTTTGGGGTGGATGGTTTTCGGCGCATCCTCCGGAGATTTCGACTCGGGTCCTCGCTACGCTCGGTCCCGGCTCAATCAGCAAGTGGGGGTCTCGGCTCAATCACCAACGGGCGTGTTGCTCAATCAGCTACGCCCAGTTGGTGGTTGAGCCGATGAGGAGCGTAGCGACGAGGCGTGTCGAAACCTCAGACGGCCGGGCTCGTCGACGTGACCACCTCGGCAGTGCTCACCACCCGGCGTGTGCTGCGGAGATTTCGACACGGGTCCTCGCTCCGCTCGGTCCCGGCTCAATCACCAACGGGTATGTTGCTCAATCAGCTACGCCCAGTTGGTGGTTGAGCCGACGAGGAGCGTAGCGACGAGGCGTGTCGAAACCTCAGACAGCCGGGCTCGTCGACGTGACCACCTCGGCGGTGCTCACCTCCCAGCGTGCGCTGCGGAGATTTCGACTCGGGTCCTCGCTACGCTCGGTCCCGGCTCAATCAGCGATGGGGGGTGTTGCTCAATCAGCTACGCCCAGTTGACGGTTGAGCCGATGAGGAGCGAAGCGACGAGACGTGTCGAAACCTCGGACGGCCGTCGTCGTCGGCGTCACCGCCTCAGATGTGGTCACCTCCCAGCGTGTGCTGCGGAGATTTCGACACGGGTCCTCGCTCCGCTCGGTCCCGGCTCAATCAGCAATGCCCAGTTGGTGGTTGAGCCGACGAGGAGCGTAGCGACGAGGCGTGTCGAAACCTCAGACAGCCGGGCTCGTCGACGTGACCACCTCGGCGGTGCTCACCTCCCAGCGTGCGCTGCCGAGATTTCGACACGGGTCCTCGCTCCGCTCGGTCCCGGCTCAATCACCCACGGATGTCCCCGGTTCAATCAGCAACGCCCAGCGGGTGGTTGAGGCGTCAGAGGTGGTCACCACCCAGCGCATGCTGCGGAGATTTCGACTCGGGTCCTCGCTACGCTCGGTCCCGGCTCAATCATCAATGCCCAGTGGATGGTTGAGCCGACGAGGAGCGTAGCGACGAGGCGTGTCGAAACCTCAGACGGCCGAACTCAGGAGCGTCCCCACCTCAGAAGTGGCCACCACCCCGTCCCGGCTCGATCGGTCAATCGGCACCTGAGTCGAGAGAACAGAAATCCCAGGTCCGAGGACCTGGGATCTGTAGAGAACGAACTGTGCCCCCGGCAGGATTCGAACCTGACGGACCAGTATGGCCGTTGATAGCGGATGATCAGGCGTGTTATGCCTCTCACCTGCTAATACCGAACTGTACACTAGTGCCACGGGTGGTCACCAGTGGACACGAAAAGACCCCCGGATCGACACGCAGATCGAACGACGGGACGGACATGGCTGGCAAACCAGGCCGACGCGGCTGGGGTTACATACGGAAGCTGCCCAGCGGACGATTCCGCGCCGAGTACACCGGACCCGACCTGCAACGCCACGCCGCACCCACGACCTACTCGACTCGAACCGACGCCGAGGGGTGGCTTGCCAGCGAACGCCGCAAGATCGAGCTGGACGTGTGGGAACCTCCCCGACTGGCGAAGGAGAAGGCCCGAGCCCAGTCGGTCACGGTCACGACCTACGCAGAGAAGTGGATCGCCGAACGCAAGCTCAAGCCCGGGACGCGCGCGATCTACACGTCGGTACTCAAGAACCACATCACGCCGATACTCGGTACCGTCCCGCTGCGCAACCTGTCCGCACCGGCCGTACGCGCATGGTTCGCCGGCCTCGGAACCGACCACCCACGGCGGAACTCCCACGCGTACGGCCTACTTCACGCGGTCTGTGCAACCGCCGTCGCCGACGACCTGATCAGATCCAATCCGTGTTCGATCCCGAACGCGATGAACCCGCCACGCAAGCGTGACCCGATCATCCTCGACGTCCCCGAGGTCGCATCACTGGCAGACGCGATCCGACCCGAACGACTTCGTGCCCTGATCCTGCTGTCGGCGTGGTGCGGGGTCCGCTGGGGTGAGGTGTCCGAGCTGCGCCGAAAGGACATCACCAAGGGGTGCGAGTCCGTGAACGTCACGCGTGCCGTTGCCCGCCGTGAAGGCGAATACCTCGTTGCCACAACGAAATCCGGTAAGGGCCGGTCAGTGGTCGTGCCGCCACACATCCGCGAGGATATCCAGCGCCACCTCGACACCCACGTCGACAGCGGGCCCGATTCCCTCCTGTTTCCGGCTTTCCGTGGCGGGCACATGAACGGCCGCACCTTTCAGCGCGAGTACTTCGACCCGGCAGCAGAGTCCATTGGGCGCAAGGGATTACGCCCCCATGATCTCCGGCACTTTGCCGGCACCCAGGCGGCACGGGTGGGAAACCTCGTCGAGACGATGGGCCGCCTCGGTCACTCGACGGTCAAGGCGAGTCTGATCTATCAGCAGATCGTGAGCGGACGTGACGCCGAGGTCGCCGCCGCCCTGTCCAAGCTGGCACAGACCCCTCAGGAGGATGACGACGATGAGTAGGCGACGCGAGACTCGACCCGACCGCACGGTCGACTTCATCTGCACCGGCGGCTCCCGGCCGCACAGCAAGGTCAGGCTGGGGTGGGCAACCTGGATTAGCGGCGCCGAGGATTGGATGCGCCTGCAACACAAGGGAAATGGTGAACAGCGGACGTTCCACGAGGAGTTGCCAGGACCCGAAGGAGTAACGTTCCGCAGGCCGGTGACGAACACGCTGGTGTGTCGGGAGTGCGGGCGGAACGTGCCGATCAACCTCGACCACTGGCGTGACCGTATCGTCGCCGCTCATGGGAGCGCGATCGACGTGTCGCGCGCGTAACCGTGTCCACTCATGGTCCACTCATGGTCTATAGTGGCTAGCAAGTAGATCGGCGACGTCCGATCCGGTCAGGTCGGGCCGTTTACTTCGACAGGTTCTGTCTCCCCAACGGGAGGCCTATTCAATGGCACCCGTTGGAGGACGAATGTCTCCCCGCCACACTGGCGGTCGCTACGACAGCACTGTCGACGACATCGCCACACAGTTCGGCATCTCAACAAAGACAGTCCGCCGGTACATCACAACCGGCCGAATCCCAGCTCACAGGGTGGGACCGCGTCTAATCCGGCTCGACGCCGAGGAAGTGTCCCGTGCACTCCTGGGTGAGCGCCTCGGCGGTGGTGCCGCATGACCGGCCCCGACTACGAGACGCTCTCGAGTCACTCGGATCTCGGCGTTGCTGATCTCCAGGACGACGCGATCGGTGGTGACACCGAGTGAGTGCGAGAAAGAGAAACCCCGCCGCGGGCAACGGCGGGGCCTCGAAGAAATCCACACGACGGCAGCGGGATCGGGTCCAGTATAACGCTCCCGACCGTGCCCACGACGACGCCGCGCGCGAGGCATTCACCGACCTCGCCGGCCGTCCGTTGCTGCTGTGCGTGGCCTGCGAGGTGTGTGGTCGGCCCCTGTGGGGAGAGGCCTCCCGCGAGTCTGGTGTCGGCCCGGTGTGCGGTCGAGGTGATGCCCGATGAGCTACGACGACGCCCTCAAGGTGCGATCCCAGGTGCTCAACCTGCCACTGCCCGAGGGATGCGACCGAGCCGCCTTCCACGCACTCCTAACGGCCGGCGTCCGACACTGCCTCGAACAGGAACTCGCCGAGCTCGACGATCGGCGCCGAGGTGTCAAGGACGCCGCGGTCTTTCTCTCCGAGTCTCGCGAGTGGGACAGGGTCGCCCGGCGGATTCGTGAACGTGACGATGCTCGTCGCACCGGCGCCTACATCGAGCGGGTGGTGAGCCGGTGATCGACTACGGCCAAGAACGCACCGACGCAGGCTTTCTCGCCGAGCATGAGCAGCACTCCGGGCAGGTGCGGATGGCATACCGACTCGCCGAGCTGTACTCCGATCGGCTGCTCTACGTCGCCGGCCTCGGCTGGCATCACTGGGACGGCACCCGGTGGCAGCGTGACGAGACCGGCGAGGCGAAACGCTGCGTCATCGCTGTGCTCAAGTCGGCACTGTCAGAGTCGTTGGAAGACCGAACATTACGACGCGACGTGACTCGCTGCGAGTCGGCGACCGGGATCGCCGGTGTCCTCGACATCGCGTCCGCGCTCACACCATTCGCGTGCTCGGTTGCCGACCTCGATGCCGACCCGTACCTCCTCAACACCGCATCGGGCACCGTCGATCTGCGCACGCTCACAGTGTCGTCGCACAACCCCGCGGACCGCATCACCAAGGTGACCACGGCGGCCTACGCCCCGGATGCTGTGGCGTCGTCGTGGCCGAGGTTCATCGAGCGAGTGCTGCCCGATGCCGAGGTTCGGATGTACTTGCAGCGGGTGGCCGGAGTCGCGTTGCTGGGCCGCGTCGTTGAGCACGTCCTGCCGATCCTCACCGGCACCGGCGCCAACGGCAAGGGCACCATGTACAAGGCGCTGCTGCACGCGCTGGGCGACTACGGGAGCACGGTCGAACCAGACCTGTTCATGCACCGCCAGGGCGCACATCCCACCGGAGAAATGGATCTCATGGGGCGCCGTCTCGTCGCGGTCAGCGAGTCGGAGAAGGACCGGCGCCTGGCCGAGGCAACGATGAAGCGTCTGACCGGCGGTGACACCATCCGGGCCCGCCGCATGCGTCAGGACTTCGTCGAGTTTGAGCCGTCGCACACCCCGCTGCTGATCACGAACTTCCTGCCCAAGGTCTCGGGTGACGACCCCGCGATCTGGCGTCGAATCCGTGTCGTGCCCTTCGACGTGGTCGTTCCGGTGGCCGAGCGTGACCCCCAGTTGGACGAGAAGCTGGCAGCCGAGGCCGATGCAGTCCTCGGGTGGGCACTGGCCGGATACCGCGCGTATGTCAACGGTGGGGGGCTGAACGAGCCCGAATCGGTGAAGGTGGCCACCGATGCCTACCAGCGCGATTCCGATGCGGTCGCGAGGTTCGTTGCCGACGTCTGTGTGACCTCGTCACCGGCGCTCAAGGCGACAACGACCCAACTCCACGACGCCTGGACAAAGTGGGCCGTCACCGATGGCTCCGAGCCGATGTCCCAGAAGGCGTTCGGGGTTGCACTCGACCGTCTCGGTTACCGGGCCGGAAGCCCGTCGAACGGGAAACGCTGGAGGACCGGAATTGCCGTCATGACCGACCTCGATGAGGAGGTCTGATGACCAGGAACAGCACGCATAGCACGCATTTTAAGGTTCACCTCCCGCGCGCGCACACAATCAGTTCATACTTTTCGTGGGTGCTATGCGTACTTTCCCCAGGTCAGGGGCGTATCGCATGAAACGCCCTGATTCTCTCTGCGGGGTATGCCGCTACCGGATGACCTTCAAACCGGACATCAACCACGGGCAGCACCTGAGCTGTGTGCCGATCTCGTGGCCACGCTCCTCCCGCCGTCAACGCCAGTTCATTCGCAACCCCTTCAGGTTCCTCAAGGAGGCCACCCGATGACCATCACATCCGACCAGTTCGACCAGCTCTCGGAGATGTGCGAGTTCCACACAGGCCGCGCCTGGGACGGTTCCGCGGATCATCTGATCGAGGCGAATGCTCGCCAGTCCGAGGTCGTGGAGATCCTCGAAGCGCACGCCGAGTGGCTCTCCGCGACCCGCGCGGCCGTCGAACACCGCGGGTGGATGTGGGCCGCCTCGACGTGTCGCGAGCAGTCACGCCGGTCCGGTGACCTCACCACGCCACCGGAGTGGATCGGAGAGCTGAGCGAGCGCCTGACCCCCGAGCGGTCGCTGAACCTGTGAGCGCCCGCACCCGCCAGCACCGCAACGATCGTCAGGAACCGGGACCGGTGCCGCTGCTCGAGCAGGTCCTCCGAGGGACCACCGATCTGGCCGGCGCCGCGTGCGTCGGCCGGTCGGCCCTGTTCGATGCCGCCGCCCTCGACGAGGACCTCGACGAGCTCGAGTATCGCCACGAGACCGCCCGCCGCCTGTGCCAGGCGTGTCCGGTTCTGGACCGCTGCACCTCCTGGGCCGACGAGCAACCGGCGACCGACATGGTGCTCGCCGCCCGCATTCCGAGCAAGACCTCCCGACCTCGCAAGCCCCGAAAGGACTCCGCAGCATGAAACCTCCCAAGCACCCCCGGACCCGCTCAGACGCCACACCGTTCGTGTGCCGGCAGTGCGGTGGTCCGTGCCGCGTGTTCAAGGGTTCGTTCCACGGCTGGACCTGCCAGCAGTGCCTCGATGCCCGACTCGACAACCAGGCGCGCCGAGCCCGTCGCGCCGCCCACACCACCCGAAAGGCCACCCGATGAGCACCCCCACCGATCCGACTGCCGCGGCTCTGCGGTCGATGAGCGTCGCCGAGCTGACAGTCCTGCGAGACCACCTCGTCGGATTGTTGGCCGCGGTGACCGCCCCCGGGTTCCGTTCCTGGGCACAGGCACAGGCCTCTGCGGTCCTCGATGAACTCGAACACCGCACGATCACCGCGGCCGCCGACGAGATCGAACGCGCCGAGCTCGACGCCGAACTGGCCGATCGTGAGGTGGAGATCACCCGCGAGGTGTGGCGGGAACAGGGCTTGATCTCGACGCCGACCACCGCACCCGACACCTCCGATCTTCCTCGCTGGTCAGAGATCTCGACGTCGGGTGATAGCGTTGATGGCAGCGAGTAGGTGGTCGGCCCTGGCACTGGGCGCACCGAGACTCCTGGTGGCACTCCGGGATTCGCAGACGTTGAAGTCCTGGCACTGGACACGCCGTCGATTCCACTCAATTCTTACGCCCGCGACACCTGCTGTCGCCGTTGGGCATTCACACCGAGAAGGACACCACCATGTTCACTGCTGACCAGCTGGCCGGGCTCGCTGCCCGCGACCCGCGACTCGCTCGACTGATCCGTCGTCGCGACGACGCGATCGCCGCCCGCAAGGACATCGTCGGCGACGCCGAAGCCCGTGGCGCCGAGGATCTCTCCGACGCCGAGGACACCGAGTTCCGCTCGCTGTCCGATCAGATCACCGCGCTCGACGAGCGGATCGAGGAACTCGCCGCCGAAGCCCGCCGAGGCGACAGTCTTACCGAGGCGGGCCGTGTGGTGCGAGACCATGCCGGCCTCGGCGCCGGGTGGGCTGCCCGTGCCGCGACTGCCCTGCGCTCGATGGGCGGTGAGCAGCGTGCCGTCGTGTCCGGATCGGTCGACATCCCGAGTCTCGTCGCGACCGACGTCGTCACCAAGCCGCACGCCGAGCGGCTGATCGATCTCGTCGTGAACCGGCAGAGCCTGACCGGCAACGCCTTCGAGTTCTACCGGCAGACCGTGCGCACCAACCTTGCCGCCCCGGTGGCCGACGGTACTCTCAAGCCCACCTCGACCTTCACCTTCGAGCCCGTCACCGATCGGGCCCGCGTTGTGGCTCACCTCTCCGAGGCCGTGCCGCTGCGTCTGCTCGACGACCACGCCGAGGTGGAACGGTGGCTGCGGTCCGAACTGCAGGAGGGTGTGCTCAGTGCGATCGAGTCCCAGATGATCTCGGGCGCCGGCACCGGCGAGACCTTCACCGGCATCCTGGCGACCACCGGGATCACCACCCAGGCGTACGCCACCGATCCGATCACCACCCTGCGCAAGGCGCGCACCGCGATGGAGATCAAGAACGAGAAGCCCACGGCGTGGGTGCTGCACCCGACCGACGCCGAGGCAATCGACCTCGCTCGTGAAGAGGAGGACGGCGCGTTCCTCGCCACCGGTGGCTACTCGCCCGACAGCACCGGCCCCAGCAACAACGTGTTCGGCACCATCCCGCGCTTGCTGTCGACCAGCGTGCCCGTCGGTACCGCACTGCTCGCCGACTGGAACCAGATCCGGCTCTACGTCCGCGAGGGTGTACGCATCGACGTCGACACCGCCGGCGCCGACCTGTTCGACAAGAACCTCGCGAAGTTCCGAGCTGAGACCCGAATCGGGATCGGAGTCCTGCGCCCGCAGGCGTTCGCCAAGATCACCCTGTCGGCCTGATCGTCGCCACCCTGATCGGATCGCCGCGGGGCGCGCCACCGGCTTACGAGCCCTCGCGCCCCGCGGCCCCGGCCTACGAGACCCCATGGACTACGTACCTCCGTACTACGCCACCGACGATGACGACGAGTTCCTACCCGTCGGCGACGCCGCCGAACGCCTGGACCTCACTGTCGAGCAGGTACACCAGCTCGTACGGCAGCGTGTCCTCCGCGCGCGCCGTGTCTGGGGAATACTGATGGTGCAACCCGCGATCGTCACCGGCTACACCGACGACCACGACACACCAGCCACCACCGACGACACCCCACCACCCCGAGGCCGACGACCTCGACGCTGACCACGGTCGCCACGCACCGCGCCCTCGAGCCTGAGCCGCCGAGAGCAAAGCATGGCAATGGGGATATGACTGCCCGCACAGACCGGCCGCGCAAGTGCCAGCAAGACCGCGCGGCCGGTCTACCCATCTGACCAGCGCTTATGCCCTCGTCAGGGGAGGGGCGGGTCGAAACTCTGCGCACAGGGGGGCGGCACTCAGGGGGGGAGTGCGCGATTTATCTATCGCGTTTTTTCTCTCCCGGCGACGCTCTCGCAGACGTTCGTGGGACCTCTCGGATTGGCTCGGATTGGCCCCTGATTCGTCTGGATTCGGCCGGATCTCGGTGTGATTGGTCCGAGGGTCGGTGTGGCCGTCTTGGGCCGTCCCCAGGACGCGGGCAGACCATCTTCTGGGTCCGGGAAGTGGTCTGTTTGGTGATGG
Source organism: Gordonia sp. NB41Y (assembly GCF_030718915.1). Lineage (NCBI taxonomy): Bacteria > Bacillati > Actinomycetota > Actinomycetes > Mycobacteriales > Gordoniaceae > Gordonia > Gordonia sp. NB41Y. The sequence goes on from NZ_CP132196.1 coordinate 952,961, forward strand.
CAACGAATAGCTTCCCGGCGCCGGGGACCTATTTCGTCTGTTCGGTGATGGTCGTCAAACGGCACTTTGCGGGGTCCCGCAGACTCATCCGGATAGTCGTCACGGTCATCATGACCGTGGTTGCCGGGTTGCACTGCCAGCGGGCCGCCCTACGGGCGGACTGGTGCCGGTGTCGATCCCTCACACCGTCGACCCACGAGTCCATCACCCCATATCGCATCTGGGCCACGTCCGATTGCCACCTGACCCGACGGGTAGGCGGTAACCATGTGGCACCTGGTCTCGTTTCGCGACGACGGGATCGGTGGCCCTCGTCGACTGCGAGGGACTGGGTTTGAGTCGAGCAGGCTGGTTTGCGTCGGGCTCTGCGAGGACGACGGCCTACCTCGGTTGGGTCGGGTAGGTCTTCAGTGCCCGTGCGGGAGTCGAACCCGCCAACCGCGGTGATGAGCACCGTGGTGGACCGTCAGGGCGGTTGAAGGTTCAGCGGTATCGCGGTGCTGGGCGGTCGATGCCCGTCACAACGTCGGCGAAGTGATTGAGCGCCGCAGCCAACTGGCGTGCCTCGCCGGCCGTGAGCACGATGTCGGGATCGGGACCGCCCACGATGGACAAACCGACGACGTTATAGAGCCGGTTGTGCAGCGCGTTCTGCTCGGGAGTGAGCACGCCGTGCACGTACTCCGCGACGGCCTCGACGTACGCCACCCGCTGGTGGCCGCCGACGTCGATCCCCTCGACGAACATTGTTCGCGAATGGCACCACCGTCCGTGTTCGTCAGGATCGGCGCCATTCGTCGGCAGGTCGCCACATATCGCGCTCTGGCAGAAGTTCGCACACCACCCGTGGATGACGATTGCGTCGGTCACGCGATCACCTCGCTGACGCCGGTGAGGAGCGCGTCGATGCTCTGCGGTGAGCCGAGGGACACGGCGACGGTGTCTTCGGGTCGGCCGGTGACGGTGAGTTCCCATCGCCTGCGGTCGGTGCTGGTTCGGGTGGCTCGCTTCAGGATCACCTTGCCCTCGACGATGAGCGTCGTACCGACGGCGGGAGTGAGTTCCTTTGGGGCGGTGGTGGCGTAGACCGGATCGGTGTCGGTGAACGCCCGAATCCAGCACGGGCCCGCTTGCTTGGACCTTGACGGTTCGCCGGTCTGTCGGATGGTGACCGTCATGCGTTCACCTCGTCGAGGCTGTGTCGGCGGTCGCCGCGGTACCGGCGCGAGACCTCGTCGTCTCCGAGACCCCATGTGTCGTAGAACCGGTCGAGGAGGTTGGAGTGGTACGCGTTCGTGTAGTCGTGCTCGACGGTGTGGCGGCCGGTCATCGGGTCACCTGCCGCAGGTGGTCAGGGTGGACGAGTTCGGCGGGCTGGTCACCGAAACGCACCATCACGCAATCCCGCCGGAATCGCACGATCCGGCATGGCATGTCGAGTCGACCGCTCATGCCGACGTAGGTCGCTGGCCCGGTGTGCAGGCCCCAGTGCTCGGCGCTCATCGGGTCACCCCCAGGGCCTCGCCGAGGGTGATCGAGAGTCGGTCTGCGGCCTGAACGACTTCGGCGACCGAGGGTGAGCGAGTGTCGTTGCCTGCGGTCGTGATTGCCTGGCGGGCAGCGACAATGACGTCGAGGGCTTCGAGGGTTGTCATGCGATCACCGGACCGCAGATCAGGTTGCCCATGGTGGTGCAGTCCCAACCGGACTCGTCTTCGTCGATCACGCCGTCGCCGTTGTCGTCACCGACGAGCAGCAGGATGGGGTCCGCCAGGCGCACCTCTGCTCCGAGGGTGTCCCCCGGATGGGCACCCCTGGTGGTGGCCGAGGCCTGGGAGCGAGTGGGTGGATCGGCGTGCAGACCGAGTTGCACGGCCGCGGCCATGATTCCGAGGGGGACGAGGTAGAACGCCAGAGTGACCATGACGGTCAGGGCGTAGGTGGATATGCTGCGATGACGGTTCATCGGAGTCTCTTTCCGTTGGGCCGAGGCCTCGGAAGGTGCTCCAACACCGACCGGGGCCGTCTTGTCTCAACGGTTGACCGAAACGTCATGGGTCGAATCGAACCCGAATGGAACTCGCGCGGTACGCTTGGGCGGAAATACCGCCTGACCTGCGTAAACTGCGGTGCCCCCGGCAGGATTCGAACCTGCGGCCTTCTGCTCCGGAGGCAGACGCTCTATCCCCTGAGCTACGGGGGCTCATTGGGCGAGCACAACATTAGCGTACGGAGTGCCACGATCCCAAGTCGGCTGGTCACGGCGTTTCGCGGCCTCTCGCCGAGCCGCTACCCCACTGCTGCCGCGGACTCCACCTGGATGGTCGAGCCGCTCTCCCCGCGCAGCACGTGCAGCTGCGACGGGATACGTGCGCGGAGCTCGTCGACGTGGCTGACGACGCCGACCACACGTCCGCCGGAGCGCAGTTCGTCGAGGACACCCATCACCTCGTCGAGGGCCTCCGGATCGAGCGTGCCGAAGCCCTCGTCGATGAAGATGGTGTCGAGTACGCGCCCGCCGGATTCCGCCGACACCACGTCGGCGAGGCCGAGTGCCAGCGCAAGGGAGGCATAGAAGGTCTCGCCACCCGACAGCGTGGTGGTGGCCCGCACCGCACCGGTGTACTCGTCGCGCACCTCGATACCGAGTCCGCCCCGCCGGCCGCGCGGTCCGACGGCATCGGAGTGGACGAACTCGTAACGGCCGGCCGACATCTGACGCAGCCGCGCCGATGCGGCCACCAGCACTTCTTCGAGGCGTGCGGCGAGTACATAGGCATGCAAGGACATCTTGCGCGCGTTCTGGCCGCGACCGGCGAACAGTTCGGCCAACCCCGACACCTCGGCGTGTTTGGCGCGCAGCGGTGCGATGGCGTCCAGTGCAGCCCAGAACTCGGCGACCACACCCTCCAGTCCGTGCAGTCGTTCCCCGGCGATCGCATGCACCCGGGCGGCCTGCTCGTGCCTCGTCTGGGCGTCGGCGAGCCTGGACGAAAGACTCTCGACGTCAACGGGTTCGGAATCCATCGCGGCGACGACGGCCGGATCGGTGAGCGTCTCGCGCGCCGCGGCGCGCATCTGGGCCGCACGGGTGAGCATGTCCTCCCACGCGACGATCTGCTTGGGTGCCGCAGATGCCGCGCGGGCAGCACCCACGTCCGGGAATCCCTGTGCGATACACAGGTCACCGAGGTTGGCGGCGATCTCGTCGCGACGGCGCGTCCACGCCGATGCCTCGCGTCGTGCCTCGCGCAATGCCTTGGCGCGCGTGCACAGTTCGGCGAGCTCGGTGCGGCGTGCCGCGATGTCCATCGATCCACCCGTCGCCTCGGTGACCTCGGCGTCGAGCTCGTCGACGGCCGTCCGGAGGGCCGTGTGACGTTCCATCGTGCCCGACCGCTCCGCGGCGACCCGGCTGTGTTCGGTGCGCCACGACTCGACCTCGGTGTCGACGGCGGCCACCGCGTTCTCGCGCTGGGCGATCTGGGCGACCAGCCGTTCGGCCTCACCCAGTTCGCGGGCGACCCTAGTGAATTCGGTGACGACCTCGTCCCGGGATGCCTCACCGGCGATCGCCAGGACGTGGGTGCGCCGTTCGGTGAGAACGGCGAGTTCGGACTCGGCGCGACGCCGGTGCTCGGCCGCGCGGTCTTCGGCGGCCCCGGCCGCCCGCTCTGCGGATTCGGCGATCACCGCGTCGTCGGTGCGCGAGGCGGGCGCCGGGTGGGCAACGGAACCGCACACCACACACGGTTGACCGTCGGTCAGTTCGGCGGCGAGTTCGGCGGCCATCCCCGTCAGCCGACGTTCGCGGAGATCCTGGCGGTGATCGCGTGCCGCGGCGTGGGCGTCACGGGCCTCGGCGACCGCGGTCTCGGCTGCGGTGATCTCTGCGACCAGGGCATCCCGACTGGTGACGGCCTTCCCGATGGTGGTGAGCCGCTCGTGCTGTTCACGGAGCCTGGTGACCTCCGAGCGGGCGTCGAGCGCGGCGGTCAGCGCCGCGACGGCGGTCTCGCGGCGCGCCGGGGCGTCGGCCAGCGCCGCATCGAGCTCGTCGAGCCGACGGCCGGCGGCCCCGATCGCGGCGTCGAGACGTTCGATCTCGGCGATCTGCCCCGGACGGCGCGACATCCGCTGCGCCAACGGTTCCCAGCGGGCCGACTCCCCCGTCCAGCGGCTGACCGCCGTATCGAGGGCGGTGTCGAGATCTCCGGCGTCGGAAACCTCGTCACCGGCGCTCCGGGCGCCGCAGACCGCAGCCCCGTCGTCGAGGGCGGTGAGCGCGGCCAGCGCATCGGCGCAGGCGGAATGGGCTGCGGTCGCGGCCTTCTGCGCACGGAGGTGGTCATCGGCGACCGGCAGGATCGTCGCCGCCCGCCGAGCGGCGGCCAATGCCGTGGTGACCTTCTCGAGTTCGTCCTTGCCGGCATCGAGCTTGGTGAGTCGGGCAGCGGCGTCGACGCCACGCCGACGCAGATCGACCGTCCGCATCCCGTCCTGATGGGCGGTGCGCGCGCGATCGAGGTCGGCGGTGGCGGCAGCGGCGGCCTTCTGAGCGGCGTCGGCCTGGTCGCGGGCGACCTCCAGACACTGCTGCGCCCAGTCGAGATCCGGCTCGGCAGGGGTCTCGGCACCGCTGACACCGGTGATCTGACCGGCGATACGGTCGAGCGTGCCGGCCTTCTCGTCGAGCTTCGCCGCACTGCGCCGTGCCCGCTCCCGCAGCCACTCCTCGATGTCACCGAAACGTTCGGTGTCGAACAGCCGCTCCAGCAACTGTTCCCGCTCGTCGGAGGTGGCACGCAGGAACCGGGCGAACTCCCCCTGCGGCAGCAAGACCACCTGGAAGAACTGGTCGGCGCTCATCCCGAGCAACCGGGTGACGGCCTCACCGATCTCGGGCAGGCGGGTCAGATCGGGACCGGACCCGTCGACCCAGACGAGGGTGCCGTGTGCCTGGACCTTGGTGGTGCCGGTCCCCCGCTTCTTGGGCCGCTGATACTCGGGCGAACGGACGATACGCATCCTGCGGCCACCGATCGTGGCCTCCAGCTCCACCTCCGGGACCTGCTCTGCCGGAGCATGATCGGAGTGGAGACGCCGGTTGGTGTCACGAGCTCCGGGCACCCGCCCGAACAGGGCGAAGGCCACCGCGTCGAGCACCGTCGTCTTTCCCGCACCGGTCTGCCCGTGCAGCAGGAACAGTCCGTCGGTGCCGAGGTCGTCGAAGTCGACGACCTGCTCGTCGGCAAAGGGCCCGAACGCCTGCATCCGCAGGCGATGCAGCCTCACGCCGACTCCGCCGCGGGCAGTTCGAGCTCGAACAGTGCACCCTGCTCGCCGGAGTCGGCGATGGCAACCTCCGGCTCACCGACCACCGCGCGCAGCGCCTGCTCGATCAGTGCCCGCTCGGCGCGGGACGGGTCGTCGCGCACATCGGTGATGAAGGACGCGATGATCTCGGAATCGGTCCGCCCCCGCACCCGTGACGAGTAGTCGGTGCGTTCGGTGGTCTCGGGCCGCTCCCAACGCACGTGGACCGCATACGGGAAGCGCTCCCGCAGCCGGCGCATCGCGTCGAGCGGCCGCACCGCATCGGTGAGGGTGGCCTCCACGTAGTGTTCCTCGGCGTCTGCGTATGCGGCGTCGGTGAGCAGGTCGTCGAGGGTCCCCGACACCGCGCTCAGTCCCCGCACCTCCGGCAGGTCGTGCCTGCGGACCTCCGCGAGCCCGTCGGCGTCGAGATCGACGATCCACACCGCCTTGTGGTGCGAGCGCTCACCGAAGGAGTACGGCAGCGGTGAGCCGCTGTAGCGGACCGCCTCGGTGACCTGCTGCGGCGAGTGCAGATGCCCCAGGGCGGTGTAGTCGACCCCGGAGAAGGTCTCGGCACCAACGGTTTCCACTCCACCGACGCTGATCGACCGTTCCGATCCGGTGGCCTCCCCACCCACCACGAAGGCATGTGCGGAGACCACCGACCGCACCTGACGTTCGGCGAGGTCGGCGCGGATACGTGCCATCGCCGCGTCGAGTACGCCCTGATGACCGCGGGCGTCGGCGACGCCGAGTTCGCGTCGGGCGGTCTCCGGCTCGAGGTACGGGATGCCGTAGAAGGCCACCTCGCCGTACTCGTCGGCGAGCATCACCGGCCGGTCGATCCCGGCGATCGTGGTGCGCAGATGCAGGCCGCCGGCGGCGGCGAATGCCGAGCCCGCGCCGAGACGGGTGGGCGAATCGTGGTTGCCCGAGGTCACCACGAGGGTGGCCCCGGCGGCCGCGATGGCGGCCAGCCCCTCGTCGTAGACGGTCACCGCGTCGGCCGACGGCACCGACCGGTCGTAGATGTCACCGGCCACCACCACCACGTCCACCGACTCCGCGGCGACGATCTCGGCGAGGTGGCCGAGCGCGCGACGCTGATCGGCGAGCAACTCGACGCCGTGGAAGGTACGGCCGAGATGCCAGTCGGAGGTGTGCAGGATGCGCATGCCCATAACGGTACGATCTCGCCCCGACAGTTCCGCGGAGGCATCCACGCGGTGTCGGCCACTCGGGCCCATCGGGGCCCGGCAGCACCCGGATACCGGTGTGCCCCCGGACGGCGGTCCGGGGGCACACGGGTCTGCGAGGTCACACGGTTCAGGCGGCCCCGGCCTCCTCGACCTCGCCCTCGGCGATCCGGGCCGCCGCACCCGACGGCGTCGCCTGATGCGGGGGCCGCTTGAGGAACAGGGTGGCGACCGCACCGACGAGAAGCACCAGCGCGGGCAGGTACAGGGACTGTCCCAGCGCGGTGGCGAACGGTTCGCGGATGATCGCCGGCAGCCGGCCGACGGTGTCGGAGTGCTCGGTGGTGTCCACGCCGGGCAGTTCGGCGGCCAGACGGGTCTGCATGATCGCGCCGACCGCGGCCGCGCCGATCACCGATCCGATCATCCGGGTGGTGTTGTAGACACCGGCACCGGCGCCGGCCTGATACCAGGGTAGGTTGCGGGTGGCGGTGGCCGCCAGCGGCGCCCAGATACCCGCCGACGAGACACCCATCAGACACAGCGGGATGATCAGTTCCCAGACCGGGGTCTCGGGACGGGTGATGAGGCCGAGCCACCCCACCGAGATCCCTTGCAGCAGGAGCGAGCTGGCGATGATCGCACTCGGGTGGGTGCGGTCGAGCAGACGACCGATGATCGGCGCCAGGATGCCGGTGAGCAGGGCCTGCGGGACCATCATCAACGCCGAGCGGGTCGGCGACATCCCGCCCACCAGCTGCAGGAAGAACATGGTGGGGATCATCAGTCCGGAGATCGCGAAGCCCATCGAGGCGATGCCCACGTTGGACAGGGTGAAGTTGCGGTCGCGGAACAACGACAGCGGCACCAGCGGTTCGGTGCGAATCCTGGACTGCCAGTAGATGAACAGGATCATCACGGCCAGACCGCCGACGATCAGCGCCCAGATCCCGCCGGACCAGTTGTAGGTCTCGCCTTCCTGGATGCCGAAGACGAGGGCGAACAGGCCGACCGCCGACAGGATGACGCCGATCCAGTCGAAGCTGTGGTCGTGGGTCTCGACGTCGGGAACCAGCGTGGCGGCCAGGACCAGGCCGATGATGCCGACCGGCAGGTTCACGAAGAAGATCCACTCCCATCCCAGGGAGTCGGTGAGGATGCCACCGAGCAGCGGGCCGACCAGGGTCGCCACGCCGGCGACGGTGCCCCACACACCCATCGCCGCGCCACGCTTCTCCGGCGGGAAGATGCGGGTGATCAGTGCCATGGTCTGCGGCGTGATCAGGGCCGCGCCGACACCCTGGAAGGCGCGGGCGGCGATGAGTTCGCCGATGCTCGTGGAGAATCCGCACCAGACGCTCGCCGCGGTGAAGACCAGCAGGCCCACCTGGTAGACGCGCTTGGGTCCGAACTTGTCGCCGAGGCGACCGGTGATCAGCAGGGGGACGGCGTAGGTCAGCAGGTAGGCGCTGGTGACCCAGACGACGCCGTTGACGTCGGTGTGCAGGGCCACCTGGATCTGGGGTTGCGCAACGGCGACGATGGTCACGTCGACGAGGATCATGAAGAATCCGACGCACAACGCCATGAGCGACAACCAGGGCCGGTTGGTGACCGGCGCAAAGGTGGGCATGGTCATGGGTTCAAGGCTTTCTGGTTCGCGGGCCGATCGGCCTCGGAAGACGAATGTGGGTGGGAGTACGGCGAACCGGGATCGTCGAGCCACTCGATGGTGCCCTCGCGCAGTCGGATGAGCAGGTCCTCCACCCACTCGATCTGTGCGCGCAGGGTGGCGACCCGACAGCCGCCGTCGAGGAAGAACATCTCCGGTTTTCCCTGTGCCCGAACGATTTCCAGCGCATCGACGCAGTCGTCGAGATCGGTGCGCATGGCGTCCAGGCGCGCCGAGAGCAGTTCGATGACGCGACTGCGCGGCAGCGAATGCGACTCGGCCAGGGCGAGATAGAGCTCGGGATACTCGACGGGGTGGCGCCCCAGGATCAGTTCGAGGGCCTCGGCGAGGGCCTCGGTACCGGCCTCGGTGATGGTGTAGACGGTGCGTTCGGGCCGGTTGCCCTCGCGCTGGATCTCGTGGACCTCGATCAGTCCGTCGGCGGCGAGGCGATCGACGGCGTGATAGAGCGTCCCCGGGCGGAACCGTGCGAGTCGGTCCTCCTTGCGTTCGAGGGTGGTCTGGACCATCTCGTACGGATGCATCGGACGTTCCCCGACGAGCCCGAGGACCAGGATCGCCATCGGTGCCAACGGTCGCTTGCTCACGCGTCCTCCCACACTGCCCCGTACGAAATATTCCATGTGGAATATACCGCTCCGAGGAGGTCCGGCCAAGTGGCCCGACGGATCCGGCCACGTGTCGTATTCCTTCATTACTGTGGAACACATGGCCCAAGACACCAGCACCCCCGACGAGAACCCCACCGGCCAGGGCATCTACGTCACCGGTGGCCAGGAGTTCGTGCGCGACACGAAGTACATCACCACGCGGATCACCCGCGACGGCCGCGACGGCTACCCCGTCGAGGCGGGCCGCTACCGTCTCGTGGCCGCCCGCGCCTGCCCCTGGGCCAACCGCACGCTGATCGTGCGCCGCCTGCTCGGCCTCGAGGACGCCATCTCACTGGGCTTGTGCGGACCCACCCACGACGCCGACTCGTGGACATTCGACCTCGACCCGGGTGGCGTCGACCCGGTCCTGGGCATCCCCCGCCTCAAGGACGCCTACGAGAAGCGGTTCCCCGGCTATCCCAAGGGCATCACCGTCCCGGCGGTCGTCGAGGTCGCCACCGGCGAGGTGGTCACCAACGACTTCCCGCAGATCACCGTCGACTTCGAGCTGGAATGGACCGAGTTCCACCGGCCCGGCGCCCCCGAGCTCTACCCCGAGCACCTGCGCGCCGAGATCGACGAGGTGGCCAAGGGCATCTACACCGAGGTCAACAACGGGGTGTACCGCTGCGGATTCGCCGGCAGCCAGGACGCCTACGACTCGGCCTACGTCCGGCTGTTCACCAAACTCGACGAACTCTCCGAACGACTCTCGACCCGGCGTTATCTGGTGGGCGACACCATCACCGAGGCCGACATCCGGCTGTTCACCACCCTGGCCCGCTTCGACCCGGTCTACCACGGGCACTTCAAGTGCAACCGCACGAAGCTGTCGGAGATGCCGGTGCTGTGGGCCTATGCGCGTGACCTGTTCCAGACCCCGGGCTTCGGCGACACCACCGACTTCGCCCAGATCAAGCAGCACTATTACATCGTCCACCGCGACATCAATCCGACCGGCGTCGTCCCGCAGGGCCCGGACCTACGCAACTGGCTGACCCCGCATCACCGTGAGGAGCTCGGCGGTTCGCCGTTCGGCGACGGCACACCCCCACCCCCGCCACGACCCGCCGAAGTCGTGCCCGCACAGAACTGGGTACCCACCGCATGAACGCTCGGCAATCCGACGCCCCGCCGTCGAAGACGGTCGTGGTCACCGGCAACCTCCTGGACAAGGCGCAGCGCCTGCAGGCGCCCGCCGTCGCCAAGTACGTGCGCTCGCTGCGCGAGAAGTACCCCGCCGAATCCCCCGCACAGATCATCACCCGACTCGAGAAGCGGTATCTCACCACGGTCACCGGCTCGGGCAGTGCGGTCGGCGCCACCGCCGCCGTCCCCGGCGTCGGGACCATCACCGCCCTCGGCGCGGTGACCGGCGAGACCGCCCTGTTCCTGGAGGCGTCGGCGCTGCTCGCGCTGGCCGTCGCCGAGGTGCACGGCATCGGTGTGCACGAGGTGGAACGGCGCAAGACGCTGGTGCTCACCGTCGCGCTCGGCGAGGAGGGTCTGGCGCGGCTCGGCCGGGTGGTCGGCACCCAGGGTGGCGCACTGCGCCGGCTCGGCGGTGCGTCGGTGCCCGGCGGCTCGTTCACCTCGCTCAACCGGACACTGATCAATCGGGTCGCCAAGAAGTACGCGTTCAAGCGCGCCCCGCTGCTGATCGGCCGCGTGCTCCCGGCCGGTATCGGGGCGGTGATCGGTGGCGTCGGCAACCGCGCGTTGGGCAAGCGGGTCATCGCCAATGCCCGTGAGGCGTTCGGCCCGGCCCCCGCGTTCTGGACGATCGACGGCTCCGTGATCACCGAACCGGGGCTGCCGACCGGGAAGAAGTGACCCGGTCGCTTCCGGACACCCGGACCGCCGAGGTCCGAGTCGCCCGCGACCCCGACGGCGACACCGCACCACCGGCCACCGGCTGGCTGAGCCGGCTCACCGCAGACTGCCTGCACCATCGCAGGCTGGTGGTGATCACCCTGACGGTCACTCTGATCGCGGTGGCCGTCGACCTGGTGGCACCCCTGCTGTCCAAGGCCGCCCTCGACCGGGCGACCCATCCGTCCGTGGCGACCACCGGGCTGACCATCTCGGTGATCGTCGCGCTGCTGATCGGGCTCGCGGTGGTGCGCTACGTGTGTCAGTTCGGCCGACGGCTCACCGCGGGCCGGTTGTCGGTGGAGGTGCAGAACTCGCTGCGCCTGCGACTGTTGGACACGATCCTGCATCTCGACGGCGCCGGCCAGGGACAGATCCGCACCGGTCAGATCGTGTCCCGCTCCATCTCGGACCTGCAGATCGTGCAGGGCCTGCTGGCGATGGTCCCGTTGTCGGCGGGTGCCGCGGTGCAGGTGGTGATCGCCCTGGGCATCATGGCCTACCTGTCACCGCTGCTCACCCTGATCGCGCTGGCGATCCTGCCGCTGGTCGCATTGTCGGTGGTGCGCAACCGTCGTCGGCTGTTCGCCGCCACCTGGTCGGCCCAGCAGGCCGCGGCCGACGTCGCCCAGCACGTCGAGGAGACCGTCACCGGTGTCCGCGTGGTCAAGGGCTTCGGCCAGGAGTCCCGCGCGGTCGACGAGCTCGTCGGGCTCGGACGCGACCTGTTCGGCAAACGCCTGCGCGCCGGGAAGATCAATGCCCGGTTCACCCCCACGATGGCCGCCATCCCCCAGCTCGGGATGGTGGCGGTGATCGCCGTCGGCGGGTACCTGACCCTGCACGGGACCATCACCGCGGGCACCTTCCTGGCCTTCGCCACCTATGTCACGTCGATGACCGCGTTGGCCCGGCTGCTGACCAACCTCGTGGTCAGCGCCCAGCTGGCCCGGGCCGCCGTCGAGCGTGTCTACGACGTCATCGACGCACCGGCCGACCCGGACGAGACCGCCACCGGCACCCTCCCCGACGGGCCGCTCGGAGTGGACCTGACCGATGTCGTCTTCGCCCACGACGGGCGCACCGTGCTCGACGGGATCGACCTGCAGATCGCGCCGGGTGAATGCGTGGCCGTGGTCGGACCACCCGGATCGGGCAAGTCGACCCTGGCCGACCTGGTGGTCCGGTATCGGCGCCCCGATTCCGGACAGATCGCCCTGATCGAACCCGTATCCGACGAAACCGGCTCGCCGGCAAGACATCCCCTCGCCGAACTCTCCCCTGCCGCCCTGCGTGAGGCGGTGAGTGTGGTGTTCGACGAGCCGTTCCTCTACTCCGACACCATCGCGATCAACATCACCCTCGGCGAACCCCGCGCACCGGGCACCGCCGTCGCCGATCCCCGATTGCGAGCAGCCGCCGACGCCGCCGATGCCCTGGAGTTCATCGAGGCGCTACCCGACGGTTTCGACACCGTCGTCGGCGAACGCGGCCTGACCCTGTCCGGTGGGCAACGGCAGCGGATCGCGCTGGCCCGCGCCCTCTACGCCCGCCCGCGTGTGCTGGTCCTCGACGACGCCACGTCGGCCGTGGACGCCGCCACCGAGGGGCGCATCCTGCGCGGGCTGCGCGCCCGCGGCCCGGCGACGACCGGCGAGAACGGGGCCGACCGGGCGCGCCCGACCATGCTGGTGCTGGCGCACCGCCGGTCGACGCTGATGCTCGCCGACCGTGTCGCCGTCCTCGACGAGGGACGGCTGGTCGACATCGGTACCGTCGCCGAACTCGACGAGCGCTGCCCGCAGTTCCGGGCATTGCTCTCACCGAGCCGCCCGGAACAGCCACAGGTGCCGGTCATCCTGGCACCGACCGCCGAACTCGAACGCGCGCTGTGGCCCGACGAGGCGCCCGACGCCCCCGAACGTGTCTCACCGAGCACCCCGGCACCCGCCGGTGGGCCGGGCGGTGCGCGTGGCGGACGCGGCGGCGGGGTCTCGGGTGCGCTCGGTTCGATGCCGGCCACCCCCCGGCTGCTCGCCGCGGTCGAGGCGCTGCCCCCCGCCGACGAGGACCCGCAGGTCGACGTCGCCGCGATGCGCGCCGACAACCCCCGGTTCTCGCTGTGGGCGCTGCTGCGTCCGGTGCGTCTGCTGATGGCGGTGGCGATCGTGGCGATCACCGTGGACACCCTCACCGGACTGGTGTTCCCGGGGCTGGCACGTACGGTCATCGACGCGGCCACCCGCTCCGACGAACGCACCCTGCTCGTCGCCACCGGGATCGGTCTGGTGACCGTCGCCGTCGGCTGGGTGGCCACCGCGCTGATGACGCTCTACTCGACGCGGGCCGGTGAACGGGTGCTGTTCGGCCTGCGGATCCGCAGCTACGCCCATCTGCAACGACTCGGGCTCGACTTCTACGAGCGGGAGCTGTCCGGTCGCATCATGACCCGCATGACCACCGACGTCGACGCACTCTCGACATTCCTGCAGACCGGGCTGTCGACGGCCATCGTCGCGGTGCTCACCCTGGTCGGCGTCACCGCAGCTCTGCTGGTGACCAGCACCGATCTCGGGGTGCTGGTGTTACCGGTGTTCCCGATCATGATCGCCGCCACCGTGGTCTTCCGGCGGATCGCCGCACGCGCCTACACGCGCTCGCGGGAACTGATCAGCACCGTCAACGCCGACTTCCAGGAGAACATCGCCGGACTCAAGACCACCCAGGCCTACGACAACACCGACGTCGCCCAGCACCGGTTCACCGCACGCACCCGCGACTGGGTGGCCGCCCGGATGACCTCCCAGCGCGCGATCTCGGTCTACTTCCCGTTCATCACCCTGATGAGCGACCTCGCGGCCGCGGCCGCGATCGCCGTCGGCGCCCACCAGATCTCGCAGGGCTCGTTGTCGGCGGGCACGCTGATCGCCTTCCTGCTGTATCTGACGCTGCTGTTCGGGCCGGTCCAGCAGTTGTCGCAGGTGTTCGACGGCTATCAGCAGGCCGCGGTCGGTCTGCGTCGGATCGCCGATCTGCTGCGCACCGAGACCACCGTGCGTGAGCGCCCCGACGCCCGTGATCCCGGCGCCGCCCGGTTCCTCGGCGACGCCGAACTCGACAATGTCGGTTTCCGCTACTCCGGCGCGGCACGAGACGCGCTGTCCGGGGTGGATCTGCACATCGCGCCCGGCACGTCCCTGGCGCTGGTCGGTCGGACCGGTGCGGGCAAGTCGACCATCGTGAAGCTCCTCGCCCGCTTCTACGACCCCACCACCGGGTCGGTGCGGATGGACGGCACCGACATCCGTGACCTGACCCTCGAGGGGTATCGTCGCCACATCGGCCTGGTGCCGCAGGAGCCGCATCTGTTCACCGGAACGGTCGCCGACAACATCGCCTACGGCCGGCCCGACGCCGATCGAGACGCGATCACGGCCGCAGCGGCGTCGGTCGGGGCCGTCTCCATGATCGCCGGACTCGACGGCGGTATGCGCCATCCGGTCGGTGAACGCGGGCAGGGCCTGTCCTCCGGGCAGCGGCAGCTGATCGCACTGGCCCGCGCCGAACTCGTCGAACCCGACCTGCTGCTGCTCGACGAGGCCACCGCCACACTCGACCAGGCGACCGAGGCGACCGTGCTGGCCGCAGGCGCCGCGGTGACCCGCCGCCGCACCTCGGTGATCGTCGCCCATCGGCTGGCCACCGCGGCCCGCGCCGACCGGATCATGGTGGTCGACGACGGGCGGATCGTGGAGTCGGGAACACATGACGAGCTCATCACGTTTGGTGGAAGGTACCGCGCGTTCTGGGATGCAGGTGTCGATCCCGGTACGGGCGGTCGGTCGTGCGCCGAGGACGTCACCCGATGAGGTGGTCGGCGGCCTCGACACCCGCGCCGGCGGCGTGGCGCGCAGTGATCTCCATCGCAGTGGACGGCTGGGAGGACTGCCCGCCACGGACCAGACGCCGGACGCGTACCATCTTCAGGTGGTTCACGACTTGTCTCCACAAGAGACTTTGGGCGTGAGTTGGCGACCCGGCACCAGAGGGAATTGAGGCGAGAAACCGCTGTGAGCAGTTCGACATCCGAAACCGACTTCGGGCAAAACGAATGGCTGGTCGAGGAAATGTACCAGCAGTATTTGAAGGATCCGAACTCGGTGGATCCGAGTTGGCATGACCTCCTGAAGAGCTACAAGCCCGGCGGCAGCGGCGCCACCGCACCGGGTGCGGCCCCCGCCCCCGCGGCGAACACCAACGGCGCCCAGCCGTCCACCACCCCGTCCACCCCTGCCGAGCCGAAGAAGTCTCGCCCGGTGACCCTCGATCAGGGCCCCGCCCCGCACACCGCCACCCGCAAGGCCCCGGCCCGCGAGTCGTCGGCCACCAAGGCCGCCTCCGGCCAGAGCGTCGCCAGCCGCGACGGCTCCGCCCGTTCACAGACCGCCAAGGCGAAGGCCCCCGCGGCCACCCCCGCCGCCACCGAGGACACCAAGGTGGTCCTCCGCGGACCGGCCGCCGCGATCGCCAAGAACATGGCGCTGTCGCTGCAGATCCCGACCGCGACCAGCGTGCGCGCGGTCCCGGCCAAGCTGATGATCGACAACCGCATCGTGGTGAACAACCACCTGTCGCGCACGCGTGGCGGCAAGATCAGCTTCACCCACATCCTCGGGTACGCGATCGTCCAGGCGATCAAGTCGTTCCCGAACATGAACCGTCACTTCGCCGAGGTCGACGGCAAGCCCAATGTGGTCACCCCGGCCCACACCAACCTCGGTCTGGCCATCGACCTGGTCGGCAAGGACGGCAACCGCACCCTCGTCGTCGCCGCCATCAAGGGCTGCGAGTCGATGGGCTTCGCGGAGTTCTACACCGCCTACCAGGACATCGTGCGTCGTGCGCGTGACGGCAAGCTCACCGCCGAGGACTTCGCCGGTGTCACCGTCTCGCTGACCAACCCGGGCACCATCGGCACCGTGCACTCGGTGCCCCGCCTGATGAAGGGCCAGGGCGCGATCATCGGCGCCGGTGCGATGGAGTACCCGGCCGAGTTCCAGGGCGCCAGCGACGAGCAGCTCGCCGAGCTGGGCGTGGGCAAGCTGATGACGCTCACCTCGACCTACGATCACCGGGTCATCCAGGGTGCGGAGTCGGGCGACTTCCTGCGCACGATCCACCACCTGCTGCTCGACGACGCGTTCTACGACGAGATCTTCACCGCCTTCCACGTCCCCTACGAGCCGGTCCGCTGGCGCCGGGACGTCCCCGCCGGGCTGGTCGACAAGTCGACCCGCGTGCTCGAGCTGATCGCCGCCTACCGCAGCCGCGGTCACCTGATGGCCGACATCGACCCGCTGATGATGGACAGCGATGCGCGCAAGAGCCATCCCGACCTCGACGTCCTCACCTACGGTCTGACCCTGTGGGACCTCGACCGCACCTTCAACGTCGGCGGCTTCCACGGCCAGGACAAGATGAAGCTGCGCGACGTCCTGTCGATCCTGCGCGACGCCTACTGCCGCCATGTCGGTGTGGAGTACACCCACATCCTCGAGCCCGAGCAGCAGAAGTGGCTGCAGGAGCGGGTCGAGATCAAGCACGTCAAGCCGCCGGTGGCCGAGCAGAAGTACATCCTGAGCAAGCTGAATGCCGCCGAGGCGTTCGAGACCTTCCTGCAGACCAAGTACGTCGGCCAGAAGCGTTTCTCGCTCGAGGGTGCCGAGTCGGTCATCCCGATGATGGATGCGGTGATCGACCAGGGTGCCGAGCACAAGCTGCACGAGGTCGTCATCGGCATGCCGCACCGCGGCCGTCTGAACGTGCTGGCCAACATCGTCGGCAAGCCGTACTCGAAGATCTTCACCGAGTTCGAGGGCAACCTGAACCCGTCGCAGGCGCACGGTTCGGGTGACGTGAAGTACCACCTCGGTGCCGAGGGCAAGTACTACCAGATGTTCGGCGACAACGAGATCAACGTGTCGCTGACCGCCAACCCGAGCCACCTCGAGGCCGTCGACCCGGTGCTCGAGGGCCTGGTCCGCGCCAAGCAGGACCTGCTCGACGAGGAGGATCAGTTCAAGATCCTCGCGCTGATGCTGCACGGCGACGCCGCATTCGCCGGCCAGGGCGTGGTGGCCGAGACCCTGAACATGGCGATGCTGCCCGGCTACCGCACCGGCGGCACCGTGCACATCGTGGTGAACAACCAGGTCGGCTTCACCACCGCCCCGGAGCACTCGCGCTCCACCGAGTACTGCACCGATGTCGCGAAGATGATCGGTGCGCCGATCTTCCACGTCAACGGCGACGACCCGGAGGCCTGTGTCTGGGCTGCCAAGCTCGCCGTCGACTACCGCGAGGCCTTCCGCAAGGACGTCGTGATCGACCTCGTCTGCTTCCGCCGCCGCGGACACAACGAGGGCGACGACCCGTCGATGACCCAGCCGGCGATGTACGACGTGATCGACACCAAGCGCGGTGTCCGCAAGTCCTACACCGAGGCCCTGATCGGTCGTGGTGACATCTCCACCAAGGAGGCCGAGGACGCCCTGCGCGACTACCAGGGCCAGCTGGAGCGGGTGTTCAACGAGGTCAAGGAACTCGAGAAGTACCATCCGGAACCCAGCGAGTCGGTCGAGGCCGACCAGGCGCTGCCGACCAAGCTGGTCACCGCCGTCGACAAGACCGTGCTGGAGACCATCGGCAACGCATTCGGCAACACCCCGGAGGGCTTCACCCCGCACTCCCGCGTCAAGCCGGTCCTCAAGCGCCGTCTGGAGATGTCGCGCGAGGGTGGCGTCGACTGGGCGTTCGCCGAGCTGCTCGCCTTCGGTTCGCTGGTCCTCGAAGGCCGCACCGTGCGCCTGTCCGGTCAGGACTCGCGTCGTGGCACCTTCACCCAGCGTCACTCGGTCCTGATCGACCGGGACAACGGGTCGGAGTACACCCCGCTCAACCACCTCAAGCCGATCGACGGCGACGAGGAGTCGATGGGCCGGTTCCGCGTGTACGACTCGCCGCTCAGCGAGTACGCGGTGGTCGGCTTCGAGTACGGCTACTCGGTGGGCAACCCCGACGCGCTGGTGCTCTGGGAAGGCCAGTTCGGTGACTTCGTCAACGGCGCACAGTCGGTGATCGACGAGTTCATCAGCTCCGGTGAGGCCAAGTGGGGCCAGCTCTCCGACGTGGTGCTGCTGCTGCCGCACGGCCACGAAGGCCAGGGCCCCGACCACACCTCGGGCCGTATCGAGCGGTTCCTGCAGCTGTGCGCCGAGGGTTCGATGACCGTTGCCCTGCCGTCCACCCCGGCCAGCTACTTCCATCTGCTGCGTCGCCACGTGCTCGACGGCATCAGCCGCCCGCTGATCGTCTTCACCCCGAAGTCGATGCTGCGCAACAAGGCCGCGGTCAGCCCGCTGTCGGACTTCACCGACGACAAGTTCCGGTCGGTCATCGACGACCCGAGCTTCGAGAAGGGCACCGGCAACCGCGACAAGGTCAAGCGTGTGCTCCTGGTCAGCGGCAAGCTGTACTACGAGCTGGATGCGCGGCGTGAGAAGGAGGGCCGCGAGGACATCGCGGTGGTCCGCGTCGAGCAGCTGTACCCGGTGCCGCACCGTCGTCTGCGCGCCACCCTCGAGCAGTACCCGAACGCCACCGACTTCGTGTGGGTCCAGGAAGAGCCGGCCAACCAGGGTCCGTGGCCGTTCCTGGGTCTGTGGCTGCCCGAGCTGCTGCCGGATCTGCTCAAGGGTCTGCGTCGCCTGTCGCGTCGTCCGATGTCGGCACCGTCGTCGGGCTCCAGCAAGGTGCATGCCGTCGAGCAGCAGGAGATCCTCGACGGAGCCTTCGCGCCGACCAACGGCTGATCACCTCCACTGACGAGAACGGGCGGGGCAAGCGATTCGCTTGCCCCGCCCGTTCTGTCGTCGGATTCGTCAACCATCAGTTGGTGACTGAGCCGGGACCACTTCTGGTGATCGAGCCGGGACCACCACTTTTGGTGATCGAGCCGGGACCGCTTTTGGTGATTGAGCCGGGACCGAGCGTAGCGAGGACCCGAGTCGAAATCCCCGCAGCGCGCGTCGGGTGGTGACCACCTCCGAAGTGGTTGCGCCCCGACGTCGGCCGACAGAGGTTTCGACACGCCTCGTCGCTCCGCTCCTCATCGGCTCAACCACCGAAAACGTGGTGCCACCTCTGAGGTGGTTACGTCCCGACGTCGGCTGTCTGAGGTTTCGACACGCCTCGTCGCTACGCTCCTCATCGGCTCAACCACCCACAACCAGTCGATGATTGAGCCGGGACCGAGCGTAGCGAGGACCCGAGTCGAAATCCCCGCAACGTGCGCGGGGTGGTGACCACCCTTCGCGGGGTGGTGACCACCCTTGAGGTGGTTACGTCCCGACCTCGGCCGACAGAGGTTTCGACACGCCTCGTCGCTCCGCTCCTCATCGGCTCAACCACCGAAAACGTGGTGCCACCTCTGAGGTGGTTACGTCCCGACGTCGGCTGTCTGAGGTTTCGACACGCCTCGTCGCTCCGCTCCTCATCGGCTCAACCACCCACAACCAGTCGATGATTGAGCCGGGACCGAGCGTAGCGAGGACCCGAGTCGAAATCTCCGCAGCGCGTGTGGGGTGGTGACCACCTCCGAGGTGGTTACGTCCCGACCTCGGCCGACAGAGGTTTCGACACGCCTCGTCGCTACGCTCCTCATCGGCTCAACCACCGAAAACATCGTGCCACCTCCGAAGTGGTTGCGTCCCGACGTCGGCCGACAGAGGTTTCGACACGCCTCGTCGCTACGCTCCTCATCGGCTCAACCACCGAAGAAGCAGCGCCTACTTGCCGTCCCGGTAGACCCCAACCACCGAAAAAGCAGCGCCTACTCGCCGTCCCGGCAAAGCCCAACCACCGAAAAGGGCAGCGCCCAATCGCCGTCCCGGCAATACCCAACCACCGAGAAGCGCTGCGCCTACTCACCGTTTCGGCAGTGCTCCCCCGACACTCAAGGCGATCGCGGGCAGGGAGTTGCAGATCAGGTCGAGCAGTTCGTCGCGAGTCATCACGTCGGGGTCGATGAGCCACGAGATGGTGACCTCCTCGACGAAGGTCACCCATCCGGACACGGCGACCCGCGCGCGTGGGGTCACCTCGAGACCGAAGGCGGGGGCGTGTTCGAGGACGCGGTCGACCATCACCGAGCGGGTGGCGTCGGCGGCCTCGCGAACGGCGGGGTCGGCGCTCGAGGAGCCGCGCAGGAAGGCGGTGTAGGCGCCGCCGTGTTCGCTGACGTAGTCGACGAACGCCGACAGCGAACTGGTCAGGATGGCGATCGGGTCGTCGAGGGAGTCGTCGGGGGTGGTGCAGGCGATCAGCTGCTCCCCCTGCGCACGCAGGATGGCCAGGTGGAAGTCCTGTTTGGAGGCGAAGTAGTGGAACAGCAGCGCCCGGGACACCCCGGCGACCTCGGCGATCGCATCGATGGTCACCTGGTCGAGCGGCTTCTCGTCGACCATCGCCATGCCGAGTGCGATCAACTGGTCGCGCCGGGCCTCGGGACTCATCCGGGTGCGGCGTCCGGAGCGGGCCGTGTTCGCTGTGGTCACGTGGACGATCCTAGCTTATTGATCTGTCGTCAATAGCTATTGACCGCGGTTCAATAGATGTCTATTGTGACTTCCATGACAACGCATGATGTAGAGATCGCGATCGTCGGGGCCGGGTTCTCCGGCCTCGGAGCCGCCATCAAGCTCACCCAGAGCGGCGTCGACGACTACGTGATCCTCGACCGCGGCCGCGGCTTCGGCGGCACCTGGCGCGACAACACCTACCCCGGTGCCGCCTGCGACGTCGCGTCGAACCTCTACTCCTACTCGTTCGCCCCCAACCCCGACTGGTCGCGGACCTACTCGCACCAGCCGGAGATCCACCGCTACATCAACGCGGTCGCCGACGCCCACGGTGTCCGCGACAAGGCGCGCTTCGGCACCGAGGTCACCCACGCCGCGTGGGACGAGGACTCCCGGCACTGGCTCGTCGACACCACCACCGACGGCGTCGACACCCGGTACCGCGCACGCCACCTGGTCGGCGCGGTCGGACCGCTGTGTGAGCCCAACCTGCCCGACATCGACGGCATCGAATCGTTCGGCGGGACGGTGATGCACTCCGCGCGCTGGGACGACACCGTCGATTTCACCGGCAAGCGTGTCGCGGTGATCGGCACCGGCGCCTCGGCGATCCAGATCGTCCCCGAACTGGCCAAGACCGCCGGCCGGCTCGACGTCTACCAGCGCACCGCCCCGTGGATCGTGCCCCGCACCGAACGGCCGTACACCCCGCTCGAGCGGTGGGCGTTCAAGAACATCCCGCTCACCCAGACCGCGGGTCGAGCCGGGATCTACGCCTCCAACGAGCTCATCGCGTTCGGGATGACCTACTCCCCCGCCGCACTCAAGCCGGTCCAGGCACTGGCCCGCGCCAACATCTTCCGCGGCATCCGCGACGGCGCACTGCGTGCCGCGGTCACCCCGGACTTCCAGATCGGCTGCAAGCGAATCCTGAAGTCCAACAACTGGTATCCGACGCTCGACCGGCCGAACGTCGACCTGGTCACCACCGGCATCGACCACGTCACCCCCACCGGCATCGTCACCCGCGACGGCATCGCCCGCGAGATCGACATCCTGGTGGTGGCCACCGGCTTCCACGTCACCGACTCGCCGGTGTTCGACAGCATCGTCGGCGTCGGCGGCAACAGCCTGGCCGCGGTCTGGGCCGAGGGCGGAATGCAGGGCTACAAAGGCGGATTCGTGCACGGCTTCCCCAACCTGATGCTCATGGTGGGGCCGTCGACCGGCCTCGGGCACACCTCGATGGTGTACATGATCGAGTCCCAGCTGAACTATCTCGTCGACTACATCGCCACCACCCGCCGGCTCGGCGCCACCCGCACCGAGGTGACCGCCGACGCCCAGCAGCGCTACAACGCCGGCATCCAGCACAAGCTGCGCAACAGCGTGTGGGTCAACGGTGGATGCGGGTCGTGGTACAAGGACGAGCACGGCAACATCACCACCCTGTGGCCGGGCTTCACCTTCGACTTCCGTCGCGCGACGAAGACATTCGACGCCGACGCCTACGACATCCGCACCGACGCCCCGCTCACCGCGCCGGTGTCGGCCGACGCCGTCCCGGCAGTCACCGGCGCCTGAACGCCCACACGAAACGAGAGAAGAAGCACATGAAGGACTTTCGCGACAAGGTCGTCGTCGTCACCGGAGCCGGCTCCGGGATGGGCCGCGACCTCGCCGTCAAGCTCGCCCGGCTCGGCGCGAAACTCGCCATCTCGGACCTGAATCCGGCCGGCCTCGAGGTCACCGAGAACCTGATCCGCGAGACCGGTGCACCGGTACACAGTCAGATCCTCAACGTCGCCGAGCGCGAGGCCGTGCTCGACTACGCCCAGGCCGTCGTCGCGCACTACGGCACCGTCAACGTCATCTTCAACAACGCCGGGATCGCCCACCACGGCGAGATCGAACGCACCGAGTTCAAGGACATCGAGCGTGTCATGGACGTCGACTTCTGGGGAGTCGTGAACGGCACCAAGGCATTCCTGCCGCACATCATCGCCTCCGGCGACGGCCACATCGTCAACACCTCGTCGCTGTTCGGGCTGCTCGCCGAGCCCGGTCAGGCCGCCTACAACTCGGCGAAGTTCGCCGTCCGCGGCTTCACCGAGGCACTCAACCAGGAGATGATCGTCGCCAGGCATCCGGTCAAGGTCACCTGTGTGCACCCCGGCGGGATCAAGACCGCGATCGCCCGCAACGCCACCACCTCCGGCGACCACGATGCCAAGGCCACCGCCGACTTCTTCGACAAATACCTCGCCCGGATGTCCTCGGCGGACGCCGCCGACGTGATCATCGACGGGGTCCGCAAGAACAAGGCCCGCGTTCTCGTCGGTGCCGATGCCAAGATCCTCGACATCTGGGTACGGCTGGTCGCGTCGAAGTATCAGTGGGTCACCGCGAAGGTGACGGGACTGGCATTGTCGAAGGCCTGACCTGCGCGGCGCCGGGTTCGTTCGCTTCGCCCGGCTGCGGGAACGACATTTCCGACATCGTGACCAATGCCTCTCCTCGGCGAGGTAAGCCGAACCTAGTATCGGAGGGCGGGGCGCGATCTCGGTGCCTGCAACGCAGGAAAGGCAGGCAGTGATGACGACATCCGAAGGGGTCCGGACCCCGGTCGCGGATCTCCCGATCGGGCGATCCGCCCGGATCGCCGGCTTCGCCGACACCTGTCCGGCCCCGGTGCGCCGGCGGCTGGTCGGCCTCGGTTTCGTGCCCGGCACCGACGTCGTCAAAGTGCGTCGCGCACCGCTCGGCAGCCCGTGTGTGTACCGGGTGATGTCCTACGAGATCTGCCTGCGGGCCCGCGAGGCGAGCTACATCGAGTGCGCACCCGTACCTGACGGCACGGTGGACGGGGGCCGGGGATGAGCGACTGCCACGACGCGGGTGGGACCAAACTGCCCGACGCCGATTCCGCCGGCGCCCGGATCGACCGCGTCGCGCTGATCGGCAGCCCGAACGCCGGCAAGACCTCGGTGTTCAACGGACTCACCGGACTGCGATTGAAAACCGGCAACTACCCCGGCGTCACCGTGTCCCGGTCGGTCGGCCGCTGCAAGGTGCCGGTCCTGGCCGGCGCCCCGGGTGGGGACACGGGAGGCGACCCGGGTCGACACGACTCGCCCTCCATCGTGCACCTCGAAGACCTTCCGGGTGCCTACAGTCTCGATCCCATCTCCCCGGACGAGCAGGTCGTCGCGGACCTGATGGCCGACCGCCTCCCCGGGACCACCGCGCCCGACGCCGCGCTCGTCGTCGTCGACTCCACGGTGTTGCAGCGTTCGCTGTCGCTGGTCGCCGAGACCCTCAACCTGGGGATCCCGGTGGCGATCGTGCTGACCATGACCGACGAGATGGAACGCCGCGGCGGTCATGTCGACCCGCAGGGTCTGTCCGACGCGCTCGGCGTCCCGGTGCGCGCGGTGATCGGGACCCGCAAGTCCACACTCGAACCGATCCGCGAGTTGCTCGCCGACCCGGCATCGTGGAGCCGTCCGGCCGTCGGACCACCCGACGACGGGGGTCCCCAGCTCGCCGACTGGGTGGCATCGGTGCTCGAACTCTCGGCCTACCGGGCGCCGGCCCGGCACGGCGCCACCGCGATGGTCGACCGGCTGCTGTTGCACCCCGTGGCCGGCCTGCTGGCCTTCCTGGTGGTCATGTTCTTGTTCTTCCAGGTGGTGTTCACCGTCGCGGCACCGTTCCAGGACTGGATCGAGCAGTTCTTCAGCTGGGCGGGCACGGTGGTCACCGACCATGTGTCCCAGCCCATCCTGGCCGACTTCCTCTCCACCGCACTGATCGGCGGTGTCGGCGGTGTGCTGGTGTTCGTCCCGCAGATCCTGCTGATGTTCCTGCTGATCTCCCTGATGGAGAACATCGGGTACATGTCGCGGGCGGCATTCCTCACCGACCGCGTGATGAGCCGCGTCGGCCTCGAGGGTCGGGCCTTCGTCGCACTGTTGTCGTCGTTCGCATGTGCGGTCCCCGGCATCATGGCCACCCGCACCCTGCCGTCGTCGAAGGACCGCATCGCCACCGCGATGTCGGCACCGCTCATCACCTGCTCGGCACGTCTCCCCGTGTTCGTGTTGCTCACCGGGATGCTGATCCCGTCGGGTTCCCGGTTCGGCCCCGTCCAGACCCAGGGTGCGGTGATGTTCGGGCTGTACCTGCTCGGGGCGGTCTCGGCGATGACGGCGGCCACGGTCCTCAAGCGCACCAGACCGCTCCGCAGCGGCCTGATGCCGTTCTACATGGAGATGCCGCCGTACCGGGTCCCGTCGCTGAAGTCGGTGTTCATGATGATGTGGGACTCCACCCGGATGTTCCTGCGCAAGGTGGGAAAGATCATCCTGCTCACCTCGATCGTGCTGTGGCTGCTGCTGTCGCTGCCCGCACACACCGAGCAGGCCGACCAGGTGCGCACCGATGCCGTTGCTGCTGCCGTCGCCGACGGTGCGACCGCCGACGAGGCCGACGCCGCCGGTGAGGCAGCATCGCGCTCGTATGTGATGGACAACAGCTTCGCGGCGTCAATCGGCAAGTTCGTCGAGCCGGTGTTCGCACCGCTGGGCTTCGACTGGCGAATCGACATCGGCATCCTCGGATCGTTCTCCGCCCGCGAGGTCGTGGTGTCGACACTCGGTCAGATCGCCGCCGCAGAGGACCCCGAGGATCCGGGGACGGCCCTGAGCGAGATGACCTACACACAGGGCCCGCACGAGGGCGAGAAGGTGTTCACCCCGCCGACGATCGTCGCGATGCTGCTGTTCTTCGTCTATGCGCTGCAATGTATGTCGACCGTCGGTGCGATCCGTCGCGAGACCAACTCGTGGCGCTGGCCGGTGATCGCGTGGACATACATGTTCGTGCTCGCCTGGGTGGCCGGCTATCTCGGTCACGTCATCACCGCAGCCGTCACCGGGTGAGACCATGACGTCGCGGGAACGGCCGGTCATGTTGCTGCCGGCACCCACCGATCCGGCCGATCCCTCGGTGATCCGCTGGCGGGTGGGGCCCGGCCTGGTCCGGATGGACGGCGAGGTGCCGGCGACGCAGCTGCCCGGCGAGCTGCGGGCACTCGTCGACGCCGGCGTGCTCGAGGCGGTGCGGGTGCAGCCCGGTCGTGTCGACACCCGGCTGGCCGCCGGGCACGATCCGCGCACCGACGGCTCCGCCGTACGCGATGCCCTGTTCACGGTGCTCTCGCGCCCGGGCGGCTGGCCGGTCGCCGATGTCACGCCCGCGGTCGCCGCGACGGCACCTTCGGGACACCGACTCGACGACGCGGTGCAGGCCGGGGCCGACGCCGAACTGGCCGACGGCGTGCGGTCGGTGCTGGCCGGTGAGTTCGGCGGCTACACCGCTTCACACGGCGGCCGGGTGGAACTGGTCGACGTGGTCGGCGGGGTGGTGACCGTCCGGATGGGCGGTACCTGCCATGGCTGTGCGGCCGCCACGGTGACCCTGCGACAGAATCTCGCCATCCGTCTGCGCTCGCTGCCCGGTTTCACCGAACTGCGCAGTATCGGATGATCGGGGCGGCGGTCTCACCGACCGCCGCGCCGGCCTCAGATGCCGTGCTCGCCGAGCCAGTCCACCGCGAGATCACGGGGCTCGGCCCCCGACTGCACCTTGCGGGCCATGGTCGCCAGGTCGGCGGTGGTGATCTCGCCGGCGACCTTGTTGATCGTCTTGACCTGGTCGCTGCCGAGGGCCGCGGTGCGGTAGACGGGTACGAGGTCCTCGGCGCGGGGGCCGACGGTCACGGGCGGCGCGCTCTGCGGGGCCGATCCGGCCGGGGTGCTGGTCCCGGGCGACTGTTCGGGCACCGGCAGGGACTGCACCTTCCCGGCCGGACCTTCCGTGTCCTGTGCGGCGAGCTGCAGCGGGGACAGGATGCCCACCGCGGTGCCGGTGGCCACGCGCGCGACCACCGCGTGCACGTCGGTGAGGGTCTGCACCGGTCCCAGCCGGCAGCCGGCGTCGGCGAGGACATGCAGTGTCGCCTCGGACGGCGTGCCGGTCACCGCCACCGGGAGGCCGGCGGGCAGCCGCGCACAGCCGGACAGGTCGGTGACGCCGGTCGACGTGGCCAGCGAGATGGCCACCACCAGTTGCGGCGCATTGGTCACCGGGGTCGGGTCCCCCACCGAGACTCCCTGCGGCAGAGAACGATTGAGGTCGTTGTAGGTGTCCTCGGAGGTGGTCGGGGCGAGTTCGGGGGCCAGGCCGGCGAGCAGGGTTCCGGTGAAGGCACCGAACAGGTCCACCTCGGTGCGGGCCATCATCGACAGCAGCTGCGCGTCGTCACCGATCACCACGTCGCCGGAGACGGCGGTACCGGAGTTGCGCAGCGCCCCGGCATAGATCTCGGCCATCACCGACATCGCGGGCGTCCCGTCGGAACCCATCACCAGCGGATGCGGCGCCGAGGTGGAGCCGCAGCCGGCAAGGACGCCGACCACCAGCATCAGGGCAGCGAACGTGGGGATCAGCAGACGGATTCGCACGGCGTTCACGCTAGTGGGGCGGTGATCATGCGCGCGGGCGGGGGCGTCGTGCGCGGTCGCGTCGGGGCACATGAGGCGATCCTACGGTCAGCCCGGCGACGACCGAGGTGTTCGGACCGGCAGGCCCGCCCGATGGGCGTAGCATCCACCACGTGCCCCAGATCCCGAACCTCCGACCGGGAAGCCGCGGGATCGCCGCACGACGCGACCGACGGCCACTGCCGCACATCCCGGTACCGGTCGCGCGGGCGGTGGTCGACTGTGCGATCTACATCGACGGGGTGCGCCAACCCGGTCGGATCGCCTACGCCGACGCCTTCCGCACGGTCCGCGACAGCGGCGAAGGCTTCGTCTGGCTGGGACTCCATGCCCCCGACGACGACCAGATGACCGGTGTCGCCGAGGTTTTCGGTCTCCACGAGCTCGTCGTGGAAGATGCGGTGCACGCCCATCAGCGGCCGAAGCTCGAGATCTACGACGACATCCAGTTCCTCGTCCTGCGCACGGTCAAATATGTCGAGCACGACTCCATCGAGCAGGCCAGCGAGGTGGTCGAGACCGGCGAGATCATGATCTTCGTCGGACCCGACTTCGTGATCACCGTCCGTCACGGCGACCACACCCATCTGTCGGGGGTCCGGCACCGGCTCGAGGAACGCCCCGAGCGGCTCCGTGAGGGTCCGACAACGGTGATGCATGCGATCAGCGACCTCGTCGTCGACAGCTATCTGGCCGTGAGCGAGAAGATGGAGGACGACATCCTCGACATCGAACGTGCGGTGTTCGGGGCGCAGAAGAACTGGCTCAACATCGAGCCGGTGTATCTGCTCAAACGCGAGGTGCTCGAGTTGCGCCGGGCGGTCACGCCTCTGGCCGGGCCGTTGTCGAGGATCACCGCCAACGGCAATGCGCTGGTGCCCAAGGAGGTTCGGCGCCACTTCCGTGACGTCGCCGATCACCTCGCCACCGTGATCGAGCATGTGGTGGAGTACGACGAGTTGCTGAGCTCGCTGCTCGACGCCGCCGCGACCAAGGTGAGCAT
This sequence comes from Gordonia sp. NB41Y, assembly GCF_030718915.1. Taxonomy (NCBI): domain Bacteria; kingdom Bacillati; phylum Actinomycetota; class Actinomycetes; order Mycobacteriales; family Gordoniaceae; genus Gordonia; species Gordonia sp. NB41Y. Next base: position 980,901 of record NZ_CP132196.1, read on the forward strand.
CCAGCAGAACGGCGACATGCGCAAGATCTCGGCATGGGTCGCGATCGGCGCCGTCCCGACCATGGTGGCCGGGCTGTACGGGATGAACTTCGAGTACATGCCCGGCTCCGACGACCGCCCCGGGTTCTTCATCGTGGTGGTCGCGCTGGTGCTCGCCTGCGTCGGACTGTGGGCGGTGTTCCGGCGTCACCACTGGCTGTGACGGCCGGGTCGTCACATGGTGGCGGGGCTGCGGTGCGGGTCGGTGACGTCGATACCCGCCTCGGACCACGCCTCCCGTAGTGCGTCAACACCTTTCAGACGCATCCAGGCCGCCTCGTTGGCGGTGATCGGAACCGCCCGCAGAAACCGGACGGGATCCATCGGATCGGGCAGCGAGAGTTGGCCCAGCACATCATCGTCGGTGATGAATGCGGTGAAAGGCGCACCGTCCCACAGCGGTTCCCCGAGGTCGAGCAGCGCATCGGTACCCAGGATCAGACCCTCGACGGCCGGTGCCGCAGCCAGCGTCGCCATCCGGCGGTGCAGCCCCGGCAGGGCCACCCCGGCCTGCAGCCGCACCACGAGTTCGACGCGCGGTCCGCGCACCGGATCCGGGTTGAGATCCCCCGGGTCCGACATCGGGTGCCGAGCGCACCCCACCGTCACATAGGTGACCTCCGCATCGGCGGCGAAGCGCACCACGTCGATGGGCTCCACCCCCAGAAAGGTGACCGAGGCCCGCTGCGGTTGTCCGCCGAAGGACTCGACGAGGTGACTGTTGATCAGGTCGGTCACAGAAGCACTCACGCGTCAACGGTAGCGTTTGCGGCCTCGACGTCGTGAACGAGCCGACCAGCAGCCCCGGGCACACGCTAGCCTGGGACGGTGGTGAATGTCCTGGCCGTCGCGGACGAGGTGGTGGACTCGCTCACGCTCGGACGCGGGGCGATCGGACACCCCGACCTCGTCCTGGCTGCCGGTGACCTGCCGTTCGACTACCTCGAGACCCTGGCCACCGTCTACGACGTGCCGTGTGTCTTCGTTCCCGGCAACCACGACCGCGACCTGGGCGGATACCGTCGCGGACGCACCGGCTGGACGCGTGCGGGCATGCCGGCCACCTCCCCCGGCCCGGCCGGCGCGGTCAATGCCGACGGGCGGACGGTGACGGTGGCGGGACTGCGGATCAGCGGGCTCGGGGGCAGCCCGCGCTACAGCGACGGACCGAATCAGTACAGCGAGTCACGCCAGCGCATGCGGTCGTGGGGACTGCGGCTGCGCCCACGCACCGCACGCCCGCACATCCTGCTGACCCACGCCCCCGCCCGTGGGGTCGGCGACGCCGACGACCGCCCGCATCGCGGATTCGCCTGCTACCACGGCCTCGTCGCCCATCTGCGGCCGACACTGCTGATCCACGGACACATCCACCCCTACGGCGCACATCCCGCCGACCGGCCCATCGGCACCGGCACCGTGTCGATGAACGTCGTCGGATACTGCCAGTTCGAGATCGACCCCGCCACCGGCGACGTCGAGGTGATGAGGCGCAGACATGGCGCGTGACACCGGTTTTCCCGACGCCGACGCCGAGAACGACTTCCAGCGCATGCGGCGGCATGCCGAACTGGCCCGCCTCACCCAGTGGTTCACCCGCCAACCCGCCGACGTCAACACCATCCTGCCCTTCGACGAGGTCGTCGCCGCCCTCGGCCGCACCGGTGAGACCGCCCTCGGCCTGTTGCCGGTGGAGGTCTCCTCGATCGTCGGAAGCGTGGACCGCACAAAGGATTTCGACAGGTACTTCCGCCCCACGTCCTCACGGATCCGGGAACGGTGGCAGCGCCTGGCGGCGGCCCAGCGGCGCGGCGAGTCGGTGCCCCCGGTGCGGCTCTACCGGATCGGGACGATGCACTTCGTGATCGACGGACACCACCGGATCTCGATCGCCATCGCCCGGCACCTGCACACCATCGACGCCTACGTCACCGAGATCCACACGCGGATCTCACCGGAGGGCATCAACGTGACCGGCGACCTGATCCTCAAGGACCACCGCCGGCTGTTCCTCACCCGGGTGCCGCTGCCCACCGCGCAGGCGGAGGTGATCCGCTTCGGCGACCCGTTCGACTACGCCGAACTCGCCGAATGCGTGGAGGCGTGGGGGTTTCGTGCCGCCCAGGAGATCGGCGAGTTCATCAGCCGCACCGATGTGGCGCGCCGCTGGTTCGGCGAGGAGTTCCTCCCGGTGGTGCGCATGGCCCGGCGCGCGAACGTCCGGCCCGACCTCACCAGCGACTCCGAGCTGTACCTGTGGCTCGCCTGCGAACGCTACCGGCTGGTGCGCAAACACATCTGGGACGACGCGATCATCGACGAACTCCGCGACCACCCGCCACGCCGCCGCTGAACGGTCCCCGGTACCGCCCGTCACGGCCGGCGCCGGGGACACCGTTCAGCGCAGGTTCAGGCCCGACTCCTGGTCGAAGACCGCGACCTTGGCCGGGTCGAACCACAGCTCGGCGCGCGTCCCCCGACGCACCTGCGATTCCGGCGAGAGTCGCGCGATCATCTGTCCCCCACCGAGGTCGGCACCCGACTCCGCCGACAACTCGGCCAGCGCATCGTTGGCCGAGCGGGCCGACCCGATCGTGAAGTAGGCGTAGTTGTCCGATCCCATCGACTCGAGGACGTCGACGTCGGCGTCGAAACTCTTTCCCCGCGAACGGGTGTCGGCATCGAGGAGCGCCGCGTCCTCTAGATGCTCGGGGCGGATGCCGATCAGCACATGACCATTGCTGTGCACCGCCGACGCCTTTGCGGTGACCGACTGGTGATCGTGCAGCGGGATGGTGCCGATCGGGGTCGAGATCCCCTGCGCTCCCAGCGTTCCGGGCAGAAAGTTCATCGCCGGGGAGCCGATGAACCCGGCCACGAACACATTGGCGGGCTGGTTGTAGAGCTCCTGCGGGGTACCGATCTGCTGCACGTGGCCCGAACGCATCACCACGACCCGATCGCCGAGCGTCATCGCCTCGGTCTGGTCGTGGGTCACATACACCGTCGTGGTGCCCAGACGTGCCTGCAGACGGGCGATCTCGGCGCGCATCTGCACGCGCAGCTTGGCGTCGAGATTCGACAGCGGCTCGTCCATCAGGAACGCCTTGGGCGAGCGGACGATCGCCCGGCCCATCGCCACGCGCTGACGCTGACCACCGGACAGGTTGGCGGGCTTGCGATCCAGGTACGGTCCGAGGTCGAGAATCCGCGCGGCCTCGTCGACCTTGGTCCGGATCTCGTCCTTGGGCAGCTTGGCGAGGGTGAGCGGGAAGGCGATGTTGTCGCGCACCGACATGTGCGGGTAGAGCGCGTAGCTCTGGAACACCATCGCGATGTCGCGGTCCTTGGGTGCGCGCTCGTTGACCCGTTGCCCCGCGATCCGCAGCTCACCGTCGGTGATGTCCTCCAGGCCGGCGATCATGTTGAGCGTGGTGGACTTTCCGCACCCGGAGGGCCCGACCAGGATGATGAACTCGCCGTCGGCGATCTCGACGTTCACGCCGTGTACCGCGGTCGAACCGTCGGGGTACTGCTTGGTGACATTGTCCAGGACGATATCTGCCATGGGGTTATCCCTTCACCGCACCGGAGGTCAGCCCGGCGACGATTCGACGTTGGAAGAAGAGCACGAAGATGATGATCGGAATGGTGATGACGACGGCGGCCGCCGCGATCGACCCGGTCGGTTCCTCGAATTGGGTGCTGCCGGTGAAGTTCGCGATCGCCACCGGGGCGGTGATGGCCCGCTCGGTCGACGTCAGCGACAGGGCGAGCAGCAGGTCGTTCCAGGCGAAGATGAACACCAGGATCGCCGCGGTCACCACACCCGGCGCCGCCAGCGGTGCGATCACCTTGCGGAACGCCTGCCACGGTGTGGCGCCGTCCATCTTGGCGGCCTTCTCCAGCTCCCACGGGATCTCCCGGAAGAACGCCGAGAGCGTGTAGATCGCCAGCGGCAGCGCAAAGGTGATGTACGGCAGGATCAGACCGGCCCACGTGTCGAACAGCCCGATCCGGCGCTCGATGTTGAACAGCGGGGTGACCAGCGAGATCTGCGGGAACATCGCGATCAGCAGAGCCGCACCGATCAGCAGCCGCGTACCCGGGAAGTCCAGGCGCGCGACCGCATAGGCGGCCATCGTGCCGAGGATCACCGCGATCACGGTGGTGATCAGCCCGATCCCGATCGAGTTGATCAGGGCGCTGGTGAAGGCACTCGTGGAGAAGATGCCGGAGTAGTTCTCCAGCGTCCACTCCCGCGGGAAGAAGTTGCCGTCGGTGACGCTCGACGGCGGCTTGAACGACAGGCTGAGGATCCACAGCAGCGGGATGATCGCGTACAGGACGACCAGGATGTTGGCGATCGCCCACCAGAACTTGGACTTGACGCTGTGTGCCACCGGGCCCTACCTCCCCTCGGAATCGGAACCCGGCGCGGCGGTGCCGAATACCTTGATGAAGATGAACGCGATGATCGCGACGCAGATGAAGATCAGGATCGAGATCGCCGATCCCACGCCGAGATTGAACGCCTTGAACAGGTTGTCGTAGCCGAGCATCGAGACCGAGTACGTGTTGTTGGAACCCCTGGTGAGCACGTAGATGTTGTCGAACACCCGGAATGCGTCGAGGGTGCGGAACAGCAGCGCGACCAGGATCGCCGGCTTCATCAGCGGAAGGATGATGCGCCACAGGCGCGTCCACGCCCCGGCACCGTCGACCTGGGCGGCCTTGAGTAGATCGTCGGGCACCAGGGCCAGACCGGCCAGCAACAGCAGCGCCATGAACGGGGTGGTCTTCCACACCTCGGCGAGCACGATGATCGCCAGCGACGGCCACTGTTCGGTCAGTGGCGCGCTGCCGTCGGGCAGCAGGTTCGCGAGATAGCCGGTGCCCGGGGTCCAGGCGTAGTACCACGAGAACGCCGCGGCGACGGTCACGATGCCGTACGGGATGAGCACCACGGTACGAATCGTGCCGCGGCCGAACAGGGTTCGATGCATGACGAGTGCGATCGCCATACCCAGGACGAACTCGATGATCACCGACACCACCGTGATACCCACGGTGACACCGAATGCCGTCCACCAGTATCCGTCACTCAGCACGGTGCCGTAGTTGGAGAACCAGACGAACTCGCGTTCACCCGGCGCCGACAGGCTCGCCTTGTTCAGCGACAGCCAGACCGCGTAGACGATCGGATAGCCGGTGACCAGCGCCATCATCAGGACCGCGGGCAGGACCAGCCAGAACGCCAGTCGCCGTTCGGCTTTCTTGCCCTCGCTCAGCCGCGCCGGCTTGCGCTCGGGCTCCGGTTGCGGGGCCACCGCGGTGGCGACTCCCGCGGGCGCGGGGGCCGGTGCCCACCGGTCGTCCCCGCCGGCGGCACCCGCCGGTGCGATCTCCGCGGGTCGGGTCACCTTGCCGAGATCGGCCACGGGATCTCCGGTGCCGCGGCCGGCGGGACCCGAACCGCCCGGGTCGTCGGGGGCCTTCCAGATCTCCGAATGCACCGTGGGACCGAAGGTGTGCGGTTGCGTCACGTCCAGACCACGGTCATCCGACGGCTGACGCCCGGAACCCGGCCCGGCGTCGGGCATGGAATGCCGTCCGCGACGCGGGTTCTCGTCGTCGTTGCCCCCGGTGGCGGAATTGTCGCCGGTCGTGGGATTGTCACCGGTCATGGGATGAGCCCCTCCCCGTTGATCGCCTTGCGGACGGCGTCGGCCAGCTGATCGACGAGCACCTCGGGATCCCAGGCGCCGACGGGCGAGAGCTTGGCCTGCACCAGCGTCGAGATCGCCTGATAGTCGGGTGACTTCGGGCGTGACACGGCGTGACCGGCCTCCAGCTGCTGCCTGATGAGATCGCTCATCGGGTACGTCGCCTTGAACTCCTGGTCGTCGTAGAGCTCCCGGTTCACCGGCGGTGTCCCCGCGTTGATCGCATAGTACTTCTGCGCGGTCTGGCTGGTGATGCACGCCGCCGCCCTGAAGGCGAGGTCGCGCTGTTTGGACGTGCTGGCCACCGCGATGTTCAGACCGCCGATCGTACTGCGGGCCTGCATCGTCGGGCTCACACCGGGATAGGCGGCGAAGTCGAACTTCTCCCGGATCTTGGCGTTGATCGGAGCGAGCTGACGCAACTGCTCGACGGTCGGCGGGTTGTCCAGACCCGACAGGAAGTCCTTGTACTGACCGAGGTCGGTCAGGAAGGGCACACTGCCCGCGGCACCGTTCTCACGGATGCCGCTGAACACGAAGGGCCAGTTGACCTCATAGATCGCCTTGCCGCTCTCCATCCCGAGGCGTGCCGCGCCCTCGTCGGAGTTGGTCAGCGACGGGTCGTGACCGGGCGCGGTCGCGATCTGCTTCATCACCGTCAGCGCCTTGACCGTCGCCGCGCGATGCTCGGGGGTGTCGTCGAGCGTCACCTTGTTCGGGTCCTCGGGATCGACGACCTGCCCGCCGGCACTGGCCAGCACCGAGTTGAACCACACCATCAGGCCCTCGTACTGACGGCCCTGCACCATGATCCAGGTCGGTCCGCCCGTGGCGCCGCTCTTCGCGGCGTCGGCGAGCATGGCGTCCCACGTGGATGCCGGCGCCCGCTGCCCGAGGTCACGCACGACGTCCTTGCGGTACCAGAGCAACTGCGTGTTGGTCCAGATCGGGATCGCGTACAGGTGCTGACGATCGTCGGAGGGAGTGCGCCACAACGCGGTGTCGAGCGGACCACCGAGCGTGGACCGGGTGACCTCGGCGGCGAGATCCTCGGGTACCGGCACCAGCCAGCCCGCATCGGCGAACTCGGCGGTCCACACCACGTCCATGCCCATCAGGTCCAGGCTGTGGTCGTTGCCGGCCAGCCGCCGGGCGAGCTGCAGACGCTGGTCGTCTGCGCCCTTGGGCAGGGAGGTGGTGACGATCCGGTATTCACCGTTGGACTCTGCCGAACACTTGTCGGCCTGCGCCGCGATCGAATCCGCACCGTCGGCAGGCGGATACAGGTGCAGGACCCCCTCCTCGTAGCCCGAACCGCAGGCCGAGACCACCGGAATCGCCACGGCCAGCGCCGCGGCGGCGACGAGTGCCTTTCTCTTCAGCCCCCGAACCGGTTGCCGACTCCGACCAGCAATGCCCGTCCTTCGCCGCACGCAGCCTCCTCGATGTCGTGGATCTCGGGGGCAGGCGTCGAACACACGCCCCCGCAATCGTCTGGAGGTTACGCTAGACCCAGGCCCGTGTGACGATCAACACAATCGGGATGAACGTGCCATTTCGCGGCCGATCGTGACGTGCCCGTGTTGTTCGGTTCGGGGTTGCCACATCGGGGATTCGGCATCGTGGTGCACCGGTACCGTCGCCATCCGGGTACCGGTGTGATCCCCGCCTCGTCCGGGCCGGACAGGGCCCACGGGTACCCGGTGTGATGGGTGCCACCGGCGATCCGAGAACGTTGCGGCCCCGGCGATCTGCACTCGACCCGCGGACGTTCAGGGGTCGAGGCGACTCAGGGGTTGAGACGGGCGAGCATGTCGCGGGCCTTCTCCGCACTCTTGGGATCGCAGAGGACGTCGTAACGCCCGGCGACCAGCTGCATGGTGGAGGCGAAGTCGCGCTGACCGCGGGTCGCCGCGTACGGGATGGTGGCCGAGATCAGGCCGAAGACGATGCCGCCGACCAGGCCGAAGAGGATGGGTACCAACGGGTTTCCGGTGACGACCAGGGACACCAGCAGACCGAAGAACAGGCCCAGCCATGCGCCCGAGACGATGCCGCCGCCGATCACCTTGCCCCACGTGAGACGACCGATCACACGCTCCACCTGCATCAGGTCGACGCCGACGATGGTGACGTCCTCGACGGTGAAGTGCTCGTCGGACAGGTAGTCGACCGCGCGCTGCGCCTCGGCGTAGGTCGTGTACGAACCGATCGGCCAGCCCTTCGGTGGCGTCGGCAGACCCGGCGTCTGACGCGACGGCTGCATCGGGTTGCTCACTGTTCTGTCCTCCCAGTCACTACCCTTGCTCTCATGTCGGCGGTGAGCAAGGTGTTCGTGGCCAGGTTAGTCGGATTGGCCGTCCTTGGTCCCGACGGTGAGTCGATCGGTCGTGTCCGCGATGCGGTGATCGCCGTGCGTATGCCGGGCCAGCAGCCACGCGCGTTGGGCCTGGCCGTCGAATTGACCACGCGACGGCGCATCTTCGTGCCGATGCTGCGGGTCACCTCGATCGAGCCGGGCGCGGTGACCCTCAACACCGGGACCGTCAGTCTGCGCCGGCTGCACCTGCGTCCGGGAGAGGCGCTGGCGATCGGCCAGCTGCTCGACACCCGGGTCCGGATCGACGATCCCGATCTCGACGATCTGGCCGACGTCGACGTGACCGTGGTCGACCTCGGGCTCGAACGCACCCGCACCCGTGACTGGGTGGTCTCGCGGGTCGCCATCCGGCCGGTGCGGCGCGGACTGCGGCGCGGGGAGACCCATGTCGTGGACTGGCGACATGTCCACGGCCTCAACCAGGCCGCGCTCGAACTCCCCGGGCAGGGGGTGGCGCTGGCGCTGCTGCAGTTCGAGGGGATGCGCGCGGCCGACGTCGCCAACGCGCTGCGGGAGCTGCCCACCAAACGGCGCGACGAGATCGCCGCGGCACTCGACGACGAACGGCTCGCCGACATCCTGCAGGAGCTGCCGCCCGACGACCAGACCGACCTGCTCGCCCACCTCCACGTCGACCGGGCCGTCGACATCCTCGAGGCGATGGATCCCGACGACGCCGCCGACCTCCTCGGCGAACTGCCCGACACCGAGGCCGAGTCCTTCCTGAGCCGGATGGACCCCGAGGAGTCCGAGCCGGTGCGCCGGCTGCTGACCCACTCCCCCGACACCGCAGGCGGTCTGATGACCTCCGAACCGATCATCGTCGACCCGTCGACGACGGTCGCCGAGGCGCTCGCCCGGGTGCGCGACCCCGACATGACCCCGGCCGCGGCCAGCCTGGTGTTCGTCGTGCGCCCGCCGACGTCCACCCCGACCGGGAAATACCTCGGGTGTGTGCACATGCAGGCGCTGTTGCGCGAACCCCCCGCCAACATCGTCGGCGGCATCCTCGACACCGACCTCGCCCATCTCAGTCCGGAGGACTCCCTGGAGACCGTCACCCGTTACTTCGCCACCTACAACCTCGTGTGCGGTCCGGTGGTCGACGATCAGCGGCATCTGCTCGGCGCGGTCAGCGTCGACGACCTCCTCGACGAGCTGCTGCCGCGTGACTGGCGCGAGACCGAGCCCGCCGACGAGGTGACGCCGTGACCGAATCACGAGGCCGTCGTCTCGACACCCCCCGCGAATCGCGGCGACCGAGGTTCAATCTCGACTCCGACATCGTCGGCGTCTACAGCGAACGCGTCGCCCGATTCCTGGGCACCGGACGCTATCTGGCCATCCAGACGGTGATCGTGATCGTGTGGATCGCGCTCAACCTGTGGGCGATCGCGATCCGCTGGGACCCGTACCCGTTCATCCTGCTCAACCTGGCGTTCTCCACCCAGGCCGCCTACGCCGCCCCGTTGATCCTGCTGGCCCAGAACCGGCAGGAGAACCGTGACAAGGTGTCGCTGGAGGAAGACCGGATGCGTGCCGCCCAGACCAAGGCCGACACCGAGTTCCTGGCCCGCGAGCTGGCCGCGGTACGACTGGCCGTCGGCGACACCGTCACCCGCGACTATCTGCGCAAAGAGCTCGACGACCTGCTCGACGAGCTCACCGATCGCCTCGCCGCCCGGGCGGAGGGGCTCGACCGGCCCGCCGACGGACGCGGCCACCACGGCGACGATCGTGGCCGGGGCGAGCAGCGCGGTTCCGGCCATCGAGATGCAGATGGTGAATCCGGGGTTCCGTTCCGCGACAATCGGAGCTGATTGTATGGTGGTCCCCATCGGCCGAAGGTGAGTTGCGCCCCGTCGCACCGACCCACTCGGACCGAGATCGCTCTCACGGGGGCGGGGGAATCGTGCGATGGAACATGATGGGGTGTGACGACGTGACAGGGCTGTGTACAGCGCCAGGGGATGTTGCGGCGCGCGTGGTTCGTGCGGTGCCCGACAGTGCCGCAAAATTCGTGGTTCTTGGCGGCAAAACACTGAAAACCATTGCAGCACAGGGTGTTTCGATGTCCGCGAATCGAGCCGGCCGATGAGGGCGCCCCGGTTGTTCCGCCGTTCCCGCGGCCCGCGCCGCAACGGTCCGGTGTCGCGGCGCGTGGTCACCGTCGGTGCCGGCAGCGCCCTGGTCGCCGCGATGGTGCTCGGTGCCGCCACCTCCAGCGCCCACGAGTCGGTGGTGCCCATCGCCGCCGACGACACGCCGCATGCGGTGGCCGATGTGGCCGTCGCCGCACCGGTGACCCTGCTCGGTTTCGCCCCGCCGGCCGCTCGGCCCGCCCCGGCTGCGGCCACCCCACAGCTACGCCTGGCCGCCGATCTGCCGACCGGTCCGCTCGGCATCCCCGGTGTGGTGCTGCAGGCCTACAAGCTGGCCGCGAACCGGGTGGCCGCCGAGTCACCGGCATGCAAACTCCCCTGGTTCCTGCTCGCCGGGATCGGCCGGATCGAGTCCAATCACGCGAGCAACGGATCGGTGGACCAGTTCGGCACCACCATCAACCCGATCGCCGGGCCGGTCCTGGACGGATCGCTGGCCGGTAACGAGGTGATCCGCGACACCGACGGCGGTGCCGTCGACGGGGACCCGAACCACGACCGCGCGATGGGGCCGATGCAGTTCATCCCCAGCACCTGGAAGGCCTGGGGCACCGATGCCAACGGTGACGGCAAGGCCGACCCGAACAACATCTTCGACGCCACCTACTCCTCGGGCCGCTACCTGTGCGCCGGGGTCTCCGACATCATGAGTGACGACCACAAGGTGTCCGCGGTGATGCGGTACAACCATTCACTCGAGTACGCCCGCAACGTGCTGTCGTGGGCGGCGGCCTATGCCACCGGTGTGATGCCGACCAACCCGATCCCCGAACCGAAGCGCGCCTCGACGTCGACGTCGAAGAGCCCGTCGCGGCCGTCGTCGTCGCGGCCCAGCGGCCCGTCGTCGGCGCCGTCGGTACCCGGATCGCCGAGTCCGAGCACCCCGACCCAACAGTGCTTCGGTCCGGTCTGCCTGCCGCCGGGGATCACCGTGCCCGGCCAGCCCGCACCTGCACCGACACCGTCGCCCAAGCGCACCACACCGACCACCACACCGGCCCGGTGACCGCCTGTGCCGTCCCGGTGACCGGTGCGCCGACCGCGGATCGGGGTCGTCGTCACCGGCGGCTAGGCTGGTGGAGATGACTACCGGAGTGACCCCCAGCGAATCCGCGGTCCGCGCAGCCCTGTCGAAGGTGTCGGACCCCGAGATCGGCAAGCCCATCACCGACCTGGGCATGGTGAAGTCGATCGCCGTCAACGACGACGCGAGCGTCGACGTGACGGTGTATCTGACCACCTCCGGTTGTCCGATGCGCACCGAGATCAGCGGGCGGGTCGAGCGCGCCGTCGCCGACGTCCCCGGTGTCGGCACCGTGCGCGTGGACCTCGACGTGATGGACGACGCCCAGCGGTCCGAGCTCCGCAAGAAGCTGCGCGGCGATTCCGCCGAGCCGGTGATCCCGTTCGCCCAGCCCGGTTCGCTCACCCGCGTGTACGCCGTCGCCTCCGGCAAGGGCGGTGTGGGCAAGTCGTCGGTGACGGTGAACCTGGCGTGTGCCCTCGCCGAGCGCGGCCTGTCGGTGGGCGTACTCGACGCCGACATCTACGGCCATTCGGTCCCGCGCATGCTGGGCAGCGACGCCAAGCCGACGCAGGTCGAGAAGATGATCATGCCGCCCATCTCGCACGGGGTGAAGTTCATCTCGATCGGCCAGTTCACCAGCGGGAACACGCCGGTCACCTGGCGTGGACCGATGCTGCACCGCGCGCTGCAGCAGTTCCTCGCCGACGTCTACTGGGGCGACCTCGACGTGCTGCTGCTCGATCTGCCGCCGGGCACCGGTGACGTCGCCATCTCCATCGCACAGCTGATCCCGGGTGCGGAGATCCTGGTGGTCACCACACCGCAGCAGGCGGCCGCCGAGGTGGCCGAACGCGCCGGTGCGATCGCCCTGCAGACCCGCCAGAAGATCCTCGGCGTGGTCGAGAACATGTCGTGGATGGAACTGCCCGACGGCACCCGGATGGAGCCGTTCGGGTCCGGTGGCGGCCAGACCGTCGCCGATCGCCTCACCCGTATGGTCGGCGCGAACGTCGACCTGCTCGGTCAGGTCCCGCTCGAGACCGCGCTACGCGAGGGCGGCGACGCCGGGCAGCCGGTCGTGCTGTCGGCGCCGGAGTCGGCGTCGGGATCGGCATTGCGCGCGATCGCCGAGAAGCTCGCGGTGCGGCGTCGTGGACTGGCCGGCATGAGTCTGGGCATCGACACCACACGCCACAACTGACCAACTGACCCGGCGCCATCGGGATACCGCCGTCAGACAGCGGCGGTAGGCGCCCGGTGCAGTCTTCGACGCGCACGCCCATCACCATCACGCCCGCTCACCGCGATCACGCCGGATCGCCGCGGACGATCACCCGACCGGCTCAGGTCGCGTCCCAGTCGGTGATGTCATGGCTGCCCTTCGCCGGGGTGTGCGCCGGGTCGGCGGCCGGCTGTGACCTCGCCGACGAGTCGGCACCGGGGGTCGAGGCGGGGCCGGCGGTCTTCGTCAGGGACGGCCCGGCGGGCTCCGGCGGGGTGGGAACCGGGGACGACACCGGCTTGACCGGCGGGATCTCGGTGGCCGACTTCAACGACGACGCGGCGTCGGTGAAGGTGTTGAGCACCGAGTCGTCACCGTTGAGCAGATGTTTGGTGACCAGCGCCTTGGGTGTCATGCCGCGCAGCTCGTTGAGGTCCGACAGCGGTTTGCGCAGGTCGTCGAACTCCGGACCCAGCTCGTTCTTCAGCTGGTCGCTCGCTCCGGTGGCGTAGTCGCGCACCTTGCGGATCGACTGCATGGTCCAGCTGATCGCGCCGGGCAGTCGTTCGGGCCCGAGGATGATGAGCCCGGCTGCGATCAGCACGACGATCTCGCCCCAGCCGATACTGCTGAACATTGCGCGCTTCCTGACTCAGTCGCTGGCCGGGGTGATCGTGCCGTCGAAGGTGCGACCGTCCCGCCAATAGGTGAACTTGACCGGCTCACCGATCTTCGCGGTCCGCACCGCCACCGTCAATTCGTCGGCACTCTCGATGGGCCGTCCGCCGAACGAGGTGATCACATCGTTCTCGCGAAGCCCGGCCTTGGCCCCCGGTCCGCCGTCGACGACGTTGCGGATCTGCGCGCCCAGCACGCGGTCGTTGCGGACCGAGCTGGCGTTGACGCCGATCTGGGGGTGGTTGACCTTGCCGTCCTTGATCAGCGCCTGGGCGATCGGCACGGCCTGGTCGATCGGGATGGCGAACCCGAGGCCGATCGATCCGCCGCCGGGCACCAGGCCCGCGGTGTTGATCCCGACCACCTTGGCGTCGTTGTCGACCAGGGGGCCACCGGAGTTGCCGGGGTTGATCGCGGCGTCGGTCTGGATGGCGTCGATCACCGCGTCGGTGTCGGACTCGGAATCGGGCCGCAGCGGCACCGCACGATTGAGCGCGCTGACGATGCCGCTGGTGACGGTGCGGTCGAGACCCAGCGGCGAACCGAAGGCGATGACCTCCTCGCCGATCTGCAGGTCGTCGGAGTTGCCGAGGTTCGCCACGGTCAGGTTGGCGACGTTGTCGACCTTCAGTACCGCGAGGTCGGTGCGCGGGTCGCGTCCGGCGATCCGTGCGGTCACCCGGTTGCGGTCGAAGAAGACCACCTCGAGTTTTGCGTTGCGATCGTTCGCGGCCATGGAGATGACGTGGTTGTTGGTGAGGATGTAGCCCTCACGGTCGATCACGAACCCCGACCCGGTGGCATAGGCGCTGCTCGTGCGGACGTCGATCGCGACGACCGATCGTTCGACGGCCTGGGCGACCCGCGCGACCGATGAGCGTGCGGTGGTGTCGTCGTTCTTGTCCGCGGTGGACAGTTCGACGGTGTCGCTGTTGAGCGGCGCGGCGACCTCCGCGGTGAACCGGCCCATCAGGCCGCCGACCACACCGATCAGCAGGGCGATCACCACGAGGGTGGCCAGCGCATGCCAGGCGATGCGGCGGCCGAACAGGACGTCGCGGACCCCGAGCTTGGGGCCGGGGGTGGTGGGCGCGACGGTCTCGGCGGACACGGCGGGTCTGCTCAGCGAGGCCATGCTCTCCGGATCGCGCCACGGGTCGGCGGGAGGTTCGGGCTCGTCGGTCTCGCCGAAGGTGGCGAGCGGATCACGCTGCAGGGACTCGTCGCTGCCCTCGGGACGGCCGAATGCCTCGGCGAGTACCGGATCGGGAGCGGCGACCTGCGGCTGCGGGGAGTCGGTGCTGCGGCCCGCCGGCGCGAACGATCCGGCGACCCCGGAGGGACGGCCGAAGACCTGTGCGGTGCCGGGCGACACCGGTGCGTGACGACCGCCGGGTGCCGGAGCCGTAACGGTCGACGGCGTCACCGCGGGAGCCGCCGAGGCGGTGCGGTGTTCGACGGTGGGCCGCTCGGACGCGGTGTCAGCGGGGGTCGCCCGGTGTCCCGGGGTACCCGACTGACCCGAACGGTTCGGGTGTTCGGCCGTCACGTCGTCGGCGCCGTCGGGCGCAGGGGTCGAGGGAGTGGTCGGCGGCTGTGCCGTGCGCTCGAAATCCACGTCTCAGCGGCCCCGCCACCGATTCATCCGCCCGCGGGTGACCGGCGGCGGGGTGCCGGGGAGGTCGGTGGGGCCGTCGGCTCGACGCCCCTCGCCCGCCCGGCCGTGGGCGGCCTGGTCGTGCATGTCGTGCGCTGCCTGATCGCGCATGTCGAACTCACGGGTCGGGATCTGGCTGAGCTGGCCGAGCAGACCGGTCGGGATGGAGACGGTGCCCGACGAGCGCAGGCGGGCACGCGCGGCCGTCTGGGCGTCGACCGCTGCGACACACTCGGGGCACAGGGCGAGATGGTGGGTGGCCCGCATGTGCGCGGTCATGCCGAGCTCGCCGTCGACGAAGGCGGCGACCGCCTCCGGGGCGAGGTGTTCGGTGGGGGCGAACCGGCGATCACCGGGTCCGGCGGGCCGCCGGATCGGCGCGAAGGAGGATCGTGCGGGAGTCCAGGAGGAGGCGTTCCACACCGATCGACGGCGGCGCATGCTCTCCGCGGACTCCGGGTGGTCGGTCATGTCACCGGCATCGGGTTGCCGTCGTGGGCCGTCCATCATCGTTTCGCCTTCACCCCTTTCGACACGTACCGGTGCTCTCGCGTGCGCGCCATGCGGGCCTGGACCCTACCGGCGACATCGCTGCGACCACGGTACGCGTGTTCCGCGTCGTCGTGGTCGACGCTTCAGCCTATCCGACACCCTCAACGACCGACCGCACCCTGGGGTTCCCATCTCCGGCCGTCGACCTCGCGGATGCATCCGGTCGGGAAACGGGCCGGGAGGTCGTGGGCGGGAGGTCGTGGGGTCAGCGACCGATCGCGACCGAGCGCCGGTCGGTGTGACCGTTCGCCTGGAGATGGTCACGGATGGTCTGCCGGCCGCGGTGGATGCGGCTGCGCACCGTACCGAGCTTGACCCCGAGGGTGGTGGCGATCTCCTCGTAGGACAGACCCTCGATGTCACACAGGACGACGGCGGCACGGAACTCCGGGCTCAGCGAGTCGAGCGCGGCCTGCAGGTCGGCGTCGAGGTTCGCATCGGCGTAGAGCTGCTCGGGGTCGGGGGTGTCGCCGGGGACCCGGTCGTACTCCTCGGGCAACGCCTCCATGCGGATCTTGTTGCGGCGGCGCACCATGTCGAGGAACAGGTTGGTGGTGATGCGGTGCAGCCACCCCTCGAACGTTCCCGGACGGTAGTTCGACAACGAGCGGAACACGCGGATGAAGGTCTCCTGGGTGAGATCCTCGGCGTCGTGCTGATTGCCCGACAGGCGGTACGCGAGCCGGTACACACGATCGGCATGCTCACGAACCAGTTCATCCCAGGAGGGCATGAACATCTCGTTTCCGGTGGCGTCGAATCCCGCCGTACCGGTGGGGACCGTCTCGGTGGACGCCTCGAGCTCTGTCATCGTCGGTGGCCGGTTCCTTCCTCGCAACCCGTCATCACGCTGGCTCGCGTTCAGTATGTCGAACCTCATCCGCGTCGTCGATATTCCGACTCTGCGGAATTCCGACTCTGCGGACCTCATCGGCGTTTACCCTTCCGTATCGCCGTGTGGTCGCCGTATGAGACACCTGAGCTTTGTCTGAGGAACCCGGCGCCGACTCGCGGGCGTGCCGGTCACCGGCGCAGACGGGTATCGGCATAACCTCATTGGATGACCGACGAACGGCCGACAGACCCCGGCATGGCAGATCCCCGCACCGCACTGATCGACTACGCCGAGTCCGCCATCGTCGAGGACGACGCACTGCTCGCGGCGCGTGACCGCGCCGCCGAGCTCGGCACCGACCCGGTCTCCCCCGCCGTCGGTGCGCTGCTGGCCCTGCTGGCCCGGTCGACCCATGCGCGCGCCGTCGCCGAGATCGGTACCGGCACCGGCGTGAGCGGCCTGTGGCTGCTGGCCGGCATGGCCGCCGACGGTGTGCTCACCACGATCGACCCCGAACCCGAACACCACCGTGCGGCCCGGCTGTCGTTCTCCGGCGCCGACATCGCCCCGGGCCGCACCCGCCTCATCAACGGCACCCCGCACGAGGTGCTGCCGCGGCTCTCCGACGAGTCCTACGACATCGTCTTCATCGACGGTCCGCGCCTGGACATGCCGGCCTTCGTCGCCGAGGGCATCCGCATGCTGCGGGCCGGCGGCGTCCTGGTGATCCACCACGCGGCCGCCTCCGGCGCGGTGGCCGATCCGTCGCGCACCGACCCGGTCACCACCGCGGCCCGGGATGCGGCGCTGCTCGTCGCCGACGACGACCGGCTGCTGCCGGTGGTGATCCCGCTCGGGACCGGGGTGCTCGCGGCCGCCAAGGCCCGCTGACCCGCATCCGGGAACTCCCCCGCGGTGTCGTGGGGCACGCCGAAGGCCGTCCACGGTCCAGGGACGAACCCGCAGAGACGAACCCGCCCACGGACCGGCGGTACCGGGGCCGTGGGCAGATGTCGGACACGCCCGGCCCGGGAGAAGGACCCGGGCCGGTGACGGGGCTCAGATGACGGGGCTCAGACGTCGGGGATCAGACGTCGGTGGAGAAACGCAGTCCGCCGTCGGGGATCTGGACGCCAGGCCACACGCGTGCGCCGCGCAGCAGCTCGCAGCGGGCGCCCACCTCGGCACCGTCGCCGATGACCGTGTCGCGGATGAGTGCGCGCGGACCGATCCGGGCACCCGAACCGACGATGGACCGTTCCACCACGGCCCCCGCCTCGATCACCGCGCCGTCGAAGATCACCGCACCGTCCAGACGTGCCCGCGGACCGATCTCGGCGCCGCGACCGACGACGGTGCCGCCGATCAGCACCGCGCCCGGGGCGATACCGGCTCCCTCGTGCACCAGCGACTCACCGTGCCGGTCACCGAGTGCGGGCGACGGCGCGATCCCGCGGACGAGGTCGGCCGAACCGCGCACGAAGTCCTCGGGGGTGCCCATGTCGCGCCAGTAGGCCTGGTCGACATAGGCCTGCACATGACGGCCCTCGGCCAGCAGCCGCGGGAACACCTCGCGCTCCACCGACACCTCGCGACCGGCCGGGATCTCCTCGATCACCGAACGGTCGAACACATAGGTTCCGGCGTTGATCTGGTCGGTCGGCGGGTCCTGGGTCTTCTCCAGGAAGGCGGTGACGCGGCCGTTCTCGTCGGTGGGTACCGAACCGAAGGCCCGCGGATCACTCACCCGCACCAGATGCAGGGTGACATCGGCGCCGGTGTCGCGGTGGGTGGCGACCACATTGCGCACATCGGTCCCGCCCAGGACGTCACCGTTGAACACGACGATGGTCGACGCGGTGAGCTCGTCGAGGACGTTGCGGATGCCGCCACCGGTGCCCAGGGGCTCCTCCTCGGTGACATAACGCATGTTGAGGTCGAGCTTGGAGCCGTCGCCGTAGTACTCGGAGAACACGTGGGCCTTGAACGAGGTGCCGAGCACCACGTCCTTGATGCCCGACGCCCCGATCCGGGAGAGCAGATGGGTCAGGAACGGCAGACCCGCGGTCGGGAGCATCGGCTTGGGTGCCGAGAGGGTGAGCGGGCGCAGCCGGGTGCCCTTACCGCCCACCAGGACCACCACCTGCACATCGGACATGTCGATGTCGGGAACATCGGCCGCGGGTTGCCCGTGGCTGCCCACCGAGAAGAACGTCATGGTCTCTCCTTATGGATGAGGTACTGGTCGAATTGTGGCCGGTTCAGGCGTCGGCCGCAGCGGAGTGTCTGGCGGCGCGCACCGCGAGGCGGCACCGGATGGCGAGGCCGACCCGCAGGGCCAGCCGGATCGGGGCGCGCAGCACCCCCGGGTTGCGGTCGGCCTGGAACCGGTAGGCGCTGCGATGATGCGCCGGGAGCATGGTCTCGGGCCGCTTGTCGGCGGTGTGACCCTTGGCGTGGGTGACCTCGGCACCCGGGATGTAGACGTTGAGCCAGCCGGCCCGGCCGAGGCGGTCGCCGAGGTCGACGTCCTCCATGTACATGAAATAGCGGTCGTCGAATCCGTTGATCGCGTCGAAGGCCTCGCGGCGCACCAGCAGGCACGAGCCGGACAGCCAGCCGACCGGACGTTCACTGGGTGCGACGTCGTCGGCGCGGTAGGCCGCCGACCACGGATTGGACTTCCACACCGTCCCGAGCAGGGCGTGTCCGGTACCGGACACCAGGTCGGGGACGCGGCGTGCCGACGGGTAGACCGAGCCGTCGGGTTCACGGATCAGGGGGCCCAGCGAGCCGGCGCGCGGCCAGCGGGCGGCCGCGGCGACCAGCTCGTCGATCGCGCCCGGCGACCACTCGACGTCGGGGTTGGCGATCACGATGAACTCCACGTCGTCGTCGAGTACGCGGACCGCCCGGTTGATCGCGCCACCGTAGCCGAGGTTGCCGCCGGTGTGGACCAGCGTGACGTTGTCGTGCTCGCGGTCGGCGGCCTCGGGGGCGCCGTCACCGGAGCCGTTGTCGGCGATGATCACCGGCGGCACCGACGACGTGGCGTGCACCAGGCTCTCGAGGAAGGTGCGCAGGTGGTCACCGGACCAATAGGTCACCGTCACCACGGCCAGCTTCGAAGTCACCGGGTCAGCCTAGCCAACCGGACACCGGCCACCCACGGCTCGTCATTGCGCGTCGCCGGAGACCAGGGTGTCGTCGATCACGGACGTGTTCTCGGTCACCTCGGATTCGGATTCGGGGGTGTCGGATGCCGGCGACTCCGGGACCGACGACTCCGACGACTCCGAGACCGACGACTCCGAGACCGCGGCGTGCAGGGCCTGCCGCCAGTCGCGCAGCGGGGTGAGGCCTGCGGCCACCCAGGATGCCGGGGACAGGACCGAGTACGCCGGCCGCGGGGCGGGGCGCGGGAACTCGTCGGTGGTGCAGGGCCGTACGCGGTCCGGGTCGGCGCCGACCTCGGCGAACACCGCCTGCGCCACCTCCCACCAGGTGAGCGCCCCGGCGTTGGTGGCGTGCAGGATCTCCCCGGCACCGGTCGAACCGGTGCGCGGGCCGCGGCGGGCCAGTTCCCACAGGCCGTCGGCGAGGTCGACCGCATAGGTCGGCGAGCCGGTCTGGTCGTCGACCACGGTGATGGTGTCGCGGGCGGCCTCGAGGCGGCGCATGGTGCCCACGAAGTCGGGGCTGTCGGGGCCGCCGGTGTACACCCAGGCGGTGCGCACCACGGCGGTCGACGGTGCGGCGGCGACGGCGGCCCGTTCGCCGGCGAGTTTGGTGGCGCCGTAGACGGTGGGCGATGTGGTGACGGAGTCGCTGTCGGCGGGTTCATAGGGGGTGACGCGGGGCGCGACCCCGTTCCCGGCGGAGCCGGCGGCCGGGCCGTCGAAGACGTAGTCGGTGGAGACGTGGATCAGCCACGCCCCGGCGGCCTCGGCGACGGCGGCCAGGTGGGCGGGTCCGTCGGTGTTGACCGCCGCGGCCCGTTCCGGTTCTTCCTCCGCCTTGTCGACCGCGGTGTAGGCGGAGGCGTTGATCACCACGTCACCGGCGGAGAGTCCGGCGAGCGCGGCGCGCACCGAGGCGGCGTCGGTGACGTCGATGTCGGCCGAGGTCAGTCCGTGCACGCCGATACCGCGCGGGGCGCGGCGGGTGAGCGCGGTGCCGAGCTGACCGGCGGCGCCGACGATCCAGACCGCACCGGGGCCCGCATACCCGCCGCCGGTGGTCGCCTCCTCGGTCCCCGCGTTCCCCGACATCCCCGTATCCCCCGACGTGCCCGTATCCCCCGGTGCGCTGTCCGTGTGTGCCATGGCCGCCATCGTGCCCCACGCGGAGGGTGTCTGCCATGTCGCCGTACCCGACGGTTCGCCGTCTCCGGACCCGGTTCCGGATAGTCGGTTTCGAGGGGTTGCGCCACCGGTTCGTGACCGATCACTCGACGCCCGCCCGGCGTTGCGCCCCCGAGTTCACCAACAGATTCAGTAGCCTTGCGACTGCAAACCACATCAGGCACGTCCAGCACTCGAGTCACAGAGGTCCCAGTAGCCGAGGTCTCAGTAGCCGAGGTCCGGACGGACGCCGCCGAGAGACGACGGAGAAGGAAGACCACACGTGGAGTCCCGCCCCGACGGCGCGCGCCGACGGCCGAACCGGCCGAGTGGTGACGTGGAACCCCGCCCCGACGGCGCACGCCGGCGGCCGACCGGCGATGACGCCCGGTCGCGCCACGCACGCCCGGACTCCCCGGATGCACCGCGTTCCCGGCAGACCGGCGACGACTCCCATGGACAGGCACGGCCCGAGATGCGCGCCGACGGTCCACCCCCACGGCGGCGTGCCCGCCCCGAGTCGGTACCGCCCCGCGACGACTCGCCGCGGCGGCGTCCGGCTCCGGGCCCCGACGACACCGGCGGCGGCGAGGCACCCCGGCGTGGACCGCGGCAACGCTCCTCCGGCGAGATCCACACTCGCAGTGCCGAGGCGTCGGACCGTCCCCGCGCACCCCGTCAGCGCCCAGCCGCCGAGCGAAACCCCGGCGAGCGAAACCCCGGCGAGCGCACATCAGGTGACCGCACACCGGGTGAGCGGCCGGTCCGCCGTCGCCCGGCCGAGCAGACCTCCGACACCCCCCGCTCGGGCCGGAAACGTCCCCCCGCCGACCCCGCGGCACGCAAGGCCGCGCCGAACCGACGGGCCCCCGTACCCGGGGCCTCGGAGCGGGACAGGGAAGGCCGGGACCGGGAAGACCGCAACAGGGAAGACCGGGACCTGACGGCACAGCGTCCGGCAGGGCAACGGTCGTCGTCCCGGCGGCGCCCCAACCGGGCCACCCCCGACCAGAACACCCCGGACCAGAACGCCCCAGACCGGAACACCCCAGACCGGAACACCCCCGACAGGGCCACCACCACCGGGGACACGACCGGCGAGAAGCGCCGCATCCGCACCCGTCGGCGAGACACCCGGGCATCGAACACCCGGGCATCGGACACCAGCACGGTTGCCGCCGCCGCACCGGCCACCGTCGACCCCGACACCGAATCCGGCACCGATTCCCCACCGCCACGGCGACGGGGACGCATGGCCGGGGTGTCCGGCAGCTGGATCGGTCGCGGACTCGTCGCGCTGGTGTCGGTGGCGGTGCTGCTGGGCACCGGCTACGTGTGGCGTTCGGTGGACAACCTCGACTCCGACATCACACGCCTGGCCGGACTCGGCCTGGGCAACGGCAGCGACGGCGCCGTCGACATCCTGCTCGTCGGCACCGATTCGCGCACCGACGCCAAGGGCAACCCGCTGACCCCGCAAGAACTGAAGATGCTGAAGGCCGGTGACGAGATCGCCACCAACACCGACACCATCCTGCTGATCCGCGTCCCGAACGACGGATCGTCGGCAACGGCCATCTCGATCCCCCGCGACTCCTATGTCGACGTGCCGGGGATCGGCAAGACCAAGATCAACGCCGCCTACGGCGCCACCCGGGAATCGGTGCGGCGCAAGGCCGTCGAATCGGGCACCGACGAGGCCGACGCCGAGCGGGAGGGAACCGAGGCCGGACGCAAGGCCCTCATCGACACCGTCGCCGCACTGACCGGCGTCGAGGTGGATCACTACGCCGAGGTCGGCCTGCTCGGCTTCGTGCTGCTCACCAACGCCGTCGGCGGTGTGGACGTGTGCCTGAAGAACCCGGTCCGCGAACCCATGTCGGGGGCCCGGTTCAAGGCGGGACGCCAGACGCTGAACGGTTCGCAGGCACTGAGTTTCGTCCGCCAGCGTCACGAGCTGCCGCGCGGCGACCTCGACCGCATCACCCGCCAGCAGGTGTACATGGCCTCGCTGACCCAGAAGATCCTGTCGGCGGGCACCCTCACCGACCCGGGCAAGCTGAACGAACTGCAGAGCGCGGTGTCACGCTCGGTGATCATCGACGACGACTGGGACGTCCTCACCTTCGTCGAACAGCTCAAGGACCTCAGCGGCGGCCGGGTCAAGTTCGCCACCATCCCGGTGCTCGACGACCACGGATGGAGCGAGGACGGCCAGCAGAGCGTGGTGACCGTCGACCCGGCACAGGTGAAGACGTTCACGTCCAATCTGCTCGACCCGTCCCGGAACACCGGCCGCAGCGAGTACACCGTCGACGTGGTCAACGCCGGCACCGTGGACGGCCTGGCGGCCAACGTCTCCGGCATCCTCACCGCGAAGGGTTATCAGGCGGGCGCCACCTCGTCGACGCCCACCAACGATCGCGACTCGGTGGTCTATGCGCACGACGCCGACGACCCGGGTGCCCGGCTGCTCGCCAAGGATCTCGGCGGACTGACCGTACGTGCCGACCCGTCGATGCCCGAGCACCGGATCCGCGCCGTGCTGACCAACACCTACGATGGGACCGGCTCGGTGTCGGACGTGGGTGCGAGCTCCCCCGACACCTCGGACCAGGCCAGTACCCCGGCCGCCGCCAACCGGGCGGCGATCACCGCCAACTCCGACGGTCCGACCTGTGTGAACTGATGACGACTTCCGAGAAGACCCTCACCGCCGCGGTGTTCGACGCCGTGGACGACCACACCCGACCGGCGCTCACGTTCTACGACGACGCCACCGATGAACGCACCGAACTCAGTTGGGCCACCCTGGGCAACTGGGCCGCCAAGACCGCCAATTTCCTTGTCGCCGAGCTCGGTTCGGCGCCCGGCGACGACGTCGTGGTGGATCTGCCGGAACACTGGCAGACCGCGGGCATCCTCCTCGGGGCGTGGTGGGCCGGTGCCCATGTGCACGTACCGGGTGACGGTGGGCTCCCGGACTCCCCGATCGCGGTGTTCACCTCCGCCGAGGGCATCGACGCCCACCCGGACGCCGAGGAACTGCTGGTGGCCCCACTCGATCCCTTTGCATTGCCGGTCAAGGGACTTCCGCCCGGGGTCTCCGATTTCGGGTCGCGGGTGCGGGTGCACGGCGACCAGATGCGTGGCCCACGCTACGGCGGCCCGGCACTCAACGGTGTTGCGGGAGAGACGGTTCTGACGCAGGCCCGGTCGGCGGCACAGACCGCCGGACTCGAGCCCGGTGGCCGGGTGCTGTCGACGCGCGAGTGGCGGTCGGCCGCCGGGATCGTCGCCGACCTCCTCGGGCCGCTGGCGACCGGTACCGGGCTGGTGTGGGTGGCGCACCCGTCGGGTCCGCAGGATCGCCGGGCCGAGACCGAGCGCGCGGTCCTGCTGCCGGACTGACTTTCTCACCGACGCGGCGCGCCGCACTGCGTGATCGGGCGCACCGCACCGTGGGATCGGGCGCACCGCACCGTGGTGATCGGGCGCACCGCACCGTGGGATCGGGCGCACCGCACCGTGGGATCGGGCGCACCGCACCGCGGGATCGGGCGCACCGCACCGTGGGATCGGGCGCGCCGCACCGCGGGATCAGGCAGAGTGGGGACCATGAAACTGCCTGCCGCACTCGCCAGGTCGAACAGATACGTGGCCAACCGGGTCCAGGGTCTGTGGGCCCCGTATCTCGCGCCGTGGGCCGTCGTCGAACATACCGGCCGCCGGTCCGGGACGCCGTATCACTGCCCGGTGCTCGCGTGGACCGACGACGACCGGCTCGGGATCGTGCTGGCCTACGGCCGGGACACCGATTGGGTACGGAATGTGCTGGCCGCGGGCGGCTGCGGGATCACGCGCCGGGGACGTCACCAGCGCCTGGTGCGGCCGCGGATCATCCCCGCCGACTCGCCCGATCTCCCCTTCGGTGCCCGCATCGCCGGGCGACCGTTCGAGTGGGCGCTGATGGGCACCCTCGTCGACGCCGACGACACGCCGGCCGGGGGCACCAGCGCATGAGCGACGACCGGCTCGACGACTTCACCGCCGAGGACGCCACCCACCTGGGCGTCACCCGGCGGGTGTACCGCAAGGGTTCCGGACCGGCGGTGATCGTGATCGCCGAGATGCCGGGGATCACCCCGGCGGTCGCCGATTTCGCGCGTCGCGTCGCCGATCTCGGCGCCACCGCGGTGATGCCCTCACTCTTCGGCACCGACGGCAAGGACGTCTACGGCGGCAACCCGGTGGGTGCCGCGGTGTCGACGGTGACCACGATGGCACGGGCGTGCATCAGCCGCGAGTTCTCGATCCTGGCACTGGGCAGGTCGTCGCCGGTCACCCGGTGGCTGCGGGCGCTGGCCGCCGACGAGCACGAACGCTGCGGCGGACCCGGCGTCGGCGCGGTCGGCATGTGTTTCACCGGCGGGTTCGCCCTGGCCATGGCCGCCGACGACCGGCTCCTGGCGCCGGTACTGGCGCAGCCCTCCCTGCCGTTCGCCGTCACCGGCAAGCATCGCCGGTCGATCGACATCGGTGCCGACGACCTCGCCGCGGTCCAGGCCCGCTGCGCCAAGGGACTCCAGGTGATGGGCCTGCGGTTCGAGGGCGACCTCATGTCACCGGCCCCGCGGTTCCGCAAGCTCGAGGAACTGCTCGGCGACGCCTTCATCGGCATCGAGTTACCCGACGCCACCGCCAGCCCGGATTCGCCACTGCCCAAACCACATTCGACGCTGACCGTCGACCTGGTGGACGAGCCCGGCCAGCCCACCCGGGTGGCCCTCGATCAGGTCCTCGACTTCCTGCGCCGACGCCTGGAGATCACCGCCCCGCCGACCTGACCACCCCGCCGACCCGACCACCCAGACCTGACCGGCCGGGGTATCTCAGTCGCCCAGCAGCTTCGCCCGCAGGGCGGCATCCTTCTCGAGCACCATCTGCTCGAGGCCACGCTGGAAGCTCTCCATGCGGGCGCGCAGTGCGGGATCGGCGGCGCCGAGGATGCGCACCGCCAGCAGGCCGGCGTTGCGTGCCCCGCCGACCGACACGGTCGCGACCGGGACACCGGCCGGCATCTGCACGATCGACAGCAGCGAGTCGAGTCCGTCCAGGTGACGCAGCGGAACGGGCACACCGATCACCGGCAGCGGGGTGGCGGCGGCGACCATACCGGGCAGGTGCGCGGCACCGCCGGCACCGGCGATGATCACCTCGATGCCGTTCTCGGCGGCCGCGGTCGCATAGTCGAGCATGCGCTGGGGCGTGCGGTGCGCCGACACCACACCCACCTCGAACGGGATGTCGAACTCGGCGAGTGCCTCGGCGGCGAGCTGCATCGTCGGCCAGTCGGAGTCGCTGCCCATGATCAGCCCGACGCGGGCCTTCAGGACGTGATCGGCGGCGCCGGCCGCGTCGTCGCCGCTCGTGGTTCCGGTGCTGTCAGTGATCCCGGGCATCAGTGCCCCTCCCATCCATCGGTCCACACCGCCGTGGACATCCAGTGCGCGGCACGTTCGGCACGTTCGCGGACCGAGGCGAGGTCGTCGCCACCGGCTCCGACGATATTGACATGCCCGATCTTGCGGTCGGGCCGCTCCCCCTTGCCGTACAGGTGCACCTTGGCTTCCGGGATGCGCGCCATCAGGTGGTGCAGGCGCTCGTCCATCGACATCTGCGGGGCCTCGTCGGCGCCGAGGATGTTGGCCATCACGGTCACCGCCGACCGCGGTGCGGTGTCGCCGAGGGGGTAGTCGAGCACCGCCCGCAGATGCTGTTCGAACTGCGAGGTGACCGCACCGTCCATGGTCCAGTGCCCGCTGTTGTGCGGGCGCATCGCGAGTTCGTTGACGAGCAGTTCGCCGTCGACGGTCTCGAACAGTTCCATCGCCATCACACCCACGACGCCGAGTTCGTCGGCCAGCCGCAGTGCCATCTGCTGGGCCTGCGCGGCGAGCTCCGGGTCCAGATCGGGGGCCGGGGCGAGCACCACCGCGCACTGTCCCTTGCGCTGGATGGTCTCCACCACCGGCCATGCGGCACCCTGCCCGAACGGCGAGCGGCCGATCATCGCCGACAGCTCGCGACGCATCGTCACCTTCTGTTCGGCGATCAGGTCCACCCCGGTGTCGAACTGCTCGTCGAAGACCGCCATCGCGGCGTCGCGGTCGTCGACGATCCACACCCCGCGTCCGTCGTAGCCGCCACGGATCGCCTTGAGGACGATCGACCAGTCGTGCCGGTCACCGAACTCGGTCAGCCGGCCGCGGGCCAACCCCAGGTCGCCGGAGAGATCGGCGTAGTCGGGTACGGGCAGTCCCAGCTCCGACAGCCGCAGCCGCATGGCGCGCTTGTCCTGGGCGAACTGCAGGGCCGTCGACGGCGGGAGCACCGAGACGCCCTCGGCCTCCAGGGTCTGCAGATGGTGCAGCGGCACACCCTCGTGATCGAAGGTGAGGGCCACCGATCCGCGGGCCGCGGCCCGCAGGTCGTCGATGTCGTCGTGGGAGCCGAGTACGACGTCGGCGCTCACCTGGGCGGCCGGGTCGTCGGCGGTGGCGGCGAGCACCCGCAGACACTGGCCCAGAGCGATCGACGCCTGATGTGTCATCCGGGCGAGCTGCCCGCCACCGATCATGGTGACGGTCGGCATGGCCGCGCCACCGGACCGGTCGTGCGGGGGTGCGGGGATGCGGGGGTCGGCGCCGTGCGCGCCGTCAGGCGAAGTCACGCGATCCATCGTGGCATGCCCGGCATGTCGGGCGCATGACCGACCGCGGTGAAGTTACCACCCGGTCGGGGTCCTACACTCGTGTCTTGTGCCATTCATCGATGAGACCGTAGCCCGGCTACCGGAGCCGGTCCAGCGGCAGGTGATGAAGCACCATGAACTGATCAAGTTCGCCTTGGTGGGCGGCACCACGTTCATCTTCGACATGGTGATCTTCTACTCGCTGACGTTCACCGTGCTTCAGAGCAAACCCGTCGTCGCGAAGATCATCTCCGGCGTCCTCGCCACCATCCTGAGCTACATCCTCAACCGCGAGTGGGCGTTCAAGAACCGCGGTGGCCGTGAGCGCGCGCATGAGGCATTCCTGTTCTTCGGCATCAGTGGTATCGGCGTGTTGCTGCAGGCCGCGCCGCTGTGGGTGGCGAACAACGTCTTCGACCTGCGCTCCAATCTCGGTTCGCTGGAACTCGCCGTCGTCGACTTCATCCTCGGATTCCTGATCGGCAACCTGCTGCAGATGGCGTTCCGGTTCTGGGCCTTGCGCAAGTTCGCCTTCCCGGAGGAGAACCTGCGCGGCGGTGACGCCGGATCGACCGATCTGTACCCGAGTGTCGAGGAACTCAACGATGAGGAACTCGGTCACGCCTGACGTGTGGTCGTGG
This sequence comes from Gordonia sp. NB41Y, assembly GCF_030718915.1. Lineage (NCBI taxonomy): Bacteria > Bacillati > Actinomycetota > Actinomycetes > Mycobacteriales > Gordoniaceae > Gordonia > Gordonia sp. NB41Y. The sequence goes on from NZ_CP132196.1 coordinate 1,008,917, forward strand.
CGAGCCCGGTCCCGGCGGCCCCGATCCCGGCGCTGACGCCGACGGCACCACCACCGAGAAGATCGGCGGCCGACGCCGGCTCAGTTCCAGGCGACCACCGTCGGCCTCGACGAGTGCACGCGCCAGCGACAGCCCCACACCGTTGCCCGCACCGGCGGAGAAGCCCCGCCGGAAGATGTCCTGCACGAGGTCGTCGGGTACTCCCGCGCCGTCGTCGGCGACGGTGATCCGCACCATGTCGCCGGCCAGGGCCCCCACGCCGATCCGGCAGTCCCCGGCCCCGTGCTGCAGGGCGTTGTCGACCAGCACGCTGACCGCCTCCCGCAATCGGCCCGGGTGGGCCGACAGCGCCACCGGCCGGCCGGTGTAGGTGGTGCGCAGCCGTCGGCCCTGTGCGTCGAAGGCGTTCTCGAAGTCTCCGACCAGCGTGGTGATCAGCTCGGTGACGTCCAGGCGCACCGGCTCGGCGGGATCGTCGCGGGACGCGGCGACCATCTCGTCGAGTTCGGAGGCCAGGCGTTCGACCTGCGCGAGCCCGGCCTCGGCCTCGTGGACCACGGCGGGGTCGTCGTGCAACGACAGTTCGTCGAGGCGCAGCTGGATGGCGGTGAGCCGGCTGCGCAGCTGATGTGAGACGTCGCCGACGATCTCGCCCTCCCGTTCCAGTCGCAGCGCGATCTCGGTGTTGGCGTCGCCGAGCGCCCGTGACACCCGGTCGAGTTCACTGATGCCGTAGGTCTTCCACTCCGACCGGAAGTCTCCGCGCGCCATCGCCGCGGCCCGGTCGGCGAGGTCGATCAGCGGGTCGGCGATCCGCCCGGCGGTGACCGCCGCGGCGACGGTACCGGCGGCCAGCGACGACGCGACCACCAGCAGCACGATGCCGACGGCGGCGAGCTGGTCGTTGCGGACGTCGTCGAGCGGGATCTCCAGGACCAGCGATCCGGCGTCACCGAGGCCGATGCTGTCGGTCATCGCCGGGCCGGCGATGTCGGGGCCGACGGTGCGACTCGACGAGCGGCCGCTGTTCTCGGTGTAGATCAGGACCAGCCGGCCGCCGTCCGGGATCAGGGCCAGCACCGAGGCGGTGTCGAGCCGGGCGGGGTCGAGCGCGGCGTCATGCCCGTCGTCGGTGCGGATGAGCTGATCGGAGATCGACTTGAGGCGGCTGTCGAGGGTCTGGTGTGCGTTGTCGCCGACCCACCACCAGGCGATCACCGACAACGGGATGCCCAGCAGGGCGCCGACCGCCACCAGCATGGCGATCATGGTGTAGAGGATGCGGCGACGCATGGACGTGGCCGGTCAGCGGCCGCGGATCACGGGTCGAACCGGAACCCGACACCGCGCACGGTGACGATGTGCCGCGGCCGGTCGTGCCGGTCGTCGCCGATCTTGCGGCGCAGCCACGACACGTGCATGTCCAGGGTCTTCGACGACCGCAGGTCGGCCGATCCCCACACCTCGGTGAGGATCTCGTCCCGGCTGACCACCTCACCCGCGCGTTCCATCAGGAACCGCAGGAGGTCGAACTCCCGGTTGGCCAGCACCAGGTCCTGGCCGTCGATCAGCACCCGGCGACCACGGGCGTCGAGCCGGATGTCGCCGCCCTCGAGGACCACGTCGTCGGCGGTCTGCCTGCGGCGCAGCAGCGCACGCACCCGGGCCAGCAGTTCGGCCAGCCGGAACGGTTTGCCGACGTAGTCGTCGGCACCGGCGTCGAGTCCGACGACGAAGTCCACCTCGTCGGTGCGGGCGGTGAGCATCAGGACGGCCAGTTCGGGGCGGCGGGCGCGTACGCGCCGGCAGACCTCGAGCCCGTCCATCTCCGGCAGTCCGAGATCGAGGATCACCAGCTCGAAACCACCGTCGACGGCGCGTTCGAGGGCCTCGGTGCCGGTGCCGACCACCTCACAGCCGTATCCCTCCCGGGACAGGGCGCGGGCCAGCGGTTCGGCGATCGCGGTGTCGTCCTCGGCGAGCAGAACATCGGTCACAGGGCAGTCCTCTCCCGGCGGGTCATCGGCGGGTCCGGCGGTCACGGGCGCGGTCGGCACGGGTCGGCGTCGTCGTCGCGGTGATCCCGACGATCATCCCACCGGTCATCACCCCGGCCCACATCTCCCCTGCCCACGTCCCCCCGGCCCACGTCTCCCCTGCCCACATCTCCTCTGTCCACGATGTCGAGCACCTCGTGGTAGAGCAGCGCGTGCACCTTCTCGACCTGGGGGATGTCGGCGAACTCGAGCGGCTCGTCGGAGGCCGACTCGATCATCAGGGTCCCGGTCCGCAGCATCCGGTCGACCAGACCGTGGCGGAACTCGACGGTGTTGATCCGGCCGATCGGGATGTCGATCCCCGACCGCGTGAGGATGCCGTTGCGGAAGATCACGCGCCGGTCGGTCAGCACGAAGTGCGTGGTCTTCCACGACACCAGCGGCCGGACGAAGAACCAGATCGCCGCCGCCGCCCACAGCACCCCGATGGCGATGTAGGCGACCGTCGCCGACGTCGAGGTGAGTCCGGTCGACGAGATCACACCGGCCAGCAGTCCCGCGACGGCGCTGACGAGCACGAAGAGCAGGAACGGTCCGAGTAGACATTTCCAGTGCGGATGCCGGTGCAGCACGATCCGTTCACCGGGCGCCAGGTTCTCCCGTGGATATGCCATGCGGTCAGCATAGGCGCGGGGTCGGCACGAACGCGGAGCGTCGGGAGGACGGGGCAGACGCGGAGCGTCGGGAGGACGGGGCAGACGCGAAGCGTCGGGAGGACAGGGCAGACGCGAAGCGTCGGGAGGACAGGGCACCGTCGGTAGACTGACGACCGAATATTTTCTTCTCGACGAGGTTCAGGAGACGCTCATGACCTATCGCGACCCCCGGGATCCGCGCACGTCGAAGTATGAGCCCGGGTACGCACCGGACTCGCGTGCGTACAGCCGGCAGGATCCGGCCTACCAGGACCCCGGCTACCAGAATCCTGCCTATCAGGATCCCGCCTATCAGAACCCGGCGAACGCCTACGGGCAGGACCCGTACGCGCAGCAACAGCAGCCGCCGCGACCGGCGGCCCAGCCGCGCAAGCGCGTCGGCCCGGACATCAACGTCGGCATGTTCGTCGGCGGCATCGTGATGACCGGTGTGGTCACCGGACTGGCCGCCTGGCTGGTGGCGTGGATCATCCGCAGCATCGTCGACCAGGTCAACGCGAGCGGCCGGTTCGGCATCTGGAACCCGGTCGCCAACGACGAGATCTGGTTCGCGCTCACCGGTTTCCTGTGCGCCGTCGCAGCCGGTGCGCTGTGGTACGTGCTGCAGATCATCACGCCCACCCCCGACGCGTTCTTCCGCTGGATCGTCGGACTGCTGATCGCCGCGGCGGTGATCATCCCGATCGTCGCCTACGCCTCCGGCCAGATCTCGGTGGGCATCGGTACCGCGGTCATGCACCTGGTGATCGGCCTGCCGATCTTCTCGCTGGTGCCCGCGATGGGACACAAGAGCGTCAACAGCGGCCGCTGATCCGTCCCCGGGGCGAGTACTCCGGGGACGGCTACTCCCGGCGGGCCGGCGCCTGCGCGGGCGCTCAGTCGTCCTCGGGCCGCAGGTGTACGACGTCGGCGGCGGTGGCGCTGACCTGTTCCCCGCTGTCGGTGCGGACCACGATCCGTCCGTCTGGGTCGACGTCGACGGCCGTCCCCACCCGCACGTCGTCACCCGGCAGGATCAGCCGCACGCGACGGCCGAGGGTGTCGCAGCGGTCGCGGTAGCGGCGGGTGATGGTCGCGAGATCGTCCGGCCATCCCAGGCCGCCGAGGGCCCGCAGGTAGTCGACGGCCAGCGCGGCGGCGTCCACCGGTTCACCGAGTTCGATGCGCAGGCTCGTCGCCGTCGGCACGGGTAGCTGATCGGCGGTCATGTCGGTGTTGAAACCTGTTCCGACCACCGCGATCCCGCCGGGCACCGAGTCGGTCGCCGCAACGTACTCGGCGAGGATCCCCGACACCTTCTTGTCCCCGATCAGCACGTCGTTGGGCCACTTCAGCATCGCCCGCAGGCCGGTGGTCTCCTCGATCGCGGTGGCCACGGCGAGCCCGGTGGCCAGCGACAGCCAGCCCAGGGTGTCGGTGTGCCCGCGGACCGGCAGCACCGCCGAGATGGCCAGCTGCGCACCGGCCGGGGCCTCCCACACCCGCGAGTGCCTGCCTCGACCGGCGGTCTGGTCGGTGGTGATGCGGGCGGTGCCGACGATGTCGGGCTCCGATGCCCGCGCCACGAGGTCGGCGTTGGTCGAACCGGTCGAGTCCACCACTTCCACCCGCTGCCAGATCGTGCCGGCCAGCCGGTCGCCGAGACGGTCGATGCCGGAGCGCAGATCCGAGGGGTCGCCGGAGGTGAGATCGGTCATGACCAGTCACCCTACGGGGCGCTGACCTGCTTCGGACGCGGTATCCCACTTCCCCGACCGATCGCTCGGGAACATGAGTGAAATCTCACGTTGGGGCGGGTTGACGGGGGTCACACTCCTCTGGCTAGCATCGGATTCCATGACCACTGCTTCGTCCGACTCCGGCGCCGCGCCGAATATCCACACGACGGCCGGAAAACTCGCCGATCTGCGCCAGCGACTCGAGGAAGTGAAACACCCGGTCGGCGAGGCCGCGGTGGAGAAGGTCCACGCCAAGGGCAAGATGACCGCCCGCGAGCGTATCGAGAACCTGCTCGACGAGGGTTCGTTCGTCGAGCTCGACGCCCTCGCCCGCCATCGCAGCATCAACTTCGGGCTCGCCGACCGTCGCCCGCTCGGCGACGGCGTGGTGACCGGCTACGGCACCATCGACGGCCGCGAGGTGTGCGTCTTCTCGCAGGACGTCACCGTCTTCGGTGGCAGCCTCGGCGAGGTCTACGGCGAGAAGATCGTCAAGGTCATGGACCTGGCGATCAAGACCGGCCGGCCGCTGATCGGGATCAACGAGGGCGCCGGTGCCCGCATCCAGGAGGGTGTGGTCTCCCTCGGCCTCTACGCCGACATCTTCTACCGCAACGTCCGTGCATCCGGCGTGATCCCGCAGATCTCGCTGATCATGGGTCCGGCCGCCGGCGGCCACGTGTACTCCCCCGCACTCACCGACTTCGTGGTGATGGTCGACCAGACCAGCCAGATGTTCGTCACCGGCCCCGACGTCATCAAGACCGTCACCGGCGAGGACGTCACCATGGAGGATCTGGGCGGCGCCCAGACCCACATGACCAAGTCGGGTGTGGCGCACTACGTCGGCTCCGACGAGCAGGACGCCCTCGACTACGTCAAGGAACTGCTGGGCTACCTGCCGAGCAACAACCGCGCCGAGCCGCCGCGTCTGCCGGTGGCCACCCCGGCCGCGGGGTCGATCGAGGAGACCCTCACCGAGGAAGACCTCGAGCTCGACACCCTGATCCCGGATTCGGCCAACCAGCCGTACGACATGCACGAGGTCATCCGCCGCATCGTCGACGACGAGGAGTTCCTCGAGGTCCAGGCCGAGCGTGCGACCAACATCATCGTCGGCTTCGGCCGGGTCGACGGACGCAGCGTCGGCATCGTCGCCAACCAGCCGACCCAGTTCGCCGGCTGCCTCGACATCGACGCCTCGGAGAAGGCCGCACGCTTCGTGCGCACCTGTGATGCGTTCAACGTGCCGATCGTGACCCTGGTGGACGTCCCGGGCTTCCTGCCGGGCACCGACCAGGAGTACAACGGCATCATCCGCCGCGGCGCCAAGCTGCTCTACGCCTACGGCGAGGCCACCGTCGGCAAGATCACCGTCATCACCCGCAAGGCCTACGGCGGCGCGTACGACGTGATGGGCTCCAAGCACATGGGTGCCGACGTCAACCTGGCCTGGCCGACCGCCCAGATCGCCGTGATGGGCGCCTCCGGTGCGGTGGGCTTCGTCTACCGCGGCCGCCTCAAGGAGGCCGAGGCCAACGGTGAGGACGTCGACGCGCTGCGTCTGGAACTCCAGCAGGAGTACGAGGACACCCTGGTCAACCCGTACGTCGCCGCCGAGCGTGGCTACGTCGACGCGGTGATCCCGCCGAGCCACACCCGCGGCCAGATCGCCACCGCGCTGCGGCTGCTGGAGCGCAAGATGGTGACCATGCCCCCGAAGAAGCATGGGAACATCCCGCTGTGAGCGCCGACGAGACGACCGGCGTGAGCGCCGGGGAGAACGCCGCCGAGAAGGCTCCCTTCCTGCGTGTGGTGAGCGGTAACCCGACCGCCGAGGACGTCGCCGTACTGGTGTCGGTCCTCGCCGCGGCTGGCGGATCGGGCCCGGGCCCGGCCGACACCGAACCCCGCAACGAGTGGGGCCGCCCGGTGGACCGGCTGCGCCCGCAGTGGGGTTCACCGCTGGGCTTCACCAACCTCGGCCGCTGACGCCGGTGGCCACCACCGGGCGTACACCGCGCCATGAGGTGATCCTGGGGTCGGCGTCGCCGGCACGGCTGTCGGTGCTGCGCCGGTCGGGGCTCGACCCCCGGGTCGTGGTCTCCGACGTCGACGAGGACTCCGTCCTGGAGGGCCTCCTCGGCGCCCCGCCCGAGGATGTGGTGGCCCGGCTGGCGATGGCCAAGGCCGACGCCGTGGTGGCCCGGCTGGTCGCCGAACGTTCCGGCACCGATCCCGGACCCCACGCCGACCGCACCGTGGTGATCGCCTGCGACTCGATGCTGCTGTTCCGTGGCGCGCTGACCGGCAAACCGCACACCCCCGAGGTGGCGATCGCCCAGTGGAAGCGCGTGCGCGGGCATTCGGCGCAGTTGCTGACCGGCCATCACGTGAGCGTGCTGGCCGGTCTGGACGTGGTGGCCTCGGCCAACGACACCTGCACCACGACCATCGAGTTCGCCGACGCCACCGACGCCGAGATCGAGTCGTATGTGGCCACCGGTGAACCCCTGGAGGTGGCCGGCGGGTTCACCCTCGACGGTCTCGGCGCATGGTTCGTCGACGGCATCGACGGCGACCCGTCGTCGGTGATCGGTATCGGTCTGCCGACGGTGCGCCGGCTCCTGACGCGGGTCGGGATCGCCGTCGCCGACCTCTGGCAACCCGGCTCCTGATCACCGGTGGTCCCGATCACCGCCACGATCTGATCCGCCGGCACCGGTTCTCCGGTGCCGGCGGTGTCGTGTCCCGGCCGGGGTCAGGTCTGCGCCGTCCCGGCCGGGGTCAGGTCTGGGCCGTCCCGGCCGGTGTCGTGTCCCAGAGGGTCTCGGTCGTTCCGGCCGTCAGCCGAACACCTCGGGCCAGTACTTGGTGAAGCAGTTCACCGGCTGGCCCTGTCCGAGCGATGGTCCGAAGAAGCCGAGGGAGATCGCGCCGATCCGCTGTGTGGCGGTGCCGTGGCCCTGGCCGGGGGCCGGGTCGGCGATCTTCTGCAGCAATGCGACGGCCTGGGTGATGTCGGCGATCGACAGCTGGTGGCGCTTGAGCACGGTGGCCGCCCAGTTGCCGGCCAGGCAGTCGGCGATCAGCTCGGCGTTCTCCCCGCGCGGCTCCGACCGCGGACCCAGCCCGCCGGCCTGTGCGATGCGGTCGACCACGGCGTGCCCGTACTCGTGTGCCACGACCGTCGCCGCGGTGAACTCGCCCTGGAACCCACCGATCTGATCGAGCGGGCCCTGGACCAGGAAGGTGCCGGTCCAGATCCCGACGAAGGTCTCCACCGGCAGGATCACCGATCCCTCGACCCGTTGCCCGGAGCCGTCGGCGGCCACGTCCACCGGGCAGAAGAAGGCATTCGGGGTGTCGGACTCGACCACCGTGTCCCGGTCGTCGGTGTCGGTGCACGAGGAGCGGAAGGTCTCCCCCGAGGCGACCAGTACGCGGCCGGGATCCGGGTTGCCCCAACCCAGTTCCTCGAACCACGGCCCCCAGGTGCCGTCGAGGTCGTCGAGCACCGAGCTCAGGTACGCCGGGACCTTCTGCTGCGCATTGCCGGCGGTGATCTGTCCCTGCATCAGCGACGACGTCGGCACCGGCAGTGCGGGGCAGTTCCCGGCGGTACAGTCGCCGGGGACCGAGCCGGTCGGCGCCGACGACGATCGTGTGGTGCTGCTGCGCGGGGTACTCGAGGCCGTCGACGACCCGGATGCCGAGGTCGTCGCCGTGGTGGTGGCGGGAGACCGGGTGGGGACGGCCTCGTCGTCGCCGCCGGTCGAACATGCGGCGAGCCCGATCGCCGTGACCGCGATCGCGACGACGAGTCGGAAACGGGCCGAGCCTGGACGCATCATGTGAGGAATCTAGCAACGCTTCGGGGTGCGGCCGAACAGGTTGTCACCAGTTGAATGACCGGGAGGTCGCGACACCGCAGACCGTGATGTCGCGGTTGTCCCGACCGGCTGCCGATGCCGCGAATCGCCGCACCGACCCGGTTGGCCGCCCGCCGCACCTCGCGACTGGGTAGGCTTTCTGCGGGACCGCGCAGCCCGCCGATCCCTGACCCACTGTGGGAGAGGTTGTTCAGTTGAGCGTTGAGACCGACCAGAATCCGGCCTTCGCCGATTACGCGCACCCCGAGCGGCTGGTGACGACGCAATGGCTCTCCGCGCATCTGGGCAGCAAGGGACTCAAGATCATCGAGAGCGACGAGGATGTGTTGCTCTACGACATCGGGCACATCCCGACCGCCCAGAAGGTCGACTGGCACCTGCACCTCAACGATCCCGTCACCCGCGACTACATCAACGGTGAGCAGTTCGCAGAACTGATGCGCAGCAAGGGAATCGAGCGGGACGACACCATCGTCATCTACGGCGACAAGTCCAACTGGTGGGCCGCCTACGCACTGTGGGTGTTCACCCTGTTCGGCCATGAGGACGTCCGGCTGCTCGACGGCGGACGCGACGCGTGGATGGCCGAGGACCGCGACACCTCCTTCGACGTCCCGGAGTACCCGCGGTCGGACTACCCGGTGGTCGAGCGCAACGACTCCGCGATTCGCGCCTTCGCCGCCCAGGTCCGTGAGTCCCTGGGCACCGAGCCGCTGATCGACGTGCGCTCGCCGCAGGAGTACACCGGTGAGCGCACCCACATGCCCGACTACCCGGAGGAGGGTGCACTGCGCGGCGGTCACATCCCCACCGCGGTGTCGATCCCGTGGGCCAAGGCGGCCGCACCCGACAGCCGTTTCCGCAGTCGCACCGAGCTCGACGAGATCTACGGTGGCCTCGACCCGCAGACCCCGACCATCGCCTACTGCCGGATCGGTGAGCGCTCGAGCCACACCTGGTTCGTGCTGACCCATCTGCTCGGATTCGGCAGCGTCCGCAACTACGACGGTTCGTGGACGGAGTGGGGTAACGCCGTGCGCGCACCGATCGTCGTCGGTGACGAGCCGGGTACCGCGCCCAGCTCGTCATGAGTCTGCCCCCAGCTCTCGCCGAGATCGTCGACGACTTTGCGGCCGTAGGCGATTCGGACCGCGTCACCATGCTGCTCGAGTTCGCCGGCGAGTTACCCGACCTTCCCGACGACCTTCGCACCGAGGCGATGGAACCGGTACCCGAGTGCCAGTCCCCGGTGTTTCTGTCGGTCGACGCCGACGACCCGGGGTCGGTGCGCCTGTTCTTCAGCGCACCACGGGAGGCCCCCACCACCCGGGGATTCGCCTCGATCCTGCACCAGGGTCTCGACGGCGCGTCGGCTGCGGAGATCCTGGCCGTGCCGGGCGACTTCTATCACGATCTCGGGCTGGCCGCGGCGGTCAGCCCGTTGCGACTGCGCGGGATGGCCGGGATGCTCGGCCGGATCAAGTCGCAGGTGCGCGCGCAGACCGGAGCCGGCCCCGCCGGCACCGGATCGGCGACCCCGCCCGCGGGCTCCCCGACGTCGGACTGATGAAGTTCATCCAGATCCTGGAGGAGCCGATCGAGCCGGGCGGGCTCGTCGAGTGGACCCCGTTCACCCCGGGCGGCCTGGGCACCTGGAGCCCGGATCCGCGGTTGACCTCACACAATCACGAACAGCACCTGCGGGCGGCGTTCGAGTACCGTGCGCGCACGCACCGGGAGGGCGGCCGCGAGTCGTGGCTGGGCGTGTCCGTCGAGTTCGACGAGGCGCTGTCGATCCCGGCGTTGCGCGCGACGCTGAGGTTCTGGATCGACCGGCACGAGGTGCTGCGCAGTCACGTGGTGATCACCCGCGACGGCTTGCGGCGGCTGACCACCGCACCGGGGACGGTCCGGCTGAACATGGGTCGGATCGGCTGGTACGCCGAGCCCGGACCGCTCGTCGAGCAGCTGGCCGGTTCCTTCGACCGCGCCACCGCCCCGATGCACTGGCCCGCCTACCTGTTCGCGACGATCGGCCGTGAGTCGTCGTTCACGCTGATCTTCACCGCCGACCATTCCCTGCTCGACGGGTACTCGCTGATCATGGCCCAGCACGAGCTCACCACGATCTACCGGGCGATGCGCGACCATCGGTCGGTGGACCTTCCCGAGGTGGGCAGTTACGTCGACTTCAGTGCCGCCGAGCGACGCCAGGCCGACCAGGACGGCGCCGACCACCCGGCGGTGAGCACCTGGAGCAGATTCCTGCAGGCCGGCAGCGGCGACATGCCCGCCCTGCTATCGGCGTCGGCCGACACCACCACCGTCCCCGGCCCGGCCGCCGGCGGTGAACGGCCCCAGGAGTCGCGGTCGGGGGTCATCACCGACGACGACACCGCGAACCGGTTCGCCGCGGTCTGCGCCGAGGCCGGCGGATCGCTCACCGCCGGGGTCCTCGCCGCGTTCGCGATGGTGCACCACGACATCACCGACGACCCCGAGTTCCGGTGCGTGCTGCCCCGGCACACACGCAACGACGCGCGCTGGCTGGCCGCGCTCGGCTGGTTCGTCGCCGTCGCACCGTTCTGTCTCGACATGTCCGATTCGCCCACCTTCGACCAGACGGTGGCGCGGTCGACCGCGGAGTTGAAGCATTCCCGACAGGGGGCATCACTGCCGTATCTGCGGGTGGCCGAGCTGATCGGCCACAGCGGGCATCCACGATTCGTGATCTCGTTCATCGACACCCGCTATGCCCCGGGTGCGGCCGCCGCCGACGCCGGCCGGGCGAAGGTGCTGCGCAGCCACTCCTACTCCCCCGACGAGGTCTACATCTGGATCACCCGCACCCCGTCGGGCCTGCGGTATTCCACCCGCTTCCCGCACCACGCCGACGCGGAGCTCGTGCCCGGGTTCCTCGCCGCCTTCGCGGCCTGTGTGCGGGCCGTCGCCGATGGCAGCACATTCAACTCGCGGATGTGACCCACACCTCCACCGATCGTTTGCTCGGTGGGTTAGGGTGAATGCCGGTGTGTGCGCCGCCTAGACTCCAGGAGGTGCGCCACGCCGGTCGCGGACACCCTGTTGTGACCGGTGCCCAGAACCCGATTTCGGCGCCCTATCCGGACGCCGTGCCGAACCGCCCCGTGGCGCGCACGCGACGCGGCGCCCCCAAGTAAGGCCCAGGAGAACAAGTGCCCAGTCCCTCTGCCATCAGCAAGGTCCTCATCGCCAACCGTGGCGAGATCGCCGTCCGTGTGATCCGTGCCGCCCGTGACGCCGGGATCGCCAGTGTCGCGGTGTACGCCGAGCCCGACGCGAACGCGCAGTTCGTCAAGCTCGCCGACGAGGCCTTCGCGCTCGGTGGTCAGACCTCGGCGGAGTCGTACCTGGTCTTCGACAAGATCCTCGACGCCGCCAAGACCTCCGGCGCCGACGCCATCCACCCCGGCTACGGCTTCCTCTCGGAGAACGCCGACTTCGCCCAGGCCGTGATCGACGCCGGCATCACCTGGATCGGCCCGTCGCCGCAGTCGATCCGCGACCTCGGCGACAAGGTCACCGCCCGCCACATCGCCCTCAAGGCCGAGGCCCCGATGGCGCCCGGCACCAAGGACCCGGTCAAGGACGCCGACGAGGTCGTCGCCTTCGCCAAGGAGTACGGCGTGCCGGTCGCGATCAAGGCCGCCTTCGGTGGCGGTGGCCGCGGCATGAAGGTCGCCTACACCATCGAGGAGATCCCCGAGCTGTTCGAGTCGGCCACCCGTGAGGCCATCTCGGCCTTCGGCCGCGGCGAGTGCTTCGTGGAGCGCTACCTGGACAAGGCCCGCCACGTCGAGGCCCAGGTGATCGCCGACCAGCACGGCAACGTCATCGTCGCCGGTACCCGCGACTGCTCGCTGCAGCGCCGCTTCCAGAAGCTGGTCGAGGAGGCCCCCGCGCCGTTCCTGACCACCGAGCAGCGCGAGCGCATCCACTCCTCAGCCAAGGCCATCTGCCGTGAGGCCGGTTACTACGGTGCCGGCACCGTGGAGTTCCTGGTCGGCAACGACGGCCTGGTCTCCTTCCTCGAGGTCAACACCCGCCTGCAGGTGGAGCACCCGGTCACCGAGGAGACCTCCGGCATCGACCTCGTGCGCCAGCAGTTCCGCATCGCCCAGGGCGAGAAGCTCGAGATCTCCGAGGACCCGACCCCGCGCGGCCATTCCTTCGAGTTCCGCATCAACGGCGAGGACGCCGGCCGCAACTTCCTGCCGGCCCCGGGCCCCATCACCGTCTACCGTGAGCCGTCCGGCCCGGGTGTGCGCGTCGACTCCGGCGTGGTGGCCGGCGACGTCATCGGCGGCCAGTTCGACTCGATGCTGGCCAAGCTGATCGTCACCGGTGAGACCCGCGAGCAGGCACTCGAGCGTGCCCGCCGTGCTCTGGCCGAGTTCGAGGTCGAGGGCCTTGCCACGGTGCTGCCGTTCCACCGCCACATCGTGTCCAACCCGGCGTTCATGGGTCACACCGACGAGAACGGCGTCGAGTCGTTCGACGTCTACACCAAGTGGATCGAGACCGACTGGGTCAACCCGATCGAGCCCTACACCGGTGGCGAGGCCATCGAGGACGACACCACTCCGCGACAGAACATCGTCGTCGAGGTCGGTGGCCGCCGCGTCGAGGTGTCGCTGCCGGGCGATCTGGCCCTCGGTGGCGGGGGTGCCGGCGGTGGCGCCATCCGCACCAAGCCCAAGGCCCGCACCCGCAAGAAGGGCGGCGCCGCCGCTGCGTCGGGTGACGCCGTCACCGCACCGATGCAGGGCACCGTGGTGAAGGTGGCCGTCGAGGAGGGTCAGACCGTGGCCGCCGGTGATCTGGTGGTGGTCCTGGAGGCCATGAAGATGGAGAACCCGGTCACCGCCCACAAGGACGGTGTCGTGACCGGACTGGCCGTGGAGGCCGGTGCCGCGATCACCCAGGGCACCGTGCTCCTGGAACTGAAGTGACGTTCGCCTGATCGGGTTGCCGTAGTGGAACCCATCGAGATCAACGCCGGGACGTGGTATCTGCGGGCGCTTCGCGCCGACGAGCGGATCACCGACGTCCCGGCGTTGTCGGCTCTCGGGATAGATCAGCCCGCCACGTATGTCGCTGCGGCCGAACATGATTGGCACACCGAGACCCGATTCACCTGGGCGGTGTGCATCCCCACCACCGGCGAGCTCGTCGCCGTGATCGGGGTCGACGCCGACCGCGGCCTGTGGGGTCGTTGCCGTGACGGCCACGACGAGGCACTCACCACGGCGATCGGCCCGGTCACACGGTTCGCCGACGGCGCGCTCGGACTCGGTGCCGTGGGGCCCCTCACCGACGGGCTCTGAGATCCCGATCGCCGGATCCCGATCGCCGAATGTCCGGGGTCAGTCCGGCACGTCGTGATCGACACCGGTCGCGAGATCACCGCATTCCACCACCGTGACGTCGTCACGGCCGCGCAGATAGGTCTGTGCACCGACGTCACCGGCCAGGACCGCCCGGACGCCGCACAGATGGTCCGCGCCCAGATACACCGGATGACCGGACCGACCGTCGTAGACGGCGCGGACGAGCGCGTCCCGCCGACCGCCCGCGGTGGCCACGATCCGCGCCACCACGTCGGACCCCACGTCCGGCGTGTCAACAACATGTAAAACAACCCCGTCCATCTCGGGCCGATCGGCGACGTGATCGAGTACCGCACGCACACTCGCCGAGACTCCCACAGCCCAGTCCGGGACCGTCACCGCCTGCGACTCCGGCGGCGGATCGACGAGTGCGGCCCCCATCGCGACCAGCACCTCGGCGCACCCGCCACGTCGCAGTGCATCGACCGCGATGTCGAGCCACTCTCCTTGCTGGGCAAGGATTTTCGGGATACCAAATCTTCTGCCCCCGCCGGCCGCGAGAACCGCACCGACATCCATGGCCGATCCCCTTTCCGACGGTGACGAAGACCCGGGTCCACCACGCCCACGGTAGTGCCGCCCGACGGCATCAGACCACCGAACAAGGCGTGGTTACACCACCGCAATATACGATCACGCGGTCGCGAGAACCGTTGCGCGGGTCCACTATTTAGCTGCTGATGCGGTGGTGTTCCTCATCCATCATCGCCGCATCGAACTATGTTCATCCGTCGCAGGGAGATGGCGATGTCCACCGACTCGGCCCCAGCCGCATCCGTACCAGCCAAGCGCAAGCGGGTTCATCCCGTCGACCAGGTGCCACCCCCCGGCAGACTGGTCGCGCTCGGTGCCCAGCATGTCGTCGCCTTCTACGCCGGTGCGGTCCTCGTCCCGCTGCTGATCGCGCGGGCGATCGGCCTCGACAACGAGGCCCTCACCATGCTGATCACCGCCGATCTGTTCACCTGTGGCATCGCCTCGCTGCTCCAGTCGGTCGGTATCTGGAAGATCGGCGTGCGCCTCCCACTGCTGCAGGGCATCACGTTCGCGACCCTCGCCCCGGTGATCCAGATCGCCAATCAGCACGGCGGCGGACGCGTCGGCCTGCAGACGGTGTACGGCGCGGTGATCGCGGCGGGCGTCTTCACCTTCCTGATGGCGCCGTTCTTCGCGAAGCTGATCCGCTTTCTGCCGCCGGTGGTGACCGGAACACTGATCACCATCATCGGGGTGTGCCTGATCCCGGTGGGTGCCGGGGATGCGGTGACCGATCCCAACCAGCACCTCAAGGATCCGGGCAACTGGAAATGGGTCTGCTACGCCCTGGGCACCATCCTGCTGATCGTGTTGATGCAACGGTTCTTCCGCGGCTTCATGGCCACCATCGCCATCCTGCTGGGTCTGGTGGTGGGCACCTTCGTGGCCTGGCTGTGCGGTGACGCGCACTTCTCGTCGGTCGGCGAGGCCGACTGGCTGGGCTTCACCCCGCCGTTCGCGTTCGGCTGGCCGCAGTGGGACATCGTGGCGATCGTGTCGATGATCGTGGTGCTACTGGTGGTCGCGGTGGAGTCGACCGGGTCGATCTTCGCCACCGGTGAGATCGTCGGCAAACGCATCAAGTCCGACGACGTGGCCGCGGCGGTCCGGGCCGACGGCGTCGCCACCATCATCGGCGGGTCGTTCAACTCGTTCCCCTACACCGCGTTCTCCGAGAACGTCGGCCTGGTGCGCCTGACCGGCGTGAAGAGCCGATGGGTGGTGGCCTGCGCCGGTGTCATCATGATCATCCTGGGGCTGCTGCCCAAGCTGGCCAAGGTGGTCGAGTCGATCCCCGCCCCGGTGCTCGGCGGTGCCGCCCTGATCATGTTCGCCACCGTGGCGATCGTCGGCATCCAGACCCTGACCTCGGTGGACTTCACCGATCACCGCAATCTGATCATCGCCGCCACCTCGCTCGCGGTGGCGCTCTACGTCCAGTTCTCGCAGTCGTCGGCACCGACGACGGTGATCGAGAAGGGTGCCCCGGTCGACGTCCCGGCATTGCCCGGTGTCGACCAGGCGATGCCCGACCTGATCCTGCAGATCCCGTTCTCGACCGGCATCACGATGGGTGCGATCACCGCAATCCTGTTGAACCTCTTGTTCTTCCACATCGGGAACAAGGGTCCGGCGGTGGCCGGCGGCGGCGCCATCACCCTCGACGAGGTCAACGAGATGAGCGTCGAACAGTTCCGGGAGACCTTCGGCGAGGTGGTCCAGGGGGTGGACTGGGTGCTCGACCGCGCCTTCGACCAGCGGCCCTTCGACGACGTTCACGACCTGCGCAGCGCCTTCCAGGAGGCGATGCTCACCGGCAGCGACACCGAACAGCTCGACCTGATCCGCGCCTTCCCCGATCTGGGCGCCGAGGACGAGGAGACCGGCGAACTGCAGGCCGTCGATCACAAGGGGCTCTCGCACCTCGAGGAGACCGAGCACGAGAACGTGGTGAACCTCGCCGCGGCGTATCGCGATCACTTCGGCTTCCCGCTGGTGATCTGTGCACGCGAGACCGAACGCTACGACCGGGTGCTGCGCAGCGGCTGGGCGCGGATGGACAACTCGTCGACGTCGGAGAAGTCGTTCGCGCTGATCGAGATCGCGAAGATCGCCAACTACCGGTTCGACGATCTCGTCGCCGATGCGAACCCGATCACCTCGGCCCGGTTCTCGCGTCAGCCCGAACTCTCCTAGGCTGGTCTGCGTGCGAAGAGTCGATTGGCGAGGTTTGTCCAGTTTCAACGAGCTCAGTGAGCGGCAGGCCATCAGTACCCTCTACGAATGCTGCAGTTCGTCGATCTGGGCGCTCCGCGTCGCCAGGGCACGGCCGTTCACCGACGACGACGCCCTGCTCGACTATGCGGACCTGATCCTCGCCGAACTCACCGAGAGCGATCTCGACGAGGCGTTGTCGGGACATCCGCGGATCGGTGACCGCGCCGACAATCCGTCCTCGCAGCGCGAGCAGTCGGGCGTCGTCGGCGCCGAGGCCGCGGTGCTGTCCGAGTTGAAGGAACTCAACGCGGCCTACGAAGAGCGCTTCGGCCACGTCTATCTGGTGTTCGCCAACGGTCGTCCCGCCGCGGAGCTGCTGGGCATCCTCAAGGAACGCATGCGCAACGACCCGGACACCGAGCGCCGGGTGATGCGCATGGAACTGGGCAAGATCAACCGCAGCCGCCTGACCCGGATGCTCACGCCCGCGGTCGAGTATGTTGACGACTGATC
Source organism: Gordonia sp. NB41Y (assembly GCF_030718915.1). Taxonomy (NCBI): domain Bacteria; kingdom Bacillati; phylum Actinomycetota; class Actinomycetes; order Mycobacteriales; family Gordoniaceae; genus Gordonia; species Gordonia sp. NB41Y. Next base: position 1,025,937 of record NZ_CP132196.1, read on the forward strand.
CGAGCAGAGGAGCAGCAACGCGATGACCGGTTTGTCCACCCATGTCCTGGATGCCACATCCGGTACCCCCGCCGTCGGGATGTCGGTGATCCTGCAGGACGCGGCCGGCGGCGAGCTGGCGTCGGGGGTCACCGACGCCGACGGCCGCATCGGGCAGGTGAGCACGCAGCCACTGGTCCCGGGCATCTATCACCTGGTGTTCGAGACCGGTGAATGGTTCTCCGACAACGACATCGAGGCCTTCTACCCCGAGGTCGACATCTGCTTCACCGTCGACGACGCCGATCGCCACTACCACGTGCCGGTGTTGCTGAGCCCGTTCGCCTACTCGACGTATCGGGGCAGCTGACCCCGACGGTGATCGAGCCGGCGTCCTCGGCGGCGAGCAGACTCCTCACGATGGTTGAGCGCGACGCACCCCACACGATGGTTGAGCACAACGCACCCCCCACGATGGTTGAGCAGGACGTCCTCGCGCAGCGAGGCCGACCGTCCGTCGAAACCTCTGCAGATTGCGCTGGGAGCCAACCACCCCACACGATGGTTGAGCAGGACGTCCTCGCGCAGCGAGGCCGACCGTCCGTCGAAACCTCTACAACGTCACGCCGGAAGCCGGCCAACACCGAGGTGCTCACGTTCCAACGTTGACCTGCGGAGATTTCGACACGCCTCGTCGCTCCGCTCCTCATCGGCTCAATCAGCCACAAACGATGGTCGAGCAGGACGCACCCCACACGATGGTTGAGCAGGACGTCCTCGCGCAGCGAGGCCGACCGTCCGTCGAAACCTCCCTCACCCACCGCTGGAACGCACCCTCGCTCCGCTCCTCATCGGCTCAATCAGCCACAAACGATGGTTGAGCAGGACGTCCTCGCGCTAGCGAGGCCGACCGTCCGTCGAAACCTCTGCAACGTCACGCCGGGATCCGGCCACCCACGCGTACGGGCCCGCGACGTCGGTGCCGATAGCAGAGCCGTTTGCCGTGCTGCGGTATGGCTGGCCTATGATGGGCGGCGCAGTTGGTTCGCCGGCCGGGATGTCATGGAGCCCCTACACCCGATCGTCGGCGTCGAGCCCGTGCGATGTCTCACGGCGTCGGGCGGGCGAGAGGGAATCCGGTGTGACTCCGGAACTGTCCCGCAGCGGTATGTCGAAACGACCGCCGTCACATGCACTGGGCCCCGCGCCCGGGAAGCGACGGCCAGTAGGTTCCGCGGAGTGATCCGCGCCTGTCGACGAGTCCGAAGACCTGCCTCCTGTACCGGCCGCGCCGCGGTCGGTGGCTCGTCGCCTCGTGGACTGGGTGCAGGTCGGACATGCTGACTTCGAGGTCGTCTTCTCACGTACCTCTCTGGGGCTGCCCGCCGCACCTGCAATGGCGACGACCGTCGGAAACCATTGCAGGAGTGAATGTCTCATGTCCGAGAGGACCAACTCACCCTTTACCGCGACCGTACTCGGTGCTCCCCGGATCGGTCCGCGTCGTGAACTCAAGCGTGCCATCGAGGGCTACTGGGCGGGCCGTGTGGACGCCGCCGAGCTCGAGGCGACCGCTGCCGGCCTGCGTGCCGACACCATCGCGCAGCTGTCGGCCGCCGGGCTCGATTCGATCCCGGTCAACACCTTCTCCTACTACGACCAGGTGCTCGACACCGCGGTGATGCTGGGCGCCCTGCCCGAGCGGGTCGCCGCGATCTCCGATCCGCTGGACCGGTATTTCGCCGCCGCGCGCGGTACCGCCGACGTCGCTCCGCTGGAGATGACCAAGTGGTTCGACACCAACTACCACTACCTGGTTCCGGAGATCGGTCCCGACACCACCTTCACGCTGAACCCGGAGAAGGTGCTGGCCGAGGTCGCCGAGGCGCGCACCGCCGGGGTGAACGCACGCCCCGTGGTGGTCGGGCCGATCACCTTCCTGGCGCTGTCCAAGCCGATCGGTGCGGGTTCGCCGCTGGACCGGATCAACGAGCTGCTCCCCTGCTACCTGGAGCTGCTGCGTGTGCTGGCCGAGGCGGGTGTCGAGTGGGTGCAGATCGACGAGCCCGCCCTGGTCACCGATATCGCCTCGGGTCTGCCCGCGCTGGCCGGGTCGGTGTACTCGGCGCTGGCACAGGCGTCGGCGCGTCCGAAGATCCTGGTCGCCACCTACTTCGGTGACGCCGGAGAGGCACTGCCGGCACTGGCCCGTTCCGGTGTCGACGGTGTGGCGGTGGATCTGATCGAGGGCCGCCTGGAGAGCGTCGTCGACGTCCCGGAGCTGTCGCGTCTGCATGTGGTCGCCGGTGTGGTCGACGGCCGCAACATCTGGCGCACCGATCTGGAGAAGGCTCTCGCCACCCTGGGTACCCTGCTGGGTTCGACCGGTTCGCTGGCGGTGTCGACGTCGTGCTCGACGCTGCATGTCCCCTACTCGCTGGAGCCGGAGACCGAGCTCGACGACAACCTGCGAGGCTGGCTGGCGTTCGGTGCCGAGAAGTACACCGAGGTCGCCACCCTGTCGCGGGCGCTGACCGGCGGACGTGAGGCAGAGGCCGCCGCGTTCGACGCCTGTGCTGCCGCGTTGGCCACCCGCGCCACCGATCCGCGCGTGCACGTCGACGCCGTCCGTGAGCGTCTGGCTGCGGTGAACGATGCCGACGTCACCCGTGGCGAGGCCGCCACCCGTCTGGCCGCGCAGAACGAGCGGCTGAACCTGCCGGCGTTGCCGACCACTACGATCGGCTCGTACCCGCAGACCTCGGCGATCCGTCTGGCGCGTGCGGCACTGCGCAAGGGCGAGATCGATCAGGCCGGCTACGAGCAGAAGATGCGCGACGAGATCAAGTCCGTCGTCGACCTGCAGGAGCAGATCGGCCTGGACGTCCTGGTTCACGGTGAGCCGGAGCGCAACGACATGGTGCAGTACTTCGCCGAGCAGCTCGACGGGTTCTTCGCGACCGTCAACGGCTGGGTGCAGTCGTACGGTACGCGTTGTGTGCGCCCGCCGATCCTGTTCGGCGATGTGGTGCGTCCGCGCCCGATGACCGTCGACTGGATCACCTTCGCCCAGACGCTGACGGCGAAGCCGGTCAAGGGCATGCTGACCGGTCCGGTCACCATTCTGGCGTGGTCGTTCGTCCGCAACGATCAGCCGTTGTCGGAGTCCGCCGATCAGATCGCCCTGGCGATCCGCGACGAGACGGTGGATCTGGAGAAGGCCGGCGTCGGCATCATCCAGGTCGACGAGCCGGCCCTGCGCGAGCTGCTGCCGCTGCGCAACGCCGACAAGCAGGCGTACCTGGACTGGGCGGTGCGGGCGTTCCGGCTGTCGACGGCCGGTGTCGAGGATGCAACCCAGATCCACACGCATCTGTGCTACTCGGAGTTCGGTGAGGTCATCGGCGCGATCGCCGAGCTCGACGCCGACGTCACCTCGATCGAGGCGGCCCGGTCGCATATGGAGGTGCTCGACGACCTCAACAGCGTCGGGTTCGCCAACGCCGTGGGTCCGGGTGTCTACGACATCCACTCCCCGCGCGTGCCCGGCACCTCGGAGATCGAGACCTCGCTGGCCGAGGCACTCAAGGCCGTCGGCCCGCAGCGTCTCTGGGTGAACCCGGACTGTGGCCTGAAGACCAGGACCACCGATGAGGTCACCGAAGCACTGACCAACATGGTCGCCGCAGCGAAGTCGGTTCGCGCCGGCGCCTGACATCGGCGGAGGTTTCGGCTCAACCATCGGCATCAACGCCATGATTCGATGGTTGGGCCGGGACCGACCCTGAAGCTCAAGGTCCAGTGTCCGCAATCACGGCACAATTTGGTGGTTGAGCCGGGACCGAGCATCGCGAGGACCCGAGTCGAAACCCGGCGAGTCAACGCTGTCGGTGACCAACCTCGAACCTGGTGGTTGCGTTCCGAGATCGGCCGGCGGAGGTTTCGACTCGACTTGTCGCTACGCTCCGCGTCGGCTCAAACACCAACGGCGGCAACCTGTTTGACGATCACCACCTTTGGTGGTTGAGCCGGGACCGAGCGTAGCGAGGACCCGTGTCGAAACCTGGTGAGTCGGCGGTGTCGGCACCAACCTCGAAGCAAACGGCGCCCGCGCAACACTCCGCGTCAGCTCACCTATCAACGGCCGCACCATGATTTGGTGGTTGGCCGGGACCGAGCATCGCGAGGACCCGAGTCGAAACCCGGTGAGTCGACGGTGTCGGTGACCACCTCAAACCGGGTGGTTGCGTTCCGAACCCGGCCGGCGGAGGTTTCGACACGACTTGTCGCTACGCTCCGCATCGGCTCAACCATCAACGGCGGCAACCGTATTTGGTGGTTGAGCCGGGACCGAGCGTAGCGAGGACCCGTGTCGAAACCTCGTGAGTCGGCGGTGTCGGTGACCGCGGTTCATAGTCCGGCTGATTTCATCGCCGCCCGGAATGCGTGGGCGTGGGGTGTGTCTGCGGTGAACAGTCCGGGCGTGATCACGTCGAACACGTTGATTCGGTTGAGGGTGAATCCGCCACGTTCGAGTGGGGTACGGCCGTGGATTTCGGCGCGTACCTGTTCGAGGTTGGCGAAATAGTTGTGTGCCACGTCGGGTAATCGGTTGATGAGGCGTTCGGTGGGTGGGGCGCCGGGTTCGGCGTTCTGTTGCCACCAGGTGCGGCCTTCGTCGGGTCCGGACTCGATCTTTCCGGTGCTGAACTGGCCGGGTTGGTCACCGACCATTCGGTGATGGGTGGGGCACAGGGCGGCCAGTTCGATGATGTCGGTGCGGCCGCCGCGGGCGTAGTCGGTGACGGCGTGGTGGATTTCCATGTAGGCGGCCTGCCGGTCGCAGCCGGCGGCGGCGCAGTGGTGTCCGTCGGGGGCGGAGAACAGGGCCAACCGTTGACCGGGGGTGGCGATCCGTTTGGCTTGCCCGAAGTACAGGGGGACGGCGGTGTGGTTTTTGAACACCGACAGATACATCTGTGATTCGGGGAGTAGGTCGATCAGGTCGGGGATCGGGAGCAGGGTGCCGGTGGCGGTGATGGCGTGGCCGGTTTCGGCGGCGAGGTCGGCGAGGTCGGTTTTCACGATCACCTGGATGGGGAGGCCGCGGTTGGTTTTACCCAGCATTCCGTCGGCGAACACGGCGTTGAGCATGGCTTTGACTGCGTCGTGGTTGCGTTGGGCTTGGCTGCGGGTGTCTCGGGTTTCCGCGGCTGTTGTCTGGGTGAATCCCCCGGGGTTTCGTGCCGCTTCCTTTTGAGTCAGGAAGGATGAGCACATGCCGAAGAACATTGATCCCGAGGTCAAGGCTCGTGCGTTACGGATGTTGGCCGAGCATGGCGGGGAGTACTCGTCGACGACGGCAGCAGCTGCAGCGATCGCGAAGAAACTCGGAGTGAGTAAAGAGACGGTGCGCCGGTGGGCGGTGCAGGCCGAGGTCGATGGGGGCCGGAGGCCCGGGGCCAGCAGTACCGAGCTCGCCGAGCTGAAGCGTGTGAAGGCCGAGAACAAGCGGTTGCGTGAGGACGTCGAGGTGTTGAAAGCGGCGACGTCTTTCTTCGTGGGGGAACTCGACCCCCGCAATCGATGATCATCAGCTTCATTGATGAGATGCGTACCAAAGGTGTTGCGGTCGAGTCGATCTGCCGAGTCCTGTCTGAGCAGGGCTGTCAGATCGCCGCACGCACCTATCGGGCCTGGCGGTCGCGTCGGCCTGCCGGACGCACCCATTCCGATGCGGTGACGGTGGACAGGATTCGTGATATCGCTTGGCGGACCGATGGTCGTGGGCGGCGTCGGCTGACGCCCGAAGGGCTGTACGGGCGTGAGAAGATGCGTGCTCTGCTGCACCGGACGTGCCTGCCGGGGGTGTCTGTCGGATCGGTTGATCGGGCGATGAAGGTGTTGGAACTCAACGGTATTCGTCGTTGTACGAAGATTCGGACGACGATCCCTGCAGCGGGTGGGAAACGGGCTGGTGACTTGTTGAACCGGGAGTTCACCGCGCCGGCCCCGAACCGGGTGTGGGTCACCGATTTCACCTATGTGCGGACCTGGCGGGGTTGGGTGTATGTCGCGTTGATCCTCGATGTGTATTCCCGCCAGATCGTGGCGTGGCATGCGTCTACGTCGAAAACGGTTGAGCTGGTGATGATTCCGCTTCGGATGGCGCTCTCGGAGCGGGAGCGGGAAGGTCGGCCGGTGGTGGCGGGCGAGTTGATCCATCACAGTGATGCGGGTTCGCAATATACGTCGTCGGCCCTGACGGGCACGCTTGATCTGGAATCGATCACCGCGTCGATCGGATCGGTGGGCGACGCCTACGACAATGCGCTGATCGAGTCGACGAACGGCCTGTACAAGACCGAGTGTATCCAGACCACGGTGTTCCACGCTGGGCCCTACAAGGACCTCTCGGACGTCGAATACGCGACCCTGGGTTACGTCGACTGGTTCAACTCGACTCGGCTGCACGGGTCGATCGGCTTGGTCCCGCCCAACGAGTACGAGGCTGCCTACTATGCTGGGGTCACTACCAGCAGGTAGCCCACCAACGAGGTGGCACGAAACCTGGGGTGCTTCAGGGCGGGGGCGATGACTTCGGTGGCGCGGGCGTCTCCGGCCGGGGAGGATTCGTCGTCGGGGTTGTTGACGCCGGGTTGACCCCAGGCGGCGAACAGGGTTTCCAGGTGGGCCCGTAGGACGGGGTCGATGGTGCCGGTGAGTTTCGACATGCCGTCGATGCCTTGTTTGCCCAGCCAGAGTCCGCGGCGGCGGTGGCGGTCGGGTTTGTCGATCAGGCTGCCGTCGGGGTCGAGTCGGGCCATCAGTTCGGCGGCGAGGTCTTTGACCTGGTCGACGGGGTATTGGGTGGCGAGCTCGGTGATGGTTTGTTCGGCGGCGACTTTCACGTCGTGGGGCAGTGCGACGGGTAGGGCTTTGACGAAGTCGAGGACGACGGTGATGTGGGAGGGTCCGACGTGGCCGGCGGCGAACGCGGCGGCGAGGGTGGGGCATTCGGGGGTGACGGGTTCGCCGGTGATGGTGGGTGGGGTTTGGGTGTTGCGGACTTGACGCATACGGCGGGTGATGTCGGAGGCGTGTAGTTCGTTGCCGGCGAAGGCGTGCATCGAGGTGTGTCCGTGTTTGCGGGGGATGCCGCGTACGGATAGTTCCATCCATTGTCGGTCGCCGTGGTAGGTGAGGCGCGACAGTGTTTGTTCGGTGGTTTTCGCGACGGTGATGAGGTCGGTGTCGGGGCAGCGGGTGAGGTCGGTGGCGGCGAGGAGGTCGAGGCCTTGGGTGATCAATGCCAATGCGTGTGCGGCGTCGGGTGGCATTGTGGTTGTCGGGTCTGACATGTGGTCTCACCCCCCGGGTTCGAGTGCGTGTCTCTAGTGTACCCGTTTCTTCGAACGGGTGTGCAGGATTTGGTGAAACTGTTTGTGGTGGTGGGTGTTGGGTGGTGGTTGGGTTCCGAGTTCGGCCGGCGGGGGTTTCGACACGACTTGTCGCTACGCTCCTCGTCGGCTCAACCATCCATGACGGCAACCACATTGGGTGGTTGAGCCGGGACCGAGCATCGCGAGGACCCGTGTCGAAACCTCGTGAGTCGAGGATGTCGGCGTCCACCTCAAACCTGGTGGTTGCGTTCCGAGTTCGGCCGGCGGGGGTTTCGACACGACTCGTCGCTACGCTCCTCGTCGGCTCAACCATCCATGACGGCAACCACATTGGGTGGTTGAGCCGGGACCGAGCATCGCGAGGACCCGTGTCGAAACCTCGTGAGTCGAGGATGTCGGCGCCCACCCCGAACCCAGTGGTTGCGTTCCGAGCCCGGCCGGCGGGGGTTTCGACACGACTTGTCGCTACGCTCCTCGTCGGCTCAACCATCCATGATCGCAACGTCATTGGGTGGTTGAGCCGGGACCGAGCGAAGCGAGGACCCGAGTCGAAACCTCGGTGGGTCACCTCGGGCGGTGACCACCTCGACCGTGGGTTGCGTTCCGAGCCCGGCCGGCGGAGGTTTCGACACGACTTGTCGCTACGCTCCTCGTCGGCTCAACCATCCATGCTCGCAACGTCATTGGGTGGTTGAGCCAGGACAGAGCGTCGCGAGGACCCGTGTCGAAACCTCGTGAGTCGAGGATGTCGGCGCCCACCCCGAACCCAGTGGTTGCGTTCCGAGTTCGGCCGGCGGGGGTTTCGACACGACTTGTCGCTACGCTCCTCGTCGGCTCAACCATCCATGGCAGCAACCTCATTCAGTGGTGAGCGAGGACCCGAGTCGAACCTCGTGAGTCGACGATGTCGGTGCTCTCGCTACGCTCCTCGTCGGCTCATCTACGTCTCCCGCATGACCTGCGACGGGGTGAGGCCATAGCGTTTGCGGAATGCACTCGCGAAGCGACCGGAGTGGGTGAATCCCCACCGGATCGCGATGTCGGTCACCGAATCCGATGCCCCCGCGGCCAACTCGTCGTAGACACCACGCAGTCGCAAGTCGGTGAGGCATTCTCGAGGCGTCTTCCCCACGTACTCGCGGAAACCCTCTTGGAGCCGGCGCACACTCACCCCGGCCACCTCGGCCATGTCGCCGGCCGTCCACGCACGTGCCGGATCGGCACGCATGGCGTCGAGCACGCGGGTGACGATCCTCGGTCGTGGCGCACCGACCGCCTCCGGCCCGGGCAACGCCGCAAGCAGGAATGCGTCGGTCAGCGACGCCGCCAGCTGATCGGCGACGAGCGGATTGGCGAGCAGCGGATCGTCGGCGGGCTGTGTGGCCACCGAGCGCACCAGCCGAAACCAGCTCGCCGCCTCGGGCCGCGACAGGTCGACCTGCCCGGGGATCTGCGCGTCGGTGTCACCGGAGATCCGCACCGCCTCCCGTTGCACGAGGTCGCGGGCGATCTTGACGCCGACGATGGTGCACCCACTCGACCACCGCGTGATGTCCGACGGCATGTCCGGCGGGTTCACGGTGGCCAGCCCACTCGTCGACACCACGGTGCGGCCCGCCACCGTGGTCTCCAGTACGCCGCCCAGCGGCACGTTGATGCCATAGGCACCGGGATGGTCGGATCGGACCGCCACCTCGGCACCCCAGCCGATCCGCGCGATCCGTAACTGGCCGACCACCGTCACCGCGACATCCACCGACTGCTCCGGCTCGTGTGCCTCACGCGGCCGGAGCTCGTGCGGAAAGTATGCCTCCGACACCGTGTCGGACACCATGTCCCAGCCGCCGTCGCCGGCGATCCCGATTCGTTCGACCGTCACCTCATGTCACCTCCCGACCCCGCTCACCGCGACCGGAGATCCGGTCTTTTCACTCGACTGCGCTTTTCGGATGGACGTCGCGTTCAGCGGCTCGTCAACGGCGCGGGGTCGACCTATGTTCTACCTCACATTCTGCTCCAGAGGAAAGGCGAACCACAATGGAGAAGAAGCAGCTACAGAACATCTTCGGACAATTCGCCAGTGGCGTCACGGTGATCACGTGCACCAACACCGACGGGCAACCACACGGTGCCACGGTCACGGCCTTCACCGCGGTCTCGCTGGAGCCGCGGCTGTGCCAGGTGACCCTGACCCGAAAGTCCAAGGCGTGCAGCTACTTGTCCGATGCACCGTTTGCGGTGAACATCCTCGCCGCCGACCAGCTCGACATCGCGATGCACTTCGCCGGACGCCCCACTGAACCCGGTCCCACCTGGGCCGACGGCCCGTGCGCCCCGATCCTGAAGGGCAGCGCAGCAGTCCTCAGCTGCAAGCCCTGGCGCAGCTACGACGGCGGCGACCACATCATCTTCATCGGCGAGATCGTCGAGGCGGAGGCATCCGGAAAGTCACCACTGCTGTACTACCGCAGCACCTTTCATGACCTCGGCGAACCCAGTTCGACGTCGGCGTGGAGCCTGTGCGCCGACGACCCGCACTCGGGCTGGTTCGACTCCAACACCACCTTCACACCCTTTCACCTGACCCGCGAACAGCATTCGGCCCAGCCCTCCGTACCCGCCTGATTCATAACGAGTTTCGACAGATCCATCAGAAAGAGGTATCAATCGTGACCACCATCGAACGCCCCGAAACCGACGAGAACGGTGCACCGCAGACCAATCCCGCCGCCGACAGCCCTGCCAACCAGACCAAGAACTTCGCGTCGCGTCCGATGACCGGTGACGAGTACATCGAGTCCCTCAAGGACGGCCGCGAGATCTGGCTGCACGGCGAACGGGTCAAGGATGTCACCACGCATCCGGCGTTCCGCAATCCGATCCGCATGACCGCCCGTCTGTACGACTCGATGCACGACCCGGCCACCCGCGACAAGGTCACCACCTCCACCGACACCGGCAACGGCGGCGTCACCATGCCGTTCTTCAAGGCCCCGAAGTCCAGCGCGGATCTGATCGTCGAGCGCGATGCGATCGCCGAGTGGGCACGCATGACCTACGGCTGGATGGGCCGCTCCCCCGACTACAAGGCATCGTTCCTGGGCACCCTGCACGCCAACAAGGACCTCTACGCGCCGTTCGAGGCCAACGCCGAACGCTGGTACCGGGAGTCGCAGGAGAAGGTCCTCTACTGGAACCACGCCATCATCAACCCGCCGGTGGACCGCCAGCTCCCGCCGGACGAGGTCGGCGACGTGTTCATGAAGGTCGAGAAGGAGACCGACGCCGGCCTCATCGTCTCGGGTGCGAAGGTGGTGGCCACCGGCTCGGCGATCACCAACTACAACTTCATCGCGCACTACGGTCTGCCGATCAAGAAGAAGGAATTCGCGCTGATCTGCACCGTCCCGATGGACGCACCCGGCATCAAGCTGATCTGCCGGTCGTCCTACACCCAGCACGCCGCGGTGATGGGCTCGCCGTTCGACTATCCGTTGTCGAGCCGGATGGACGAGAACGACACGATCTTCGTCTTCGACAAGGTGCTCGTGCCGTGGGAGAACGTCTTCATGTACGGCGACGTCGAGCGCATCAACGCGTTCTTCCCGCAGTCCGGCTTCCTGCCGCGGTTCACCTTCCAGGGATGTACCCGTCTGGCGGTGAAGCTCGACTTCATCGCCGGCCTGCTGATGAAGGCACTCGACTGCACCGGCTCCGGCGGATTCCGCGGTGTGCAGACTCGCGTCGGCGAGGTCATCGGCTGGCGCAACCTGTTCTGGACGATCACCGACGCCATGGCCCACAACCCGGAGCCGTGGATCGGCGACACCGTCATCCCGCGCCTCGAGTACGGCCTGATCTACCGGATGTTCATGATGCAGGGCTACCCGCGGATCAAGGAGATCATCGAGCAGGACGTGGCGTCGGGCCTGATCTACCTGCCGTCGAGTGCCGCCGACTTCAAGAGCCCTGACGTGCGCCCCTACCTCGACAAGTATGTGCGCGGTTCCGACGGGATCACCGCCGTCGACCGCGTCAAGGTGATGAAGGCGCTGTGGGATTCGATCGGCAGCGAGTTCGGTGGTCGCCACGAACTGTACGAGCGCAACTACTCGGGCAACCACGAGAACGTCAAGGCCGAGTTGCTGTTCGCGGCGCAGAACCGTGGCGGCGTGGACCAGATGAAGGGTCTCGCCGAGGCCTGCCTGGCCGAGTACGACCTCGACGGCTGGACCGTGCCGGACCTGATCGGCAACGACGACGTCAGCTACTTCGGCAACTGATACCCACTCGGCGCAGGCGGGCGCCCCGGCCGACGGACCGGACGCCCGCCTGCCAGGTCGAATGGCCGGGCGGTGAGATCCACTGCCGGTCACCGATCACGAACCGGGTGAACAGATGACGCCCCCTACGACGAGTGATCGTCGTAGGGGGCGTCATCGGATCCTGGTGGTGTCAGCCGATCTCGATCAGCAGATCGCCCGGGGCGACGCCGGTGACCGGGCCGATCGCCACACGGGTGACCTTGCCGGCCACCGGAGCGGTGATGGTGGCCTCCATCTTCATCGCCTCGATGGTGCCGATCGCCGCACCCGCGACGACCTCGTCACCGACCGCCACCGACACCGACACCACACCGGCGAACGGTGCGCCCACCGATCCGGGGTTGGACCGGTCGGCCTTCTCGGCGGCCTCGACGGTGGAATCGACCGACTTGTCGCGCACCTGGACCGGCCGTAGCTGGCCGTTGAGCACACACATCACCGTGCGCATACCGCGGTCGTCGGCATCGCTGATCGCCTCGAGACCGATGAGCAGTTCCACACCGGGTTCGAGCTCGACGCGGTGTTCCTCGCCGTACCGCAGACCGTAGAAGAACTGGTTCGCCGACAACCGGGAGGTGTCGCCGTACTGCTCGAAGTGCTCCTCGAACTCGCGGGTGGGACCGGGGAACAGCAAGCGGTTCAACGTTTCCTGCCGTTTACGGCCGGGCTGGTCGAGCGCCGCGGAGTCCTCCTCGGACAACTCGGCGACCGGCTGTGCCGGGGAACGGCCCTCGAGGGCCTTGGTCCGCAACGGTTCCGGCCAGCCACCGGCCGGGTCACCGAGTTCGCCACGCAAGAACCCGACCACCGAGTCCGGGATGTCGTAGGAATCGGGGTGGGCGGCGAAGTCCTCGGGATCGATACCCTGACCCACCAACGCCAACGCGAGGTCACCGACCACCTTCGACGACGGGGTCACCTTGATCAGCCGGCCGAGCATGCCGTCGGCGGCGGCGTAGGCGTCCTCGACGGCCTCGAACCGGTTGCCCAGCCCGAGCGCGATGGCCTGCTGCCGCAGATTCGACAGCTGACCGCCCGGGATCTCGTGGTTGTAGACGCGTCCGGTCGGGGCGGGAAGCCCGGACTCGAACGGCGCGTACACCTTTCGGATCGCCTCCCAGAACGGTTCCAGGTCACACACCGCACGCAGGTCGAGCCCGGTGTCGTGTTCGGTGTTGGCGAAGGCGGCCACGATCGCCGACAACGCGGGCTGGCTGGTGGTCCCGGCCAACGCCGCCGAGGCGCCGTCGACCGCGTCGGCACCGGCCTGCACCGCCGCCAGATAGGTGGCCAGCTGTCCGCCCGGGGTGTCGTGGGTGTGGACGTGGATCGGCAGGTCGAAGTTGGCGCGCAGGGCGGTGATCAGCTTGGTCGCCGCCGGCGCCTTCAACAGTCCGGCCATGTCCTTGATCGCCAGCACATGTGCACCGGCGTCGACGATCTGTTCGGCCAACCGCAGGTAGTAGTCGAGGGTGTAGAGGTCCTCGGCCGGATTCGCCAGGTCACCGGTGTAGCTCATCGCGACCTCGGCGATCGTGGTCCCGGTCTCGCGGACCGCGTCGATCGCCGGGCGCATCTGCTCGATGTTGTTGAGCGCGTCGAAGATCCGGAAGATGTCCACACCGGTCTGAGCGGCCTCGGCGACGAACGTCGAGGTCACCTTGGTCGGGTACGGGGTGTAGCCGACGGTGTTGGCACCACGCAGCAGCATCTGCAGGTTGATGTTGGGCATCGTCTCGCGCAGCTGCGCCAACCGCTCCCACGGGTCCTCTTTGAGGAAACGCAGCGCCACATCGTAGGTCGCCCCACCCCAGCACTCCACACTCAGCAGCTGCGGGGTCAGGGCCGCCACATACGGGGCCACCGTCAACAGCCCGGACGTGCGGACCCGGGTGGCCAGCAACGACTGGTGCGCATCACGGAAGGTGGTGTCGGTGACGGCCACCCCCTTCTGCTCACGCAGGGCACGGGCGAAACCTTCGGGGCCGAGTTCCAGCAGACGTTGCCGCGATCCGGCCGGCGGGGTGGCCAGCAGGTCACGGTCGACGGCGGGCAGCTTGTCCCGCGGGTACACCGTGGTCGGGCGTTCCCCGTGTGGCTTGTTGACCGTCACATCGGCCAGGTAACGAAGGATGCGGGTACCGCGGTTGGCCGACGACCGCGAGTTCAGCAGCCACGGCCGTTCCTCGATGAACGAGGTGGTCACATGTCCGGCCCGGAAGTCCGGGTCGTCGAGCACCGCCTGCAGGAACGGGATGTTGGTGGCCACACCACGAATCCGGAACTCCGCCAGCGCGCGTCGGGCCCGACGCACCGCGGTCGCGAAATCGCGGCCACGACAGGTCAGCTTGACCAGCATCGAGTCGAAGTGTCCGCTGACCTCGCCACCGAGGTTGGCCCCGCCGTCCAGGCGGATACCGGCACCACCGGGGGTGCGATAGGCGGTGATCCGGCCCACGTCCGGCCGGAACCCGGCCGTCGGGTCCTCGGTGGTGATCCGGCACTGCATCGCCGCGCCATGGATCTCGATCGCGTCCTGGGACAACCCCAGATCGGCCAGGGTCTCCCCCGAGGCCACCCGCAACTGGGCGCCCACCAGGTCGACGTCGGTGATCTCCTCGGTGACCGTGTGCTCGACCTGGATCCGCGGGTTCATCTCGATGAACACATGCCGGCCCTGCTCGTCGACCAGGAACTCCACGGTGCCCGCGCACGAGTAGCCGATCTGCTTGGCGAACGCGACCGCGTCGGAGCAGATCTTGTCCCGCAGCGCCGGGTCGAGGTTCGGGGCCGGGGCCAGCTCCACCACCTTCTGGTGGCGGCGCTGCACGCTGCAGTCCCGCTCGTAGAGGTGGATGACGTTGCCGTGGGTGTCGGCGAGGATCTGGACCTCGATGTGGCGGGGATTGATCACCGCCTGCTCCAGGAACACCGTCGCGTCACCGAAGGCCGATTCGGCCTCACGCGAGGCCGCGCCGATCGCCTCCCGCAGATCCTTCGGGTCGTCGACCCGCCGCATCCCGCGGCCACCGCCACCGGCGACGGCCTTGACGAACACCGGGAACTGCATCGACGACGACGCCGCCACCAGTTCCTCGACATCCGAGGACGGTTCCGACGACGCGAGCACCGGTAGACCCGCCGCCCGGGCCGCGGCGATCGCCTCGGCCTTGTTTCCGGTCAGATCCAGCACATCGGCGCTCGGTCCGACGAAGGTGATGCCGGCCTCCGCACATGCCCGTGCCAGCCCCGGGTTCTCCGAGAGGAATCCGTATCCCGGGTACACCGCGTCCGCACCGCACCGCACCGCCGCCGACACGATCTCGTCGACCGACAGATATGCGCGCACCGGATGCCCGGGCACACCGATCTGGTACGACTCGTCGGCCTTCAGCCGATGCAGCGAATTGCGATCCTCGTAGGGAAACACGGCCACCGTCTGGGCACCGAGTTCCACGGCCGCACGAAAGCCTCGAATGGCGATCTCGCCACGATTGGCCACCAATACCTTGTCGAACATGTCCTAAACCCCTGCTCCTGCTTCAGCCTTGCTGGACACACGCTCCGCGCCGACCATATCCCGACGGCGCGGATGCGTGCGCAGCAGCCCTTATGCGATCACCGTCGTCGGTTACGCCGACAACGCGCGTTGTGGCGGTCCGTCGTAGGAACTGAGCGGCCGGATCAACGCATTCGCGGCCGTTTGTTCGATGATATGCGCGGTCCAACCGGTGATCCTGCTCATCACGAAAATCGGTGTGAAGGACTCGATTTCGAATCCCATCAAGTGATAGGCGGGGCCTGTGGGGAAGTCGAGGTTCGGCTTGATGCCGGTCCGATCGACCATCACCTTCTCGAGCTCACCGTAGATCTGCAGCCACCGCGTGTCACCGAGATGACGCGAGACATCGGTGAGCGCCTCCTTCATCGTCGGCACCCGCGAGTCACCGTTCTTGTAGACCCGGTGACCGAAGCCCATCACCTTCTCACGGCGATCGAGTTTGCTTGTGAGCCATTCGGATGCACGTTCGGGACGGTCGATCTCGATCATGTCGTACATGACCGCCTCATTGGCACCTCCATGCAGCGATCCCTTCAACGCACCGATCGCCGCGGTGACCGCGCTGTAGATGTCCGACTGGGTCGACGTCACCACGCGGGCGGCGAATGTCGAAGCATTGAAGCTGTGTTCGGCGTAGAGGACCATCGACTTCTCGAATGCCCGGACGATCACTCGGTCGGGCACCTCCCCGAAGCACATATTCAGGAAGTTCTCCGCATATCCCAGTCCGTGATGCGGCGCAATGGGATCCAATCCACGGCGCCGGCGCATGTCCGCGGCGACGATCGTGGGCAGCACCGCGAGCATCCGCAGCGCCTTGTCGAGGTTGGCCTCCGGTGACGAATCGTCCTCCGCCGGGTCCTCGGTCCCGAGGAAGCTGATCGCGGTCCGCACGACGTCCATCGGGTGGCAGGTCTCGGGCATCCGCGACAGCAGCGCGGCGGTCGACCGATCGATCCGTCGGTTTGCCCTCTCGCGCTGGGTGAATGCCGCGAGTTCGGCATCGGTGGGCAGCTCGCCGTACCAGAGCAGATAGGCGACCTGTTCGAACGAACACTTCGCTGCCAGATCCTGCACCGCGTATCCGCGGTAGGTCAGGGAGTTGGTCTCGGGCACCACCTTGGAGATCGCGGTGGTGTCGACGACGACTCCGGCGAGCCCCTTGTGGATGGTCGGCGTGGCCGTTTCGTTGGGTGCTGCAACGGAATTCATGATCGGACTCCTTCGAGCGTGAAGTTGAAGAGATCGGAATCGAAATCGTTGTAGTCGGCGTAACGAAGCAGTTCGTAGAGCCGACTTCGATGCTGCATCCCGTCGAGGAGTCCGGATTGTGTTCCGGCCGAGGCGATCTCGCGCAGTCCGCGCTCCACCGCCCCCATCGCGATCCGCAGCGTGGTGACCGGGTAGATCACCGCGTTGTAGCCGACGTCGCGGAGCTGGTCGGCGGTCAGGAGATCGGACTTGCCGAACTCGGTCATGTTCGCCAGCAGCGGCACGTCGACCGCGGCACGGAACCGTTCGAACTCACCGAGGTCGCGCAGCGCCTCGGTGAAGATCAGGTCGGCACCGGCGTCGGCGTAGGCCTTGGCGCGGTCGATGGCGGCGTCGATACCCTCGATCGCCCGGGCGTCGGTGCGGGCGCAGATGACGAAGTTCTCGTCCCGCCGTGCCGACACCGCGGCCCGCAGCCGCTTGATCATGGTGTCGGTCGGCACCACGTCCTTGCCGTCGAGGTGGCCGCACCGCTTGGGGTTGACCTGGTCCTCGAGGTGGCAGCCGGCCAGGCCGGCGTCCTCGAGTGCCGCGATGGTGCGGGCGGCACTCATCGGCTCACCGAAGCCGGTGTCGGCGTCGATCAGGGCGGGCAGATCCGTGGCGTGGGCGATCTGCGAGCCGCGGGCGGCCACCTCGGTGAGGGTGGTCAGTCCGATGTCGGGCAGGCCCAGGTCGGCCGAGAGCACCGCGCCGGAGACGTAGACGCCCTCGAACCCGACGTCGGCGATCAACTTGGCGACCAGTGGGGAGAACGCCCCCGGCCACCGCTGCAGCTCGCCGGAGGCCAGCCCGGCACGCAGTGCCTTGCGCTTGTCGGTGTCGGAGACACCGGAGGAGAACAGCGCGCTCATCAGAAGATCCCCTTGCCGACGGTCGGAGCCTTGTCGAGCACGTTCGGGGCGACCAGCAGGTTCAGCTCACCGAGTTCACCGGCACCGAGCTCGGCGACGCGGGCGGCGGCGGCCAGGAACCGCTGCTGCTCGTCGGCCTCGATCACGCCGTCGGCCATGGTGGTGAACTTGGCCTCGTACTGGGCGCGGGCGAACGGACGGGCACCGAGCGGGTGCGCGTCGGCGACGGCCAGCTCGTCGGTGATCACCTCACCGTTCTTCAGCGTGATCACGGCCTTGGCACCGAAGGCCTTCTCGGCGGGGTCGGTCGAGTGGTAGCGGCGGGTCCACTCCGGATCCTCGACGGTGGAGATCTTGTTCCACAGCTCGATGGTGTCGGGGCGGTTGGCCCGCTCCGGCGCGTACGAGGTCTCGTGATGCCACGTGCCGTCCTGCAGGGCGACGGCGAAGATGTACATCACCGAGTGGTCGAGGGTCTCGCGGCTGGCCGACGGATCGAACTTCTGCGGGTCACCCGAGCCGGTGCCGATCACATAGTGGGTGTGATGGCTGGTGTGCAGGACGATGGACTCGATGTCGTCGAGGTTGCCGACACGGTCACGCATCCGGCGGGCCAGGTCGATCGGGGCCTGGCTCTGGTACTCGGCCGAGTGCTCCTTGGTGTAGCTGTCCAGGATGGCGCGCTTGGCCTCGCCCTCACCGGGCAGCGGGATCTGGTAGACCGCGTCGAATCCGCCCAGCAGCCATGCGATCACGCCGTCCTCGCCCTCCCAGATCGGGGCGGGCGCACCCTCCCCGCGCATGGCGCGGTCGACGGCCTCCACGGCGATCTTGCCGGCGTGCGCCGGGGCGTAGGCCTTCCAGCTGGAGATCAGGCCCTTGCGCGACTGGCGGGTCGCGGTGGTCAGGTGCAGTGCCTGGCCGATCGCCTGGTAGATGGTCTCCTCGTCGAGGCCGAGCATGGTGCCCAGGCCCGCGGCGACCGACGGCCCGAGGTGGGCGACGTGGTCGATCTTGTGCTCGTGCAGGCACATCCCGCGCACCAGGTCGATCTGGATCTCGTAGGCGGTGGCCAGGCCGAGGATCAGGTCGGCGCCACTGGCACCGACGTGCTGGGCGACGGCCACCAGCGCCGGGATGTTGTCACCGGGGTGCGAGTACTCGGCGGCCAGGAAGGTGTCGTGGAAGTCGAGCTCACGAACCGCGACGCCGTTGGCCCAGGCCGCCCACTCCGGCGAGACGTTGCCGCCGACACCGAACACACCCGCACCCGATCCGCCCGGACCGTGCGGATGGGCCAGCGCCTGGGCGCGGGCGGAGGTGACCGGACGGCGGATCACCGACGCGGCACTGACGGCGGCGTTGTCGATGATGCGGTTGATGATCATCTCCGCGGTGTCGGCCGGGACCGCGACCGGGTCGACGGCCACCCGGGCGATCTTCTGGGCGAGGTGTTCGGACTGCGGGAAGTCGTCGGAACTGCGGCGTGCTCGTACGTCGTGAATGATCATGTTCGCACCGTACGCAGAGCGCATGGACCAGCGAAAGTGCTGGCAAATGCGTATTTCGGCGGATCTGTCGGCACCATTTTGCGAACGTTGTGAACACTGTGCCGGTTAGCATGTGTGCCATGGCGAAGTTGTTCGTGGGCCCGCGACTACGGCGGTTGCGCGACGAGCGGGGTCTGTCCCAGGCAGCCCTCGCCCGCCGGATCGAGAAGTCCACGAGCTACGTCAACCAGCTCGAGAACGACCAGCGTCCGATCACCGTGCCGGTGTTGCTCGCGCTGGCCCGCGAGTTCGATCTCGACGCCGACTACTTCGCCGCCGATTCCGATGCGCGCCTGGTCGCCGACCTGGCCGAGGTGCTCGCCGCCACCGCCGACGGCGACGTCTCGCGTGCCGAGATCACCGAACTCGTCGGCCGGATGCCCGAGATCGGCCGCACCCTGGTGACCTTGCACCGCCGCCTCACCGCCGCCAACGGTGAACTCGAGACCCACCGCGCCCGCGTCGACGACCCGACCACCCCCGGCGATCCGATGCCGTTCGAGGAGGTCCGCGACTTCTTCTACGACCGCAAGAACTACGTGGGCGAGCTCGACGAGGCGGCCGAGGATCTGTTCACCACCGAGGGACTGACCGTCGGCGGGCTCGATCTGCAGCTGGCCGAGCTGCTCTCTCGCCGCCACGGCATCCGGGTGTCGATCACCCACGAACCCGATCCGATCGCCGCCGTCGCCGTCCCGAAACGACGCTTCGACATCGCCGGGCGCACCGTGCATCTGGCCGGGCGGCTCTCGTCCGGGCAGCGGGCCTTTCAGCTGGCCACCCAGCTGGCCCTGCTCGAACAGTCCGGTGTGATCGACGCCCTGATCGCGTCGTCGCCGGGGCTCGCACCGGCCACCGTCCCGGTCGCCCGGATCGGCCTGGCCAACTACTTCGCCGGGGCGCTGCTGCTGCCCTATGAGCAGTTCCGGGCCGCCGCCGCGCACGCCCGCTACGACATCGAACTCCTCGGGCTGGGTTTCGACGTCGGCTTCGAGACCGTCTGCCATCGCCTGTCGACGCTGCAGCGCCCCGGCAGTCGGGGCATACCGTTCATCTTCGTCCGCACCGACCGGGCCGGGAACATCTCGAAGCGGCAGTCGGCCACCGCCTTCCATTTCTCGCGGGTGGGTGGCAGCTGCCCGCTGTGGGTGGTGCACGATGCATTCGCCACCCCGGGCCGGATCGTCACGCAGGTCTCCCAGATGCCCGACGGACGCTCCTATTTCTGGCTCGCCCGCACCACCGACGAGCACCGCGGGTTCCTGGCCCCGCAGAAGAGTTTCGCGATCGGCCTCGGCTGCGACCTCGTCCACGCCGACCGCCTCGTCTACTCCACCGGGATCGACCTCGCCGACGAACGCACCGTCGTCCCGATCGGGGCCGGCTGCAAGGTCTGTGACCGGCCGGCCTGCACCCAGCGGGCCTTCCCGCAGCTCGGCCGGTCCATCCACGTCGACCCCACCCGCAGCGACTCGATCCCCTACCGTCCGGCGTGATCGGTTTCCGATTCCCTGTGATCGGTTCGGGTCCAGCGGGATCCGTGTGTTCCGATCGTCGTGCGATAGTTTGATCGCGGAGGTTGATGCCACGTGTCCGCGACAGATCGCACGGTTGGATCGGAATTCGACGGGTCGGATTCCGTTCCCGACGCTCATCCGCGAGCCGCGGTGACGGTGCTCTGCGCCGCCGGCATCGTGGTGGCGTTGATGCAGACGATCATCGTCCCCCTCATCCCCCAGCTCCCCGGTCTGCTGCACGCGGCCCCGAGCGACACCACCTGGGCGCTCACCATCACCCTGCTCACCGGTGCGACGATCACACCGATCGGCGGTCGGCTGGGCGACATGTACGGCAAACGCCGCATGCTGCTGGCCAGCATGGGCTGTGTCTCGGCCGGTTCGGTGATCTGCGCCCTGTCGGATTCGCTGATCCCGTTCCTGGTCGGCCGCGGTATGCAGGGTCTGGGTTTCGGCACCATCGCGTTGGGCATCTCGGTGATGCGCGACATCGTGCCCCCACGTCATCTCGGATCGGCGGTCGGCACGATGTCGGCCTCGCTCGGCATCGGCGGTGCGCTCGGCCTGCCGGTCAGTGCCGCCGTCGCCCAGGGCATCGGCTGGCACGCCCTGTTCTGGCTGTGTGCGGTGGCCGGGGTCGCCGGCGCGATCGGGATCCGGCTGACCGTCCCGGAGAGCCGCGGGACCAGCGGCGGCCGATTCGATCTGCTCGGTGCCATCGGACTGGCCGTGGTGCTGACGTGTCTGCTCCTTCCGCTGTCCAAGGGCGCCGGCTGGGGCTGGTCGTCGCCGATGACCCTCGGCATGTTCGCCGCCTTCCTTCTCGTCGGCGCGGCCTGGTCGGTCCTCGAATGGCGTCACCGCAATCCGCTGATCGACCTGCGGGTGGCCCTCGACCGCCCGGTCCTGCTGACCAACGTGGCCTCCGTCGCCACCGGTTTCGCCTTCTACTCCTCCCAGTTGATGCCCATCCAGGTACTGATGGCGCCGACCGCCGCCGAGTACGGCCTGGGCTACGAGATGCTGATCGCGAGTCTGATCCTGGCCCCGAGCGGCGTGTTGATGTTCGTGTTCTCGCATGTCAGCGCCCGGATCACCGACCGCTTCGGCCCGCGCGTCTCACTGGCGATCGGCGGCGGGGTACTCGGTACCGGCTACCTCCTGTTCGTGGTGGTGACCGGTGGCCACTGGGCGTTCACGTGGTGGCTGATGCTGATCATGAGCTGTCTGGTCGGTGCCGGGCTGGGTATCGCCTACTCCGCGATGCCCGCGCTGATCATGCGGGCGGTGCCGGTCGCCCAGACCGGTGAGGCCAACGGTGTCAACGCCCTGATGCGGGTGGTGGGTACGTCCGCCTCGGCGGCCGTCGTCGGCATGATCCTGACCTGGGCGACGGTCCCGGTGACCGTCGGTGGCGCCGTGGTGGCACACGTGCCCGGTCGCGACGGCTACCTGCTGGCGTCGGCGATCTCACTGGCCGCATGTGTCGTCGCCGCCGCCATCGCCCTGGCCATCCCCACCGTCCGTCGCCCGGTGATCGAGGACATCGTCGATCCCGCAGACAAGTGACGACCGGCACGCACTGGTCGAGCCGACGAGGAGCGAAGCGAGCCCCACACGCTGGTTGAGCCGACGAGGAGCGAAGCGAGCCCCACGCTGGTTGAGCCGACGAGGAAAGCGAAGCGGCCCCCCACGCTGGTTGAGCCGACGAGGAGCGAAGCGACAAGTCGAGTCGAAACCCCCGCCGGCCGACCTCGCGTCGCGACCACCCCAGAGTTGAGCAGCACCCAGCGCGGGTTACCGAGATTTCGACACGGGTCCTCGCTACGCTCGGTCCCGGCTCAATCACCGATGAACACGCTGGTCGAGCCGACGAGGAGCGAAGCGAGCCCCACGCTGGTCGAGCCGACGAGGAGCGAATCGACCCCCCACGCTGGTTGAGCCGACGAGGAGCGAAGCGACAAGACGAGTCGAAACCCCCGCCGGCCGACCTCGCGTCGCGACCACCCCAGAGTTGAGCAGCACCCAGCGCGGGTTACCGAGATTTCGACACGGGTCCTCGCTACGCTCGGTCCCGGCTCAATCACCGATGAACACGCTGGTTGAGCCGACGAGGAAAGCGAAGCGGCCCCCCACGCTGGTTGAGCCGACGAGGAGCGAAGCGAGCCCCACGCTGGTTGAGCCTGAATCCACCGATCCGGTTTCAACGGTCGGATGAATGATGTTGGAGCCCTTGACCCCGATACCAACCCGATAAAGACACGTGTGTACCGCCGATCTCCAACGTCGGCCTGTTTCACCAGGTTTCAGATCAGGGCCACACACGGCCGAATGGTCAGGTCAAACACCAGGATTTCAATGAACAGTATTGGCATACAACCGATTCCACTCCACTTCCCAGGGCCACCCAGCCGGTAGATGTAACGACAAACGACGTGCCGACGACGAAATCCGCGCCGGTACCCCGATCAACGCACGCCGGATCGTGGTCGTGGTCGCACGCATCAATGATCCACCGGCCACGGTGGCCGCTGCCCGGGTGAGGTTGAACGCCATCACCGCACACGCCAACCACGCGGCGTTGGCAGAGAACTTCCCCGAGGGCATGTGGGCCATCGCCGAGGCCTTCAGATCGGCATGGACCTGCTCGATGATCGCGTGATGACGGTGCACACGATCAGCGACGACTTTGTCGGTGGTCATGTCGGTGGTGAAGAACGCATGGTGACGATACACATCGAACAACGAGTCACCATCAGGATTGAGGGCCAGGACCCGCCGCACGATCAACCGACCCGGAATCGGGGCCCGGGTACGCCCGGGTTTGACCGGTGTGGAGGGTTTACCGACGAACCCGTCGAAGGGAACCTCGGCCACCTCGGCGGTACGCACCAGCTGCCCGTCTGTACCAACCTGGGTGGGGTTGGCCAGGGTGATCGTGGTCCATGCCGAGTCATCGATCGTGGAGATCGCGGTGGTCACGTTGCTGTACAACCGCACCGTCAACGACACCTGTGCCCCGGCCCGGTGGGCTGCGGCGACCAGGTCGTGGGAGTAGAACGCGGAATCACCCCGCACCAACACCGGCACCTCTCGTCCGGCCGGCCACGCCCGACGCAGGGTGTTCAACGATCGGGTCAACAGGTCGGCGGCTCCGCGCACCGAGTTACACGACCCGCCCCGCAGGCGGTGACCGAGGATGATCGGGGCCCGATCGGCGGTGGTGGCCGTCACCATGAGGGCGTTGATCCCACGGACCCCGCTGTAGCCGTATTTCGCGCCTTGTTTCTGGTGGCCGTAACACTGGTTGATGGTGTCGTCGAGATCGACCAGTACCCGTTCACCAGCAGGGTTGAGGAGGTGGGTGTGTTCGATCAGGCCGGCCAACAGGCGGGTGGCGATCGCCTCGTACTGGGCGACCGTGCCGCGGGTACAGGCCCGCAGAAACGTGCCCAGGGTGGACGGGGCGTGGGTGTGGCCGTAGATCGTGCCCATCCCGCCGTGGCCGATGATCGACAATCCGTCGATGGTGTCGGCGCCCATCACCATGCCCATCACGATTGCTGAGAGTTTCCGGCCGGCGTTGGCGCCGGTATCGGTGGGGATGGTCAACCATTGATCGCCGAGTTCTTGCAGGCCACACGTTTGGGCCAGACGCATCACCGGTACCACCCCGGCCGGCCCGATCAGGTTGTGGTCATCGAATGATGCTGACTTTACCGGCAAGGTGTGGCAGGATCGCATCTGCGAGATGCCCTTTCTTTGTGTGTGGGTCGAACCTTCGATAAGTCTGATTCTCACACTCGGACAGGGCATTTCGTGTTTCCCACGCCGTTTCGGGCCCAGGTTTTTCCATCTGGATCGGTGGATTCAGGTTGAGCCGACGAGGAGCGAAGCGACGAGACGTGTCGAAACCTCCGACGCCCGACCACCGAACGCCACCACCTCCACCCCTGTTCACCACCCCGCAGACAGGTACGGAAATACTTCCGTAACGCGACAGCCGTAGCGTGTCGGCGTGGCTTCACTGACCTTGATCGAGAACGCGCAGGTGATCACCGTCGACCCGGATCGGCGGGAACTGCCTGCCGCATCCGTGCTGATCGACGGCACCACCATCGCGGCCGTCGTCCCCGCCGGGGAACCTCTCCCCGACCTACCCACCGAGGTGACACGGGTGGACGGCACCGGTTGTGCGCTCACCCCCGGACTGATCAACACCCATCACCATCTGTACCAGTGGATCACCCGCGGCCTCGCCGCCGATCACACCCTCTTCCAGTGGTTGCAGACCCTGTATCCGATCTGGGCGGGCATCGACGAGAAGGCGGTGCACACCGCCGCGCTCGGCGGTCTGTCGCGGCTCGCGCTGACCGGCGCCACCCTGACCACCGATCACCACTACGTGTTCCCGCGGGAGGGTGGCGACCTGCTCGGTGCCGAGATCACCGCGGCGGCCACCGTCGGGCTGCGTTTCCATCCGACCCGCGGCTCGATGGACCTGTCGGAGAAGGACGGCGGGCTGCCGCCGGACTCCGTGGTGCAGACCATCGACGAGATCCTCGCCGACTCGTCGGCCGCGGTCGCACGCTGGCACGATCCCTCTCGCGAGTCGATGCTGCGGATCGCCCTCGCCCCCTGCTCGCCGTTCTCGGTGACCACCGACCTGTTGCGGGAGTCGGCGGCGCTGGCCCGCGAACTCGGGGTGCGGCTGCACACCCATCTCGCCGAGTCGCCGGACGAGAACACCTACTGCGCAGACCAGTTCGGGTCCACCCCGCTGGAATACATGGAGTCGGTGGGCTGGATCGGCGACGACGTGTGGTTCGCGCACGGAGTGGAGTTCTCCGACGCCGACGTCGCCCGTCTGGGCGCCACCTCGACCGGGGTGGCGCACTGCCCCACCTCCAATGCCCGGCTGGGCAACCGGATCTGCCGCACCGCCGATCTCCATGCGGCCGGGGTGCCGGTGGGTCTCGGGGTGGACGGGGCGGCGTCGAACGAGTCGTGTCAGCTGCTCGAGGAGGCCCACCAGGCCGTGCTGATGGCCCGTGCCCGGGGCGGCCCCACCGCGCTGACCACCCGGACGGCATTGGAACTGGCCACGATCGGCGGTGCCCGGGTCCTCGGCCGGGCCGACGAGGTGGGGTCGATCGAGGTGGGCAAACTCGCCGACCTCGTGCTGTGGGATCTCACCGGGCTGGGCCACGCCGACATCACCGATCCGGTTGCCGCACTGGTCCTCGGATCGATCCCGCCGATCCGCGGTTCCTGGGTCAACGGCGAGCGTATCGTCGCCCACAACGAGCTCATCACGGTGGACACCGACGTGGTGGCCCGCGACTGCGCCGCCGAGCACCGTCGGCTGCTGGCGAAGGCGGGCTGAGGAGGTCGCTCGTGGACGTCAACACCATCACCGGCTACCGGTTCGCCCGTACCCGCACCGATCTCGCCCTCACCCCCGGCGAACGTATCGTCGCGGGCGGTACGTGGTTCTTCAGTGAGCCACAGATCGATTCGACCGGAGTCGTCGACATCAGCCGGATCGGGTGGCCGCCCGTCGAAGACCTGCCCGACGGTGGTCTGCGGATCGCGGCGACCTGCCCGATCGCAACCCTGGCGAATCTTTCCGCACGCCCGGGATGGCGGGCGCACCCGCTGCTGTTCCAGTGCGCCACAGCACTGTTGGCGTCGTACAAGATCTGGAATGTGGCGACGGTCGGGGGAAATGTCTGCCGGTCGTTCGCCGCGGCGTCGATGGTGTCGCTGGCCGTCGGCCTCGACGGCGAGGCCCTGATCTGGTGTCCGGACGGTTCCGAACGCCGGGTACCGATCGCGACCTTCGTCACCGGCAACGGCACCAATACCCTCGAACCCGGAGAAGTGATGCGCGCCATCGACATCCCCGGGTACGCGATGCGTGCGCGGACCGGTTTCGGCAAGATCGCGCTGGCCGAGCTCGGCCGATCGGGCGCGGTGGTGACCGGGCGCGCCGACGAGGACGGCACCACGGTCTTCGGGATCACCGCGGCCACCGGATGGCCGACGGTGCTGCGGTATCCGGATGTGCCCGACGCGGCGACCCTGCGCACCGATGTCACCTCGGCCGACGGCTACTACACCGATCCGCTCGGCTCCGCCGACTGGCGTCGTGGCGTGAGTGCCGTTCTCGCCGAACGAATCCGGACAGATCTCGATCAGCCCGCGGGCACCATCACAACCGGCCGAGAGGAGTCCTGATGCGATTCGAGATCAACGCCGAGTCCGTCGACGCCGAGCCCCGCCCGGGACAGTGTCTGCGGACGTTCCTGCGCGACACCGGCCATTTCGAGGTCAAGAAGGGATGCGACGCCGGCGACTGCGGTGCGTGTTCGGTTCTGGTGGACGGTGTTCCGGTGCACTCGTGTATCTATCCGGCACAGCGGATCGACGGCGCCTCGGTCACCACGGTGGCCGGGTTGGGCACACCCGACGACCTCCACCCCATGCAGCAGTCCTTCGTCGACAACTTCGGCTTCCAGTGCGGTTTCTGTACCGCCGGGATGATCGTCACCGCCTCCACCCTGACCCCCGACGATCTCGACGACCTGCCGCGCCGGATGAAGGGAAATCTCTGCCGCTGCACCGGATATCGTGCGATCCGCGCGGCCATCACCGCCGGCGTGACCGGGACACCGGCACCCACACCGCCGACGTGTGCCGCCCTGTGCGGCACGACCGGCGATGCGGGAGCCACCGG
Organism: Gordonia sp. NB41Y; assembly: GCF_030718915.1. Classification (NCBI taxonomy): domain Bacteria; kingdom Bacillati; phylum Actinomycetota; class Actinomycetes; order Mycobacteriales; family Gordoniaceae; genus Gordonia; species Gordonia sp. NB41Y. Next base: position 1,053,138 of record NZ_CP132196.1, read on the forward strand.
GACCCCGGTCGGGACGTCGATCAATCCGCTCGCCGCACGGCGGGTGGTGACCGGCACCGAGCCCTACACCTTCGACGTGGATGTGCCCGGTACCCAGTATCTTCGGGTGCTGACCTCCCCGCATCCACACGCCCGGATCACCCGGATCGACACCACCGAGGCGGCCGCCGTCGACGGGGTGAACCTCGTCCTCACCCACGAGAACGTCAGCACACCAAGGTTTTCCACCGGACGCCACGAGTCCCGGCTCGACGATCCCGACGACACCCTGATCCTCGATCCGGTCGTGCGCTTCGTCGGCCAGCGGGTCGCGGCCGTCGTCGCCGACACCGCCGCGGCCGCCGAGCAGGCATGCCGGCTGATCGAGGTGGACTACGAGACGCTGCCCGCGGTGTTCGATCCGGTGGAGGCGCGGCGCCCCGGCGCGGCGCTGGTCCACCCCGATCGCACGCCGGCCGACCGGGTGGCCGCCGCCGACCGCAATGTGATCGCCGAGTTCCACGAGGGTTTCGGCGGTGACGTCGACGAGGCCCTGGCGACGGCGGCGGTCACCGTGGGCGGCAGCTGGCAGACCGCGCGGGTGTCGCACGCACAGTTGGAGACCCACGGCAGCATCGGCTGGCTCGAGGACGACCGGCTGGTGATCCGCACCTCCACCCAGGTGCCGTTCCTGGTGCGCGACGAGCTCGCCCGGCTCCTGGACCTGCCCGCCGAGCGGATCCGGGTGTTCGCCGCCCGCGTCGGCGGCGGATTCGGCGGCAAGCAGGAACTGCTCACCGAAGACCTGGTCGCGGTCGCGGTGCTCCGCACGGGCCGCCCCGTCGCCTACGAGATGACCCGCACCGACGAGATGACGCGGACCACCTACCGGCATCCGTTCCGGGTCGCGGTGGATCTCGGTGCCGATGCCGACGGGCGGCTCACCGCGATGAAGGTGGACGTGCTCTCCGACACCGGCGCCTACGGCAATCACGCGATCGGCGTGATGTTCCATGCCTGCGCGGAGTCGGTGTCGGTCTACAACTGCCCGGTCAAGCGGGTCGACGCGGAGGTGGTCTACACCAACAACCCGCCGTCGGGTGCGTTCCGCGGATACGGCCTGGGCCAGGTGATCTTCGCCGTCGAGAGCGCGATGGACGAGCTGGCCATCCGGCTCGGCATCGACCCGTTCGACCTGCGCCGGATCAACGCGGTGGCCGAGGGCGATCCGTTGCTGATCGCCCACGAGGAGCCCGAGGAAGACCTCGTCTATGGCAGCTACGGCCTCGACCAGTGCCTCGACCTCGCCCAGTCCGCCCTCGCCCGGGGCGGCGGTGACGCGGTGCCCGACGGCGACCACTGGCGGATCGGCGAGGGGATGGCCCTGGCGGCGATCGCGACGATGGCCCCGCGCGGTCACTTCTCGACGGTGACCGTGGGTGTCGACGCCGCCGGCATCTACCACGTCGGGGTGGGCACCTGCGAGTTCGGCAACGGCACCACCACCGTGCACGCCCAGATCGCGGCGTCGGCGCTGTCGACGGAGATCGAGAACATCCGGGTGTCCCACGGTGACACCGACGCCGCCCCGTACGACACCGGCGCATTCGCCTCGGCGGGAACCACGGTGGCGGGCAAGGCCGTCCACGGCGCCGCGCTCGCCCTGCGGCAGACGCTGATCGGGGCGGCGGCGTCGCTGACCGGGAGCACGCCCGACCGGGTACGCCTGGGCTCTGACGGCGCCGCCGTCGGCGACCGGATGCTCGGCTTCGGTGAGCTGATCGCCGCGGTCGACGAGGATCATCGTCAGGACCATCCGGACGGTGCGCGGGCGGTGGCCTCCGGCAGCGAGCGTGGCGACCTGCGCTCGATCGCATTCAACGTGCAGGGGTTCCGAGTCGCGGTGAACACCGAGACCGGCGCGGTCCGGATCCTGCAGTCGGTGCACGCCGCCGATGCGGGCACGGTGATGAATCCCCAGCAGTGCCTCGGTCAGGTCGAGGGCGGGGTCGCGCAGGCGATCGGTGCGGCCCTGTACGAGGAGATCATGCTCGACGGCAAGGGCGTACCCCTCACACCGGTGTTCCGAACCTATCGGGTCCCGCAGATGGCCGACATCCCCGACACCGAGGTGTACTTCGCCGACACCTCCGACGACCTCGGCCCCTACGGTGCCAAGTCGATGAGCGAGTCGCCGTACAACCCGGTGGCACCGGCCCTGGCCAATGCCATCCGGCGCGCGATCGACGCACGCCCCTACGAGACGCCGATGTCGCGGGACCGGGTCTGGCGGCTGGCCCAGGGATGAGCCGGGCCGGCGACCGTTCGGCATACCCGACCCGGCGGCACCATACCGACGTCTGTTTTCGGGTAGCCTAACTTTCTGTTTCGCCCAGGTTGATCGACGCTGTGGGATGTGTCAGATTGGGCAGGTGAGTCAGGTCGACACGCGCACCTCCGACGCGTCCGAACCCGACCCGGCCTCCGGCCGGGACGGCGAGATCGACACAGCCGGTGGCGGTATGGCGGGCGGTGCGGGTACGGACAGCGGCGTCGGTACGGACAGCGGTGTCGGTACGGACAGCGGCGTCGCCGATGCGCGGACCACCGCCCAGCTGCGCGGGACCCGCTCCCGGTTGCTGCGCCAGGTGGCGCTGTTCGGTCCGGCATTCGTCGCCGCGGTGGCCTACGTCGATCCGGGCAATGTGGCGGCCAACATCACCGCCGGCGCCCGGTACGGATTCCTGCTGGTCTGGGTACTGGTCGCGGCGAACATCGTCGCCATGCTGATCCAGTACCAGTCGGCAAAACTCGGCATCGTCACCGGCCGCAGCCTGCCGGCGATCCTCGGTGAGCGGCTGAGCAGACGCCGGCGTCTCGCGTTCTGGGTGCAGGCCGAGATCGTCGCGATCGCCACCGACCTGGCCGAGGTCCTGGGCGGGGCCATCGCCCTGCAGTTGCTGTTCGACCTGCCGCTGGTGGTCGGCGGGGTGATCGTCGGGGTGATCTCGACGCTGGTGTTGCTGCTGCAGAATCCGCGCAGGCAACGGGTCTTCGAGTCGGTGATCGTGACCCTGCTGGCGATCATCGTGGTCGGATTCCTCGCCGGACTGTTCGTCAATCCGCCGGCGGCCGCGGATGTGGCCGGCGGGCTGATCCCGCGGCTCCATGGCCCCGAGACGGTGCTGCTGGCGGCGTCGATGCTGGGCGCCACGGTGATGCCGCATGCGATCTATGTGCACTCGGCACTGGTGATCGACCGCTATGGCGTCACCCGCACCGAGACACGGCGCCGGCGTCTGCTGCGGGCCACCCGCTGGGATGTGGCCCTCGCGCTCGTCGTCGCCGGTGCGGTCAACATCGCCCTGCTGCTCCTCGCCGCCGAGAACCTCCGTGGCAAGGAGGGCACCGACACCATCGAGGGAGCCTACCACGCCGTCGCCGACGCGATGGGTCCCGGCATGGCCACCGCCTTTGCCGTCGGCCTGCTCGCGAGCGGGCTGGCCGCCACCTCGGTGGGTTCGTCGGCGGGTGCGGCGATCATGGACGGTCTGCTCGAGAAGCGGATACCGCTGCTGGTGCGCCGCCTGGTCACCTTGCTGCCGGCGCTGGCCGTGCTGTGGATCGGGGTGGATCCGACGTGGGCCCTGGTCGTCAGCCAGGTGGTGCTGAGCTTCGGTATCCCGTTCGCCATCATCCCGCTCGGCCGGCTCACCGCCGATCGTTCGCTGATGGGCCCCTTCGCCGATTCCTGGCCGCTGAGGGTCGCCGCCGGGGTGGCGTCGGTGGCCATCGTGATCCTCAATCTCGCCCTGATCGTGCTGGTGTTCACCGGCACCTGATCCCGGGCCGGCCCTCGCCGGTCCCGGGATCGCGGGCGCAGGTCAGACGAGCAGCAGATCAGGCGAGCAGCCCCTTGGCGACGTGGGTCACCTGGATCTCGTTGCTGCCGGCGTAGATCATCAGCGACTTGGCATCGCGGGCGAGCTGTTCCACGCGGTACTCGGCCATGTATCCGTTGCCGCCGAACAGCTGGACCGCCTCCATCGCGACGTCGGTCGCGGCCTTGGAACTGTAGAGCTTCATCGCCGACGCCTCGGCGAGCGTCATCGGCTTGCCCGCCTTGGTCCGTTCGATCGCGCTGAAGATCATGTTCTGCACGTTGATCCGCGCCACCTCCATCTCGGCGAGCTTGAGCTGGATGAGCTGGAAACGACCGATCTCCTGGCCCCACAGGGTGCGGTTCTTGGCGTAGTCGACCGACAGCCGCAGACATTCGTTGATGATGCCGAGCGACAGCGCGGCGATGCCGACGCGTTCGGCGGTGAAACCCGCCTTGGCCCCCTCGGCACCCTTGGAGTCGGAGCCGGTGTCCTCGGTCTCACCGAGCAGACGGTCCGGGCCCAGGCGCACGTTGTCGAAGAACAGCTCGCCGGTCGGTGAGCTCATCATGCCCATCTTCTTGAACGGTTTGCCCTGGGTGAGACCCGGCATCCCCTTGTCGAGCACAAAACTGAGCACCTTGCGGTCGCGGATCGGGGTGTCCGAGCCGTCGTCGAGCTTGGCGAAGACGACGATGGTGTCGGCGTACGGGCCGTTGGTGATGAACGTCTTCTGCCCGGTGAGGATGTAGTCGTCCCCGTCGCGGCGGACGGTGGTCTTCATTCCGCCCAGCGCATCCGACCCGGAGTCCGGTTCGGTGATCGCCCAGGCGCCGACCTTCTCCATGGTGACCAGCTCGGGCAGCCAGCGCTTCTTCTGCGCGAGGGTGCCCTTGCCGCGGATGGTGGACACGGTCAGGCCCATGCTCACCCCGAGCGAGGCCACCAGGCCGAGGCTGACCCCGGCCAGTTCCATGTTGAGGATCAGGAACATCGAGTTGCCGCCGCCCAGGGCGCCGCCGCCCGACGGGGTGCGCTCCCCGGCCGACTCGGCGGCGAGCTCCTTCTCCAGCCCTTCGGCCGCCATCGCGTCGACGCCGAAGGTGGACAACAGCTTCCGGGTGATGTCGTAGGGCGGCAGGGCCCCGGTCTCGAGGTCGTCGACGTGCGGCCGGATCTCCTTGTCGATGAACGCACGCAGCGCATCCCGCACCATCAGGTCTTCCTCGGACCACTCGAACATCGAGACCTCCGTTGAACACGCCGACCCGACGTCGACTAGAACACGTTTCAGTTTCCCACTGTGTCAGGTGTCACCGGCCGCTGTCCAGAGATGACCGTCGCGATCAGGGCACGGGATAGTGATGGGCGGGGGCGACGTCCACCGCGAAGTAGCCCGCCGGATCGCCGGCGAGCAGCGCCTGCGCCACCGGCATCGCCACCACCACGAACAGGTCGGCGTCGGAGGATGTGCGCTCGTCGCGCCAGGCGAGGACGCGGGCGACGAAGGCGGCCAGGGACTCTCCGCCGTGCGGGACCGACCACGGGTCGGTGAAGAACGCACCGAGCGCCGACGGGTCGATCTCCTCGGGCGCGCATCCCGACCACGAGCCGACGTCCAGGGTGGCCAGCCGCTCGTCGACGGTCGGTGGCCCGGACGGCGGCAGGAGTGCCGGCGCCAGGAATCCGGCGGTCTGACGGCTCGCCAGATCGGGCCCGACCAGCATCGGCCGGGTATCGGCATCGGCCGGCCCGGCGTTCAGCCGGTTCGCGAGGGCGAGCACGGATGTGCGTCCGGCGTCGTCCAGAGACGGATCACCGCCGAATCGGAGGGCCTTGTTGGGGCCGCTCCGACCGGCGGTGATCAGATGAAGCGTCATTCGTCCCGACGTCAGCGGACGTCGGCGAGCGCCGCCGTCCCGGCCGACGACTTCGACCGGGTCAGCAGACCCAGGATCGCGGCGAACGCGGTGGACAGGACGGTCCACAAGATCACCTGGTTGGCGATGACGTAGACCCGGAAGTCGCCGATCACCGCGCCCGGGAAGCCGGGGAACAGGATGGTCTCGCCGTCCATCACCGGCTCGGGCACCTCGTGGAACTCCGGCAGCAGGGCCGCGGTGATCGTGACGACCACCAGGAACCCGATGGCACCGAGCACACCGGCGAACAGGCCGCCCAACCGCGGACGCAGCCAGAACACGAGCACGACGGCGGCGACCATCGCGATCACCGAGACCACCGTGATGGTCAGATAGGCACCCGACCGCGCACCGATGGTGTCGTCGTCGCCGACGGCCGGCGGATTGGCCGGGTAGACGAAGAACGGCACACCGAAGAACGCGATGAAACCGAGTACGCCGAGGGCCGCACCGACCCAGCGGTAGTCCGTCGCCGGGTAGTGGCGACCGATGTAGGTCCACAGGACGGTGAACGCGACGGCGAAGAACGCGCCCATGCACAGCGCGAAGACGATGGTGCCGACACCGGCACCGATGTTCTCCTGCACGGTGCGGGTGAAGACCTCGCCCTCACCACCGTGGACGTGACCGCCGTGGGCTTCGAGCAGGTGCTCTTCGGCCTCCGAGCGGGCACCCTCGTAGTCGATCGCCTTGGCGACCTGCGGCTCGATGAAGATCCGAGCGAAGATGAACGCGACGATGCCGGCGATCAGGCCCGAGAGCAGGCCTGCGCCGATGAATTTCTTCTCCATGTGTTGTTGTCTCGTTTCCGTCCGCGTCAGTGGCAGGGGAAGCCGAGGAAGTGCCGTGCGTCGTGCACGAACTCATGGATGTGGGTGTCGGAACCGAAGACCGACACCGCGCCCTGGTCGTAGCCGAGGAAGTAGTAGGCCATCCCGGCCAGGACCAGCGTCGCGGTCAGCCACAGTGCGGCCGACGCGGCGGACAGGTCGGGCACGGCAAGCGACACCGCTTTGCCCTGATGGGTCGATGCAACCATCGGATCAATCCTTTCGTGGGATCACGCGTCCCAGCTGAAATGCACATTCCCGACGTCCGGCGGCGTCCTGACTCGCCCTCCGACCTGGTCGGATGGACTCACAGTGGCGCGACCGCTCCGGATTCACACCGGATTTCCCGCAGGAACGTCTGGCAGCACGATACTCCTCCCACAAGACGCAGACCACGGAACCGTCGGTGGTCTGGAGGATGATGGACGTCGTGTCCGATCCGGCCCAGATCCTGACCCGGTTCACCGCGCCCACCAGGCAGTGGTTCACCGGGGCCTTCGCCGCGCCCACCGCCGCCCAGGCCGGTGCGTGGGAGTCCATCGCCAACGGCGACAACACGCTGGTCATCGCCCCGACCGGGTCCGGAAAGACGCTGTCGGCGTTCCTGTGGGCGCTCGATCGGCTCGCCGCCCGGCCCGACCGGTCGCGGGGCACCACCCGGGTCCTCTACGTCTCCCCGCTCAAGGCGCTCGCCGTCGACGTCGAGCGCAACCTCCGGGCGCCGCTGACCGGCATCACGCGCGCCGCACAGGAACTCGGTGAGCCCGAGCCCGCGATCACCGTCGGGCTGCGCTCCGGCGACACCCCCGCCGCGCAACGTCGGCTGTTGGTGCGCACACCGCCGGACATCCTGATCACCACCCCAGAGTCGCTGTATCTGATGCTCACCTCGTCGGCCCGCGAATCGCTGACCGGGGTGGAGGCCGTGATCGTCGACGAGGTGCATGCGGTGGCCGGCACCAAACGCGGCACACACCTCGCGCTGTCGCTCGAGCGGCTCGACCGCCTGCTGGAGCGTCCCGCACAGCGCATCGGGTTGTCGGCGACGGTGCGCCCGCCCGAGGTGGTGGCCCGATTCCTGTCCGGGGCGGCCGACTGCACGGTGGTGCGTCCGCCGGCGGCCAAGACCTTCGACCTTCGGGTCGATGTCCCGGTGGCGGACATGGCCAACATCCCGGCACCACCGGACGCCGACGGCGGGCTCGACGAGCTCGACGACGCCTTCTCGCCCACCGCCGGATCGTTGTGGCCGTATGTGGAATCGGCGATCGTCGACCTGATCGAGGCCAACCGCAGCACCATCGTGTTCGCCAACTCCAGACGGTTGGCCGAGCGGCTGACCGCACGGCTCAACGAGATCGCCGAGAACCGGGCCGGTACCGCGGTGCCGGAACCCCCGGCGCGAAACCAGCGGGTGCCCGGTGGTGCGCCCGCGCTGGTGATGGCCAGCGGGGCGAGCGCCGGCGCCGCACACGTCCTCGCCCGGGCGCATCACGGATCGGTCAGCAAGGAGCAGCGTGCCGAGATCGAGGACGATCTCAAGACCGGGCGGCTGCGCTGTGTGGTGGCGACCAGTTCGCTGGAACTCGGCATCGACATGGGCGCCGTCGACCTGGTGGTGCAGGTGGAGGCGCCGCCGTCGGTGGCCAGCGGTCTACAGCGGATCGGCCGCGCCGGCCATCAGGTGGGCGAGATCAGCCAGGGCGTGCTGTTCCCCAAACATCGCACCGACCTGATCCACTGCACGGTGGCCGTCGCACGGATGCGGGCCGGGGAGATCGAGGAACTGACGGTTCCGACCAACCCGCTCGACGTCCTCGCCCAGCAGACGATCGCCGCGGCCGCCGTCGACGACCTCGACGTCGACGACTGGTTCGAGACCGTCCGGCGGTCGGCGCCGTACCGTGATCTCGGGCGGTCGATCTACGAGGCGACCCTCGACCTGATCTCGGGCCGGTTCCCGTCCGACGAGTTCGCCGAGCTCCGGCCGCGCGTCACCTGGGATCGCGACCGCAACGTGTTGTCGGGGCGGCGCGGCGCACAACGGCTGGCGGTGACCTCCGGCGGCACCATCCCCGACCGCGGACTGTTCGGCGTGTTCATGGTCGGCGAGAAGGCCGCCCGCGTCGGCGAACTCGACGAGGAGATGGTCTACGAGTCCCGGGTGGGTGACGTGTTCGCCCTCGGCGCCACCAGCTGGCGGATCGAGGACATCACCCACGACCGCGTCCTGGTCTCCCCGGCGTTCGGCCGGCCCGGCAGGTTGCCGTTCTGGATCGGCGACAGCATCGGCCGGCCGGCCGAATTGGGTGCCGCCATCGGCAGATTCACCGGTGAGATCGCCGACCGTACCGAACTCGACCGTCGTGCAGACGATCTCGGCCTCACCGCCTTCGCCCGCGAGAACCTGGCCGCGCTGATCGCCGAGCAGCGCGAGGCCACCGGGCATCTACCCACCGACCGCACCCTGGTGGTCGAACGATTCCGCGACGAACTCGGCGACTGGCGTCTGATTCTGCACTCCCCCTACGGATTACGCGTCCACGCACCGTGGGCATCGGCGATCTCGGTGCAGCTCAAGACCTCCCTCGGCCTCGACGGCGCGGTCACCGCCTCCGACGACGGGATCATCGTCCGCCTGCCCGACACCGACGACACCCCACCCGGTGCCGCCGTGTTCGCCGTCGACCCCGACGAGGCCGAACAGCTCATCACCGATGCCCTCGCCGAATCGTCGATGTTCGCCTCCCGGTTCCGTGAGTGTGCCGCGCGGGCGTTGCTGTTGCCGCGCCGCGATCCCGGCCGCCGGGCACCGCTGTGGCAGCAACGCCAGCGCAGTGCCCAGTTGCTGGCGGTGGCATCGAGGTTCCCGGACTTCCCGATCGTCCTGGAGGCCGTGCGCGAATGCCTGCAGGATGTCTACGACCTGCCCGCCCTCGTCGACCTGCTGCGGCGGGTGGCCACCCGCAAGGTCCGGATGGTCGAGACCGAGACGCAGACACCCTCCCCGTTCGCCGCATCGATGCTGTTCGGCTACGTCGGGGCGTTCATGTACAACGACGACGCCCCGCTCGCCGAACGGCGTGCTGCAGCACTGTCGTTGGACACCGCGCTGCTCGCGCAACTGCTCGGCCGCGTCGATCTGCGCGAGCTGCTCGACCCGGCGGTGATCGCCGAGGTCACCGCACGCCTGCAACGCCTCGATCCGGCACGTCGCGCCCGCGACGCCGAGGACGTCGTGGATCTGCTGCGCTGGCTCGGACCGTTGTCCACCGAGGCCGTGGCGCAACGGTTCCGGGCCGACGCCGATCCCGACCCCGATACCGACCGCGGCCCCGACACCGGTGCCGAGGTGGTCGCGACGGTGACGACCGTTCTCGCCGGGTTGCACCGCGACGGCCTGATCATCTCGATCGGCCATCGTGGCCGGGCGCTGTGGGCGGCGGTCGAGGACACCGCCCGGCTGCGCGATGCGCTCGGCGTCCCGGCCCCGATGGGTGTTCCCGCCGCCTTCCTCGAGTCGGTGCCCGACCCGGTCGGCGACCTCGTCCACCGCTTCGCACGGACCCACGGACCGTTCACCGTCGCCGAGGCGGCCGAGGAGATCGGACTCGGCGTGGCCGTCGTCGCCGACACCCTGGCGCGGCTGGCCGGATCGCGGTCGGTGGTCGAGGGCGACTTCCTGTCCGGCGTGACGGGCACCCAGTGGTGTCACGCCGATGTGCTCGGGCAGATCCGGCGGGGTTCGCTGGCCGCGACCCGCGCCGAGGTCGCGCCGGTCACCACCGACGCCTTCGCGCGTTTCCTCACCGACTGGCAGCACGTCTCCCCCGCCGAGCAGCTCGATGGTGTCGACGGCGTGGCGGTGGTGCTCGACCAGCTCGCCGGTCATCCGCTGCCCGCGTCGGCGTGGGAGTCGCTCATCCTGCCTGCGCGTATCCCCGACTATTCGCCGGCGATGCTCGACGAGTTGCTGTCGGCGGGTGATGTGGTGTGGTCGGGTGCGGGGCGTATCGGTGGCGCCGACGGCTGGATCCGGTTCTGCCCGGCCGACCTCGCCGAGGCGCTGCTGCCCGAGCCCGACGAGATCGACCTGACCGACATCCACCGGGAGTTGCTGGCGCGCTTCGCGACCGGCGGCGGTCTGCGGTATGCCCAGCTCACCGCCGACCTCGAGGATGCGGGGATCACCGCGGGTTCCGACGCGATCGAGTCCGCGCTGTGGGATCTGGTGTGGTCGGGTCATGTCTCCAACGACTCGTTTGCCCCGGTCCGGGCCCTGCTGATGCCACGCCGCTCCGGCCCGCCCCGTGCGACCCCGGCACATCGATCACGGGGCCGGGCACCACGATTGCGGCCGGGTCGGTTGTCCACGCGCACCCTGTTGTCGTCGACCCCCGGCGCCGCACCCACCCCGCCGATCGTGGGCGGACGGTGGTTCGCCCCGCTCGATCGGACCACCGATCCGACGGTCCTCGCACAGGTGCTCTGCGACCAGCTGCTGGCACGGTATGGGCTGGTCACCCGCGGACCGGTCGTCAGTGAGGCAGTCACCGGCGGTTTCGCCCGTATCTACAAGGCGCTCAACGTGTTCGAGGACAGCGGCCAGGTCCGCCGCGGGTATTACGTGGACGGCCTCGGCGGGGCCCAGTTCGCGGCACCGTCCACCGTCGACGATCTGCGCCGGCACGCCCTCGACGATGCCTCGCTCGACGGTCACCGCCACCAGCCGACCACCGTCGTGCTGGCGGCCACCGACCCGGCGAACCCCTACGGCGCGGCCCTGGACTGGCCGCAACGTCCCGACGGCGGGCATCGGCCGGGCCGCAAACCCGGTGCGCTGGTGGTGATGGTGGACGGGACGCCGGTGGCCTTCGTCGAGCGCGGCGGTAAGACCGTCCTGACCTTCACCGAGTCGGATCCGATGCTGCGCGCCGCGATCTCCGGGATCGCCGATGTGGTCGGCCGTGGCGGTGTGGCCCGGCTGGCCGTCGACCAGATCGACGGTGTGGAGGCGCTGCGGTCGCCGTTGGCGTCGGTGTTCGTCGACTGCGGATTCTCCACCACCCCTCGGGGACTTCGGATACGGTACGGCCATGCCAGAGGGTGACACCGTCTTCCGCACCGCCGCCCGGCTGCGCACCGCGTTGGCCGGAAAGCTGTTGACGTACTCGGATTTCCGTGTCCCCCGGCTGGCCACCGTCGATCTGTCCGGCCGTGCGGTCACCGCGGTTCGGTCACGGGGCAAGCACCTGCTGATCGACGTCGGCCCCGGCGACGGCCAGGAGCCGGTCAGCATCCGCAGCCATCTGTCGATGGAGGGCAGCTGGGATGTGCTGCGGGTCGGCGAACGCTGGCATCAGCGTGCCCACACCGCACGCGTGGTGTTGCGCAACGACACCTACGAGGCGGTCGGATTCGCGCTCGGCACCCTCGATCTGATGGCCGACCCGGACGGCGCCCTCGCCTACCTGGGACCCGATCTGCTGGGCGACGACTGGGACGCCGCCGAGGCCGCCCGCCGGATCGCGCGACACCCGGACACCCCGATCGGAATCGCCCTGCTCGATCAGCGCCGGATGGCCGGTGTCGGCAACGAGTACCGCTCGGAGCTGTGTTTCCTTCGCGGCGTGTTGCCCACCCGCCGGGTCGGGGACGTCGACGTCCCCGCGATGGTCGACCTCGCCCACCGGATGCTCGTCGCAAACCGGACCCGCCTGGCCCGCACCACGACCGGCAAGACCGGCCGCACCGAACGGCTCTGGGTCTACGGCCGTCGAGCACAGCCATGCCGTCGGTGCGCCACGCCCATTCAGCGCGACCATCTCGGAACCGCCGACGCCGAGCGCGTCATCTACTTCTGCCCGCGGTGTCAGACCTGAGCGCGAACTCGGCGGCAGCACCAGCCCTTGACGATCGAGCCGGGACCGAGCCTTGTTCACTCGAACCACGAACGACTGCTTGATCATTGAGCGAGGACTCTTCTCGATGATTGAGCGAGGACGCTTGTTGGTGATTGAGCCGGGACCGAGCGCAGCGAGGACCCTTCTTGGTGATTGAGCCGGGACCGAGCGAAGCGAGGACCCGAGTCGAAATCTCTGCAACCCACAGTCGGACAGTAACCACCTCCGAGGTGCCCACCTCGACCACGCAACCAACGGAGGTTTCGACACGCCTCGTCGCTACGCTCCTCATCGGCTCAACCATCAACACTCACTTGACGATTGAGCGATGCCCCTTCTCGATGATTGAGCGAGGACTCTTGTTGATGATTGAGCCGGGACCGAGCGAAGCGAGGACCCGAGTCGAAATCCCCGCAACCCACAGGCCAGCAGTAACCACCCCTGAGGTGGTCCCGTCGACAACGCAACCAACCGAGGTTTCGACACGCCTCGTCGCTACGCTCCTCGCCGGCTCAACCACCAACGCTCACTTGACAATTGAGCTAAGACCCTTCTCGATGATTGAGCAAGGACCCTCTCTGATGATTGAGCCGGGACCGACAGACACAGCCACCCTGAACCCGGACGGCGGCACTCAGACCGGGTAGCGCTCGGGTTCCGGGCCGAACTGGAAACGACGGCCCGTGATGTTGCCGGCGGCGATCTCGACGTAGTTGTACTTGATGGTGGGAATCCACGGGCTCAACGGAGTCTCGTCGGCGGCGGCGATCTCGTCGTTGCGGGACAGGATTCGTGCGGTGCCCTTGACCACGACGCTCCAGCCGGCGTCACCGTCGTACGAGTCGACCTCGAAGGCGACGTTCTCGTTGACGACCAGCTCGGAGAGCTTGGTGCCCTCCGCGGTCCGGAACAGGATGCGTCCCTCGCCCGCGTAGTAGTTCACCGGGAAGATGTCCGGATGTCCGCCGACGGTCACCGCGAGCCGGCCGACCGCCCCCTTGCCCAGCAATTCCCAGGCCTCGTCGGTGCTGAGTTCCTGAATCGGATTGTCCACCATGGTCGTTGCCTTCCTCTACCCCTGTTGCCACCCGTACCCATTTTCTACCCCCACACGGCACCGGCCGCAGGGTCAAAGGTCCTGTCGTGGCGCACGGGTCAGCGGTCGGGGACGGGCACCGGCTCCAGGAGTTCCGGCCGGGACTCCGGGGCGGCGGCACGCAGCGCGTCGGCCGACTCGTCGTCCGGCTGACGCTGCGAGGCGATCTCCGCGGCGACCCGGGCGTCGTAGGTCCGCACCTCGTACTCGATCTGTTCGGGCCCCCAGCCCAGGATCGGGGCGAGGAGTTCGGCCACCTCCTGCGCGCAGTCCACACCGCGGTCGGAGTACTCGATCGAGATACGGGTGCGACGGGCCAGCACATCCTCCAGGTGCAGGGCGGCCTCGTCGACCGCGGCGTAGACCACCTCCACCCGCAGGTACTGTGGCGCGCCGGCGAGCGGACGCAGCAGCGACGGATCGTTGGCGGCGTAGGACAGCACGTCGTCGATCAACGAACCGTAGCGATTGAGGAGCCGGCGGATTCGGTAGGGATGCAGCCCGTACCGGGAACCGAGGTGCTCGCACTGGTTGATCAGCGCGAAGTAGCCGTCGGCCCCGACCAGCGGCACCCGTTCGGTGATCGACGGCGCGACCCGCGTGGGGATGAAGTCGTCGCAGGCATCCACCGCATCGGCGGCCATCACCCGGTAGGTGGTGTACTTGCCGCCCGCGATCGACACCAGACCCGGGGCCACCCGGGCCACCGCATGTTCACGCGACAGCTTCGAGGTGGCCTCGTCCTCCCCGGCCAGCAGCGGCCGCAGGCCCGCGTACACGCCCTCGATGTCGTCGTGGGTCAGTTTGGTGACCAGCACCGTGTTGACGTGTTCGAGGATGTAGTCGATGTCGGCGCGGGTCGCCGCCGGGTGCGCCAGATCCAGGTTCCAGTCGGTGTCGGTGGTGCCGATGATCCAATGCGTCTCCCACGGGATGACGAACAGCACCGACTTCTCGGTACGCAGGATGATCGCGGTCTCGCTGACGATCCGGTCACGCGGGACGACGATGTGCACACCCTTCGACGCCCGCACCCGGAAGTGTCCACGCTCATGCGAGAGGGCCTGCACCTCGTCGGTCCACACCCCTGCCGCGTTGATCACACAGTGCGCCCGGATATCGGCGGTCTCCCCGTTCTCGGTGTCGAGCACCTTGACACCCATCACGCGGTCGGCCTCCCGCAGGAACCCGACGACCTGCGTGGACGTGCGGATCACGGCCCCGTAGTTGGCGGCGGTCCGGGCGACGGTCAGGCTGTGGCGGGCGTCGTCGACGACGGTGTCGTAGTACCGGATACCACCGATCAGCGAGTCGCGTTTGAGCGCCGGAGCCACCCGCAGGGCCCCCGACCGCGTCACATGGCGTTGCCCGGGAACAGATTTCGATCCACCCATGGCGTCGTAGAGGAACAGGCCCGCGGCCACGTAGGGGCGTTCCCAGACCCGCTGGGTCAGCGGGTAGAGGAACGGTAGCGGTTTCACCAGGTGCGGGGCGAGCAGCCGCAGGGACAGTTCCCGTTCGCGCAGCGCCTCGCGCACCAGCCCGAACTCGAGCTGTTCGAGATACCGCAGGCCGCCGTGGAACATCTTCGACGAGCGGCTCGACGTCCCGGACGCGATGTCGCGGGCCTCCACCAGCGCCACCCGAAGACCTCGGGTCGCCGCGTCCAGTGCGGCCCCGACACCCACCACACCGCCGCCGATGACGACGATGTCGAACTGTTCGGTGGACAGACGCCGCCACGCCTCGGCCCGGTAGAGCGGACCCATGTCCGCAGGTCGATCGGGATCGAATCGAGGGTCGCAATGCGCCCTTCGTGCACTCGAATCGCCGGACTCGGTGTTCATGCTTCGTCAGCGTAATTGATCTCGGTGGCCTACACCGCGTGCGACACTGGGCGCCGTGCAGAGTGCTTCGGGTTATGTCATGTCGATCGACCAGGGAACCACTTCGACGCGGGCCATCGTGTTCGACCGCTCCGGCCGTGTGGTGTCCTCCGAGCAGATCGAGCACCGCCAGATCTTCCCGCGACCGGGCTGGGTGGAACACGACCCCGCCGAGATCTGGCGCAACACCCGTCGGGTGGCCGCGGCCGCCCTGGCCGCCGTCGACCTCACGGTGGACGACATCAGGGCGTGCGGACTGACCAACCAGCGCGAGACGACGATGGCCTGGGACCGGTCGACCGGGGAGCCGCTGCACAACGCGATCGTGTGGCAGGACACCCGCACCGCCGATCTCTGCGTCGAACTCGGCGGTGATGCCGGTACCGACCGCTATCGGACGCGCACCGGCCTACCCCTGTCCACATACTTCTCCGGCCCCAAGATGCGCTGGCTGCTCGACCATGTGCCGGCCGTTGCCGAACGTGCCCGCAACGGCGAACTGTGCTTCGGCACACTGGATTCGTGGATCTCCTGGAACATGACGGGCGGTCCGGCCGGTGGGCTGCACATCACCGACGTGACCAATGCGTCGCGCACCATGCTGATGGATCTGCACACCCTGGCGTGGGACGAGCAGATCTGCGCCGAGATCGGCATCCCGACCGACGCACTCCCACAGATCCGCAGTTCCTCCCAGGTGTACGGCGCCCTGCGCGAACACGGTTCGCTGCCCGGGGTTCCGTTCGCCGGCATCCTCGGCGACCAGCAGGCGGCGACCTTCGGCCAGGCGTGCCTGTCGGCCGGCGAGGCGAAGAACACCTACGGCACCGGGAACTTCCTGCTGCTCAACACCGGAACCGACGTGGTCTTCTCCGACCACGGCCTGCTCACCACCGTCTGCTATCAGATCGGCGACGCCGCACCGCATTACGCCTTGGAGGGCTCGATCGCGGTGACCGGCTCGCTGGTGCAGTGGCTGCGGGACAACCTCGGCATCATCACCGATTCCGCCGAGGTGGAGACCCTGGCACGTCAGGTCGACGACAACGGTGGCGTGTATGTGGTGCCGGCGTTCTCCGGACTGTTCGCCCCGCGCTGGCGGCCCGACGCACGGGGGGTGATCGTCGGTCTGACGCGCTTCGCCGACAAGCGGCACATCGCCCGGGCCGCCTTGGAGGCCAGCGCATTCCAGACCCGTGAGGTGATCGAGGCGATGCAGGCCGACTCCGGTGTGGCGCTGTCCACCCTCAAGGTGGACGGCGGGATGGTGGTCAACGACCTGCTGATGCAGTTCCAGGCCGACATCCTCGACGTCCCGGTGTCGCGCCCGGTGGTCAACGAGACCACCGCCCTCGGTGCGGCGTATGCGGCCGGTCTGGCGGTGGGCTACTGGTCGGGTGAGGACGAGATCCGGGCCAACTGGGCCGAACACACCCGGTGGACGCCGTCGATGGAGGCCGACGAGCGGGCGCGCCTGTACCAGGAGTGGAATCGCGCGGTCGAGCACAGCCTCGACCTGGCCTGAGGCCTACCCCGCGTACTCCACCAGCACCCCGACCACCCCCGCCGTGCCGCCCATCGCGATGATCGCCTCGTAGGCGCAGTCGGCGAGCCGTTCACCGGCGGGGCGATCGGCGGCCACCGCGATCGACAGACATGCCAGGGCGCGGGCCCGAAAGAACTCGTGCCGCTGGGTCTCGGTGTCGTCCGCCCGATGGGCGACCGACGCATCGAGTTCGTGGCGGGAGACCACGGCATCGAGCCGGCCGCGGGTCGTCGGCGACACCCGGCCGTGTTCTCGCCACTGCGACAACACCTCTCGGACAGATGGCTCGGCAAGCACGTCGGTCAGGTCGATCACCGTGGTGACCAGCACCCCGAGGCAGGCGTCGACGTCCGGCTCGGCGACCCGGTCCACGAGGTCGCCGATCGGGCCGTGTCCCCGGTCGATCCGCCGCGGCCGATGTGGGTCAGCCATCCCGCTCGGCCGTCCCGGTGGTCCGGACATCGGATGCCGAACCGTCTGCGCCCGAGGCGATCTCACCGAGATCGGCCCGCACGTCGGTCTCGTCCACCGGCAGGTCCAGGATCGGCTCGTCGGGTTCGGTGATCGGCGGCATGGCCTGCGGACCCCAGTCGCCGAGCACCGCCGGTCCGACCAGCGGGAGGTCGCCGACGATCTCCCGACCATGGGCGTCGTGGTGCAGATATCCCGGGGGCCGGTGTTTGAGATCGCGCCCGCCGCCCCCGCCGGGAGCACCACCCGCGGGCATCGCGGGGCGCATGCCGGGCGCCCCGGCCGACGGCACCGCCGGACCGCCGGGCATTCCCCCGGCCGGCGTCGCGGGCACCACCGGCGGGGTGAACGCGATGGGCTGCCCCGCCGGCATCCCGATACCGGATTCTCCTGCGCCCGTACCATTTCCACCGCTTTCACCGGAACCTCCACGAGATGTCCCGAGCCCGTCACCGACACCGTCGGACGGTGCACCCACCCCGCGGTCGCCGCGCTGCGGCGCGCCGAGTCCGCCGCGGGTGAGCACATCGGGATCATCACCGCGGCCGGTCCCCGACGGCCCCGCACCACCGGGTGCCGACGGAACGGCGGGGACCGCCGGGACCGGTACCGTGCCCGCGGGTGTGGCCGTCGTCGTGGTCGACGGTCCCGAACCGCCGGGCCCGCCGCCGTCCGGGCCGTCGGTATCGGTGAGCAGACCCGATTGTCCGCGTCCCCCGCCGGGATCGTCGCCGCCACCACCGATCCCGGACGTCTGTGTCGGGTCTCCCCCGCCGGTGCCGACCCCGGTGAACACCGAGTCCTCGCCCGGCGCGACCGGAGACGGCAGGCTGCCCGACACCGCGATCATCGGCGAGCTGTAACTGCCCGACATGGTGGCGGAGATCGCCGACCGGATCGATGCGGCGGTGTCCGGGTGATCGCGCAGACGCTGCTGCTGTTCCCGGAGCCATGGGATGTTCCCCTGGGCGGCGGCGACCACCCCGGACGCCGACTCGATGGCATCGGCACCGGTCTCCACGGTGTCCACACCGCTGTCGATCTGTGCGGCCAGGGATGCGGCCCGATCGACCGCCGAGTTCGCGGCCAGACCGATCAGCTGGTCGTCACCGAAGGCGGTGCGCAGCCCGCGGGCGACGGCCCGCACCGCGGCGATCGCGGCACGAAGGGCCTCCACGTCGCCGCGTGCGGCACCGCCGTCCATCGTCTCGAGGATGCCGAGCACCTCACCGATGCCCAGCTGCGACCACGGTGTCTCGGCGCCGCCGGCGCCGTGCCGCTCCCCGTGTGCCCGCCGCAGGTTCTCCCCGGCGCCCCTGGCCTCGTCCCACACACGCATCCCCCTCGTGTCCCCACCCGATCCAGGTGAGACTACCGCCGGAACCGGGCCGGTGGCGGGGTGTGGACGTGCCTGTGCACGCCGGCGATCAGTCCAGGTCGTCGTGGCGGACGAGCTGACGCGCCGCCTCGGTCACCGACCCCGACAGCGACGGATACACCGACAACGTCGACGCCAGATCCGACACGGTGAGCTTGTTCTGCACCGCCACCGCGATCGGCAGGATCAGCTCCGACGCGGTCGGGGCCACCACCACGCCGCCGATCACCACACCGGTCGCCGGGCGGCAGAAGATCTTGACGAAGCCACGCCGCAGTCCGCTCATCTTGGCGCGCGGGTTGGTCGACAACGGCAACATCACCGTGCGGGCGGGGTACTCCCCGGCGTCGATCGCGGTCTGCGAGACACCCACCGTCGCGATCTCCGGGCGCGTGAAGATCGCCGACGCAACGGTTTTCAGCTTGATCGGGCTCACACCCTCGCCAAGTGCGTGATACATCGCGATCCGGCCCTGCATGGCGGCCACGGAGGCGAGCGGGAACAGCCCGGTGCAGTCACCGGCCGCGTAGACACCGGTCACCGAGGTCCGCGACACCCGGTCGACGGTGATGTAGCCACCCCGGTGGGTCTCCACCCCGGCGGTCTGCAACCCCAGGTCGGCGGTGTTGGGCACCGAGCCCACCGTCATCAGCACATGCGATCCGGTGACGCTGCGACCGTCGGCCAGATACGCGGTCACCGTGTCGCCGGTGCGGACCACCTTGTCGGCACGGGCATGCTTGATCAGGGTCACACCGCGTTCGGACAAGGCCTCCTCGAGCACCAGGGCCGCGTCCTCGTCCTCGTGCGGGAGCACACGGTCACGGCTGGACACCAGGGTCACCTTCACACCGAGTTCGGTGTAGGCGTGCACGAACTCGGCACCGGTCACACCGGAACCGACGACGATGAGGTGTTCGGGCAGCTCCTCGAGGTCGTAGAGCTGACGCCAGGTCAGGATGCGCTCACCGTCGGGCATCGCGTCGGGCAGGACCCGCGGCGAGGCGCCGGTGGCGATCAGCACCACGTCGCCCTCGTAGCGTTCGGTGGTGCCGTCGGCCAGGGTGGCCACCACCCCGTGGGTGGACACGCCGAGCTGGGTGGATTCCAGCCGGGCGGTACCGGAGACCAGCCGCACACCCTCGCTGATCAGGCGTGATCGGATGTCGGCGGATTGAGCGAAGGCCAGATCCCGCACACGCTGGTGGATCTGCGGCAGCGTCACCACCACATCCTCCGAATGCAGGTCGATGCCCAGAGTCGCGGCGCGGCGCACCTCGGTACGGATACCGGTGGAGGCGATGAAGGTCTTCGAGGGCACACAGTCCCACAGGACGCAGGCGCCGCCGATGCCGTCCGAGTCGATCACCGTGATGTCGGCACCGTAGGCCGCCGCTGCCAGGGCCGCCTCATAGCCTGCCGGGCCTCCGCCGATGATCACGATCTTGGTCATGCCACTCCTTACGTGTCGGCCCCGGGGCCGGCAACGTCCGAATGGTCGACGCGACCGGCAGCCATGTCGTCGGGATCACCATGGACATGCAGGGGGCTGGTTGGTGTATCCGCTGTGATGCGCCGGGTACCAACCTAGTCCCCGCACACCGACGGTGTGGAACGCACCGGTCAACCGGCGGTGTGGAGCGGATCGGTTGACCGGTGGTGTGGAGCGGAGGGGCCGACCGGCGAGGGGACCGGTGGGTTCACCGCCTGCGCAGCGCCCGGTAGTGGCGTCGGGTCTCGGCGGGCAGATGCTCGATCGCATACCCGAGCATCGTCGCCGGCATCCCGGCGGCGTGGGCGTCGAGGAATGCGACGAGCAGTGCCGGGTCGACACGCTTGCCCACCTCGCGCAGCATCCAGCCGGTCGCCTTCTGCAGCAGGTCTTCTCGGTAGGCGAGGTACCGCACGGCCAGTTCAAGGGTGGTCGAGGCGTCGCCGGCACGGATGAACGCGTGGGTGGCGACCATCGCGATCCGACGCAGCCACAGATCGTCGACGCCGGCCAGTTCGGTGAGCAGATCGCGCGGCCGGTCGAGCAGCCACTGTCCGACGATCGGCGCCGCCGACGCGTCGACGATGTCCCAGTTGTTCACCCGGCCACGGCGTGCTGCGGCGAGATACCAGTCGACGATCCGCGCCGCGGTCTCGTCGTCACCGTGACGGGTCGCACGGGTCATCTGGTCGGCGGCGATCAGCACCGCGGTGAGCCGGTGTTCGTGGATCGGCGAGGCGATCAGCCGGTCGAGCTCGGACACCGGCAGGTCGCGGTGGGTGCGGGCCACCATGCGCTGCTGCGGCACCGGCACCCCGATGAACTCGTCGCCCTCGCCGTACTGTCCGGGGCCGGTCTTGAAGAACCCCGCCGCCGACTCCGCGCGGTGCCGATCGCCGAGGGCGTCGAGTTCGTTCATCACCGCGCGGGCCGTCACGCCCACACCGTAGCGCCGTCGTCGTAATACGATCATGTGTGGTCCGTGTGGCCACACCGATGAGCAGTCGATCAGTCCGGACCCCGGTTCGGCGGGAAAGTGCAGGTCAGAACCTACATGCCGATCTATGCCGCCTACGGTTCCAACATGCACCCCGAGCAGATGGCCGAGCGTGCACCGCACTCTCCGATGTCGGGTACCGGGTGGCTACACGGCTGGCGACTGACCTTCGGCGGCGGGGACATCGGCTGGGAAGGTTCTTTGGCCACCGTTGCCGAGGACCGCGACGATCCGACGGCCAAGGTGTTCGTGGTGCTCTACGACGTGACCACCGAGGACGAGGCCAATCTGGATCGCTGGGAGGGTTCCGAGCTCGGCATCCACCGCAAGATCCGCACCCGGGTGCAGACCGCCGACGGCGGTGTCCTGGCGTGGCTGTATGTGCTCGACGCCTTCGAGGGTGGCCTGCCGTCGGCGCGCTATCTGGGGGTGATGGCCGAGGCCGCCGAGATCGCGGGCGCACCCGCCGACTACGTGCAGGACCTACGGTTGCGCGAGTCGCGCAATGTCGGGCCCGGGCCGGGCCCGATCGAACCCTGAGTCCCGATCGTCCGGTCAGAGCGCAGGGCCCCGGCCCCCGTAAACCCCAGCCGGGCCCGATCGAGCCCTGAGTCGGCTTATCGGTGGTTGAGCAGGTCGTCCTCGCGCAGCGAGGCCGCCCGTCCGTCGAAACCTCTCTGCTTGCGCTCCAAGGTAGGCACAGCGGAGGTGGTGACGTTCGGTAGTCGGGCGGCGGAGGTTTCGACACGACTCGTCGCTACGCTCCTCATCGGCTCAACCAGCGAAAACGGCGCGTCAGCGCAGCGATGATGGTCACGTCGGGACAGCCGCTCATCGGCTCAACCAGCGAAAACAGTGCGTCAGCGCAACGGTGATGGTCACGTCGGAGCAGCCGCTCATCGGCTCAACCAGCGAAAACAGTGCGCGAGCGCGACGGCGAGGGTTACGTCGGAGCAGCTCCTCATCGGCTCGACCAGCGAGAATGGTGCGCGAGCGCGAGGGTACTGGTTGCGATGCGCCGATCCTCACGCCCCGGGCGTGAAACCCATGACCACTCCGGCGAGCGTGCGCACACCGATGTCCAGGGCGCGCTCGTCGATGTCGAAGGTCGGCTGGTGCAGATCCAGCTGGGGGCCCAGGCCGTCCCACACTCCGAGGCGCGCCATGGCGCCCGGGACGTGTTCGAGGAACCAGGAGAAGTCCTCGCCCCCGGGTGACTGCGGGGTGTCGGCGACGGCACTGGGGTCGATCGCGGCGACCGCGCGGGTGAGCATCTCCACCGACGTCACGTCGTTGATCACCGGCGGCACCCCCCGGAAGTACGAGAGGTCGTGGGAGACCCGAAGGGGCGCCAGCAGTTCGCCGATCACGCTGCGCACCAACGCTTCCAGCTCCGCCCACACCGCATGTTCACCGGTGCGGACGGTGCCCTTGAGGTGGCCTTCCTGCGGGATGGCGTTGGGTGCGTTGCCGGCATGTGCTGCACCCCAGGCCATCACGGTCCCCGAGCGCGGGTCGATCCGCCGGGACAGCACGCCGGGCAGACCGGTGATGACCGTTCCCATCGCGTAGACGACGTCTCCGGTCAGGTGCGGACGCGAGGTGTGCCCGCCGGGCGAACGCAGTTGCAGGTCGATGTGGTCGGCGGCCGAGGTGAGCGCGCCCTCGCGCAGGCCGACCGAGCCGACCGGCAGCCGCGGATCACAGTGCAGGGCGAAGATCCGGCCCACACCTTCGGTGACCCCTGCGGCGATGGCGTCGAGCGCACCACCGGGCATCACCTCCTCGGCGGCCTGGAACACCAGCCGCACCCCCACCGGCAACCGGTCGGCGACCGACGACAGCACCGACGCGGTCCCGAGCAGGATCGCGGTGTGGGCGTCGTGTCCGCACGAGTGGGAGACACCGTCGACGGTGGAGCTGAACGGCCGGCCGGTGTGTTCGGTGATCGGCAGCGCATCCATGTCGGCGCGCAGCGCGATCCGCGGGCCGCCGGTGGGACCGAGGTCGCACACGACCCCGGTGCCCAGCGGTAACCGCCGCGGGGCGAGGCCGAGGGCGGTGAGCTCCGACATCACCAGTTCGGTGGTCGCGACCTCCTGCCGGGACAACTCCGGATATGCATGAATCCGTCGTCGCCAGCCGACCAGCTGGTCACGATGGGTGGCCAGCCAGACGTCGAGAATCTGTCCGGCATCGGCCCCGATCCCGGTGTCCGCCATCGGTTCAGTCCTTTTCGCTCGAGATGTGGCGCCCCTGCGTGGGTGTCGGTGGGGGCGGCCAGGAAGTGGGTGCGGCCGCGGTCAGAGCAGGCTCGGTGGCGTCGGCACGGCGAGATCGGCCAGCAGCGGCTGGCGCAGTCCCCGCTTGATCAGCGTCTGCGCCGGACCGGCCAGCGGAGCCCGCTCGGCGCCGATCGCGGCGGCCCGGGCCAGCAGGTCGTCGGCGGCGGCCGCCTCGTCGACGATCCCGGCGGCGACGGCGGCGTCGGCGGCGTAGCGACGGCTGGTGAGCATGGCCTCGGTGGCGGTGCGGTCGGTCAGCCGGGTACGGATCAGCGACGCCATGCCGCGGGTGAACGGCATCGACAGCGCGGCCTCGGGCAGCGACCAGAACCCGCGCTCGGTGCGCATCACGACGTGGTCGGCGCACAGGGCGAGCATCGCACCGGCCCCGAAGGCGTGACCGTTGATCGCGGCGATCGTCGGGACGGGCAGGGTGAGGATCTTGGTGTAGAGGCCGTGCACCTTGTCGAGGTAGGCGGGCAGTTCGGCGGCGTGGGCGGCGATGAAGTCGGTGTCGAGCCCGTTGGTGAAGAACTTGCCGGTCGCGGTGATCACGAGGGCCTTGGCGCCGTCGGCGACGGCCGTGTCGACCAGTGACTCGACCTGCTCGATCCACTCGAGCCGGAAACGGTTCTCCGGGTTCGCCTCGTCGAGTTCGGTCCCGGGGGCGCCGAGGAACAGCTCGGCGACGTCGGCGACGGTGGGCTGCGCACTGAGAAATGGCATGAGGTGACCTTATCCCCTGCCCGAACGACCGGTGGCGGTCCGTGGCCTGCACCGCGGCGCGTGGCGGGTCGGCAAACCCCCACGAGCGGTACTCGGCGCATTAGGGTTGCGATCATGGATCCCACCGTCGACGCCGACGCCGCGGCCATCGCCGCGGCGGCCACGATCGCCTCTCACACCGATGCCGCCGGCCACGATGTCGCGGTGGTCCTCGGGTCCGGGTGGGCGCCGGCCGCCGATGCCTTCGGTGCCGCCACCGCCACCATGCCGATGACGTCGATCCCGGGGTTCACCCCGCCGTCGGCCTCGGGTCACGGTGGTTCGATCCGTTCGGTGCACATCGGGGATCGTCGGGTTCTGCTGATGCTGGGGCGGATTCACGCCTACGAGGGCCATCACCTGGCGCGGGTGGTGCATCCGGTGCGGACCGCCGCGGCGGCGGGCGTGCACACCGTGGTGCTGACCAACGCGGCCGGCGGACTGCGCGACGGGATGCGCGTGGGGCAGCCGGTGCTGATCGCCGACCATCTCAACCTCACCGCCCGCTCCCCACTGGCCGGGGCGCAGTTCGTCGATCTGGTCGACGCCTACTCGCCGCGGTTGCGGGCGATCGCACGCGGAATCGACCCGTCGCTGGAGGAGGGCGTCTACGCCGGACTGCCCGGACCACATTACGAGACCCCGGCCGAGATCCGGATGTTGCGGACGATCGGCGCCGACCTGGTCGGCATGTCGACGGTGCACGAGACGATCGCCGCCCGGGCCGCCGGCCTGGACGTGCTCGGGGTGTCGTTGGTGACCAACCTCGCCGCCGGCATCACCGGCGAGCCCCTCGATCATGCCGAGGTGCTCGAGGTGGGTCGCGCATCGGCGACCCGGATGGGGGAACTGCTCGCGACGATCGTGGGGGAACTGTGAGATGAGTTATCCACCCGGGCCCCCGCAGGGATACGGCTATCCGACGCCCCCGCCGCAGCAGCCGCCACGCTCACCGTGGTCGTCGCCGGTGGTGCTGGTGGCGATCGCGATCGGCCTTCTCGTCGTGATCGGCGCCGGGATCGCGGCGTGGGCGCTGACGCGCAACAGCTCCGACTCGGATTCGGCCGGCGCCACGTCGACGACGCCGTCCACCTCCACGTCGACGTTCACCAGCACGGTCACCCAGACCCAGGGCGGCGCACCGGTTCCCACCCAGACCCAGACCACCACGCGGACCACCACGGCGCGGCCGTCGGTGAGCGTGTCCGGCGCCGACTGGCAGGGCTTCCTGAGCGGTCCGCGGTGCAATGCCGCCGACGACCCGGCCGTCGCGATCGGCCAGACCACCCGTTCGCGGGTGGTGATCTGCCAGGTCGGCGCCCAGACCGGGCGGTGGTACTACAAGGGCCTCGCCGACGGGAACACCATCGAGATCGGCTACCCTCAGCAGGTCGGAAACAGCTTTGTGGCGCAGAATGGTTCGACCACCTACACGGTCTCGCCGAGCTCCGTGGTGATCAGCCAGAACGGCTCGACGCTGGCCGACGAGCCCATGCTGGCGTACTGGTCCCTGAGCTGACCGGTACCGCCGGCCCACCGACGGAGGACCTCCTGGCCGATGTGTGCCCATCTCGCGGATCCAGCTGTGCTCGACGCCGCCCATCTCGACGTGATCCGGTCCGGACGCGCCCTGCTCCACGACGTCGGCCTGACCGTGCATCCCGGTGAACACTGGGCACTGCTCGGCCCGAACGGTGCCGGGAAGTCGACGCTGATGGCGATCCTCGGTGCGCGCTCGCATCCCACCACCGGCGTCGTCGACGTCCTCGGCAAGCGACTCGGCCGCGTCGACATGCGCGAGCTGCGCACCCATATCGGGCATGTCGATCCGCGCTGGCGCATCGACGTCCCGATCACCGCCCACGACGTGGTGCTGACCGGGCTGACCAACACTCCCGAACTCGACCGCCGGCATGTCTACACCGACGCCGAGCACGCCCGCGCCGACGATCTGCTGGATCTGCTCGGGATGACCGAGCGGCGCGGGTCGGTGTGGCCGGTGATGAGTCAGGGCGAGCGTGGCCGCACCCTGATCGCCCGGGCATTGATGCCGGAGCCGGCGTTGCTGCTGCTCGACGAGCCGGCCACCGGTCTCGATCTGGCGGCGCGCGAGAAGTTGCTGTCGGCGATCGATCGGCTGCGCGCCGACGTGCCCGGACTCGCGAGTGTGCTGGTCACCCACCACCTCGAGGATCTACCGGCGAGCACCACGCATGCGATGCTGCTGCGCGACGGTGAGGTGGTGGCCGCCGGCGAGGTCGATCAGACGCTGACGTCGACGACGATCAGCGCCTGCTTCGACCATCCGGTCAGTGTTCGCCGCCACGACGGCCGCTGGTCGGCGGTGGCGGCCTGAGTCACCGCCGCCCCGCCGACGGGCCGGCCCGAGGTGATCAGCGTGGCCCGAACTGGCGGTCGCCCGCGTCACCGAGGCCCGGCACGATGTAGGACGCCTCGTCGAGTCCCTCGTCCACCGCACCGACGAACAGTCGCAGCGGATATCCCGAATTCTCCAGTGTCGCAACACCTTGCGGCGCCGCAACCACACACAGCACGGTGATGTCGGTGGCGCCGCGCGCCACCAGCAGGTCGAGGGTGTGCAGCATCGAACCACCGGTCGCCAGCATGGGGTCGAGGACGAACACCGGCTGTCCCGCCAGATCGTCGGGCAGCGATTCCAGGTAGGGCACCGGCTTCGCGGTGGCCTCGTCACGGGCCACGCCGACGAAGCCGACGAACGCCTCGGGCACCATCGCGTGGGCCTGCTCCACCATGCCGAGACCGGCGCGCAGCACGGGCACGAACAGCGGCGGCGCCGCCAGCCGGGTGCCCGCACACGCCTTGATCGGGGTCTCGATGCCGATCGCGTCGACCGGGGCGTCGGCGAGCGCCTCGTAGACGAGCATCTGGGTGAGATCCGACAGTGCCGCACGGAATGCCGCGTTGCCGGTGTGCTTGTCGCGCATCGTGGTCAGTCGTGCCGCCGCGAGCGGGTGATCGACGAGGTGTACCTGCATGGCCTACAGACTTTAGTGCGCCGCCACCGACACGGCCCGCCGCATGGGGTGGACGGACGTGACCGCGATTTCCCGCTGCCGACTGGAACCCCGGCGCCCGCCGCTGCGTCCAAGTTCCCATGACCCAGAACCCGACCACCGCTTCCGGGACCCTCACCGCCGGGACCCCCGCTTCCCCGACCCCCGCTTCCCCCACTGCCGTCTCCCCCGACGCCCTGCACACCTACGCCGGCCGGCAGTCGACGACCGCCGAACGTGTGGCGGCCCACGCCGGTGCCGTCGACGTCGGACCGCTCACGATGACGTTCGGGGTGATCGGTGCGGAGTTCCTCGCCGCACTCGGTGAGGTACTCGAGTCCCGCCGCCGCCGGCTCGCCGACGTCGCCGCCCGGCATCGACGGATCGGTACCGAGACCGCCACGGCCGCCGGCTCGTATGTCGCCGCCGACACCGGGGCGGGGCACACCATGACCCGCACGGGTGCCGGTGACATCGAGGTGATGGTCTGATGTCGGCCGTCGACCTGCTGATCGCACCGTTGCGAATCCTGCTGACCGCGTTGGGGACGGGCAGGTTGCCCGGCGACGATCCGGTCACCGCGCTGGCCGCCCTGGCCCCGGACCTGGCGGGGGTGGCCGACGACGCGCTCGCCGCGAGCGCCACCGTCGCCCGCGGATGGTCGGGCGACGGTGGCGGCGCCGCGGTGGATGCGGCCCGCCGCACCGCGGCACTGACCACCACGATCACCGACGACGATCCCCAGATCGTGGCCCTCACCGAGACCGCCGCCGGGCGCATCCGGGTGGCGGCCGACCGACTCGACGCGCTTGTCGACGAGTTCGCGCGGGTGGCCGACGCCCTGGGCCCCGATGCGTTCGGCCCGGCGGGCCTGGCCACGCTGGTCCCCGTCGCCGTCGGACTGATCGGCCGGGGCGTGGAGGTGGTCGACCGGACCCGCGGCGAACTGTCCGGCGACATCGCCGACCTGATGGCCCTGACCCACCACGAGGCCCCCGCAGCGGCCGTACCGGTCTCGGCGGCGGGACCGGCCCGCGGCGAGGGGGTGGCGATCACCCTGCCGGACGGATCGGTGGCCTATGCCCCGAACGAGCGGGCGGCCACGGCCGTGCGTGCCGCGCTGAGTCAGCAGGGCGTGCCCTACGCGTGGGGCGGCACCACCCCGGCCGGTTTCGATTGCAGCGGGCTGACCCAGTGGGCCTACCGCCAGGCCGGGATGGAGTTGCCGCGACTGGCACAGGATCAGGACACCGCCGGGATACCGGTGGCCCAGGGCGATCTGATGCCCGGCGATCTCGCGGTGTGGGACGGTCATGTGGCGATGTACATCGGGAACCAGCAGCTGGTGGAGGCCGGCGATCCCGTGCAGGTGTCGGCCCTGCGTACGACCAACGCAGGACAGGGTTTCCAGGGCTTCTTCCGTCCGCGATGAGGGGGGCGGCGAACAGTTCACCGAATCGTCGCGGGCCCAGTACCCCCGTTCCCGGTCTCGATCAGTAGGCTGTGTCGTCATGGCCGGAGACATCGTCCCCATCGAGCTCGGACTCACGGACGGAAACACCTATACCCTGTGGGCCCCGCGCTGGCGCGAGGGTGACGACGAGTGGGAGGCGTTCCTGGGTCTGGACGAGGATCTCTACGTCTTCCCCGGGGTCGCCGAGCTGGTCGCGTTCATCCGCACCGACGACGACAACGATCTCGCCGAGCATCCGGCATGGGAGACGGTCAAGAGCCTCGCCGCCGACGAGCTCGTCCCCGACGAGCGGCGCACCTACGACCTCGTCGGGGTGCCCGAGCTGGCCGCCGAGGATCCCACCCCCGAGGTCATCGCCGATCTCGAGGACGCCCTCGAGATCGTGCGCATCCTCGGCGAGGTGTGCGAGCTGACCGTCATCACCAAGTTCTTCAACGGCAACCCGATCCTGGGTGCGGTCACCACCGGTACCCGCAACTTCGAGGGCCGTGACGGCACGGACCTGTGGGTCCGGATCGGCCGTCTGATCGCCAAGCACTGGGACGACGTTCTCGACGCCGTCGACGGCGTGATCAGCACCCCGACCGTCGACGCCGATGCGGTGACCACCGCCGAGGCCGAACTCGAGGCCGCGGCGTCGGCCGAGGACGAGGACGAGCCGGAGGAAGATCTCGACCTGATCGGCGAGCAGACCGAGGGCGACGAGGACTCCGACGAGACCGAGGACGATCTCGACGAGGACGACGACGAAGCAGACGACGAGGACGATCTGGACGACGACTTCTGGGCGTCGGTCGGTATCGACCCGATCCGGATCGTCACCGGCGACGGGGAGTACCTGTCGTTGCGCTGCTATCTCGGCGACGATCCGGTCTTCCTCGGTTCGGACGGAAAGATCTTCGTGTTCAGCTCACCGCGGACGCTGGCGAAGTTCCTGTCCGACGACACCTCGCACGATCTGGCCCGGGTGTCGACGTTCGAGGAGGTCCAGGTGGCCGCGACCGACGGTTCGCTGGAGTTCGACGTCATCGACGACAACGTCTACGTCCTGCCCGGCCTGGCCGAGGACATCGCCGACGGGCCGCGCCGCATCGATCGCAACCAGCTCGAGCTGGCTGTCGAATTGCTCACCGACGCGGCCGACTACGCCGACGACGACGCGGTGAGCGAGGCGCTGGGGGCCAACACTCCGCTGGGCTGGTTCGTCGACTATGCGATCAACCCCGACCCCAAGCGGATGGCACCGAGCGCGCCGTTCGAGAACGAGTCGGAGGCGTGGCGGGCCCTCGTCCACGACTTCGAGGACCGGCTGACCAAGAAGCGCTGACCCGGGACGTCTACCCGCACGTCGGCGTCATCGACGTCCGGGTAGACGACGGGCGAGCAACGCCGCCAGTCCCATCAGCACGGCACCGAGTCGGTGGCCGACGGCGTGCCCGCCCGATCCCCGCGTCAGCCCTCGAGCAGAACCGCGTACCCGGGCTTGATGATGTTGTCGATCACGGCGAGCCGCTCGTCGAAGTGGATGAACGCCGACTTCATGGCGTTCACCGTGAATCGCTCGAAATCGGCCCAGCCGTATCCGAATTGGTCGGCGAGCTTGGCGAACTCGCGACTCATGGTGGTGTCGGACATCAGCCGGTTGTCGGTGTTGACCGTCACCCGGAACCGAAGCCGGGCGAGCACGTTGAACGGATGCTCGGCCAAGGATGCCACCGCACCGGTCTGCACATTGGAACTCGGGCACAGTTCGAGCGGAATCCGCTTGTCGCGCACGATGTTCGCGATCAATCCGAGTTCGGCACCGGGGAACTCATGGGCATCGGGTCGCGACCCCGGGGCCAGGGTGATGTCGTCGATCACCCGCACGCCGTGCCCGAGCCGGTCGGTGCCGCAGAAGCCGATCGCCTCGTGGATCGACGGCAGCCCGAACGCCTCACCGGCATGGATGGTGAACGGCGCACAGTTGGCCCGCATGTACTCGAAGGCGTCGAGATGCCGTGACGGCGGATGTCCGGCCTCGGCGCCGGCGATGTCGAAGCCCACCACACCGCGATCGCGGTAGCGCACCGCGAGTTCGGCGATCTCGCGGGACCGTGCGGCGTGCCGCATCGCGGTGACCAGACACCGCACCATGATGGTGCGGCCCGACGCCGCGGCCGCGGCCTCGCCCTCGGCGAACCCGCGCAGCACCGCCTCCACCACCTCGTCGAGATCCAGCCCGCGCTCGAGGTGCTGTTCGGGCGCGTAGCGCACCTCCGCGTACACCACGCCGTCGGCGGCGAGGTCCTCGACACACTCCCGGGCGACCCGTTCGAGGGCGTCGACGGTCTGCATCACCCCGACCGTGTGCGCGAAGGTCTCCAGATACCGTTCGAGCGAACCGCTGTCGGCGGCCTCGCGGAACCAGCGCGCGAGGTCGTCGGCGTTGTCGGCCGGGAGGTCGCCGTATCCGCTGTCGCGAGCCAGGTCGAGCACCGTCGACGGGCGCAGACCGCCGTCGAGGTGATCGTGCAGGAGCACCTTGGGGGCCAGCAGCAGGGCGGCGGGATCGAGCGGTGAACGCGGCGGCATCGACGTCATGCCCCGAACCTAACCCGTTCGATCACGCGCGGCGCGGCGACCGGATCGGATTCCGGGTCGGCAAGGGTCACCGCGCCGGTCAGCGCGGCACGGGCGGCGTCGAACCGTTCCGGGGTCCGGGTGTGCAGGGTGAACAGCGGCGTTCCCGGTCGCACCGGGTCGCCGGTGGCTACGTGCACGATCACCCCGGCCTCGGCCTGCACATCCGCCCCTGGCCGGGAGCGGCCGGCACCCAGACGCCATGCCGCGTCCCCGACCGCCCGGGCGTCGACCCGCCGCACCCGACCGGCCTCGGTGGCCGTCACGGTGTCGGTGTGGCGGGCACGCGGCAGCGGCGCATCGGGATCACCTCCCTGGGCGGCGATCATCGCCCGCCAGGTGTCCATCGCGCGGCCGTCGGCCAGATGTGCGGCCGGATCGGCGTCGGGCAGCCCGGCCAGGGTGAGCATCTCGGCCGCGAGGGCGACGGTGAGCTCTACCACGTCGGCCGGTCCGCCACCGGCGAGCACCTCCACCGACTCGGCCACCTCGACGGCGTTGCCCGCGGCCCGTCCGAGCGGCTGGTCCATGTCGGTCAGCAGGGCGCTGGTCGCGACTCCGGCACGCTCCCCGAGTTCGACCATGGTGTCGGCCAGTTCCCGCGCACGCTCGATCTCGGGCAGGAACGCGCCGGAGCCCACCTTGACGTCGAGCACGAGCGCCCCGGTGCCCTCGGCGATCTTCTTGCTCATGATCGAGGCCGCCAGCATCGGGATCGACTCGACCGTCCCGGTCACGTCGCGAAGCGCGTAGAGCAGGCGGTCGGCCGGTGCCAGATCGGGGTTGGCCGCACACACCACCGCCCCCACCGACTCCAGCTGTGCGGTCATCTCGTCGATCGGGACGTCGGCGCGCCAGCCCGGGATGGACTCGAGCTTGTCGAGGGTGCCGCCGGTGTGGCCCAGGCCACGACCGGACAGCTGCGGCACCGCCACGCCGAACGAGGCCACCAGCGGCGCCAGCGGCAGCGTGATCTTGTCCCCCACGCCACCGGTGGAGTGTTTGTCCACGGTCGGCAGCGAGCGTCCGTCGCGGCGCAGTCCGGAGAAGTCCATCCGCGACCCGCTCTCGATCATCGCCCGGGTCCAGGTGGCGATCTCCCGGCGGTCCATCCCGCGCAGCAGGATCGCCATCAGCAGTGCCGACATCTGTTCCGGCGCCATCTCCCCCCGGGTGTAGGCGTCCACCGCCCAGGCGATCTGTGCGTCGTCGAGGGCGTGGCCGTCCCGTTTGGCGACGATCACCGACACCGGGTCGAGCCCGACCGCGCTCACCGGTCCCCTCCGATCCGGCCGGCCGCGATGTCGTCGGGTCCGAAGGCATCGGGGAGCAACCGCGCCAGCGGACGCGGACCGTCGCGATGGTCGATCAGCATCTCCGGGCCGCCGTGTTCGTAGAGCACCTGACGGCATCGTCCACACGGCATCAGGATCTCGCCCCGCGAGTCACACACGCTCACCGCCCGCAACCGCCCACCGCCACCGGAGACCAGTGCGGCGACCAGTGCGACCTCCGCGCAGATCCCGAGGCCGTATGAGACATTCTCCACATTGCATCCGACGACGATTCCACCCTCAGCAGTGACCCCGGCGGCACCCACCGGGTAGTGCGAGTAGCGGGCATATGCCCGCGGGATCATCTCATTTGCCTTGCCGCGCAAGACTTTCCAATCAATTGTGGCGTGCATCTACAACTCCTGGCATCCTCGGGAGGGCGCATGTCCATGACCTCACACGCGCAAGTAAGAATGGTAAGGCAAACCTAAGTCGGAATCTCTTGTCGCCCAAATCTGTTCGGGCAATTTATGACTGCCGACAGCATAGGTTTAAAGTCTCCTGTCATGGGTCCTTGTGGAGCCTCCAAACGGTGGCCCACTACGTCCATCGACGATGTTGGAGGCCAAATTCGCAATGAGCACCCCGACCGAAACCGCTCCGGAGCCGGTGCGTAAACGATCCCTGTATCGAGGCGACCCAGGAATGTGGTCGTGGGTGCTCCACCGCATCACCGGTGTCACCATCTTCTTCTTCCTGTTCGTCCACGTCCTGGACACCGCGGTGATCCGGGTCGACCCGAACAAGTACACCGAGGTCATCGAGACCTACAAGACCCCGCTCATCGGTCTCATGGAGATCGCGCTGGTGGCCGCGGTGCTGTACCACGCATTCAACGGTGTGCGCATCATCCTCGTGGACTTCTGGTCCAAGGGCGCCAAGTACCAGCGCGTGTTGCTGTGGGTGATCCTGACGCTCTTCGTGATCGTCTTCGCCGCCGGCGCGATCCGTCTGCTGCAGATCCTGTTCACCCACTCGCTCTAGGAGATCTCACCGATGACCACCTCTTCGGCGAACATCGCCAAGACACTGGGAACCCAGTACGACCGTCCGGCCAGCCTGGACAATCCGCGCGCTCCCCGTGCCCGCAAGGGCGGCAACTTCGAGAAGTACGCCTGGCTGTTCATGCGCTTCTCGGGCCTCGCCCTGATCATCCTCACCATCGGCCACATGTTCATCATGCTGGCCTGGGACGACGGCGTGCACCGCATCGACGCCTCGTTCGTCGCCGCCCGCTGGAAAGAGCCGTTCTGGCAGGTGTGGGATCTGCTGATGCTCTGGCTGGCCCAGCTGCACGGCGGCAACGGTGTGCGCACCGTCATCGCCGACTACACGCGCAAGGACTCCACCCGGTTCTGGCTGAACGTCCTGCTCGGCATTTCGATGATCATCGTCCTGGTCCTGGGCACCTATGTCCTGCTGACCTTTGACGTCAACAGCGTCGACTGAGACATCCGCGTCGACTGAGGGAGACCAATTCACATGCAGGAACACCGCTACGACGTCGTGATCGTGGGTGCCGGTGGTGCCGGTATGCGTGCCGCCATCGAGGCCGCGCCCCGCGCCCGCACCGCGGTCCTCACCAAGCTCTACCCCACTCGCAGCCACACCGGCGCCGCCCAGGGCGGCATGTGCGCCGCACTGGCGAACGTCGAGGAGGACAACTGGGAGTGGCACACCTTTGACACCGTCAAGGGTGGCGACTACCTCGCCGACCAGGATGCCGTCGAGATCATGGCCAAAGAGGCCATCGACGCCGTGCTGGACCTCGAGAAGATGGGCCTGCCGTTCAACCGGACGCCCGAGGGCAAGATCGACCAGCGCCGCTTCGGCGGGCACACGCGTGACCACGGCAAGTCGCCGGTGCGTCGCGCCTGCTACGCCGCCGACCGCACCGGCCACATGATCCTGCAGACGCTGTACCAGAACTGCGTCAAGCACGACGTCGAGTTCTTCAACGAGTACTACGCGCTCGATCTGTGCCTGAGTGAGAACGAGGCCGGCGAGAAGGTTGCCACCGGCATCGTCGCCTACGAGCTGGCCACCGGCGAGCTGCACGTCTTCCACGCCAAGTCGATCATCTTCGCGACCGGCGGTTCGGGACGTATGTACAAGACCACCTCCAATGCGCACACCCTCACCGGTGACGGCATGGGCATCGTCTTCCGCAAGGGACTTCCCTTGGAAGACATGGAGTTCCACCAGTTCCATCCGACCGGCCTGGCCGGCCTCGGCATCCTCATCTCCGAGGCGGTCCGCGGTGAGGGCGGCATCCTGCGCAACGTCGACGGCGAGCGCTTCATGGAACGCTACGCCCCCACCATCAAGGACCTCGCACCGCGCGACATCGTGGCCCGGTCGATGGTGCTCGAGGTGCTCGAGGGCCGCGGCGCCGGACCCAACAAGGACTACGTCTACATCGACGTGACCCACCTCGGCGAGGACGTCCTCAACGAGAAGCTCCCCGACATCACCGAGTTCGCCCGCACCTACCTCGGTGTGGACCCGGTGACCGAATGGGTGCCGGTGTTTCCGACCTGTCACTACGTGATGGGCGGCATCCCGACCACCATCGAGGGCCAGGTCCTTCGCAACAACACCGAGATCGTGCACGGCCTGTACGCCGCCGGTGAGTGCGCCTGCGTGTCGGTGCACGGCGCCAACCGCCTGGGCACCAACTCGCTGCTCGACATCAACGTGTTCGGCCGCCGCTCGGGCATCGCCGCCGCGGAGTACGCCAACTCGGTGGACTTCACCGACCTGCCGGAGGCCCCGACCGCGATGGTCGACTCCTGGCTGGAGACGATCCTCTCCGAGCACGGCCACGAGCGCGTCGCCGACATCCGCACCGATCTGCAGGCCTCGATGGACGCCAACGCATCGGTGTTCCGGACCGAGGAGACCCTCAAGCAGGCACTCGGCGACGTCCGCGCCCTCAAGGAGCGCTACAACCACGTCCGCGTCCACGACAAGGGCAAGCGCTTCAACTCCGATCTCCTCGAGGCCATCGAGCTGGGCTTCCTGCTCGAGATGGCCGAGGTCACCGTCGTCGGTGCGCTCAACCGGAAGGAATCGCGCGGCGGACACGCCCGCGAGGACTACCCGACCCGCGACGACGTGAACTTCATGCGCCACACCATGGCGTACAAGAAGGGCGCCGACCTCATCTCGGACATCGAGCTGGACTACAAGCCGGTGATCCAGACCCGCTACGAGCCGATGGAGCGTAAGTACTGATGACCGCGATCATGGACAATCCGGCTCCTGCCTCCGACGAGCCGCCGCTGCCACCCGTCCCCACCGAGGCGACGATGGTGACGCTGAAGATCTACCGGTTCAACCCGGAGAAGCCCGATGCACAGGGGTTCGAGAGCTTCCGCGTCCCGGCCCTGCCGACCGACCGGCTGCTCAACCTGCTGCTCTACGTCAAGGGCTACCTCGACGGCACGCTGACCTTCCGTCGCAGCTGCGCGCACGGCGTGTGCGGCTCGGACGCGATGCGGATCAACGGCGTCAACCGGCTGGCCTGCAAGCTCCTGATGAAGGATCTGCTGCCGAAGGACAAGTCCAAGGACATCACCATCACCATCGAACCCATCAAGGGTCTGCCGGTGGAGAAGGACCTGGTGGTGAACATGGAGCCGTTCTTCGACGCCTACCGGGCGATCAAGCCGTTCCTGATCACCAGTGGCAACGAGCCCACCCGTGAGCGCATCCAGAGCCAGACCGATCGCGCCCGTTTCGACGACACCACCAAGTGCATCCTGTGTGCGTGCTGCACCACGAGCTGCCCGGTGTTCTGGAACGAGGGCAGCTACTACGGCCCGGCGGCGATCGTCAACGCGCACCGCTTCATCTTCGACAGCCGTGACGAGGGTGCCGTGGAGCGTCTGGACATCCTCAACGACATCGACGGTGTGTGGCGCTGCCGCACCACCTTCAACTGCACCGACGCATGCCCCCGTGGCATCCAGGTCACGCAGGCCATCCAGGAGGTCAAGCGCGCGCTGATGTTCTCGCGCTGACCCGCTCCACCTCGCAGTCTCTCTCTGCAGCCCGGGTGAACCCACCACCGTTGTGTTCCGCACAACCGTGGTGGGTTCTCCTGTTGTCGGGGCCGGCCCGATCTTCACCCACGGGGAACCGCTCGGGGGGTGCGGTGCGTCCAAGGGTCCATGCATCCACACCGCACGTTCCTGCTCACCATCGGACAGATCCTCGCCACCCTGGCGGTCACCGTTCTGGCCGTCACCGCGCCCCCGACGCCCCCTGCCGCGGCGCAACCCGACCCGCCGCCGGTCGTCACGATCGTCCTGACCTCCGACGCCGCGACCGGCAGCGCCGTCTGGTTCGATGCCGCCGGGCAACGCCGGCGCCAGGACGATCTGCCCCTGCCCCATCGTGACCCCGAGTCCGGGCTCTGGTCGGGCTCGCTGACCTACACCGCCGACGGGACCGGCCAGGCGCGCCCGGCGGTCGTCTTCGTCGCCGACGGCGGGCATGCCGGATGTGCGGTCTTCGTCGGCGAGAAGCTGGTCACCGAGGACAGTCAGGACGGACCGCACGCCACGGCGATCTGCCTGTGACCCGCTCGCCCACGCCCGGTGACGTACCCGGGCCACCCCGGCGAACCACCCCCTGCCCGAGCGGATCCCGCGTCGGGTGCATCGGCTCACCGCCACACCCGGACCATGCCGGCGACCGCTGGTAGTGTCCGACCGGTGAATCCGCGCCCGCAGCACCGGCGACGGTTCCGGGGGTTCGTGGCGGGTGTCTGTGTGGCCACCATGGCGGCACTGGTGCCCGCCGCCGCCAATGCGGCCCCCGGCCCGCCCACGCCGGTGACCGACCACTGCCCGTATCGCGTCGCCCCGGCACCGGCGGTCGATGCGTCCGAGGTCGTCGCC
Organism: Gordonia sp. NB41Y; assembly: GCF_030718915.1. Taxonomy (NCBI): domain Bacteria; kingdom Bacillati; phylum Actinomycetota; class Actinomycetes; order Mycobacteriales; family Gordoniaceae; genus Gordonia; species Gordonia sp. NB41Y. The sequence goes on from NZ_CP132196.1 coordinate 1,090,941, forward strand.
CCGGGCTCGCCGACGCCCACCGCGCTGCCGGTGCCGAATCCGCCCGTCGGCGGTGACCGTCTCGCCGGCTGCGGCGTGATCGCCGACCCGGCCGCCGGGCCGGTCCCCGGTCGGCTCACCTCGGCGGGCTGGCTGATCGCCGACATGGACACCGGGGCGGTGATCGCCGCCAAGGACCCGCACGGGCGGTACCGTCCGGCGTCGACGATCAAGGTGTTGCTGGCGCTCGTCGCACTCGACGAGCTCGACCTCGATGCCCCGGTGACCGCCACCGTCGAGGACTGGAGTGCCGAGGGCGACTCCTGCGGGATGGGCCCCGGCGGGCACTACACCGTGCGCGACATGGTCTCCGGACTGCTCGTGGTCTCCGGCAACGACTGCGCGATGGCGCTGGCCCGGCAACTCGGTGGCGTCGACGCGACGCTGGCCAAGATGAACTCGCTGGCCCACGATCTGCACGCCCTCGACACCCGGGCCGCCACCCCGTCGGGGCTCGACTCCGCGGGGATGAGCACCTCCCCCTACGACCTCGCGCTCGTCTTCCGGGCCGCGATGACCCACCCGACCTTCCGCGAGATCATCGCCACGCCCACCTACCACTTCCCCGGCTATCCGCCGCGGTCGGACGTGATCAGCGACACGCCTCACCCCGGCTACGAGATGCAGACATCCAATCATCTTCTGCTGGATGGCTATCCAGGAATTCTCGGCGGAAAGACCGGGTACACCGACGACGCCTTGAAGACCTTCGTCGGAGCTGCCGAACGCGACGGCCGGACCGTGCTGATCGTGCAGATGTACGGCCTGTCGACCGCCGACGACAGCTACTGGACGCAGGCCGGTTCCCTGCTCGACTACGGGTTCGCCGCGCCCGCCGGTACCTCGGTGGGAGAGCTGGTGTCCACCTCGGCGACCACCCGGGGAGCCGAACCCGAGTCGGCGGCCGAGCATGCCGCGGCGTCGTCCCCGACACACACCGACGACGGCACCCCCGTCTCGGTACGGATCGTGATCGGATTGCTCGCCGCGCTGGCGATCCTGGTGCTGCTCGCGATCGCGACCCGGCTCACCGGCCGACGACGCGGCTGAGTGCCACACGGCACGGCGCCGCCGACATGCCGGCCTGCGGCGTCAGCGCCGCCGGAACCGGTCGACCAGCGCCCCGGCCACCGCGCCGAGTGCGGCGGCACCGGCCAGCACCCCGACGCGCGACGTCGGGTTGACCTCGACCACCGGACGGATGGTGACCGGCGCCCCCGGGCCCTCGTCCACCTCGTCGACCACCTGATACGGCGCGTTGATCGGATCGGTCGCACACCAGGCGGTGGCGTAGAGGATGATCCGCGACGCCAGGTAGGCGAAAACCATCACACCCAGGATCGGCCCGAAGGCCACCCCGGCCGGACTCCCGAGTACCGACCGCAGATAGATGCCGCCGAGATTCTTGACGATCTCGAAGGCGATCGCGGTGACCAGCCCGGCACGCATCGTGTTGACGAACGGCAGCGGCACCAGCGGCAGCCGCGACAGGATGAAGCTGAACAGCAGCCAGCTCGCGGTGATCGAGACGATGATGGCGGCGAACCGCAGCACCGACGGAGCCCACGACGCCTCATCGGCTCCGGCCCATTCGAGGATCTTGCGCAACAGGCTGCCCTGGTTGCCCAGGGTGGTCAGCGCCATGGTGACCGCGAAGGCGATGCCGAGCAGTGCGAAGGTCAGCAGGTCGGTGCCCTTGGACACCACCGCATTGCGGTTCTTGCGCCCACCGAACATCTCGGTCATGCCGTTGCGCACCCCGGAGATCCAGCCGATCCCGGTCAGCGCCGCACCGGCCAGACCCACCACACCGACGGTGGTGCGGGAATCGATCGCCGAGTCGATGACCTGCTCGACCTGCGTCCCCATCGCCCCGGGGAGTTCTTTGACCACCGCATCCTTGATCTGATCGATCACCTCGGGCTGGCGGGCCAGCACGAAGGCGGCGATCGCGAACGCCACCATGATGATCGGCACCAGGGCGAGGATGCCGTTGAAGCTGATGCTCGCCGCGTACAGATTGCCGCGCCGGTGCGAGTACCGCTCCTGCATCGCCAGCAGGTGGTCCAGCCAGTGCCATCTTCGGCGCAGGTCGGCGAACAGCGCGGTCGCCCACGCGATGACGGCCTTGATGCGATCGACCACGGCGCCCATGGGGAGAGTCTGTCCTATTCGCCTGTGGCGGGGCGCAGGAATCCGACCTTGTCGTAGACCGAGTCCAGGGTCGCCGCCGCGACCTCGCGGGCACGTTCGGCGCCGCGGGCGAGGATCGCGTCGAGTTCGGCCGGGTCGTCGAGATAGCCGGCCACCCGCCCGCGCAGCGGCGTGACGAAGTCTGCGAGGATGTCGGCGGTCTCGACCTTCAGATCGCCGTAGCCCTTGCCCTCGTACTTGGCCACCAGATCGTCCACGCCGACCCCCGACAGCGCCGACTGGATCGTCAGCAGATTGCTCACCCCGGGCTTGTTCTCGCGGTCGAAGGCGATCACGGTGTCGGTGTCGGTGACCGCCGAACGGATCTTCTTGGCCGAGCGCTTCGGGTCGTCGAGCAGGTTGATCAGGCCCTTGTCGGTCTCGGCGGACTTGCTCATCTTGGCCGTCGGGTTCTGCAGGTCGTAGATCTTGGCGAACTCCTTGACGATGTGCGCCTGGGGCACCACGAAGGACTTGCCGAACCGCTTGTTGAAGCGCTGCGCGAGATCACGGGTCAGTTCGAGGTGCTGACGCTGGTCCTCGCCCACCGGCACGTAGTCGACCTCGAAGGCCAGGATGTCGGCGGCCATCAGGACCGGGTAGGTGAACAGCCCGACGCCCGCGGCGTCGGTGCCCTTCTTGGCGGTCTTGTCCTTGAACTGGGTCATCCGGCTCGCCTCACCGAACCCGGTGATGCACTGCAGGACCCAGGTCAGCTGGGCGATCTCGGGGATGTGCGACTGCACGTAGACGGTGGCACGCTCGGGGTCGACGCCGACGGCCAGCAGCTGCGCGACCGAGGTGCGGGTGCGTTCGGCGAGGGTCTTCGGGTCGAAGTCGACGGTGAGCGCATGCATGTCGGGGATGAAGTAGAAGGCGTCGAAGTCCTCCTGCAGCTCCACCCACTGCCGCACCGCACCGAGGTAGTTCCCGAGATGGAAGGAATCACTGGTCGGCTGAATCCCCGACAGCACACGCTTGCGCGGCGTGGCCGCGGGGGTCGCGGTTGGCTCACTCATGGATTCCAGTCTTCCAGACCCGCTCATTCGTAGACCACGGTGACCGGGGCGTGGTCGGACCAGCGGCGGTCGTAGGTGTCGGCGCGGTCGACGAAGGCCTTCGTCGCACGTCCGGCGAGCGACCGGTTGGCCAGTTGGTAGTCGATCCGCCAGCCGGAGTCGTTGTCGAAGGCCTTGCCGCGCCACGACCACCAGCTGTAGGGGCCGTCGAGCCCGGGATGCAGGGCGCGCACGACGTCGGTCCAGCCGCCGTCGAGGCGTGCGCCCACCCATTCCCGCTCGTGCGGCAGGAATCCGGGGCTGCGCAGGTTGCCCTTCCAGTTCTTGATGTCGGCCTCGGCATGTGCGATGTTCCAGTCGCCACCGATCACCAGATGCCTGCGACGACGCGCCAGCGCCGTCATGTGCGCACCGAACCCGTCGAGGAAACGTTTCTTCTCCTCGAACTTCTCGGCCTCCTTGTCGGTGGAGGCGTCGGTGGGTGCGGCCGCCCCCTTGGGCAGGTAGAGGCTCGCGACGGTGAGTGGCCCGAACTCGGCGTCGAAGTCGGCCTCGAGGTAGCGGCCGGTGGCGTCGAACTCGTCGCTGCCGAATCCGACGCGGACGTCCTGCGGTTCTGTGCGACTCAGGACGCCGACCCCGGCGTGCCCCTTGACCACGGACTCCGACATGGCCAGGTGCCAGCCGGCGTCGAGTGCCGGCTGCAGCGCCTCGCGCGCCTGCTTCTCGCTCGCACGGACCTCCTGCATCAGGACGATGTCGGAGTCGGTCTGCGTGAGCCAGGCCAGCATCCCCGGATTGACCTCGGAACGCTGCTTGACGGCGGCACGGATGCCGTTGACGTTGACTGTGGTGATCGTGGTCGACACAGAAGACGAGGGTACGGGTCGGTTCCGACAGGATTTTCTGGACCCGTTCCAGGGTGTTTTCTGGAGCCGGTCCAAGGTTAGGCAATCCTTGGACAATGCCCCTACTTTATGTAATGCTCACCTAACAGCAGTTTTGAGGTGAGGTCATGTTCGTTTGTATCTGCCGCGCGGTCACCGAGGACGAAGTGCACGAGCACTGCGATTCCGGGGCGCGCACCGTCGACGCCATCAGCGACAAGTGTGGCGCCGGTGAAGGATGTGGCACCTGCCTCGAACGTCTGCACGCGATCGTCGCCGAGAGGAATGCCACCGCCAGTACCGCTGCCTGACCCGATACCGAGAACCGACGTCATCCGAGGCGAAAGCCCGCGTGACGCCGGCATCAGTGTTACCGTTCGCACATCAACACCAGAGCGAACGGAGTTCGGCATGCGTGGAGATGATGAGGTCATTGCACTGCTCAACGAGCAGCTGACCAGTGAGCTCACGGCGATCAACCAGTACTTCCTACACGCGAAGATGCAGGCCAACTGGGGTCTGACGGAGCTGGCGGGCAAGACCCGTGCGGAGTCCATCGAAGAGATGCACCACGCGGAGATCCTGACCGACCGAATCCTGTTCCTCGAGGGTCTGCCCAACTATCAGAAGATCCTGCCCCTGCGGATCGGCCAGTCGTTGCGGGAGCAGTTCGAGTCCGACCTCGCGATCGAGGTCGAGGTGGTCGAACGACTCAAGCCGGGCATCGCGATGTGCCGGGGCAAGGGTGACATCACCTCGGCGAAGCTCTTCGAGGAGATCCTCGCCAACGAAGAGCACCACATCGACTATCTCGAGACCCAGCTCGAACTGCTCGATCGCCTCGGTGAGCAGCTCTACCTCACCAAGACCATCGCCACCCCGCCCGACGTCGGCTGAGCCGAGAGATCGCGGGTCACACCTCGATCGGGGTCACCGGCGGCGCCTGCCGCCGGGGTCGCAACGTGCGTAGACCACCGGGTTGCACCGCGAGCGCGACGATCAGGACCACGATGCCTGCGACCGCCAGACCGGCGCCCACGACCGACGGCGCACGGTAGCCGAGCCCGGCCCCGATCACCAGACCGCCGAGCCATGCGCCCATCGCGTTGGCCAGGTTGAGCGCCGAGTGGTTCAGCGCCGCGGCGAGGGTCTGCGCGTCGTCGGCGACGTCCATCAGCCGGGTCTGCAGGGCGGGGATCGTCACGGTGGCGGCCACACCGACGAAGAATGTCAGAATCAGTGCAGCCCAGGCGAATTGAACAGAAGCGGCAAAGACCAGCAGCACCACGGTGGTGCCGATCAGCCCGAGCAGGATGGACAGTGGCACATTGCGGTCGGCAGCGATCCCGCCGACCACATTGCCCAGCACCATGCCGAGGCCGAACAGCATCAGCGCGAACGGGATCGTTCCGACACCGATCCCGGAGATGCTGGTCAGCGTGGTGTTGAGGTAGGTGTAGAAGGCGAACATCCCGCCGAATCCGACGGTACCGATCAGCAGGGTGAACCACACCTGCCCGCGGCGGAGTGCGCCGAGTTCGGTCATCGGGTTGGTCACGCGCATGTCCGAGAGTGAACCGAGGTTGCGGATGAGCGCGCCGACGGTGAGCACGCCCACCGCCACGACGATGAGAAACGCACTGCGCCAACCGGAGTGCTCGCCGAGCCAGGCCGCAGCGGGGACGCCTGCGACGTTGGCGACAGACAGTCCGAGCATCACCTGACCGACCGCCTTGGCACGGCGCTGCGGGCCGGCGAGGTGAGCGGCGACCAGTGCCGCCACACCGAAGTAGGCACCGTGGGGCAGGCCCGCGACGAAGCGGGCCGCGAGCAGTGACGGAAAGGTCGGGGCCAGCACGGTGGCGAGGTTGCCGACGGTGAAGGCCACCATCAGTCCGATCAGCAGGGTCCGACGGGACATACGTGCGGTGAGCGCGGCGATCAGCGGTGCACCCACCACGACGCCGAGGGCGTAGGCGGAGATCACCCATCCGGCGGTCGGTTCGGACACATCCATGGCGTCGGCGATGTTGGGCAACAGACCCATCGAGACGAACTCGGTGGTGCCGATGCCGAAGCCGCCGAGCGCCAGCGCCAGGATCGCCCACCGCAGGGAGGTCCCGGCGGGTGTCGCCGCGGGGAGCGTGGACGTGCGGTCGGGCTGGGAGGGGGCTGGGGTGTGCGGCACCTGTCCACCAACCACCGCGAGGGTGCGGTGAATTCCCTGGTCCGGCGGTGAACTACTTCACAGGGCCGCCGGTCCACCTCTCCCCTGTCCGACGCCCTCCACCCCGCCCGACCCCCTCTACCCTGCCTCGACCGCTTCCGTCTCGTCCGCTTCCGTCTCGTCCGATTGCGTGTCCACCGTTCCCATCGTGGCCGGGGACGCGCCTTCGGAACCGGACGGTTCCGTCGACCCGGTCGCGCTATCCGGGTTCTGCGTCTGCTCTGCGGTGGCGTCGGACCCGGTGGCGTCGGACCCGGTGGCGTCGGAACCAGGGGCGGGATCGGCGCCGGCGGCAGGACCGGGGTCCGGGTCGGGCGCGGATTGCGGCTGCGGGGCCGGTTCCGTTTGCGATTCGGCTCGCGGCTCGGTGACCATCGCGGCCGCGCCGGCTTGCGCGGTGTCCGGGTCGTCGGAGTCCGCCGATCCGGCGCCCCGGGCGACCGATCCGTCACCGGCTTCCGTGCCGGCGGTGAGTGCGGCGATCTGCGGGGTGACCGATGCGGCGGCCGGCACTCCGGCGGTCAGCAGGCTGTCGGTGAACAGGGTGTCGGTGAACAGGGTGTCGGGACCGAACGGCACCGAGGTGATCCCGTCGACGATGCGCCCGGCCCAGTAGGTGACGAACTCGACCGGCATCCCCACGACGCTCACCGCGCTGCCGGTCAGCCCCGACACCCCGGTGCGGACCAGGGCGAGGTCGCCGGTGACCAGACCGTTGAGGATGTCGGTGAGCATGGACAGGTCGGGCAGGTATCCGCCGTAGCCGAGTTCGGGAAGCTGCGGGAACCAGTCCATGGTCCAGGCGATCGGTGTCTGGAAGTCGGCGAGGGTGATACCGATGATGTCGGGCCACCGGAAGCGGTAGGCCAGCAGGTCCGGGACGGTCCAGTCGACGCCGAGCGCGTCCACCAGCTGCTGGGTCAGTACGGCCACCGACGATGGTTGTTCGACGGTGCACGTGGTCACCTGGACGTTCGGGGTCGCCGGATCGGGGCCGGTGCAGTCGGCGTAGGCGGCCGGGTCCTGGTACATGTGCCACGGGTAGTAGCCGTGTTTGACGAAGTAGCCGAGCAAGCCGTCGATGTCGCCGATCGGATCGTGCAGCGGGTCGGGCAGGTCACAGACCGGATCACCCGCCACGCAGATCGTCGTGACCTCGAGTCCGCCGTAGTCGGCGCTGCTGCGTGGCCCCGACATGGTCAGCCCGGGGATCACCCCGACGAGGGTCAGCTCGATGCCGCGCCCCCACAGGCTGCCGCTCATCCGCGGATCCGAGTACACCTCACCGCTCACGTTGTCGCGGACCAACTCGACCTGCGTGCCGTCGTCGAGGGTGACCCGCCCGGTCTCGCCGATCCCGGTGAGCACATCGCCGGCGACCCGCGCCCCCTGGGAGTAGCCGGCGATCACGACCTGTTTGTCGCCACCGCACTGCGTCACGTACTCCCCGACGGCCTGCTCGAGGTTCGCACTCCCCTCACGTTCGGCGTTGTTGTAGCCCACCGACCCGAGCGGCCAGATCGACGCCGAGTAGTCCACCACCTCGACGGTGTAGGGGTTGCCGTAGTAGGGACTGGTCGGGTCCGGCTGGTTGTCGGGGCCCAGGGCGGTGTAGCGCTGCTGCACACCGATCAGTGCCCCGGCCCCCGGTTCGGAGGCCCCGCCCACCAGGAAGACCCGGCCCGGTCCGGCGCACTCGGGATCGGCGGGGTCGGCGGCCGCGACGCCTGCGCCCACTCCGATGACCACCACCCCGATCGCGACGACCGCCGCCGGCGCCAGGACGCCACGGCGTCGGACCGACGCATGTCTGTCGGATCGGGATCGACCGGGTTCGGTGCACCCGGGCGAGCCGGGGCCCGGCTTGCCGAACAGGGACGAGTGACGCTTGGCGGTGTGTGTCCGGTGCTTCATGGCCATCCCCTTCGGCCGAGACATCCTGTGGTACGCGATCGTAAATCCGGGGAGTTGGGCGGCCGTCCCGATACCGTCGCGACTCCATCGAACGCAGGACAGCAGAAATCGTCGGCGACCAGCGTTGAGATCGGTGCGAGCAGGAGGGTTCTCAACGGCTTGTGACCGTGTTATATCCTTGACGCCAGGTCATGAGTATCAGCGCACAGCCCCGGCTTGCTGATCGGCAACCCTCCAACCGCGGTGGGGTGCTCCGGGTGATGACCGGGTTGTGGGATCGCGTTCACGCATCCCCGGCAAGCGCGGGTCCGAAGGTCGGACCCCACCAGGGTCTTCACGACCCTGCCGACCGCAGAAAGTGATCTATACCCATGTCTGACGCAGCCAACGGTGGCGAGTGGAGTTTCGAGACCAAGCAGATCCACGCCGGCCAGACCGCCGACGGTACGACCAACGCTCGCGCCCTGCCGATCTACCAGACCACGTCGTACACCTTCAACGACACGCAGCACGCCGCGAACCTGTTCGGCCTGGCCGAGCCGGGCAACATCTACACCCGCATCATGAACCCCACCCAGGACGTCGTCGAGCAGCGCCTCGCCGCCCTCGAGGGTGGCGTCGCCGCACTGCTGGTGGCCTCCGGTCAGGCCGCCGAGACCTACGCGATCCTCAACATCGTGGAGAACGGCGGCCACGTGGTGGCCAGCCCGCGTCTGTACGGCGGCACCTACAACCTGCTGCACTACACCCTGCCGAAGTTCGGTGTCGAGGTGACCTTCGTCGAGAATCCGGAGGACCTCGACTCCTGGCAGGCCGCGGTGCGTGACAACACCCGCGCGTTCTACGGCGAGTCGATCTCCAACCCGAACAACGAGATCCTCGACATCCCCGGCATCTCCGAGGTGGCCCACCGCAACGGTGTCCCGCTGATCGTCGACAACACCGTCGCCACCCCGTACCTGCTCAACCCGCTGGCCCACGGTGCCGACATCGTGGTGCACTCGGCCACCAAGTACATCGGCGGTCACGGCACCGCGATCGGCGGCGTGATCGTCGACGGCGGCACCTTCGACTGGCGCGTCCAGCGCGACGGCCAGGACCTGTTCCCCGGCTTCACCACGCCGGACCCGAGCTACCACGGTGCGGTCTTCGCCGACCTCGGCGCCCCGGCGTATGCGCTCAAGGCCCGCGTGCAGCTGCTGCGTGACACCGGCGCCGCGATCTCCCCGTTCAACGCCTTCCTGCTCGCCCAGGGTCTGGAGACGCTGAGCCTGCGCGTCGAGCGGCATGTCGCCAACGCCCAGAAGGTGGCCCAGTACCTCGCCGACCATCCGCAGGTGGAGTCGGTGGCCTACGCCGGTCTGGCCTCGTCGCCGTGGTACGAGCGGGGCCAGGAGCTCGCCCCCAAGGGCCAGGGTGCGATCATCGGATTCGAGATCGCCGGCGGTGTGGACGCGGGCAAGCGGTTCGTCGAGGCGCTGACCCTGCACAGCCATGTCGCCAACATCGGTGACGTCCGGTCGCTGGTGATCCACCCGGCGTCCACCACGCACAGCCAGCTCACCCCGGAGGAGCAGCTGGCCGCCGGTGTGGCCCCCGGCCTGGTCCGCCTGGCCGTGGGTATCGAGGGAATCGACGACATCCTGGCCGACCTGGACCAGGGTTTCGCGGCAGCGAAGTAGTTGAGGAGCGCATAACCAGTGTCGGTAACGATCGACCCGAAGGCGTCGCAGGCGCGTCAACCCGACTGGGAGAAGGTCCCGGACGGGCGGATGGTCGGCGTCCGCCTCGGGCCGATGGTGCTCGACAGCGGGTACCGGCTCGACGACGTCACCCTGGCATTCCAGCGCTGGGGGACGTTGTCGCCGTCCCGTGACAACGTGATCCTGGCGTTGCATGCGCTCACCGGTGACTCCCATGTCACCGGCGAGGCCGACGCCGAGCACCCGTCCCCCGGCTGGTGGGACGGATTGATCGGTCCGGGCTGCGCCGTGGACACCGACGAGTGGTGTGTCATCTCGGCCAACGTCCTCGGCGGGTGCCGCGGGTCGACCGGTCCGGCGTCCCTGGATGCCGACGGACGGCCGTGGGGCTCACGCTTCCCGGAGATCACCGTGCTCGACCAGGTGCGTGCGGAGGCCGCCCTCCTCGAGGCGCTCGACATCCGCAGCATCGGTGCGGTGGTCGGCGGTTCGATGGGTGGCGCGCGGGCGCTCGAGTGGGCGGTGGAGTTCCCCGACCGGGTGCGCAGCGCGCTGGTCCTCGCGGTCGGCGCCCGCGCCACCGCTGACCAGATCGGCACCCAGACCACCCAGATCGCCGCGATCACCTCGGATCCCGACTGGCAGGGCGGCGATTACCACGGCACCGGCCGCGCGCCGTTCGCCGGCATGGGGATCGCCCGCCGGATCGCGCACCTGACCTATCGGCACGAGGTCGAACTCGACGAGCGGTTCGCCAATCATCCTCAGGGCCAGGAGAATCCACTCACCGGCGGTCGGTACGCGGTTCAGAGCTACCTCGAGCACCAGGCCGAGAAGCTCACCGAGCGCTTCGATCCGGGTAGCTACGTGGTGCTCAGCAACGTGCTCAATCACCACGACGTCGGCCGCGGCCGCGGTGGCGTGGCCGCCGCACTGCGGTCGTGCACCGTTCCGGTGATCGTCGCGGGTATCGACTCCGACCGTCTCTACCCGTTGCGGTTGCAGGCCGAGATCGCCGATCTGCTCGGCAACTGCGTCGGCGGACTGCAGGTGGTGAACTCCGACAAGGGCCACGACGGCTTCCTGACCGAGTTCGATGCGGTCGCCGACCTGCTCAAGCGCACCGTGGACCTCGCGCGCAACTGAGTCCCCCTCCGACAACGGCCGTACACCCTCGGGTGTACGGCCGTTGTCTGTCGGCGGGTCCGGGCCGCCGGAGCGGTCTCGGCCGCGCCCGGGGCGTGCGACTAGGCGGCGGGAGTGGTCGTGGTGACCTCGGCCGGCGGTGTCCCGGCGGGCTGCGATCCGGACGGCGGGAGCAACGACTGCCCCGGCGCGGGCTCCGCCACGTCACCGGGTGCCGTGGTCGGGACGCCCAGGCTCGGGATCAGTTCCGGCGGAATCAGATTCGGCGGGATGGTCCAGGTCGACCAGGTCGGCCGGGTGGGACGTGTCGGCATGTCGGGCACCGAGGTCTCGGTGGTGGTCGGGGCCGAACTCGGTCCGAGTGTCCACGTGGAGGTCCCCGCGGTCGGCAGGGGCAGTTCGGTGGTGGCCCATCCGGGTGTCCACCCGTTCGGCGGATAGGTCGTCACGGTGTTGTGTGTGGCGGTCGGTGAATCCACCGACGACATCCGGGTGGTGTGCGCCGTCGTCGTCCAGTCCGGCTCGACCGTCCCCACCCACCGTTCGGATTCCACGGTGGTCGTCGACGGATCGGCGTCCCCGGAATCCGATGTCAGGGTGGCGCCGACGGCCACCGCGGTGACCAGCAGCGCACAGCAGAACCCGATGACGGCGGCAACCGGCGCCAGGGGCATCCAGCCGCTCCGGCGGCGGCCACCGATGAAGGTCACCCGCCCGGCACCCGACCGGCGGGCGAGCAGTGCCGCCCCCGTCGCGGCGACGAGCTCGGGGGTGTCGGGCCGGATCAGTTCGAGGCCGGTCCCCTCACCGAGCTCGGCGAGCACCGGCAGATTGGCCAGTCCCCCGACCAGCACCAGCGCCTCGGGGGCGGGTCCGGCCGCCGTCCGGAGTCCTTCGAGGTGTTCGGCGATCACGGTCCGGGCCTGCTCGACCATCGGACGTGCGGCCTGTTCCACCATCTCGTCGGTCAGCCGGACCCCGGTGGGTATCCCGGCGGGAGTGATGCCGACCGTGTCCGGACCGGAGGTCTCCTCCTTGGCGGTCCGGCAGGCCCCGACCAGCGAGGCTCGTCCACGGCGGGTCTGTGTGCCGTCGAGGTCGGAGCGGGCGGCGACCCGGTCGGCCAGTGCCTCGTCGAGCGCACGGCCGCTGAGGACATCGGTGCGGGCGTCGGCGGCGATCCGGCCGGAGGTCGGCTCGACGGTGTAGAGCGACATCCCGGTGTCGCCGCAGTCGGCCACCAGGACCGAACCGAACCGCTCGATCTGGCCGGTACCGGTCAGGAACGCGGCGACGGCCTCGGCGTCGGAGACGAGATGGATCTGGCGGCGTGTGCCGCTGCCGGTCGAGCCCAGGCGGCGGCGCTGGGTGGCCGTTCGCGCGGACACACCGATCGGACCGACCCGGACATCGGCGGTGCGGACGGCGTCGAGCACGAGGTCGATACCGGCGTTGACCCGGCCGACCGGATCGAGGCCGTCGGAGGGATCGACGTCGATCACCCGGGACTCGACGCCGTGCCGGCCCGACTCGTCACTGGTGAGCAGGACGTAGTGGATCATCCCGTCGCCTGACGAGACGCCCAGCGACGTGATGTCGTCGCCGGGGCCCTGGACGCTGGTCTCGAACTCCGAACTGATGACGTTCCCCACTTAGTGTTGCTAACGACCCCCGAAAAAGAGCCAGGCGGAAAAGATCCCGCCACCCCTCTCGTCGACCGCAAAGATCACGATCTGCGGACCAGTCTACGCAATTTCGTGATCAATCCGTTCCCAACGGGTCGATGGAGGTGGCCAGCCAGAGCACCAGGGCACCGACCGAGGCCATCGTCGCCACATCGAACAAACGCCCCCTGACCTGTAGCAATCCCACCTGATTCGGGGGTAGCACACCACGGAGGACGGCACCGAGCAACATCGCCGAACCGAACACGAATGCACCACGGCGCCATCGGTCGAACAGCACCAGGGCCGCGGCGACGGCCACGCACAGCAGCACCAGGAGGTACGGGATCTGCACGAGGCAGGTCCGCAGAATCCGGTCGTGCTGCTCGGTGGTGTCGTCGTCGGCCGGGATCTCACGGGGCCCCGGCATCTCAGGTGACCCCGGGGAGCCGTCGGGCCCCGGGGTCTCGTCCGACATCGGTGTCCCGGCGATCATCGCCCCTGGGCGGCGAGCTGGTCCTCGGCACGTTCGACGACGTTCACCAGCAGGAAGGCCCGGGTGAGCGGTCCGACGCCACCGGGATTCGGTGAGACATGTCCGGCGACCTCCCACACATCCGGCGCCACATCGCCGACGAGGCCGTCCTCGGTGCGGCTGACGCCCACGTCGATGACGGCGGCACCCGGCTTGACCATGTCGGCGGTCACCAGGTGCGGGACCCCGGCGGCGGCGATGACGATGTCGGCACGCGACACCTCGGCGGCCAGATCCCGGGTGCCGGTGTGACACAGGGTGACGGTGGCGTTCTCGCTGCGCCGGGTGAGCAGCAGTCCGATCGGCCGGCCGATGGTCACGCCGCGGCCGACGACGGTGACGTGGGCCCCGGCGATCGGGATGTCGTAGCGGCGCAGCAGGTGGATCACCCCTCGCGGCGTGCACGGCAGGGTCGATTCCTTGCCGAGCACGAGGCGACCGAGGTTGATCGGGTGCAGCCCGTCTGCGTCCTTCTCCGGTGCGATGCGTTCGAGCGCCGCGTTCTCGTCGAGGTGTTTGGGCAGCGGCAGCTGCACGATGTAGCCGGTGCAGGCCGGATCGGCGTTGAGCTCGTCGATCGCCGCGTCGAGCTGCTCGGTGGTGGCGTCGGCGGGCAGGTCCTTGCGGATGGATGCCACACCGATGCGTGCACAGTCGGCGTGCTTGCCCTTCACATAGGACTGGGACCCGGGATCGTCACCGACGAGGACCGTGCCCAGACCGGGCGTGATCCCCGCGGCCCGGAGTTTCTCGACCCGCGCCGCCAGGTCGGTGAAGATCTCGTCGCGGGTCGCCTTGCCATCGAGTCGTATTGCGCTCACCCCGACATTGTTTCATCCCGCGCGCCGCGCACGGGCCCCCGTTCCCCTGTGTCCCCGCGTGGTCCCTGCGTACTGTGACGACATGGGCGTCCCGCACAGCCATCCGGTCACCCCCGCCGACGTGCTCACCGCGCGGGAGAGGATCAGCGGACTGGTGCGCCACACCCCGGTCTGGCGGACGTCTCTCGACACCGCCGACGGCCCGGTCGAGGTGGTCTTCAAGCTCGAGTACACCCAGCTCGGCGGCTGTTTCAAGGCGCGCGGCAGCGTCAACGCGGTGATCGCGGCACGCAGCGTGGGCCGGCTCACCGATGCCGGCGTTCTGGTCGCCTCCGGGGGCAATGCGGCGATCGGTGCCGCCTGGGCGGCCCGGATCGCCGACACCGGCTGTTCGGTGGTCGTCCCCGAGTCCGCACCGGCGGTCAAGGTGGCCGCGCTGCGTTCACTCGGCGCGACGGTGCACCTGATCGGCAGCCGCTATCAGGACGCCGCCGACGCCGCTGCCGAGATGGCCGCGGCGTCGGGAGCGCTGCTGCTGCACGCCTACGACCTCCCCGAGATCGTCGCCGGAGCCGGCACCATCGGCCTCGAACTGGCCGAACAGGTACACGGCCCGCTCACCACCGTGGTCTGTGTCGGCGGCGGCGGGCTGCTGGGCGGCATGTCGGCCACCCTGCGCACCGGTGATCATCTGGTCGGGGCCGAACCCGAGTCCGCATCGTGTCTGCACGCGGCGCTGGCCGCCGGACACCCGGTCCCGGTGGATCCGGCGGGCGTCGCCGCCGACTCCCTGGGTGCCACCCGGGTCGGTGCGATCTGCTGGGCGAGTATCGCCGATCGGCCGGTCACCTCGGTGCTGGTCTCCGACGAGGAGATCGTCGCCGCGCGGGCGATGCTGTGGGAGCGGTTCCGGATCGTCGTCGAACACGGCACCGCGACCGCCGTGGCAGCGGTGTCCACCGGCCGGGTCCGCCCGGAGCCGGGGACGACCCTGGCCATCGTGTTGTGCGGGGCCAACACCCGCCTCGACGATCTGTGAGTCCCGGTGCCCGGTGCGGTGATCAGGCGTACGGATCGGAGTGGACGGCGCCGCGCGTGATCGAGGCCGACCCCCACGGACACGGGCCGCGTCCGTGCAGGGATGTGACGCCACCGCCGTCGGCGACGGACACCTCCATGCAGGATTGCGGATCGCTCTTGGTGATCCGCTCGGCGAACCAGGTGACGAACTGGGCGTCCAACGCGGCCGCCATCAGCGCGGCCGGTGGCCCATCTGCAGCCGAGGAGGCATCGAGCACCGACGTGGTGACCTGCCGCACCGGTTCGGTGGCCAGCGCCCGGGTCTGGGCCGGGTCGAGCCGGATCACCCACCCGTCGGCCTTCGCCGCGCCGCCGAGGCGATCGGCGTGAGCAGCACGACCCCCGCGCACACGGCCGTCAGTGCCAGGACGGCACGCACCATCAGCTTCATCCGAGAATCCCCCGATTCATGAGAACATGTCGAGATTTCACCATAGCGAACAACGGTCGGGCGGGAGTCGCCGATCGCCGGCGACCGGGCGACGAGTACGTTTCTTGCGACCACATCTCCCGGCCGGCCGCCATACCCCCCGGCCCCGAGATCCACACACCACCGAGATCCACACACCACCGGGATCTGCAAGCACCGAGGTGAGTTCCGTTGTTCCGCATCATGTTCTATCAGCCATGCATCCCGCCGAACACCGGCAATGCCATCCGGCTGGCCGCCAACACCGGATGTGAACTGCACCTGATCGAACCGCTCGGCTTCTCCATGTCCGACGCCCAGGTCAAACGCGCCGGCCTCGACTACCACGAGATGGCCACGGTCACAGTGCATCCCGACCTCCAGACGGCGTGGGATACGGTGCGCCCGGAACGGGTGTTCGCATTCACCGCACACGCCGAGCACTCCTACGCCGACATCGCCTACCGGCCCGGCGACGTCCTGCTGTTCGGTCCCGAACCCACCGGCCTGCCGCCGGAGGTACTCGACGACCCACAGGTCACCGACCGCGTGCGCATCCCGATGCTGGCCGGCCGCCGGTCACACAATCTCGCCAACTCGGCGAGCATCGCGATCTACGAGGCATGGCGTCAGCACGGGTTCGACGGGGCGGTCTGACGGCGGAGACCATCCGGTCGCCATCTGTCCGGCCCCGTCGGTACAAGACGCATCGGCCCGATCAGTACGTGGCGGGGCCGGCGAAGTCGGGGCCGCCCGAGCAGGGGGGACTATCCGACCCGGAAACGTTTGGTGCGGGAGGTCGCCCCGCCGACGAGTGCCACCTTGCTCTTGGGCACCCCGAGATGTTTGGCGAGCAACTCGGCCACGGCCTTGTTGGCCTTGCCCTCGGTGGCCGGCTCACGCACGTAGATGGTGATCGCACCGTCCGGCGCGGTCTCCACCAGCGGCCCCTTGCGGCTGCTGGGTTTGGCCGTCACGACCACTTGCTGCGGCATTGTCTCCGCCACCTCTCATTGCCAGTCCCGGGATCGTGTTCCCACACGAAGATCCATGCGCTGCAATCGATCTGCCACCACCGTGACCGCACCCTCGGCGTTCTGAGTCCTTCCGCGCACGAGTAATGCAGATGCCGAGTGCGCCAGATCGCGGTACTTCGTCCACAATCCCACCGAACACACCACGTTGACCATCCCGGTCTCGTCCTCCAGGTTGATGAAGGTCACCCCGGATGCCGTCGCCGGCCGTTGACGATGTGTGACCGCGCCGCCGACCAGGACCCGGGAGCCATCCGGCACCGACAATAGCCGGTCCGCCGGGATCACCCCGAGCGCGTCGAGGCGCGGCCGCAGGTACTGGGTGGGATACGACGACGGGGTGATGCCGGTGGCCCACGCATCGGTGGCGGCGAGTTCGATGTCGGAGAGCCCGGGCAGCGTCGGGACCGCCCCGGCGGGCTCCAGGTCCAGGTGCCCGGCACGGGCCGACGACGCCGCACCCGCCTCCCAGAGCGCCTGCCGCCGACTCAGTCCGAACGAGTCGAAGGCACCGGCGCCGGCCAGCCCCTCGAGCTGGCGCGTGGTCAGCTCGGCCCGCCGCGCCAGGTCGGTGATCGAGGCGTAGTCACCGGCCTCACGCGCGGTGACGATCCGCTCCGCCACCTCCTCGCCCACCCCGCGGACCGCGGCCAGCCCCAGGCGCACCTCGGTTCCGGCGGCCTCCAGGTTCGCCTGGGCCGTCGACCGGTTGATGTCGGGCCGGTGCACCGCCACCCCGTGCCGGCGGGCATCGGCCACCAGCGACTGCGGTGAGTAGAACCCCATCGGCTGCGCCCGCAGCAGCGCCGCGCAGAACGCCGCCGGATGATGCAGTTTGAACCACGCAGAATAGAACACCAGTGACGCGAAGCTCTGTGAATGACTCTCCGGGAAACCGAAATTCGCGAAGGCGGCCATCTTCTCGTAGATCCGGTCGGCCACCTCGCCGGTGATCTGGTTGGTCGCCGCCATCCCGTCGTAGAACCGTTGCCGCAGCCGTTGCATCTTCTCCGGGGATCGTTTGGATCCCATCGCCCGACGCAGCTGATCGGCCTCGGCGGCATCGAATCCGGCGACGTCGACGGCCAGTTGCATGAGCTGTTCCTGGAACAGCGGGATACCCAGGGTCCGTTCGAGCGCGGGCAGCATCGACGGGTGCTCGACGGTGACCGGTTCGGTTCCGTTGCGGCGCCGGATGTAGGGATGCACCGATCCACCCTGGATCGGGCCGGGCCGGATCAGTGCCACCTCCACCACCAGGTCGTAGAAGCACCGGGGCCGCAACCGCGGCAGGGTGGCCATCTGCGCCCGCGATTCCACCTGGAACACACCCACCGAGTCGGCGCGGCACAGCATCTCGTACACCGCGTCCTCGGTGAGGTCGAGGGTGGCCAGGTCCACCGCCAGTCCCTTGTGTTCGGCGAGGAGGTCGATCGCGTGGTGCAGCGCCGAGAGCATACCCAGACCGAGCAGATCGAACTTCACCAATCCGATTGCGGCACAGTCGTCCTTGTCCCATTGCAGCACACTGCGGTCGGCCATCCGGGCCCATTCGGTGGGGCAGACGTCGGCGATCGGCCGGTCGCAGATCACCATCCCGCCGGAGTGGATACCCAGATGCCTCGGCATCCCCGCGATCTCACCGGCGAGTTCGGTGACGTCGGCGGGCGCGTCGTCGGGGTTGCGGCTCCACGCGTCCTGCTGTCCGGTGGCATAGCCGAGGGCACGCGCCATGTCGCGCACCGAGGATCGGCGACGGTAGGTGATCACGTTGGCGACCTGCGCACTGTAGTTCCGGCCGTAACGGCGGTAGACGTACTGGATCGCCTCCTCCCGGCGTTCGGATTCGATGTCGACGTCGATGTCGGGGGGACCGTCCCGCTCCGGCGACAGGAACCGTTCGAACAGCAACTCGTTGGCGACCGGGTCCACGTTGGTGATACCCAGCGCGTAACAGACCGCCGAGTTGGCCGCGCTCCCCCGCCCCTGGCACAGGATGTCGTTGCGTTTGCAGAAGTCGACGATGTCGGTGACCACCAGGAAGTACCCCGGGAAGTCGAGGGTGGAGATGATCGCGAGTTCGTGTTCGATCTGCCGGTAGGCCTGCGGATGCCCGGACGGCGGACCGTAGCGGCCGGCGGCACGCAGCATCGTCAGATGCCGCAGCCAGGTGTTCTCGGTGTGGCCTTCGGGTACGTCGAACGGTGGCAGTCGCGGTGCGATCAGACCGAGTTCGAAGGCACAGTCGGCGGCGATCTGCACCGCGTTGTCGATCGCGTCGGGATGCGCGGGCAACAGTCGGGTCATCTCGTCGCCGCTGCGCAGATGCGCCCCGGCCACGGCCGGCATCCAGCCGGTGATCGTGTCGACGTCGGTGCGGGCGCGCACCGCGGCCATCGCCAGCGCGAGCCGCCGCCGCGACGGGCCGGCGAAATGCGCGCCGGTGGTGGCCACCGTCGGCAGACCCAGACGAACCGCCGACCCGGCCAGGACGGCATTGCGTTCGTCGTCGTCGGGCAGGCCCTGGGCGGTCAGTTCCACCGCCACCCCGTCACGTCCGTACCGTTCGACGAGGTCGGCCAGGGCCCGCTCGGCCGCCGGTGGGCCACCCCGATCCAGGGCACGCCGCACCGCCCCCTTGCGGCAGCCGGTGAGCACCAGCCAGTGCCCGGCACCCTCGGCCAGGCGGTCCGGGTGATACCGCAGCAATCCCTTCTCGCCGCCGGCCATGTGCGCGTCGGCGATCGTCCGCGACAACCGCCGGTACCCCTCACTGTCGCGGGCGAGCACCAGCAGATGGTCACCGGCCGGGTCGCGCACCCCCGTCCGGGCGACGTCGGGTTCCAGGGACAGTTCCGCACCGAACACCGTCGGCATCCCGAATTCCCTTGCCGCCTCGGCAAATCGGACCACTCCGTAGAAGCCGTCGTGGTCGGTGATCGACAGGGCCGAGAGGTCGAGCCGCCGGGCCTCGGCGACCATCTCCTCGGGCATCGACGCACCGTCGAGGAAGCTGTAGGCACTGTGGGCGTGCAACTCGGCGTAGGGCACCGACGAGTTCTCCGGCCGTACCTCGGGGGCCACGTAGGGACCCCGTTTGCGCGACCACGCCGGCGAGTCGCCCCCGTCGCCGGGACCGAAGAACTCCCCGGGCCGCCCCGATTGCCGGGAGCGCCCGGAGAGCACTCGTTCCATCTCCGACCAGGTCGGTGGTCCCTGATTCCAACCCACTCCGCCATCATAGAACGCACGTTCGATGAGGGGTGGGTCGGTCACCGCCCGATCGGGTTCTCCGCCCGGATCAGCTGACCATGGCCGCCGACAGCCGGACCGGTGCCACCGGACCGGCACGCGGCACCTCGACCCCGACGTGGCACGCCGCCAGCCAGTCCCGCATCCGCCCCCACTCGGAGAACAGGGCGTCGTGCGATGCACGCACCCCGTCGGCGTCGGCGATCAGGACCCGGGAATCGACCAGGCGGGACAGCACCGCCCGCACGGCACCGGGATCACCGGCCGTGGCCACCAGATCCGACACCGGGACGCCGCCGCCCACCACGACACCGTCCGAACGCGGCACCACCAGCCGCAACAACAGATCCCGGCAGAGCCCGCGGTCCGATTCCGACATCCCCGCCCAGCACTGCTCGGCGAGGTGGACGATCGCACCGGTGATGCCGCCGGACCGTTCGTATCCCGAGACGGTCAGCGTGTTCCGCTCGCGATTGAGCCAGGCATGCTGCAACGCCCACGACAACACCGGCAACGGTGCGGCGGCGGCCTGCAGACCCAGCCCCGGACGCAGACCCAGATCGGCCCGGATGAGCTGTTCCAACCCGTCACCGATGGCCAGCCCGGCATGCCGGGCCGGTGCGGTGATCGCCTCCATCACATCCGACACCGATGGCTGTGCGAGATCGATCCGGTTGTGCGCCAAGCCATCCTGCAATCGGGCGATGGAACCTGCACAGCCGATCCGATCCGAGCGCAAGACCACCACGGCAGCCACTCCCGGCCGGCGGGCGCACTCGGCGAGCCACGCCGCCGATGCCTCGGCCGCACGCGGATCGACGAGCAGACGCTCGAACTGGTCCACCACGACCACCGCCGGACGACTCGGCGACCCGGTCATCGTCCGGCGCGGATCGGCGATCCCGCCGACCATCGGGCGACCGGCGATGGTGCCGCCGAATCCGGCCCGGATGAACGAGGACTTGCCGCTGCCGGTCGCCCCGGTCAGCACGATCAGTCGCCCGGTACCGGCCATCTCGGCGACACGCCGGGACAGTTCGTCACGCTCCTGCGTACGACCGCCGTAGGCACCGTGGTCGGCCTCGGTCATCACGCCGAGCCCGCGATACGGGCACACCTGCACCGTGGTGGAGGTGCGGACCGATCCGGCACGCGGCTCGTCCCGCTGGATCTCCTGCCACAGCGCTTCCCATGCCTGCACGTCCAGCAGTTGCTCGTCGGTCGTACCGATCCGGCCGCGCGCAGCGAGCACCAGGATGTTCAGCACGGGTGCGAACACCTCGAACCTCGCCGGTGTGGTGCGGCAACGCCGCCAGTCGGAGACCCGCTGCGGCGACACCGACCACCGCAGGCCGCTCCGCGCGAGTTCTTCGTTGGCCCGCGCGCACACGATGCGCGCCGGCGGTGAACCCGCCGCCCGATACAGCCGTTCGAATCGTTCTGCGAACTCGGTCCGCAGACTTCCCATCATTTCAGTTGTCACGCCGTCCCCCGACTCGCGTTTGGTGATAATCGCACGATCGTGATTCCTGATCGCATGATCAAGGTACCCGGCACCCTGCACTTTCGCCCGCCGTTGTGTCCGAGCACACGATGAACGGAAGGTGAACGACGCCACACTCGCCCCGAGGATCCCGGCAGATCCCGACACCCGGAGCCCGACAGCGGATCCCGACGGCGCATCCCGCACCGGTCCATCCCGACAGATGGATCCCGACAGATGGATCCCGACCGATGGATTCCGACGGCGAGGTGGCCGGACAATGGATGCCGACGGCGGGCTGGCCCGACACCGGACCACGGTCCCGACACCGACGTCGCCGACAGACAGGAGTCCCCGTGCCCGAGACCCCGACAGCAGACATCACGACACCCGACACCCCGTACCTGCGGGTCTCGACCGACCGGCTCGAGGCCAATCTCGCCGCGATGGCCGCGCGTGCATCCGTCCTCGGTGTGGACCTGCGCCCACATGCCAAGACCCACAAGTGCATCGAACTCGCCCGACGCCAGATCGATCATGGCGCAGTGGGTCTGACGGTGGCGACGATCGGCGAGGCGGAGGTGTTCGCGGCGGCCGCGGCCGACACCGGTTGCCGCGACCTGTTTCTCGCCTATCCGTTGTGGGTGACCCCGCACAAGGGTGCGCGATTGCGTGCACTGGCCCGTGACGTCGCGGTGCGGGTGGGTGTCGACTCGGTCGCCGCGGCTGCACGGCTCGGTGCCGAGGTCGGTGCCGGCCGGCTCGCCGCCGAGACCGGCCCGTTCCACCCGGTGACGGTGGTGGTCGAGGTCGACTCGGGCCAGCACCGCACCGGGGTGGTCCCGGAGCAGGCCGGGGTGGTCGCCGCGGCGGCCGTCGACGCCGGACTCGACGTGGTGGGTGTGTTCACCTTTCCCGGACACGGTTACGGTCCCGCCCCGGCGCGCGAGGCGGCCGCCACCCAGGAGGCGCAGACGCTGGCCGTCGCGGCCGAGGCCCTGCGGGTCCGCGGCATCGAACCGGCGGTGATCAGCGGTGGCTCCACCCCGACCGCCGGGTTCGCCGACGCCGCGACACTCACCGAACTGCGGCCCGGCGTCTACCCGTTCCAGGACGCCCAGCAGGTCGAACTCGGGACCTGTGACATCACGCAGGTGGCGCTCACCGTGGTCACCACGGTGGTCCATCGCACCGGACACCGGGTCGTCGTCGACGCCGGGAGCAAGGTCCTCGGCGCCGACCGGCCCGCGTGGGCCACCGGTTTCGGCCGGGTGACCGATGTGCCCGATGCGGTGATCGTGGCACTGTCCGAACATCATGCGGTGATCGAGTATCCGGCCGAGTTCGCCGCCGGCGCCCTCCCCGACCCCGGCGCGGTGATCACGGTGATCCCCAACCACGTGTGCAGCGCGGTCAATCTCGCGGATGTCCTCGTGCTCGACTCGCCCGTCCCCGGTGTCCCGGCGGCCGGCGCCGCACCGGAACCGGTGTCGGTCTGGCCGGTGGCCGCCAGATGCGCCAATCGGTGAGGTCGCCGAACCGACGTGGCTCACTCATAGATCCCCTCCACCATCCAGCCGCCGGACCGATATGCCAGCAGCAATGCCCGGGAGTCGTCGAGCAGGACCTGCGCCCGCGCACTGACCGGTGACGCTGCGCCGGTCTCCATCCCGGTCGGCCAGGGCCCGGCCCACCAGCGCAGTTCCCAGCCGTCGCGCCGGTCGGGCAGGCGGACGGTGGTCGGTTCGGTGGTGAACGCCCCGCGGTCGGTGACCCGCACCGGCTGTCCGGACAGATCGACCAGTTCGATCGGGGACTCGCTGATCACCGTGGGTACCGGATGCGGGATCCGGCCGGGCCAGGGCGCCGACGGGTCCCGTTCGGGTGTCGGCTCCTCGTCGAGGGCCACCAGGGTGATCTGGTCGAACGGACCGCGTCCGCCGCTGCGTACCGGGATGCGCACCGCATCCCCGCCGAGCAGCCCCTGGACCCGTTCCATCGAGCGACGGGCCCGCTCGGACAGTTCGGCCCCGCCGGGTAGTTCGGGTGCGGTCAGCGTCTGCTGGAGCGCTCCTGCGTCGACCACCTCGGCCGGGACCAGTCGCAACATCCCGATGGGCGAGTCCGGACGTGCGTGGTGGGCCCGGGAACGGCCACCGGTCATCCAGCCCTCGAGCTGCCAGCGGATACGGTCGGCGGTGGCCGCCGGGGTGAGCGGCTGGGCACATCGCCAGGTCCGCGAATGTCGTTGTCCGCGTTCGGTGATCGCCTCGACGGTGAGGATGGTGCAGGCCACCGACCGCTCGCGGAGGTGACGGTGCAGCACCTCCGCGAGCCGGCGTCCGGCGAAGGCGGCCGCATCGATCCGGTCGATCGGCGGATCGCAGACCTGCTCCACCGACAGGTCCGCGGGCAACGCCTGCGCCGACGGCGGGCGCCCCGGCTCCCCACGCGCCTGCCGGTGTGCGACGATCGCATCGGCACCGAATCGGGTACCCACATCGGTCGCCGACAGCGCCGCGAACGCCCCGATGCCGGTCAGCCCGAGGCGCCGCAGCAGGTCCACCAGGTCGGCCCGGTCGGGTCCGCACAGCGACGGTTCGGCGGCGAGCTCGGCGATCGGCAGTCCGGCGAGATGGTCACGATCGCCGCCCGCCGGGACCAGGTGTCCGCTACGTGCGGCGAGGACCGCGGTGAACAGTTCGTCGGCGATTCCCACCTGGGATTCGGTTCCGGACACCGCGATCCGGTCGACGAGCAGCTCGGCGAAGTTCTCCTCACCGCCGTGGAACCGGGTGGCACCGGAGGCCGGTACCACCAGCAGCCCCGGCCGCAGCACCTCCATCGTCGGGGCCAGGTCGGCCACGGCCGCGGCCACCGGCTCGAACATGCGGCCGTCGCGATGGTCGTCGGCGGTCACCACCGTCATCTCCGGGCACGACGACTGTGCCTGGCGCTTACGCATCCCGCGGCGGATCCCGGCCGCCCGGGCGGACGCCGAGCAGGCGATCACCCGGTTCGCCGAGAGCACCGCGATCGGGTGTCCGGGTGGCAGCTCCGCGTCCGCCGCGGCCGCGGTCGCCGGCCAGTCGGGACACCACAGGGCGGCCACCCGCCTGGTACCGGCCATCAGTTCGCCACCGCCACATCGTCGTCGGCATCCGCGCCGGTGACGGCGGGGATGTCCCGCCGTACCCCGATCGAATCGAGGCGCAGCATGCGCAGCCGGTCCTCTTCACCGAATTCCGGTGCGATCAGGTCGATCTCGGCGGTCCGCCGACGACGCCCACCGCTCTCGGCGGTCACCTGTAACCGCATTCCCGCCACCCGGCCGTGGCCGTTGGCCGCGGCCGTGAGGTCGGCGTCACCGGTTCGGGGTCGGTGCCGGTATCCGAGCACACGCGCCGCCAGTTGTGTCTGCGCACCCGGCCAGGCCCCGTCGACCACCAGCAGTGACGACGACTGCCTGCGGACACGGCCGCTCACCGTCGCACACCGCGACCGCGGCACGGTGACCCCGCGCAGTCCCAGCACCACCAGATCCATCCCGTCGAGCAGCACCGATGCCACCTCCACCGGGTCGATCCCCGGATCGGCGACGACGGCGATCCGGTCGAGATCGGCCCCCATCTCCGCGGCGGCGAGCAGGTTGAGCCGGGGCAGGCCGACGATGCCCACCTGGCATCCCGCCCGGGTCACCGCGGCGATCAGCGCGGTCAGCAGTGAGCGCGCCCCGGTGCAGCAGACGATCGTCCCGCGTGCGATCCCCTTCTGCGGCAACAGGTCCGACAGCTCCTCCGGAACCGGGAGCACTCCGGCCTCCGGCCGGTCGGCATCGGTCCGGTCGGGCATCCCCGACATGACCGCCATCCGGCGACGTAGCCGGGCGAGCGTGTCGGCACGGTCCGCACCCGCCGATTCCGCATCGTCCCGGTCATTCCGTCGTTCGGCGGGACCCCCGCGCGGGCGGTCCGCACCGCCCATCGACACAACACCCATGACACCCCTCCTGACCAGCACCGACATGTCTGGCGAGCCGGGAAGTCGCTACGCCCTCGAAAGCCCCTCCGAGCCCCGGAACCGGCGCTACTCGAACGTTTTTTCGATACCGAAAATGTTACGCCCGGCCTCCGACAAACCGCAACCACGCCGGTCACGGGCGCCCACCACGATGATCGAGCCGACAAGAGCGCAGCAACAAAGCACACAGCAACAAGGCGACCCACCACGACGATCGAGCCGACAAGGAGCGCAGCGACGAGTCGAGTCGAGATCTCCGCAAGCAACCCCGAAAACGCCACCACACCACGACCATCGAACCGACAAGAGCGCAGCAACAAAGCACACAGCGACAAGGCGACCCACCACGACGATCGAGCCGACAAGGAGCGCAGCGACGAGTCGAGTCGAGATCTCCGCAAGCAACCCCGAAAACGCCACCACGGCAAACAAACCCGGCAGACAAACCGGCAAGCAGCCCCGGCACACAAACCCGGCGGACACCACAGCCGGGCAGCACTCAGAACAGGGTCAGCACCTGCTGCTGGGCCGGGGCGGCCACGAGCCCCACCCCGCCGGCCTCCGCCCCGGCGGCTTCCGCGCGCCCGCCCGGCGCGTGGATACGCGCCCGACCCGAACTCCCGCCGGGCGCGCCGGCGCGGTCGTCGTCCAGCCGATCGGTCCGAGAGGCGAGCCCATGACCGAACACCAACGGCTGCAGCCGTTCCCGCAATCGGGAGGAGTAGTCCGGGGTGACATAGGCGCCTCGGCCGTAGAGGTCGCGATAGCGCCGCACCAGCGCCGGATGATGCTCGGCGAGCCAACTCAGGAACCACGGCTTGGTGGAGCCCCGCAGATGCAACGGGAAGGCCGTCACCCCGGTCGCCCCGGCCGCCGCGATCGATCCCAGGAGTTCGTCGAGATGTGCGGTGGAGTCGGTGAGATACGGGATCACCGGCGCGAGCATCACATGCGGGGCGAACCCGGCGTCGGCGATGTCGGCGATCAGTTGTAGCCGCGCGGCCGGCGACGGCGTGCCGGGTTCGATCTGTTTCTGCAGTTCGGTGTCGATGAACGCCAGCGACACGCTCAACCGCACCGGCACCTGACCGGCGGCCTGCCGTAGCAGCGGCAGGTCCCGACGCAGCAGGGTGCCCTTGGTGAGGATCGAGAACGGGGTGGCGGCCTCGGTGAGTGCCGAGATCACCCCCGGCATCAGGCGGTAGCGTCCCTCGGCCCGCTGGTAGGGATCGGTGTTGGTGCCGAGCGCCACCGGCTCCTGATGCCAGGACCGGCGCCGCAACTCTTTGCGCAGCACCGCAGCCACGTTGAGTTTCACCACCACCTGACTGTCGAAGTCACGTCCGGCGTCGAGGTCGAGGTACTCGTGGGTGGGCCGGGCAAAGCAGTACCGGCAGGCATGGGTACATCCGCGAAAGGTGTTGACGGTGTGGGTGAACGGCAGCCCGGAACCCTCGGGCACACGGTTGAGCGCACTCTTGGCCAGCACCTCGTGGAAGGTGATGCCCTCGAACTCGGGCGTCTGCACCGAGCGCACCAACCCGGCCCGGCCGAGACCCGGCAGGGCACCATCGTCGGCTTCGATCACCTGTTCGGACCATCGCATGCCGAAAGTCGAACACGCGTGCGAGGAGATGTCAAGCGTATGGGGTCCCGGGCACCCCGGCCCATCCGGCGGTCCCGGCTATCATCTCCGGTATGACCAGCGAGACCGACTCCCACCGGACCCCCGGTCCGCATTATCTGGTCGCCGGTCGCTATCGCCTGCTCTCCCGGATCGGCGGCGGCGGGATGGGCACCGTGTGGCTCGCCCGTGACCAGTTGCTCGACCGCGAGGTCGCGGTCAAGCAGGTGCTCTCCACCGAGGGATTGTCCGAGGAATCCGCCGAGAACGTGCGCAAACGCGCGATGCGGGAGGGACGGATCGCCGCCCGGCTCAGTCATCGCAATGCGATCGCGATGCACGACGTGGCCCTCGACGGCGGTGAACCATGGCTGGTCATGGAGTATCTGCCGTCCCGCAGTGTCGCCCAGATCCTGCACGCCACCGCCACGATCGACGTCACCGAGGCCGCGAAGATCGGCGCCCAGGTGGCCGACGCGATGACCGAGGCGCATGCCGCCGGGATCATCCACCGCGACATCAAACCCGGCAACATCCTGATCGCCGGGGCGGGCCGCAATGCCGGGCTGGTCAAGATCACCGACTTCGGTATCTCCCGCGCCAAGGACGACGTCACCATCACCCAGACCGGTCTGATCACCGGGACCCCCGCCTATTTCGCCCCCGAGGTGGCCCGCGGTGACGAGCCGGGCGAGGAGTCGGATGTCTACTCGCTCGGGGCCACGGTCTACACGATGGTCGAGGGGCAGCCGCCGTTCGGCGTCGACGACAACTCACTGGTGATGTTGCACCGGGTGGCTCGCGCCCAGATCAATCCGATGACCCGCGCCGGCGCCCTCGAACCGGTGATCCTGCGCATGCTCGAACCGAGTCCGCGGCGCCGGATCAGCATGGCGCAGGCACGCGACGAGCTCGCCCGGGTCGCCGCCGGTGAGCACGGCACCACCGAGCAGGTCCTCACCAGCATGGTGGCCCGGCCGGTGGTGGGTCCGTCCACACTGGCCCCACGCTCGGGCACGCCGTCGGGGGGATATGCGTCCACCGGCGGATACCCCGGGGCGATGCCCGGCCAGTTCGATCACACCCGTACCGCCACCCCGGCACCCCGGACGCCCCCGCTGCCGCAGATGCCGCTGTCCACCCCCGGAACCCATACCCCGGCGCCCCAGAACTCGGGACCGTACGGCCCGTATCCGCCGAGCGCCATGCCGTCGCACATCCCGCCGCCCGGATCGCAGTCGGGTACCTCGCCCGCGGTTCTGGCGGGGGCGGTGTTCCTGTTCTTCCTGGTGCTCGCCGCGGTGATCGTCCTGGTGATCGCCCTCACCGGCTGATCACCTCTCACCGGAGCGACGCCCGGGCCGGACACCGCCTCGGCGAATGGCGGGACCTGTTGCGGCTCAGCCTATGTGGCGTGTGGCCGCCCATCGGGTCAGGGCATTGCGGTTGGACTGCTGGGTCTTGCGCAGCACATTCGACGCATGGGTCTCGACGGTCTTGATCGAGATGAACAGTTCCTCGGCGATCTCGCGGTAGGTGTAGCCGCGCGCGAGCAGCCGCAGCACCTCGAGTTCACGGCGGGTCAGCGAGTCGAGTTCCGGATCGAGCTGGGGCTCGGGCACCGACGAGCGGCCGGTGAACGAGTCCAGCACGAAGCCGGCCAGCCGCGGGCTGAACACCGCGTCCCCCTCGGCCACCCGTCGCACCGCGTCGGCCAGTTCCTTGCCGTCGATCGTCTTGGTCACATACCCGCGGGCACCGGCCCGGATGGTGGCGATCACGTCCTCGGCGGCGTCGGACACGCTGAGCGCCAGGAACACCGGCGCCTGGTCACCGAGTGCGTCGGCGACGCCACGCAGCACCGCCACCCCACCACCGGCGGGCATGTGCACGTCGAGCAGCACGACGTCGGGCCGGACCCGGGTGATCCCGGCGATCGCCTCGGCCACCGCACCCGCCTCCCCCGCGATGGTCAGTCCGGGTTCGCCGGCGAGCTCGGCACGCACGCCGGAACGGAACACCCCGTGGTCGTCGACCAGGAACACCCGGTACCCACCGGCCGGTACGGCCTGCTCCTCGGTTGTCATCTCACTCCGCTCATCTGTCGTCATGTGCCGCGCCCCGACCATCGTCGCGGTGCCTGCCGTCGTCATCATGACGCCTTTCCGCGGCCGGTGTCGGTCCCCGCATCGGAATCGGTGCCCGTGTCGGGATCGTCGCCGCCCCGGTCCGGGTCCTCGTCCTGGTCCGGGTCTTGGTCCAGTGCCCGCTCCTGGTCCGGTGCCCGCTCCTCGTCGGGCACCGTACGGCCGTCGCCCCGCGGCATCGTGATCGCCACGTTGGTGCCGCGCCCCGGCGACGACTTCACCGTCGCACGTCCACCGACCCGCTCGGTCCGCGCGCGGATCGACCGCGCCACCCCCTGGCGGTCCTCGTCGACGGCGTCCGGGTCGAAGCCCACGCCGCGGTCACGCACGTAGACCTCCACCTCGTCGTCGCCCACCTCGAGGTACACGTCGACCTTGCGCTCACCGGAGTGTTTGGCCGCATTGACCAGCGCCTCGCGGGTGGCCCCGATCAGGGCGGGCCAGCGGCGCGCCACCACCTTGTCGGTGTCGTCGTCGGGGCGGAGATCGCCGACGGTGACCACCTCCACCTCGATCCCGTAGTCGTCCTCGACCTCGGCGCCCACACTGCGCAGTGCGGCGCTCAGCGAGCTCCGCTGCTGGGCCGGATCACCGAACAGCCAGCTGCGCAGTTCACGTTCCTGACTGCGCGCCAGACGGGCCACCTCCTCGGGCCGGCCCGCCTTCTTCTGGATCAGGGCGAGGGTCTGCAACACCGAATCGTGCAGGTGGGAGGCGATCTCCTCGCGTTCGGCATTGCGGATTCGCGCCGCCCGTTCCTCGTTCAGCGCCCGCCACATCCGCATCCACAACGGGACGGTCAGCAGCACGACGCCGATCAGGGTCACCCCGACCGCGAGCAAGGTGGTGCTCAGGCCGCCGAAGTTGCGGTTGCCGGCGAGCACGATCACCACCAGACCGCCCACCACCAGAACCACACCGCCGGCCAGCCGCAGCCAGGTCAGGACCGGGCTGCGGGGGTGGGCGCGCGCGGAGGTGTCGAACTCCCGCCAGACGAGGGAGGCGCCGACGGCCACGACGACCAACGGCACCAGATAGGCGGCGGGGGTGCCGGCGGTGGCGAACCCGACCACCGACATCGCGATCAGGCCGAGGATCGCCAGCCCCCAGGCCTGACGCCGCTCACCCGGTTGCGGGGGCGCGGTGTCGGCACCCTGCGGGCAGAAGAACCACAGGAGCGCATACGCCAGCACCCCGGCCCCGGCGAGGGCGGTCAGCACCACGAACACCACCCGCACGCGGAACGCGTCGACGCCGAGATGGTCGGCGACACCCCCTGCGACCCCACCGATCACCCGGCCACCGCTGCGGCGCATCAGCCGCGGCGGCAGCTCCGCCTGCGCCACTTCCATGAAACCGATGGTGTCACGCGGGTGGGAGTTCGGGCATCAGGGTCCACCCCCGAATCCGGCCCGGGTGCACGTTCCGGGTGGATCTCAGGGTGCGCCCCCGATGTGGGTGGGGCCGCCGGACGTGAAGATGGGTGACATGGATGGTGCAGAGTTTCGCAACCGGCTCGAGAACCTGTGGGCCACACGCCCGGTGCGTCCGTCGGCACCGCGCACCGTGGCCGGTGTCTGTGCGGGTGTCGCCGACCGCTACCGGGTCGATCCGACCCTGGTGAAGGTCGCATTCGTGGTGTCGACGCTGTTCGGCGGCAGCGGCCTGATCCTGTACCTGGCCGGCTGGATCGCCTTCCCGTCGGTCACCCGGGTCTCCGCGCAGGTCACCCCACCCGGCGGGCAGCATCCCGGCCGCACCCGCAGTCCCATGATGCTGCTGCTGGTGGTGCTCGTCGTGATCGTGCTGGTGACCTCGATCGGATCGTCGGGCCCATGGAGTTCCGGCGGCCTGCTCGGTGGTCTGCTGATGCTGTTCGGCTGGTGGCTGCTGTATCTGCGCACGCCCGAGGCGCCGGCCGGGACGAGCGTCGCGACCATCGCCCCGGCGTCGCCACCCGCTGCGATCGGTGCCGATCACTTCGTGCGCTGGACCCCGCGTGCGATCCGTACCGCGTCCGCTGCTCCCGCACCTGCCCAGCCGGCCCCGTACCAACGTGCGACCGAAGGGAGTACAGCCGCCATGTCCGCCGATTCGTCCCCCACCCCGACCGCGCAGGGCACCACGATCGACCTGGGGAAGACGCCGGCCGGCACCGATTCCGAGCCACCCGTGGTGGCGGCCGGTGCCGACGACATCCCCACGCCGGTCATCCCGGCCGACCCGATCGACCGGACCCCACCCGCGTGGGATCCGCTGGGGGCGGCCCGCTTCGCCTGGGACCTGCCCGAACCGAGTACACCCACGCCGCCGGCCGTACCCGAGAGTCCACGCCGTTCCCCGCTGGGGCTCGTCGTCGCCGGCCTCGCGGTGATCGTCGCCGCTGCCGGGATCGCCGGCAACCGCGCCGGGATCGGCTGGTTCTCGGTGCCACACGTGCTGTCGCTGGCGCTGGCCGTGGTGGCCGTCGGCCTGCTCGTCGGCGCCCTGCGCAAGACCCGATCCGGTCGTCACGCAGGCGGTCTCGTGCCGGTACTGCTCGCATTGATGGCGGCCGTGGTGGTCTCCACCACGCTGACCACCTGGAGCCCGAGTGATCACGGCCTGGGCATCCCCACCGGCGGCGTCGGCGACCGGAACTGGAAACCACTGAGCGAGAACGACATCCGCGGCGAGTATTCACTCGGCATGGGTACCGGGACACTCGATCTGCGTGACATCACACTGTCGTCGGACCGAACGGTCCAGTTGCGCAACGGTATCGGTGAGCTCGTCATCGAGGTCCCCGCGGGTATGAACGTCCGCGCCGACTGTAGTACCGGGGTCGGCGACTACTCCTGCCCCGACGGACTCGACGGCGGCAACGACGGCACCGCCGGGCCGGTCCTGACGGTCGACGCACACACCGGAATGGGACGAGTGGAGATCAGGCGATGAACGGCACCGACAACACCGACACGAACGCATCGACCACGGAGGCCGCCCGGCGTTCGCCCGGCCTGGCCCTGTTCGCCCTGCTCGGCCTGGCCGTGGCCGCCTGGGGTCTCGCCGACGGGCCCACCCTCCCCGACCTCGCGACCCTGGGCTGGATCGCGGTGGCGGTCGGGGCGATCGCGGGTCTGGTGCTGATCGTCAGCGGCGCGCGGTCGGCGCGCCGCTGACGGTCACCCCCGCACCGGAATCGGCACCGGTGCCGGGGATCACTCCCACTCGATGGTGCCCGGCGGCTTGCTCGTCACGTCCAGGACGACGCGGTTGACGTCGGGCACCTCGTTGGTGATGCGGGTGGAGATGATCTCGAGCACCTCGTAGGGGATGCGTGTCCAGTCCGCGGTCATCGCGTCCTCGCTGGACACCGGGCGCAGCACGATCGGATGACCGTAGGTGCGGCCGTCGCCCTGCACGCCGACACTGCGGACGTCGGCGAGCAGCACCACCGGGCACTGCCAGATCTGTCCGTCCAGACCGGCGGCGGTGAGTTCCTCCCGCGCGATCTGGTCTGCGGTGCGGAGCAGGGCGAGACGGTCGGCGGTCACCTCGCCGACGATCCGGATCGCCAGACCCGGACCGGGGAACGGCTGACGTCCGACGATCTCCTCGGGCAGACCCAGTTCCCGGCCGACCGCGCGGACCTCGTCCTTGAACAGCAACCGCAACGGCTCGACCAGGGTGAACTCCAGGTCGTCGGGCAACCCGCCCACATTGTGATGGCTCTTGATGTTCGCCGTGCCGCTGCCGCCGCCGGATTCGACGACGTCGGGGTACAGGGTGCCCTGGACCAGGAAGTCCACCTTGTCGCCGGCCGCGGCACGGTCGCCGAGCACGTCGGACACCGCCCCCTCGAAGGAGCGGATGAACTCGCGGCCGATGATCTTGCGCTTGGTCTCCGGGTCGGAGACGCCGGCCAGTTCGGAGAGGAACGTCTCGGCGGCGTCCACGGTGACCAGCCGGGCCCCGGTCGCGCCGACGAACTCGTGCTGGACCTGTTCGCGCTCACCGGCACGCAGCAGACCGTGGTCGACGAACACACAGGTCAGCCGATCACCGATGGCACGCTGCACGAGCGCCGCGGCGACCGCCGAGTCGACGCCGCCGGACAGACCGCAGATGGCCAGGCCGTCACCGATCTGATCGGCGACCTGCTCGACCAGGGCGTCGGCGATGTTCGCGGCGGTCCAGGTGGGTTCGAGTCCGGCGATCTCGTAGAGGAAGCGGGTGAGCACCTGCTGGCCGTGCGGCGAGTGCAGCACCTCCGGGTGGTACTGCACGCCGGCCATCCTGCGGTCGAGGTTCTCGAATGCGGCGACCGGTGCGCCCGGCGTCGAACCGACCACCTCGAAGCCCTCCGGGGCCACCTGCACGGCGTCGTTGTGGCTCATCCACACCGGCTGCTCGGCGGGCAGTCCCTGATGCAGCACCCCGGCCCCGTCCGCGGTCAGGGTGGTGCGGCCGAACTCTCGGCCACCGGTGTTGGCGACCACGCCGCCGAGGGCCTTGGCCATCGACTGGAATCCGTAGCAGATGCCGAACACCGGGATGCCGAGTTCCAGGATCGCCGGGTCGATGGCGGGTGCGTCGTCGGCGTACACCGACGACGGTCCGCCCGACAGCACCAGCGCCACCGGGTTACGGGCCGCGAACTCCTCGACGGTGGCGTCGTGCGCGATCACCTCGGAGTAGATGCGGGCCTCACGCACGCGGCGCGCGATGAGCTGCGCGTACTGTGCGCCGAAATCGACGACGAGGACCGGACGCGGCCCCTCGATCGCTCCATCTGCAGAATCCGTCACGAGGCGAGTCTAATGTCTGCCCACCGGCGACCTGCCGGTCGGCGGTGCCCACGGCGCGTGGAATACTCGTTGACCACCATGGATACTTCTGACTCCCCAGAAAACGCCAGGTCAGTGACGGCCGGATCCGCAGGGTCGGCGTCCGGCCGGTTCTCCCTCGGCGTCGCCGACCTCACCCAGGCGGCGGTGTTCGCCGCACTGATCGCCGCCCTGGGCCTGCCCGGGACGATCAACCTCGGCAGCAGCGGGGTCCCGATCACCTTCCAGACCCTCGGTGTGATGCTCGCCGGCGCGGTCCTCGGCCCAAAGAAGGGCACCCTCGCGGTGGTCATCTTCATGGTGCTCGCGCTCGCCGGTCTGCCGATCCTGTCGGGTGGCCGCAACGGTCAGACCGCGTTGCTCTCGCCCACCGCCGGGTACTTCATCGGGTTCCTGCCCGCCGTGATCGTGATCGGTGTGCTGACCGCCCTGATGATGCCGCGCTACCGGGTCGTGTGGGGCGCGCTGATCAACCTGTTCGGCGGCATGGTCGTGGTGTACGCCTGCGGCGTGATCGGCCTGCTGGTGCGCACCGACCTGACGCTGTGGGCGGCCGTCTCCACCAACGGCACGTTCATCATCGGTGACGTGATCAAGGCCGTGGTGGCCGCGCTGGTCGCCGCGCAGGTGCACCGCTCCTGGCCCGGACTGATCACCCCGTGGCGATCCGGGAAGCGCGGCCCCACCGGTACCGCCGGCGTCGCCGGCTGACATGGCCGACGCCGCACCAGTGATCGCATCGTTGCCGTGATCGAGTTCCGTGACGTCACCCACGCCTACGACGCGAGGACCGTGCTGCGTGAGGTGTCGCTGACCCTGTCCGAGCGGCGGGTGGGCATCGTCGGCGCCAACGGCAGCGGCAAGTCCACCCTGGCCCGGATGATCAATGCGCTGGTCACCCCGGATCAGGGCAGCGTCGTCGTCGACGGTGTGGACGCGAGCCGCCACAAACGGCAGGTGCGGCGGTCGGTGGGGTTCGTGTTCTCCGACCCGGACCGGCAGATCATCATGCCGACCGTCCGCGAGGACATCGAGCTCTCGCTGACCCGCACCGAGCTGAACCGGGCCCAACGGGCCGAGCGCACCCGCGCGGTGCTGGACCGGTTCGGCCTCGCCGACCATGCCGACCATCCGTCGGCCCGCCTCTCCGGCGGCCAGAAGCAGTTGCTGGCGCTCGCATCGATCCTGGTGACCGAACCACAGATCATCGTCGCCGACGAACCGACGACGCTGCTCGACCTCCGCAACAGCCGCATGTTGCGGGAGGTGTTCGCCGGGCTCGACGAGCAGCTGATCGTGGTGACCCACGATCTCGACCTGGTCGACGACTTCGACCGCGTACTGGTGATCGACGACGGCCGGGTGGTGGTCGACGACCTGCCCGGTCCCGCGCTCACCGCCTACCGGGCGATGATGTCGTGACCGCGCTCGGCGTCTACCGGCCCGGCAACACGGTGCTGCACCGCCTCTCCCCCGGCACCAAGCTGGTCGGTCTGGCCGTCGCGGTGCTGGCCATCTCGCTGTTCGTACGGACGCTTCCGGCGCTGGGGATC
Source organism: Gordonia sp. NB41Y (assembly GCF_030718915.1). NCBI lineage: Bacteria > Bacillati > Actinomycetota > Actinomycetes > Mycobacteriales > Gordoniaceae > Gordonia > Gordonia sp. NB41Y. The sequence continues at coordinate 1,126,520 of NZ_CP132196.1, forward strand.
GCCGCGGTGGCGGTCGCGGCGCTCTATGCGCTCGGCGGGATCGGACCGGTCGCCGCGTGGCGTCAGCTGCGCCCGGCGATCTGGATGCTGCTGTTCATCTTCGTGTTCCAGGTGATCTTCACCGGCTGGCATCGCGCGGTGATCGTGGTGGGAATCCTGGGGCTGACGGTGATCCTGGCCGCCGTGGTCACGCTGACCACCCGGGTCACCGACATGCTCGCCACCATCACCCGCGCGCTGTCGCCGCTCGCGCGGTTCGGCGTCCGGGTGGATCTGATCGCGATCTCGCTGGCCCTGACCATCCGGGCGATCCCCCTCATGGTGGAGATCGCCCGGGCGGTCGACGAGGCCCGCCGCGCGCGTGGGCTGCGTCCCGGGCCGCGCATCCTGGTGGCCCCGATCGTGGTCGGGGCCCTGCGTACCGCCGACGGGTTCGCCGACAGCCTCATCGCCCGCGGCCTCGACTAGGGCAGACCCGGGCACTCCCCGACCACCGGTTCAGGACGCCGACGCGCGGTCCACCGGGGTGATCGTCAGCCGCAGGGCCGCGGGGGCGTCGGCGGGCACCACCGGTGCCGTCGGCGCGACGGGTGCGAGGCGCCGGTACTGGTCGCCCTGCTCGGGGCGGATGTCGTCGGCCCCCTTGTTCGGCCACAGTGCGATCGCCCGCTCGGCCTGCGCACAGATCGACAGCGACGGGTTGACGCCGAGGTTCGCCGAGATCGCCGCACCGTCGGTGACGTGCAGCGTCGGGTAGTTCCACACCCGGTGGTACGGGTCGATCACCCCGGTCGCCGGGTCGTCGGAGATCGCGCAGCCGCCGAGGTAGTGCGCGGTCATCGGCATGTTGAAGACGTCACCCCAGGTGCCGCCGGCGAGACCGTCGTCGAGTTTCGCCGCGATCCGCCGTGTCGCGTCGTTGCCCTCCGGGATCGAGGTGGGGTTGGGGTCGCCGTGCCCCTGCTTGCTGGTGACATACCGCAGCGGTCCTCGTCTGCGCAGGAAGGTGGTCAGCGAGTTGTCGTTGTTCTGCATCACCAGCGCGATCACGGTGCGCTCGCTCCATCGTCGCACCACCAGCAGCCGCACCAGCGTCGACGGCTTGCGCAGCATCTGCAGCAGGACCTGACCGATGCGGTTGCGCCGGGAGCCGCCGTCGGTGAGGACCGTCTGCAAGAAGGCGATCGCATTGGAGCCCTTGCCGTAGCGGACCGGCTCGACGTGGGTGTTGGGCGCCGGATAGAACGACGACGTGATCGCCACCCCCGCCGAGTAGTCATGTGCCGGATCGTATTTCGCGGCGACCGCACCGAGGATCGCCTCCGAGTTGGTGCGGGTCAGCCGCCCCATGGCATCGGAGATCGCGGGCAGCGTCGACGCCTTGGCGTGGTGCAGCAGTCGTTGGGTGTTGAAGGTCCCGGCGGCGACGATCACCTGTCCGGCGGTGTAGCTGCGCCGACGCCGCCCGACCGGACCCCACGCCGCCGACCGGTGCGTGCCCACCACCCAGGTGCCGTCGGCCCGCCGGGTCAGCGAGTCGACGGTGGTGCGGTCGAGAATCCGGGCACCGTTCGCCTCGGCGAGTCCGAGGTAGTTCTTCAGCAGGGTGTTCTTGGCGCCGACCCGGCATCCGGTCATGCAGGCGCCGCATTCGGTGCAGGCGGTCCGGTCCGGGCCGGCCCCGCCGAAGTAGGGGTCGCCGACGGTCTCCCCGGGCTCACCGGCCAGCCCCGTCTTGGCGCCGAAGAACACGCCGACCGGGGTGGGCACGAAGGTGTCACCGACGCCCATCTCGGTGGCCACCTCACCGATCACGCGGTCGGATTCGGTGAAGGTCGGGTTGAGCACCACGCCGAGCATCCGGCGGGCCTGCTCGTAGTAGGGGTCGAGTTCGGCCTGCCAGTCGGTGATGTGCGCCCACTGCGGGTCGGTGAAGAACGGGGTGGGCGGCTTGTAGAGGGTGTTGGCGTAGTTCAGCGATCCGCCGCCGACGCCCGCGCCGGCCAGGATCATCACGTCCTTGAGGGCGTGGATCCGCTGGATGCCGAACAGGCCGAGCTTGGGTGCCCACAGCCATTTGTTCAGGCGCCAGCTGGTCTCGGCGAAGTCGTCGTCGGCAAAGCGCCGGCCGGCCTCGACCACGCCGACCCGGTATCCCTTCTCGACGAGTCGCAGCGCACTGACGCTGCCGCCGAATCCGGAACCGATGATCAGGACGTCGAAGTCCGTACGGTGAGATGAATCACGAATGGGGTGGGCTGCCATGACCAAATATACTAACGGTCATTGTCACGTTACGTGACGGCGGCCTCACCCCATCGTGGACACGATCGGTGGTCGATCAGCTGCGGACGGTCAGACCGACCTTCTGGAACTCCTTGAGGTCGGAGTAGCCGGCCTTGGCCATCGACCGACGCAGGGCACCCACCAGGTTCAGCTCACCGTAGGGGTCGTCGGACGGGCCGGTGAGCACCTGCTGAAGGCTCGGGCGTCCGTCCGGTCGGGCCACCTCGAGCAGCGCACCGCGCGGGGTGTCCGGGTGGGCCGCCGCCGACGGCCAGTACCAGCCCTTGCCGGGCGCCTCGGCGGCCGCCGCGAGCGGGGTGCCGAGCACCGCTGCATCGGCGCCGCAGGCGATCGCCTTGGCCAGGTCGCCGGAGGTGTGGATGTCGCCGTCGGCGATGACGTGGACGTACCGGCCGCCGGTCTCGTCGAGGTAGTCGCGGCGCGCGGCGGCGGCGTCGGCGATCGCGGTCGCCATCGGCACGCCGAGGCCCAGGACCTCACCGGTGGTGGTGGCGCCGGCGGTCGAGCCGTAGCCGACGATGACACCGGCCGCGCCGGTGCGCATCAGGTGCAGCGCGGTGCGGTGGTCGTGCACCCCGCCGGCGATCACCGGGATGTCGAGGTCGCTGATGAACGTCTTGAGGTTCAGCGGCTCCTGCGAACCCTGTGCGACGTGCTCGGCGGAGATGATCGTGCCGTGCACCACCAGCAGCTCCACCCCGGCCTTGATCAGGGCGGGGGTCAGCTCGGCGGCACGCTGCGGGCTGACCCGGACGGCGGTGGTGACCCCGGCGTCGCGCACGGCGGCCACCGACTGCGCCAGCAGCTCGACGTCGAGCGGTGCAGCGTGCAGTTCCTGCAGCCGGCGCACGGGCGCCTGCGGATCGGGGTCGGAGGTCGCGAGCTCGATGAGCTCGGCGATCTTGTCCTCGACGTCGCGGTGACGTGCCCACAGGCCCTCACCGTTGATCACACCGAGCGCACCGAGACGCCCGAGCTCGATGGCCACCGCCGGCGACACCAGCGCATCGGTGGGGTGGGCGAGGATCGGCGCCTCGAAGCGGTACGCATCGATCTGCCAGGCGGTCGACACATCCTTCGACGACCGTGTCCGCCGCGAGGGGACCAGACTGATGTCATCGAGCTCGAACGTCTGCCGGGCCGTACGGCCCATTCCGATGTCGACGATGTCGCGCACCGTTACGCCTTTCTGCTACGCACGCCGAGACCCTGGACGGGCCGACGCTGTCGAGAATCCACTCCCGACGGTGTGTGATCTGCCGTGTCGGCCGATTCAGCGTGAATAGTAGTTCGGCGCCTCGGCGGTCAGGGTGATGTCGTGCGGATGGGACTCCTTGAGTCCGGCCGCGGTGATCTGGACGAAGCGGGCATCGTGCAGGTCGGTGATGCTCGCCGACCCGGTGTACCCCATCGCGGCGCGCAGACCGCCGACGAGCTGGTGGATCACCTGGGTGAGCGGACCGCGGAACGGCACGCGCCCCTCGATGCCCTCCGGGACCAGCTTGTCCTCCTTGAGGACGTCGTCCTGGAAGTAGCGGTCCTTGGAGTACGACTTGCCCTGCCCACGCCCCTGCATCGCACCGAGCGAGCCCATGCCGCGGTAGCTCTTGAACTGCTTGCCGTTCACCAGGATCAGGTCACCGGGCGCCTCGGCGGTACCGGCCAGCAGCGATCCGAGCATCGCGGTGGACGCGCCGGCGGCGAGCGCCTTGGCGATGTCACCGGAGTACTGCAGGCCGCCGTCGGCGACCACCGGGACACCGGCCTGATGGCACACGGCCACCGCCTCGAGGATCGCGGTGATCTGCGGGGCGCCCACACCGGCGACGACGCGGGTGGTGCAGATCGAGCCCGGTCCCACGCCGACCTTCACGGCGTCGACCCCGGCGTCGATGAGTGCCTGCGCACCCTCACGGGTGGCGACGTTGCCGCCGACGAGCTGCACGCGGTCGCCGATCTCGGCCTTGAGCTTGGCGATCATCTCGAGCACGCCGCGGGAGTGGCCGTGTGCGCTGTCGACGACCAGGGCGTCCACGCCCACGTCGGCGAGTGCCATCGCACGGCTCCACGCCTCGTCACCGGCACCGACGGCGGCACCGACCAGCAGGCGGCCGTCGGAGTCCTTGGTGGCGTAGGGATGCTGCTCGGTCTTGACGAAGTCCTTGACCGTGATCAGACCGGTCAGCCGGCCGTTGCCGTCGACGATCGGCAGCTTCTCGACCTTGTTGCGACGCAGCAGTCCGAGTGCGGCCTCGGCGGACACGCCCTCCTGGGCGGTGATCAGCGGCGCCTTGGTCATGACCTCCGACACCGGACGGTCCTGGTCGACCTCGAAGCGCATGTCGCGGTTGGTGATGATGCCGACGAGCTCGCCCTTGCCGTCCACCACGGGCAGACCGGAGATGCGGTAGCGCGCACACATGGAGTCGACATCGGCGAGGGTGTCGGTCGGTGAACAGGTGACCGGATCGGTGACCATCCCGGCCTCGGACCGCTTGACGGTCTCGACCTGACCGGCCTGGTCCTCGATGGACAGGTTGCGGTGCAGCACACCCATGCCACCGGCGCGGGCCATGGCGATCGCCATCCGCGCCTCGGTGACGGTGTCCATCGCCGAGCTCACCAGCGGCACCCGGAGGGTGATCTCGCGGGTCAGGCGGGAGGAGGTGTCGACCTCGCTCGGGATCACGTCCGACGCCGAAGGCAGGAGAAGGACGTCGTCGAAGGTCAGGCCGAGCATTGCAACCTTGTTGGGATCGTCACCACCGGTACGAACGTGAGTCATCTGACCATCCTAACGAGCGATTGCCGAGGAACCGAATGCGATTGTGTGGGTCACTCTCTGCCGCCGTACGTGCCCCGCGTCAACCATCGCCGGATTCGGTGCTCGGCGCCGCCGGTGGCGCGATCGCGTCACCAGACGAACTGTGGATGCGATGCGGCGCAGGTCACCGAAGATCGGCTACCGTGGTGGTGTGCGTGACCACCTCCCTCCCGGACTCCCACCGGACCCGTTCGCCGATGATCCGAGTGATCCCGCGGCGGCACTGGACTCCGTGGAACCGGGAATCCCACTCGACGAGAACGAGCGTCTCGCAGTGGAAGAGGATCTCGCCGATCTCGCCGTCTACGAGGCATTGCTGGCCCACCGCGGGATCCGCGGTCTGGTCGTGGTCTGCGACGACTGCCACGAGGACCACTATCACGACTGGGACATGTTGCGCGCCAACCTGCTCCAGCTGCTGATCGACGGCACGGTCCGTCCGCACGAGCCCGCGATCGATCCGTGCACGGAGTGCTACGTCACCTGGGACTACTGCCGCGGGTACGCCGACGCGCGCGCCCACATCGATCACGAACGCTGAGCCGGCACCGGCCTCACGCGATCACCGACGCACGCACCGCCCGCATCCGGGCGGTGTCGCGTCATGAGTGGAGACCCGGTCGCTCAGGACGGGGTGGTCGTGGTGGTGGTGATCTCCTCCGGTGCACTCGGCACCTGGGTGACGGTGGCACTGGTCGGTGACGGGGTCTGCGACGGCGGTGCCGGAGTGGTCTCCACCGGCGGTGTGGTGGTCTGCGGTGTGGTGGTGCGCGCCCGCACGTCCACACTCGTCGACGACCCACCGGTGGTGGTCCCCGGTTCCGAGGTCATGCCGCCCGGCCGGGTCGTGCCGGATGCCTCCGACGACGCGGTCGACGACGCCGTGGCCGATCCGGGCTCCTCGGTCTTGAGCCGGTCGATCCATTCGGTCATCTGGTCGCGGGTCGCGTCGTCGCGCACCGGGGCGAGCCGGGTCTGGGCCCGCGCGATCAGCTCATGCGCGCTCTCGGTGTCGCCGGCGGCGAACGCCGCCTCGGCCTGCTCGAGATCGGCGCGGACGTCGAACGACGCCTGGGTCTCCGACGCCGCCGAGGCGAACACCACCTGCTTCACACCCCAGAGGGCATCACCGGGTGCGGCGCCCTCGCTCACCACCGTGAGACCGGCGGCGGCGACCACCGCGATGGCCGCGGCACCGGCCACCACACGCAGGGTGCGCACGACCGTGGCACCGCGCTTGGCCGGACGCTGCGCCGCGATGGCGCGGTCGACCTCGTCGATCCCCGGCAGCGGTGGCGCGGGTGTGGTGATGGCCTCGTGGCGCCAGCCGGACAGGAGCGCGGCGAGCTCGTACTCGGCGTCGTCGCGTGTCTGCGTGGGCTGATCGCGTGACAACGAGTCGAGGAACGCGTCGTCGAAGTGGACCTGATTCAGGTCGATGTGACCGTCGTCGGGCTGTCCGTGCCCGCCTTGTGCCGATCCCGGACCCTGCATCGCCCCCGACGACTGCGGGCCCGGCATCGGTCGACGTCGATCCCGATCACGCTCGTCGCTCATCGCGTCGCCCTCCTGCCTTCCTCAGTTCGTCTTTCAATTTCGCCAGTGCACGGTGCTGGGCCACGCGAACGGCGCCGGGAGTGCTCCCGACGGCGTCGGCGGTCTCCTCGGCGGACATCCCGACGACCAGGCGCAGCACGAGGATCTCGCGCTGCTTGTCCGGGAGCACCGACAACAGCATCCGCATCCGGCGACTGCCGTCGGAGTCCAATGCCGCCTGTTCGGGCCCGCCGTTGACCGTCATCACATCGGGCACGCTGTCGACGGGGTCGGCCTTGACCCGGCCGGCCACACGCATCGCGTCGGCCACCTTGTGAGCGGCGATACCGTAGACGAAGGCCATGAAGGGCTTGCCCTGATCCTCATAGCGGGGCAGCGCCGTCATCACCGCCATCAACGCCTCCTGTGCAATGTCATCCGCGGAGAACAGATGGCGTTCTCCGACACCGATCCGCCCTCGGCAGTAGCGCAGGATCGGCTCTTGCACGCTTTCGAGGACTGACGTGAGCGCGTCGCGGTCACCGAGTCCGGCAGCCCGGACTGCGGCGTCCAACTCAACACCTGTCAATTTCATCGTCAGCAGAGATCCCCGTGTTACGCATTGTGTGGCCGGTCTCACCGGCTCGGTTGACATAGGCACGCCACTTCGCCCCCGGCGCGGGCCCACCGCTGCTCGAACTCGGTTCGCGAACACGGCGTCGGACCCCAAACACCTTAGCGATCGGGTCAGCGCGGGACGAAAACCATGCCGCGTGCGCTCAGCGCCGCCTCGATCCGCGCCTGCTCGGTGGCCGTCGCCGCGGAGTCGTCGCCGACACCTCGTCCCAGCATCACCGCAGCCCACTGCAGGGGCAGCAGGCCGGCCTCGGCGGCACGCCGACGACACCCGTCCGCCCCCGACCGGGCGACCTCGATCCGCCCGGCCGCCGCGTGGGCGGCCGCGGAGATCAGCGCCGTCTTGATCCGGTGACGGTCCAGACCGACGTCGTCACGACGGTCCATCAGGTCGACCGCCCGGGCGGCACGATCGAGCGCGGTGTCCGGGTCACCGCTGTACATGGCGAGCTCGGCGGAGACCCAGAGAAGACGCAGGCGTCCGCGCGCGGACGTCTGCCACGGTTCCCGCGCACCCGCGGCGGGCTCGGGCGCGAGGATCGCCCCCGCCCGCCGCAACAGTCGTGCCGACGCCGAGAACCGGCCCAGCCCGAGATTGTCGGCGGCCAGGTTCACCACTGCGTCCACCGCGGCCGCCCGAACCCACTCGTCGCCGGCCCACTCGTCGCCGGCCCACTCGCCGCCGGCCCACCGCGCCGTGCCCGGACCCCACCGCGTGATCGAACCCGCCCCGGTGAGCGCCGCGAGCCCGGCCCCGTCCCATCCCAGCGCCACCTCGTGCCGGCCGGCCTGACGCAGCAACGATCCCGCTGTAGTGCGCGCGAACGACAAAATCGTGGGATCGTTACGGCGTCGCGCGTCGACGAGGAGCTCCTCGAGAGCGGTCAGCGCCGCGGCGACCTCTCCGCGGCCACCCCGCTCGACGGCGGCAAGCCAGACCGAAATGGCCGACCGAGCGGGAGAAACGTGGCCCAGGTCACCGGCAGAATTAGCAGTTAGCATGAATTTAACTCGCCGTCACAATTGTTAAAGCGGTCGAGAAAATCAACTCCGGGTGACTTATATATTTCCAATGGGTTACGGGCGTTTCCCGGGTCACGAACCGATCGCATCCCGGATTCGTACCACGAAGCACCGCATCTGCGCAGAAACTGCCAGTTCACAGGCCATTTCACCGGGTGACCGGGAACCCGGGGCGACACCGCCGGACCACTGTGATAGTGCAGAGAACCCCTCTAACACCCAGTTAACAACACCGGAATCTTTGCCATCATTTCGGCCGAATTGGCGGTATTGACGCTGTTTCTGGCGCCCGCCTACTGTTTTGCTTGCGCAGTTCGGAACGCCCCACGACACCGACTGAGCGTGGACACGCAACGAGCCGGCCCCGGTTCCTCGTCCTGACGAAGGAGAAGCTGACATGCCCCAGCCCAACCACCTCCCTGGCCCCAATGCAGACGTGTGGGACTGGCAGATGCACGGCTTGTGCCGCGGCGTTGAGTCCTCGATGTTCTTCCATCCCGACGGCGAACGTGGCCGTGCACGGGCCCAGCGCGAGCGTCGCGCCAAGGAGATGTGCCACCAGTGCCCGGTCATCGCCCAGTGCCGCGAGCACGCCCTCGCCGTCGCCGAGCCGTACGGCATCTGGGGCGGGCTCTCCGAGTCCGAGCGCAGCATGCTCATGAAGCGTGGCGTGGGACGCCGCATCGCCAGCTAGGCACCCACACACTCCACCACGACGGGACCGCCGGCGCGACCCGAACGGGCGTGACCGGCACTCCCACACCGGTTGGCCCACCCGGCTCCCCCGGGCCCGGCACCGACCGACACCGACGTCCACGACACCAGATCCGACAGCCAGATCCCACAACGCAGACGACTCCGCGGTGGTCACCCTCAGAGGGTGACCACCGCGGAGTCGCTGTGCGTCAGTGCGCCCGGGTGGGCGCCGTCGGCCGGATCAGTGCGACGTCAGTGCGCGTGACCGTGGCCGTGGCCGTGGTCGTCGGCGGCCTCGGCGGGCCGGTCGGTGACCGCGGTCTCGGTGGTCAGGACCATGCGGGCGACCGACGCGGCGTTGACCACCGCGGAGCGGGTGACCTTGGCCGGGTCGATGATGCCCTCGGCGACGAGGTCGCCGTAGGTCAGGGTCGCGGCGTTGAAGCCATGGCCCTTCTCCGCCTCGGTGACCCGGTGCACGACGACGGCGCCGTCGACTCCGGCGTTGGTGGCGATCCAGTACAGCGGGGCCTTGACGGCCTCGCGGACCACCTTCACACCGAGCGCCTCCTCGTCGGGGAGTTCCTCGGCGAGGGCATCGAGCACGGCCGCGGCCTGCACGATGGCCGACCCGCCACCGGGGATGATGCCCTCTTCGACAGCGGCCTTGGCCGCGGCGACCGCATCCTCGACGCGGTGCTTGCGCTCCTTGAGCGCGGTCTCGGTGGCCGCACCCACGCGGATCACGGCGATACCGCCGGCCAGCTTGGCCAGCCGCTCGGCGAGCTTCTCGCGATCCCAGTCGGAGTCGCTGTTCTCGATCTCGCGACGCAGCTGGGCGGCGCGGTCGGCGACGGCCTCGGCGGTACCGGCACCCTCGACGATCGTGGTGGCGTCCTTGCTGACGGTGACGCGGCGGGCCGACCCGAGCAGGTCGAGGTCCGCGGCGTTCAGCGAGATACCGATGTCGGAGGAGATCACCGTGCCACCGGTGACCACGGCGAGATCCTCGAGGAAGGCCTTGCGACGGTCGCCGAAGAACGGCGCCTTGACCGCGACGACCTTGACGGTCTTGCGGATCGAGTTGACCACCAGGGTCGACAGGGGCTCACCCTCGACGTCCTCGGCGACGATCAGCAGCGACTTGCCCGCACCCACGACCTTCTCCAGCAGCGGCAGGAAGTCCGGCAGCGAGCTGATCTTGTCGCGGTAGAGCAGGATCAGCGGATCGTCGAGGACCGCTTCCTGTGCGTCGGGGTCGGTGACGAAGTACGGCGACAGGTAGCCCTTGTCGAACTGGACGCCCTCGGTGATGTCGAGCTCGGTGTGCAGACCCGAACCCTCCTCGACGGTGACGACACCGTCGGTGCCGACGGTGTTCATCGCCTTGCCGACCAGCTCACCGACCTCCTCGTCACGCGAGGAGACGGTGGCGACCTGTGCGACACCGTGCTCGCCGGTGACCGGGGTGGACAGGCGCAGCAGTTCTTCGCTCAGCGCGTCGGCGGCCTTGGCGATGCCGGCGCCGAGCGTGATCGGGTTGGCGCCCGCGGCGACGTTGCGCAGACCGGCGCGAACGATGGCCTGGGCGAGGACGGTGGCCGTGGTGGTGCCGTCACCTGCGACGTCGTTGGTCTTGGTCGCAACCGACTTGACCAGCTGGGCACCGAGGTTCTCGAAGGGATCCTCGAGGTCGATGTCACGGGCGATGGTCACGCCGTCGTTGGTGACGCTGGGGCCACCGAATGCCTTGGCCAGCACCACGTGCCGGCCGCGCGGCCCGAGGGTCACCTTCACCGCGTCGGCGAGCTGATCGATGCCGCGCTCGAGTGCGCGCCGGGCCTTTTCGTCGAATTCGATCTGTTTTGCCATCAGGGCTTTCTCTCTGTGCTGGCTGATCGTGCGGCCGGGTCACCGGCCGCACGGACGACTCCGCCCCGGTGCCCACTGGGCGCCGGGGCGGGAAGAGTCACGAGGGTCTCGCGATCCTTACTTGCCGATGACGGCGAGCACGTCGCGCGCCGACAGGATCAGGTACTCCTCACCGGCGTACTTGATCTCGGTGCCGCCGTACTTGCTGTAGATGACGGTGTCACCTTCCTTGACGTCGACCGGCACGCGGTTGCCCTGCTCGGTCACGCGGCCCTCGCCAACGGCGATGACGGTGCCTTCCTGCGGCTTCTCCTTGGCAGTGTCCGGAATGACCAGACCCGACGCGGTGGTCGTCTCGGCCTCGACGGCCTGCACCAGGATCTTGTCCTCAAGCGGCTTGATGTTCACGCTCGCCACGATGTGAGTCCTCTACTTTCTCATCTGAGAAAACGATGTTCTTGTTTCTGCGGGGCTCTGCCACGAGACTTCGTCGTCGCGGGTGAACGAGGTCTGCTCGCAGTGCCTCCTAGCACTCTATACATGAGAGTGCCAGCACTCAAGGCTCGCGGCTGCAAAAGATCAGCCCGCAGCGAAATTCGTCCCCGACGCGAGGACGCGCGTTGACCGGTGGGCCCGCGACTATCGTCTCGCCAGCACCCCGGCGATCCCCGCGGCGGCGGCCCGCACCGCCGCGACATGGGCCTCCGGGCGGAACCGGCCGACCGGGCCGGTGACACTGATCGCCGCGACCGCCTCCCCGGTGCCGGTGTCGAGAACCGGCGCCGACACACACAGCAGACCGAGCGTGGACTCCTCGCGCTCGAACGCGACGCCCGCCTCGAGGATGGTGGCCAGGCGGCGCCTCAGCAATCCCGATGCGACGATCGTGTGCGGCGTCCACGGCTTGAGCGGCCCCGCCAGCACCTCCTGCTGGAGTTCGGGATCTGCGTGCGCGAGAAGAACTTTACCGATGGCCGTGCAATGCAGCGGCATACGCCCGCCGGTCCTCGACGGCGATCGCGCCTGCCGGTGTCCGCCGATCTTGGCGATGTAGACCACCTCGGCACCCTCGAGGACGCCCAGGTGCACCGTCTCCCGGGTCCGTTCATAGAGGTCCTGCAGGAAGGGCATCGCCACCTCCAGCAGGGTCCGTTCGGCCGACGCCCGCATCCCCAGCTCGAAGAGCCCGCCCGAGAGCCGGTAGCCGCGCTGGTCCTTGTCGAGCAGCCGATAGGTCACCAGGTCCCCGGCGATCCGGTGCACCGTCGGCTTGGACAGCCCGGTCCGGCGGACGAGTTCGGCCAGCGGGAGCACACGATCCTCCACCCGGAACGCCCGGAGTACCGCGACCGCCTTGCCCAGCACGGTGCTCAGATCCGCCCCGGTGGCGTCCACCGCACCGGCCCCCCGGACATCCGTCTGCTTGGCCGCCTCACCCGACATCGGATCAGCGTATCGCTGAGTGGAACGTTTTGGTAGGAGAACCCACCGACCTGCGGCGACAGTGGAGTCATGACAGAGCAGGTCACCACCCCAGCACCGATCACCGACGCGGCGATCACCGAGGCGGCCGCCCGGCTGCGGACCGCATCGGAATCCGCCACCCCCGTCGCCCCGGTCCGCGACCTGATCGGCACCGCCGACATCGCCGCGGCCTACGCCGTCCAGCAGGTCGGGGTTGCCGAACGGCTCGCCGGTGGCGCCCGCCGCGTCGGCCGCAAGATCGGGCTGACCTCGGAGGCCGTGCAGGCCCAGCTCGGGGTCGACCAGCCCGACTTCGGTGTCCTGTTCGACGACATGGTCATCCCCGACGGCGGCACCCTGGCGACCGGTGCGGTGCTGCAGCCGCGCGCCGAGGCCGAGCTGGCCTTCGTCCTCGCCGACGACCTCGACGGCGAGATCGACGCCGCCCGGGTCCGCGCGGCGATCGCCTACGGTGTGGCGGCCATCGAGATCTGCGGCAGCCGCGTCGCCGACTGGGACATCAGCTTCGGGGACACCGTCGCCGACAACGCCTCGGCCGGCGCGTACGTGCTCGGCACCGATCACAAGACCCTCGCCGAGTTCGAACCCCGCGAGGTCACCATGACGATGTCGATCGACGACGCCGAGGTGTCCACCGGCACCGGCGCCGCCTGCCTCGGCGACCCGATCGAGGCCGTCGTCTGGCTCGCCGAGCAGGTTCGCGACCTCGGTGAGCCGCTGCGGGCCGGCGAGATCATCCTCTCCGGCGCACTCGGCCCGATGCGTCCGATCACCGCCGGCGCCACCGTGTCGGCCACCGTCGCCCCGCTGGGCACCGTCACCTTCACCGCCCAGCAGTAGCGGCCACTCGCACCAGTCCCCGCACCACACCTTCGAGAACCCCAGAACAGCAAGGAGATCCGATGACCACAACAGGTCAGAAGACCAAGGTCGCCATCATCGGGTCGGGCAATATCGGCACCGACCTGATGAAGAAGATCATGCGTAACGGCACCCACCTGGAGATGGCGGTCATGGTCGGCATCGACCCCGCCTCCGACGGTCTGGCCCGCGCCCAGAAGTACGGCTTCGAGACCACCGCCGAAGGTGTCGACGGTCTGCTCGCCTCCCCGCAGATCGACGAGATCGGCATCGTCTTCGACGCCACCTCGGCGGGCGCGCACACCGCCAACGACGCCAAGCTGCGTCCGCTCGGCAAGCGGATGATCGACCTGACCCCGGCGGCCATCGGCCCGTACGTGATCCCGGCGGTCAACCTCGACGAGCACATCGACGCCGCCAACGTGAACATGGTGACCTGCGGTGGTCAGGCGACCATCCCGATCGTCGCGGCCATCTCCCGCGTCGTCCCGGTCGCCTACGGCGAGATCGTCGCCTCCATCGCGTCGCGCTCGGCAGGCCCCGGCACCCGCGCCAACATCGACGAGTTCACCGAGACCACCTCGGCGGCCATCGAGCAGGTCGGCGGCGCCGCCCGCGGCCGCGCGATCATCATCCTGAACCCGGCCGAGCCGCCGCTGCTCATGCGCGACACCGTGTTCACCCTCGTCACCCTGCCGGCCGACGCCGACCCGGTGAAGGCCGAGATCGTCGACTCCATCGAGAAGATGGTCGCCGACGTCGCCGCCTACGTGCCCGGCTACCGCCTCAAGCAGAAGGTCCAGATCAACGAGATCCCGGCCGACCAGCCGGTGGAGACCCTGCTGGTGCCCGGCACCGACCGGCCGACCCACCAGGTGTCGGTCTTCCTCGAGGTCGAGGGAGCAGCCGACTACCTGCCCGCCTTCGCGGGCAACCTCGACATCATGACCTCGGCCGCCGTGCAGATGGCCGAGAAGATCGCCGCCACCAAGGAGATTCAGGCATGAGCACACCGATCTTCATCCAGGACGTCACCCTGCGTGACGGCATGCACGCCGTCCGCCACCGCATCTCCACCGAGGATGTCAAGCGCATCGTCGCCGCACTCGACGACGCCGGTGTGGACGCCATCGAGGTGGCCCACGGCGATGGACTCGCCGGCGGGTCGCTGAACTACGGCCCGGGCTCGCACACCGACTGGGAGTGGATCGAGGCCGCTGCGTCGGTGCTCACCACCGCCCGGCTGACCACGCTGCTACTGCCCGGTGTCGGCACCATCGGTGAGCTCAAGCGCGCCTACGACCTCGGCGTGCGGTCGGTCCGCGTGGCCACCCACTGCACCGAGGCCGACATCTCCGCCCAGCACATCGCCGCGGCGCGCGAGATCGGCATGGACGTGTCCGGCTTCCTGATGCTCTCGCACATGGCCCCGCCGGAGGAGCTGGCCAAGCAGGCCAAGCTGATGGAATCCTATGGCGCACATTGCGTCTACGTCACCGACTCCGGCGGCCGGCTCACCATGAACGACGTCGCCGCCCGCGTCGAGGCCTACCGGGACGTCCTCGACCCGCAGACCGAGATCGGTATCCACGCCCACGAGAATCTGTCCATGGCGGTCGCCAATTCGGTTGTGGCCGTGGAGAACGGCGCCTTCCGCGTCGACGCATCGCTCGCCGGACACGGCGCGGGGGCGGGCAACTGCCCGATCGAGCCGTTCATCGCCGTCGCCGATCTGTCGGACCTGAAGCACGGCTGCGACCTGTTCAAACTGCAGGATGCCGCCGACGACATCGTCCGCCCGCTGCAGGACCGTCCGGTCCGCGTCGACCGCGAGACCCTCACGCTGGGCTACGCCGGGGTGTACTCGTCGTTCCTGCGTCACGCCGAGAATGCCGCCAAGACCTACGATGTCGACGTCCGCGACATCCTGGTGGAGTGCGGTAAGCGTCGCCTCGTCGGTGGTCAGGAGGACATGATCATCGACGTCGCACTGGGACTGGCCGCCGCCAAGGCATAAGGCCGGTACGGGCTGCGCCGGCCCGGACATGGCATGGTGACATCACCGGTGAGAACCACCGCGCAGATGTCTTCGTGCAGAGGACCCATCATGCCCGGGCCGGCACAGCCGACCCTGCAGCCTCTCCTCGAGATCTCGCATCGGCCGTCGCGCACAACGCGCGACGGCCGTCGTCGTCAGAGCTGACTGAGCTGGACAGACAGTCCGGGATCGGTGGCGACGGTCAGCGGTGACGGTGCCGCACCGCCGGCGATCACATGGGCGCCGAGCGTCGCGATCATCACGCCGTTGTCGGTGCAGCGGCGCGGCGTCGGGACACGCAGGGTGATCCCGGCCGCGGCGCACCGCTCACCGGCCAGGGAACGGATGCGCGAGTTGGCGGTGGCCCCGCCGCCGAGTACCAGGGTGTCGACGCCGAGGTCGGTGCAGGCACGGATCGCCTTGAGGGTGAGCACATCGGCCACCGCCTCCTGGAACGACGCGGCGACGTCGGCCATCGGGACCTCCACCCCGTCACGGCGGCATTTCTCGACATGGCGTGCGACCGCCGTCTTCACCCCGGAGAACGAGAAGTCGTAGCGGGCGTCGCGCGGACCGGTCAACCCACGGGGGAACGCGATCGCGTGCGGATCGCCCTCGGTGGCGAGCCGGTCGAGTGCCGGGCCGCCGGGATAGCCGAGGTCGAGCAGCCGGGCCACCTTGTCGAAGGCCTCCCCGGCCGCGTCGTCGACGGTGGTGCCGAGTTCGACGATGGGCGCGGCCAGATCGGTCACGTGCAGCAGATGGGTGTGTCCACCGGACACCAGCAATGCCACGCACTCGGGCATCGGTCCGTGTTCGAGGGTGTCCACCGCGACATGTCCGCCGAGATGATTCATCGCATACAGCGGAACATCCCATGCCAGCGCATAGGCCTTCGCCGCGGCGACCCCCACGAGCAGCGCACCGGCCAGCCCGGGGCCGATGGTCACCGCGATCGCATCCGGACGGTCGATCCCGGCGGCCTCGCGGGCCCGTCGCATGGTCGGCACGATCGCCTCGAGGTGTGCGCGGGAGGCGATCTCGGGTACCACCCCACCGAATCGGGCGTGCTCGTCGACGCTCGAGGCGACCTCGTCGGCCAACATCACCGCGCGGCCGGGGGCGCCGTCGGTGCCGGGTTCCCAGGCGACGATCCCCACTCCGGTCTCGTCGCAGGAACTCTCGATTCCCATCACGATCATGAGGTGGCGCCTCCTGCGTCGTCGGTGCCGACGCGTCCGGACGCCGACGGTCGGATCATGGTGTGGGCATCGGCGCCGGACGGCTGGTAGTAGCCTCGCCGGATACCTGCTGTGGCAAAGCCGTTGCGCTCGTACAGCGCGATGGCGGTGTCGTTGTCGGTGCGCACCTCGAGGAACACCGGCGCGTCGATCGCGTCGGCGACGGCGAGCAGCGCATCGAGCAGGGCACGACCGTAGCCGAGGCCACGGTGGGTGTGCGCCACCGCGATGGTGTGGATCTCGCATTCGTAGGATCCGGGGATCCCGAGTGTGGAGATCCCCGCATACCCGATCACCGGATCGCCGGGATGCTCACGGGCGGCGAAGTACCGGTTGTACGGGGCGTTCAGTTCGGCGCGGAATGCGCTTGCCGGCCATGGTGAATCGGCAGCAAAGCTCTGCTGCTCCAACTCCACGACCCGCGGGACATCGGCGAGTTCGAGGGCGTCGATCACGAGTTCCGCGGCACTCACGGTGTCACCGACTTGGGCCGTTGGTCCTTGCGTTCCACCGCATCCGGGCGTCGCAGATAGAGCGGGACGAGCGGTTCCGGGGTCGCCCCGGCCAGGACAGCTGCCGCCGCCGCGGTCGCCAGACCCGACACCGTCGGAATGGTCGACGCGGGTTCGGTTGCCGTCCAGCCGATCTGGGACAGGTGTGGCGCCGATCCGCCGACCGCGTCGGGGGTGGTGCCGTCGAGGTCTGCGGCCACCGCCGCGGGTGCGGCGACCTCCGGCCCGCGAATCCGGCCGGTGCGCGTGTAGAGCGCCCAGTACACCTCGCGGCGCCGGGCGTCGGTCGCCACGGCGATCGTCGACGCGGTCGGCGCCGCCCCGGCCACCTCCACGGCGATCGCGTCGAGTGAGCACACCCCGTACACCGGCAGGCCCAGGGCGTCACCGAAGGCGGCCGCGGTGGCCATCCCGACCCGCAGGCCGGTGAACGGGCCGGGGCCCACGCCGGCGACGACGGCATCGAGTTGTCCACGGCCGACCCCGGATTCGGTGAGGGTCTCGCCGATCAGCGTGGTGAGCAGTTCGGCATGGCGGCGATGATCGGCGACGGTCCGGTCGGCGAGCACCGTCACCACCGGCGGCTGTGCGTCGCCGCTCGTGATGGTGGCGATGCCGGTGACCACCGCGTCGGTGGCGGTGTCGACCACGAGGACCGTCCGCACCCCGCCGGAGGGGGCGGTACCGGTGCCCCTGGCATCGAATTCGGCAGTGCTCACTGGTGATTCACCCATTCCCATTCCGCGTGCCGCACATCGGTGTCCGGATCACGGCGCAGTCGTACGATCAGATGCCGGTCGGCCAGGCGTTCGGCCACACCCTCACCCCATTCGACGACGACCACGGCGTCGGCGATCTCGGTGTCGAGGTCGAGGGCGTCGAGTTCGTCGAGCCCACCGAGCCGGTAGGCGTCCACATGCACCATCCAGGGTGCGCCCGGGGCGCCCGGCCGGTGCTCGCGGGCGATGATGAACGTCGGTGAGGACACCCGGCCCACCACGCCGAGCCCGGCGGCGATCCCGCGGGCCAGCGCCGTCTTCCCGGCGCCGAGCGGACCGTCCAGGATCACCAGGTCTCCTGCCGAGAGATGCTGTGCGAGATCGAATCCCAGCGCCTCGGTGTCGGCGACCTCGGGTAGTTCGCGTTGCCCGGCAGAGTTGTCGGCGGCCATCACGCATTCTCCTTGAGACGCCACCAGCGGCGGCGGGGTCGCGGGGCGGCCAGGCGTGCCCGCCCGACCAGGTCGTCGATGGCGTCGGTGACCCGGTCGGGCACCTCCATCTGCACCATGTGCCCGGCTCCCTCGACCACCTCGAGGTGGGAGTCGGTGCCGAGTTCGCCGTACATGTAGAGCGAGTTCGGCAGCGGCGTCATCTTGTCCTGGTCACCGCACACCACCGCCGACGGCACGTGCGCGATCACCGGCAGGCCGAGCGTCTCGTCGTGGGTCTCGAGGACCGACAGGAAGTTCACCACCGTCGCGATCGGGGTGTTCTGCAGCATCTTCTCCACCGCACGGCCGGCTGCGGGGCTGTGGAACCGGGGCCCGAAACTCGCTGCCACCAGCACCGGTTCGAGGACCATGCGGGTCAGGTCACGGCCGGCCTCGATCACCCGCGGGGTGCGCCGGGCGACCACCGCGAACGCGTCGAGCAAGGGGTTGCGCAGGCTGCGGCCGAGCCCTTCCTCGGCCAGTCCGCTCGCCGCTGTCGCCACCAGGGCGACCCCTGCGACGCGACCGTCGGCGGCGAACAGTTCGGGATGCCGACGGGCCAGCCCGAGCAACGCCATGCCACCCATCGAATGCCCCACCAGCACAACCCGTCCCGCAGGCGCCACGGCGCGAACCACTTCGCGGAGGTCGCTCACCAGCTGATCCATCGTGCACGTCTGCGCGGGGGCGTTCTCGCTGCGACCGTGGCCGCGGAGATCGAAGAAGACCATACGAATCCGCCGGTCGGCCCATTTCTCGGCGAGCGCATACCGCTGGAAGTGCCAGCTGGCCAGGCGAAGACTGAAGCCGTGGACGAAGACCACGGTCATCTCGGGTGTCTCCCCCGAGGTGAGACCACCCAGGTCGACGGTGCGGACGGCCAGGGCGAGACCGTCGGCGGCGGGTACGGTCGACGCCGGATCGTCGTACATGGTGGTGAAGTCGATGCCGGCGTAGGGATCTCCCCCCGGGGGCACGCGCCGTCCATTGGCCGTGCGTACCGCCCCGGCGGTGGCCAGCCCGCCCAGTGCGGCGAGTCCCGCCGCCCCGGCGGCCACGCCGATCCGTTCCGATGGCTTCATCGCCGTTCCCCCACCTGCGGTTCTCCCACCGGGTCCGGGACCTGCGGGGCGTCGGCCGTGTGACCGGACCGGACGTAGGTCCGCGCGGTGCGACCGCCGATCCGCGACAGGATCTCGTAGTCGATGGTGCCGACCGTCTCGGCCCATTCCTGCGCGGTGGGCCCGCCGGTGAGGCCGGTGCCGAACAGTTCGGCGCGGTCGCCCTCCCGGACCCCGCCGCCGTCGGCGCCGAGGTCGATCACGATCTGGTCCATGCAGATTCGGCCGATCTGCGGGAAGTCCCGGTCGCCGATCCGCACCCGCAGGCGGCCGGACGCGGTCCTCGGGACGCCGTCGGCGTATCCCGCGGGTACCACCGCGATCATGGTGTCACGCTCGGAGACCCACGTGTGACTGTAGGACACTCCCTGCCCCGCGGGCAGACGCTTGACCAGGGCCACCTCGCCGCTCAACGTCATCGCCGGGATCAGCCCGAAGTCGCGGCCGGGGATGGGCACCCCGCCGTAGATCGCGATACCCGGTCGAACCAGATCGCGCGCGAGATCGGGCCTGGTCAGCGCCGCAGGCGAGTTGGCCAGGTGCATCACCTCGGGGCCGGCCCCGCGTCGCACGAGATCGGCACGCGCGGTGTCCAGTCGCCGCGCCTGCTCGGAGTTGAGGGGATGCTCGGGCTCGTCGCCGCGACCGAGGTGGCACATCATCGCGCGGACCGTCACGGCCCCCTCGGCGACGGCGGCGGCCAGGTCGGCGGCGAAGTCGGACCATTCGTCCGCCGCCACACCGCTGCGATTGAGTCCGGTGTCCACCTTCACCGTGATCGTGGCGGCGACGCCGAGGCCACGCGCCGCGCCCAGGACCCGGGCGAGTTGGCGGCGGGACGACACCGCGATGTCGACGTCGGCGGCGATCGCACCGCCGAAGTCGGCGTCGTTGGTGTGCAACCAGGCGGTGATCGGCGCATCCAGCCCGGCAGCCCGCAGCGCGAGGGCCTCCCCGATCACCGCGACACCGAGTTCAGTGGCCCCGGCCTCGAGCGCCGCTCGCGCGACCGGGACCGCGCCGTGCCCGTATCCGTCGGCCTTGACCACCGCGATCACATCGGCGCCGGACGCCGCTCGCACCACGGAGACATTGTGGGCGATGGCGTCGAGGTCGACAGTCGCGGTCAGGGCCGGATTGGTCGGCACCGGATCGGTCGGTACGGGCGTGGGCAGGGCTGTGTCGGTGGGATCTGGCGTGGTCATCGTCAGCCATTGTCCCAGATCACCGACTGTGATCTGGGTCGGCACCTCCGTGGCGTGACACTCGATCCGAGATGGGCTCGACGACAGCCGATTCCACGCCACGACGGCCTGGCCCGACGTGGGCGCACAAAGTCACGAACACCGAAACACGGGCGTAACATTTCGTAAACCAGACGGTCGTCACAGCAGTGATATGTTCTCGCCACCAGCCCGAGGAGAGACACCGATGGAAAAGATCGTTGACGAGTTCGATTCACGGCCCGGAAGTGCGACATCGCTGCTCCGGACCGTTCTGGGCGTCACCGTCGGCAACGACCGAACGCACTTGCCGACGTCGAGCATAGTCACCCTCATGGGCGCGGTCGGAGTCGCCGACCAGCCAGCGCGCACCGCCCTCACCCGCCTCAAGGCGAAGGGGCATCTCGTCGCACAGCCCGACGGCCCGACGCCGGGGTACGTGGCCTCCGACCGCGCCGCCCGGGTCTTCGCCCGTGACATCCTCCGCTACGTACGCCCGCGCCTGATGACCGACGGCGACCCGTGGTGCCTGATCTCGTTCTCGGTTCCCGAGCAGGATCGGGGCCTACGCCACCAGCTGCGCCGACGCCTCACCTGGATGGGCTGCGGCAATGTGGCCAACGGCCTCTGGATCTGCCCGGCATACATGGATGACGAAGTACACGAGATGGTCGCCGAGCTGGGCCTGACCGGCCACGTGACCACCTTCATCGTCAGCGAGATCCACGGCGAGACCCGACCGGACGTCGCCGTCACGCGCTGGTGGGACTTCGAGCTCGCCCGCGATCTGCACGATCACTTCCTGGCGGCACACGCCGCGGCGATGGCCGCCTACTCGCAGTCACCGGACCCGCGCACCGCCTTCCACGGCTGGACCAGGGCACTCGACCTCTGGCGCCCCATCACCTATGTGGATCCGGCGCTGCCGTCGTCGATGATGTCGGCCGACTGGCCCGGCACGGTCAGCGTGCCCAAGTTCCTGGAGCTCAGCGACAGCCTCGAACAGCCCGCGGGCCGGTTCATCGAGGAGGTCACCGGCCGGCGCTCGGCGATGTCGGCGTTCCGTGAGGAGTTGCCGCGATGACCGGGCCGGTGGTGATGCTCGACGGTGCGCAGTTCCGCCGTGCGCCGGGACACTGGCAGATCCTGCTCGCCCAGCGCCTCTGCGACGAGGGCATCGAGGTGTCCTACCCGCTGCTACCCGATCTCGACGATCCCGATGTCGACCAGTGGTGCAAGGCCTTTCGCCGCCATATCGACCCGGACACCATCGTGATCGCGCACGGGCTGTCGGCTCACTGCTGGACACGGCTGGCCGCCGATGGCGGCCCCGTCCCCGTCGCGCGCCGTGTCCTGCTGGTCGCCCCGCCCGGCCCGGGCCGACACCCCTGGGCCGACCCCACTCCCGACCCCGATCTCACGGCCCTGCGACCACTGTCCGTGGAGCCACCGACCATCGTTGTGGCGCGGGATGATCCGTGGCTGGGTGGACACATTCCCGACGCGCCCGCCGATTCCGGGGTCCGGGTGATCACCCTCCCGACCGGAGGCCATCTCAACGAGACGTCCGGGCTCGGCACGTGGGCTCCGGCCCACCACTGGGCGCTCACCGGCGACTGGCCCACCCCCCATGATGACGATGAACCCGATTGCACACCTGGGGCTCTCACCGATGTCGTCGGACCCGGAGAGCTTGCCGCGGTTCTCGCCCGGCTCCATCGCCCACACGGACGACGGCTCGGGATCGCCATCACCCCAGGTGTTTCCACCGACGCGACCGCCCAGGTCGCAACCATCCTGACCGCCGCCGGGGTCACCCCGGACCGCAGAATGGCCCTGATCCCGCCATCTCCGACCCGAGAAGGGCTGGACACCAACGAGATCGCGTATTTCGTCGACCGTTATGGCCACGAGTACACCACCGTGGTGACCACCGACATCGAGGTACCCGATCCCGCATCCCTGCACGATCCGCTGATCGCCGCGGGGTGTCATCTGGTCCGCATCCCGGCCATCCCCTGATCGGCATGTCACGTTCATGACGGCAATCACAAACATGAAATGTATTTGTAACGACAACCCAATACTGCGGTCATCACCGACCGCCAGAATCGTGTGAAGCCCCTTCTCCCGTCTGGGAAAACCACGCCCCCACAGAAACGGAAGCCCCTCATGTCGTCCCGACCGTTTGCAAAGCTCACGACTTCTCTCGCCGGAGCCTGCGCCGCCACCGCGCTCGCCGTCACCCTCGGTGCCTGCTCCACCGGCACCACCACGGAGTCCACCGGCTCCGGCACCCCGGCCAGCGGACTGCCCGAACAGATCGCCGCCAGCGGCACCCTCAAGCTCGGCGCCGAATGGTCGACCCCGCCGATCATCAGCGTCGACGCGTCCAACACCTCCCAGCCGGTCGGCATCGCCCCGGACCTCGCGGCCGCGATCGGCACCGACCTCGGCCTCACCCCGCAGTGGCGCAACATGCAGTGGCCGGCCCAGCTGCCCGGCCTGCAGTCGGGTGCCGTCGACGCACTCTTCGGCCAGATCTCCGACACCCGTGAACGCGAGGCCGGCGAGTTCGACCTCGTGCCGTTCATCAAGACCACCGAGTCACTGCTGATGCCGGCCGACAAGGCCGCCGGCATCACCTCGCTGGCCGACATGTGCGGCAAGACGATCGGCGCACCCGTCGGCGCCGTCCAGGTCGCCGCCGTGAAGGCGGTCAGCGACAAGGAATGCGCCTCCACCCCCATCAAGGTCTCCGAGTTCCAGGGCGCCAACGCCGCGATCAGCGCCGTGCGTTCCGGTGCCATCGACGCGTGGCTGGACACCACCCCCAGCCAGAAGAGCGCTGTCGCAGCCGATTCCAAGCTCACCGCGGTGGTCGTCCCGGACACCGAGATCGAGCCGCTCTACACCACGATCGCGGTCTCGAAGAAGAACGGTGCGCTGGCCACCGCCTTCGCCGACTCGCTGCGTCGCCTCAGTGAGAACGGCACCTACGCCAAGATCCTCGCCGACAACGACTCCGCCGACTCCGCGGTGACCGTCGACGAGATCAAGGTCAATCCGTTGACCGGCACGCCGGCCGGCACCAAGTGATCGGTGGATGACGAGTGGCCATGTCCAATTCCGTTGCACTCGAACCCCCGGACGTGACGCGGGCCGCCGGCCACGTCGACGTCAACAGCCTGCAAGTGGTTCCGGTCCGGCACTGGGGCCGCATGATCAGTGCGGCCGTGCTGATCGCGATCGTCGCGTTCTGCGTGTACGGCTTCGTGGTCAATCCGAACATCGAGTGGTCGGTCGTCGGCGACTTCCTGCTCGACGGCGGTGTACTCAAAGGCCTGCTGCTGACCCTCGAGATGACCGTCCTCGGCGTCGGGATCGCAGTGATCCTCGCCGTGGTGATCGGCGTCATGCGGATCTCCGAGAGCAGAATCCTGTCCGGCTTCGCCTCGATCTGGATCTTCTTCTTCCGGGGCATCCCGTTGGTGGTGCTGCTGATCTTCGTCGGCAACCTCGGACTGTTCGTCAACACGGTCAGTATCGCCAATCCCTTCGGCACCGCACCTCTCGTCTCCTTCCAGGTGCAGCAGGTGGTCACCCCGTTCGTGGCGTCGGTGATCGCGCTGGCCCTGACCGGCTCCGGATACATGGCCGAGATCGTCCGCGCCGGCCTTCTCTCGGTGGGCGTCGGACAGCACGAGGCGGCCAAGGCGCTCGGCGTGAACGGCGGCAAGACCCTGCGGTACATCGTTCTGCCCCAGGCACTACGGATCATCATCCCGCCGCTGGGCAACGAACTGATCGGCGGCCTCAAGGCCTCGGCGATCGTGTCGGTGATCGCCGGCGGTGACCTCATGACCGCGGTTCTCGGAATCTCCGGCGTCAACTTCCGCACCATCGAGATGCTGATCGTCGCCACCATCTGGTACCTGCTGGTGATCATCCTGCTCTCGATCGGCCAGTACTTCCTCGAACGACGGGCGGCCACCAAATGACGACAACACCCGACATCGTCACCCGGTCGGCCGATCCCGCCGCCGACGATCCGATGATCCGGATCTCCGGGGTCCGCAAGTCTTACGGCTCCACCGAGGTGCTCAAGGGCATCGACCTCGACATCCCCACCGGTGAGACGGTCTGCATCATCGGTCCGTCGGGCTCGGGCAAGAGCACCCTGCTACGCACCATGAACCACCTCGAGGACATCTCGGCGGGATCGATCACCGTCGACGGCGACCTGGTGGGCTACCGGCTCAAGCGCGGAAAGCTCTACGAACTCCGCGAATCCGAGGCGTGCCGGCGCCGCCTGGAGATCGGGATGGTGTTCCAGCACTTCAATCTCTTCCCGCACATGACCGCCCTGGAGAACGTGACCTTCGCCCCGATCAAGGTCAAGCGTGAATCCCCCGCGGCGGCCACCGAGTACGCGCGCTCGCTGCTGGCGCGCGTCGGGCTGGCCGACAAGGAGGGCTCCTACCCGTCGAAACTGTCCGGCGGGCAGCAGCAACGGGTCGCGATCGCCCGGGCACTCGCCATGCGTCCCAAGGTGATGCTGTTCGACGAACCCACCAGCGCGCTCGATCCCGAGCTCGTCGGCGAGGTGCTGTCGGTGATCAAGGACCTGGCCCGCACCGGCGGGATCACCATGGTCGTGGTCACCCATGAGATGGGTTTCGCCCGCGAGGTCAGTGACCGTGTGGTGTTCATGGATGCCGGTACCATCGTCGAGGTCGGTCCCCCGGCGCAGGTCTTCGACACACCCGCCCACGACCGCACCCGCACGTTCTTGTCGGCGGTGCTCCGATGACGAACACCGCGACGACGGACCCGTCGAGATGACCGATCCGATCGCGTTGGTCGCCGGGGCCACCGGTCCGCTCGGACGGAGGATCGTCGACCACCTGTCCGAACTCGGGCTACGCGTGGCCGCACTCAGTCGTTCCGGGGACCACCCGCCCGGCGCGCAGTGGTCGACGGCCTGCGACATCACCGACGCCGCGGCCGTCGACACCGCGCTCACCGATCTCGAGGCCCGTCTCGGAGCGGTGGACGTGCTGGTCAACGCAGCCCATCCGCGGGCGCCGGGCGCCACCGCCGTGGCCGACCTCGGTGCCGACGAACTCGCCGCGCAGCTCGCCGCCGTCGCCGGCCACCTCACCCTGTGCCGACGCGTCCTGCCGGGTATGCGGGCCGCCGGATCGGGGCGGATCGTGTACCTGGCCGGTGCGCTGATCGCCCGGCCGATCGCCGGACACGCGGCATACGGCACGGCCAAGGCGGCCGCCACCACCCTGACCCGGTACCTCGCCGTCGAGGAAGGCCGGTACGGGATCACCGCCAACATCGTCGCACCGGGTCGTGTGGTCGATCCCGACGATCCGGTCGACACCGACCCCGGCTGGGTGGCCGCCGCCGAGGCCCTGACCGCGCGGATGTCGTTGCCGGACTTTCCCACACCCGGCGACGTTGCGGCCACGGTCGGAACCCTGGTGACCAACCCCGCGGTCACCGGACAGACGATCTGGGTGACCGGCGGCGAGCCGATCACCTGATTTCGACACTCCCACTTAATGATTCGAGGTTCACAATGTCAATCACCGACACGACCGTCACAGAGACGACCCGCATCGGCACCAGCACGGCCGACGACGCCATCCCGGACCTGCTCGCCCTCGACTCGGCCGATGCCGTGATCACCAATGCCCGCAGGCTGCTCCCCGTCGTCGCCGAGGAAGCCGACGAGATGGAGCGGATCGCGCGCCTGAGTCCCCGCCTGACCACCGCATTCCGCCGCGCCGGCGTGTTCCAGATGGCGTTCCCCGCGTTCCGCGGCGGACTCGAGATGGGTCTGCGCCGGCAGCTCGACGTGGTTGCCGAAGTGGCCACCGTCGACGCCTCGGCCGCATGGAACATCGGCGTGCTCAACGCGACCGGCTACTACGCCGCCCGCCTCGGTGACGAGGCCTACGCCGAGCTCTACCCCACCCGCGACATGCCGACCAGTGGTTCGTTCCATCCACGCGGCCGCGCACAGGTGGTTCCCGGTGGCTATCTCGTGAGCGGGCACTGGGATTGGGGCAGCGGCAGCTACGTCGCCGAGCACGTGATCGGCAGCGCCAACGTCTTCGACGGCGACCAGCCGGTGATCGGCCCGACCGGCAAGCAGTTGCATCTGGGGATCTGGCTTCCGCGTGAGGCAATCACGGTGTGCGACAACTGGCAGGTGCTCGGGGTCAGCGGCTCGGGCAGCACCTCCTACGAGATCATCGAGCCCGCCTTCGTCCCCGCGTCACACTCGTTCGACCGCGACGCCGACTACGACCAGAACAAGGACCCGCTCAACCGCAGCGTCCACGTCAGCCACTTCGCGCTCACCGGCGTGGCCCTCGGTGTGGCCCGGCACCTGGTGGACATCACCGCCGACATCATCTCGGCGCGCGGCGTCTCCCACCTCGACGCCGCCACACTGCAGCGATTCGGTGAGGCGATCGCCGAGGTCGACTTCGCCTATGCGGGCAGCCGCCACGTCGCCGACATCACCGACGACACCATCTTCTCCGACCGGGTGCTCACCCCCACCGCACAGGCCCGGATGACCGGTGTCAATGCGGTCGCGGGCCTGGCGCTGCGCCGGGTCGTCGACCTCACCACCGATCTGGCGCGCGCCGGCTTCATCCGCGACGTCGACCCGATGCAGCGTGTCCTCCGGGATGCCTACGGTGCGCTCGCACACGCCGGCACCCGCCGTGATCATCTCGGTGCGCTCGCCCGCGCCGCGCTGAGCAGTGGCGGGGTGGACACCTCCGGGATGATGCCGGCCGAGCGAGCCCGCGAGCTGTTCGCCGAGCGCGGATGAGTGCCGACGCCGGCTCACCGGCGATGGTCGGTCCCACGCCGCGTGTGCGCGTGGTGATCGACCGGGCCGACGCGCCCCGCTGCGGAGCCCGGGTCGGCGACCACGTCACCATCGATGAGTCACGGATGTCCACGGACGGAAAGCCTTTCTGTCCCCACGCGTTGTCGGCGGTGTTGCCGTGCCTGGGCACGCGCCAGATGCCGCTGCCCGCCGACGACTGGCTGCTCCGCAAGCCCTACTTCCTGTGCCCGCATGTCGAGGAGAACGTGGTGATCACGATCGTGCCCGAGCCGGACGAGACGTCATGAGCGTCACCGTGCGCTGCACCGTCGAGTCGATGAACTACTCGGCATGCGGCCTGACCGTCGGCGATCACTTCGACCTGTCCGACACCGGCGTCATCGTGCCCGAGGGAAAGCAGTTCTGCTACTTCGCAATTGCCAACGTCTTGCCGGTCGTCCTCGGACGTCTCGACGCCGCAGAGGCCGACCACTACCTGAGGTCGTCGCCGCTTCTCGCCTGTCCGGACGCCCCGGAGGCCGTGCGGATGCGGGTGAGCGTGCTCGACGAGTCGGGCGTCATCACAAGCGAAAGGAGTGCCGGATGACCGGCCTCGTGTTCAGTGCCCGCATCGGTTCCCACGTCAGCGTGGCCGATGTGGTGGCCAAGGCGGAACTGGCCGAACATGCCGGGTTCGACCAGGTCTGGACCGGCAACGACTTCCTCGGCGAACCGGGCCTGGTGAGCCTGGCAGCGATCGCGTCACGTACCGACCGCATCCGATTCGGCTGCGGCGTGGTCGACCCCGTCACACTGCATCCCGGACAGATCGCGATGTTCGCCTCCGGCCTGCAGGAATTGTCCGGCGGACGGTTCATCGTGGGTGTCGGAGCGGGGTCGGACGTGTTCTACGCCAAGGCCGGGATCACACCGCCGTCGGGGCCGGTGGCCCGCACCCGCGACGCCGTGGTGGCGATCAAAGAGCTCTCCGCCGGCCGCAGTCCGGCCGGTGTGCCCGGAGCCGGACCCGGCTGGACCGACCTCGCGGTACCGCGTTACGCCCACGAGGTCGAGGTATACGTCGGTGCGATGGGCCCGCAGATGCTGCGGGTCGCCGGACGCTACGCCGACGGGGCCCTGCCCCTGTGTCTGCCACCGCGCCATGTCTTCTCGGTGATGAAGGAGATCAGCACCGGCGCCGCCGACAAGGGGCGCGACATCGCCGACATCGACATCGCCGCCTGCGTGTGGGCGTCGATCGCCGATGATCGCGACGAGGCACGCCACGCGATGGCCCATCAGATCGCGCTCTACTCCGGGTCGCTGTCCGCCGCAGTCCTCGCCGAGCACGGTTTCGACCCCGACGAGTTCGCCCACACCCAACGACTACTCGACACCGAGGGCGTCGCTGCCGCCACCGCATCGGTCACCGACGGGATGCTCGGCCTCGGCATCGTCGGTGGCGTGGACGACGTGATCACCCAGTGCTCCGAGCTGATCGAGGCCGGGGCCCGGCACATCTCCTTCGGTCCGCCGATCGGGGCCGACCCACTGCTCGCCCTCGGGTTGATCGGCACCACGGTGCTGCCCGAGTTGCGCCGCCTCGCCGATTCCTGATCCCGGGTGTCCCCACCCTCTGTCCCTGAACCCCTGCAGCACAACGAAACATGGTGAGACAACGATGACCCTCCTGCACGTACGGTCGAGCATCAGCGAGATGCCGCCCTATGTGGCCGGTAAACCACCCGTCGCGAAACCCGGGGTCGCCCGGTACAAACTGTCGTCCAACGAGAACCCGTATCCGCCGCTGCCCGGCGTGGTCGCGGCCGTCGACCGGGCGGTACGTGACTCCAACCGCTATCCCGACATGGGCAATGCCGAGCTCTATGCCGCACTGGCCGAGAGCCTTTCGGTACCCACGGCGAATCTGGCCGTGGCCGCCGGATCGGCCGCCATCATCTACGACCTTCTCTCCAGCGTGTGCGAGCCGGGCGACAACGTCGTCTACCCGTGGCCCAGTTTCGAGGCCTACCCGATCGCGGTACTCGCCGCCAACGCGCGGTCGGAGCAGGTCCCGCTCACCGCCGACGGGCGCCACGACCTGGACGCCATGGCCGACCGCATCGACGATCGCACCCGCGCGGTGATCCTGTGCACACCCAACAACCCCACCGGCGCGGCGTTGACGCACACCGAGGTCCTCGGGTTCCTCGACTCCGTTCCCGCGCACGTCCTGGTGATCCTGGACGAGGCCTATGCGGAGTTCGTGCGGATGGATGATCCCGTGGACGGGATCGCGATCGCCACCGCACGCACCAACGTCGCCGTGGCACGGACGTTCTCGAAGGCCTATGGCCTCGCCGGCCTGCGGGTGGGCTACGCCTACGCACCCACCGAGATCGCCGCAGCATTGCGCGCCGTCGCCGTCCC
This sequence comes from Gordonia sp. NB41Y, assembly GCF_030718915.1. Taxonomy (NCBI): domain Bacteria; kingdom Bacillati; phylum Actinomycetota; class Actinomycetes; order Mycobacteriales; family Gordoniaceae; genus Gordonia; species Gordonia sp. NB41Y. Next base: position 1,156,400 of record NZ_CP132196.1, read on the forward strand.
GTTCGGGGTGAGTCTGCCCGCACAGGCCGCGGCGGTGGCGTCGCTGCAGTTGCGCTCGGAGTTGCTCGAGCGCGTGGACGCCCTGGTCGTCGAGCGCCTGCGCGTGGTCGGCGGCCTCGCCGAGATCGGCTGGGACGTGGGTGATCCGCAGGGCAACTTCGTCTGGCTTCGCTTCCCCGACGCCGACGGGGCCGCGGCGTTCGTCGCCGAGGCCGGCGAGATCGGACTGTCGGTACGTCCGCTGGCCGGAACCGGAATACGCGTCTCGATCGGCGAGACCGAGGCCAACACACGTCTTCTCGACCTCGCAGCCCGGATGATCCCCGCCCCGACCGCACCGAAGGAGTGACCATGTCCATCGCCGCCGAATCCTCTGTCTCCCCATCTCCCGTTTCCGACTCTGCTGTGCCCGACTCTGCTGTGCCCGACGATCAGCCGAGCGGTATCCCTGTCCGATGGTCGTCGTCGTCGCTCGACGAGGAGCGCCACCGCCGCAAGGTCGCACTGGTCGGCGGCTACCGACTGCTGTCGCGATTCGGCATGGACGAGGGTGTCGCGGGGCACATCACCGCTCGTGATCCCGAACTGTCCGACCACTTCTGGACCGCACGGTGGGGTGCCTACTTCGGCACGGTCTGCCCCGAGGACCTGATCTTGGTCAACGCCGACGGTGACATCGTCGAGGGCAGCGGGCCGCTCAACGGGGCGACCTTCGCCATCCATGCGGCCATCCATGACAAACGGCCGGATGTGGTCGGCGCGGTGCATGCGCACGGCCTGTATGGCAAGGCGTTCTCGGCGATGGGTCGTGAGCTCGGCGCGATGACACAGGACGCGTGCGCGTTCTACCAGGATCACATCCTGTATCCGAACTATGACGGTGTCGTCTTCGCCGCCGAGGAGGGACGTCGGATCGCCGCGGCCCTCGGTCCGCGTAAGGCGGCGATCCTGGCCAATCACGGGCATCTGACGGTGGGGACGACCGTCGAGTCGGCGGTGTGGTGGTTCATCACGATGGAACGGTCGATGCAGGCCGAGATGATCGCGCTGGCCGCCGGTACCCCCACCATGCTCGATCACGACACCGCAGTGGCCACCGGCGCCACAGTCGGCGGTGAGGCCGTCGGGTGGTTCCAGTACCAGTCGATCATTCCCAGGATCGTCCGCGAACAACCCGACTTCGCCGAGATCTGGGGAGCGGGTGTCTGATGGGATTACGGGTTCTGTTGTTGCCGCCCAATCCTTCTCCTGCCCTGCTAGATGCGGTCGAACCCGAAGGCGTCGATGTTGAGGTGACCCGGCTGCCCGAGCACACCTCTGATGCCCTGCGGGCGGCCCTGCCGCACTGCGACGTGATCGTCGGCGACTGGTCGGGACAATTGCGGCTGGACGAAACCGAGGCCGCGCTCGCCGAGCGCGCCGTCCTGGTCCAACAGCCAACTGCCGGCGTCGAGACGATCGATCTCGATGCTTGGGCTCGTCGTGGCGTCCCAGTGGCGAACATCGGTCCGGCGAACTCGTGGTCGGTGACCGAGTGGTGTCTGGGTGCGACGATGAACCTGCTGCGGTCGTATCGGTGGGCCGATGCGCAGGTACGAGGTGGTCGGTGGCCTCAGCTCGGCATCCTCGACGAGGCCCGTCCGCGAGAGCTTCGTGGCAGCCGCGTGGGCGTGGTGGGCGCCGGCCAGATCGGCACCCGTCTGTGCGCCATGTATGCAAACCTCGGATGTGCGGTCTCGTACTGGTCACCCCGATCCAGGATCGACGGTGCGTCGTGGATGCCGTTGCCGAACTTGCTGTCCGACAGCGAGATCGTGATAGTCGCGATCGCCCGCACCCCTGACACACTGGGCCTCATCGGCCAAGATGCGGTGGACTCCCTCCCCGAGGACTCCATCCTGATCGATGTGAGTCGGGGCGGCATCGTCGACCAGAACGCGGTGCTCAAGCGAGTGCGTGCCCGAACCATGACCGGCGCCGCCCTCGACGTCTTCGGCACCGAGCCCCCACAACTGGCACCGGCCGTGTTGGGCGAGGAGAACGTCCTGCTGAGCCCCCATGTCGCCGGCGTGACCCGCAATTCGGTTGCCGCACAGATCGGCGCGGTCCGCGACAACATTCTGGCCGTCGCAACCGGAGAACCCTTGCTACACGTCCTGAATCGCTGACACGTCGACACCTCCGCAGGGGGTCACCATCGGCATATCGCAGCCCAATCAGCCAATCGCCGTTGATGTTCGATTCGACGAGGAGTGACCCGACAAGACGCGTCCAAACCTCGTCGGCCGATGACGCCCACGCAACCACTCCGATCCCAACTCAATCAGCAACGCCCAGTGGGTGGTTGAGCCGACGAGGAACGAAGCGACAAGTCGTGTCGAAACCTCCGCCGGCCGAACTCGTCAACGTGACCACCTCTGGGGTGGTCACCACCCGACGTCGGCTCCGGAGATTTCGACACGGGTCCTCGCGATGCTCGGTCCCGGCTCAATCACCAACAGGGCCCCTCGCTCAATCAGCAAGCAGTGGTTGATGGTTGAGCCGACGAGGAGCGTAGCGACAAGTCGTGTCGAAACCTCCGCCGGCCGAACTCGTCAACGTGACCACCTCTGGGGTGGTCACCACCCGACGTCGGCTCCGGAGATTTCGACACGGGTCCTCGCGATGCTCGGTCCCGGCTCAATCACCAACAGGGCCCCTCGCTCAATCAGCAAGCAGTGGTTGATGGTTGAGCCGACGAGGAGCGTAGCGACGAGACGTGTCGAAACCTCCGCCGGCCGAACTCGCCGGCGTGACCACCTCCGAGGCGGTCACCACCCAACGTAGGCTCCGGAGATTTCGACACGGGTCCTCGCTACGCTCGGTCCCGCCTCAATCAGAAACGCCCAGTGGATGGTTGAGCCGACGAGGAGCGAAGCGACAAGTCGTGTCGAAACCTCCGCCGGCCGAACTCGCCAACCCAACCAACGGAGGCTCCGACACACCACCATCTCTATGAAGTTCTCAAAGAACACAAGCTTCTACAAAAGATCAGGCAGCATTCGGCAACTCGTCGGCAAACCGCCGGTTATACGCCGGAATCGGACGACGACGCCGATCAACCACCTCCGGCGGAATCAACCACGGATGCGCATCCGGACCCGTATAGACATCCCACCCGTTGTGATGCACATCGGCATGACACGACGCACACAACAAACAACCGTTCGCCAGGTCGGTGGCACCACCATCCGACCAATGCTCAATATGATGAGCCTGAGTCCTCGACGCCGGGGCACCACACTTGATACAACACCGATCCCGCTCGAACAACGCACGCCGCTGCGAAGCGGTGAACAACCGTTTCGACCGGCCCATATCCAACGGCACCCGCTCACCGTCGACGATCGTCATCACCACCACACCATCACAACTGGTTTCCAGCAAAGTGCTGTGAGTGATCGACCCACCGAACGCCAACTCCGACTTGTCAGGTGTATCCGCGGGCACCGACAGGTTGATCAACGCCGCAGGTGGCGCGGTCACCGACCGTTCCCCCGCACCAGCCGCCATATCCAGGACCATCTCCAACGCATCCGCGCGGCGTCGAGGCGCTTCGCGGGGATCCTTCGAACCATCCGGCTGCGGGACCGGCGCTGAGAGTTTCTCGATCGCGGTCGCCAACTTCTCCCCGACAACCACATCCAGACTCCCCGAGACAGCGACCCGGCCATCATCAGTTCGCCCGATATCGAGGGCATTCAGATTGCGGTCCTCTTTCGCCGGACGACCACCCTCGGTGTCATCAGCATGATGGTCACCAAGCTGATGCGCTCGTGCCATCACCTCAGCAGGTTTCGCACCGGACAACACCTGCGCCAACAGATCACCCTCGAACTCGGCCCAGGTCTCGGCAGTCGGAGTCTCCCCGGCGCGTAGCCCGATCTGGTTGAGTCCGCGCACGATCGCGTCCACATGCTCACCTGAGATGGCACCGTCGGCAGCATGTTTCGACGTGCGTTCCACCACCGCCGAGGTGCCGATCCGTTGCATCCGCGCGGCGACGGCGGGCGCGTACCCCATCTCGATCAGTAGCGCGATCGGTTTGTGCCCGTGATTCTGTGCAACCCCCAGCCGGTCGAGATGACCAGCCCCGGCCGCGGTCAACGCGTCGACAACATTCCTGATGGTGACCAGTGTCTGCATGTCCGTGAGTACGGCCGGCCCGGTCGGATCGTCGTCGAAACAACAATCGATGAGTGCGTCGAGAATGGTCTCCAGCTCCCCCTGCATGCGCACCATTGTAACGAACATACTGGCGATAGGTACTCGAATGGCCCATATTTTCAGTATCTTTGGATATCTCGATAGAGATGTGACAGCTGGTCACCAACGGGGCTGATGTGCACCGCCAGTCCGACAGAACTTTCGTAGCCATCGTTTCACCGCTGTTACGTATCGGATCGGGGGTTGCGCACCACGCACATTTGCGGTTTAACTGTGATCCGTTGGTCGAGTGACCAAAAACGGAGGGCTGACGATGCACATCGTCCGGGGGTGGGTGTGGGGACCGATGGTCATCGCCCGTGCGTCGATGCACAGGACCGGTGACTGATGGCCCGGATCGCTTTCGAAGAGCGTCGAGATCGGTTGATACAGGCAACCATTCGAGTGATCGCACGCGATGGTATCGCGGCGGCGAGTACCCGTGTGATCGCCGCCGAAGCACAGATGCCACTCGGCGCCCTGCACTATGTCTTCGGATCGCGCGATGCATTGATGAAGGCGGTCATCGTGCACATCACCGACCAGGAACGGATCAGTGCGCTGCTCGGCACCCAGATCGCGAGCAGCGTCGGAACGGTGGATCTGCACCAGTTGGTCGAGGCCGCGATGAACGGCTACCTGGACAACCTCACGACCCTGCCCGAGCGTGAACTCGTGCTGCTCGAGGTCGCGATCCATGCGATGCGCCACGACCCGGACGCCGTCGCCGATCAATGGGCCACCTACCGCGCCGCCGCCGCGCAGACACTCGAGCACGTCGCCGACGAGGCCGGCATCCGATGGCTGCACTCCACCGACGACCTGGCCAGATACCTCGTCACCTGGCTCGACGGCTTCACCGTGTCATGGCTGGCCGACCGGGACACCGCCGCGGCCCGACGCAGTGCCGCGATCTTCGCCGACTCGTTCGCGGCCCTCGCCGCGACCCCAACCTGAAAGAGATCTCCGATGCTGCTCGGCGTGGACGAAACGGTTCTGGCACAGGTCAATGCGTACGCGGTACTGGGCGCCCTACCGGCACTGGCCGAGATCGCGCCGGAGGCCGCCGAGATCCTCCGCCGCGTCGGTGACGAGATCACACTGACGGTGCGGGTGCGACGGGTTCCCACTGTCTCCTACCGATTCGGCCCCACCTCGGTGGTGCGGGTCGACGACCCCGGACGCGGCCCGCAACTGCTGTTCGCCTCCCCCACCCATTTCGCCGCGACCCTCGCCGGTCGGGCGATGCCGATCCCGGTGACCGGACCGGCCGGCCTGCGCTTTCTCACCTCCGTGTTCACCCCGCTGTGCGAACTCCTCGAGAAGTACCTCAAGCCGTCCGAGGAAGACCTGTCCGATCCGGAGTTCTCCGCTGCCAGCACACGTCTCACCCTCGTCGTGGCCATGCTGGCCGTGGCGGTGGTCGCCAACGAGGATCGCAGCGGCAGGTTCTCGGCGGCACACATGCCCGACGGGACCCTCGACGTGGAGGCAGGCGACGACATACGCATCCGCCTGCAGGTGGACGCACACCGAGTCCGGGTGGTCGACGACCTCGACGGGCCGCCGCGCGCACGCCTTCGCTTCGCCGATCTCGCCACCGTCGGTGACGTCCTGGCCGGGCGCGACAGTGCACTGGCCTGCGTCTGTGACGGACGTATCGCGATGAGCGGCTTCATCCCACTCGTCGACAACACGAACCGAATCCTCGACCGCGTCGGGGCCTATCTGAAGGCGTGACATCGTGACGAACACCGAGCAGACGGGCACCGGACCGAAGGCCACGAGCCCCGTCTACACCTATGACAAGAGCAACGCCATGTTCGACCGTGCGGTGCAGGTGATCCCCGGGGGCATCTACGGCCACCTCGGTCCCAGCGAGGGCTGCTACATCCCACGCGATGCCTATCCGCTGTTCTCCGCGCGGGCCGAGGGCACCCGATTCTGGGACCTCGACGGCAACGAGTTCATCGACTACATGTGTGGGTACGGGCCGAATGTATTGGGCTACAACGACCCGATCGTCGCCGAAGCCGCACAGCGACAGGCACGCCGAGAAGACGTCGTCTCCATTCCCGGGTCGACGATGGTCGAGTTCGCCGAACTGCTGACCGACACCGTGGCCTGCGCGGACTGGGCGTTCTTCGCCAAGAACGGCGGTGACGTCACCACATTGGCCGTGATGACCGCCCGCGCCGCCACCGGCCGCCAGCGCATCGTCTTCTTCGAGGGCTACTATCACGGGGTGGACCCGTGGGCCCAGAAGCTGGACTACCCAGGCGTTCTCGAGCAGGACGTCCTGGGCAACATCGAGGCGAGGTGGAATGACATCGCCGATCTCCGGCGGATCTTCGCCGCGCATCGCGGTGAGATCGCCGCACTCATCGCCCAGCCGTACAAGCACGGCAACTTCTACGACAACGAACTCCCGGTCGAGGGGTACTGGAAACAGGTCCGCCGGTTGTGTGACGAGTACGGGATCGTGCTGATCGTCGACGACGTGCGGGCCGGATGGCGATTGGATCTGGCGGGCTCCGACCACCACTACGGGTTCAAGGCCGATCTGATCACCTTCTGCAAGGCTCTGGCCAACGGCTACAACGTCTCTGCGCTGTGCGGTGTCGAAGCACTACGGGAGCCCGTCTCGTCGATCACCTACACGGGCAGCTACTGGATGAGCGCCGTCCCGTTCGCGGCCGGGATCGCGACGATCACCCGGCTGGCCGAGATTGACGCACCGGCGCTGTTCCGCCGGCTCGGCACCGAGCTGACCGACGGGCTGGTCGAGGTGGCCGCCACGCATGGACACCGGCTGGTCGTCTCGGGGGAACCGGCACTGTTCTATCTGCGTCTGGCCGACGACGATTCACTCGATCTCCATCAACGCTGGATCGCCGAATGCGTCCGGCGAGGGGTGTTCCTGACCTCCCATCACAACCACTTCGTCAACGCCGCACTCACCTCCGCCGACATCGCACGGACCATGGAGATCGCCGACGCCGCCTTCGCCGCGCTGGAGCGACCATGACCGCTGCGACGCCCGGGCCGGCGCGCCGTGTCGGCTCCGGGTCGGGACAGCTCATGCCAATCCCGACCACTGGCGCCCGGATACCCGTACGGTCGGGAGTCGTCCTGTCCGACAACGTCACCGGAGGCCTGCTCTGATGCGTCCCATCCGGCCCGCCCTGATCGCCCTCGTCGGGGTGTGCCTGGCCGTCACCATCGGTGTCGTGCCCGCCACCGCCGACACCGCCCACTCCCCTGCGGTGCCGCCCGACGCCGGTGGACGGCCCATCGTGGGGCTCGTCGATGCGCACGCCCACCTCAACGCCTCGGCGGCGTTCGGCGGATCGCTGCACTGTGGCCGCCCCTTCGACCAGGCCGGCCCGCAGGTCGCGTTGGCCGGCTGTCCCGCACACGCGCGGCTGGGAGTCGGGGCACTGCTCGAGACCATCGTCGGCGGGTCCGATCCCGCGGCGGGGACCGCCGGCTGGCCGACGATGGCCGACTGGCCCCGGCACAACACCCTCCTGCACGAGCAGGCGTACTACACCGGGATCGAACGGGCCTGGCGCGGCGGATTGCGGATGATCAACACGCTGTTGGTGGCCAATCGCGTGATCTGCGAGCTGTATCCGCAGCGAACCGGGCCGTGTGACGAGACATCGCAGATCCGGGCGCAGGCCACGCAACTGCACCAGATGCAGTCCTACATCGACTCGCGCAGCGGGGGCCCAGGCAAGGGGTGGTTCCGCATCGTGACCTCACCGGCCCAGGCCCGGGCGGTCGCGGCGGCGGGCAAACTCGCGGTGTCGGTCGGCGTGGAATCCTCGGAGATCCTCGGCTGTTCGGAATGGCAGGGACGCCCCGGATGCACTGCGGCCCAGATCGACTCGGGCCTCGACGAACTGCGTCGGCTCGGCGTCAGCAATGTCTTTCTGGTCCACAAGTTCGACAATGCCCTCGGTGGAACGCGTTTCGATCCCGGGACCACCGGCGCCGCACTCAATGTGGGCAATCTGATCGCCACCGGACACTGGTGGCAGGCACGTTCCTGTACCGGAGGGGAGGCCGACCACCCGCAGCCGATCGCCGACGACGGTCTCGAACGCCTCCTGCGCGAGGCCCGCGTCGACCTGCCCGCCGGGACCACCCTGCCGGTGTATCCGGCCGGGCCGATCTGCAACATCCGCGGCCTGACCGATCTGGGCCGGCACGCGGTGGAATCGGCGATGGACCGGGGCATGCTCCTCAACATCGACCACATGAGCGTACGCACGGCACGCGATGTCCTCGACATCGCCAAACGCCGCCACTATGCGGGCATCCTCACCGCACACACCTGGTCGGATCGGCAGATCGCGCGGGATGTCCTCGCGCTGTCGGGGTTCGCCGCCACCTATGCCTATGCGGCCGGCGACACGGGTACCGGCGAGCCCGACTTCCTCTCCGAATGGCGTGCGGACTCGGCCGGACTGACCGTCCACGGATACGGATACGGGTCCGACGTCAACGGGCTGGCACCCCAGGCGCCGCCCCGCCTCGACGCGAGCTCCGACCCGCTGCGGTATCCGTTCACCGCGATCAACGGGGTCACCATGGACAAGGCCGTGCTCGGAACCCGGACGTACGACCTGAATCGTGACGGCGTCGCGCAGTACGGCCTCTACGCGGACTGGTATGCAGATCTGTTGCAGGCTGCGGGTTCCGATGCTCCTCGACTACGGGCCCAGTTGATGTCCGGGGCGGAAGGCTATGTCCGCATGTGGGAGTCGGTCCGGCGTGACTGACCCCCGCGAGCCCTCCCTGCCGGGAACCACACCCACCGACCCCGGCAATCCTCCGGCCGCATCGACTCCCGGTGCCACCCCGAAACCCGGCGGGTCGTCGAATCCCGCGGTGTCGTCCAATCCTGCAGTGTCGCCCAATCCTGCTGGGGTGAGCCGGATGTGGATCGTCGCCCTCATGTTGGGGATCATCGGCATCTTCGCAGCGTGGTTCGGGCCGCTGCAGATCCTGCTGCCCGAGCAGTCCCGCGACATCGCCGACGACGCCGGCATCGGCAAGGAGTCCCTGCTCGCCACCGTGACCGGCGTGGGTGCCCTGGTGTCGATGATCGCCAATCCGTTGTGGGGTCTGCTCTCCGACCGCACCCGATCGCGGTGGGGACGCCGCATCCCGGTGGCCGTCGCCGGCACCGTGGTGGGCGTCGCGGGTCTGCTCGTCCTGTCCTCGGCGCACGGTCTGGCGGCGATGGTGGCCGGATGGGCGTTGGTGCAAGCCGGTTTCAACGGCCCGTTCGCCGCCTTCACCGCATTGATCGCCGACCAGGTCCCCGAAGACGAACGCGGTCTGGTGGGTTCGATGTTCGGGGTCGGCCAGATCGTGGGCGTGGTCCTCGGCACGGTCGCCGCGACGGTCGTGGGACCGGGTCCACTGGGTTATGTGGCGCTCGCGGTGGCCGCCCCGGCGCTGATCTCGGCGGTGATCGTCGTGCAACTCGGCAATCCTCGTACCGAATCGGCGCGCGGACCGTCGTCCGCCGGCGGCTGGACGTTCCGCCTGACCCGGGACTTCGCGTGGGCGTGGGCGATGCGCTGTGCCATGAACATGGTCAACGCCATCGTCATGCTCTATCTCTTCTACTACCTCTCCGACGAGGTGGGGATCGCCGACCCCGCAGGCCAGGTGCTGCTCGTCACCGTGGTCAATGTCCTGCTCAGCGCGGCTGCGGCGGCCGTCGGCGGTATCTGGTCGGATCGCATCGCACGTCGTCGGTCCTTTGTGATCGCCGGTGCGGTCGGGGTCGGTCTCGGCACGGCCGTGCTGGGCGGATTCGCCACGTGGTCCACCACCATCGTCGCCGCCGTCCTGGTGGGTCTCGGGTGGGGCCTGTATCTGGCAGTCGACATCGCCATAGTCACCGCCACCCTCCCCGACGACGAGTCGGCCGCCACGATGCTCGGTGTCGCCAACATCGCCAGTTCGTTGCCGCAGGTGCTCGCCCCGCTGATCGCTGCGCCGGTGGTGACCAGCGCGTTGGGCTATCCGGGCTTCTACGGCCTGGGGGTCGTGGCGGCCGTGATCGCTGTTGTGTGTGTCCGACGGATCACCGTGATCCGGTGAGCCAACGATTTCGAGGAGTGAGAACTGCCATGACCGACCCCGTTCAACGTGCACTGCCGGCCGGATTCCGGTTCGGTGCGTCGACCGCTGCCATCCAGATCGAGGGCGCGGCAACCGAAGACGGACGAGGCGTGAGTATCTGGGACGTCTTCGCCGCCGAACCCGGACGGATTCGCCACGGCGACACCCCCGCGGTGGCCGCCGACCACTATCACCGCTACCGCGAAGACGTCGCCTTGCTCGGTGAGCTCGGCGTCGACGACTACAGGTTCTCGATCTCCTGGCCGCGGATCATCCCGCAGGGCACCGGCGAGATCAACGCCGCAGGACTGGACTTCTACGACCGGCTCGTCGACGAGACCCTTTCTGCCGGAATCCGTCCCGTTCCCACGCTGTATCACTGGGATCTGCCGGTCGCACTGCAGGACCGTGGTGGATGGATGAATCGGGACACCGCGCACGCGCTCGCCGACTATGTGGACGTGGTGGTGGCGCGCCTCGGCGACCGGGTCAAGGACTGGCTGACCCTCAACGAGATGAATGTCCATGCCCTGTACGGGTATGCATTGACCGACCATGCGCCCGCGGCCGGCCTCGGACTCGGTGCGCTCCCCGCGGCCCACCATCAGCTCCTGGCACACGGGCTGGCCGTGCAGTGTCTTCGTGCGGCAGGTGGCTTCCGGGTGGGTGTGGTCAGCCAGCACTTCCCGGTCGAGGCGGCGAGCACCACCACCGAGGACATCGAGGCCGCCGAGGCATTCGAGATCCTCACCAACTGGACCTTCTCCGATCCGATCCTCCTCGGCCGCTACCCGGTGCGCGAGATCACCGCGCTGGTCACGGCCACGACAGGTCTCGACGACGACGCACTCGCCGCAGACCTTGCGGTCATCTCGGCGCCGCTCGACTTCTACGGCGTGAACTACTACGAGCCGACGAAGATCGAGGCGCCACGCCCGGACAAGGACTACAGCGGCGTTCTCGAGGTCGACATCCCGGCCGGGATGCCGTTCTCGCCGGTGCCGTTCGAGGGTGTCGAGAAGACCGACTTCGGCTGGTCGGTGATCCCGTCGGGTCTCACCGACATCCTGGTCACCCTTGATCGGCGATACCCGAACCTCCCGCCGGTGGTGGTGACCGAGAACGGTGCTTCCTACCACGATCCCGATCCCGTCGACGGCCGCGTCGCCGACCCCGCCCGGGTGGACTACCTGCGGCGACACCTCGACGCTGTCGGCGACGCCATCGAGGCAGGAGTCGATGTACGTGGCTACTACGTGTGGTCTGCGCTCGACAACTTCGAGTGGGCTGCCGGATACCAGGAGCGCTTCGGCCTGATCCACGTCGACTTCGCCACCGGACACCGGACCCGTAAGGATTCCTGGTTCTGGTATCGCGACGTCATCGCCGCACATCACCGCGCGAGCGAAACCGTCCACGGCGCCCATCGGTAGTCCGAGGTCCCGCGACCCGCTCGACAACGGATGCGCTGCTCGATCAAGCACTGGCCGTAGATGGTTGAGCCGACGTCGCCTACGCAACCACCCCCGACGTGGTCACCACCCGACGTCGGCTGCGGAGATTTCGACACGGGTCCTCGCGATGCTCGGTCCCGGCTCAATCAGCAAAGAAGCCGCGACCCAATCACGGATGACGTCCTACTCAATCATCAACGCCCAGTATATGGTTGAGCCGACGAGGAGCGCAGCGACGAGACGTGTCGAAACCTCAGACAGACGACGTCGCCAACGCAACCACCCCCGGCATGCTCACCACCCACCCAAGCTGCGGAGATTTCGACACGGGTCCTCGCGATGCTCGGTCCCGGCTCAATCATCGTAGAAGGCCCGGATCAATCAGCAAGCAGCGGTTGATGGTTGAGCCGACGAGGAACGAAGCGACAAGGCGAGTCGAAACCTCAGAAGCCGAACTCGCCAACCCAACCACCCCCGACGTGGTCACCACCCGACGTCGGCTGCGGAGATTTCGACACGGGTCCTCGCGATGCTCGGTCCCGGCTCAATCAGCAACGAAGACGCAACCCAATCACGGATGACGTCCCACTCAATCAGCAACGCCCAGTGGATGGTTGAGCCGACGAGGAGCGCAGCGACGAGACGAGTCGAAACCTCAGACAGCCGAACTCGCCAACCCAACCACCCCCGACGTGGTCACCACCCGACGTCGGCTGCGGAGATTTCGACACGGGTCCTCGCGATGCTCGGTCCCGGCTCAATCAGCAACGAAGACGCAACCCAATCACGGATGACGTCCCACTCAATCAGCAACGCCCAGTATATGGTTGAGCCGACGAGGAGCGCAGCGACGAGACGAGTCGAAACCTCAGACAGCCGAACTCGCCAACCCAACCACCCCCGACGTGGTCACCACCCGACGTCGGCTGCGGAGATTTCGACACGGGTCCTCGCGATGCTCGGTCCCGGCTCAATCAGCAAAGAAGACGCAACCCAATCACGGATGACGTCCCACTCAATCAGCAACGCCCAGTATATGGTTGAGCCGACGAGGAGCGAAGCGACAAGGCGAGTCGAAACCTCAGACAGCCGACGTCGCCAACGCAACCACCCCCGGCATGCTCACCACCCACCCAAGCTGCGGAGATTTCGACACGGGACCTCGCGATGCTCGGTCCCGGCTCAATCATCGTAGAAGGCCCGGATCAATCAGCAAGCAGCGGTTGATGGTTGAGCCGACGAGGAGCGCAGCGACGAGACGAGTCGAAACCTCAGACAGCCGACGACGCCAACGCAACCACCCCCGACATGCTCACCACCCAACCCAAGCTACGGAGATCTCGACACGGGTCCTCGCGATGCTCGGTCCCGGCTCAATCAGCAAAGAAGGCGCAACCCAATCACGGAGGACGCCCTACTCAATCAGCAACGCCCAGTTGATGGTTGAGCCGACGTCGCCAACGCAACCACGTCCGACGTGGCCACCACCCAACACAGGCCGCAGAGATTTCGACACGGCTGAATCAGCGAAGTAGGTGCGGCAACCTGTCCGGTGACGCTCAGGGCGCCAGTAACTCTCGGATCGTGGGGCGCAGTGCGGCAAGCAGATCCGAGGCGCCGATGGGGGCACCGGATGCGGCGTTCCGTGCCGCGTGGGCATGGACCCGGGCGGCGGCCGCCCCGGCCCAGATCGGGGGAAGGCCGGCGGCCAGGAGCGATCCGGCGATCCCGGAGAGCACGTCTCCGGCACCTGCGGTCGCAGCCCACGACGATCCGGCGTCGTTGCCGTAGACGGTGCCATCGGCCTGGGCGACGAGGGTGATCCGTCCCTTCAACAGCACCGTGGCACCCCAGCGTTTGGCCAGGCCGGCGACGGCGGCCAGGCGGTCGGCGCCGACGGGTTCGCCGGTGAGACGGGCGAATTCGCCGGCGTGTGGGGTGAGCAGGGTCGGCGCGTCCCGGCCGATGACGAGGTCGGGGTGCGCGGCGAGCACCGTCAGTGCGTCGGCGTCGACGAGGACCGGCAGATCGGTGGCGAGTACTGTCCGCAACCGTTCCAGGGCGGCGTCGTCGGTGCCGGCGCCGGGACCGATCACCCACGCCTGCACCCGTCCGGCCTCGGAGAGTTCCGGTACCGCAACCACTTCCGGCCGGTGTGCGACGACCTCGGCATGTGCCGAACCGACGTAGCGCACCATCCCCGACGTGGCGGCGACCGCCGCACCGGTGGACAGGATGGCCGCCCCCGGGTAGCGATGCGAGCCGGCGATCACCCCGACCACGCCTTGGGTGTACTTGTCGTCATGGGCACCGGGGATGGGCCATGCCGCGGCGATGTCGGCGTCGGTGAGTGCCTGCAGCCGGATCTCCCCGGGTGCATATTCCTCGGCGACATCCGGATCGCCTTCGTGGTCGGCGGGAAGTCCGATGTCCACCACCACGATTCGCCCGCACTGCGGCCCGGCCAGCAGATGGGCACGGCGGCGCACACCGAAGGTCACGGTGATGTCGGCGCGGACCGCCGGATCGTGCACCACTCCGGTGTCGGCATCCACTCCGGAGGGAAGGTCCACCGCGACGACGACCGTCGACGGCGCCACCTCGGCGAACACCTTTGCGGCGGTGGGCCGCAACGGTCCCCGACCACCGATCCCGACGACTCCGTCGATCACCACGTCGAGACCGCGGGGCAGTTCGGTCCCGAGTCGGCCGCCGGCGGAGCCGAAGGCGAGCAGCGCCTTCGGATGAGCCTTGTCCGGAGCCAGGAGCACTGCGGTGACCCGGATCCCGCGACGCGCCAGCTCGGCGCCCGCGAACAGGGCATCCCCGCCGTTGTCACCGGCACCGACGACGATCCCCACCGTGCGGCCGTAGCAGCCGCCGGTGGCGGCGAGCCGGCCGACCACCACCTGCGCCACACCGTGCGAGGCCCGGCGCATCAGTGTGCCGTTGGCGAGCAGCTCACCGGTGGAACGCTCGGCCACACGAACCTGTTCTGCGGTGAGAAGGCTGACCGGCATGGCGGACTATTCGACCGTGACCGACTTGGCGAGGTTACGCGGCTTGTCGACGTCGTATCCGCGGGTCTGGGCGACCGTCGCGGCGAAGACCTGCAGCGGCACCGTCGACACCAGCGGCTGCAGCAGCGTCGGTGTGCTGGGGATCGCGATGAAGTGGTCGGCGACCGTCTGGGCGGCCACGTCGTCGGCCTCGGAGATGACGATGGTGCGCGCACCTCGCGCCTGGATCTCGCGGATGTTGGACACCATCTTGGAGTGCAGCAGGGCACGCCCGGCCGGTGACGGCATCACGATGATCACCGGCAGGCCGTCCTCGATCAGGGCGATCGGGCCGTGTTTGAGTTCACCGGCGGCGAACCCCTCGGCATGCATGTACGCGAGCTCCTTGAGCTTGAGCGCACCCTCGAGTGCCACCGGGTACCCGACGTGGCGACCGATGAACAGCACGGTGTTGTGATGGGCGAGCGACCGCGCGAGCTCGCGGACCGGCTCCATGGTGTCGAGGACCTCGCGCACGGCCTCGGTCATCGATTCCATCGCCGCGAACTCGCGGGCCACCTCGTCGGCGTATTTGGTGCCACGCGCCTGGGCCAGCGCCAGACCGACCATGTAGGCGGCGGCGATCTGCGCCAGGAAGCACTTGGTGGATGCGACACCGATCTCCGGGCCGGCGTGGGTGTAGAGCACCGCGTCGGATTCACGCGGGATCTGCGCGCCGTTGGTGTTGCAGATCGCCAGGACCCGGGCCTTCTGGTCCTTGGCGTGCCGGACGGCCTCCAGGGTGTCGGCGGTCTCGCCGGACTGCGAGATCGCGACGACCAGCGTCGATCGGTCGAGCACCGGATCGCGGTAGCGGAACTCGCTGGCCAGTTCCACCTCGACGGGCAGCCGGGTCCAGTGCTCGATGGCGTACTTGGCGAGCAGACCGGCGTGATAGGCGGTGCCACAGGCGACGACGAAGACCTTGTCGACATCGCGCAGGTCGTCGTCGGTCAGCCGCTGCTCGTCGAGGACGATGCGGCCGTCCTCGAGGTGGCCGAGCATGGTGTCGGCCAGTGCGGCGGGCTGCTCGGCGATCTCCTTGAGCATGAAGAAGTCGTGGCCGCCCTTCTCGGCGGCGGCGAGGTCCCAGTCGATGTGGAACGGCTTGCCCTCGCGGGGCTCCTGATCGAAGTCGGTGACGGTGTAGCTGTCGGCGGTGATCACGACGACCTCGTCGTGGCCGAGCTCGACGGCATCACGGGTGTGCTCGATGAAGGCGGTGACATCCGAGGCGACGAACATCTCGCCGTCGCCCACGCCCACCACCAGCGGCGTGGACCGGCGTGCGGCGACGATCGTGTCCGGGTGATCGGAGTGCGTGAAGACCAGGGTGAACGCACCGTCGAGCCGACGCAGTGCGGCGTAGGCGCTGGCCACGAAATCACCGGCGGTCGCACCCTGCGTGTACTCCCGCGAGATCAGGTGGACCGCGGTCTCGGTGTCGGTGTCGGATGCGAACTCGACGCCCTCGGCCTCCAGCTCGGCTCGCAGCGGCGCATAGTTCTCGATGATGCCGTTGTGGACGACGGCGATCTTGCCGTCGAGGCTCACATGCGGATGGGCGTTGCGATCGGTGGGCTGACCGTGCGTGGCCCACCGGGTGTGTCCCATGCCGGTGCTGCCGGCCAGCGAGTCCCGGCCGACCGTGGCGATCTGCTTGTCGAGGTTCTCCAGCCGACCGGCCTTCTTCTCGATCGCGGTGTGACCTTGCCCGTCGAGGATCGCCACACCGGCCGAGTCATAACCGCGGTACTCCATACGCCGAAGCGCTTCGACCACGATGTCGAGGGCGTCGCGGCCCCCCACGTATCCGACGATTCCACACATAAGTCGTCAGGGTACCGGGATTTCTGCAGTGGCCTTGCCACGCCGCTTGCGCGGTTTGGCGCCGAGCAACGCCGACACGTGATCCAGTTCTCCCTCCGGGGTCACCTCGGGGTCTGCGACCAGGGTCTTTCCGATGACGGCGGCCGGATCGGCGAACCCGGCGTAGTCGGTGTCCAGGGTCAGCGAATGCAGCAGGAATCCGGTCAGCAGAGCCCTGACCTGGGTGTGGGTCAGCTTGTCCGCCCCGTTGATGCCGACCAGCGACTTGGGCGTGCGGCGCTCGAGCAGGCCGCGGCTACTGGCGCCGAGCAGGGTGCGCAACACCACATCGCCCCCGTAGGCGCGGGCCAGGGGGCGGGCGTTGGCGTCGACGGTGTCGAGGGCTGTCGGCGAGGCCAGGATGAGCCCCGGTGCGGTCACGGTCGCGGCGGCCGGCTCCAGCACCGGTGTGGTGGGCGCCGGGAACAGCGCCACCACCGCCTTGGTCTCGATGGGCGGCTGACCGGCCACCACATCCGATGACGCCGCGATCACCGCGGCAGATGCACCGAATCCGTGCCCCACATAGCCGACGCGACGGGGGTCGACGGTGATGCCGCCGTCGCCGAGCGGCGCATGCGACACCACCGACAGCGCAGACCGCAGTTCACCGGCGAACCCGACGTCAGATGGCATCAGACCACGCTGCCCGTCCGGGGCGGCGACCACGATGCCCCAGGAGGCCAGGTGGTAGAGGAGGTCGCGGTAGCGGCTGCTCCCGGTGAGCCAGTGATGGCCGAAGGCCACTGCGGGCAGGTGCGTCCCCTCGGACGGCGCGAACACCCGGCCGTCCATCCCGACGATCCCGAGGCTGCCGGACAGCACCCGGTGCGGACCGCGTCGGGCCAAGGTCTTCATGAGCTTGGCCGGAGGCTTCGACGGCTTCTTGGAACCACTTGTGCCGAACACGTCACACAGCCTATTCGGAGTGGCGCCCGCGGTGGGGACTGGCCTCGGCCACGTCGGCCGGGAGCAGGATTCGCGGGGTGGGACTGTCGCACGCATCGGCGGCCACCTCGAGGTCGGCGCGGAGTCGGGCGGTGGCATCGGCGGTGGCCTGCCGGTGCTGGTCGGCGACCCCGGAGAGCCGACGCTGCACGGCGCTGAACTCCCGCGATGCCTCCGCCAGCCGGGTGGTGGTGGCGCGGGCGATCTGTTCGATCTGGTCGGCGGTGTTCACTGATCACCGGCGAGCGCGAGATCGGACTGGGTGGAGGAGGCGTCGGGAACCGGCGGTGCCGGCCGGGACGGCGGTTCGGGTACACCGGGTGACGCCGGTGTGGCCGCGTCCGGGGTGGCGACGTGCGGTGTGGCCGTATCGGATTGCGTGGTGTCGGATTGCGTGGTGTCGGATTGCGTGGTCTCTGGCGACCCGGTGGGCGGCGGCGCCGGGATCGTCTGGGGGCGGGCGCCCGGGTCGTCGGTGGTCCGTCCCGCCGGATGGCCCGGATCGTTCGCCGGGGGCTCGACGTGCCGCGGCGCAGGCGCACCGGACGGTGCCGTGTCCGGTGACGGTTCGTCCGACGACGGTTCGTCCGATGACAGGGTGAACGGCACGTCGGCGGCGGGTGGGACGTCGACCGGCTGCGCGATGCCCGCCGGCGGCGCGCCCGTCCGATCCGTGTCGGGTCCCGCGGTGCGCCGGTCGGCGTGCGGGTCGTCCGGCAACTCGGCACGCACCGCCGTGCCCGCCTGGCCGCGTGGGTCGCCGAGCTCGCCGTCATCCCATGTGTCCGAGGTCCTCGACAGCACCGCGAGGACCCCGCCGATCCCCTGCTGTGCGGAGTCGGAGGCATTGCGCAACAGCGTTATCCGAGATCCGACGTCATCGATGACGACCTGCAGCGGGATCTGCCCGGTCAGCACCCGGGCGGGGATCTCGGGTACCGGCACTCCGGCCACCATCGGACTCGACAGACGCGCCACCGTGAGATACCAGGTGCGCAGGATCTGGTCGATGCCCGCTGCCGCGGCGTTCGCCGCATCCGACACCGACCGCAGCGCATGCAGGTCGGCTTCTGCCCGGCGCTGGTGTTCGATCACCAGTCCGAGCACCACCCGCCCGGCCTCCGAGACCCAGCCGGCGTCGAGACGTACCTGCTGTTCGGCTAGCCGATGCAGCCGGTCGGCCACGGCACGGTGGGCCGATGCCAGCCGTCGGGCGTCTGCGGCGAGACCGTCGACGTCCACACCGCCGACGGAGGTGAGCATCGACCGGATCTCGTCATCGCCCGGTACGTGCATACCCAGCAGGCGACCCGTTCCGAGCACCGCGATCAGGTCCTCGACTCCGCGGATGGCCTGATCACGCAGCGCGGCAAGGGAATCCGTGCGCGGCGCGGTCATCACTGCGTTCCCGCGTCCGGATGCAACGCCCCGGCGGCCTCGTCGTCGGCGGCCACCACATGGGCCACTCCCCGACCGAGCGTCTCGGCCAGTGACGACGCGGATGCGGCCTGCACGCGGAGCCGGTCGGCGAGCAGGCCCGCGGTCTGGGCGAAACGCCGGCCGAGTTCGTCGTGATCGGGGCCGCACCACGATCCGAATGCGTCGCCGTCGAGGTCGGCAGCAGCCGCGTCGACCACCTGCGCGACCCGCCGGTAGTAGCCGACGACGGCCGTCACCTGATCGACGTCCATCCGCATGTGTGCCCCATCCGCACCCGTCATCCCCGCCCCTCCCCTGGACACCGCCATCGCAGGCGGTCATGAGATGGGTCACAGCCTAACGCCCGGGTCCGACACCCACCCGCCGAAGACCCATCACCCACAGATCGGGGGCGTGGTGCACAGGGGACGGATTTCCGGTCCACGAGCCCACCGGATGTGGTAGCCGACGGTATCGGCACCGCCGGGTACCGGGGTGCAGAAACGCCGAACCGGGAAAAGGGCCGTCTGCGGCGCCGGCCACGTGGAGCAGGACCGCCGCGGCGTCGCGACCGGATCGACCTCGCGGGGATCAGTCGGCTGCGGGGATGGTGACGCCGTGCGCGGCGACGGCTGAGATCAGCGCGTCCGGACGTTGTGTCACCGGACCGTCCGCGACGAGTTCGAAGGCGCATCCGAGGGTGCGCGATCCGCCGTCGGCGTGTTCGCTGTCACCGATCATCAGCGTCTGTTCGGGCGGCACGCCGAGACCGTCGAGGGCGGCCTGGAAGATCCGCGGGTCCGGCTTGATCACGCCGACCTCGTACGACAGCGCCCACGCCCCGACATGTCCGGTGAGTCCGTGCAGGGCCAGGACCTCGCGGAGATCGAAGGCGATGTTGCTGACCACCCCCACCGCGATGCCCTGTGCGGCAAGGCCGGCGAGTACGGCCGCGGTGTCGGGGAACGGGACCCAGGAGTGCGGGTCGAGAATCCGCGCATACAGCTTCTCGGCATGGCCGGGAACGGTCAGGCCCGACGCCCGCAGCACCGCCAGGTAGGCCCGACGATGCTTCGCGGGATCGAGATCGCGTTGCTCCCAGGCGATCCGGTCGTCGCCGGTCAGATCTGCGGGCATCCCGACCGGCTGGGTCATCCGGCGGATCAGGTCCGCCTGTGCGTCGACGTGCAGGGGCCGGCCCTGCGCGTCGTGGAGTCCCGCGAACCATTCGTCGCGGGCCTCGAACCGGAAGAGGGTGCCGGAGAAGTCGAAGAGGACGGCACGCGGGACCGAGGTCTCCACCGCCATCGTCACTCCCCGACCGTCGCGACCACGCCCGCGACGCGCTCGGCGATCCCCAGCGCCAGTTCCGGCGTGGGCGCCTCGACCATCACGCGGACCAGTTGCTCGGTTCCCGAGGGCCGCAAAAGGATTCGACCGGTCTCGCCGAGTTCGGTCTCGGCCTTGGCCACCGCGTCGGTCACCGATTGCGCCTGTGCCACGGCATGTTTGTCCGCAACGCGCACGTTGATCAGTTCCTGCGGCAGGACGGTCACGATCGACGCGAGATCGGCCAGACGCTTCGAGTTCTCGACCATCTCGGCCATCAGCAGCAGCCCGGTGAGGATGCCGTCACCGGTGGTACCCGAGCCGGGTACCACGATGTGGCCGGATTGTTCACCGCCGAGCGAGTAGCCACCGCGTCGCAGTTCCTCGAGGACATAGCGATCGCCGACAGCGGTGGTGTGCAGGGAGATTCCCGCCTCACGCATCGCGATGTGCAGACCCAGGTTGCTCATCACCGTCGCCACCAGCACGTCCTCGTGCAGCCGGCCCTTCCGGTGCATCGCCGAGGCGAGGATGGCCAGGATGTGGTCGCCGTCGACGAGTCCGCCGGTGGAGTCGACGGCCAGGCACCGGTCGGCGTCACCGTCGTGGGCCAGCCCCAGGTCGGCGCCGTGTTCGAGCACCGCGTCCTGCAGCTTGTCCATGTGGGTGGACCCGCAGCCCTCGTTGATGTTGATGCCGTCGGGTTCGGCGTAGATCGGGATGACCGTCGCGCCTGCGGCCGCGTACACGTGGGGTGCCACCGCGGAGGCGGCGCCGTTGGCGCAGTCGACCACCACGGTCACGTCGTCGAGGCGCACGTCGATCGCCGCGGCGAGGTGGCGGGCGTACCGCTCCTCCGCGTCGGGGGCGTCGAGCAGACGGCCGACGTCACCGCCGGTCGGGCGCGGGTGATCGTCGGCGGCCATCGCGGCCTCGATCCGGTCCTCGACGTCGTCGTCGAGCTTGTGCCCGCCGGCGCCGAAGAACTTGATGCCGTTGTCCGGCATGGGATTGTGGGATGCCGAGATCATGACGCCGAAGGCGGCGTCGTAGTCGGCGGTCAGAAAGGCGATCGCCGGTGTGGGCAGCACGCCCACCCGGATCGCGTCGACACCCGCGGCGGCCAGGCCTGCGCACACCGCGGCCTCCAGCATCTCGCCGGAGGCACGGGGATCGCGGCCCACGACCGCACGGGGTCGGGTACCGGTACCGAGGACGACCGCGGCGGCCGAGGCCAGGCGCAACCCGAGCTCGCAGGTGAGCTCGGAGTTGGCCAGGCCTCGGACGCCGTCGGTTCCGAAAAGGCGTGACAAGTCAGCGCTTGGAGTACTGCGACGCCTTGCGGGCCTTCTTCAGGCCGTACTTCTTGCGCTCGACCGCACGCGGGTCGCGCGTGAGGAAGCCGGCCTTCTTCAGGGCCGGGCGATCCTCCGGGGTGACCTCGATGAGGGCACGGGCGATCGCCAGACGCAGCGCACCGGCCTGACCCGAGGGGCCACCGCCGACGAGGCGTGCGTGGATGTCGAAGGACTCGGTCCGCTCGACGGTGACCAGCGGAGCCTTGATCAGCTGCTGGTGCACCTTGTTCGGGAAGTAGTCCTCGATGGTGCGGCCGTTGAGGCGGAAGTCGCCGGTACCGGGCACCAGGCGGACGCGCACGACGGCCTCCTTGCGGCGACCGACGGTCTGGATCGGGCGGTCGATGACGACCGGGCCGCGGTCGGCGACGGCATCGTCGTCGACGGCAACGTCGGCGTCGTAGTCGTCGGTGGCCTCTTCGACAGCCTCGACGGCCTCGACGGCCTGCTCGACAGCGGTCTCGGCGGCAGCGGTGTCGTCACCGGCATCGGCCTGGACCTCGGCAGCATTTTCCACGGCGGCCTCCACGGCCTCGTCCGAAATGTTCTCGTTGGTCACTGGGCCACCTGCTTGATCTCGAAGGGGACGGGGCGCTGGGCCGCGTGGGGGTGGTTCGGGCCGGCGTAGACCTTCAGCTTGGAGGCCATGGCGCGTCCGAGCTTGGTGTGGGGAAGCATGCCCTTGATGGCCTTCTCCAGGACGCGCTCGGGGTGCGACTCGAGCAGCTCGGCGGTGGTCTGGGCCTTCAGGCCACCCGGGTGACCGGAGTGGCGGTAGTTGAGCTTGGTCTGCGCCTTGTTGTTGGTCAGCGCGACCTTCTCGGCATTGATGATGACGACGAAGTCGCCACCGTCCATGTGGGGGGCGTAGGTGGGCTTGTGCTTGCCGCGGAGCAGGTTCGCGCTCTGCACGGCCAGCCGGCCGAGCACCACGTCGGTGGCGTCGATGACATGCCACGTGCGTGTGATGTCACCGGCCTTCGGGGTGTAGGTAGACACAGTTGGTCCTTCAACTCTTGTCGACGGTGCTGGTCAGATGCAGCGGCAGAGGAACACCCGGCGACCAGTGGGGACCCGGGACTCGACTACCCGGAACACCACGAGGGTGACCAGGTGCCACGCACCAGCGATCCAGAGTACGGGATCGCGCAGTTCAGGGTCAAAATGCCTCAGCCGGGCCCGATCCGTACCGACGCCACCGCCTCGGCGCACGGGCCGTCGATCGTCTCCGCGCCGGTTCCGCCCTGACACCCGACACTCACCTGCAGATCGTCGTCGACCAGGACGTACCAGCGGATCGGCGCCCCCGACACCGGGGCCTCGCGATAGCTGATCACATCCCGCCCGGCATAGCGCGTGGACGGCGAGAACTCGGTGACGACATCGTCGCCGCGCTGCCGGATCCGGTTGTGCAGGCTGGTGGACACCGAGGCCGGCGTCGACCCGGCCCGTACCGGGCTCTGGACCAGGAGGATGCGGGAGCCGTCGTCGCCGGCGGCGAACACGGTGCGCGTCTGCGAGCCCGGGCCGGCCGTCCCCGACGGTGCGGGCGGATCACTGCGATGCCAGTCGCCGGGCACCGTGAGCGTGGTGCGTCCCACCGTGACGTCGTCGGTGTGCGGCCCGGCCGGTCCGTCGTGTTGCCAGATCCCCACCCCGGCCGCCACGGCGGCCACCGCGGTCGCACATGCCGCGGCCACCCAGATCCATCGGATGCTGCGTGACGTCGTGGGCTCGTCGCCGGCGGCGGGCCCCGGGCCGGTGCCGAGGGCCGCCCGCCGGGTGCGTGCACCCCACCGCGCGATCAGCTGCGGATCCACCTGGAGAATTCGTCCGGCCACCGTGTGCCGGCCGATCGCGTCGACCGCCGCGGCACGTTCGGCCGGGATCGCCCCGTCGACGAACACCACCTCGATGCCGTCGTCGACGGCCGCCTCCACCTCGACGCGGTCGGCTCCGGCACCGGTGACAGCGACGACGGCACTCGCCTCGATCTCCCAGTCACCGCCGCGGCGGCGCAGGCATTGCACATCCCACGTCGGTGCCGAACCGGCCGGGTACCGCGGCAGATGTGTCGTCTCCACCACCGCACACCGCGACACGGTGGTGTCGGTGTGGCCGCGGGCGATCAGCACCGCCCGCGGCACCACGTCGATGTCTGCCGGGACGCGCGCGGCGGCACGACGCAGGACACCGGCGCGGACCGCACCCCAGGTGCTCGGATGTCCGATGATCAGCGACGCCCCACACGATTCCGACCACCGGGTGAAGATCTCGGTCCACCGCTGCTCCACCATCACCGCAACGCCGTCGAGGACGATCCGGTCGGCATCGATCGCGTCCATCAGTCCGGTCAGATCGGGTCCCGGCACCGCACCGATGCGGGTGTGCCCGTAGCCGAGGTCCACCACGACCGGGCCCACCACCGCGGATACTTCCGCGGATGAGACCGACTCGGGTACCACCGATCCGGCGTCGGACAGCTCGATCACCATGACGATCCCCGCGTTACCGCGTCGGCCCGGGGTCCGAGTCCGCCAGCCCCACCTGGATCATCTCCTGGACCCGAGTGCGAGACACCAGTTCTCCGCGCCCGGGTACCAGTCGCTGCAGCCGGGTGCGTCCGGTGATGTACCCCTCGTCCCGGTCCCCGCTCATCAGCAGCATGTCGCAGGAGAGGTCCTTCAGGCGTGCGATCACCGGGTCGAACATCGCGCGGCCGAGCCCGCCCGAGCGGCGGGCCAGCACCAGATGCATCCCGATGTCGCGGGCGTGGGCGGCCAGATCCAGCAGTGCCAGAAGCGGATTGCCCGACGACGTGGCGACCATGTCGTAGTCGTCGACGATCACGTACACGTCCGGACCCGACCACCAGCTGCGATCGCGGAGCTGCTCGACGGTGAGGTCTTCCGGGGGCAGCCGTTTGGTGAAGTACGCGGCGAGCTGACGCATCATCGTCGTCGCGTTCTCCCCGGTACTGGCATACCCGGCAAGGTGGTCTCCGGTGATCACGCTCAGCAGGGTGCGGCGGTAGTCGACG
Organism: Gordonia sp. NB41Y; assembly: GCF_030718915.1. Lineage (NCBI taxonomy): Bacteria > Bacillati > Actinomycetota > Actinomycetes > Mycobacteriales > Gordoniaceae > Gordonia > Gordonia sp. NB41Y. The sequence goes on from NZ_CP132196.1 coordinate 1,181,268, forward strand.
AGGACGATCTTGACCTCCTCCGGCGTCGAGTTCGCGACCAGCCCGGTGACGATCGCGCGCAGCAGTGCAGTCTTTCCGCATTCGGCGTCCGCGAAGGCCATGAAGTGCGGTTGGGTGGTGAAGTCCAGGACCACCGGGCTCAGTTCGAGTTCGCCGACACCGATCACCACCTGGTTCGGCCGCAACGCGACACCACCGGCGGCGACCAGCTCGCGCACGCTCTCGAGGGAGATCTCGGTGCCGAGTTTGCGGACCGGCATCGCCGCCCGATCGTCGTAGGCGGCACCGACGGCGGCCACGGCCAGGGCCACCCCACCGGGCAGGGATGCCGGTGACGGGTCACCGTCGAGACGCGGCAGGGCGATCAGCAGGTGCAGTCCGTCGGGGCTCAGTCCGCGGCCGGGGCGGCCGTGCGGGACCGTCGACGCCTCACGCCGCCCGACCTCGGAGTCCATCGCATCACCGAGGCGTAGTTCGACGCGACTGCCGATCAGATCCCGCATCGCCGGGCGGACGTCGGCCCACCTGGTGGCGCTGACCACCAGGTGCACACCGTAGGACAGTCCCTGTGTGGCGATCGTGGCGATCTGGTCCTCGAGGAAGTCGAGTTCGGAACGGACCACCCCGATCCCGTCGATCACCAGGAAGACGTCCCCGTGCAGATCGTCGGCGAGCGGATCGTCGTCGGTGCACGCCCCGGTGGTCATCCAGTCGCGTCGCCGTGCCCGATAGTCGGCCATCGACTCGATCCCCAGTCGCACGAACCGGGATTCGCGCGCCCGGATGATCGCGGCCACCTCGGCGACGGTGCGCCGCACCGCATCCAGGTCGCCGCGGGTGGCAACCGAACCCACATGCGGCAGGCCTGCGATGCCGGTGAGCGCACCGCCACCGAAGTCGAGAACATAGAACTGCACCTGTTCGGGGGTGTGCGTCGCCGCCGCCGACAGGATGAGACTGCGCAGGGCCGTCGACTTGCCGGTCTGGGGGCCGCCGACCACCGCGACATTGCCCGCCGCCCCGGACAGGTCCAGGACGTGCACGTCACGACGCTGGTCGAAGGGCCGGTCGACGATGCCCACCGCAACCCGCAGCGACCCGGTGGTGGCGGGCAGGCCGAAGTCCCGGTCGCCGACCAACGCGTCGACGGTCGGTGACTCGTCGAGCGGTGGCAGCCACACCTCGTGGGCGCTCGGGCCGTGACCCGCGATCCGGCCGACGAGCGTCTGCAGCAGGGTCGGTACCACCGCCGGGGCGGTGCCGGAACCGAGATCGGCGTCGGTGTCGGGCGTTTCCGGTGGCGCCTCGTCCAGCAGCGCCGCCGCGCGGTCGAGTACCGATCCCCCGGCATCTGCGATCGCGCCCGGCGTCTCGATCGAATCCGGGGCCGCGGTCGCGGCGGAATCGGGATCCATCGGTACCGGGAGTGCGGTGAACATCCGCATCCGATGCCGCACGGCGGCGGGCCCTATTCCTGCCGACACCGTCCCGGGGAGGGCGGCCGGCGAGTGGTAGGGCCCCGAGACGTAGCTGGTGTTGAACCGGACCGGCTCGGCGGCATCGCATTTGAGGTAGGCCGAACCGGGAACGCTGGGCAGGTGGTAGGCATCGGGGACACCGAGGACCGATCGGGACTCGTTGGCCGAGAAGGTCTTCAGTCCGATGCGATACGACAGGTGCGAGTCGAGTCCACGGAGCTTGCCCTCCTCCAGCCGCTGCGAGGCGAGGAGAAGGTGGATGTGCAGGGACCGGCCGAGTCGACCGATCGCGACGAAGAGCTCCGCGAAATCCGGCTTCTGCGCGAGCAGTTCGGAGAACTCGTCGACGATCACGAACAGGGCGGGTAGCGGTGCGAGCGTGGCACCGGCCCGCCGGGCCTGCTCGTACTCGGTGACGTTGGCGAAGTTCCCCGCGGCCCGCAGCAGTTCCTGACGTCGGTTGAGCTCCCCCGACAACGCATCCTTCATCCGGTCGACCATCGCCAGTTCCTGCTCGAGGTTGGTGATCACCGCGGCGACGTGTGGACTCTGGTCGAGTCCGAGAAAGGTTGCACCGCCTTTGAAGTCGACGAGCACGAGGTTGAGCTCGGCCGGGGAGTGGGTGGCGAGCATACCCACCACGAGAGTTCGCAGGAACTCACTCTTTCCGCTACCGGTCGCTCCGATGCACAGTCCGTGCGGCCCCGTGCCGCCGTGCGCACTCTCCTTGATGTCGAGTTCCACCGCGGTCCCGGCCGGGGTGAAGCCGATCGGCACCCGCAATCGATCTCGTCCGGTGCGTCCACGCCAGTGCACGGCCGGATCGAACGATGCCATGTCGTCGATGCCGAGCAGCGCCGGCAGGCCCGGATCGGTGGCCGACGCCTCGGCGTCGAGGCTGGCCAGACTCGCCTTCGTCGCGGGGCGATAGCGGGCCATCCGTCGGGCCACCGCCTCACACTCGGCAACGGTCAAGGTGTCACCGGAGGCGAACTCCTCCACCCCGAAGGCACTGCGTGCCGCCACTTTTCCGCCGCCGACCACCAGTTGCAGCCCGCGGCGGGCGGCGGGACCGTCGGCCGGTGCGGTCAGGTCGAGCACCGTCACCCCGGACATCCCGGCATCGTTCACCAGACGTTCGGTGCCGTCCACCCGGCCGTCGTCGATCACCACCACCAGGTGGTGCTGCCCGGGCACCGGTGGCGCGGAGCGGCTGAACCGGCCGCGGTCGGCGAGATCGGCGCCGAGGGACAGTTCGAGGTCGGCCAGACTCGGATAGATCATCCGGAACGGCCCGACCGCGTCGGCGATCGACGGATGACCGGCATGGGGAAGCCATTTCGCCCAGTCCCAGACCTCCCCGGCGGGATCCCGGGTGACGATCGCCACCCGCAGATGGTCTGGACCGTGGAAGGTGCACAAACCGATCACCATGGCGCGCACCAGTTCCCGGGTGTCCTGCCGCACCCCTTCGATGTTGATCGCCGGGAAGCCGCGCAATGACACCGCGGTGGGTAGTCGATGGACCACCGAGTGGGTCCGGACGAAGCGACGCAGCGCCACCATCGACACCGGTTCGATGTCCTCGAGCGGACCGGTCTCCGGCGGCATCAGGCGGGTCGCGAGGCGTTGGGTCCCCAACCCCACACGGGCGTGCGCGAAGTCGGTGTCGGCAGGCCTGCGTTCCCACATCCGCCGACCGCCGACGACCTCCCCGAGCACCCGTGGGTCCGGGTGCGTCCAGGCCAGCGCAGCGCGTTGGGCACGAGCGGTGTCGGCCACCTCGTCACGCAGTTGTCCCAGGTAGCGGAAGTAGTCCTTGCGTTCCTCGTTGAGTTCGGCAGCCCGTTTTCCGCCGCCGCGACCACCGGCCGCGAACATGCCGAACATCGACATCAGCATCATCAGCGGGAACATCATGAACAGCGGGTTGCTGAGGATGTTGCGCCCGCCGGTGGCCACCATCATCGCGAGCATGCCGACCACGGCGACGATCATCACCACCGGCAGCAGCTTCATCAGGAGCCCGCCGGGTACCACCCGCGGTACGTCCGGCGGCGGCGCGATGTTCAGTTCACCGCCCGGCGTCCGCGGCGGTGTGATGCGTGGCCGCCGCACGAATCCCTCAGTCGTCGTCACCCGTTCCCCCTACTAGGTCTCCCCTGACCCGACACCCCGCACTTGTCCACCGGCTTGTGTCCAACCCCTGAACCGGATGCGGAGTGTGGTTATGGTAACTGCGAATCCAGGGGGAGGAGCAGGTTGATGCCGATTGTGGATATGCCGGCCGCGACGGACACGTCGGGCTCGGCTGCAGCAGGGGTCTCGGGAGCAGCAGGGGTCTCGGGAGCGGCAGGGGTCTCGGGAGCAGCGGGGGCCTCGGGTCCGATCGAGCCCGCACTGGTGCGGGTGTCGGTCCTCGGCGGCAACACCCAGCTCGACATCGCGTTGCCGGCAGCGGTCCCGCTCGCCGCGCTGATCGGTGAGCTGGTGGCCCAGATCGAATCGCGCAGTCCCGCCGGGCGGGAGGTCGACGACGCGGACGCGGGTTCCGACGACCATCGGCCACATACCCACCGCACCCGGTGGACACTCGCGCCGATCGGCCAGGAACCGTTGCCGGTCAACCGATCCCTGGCCGAGTCCGGTGTCCGCGACGGCGATCTGCTGATGCTGTCGACGGCATCGACCGGCGATTCGGCGGCCTTGTTCGACGATGTCGTCGACGCCATCGCCCGGCTCAACGACTCCCGATTCGCCAACTGGTCACCGGCCGCCGCACGAATCGTCGGGCTCGGGTTGGCCGTGCCGGCGTCGGTGGTGGCCGCGGTCTGTCTACTCGGCGCCCGGTCGGCAACCGAGGCCCTGTGGCCTGTCGCACCGGCCGCGGTGTCGGTGCTCGCGCTGCTCGTCGCGGCGACCCTGATCGCCCGGCGCCACGGCGATCCGGGCACCGCCGCGACCCTCTCGGCGACGTCGTTCGCACCCGCCTTCGCCACTGGGATGCTGTGCGTTCCCGGAGGTTTCGGATCGGCGCATCTGGCACTCGGGGCCGCGGCGGTCTTGTTGACCGTGGTGCTCTCCTATCGACTGACCACCGTCGGTCCGGTGCTGCACGCCGCGGCGTCGACGGCGGCTGCGCTCACCGCGTCCGCGGCGGTCACCGCGCTGCTGTCGACGATGACCGTGCCCCACGTCGCTGCGGTGTGGGCTGCGGTGGGCCTGGCGACCGTTGCGGTGGCCCCGCGCCTGACCATCGTCCTCGCCAAGCTGCCGTTGCCGCCGGTCCCCACGGCGGGCGCGAGCCTCGACGCCGACGATCTCGAACCCGCACCGGCCATCGAGGGGATCGGCGCGATCGGCGCGATGGCGCTGCCCCGTGCCGACGCCCTGGAGCGGCGGGCGCATCTGGCGAACGCCTACCTGACCGGCATCATCATCGGGGGTGCCACGGTCACCGCGACCGGGGCCGTCCTCACCGTCGTGCCGTGGCCGCAACATCCGGTGGTGCCTGCGATCTACGCGGTGGTCGTCGCGGTGGTCCTGTGTCTTCGCGGACGTTCACACACCGATCTCGCACAGGCCTGTGTACTCACCGTCGCGGGTGCTCTCGCGCTGGCCGTGCTGACGGTGTCCCTCGCCGTCGCCGGTGGCGGTTGGGCGCTGACCGGTTTCGGTACCGCGATGGTGTTGCTGATCCTGGCGGTGGTGCTCGGCGTCGTCGCACCGAACCGCGAGTTCTCCCCGGTGATGCGGCGCATGGCCGAACTCGGCGAGTACCTGCTCGTCGGAACGGTTGTCCCGCTGCTGCTCTGGGTGCTCGACGTCTATCAGATGGTCCGGGACATCTGATATGCGCCGCCGTGATCCGGCGACCCGCCGCGGGGTGATCCTCACCGCCGTCGCCGTGATCGCCCTCGCCCCGTCGGTGCTGCCGTCCGTCCCCGCACAGGCCATCACCCCGCCACAGGTCTCCCCCGGCGCCCTGGTCCGCGGGGCCACGGTCGGACCTCCCGAGCCCACCGAACAACGCACACTGTGCGCCGAGCCGGTGGCCGCAGGCCCGCAGACGACCCCCTCGAACGCCCAACAGATGATGAATCTCCCAGGCGCGTGGCGGTTCTCGCGTGGACAGGGCCAGCGGATCGCGGTGATCGACACCGGGGTGACCCCGCATCCACGACTCCCCCGGCTCCGCGGCGGCGGAGACTATGTGTCCACCGGCGACGGACTGTCGGACTGCGATGCGCACGGCACCCTGGTCGCCGGGATCATCGCGGCGAGCCCGTCGGGGCGCGACGGATTCACCGGCGTCGCACCGGATGCGTCGATCATCTCGATTCGACAGTCCAGCAACGCCTTCGACGCCAAGAGCCGCCGTACCGAGTCGGCCGACGCCACCGTCGGCAGCGGTTACGGATCGGTGCGCACACTGGCCGCCGCCGTGGTGCGGGCCGTGGACCTCGGCGCCACCGTCATCAACATCTCCGAGGTGGCGTGCGTGCCGGCCGGGACCCCGCCGGGCGACGGGGCTCTCGGTGCAGCGGTTCGCCACGCCTATGAACGCGATGTGGTGGTGGTCGTAGCGGCCGGCAACCTCTCGTCCGGGTCGTCTTGCGCGACACAGAATCCCGATCCCGACCCGGCCGATACCCCCGGATGGGGTTCGGTGCGGACCATCGCCAGCCCGGCCTGGTTCGACGACTACGTGCTCGCGGTCGGATCGGTGGATGCCGACACCGGCCGGCCCAGCGGCTTCAGCCTGCACGGCCCATGGGTGGACGTGGCCGCACCCGGGTCCGGGATCGTCAGCCTCGACAGTTCCCCGCGCGGCACCGGGCTCGTCGACGCCCAGCAGGGTGATTCCGGTCCGCTGCCGCTGCTCGGCACCAGCTTCGCCGCACCCTATGTCGCGGGGACCGTGGCGCTGGTCCGCGCCCGGTACCCGCAGTTGTCGGCGGGTGAGGTGATGGACCGCGTGGTGCGGACCGCACACGCTCCCGGGACCGGCCATGACCAGGCGATCGGGTATGGCGTGATCGATCCGGTCGCCGCACTGACCGCGGAACTGCCCGAGGAACCCGGCCCGGCACCCATCGCCCGGATCGCCGCGCCCGCACCGGTGATGACCCCCGACCACACCGCACGCGATGTGGCCTTGATCGGCGCCGGGGTCGCCGCTGCGGTGATCATCGCGGTGGTCGCGGCGTCGTTGCCCTTCCGGCGAGACCGCAGGCTCGATCCAGACGAGTTCTGACCCGAGCGGTCTCCGGCCCACCCGAGTTCAGTTCCGGCGGGGCGGTGGGACCTCGATGGAGACTCGCAACGACGGCTTGACCGCGTCCGCGTGGTCCGGATCGGCGAGTTGGGCCCACATGGCGTCGACCATGGGCTGCAAGAACATGCTGCCCAATTGGCGGACCATCAGACCGATCACCTGATCGGACTCGGCCCGGGTGGTGGAGGCCTGTCCCGATTCGCGCAGTTTGGCCACCTCGCGGCGGCTCAGCTCGGTCAGCCTGGAGAGCAGACCGTTCCCCGCTTCGCCGGGGTCGAGGACCGCTCGCCGCAGGTAGTTCACCACCGGCGGGTTGTTCTCGAGCATGGTGCGAACCGCGTCGTCGCGCGCGGCGGCGACCTCGGCCGCAGTGCCTTCGCCGGACGCCGACGCGATCGCCTGCGCGTGATAGTCGACGATCAGCTGTTCGACGGCGTCGCGGAGCCCGTCCTTGTTCTTGAAGTGGTGCTGCACTGTTCCGACCGTTACGCCGGCGGCGGCGGCGACGGTCCGCATCGAGACCCGATCCTCGCCTTTCGCGGCGTACAGATCCAGTGCGACATTCCGGATCCGTGCCTTCGCGGTCAGGTCGTCGAGCGTTGCGCGAGGGTCGGTCGTGGTCGCATTCACGCAGATCATCATACATTTCCATGGCTGCCGTTACATACGCATGGCATTGACCCCTTACGATCGCATGGGTTTACTATACAGTTGTATGCGGCCGAAGGAGTCCTCGAATGTCAGCCGCACCTTCCCCAAGCCGGTGATCGCCGCGGTCGAGGGCCTCGCCCTGGGCGGTGGCTGCGAGATCATGATGGCCTGCGACATCGTCGTCGCCGCGGCGTCGGCCAGAATCGGCGGACCCGAGGTCAAGCTCGGGGTGATTCCCGGCGGCGGCGGGACACAGCGGCTCATCCAGGCGATCGGCAAGCCCAGGCGATGGCGTTGCTGCTCAGCGGTGACCTGATCCCGGCCGAGCAGGCCGGCGAGTGGGGGCTGGTCTCGCGCGTGGTGCCCGACGGGCAGGCGCTGACCGAGGCGACGGCACTGGCCCAGCGGATCGCCGCGAACTCGCCCCTGGCCGTCGCACTGGCCAAGGATGCCGCGCTGCAGGCGCTGGAGACATCCCTCGCGCAGGGCCTCGAACACGAGAAACGCAACTTCTACGTCGCCATCCACTCCGCCGACAGCCGGGAAGGGCAGTCCGCCTTCCTCGGCAAACGCACCCCCGAATTCACCGGAGAGCAGGAAACCATGTCCGAGCTTTTCCCCGACTACCGTTCCCCCTGGGAGTCCGACGATCAGGCCATGCTGCGCAAGCACGCCGCTGACTTCTTCCGCAAGGAGCTCACCCCCAACGTGGCCAGGTGGGCCGCGAACCACGAGGTCGACCGCGACTTCTGGAACAAGGCGGGCGCCGCCGGGCTGCTGTGCCTGGACATCCCCGAAACCTACGGCGGCGGTGGCGGCGACTTCGGTCACGAGGCGATCGTGCAGCAGGAGCTGGCGAAAGCCCAGGACGGCGGTTTCGGTTTCGCCGTGCACTCGACGATCGTGGCGCACTATCTCAACACCTACGCCACCGACGAACAGAAGAAGCGCTGGCTGCCCAAGTGTGCGAGCGGCGAATCGGTCCTGGCCATCGCCATGACCGAACCCGGAACCGGATCCGATCTGCAAGGGGTTCGCACCACCGCCGTTCGCGAAGGCGACCACTATGTGGTCAACGGCAGCAAGACCTTCATCTCGAATGCCAGCCACTGCGATCTCCTGGTGATCGTCGCCAAGACCGACCCCACGCAGGGAGCCAAAGGCATTTCCCTGCTGGTCGCCGAAACCGACGGCCTGCAAGGCTTCGAGCGCGGCCGGGTCCTGGAGAAGATCGGCCAGCACGGTCAGGACACCCGGGAGCTGGCGTTCACCGACATGCGGGTGCCGGTGGAGAACCTGCTCGGCGGCGTCGAAGGCCAGGGCCTCTACCAGCTGATGAACCAGCTGCAGCGGGAGCGCCTGATCCTGGGTGTCGGCGGGATCGCGGTCGCCGAGGCGGCCGTCACCGAGGCCATCTCGTACGCGAAGCAGCGCGAGGCATTCGGCAAGCCGATCATCGAGTTCCAGAACACCAAGTTCGTTCTCGCCGAATGCAAGACCGAGGTGCTCGCGGGCAAGACGCTCATGGACCACTGCATCGCCCAGCAGATCGCCGGAACCCTCGATCCGGCGACCGCGTCGATGGCCAAACTCTGGGGCACCGAACGGCAGGGCGAGATCGTCGACCGTTGCCTGCAGATCTTCGGCGGCTACGGCTACATGGTGGAGTACCCGATCGCCCGCATGTACGCCGATGCGCGCGTGCAGCGTATCTACGGGGGCACCAGCGAGATCATGAAGGAACTCATCGGCCGATCGCTCTGATCAAGCCCGGGGACCCTGCTCGGCGCGCCGGGCAGATCCGCGCCGAATCCACCTCATGCCCCATCGGTCGTGCCACCGCCCACAGCGAAGGACTCCCGTTCCATGGCCACCCTGCACGGACAACTCACACGCAATGCTCACCGGCTGCCCGACAAGACGGCGCTGATCTTCGGCGACACCGAGCACACCTATCGCGGTCTCGACGAGCTCACCGACCGGTACGCGAACGCCCTGATCTCGCTGGGAGTTCAGAAGGGTGATCGGGTCGGTCTGATGTCGGCCAATTCGGACCGGTTCCTGATCGCGTTCTACGGAGCGCTCAAGGCCGGTGCGATCGTCTCGCCGTTCAATCCGCGATCCACTGCACGGGAACTGCACTACCTGCTCGAGGATTCCGGTGCCACGGTGCTGCTGTTCGCCGGCGCCACCGTGGCGGCGGTGGCGGGCCTGGACCGGTTGGAACCCGCACCGGACGTGCGCATCCTGTCGATCGACGGCACCGACGGCTACGACGATCTGCACGCGCTGGCGGTCAGCACACCTGCCCACGCCCCCGGCGTCGACGTCGCCGAGGACGACGACTGCATCATCATCTACATCTCGGGCACCACCGGACGACCCAAGGGTGCGTTCTTCGATCACCACCGGATGCTGTGGGTGGGGCACAGCGTCAGCGCCCTGGGGCTGAACATCTTCGACCGGCAGCTGCACGTGGCGCCGCTGTACCACTGTGCCGAGCTGGTGCTGTTCGCATTGTCCGGCCTGTCACTGGGTACCACGCATGTGGTGCTGGCCGAGTTCGAGCCGGCTGCAGTGGCCGATGCGCTGGCCGAGCACCGGATCTCGGTGTTCCTCGGGGTGCCGACCATGTACCAGATGATGCTCAGGCTGCCGGACCTGACCGAGCGAGACCTGTCGGCGTGGCGCCTGGGCTTCTTCGGTGCGGCCCCGATGCCGGCGTCCATGGTCTCGCGGCTGGTGGAGACCCTCCCGACCGTCGGCTTCGTCCAGCTGTGCGGTCCCACCGAAGGCGGGCCCACCGGAATGTACTCGTCACCCGAGGACGTCGTGGCCCGCCCGGACGCCACCGGACGCCGGCCGATACCCAACGCCGAGGTGCGGGTGGTGACCCCGGACGGCGACGATGTGGGGCCCGGTGAGACCGGGGAGGTCATCATCCGGGGTGAAACGGTGATGAAGGGGTACTGGAACAAGCCAGACGCCACCGCTGAGGCCATCCGCGACGGTTGGCTCCACACCGGCGACCTGGCGACCAAGGATGCCGACGGCTACATGACCCTTGTCGACCGGCTCAAGGACATGATCATCACCGGCGGCCGGAACGTCTATTCGGTGGAAGTCGAGAACGCCCTCGCGGCCCACCCCGATGTGCTCGACGTGGCCGTGGTGAGCCAACTCGACGAGCACTTCGGCGAGACCATCGTCGCGGTCGTCATGCCGATCGAGGGTCGCGAGGTGACCTTGGAGTCCCTGCGCGCCTTCGCCGCCGAGTACATCTCGGACTACAAGCTGCCCCGCGAACTGGTCATCCGGTCGATCCCGCGGAACCCGTCCGGCAAGATCCTCAAGCACGTGCTGCGGGCGCAGGTGAGGGGCGGGTGACGTCCGCGCCGCGTACCCGGTCCACGGCGAAGGTCCATGGCGTCGATCTCCCGGCCACACGCCCACCTCTTCGGCGTGCGGCCGGAGATCGTGCCCCCGGGATCAGGGGCAGGTCACCGTGATCTCGTAGGACTTGGTGACCACCGAGGTGGGATTGCTGATGTCGATGCCGGTGGCCTTGCCCTTGATGGTGTAGGTGTCACCCTTCTTGGTGGCCTCACCGCTGCCGTCCCCGGCATCCTTCTGGTAGGCCAGGGTCACACCGTCGACGGAACCGAGTCCCACCGACTCGACCTCCGGCGAATCGCCGCTGGTCACGACCGCTCCGACGGCGCCGATGTCGGCTCCTGAGATCCCGATCGTCACCCTGCCCCCGCCCTCGGTGCATCCGACCGTGGCGTCGCCCAGATCGACGTCGTCGCCGTCGACCACCACGGAGGCATCGCGGCCGACGCCCGCCGACCCGGTCTCGGAGACGTCGGTGGTGGAGGTGCTGCTGGTCTCGTCGCTCTCGGTCGCGGTGCTGGTGCCGGTGGTCGTGGCGCTGGTCGTGGCACTGGTCGCGGTGGCCGAATCCGAGTCGTCGGAACCGCATGCGGTGAGCACGACGGCCAATGCCGCCGCACCCAGTACGGAAGTGGTCATGTGAACTCTGCGCATGAAAGAACTCCTGGACGGTTGCCGTGTGGTCCGTTTGACCGACACACCCAGCGAACCTAGACGCCCATTCGGGAGATTCCACGCAGAACACGCGAACCCGGACATATCGCCCGGGAGTGTCCTCACTTCGCGGTGCGCGCCGGACGCAGTTCGCGCGGCAGCGCGAAGGTGAGTGTCTCCTCGGCGGTGGTGACGGTCTCGACGTCGGCGAAGCCGTAGTCGCCGAGGAAGTCGATCACCCCGCGCACCAGCACCTCCGGTACCGACGCACCCGAGGTGATGCCCACGGTGCTGACACCCTCGAGCCACGACGGGTCGATCTCGCGGGCGTAGTCCACCAGGTAGGACGCCGCCGCACCGTTCTGCAGGGCCACCTCCACCAGGCGCACCGAGTTGGACGAGTTCTTCGACCCCACCACGATCACCAGTTCGCACCGCGGGGCCATCGCCTTGACCGCGACCTGCCGGTTCTGGGTGGCGTAGCAGATGTCGTCGCTCGGCGGGTCGTTGAGCTCGGGGAACTTCTCCCGCAGCCGCCGCACGGTCTCCATGGTCTCGTCCACCGACAGCGTCGTCTGCGACAACCAGATCACCTTGGACTCGTCACGCACGGTCACGTTGTCCACGCTGTCGGGGCCGTCGACGAGCTGGATGTGTTCGGGCGCCTCACCGGCGGTCCCCTCCACCTCCTCGTGGCCTTCGTGGCCGATCAGCAGGATGTCGTAGTCGTCGCGGGCGAAGCGCTTGGCCTCCTGGTGCACCTTGGTGACCAGCGGGCAGGTGGCGTCGATGGTCTTGAGACTGCGCGCGGCCGCGGTCCGATGGACCTCGGGCGACACCCCGTGTGCGGAGAACACCACGATCGCGCCCTCGGGAACCTCGTCGGTCTCGCCGACGAAGATCGCGCCACGTTCGGCGAGGGTGTCCACCACGTGACGGTTGTGCACGATCTCCTTGCGGACGTAGACAGGAGCGCCGTGCTTGTCGAGGGCCCGTTCCACCGTCTCCACCGCACGATCGACGCCCGCACAGTAGCCGCGCGGTTCGGCGAGCAGGATGCGCTTGGATTCAGCCATGACTCCCAGGGTACGTGTTGGCCGACCCGGTCAGAGGTGGCAGAGTATGGGAATGGTTCGCGCACCGTATCCGGCACGCATCGCCGCAGGTCTCATCGTCACCGCCATCGAGGAGACGCGCAAGCTGCCGACCCTCATCGTCACCCTCCCGATGACCGCGATCAGCCAGACGCTGCAGGCCGGTATGCGGGCCCAGCAGCAGATCGCCGAGCTGGCCATCAAGGGTGATGCGGCGCTCGAGTTCATCTTCGACTCCCCCGCCGAGGAACCGTCGTGGGCGCGCTTCGACGAGGACGAGATCGACGTCACCGAATCGGTGGTCCCGATCGAGTCGGCGAGCAGCGCCGGCCGCCCCACCCCCGCCGTGCTGAGCACCCCGACACCGGATTCCGACCCCGCGGACTCCACCGAGGCGACCACCACCGACGCCACGACCGCCGACCCCGCAACCACCGACGACCCCGCAACCACCGACGAGTCCGCGACGACCCGCTCGGATGCCGGCCGCTTCGCGCTGTACAGCTCGGCACCGGCCGAGGTCGTCGCCGCGGCCAACGGTGCTGCCGCGACCTCCGACGACTCCACCGACGACGACTCCGACAAGCCCGAGGCGGTGGTCCTGCTCGACTACGACACCCTGACCCTGGCACAGCTGCGCGCCAAGCTGCGGTCGGTGGGCGTCGACGATCTCGGTGTGCTGCTCGACTACGAGAAGGCCGGCCGCAACCGGGCGCCGTTCGTGACGATGATCGACAACCGGATCAGCTCGGCCACCGCGAAGCGCCCGTCCCAGTCGTGACCCGGCGGTGAGCACATCCGCGAACTCGGCGGACAACCCGTGGCCGGTCCGCACGGTCAACACCAAGATCGCCGACTGGATCCACAAGCTCGGCCAGATCTGGGTGGAGGGGCAGGTCACCCAGATCTCCCGTCGGCCCGGTACCCGCACCTCGTTCCTGACGCTGCGCGACCCGGCCGCGGACATCTCCGTCTCGGTGACCTGTAGCCCGGATCTGCTGGCGCGCTCGGAGGTACCGATCACCGACGGCGCCCATGTGGTGATGCTCGGCCGGCCCAGCTTCTACACCGGCCGCGGCACGCTCTCGTTGCGCGTCACCGACATCCGCCCGATCGGCATCGGGCAGCTACTGCTCCGGATCGAACGGTTGCGGCAGCTCCTGGCCGCCGAGGGACTCTTCGATCCCCGGCTCAAGCGACCGGTGCCGTTCCTGCCGCGCACGATCGGCCTGATCTCCGGGCGGGCCAGCGCCGCGCAGCGCGATGTGGTGTCGGTGGCATCCGCCCGGTGGTCGTCGGTGCGCTTCGACATCCGTGACGCCCCGGTGCAGGGCCCGACCGCGGTGCCGCGCATCCTGACCCATCTCGCCGACCTCGACGCGCACCCCGACGTCGACGTGATCATCATCGCGCGCGGTGGCGGCAGCGTGGAGGATCTGCTGCCGTTCTCCGACGAGGCGCTGTTGCGGGCGGTCTCGGCCTGCACCACCCCGGTGGTCAGCGCGATCGGACACGAACCCGACAATCCCCTGCTGGACTTCATCGCCGACCTGCGCGCCGCGACGCCGACCGACGCCGCGAAACGCGTGGTACCCGACGTGGCGGCCGAACTCGCCGGGATCGCGGCGATGCGCCACCGCAGTGCGCATGCCCTGCGCAACTGGGTGCACCGCGAGGAGCGGGTCCTCGCCGGGTTGCGGGCACGCCCGGTGCTCGCCGACCCGTTGTCGATGATCGACCGGCATGCCGACCAGGTGGAACGGCTGCGTGCCGATGCCCGGCGCGACATCCGCCGGCTGGTCGACGCCGAGGAGCGTCGTACCGAGCATCTCGCGGCACGGCTGGGTAGCCTCGGCCCGGCCCAGACCCTGGCCCGCGGGTATGCGGTGGTGCAGCGCGTCGACACCGATCCGGCCCAGATCCTGACCTCGGTCGACGAGGTCACCGACGGGGCCGCATTGCGTATCCGGGTGGCCGACGGGTCGGTGCACACCGTCGTCTCCGGGGTCGAGCGGTCACCGCAGCACCACCACGACGGCACCGAGACCGAACAGAAGAATCCCGGCCCGAACAATCCTGAGGAGGACCAGTGAGCCCGCGCGGAAAGTCCACCGACGACGCCCCCGTCCCGGTCGGTGAACTCGGCTACGAGCAGGCCCGCGACGAACTCGTCGAGGTGGTCACCACTCTCGAACGCGGCGGTCTGGACCTCGATGCCTCCCTGTCGCTGTGGGAGCGCGGCGAGGCCCTGGCCAACCGCTGCGAAGAACACCTGGCCGGTGCGCGGGACCGGATCGAGGCCGCGATCAACGACGGTGAGGATGACGCCGACCCCGACGACGACTGACCCGACGACGAGGACTGACCCGACGAGGACTGACCCCGGTCAGTTCCCGGTCGGCAGTTCGGTCAGGATCGCCGCGCCGCCGGCGCGCTGTGTCAGCGGTTGCTGGGCGAGCACCAGCCCGGCCATCTGTGCCATGGCGTCGTCGGAACCCCGCGACATCACCGCGATCCGGACGTCACCGAGGTCGGTGATCCAGAACTTGTTGCCGTCGTAGGTGGTGTAGGTGATCCACTTGTGGCCACCGATCTCACGGGACCCGGTGTCCGACGACACCTGGTCACCACCGAGCTTGTGTTCCACCTCGTCGACCGCGGCATCGGTCTGGGTGAGCTGCAGATACGACCCCGCGGCGGTCAGCCAGCCGACGTTGCTCGCCAGATGGGTCTCGATCGAGTCCCGGCTGCCCGAATTGGGTTTCCAGCCCTCCGGGGTCGGTGGCCGCCGGATCGGGAACGGCATGGTCTGCGCATCGGAGTCGAGTGCGGCGGCGACATCGAACGAGGGCCGCTTGTCGTCGCTGGCGGTGCCGTTGAGCCCCACCGAGCAGTTGCCGGACACCATGGCGACGAACGCACAGATCGCGAGCAGCGGGATCACCGACCAGATCATGTCCTTACCGCTGGTCAGGATGCGCGGTTTCTGTGCCATGCCCGCCAGTATTCCAGCCGGACCCCGAGTGATCTGTCCCACGCCCGGTTCGCGGTGTTCAACCGCAGGGTGGCCGACCGGCCGTGCGGTGTGACATGCGAGGATAGGCGAGAGAGCCACGTCGCACGCCGAGGAGTCGAAGAACATGACCGAAACCAGCCACCAGGCACCTGACCGCAACCTCGCGATGGAGTTGGTGCGAGTCACCGAAGCGGCCGCACTGGCCGCCGGACGCTGGGTGGGTCGCGGCGACAAGAACGGCGGCGACGGTGCCGCCGTGGACGCGATGCGCGAACTGCTGTCGACGGTGTCGATGCGCGGTGTGGTCGTGATCGGCGAGGGCGAGAAGGACGAGGCGCCCATGCTGTTCAACGGCGAAGAGGTCGGCGACGGCACCGGCCCCGACTGCGACGTCGCGGTGGACCCGATCGACGGCACCACCCTGATGGCCGAGGGCCGCCCCAACTCGATCTCGGTGATCGCGGTCAGCGAGCGCGGCACCATGTACGACCCGTCGGCGGTGTTCTACATGGACAAGATCGCCGTCGGCCCGGAGGCCAAGGGCGCGATCAACATCAACGAGTCGGTCGAGTGGAACGTCAACTCGGTCGCCAAGGCCAAGGGCATCGACGTCGCCGACCTGACCGTGGTCGTGCTCGATCGTCCGCGTCACGCCGATCTGATCGGCGAGATCCGTCAGGCCGGCGCCAAGATCCGGCTGATCTCCGACGGCGACGTGGCGGGCGCGATCGCCGCGGCCGGCGATTACAGCACCGTCGACATGCTGATGGGTGTCGGCGGTACCCCCGAGGGCATCATCACCGCCGTCGCGATGAAGTGCATGGGTGGCGAGATCCAGGGCAAGCTGTGGCCGCGCAACGCCGAGGAGCGCCAGAAGGCCCTCGACGCCGGACACGACCTCGACCGGGTGCTGACCAACGACATCCTGGTGAGCGGCGAGAACTCCTTCTTCTGCGCCACCGGCGTCACCAACGGCGACATGCTGCGCGGTGTCACCTACCGTCGCGGCGGCGCCACCACGCGCTCGCTGGTGATGCGCTCCAAGTCGGGCACCATCCGCCGCATCGAGGGCGTCCACAAGACCGAGAAGCTGCGCGAGTACTCCCGCATCGACGTCTAGTTCGACGCCGTCTGCGACACCTCTTGCGACCCTCGTCGCCTCCCCGCCATCACGGCCCGGAGACGGCGAGGGTCGCGCATGTGGGCCCTGACCGCCCGCGATACGATTTCCCCCGTGAGCAAACCAGCCCTTGCTCCGGAGTTCCGCTATGCCGATTTGCTGCCCTCCGGCGCCGATGAGACCCCCTACCGACTGATCACGACCGAGGGTGTGTCGACGTTCGACGTCGACGGCCGCGCGTTCCTCGAGGTCGAACCCGAGGCACTGGAAAAACTGACCGCCGAGGCGATCCACGACATCAGCCACTACCTGCGCCCCGCCCATCTGGCGCAGCTCCGCAAGATCATCGACGACCCCGAGGCATCCGGCAACGACCGGTTCGTCGCCCTGGACCTGCTCAAGAACGTCAACATCTCCGCGGGTGGTGTCCTGCCGATGTGCCAGGACACCGGCACCGCGATCGTGATGGGCAAGAAGTCCGAGGGTGTCCTCACCGGTTCCGACGACGCCGAGTGGATCTCCCGCGGCGTGTACGACGCCTACACCAAGCTGAACCTGCGGTACTCGCAGCTCGCCCCGCTGACCACCTACGACGAGAAGAACACCGGCACCAATCTGCCTGCGCAGGTGGAGATCTACGCGACCGAGCAGGGCCCCAAGGGGCCGGAGTACAAGTTCCTGTTCATGGCCAAGGGCGGTGGGTCGGCCAACAAGTCGTTCCTTTTCCAGGAGACCAAGGCCATCCTGAATCCCAAGCGGCTCTTGGAGTTCCTCGACGAGAAGATCCGTTCGCTGGGTACCGCGGCGTGCCCGCCGTATCACCTCGCCGTCGTGATCGGCGGCACCTCGGCCGAATTCGCGCTCAAGACCGCGAAATACGCCTCGGCGCACTACCTCGACACCCTGCCGACCGAGGGATCGATTGCCGCGCACGGCTTCCGCGACGTCGAACTCGAGGAAGAGGTGTTCAAGCTGACCCAGTCGTTCGGGATCGGCGCGCAGTTCGGCGGCAAGTACTTCTGTCATGACGTGCGCGTGGTGCGGCTGCCCCGTCACGGTGCGTCGTGCCCGGTGGCCATCGCGGTCTCGTGCTCGGCCGACCGTCAGGCCCTCGGCAAGATCACCGCCGACGGTGTCTTCCTCGAGCAGCTCGAGACCGACCCGGCCAAGTACATGCCCGCCGTCGGCGTCTCCGAGGACATCGAGGGCGGCGAGGTCGTGAAGATCGACCTGAACCGTCCGATGCCGGAGATCCTGGCCGAGCTGTCGAGGTACCCGGTCAAGACGCGCCTGTCGCTGACCGGCCCGCTGGTGGTGGCCCGCGACATCGCGCACGCCAAGATCAAGGAACGCCTCGACGCCGGCGAACCGATGCCCGAGTACCTGCGCAACCATCCGGTGTACTACGCCGGTCCGGCCAAGACCCCGGAGGGGATGGCGTCGGGCTCGTTCGGTCCCACCACCGCGGGCCGCATGGACAGCTATGTCGAGCAGTTCCAGGCGGCCGGCGGATCGATGGTCATGCTGGCCAAGGGCAACCGCTCGCAGCAGGTCACGCGCGCCTGTGACGCCCACGGCGGTTTCTACCTCGGCTCGATCGGCGGCCCCGCCGCGCGACTCGCCCTGGACTGCATCAAGAGCCAGGAGGTCATCGAGTACCCCGAGCTCGGCATGGAGGCGGTCTGGAAGATCGAGGTCGAGGACTTCCCCGCGTTCATCGTCGTCGACGACAAGGGCAACGACTTCTTCACCGATCCCGGAGGAGCGGTGACGGTGCCGCTGGGCGGGGTCAGGATTCGCTCCAAGGAGCGCTGAGGAGAAATCTCACAGCCTCGGGCGATCCGATCGCAGTACCGTGAGTAAGGACAACCTTACAACCAGATCGGATCCCCGGAGGATGTGCACGTCATGACCGAACCGCAGTACCGCATCGAACACGACACCATGGGCGAGGTCAAGGTACCCGTCGACGCGTTGTGGCGGGCACAGACCCAGCGTGCGGTGGAGAACTTCCCGATCAGTCATCGGCCGCTGGAGCGCACGCAGATCCGTGCGATGGGACTGCTCAAGGCCGCATGCGCCCAGGTGAACGCCGACCTCGGTCTGCTCGATGCGCAGAAGGCGGAGGCGATCATCGCCGCAGCCACCGAGATCGCCGACGGCAAGCACGACGACCAGTTCCCGATCGACGTCTTCCAGACCGGTTCGGGCACCAGTTCCAACATGAACGCCAACGAGGTCATCGCCTCCATCGCCAAGGCCCGCGGCGTCGAGGTCCACCCCAACGACCACGTCAACATGTCGCAGTCGTCCAACGACACGTTCCCGACGGCCACCCACGTCGCGGCCACCGAGGCCGTGGTGACCGACCTGATCCCGGCGCTGGATCACCTGCGGCTGGCCCTGCTGGAGAAGTCCACCGAATGGCGTGAGGTGGTCAAGAGCGGCCGCACACATCTGATGGACGCGGTGCCGGTGACCCTGGGCCAGGAGTTCGGCGGATACGCCCGGCAGGTCCAGGCCGGCATCGAGCGGGTCTCGGCCACCCTGCCCCGCGTCGGCGAACTGCCGATCGGCGGCACCGCGGTGGGTACCGGACTCAACGCCCCCGACGGCTTCGGCACCAAGGTGGTCGCCGAACTGCGCAAGCTCACCGATGTCGACGCGCTCTCGCTGGCGCAGGACAACTTCGAGGCGCAGGCCGCCCGCGACGGTCTGGTGGAACTGTCCGGACAGCTCAAGACGGTGGCGGTGTCGTTGACCAAGATCGCCAACGACGTGCGCTGGATGGGTTCGGGTCCGCTGACCGGCCTGGGCGAGATCACCCTGCCGGATCTGCAGCCCGGCTCGTCGATCATGCCCGGCAAGGTCAATCCGGTTCTGCCGGAGGCGGTCACGCAGGTCGCCGCCCAGGTCATCGGCAACGACGCGGCGGTCACCTGGGGCGGCGGCAACGGAGCCTTCGAGCTCAACGTCTACATCCCGATGATGGCCCGCAACGTGCTCGAGTCGCTGAAGCTGCTGGCCAATGTCTCCCGGCTGTTCGCCGACCGCTGCATCTCCGGTCTGGCCGCGAACACCGACCGCCTCAAGACCCTCGCCGAGAGCTCCCCGTCGATCGTGACGCCGCTGAACTCGGCGATCGGCTACGAGGAGGCGGCCGCGGTCGCCAAGCAGGCCCTCAAGGAGGGCAAGACCATCCGGCAGACCGTGATCGATCGCGGCCTGATCGGCGAGTCGCTGTCGGAGGCCGAACTCGACAAGCGTCTCGACGTGCTGAAGATGGCCAACCTGGATCGGCAGCGCTGACCCGTCACGCCTGACCGGCACCGCCCCGCCACGAGATCGGATGATTCTCGTGGCGGGGCGGTGTCGTCGACACCCGTTGCCGACGCCGGTCGACGAGATGGGGATCAGATGGGCGCCGACGGTGCAGCTGCGGCGAGATGTCCTCGCAGGGTGGCGGTCTCGTATTCGTGTCGGTAGAGACCCCGGCGACGCAGGATGGGCACCAGTTCGTCGGCGATCACCTCCAGCCCGTCGAGAAGCGCATCCGGCTGCAGGTTGAATCCGTCGATCGCACCGGCATGGAACCAGTCCTCGATCCGATCGGCCAACTGTTCCGGCGTGCCGACGAATCCACCGTGTCCCGATCCCGAATACCTTGTCTCCCGCAGGTATTCGCGGACGGTGGGATTGGTCTCGCGAATTCGGGCGATGATCGACTCACGGAACCCCACGCTGCCGGCGAAGGTCGCCAGATCGACCGGACCGTCGAGCACTTCGGCCGGAAACGGCTCGTCCAGTTCGAGTTTCGAGGCGTCGATCCCGATCGCGTGCGAGAGCCACCCCACCGCATACGACGACGGACTACGGTCGTGGAGGTCGTCGTTGCGCCGCCGTGCCTCGGCCTCGGTACTGCCCAGCGACACCAGCAGGCCCGGCAGGATCTTGATGTCGTCGGGCGACCGGCCGTGGGCCACCGCCCGCCGCTTCACCAGGCGATAGTGGTCGACGGCACCGGCGCGGGTGAGCTCGGCGGCGAAGACACCCTCGGCGACCCGGGCCGCGAGTTCTCGCCCCTTGGCCGAACCGCCCGCCTGGAACAGCACCGGATCACCGCCCGGGCCGGCCGGGACATGCAGCCGCCCGTCGACGTCGAAGTGGGCGCCGTGATGGGTGACCGCTCGCCCGCTGCGCGACGATCCCCACAGTGCGCGAACCACATCGACGAACTCGGCGGCACGCTCGTACCGGTCGGCGCGCTCCGGGACGTCGGGTTGCCCGAAGTTCCGTGCCGGTGCCTGGCCGCGTGAGGTCACCACATTCCACGCCGATCGGCCACCGGAGAGGGTGTGGAAGGTGAGGAGCCGTTCGGCGAGTTCGACCGGATCGTTGAAGGTGGTCGACGCCGTCGACACCAGCCCGAGGTGTTCGGTCACCCCGGCGACATACGCCCAGTTGACGGTCGGTTCCAGATGGGCCGGGTTCGCGTCGTGGGCCGGGTCACCGAGCGCCGGGACATCGGCGAGGAACACCGCGTCCAGGGTGCCACGTTCGGCGGTCCGCCCGATCGTCTCCCAATAGCCGGGGTCGACGAACGAATGGGGGTGCAGGCCAGACGATTGCCATGATGCCGGGACATAGCCGAGCACCAGGGCGTTGATCCCCAGGACCACGTGTCCGTCACGTCGCGTCATCGTGCCACTCCTCGTCTGCGATCGGTTGCGTCACTGCGATTCTCGTGTGTCCGCTCGTGTGGCGGCCGTACTCGGTCACCGACTCGCCAGCGGTTCGGGTGCGGCGAAGGCACGTCGCCGGCCTTCTCGTGCCACCGGCCGGGGCAGACCGAGTGCGTGCCGCAGCGGGCCTGGTCCCACGTGGTGGGCACCCACCAGCAGACGCTCGGCTGCGTCCAGC
Organism: Gordonia sp. NB41Y; assembly: GCF_030718915.1. Taxonomy (NCBI): domain Bacteria; kingdom Bacillati; phylum Actinomycetota; class Actinomycetes; order Mycobacteriales; family Gordoniaceae; genus Gordonia; species Gordonia sp. NB41Y. The sequence continues at coordinate 1,202,872 of NZ_CP132196.1, forward strand.
AGCGCACCGATCGGACGGTCGTCGCCCGCGCGGACCAGCACCCCGCCCACCTGGCCGCCGGGCAGCCCGGCATCGGCGTCGATCACCGGGATCGCCGCGCCCGCACCGAGGACCAGATCCAGGACCGCCTCCGCCTGTGGTGGCGGTGGTGTGTCGGAGGTGAACCATCCGATCACCGACGGGCCGGTGAGCGGTTCGGGCACGGTGAGCGGGCCGGCGATCCGGTACCTGCCGTCGAGATCGACGTGGCGGATCTCCTCGGAGCGCACGAAGATCCCGGTGTGGCGATCGGCGATCACCGACTCGGCAGGCCAGCTCTGCTCGAGGTCGCGCACCGCCACGGCGACCTCGCCGACGAGCGCCGCGGTGCCCGGGGCCGATACCGCCGCGCTCGTTGCCGCTGCCGGCCATGGCCATCCACCCACGGCGCGTGGATCGACGGTCCCCAGGAGCAGGCCGCTCCGGCCCCGGGAGAGATGACCGACCGATGCGACGCGTCGTGCCAGGTTGTAGGGGTGGTCCCGGCTCGGGGTGGTGGCCGCGAGGAACCGCGCCTGTCGGGTGCGCGCACCCAGGAGGCCGGCCGCGACGGTCGACTCGATCGTGGCGTCTGCGGCAGGGCGCCCGTCCACCCGGTCGATCCCGATCACGCTGAACGCCAGCGGAAGACGGTCCCATCGATGCAGGGCATCCGGGTCGGCGAGCAGCCGCGTGACGTCGGCGCCGGTCAGCCCCAGTGCGACATACGGAGTCAATTACCCTGTCCCCCACGACCGAATGCGGACAGGTCGGGCACCGGGTCGGTCCCGTTGACCAGCCAGTCCCCCAGGATTCGCGCCTTGTACACGCGCGGGTTGTGGGATGCCAGGGTCCGTGCGTTACGCCAGTGCCGGTCGAGTGCACGGTCTTTCGACACCCCGGATGCGCCGAGTGCGTCGAAGACGGTGGAGGTGGCGGTCAGTGCGGCCTCGATGATGACCAGCTGGGCGTGATCGGTGGCGACCTGGGCCTCGGTCACCAGCTCGGCCCGTCGCTCGAGGTCGCCCGCCGCGTGCGCGGCGGCGAGCCGGTCGAGTACCCGCGTCACCTGTCGCAGTGCCGCCTCGGCGGCGAAGGCCTGCGTCGAGACCTCCCCGATCACCTGGAGCAGCTGGGGGTCGCGCGCCGGCACCGGATCGAGTCCCTGCGGATAGTTCCGGCGGCGATCATGCAGTGCCGCAACACCGTCACGGAGCGCTCCCCGGATGATCCCGGTGAGCACCGCGAGGATCGCCACCTGGTAGAAGTGCCCCTGGTAGACGAATCGTTCGGACACCGGGAAGACATCGGCGGGGTCGGCCGGGACATCGGTGTAGGCGGCGCTGCCGCTGGCGGTGGTCTGCTGGCCGAAGCCGCCCCAGTCGTCGACGAGGGTGACCCCGGCGTCGTCGCGGCGGACCAGTGCGGTCAGCAGCGATCCGTCGTCGGACTTCCCGATGACGTCCAGCCAGTCCGCGTAGAGACTGCCTGTCGCATAGTATTTCGCACCCGACACGAGGTAGTGGTCGCCGTCGCGCCGGACGGTGGTGGCGATCGCGGCCAGTGTGCGGTTGTCCGCCTCGGTCCATCCGCCGCCGACGAACTCCCCGGCCAGGAACCGCCGAATCCACCGGTCGTTGCCCTCCGACGGGCGCGCGTTGAGCCGGTCCTCGACGAATGCCAGGTGGTTGCGGAAGACGTGGGCGATGTTCGGGTCGGCCTCGGCGACCCGGGACAGGACGACGAAGGTCTGCTCGAGCGAGGCGCCGAGACCGCCGTGGTCCTCCGGGATTCGCAGTCGACCGAGTCCGCGTTCGTTCAGCTCACGCACCAGGTCGTGGGCAAAGGTGCGGTCGCGTTCGCGAACGGCCTCGTCGCGGGCGATCCGGTCGAGAACCGGCGCGAACCGGGCCAGGAGCGCGTCCTCGTCGGCCGTGGACGACTGCAGGTAGCTGACGGCGACGGGTGCGTCGACGAGTTCGGTCATGGGTGACTCCTCGGAACTGATGTCCCGATCGCCGGGTGGCCATCGGAATCGGATGGGAAAGGTCAGAAGGTGGTGCCCGAGTAGGGCTGGGTATCGGTGCCGAACAGGCGGTCCAGCCGGTTCACCGCGTCGCCGGTGTGGACGTCCACGCGTCCGGCCGATGCGAGCCGGCGCCACGTGGTGCCGCCGAGATAGGCCGCGGCGAGGGTGGCGACGTCGACCGTCGCCTCGGCGGCACGAGTCGAACGTGTCACCGCACCGGCGGTGATCTCGAAGACCGCGGTGTTCGCGGGCAGGCGACGATCCTCGACGCCGATCCGCACTCCGGGCCCGTCGCCGAATCGTCTGGCCCGCAGTGCGGCCTCGACGTCGATCAGTCGCAACCACGTCTCGTCATGTGCCGCACCGAGTTCCACCGCACGCTCATCGGTCAGCGCCAACGGCAGCGGGTCGTCGAGTGCCGCGGAGCCGACGTGGATGACGTCGACCAGGTCGAGGTCGAGCAGGTGCCGCCACAACCCGAATCGGGCGGCATCGGTGAGCGCCACGAAGTCGATCACGTCGATGGCCTTCTCCCGGCTGGTGAACCAGGCCTCGGTGTCACGGGGCCGATAGATCACATATCCCTCGTCGACGCCGTCGCGCGAGTGCACCGCGACGTAGTGCACGGTGGGATCGGCCGCGCGGCGCAGCTCCTGGAGCCGCCACCATCCGGCCGGGCGTTCGATCGCACCCACCCCGTTCGTGCGGCGATGAACCGCGGCGAGCAGCTCGGTGTCGGCATCCGCGTCCGCCAGACGCACCGAACCCTGTGCCACAACCGATTCCCGGAGGCGGGCGCGGCGGGTGTCCACGAGCAGTGATCTGGCCGTCGAGGCGATCCCGTAGCCGAAACGCTCGTAGATCCCGGCTTCGGACGCCCGCAGGGTGGCGACCACCTCGCCGCGGTGGGCGAAGTCCTCGAGCTGACGCTCGATCAGGGCCGTCACGATCCCGCGGCGTCGATGAGTCGGCAGCACACCCACGTGGGTGACGGCGGCGTGCGCCACCCGCGCACCCCCGGGAACCACGAGGTCGCTGGTGTACGAGTCGGCACCACCGACGATCCGATCACCGTCGAATGCGCCGAGATAGCGCCCGGTCTCGGTGACGGCGGTGGCGTCGACGTCCCGGAACGGCAGCCCCACCATGGACCGGAGAAACACACCGAAGGCGGTGTTCACCTGATCGGCCCCGGTCAGCGCGGCGATTCTCGGCTCCTTGCCGACCGGCGAATCTCGAACCTCTTCGGCGGCAACGACAACCGTCATACGATCGCCCCCGAGTGATCTCGTCGAACCCGCATGTCCTCATCTCCTCGCCGATGTCTCACCGATCACCGACGCCCTGGCGCCGGCCACTCAGCGAGCCTGCTCGCCGGGCATCGTCGCGCCCACCGTTACACCCAGCGCGATTCTGGCGGAAGCTCCACATCGTCGGAATCTGCCCTGGTCGTACTGGATGAGTCGGCTGCGACGTACCTCACAATTGTTGGACATCAGTGCATTACAGCGGTCGCGAGCGTCACGGACATCACCGGGATTCCCGATATGTCCGATAGACCCAGGCTGAACTCATCTGTGACCTCGACACGATGGCCGACGTAACGTCGCTGCCTGTGCCGCCACTCCATGGCACTTTCAGGCGACGGCGTCATGCCGGACCACCTCCTTGTTTGCTTGTCGATCTGGACGGACTACATGAGACTCTTTCGGGGCCGATACCGACTCCTCCTGGCGCTGACCCTGTTGGCCGCCACCGTGGTGACCGCGTGCAGCGGGAACGCCGGCGCGAACACCGACACCCTGGTCGTGGGCCTGTACACCGAACCGACCGCCATCGACCCTCAGCGGGAGTACTACTGGGAGACCTTCCGGGTTGCGCGCAACGTGTACGAACCCCTGGTCCAGGAGGAACTCTCCTCGTCGACCGGCGTCACGAAACTCGTTCCCGGCCTGGCGACCGCATGGCATTCCAACCCCGACGGGTCGGTGTGGACGTTCGACCTGCGACGCAACGTGAAGTTCCATGATGGAACCGACTTCGATGCCGCAGCATTGGATTTCAATGTCAAGCGGTTCAGTGACCCGTCGTTCGAGTTCTACGATCAGAAGAGCGCCGCAATGCTCAAGGCGCGGTTCTCCGACCTACGCTCCACCCGGGTCGTCGACGATCACACCTACGAGTTCAGCTTCAATCACCCGTATCTGGGCTTTCCCCGGCTCCTGGCACAGTCCATCGGGTCACCGCTCGTCTTCAGTCCCACTGCACTGCAGAAGTACGGAAACGACGGTCTCTCCGACCATCCCACCGGGACCGGACCGTACACATGGGTGGAGCGGAAGGTGAACGACCACATCACCCTTGCGCGCTTCGACGGATACTGGGGCGAGCAGCCCCAGCTGAACCGACTCGTGTTCCGCACCATCGCCAACAACCAGAGCCGGCTCGCCGCGTTCCAGAGCGGTGAGATCGACATCCTGACCCGGGTGCAGCCGACCGATGTGAAGCTCCTGGAAGGCCAGGGCGCCTCGGTCCCGACGGGAACGGGAGCCCAGCTCGACTACGCCTCCTTCTTGTTCGGCAACCGCTGGGCCCAGAATCCACAGGTCCGATCCGCGGTCGCACTGGCCATCGACCGAGACGGCATCGCCCGGAACATCTACTCGGGGTATGCACAACCGCTGTGGTCGTTCCTCAATCCGGGTAACGAGGCCTACGACGCCGACCACCGCGTCTACCGCTACGACCCCGAGCAGGCCAAACAGATCCTCGCGGCCGCCGGCATCACACCCGGACAGGTCTCGTTCAACATCATCGCCGACCTGGCGGGGCAACCCGAGGCCGAGTACATCTCCGGCAATCTCAAGTCCGTCGGGATCGATGCGCCGGTGATCGCCCTCGAACGCGGCAACTACTCCGCCCGCATCTCCAAACCGCAACCCGACGACGGTTTCCATCTCGGCGAGTACGGCGGCACCTATCCGGAATGGGTCCAGGAGGGCTTCAACTCCACGGTGCTGGCCAACGGCGGCGAGCAGTACGTCGACCACCCCGCCATCAAAGAGTCTTTCGACGCTGCCCGCTACACCTCCGACCCCGCCGCACGGATCGGCTTGTGGCAGCATGCCGACGAGGTGGTCGCCGGCTCGCACGCGGTGATCCCGACGGTCAACTTCACGCGGTACTACGCCGTGAGTCCCGATGTGCACGGCTTCGTGTGGCCCAACACCAACTGGTACGACCTGGGCCCGGTGACCAAGGCAGCCGGATGAGTTCGTCACCGGTTGCCGACGAGTTCACCGCCGCCGTACCGAGTTCGGCGCCATCAGCCCGGGAGTGGTTGTCCTCCGTGGCGGTCCGGCACAGCCTGGCATTGCGGATCTGTGGCCGCGTGCTGATCGGCATACCGGTCCTGTTCGTGATCTCGATACTGGTGTTCGCCGTCGGCAAGGCCAGCAGCGGTGACCCGATCGCCGCGACGCTCCACGGCACGCTCCCACCCGACGCGATCGCCGACCTCCAGGCCGCATACGGGCTCGATCGACCTCTCCCCCAGCAGTACTGGGCGTGGTTGAGCGGATTCTCCTCTGGTGGTGGACGTTCCATCGTGAACGGCACCCCGGTCCTGGACACCCTCGGCACCGCGTTCGTCAATACTCTGATCCTGACCGGTGCCGCCGTCGTGGTGTCGGTCGTGGTGGGGGTCGCCATCGGAACCGTCGCGGCGCTCAACCACAACTCGTTGGTCGACCGGATCATCATGCTGATCGTCCAGATCGGGTCGAGCCTGTCGGTGTACTGGTTCGGTCTGGTACTCATCTGGGTCTTCGCGCTGCAGTGGAAGGTGTTGCCGACCGGCGGAATGCGCGATCTCACCGGCGACGGTTCATTGTCGGACCTGATCGCGCATCTGGTCCTGCCTGCGTTCTCCGCGGCCTTGGTCTCGATGCTCATCATCGCGCGTTTCGCCCGGGCCGGGGTCATCGAGGCCGCCGAATCCGACTATGTCCGGACCCTGCGCTCCCAGGGTGTGCCGCCGTGGCGGATCGTGGGCAAGCACATCGGCCGCAATCTGGCACCGACGATCGTCAACCTCACCGGACTGGAGATCGGAACCCTGCTGAGCGGGGCGGTGTTCGTCGAATTCGTGTTCAGTTGGCCGGGTATCGGCACCGAACTGATGAATGCGATCAGCGCCCACGACTTCCCGGTGATCCAGTGCGGTGTCCTGCTCGTGACCATCGTCTTCGTCCTGGTCAACCTGGTCACCGATGTCATCGGTGACCTCCTGAACCCCCGGCTGAGGACCTGACCATGTCGATCGCACAAGTCCGCGTCCACCGCCCGCGGTGGACGCACCAGCCCCAGCTCGTCGCGGGGGTCGTCATCTTGTTCCTCGTTGCCGTGGTCTCACTCCTCGCGCCGTGGGTCGCGCCCTACGATCCGATCGTCGCCGACGCCGCCAACCGCTATCTGCCGCCTGGCACCGGCGGCCATCTGCTCGGCACCGACGAACAGGGACGCGATGTGCTCAGTCGCATCATCTGGGGTGCGCGGGCCACCGTGGGGCCGACGGTGGCGGCGACCACCGTGGCCGTCGTCCTCGGATCGGTCCTGGGTCTCCTCGCCGGCTGGTCACGATCGTGGTGGTCGGCGCTGGTCATGCGGATCGTCGACATCATGTTCGCCTTCCCGGTGGTCATCGTGGCCTTCGCACTCGCCGAGGCCATCGGGATGGGGGTGTGGGTGGTCGCCACTGCCGTCGTGTTCGCCGCTGCCCCCTATGTCGCCCGCGTGGTCTTCGCCGAGACCCGGCGCGAGCGCGAGAAGGAATACGTACAGGCGGCAACGACTCTCGGGGCCTCGACGCGAGGCGTGATCCTCGGCGAGTTGCTGCCGAACGTGGCCGCGGCGATCGTCGTCTACTGGACGAGCCTGATCGGGATACTCGTGGTGCTGGCCTCCAGCCTCAGTGCCGTCGGCATCGGTGTTCAGCCCCCGACACCCGACTGGGGCCGCATGGTTGCCGAAGGCGCGAAGGTCCTGATCTCCGGCAGTCCGGTGGTGGCGCTGGCACCCGGGATCGCGATCCTCGTCGTGGCCTTGGCATTCAACTGGGTCGGCGACGGCCTTCGCGATGTCCTCGATCCGAACTGGGGAACACACTGATGACCACACCACTGCTACGCATCGACGGACTCTCGGTACGGTTCGAGGGCCGGGCCCGGCGCGTCATCGCGGTCGCAGATCTCAGCCTGGAGCTCCGGCGTGGTGAGGTACTCGCACTGGTCGGCGAGTCCGGTTCCGGTAAGAGCGTGACCGCATCGGCGATCGCCGGCCTGCTGCCGAAGGGCGCGGACGTCGACGGTTCGATCGTCTTCGACGGCAACGAGATCGTGGGCGCACCCGAGCGGCGGCTCCGCACACTGCGCGGCGCCCGGATCGGGACGGTCTTCCAGAACCCCGCGACATCGTTCGACCCGTCGTTCACCATCGGCAACCAACTCGTCGAACTGATTCGCCTGCATCGTCGGCTCAACCGGCCCGAAGCACGTGAAGTGGCCGTCGAATGGCTACGACGCGTGGGGATCTCCGATCCCGACCGCGTCCTCCGCAGCTATCCGCATCAACTCAGCGGCGGTATGCGTCAACGCATCATGATCGCCGTCGCCTGTATCCCGCACCCCGACCTGCTGATCGCCGACGAACCGACCACCGCACTCGATCCGACACTGTCGGTCCAGATCCTCGATCTCCTCGACGAGCTGCGCTCCGAGCTCGGCATCACCGTGCTGATCGTGACACACGATTTCGGGGTCGTCGCGCGGGTCAGCGACTCCGTGGCGGTCCTCCGTGGTGGCGAGCTCGTGGAGACCGGTCCGACCCGTACGGTCCTCACCGATCCCCGGCATCCGTACACCCGGCGCCTCATCGCCGCCGCGCCCGTCCTGCGTTCCGTCCCGGCGGCCGCGTCGAGCAGTGCGGGCCCGGACGACCCGGTACTCATCGCCGAGTCGCTGACCCGCACCTATGCGGCCACCCGGGACACCGGGGCCTTTGCCGCCGTCGACGATGTGTCGGTGACCGTCCGACGCCACCGGACGCTCGGTCTGATCGGTGAGTCCGGGTCCGGCAAGTCGACCCTGGCACGGCTGATCGCCGGCATCGAGCACCCGACATCCGGACAGGTCACGTTGATCGGCGCGCACGCTGAGCCGGGTGTCGACGTCGGCACGTTGCCCCGGCACGACCGCGCACGCCGCATCCAGCTGGTGTTCCAGGACCATGGCAGCGCCCTGAACCCGCGCCGCCGAATCGGCGCGCAGATCGCCCGGCCGATCCGGCAGGTGATCGCGGGTACGACCCGCGCAGAGTCGATCGCCCAGGCACGTCGACTGCTCGAGCAGGTCGGTCTCGATCCGGAGTTCGCCGACCGATATCCCCATCAGCTCTCCGGTGGCCAGCGGCAACGGGTCGGTCTGGCACGCGCCCTCGGCGTCCGTCCCGAGGTCATCATCCTCGACGAACCCACTTCGGCCCTCGACGTCACCACCCAGGCCGAGATCCTGCAATTGCTCGCCAGGGTGCGCGAGGAGACAGGGGTGACATTCATCCTGATCTCCCACGATCTCGCCGTGGTCCACGACTTCGCCGACGACATCATCGTGCTGGATCACGGCCGGATCGTCGACCGTTTCGAGGCCGCCGACCTCACCGGCCGGGAACGCAGCCCCTACACCCGCCGTCTGGTCGACGCGGTCCTCCCGGTCGCGATCGACCCACTGCCCATACCCTCCCGGAGTTGAGAATGCCCACCACCCCGCATCGCCCACTGATCCTCAACGCGACCGACATGGCCACCGCCAACCACATCGCCTTCGGGCTCTGGCGTCTGGCCGACCCGGACAAGCCCGACTACACAACACTGCGGTTCTGGACCGATCTCGCGATCGAACTGGAACAGTCCGGATTCGACGCACTGTTCCTCACCGACGCGCTCGGGCAGCTCGACACCTACACCGCCAGTGCCGACCCGGCGCTGCGCACCGCGACGCAGACACCCCTCGACGATCCGCTCCTCGCGGTATCGGCGATGGCCGCGGTGACCGAACAGCTCGGCTTCGCGGTGACCGTCTCGGCCACCTACGAGCATCCCTACCTGCTCGCCCGCAAGTTCACCACCCTCGACCATCTGACCGACGGCCGCATCGGATGGAACATCGTGACCTCGCAACTCGACAGCGCGGCAAGGAACCTCGGCCTGGAGCGGCAGATCCCCCACGACGAACGCTACGAACGTGCCGAGGAGTTCCTCACGGTGGCGTACAAACTGTGGGAGGGATCGTGGGATGAGGGCGCAGTGCTCCGCGACCGTGGGACCGGGGTCTACGCCGATCCCTCCAGGGTCCATGCGATCGGACACCACGGCCGCTACTTCTCGGTTCCCGGCGCGGCCCTGAGCGAACCATCCCGACAACGCACCCCGGTTCTGTACCAGGCCGGAACATCACCCCGTGGAAGTCTTTTCGCCGCTCGTCACGCCGAGATCGTCTTCGTCGCGGGCCACGAGCCCGACGTCCTGCGCCGAAACATCGACCGGATTCGTGTGCTGGCACGCGAGCAGGGTCGCGAACCCGACGACATCAAGTTCGTCGCGTCGGCGCTGGTGATCACCGATGAGACGGATGCGGGCGCCGAAGCCAAACTACGCAGGTATCAGGACGCCTACAGCATCGAGGGCGCCCTGACCCACTTCTCGGCCATCACCGGTATCGACTGGTCCGAGTACGACATCGACGCACCCCTCTCCTACATCGAAACCGACAGCAACCGTTCGATTCTCGCCTCTCTCACCACCGACGCCCCACCCGGCAGTGTCTGGACTCTCCGCCGTCTGCTCGCACCCGCCCGCGGGGTCTCCTATGCCGATGCCGTCGTCGGGTCGGGGACGACGGTGGCCGACCGGCTCGAGAAGCTCGCCGACGAGACCGGCGTCGACGGCTTCAACCTCTCTGCAGCCGTCGCGCACGAGAGCTACCGGGACATCGCCGATCACGTCATCCCGGTGCTCCGTGACCGCGGACGGATACGTCGGCCCGCATCGGCGACGGCGTCATTGCGCGAGAAACTGTTCGAGACGACAGAACCCCACATCGGTTCGCGTCATCCGGCCTCCCGATACCGCAACGCGTTCACCGGGCTGCCGTCGGCGGCACCGCGCCCGGTCGCCGCATCCTGACACCGCCGGCAGGACGTCTCACCTCGACAACGGTTCGTCTGCGGGTAACGTCACACCCATGGCCACGACCCCGCCCCGATGGTTCACCGACACCAAACCCGGCCACAGCGAGTGGTACATCGAACGGTTCCGCACGATGGCCCGCGAAGGCGCCGACCTGGGCGGCGAGGCCCGGATGATCGATGCGATGGTGCCGCGTGGCGCCCGGGTTCTCGACGCCGGGTGCGGGCCGGGCCGCATCGGTTCCTTCCTGCACGTCGCCGGACACACTGTGGTCGGCGTGGACGTCGACCCGGCCCTGATCGCCGCCGCACAGGCCGATCATCCCGGGCCGCGGTGGCTGGTCGGCGACCTCAGCGAACTGGACCTCGACGCACAGGGTGAGACCGATCCGTTCGACGCGATCGTGTGCGCGGGCAATGTGATGGTCTTCCTCGCCCCGGGTACCGAGGTGCAGGTGCTGCGCCGGCTGTCGGCGCATCTGGCCGAGAACGGCGTGCTGGTGGTCGGCTTCCACACCAACCGCGAGCTCTCCCTGGAGGCCTTCGACGCCGCCGTGGCCGAGACCGACCTCTACGTCGAACATCGTTTCGCCACATGGGATCTGCGCGCATGGCATCCGGATGCGGACTTCGCGGTGACGGTCCTGCGCCACAGCACTGATCGAGCGTGACGCCGTGACCGGGCTCGACGAGTTCCCCACCGGGTGGCAGACCGCACTGGCGCTCGTCGCCCATCCCGACGACCCCGAGTACGGCATGGCCGCCGCGGTCGCACGCTGGACCGGCGAGGGCCGGCGCGTGGTCTACGCCCTGGCCTCGAGCGGAGAGGCCGGTATCGCGGGTATGGCGCCCGAACAGGCCGGACCGCTACGCGAGGACGAGCAGCGGGCGTCGGCGCGGATCGTCGGGGTGGACGAGGTGGAGTTCTGGGGCTTCCCCGACAGCGAGATCCGCAACACCCCCGAACTGCGGGAACGGATCGGCGAGACCATCCGGCGCGTCGCACCCGAGGTGATCCTGTCGCTCTACGGCGGACCCGAGTGGGCGCCGGGTGCGCCGAACCAGCGCGATCACATGGAGTTCTCCGCGGCGGTCCTCGACGCATACGACGCCTTGCCCGCCGACGCCCGCCCGCGTTGGCTGTTCGAGAACGGCCCGCACCCGACGCACGCCGTGGACGTCGAGGCACAGGTCCCGGCCGCGATCGACGCCTTGTCGGCGCACCGGGTGTACCTGGAGGTGCTCGATCCGACGACACCGGTCGCCGATCAGGCCCGGGCACAGGTGGACCGGACGACCACACCGCGCGACGACTTCGACGGTCGCCGCGCGGCGTGCTTCGAGCTCAAACGGGTCACCGGCTGAACCGGGTCGACCGACACCGGATGTGCTTGCCGGCCAGGATGTCTCACCCGGTTCCGGCAGCCGGCGGCGTCTACCGGTCGACGGTCCGGTGGCCGGGCGCCTCCTCGTCGAGTACCTCGAGGATGCCCAGGTCGGCCAACCGTTCCTGTTCCTCGGTGGACAGCGTCTGGATGCTGCCGACGCGGGCCGCGATCTCGGGGCGGGCGACGCGCAGGTAGGCGTACCACAACAGCCCGACGGCGAGGATGCCGAGGAAGACGAACGGCAGGATGCTGAACGGGAACGCCGGCACCGGGTACACATTGCTGACGATCACATATCCGAGCGCCGCGATCGCCAGGCCGGACACGATCGCCCGCGCCGGGGTCAGCGCCTTGATCCGGTACAGCCAGATCGGTGTGGCGATCACCACCAGCAGGTAGCTGACCAGGAATCCCCAGGTCGCCACGTAGCCGCCGTACACGTCGAACACGAGGCGGCCGGCCGAGGAGAAGGTGGCCACGACGGCGAAGACCAGGGCCAGCGCACCGACGAAGACCACCCCGACCCACGGCGTCTTGTAGCGCGGATGGACCTTGGCGAAGACCTGCGGGAGTGCACCCTCGTGGGCGAGGGTGAACAACGACCGTGCCGCCGACGTGGTGACCGCGGTGACGAAGACGATGAACGCCACCGAGACCGCGGCACTGACCACCGGGTTGATCCATGACACGTGCGAGGCATCGGCGAGCTGTGGCAGCACCGCCTTGTCGCCGTCGATCCCGTTGAAGTGCAACACCTGTGGGTAGGTTGCAAGGATGTAGAGCACCCCGAGGATGAGTACGACGCGCAGCAGCGACCGTGCGATCGTGCGGTGCGCATCACGCGCCTCGGCCCCGAGGGATGCGACACTCTCGAAGCCGGCGTAGGCGCCGACCGCGGTCACCGCGGCGACGAAGGTCGAACTGTGTCCGAGATTGCTCGGATTCCACTGCTCGGTGTCGATCCGCCAGCCGTAGCTGACATAGGACGCCACGATGATCACGAATATCGCTGCGACGGCGACGACCTCGAAGATCAGCTCGTACCTGGCGGCCAGGGAGGCACCACGGAGCGGGAGGTACACCCCCACCCCGACGACGACCGCCACGAGCAGCAACCGGAACCACGATGCCTGCGAGCCCAACCCGATCTCCTCGAGGAAGGCGTCGACGTAGAGGACGCCGCCGAGAGTGCCGGTGGTGGCGAATCCGATGTAGCCCAACAGAAGACTGAACCCGGCGGCGAAGGCGAAGCCCGGCCCCAGACCGTTGCCGGTGTAGGTTCCCAACGATCCCGAGGTCACCGTGCGCCGCGCCTGATAGCCGATGGTGGTGGCGATCAGGACCGCGATCACCAGACCGACGATCGCCGCCCAGGCCGCTCCCTTACCCGATGCGGTGTAGAGCGAGAACGGCACCGAGGCGATCGCGACGCTCGGTGCGGCCGCGGCCAGTCCCTGCGCGAACACTCCCCAATGCCCGAGTGCACCTCGCGCCAGGCCGGTGTCCTCGGCGGCCGTCAGCCGACGGCCACCCAGGCTCACCGCCTGCGCACCACGTTCCCGGACTTCGACGCCCTCTGCCGGACTCACCTCGCTCCCCGGCGAATCAGGCTGTACCTCAATCGACATGACACTTCACCTTCCACGCGAGCACAGATCGTGCATTGACCAGAAGGAGTATGTCCGACGGCTATATCCGTTACCCCCCTTAGGTTCTCACGGGTTCTATCGGTGTGGACGGCGCGATCGGCCGCCACCGGATCCGCGACGACCGTCAGGAGTGCCACACGTCCTGGTGGTCACGATGCGTGGGCAGGTAGGCACCCGGATCGAAGTGGTGGTCATAGAAGTCGGTGTCGATATGTTGCGCCTGAAGGTAATTCAGGATGTGTACGGTCGGTACGGTTCCCGGTATCTTGCCGAACACGTCGTCCACGTAGGCGATCTGGCCGGTCAGCAGTTCGGTGAACCGCTCGTCATAGGGCGCCGCGGATGCCCGCACCCGCGGGGTGTCCCGCCACGGACCGTCGGTGTCGGGGTGAAAGGGCCCACCGGGGCCGAACTTCCGTTCCGTGAAGCGCGCCACCGCCTCGCCGGCATCGGCCACGTGCGGGCGTGACAGCGTCTCGAAGACTCCGGGCAGCCCCGTGGGATTGGGCAGCGACCACCTGTCGTCGGTCTGTACCTCGAATCCCAGACCGGGTACCGCCGGATCACCGGAGGCACCGAGGACCGACAATCGGTCGATCCCGTCGAAGGTCCATCCGCCCAGACCGAGTGCACCCAGGACGAGATGGCCGTTGTAGGCGGCGGTGACCAGCTCCGCACTCGCCTCGGCGAGGGTGTACTGCTCCACGAACGACAGCGGGAAGGGATCCCCCGCATGACGCAGCGACGGATCCGAGGCACCGGGGATCTCCCGATCGTGGATGTCGTCGTAGAGCCCGTATCCGTTCTGCAGGAAGAACGCGACGTTCGCGATGAAATGCTGGGCGAGGTCGGCGATGGGGATCACCAGCAGCGAGCCCGGATGGTTGGCGATCCAGGTGTTGTGGCCTTCCAGATACGGTTCTTCGCGTGGGAGATGTATCCGGTGATCAGAGATCTTGCGATACCGGCCGACCGTCTCGGCGAGCCAGTCCTCGACGCCCCCGTCCCCGATGTCCCCGCCCCCGATGTTCCCGTCCCCGATGTTCCCGCCGCGTCCACTGGGAGCAGGGGCGGCGTCGCGACTGGACAGGAAGTAGGTGCCCGAGTCGTCGGTGAAGAAGAACTCGGTGGTGTGGAATCCGGCGGCGGACGGAAACGTGCGCCCCGTGGCCGATCCCGAGTAGTTCGGCAGCGCCGGTGCATATCCGGGATGGTGGCTGATGCCGAAGTGCCGGCCGGTGACGCCGGTGACGACCGACAGGACGAGGGCACGCTCGACCTCGCTGAGCGGTTGGACCGGCCTGACGCTGGTGAAGGCGAGTTCTCCGGCGGGGATACGGCCGCCGACCGGGAACCGACGGGATCGGCGCCCGGTGATCGCACCGAGCAACGGGAAGGCGGCGAGGTCGGCCAGGGCGCGACGCTCGCCGTCGGTCAGGTCGAGTCCGCGCCGGTCCGTCGTCGTCACGAGGACACCGCCGAGGGCACGTGGTCGCCGATGTGCCGGCCGATCACCGCGGCGACGTGGGCGTGGGCCACCTCGTTGAGCACGTCGTGGGCGCCGTCGGCGACGACCTCCACGCGGAGCGTCGGCAGCCGGTCCTGCCACGCGGTGACACCGTCGAGCGGCGCCACGGCGTCGTTGCGGCCGTGGACGGCGAGCAGCGGGATCGTCGACGCCGGCAGGTCGCGGTCGAGTCTCTCCCATGCGGGCGTGAACAGTCGGCTCAGTTCGCCACCGATGTCGGCGGCGGTGAAGGCCAGCGGATCGTTGGCCAGCTCGTCGCGATAGAACGGGTCCGCCGACAGCGCATCCAGATCGAGTTCGAACGGGTCGTCGGAATCGACGGCGGCCTGCAGCCACGGCAGCGGCGACAGCGGCGCACCCGAGACGACGACGCTCGTGTACCGCCCGGGCCGGTCGAGTGCCGCGAACACGGCGCCGAGGCTGCCCAGCGAATGACCGCCGATCGCCAGGGGGACGTCGGGACGGTGCGCGGCGGCGAGATCGGTCAGCACCCGGGCGTTGTGGACGACGGCGTCATAGGAGCCGACGTTGCCGCGTTCGCCTTCGGAGAGTCCGTGGCCCGGCTGGTCGAGCGCCCACAGCTCGACTCCGTGTGAGGCGAGTTCGGCGGCATACCGGTGGTAGAGACCCGAGTGTTCACCGAATCCGTGCAAGAAGATCAGCGCTGCGGTCGGTGTGGTCTCGGCCGTCCAGTGGCGATAGAACACCCGGCCCTGCGCACCGTCGAAATAGGGCATGACTCACTCCTTTCCGGGGCGCGACGGGTTTCGTGCCCCGATTCGCTGCACGAGTACTTCGCAACCCACAGAGCATTCACCCGGCACCGGAGGGGTCGCCAGATTATGGCCCACCGCGATTCTCAGGGAGGCCGACGCACAGCGCCGCCGGTCATCGGACCGACGGCGCTGCGTTCTTCAGATGGTCAGGGATTCAGCCTCCGACACCGAGTAGCGCCGGGAGCACGCCCACGAGCTGGTTGAGCAACTGGGTCAGGGCATTCGAGTCGCCGAGTCCCGTCCCCGGAGTGGTGGTACCCGGAGTCGTGGTGCCCGGGGTGGTGGTGCCCGGGGTGGTCGGGGTCGTCGTCGACGGCGCGGTGCCGCCTTCGGGGGTGGTCGCCTGCGCCTGCCCGGTGGGTGCCGGCTGGTTGACGCCGATGGTGATCCGCGGGTTCTTTGCCGGGTCGAGCCAGACCAGGATCTGCCGCAGGATGTCCTTGTCGATGGCGACGCAGCCCATGGTGGGTTCACCGGTGCTGGCGTGCAAGAAGATCGCCGATGCCTTGCCCGGAATCCGTTGCGGGTTGTGCGCGATGTTCACCGCGTAGTCGTAGGCGGCACCGGAGTTGTACAGGTTCTCGCTGTCGCCGCCCGGACTCTGTGCCTGACGGACGTGGGTGTTGTAGGTCGGCGAGCTCGTGTCGGAGTCCCACCAGTCCTGCGTGTCGGTCTTGAAGTAGGGCATCTTGGTGCCGGGGTCGGCCAGCCGTCCGAAGGCCTGGTCGAGTGCGAAGGTGCCCTCGGGGGTGCGGTAGACGTTGTCCTGCGGCTGCCCCATCCCGAGTTCGCCGAGGAAGGCCTTGGTCGGACCGAACACCGGCCGCCAGGTCCCGTTGTCCTCCTTCTGGAAGGCGGTCAGTGTCGCGGTCTGGTCGCTCGCCTTGGGCGCGGTGACCACGATCATCTGACTGCTCTCACCGGCCTGCGGACCCAGCTCGGACGAGCCCGCACCGGAGAGCTTGTTCAGGATCGTGTCGAGCTCGGGAATCCCGGTCTCGGGAATGGAGATCCCCCCGAGCGCGCCCAGCCCGTTCGTACCCGGCGTGGATGTACCCGGTGTGGATGTACCGGGCGTGGATGTACCGGGCGTGGATGTACTGGGCGTCGTCGTGCCCGGGGTGGCTTGCGGCGCCGCGAGTGCGGCTCCGTTCCCGCCCGCGACGGCAGCGAGCATCGCAGCCACCATCAGTCCCACTAGTCCCAACGACCTCATCAGTAACTTCAGCACCACACCAGTGTGACAAAAGGCAAGAGCCACTGAGTCTCGCAACGGTCACAGTGCGACATGGATCCGATCACTACCGACTCTTGAATCTGAAATCAGGCTCAAGTAGCCTCGACGCCAGAGTGATCCACCCCACACTTCATCGCGACTGTGGGGTCACCCCCACCTCGAAGGGATGCGCATGTCCGTCGTCAACACCGTCACCGGCCCGATCGAATCGGCCGATCTCGGCACCACCCTGGTCCACGAGCACGTCTTCGTCCTCGGCGAGGAGTTCCGTCAGAACTACACCGAGTGGGACGAAGAGCAGAAGATCGCCGACGCGGTGCGCGACCTCAACGAGCTCAAGGGGCTGGGCGTCGACACGATCTTCGACCCCACCGTGCTCGGCCTGGGGCGCTACATCCCGCGGATCCAGAAGATCGCCGCACAGACCGACCTCACCATCGTGGTGGCCACCGGGCTCTACACCTACAACGACATCCCGTTCCAGTTCCACTACACCGGCCCCGGCCTGCTCTTCGACGTCCCCGAACCACTGGTCGAGTACTTCACCAAGGACCTCACCGAGGGCATCGCCGACACCGGGGTCAAGGCGGCGTTCCTCAAATGCGCGATCGAAGAACAGGGACTGACCCCCGGCGTCGAGCGGGTGATGCGCGCGGTCGGCATCACCTCCGCGCAGACCGGCGCACCCATCACCGTGCACACCAACCCGCACACCAGGTCCGGTCTCGTGGCCCAGAAGATCCTCGCGGAGGAGGGCGCCGACCTCACCAAGGTCGTGATCGGACACTCCGGCGACAGCACCGACCTCGACTACCTCATGGAGATCGCCGACGCCGGGTCGATCCTGGGCATGGACCGCTTCGGCCTCGACGTCCTCCTCCCGTTCGAGGACCGGATCAACACCGTCGTCGAGCTGGTCGCACGGGGGTACGCCGACCGCATGGCCCTGGCCCACGATGCATCGTGCTTCATCGACTGGTTCGACCCCGATGCGAAGCGGGCGGCCGTGCCCAAGTGGAACTTCCGCCACATCAGCGAGGACGTCCTGCCCGCCCTGCGCGAACGCGGCGTCACCGACGAGCAGATCACCACCATGCTCGTCGACGTCCCACGCCGCTACTTCGAGTGACCCACCCGGACCCGCCGCACCCCTCATCACGCGCCTCCCGGCGCCCCTCACGAATCCACCCGAGCAGAAACGGATCCCATGGCCAGCATCGTCACCGACCTGCGGCAGTGTGCCGACTCCCATCCCGATCGCCCCGCCGTGCGCGCCGGCGACCGCATCCTGTCCTACGCCGACCTGCGTGACCGGATCGCCCGCGCCGCAACCAGACTCGCCGCGGCCGGGGTCTCCCGCGACGACCGCGTACTGCTGATCGCGCCGTCGGTCCCGGAGTTCGCGATCGCCTACTACGGACTGCAGTCGGTCGGGGCCACCGCGATCACCCTGAACGTGATGTCGACGCCCGCCGAGATCGGTTATGTCATCGACGATTCCGGGACATCGCTGGTTCTGGCGTGGCATCGGTGCGCCGAGGCCGCGCGGTCGGCGGCGGGTGAACGCGGTCTCCCGATGCTCGAACTCACCGAGTTCGAGAACGAACCCGACGACGCCGTCGCGGCCACCGCACCCGTCGACCGCGACGCCGACGACACCGCGGTGATCCTCTACACCTCCGGCACCACCGGACGGCCCAAGGGCGCCCAGCTCACCGTCGCCAACATCGACGCGGTCCCGGCCGCCTTCCAGGCCGCCCTGCAGGTCGGCGAACACGAACGCTGGGCCACCGCGCTGCCCCTGTTCCACTGCTTCGGGCAGGTCGTGGTGATGCACAACGCCCTCGCCGGTGGCGGCACCCTCTCGCTGCTGAGTCCGTTCACCCCGACGGCCTTCATGGATCGTCTTCGTGACGAGCACATCACCATCGCCTGCGGCGTGCCGACCATGTGGAACGCCATGCTGCAGGTCACCGAGGGCTACACCCCCGCCGACTTCGCCGACCTGCGGTTGGCGTGTTCGGGTGGCGCATCCATGCCCGGCGAGGTGATCCGGGAGTTCTCCGACCGGTTCGGCTGCTCCATCCTCGAGGGATACGGGCTCACCGAGACCGCCGGCACCACCACCTTCCGCAACCTCGAGGGGCCGCCGAAGGTGGGCACCGTGGGTCCGGCCCTGCCCGGGTTCACCATCGAGGTCCGCGATCCCGACGGCCATCCGGTGCCCGCCGACGAGATCGGTGAGATCTTCATCAAGGGCCCCACCGTGATGAAGGGCTATTGGAACCGGCCCGACGCCACCGCCGCCGAACTGGTCGACGGCTGGTTCCGCACCGGCGATCTGGGCACGATGGACACCGACGGCGATGTACGTATTGTGGACCGCACCAAGGACATGATCATCCGCGGTGGGTACAACGTGTACCCGCGCGAGGTCGAGGAGGTCCTCTACACCCATCCCGACATCGTCGAGGTGGCGGTGATCGGTGTGGCCGACGACCACTACGGCGAGGAGATCGCCGCGGTCATCACTCCCCGGCCGGGCACCCAGATCGATCCGGATGCGTTGCGCGCGTGGACCAAAGAACGCCTCTCGGCCTACAAGGTGCCGCGCATCATCCGCTTCGTCGACGCACTCCCCAAGGGTGCGACGGGCAAGATCCTCAAGCGTGCGATCGACCGCTCGGAGCTCGTCGCACCGACGAGTGCGGCCACCGGACGATCCGGTGGCGGCCTGTGACGGCACCCACAGCATAATGTACCCATGGACGTTGTCACGATCCTCTGGCGCGGCGAACTGACCCGCGGGTAGCCTGACCGGGCCCCGGCCGGGGCGGAAGGGTCGGGTCCTCGTCACATGCCACCGCTCAGTCGTCTCGCACGACTGCAGATCGCCGCGATCCTCGTGATCGGCCTGGCGGTCAGTGTCTTCGCCGGCATCCGCTACGTGCACATCAACCGGGTGGTCGGGATCGGGGTCTACACCGTCACCGCACAACTGCCCAACTCCGGCGGGATCTTCACCAATGCCGAGGTCACCTACCTCGGCATCCCGGTGGGGCGGGTCGGCGAACTCCGGCTCACCGCCGACGGTGTGGACGTCGACCTGCAACTGGACTCCAGCGCCCCCGAGATCCCCGAGTCGTCGGTGGCCGTGGTGGCCGCACGATCGGCGATCGGTGAGCAGTACATCGACCTGCAACCGTCGAAGATCGACGGCCGGCACCTCGCCGACGGCTCGCGGATCACCCGGGCGTCGATCCCGCCGAAGGTCGAGGACGTCGTGTCGTCGTCGATCGATCTCTCCGAGTCGATCCCGCTCGACGACCTGCACACCGTGATCACCGAGCTGGGCAAGGGATTCCACGGCCAGAACGAGAACCTCCCACGGCTGGTCGACTCGCTGTCGAAGCTCGCCGAGGCCGGTGCCGACAACATCCCGGCCACCATCGGCCTGCTCCGCGACGCCGACACCGTCCTGGCCACCCAGGCCGACCAGTCCGACGCGATCCTGTCGTGGTCACGCGGACTCGACCTGGTGTCGGCCACGCTGGCCACCGCCGACCCGGACCTCCGCCGACTGCTGACCACCGGCTCGGCATCGGCCACCCAGATCTCGGAACTGGTGCAGCGCAGCGGCGGTGACCTCGCCACCGTCGTCGGTCAGCTCGCCGACGTGGCACGCACCGTCGAGCCGGCCACCTACACCACGTCGATGACCTTCGCCTTGCTGTCACAGCTGTCGGCCGGTGCGCACTCCCCCGCGCCCGGTGACGGACAGATCCATTTCGGCGTCGTGCTCGAGACCAACGACCCGCCCGCCTGCACCAGAGGCTACGAGAGCACGCAGCGGATCATCGACGAGATGAAGCGCACCAAGCCGGATCTCGACATCCGCTACGACGACTTCCCGTTCAACACCGACGCGCGGTGTGCCGTACCGTTCGGCAATCCGACCGGGGTGCGCGGTGCCGACCGGGCCGGCTATGCCGATCCGTCGACCGCACAGCCCTGGGACACCACGCCGAAGAAGGATCCCGACCGCCTGAATCTCAATCCGCTTGCGCGGCAACTGGCGACACTGCTGGGTGTGCGGACCGACTGACACCCGCCCGCACCTGATCGTCCGAGCCACTCAGCCCTTCGGTGACCGCAACCCGATCGCATTGGCCCACAACCGGGTTGCGGTGAAGGTGAGATCGTCCATGGACACGTCGTCGACGCCGATCGCAAAGGCCTGGTAGGCCATTCGCGACACCATCCCCGAGAGCGCCTGGGCGGCACCCATCGCGTCGAGGTCCGGATCGGCGAGCCCGGACTCCTGGAGCTTCTCGATATGGCGTGCATTGCGACTCGCGAACACCAGACCGCGTTGCCGTCGCTTCTCCCGGAACTCCGGCATGTTCGCGGTCACCTGCTCGAGCACGAGACGTAGCTTCGCATTGCGTTTGTACGCCTCGAAATACGCCCGATTGGCGGCCTCGAGCACGGCGATCGGATCGCCCTCCGATCCGGACTCCACATGCGGGAACCCGGGATGCAGCATGTCCTCGTGTGCTTCCGCCAGCACTGCGTCGAGGATCTCCTCCTTCGAGTCGAAGTAGGTGTAGAAGGTACCCGTCGAGCAGCTCGCGGCCACGGTGATGTCGGTGAGCCGGGCATCGGAGAAGCCGTCGCGCTCGAAGATCTGCCGGGCGGCCGCGATCAGCGCCGCCCGGGTCCGTTCCCCGCGTGCGGTGGCCGGCGGCGCCTTCTCGGTGCCCGCGGCGGCGATCCGCGGCAGATCGGATCCGACCAGCTCGGACCCCCTCGATTCTGCGGTCATCGTGCCATCCTGACACCCGCCGTCGCCGCCGTGCACATCGAGTACCCCATGGACGCGCCTAGAGTCCCGCGGAGTCCGCGACAGCGGTCGCCTTGGACACCAGGATGTCGATCACCTCACCGGTCGGGACACCCGCCGACGCCCGGTTGGCGGGATTGTCCGCCGCTCGACGCAGCACGCCCTCGGCGATGATCGCCACCTTCCACAACCCCAGCGCATGCCAGAACTCGAGGGCACGCGGATCACGACCGGTGCGTTCGATGTAGCTCGCGGCCAGTTGCGCCCGGTCCGGGAATCCCTCGAGCAGTTCCACCGGCGCTCCGGTCAGGGACGGCTCACCGGGACCGGGCCAGTACGCCAGCGTGCTACCGATGTCGGCGAGCGGATCGCCCAGCGTCGACAGTTCCCAGTCGAGTGCCGCACGCACCGCGCCGGTGGCCGGATCGATCATCACGTTGCGGATGTGGAAGTCGCCGTGGACGAGTCGGGTCTCGTGCTGCTCGGGCGCACTTCGGATCAGTCGCTGTGTCAGCGCGTCCAGGGCCGGGATCTCGCGGGTCTTGGACTTCTCCCACTGCGCACTCCAGCGCTTCAACTGACGTGCGGCATAGGGCTTGTGGCTCGCCAGGTCGTCGAGTCCGACGGCCTCGATGTCGACGGCGTGGATGCGGGCGAGCGTCTCGATCATCGACTCGCCGATCCGGGCGCGGATGGCGGGATCCAATGCCTCCCCGGCCGACAGGTTGTCGAGCACCACCGCGTCGACGAACTCCATGACGACGAGGGGGACCGGGGTCACCGACTCGTCGGTGCACACCCCCAGCACCTGCGGGACCGGCACGTCGGTGGGGCCGAGCGCGGAGAGAATCCGCGCCTCGCGCACCACGTCGTGTGCCGATGCCAGCAGGTGTCCCACCGGCGGCCGCCGCAGGACCCAGCGGCCGCCGGCGTCGTCGGACAACAGGTAGGTGAGGTTCGATTGACCGATTCCCACCCGCGTGCAGGTGATCTCGCCGTCCGCGTCGACACCGATCTCACCCAGCCATCGCCGCAATGCACCGGAATCCACCTCGGGGATCACCGACAGTCCACTCGTCGTCATGGTGTTGCCGTTCGTCCTCTCTGTTCCTCTGCCCGTCAGAAACGGGCGCTCAGTGCGGCATCGGAGACGCCCGGCACCGTCTCGGGTGCGGGGGTGTCACGGTAGCGACGCAGCTCACGACGGGCGATGGCACGCTTGTGCACCTCGTCGGGACCGTCGGCCAGACGCAGGGTGCGGATGCCGGCATAGGCCGAGGCCAGCGGGAAGTCGTCGGTGACACCGCCACCGCCGTGCACCTGGATGGCCCGGTCGATGATCTTCAGCGCGATGTTCGGCGCGGCGACCTTGATGGCGGCGATCTCGGTGGCCGCCGCCTTGTTGCCGACGGTGTCCATCATGTGGGCGGCCTTCAGCGTCAGCAGGCGCACCATCTCGATGTCGATGCGCGACTCGGCGATCCAGTCCTGGATGTTGGCGCGGTTGGCCAGCGGCTCCCCGAAGGTGGTGCGCCGGGTGGCCCGCGTGCACATCAGTTCCAGTGCGCGTTCGGCCATGCCGATGATGCGCATGCAGTGGTGGATACGACCCGGGCCCAGACGTGCCTGGGCGATCGCGAATCCCTCGCCCTCCCCCTTCAGCACATCCTTGGCGGGCACCCGCACGTTCTCGAAGACGAGTTCGCCGTGGCTTTCCCGGTCGGTGTAACCGAACACCGGCAGGTTGCGCAGGATGGTCAGACCGGGGGCGTCGGTCGGCACCACCATCATCGACTGCTGGCGATGCGGCGGACCGGTCGGATCGGTCTTGCCCATCACGATCAGGACCTTGCAATCGGGACGAACAGCGTTGGACGCAAACCACTTCCGGCCGTTGAGGACGTACTCGTCGCCGTCGCGGACCATGGCCATCTCGATGTTGGTGGCATCCGAGCTGGCGACGTCGGGCTCGGTCATCGCGAATGCCGAGGCGATCTCGCCGTCGAGCAGCGGACGCAGGTACTTCTCCTTGTGCTCATCGGTACCGAAGAGCGTCAGGACCTCCATGTTGCCGGTGTCGGGGGCGTTGCAGTTGAACACCTCCGACGCCCAGTGCACCCGGCCCATGATCTCGGCCAGCGGGGCGTACTCGAGATTGGTCAGGCCCGGCGCCCATTCGGCGTGCGGGTGGAAGAGGTTCCACAGGCCGGCCTCCTTGGCGCGGCCCTTGAGCTCGGTGAGGATCGCGGGCATCCCGTGCGGGTTGTCCAGCGCAGCCATCTGCTCCTCGTAGACACCCTCGTTGGGGTAGACGTGGGTGTCCATGAAGGCCAGCAGCTTCTGCCGGTACTCCTCGGCACGGGGCGACGGGTCGAACAACGTCATGATCACTCCTTGATATCCGGTTGAAAGTCTTTGTGGCCGTGCGGGTCACGGCGACGCTCAAGAGAGCAGCGAGGCCTGGAAACGGCGCATGCCGCGCAGCCAGCGGTCGTAGTCGGCACCCTTGCGCCGGTACATCTCGAGGACCTCCGGGTGCGGCAGGATCAGGAACCGCTCGTCGTCGATCGCCGCGAGGACCACCTCGGCGACCTCCTCGACGGTCAGCACCTCCCCGGCGGTCTCCACCGCACGCTGCATCAGGTCGCCGTTCGGGTCGTCCGGCATCGCCTCCGGCCGCAGCAGTTTGGTGTCGACGCCCATCGGGCACAGGCAGCTGACCCGGACCCCGCGGTCGCCGTAGCTGGCCGAGAGCCACTCGGCGAAGCCCACCGCGGCGTGTTTGGTGACCGAGTAGGTGGCCGATCCGAGCTGGGTGAGCAGTCCCGCCGCCGACGCGGTGCTCAGGAAGTAGCCACGGCCCCGTTCCACCCAGTCCGGGACGAGGAGACGGGCGGCGCGCACGTGGCCCATCAGGTTGATGTCGATCGCCCGCTCCCAGTCGGCGTCGGTGGCGTCGATCCCACCGCGACCACCGATCCCCGCATTGGCGACATACAGATCCACCGGACCGAATGCCTCTGCCGCAGCGGCGATCACGGCCTCGATGTGCTCCTGTGACGCGGCATCGCCGGCGAGTGCGCGAGCAGAACCACCGGCCTTCTCGATGTCGGCGGCGGTGACCGCGACCGACGCCTCGTCGAGGTCGGTGACGACGACGCGGGCGCCGCGGGCGGCCAGCGCGCGGGCGATGGCCCCGCCGATCCCGCCACCCGCTCCGGTGACGACGGCGACTGTGTTCTCGATCTCCATGAATCGAACGTACTTGAACCCGGTTTCAAGTTCAAGGACCTGGGTCCGCACAGAACGGGACCCCGAGGTCAACCGACCCCGGGGTCCCGAAAAAATCGCCCGCTCGCTACGCTCCCGGTGCGCCCGGCCCGAATTCCTCCAGCATGTCCGTCACCAACGCCGCAATCGGCGACCGCTCACTACGGGTGAGCGTGATGTGCGCGAACAGCGGATGCCCCTTGAGCTTCTCGATCACCGCGGCGACACCGTCATGACGCCCCACCCGCAGGTTGTCGCGCTGCGCCACATCGTGGGTGAGCACCACCCGCGAACCCGCACCCAGCCGTGACAGGACCGTCAGCAGCACATTGCGTTCCAGCGACTGCGCCTCGTCGACGATCACGAACGAATCGTGCAGGGACCTCCCGCGGATATGCGTCAGCGGCAGAACCTCCAGCATCCCGCGACCGAGCACCTCCTCGATCACCTCCGGCGACGCCAGCCCCTCCAGGGTGTCGAACACCGCCTGCGCCCACGGCCCCATCTTCTCGGCCTCACCACCGGGCAGGTACCCCAGCTGCTGACCACCGACGGCGTACAGCGGGCGGAACACCACCACCTTGCGCTGGGTACGGCGCTCGAGCACCGCCTCCAGACCCGCGCACAACGCCAGCGCCGACTTGCCGGTACCGGCCTTGCCGCCCAGCGACACGATCCCCACGCTCTCGTCGAGCAACAGGTCCAGGGCGACCCGCTGCTCGGCCGAACGCCCGTGCAGACCGAACGCCTCACGGTCACCGCGGACCAGCTGCACCTGCTTGGCCTCGTTCACCCGGCCCAACGCCGACGACGAGCCATGGCCCAACAGCCGAATCCCGGTGTGGCACGGCATCTCCCGGGCGGCGTCGATGTCGACCACACCGTCGGTGAACAGGGTGTCGATCACCTGCTGGTCCACGTCGAGCTCGGTCATCCCCGACCAGCCGGAGACCACCACGTCCTGGGCGTGGTACTCGTCGGCGGCCAGACCCACCGCGCCGGCCTTCACGCGCAACGGGATGTCCTTGGAGACCAGGGTGACCTCGCGGCCCTCGGCCCGCAGGTTCAGCGCACAGGCCAGAATCCGCGAATCGTTGGTGTCGGTCCGGAAACCGGCCGGCAGCACCGCCGGGTCGGTGTGGTTGAGCTCCACCTGCAGGGTGCCACCGTCCTCGCCGATCGGGAGAGCGAGATCGAGGCGGCCGTACTCGAGTCGCAGGTCGTCGAGCAGACGCAAGGCCTCACGGGCGAACCAGCCGAGCTCGTGGTGGTGACGTTTGCCCTCGAGTTCGCTGATCACCACCAGCGGCAGGACCACATGGTGTTCGGCGAAGCGCTTGACCGCCCAGGGATCGGACAGGAGCACGGAGGTGTCGAGGACGTAAGTGCGAGTGGTCACGTGGGCTCCTCGTCTGTGCGGCGCCCGCACAAACCTGTTCAGGTCGACCGGTCGGTTCTTGTCGGTGCTCTCTCGGCGTCAGCCGAGAGCGACGAGGACCGGGGCCGGCCCCCTCGCGCTGCTGCTGCAAACCACGAATCGAACCTCCCGGACGAGCCGCTTCCCCGCGACCCGTCACTGGTCAACGTACGCGGGAACCGGCATGACGGCGCGGTGGACAGGGTGTGTCGGCGTGAATTTCGCGTTAACGGACGTAGCGTGGAAGTCACTGTCGCACAAAGTGCGTCACCTGGGATTTTGCGGCCCTTTACCACCACCGGGCCCCGCTCGCGAGTGCGAGCGGGGCCCGGTGGGGTGAGAAGTGGGTGACCCGGAGGCGGGTCCTGCCGATCAGCGTCCGGCGAGCGTCAGGATGCGCGAGCGCGCCGCTTCGGCGTCGTCGCCGAGTTCCTGTACCGAGTCGAGCTTGAGCGCATCGGCAAGGCTCCCGGCGATCGCGGCACGGGTCTCGTCGGTCTCGTAGCCGGCGATCAGTGCGCGCTCGGCGTCGAAGTTGTCGATGTCGTAGCCGAGCGGCTCGTCGACCAGTCGCGCCAGCGCCCGGTCCACCGCGACGACCGTGGCATCCTGGTCGGCCACCAGCGCCGCGTTCAGGAAGTTCCCGAAGGTGACTCCCTGCTGGGCGTCGTCCCCGGCGATCAGATGCAGGATCTCGCTGTACACGTCGTCGCCGACGACCGTGGCCAGCCGGTTGGTGAAGTGCACGCACTGGTACTCGTGCACCGCCATCAGCGCCAGCACGTCCAGCGGGCCGAGTTCGTCGACCTGCTCGGGGGTCTGCCGGAAGCCCTTGGTGACGTGATCACGACGCCGCTCTTCGGAGTCCACCGGATCGATGGCACGACGCACCACGAGGTAGTCCCGCAGCACCACGGCATGGCGGTTGTCCTCGGCGGTCCACACGCCGACCAGCTGCCGCCAGTCGGAGAAGGCCGGGAAGTACTTGGCCAGCACACGGTGGTAGGACGGCAGGTTGTCCTTGGTGAGCAGCAGCGCCAGCGAACCCGCGCGCGCCTCGTCGGACAGGGTGGCCTGTGAGGGATCCCAGTCGTCGCCGCCGAGGAAGGCGAAGTTGCGGCCGTCCTTCCACGGGACGTAGTCGTGCGGGTTCCACACGACCGCAGCGGCCTGGTGGTCCTCGGCGATCTCCGGAAGCGCCTTCTCGAGCGCGATGATCAGGTCGTCTTCGGTGAGTGCGTTCATCGCGTCCAGGATACGGATCCGTAACCCCCGAGGGCAATCGGGTCATATCCGCAGCACGACGGCGTGCCGGGGCCACCGGCGGCGGGACCGGCGGAGACGACGTACCCCCGGTATGCCGTCGGCACACCGGGGGTAGCTGACCGGATCTCCGGAAAGATCGGGCCGAGAAGATCAGGCCCGGCTCATCAGACCCCACGACTCGAGACCCTCGTACAGCGGGAAGTCCAAGGCCAGCTTCGACACGCGCGCACGCAGCGCCGAGACATCGGCGGCCTGGCCTGCGGCCAGCGCGGTACCGATGATGTCGGCGACCTCGGTGAACTGCTCGTCACCGAATCCGCGGGTGGCCAGCGCCGGGGTGCCGATCCGCAGGCCGGAGGTGACCATCGGCGGGCGGGGGTCGAACGGCACGGCGTTGCGGTTGACCGTGATACCCACCTGATGCAGGAGGTCCTCGGCCTGCTGGCCGTCGAGGGCGCTGTTGCGCAGATCGACCAGCACCAGGTGCACATCGGTGCCGCCGGTGAGCACCGAGACACCCGCCTTGGCGACGTCGGCGCCGGTCAGGCGCTCGGCGAGCAGCTTCGCGCCCGACAGGGTGCGGCGCTGACGCTCGGCGAACTCCTCGGTGCCGGCGATCTTGAGGGCGACGGCCTTACCGGCGATCGCATGCATGAGCGGGCCACCCTGCTGGCCGGGGAACACCGCCGAGTTGAGCTTCTTGGCCCACTCCTGCTTGGCCAGGATGATGCCCGAGCGCGGGCCACCGAGGGTCTTGTGCACGGTCGAGGAGACGACGTCGGCATGCGGCACCGGCGACGGGTGCAGACCCGCGGCCACCAGGCCGGCGAAGTGCGCCATGTCGACCCACAGGCGGGCACCGACCTCGTCGGCGATCTCGCGGAACGCCGCGAAGTCGAGGGTCCGCGGGTAGGCCGACCAGCCGGCGACGATCACCTTGGGGCGGGCGTCGAGGGCGATCTTGCGCACCTCGTCCATGTCGACCCGGAAGTCTTCCTTGCTGACACCGTAGAAGGCGTTCTCGTACAGCTTGCCCGAGAAGTTCAGCCGCATGCCGTGGGTGAGGTGGCCGCCGTGGGCGAGATCGAGACCGAGAAGGGTCTCCCCCGGCTCCATGAGTGCCTGCAGCACAGCGGCATTCGCCTGCGCTCCCGAGTGCGGCTGCACGTTGGCGAAGTCGGCACCGAACAGTTCCTTGGCCCGGTTGCGGGCGATGTCCTCGACGACGTCGACGTACTCACAGCCTCCGTAGTACCGACGTCCGGGGTAACCCTCGGCGTACTTGTTGGTCAGCACGCTGCCCTGCGCCTGCAGCACCGCGCGCGGCACGAAGTTCTCCGACGCGATCATCTCGAGCGTGTCGCGCTGACGGCTCAGCTCACCGTTCATCGCCGCGGCTACGTCGGGGTCGAGGTCGGCCAACGACATCGAGTTGACGGACTGGGAGTTCTCGGTCATGGGATCGAGTCTATTGGTTGACCCGCAGGTCCCCGAAATCCGGTCTCGGTGCTGCCGCAGGTCACACCCTCAGGCGGGTGCACCCGCCAATTCGGCCCGCAACGACGCCGGGATCAGCGGCTCGTCGAGCAACCGCCCGAACCGTGCCGCACGGCCGTCCCCGGCGATGGTCGGCACATCGGCGTCGAGCCACTGCTCGAGGAGCCGGTAACCCTCCACATAGGTCGAGATATAGGCACGCCACAACGGCGAGGTCAGGAATCGCAGCATCTGCCGGGCGCGGGCCTCCGGGGCGAGCAGCCACCGCTGCAGGAAGGCGGTGGCCTCGTCGGCGTCGGCGTGCCGGTCGTGCAGCAGCAGGGCCGCATCCTGGCGCACCCCGATCAGACCGCCGGTGGCACCACCGACCCGCTGGGCCCGGTCACCGTCGAATCGCAGCCCGAGGTCGGCGTAGATCTCCTGCGCCCACAGTCCCCAGTCCGGCCCGACGATCGCCTGGAGTGCGTGGTCGGCGAGCCCCTCGGCCATCAGGCACTGCGGGGTGTTCACCAGGAAGATGGTCTGTTCGTCCTGGCCGCCACCGACGAGTCGCTGTTCCTTGCGGCAGTGTTCGGTGTGGTGCCCCGGGTACGCCTCGTGGGCGATCAGGTGCGGCAGGCTCGACATGTACTGGGTGAGGTCGGCGTTGATCGCGACCCGGGAGCGGTAGTCGCCGAGGTAGTAGTTGAATCCCGACCACGGTTTGTCGGTGACCACCTCGAACTCGACGATCTCGGCGTCGGGCAGCGGGTAGGCGTCACGAACCTTCTCCCGCAGCGCGCCGCTGAACGCGCGCACGCACTCGTCCACCCGCTCGGGCGGGATCTCGTCGGCACGACGGTAGGCGGTGTAGCTCGACAGCAGACGGTCGGCGCCGGCATCCGGTTCGCCGAGTGCGACGGCGAGCTCGGCATGTGCCGCCCGGTAGGTCTCCACATCGCCGAGGGTGATGTCGACGTCGAAGTACGCACGCACCTCGTCGACGAAGGAGATGTCCTCCCCGGCGAACGTGCGGGCCGAACACTCCAGCGCACGCAGGTGCGCGCCGACGAACGCCGCACGTTCGGGGTCGAGGTCGGCGGGGAGATCGCCCTGCAGGCCCCGCGCGACCTGCGCCAGCTGCGCCGGATCCGGGGCCGGTCCGCCCATCACGTCGGCCCGCAGGGACGGGTCGCCGGTGTAGGCGTCGACGAAGCCCTCTTCGAGCCGGTCGAACGCGAGGCCGAGGCGCAGATAGTCGGTGACCAGCGGCGAGATGGGTCGGTGACCATGTTCGGAAGGCATGGAAGGAAGGCTACCCATGGCGCGGGTTACACGTGGTCCTAAGCTGTAGCGCATGACATCTCGGGTCTCCTGTGACCTCGCCCCGACGGAACGCGCCGGCTGATGGCGCGCGACACGACCGGGCGCGATCCGAGCCTCTATCTGGAGCTCGATCGCAAGCAGTGGCGTGAACTCCGCGAATCGATGCCGATGGTGCTCACCTCCGACGAGCTCGACCAGCTCGTCGGACTCGGTGAGCAGATCGATCTCACCGAGGTCGCCGAGGTCTACCTGCCCCTGTCGCGTCTGATCCACCTGCAGGTCGCCGCGCGGCAACGGCTGTTCGCCGCGACGTCGACATTCCTCGGCGAGCGTCAGACCAACAAACAGGTGCCGTTCGTGATCGGGATCGCCGGGAGCGTGGCGGTGGGCAAGTCGACCACCGCTCGAGTGCTCGCGGCACTGCTCGCACGGTGGGAGTCGCATCCGAAGGTCGACCTGATCACCACCGACGGCTTCCTGCTGCCGACCTCGGAGCTCGAACGCCGTGGAATCATGCACCGCAAGGGATTCCCCGAATCCTATGACCGACGCGCGCTGCTGCGGTTCGTCACCGAGGTCAAGTCGGGCGCACGCGAGGTCACCGCACCGGTGTATTCGCACATCACCTACGACATCGTGCCCGAGGTGCGCCACTATGTACGACAGCCCGACATCCTGATCATCGAAGGACTCAACGTCCTGCAGACCGGCGAGAACCTCATGGTGTCGGATCTGTTCGACTTCTCCATCTATGTCGACGCCAAGACCACCGATATCGAGCGCTGGTACATCTCTCGGTTCCTGCAGATGCGGTCGGGCTCCTTTGCCGACCCCAACTCGCACTTCCACTACTACGCATCGCTGACCGACGAGCAGGCGACCATCGCCGCCCGCGACATCTGGACGTCGATCAATCTGCCCAACCTGCGCGAGAACATCCTGCCCACCCGGCCCCGCGCCACCCTCGTGTTGCGCAAGGACGCCGACCACTCGATCAATCGGGTCCGGCTGCGCAAGTTGTGAATCCGGGCCACCGCCGAGTCCGGTGCACCACCGGCGCTAACGCGTCCACGGCGGACTGATCGGGTCGCCACCGGCGATCGTGGCGGTGAGCCCGACGACGGTGGTGACCCACATCGTCACCGGGTCGGGGCCGGGGTTGTCCACGGCCACCGCCGACCCGGCGGGCACGAACACCACCTCTCCCGACGTCGGGGTCTCGGGCTCGCCGTCGAGCCGGATGACCGGTTCACCGGCCAGCACGAGGAAGACCTCCTCGTGGTCGACGGTGTGCTCGGTCCCCGCCTGCCCCGGACCGATCGTGGTGCGCCAGGCACACAGTTCCCGGCTGCCGGACGAGGGCGACACGAAGGAGTCGAAGTCGGCTCCGTGCAGGGAGTGTCGGACGGGTTCGGTGATGTGCATGGTCAGGCCCTTCAATTAGACAAAATGACTGTCTATATTCAGACAGTTAAGCTGTCGATATGTCAAGGCCCCGTCCCCCACGCGATGCACTGCCGTTCCTGCTGATGTCGGCGACGTCGGCGGTGGCCGAGCGGATCGACGCGGCGGTCCGGGCCGCCGGACACCCCGGACTCCGGCCGGTGCACGGCCTGATCTTCGGCCGCATCGCCTCGGGCGGCGCCACGATCAACGAGATCGCCGCCCATCTCGGCATCACCAAGCAGTCCGCGGCCGCGATCGTCGGCGGCCTCGAGAAATCGGGGATCATCGAGCGACGCCCCCACCCCACCGACCGGCGCGCGGTGCTCATCGAACTCACCCCGCTCGGCCACGAGATCACCCGGGTGGCCGCCGACGCCGCCGCAGCCGAGACACGGTCTCTGGAAGAGGCTCTCGGACAGTCCGATTCGCAGGTATTCCTACAGGCACTCGGGTATCTCGGCGCGGGCGCGCCGCCCCGATCGGTCTGGTGATCGGGCACCGGCGCCCTACCGGGCGGCCAGCCACTGCTCCAGGGTGGTCGGGGTCTGCGTGAACTCACCGCGCGGGACGAGTCCACCGTCGCGCATCGCGGGTCCGCCGACGTTGACCGCGAACACCCACCGTGGTGAGCCCTGCTTGCGGGCAAGATGTTTCGCGATGTCGGCCAGGTCCATCTCGGCGGGTCCGGCCACCTCCACATCTCCGCCCGCCGAGTCGGTGACCGCGTCGGCGAGGACCCGCGCGGCGTCGGCGGCGGCCAGCGGACGGCACCGCATGTGCGCGACGGCCGCGACCGGACCGAACCTCGCCCTCGACAGCAGCTGTTCGGCGAGTTCGAACCATTGGGCGGAGCGGACGATCCGCAGCATTCCAGGGCCCAGGGCGTCGGTGTAGACGCGCTCCTGGGCCGCCTTTCCCTGGTAATAGCCGAATTTGGCGTTCACCTGCTCGTCGGCGGCGTTGATGATCGACAGGCAGACCACGCGCCGCGCGCCGGCACGTTGCGCCGCCGCGGCGATGTTGGCGGCCGACGTCGAGAAGAAGTCGACGGCGACCTTCGCCTTGAGAGTGGTCACGTTGATCGCATCGACCACCACATCGGCCCCGGCACAGGCCCCGTCGAGACCCGTGCCCGCATACGCATCGACCCCGGTCGACCGTTGCGCGGCAACCACATCCACGCCGCGCTCCTCGAGTTCCCCCACCAGCCTGCGGCCGATCTCTCCGCTCGCCCCGAACACCGTCACGCGCATGACACCCTCCATCGATCCGCCGAGTGGTCGCAGTCCACGCTACTGGCAATCGGCGCCGGCGACAGCAGCAATCGGGTTCCGTTGTTCTTCATCCGCTGCGCCGACAGGGTCGGCCCGTCGATCGAGTAGCAGACCGGGCCGGAACGACGGATGCCCTACTTGCCGAACCGCCGGTTGCGCGCGGCGAAGTCACGCAGTGCGCGCAGGAAGTCCACCCGGCGGAACTCCGGCCAGTAGGCGTCGGTGAACCAGATCTCGGAGTAGGCGCTCTGCCACAGCAGGAACCCCGACAACCGTTGCTCTCCGGACGTGCGGATCACGAGGTCGGGGTCGGGCTGACCCTTGGTGTAGAGATTGCGATCGATCGCCTCGACGGTGACCGCGTCGATCATCTCCGCCGGCGACGCCCCCTCGGCCGCCTTCTCGGTCAGCAGGGCACGCACGGCGTCGACGATCTCCTGCCGTCCGCCGTAGCCGACGGCGACGTTGACGTTCATCCCGGCGTGTCCGGCGGTGCGTTCGGACGCCGCGCGCAGCCGGTCGGCGACGGCGTCGGGCAGCTGGTCGAGTGTCCCGACGATCCGCACCCGCCACGGGGCGGTGGCCCCGTCGGTGCCGGGATGGGCGACCGGACCGGAGATCTCGTCGACGATGTCCGGGACGATCTGCATCAGTGCGTCGAGTTCGTCGGAGTCGCGCTGCAGGTTCTCGGTGGACAGCAGGTAGATGGTGACGGTGGTGATCCCGAGTTCCGAGCACCAGCCGAGCATGTCGGCGATCCGGCGCGCGCCGACCCGATGCCCGTGGCTGACGTCCTCGAAGCCCGCCTCCTTGGCCCAGCGCCGATTGCCGTCGCAGATGATGGCGACATGCTGGGGCAACCGGGTGGAGTCCATCAGCTGGATCAGCCGCCGCTCGTACACACTGAGCATCGGTCCACGCAGGCGGTCGGGAAGCAGTTTCATCGTGGTCCACACTAGTCCGCAATCCCTCGCCACCGAGGCGTCGGACACGAACCCGACGCCCGGACCTACGGTTACGGTACCGTAGGTTACGTGACTCCCCTGCTGACGACGCCGGTCGCCGAGCGACCCCGCCTGCGTGGCGTCATCCACCAGTACGCGGCCTTCGTCGCCGCGGCGTGCGGCATCGCCGTGATCGTGGGCGCCGCGCTCCTGCGCGGCAGCGCCGCCGCGGTGTCGTGCGCCGTCTACGCCGTCACCATCGTCGGACTCTTCGCGGTGTCGGCGAGCTACCACCGCATCCCGTGGAAGTCGCCGCGCGCCCAGATCCGGATGAAACGCGCCGACCATTCGATGATCTTCGTCTTCATCGCCGGCACGTACACGCCGTTCTGCGTGATGGCACTGCCCGACCCCGCCCGCTGGTGGGTGCTCGGCATCGTCTGGGCCGGCGCACTCAGCGGCGTCGTCCTCAAGATCGCCTGGCCCGCCGCCCCACGCTGGCTCGGTGTGACCCTCTACGTCCTGCTCGGCTGGGTGATCGTGGCCGTCGCCCCGGTCCTGGTCGAGCATGCCGGCGTCACCGTGCTGGTACTGCTGGCACTCGGCGGGGTCTTCTACACCGTCGGCGGCGTGCTCTACGCGATCCGCTGGCCCGACCCGTGGCCGACGGTCTTCGGCCACCACGAGGTGTTCCATGTGTGCACCGCGATCGCGGCGCTGGCCCACTACGTCGCGGTGTGGCTGGTCGTCGCCGGCTGACGCGACGCCCCGCCTCCGGCCGGGCACCTGCCCCGAGGGAGCGCTTGTACACCACCGTGAGCTCACCGTCATCGGTGAGGATCCGCGTCTGCACGCCGTACACATCGGCGATCAGCTCGGTGGTCAGCACCTCGGCGGGCGGACCGAACGACACCACCCGACCGGACCGCATCACCAGCAGCCGGTCGCAGTACCGTGCCGCCAGGTTGAGGTCGTGCAGGGCGACGTAGCTGGTCACCGGCAGATCCGCGACCAACGCGAGGACGTCGAGCTGGTGGGCGATGTCGAGATGGTTGGTCGGCTCGTCGAGCAGCAACTCGGCCGGCTCCTGTGCGAGCGCCCGGGCGATCTGCACACGCTGACGTTCACCGCCGGACAAGGTGTGCCACATCCGGTGCGCCTTGTCGGTCAGACCGGTCTGTGCCAGCACCCGCTCCACCACATCGTCACCGCCGGCATCGGCACCGAGCATCGACGCGTGCGGAATCCGGCCCAGCCGGACCACGTCCACCACCTCGATGTCGGTGTCGGTGGCCGAATGCTGCGACACCACCGCCACGCGGCGGGCGATCTCCCGGCGCCGGAGCGAACCGAGTTCGGTGCCGTCGAGGCGCACCGTCCCCGAATCCGGCCGCGTCACCCCGGCCAGCGCGCGGATCAGCGAGGACTTCCCGGACCCGTTGGGGCCGAGGATTCCGACGGTCTCCCCCGGCCCCGGCTGCAGCGTCACACCGTCGAGGATGAGGTGGCCGCCGCGGCTCCACCGGATCTCTGTTGCCGTCAAGGTCATGAGGGCCTCCGCATCCGGATCAACAGGGCCGCGAACACCGGGACACCGATCAGCGCGGTCACCACTCCGACCGGGATCTCCTGGGGTGCGAACACCGTCCGCGACAACGCGTCCACCCAGATCATGAAGACCCCGCCGGTCAAGGCCACGGCGGGCAGCAGCCGCCGATGCCCGATCCCGACCATCAGCCGGGTGGCGTGCGGGAGCACCAGCCCGACGAAGCCGATCGCGCCGACCGCGCTGACCAGCGTGGCGGTCACCACCGCGACGATCGTCAGCAGCAGGGCCCGCTCACGGGCCACCGACACGCCCAGGGTCGCCGCGGCACCGGCCCCGAAGGTGAACGCGTCGAGCGAGGCCGCACGGACCAGACACACCGCGAACCCGAGGCCGGTGGCGACAGCGCACAGCGCGACCTGGTTCCAGGTGACCCCCGACATCGAGCCCAGCAGCCAGAACAGGATGCCGCGGGTCCGCTCGGCGTCGGCCGAGGAGATCACGATGAAGGAGGTGAGCGACGAGAACAGCTGGGTGCCGGCCACACCGGCGAGCACGATCCGCGACGTCCCGCCGCCGGCGCCCATCGCCAGTGCCATCACCACGATGAACGAGACGATGGCACCGGCGAAGGCACCCGCCGACAACGACAGCACCCCGCCGCCCACACCGAGCACCACCACCACGACAGCACCGGTCGAGGCGCCCGAGGAGACGCCCAGGACATACGGGTCGGCCAGCGGATTACGCAGCAGCGACTGCATGATCACACCGCACATCGCCAGGCCCGCACCGCACACCGCCGCCATCAGCGCCCGCGGGACACGCAGTTCCCACACGATGCCCTGCCGGACCGGCGAGAGATCGGAGTCGGGGCCGCCGAGGTGGGCCAGGATCACGCGGTAGACGTCGGCCACCGACAGGTCGGCGACGCCGATGGTCACCGACACCGCGATCGAGGCGACCAATGCGATCGGCCCGATCACCCAGATCGCCGACCGCGCAAGGCCGGACGCCCGCTGCCCGGCCGGCGGACGCTCCAGTGTCGTCGTCATCGTGGGCTTCTCAGCCTGCGAGGTTCCAGCCGCGCAGTCCGGCCGAGACCTTCTCGACGCCGTCGACGGTACGGATGGACGGATTGAGGTCGGCACCGTTGACCACGATGTATCGCTTGTTCTGCACCGCCTCCATCTTGCTGGTCACCGGATTCGATTCCAGGAAGGCGATCTTGCTGTCCAGTGCGTCGCCGTCGATGCTGCGGCGGCTGAGGTCGGCGAGCACGATCGCGGTGGGATTGCGGTCGGCCACGCTCTCCCAGCTCACCTGCGGCCACTCGTCGGTGGTGTCGGCGTAGATGTTCTTCGCGCCGACGGCATCGGAGATCACACCCGACGATCCGCAGCACCCGGCCATATACGGCGTCTGGGTGTCGGCGAACCAGTACACCAGCGAGGTGTTGTCATCGGTCCCGGTGATGGCCGCCGCCGAATACCGTTGCTGCAGAGAGGAGATCAGCTCCTCACCACGGTCGGAGACATCGAAGATCTGGGCGAGCTCGCGGATCTCCTGGTAGATCAGGTCCATGGTCAGCGGTTCCGAACGCGCACCGTCGGCGTTCACGCTGGTCGCCGCGCGTCCCACGCAGTCGGTCGGCGAGAGGTAGGTGCCCACGCCGAGCCGTTCGAACTGGTCGCGGTCGCCGACGCCGCCGGGACCCAGTGTTCCGCCGAACGACGCGGTCACGAAGTCGGGCTCGGTGGCCAGCACCGTCTCCAGCGACGGCTTGTTGTCGGCCAGACGCGGGACCGACTCATTCGCCTGTGCCAGATCGGGTTTCACCGGATCGGTCCAGGTCGCGGTCCCCACCATGCGATCGGCGAGACCCAGCGACAGCAGGATCTCGGTGGAGCCCTGGTTCAGCGACACCACGCGCTGCGGGGCCTGTTCGACGGCCACCGTCTGGCCGCAGTTCTCGATCGAGACCGCCGCCGCGGAGGCCTCGTCACCGTCGGAATCGGTCGAACATGCCACTGCGGCAGCCGCTATCGTCAACGATCCGATGATCGCGAGCGATCGCCGCATCGACGTCTGTGAGATCACGTGACCCACCTGCGCCCTTCGTCATATGCGGGCACACCGGAGCGTCAGGACACCGAGCGGCCACCTACCGCCCAGATGTGAACGCACCGACCATATCCCGCGAGGTCGATGTGCACCGCGGGGGTGTTCCGCGGTCACGTCGGCAGGTCTTCGGACTCCGGACTCCGGCACCTCCGTGCCACCTACCGATGGCCGCTTCCCAGGTCGTCACCGACCCAGTGCCCTGGCCACCATCGTTTCCGTCACCGCTGCGGGGCAGCTCTGGATTCTCACCAGATTCCCTCTTGGCCGGCCGGGACATCTCCCGGCCAGACCGACGCGGGGCGAGCCTATCAGCCACCGGATCGCGACATTTCCGGCACCCACGGCGCCGGGGCGGCACGCAGGTGTCAGCCGCGTGCCAGATCGGCCAGTACCGCGGCGCTGACCTCCCAGTCCATGCACTTGTCGGTCACCGACTTGCCGTAGACGAGCGGCTCGGCGTCCGGCGACTGCGCCCCGGCCTCGATGAAGCTCTCCAGCATCACACCGCTGATGACCGGTTCGCGGCCGGCCGCGCGGGTGGCGCGCACCGATGCCGCGATCTCGGCGGCCACCTGCGCCTGGCGCACATGGTCTTTGCCGGAGTTGGCGTGGCTGGCATCGATCATGACGCGAGCGGGCAGGCCCGCCTTGTCCAGTGCCGCAACCGCATCGGCGATCGACACCTCGTCGTAGTTGGGGCCGGGGGTGCCGCCGCGCAGGATGATGTGACAGTCGGTGTTGCCCGCCGACTCCACCAGTGCACCACGCCCGAAGTCATCGACACCGAAGAAGACATGCTGTGCTGCAGCGGCTTTCACACCGTCGATCGCGACCTGGACATTGCCGTCGGTGCCGTTCTTGAATCCGATCGGCATCGAGAGACCGGAGGCGAGCTGACGGTGTACCTGCGACTCGGTGGTGCGGGCACCGATCGCACCCCATGCCACCGCGTCGGCGATGTACTGCGGGCTGGTCGGCTCGAGGAACTCACACCCCACCGGCAGCCCGAGGTCGATGATGTCGAGCAGCAACGAGCGTGCGGTGCGCAGACCCCGCTCGACGTCGTAGGTCCCGTCCATGCCCGGGTCGTTGATCAGACCCTTCCATCCGACGGTGGTGCGCGGCTTCTCGAAGTAGACCCGCATCACGATCTTGAGGCGGTCGTCGTACTGGGTGGCCAGCGGCGCCAGGCGGCGGGCGTAGTCGATGGCGGCCACCGGATCGTGTACCGAACACGGTCCGACGACGACGAGCAGGCGGTCGTCGGCACCGGCCAGGATGGCGGCGATCTCGTCGCGATCACGCTGCACGGCAACGGCCCGGCGTGCGGTGAGCGGCAGTTCGGTGCGGATGACATCCGGCGACGGGATCGAGCGGAATGCCTTGACCCGACGGTCCGAGGTGTTCTCGACGGTGTCGGTGGACGTCGATGTCCGGGGCAGATCTCCGAGGGTGGTCACGGTGTGCCTTTCGCGGGTGTGAGGGGCCTGTCATCTCGGCCGGCCACCCGCTGTCGTCATCGGAGGCCCTTGAAATGACAAGAGCAGCGACCGTTCTGGTCACTGCTCGGGCTCCGGGTTGTGTGGTGTGCGCAGTCAGCGCTTCATCGCAGGCTCACCCGGAGCCTCGATAAAGCGCCAATAGCCGCGCACGGAGTGGATCACGTCGCCGAGGTTAGCACACGACGACCCGACCCGACGAAACACGGTCGTCACAGGTCACGGCCGTTTGCCGGCGCCGAGCCTACGGATGACCACGGTCGATGAGGTGGCTGAGCACGATGATCGACTCGGTCCGGTCCACCGGACCGGCCTGCCGGATACGTTCGAGGGCCTGCTCGAGGTGGTGCACATCGCGGGCCATCAGTCGCAGGATGGCATCGGCCTGTCCGGTGATCGTCGCCGCCGACACCACCTCCTGGATCGGTTCCCACGACGCCCGCAGGTCTTCCGGCGAGATGTTGCCCCGGCAGAACACCTGCACATAGGCCTCGGTGTTCCACTGCATCGCGGCCGGATCGATCACCGTGGTGAAGCCGGTGATCACGCCGTCGGCGACGAGTCGGTCGACCCGCCGCTTCACCGCCGGCGCCGACAGCCCCACCTGCGCACCGATGTCGGCATAGGTGGCGCGGGCATCGCGGGTGAGGCAGACGAGCACCTTTTCGTCGAGATCGTCGAGCTCGCGCAAGACTTCACCCCTTACCCGCCGACGACGACCGAAATCTTCAACAGAGACGCAATCGGTGACGATTGATTGCGTCAGATACCGACCCTACGCTCGAACTATGACGCTGACCAGCTCGTACTCCGCCGTGTCCGCTCCCCGGATCGCCCACCATCGCACCTTCGCGATGACCCCGCCGACCCACTTCACCGTCACCTACGCGATCAATCCCTGGATGGACCCGACGGTCCCGGTCGACACCGCCCGTGCGCTCGCCCAGTGGGAACAGCTGTGCCGGGTCTATCGCGACCTCGGACACACCGTGCGCCTCGTCGATCCGCAGCCGGGCCTGCCGGACATGGTCTATGCGGCCAACGGCGGGCTCGTGGTGAACGGCCG
The DNA here is from genome assembly GCF_030718915.1 of Gordonia sp. NB41Y. Lineage (NCBI taxonomy): Bacteria > Bacillati > Actinomycetota > Actinomycetes > Mycobacteriales > Gordoniaceae > Gordonia > Gordonia sp. NB41Y. Next base: position 1,243,235 of record NZ_CP132196.1, read on the forward strand.
GGCGATCGCCGCACGGTTCACCTTTCCCGAGCGGGCCGCCGAGGCCGGTCACTACGCCGACTGGTTCACCGCCGCAGGCCTGGGCGAGGTGTACCGCACCGCAGGCACCCAGGAGGGCGAGGGCGACTTCCTCGTGGTCGGCGAGCGCATCCTGGCCGGTACCGGGTTCCGCACCGATCCGGCCACACATGCCGAGGTCGCCGCGATCACCGGGCTGCCGGTGATCACCCTGGAGCTGTGCGACCCGCGGTTCTATCACCTCGACACCGCCCTCGGTGTGCTCGACCAGAACACCATCGCCTACTACCCGCCCGCCTTCTCCGAACCCTCCCGCCGACTGCTGGCGCAGCTGTATCCGGACGCGATCATCGCGACCGCCGCCGACGCCGAGGTGCTGGGGCTCAACCTGGTCTCCGACGGGCGCAACGTCGTGATGACCGATGCCGCACCGGGACTGGCGGCCCGGCTGCGCGAGGCGGGATTCGAGACGATCGGCGTCGATCTGTCCGAACTGCTCGCCGGTGGCGGCGGGATCAAATGCTGCACACTGGAGCTGCGCCCCTCCGACCCCGACCGGCCGGTGCCCCACCGAACGGAGGCAATGATGCCTGATCTCGCCGAACCCCATGTGGCCCACAACTACTCACCGCTACCGGTGACCGCGGCATCCGCCGAGGGCGCCTGGATCACCGATGTCGACGGTCGCCGGTATCTCGACTGCCTCGGCGCCTACTCCGCGGTGAACTTCGGCCACCGCAATCCCGAGATCGTGGCCGCGGCGCGCGCCCAGCTCGATCGGGTCACCTTGACCAGTCGCGCTTTTCGTTCCGATCGGCTCGAACCCTTCTGTGCCGCACTGGCAGAGCTGTGCGGCAAGGAGATGGTGCTGCCGATGAACACCGGCGCAGAGGCCGTCGAGTCGGCCCTCAAGGTGGCCCGTAAGTGGGGCTACGACGTCAAGGGGGTACCCGACGGGCGTGCCGAGATCATCGTGGCCGGCGGCAACTTCCACGGTCGCACGATCACCATCGTGGGCTTCAGCGACGACGACGACGCCCGCGGTGGATTCGGGCCGTTCACACCGGGATTCGTCCGCGTGCCCTACGGCGACGCGGCTGCGGTGGCCGACGCGATCACCGACGACACCGTCGCGGTGCTCGTCGAGCCGATCCAGGGCGAGGCCGGGATCATCGTCCCGCCCGACGACTATCTGCCCGCCGTGCGGGCGCTGTGCACTGACAACCGGGTGCTGATGATCGCCGACGAGATCCAGTCCGGGCTCGGCCGCACCGGCACCACCTTCGCGTGCGAACACTGGGGTGTGGTCCCCGATGTCTACACGCTCGGCAAGGCCCTCGGCGGCGGTATCCTCCCGGTGTCGGCGGTGGTCGCCGACACCGAGGTGCTCGGCGTCCTGCATCCCGGTCAGCACGGCTCGACCTTCGGTGGCAATCCGCTCGCCGCGGCGGTCGGGCACACCGTCGTCCGGATGCTCGCCGACGGCACCTGGCAGGCCCGGGCCGCGTCGCTCGGCACCCGGCTGCACACACGGCTCGCCGACCTCGTCGGTCCCGATGTCCTACAGGTCCGCGGCAAGGGCCTGTGGGCGGGAATCGACATCGACCCGGCACTGGGCACCGGCAAACAGATCTGCCTCGCGCTCGCCGACGCCGGGGTGCTCGCCAAGGACACCCACGGTTCCACCCTGCGGCTGGCCCCGCCGCTGGTGATCACACCCGACGAGATCGACTGGATGGTCGACCGATTCGCCGCGGTGCTGCGCGGGCGCCACTGATCACAGCCGATCGCGGCCCGTCGGTCCACCGGGCAGGACTAGGCTCGGACAGATGACCGACGCCGACCGCACCCGCCGCGTCCTGTTGATCCGACACGGCCAGACCGCCTGGTCGTTGTCGAATCAGCACACCGGACGCACCGACATCGACCTGACGCCACGGGGTGAACAGGACGCTGCGGCGCTGGCGGGCCTCGCCGACCGGATCGGTCTGTGCCGGCCGTATGTGATCGCCTCGCCCCGGCGCCGCGCGCAGCGGACCGCCGAGCTCGCGGGTCTCCATGTCGACGAGACGAGTGAACTGTTCGCCGAGTGGGACTACGGCGACTACGAGGGTCTGACCCGTCTGGAGATCCAGCGCGACCACGAGCCGGGCTGGACGATCTGGACGCATGGCGCCCGCGGTGGCGAGTCGGTGGCCGACATGACGCGGCGGGTCGACGCCGCGGTCGACCATGTGGAGGCGCGGCTACCGGAGTCGGATGTGATCGTGGTGTCCCACGGTCATTTCTCCCGCTCGTTCATCTGCCGGTTCCTCGGCTGGCCGATCACGCAGGGCGCCGCGGTCGACCTGCGTCCGGCCGGATCGGCACTGCTGGCCGAACCCGACGGTGATCGACGGCTCTCGGAACTGCGTGGCCCCGAGGGATACTGGGCCTCGGCCGCATCGATCTGATCGCGTCAGATCCCCTGATCGCGTGAGAACCCCAGTGCCGCAGCAAGTTCCGCGGACGAGGTGACCGGGAGATCGCACACGGCGCCACGGCACACATAGACCGCGTCGGCACCGTTCACCGGTCCCCGATCGGTCAGCAGTGACATCGAATCCCGGCGGCCCGCCACCACGATCGCCCCGCCCGGGGCGAGTTGTCGTGCCCGAGCGGCCAACTCGCCGTCGGTGCCCCCGTCCTGCGCCACCGCCAGCTGTATCGGCCCGGACAGGCGCGCCTGGGTCACGGCCAGCCAGTGCCCGGCCGATCGTGCGACCTTGGCCTGCAGCACCGCACCCCGGGACAACGTCGCATCGAGCAGTCCGGTGTACCGGGCGGCGCGGTCGGGTGTGGCCAGGGTCGACGCCAGGAGCAGCGCCTCGGCCAGCAACGACGCGCCGGCCGGGGTGGCGCCGTCGATCGGGTCGCGCGGCCGGGCGATCAGGTCACCGGCGGGTGCGTCGAACCAGCTGCCCTCCTCACCGGGATCGCCGAAGGTGTCGATCGCGGTGTCGAGGAGGGTGAGAGCCGCGTCGGCCCACCGTTTCTCGCCGGTCGCCTGGTACAGGGTGAACAGGGCGGTGCACAGCGCCGCATGATCGTCGAGGGCCGCGGCCGGACGCCCCACCACACCGCCCAGCGACGACCGGCGCAGGGTGCCGTCGACGATGTGGCGCGCCAGCAGTGCGTCGGCGACGCCGGCGCCCAGGGCGACCCACTCGGCGCGGCGCAGTCCCGTCCCCGCCTCCACGAGCGCGGTCACCGCGAGCGCATTCCAGCCGGTGACCACCTTGTCGTCACGCGCGGGCTGGACCCGGTCGGCGCGTGCGGCGAGCAGCCGGCGGCGGACATCGGCGAACCGGTCCGGGTCGTCGGCGTCGAACCGCAGTTGCAGCGTCGAGCTGCCGTGCTCGAAGGTCCCCGCGGCGGTGACCCCGAACACCTCTGCCGCCCAGGCGCCGTCGTCGAGGCCGAGTACCTCGGTCAGCTGCGTCGGGGTCCACACATAGGTCGATCCCTCCACCCCGTCGGCATCGGCGTCGAGGGCCGAGGCGAATCCGCCGTCGACGAGCAGATCGCGTTTCAGGAACTCGATGACCTCCTCGGTGACGCGGAGGGCGAGCGGTTCACCGGTGCGGCGGGCCAGATGTGCGTACACCCGGAGCAGTTGCGCATTGTCGTAGAGCATCTTCTCGAAATGCGGCACCACCCAGGCGGAGTCGACGGTGTACCGCGCGAAGCCCCCGGCCAGCTGGTCGTAGATGCCGCCGCGTGCCATCGCGTCGCAGGCGCGCACCGCGGCCGCGGCGGCGTCGGGCAGGCCGGTGCGTTCGGTGTGCCGCAGCAGCCCCTCGAGCAGCGCCGACGGCGGGAACTTGGGTGCCCCGCCGAATCCGCCGTTCTCCCGGTCCTCCTCGCCGAGGACCGTGCTCACCGCGTGTGCCGCCAACCGGTCGTCGACCTCGAGTGCCCCGCCCGGCAGCGGCGCGGCGTTGGCGTGCAGGTGGTCGCGGACCTTGGCGCCGACGTTCTCCAGTTCCTCGCGCCGCTCGGTCCATGCGGTGGTGACCGCCGACAGCACCTGCCGGAACGACGGCATCCCGCCCCGCGGTGCGTCCGGGTAGTAGGTGCCGCAGTAGAACGGTTCACCGCCCGGGGTGAGGAAGCAGGTCATCGGCCAGCCGCCCTGACCGGTCATCGCCACGGTCGCGTTCATGTAGATCGCATCGATGTCGGGCCGTTCCTCGCGGTCGACCTTGACGCACACGAAGTCCCGGTTCATCTGTGCGGCGGTGGCGTCGTCCTCGAACGACTCGTGCGCCATCACATGACACCAGTGGCACGCCGCGTATCCCACCGACAGCAGGACCGGGACGTCACGGTGGCGCGCCTCGGCGAGGGCGGCCTCACCCCATTCGCGCCAGGCGACGGGGTTGTCGGCGTGCTGACGGAGATAGGGGCTCGTCGATCCGCCCAGTTCGTTGCGCATCGGCCCTCCGGTGGTGTCGGCGCTCAGGTTCCCGCGGACTTCTTGGCCGCTGCGGTGCCGTCGGCGGCGGCCGAACTCGGGTCGGACGCGTCGGGTGTCACGGTGTCGGTGCCCTCGTCGAAGGCCTGATCGGCCTCGGGATGATCGGTGTCGAAGTTCTTCGGCAGCTTCTTGAGCTGACGGTTCATCGACCAGATGAGCAGCGCGGTGCAGATCAGCAGCACGATGATCACGAGCAGTCCCAGCGGGGACGCCTTGCCGAACTCGGGGCCCTGCGGTTCCTGCTGTGCGGCGAGGATCGTGGTGTACAGAGCGGTGGTCATGGCTGCGCCTCACTTGCTGCGTCGACGCCGGCGAACAGATCGTTCTCCGGGATCGAGGTGGTCACCCGCGTCTGTGCGAGTTCGAATTCCTCGGTCGGCCACAACCGCTGCTGCCATTCCAGGGGTACCGCGAAGAAGATTCCGTTGGGGTCGATCTGGGTTGCGTGCGCCCGGAGGGCGTCGTCGCGCTGCGGGAAGTACTTGCCGCATTCGACCTGGGTGGTCACGCGGGCCATCAGGTCCCCACGGTTGGAGTCCCAGCGGCTGAGCCATTCCTTGAACGGACTCTCCTGCCCGTGCCGCTCGAACTCGTCGGAGAACAGCACCATCCGGTCCCGGATGAAGCCATGCGTGTAGTAGAGCTTCGAGATCGTCCACGGCTCCCCCGCGTCGGGGAACGCCTCCGGATCTCCGGCGGCCTCGTAGGCCGCCACCGACACCTCGTGGCAGCGGATGTGATCGGGATGCGGGTAACCGCCGTGCTCGTCGTAGGTGATCATCACGTGCGGACGGAACTCCCGCACCACCTTGACCAGGGCCTCGGTGGGCCCTTCCAGCGGAAGCGTCGCGAACGATCCCTCCGGCAGCGGCGGACGGGGGTCGCCCTCGGGCAGGCCGGAGTCGACGTAGCCCAGCCACGTCTGCTGCACGCCGAGTGCGGCGGCCGCGGCCGCCATCTCCTCCTTGCGCACCTCGTGGATGCGTTCTTTGATGCCCGGACGGTCCATCGCCGGGTTGAGGATGTCGCCCCGCTCACCCCCGGTCAGGGTGACGATCAACACCTCGTTGCCCTCGGCGGCATACTTGGCGGACGTGGCCGCACCCTTGCTCGACTCGTCATCGGGATGGGCATGCACGGCCATCAGACGCAACCCGCCGGCTGCCCTGAGCTCGCTCGGGGAGCCGGATGTCGACGCGGTCGACGGTCCGGGTTCGGCGGTCTGGGTGTCGCTCACAGTTCCTCGCCTTCGGATCGGTACTCATCTCATGGTAGGTATTGACGAGTGAACAGTTCAGACGGGGGCACACCACAAGGCCCCGACCTGCACGATCGCCCGCAGAGCGGTCCGCGGGCGACCTACCCCGTCGAACAATCGGCGCGCAGCAAGCGCTACTGGTTCCTCGGATTGTCCGCTCTCGTCGTCATCACCGGTGTGGTGTTGGCCCTCATCAGCTACCAGAAGTTCGCCGACCCGGATGTCTCCGGTCAGGCCACCGGTTACGAGATCCTCGACCCGTCGACCGTGGCGGTGCAGTTCACCGTCAACCGTGCCGATCCGACGCAGCCGGCGTCCTGTGTGGTGCGCGCCCGGTCGATCGACGGTGACGAGACGGGCCGTCGTGAGGTGCTGATCGCCCCGGGGGTCGCGCAGGAAGGGCATCGTGTGAACGTCAGCACGTCCAAGCCCCCGGTGATCGGTGAGGTCTTCGGCTGCACCACCGACGTCCCGGCGTACCTGACCGAACAGACCCGGTGACCGGCACAAGAGTGATCCGAGCACAGTGACAGTCACCGAAGAACGCAAACCGCGCGCCGTATTCGCCTCGATCTCGAGCCCCTACCTGCCGATGCTCACGGCGATCTTCGTCGGCGTGATGCTGATCAGCAACGTCACCGGCACCAAGGGCGTCCTGCTGTTCGACCAGTGGTTGCACATCGATGTCGGCCCCATCCAGATGGACGGTCTGGTCACCGACGGCGCATTCTTCCTCTTCCCTCTGGCCTATGTACTCGGTGACGTGATCAGCGAGGTGTACGGCTTCCGTGCCATGCGCCGGACGATCCTGGCCGGTTTCGTCGTCCTGCTGATCGCCTCGGCGTGTTTCTGGCTCACCATCCACCTGCCCGCAGCCCCCTTCTACGAGGGTCAGAGCTCCTTCGAGACGGTGGCGGGGGTGGTCCCGCAGTTCCTGCTCGCCGGGCTCCTGGGATACCTGGCCGGCGAGTTCCTCAACTCGTTCGTGCTGGTCAAGATGAAGGAGCGGGCGGGCGAGAAGCGCCTGTGGGCGCGACTCATCGGATCCACGGTGGTCGGCGAGTTCGCCGACACCCTGGTGTTCTGCTCGGTCGCCGCGAGTGCCCTGGGCATCTCCACCTGGGGTGACTTCATCAACTACACCGTCGTCGGATTCGTCTGGAAGACCCTCGTCGAGGTGATCGTCATGCCGATCACCTATCTCGTCGTCGGCTGGCTCAAGCGCGCCGAGCCCACATACGCCATCGCCCTGGAAAAAGCCCAGTCCGACGACGTGTGAATTCGCCCTCATCCACATTCGCTGCTACCCTGTACAGATACACGGCTCCGCGAGGGGTCGTGTTGCTGCATTTAGAGCAGTCCACATGTCACGGCGAACCGCTCGCCGGGCCGCGGACGACACAAAGGAGTGACCGATGACCGACACCCAGGTGACCTGGCTGACACAGGAGTCGCACGACCGCCTCAAGGTCGAGTTGGACTCATTGATCGCCAATCGTCCGGTCATTGCTGCCGAGATCAACGAGCGTCGCGAAGAGGGCGACCTCAAGGAGAACGGCGGATACCACGCTGCACGCGAGGAGCAGGGCCAGCAGGAGGCGCGAATCCGCCAGCTGCAGGAACTGCTGAACAACGCCAAGGTGGGCGAGGCCCCGACCCAGTCGGGCGTCGCTCTGCCCGGCTCCGTCGTGACCGTCTACTACGACGGCGACGAGTCGGACACCGAGACCTTCCTGATCGCCACCCGTGAAGAGGGCGGCGCGCAGGGCGGTTCGCTCGAGACCTACTCACCGAGTTCCCCGCTCGGCGCGGCTTTGATCGACACCAAGATCGGCGAGACGCGCGAGTACACCGTGCCCAGCGGCGCCACCATCAAGGTGACCCTGGTCAAGGCGGAGCCGTACCACAGCTGATCGGACAGACGACGAACGCCGCCACCCGCTTGGGTGGCGGCGTTCGTCGTTTCCGCTGCCTGAGTGGTTGCGTTCTGGCCTCGGAATCCGAGCCGGAACGCACCTCTCAATGGCTGTCGTCGTCCAGCGCGCCGAGGAGCCGTTCGAGTTCGGCTTCAACCCGTGAATAGGCTGCGCGAGTCGACTGTTCAGGTGATCGACGCTTGACCAGGACGTCCCCGTCCGGAATCAGCAGACGCGGGGCCACCTCGAGCGCGTACGCCAGGCGGTACACCGTCGACAGTTGCGGATCGGCGATGAACGGATCGCGATTGCTGGTGTTGCGCTCGAGATTCGAGATCTGATTGCGGTGCATTCCGCACCGCTGGGCGAGGGCCTCCTGGGATAGTCCGCGTAGTCCACGGACATAGGCGAGACGATGCCCGAACGAGTCACCGTAGGTGTCCCATTCCAGGGATCCACGTTCTCGAGCAGGCACTCACCCAATCTGTCGGACGCACAACGTATTGTCTGCACAACATGATGTGTGCCAGAAGGGATGAGGATCGTGGAGATGCACGAGCTGGTCGCGGGTGTCCGCGTGCGAGGTCGGTGGCATGGGCCCGTCGAGATCATGTCCGCAACACACCACGGGGAGACCGCTGCATCACTCGTCATTCGGCGCGTCGATGGCTCATTGGGCGAAGAGATGGTGTTCGCGGACGATCTCGCGGGCATGTCCGTTGTCGCCGACGATTCCCGGCCGTGGTCGTTCACCGCCGATCCTGCTCAGTTCAAGCTCTCCGCCGAGGCACTGCGGATTCGCATGGCCGGCGTCTACGACCCGATGCTCGCAGTCACCACCAGTGACATCTCTCCGTTGCCCCACCAGCTCCGCGCCGTCTATGGCGAGTTACTCCCCCGCACTCCGCTACGCTTCCTCCTGGCCGACGATCCCGGCGCCGGAAAGACAGTGATGGCAGGGCTTTACGCCAAAGAACTGATGCTGCGTGGAGATCTGGAACGTATGCTGATCGTCGCGCCCGGCGGTCTCGTCGATCAATGGCAGGACGAACTCGACACCAAATTCGGCGTTACCGCCACCCTGCTGACCCGAGAGCTCATCGAGACGACGGTCGGTGGAGACGCCTTCGCTGCCCATCCGCTCTTGATCGCTCGAATGGACCAGCTCGCCCGCGATGACGATCTCCTCGAGCAACTCGCCCAGAGCGAGTGGGATCTCATCATCGTCGACGAGGCGCACCGGATGTCGGCGAGCTGGTGGGGAAACGAACTCCGAAAGACCAAGCGGTTCAATCTCGGACAGCTACTCGGCTCGATCACGCGACACCTGCTGCTGATGACCGCAACACCTCACTCCGGCAACGAGGAGAACTTCCAGGCGTTCCTGTCCCTACTGGACCCCGATCGATTCGAGGGGCAGTCCCACGGCACATCACACAGCACGGACACCGCGGGGCTCATGCGGCGGATGGTCAAGGAGGAGCTACTCACCTTCGAAGGCCGACCGCTGTTCCCTGAACGAATCGCCGAGACCGTGCCGTACGCCCTGTCCCCCGGCGAGCACGAGCTCTACGAGGCGGTGACCCGCTATGTCCGCGAGGAGATGAATCGTGCGGACCAGCAAGGTGATTCACCACAGCGACGCACGGTGGGATTCGCACTCACGGTACTTCAGCGCCGTCTGGCGTCGAGCACTCACGCCATTCTCCGCAGCCTGGAACGCCGCAGGCAACGCCTCGCCACCAAACGTACCGACATGGCCGCCGGCCGTGTGACGGCAGTCAAGGAGCGGGCCGGTCTTCCTCGGCCCGATCAGTTCGACGACCCCGACGAGTTCAGCGCCGACGAGTTCGAACAGATCGAGGAACAGGTCGTCGACGCCGCAACCGCGGCACGTACGGTGGCTGAACTCGACGTCGAGATCGCCATTCTCGACGAACTGATCACCATGGCCAAAGCACTGCGCGACAGCGGAATCGACCGAAAGTGGGCCGAGCTCCGATCTCTGCTGTCCGACCGGTCACTCCTGCGCGATGAGACAGGCGCGCCTCGCAAACTGATCATCTTCACCGAGCACCGCGACACTCTCGACTATCTCGCCCGACAGATTCGGAATGTCCTCGGCGACGATGATGCCGTGCTCACCATCCATGGCGGCACCCGGCGGACCGACCGTAAGGGCATCCGTGAGAGGTTCACCCAAGAACCTCGATGCCAGGTCCTGGTCGCCACCGATGCCGCGGGCGAAGGGCTCAATCTTCAAGCCGCACACCTGATGATCAACTACGATCTGCCGTGGAATCCCAATCGGCTCGAGCAGCGCTTCGGTCGTATACACCGGATCGGCCAGCACGACGTGTGTCGCCTGTGGAACATCGTCGCCGCCGAAACCCGCGAGGGCCAGGTCTTCGTTCGTCTCTTGGAGAAGATGGACCAGCAACGCCAGGCGTACGGCGGCAGACTGTTCGACGTTCTCGGGGATGCCTTCGCCGAGAAGCCGCTCCGGGACCTCCTCATGGAGGCCATCCGTTACGGCGATGATCCCGCGCGGTTCGCAGAGATCGAGCGGGTCGTCGACGCACAGGTCGCCGACGGCTGCGAAGAGCTCGTCCGCGACCGGGCGCTGGCCAGGGAAACACTCAACCCGATGGAGATCGACCGGCTGCGTCAGCAGATGGACGAGGCGATGGCTCGCCGCCTGCAACCCCACTACATCGAGGCGTTCTTCTCGGGCGCCTTCGGCAGGCTGGGCGGTCGGCTGATCCGCAGGGAAGAGCACCGCTTTCAGATCAACAATGTCCCTGCTCTACTCCGACGGCGGGCAGTGCGTCGCGAACACGGCGGTCGTCCTGTCGTCCGATCGTACGAACGCGTCACCTTCGATCCGCAAGCGACCACGGGAGCCCGTGATGCCCGCCGCGCAGACTTGCTCACTCCCGGGCATCCCCTGTTCGACGCAGTCCTCGACACCACCATCGAGCGGTCGGCCGGAATCCTGGACGTCGGAACCGTCCTGTACGAGCCACTGAATCCAGCGCACGATCCGTACGTCCTCATGGCCATGACCGGCGAGGTGGTCAACGGCCATCACGCGGTAGTCAGCAAACGGTTCAGGTTTGTGGCGCTACATGCCGACGGCTCGATCACCGATGCAGGGCCGGCACCGCACCTCGATCTCGCACCGCTGCCCCCGGAAGCCGATGCCGCCCGCGACCTCGCACTGAATCAGCCGTGGATCGCGGGTGGGCTGACCACACGTGCCATGGGTTGGGCCGCAAGCATCGCGCAGCCCGAGCATCTCGCCGAGGTACGCGCCCAACTCCTACCGACCATCGAGAAGACAACAGCGGCAGTCCGGTCGCGGCTGATCGAGCAGGTCAACTACCTCGACGCCGAAGCTGCACGACTCCGCGAAAGCACGGACGCCGGACGACCAGGCGGACGACGCAGCAGGCAGACCCCAGAGCGACTGGCGGCCCGGGCACGCGAGCTCGAGTCCCGCCTCGCCTTCCGCACTCGTGAACTGGCCATCGATGCCATCCTCACCGCCAAGCCTCCAGCGCTCACCGCCGTCATGCTGGTGGTGCCCGCGGGAATGGTCGGAGGCCGCACTTCCGACATCGCACGCGACACCACGGTCACCGAACGCCGCGCCGTCGACGCGGTTCTCGCGGCCGAGGTCGCGTTGGGCCGAACCCCCGAAGAGATGCCGCACAACCACAAGGGCTACGACATCCGCTCGTCACCGCCCATCGATGGGTCGGGGGCCCGCAAACCCACCGTGTTCATCGAAGTGAAGGGGCGAATCGAGGGTGGGCAGCAGTTCTCGATCAGCTGCAATGAGGTCCTCCACGCGCGGAACACCGGAAGGCAACACCGTCTTGCACTGGTGTCGGTGTCTGAGCGCGGCCCCGAGTTCGACCAGATCCGATATCTCACCGACTACTTCCGCGACTACGACATGGGCACCACGGACACCGCGAGCGTGATGGTGGATTGGGCCAAGGCCTGGTCACGAGGCATGCCTCCGCACTGATCTACCAGCGAACGCCCCCGCTGTGGCACCCGGCCCGCAGGCTACGGAGATATCCCACGCACCCCCGACATCTATGCACAACATGATGTGCGTTAGCCTGATGGGCTCTGTTCTGAACGGAAGGCAATCATGTCGGGCGACACACAACATGTTGGTAGACAAAAGTTGATCGAGGTCAGCCTGCCGCTGCAGAAGATCAACGAGGAGTCGGCCCGGGAAAAGTCGATTCGGCACGGGCATCCGTCGACGCTGCATCTCTGGTGGTCACGCAAGCCACTTGCCACCGCGCGGGCGGTGCTGTTCGCCCAGCTCGTCGACGATCCTTCGTCACGACCAGATCTGTACCCCACCGAAGAAGATCAGACCCTCGCACGGAAGAAGCTGCACGAGCTCATCGAGCGGCTGGTCGTCTGGGAGAACTCCAACGACGAAGCCCTTCTCCGCGAGGCACACCAGAAGATCCTCGAGTCCACCGGCGGCAACCCGCCACCCATTCTCGACCCCTTCGCCGGCGGCGGTTCCATCCCGCTCGAGGCTCAGCGACTCGGCCTCGAAGCCCACGCATCCGATCTCAACCCCGTTGCTGTCCTGATCAACAAGGCGCTGATCGAGATCCCACCGAAGTTCGCGGGCCGGCCACCGGTTTTCCCCGGCGCGGCCGAAGAGACCATCCAGAACTGGCCACGCGCCACCGGGCTCGCCGAGGACGTGCGCCGATACGGCCAGTGGATGCGCGACGAGGCAGAGAAGCGTATCGGCCACCTCTACCCCAAGGCAACCCTGCCCGACGGCTCGAAAGCCACTGTGATCGCCTGGATCTGGGCGCGCACCGTCACATGCCCCAATCCCGAGTGTCGAATTCAGATGCCGCTGACCAGCAAATGGTGGCTCGGCAAGAAGAAGGGCAAAGAGGCCTACATCGTCCCCGTGATCGAGGGCAAGACTGTGCGATTCACCATCGGACATGATCCGAAGACCGCGCCAACTGCCGAGACCGACGGGACCGTAGGACGAAACGGCGCAACATGCGTGAGGTGTAGCGCGTCCGTCGACTTCGACTACATCAGAACCGAGGGACGAGCGGGCCGACTGAGCCGGCAGATGATGGCGACAGTTGCTGAGGGTCGGAGGCGTCGGATCTACCTTCCACCAACGACGACAGACATCAACTCGGCAGATGTTGCGCGACCCGATCACCTGCCGACAGGGAAGATTCCAGAGAGTGCGCCAGGTTTTAGAATTCGCGCCTACGGATTCGACTCATATACAGACATGTTCACTTCGCGGCAGCTGACAACGCTAAGTACATTGGTATCGCTCATAGGTCAGGTTCGTTCAAATGCAGTAGCCAGCGCAGCGGAGAACACAATTCTCCCGAAACACGGCCACGAAGGGGACAACAAGACGGCGGAAGCACATGGAGATGCGATAGCGACATACCTAAGCCTCGCTCTGAGTAGATACACCAACTACATCAACTCCTTTTGCCGATGGAGGCCAGACAAAGGGAAAGAACAAGTGGGCGATCTATTCGCCCTCCAAGCCATACCAATGACCTGGGACTATGCCGAGGCCAATCCGTTTAGCAACTCGGCAGGCGGCTGGATCCCGAGCCTTCGGTTCATCCCGAAGGTTCTTGACCGGATTTGCACATCTTCAATCGGACAAACGGAACAGAATTCAGCCGTCCAGGCATTCGGAGAGGTCGGCACCGTCCTATCTACCGATCCTCCATACTATGACAATATCGGTTACTCCGACCTGTCAGATTTCTTCTACATTTGGCTCAGAGATTCCCTACATGGCGTTTACAACGAACTGCTTTCGACAATACTTGTACCAAAATCCGACGAACTCGTTGCCAATAAATTTCGCCATTCCAACAAAGAAACCGCCCGCAAGTTCTTCATTGACGGATTTCAAAAAGTATTCACAGAGGCCAGAAGGGCCGCAGCGGAGGATATCCCTGCAACAATTTACTATGCATTCAAACAGCAGGATGTTTCACAGCAAGGCCTTTCGTCGACAGGATGGGAAACCCTCCTGGAAGGAATGATTCGTACTGGCTGGCAGATCACCGCTACGTGGCCGATGCGCTCTGAGTTGGGGAATCGGATGCTCGCCCAGGGAACCAACGCCCTTGCCTCATCAATCGTCCTTGCGTGCCGGCCGCGGCCAGAGACCGCAGCCCGGACCGATCGCCGTGGTTTCATGAACGCTTTGAAAGCCGAGCTACCGGCAAGACTCCGCGAGCTTCAGCAAGGCGCAATCGCCCCGGTCGACCTGCCACAGGCCGTGATCGGACCCGGAATGACCGTATTCTCACGGTACAGCGCGGTCCTCGAAGACGATGGCTCCACGATGACGGTGCGCACCGCACTCCAGCTCATCAACACGATCCTCGACGAGGTGCTCACCGAGCTGGAAAACGACTTCGACAAGGAAACCCGGTTTGCGCTGACGTGGTTCCGCATCCACGCGTTCGACACCGGCACGTTCGGAGACGCAGAGTCCATTGCGAACGGACGGGGTGTGAACCTTGATGCGCTCGAACGGTCGGGCATTCTCACCAAAGGCGGTGGCAAGGTCGCGCTAGTCGCACCGTCCGACATGACCGAAGGCTACGATCCGGCGACGGATACGTCGATCAGCCAGTGGGCGGTGGTCATGCATCTCACTCGTGTCCTTGCCGACAGCGGTGTACCTGCGGCGGCTGCCCTCCTCGGCCGTGTGCCGCAGAGCGTCGACTGGGATCTCTGTAAGGAGCTCGCCAACCTAATGTTCAAACTCGCGGAGGACCAGAAGAAGGCCAAGCTCGCCGTCGACTTCAACAACCTGGGTGCGGCGTGGAACGACATCGCCCGACAGGCACCCCAGTCGTCGTTCCAGCCGACACTTCTCCCCTGAGTCCAGCGTGTTTCCGCAGAACCGGGCCATTGGCCCGTGAACCACGGCGGTCTGCGACATCGATCAAGTCCGGTGACACAGCCGTTTGGAATCGGAAGACGATTGTGTCTCGTCTGAAGTACACGCCGCAGTGATCGTTCGGATTGTCGGTGGGTGTCGATAGAGTCGTGCTGTTCACAACATGTTGTGGAGCGAAAGGTGACAACGACGATGGCGATGAACAACATCGAACGGATACAGCGTGCACTGGGCCTGCTCGGTCCGGCACTGAATGCGTTCCTTACCGCCACCCTCGCACCCGATCTGCACGGCAAGCCATGGGTCGATCTCCTCCGTATCCGGGATCAGGGTCGCGGCGCGCCCATCGACAAGCCCTACAACCCCGATGACGTGCAAAACGGACTCCGCATGCTCACCGACAACGTGCCGAACGCGATCCGTAAGGGCTGGTACCCGTTTGATGCCCGTCTGTCCCGCGCCCAGAAGAGCTGGGCAGAGGAGCTCAAAGAGGTCCGCAACCGGGCCCAGCACTTCGAATCGTTCACCAACGACGAGGCACAACGCGCGCTCGACACCACCGAGCTGTTCCTGAAAGCGATCGACGCACCCGCCGAGGCCGAGCAGGTCCGAAAGCTGCGCGTGGACCTGCGCCGTGTCGCCGCGGAACGTGAGGACACCCGCGCGGCGCGGACACTCGGCACCGCCGATGTCGGCGCCGACAATCTGCCGCCCTGGCGGGAGATCATCAGCCCGCACCCCGACGTGGCCAGCGACAACTTCAACGCTGCGGAGTTCGCAGCTGACCTGCACACCGTTGCGCAGGGAGACGATGCCGGCGAGTACTCGGATCCCGTTCAGTTCTTCGCGCGAACCTACGTGACCGAGGGACTCCGCGATCTCATCTCGCGCAATGTCGCCCGGATGTCCGGAGACATGAACGCCTCTCCGGTGGTCAACCTGCAAACCGGTTTCGGTGGCGGCAAAACGCACTCGATGCTTGCACTCTGGCATCTCGCATCGGGCCTCGAGAGCGCCAACTATCCCGACGACGTCGCTGCGCTCGCCCGCCCGCTCGACACTCTGCCCGCCGGCATCCGGAGGGTCGCCCTGGTCGGCAACCAGATGGAACCCGCCACCGAGGACACCCGGGATGGACGCCCCCACATCCGGACCATGTGGGGTGAGCTGGCCTGGCAGCTCGGCGGTCACGATGCCTACGACGTTATCGCCGAGTCCGACCGCACATCGACCAATCCCGGTGCCGCATTGCGCGAGCTGTTCGGCCTCTACTCACCCGCGGTGATCCTGATCGACGAGTGGGTCGCCTATGCACGTCAACTCATCGTCCGATCAGATCTCCCCGCCGGCGACTTCGACACCCAGTTCACCTTTGCGCAGACACTTACCGAGGCAGCCAAGGCCACCCCAGGAGTCCAGGTGGTCATCTCCATCCCCGCCTCCTACGACAGCCACGGTGATGGCGACGAGGTGAGCGACGAGGAGGTGGGCGGAGAACACGGCCGTGAGGCCCTGGCGCGGTTGAAGTCCATCGTCGGACGCACCGCAGACCACTGGCTTCCTGCCAACTCGCAGGAGAGCTTCGAGATCGTGCGTCGCCGGATCTTCGTCGATCCCGACGGTGACACCCTTGCCAAGATCAGCTCCATCGCCAAGTCCCTGGTCGAATACTATCGAAAACACAGAACCGAATTCCCCAGTCAGACCATCGATCCCGCGTATGTCGATCGAATCAAACAGTGCTATCCGATCCACCCGGAACTGTTCGACCGACTCTATGAGGATTGGTCGACCCTCGATCGCTTCCAGCGCACCCGCGGGGTCCTCCGCCTGATGAACCGGATCGTCGGCACGCTGTGGCGCAGCGATGATGCAGCTCCGCTCATCATGCCAGGACTCGTACCCCTCGAGACAGATTCGGTGGTCACCGAGATCACGTCCTACCTCGACGTGGGTACCTGGCGCCCCATCCTGACCACCGATGTGGCCGGGGAGAACTCGGTACCGAGAAACATCGACAAAGATCACGACCTCTTCGGAAAACGCCGTGTGGCTCGACGGCTGGCCAAGACCATCTTCATCGGGGCCACCCCCACGTTGCGCACGGCCCACAAGGGTATCGACAAGCCGAGGATCTTCCTCGGGACTGCGATGCCCGGCGATGTCCCGGGGAACTTCCACTCAGCGCTCGACCATCTCGCAAACAACTCCACCTACCTCTACACAGACGCCGGACGCTACTGGTACGACAGTCAGGCCAACACAACACGTGCAGCGCGCGATCACGCCGACAACCTGCCGAAGGCCGACGTATGGGCCGAAGTGGACCGTCGGCTCGACGACATGCGGCGAACATCGACCGACCGCAACTTTGTCGGCGTGCACGTCTGCCCGACGAACTCCGCGGATGTCCCCGACGAGCCCGCGACCCGTCTGGTGATCGTTCCCATGGAGTTCACCCACAGTGCCCGGAGCAACGACAGTACGGCGTTGGCATGGGCCCGTGACGTACTCGAACACCGGGGAACAGCGAACCGCACTTACAAGAATTCGCTGATCTTCCTCGCCGCCGACGACAAGCGCGCGAGAGAACTCGACGATGCGGTTCGCCAGTACCTCGCGTGGCGATATGTCAAGGAGAATGCAGACAACCTCGACCTCGGTGGCTACCAAACACGCCAAGCAGAATCCCGAATGACCAAGGCGGACCACGTCGTCACCGACCGCGTCCTCGACACCTTTGTCTGGGCCATTGCGCCCGACCAAGCGGACAAAGCACCTACCTACGCGCTGGGAACATTCAACACAGGTGGCACCACAAAGGATCTCATCGGCCGAACCGGATCACGTATGTCCGACAAGAGCCAGCTCTCGACGACTCGTTCGTCGTCGCTGATCTCGATGGACCTCACCGGACCGCTCAGCTGGACGTGGGAACCTGGCCATGTCTCCATCGGTGACCTTCATGCCCTCTACGCCACCTACCCGTACCTTGCGCGCTTACGCGATCGCGATTCTCTTGTCAATGGACTGCTCAGCGTTTACAACGACACCGCCTGGCAGATCGACGGCTTCGGCTTTGCTGCCGGGTGGGACGGAGACAAACAGGGGTACCTCGACATCCACCTTCCCAGCGACGATGCGACGCCACAGTTGGCCGACAGCACATTGATCGTCAAACCTGATCTGGCGCAGCAACAACGGGCCAGGGACGTTGCAGACCTCACGGAGAACGGTGACCGCAGCACTTACCCCGACCCCAATGTCAGACGACACCCCGGAGGCGAGCCCACCTCGCCGGACCCGGAACCTCACACACGGAAGGCGACCCGCTATTTCGCATCGACGACACTGGATCTCGACTTCCCAGCCCGGGACTTTGCCACGATCCAGCAAGAGGTCCTGAATCATCTCACCTCGACTGACGGTGTCGTGGAAGTGCGGATCGAGATCAGCGCCTCGACGCCGGGAGGCTACGACGAGAACAAGCAACGCACCGTCCGTGAGAACGCCGCCACGTTGGGCTTCGACCAATCAGAATTCGAGGTCGAGTGATCGTGAGCCCAACCGAACTCGGCTGCCGCTCGCTGTTTCGTGTCGAGAACGACGCGGACCTGAGCGGAACCGTTCATCAGCAACTCTACTCATGGTGCAAGGCTCCTCGGAAAGGTTGGGATGCAGACAAGATCAACGGCCCAGGTATAGCTGAGGTTGCCCCGGGTGTCACTGCGTCTCTCGTCCGAGACGACCGCCGCGACGGCAGCACGATCGAGCGCTGGCGCTTCCATCAGGACGAGGGTCACGGTGTCTGGATCACCGAACTGACCAGCTTCGTCGCCCGAGACCGCACCGGTTGGGTGTGGACAGATGTCCTGCAGCCCCAAGGCCGCGAAGCACGGGTACCACGACTGGTATCCCAAATCCTCGAAGTCGCCGACGGACTCGACGGCCACCACCGCTTGACGGCCACTCCGCAGCACGCCGGTGTCGCCGATGTCGACTACATCTACAGCGCCCTGGTCGACACCGACCGCCGCGGGTTTCTCTTCTTGGCCGGTGCCGACGACTTTCTTGCGGTCCCACAAGAAAAGTGGACCGGGTTCATTCGCAAACTTCTCGCGGGTACACGCGGTCTGGCCAGCGCGTACGTCCTCACGCCAGAAGCGACGCTGGCGCTCAACGCTCGCCTCCCAGAATCGCACCGGGTGCGTGAGTGGTCGATTCGTACGTTTCAGCCCCACCCCGATCTCACCGACGCTCGAGACGCGGTGCGGCACCGAGTCCTGACGACCAACCGAATCGTCAACGATACGGAGTCACGGCTTCGGAATCTGCTGGCGAGGTCGGCATGCCGACAATCCACCACCACAGCTCTTCCGCGCGAACTGGTTCGAATCGATCGACGACTCCGCGAACTACTCGACGACACTATCGTCGGAGGCATCGGTCACCGAGCGGCCGGCCCAGTCGCGGCAGCTAGTGCTAGATCGCCACACTTCGCAGACCCTGCAAGACCCATGCGCGACTCGGACATCGAGACCGAGAAAGCAGCGACGCCACACCCTCACAGTATTCCGTCGTCGGTGACCGACGCGCTCCGCTCAGTGATCCGGTCGGTCATCGGAACAGCAGAGGTCACGGTCGACGCGGTGACCCGCCTGGGCCAGCTCGCCGCCGATACGGTGGCCCAGCAGAGCGCTCTGAAAGCGCTTCGCGACCGCCTCCAGACTGTGCAGTCCGAACGAAACACTTTGGAAGACAGTTACACCGAGGTCACCATCCGAAACGTGGATGGACAGAATGAGCTCGCTGCACTGCGGATCGAGCTGTCGGACGCGCAGAAGGACCTACGACATCTTCGTGGAGAACTGGCCAAACTCGACCGTGGTGAGGTCTCCTGGGTACCCGCGAAGGTCACCACGGACGATCCGCCCGACAACTTCCAGGACCTACTGGATCGTGTCGGCGAATTCACGCACATCGTCTTCACCGGCGATCCGAAGCCGGCACTCGAACTCGATGAGCACAACTTGCTCGACTGGGCCATCCGGACATGGGACTCACTACGTGCACTCGATGACTACTGTGCGCTCCGTGCCTCCGGAGCGTTTTCCGGTAGCGTCGACGACTACGTCACCAATACACCGACCGGATACGCCACCATCACTCCCGGCAGTCACGCACGTGGTGAAACACACGCCACTCAAGTCCATTCCGAGTTCGGTAGGGTTCGAACTCTCCCTGTCCCGGAGCAGGTCGATGCGTCCGGCAAGGTCTTCATGGGTGCCCACGTCCGAATTGCGAAGTACGGCAGTATTAGTCCGCGAATGCACTACCACAACGATGCAACCGGAACCGGCAAGATCTACATCGGGTACATCGGACGACACCTACCGAACTTCCGATCGAACTAAGGACTGGGCGTGAAAATTGTCTACCTCCACGGCGTCGGTGACGGCGATCCCGAGCGAACGTGGTTGACAGGGCTGAATCTCGGCCTTGCTCAACATGGCCTTCCCGCAGTGTCTGAAAACGACGTGATCGCTCCGCGCTATGCCGGCCTCCTGACCACACGGGGAATCAAGGCCAAGCACCCCAAGCGCACATACAACGTGAAGAATGATCATGACGCCCGGCGCGCATTCGAGCGCCGGCAGGCCAGAGTCCAGCGGCTTCTCAAAAAAACGGGCCTGGTGCGAACCTTCGGACTCGGACGGGTTCCGGACGTCGTACTCGAGCGAATACAAACTGCGGGAATCGACCTTGCACCGATCATCGCGCAGGTCAAGAACTACATGACCAGCGAAGACCTTCGAGCAGCTGTTCTACAGAACATCCTGGACGATCTGCCCACCGCGGGAGAGATTGTTCTCATCGGTCACAGCCTCGGCAGTGTCATAGCCATCGATCTTCTCGACCATCTACCTGAAGCCGTACATGTCCGACGCTTCATCACCATCGGGAGCCCCGCTGGATCGGAATCGCTACACAAGGGCAGTGAACGCATCCTGAAGCGCTTCCCATACGCTCGGGTCGACGACTGGTCGAACTTCCTCGACTGCTGGGATCCGGTGACCGCCGGACGTGGTCTCACCGGGATCTTCCCTGGCGCACAGGACTTCGGCGTCGGCGGCGCGGCGCGGCACAGCGCCGAACTGTATCTGCGCAACTCGGCGGTCGCCGAGCTCGTCGCCGACGTCCTCCATCCCACACGCGATCTCGTTCCCTCGGACAGCGGTATCGTCCTTCGCCTCGAGGACGCCGATGCCACGACGCTGCTGGCGCTGGCCTATGCCCGTCGCGTAGGCGCCGGACTGGACGGCGAGGCCCGTACCCGATGGGAGGATGCCATGGCCGTCCTCCAAGACGGTTTCGCGCAAGCACTACTCGAACAAGGCGACGGGCGGCAACTGCCACCGGAGCTCGCACAGCTCGCGCGCGGTCAGGTCCCGGCGCTACCTCGTCGATGGGATCTACCCGAGGCAGTCCGGCAGATCTGCGTGTTGGCGTTCACCAATGTGCTGGATCCATACGAGATCGATGCTGGTGAGGCCCGGTTCGAGGCCATCCCCGACCTGTTCGTGGACCTCGGATGGTCAAGCACCATAGGACGTAAGGTCAGGGATGCGATCGTCGAGGTCTCTGGATTCATCGCTGTCGAGAAGCGCGGACTGAGCAACAAGACCAAGGTGGTCGCCGCCGCAGCAGGCATCGCGCTGCTCGCAGCAGGTCCGATCGGAATCGCGTTGGCCGGAAGCGCCGGGGCCGTAGGAGCGGCAGCAATCACCAGTGGGCTTGCCGCGTTCGGCCCGGGAGGGATGGTCGGCGGGCTCGCCACGCTGGGAAGCCTTGCCTCGACCGGGGCAATGGTGACCACTGTTGCCGCAACCGCCCGCGGCGGGGCACAGCCACTGCTGGTGGACCCGACCAGCGTGGCCATTCACGTCGCCATCGCGCACTCGCTCAACACAATTGGCGAGCCCTATGACACCGAACTCTGGTACCGATTGACCGCGGCGGAAACCGAACTCGACGCGGAGCTCAACCGGCTGGTTCCGTTCAGCGACGAAAAGGCCCCCGCAGCCCAACGTCTGCGTGCAGCGTCCAAGACCATTGCCGATCTCATGGATTTCATGCGACAGAAGAAGCTCACACCACCCGCTATCGATAGAGCCCTTGCCAACTCGTGAGCCGATCAGTGGTTGCGTTCCGGCTCGGATTCCGAGCCGGAACGCAACCACGTCGGCGTGTCAGGACAGGGCGACCTTCGCACCACCCGAGAACAGCGAGTCGTGCAACTCGATGGACGCCGGCTGGGCATCGGCGGGCATGTCGTAGACGACCTTGGCGGTCACCGTGTTGCCCGGATTGATGTTGTCCCACACCGGGATGTCCGAATCACCCAGTGCGATCTGTGCACTGGTGCTCGGCTCGAAGCTGCGGCCCTGCGCGTCGAACAGCTTCTGATCCGTCGGCGAGAAGCTGTAGGCCTTGTCCGAGATGTTCTTGACCGTCATGGTCACGATCACGAACTGCCCCTGGGCCTTCTCGGTCAGGTACGGGTTGTCGCCGACGCTGCTCAGGCCCTTCTCCACCCCGGTGACGACGAACTCGAACTTGCCGTCACGTACCGGGGTGTTCAGACCCGGCGTCTGGTCGCCGCCACCCGACCCGCCGTCCTGCGCGGTGGTCGCCGACGACCCGGATCTCGACGCCTGGTCGTCACCCGAGGTCCCCGACATCACCGCGATGATGATGATCAGGACCACCAGCGCACCGACGATCCACGGCCACTTGCGCTTCTTCTGCGGCGGGGTGGGCACCGGCGGCTGGGGCGGAATCCCGTACTGCGCACCGTAGTTCGGTGCACCATAGTTCGGGGCACCGCCGTTCGGGGCACCGCCGTTCGGCACAGCGGCGTACTGGGGCTGCTCGCCGTACGGCGAGGTGTTCTGCGGATCGGTCATCGAGTTCTCCTTCACTCGTGCGGCTCCGGGGAAGTCGGTGCCGCCACGCGCATCACTCTCCGCAGCCCCACCGACAACTCGGGCAAACCCGTCATTCACCCAAATGAACGCCACTCCCGTGGCACCTCGCGGCGCCGGTCACAGGCAATCCACAGCGGTAGCGCAGACCCCCGGCAACCTCGGGGTTCATCGTGGAAGCACGGACCAACAGGGGTCCGGAGAGGAGAGTCCGATGCGCATCCACAAGCCCGCCCCCACCGTGCCGTTGATCGTGCTGACCGACGACGCCGTCGTCCGCTCCTATGCCGAGCACCTCTTCGACGCCGACGTCCCGCTCGCGGTGATCAGCGCCGCCTACTCCGACGTCGTGCCCTACATGCTCGGCAACAACGGCCACACCGTCGCCCTGGTCGCCGACATCGACGACCCGGCCCAACTCGCCGACGCGATCCTCACCGTCGAGCGGCGCCTCGGCACCGTCGGTGCCGTCGTCCGGTATGCCTCCGACGTGCCGACCGCACCGGTCCCGCACGCCGCCTGACCGCACCCGCGCACCCGGCGAGCAGGCCCGACGACAGCGGCCGTGACCGCATGTGAGCGCATGTAAGGGCCACGACAGCAGCACCCCGCACAGTGGTCACCATGACCACAGCAACCACCACCGGCCCGGTCTCGGCGCGAGGCGGTCTCGGCACCGACCTCGCGATCGAGGCCCACGGGCTGGTCAAGCATTTCGGATCGACCCGCGCCGTCAACGGCGTGGATCTGGCCGTCCCCACCGGATCGGTGTACGGCGTCCTGGGCCCCAACGGCGCCGGGAAGACCACCACCGTCAGCATGCTGGCCACCCTCCTGCGCCCCGACTCGGGACACGCCACCGTCTTCGGCTACGACGTCGTCCGCGACGCCGTCGCCGTCCGCTCCCTCGTCGGGGTCACCGGCCAGTACGCCTCGGTCGACGAGGACCTGACCGCCACCCAGAACCTCGTCGTGTTCGCGCGGCTCCTCGGCTTCTCCCGACCGGCCGCCAGATCACGCGCAGACGAACTGCTCGAGGAGTTCGCACTCACCGAGGCCGCCGACCGCCCGCTGAAGAACTTCTCCGGCGGCATGCGCCGCCGTCTGGACCTCGCCGCCAGCCTCATCGACACCCCTCCCCTGCTGTTCCTCGACGAGCCGACGACCGGCCTCGACCCCCGCACCCGCGCCCAGATGTGGGACACCATCCGCAGTCTGGTCGCCGGCGGCTCCACGGTGCTGCTCACCACGCAGTACCTCGACGAGGCCGATCAGCTCGCCGACCGCATCGCCGTGATCGACCACGGCCGGGTGATCGCCGACGACACCGCCGACGGCCTCAAGGACTCCGTCGGCGCGGCCACCCTGCAATTGTCGCCGGCCGACCGCGCCGACGCCCCGCGCGTCGCGGTGATCGTCGAGAACGTGCTCGGCGAGCCGGCCGCATTGTCGGCGGAAGCGGGCCGGATCTCGGCATCGCTGCACCGCCCCGACCTCGTCCCCGACGTGCTGATCGCCATGCGCGAGCAGGGCATCGCCGTCGACGAGATCACCGTCCAGAAACCGAGCCTCGACGAGGTGTTCCTGACCCTCACCGGCAAACCGTCCGAGCCCGACTCTGCCGACCAGACCAGGGCCGACCAGAGCACGGCCGACCAGAACACCACCGACGCCACCGCCGAGGAGGCGAACCGATGACCACCACCCTCGACCGCAGCACTGCGGCACCCATCACCACACGCGAGGTCCGCGCCCGCGCCAAGACCTCGGTGGGTCTGGCCGAGACCGCGCGACAGTCGCTCACCATGGCCTACCGGGGTGTGCTGAAGATCCGGCACAACCCGGAGCAGCTCTTCGACGTGACCATCCAGCCGATCATCTTCACCCTGATGTTCACCTACATCTTCGGCGGGGCGATCAGCGGGAACGTGAATGCCTATCTGCCCGTGATCATTCCGGGAATCCTGGTGCAGACCGTGGTGATGACCTCCATCGTCACCGGCACCCAGCTGCGGGAGGACATGGACAAGGGCGTCTTCGACCGGTTCCGATCGCTGCCGATCAGCCGGATCAGTCCGTTGTCGGGGGCGCTGCTGGCCGACGTCATCCGATACGGTGTGGCCACCGTCCTCACCGTCACGATGGGCGTGATCATGGGCTGGCGTCCCGACGTCTGGGGTGTGATCGCCTCGGCCGTCCTGGTGATGATCTGTAGTTTCGCGGTGTCCTGGATCTTCGCCCTGATGGGCTGTGTGATGAGCAAGGCCTCTGCGGTGCAAGGTATCTCGATGCTGATCATGTTCCCGCTGACCTTCATGTCCAATGCCTTCGTCCCGGTGGAGACCATGCCCGGCTGGCTGCAGGCCTTCGTCAAGGTCAATCCGGTCAGCCATCTGGTGACCGCGGTCCGCGAACTCACCGCCTCCGGTCACGCCGGTATCCACGTGGTGTGGGCGCTACTCGGCGCCGCCGTCATCGTGGCGGTCTTCGCGCCGCTGGCCGTGCGCGCCTACATGCGCAACACCTGAGCGGCCCAACCGTTCGACATCGTCTGCCCGCGACGCCAGGATCGACCGCAACCGTTCGGTCGCCTGGTGTCGCGACAGGCTCTCCAGACCACGGGTCTCGGTGTGCCACCGGTCTTCCGACAACCCGGAGACCGCGATCACCTGTTCGTCGACGGCGGCGCAGCCGGGGAAGTCGCGACGCCCGCGCATCCGTCGCGACAGCATCAGGATCCGGGCGCCGTCGGCGCGAAGGGCGTCATCGGTGCACAAGATGGTGCCGAGTGCCCGCGCCACCGTCCCCGCCTGCGGCAGATCGCGCCACGCCGTACCCGACAACGTCAGGTCCACCGCCTCGACGAGCAGCGGCAGCAGGGCGCGGGCATCGGCTGTCAGTCCACACCGCCACAGCCCGACGGCGATCACGCCCAGCATCATCGACACCGCCGGATCCTGCACGCCGAGCGGATGATCCCGGCGCAGGGTCGACGTCGCCCGACGGTACAACGCGCCGGCGGTGTCGACCTCGCCTCGCTCGCAAGCGAGTTCTGCGGCGACGAGCATGATCAGCCCCGCGGTCTCCGGCCCGCCCTGCGGATCGGGGTCATCCGGCGTCCAGCCGTCGGCGAGGATCTCGAATTCCCGCTCCGCGGCGTCGATGTCGCCGGCCGAGGCCAGGGCGGCGACCAGATAGGTACGTGACTGCAGGACGTCGTCCTCGGCCTCGAGCCGTTCGAGGTCCACCAGTCCCGCCCGGTAGTAGGCGATCGCCCGCTGCCAGCGGCCCTGCTGCCCGTGGAGTCCGGCGAGGGCCACCCGCGCCATCCCCGACATCCAGAAGTCGCCGAGTTCGACGGCCCGATCGATCACCTGGCGGCCGTCCCGCAGGGCCCCGTCGAGATCACCGAGGTTCTCCGCGAGGTTCATCCGGGCCACATGCGAGGTCAGGCTGACCCGCGCGTCCCGTGCCCGCGTCCCCCGCACCAGGTGGGCGATCGCGGCCGTGGGGGTCCGGCTGAGCACGCACGCGGCCGCGAGTTCCACAGCGTCGTCGTAGGTCTTCTCCGGCCGGTGGAGCCGCCGGAGGTGGTAGCGGCAGCGCGCGATCAACCGCAGGTCGCCGCGCACCACCTGATGTGCCCCGGCCGTCTCCACGGTCGCCATCCAGTCACGTCGCAGCCGCTCGTCCTGCAGGTCTGCCGGCGGCACCGGCAGGGCGACCAGGACCCGCGCACCCCAGGACGCCACCTCGGCGTGCAGTCCGCGGGCCATCCAGAACGAGGCGAGGACCGGGAAGACCCGGATCAGGGTGTCGAGGGCATCGGCGACGACCGCCGAGTCCCCCTCGTCCCCCGACTCGAGCAGACGCAGACATTCGCGCAGGACCCACACCAGGTTCTCGGAATCGTCTGCGACATGGCGCACCAGATGCGCATCGACCCGCGTCTCGTACTGCTCGACGGCCTGCCGCGCCACCTCCCGCGCCCATCGGCGCATCGCGGTGTGCACCGACAGCGATTCGTCGGCATCGGTCGCCAGGGTGCTCTCGCCGAACTCGCGGACCATCTCCAGCATGCGGTATCGCACGCGGCCGTCGGCCTCGGCCACCGCCAGCAGGGATTGGTTGGCCAGCGCAGTCAGGGCGTCGTCGAGCCGGAAACCGCTGAATCCCAGGATGATTCCGGCGGCTTCTGCGGTGAATCCGCCCGGCAGCCGGCAGAGCCGACGCAGTGCACGACGGCCGTCGGCGTCGAGCAGGTCCCAGCTCCATTCGATCACCGCATACAGCGTGCGATGGCGGTCCGGTGCGGTCCGGTCGGTGCCGCGCAGCAGGGCGAACCGTTCGACGAGGCGGTCGGCGATCTCGTCGACGGTCATGGTGCGGATGCGGGCGGCGGCGAGTTCGATCGCCAACGGCAGACCGTCGAGATGAGCGCACAGGGCGGCGACGGCGGCCGGCTGCAGGTCGGCGTCGGGACGGACCGCACGGGCGCGGGTGACGAACAGTTCGACAGCCGATCCCCCGGCATCGACGTCGAGGGTGGGCAGCTGATAGATCTGCTCCCCGGCGAGCAGCAGCGGTGCCCGGCTGGTGGTGAGCACCCGGATACGGGCGTCGGCGACGAGCAGTTCGGCCACCAGCCGGGCGCAGGCGTCGATCACCTGCTCACAGTTGTCGAGGATCAGGACCAGATCCCGACCCCGAACCGAATCGATCAGTCGCACACGGAGATCACCGACGGTACGCCGGGGCCGGCCGGATGCGGCGAGTTCGGACTCACCGACGCCGAGCACGGCGGCGATCGCCGGGACGAGATCGTCGGCGTCACGGATCGGGGCCAGCGGGGCATAGAAGACTGTGGCACCGGCGTCGACGAGCCGGTGACCGACGCTCGTGGCCACGCGGGTCTTGCCGACCCCGCCGGGGCCCTGCACGGTGACCAGGCGACCGGAACCGAGTAGGCCGGCCAGGGCATCGACATCGGCGGCGCGGCCGACGAGTTCGGTGGTGTCGGCGAGCAGACCGACGCCACGTCCGGAGCCGGGCGCCGGCACCCGGCCATCCTCGGCCGTCGCCGGTTCACCCGGGTCGTCTTCTGCGGCAAGCAGTTCGGCATGCAAAGCGGCGATCCGCGGTCCGGGGTCGACGCCGAGTTCGGTGACCAGGCGGCGACGTAGTCCGGCATACACGGCGACCGCCTCGGCGACCCGGCCACCGGCAGCCAGCGCATGCATCAGATCCAGATGCGCGGATTCGTCGAGAGGATCGCGGCGACAACGGTTCTCGGCCACCACACGCGCCGCGTCGGCGTTCCCGGCACCCATCGCGGCGTCGAACTCCCGTCGGTCGAGCCGGTCCTGCGCCCGCGCCGCACGCTCCCGCACCTCCGCCACCGGCCCGCCCGGTCCGTCGGCCCCCAGATCGTCGCCGGGCACGCCCCGCCGCCACGACCGTGCGGCGGCCACCGCCTCGTCCGCGGCCTCGGCGGCATGTACCAGATCGGTCACCAGGTCGATGTCGGTGCGGCAGCCCACCAGTCGGTATCCGGTGCCCGTGGCCTCCAGATGGGCCGCACCGATCAGGTGGCGCAGACGGGATATCTGGGTGTGCAGCGCCGCGGTCGGTGACCGGGGCGGGTCATCACCCCACACGTCGTCGATCAATGCGGTCGCCGAGCGGGTGCGGCCGTCCGCCAGGGCTAGCGACGCCAGCAAACGACGGGCCCGCAGGCCGGGCACCACCGTCAGATCGGCGTCGGCATCCAGCGCCCCGGTCGCCGACGCACGGATCACGGCCACCGGACCCCACAGTCCGACGATCAGCACCCCGCCGTCCACCACCACGCCAGGCTAGTCCACGCCCGCGGCAAACCGTTCCCCCCGGCCTCCCGAATCGCTATCGTCGGGCCATGGCCTATGACCTCGAGCCCTTCGAACTCGACTTCTTCGACAACGCGCCGATCTCGTTCCGTATCGACGTCAACATCCCGGTCACCCCGCAACGCGCCTGGGCCGAACTGACCCGCCCCAACACCCTGGACTGGTGCAAGGCGATCAAGTCCGTCACGTTCACCTCGCCGGCGCCCTTCGGGGTGGGCACCACCCGCCGGGCCGAGCTCGCCCCGGGGTATGTCGCACTGTCGGAGGAGTTCTTCGACTGGACCGAGGACGCCGCGACGGGCAACTACCACAACGCTTTCCGCGTGCGATCGGTGAACGTGCCGGGGATGCGGAAGTTCGGTGAGTACACCGAGATCAGTCCGGCCGAGGTCGGTTCGCGACTGGTGTGGGTGTTCGCGCTCGAGCTCGGCACGTCGTCGTGGCCGGTCACCGCGATCTCCAATCCACTGTCCACGCCGGTGTTCCGCAGCATCGAGTCGGACACGTTGCGGTACTTCGCCCATCTCTCACCCCAGGCCTGACACAAACCCTCCACACTTACGCAGAAACCCCCGGAAATTCCGGGGGTTTCTGCGTAAGTGTGGAGGGTCTGGCCGGTCGATCAGACCAGACCCGCCGAGCCCTACTGCAGCGCCTGCTCCAGGTCGGCCAGGATGTCGTCGATGTCCTCGATGCCCACCGACAGCCGCACCAGGTTGGCGGGGACCTCCAGCAGCGACCCCGCGGTGGAGGCGTGGGTCATCGCGCCCGGATGCTCGATCAGCGACTCGATCCCGCCCAGGGACTCGGCCAGGGTGAACACCTCGGTACGGGCACAGAACTTCTTGGCGTCCTCGATGTCACCGGCCACCAGCACCGACACCATGCCACCGAACCGCGACATCTGCTTGGCCGCGGCGGTGTGCCCCGGATGCGTCGACAGGCCGGGGTACAGCACCGACTCGATCCGGGGATGCTTGGCCAGGAAGTCGACGACGGTCTCGGCGTTGTCGCAGTGCTTCTCCATCCGCACCGCGAGGGTCTTGATGCCACGCATGGTGAGGTAGGCGTCGAACGGGCCTGGCACCGCACCGGCACCGTTCTGCAGGAAGGCCACCGCCTCGTCGATCTCGGCGTCGTCGGTCACCAGCGCACCGCCGACGACGTCGGAGTGCCCGCCGAGGTACTTGGTGGTCGAGTGCAGCACGATGTCGGCACCCAGGGTCAGCGGCTGCTGCAGGTACGGGGTGGCAAAGGTGTTGTCCACCACCAGCTTCGCGCCGGCCTCGTGCGTCACCGCGGCGATCGCCTCGATGTCGCCGACGTTGAGCAGCGGGTTGGTCGGGGTCTCCAGCCACACCAGTTTGGTCTGCGGGGTGACCGCCGCACGCACCGCGTCGACGTCGGTCACCGGCGCCACCGAGTAGGTGATCCCCCACTGGGTGAACACCTTGTCGATCAGGCGGAAGGTGCCGCCGTAGGCGTCGTTCGGGATGACGAGGTGGTCGCCGGGGCGCAACTGCGAACGCAGCACGGCGTCGGTGGCGGCCATCCCCGACGCGAATCCCCGCCCGTAGGTGCCCTTCTCGATGGCCGCGATGTTGGCCTCGAGCACCCGACGGGTGGGGTTACCGGTACGGGCGTACTCGAATCCGTCGCGCATCCCGCCGACGCCGTCCTGGGCGAAGGTGGAGCTGGCGTAGATCGGCACGTTGACCGCGCCGGTCCGTGGGTCCGGGTCGTAGCCCGCATGGATGGCCTCGGTGGCGAATCCGCGACGACGCTGCTGATCACTCACGTGAAAACTCCTCGCTGAGTTGGACTCTGGTCGGCGGTCAGCCGGCGGTGATGGTGGGGTGGGTGCTGACGAAGGCAAGCAGGTCGTGCCGGGTGATGACGCCGATCGGCTTGCCGTCCTCGACCACCATCAGGGCGTCGGTGTCGGAGAGCGCCTTGGTGGCCGCCGACACCGGCTCACCGGAACCGATGAGCGGGAACGGCTCTCCCATGTGCGCCGACACCGGATCGGCCAGGTTGGCACGTCCCTCGAACACCGCCGACAGCAGGTCGCGTTCGGTGACCGCACCGGCCACCTCACCGGCCATCACCGGCGGTTCGGCACCGACCACCGGCATCTGCGAGACGCCGTACTCGCGCAGGATCTCGATGGCGTCGCGCAGCGTCTCCTGGGGGTGGGTGTGCACCAGATCCGGCAGGGCGCCGGTCTTGCCGCGCAGCACATCTCCGACCAGCGGCTCGGTGGCCTTGGCATCGAGCGGGGAGCGCAGGAAACCGTAGCTGCTCATCCACTCGTCGTTGAAGATCTTGGCCATGTAGCCGCGACCACCGTCGGGCAGCAGCACGACGACGACGGCGTCGGGGCCCTCACGCTCGGCCACCTGCAGTGCCGCGACGACGGCCATCCCGCACGAGCCACCCACCAGCAGGCCCTCTTCCTTGGCGAGGCGGCGGGTCATGTCGAACGAGTCGGCGTCGGAGACGGCGATGATCTCGTCGGGGATGCTCGGGTCGTAGGCGGCCGGCCAGAAGTCCTCACCCACGCCCTCGACGAGGTAGGGCCGTCCGGTGCCGCCGGAGTAGACCGAGCCCTCCGGGTCGACGCCGACCACCTTGACCGCACCGTCGGAGATCTCCTTGAGGTAGCGGCCGGTGCCGGTGATGGTGCCGCCGGTGCCGACGCCGGCCACGAAATGGGTGACCTTGCCGTCGGTGTCGGCCCAGATCTCCGGGCCGGTGGTCTCGTAGTGGCTCTGCGGGCCGGCCGGGTTGGAGTACTGGTTGGGCTTCCAGGCGCCGTCGATCTCGGTGACCAGGCGGTCGGAGACGCTGTAGTAGCTGTCGGGGTGTTCCGGCGGGACCGCGGTGGGGCAGACCACGACCTCGGCACCGTAGGCGCGCAGGACGTTCCGCTTGTCCTCGCCCACCTTGTCCGGGCACACGAACACACACTTGTAGCCGCGTTGCTGGGCCACCAGTGCCAGTCCCACACCGGTGTTGCCGGAGGTGGGTTCGACGATGGTGCCACCGGGCTTCAGCTCGCCGGACTTCTCGGCCGCCTCGATCATCCGAAGGGCGATCCGGTCCTTGCTGCTGCCGCCGGGGTTGAGGTACTCGACCTTGGCCGCCACGAGACCCGATCCGGGCTTGACCACCGAGTTGAGCTTGACCAGAGGGGTGTTGCCCACCAGGTCCACGACAGTATTGGCGATGCGCATGCCTCTATCGTCCCAGAGTGCCCCGCGGCACCCACATCCGACTCGGGTTCTCTCCCCCGCCCCTCGACGACGGGCCGGGGATCGCGCACTCGACCGTCGCGTCGCCGGTGATCGCTAAGCTGACAGACGTGTCCGGACCGCGTCCCACCGACCATCACCTCCTCCGTGACATCGGCGCCACGGTGGCTGCGACCTCTGCGGCCGCCGGAGTCACCTGGGGAAGCTACAACCTGCTGGTCTGGCAGGCACAGAAGGCCCGCACGGTGATCCCGCATCGCACCGACAACGCCCCCGACGGCGACGGCCTCTATCGGCCCGACGGCACCGGACCGATCCGCGTGACCCGCGCCAATGCCGCCGACGCCACCCTGCATCTCGCCGTGTTCGGCGACTCCACCGCGGCCGGTCTGGGCGCCGACACCGGCGTGCAGACCCCGGGGGCGCTGCTGGCGCACCGCATCGCCGTCGAGACCGGCAACGTGGTCCGGTACAGCAACAAGGCGATCGTCGGCGCCACGTCGAAGGGCCTCGACTCCCAGATCGACGCCATGCTGATCGCCGGTCACCGGCCCGACATCGCCGTCATCCTGATCGGCGCCAACGACGTCACCGCCCGTAACGGCATCCGGTCGTCGGCGGTGCGGGTCGGCAAGGCCGTCGACCGGTTGCGCACGATCGGTGCCCAGGTGGTCGTCGGCACCTGTCCCGACATGGGCGTGATCACGGCGGTGCCGCAGCCGCTGCGGTCGGTGTTGCGGCTGTGGGGTCTGCGCCTCGCGGCGTCACAGAAGTCCGCCGTCGTCGCCGCCGGTGGACGGGCGGTCCCGATGGCCGACCTGCTGTCCGAGGAGTTCCGCGAGGCACCCGACCGGATGTTCTCCTTCGACCGCTATCACCCGTCGAATGCCGGGTACGAGCTCGCCGCCGACATCCTGATGCCCGAGGTGCTCGTCGCCCTCGGCGAGTGGGGACCCGAGCCGCTGCCGGAACCGCCGGAGATCTCGCCGTCGGTGGACAACAGCAAGTTCACCGAACGGCTGCTGCGGGTGGTGCGGACGGTGCGACATGTGCCCATGCCGCACGGTCGTCTCGGCTAGCTCACGGGTCATCTCCGGGTTGTGCCCGGTCTCATTCGACCACCGCACAACCGTTTCGGACAGGGCACGCCCCGGCCTACCGGACAGCGGTGAAGTAACGTGTTTCACATGCCTGAAGCTGTCATCGTCGCCCATGCCCGTTCGCCCATCGGCCGCGCCGGAAAGGGATCTCTGAAGGACGTCCGTCCCGACGAGCTGTCCCGTCAGATGGTCGCCGCCGCCCTCGCCAAGGTGCCGGCCCTCGATCCGGCCGACATCGAGGACATTCACTGGGGTATCGGCCAGCCCGGTGGTCAGGGTGGTTACAACATCGCCCGCGTGATCGCCGTCGAGCTCGGCTTCG
Source organism: Gordonia sp. NB41Y (assembly GCF_030718915.1). Taxonomy (NCBI): domain Bacteria; kingdom Bacillati; phylum Actinomycetota; class Actinomycetes; order Mycobacteriales; family Gordoniaceae; genus Gordonia; species Gordonia sp. NB41Y. The sequence goes on from NZ_CP132196.1 coordinate 1,276,453, forward strand.
ACCACATCCCCGGCGTCAGCGTCAACCGTTACTGCTCGTCGTCGCTGCAGACCACGCGTATGGCCCTGCACGCCATCCGTGCCGGTGAGGGCGATGTCTTCATCTCCGGTGGGGTGGAGAGCGTCTCGAGCTTCGGGATCTCCGGTGGCGCCGACGGTGCCCCGAACTCCAAGAACCCGCTCTTCGACGAGGCCATGGCCCGCACCGAGAAGACCGCCGAGGGCGGCGCGGGCACGTGGTCCGACCCGCGTGCCGACGGCGTCCTGCCCGACGTCTACATCGCGATGGGCCAGACCGCCGAGAACGTCGCATCCTTCACCGGCATCTCCCGGGAGGACCAGGACCGCTGGGGCGTGCTGAGCCAGAACCGCGCCGAGAAGGCGATCGCCGACGGCTTCTTCGCCCGCGAGATCGACCCGGTCACCCTGCCCGACGGATCGACCGTCAGCACCGACGACGGCCCGCGCGCCGGCACCTCCTACGAGAAGGTGTCGCAGCTGAAGCCGGTCTTCCGCCCCGACGGCACCATCACCGCCGGCAATGCCTGCCCGCTCAACGACGGCGCGGCCGCGCTGGTGATCATGAGCGACACCAAGGCCAAGGAGCTGGGCCTGACCCCGCTGGCCCGCGTCGTGGCCACCGCTGCCACCGGCCTGTCGCCGGAGATCATGGGCCTGGGCCCGATCGAGGCGATCCGCAAGGTGCTCAAGGTGTCGGGGATGTCGCTGTCGGACATCGACCTCGTCGAGATCAACGAGGCCTTCGCGGTGCAGGTGCTGGGTTCGGCCGACGAGCTCGGCATCGATCACGACAAGCTCAACGTCTCCGGTGGGGCGATCGCGCTGGGCCACCCGTTCGGTATGACCGGTGCCCGCATCACCACCACCCTGCTCAACAACCTGCAGACCCACGACAAGACCTTCGGCATCGAGTCGATGTGTGTCGGCGGTGGCCAGGGTATGGCGATGGTGCTCGAGCGCCTGAGCTGACCCCGGTCGGCACAAACGAAGAACCCCGCTCCGATCGGAGCGGGGTTCTTCGTTTTCAGGAGACTGTCTAGTCGCTCTGGAAGTAGCTCAGCAGACGCAGGATCTCGACGTAGAGCCAGACCAGGGTCACGGTGAGACCCAGTGCGACGCCCCAGGCGGCGCGATCGGGGGCACCGGCACGGATCAGGCGATCGGCGGCGTCGAAGTCCAGCAGGAAGCTGAACGCGGCGAGCGCGATGCAGACCAGCGAGAAGATGATGGCGATCGGGCCGCCGTCGCGCAGGATGCCTGCGCTGCCGGTGAACAGACCGATGATCAGGTTGCCGACCATCAGCACGATCACGCCGATCAGGCCCGCGAACAGCATGCGGGTGAAGCGCGGGGTCACGCGGATCGCGCCGACCTTGTAGACCAGCAGCATGCCGAAGAACACGCCGAAGGTACCGAGCACGGCCTGACCGATGAGCGCACCGGCGTTGGCTCCGCTGACCACCCAGTTGGCGAAGACGTAGGAGATCGAGCCGACGAACAGGCCTTCGAGGACCGCGTAGCCCAGGACGATCGCCGGGTTGTCCTGCTTGCGCCCGAAGCTCGCGATCAGCACCAGGACCAGCCCGCCGATGGCACCGACACCGCACAGCAGCGGCGCGAGGGTCTCGTTGGACGAGCTGAGGAAGTACGACACGATGGCCGAGATGGTCAGCACCCCGAGGGTGATGGCCGTCTTGGTGACCACGTCGTCGATGGTCAGCTGACGTGTGCTCGGCGGCGCGGCGGGCGGGCTGTACGGCGCCTGCTGGCCGTACTGGTTGTACATGGCGGCCTGTCCGGCGCCGGCAGCACCGCTGCCGAAGCCTGCATAGCCACCGGACTGATTGTCACGGACAACGCCGCGCATCACCGGATTGCTACTGTCTCGCACCTGATGCTCCCTTGTCTTCGACGTTCGAGTGGACGTCTGAACTGTTCAACGGGGACGAACCCCCATGAGTTCCGACTTTACCTTTTCTTGACCATCGATGCCGGAACCGCGCCTACCGGGGCCTGGTCAGTCGGTTCCCAGCCGGTCGACGAGCCGCCGGACGGCATCGGGGTCGGCGCAGTCGACCGTCCGCATCACCACGCGCCCCAGGCATGCCGCGCGCAGCAGGGTCGTGGCACGCTGCTCCTCGTCACCCCAGTCCAGTACCGGTTTCGCGATCATCAGCGAGGCCACCCCGTGGGCCGCAGCCCACAGTTCGAGGACCACGTCGGCGATCTCGTCGGGATCGAACAGCCCGTCGTCGGCGAGTTCGGTGACGGTGTCGGTGAACCGGACGAAGGCCGATGCGGCGAGCACCATGTCGACCTTCGTCCGGGTGTCGACGGTGGTCCGGGAGAACGCCTGCCGGTAGAGCACCGGGGTGGACACGGCGAACCGCACATACGCCAGTCCCTGCTGCAGGGCACGTTCCATCGGGTCGTCGACACCCGCACAGGCCTGCGCCATCCGGTCGTCGAGCTGCTCGAAATAGCGGGCACAGACCGCGTCCAGGAGTTCTTCCTTGTCGGCGAAGTGCAGGTAGATCGACGGTGGGGTCACCCCCACCCTCGTCGCGACCGCCCGGATCGAGACCGCGCTGCTGTCCTGCTCGTCGAGGAGCAACTCGGTGGCGGCATCGATGATCTCCTCGGCGAGGAGTTCACCCGAGCCGCGGGGGGACCGCGTCCGGCGTCTCGACGTCGTGCTCACTGCTCTCCTGTTTCTCCGTCTTCGTTGTGGTGGCCGTCGTCCCTGTGGCCGTCGTCCCTGTGGCCGCCGTCCCTGTGGTCCCCGTCCCGGCCGGGAGCCCGTGGTCACCTTCCTCCGACAGCCCGATCCGGTCGTGCAGGGCCCGTAGCGGCGCCGGCGCCCACCAGTTGGCACGACCGGCGAGCCGCATGAATGCCGGGACCAGCAGCATCCGGATGACGGTCGCATCCATCAGCACCGCAAGGGTCAGACCCACCCCGAACATACGCATGAACGACACCTGGGAGGCCGCGATCCCGGCGAACACGATGCTCATCAGCAGTGCCGCGGCGGTGACCACGCGTCCGGTGCGGGCCAGGCCGACCGCGACCGCGTGATCGTTTGCGGCCCGGCTGCGATCGGATGCGAGCCACTCCTCGCGGACCCGGCCGAGCAGGAACACCTCGTAGTCCATCGACAGGCCGAAGGCGATGCAGAACATCAGTACCGGCATGGTCGCGACGAGGTAGCCGGTCGCGGTGGTGCCGAGGCCCCCGAGGTGGCCTTCCTGGAAGAACCAGACCATCGCACCGAACGTCGCCGACAACGACAGCACGTTGAGCACCAATGCCTTCAGTGGCAACACCACACTGCCGGTGAACAGGAACAACAGGATGAAGGTGGCGATCGCGATCACCGCGAGCACCCACGGCAGGTGGGCGTAGATGGAGTCGACGGTGTCGGCGTTGAGTGCCGCGAGGCCGGTGAACGACGCGGCGAGGCCCGGCGGTGTGGGCACCGCGCGCAGGGTGTCGAGCTGGTCGGATCCGGCGTCACTGAGCGGCTCGACCTCGGTGGAGATCGACAGCAGTCCGGTGACGGTCCCGTCGCCGGCGGTGTGGGTGCCGGCCGGATCGGCGGGCCCTCGGGCGGCGCCGTCGACGAAGGTCCCGGATGCGCCCGACACCGACGTCACCCCGTCGACGCGGGACAGGGCGGCGGCGTATTCGGCGCGGGCCGCGGGATCGGCGGGACCGACGACGACACCGGTCAGGGTGCCGGACAGGTCGTCGGTGAACCCGTCACGGATCTCCTGCTGCACCTCGTGCGCGCTCGCCGAGCTCGGCAGCACCCTGTCGTCGGGGAACCCGAACCGGATCGACAGGAACGGGGCGCCGAGTACCAGCAGCACGATGATCACCCCGGCGCCGACCGGGGCGGCGTGGCGCAGCACCCACTGCACGAAGCGATACCAGCCGCTCTCCTCGATGGGCAGCGATGCCGGTTCGGGGCGGCCGCGGACCCGGCGGATCGCCCGCCGCACGTCGAGTGCGTCGATGCGGGGGCCGAGGACCATCAGCAGGGCCGGCGTGACGACGAGTGCGGCGAGGACCGCGACGATCACCACGCCGAGTCCGGCATAGGCGAACGACCGCAGGAAGTACATCGGGAAGATCGCGAGCGCCGAGAGCGACAGTGCGACCGTCACCGCCGAGAACGCGACGGTGCGTCCGGCGGTGTTCATCATCACCAGGATCGCCTGACGACGTTCACGACCGGATGCGAGTTCCTCCCGATAGCGGGTCACCAGCAGCAGGGTGTAGTCGATGGCGAGCGCCAGACCCATTGCGGTGGTGAGGTTGAGCGCGAAGATCGACACATCGGTCACGCTGCCGATCAGGCGGAGGACGGCAAAGGTGACGACGATCGCGAACACGCCCACCGCGATCGGCAGGGCGGCGGCCACCACCCCGCCGAACACCACGATGAGCACCAGGAAGCTGATCGGGATGGCGATACCCTCGGCGATCGCGAGGTCGCGGCTGGTCTGTTCGTTGACCTGCTGGAAGACCAGCGCCTGACCGCCCGCGCGGATCGTGATGCCGTTGCGCTCACCGACGATCTGGCCTTCGAGTTCCTCGGCATGTCGCGGGGCGTCGTTGTCGCCGCCGGACAGGGTGGCCACGATCAGCGCCGACGTCCGGTCCTCGGAGAGCAGCGACGACGCCAGCGCGGGCTGCTGCCAGACCGACAGGATCGGCCGTTGCACATTCGGATTCGCCTCGAGCTCGGCGATGATCTCCCGTCCGGTGCGCATGCCGACGGGGTCGGTGGCCATGTCGGTGCCCGGCGGGGCGTCGAGTTTGAAGACGATCTGCAGACCGCCACGGTCGAAGGTCTCATCGACGACCTGTGCCGCGGTGGCCGCCTCGGAATGCGGGTCCTCGTATCCGCCGGACAACAGGTACTGCGACGCCGACGCGCCATAGATCCCCGCCCCCACCAGAACCAGGAACACCACGGCCAGCACACGTTTGGGTGCCGCCGTCACGAGCTGTGCAATTCGGGTCAACATGGGTCCCCCAGACCTGTTGGTCGATCCATCCGGCATTTTGACTTATCGGCGTTAAGTTAACGTCGATAAGTCCCGTCGGTCAAGGGCCGTCCCGCATTCGGCAGACACCACCCCCACGCACACAGGACGCCCCGCGATGGCATGCTGATGCCCACGCCCCCATAGCCCAATCGGCAGAGGCAGCCGGCTTAAAACCGGCACAGTGTCGGTTCGAGTCCGACTGGGGGCACCATGTCATCCCTGCCGGCCTCCGGCCGGAGTGCGCCCACTGAGTTCGAGTGACATCCCGGAGGGCGCACCATCACACCCCTGCCGGCCTCCGGCCGGAGTGCGCCCGAATCCGGTCACACCACGACCTGATCGGCCACCTGACCCACTGGCCTGCCGGACAGTCGCGGGTCAGGTCGATCCCGTAGCCATTGTGATCGCAGCCACACCATCCCTACATTTGCGACGGAAATCACCTATGAATGTCGAGATCTATGAAGGGATCACGATGACCGACGTTGCCATGGCTCCGCCCGAGACGTTCACCGCACCGGCCGGATCGGTCGAACCGGCCACTCCCCCTGCCCCACCGGCGAATCCCGCCGCGATCGGCGTGCCCACGTTCATCGTCGGGTCGGTGGCCCTCGGCATGGTACTGGTGGGATTCGTCCCAGCCACCGGCGCATCCATCCCGATCATCCTGGCCGCCACCAGCATCGGCCAGCTGGTCGCGGCGGTCTGGGCATCGTCGTCGGGACAGAGCGCGGTTGCCGCGATCTTCGGCATCTTCAGCGGATTCTGGCTCAGCTACGCGGTCCTGGTCCTCGGCCTCACCCACGGATGGTTCGGGGTCGGCGAGGCGAATGCCGTTGCCACCCAAGAGGTCTTCCTCACCTCATGGCTGGTGGTCGTGGGTCTGCTGACCGTCGCGACGCTACGCCTGCCGTTCGCGTTCACCCTGCTGTTCGTCCTGATCGACATCGCACTCGTCCTGGTGCTGCTGGCAACCGCCCAGGGCAGCACCGCGATCCAGACCGCCGCCGGCTGTGTGGTGTTCGCCTTCGCCGCGGTCGGCGCCTACCTGTTCCTCGACGCCATGTCGACGTCCACCGGCGGACCGGCCCTCCCGATGGGACGGCCGGTCCTGGCCTGATCCACCTGGCCGACGCCGCCACCTCCTCGACGGGGGATGTGGCGGCGTCACAGGCCTTTTCACCCGACCACACGAAATCCTGCGCGTGTGCGCGCAGATCAGTGCAGGCTCTCCAGGAGCCGTAGCCACACCTCGCTGACGGTCGGATAGGCCGGGACCGCATGCCACAACCGGTCCAGCGGGACCTCTCCGACCACGGCGACGGTCGCCGAGTGCAACAGTTCGGCGACGTCGGGACCGACGAAGGTGGCACCCACGATCACCTCCCGCAGGGCGTCGATCACGAGTCCCGCATGTCCGCGATAGTCCGACCGAACCAGCGCCGATCCCGCGACGGCGATGTCGAGTTCGGTTGTCCTTACCTCGATCCCGGCGGCACGCGCGGTCTGCTCGGTCATTCCCACCGAGGCCACCTCGGGGCGGGTGAACACCACCTGCGGGACGGCCGAATGGTCGGCGAGCGCCCGATACCGGGGGCCGTCGAGCCGGTATCCCTCTGCGCGGGCGGAGATCACATCGCCCACCACCCGCGCCTGGTACTTGCCCATGTGGGTCAGCGGAGCACGCCCGTTGGTGTCACCGACGGCGTACAACCATCCCCGACCGGCCACGTTCAGGTGATCGTCGACGTCGAGGGGTTGCGTCGGATCGATCCCGAGGGTCTCCAGGCCCAGCCCCACCGTGGCGGGGCGGCGTCCGGCGGCGACGAGGACCTCGTCGACCTCCAGTCCATCGGCCCGCGAGCCGTCGGCCCCGGTCAGCGAGATCCGGACCGGCCCCCCGTGAACACGGCCGGGGCCGGTGTCGCGGGTCTTCACCCGCTGCACATGCCCGAACGTCTCGCCGAAGCGTAGGTCCACTCCGCGGGCTCGCAGGCCCTCGGCGACCATCGCCGACGCCCACGGTTCCATGGCCGGCAGCAGCGCCTGCCCACGCACGGCCATCGTCACCGTCGCACCGAGATCGGTGAGCCAGGTGGCGGCCTCACAGGCCACCACCCCACCGCCGAGTACGCCCACCCGTTCCGGGACCTCGACCACGGCGGTCACGTCACGGGACGTCCAGGGCGCCGCGTCGCGCAGTCCCGGGATGTCCGGGATCGACGCGGTGCTGCCGGTTGCCAGCACCACCGCCTCCCGTGCCCGGATGCGACGGCCGTCCACCTCCACCACACCGTCCTCACCGGTCAGCCGTGCCCGGCCGCGCACCAGGTCGATACCCGCGCCGTCGAGCCAGCGGACCTGGGACGCGTCGTCGCGGTGCGAGGTCATCGTGTCGCGCCAGCCGAGCAGCGCGTCGCGGTCGGGCCGGGTCGAGGTGACCCGGGGCGCCGAGCCGGGCAGTCCGGCCGCGGCCTCGAGCACCGCCCCCGCCCCGAGCAGCGCCTTGCTCGGCATACACGCCCAGTAGGAACATTCCCCGCCGACGAGCTGGTCTTCGATGATCACCGCGGTGCGACCGGAACCGCGGATGGCGTAGTCGGCGGCGTTCTCGCCGGCGGGACCACCGCCGATCACCACGACGTCATAGGTGTCGGTGTTGTCTCCCGAACGACTCATGTCACCACGGTAGGCGCCCGGTGCCACCCACCCGACCCGATCGCCAGGCATGATCGACAGTCATGTCGGACAGCGTTCACCAGGGCCCCTCGGTGCCGGACGAGCCGGAACCGGGCGCCCCCACCAAGCCGAACCACCCGGACCAGGTGCACTGGATCCGGGGAACACGACGCATCCTGGCCGCCGAATGGCGCGTGATCCGCGGTCGCGACCCCGATCTCAACCCCGTCGACATCACCGAGTACTCGGGTCCGCTGCTCGTCGCCGGGGTAGCGATCGCCATCGTCGGGATTCTGCCGCTGGTGGGGACACACCTGGGATCCGATGCGGTGTTCGGCCCGCTGATCGGTTCGTTCGCCCTCGCCGCCGTCGCGACCACGACGATCGCCTGGCTGCTGGCCACCGTCCTGGCCGGGCTGGTGGTGCTGGTGGTCTATCACTCGTCACCGAAGACGGCGACCATGACCACCGAGCACGCCGTGCGCGCCTCCTTCGACCGCATCACCGGGATCTCGTCGTCGGTCACCCTGATCGCGTTCATCTCCGGTCTGGTGTCCCTGGCGATCGCCCTGCCCCGGCTGGAGTCCACCGACGACGAGGACTCGGTCCTCGCCCGCCTGTTGAGCGCCCAGGTGGCCTGCCTGCTGCTCGCCCTGGTGCTGGCGTTCACCGTGGAGGCCTTGCGTACCGCGACCGCCATCCTGGGGTCGCAGGTGAAGGTGATCGCATCGGTGGGCGGCCTGCTCATCACGCTGGTCTCGTTCTATCTGGCCTCCACGATCGGCCCGTTCGAGCCGATCGCGCTGACCCGGACCCTGCTCGACGCATGGCTGCCCGCGACGGTCGACGGGACGCCCCGCGACGAGGTCATCGCCGACCTGCTGCCCGGATCGGCGCGCGCGTGGACGGCGCTGACCGTGACCGGATACGTGGTGGTGATGTGGCTGCTCCTCGGGTGGCACACCGGGGATCTCCGACGACTACGGGCGGCCGTCCGGATCGTCGGACACTGACACCCGCCCGCGACAGCCGACACCGGCTCCACATGCTCGACGACCGATCCGCGCCGTGTTCATCCGGGATTCACCGCGCGCCCACCGAACTCTGCCTACACTCTGCGGGCGGCCGCATCACCTTCAGTCTGCGGACCAGCCCATCCGGTGCGACCGCCCGACAGCGAGGAGCACAGGGTGAGCAACGCCGGATTTGCCGGATATTCGCGGCGGGACTTCCTGGCCCGTGTGGCCGCGACCGGTGGCGCGGGACTGCTGACGTCGTGGGCGGCGCCGATCATCGACAAGGCGTACGCCTCCGCCGATCCCGGCGGGAGCGGCTCCCTGTCCGACATCGAGCACATCGTGCTGTTCATGCAAGAGAACCGCAGTTTTGATCATTACTTCGGAAGCTATTCCGGCGTAAGGGGTTTCGGCGAGCAGTCGGCCGCATGGAAGCAGTACGGCTGGGCGCCGGGCGTCGGTCCCACCACGTCCGGCCACACCGTACCGTTCCGCCTCGACACCGCGCACGACGCCAATCTCGACGGGCAGTGCATCAACGATCCCGACCACTCCTGGGCCGGTATGCACAAGGCGTGGAACAACGGACGCAACGACGGCTGGCTGCCGATGTCGATCGCATCGGTCGGACCGGAGAACGCACCGGCGCTGATGGGGTACTACGAGCGTGCCGACATCCCGGTGCACCGGTCCCTCGCCGAGGCCTTCACCCTGTGCGACGGCTACCACTGCTCGGTCCTCGGCCCCACCGATCCCAACCGTCTGTACTGGATGAGCGGCACGCTCGACCCCGACGGCAGACACGGCGGACCACTGCTCGAGACCCCCACCCTCATCCCCAAGTTCGCCTACAGCTGGCGCACCATGCCGGAGAACCTCCGCGACGCCGGGGTGAGCTGGAAGATCTACAACAACAAGGACTTCGGCCCGGTGTCGTCGGTGATCCTCGACGGGATGATGGGCTGTTTCACGCAGGCCCGGAACCCGAATTCCGAACTCGCCCGCCGCGGAATCGATCCCACCTATCCGGCCGACTTCGCCGCCGACGTCAAGGCCAACCGCCTGCCCAAGGTGTCGTGGGTGGTCCCGCCCGCACTGGAATGCGAGCATCCTGCGCTCCCGGCAGCACTCGGCGCGGTCGGCATCGTCGGGTTGCTCGACATCCTGACCTCCAATCCGGCGGTCTGGGAGAAGACCGCGCTGATCATCAGCTACGACGAGAACGGCGGCTTCTTCGACCACGTCACCCCGCCGACCGCTCCGCCCGGCACCCCCGGTGAGTACGTCAGCGTCCCCGATCTGGGCAAGGTGTCCTCGGCCAAGGGCATCCGCGGGCCGATCGGACTGGGCTATCGCGTGCCGTGTTTCGTCATCTCCCCCTACAGCCGGGGCGGTCTGGTGGCCACCGAGACCTTCGACCACACCTCGCAGCTACGGCTGATCGAGAAACGTTTCGGGGTGCCGGTGCCCAATCTGACCGCATGGCGCCGATCGACGGTCGGCGACATGACCTCGGCGTTCGACTTCGGCCACCGTCCCGACGCCACCCGGCCCAGGTTCGGCGATCCGGTACCGGCCGCACAGAACGCCCTGGTCAAGTGTGGTCCCAACGTGGCCGCCGGAACCCTCGGGCAGGGCACGCCCTACCCGGTGCCGCCCAATCGGATGCCCAGCCAGCAACCGGGAACCCGTCGCGCACCCACCGGATAGGGCCGTGGTGTACTCGACCCATGACCGATTCGGGTGTGTCCGCTGCCGGCCGGCTCACCGGGCCGCAGATCCTGGCCATGGGTGATGCCGCCGTCGCGGGCCTGACCATCGGTATCTCGGTGTATGCGGCGGCGATCCTGATCGCCGTCGGAATGGGACTCACGGCGGCACGTCAGGGGCGCCGGCGCCGCGCGATCATCTGCGCGGTGATCGTCGGCATCCTCACCGTCGCGGGTGTGGTGATCGCGGTGGCCAGCAGCATCGTCTGAAACATCGCCTGATCCGTTCGGTTCCGACGTGTCGCCGGTCACGCGATTCGTCGGATGCCACCCCGACCGTGTACGGTCGAAACATCGTGATGCGCCTCGAGCAGCGTCACTGCGTCGTAGAACGACTGTTGTCGGCGGGACGCCCGAACTTCCGGAGCGCCGCCTCGATCACTCCACTTCATACGGCGAACGAATGCGCGACCCCGCGCCTTCGCCATCCGATCGTCGCTATGTGGGTGTTCCACTCGGTGTCGATCCCTGCCCGAAAGGCATGACTTTGACCACCTTCGCCGATCTCGGTGTGCCCAACGCCCTCGTCGAGGTTCTCGCCGCCGACGGAAAGACCGAGGCCTTCCCGATCCAGGCCGACACCCTGCCCGACACCCTCGACGGTGCCGATGTCCTCGGCCGCGGCCGCACCGGCTCCGGCAAGACCCTGGCCTTCTCCATCCCCCTGGTCGCCGGACTGGCCGACCTCGACGTCGCCCGCACCCCGGGTGCACCCACCGGCCTGGTGCTGGCCCCGACCCGCGAGCTGGCCACCCAGATCGCCGACGCCGTCACCCCGCTCGCCGAGGCCGTGGGCCTGCGCGTCACCACCGTCTTCGGCGGCGTGAAGCAGAGCCGTCAGGAGCAGGCCCTGCGCCGCGGCGCCGACATCGTCGTCGCCTGCCCCGGACGACTCGAAGATCTCATGAGCCAGAAGATCATTCGGCTCGACGACGTCGAGATCACCATCCTCGACGAGGCCGACCACATGGCCGACCTGGGCTTCCTGCCCGCGGTCACCCGCATCCTCGCCTCGACCCCGGCAGACGGCCAGCGCATGCTGTTCTCGGCCACCCTCGACAACGGCGTGGACAAGCTGGTCCGCCGCTTCCTGCACGAGCCGGTCATGCACTCGGTCGACGACGCGTCGTCGCCGGTGGAGAAGATGACCCACCACGTCTACGAGCTGGCCGACGCCTCGACCAAGAACGACGTCATCCGGACCCTTGCCTCGGGCACCGGGAAGCGAATCCTGTTCACCCGCACCAAGCATCAGGCGCGCAAGCTCGCCAAGAAGCTCACCGCCGAGGGCATCCCCGCCGTGGATCTGCACGGCAATCTCAGCCAGGCACAACGTGATCGGAGCCTCGCGGCCTTCGGCGGCGGCAACGTCCGCGTGCTGGTGGCCACCGACGTCGCCGCCCGCGGTGTGCACGTCGACGGCATCGAGCTGGTCGTCCACGTCGACCCGCCGGCCGAGCACAAGGCCTACCTGCACCGTTCGGGCCGTACCGCCCGCGCCGGCAGCGCCGGTGACGTGGTCACCCTCTGCCTGCCCGAGCAGCGCCGCGACCTCCGACAGCTGCTGAGCAAGGCCAAGATCTCGGTCACCCCGCAGCGCGTGGATGCCACCTCCGAGCCGGTCCTCACCCTTGTCGGCGAGCGCGCCGCCTACGTGGAGCCCGCCCCCGAGCAGCCCGCCCAGCAGCGTCAGCCCCGCGGCCCGCGCCGCGCCGGCGGTCAGTCCGGTGCACGCAACGCCAACCGCGGCGGCCGTGGACGCGGCGAGCAGTCCGGTACCGGAGGCTCGCAGGGTTCCCGTTCGCGGACGGGCGCCCCGCGCCGGTCGGCCGGTGGCCATCCGGAAGGCGGCGCCGCACGCTCGGGCGCGACCACCCGTTCCGGCGGCACGGGACGTTCCGGTGGCGCCGCACGCTCCGGCGGTGCCGGACACTCCGGCGGCACCCGTACCCGCGATGCGCAGGCCGGTGGCGGCGCTCGTCGCGGCAACGGCCGCAACGGCAACGGCCAGGCCGCGCGTCGTCGCACCTCCGCCCCCACCCACTGATCGTCGACGACCTCTGCCCCGAATCGGCCGGAGGTTTCGACCGGGTCCACCATCCGCGTGGACCCGGGTCGAAACCTCCGGCCGAGATCGTTTGTGCCGCTGTCGTTTCGATACTCCGAATCAATCGACGGCCATCTCCCCCAGTTCCGACCAGCCGTCCTGGTCGACGGTGGTGTTGATGATCTTGGGCGTCGACACCAGGTAGGCCGGCAGTTCCGCGGTGGCCTTCTTGAAGTGGTCGCTGCTCACGTGTGCCACCGCGGCGTCGTCGTCGAACGCCTCGATGAGCACGTACTCGTCGGGGTCGGCGAGGCTGCGCGACCACTGGAACCACTTGTTGCCGGGTTCGGCCTGGGTGGCCTGGGTGAACTCGGCGCTGATCTCGGGCCATCGATCGGCGTGTTCGGGCTTGATCTTCCACAGTGCGACGATGTGAATCATAGGGCCGAGACTAGCCCGCCCCTGCCGGTCCGGCGGTCTCAATCCGCGACGCCTGCACGCGAGCCCCGGTCGGTTAGCGACCGCTCACTCGGGCTCATCGGCCATGAGGCATAGTGTGGGGTACGACACAGTTCGTGGTGACCATCCCGACACGGAGGACAAGCATGCGCGAGATCACCCAGTTCTACATCGACGGCCAGTGGGTCGACCCGATCGAGCTCAACCTCATCGACGTCATCAACCCGGCAACCGAGAAGGCCGCGGGTCATGTCGCGATCGGCAACGCGGCCGACGTCGACGTGGCGGTCGCCGCAGCCCGCCGCGCCTTCACGACCTGGGGCTCCACCACTGCCGCCGAGCGCCTGGAAGTGCTCAACGCGATCATCGCCGAGTACCAGAAACGGATGGACGATCTGTCGGCGGCGGTCACCGAGGAGATGGGCGCCCCCGACTTCCTGTCCAAGAACGTCCAGGTGCCGATCGGCCTGGGCCACCTGATGACCGCAGCCGCCGCCCTGCCGAACTACTCGTTCGCCGAGGACCGCGGGACCTCGCGCATCGTCAAGGAACCCATCGGTGTCTGCGGCCTGATCACGCCGTGGAACTGGCCGCTCAACCAGGTGATGTGCAAGGTGGCACCGGCACTCGCCACCGGCTGCACCATGGTGCTCAAGCCGTCCGAGGTGGCTCCGTTCAGCGCTGCGATCATCGCCGAGATCTTCGACACCGCAGGCGTTCCCGCGGGTGTGTTCAATCTGGTCAACGGTGACGGGCCGGGTGTGGGCACAGCCCTGTCGACGCACCCCGGAATCGACATGGTGTCGTTCACCGGCAGCACCCGCGCCGGCGTCGAGGTGGCGCGCAACGCCGCCCCGACCGTCAAGCGCGTGGCGCAAGAGCTCGGCGGCAAGAGCCCCAACGTCATCCTCGACGACGAGGATCTCGCCAAGAACGTCGCCGCCGGCGTGTCGTCGATGATGGTCAACTCCGGCCAGTCCTGTAACGCCCCCACCCGCATGCTGGTGCCGGCGAGCCGACTCGACGAGGCCACCGAGGCCGCCCGATCGGTGGCGCCCGCCCTCACCGTCGGCGATCCCACCGGCAAGGTGCGGCTGGGGCCGGTCGTCTCCGAGCCGCAGTTCACCAAGATCCAGGGCCTGATCGAGCGGGCCATCGCCGACGGCGCCACCCCCGTCTTCGGCGGCCCCGGCCGTCCCGACGACCTGCCGACCGGCTACTACGTACGCCCCACGGTGTTCCGCGATGTCACCAACGACATGGAGATCGCCCGCACCGAGGTGTTCGGCCCGGTGCTGGTGATGATCGGCTACGACGATCTCGACAACGCCGTCGAGATCGCCAACGACACCGACTACGGCCTCGCCGGATACGTGTCGGGCAAGGACACCGACAAGGTCCGTGAGGTCGGCAGTCGGATCCGTGCCGGGTCGATCTCCCTGAACGGTGCACAGCTCGATCCGTCGGCGCCGTTCGGCGGCTACAAGCAGAGCGGCAACGGCCGCGAGTGGAGCGACTACGCCTTCGACGAGTTCCTCGAGGTCAAGTCGCTGCTGGGCTTCGGCGCCTGACTCCTGCCACCTCCTCCCTCACCACACCGGCGGGGGCATCCGCATCGGATGCCCCCGCCGGTGTGCTCGGCGATTGATTGCGATGGCGCCGAACAGGTCTCAGCGTTGCGTCGGGGTGTGGCCCTCGATCCACCGCAGCAGGGTGCCGAGCACCTCGCCCTTCTCCGGTTCGTTGAAGATCTCGTGCCGCAGGCCCTCCCAGATCACCAGCGTCTTGTCCGCCGACGACGCGAGCCGTTCCACGAGCCGGCTGCCCTCGGGGTTGGTCAGCGTGTCCTCGCTGCCGTGCATCACCAGGACCGGCATCCGCAGCGACGGGAGCCGTGCCGGGAAGGACTGCATCGTCGAGATCATCTCGGCGCCCAGCCTCGCCGGGATCTTGCCGCGATACACCATCGGGTCGGCCTCGTAGGCGGCGATCACCGCGGGATCGCGGCTGATGCTGCCGGCGTCGAGAGCCATGGTCGGCAGACCGGGCGCGATCTTCCCGACCAGCTTCGACACCGCGATCAACGGTCCGGGCAGATCGTCACCGGGCATCACCGCCGCCCCCGACAGCACCAGGCCGTCGAGACGGTCCGGGTGGTCGAGGGCGTAGTCCAGGGCGATGCAGCCGCCCATGCTGTGCCCGACCAGGAACAACGGGATGCCGCCGACGCGCACCTCGCCGATCACCCGGTGCAGATCGTCGGTGTAGTCCTCGAAGCGGCTGACCTGCATACGCCGTCCTCCCGACCGGCCGTGCCCGAGATGGTCCGGTACCGCGACGAGATAACCTGCGTCGGTGAACATCTCGACGACGTGACGGTACCTCCCGCCGTGTTCTCCCATGCCGTGTGCGATCACCACCACCGCACGCGGTGTATCCGCCGGCTCGAACACGTCGAAGACGATCCGCTCGCCGTGCCTGCCGATGAACTCGTGCTCCACCTGTGCCATCCCCTGCCCTCTCATCCCGTCCCTGTCAGCCCAACCCGATCCGGTTCAGCACGCTGCGGCCGGCCGACTCGATCGCGCCGAGCGGACGTAGCGCCGCCTCCCCGATACCCACGAGCGCCTCGATCCGGCTGACCACCGTCTCCAGTCGTGCGACCACCGCGACCATCCGGTCGACCGTGTCGTCGACGCGGGTCAGCGTGCCGGTCAGTTGCGACAGTGTGGTGTCGAGCTTCTCGATGGTGCCATCGAGATCGCCGAGCGTGTTGCCGAATCCGTCCAGCGCCGAACCCATGTCGGTGAGAATGGTGTCGACCTGCTCGACCGTGACATCCGCGTTCAACGCGGCCTGTGCCAGCTTGCGGAACCGCTGCCGCTCCCCCGGACGCGCCGCCGCGCCTTGCGTAACCCCTTTGTCGGCCATGGTGGCGATTATCCCGGTCCCCCCGAGCGCAGGAGGGCGATTCGGCGTGCCGCCTTCGTCCGGTCCCCGCCTCAGCGGCCGGCCAGCACCTCGAAGACGGCGGCGAGCCGGATCCTGGCGGCATCCACCTCGGCGTCGTCGCCGGCCAGGTGATGCAGCAGGGCCCGTTGGAAGATCCCGTCGAGCAGCAGGTAGGCGGTGGCGGAGTCCAGGACGGGCTGCCCGTCCAGTAGCTCGCAGTAGCGGGTGACGACCCGCCAGATCATCTCCTCGCGGCGGGCCTCGATGTCGAGGACGTCGGCGCGGAAGGCATCGTCGAACAAGCTCTGGTTACGCAGGTCGTACCAGAGCCGATGAATCGGGGCATCCGCGACGAGGGTACCGAAGTAGTTGTCGCCGAATGCCTTTCGCAGTCCATCGGCGTCGGTGGCGGCATCCACCACGTCGTCGTAGCGGGTCACACAGACCGCCTCGTACTGGCGGACCGCATGGGCGATCAGGTCGAGCTTGTCGGAGAAGTAGTAGTGCAGCACGCCGTGGGAGTACTCGGAGTTCTGGGCGATCTCCCGCAGGCTGGTGCGCGCATATCCGAGTTCGGCGAGGGTGTGCAGGGTGGCCAGCGCCAGCTCGGTGCGTTTGGCCGAGAACTTGTCCCGAGCCCGCTCGTCGATGCGGGCACGCGTTGCACTCGGTCCTGTCATGGCGTCACCCACCTCCACGTCGAACCGGCCCATCCGGCGCCGGAGTTCCCAGTCTAGCCCCGCTGCCTGCGCCGACGCCCTTGACAACCGTCCAGACTTTCCTTGACGACTGTCAAGATCAGACCCTAGTGTGTGAGCTGCACCACACACTCGACGAACGGAGCAACACCATGCCCACCGACAAGCGCGTCGTCGTCGTCTATGGCGCATCCGGGTACACCGGCCGCCTGATCTGTGAATACCTGCGTGAGTACAACATCCCGTTCCTGGCCGCCGGCCGGAACTCCGACCGCCTGAAGGCCGTCGTCGACGCGGTCCCGGGTATCGACACCGTCGACCACGAGATCGTCGACGTCGAACACTCCACCGAAGCGCTGGTCGACGCCTTCCGCGGCGCCGAGGTGGTCCTCAACACCGTGGGCCCCTTCGCGCGATGGGGCGACCCGGTGGTGCAGGCATGCCTCGAGATCGGAGCCCACTACACCGACACCAACGGCGAGCAGAACTGGATGATCGACGTCGAGAAGCAGTACGGCGCCGAATTCGCCTCGCGTGGAATGGTTCTCACCCCTGGATTGGCCCAGATGTACACCATCGGCGAGATCGCGGCCAACATCTGCCTGGAGACGCCCGGCCTCGACACCCTCGACATCGAGGTGTTCTGGAAGGGATATCCGACCGTCGCCTCCACCAACACGATCCTGACCAACGCCGCGTTCGCCAAGGCCTACTACCTGGAGCAGAACGAGTACGTGGAGTGGCCCGCCGACGCCGGGATCTACGAACTCGTCGTACCCGGTCAGCACGAGCTGGGCCTGGCCCTCCCCTGGGGCGGGACGTCGCATCCGGTGTGGTTCAAGAACGATCCGCGCGTCGCCAACGCGAGGGCACTCGGTGGCGTCATCAACCGCCCGCTCATGCTGGGGGTCCCGCAGATCGTGGCGGCGGCGCTCGAACAGATGGAGGGCAAGTCCGACGCGGAGAAGTTCCAGATCATCGACACCGTCTCGGCGTCGGTGCGCAGCGAGACCCCGCCCCGGGAGAACCCGCGGATCAACACCTCACTGGACTCGGTCCACGCCTCCGGCCCCCTGGGTCGCGTGCACTGTGTGATCCACGGCAACTGCAACTACAAGCAGACCGCCCTGCTCAACGCCTACGGTGCGGCACATCTGCTGCAGGCCACGCCGCGTGCGGTCGGATTCGTCTCGGGCTGTCAGGTCTTCGGTCATCGCGAGATGCTCGGGGTGCTGCGCGCATTCGGTCTCGTGCTCGACCCGATCATCACCGCCCACGGCTGAGGAGCTCGGCGATGCGACTGTCCGACTATCTCGACAAGGGTGTATCGCTCGGCCGGGATGCGCCGTGCCTGACCGCGGGCACCCGAACACGCACCTACGGTGAGGTCTGTGACCAGACCGTGAGCATCGCGGCCGCACTGCAGCACAACGGAATCCAGACCGGAGACCGGGTCGCGGTGCTGTCGGCGAACGATCCGCTCGCCCTCACCTGCGTCTTCGCGATCGCCCGGGCCGGGGCGGTGTGGTGTCCGGTGAACCCCCGCAACGAGGCCGACGAGAACCGGCAGCTGTTCGACCTGTTCGGCTGCCGATTTCTGTTCTTCCAGAGCGCTTTCGCCGGTCTCGTCGCCCGCATCCGCGATCGGCTGCCCCGTCTGGAGTGGCTGGTGTGCCTCGACGACGACACCGGCGACGACATCGACGGGGCGGTGCCGTTCGACCGCTGGCTCACCGAGCATCCGGGAGAACTCGACTCGCAGCGTCATCCCGACGGCGGTCTGTGCATGCTCGCCGGCACCGGCGGGACGACGGGAAAACCCAAGGGCGTGCGGCTCACCGAGGACAACCTGATGACGTCGACGGCGCTGGCGTTGATGTCGTATCCGTTCGGTCGACGACCCCGCTACCTGGCGATGGCACCGCTCACCCATTCGGCGGGTGTCCTCACCTTCCCGATCCTGAGCCTGGGCGGCGAGGTGGTGATCATGCCCGCACCGGACCTCACCGAATTCCTCACCCTGGTGCAGGAGCACGGCATCACCCACGCCTTCCTCCCGCCGACCGCGATCTACGGTCTCCTCGACACCCCGACCCTCGATCACACCGATCTCTCGTCACTGCAATGCCTGTGGTACGGCGCGGCACCGATGTCACCGACCCGGCTCGAGGAGGCCCTGACCCGGATCGGCCCGGTACTCGGACAGCTCTTCGGCCAGACCGAGGCACCCAACATGATCGCCACGATGGCACCCGCCGACCACTTCCGCCCGGACGGCTCGATCGCCACCGAACGGCTCCGCTCCGCGGGACGGCCCACCCCGCTCACCACCGAGGCCATCATGGACGAGGCGGGACGGCTGCTCGGGCACGGCGAGCCCGGCGAGATCGTGGTCCGCGGACCGCTGGTGATGGACGGATATCACGAGAATCCCACGGCCACAGCCGAGGTGAGCCAGTTCGGGTGGCATCACACCGGCGACATCGGCTACCTCGACGACGACGGATTCCTGTTCGTCGTCGACCGCGCCAAGGACATGATCATCACCGGCGGGTTCAACGTCTACTCCGCCGAGGTCGAGCAGGCACTGTTCACCCACCCGGCGGTCAAAGAGAGTGCGGTGGTGGGCCTGCCCGACGCCAAGTGGGGTGAACGGGTCACCGCAGCAGTACAACTACGTCCCGACCAGACGGTGACCCCGGAGGAGCTGATCGCCTTCGTCAAAGAACGAATCGGCAGTGTGAAGACCCCCAAACAGATCGAGATCTGGCCCGACCTGCCCCGTTCCAAGGTCGGCAAGATCCTCAAGAACGAGATCCGAGACACCCTGCAGCAAGGAGAGAACAATGAGTGAACTGTCCGGCAAGCGCGTGTTCGTCACCGGTTCCGGCGCCGGGATCGGCAAAGCCATCGCGGCGCTGTTCATCGAACGCGGCGCATCGGTCGTGGTGAGCGACCGCGACGAGGCGGCCGCAGCATCGGCCGCCACCGAGATCGGCGCCGCCGGTGTCGCCAACTGCGATGTCACCGACGAGTCGGCGGTACAGGAGGCGATCAGCGCTGCCGTCGCGATCCTCGGCGGTCTCGACGTCCTGGTCAACAATGCCGGTATCGAGATCTCGTCGCCGCTGTTGCAGCAGTCCACCGACTCCTTCGATCACATCTACGCGGTCAATGTGCGTGGTCCGTTCGTGGCGATGAAGGCCGCGATCGGCCATCTCGTCGAGTCCAAGGGCAATGTCGTCAACATCGCCTCGGTCGCCGGGGTCGGCGGCAGCCCACTACTCGGATCATATTGTGCGACAAAGGCTGCGCTCATCCAGCTCACCAGGGTGGCCGCAGTCGAGATGCGTCCGGCCGGGGTACGGGTGAACGCGGTGTGCCCGGGATTCGCCGACACCAGCATGGTGGAGCGACTCGTTCCCGACTTCGAGGCCGCGACCCAGGTGCCGTTCGGTGATCTCGTCGCCGCCAAGCAGGGGCGCCTCGGGACACCTCAGGACATCGCCGAGGTCTGCGCCTTCCTGGCCTCCGATCGTGCATCCTGGATCACCGGCAGCCACTACATCCTCGACGGCGGGCTCACCGCTTCGCTGGTCTGACCCCCACCACGCGGCGTCGCCGTCGACGGTGACGGTGACGGCGAGACGCTGCGGTCGGCCGCCGCCCTCCCGAAGTCGTCGCGTTCGACCAGCCACGAGACCAGGACCCCGGCGATCAGACCCCAGAACGCCGAACCGATGTTGAGAATCGTCAGGTCTGACACCGACACCAGAAAGGTGACCAGTGCACCCATCGTGAACCGGGAGCCGAACGCCCCGCGGAAAGCGCTCTGCAGTGCCCCGAGCAGGGCGAGTCCGCCGACCGTGGCGATGAACGCCGCCGGCATCGCCTGCATCAGCTCGACGAACACCGGCGCGAACAGGCCAACCACGATCGCCAGCACGCCGAAGGTCAATGCCGCGATGTAGTGCCGTTCGCGGCGGCCGTCCGACACCAGCAACGCATTGGTGGGGCCGGTCAGGCACGTCGAGATGGCCCCGACCGTCGCGGCGGCCGCCGACCACACCCCGCAGGCGATGGTGACGGCGTTGACCGGCACACGATGCCCCGAGGCGCGCAGCACCGCCACGCCCTGCCCGTTCTGCACCACGATCACCGTGATGGCCAGCGGGAGCACCAGTTCCAGTGCGGCCCGCACCGTGAACTCCGGCACGGTGAACACGGGGACCGCCAGCGGCGACGACGGCTTCGGTCCGGGGTGGAACGACCCGGTCGCGGCAACGGCGATGCCGCCCACCACGAACGCCCCGATGATCGGTGGCATCCACCGACTCACCGTGCCGTGGAACTGCAAGCCGAAGAAGGCGATCACGATGGGTGCGGCCACCCACGGGTCGGCACCGACGGCGGCGACGATGTCCAGGCCGAAGTGCAGGAAGACGCCGGCGACCATGCCCATCACGATCGGCATCGGCAACGCCGACATCGCTTGTCGCACACGGCCGGTCAATCCGACGAGAAGGATCAGCAGACCGGTCAGCAAGAAGGCGCCGACCACCTCGGCCCAGGACAGGTGCTGCAACGACGCGCCGACCAGCACCGTGCCCGGAATGGTCCACGCGAAACCCAGCGGCGCCCGGTACACCCAGCTGGCGATCAGCGTCAGGATGCCGTTGAGCACGAACACCCCGAAGATCCACGACGACAGCTGTGCGGCGGTCAGATGTCCGGCGGCACCGGCCGCCAGGATGACCGCGACCGGACCCGACGCCGCGAAGATCAGGCCGATCACACCGTTGACCACGTAGGTGCCGCCGATGTCCCGGAGCATCTCCCTGGGGCGCGGGGGCCGCAGGGTCGGCCGTTCGACGATTCCCGCGATCGGTCGTGGTTCGTGAACGACGGCGGCCTCGTTCTCGGCGTCGTTCTCCGAGAAGGGTGCGGACATCCTTGTGCTCTCCTCGTCCGTCGTTGTGCCGTCCTCCTCGTGGGGCTGCTGTCTGTGATGCTAGCCACGGATTCATCACGAACAAGGACATGATTTCTGTCGAATGATCGGCGAGGTTTATCAACCGATGTCCCGTCGGCGTTTCCCTCGAACGCACCTGATCACCGCGCAGCACGAATCCGGACTCCCCTCTCGCCGAATCCCGACATCTCGCCCACAGCCCCCGTTCGCAACTCTCGCTCTCTGTTCCCACTCCCGAAACTAGGGGAAGGTTGTCCTTCCCCTAGGTTCGCAACCTTCCCCCAGTTGAAACCCGGGGAAGGTGACGAAAGTAGGGAAAGTTCACCTTCCCCTACTTTCGGGAAACGTCGATGACGCGGCGCCCCGCCACCCCGGGCCCAACTCCCGACTCCCGGCCCGCGTCCCGGCTCCCGGCCCGCGTCCCGAATCTAGGGGAAGGTTGTCCTTCCCCTAGATTCGCAACCTTCCCCCAGTTGAAACCCGGGGAAAGTGACGAAAGTAGGGGAAAGCTCACCTTCCCCTACTTTCGGGAAACGACGACGACGCGGCCGGCCGCCAGAACGAATCAAGCAACAACGGCCAACCGGAATACCGGCCGACAGGAACTGCCAGGAACTCCCGGCAACGGAAAGTACCGGCCTCCCCAGCCACCGAATACATCGGCCACAGAGTTTGTCGGTGGCCTCGTGTACCGTGATCTGTAATCGAACAACAGTTCTTTACCGCAGGTCGCAGGCACTCCGGGGGGAGGTGATCAGATGACGAACACACCCACGACATCACTGTCGTTCACCGATTCCCGCTGGCCGCAATTGCCACACGACAATGCCGATCTATTGGGTGGGGTCGACCCGAAAACACCCGAACAGTCCTCCACCAACGACCTACTGATCGGGTTACGCGAGATCGATCGAGGACGATCGTTTCTGGCCTGGTCGACCTACCGGTCGGTGATGGAACTCATCGGCCGCCATGTCGATGCCGACCGCGGTGTGGCCGGGGCACCATCGGGGTTCGTCGATCTGGCCAAGAAGATCTCGCGTGTGCGTGGCATCACCCAACGCGCCGCCGAACTCCTCATGGACGAATCCATCGCCGTTCTCCACCACCTGCCTCATGTGGCGGAAGTGTTGCGGGACGGTTGGATCACTCCCGAGTTGATGAAGGTGGTGGTGTCGCGGACCGCGCTGGTACACGGCCGTGAATCGGCACCCAAGGTCGACGCCGAGATCGCCGAGTTGATCCGCCGACGCCGACGACTGTGGTCGAAGAAAACCATCACCGACATGGCCGACCGGGTCGTGTTCCGCCACGACCGTGACGCCGTGCGTGAAGCCCGGGAACGATGCCTGGACAAACGTGGTGTGTGGACCTCGTTCAGCACTGACGGGACCGGGGAGATCGCCGGCACCATGGCCGCCGACCGGGTCGAACTGTGCAGTCTCGTGATCGGTGCCCTCGCGAACACGGTGTGCCCACATGATGGGCGATCCTCGCAGAACCGGAAATCCGACGCCATGTTCGCACTCCTGTCGGGGACCCAGTTCGAGTGTGAATGCGGGCGGGAGGACTGCCCGGCCGAGATCCCCGAGGCCGGGTCGATCCCGAAGGTGCAGTACGTGATCCACCTGTTGGCCAACGAGGCCACCGTCGCCGACCTCGACACCGTCACCGGCCGACCCCAACCCCGACCCGCACCTGCCACACCCGAACCTGATCCGGAAGTACACAGCGACAACAGTTCTGAGACTCCGCTCGATCTCGGCGCCCCTGCGACCGGTGCCACCGAGCGTGACGCGGCAGCCGAGGCGGTCGAGTCGGTCGAGGCGGAACCGGCCGGTATCGACACGCCCGCGAATCCGGTTGTCACACCGGATGTTGCGTCCACTGGTTCCTCGGATCTACCCGCCGGTGCGGCACCGGGGTATCTGTTCGGCAAGGGTGTGATCGCCCCGGAATTCGTGCGGGACCTCGCCTCCCACCCGAATGCCCGGTTCACGCGGCTCGTCCCCCGGGGTGTGCGGCCCGAGGATGTGGTGTTGCCGCCGACTCTGCCTTCGGATCCGTACCGGCCGTCCGCCGCCCTCGACGAGTACGTGCGTCTGTCCTATGCCACGTGTGCTGATGTGGCGTGTACTCGAAGCTCCTTCGATGCCGATCTCGATCATGTCACCGAATACGACCACCACAATCCGGCGGCGGGTGGGCAGACCACCCCGATCGGGTTGAATCCGAAGTGCCGGTTCGATCATCTCCACAAAACCCATTCCGAGTGGGTCGATGATCAACACCGTGACCCCCACACAAGTCGGTTGATCATCGAATACACCACCCCGGAAGGGTTGATCCTGCCCGGACCGGCGGAAACCATGGAAGATTTCTTCCCCGGCCTACGCCGCTACCGGTTCGACGACCCACCACAAGCCCCACCCACCCCACCAGGACCGCCAGGCCCGCCGGGTGCGTATCTGAAACCGGATGGGGAACGAATCCTGGACCGGGAATCCACACTGGCCCGCAAACATCGCCGTCGACGACTCGAGCGGCAACGCAACCGTGCCCGCAACCAGACTCCCGCCACCCAGACGGACTCGCCCGACCCGCCCTTCTGAGGGCGTTGACACGCTCGCCGAAACCCCTCGGCGTGATCCCGGGCATCGAACATGGTTCGCTACCGTGGTCGCATGTCAGCAACCGCGTCGCGTGAGGCCTACTTCGAGGCCGGTCTCGCCAAGTCGGTGCTGGCACTGCTGGACGACGCCGAGGCAGCGCACAGGTAGCGTGTCGACGTCCGGCGGCAAGGTGGCCTGCTCATATCCGGTGAGGAGATACATCGACCAGCTCGCGTACCTCGGTGTCGGGGAACGGCACACCATCGACGGCTTCGACCTCACCGGCGGCCCGTACCCGCATCAGGCCCGCCTGCTGCGGCGCGCCGGTGCACCCGACCTCGCCGACGCCGTCGACGCGCTGGACCTCGAGGACTTCGAGCGGGACCAGCCGTTCGGCCCGCCGACCCACTGGATCTCCGATGCGGAGACCTTCGACCTGGGCGCACAGACGCTGCACACCCACCGGACCCCGGGACACACCCGCGGGCACACCGTCTTCGAGCTGCCGGAGTCCGGACTGCTGTTCACCGGCGACCACCTGCTGCCCCGGATCACACCGTCCCTCGGCTTCGAACACACCCCCGAGGACTCGCCCGAGACCTCCTATCTCGGCTCGCTCACACAGTTCGCCGACCGCACCGGGCTGCGCATGCTGCCCGCGCACGGCGACGCCTCGTATCCGGCCGACGTCCGTGCCCGAGAACTGCTCGACCACCACGACCGTCGCCTCGGCGAGATCCGACAGCTGGCGGCCGACGGCCACCGCGACGCCGCCTCGATCGCCGCGGCGATGACCTGGACCCGCCACGAACGACACCTGACCGAGCTCGGGACGGTCCACGCGACGACCGCGATCCTCGAGGTCCGGGCCCACCTCGAACACCCGGTCCGAGTCGGCTCACTGGTGCGCGACGGCGACCGACCGGAGTCGTGTCAGGTGGCGGAATAACCTCCGGCGGTCCCCGGTTGGAGTCCATATAGCTCAAATTTGAGTGATATACATCGACCGAGGACGGCCCGACCGGGACCGCCCAGACCGAGGAGGCCCCCATGCCCGCCGTCACCGCCGACGCCACCACCCTGCCCCGGCTGACACCGGCGCCCCTGGAGGCCACCGAACGCACCGTCCGCTCGGTCACCCGAGGCCCACGCGGCTACGAGGGCGAGGGATTCCCCGTGGTCCGCGCCTTCGCCGGGGTCTCCTCGGCCGCCCTCGACCCGTTCATCCACATGGACCAGATGGGTGAGGTCGACTACGAGCCGGGCGAGCCGCGCGGTACCGACTGGCACCCGCACCGCGGGTTCGAGACGGTCACCTACATCATCGACGGCCGCTTCCAGCACCAGGATTCCGCCGGTGGCGGCGGCATGATCGAGAACGGTGCCACCCAGTGGATGACCGCGGGCGCGGGCATCCTGCACATCGAGACGCCGCCGGCCGAACTGGTCGAATCGGGCGGGCTGTTCCACGGAATCCAGCTGTGGGTGAACCTGCCCGCCGCCGACAAGTTCCTCACACCGCGGTACCAGAACCTGGAGGGCGGGCAGGTCGCGCTCGTCGGCTCGCCCGACGGCGGCGCACTGATCCGGATCATCGCCGGTGAGCTCGACGGCCACGCCGGCCCCGGCGCCACCCACACCCCGATCACCGTCGCCCATGCGACGATCGCGCCGGGTGCATCGGTGTCGGTGCCGTGGCGCGAGGACTTCAACGCGCTGGTCTACGTCCTGTCCGGGCGCGGCACCGTCGGCGCCGACGCCCGTCCGATCGAATCCGGCGAGCTCGCGGTGCTCGGCGCCGGGGAACGACTGACCGTGGGTGCCCGCACCGGCGCCGACGGCAATCACCCCGACCTGGAGGTACTGCTGCTGGGTGGCCGGCCGATCCGGGAACCGGTCGCCCAGTACGGTCCGTTCGTGATGAACACCCGACAGCAGCTCGTGGAGGCCATCGAGGACTTCCAGGCCGGACGGCTGGGCACCGTCCCGGCCGATGCGATCATGCCGCACACCCGCACCCGGTGACCGGCACGGACCCGGTGGGCACGGACCCGGTGGGCGCAGACCCGGTGGGCACGGACTCGGTGGGCACGGCATGGCGGCTGTTCATCGAGACCAGCACCCGGATCCACACCCGGCTCGACGAGGATCTCCGCAAGCACTGCCGGATGTCGTTGTCGGACTATCACATCCTGCTGATCCTGCACGAATGCCCCGACGGCCGGACACGTATGCGGGACCTGTCCCGGCGGATGGTGTTCTCCACCTCGCGGCTCTCCTACCAGATCGACGTCATGGTCAAGAAGGGCTGGTTGCGCCGCGAGAGTGCCGCCGAGGACCGCCGGGGCAGCTATGCGGTGCTCACCGCCGACGGCCGCGCCACCTTCGCCGCGGCCGCCCGCGACCACGGCGCGGTGGTCGACCGCCTGTTCTCCGCCGCGGTGGACACCGACGACGCCGCGGCCCTGACCCGCGTGATGCGCACAATCACCACCCATCTGGACCATCTCGACGAGGACGGTCCCGACACCTCCGGGGAGAGACGATGACCACCCCGTCGACGCCCACGGCCGGCACACCCGGTGCCGCCGGCATCCGGGTGATCCGGTCCGACGAGCGACACCGTTGGGACGACGCCTGGCTCACCTCACGCCAATCGTTCCCGGCCACCGGCAATTTCGACCTGCGCGGCAACGCACACGGTCTGCTGATGGTGAGCAACGACGACGTCGTCGACCCGGCCGAGGGCTTCGACACCCATGAGCACGTGGACGTCGAGATCGTCACGTGGGTGGTCGAGGGTGCACTGGCCCATCGTGATTCACGTGGCAACGCCGGTGTTCTCACCCCCGGGGTGGTCCAGCGGATGACGGCGGGCACCGGGATCACCCACTCCGAGCGCAATGGGTCGTCACGGGCCGACGCGCACCGCCTCCGAGTGGTGCAGATGTGGCTGGCCACCGAATACGCCGGGCACGAGCCGGGTTACGCCGAACGCGACGTGACCGATCGGCTGGCCACCGGCGAGCTGTTCCCGGTGGTGTCCGGACTGGCCCGCCATCGCGGCACCGACGCACTCGACATCGCCAACTCCCATGTCGCACTGCACGCCGCACGGCCGGTGGCCGGGACAACGCTGACCTTGCCCGCGGCACGATTCGGACATCTCTACGTGGTGCGCGGCAGCGTCGAGCTTTCCGGTGGCGCCGGAGTTGCCGGTGGCTCTGTGCTGTCCGAGGGCGATGCCGCACGCACCACCGATCAGGGCGAGTTGCGCCTCACCGCGACCACCGACGCCGAGATCCTGTTCTGGGAGATGGAACGCGGATTCGCCTGATCCGGCGGCACCCGATGCCCCCAGAACTCAGGGCACCAGTGAGGGCTCGTCGGCGGTGGACAGCGTCAGCACCGCCTCGACGATCGCGTCGGCATCCTCCAGTTGCGCCTCGATCCGCCGCAGCAGTACGGCGACGTCGGATTCGCGGAGATCGCCACGCACGTCGACCGCCGCGACGACATAGAACTGCGTGGGGCCGACATACTCGGCATGCAGATAGGTCACGCGATCGATGTCGGGGTGGTCGAGCAGGCGGCGCAACAGGATCGACCGGGTCTCCGGCATCGCGCGCTGACCGAGCAGGAACTCGCTGTTGCGCCGGATCAGGAAGATGGCGATCACACCGAGAAGCAGTCCGACGAGAATCGATCCG
The DNA here is from genome assembly GCF_030718915.1 of Gordonia sp. NB41Y. NCBI lineage: Bacteria > Bacillati > Actinomycetota > Actinomycetes > Mycobacteriales > Gordoniaceae > Gordonia > Gordonia sp. NB41Y. The sequence goes on from NZ_CP132196.1 coordinate 1,304,444, forward strand.
ATGGCGTCGTACACCGGTTTGCCGGTGATCTGGTGCAGTGCCATGCCGACCGCGGCGATCGCCAGCCCGACGAGCGCCGCCGCATCCTCGAAGAACACCGCGCGCAGCGTCGAGTCCGAGGTCCGGCTGATGAACCGCAGCGGGTGGATCGACAGTCGCCGGCTTCCGGCGTTCGCCTGGCGCACCGACTGCATGAACGAGATCCCCTCCAGCACAGCCGAGACCGCGAGCACGATGTAGCCGACGAGATAGTCGGCCTCCTCCTCGGGCGCGGTCAGCGAGGTGATGCCGTGCATCACCGACACCGCCGCACCCACCGCGAACAGGCCGAAGGCCGCGAACATCGACCAGATGTAGGTCTCGCGGCCGTGACCGAAGGGATGCGCGCGGTCACGGCCGAGCGCACCACGGCGTTCGGCGACGAGCAGGAACACCTCGTTGCCGGCGTCGGCCCACGAGTGCACCGCCTCGGCCACCATCGATGCCGAACCGGTGATCACCGCAGCCACCGATTTGGCCACCGCCACAAGGATGTTCATGGCGAAGGCCAGTACCACCGTCAACGACGACGCGGAACCGGTGTCGGGCTGCTTCTTCTCTTCGTCCGCAGGCACCCGGCGATCGTCTCACAGGTGCCGCGACGTGCATGACATACGTCATGGCCGATCGATGACATCTGCTCTGGGTACGCCGGCCACCCCGCCGACAGGATGAGAACCATGAACATCGCACCTGCCATCCGAGCGCACAACGTACTCAAGACGTTCCGGGACACCGACGGAAGCCGGGACACCGGCGGGAACCGGGTCACCGCCGTCGACCACCTGGATCTCACGATCGCGCCCGGCGAGGTCGTCGCCTTCCTCGGCCCCAACGGGGCGGGCAAGACCACCACGATCGACATGATGCTCGGTCTGAGCCGACCCGATTCCGGCGAGATGACCGTGTTCGGCATGCCGCCCCGCCAGGCCGCCCGCGCCGGCCGGATCGCCTCGGTGCTCCAGAGCGGCGGTCTGCTCCCGGATTACACCGTCGCCGAGACCGTCCGGATCATCGCCTCCCTGCACGGCCGCACCGCCGAGGTCGATGCGGTGATGGACCGCGCCGACATCGCACATCTGGCGAACCGGCGCGTGTCCCGGTGCTCCGGCGGCGAGCAGCAGCGGCTCAAGTTCGCGCTCGCCACCCTCCCCGATCCCGACCTGATCATCCTGGACGAGCCGACCGCCGGGATGGACGTCGAATCACGGCGGGCGTTCTGGGCCGCCATGCGCGCCGACGCCCGCAACGGTCGCACCGTCGTGTTCGCCACCCACTACCTCGACGAGGCCGACGACTTCGCCGACCGCATCGTGATGCTCGCCCACGGACGGATCGTCGCCGACGGGTCGACCGCCCAGATCCGCAACGTGGCCTCCCGGCGGGTGGTCTCGGCGATCGTCGACGAGGACGGCCTCGGCACCCTCGGGCGCACGATCTCCGACCTCGAGGTCGTCGACCGACGCGGCGGGCGCGTCTACCTCTCGTCGGCCGACTCCGACGCCCTGGCCCGCACCCTGCTCACCGCCACCTGCGCCCGCGAGATCGAGGTCGCGACCCGCAACCTCGAGGACGCCTTCGTCGCGCTCACCTCGGCCGCCTGATCTCCCCCGCCGCCTGATCTTCCCCGGCAACCTCGACTGCCCGGGTCCCACCGAAAGGACACCCTCCGATGAGTACCACCGTCCTCGCCACCACCCATCTCCGTCTCGACCTCACCCGGGTCCTGCGCAACCGCCGGGCCCTGGTCTTCACCGTGGCGATGCCCGCCCTGCTGTACCTGGTGTTCGGCGCCACCCAGGACGGCACCGAACGTGTCGGCTCCGGCAATGTCGCCTTCTACGTGCTGGTCGGGATGGCCGTCTACGGCGCGATCCTGGCGGCATCGACCAACGCCGCGTCGGTGGCCATCGAACAGCAGGCGGGCTGGACGCGCACCCTGATGATGACCCCGCTGCGACCGGTCGGATATGTCACGACCAAGGTCGGTGTCGCCCTGGCGATGGGCGCCATGCCGATGGCCGTCCTCGCCGTGGTCGGCGCACTCACCGGTGCCGACGCCCCGATCGGGGTCTGGATCGCCTGCCTGGGCCTCGGCTGGCTGGGGTCGTCGGTGTTCGCCGCCTTCGGCCTCGCCGTCGGCAGCCTGCTCCGCTCGGACGGTGCGATGCAGGTGATGGGTGGCGTCCTGGCGCTGCTCGCCTTCGCCGGCAACGTCTTCGTCCCGCTCAAGGGCGCACTGCTCACCGTCTCGCAGTTCACCCCGATGTTCGGCGTGGTCACGCTCGCCCGCTATCCCCTCGACCACGGGGTCACCATCTACGGCACCGCCATCCCGCTGTGGGTCGCCATCGCCAATCTGGTCGTCTGGGCCGCGGTCTTCACCGGCGGCGCGGCATACTTCTACAGTCGAGGCACCGACCGTCAGTGAGGACCACACCGCTTCCGATGAGCCGCACACCCGCTTCATGGTGGACGCCCTGGCGCAACCCGCGCTGGGCGTTCATCGCGCTCTGGTCACTGTTCCTGGCCTACCCGCTGGCCGCCACCATCACCTCTGATGCCCCGGCCGCCGCCAAGATCACCACCTACGTGCTGCTCGGCGCCTTCGCCGGGGTGTACCTGTTCGCGTCGGTGTACGTCCTGTCCGGCCGTCCCGGCGGCAACCCGTGGGGCATCGCGGTTTTCGCGGTCCTCGTCGCGCTCGTACTCGGGCTGATGCCGCTGATCGGGCAGGATGCCTTCGGCGCCGCGCCGTTCCTGATGGTCGTGGCCGCACTCACCTTCCCGATGATCTGGGCGCTGACCGTCATGGCCGCGGTGCTGATCGCATCCATCGCGATCCCCGAACTCGCCGGGTGGGGAGCCGATGTGAGCGTGGTGGTGATCCTGGCGACCGTCGGGCTGACGCTGCTCGGGGTGCGGGTGGCAACCGCCCGGGAGACCGAACGCGAACTCGCCGAACAACGTCGACGTGACCTCGACGCGCAGTTGGCCGTGGTGGCCGAGCGCGAACGGGTGGCTCGCGACGTCCACGACATCCTCGGGCATTCCCTGACCGTCATCACCATCAAGTCCGAACTCGCCGGGCGGCTGGTGGACCTGGACCCGGCCCGCGCGAAGACCGAGATCACCGAGGTCAACCAACTCGCCCGGCAGGCCCTGGCCGAGGTCCGGTCCACCGTCGGCCGTCTGCGCACGCCGGAACTGCCCGATGTGATCGCCGGTGCCGAGAGTGCCCTGCGCGCGGCCGGGATCGAGGCCTGCCTGCCCGATCCGCATCGCCACACCGACCACGGCACCCTGTTCGCCTGGGTCCTGCGCGAAGCCGTCACCAATGTGGTGCGCCACTCCGGTGCCACCCGCTGCGAGGTCACCCTCGACGACGACTCGATCACGGTGCACGACAACGGCACCGGCATGGATCCGGCCTTCCTCGGCAACGGTCTGCGCGGACTGACCGAGCGGGTCGAGGCCGCCGGCGGAACCCTGCGCATCGACTCGGGCGCCGACGGCACCACCCTCGTCGCACAGATCAGACCCCGCACACCGATCAGATCGGACGACGCCCGATGACCGACACCATCCGGCTGCTGCTCGCCGACGACCAGGCCCTGGTCCGCGGGGCCCTGGCCGCGCTGCTCGACCTCGAGCCCGATCTCGAGGTGGTGGCACAGGTGGGACGCGGTGACGAAGTGGTCTCGGCCGCACGCGAATCCGGCACCCAGGTGTGCCTGCTCGACATCGAGATGCCCGGCGTCGACGGGATCGAGGCCGCCGCCGCACTGCACCGCGAGCTGCCCGGAGTGCGGTCGCTGATCGTCACCACCTTCGGCCGGCCCGGTTACCTGCGGCGCGCGATCGCGGCCGGCGCATCGGGTTTCGTGGTCAAGGACACCCCGGCCGGCGAGCTCGCCGACGCGGTGCGGCGCGTGCACGCCGGGCTGCGGGTGATCGATCCGACGCTGGCCACCGAGAGCCTCACCAGCGGCGACAACCCGCTCACCCCACGGGAATCGGAGGTCTTGCGGGCGGCGCTGTCGGGGGCGACGGTGGCCGCGATCGCCGCGCAGGTGCACCTGTCGGCGGGCACGGTCCGCAATCACCTGTCGTCGGCGATCGGCAAGACCAGCGCCTCCACCCGCGCCGAGGCCGCACTGATCGCCCGCGAACGCGGGTGGATCTGACCGGTACCGCGGCGTCGACGGGCCTGGACGAGCCCAGTGGTGCAGTCCCCTCGGAGTTGTGGTCCCCTCAGAGTTGCAGTCCGCGCAGGTATGCCGCCTGCCCGATGTGCTGGGCGTCGTCGTCGACGATGCTGACCAGCCGCACCCCGAGCGTGACCGGCGGATCCCAGCGGGTGTCGACGATCCGGTCGAGATCGGCGTCGGAGAGCCGTGCGAGGTAGTCGAGGGTGGCCGCATGCGTCTCGTCGTGGTAGCCGAGCAGCAGGTCGGGCGGGCCGACCACGCGGATCACGTCGTCGGGATGGTGGCCGTAGCCGGTGGCGTCGGCGGCGAACGGCAGGGCGAATCGCTCATACCAACCACCGGTCCGCCACACCTGTTCGGTGCCGGCGACGTCGGCGACCTGGGCATCCTGTACCCGCGTCACATGCCACACCAGCCACGCGATGGTGTTGGCGCCCGGCGCCGGCTGCCAGACCAGGCGTTCCTCGTCGATGCCGTCGAGGACGGCGTGGACATTCTCCTGCACCCGACTCAGGCCGTCGGCGAGCACGTCGATGCTTCGCATGCCTACTTCCCTACGCCTTTATCTCGCCCCGCGCAGAAGTCTGGTCGATCCCGTGCCGACCGCCGAGGATGGGCCGGGTGTCCCAGTCCTCCCCCGCTGCACCCGCCCGCCGTCCGATCCGCTTCAACGCCTTCGACATGAACTGTGTCGCCCACCAGTCGCCGGGTCTGTGGCGTCATCCCGCGGACCGCTCATGGGACTACAACACGCTCGACTACTGGGTGGATCTGGCGAAGCTGCTGGAGACCGGCGGATTCGACGGGCTGTTCATCGCCGACGTCCTCGGCACCTATGACGTGTACGGCGGGACCGACGAGGCGGCCATCCGGCAGGGTGCACAGATCCCGGTCAACGATCCGCTGCTGCTGGTGTCGGCGATGGCCCACGCCACCGAGCATCTCGGCTTCGGTATCACCACCGGCACCGGATTCGAGCATCCGTATCCGTTCGCCCGGCGCCTGTCGACGCTCGATCACCTCACCAAGGGGCGGATCGGCTGGAATGTCGTCACCGGCTACCTGCCCTCGGCGGCACGCAACATGGGCAGCGACGACCAGCTCGAACACGACAGCCGCTACGACCACGCCGACGAATACCTGACGGTGCTCTACAAGTTGTGGGAGGGCTCCTGGGAGCGGGATGCGGTGCGCCGTGACCGGGCGGCCGGGATCTTCGCCGATCCCGAGAAGGTGCACCACATCGGGCATCACGGACAGCATTTCACCGTCCCCGGCATCCATCTGTCGGAGCCGTCACCGCAGGGCTCGCCGGTGATCTACCAGGCCGGCGCCTCGCCGCGCGGACGACGCTTCGCCGCCGCCAACGCCGAGGCGATCTTCGTCGGCGCACCCACCAAAGCCATTCTGCGCGATACGGTCTCCAAGATCCGCGAGGAGCTCGTCACCGCCGGACGCGATCCCTGCGATGCGCGCATCTACACGCTGCTGACGATCATCACCGACGAGACCTCCGCGGCCGCCCGCGCCAAGGCCGCCGAGTACCAGCGCTACGCCAGCGAGGAGGGTTCGCTGGTGTTCATGTCCGGGTGGATGGGTCTGGACCTGTCGACCTACGACATCGACGAGCCGATCGGCAACGTCGAGAGCAATGCGATCCAGTCCGCGGTCGCCGCCTTCCAGCAGGCCGCCGAGTCCGGTGAGGAATGGCGGGTCCGCGACATCGCGTCCTGGGGCGGGATCGGCGGTATGGGCCCGGTGCTGATCGGTTCGGGCGACGAGGTCGCCGAGGCGCTGCAGGGTTGGGTCGACGAGACCGACGTGGACGGGTTCAACCTCGCCTATGCGGTGACGCCCGGATCGTTCGCCGATGTCATCACCCATGTGGTGCCCGCGCTGGAACGACGCGGCGTCTACGACCGCGCGTACACCCCGGGCACTTTGCGCCACAAGCTGTTCGGCCGCGGCGATCTGTTGCCGCAGAACCATCGGGGTGCGACCTTCCGGCCCGGCGGCACCGGATCGACCATCGACGACTCGGTGCGCGATCGGGCTCGCACCGCGGTGCTCACCTCCTGACCGCCACTCCGCATAGGGTGGCGGGGTGAGCAACCCCGGCACCGGACACGGCCCCGAGCATTCCCACGGCCATTCGCATTCGCTGTCGCAGATCGCCGTGGATCTGCCCCCACTGGCCCGGCGGATCGTCATCGCGACCCTGACGATCGCCGGGCTCGCGGTGATCGTCGGCGCGGTGCTGCTGTGGCCGTCGGGCGGCGATCACCCGATCCCCGCCCAGTTCCGCGGTGCCGACGGCGGGGCCATCCACGCCGTCGACGGCGAGGTCGTCGCGCAGACGCGCGCGGAATGCCTGAACCAGATGGTCGGCACCGTGCAGGACACCGCCGACATCCCGATCTCCGGCGCCGGGTCGGGGCCGTGCATCGAGAGCACGGTGCGGATCACCTCCGGTGAGCACGAGGGCAAGTACACGTTGCTCGAGATCCCGACCAACCAGGCCCAGTCGGGTAGCGGCCCGGACTCGTCGGCGCAGACCCTCGGCGCACCCGACGACCCGCAGGCCGGCCAGCCCACCCTGCATGTGGGCGACAGCATCCGGCTGAGCACCAGCCCGGGTCCCGACGGTGCACCCCGCTATGCATTCTTCGACTTCGGCCGGTCCACATCCACTCTCGTGTGGGCGATCCTGTTCGCCGCGGCGGTCGTCCTCGTCGCCGCATGGCGCGGTCTGCGCTCCCTCATCGGTCTGGTCTTCGCCTTCGTCGTCCTCGCCGTGTTCACCCTGCCGGCCATCCTGGACGGCAAGTCCCCGGTGGCCGTCGCCGTGGTGAGTTCGGCGGCCATCCTGTTCGTCGTGCTGTATCTCGCCCACGGGATCAGCCTGCGTACCAGCTCGGCCCTGCTCGGCACGCTCAGTTCGCTGCTGGCCGCCGGGCTGCTGAGCTGGCTGGCGATCGAGACGATGCATCTGACCGGACTCTCCGGCGACCAGACCACGAGCCTGCAGGTGTATCAGGGCAACATCTCCGTCGGCGGTCTCCTGCTCGCCGGATTCATCATCGGCACCCTGGGCGTGCTCAACGACGTCACCATCACGCAGGCGTCGGCGGCGTTCGAACTCGCCGCCGCCGGGGAACCGACCCGTCTGGCGACGTTCCGGGCGGCGATGCGCGTCGGTCGCGACCACATCGCCAGCACCGTCTACACCCTGGTCTTCGCCTACGCGGGCAGCGCACTCCCGCTGCTGTTGCTGTTCTCGGTGGCCCAGCAGCCGCTCGGCGCACTGCTCACCAGTGACACCGTCGCCGTGGAGCTGGCGCGGTCCTTCGTCGGCGGCATCGCGATCTGTCTGTCGGTCCCGCTGACCACCGCCATCGCCGCGGCCCTCGCACGCCCGTCAGGCACCCGCGCCGAAGTGGAACAGATCCGACCGGAGCCACAGCCGAAGCCGCGGCCCCAGCCGCGTACCGGCCGTCATTCGATGCCGGACACCGGCTCACAGTGAGCAGCGGCCGACCGGCACCTTGGTGATGTTGCGGCCCAGCCAGTCGCCCACCCGGGTCAGCATCGCGGCGCCGTCGGAGAAGCTGTTGCTCTTGGGGACGGCGGCCAGCGACACCGCGAACTGCCCGCGGCCGGTGGTGATCACACCGATCTGACGGACGAAGAAGGCCGACGACAGGCCCGTCCCGGGCCCCCAGCCGCCCTTGACCGCCGAACCCGTCACCGTCCGGCTGGTCCGGGCGAGATCGGCGACGCCCCACCGCTGATTGGGACCCACCGATCCCATCAGGTCGAGCACCCGCGTCGAACCGGGCATACACGGCAGATGTGCACCGAATCGCGCCTGATCGGCCAGCGACCACATGCTGTATCCGGGGAACGACGACGGCGTGTCGAGCTCCGAACTGACATGGGTGCGCACGTCATGGCCCTCGCGCAGGACCGCGGCGACCGCATCCACCGACTGCCGGGTGGTGCCCAGCGCCGCCCACAGATCCTCGGCCGCATCGTTGTCGGAGAAGGTGATCGCCTTGACCTCACGCGAGACCACCGCGGACCCGAGACGCCGTTCGGCGGCCAGCGACACCGGCACCTTCAACGTCGACCATGCACGTCCGGTCGACACCTTGCCGAGGGTGATCGCCGAGTCCGAACCCACCGGCACGATCGCGATACCGACCGTTCCCGGATAGGTCTTCGCCAGCGACTTCTGGAACGGCTCGAACGACTTCGCGAGCGCCTTCTGCGGAGGCTCCGGCGGCGTGAGCCAGGTACGCAGGGGTTCGGGAAGGGGCGGGAGCGCCGGCCCGGCCGACGCCAACGCGGACGGTGTGACACCCACGACCACGAGAGCGAGTACCACCGCCACGATCAGCCGTTTCACATTGGTCACACACGCCTCCTAGGTCACATTCGTACCAGGAGAACCTTAGGTGGGCGTCCGCGGCGACCGCGAACCGAGAGCGGTTCGGCCATGCAACCGAGACCCGGTTGTGTACGAGTCGTGATCGAGTGCCCGGAATGCCGTTATCGGCAACCCCCGCGAGGCAGTGCGGTGATGTTCTGGTTCAGCCAGTTGGCCATCGCGTTGAGTGCGGCGATCCCACCGGACATCGATCCGCCCACCGCGCTCATCGCCACCGCGCTTCGCGCACCGTTGCGGTAGGTGATCAGACCGATCTGGCGAACCAGGTAGGCACCGTCGACGCCCGGACCCCATCCACCCTTGACCGCCGTCGACTTGGGCAGACGCATGATCTCCACGCCCCACTGCTGGTTTCCGGCGACCTGCCCCATCAGCGACACCACATGCTCGGTTCCGGGCATACAGGGCAGATGACCGGTGAACGTCGCAGCATCCGGCAACGACCACACGGTCTGGCCGAAGACGGTGAACCCGGCCCGCAACTGCTGCGACGGCACGGTGACGTCCGGATTGCCGCCCTCGCGCAACACCGCGGTCACCGCGGCCGAGGCCTCCTCGGCGGTCCCGAGCGACGCCCACAGCTCCTCGGCGGAAGCATTGTCGGAGTTGATGATCGCATTGGTCTCGGCGTCCGACCGACCGTTCTCGCGCTCCGCGGCCACCGCCAGGGGCACCTTGATCGTCGACCAGGCCACCCCCGGGTCGCGATCACCGAACACCATGGTGGCCTTCGAATCCTCGCCGACCGGGGCCACCGCGACCCCGACCCGCAGGCCGGTCCCGGATGCGACCTTCTGGAAGCTCGCCGCCAATGCTGGATTCGCTGCCGACGACGGACTCGACGACGATGCCGAGGATGCCGACGGCGCGGAACTCGACGGTGTCGCATACACCGTCACCGTCGACGTCGGGCCAGACTCGGAATCACCGCTCGCACAACCGGACAACACCATCGCCGCCACGATCGTCGTCACCCCGGCAGCCCAGAACCTCCGCACGTGTCCCTCTCCCCTTCTCACGGCAGCACGTAGACGACGGCGTTGTTGCCACCCCGACACGTCACTGCCGAACCCTCAGGCGTACATGCCATCTGATAGGGCATCCCGGTGACCGGGCTGAACGCCTGGACCGTACGGGCCTGACCATAGGTGCCGGAGCCCCGGTAGGCGTCGCGAACCGCCTGCGCGAACGGACAACTCGTCACCGTGGTCCCGATCGCCGAGGTCGCGTCACAGGGCACCGCGTCGGCCGGGAACACCGGCGTGACCGTCTCCGTGGTCTGCTCGGTGACCGGGGGCGCGTGGGTCACCGTCGTGGTCGACGTGCCCGCGGTGTCGTCGCCGGAGCTGTTGCTGAACAACCAATATGCGCCGACGGCCACCAGTCCGAGCACCGCCACCGCGATCACACCGATCAGGACATAGGCCACCGATCGGTCGCGCTCGGGCGGCGGCTGGTATCCCGGGGCCGGGTAGGCCGCGGCACCGTACGCCGCGGGCGCTCCCGGATACTGCTGGGGACCCGAGTAGTTCTGGGGGCCCGAGTAGTTCTGGGGACCCGAATACTGTTGCGGACCCGAATAGTTCTGGGGCCCCGGCTCGCCGACCGGCCGCAGTTGCGTGGCGCGGGCGGCCTCCTCGCCGGATGGCGAGCCGATCACCGTCGGCGGTGCCGGCGGATGGGCACCGTCGGACTTCACCAGGTCGATCCGCCCGGGGCGCCCGGGCGTCACCGTGGTCGGCGCAGCGGGCCCCGCGGCCGGATCGGCCTCGCCGCGCAACGCCGCGCGGGCCGCGGCGGCCAGCTCGGTGGCGGTGCCGTAGCGCCGGGCGGGGTCGGGGTCGAGTCCTCGGGCGATCACCGAATCCATCGCCGACGGCACCGCCGTGTTGACCGCACTCGGCGCCGGCGGCGGCGACATCACCGCGGCCTTGATCGCGGAAGTGATCGTGTCGGCCGGATGCGGCACCCGCCCGGTGAGGCATTCGAACAGCACACACGCCAGGGCGTAGATGTCGCTCGACGTGCTCACCGGGACCGCATCGAACAATTCCGGTGCCATGTACGCGATCGAGCCGATCGCCGAGCCGGCCTGGGTGAGATGGGTGTCGTCGGCACCGTGCGCGATACCGAAGTCGACCAGATAGGCGAAGTCGTTCTGCCCGATCAGGATGTTCTCGGGCTTGATGTCGCGGTGCACCAACCCGTCTGCGTGCGCGGCGTCGAGCGCCGAGGCCACCTGCTCGACGATCGCCACCGCCCGTTCGGCTTCCAGCGGGCGCTCGCGACGCAGCAACGCGCGGAGATCCTCACCGTCGACGAGCCGCATGTCGATGAACAGCACACCCTCGATCTCGCCCCAGTCGTGGATCGGGATGACGTGGGGTTCGCCGAGCCGGGCGGCCGCATGCGACTCGCGTTTGAAGCGTTCCTGATACGTGGCATCGCCGGCCAGCCCCGGGTTGAGGAGCTTGACCGCGACCACCCGGTCCTTGACCGTGTCGTAGGCGCGATAGACCTCGCCCATCCCGCCGCGACCCAGCAACTCGTCCAGGCGGTAAGGCCCGAATTGTGTGTTCACCCGGCTTCCCGACATGGTGGGAGCATAACCGGCGCATCGGACGTCACCCGCCGCGATGTCGCCGTCCGGTCGTCCGGGGAAACGACGCGGCCCGCGACGTTCATCGGTTCGGATGACACCGCGCCCGCTCGATGGCGACGGTCAGATGACGCCGTGGATCGGCGGGTTCTCCCCGCGCAGCACGTGCCGCCCGATGTGCTGCACCTTCCACCGCACCGGATCGTGCAGGGTGTGCGTACGGGCATTGCGCCAGAACCGGTCGAGGCCGGTGCCCGCAGCGGCACTGCGGGTACCGCTGACCTCGAACACCGCCGAGGTGATGGAGTTGGCCACCCGATCGGCCACCACCTTCGCCGCGGCCACCGCGAGGGATGCCTCCGCCACGGCCTGCACCGTGTCGTCGGGGGTACCACCGAAACCGGTCGCCCGGTCGACGGCCCGCGCGGCCGCATCGAGGGTGGCCTCGGCGGTCACCAGCTCCACCCCGAGTTCGCCGAAGCGCTGCACCAGCAGTTCGTCGTCGACCGCCCGGCTCACCCCGGCCTCGAACCAGGGCCGCGACCTGGTGCCGACGAACTCGACGGCGGCCGCGAGGGCACCCCGTGCGATGCCGACGTCGATCGCCACATGCAACAGCTGTGCGAACGCCCCGTAACCGGTCGGCCGCGACACCGCTGTGGCACGCTCGACGAGATCGCCGATCGCCACCTCGGCACCGGTCAGTTCGACCGTTCCCGAGCCCGTCGTCCGCTGCCCCAACGCATCCCAGTCGTCGACGACCGCCACCCCGGGGGTGTCCGCCGGGATGAACGCGATGTACTCGCCCGCGGCGAGCTCGTCGTCGCCGGGATGTCTGGCCAGGATCGCGAGGGTGTCGGCGTACAGCGAGCCGGTGGCATAGAACTTCTCGCCGTCGATCCGGAACCGTCCCGGTCCCACCGTGGTCAGGGTGGTGGAGATGTCGGCGATGGTGGCACCACCCCGCTCCGATTGCGCGTTGGCAACCCGGCCACCGGCGAGTACGGACTCGAACTGCTTGCGCGCCAGCTCTTCCGGTGCGGCGAGCCGAAGCAGGTTGAGATACACGAAGTGACTGTGCGGGATCTGCGCGATATTCGGATCGGCCGCGGCCAGGATCGCGATCACGTCGGTGATCACGCTCGGTGCGAGATCGGCGCCACCGAAGGACGCCGGCACCGAGATCGCCAGCAGCCCACTGGCCGACAAGGCGTCGATCTCGGCGAACGGCAGTCGGCGATCGAGGTCACGTGCGGCGGCCCCGGCGGCGAACCGCTCGGCCAGATCCTGTGCGACCAGACGTGCTTGATCGGCCGACTCGATCTGTGCCGCAATCGGTCTCGAACTGTTCTCGGGTGTGGAGGTCACGCTCATCAGACTAGACCGCGGCGACCTGTTCGGCGGCCTCGAGCTCACGCACCAGCGGGAGCACCTTCTCACCGAAGTACTCGATCTCCTCCTGGAAGTGCAGGAAGCCACCGAGCACGAGGTCCACCCCGAGACGCTTGTAGGCGACGATCCGCTCCGCCACCTGCTCGGGGGTACCGATCAGCTGGGTGCGGAATCCGTCGTTGTACTGCACCAGGTCCTCGAAGCTGGAGTCCGCCCACATCCCCTTCTTGTCGCCGGTGGCACTGCCCGCCTGCTGAACTGCGCCGCGGAACCCCTCCACCGCAGGACGATTCGCCTTCTCGATGATCTCGCGGAGGGTGTCGCGGGCCTCGGCCTCGGTGTCGCGGGCGATGATGAACCCGTTGAGGCCGAACCTGACCTCACGGTCGTGGGCACGGGCCACCGACCGCAGATCGTCGAGCTGCTCGGTGACGCCGTCGAAGTCCTTGCCGTTGGAGAAGTACCAGTCGGCGAACCGGCCACCGTTGCTGCGGGCCGCCGTCGAGTTACCGCCCTGGAACAGTTCCGGATTGGGGCGTTCGGGGGTGTTCAGCGGCTTGGGCTTGAGGGTGAAGTCGTGGATGCGATAGAAGTCACCGCGGTAGTCGACGTCGTCCTCGGTCCAGATCTTGCGGATCACCTCGAGGAACTCACCGCTGCGCCGGTAGCGCTCGTCGTGCTCGAGCCACTGCTCGCCGAGGTGGGTGAACTCGTCCTTGAACCAGCCGCTGACCACATTGATGCTGAACCGTCCACCGGACAGGATGTCGGCGGTGGCCCCGAACTTGGCGAGCACGGCCGGATGCCACAACCCCGGGTGCACCGCCGCGATCAGCTTGAGCTTCTGCGTGGCCAGGAGCAGTGCGAGACTGAAACTCGTTGATTCGTGCTGGAACTCGGCGCCGTAGCTGGCCTCGTAGCGGACCTGGGAGAGCGCGTACTCGAATCCGTTGTTCTCGGCGGTCTGGGCGAGCTTGACGTTGTACTCGTAGTCCCAGCTGGTGCGCTGCTCGATGTCACTGGTGACCAGGCCACCCGACACATTGGGCACCCAGTAGGCGAACTTGATCTGATCGGCGATCTTCTCGGTGGACACGTGGACTCCTGACATCGATGAACTGCTCGGTCCGTCACGTCGGCGCCCGGGCGGACGATCGAGGACGCGACAACGCCGGTCAGTGTCACCCGGGAGGCCACGCGCGGCCCACCTTTGAAATCGGGGTGAGGCAAACCCCGCACGCCGACGACGGTCAGGAGGCGACGATCAGAGGCCGGCGGTCAGGTCGCGGCGATCAGGAGCCGGCGGCCACTCACGAATCGGTCGGGCGCCACTGCCCCATCCCGAGGAAGACCATCGCCAGCTGCCGCTGTGCACGCTCGACGATCTCCTGCTCGGCCTGGCGACCGCGGTACTCGCCGTCGAGCAGGTCGGCCACCGCGGTCAGCATGATCGTCACGATCAGGTCGGCGGCGAGTTCGAGGTCCTCGGCATGCCAGTCCGCGAGTGCCGGAAGCCGCGAGATGTCGATGGCGAGCTCACGGGAGAACAGTCGCAGTTCGGTGTCGATGGCCCGCCGGATCTCGGCGACCCCGCCGTGCTGTTCCCGGACCAGGAACCGGAACGCGGCCCGATGCTCGTCGACGTGGGCCAGCAGGATGTCCAGGGACGCCTTGGCCGTGGGCAGGGCCTGGCGGGCCGCGAGGTCGCGCCGGCCGTCCCGCAGTGTGCGGCGCAGGATGCGCATCGAATCCTCGACCAGGGTGACGCCGAGATCTTCCATCGAGGCGAAATGCCGGTAGAACGCGGTGGGCACGATCCCGGCACCGCGGGCGACCTCACGCAGGGAGATACTCGCGAAGCTGCGGTCACCGACCAGTTCGAGGGTGGTGTCGAGCAGCGCCTGCCGGGTGCGGTTCTTCTTGTCGGCCCGCGACTCCGGTTCCGCCGACCCCGCGGTACGCGAGGCGGGGCGGCGGGTCCGGGTCACCGTCGGAGTCTATCGCGGGACGATCTGCCCACGATCAGGGCACGAACACCACGCGGCCGACGGTACTGCCCTCACCGAGGCGGGCCACGCCGTCGGCGACGTCGGTGAGCGCGAGCCGTTCGGAGATCAGCGGCCTCAGGTGGCCCTGCTCGGCGAGCGCGGTGAGTGCGGTGTGACACTCGTCGATGACCGCCGGGTTCTTGAGTTGGTAGAGGCCCCAGTGCAACCCGACGATCGAGTAGTTCTTGATCAGCGCGTGGTTGAGTGCGGGCTGCGGGATGGTGCCACCGGCGAAGCCGATCACCACGATGCGCCCCTCGAAGGCGATGCACTTGGTCGATCCGGCATAGGCGTCGCCACCGACCGGGTCGAAGACGATGTCGGCACCGCGGCCACCGGTGAACTCCTTGACCGCGGCGACGAAGTCGTCGGTGTGCCGGTCCACGACGAGATCGGCACCGAGTTCGGTGGCATACCGGACCTTGTCGGGTCCGCCGACGACGCCGATCACCGTCGCCCCGGCGGCCTTGCCGAGCTGCACCGCCGCACTACCGACACCACCCGCCGCGGCGTGCACCAGCAGGACGTCACCGGCGGCGATCTGCGTGCGCCGGTGCAGGGCGAACCACGCGGTCTGGTAGCCGATGGTCAGCGATGCGGCCTCGGCGTCGTCGAGCGTCGACGGGGCCGCGAACACCGCCTGCTGTTCCATCAGCGCGTACTCGGCGAAGGCGCCGCCCGGCAGGGTCGGGGTGCCGACGACCCGATCGCCGACCGCCGCACGGGTGACCGCCGAGCCGGCCGCCACGACCTCACCGCACAGTTCGACACCAGGGGTGAACGGGAGCGGCGGCTTCACCTGGTACTCCCCGCGACACAGCAGGACGTCGGGGAAGTTCGCCGGTGCGGCAAGCACTTTCACGAGGACCTGATTGTCGCCGGGGGTGGGGTCGGCGACCTCCTCGTAGCGCAGGGCCTCGCGGGGCTGTCCGAGTTCGTGGACGCGCCATGCCTTCATCTGATGCTCCTTCGATGCGATGGGTGGGTGGTTCGGTCAGATCCCGGTGCGGTAGCCGCGGGCGTCGCCGAGGTGCATACCGCCGTCGATCACCATGACCTCGCCGGTCATCCAGGACGACTGGTCGGAGGCGAGGAAGGTGATCGCCGATGCGATGTCGGAGGGCTCACCGATCCGACCGAGTGCGGTCACCCCGGCGACGAGTTCCTCGTGCTCACGCCACAGCGCCTCGGCGAGCTTGGTGCGCACCACGCCGGGGGCGACGGCGTTGACCCGGATCCGCGGCGACAGTTCCAGCGCGAGCTGGCCGGTCAGGTAGATCAGGGCGGCCTTGGATGCGTTGTAGAGGCCGATGTTGGCCTCGTGTGCGAGTCCGCCGATCGAGGCCGTGTTGATCACCGATCCCCCGCCGTTCGCACCCAGGCCGGCCTCGACGGCGAGCGCGGTCCACATCAGCGGCGCCCACAGGTTGACATCCATCACCTTGGCGAATCGGGCATGGTCCTGGGTGATCAGCGGACCGAAGGCCGGGTTGGTCCCGGCGTTGTTGACCAGGATGTCGATGCCGCCGAACCGCTGGACGGTCTGCTCGACGCAGGCGCGGGCCTGGTCCTCCTCGGCGGCATGCGCGGCGATCCCCACGGCCCGCTCGCCGATCTGGGCGGCCGCGGCATCGGCGGCCTCCTGCTTGCGGGAGGTCACCACCACGG
Organism: Gordonia sp. NB41Y; assembly: GCF_030718915.1. Taxonomy (NCBI): domain Bacteria; kingdom Bacillati; phylum Actinomycetota; class Actinomycetes; order Mycobacteriales; family Gordoniaceae; genus Gordonia; species Gordonia sp. NB41Y. The sequence continues at coordinate 1,320,851 of NZ_CP132196.1, forward strand.
TGGCACCGGCGTCGGCCAGTGCCTGCGCGGCGGCCAGGCCGATTCCGCGGGAGGCGCCGGTGACGATCGCGGTCTTACCGGCCAGATCGGGAGCTGCCATGGGTTTCCACCTTTCGTCGGACGATGTGTCCGAGACGTGATTCAGGTCGCCGAGTATTCATAGTTGAATCCGCCGTCATGTTCAAGATCCGTGGTTCGTCACCGACGACGCCGTGCCAGCCTCCGGATCCACGACCGTGACGCCGCCGGGTCGATCACGTCGTCGAGCTCGAAGGTGGTCGCCGCATGCAGCGCGCGCCCTTGCTGATAGGCCTTGGCCACCAGATCGGCGAACAATGCCTCGCGGGCCGCCGGATCGGTCTGCGCCTCCAGTTCCTTGCGGAAGCCGAGCCGGACCGCCCCCTCCAAGCCCATCGGACCGATCTCACCGGTCGGCCAGGCGACGGTGAACTCCGGGGCGTGGAACGAACCACCGGCCATCGCCATCGCACCCAGGCCGTATCCCTTGCGCAGGATGATCGTGCCGAACGGCACCGTGAGCCGTGCCCCCGCGACGAAGAACCGCCCGAACCGGCGCACCGTCGCCTCGTTCTCCGAATCCGGTCCGACCATGAACCCCGGCGTGTCACAGAGGCTGACCAGCGGCAAGCCGTGCGCCTGGCACAGCGTCAGGAACTCGGTGGCCTTGTCGGCCGCCTCGGCATCGATGGCACCGCCCAGATGAGCACTCGAGTTGGCGATCACGCCGTAGGCGACGCCCTCCACCCGGATGAGCGCGGTGACGATGCCGGCTCCGTAACGGGGCTGCAGTTCGAGGACCGAGCCCACATCGGCGATGCTCTCCACGGCGGCGCGGACATCGTAGGCGCGCAGGCGGTTCTCCGGGACCACATGCCGCGCCATCCGCTCGTCGGGCGCCTCCCAGTCGTCGACGTCGCCCTGGAAGTACGCGAGGTAGCGGCGTGCGATGTCCACCGCGTCCGCCTCGTCGCGGGCGGTCACGTGGACCACCCCGTTGCGTTCCTGGACGTCGATCGGTCCGATCTGTTCGGGCCGGAACACCCCGAGGCCGCCACCTTCCACCATCGCCGGACCCCCCATCCCGATGTTGGCGTCCGGCGTCGCGATCAGCACATCGCAGGCACCGGCGAGGGCCGCGTTGCCGGCGAAGCACCGCCCCGAGACCACCGCGACGGTCGGGACCACACCCCGCAGGGCGGCCATCGCACGGAAGGTGCCCACCTCGAGGCCGGAGGCGCCCAGCGCATCGGTGTCGCCGGGACGGCCACCCCCGCCCTCGGCGAACAGGATGAACGGAACCCGTTTGCGCCGGGCCACTTCCATGATCCGGTCGGTCTTGGCATGGTTGCGCATGCCCTGGGTGCCGGCGAGCACGGTGTAGTCATAGGACACCACCGCCACCTCTGCCGCGGCCGCACCGAAGCGGTCGGCACCGACGGTGGCCAGGCCCATGACGAGGCCGTCGGCAGGGGTGTTGGCGATCAGGTCCTCGTCGCTGCGCCGGGTGCGCTGCGCGGCCAGCGCGAGCGCGCCGTACTCGGTGAGACTGCCCGGGTCGATCAGATCGTCGACGTTCTCGCGGGCGGTACGCCGACCGATCCCGTGTCGCTTGGCCACGGCGGCGGGGCGAGCCGCGTCGAGGGTGACGTCGTGCCGGGTGAACACCTCGGCGAGATCCGGGCGGATGTGATCGGGATCGGTGACGGAATCCTCGGCGGTGAGGTCGGCGGCGGTCGCGGGTGCGATCACCGCCAGCGGCGCCCCGGCCGCGACGGCATCGCCGGCAGTGGTGAGCACCCGCACCACACGGCACGAGAACGGCACGGAGACCGCATGTTCCATCTTCATCGCCTCGAGGACGGCGAGTCCGCGTTCGGCGGCGAGTTCGGTTCCGGTGTCGGCGATCTGGACCACCACACCGGCCATCGGCGCGGACACGAGCTGCTCGCCGTCGGCCACCTCGACACTCGCCGGGCGGGCCCCGGCGGAATCGGCGGACCGGTCTGACGTGGACGGCCGGGTGAGTTCCTGCGCCACGACCGACAGGTCCCCGATCCGGGTGGTGAGGTAGTCGGTGGTGACCGGACCCCCGGTGAAGTCGGCGTCGGCGAGGATCGCCCGCAGCAGCCCGATGTTGGTCGAGACGCCCTCGACGACGAACTCACCGAGCGCCGCAGCGGTCTTCGCCGCGGCCACGGTGAGGTCACCGCCGCGGGTGTGCCCGATCACCTTGGCCAGCAGCGAGTCGTAGCGGGGACTGATCGCCAGACCCGGCCTGCCGTAGGTGTCCACCCGGATACCGGGGCCGGTAGGTGCCGAGAAGACCGACAGCACACCGGAATCGGGCACGGTCTGACCGTCGGCGCTGATCGATTCGTTGTTCACGCGCGCCTGGATGGCGACGCCGTCCGCACAGGCTAGGGCACCGTCGACGGTTCCGGCGTGCGCCGTGATCGCCGGCGGGAGGCCGAGGGCGGCGAACGGTGAACCGTCGGCCACCGCGAGCCCCACGGCCACCAGGTCCACCCCGGTCACCTCCTCGGTGATGGTGTGCTCCACCTGGATTCGGGGATTGACCTCGAGGAAGAAGAACCCGTCGTCGGCCACCAGGAACTCCACCGTGGCCAGACCGCGGTAGGGCTGGTCGGCGATCAGGGTGACCGCGGCACGATGCAGTGCGGTCCGCGTCGCGTCGTCGAGATGCGGTGCGGGGGCCACCTCGATCAGCTTCTGGTGTCGCCGCTGCACGCTGCAGTCGCGGTCACCGAGGGCGGCGGCGCGGGTGTGGCCGGCGTCGTCGGCGGCGACCACCTGCACCTCGATGTGGCGGGCCCCGGTACACAGTTGCTCGGCGAACAGCGCCGGGTTGCCGAAGCCCAGTTCGGCCTCCGAGGTACAGGCCCGGAATGCCTCGGCGAGATCGTCACCGGCGCGGACCACACGCATCCCGCGGCCACCGCCACCGGCGACCGCCTTGAGCATGATGCCCGCCGGATGCGCGTGGAGGAACCGCTCGGCCGCCGGCAGGTCGATCCCACCCGCCGTCGCGGCCAGCACCGGCACCCCCGACGCCTCCGCGGCCTTGCGCGCGGCGGCCTTGTCGCCGAAGGTCTCGAGCACCCCCGCCGACGGCCCGACGAAGCGCAACCCGGCGGCGGCGCAGTCCCGGGCGAACCGTGGGTCCTCGCTGAGGAAGCCGTATCCGGGGTGGGCGAGCGTGGCCCCGGTATCGCGGGCGGCGCCGACGATCGCGGCCCGGTCGAGATAGGCACCGGCGCCGGCCGACTCGAGCGCCACCGCGACGGTGGCCGCGCCGACATGCGGCGCATCTGCGTCGTCGGAGGCGTGCACGGCCACGGTGCGATAGCCGAGTTCGGTTGCGGTGCGGATGATCCGGAGTGCGATCTCACCGCGGTTGGCCACCAGGACGGTCTGCCGGGTCGGCATGATCACACCTCCGCCGCAGTCGCCGCCGGGGCGTCGACCTTGCCGAACAGGTCGCCCTTGCGGACCTTGCCGGTCGCCGTCATCGGCAGCGTGTCGAGGATCTCGATCTCGGGGACCTTGTAGCCGGCCATGTTGTCCCGGGCCCAGGCGACGATCTCCTCGGCCGCGGCCGCCGAGCCGGCGGCCAGCTCGACAAAGGCGAAGGCCACCTGGCCGCGGGCGGGGTCGGGTTTGGGGACCACCGCGGCCCGCTCGACCGCCGGGTGCAGCATCAGCAGCGCCTCGACCTCCGAGGGGAACACGCTCATGCCGTTGGTCTTGATCATCTCCTTGTTGCGGGCGAGGTAGTGCACCGCGCCCTCTTCGCTGAACTTCCCGACGTCGCCGGTGTGGAGCCACCCGCCCCGGAGGGTCTCGGCGGTCGCCTCGGGATTGCGGTGGTATCCGGTCATCACCGACGGGCTGCGCAGGATGATCTCGCCCTCCTCGCCGAGCGGGACCGGCGCACCGTCGGCGTCGACGATCAGGATGTCGGTGCCGGGGACGGGCAATCCGCAGAAGACCGGTTCCTTGTCGAGGTCGCGGTCGTCGTCGGCGAAGCCGAGGGTGATGGTGTCGGCGGTGTGCGTCTCGGTCATGCCATAGGCACCCTCGCGCAGCGTCGCACCGGTGGCCGCCCGCCAGCGTGCCCGAATCCCCTTGTCCAGCTTGAGGACGAAGGACACCGCCAGCGGCGAGGTGAGCGAGCCGAGATCATGGTCGGAGAAGTCGTCGCGGTCCATCAGCTCGACGTAGTTGTCGACGGTGCCGATCATGGCGCCGACCTGATGACGGGGCACCGCATCGAGCACCACCTCGGCGTCCCAGCGGGTCAGCAGCACGGCCGTGCCACCGTTGATCAGCGGGATCAGGATGCCGAAGTCCTCACCCGCGATCCAGAACACCGGCAAGAACACGAGCACGGTGAGCGGGTCCTCACCCACCTGGTGGCCCATCGCGACGGTGGCGGTCGCAGCGGTGTAGACCATGTGGCGCTGGGTGTGTTCGCATCCCTTGGGCATGCCGGTGGTGCCGCCGGTGTAGTTCAGCGCGGCGAGCGCATCGGGATCGGTCGCCACCGCCTCCGCGCGCGACGCCGACATGATGGTGTGCCAGTCGCTGCCCGACGGATCGGCGATCGGGAACGGTGCGCCGGTCGCATCCGGGGTGAGCATGTCGGACATGTCGGTGGTGGCCACCACGCGCAGCGGCGTGCGCTCACGCACCAGGGAGACCAGCGGTGCCAGGGCGGGCATCGTGAGGATCACGGTGACGTCGGCATCGGAGAGTTCGTGGACGAGTTCGTGTTCGCGCAGCATCGGATTCACCGGGACGTGGACGGCGCCGGCCTTGAGGATGCCGAGCATCGCGATGGAGAACTGCGGACAGTTGCCGAGGTGGACACCCACCCGGTCCCCCGCCGCGACGCCGTTGTCCCGTAGCCATCCGGCGAAGCGATCGGAGTACGCGTCGAACTCCGCGTAGCTGATCTCGCGCCCGTAGAAGGCGATCGCGGTGCGATCGCCTGCCACCGCGGCCCAGTGCCGGAGGTGGTCGACCAGGCCCATCGTCTCGATCGGGTAGTGCACTTCTCGCGGCACCTGCGCGGGCCAGTTCCGTTGCTGCACCTCACGGATCTCCGTCAGTGCGTCCTCGAGTCGCTGCAGCGCCGCGTCGGTTGTCATCTGCTCCCAATCCCTTTCGGTTCCCACCTGCCCGCCCGCACCGATCTCGCACATCACGGCCGGGGCGCGTTCGTGAGCCACCTTACACACGAACTTGAACATGAGTTCAGCTCCATACCGGGCGGATGACGGCAGTCGACACCACATGTGACCCACACCACACAGCGGCGATGCGGGTGACACACTCGGCGATATCCGCACCCTTGACACCCATCCGCGGCCCCCGTGGCACACTGTCGGAGTACACATGTACACCGAATCACGCCCAACGAACGGAGCCAGCCCATGAGCATCCGCCTTCCGGACGTCGTGACGTCCTTGGTCGAGGCGACCATGTCGCCGCATCCGGTCGACCGCTACCTCGAGCTGATCGATCCGCGGCTCACCTGGCGCGACCTACGCGCCACCGTCACCCGCGTCGAGCACCCCACACCCCGCACCGTCCGTCTCACCCTGGCCCCCACCCGACGGTGGCGTGGCCACGAGGCCGGACAGTTCGTGCAGCTCAGCGTCGTCGTCGACGGTGTTCGTCAGACCCGCTGCTTCTCCCCTGCCAACGCGAGCGACGGCGCCGACGGCACCGTCGAGCTCACCGTCACCGCCAATCAGAGCGGTGGCGTGTCCGACCACCTGCGTACCCACGCCCGGGTCGGCGACGTCTACGGACTGTCCCAGGCCACCGGTGAGTTCGTTCTTCCCGACGCCGGAGTCCGCACCCCGGTGTTCATCAGCGGCGGCAGTGGGATCACACCTGCCATGTCCATGCTGAGAACACTTGTATCGAATCGGTACAGCGAGCCGATCACCTTCGTCCACTACGCCCGAACGCCCGCCGACGTCGCCTATCGGGCCGAACTGACCGCCCTGGCCGCGGTGAACCCCGCCATCGATCTCCGGATCCACTACACCCGCAGTGCCGCACGCGGGATCGGCGAGGGGGCCACGATCGGCGGCCACTTCACCCCCGAGCACCTCGACGGCATCACTGCCGCCGACGACGCGGATGTGTTCGTGTGTGGACCGCAGACACTGATGGACTCCGTCGGCGCCCACATCGAATCCGCCCGCCCGCACGCCCGCATCCACACCGAGGCGTTCACCCTCGCGGTCCCGGCGCCGATCGATCCCGACCGGCCGGTATCCGGTGAGGTGGCGTTCACGCGCTCGGGGCGCACCGTGGCCAACGACGGCCGCACGATCCTCGACCAGGCCGAATCGGCCGGGCTGCACCCGGAATCGGGCTGCCGTATGGGGATCTGCTTCTCCTGCACCGCCGTCAAGAAGTCCGGCACCACCCGCAACGTCCTGACCGGCGAGACCCACTCCGAACCCGACTGCCGAATCCAGTTGTGCATCAACGCACCTGTCGGCGACATCGACATCGAGGTATGACATGACCACGAAGACCCTGAGCCCCCAGAGCCCGTCCCCGCTGACGTCGGGCACCGACAACGCCGATCCCAACACCGTCGTCCTCTCCTACGAGCAGGTCGAACAGCTCGGCCGCGATCTGGACGAGATCCGGGCGCGCGTCGTCGCCGATCTCGGCACCCGCGACCGCGAATACCTCTATTCGGTGATCCGCGCCCAGCGCGGACTAGAGGTGGCCGGCCGCGCGCTGTTGTTCGTCGGGTTCTTCCCGCCCGCATGGCTCGCCGGTGTCGGCGCGCTGTCGGTGTCGAAGATCCTCGACAACATGGAGATCGGCCACAACGTCATGCACGGCCAGTACGACTGGATGCGCGAGGACACCTACAACTCGCGCGAATTCGAGTGGGACACGGTCTGTCCCGCCGATCAGTGGAAGCACTCCCACAACTATCTGCACCACACCTTCACCAACATCATCGGCGAGGACCGTGACATCGGCTACGGCGTCCTGCGCATGGCGCGTGACCAGAAGTGGAACCCCTACTACCTCGGGAACCTCGGTTATGCGACCGCATTGATGCTGCTGTTCGAGTGGGGCGTGATGCTGCACGATCTCGAGGCCGAGAACATCGTCGCGGGCAAGCGACGGTGGTCCGACATCAAGGGACTCGTGAAGGGCATGTGGCGCAAGGCCAGTCGTCAGGTCCTCAAGGACTACGTCGTCTTCCCCGCCTTGAGTGGCCCGATGTTCCTGCCCACCCTGCTGGGCAACGCCACCGCCAACCTGGTCCGCAACGTGTGGGCGTACTCGATCATCTTCTGCGGCCACTTCCCCACCGGTGCACAGACATTCACCTCCGAGGAATGTGTCGACGAGACCCGCGGCCAGTGGTATCTGCGGCAGATGCTGGGTTCGGCCAACATCACCGGCAGCCGGCTGTTCCACATCATGAGCGGCAACCTGTCGCATCAGATCGAACATCACCTGTTCCCCGACATCCCCGCCAGCCGCTACCCGGAGATGTCCGAGGAGGTCCGGAAGGTGTGCGACCGCCACGGACTGCCGTACAACACCGGGCCCCTGCACGCCCAGCTCGCCTCCACCTGGACGAAGATCGCCAAACTGTCGCTACCCAATTCGATGACCCGCGACGACGACGATCTCACCGTCATCGTCGAGCGCACCCCCTCCGCCCGCACCGCCTGAACCGGTGATCTGACGAGCGACGTCGAAACCTCTGCTGGTTGCGCCGGGTGACGATCCCCTTCCGAGGTGGTCACCACCCGGCCCCGGCCGACAGAGGTTTCGACACGCGTCGTCGCTGCGCTCCTCGCGGCTCAACCACCGAGCCACGCACGGTACGCGACGACGAAGCCGGCGCAAACCAACACCGGGCGCCGTCGCCTGTCTGGACTGACGAAGAGCGAGGGAGCTTGCGACCGAGGCGATGAGGAGGGAAGACGGGTGGTAAGGCGCACGGTACGCGACGACGGAGTCGGCGCAAACCAACACCGGGCGCCGTCGCCTGTCTGGACTGACGAAGAGCGAGGGAGCTTGCGACCGAGGCGATGAGGAGGGAAGACGGGTGGTAAGGCGCACGGTACGCGACGACGGAGTCGGCGCAGACAAGCACAGACAAGCACCCTCGCCTGTCAACGCTCTATCCTGGGTACCGCCCGTGCTGCACCCCTTCTCGTAGGACAAGGAAGCTGATCGGACATGGTCGATCGCATCGAACGCAACAAGGACATCATCCAGGAGCTCGTGGAGTCGACGGCCACACATGTGGGCCAGATCGCCTCGATCATCACGACGGCGGTCGCCGATGTCGCCCGCGAGGTGGGTGAGATCATCACCGACGGTTTCGAGATGCGCGAGGCGGCGCGTCGTGCCGGCGCCGACAGTGCCACCGTGATCGATGCCGAGTTGGTGTCGGATGACGCCGTCGACGAGATCGAGCCCGAGTTCGACGAGTTCACCGGGGCCGAGGCGCTCTCGGAGATCAATCTCGAGGCCGTGATGGAGGCTCCGGTCACTCCCGCCGACACCGAGTGACCGGCCGGCGGGGAGCACCGGCTGCCCGGCGTCGCCAGACTTTTGCCTGGGGTGAGTTCAATCTTTGCCGTGCCTGTGATCGGCGCGTAGGTTCGTGCTGATCTGGACACGACTGTAGGAGGATCACGTGTCGGCGAGCTCGGTGTTCACCTTTCCCAATCCGGTCAACGACTACGCTGCCCGGTCGACGGCCGGCCTGGTCGTGGCGCTGGCGATCGTGACCATCGTGGTGAACCATTGGGCGCTCTACGCGCTGGTGGCGATCGGGTTCTTGCTGCGTGTCCTGTCCGGGCCGCGGTTCTCGCCGTTCGGTCAGCTGTCTGTGCGGGTGATCGCACCGAAGGTCTGGCGGAAGACCAAGCTGGTGCCCGGGCCGCCGAAGCGTTTCGCACAGGGCATCGGGTTGGTGGTCTCCACCGTTGCGCTGATCTTGAGCGTGCTCGGCTTCGGTCCGGCCGCACAGATCGTGCTCGGTGTGCTCGTCGTCGCCGCCACCCTGGAGTTCGCCCTCGGATTCTGCTTGGGCTGCACTGTTTTCGGGTTCTTGCAGCGGCGGGGCATCATCCCCGAGACGGTGTGCGAGGCGTGCAACAACATCTCGTTGCGCAGCCCCGCACACACGGGCTGAGTCAGTCGAGCAGACCCAGGGCGAGCCCGTCGAGGATGTCGTGCTCGCTGACCACGAGTTCGGTGATGCCCGCCCGCTCGGCAAACTCGCGGGCCAGTTCCATCGCCACCAGCGATCCGCCGCCGATGACGTCCACCCGGCCCGGATGCATCGGCCCGAGGGCGGCACGCTCGGCGCGGGTCATCCGTACCAGCCGCCACCCGATGTCGTCGAGATCGGTATGCGAGATCCGCGACAGGTGGATCACCTCCGACCGGTATTCGTCGAGGCCTGCGGCCAGCGCCGACAACGTGGTCAGGGTGCCTGCCACCCCCACCCAGGTCCGCGCCCCGGCCACCGGGACCGCCGCGAATGCCTGCGCCAGCCGGCCCCGGATGAATTCCTGGGCGTCGGCGATCTCGGCGTCGGTGGGCGGGTCGGACGGTAGGGCACGTTCGGTGACGCGGACGCATCCGACGTCGGCGGAGTATGCCGCTGACACCCCTGTCGCATCACCGACGACGACCTCGGTGGAGCCGCCGCCGAGGTCGGTCACCACGAACGGTCCGGCGGCGGCGTCGAGTTCGCCGACGGCGCCCCGGAACGACAGCCGCGCCTCCTCGTCGCCGGTGATCACCTCGGCCAGGGCACCGGCCACCACCTTGCCGAGCAGGGTCGCCGTCATGTCGAAGAACTCGTCGCGGTTGGATGCGTCACGGGTGGCCGAGGTGGCGACCATCCGGACCCGTTCCGCCCCGGCGTCGACCATCATGTCGACATAGTCGGCGAGGGCGGCGCGGGTGCGTTCGATCGCCTCGTCGGCGAAACGCCCGGTCGCGTCGACGCCCTGACCGAGCCGCACGATCCGCATCTCGCGGTGGATCTCGGCGAGCGGTCCGTGTTCACCGTCGACGGCCCGGGCGATGAGCAGTCGGATCGAGTTGGTGCCGCAGTCGACGGCGGCGACGACGGTCACTGCTCGGCCTCGCCGGTGGGGTCCGCTTCACCGGTGGTGTCCGGCGCACTCTGACCGGCGGCCGGCGGAAGCCGGTCGGGCCAGTCGGCCGGCACCGCGATGCCGCGCAGGCCCGCCGCCGCGGCCAGCGCCACGGACTCGTCACCGAACGGGTTGAGCCCGGGCCCCTTGGCCAGTGCGTGCGCGATCAGCACGTGCAGGCATTTCACCCTGTCGGGCATGCCGCCACCGGTGAAGTCGGTGCCCAGCGATTCGATCGCATCGCGCTCGGCCAGATAGTCCTCGTGGGCGCGGCGGTAGTCGGCGGCCAGCTGCGGGTCGGTGGCCAGTCGCGCTGTCATCTCCTTCATCACCCCGGCCGATTCCTGTCGGCTGGCCTCGGCGGTCAGCCGCGGGTCGGTGAGGTAGTACAGCGTGGGGAACGGGGTGCCGTCCGGAAGGCGGGGCCGGGTCTTGATGACCGCGGGAAGCCCGTCGGGGGTGCGGTAGCTGACCTCGATCACGCCGCGGGGCTCACGCCCGAGCTGGGCGGTCACCACTGCCAGATCGTCCTCGGAGATGCTCACGGATGCACAACACTAGTCGGTGCCGCCATCGTGGTCACGTCGGTCCGCCCCTCACTCGGGTGGCGTGGCGACGGTCTCCCACAAATTGGTGTACCAGGGGTTGTGCGCATGCTCCTCGGCGCGCTTCTGCGCGGCCTCCCGCTCGGCGTCACCGGGATACATCATCACCAGCGGGGTCTCCCCCGGGCGGACGAACTGAAGGCGTTCGCGCGCCTGGGCCTCCACATAGGCGGGATCGCCCTGCTCGTTGACCTTCTGCTGGTAGTAGGCGACCTGCTCGCGCAGCTTCGCATTCGATGCGGCGAGCTGCTCGGCCTCGGAGTGGCCCGCATAGTAGTTGCGCAGCGGCACCGCGAGGGTGACCGCGACAAAGGCCACCACCACCACTGTGACGACGAGGACCAGGGCCAGCGGCCGTTTGCTGTCGAGCCCGCGGACGCGCTCGGCCAGCGAGGGACGCCGACGCCGGGCGCGCGCTGTGCGGCCACCCGTCCGTGCTGCCGGACGTGGTTCGACGACCTCGTCGGGATCGATGCCGTCGACGACGTCGAGGTCGGACTCGTGGATCTCCTGCTCGCCGGTCTCGATCACCGAGACCGCGGGACGGCGGGAGGGTTCGGCATGACGACGAGGGGCGCGTCGGGCACGCTCGGTGGATCGTGTGTCACGAACCGACCCGCCTGCCCGTCGTCGCCCCTCGCGTTGTGCCATGGGTTCTAGCTAATCACGAACCAAACGAGAACCGCGGGAAGGCGAGGTCACCGGCGTAGCGTGCCGCATCACCGAGGCCCTCCTCGATGCGCAGCAGCTGGTTGTACTTGGCCACGCGCTCGCTACGGGCCGGCGCACCGGTCTTGATCTGGCCGCAGCCACAGGCGACGGCGAGGTCGGCGATGGTGGTGTCCTCGGTCTCACCGGACCGGTGGCTCATCATCGTCTTGTAGCTGTTGTTGTGGGCCAGGGCCACCGCGTCGAGGGTCTCGGTGAGGGTGCCGATCTGGTTGACCTTCACCAGCAGCGCGTTGGCGATGCCCTTGGAGATGCCCTCCTCGAGCCGCTCCGGGTTGGTGACGAACAGGTCGTCACCGACGAGCTGCACCTTGTCACCGATGGCCTCGGTCAGCTTGGCCCAGCCGGCCCAGTCGTCCTCGGACAGACCGTCCTCGATCGAGACGATCGGGAAGTCGGCGATCAGCTTCTCGTAGAACGGCACCATCTCGTCGGAGCTGAACTCCTTGCCCTCGAGCTTGTAGACGCCCTGGGAGAAGAACTCGGTGGACGCGGCGTCGAGCGCGATGACGACGTCACGGCCGAAGGTGTAGCCGGCCTTCTCGACGGCCTCGCCGATCACCGAGATCGCGGCCTCGGTGTGCGGCAGATCGGGCGCGAATCCGCCCTCGTCGCCGAGCGCGGTGTTCAGACCCTGCTTGTGCAGCACGGTCTTCAGGTGGTGGTAGACCTCGGCGCCGCAGCGCAGGGCCTCCTTGAAGCTCGGGGCGCCGACCGGCGCGATCATGAACTCCTGGAAGTCGATGCCGTTGTCGGCGTGCTCGCCGCCGTTGATGATGTTCATCATCGGCACCGGCAGGATGTGCGCGTTGGGTCCGCCGATGTAGCGGAACAGCGGCAGGTTGGCCGCCTCCGCGGCGCCCTTGGCCACGGCGAGGGAGACACCGAGGATGGCGTTGGCACCGATCCGGCTCTTGTCGGAGGTGCCGTCGCAGTCCAGCAGGGCCTGGTCGACGAGGCGCTGCTCTTCGGCGTCGAGACCGATCACCGCGGGGGCCAGCTCACCGAGGACACCCTCGACGGCATTGGTGACGCCCTTGCCGAGGTAGCGCTCGCCACCGTCACGCAGCTCCACGGCCTCGTGCTCACCGGTGGAGGCGCCCGACGGCACTGCGGCCCGGGTGAACGTACCGTCGTCGAGCACGACCTCCACCTCGACCGTCGGGTTGCCCCGCGAGTCGAGGATCTCGCGTGCGCCAACCTGTTCGATGATTGCCACGATGAAGCCCCTTCGATGGACGGGTCGGCGTATCTGCGCGCCGACAGGTACGGGTCAAAGCCTAGGGCATGACGGCGCGGCGGTCCCGTCGGCATGTGACCTGGTGGTCACCGCCCGTCCCCGACACGCCGTCAGGTCTCGTGACCGGGCGTCGGGGACGCTCAGAATCGGACGTTCACCGAGTAGGCGTTGGCATGATCGCGCACGTCGAGAACGTAGGACATCGAGTTGTTGTAGACCATGACGGCCTTCTCCCATCCCTGCGCGGTGGTCATGTCCCCGCCGGAGGAGACGCACAGGTACCGGGCCGCCGACAGCGCGGCGTCGTCGATGTTGTCGGGATCGGCCTTGCCGTCCCCGTTGGCGTCGACGCCGTACCGCTGCCAGGTCTCCGGGATGAACTGGAAGGGGCCCATCGCACGGTCATGGGTGGTGTCGCCGTCGAGCTTTCCGCGGTCGGTGTCGGGGATCTCCAGGTTGCCGCGGGTGCCGTCGAGCGGGACACCGCGGATCGCCGGCGACACGTCACCGTTGTCGGCGACCTTCGCACCACGGTAGGTGCCGTGTTTGCTCTCCACCCCGGCGATCCCGGCGAGCGTGGTCCAGCCGATCCCGCATTCGGGGTGCTGCTGACGCTGGATCTCGGCGGCATTGCCGTATGCCTCCAGGGACACCAGCGGTATCCCGGTGCCCTCGGAGATCGGTTCGGCCCAGGCCCGCATCAGTTCCGCGGTACGGCCCGGGGAGTTGATGTCGATGTAGGGCTGCGGCACTCCCATCGCGGGCGGGATGCCGTCGGGGATGTCGGGCCGCTCGTTGGACGGCAGGTCCAGGCAGCTGGTCAGGGTGATCGATCCGACCACTCCGGTCACCGCCATCAGGACCGCTCGACGGATCCGACGTTCTCCCCTACCCGAACGCACCCGTATCACCTTTCGACTCCGCCATCCGGACACCCGGACGCCGCACCACATGTCCCCGGAGTATCCGCCGGTCCACCCGTGGACCGGCACAGCGACATACCTTCGCACATCCGGGGTGCCGGATCCCAAATCTTCCGGGTCGACGTAGACACAACTGTCCATCCCCCCCGGCGGTTCCCGGCGCACAGGACTACTGTGATCGGTTAGCCTCACCACACCATCCGCCCACTGTGGCGGTGTCGGCGGAGGCCGATAACCGAGAGAGCACGCATGGACACGACCGTCACGGGCATCACGCCCCCGGTGTCCGCGACCGGGACCGCGGAATCCGTGCTGGCGCGCACTCCGCGCGATTCTGACATTTCCGGCGATTCGGGTGCGGCACAGCGTGGCCACCGAGTCGTCACCCCATTCGTAGGAAAAGCGGTGAACGCCTGATGCTGGCCACCTTCATCATCGGACTGCGCGAAGGGCTCGAAGCCGCCTTGATCGTCGGCATCATCGCCGCCTTCCTGCGCCGCCAGAACCGCACCGACGCCTTGCGCTGGATGTGGATCGGCGTGGGTGTCGCGATCACGATCTGCGTCGCCGTCGCCGTCGGACTCGAGATCCTGTCCCAGGATCTCCCGCAACGCCAGCAGGAGATGCTGGAGACGGTGATCGGTGTCGTCGCGGTCGCGATGGTCACCTACATGATCGTCTGGATGCGCAGGCACGCACGCGATCTCAAGGGCGATCTCGAATCCGCGGCGGCGGAGGCGATGGACGACGGGTCGGCCATCGCGTTCGCCGTGATGGCATTCCTGGCGGTCCTGCGCGAGGGCCTGGAGACCTCGGTCTTCCTCGTGGCCGCCTTCAACTCGTCGCAGAACGCGTTGCCGTCGGCGACCGGTGCGGTGCTCGGGATCGCGGTGTCGGTGGCGTTGGGCTACGGCATCTACCGCGGCGGTGTGCGGATCAACCTGTCGCGCTTCTTCACCGTCACCGGCGCACTGCTCGCCCTGGTCGCCGCCGGACTGGTGATGACCGCGCTGCGCACCGCCCACGAGGCGGGCTGGCTCGACGTGGGCCAGCAGCAGGTCGTCGACCTCACCTGGCTGGTCCGTCCCGGCACCGTGCAGGCATCACTGATCACCGGCGTCCTCGGTATCCCCGCCAAACCCGTCCTGATCGAGGTCCTCGGGTGGGCGATCTACCTCGTCGTGGTCGGCACCGTGGTGCTCTGGCCGGCGAGCCGCCCCTTCCCGCGCCGCGCGGTCGGTCTGGTGACCGCAGCGCTGGCCGGACTGTCGGCGATCGCCGCCCTCGTCACCTTCCTCACCGCACCCGCGGCACCCGACGGCGCCGGCACGCGCACCCTCGACGCCGCGATCACCACCGCCCCGCAGTCCAGCGGCATCCTCACCGGCCTCACCGCCCGCGCCCCCGAGCACGTGGCCGTCACCCTCGACTCCACCACCGTCGACTCCACCGCCGCGGCCACGGGGAACGCCGGGAGCACCGCGACCGGGTCGCTGACCACCGACGGTGTGACCACCGCGCTGCCGGCGATGACCGGTGGCGCCACCACCCCGGTCGGCACCATCGCCGCGCCCACCTATCACCAGGTGGTCGTTCCCGACCTGCCGATCGAACAGATCGTCCCCGGGGCCCCGCAACGGGTGACTCTGCCGCAGATCGCCGCGGCCAACGGCGGCCGGCTGCCGGTGGGTCTCGATCCCCGCAAGTTCGGCGACACCGCACCGGTGATCTATGCGGTCAGCGCCGACGTCACCGTCTCGGTGGACCCCGACTTCGCCACCCCCCTGGCCACCGAGGTGTCGTATGCGGTGACCGCAACGGTCACCCCGGCCAGCGGGGCGGCCGCCGTGCTCGGCAAGGTCGCCACGTTCACCGCCGCACATCAGGCCACCGCCGCCGACCTCGCAACCGTCGAGGATGCCAAAGACCAACAGCAGGCCCACGACTCCCGGACCGTGACCATCCCGGTCACGCTCCTGGTGCTCGCCGCCCTGCTCGCTGTGGCCTCAGCGATCCTGCTGTGGCCTCGACGTCGTCCGGACGTACCGGTCGATCCGGGGACACCGGTCCCCGAACCAGAACCCGCCGTCACCGAACGGCCGTTGGAGAAGAAGGAGAACACCCGATGAGGGCACGCCGAGTTGTCGCCGTAGGGGCGACCGCAGTGGCCATCGTAGGTATCGCCGCGTGTGGCAGTGACGACGACAGCTCGTCGTCGGGCGACACCAAGACGGTCAAGGTCGAGATGACCAACGACGGCTGCAAGGTGACCCCGGACAAGGTCGACGCCGGAGCCATCACCTTCGAGATCTCCAACACCGATGCCGCCGCCGTCAGCGAGGTCGAGCTGCTCAAGGACGGCAAGATCCTCGCCGAGCGCGAGAACATCGCCCCCGGTATGACCGCCACCTCCTTCTCCCACAAGCTCGACGGCGGCGAATACCAGATCTACTGCCCCGGCGCGACCAACGAGAAGACCACCTTCACCGTGTCCGGCCAGGCCGTGCAGGCCACCGGCACCGTCGCAGACCAGCTCGCCGCCGCGGCGAACGAATACAAGCAGTACGTCATCACCCAGGTCAACGGACTGACCGATGCCACCACCGTGCTCGTCGATGCGGTCAAGGCCGGCGACGTCGCCGCCGCCGAGGACGCCTACATCAAGGCCCGCCCCTTCTACGAGCGCATCGAGCCGATCGCAGGCGCCTTCTGCGCCAACGGAGCCGAGGACTGCTCGGACAACAATGCCGTCAACCTCGACGTCGCGATCGACGCCCGCCCCGACGCCCTCGGCCCCACCGCCAAGTGGACCGGTTTCCACGTGCTGGAGAAGCAGCTGTGGGAGGCCGGCAACCTCGACGGCATGACCCCGGTCGCCGAACAGTTGCTGACCAACGTCAAAGAACTGCAGCAGCTGGTCAACGAGCCGACCTTCGAGGTCAAGCCCGCCGACATCATCAACGGCGCAGGCGATCTCCTCGACGAGGTGTCCACCAGCAAGCTGACCGGCGAGGAGGAGGCGTACTCGCACATCGACTTCGTCGACATGTACGCCAACATCGAGGGCAGCCAGCAGGCGTTCGCCATCGTCAAGCCGGCGCTCAACCAGATCGACCCGCAGCTGACCACCACCATCCAGCAGGCCTTCGACAAGGTCACCGAGCTCATCGACTCCTTCCGGGATCCCAACGGTCCCGGCGGATTCAAGAGCTTCGACCAGGTGTCGCCGGAGCAGAAGCGTGAGATGGCCGCCGCCATCATCGCCGTCAAGGACCCGCTCTCGCAGGCCGGCGGCAAGATCGCGGCCGCGAGCTGACCCGACACCGACCCCCTTCGCCGAGAGAACTCCCATGAGCACCACCGACACGCCAGAAACCCACCCCGAGCCCGACGGGCCACGGGTCGATCGTCGCCGTTTCCTCGCCGGCGTCGGCCTGGCCGGGGCAGGTCTGGCCGTCGGTGGTGCCGCGGGCGCCGGCATCGGCTATGCCGCCGCCTCCGGCGGCACCGACACCGACGCCGAGGTGGAGCCGTTCTACGGCGAGCACCAGGCCGGAATCATCACCCGCCAGCAGAATTCACTGGTCTTCGCCGCCTTCGACCTCAAGGACTCGGCCACCGTGCCGTCGGTGCAGACGATGCTCGCCCGGTGGGCGGCGGCGGCCAGCCTGCTCACGCAGGGCAAACCGGTCGGCCCCGTCGAGAGCCGCCCGATGACCCCGCCCGCCGACACCGGTGAGGCCTTCGACCTCGGCGCACACCGGCTGACCGTCACCGTCGGATTCGGTCCGACGTTCTTCGACGACCGGCTGGGCCTGCAGGACAAGCGTCCGGCCGCCCTGCAACCGTTGGGGCAGCTGGCCACCGACACCACCATCGACCCGACGATCAGCGGCGGCGACGTGTGCGTCCAGGCCTGCTCCGAGGATCCGCAGGTGGCCTTCCACGCGATCCGCAACCTCGCCCGCATCGGCCGCAACGTGGTGACGTTGCGCTGGCTGCAGGAGGGATTCGGACGCGCCTCGGCGACCAGTACCTCCCAGGTGACCCCCCGAAACCTGTTCGGGTTCAAGGACGGTACCGCCAACATCAAGGCCGAGGAGCCCGCCGTCGCCGGTGAATGGGTGTGGGTGGGCGACGAGACCGACCAGGACTGGATGAAGGGCGGCAGCTACCTCGTCACCCGCAAGATCCGCATGCACATCGAGGCATGGGACTCCGACGACATCACCGACCAGGAACGGATCTTCGGGCGGGTCAAGGAGTCCGGCGCGCCGCTGTCCGGTGGCGACGAGTTCGCCACCCTCGACTTCACCGCGAAGACCGACGGGCAACCGGCCATCCACCCGTTCTCACACGTGCGCCTGGCCCACCCCGACAACAACGGCGGCGCCCAGATCCTGCGGCGCGGCTACAACTACACCGACGGCATCGACACCCGCACCGGCACGCTGGCGGCCGGACTGTTCTTCATGGCCTACCAGAAGAACGCGCACGAGCAGTTCGTCCGAATCCAGAACAACCTCGCGCAGGACGCGATGAACGAGTACGTCTCCCCGATCTCGAGTTCCCTGTGGGCGATCGGCCCGGGGCTGTCCAAGATCGGCGACTGGTACGGCAAGACCATGCTGGGGAACACCCCGTAGCACGGATCAGGTCACCGATACCGTTGCCGCCGTCCGGAATCCGATGTTTCCGGCCGAGGTGTCCGGCCCGTTGTGCGAGCGAGCGGCCACCCGGTAGCGGCGACAGTAGGAGTCGTGACAGAGGTGACTGCCCCCGCGCAACACCCGGGCACTGCCACGGCGCGCGCCGGTCGGATCGGTCACCGACGCCGCCGTCGGGTCCGTCCGGTAGGTGCGCACACCGAATCGGTCGGCGCACCACTCCCAGACGTTGCCCACCGCCTGGTAGAGCCCGTATCCGTTGGGGGCGAACGACCGCGCCGGCATCGTTCCCACCACATCGTCCGGGGCGTCGGGGAAGGTGCCGCGAAAGATGTTGCACCGCATATCCCCTGCGCTCGGATACTCGTCACCCCACGGGAACCGCGCGCCGTCGAGTCCGCCGCGGGCCGCGTACTCCCATTCCGCCTCGGTGGGCAGCCGACGGCCCGCCCACACGCAGTACGCCTGTGCATCATGGTGGGAGACGTGGACGACGGGATGATCGCCGAGGCCGTCGAGAGTGCTCGCCGGCCCGAACGGCCGGTCCCATCGGGCACCGGGCACATCGGCCCACCACGGGATGCCCGGGACGCGGGCGGGTCGCACATCCGGGTCCCCGGACCGCACGGCCGACGCGAACACCGCGGACGACCCGAACCGTTCGGCGTCGGTGACGTACCCGGTGTCGGCGACGAAGGCGGCGAACGCGGCATTGGTCACCGTGGTCACGTCGATGTCGAAACCCGACACCATGACCTCGTGGACGGGCACCTCGCCGTCGGTGCGGTATCCCTCGTCGAAGGCATCGCCCATCCGGAACCGGCCCGCGGGTATCCGCACCGAGTCGATCGGGTGCGTTCCCATGCCGCCACCGGTGTCCCGGTCGGCACTCCCCACGGGAGGGCCGCCGGGATCACGATCCGGATGGCAACAGCTCACCCCTCGATGATGCCCCGTCCGACCAGCAGAGCCAGCACCCGCTCGGCGAGTTCACCGATGTCGGCGCCGGTGGTGTCGAACCGCAGATCCGGGGAGACGGGCTTCTCGTAGGGTGCGTCGACGCCGGTCAGCCCCTTGAGCTCGCCGCGCCGTGCCCGCGCATAGAGCCCCTTGGGATCGCGGCGTTCGCACTCGGAGACCGGTGTGGAGACGTGGACCTCGATGAAGTCGAGATCGGCCGCCTCGTGCAGTTCGCGGGCGATCGCACGGTCGGAGTGCAACGGCGACACCATCGACGCGATGGCGATCACCCCGGCGTCGGCGAACAGCCGCGCCAGATGGCCCACGCGCCGGATGTTCTCGGCACGGTCACCCGGGGAGAAACCGAGATCGTCGGAGATGCCGTGGCGGATGTTGTCGCCGTCGACGAGATAGGCGACCCGGGTCCGGTTGACCAGTTCCCGTTCCAGTGCCACCGCCACGGTGGACTTGCCCGACGCGGGGAGTCCGGTGAGCCACACCGTCGCACCGCGTTGCCCGGTCTTGGCCCAGCGTTCGGTGCGGTTCAGCGAGCTCGGATGCCACTTGATGTCGTTGCGGGTGGCCTTGCCCGGGATCACCTCCCGCGGCTCGAGGATCGTCCCCGCGCCGACGGTGTCGTTGGAGGACTCGTCGATCAGGATGAACGCACCGGTGTCACGGTTCTCGGTGTAGCGGTCGGCCACCACGACCGACGACGTCCGCAGTGTGATGGTGCCGATGTCGTTGAGTCCCAACTCCGTCGGACCGACCACCTCGAGCAGCGACTCCGGGTCCAGGCGACGTTCCAGGGACTGCACGGTGGCCCGCACCGTGCGTGTCCCCTGCTTGAGTGCCACCCGGTCGCCCGCGTGCAGCGGCGCCTGCGCCAGCCAGCACACCGTCGCCGACAGCTCCCGCGCCGCCACCGGGAGGTGGGCGTCGTCGGCGCCGCTGATGATCACATCGCCGCGGCCGATGTCGATCTCGTCGGCCAGCTGCACCGAGATCGACAGCCCCGCGACCGCCACGTCCCGGGTGTCGTCGAGGGCGTCGAGGGCGGTCACCACGCTGCGCGACCCCGACGGCAGCACCTGCACCGGATCACCGACACGCACCGTGCCCGCCGCGACCCGACCGGTGTAGTTGCGTTTGCCGTCCGGTCCCGGCCGTGACACCCACTGCACCGGCAGACGCAGTTCGCGGGCCTGCGGCGAAGGTGCCTGCAGTTCCACCGATTCCAGGTACTCCAGCAGCGTCGGCCCGGTGTACCACGGGGTGTTGTCCGAGCGGTGCACCACGTTGTCGCCGTGCTTGGCGGCGACCGGGATGGCCAGGATCTCCCCGATGCCCAGCTGGACGGCCAGTTCGTTCAGCTCGGCCTGCAACTCGGCGAACCGATCGGCGGAGAAGTCCACCAGATCGATCTTGTTGACCGCCGCGATCACATGCGGCACCCCCACCAGGGTGGCGATCCGCGCGTGCCGACGGGTCTGGCGCTGCAGTCCTTTTCGCGCATCCACCAGCAGCACCGCGACATGGGCGTTCGAGGCACCGGTGAAGGTGTTGCGGGTGTAGCGCTCGTGGCCCGGGGTGTCGGCGAGGACGTAGTTGCGGGTGTCGCTGGCGAAGAAGCGGTAGGCGACGTCGATGGTGATGCCCTGCTCACGCTCGGCCCGCAGGCCGTCGGAGAGCGCGGCGAGGTCCACGTCGCCGTCGTCGGAGGTCACCCCGGCCAGGTGGTCGGTCGGAAGGCTCCCGGTGTCGTGGAGCAGACGACCGATCAGGGTGGACTTCCCGTCGTCGACGCTGCCCGCCGTCGCCAGCCGCAGGATCTGACGACGCGGTGCCGCATCGCGTTCCGGTGCCGTGGGTGCGGTGGTTGCCTGCGTCATCAGAAGTAGCCCTCTCGCTTGCGATCTTCCATCGCGGCCGACGACGTCCGGTCGTCGGCGCGGGTCTCGCCTCGTTCACTGACCGTCGCCACACTGATCTCGGCGATGATCTCGTCGAGACTCGCCGCCTGTGACCGGACCGCACCGGTGATGGTGAGGTCGCCGACGGTGCGGTACCGCACCCACTCGGTGGACACCTCCGACGGCGAGTCCGGTTGCGAGAACTCCGAGACCGCCAGCAGGATCCCGTCGCGGTCGAACACCTCGCGCTGTGCCGCGAAGTAGATCGACGGGAGCTCGAGATCCTCCAGTTCGATGTAGCGCCAGATGTCGAGTTCGGTCCAATTGCTCAAGGGGAACACGCGAACCGACTCGCCGCGGCGGATCCGCCCGTTGTACAGCGACCACGGCTCGGGGCGCTGCGCGCGCGGATCCCACTGGCCGAACTCGTCGCGGAAGCTGAACACCCGTTCCTTGGCGCGGGCACGGTCCTCGTCGCGGCGGGCGCCACCGAAGGCCGCATCGAATCCGCCCGCCTCCAAGGCGTCCAGCAGGACCGGTGTCTGCAACCGATTTCGTGACCCGGACGGGTCGGCCGACTCGGCGATCCGGCCGGCCGCGATGGCGTCGGGTACCGACGCGACGATCAGCTTGATGCCGGCCGGGTTGTCGGCGGTCGGGGCGACGCGGCGATCACGGAACTCGATGACCTCGTCGAAGTTGTGTCCGGTGTCGACGTGCAGGATCGGGAAGGGCAGCGGATTGGGCCGGAATGCCTTCTCCGCCAGGCGGAGCAGGACGATGGAGTCCTTTCCGCCGGAGAACAGCAGCACCGGCCGCTCGAGTTCGGCGGCCACCTCACGGATGATGTGCACCGACTCGGCTTCCAGCACACGCAGTGCCGCAACATGATCGACGTCGGCACCGGCCTCGGTACCGGTATCGGTATCGGTATCGAGCGGGTCGGGGGTGGTGATCGGATCGGCTGGGGTGTCGGTGAGTTCGGTGGTCATTGGGGGTATCCGTTCCTTTCCGCATCGCGGCGATAGCGCTGCGCCCATTCTTTGGAGCGGGCATTGGACTGCGGTTTCAGCGGCGGTGGCGGCGCGAGCGCCGGATCGAGCCCGAGGGCGGTCAGCACCCGGGCGGTGGTGCCCTGCGGATCCTTGACGAGTTGTCCGAACTCGACGTCGAAGGGTTCGATCCCCTCGTCGGAAAACCAACGCCGCCATTGCCGTTCCTGTTCGAGGAGGATTCCCGCGAGGTGCGCGATCCCCTCCGCGTTGTACTCGGCACGGGCATCACGGTCGGCGTCGACATGCGGACCGTGACCGTCACGCCACACACGTGTCTGCACCGCCCGCCACATCGACACCGCCTGGGACACCACGTCTTCCCGGTAGACGTGGACGAACAGCGGATCGGTTCCGAGGAGCTGGCGGATCGCGGTCCGTAGGGAACCGGTACCGGTACGGGTGCGCGCGACGAGCAGAGGCGTCTGGTTCCACATCAGTTTGCCGCCCCACACACCGTTCGGGGTCCGGCCGGCGGCGAGGACGTCCGCACGCCACCTCACGAAGTCGCGGGTGTCCACCTCGCCCGGTTCGACGTCGTCGAGCAGGCTCAGGATCGTGGGATCGTCGACGTCGGCGAACCATTCCCGTGGTTGCGGGGCCTGCGACGACGAGCTGAAGTACTGGAAGAACTCCTCCGGGGCCCCCGCCACCCCGGTCGCCGAGAGGGACTCGACGAGCAGCGTGCTCCCGCTGCGCTGGCTCGCGCAGACGAGATAGTTCTCACTGGTTGACATCGGCACAGTGTAGCCAGCCCGAAACCACCTGCAACCTGGCGTTTTATGGTCAGCAGGCGGTCAAATATTGACATCGTGAACTGAACGTGCAGACCAGTCAGCGGCGTGGGGACGCCGCCACCGAGGTACTCACCGATACACCGTCACCGGTGGCGATGTCGCCGTCGAGCTCGCGCCGCGCACCGAGCGGACGACGGGATGGAAGAGCTTCTTCATCCGGTTGTGCCTCTTGCGATTTCGCATGGAAGATCGCCATGAATCGCTCGGCGACAGCGGTCCCTTCGTCCTCGGTGGGCAGACTGTCGGCGGTGCGGTGCCGCCACTGTGCGAGGCGATCGGCGAGGTCGGCCCGCACGGCGGCGTATGCCGGGTCGTCGGCGAGGTTGTTTCGCTCACGAGGATCAGAAGTCAGATCGTAGAGCTCGACGTGCGAACGCTCGCGGGTTGTGCTCGACGCGGCGATCGACCGGGCCGACAGGCTGTCGGCGATGTCGAGTGGCAGCAGCAGTTCCGGCCGGTGCGCATAGTTCTCGATGTAGCTGTGGGTCTTGGTCCGGATGGCGCGGATCGGATCGTAGGCGTCGTGATAGTTCTTCTCGGTGAAGACCTCGTCGCGCACCGGTGACTCCGATTGCGGCACAGCGATTTCGGTTGCGTGGGAGTCGCCGTCGACGTCATCGGGTGTGGCGACACCCAGCCAGTCGAGGATCGTCGGGGTGAGGTCGACGCCGGAGAACAGGTCGTCGTAGACACGCGGCCCGATACCCCGGGCGGTGGGCGGCCGGATGATCAGTGCCACTCCGGTCCCCTCGGCGTAGAGCGTCGACTTGGCGCGGGGGAAGGCGAGGCCGTGGTCGGTGACGAAGACGATCCAGGTGCTCTCCGCCAGCCCGAGCGCCTCGACGGTGGCGAGGAGGCGGCCGACTGCGGCGTCGGCCTTGGTGATGCTGCCGTGCAGGCCGGCGAGGTCGTCACGGACGTCGGCGGTGTCGGGCAGGAACTCCGGGACGTCGAAGGTGGTGGGGTCGGCAGGATCGTATTCGTCGGCCGGGTAGGGCCGATGGGTCTCGAAGAACCCCGCGGTCAGCAGGAACGGCCGGTCCGATCCGGCGTCGACGTACCGACGGAGCCACGCCTGGGATTCGGCCACCACGTGGTCGCACCGGGAGTCGGAGACGTCGATCGTATCGAACCCGATGCTGGTGGGGTCGGTGCTCTCGTGCTGCATGCCGAACAGCACCGAGCGGTATCCCGCGTCCGACAGGATCGCGGGCAGGGTGCGGGTACCGGGGCGGTAGGCGAAGCCGTGATGGGCCAGCCCGACTAGCCCGTTGTGGTGCGGATACTGCCCGGTGAACAGCGATCCGCGGGCCGGGGAACACAGCGGGGCGGTCGCGTGGGCGTCGGCGAAGCGGATACCGGAGGCGGCGAGCGCGTCCAGATTCGGGCTCTGGACCCCGGTTGCGCCGTAACAGGCCAGATGACGTCCGAGATCGTGCCAGTGCACGAGGATCACGTTCTCCCGCGTCGGAGTCAGGGCACCCGCGGTCTCGTCGGTCGGGAAGGCAGCCATCATCCCATGATGCACTTTCTCGTTTTCCCATGTCGGCCGGGGTGTGTCCGGTTCTGTGCCCGCACGGCAGGAATCTATCCTGGACAGACACACGTCGCCGGAAGGAAGGTGCATCGATGGCGCGCCCGTCCAAACCACTGATCAGCCGTTCGGCGGCGGTCGAGGCGTCGATCGACATCATCGACTCCGAAGGGCTCGAGGCGTTCAGCCTGCCCCGCCTGGCCAAGCATCTCGGGGTCCGTGCGCCGTCGTTGTATCACCACTTCGCCGACAAGAACGAGATCCTCACCGAGGTCGCCCGCCATATCGGGGGCACCGCGGTGCGCAGTCCGCGGCGCCGGCCCGGCCCCGACTGGCCGGAGTTCTTCGTCACCCTCGCGGTGAACTTCCGACAGTCCATCCTGCGGCATCGCAATGCCGCCCCCGTGTTGTTGGAACACCTTCCCCGCGAACTGTTCTCGTCGACCTACGAGGAGACGTCACGGTTCCTCACCGAATCCGGCGTGCCGAGCCGGTTGCACGTGCAGATCCTCGACGGGATGGAGAAGATCGCACTCGGCGCGGCGCTGATCGAGGCGACGCGTCCGGCGAGTTCACGGTCGACGATCTTCCCGAACGTCACCGAGGACTCCCAGCCCGAGCTCGCCGCGGCACTGGCCGCCAACGAACTGACACAGAAGCAACTGTTCGAGGCGATGGTCCGCAGCTTCCTGCACGGGATCATCGCCGACAACGACCTCGACGCCGCACCGTCGATGGCCGTCTGACCGATCGTCGGCGATCAGCCGAAGATCTCGGGCAGCCCGTCGGACACCCGGCCGGTGAACGACGGCGCCCGCTTCTCCAGGAATGCCTCCACACCCTCGGTGACGTCGGCGGACGACCCGCGCTCGAAGATCGCGACGGATTCGGCGTGGTGCGCCGTCTGCGGATCCGGTGCACCGAGCATCCGCCACATCATCGCGCGGGTCAGGGCGACCGATACCGGTGATGTCCCGGCGGTCATCTCGCGGGCGATCGCGATCGCCCGGTCACGAACTGCGCTCGCCGGAAGCACTTCTCGGACGAGACCGGCCGAGAGCGCCTCGGACGCCGTGACCATCCGCGCGCCGATGGTCCATTCCACCGCGGTCGCGATCCCGACGACCCGCGGCAGGAACCACGACGAACATGCTTCGGGAACCAATCCCCGCCGGGTGAACACGAATCCGAACTTGGCTGTGTCGGAGGCGATCCGCACATCTGCGGGCAGGGTCATCGTGACCCCCACGCCCGCTGCCGGACCGTTGATCGCCATGATCACCGGTTTGGTCGACCGGAAGATGCGCAGGGCGAGCCGGCCGCCGCTGTCGGGCGGGACCGCACCGGTGTCGGCGTCGGCGGTCGCGGCGAAGGTGTCGCCACCCGATTCGAGGTCGGCCCCGGCGCAGAAGGCCCGACCAGTCCCGGTCACGACCACAGCCCGGATGGTGTCGTCGGCGTCACAGACGTCGAACAGCCCGATCAGCGTGTCGATCATCTCGAGGGTGCAGGCGTTCAGCCGATCAGGACGGTTGAGTCGCAGTACGGCGATCTCGGCATCGCGTTCGAGCACGACCACCGGTTCCGTGTGTGGTTCGGTCATCACAGATCCAGGACGAGTTCCACCTCTCACATCTGTGACATCGACCGGCCACCCCTGTGAACCGGATCACACATGAGAGTAGTAACCGAAAGTCGTTAGGTCAACACCTGACACTTTTCGTCCGTTGTCTCATGGATGCACGCCCCGGCCGGCCCGCAAGGCGGGCACACCCAAGGTGGTCGCCACCCGAGGCCACCTACCGAGATTTCGACACGGGTCCTCGCGATGCTCGGTCCCGGCTCAATCATCAACCCGCCGTTGATGGTTGAGCCGACGAGGAGCGAAGCGACGAGACGAGTCGAAACCTCAGACAGCCGAGTTGCTGACGCAACCACCACCGACCCGGTCACCACCCGAGCCAACCAACAGAGATTTCGACACGGGTCCTCGCGATGCTCGGTCCCGGCTCAATCAGCAAAGAACGACCAGCTCAAACACCATGCCCCACACGATGGTTGAGCCGACGAGGAGCGCAGCGACAAGACGAGTCGAAACCTCAGACAGCCGAGTCGCCAACGCAACCACCACCCACCTGGTCACCACCCGAGGCAACCAACAGAGATTTCGACACGGGTCCTCGCTACGCTCGGTCCCGGCTCAATCAACGTGGAACGCCCGGCTCAAACACCATGCCCCACACGATGGTTGAGCCGACGAGGAGCGAAGCGACGAGACGTGTCGAAACCTCAGACGGCCGAGTCGCCAACGCGACCACCACCGACCTGGTCACCACCCGAGGCATCCAACAGAGATTTCGACATGGGTCCTCGCTACGCTCGGTCCCGGCTCAATCAGCGTAGAACACCCGGCTCAATCAGCGTGCCCCACACGATGGTTGAGCCGACGAGGAGCGAAGCGACGAGACGAGTCGAAACCTCAGACAGCCGAACTCCCCAACCCGACCACCTCCGACCTGGTCGCCACCCGAGGCAACCAACAGAGATTTCGACACGGGTCCTCGCTACGCTCGGTCCCGGCTCAATCAGCGAACAACACCCGGCTCAATCAGCCTGCCCCACGGGATGGTTGAGCCGGCGAGGAGCGCAGCGACGAGACGAGTCGAAACCTCAGACAGCCGAACTCGGAACCGGACCACCTCAGAGGTGGTCACCACCCGAGCCAACCTGCAGAGATTTCGACACGGGTCCTCGCTACGCTCGGTCCCGGCTCAATCATCAACAGGCATCACCAGCTCAATAGCCAACGCCCAGTTGATGGTTGAGCTGAACTCGGGACGGCTACTGCTGGCGGTCGAGGACGGCGAGCCAGGCGTCGGGGCCGTCGAGGGTGATGCCGTCGATCCGCGCCTGCTCCTCGACCGCCCGGACCTGATCCATCAGGTCCAGGGTGCGTTCACGCGCCTGCGCCTCGACACTGTCGTCACCGGCCACCACGGTCACGGTCAGCACCGCCGGGTCGATCCGCTCCACCGGGTAGCCGGCCGCGGTCAGGCGCTCGAGCACCTTCTGCGTCAACGCGAGGGCCGGCGCCGTGGTGGCGATCCCGTCGAGGACCGAACCGCGCTGCTTCTCGGCGGCCTTGCGTTCCTCCCACTCCCGGATCTGGGTCTCCAGATCGGAATGCTCCCCCGACAGCACGCCCGGGGTACGACCGGACACCTTCTGGGTGAAGCTGCGCGCCACCGCGTCGATGTCGAACGGCGCCGCAGGATCGTCGGCGGCGATACGCGCATGGAAGAGCACCTGCAGCAACAGATCCCCCAACTCTTCGCGCAGGTCGGCCTGATCTCCGCCGTCGATCGCGTCGAGCAGCTCGTAGACCTCCTCGAGTAGATACCGACGGAGCGAGGCGTGGGTCTGGGTGCTCTCCCACGGTCCGTTGCGGCGCAGGGTGTCCATCAACGCGACCGCCTCCAACAGATCGCTACCGGCCGGCACCGCCGACGCGATCACCTCGTCGCCGTGTGCGATCCGGGCCTGCACCAACGGGTGCGCGGCGTCGGTGGACACCAGCGTCCCTGCGGTGTCGGTCTCGACGAACACCGGCTCGAAATGATCGAGCTGCCACAGGATCGACGTCGGGACGTCCTCGGTGACGAACACCGCACCCGCCAGGTGGGTGCGGGCCCGCACCGGGATCATGTCCGGTCGATGCGGGTCGAGCAGGACCACCGTCATCGGAATGCCTTTCGCCGTGGTGCTGGTCGGTTCGGAAGAACCTCTGCGGTAAACGTTAGTGCGTCAGCTCAGTCATCCAGTGGTTTGAGCGTCTTGAGGAATGTCACCAGATAGTCGATCAGCTCCTCGTCGCGCAGCCGCGCCGACCCGACACCCCCGGTACGCGGGATCGGCAACGTGACCAGCTCGGTGGTCGCCCGGTACGTCGCCGCCGAGTACAGCCGCTTGAGCCGGACCTGCTCACTGTCGAGCAGATAGAGCGGCGAGATCTTCACGTTGGTGCCGACCGCACCCAACTCGGCGATCCCGCGCTCACGACACCGCAACCGCAGCCGGGCGATCGCCGCCAACCGGGTGGTCTCCACCGGCGGCTCACCGTAGCGGTCGAGCAGCTCGGCCATCGCCGCGTCGACATCGGCATCGGAGCCGGCCGCGGCGAGCTTGCGGTAGGCCTCCAGACGGAGCCGGTCGGAATCGACGTACTCCACCGGGATGTGGGCGTCGACGGGCAGATCGATGCGGACCTCGGTGGTCTCCTCGGTGGTCACCGGCTTGCCGTCGGCGGCCGCACGATAGGCCTCGACCGCCTCGCCGACCAGGCGGACATACAGGTCGAAGCCCACACCGGCCACGTGCCCGGATTGTTCTGCACCCAACACATTTCCGGCACCGCGCAGCTCGAGATCCTTGAGCGCCACCGCCATTCCCGCGCCCAGCTCGTTGTTCTGGGCGATGGTGGCCAGCCGGTCGTATGCCGTCTCGGTGAGCGGCTTCTCCGGACTGTAGAGCAGATAGGCGTAGCCCCGCTCGCGGCTGCGTCCGACGCGGCCACGCAGCTGATGCAGCTGCGACAGACCGAGGTTCTCGGCGCGGTCGACGATCAGCGTGTTGGCGTTGGAGATGTCCAGGCCGGTCTCGATGATGGTGGTGCACACGAGCACGTCGAAGTCGCGGTTCCAGAACCCCGACACCGTCTTCTCGAGTTGATCCTCGTTCATCTGGCCGTGGGCCACCACGACTCTCGCCTCGGGCACCATGTCGGCGATCTGCTTGGCGGTCTTGTCGATGGTCGACACCCGGTTGTGCACGTAGAACACCTGCCCGTCCCGCAGCAACTCGCGGCGGATCGCGGCGGCCACCTGCTTGGGTGCATAGGCACCGACATAGGTGAGCACGGGGTGCCGTTCCTCCGGCGGGGTGAGGATGGTCGACATCTCGCGGATGCCGGCCATCGACATCTCCAGGGTGCGCGGGATCGGCGTCGCCGACATGGTCAGCACGTCGACGTGGGTACGCAGGGACTTGATGTGTTCCTTGTGCTCGACGCCGAATCGCTGTTCCTCGTCGACGATCACCAGCCCGAGGTCCTTCCAGATGACACCGGTCTGCAGCAGACGATGGGTGCCGATCACGATGTCGGCCTCACCGGAGGCCATCTCGGCGATGATCTCCTTGGACTCCTTGGCGTCGGTGAACCGGGACAACCCCCGCACCCGTACCGGGAAACCGCTCATCCGCTCGGCGAAGGTCTGCAGATGTTGTTGCGCCAGAATGGTGGTCGGGACGAGTACCGCGACCTGTTTGCCGTCCTGGACCGCCTTGAACGCCGCGCGCACCGCGATCTCGGTCTTGCCGTAGCCGACGTCGCCGACGATCACACGGTCCATCGGGACCGCCTTCTCCATATCGGCCTTGACCTCACCGATCACCGTCATCTGGTCGACCGTCTCGGTGAAGTCGAACGCATCCTCCATCTCGTGCTGCCACGGCGTGTCCGGGCTGAAGGCATAGCCGGGGGCGGCGTGCCGCGCCGCATAGAGCTGGACGAGTTCACCGGCGATCTCGCGAACCGCCTTGCGCGCCTTGCGTTTGGTGTTCTGCCAGTCCGAACCGCCGAGCTTCGACAACGACGGCTGCTCACCGCCGACATACCTCGACAGCTGGTCGAGGGCATCCATCGGCACATACAGCCGGTCACCGGGCTGCCCCCGCTTGCCCGCGGCGTACTCGAGCACGAGATATTCACGGCGCGCGCCGGATACGGTGCGTTCGATCATCTCGACGAACTTGCCGATGCCGTGCTGGTCGTGCACCACCAGATCGCCGGCACTCAGGGCGAGCGGATCGACCTGGTTGCGCCGTTTGGCCGGGAGCTTGCGACCGTCACGGACGGTGGCGACCCGCGATCCGGTCAGATCGGCCTCGGTGACGACGACCAGCCCGGCCGACGCCGCGATGATGCCGTGCCGCAGGGTTCCGCCGTAGACGGTGACCTCCCCCGGCGCCGGACGCGCACCCGGCTCGGCGACGGTGTGCGGGACCTCGGCGTCGGCGAGACGCTCGGCGATTCGCTGTGCGGTTCCCTTGCCCGCCACCACGATTGCGGCGGGCTTACCGGTGGCGACGTGTGCTCGCAGCGTCGTGAACGTCGCGGCGATCTCGTCTTCTTTGCCGTGCGGGGCCGGGCCCGGCTGGAGGTCGAGCTCGAGTTCCTCACCGAACCCGGTGGACAGCGGGCTGATCGTCCACCACGGCCGTCCGGCCTCGACGGTCGCGGCGAGTACGTCGTCGAGTGGCCGATAGGCACTGGCCTGCAGGTTGATGCCGGTACCGCCCTCGGCGCCGCGCCCGTCGATCGGGGCGGTGGCCCCCATCGCCGCGGCATTCCACGACGCCTCGAGGAACTCCGCGCCGGTCGCGGCGAGATCGGCCGCCCGGGTGCGGACCTTCTCCGGGTCGAGGACCAGGACACGCGTGCCGTCCGGGACCACCTCGGTGAGCAGCTGCATGCGTCCCTCGACGAGCGCCGGGATCAGCGCCTCCATGCCCTCCACCGGGATGCCTTCGGACAGTTTGGTGAGCATCTCGGCCAGTGAGGCGTCGCCCGCGTTCTCCGCGGCGAGGTCGGCGGCACGGCGCCGCACCCGGTCGGTCAGGACCAGTTCACGGCAGGGGTGGATCTGCACCACCGATGCGTCGACCTCGGGCTGACTGCGCTGATCGGCCACCGAGAAGGCCCGCATCTCGCTGATCTCGTCGCCCCAGAACTCCACCCGCACCGGATGGTCGGCGGTGGTCGGGAAGACGTCGAGGATGCCGCCGCGGACCGCGAACTCGCCGCGGCGACCCACCATGTCGACGCGCTCGTAGGCCATCTCGACGAGATCCTCGAGGAGTTTCTCGAAGTCGAGCTCGATGCCCTCGCGCAGGATGATGGTCCGGACCTCCCCCAACCCCGGGGCCATCGGCTGCACCAGCGAACGCACGGTGGTGACGATGACCCGCAGCGGATGGTCGCCGGGCACGGCGAGGCGATGCAGCACGGCCAGTCGCTGACCGACGGTGTCGGCGCTGGGTGACAGCCGTTCGTGCGGCAGGGTCTCCCAGGACGGGAACTGCGTCACCGACGCCGGGTCGTCGAGCAGTTCGCGCAGTTCGGCGGTGAGATCGTCGGCCTCACGGCCGTTCGCCGAGACCACCAGCAGCGGCGCCGGCGTGGCCTGTGCGAGCGCGGTGACCACGAAGGGCCGGGCGGCGTCGGGGGCGGTGATGTCGAGGCGATCGGTGTCGCGCCGGTCGGCCAACGCCGCCAGAGACGAATCCGAGCAGGTGACCGCGGCTAGCCCGGAGAGGGCGGGTGAGGACGACACTCTTACAGATTCTAAGCCGTGACCTCTGGTCGACACCGGCGGCATCCGGACGCCGGGGCCCGCCGTCGCCCACCCGGGCGAACATCGCGGAAACAAAACGGACCGGAGTACTGTTTTGTACGATATGACCATGTCGGAAGCACCGTCACGCACCCCAGCCCTGTTCCTCAGCCACGGGGCCCCACCACTCGTCGACAGCAAGCGGTGGGTCGGCCAGCTCACCGAGCTGTCCGGCGAACTGCCCCGCCCCACCGCGATCCTGGTGGTCTCGGCGCACTGGGAGGCCGCGCCGCTGACCATCGGCTCCACCGACCCGCACACCCCGCTGACCTACGACTTCTGGGGCTTTCCCGAGCGCTACTACCGGACCACCTACTGGTCGCCCGGCGCACCGGAGCTGGCCGCACGCGTCGCGGCGATGATGCCCGACGGCGAACCGATCGCCCACGACCAGCGACGACGCCTCGACCACGGCGCCTACGTACCGCTCACCGTGATGTACCCCGACGCCGAGATCCCGGTCCTGCAGATCTCGCTTCCCACCCTCGACCCCGAACGGCTGATCTCCCTCGGGCGGCGGCTGGCCCCGCTGCGCGACGAGGGCGTGCTGATCATCGGCTCCGGATTCACCACGCACGGTCTGCCCTACCTCACCGACCCGCGCCCGGAGGCCACCCCGCCGACCTGGTCCGCGGAGTTCGACGCCTGGACCCACGAGCGTTTCACCGCCGGCGACGTCGAATCGCTCATCGACTTCCGCCGGCGCGCCCCGGGAATGCCCTATGCACACCCGACGATCGAACACTTCGCGCCGCTGTTCGTCGCCCTCGGTGCCAGCGACGACCCCGAGCAGCATCCCGACCAGGTGATCGACGGCTTCTGGATGGGACTGGCCAAACGCAGCATCGTGCTGAACTGACCGGTCCGGCGCCCGCTAGTCCGCGGCGGGTGCCGCCTCGTCGGTGACCGGCGCCTCGTCGGTGACCGGTACCTCATCGGGTCCGGGCGGGCCGTCGGCGGTGGTCCGCGCGGTCTGCTCGGAGTAGTCCGGGCCCACCAGGTGCGGATGCGGATCGAGCCGCGTCAGCCCGTTCCAGCACAGGTTCACCAGGTGGGCGGCCACCACTTCCTTCGACGGTTCGCGGACATCGAGCCACCACTGCGCGGTCACCGAGACCATGCCGACCAGCGCCTGCGCATAGAGCGGAGCGAGCTTCGGATCGAATCCACGCCGCTCGAAATCACCGGCCAGGATGTGCTCCACCTGGCTGACCGCATCGTTGAGCAGACTCGAATAGGTGGTGGCATCGCTACTGGCCGTACTGTCGCCGCGCACGAGAATCCGGAACCCGTCGGTGCGTTCCTCGACATACGTCAGCAGGGCGAGGGCCACCTGCTGGATGCGGTAGAGGGAGCGGTTGCGGGTCAGTGACGACGTGACCATCTCCAGGAGGGTCTCCATCTCGCGGTCGACGACCACCGCGTACAGCCCTTCCTTGCCGCCGAAATGCTCGTAGACGATCGGCTTGGAGACCCCGGCACGCTGGGCGATCTCCTCGATCGACGTCGCCTCGAAGCCCCGCTCGGCGAACAGCCCCCGGGCGACCTCGATCAGCTGGAGCCGACGCTGTGCGCCGGTCATCCGCGAGCGGGGGGCGCGCTGCACCGCGCCGCTCTTGTCGGGGGGTCGACTCACTGCCATGGATCCACCTTATCGAGCGGTGACGACACCGGCCGACACGTCGTATCCCGTCCGATTCCGATCGCGACGAGCCGAAGTGACCAGACTGTGACCTCATCGATATGTTCCCAGGTAGTCACAGCGGGATCACGGACGAACCCGCCGCGGTGGTCGACCGATCCCACCGAATGGGACGGATTCACCAATTGTCCCGTCTACGGTCAGTTGAGGACCCGCCCAGATGTGGCGGGCAGTCACCGGCGCCCATGGAAGGGGTTTCGATGTGCATCTCTGGGACTACATCAGCAACCACGCGAGCAATCTGACCTTCCTCACCTATCAGCATGCGTCGCTGGCGCTTCAGACCGTTCTGATCGGAACGCTCATCGCGATCGTCGTCGCCGTGGCCGTCTATCGACTCCCGCTGGGGTCTGCCCTGACCCTGACGACCAGCCGTGTGGCGCTGACGATTCCGTCGCTCGCCCTCCTCGCACTGCTGATCGTTCCCTTCGGCCTCGGGGTCGTACCGTCGTTCATCATGCTGGCGTTCTTCGCGACGATGCCGGTGGTCGGCAACGCCATCGTCGGCCTGCGCTCGGTACCGCCGGCCGTGGTGGAGTCCGCGCGCGGAATCGGGTTTCCGCGCTGGCGGATTCTGCTCACCGTGGAACTGCCCATCGCATGGCCGGTGATCCTCACCGGGATCCGCGTCTCCACCCAGATGATCGTCGGTGTGGCGGCGATCGTCGCCTACGTGCTCGGCCCGGGGCTCGGATCGTTGATCTTCAGCGGACTTTCGCGCCTCGGCGGCGCCAACGCACTGGAAATGGCCTTGACCGGAACGATTCTCATCGTGATCGTCGCACTCGTCTTTGACGCGTTGCTCGTTCTGCTCGGTCGGCTCACCATCTCGAGGGGACTGACATGACACCACCGGACACGGTCACCGGAGCGTCCATCACGCTCGAAGGCGTCGTGAAACGCTATCGCGGACAAGCCAAACCGGCAGTCGAGAAGCTCGACCTCGAGATCGAGGCCGGCCACATCGTGGCCTTCGTCGGACCGTCGGGATGTGGTAAGACCACGACGCTGAAGATGATCAACCGCCTGATCGAGCCCACCGAGGGACGCATCTTCATCGGCGGGCGCGATGTCACCCGCGAGAACCCCGACAAACTGCGCCAGTCCATCGGATACGTGATCCAGTCCGGCGGGCTGTTCCCGCACTGGGACGTCGCCAAGAACATCGGCGCCATCCCCCGCGTGCTCGGCTGGGACCGCAAACGCATCACCGAACGCACCGAGTACCTGCTCGATCTCGTGGGCCTCGACGTCGCCGATTTCGCCCACCGGCTGCCCAAGGACATGTCCGGTGGCCAGCAGCAGCGCGTCGGTGTGGCCCGTGCGCTGGCCGCCGATCCCCCGGTCCTGCTGATGGACGAACCGTTCGGCGCGGTCGACCCGATCACCCGGGTCCGATTGCAGGACAGTCTGATCGGAATCCAGAAGGAACTCGGCAAGACCATCGTGATCGTCACCCACGACTTCGAGGAGGCCACCAAACTCGGTGACGAGGTGCTGATCCTGTCCGAGGGTGGCCACATCGAGCAGTACGCGACACCGGAGGAGATCCTCGCCAGCCCGGCCACCCCGTTCGTCGAGGAATTCGTCGGATCCGGTGCCACCCTGGCCCACCTCACCCTCGCCCGTGTCCGCGACGTCACCCTCGACTCGGTGGTCACCGCCCGCGTCGGCGAGTCCTCCGAGGCGGCGGTCGGTCGTGCCCGTGCCGCCGGACAACGGTGGCTGGTCTCCGTCGACGTCCACGGACGTCCGCTCGCCTGGCCGTCACTCGACGAGGTGGCCACCAAACCCCAGGTCAGCGCATATGTCGACCACCGCCTGCCGGTGGTGGCGTCGTCGTCGACGCTCAACGACGCCCTCGACAGCATGCTCGCCGCCAGCCAGGGCGGCACGCTGGTCACCGATTCGCGTGGGGCGGTGATCGGTTCGCTCGCGATCGGGTCGGTCATGGAGATCATCCAGGGCCGCATCGCCGAGGTCCGCGACGACGACCACTCCACCTACACCGAACACACCGAAGGCAGCGAACAGACAGCTGACGGCAGACCGACCGGGGACAGCGAACCGACCGAGAGCGGCGCCTCGTCATGACCGCCCTGTCCGCCCGGTTCCGGCGTCTGCCGATGGACGTGTGGTTCGAACCACTGCTCATCGTCGTCGTGGGCGCGGGCTATCTGATCTGGTATCTGAACACCACCTTCACCGAGACCGAGAGCGCCGCCCTGACCTGGTCGAGCCTGCAGACGACCATCCTCGACCACATCAAGCTCACCGCGGTGGCGACCGTGATCGTGGTGGTCATCGCGATCCCGCTCGGGATCGTGCTGACCCGCCCGTGGGCCAGGCTGCTCAACCCGATCGCGATCAACCTCGCCAACGTCGGGCAGGCCGCGCCCGCCGTCGGTCTGCTGGTGCTGTTCACGTTCTGGCTCGGCACCGGTTTCCGCACCGCGGTCATCGGACTGGTGGTCTATGCGGTGCTGCCGATCCTGCAGAACACCATCGTCGGCCTCCGGCAGGTCGACCAGCGCACCGTCGAGGCCTCCCGCGGGATCGGGATGTCGGCGGTACGCACCCTGGTCCTGGTGGAACTGCCCCTGGCGGTACCGGTGATCCTCAACGGCGTGCGCACCGCGCTGGTGATCCTGGTCGGCACCGCCACCCTGAGCACGTTCATCGGCGCGACCAGCCTGGGCACCCTGATCACCACCGGGGTGACCCTGTTCCTGCCGAAGCTCCTCATCTCCGGCGCCATTCTGGTGGGCCTGTTGGCGCTCATCGTCGACTGGCTCGGCCGGCTCGTCGAGCTGGCCGCGACCCCACGGGGGATCTGATGCCCATCGCACGGCTCCGCAACACGACACTCGGGCTCGCGGTGGCGATCCTCGGCGTCCTCACCATCGCCGGGTGTGGTCTCGTCAGTTCGTCGGGCACCTTCCACAAGGCGTCACTGCCGGACGGGAAGACACCGCTGGCCGGTGCCCAGATCACCGTCACGTCCAAGAACTTCACCGAGAGCATCCTGCTCGGCAAGATCGCCGCCACCTATCTCGCGGCGGCGGGTGCCGATGTCAGCGACCTCACCAATGCGCCCGGATCGGCGTCGAGCCGGCAGGCGATGCTCAACGGGAGTGCCGATCTCGCCTGGGAGTACACCGGCACGGCGTGGGTGACCTACCTGCACGAGACCGACGTGATCGCCGACCCCACCGAACTGTGGCAGAAGGTCCACGACGTCGAACTCGCCGAGAACCACCTGGTGTGGCTGCCGCCGGCGAACTTCAACGACACCTATGCGTTCGCGATGTCCTCGGCCACCGCGCAACGCCTCGGGATCACCCGGATGTCGCAGATCGCCCAGCTGCCGGTGTCCGAACGCACCTTCTGCGTCAACGAGGAGTTCTTCTCCCGTCCCGACGGCTTCCTGCCGATGCTCAATACCTACGACATGCCCTACAACACCCCCGACGGTGTGCCGTCGGGCAATGTGACCCAGATGGACTCGGGTGTGGTCTACACCTCCACCGCGAAGAGCTCACCGTGCAACTTCGGGATGGTCTACACCACCGACGGGCGGATCAAGAACCTCGATCTGACGGTCCTCGAGGACGACGAGCACTTCTTCCTGCCCTACAGCGGAACCGTCGTGGTCCGCGAGGACGTCCTCGACGCCCACCCGGAGATCGCGCCGTTGATGGCCACCGTGTCCGAACGCCTCACCGACGACCTGCTGCAGGAACTCAACGGCCGCGTCGACATCGACGGCCAGGACCCATCCGACGTGGCCTACGACTGGCTCGTCAGTGAGGGACTGATCACCTGACCGCCCGGCACGTGCGGTCAGTCCTTGGTCGAGAAAGCCCGCCGCACCGCTTCCAGGGTGTCGCGGTGCGCGATGTTCATCTGGTCCTCGGTGAGCGCGGCCACGGTCAGCTCCGCGCGCACCGGCTCGGTCCGGATGCTGTCGAGCAGCAGTTCCCGGTAGCGACGCCAGGTGCCGGGTACCGCCGACTCGGTGACCTCGGCGACCGCGGTGAGCATGGCCACGATCGCGAACATGTCGCTGGCCGCCAGATCCGGGCGCAGCACACCGGCGGCCACCGCCCTGTCGAACACCGCCCACGCCTGCTCACCGAGGTCGGTCTTGAGTGCGGCGATCTCGGGCTGCTCGTGATCGGAGCGGGTGATCACCGCCCGCAGCCCGCGGTCGGCGGCCATCGATCCGACGACACCGTCCACCATCTCCACCACACCCGACCACGGGTCGGGGTTGTCGCGCGCTGCGCGGGCATGGTCGACGACCTCGTGCAGATGCTCGACGAGCACGCCCGCGATCAGCTCGTCACGGTTGGCGAAGCGCCGGTACACCGTGCCCACCCCGACACCGGCATGCTCGGCGACGTCGTCGAGTGAGACGTCGAGTCCGCGGTCGGCGAACAGTTCCCGCGCGGCGGCGATGATGCGCCGCCGGTTGCGTTCGGCGTCGACGCGCAGCGGACGCCGGTTCTGCTCTGATCCGCTCCCCATCGTCACAGGCTAGACGCTCGACATACCCGGTCCGAGGGCGGTGCCGGGTCCGATCTGTCGGATACCACGGTCCCCGGCGCGACCACACCGTCCGAACAGTCGACACATCCATCCACCGACTGCGAGTCCGGCTGCCCCGACGTCCGATGAGCGGGTAGCGTACCCGCAAAGAACCGGCGCCCAGGTGGCAGGAGGACACACCGCACGATGCATGACCCTGCCGATCGGAGTGGCTCCACGCTGGGTGACTACACCCTCGAGCGGCTCCTGGGTCGCGGCGCGATGGGCGAGGTCTATCAGGCCCGCGACGAGCGCCGCGGACGCACCGTGGCGTTGAAGCTGCTGGCGCCGCAGTACGCCGGGGACAGTGTCTTCCGCGAACGGTTCCTCCGCGAGTCCCGGATGGCCGCACAGCTCAACGACCCGCACATCATCCCGATCCACGACTGGGGTGAGATCACCGGACATCTCTTCCTCGACATGCGCATCGTGTCCGACGGTGCCGATCTGCGGGGTCTGCTGGCAGGTGGGCCGCTGCCCGCCGATCAGGTCGTGTCGATCGTCGAACAGGTCGCCCACGCCCTCGATGCGGCGCACGCGGCCGGACTGGTCCACCGCGACGTCAAACCCGACAACGTCCTGATCGACGGCGGCGACTTCGCCTACCTCACCGACTTCGGGCTCGCCCAGACCACCACCGATCCGCGACTCACCGACACCGGTGCGGCGGTCGGGTCGTTCGCCTACATGGCGCCGGAACGATTCGCTGCGGGCAACATCGCCACCCCCGCCGCCGACATCTACGCCCTCACCTGCGTCCTCGTCGAATGCCTGACCGCTGCACCGCCTTTCGGCGCTGGAGATCTCCAGATACTGGTGGCCGCCCACCTGAACCAGCCACCACCGGTACTCGGCAGCCCCTTCGATCCGGTGATCGCGCGCGGGATGGCGAAGAATCCGGTCGACCGGTTCGCCACGGCCGGCGAGATGGCCCGCGCCGCACGAGATGCCCTCGAGGGACGTCTGGTGATGCTGCCTCCGCCACACGCACAGGTCCCGCATGCGGCCGCCCCGATGCCCTCGGCCCCACCGGTCCCGCCCACCCCGCAGGGGCTGCCGGGCGCGAATCCCGGCCTGCCGCCGATCATCCCGATCCCGCCGGTGGCACCGCAGATCACCGGTGCCGGTCCGGTCCCGTTCGGGCAACCGGCCCCGATGGCCGGACCGTCTGCCACATCGGGACCCCCTGCGATGTCGGGACCACCTGCGATGTCGGGACCCCCGGGACCACCTGGGCCCTACCGCCCCGACGACTCCGGCGTCCGGGTCGCGGTGATCGTCGGCGCGTCACTGTTCGTCCTGCTGATCGTGCTGGTGGTGGCGATCGCGATCATCGTCTCCTGACGTCCCCGCGCATCCGTTCCATCCAGGCGGCCAGTTCGGGATCGTCCATGCCCGAGACGATGGCGCGGAAGTCGTGGTCGTTCTCGTCCTGCCCGAGTTTGAACGTCGAATGGACCGCGTCGACGTGCGCGCGGAACGCGGTGATGTAGCGCCGCAACAGGTCATAGCGCTCCCCCATCTCCGACGGCTCCCACGGCTCACGGTGGTCGGCCTCGACGGCGGTCGCGAGCGTGCTCAGTGCGTCGTCGAGCTCGTCGGGAACCATCTCGATCCGCGCCCGCACCCGGATCACCGCGTAGTTCCAGGTGGGCCCCCACGTCGGATCGCCGACCAGGCGCGGCGAGATGTAGCCCTGCGGCCCCTGGAACAGGATGGTGACGGTGGGGTCGTCGGCGAGTACCGCGAGCATGGGGTTGCGGCGGGACAGATGCCCGAACAGTGCATCGAGTTCGGTGCCCGCCATCTCCGGCAGCAGCGGCAGCGGCGTGGCGGTGAACGGGTCCGCGGTCGGGATGACCCAGGCGAGCGGATAGGCGCGGATCAACGCCTCGACGTCGCCGGGATGGTGCGGCGGATACTGCGGGTAACCCATGGGTTCAGTATCACCGTGGGCTCGGAGGAGGGCTCCGGCCGGTGTCCCCCGGGCCGACGACACCGACGCCGCATTCCCTGGAGATGATCGTATGATCAGCGAACGTGCAGACAGAGTCGCCGCCGTGGGCGTCACCACCGGATCAGTTGGCCCGCGAGTTCTCTTCCGGACCAGACGGACTCAGCGCCGACGCCGCCCATGCCGCGCTCCCTGCCACCCGCGCGCGTGCAGTGTCGACGTCGCACGCCAACTCGGCCTGGCGTCTGCTGGTGCACCAGTTCACCAGCCCGATCATCCTGATCCTGGTGGTGGCCACCCTCATCTCGGGGCTGCTCGGCGACTGGCTCGACGCCGCCATCATCCTGACGATCGTGCTCCTGTCGGGACTTCTCGACTTCGTCCAGGAACGCGGCGCCCAGTCGTCGATGGACCGGCTGCTCGGCACCATCCGGTTGTCGGCGACGTGCCGGCGCGACGGCGCCGAGGTCGAGGTCCCGTTCGACGAGGTCGTGCCCGGTGACGTGATCGTCATCCGTGCGGGCGACATCATTCCGGCCGACGCGGTGGTGGTGGCGGCCACCGATCTCCAGCTCGACCAGTCGAGCCTCACCGGTGAGACGTTCCCGGCGACCAAGTCACCTCAGGTCCTCGACCCCGGGACCGAACTCGCCGACCGCGCCAACATGGTCTTCGCCGGCACCCACGTCCAGTCCGGATCGGGGCGGGCGATGATCGTGGCCACCGGTCGGGACACCGAGTTCGGTGGCGTGGCAGCATCGTTGGGGAAGAAGCAACATCCGACCGGATTCGAGCGCGGGATGACCCGGTTCGGCCTGCTGTTGACCCGGGTGATGGTGGTGCTGGTCGCGGTGATCTTCGTGGTGAACCTCGTCCTGCATCGCGCAGTGATCGACTCCGCCCTGTTCTCGTTGTCGCTCGCGGTGGGACTCACCCCGCAGCTGCTGCCCGCCATCGTCGGCCTCTCCCTGGCACAGGGATCGAAGGTCATCGCCCGTCATCGGGTGATCATCAAGCGACTCAACGCGATCGAGGATTTCGGCGCGATGACCACGCTGTGCACCGACAAGACGGGCACGATGACCCTCGGCCGGATCGACCTGTCCGGGGCCCTCGACCTGACCGGTCAACCCGATGCCGGCCTGCTGCGTGTCGCCGCGCTCAACGCGACATTGCAGACCGGTCTGGTCAACGCGATGGACGCGGCCATCGTCACCGCGGCGACGGCCGCCGGCGTCGACCTCGACGGTGCCCGGGCGCTCGGCGAGGTGCCCTACGACTTCGTCCGCAAGCGTCTGTCGGTCCTGGTCGACGACCGGGCCGGGAGTGCCGGCCGCCCGCTGCTGGTCACCAAGGGCGCGGTCGAGAAGGTCTTCGAGGTCTGCGACACCGCTCGGACCGCCGACGGCCTCGTCCCGCTCGACGATGTGATCGCGTCGGTCCGCGACGTCGTCGCCGGGCTCGGAGCGCAGGGATTCCGGGTGCTGGCGGTCGCGACAAGGGAATCCGCGTCCGCGGCTGTGGAGATGGGTCCGGCCTCGGAGACCGGGCTGACCCTGGTCGGGCTGCTGAGCTTCGCCGACCCGGTGAAACCCGACGCGGCGAGCACCGTCGCGGACTTCGCCGACGCCGGGGTGACTGTCCGGATGATCACCGGTGACGCACTGCCTGTGGCCACCCACATCGCCGGCGAGCTCGGCCTCGATCCTCGGGCGGTGATGACCGGTCGGCAGATCGACGACGCCGACGACGCCGAGCTCGCACGCCGACTGCCGGCCGTCCGCGTGTTCTGTGAGACCACCCCGCACCACAAGGAGCGGATCGTCACGGGTCTGACCGCCGCCGGGCAGATCGTGGGATACATGGGCGACGGGATCAACGACGCCCCGGCGCTGCACGCCGCCGATGTCGGGATCTCGGTCAAGGGCGCCGCCGACGTCGCCGCGTCGTCGGCGTCGATCGTGATGCTGGAGAAGGACCTTCGCAGCCTGCTCGACGGGATGCGTGCCGGGCGTCGCACCTTCGCCAACACGATGAAGTACATCCAGATGACGACGAGCGCGAACTTCGGGAACATGATCTCGATGGCGATCGCGTCACTGGTGCTGCCGTTCCTGCCGTTGCTGGCCGCGCAGATCCTGGCGATCAACCTGCTGTCGGATCTGCCCGCGGCGGCCATCGCGACCGACCGCGTCGACGATCGGCAGGTGGCCTCGCCGCAGCGCTGGGACATGCGGTTGATC
This sequence comes from Gordonia sp. NB41Y, assembly GCF_030718915.1. Lineage (NCBI taxonomy): Bacteria > Bacillati > Actinomycetota > Actinomycetes > Mycobacteriales > Gordoniaceae > Gordonia > Gordonia sp. NB41Y. The sequence continues at coordinate 1,363,434 of NZ_CP132196.1, forward strand.
GTCAACTACATGGTGGTCTTCGGGGCGATCAGCTCGATCTTCGACCTGGCCGCGTTCGCGGTGCTGCGGCTGGCGGTCGGCGCCGGGGAAAGCGAGTTCCAGGCCGCGTGGTTCCTGGCGTCGGTGCTGACCGAGGTGTTCATCCTGTTCATCCTCCGGACCCGCGGTCCGGCTTGGCACAGTCGTCCGAGCGGCATGCTGATCGGGTTGTCGGCGGGTGTGGTGGCGGTGGCCTTCGCATTGGTGCTGACCCCTGCCGGCACCATCCTGCGGTTGTCGGTGCTGCCGCTGTCGCTGGCCGCGCTGATGCTGGCGATCGCCGTGGCCTACGCGGCGGCCACCGAGATCGCCAAACCACTGTTCTGGCGACGCAACGAGCATCGCGCCCGACGGGCGGGCGTCGAGTCCGCCTAGCGGGATTCACAGGCCCTCGGGTTCGGGGCCACCCGCCCGCCGAGTCTCGACCACACGCCTCGGGCCTGTCGTACGTTCGGGTGGATCGTCGCCGTTGGTCATTGTGCTGCAGGCTGACACACGCCGGGGTGCGTGCAGTCAGTCGTGATGACCGACCGATCGGCACGGGCGCCGGTTTTCTCCCCACCAACGCCGGGGGGTGCGACACGCCTTGGTGGCCGCCCACGTCGGCGTGCGCAAAGGCGTTCTGGCATATCGGGAACTCGGGTTCAGCACCGACTCGCCGACCGTCGACGTCTGTGATCGATTCCGAGTGAAGCTGCGAACTACGTTGTGCCACTTACCACCACGAGCCGTCTGCATATGCCACGACTCGACAGTTGACCGGCACTGCAGGCGTCATCGGCAGCGCGTCGGTGAGCGGCGGACTCCCGGCCGACCCGATGGAGATCCTGGCCGAACCCTCGCCAGACCCAGGCCGGTGCGGGTGACACCTGATCGGAATCGTTCGTCTTTCGTATGGCCACGTGCGACATCCGCGAGACATCCGCATCCAACGAATGGAGCGTAAGCAAAACCAGCTCTGAGCTGGCTTTACTCGAAGCTCCCCCACCAGGACTCGAACCTGGCTGCACTTGAGGACCCATTCACTTGTGTCACCAGGCGCCATAGCGTGCATATTGCCCGGTTAGAGCGACTCTAGCCGCGAGCACTGACCAGTGCAAGCATCCACGCGCTACCATCCATATCAGCCACAATATCGACATGAGTGAGCACACGTGCGCACCGTGACGCATGGGTGACGATGCGGAGGACAAGCCTTGCCGAGTAAGCGCCGACGACGCGGTTGGGGTTACGTCCGCGCGCCACGCTCGGCGAGTTGCCGGTTCGCGGCCTCCTACATGCACATCCACGACGGCACCCTGACGCGGTTCAACGCGCCGAAGACGTTCGACACCCGAATGGCAGCGGAGGCGTGGCTCCACAAGGAGCGTCAGCTGATCGACCAGGGCACCTGGACGCCGCCTGCCGAGCGCGCCAAGGTGGCGGCTCGCTCGTCAATTCGGCTGCGCGAGTTCACAGAAGACGCCCTCGCGGGTCGTCGGCTTGAGCCGACGACCCGGTCCAACTACAAGCGACTGTGGGAGACGCGGATCGAGCCAGGCCTCGGAGATTTCGTCGTCCGCGACATCACGGCCGACGACCTCCAGGAGTGGTGGCGGAACCTCGGCGTCGAATACGAAGCGAGCCGCGCTCACGCATGGAATCTGCTCAAGTCCCTGCTGAAGGAGGCCGTCGAGCGCGAAATCATCACGAGCAACCCTGCCGATAATCCCCGATTCAAGCGCTACGGAAAACGGACCACCCGGCGCCAGATCATCCTGCTGACCCCGACGGAGATCAGCGAGACCGCCGCCAAGCTGCCCAGCTACTACGCGATCGCGCTACCTATCATGGCCTGGTGCGCGTTGCGTTACGCCGAAGTGTCCGAGCTTCGCGTGAAGGATATCGACGACGGCCCCGACGGCATGGTCATCCACGTCCGACGCTCCGCTCCGCTGGTCGATGGCGTACCCGTCGTCAAGCAGGGCAGCAAGTCCGACGCCGGCACTCGGGATGTGTGGGTGCCGCCGGACTTGGCTGTAGCGATTCGTCAACGCTTGAAGATCATCGACAAGGGGCCAAACACGCTTGTAGTGAGCAACTTTCGCGGGGATCGCCTGCCTCGCGCGACTTTCACCAAGGCGTTCAAGGCTGCGCTGCCATCCACGAAGGCCGAGATGCACGTTCATGCACTGCGGCATACTGGCGCGGTACTCGCCGCCCAAGCAGGCGCGTCAACCGCCGAGCTTCAGGAGCGGCTTGGGCACACAACTGCAGACATGGCGGCGCTCTACCAACATGTGGCCGCAGGTCGGCAGCGGGAGATCAGCGAACGGATGAGCCCTGCGCGCAGCGAGCCAGAGTTGTAAACCGCCAGTGCATTAGAAGGTCTACCACCGACGTAAACCTGCATTGTCCGTTGAACCGTGCACGCTGACCAATCCAGAGGCGGGCCAACCTAACCCGTGATCGCTGAGTCGCGCTCCCATACGTGCCGCCTAATCCCTTGATCGCGGTCGAATGACCGCTCGCCTAACTCGATGGTTAGCAACTCGTCCCCCTCGTAGGCCGGGCTAAGTTCGAGGGCAAGGTAGTCGAAGAGTTCGCGCTCGTGAACAGCAATGATTACCTGACGCTCATGTTGCCTTGCAAGCGTTCGGATGAGTGCAGCGAATTGGGCAACGTGGACCTCGTCCATTGCTTGAACCGGATCGTCGAAGACCAGACAGGGAAGCACGGGATTAACGGCAAGGTGGAGAGCGAGGAAAAGTGACAGGGCGGCCGTATTGAGGTTGCCAGCGCTGAGCATCATCTGAGGCGAACCGCCTTCACCTCCGTCACGGTGAACGGTGTGAATTGCCAACTCCAGCCCCGCCTTTGATGAGGTCGGAACTCCGAACGAGGGTATGAAACCCTCATTCGGGGCGAGGCGTGTGAAAAGACTCATCCAAACCCGGTTGAGAGATTCGGTGAATACACGCTGGACGACGTTAGTCCTGACTTCGGTTGCCGCATCGAAGACAGTGCGAGCAACCGCCTGGCGTCGTCGTCCTTCCTTGACACAGACGTCCCACTCGTCCTTGTGCTGCGCCGCGGTCGCTACACGTTCGATGGCGTCAGCGTGCCGCCGGAGGGCTTGCTCCAGCTGATCTGCCGCCGCGATCCCGCTTGCCTGCACGGTTGCTCGGTTCCCGATCTCATCCAGTCTCGACCCCGCAATGCTTGAGAGACTCTCCCAAACTGCCCGAGGGGTGTCTCCATCCGGTATTGGGCGGGACAGCACGCTAGCGCATCGCGCAAGTTCAGTTCGGACAATTTGGTACTCGCTCGACGCGGCTTCCAACTCCTCGACACGACGCCGCGCCTGCATTTCAGCCGCCCGTAGACCGCGACCTGTTTCGGCTGCTGGACGCAGCAACAGCCACCGTTCACGGAGGGTGGTGAGCTCCCTCTCCTTCTCTTCGAGGTCGCGCATCTGTACAGGATCGAGAAGCGAGGCCGCCGTCGCTGTGAGTTCCGACTGAGTCCGCGCGGTCGTGGCCAAGAGATCATCCCGTTCTCGTCGCATATTGAGAAGGCGCCGCCCCTGTTGGCTAAGTTGAGTGATCTTGACGTCGACGTGCTTGTCGAGATCCCCCAAGCCGAGTTCGGCGTAGTCGCGATCGCAGACGGGACAGATGTCGCCAAGAATTGCGGGACGGATGGACGCCAGGCCCTCCACGAGTGAGGTCGCATGTGCCTGCGCTTCGAGAAGGCGTTCCTGCAGGGACTCGACGCGTTGCTGGTTAGCTTCGTGGCGCGACTGGATGGCCTGGTGTTCGATCTGAAGCTCTGCCTGTGAGGTAAGGAGGCGTTGGACGCCACTAAGCACGCGCTCGATGTCTGTGTCGACACCCGCACCGGGTTCTACTCCCGCCTCGTGTGCTGCACGTTGCCAAGCCGCGACCTCAGAACTGTGCTCGCTATTCCAGCGCTGAAACCGCCGCACGGCTTGATCCAGTTGGTCAAGCGCTTCCGTTAGGTCCTGGGTTGATGGGCGTTCATCGGTCGCGTCGAGCCGTCCTCCAAGGGCGATGAGGTCACGTTGGAGAGCCAGTAGTCGCCTGCGTTCGACGTCGAGATCCTGGTCGGCTACCGAAGTGCGTATGGTGACGATAAGTCTTTCATCCGCATTCTCACCAACGGCAACCGTTTCATTCGTTGAGGTTTCAAGCAAGTCGAAGCCGATCGATCGAGCAGCGGCATAGGCTCGCTCGCGCGCCCGGTCAACCTCAGCTCTAGCCTCCGTCAGGTTGCGGGTGGTCGCAATGAGGTCTGTTGCGGCAAGGTCCGCTTGGATCGTGGCGTCCTTAATGCGGTCGGCGAGGTTCTTCAGTAGACGAAGATTGTTAGCGTCACTCAGCCCCGTACGAAGTGCGTCAAGCTGTTCGAGGCCTAGCAGCTCGTTGACGAACTGGGCAAGAGCAGATTCCTGCTTACCCTCCCGGTGCTGGTAGAGGTCCAGGAGACGGCCCAAGGAAGCCTGGTCGAGAAAGCAGCGTTCGCCGTAGAAATTAGCGCCCTCGGCTGTGAGAGCTGGGAAGCCCTCAATCCTGCTGCCGCCTGCGGTTAGAGGCTTCGAAGGACCGTCCTTACCTTTATGGGTAGGGTCCACTTCCACGCGAACGGTGGCGAAGTCTTGTCCCAGCGTAGGCAGGTAAGCCGTATAGCGGGGGTCAAGTCGTCGCAGGCTTCGAATCTGCCCGGTCAAGCCGAGTTCAAGCGCAGAAAGCAAGCTTGTCTTTCCGGCACCGTTGGATCCGTGGACCAGCACGATGGGTGCGTCAAGCGGCAGTGTCCGGGTGCCGGCGAGACGTCGAAAATCGGAGATCGTGATCGCGCGAATGGGGACTTCAGTCATCGAAGGCGCCTTCCGGTGCAGTCGAGACAACACCGTCGTTTACGTAGTCACGAAGCGCCGCCCGTACATCGTCTGCGCCTCCGATTGCCGCGCGTACCAGCGTGACCTGCTCGTCTGTGTCCTGTCCGGGTCCCAAAGTTGTCAAGACCTCTTCTAATGGGTCGTTACCCTCCAGGGTGACGACGGGAGGAAGTTCGAGCGGAAGGAGCACAGCAATCGCGCGTTCAACCTCCATCTCGCTGGGATCGGTGGACCCGACGTGCAACACACGGGCGTGACGTTCGAGTTCGCTTCTGCCACTCGCGGACAGATCACCGACTACAACGACCGTAACCGGGCGCCTGGAATGGGCCAGATCGAGCGAACGCGCCAGTCCCGCTAGGAGCCGCTGGAGGCGCACGCCCGGAAGCCGGCCAGTGGTGACCACGACGAGATCGTGGGAACGCTGTGTCCCGCGGGCAGCGGCTTCGAAGTCAAATTCCATACCAGCGACGGTGAGTGGCTTCTGAAGGCGATGGTAGCCGCCACGCTCCAGTACAGCCATTACCTGCTCGACAGAAGCTGCTTGTAGCTCGCTCACGTGAGACCTCCGACAAGTTTGAACGCGTCATATAGATCGTCCGCCGTTCGTGCGTCTTCGTACAGATCTGCAATGCTGACGCGTGCGGCGCCGGTTACGCCCACACGCCCGTACCGGGGACGGGGCGAACGCACGGAGGAGGTTGTTTCTCGTTCAGCCAAGACGAAGAGCGCGCTGGGGTCGCTCTCGTCGGCGAGGCCGTCTACGGCGAGCGCAATAGCGGCAGAGGCATCCTTTACGACGAAGACGCGGAGGTCGCGTGGCGCTGGTGCGCTCGTTCTAAGCCTGAGAACGCCCTCTCCTGCGGCCTCGGTGGCCCCCGGAAGGAGCGACCAGTCACTGGCGGAGTGACCACGCCACAGCAGCGAGATTGCAGTTGCCAGGTACCCGAATGCGGCCGCTGGATAGTCGGGGCTACGCAGGGCCGAGCGGATGGGACGGTCCGAGATCGGCTCGTAGTTAACGCTGCCGCTGGCCGGGGCGTGCCCGGTACGGAAGACGCCGAGCATCAGAACTACCAGATCGATCAGCCGATCAAGGAATACGTGATTGCCGGGCTCCGCATATGCGGCCACCGCATCGCGGACTTGTCGAATGTCAACCTTCATACGATCAGTTTCGGCCTCGCTCCACCCCGACTTTTCAGCTAGACACGAGAGCAGTGTGAGGAGCTTGTCGGAAAGCGTCCAGAGCACAAGCGCCAGCAACGTGGGCTTCGCGTAAGAGCGAAGTACTGCCGAGTCGTTCATCTCAGCCGAATGGGTCTGGTACTCGTCGGACCCGTAGGTGACTTGAAGAACGTGGCGGTGGTGCGCCTGAAGTTTCTCCTCGGCCAGTACGACCGCGGGCGGTGTGTGTGGCCATGGCCGCGGGAGCTCCTCGATCGCCTTGGCGATCATAGTGTGCAGATTCGCATCCTGCACCGAGAGGCCAATCAGAAGCGAGGGGGAGTCCGTGTAGAGAACCTCCACGTGTTTGCGCATGACGGCGTTTTCCTGCCGCTCAGTCCAGCCAGAAATTTGTTGCTGCCTAGCAACTAAGAGGGCGCGATACGCTCCCTCGTCGTCTCGCGCACGGACCGCGCATCCGTGGACCTTGATCAGCTGGGCCTGTCCCCGACCCTCGCGGAAGTCCTGCGCACGGACGATGACACGAATGATCGCATCTGGGTCATTCGTCAGCACTGCAAGCGCCCGCTCGATAAGCCCGTCCCAGTTGGCGGTGACGGCCGAAGAGACCACTCCCTCCAAGATCAGTAATGCAATGCAGAAGTGCTCGACGTCTGGTTCGAGCGCAGGGTCGCCGTAGGTACCGGGAACGTCTAGGCCAGACCAGACAAGAAAGTCCGCGGGCTGCCCCACCACGGGGATGTCAAGAACCTGAGCATATTTCGAGGTCAATCGCCTGGCGATTCCATCGCAGTCCGCCCATGAGGCCACCGGTGCGTCCAGGTCGATCGCATCGATGTCGCTATCGGACAGATCAGCGAGAAGAAGCGCCTCCCTGAGCGCTACCAGGTAAGGGCAGCCACGGTCCATCTTGTCAACATTGGTGCGGAGCAGTTCAAGGACTCGGACGAGAAGCGCCTGGACGTTCGGTACTACTTCGCGCGAAATACCCGAGCCAAGCCACAGAACGTACTCCCCAGCAGTGAAAGCGGCCGCGAAGTTGGAGAACTCGTGCTCCAGCCCTTGCAGAACTCCGGCCGTAGTACGAATCGGCAGCCGACTCATCAGCCTGCCCTTGTTGCTGAAGTGGCCGGAACAACGCGGCGACTACAATCGCCAGCGGAGGTCTTGTGCATCGCCCCATGCTTCCACGCGGCGACACCCAGGCGAAAACCGAGCGCTCTCGCACGGTCTCATTCGTAGGACACGATCGTTTCACGGGCAGCCCGCACTTGCGAATCACGGACACCTACGAGATCTCCTCGACGTGTCTCCGTCGCCGCCGTTCAGCCCACTCCGCCGCGACCATGCGGCCTTCTTCGTAAAGCTGCTCGACCACCTCAGCCCGATGAAGCCTCTCCTGCTCAGCCTGCCTATTTCGTCGCTCCTCGTACTGCCGTCGCTCATCCGCGTCGAGGTGGCCGTAACAATGCGGCAGAAACTCGTTCGGACCCATCCACGCTGCAGGCTTCGTGCACCTGCGCCCCTTAGACTTCGCGACGGCAGAGCAAGTCGGACGCTCGACGGTCGTCTCGCTGAACTGCTGGTGAGTATCCAGGACGTGCGCGATAGCCTCCTCGGCCATCGGAAAGCGGGCCGTGGGCACCGCCGGCTGCACACGCGCCGCGCCGCTTCGCACTGCTTTCGAGTGCCGAGCGTAGATCGCACGAGGGCGCGACAGGTTATCGGTCCATGACTCACTCAACTCCGCATACTTGTTCAACAGGCTCGCCGCTCCGAACGCGTTCACGGCCTCGCCGCGAGCGACATCGACGATCTCGCCCAACTCGTCAAGGTTGAGGGCCGCCTCGTCGGAGAGCATCAGGAGGACGGCTCCACATTCATCCAGCACCGCGACCATTTCGTCGAGAATCTCCAAGGACATCGGCGAGGCCCACTCCCTGCGCGCTTCCGCTACCACGTCAACAAAGTACTACTAGTAGGGCAGACTTTCCGGTAGCGATCCTCGGTACTTGGTGGGTGCCAACTCGCCCATCTCAAGTCGATCCACGTCGATTGGAGTCGTGGGCCCGGCACCGCAAAGCCGTCGGCCAACGAATCAGGACACTCCGAATCGAGCAAGGTCTGACTCAAGAAGCGTTGGCACTGGAGTCGGGGGTCACCCGCAACGTCCTTATCCAGGTCGAGCACGGGCGGCGCGGCCTTCTGTACGAGCGCCTGTTCGATATCGCCGAAGTGCTGGGCGTTGATGCCGGCGAGTTGCTGACGCCAGACCGGTGAGCGCCACAGCCGAGGTGGACACGTGCACCCGCGATCCGTGGCCCTGCCGCCACTGACCAAAGCCCGCAGCAACCCTCCGCGACGCGCTGGACCGAAGCGCGAGTGCCCCGACGCGAGCCTCCCGCCCGATAGGGTTTCGCGACAGACGGCCCGATCGACTGGAGGCAACGGAGCATGGGTTCGATTCACGAGGTGATGGCGGCGTTTCGTGAGGCGCCGTCGAACTCTGAACGTGGCACCAAGTTCGAGAAGCTGATGGTCCGGTACTTCGAACTCGACCCTATGCTCTCCCAGCAGTACGACGCGGTGTGGCGATGGATCGATTGGCCCGGGCGGCAGGGCAAACCCGACACCGGCATCGACCTCGTGGCCCGAGAGCGCGACAACGGCGCCTACACGGCAATCCAGTGCAAGTTCTACGAACCAACCCACACGCTGCGCAAAGAAGACATCGACTCGTTTTTCACCGCATCCGGCAAGAAGCCGTTCACCAACCGCATCATTATCTCGACCACCGACCGCTGGGGAAAGAACGCCGAGGACACGCTCGACGACCAAACCATCCCGGTGCAGCGCATCGGCCTCGCGGAGATCGCCGACTCACCCATCGACTGGGATGTGAGCCTGGTCGACGGTGAGGTCGAAGTTCACCTCGCCGAGGCAACTCGGCACGAGCCGCGGCCGCATCAGATCACGGCGATCGAGAAGGTGTTCGCCGGCTTCGGCAAGGGCGACGATCGCGGCAAGCTCATCATGGCCTGCGGCACCGGAAAGACCTTCACGGCGCTCAAGATCGCCGAACGCACGGCGGCCGAGAATGCTGGCAACGCCCGAGTCCTGTTCTGCGTCCCTTCAATCTCGCTGCTGTCCCAGACATTGCGCGAGTGGACTGCGCAGACTCAGCTGGACCTCCGAGCCTTCGCAGTCTGCTCCGACACCAAGGTGTCGCGTGCCGCCGAAGACATCAGCTCGTACGACGTCGCGGTACCGGTCACCACCAACGCCGACAGACTGGTCGGGGAGATGTCACATCGCAAGCGCGCCAAGGGTTTAACGGTGGTGTTCACCACCTATCAGTCGCTGCCGGTCGTAGCGCAGGCGCAACGTGACGGAGTGGACCCCTTTGATCTGGTGATCTGCGACGAGGCACACCGGACGACCGGCGTCACACTTGAAGGTGGCGACGAGTCGAACTTCGTCCGCGTCCACGACAGCGACTACATCAAGTCCGCGCGACGGCTTTACATGACGGCTACTCCTCGGATCTTCGACGAATCGGTCAAGACGAAGGCGGACGAGCACTCCGCCGAGATCACGTCGATGGACGACGAGGGCGAATACGGTCCCGAGTTCCATCGCTTGTCGTTCGGCGAGGCCGTCGAGCGCGGCTTGCTCACCGACTACAAGGTCCTCGTCCTGACTGTCGACGAGGAGATGGTCGCTGCTCCCCTGCAAACCCAGCTCGCCGGCCCCGATGGGGACTTGCGTCTTGACGATGCAACGAAGATCGTCGGCGCGTGGAACGGCCTGGCCAAGCGAGCTGGGCGCACCCCGGATGGCACCGGCTTTACTCCGGGCGAGCCACCGATGCGTCGAGCCGTCGCATTCGCGAAGGACATCGCCGCCTCCAAAAAGATCGCCGAGCTGTTTCCCCGCGTTGTGGACACCTACCGGGACATGCTCACCGACAGCATCAACGAGGGCCACGACGTCAACACCACCAATCTTGATCTGGGCGTGCAGGTTCACCACGTCGATGGCACGTACAACGCCCTCGAACGCAACCGCGAGCTCCAGTGGCTCAAAGCGCCACTCCCAGACAATGAGTGCCGCATCCTCACCAACGCCCGATGCCTGTCCGAAGGTGTCGACGTGCCCGCGCTGGATTCGGTGATGTTCCTGCACCCACGGAACAGCGTCGTCGACGTCGTGCAGTCCGTCGGCCGCGTGATGCGCAAGGCCGAGGGCAAGGACTACGGGTACATAATCCTGCCGGTTGCAGTCCCTGCCGGAGTCTCACCGTCACAGGCACTCTCGGACAACCGCCGCTTCAAGGTGGTGTGGCAGGTCCTCAATGCACTGCGTGCCCACGACGACCGCTTCAACGCCATGGTCAACTCGATCGCACTGAACACCTCCGCCGAGCTTCTCGCGACCGGCCAGGGTTCCGACCAACTCCTTGGCGGGCACATTGGCCCGACCACGGAGAACCCGGAGAGTATCGGCAGCGGTGCAAGCTCTGGCAGCGCGACTAACGGCGCGAACGACGACCCCGCCAACGGCATCACCGACGGCAGCGGAGCCAGTGGTGGAAGTATGGCGCAACAGATGGCGCTGTTCTCCCTGTCCGAGTGGCAGGAAGCCATCTACACCCGCATCGTCGACAAGGTCGGCACCCGCACCTATTGGGAGGACTGGGCCAAGGACGTCGCCGACATTGCCGCGGCGTTGATCGCCCGAATCAAGATCCTGATCGACGGCGCCGACGAGGCCGTTACCGAGGCGTTCGCGAAGTTCCACAAAGGCTTGCAGGACAATCTGAACGACTCCATCACTCGCGACGACGCCATTTCGATGCTGGCGCAGCACCTAATCACGGCGCCGGTCTTCGATGCTCTCTTCGCCGGCCATGAGTTTGCGGCGCACAATCCGGTTTCGAGGACGATGCAGGCGATGGTGGACCAACTCGGCGGGGCCGGGCTGGAAGCCGAGACCGAGCACCTCGAAGGCTTCTATGACTCGGTTCGGGTCCGGGCATCAGAGGTCACGACCGCTGACGGCAAGCAGCAGGTAATCGCGGAGCTGTACGAGAAGTTCTTCAAGGTCGGATTCGCCAAACAGGCTGAGGCACTCGGCATTGTCTACACCCCGGTCGAGATCGTCGACTTCATCCTCCGCGCCGCCGACCACGCCTCCCGTGAAGCGTTCGGTCGCGGCCTCACCGATGACGCCGTACACATTCTCGACCCGTTCACCGGCACAGGCACGTTCATCACCCGACTCATGCAATCGGGCCTGGTGCGCCCAGAAGACCTGACGCGCAAGTACGCCAGCGAGTTGCATGCCAACGAGATCATGCTGCTCGCCTACTACATCGCCGCGGTGAACATCGAGACCACATACCACGCACTGACCAAGACCGAGTACAGCCCGTTCGAGGGAATCGTCCTGACGGACACGTTCCAAATGACCGAAGACGACGACTCGATGGACACGGAGATGTTCCCGCAGAACAACTCTCGGATCGTCAAGCAGCTCGCCGCGCCGATCCACATCATTGTGGGAAACCCGCCTTACTCAGTGGGGCAGGACTCAACGAACGACCTGAACGCGAACGTTTCCTATCCGACGCTGGACAAGCGGATCGCCGACACCTACGCCAAGCGCTCTACGGCGACGAACAAGAACAGTCTCTACGACTCGTATCTGCGGGCGTTCCGCTGGGCCACCGACCGGGTGGGTGATCACGGCGTCGTTGCGTTCGTTTCCAACGGCGGGTGGATCGAGGGCAACACTGCCGACGGCATCCGGATGTCGCTCGCCGAGGAGTTCAGCCGGATCTACGTCTACAACTTGCGTGGGAACCAGCGCACCTCGGGGGAGCTGTCCCGCAGGGAGGGCGGCAAGGTATTCGGCTCCGGCAGCCGCAACACCGTCGCCATACTGGTCGGAGTGAAGGACCCGGCGAGCACCGAACCGTGCGAGCTCCAGTACCGGGACATCGGCGATTACCTGACACGCGAGCGGAAGCTGGAGATCGTCGCGGGAGGCGACCTCAAGTCCGTTGAGTGGCAGGCGATCATCCCGAACGAGCACGGCGACTGGGTCAACCAACGCAGCGAGGAGTTCGCCGACTGGCCTGCGATCGGCGAGAAGAAGGGCGGGGTTCGTGTGTTCGGCCTGATGTCCGCAGGCCTCCAGACCAACCGTGATGCCTGGGTCTACAACTCCAGCAACATCACGCTCCGCGCCAATGTGCAGCGCCTCATCCAAAACTACAACAACGAACTCGAGGCGTTCGCCGCCTTCACTGAGCGCCTCGGCATCGCAAAACCCAACGAGAAGGACGTCACCGCGTTTCTCGCGAACCGTCCGGACGCCAGCCGCGAGGACCACATCAAGTGGACATCGAGTCTCAAACAACACCTAAGCCGAGGAACGGCCGCGCGCCATGATGCGGCTTCCTACCGGTTGGGCGCATATCGCCCATTCCAGGAACAGCACGTCTACTTCGGTCCGATGCTCAGTCACCGTCGTGGCGAACTTGACTCGATGTTCCCGACGGTGCATCACAAGAACCTCGGAATGGTTCTGACGGGTCCGGCCTCTCACTTCGAATTTACAGCGCTAGCGACAGACCTCCTCCCGAATCTGCACCTGCTCGATACGGGACTGTATTTCCCGCGCTGGACTTACGAGAAGGCAGACCCCGACGACGGCACCCTTGATCTCCCAGCCGGCTCAAGTGAAGTAGACGAGTATGGGTACCGCCGCGTCGACAACATCACCGACGGCATCCTGAAGCTGTACCAGCACGCACTCGGCCACGAGGTCACCAAGGACGAGGTCTTCTTCTACGTGTACGGACTTCTTCACGACCCCGGCTACCGCGAGACCTACGCCGCGGACCTGAAGAAGATACTGCCGCACATCCCGACCCCAGAGTCACAGGAACGGTTCGAGCAACTCGCAGCGGCGGGCCTGGCTCTGTCCGACCTCCACATCGGGTACGAAGACGTCGCGCCGTACCCCGTCGATGTACAGCTCAAGCCGGGCGCCGATCCCGCCGACCGCGAGACCTGGCGGATATCAAAGATGAAATGGGCCAAACGAAAAGACCCAGAGACTGGCAAGAGCGTCAGCGATGTCACGAAGCTGATCTACAACTCGAAGGTCACTATCGCCAACATCCCGGAAGAAGCTGAGCGGTACATGCTCGGCCCACGATCGGCGCTGGCGTGGATCATCGACCGGTATCAAGTGAAGACCGACAAGGCGTCTGGCATCGTCAACGACCCGAACGACTGGTGCGACGAGCACGATGACCCGCGCTACATCGTTGGCCTCATCGCGAAGGTGACAACCGTTGCGGTCGAAACGATGAAGATCGTGGACAGCCTGTCCGAGACCTCCACCGACTAAATCGACCACGCTCGACAAAGACCAAGTGAAACGAGGAGTAGCAGATGTCGTTCCAGACTCCACGCAGTGTCGAGGAAATGCTCACGGCTATCCACAAGCGCGAATATCTGATGCCTGCGATTCAGCGTGAATTCGTTTGGAGCGCAGACCAAATCACCAAACTCGTGGATAGCCTCATGCGCGGGTATCCCGTAGGGTCATTCCTCCTGTGGAACGTCAAGCCTGAGACCGCGCAGTCCTACACGTTCTACGAGTTCTTGACCAACTACCACGAGCGCGACCATCCTTACGCCGACAAAGCCACAGTGCCGGCGGGGAGCGGGACCACCGCAGTTCTTGATGGGCAGCAGCGGCTCACGTCATTGAACATCGCGCTGTACGGCAGCCTCTCCGAGAAGAAGAAGTACGCGTGGTGGAATAGCGCTGATGCGTTCCCTACGAAACGCCTGTACCTCAACCTCGCCGACGACCCGGACGACGAAGAACTCGGTACCAAATACGATCTTCGATTCCTCACCGACCAGGATGCGAATCCAGATGACGGAGAGATTGACAAGTGGTTCAGGGTGGGAGCAGTCCTTGATCTCGCCAACGCCGGTCCCGCGATCATGAAGGAGCTGGAAAAGCGGGGTATCGCAGGGTCAGCAGACGCTTTCCAACGGCTCTACGACCTGTACGAAGCCGTACGCGTGCTCAAGCCGATGAACTACTTCTTGGTCACCGATCAGGACGCCGACAAGGTGTTGGAGATTTTCGTCCGGGTCAACAGCGGCGGCACTACGCTGTCGTATTCCGATCTGCTGCTGTCGATGGCCACCAACCAGTGGCAGGACTTGGATGCCCGCGAGGAGGTGCGCTCACTCGTATCCGAGATCAACAGCAATGCCGGACGTCAGTTCTCGTTTTCCAAGGACGTCGTTCTGAAGACCGCACTGACTATCGCGGACGTCGATGTACGGTTCAAGGTCACCAACTTCACCCAGACGAACATGGCGAAGGTGGAGGCCGCATGGCCACAGATCAGGGGAGCCCTTCTCCGAGCGGCGACGTTGCTGCAGCAGTTCGGGTACAACGAACGAAACCTCACGGCCAACAGCGTGATAATCCCCGTCGCGCACTACCTCCACCTCCGCGACGCCGGTGACTCGTACCTCGACTCGTCTGCCGACGCCGCGGATAGGCTCGCACTCCAGCGATGGGTCACGCGTTCACTTGTCAAACGTGGTATCTGGGGATCGGGTCTCGACACGCTCCTGACTCGCATCCGGGATGTCCTGCAAGACAATTCGGAAAGCGGCTTTCCAGCCGAAGCCATCGAAGACGCCATGGCTGTGGCCGGGAAGAGCCTCACTTTTGAAAGCGCCGAAATCGACGAGCTTCTGAACCTCAAATACGGTGGCCAACGGACGTTCTCGGTGCTGTCGGTCTTGTATCCAGGTCTGGACCTGAGTAAGAAGTTCCACGAAGATCACATCTTCCCCAAGTCCCGGTTCACCAGGAAGAAGCTCCTAAAAGCAGACATTCCAGCCGACAAAGTCGACGACTATATGGCTGCCTTCAACCTCTTGCCGAACCTCCAACTGCTCGCCGGCACCGCCAACATCGAAAAGCAGGACAGTCTGCCGGCTGCTTGGATCGAGAACGCCTTCTCCAGCGAAGACAAACGAACCACGTATCTCGCCGACAACGACCTCGACGGCCTGTCGCTCGAGTTGAATGACTTCCTACCGTTCTTCGAGGAACGCAAGCGGCGCATCAGAGAACGTCTCATTGCTGTGCTTGGAGCCAGCCCGCACTGACACGGTTGGCTGGCTGCCGGACGAGCGTAGCCATTCTGATGTTCAGATACGCAGGTCAACCACATTTTGACGACGCCGGACACGGTCGCGGCGAGCCCCTGTTATGGAGTTGCGCCGAGTGGCATACTCGGTACCGAGCAAGGTATGGATTCTCCGAACTCACCGAGTTCCGACGATCCGTCTGGCCCCAGGTTCGGCTACGGCACCCTGGGGTTGCTCGCTTTCTGTACCCATTCACGGCAACCGCGCGGCGCAGGAGCGAACTACGGTCTCGCTTCTGTGCTTACCGCCCCGTACGTTCTTGACCTCGCCGACGCGCGGGGTCAAGTCGCGCGCGATTGGCGGGCGTGATCGGGTCGAGGCGCGCCGGTATAGGCGAGCCGGGCGCCGCTTTGCGCGTAGCCTTCGGCACGGCCGGAAAATCGCTGGCTCGACCGGTAACGCCTTCAAGTCGACAATCCGACTCAGTGCTTACTGACGCCTGGCGGACCGGGGCCGGCGCAACTCTCGATGTCGCTTCGACCAACGCGCCGAGTTCAGTACGAGTGATGGCGGTCAACGCCGCAGCCCGCGCGGCGTGACCGGCGGCAACGTGCGTAGCAGCGATCGCTTCGACCGCGCTCAGGAGTTGACGCAACAGCACGGCAGTCGCCACCGTCGAATCTGTTCGCCCGCTCGCGGTCAGCAACAGGAAAGCGACGGGGCTCGTGCACTCGACGCGCTTCGGCGCCACCGCACGAGCCGCTGGAATCGACGCTGACGCACCGAGCCCGTCGGCGGCCCGCGCCAGCGGGCCAGGACGCTCCTCGATCTGGACCGACCACGCAGCGAATAGACCGGCCGTCTGCCCGGCCGCGCTCGCCCAGCTCGCGTAATCGTCGACCGCGATAGTGCCGAGGTACTGAATCCACTGCGCGAGGTCGTCGTGCGCGCGGCGGTATAGCGCGTCCATATCGTGTCCGTGACGTCGCGTCTTCCGGGCTTGTTTGAGGGGCTCGCGCCCGCGCTTCGCGCGTCGCCATTCGCCCGCCGCTTCCAGCGCTGCGCTCGGTGAATCCGACCATCCGAGTCGCCTTCTCGGCAGCGTCAGGTCCTTACCCAATCGTCCACCGCCGAACCAGACCGGACGCGCTTCGAAGTCGCGTGATCCGTCATCGTGTCGCGGTGTCAGAGCCACCGAATACCCCTGCACGACGTCGTCGGTCCCGGCGGCGTAGCGCGGACGGATCAGGTGTCCGAGCGCGCGGACCTGTCGAACGAACTCGGCCTCTGACGTCACCGCCGTCGCGCACGCACGAACGTCGCGGGCCAGTGTGCGTCGCGCCGGTTCATCACCCTTCCCCGCCCCGATGTTCTCCTCGGCGCGCGAATGGGCCGGCGTCGTTGCGGCCCCAGATACACGGCCCGGAGTGACCGCGAGCCCGTACTTGCGTTCCAACTTCGCCGCCGCTCGCTGAGCGCGTGCGAAGTCGTTGTGCGAGGAGACTTTGGTGCCGTCCTCGCGAACCATCGACGCCGCAAGGTGAATGTGGTCGTTGCCCTTCTTGCTCGGGCCGTGATGTACCGCCACCCACCGCGCGGGCGCCAGTCCTTCCTCGGTGAAACCCATCTCACGCATGAAGTCACGCGCGATGTCGCCCCACAGCTCGTCGGTGATCGCCGATTCACCGTCGACAAGCTCCGCCGTGCGCCCGCCGGTCGCAGGATCGACCGCATACACCGGGCCTTGAGCGACAGCGAACAGTGCCACACGTGAGCGTTCTGCCTGACCTGTTTCCCGTTGTCATCCCGCACGACGACCCTGCGCTGTTCACGCTCGTCCCACCGCCGTTTGGGAACCGTCACCTCGGTCTTGAAAACCCGGCGAGGCTGATCAATCTGTCGCGCGATGTCGCGTGCCGTAGCAGCATCGAGCACCGCGTCGTCATGCCACGCCATGATCGCCGGATCGCCGGCCACCAGGTGCGGCTCGGTGTGCTCATTGGCGTTGCCTGGCCCAACGAGGTAGCTGAGTAGTCCGGTCATGCTCGAGCCACGGGTGATGTTAGGCATCATGTGGATGCTTGCGCCTCCAACACCGCACGCACCCGTTGCCCAGTCCGCCGAATAGCAGGTGAGGCTCTTCCTGATTGAGAGTGCCCGAATGGGTGTGCGAGTCCACTAGATGTAGGTCCGATTCGGTGGTGAGCCGCTGGGCTCGTGGCGGGTCCTGTGGTGTGAAGATGAAAGCTCTCACACACCCATCCGAACACCAACAGGACCCATGACGCAGCGTAGCGCTATTGCCGACACGATTTGCCGCACGATCGAACTCGGCGTCACGATCACCGATGCCGCCATCGACGGCGAGGACCGTACCCACTTGTTTTGCCAGCTCCTGGACCCGAAGAACACCTGCCCGACGTGCGGGCAGGCGGGTCGGCTGCGTGATCATGTCGACCGTGAGGTCGCCGATCTGCCCATCGTCGGGCATCCGACCCGGCTGCACCTGTCGGTGCCGCGCTATGTGTGTGCCACCACCGACTGCACGACGTCGGTGTTTCGTGCCGACATCAGCGCCATCGTGGCGCCGAGGGCGCAGGTCACCCGCCGCACCACCACCTGGATCATGCGAGCGATGATCAGCGACAAGATGAGTGTGAAGGCCGTCGCGGCTGCGGTCGGGTTGAGCTGGAACACCGTCAACACCCTCGCCCTGGCCGCGGTCAAGAAGCTGGCTGCTGCACCGGCCCGGTTGGCCGGTGTGCGGGTCCTCGGGGTCGATGAGCACAAGTGGAAACACGTTCGCGGCAAGGGTGATCCGAATTTCGTGACCGTCCTGGTCGATCTCACCCCGATCGTGGATGGAACCGGCCCGGCCCGGTTGCTGGATATGGTCGCCGGCCGCTCCAAAGCCGCGCTCAAAGACTGGCTCGGCGCGCGGGATCAGGGGTTCCGCGACCGGATTCGGGTGGTCACGATGGACGGGTTCACCGGGTATCGCACCGCCACTGCCGAAGCCCTCGACAAGGCGCGTGTGGTGATGGACCCCTTCCACGTCGTGCATCTGGCAGCGGAGAAATTGACCTTGTGTCGTCAACGCGTGCAACAAGATACGTGCGGGCATCGCGGTCGATCCGGGGATCCGCTCTACGGCATCCGTCGCACCTTGTTGACCCGGATCGGGTTGCTCACCGACAAGCAGAAGACTCGGCTGCGCGGCGGCCTCGATGCCCGCGAGGAGCACGTGGCCGTTGCGGTCACCTACGCGATCTACCAGGAGTTGATCGATGCCTACGAGCAACCCACCAAGCGGGACAGCAAGATCGCAATGTACAAGCTGCTCAAGAAGATCAAGACCGGCGTGCCCGCCGGACTATCAGAGCTGGCCCAACTCGGGCGTTCGTTGTGGTCACGACGGGCCGAGATCCTCGCCTACTTCGACACCGGCGCCTCCAACGGCCCAGTCGAAGCCATCAACGGGCGCCTCGAGCATCTGCGCGGCATCGCCCTCGGGTTCCGTAACCTCACCCACTACATCTTGCGGTCACTCATCCACTCCGGCCAACTCGCAGAAAGCCTGCGCGCACTCTGAATTAGGAAGAGCCAGTTAACGTTGCGGCGCAGTCCTCCTGCCATTCGCCGTCCGGATTCGTCGCCTTCGCGATCTGGGTGACGTTGTTGGCGATCGACGCCAGCAAGCGGAATGCGCCGAACAACTCGACCGCGAGATCGTGGCGTGCAGTCGCGGTCTGTCCAATTTGATCGGCCAATGTCCCTTTCACCATCAGTCGCGAAACAGTCACCCGTGCGTCCTGCGCGCCTTCCTGCAACCGACACTCCCGCTCGGGCGACACCTTCACCTTGTGGACAACCTGCCGGCCACCGGACACGTTGGACTGGCGGCTTCGGCGACGCGACTTCGGCGCCGCACCTTCCTCGCTCATCGCCACTCCTCGCTTCCGGCCAGCGCAGCGACTCCACCCATGGAGACCCACCGCCTTCCCAAGGTGTGGCAGATCGGCCAGCGCAGCGCCAGCACCGATCCCTACTTGGGGCACCCAAGTATATAGCTTGCTCTGCGCGAGTAGCGTCAGGCCGAAGGCACTAACCCATGCGGGTTAGTCTGCGCGACAACAGATTCGACGTATTCCGATGCCGACCGCCATGGCTGCACAAGAAGCGCTCACCGTAGTTTTCCGCTGCGCGTCCGCGAGCCGGGAAGAGGCGTGAACGTCTGCCGACCCGCTATGCGAGGCAGCAGACACTTGTTGGCGCGACCGGGCGATTCCAATCCCAATCGCGAAGGCGGCGCGGATATGGCCGACTGGTCATATCCACCTGGACTATGGGGCCGCGGGCCCAGGGCGTCGTCGCGACTCGATTAGTCCGTGCGCCGTGCTCGCAAGAGGACGTCGACATCATGCGCGAGATCCTGGTCGACCAACGCAATCAGCGTGGTTACCAACGGATGATCAGGAGCCGCCGGAATCGGCAGACCGTCCGCAATCCGGGCCTCCACAATCAGTTCCGCGCTGACCTGCCATGCCGGGCTTGCGTGCGGCCAGACCCGCTCGACCAATGCCTCGGTCTCCGCGCTCACCTCGATCGCGACGGCAGCGTTCGATTCCCAATCGTCCTCATCCGCATGCGGGGCCGGCGCGCAAGACTCCCAGAGCTGAGACCGCACTTCTTCCAACGCCTGCTGCCAGGCTCGACTGAGCACGCTCAACGTCTCGAGGTACTCCAGCGGTCGACCCAACATGCTCTGCGCTTCAGCCCGAAGCCGGGTTTCGAGATCAGCTTGCAGCGCCATCAGCTCCGCGCTGAGCCTCTCGGTCTCCACGCTCACGAAGTCCTCGAACTCGGCACGGTTGATGTCCGTCAACTCGTCGGCGTACCTTGCGGTCACCTCGTCGCGAAACATGAGATTCTCCTCAGCTTGAAGTCCGAACTGGGCGTTGGCCACTACGCCCGGGCACGCGTCTCCGCCAACCGCCGGGCGTGGACAGTAAAGCAGTCACCGTGGCCTGCACCTCGTATAGCACCTCAACACTCTGGCACGCGGCAGACCGTGACGACGGCAACGTCAGCGAGGAGGCTGCGGGTCTTCAGCCCAGTCGACGACGACGTTGGCGGACAGATGCTCAACCCCCGCGCGCACCCAGTCGCACCTCTCGCACAACGTCTTCCACGAGATCGGCTCCAAAGATTGCCGCTCACTGAGAGCGCGAAGCACGTCGTCGTGATCCAGGTTCCACAGCCGGCAGAGGCGGTCGCTTGCGGAGATACACACGTCCATCGCGAACTGCACATTGCGGAGTGTGGTGCTCCACATGAAGTTGGTCCCCTTCTGCTCCTGGATCACAGCCAGCGTCATCCAGACCGCATTGCCATGCGTCGGCCGACTGAGTTCGTCGTAGCCGAGATCGCTACCAAAGTGCGCCGCAATCAACTTCCGCGAGCTACTCGACGGCTGCTTGGGCACGTCCGTGAATTCGGAACCGGTTCGATCGCGCCATCGCTTCCAATCGTCGATCAACTTGGTCGAGCCTTCGTCGTTCGACGACCGGTATTCCTGTAGGGCTGATCGAAAGAGGCCGTAAGTCCGGAGGACCCTGGCCCTCCAGTCGATCGCGGGATCAGCGAGAAACATCGCTTTAGAAGCGTGCTCAGCAGCAACGCGCGCGAGGGCGCCCGAACCGACGTGCATCGGGAAATCCCGTCCAACAAGGTCGCACGCTGAGAGGAGTGCATCACCCGACGAAATGACGTAGAACTTGACCAGACGATGCGCCGTGAGCAGCGGCCCATCGACGTCGTCCTTGCTGCCGATGATGCGGTCAATCGCGTCTATCGATTCGATGCCCGGCTCGCGGTAGAGGGGCGTGAAATATGCGGCGGTCAATCCGAAATGAGCCACTGCCTGGCCCACGTTGGTTGCAGCGACCGCAAACTCTCGGATGCCCTCAATCGACTCGTGGAAACTCTCGTCCAACACACGGAACAGAGTACGAAACCGCTCGGACATCTCGGCACCCTTGATCGGTGCGCATCAAGGTCGTAGGTGCCTCACAGCGACGCTCGCCTGGGTGTCGCGGGATGCCGTTCAACCCCAGGCTCAGACATCCGACGGCGTGGGCCGGCCGAGCTTGCGGTACACCGACTCCAGATCGAGCCGAATGAGTCGCGACCCGACGCGTTGCGCCTCGATTCGTCCCTCCATGATCCAGCGACGAACGGTGGTTGGGTGCACCCCGTAGATCTCCGCCACCTGGGAGATGGAGACGAACGATCCTCGATCTCCAGATTGATTCATGGCTGCGCTCATGAACGCAATGCTATGCACATCTACGGCGAGCTACCTGTCAAAGTTCATACGCACGAACATGTTTGGAGTGCATCAGAAGTTTTGGACATGAGTTTTGAAACACCACACCGCTGCGTCTCGGCGCGCCACACCCCATTCAACCCAACCCTACAACTCCGGCAATACTCACCAAATATGTTGAGCGCCTGTCGAATTCGGCGACCGATTCATGATCACCAGTCACGTTTACTTACCTGTAGCCAAAGTGACACCGGATTGAGACTGACACGACTCGCCGCCGTCTTCCCGGTCGTCCCCGCCATCATTCGGGAGGTGGCTCAGCCTTCGTTCTCCACGCACTCGGCGGCCAGGGATTCGCGGACACGCCTCGCAAGCAGATCGTCGTCCAAGAGTTCCGTGAGCAACGCATCTACGACGGACTGGAACGTCACGCGAGGCACCCCAAGGGCATGAGCTGCGTCGGCCTGCCAGGCCAGAACCCGTCGGTTAAGGTCCGCATCGAGGTTGACCGTCTTGCCGACCCGCCTCGACACCGCCGGCATCGCAGTCTGACTCGTCGCCTTCGCGGTCGCGGCTGCCCGAGTGGACGGCTGGGACGCTACACGCGATGCCTGTGCGCGGATCTGTTCAGCTCGTGAGGTCATCGCTCCGCGACCTCCATGTCGAGCAACTGGGTCAGAGCGTCGCCATACGCGGTGTTGAGCGCATCGCCAATCGGACACCCAAACGCCTGGGCGAAGCGCTCCAACCTCGCAACCCGGGCAGGCAAAACCGGCACCAGCTCGTTTGCTGCCGTCCGATACACCTCTCCCGACGCCGAGTTCGTCACTACTCGCGTCAGCAGCGCGGCGACGACAGGTGGAGCCGCGCGCAAGGGTTCGACGCCGTCAATCAGATCGAGAACTGCACCCAGACGATCGAAGTCCATAGGCGTCGGCGACATCGGGATCACAATGTGAGTGGCCACGCGCACGGCCGAGGTCACGATGCCGCGGCCGGACTCCATCGGCGGCGTGTCGATGACCACGGCGTCGAACCCTTCGGACACCGCATCCAACCGTCGATGCAAGTCCTTGACCGGCATCCCGACGACTGGCGTGGCCCACTCTGCGAGGTCCGACCATCGGACGAGTGAACAGTTTTCGGGGTCGGCATCTACCCCCAGCACCGACAAGCCTGATTCAGCGAGCGCATGGAGCAGGTAGGCAGCCGACGTGGTCTTCGTCGACCCACCTTTGAGATTGACAACAGCGATGCAGAGCACTGAAAGTCCTTCCGGTTCAGCCAGATAGATGAATAGGTACTTAGATGTTTGGGCGTTTAGCTAAATGAATAAGTAGAAAATTGGCTGTTCAGCTGAATACCCGACGGAGCCAAATACGTTGCTGCTAGCCCGATTTTGCAGCATACGAGACGATCAAGGAGGCTTGAGAAGGCACGGCGCGTGGAACCAGCCAGGACGACTGAGCAGTCGGGCCGTCGGCAGGTATCGGGTCGAGAGATGCCGCCCATCATCACTCAAGCCGTGGCTGACAATCAGTTCATGCGAACCGCATAGATCGCACAATTGACTCGTATCATCCACTTGCGCTTCGGAATCCATTACGATGCACTCCCCCGCGCGAGGACGGCCCGAACCTGGGCCATCCCCCGTGCATGCCGAGCATCAGCGTCGGGATCGTGGTCACACGGTCTGCTTCCGCGGTATCCGCGGTCATCACACATGTCGCACTCGCGAATCGCCGCCCGCTCGGCCGCCACCGCCAATTCCCGTTCTTCCCGCTGGGCTTCAAGTGCTGTCAGCCGTCGCCGCTGCTCGAACTCCTGGCTGCGACGGCGAGCGTCTCCGCAAGCGGCGCAGGGCATGTCGGTCCCATCGGGGTGACGTTCACATGTCTTGGATGGGGGTTCGGAGACCACCGTCAAGCGCGGACGATCGGCGCCTCGACGCGCGCCCCCTGTTAGATCTCTTGTTAAAGACCTTGTTTGTGGCTCATCTGTGACCCACCCCCTGGGTCGCGGGTGACCTACCCCCTGGCTCACGAGCGA
Source organism: Gordonia sp. NB41Y (assembly GCF_030718915.1). Classification (NCBI taxonomy): domain Bacteria; kingdom Bacillati; phylum Actinomycetota; class Actinomycetes; order Mycobacteriales; family Gordoniaceae; genus Gordonia; species Gordonia sp. NB41Y. The sequence continues at coordinate 1,387,141 of NZ_CP132196.1, forward strand.
CCCAGGTCGGGCACGACCCGGGTCATCGTTGACCTGGGTCATGGGTGACCCAGGTTCGGTCACGCACACACCGTCGACGAACTGAAATCGCGTCGGCCGCCCTGGCGATTGCTGCTCCGAGGCGACGACGAGCCCCAACTGCCTTAGCGAGCTGATCGCGCGCTTGACCGTCGCAGATGAGACACCCATTCGGCTGGCGATTGTCGCGACGCTGGCGAAGCATTCCCGGCCCTGCGCGTCGGCAAACGACGCCATGGTCACGAGAGTGAGTTTGACTGTGGTCCAGTCGGCGCCGGCTTCGGCAGGACGCTCGACGGCGACCGCCCACGCGGTCAGCTCGTAGGACATGAAAGATCCCTTCGGCTCGTGGCGAAGGGATAACCGCCTATCGGCGGCGACGCTAGACCAGCACTACCGCGAGCGGTACAGTGCTAATCAACGCGATGGAGGATCATGCGACGATCCCCTCGCCAGACCCCGGCAGGTGCTCCAACACCTGGTCGGGGTCGTTCGTTTTCGAGGGGTCCTCGCGTGCGATGTCGACAAAATATCGACATGAGGGTTGCGGAGCTGAAGCGAAACCAGCTCTGAGCTGGCCTTTCCCGTTGCTCCCCCACCAGGGCTCGAACCTGGAATGCCTGAACCAAAATCAGAAGTGTTGCCGATTACACCATGGGGGAATACTGCGCAGACGATTGTGCCACAGGCCTCGCCGCGCAGCGTGATCAGTACCGGCAGTGCGCGGTACCCGATCGGCGATCAGTCCTTGGGGCCACCGGCGACGTAGATGACCTGGCCGGTCACGTAGCCCGCGCCCTCGCTGGCGAAGAACGAGACGGTGTGCGCGATGTCCTCGGGCACACCGACACGGTTGACCGGCGTCTGACTCGCGATGGCAGCCTTGAAGTCGTCGAACGGCACACCCATGCGGGCGGCGGTCGCGGCGGTCATCTCGGTCTCGATGAAGCCGGGGCCGATCGCGTTGGCGGTGACACCGAACTTGCCGAGCTCGATGGCGAGGGTCTTGGTGAAGCCCTGCATGCCGGCCTTCGCGGCCGAGTAGTTGGCCTGTCCGCGGTTACCGAGCGCCGAGGTCGACGACAGGTTCACGATGCGACCCCAGTTGGCGTCCACCATGTGCTTCTGGCAGGCCCGGCTCATCAGGAACGCACCGCGCAGGTGCACGCCCATCACCGCATCCCAGTCGGCGACGGTCATCTTGAACAGCATGTTGTCGCGGATGATGCCGGCGTTGTTGACCAGCACGGTCGGCGCACCGAGCTCGGTGGCGACCTTCTCCACGGCCGCGGCCACCGACGCCTCGTCGGAGACGTCCGCGCCCACCGCGATCGCCTTGCCGCCGGCCTCGGTGATCGCCGAGACCGTGGCCGCGCAGTCCTCTTCCTTGAGGTCGAGCACCGCGACGGCGAGGCCGTCGTCGGCCAGCCGCTTGGCCACCGCGGCTCCGATCCCCCGGGCCGAACCGGTGACGATTGCTGTCTTCTGAGCCATTGAGTTCTCCTTCATGGTCATGCCGTGGATGTGATGAGAGTCCCATTGGTTTCTATCAGGCGGTGCGACGCGCCGGGGGACGAGACCGGGTGGCGCAGACCACTCAGTAAGATCGCCTCCGTTGCCGCGCCGACGAGTGTCGGCACCTGACCTCCCCGGGCCAGGCAGGAATCCCGACATCGGAGTCCGTCATGTCACAGACGTCCCAACCGACGACCGCCGTCATCGTCCTCGCTGCGGGCGCGGGTACCCGGATGAAGTCCAAGACCCCCAAGATCCTGCATGCGCTCGCCGGCCGCACCCTGGTCGCCCACGCCCTGCACGGCGCCGCCGAACTGGATCCGGCCCACCTGATCGCCGTCGTCGGCCACGAACGCGAACGCGTCTCGGCCGAGGTGCAGGCCGTCGCCACGCAGCTCGGCCGGCCCGTCGTCCTGGCCGTGCAGGAGCAGCCGCTGGGCACCGGCGATGCCGTGCTCGCCGGGCTGCGGGCACTGCCCGACGACTTCACCGGCACCGTGCTGGTCACCGCCGCCGACGTGCCGCTACTCGACGGCGCCACCCTGGCCGCGCTGGTCGCCACCCACTCCGGCGACGACGGTGCGGCGGTCACGCTGACCGGCTTCGTCGCCGCCGATCCCACCGGCTACGGGCGGATCCGTCGCGACGCCGACGCCGCGGTCCGCGCGATCGTCGAGCACAAGGACGCCGACGCGGCCGAACTCGCCATCACCGAGGTCAACGCCGGTGTCTACGCCTTCGACGCCGCCGTGCTGCGCGCCGCACTGGGCCACCTGTCCACCGACAACGCGCAGGGCGAGTACTACCTGACCGACGTGGTGGAGATCGCCGACAGCGACGGCCAGACCGTGCGCGCACACATCGTCGACGACCCGATCCTGGTGGCCGGCTGCAACGACCGCGCCCAGCTGTCGGAGCTGGCCGGTGCCCTCAACCGTCGGATCGTGCGGGCCCATCAGCTCGCCGGGGTCACCATCGTCGACCCGGCGACCACCTGGATCGACGTCGACGTCCGGATCGGCGCCGACACCCGCATCGAGCCCGGCACCCAGCTGCAGGGCGCCACCGTGATCGGCGAGGACGTGGTGATCGGACCCGACACCACCCTGCGCGATGTCTCCGTGGGCGACCGCGCCCAGGTGATCCGCACCCACGGCAGCGATGCGGTGATCGCCGCCGACGCCACCGTCGGACCGTTCGCCTACCTGCGTCCCGGCACCGACCTGGGCGCCGGCGGCAAGATCGGCACGTTCGTCGAGACCAAGAACGCGCGGATCGGCGCGGGCAGCAAGGTCCCGCATCTGACCTACGTCGGCGACGCCACCATCGGTGACGAATCGAACATCGGGGCGTCCAGTGTGTTCGTGAACTACGACGGGGTGAACAAACATCAAACGGTGATCGGCTCACACTGCCGCACCGGTTCTGACAACATGTTCGTCGCACCCGTACGGGTCGGTGACGGCGCCTACACCGGTGCGGGTACCGTCGTGCGGGACGATGTCCCGCCCGGGGCACTCGCGGTGTCCGCGGGTCAACAACGCAACATCGAGAACTGGGTGGTTCGCAAGCGGCCCGACACCGCTGCGGCCCGAGCCGCCCGTGCATCGGGTGCCGACCGGTCCGACCCCGACGGCTCCTGACCCCGGTGCAACCGGCAGCCCATCGTCCACCACGGCCCACATCCGTTCGAGTAGAAGAGTTTTCATGACCTGGACCACCGATAACCAGAAGAACCTGATGTTGTTCTCGGGACGCGCCCACCCCGAGCTCGCACAGGCCGTCGCCGACGAACTGGGCATCAAGGTCACCCCGCAAACCGCACGGAACTTCGCCAACGGCGAGCTGTTCGTCCGGTTCGAGGAGTCCGTCCGTGGGTCGGACGCATTCGTCCTGCAGAGCTGCCCCGCCCCGCTCAACGAGTGGGTGATGGAGTCGCTGATCATGATCGACGCCCTCAAGCGCGGCTCCGCCAAGCGCATCAGCGTGATCCTGCCGTTCTACCCCTACGCCCGCCAGGACAAGAAGCACCGCGGCCGTGAGCCCATCTCCGCCCGCCTGATCGCCGACCTGATGAAGACCGCGGGCGCCGACCGCATCATCACCGTCGACCTGCACACCGACCAGATCCAGGGCTTCTTCGACGGCCCGGTCGACCACATGCACGCCCTCGGCCAGCTCGCCGACTACGTGCGCTCCAACTACGGCACCGACAACATCGCCATCGTCTCCCCCGACTCCGGTCGTGTGCGCGTGGCCGAGAAGTGGGCCGACGCCCTCGGTGGCGCACCGGTGGCCTTCATCCACAAGACCCGCGACCCGCTGGTCGCCAACCAGGTGGTCGCCCACCGCGTCGTCGGTGACGTGCAGGGCCGCACCTGCGTGCTGATCGACGACATGATCGACACCGGCGGCACCATCGCCGGCGCGGTCAGCAAGCTCAAGGACGCCGGCGCCGGTGACGTCGTCATCGCCACCACCCACGGCGTGTTCTCCGAGCCGGCCACCGAGCGGCTGGCCAGTTGCGGCGCCAAGGAGGTCATCGCGACCGACACGCTGCCGATCCCGGAGTCCAAGCGCTTCCCGACGCTCACCGTCCTGTCGATCGCCCCGCTGCTGGCCCAGACCATCCGCGAGGTGTTCGAGAACGGTTCGGTCACCAGCCTGTTCGACGGCATCGCCTGACCGGTCACCGTCCGGATCACTCACCGCGCCGGGTCGTTCCTCGTGAACGACCCGGCGCGGCTGTTTTGGTGCGTCCCCCGGAGCCGGCGCGTACTGCCGACGGGTCACGATCCCGGTGATGGTCGGGGTGATCGGCGGGCCGACAGCGCGAGGTGGCGACCGCGAAGACGGCCCGGGTGATCTCGTCACGCAATCCGGATGGTGGCTTCGCAATCCGGATCGACGTGGTGTGACCTCGGTCATAGATTGGGTTCCACGGCACACGTCCACCGCCTTCCCACCGATCGAGAAGGTGCCGAGCCACGGAGGCTGATCCCCATGAACGAACGCACGATGCGCAGCATCTTCGGCCAGTTCGCCAGTGGTGTCACCGTCATCACCTGCACCGACGACGAGGGCGAGACCCACGGCGCGACGGTGACGGCGTTCACCGTCATCTCCCTCGAGCCGCGGCTGTGTCAGGTGACACTCACCCGCCGATCCCCGGCGTGCGGATACCTCCACGACGCCCCGTTCGCGGTGAACATCCTCTCCGCCGACCAGCTCGACACCGCGATGCACTTCGCGGGCAAACCACGGGTTCCCGCACCCGAGTGGAGCGCGGCGTGGCCGGTCCCGGCGCTCACCGGCAACGCCGCGACACTGATCTGCAATCCCTGGGCGTCCTATGACGGCGGCGACCACATCATCTTCGTCGGCGAGATCGTCGACGCGCACGTGGACACATCGTCGGAACCACTCCTGTTCTACCGCAGCAAGTTCCACGATCTCGGCGAGACGACGGCGACCGCCGCCCACTGCAGCGACCTCGACGACCCGCACAGCCGCTGGTTCGGCGCGACGGCCAGGTTCACCCCCACCTGCGTGCCCATCCCGGACTCCGTCCCCGCCTGACGCATCGACTCCCGACGAGTGAGGACACCATGACCGCCATCGACCTCTCCCCCGACACCGTCGTCGACCGCTCCGGGCATCCGATCACCCTCGGCTCCGGGAGCGCGGCCACGGCCTTCGTCGAGCACCACATCGACGCGATCGACGCACGAGAGTTCCCGGGCCCCACGGGAAGTATCGAGGGTCCGTACTACCTCGCCGATGCCCCGCTGCTCCCCGCCAGGTGCACCCTCCCGATGCGCTCACGCGACCGGGCGCAGCCCCCACTGGTGCTGTACGGCCAGGTCCTCGATGTCTCGGGTGCGCCGGTACCCGGAGCCACCCTCGAGATCTGGCACGCCGACGCCGAGGGCCACTACTCCGGGTACACCCGGCACGTCCCCGACTGGAATCTGCGGGGCACGGTCGTGACCGACGGTGCGGGACGCTATGAGATCACCACCATCGCGCCTGCGCCCCACCAGATCCCGGCCGACGGCCCCACCGGGACGTGCGGCGGGGCAGCAGACCGGCATCCGCGGCAACCGGCACACCTGAATCTGCGCGTGTCCGGCAAGGGGCAGCATCCGGTCATCACCCAGCTCTACCTCACCGGTGATCGACGCCTCGGCGGCGATGTCACCCCGGCGGCCGGGCCCGGATCACTCCTCGACCCGGAACCCGATGAGCAGGGGCGTGATTCGGTACGTCACGACTTCGTCCTCGACCCCGGGTGACACGACCTCGTCGCCCGGGGCACACGGCTCCGGGCGACGATGTCGTGGCGCTACAGGATCTCGTCGAGCTTCTCGAAGGGCCTTGGAATCCGGGTTCCCTTGTCGGTCACCACGATCGGACGTTCTACCAGGATCGGATGCTGCACCATCGCATCGAGGATCTCGTCGTCGGAGGCCTCGGCGAGACCGAGTTCGGCATACAGCGCCTCCCGCTTGCGCACCGCCTGCTTCGGCGTGAGCCCCGCGTCGGCGAACAGCTCCACCAGTCTTTCGCGCGTGTACGGCTCGTCGAGGTACTTGACGATGGTCGGTTCGACACCGGCGTCGCGCAGCGCCTGCAAGGCCTTACGCGAGGTCGAACACCTCGGGTTGTGATAGATCGTCGCATCCACGCTCACACCGTACCCGCGGACCGGCCGGCCATCGCAGCACTCAGGGCCGGTTCGTGGACACCGCCCCCGGCGCCGGCAACGGTGTCACCAGCGACGGCACCGCCAGGGCCGCGAGCCCCCGCAGCAGCGCCTTGGTCATGTCGAGGTAGTCGAAGTAGTCGCGCCACACCACGATCTGCGCGTTGCGCACCTCGAATCGCCCGCACACCCAGAACTGCAGGTGCAGACGTCCCAGCGAGATCTCGTCGATCCGTTCGGTGAGCACCACCGTGCCGTCCTCGGCGATGTTGACCATCTCGAGGTTGAACCGCAGGCGGGCCGGCTTCATCGCGGCAAAGATCTTGGCCACCTTACGTTTTCCACGAACGGTGGGTAGCGAGACGTTGGTGTAGTCGATGTTGTCGGCGACGTCGAGCATCGCGGCGTCGACGTCGCCGCGGGCGAGCGAGTCGAGGAATCCGGTGACGATCTCGATCGGGGTCCGTGAGGTCATGACGGCCAGTATGCCCGCGAGCACATCACACGGAGCACCTTTTCGCCCGGGACGCACTCGGGGGCATCCGGCCCCGGATATGACATCGGCGCAGGTGATCGGCTATCCTTTTCGGGTTGTCTCGGCGAGGGTGAGCGTTCACCGTTATCGGCGCGACCACCACACATCTGTTCCGGTGCCCTCTCTGTGCGCATCGTGGCGGTCGTGGGGCGGCGTGTCTGCCGGGACCCGACCGCCAACCGGCATCCGAGCCGGCCGCCCACAAAGGAGATGCCCATGGCAACCGAGACCAACAACATCGCCGTCACCACCCGCACCGAGAAGGGCAAGGGTGCCGCCCGTCGCGCCCGTGCCGGCGGCCAGGTCCCCGCCGTTCTGTACGGCCACGGCACCGACCCGCAGCACCTGAACATCCCGGCCCGCGAGTTCGCCGCCATTCTGCGTAACCACGGCACCAACGCCGTGCTCGAGCTCGACATCGAGGGCACCAACCAGCTCGCGCTGACCAAGCAGGTCGACGTCCACCCGATCCGCAACTACATCGAGCACGCCGACCTGCTGGTCATCAAGCGCGGCGAGAAGGTCACCGTCGAGGTCAACATCGTCGTCGAGGGTGACGCCCAGTCCGGCACCCTGGTCGTCCAGGACGCCAACGCCATCGAGGTCGAGGCCGACGCCCTGTCGATCCCCGAGCAGATCGTCGTCGACGTCGACGGCAAGGTGGCCGGAACCACCATCCATGCCTCCGACCTGGAGCTGCCTGCCGGTGTGACCCTGATCAGCGACGCCGAGACCCTGATCGTGGCCGTCAACGAGGCCACTGCCGCCGCCGAGGACTCGGGCGCCGAGGCCGCCGAGGGTGCTGAGGCCCCCGCCGAAGCAGCCGAGTGATCACGGTCCGAACGGACTGATCCACCGACCAACAGGAGTGTCTTCACGTGAAACTCATCGTCGGGCTGGGCAATCCCGGACCGAAGTACGAGAAGACACGACACAACATCGGCGCCATGGTCGCCGATCGTCTGGTCGCCGCCGCCGGCGAGCGGTACACGGTGCACAAGCGCTCCGGCGCAGAGGTCGCATCGGTACCGCTGGCCGGCGGTTCTGTGCTGGTCGCCAAGGCCCGCACCTACATGAACGAGACCGGGCGCCAGATCGGGCCGCTGGCCGCCTTCTACAAGGTGGCGCCGGCCGATCTGATCGTGCTGCACGACGAGCTCGACATCGACTTCGGCCTCGTCCGGCTCAAGCGCGGCGGCGGCGAGGGCGGCCACAACGGTCTGCGTTCGATCAGCCAGGCCATCGGTACCCGCGATTATCTGCGGGTCCGCCTGGGCATCGGACGTCCGCCGGGCCGCCAGGATCCCGCCGACTACGTCCTCAAGCCGTTTCCGTCCGGGGCGCGTGACGAGGTCGATCTGCTCATCACCAACGGTGCCGACGCCGTGGAACTACTGATCGCCAAGGATCTCGAGGTGGCGCAGAACATCGTCCACGCCTGGTGATCGGCGGCTCACAGCCGGGCCCGACAGCGTCGACGGTAACGCGCCGAACAGGACCTTGGTCCGATGGTGAGCACACCCTCACGTCTTAGAATCGGCAGGCGTATCCGCAACGGGGTGGGTGCGCGGAGGGTTCGAGGAGTGGCAGACACGGTGGCACAGATCGCAGCGAAGACCGGACATCAGAACGTCGCGATGCTCGGGATCGGCGCTTATCGACCGAAACGTCTGGTCAGCAACGACGAGGTGTGCCAGGTCCTCGACAGCAGTGACGAGTGGATCTTCGAGCGAAGCGGCATCCGTAACCGTCGCTGGATCAGCGGCGACGAGACCGCCCGGTCGATGGCAGCCGCGGCCGCCGAACGTGCGATCGCCAATTCCGGTGTGCCCAAGGAGAAGATCGGCGCCCTGGTCCTGGCCACCAACAGCTGGAAGACCAAGATCCCCCACGGTGGCCCGATCATCGCCTTCGACATCGGGCTCAACGGCATTCCCGCCTACGACGTCGCCGCCGGCTGCGGTGGATTCGGGTATGCCCTCGGGATCGCCGCCGACACCGTGCGCGCCGGTTCGGCCGAGTACGTGCTGGTGGTCGGCGTGGAGACCATGTCGGTGGTGATGGAACCCACCGATCGCAACACCGCCTTCATCTTCGGCGACGGCGCCGGCGCGGTGGTCGTCGGGCCGAGCGAGGAGAACGGAATCTCCCCCACCGTCTGGGGCAGCGACGGCGAGAGTGCCGACGCGATCGGCCAGAACTTCGACATCCCCGCCTACATGGATCGGGCACAGGAGTTCCAGCACAAGGACCCCGAGACCGAGCCCGTCGGCCGGATGTTCGTCACCATGCAGGGCTCGCGGGTGTTCCGCTGGGCGGCGATCACCCTGCCCAAGGCCCTGGCCCAGGTGATCGAGACCTCCGGCGTGAGCGTCGACGACATCGAGGTGTTCGTCCCGCACCAGGCGAACGCCCGCATCAACGAGCTGATGAAGAAGAACCTCGGCTTCCCCGACGACCTGCCGATGGCCAACGACATCGAGAACACCGGCAACACCTCGGCGGCATCCATCCCGCTCGCCATGGAGGAGATGCTCGCGACCGGAAAGGCCAAGGGCGGCCAGACCGCGATGCTCCTCGGATTCGGCGCCGGACTCTCCTATGCGGGGGCCATCGTGACGCTGCCCCCGGCGCCGCAGGTCACCAGCTTCGACGACCTCGGGTAGACCGTGACGCTGCCCCGGTACCGGTCTGGTACCGGGACAGCGTCGGATCCGGTTGGGGATATGCGCATCTGAGCGGGCGTCGACGGCCGGCCTTCCGCGTGCATGGTCGGCCTGCCCGGCCCGCGTGGGCGGCGCCGAGCAGAAACATGGACTTGGGGCACAACGTCACGGGAAGGCGCTTGGAAAGTCTGCTGACCATGTCACTACTTCAGGTGTGGCTGTTGATCGCCTTCTTGGCCGCTGTCGTGGTCGCGATCAGCGAGGTGGTAAGGCGCAGAACTCAAAGTCTCGCAGCCGGGCTTGCGACGCTGGTTGGTGGTGGGATTGCCGGCTACTTGGTCTTCATTCTCGTCCTTCTCATTACGTCATACTGAGATTCCGGTGAAGCCGACGAATGCCGGCGATGGTGCCACGAGGTCCTGTACCTCAGCATCTACTGGCCACCCTGAACCACACTGTTTGGGGCCGCGAGCGTTTCCGAGACAGACAGACCGAACCAGAAACGAGCGCGGTCGACTTGCTGAACGGCTGCATCGACAAGCCGTCACGCACAGCTGGTCATCGGCCACCCCACTCTGGAGAAGCCTTGTCATGCCGCAAATCACCGACCTCGCAGGTGGCCTCGTCCTCGGCATCGCCACCGGCGACCACTGTTGATCTGGTGTAACTGGTCTTGATCACTCCCGGCCTGGGAGCATGAGAAATCACTGAGGTGGATGAACCGGTGACCGGCCATGAGCCCGGCAGTCCACTGTTCCGGAGGCTCCGACCGGTTCACCGGAGCCACACCCATTACGGCCTCCCTGAAGGTCGAGCCGCAATTCGAATCCGGCAGATCAGTCTTGTCGATTTCTTCTGGTGCGGCTCGCTGGTGGATCGGCTCAGTGACGTCTCCGTCGATGGCGCCCGCGGCGTAGTTCCTGACGGTGGAGGGCATCGCGGCCTGCAGATCAGCCTGACCAGCCGGGCCGATGTTTCGGCGCGACCGATCGTCAGGTCTCGGCCATTGATCTCGAGGATTCTCAGGCCCGAGACACCAAACGCCGAGCCGCTGGCATCTTCATCCGGGAGGACGAGCTCGAGTACTAGGCGCTTTCCTTTCGGAACACCGCTGTGCCCCACCAGGTACCGAGGAAGCCAAGGATCAGGGATGCGACCAGTGCCCACACCACTCCCATGGTGGCGATGTTGCCGCCGAACGCATCTCGTACACCGTCGACGACCCAGCGGAACGGCATGATCGCGCTGACGTGACGCAACCATTCGGGGCCGAGTGTCATCGGCAGCAGGATCCCCGACAGCAACAGCACCGGCATCATCACCATGTTGATCACGGGCGCCATCACATCCTCGGATTTGGTGGTGAGCGCCAACGCATTCGACGACGCCGCGCATGCGCCACCGATGATCAGGGTGATCACGATGCCGACGATCACCCCGACGATCGAGCCGCGCATGCCCATCGCCCAGCCGAGCAGCACCAGGATCAGGGCCTGCACGAACAGTTGCAGCACGTCGCGCATCAGCCGCCCGGTGAGCAGTGCGGTGCGGCTGGCCGGGGTGACGCGTTCGGCCTCCACCACGCCCTCGCGCCATTCGCCGATCAGGCTGAAGCCGGCGAAGAAGGCACCGAACATGCCCAGCTGCACCAGGAGTCCGGGAACGAGGAAGGTGTAGGCGTTGTCGGAGCCTCCGGGGAACTGGGAGACAAGGGGTTTGAGCAGCGGGCCGAACAGCACCAGGTAGAGCACCGGCTGCATCACACCGATCAGCACCCACGCGGGGTTGCGCAGGTTCATCCGGATCTGGCGGCGGAAGACGATCTGGGATTCACGCAGGAAGGTCATCGCAGCGCCCCTTCGTTGTCGAGTTCGGTCTCGGCGGCATCCTCGGTGGTGGCCTGGGCGTCGCGCAGGGATCGTCCGGTCATGGTGAGGAAGACGTCGTCGAGGGTGGGGCGGATCACCTCGATGGAATCCAATTCGATTGCGGTGCTGGTGAGATCGCGAAGCAGGCCGGGTACCTCGCGACCGGCGCGACGCACGCGTCCACGCACGTGTCGTCCTTCGGTCTCGATGTGTCCGGCGATCGAGGCGAGTTTCTCGGCGGCCACCCCGACATGGGCGAGTTCGGTCACCTCGAGGTCGACGAGGTCTCCGGAGACATGCGCCTTGAGATTGTCGGAGGTGTCGGCGGCGACGATCTTGCCGTTGTCGATGATGAGGATCCGGTCCGAGAGTTCGTCGGCCTCGTCGAGATAGTGGGTGGTGAGGAACACCGTCGCGCCACGCTCGGTGCGCAGCGCACGGATGTGCTCCCACAGATTGGCGCGGGCCTGCGGATCGAGTCCGGTGGTCGGCTCGTCGAGGAAGACCAGCGTCGGGTCGTGGACGAGTCCCATCGCGATGTCGAGGCGTCGTTTCTGGCCGCCGGACATGTTCTTGGGCATGCGTTCCCAGAGTCCGTCGAGCTGGAACTTCTCGAACAGCACCTTGCCGCGGCGGGTCGCCTCCGCCCGGCTGAGTCCGTAGAGCATGCCGTGATCGACCACCTCGTCGCCGGCCTGCGCCTGACTGAAGGTGCCGCCCGCCTGCGAGACATAGCCGATGCTGCGGCGCACCATCACCGCGTCGTCGACGACGTCGTAGCCGTTGACCGTCGCGGTACCCGCGGTGGGACGGAGCAGCGTGGTGAGCATCCGGAGCGTGGTGGTCTTGCCCGCACCGTTGGGCCCGAGGAAGCCGACCACCTCCCCTTCGGCGATGTCGAGGTCGACGCCGTCGACGGCGCGCACCTCTCGTTTCTGCTTGCCGCGCCCGGTCCGGAAGGTCTGGACGAGACCTCGTGCGTGGATCATGATCGCTCTCCTGTGACCTGAGAAGCCGACTTCCGTCGACTATTCAAATTTGAACATATGATGGTGATGTACGCCACACCCCTCGGCGACGGCGTCCACCGCCATCCACCGGTACCGACCGGCTCGACGAGAAGAATTCATCGAATAGCGGACAGCTACGGTCCGCGACATCACAAAGACCCGGACCGACCGGCCTGATAGGGGTTATCACCATGCGATCGACGTCGACCCAGATGCTGCTGCTGGGCGCGGTCGGCCTGTTCGGACCGGTGAACGGCTACCAGATCCGGCGCGAGTTGCTGTCCTGGCAGGTCGATCGCTGGCTGAACGTGCAACCGGGCTCGATCTACCACGCGCTCACCCAGCTGAGCCGATCCGGCCTGCTCACCCGCCACGACCTGCGTGACGGCTCCCGCGACGTCGCCGTGTACGAGCTCACCGCCACCGGCACACGACGGCTCCACGAACTGATCGCCGAGGCCGTCCTCGACGTGGACATCTTCGACCGCACCGCATTCCAGGCGGCATTCGGCCTGCTCCCGCTGATCGGTGACGAGCATGCGCTCGAACTCCTCGACGAGCGTCTCCGACGGGCCACCGCCGAGCTCCAACGCCACCGCGACGACGGCGACCCGTCGGCCAACCCTTATGCTCCCCCTCACGCCCTGCGTGCACTCGCCCTGTTCGGCGACCTCGCGCAGGCGGAACTGACCTGGCTCGCCGACGTCGTCGCCGACCTGCGGTCGGGACGGCTGCGGCTCGCCTCCACGGCGTGGGCCCCGCCCGCCGACGACCCGGGGCATCAGATGACCGCCGACCGCGCCCGCTACCACGAGATGATCGCCCGGCGATCCGTCGAACAGGACACCGCTACTTCCGAGTAGTGGGTGAATGTGAGACGGTCTATGTCGGGTCGCATAACGGAAGGAACCATCATGGCCGTGATCGCCGAAACCTCCGGGGTGAACAACATCGGCATGCTCGGGATCGGTGCATACCGTCCCGAACGCGTGGTGACCAACGAGGAGATCTGTCAGCAGATCGACTCCTCCGACGAGTGGATCTACACCCGTACGGGCATCAAGTCACGCCGGTTCGCCCGCCGCGACGAGGACGTCACCCAGATGGCCGTCCATGCCGGCCGCAAGGCCATCGCGAATGCGCTGCTCTCCGGCTCCGACATCGACGCGGTGATCCTCGCGACCAACACCCACCTGCTCCTCACCCCGGCCGGTGCCACCACCGTCGCCACCCAGCTCGGCTGCAACGGTGTGCCCGCCTTCGACGTCACCGTCGGCTGCGCCGGTTTCGGCTACGGCATGGCGCTGGCCTCCGACATGGTCCGCGGCGGCAGTGCGACCCACGTGCTGGTGATCGGCGCCGAGCAGCTGTCGGTGGCCCTCGACATGACCGACCGCACCAACTGCTTCATCTTCGGTGACGGCGCCGGTGCCGTCGTGGTGGGCCCCACCGAGCAGCAGCAGCTCGGCCCGGTGATCTGGGGCAGCGACGGCAGCCAGTACGACGCCATCCGCCAGGACATCGACTGGGTCACCTTCCTCGACGGCGACCGCGTCCAGCGTCCGTTCCTGCGGCTCGAGGGCACCGCGGTCTTCCGCTGGGCCGCCTTCGAGATGGGCAAGGTCGCCCAGCGTGCACTCGAGGCCGCGAAGGTCGACGCCACCGATCTCGACGTCTTCGTCCCGCACCAGGCCAACTCGCGGATCAACGATCTGCTCGCCAAGAACCTGCACCTGCGTGAGGGCGCCGTCGTCGCCAACGACATCGAGCACACCGGCAACACCTCGGCCGCCTCGATCCCGCTCGCGATGGAAGACCTGCTCTCCACCGGCAAGGCCCGGCCCGGCGACACCGCACTGCTGCTCGGCTACGGCGCGGGCCTCAGTTACGCCTCGCAGGTGGTCACCCTGCCGCCCGTCCCGTTCGAGTAGACCCCGGATGTGAGTGGTGGCATTCCGGCCCCGGATTCCGGGCCGGCATGCGACCACTCCCCGGGGGAGGTTGTGGGCGCCACGACCTCGCCCGATAGCCTCGATGGGTGAGTTCTGTTGCCGATGAGGTCAAGCGCCGACGTACCTTCGCGATCATCTCCCACCCCGACGCGGGTAAGTCGACGATGACCGAGGCCCTGGCGCTCCATGCCCGCATGATCAGCGAGGCAGGCGCCATCCACGGCAAGGCCGGCCGCAAGTCCACCGTCTCCGACTGGATGGAGATGGAGAAGGCCCGCGGTATCTCGGTGAGTTCCACCGCGCTGCAGTTCAACTACACCCCGGCCGGCTGGTCCGACGACGACGAGCCCGCGGTGATCAACCTCGTCGACACCCCCGGTCACGCCGACTTCTCCGAGGACACCTACCGGGTGCTCACCGCCGTCGACGCCGCGGTGATGCTGATCGACGCCGCCAAGGGCCTCGAGCCGCAGACCCTCAAACTGTTCCAGGTGTGTCGCCATCGCGGCATCCCGGTGATCACCGTCATCAACAAGTGGGACCGTCCGGGACAGACCCCGCTGGAACTGATCGACGAGATCAGCGAACGCATCGGCCTGACCCCCACCCCGCTGTACTTCCCGGTGGGTATCGCCGGCGACTTCCGCGGCCTGCTCGACCGCCGCACCGGCCGGTACATCCACTTCACCCGCACCGCCGGTGGCGCCAAGATCGCCCCCGAGGAGATCATGGACGCCGAGGCCGCCGCCGCCCGCGAGGGCGACGAGTGGGTCGCGGCCAGCGAGGAGAGCGCACTGCTCACCGAGATGGGCCAGGACCACGATCAGGAACTGTTCCTGGCCGGTGAGACCTCACCGATGATCTTCTCCTCGGCGATGCTCAACTTCGGTGTGCGACAGCTCCTCGAGACCCTCGTCGAGCTCGCCCCCGCCCCGGCCGGCCGCACCGATCTCGACGGCACCGTCCGTGAACCCACCGACCCCTTCAGTGCGGTGGTGTTCAAGGTCCAGGCCGGCATGGACGCGAGCCACCGAGATCGCTTGGCGTACATGCGGATCGTGTCCGGCGAGTTCGAGCGCGGCATGGTGGTCACGCATGCGCAGACCGGAAAGCCGTTCGCCACCAAGTACGCCCAGGCGGTGTTCGGCCGCGACCGTTCCACCGTCGACACCGCCTACCCCGGTGATGTGGTGGGTCTGGTCAACGCCACCGCACTGGCCCCCGGCGACACCCTCTTCAACGACCCCAAGGTGCAGTTCCCGCCGATCCCGTCGTTTGCGCCCGAACACTTCTCGTCGTTGCGGGCCACCACCGCCGACAAGTACAAGCAGTTCCGCAAGGGGATGGATCAGCTCGACAGCGAGGGCGTGGTGCAGGTCCTGCGCAACGATCTGCGCGGTGATGCCTCGCCGGTGCTCGCAGCCGTCGGACCGATGCAGTTCGAGGTGGTCACCGCGCGGCTGAAGTCGGAGTTCAACGTCGACACCGTGATCGATCCGCTCGGCTACACCCTGGCCCGACGCACCGACGCCGAGAGCGCCGACGAGCTGAACCGTCAGCGCGGTGTCGAGGTGTTCACCCGCACCGACGGCGCCCTGCTCGCCCTGTTCAGCGACAAGTGGCGGCTGCAGTACATCGAGAAGGAACACCCCGACCTGACCCTGGAGCCCCTGGTCGCCACCGCCGACTGAGACGTCATGCGCGTCAACCGTTCTCGCATGTCGATGGCTGTCACGGGTCTGGGGCTGGCGGGTGTCCTGCTCACCGGATGTGCCGGTTCCGACGCCGCGTCGCCCGCCTCGTCCGAGGCGTCGCCGACGTCACCGGCGGTCTCGGTGCCCCTGGATGCGAAACGCTGCGCGCAGGACCCGCCGGCCGGGCGGGTCGACCGCAGCGGCACAGGTCTTCGGTTCACCCACGGCCACATGCTGATCGCGATCGCCCCGGCCACCGGTCCCGAGGGCGCGTCCGAGACGTCCTGCTACGAGTTCGACAAGTCCGGCAACCCGGCCCCCGAGGTGCCGCCGGACACTTTGCTGTTCACCTTCGCCGGGCCGGGAACCGATGGGGCGCAACTGGAATTCCTCGTCGGCGAGCTCACCGGCGGGGTGTTGCCGCCGATCGGTGCCGTCCGGCCCACCGTCGGACCGCTGACCGGGGTGATCACCGCACAGGTCGGGGTGTCGGTGGGCGGTGTCTACCGGACGTCGTCCACGTGCCGCCTCGCGCTCACCACCGTCACCGGGGAGCGGATGGCCGGCCACCTCGACTGCCCGACCGCGGTCACCACGCGGGCCAATCCGTTCGCCCCGAGCGAGGACATCACCGACGACGAGGCCACTGCGAGCGCCCCGGATGCGCCCGCGGCCCCGGCACCGGGTCCCGCGGTGTCGGCACCGCAGACATCGGCACCACAGACGTCGGCACCGCAGGCGCCGACGATGTCGGAGCAGCCGACCCGCCTGTCCGGCTGGTTCGACCTGACGCCGTGACGCCTCAGGCGCCGACGATCCGTGCCACCTCGGCGGGGTCGACGTCGTCGACCGATGCCGGCGAGAACGACGGATCCCGGTCCTTGTCCACCAGAACGGCCCGCACGCCTTCCACGAAATCCGGTGTGAGGGTGATCTTCTCGGCAGCATGAAGCTCGCGCTCGAGGCACTCGTCCAGCGATGACGCCTCGCCGAGTTCGAGCATACGGGCGGTCACCGCCAGACTCGTCGGCGATGCCGCCGCGAGCAGGTCGAGCATCTGGGCCGCCCAGTCGTCGCCGACTGCGCCACGCAGTCCGCCGATGATCGCGGCGACATTGGTGTCGGCGAAGTACTCCCCGATCTTGTCCAGCGGCAACAGTGGGTGCCGATCGAGTTCGGCGGGTTCGGGCGCGAGTGCCTCACCCAGCGGCGCACCGGCCCGAATCCGTTCGGCCACCGCACCGATCCGCGCCGACGGCACGAAGTGGGTGGCCAGTCCCACCGACAGTGCCTGCTCTCCGAGGACGCGGGAACCGGTGAGTCCCAACCACATTCCGACACCCATCGGCAGGCGCGGCAGGAAGTGGGTGGAACCGACGTCGGGCAGGAAGCCGATCGCGGTCTCGGGCATCGCGATCATCGCCTTCTCGCTGACCACCCGCACCTCCCCGTGCACGCTGATCCCGAGGCCACCGCCCATCGCGGGCCCGTCGACCAACGCGACATAGGCCTTGGGGTAGGTGGCGATGAGCTGGTTCAGCCGGTATTCGTGGGCGAAGTAGCGGGTGATGGCCTCGGTGTCGCCCTCGAGGGCGGACTCCCGGATCGCCCGGATGTCACCACCGGCGCAGAAGGCGCGCTCGCTCGCCGAGGTGACCAGCACGGTCTCCACATCGTCGTCATCACCCCACTCCCCGAGGATCTCGTACATGTCGTCGACCATCGACTGGTCGAGTGCATTGAGTGCTTTCGGGCGATCGAGGATGACCTCTCCCACCCCGTTGGCGACGGAGGT
Organism: Gordonia sp. NB41Y; assembly: GCF_030718915.1. Classification (NCBI taxonomy): domain Bacteria; kingdom Bacillati; phylum Actinomycetota; class Actinomycetes; order Mycobacteriales; family Gordoniaceae; genus Gordonia; species Gordonia sp. NB41Y. The sequence goes on from NZ_CP132196.1 coordinate 1,404,899, forward strand.
GCGGATGAACGACATGGTGTTCACGCTATCGCGTGACCACCGAGTTCCTTGACAGGGCGCCGGGATCACGCGCTATGGTGGTCCCCGTCCTTGTCGCCAACCAGAGGAGTGATCCGCAGAATATGAACATCTGAGGTCGGTTTCCCGCAGCGCCGCGAGTCTCGCCGCGCTCTGCCCACCACCTCAGGAGCCTCACATGGCATCATTTTCTGCGCACGACCTTTCCTCCTCCATCACCCTCTCGGACGTCTCCTTCACGTGGCCCGACGGCTCGGTGGTCTTCGACGGCCTGTCGTTCGTCGTCCCCTCCGGCGTGTGTTCGCTGGTCGGTGTCAACGGTGCCGGGAAGAGCACGCTGCTGCACCTGATGGCCGGCACGGTGCGACCGACCCGCGGCAGTGTCTCGGTGCCGGGGCGTACCGCACTGGTCCCCCAGCATCCCGACGCCGATCCGCACGCCACCATCAGTGATGTCCTCGGGATCACCGAGACCCGAACAGCGTTGCGGCGCATCGAGAACGGTTCGGTCGACGAGGCCGACTTCGACATCGTCGGCGACGACTGGGACGTCGAAGAACGCGCTGTCGCCGAGCTGTCGGCACTGGGTCTGGTCGCCGATCTCGACCGCACGGTGGGCACCCTCTCCGGTGGGGAGTCGACGATGCTGGCGATCGCCGCGCGACTCGTGCACCGCCCCGACGTCCTGCTGCTCGACGAGCCGACCAACAATCTCGACGAGCGGTCACGGGGCCGGTTGTTCACGATGATCGAACGGTTCGCCGGCACCGTCGTGCTGGTCAGCCACGATCTCGAACTCCTCGAACGCGTCGACACGACGCTCGAGCTCTACCACGGTCACATCCGTCAGTTCGGTGGTCCGTACTCGGTATATCGGTCGATGATCGACGCCGAACAGGCTGCTGCGGCCGACGCGGTGGCCAACGCGGCCAACGATCTTCGCCGGCAGAAACGCGAGATGGTCGACGCCCAGATCGCCCTGGACCGGCGGGCCCGCACCGCCGCCCGCGCCGAGCGGGAGAAGCGGGTACCCAAGATCGTCGCGGGACTGCGTCGGAACGCCGCGGAGGTGTCGGCGGGTAAGTTCCGTACCGCGCACCGAGCCGACGTCGATGCGGCTGCCGGCCGTCTCGCGTCCGCCCAGGACGGAATCCGCGCCGACCACACCGCACACATCGCGATGCCCGACCCCGAGATGGGTACGCGCGTACAGGTGATCGACGACGAGCGGCTCTACGTCGACGGACCGGAACGAATCGCCCTGGTCGGGCGCAACGGGGCCGGGAAGACCACCCTCATCCGGGAACTGATCGCCTCCGGGCGGGTGTTCGTCCCCTATGCACTGGTGCCCCAGCGGATCACGTTCGACGATCCCACCCGCACGATCGCCGAACACCTGATGGCCGAGCATCCCGACCGCACGGTCCAGCAGGTGCGGTCGCACCTGGCCCGATTCCTGTTCCGCGGCAGGGCCGCCGACCGGCCGCTGACCGAGCTGTCCGGTGGCGAACGTCTGCGGGTCGCGTTGGCGTCGGCGTTGCTCGCCGATCCGATCCCCAAGCTCCTGATCCTCGACGAGCCCACCAACAACCTCGACATCACCACCACCGAGGAACTCGTCGAGGCACTGCAGAAGTGGACCGGCGCCCTGATCCTGGTCAGCCACGACGCCGGTTTCCGGGAGCAGGTGGGGATCGACCGCGAGGTCCGCGTCGGCGAACCCGACGACGATGAGGGTGACGACGGCGAGGGTGACGAGGCCGCGCCGGAAGCCGACGGCGACGTGAACACTGTGTGAGCAGACGTGAACACTGCGTGCGGGGCCTGGACCGGGTTCGGCGGGCCCGGCACACTGGCCCGCGATGATCTGCGACGACTCCGACATCACCCTCGAACCCACGCCGTCGAGCACTCCTTCCCCAGTGCTCGACGACGCCACTCCCGTGGTCCTGATCCACGGACTGCGGGTCAGCGGGACATCGATGCGCCGGATCGCCGCGGCAATCGACGGGCGGGCGGTCCGCACCCCCGACCTCCCCGGCCACGGACAGCGGTTCGCCGAGAAGTTCAGCCTCGACGACGCGGTTCAGACCGTCCTCGACACCGCAGACGAGTTCGGCAGACCCGTTGTCCTGGCCGGGATCTCACTCGGCGGATATGTGACGATGGCGGCCGCCGGCCGTCACCCCGACCGCATCGCCGGCCTGGTGGTCATGGGTTCCACCGCGCAGCCGAGTCGGATGCTCGCCGCACCGTTCCGGCTGTTCGGCTTCCTCACCGGCATGCTGCCCGGCGGATCGGCGGTGATCAGCAAGATCCTGACGCGGCTCGCCGTCGGCCGTCAGGTCGCCGAGGACATGGAGGCCGGTGGTCTCGCCCTGCACTCGATAGCCGACGTCGTCGACGAGGTGGCCCGCTTCGACGCACTGGCCGAACTGTCGCGCTACCGGGGTCCGACGCTGCTCGCCAACGGTGCATGGGACCAATTCCGTATGCACGAACAGCGATTCGCCGCATTGTCCCAAGACACCGAGGTCCGCGTGATCCCGCGTGCCACCCACTTGTATCCGCTGATCCAGCCCGAGGTGACCGGGGCCATGATCGGCGATTTCGCTGCACGACTCGACCAGGTGCGCAGCTCCGACGCCGGGTGAACCGGCAACCAGCTCAACGACCAACCCACGATGTTGGGCCGACGACGAGCGCAAGCGACCAACCCACGATGGTTGAGCAGCGAGGAGCGCAAGCGACCAACCCACGATGGTTGAGCAGCGAGGAGCGCAAGCGACGACGCGCCCGTCGAAACCTCCGCCACCCAACAACGGCACGCAACCACCACCACGCTCACCGACACCGACAACCCACCAGGTTTCGACAACGGCCAGCCTCGCTATCGCGAGGATGACCTGCTCAACCACCAAAAGCACACCCGCAGCACCTCATCCCCACGATGGTTGAGCAGCGAGGAGCGCTAGCGACGACGCGCCCATCGACCAACCAACGATGGTTGAGCAGCGAGGAGCGCAAGCGACGACGCGCCCGTCGAAACCTCCGCCACCCGACGTCGACACGCAACCACCATCACGACGGTCGCCGACACCGACGCGGCTCTCACTCAGCGGCGAGAGACCTCAGCCGAGTTGCTCCGACAGTTCGAGCCAGCGCTCTTCGGTCTCGGTGACCTCGTCTTCGAGTTCACGTAGCCGTGCGGTGTGCTTGGCCAGGCCTTCGTAGTCGCCCTGGTCGTGGGCGGCCATCTCGTTGTGCACCTTCTCGATGGTGGTGCCGAGCTTCTCCAGGCGGCGTTCGAGGGCCGACAATTCCTTCTGTGCCGCACGCAGTTCGGCCCCCGACAACCCTTCCTGCGTTTCCGCCGCCGATGACGACGAGCTCGCGCTGGTCGGATTCTCGTGTGCTGCAACATGTGCCGCACGCAGGGCGAGATACTCGTCGACGCCGCCGGGCACATGCCGCAGCCGTCCGTCCAGGACCGCGTACTGCTGGTCGGTGACCCGCTCGAGCAGGTACCGGTCGTGCGAGACGACGATCAGCGTGCCCGGCCACGAGTCGAGCAGGTCTTCCATCGCGGCGAGCATGTCGGAGTCGACGTCGTTGGTCGGCTCGTCCAGCACGATCAGGTTCGGTTCGCTGAGCAGCAACATCAGCAGCTGCAGACGTCGCTTCTGTCCGCCCGACAGGTCGTCGACACGTGCCGAGAGATGTTCGCGCGCAAAGCCGAGTCGTTCGAGTAGCTGCGCCGGTGTGTGGTCTTTGCCGTCGATGGTGAAGGTGGTCTTGGTCTCGGCCAGCACCTCGCGCACCCTGTCGCCGCCGATGTCGGCCAGCTGCGAGAACTGCTGGTCGAGCATGCCGATCCGAACGGTCTTCCCGCGCTTGACCTTTCCGCTGGTGGCCGCCACCGTGCCACAGACCAGGCCGAGGAGGGTCGACTTGCCGGCACCGTTGGCGCCGAGGATGCCGGTGCGCTCGCCGGGTCCGATCCGCCAGGTGATCTCCCGCAGCACCTCACGCTCGCCGAAGCGGACCCCGACCTCCTCGAGGTCGACGACCTGCTTGCCGAGCCGGGCGACGGCCAGGCGCTGCAACTCGATCGGATTGCGGACCGGCGGGACGTCGGCGATCAGCTGGTTGGCGGCCTCGATCCGGAACTTCGGTTTGGACGTGCGGGCCGGCGCACCGCGGCGCAGCCAGGCCAGCTCCTTGCGCATCAGGTTCTGGCGCTTGGATTCCATCGTCGCGGCGATCCGGTCACGCTCGACGCGCTGCAGCACATAGGCGGCGTAACCGCCCTCGAACGGTTCGACGATCCCGTCGTGCACCTCCCACGTCTCGGTGCACACCTCGTCGAGGAACCACCGGTCGTGGGTGATCACCAGCAGTCCGCCGGAGTTCTTCGCCCACCGACGTTTCACGTGGTCGGCCAGCCACGCGATACCTTCCACGTCCAGATGGTTGGTGGGCTCGTCGAGGGCGATCAGATCCCACTCCCCGACCAGCAGCGCCGCGAGCGCCACCCGGCGGCGCTGACCGCCGCTGAGCCCGCCGATCCGCGCATCCCACGGGATGTCGGCGACCAATCCGCTGATCACATCCCGGATCTCGGGGTCGCCGGCCCATTCGTGTTCGGGACGGTCGCCGACGATCTCGTGGCCGACCGTCGACTCCGGGTCGAGCTCGTCGCCCTGGGCGAGAACCCCGAAGCGCACGCCGCCACGCCGGGTGACGCGTCCGGCCTGCGGCTCGATCCGGCCCGCCAGCATGCCCAGCAGGCTGGACTTGCCGTCGCCGTTGCGGCCGACGATGCCGATCCGGTCGCCCTCCTCGATGCCGAGGGTGAGCGAATCGAAGACGACCTTGGTGGGGAACTCCAGGTGCAGGCCTTCGGCACCGAGCAGGGGTGTGGCCATCAGCGGACCTCCCCCGTGGTCGACGGGTCGATCAGTACCGATGAGCAGGCAGAAAGCACTGGTAGACGATAACAACGACGCGTGACACGCCACCCGACGGGGCCACAGCGTCCCGGTCGGCGCCGGTCCCGGGCCGGCGCCATCAGTCGCGGCCGAATGCCGACGACACCGACCCGATCACCTCGCCGAGCGCCTTGGTCACGACGTCGGTGTGGTCGGCGCGCAGATGTGTGTGCAGATCGACGGCGGTCCCGGCCGAACGCATCGAGCGGACCAGCGATGCGGTCAGCGTGTACGGGACCACCGGGTCGAGAACGCCGTGGTCGATCCGGATCGGCGCCGGATAGCCACTGGTCGGGACGCTCATGTAGTCGGTGAGGGCGTCGGTGAACTCCGTGGTGCGCAGCGACGAGTCGAGCAATGCACCGGGCGCCACCGACCGCATCGCCTCGGACACCTCGCCGTTGCAGGCCGAACGGGCCAGGTCGAGGTAGCGCTTGCCGTCGGCGGTGAGGTGGTCGGTCACGTGCAGGTCGGGTCGGGCGTGGTCGAGACCGGCCAGGATGTAGAGGAACAGCGCGCTGACGACGTTGAGTTTGCCCAGACTCGGCACGTCGGGGGTGAACACACCGGCCATCAGCCGTTCGACGCCGGAGGCCGGGGCGAAGGCGACGATCTCCCGTAGCCGCAACTCCGGTGCATACGACGGTGCCTCGTGTCCGGCGAACAGTGCGGCGTGCCCGCCCTGCGAGTGCCCCACCGACACCCAGTCGGCGCTCAGTGAGGCATCCCGGGCCCGGGCCGCGCGGATCAGGTCGAGCACCGAGTGCGCCGCGGCCTTGCCGCCGAGATATTCGGTCTCCCCGGCCGATCCGAGTCCGGCGTAGTCGGTGGCGGTGACCGCATATCCCGATCTCAGTGCGTCGCGGATCGGGGCGTCGACACCGTCGCCCTTGCGGGTGCGGCTCGGTGCGCACTCGTCGGCGATCCCGGTGGTGCCGTGCGCCCAGGAGAAGATGCGGCGTCCCCCGGTGGGTGCCGGCGTCGACGGGATGTAGACGACCCCGGTGGAGATGGCCGGCCGGCCGTTCTGGTCGCGGGTCACATAGGTCAGCCGGGTGCCGGAGGCGGCACCGGACGGGAGGTCGGCACCGGCGATCGCCTCGGTCGACAGCACACGTCCCGCATCGGGTGCGGCCGATGCCGGTGCGGTGGTGACCACACCCGCGCCGGCGAACACCGCGAGCGCCCCGACCGTCGACACGAGCCGACGCAGCGGTCGCGTGGGCGACGACGGGCCGGTTCGGGTTCGGGTGGCAGGACGCACCCGATCGAGCTTAGCGAGAAGTCGACGAGACCGGGGTCACTCCTCTGGCGGCTTGCGGGTGGCACCGGGCACCGGACCGGCGGCGGTGCGCACCGAGCGGGCCACCCCGGCCCCCGACAGTTCGGCGGCCACCGCCACCGCATCCTCGGCGCCCGAGCACAGGAATGCGCATGTCGGACCCGAGCCCGACACGATGCCGCCGAGCGCCCCGGCGTCGATCCCGGCCCGCAGGGTGCGCCGTAGTGCCGGTTGCAGACTCAGCGCGGCCGGCTGCAGATCGTTGTGCAACAGCGGGGCGATCTCCTGCGGCCGGCCACCGGCAAGTGCCTGCACGAGCGCGTCCGGACGGGGGTTGGCACCGGAGTACTCGTCGGCCCGGTTCTCCCGCAACCGATCGAGCTCGGCGAAAACCTTTGGTGTCGAGAGACCTTCGCGTGCCAACGCCAGTACCCAGTGCAGTTCACCGCGGGCGAGTACCGGCATCAGCTGCTCGCCGCGACCAGTGCCGAGTGCGGTTCCGCCCTGCACCGAGAAGGGGACGTCGCTGCCGAGGCCGGCCGCGAGTTCGAGGATCTCGGCGCGGGAGATGTCGAGCTTCCACAGGGCCGCCAAGGCCACGAGCGCACCGGCGGCATCGGCGCTGCCGCCGGCCATCCCCCCGGCGACGGGGATGCGTTTGACGATGTCGATACTCACCCGCGGATCGCGTCCGACGTGTTCGCCGAGCGCCCGGGCGGCCCGTACGGCGAGGTTGTTCTCGTCGAGCGGCACCGATTCGGTGTCGGCGCCGCGACCACCCGACCGCGACATGGTGACGGTCGTCGCGGCCGACCGCGCGACGGTGACGTCGTCGTAGAGCGACAACGCCTGGAAGATGGTGACGAGGTCGTGGTAGCCGTCGTCGCGCAGCGGACCGACGCCGAGATGCAGATTGATCTTGGCCGGGACGCGCACCGTGACGGCACCCGAGATCACCGACAGGGATGCGGGAGACACGCGTCAAGGATAGTGAATGCCACCGCTCCGGCGGCCATCGAGACGCGTCGGCGCGCTGCCGTGTCGCCGAACGGGGACCGCCGAGCAGGTGCCGTCGAGCAGGTGCCGTCGAGCAGGTGCCGTCGAGGATTCAGGCGGGTTCGACGGCGGCCAGACGCACGAAGTCGTCGACGTCGAGCTTCTCGCCGCGGATCTGCGGGTCGATCCCGGCCGCACGCAGCCGCCGTTCGGCCTCGACCGGTGATCCGGCCCAGCCGGCCAGCGCCGAACGCATCGTCTTGCGGCGCTGGGCGAATGCCGCGTCGATCACCGCGAACACCCGTGCGCGCGCGGCGGGATCGGCGGAGTGGGCGTCGGTCCGCTGCACCCGCACCAACCCGGATTCCACCTTGGGTTCGGGCCAGAAGACGTTGCGGCCCACCGCGCCTGCACGGCTGACGTCACCGAAGTAGCGGGCCTTGACACTGGGCACACCGTAGACGCGGTTGCCGGGGGGTGCGGCGAGACGGTCGGCCACCTCGGCCTGCACCATCACCAGAGCGGTTGTGATCGAAGGACATTCGGCGAGCAGATGCAGCAGCACCGGGACCGCGACGTTGTACGGCAGATTGGCGACCAGGGCCGTCGGCGCATACGGCAGATCGGTGGCGCGCACGCTCATCGCATCGGCGGTGACCACCGACAACGACGCCGACCGGCTCGGTGCCTGTTCGGCGACCGTGGCCGGCAGGCGGGTGGCCAGGACCGGGTCGATCTCCACCGCGACGACACGCGAGACGGTACCGAGCAGCGCCAGGGTCAGCGACCCGAGGCCGGGACCGACCTCCAGCACGGTGTCGTCGGCGCCCACCCCGGAGGCGGCGACGATGCGTCGCACGGTGTTGCCGTCATGGACGAAGTTCTGCCCCAGGGTCTTGGTGGGGCGGACGCCGAGCTCGTCGGCAAGGCGCCGGATCTGGGCCGGGCCGAGCAACCGGACATCGGTGTCGGCAGGCGTGTCGTCGGTGCTCAGCGCAGGCCCAGCCTGGACGAGCAGGACGGCCAGGCACCCCAGCCCTGGGCGGCCTGGGTCTTGGAGGCGACGGCGATCTGCTCCTCACGGGAGGCGAGATCGGCGCGCGGTGCGTACTCGAGTCCGCCCCAGCGCTCCCAGGTGTTCTGGTCGAACTGGACACCACCGTAGAAACCGTTGCCGGTGTTGATCGCCCAGTTGCCGGTGGCCTCACACTGCGCGAGGGCATCCCACACCGAGCCGAGCGGCACGAACGGGGCGCCGGGCTTGGTGCCCACCTTGACCGTCGCGGCGACCGGTTCGGTCAGCACCTGCTGGCCCAGCTTGGTGCGCTTGACGATCTTGCCGTTGACGGTGGTCACCTCATAGGTGACGTTGGCCCGCCCCGGGGTGCCCTTCTTCACGACGACGCGGCGGTTCTTGATCAGCGTCGGATCGTCCTGGGTGACATCGGGAGCGGTGATGTCCTCTTCGACGGTGGTCTCCGAGGTCCGGATCCGGGTGACGTCGAGGGTCATGTCGTCGCGGACCTTGGTGTCGGCGGCCGGGGTCACCTCGTCGGCTGCGGTCAGCGGGGCACCGAGACGCTCGAAGACCTCGGCGACGGTCTCGGCCGGGACCGACTTCACCGACTTCACCCCGCCGTCGACGATGGTCAGCTTCTTGGGGAGGGTGACGTCGACGACGGCTCCGTCCACCGGGATCGGGCCGGCGGCGTTGAAGTTCGGGTCGTCGGCGGCCTGGTCGAGCCCCTGCTGTGCGAGCAGCTGGGCGACGTTGACCGCGGTGGTCTGCACGGTGCGCCGCTCCCCCTCGATGTCGAGGGTGACGGTCTTCTGCCGGTGGAAGGTGATGGTCTGGCCGTCGGAGAACCCGGCGTCGAGCGCCGGCGAGACGATGTCGCCGTCGGCGGCGTCGTAGCCTTGCGACTCGAGCAGGGAGTCGACGTCCATCGACATGGTGGCGACCTGGATCTTCTGGCCGTCGACGTCGAGGGTGACGTTCTTGTGCATCGTCACGCCCATCACACCGCCGGCGGCAACAGTGACGAGCACGGCCCCGATGGCCACGCGCGCACGCATCGATTCGAGCTGGTGGATTCTGGCGATTACAGACAAGAGCAGCATCCTGGTCGACTACATGGTCCCCCCGTGCCGCGAACTGAATCGGCGACGGATCACAATACGATAACGAGCCGGGGTGATTACTGCAAAGGTGCCCGATAGGCGCGTCGCGCATTGCCGCCCAGGATTCCGGCCATCGTCTCGTCGTCGGTTCCGCGGATGGCGGCCAGTGCGCGGGCGGTGTACGGCAGGCAATACGACTGATTCGGCTGGCCACGGTAGGGATGTGGGGTCAGGAACGGCGCATCGGTCTCCACCAGGATCTGCTCGTCGGGCACCAGGAGAGCCGCCTCACGAAGTTCGTCGGCATTGGCGAAGCTCACAGTCCCGGAGAAGCTCAGCAGGTACCCGCGGTCGACACATTCGCGTGCAACATTTCGGTCACCGGAGAAGCAATGCATGATCACGACCTCCGGTGAGCCCTCGGCCGCCAGGATGTCGAGCAGATCCTGGTCGGCCTCCCGGTTGTGGATCATCAGCGGCTTGCCGATCCGCTTCGCGAGGTCGATGTGCCAGACGAAGGCGTCCTTCTGCACCTCGGGGGATGCCGCCGACTCCGACTTGCCCGGCCAGTAGTAGTCCAGCCCCGTCTCACCCACCGCCACCACACGCGGATCGGCGACCATCTCCTCCAGCTCGGCGCGCGCGGCGTCGTCGAGCTCACCGGCATGCGTCGGGTGCAGGGCGACCGCCGCGAAGGCCCGCTCGTCCCAGTGCGCGGCCTGTACCGCCCAGCGGGCGTCGATCATGTCGTCGGCGACGGTGACCACCGCCTCCACCCCCACCGCCTGGGCGTGGTCGAGGATCGCGCGGACCGACTCGGCATCCCGGCCACCGCAGGCGGCGAGGTGGGTGTGCGCATCCACCAGGCCCGGCAGCGGCGCCGGGTCCGGCGGTGGCTCCCGCCGACGACGCTTCTTGGCCTCCTTGGCCGACTCGGTCTTCATCGAACCCGACTGCTGCGAACCGTTCTGCTGCGAACCGTGCTGCTGCGCAGCGTCGGGCAGGGAGGAATCGGACATGCGCCCAACTCTAGAGAGCGACGCTCCCGTCGATCACGGTGGCACTGCGCCCGCCCACCCAGATGTGATCCCCGTCATCGTCGACGTAGACCCGGCCGGCGCGGCCGAGCACGGTCCCCTGCGACACCACATAACTCGGCGGCAGCACCCCCTCGCCGCGCAGCCACACCGCCAGCCCGGCGTTGAGGCTGCCGGTCACCGGGTCCTCGGGCACCGCCACACCCGGCGCGAAGGCCCGCACCTCGAAGCCCACGTCGGTGCCGGGCCGGCTGCCCTCGTCGTAGGCGCCGATCAGTCCCACATCACGCGCGCCGAGGGCGGCGTAGTCGGGTCGCACGTCGAGGACGCGCGCGGCGGAGTCGAGCCGCAGACCCATCCACGGCGGACCGTTGTCCACCCAGGCGGCGCCCAGGACGTGGCCGGCGTCGAGGCCGAGGGCCTCGCGCACCCGCGTGAGATCGTCGTCGGCGATCGGGCCCGACCGCCGCAGCCCGGGGGCGGCGAACGCCAGACGGTCGGCATCGCGTCGGATCTCCACCAGGCCGATCCCGCACTCCTGCACGATCACCTCGCCGCGCGGCACCCCGCCGGCGGCCAGCCAGGCATGCGCCGAACCGAGCGTCGGATGACCGGCGAACGGCAGTTCCCCGTCGACGCCCGCCGGGGTCGGGGTGAAGATCCGCAGGCGATAGTCGGCCGACGGATCGGTCGGCGGCAACACGAAGGTGGTCTCCGACAGGTTGGTCCAGAGCGCGAACGCCGCCATCTGCTCACCGGTCAGACCCTCCGCGTCGAGGACCACTGCGACCGGATTGCCGGTGACCGGACCGGAGACGAACACATCCACCTGGGCGAAGCGACGAGACATGGCCCCATCTTTGAACATTCACCGACCTGCGGTCCACCCCACATCGCCATCGTCTCGTCGCCGACACGCCACCGCACGGACACGGTTACGTCGCATAGCGCGCCGAGCACGCCACCGGCGGGTAGCGTTGCGAATCGTGTTGGGATTGCCAGATACCGTCACCGTCGCCCTGTTCGACCTCGACGGTGTTCTCACCAGTACCGCGGTGCTGCATCAGCAGGCGTGGAAGGCGGCATTCGACGCCTTCCTGCGGCAACGAGACGGAGCCGGCTTCGTCCCGTTCACCGAACAGGACTACCTCGACTACGTCGACGGCCGTCCCCGTGACGACGGCATCGCGGCCTTCCTCGCCGCGCGCGGGATCACCGACGTCGACCCGGCCACCGCTGCGGCGATCGGCTCCGGCAAGAACGAGTTGTTCCTGAAAAACCTGGAAAGCGGTGGGGTCATGCCCTATCCGGGATCGGTCCGCTACCTGCAGGCGGCTCGCGACGCCGGGCTGCGGATCGCTGTGGTCACCTCGTCGAAGAACGGCAAGGCCGTCCTCGACGCGGCCGACCTGTCGAAGTTCGTGGAGGTGCGGGTCGACGGACTCGTCACCTCCGAGCGGGGGCTGCGCGGCAAGCCCGCCCCCGATTCGTATCTTCTCGGCGCGGAGCTGATGGGTGTGCCACCCTCGGCGGCCGCTGTGTTCGAGGATGCGATCTCCGGAGTGCAGTCCGGCGCCGCCGGCCACTTCGGCTATGTCGTCGGCATCGACCGGGTCGGCGGCACACAGGCTGCGTCCATGACCGCGGCCGGTGCGTCCATCGTCGTCAACGATCTCGAGGAACTGCTGCCTGTATGAGCAACACTGATCACGCCTACGGCTTCGACGTCCACCCCTGGCAGCTGCGCTGGCGCGGGCTCGACATCGACATGCTCGGTCGCACCGAGACCCTCTTCGCGCTGTCGAACGGGCACATCGGGTTGCGCGGCAGCTTCGAGGAGGGCGAGCCGGTCGACCATCCCGGTACGTACCTGAACGGCTTCTACGAGCAGCGCGGTCTGCCGTATGCCGAAAGTGGTTACGGCTACCCGGAATCCGGGCAGACGGTGGTCAACGTCACCGACGGCAAGATCATCCGGTTGCTCGTCGAGGACGAGCCGATGGATCTCCGGTACGGGCGCACCGAGGAGCACGAGCGTGTACTCGACTTCCGCACCGGCACCCTGCGGCGCAACACCCTGTGGACCTCCCCCACCGGCCGGACCGTGCGGATCAAATCCGAACGCCTCGTCTCGTTCACCAAGCGCACCATCGCCGCGATCCACTACGAGGTGGAGCCGGTCGGCGAGGACATGAAGCTGGTGCTGCAGTCGGATCTGCTGGCCAACGAACCGATCCCGACGCCCGGCAACGATCCTCGTCTGGCGGCGGCCCTGGACGCACCGCTGGTCTCCGACCTCGCGACCTGCCGCAACTACTGGGGAATCCTGGTGCACCACACCAAGTCCTCCGGTCTGCACATGGCGGCGGGCATGGACCACCAGATCGACTTCCCCGATCGCGCGGACACGTTCATCCGTGCCGACGGCGACCTCGCCCGGCTCACGGTGGCCGCGAACGTCCCGCAGGGCAGCCGGCTGAGCCTGACCAAGTACATCGGCTACGGCTGGTCGGCACGCCGGTCGGTGCCCGCCCTGCGAGCACAGGTCGACGCCGCCCTGGCGATGGCGATGGAGACCGGCTGGGAGTCGCTGAAGGCCGACCAGGTGGCCTACCTCGAGGACTTCTGGCGTGACGCCGACGTCGAGATCGACGGCGATCCCGAACTGCAGCAGGCGATTCGGTTCGCGCTCTACCACGTCCTGCAGGCCGGTGCCCGCGGTCAGTCGCGGGCGATCCCGGCGAAGGGCCTCACCGGTCCCGGCTATGACGGCCACACCTTCTGGGACACCGAGAGTTTCATCCTGCCGATGCTCACCTACACCGTCCCCGCTGCGGCCGGCGAGGAACTGCGGTGGCGGCACGCCACGATGGACAAGGCCAAGTCCCGGGCCGCCGAACTCGCCCAGCGCGGTGCGATGTTCCCGTGGCGGTCGATCAACGGTGACGAGTGTTCGGGCTACTGGCCCGCCGGTACCGCCGGTGTGCACGTCAGCGCCGACATCGCCAATGCCACCGGACGATATCTGCGCGCCACCGGCGACGAACAGTTCGAGGAGGAGTGCGGCGTCGAACTGCTGGTGGAGACCGCGCGGCTGTTCGCCGGGATGGGTCATCACGACGCCGACGGCAACTTCCGGATCGACGGCATCACCGGCCCCGACGAGTACACGGCCGTGGTGAACAACAACATCTTCACCAATCTCGCCGCCCAGCAGAACTTCCGGGATGCGATCACCGCAGTGCACCGTCGCCCCGACCTGGCGCACAAACTCGGGGTCACCAATGCCGAGACCGCACACTGGGAATCGTGTGCCGACGACATGGTGCTGCCCTACGACGAGGCACTCGGGGTGCATCAGCAGTGTGAGGCCTTCACCCACCTCGGGGTGTGGGACTTCGAGGCGTCACGCGGCAAATACCCTCTGCTGCTGAACTATCCGTACTTCGACCTGTACCGCAAGCAGGTGGTCAAACAGGCCGACCTGGTGTTCGCGATGTACATGTTCGGTGACCGGTTCACCCCCGAGCAGAAGCTGCGGAACTTCGACTACTACTACCCGATCACCGTGCGCGACTCGTCGCTGTCGGCGTGCTGTGAGGCGGTCACCGCGGCCGAGGTGGGCTATCTCGACCTGGCCTACGACCTGCTCGTCGAATCGGTGTTCACCGATCTCCACGACCTGCACGACAACGTGACCAGCGGTCTGCACATCGCCGCGCTGGCCGGGGCGTGGACCGACTGTGTGGCCGGGTTCGGCGGTATGCGCGACTTCGGCGGCAACATCACCTTCGCACCGCGGCTGCCGTCGCGGCTGGACTATCTGTCCTTCCGCATGGTGGTCCGCGACTCGAAGATCGTGGTGGCCGTGGACAAGTCGATGGCCACCTACCGGTTGCTGTCGGGGCCGCCGATCGACCTGGCCCATCACGGCAAGCAGTTCACCCTCACCGAGGGTACCCCGGTGAGCCTGAGCATCCCGGAGATCGAACTGCGGGAGCCGCCCAAGGCACCGCCGGGCTGCGAACCGTACCGCCGCATCTGACCCGACCCTCGCCGGCACGTGACCCCACGTGCCGGCGAGACCGGCACACCCGTTGTGGCCCTACCCGGTGTGCACTGCTCAGTGTGTCGGCCGGGCATCCGGGTCGGGGGTGACGTGCTTGTCGGCGAGCTCGCCGAGCTTGCGCAGCACCCGCTTGGACGACTCGGCCCACGGCATGAGGATCGGGAACACGTGGAACATCCCTTCCTCCTCCATCACCGACAGCGGCACACCGGCATCGCGCAGCACCTCGACGAAGCTGCGGATACCGTCGCGGAACATCTCACGTTCACCCCAGCAGACGAATGTCGGCGGGAACCACTCCGGATCGGGGTGTCCGTACACCGCCGACACCCTGTCGTCGTTGGGCTGCACGCCCCGAAGGTACGGCGCCACCGGGATACTCCACGGCAGGATGTCGAAGGGGGCGTTGTCGACCACCGAATCGTGGTCGAGGTCGAGGTCGATCTCCGGCGAGAACAGCGCCAGCGCAGCGGGTTTGGGTAGATCGTTGTCACGCAGGTAGGTGATCAGCGACGTCGCGAGACCACCGCCGCCGGAATCGCCGGCGACGATCAGGTGGTCGGCGTCGATTCCCCGGTCGAGCAGTCCTCGATAGACGTCGGCGGCGTCGTGAAGTCCTGCGGGGAAGGGGAATTCGGGGGCCATCCGGTAGTCGGGGATGAAGATCTCGGTCCCGGTCAACCGCACCAGCGCCGCGGCGAACGCCGCGTACATGATGGGCGAGGTGCCGATGTAGCCGCCGCCGTGCAGGTACAGCAGTGTGGCGTCGATAGCCACCTTCTCCTCGCCGTCGTCGACGTAGGAGTCCGAGCTGGCCTTCGCACGGCACCAGAGTCCGCGCACCCCGGCGATCTCGTCGCTGGTGATCTCGACGCCTCCGGCGTTGCCGATCACCGGAGGCAGCACGACGTTGCAGATCCCGTCGAGGACCTTCTCCACCGACCGGAACTCCTCGATGGGCAGGCCCATCGAGTACCCCATGAACGACCGCACGGCCTGACGGGTGAACGACTGACCGAGATTGTCGAGCACCCCCGCCGGCCCGCGCCAGGGTTGCTGGAACGGCACCCGGGCCAGTCCGTTGGTCACGTTCTGCACCAGCCCCCATACGGCCAAGGCCGCCACCGGTGTCGATGCTGTTTCCACTCCGTCACGATCGGCCATCACCATGGCGCTCAGCCTAGGGGTTCCGGACGAACCGGACCACATGGAGCATCGCCCACACAGGGCTCAGTGCGTGGCCGTGGCCGCCGGATCCGGGGTGACGTGCCGGTCGACGAAGGCGTCGAGTTCGCGATACACCTCGTGTGAGCTCTCCGCCCACGGCATCAGGATCGGGAACACATGGAACATTCCCCGGCCCTCCACCGAGCACACCTCGACCTCGGCCTTCTCCAGGACGGCGACGTAGTCGCGGACGGGATCGCGGAACATCTCGGAACTGCCCCAACAGACGAACGCCGGCGGAAACCACTCCGGGTCGGGCTCGGCGCGGGCCGCCGACACCCGCTCGTCGTCGGGCTGGATGCCGTGCAGGTAGGGGGTGACCGGCACGTTCCACGGCAGGATGTCGGTGGTGGCGTTCTCGGTGATCGACGGGTGGTCGAGATCCAGATCGACCTCCGGGGAGAACAGGGCCACCGCCGCGGGCCGGGGCAGACCCTCGGTCCGCAGATGGTTCACCACCTGCGTCGCCAGGCCGCCGCCACCGGAGTCACCGGCGATGATCAGGTGGTCGGCGTCCACACCGCGGTCGAGGAGCCCGCGATAGACGTCCGTCGCGTCGAGCACCCCGGCCGGGTAGGGAAACTCCGGCGCCATCCGGTAGTCGGCGATGAACACCTCGCATCCGGTACCGCTGACCAGCGACGCGGCGAACGCCGAGTACATCATCGGGGTGGTGCCGATGTAGCCGCCGCCGTGCAGATACAGGATGGTGCCCTTGATGGTCTTCTTGTCCTCGGCGTCGTCGACGTGCTCGTCGGCGCTGGCCCGGGCACGCAGCCACAGCCCGGGAACCCCGGCGATCTCGTCGGTGGTGACCTCGACGCCGTCGGTGAGACGGATGAACGGCGGGATCACCACCTGGCAGAGATCGTCGAGCACCTTCTCCATCGAGCGGAACTCCTCGATCGGCAGTCCCACGATGTAGCCCATGAACGAGCGAATCGCCTGGCGGGTGACCGACTGGCCGACGTTGTCGAGCAGTCCGCCCGGGCCGTTCCAGAACTTGCGGAAGGGGACTCGGGCCAATCCGTTGAGCATGTTGTCGGCGAGTCCGACCATCGTCAGCGCCGTCACGGGGGTCGAGGCGGTCTGGACTTCAGGTCGATCGGCCATCACCATGTGGCCAGCTTAAACGCGACACGTATTCTTGGCACCACTATGTCCTCTGATCTGACCAGCACCGACGCGGCCGCCTCGTACGGCGCCGGACGCCCGTACTACCTCACCACCGCGATCGCCTACCCCAACGGCGCACCGCACATCGGGCACGCCTACGAGTACATCTCGGCCGATGCTCTCGCG
The DNA here is from genome assembly GCF_030718915.1 of Gordonia sp. NB41Y. Taxonomy (NCBI): domain Bacteria; kingdom Bacillati; phylum Actinomycetota; class Actinomycetes; order Mycobacteriales; family Gordoniaceae; genus Gordonia; species Gordonia sp. NB41Y. The sequence goes on from NZ_CP132196.1 coordinate 1,421,942, forward strand.
CGTTTCAAACGGCTCGACGGATTCGACCTCCGATTCCTTACCGGAACCGACGTCCACGGCCAGAAGATGCAGCAGACCGCGGAGAAGGAGGGCATCCCCACCGCCGAGCTCGCCCGCCGCAACTCCGACAGCTTCCAGGCGCTGCAGGATCGGCTCGGCTCGAGCTACGACCGCTTCATCCGCACCTCCGACGACGATCACAAGCGTGCCTCGGAGGCCATCTGGCAGCGGATGAGTGCCAATGGGGACATCTACCTCGACACCTACGCCGGCTGGTACGACGTCCGCGACGAGGCGTTCTACGCCGAGGCCGACACCACCGTCGACGACGACGGCAACCGCGTCGCCACCGATTCCGGGCATGTGCTGACCTGGACCGAGGAGCAGACCTACTTCTTCCGGCTGTCGGCGTACCAGGACAGGCTGCTCGACCTGTACGAGAGCCACCCGGAGTTCATCGGCCCCGACACCCGCCGCAACGAGGTGATCAGCTTCGTCAAGGGCGGACTGACCGACCTGTCGGTGTCGCGCACCACCTTCGACTGGGGTGTGCCGGTCCCCGATCACCCCGGCCACGTCATGTACGTGTGGGTGGACGCGCTGACGAACTACCTGACCGGTGTCGGCTTCCCCGACGACCAGGCCACCTACGACCGGTACTGGCCGGCCGATCTGCACATCATCGGCAAGGACATCATCCGGTTCCACTGTGTGTACTGGCCGGCGTTCCTGATGAGTGCCGGCCTGCCCCTGCCGAAACGGGTCTTCGCACACGGCTTCTTGTTCAACAAGGGCGAGAAGATGAGCAAGTCGATCGGCAACGTCGTCGACCCGGACACCCTGATCGACGAGTACGGCCTGGATCCGGTGCGGTACTTCTTCCTGCGCGAGGTCTCCTATGGGCAGGACGGGTCGTATTCCACCGATGCGATCGTCGCCCGGATCAACGCCGACCTCGCCAACGAGTTCGGCAACCTGGCCCAGCGCACCCTGTCGATGATCGGCAAGTACTTCGACGGCGCGGTCCCCACCCCCGGCGAGTACACCGACGCCGATCGCCAACTCCTTTCCGCCGCAGACGGATTGCTGTCGGCGGTGCGCAACCACTTCGACGAGCAGGCCATCCATCTCGGCCTCGAGGCGCTGTGGTCGGTGCTCGCCGACACCAACCGCTACATCTCGGCGCAGGAACCCTGGAAGCTGGCCAAGACCGATCTCGATCGCACCGGCACCGTGCTGTACGCGTGTGCCGAGGTGGTGCGGATCGTCGCGCTGCTGGCCCAGCCGGTCCTGCCGACATCCTGTGGCACACTGCTCGATCTGCTCGCCGTGGGCGAACGCCGGGACTTCACCGCCGTCGCCGACCGTCTGACGCCCGGGACCGAACTGCCCAAGCCCACACCGGTTTTCCCCCGCTACGAGGGATGATCACCCGGTCCGGTCAGCGTCGATGAGCGCCACCGCACTCGACCTGTTGCACGCCCTCGACGTCGAGTCGGGGCGCCTCGGGCTGCCCGGACCCGCGGCACTGATCGGCGACTGGTGGGATGCCGACGCGGTGATCGCGCCGTCGATCGAGATCCTGCGCGACACCCCGCCCCCGGCGAACCCCGACCGCTTCTGGTTGGGCTATCTGGGATTCGGCGGCCCCCGCGCGGGCGAGGGACCGCTGCCGGAGTGTGCGGGCGGCCTCACCGATCGTCTGCTGGTGCTGCGCGACGGCCGGTGGGAGCATGTGGCACCGGCGGGTTCGCCGATGCCCGACTGGATCGAGCGATGCCTGGCCGACCCGTCGGCCATCATGTCAGCAGACGGATGCGGTGATGCGTGGTCCGCCGAATGGGTTGCTCCGCAGCGCGATCCCCACCTGCTCGCCATCGAGGAGTGTCTGGAGGCGATCCGCGCCGGCGAGGTGTACCAGGCATGTGTGTGTACCCGCTTCACCGGCGTCGTCCACGGTTCGGCCCTGGCCTTCTACACCGATCTGACCGCCGCCACCCGTCCGGCGAAGTCGGCTTTCCTCCAGGGTGATTGGGGGTCGGTGGCGAGCTTCTCGCCGGAGACCTTCCTGCGCCGCACCGGCAACATCGTCTCGTCGTCGCCGATCAAGGGAACCCTGCCCGCCGATGCCGACCCCACCGCACTCGCCGCGTCCGCCAAGGACATCGCCGAGAACGTGATGATCGTCGACCTGGTCCGCAACGATCTCGGCCGGGTCGCGGTCACCGGATCGGTCCGGGTGACCGATCTGCTCACCGTGGTCCCCGCACCCGGGGTGTGGCATCTGGTGTCGACGGTGCAGGCGATCGTCGATCCCACCGTCGGCACCTCCCGCCTGCTCGAGGCGACGTGGCCACCGGCATCGGTGACCGGCACCCCGAAGCTGCGTGCATGGGATCTCACCGCACAGTGGGAGGCCGAGGCGCGCGGCGTCTACTGCGGCGCCGTGGGCCTGGCCGGGCCCGACCACCTGCTCGATCTGAACGTGGCGATCCGCACCGTCGAGCTCACACCGTCGGGGACCGCCGAACTCGGTGTGGGCGGCGGGATCACCATCGATTCCGTCCCCGAGCGGGAATGGCAGGAATGTCTGGACAAGGCCGCGAGCATCGTCGGCTTCGAGAACACGGTTGAGGTGATCTGATGCAGCGAATCGTTGCACTCACCGGTGCCGCCACCTGGCGGACGCCGGTCGCATTGGTCCAGGGCCTGCGCGCCCGTAAGACGGTGCTGCGTCTGCCGCAGGCGGTCGGCGATCACGACGTGGTCGGTGACGACCGCGATGGCCCGGTCACCCGCCTGGTGGTGCTCGGCGACAGTCTCGCCGGCGGCGTGGGCGTCGACCATCATCGCGACACCCTGGCCGGCGGGGTCGCACGACGCCTCGCCGCCCGCGTCGACGGGCCGGTGGAATGGCATGTCTACGCGCGGACCGGATTCACCGCACGCGAAGTGGTCACCCTGATCGATCCGCAGGCACTGTCGGCGGCCGACGTCATCGTGGTGTCGGTCGGCGCGAACGACACCAAGAACATGGTGCGCTCACAACAGTGGCGGGCCGACCTGACCACGCTGATGGACACCGTCGTCGACGGCGCCGCCGAGTCAGCCCAGATCGTGCTGCTGCCCGTCCCCATCCTCAACATGTGCCCCGCACTGCCCGGCACCCTTGCCACCACCCTCGGCCGGCGGGCCGCCCGGTTCGACGCGGTGGCCGACGAGGTGGCCGCCCGCAACACCCGGATTCGCCGATTCGATCGTTTCGTCCCGCCCGGCGACGACCTGTTCGCCGCCGACGGCTTCCATCCATCGGAGTCGTTCCACGACGTCTACGCCGGCCTCATCGATTCCGTCCTGACAGACCCGATCCCCCGCTGATCAAGGCGACTTCCTCGCCATGGCGCAGCCGGTCGGCCGTCGCTCGGGCTGAGCAGCGACGAAGGAACGGCCCGTTGCTGATTGAGCCGGGACCGGGGTGGTTGAGTTGACGACGTCGGCCGTCTGAGGTTTCGACACGCCTCGTCGCTACGCTCCTCATCGGCTCAACCATCCACTGGGCATTGCTGATTGAGCAACGATAGAGGTGGCCGAGTTGACGACCCGGCCGACTGAGGTTTCAACACGCCTCAGCAACGGCCCATTGCTGATTGAGCCGGGACCGAGCATCGCGAGGACCCGAGTCGAAATCTCCGCAGCCGACGTCGAATAGCAACCACCTCCGAAGTGGTCACGCCAGCAAGCCCGGCCGTCTGAGGTTTCGACACGCCTCGTCGCTACGCTCCTCATCGGCTCAACCATCCACTGGGCATTGCTGATTGAACTGCGATCCTCGTTGCTGATTGAGCCGGGACCGAGCATCGCGAGGACCCGTGTCGAAATCTCCGCAGCCGACGTCGGGTAGCAACCACCTCAGAGGTGGTCACGTCAACAACCCGGCCGTCTGAGGTTTCGACACGCCTCAGCAACTGCCCGTTGCTGATTGAGCCGGGACCGAGCATCGCGAGGACCCGAGTCGAAATCTCCGCAGCCCGACGTCGGGTGGTGGCCACCTCCGGGGTGTCGCGAAAAGAACTACTCCGCCGACCGTGCGGCGAGTACGGCCTCGTAGACGTCGCGCCGGGAGACCGACGTCCCCCGCGTCACCTCTTCACACGCGGCCTTGAGTCGCATCCCGCCCTCGACGAGACCTTCGGCACGGACGACGAGCTCGTCGAGATCCGGTTCGGTCGCGACCGCACCGGCAAACACCACGGTGATCTCGCCCTTGACTCCGCCGGCGGCCCACTCGGCCAGCTCTGCGAGATCGCCGCGTCGGATCTCCTCGTAGGTCTTGGTCAGCTCGCGGCACACCGCGGCCCGGCGGTCGCCGCCGAGGACGGTCACCGCATCGCCGAGGCAGTCGGCGAGCCGATGCGGCGACTCGAAGAACACCGCGGTACGGCGTTCGTCCCGCAACTGACCGAGCCACTCCTTGCGTGCACCGGGCTTCCGTGGCGCGAACCCTTCGAAGCAGAAACGTTCGGACGGCATCGCCGAGACCGCCAGCGCCGTCGTCACCGCCGACGGCCCGGGCAGCGCGGTGACCTTCAGACCGGCCTCGGCACATGCCACCACCACGCGATAGCCCGGATCGCTGACCGACGGCATCCCGGCGTCGGTGATCAGCAGCACCGTGGCACCCCCGGCGATGGCCTCGACCAACCGAGGGGTGCGCGCGGCCTCGACCTGGTCGTAGTAGCTGATCAGTTCACCGGTGATCGTCACATCCAGACCGGCGGCCAACGCGCGGGCACGTCGGGTGTCCTCGGCGGCCACGATGTCGGCGGTGGTGAGCGCCTCACGCAACCGCGGGGACGCGTCGTCGTAGCGGCCCATCGGGGTGGCCGCGAGGACCAGCGCCCCGGACGTCGTCGGCTCGGATGTCATGTCCACAGAGCTTACGGCGGGCCGACCACTACCATCGATCGGGTGACTCTCACCGTGGGCGACGTCGGAGCGGACGCACGACATCACGGCGCCGACTTCCCGGCGTCGGCTCAGCCCACGCCGCCCAACCCCGGACCGGAGATCCCCACCCCACTGTTCGGGCCGACCGACCGACGCCGCGGACTGATCGTCGGGCTGGTGCTGGTGGTGATCGCCACGATCACCCGGTTCTGGACGCTGTGGCTCCCCACCGACAAGGGCACACCGGTCTTCGACGAGAAGCACTACGTCCCGCAGGGCTGGCAGGTACTGACCGGCGGCAACTGGATCGAGGACAATCCGGCATACGGCCTGGTGGTCCATCCGCCGGTGGGAAAGTGGATGCTCGCGATCGGTGAGTGGCTGTTCGGCTACACCCCGATGGGCTGGCGGTTCATGTCCGCGGTGTCGGGAATCCTGATCGTGGCGCTGATCTATCTGGCGGTGCGACGGATGACCCGTTCGACACTGGTGGGCGCCATCGCCGGGGTGTTCGCGATCTGCGACGGCGTACTGTTCGTCCAGTCCCGGATGGGCATGCTCGACATCTTCCAGACACTGTTCATCGTGGCCGCGTTCACCGCGCTCGTCGCCGACCGCGATCAGGTCCGCGAACGGATGCACAAGGTGTACCTGGAGGGCCGGATCGGCGACTCGCGATTCGGCCCGCGGCTCGGATTCCGCTGGTATCGCTTCACCGCCGGTGTGATGCTCGGCCTGACCTGCGGCACCAAATGGTCGGGCATCTACTACGTCATCTTCTTCACCCTTCTGGCCGTCGGCTTCGACGTCGCCGCACGCCGCGCCTATCACGTGCAACGCCCGTGGCTGGGCGCCCTCGTCCGCGACGTGGTGCCGTCGGGCCTGAGTCTCGTGGTGATGCCGGTGGCCATCTACCTGGCCACCTTCATCCCCTGGTTCTCCGGTGAGACATCGGTCTACCGCTATCAGGTCGGCAACACCATCGGGACCGACGGCCCGTGGTCGTGGGTGCCGGGCGCGTGGCGCTCGCTCTGGTACTACGAGTCGGGCATCCTCGAGTTCCACGCCGGCCTGACCAACTCCGCCGGCTATCACCACCCATGGGAATCGAAGCCGTGGACGTGGCCGATGAGCCTGCGCCCGATGCTCTACGCCATCGAGAACGGCCCCGACCAGTGTGGCGGCGGTGACTGCGTGCGCGCCCAGATGCTCATCGGCTCGCCGGCCATGTGGTGGCTGGCCCTGCCGGTACTCCTGTGGGGCCTGTGGTCGTGGCTGGTCCGGCGCGACTGGCGCTACGCCGCCGTCGTCACCGCATACGCCGCCGGCTTCCTGCCGTGGTTCGCCGAGATCGACCGACAGATGTACTTCTTCTACGCCACCGTCCTCGCCCCGTTCCTGGTGATGGGACTGGCCCTCTGTTGCGGCGACATCCTCCGGGGATCACGCAAATCGATCCCCGGTTCCCGACCCGAACGCCAAGCCCTCGCCGTATTGGTGGTGGCGATCTACATCGGGGTGGTGGTGGCCAACTTCGTATGGCTGTGGCCGATCATGACCGCCAGTCCGATCTCCCCGGCGACGTGGCGCAACCAGATCTGGCTACCCAGCTGGGGCTGAGCCGACCTGGCGCGCGGCGACAATCCGACGTGCCCGTCACGCGAGGACGACCGGCTCGCCGACGTCGGGTCCACCTGCCCGATGCCGGCGGCGGATCAGCGGTCAGCGGCTCTGCACGGCCCGGGTGACCAGTTCCACGATCTTCTCGTCCGAGACACCCAGCTGCCGAAGGTTGCTCACATGCTCGACGGTGGCGTTCTGTGCCGCGGCCAGCGTCGCATCCGGACCGGCCTTGACGAACGAACCACTGCGCCCGCGGGTCTCGAGCACCCCGGCGCTCTCGAGTTCCCGGTAGCTGCGGGCGACGGTGTTCGGTGCAACGTGCAGGTCGGCGGCCAGGGCACGGACGGTGGGGATGCGCGAACCCACCAGCAGCACGCCGTCGTCGATCAGTGCGAGTACCCCGCGGCGGATCTGCTCGTAGGGTGGCTGATCGGATTCCGGGTCGAGGCGCAGGTGCGCGCCCAGGTCGATCACAGCGGATCCCGGGCCAGCGGACACGACATACAGCGGGGACCGCCACGGCCGGAACCGAGTTCACGTCCTTCGATCTCGATCACCTCGATACCCGAATCCCGCAGTCGCCGATTGGTTTCCACATTGCGGTTGTAGGACACCACCACCCCCGGCGCGATCGCCAGGGTGTTGTTGCCGTCGTCCCACTGCTCACGCTCGGCGGTCACCGGATCGAGACCGGTGTCGATCACACGCAGCTTCTCGATCTGCATCGCCTCGGCCGCCGCCTCCACGAACGGCCGGGCACCGGTGACCTCGATCCGACCGTCGCCGCGCTCGGTCAGTGTGAACGCCGACATCGTGTCCCGGATATTGGGGTACATCACCACCGCGTCGACGTCGACCATCGTGCACACGGTGTCGAGATGCATGAACGCCCGCGCCTGCTCGATCGGAACGGCCAGCACCGTGTGCGCGAGCCCGTCCCCGAACAGGCTCTGCGCCAGGGCTTCCGCACCCGCCGGGGTGGTGCGCTCCCCCACCCCCACCGCCACCACGCCGGGTGCCAGCAGCAGGACGTCACCGCCCTCGACCGGCGCGACCTGCGACTCGTAGGCGCGTCGCGCCCCGGTGAACCGGGGGTGGTGGGCGTAGATCAGGTCGGTCAGCGACGTCTCCCGGATGCGGGCGGGCATGGCCAGCGAGGTGATCGCGAACCGGGGGCCGATCCAGAACGAACTGTCCCGGGTGAACAGCAGATTGGGCAGCGGGTCGATCGCGAACTCGGGCCCGACGTGCATCATCCGCACCAGGGAGGAACGGCCGGCGTGGGGTGCCATCGGGAGCTCGTCGAAGGTCATCCCCGTCATCAGCACGTGCGCGAGCTCCGACGCCGACAATCCCCGCAGGTGCGCCGACAACTCGCTCGCGAGGTGCGGGCCGAGCCGGCGCGCACTCACCGCCGCGGCGATGCCCTGGATTCGGGCGGCACCGCTGTGCTCGATGGCCTCCACGAGCAGGTCACCGAGCAGGAACACATCCACCCCGCGGGTACGGAGTTCGTCGGCGAAGGCGTCGTGTTCTTCCTGCGCCCGGTCGACCCACGGCAGACCGTCGAACAGCAACTGGTCACTGTTGCGCGGGGTGAGGCGCCGCAGTTCGTCACCGGGACGGTGCAGCATCACCGCGCGGAGCCGGCCCACCTCCGAATCGCTGCCCAGACGATAGGAGTCGTCCGGTGCGCCGGACGCTGTGGAAGGACCCTCGTTCGCCATGGGACAACCGTAGTGCCTGGGCGGTGTGCGAGGGGGCGACGACGCGTGCCGGCCTGCGGATGTCGGCGATCATGTGGGCGGGTTCACGCCGGTGTGGTTCGGCGGTGTGGGCTCAGGCGGGATCGGGGCTGCCGGTCTCGGGGTCGCTCAGTTTGGCCGGTTCCCCGACGACCGTCGGTGCGGTCTCGCGGGCGAATCCCCACACCACGCACGCCACCGCGGCCACCGCCCCGGTGAACACGAACGCCGGACCGAATCCGACCTGCTGGGCGACGAATCCCACCACGACCGGACCGCTGATGGCACCGAGATCCGACGCCATGCCGTAGGACGCGAGCGCCGAACCACCTTGGCGCCGTGCACCGAGGACGTCGGCGAGGGCCGCCTGGTGGGTCGGCGCGAACAAACCGGAGCCGACACCCGAGAGCGCCGACAACGCCAGGGCGATACCGATGCCGGGGGCGAAGCCGAGCAGGGCGGTGGACACGGCCATGGTGGCCAGCCCGGGCAGCATCACCCGACGGCGCCCGTAGCGGTCGGAGAATCGACCGGCGAGCAGGATCGCGGCGACATTGCCGACCGCATAGACCGCCAGCACCACGCCGGCCATCGCCGCGGACTCGTCGAGTCCCTCGGTGATGAACAGCGGCACCACCGCCACCCGGACCCCGATCGACGCCCAGCCCTGGGCGAAGTTGGAGGCCAGGATCGCACGATAGGCACTGTCGCGCAGCGCCGTCCGCAGGGACATGACCTCGTGCCCGGACTGCGTCGCCGAGACCGCGGTCCCGGCGTCGCGCAGCTGGGTGGCCACCACCACCGATGCGATCACCAGCGCGATCGCGTACACCGCGAACGGCATCCGCAGCCCGAAGCCGACCAGCGCCGCACCTACCAGCGGTCCGGCGATGTTGCCGATCAGGAAACCCGCGGAGAAGAACCCGGACACCCGTCCGCGGATCTCGCTGGGCGACAACCGGATCAGCAGGGCCATCGCCGAGATGGAGAACATGGTCGACCCGATGCCGCCGAGTCCGCGAAAGATCAGCAGCTGCACATAGTTCTGGGCGAAGGCGCAGGCGAAGGTGCTCGCCGCCACGATCAGCAGACCGCTCAGATAGATCCGGCGCTCCCCCAGTCTCGCGACCAGCCTGCCGGCCGGCGGGGCGAACAGCAGTCGCATCAACGCGAACATCGACACCACGAAAGAGACTGCGGTGTAGCCGACGTCGAAGCTCCGGGCGAAGCTGGGCAGCGCGGGGGCGATCAGCCCGAAGCCGAGCGCGATCACCACGTTCGCGCTCAGCAGCACCCAGATGCCGCGAGGGATCTGTCGCCAGGCCGGTGTGGTCACGACTGCTCGGGCAGCCGGTCGAGGGCCTCGGCGGTCAGCGTCCGACCGAGTTCGATCATCTCGGTGGCCTTGTGGAAGTCGAGGGTGCGCACCGCTTTTCGAGGCACCCGGATGAGGATGTCCGGCGGGTACCCGGCAATCTGATGACGCGTCAGCGCCACCGACATGATGTCGAGGGACCGGCTGAGCACTTCCATCCGGCCCATCGTCCGCGCCATCCGCACCTCGGGTTCGGCCGCCCGGGTCGCGGCCGGGTCTGCCCGGCCGAGCTCGTCGAGCATGTCCTGGTAGGGGCCGTCGGCGGTCTCGGGTGCCACGGTCGGCACGTCGAGGCCGATCCGATCGCGGACCGACCGGACGAAATCCCCCGACAACAACGGCTCCATGTTGCGGCGGATGATCCCCTTGTCCTTCGGCTCCCGATGCTCCCGCGACTCTTTCGGTTCCCGGGGTTCCTTGTTCTCCCGGGATTCCCGGTGGCGGTCCTTGTCCCGCCCGCCGGGCACCCGGGTCGCCCCGGTTCCCGGTCCGCCGTCGGCGTCGAGCACCACCCCGATCGTGACGTCGCTGTTGACCGCCGATGTGGGCGCGACCGGCAGCGGGTCGAGGATGCCGCCGTCGGCGAGCAGCCGGCCGTCGTAGCGGTGGGGTGCGATGACCCCGGGGATGGCGATCGAGGCGCGGATCGCGTCGACCAGCGACCCGTTCTGGAACCACACCGACCGGCCGGTGCCGAGGTCGGTGGCGACCGCGGTGAACGGGATCGCGAGGTCTTCGATCCGGGCGTCGCCGAGGATGTCGCGGACCCGCGCGACGACGCGTTCGGCGCCGATCACCCCACCCTGCCGGGACAGCGACACGTCGAGCAGACGCATCACGTCGATCTGGGTGAGCCCGGAGGCCCAGCGCACATAGTCGTCGAGACCGCCGCCGCAGTACAGGCCGCCGACGAGGGCGCCCATGGACGATCCGGCGACCGATACGAGTGTGAATCCGCGGGCCTCGAGCTCGGCGATCACACCGATATGGGCATATCCCCGGGCGCCGCCGCTGCCCAGGGCGAGCGCCACACGGGAACCTCCTGGCATGGCGTCAACCCTATAGGTCGGCCTGATCCTGCTCGTCGAGGAGTCGACGGGGACCGGGACCGAGCCGGTTGAGCTCGTCGCCGGGGTTGAGCAGGTGACACGCCCCGAGCGAGAGGCACCCGCAGCCCACACAGGAGCCGATCATGTCGCGCAGACGTTCCAGCAGCGCGATACGCGCGTCGAGATCGTCGATCCAGCGTCGCGAGGCGGCCTCCCACATCGCCTTCGACGGCGACTCGGTGTGACCGAGTTCGGCGAGTACCTCGGCGATCACGCTGAGCGGGATCCCCGCGACCTGGGAGGCCTTGATGAAGGCGACGCGACGCAGCATCGCACGGTGATAGCGACGCTGGTTGCCGGCGGTCCGGCGCGCGAAGATCAGTCCCTGATCCTCGTAGTACCGAACCGCCGACGGGGCGATCCCCGCTCGCAGGGCGAGCTCACCGACGGAGAGCTCGAGTTTCTTCAGGCCCATCCCTGCGAGCGTATGCCGGTCAGGCCCGGACGACCATCACCGGCAGGTTCGCACTGTGCAGGATCTTCTGGCTGGTGGAACCGAGCATCAGACCCTTGAACCCGCCGCGACCGCGGCTGCCGACCACCACGAACTGCGCCTTGTACTTCTCGACGGCGTCGAGGACGGCCTTGGCCGGCTCCTCCGGCAGCACCTCACGCACGACCTCCACGTCCGGGTAGTCGGAGTGGTAGCCGGAGAGCTGCTCGGCGACGGCGGCGACGGCGTCCTGCGACATCCGCGACACCTCGTCGGGGTCGATGCCGTAGCCGTGCAGCGCATCGGCGTCGAGCGGGGTCCAGGTGTGCACGGCGATCAGCTTGGTGCCACGCAGCGCCGCCTGCCGGAAGGCCTCCTTGACCGCGGCGGCACTCACCGGGGAGTCGTCGACGCCGACGACCACCGGGCCGTTGTCGCTGCCCTCGGAACCGCACACCACCACGACACGCCCGTGATGATGGGCGGCGACGGTGGTGGAGACCGAGCCGAGGAACAGACCCTTGACGCTGCCGAGACCACGGGTGCCGAGCACGATCATCGCGGCGTCCTTGCCGAGTTCGAGCAGGACGCGGGCGGCGTCGCCGTCGACGATCGAGGAATGCACCTCGAGCGCGGGTGCGGACTCGTGGGCGAGGGTGGCGGCGGCGTGCACCGAATCGGTGGCATCCTGACGAATGGCGTCGATGACGTCCTGGGGAATGATCAGACCCGGCGCGTAGTCACTGGTACTGGCGTCGTACACCGCGACCAGCTTCAGCTCGTGGCCTTCGTACTGTGCGGTCTTCGCAGCCCACACGACGGCCGCATTGGACGCATCCGAACCGTCGACGCCAACGAGAATGGCACTCATCTTCGGTCATCTCCCTCTCGTGCTCTCACACGCTCATAACCTTGCTTCCATACCCATCCTGCCCGGACATACGATGCCCGGCAAAGTGAGGAAAGTCCTGAAATACGGCATATTTCGGCAATGTGTACGCTCGGTGATGTTCACCTTTCCGACAAATTCCATCCCACGAACCGGCCATGTCCCCTGATCCTCACCCCCCAGACGACCAAGGTCCCGACAGCACCGACGCACAGGTGCGGCGGGCCGTCCGCTATGGCGTGATCGTCCTCGGCTTCGGGATCGCCACCCTGGTGGTGGCACTGCTGTCCAGCGGTGCCCTGCGCACCGTGCTGGTGATCGTCGCACCGGCCGTCGTCGGGGTCGGCGCCCTCGGTGCCCTGTGGCACACCTACCGGCAGTGGCGTGCCCGCGGCCGCTGGCAGGTCTGGCAGGGGGCGTCGTGGTTCCTGCTCGCATCGTTCGTGGTGTTCCTGTTCGCCACCGCACCGTTCCTGGTGTCCGGCTGACCGCACGCCACCTCGGGTCAGTGGCGCAGACGGTCGATCCGCCCGGCCACCTCCCCGGCGGTCGCGGGTCGTTCCCCGGACAGCGCAAGGCAATTGGCGATCAGTGTGCGTTCCTCGGGATCGAGCTTGTCCGACAGTGCCGGCGGCGTCGACAGTGCGGCACGGATCGCCAGCAGCGGCTGCGCATCGGGTACCTCGCCGTAGACCCCCTGGCCGGTGAGGGCACGGTGCAGCACCGCACCCAGCGACCAGATGTCGGTGGCCCGTGACGGTACGTCGCCCGCCAGCAGTGCGGGGTCCATGTACTGCACCGCACCGGGTTGGGCGAAGCTCGTGATGGGCTCGTCGGCGGCCAGCACCCGGGCCAGACCCAGATCCGACACCTTGCCGCCGGGCCGGCCACCGGACTCTGTGAGCAGCACACTCGACGGGGTGATGTTGGCGTGCGCGATCCCCGCCTCGTGGAGGGCGTCCACCCCGCGCGCGGCGTCGGCGAGCGCCGCGAGGGCGGTGTCGCGGGTCAGCGGCTGCGTCGGCCGGGCCAGCGATCCGAGCGGGAAGTACTCCATCGCATACATGAACTGCCCCTGCAGGACCGCGTCGTACAGCGACGCCAGATAGGGCGATCGCACCGCGGCGAAGGCCCGCAGTTCCCGCACGCCACGGCGATAGGCGTCGTCGCTGCACCTCCCGCCGAACACCTTGAGCACCACGCGGTCGGTGGTGAGACCGAGCCGCTCCGGTGGGACGGCCAGGTAGAAGGTGCCGTTGCCGCCTTCGCCGAGTCGGCTCAGGACGGTGAAGTCGGCCAGGTGCTGCGGTACCTCGACGGTGGCCATGTCAGTGCCTCTCCGGGGATGCGGTCGGATGGGTCGCGTTCAGTTCGGGTGTGGGAGCAGACCGTTGGTCGGTCGGGCCGGCCGACGCGACGAACAGATCGATGCGTTGGGCCAGTGATTCCTCACTGGTCTGCATCTGGTCGATCACCGTGAACGCCACCGGAACCGATGGCCGGCCGGCGTCGTCGGGCGCGATGATCAGCGTGCCGGGCAGCACCAGGACGTCGTCGCGCTCGGTGACCGTGACGTCGACGCCGCGGGTGGCCACCGGTGCCAGGTCGGCGGTGAGGCGACGCCTCGACCCGGAGGTCACGACGGTCAGCGCGGTGTGCGCGTGTACCGCGAGCGCACCGGCGAGCACCACCGCGGTACGCCCGGACCGGCTGTCGGCGGCCACGCAGGTCAGCGGTGCGCTGCCGGGCATCCGGCCCGGGGACGCCTGCTCGTCGACGACGACGATCGGTGCGGCGGTGACCGATTCGGTCAGCGACCGCCACCCGCTGTCCACCACGACGACGTCGGCGTTGGAGTTGTCGGCCATCTCCTGCAGGTCGGCGGCGGGGTCGGCGCTGAACCGGCACAGCACCGACACCGATTCGGCGTCGGTCAGCCGCGCGCCGAGCGCACCGAGTTTCTCCACGGCCGACGCCATCGCCGACAGATCCGGTACCAGCGGTACGCCCACCTCGAGACGTTCCGATCTCGGTGCGCTCGCCAGGATCCCGGCGAGGACGACGTCGGTGCCCGCGCCCGCGGCGAAGGCACGCCGATGCCGCGCCAGCAGGTCGTCGAGGTCGGCATCCAGATCGGCCAGCACGATCAGCGTCCGGGCAGAGGTGCCGGAGGCCAGCGCCTTGCGTTCGGCCGCGGCGATGTCCATGTCCACCACCTTGTCCGGGTAGACCAGCCGCAGCAGGGGCTCGGTGAGGATGGTGGTCACCAGCGCCATCACCACCATCATCGCGAACAGCTCGTCGGACAGGACCCCGAGTTGTTTGCCCGCACTGAGGATCACCAGTTCGGTGAGTCCGCGGGTGTTCATCAGGACCGCGATCGCCGCCGACTGGCGTCCGGGTATCGACGACAGCCGGGCCCCGGTGTAGGCGCCGACGAACTTGCCGCCGATCGCCACGGCCAGCACCAGCAGCAGTTGCCACCACCCACCCGGGCCGATGCCGGCGAGGTTCACCTCGAGTCCGGTCACCACGAAGAACATCGGCAACAGCAGCAGCACACTGACCTGCTCGAGACGTTCGAGGATGTCGCGGGTCAGTTCCTCGGCGTCCACCTTCGGCATCACCGCACCGAAGACGAAGGCACCGAAGATCTGGTGGATGCCGATCAGGTCGGTGGCCGCGGCCGAACAGAACAACCCGATCAGGATCACCGCGAGGATGTCGGGGGTCATGCGTCCGGCGGCGTTGCGCCACACCAGGAGTCTGCGCAGCAGCGGCCGGACCACCAGGAACATGACGGCGGCGTAGACCAGGGTGAGTCCGAGGATGCGGGCGACGGCGAGCGGACTGCCGCCCTGGATCACCGCGATCACGAAGGCCAGCCCCGACCACGCGAGGATGTCGTCGACGGCCGCGGCGGCGAGACTGAACACCCCGGGCGCGGTCCGTTGCATGCCGCGGTCGGTGAGGATGCGGGCGAGCACCGGGAAAGCCGTGATGGACATGGCGATCCCGAGGAACAGCGCCATCCCCAGCAACCCGATCTCGGTGCCGCCGACCACGTTGTGCGACGGGTAGAGCACCACCGCCAGCCCCGCACCGAGGACGAACGGCAGGATGATCGAGCAGATCGAGATGGTTCCCGCGGCACGTTCTCTGCCCTTGATCAGGCGCATGTCGAGTTCGAGCCCGACGATGAACATGAACAGGACCAGGCCGATCTGCGCCAGCGCCCCGAGCAGGGGCCGGACCTCCGTCGGGAACAACCATCCGGTGGGGTCGCCGGGCAGCAGCCCGAGCAGGCTGGGGCCCAACGCGATACCGGCGGCGATCTCGCCGACCACGGCCGGTTGACGCAGCTTCTGGGCGATCCATCCGCCGACCCGGGCCGCAGCGATCACCACCGCCACGTCGATCAGCAGGAATGCCACCGTGTGTTTGTCCATCATCGGGCTCCCGTCGCCCGTGGGAATGCGTTCATGTCCGGGCGTGCGGCGATTCGAAGATGAAGTGACGGCCACCGATCCGCACGTGTGAGCCGGGTGAGAGAACGTGCGGCTGCCGCGGATTCAGGCGCACCTCACGGTTGCCGAGTGCCGGATCGGCGACGTAGGTGCCGTTCGCCGAACCCAGGTCGATCACGTGGACGTCCCATTCGACCAGGCGGATCTCGATGTGCCGACGCGAGAGCTGCCCCGTCTCGTCGGGCACCCGGATCGGTTTGGGGGTGCCGCGCCGTCGGCCCCCCGAGCTGCCGGGTTCCCGGCCGAGCACGAGGTCCTCGTCGAGCAGGTAGGTGGAGCCGTTGTCGAGCAGCAGCCATCCCAGCGGCGGACGTTCGCCCTCGACGAGGATGCCGGTGAGCTGATCCATCCGAATCCCGCACACCCCGCACAGCCACGACCTCGGGTGGTTCAGGTGTCCTCGCGAACAGCGGATGCCGTGCACGTGGGCGCGGGACTCGACGATCTCGACGACCTCGGTGGCCGGGCGTTTGCTCTCCTCCACCGGCAACGGTTCCCGTTGTTCGGGCGACGCATCCTGCAGCGAGTCGACCTTGAAGTCGCCGAACGGGTCGGCGGGCCGGTGCGCGGCGTGCGGGTGGGCGGCCGGGCTCACCGGGCGCAGGGGTTCGGCGTGCAGGGGTTCGGCGTGCAGGGGTTCAGGACGCAGGGGTTCAGGACGCAGGGCCTCGGTCTGCTGGTCCGAGCCGGCGAGGTCCTGAAGGGCCGGTTCGGGCAACGGCGGTGCCGGGCGGGGCGGCTGTTTCCCCAGCGGTGCACGCCGCGGCTCGGACTCGACGTCGACACCACCGAGCGAGGCCGACCGGAACGGTGCCGGTTCCGGAGTCGATACAGGTTCCGGAACGGGGGCCGGTTCCGGAGCGGGGGCCGGTTCCGGAGTCGGTGCCGGCTCGGGCTCGTCGTCCATCACCGGCATCGGTTCGGTACCCGGTGGCTCGGGCGCGGCAGGCTTCTCGAGTACGGCGGGCTTCTCGGGTACCGCAGGTTTCTCGGGTACGGCAGGCTTCTCCAGTACGGCAGGCTTGTCGGGTACGGCGGGCTTCTCGGCCGGCGGTTCGGGCGCCGGCCCACCGCGGACCGGGGCCGGCCGCGAACTCAGATCGTGGATCTCCGTGCCGCGCAGGCCCAGCGGTGTGTGCAGCAACGCACCGGCGGCGGGCACGAAACCCTCCACCAGGTCGTAGGTCTCCTCACCGGGTTCGGCAGGGCGGGTACCCGACAGATACAGTCCGAAACCCTCGTACGGCCACGGGATGGCCCGGTCGAACGGTTCGTCGTCGCCCGGTTGCAGACGGTGGCCGTCGGCCTCACCGAAGACCGTGCCGCTCAGGTAGATCGCGATGCCCACACTGTCCGGCGCGGCGAACGCGACGTCGACGGTGTGGTCGAGATCGGCGGTGGCGACCAGCTGCGCCAGCGCCCGCGCGACGTGACGTCCGCGGCGCGGCATCCGGTCGGGGACGGCCACCGACTCCTCGAGGGCCAGGATCTCGGGAACCAGTGCGCGGGATCGCTCGCCGATCACACACAGGAAGGCGGGTTTACGGATCACGATCCCGGAACCGGCCACCAACGTCACCGTGGGTGTCACGCTGGGACCGCCGACAGGCGCGCTCAAAAGAACCGACCTCCTTGGAATCGCCAGTGCGGGAAGATCGCTCGCAGTGGACCGTTGAGCACGATCCACACCACCAGCCAGGTGGTCACGAACTGGATCGAGTAGACCAGCGGCGACGGCCGCAGATCGTCGGGCAGCAGCGGCGTGTAGGCCACCACGCACCAGGCCGCGATCCCTTCCGGGATACCGGTCAGCAGACCGAACATCGTCGGCCAGTCCTTCTCCCAGCGGAACTGCTGCAGGAAGTGATAGAGGAACTCCCAGGCGATCCCGAGCACGATGACCACCGCGAGCACGGTGAACGCCACGCGGTAGCTGGTGGCGATGTCGGCGCCGTCGGGCAGCAGCGGACCGATGATGAGGGTCCAGATGCCGCCGACGATGGCCAGCACCAGAACCCTGGTCTGCAAACGCCCCCACAGAGTCGGCAGCACGTCAGTCCACTCCCTTGCCTCGCACCCAGCGCCACCACTGTCGCGTCGACCGCCACGGTGTCAGCTTCTTGCAGAATCCTTGCCGGGCAAGGTCGTCGACGATCTCCAGGCCTGCGATCTGCAGCCCGAGGAAGGTGTCGACCCCCGGGAAGTAGCCGCCGAGGGTGGCACTTCCGGACGCGTAGATCTTGCCGTTGCCGCTCCGGCAGCCCAGCAGTTCGAAGTCGCGGCCCACGTCCATCCGGCCCACCGGGTTGATCCCGGCGCCGGTGTGGTCGAGCAGGTCGGCGAGCAGCCGGTGCTCGCGGACGTCGGCCTCCAGTCCGGTGCAGTCGATCACGTAGTCGGCGTAGAGCTCGAAGGTCCCGTCCGGCCGGGCATCCTGGGTGATCGATGCGTGTGGGTCGACGCGCACGGTGGCCACCACGCCCTGCCCGCCGGGGCCCGGCACCAGGGACTCGGCCTTGCCGACGGCCACCCGGTACCAGCCCTCCCGCCGACCGCGCTTGAGCTGTTCCTGCCAGTCCTTGCGGACCGGGGTGTTGGTGCCGCCCATCTGTTTGTAGGCGGCGGCGCGCTCGTGGCCCTCGAGTCTGCGCATCCGCGCCTTGAGCTGCCCGCCCCACACCGACTTGGGATAGTTGAATCCCTGATATGCCCAGCCGTCCTTACCTTTTCGGCGCATGAAGATATGCGGTCCGTGCGGCTTGTCGACGTAGGTCCGGAACAGGTGCACGATCTGTGTCTGCAGGCCGAGGGCGTCGCGATCGTCGATCAGCCGCTGCAGTACCCGGGAGGCGACGATGCCGGCACCGCGGATCATCACCGTGCCCGGCCGCCGCTGCAGCGCCTGATAGACCGTCTCGTGCGGCTCGTAGGCGTTGACCACCTTGCTCGCGTCACGGTACTTCTCGCGGAATGCCTGCAGGTCGGGCAGGAGCTTGATGCCCGGATAGCCGATCGCGACGTGCACCCACTGACTGCGGAAGGCCACCCGCTTGGTGGCGTACTGCTGCGGATCACCATGCGCCCCACCATGATTCGGTGTGGCGGTGCCGGGCGCGACACCGGTGCCTGCGGCCTGCGGGGTGAGGATCGTGTAGTAGCCACCCCCGGCGCGCCGCCGGATCATGCGGACCTGCCCGAGCCGGAGGCACTGCAGGTATCCGATCCGGTTGCACTCGGCCTCCATCGACTCGAAGGCGTGACCGGCGCGGGGCGTGTAGTAGTTGCTGAAGATCGGTTCGGTGCCCACGTTCCACAGTGGTTTCAGGGACTTGTCGGCCCACGCCTCGCGCACCGCATACGACGGGAACCCCCAGATGTTGTCCGGGGTGGAGGCCGAGTCCGACCGCAGCCGCTCGGTACGCGGGATCTGCGAGACGCGGGTCAGGTACTCGTAGGAGTGCCATGGGACGTCCTGCGGGCCGAGCACCACGATCTGGTCCAGTGGCACCCCGCAGACGCGGAGATAGTCGACGGTGACGAACGAACCGATACCGGAGCCGACGGTGACGAACGGGACGTCGACCACCGGGATCCCGGCCTGCTCGACCATCGCGTCGGTCCACACGTCGGTCTCGACGAGTTCGGGGGTCAGGTCTCCCCCGGAGCGGCCGCCACGCGGCGCGCCTCCCGCCGGCGGCGGCCCCGGTCGACCGGCGGGCGGCTGCCCGGGCCGCTGCGGCGGCACCTGCCTCGGCGGCTGCGCCGGACCGGGTGGGACGTGCTGGGGCGGGACATGCTGGGGCGGGATGTGCTGGGGTGGAACATGGTGCGGTGGGAGGTGTTGCGGCGGTGCCGGATTCGGCTGCCCCGGCCCCGGAGGCGGCCCGGGCACCCGGACCCGCCGGGTCGGGTCGACCGGACCGGGTTGCGCGGGATACCGCCCGCCGCCGCTCATCGACGCCTCCGTCGCGTCCGGCCGAGGACCCGACGGCCCACCGCCGACACCGCGCCGACGGCGGGCACGATGACCGCGATCGACCCGGGCGACGGTGTTCCCGTGGTGGTCACCGGGGGTGGTGTGGATTGTGTGCCGGCGGCGACCGGGGCCCGGACCGGTTCGGTGGCCGCCGATGCCATCGTCGCCGACAGCCCGGCGCCGCCGACCACGAGTGCGGCCGTGACCGGCCGGGCCGAGGACCGGCGCGAGTCGTGGAGACGCATGATCCTCCAGGGTGAGAGCGGGTGCGTGAGTGCAAGCAACTCTAACCCGGCGGGCAGGCGTTGAACCCGCTAACCGATCGAACGGAGGACACCGTGTCGACGACGGTGACAGCCCTGTCTACCAGCGGTTTTGATCCGCCACCGCAGGTCGGTGCGGATCAGCCGCGCGCACGGTCCCCATACCGTCTCCGGAACCGTTCGACACGGCCCTGCGTGTCGACCAGCCGCGCGGCGCCGGTCCAGAACGGATGCGAATCACTGGTCACGTCGACCACCACCAGCGGGTAGGTGTTGCCGTCGGTCCATTCGACGGTGTCGGCGGAGGTGAGGGTCGACCGGGTCAGGAACTGCGTGCCGGTGGAGGCGTCGCGGAAGACGACAGGGCGGTAGGGCGGGTGGATGCCGGGTTTCATCGGGGGTCCTCTCGGTAGGGGTCGGTGATGTCGGTGTCGTGCCGGGCCCGGTCGGTGTCGGGCCCCGTCCCGTCGGTGTCGGCGACGGGCAGGCGCAGGTCGGCCGGATCGGAGCGGTCGCACGGGTCGGCGTGGGCATGGCCGAGGGGATCCGGGTAGGCCATCCAGAGCGCCTGGCCGTCGGCCATCTCCGCGTCGTCGAGACAGGCCGCCTGCAGGGCGCGGGTGATCTCGTCCGGGTCGGCGCGGTGGCACAGCACCACGACGGCGCTGTGCCGGTCGCCGAACTCGGGATGCCATCGCAGGCCGGCCATCGCGCGACGTTCGGGATCGACGGCGGCGAGGTCGTCCTCGTCCATCGCGGCGAGCCACGGACCGCCGGCGCTGACCTGCAGTGCCTCACCGGCCGATTCGAGCCACAGCGCCTCGTCGGGCCGGTTGGCCAGCCACAACCGGCCGCGAGCACACACCACGCCGTCGAGCAGCACGTCGAACGCCGCGTGCAGCCGATCCGGATGGAACGGCCGGTCGGCGGCGAACTCGACCATCCCGACACCACATTCGGGTTCGAGCGGCGGCTGTCCGCGCAGCAGCGGATCATGCGGACCGTCGATCCGGCCGCGGCGCGCACCGTCGGGGATCGCCCGCAGCAGTTGCGTCGCCATCAGCGCGGTCAGCGGGCGCTGCGCGATCTCCATGATCATCGGCGCACCGGGGGCGAGCCGGCGCAGGACGGCCATCAGCCGGGCGGTCTCCCACCGGTCCCGCATCATCGGATCGGCCCCCTGCACGACGAGCGCGTCGGCGAAGGCGACCTGACCGACGGCCACCTGGGCGAGGGTGCGCTCGTCGTCGACGGCGCCGAGTCCGGCCTCGCCGACGGTGATCTCGCCGGTGGCGCTGGTCAGCCAGTCCGACTCGGCCAGACATGCGATCGTGGCCGAGACCTCGACGTCACGACCGGCCGGACCGTCGACGAAGCCCGGCATGTCCGAGACCGTCACATGCTCGACGGCCCAGCAGACCGCTTCCGGTTCGAGTAGTGAATCGAGATGCACCACAATCGTTTCCACCGATTCACGACGGTGCAGGCGACGGAGCAGCGGCAGCAGGTCCAGGCGCAGGGTGCACGAGACGCAGCCGTGTTCGAGGGTGACCTCGGTGACGGTCTCGGTCTCCGCGCCGTCGAGGTCGACCGACCTGACCGTCCGCATCACCCTCCCGGATGCCACCGCCCCGAGGTCGTGATGGACCAGCGTCGTACCGGCCACCACCAGGGCATCGGCGACGCGGGCACCCGCCGCGGGGTCGAGGCCGGCCACCAGGATCACCGGCGTACGCGGCGCCGGGTCGGGGCCGTTCGGTTCGATCTCCACCACTCACCTCAACTTTTGACAACGATTTCCATTTAGCTTCTCGCCACGGTAGCGTGCCGAATGCATTAACGCCAATCGTTACCAATAAGGAGATGGGCATGTCCGCACACTGCCAGGTGACCGGGCGCCGACCCGGCTTCGGCAAACAGGTGTCGCACTCACACAAGCGCACCAATCGCCGCTGGAACCCCAACATCCAGCGCCGCCGCTACCTGCTGCCGTCGGAGGACCGGTACATCACACTCACCGTGAGCGCCAAGGGAATCAAGACCATCGACCGGCGCGGGATCGAGTCGGTGGTGGCCGAGCTCCGGGCACGCGGGGAGAAGATCTGATGGCGCGCAACGAGATCCGTCCGATCGTCAAGCTGCGCTCCACCGCCGGAACCGGGTACACCTACGTCACCCGCAAGAACCGGCGCAACGACCCCGATCGCCTCGTGCTGCGCAAGTACGACCCCGTCGCACGCCGCCACGTCGAGTTCAAGGAGGACCGCTGATGGCCAAGAAGGCCAAGATCATCCGCAACGAGCACCGCAAGGCCACGGTCGCGCGGTACGCCGCCCGCCGGGCCGAGTACAAGCAGATCATCGCCGATCCGGCCGCGGACGCCGACACCCGCGCCGACGCCCGGCGCCGGCTGCAGGCACTCCCCCGCGATGCCAGCCCCGTGCGCATCCGCAACCGGGACGCCGTCGACGGCCGCCCCCGCGGCTTCATCGGCAAGGCCGGGCTGTCGCGGGTGCGGTTCCGCGAACTCGCCCACCGCGGCCAACTCCCGGGCATCCGCAAGTCCAGCTGGTGACCAGACCCCTCACCCGACACCATCACAGGAGCATCCATGAAGAGATCGACGGGCAAGAAGCGAACAGTCCGCGACCCCAAACCCTCGACGCGGACACACAACCGGCTGACCGCCCTCGGCATCACCGCGACCGGCCGTGACCCGGTGGACTACAAGGACGTCGCCACGCTGCGGCACTTCATCTCCGACCGCGGACGCATCCGCTCGCGCCGGCTCACCGGACTCACCCCGCAACAGCAACGACAGGTCGCCACCGCGATCCGCAACGCCCGCGAGATGGCGTTGCTGCCGTACGAGTCCCGGCGGTGACGCCCGCTATCCGCCCTGCAGATCGAGACTGATCTCCTCGGCATCGAGCTGACTGAGCACCTTGGACAACGTCTCCGACGAGTACTTGCCCTGCCGCCGCATCCGCAACAGGTCCGCACGCTGGGCCTTGATGATCTCGCGGCGCACCACCCGCATCTGTGCGCGTTCGGTGTTGCTGAGCCCGAAGGTGGCCCCGCTGCCGACGCCGTCCTCGTCGTCGTCGGCCTCGCGGTTGGCCTGCTCGATGCGGTCGCGCAGCCACGGCACGTCCCGGACGGTGTCGGAGGTCGCCATCACCTGCTGCACGGTCTGGTCCATCTCGGCGCGCAGACGCAGGCGCTCGGCGCGGGTGTCGCCGGCGGTGTCGGGCAACCGCAGACTGCGGATCACCCACGACAAGGTGCCGCCCTGGATCAGCAGCGACGCCGCCGCGACCACGAATGCGGTGAGCACCAGCAACGACCGCGCCGGGGTGTCGGTGGGCAGGGTCTGCGCCGCGGCCACCGTGACGACGCCGCGCAGGCCCGCCCACACCACGATCGTCGCCTCCTTGGGGCCGATCGGTGCGTCGTCGTAGTAGTCGATGTCGGCGAGTGCACGGGTGACCCGCGCGTTGATCCGGCCCGCGGTCTCCGGCGAGACCACCGTCATCCCGCCGAGGTCGGGATCACGGCGGGAGCCGAACCGGAACCGCCACTGCCATCGGGAGAATCGGCGACGCAGCCCACGGGCCTCCGGCTCGGTCGCGACGGTGGGGGTGGCGGTGAACCCCTCCAGGACCGGACGCAGTGCCTCACCGCGCAGGCGGCGTCGTTCCAGCCACCACACCAGTGGCACCACATAGACCGCACGCACCAGCAGCGTCACGCCGAGCGCCGCCATCCCCAGCCACACCGCATGCTGGACACCGTCGTGCTCGTTGCCGACGTCGACGATCAGACCCCACAGTTCCAGGCCCATCAGGAAGAAGACGCCGCCCTCGGCGAGCATCTCGACCATCTTCCAGTTCTGGGTGTCGGAGATGCGGTGCCGCGAGGTGAGGTGCCGGACGGCCCCGGCACCGGTGATCAGGCCCGCGGTGACCGCGGCGACCAGACCGGAACCGCCGAGTTCCTCGGTGGGCAGATAGGCCAGGTACGGGACGGTGAACGAGATGGCGGTGTTGACCGCGGGATCGGTGATCCGCGCACGCACCCGCAGGTTCAGCATGCCGATCACCGCACCGATCACCACGGCCACGATCACCGAGTAGAAGAAGTTGAGCACCACACCGCCGAAGGAGATCGACGCGGCCATCGCGGCGACGGCCGCCCGCAACAGCACCAGCGCCGAGGCGTCGTTGAGCAGGCTCTCCCCCTCGAGTACGGCCGTGACCCGCGACGGCACCCCGAGTTTCTTGGCGATACCGGTGGCGACGGCATCGGTGGGGCTGACGATGGCACCCAGCGCGACACCGGTGGCCAGCGAGATCCCCGGCACCACGGCCCAGAAGAACAGCCCGAGGACCAGTGCACTGATCAGCACCAGCACCACCGACAGCGCGGAGATGGCGCCGAAGTCACGCCGGAACTCCATGGCCGGCATCCGGACCGCCGTCGCGTAGAGCAGTGGCGGCAGCACGCCGACCAGGATCCATTCGGGATCGAGGTGTACCGCAGGCACCACCGGCAGGATGCCGATCACCGCACCGATCACCACCAGGGCCAGCGCCGACGGCACGTGCACCTTGGGTCCGATCTCCACCACAGCGGTGATCAACAGGATCACGCCGATCACGATCAGGATCTGCTCCATGCCAGATATCGTGCCGCAAAGCCGCCGGCGATCCGCGGCGGAGCCGATCATCGCCGACCGTTACATCGCGTATTGACGCATAGAGTGACCCGGGTTACCGTCTATGACAACGCACATTGTCACCATGCGGCCGCCGTCCACCGTCGCCGCCGTCACACCGGGAGTTCACGATGACCGAAGCGCTTCGCTACGAGCCCGAGCATGCCAAATCCGACGTGGACAACGACTACCTGCAGGTCCTCGACGACCTGTCGGCCGCGTCGGTGCACCGCAACTTCGACCCCTACATCGACATCGACTGGGATGCCCCGGAGATGGCCGTCGTCCCCGACGACCCCCGCTGGATCCTGTCCTACGAGGTCGACCCGATCGGCCGTCATCCGTGGTACCAGGCGCAGCCGCAGGACAAGCAGATCGCGATCGGCATGTGGCGGCAGGCCAATGTCGCCAAGGTGGGCCTGCAGTTCGAGTCCATCCTGATCCGCGGTCTGATGCAGTACAGCTTCTCGCTGCCCAACGGCGCCAAGGAGTTCCGGTACACCACGCACGAGTCGCGCGAGGAGTGCAACCACACCCTGATGTTCCAGGAGCTGGTCAACCGGGTCGGCATGGACGTCCCGGGCGCCAAGAAATACTACCGCCGGTTCTCCCCGCTGGTCCCGCTGGCCTCCACCATCTTCCCGACCGTCTTCTTCTTCGGCGTACTCGGCGGCGAGGAGCCGATCGACCATCTGCAGAAGGACTTCCTGCGGATCAGCGAGGACCTGCACCCGGCGATGGCCGCGGTGATGCAGCTGCACGTCGCCGAGGAGGCCCGCCACATCTCCTTCGCCCATCACCACCTGCGTGAGACCGTGCCCGCCAAGGGCCCGGTGCAGCGCTTCATGCTGTCGCTGGCGATGCCGATCACCATGCGGGTACTGGCCGGCGCGATCATGGTGCCGCCGCGCGGGTTCCGCCGTCAGTTCGACGTGCCCGACGAGGTGATGCGCGAGATCTTCTGGAAGTCCGCCGAGTCGAAGCGTGTGCTGCGCAACGTCTTCGGCGACGTCCGGATGCTCGCCGACCAGTGCGGGCTGATGAACCCGGTCTCGCGCCCGCTGTGGCGGGTCCTGGGCATCTCCGGTCGCAAGTCGCGCTACCGCAGCGAACCCACCTACACCGCGAGCTGATCCACCGATGCCCCACGTCGTCACCCAGGCGTGCTGCGGCGACGCCTCCTGCGTCTACGCCTGCCCGGTCAACTGCATCCATCCCACCCCGGACGAACCCGACTTCGGGATCGCCGAGATGCTCTACATCGATCCCAACACCTGTGTCGACTGCGGCGCCTGCGTCACCGCCTGCCCGGTCGGGGCGATCACCCCGTCGCACCGCCTGACGCCCGGCCAGGAGCGCTTCGTCGACATCAACGCCGAGATGTATGCGCCGCAACCGGATACGTCGACGCTCGACATGGCCGATCCGCTGGGTCTGACCGCCGCCCGCTTCCCGGTCGACCCAGGCCGGCGGCTGCCGCTGGCACCGGTGGGCCATCCCGAGGGGCTGGCCGTCGACGGCCCGGTGTCGATCGGGATCGTCGGTTCCGGGCCGTCGGCGATGTACGCCGCCGACGAACTGCTACGACACCACCAGGTCTCGGTGACCATGTACGAGCGGCTCGACCGTCCGTTCGGCCTGGCCCGCTTCGGCGTCGCCCCCGACCACGGCTCCACCCGCACGGTGATGCGACTGTTCGACGACGTCGCGAGCAATCCCGCACTGGAGATCCGCCTGCGCACCGAGGTCGGCCGGGATGTGACCCTGGCCGAGCTGCGGGCGCGGCATTCGGCGGTGATCTGGGCCGGCGGCGCCCCCACCGACCGCCCGCTGACCCTGCCGGGCGCCGAGGCCCTCGGCGTCACCAGCGCCACGTCGTTCGTCGGCTGGTACAACGACCACCCCGATTTCACCGATCTCGCCGTCGGCCTCCGGGTCCGCGAGGCCGTGGTGATCGGCACCGGCAACGTGGCCCTCGACGTGGCCCGCATCCTGGTGCGTGACCCCGACGACCTGGCCGGTACCCCGATCTCCCGCCACGCGCTGACCGCGCTGCGCACATCGGGCGTCCGACGTGTCACGGTGCTCGGCCGTCGCGGCGCCGAACACGCCGCGTTCACCCTGCCGGAGCTGGTCGGACTGGTCGACGGGGGCATCCCGGTGACCGTCGACGCCGCCGAGGTACCCGACCCGACGATCGCCACCGATCCCACCACCCGCACCAAACTCCGGCTGCTGCGCGAGATCGCCGCACGCCCGGTGCCCACCGAACCGCACATCCGCTTCGCCTTCGACCGCACCCCGGATCATCTCGAGGTCGACAACGGCCGGGTCGGCGGGATCTCGGTGACACGTCCCGACGGCAGCACCGAGCGTCTCGAGGCGGGTCTGGTGCTCGCCGCGATCGGCTACCGCGGCCGACCGGTGCCCGGCCTGCCCTTCGACGAGTCCACCGGGACCATCCGGCATCGCGCCGGACGCATCGTCGACGCCGACGGCCCCGTCCCCGGCATGTACGTCACCGGCTGGATCAAGCGCGGACCGTCGGGGTTCATCGGGACCAACAAGACCGACTCCACCGAGACCGTCACGTCGCTGCTGGCCGATCTCGAGGCCGGCCGTCTGCCGCGCACCCGCACCGCCCGGCCCCGCCGCACCCTGTTGCGCGTCGGGCGCGGCTGAGCCGGGCACCGGACCCGGGTCAGCCCGGGTTCTTGGCGGCGTCGATCGCCGCACGCACCGCGTCGGCGCACTCCTGCCCGGCCGGTTCGGGCCCGAGTCCGACGTAGAAGGAACCGGTGTCGCCGGACTCGATGCGCAGTCCGGTGATGCTCAGGCCCGCCTCGGCGTCGGATACGCGGTCGGCGTGCGGGATGGACCGGCGTGCGACCGACAGTGCGACCAGCGGTCCGGACAGCACGCTCTCGCCGCGCACCGCACCCGAGATGGCGACGATCAGGTGGGTGGGATGCACGATCACCAGCGTCTGGTGCTCGGCGTCGGGGTCGGCGGTGTTCGCCCGACGCTTGAACGCACGCCCGAGAAGTGAATACGACGGCGGGTTCTCGCTGCGCGTGAGCCAGGCGGGAAGTCCGTCGGTGATGGCGAGCTGGTGCGAGTGCGCGTGGTTGCGCAGGGCGTCGCGGAGGCCGGGTGGCAGGTCGCTGAGATCGGCGACCGAGGTGCTGCGGCGATACGGCGAGGTCATGGCTGCCACGCTACGGCGGCCATCCGGAATCCGTCGTCCATAGATCCATCGATCGCTATCAAATCGTTGTGGATCGGTCGATGCACATTTGTTGCCATCCGGGTAACGTCGTCCGTGCGATGGGGGGGTGAGCCACCGATGCGCGAGACGATCTCCCGTTTCGACTACATCGATGCGGCACAGGAACTGGGTGACCGGTTTGCCGCATTGGTGTACGACGTCGAGGCCCCCGACGTCCGCGTCGAGTCACATCGCGGATGGTCACTCGCCGACTGCGTCGGGCATGTGGCCTCCGAGCCGGCCCGTTACCTCGCACTGACCCACGGTGCCGACGAATGGCCTTCGCACCCAAGGTTTCTCAACGACATCTATGCCAAGCAGATCGCCAATCTGCCCACCCGCGACATCCGCGGACTGACCGAGATGTTCCGGGCCGATCTCGCCGAGTTGCTCGACACCGTCGGCCACTTCGGCGCACGCGTGCCGATGATGCGGATCGCCGGGCAGCGCCGCGTCCGGGCCGACGCCGCCCTGGGAATCCTGATCGGCGAGATGGCCATTCGCGGCCGGGACATCGCACGCTCACTCGGGCGGCAGTGGTCGATCGACCCGATGATCGCACCGATGGTCACCCGTGGCGGCCACGAGCTCCTCCGGCCGTGGGCAGACCACCACGTCTGCTCGGGTCATTCGGCCACCTACGACATCCGAATCCGGCGGACCGGGGAGCGGATCGTCTATCAGTTCCGCGACGGTCGCCTGGAGATCGATCCCACCGATCCGGAACCCGCCGACGTCCACATCAGCATCGACCCGATCTCGGTGGTACTGGCCGCGCACGGGCGGTTCGCCGCCGCGCCGTCACTCCTGGCCGGACGATGCATGGCCTGGGGCGCCCGGCCGTGGCTGGCCCTGGGTCTCAACCGTCGGCTCGCCGACGCCCGCAGCCGGCACGCGCCACAACCCTGACACCCCCGGCCGTCCGCGAGACGGCCGGACGGCCTCGCCGGATCAGAAGGCCTCGCTGATCAGCACCGCGACGGTGCCGGATTCCTGTGCGTCGAAGATGTGCGGGAGATCGCCGGGATAGCAGATGTAGTCACCCGGTGCGAGTTCGACCGGATCGTCGACCGGCCCCACCAGCGCCCGCCCCGCACTGAGCACCACGTGCTCGACGATGCCGCGAGCGTGCGGCAGCGACCGGCGCGGCGAGTCCGGCTCGGCCCGGATCAGATAGAGATCGCGCCGCGACCCGGGCCGCGCCGACGACAGCAGAGTGGTCAGGTAGTCGGCGTCGGCGGCCGCGATCACCGGCCCCTCCCCTGCGCGGATCACCTCGACGCGTGGTTCGGGTGCGTCGAGCAGGGCCGAGAACTGGATGCCCAGCGCGGTACTGAGCGCCCACATCGTCTCCACGCTGGGATTGCCGACGCCGGACTCGAGTTGGGAGAGCGTCGACTTGCCGACACCCGCCCGCCGCGCCAGCTCGCCGAGCGAGAGCCCCGCCCGCGCCCGCTCGCGCCGAAGACCGGCAGCCACGAGCTGTTTCGGGTCGAGCTGTTGCCTCGGATCGGTCCGTACAGCCGGATCGTCCGGTTCGCCGGACGATCGTCCATCTTGACGAACACCTGTCATGGTGTTCATTCTAGTAGACATGCGTTCGCCGGACAGAACACTTGCCGTGCGCGCCCCCTGGCGCGATCTCGACGGCGCCACCATTCGCACCGTGGCGGTGATGTGCCTGTCGGTGATGGTGATCGGGATGTCGTACGGGGTGTCCGGCCACGGCGCGGGGCTGAGCTGGTGGCAGCTGACGATCATCGCGGTGGTGGTCCTGGCCGGATCGTCGGAGTTCGTCTTCGTCGCCGTGCTCGCCGCCGGTGGCGCACCCCTGCTCGGCGCCGCCGCCGGACTGCTGGTCAACACCCGCAACCTCGGATACGGCCTCGCCGTGGGCCGTCACCTCGACCGCGGACCGTCGATGCTGATCGGCGCCCATCTGATCAACGACGAGACCGCCGCACTGACCGCACCGGAGACCGACCGGCGTCGGGCACGTGCGGTGTTCTTCGTGTGCGG
This sequence comes from Gordonia sp. NB41Y, assembly GCF_030718915.1. Classification (NCBI taxonomy): domain Bacteria; kingdom Bacillati; phylum Actinomycetota; class Actinomycetes; order Mycobacteriales; family Gordoniaceae; genus Gordonia; species Gordonia sp. NB41Y. The sequence goes on from NZ_CP132196.1 coordinate 1,451,833, forward strand.
CGTGGGCATCCTGGCCTGCTGGCCGGCCGGGGCCGCACTCGGCGCACTGCTCGGCAGTATGGTGGCCGACCCGGACGTCCTGGGCCTCGACGCCGCGTTCCCCGCGCTACTCGCCGCACTCGCGATCCCGGCACTGCGCGAGAAGTCCACCGCCACAGCAGCGCTGATCGGCACCGGTGCCGCACTGGCCGCCGTGCCGTTCGTCCCACCGGGCGTGCCGGTGCTGATCGCGCTGGTCGGCGTTCTGCTCACCGTACGAATGGGCAACGCGCACAGAAGTTCTGACGAAAAGGTCGAGGAGGAGATCGGATGAGCCACAGCATGTCGGTGGTGATCGGCGTCGCCACCCTCGCCCTCGGCACCTACCTGCTGCGGATCGCCGGCCCCGCACTGCGCAGCCGGATGTCGGTGTCGCCGAGGATTGCCGCACTCATGGACCGCGCCGCTGTCGTGTTGCTGCTCGCCGTCGCCGCCACCGGCGCGATCTACGCCGGCCACGACTTCGCCGGCTGGGCTCGCCCCGCCGGTGTCGCCGTCGGCGTGATCGCCGCGATCTGCCGGGCACCCATCGCGGCGGTCGTCATCCTCGCCGCCGCGACCGCCGCCGGCCTACGCGCTGTCGGCATCGCCTGAAAGTCGGGGAAGGTCCCGAAAGTCGGGGAAGGTCGCGCCTCCGACGCCCGTTCGTCGACCCTCCCGGCCGCTTTGCCGAAACCAGGGAAAGTGAACCTTCCCCGACTTTCGTCACCATCCCCGTGTTGCAACTCGGGGACGGTGACGAAACCAGGGGAAGGCGAGCTTCCCCTAGTTTCTGAACGGTCGGTTTCCCCTGGTTTCTGAACGGTCGAGCTTCCCCTGGTTTCTGAACACGACGACGATTCGCGCCTCTGTTAATACCTACGCAGTAGGTTTATTCTGTGACCTGTCTGACAGATCCGACGCCGGGAGTCCGACGTCGACGACGAAAGCGGGTAACACCATGCGTGCACTCATCGGCGGGAAGGGCCCGGACTGGGTCCGCGAGGACATCGCACCTCCCGAACAGCTCGGCGCGCTCCGGATCCGGGTGATGGCCGCCGGGGTCAACCGGGCCGATCTCTACGCCCTCGAGGGCACCTATACCGCCAACTCCCAGGGCGACGGACCGTTCACCGCGGGTATGGAGGTGGCCGGGGTGGTCGAGAACGGCAGCCTGCTGAGCCCGGACCTGCCCGCGGGCACCCCGGTCATGGGCATCACCGTCGGCGCCTTCGCCGACACCGCGATCTGCGATCCGCGCCTGGTCGTCCCGATCCCCCACGGCCTCGACTTCACCGAGGCCGCCTCGCTACCGGTCGGGCTGATCACCGAGCACGACGCGCTGGTCACACAGGCCGGCTTCACCGCGGGCGATTCGGTCCTGATCGTCGGCGCCACCTCGTCGATCGGGCTGATCGGGGTACAGATGGCCAAGGCCCTCGGCGCCTCCACCGTGATCGCGACGACGACCACCGACGCCAAACGCCAGGCCCTCGTCGACGCCGGCGCCGACGTCACCGTGAACACGCGAACCGAAGATCTCGCGGAGGTGGTCCTCGCCGCCACCGACGGCGCCGGAGCGACCATCACCCTCGACCACGTCGGCGGCTCGCTGTTCGCCGCGCTGCCCGCGGCCACCGCGATCGGCGGCACCATCGTCAGCATCGGACGCCTCGCCAGTACGGGCACCGAGCTCGACCTCGACACCGTCGCGTTCCGGCGCCAGCGGCTGCTCGGCACCACCTTCTCCATCCGCACCCGGGCCGAGCTCGCCGCGGTCGTCGGCGCCCTGACCGCACACGTCCTGCCCGCCGTCGAGAGCCGGGCGATCTCCCCGCGTCTGGATCGGGTCTTCGACGCCGACGACGCACTCGCGGCAGCCCAGCACCTGCGGTCCGGGCAGGGCGTCGGGAAGGTGGTGCTCGACTTCTCGGCCGCACACACCACCCCCGATCCGGCCCCGGACCCGGTGGCCACCATCTTCGGTGGCATCGCCCAGATCGGCTACGTCGTCCGCGACGTGGAGGCATCCATGCGCGGCTTTCTCGCCACCGGGGTCGGACCCTGGTTCTACCTGAAAGGTGTTCGGCCACAGAACTTCACCTATCGCGGCGAACGGTCGGACATGGCGATGGACGTGGCCATCGCCAACAGCGGTGGCGTGCAGATCGAACTGATCTGTCCCGTCGGCGACGCCCCGTCGATGTACCGCGACTTCCTCGCGGCGGGAAACGAGGGCGTGCAACACCTGGCGTACTGGACCGAGGACTACCAAGGCCTCTACGACCGCGCCCTGGCCGCGGGTTTCACCGTCGGTCAGGAAGGCCAGATCGGTGGTGCCGACGGCCGCTTCGCCTACTTCGAGACCGAGCATCATCCGGGAACGGTGGTGGAGATCTCCGACGTCGGCGGCACCAAGAAGTTCGTGTTCGACCTGGTCAGGCTGGCCGCCGACAACTGGGACGGGTCCAACCCGATCCAGGAGATCGACGCGAACCTGGTCGGCGGTGATCCGGCGGCTCTTGCCGAGATCATGGCGGCACTGGGCTGATCGCGCCCGGCGGCCGAGCAGACGGGCGCGGCGTGAGGCGGGTCGGGCAGACTGGTCGGGTGGATTCCGCGCCTGAGCCTGCTCCCGCCAAACGCCGTGGCCGCCCGCCCCGCGGCAGCCGCAAGGCCCTCACGCGCGATCGCGTCCTGCACACCGCCCTGGCCATCGTCGACGCCGAGGGACTCGACGCGATCACGATGCGCCGGGTGGCCAAGGAGCTCGACGTCGATCCGATGAGCCTCTACAACCACGTCGACGGCAAGGACGGAATCCTCGACGGGCTCGCCGAACTCCTGCTGGCCGAGCTCGCCGGCACGTCGTCGTCGGGAGATCCCCGCGCCGACATCGAGATGCGCGCGCGGGAGTTCCGGCAGGCGATGCTCCAGCATCCGAAGGCCGCGCCGGTCGTGCTCACCCGCCAGCTCACCTCACGGGCCGCGCTGGCACCCATCGAAGCGGTACTCGAACCACTACTGGCCCAAGGGTTTCCCACAGATCAGGCAGTGCATGCGATGCGTACCGCGCTGGCCTTCCTGCTCGGCACGCTGCTCCGTGAAGTGGATGCCGGCCCCACCTTCGGCGTCGGCGATCCGGTGGCCGGCGAGCAGCGTCGGGCCGATCTGGCCGCATCGGGGCTGCCCGCCGTCGCCACCGCAGCAGCCGATCTCGCGGTGTGCGATCACGAGGCGGAGTTCGAGTTCGGCCTGCACATCATGCTCGACGCGCTCGAGCGGATGCGACCCCGGTCGGGGTCGGACCGAGATCCCGAATCCCACTCAGGACGAGTACGTCTCGACGAAGGGATCGGTGACCCGTCCGAGCACCGGTAGCTCGAGTCGCACTCCCTCGCCATCGGCTCGCGAGGTCAGGAACTCCATACTCGTGGTGAAGTCGTCGAAGAACTCCGGCAGCGGTGTGAGTGGCCGGTCCAGCCCGCGGGTGAAGTTGTCCCAGTGGATCGGGATCACCGTGCGGGCACCGGTGTCGGTGACGAAGGTCTGCCAGTACGCATCCCGCAAGCCCAGGGTCTGTTTGCCGAGTACCCCGATGCCGAGATAGACGGTCTCGGCGTGGCGTCCGGTGATCGCACCGGCCCGCATGTTGGCGCTGGCGTGGATCATCAGCTCCCGCCCGTGGTGCTCGATGTGCAGTGTGTAGCAGTCCCCGGTCCGGTAGTCGGTGGCCTTGGCGCCCGGCGACATCGGCGCATCGATCGATCCGGGTGCGAGGTCACCCGGACTGTGCTCGGCCGGTAGCGCGGTCAGCGTGAACGCTCCGATCCGACGTGGTTCACCGAGGGCGACGAGGTCGAAACGATCATCGGGGAAGCCATGCCCCCGCGCGATGTTGCGCATCGAGGCCGAGCCGAGCAGGCGGGCCCCGGTCATCTCGGCGACGTCGGCCGAATCGAGGGCATGGTCGTAGTGCGAGTGCACCACGAACACGGCGTCGACCGTACCGATCCCGAAGCGGTCGAGCGCGGCGCGGATCACGGTGCGGTCGGGGCGGACACGGCCGGCGCGCACCCGCACGAGACCCGGCCGCGTGAAGAATCCGTCGGTGAGGATCGTGCTGGTGCCGTCGGTCAGCAGCAACGTCGACACGCCGAGGAACCGAACCTGCACCCCTCCCGCGGAACCCGCTGCCGCCGGCGGTGATTCGAGATGTCTCCACGGGGCCAGGGACGGGGCCCGGAGGCCGCGGAGCATGGTGAACAGTCCCGGCGCGGCCATCAGAGCACACTCCGCGCCGCGGCGCGACCGGCCTGCCGCCCCGACAGCAGACAGCCACCGAGGAACGTGCCCTCGAGTGCGTTCTATCCGTGGACTCCCCCACCGCCGAAGCCGGCGACCTCACCGGCGGCGTACAGCCCGTCGACGGGTTCGCCGTCGGCCCCAAGTGCCCGAGAGTCGAGATCGGTCTGGATGCCGCCCAGCGTTTTTCGGGTCAGGGTGTGGAGTTTGACCCCGATCAGCGGACCGTTGTCCGGGTCGAGCAGTCGATGTGGCGCCGTGGTCCGGCTGAGCCGGTCACCGAGATAGCGCCGCGAGTTGTGGATGCCCTGGATCTGCGCATCCCGGGCAAACGGATTGGCCACTTGCAGATCTCGCTGCTCGATCTGTTCACGGACGGTGACGGCGTCGAGGAGCGGCTGCTCGGTGAGCGCGTTCATCCCCGCCACCAGCTCCTCGATCGTGCCGGCGGTGACGAAGTCGGCACCCTGCTCTTGGAAGTCCTTCACCGGACCGGGGATGCCGCGGGCGAGCCGGGAACGCATCACCTCCCGTTTGCTGCCGCCGGTGATATCCGGATTCTGTTCCGACCCCGACAATGCGAACTCCTTCTCCAGAATCCGTCGCGTGAGGACGAACCAGGAATGATCGTGCTCGGCGAGGCCGTCGGCGGTGCGCAGGTACTGCAGCGTACCGACGGTGTCATAGCCGGGAAAACACGGCGCGGGCAACCGCCGGCCGAGCGCATCCAGCCACAGCGACGACGGCCCGGGCAGGATTCGGATGCCGTGCGCGGGCCAGATCGGATTCCAGTTGTGCAGTCCTTCGGTGTAGTGCCACATCCGATCCCGGTTGACCAGGCGAGCACCGCCTCGCGCCGCGATCTCCAGCCCGCGGCCGTCCACATAGGCGGGGACCCCGGAGATCATGTGGCGCGGTGCCGTTCCCATCCGTTCCGGCCAGAATCGGCGCACCAGATCATGATTCGCCCCGATCCCGCCTGTGGTGACGATGACGGCCTGCGCATGCAGCTCGAAGTCGCCGATCTCGTCGCGGGTGGATGGCGCGCCACGGGGTGCGTCGTCGGGTGCGAGAATCCGGCCGCGGACCCCGGTGACCGCCCCCTGGTCGACGATCAGCTCGTCCACCCGATGCCGATGACAGAACGTGAGCAGCCCCTGGTCGCCGGCCCGCTGCGCACTGGCCACGAACGGGGCGACCACACCGGTCCCGGTGCCCCATGCGACGTGGAACCGGGGGACGGAGTTGCCGTGACCACCTGCGGTGAGATCTCCTCGTTCGGCCCAGCCGACTATCGGTGTCAGCTCGATCCCCTGCTCGGCGATCCACGAACGTTTCTCCCCTGCAGCGAATTCCACGTAGGCCCGGGCCCAGCGGTGAGCCCACCGGTCCTCGTCGTCGAGGCGGTCGAATCCCGCGCTGCCGAGCCAGTCGTTCCAGGCGAGTTCGAACGAATCGCGTACCCGCAGCCGTCGTTGTTCGGGCGAGTCCACCAGGAACAGTCCACCGAACGACCAGAATGCCTGGCCGCCGAGGTTGTGCGCGTTCTCCTGGTCGACCAGGGTGACCGACCTTCCGCGGGAGGTGAGTTCGTGTGCGGCGACCAGTCCGGCCAGCCCCGCACCCACCACGATCACGTCACTCATGCACGTCCTCCCAGGATCTTGTCCACCGCATCGATGAGTTCGCCTCCGCCGCGTAGCGATCCTTCCGGTGAACGCCAGGCGATGTAGCCGTCGGGTCGCACCAGCACGGCCCCGGCTGCGCCGATCCCGTACGCGCCGAAGAAGTCCCCGGTGTCGGTGAGGCCCACCGAGCCGATGGTGTAGCCGACCACCGGAACCCGACGGTCTGCCCGCAGTTGTGCAACGGCGGTATGCCATTCCGGACCGTCCGGACCGGTCAGTACGGTGAACCCGGCGCCGAACAGGTCCAGCGTCGAGACCTCCCGGTCGCGGCCGAGCCACACATGCGGGGCACGGCAACCGGGCACCGCGGACGGCTGGTAGTCGGAGTAGTCGTCATCGACACCCGGCGGTGACGATCCGTCGGGGACGACTGCATCCGAGGTGTAGTGTGTTCCGAACTCGACGCCGAGATGGTTTCCGTACCTTCGTGTCTCGGCGATGACCTCCGCGGCCGTCAGCCCGGAGTCGCCGAGACCGTATTCGGCGGCACCGATGCGGGTGACGTTCTGGAAGTTGACGTAGCTCTGATCGGCGGTCCGTCGCGCAGGTGCACGGCGTTCGTCGTCGTAGGTGGCGAGCAAGGAGTGGTCGGCATGCCCCAGGACGACCATCGCAAGTTTCCACATCGCGTTGTGCATCCCCTGCAGACCGGTGTTCACACCCAGGCCACCGGTCGGCGGGAACTGGTGTGCCGCATCGCCGCACAGGACCACACGGCCGTGGACGAACCGGTCGGCGATGGTGACGTTCATCCGCCAGGTCCCGACACTGCGTACGTCCACCTCGACGTCGTCGACACCGACGGCCGCCCGGACCCAGTCGACGACCCGCTGCGCCGGCCATCGTTCCCGATCCCAGTCGTCGGCTCTGACGGTGATCTGGCACAGCCATCGGCCTGCTGCGTCGAGGGGCTGCAGCACCCCGTATGCGTCCGGGTTGGCCACGTAGAGGAGCACTCCCGTGCGGTCGGCGACGTGCTGTTCGAGTGGTGCATGGAAGTAGCAGTTGACGAAGTGGTGGATGTTCTGCGGGCCTTCGAGTTCAGCACCCACGCAGGACCGGACGAAGCTGTCCACACCGTCGGCCGCCACGATCGCCGCGTCGGTGAGCTCATAGGTTTCACCGCCGGAGGTGGTGACCAGCACCGCGGCGTCGGCGTCGGCGTCCGCCATTCCGCGCTCCACATGCGTCACCCGGTGGCCGAACCGGAGGTCGACCAGTCCGGTGGCGCGCGCGGCGTCACGCTGGATGGATTCGAGCAGGTCCTGTGAGGACATCACCGGCAATGCCGGGCTGACCGACGGGCCGGGACCGGCGAAGCCACGGCTGTCGATGGACCCGAACTCCCGGCCGGTCACGGTGTCGAAGAACCGGATCGGGCTCTTCCACCCGGGCGGGGTGTCGACCGAACGGAAGCGGTGGTAGACCAGCGTGCCCCACCCGCGGGCGATCTCCATGGTGCGGGTGTTGAAGTTCCGCGTCTTGGGATGCCCCGACGGCCGGTCGCGCGCTTCGAGAACGACGGTCGGGACGCCGAATCGTGCCAGTTCCAGTGCAGCACCCAGACCGACGGGACCGGCACCCACCACGATGACCGCGTGTGTCATCAGTTCACCACCTTGTTGTCGTCACGAATCGACCCGGCAATTCAGCTGGGCAGCCACGGATCTCAGAACCGTGAGATCCCCGTCACGCCATACTGTAGTGACACTACTGTTTTAGTCAACCCCCCGGTGATCTAGAGTGGCGCTATGGCACAGCGAGCCACCGACACCCAGGTCATCGCGCCGCGGCAGGCCCGAAGCCGCGCCACCATGGAGCGGATCGTCACGACCACCGAGGAACTCCTGGCCGAGAAGCCGTTCGAGGAGATCACCATCGCCGAGATCTCGGCGAAGGCAGGATGTGCACCGCCCGCGATCTACGCTCGATTCTCGGACAAGACGGCGTTGCTACTCGAGCTCCACGCGCGTTTCATCAGACGCGCAGCGGAGACTGCAACGAGCCCGACCGGCGCCATCACCGGCATCGATGCCGACGACGAGGCGTTCATTCGGCATGAGGTCGCCGAGTGGACAGAGCTCTACCGAACCAACCATCGGCTGTTGCGCAGCATGTTGCTGTCGGACAATCCGACGGTCTATCGACGCGCCTCCGAACTCACCAAGCAGATCTCGCGCCGACTGGCGACAGCGCTGCACCACTCGATCGGAGTCGACGGCACCGCCGCCCATCCCGACGAGGACGATGCCGCCGCACGCGATCTGGACTTCGCCGTTCGCACGGCGTTGGCAATCCTGCAGCAGGACCTGATCTTCGGGCCGGATCAGCCGACCCGGTTCGAGTACGGGCCGGACGAGATCGCACACCGTGTTGCCGATGGCGTCGTGGCCGCATTCCGGCGGCACAGGCATATCGGCGAGGCGGACTGAAGCGGACGCCTACGGACGGCCCGCGGCGACCTGCGCAGCCCGCAGCAGCGTGGGATCGTGCGCGTTCACCAGGATGAGGTCGGCGTCGTGTTCGGCCCAGAGTTCGCTCAGCCGTTCATGATTGGCCCGAACCCTGGCGCGGTCGCGGGCGACCAGGGACTCCATCACGCGCAACGCCACCGGGACGCCGCCGGTTCGGTCGACCTGACCGTGGTGATAGAAGCTGTCCCCGACATGCAGGGTCCAGTGATCGCCTGCGTCGACGGCCACCGCGGCGTGACCGCGAGAATGCCCGGGAAGGGCGATGAGCACGATTCCGGGGGCGATGTCGGTCAGTTCGGTCGCGGCGGGGAATCCCCGCCAGGGTTCGGCGGCGCTCGGCGAGTGACCGACCACGGTCAGCTCGTCGATGAACCCCTCCCGGTAGCGGCGCTTTTCGACGAGGGTGGCACGGGCCCGGGCGGCAACGACCTCATCGGCGGTGAGATGCACACGCGCCCACGGGAAATCGTCGACACCGCCGATGTGATCACCGTCGAAGTGGGTCAGGACGATATCGCGGACATCGTGTGGGTCGTATCCGAGGGCCTCGACCTGCCGGATCGCGGTCTCGGCGTCGGCGTACTCGGGGCGCAGAAATCGGCTGGTCGAGCCCATCCGGGTCTTCCACTGCAGACCGTCGAGCAGACCGAAACCCGAGTCCACCAGGGCGAGGCCGTCGTCGGTCTCCACGAGCAGGACGTGACAGACCAATCCGTCGGGAACCGCGTATGGATGCATGGTTCCGCAGTTGAGGTGATGGACTTTCATGTCAGTTCCCCTTCCACCCGGATGCCGTGGTGACGAGGATACGGCGCGCATCGAGGCGCGTACTCCCGGCGAGTTCCACCAACGTCGCGGCCACATTGGCAAACGGCAGTGTCGGCAATCCCGGAACCCGGGCAACTCTCTCGAGAGGCAGTGCCGCCCAGTCCTTCACGGCAGCGCCCTTCTTCAGGTTGACCGGGTAGACGATGACCCAGTCGAGCGTCGAATCCGTGAGGACACCTTCGGCGGCGGCCTTGTCGGCGAAGAACTTGCCGAGCACGGTGCGGTAGATCAGGCGCGCCAACCAGGACGCCTTGTCGGCGGTGTCGCCGACGCCGAAGGCCGAGACCTGGACCAGCCGGGCGACGCCGGCCTGCTCCATGGCGGCGACGATGGCGGGCAGCGTCCGCTGGGTGAACGTGGTGTCCTTGGTGGGACCGGTGACCGCCGCGATCACCGCATCGGCGCCCCTGATCGCCGCCGCCAGACCGATCGGATCGTCGACGTCACCGGCGACCACCGTGACCCCTGGAAGCTTCTCGACCGCATCGGGTCGTCGGACATAGGCGACCACCTCGTGTCCGGCGGCGACGGCCTCGCGCATCGTCGCCGACCCGACATTGCCGGTGGCACCCAGGATCGTGATCTTCATGCGGTTCCCCTTCCGATCGACACCTGAATAACCTACATCGTAGGCTAATCGGGTCGGGGCCGGACGGGGACGGAGCCGCTCACCCCGCAGGCGCGGGTGGCACGCCCGCTAGAACGGACTGCCGGTGATCGGTGCGGCCCGATCACACGGGACCGGTCTCGGATGATCTGGATCGAGGGCATTGAGCACGAAGAACGCGGCCCGTCGCGACCCGGCGACACCGGCGTGCTCGGAGTAGTCGACGGGGCATCCGTCCTGCACGACGATGTTGTGCACGTTCGCGCCGCCCGGCTCCAGCCCGGACGTGTAGGGCACGACGAGTTCGTCGTAGCGGGTGGCGATGTTGGTGTAGGTGATGTGCGGCAGGTAGACACCACCGGCGCGCAGTTCGGTCACGAACGGCGACTTCGGGTCGAATTGCCCGCACGCCTGGCAGATCGGCAGCTGTTCGGCACTGACCCCGAGTTGCCGGACGAGCGGTAGCAACAGTCCTGCGCCAAAGGTGTTGGTCCCGTTCCACAGTGGCGCCAGGGAGACGTATTTGTCGATCTTGTCGGCGCCGCCGAGATATTTGGCGTAGTAGTCCGGTATCGCCGTTCCCTGCGAATGTCCGACGATGTCGACCTTCTCCGCACCGGTGGCGGCGAGGACCTTGTCGACGTAGCGGCCGAGTTCGGCTGCCGAATCCTGCATCGGCCCCATTCCGCCGATGGCACTGATCGGCCATGGCGCGCCGGTGATCTGACCGTAGGTGAGCGCGAAGACGCAGTACCCCTCGTTCTTCAGCAGCGGGACATAGGTACCCCAATTGGTCTGCTGCGATCCGCCCGTACCATGCACCAGCACAACCGGATTGGGATGCTCGGCGGATGGCTTGCAGTGAAAGTCGTTGGAACCGGGCAGCGATCCGCCCGGATGGGTCAGCTCGCCCGGGATACCACTCAGGAAGCTGTACTGGACCGGCAGATCGGCACGGGCCACACCGCCACCCGGTCCGACGAGCGCCGCTATCGCGGCAAGAGCGGACAGGACGGCGATGAGGATCCCCCTGGTTCTCATGATCCGAAGCTACAACTGCTCCTCCAAACGATGAGACGTTTCCAGGAATCGGTCGCAAACCGTCCGGTTTCACCCGATTTCGCCCCGAGGACGCCCGATACAGGGCCACAATAACTCTCGATCGGGGGTCGAGGTCATCACCCATGGAGGTCCATCATGAAATCGACTCTTCGCCACATGCTGGTCGCGGCCGCGGCGTCCGTCGCGCTGGTCGGCGGTGCACTCATCGCACCCGCCACCGCCGACGCCGCCCCGCCGGTCTCGGCCGAAGCGCTGGCCGCCAAACGCGCCCTCGACGCGATCACGCCGTCGCCGACGCAGGCCGCCGGCGCGATCGACGGCATCGAGGCGGCGAACGCCCTACTCGACCAGCTGGGCATCACCCCGTTCACGCCCACCATCGGTGCGTGCACCGACTTCACCTTCCCGTCGGCGATCGGCGGCGCGATTCCCGGCCCGTACACGCCGCTCGTCAAGGACCTGACCATCCTCGGCGTCGACCTCAATGCCGTCCGGGCCGGCGAGATCCTGTACGGGTTCGTACCGGTCGGGACCTTCGACGACTCCGGCGACAAGTCCGGGATGCAGGTCGCCTGGCTGAACGTGAACACCTTCCAGGGCGGTCTCGGCGCGCCCATGGGCGGACTCACCGACGTACTGGTCGACGCCGTCGCCGCACGTGCCGGCATCTCCGCGTCGAACCCGCTACTCACCGAGTTCAAGTCGAAGCTCAATGTGATCCCGTCCAACGGTGTTCGCGGCGGGATCGTCGCGACCGGTCAGGGCACGGTGCTCTCGGCGATCTACGGATCGATCAAGAAGGGCGATGCCACCTGCTACTTCTTCCCGAGCCTCGGGATCGCGACGGTCGCCTGACCTCCGAGCCCGGCGCGCGCGGATCTCACGACAGCACGCCGAGGACCTCGCGGGCCGCGCGCTGCCCGGAGCGCACCGCACCGTCCATGTAGCCGGTCCAGTAGTCGGCGGTCTCGGTGCCGGCCCAGTGGACCGGGCCCACCGGATCGCGCAGGGCGGGCCCGTACTGGGTGAGGGTGCCCGGCGAGCTGACCGCCACCGGTCCGCCCTTGGACCACGGTTCGAGATCCCACTTGAAGACGCCATGGTCGAGGTAGTCGCGGGCCTCGGGGCCGAAGTAGTCGACGAAGTTCTCGATACACTCGCGCACCAGCACCGACTCGGGCTGGTGGTCGAGGCGGCGCATGGCGTCGGCGGAGATGAAGCCCATCAGGATGTGGTGACCCTCGGTGTAGGACTCGAAGGTCACGTCGATCGGCCGGCCGTCGCCGTAGACCTGGCCCGAGAGCCCCTTCTTGCGCCAGAACGCCGTGGGATAGAGCGCGGCGAACTTGCTGACCGCACCCATGTGATAGCCGCGGTGCAGCCCCTTACGGGCCGCCGACAGGCCGGGCCGGTAGTCGATCTGGCCGCTGATGGCCGGCGACATGGCGACGACGACGCGGCGCCCGGTGAAGGTGCCCTGATCACTGGATACCGTGGCCCGCTTGCCGTTCCACGAGATCGAGCGGACCGGAGCATTGTAGACCACGCGGTCACCGAGCGCCTTGGCCATGCGCAGCGGGATCTGTGCGGCACCGCCGACGAAGAGCCGCTCCTGTGCGCCGTCGTCGGTACTGAGCAGTCGGATCAGCGTGCCGGGATTGTTCTCGTCGCCGGATGCGGCGATGTAGTTGAGGAAGTACAGCGCCGACACCTCGTCCGGTCGCACCGACAACGGCGCCGACATCGCGATCTGCATCAGGTCGCGGGCCGACTGGGTGGAGACCATCTGGTCGGTGTACTGCTTCCAGGTCAGCGAGTCCAGGTAGCGCGCATGCGGATGCTTCCACGGCTCCCCCACCGGGAACCCGGCGAGCGCGTCGGCCTGGGCGCGGGCCAGTGCCGGTCCGGCCTGCCCGATGTCGGGGATCAGCGGCAACGGAACCGACGCCGACATCCGTTGTGCCCGACCGTCGTCGAAGAAGATGCTGTCGCCGGTGTTGTAGGTGGGAAGGGTGGCGACGCCGTATTCCCTGGCGAGCGCGGCGATGTGGTTCTGGGTCGGGCCGATGAACTCGGCTCCGGCATCGAGGGTGGCGCCCAGCTTGGGCGAGGTGATGTTGTGGACGCGACCGCCCGGCCGGTCACGCGCTTCGAGGACGACGACCGACGCACCGCCTTCGACCAGAGACTTCGCCGCGGCCAGACCCGAAAGACCGGCTCCGACGACGATCGCGTCCACCTCGCCGTCGACGGGTGCAGCCTGTGCCGACCCCCGGCCGAACGTCATCGCACCTGCCGCGGCCCCGGCCGCCATCGCACTGCCCGACAAGAATCGACGCCGCGTCACACCAGAAGTCATGCTCACCTCTCACTCTCGTCACAACCCTGTCACCCGCGTGGACACGGGCATTCCTCGACCCCGATGTCGATCGTTCGATCAAGTATTTCGGGGAGCGTAACAGTGTTGGCGCGTCATCTCATGTGGAACGGTGAACGCCGGCCTCACCGACGCAGTTCGTCCAGCAGCCGTACGAAGTGCGCGGGGTCCTCGTCGTGGAAGCCGTGGCCGGTGTCGGTCTGCACCAGCCTCGCGTTCGGGAGCAACTGCGCGATCCGGGCCGCGTCGTCGTCGGAGGCGGCCCCACGGAGGATGTCGCCGTCGAAGTCCACTGCGGTGTGCACGTAGATCGTCTGCTGAACAACAGCTTTCAATGTCGACTCATGGTCGAAACCCTCGTCCCACCTGTCGGTGTAGAACGCGTCCCCGAATACCGGGTCGTAGGTCTGCATACTGCGGAGCAGGTTGTTGACCGGCCACCACCACAGGGCGAGCGGACGATCGGGATGCCGGTCGCGGGATCTGGTTCCGAGCCGGCGGATTCGGTCGGCGCCGGCCCCGAAGTATTTCCACATGTATTGGTGGACCCAGTAGTAGCGGACGAAGTCGGTGTCGTCAGCGGTGAGGAACGAGTGGCAGCAGGTCGCCAGATCGACCCAGTTCCACGTCTTTTCGGCGCGCGGAAGCAGTGTGGTGAACATCGGCGGGTCCTCGAGGAGGACTGCGGTGACGTCATCGGGAGCATTCGCGGCAAGCCATGCGGCGAGGTGCCCACCCGAGGAGTGGCCGGAGAGGACGACCGGTTCGCCGATCACGTCGTCGACGAATCGCTTCAGCAGCGCACCGATTCCGGTGGCGGTGTAGCCATCGGCGATCCGGTCCGAGCCGCCGTGGCCGGGGACGTCGACGGCGTACACGTGAAACATTGCGGCCAGTTCGGGCAGCGCAGGAGCGTACGATTTCCAGTCCGACGCCTGCCCGTGGATCAACAGCAGTGGCGGCTTCCCGCGTGCCGGCCCCTCCCCGTAGTTGATCACCACACCGTCGACGACGACCTGTTTCTCGGTGTACCCGGCGGCGAGCACCGACCACCAGTCCCGCCGGAATGTGCAGAGATTGGTCGCCGCGAATCGCGCCACCGCCGCCGCTCCGACGAGAACGGGCCCACCGATCAGTGCTGCGCGGGCGAGGGTTCGGGTGGGGCCGGTGCGGGTCACGGAGACGATGGTGCCAGATCAGCTGCACCACCGACCCGCTTCCCCGTGCTGGGCCACACGCAGATCACGCGATGACGTAGGTTCCGAAATCGCCGGTGACGCCGAGTCGCTGCATGAAGGCGATGCGGTCGAACCCTCGCGCCGCGGCGTCGTCGGCGATTGCCCGGCCCGCGGCCTCGGCTGCCGCCCTCGACTCCCAGGCCACCATCGTGACGACGTCGAAAGTGCTGTCGCCCTGGACGAGTTGGGCGACTTCGTTGCGCAGGATTCCCGGCTGCCGGCCGAGGAGTCGGTGGATTGCGTTGATCTGATCCAGGAACTCGTCCCTCGCCTCGGCCGGGACGGAGAACTTGTCGATGCGGTGCAGCAGTTCGTGTGTCATGCGACGATGATCGGAGTTCAAGTTCGGTTGAAGTCAAGACCCTGGTCGGCGCGACCGCCGGATACGACGAGCCCGCAACCGGCAGTTGACGTTTGCTAGGGTCGGGATTCAGGTGCGCGAACCGCACCCCGGACGAGGTGCACCGTACCCGGCCCCACGACAAGACGGCGCGCGCGGAGGTCGAATCGTCATGGCGTGGATCGTTCTCATCCTGTCCGGTGTCCTCGAATCGGTGTGGGCCACAGCGCTCGGCAGATCCGACGGTCTGTCGCGATGGCCGGCGACCATCGTCTTCGTGGTCGCACTCGTGGCGTCCATGGCGGGGCTGGCATTTGCGATGCGGACCCTGCCCACCGGAACCGCATACGCGGTGTGGGTGGGCATCGGGGCGTCGCTTACCGTCGTCTTCGCCATGGCCACCGGCGCCGAGTCGGCGACACTGCTGAAGGTGCTGTTCATCGCGATGATCGTCGCCGGGGTGATCGGGTTGAAGGTTGCGCACTGATCGCCGATCGAACACCATCCCGCGTACTGATCTGGTTCCCGGTTGCTGGGCACGACAAGCGGAAACGAAAAGAGTTGGCGTGTCCCACGTGAACTCACACGCCGGACTTCGGCTTGTGGGCTGCTAGCTGTACTTCCCCGACACGTTGTGAACATCTGAGATGAGGCGAAGACCTCCGGGCAGGATGTGGGTTACCACACTCACCATCTAGCCACGGAGGTCTTCGTGACCCACGCTAACGCACCCCTGACCCCGGAAGGGCGTCGCCGTCTTGCATCCCTGGTCGTCGATGACGGCTGGCCCCTGCGGCGGGCCGCTGAACGGTTCGGGTGTTCACCGGCCACAGCCAAACGCTAAGCGGAGCGTTACCGGGCCGGTGAGCCGCTGACCGACCGCAGCTCCCGTCCCGAATCCTCACCAGCGCGGCTATGTCAACGCACCGAACGCCGGATCATCGGGTTGCGCTTCACCCGACGGTGGGGGCCACACCGGATCGCCTATCACCTGCACATACCGCGGTCGACCGTCGGCCGGGTCCTGGCCCGCTACCACATGCCGCTGCTGGCACACCTGGATCAGGCCACCGGACTACCGGTCCGCAAACCCAAAGCCAAGAGATACGAAGTCGACCGGCCCGGCCGACTGGTCCATATCGACATCAAGAAGCAAGGCACAATCCCTGACGGCGGCGGCTGGCGTGTGCATGGGCGTGGCTCGGCCGCTGACCGCGAAGCCGGCCGTTCCCGTGATCGAGCCGCCCGGCGTGGGGCCAGGAGCTCCCGCGGGT
Source organism: Gordonia sp. NB41Y (assembly GCF_030718915.1). Taxonomy (NCBI): domain Bacteria; kingdom Bacillati; phylum Actinomycetota; class Actinomycetes; order Mycobacteriales; family Gordoniaceae; genus Gordonia; species Gordonia sp. NB41Y. Next base: position 1,468,044 of record NZ_CP132196.1, read on the forward strand.
ACCGGTACCTACACCACGCGGTCGATGACTACTCCCGGGTGGCCTACTCGGAGATCCTTGATGACGAACGTAAAGAGACCGCCGCAGGGTTCTGGCTCCGTGCAAATGCGTTCTTCGCCGGTATCGGGGTCACCGTCACCGCGGTAATGACTGACAACGGGTCATGTTACCGCTCAAAGGATTTCGCTGCGGCGCCGGGTGAGAACATCAAGCACAAGAGGACCAGGCCGTACCGGCCGCAGACCAACGGGAAAGTCGAACGGTTCAACCGCACCCTGGCCGCTGAATGGGCCTACGCCCGCCCCTACACCAGCGAGAGCGACCGTGCCCTGGCCTACCAAACATGGATCCACCACTACAATCATCACCGACCCCACACCGGCATCGGCGGACTGACTCCCTCAGCCCGTGTTCACAACCTCACGGGGAAGTACAGCTAGTCGACCTCAACGTCAAGCGCTGCTGCTATCCGGTTTGCATCGTCGACACCGAGTGCGAACAACCCGTCAATGTACTCGACAAGCAGTCCTCCGCTCGATGGACTCGCACTGAACTCTCCCGGGTCTAACGTTGCACCGTCGATGTGGTGTCTAACGCGCGGTCCCAGGTATGTAAGCCAGCCAGGAATACCTGTGATCAGCTCGCCATCGCCAGCAGGATCGAGCCCGAAGCCATTACATGCGAGAAGTGGTGCGCCGCCGGACACCGAGGCAACGTCCGGGCGAACTCCTTCAACCACAGCATTCAACACGGCCCTCAACGCTGTCTCATCGGGCGACCTCTGACCACTGACAGCACCATGCAATACCTTAGGTCGTTCGATATTTATGGTCACTGCCAGACGGTCCAGTGATTCGTCATCACCGGTCACGACACGGATGACCAGCTCTACCGCGCCACCGACCACACCCATGTGATCCGCGTTGACCACACGGATATCGTGCCGGGGAAATCGACCCTCCAGCGCCATCGGTGGCGTCAACCACGCGTCGATATTCCGGACGTCCTCCGCCGTACGAAGACGCACCCCTGGCACGTGGTCAGCACTGACGGGTACCCATCGTGCTGACGCCCAGAACCCCGACGTGCTTTCGAGAGCGTCGAACATGTTGCCCAGAAGGTCGAATGGGTCGGCTGTAGGGTCGGCTGCGGACACGGCGTTCACCGCGAACAACCCTCCGCGCTCCACCGACAACTCACGCTCAAACGCGTGAAAGTAGTCCCGCTCACGATTCCACCGGGGTCCTTCTAACAACCCCGTGGATGGAGGAGCTGGTTCGTTTCCTGACAGATAACCTGACAAGTACCCGCGCGCGTACTCCGACTGCACAATGATGTCGCGAGGATGCGCAGATTGACCGACACGGTCACGAAGGCTGAACAGGCTAACCAGCCCTCGGAACGTGTGCGGATTGCCACTGATCACGAAAGGCTCATCACCGCGTCCGACAACTCGCACCACCAGCCGAGAATCGGCCCAACCGGGTAGATCAAACCCTGAATCACAGCTCCGACTATCAGATTTCATCGTGTGTGCCCGTTCGGATATACATTGACATGCTTACCTGTCTTCGGGTCGGTGACATCCCAGTGTCCACCACCGTGCCCGGATTTGTCCCAAGTCCATATGCGGCCCTTCTTGTCGGGAAAACTACCGTTATTTGGAACTGGAGATCCGTCCGGATTTCGCTGGATGTTTCGCGGCGGCACGTATGGTACATCACCGCTCGTCGGTAGCTGGTTTGTGTGGTTACCGCTCCCCCATTCGGGATGGGGCACATCCGCGCTATTGCCGTCTCCTGGTTCATTGTTCTTCGTGAAGTACTGACTGATCCAATCCTTCACCTTATCGACCTGGTCGGCGAGCCATCCAGGAAGCTTGTCGATCATCAGATCGGGCAGTTGGTCGGGGTGGGTACGTACCCACTCCCAGCCGTATTCGCTGATGATCGCGGCCATGATGGCGGAGAGCAAGAGGGCAAGAATCGCAGCTTCAGCAGCGTCATCGATAAGGAAGAAGACCGGGTCAGCCTCGATCCCCTTGTCGCCGCCAGGAGCCACGGAATTCGGCAACGTGAACGACGGCTGCTCGGCCTGCGGATCAGGAGACGGCTCAACATCAGGAGCAGGAGCAGGAGCAGGAGCAGGAGCAGGAGCTGGCTCGGGCGCTGGCTCGGGCGCTGGAGCAGGGGCAGGCGACGCGGCAGCCAGAGGGGACTGTGGTGTGAACTGCGAGTCTCCGCCCGTACCACCACTGCCGTTTGTATTCGCGTTGTCGCCGCTACCGCTGGTACTGCTGCTTGCTGGCGGATCGTGATCCTCGTTGTCCACGCGGGCATCTGCCTTCGGATCGTCGGGACCCGGTTGCGGCCGAATCGCTGCAGCCTGAACATAACCGAAGCGGCCACCCCCAACACTCTGCGGAGCATCAGAACTTCCCGACTTCGCCGACCCGCCTCCAATGGCTGCGCGCCGTACCCGCGGGTTCGCCGCCGCGAATGCCGCCGCACCCGCCACGACCCAAGCCGCGAGCGGGATGTCCGGTTGTGTCGATCCCGAATCCAACACCCGTGGCGGGTTGCTAAGCTGCGGGTTTGCCGACACTGCACCCGGTACCGTCGTCACCGCAGGGGCAGCGGTAGTGGGCACCACCGAAATCTGCACGGTGTTGTCGCCTGGTGGTACCGGTTGCGGTGCGGTCGGACGGACGCCGCCAGTGTTCGAGTTGGTCGGCGCGGAGCTGCCGTTACCGTCGCCACCGGCAGCGGGTGGTTGCGGGACAGCCTGTCTGGGCACAGTCACGATCGGTGTGCCGTTGCCTTCGCCCGGGCCCGGCCCAATATTGGAGCCGACCTGCGGGCCACCCGATCCCGCGCCGTCGGCGCCGGCTGTGGGTGCCGGTGTGTTCGTGGTCGGTTGGAAGGTGTTGGTGGGTACCGAGATACACGGCCAGTTCGACCCGTACTGGGCGCGCATCTGATCACACAACGCATCCGCATGTGCCGGCGCCGGATCGGTTCCCAACGCGGCCACGGTCGCTCCGCCGCCGATCGTCAGCACCGCGGCGGCCAGCAGCCCGGCGCCGAGGCGACGGCGCGGTGTTCGGTGACGCCCCAGGCGAGGTTCAGCCGTCGCCGGCCCTTCTGAGTGGTCTGGGTGTTGCAGGCCGCTGCGGGTCACTTGTCTTTGCCCCACATCAGAGCACCGAGGATCGCGTCCGCACCAGCCCAGAACCAGCGTCCGGCGATCGACATCACGAGAAAGAACACGAGGAACACCGGGATCACACCCCACCGCTCCGACCACTCACCGAGATTCGACAGGTTCGCCGCCGCCAGCACTAGCAGCGCACAACCGGCGAGAAACAACACCACCTTCAATACCGGCACCCCTCCGCCAGTGGATGCGTCCCCGGCTTCTGTTGCGGCGTCCGTCTCAGCGGACAGGTGATCGGCAGTGTCGGGTTCTGTGGGGAGTTCGGTGGTCACGGCGTCGGCGTCACGGCGATGCGCGCCACCTGGAACGGACGAAGTGGGAGCAGTCATTCGGGATCAGAGCCCTTCGTAGAGAAGATTCAAGTACCGAGGTGGAGGAACGTCGTACCTCGCGCATTGCACGGCCACGCACGACGCTGCGGATGACAACGACGACAGGTCAGAGGTAGTGCGGCTTTCCGTACACGTTGATCGTGTTGTCGTTCAACGCTGTTGACACGCTCACCGTCACGTACGCACGCAGCGCGACCGGCCCCAGACAGCCATCGACCTTCACATGCATCCCGTCGACGGTGATGCCGGCTTTCCCGGTCTGCATCTTCTTCGACCCGAACGGAATATCGGCGATCGTGCCCGGCCGCAGAGTGGTGGCGATGTTCGGGGTGACCGTCGCCCCGATCACCACCGCCGGCGGATAGGAGATGTTCATCTGCGCCGACGGCCCACCCGACACACCGACCGTGGCACCCGAGGTGACATCGGTATTGCAGCCGATCTGAAACCCTGCTGCGACAGTGCCCGCCTGCACCGGCACCGACCCCGTCCCCGCGATGACACCCTGACCCTTGAGGGTCAGGAAACCCTCTCTCGTCCATGGTGACTGATTAAGGGGCGGCACCGAACGCACCTGCTCATGCGACTTGACCGCCGACACGACCCAGCCGTCATCCGTGCGTTTCGTTGTCTGTTGGTCAGCGGACGAACTCGGGGCAGCATCAGATACACCCGCCCCGATCACCGACGCGGCCACCGCGAGCGCGGCGAACACGCCTGTCAGCCCCGATCGTCCCCACGCCCAACTTCCATCGCTCACCATGACGCCACCCCTTACCCCCATCAGTGCACCACCGTGGATGCGTGGTGCCAGATTCTGAACTGACCTGGGCACCCAATCACGGCCCGTGGAATTCGTCACCCTAAAGATGGGAATTGCTTTCGCCAATTTCGAAACCGTGCTGGTAGGGCGATAAGCGGACGGACCGGACCGGAGAGAATTCATGCGGAGACACTCCGAGAATGGGCACCAAAATCTCGTAGCGAAGAGCACTGCACACTGGGTCCGGGCAGAGCATGCCGACAGCACCTTCGGCACTGACAGGCACGAAGCTCAACATCTATTCTCGTAGCCAAGAGTGACCATGCGCTTCTGACGTGCTCACCGAGCGAAAGATACGCTGCAAGGGCTCGCCAACCTCACGTCAACGTTGCGATGGACTACTCTGCACCGCGTGGCACGAGTTGAACTGCCGACCATTATCGACGATCTCGACGGCACCCTGCTCGAGATTGACGACGTTCATTCCGTCGACTGGTCCTGGAATGGTGTTGCGTACAGGCCGGATGTCTCCAGCGCGAACCTCGACAAAATCGAGACGGGCACCATCCCCCTCGCCACACATCTCGCGTCCTCCACCCGCGTCGGCGAACGCCGCCGGGGGAGTACCTCGCAACGCGCTCTTCGGGAATCCGAGTCCACGGCCTCCAGTCGCACAGTGACGAGTGGTGCCGCACAGATAGGCGAGTGGGAGACCGCACACGGTTACGACGTGTCCGCACGGGGAAGAATTACGAACGCGCTGCGCGACGCCTACCTCGCCGCTACGCGCTGAGCACGCCCCACCTCAGTATTCGAGGTGTCAGGACTGGCCGTTGCCGTCACCCTGTGGCCCACACTCGCGTCGTTCTGGGGATCGCGTTGTGCATACGCGTGGGGTTGTCATCGACGGTGGTAGCTGGTGCGCTTGCAGGTTTCTTGGGTGTGCCAACAGAGCTCTCCCTGGTGCGATCTCGGCAACCGTGATTGTAATCGTATGCGAGCCGTGGTCGGCGCCGTTCCAGCCCATCGCCACCGGCGTCCTGACCATCGGCCTCATCCGGGCCTGCCTCGAACTGATCGCCGACACTCGAGCGCTCTATGCGACAACTTCCGACCACGTCCGCCGTCAACTCAACCAGGCGATCTTCACGTGGCTCTACATTGAGGACGACGAAGTCACCGGACACAGGCTCACCGATGAGTTCGACGATCTCCTCGACATCCAAGAACGATGGAGAGCCATCACTGTCAGTCAAAAGAAAGTCGGCCCTCCCGAAGGAGGACCGACCGATTCTCACGCGTCTCTTTTGAGTAAGCCCGCACTGAGCATCTCTGAGGACGATGTTTTGAGTGCGGAACAAATGGTGGAGCTAGGGAGAATCGAACTCCCGACCTACTCGATGCGAACGAGTCGCGCTACCAACTGCGCCATAGCCCCGTGCCGGTCTCTCGACCAACCTCAGACACCTTATCAGCACCCTGACCGGAGTTCATAAACGGCTGGTCAGGGGCCTGTCGAGTCCGTGTGTACGCTGGGCGACGTGGCCCAGATGAGCGACAAGCAGCTGGTGAAGGCCCTCGACGCGGCGATCTCGGTGATCGATCCGATGCTCGACGTACTGGCCGGCGCCGATCCCCTCGGACTCAAACCCCACACCTTCGACTCCGCAGATGAGCACACCTCCCCGATCGCGCGGGCGGGGCATGTGGCGGCCGGTGTGCTCGACGTGGCGGACTGGCCAGGTACCCAGGGCTGGTCACAGCGGTCGATGAACGAACGGGCCGACTGGTGGATCAGCCGGCTCGGAACGGTCAACACCGTCGCGGTGGCCTACCCCGGCGTGTTCGGGGCGTGGACCAGATTCTTCCCGCTCAGCACGTCGCTCGGCTTCGCGAACCAAGCGGTGATGCTGATCGCCATCGCCCGCGAATACGGTGTCACCGACCGCGATCAGCAGATCCGGCTGCTCGCCTCCGTGCTGTGCCGACGCGAGCTGCCCGACGAGCTGACCGTCACTCCCCCGCCGCATGCGCCGCGTCGCCAGACGCGGTCGGTGGTCGGCAGTCTCTGGGACGTGGCGCAGATCCTGCGGCGCGCAGACAACGAAATGGGGCGCCGCCCGCAGGCGACGCCCCCGTTCTCGACGTTGTCGTGGATTCCGATCCTCGGCGCCCCGACCCTGTATGTCGGTGAGCGCCTTGCCTTGTGCCGGGCGGCGCGAACCGGGCGTGCATGGATTGCCACACACCCGGATGCGATCACCGTCAGCCGGCCACTGCCTGCCTGAAGTCGGGGTCCTCGCGCATGACCCGACGCCGCTGGAACGGTGGCAGATGGTCGAACACCGGGTCCTCGTCGTCGATCTCGAGCACCACGGCCCCACCCGGGCGACGCAGCCGCGGCGGCGGAGGCGTCGCCGCGAACTCCGGCACCCGCTCCTGCCGGGCCAGGCGTTCGGCCTCGGCGCGGGCGGCACGACGGGCACGGGCGGCGCGCTGTGCACGGATCTGCTGCTCCGCCTTGACCGTTCGACGCAGGTAGAACAGGTAGCCCACCAGCATCAGTACGGTGACGCCGGTGGCGATCCACCCGAGGGTGCCCAGCACGACCCCGGCGATCACCGCGACGATCACCAACGCGATCAGGCCGATGCTCACACGCTGACGTTCCTTGTAGCGCAACCGATCCGCGCCGGCCTCCGGCGAGTACGGGCTCCGACGTCCGGTTGTCTTCTCCGCCTTGGCCGCAGCCGGTTCGGCCTCGGCCTCGTACTTCTTGGTGTCGGGCTTCACCGGTTCCTCGTCCTCGTACTCGTCGTACTCGTCATCGAGATCGTCGTCGTACTCGGCATCGTCTTCGAGATCGTCGTCGTACTCGGCGTCCGCATCGTCGACGTCGTCCTCGTACTCGTCGTACTCCGAGTCCTCGTATTCGGAATCCTCGTAGTCGTCGTACTCGGCGTCGTCGTCGAGATCGTCGTCATACTCGGCATCCTCGGCGAGGTCGTCCTCGTACTCGGCATCCTCGGTGAGTTCCTCGACGCCGGCAGCCGAGACGGTTTCGATCACGTCCACCTCGACCTCCACCACGTCGATCTCGACGTGGGTCACGGTCACGCGCACATCCTCGTCGGAATCGGCAGCGTCTGCACCGTCCTCGACAACACCGGTGAGCACGTCGGCGTCGGAGTCGGCGGCGTCGGAGTCCGCAGCATCGGAGTCGGCGGCGTCGGTGGCGGTGTCCTCGACGCCGTCGGTGGCCTCGGATGCCACCGTGGTCTTCTCCGTCGCCTTCTCGCCGGTCTCGACATCGAGATCGGCGGCATCGAGATCGGTGTCGGCGTCGTCCCGCTCGGTGTCGGCCTCGTCGATCACCGCGGTCGCACCGGCGGTGCGGGTCGTGGTCCGACGCTGCGACTTCCACTCGGGGTCGTGCGGGTGCGATCCCGCGGCCCGACGACGGGCGCTGCGGGTCCGGGTTCCGCCGCGATGCAGCAGCCGGGTCGCGCGGGCGACGTCGGTGGACTTCTTCACCTGCGGGCGGCCTTTGATCACCATCGGGACCAGCACGAAGAGCCACACCGCGACGAGGCAGACCCACAGTACGGAATTCGGCATGACTGTCCCTTTCTTTCACTCTGGTTACATCGGACCACCCCACAATCTATGGCTCCGACGCCCACATGCCCGTCCGACGCGCCGACACACCGGAATATTCCAGCACTTCACACGGGTTTCTCAGAGTGTCGCGGTCACCCGACCGGTCCGCCGGCCCCGTCCGCGACGAACCGGGCGTCGACGGCGACGAAGATGTCGATGTCGTCGGCACGCAGATCCACCGAAACCGACGGCGGGCCGCCGTCCGTGGCGGCCAACGCCATATCGTAGCCACCACGCGCCGACGGCCCGTCCCCGAGCATCCCCGGATCCGACAACGCGACCGCGACCACCGGCCCCGATCCCACCGCATCGGCATAGGCCTGCGCCTTGGCCACGGCATCGGCCACCGCCTCGCGGCGAAGGTCGGCCTCGTGACGCCGCCGGCTCTCCGCGCGCAGCTTCCACCGCACCGTTCCGACGTTCACGCCGTCACGCACGGCCCACGAGTCGATGAACCGGCTCAGCGCCTCGAAGTCGGTGAACTCGGCCTCCACCCCGAAGTCGGTGGCATAGGCCGGCGGCTGCAACCGGCCGTCGCGATCGGTGGGACGGTACGACCGTACCCACACCGAATCGCCGGTCCATCGCACCGCGACCTGCCGCTCGACGTGGTCGTCGAGTTCGGCGGCCAGACGCGAGCGCACCTCGACGGCCCGGTTGTACACCGAATCCCGTTGCTCCCCCGACATTCCCACGCTCAGCGACACGATTGCCCGCTCGGGCGCGTACTTTCCTCGTGCGGTCCCGCGGACCACGATCTCCAGTGGCGGCATGCGGTCAACCTAGACCGCACCCCCGACAACCGGCACCGATCGGCCGAAGCGGGCCGACGGCGCCGGACCGTCACGGGTGCGCCGACGGTCAGAGAAAACTCGCGCGTCCGGTGCGGACGAGCCGTTGCGCCGCACTCTCGGTGAGCTCCTCGACGGTGAGCGCGAACAGGAAATGGTCACGCCACTTCTTGTTGACGTCCATATACCGTTCCAGCAGCCCTTCCTTGCGGAAGCCGACCTTGCCGAGCACGGTCTGCGAGGCCACATTGGCCGGTTGCACGGTGGCGTCGAGCCGGTGCAGTCCCACCGGACCGAAGCAATGGTCCACCCCGAGGGCCACCGCCGCGGTGGCCACCCCCTTGCCGGCATATCCGTCGTCCACCCAGTACCCGATCCAGGCGGTACGCACCGCCCCGCGCTGGATGTTGCCGACGGTGAGCTGCCCGGCATAGTTGCCGTCCACCTCGATCACGAACGGCAGCAGGTTGCCCTTCTTGGCCTCGGATTTGAGGACCGCGAACAGCGGTGGCCACGAACTCGTCTGATGTCGCGACGCCCAGGACCCGATCCCGGTGGGTTCCCAGGGCAGCAAGGAGTTCTGATTCCGGATCCGCAGGTCGCTCCAGTCCTTGGCGTCACGCAGCTTGACCGGCCGAACCGTGACCGCCCCCGCACGCGTGCCCAACGGACCGAGCGTCGCCGGCCATCCCGGACTGACCGGATCGCCACTCAACCACCTGAACACAACAGGGAGTCTAGGGGGTGGCCGCGACACGTCGGGCAGGTAACCGGGCAGAAATGAACTTGTTCACCCCGACGGTCGGCGCCGGTCAGCCGCGTTGGGCGAGGAAGGCCACCTCGACCTCGTCACCGATGCCGAGCTCTTCGACGTCGGGTTCGACGATGATCAGACAGTTGGCCTCGGCGAGCTCGGCGAGCAGATGCGACGACCCGGTGGGCGACGCCCCGAGCACCTGCACCAGATACTCCCCGGTGCGCTCCTCACGCATCAGCTGGCCGCGCAGATATCCCTTGCGCCCCTTGGCCGATGCGATCGGGCCGATGGTGCGGGCGGTGACCACCCGACGCATCGGCTGACGCTTGCCCAGCGCGATCCGGATCAGCGGGCGCACCATCACCTCGAAGGAGACCAGCGCACTGACCGGGTTGGCGGGCAACAAGAAGGTGGGCACCTCGTCGCGGCCGAGGCGGCCGAATCCCTGCACGGAGCCGGGATGCATGGCCACCCGCACCACCTCGAGGTCACCGAGATCGGACAGGGCGTCGACGACGGCACGTCCGGCCTCGCCGCCGAGGCCACCGCAGATCACCACGATCTCCGACCGGATGAGTTGCGCCTCAACCACTTCCCGCATCCGGGAGCTGTCCCGCTCGGCGATGCCGACGCGGTTGACGTCGGCGCCGGCGTCACGGGCGGCGGCGGCGATGGCATAGCTGTTGACATCGAAGACCTGGCCCGGTCCGGGCGAGCGGTCGATGTCGACGAGTTCGGAACCGATCGAGATCACCGACAGCCGCGGCCGCGGATGCACCAGCACACGGGCGCGGCCGACCGCCGCGAGCAGACCGACCTGGGCGGGACCGATGATCGATCCGGCACGCACGGCCACATCCCCGGGCTGTACGTCGTCGCCGATGCGGCGCACATAGTCGCCACTCTCGACGCCGTGACCGATCTTGACCTTGGACTCGCCGCCGTCGGTCCAGCGGACCGGCACCACCGCATCGGCGAGGGTGGGCATGGGCGCTCCGGTCTCCACGCGCACCGCCTGCCGCGGCTGCAGCCGCGTGGGGGTGCGGGCGCCCGGCTCGACCTGTCCGACCACCGGCATCGACACGATCATCGGTTCACCGGCGGTGAGGTCGACCAGTTCGACGCCGCCGGCGTCGAACTCCTCGAGATCGGCAGGGGCCTCCACACCGGCGAGCCCCACGTCCACCGCGCGGACGGCATAACCGTCGACGGCGACCTGGTCGAAGCCCGGCATGGGTCGTTCGGTGACGACCTCCTCGGCACACATCAGACCCTGCGCCTCGGAGATGGCGACCCGCACCGGGCGGGGTGCGACCGCGGCTGCGGTCACCAACGTCAGATGATCCTCAACCGAACGCATCTCACCTCACTCGCGGCTCGTCGTCATCGGCCGGCGCACAAGCGGCCTCTGTAGACGTTAGGACGTCACACCGGAATAGCCACGGAGGCGCGCGGAGGCACCCCGCACCGGGTTTCAGTCGTCGGTGAGTCGCTTCTCCAGCCACTCCCGCAGGTCCGGGCCGTAATCGTCACGGTCGAGCGCGAAGTCGACGGCCGCCTTCAGGTAGCCACCCGGGTTGCCCAGGTCGTGGCGGGTGCCGTGGTGCACCACCACGTGCACGGGCTCGCCCTCCTCGATGAGCAGTGCGATGGCATCGGTCAGCTGCAGCTCACCACCGGCCCCGGGCTCGATCCGGCGCAGCGCGTCGAAGATCTTGCGGTCGAGGATGTAGCGGCCCGCGGCGGCCAGATTCGACGGCGCATCCTCGGGTGCCGGCTTCTCCACCATGCCCTTGAGGCGCTTGACGTTGGGGTTCTTGGCGTCGGGGAGTTCCTCGACGTCGAAGACGCCGTAGGCGCTGATCCGGTCGCCGGGCACCTCGATGGCGCACAGCACCGACCCGCCGCGACGCTCACGGGTCCGGGCCATCACCTCGAGCACACCGCCGGGCAGCACGAGGTCATCGGGCAGCAGCACCGCGATGGCGTCCTCGTCGTCGTCGAGGTAGGGCTCCACACAGCCGACGGCGTGACCGAGGCCGAGCGGCTTCTCCTGCACCACCGACGCCACGTCCAGCAACGACGGCGCCTTGCGGACCTTGGCGAGCATCGCGGCCTTGCCACGCTTGGCGAGGGTGTTCTCCAGCACCAGGTCTTCGACGAAGTGCGCGACCACACCGTCCTTGCCGGGCGAGGTGATGATCAGCAGACGCTCGGCACCGGCCGCCTTGGCCTCCTCCGCGACGAGCTCGATACCGGGGGTGTCGACGACGGGGAGCAGTTCCTTGGGCACCGTCTTGGTGGCCGGGAGGAAACGGGTGCCCAGACCGGCGGCGGGCACCACAGCGGTACGCGGGATCGGCGGGGTGTCCGGCACATCGCTGTACTCGGGGAACTCGTTCGGATCTCTCACGCTGGGCGTCATGGGGAACACCCTAATCTCGGGAGCCGGGAACCAGCCACACAAAGGGTTGCGGAATCCTGGGAGACCGGGTGTGACTCAGCCGACGGGCAGAAGTGGATCAAGATGTCGAAAACCGGGCTGCGCGCCGATTTCTCGAATCGCCGCGCGCAAATGACCAGGGAATTCCGCGAAAATGCGGCCGAGCAACTCGTGAAACGGTTGTCGGAGAGCCCGTTTGCGATCTCCGGTGAGACCGTCGGAGCGTACGTTCCGGTGGGGTCCGAACCCGGATCTGTGAGATTTCTCGACATACTTGCCGAACTCGGCGCCACCGTGCTTTTGCCCGTCGTCCCCGACGGTGATCCGGCCCCGCTGAATTGGGTCGCCTACGATCCGTCGTCATCTCTGGAACGACGCCGCTGGGGTCTGCTCGAGCCGGCCGGCGGGCCGCTCGGCGTGGACGCCATCGACATCGCATCGGTGATCTTCGTGCCCGCACTAGCCGTCGACGCGGCCGGCGTTCGCCTGGGCCGGGGTGCCGGCTACTACGACCGGACCATCCACCGCACCGCCGCCGAGCTGGTTGCGGTGGTCTACGACCACGAGGTGGTCGACGAACTCCCCGGCGACCCCCACGACATCCCGATGGGATGGGCCCTCACCCCCGGCGGCGGGTTCCGTCGGCTGGGGTGAGCCGCAGGACCCCGGAACGCCGACGGCGGGACCACCTGTGTCAGGTGATCCCGCCGTGCGGAAGACTCGTGATGGACTAGCCGGTGATCAGGCAGTTGCCGCCCCAGAACCAATCCGGGAGCTGGATGCCATTGGCGACCTTCACATTGTCGACGGTCTTGGCGTTGCCGTTCTGCGAGGCGGTGATGGTGTACACACCAGGTGCGCTCGGCTTCCAGGTCGCCGTCACGGTATTGCTGCCGCCCTCAGTCGGCTCGACCTCAGCGAACTGAGTGGGACTCCCACCGGCGGGCGTCACAGAGAACGTCACCTTGTCCTTAGCCACCACCGAGCTGACCTTCGCCGACACCTTGTACGAGCATCCTGCGCCGTACACGCCCTCAGATGATCCGTAGCCGGACGGGGTGTCGATGCCGACCGAGGTCACATTCGCCGATGCCGGAGCGGCCATCGCAACGCTCAGCGCACCGGCGGCGATCAGTGCGGCGGCTCCGCCGGCAACTCGGATTCGGTTGGTCTTCTGTGCAGCCATCTGCAGACTCCTTGCTCGTGGGTACACGCCCGTCCCGACGAGGGCGCAACGCAGCAAACGCTAGCAGAGCAACGAGGAACAGCAACGGCATTCGATCCCATTGACCGAGGTCGAAGTAAAATCACCATCCGGAATTCATCTGGTCGACGGAACGCATTTCGTACACGTTGCCGAACCGGAAATCCGGGAAGTCGCCGGGAATTCACCCGTCGGACATGTCCGGCGGGTGAATCGGGAACTCAGGCGGAGGCCGGAGCCGCCGAGGTGGTGGTGCTCGACGACGAACTGCTCGACGACGAGGAATCGCTCGAGGAGGTGCTCGACGAGGTCGACTCCGACTTCGATGAGGAGGAACTGGTCTCCGATGCCGACGACCCGTTGCGCGAGTCGGTGCGGTAGAAGCCGCTGCCCTTGAACACGATGCCCACCGAGTTGAACAGCTTGCGCAGCCGGCCGGTGCACTGCGGGCACTCGGTCAGCGCGTCGTCGGAGAACGACTGGACGATGTCGAACTGGTTGTCGCACTCCGTGCACGCGTACGAGTAGGTGGGCACCTGAAACCTCCACAAGAAACGTCGATGACTCGGATAGTTTAACCGAAACTGGCACTCGATCATTCCGAGTGCCAACGACAGCGACCAACGGCGCCGGTCAGGGCGCTGTTCTGCCCCCGATCACGTCGAGGTCGTGGTCGCAGACATCGTCCCGGTTCATGTCGGGATCACGCATCTTGCGGGCATCCCAGCGCAGCATCACCGCACCGATCACCGCGGCGATCACCGACCCCACCAGGATCGCGGCCTTGGCCGCCGAGACGTGCGGCGAGTCGGCGTCGAACGACAGCTCGGCGATCAGCAGGGCCACCGTGAACCCGATCCCGGTCAGCATGCCGACCGGCAGCAGATCACGCAGCCCGATCGCGTCGGGCAGCCGCAGCGGCGTGAACCGGGTCATCAGCGCCGTCGCCCCCAACACCCCGACGATCTTGCCGACCACCAGACCCACGACGATCCCGATGGACACCGGTTGGATCATCGAGCCCGAGCCACCGACCACCGACACCCCGGCAGCGGCGAAGGCGAACAGCGGTACCGCCACCGCACCCGACCACGGCCGGACGCCTTCGCCGAGGAGTTCGGTACGGCTGAGCCGCTCACCGCGGATCGCCCGCGCCGGGACGACGAACCCGAGCAGGACGCCGGCCACCGTCGCATGCACCCCGGAGGCATGCATGAAGCCCCAGGCCACCAGCGCGATCGGCAACAGCAGCCACCGCGCCGACCACGACAGGTGGACCACGATCGCGAACACCACCACCGCACCGATCGCCGCGAGCAGCATCACGACGTCGATCGAGTCGGTGTACACGGTGGCGATCACGATGATGCCGAGCAGATCGTCCACCACGGCAAGGGTCAGCAAGAAGGTCCGCAACGCCACCGGCAGCCCCCGCCCGAACAACGCCAGGACCGCGAGCGCGAATGCGATGTCGGTGGCGGTGGGAATCGCCCAGCCGTGCAGGCCCGAGGTCTCCCCCGCGAGCCCGACGACGAGGACATAGCAGAGGGCGGGTGTGATCATCCCGGCCACCGCCGCGACGATGGGGACACCGGCGAGCCGCAGGTCACGCAGACTCCCGGCGACGAACTCCTGCTTCAGTTCCACGCCGACGACGAAGAAGAACACCGCCAGCAGACCGTCGGCGGCCCACTGCCCCAATGACATGTGCAGGTGCAGCGACTCGGGCCCCACCTCGATGGCCAGAAGGTCGTGATAGACCTCGCGCCACGGGGTGTTGGCCCAGATCACCGCGACCGCGGCGAAAGCCAGCAGCAGGATCCCGCTGGTGGTGTCGAGGGCGAGGGCGCTGCGCAGACGCGCACGACGCACCGCGACGCCAGAAGGACGGGCCGGATGCGGCGGGGTGGGATTCGATGCGGCGGAATCGGCTGGCACCTCGGGGCTCCTGATCGGTCCGGCGAACGCGCACGGTTCGCATCACATCCGCCCCGATCACCGGGACGGGCCGACCAGACTTCCCGGCACACCTGGTCGCCCATTCTCCCCGTTACCGGTCCGCCGCGCCAATCGAGGTGGATCTGTGGACAACTCCCCTGCCTCCGGCGGTTGTCCACAAGAGCGGTCGGCGGGCCCGCGCACCCCGTCGTCGCCGATACCGTCGGCCGCATGGATCTCCGCCCGCGCGCCGGTTCCCTCTCCCCGCGACTTCGCGACCGGATCGCCCATGCGCTGCGGCCGGGATGGACGAGGTCGGTGTTGCTGCGGCGCGCCGTCGCGATCGTCATCGTGGTGGTCGCGGTGGTCGTCGGGCTCGGCGGAGCGCGCAGTACCCGCGCGACATCGGTGATGGTGGCCGCCCACGAGCTTGCGCCGGGGCAGATCCTGACCGGATCTGATCTGCGCGCCACACCGATTCCGGTGGATCTGGTGCCCGACGGCGCGCTCCTGATGGCCGCCGAGGCCGACGGCCGTACCGTGACCGGGCCGATCCGTGCCGGGGAGATCGTCACCGATGCACGGCTGCTCTCGGCGCGGCTCCCGATGCAACTGACCGGAGATCCGTCCGCCCGGCTGGTGCCGGTACGGCTCGACGACGACGCCGTGACCACCGTGTTGCGCACCGGCGACGTGGTCGATGTGCTCACCGCCGAGACCTCGGTGGTGGCCCGTGACGCCGTGGTCGCGCTGGTCGCGGCCCCGACGGCGGCAGGGCCGACCCGGGCGGCCGGCGCTGCGCCGGTGCTGCTGGCGATGACCGAGACCGCCGCACATCGGGTCGCCGCGATCGGTCTCGATGTGCCGCTCGCCGTGGTCCTGCATTGACGATCTGCCACGACCGGCATCGTCGTCGGCGACCCCGGTATCGACCACTCGAGTTGATCGCCTGATCAGGCGAAGACATGCGAAAAACGCGGCGGAACGAAATACGCAGGCTCGGTTACGATCCTGGATAGAGTGTTCACCACGTCCGTGCCCATCGGAGCGCCACCCGGCATGGATACCCCAGCGCAGGGAACCGATCAGGAGAGGACCGGAACGTGCTCAAGGGATTCAAGGACTTCATACTCAAAGGCAATGTGATCGATCTGGCCACGGCGGTCATCATCGGCACCGCCTTCACGGCCATCGTCACGGCCTTCACCGACGGTATCGTCCAGCCGATCATCAACACCATCCCGTGGAGCCCTGATCAGGCTGCCGGCCTCGGCTTCAACATCATCAGTGACAAGCCGTCGACCTTTGTGAATCTCGGTTCGGTGATCACCGCGACGATCAACTTCCTGATCATCGCGGCGGTGGTGTACTTCATCATCATCCTGCCGTACAACAAGCTCGCCTCGCTCGCCGGTTTCGGTGGCGAGAAGGAGCTCGTGGCCACCGAGGTCGACCTGCTCACCGAGATCCGCGACCTGCTCGACCCGGACGCCGCCGAGAAGGCCGCTGCCGCCAAGGCTGCTGCCGACGAGGAGGCCGCCGCGGCGAAGGCGACCGCCGCCTTCGACAAGCCGTCGGGTCCGCCGCCCGCCGTGGCGCCACTGCCCGAGACCACGCGGATCAGCACACCCCCGCCTGCCGCCCCCTACGGCGAGCCCACCCCGTACAGCGATCCCGCCCCGTCGGGGCCGATCGTCCCGGAGTCGCCGTACACACCCGGCGCCGGGTTCCCTCCCCAGGGCGCTCCCACTCCGCCGCCGGCTCCCGGCAACTACCCGCCGCCGGCCAACTATCCGCCGGCCGGTGCCCCGCAGGGCGGCTCGTACCCGCCGCCCGGCAACTACCCGCCGGCAGGCCAGCCGTACCCGGGCGAGACCTATCCCGGCGAGCAGTACCCCGGCGACTACCCGCCCGACGGCCCGGGACGCCATTCCCGCTGAGCGGCCTCGTGCGCAAGGCCATACGGCACAATCGAATACCGCCTGAGTTCGAGTACAGCACCGAGTTCGAGTACAGCACCGAGTTGACCGAGCGGCCCGCGTCCACGACGCGGGCCGCTCGTCGTCGTCCACCGCCACCGCCCGGCAGTTGCCAGCGGCCTCACAGCCCGGCCCGATCCGACGGCAAGGTACGGCTCGTAGATTGGTAGATGTCGGTCGCAACACCCGGACCGATGCGCGGTTCGTTCGAGCACCGCGCCCGACCGCCCACCACGTGTTCTCCCCCGACGCGCACATGGTGGGCGGTCGTCGTCTCGGTGGGCCCGCCCCCGCGCGGTGGTGGCCGTGTTGGGATGTCGGAGAACCGTTCTCGCCGAGCATCCGCTCGACGCCACTCCGAGACAACACTTCTCGAAGAAGCCGCCGTCTCAGGCCACCGACGAGCTCGGCGACCTCCGGACATGCACAAGGGCGGGAACCGGATTCCGGTTCCCGCCCTTGAGCTTTGCCCTATGGCGCCGCTGTCATCGCAGCGGAGAGCGCACGGTGTGCGATCAGCCCAGGCTGAACGGCTTGCCGTACAGGGTCACGATGCCCTTGACCGAGCCGGTGTCGACGGTCACCTTGACCTTGGCCTTGGCCTCGGCGTAGCCACCGCAGTTGGACACCTTGAAGGTCTCCTGGCTGTAGGCGACGCCGCCCTGGCTGCCGGTGAAGGTGTAGTCGTTGACGGAATCGTCGTCGCTGTCGGTGGTGTTGATCAGCCACACGGTGCCGGCCTGGCCGGGGCCGAGCGACAGGCTGGCGCCTGCGCTGCCGCCGGTCTCAGAGCTAGGGGTGATGGCGCCGCCGGAGCTCAGCTCAGCGCCCGCACCGGTTCCGGCCTCGGTGTCACTGCTGACGCCGACGTTGACCTGGCAGCCGACGATGTAACCGGCGGCGATGGTGCCGCCCTCGGCCTTGCCGCCGACGGTGACGCGCACCTTGCCCGAGACCCAGACCTCACGGACCAGGTTGAACGACTCGACGATCGACTTCTGGTAGTTGACGCTCTGGTCGAACAGCTGGATCTTGACCGGGGTGCCGTCGACCAGGGTCTTGGTGATGGTGGTGCCGGCCACCGGGCCGGCAGCCGCAGCACCGGTGCCCAGGGCGCTCACACCCATGACAGCGGCGCCGGCGAGACCGACGCCCGCAGCCACGCGGCGGGTGATGATCTTGTTCATGATTCCCCTTCGTGGAATGTAGATCTGCCTAGGAAGCAGAGAAAACTCGAGTTACTGGGTTATCTGCTTCGTCAGCTGACGAAGAAGGGCTGGCCGTACAGGGTCGACTGGATCAGGGTGCCCGAGCCGTCGATGGTGTCGTCGTCGTCGTTGACCTCGTAGCCCGTGACCGCGCGGGTCAGGACCACCGAACGTGCCGAGGCGTAGCCACCGCAGTTCGGGAACTCCAGCTCGAAGTCCGACAGCTGGATGGTGGCGTTGCCGTCCTTGAGGGACTTGGAGGTCACGCCGTAGAGGGAGGCCTCACCCGGGGCGAGCGGGATGCTCAGCGAGCCGCTGGCACTGATCGAGGGAGCAGCGCCCAGGGTGGCGGAGATACCCGAGGTGCCACCGGCACTGATGCCGCCCACGTCGACCTGGCAGCCGACGAGGAAGCCCACGTACAGCTTGCCGCCGACGCCTTCGGTCGCCTTGGTGGTGTAGGTGCCGGAGACCAGCGCGGTGCGGCCGAGGCCGTTGGCGGCGACACGGGCGACCGAGTACTGGGACTCGTTCTTGCGCCAGGTCTGGACCTTCTCACCGTCGAGACCGCTGGCCGACTTGTAACCACTCTGCAGCGGCGCGGCCTCGGCGTGCCCTGCACCCATGCCGGCCACGCCCACAGCGGCAGCGGCGACGACGGCGCATGCCCCCGCAGCACGGCGCAGCCCAAGCTTGCTGAACTTGCTCATTCGTTCCCTCTCACAGGATTCGGCTGTTATCCGTCGGACACGTATCCGTATCCGACAGGTGACCCTGACGGCTCGCGGGAATCCTCACCGCCTCCGGTTACAGATGAGAATTCACTGTGTAACCGCGGCGTGAACACTCCCCGCCATCGCTGCGGAACACACCCGTATTCCACAGGACACCGACTCCCCGGCATCCACGAAGTGAACGCCGACGCCGGTTAGCTGTCCTGCGGAACCGTATCTGAGAGGTCACAAAGAGGGCAACAGCAGAAATCAGCCGTGTCTCAGCTTCGATTCAGCGGACATGCAGAAGGACGCATGAATAATTCACCAATGCCAAAGTAAACAGCAGGAAAACTGGCTGAACTCACCGCCCGCATTGACAGTTGCTCATTCGTAATGAGGCGGACGCTGCTCGTCGTACCAAGATCTCGAGATCGAATTGTGATCTTCGCCACGTTCATCCTGCGTCGTATCCGGAAGGTCGTTGCCGAAGACCTCATCCCGGTGCCGACTGCGGCGCGCATTCCGTCTGGCCTTTGCCGATTCCCCTACGGGACGGCGTGTCACGCCGCCGGACGAGGGGTCGGGGCCGTCCTCGGCGCGCGGAGCGGGGTGGGTCACATCGTGACCCGCCTCACCGCTCCCGCGCGATCCGGATTCCGATTCCGAGCGCGCCGAACCCTGCTCGTCGTTGCTCATGATCGGCGGGATTCAGAACTCGCTGATGTTGGCGATCACATATTTCGCCAATGGGGCAACAGTCGCCATTCCGTCACGGACCGCCGCACGCGAGTCTGCGATGTTGACCACAAGGGTCTGACCGGAGATTCCGGCCAGCCCGCGCGAAAGTCCGCCGTCGGTCGCTCCGGCGGCCAGACCGGAGCTGCGGACCGCCTCCTCGATGCCGCGCAGACGACGATCCAGCAGTGCTTCGGTCGCCTCCGGCGTCACGTCCCGGGCGCCCACGCCCACTCCGCCGACCGACACCACCAGATCGACACCGCCGATCACCGCGGTGTTGAGGGCGTTGCGGATCTCCACCTCGTCCCCCGACACCACGATCGTCGCGTCCACGTGGAAGCCGGACTCGGCGAGCAACTCGCCCACCAACGGACCCAGCGGGCTCTCGGTCTCACCGTGCGCCACGCGATCGTCGACGACCACCACCAGGGCCCGGCCCACCTCGTCACCGCCCAGCCCTGCCGATCCGCGCGTCTGACGGTCCGCGAACTCCCGCGCCGCGGCGTCGGCGGCCACCACATCGGCCGGATCCACCTCCGGCGTGATCCCCTCCTCCGGCGCCCCGAAACCGGGATCGCCGGTCGCGGCGGTACCGATCACCTGAAAGTCCGAATCACTCGTCATGACCTTCATCCTCTCTCACCGACCGACGGATGTGGTCGGCACGTCTGCGTTCGTCGATCGCTCGTCGGCGTCGCCTCAGTTCGACTCCAGCGTCGCCAGCGTGACCTGGGCGGTCCGGGTCTGCCCACCCACCTGGTAGGTGACCGTCACACGGTCTCCCGGTGCGTGCGAGCGCACAGCGGCCACCAGCGCATCGCCGGAGGTGATGGTGCGATCGTCCACCTTGGTGATGATCGCGCCCTTCGGGATTCCGGCCGCGGCCGCCGGTCCGTTGGCAGTGACCTCGGAGACCAATGCCCCCGGTGTCGTCGAGTCGCCGCTCGGCCGCACCGACACCCCGAGTCCGGCGTGGGTGGCCTTACCGGTCTGGCGCAGCTCGTCGGCGATCCGCATCGCCTGATCGATCGGGATCGCGAAGCCCAGGCCGATGCTGCCGCTCTGCTGTGTCTGCCCGCCGAGGGTCGCGATGGCGGTGTTGATCCCGATCAGCGCACCGCGGGCGTTGACCAGCGCGCCACCGGAGTTACCGGGGTTGATCGCGGCGTCGGTCTGGATGGCGTCGATCACCGAGGTGGTGCCGCCCTCCCGCGACGTCGACACCGGACGGTCGAGGGCACTGATGATGCCGGTGGTGACGGTGCCGTCGAGGCCCAGCGGCGCGCCGATCGCGATCACGTCCTGGCCCACGGCGAGGTTCTTGGAGGTACCCACCTGGATCGGCGTCAGACCGGTCTTGTCCACCTGGAGCACCGCGATGTCGGAGATCGCGTCGGTGCCGAGGACCCGTGCCGATGCGCGGGAACCGTCGGAGAAGTTCACCGTGACCTTGCTCGCCGGGCGACCGTCGGAGCCGCTGACCACATGGTTGTTGGTCATCACCACGCCGTCGGCGGTCAGCACCACACCCGATCCGCTGCCCTGCTCGTTACCCGAGACCACCTCGATCGACACCACCGACGGCAGCACCTTGGCGGCCACCTCCTGGGTGGAGCCGGCCGGGGCCTGCACCGGCTGGGTGTCGGTGGCACTCGGATCGCCGCCGAGCGGCTGACTGCTGGCCACCGTCGACGACGAGTCGTCGTCGAGTCGCGAACCGACATAGCCGCCGATACCGCCGGCGATCAGACCGACCACCAGGGCACCGCCGACGAGTGCCGCACCCACCCCGGCGCGGGACTTCTTCTTCGCCGGCGGCTGCGCCGGACCTCCGGCCGGATTGGCCGGATCCCCGAAAGCGCCGGCCGGGGAGCCGACCGCCGGAATCGGACCGGTACCGGACGGAAAGCCCGAGGTCGGCTGTGTGCCATAGGGATTCGTGCCGAACCGACTCGTCGGAGGCACCCCTGCGGGCGAACCGTACTGGGTGGGCGCCGCGCTCGGGGGCGGGGTGGCACCGGGCGGAGGGGTGGCACCAGGAGCCTGGGCCGAGCCGGGATAGCCGCCCGGCGAACCGGGGGTCGTCGGTTCACCGAAGCTGGCGCCGCGTTCCCACGGTGCGCCACTGGCCGGGAACCCGCCCGTGTTGGGACCACCCGGCTGCCCTGACTGCCCGGGGCGGCCCGGGTCGTTCTCGCCGTCGAAGGGGCCGCGGTGCGAACCTCCACCCGTCATGGTCGTCTACCCCATATCTGTCGTGATCAACATCCGTGTCCCGACCAGGTCAGACCGGGACTCGACGCTTCGCGCCTACCGCGCAGACAACCCTAGGGGATGAACCATCCGGGCGGTCGACGGAACTCGAAGTCGCTTCCATCCCTACTGACGAACCACCTGCGGAGATGGTTCCGCCGGAGCCGGTCTGCCCGGCAATGTCATTCGGATGAGTGCCCCACCGAGATCGGACTGCTCGGCGCGCACACTGCCGCCGAGACGTTCCACCACCTGCCGCACGATCGCCAGCCCCAGACCGGACCCCGGCATCGAGCGGGACTGCGTGGAGCGATAGAACCGTTCGAACACCAGCACCCGGTCCTCCGGCGGAATCCCCGGCCCGGCATCGGCGACGGCGAGTTCGGCCGACCCCGGCGCCACCTGGACCAGCGACACCGCGACGTGCCGCCCGCGCGGCGACCACTTGGCGGCGTTGTCCAGGATGTTCAGCACCGCCCGGGACAAGCCCTGCCGGTCGCCGAAGACGAACCACGGCACCATCGTGACGTCGAACTCCACATCGGTGCGCCGGCGCCGCACCCGCTCGAGTGCACCCTCGATCACCTCGGTGAGATCGACCTCCTCGTGCACCACCTCGGGGGCGTCGGCGCGGGCGAGGTCGACCAGGTCGCCGACCAGCGTCGAGAGCTCCTCGATCTGTGCCATCACATCCGAGCGCAGTTCCACCATGTCGGCGGCGGGCACCGCGGGTGCGCCGGGCGCGCTCGAGGCGATCAGCAGTTCGAGATTGGTCCGCAGCGAGGTCAGCGGCGTCCGCAGCTCGTGTCCGGCGTCGGCGACGAGCCGTGCCTGCTGATCGCGGGACTGGGCCACCGCCTGCAGCATCGTGTTGAAACTCTCGGTGAGATGGGCCAACTCGTCCTTGCCGGTCACCGGGATCGGCGTCAGGTCCTGGGTGCGGGCCACCCGTGCCGTCGCCCGGGTCAACCGGGCCACCGGTCTCAGCCCGGCGCGGGCCACCGTGGTGCCGGCCAACGCGGCCAGCGCCACACCGCCACAACCCACCACGAGCAGCACCCATGCCAGACGTTTGAGGATGCGGTCGGTACGGACCAGCGACTGCGCCAGGATCAACGTGCTGCCGTCGTCGAGCTTGCGGGCCAGCACGCGGCTGTTGTCGACGGTGCGCAGACTCTGCGGATTGGCGCCGGGAACGTTGTCCGACTCCGCGATCTTGCGTTCGACGTCGCCGAAGGGCACGTCCCCGATGTAGGGGCCCACACCCGACGGGTTCAGCAACATGATCGAGATGCTGGTGGAGAACACCGTGCCGGTGACCAGCGTGTCCGGCCGTTTGGCCAGCACACCGCTCTTGGCCAGCACCGTCATGCCGTCGGCGCGACTCTCCAGACCGGCATCGACCTCGTTGTACAGCGCGCGGTAGACCACGAAGTAGGCGGCCACACCCATCAGGGTCACCGCGGCGAGGACCACCGTCGCCGACAACGCGGTCACGCGCAGCCGCAACGACACCGACCGGGTCAGCAACAGCGGCGCCCGCATCTCACCGAGACGGCGGCGCTCACGCAGCCGCGACCACCACGTCGAACGGGATCGGTGATCGGTCTCGATGGTCGACGTGGCGCCGCGGTGCGGGTCACCCGCACGCGTGTCGGCGTCGGCGACCTGACGGAAATGACCGGAGGCACTCACTAGGGCGGGGTCTCCCGCAGGACGTATCCGACGCCGCGCACGGTGTGGATCAGCCGCGACTCGCCCTCGGCCTCGGTCTTGCGACGCAGATAACCGACGTAGACCTCCAGGGCGTTACCCGAGGTCGGGAAGTCGTAACCCCACACCTCCTCGAGGATCCGGCTGCGCGAGAGCACCCGCCGGGGATTGGCCATCAGCATCTCGAGCAGGGCGAACTCGGTACGGGTGAGACTGATCTGGCGCTCGGCCCGGAACACATCGCGCGTCACCGGATCGAGCGACAGATCGGCAAAGGTGAGGGTCTCCGAATCGACGCCGTCCTCGGGGCCCGCACGCCGCAACAGGGCGCGCAGACGGGCCAGCAGCTCCTCCATCGCAAAGGGTTTGGGGAGATAGTCGTCGGCACCGGCGTCGAGCCCGGAGACACGCTCGGACACCGAGTCGCGGGCGGTGAGCACCAGGATCGGCAGGTCGTCACCGGTGGACCGGAGCCGGCGACACACCTCGAGCCCGTCGAGCCGGGGCATCATGACGTCGAGGATCGCGACGTCGGGGCGCTCGGCGACGATCTTCTCCAGGGCCTCGATGCCGTCACCGGCCGTGTCGACGGTGTATCCGTTGAACGTCAGCGACCGTCGGAGGGACTCACGAACAGCACGATCGTCGTCGACCACCAGGATGCGCATACATACAGTTCTATCGGCATCGACTAAGAGACCGCTGAGCGACGCGCGGGCGTCATCTGGGCAGTTCGTCCGGCAGAAATGGCCTCGCCGGGCGATCCTGGGACCACCCGCCACCCACCCCGGATGTCCGAGCAGCCCGCCGACGTCGCGTCGAGACCCTCCGCCGACCACCCGAATATGACCCAGACCACAGGATGACCAGCGGAATCGGTGGTCGGCCATGCGGCCGCACACGCCGCGCGGCGCCGTGTGAGATCACGGTGACGGTCGCGTAACCGTGACAACCGAGTCGCGAAACACAGGCCGCGAATCCTGGGTGGCGTGACGAGTGCCGCGACGCGATCCACCCTCTGCGCCTACTGCGGCGTGGGGTGCGGCATGGACCTGGCACTCTCCGACGACGCCGCGCCCGGCGCCCTGCCGCTGCGGGTGATCAAGGCCGGTGGCCGCAAGGACCATCCCACCAACTTCGGCCGGCTCTGCACCAAGGGTTCCACCACCGCCGACATGCTCAACGCCGGTGGCCGCCTCGAGACGCCGCTGGTGCGTGCCCATCGCGGGGCCAACCCCGAACCCGCCGACATCGACGCCACCATCACCGACACCGCACACCGGTTGCGGGCGATCGTCGACGAGCACGGCCCCGACGCGGTGGCGCTGTATGTGTCCGGGCAGATGTCCCTGGAGGCGCAGTACCTCACCAACAAACTCGCCAAGGGGTTCATCGGCACCAATCAGATCGAGTCCAACTCGCGTCTGTGCATGGCCAGCGCCGGCACCGGGTACAAGCAGTCGCTCGGTTCCGACGCCCCGCCCGGCTCGTATCAGGACTTCGACAACGCCGACGTGTTCTTCGTGATCGGCGCCAACATGGCCGACTGCCACCCGATCCTGTTCCTGCGCATGATGGATCGTGTCAAGGCCGGCGCCAAGCTCATCGTCGTCGATCCGCGGCGCACCGCCACCGCCGACAAGGCCGACCTGTTCCTGCAGGTGAACGGCGGCACCGACCTCGCCCTGCTCAACGGTCTGCTGCACCTGATCGTCGAGAACGGCCACACCGACCCCGACTTCATCGCCGAGTTCACCGACGGCTTCGAGCAGATGCCGGAGTTCGCCGCGCAGTACCCGCCGTCGGCGGTGGCCGAGATCTGCGGGGTCGACGAGGCCGATCTGCGCCGGGCCGCCGAACTCATCGGCACCGCCGAGAACTGGATGAGCTGCTGGACGATGGGGCTCAACCAGTCCACGCACGGCACCTGGAACACCAACGCGCTCATCAACCTTCATCTGGCCACCGGTGCGATCTGCCGGATGGGCAGCGGACCGTTCTCACTCACCGGGCAGCCCAATGCGATGGGCGGACGCGAGATGGGTTACATGGGACCGGGTTTGCCCGGTCAGCGTGCGGTGCTCGCCGAGGACGACCGCGCCTTCGTCGAGCAGCGGTGGGGAGTGCCCGCCGGCACCCTGCACACCCGGCTCGGCGGCGGCACCATCGACATGTTCCGTCGGATGGCCGACGGCGAGATCAAGGCGTGCTGGATCATCTGCACTAATCCCGTTGCGACGGTGGCCAACCGCAAGACCGTCATCGAGGGCCTCGAACGTGCCGAGCTGGTGATCGCCCAGGACACCTTCGTCGACGTCGAGACCAACCAGTACGCCGACGTCATCCTGCCCGCCGCACTGTGGACCGAGTCCACCGGCGTGATGATCAACTCCGAACGCAATCTCACCCTGTTCGAACCGGCCGTCGCCGCACCCGGGCAGGCGTTGCCCGACTGGCAGCTCATCGCACGGATCGCCACCGAGATGGGCTACGGCGAGGCATTCGACTACCACAGCGCCGAGGAGATCTTCACCGAGATCCAGGAGTTCGCCAATCCCCGGACGGGTTACGACCTGCGCGGGGTGAGCTACGAGCGGTTGCGCAGCACCCCGATGCAGTGGCCGTGCCCGCCGCCGTCGGCGGATCGGCCCGACCCCACCGCCGACGGTGCCCGCAATCCCATCCGCTATCTCAACGACGGGGTCAGCCAGACCTTGCACACGCTGCCCGACGGCACCGTGCCGCGGCTGGCGTTCGCGACCCCGAATCGTCGCGCGCAGTTCTTCGCCCGGCCGCACATCGCACCCGCGGAGATGCCCGACGACGACTACCCGATCCTGCTCAACACCGGTCGGCTGGCACATCAGTGGCACACCATGACCAAGACCGGCAAGGTCGCCAAACTCAACAAGCTCAATCCCGGGCCGTTCGTCGAGATCCATCCCGACGACGCCGAACGTCTCGGGATCGGCGCCGCCGACAAGGTCGAGGTGGCGTCGCGACGCGGGCGAGCCGTGCTGCCGGCCCAGGTGTCCGACAGGGTACGGCCGGGCAACTGCTTCGTCCCGTTCCACTGGAACGACTCGTTCGGCGAGCACCTCGCGATCAATGCGGTGACCTCCGACGCGATCGACGAGGCGTCGCAGCAACCGGAGTTCAAGGTGTGCGCGGTGACCCTCACCAGGGTCGCCGTCCCCACCGACGAGCCCGGCATCACCGACACCGGCTCGGCGCCAACCGAATCCGATTCCCCCACCGAAACCCACAGATGGAGTCCGGACGTGCTCGATGTGCTCGCCGCCTCGCTCGGGGTGGCCGACGTCGCCGCCCCGCAGCCCACCGAGTCCGAGCGGATCTACCTCGCCGGTCTCGTCGCCGGGGTGCGGGCCAATCCCACCGGTGCCCCCACCGTCCCACCCGATGCCCCACTGCGCCCCGAGATCCGCAGCTGGGTCGGCGGAATCCTGGCCGGGATGTTCGCGCGTAGCAACATCATCGGTGCGGCAATGGCGCTGCCCGCCGGTGGCGCACCGGGTCTCGGCCCGGCCACTCCCGACGGGGAGATCGTCGACGCCGAGACCGCAACGGAGACGGTGACCGTCGCGTGGGCGTCGCAGACCGGAAATGCCGAGGAGTTCGCCGCGGCCTGCGCGGAGCGCGTCAAGGCCACCGGTCGCGATGTGGTGTTCCGCGAGATGGACCAGGTCGACGTGAGCGCGTTGTCGGGGACCACGCTGTTCGTCACGTCCACCACCGGCGACGGTGAGCCGCCCGACAACGGGTCGTCGTTCTGGGATGTCCTGCGCGGCGACGACGCCCCGAACCTGTCCGGGGTGAACTACGCGGTACTCGCCTTCGGCGACTCCAGCTACGACGACTTCTGCGGCCACGGACGCAAACTCGACGAACGACTCGATGCGCTGGGTGGTCGGCGGATCACCGATCGTGCCGAGTGCGAACCCGATTACGAGGAGACCGCAGGCGGCTGGCTGGAGCAGGTGATCGTGGCGATGAGCGCCAAGGCACCCACCTCCGAGGTCACCGACGATCGCGTCGTGGTGGTCAGCGAGCCCGCCGATTCTGCTGCGGCACCGGCCATCCGGACCGGACCGGCCTACTCGCGCAAGAATCCCTATGTCACCAGACTGACCCGGAACGTGCGGCTCAACGGCGCCGGATCACAGAAGGACGTGCGCAACTTCGCTTTCGAGCTGCCCTTCGACGAGCTCACCTACACCGCCGGAGATGCGCTCGGCGTGTGGCCGCTCAACAGCCACACCCTGATCGACGAGTGGCTCGCCGTGACCGGACTCAGCGGCGACGAGAAGGTGACCGCCTGGGGCGATCCGATGACCCTCCGCCGCGCACTGCGCGAGCGCGTCGAATTCGCCAAGATCACACCGGATCTCATGCGCTTCGTGGCCGAACGCAACGGTGCGTCGCAGGTGCGTGACCTGGTGATGCCCGGAAACAAGCAACAGCTCAACGACTGGTCGTGGGGACGCCAGGTGGTGGACGTGTTGTCGGAGTTCCCGGTGCACGCCTCGGCCGAAGAATGGGTGGACGTGTTCAAATCCCTCACCCCACGGCAGTATTCGATCTCGTCGAGCCCGTTGGAGCGGTCCGACGAGGTACAGCTGACCGTGTCGACGGTGCGCTACGACCACGCCGGAAAAACCCGCGGCGGAGTGTGCTCGACCTTCCTCGCCGACCACGCCGACGACGAGCAGGACATCGGCGTGTTCGTCACGTCGGCAACCCATTTCGGCCCGCCCGCCAACCCGGACACCCCCACCATCATGATCGGCCCGGGTACCGGTATCGCCCCGTTCCGCGGCTTCCTGAACGAGCGTCGGGCACGCGGCCACGAGGGCCACAACTGGCTGTTCTTCGGGGAACAGTACTCGGCCACCGACTTCTACTACCGCGACGAGATGACGTCGATGCTCTCCGACGGCCTGCTCACACGCCTCGACGTGGCGTTCTCTCGCGACCAGGATCGCAAGATCTACGTGCAGGACCGGATGCGTGAGCACGGCGAGGAGCTCTACCGGTGGCTCCACGACGGCGCCCACGTCTACGTGTGCGGCGACGCCTCCCGGATGGCCAAGGACGTCGACGAGGCACTCAAAGGCATTGTCGCCCAACATGGCAAGCTGTCGGCGAAGAGTGCCGAGGCCTACGTCAAAGCCCTCGCCGCCGACAAGCGGTACGTACGGGATGTGTACTGACCGGAGCGAGGACCACGATGGTTGAGCACCCCTACGGTGGTCGAGCAAGAACCGCGCGAACCGAGGACCCCTCTACGGTGGTTGAGCAAGAACCGCATGAGCGAGGACCCCTCTTACGATGGTTGAGCAGGGACCGAGCGAAGCGAGGACCCGTGTCGAAACCTCTGCCACCCACCCCCCAACGGTGACAGAGCCGACGCCCCCCACGATGGTTGAGCAAGAACCGCACGAAGCGACGACCCCTCTTACGATGGTTGAGCAGGGACCGAGCGAAGCGAGGACCCGTGTCGAAACCTCTGCCACCCACCCCCCAACGGTGACAGAGCCGACGCCCCCCACGATGGTTGAGCAAGAACCGCACGAAGCGACGACCCCTCTACGATGGTTGAGCAGGGACCGAGCGAAGCGAGGACCCGTGTCGAAACCTCTGCCACCCACCCCCAACGGTGACAGAGCCGACGACAAGCAAACCGACGCCCCCCACGATGGTTGAGCAAGAACCACGCGAAGCGACGACCCCTCTACGATGGTTGAGCAGGGACCGAGCGAAGCGAGGACCCCTCTACGATGGTTGAGCAGGGACCGAGCGAAGCGAGGACCCGTGTCGAAACCTCTGTCACCTACCCCGTCAGGTGACCACCACCGCCGCTGACGCCGTCGATCACCACACTCATCCCCATCAACGTCGTCATCCACATTTGACTCCGACGTCGGCGGAGTCGCGGCCCGCGATCGGCGACAGTGTTCCCATGAGCGCGTTCATGTACATCTTGGAATGCGCCGACGGAAGCTACTACGTCGGCAGCACTCGCAATATCGAGCGAAGACTCCACGAACACAACGCCGGTGTCGGCGCAGCCTTCACCCGCCGACGACGCCCGGTGCGTGTCGCCTACCTCGCGGAGTTCGTCGACATCGGCGAGGCGTACAAGGCTGAGAAGCAGGTCCAGGGCTGGTCACGAGCCAAACGCAAGGCGCTGGTCGACGGCGACTTCGACGCGTTACGGTGGCTTGCCCGGCGGCCGTGGGAGCGGCGATAGTTTCTCCTGGTTGCCTATCGCGTTCGGCTCACCAAGGTTTCGACACGGGTCCTCGCTCCGCTCGGTCCCTGCTCAACCACCGTAGGGAGTCCCTGCCCAACCACCGCTGGGAGTCCCTGCCCAACCACCAAAGCCAACTCACGCGGGAGCGGCGATAGTTTCTCCTGGTTGCCTATCGCGCTCGGCTCACCAAGGTTTCGACACGGGTCCTCGCTCCGCTCGGTCCCTGCTCAACCACCGTAGAGAGTCCCTACTCAACCACCGTAGGGAGTCCCTGCTCAAGCACCGTAGTGGTCCTGCTCAACCACTGTAGGGGTCCTGCTCAACCACCAGAAACCAACACAATCCGAGAACAGAAATCCCGGACGCCACCCCATCACACACCGGCCCCCATGCACCCGGTGTGTGGTGTCGGTGCCGTCCGGGACATCGATGACCACGCTGTCATCGAAGTGTCAGACCCACACCACGATCTGGCCGTCACGATCGTCGGCCCGGTAGGTCTCGACGGTGCCGATCCCGTCGGTCGAGCAGGCGCCGGTGGCGAAGGAGAAGGCGTACTGGTGCAGCGGGCAGACCACCTTGCCGAGGTCGAACTGGCCGTCGGCCAGCGGACCGGCCTTGTGCGGGCACACCGCCGACGTCGCCCGTAGGGTCCCGTCGGTCATCCGGAAGACCGCGACCTGCCTGTCCCCCACCGCATATGCGCGTCCCTCGCCCGGCATCAGGTCGGTATCGGGACCCACTGCGACGGGTGGGGCGGTCTGCGGGTCGACGGCGGTCATCGGACCGGCACCTGGGGCAGCGGCAGCAACGGGAGCGCCGAGGTGAACTGGGCCGCCGACTTCGGCTCCTGCCGGTCGAGCCACGGATCGACGTAGCCGGCGACGGCGTCGTCGATACGTTCCTGCAGTCCGGCGACCACGCCGTCACGGTCGGCGACGACGATCTCCCGGATCTCCTCGATCCCGATCCGCGGCACCCACGCATAGGTGCGTTCGAGCCACTTGGCGTTCTCGCGGTAGAACTGGATGAACAAGCCGCACAGGCGAACCACCTCCTCCGGTGAGTCGACGGTGGCGAGCAGATCCCCCTTGCGGATGTGGGCGCCGGCCGCCCCGCCGACGTAGATCTCCCAGCGGCCGTCGCCCACCGCGACCACCCCGAAGTCCTTGCACAGGGCCTCGGCACAGTTGCGCGGACAGCCGGTGACGGCGAGTTTGAGCTTCGCCGGGGTCTCCAGGCCCTGGAACCGGGACTCGATGGCGATGCCCAGCGATGTCGAATCCCCGAGTCCGAAGCGGCAATAGTCGGTTCCCACACAGGTCTTCACCGTGCGGAAGCTCTTGCCGTAGGCGTATCCCGACGGCATATCCAGGTCCGCCCACACCTTCGGCAGGTCTTCTTTCTTGACCCCCAACAGATCCAGGCGCTGGCCGCCGGTGGCCTTGATCATCGGGATGTCGTATTTCTCTGCGACGTCGGCGATCTTGCGCAACTGGTCCGGCGAGGTGACCCCGCCCTTCATCTGCGGTACCACCGAGAACGTGCCGTCGCGCTGGATGTTGGCGTGTACGCGGTCGTTGACGAACAACGCACCGGGTTCGCGTCGCCAGTCGGCACCCCAGACGACCCGCAGCAACGAGGCGAGCGGCATCTTGGATGCGGCGTCCTCGCCGTCGGGCGCGAGCGCGGCGAACACCTCGCTCACCGACCGGAGATCCTGCCGCCGAATGGTGTCGATCAGTTCGGGTTTGGTCAGCGGGATGGCCGGCACATACCAGTCCGCGGCGGCGTCGGCGGTCAGCGCGTCACCTGCCGCATATTCGACGATGTCGGCCACGAGGCCCTTGCACGATCCACAGCCCTTGCCGGCGCGGGTGGCCGCACACACCTCGGCGACGCTGGTGCAGCCGCCGCGGACACATGCCACGAGATCACCCTTGGTGACGCCGTTGCAGTTGCACACCTGGACATCGTCGGCGAGTTCGGCGGCACCGGTCTGCGCACTGGGTGTGCCCATGTCGAACAGCATCGAGATGCGCTCGTCAGGCAGCGGCACCTTCTCGTCGAAGGCCTGGGTGAGGAAGTTGGCCTTGGAGATGTCGCCGAGGAGCATCGCTCCGATCAGCTTGTTGTCGCGCACCACGACGCTCTTGTAGATACCCGAGCGGGGTTCGTAGAACTGGACGAACTCGTCGTCCTCACGTTCGGGTCCCTTGACACCCATCGCCGCGACGTCGACACCGGCGACCTTGAGCTTGGTGGTCAGCCGCGAACCGTGGTACTCCGCTTGCGGATCGGCCCCGGTGATCACATCGGCGAGCACCACCGCCTGCTCCCACAGCGGCGCCACCAGCCCGTAGACCTCGCTGCGATGCTGGGCACACTCGCCGACCGCGTAGATGAATCCCTCGTCCTCGCACCGCATCTGGTCGTCGACGACGATGCCGCGTTCGACGACGAGACCGGCACTCCGCGCGATCTCGACATTGGGTCGGATGCCGGCGGTCACCACGATCATGTCGGCGGGCAGCGATCCGCCGTCGGTGAATCCCACCCCTGACACCGCGCCGGTGCCGTCGCGCAGCACCGCGGTGGTGCGCTTACCCGTGTACACACCCACGCCGAGCTCTTCGATCTTGTTGCGCAACACCTTTCCGCCGCGCTCGTCGAGCTGCTGGTTCATCAGGTGCCCGGGCGAATGCACCACGTCGACGGCGACACCCTGGGTCTTGAGGCCATAGGCCGCCTCGAGGCCGAGCAATCCGCCGCCGATGACCACCGCACGTACGTGATCACGCGAGGTGGCCATGTCGAGCATGCCGTTGGTGTCGGCGATGGTGCGGAAGCCGAAAACCCCACGCGCGAGCCGGCCGTCGGGTTCGCGCAGGCCGTCCATGTTGGGGAAGAACGTATGCGAGCCGGTCGCGATGATCAGCACGTCGAAGGCGATGACCCGATCGCTCTCGCAGGTGACGGTCTTGGCGAACCGGTCGATCGAGACCGCCCGGTCGCCGGCGTGCAGGGTGACCCCGTTCTCGGAGTACCAGGCCATCGGGTTGAGCATGAGATCGTCGTCGTCGACGGTGGTCTCGCCGGCCAGCACATGACTGAGCATGATGCGGTTGTAGTTGCCGTAGGGTTCGTCGCCGATCATCGTGATGTCGAACTGCTCGGCACCACCACGGGTGAGGATCTCCTCGACGGTGCGGGCACCGGCCATCCCGTTGCCCACCACCACCAGCCGCCGACGCGGCGCACCGTCGGCCATCAGATGATGACCATTCCGAAGTCGATCACGACCTCACCGGCACACCCCTCGGGTGCGGCGAGGACGAGTTCGAGGACCGAGTCCGGGTCGACGTCCTCCACCACCCGCAGCGGCACGTTGACCGCGCTGCGCGCTCCCATCGGGAACATCCGCATGGGTTTCCCGTCGCGCATGAGTGTCACGTGGACGAGTTCGTCGCTGCTGTTCCCTCCCCGGAAGTACAGCGGCTGAACGGTCATCCCCGGCGGCACCACATAGGTCAGGGTGGGGTCGATCGGTACGGGCTTGGACAGGCCCGATCCGGTGAACGCGAACACGCCCTGCAGGAAGTGCGGAGTACTGGACATGACGCCAGGGTCCCGAGCCCACGTGAAGGGCGACTTGCCCCGGTGTTACATCCCAGTTGTGTTCACCTCACTCGCGGCATCGGGCCGTCGTGAGACCGCCCGCCGGTCAGCGTTTGCGCAACCCGGCAGCCCCCACCATGTCGGCGACCCGGGTGAACTTGACGCGCGGACGGCCCTGCTCAGCACCGCGGCGGCGTTCCATCCGGTCGATGGCCCGCATCCCCCGGTACCCGATCACCTGGCGGGTCCGGCTGCGCAGCAATGCCGCGAACTCCTCAGGCCCACGCGTGCTGCGCACCAGTTTCCCGGCGGCGGCGTCGGCGAGGAACTCCTCGACGGTGTCCTGCGCACACTGCTTGTTGGCGCCGATCCCCCCGCTCGGTCCCCGCTTGGCCCAGCCGAGGACGTAGGCACCGGGGATCACCGTGCCGTCGTCGGCGAGCAGGCGGCCGTCGGTGTTCGGGAAGACGCCGCGGCCGGAGTCGAAGGGCAGTCCGGCGATCGGCACCGACCGGTAGCCGATGGACCGTACCGCGAGATCGGCGGCAATGGTGTGTCGTCGCGTCCCGGAGGTCACCACGACCCCCTCGACGCGGCCGTCGCCGATGATCTCCTCGGGTGCGGAGTGGAACAGGAACACGATCCGACGACGCTGCGCCGACGCCGGTGCCGAGAAGTCCGGGAGTTCGGTGTCGGGGTCGGGGTCGTCGTGGACCACCACCTCGACTCCCGGGATCGTCGACAGCGCACGGTATTCGGCGGAGGTGTAGGCCGCGTTGGCCTGGTCGCGGCGGCCGAGCAGCACCACCTCGTGGACGTTCTGTTCCCGCAGCAACGCCAGCGCGCGGTCGGCGATGTCGGTGGTGGCCAACAGTTCCGGCGGCGAGACCAGGATGCGGGCCACGTCGAGGGCCACGTTGCCGGTACCCACCACGACGGCACGACCGGAGGCCGGGTCGTCGGCGGTGTTGCGCCGGATCGGCGGTGCGGCGTCGGCACCGGGCACGGCGTTGTACCAGGCGACGAGGTCGGTGGCCGAGGTGGAACCGGGCAGGTCCTCACCCGGGACACCCAGGCGCCGGGCCTGACTCGCGCCGACGGCGTAGAACACCGCGTCGAAATGGTCGGCCAGTTCGGCCGGTGAGACCACGCCGACGCGGTCGTCACGCGGGGTGTCCGGGTCGCCCACCTCGACGTTGGTGGCCATGGTGACCTTCAGGTCGCGGTAGAGCAGGTCGAAGCCCCGCAGCACCCCCTTGGTGCCGGGGTGATCCGGCGCGACTCCCGCACGCACCAGTCCACCGGCGGTGGGCAGGCGGTCGATCACGGTGACCTGCGCCTCGGTGCGGTCGAGCAGGGTGCGCAGTGCATAGCCACCGGCCGGGCCGGTCCCGACCAGCGCGATCCGCAGTCCGGCAGGCAGTTTCGGGATCTCCGGGTAGCTGATCGAGGGACGGTCGTCGGCGTCGTCGGTGGTGCCGATCGGCGACCACCCCGACCGCACGTCGTGGTTGTTCTTGTAGTAGTCGGCGTTGATGTCGATGAAGACCTGATCACGCGGGCCGAGCTTGTCGGCGGGGAAGATCGCGTCCACCGGGCAGGCGTCGGCGCAGGCACCGCAGTCGATGCACGCCTCGGGATCGATGTGCAGGATGTCAGAGCTGCCGAAACCGCGTTCCTCCGGTGTCGGATGAATGCAGTTGACCGGGCAGACCGAGACGCATCCTGCGTCGCTGCAACAGGATTGGGTGATGACGAACATCAGAGCATGAACGCTTTCCGGTAGTAGCGCATCGCCGGGCGGGTCAGCAGGCCCACCTCGTCGAGGAATTCCATCAGGTGGGTGCAGCTGCTGCGGATCATCGAGTGGAAGTGCGCATTGCCCAGCATCTCGCGGCGGGCACGATCGGCGTCGAGTCCGGCGTCGGCGTAGGCCTTCTTCTGCACCAGGCTGGTGACGATCATGTAGGCGCCCATGGCGATCACGAGCGCACTGAACTGTCGGCGGGCCCAGCCGATCCCCTTGACCGACTCGCGAACCTCTTCGCGGGCGAACTTCATGTGCCGCGACTCCTCGAGCACATGGATCTCGTTGACGGTGCGGATGAAGTCGAGGACCCGCTCGTCGCGCATGCAGCCGCGCTGGAAGACGTCGAGGACCTCTTCGGCGACGAGGATGCCGGCATAGGCGACCTCGTTCTTGGCCGTGGCCTTGAAGAGTCGGCCGAGCTTGCCGACGATCCGCTTGGGCTTGTAGGAGGTGCCGACCATCTTCTCGCTGGCCTTGGCGAACATGATCGAGTGGCGGCACTCGTCGGCGATCTCGACGAGGGCGAACTGGAACTCCGAGCCGTGGTAGTCGCCGAGGTACTGATCGCGGACGACCATCTCCTGCAGGATCATCTCGAACCAGATGCCGATGCACATGATCGACGCGAACTCGTGCCGCGTCACCGAGATCCGCTGTTCCTCGGTGAGCTCGTCCCAGTAGTCGGTGCCGTAGAGCGACGACCATTCCGGGCTGCAGCCGTACTTGGTGGGGTCCATCGGCAACGACCAGTCGATCTCGGTCATCGCATTACGCGAGAGTCGCGCCGCCGATGCCAGCAGGCGTGCCGACACCTCCTCGGTGCCCTCGTCCCGCATGCTGATGACGGTGCCGAGGTCGTCGGTGTGGGAGTCGGAGTGGTTGCTGCGGTTCATCGCGGTGGTCATGTCGCTGTGTGCCTCCGTGTCGGGGATGCCGCTACGGCATCGGGGGTGACATCTGGTGTGACATCGGTTCGCGGATCGGGGTGATCCGCAGATCGGTATGACAACGAACGATGTCATATCAACGCATATTGTCAAGATAGCAGCGGAGTGTGACCCAGTAAACAGACAGCGGACTATACTGACGAGTAAGTTTCTCGCGAAACATCATCGACGCAGGTCACAAGGGCAGGAGAGCCAATGTCATCGATTTTCGTCACCGGCGGTGCGGCCGGTATCGGACTGGCAACCGCACAGCGTTTCGCCCGTGAGGGCTGGACCGTCGGCGTCTACGACGTCGATCAGGACGCCCTCGACAAGGTCGCCGCCAACCATCCCGGCTTCATCACCGGCCGCCTCGACGTGCGCGACCCGCAGCAGTGGGCCGACGCCCTCGCCGAGTTCACCTCGCACACCGGCGGCACCCTCGACGTCCTCGACAACAACGCGGGCATCCTCAAGGCCGGCCGCCTCGACGAGATCTCCCCCGACGCCGTCCGCGCACAGATCGACATCGACGCCCTCGGCGTCACCCTCGGCGCACAGGCCGCCTACCCGTATCTCAAGAAGACGCCGGGCGCACACCTGGTCAACATCGCATCGGCGTCGGCGATCTACGGCCAGCCGGGGATCGCCACCTACAGCGCCACCAAGTTCTACGTCGCCGGCCTCACCGAGGCGCTCGAACTCGAGTGGGAGCACGACGACATCCGCGTCGTCAGCATCTGGCCGCTGTGGGCCAAGACCGCACTGGCCGACCCGAGCGCCAAGTCCACCCAGACCCTCGGCGTGCGGATCACCCCGGAACAGATCGCCGAGAAGGTCTACGAGTCGGTGCACCCGACCCGCGCCGACCGGCTCCTGCACCGCACCAGCTACTCCGTCGGCACCCAGACCCTGGTCCTGGGCAATGCCGCGAAGTTCATCCCCAACTTCGTCAACCGCACGGTGAACAAGCTGATCGCACAGTAGGTTCACCCCACTCGAAGCCACGGGGTGGTCGCCAACGCTCTTGTCTCACCGGGTTTCGACGGCCGGGCGGCCTCGCTGCGCGAGGACGTCCTGGTCCGTCGGATTGAGCTTGTCGAAATCAACCATCGAGACGGAAGTGTCGCGAAGAGTGTTGCACGCCTATTACGTTGATTGAGCCGATGAGGAGCGTAGCGACGAGTCGTGTCGAAATCTCCGTCGGCCGAGTTCGGGGGTGACCACCTCAGAGGTGGTTGCGTTCCATCAAATGGCTGCGGAGGTTTCGACGGCCGGGCGACCTCGCTGCGCGAGGACGACCTGCTCAACCACCAACGAACAACACGGAAACCCAAGCCACGGCCAGCCACTCAACCACCGTGCCCCAGTTGATGGTTGAGCAGCAAGGAGCGCCAGCGACGACGCGGCCGTCGAAACCTCCACCGGCCGACAACGCACAGCGACCACCCCACAAGCGGCCACCCCCTGCCGCAGCCAACAGAGGTTTCGACAACCGGGCGACCTCGCTGCGCGAGGACGACCTGCTCAACCACCAACGAACAGCACGGAAGCCCAAGCCACGGCCAGCCACTCAACCACCGTGCCCCAGTTGATGGTTGAGCAGCAAGGAGCGCCAGCGACGACGCGGCCGTCGAAACCTCCACCGGCCGCCAACGCACAGCGACCACCCCACAACCGGCCACCTCCCCGCCACAGCCAACAGAGGTTTCGACAACCGGGCGACCTCGCTACGCGAGGACGACCCGCTCAACCACCAACGAGCAGCACGAAACCCAAGCGACGACACCCGCTCGACCACCGATCAGACGCGATCACGGTGGCCGTTCGCTATCCCCCGTTGAACGCCGGCGTGTAGATCCGGCACGGCTGACCGCGCAGACCTTCGCAGGGCGCCGACGGGCTACCGGCCCGAAGTCCGGGCACCACCGGCAACACCAGTGACGACCCGCCCGGGCCCAGCGCCAGGGTGTCGACGATGCGGCCGCCGGTGGCCGGGGTGTCGAACCGCCACGACGTGCGGTCCCCACCGGGTGCGGTGACCGTGACCCGAATCCGCGATCCGGCGCGGAAGGTGTAGGCGATCGGTTCCAGGGAGATCCGTGCGGTGCTGAACCCGGAGGGAAGTGGTTGCGGCGAAAGCCAATCGCGCGCGGGGTGCAGCGCGGTGGCGGCATCGTCGGTGGCCCGCAACGACGCCCGCAGATAGCCGGTGGTGACCAGTTGTTCCCGACCGTCGGGCCGCACCTCGGAGACGGTGGCCTGTAGGTCGGTGTCGGGTGCCGACGACGCGAGCCGCAGGTCCAGACTCGCCGGACCGACCACGGTGGTGTCGGTTTGCTGTGGCGCACTGGTGAATCCGACGCCGGCCTGCCCGGGGATCGGCGCCCAGTCATAGGGTGGGCGGGCCTTCCACGGCAGCATCGACGGTCCGGTCACGTCCAGCGTGCCGGCCGGTCGCGCCGACGGATCGGGACGGAAGGAGACCTGGCCCGATCCGCCGGTCCCGCCCAGGGTTCCGCCGACCCCGAGCGCCAGGCGATGACCGTCACCCAC
Source organism: Gordonia sp. NB41Y (assembly GCF_030718915.1). Lineage (NCBI taxonomy): Bacteria > Bacillati > Actinomycetota > Actinomycetes > Mycobacteriales > Gordoniaceae > Gordonia > Gordonia sp. NB41Y. Next base: position 1,506,939 of record NZ_CP132196.1, read on the forward strand.
CGAAGCCGGTGGCCACGACGAGAACCCGGCCGACCACGGGGCACTCATGTTGCCGGGCGGTACGGTGCCGGTGCCGTTGCCGAAGAACACCTGGATCCGCGGGTCCTGCGCGAACAGTGTCCGGGCACGGGAAAGCGACCCCGCATCGGGATGACGCGCGGTGACGATCGGCCGGCCCGGGGTGCCACTGGTGGCCTCGTAGAGCACCGGGCCGAGCGCGGTCAGTGCAGGTTTCGGGGTCGGGACACGGTGGGCGACAAAGATGTCGAGGAACTCGTTCCACGGTCCGAGGATCTGCGGATGGGTGGAGTCGAAGTGCGATCCGTTGATCATCTTGACCCACACGTTCGGATTGTGTGCCAGTCGCGGGATGATCGCGGTCCACTGCGGACCGGTCTGCTCGTCCTGCAGGGCGCCGGCGAGGTAGACCGGAACGGTGATCCGCGACGCCCACCAGGACGGTGACCGGTGGTCGTGCACCGACGGTGTGCGCGTGGGGTTGTCGGCGACGAGACGCTCGGCGTCGACCGACTGCAGCCGGAGTCGCTGGTTATCGGCGCAGATCCGGTCGCCGTCTGCGATCGCCACCCGCGGGTAGGGTTGGCCCCCGGCCGGTGCGGGTGCGGCGTCACGTTGCCGTTCGGCCAGCCACGTGTTTGCGAAGCCGGTGTTGAAGATCCCGCCGGGGAACCCGGTGGAGTAGAGATCGTCGGTGATGCTCATCGGGGCGATCGCCGCCAGGCTCGGCGGCCGCGTCCCGGCGACGGCGATCTGCGAGATCCCGGAGAACGAGATCCCCACCATGCCCACCTTGTGGTGGGCCACCCACGGCTGGCGCGCAACGGTCTCGACGACGTCATAGCCGTCGTAGGTGGTGGGCAGGTCGAAGAGGCCGAACGCCCCTCCGGAGCAGCCGCTGCCCCGCATCGCGACGTTCACCGTCGCGAAACCGGCAGTGGGACCGATGATCCCACCCAGCATGGTGCTGATGGCCGGCGAGCGTGGATCGGGTTGCCGCGCCAGTGATCCCAACGCCCCGAGCACGAAGTCACCGGGTGCGGCGATCTGGTAGCCGGAGTACTCGACGAGCGTCGGGAACGGGCCGTCGGCGAGGGTCTTGCCCACCGGCAGTCGCACCATCGCCGCCAGCGTGATGCCGTCACGCACCCGGATGTAGTTCATCCCGGGTCGCAGGGCCTGGCCGAATTGGGCTGTCGGTGGCGGCGCCTCGCCGAGTACCGCGAAGGAGTTGCCACTCCGGCCACCCACCTCGAAGCGGTAGCCGCCACCCGGAGCGAGCTCACGCACCAGGAACGAGCCGAGCCGGTCCACATGGCCGGCCCCGACCCGTGTCCCGGCGGCATCCCGCAGCACCACCGACGCCCCGGGCGTCGCCCCGGTCAGATACGCCTGGGTGACGCTGCCCGCGCCGCGTCCGACGCCGCTCGTCGTCGGCGCGGCGTCGGATACCGCGCTCGTGAGGACCCCGCCGGTGACCACCACGGCCAGGCTGCACAGCAGGATCGTCGCGCGCACGACGAGACGTTTGCCGACCGACCGATGACCCCGAGACATGTGTTCCCCCAGCACCCCGGCGACGTTACGACCATCAGGCCGTCACGGTATCGGTGAACCGGGGTTTTCACCGCGCTGATCGCAAGACCCGCGGTCACCGGGTCCAGCGTCGGGGCCAGGTCCGCGTCGGCGCTGTCGGCAACGTCCAGTGGAATGCCAGGCCCAGCAACCGGAGCCCGGTCGCCAGGATCACCGCCGCGACCACCCACCACGCATGCCATTGCGGTGCCAGTCTCTCCCCCGTCACGAACAGTGCCGAACCGAGCAGAGCGGGGATCGCATACAGGTCGGCCGGTTGCAGCAGCAGCGGGATCTCGTTGGCCAGGACGTCACGCAGGATGCCGCCGCCGATCGCGGTGAGCATGCCCACCAGCACCGCGGCGAAGGCACTGGCCCCGACATCGAGTGCGACCCCGGCACCCGTCGTCGCGAACAGTCCCATGCCGAATGCGTCCAGCACGAGGATCATCCGGCGGAGCTCACTGAACGCCGGATGGAAGAAGAACACCACAAGACTCGAGATGGCGGCGGTGCAGATCGGGGTCCAGTTGTCGATCGACGCCGGTGGTGTGATGCCCAGCAGCACATCCCGCAGGATGCCGCCGCCGACACCGGTCAGCACACCGACGGTGAGGATGCCCCACAGGTCGAAATCCTTGCGAACACCGAGGACGGCGCCCGACGCCGCGAACACCGCGATACCGGCGGTGTTGAGAACCTGCAGCAGCACCCACTCATCGTGTCAGACGAGGGTGCGCGGACCTGCCCCGGACACGACGAACGCCCCGGATGATTCCGGGGCGTTCGGCGTGAGTTCGCGAACCGGTCGTGGACCGGTCGTGGACCGGTCGGTCGGGTCAGCGACGATCGAGATCGATGACGCCGGCCTGGACGGCCTTGACGAGGCGACGCGGGATGCGCTGCGCAACGCCGTTGACCTTCACCTCCTGCAATGCCGGGTTGTCCGCCTTCCACTGCGAACGACGGCTGCGGGTGTTCGCCCGCGACATCCGGCGCTTCGGTACAGCCATGATCGTGCCCTTCTCTACGTGATCTTCACCAGAAGTCATCCACTCCGCGAGGGGGATGGTTCCAGCTGGTCGGCGCGCACGCAGCCAACCGGGCGCGTCACGCAACCCGACCAGACTACCTGGCGCGGCGCCGAGGATCCAAAACGGCCCGATCGTCGCCGGTGGACACCGACATCGACTGCTACAGATTGACCAGGTAACTGCCGGTCCCGACGATCAGGAAGACCAGTGCCACCACACCCAGCACCACCGAGATCGCACCGGTGATGATGCCGGCCATGGCCATCCCCGAGCCGCCTTCGCGGCCCTGCGATGCCTCGATCTCGGTGCGCGCCTTGATTCCCGTGACGAGCGCGACGATTCCCAGCGCCATCGGAACGAAGAACACCAGGGCGAAACAGCATCCCGCCACGCTGAAGACCACGCCGGCGATGCCGCAGATCATCGAGGCGGTGGCCTTGCTGTTGTTCGGCGGGCTGACCGGCGCACCGTATCCGGGCGTCCCATAACCGGGGGCGCCATAACCGGGGGCGCCATAACCGGGGGCGCCATATCCGGGCGTGCCATAGCCGGGAGTCCCGTACTGCGCGTACGGGTCCTGCGCGTACTGACCCTGGGCATACGGGTCGCCCTGCGGCGGCGTCCCATACCCGGGCGGGGTCCCGTAGACGTTCGGGGTCTCCGGCTGGGCGCCGTAGGAGGGTGGCGGCAGCGGCGACTGCGGTGGAACGGGCGGAACCGGCGGCACGACATTCGGTCCGAGCTGCGTCGGCTGGAACTCCGAGGCGTCACCGTATGCCGGCGGGTCCGGCGCCGGCTTCTTGAACAGATCGGGGGTCCCCGGATCGTTCGGGACCGGGTTGATCCTGGTGGGGTCCTCGGCCGGATCACCGGTCGGACCGTCATGGGGTGCGGACATGAGCCCTCCTGCTCGTCACGGCGTCCGGGACTTCTGTGCCGTCCTGGACCCTGCGGAGTCCTTGATCTCTGCGACGCGAGGCATCTCGCCGCCGACATCCGGGTCGCGGCCAGCCTAGCCAACCGGCCTGTGATCACCCCACACCTCGACGGCGCGGATCATTCGACCGACCGTCACCGCACGGACCCGGCCACGATTCGGACCGTGGTCCACCGGCGTCCTAGACTCTCCCGGGTGTCAGGCGTCATCTCCGGGTTCACCGTCATCTTCATCATGGTGGGCGTCGGGGTGGTCCTGGGCCGCACCGGCGCGCTCGGCGACCATGGACATGAGGTGCTCTCCCGGCTGGTGTTCTTCGTCTGCACCCCGGCACTGCTGATCTACTCGCTGATCACCACCGATCTGTCGGTGATCTTCTCGTCGACCCTGGTCATCGCCGGTGGCAGTGCCCTGGCCATCGGCGCACTCTACTTCCTGATCGCCAAACTCGTGCTGCATCGCGAGACCCCCGAAGTGGTGATCGGCGCACTGTCGTCGTCGTATGTGAACAGCGTCAATCTCGGGCTGCCGATCGCGATCTTCGTACTCGACGACGCGTCGTTCATCGCCCCGCTGCTGCTGTTCCAGATCCTGATCTATTCACCGTTGGCACTGGTCACCCTGGACAAGACCGCACTACAGCGCGGCGGCGGCAATCCGCTGCGCGACGCGGTGATCCTGCCGCTGACCAATCCGATCCTCATCGGCGGACTGGTCGGCATCGCCATCTCGGTGATCGGCTGGATGCCGCCGCAGGCCGTCCTCGAACCGCTCAAGATGCTCGGCAACGCCTCGGTGCCGGGAGCACTGCTGGCCTTCGGCATGTCGCTGACCGGTGTCGCGGTGTTCAAGAAGGGACAGAGTCCGCGCCGCGACATCGCCCTGGCGACGGTGCTCAAGATGATCGTGATGCCCGCACTCGTGTACGTGATCGCACGATGGGGTTTCGGCGAGGAAGGCCACAAACTGTTCGCGCAGGTCGTGATCGCGGCCCTGCCGACCGCACAGAACGTCCTGGTCTATGCGACGCGCTATCGGCGCGGCCAGGTCCTGGCCCGCGACACCGCGCTGATCACCACCCTCGCCTCGATCCCGGTGATCATGATCATCGCGTGGCTGCTGGCCTGACGGGCCGGCTCAGCTCCACCCCCACCGCTGGGCCCATCCGCCGACGCCGCGTTCCTTGCGCTTGACCTCCACGCCACCCATCACCGCGAACCCGGTGATGTGCACGGTGGGTGCACCCGGGGTGCCCGGGCCCGCGGCCTTGCCCCCGCCGAATCCGCCCATGATCGCGCCGCCGCCGATCTCCACGGCGACGTCGGGTGGCACGACGATGTCGATGCCGCCCATGATCGCCAGACACTGGATGGTCAGATGGGGTGCGGTGAACTCGACCTCACGCAGGTCGATCTCGACCCCGCCCAGGATCGCCGTCGCCGACAGATGTTCGGCGACGGGGACCGCGCCGGTGAGTTCGCTCCCGGACAGGATGGCCAGCCGACTGCGGATCGGTTCACGTCCGCTGCCCGACGACACCCGGCTCGGGTAGGGGTCACCGGGCTGCGGCAGGGCCACCCCGAGCTGGGTGACCGGCAGGTCGTCGGTGAGGGTGTCGAGGTCACCGAAGGTCTTCGCCAGCACCGCTCGCCCCGACCGTTGCTCGTACTCCGCGGCCGTCAGGTGCCCGCCGGTCAGGGCTGCGGCCAGGATCTGTTGCACGAGTTCACGATCGGCGTCGGCGGCCCGCATCCGCGAATGGCCGTCGTCGGAGGCGGGGGGTTCGGGTGCGCTGGTCACGACAGTGAGGGTAGACGCGCGTGCCCGGCCGGGACATGAGTGAACACCCTGAGTCCCACCCTGATACCGGGGCGGGAGTTGTGGGGTGTTTGTCGTGGTTGTGTGCGACCATCGGCACATGGCTGGTGTGGGCAAGGTCCTGACGTGGCTCGGCGCTGCTCTCATGCTGATCTGCGTGGTGGTCGGGGTGATCCTGGCGGTCAACGGATTCGGCAAGGTCGCCGACCAGACCTCCCAGGCGTTCGCGATCAACGGCTCGGTCACCCGGCATCTCGACGCCGACACCGAGCTCACGCTCTACGCTCCCGGCACGGTCAGTGGCCCCTACTCCGATCCGCTGCCGACCTGCGCGGTGACCGGTCCGGGCGTCGAACGCGTGTCGACGATGCAGTCGGGCTCGTTCACCTTCGACAACACCACCGTCCGGTCCTTCGCCCAGTATCGGATCACCGCTGCCGGCGACTACGTGATCGACTGCGGCGACGGGTACGCCGTCGGTGCGCCGCCGTTGTCCCTGAGCGGTGTCTTCTCCGGGGTCGGCGGCGTCCTGCTCGCGGTGTTCGGTGGCGGGCTGGGTCTGCTGGTGACGATCGTCGGCATCATCCTGTGGGTGGTCGGACGCAACCGGCGCAACCGCGACCAGACCCCGCCGGCCGCCCCGCCCGGATATCCGCCGGGCTATCCGCCCACCGGTCACCCACCCACCGGGCAGCCACCCACCGGGCAACCGCCGGCCTGGTGACCGCCTGACCACCCCGACCGATCCGGGTGTTCAGCCGCGCCGGCGACCCCGGCGCGATCGCAGATAGTCCCCCACCACCGCGGCCCCCAGGCCGTCGACGTCGGGGGCGATCACCCGTCCGCCGATACGCCGGGCGATCTGATCCATGAAATGGGCCAGACCCGGGTCGTCGCCCAGCCGGAAGAACGTGACCTGTGCACCCAGCCGGGCGACGTGGTCGAGCTCGCGGACGGTCAGGGCGATGGTCTGCGGATGCGGCGGGTAGAAGAAGAACGGCTCGCCGCTGGGATCGAGGTGCGCGGTGGGTTCACCGTCGGTGACCACCAGGACGACGGGCTGCGCGTTGGGGAACCGCCGAAGATGACGCTGCGCCAGCAACAGTGCGTGATGCAGGTTGGTGCCCTGCTCCATCCGCGGTTGCAGTCCGGTCAGTTCGGCGATGTCGATCGACCGCGCGTACCGGCCGAATGCGATGAGATGCAGTTCGTCGGTGCGGAATCGGGTGGAGATGAGGTGATTCAGCGCGATCGCGGTGCGCTTCATCGGCGTCCAGCGGCCCTCCATCTCCATCGAGAACGAGGTATCGACGAGCAGCACCACCGCGGCCTGTGTGCGGGCCTCGGTCTCGGCGATCTCCACGTCCCGGACGTCGATCCGCACGCCGGGATGATCGCGCGAGGTCGGATGCCCTTCCGCTGCGGTCCGCAGCACCGCGTTGGCGACGGTGCGCGAGACATCCCACGGGTCGGTGTCGCCGTAGGCCCACTCCCGGGTCGACCCCGTCGGCTCACCGAGCAGCCCGGTGTTGCGGGTCTGCCGCTCCCCGCGCCCGGACATGTCCTCGGCGATGTCCTTGAAGATCGCCTGCCCGAGTTGCCGCATCGCCTTGGGACTCAACCGGAGTCGGCCGTCCGCGGCGCGGTCGAAGAATCCCTCCTCACGCAGCGCCTTCTCGAGTTCGACGAGGGTGCGGGCGTCCACGCCCGCCTGCTCCCCGAGCTGCCGTTCGAGCGCGTCGATGTCGATGTCGTCCATCTGGGCGCCCGCGTACTGCTGGGAGAGCTGTTCGGAGAGCGCCTCGAGTTCGGAGATGTCGCGCAGCGCTGCGGCACCCTCACCGAGTCCCATCGGCTGATCTCCGGAGAACTGCTGTCCGTCGTCCCATCCGAGGCCTGGACGTGCCTGCCGCAACGCCGAATCCATCTGCGCCAGTTGGTTCATCAGATCCGGTGAACCGAAGGCCTGCTGTGCCAGCTGATCGAGCTCGGCACGCTGCTCCGGGGTCAGCGAGTTGTAGAACTGCTGGGCGGCGGCCGCACGCTGGGCGAGTGAATCGATGAGTTCCTCGGTGCTGCGCGGATTCTCGGGGAAGAACTCGCCGTGAGAATCCATGAACTTCTCGAACTGCTCGGTGGTGTCCTCGCCGCGATTGTGGGCGTCGAGCAGTTCGTTGAGGTCGGCCAGCATCTCCGAGATGCGTTGGCGGTCGGCCTCGGTGGCACCCTCCAGGGCCTCCTTCATCCCGGCGAACCGCTGGTCGAGCAGTTCCCGGCCGAGGAGATCCTTGATCTTGTCGTAGTCGGCGGCGGCCTCCGGGCTGCGCCACCGGTACTCCGACAGCTCCTCGACGGCCTGCGCGGTGGACGGTGGGAGCGAGCCGATCTGCATCTCGGCGAACCGTGCGTCGTCGTCGAGATCACGCGCGAGTTGCTTGCGCTCGTTGAGGACCGCACGGTCGAGCAGTTCGCGGATCTCGGCGAAGGTGCCGTCGAGGTTGCGGTTCTTCAGCAGTTCCTGCCGACGTCGGTTGACCTGCTCGCGCAGACGGTCGAGGCCGGCGGTGCCGGCACTGCCGCGTCGGAGGAATTCCCGAAGTGCCCGTTGGGGACTCACCCCGGACATCACGTCGTCACCGATCTCGCTCAGCGCCTCCCGCAGATCCACCGGCGGCGCAAGCGGATCCGGTCCGCCGGTGTACCGCTGATAGCGGGATCGGTGAAAGTTCTTCTGCACCATGGGTGATGCCCCCTGGATCTGGATCAGCCGTAGATGGTCTGGCCGGACTCGTCGGCCTCTTTGCCGATCCGCCGGGCCAGGAACAGTCCTTCGAGCGCCAGCTCGACGGCACTGGCGCGTTCACCGTCGGAGGTCGCCTCCAGCCGCTCGCCGATCGCGTCGAGGACACCGGTCACGCCGTCGGGATCGGGCAGCGAGTCGAGGAATTCCGCGGCGGTCACCCGGTCTCCGGTGACCACCGGATCACCCTCCTCCAGCGCATGCACCAGTGCGGCCATGTCGATACCCCCGAGGTGGGCACGGACGGTGTCGGCCACCGACTTCCGCAACAGATGCTCGAGGATCTCCAGTTCGCGGCCCTCTTCGCCGGACTCGAACTCGATCTTGCCGCGCAGCACCTCGATGACCGACTCGAGGTCCACCACGCGGGCCACCGGGACATCCTCGCCGGTCACCGCGGAGCGGTGCAGCGCGGCGGCCGCGACGGTCTCGGCACCGGCGATGGAGAACCGGGCCGACACACCCGAACGCTGGTCGATCGACGGGTGGTCGCGGGCGTGGCGGGTGAACCGAGCGAGGATCTCGGTGATGAAGGTCGGCACCGTTGCGGTGAGGTCGGCCTCCTGCTCGATCACCTCGATCTCGTCGTCGAGTTCCAGCGGGTAGTGGGTGCGGATCTCGGCGCCGAAGCGGTCCTTGAGCGGGGTGATGATGCGGCCGCGGTTGGTGTAGTCCTCCGGATTGGCACTCGCCATCACCAGCACGTCCAGGGGCAGCCGCAGGGTGTAACCGCGGACCTGGATGTCGCGCTCCTCCATCACGTTGAGCATGGCGACCTGGATGCGCTCGGCCAGGTCGGGCAGTTCGTTGATGGCGACGATGCCGCGGTGGGCCCGCGGGATCAGACCGAAGTGGATGGTCTCGGGGTCACCGAGGCTACGACCCTCGGCGACCTTCATCGGGTCGACGTCGCCGACGAGATCGGCGACCGAGGTGTCGGGGGTGGCCAGCTTCTCGCTGTAGCGCTCACTGCGGTGACGCCATTCGATCGGAAGGTCGTCGAGCAGGTTGGCGGCCTTGCGGATCGACGCGGGCGTGATCGGCTCGTAGGGATGCTCGCCGAGGTCGGAGCCGGAGATCACCGGCGTCCACTCGTCGAGCAGACCCACCAGCGTGCGCAGGATGCGGGTCTTGCCCTGGCCACGTTCGCCCAGCATGACCACGTCATGCCCGGCGAGCAGCGCGCGTTCGAGCTGCGGGACCACCGTGGCCTCGAAGCCGACGATGCCCGGCCAGGGGTCGCGGCCCTCGCGCAGGGCGGTCAGCAGGTTGTTACGGATCTCGTCGCGCACGCTGCGCTGCACGTGGCCACTGGCACGCAGCTCACCCAACGTTCGCGGGGACGGATGACGGGTTTCGGTGGTTCCGATGGTGAAGTCCTCTGCCACCCCGACCACGGTACTCCGTACTGTGGCGCGCGCCATGCCATCACGTCCCGACCGGCGGTGTCATGCGGCCGGGCCACCCGGGCCCCGCCACGCCGGATCGCGTCCGATGAAGCCGACCAGTGCGGTGACCGGGTCGGCGTCGTCGGCGACGGGGACCGCGGGCCCGTACTGACCGGAGCTCCGCAGGACCTCGTCGATCGGCCGCATCCCGTCGAGCAGATGCGCGGCGAAGGCAGCATCGAGATCGGCCGCGCGGCCGGCTGCCGCGGCGAGATCCCATGTGTGCATGAAGACATCGCTGGTGTAGAACCGGTCGATCGCATCGGCCAGGCGGAGGTCACCGACCATCGGATGGGAGAAGACCGACTGCGCGATCGGTTCGTCGAGCAGTGCCTGGATGTGTTCGGTGTGGGCTCGCCACGCGGCCGGCGGATCATCGAGTGCCGGCGCTGCGGGTACCTCGACACCGCCGGCGGTGAGGAATCCGGTCATCCACCCCACCAGGTGTGCCACGACGTCGCGGGCCGCCCAGCCGTCGACCGGTGCCGGTCGATCCCAATCGTCCACCGCGTCGGCGACCGTGCCGAAGCCGGCGGCGATCACACGGTGCCGATCGGCTGCGGACAGGTCGATGAGTGCGGGCACCGGATCAGACCTCGCCGGCCTCGAGGATGCGGTCGAGGTGGGCATATCCCTCGTTCACACCGACCTCCATGCCGGAGGCGAGCCATCCGTCGCGGTCCTCGAAGGACTCACACAGCGACTGGGCGTGCAGACGGGTGGTGCCGTCGCCGAGATCCTCGAACCACAACTTCTCCAGCGACACCGCGTCGGGCATGCCCTCGAAGGTGAAGGTCTGCACGATCGTGTCGTCGGTGACGGTGTGGAAACACCCTCGGAATCCGTACTCGCCGTTGCCGTCGGTGGAGACGTATCGCCAGCTGCCGCCGTTGCGGACATCCCACTCGATCACCTTGCTGCTGATCGAGTCGGGGCCCACCCAGGACATGAACAGGTCGGGGTCGGTGTGGGCGCGCATCAGTTGTGCGGGGGTGGCCCGGAAGTCACGGGTGATGCGGATGATCGGGACCGTCGGATCGGCCTCGATGGCGGCCTGCGGGTAGCGCGTGGTGGGGCTCATGATGCTTCTCCTCGTGAGGTGGGTTCGTCTCGACGATGCGGCGGCGCGTCGTCGTTCATCTCCGCCAGCAGGGCGTCGAGACGCTGGTATCGCTCCTCGGCGCGCTTCTGGTACCGCTCGATCCACTTGGTCATGAGGTCGAACACCTCCGCTTCGAGGTGAACCGGGCGGGTCTGTGCCGAACGGGTGCGGGTCACCAGACCGGCGTCCTCGAGCACCTTGAGGTGCTTGGACACCGCCTGGAGGCTGACGTCGTAGGGGGCGGCGAGCTGACCGACCGTCGCATCGGAGACCGCGAGCCGGGCGACCATGTCGCGTCGCGTCGGGTCGGCGAGTGCGGCGAACACCTTGGACAGTCCGTCGTCCTCCACGTCATCCTCCTCAACCATTCGGTTGAATACGAGTGTGCGCCGGGTCACGCATGTTGTCAACCCATTGGTTGAATACGGTCCGTGGGTGGATCGCGGAACGCCGGCAGCCGCAACCGATGACAGTGAAGGCGAAGGCGAAGCGGAAGGCGAAGGCGAAGGCGAAGGCGAAGGAATGCCCGGTCGACGAGATCGAGCGCCCACTCAACGAGAAGAAGCGCCCACTCAACGAGTTTCGGTGCCCACTCGAGTCGAGTGGGCACCGAATTCCGTTGACCGGGCGCCAGTTTCCGTTGACCGGGCGCCAGTTTCCGTTGACCGGGCACCACATCCCGCTGACCGGGCACCAGTTTCCGTTGACCGGGCACCAGATTCCGTTGACCGGGCGCCAGTTTCCGTTGACCGGGCGTCAGCGAGGTCCGACGGGCTCGTCGCCACGCAGGGTGATGCGGTGCATCACGCGCCGATTGTCGCCGTAGTCGCGGTTGGCGTAGTGCAGGGTGTTGCGGTTGTCCCACAGCACCAGATCCCCCAGCCGCCACCGGTGCCGGACGATGTGCTCGGGCTTGGTGATGTGGGCGTACAGCAGATCCAGGATCGCCCGGCTCTCGGCGTCGGAGACCCCGTCGATGTGCGAGGTGAAACCGGGATTGACGAACAGCGCCTTGCGGCCGGTCTCCGGATGCACCCGCACCACCGGATGACTGACCGGCGCCAGCGCGGTGACTTCCTTTCCATCCCAGACGTTTCCGTGACCGTCACGACGATGCTTGAGGTAGTAGCCGAACTCGCGGTTGCCGTCGTGGGTCGCGGTCAGCCCGTCGACGAGGTCACGTACCGGCGCCGAGAGCGACTCGTAGGCGAGCTCGGCGTCGGCCCAGTTGGTGTCACCGCCGTTGCGCGGCAAGACCACCGGACGCAGGATCGAGCCGGCCGGAGGTCGCGGCATGAACGTGACGTCGGTGTGCCAGACGTCGGCGAATCCGTTGTCGGCGCTGTCGAGCTCGTACACCTCGTCGGGCACGTCGCCGCTGTTCCACACCGGATGACCAAAGGTGAGATCGCCGAGACGGCGACCGAATTCGATGTGCGAGGCGTCGTCGAGCCGCTGGTCGCGCAGCACGATCACCTTGTGGTCGATCAGTGCCTGACGCAGCGCGCGGACCTCGTCGTCGGACGCCGAGGCGACGTCCACGCCGCGGATCTCGGCGCCGAATCGGGGGCCGAACTCGTCGATGTCGAACTCGACACCGGAGGTCACGGTTCCCCCGGCGGTCTGTGCGTGGGGTGTGCTCCGAACGTGAGTGGTGGTCATGATCTGGCTCCTCCTGCCGAAGTTCCTGCCACCGCAGCTTCTTTCACCGCGGTCGCGATCTGGGTGCGCAGCACGGTGTACTCGGGCGAGTCACGGACCTCGTCGGCGGTGACACCCGTCCGCGGGATCGGCGAGGCGAGATCGAGGGCCACCGTTCCGGGCCGTGACGTCAACACGACGATCCGCGAGCCGAGGAAGGCCGCCTCTTCCGCGCTGTGGGTGACGAACACATTGGTGCGGCCGAGATCGGCGCTGACCGACCGCACATCCTCCTGCAAGGTCTCTCGGGTGAGCGCATCCAATGCGGCGAACGGTTCGTCGAGCAGCAGCAGCGAGGTCTCGGCGGCGAGCGCCCGGGCGATGGCCACGCGCTGCTGCTGACCACCGGAGATCTCCCAGATGCGACGGTCGGCGGTGTCGGTGAGCCCGACCCGTGCCAGGAGTTCGTCGCGGCGGGCCGCGCGCTCCGACCTGGGCACCCGCGCATACTTCAACGCGAGGTCGATGTTGCCGCCGACGGTGCGCCACGGGAACAGACGTGGCTGCTGGAACACCACACCGGAGGTGACCCCCGGGACCGGGGCCGCTCCCCCGACCAGCACCTCACCGGCAGTCGGCGGCTCGAACCCCGCGATCAGCCGCAACAGCGTGGACTTGCCGCAGCCCGACGCGCCGACCAGGACGAGGAACTCGCCCTCGGCGACGTCGAGGTCCACCGGTCCCACCGCGGTCACCGCCGAAGCCCCGGATCCGTACCTCTGCGAGACACCGGACAGTGAGATCGCTTTTCTCGCAGTTGTTTCCGGCCGAGTGTCGCTCGCGGCCCCAGGGGTGGGGCCGGTGACCGCCGGGCTAGGACTGTTCGAGGACACCGGGCAATCCCTTCGTGTAGAGCGCGGCCTGGAAGGTCGACAGCGGCGGTGCCGACGGGATCTGCTGCTGCCCGGCGAGGAACACCGCTGCGCTGTGCAGGTTCTCGGCCAGGTTGCCGGGGTTGCCCTCGGTACCGAGCCAGGTGGGCGTGGCCAGTTCGGCCGGCGTCAGATAGGTTCCCTGCTTCAGCTGGTTGGCGGCGTCCTCCGGGGTGGTGCCCAACTGCGCTGCGATGGCCTCGGCGGCGGCCTGCGGATCGTCGTGGATCACAGTGAGCGCCCGTGCCTGCACCTTGCGCCAGGTGTCGACGACGTCGGGATGGGCGTTGGCGAAGTCGGTGGCGACCACACCGAGGTCCAGCGTCGGCTTTCCGTCGGTGGCGAGCTGTCGGCTGGTGATGAGAGTCTTTCCGTCCTTGCGCAATTCGTCCAGCGTGGGCAGCCAGGTGTAGACGGCGTCGACGTCGCCACGCTGCCAGGCGGCCAGCGAAGCCTGCGGCTGCAGGTCGATGATGTCGACGTCGGCGGGCTTGACCCCGGCCTGCTCGAGTGCGGCGAGCAGACTGTAGTGCGCGGTCGAGGCGAAGGCGGTGGCCACCCGCTTGCCCTTGAGGTCGGCGACAGTGTTGATGCCGGTGCCGTTACGGGCGACGAGCGCCTCGTTGTCGCCGGCGACGTCGAGGACGAAGGCCACCTGGTACGGAATGTTCAGCGGCTGTGAGAGGCCACGTGCCACCGGGCTGGATCCGATTGCGCCGAAGTCGATCTGCTTGGCGACGAAGGCGGTGTTGACGTCGGCACCGGAATCGAACTTGGTCCACTTGATGTTGTAGTCCGGGAGTGCCTCCTCCAGCCACCTGTTGTTCTTGACGATCAGGTCGCCACTCGGAAAGGACTGGTAGGCAAGGCGGATCGTCGGCTTCCCGGAGTCCGCGCCGGACTTGTCCACCGAGCAGCCCACCAGGGCGAGCAGGACCGCGGTGACGGCGGCGACGAGTGCGGCCACCGTACGCAGCGGGGATCGTCGGAGTTGAGATGTCATGAGAGGTCAGGCCTTTCCGCGCCAGGGCACCGTGCGGTGCTCGATCACCCGGAGTACGGCGTCGATGATCAGACCGGACAGTCCGATCAGGGCGATTCCGACGAGTACCACGGGGGTGTTGTTGTAATTGCTTGCGTCCTTGACGACACCGCCGATACCGGGGATGCCGTTGAAGAGTTCGGCGGCGACCACCGATGAGTATGCGATGCCCACCGACAACCGGATTCCGGTGAACGTCTCCGGCAGGGCGGCCGGGACGACGACGTCGGTGATCACCTCACGACGGGAGGCGCCCAGTGCGCGTGCCGCCTCGACCAGTGCCACCGGCGCCGCGCCGACCGCTGCCGTCGTCGCCACCGCCGCGGGTGGCAACGCGGCCAGGGCCAGCAGGGTCACCTTGGGTGCCTCGTCGATGCCGAGCCAGATGACCAGGAGGAAGAAGTACGCGAGGGGCGGAAGTGCCCGCAGGAAGGTCAGCCAGGGTTCGAGCAGCCGGCGGACCCACGGAATGGACCCCATGACCAGACCCAGGAGCACACCGGCGGCGACGCCGATCACCACACCGAGCAGTACTCGGCGCAATGTCATGTACAGGTGTTCCCACCAGTAGTAGCCGGCGTAGCCGATCACGCCGTCGTGGGTGGTCGACATGTCCACGAAGGCCTGCCACACGGTGCCGAGTCGCGGGACGAAGGTCTCGGTCCACACTCCGCTGATGGCGATCAGTTGCCACACGACCAGGAACAGCACCAGCGACAGCAGCGGGAGGCCCACCTGAAGTGCGATGGTGCGCCACCGCGACCGGGTGTCGGTCTTCTCCGCACCCGGTTGCCCGCCGCGTTCCTCGTCGGCGGTGATGTCTACGAACAAAGTCACCAGGCATGTCTATTCGCGATGGTGCATCGGCAACAGGGTTTACATCTCGGTGAGGAAATATCGTCCTACGGCTGCGATGATGTCCGAATTCTGGGTGGCCGATTCCGGGTGGCCTGATTCTGGGCGGCAACCGCGGCAACCGCGGCAGCCGGGTGAGCCGGGTGAGCCGGCGGGTCAGCCCCGGATACCCAGCCAGAGCGCCAGACCCAGTCCCCCGATTCCGACGGCGATCCGCAGCGGCTCGGCGGGAAGACGTTTCACGGCAGGTGGTCCGCACCAGCCGCCGACCAGGCAGCCGATCGCCATCGCGAGGGCGGCAACCCAGTGCACGTGACCGGAGAAGGCGAAGCCGATGGCGGCCACGAGATTCGCCACGCCCAGGAACAGTGATTTCAAGAGGGTTGCGCGCCAGAGCGGTTCACTGGTGACGACGAGGGCGAGGGCCAAGAGCACGATTCCGGCGCCGGCGCCGAAGTAGCCACCGTAGATCGAGATGATGCCCAGGCCGATGTACCAGATCCAGGGCCGGTCAGCATGTTTCGAGGCGATCCGACGCAGCCGGGGTTGGGCGAGCAGCGCCACCGACGCCAGGGCGACGAGGTACGGCACGATGATCCGGAACGAGTCGGGTGGCGCGAGGATCAGCACGAGAGCCCCGATGGTGCCGCCGATCAGGGCGGCGACGACGCCGATTCCGAGCCGACGCCGGTCGCCGTCGAGCAACACACGCCCCGATTGGCTCATACTGCCGACGCCCACCGACACCAGTGCGACGGTGTTGGTGATGTTGGCGGAGATGGGGCTCAGCCCGACGGCGAGCAGGGCGGGATAGCTGACCAGGGAGGCCATGCCGGTGACATAGCCGATGAGGCCCGCACCGAAGCCCGCGAGGATGAGCAGTGCGAACTGCAGAATGGTCACCGGCGACGCCCGTCACGCCCGGTCAACGCGGACGAGCGCCCGGTCAACGCGGACGAGGGCCCAGTCAACGCCGACGAGCGCCCGGTCAACGCCGACGAGGGCCCAGTCAACGCGGACGAGCGCCCAGTCAACGCGATCGAGCGCCCGGTCAACGGGATCGAGGGCCCGGTCAACGCGATCGAGCGCCCGGTCAACGGGATCGGGGGCACGGTGAAGAGAATCGGGCGCCCGATGAACGTGTTCGGGCGCCCGATCAACGGATCAGTGGGCGAAGTGCCGGGCACCGGTGAGGTACAGGGTGATGCCCGCCTCCGACGCCGCCTCGATCACCTCGGTGTCGCGGATCGAACCGCCGGGCTGCACCACCGCGGTGACGCCACCGGCGATGAGCACCTCCAGGCCGTCCGGGAACGGGAAGAAGGCATCCGATGCCGCGGCACTGCCGGCGGCACGCTCACCGGCACGGTTGACGGCCAGGTGAGCGGAGTCGACGCGGTTGACCTGCCCCATACCGACGCCCACCGAGGCACCGTCCTTGGCCAGCAGGATCGCATTGGACTTCACCGAACGGCAAGCACGCCAAGCGAACTCGAGATCGGCGAGGACCTCCGGGGTGGCCGGGGCGCCGGAAACCAGCGTCCAGTTGGCCGGGTCGTCGCCGGCGGCGTCGAGCACGTCGCGCTGCTGCATCAGCAGTCCGCCGGAGATGGGTCGGGTCTCGATCCCGGCGCGCTGCGGCGGCACGGCCCGCAGGATGCGGATGTTCTTCTTGCGCTGCAACACCGACAGCGCACCGTCGGCGAAACCGGGGGCGATGATGACCTCGGTGAAGATCTCGGCGACCTGTTCGGCCATCTCGACGGTGATCTCCCGGTTGGCCGCGATCACACCGCCGTAGGCGCTGACCGGGTCGCAGGCATGTGCCTTGCGGTGGGCCTCACCGATGTCGGCGCCCACCGCGATGCCACACGGGTTGGCGTGCTTGATGATCGCGACGGCCGGCTGGTCGAAGTCGTGTGCGCTGCGCCAGGCGGCGTCGGAGTCGGTGTAGTTGTTGTAGCTCATCTCCTTGCCGTGCAGCTGCTCGGCGGAGGCCAGACCGTGGTAGTCGGAGTTGGAGAGGTACAGCGCCGCCGACTGGTGCGGGTTCTCGCCGTAGCGCAGCACCGTCGAGCGCGACCAGGTGGCACCGGCCCACTCCGGGAAACGCGAGTTGTCGGGCTCGTGCTTGCCCTCGGCGTCGGCGACCGGCGGGGCCACCACGCTCGACATCCACGAGGCGACCGCCACGTCGTAATCGGCGGTGTGTCGGAATGCCTTGGCGGCCAACTGCTGTCGCTCGGCCAGGCTGAACCCGCCGCCGGCGAGGGCCGCGGTCACGGCGTCGTAGTCACCGGGGTTGGTCACCACCGCGACGGTCGGGTGGTTCTTGGCGGCACCGCGCACCATCGACGGGCCACCGATGTCGATCTGCTCGATGCACTCGTCCGGGGTGGCGCCCGAGGCGACGGTCTGGGTGAACGGGTACAGGTTGACCACGACGAGATCGAACGGCGCCACACCGAGTTCGGCGAGCTGGGCGACGTGCGAGTCCTTGCGGCTGTCGGCGAGGATGCCGGCGTGCACCTTGGGGTGCAGGGTCTTGACCCGGCCGTCCAGGCATTCGGGGAAGCCGGTCAGCTCCGACACCTCGATCACCGGAACACCTTCGGCGGCAATGGTCTTGGCGGTGGAGCCGGTGGAGACGATCTCCACGCCGGCATCCTTGAGGGCCTTCGCCAGATCCGCGAGCCCACTCTTGTCGTAGACGCTGACCAGCGCGCGGCGGATGGGGCGGCGGGTCGCGTCAGTGCTCGGTGCGTTCACGGAATGTGGGCCTTTCGTCCGTCGATGACAACTCCTCGGGTGACAAGATCGGTCACCACGTCGGCGAGCAGCACGCGCTCCACCGACTTGATGCGTTCGTGCAGCGATTCCTCGGTGTCGTCCACCTCGACCGGTACCGCGGTCTGCGCGAGTACCGGACCGGTGTCGACCCCGGAATCCACCAGATGCACGGTGGTGCCGGTCAGTTTGACGCCATAGGCGAGTGCGTCGGCGACGCCGTGGGCGCCGGGGAACGCCGGCAACAGGGCCGGGTGCGAGTTGACGATCCGGCCGGCGAAACGGCCCAGGAATCGGTCCCCGAGGATCTTCATGAACCCCGCTGTCACCACCCAGTCGGGGGCGAGCGCGGCCACGTGGTCACGCAGTGCGGTGTCCCAGGCGTCCCGGTCGGCGTGGTCGCGGAGCTTGCACACGACCAGGGGGATGCCGCGTTCGGCGGCGATCTCACCGGCGCGGCAGTCACGGTCGACGACGATCGCGGTGACCGCGAACGGCGACTGCGGTTCGTCCGCCCGCGCCAGCAACGCTTCCAGGAGTGACCCGGTACCCGAGGCCATCACGACGACCGATGCGCGCGCGGCGGCGCTCGATGCGGATGACGGGGGGTTCACGGCATAGAGCCTAGTGGGCGGCGGTGTCCCGGGACGCGTCGGGGCCCGCGCCGCGCCCGGCGGGGTCGTGGTGCCCGTCGATCCGGTCGGCAGACCCTGCCTCGGCATCGCCGGCGAGGCCACCGGCGTCGTCGGCGGCAGACGTCGCGTACTCGCCGCGGGTGTCGTACCCGTCCCCGGACTCGGCGTCCCCGTATTCGTGATCCCCGTATTCGTGATCCCCGAAACCGTCGACGTCGAGCTGGTCGTCGTCGTAGTCGGTGTCGGTGGAGTCGTGGTCGGTGTCGTCGTAGTCGGTGGACTCGGTGTCGTCGTCATCGAGGATCTCGTCGAAGCCGTCGTCGGTCTCGGTCGACGTGGCCACCGCACCGGACCTGCCCCGGCCCGGCCGGCCGGCCCCTGTGCGGCCGGACCGCAGCCACGGCAACACGTTGTGGACCAGCGCGACGATCACGCCGGCGACGACGATCCACCCGATGGTGAACACCCCGGCGGTGGCGATGGTGATCCCGACACCGCCGACCTCACCGAGCCGGCCACCGGAGAGCTGTCCGAGGACCACGATGATCGTGGCGGCCACCGCGGCGGTCACGGCCAGGCTGCGGGCGTAGACGGCCAGATCGGTCGACCGGCACCGCCAGGCGACGCCGACGGCGATCACGGCGGGGACGGCGAGCCCGATCGGCGCCCAGGCGACGACGTCGGCGGGCAGGATCGCCAGGGCGGGCAGCGGCGGTACCGCCCCGCCGCGGGCCGCGAACAGATCCACCGACACCGCGCCGAGATGGGCCTCGGAACCGACCAGGACGGCTGCGGCTCCGATCATGAGGTTCGGCAGGTAGAGGATGGACAGCACGGTGAGGCCGAGGTAGCCGTCGAAGTCGTAGCCGTCGCCGATCATCTCCCCCACCGACGTCCAGGCGAGGAGCAGGCGCAGCAGGACGAGGATGCCGCCCGCGGCGAAGAGGGCGAGCGCGGCGACCACGCCGTAGCGGATGCCGCGGCGATCGCCGTCGGTGAGCCGGGCGTCGACGAGGTCGCGATTGGCGAGCAGTACGCCGATCGGGGCGGCGACGACGTGGACGAGCAGGGTCTGTCCGAAGGCGCCGAGCGCGTTGGGGCTCTGGATCGGCATCACCGAGGACCCGTCCATCACCACGGCGAGGCAGATCGCGGTGGTCAGCAGCGGACCGGCCACGGCCGCGACGATGACGGTGAGCCGTTCGGTGCCGTGCCGGGTGCGGCTCGCCGACCCGGCGATCAGCGCGGTCCCGGCGGCGACGAGCAGGGTGGGCAGGATCGGCAGGACCCCGATGGTGACACCGCCGAAGGTGATCGGGACCTGGTGCACCGCAAGCCAGCACGCGGCGACCGCCGACGGCACCGCCGACAGCGCGCCCCCGGCCATCAGCTGTACGGCCAGGATGATCAGCACCGCCACCGACACGGTGATCAGCGGGACGCCGAAGGCGATGAGGATCAGTTCACGCGCGCCACGTTCGGGTCGGCCACCGTGTTCACGGCGAGCCCGACGCGCCTCACGGAGTCGGGTCGCGAGGCTGTCGGCGGCGGAGACTGATCTGATCGTGGGCATCGGGTCGAGCGTGACACGTGGGACTCCTGAGGTCACACCGACGCGCCGGTCCGAACCCAGAAAGCGACCAATCGCACCGAATGTCCGATATGGTCCCGGTCCGCATCCCGGGGTTCGGCCCATCACATGCCCCGGCCCCGGACCGCACGTGGCGGGTCCGGGGCCGAGGTGATCGATCTGTGGCGCGCGGGGTCAACCGGCGCGCGTGGTCAGCTGCCGGCCTGGGGCGGTTCCGGCTTCTTGAACACCGCGGTGGCACCCTCGGCACCCGGCACGCCCTCGGCACCGGCCTGCGGACTCGCCGCTGCGCCCGGCGTCTCGGGGGTCGACGGGGTGTCCGACGCGGACGTGGATCCGGACGGCGCGGCGTGCTGGGCCTGCCCGTAGCCGGCGTAGGACGACGGGTCATAGGTCGGAGCGGCACCCGGCTGCGAGCCATAGCCCGCGGCCCCGGCGGCCGACGAGCCCGCACCGTAGGTCGAACCGGCCCCATAGGACCCGTAGGACGACTCACTGCCATAGGACGGGGCCGCACCGTAGGTGGTCGCGGCGTCGGCCGACGGCAGCGCAGCGGTGCCCGGGGTCGCGGTGCCCGGGGTGGAGGTCACACCGGGGGTGGAGGCGACGCCCGCAGCGGCCGCGGTGGCCGGGGTCGCGGCGGCAGATCCGGCGGCGGTCTCGACGCCCGCGGTCTTGAGGACACCCAGGTCGATCAACAGCCATGCGATCGCGAGCAGGAAGTTCAGGATCGACAGCACGAGCAGGATGATGGCGCCCGCCCCGTGGCTCAGCTCGATTCCGAACTGGCTGGAGGTGTCGGCGCCCGCGTAGGTGAGGATGGTCAGGAGCATGCCCGCGGTGGCACCGGCGGCGACCAGCGGCGCCACCCGGAATCCCTTGATCAGGCCGGTGAAGGCGAGTGCCGCGACGAGCACGACGACACCGTAGGCGCCGGCGAGGTCGCTCGAGAGCAGCCGGATCGACTCGGACCCGCGCCCGGTGTCGACCGTCCAGCCCGCGGCGAATCCGCAGAACAGCACCACCAGGCCGAGGACACCGATGGTGCCGGCCAGTGCCGGTGCGACGATCGGGGGGACGCCGGCGAACGGCTGCTTGGGTGCGGCTGCGGGCTGGCCGTAGCCGTAGCCCTGCTGGGCCCCGTACGGCTGATCCCCGTACCCCTGCTGGCCATACCCCTGCTGACCCGGCGCCTGCTGGCCGTACCCCTGCTGGCCCGGCGCCTGCTGGCCGTAATCCTGCTGGCCGTAGCCCTGCTGACCGTAGCCCTGCTGGCCCGCGGCCTGCTGCCCGTACGAATCCTGCCCGTATCCGGGCTGCGACCCGTACGACTGGTCGCCGTATCCCTGCTGGCCGTACCCCTGCTGGCCGTAGTTCTGCCCCGACTCGGGCTGCTGCCCGTAGCCCGGTCCTCCGGATTGATAGGTCATCTGATTTCTCCAGACTGATCCGATTGTCGGACTCATGCGATGTCTCACGCCCCCGGGCGCACTGCCGACCACGCTAATACATCTGCCGAGTCCGCCACAGGGACCGACCGGCCGGCGAGCACTCGCCGTCGACGACGCCGCAGGTCACCATCGGTGTTCGGCACCTCGCTGCGAGTACCACCCGATCAGGGTCGGGTCGTCGATCGACCGCGGATCGATGTCGACGGGACGTCCGGCCAGGATCGAGGTCACCGGCACCTCCAGCTTCTTGCCGGTGCGCGTGTGCGGGATTCCCGGGGCCGCGATCACCTCGTCGGGTACGTGCCGGGGCGACAGTCGTGTCCGGATCTCGCGGGCGATCCGGGCGGTGAGTTCGTCGTCGACCTCGGCCGTGCCGACGAGTGTGACGAACAGCGGCATCCAGTAGGCACCGTCGGGTCCGTCGACGCCGAGCACGAAGGCCTCGGCGATCTCGTCGATCCCCTCGACGACCTCGTAGATGTCGGCCGAGCCCATCCGGATCCCGTTGCGGTTCAACGTGGCATCGCTGCGTCCGTGGATCACCAGGGAGCCCCGGTCGGTCACCGTCACCCAGTCACCGTGCCGCCACACCGGTGTACGACGGGCCCCGTCCCCGGTCCAATGATGGTCGAAATAGGCTGCGCGATAACGCACTCCGTCGTCGTCCTGCCAGAATCCCACCGGCATGGACGGCATCGGTGCGGTGATCACCATCTCGCCCACCTCCCCGATCAGCGGGGTGGTGTCGGGCGCCCAGCTCTCCAGTGCCACACCGAGATAGCGCACCGAGAGTTCTCCGGCCACCACCGGCACCCCCACCGATCCGCCGGCGAACGCGGTGACGACGTCGGTACCACCGCTGATCGACGAGACCGGCAGTCCCGGTGCCACCGTGGTGTCGATCCAGTCGAACAGGTCACCGGCGAGCGAGGATCCGGTGCTGCCGATGGTGCGCAGTGCCGACAGGTCGTGGTCACGTCCGGGAACCAGGCCCGCCTTGCGGGACGCCTGGAGCTGGCCCGGACTGGTCCCGAACCAGGTGACCTTCTCGTCGGCGACGACGCGCCAGAGCCGGTCGGCGTCGGGGTGCAGCGCAGAACCGCTGTAGCAGACGATGGTCGACCCGCACAGCAGTCCGGCGATCTGGTAGTTCCACATCATCCAGCTCAGCGCGGTCTGCCAGAAGAAGACGTCACCGGCGTCGAGGTCGGCGTGCAGCCCGGCCGCCTTGAGGTGTTCGAGTACCACCCCGCCATGTCCGTGCACGATCCCCTTGGGCCGGCCGGTGGTCCCCGAACTGAACAGCACCCACAGCGGATGGTCGAAGTCCACCGGTACCGGCGCCACCGGCGCACGTCCCGGCGCCACCGCGTCGTCGTAGGACAGCATCCGGGCGGTACCCGCGGGTTGCCGTGTGGGATCCCCGACGACGATGTGTCCGACCAGACCGGGCAGCGACGCGGCGAGTTCGGCGCTGTCGGCGCATTTGTCGATGTCCTTGCCGTTGTACCGGTAGCCGTCGGCGGTGACCAGGACCTTGGGCGCCAGTTGCGCGAGCCGGCCGGCCGCCCCGGCCGGTGCGTAGTCCTGGCCGCATCCCGACCAGATCGCCCCGAGCGACGCCGCCCCCAGGAATGCGACGACCGCCTCGCCGATGTCGGGCAGGTAGCCGGCGACCACGTCGCCCTCGGTCACCCCCAGTTCGCGGAGGGTGGCGGCGAAGGCGCCGACCAGACCCGGCAGCGCCCGCCAGGTGATCTCGGTGCGCACCCCGTCCTCGTCGACGCCGATGATCGCCGGACGGTCGGCGGTTGCATCGGCACCGGCCGCGTGGCCGTGCCGCAGGATCGCGTCGACGTAGTTGAGGCGGACCCCGGGGAACCACCGCGCCCCGGGCATCTGTGCCGACGCCAGCACCGCGCCGTCGCCGTCGGCGAGCGGCCCGGCGATCGCGTCGAGATCGAAGAACTGCCAGACCGCACGCCAGAACCGGGCCGGATGGGTCACCGACCACGTCCACAGCTCGTCGTAGCCGTCGGCGGTGACACCGAATTCCTCTGCCACGCGGTCGCCGAACGCATCCATCTGCGTCCGCCGCGACGGCGTCGTCGAACCGGTCTCACCGCTCATCGCTACAACCCCAGGATCTCGACGGCTTCCTCGCGCATCTGTACCTTGCGTACCTTACCGGTCACCGTCATCGGGAACTCCTTGACGACGTGCACATATCGCGGGATCTTGTGGCGGGCGATCTTGCCGGTGGCGAACGCACGCACGTCCTCGGCGGTCAGTTCGAGTGCGCCGTCACGCATCCGGATCCACGCCATCAGTTCCTCGCCGTAGGTGGTGTCGGGAACACCGATCACCTGTGCGTCGAGGATGTCGGGATGGGTGTAGAGGAACTCCTCGATCTCCCGCGGATAGATGTTCTCGCCACCCCGGATCACCATGTCCTTGATCCGGCCGGTGATCCGCACATAGCCGTTCGGATCCATCACCGCGAGGTCTCCGGTACGCATCCACGGTTGCCCGTCGGCATCGCCCGGCGCATGCCGCAGCGCCTCGGCGGTCTTCTCCGGATTGTTCCAATACCCTTGCATCACACTGTAACCACGAGTGCAGAACTCACCGGTCGTACCGCGCGGCAGGATCTCGCCGGTCATCGGGTCGACCACCGAGATCTCCAGGTGCGGCCCGACCCGGCCGACGGTGGTGACACGCAGTTCCAGTGTGTCGTCGACGCGGGTCTGGGTGGACACCGGGGACGTCTCGGTCATGCCGTAGCAGATCGACACCTCGCTCATGTGCATCCGGTCGACCACCTGCCGCATCACCGACTCCGGGCAGGGGGACCCGGCCATGACGCCGGTCCGCAGGGTCGACAGGTCGTGGTCGGCACCCGCATCGAGCAGGGCGAGCTCGGCGATGAACATCGTCGGTACCCCGTACAGGCTGGTGCAGCCGTACTCGGCGACGGCGGCCAGGGTGGCCTCCGGGTCGAAGGTCGGCGCCGGGATCACCATGGCCGCACCATGACTGGTGGCCGCGAGATTTCCCATCACCATCCCGAAGCAGTGGTAGAACGGCACCGGGATACAGATCGCGTCGGTCTCGGAGTAGTTCAGCAACTCCCCCACCAGGTACCCGTTGTTGCCGATGTTGCGGTGTGTGAGTGTGGCACCCTTGGGGAAACCGGTTGTGCCCGAGGTGTACTGGATGTTGATCGCATCGTCGGCGGTCAGCGTTGCGGCGCGGGCGGCCACGGCGTCGAGCTCGTCGGCCGACGCCTCCCGGTTGGCATCGGCCCACTCCGGCGACTCGAACAGCACCACCGTGCCCAGCTCCGGGGCCTGCGGGCGTGCCGCGTCGAGCATGCCGGCATAGTCGGAGTCCTTGTACCGTTCGGCGGCGAAGACCACACTGCTACCCGACTGGATCAGCGCGTACTCGAGCTCGTGCTGACGATAGGCCGGGTTCAGGTTCACCAGGATCGCGCCGATCTCGGCGGTGGCGTACTGGGTGAGCACCCACTCGGCTCGATTGGGTGACCAGAGACCCACCCGGTCGCCGGCGGCGACGCCGAGCCGCAGCAGACCGGCGGCCAGGGCCAGCACATCGCGCCGGAACTCGGTGTAGGTCCACTGACGCCGGGCGGGCGCGTCGACCAGGGCGAGGCGGTCACCGAAGGCGGCCGTCGTGCGCGCCAGGGTCTGCCCGATGGTCTCACCCAACAGTGCGGGCTCGGATTCCCCACGGGCGTGGGACAGTTCGGCCATTCTGGTTCACTTCCTCTGTGTGCCAGTACGTTCCGGCGGTCGGGTGGGTCAGGGGGTGGCGGCGGCGCGGGAGAGCACCGCCTCGGCCTGGCGCAGTACCGGGCCGTCGATCATCTGTCCGTCGATGCTGAACACACCGCCGTGGAACTCCTCGGAGCCGTCGACGACGCGTCGCGCCCATGCGATCTCGTCGTCGGTCGGCTGATAGCCGGCACGGATGGTCGGCACCTGTGACGGGTGGATGCAGGCGGTGGCGGCATAGCCGAGTGCGACCGCATCGGTCACCTCGGCGACCAGCCCGGCCTCGTCACGGAAGTCCAGGTGCACGGCGTCCACGGCGAACTTGCCGGTGGCCGCCGCGGCCAGCCGGACCTGGGCACGGGCATAGCGGGCGACGTCGCGATAGGTGCCCGGGTCGGGTTCGCCGGGACCGAAGCGGCTGGACTTGCCGCCGAGCCCGGCCACGAGGTCTTCGGCACCCCACATCAATCCGATGCAGTTGACCGCCGCGGCGATCTGGTTGGCGGCCACCACCCCGAGCGGGGTCTCGACGAGCGCGATGGTCTGCAGGCCGTGTGCGGTGATCGTCTCCGGTGTCTCGGCCTTCGCCTGCATCACCACCCGGTAGTGGGTGTCGGTGAGGGCGGCCAGATCACGGGCGTGATCGCGGGTGCCGGCCGGATTGATCCGGACGACGGTGCGATCGGGGTCGAGCGGGTGGGCGATCAGCGCCGCGCGGGCGTCGTCGCGGTTGTCCGGCGACACCGCGTCCTCGAGGTCGAGGATCACCACGTCGGCCCGCTCGGCGGCCTTGGTGTACCGCTCGGGCCGGTCGGCCGGACAGAACAGCATGGCCGGTCCCGGTGGCATCCAGGAATGTTCGAGGGATTCGACGGTGTTCGGCGTCGTCATGACGTCAGGACTCCTCGGTGGGGCGTTTGCGGACGAGGGTGGCCCGGGCGGCGCGCGCCACGACCTGCCCGTGCTGGTTACGGCCGACGTGGACCAAGTTCACCACGCCCTCACCGGGACGGGACCGGGATTCGCGTTTTCCGGTGCACTCGGTCTCGGCGTAGATCGTGTCCCCGGCGAACAGCGGTGCGGGAAAGGCGACCTCGCTGAAACCGAGGTTGGCCACCAGCGTGCCCTGGGTCAGCTGCGACACCGACAGCCCGACGATGGTCGACAGCGTGAACATCGAGTTGATCAGCCGCTGACCGTCGAAGCCGGGCTGGGTGGCCGACCATGCGGCGTCGAGGTGCAATGCCTGGGTGTTCATCGTGAGTGTGGTGAACAGGACGTTGTCGGCCTCGGTGACGGTACGGCCGGGCCGGTGCTCGTAGACCGTGCCCTCGGCGAACTCCTCGAACCACAGTCCGCGCTGGGTGATCCGGATCGGGGTGCCCGCGGCGGTGTCGATCTCGCCGGTGCTCATGCGAAGCCCAGCTCGCGGGCGATCAGCATGAGCTGCACCTCGGTGGTGCCCTCACCGATCTCGAGGATCTTGGAGTCGCGGTAGTGTCGCGCCACCGGGTACTCGTTCATGAAGCCGTAGCCGCCGTGGATCTGGGTGGCCATACGGGCATTGTCCATCGCGGCCTCGCTGGCGATCATCTTGGCGATCGATGCCTCCTTCTTGAACGGCTTGCCCGCCAGCATCTTCGCCGCCGCATCGTAGTAGGCGGTCCGGGCGACATGGGCGCGCGCCTCCATCCGGGCGATCGCGAACGAGACCGACTGGTACTCGCCGATCGGGCGGCCGAACGACTGTCGTTCCTTGGCGTACTTGATGCTCTCGTCGACGCAGCCCTGCGCGGCACCGGTGGCGAGCGCGGCGATCGCGACGCGTCCCTCGTCGAGGATCGACAGGAAGTTGGCGTAGCCGCGGCCACGCTCCCCGAGCAGGTTCTCCTTGGGTACGCGGACGTCGACGAAGGTCAGCGGATGGGTGTCCGAGGCATTCCAGCCGACCTTGTTGTAGGCCGGTTCGGCGGTGAATCCAGGCGTGCCCGCCGGCACGATGATGGTCGAGATCTCCTTGCGGCCATCGTCTTTGGTACCGGTCACGGCGGTGACGGTGACCAGCGAGGTGATGTCGGTGCCGGAGTTGGTGATGAACTGCTTGGCGCCGTTGACGACCCACGAGTCCCCGTCGTCGACGGCGGTGGTGGCGGTGGCCCCGGCGTCCGAGCCCGCCCCGGGCTCGGTGAGCCCGAATCCAGCGAGGGCGGCCCCGGAGGTGAGGTCGGGCAGCCAGCGTTCCTTCTGCTCGGGTGTGCCGTACTTGTGGATCGGCATGGCACCCAGGCTCACCCCGGCCTCGAGGGTGATCGCCACCGACTGGTCCACCTTGCCGAGTTCCTCCAGGGCCAGGGCGAGGGCGAAGTAGTCGCCGCCCATGCCGCCGTGCTCCTCGGGGAAGGGCAGGCCGAACAGCCCCATCTTGCCCATCTGGGCGACGACCTCGTACGGGAAGCTGTGTTCGGCATCGTGTTTCGCGGCGACCGGTGCCACCACCGACTGCGCGAAGTCGCGCACGGTGTGGATCAGGTCGGTGTATTCCTGGGTCAGTTCCATCGATGGACTCCGTTCCGGGGTCGGGATGCGTGGGGATGTGTGCGGGTGACCGGGGTGATCATGGTGTGTCCGTGGCATGTTCGTCGTCTCGCCGAACGTGTGCGAGGGTGGCGCCGGCGGCCACCTTGTCGCCCACCGACACCGCGACGGTGACGGTGCCAGCGACCGGGGCGGTCAGGGTGTGCTCCATCTTCATCGCCTCCACGACCACCACCGGGGCACCCTGGGCGACCTCGTCGCCGGTGGCCGCCGACACCGCGACGACGGTGCCGGGCATGGGGCTCAGGACATCTCCGGCGGCCTCGTCGTCGGCGCCCTCGATCAGGGTACGGGTCAGTTCGACGATCCAGGTGCCCGCGGGTCCGGCGGCCCACCACTGGTCGCCGACCTCGGCCAGCGACCACTGCTGGCTGACGCCGTCGACGACCAGCCGTGCGGTGCGTCCGGTTCCGGTGGCGTGCTGCGCGAGGTATTCCACCCGCGCAGACCAGGGTTCGGCGTTCTCGTCGGGATCGGTGATGGTCACCTCGGCCACCACCCACCGGTCGTCGGCGGACTCGACGAGTGTGGACACCGTCCGGTGGTGGTCACCGGCCGACAACCGGCTGATCACCGGCGCATGTGCGCCCACCCGGAAGCCGACCGCCGACTGCCACACGTCACCGGGATCGCGGTTGCCCACGCGGGCCAGGCCGACCAGGGCCAGCGCCTCGGGTGCCGGTGCGGGTGCGGTGTAGTCGACGACGAGCCGGTCGAGCAGTGCGGTGTCGAGGTCTGCGGTGATCACCTCGGGGCGGGCCAGCACGTGACGACAGAAGTCGATGTTGGTGACCACGCCCAGCACCCGGGTCTGCCCGAGAGCGTGGTCGAGCCGTTCGAGTGCCTCGGCGCGGTCGTCACCGTGGGCGATCACCTTGGCCAGCATCGGGTCGTAGTCGCTGCCGACGACGAGACCCGGGAGCATCGCCGAGTCGAGCCGGACACCCTGACCGGGGGTGGTGTCGGGCTCGGCGAGCGCGACGATCTCACCGCCGGTGGGCAGGAAGCCGTTGGCCGGGTCCTCGGCGTAGACGCGGGCCTCGATGGCGTGGCCGGTGAGGGTGACATCGGACTGTGCGATGGCCAGTTCCTCGCCACGGGCCACCCGGATCTGCTGTTCCACCAGGTCGATTCCGGTGACCAGCTCGGTGACCGGGTGCTCGACCTGCAGGCGGGTGTTCATCTCCATGAAGAAGAACTCGTCGGGCCGGTGGGCGGAGACGATGAACTCCACCGTGCCCGCGCCGGTGTAGCCGACGCTGCGTGCGGCGTCGCAGGCGGCCTGCCCGATGCGCTCGCGGGTGGCCGCGTCCAGCAGCGCCGACGGCGCCTCCTCGATCACCTTCTGGTGCCGGCGCTGCAGGGAGCATTCGCGTTCGCCGAGGTGGATCACGGTGCCGTGCGTGTCGGCGAGCACCTGTACCTCGATGTGCCGCGGGGTGTCGACGAAGTGCTCCAGGAACAGCGTGTCGTCACCGAAGGCCGCGGCGGCCTCGCGGCGTGCGCGGACCAGGGCGTCGGGCAGCCCGGCCGGGTCGTCGACGCGGTGCATACCCTTGCCGCCGCCACCGGCGCTGGGTTTGATCAGCACCGGGAAGCCGATGTCGGGGGCCGCGGCGACGAGGTCGGCGTCGGTCAGTCCCGGCCGGGACAGGCCCGGGACCACCGGGACATCACGGTCGGAGACCGCGGCGCGGGCGGTGATCTTGTCGCCCATGGTGGCGATGGCGGCCGCGGGCGGTCCGATGAACACGATCCCCGCGTCGTCCAGTGCGGCGGCGAATTGCTGGTTCTCGGAAAGGAATCCGTATCCGGGGTGCACGGCGTCGGCACCGGTGGCCGCGGCCGCACCGACCACCGCACCGATGTCGAGGTAGCCGCCCGCCGGACGGGCGGGGTCGGCACCGGGTACCGAGGCGAGCCGGACGGCGGTGTCGGCCTCACGGACGTGCCGGGCGTGGGCATCGGCGTCGGAGTAGATGGCGACGCTGCGGAGTCCGAGGCGGCGCAGGGTGGCGATCACGCGGCAGGCGATCTCGCCGCGGTTGGCCACCAGCACGGTGCGGATGGTCCGCGGCGCAACGGAATCGGCCGCCCCCGGCGAGGACGTGGGGGTGGTGACGGGAAGGTCGGAGGTCGTCGACATGTGGCTGCTCATCTCACATTCGGAAGACGCCGTAGCGGGGCTCGGACAGTGGTGCATACCGGCAGGTCTCGAGTGCGAGGCCGAGCACCGTTCGGGTGTCGGCGGGATCGATGATGCCGTCGTCCCACAGTCGCGCGGTGGAGTAGTAGGCATCCGACTGCCGCTCGAACTGGTCGCGGATCGGTTGTTTGAAGGTCTCCTCGTCGTCGGCCGACCACTCGCTGCCCGACCGTTCGATCTGGTTGCGGCGCACCGTCGCCAGGGTGTCGGCGGCCTGCGGTCCACCCATCACCGAGATCCGGGCGTTGGGCCAGCTCCACAGGAAGCGCGGCGAGTAGGCTCGCCCGCACATCGAGTAGTTGCCCGCACCGAAGGACCCGCCGATCATCACGGTCAGCTTCGGAACCCGGGCACAGGCAACGGCATTGACCATCTTGGCGCCGTTCTTGGCGATGCCGCCCTCCTCGTAGGCGCGGCCCACCATGAAGCCGGTGATGTTCTGCAGGAAGATCAGGGGAATCCGACGCTGGTCGCACAGCTCGATGAAATGTGCGCCCTTGAGGGCGGATTCGCTGAACAGCACACCGTTGTTGGCGATGATGCCGACCGGATGTCCGTGCAGGCGGGCGAAGGCGGTGACCAGCGTGGTGCCGTAGTTCGCCTTGAACTCGGTGTACTCGCCGCCGTCGACGAGGATCTCGATCACCGAGCGCACGTCGTAGGGGGTACGCGGGTCGGTGGGGACGACGTCGTAGATGTCGGTCTGTGGCCGGGGCGCCGGGCGCGGGGCGGTGAGCTCCCACTGCGCCGGGTCACGCGGGCCGAGGGTGGCGACGATCTCGCGGACCTTGGCCAGGGCCTGCTCGTCGTTGTCGACCAGGTGGTCGGTGACGCCGGAGACCGAGGAGTGCATGGCGCCGCCACCGAGGTCCTCGGCCGTGACGTCCTCGCCGGTGGCGGCCTTCACCAGCGGCGGACCGGCCAGGAAGATGGTGCCCTGATTACGGACGATCACGGTCTCGTCGCTCATCGCCGGGACGTAGGCGCCGCCGGCGGTGGACGAACCGAGGACCGCCGAGATCTGCGGGATGCCCGCGGCACTCATGGTGGCCTGGTTGAAGAAGATGCGGCCGAAGTGTTCGCGGTCGGGGAAGACCTCGTCCTGCTGCAGCAGCATGGCACCGCCGGAGTCGACGAGGTAGATGCACGGCAGCCGGTTGGCCGCGGCGATCTCCTGTGCCCGCAGGTGTTTCTTGACCGTGATCGGGTAGTACGTGCCACCGGAGACGGTCGCGTCGTTGGCGATCACCATGCACTCGCGGCCGGCCACGCGGCCGACGCCGGCGATCACGCCCGCCGAGGGCACCTTGCCGTCGTACATCTCGTAGGCGGCGAGCGGGGCCACCTCGAGGAACGGTGATCCGACGTCGAGCAGGCCGTCGACGCGGTCCCGGGGCAACAGCTTGCCGCGGGAGACGTGCCGGTCCCGCGCCGTGGGGCCGCCGCCCTGCGCGATGGCGCCCAGTCGCTCACGCAGGGTGGCGACGTTGGTCAGGTGCGACTCCCGCGATGCGTCGCGGGCGGTGATCGTGGAACCCACCATCTCCCTTTCGGTTAGTGGCGATTAACTGAGCAGAACTGTAGCGCACACCACACGTGATGTCACCCGGTGACCCATTCTCCGCTTGTGACGTGACGCCAGTCACGTTTTTTCGTACCCTGTGGTTGAGTCCCCCACCCCGGGACTCACCACCCCGCGTGGCCGCGGCACACCCGCAGGCGGTCACGGAGAACAACAGAAGGCCAGGTAGAACCCATGACCCTCGCCCCGCATGCCCCAGCGACCAGCGGCCTCGACGACCGCTACGTCCGCGAGTCGGGCACCGTCTTCCTCGGCGGCATCGCCGCACTCGTCCGCATGGTGCGTGACCGTGCCCTCGTCGACCGCCGGATGGATCTGCGCACCGCGTCCTACATCTCCGGCTACGAGGGCTCTCCGCTGGCCGGCTACGACCTCGAGCTCGCCCGCCGCCGGGCCCTGCTCGAACCCCTCGACATCGTCCATCGCCCCGGCCTCAACGAGGAGATCGCGGCGACCTCGGTGATGGGTTCGCAGGTCGCCGCACAGGTCACCGACCTCGCCCCGGACGGCACCGGAAAGACCCGCACGGGCGTCGTCGGCTACTGGTACGGCAAGGCCCCGGGGCTCGACCGGGCCACCGACGCCCTGCGGCACGCCAACATCATCGGCACCCATCCCGACGGCGGGGCGGTCGCGCTGGTCGGCGACGATCCGGGCGCCAAGAGTTCCACCGTGCCGTGTGCCTCGGAGATGGCCCTCGCCGATCTCTACATCCCGATCCTCTACCCCGCCGACTCCCAGGACATCCTCGACCTCGGTGTGCACGCCGCCCACATGAGCCGGGTCAGCGGACTGTGGACCTCGCTGAAGATCGCCGCGCACGTCGCCGACGGCGCGTCGACGGTGCAGGTCGACCCCACCCGCGTGGTCCCCGACCACGGCGCGCTCGGCCGCAGCCCGCACATCCCGAGCGGACGACTGCTCGGCGCGAGTCTGATGGAGCTCGAACAGAATCAGCTCACCATCCGGCTCCCGCGGGCACGGGAGTACGCGCGGCTCAACGGGATCAACAAGATCGTGGTGCGCTCCGGCGACGACCGGATCGGGATCGTCGCGGCCGGCAAGACCTACCTCGACGTCCGCGAGGCCCTGCACCTGATGGGACTGACCGAGACCGACCTGCATCGCCTCGGGATCCGAATCCTCAAGCTGGGCATGGTCTATCCGCTCGAGCGCGAGATCCTCGACCGGTTCCTCACCGATACCGCCGCCGGACACCTCGACGAGGTGATCGTGGTGGAGGAGAAGCGTGACTTCATCGAGACGATGATGCGCGACATCTACTACCGCAGCCCGATCGCCCCGCACATCGTCGGCAAGGAGAACGAGAACGGTTCCACGCTGTTCTCACGCTTCGGTGAGCTCGACGTCGACGCGGTGACCCGCGGACTGGCCGTCCGCCTGGCCCGCCATCATCACGTCGACGCCGCGATCGACTGGCTCGACCAGAGCTCACGACGCCGCACCCGCATCGAGTTGCCCTTGGCGGTGCGCACGCCGTACTACTGCTCGGGATGCCCGCACAACTCCTCCACCACCATGCCCGTCGGCCCCGACGGCACACCGTCGAACACCCTCGTCGGAGCCGGGATCGGTTGTCACGCCATGGTTCTGCTGATGGACCCGCACCAGGTCGGCAACATCGCCGGGATCACCCAGATGGGCGGCGAGGGTGCGCAGTGGCTGGGCATGGCGCCGTTCGTCGCCGCCGATCACTTCGTGCAGAACATCGGTGACGGCACCTTCGCGCATTCCGGTTCGCTCGCCGTGCGCGCCGCCGTCGCCTCCGGCGAGAACATCACCTACAAGCTGCTCTACAACGGCACCGTCGCGATGACCGGCGGCCAGGACCCGGTGGGCGAGATGGGACTCGACCGGCTCACCCGGCTGCTGCTCGCCGAGGGTGTCGCGAAGGTGGTGGTCACCACCGACGACGTGTCGCGCACGATCGGCAACGACCTGGCACCCGGTGTGCTGGTGCGTCCGCGCGACGAACTGGCCGACGTCCAGGCCGAGCTCGCGACCGTACCCGGGGTCACCGTACTGATCCACGATCAGCACTGTGCCGCCGAGAAGCGGCGCAAGCGCAAGCGCGGTGTGCTGCCCACCCCCACCACCAAGGTGATGATCAACGAGCGGCTCTGCGAGGGTTGCGGTGACTGTGGCGAGAAGTCGAATTGCCTGTCGGTGCACCCGGTGTCCACCGAGTTCGGTCGCAAGACCCAGATCGATCAGGGTTCCTGCAACCTGGACTACTCGTGTCTGGCCGGCGACTGCCCGTCGTTCGTCACCGTCACCCCCGGCACCCGTGAGGTGGCCGCCGCACCCACCCTGGTCGCCGAGCACGATCTCCCCGAACCGGCGCGGCGTGTCCTCACCGGCACGGATGTGTCCACCGTCCGGATCACCGGGATCGGTGGCACCGGGGTGGTGACCCTGAGTCAGGTGCTGGCCACCGCGGCGAGTTTCGACGGGTTGTCGGCGCGTACGGTCGACATGACCGGGCTCGCCCAGAAGGGCGGTGCGGTGGTGGGCGATCTGAAGATCTCCGCGCGGCCCATCGAGCTGGCCGCCAAGGTCGCCTCCGGCACCTGTGACCTGTACCTGGCGTGCGACGCACTGGTGGGCTCCGACCCGGTCAACCTCAAGGTCGCCGCGCCGGAGCGGACCACCGCGGTGGTGGCCACCACCCGGATCCCGACCGGCGCCATGGTGATCGACACCTCGGTCGGATTCCCGTCGGATGCGCAGATCCACGATGCGATCGACGGACGGATGGCCCGCACCGTCTATCTCGATCCCGGCGAGTTGAGCACCGCACTGCTCGGGCACGAGCAGTACGCCAACATGCTCGCCGTCGGCGCCGCCTACCAGACCGGATCGCTGCCGATCACCGCCGCGTCCATCGAACGGGCGATCAGCACCAACGGGGTCGCGGTGGAGGCCAACATCGCCGCATTCCGGTGGGGCAGGCAGATGATCGTCGACCCGGGGGCGGTGACCGCAGAGATCGCCCGCCGGCATCCGGGCACCGCGACACCCGAACCGAGTTCGGAAGCCCGCGAGCAGGTTCGCGCGATGGGCGTCCTCGACGAGGATCTCACCCACACCATCGCGCTGCGGGTCGACGAGCTCGTCGCCTACGCCGACCGTCGTTACGCCGCAGACTATCTGGACGTCCTCGACCGGGTTGTCCGCTCGGGAATCGGGATCACCGTGCTCGACGCGGTGGCCCGTCACCTGTACAAGCTGATGGCCTACAAGGACGAGTACGAGGTGGCCCGGCTGACCGCCGACGCCGGCTTCGCCGCCCAGATCGCCGACGAGTTCGGGCCGGATGCGAAGGTCGCCATCCGGCTGCATCCGCCCACCCTGCGGTCGATGGGGATGAAGAACAAGATGTCCCTGGGACGGTGGGCGAAGCCGGGGATGAGCACCCTCGCGCGGATGAAGAAGCTGCGCGGCACACCACTGGACCCGTTCGGCCGCACCGAGATCCGACGGACCGAACGAGCCCTGGTGGTGGAGTACCGGGACCTCGTCGACGCGATCCTCACCGCATGGTCCGACGGCACCGTCGGTGACGCGCAGGTGCCGGCACTGACCGAACTGGCCGCCCTACCCGACATGATCCGCGGCTACGAGGGCATCAAGATGGCCAACGTCGAGCGGTATCACGCCGAATTGGTAACGCGCCGAGCAGCTCTGGAAATCTGACGGACCGCCCGATCCGACGGGTCACGGCCTGCGGGCGAGCCCGTCGAGGACGGC
Source organism: Gordonia sp. NB41Y (assembly GCF_030718915.1). Taxonomy (NCBI): domain Bacteria; kingdom Bacillati; phylum Actinomycetota; class Actinomycetes; order Mycobacteriales; family Gordoniaceae; genus Gordonia; species Gordonia sp. NB41Y. The sequence continues at coordinate 1,542,556 of NZ_CP132196.1, forward strand.
CGCTCCGATCAGCAGCGCCACCTGTAGGAAACCGAAGATCAGCGCCACGATCGCCCCGGCCCCCATGTTCAGGACCGGGGCGGTCGTGACGGTGAGGGCGGCTGCGAACAGGGCCAGCCAGGCGCCGGCGGCGATCACCGCGAGGAACGGGACGCCACGCCGGAACCGCGGTACCAGCGCCAGACCGGTGGCCACGGCGACGGCCCCCAGGATGATCAGGAACTTGCCCGGATTGAGCACGATCTCGTAGGAGAGGAAGCCCGGGATGCCGTTGTTCCCGGCGGCGTAGCCGTCGCCCCAGCGTTCGAGTTCTCGGTCGCTGACGTTGTTGATGCCCACCCAGCTGACGAATCCCATGAAGTAGGTGACCACCCCGGCGACCGTGGCCGCGATCAACAGCAGCGACGGCAGCTGGGTCCGGGCGTCGAACTGCCGGGCCGGCGGCTGCGGTGCACCCCAGCCCATGGTGCCCGGCTGGGGCACACCCTGCGGGGGCAGTCCCTGCGGGGGCACGCCCTGCGGCGGTCCGGCCTGCGGCACCGCCCCGGGCTGCGCACCCCATTGCCCGGAGGGCTGCTGGGTGGTCGGCTGCCACTGCTGCCCGGTGGTCGGTTCCCCTGGATTCACGTCTGATCTCCCCTTCGACTCGAGCGGCGCGCATATGTCCCGGTCAGACTAGAAGGTGACGGTCGATCCCGTAGACGAAATCCGCCCGATGTCATTCGGCCGGACGGTGCCGGTCCGCGCCGCGTCCCTCGTCGAATGTGGTCACCTCGACGAACCTCAGACCGCCGAGCTCGGATCGCGACCACTTCGGAGGTGGTCACCACCCAGCGCATCCTGCGGAGATTTCGACACGGGTCCTCGCTACGCTCGGTCCCGGCTCAATCAGCAAGGAGCCATTGATGGTTGAGCCGACGAGGAGCGAAGCGACAAGTCGAGTCGAAACCTCAGACAGCCGACCTCGGGACGCGACCACCTCCGAGGAGATTTCGACACGGGTCCTCGCTACGCTCGGTCCCGGCTCAATCAGCAAGGAGCCATTGATGGTTGAGCCGACGAGGAGCGAAGCGACAAGACGAGTCGAAACCTCAGACAGCCGACCTCGCCAACCCAACCACCTCCGAGGTGGTCACCACCCAGCCCACACTCCGGAGATTTCGACACGGGTCCTCGCTACGCTCGGTCCCGGCTCAATCAGCAAATGGGGTCCCCGCTCAATCATCGCCCGAGCCTCTCCCTCAATCAGCAAGGAGCCATTGATGGTTGAGCCGACGAGGAGCGAAGCGACAAGTCGAGTCGAAACCTCAGACAGCCGACCTCGGGACGCGACCACCTAAAAAGTGGTCACCACCCAGCCCACACTCCGGAGATTTCGACACGGGTCCTCGCTACGCTCGGTCCCGGCTCAATCAGCAAATTGGGTTCCGGCTCGATCAGCAATCGGGATTCTCACTCATGCCGGCGGACGGCACACGCAAAGCTGCGAGCGCCATCGCCGACAGCAACTGCCGTAGTCGATCGGCGGGGAAGGCGGGGAGCCTCGGGGACGAGTTGAGCAGGCCGAACATGGCGTGCACCCGCACCCGGGCCTCGTCGCGGTGCAGCGGGATCTCGTCGTTCTCGGCGCTCAGCGCCAGCACCACGTCCACCCAGCGTTCGACGTACAGCCGCTGCAGTCGCCGCACCTCGTGATTGGCGTCGGGCGTCATCGACGTCAGGTCCCGGTCCTGCACGGCGATCAGATCCGGTTTGGTGACCAGCACATCGATGTGGAAGGCGATCAGCGCGTCGAGGGTCTGCGCCGCGGGCAGACCCTGATCGACCACCGCGGCCCCACCGTCGTGCAGGCGGCGGCTGATGTCGAGGAGCATCTCGTCGAGCAACTCGACCTTCGACGCGAAGTGCCGGTACATCGCCGGACCGCTGACACCCGCCGCACCACCGATGTCCTCCAACCGCACCCCGGCGAATCCGCGCTCGGCCATCTGCCGGGCCGCCGCGGTGAGCAGCTCGGCGCGACGGGCGGCCTTCGCGGCCGACCGCTTGGTGACCGGACGTGCCGGATCGGTGGTGTCAGGCGCGGGGCCGTCGGCGGAGTTCGATGCGGTGGACATGGTGATCTTGGACTCTACCGGCACCGATCCGACGGCCCGCTCGGATCGGCCGCCCGGCGATCACCAGCCGTCGATGTGGAGCACGTCGTCGAGCGGTTTGCGGCCGGCGGGTTTGAAGTCGGTGCCCACGGTGTAGGCCACCGGCAGCAACACACCCTGGTGGATTCCCTTCGGGATGCCGAGCAGCTCGGCGATCTCCTTCTCGTAGGCGAGATGCAGCGTCGTCCATGCCGAACCGAGGCCGCGCGCCCGCAATGCCAGCGACAGGCTCCACGCGCCGGGCAGCAGCGACCCCCACACCCCGGACTGGTTGCCCGCGGGCAGATCGCCACCGGTGTAGATCGCGCCGATCACCAGGACCGGCACCTCCCCCATCACGTCGGCGAGGTACTGCGCGCTCGACGCGACCCGCTGACCGGTCTCGTCACGCGGCGCCTGGTTCTGGGAGTACACCGCGAACGAGCGCGCGTAGTACTCGCCGACCTTCCGCTTGAGCTCCGGGTCGGTGAGCACGATCCAGTGCCACGTCTGGCTGTTGCTGCCGGTCGGCGCCTGCAAAGCCACCTCGAGGGCCTCGCGCACGATCTCGAGCGGCACCGGGCGTTCGAGGTCGAGCCGTTTACGCACCGACCGTGTGGTGGTCAACAGCTGGTCGGGGTCGAGGGGCAAGAGCTCGGCCATGGGACTCCTTCGGGAAGAGCGTTGCGTCAGGTCATCGGTGGCGCGCCCGGCGGGCGAGCCAGTTGCCAAAGTACTGCCCCACCTGCACCAGGATGACCAGCAATGCGATCACCACCACCGTGAGTTTCCAGTCGAACTGCTGGTAGCCGTACTGGAAGGCGAAGTCGCCGAGGCCGCCGCCGCCGACGTAGCCGGCCATCGCCGACATGTCGACGATCGCGACGAAGATGAAGGTGTAGCCCAGGACCAGCGGGGCGAACCCCTCCGGCACCACGATGGTGACCAGCGTGCGCAGCCTGCTCGCACCGGCGGCCCGGGCGGCCTCGACCACCCCGGGATCGACCGACACCAGGCTCTGTTCGACGACGCGGCCGATCACCACCATCGCCATCAGGGTCATCGGGAAGATCGCCGCCTCGGTACCGATCCGGGTACCCATCACGGCCTTGGTGAGCGGGGCGATCGCGGTGATGAAGATGATGAACGGAATGGGTCGGATGATGTTGACGACCACGTTGAGCCCGTTGAAGATCCACGTGTTGGACCACAGATTCCCCGGACTGGTCGCATACAGCACCACACCGATCACCAGGCCCAGCAGACCACCGATCAGCAGGGTGACGCCGACCAGTTCGAGGGTCTCCCAGATCGCCTCGATCAGCAGCGGCCGCAGATCGTCGTCGAAGACCCGCAGGAACCCGCTGTCGGCGGCCAGCACCGTCGTCGCGCTCATGACGCCACCGCCTCGTGGACGACGACGCCTGCCGCCGAACGGCTTCCGGCGAGTACCTCGGTCACCCCGGTGGGGTCACCGGTCAGTTCATAGGTCAAGGCGCCGAAGGGACGGCCACCCAGATCGACGATGCCGCCGTGGATCACCGACGCCGCCGCCCCGTGGCGGACCGCGAGTGCGGGCAGATCGAACTGATCGGGGGTGTCGCGGATGTCCACCGTGACGAGCCGGCCGGGGTGGCGGTCACGCAGCACGGCCAGCCGCTTCTCGTCGGGAGTTCCGGCGACGGCATGCCGCACGAGTCCCCGGGTCACCTCCGAGTTCGGTCGGTCGAAGACGTCGTACACGTCGCCGTGATCGACGAGCCGGCCGCCCGAGAGCACCGCGACCCGGCTGCACACCTCGCGGACCACATCCATCTCGTGGGTGATCACCACGATGGTGGTGCCCAGATCGGAGTTGATGCGCCGCAACAGTTCCAGGGTGTCGGTGGTGGTCTGTGGATCGAGGGCGCTGGTCGCCTCGTCGGCGATCAGGATCGACGGCGAGGTGGCCAGGGCCCGGGCGATGCCCACGCGCTGCTTCTGTCCACCCGACAACGCGGCCGGCCACGCCTTGGCCTTGTCGGCGATCCCGACGAACTCCAGCAACTCGGCGACCCGCTCGCGGCGCCGGGCCGCGGGCACCCCCGCCACCTGCAGCCCGAAACCCACGTTGCCCTCCACGGTTCGGGAGTTGAACAGGTTGAACTGCTGGAAGATCATGCCGATCTGGGTGCGCAGTGCGTTCAGTTCCTTCTCGCGTGCACCGCCGTGATCGCGGCCGTGTACGAGAACCCTTCCGCTGGTGGGTCGTTCGAGTCCGTTGATCAGGCGGGCCAGCGTCGACTTGCCGGCCCCCGACGGCCCGATGACGCCGACGATCTCACCGGCACCGATCCGGAGCGTGACCCCGTCGAGCACCGGATCGGCGTGCTTGCCGAAACGCTTTCCGACATCCTGGAATTCGATCGCCACACCGTCGGACGGGGCCACCGCCCCCGGCCGCTCAGGAGCCATCGGCCTTGACGGATGCCTCGAGCTCGGTGAGGGTCTGCTGCAGCTCCGACGCCGGATTGTCCTTGATCACACCGGCGTCACCCAGCGATTCCTTGACCGCGGCGATGACCTCGGGATCGTGGTAGATCTGCACGAGCTTGGCGTAGGTCTGGTTGTCCTTGTCGGCGGCACGGGCGACGAAGGCGTTGATGTAGGGGCGCGCGGCAGGGGCGTTCGGGTCGTCGGAGGCGATGACCTCCTTGGCCGTCAGACCTGCCGAGGTGGCGTAGTTGTTGTTCACGATCGCCGCGGCCACGGAGTCCAGGTTGGCCGCGGTCTGCCCGGCGTCGACGGCGACGACCTTGACCTTGGATCGGCTCTGGTCGATGTCGGCGAGGGTGGAGAAGGGGCTGCCCGGTGTGGTCAGCGTGATCAGTCCGGCCTGCTCGAGCACCAGCAGTCCGCGGGCCTGGTTGGTGGGGTCGTTGGGGATGACCACCTGGGCACCCTGCGGGATGTCGGCGACGGCCTGGTAGCGCTTGGAGTACAACGGCAGCGGGTAGACCGCGGTGGCGCCGATCGGCACCAGGTCCTGGTTGTTCTTGACGTTGTAGGTGGCCAGGTACAGCAGGTGCTGGAACTCGTTGAGATCCAACTCACCCTCCGCCAGTGCGGGATTCGGCTGGTTGTAGTCGGTGAAGTTGACCAGCTTCACGTCGATCCCCTGGGCGGATGCCTTCTCGGTGAACACCTTCCAGTACGACTCGGAGGCGTCGGCGACACCGATCTTGATCGTCGACGAATCGTCACTGCCACATGCGGTGAGCAGGGTTCCGGCGAACACCACCATGAGCAGGACTGCGAGAATGCGCGAACGCACGATGACCTCCAAGGAGTCGGATGACGACATCTCGGACGCTAGCCCTGCCGGGGCCGGTCACCGAACCACCCGTCGGCCTGCCCCGGGCCGGTCACCGCCCCGACCTGCACCGACTCGGCTCGTCGGGGTTTGAATCCCGGCGAGCGAAAGTCCCCGAACACCGGCAGGCCGGTCAGCTCCGGGTGAACTCGACCGAGGTCTGCCCGTCGGTGGCGGTGATGGTCGTGGGGCCGACGGTCAGCGTCCACGGCTGTGACCTGCACTGACCGTAGGTGACGGTGGTGTCCACGGTCACGGTGTCACCGTCGCGGGACTTCTGCGTCCAGGTGGCGCCGCACGCACCCTGGACGTCGAGGGTCGCGAGGAACGGATCGTCGCCGACGACGAGTAGGTGCGCCTCTGTGGTCTTGCCGTCGACCTGCCAGTCACCACGCCACTGTCCCGACAGGGCACCCGATGCGGGCACGGCCACCGACGACGACTCCGACGCCGCAGCGCTCCCGTCGTCGGAACTCCCGCAGGCTGCCACCGCACCGGCCATACCCGCCGCCACCAGCAGCATCGCGCCCCGGCGCGCCCAGTGGCCCCGACGTGCCGTACCCGTTCGTGTCACACCCATGTCCGCCCTCTTCCCTGCCGCAACGTCGCCGGCGAATCCTACCGTCGTCACAACAGTCCGTGACGATCGAGGTGCTCGATCAGGCCGGTGGTCAGAGGTAACGCGCGCATCTCGTCGGGGGTGAACCATCCGGCGTCGGCGGCGTCGTCCGCGGCGGTGACGTCGGTGCCCAGCGGGGTGGCCAGGAAGTCATGGACCTCGAAGACCACGTCGTCGCCGTCGGGGATGTCGACCACCCACACCCGCCGGCCCACCTCGATGTCGATTCCGGTCTCCTCGGCGATCTCACGGATCACCGCCTGCTCCAGCGTCTCCGCCGGCTCCACCTTGCCGCCGGGGACCGTCCAGCACCCGGCCTGCGGGTCCCGCGCCCGCTGCACCAACAGGAACCGCCCGGCGTCGTCGCGCACGATCGCACCGACGGCGAGGATACGGCGGGTCATCCGGCCCCCTCCGACTGTGGCCGGTGCCCGCCGTTGTTCTTCTCCGGCAGCCGTATCCGGGCTGTCGGCGACGGCGCCGCGATGTCCGACAGGGCCTGGCCGATCGCCGCGCGCAGCCCGGCGGCCGGCACCACCGTGTCGATCACCCCGACACCGGCGAGTTCGGTGGCCAGAATGTGTTGGCGTGCGGCCAGTTCGGCGGCGTGGCCGGTGTCGTGGTGCACGATCAGACTGGCGCCTTCGGGTGGTAGCGGCGCCAGCCACGCATCGTCGGCGGCGATCCGGTGATCGGCGGGAAACAGCGCGAGCGCCGCTCCCCCGGCACCCTGACCGGCCAGTACCGATACCGTCGGGGTGGGTAGTGCGACGAGTTCGGCCGTACACCAGGCGATCTCCCGGGCCACCCCCTGCTCTTCGGCATCCGCCGACAGTTCGGCGCCGGAGGTGTCGATCACGGCGACCACGGGCAGCCGCAGATCCTTCGCCAGGGCGAGTCCGCGCCGGGCCAGGCGCAGGTCCGCGGGTCCGATCGCCCGCCCCGCCCGCTGCACCTCGGCGTCCTGTCCGATCACGACCGCGGTGTGGGAACCGAATCGGCTCAGCGCCAGCAGGATAGGTCCGTCGTCGGCGAGGATCGCGGCCTGACCCCCGGCCAGCAGCGCACGGACGCCGGGGCGTCCGGGGAGCCGCGTGGCGGTGACCGCCGCCCATGCCGACCCCGCGCCCCGGGCGGGCGACTGCGCCGCAGCAGATTCCACCACAGCGGAGTCCACCACAGCGGAGTCCGCAACCACAATGCTCTCTGCGGCAGGTTCCGGCACCCGCGGATCCGCCGGTCCGGCCAGCAGTCCCAGCACTTGTGCGAGCCGTGCGCGCACCTCGGCGGTCGGTACCACCGCATCCACCAGCGCATGCCGGAGCAGGTTCTCCGATCGCTGTACCCCCGCCGGTACCGGTTCCCCGGTCAGTCCCTGCACCACCCGGGGACCCAGAAAGCCCACGAGCGCATCCGGTTCGGCCCATGTGATCTGCCCGAGAGATCCCCACGAAGCGAACACCCCGCCAGTGGTGGGGTGGCGCAGATACACCAGGTACGGCAGATGGGCGGCCCGGTGGTCGAGGACCGCGGCACTGATCGCGGCCATCTCCAGGAATGCCGGGGTGCCCTCCTGCATGCGGGTGCCGCCCGAACACGGGAACGCGAGCACCGGTAGCCGGTCGGCGGTGGCCCGACGGATCGCGGTGGTGATCCGATGACCGGCGGCCCAGCCGATCGACCCGCCGAGAAAGGAGAAGTCCCCGACGACGAGAACCACCGGCACACCGGTGATCTCGGCCCGTCCGGTACGGACCGACTCGTCCCCGCCGGACTTCTCCGCGGCCCGCCGCAGATCTTCGGCATAGGGCCGATCGGCCACCGCGGCAACCGCACCGGGGTCGTCCCACGACCGCCAGCTGCCGTCGTCGACCACCGCCGTGATCAGCTCCACCGCCGACAGCCGTGCCGCGGTCACCGCGAGTACACCACCCGGGTCCGTACGATCAGGTCGGCCACCGAGCGGCGTCGGCGGTCCACGGCCACCCACAGCAGGCCCACGGAGAAGAACACGCACAGCAGGGCCCGCAGCAGTGCGACCGGAAACCGCACGCGCGGTTTGCCTTTCCGGCTCACCAGCCGCAGACCCATCACCACGTCGCCGAGTGTCCGGCCCGAGACCGCCCAGCACGACGTCAGGTACACCACCGAGATCCCGATGAACCCACCGGCGGTGAAGAAGTAGTTCACGTTGGGAAGGGTGAAGGCGTGCACCTGGATGATCAGCCGCGCCAGCAACGCGCCGAGATAGAACATCGTCATGATCGTGACCACCACGAGCAGGTCGATGAACCCAGCCATCACCCGGCTCACCACACCGGCGGTGCGGTCGGTGTCGCGGGGTGGAACATGGTGGGCCGCATGATGTTCAGAAGGCACGTGCCGCGGCTCAGCCATCGGTGGGCTCCAGCGCCTCGGCGCGCGCCTGCGCCACCTTGCGCCGCAGGATCCGGTTGACCAGATCGGCGACCGCATCGTCGGCACGTTCACTGGTGCCGCGTACGTCCTCCACCACATCCGAGGTCACCGAGGTACTGGCGTCGCGGATGATGCTGGGCAGGTCCACCCCGTCGATGATGTCGTCGGCCAGACCGATCAGATCGATCCGCGCGATGATCTCGTCGATGCTCACCCGTGCGACGATGTCGTCGACGTCGACCCGGTCGATGATCGCCGCGATGTCGACCCGGTCGATGATCGCACCCACGTCGACCTTGCCGATGATGGCGTCGATGTCGAGGGCGTCGACGATCAGGCCGAGGTCGAGACGCCCGATCAGCGCATCCAGATCGATCTGTGTGAGCAGCGCGTCGAGGTCGAGCCTCGCCAGCAGCGCGTCCAGATCGACCCCCGCGAGTACGGCGTTCAGATCGACCGCGCCGATCACCCGGTCGAGGTCGATGTTGTCGACGATCAGGGAGGTCATGTCGATCGATCGGGTGAAGGTCTCGACGACGGTGCGGATGGTGACCGTCAAGGATTCCTGCGTCATGGCCACGGCCGCCCCGGCGATCTGGCCGGGGAGTCCGAGCAGGGCCGCCACCGGTCCCCGCGAGCGCTGGTCGTTCACCGAGAAAGTATCTCACGGGTGTCAGGTCCGACGGTCGGGTTCGGATGCCGGCACACGAGCGTTCTCCTGCGCCAGACGCGGCGGCAGGCACATACTGGGGCGTCCGCCGACTATGACGGGGTGAGGCGCATGACCACGGGTACCGCACGCAATTCGGGCTTCGTCGTGATGGTGCTGGCCGCCGGGCAGTTCCTCATGACCCTCGACAGCTCGGTGATGAACGTGTCGATGGCGACCGTCGCCGAGGACGTCGGCACCACGATCACGGGCGTGCAGACCGCGATCACCCTCTACACCCTGGTGATGGCGACGCTGATGATCACCGGCGGCAAGATCGGCGGGATGATCGGGCGACGCCGCGCCTTCGGTGTCGGGCTGGTGATCTACGGCGCCGGGTCGCTGATCACGGCGCTGGCACCGAACCTGCCCGTCCTGTTGCTCGGCTGGTCCCTGCTCGAGGGCATCGGTGCGGCGCTGATCATGCCGGCCATCGTGTCCTTGGTGGCCTCCAATGTCGGGGCCGAAGGACGCACCGCCGCTTACGGTCTGGTGGCCGCCGCCGGCGCGATGGCCGTGGCGGTGGGCCCCTTGCTCGGTGGCACGCTGACCACCTTCGCCTCGTGGCGGTGGGTGTTCGTCGGCGAGGTGGTGGTGGTCGTCGTGATCCTGCTCGCCCTGCGGACCGTCGTCGACACCCCACCCACACCGGGACACCTCGACGTGATCAGCGCGCTCGCGTCGATCATCGGCCTCGGCATGATCGTCTTCGGTGTGCTGCGTTCGGGCGAATGGGGGTGGGTGCGGCCCACGCCGGGCGGGCCGGAGATCCTCGGGGTGTCGCCGACGATCTGGCTGGTCGGCGTCGGCATGGTGGTGATGTACGGATTCGTGCATCGGCAGGCCCATCTCACCGAGACCGGCCGGGAACCGCTGGTCGACGTGAGCCTGCTGCGCAATCGGCAGCTGACCGGTGGCCTGACGATGTTCTTCGCCCAGTTCACCGTTCAGGCCGGGGTGTTCTTCACCGTCCCGCTGTTCCTGTCGGTGGTCCTGGAACTGAGCGCATTGGGTACGGGCGTACGCATCCTCCCGCTGTCGATCGCGCTCATCGCGGCCGCCATCGGAATCCCGAAGCTCTGGCCGCAGGCGAGTCCCCGGCGGGTGATCCGTCTCGGCCTGTTCTCGATGGTGATCGGGGTGGGACTGCTGGTGGCCGGGATCGATCCCGGCGCGAACGCCGCGGTCGTGCTCATCCCGATGCTCTTCCTCGGGCTCGGACTCGGGGCGTTGTCGTCGCAGCTCGGTGCGGTCACGGTGTCGGCGGTCGACGACGACCACAGCACCGAGGTCGGCGGATTGCAGAACACCGCAACCAATCTCGGCGCGTCACTCGGTACCGCACTGATCGGCTCGGTACTGATCGCCACCCTGACCTCCTCGGTGCTCTCCGGGATCGACGACAATCCCGCCGTCCCCGCCTCGGTCGCCGAGCAGGCCACCACCGAACTGGCGTCCGGGGTGCCGTTCGTCTCCACCACCCAGTTGCACGAGTCGTTGGCCGAGGCCGGGGTCACGGGTTCGGCGGCCGACGCGATCGTCGAGGTGAACGCCGATTCCCGGCTGATGGCCCTGCGGGTGGCGCTGAGTGTGTCGGCCCTGCTGGCGATCGCGGCACTGTTCGGTACCGGACGCATCCCGCAACGGGCACCGGGAGCGCCGTCCACCCCGACTGCGGGCAAGGGCCGCTCCGACGACGATCAGGACCCGTGACGCTCACGACCGCGCACGGGGCCAGGCGACCCGCCACAGCCGACGCCACTGCAGGTGTGTGACCGGTGTGACGCCCGGGCGCTCACGGGGAACGCGGACCCGCAGGACGCCGGGTTCGATCTCGCACCGCACCGGCGTCCGGAGTTCCAGCGCCTCACCGTCGACACCCACCGGGATCGTCGCCCCGTCCCCGTCGACCACCACCGTGCCCGCAGCATGCCGGGTGATGTCCTCGGTGTGCCGGGCGCCGAAGATCCCCAACGCGGTGCGGGCACCGGTGACCGACACGGTGATCACACCGAGCACGCCGGTGTCGAGGCGGTCGCGGCGGGTCATCGCGACCGGACCGCCCCGCCCATAGGGATTGTTGCTCACCAGGATCGCGTGCGGGCCGGTGATCACCGAGTCGCCGGCCCGCACGACCAGATCGGTGCGGTCGTCGGCCACCAGGTCGGGCAGCATCGTGATCGCGGTGCTCGTCTTGGCGTCGCGGTAGCCGTCGGATTCCACGATCTCCGCATAGACGCCGAACGATGCGTTGTTGACGAAGCGACGGCCGTTGATGCGCCCCAGATCGACGCGGAGTTCCACACCGTCGGTCAGTGCGTCGAGGCATCGTGCCGGGTCGTCCCGGTCGAGGCCCAGGTCGGCCGCGAAATGGTTGCGGGTCCCCGCGGTGATCACCATGAACGGCACCCCGTGGTCGGCGGCCACGCCCGCCACCAGCGCCTGCGTGCCGTCCCCACCGGCCACGCCGAGCAGATCCGCGCCGCGGGCGAGGGCATCGCGGGCCAACCGGGTCACGTCCTGCACGCCGGGGCCCTCGAGCAGTGCCACCTCGGCTCCGAGTTCCTCGGCTCGGCGCACCAGATCGAATTTCTCCACCTTGCCGTCACCCGAGTGCGGGTTCATGATCAGGAACGGATGCCCGACGGCTGCGGCCGGTAGTTCCGGCATTCCCGGCACGGTGTCGACGCGCAGGGCACAGCGCGCGCAGACCACTGCGACCACGCCCGCCGCCGCGGCGGCGATCACCTCGACGAGCAGGCCCGTCCAGATGAACGCCACCCCCACGACGCCGATCGCGACAACAACGAGAAAAGCTGCGGCCCAACGCAACACACCGCCGCGAGTCACGAACCAGAATGCCGCACAGATCGCCACCACCGCACAGATCACGGTGATCACCAGCAGACTGATCGCACCCCACGCCCCGGCCACGGCGATCAGGAACACCCCGATCCCACCCAGGATCAGCAACGATGCCCGTGCCGCCCAGCGTCGGCGCGGATCGTTCCGGGTCGACGGCAACTCCTCTGCCATCCGGTCACGGTACTGCGTGCGGCACCGGGACACGAGGCGGTTGACGACGGCACCGGTGTCCCACAGCCGATCTCCTACGCACCCCGAACGACCTGCCAAGACGCCTCCGCCGGCCACCGCCGCTGTCTAGACTCGAACCGAACAACCGATCCCGCGACCGGGTCACCGAGGAGCCGCGGTGACCGAGATCCTGCACTCGGCGGTCTCGTCGTCGCCTCACCGGCGCGGCGCCGCGCTCTCGACGGCCCCGCACCGCGCGCCATCCAGGTGACCTGCGCGCCCCGGGGCGCACCTCACGCTTCACCACCGGTCACATCCGAGGAGAACACCATGAACGACCGACTGGCATTCGCCGACGAAGAGTTCGACGGACAGTTCATGCGCACCCTGCAGGCCGCCGCGGTCGGCGCCGCCGATCTCGGTGAGGCGTTCACGACGGCCCGCGCCATCGGCAACCGCTACCGACCCGAACGGTGGCACCGGCGCTGGCTGGATCGGGCCGAGTCGCTGCGCGACATCGCCGAACGTGCCCATGTCGCAGGGCATCTGGTCTCGGCCCAGCAGGCCTACCTGCGGGCGAGCGAGTACTACCGGCAGGCCTACTTCTTCCTCCGTTCCGATCTTGACGACCAGCGTCTGCGCGATGCCTATCAGGCACACGCCCACACCTTCGCCCAGGCGATGGAGTTGCTCGGGCACACCGGCAGTCCCGTCGTCGCCGAGGCCGTCACCATCCCGTATGAGGCGGACAACGGTGTGCGCGTGGGTGTTCACGCATGGATGTTCCGGCCCGGCCCCGAGACCGAGGGCCGGCGGCGGCCGACGATCGTGATGCCGTGCGGCTACGACTCGACCGCCGAATCCGGGTGGGGCTTTGCGCAGGGGGCACTCGCGCGCGGATACACCGTGCTCAGCGTCGAGGGCCCCGGGCAGGGAGCGTCACTGGTCGTCGATCGCCTCTACTTCCGCCCCGACTACGAGGTGGTGTTGTCCCAGATCCTCGACTGGCTGGTCGAGGTGCCCGATGTGGACACCGCACGGATCGCCGTCGTCGGCCGGTCATTCGCCGGATATCTGGCCCCACGCGGGGTGGCCGGAGAGCCGCGGGTGGCGGCATTGGTGTGCGATCCCGCGCAACCCGACATGGGGGCGAAGATCCCGGTGGGATGGCGAGGCCGGGTGGCGGCGCCGCTGATGACCGCACTGACCAGGATCAGCCGCGAGCGGGCCGAGTTCTTCGGATCCCGGATGGCCTGCCACGGTCTCACCGCCATCGCGGACTACTTCGCCGAGCTCCGGAAGTTCACGCTCACCGACCGCATCCACGAGATCGCCTGTCCCACGATGATCGTGGAGTCCTTCGGCGATCCGGTGGGCGGACACGGACGGATGCTGTTCGACGCACTCACCGCACCCGGGAGCGTCTATGTCGACCCCGACCCGGCCACCGGGATCTCGGGCCATTGCGGCGGACTCGGCCAGATGGCCTGGGACGCGACGGTGTATGACTGGCTCGACGAGACCCTGGCCGCCGGGGTCCGGCCCGCGGCCACGACCCGGGACGCACACCGATGAGCCCGCAGCGAAACACCGGGGTCGCTGTCTAGCAGCAGGTCACCAACGTGGACCGCAACGCGTCCAACGCCTCCGCGTTCGCCGCGTGATACACGTTCATCCCCTGTCGCCGCGAGCTCACCATCCCCGCCTTGCGGAGTTGCCCCAGATGATGGCTGGTCGTCGACTCCGCCACGCCCACCGCAGACGCCAGATCACACGTGCACATCTGCCCCTGGTCGGAGGTCAGCAGGATCGACATCAGCCGCAGGCGTACCGGATCGGCAAGCGCCTTGAGCCGCAACGCTATCTCCAGCGCCGCCGCGTCGTCGAGCGGCGCAGCCGAGACCGGCGCACAACACACCGGTGCGGACAGATCGATGACGGGCAGCGCCTTGGGCATGTTCCCACCTTACCGACCATTTGACATATGTCGCAAAGGTACGTACACCGGAGGCGTCGGTGATTCGATATATGTCACATACCTGGAGGTTGGGATGTCTCGTCTGCAGTTGGCCCTCAACGTCGACGACCTGGATGCCGCGGTGCGGTTCTACTCGTCGCTGTTCGCCGTCGAACCGGCAAAACTCAAGCCCGGATACGCGAACTTCGTGGTCTCGGACCCGCCGGTGAAGCTGGTGCTGATGGAGAATCCCGGCAAGGGCGGGTCGATCAACCATCTGGGCGTGGAGGTCGAGTCCTCCGACTCGGTGTATGCCGAGATCACCCGACTGTCGCAGGCGGGATTGCTCACCGAGGAAGAGATCGGCACGACCTGTTGCTTCGCCACCCAGGACAAGGTGTGGGCCACCGGGCCGGACCAGGAGAAGTGGGAGATCTACACGGTGCTGGCCGACTCGGAGTCGTTCGGCGTCGGCCGGAACCAGTTCGCCACCGACCAATCGGCCACAGCGACATCGTGTTGCGGCGGTGGCGCCGCCGCCGAGCAAGCATCGGCCACGCCGCCCGCCTGCTGCTGACCGAGGTTCAGGACGAGACGTCGGTACCCAGACAGGCGGCCAAGGCGCTGATCCGGGCGGCGATGTCGTCGCGGATCAGCCGCATCCGCTCGAGGCCGTCGATGCCACACACCGACGGCTCGTCGGTGTCCCACACCTCGACCCGCACCCCGTCGGGTGGATCGATCCGGGCCGCGGTACCGATCGCGACCACCAGGTCCGCCGCACGCATCATGTCGTCGGTGAGTTGTCGGGGCCGGTGGCCGTCGATGTCGACGCCCACCTCGGCGAGAACCTCTGCCGACATCGCATTG
Source organism: Gordonia sp. NB41Y (assembly GCF_030718915.1). Classification (NCBI taxonomy): domain Bacteria; kingdom Bacillati; phylum Actinomycetota; class Actinomycetes; order Mycobacteriales; family Gordoniaceae; genus Gordonia; species Gordonia sp. NB41Y. Next base: position 1,557,652 of record NZ_CP132196.1, read on the forward strand.
ACCGTGTCGTCCACCTTCGCGATCGTTCCTGCCGACGACGCCTCGAACACCGTCGCGTGCTGTCGGGAAAGCCCTTCGGCCATCACTGATTTCCCGCGATTGCTCACACACACGAACAACACCTTCGGCACCGCGGTCGCCGTCTCCTCACCGTGCATCGGCGGCTCCTCCGCTCGTCTCCTGGGCGCCCCGACCTGCCGCGACAGGGAACCGGGAACGCAGCGCCAACGACACATAGACGAGACCGACCAGCACCGGGACCTCGATCAGGGGGCCGACCACACCGGCGAGCGCCTGTCCCGAACTCACCCCGTACGTGCCGATGGCCACCGCGATCGCCAGCTCGAAGTTGTTGCCGGCCGCGGTGAACGCCAAGGTCGTGGTCCGCTCGTAGCCCATCCCCGCCAGCGCACCGATCAGGTATCCGCCGCCCCACATGATCGCGAAGTACGCCAGCAGCGGCAGCGCGATCCGCGCGACGTCCCACGGACGGGAGACGATCTGATGGCCCTGGAGGACGAACAGGATCACGATCGTGAACAACAACCCGTACAGCGCCCACGGCCCGAGGTGCGGCAGCAGTTTCGTCTCATACCAGCTGCGCCCCTTGACCCTCTCCCCGATGCGCCGGGTGAGGAACCCTGCGAGAAGCGGGATTCCGAGAAAGATCAGCACCGATTTCGCGATCTCCCACGGCGAGGTGTCGATGGTGGTCTGATCCAGTCCGAGCCGGCCGGGCAACACCGACAGATAGAACCAGCCGAGCACCGCGAACATGATCACCTGGAACACCGAATTGATCGCCACCAGTACAGCAGCGGCCTCGCGGTCCCCGCACGCGAGGTCGTTCCAGATGATCACCATCGCGATGCACCTGGCCAGCCCGACGATGATCAGCCCGGTCCGGTACTCCGGCAGGTCGGGCAGCATCAGCCAGGCCAGCACGAACATCACCGCCGGTCCGACGATCCAGTTCAGCAACAGCGAGCAGACCAGGAGTCTGCGGTCACCGGTGACGGTGTCGAGTCGGTCGTAGCGAACCTTCGCCAACACCGGATACATCATCACCAGCAGTCCGATCGCGATCGGCAGCGAGATCCCGTCCACGGAGACCGCTGAGATCGCCGTGTCCACACCGGGCACCAGCCGCCCCAGACCGAGGCCGACAACCATCGCCACACCGATCCACACCGGCAGGAACCGGTCGAGTACCGACAGCTTCCCGACGACGACATCACGACCGGCGGCCACCGCCGAAGCGCCCGTCACCGCCCGTCCTCACAGACCGATCCGATCATCGACGCCTCATGATCGATCAGAAAGAACGACGAGAGTCGTTGCAGCACAGACGGAACAACCCGGTAGTACACCCATGTCCCACGACGCTCGGACTCGAGAAGCCCCGCTTCGCGCAGCACTCGCAGATGATGGGAGATCGTCGGCTGCGTGACATCGACACCGGACGATATATCGCAGACACATGCCTCACCGCCGACGTGACTGGCAACCGAGCTCAGCAACCGAAGCCGCACCGGATCGGCGAGCGCCTTGAACAGTGGCGTCAGCATCGCCGCGTCGGCCGCCGACAGCGGCTCGGAGGACAAGGGAGCACAGCACGCCGCCGGGTCATGTATCGACATATGTCTATATTGACAGACACCGATACAGCGCCGGGCCAGAGCCCGGTGGCGACAATGGAGGACGCGGGTCGGCGGTTCCCGGGTACCGATGAGTTCTGAGGACCGGTCGAGTCGATACCTCGGACACCACACCACACCGTCAAGGAGCAGTCATGTCCGGCACCTACCGCGTGACCCGAAGTACCACGATCGCCGCACCCGCCGCCCGGATCTACCCGCACATCGTCGATCTCCATCGCTGGGTCGACTGGTCCCCGTGGGAGGATCTCGACCCCGCGCTGCAGCGCACGTACTCCGGCGCCGAGCAGGGGCCCGGCGCCCGGTATGCGTGGTCGGGCAACCGTAAGGCCGGCGCCGGTGAGATGGAGGTCGTGGACGCGACCCAACCGTCACGCGTCTCGATCCGCGTCCGCTTCGAGAAGCCGATGCGTTCGACGAGCACCAGCACCTTCGACATCGCCGAACACGACGGCACCTCGGTGGTCACCTGGACGATGACCGGCGACCACTCGGTGTTCAGCCGGATCGCCGCCCCACTGGGACTGTTCGACCGGATCCTCGGCAAGGACTTCGAGAAGGGACTGAGCCGGCTCGCGGACACCACGACCCGGTAGACGCGCGCACCGCCGAGCCCGACCCCCTGGACAGACAAGAACTCCCACCGACCCCGGATCGCGGGGTGGGTGGGAGTTCTCGATCTACGGGTCTGGTGTCAGAGCTTGTCGAAGAGCTCGCGAGCCAGCTTGGCGGTCTCGGACGGCGTCTTGCCGACCTTCACGCCCGCGGCCTCGAGGGCTTCCTTCTTGGCCTGCGCGGTGCCCGAGCTGCCGGACACGATGGCGCCGGCGTGGCCCATGGTCTTGCCCTCCGGCGCGGTGAAGCCCGCGACGTAGCCGACGACCGGCTTGGAGACGTTGGCCTGGATGTAGTCGGCGGCACGCTCCTCGGCGTCGCCACCGATCTCACCGATCATGACGATCAGCTTGGTCTCCGGGTCCTTCTCGAACGCCTCGATGGCGTCGATGTGGGTGGTACCGATGACCGGGTCGCCGCCGATGCCGATGGCGGTGGAGAAGCCGAGGTCACGCAGCTCGTACATCATCTGGTAGGTCAGGGTGCCGGACTTGGAGACCAGTCCGATCGGGCCCTTGCCGGTGATGTTGTTCGGCGTGATGCCGACCAGTGCCTCACCCGGGGTGATGATGCCGGGGCAGTTCGGGCCGATGATGCGGGTCTTGGCGCCCTTCTCGACGTTGTAGGCCCACGCGTACGCGGAGTCCTGCACCGGGATGCCCTCGGTGATGACCACGAGCAGCGGGATCTCCGCGTCGATGGCCTCGATGATGGCGTCCTTGGAGAACTTCGGCGGGACGAAGGCGATCGAGGTGTCGGCCCCGGTCTCCTTCATGGCCTCGGCGACCGAGGCGAACACCGGCAGCTCGACGGCGTTGCCGTCGGCGTCGACGTGCGACACGGTGGTGCCGGCCTTGCGGGCGTTGACGCCGCCCACGACGTTGGTGCCGGCCTTGAGCATCAGGGCGGTGTGCTTGGTTCCCTCACCGCCGGTGATGCCCTGGACGATGACCTTGTTGTCCTTGTTCAGGAAGATCGACATTGGCTCTACCTCACTTGCTCGCCAGTTCGGCGGCCTTGTCGGCGCCGGAGTCCATGGTCTCGGCGAGCGTCACCAGCGGGTGGTTGGCATCGGCGAGGATCTTGCGGCCTTCTTCGACCTTGTTGCCGTCGAGACGCACGACGAGCGGCTTGTTGGCCTCGTCGCCGAGCTTGGCGAGCGCACCCACGATGCCGTTGGCGACGGCGTCACATGCGGTGATGCCACCGAAGACGTTCACGAAGACGCTCTTGACCTGCTCGTCGTTCAGGATGACGTCCAGGCCTGCGGCCATGACCTCGGCCGAGGCGCCGCCACCGATGTCGAGGAAGTTCGCGGGCTTGACGCCACCGTGGTTCTCACCGGCGTAGGCGACGACGTCCAGGGTCGACATGACCAGACCTGCACCGTTACCGATGATGCCGACCTCACCGTCGAGCTTGACGTAGTTGAGGTCGTTCTCCTTGGCCTTGAGCTCCAGGGGATCGGTCGCGTCGCGATCCTCGAACTCCTCGTGGCCGGGCTGACGGAAGTCGGCGTTGGCGTCGAGCGAGACCTTGCCGTCGAGGGCCAGGATCTGATCGTCGGGGGTGCGCACCAGCGGGTTCACCTCGACCAGCAGTGCGTCCTCGGCGACGAAGACCTCCCAGAGCTTCTGGATGGTCACGGCTGCGGCGTCGAGCACCTCGGCGGGCAGGTGACCCTGCTCGGCGATGGAGCGCGCGAACGCCAGATCGACACCCTTCACGGCGTCGACGGCGACCTTGGCCAGACGCTCGGGCTTGGTCGCGGCGACCTCTTCGATCTCCATGCCGCCCTCGACCGAGCACATGGCCAGGTAGGTGCGGTTGGCGCGATCGAGCAGGAAGGAGATGTAGTACTCCTCCGCGATGTCGCTGGCCTCGGCCACCAGCAGCTTCTTGACGATGTGACCCTTGATGTCGAGACCAAGGATGTTTTCGGCGTGGGTCTGCGCGTCGTCAGGGGTTGCGGCGAACTTCACGCCGCCTGCCTTGCCACGTCCGCCGGTCTTGACCTGTGCCTTGATCATCACAGGCTTGCCGATTTCTTCGGCGATCGCCCGTGCGTCGGCGGCAGTGTCGGTCACCCGCCCGGGTGTGGTGGGAACCCCATGCTTGGCGAACAGTTCCTTCGCCTGGTATTCGAAGAGATCCATTCAGCTCACCATCTCGTAGATTTTGCCGGCCCTCGGTGGATGTAACGCGGGCCATATCGGACTTTAAACCTGCCCCCCGATCGCCTTGACAGAACCTCCGATCCTTGTGCGACAGATCACTCGCTCGGCAGGCGATACGGCACCTTACTCGCCGGTCAGGCGGCATTTCGGCCCCGATCTCGCCCCGAAATGCCGAGAATTTGCCATAGAATAGTGTCGATTGCCACCAGTACGAGGACTGTCACCATTCTGTGACTCAACTCACAACTTAGGCCATTTCACCGTCTGAACGTTGGACTTGCCGCAATCATTTCGTTACCGTCGGCATGCAGTCGCGGGTCGTCACGGACCACCAGACGCCGGGTTCCGACCCGGATCACAGGTCCCGCCAACGCCGGCCCCGAAGCGCACGAACGAGATGAGGTGAACGACTTGGCGGGACGTGGATACCCGGGCGCCGAAGAGCTGACCACCATCATCCCGGTCATCACCGATGAGGTCGACGAGCGCTACGACTGGGACAACGACGACTGGTCGACCCGCCGCCGGACATCCACCGCCGAGATCACCCAGGACATCCTGATCCCCGAGGGTGAATTCGATCGGTACCGCCACGAGGCCCCGTTCGATGTCGACGGCGCACACCTCGACACCTACACCGAGCCCGACGAGCACGTCGGCGAGGTCACCGAGACCCCCGAGTTCGACTTCACCCGACGTTCCGCGGGCGCGCCCGTCCGGTCGCGCGGCAAGCACCGCATCGCCGCACCGCCGCACGCACTGCGTGGCGGACGTGCCGCGCTCGTCGCCGTGGCCGCAGGTGCCGCACTCGCCGCCGCCGCACATGTCGGCACCTCCGACAACACCCCCACCGGCGCACCGGTTCCGGCAGCCAATGTCGGCGACGCCGCACCGGCCGTCGACACCGGCCCGGGCGTCGCGATGTCGGCGTCGGACCAGGACACCAGCATGTACAGCGACCAGCTGGTCGTCGGCAAGCAGCTCGCAGCCGCCGAGGCCGCCCGCGAGGCCGCCGCCAGCCGCCCGCTGTTCGCCACCCCGATCGACTTCTCCAAGCCCGGTTGCGCATTCACCTCGCTGTTCGCCAACCGCTGGGGCAGCTTCCACGGCGGCATCGACCTCGCCTGCCCCCTCGGCACCCCGATCCACGCCGTCACCGACGGTGTCGTGATCAACGCCGGTCCCGCGTCGGGCTACGGCAACTGGGTACAGGTACGCGCCGACGACGGCACCGTCACCATGTACGGCCACATGTCCTCCTCCGGTGTGCTGGTCCAGAAAGGCCAGCACGTGACCGCCGGGCAGACCATCGCCCTGGTCGGCAACGAGGGCTTCTCCACCGGACCGCACCTGCACTTCGAGGTGTGGAAGAACGGTGTCACCAAGATCGACCCGGCACCCTGGCTCGCCACTCACGGCATCAAACTGCCGTCGTACGGCGGATAAGCCCGGCCTCGGCTGACCGATGGTCGGCACCGCAACCCCTCTCGATGGTTGAGCAGGACGACCTCGCGCAGCGAGGCCGACCGGCCGTCGAAACCCCGTGACACACACATGTCCGCAACCACACCCGACGTCGACTGACCGATGGCCGGCTCGACCACCGTGCGCCCCAACCCCTCTCGATGGTTGAGCAGGACGTCCTCGCCCAGCGAGGCCGACCGGCCGTCGAAACCCCGTAACACACACATGTCCGCAACCACATCCGAAGTCGGCTTACAGAGGTTTCGACACGGGTCCTCGCTCCGCTCGGTCCCGGCTCAACCACCGTGCACCGCTCACGTTTTGAGCCGGGATACCGCGAGATCCTCTTGTCCGCTACCACTTCCGACGTCGGCTGACCGATGGCCGGCTCAACCACCGTGCACCGCACCCCCCTCGATGGTTGAGCAGGACGTCCTCGCCCAGCGAGGCCGACCGGCCGTCGAAACCCCGTGACACACACTTGTCCGCAACCACATCCGACGTCAGCCGACCAATGCCGGCTCAACCACCTTGCACCCCAACCCCTCTCGATGGTTGAGCAGGACGTCCTCGCCCAGCGAGGCCGACCGGCCGTCGAAACCCCGTAACACACACATGTCCGCAACCACACCCGACATCGGCTGACCGAGGTTTCGACACGGGTCCTCGCTCCGCTCGGTCCCGGCTCAACCACCGTGCACCGCTCACGTTTTGAGCCGGGATACCGCGAGATCCCTTTTTGTCCGCAACCACTTCCGACGTCGGCCGACCGATGGCCGGCTCAACCACCGTGCACCGCACCCCCCTCGATGGTTGAGCAGGACGTCCTCGCGCAGCGAGGCCGACCGACCGTCGAAACCCCGTAACACACACATGTCCGCAACCACATCCAACGTCGACTGACCGAGGTTTCGACACGGGTCCTCGCTCCGCTCGGTCCCGGCTCAACCACCGTGCACCGCTTATGTTTTAAGTCGGGCTACCGTGACACACACTTGTCCGCAACCACTTCCGAGTCGGCTGACCGATGGCCAACCCGGGTGGATCGCGCTACAGCTTCTCCCCTGGCAGACCACCCAGGGTCATGAACGTCATACGGCCGACGCCGCCACCGAAGTCGAAGGTGACGCGCTCGGTGGGACCGTTACCCTCCTTGGCGACGGCCTTGCCCAGACCGTACTTCGGATGGTTCATCCGCTCACCGATCTCGTAGTTCACCTGTTTGTTGCGCCCACGGTTGGGATCGGAGGAGTACGACGCCCGGCCGAGTCCCCGACCGGAATCGCTGCGCGCTGAGTCACCGCGGCCGAACACCCCGCCGGAGGAACCGTGGCCACGGCCCGACCGACGGCGCTCGGTCTGACGCCATTCGATCAGGTGCTGCGGGATCTCCTGCAGGAAACGGGATTCCGGATTCGACACCGGCTGACCCCAGGATGCACGGGTGAGCGCACGGGTCAGGTACAGCCGCTGCTTGGCGCGGGTGATGCCGACATAGGCGAGTCGCCGCTCCTCGCTCAGTTCGTTCGGATCGCCGAGGGCACGCATGTGCGGGAAATGCCCGTCCTCCCAACCGGTCACGAAGACCACCGGGAACTCCAGGCCCTTGGCGGTGTGCAGCGTCATCAACGTGACCACACCCTCGCCCTCGTCGGGCAGCTGGTCGGCGTCGGCGACGAGGGCCACCTTCTCGAGGAAGGCCGCGAGCGAACCCGGCTCGGGCTCCCCCTCGCGCATCTGCTGCTCTTCCTCGTCGAGCTCGGCTGCCGCCTCGGCGGCCTCGAGACTGAATTCCCGTGCCACCGAGATCAACTCGTTGAGGTTGTCCAGGCGGGCACCGTCCTGCGGGTCACTCGAACCCTCGAGCTCGGCGCGGTACCCGCTGCGGTCGACGATCGCGTCGACGAGTTCACCGATGTCGGCGGCCTCCTCGGTCGCATCGATCACGGCGGTGTCGGACTCGGCCTCACCCTCCGCCGCGAAGGTCACCAGGAAGTCGGTGCGCAATCCCTCGATCAGGTCGACGAATCCGCCGATCTGCTTGACCGCGCGGGTGTTCAGGAGCGCCACCTGACCGGCCGCACCCTCCACCAGCGCCTGGTAGAACGAGATCCCCCGGTTCTCCGAATGGACGGCCACACAGGCCTCGGCACGATCGCCGATACCACGTCGGGGGGTGTTCAGGATGCGACGCAGACTCACCGAATCGTCCGGGTTGGCCACCACACGCAGGTACGCGACGATGTCGCGGACCTCCTTGCGTTCGTAGAACTTGGTCCCGCCGACCACCTTGTAGGGGATGCCGTGCCGGACGAACACCTCCTCCAGCGCACGTGACCCGGTGTTGGTGCGGTAGAACACGGCGACGTCGCCGTAGGTGTTGCTCTGGGCGCCGCCGATGGTGTGGTCGGTGAGCCGTTCGATCTCGGTGGCCACGAACATCGACTCGTCGCGATCGGACTCGGCGACGAACCCGACGATCAGCTCGCCGTCACCGGAATCGGTCCACAGACGCTTCTCGCGCCGGTTCGGGTTCTGCGCGATCACCGCGTTCGCCGCCGACAGGATGGTCTGCGTCGAGCGGTAGTTCTGTTCCAGCAGAATGGTTTCCGCGTTGGTGAAGTCGCGCTCGAACTCTTCGATGTTGCGGATCGTGGCACCACGGAACGCATAGATCGACTGGTCGGCGTCACCCACCACGCACAGCTCCGACGGCGGCACCGCCGCAGCGGTGGCACCGGCATCGAGACCGACGAGCTCACGGATCAGCACGTACTGCGCGTGGTTGGTGTCCTGGTACTCGTCGACCATGACGTGACGGAACCGACGCCGGTAGTACTCGGCCACCTCGGGGTGACGTTGCAGCAGGGCGACGGTCTCGCCGATCAGGTCGTCGAAGTCGAAGGCATTGCCCGCCCGCAGCCGCCGCTGGTACTCGCCGTAGATCTGGGCGATCGTGCGCGCGGTGGGCTCGTCACCGGCATCGGTGAGTGCCTGATCGGGGTCGATCAGTTCGTTCTTCAGATTCGAGATGCTCACCGCCACCCCGCGAGGCGCGAACTTCTTGGGGTCGAGCTGCAGATCGCCGATCACCATCCCGAGCAGACGCTTGGAGTCGTCGGAGTCGTAGATGGAGAAGTTGGAGTTCATCGGTGCCAGCAGCGCCGACTGGGCGCGCAGGATGCGCACACAGGTCGAGTGGAAGGTCGACACCCACATGAACGATGCGCGCGGACCGACCAGCGAGATGACACGCTCGCGCATCTCGGCGGCGGCCTTGTTGGTGAAGGTGATCGCCAGGATCTGTCCCGGCGTCACATCCCGGGCGGCGAGCAGATAGGCGATCCGCCGGGTGAGCACAGAGGTCTTACCCGATCCGGCACCGGCCACGATCAGCAGCGGCGGACCCGAATGCACCACCGCCTCACGCTGCTGCGGGTTGAGCCCGTCGAGCAGACGGGCGACACGGTCGTCGGCGGGACTCCCGGCGGCATCGACGGGACGCGCCGACACAGACTGGGCCGGGCGGCGGGAAGCGGGGTGAACAGAACTGGTCATCGGTATCTCAGGCTACCCCGGGACCCCGACAGCCCCGGACGCGCCGGAACCCGCTGTGGAACGATCCGACGCGTCATTCGTTCGCGTCGGCAAAGGTGTCCCGCGCGGGCGATGTCGTGTTTAGTGTTGATCAGCCGCCGTGCAGCGACCACCGAGGAAACGAGCCATGACGAACTCGACGAAGGTTTTTGCCCTGCTGTTGTCCGCAATCGGCGCCGTGGCGGTGATCGTCGCCCTGGTGCTGTCGTTCATCCCGTGGAGTGCGTCGGGAGCCGCAGAGGCGACACCGGCGTTCCGCGCGCAGTCCAGTCTCGACCAGGTGGCCTTCCAGTACGGCAGCAGCCCCGGCGCCCGCTACAACGGGACCCTCGTCCAGAAGTACGGCAGCTCCACCGAGACCTACCAGCTCAGCGACCTGACGGTCACCCTGTCCAACAATGCGTCGGGCCAGGTCACCGTCGACGGCCAGCGCGCCGACTACACCCAGATCGGCAACTACGGCTTCGCGAAGGGGCCGACCGCCTTCTGGCAGAAACTGCTGTCGGCCGACACCCTGAAGGATGTCGACCTCGCCCCGTTCGACAATGTGTGGGCCAGCGCCGAGTGGGCCATGCCGTCGCTGGGCTCGATCCTGTCCCCGCAGATCATGGCCGGTCGCATCGGCAACGCCGACCTCGTGTCGCCGCCGACCCTCGGCGCCGAGCTGGCCGCACCGAACGCCAACACCCCCGACGCCCGCTTCTGGCCGACCTCCGACCCGCCGATCGAGACACTCGCCGAGAACAAGGTGCGCGCAGGCAAGTGGGAGATCACCTTCGACCCGTCGACCAAGGCGATCACCCACATCAAGGGCGAGTACGCCACCCCCAGTGGCCGGACCACCTATCAGCTCGACACCGACGTCACCCCGCTGCCGGTGGACCAGCTCAACTCCGTGTTCGACGGCCAGCGCGGGCTGACCACCCAGCTCGGCTCGGTCCCGGCCCCCGGCATGCTGCTGGAGAACCTGCCCAACGCCCGGCTCGGCATCCTCGACTGGAAGCAGACCGGCGACTGCACCAACGTCGCGTGCGGCTACGACTTCACCGTGTCGGGCACCCCGCAGAACAACGACGACGCCGTTCCCGGGCACGTCAACTACGGCCTCACGATCAACTTCGCCGTCAACTCGCAGCCGGCCGGTGCGGTCGGCGGGACGTGTACGCCGGTGGTCCGCGTCGACTTCGGCCGCACCGGCAGCACCCGGTGTGTCGCGACCAACCTCGGTGCCGGCGGCGGCTCGATTCGCCCCAACGTGAAGCTGACCTATCTGCCGTTCCTGGACTACGGCACCGAAGACCTGGCCGACTATCTGAAGTCCAACGTGGAGGCCACACAACGCCAGTTCACGATGCAGCGCACCGGCACCAAGCGGCCCGACGCCGCGAGGTACAACTTCTACATCGCCGGCCTGCCGAGCAGTTATGTGATCAAGCGCGGTGACTACCTGTTCGACGGCTACGGTCCCCGTGGCGCCTATCTGGTGGCCTTCGCCCCCGGCTATTCCGACCACGTGACCGGCACCACCTTCGACCCGTCCTGGTCGGGCACCGCCACCCTGCGCGACCAGATGACCAAGCAGGCGTCGGCCGCCGGTGACGGCCGGATCGTCTACTACAGCCCCGAACAGAAGACGGTCGACGCCCTCAAGGCGATGGTGATCCAGGCCGGCCTCGGCGACAAGATCACCGTGTACCTGGCCGAACAGGAGAGCTGAGGCGCCCGGCCACCGGACTTCACCCGCCGAGCAGGGCGGCGTCGACCACCTCACCGACACGACCCTCACCGGTGTGCAGGGCGAGCCCGGCGGTGATCGGCCGGACGTGGACGGCGGTCCCGGAACCGTCGAGCTGCACATAGACCGCGTGCAGTCCGGCGGTGACCGGCACCCGGATCGGGCTCCCGCCGTCGAGGGAGAACTCGACCTCGCCGGACCGGTTGGCGCAGTAGGTCAACGCGAGGGTCCACCGCCAGCGCAGCAGCGGACCGTCGAGGCGCAGGTCGGCGGGACCGGTCAGCTCGGGCCGTGCGCAGGTCCCCCGGCCCGCGACGATCGTCCGTTGCGGGGTGACCGCGCCGGCGGTGAGGTTGCCCGCGGGGTCGAGCACGTTGAGCCGATCGGTCCACCCCCCGAACTCGGGGCGGTCGGAGACCCGACCGAAGGTGTGGCTGATCTGGTTCTCCGGGAAGGCCACCGGCAGCAGCACCTCCAGCGGCAGTTGCTGATCGAACATCCGGTGATCGCGATTGGCCGCGAGCGCGCGCGTGGCGTTGTCCAGATACGGCCCGGTGGGGTCGTCGGTCCACGACGACTGGTACGACGCCAGCGACAGCATCGACGACGCGAACAGGACCGCGCCGACGAGCAGACCGGCCGGCACGGCCGGCGCCGTCATCGGCGACTCGGAGGTGTCGTCGACGCGCGCGTGCCGTGGTGCGGCCGGCACATCGCGGCGCGCGGGCGCACCGATGATCAGCGCCGCGGCGAGGGTCAGCACCAACGCGGAATCGGGCAGGTAGCGCATGGTCTGGGCGAGTTCCAGTGCGGTGTTGGCCGACGACCGGTTCCACATCACCGGGATCTGCGCCACCACCACGTAGAGCGCCGCACAGATCAGCACCGCGATCGCACCGGTCCGCAGACGCACCGCCACCACCACCAGGGCGGCCGCCAGCACCCAGCCCGCCACGATCATCCAGACCGGCGCGAAACCCATCGGCGGGCTCGGCACCCATCGTTGCCAGTCCCACGGACCACCGACCAGCGACGGCACCACGGCGTTGTCGATCGACCGCCACACCAGATGTGCGGTCTGCGAGATCGAGTGCTCGCCGGCGGTGGCGTCAGAGATCGAGACGAACGCCAGCGCCCACGCGACAAAGACGATGCCGAGCACCGTCCACAGCCGACGGCCCCGGACGAAGGCCACGGTCAGCGGCGGCCGATCGGAGAACCGCGCGGCGAGCACGGCGGCGGCGAACGCCACCGGCAGGATGAACAGCGACTTCTCGAAGAACGCCAGCGCCACCACGAAGACCACGGCCGACCGGATGACGATCAGGCGGGCGCGCCGCGGGTCGACGTCGCCGCGCACCAGGATCACCGCATCGGCGACGATCCAGGCCATCGCCGCCTGCATCGGCAGCGTGTTCAGCCCGGCCGCCCACCACACGAAACCCGCCACCGTCATCGGTGTGAACAGATAGAACGCCAGCGCCCCCAGCGCGGCGAGATCACGCCGGGAGGTGGGCCCGTCGGCCGCAGGCGGCACGACGGTGCGGATCATCCGCCACACCGCCAGGGACGCAATCGCCTGCAGCACCACCAGGGTGGCCGCCGGCAACGCCCAGGTGACCGGGGCGAGCACGGTGGAGACACCGGCCACCAGGAACGCGGCCGGCATGAAGTGCCCGTCGTGTGAGTGCCCGAGGAACTCCCACGACAGGATCGGCTGCGTGGACGCGCGGCCGATCAGGATCAGGTCGTCCCAGTAGAAGTTCCCGGTGCCCGCCAGCCATCCGCGGATGACCAGTTGCGCCACGATCAGCGCGATCGCCACCAGGACCGGCACCGACGGCGCGACCAGGGCCAATCGCCACGGCGATGCCGTCTCCGAGGCCGATGGTCGGTCGCAATGATCGGGTGTGGACGGCACCGTCCGCGGGCTGGGCATGGCCACCAGTGTCCCCGGCCCGAAAGCCGCGTGGCAAAATCGGCGGAGTGACAGACCCCACCAGCGGATCGTCGGGCTCGTTCGCGGACTCGATCGATCTGTCGTACTACGAGCTGCAGTCCGACGTGTCGGCCCTCAGCGATGACATCGACGTCCTGCGCGGCGAGATCGACCGCCTCGACGCGGTGATCCTGGCCGCCGTCAAGCGACGATCGGCCGTGTCGAAGAAGATCGGTGCCGCGCGCATGGCATCGGGCGGACCGCGGCTGGTGCACAGCCGTGAGGTCAAGGTGCTCGACCGGTTCGCCGAGCTCGGCCAGGAGGGACACACCCTCGCGATGCTGCTGCTACGGCTCGGCCGGGGCCCGCTCGGGCGCTGACCCGGCCACCCACACAGCCCCCGGATCGTGTGGCGTGCGCCACAAATGTCGTATCGCCACGAGTCTCACCACCACATAGGGTGGTGAGCATGACCAGTGACCTCGACGGTACCGACGGCAACACGACCGACAACCCCGACATCACGGCAACCGAGGCCTGGCAGGCGCTCACCGCCCATCAGGCGCAGGTCGACTCCCTGCATCTGCGGGAGGTCTTCGACGCCGATCCCGCCCGCGGACGCGAACTCACCGTCGACGTGGGTGATCTGCACATCGACTACGCCAAACACCGGGTGCTGCGCGAGACCCTCGATCTGCTGTTCGCGCTGGCCCGCGAGGCCGGACTCGAGGAGCGTCGCGACGCGATGTTCGCCGGCGCCCACATCAACACCTCCGAAGACCGCGCCGTCCTGCACACCGCGCTGCGGTTGCCGGCCGACGCCGAACTCGTCGTCGACGGACAGGACATCGTCACCGACGTGCATGCGGTCCTGGATGCGATGGGAGCCTTCACCGATCGGCTGCGCAGCGGAGAATGGAAGGGCCACACCGGCAAATCGATCACCGATGTGGTCAACATCGGCATCGGCGGGTCCGATCTCGGTCCGGTGATGGTCTATCAGGCCCTGCGTCACTACGTAGACACCCCCATCCGCTGCCACTTCGTCTCCAATGTCGACCCCGCCGATCTGGTGGCCACGCTCGCCGACCTCGACCCGGAGACGACGCTGTTCATCATCGCGTCCAAGACCTTCGGGACGCTGGAGACCCTGACCAATGCCGCCGCGGCGCGCTCATGGTTGCTCACCGGCCTGGATGCCGGCACCGATGCGGTGGCGAAACACTTTGTGGCCGTGAGCACCAACGCCGACCGCGTCGCGGCCTTCGGGATCGACACGGCCAACATGTTCGGCTTCTGGGACTGGGTCGGCGGCCGCTACTCGGTGGACTCGGCGATCGGGCTGTCGGTGATGGCGGCCGTCGGCCGCGAACGGTTCGGTGAGTTCCTCGCGGGCTTCCACCTCGTCGACGAGCACTTCCGCACCGCACCCCTGGAGGCCAATGCGCCGGTCATCCTGGGCCTGATCGGATTGTGGTACAGCAACTTCTGGGATGCCCAGTCGCGGGTGGTGCTCCCCTACTCCAATGACATGGCACGCTTCGCGGCCTACCTGCAGCAGCTGACGATGGAGTCCAACGGCAAGTCGGTCACCGCCACCGGCCGGCCGGTCACCACCGACACCGGCGAGGTGTTCTGGGGTGAGCCGGGCACCAACGGCCAGCACGCGTTCTACCAGCTGCTGCACCAGGGCACCCGGATGGTTCCCGCCGACTTCATCGGATTCGCCCGTCCCACAGATGATCTCCCCGTGCTGTCGGCACACGGCGAGGCCGACGGCGAGCCCGGCTCGATGCACGATCTGCTGATGAGCAACTACTTCGCCCAGACCAAGGTGCTGGCCTTCGGCAAGACCGCCGAGGAGATCGCCGCCGAGGGTGTCGCGCCGGATGTGGTGCCGCACAAGGTGATGCCCGGCAATCGTCCGACCACGTCGATTCTGGCACCGGAACTCACCCCGTCGGTGATCGGACAGCTGATCGCCCTCTACGAGCACCAGGTCTTCGTCGAGGGCGCGATCTGGGGGATCAACCCGTTCGACCAGTGGGGTGTGGAACTCGGCAAGACCCAGGCGATCGAACTGCTCGGGGTGATCACCGATGCGCAAGCACCTGTGGCGCAATCAGACTCGTCGACCGACGAGCTGGTGCGGTGGTACCGCACCCAGCGTGGCCGACAGGCCTAGACCCGGCGGCTCACTGCCAGCGCCCGGCGTCGAAGATCTCCTCGGGGATCTCGTCGCCGGGTGCCACACCGAGTTCCTCGAGCCGGCCCATCAGCGTCGCCGACGCCGCGACGTGGCCGATCAGGTCTCCGGCCTCGGCCGCGCGTTCGGCCGGGTCGCCACCGAGGAATTCCGGCATCACCGGCGGTACGCACTGGCCCAGTGTCAGGGGCGGGGCGCCGGTCATCTCGCGCCATTCGGCGAAGCTCTCGGCATCGACGGCCTCGGCGATGTCACCGTCGCCGACCGCGGCGAGCACCTCGTCGACGGTGGCCAGCGGTCCGGAGCTGCCACTCGAGGCGTCGAAGCCGATCACGGTGTCCGGGTCGGCCTCCTCGTCGTCGGCGAGGGTGAAGTAGACGATGCCGCGCCAGTCGGCGGCCAGCACCGCGATGTCGTCGCGTCCGAAGACGTCGGCGAGCAGTTCGTCGAGTCGCGCGGCGTCCTCACCACCGAATATCTGAAACGCCCCGTCGCCGACCACTTGACTCTGCAATCCCGCCACATCGGTTACCTTACGCAGGTGACCTCGCCTGTGTTGTTGCGTCGTACCCGAGCCCTGCGGCCGGTCGGTGGTGTACTGCTGACCGGTGCCGCCCTGGCCACCGCACTGACCGCCTGCTCCACGTCGGAGCCCTCGACGGCGCCGGCCACGTCGTCGTTCCCGACGTCGGCGTCGGTGACGGTACCCGCCGGTGCCGCCGCCCGGACCACCCCCGGCGCGACGCTGGACTTCGGTGCCACCGCGGTGCTGCCCGCCAATGCCTTCGCCCCGGCCGGTGCCACCGCGATGTACACGGTCACCGGCATCTCTCCTGGTACGGGCGTCCCGGACGATGCCACGCAGGGCGGCAAGGCGTATTTCATCTATCTGACCGTCACCGCGCTGAGCGTCAAACCCGCCGTCGCCCCCACGGTGGTCGGCTTCGCCGGAAGCACCGACGGGCGCACCCCGGCGCTGACGCTGCCGCCGTCGGTGCCGCTGACCGCCTGCGCCAACCCGGAGCCGCCGGAGAAGATGAAGCGCGGCGAGTCCTATGCCACCTGCCTGGTGGCCTATGCCGATCCGGATCAGGAACTCGGCAGTGTCATCTATTGGGCCGACACCACCGGCGACGCGTCGTACGACTTCAAATCCGATCCGGTGGTGTGGGGTACCCCGACGCCGGTCTCGTCCGCCTCGGCGACGCCGAACTCACCGGCACCGGCCGGCTGATCCCTCACCGGCCGCGAGCCGCGCCTCAGATCATCCGGCGGGTGATCGCCGACGGCAGCAGGCGCAGGGCCGCGGCGATCGGCACCCACGGCCACGCCGGGACCGGCGCATACGCCTTCTCCGCCTCGATGGCCTTGACCAGGGCCTGTACCCCGGTGTCGGTGTCGGTCATCATCGCGGTCTTGACCCCGCGGTTGATGTCGGTCTCGATATAGCCCGGCAGCACGATCGACACGGTGATCGGCGAGTTCGCGAACTCGGCCTGCAGCCCCTGGCCGATCGCGGTGAGTCCGGCCTTCGACGCCGAGTACGCGGTCTGCGCCTTGGGCAGTCCGCGTACCGCGCTCATCGAGCTGATCAGCACCAGATGGCCGTGGCCCTGTGCCCGGAAGATCTCCAGCGCGGCCTCGACCTGGGCGATCGCACCGATCAGGTTGGTCTGCACGGTCTCGAGGTTGGCGTGCATCTTGCCGGTGCCCATCGGCGCACCCTTACCGAGGCCGGCGTTCACGATCACCCGGTCGAGTCCACCGAGCTCGTCGCGCAACCGCCCGAAGACCACGGGCACCGAGTCGACGTCGGTGACGTCGAGCGGGGCGACGGCAACCGCCGCGGCGGACGGGCCGATCTCCTCGGCCAGGGCCTCGAGCCGGTCGGCGCGTCTGGCGGCCAGGCCCAGCGAGCGGCCTCGGGCGGCGAAGGCGCGGGCCATCCCCTCGCCGAGTCCGGAGCTGGCGCCGGTGATCAGGATCTTGTCGCGGGTCACGGCAGCCAACCTACCCGACGGTCAGATCGGGTGGCACTCACCCGCCGGTGCAGGTGAGACGGAGGACGGCGGTCTGGCCGTCGGCGTCGGCGAAGCGGGCGACGGTGTGGTTCTCACCCGCCTCGGCGGCGATGACGTCGGCCTGGGTGGTGTTCATCTCGATCGCCAGATGCCCGCCGGGGGCGAGCCAGGCGTGCGCGTCGACGATCAGCCGCCGCACCTCGTCGAGCCCGTCGGCGCCGGCCAGCAGCGCCCGGCGGGGTTCGTGCTCGGCGGCCTCGTGCGGCAGCAGCGCCAGCGCCCCGGCCGGCACATACGGCGGGACGGCGGCGAGTACGGTGATCGCACCCCGCAGATCGGTGGGCACACCGGCCAGTCCGTCCCCGCGATACACCCGATCGTCGCCGACGTTGCGGCGCGCGTGGACCAGGGCGTGCTCGTCGATGTCGGTGGCATGCACGTGAGCGGCCGGCAGATGGGCGGCCACGGTCGCCGCGATCGGAGCCACCCCGCAATAGTCCTCCAGCACAGTCGGTTCCCGGATCTATGCGGCCGCGCCGAGGGTCACCGCGGCCAGCAGTTCCGACCGCCGACGCGGCACGAACACCCCCGGCCCCACGGACAGCCGCCGTCCGGCGAAGGCCACCCAGCCGACGACGTGCTCGAGTGGTTCCCCGTGAATCCGGCGGGCACACAACCGTTGCAGCAGTCCGGCATCGCCGCCGGCGGCGTCCCGCAGGATCGTCGCCTCGTCCTCGGCGAAGACACATCCCGCCGACCGCAGCATCGCCACGAGCGGATCGGGCGAGTTCACTTGAGCAGCCGCGACATCCGACGATCGGCGAGCACCTTGCCGCCGGTCTGGCAGGTCGGACAGTACTGGAAGGAGCGGTCGGTGAAGGACACCTCGCGGATGGTGTCGCCGCACACCGGACACGGCAGACCGGTACGGGCGTGCACCTTCAGTCCGGTTCGCTTCTCCGACTTGAGCTTCGCCACCTGCTGCCCCTCGAGACGTCCGATGGCGTCGGTGAAGACATCGTGGATGGCCTGGTAGAGGGTGTCGACCTGGTCTGCGGTGAGCGTCTTGGCGGTGGCGAACGGGGAGAGCTCGGCGGCGTGCAGGATCTCGTCGGAGTAGGCGTTGCCGACCCCGGCCACGATTCGCTGATCGGTGAGGACGTTCTTGATCCGTCCGCCCGCGCCGGCGAGGATGTCGGCGAACTCGTCGCGGCTCAGCGCCAGCACGTCGGGGCCCAGGGTCGCGATGCGTTCGACCTCCGAGAGATCCCGGACGATCCAGCCCGCGAGGCGTTTCTGAGTGCCGGCCTCGGTGACGTCGAATCCCTCCCCCGGCAGTCCGCAGTGCACCCGCAGCGCGATCGGGCTCTTGCCGCCGGGGCGCAGCGGTCGGGGCGAGAGGTCCTCGGCCCAGCGCAGCCAGCCGGCCCGGGAGAGGTGGATGACCAGGAACAGCACCGGGTCGGCGCCGGGGTGCTCCGGCCCCGGGACGGTCCGGATGATCAGGTATTTCCCGACGCGGCCCACCGATTCGATGATGCGCTCGACCAGGGCGGTGTACGGCGGGTCGGCGGTCTTGAGTACCGACAGTGATGCGACGTCGACGCGCCGGATCGGGAGTCCGGCGGCACGGCCGTCGACGAAATCCGCGATCGCGGTGACCTCGGGGAGTTCCGGCATGTCTCCAGTGTGCTCTAGTGAACAGATGATCTCCGCCCTTTCCGACGCCAAGCTGGCCGCCCGCATCGCCGAGGGAGCCGGAGAGATCCTGCTCGGGGTGCGCTCCGGCGACCTGCTGGGCGGCCGGATGCTCGGCGACGCAGGCGATGCGCTCGCCCAGGCCTGGATCGGGGCGGTGCTGCGCCGGCACCGTCCCCACGATGCCGTGTTGTCGGAGGAGGCGCGCGACGTCGGTGACCGGGCGAGCGCCCGGCGGGTGTGGATCATCGACCCCCTGGACGGCACCAGCGAGTTCGCCGCCGGCAGCGATCATTGGGCGGTGCATGTGGCCCTGACCGAGGACGGCCAGGTCATCGACGCCGCGGTGGCGCTACCGGCCGCCGGGGAGGTCTTTCGCACCGACACCGTCGACGCACCGCCCGCGCAGCCGTCCGGCCGGATCGCGGTCTCGCGCTGGGGCACCTCGTATGAGGTCACCCTGGTCGCGCAGCGTCTCGGGTTGCAGATGACGCCGATCGGGTCGGCCGGCGCCAAGGCCATGGCGGTGGTGCGCGGCGACGCCGACGCCTATGTCCACGCCGGCGGACAGTACGAGTGGGACAACGCCGCACCGGTGGGGGTGGCGCAGGCGGCCGGGTTGCATTGCAGCCGCCTGGACGGGGCGGCGATCGTCTACAACCAGCCGCAACCATACATGCCGGACTTCGTGATCTGCCGCCCCGAACTGGCCGAGCCGATCCTGGAGGTCCTGGCCGAAGTCGTGTGGTGACCGGGGTGTCGCGTCAGCTGCGGGTCTTGCGCAGCAGGTAGATGTCCATGATCCAGCCGATCCGTTCGCGGGCCTCCGTGCGCGCGGCGACGATGGTGTCGGTGACGTCGCCGACCCGACCCTCGATCAGGATCTCGTCGGGCGTGCCCAGATAGGCACCCCACCAGATGTGGTCGTCGGCATCGGCGGTGTGACGGAAGGCGAGATCGGCGTCGAGCATGACGATCTGGTTGCCGTCGGCGCCGGCCGGGGTGTCGGCGAGGCGGCGCCCGGTGGTGATGTGGATGGGTTCGCCGATGCGGTGCGCGACGATCCGGTGCGCCGCGGTCAGGGCGCTGGCGCTGGTCACACCGGGGATCACCTCGACGGAGAGCTCGAGATCGTCGCGGGCGGCGAGGTCGTCGGCGATCCGCAGGGTGGAGTCGTAGAGCGCCGGGTCGCCCCACACCAGGAAGGCGGCGACACCGCCGTCCCCGACCTGCTCGGTGAGGATCCGGGCGATCAGATCGGCACGCGCGGCATGCCAGCGGCGCACCTCGGCGTCGTAGTCGGCGGGGTGCCGGTCACGGGGCGGGTCGGGGATCTCGATCACCGAATACCCCTGCGGAGCATGGTGTTCCAAGATCTCTCGCCGGGCGTCGAGGAGTCCGCTCTTGACCGCCCCCTTGTCGAGGGCGAGGAAGGCGTCGACGTCGGCCATCGCATCGATCGCCTGGAGGGTGAGCTGTCGGGGTCCGCCGGGTCCGATCCCGATGAGGCGCAGAGTGATTCGCATGGATCAGATCGAGACCCGCGGCAGGCCATGTTTGCGTGCGGTGAAGTCGAGGATCACCTGACGCGGCAGCAGCCGACGCAACAGGAACACGATCTCGGCACGGTTGCCCTTGGCGTAGAAGGGTTTCGGATGGTCGGCGAGTGCGGCGTCGACGATCACCGAGGCCATCGTCGCGGCGTCGATCCCCTCGTCCTCGTTACGGCGGGTGGCTGCCGCCAGGGTCTGGTACTCGGCGGCGTACGGCGAGCCGTCGGCGATGTGGATACTGCGGCGGTCGCCGATGCCGGTGGCGATGGTCCCGGGTTCGACACTGATCATCCGGATGCCGTAGGGCGCCACCTCTCGGCGGGTGGCCAGCGCATACGCCTTGAGCGCCGATTTGGTGGCCGCATAGTTGGAGCGGAAGGCCACCGGAAAGCTCGAGAGCATCGACCCCACCATCACCACGGTGCCGCGGCGGCGTGTGCGCATTCCCGGCAGGACCGCCTTGGTGAGGGCGATCGGACCGAAGACGTTGACGGTGAACAGGTCCTCGACGGCGCTCATCGGGGTGTCCTCGAGCGCCCCGGCCTGCGACTCCCCCGCGTTGTTGATCAGGATGTCGACGTCGCCGACCTCGGCGGCACAGCTGTCGGCGCTCGCGTAGTCGGCGTTGTCGAGACGGACATAGGTGACGCCGGGAATGGGGTCGGCGACGGTGTCGGGGTTGCGGCTGGTGCCGTACACGCGGTGTCCGCGTGCCACCATCTGCCTGGCCACCTCGGCACCGATTCCGCTGGTCGCGCCGGTGACGAGGACTGTCTGAACGTTCGGGGAGGCCACGCAGGACACCGTAGCGCAGACGCGCCGGGGCTTGGTGCTCCCGGCAGGATTCGAACCTGCGACACCGGCTTTAGGAGAGCCGTGCTCTATCCCCTGAGCTACGAGAGCGGATGGCGCTGACCACCGGTCACCGACCGCCACCGGGAGTCTACTTCAGCCAGGGGCCCAGACCGCAATGCACCACGTGGGGCGATCGGAACGCACGTCATCCGGCCCAGTTCTGCCACGCCGGGAGCGCCACGGCGGTCACGATCGCCTCGATCCGTTCGTCGGGTAGCGCCCCGGTGATCAGCAGGTCGTGGCGGGCGAGGTCGAACGGGACGGCCAGCAGCCAGTCCGGGAGTGACATGTCGGCCAGTTCACCCCGCTCGGCAGCGCGTTGCGTAATCGGTGTGACGACGCGCGCCCCGACGTCGAAGAGCATCTGCCGCAACGCATCCGCCGTGCGCTCGTCGACCTCGGCGATCAGTCCGAGCAGGGTCCGTCGGTCGAAGGTGTCGAGGTGGTCGCGGACGGCACCCAACGCCGCCGACAGATCCCCCGACAGGGTCCCGGTGTCGGGGACCGCCAGCACGATCTGGCGGATCATGGTGCGCAGCGCCGCGAACACGAGTTCGGCCTTGGTGGGCCAGCGCCGGTACAGCACGGGTTTGCTCGTACCGGCCGCGGCGGCGACTCCCTCGAAGGTGATGCCGGCGTATCCGTGGGCGTCGAGTTGGTCGAGGACCGCACGATGGATGGCGTCCTCGAGTTCCGCGCCGCGTCGTCGGGTTCCGGCCACCGTGGTCCTCCGTTCGTCGATTCGGGACTTGTGCACGCTGCGGGAATAGCCTACGTTGACCACATAAGAAACGCACCGTATCTAACGGTGACCGGTCACTCACCCCGAGGAGCGCGACATGTCCACCACCGACGTCCCCGCACCCGACATCCCCGATCCCGACCTACGCACCCCCGAGGCCGCCCGGACTGCCGACACCACCGAGACCTCCGAGCAGGACCTGCGCCACGTCGTCGGACTCGTCGTCGGCCTCACCGTCCTGCTGGGCGTCCTCCTGCTGGCGTTCGCGCTGCCCGCGGTCAACACCGGCGCACACGGCATCCAGGTCGGCATCGTGGCACCGGAACCCGCTGCCGCACAGCTCGAATCGAAGGCCGACGGCTTCGACTTCAGCCGATACGACGACGCCGACGCGGCACGCGCGGCCATCCTCGACCGCAAGATCTACGGGGCGGTGGTCCTCACCCCCGGCCACGAGGTCGACGTCCTGGTCGCCACGGCCGCAAGCGCCTCCGCTGCCACCGCCGTCCAGCAGATGGGTGAGCAGGTCGCCGCCGCCAACGGGACCACGGCCACCGTGGAGAACGTGCGCAGCTTCCCGGCCGACGACCCCCGTGGCGCAGGCCTGGCCGCCGGCGCCCTGCCGATGGCCCTGGGCGGATGGATCGGCGCCGTCGCGATCCTCTTCACCATCCGGACGACCCGCCATCGCCTGATCGCCGTCGGCGCATTCGCCGTGGTCGGTGGCCTGGGCCTGACCGCCACCCTGCAGTTCGTCGTGGGCACCCTGGACGGGAACTACTGGCTGACCTCCCTGGGCGCCGTGCTCGGGATCGCCGCCACCGCGATGACCGTCCTCGGCCTGAAGAGCCTGTTCGGTGGTGCCGGCCTGGGTATCGCCGCGGTCCTGCTGATCCTGCTGGGCAATCCGTTGTCTGGGCTGACCAGCGCCCCGGAGATGCTGCCCACGCCGTGGGGCACGATCGGTCAGATGCTGCCACCCGGCGCCACCGGCACCCTGCTGCGCGACCTCGCCTTCTTCGACGGCGCGGGCATCACCCGGCCGTTGCTGGTACTCGCCGGCTGGCTGATCGGCGGAAGCCTGCTGTTCTGGATCGCCACGCGACGGGAAGCCACGACGAAATCCGTTCCCGCATAACCTCATCTGCGAATGCCATGACCGGCGGCGAGCTATCGGCTCCCGCCGGTCATGTGCGCCTGGAACACCGGGGTGAAGAAGTCGAGCAGGCGATCGGTCCAGCCGTCGGCGATCTCACCGGTGCGGGCGTGCTCGGCCACCAGCGCACCGACCACCGCGTCGACGAGCATCTCGACGAAGCGCCCGTCGGCGGTCCGCTCGTGGTCACGCGCCAGCAACTCGGTCAATGCCGCCAGGTGCACGCCCAGGATGCGCCGGAAGACCTCGGTGAACTGCGGATCCACCCCGGTCACCAGCGCGGCGATACCGCCGAGCCCGATCCCGTCGAAGATCAGTCCACCGGCGTTCTCGATCACCCATCGCAGACGTTCGACGTCGGACTCGCCGACCCCCTCCGGATCGGGGACGCCGACGGCCAGCAGCGCCGCGGCGAGCATCTCGTCGCGGCCGGAGAAACGGCGATAGATCGTGGTCCGGGCCACCCCGGAGCGCCCGGCCACACCGTCGATGGTGACCGCGGCCGGCCCCTTCGTCCGCAACAGTTCCAGGGTCGCGGCAGCGATCTTGGCATCGGCAGTGCCCCGCACCTCGGGCCGGACGGTACCGCCTGACTGCCGGTCGACCATTTCTCGAAACCCCTTGCCGTCGAAACCCCTTGTCCTGCTGACCTATGCAGTTCATGCAGGTTACCGCAGTGCAATCGGCCCCAAATAGCGCTACAATAAATGTATCGATACAGAGCATGTAGCGACACTATGGCCCCCGCGAGTCACGCGAGCCCATCCCGCACAGACCCTGCGCGCCATCGCCGAGCGCACCCCCGCGCAACCCACACCGACCACACGAGGAGTTGTCATGACCACCCAACACAAGTCCACCCCCGTCCCGCCCGCACTGATCGCCTACGTACTGGCCCTCGTCGGCTTCTTGCTGCTCGGGCTGTTCCTCTTCCAATCCGCATCGGGCGCGGCGACCGGCGCCATCATCGGCCTCGCCGTCGGGGCGGGCGTCGCATTCGTGGCCGCCGCGATCAGCTTCCGAATCCAGGTCAAGCGCTCACCGTCGACCGGACCCGGCACAGCACTGCTCGCCGTGACCACCTCCGAGGAGGAGGCGCACGCCCACGCCGTCGCCGAACGTGAGCGCGCCGCGCGCGCAATCCTCAGGTGATCGGCACCTGCATGGCGTGATCCGTTGTTGCCGAACGGATCACCGAACATCTGTGACCGCGCCGCTCACACCGGCGTCGGAGCACCCGGCCCCTCGCCACCGCGACGCACGGCGTCACGCGTGTGCGCGGCAGGCGAATCCGGGCCGGCCGCGGCGAGACACTCCCGAACGACTCGGCCGACCCGGCCCGCCGGATCGGCCAGCTCGGCCAGGCCACACCGGTCGGCCAGCAGCCCACCGAGCGTCACGTCGACCATCGCAGCACCGACGGATTCCGCCGACTGCCACCCCGCCGGATCGAACCAGGTCCACATCCATTGCGTGGCACCGAAGATCTGCATCGTCGCGACATCGGCATCGACCCGACGGAAGATTCCCGCGGTGATCCCGCGAGCGATCTCATCGCGCACCAACCGCTCGATATCCGTGCGCACCTGACGAATCGCCTGCATCTCGGGATCATCGTCGAGCTGGATGACCTCGCGTTGCGTGGCGACGGTGGCCGCGCGATCGATCACGTGATACCGCACACTCGCGTAGATGACGGCGGCCACGCGATCGGCGGGCGCATCCAGGCGCCGCCAGATCACGTCCAACTCGGCACGTCGACGCGTCACATACTTCTTCTCGAGGTCGCGGAGCATCTGCGCCTTGGTCCCGAAGTGGTGAACGATGGTGCCCTTCGACATACCCAACTCCGCGGCGATGTCACCGAGATTGGTCTGGTCGTACCCTCGTCGGGCGACATGCGTGGTGAAGGTGGCGAGCAGTTCTTCCTTACGTCCGGGTCGACCAGCCATTCCGCTATCGCTCCACTGCACCCGGACCGTACATGCGGTCATACTAGCGTCGCGCAGTGCACCCTCAGGGCGCACCACCTCCTGCCCCATCAGCTGCGCTGCCCTGGTCACGCCACTCCCGAGCCGGTCAGATCTCGGCGTCGGCCTTCCCGAGTGCGATCTCCACCGCGGTGTCGACATCGAGGTGCAGTTCCGCGTCGGCATCGGCGACCTCGCCGTCGCGGTACTCCACCTGTCCACCGGCGCACAGGATGTGGAAGGGCGGTTCACCACCGAGGTGCACGTTGACCGTCGCGTCGGGCCGCCGGCCGGCGATCGCCCGTGCCAGGGGCAGGGCCAGCCAGTGGGCGCGGACGGCATCCTTGCTGCCGCGGTCGCCGAGGCGATCGGTGCCCCAGTCCGACAATGCGGCGAGGACGGGCCGCAACCGCTGGCCGTCCTCGGTGAGTTCGTACACTGCGGCACTCGCACGCGGCGCCATCCGACGTCGCATCAGCACGCCGTCGGCCTCGAGATCGCGGAGCCGCGCGGCGAGCACATCGGTGCTGATGCCGGGGAGATCGGCGAACAGGTCACTGTATCGGCGTGGGCCACCGCATAATTCGCGCACGATCAGCAGATTCCAGCGGTCCCCGACGACGTCGAGGGACCGTCCGATGGTGCAGTAGTGCTGATAGCTCCGGCGTGGCATGCTGTCCATCGTAGCGCTTACTTGGATATTCCAAGCAACCACTTGGGTCGACCAAGTAGAATGAGCGCGTCGCCATTCCAGGAAGGAACGTTCATGCAGCTCAAGCAGTCGAGCAAGCTCTCGGGGGTCTCCTATGAGATCCGGGGCCCGGTGGCCGAAACCGCGGCTCGACTGGAGGCCGAGGGGCATCATGTGATGAAGCTCAACACCGGCAATCCGCTCGAGTTCGGTCTCGATGCGCCACAGGAGATCCTCTCCGACATGGTCCGCACCTTGCCGACAACCACCGGCTACTCCACGTCCAAGGGGTTGCTGCAATCGCGCCGCGCGGTGGCGCAGTACTACCAGACCCGCGGCTTCGACGTGGACGTCGAGCACGTCTTCCTCGGCAACGGCGTCTCCGAACTGGTCATGATGGCGATGACCGCGCTGCTCGAGAACGGCGACGAAGTCCTCATCCCCGCACCGGATTTCCCGCTCTGGACCGCGGCCACCGCCCTCAACGGCGGCACCCCGGTGCACTATCTGTGCGACGAGCAGTCCGACTGGTACCCCGACCTCGCCGACATGGCCGCCAAGATCACCGACCGCACCCGGGCCATCGTGCTGATCAACCCGAACAATCCCACCGGCGCGGTCTACCCCACCGAAGTGCTCGAGCAGATCCTCGACCTCGCCCGCCGTCATGACCTGATCGTGTTCTCCGACGAGATCTACGACAAGATCCTGTACGACGGTGCCACCCATGTCAGCACCGCGTCACTGGCACCGGATGTGCTGTGCGTGACCTTCGGCGGCCTGTCCAAGGTGTACCGGTGCGCCGGTCTACGTTCGGGCTGGATGGCACTGTCGGGTCCGATGGCCGATGCGGAAAGCTACCTCGAGGGTCTGACCATGCTCGCGGGCCTCCGGTTGTGTGCGAATGTCCCGGCGCAGCATGCGATCCCGGTGGCCCTCGGCGGCCGGCAGAGCATCTTCGAGCTCACCGCCCCGGGTGGTCGGCTCTACGAGCAGAGCACCCGCGCGTGGGAGTCCCTCAACGACATCCCCGGCATCTCCTGCGTCAAGCCGAAGGGCGCGCTGTACGCCTTCCCGCGCATCGACCGGGAGTACTACCAGATCCACGACGACGAGCGTTTCGTCCTCGACCTGCTGCTGCAGGAGAAGCTGCACATCGTGCAGGGCACCGGTTTCAACTGGCCCCACCCCGACCACTTCCGGATCGTCACCCTGCCTCACGCCGACGACCTCGAGGCGATCATCGGCCGAATCGGCAAGTTCCTGGCGAACTACAAGCAATGACCGCGTTTCGGTACGCGTCGTCGCTGCGCTCCTCATCGGCTCAACCACCCACTCCACGTTGATGATTGAGCCGGGAACCCGTTGCTGATTGAGCCGGGACCCCCATCGATGATTGAGCCGGGACCGAGCCGGAAAGGCGAGGACCCGAGTCGAAATCTCCGCAGCTCGCGTCGCGAGGTGACCACCTCCGTCGTGACCACCTTGACAACTCGGCCGGCGGAGGTTTCGACACGCCTCGTCGCTACGCTCCTCACCGGCTCAACCACCAACGCCCAGTTGCCGATTGAGCCCAAATCTCCGCAGCCAACGCCGAGAGGCAACCACCTCCGACGTGACCACCTTGGCAACTCGGCCGCCGGAGGTTTCGACACGCCTCGTCGCTACGCTCCTCACCGGCTCAACCACCAACGCCCAGTGGATGATTGAGCCGAGACCCCCATCGATGATTGAGCCGGGACCGAGCATCGCGAGGACCCGAGTCGAAATCTCCGCAGCCAACGCCGAGAGGCAACCACCTCCGACGTGACCACCTTGACAACCCGGCCGCCGGAGGTTTCGACACGCCTCGTCGCTACGCTCCTCACCGGCTCAACCACCAACGCCCAGTTGATGATTGAGCCGAGACCCCCATCGATGATTGAGCCGGGACCGAGCATCGCGAGGACCCGAGTCGAAATCTCCGCAGCCAACGTCGAGACGTGACCACCTCCGACGTGACCACCTTGACAACCCGGCCGCCGGAGGTTTCGACACGCCTCGTCGCTACGCTCCTCATCGGCTCAACCACCAACGCTCAGTTGATGATTGAGCCGGGACCGAGCATCGCGAGGACCCGAGTCGAAATCTCCGCAGCCAACGTCGAGACGTGACCACCTCCGACGTGACCACCTTGACAACCCGGCCGCCGGAGGTTTCGACACGCCTCGTCGCTACGCTCCTCACCGGCTCAACCACCAACGCTCAGTGAATGATTGAGCACAAACCTCCGCAGCCAACGTCGAGAGGCAACCACCTCCGACGTGGCCACCTTGACAACTCGGCCGCCGGAGGTTTCGACACGCCTCGTCGCTACGCTCCTCACCGGCTCAACCACCAACGCTCAGTGGATGATTGAGCCGGGACCGAGCCGCAAAGGCGGCGTCACATCGTCTCAGGCTGCGCCCAACTCGTCGTCCTCGTCGTCGCGGACCTCCGAGAGTTTCTCGATCACGTTGCGCGCGAACACCTGCTGTTCGGTGACGGCCATCTGGTTGCGGGCCCGCGAGGTGAATGCGAAGGTCCAGTCGATGAACGTGGTGAACCGGTTGCGGAAGCCCACCAGGTAGAGCAGGTGCAGGAACAACCAGCCCACCCAGGCGAAGAAACCGGCGAACTCGATGTGCTTGTCGGTGCCGGGCACCGGGATCTTCGCGACCGCGGCGAAACGTGCGACGGTGGCCATCGACCCCTTGTCCCAGTACTCGAACGGCGGGCGCTTGCTGTAGTTGCCCTTGATCCGGGCGAGGACGGTGTCGGCGGCGTAGCGGGCCGACTGGTTGGCTGCCGGCGCGAGACCCGGCACCCCGTCGATGGCCATCATGTCGCCGACGACGAACACCTCGGCGTGACCGGGGATCGACAGATCGGGCTGCACCTTCACGCGGCCGGCGCGATCGAGCTCCACCCCGCTCTGCTCGGCGAGCTGACGGCCGAGCGGGCTCGCGGCGACACCGGCCGACCACACCTTGCACTGCGCCTCGATCCGACGAACCGAGCCGTCGGCGTCCTTGACCATCAACCCGTGGTAGTCCATGTCGACGACCATCGCACCGAGCTGCACGTCCACGCCGAGCGAACGCAGTCGCTTCTCCGCGCGCGCACCGAGTTTCGGCCCGAACGGCGGGAGCACCGCCGATGCCGCATCGAGCAGGATCACCCGCGACTCGGTCGGATCGATGTTGCGGAACGCCCCGGCCAGGGTCTTGTCGGCCAGTTCCACGATCTGTCCGGCCATCTCCACGCCGGTGGGGCCGGCGCCGATGACCACGAAGGTCAGCAGCCGTTCGCGCTCTTCGGGATCATCCGACAGCTCGGCCTGCTCGAACGCACCGAGGATGCGGCCGCGCAGTTCCAGCGCATCGTCGATGGTCTTGAGGCCGGGGGCGAACTCGGCGAAATGGTCGTTGCCGAAGTACGACTGGCCGGCGCCGGCGGCGACGATCAGGCTGTCGTAGGTGACCTCGGTGATCCGGCCCATGGTGCGCGAGGTGACCGTTCGCGAGGTGAGGTCGATGGTGTCGACGTCGCCGAGGATCACCTGCACGTTCTGCTGCTTGGCCAGCACCACCCGCACCTGTGGTGCGATCTGGCCCTGCGAGATCAGACCGGTCGCCACCTGATAGAGCAGCGGCTGGAAGAGGTGATGCGAGGTGCGCGCGATCATCGTGATCTCGACGTCGGCGCGGTTGAGTCGTCGGGCGGCGGCCAGACCACCGAAGCCCGATCCGATGATCACCACATGGTGACGACGGGGCTTGTCGGCGTTGGCATCCGGGGTCTGAGCCGCGGCTGGTGCAGCGTCTTGCGACATGGCACGTTCCTTCACTTACGGTTCGACACCCAGGCGGACGATGTCGGGGAACGGTGCTCCTTGCCGGTGGACTCCGGCTACGCCAGTCGCGAGACCGACATTAGCTCACAGCGGCCGACGATGCGAGAGAATTCTGTGCCAACTCCGGCCAGACGGCACCTTTCGGGCCGGAATCCGCAGGTCGATCGGTCCTCAGGTCAGACCGTTGATAGCTCGGTCGGTGATCGACGGCGAGAGGTAGTCGAGCATCGGCAGTACCGTGCGGACCGCGGCCGGTGCCACCTGCGCGGGCCGATGCGTGATCGCCCGGACGATCCAGGAGCCGGCCTCCTCCGCACTCAGTGCGTGGGCATCGCTGTATTCGGCGGTCGGCGTGATCATCTCGGTCCGGACCAGCGGATAGTAGATGTTGGTGGCGCTCACCCCGGGGTGCGGCCGCTCGGCGTTAAGGCTGCGCCCGAAGATCGCCAGCGCGTTCTTCGACGCCGCATAGGCCGAGAAACGCGGGAACGTGTGCGCCATCAGCCCCCAGGTGCAGACGTTGACGATCTGCCCGTTTCCACGCTCCACCATGCCGGGCAGCAGCCCGAGGGTCAGCTGCACCGCGGCGAAGTAGTTGATCGCCATCGTCCGCCGGTAGTCGTGCAGCCGGTCGGTGGAGTCGATCACCGATCGGCGGATCGACCGGCCTGCGTTGTTGACCAGCACGTCGATGCGCTCGTCGGTGAGGTCGGTGAGCAGCCGGTCGACGTCGGCCTCGTCGGACAGGTCGGCGGTGCGGTAGCGGCAGCCGGTCTCCTCGGCGAGGGCGGCGAGTTCCGGTTCCCGCCGGGCCACCGCGATCACGTCGGCGCCGCGAGCACTCAGTTGTCGTGCGGCCTCACGCCCGATCCCGGCCGACGCACCGGTGACCAGCACGGTGAGCCCGTCGACGTCGCGGCCGGGTCCGGCGATCGCGTCCTCGACCGACTTGGGCAGCAGACTGCGCCGCTGCAGCAACTCCGACACCATTGCGGTCGGCGACACCCGCGGCAGCGAGAACATCGAGCTCACGGCGCCGCCCTACCGGATCTGCTCGCGCAGGTTGACCTCGGTCTGGCGGATCGCCTGGCCGGCGAACGGCCCGAGCAACGCACCGAGTGCGCGCCCGGCGAGCCCGCCGGGCAGCTCGTACCGGAACTCCACCCCGACCGCGGTGCCGCCGTCGGCGGTGTCGGTGAAATGCCATCGGGTGTCGGCGCCGAATCCGGCGATGGAGGTCAGTTCGATCAGCTCGTTCTCCACCCAGTCCGTGGTCTCCACCGTCGACCGCAGGGTCTTGGGCCCGACCTCGAGTGCGGCCTCGAACGTGGACCCCTTACCGCTGGTGATCTCGGTGAGCGGGTTGAACGTGGAGATGCCGAACATGTATCTCGGCACGTTCTCATAGTCGTTCACATACGCGAAGACCCGCTCGCGCGGGACCGCCACGGTGGACGAATGACTGACTCCTGGCATCGTTGACCTCCCCTGTTCGCCGATGTCACGGCAGCGGCCGGGGCCGCGGTGACATCACTGGGCACAGCCTATGTGATCGGGATCCCACGCCCGCACGAACCCTGCCATCCGCCGATGTCACGATCCCCACAGGCGATAATGTCCGGTATGCGATCCCGGACCAAGATCATCGATGCCACGATCGACCTGATCGCCCATCAGGGTTTCGCCGCCGCCAGCATCGCCGCCGTGGCCAAGTCGGCGGGGGTGTCCCGGCAGACGGTGTACTCGATCTTCGGGTCCCGCGAAGACCTCGTCTCGCAGTCGCTCGCCGAACTCGCGACCACCCTGATGTCGGAGGTGCACACCCGGATCGACGGCATCACCGACCTGACCGACTACCTCATCGAGTTCCTCGTCGCGGGACGGTCGATGTCGATGAACCACCCGGTGATGTCGACGCTGATGTCGGCCCAGGATTTCCACCCGTTCTTCGACGACGGGGCGATGGAACGCACCCGCGCGGTGGTCACCGAGTTCCTCCGGCCGATGACCGCCCGCCAGCCCCAGTACGAGCCCTACGTCGAGCAGATCGTCGACATGGTGTCGTTGCTCGGGCTGTCGCTGGTGGTGGTCGACGACACCGCGCGCACCGACGACGAGATGCGCGAGTTCCTCGAGATGTGGCTGCGCCCGGCGATCACCGCCCTCGACGTCGGCTGACCCGGCGCCGGCCGCGACCCCTCGTCCACGACCGGCACCCGGCGATCACCGGCATCAGATGACCGACGCCGTCCGATGGGCGACCCCTCAGATGATCGAACCGATGTCGCGGGCGACGATGTTGTCGAGTGCCCGTTCGGCGATCGCGGCGATGGTCATCGACGGGTTGCACGCCGCCGAATTGCCCGGCATCAGTGCGCCGTCGACGACGTAGAGGCCGCGCTGCCCCTTCACCCGGCCGTCGAGGTCGCAGGCGACACCCATGTTGGCGCCACCGACGGGATGCCAGGTGGACGGCACGATGCCGTTGGTGTCGAGCAGGGTGGACCCGGGACCGGCGATCTTGACCGCCGTCGGATGGATGTACCGATTCTGAATCCGGCTGTCCCCCTCGTGCGGCCACTGCACCGAGGCCTCGTCCCGGGCCGAGTCGTAGACGAAATGTCCGCGGGCAGCGGAGACGCCGTAGGCCACCATCATCGTGGAGTGGGTGTCCACCGGCAGCGGCGGGATGGATGCCTGGATGATGGTGAACGCATTGGCCGGGTCGGACCAGTTGGGGCTGCCGTAGACCACCGGACCGCCCTGTGCCGCACCGAACTGCGCGGCCGGGTTGTTCCAGACGTAGATGCGGTCGGCATTGGTTCCCCACCCCGTGCCCAGGGTGTCGGGCAGGTCGGGGATGGCACCGGTCGCCCGCGCCCGCACCAGCATCTTGGTGGTGCCCATCGATCCGGCCGCCATGATCAGCGCACCGGCGGTGAGGATCTTCTGCTCCAGCACCCGACCGGACTCGTCGGTGCGGTCGACGTGAACAGTCCACTTGCCGTTACGTTCTCGGCGGATGTCGGTGACCTCGTGCAGGGTGCGGACGTCGAGCCGGCCGGTCTTCTCCGCGGCCGCGATATAGGTGACGTCGACGCTGTGCTTACCGCCGTTGTTGACTCCGATCGCACCGTCACCGTTGGTGTAGGCGGGCTTCATCTTGCCGGCGATCTCGGCGAGCGCATAGTTCCAGTCGATCGGCATCGGGATCTTCTGCAGCGGCAGGCCGGCCTTGCGCACGTGCGCCGCGAACTCGCGGACCACCCGATAGTTGGGGGTGCGGATCAGCGCGTCGGGCGCGGTGGCCACCCCGAGCATCTTCTCCACGCGCGGATAGTAGACGGTGTCCATGGCATGCCAGTCGATCCCGGACGGGAAGTGCGAGGTGAACACCGACTCGATGGGCTTGAGCGTCATCCCTTGGTAGACAAGCGATCCGCCACCGAGTCCGGCGGCCACCATGGTGGTCATGGTGGGCGTGGCAATGGACTCGAACAGCCCGACGTAGGGGTCCACGGCCAGCGGACGGCCGAACACCTGCGGGGTGGAGCGATGCCAGAGGATGCGTTTGTCCGGGTTGGTCGCGCTCGGGAAGGTGGTGGCATTCGGTCCGGTGGCCCAGCGCCGCCCCCGTTCGAGCAACACGACCGGCACCCCGGCCTGGGTGAGGCGCAGGGCGGCGACACCGCCACCGAAACCGGATCCGATGACCACCACGCGATGATCCTCGCGTGTGGTGCGCACCCGTGCCGGAGCACCGTATCCGGGCCCGACCCCCGCGGTCGTCGCGATCACACCCGCCGCACCGGCGGTCGCCGCACCCGCCAGGAAGCCCCTGCGCGACAACCCCGATCGCGAGACGGCAGGCCGCCCTTCGGTAGACCGCGAGACAGCAGACATGACAAACCCCCATCATCACCGGGCTGAGCCCAGTTGTTCTGTGCGACAAGAAGATGCGCCCCACCCCGTCGGGGCGCCACACCGCGGCCCACGTCTTCGGGCAGCACACGGCGTCTGTGATTCGCACTCAAACTAGACAGCAGTCGGGGTATGTGTCAAGATCTCACAGCGTTGTGGTTTGGGGCACCATCCGACATCCGGAGATGCCACATCACAGCACACCGGCGGGCAACGCGCCAAGGGGACACCGTGCACAGGGGGACAGTGATGCTTCATCGACGACGGCAGCGGCCATTCGGACGTGCCCGGTCGGCGCCACACCGATCGTTGACCACTCTCGCGGTCGCGGCCACGACTGCGGCGATCGTGCTCGGCGGCGTCACCTCCCCGGCGTCGGCGGATCCGGCCGGCAGTCAGGCGGTCGGCACCGCGAAATGTGATGGCGCCTCACATCCCGAACCCGGGATACAAGGTGATGTTCCTGCCGCCCAGCGTGATTCCGGGGCCACGCGCGCCGGGTACTCGTGCAACATGCGACGGATCGGCGCGTACACCGGCCACGGCGGCGGGATCACCTCCACCAGCATCGGTTCGTGCGCCTACATGGGGAGCCTGTTTCCCAACAGTCTCGTCGGGCCCGCCGCCGGCGTACAGGTGATCGACGCGTCCAACCCGGCCCGGCCGCGCCACAGCGCCACACTCACCGCACCCGCCATGCTCGCCGGCACCTGGGAGTCGCTGAAGGCCAACCGGCGCAGCGAACTCCTGGTGGGCACCGGCGTGCCCGCACTCTTCGGCGCGGGACTGATGGCCGTCTACGACGTATCCGACTGTGCCGCACCCAAACTCCTCAATCCCGAGGTGGGTGGCACCGCTGCACCGCTGCCGATCTCGGCGCACGAGGGCGGGTTCTCCCCGGACGGCCGAACCTACTGGGCGTCGGGGCTCGGTCCGGGATTCCTCAGCGCCGTCGATCTCTCCGAGCCCAGCCGGCCGCGCGTGCTCTGGCAGGGCCTCACCGGACTGTCGACCCACGGGATCGGTGTGAGCGCCGACGGCAATCGGCTCTATCTGGCAAGCAATTTCGGCGGGATCACGGTGTGGGATGTGTCGGCGGTGCAGCGCCGCGACCGTAATCCGCAGGTGCGGCGCCTGGCCGAGCTCACCTGGACCGACGGGTGGGCCACCCAGCACAGCGTGCCGGTGACCTACGGCGGCAAGCAGTATCTGTTCACCGTCGACGAGGGCGGTTCCGGCGGCGTGAAGCTCATCGACGTGTCGACGCCGACCCGCCCGCGGATCGTCAACAAACTCAAGCTGGCGATCAACCTGCGGCAGAACGTGGACTCGGCCACCGCCTCGTCGGCGGGTGGTGGCTTGTTCGCCTACGAGTCGCACTACTGCGCCGCCGACCGGCCCGCGAACCCGACGGCCCTCGCCTGCGGATGGTTCTCGTCGGGCATCCGGGTCTTCGACGTCCGCGACCCGTTCGACGTCCGCGAGATCGCCTACTACAACCCGCCCGCGCGTACCGGGCAGGAGGGCAGCCTGAGCAACTCCCCGCATGCGCTGTTGTCGGTGGCCGGCGTGCCGCTGCTCAGCGTCCCGGCGGTACTGCAGTCGCTGGCCTCGGGACAGTTCGATCCCGGACAGGCCCGCAGCTCCCGCACCGGCCGGGTGATGGGCGACCTGAGTACCGACTGGTGCGCCTCCCCGCCCGAGTGGCGCGGCCGTCAGCTCTGGGCCACCTGCGCCGACAACGGTTTCCAGGTCCTCGAGTTGTCGGCGTCGGCGTACACACCGCCGCCGGACCAGCAGTCGACGGTGGGTTCGTGATGCGACGCCGCGTCGTCGTCGGCGCCGGTGCCGCCGTGGTGATCGCAGTGGCGATGGCGACCGGCTGGCTGCTCCGTGCGACGGTGGGAACCGTTGCGGCGGAGTCGTCCCCGTCGCCGTCGGCCGTGGAGATCGCGTACATGCAGGACATGGTCGCCCATCACCAGCAGGCGGTGGTGATGGCGAAGTCGATCGATCGTGAGGGGATCGATCCGGGCGTCCGGCTGCTGGCGCGGCAGATCTCCGAATCGCAGCAGTACGAACTCGGCACGATGATCGGTCGCCTCCGGATGGCCGGGCAACCGGTGGAGAATCCGGAGCCGATGGCCTGGATGCCCGGTACCGATCAGATGTCGGGCATGTCGGACCACCACCCGGGGGACCATCACGGTGGTGGGCATGACATGCCGGGTATGGCGACCACCGAACAGCTCACCCAGCTCGGATCGTTGTCGGGCACTGCCGCCGAGAATCTGTTCCTGGAGTTGATGTATCGCCATCATCAGGGCGGGATCGCGATGGCACAGACCGCCTTGCCCCTGGTGACGACGGCGGCGGTGCGCGAGTCGGTGCTCGACACCGTCAACGGCCAGACCAAAGAGGTCGGTCTGATGGGTTCGATGCTCGCCGAACGCGACGCACAGGCGCCGACCCCGGGCTGATCGGCACCGGCGGCGTCGGCGTCTCCGGTGTCGTCGCGACGGCGAATCCCGACCCGCGCATCCCGATCGTGGTCACTCCCCCAGCGACAGAGACACCTTGCGCAGCAGTGTGGTCAGGGCCGCGCGCTCGGCGTCGTCGAGTCCGTCGAGGACCTGCCGGTCGTCGTCGAGGCGTCGCGGGAGTTCACGGTCGACCAGCGCGCGCCCGGCGTCGGTGGACGTGAGCAGCACCACCCGACCGTCCCGTTCGGACTTGTGCCGCTCGAGCAGGCCGCGGCGGGACAGGCTGTCGCTGATCTTGGTCACCGACGCCCCGCTGAGCATGGTCGTGAACACCACCTCGCTGGCGCGCAGTGGTCGATCGGCGCGCACGAGTGCACCGAGGACGTCGAACTCCGAGCGGGTGATGCCGTGTACCTCGAGGTTGCGATCGAGGCGTGCGCTGGTGACCGAGGCGATGCGCTGGACGCGGCCGAGGATGCCCACCGGCGACATGTCCAGATCCGGATAGGCGCGGGCCCACTCACCGAGGACATGGTCGACGACATCGGTGGTTTCGGTCACCTGGGCAATCATAATCCCTCATCGTCTTCGTCATTCGAAATACTTCACTAGTAAAACAGTGCTAAAGTAATTCTATGTCGTCCACCCCCACCACCCCCGTCGTGTCCGCATCCGCCCCACTCGAACCGGCCGCCGCCGAATCGGCCCGCTCGTTGCGCGGCGATGCGGTGCGGCACTGGGTACGGGCGCAGACCTGGCGGGACATCGCGACCGTGGAGTTCTCCCGGATCGGATACGCGGTGCCGATCCGCGTCGGCATCGCGGTGGCACTGGTGATGATCGTGGGCGGGCTCACCGGTCATCGAGATGTCGCCGGCCTCGCCGCACTGGGCGCGTTGATCTCCGCGTTCTGCCGGCCCGACCCCTACCCGGTCCGTCTACCCCGGCTGCTGGTGATCGGCGCCGCCCTGACCGCCTCGGTCGCGATCGGCGGGACGCTGGGCACGTACTCCTCGTCGATGGTCGTCGACATCATCGTGATCTCCCTGCTCGGCGGCGCATCGGTGTACCTGATGACCTCACTGCACATCGTCGGACCGGGAGCGGTGATCATCATGTTCGCCGCCAACGGTGCCGCGGCATCCGCGGCCACCACCGGCATCGGTTATGCCACCGCCGCCACCGCGATCGGCGCCGTCGTCGGCATCCTGGCCTCGATCGCCCCGTGGTTGCTGGGCCTGGCCCGCACCGACGCCGACAAGCCGCGTCGCGAATCGCTGCGCGTGGCACTCGCCGGCGGCCGCACCCGCGCCGCACACCGCCACCTGCTCTTCACCGCCGGACGCATCACCGTCGCCGCCGCGATCGCCGGTGGCATCGCCACCGCCATCGGCCTCGCCCATCCGATGTGGGCAGCCATGGGCGGCGTCGCCGCCATGCAGGGTGTGGCCTATCACCTCACCGTCCGCCGCGGTGTGCAACGCCTCATCGGCAATGTCGTCGGCGGCGTGATCGCGGCGATCCTGCTCGCCCTGCCGCTCGGCTACTGGGGTGCGGTCGTGGCGATCGTCGTCTTCCAGGTCGCCGCCGAGATCTTCTCCACCGTCAACTACGCACTGTGCTCGGTGGTCGTCACCCCGATGGCGCTGCTGCTGACCGGGATCGGCGCCCACCTGAGCCCCGACGCCGCCGTCGACCGCGTCCTCGACACCGTGATCGGCATCGTGATCGGCATCGTGATCGCCGCGATCACCATCACCCGCGCCGACGTCGACCACTGACCATTCCGCATTCGGGGAGACAAACCTAGTTTTCACGGGCGTCACATTCACGCAACGATGCGGGTACCTGCCACTCATAGCGTCGTATCGCTTGCACAACGCCCGTGCCCTGCCCGGGGCCACCCAGGCCCCCGGGGAGAGCGGGACCGAAATCCCCCAGGAGTACCCATGAGTGGCAGCATGTCGCGCCGACAGGCCATCGAGGCCGTGACCACCTACGAGATGGACGACGAGGGCTTCGCCGAGCCGCTCGCCGACACATTCGGCCGCAACGTCTTCACCCTCTCGGTGATGAAGTCGCGCCTCCCCAAGCACGTGTTCAAGGCGGTCTCGGCCACCATCGACAAGGGAGCTCCGCTCGATCCCACCCTGGCCGACTACGTCGCCTCGGCGATGAAGGACTGGGCCATCGAGAAGGGCGCATCCCACTACGCGCACGTCTTCTACCCGCTGACCGGCTTCACCGCCGAGAAGCACGACTCGTTCCTCGAGCCCGACTCCTCGGGTGCCTCGCTGGCCGAGTTCCAGGGCAAGACCCTGCTGCAGGGCGAGCCGGATGCCTCGAGCTTCCCCAACGGCGGCCTGCGCGGCACCTTCGAGGCCCGCGGCTACACCGGCTGGGACGTCACCAGCCCGGCGTACATCCTGGAGAACCCCAAGGGCAACACGCTGTGCATCCCCACCATCTTCATCTCCTGGACCGGTGAGGCCCTCGACAAGAAGACCCCGCTGCTGCGCAGCCAGCAGGCCATGAGCAAGCAGGCGATGCGACTGCTGAAGCTGTTCGGCCACACCGACATCGACACCGTCGTGTCCTATGCGGGCGCCGAGCAGGAGTACTTCCTGATCGATCGGCACTTCTACTTCGCCCGCCCCGACCTGATGACCGCCAACCGGACCCTGTTCGGCGCCAAGCCGTCCAAGGGCCAGGAATTCGACGACCACTACTTCGGCGCCATCCCGGATCGTGTGCTGGCCTTCATGATCGAGCTCGACCGCGAGCTGTTCAAACAGGGCATCCCGGCCAAGACCCGGCACAACGAGGTGGCCCCCGGCCAGTTCGAGATCGCCCCGGTCTTCGAGAAGTCCAACCTCGCCCACGACCACCAGCAGCTGATGATGACCACCATGAAGAAGGTGGCCGAACGCTACGGCATGGTCTGTCTGCTGCACGAGAAGCCGTTCGCCGGCGTCAACGGTTCGGGCAAGCACGTCAACTTCTCGCTCGGCAACAACAACCAGGGCAACCTGCTCAACCCGGGTGACACCCCGCACGAGAACGAGCAGTTCCTGGTGTTCTGTGCGGCCATCATCCGCGGTGTGCACAAGTACGGCGGTCTGCTGCGCTCCTCGATCGCCTCGGCATCCAACGATCACCGCCTCGGCGCCAACGAGGCCCCGCCGGCGATCATCTCGATCTTCCTCGGTGAGCAGCTCGCCGACGTCTTCGACCAGATCGCCAAGGGCGGCGCCAAGGCCAGCAAGGCCTCCGGCGTCATCGAACTCGGCGTCGACACCCTGCCGCCGCTCAAGGCCGACGCCGGTGACCGCAACCGCACCAGCCCGTTCGCCTTCACCGGCAACCGTTTCGAGTTCCGGGCACCCGGCTCCAACCAGTCGATCGCCGATCCGATGATCGCGATCAACGCGATGCTCGCCGAGTCGCTGGACTATGTCTGCACCAGCCTGGAGAAGTCCGCCGAGGAGGGCCTCACCTTCGACGACGCCGTACAGAAGGTGCTCGAGGAGATCATCGTCGAGCACGGCAAGGTGGTGTTCAACGGTGACGGCTACTCCGATGCATGGCAGGAGGAGGCCGCCACCCGCGGACTGCTCAACCTGCGCACCACCGTCGACGCGATGGCCCAGCTCGACGAGCCGGCGATCAAGGAGCTGATGAGCAGCTACGGCATCCTCTCCGAGCGAGAACTCAAGGCACGCAAGGAGGTCGTTCTCGAGCAGTACGCCCTGGCCCTGCTGGTGGAGGCCAAGGAGACCCTCGAGGTCGCCAAGACCATGATCCTGCCCGCGGCCACCCGCTACATGGGCGAACTCGCCGGCACCCAGGCCAGCCTGAAGGCCGCGGGGGTCGACATGGAGACCCCGGTGCTCAAGACGATGACCGTCGCGGTGAGCGAGCTCAACGACAAGATGGACATCCTCGAGGAGGCCATCGGCGGCTTCCACGGTGACACCGTCGAGACCGAGGCCGAGTACGCCCTGAAGTCGCTGATCCCGGTGATGAACGACGTGCGCGTCGCATCGGACCGACTGGAGAGCATCGTGGCCGACGACCTGTGGCCGCTGCCCACCTACAGCGAGATGCTGACCATCCTCTGATCCACACCGTCACAACAGATCTGGCCGACCCGGTCGGTGCGGGGGCATGAGCACCCGCAACGACAACGCCACCACCACCCTGGTGGCCGGGTCGGCCAGATCCATTCCGGTGACCGTCTGGAGTCGCCGAATCCGGTAGCGCAGCGTGTTCGGGTGGACGTCGAGATCGGCCGCCGCCGCCCGCACGTCGCCGAACCGATCCAGGTAGGCCCGTAACGACACCACGAACTCACTGCCGCCACGGGCGTCGGCGTCGGCGAGTTCGCGCACCCGAGGATCGACGAGATCCGGGTTTTCCGAGAGCAATTCGACGATCGACCCCAACACCACACCGGTCCGGGACGCGGCCACCGTGGTCACCGGATCGATCAGGTCACCCGCCCGGCCCGCGGCGTCGAGCACCCTGTCGACCTGGACCCGCAGCTCCGGCACCTCCCCCACACCGGTTGCCGGACCGGCGATCACGGCACGCACTGCCAGACCGAACTGTCGGCGGGTGGCGTCGACGACGGTCTGCGCCCACGCCTGTGCGGCCGGCGGTTCCACCGACGGCAACACCACGTAGGCACGTGCACCCACCGTCGTGGTCACCGACAACGGACTGAAGGCGCTGGCGTGCAGGGTGAGTGCCGAGATCTGCCCCGACGTCACCGACACCGTCGCCGGGTCGTCGGGACCGAATCCCACCACCACGACCGGTGCCACCGGATCGATGCCCAGTTCGGTCCCGAGGTGCTGGCCGGCGACCGGGCCGCCCCGCACCCCGAGGAGCCGCCGGACGAGGTCGTCGTGGCCGGAACCCGCGGCACGTCGGCGGACGATCACCCGCGCGGCGACCGCCGCGGCACCGATCAGCACCTCGTCGGCGTCGGCCGCGGGCTCGGCATCGCCCTGCTGCAGCCACACCACGCCGAGGAACTCCCCGATGCGCCGCTCCCCCGACGTGCCGCCGACGACGGGCGCACGGATCGCCACCGCGCGGCGGGGACGCAGGCCGAGGTCGGTGCGGGCGTCCACGGTGACCACCGTCGCCGATGTCCGCAGCGCATCCATCACCCCCCACTGACGCAACCATGCCAGCATCTCCGGCGGACCCTCCCGCCCCAGGATCGACAGTCTGCGCAGTTCGTCGGCCTCGTCGCCGGCCGAACTGTAGGCCAGCACATGCGAGCGTTCGTCCTCGATGCTGATCAGGCCACCGGTCCGGCGCGCGACCTCCGCGGCGAGCTCGAAGAGATCACCCACATGTCCCTGCAGCATCGACTCCCCAGCACCGATCGTGGCGGCCGCGGCGTCGATCACCGCGCTGACGAGGTGATACACCCGCTCCCACCGGGCGTGCGGGTCGACGGCGATCACCGCGACGCCCCGTGCCGCGGCGCGCTCCACCACCTCAGGTGTGGGTGCCTTGGCCATCAATGCCACCGGCAGTGGGCCGCCCAGTCCGTCGAGCCATTCGATCGCCGCCGCCCCGCCCACACCGACCAGCAGAAACAGCTGGGCCCCGCGTGCACCCCGACCGAGCCCGAGCTCGACGTCGTCGGCATCGAGCATCGCCAGCTCCGCGATCGGCCTGTCGAGCCCGGCGGGCGCGGTCACCAGCGTGGCGACGGTCCGGTCCAGGGCCAGCAGCAGACGCCCCAGCTCGACGCCGTCGAGCGGGGTGGTCTCCGGGTGGCCCATGTCCCCACGCTAGACCGGTGCAGGTCCGGATTCCCGGTAACTGTTCGTCCTATCCGACAAGACCAACGTCCGATCTTGTGCCGATCGGACATATCGGGACGATCCGTTGGTTGCTGCACTGAGGTATGGATGCCATCACCACTGTTCCCCGACCGTCCAACGAGCCCGTCCACACCTATGCTCCGGGCACCCCGGAGCGCGAGCGCATCACGGGCGAACTGACCGCGCAGAGTGCTGCCGAACCCCGCGACCTGCCGCACGTCATCGGTGGCGTCGCCCATTCCGGTGACGGCGATCCCGTTCCCGTCGTACAACCGCATGCACACCACGAGGTGCTCGGCACCATCCGCAACGCCACCCACCACGACGCGCGTGCCGCGATCGACGCCGCACGCAATGCGGCCGAGGACTGGGCCCGCACCCCCTTCGATGATCGGGCCGCGGTGCTGCTGCGTGCGGCGGACCTGTTGTCGGGGCCATGGCGGGAGCGGATCGCCGCGGCCACCATGCTCGGCCAGTCGAAGACCGTGCAGCAGGCCGAGATCGACGCGCCATGTGAACTCGTCGACTTCTGGCGGTTCAACGTCACATTCGCCCGCGAGATCCTCGCCGAACAGCCGGTCTCGTCACCCGGGGTGTGGAATCGCCTCGATCATCGTCCACTCGACGGATTCGTCTATGCCGTCACCCCGTTCAACTTCACCGCGATCGCGGCCAATCTGCCGACCGCGCCCATGTTGATGGGTAACACCGTGGTGTGGAAGCCCTCACCGACACAAGCGTATTCGGCACAACTGACCATGCAGGTACTGGTGGAGGCGGGGATGCCGCCCGGGGTGATCAACCTCGTGCACGGCGACGGGCACGCGGTGTCGGAGGTGGCGCTGACCGATCCCGATCTCGCCGGCATCCACTTCACCGGTTCGACGGCCACCTTCCAGCACCTGTGGCGGGAGGTGGGTGCGCGGATCGACCGGTACCGCAACTATCCGCGTCTGGTCGGCGAGACCGGTGGGAAGGATTTCATCGTCGCCCACGCCTCGGCAGATCCGGATGTCCTGCGTACGGCGTTGATCCGCGGCGCCTTCGAGTATCAGGGCCAGAAGTGTTCGGCCGCGTCACGCGCCTACATCGCACGCTCGGTGTGGGACCGGATGGGTGACGACTTCCTGGGCGAGACCGACGAACTCACCTACGGTGACGTCCGGGATCTGGGCAACTTCGGTTCGGCACTGATCGATCGCCGCGCCTATGACAAGTCGGTGGCCGCCATCGACCGCGCCAAGACGGTACCGACGATGACGGTTGCGGTGGGCGGCACGAGCGACGACACCACCGGATACTTCGTCCGGCCGACCGTGCTCCTCGGAGACGACCCCACCGACGAGGCGTTCAGTACCGAGTACTTCGGCCCGATCCTGTCGGTGCATGTCTACGACGACGACACCTACACCGACACACTGCATCTGGTGGACTCGACAGCACGCTATGCGCTGACCGGATCGATCATCGCCGGTGAGGTGTCGGCGGTGGCCACCGCCGCCGACATCCTGCGCAACGCGGCCGGCAACTTCTACATCAACGACAAGCCCACCGGGGCCGTCGTCG
This sequence comes from Gordonia sp. NB41Y, assembly GCF_030718915.1. NCBI lineage: Bacteria > Bacillati > Actinomycetota > Actinomycetes > Mycobacteriales > Gordoniaceae > Gordonia > Gordonia sp. NB41Y. The sequence goes on from NZ_CP132196.1 coordinate 1,601,419, forward strand.
GCCAGCAGCCCTTTGGCGGCGGTCGCGCGTCGGGCACCAACGACAAGGCCGGCTCCAAGGCCAATCTGATGCGGTGGACCTCCACCCGGACCATCAAGGAGACCTTCGTCCCGCCCACCGCATCCGCCTATCCGCACATGGCTGCGCGATGAGCACCGCGTTCGATTCGATTCTGCGACCGGTGATCCTGCGGGCCGCGGCCGCCGACCACATCAAGAACACGGCGACGCGCCTGCCGGTCACCGCTCGGGTGGTGGACCGGTTCGTGGCCGGCGAGACCCAGGACGACGTGCTGTCGGCGGTGGCGGCGTCGCTCGCCGGCGGGTTGTCGGTGAGCGTGGACCACCTCGGGGAGGCCACCGTCGACGAGGCCGACGCCGATACGACGGTGAGAGCATATCTGTCTGTCCTGGAATCGATGTCAGGGTTGGAGGCGTCGGGTTCCGGGCGTCTGGAGGTGTCGCTCAAGCTGACCGCGCTCGGCCAGTCACTCCCTCGGCACGGCCGCAAGACAGCGACCGAGAACGCCCGAACGATCTGTGCGGCCGCGCACAGCCGTGGGGTGCTGGTGACCATCGACGCCGAGGACCACTCGACCGTCTCCGAGCGACTCGACATCGTGCGGGAACTACGCCGGGACTTCGACGATCTCGGGACCGTTTTGCAGGCCTATCTCCGTCGCACCGAGGACGACTGCCGCGAGTTCGCCGCGTCGGGGGCACGCATCAGGCTGTGCAAGGGTGCCTATGCCGAACCGCCGTCGGTGGCATTCGACACCCACGCCCAGGTCGACGACTCCTATCTGCGGTGTCTGCGAATCCTGATGCACGGCGACGGCCATCCCATGGTCGCCAGTCACGACCCGACGATGATCGAGGCAGCCCAGGCCCTTGCGCACGAGTCCGGCAGGTCCCCGGAATCCTGGGAGCACCAGATGCTCTTCGGAATCCGTTCCGATGAGCAGCGTCGGCTGGCCGACGCCGGCGCACAGGTGCGGGTGTACATCCCGTACGGCAGCCAGTGGTACGGCTACTTCGTCCGCCGTCTGGCCGAACGACCCGCCAACCTGCTGTTCTTCCTTCGCGCATTGGCCGAGCGTCAAGGGAAACAGCAGCACGCTCAATCTCAACCACCGACGCTCAGTTGATGATTGGTGTGGTCAGTCTGCGATGATCGAGGTGGGCGGCCTTCGATGTCGCTATGCTCCTCATCGGCTCAACCTGAATCCACCGATCCAGATGGAAAAACCTGGGCCCGAAACGGCGTGGGAAACACGAAATGCCCTGTCCGAGTGTGAGAATCAGACTTATCGAAGGTTCGACCCACACACAAAGAAAGGGCATCTCGCAGATGCGATCCTGCCACACCTTGCCGGTAAAGTCAGCATCATTCGATGACCGCAACCTGATCGGGCCGGCCGGGGTGGTACCGGTGATGCGTCTGGCCCAAACGTGTGGCCTGCAAGAACTCGGCGATCAGTGGTTGACCATCCCCACCGATACCGGCGCCAACGCCGGCCGGAAACTCTCAGCAATCGTGATGGGCATGGTGATGGGCGCCGACACCATCGACGGATTGTCGATCATCGGCCACGGCGGGATGGGCACGATCTACGGCCACACCCACGCCCCGTCGACGCTGGGCACGTTTCTGCGGGCTTCCACCCGCGGCACGGTCGCCCAGTACGAGGCGATCGCCACCCGCCTGTTGGCCGGCCTGATCGAACACACCCACCTCCTCAACCCTGCTGGTGAACGGGTACTGGTCGATCTCGACGACACCATCAACCAGTGTTACGGCCACCAGAAACAAGGCGCGAAATACGGCTACAGCGGGGTCCGTGGGATCAACGCCCTCATGGTGACGGCCACCACCGCCGATCGGGCCCCGATCATCCTCGGTCACCGCCTGCGGGGCGGGTCGTGTAACTCGGTGCGCGGAGCCGCCGACCTGTTGACCCGATCGTTGAACACCCTGCGTCGGGCGTGGCCGGCCGGACGAGAGGTGCCGGTGTTGGTTCGGGGTGATTCCGCGTTCTACTCCCACGACCTGGTCGCCGCAGCCCACCGGGCTGGGGCACAGGTGTCGTTGACGGTGCGGTTGTACAGCAACGTGACCACCGCGATCTCCACGATCGATGACTCGGCGTGGACCACGATCACCCTGGCCAACCCCACCCAGGTTGGTACAGACGGGCAGCTGGTGCGTACCGCCGAGGTGGCCGAGGTTCCCTTCGACGGGTTCGTCGGTAAACCGTCCACACCGGTCAAACCTGGGCGTACCCGGGCCCCGATTCCGGGTCGGTTGATCGTGCGGCGGGTCCTGGCCCTCAATCCTGATGGTGACTCGTTGTTCGATGTGTATCGTCACCATGCGTTCTTCACCACCGACATGACCACCGACAAAGTCGTCGCTGATCGTGTGCACCGTCATCACGCGATCATCGAGCAGGTCCATGCCGATCTGAAGGCCTCGGCGATGGCCCACATGCCCTCGGGGAAGTTCTCTGCCAACGCCGCGTGGTTGGCGTGTGCGGTGATGGCGTTCAACCTCACCCGGGCAGCGGCCACCGTGGCCGGTGGATCATTGATGCGTGCGACCACGACCACGATCCGGCGTGCGTTGATCGGGGTACCGGCGCGGATTTCGTCGTCGGCACGTCGTTTGTCGTTACATCTACCGGCTGGGTGGCCCTGGGAAGTGGAGTGGAATCGGTTGTATGCCAGTACTGTTCATTGAAATCCTGGTGTTTGACCTGACCATTCGGCCGTGTGTGGCCCTGATCTGAAACCTGGTGAAACAGGCCGACGTTGGAGATCGGCGGTACACACACGTGTCTTTATCGGGTTGGTATCGGGGTCAAGGGCTCCAACATCATTCATCCGACCGTTGAAACCGGATCGGTGGATTCAGGCTCAACCACCCACAGCAAGTTGATGATTGAGCCGGGACCGAGCGAAGCGAGGACCCGAGTCGAAATCTCCGCACCCAATGTCGGGTGGCGACCACCTCAGAGGTGCGCAATGTTCGATGATTGAGCCGGGACCGAGCATCGCGAGGACCCGAGTCGAAATCTCCGCAGCCAACGTCTGGCGGCAACCACGTTCGAGGTGGTCACGCCGGCAACTTGGCCGTCTGAGGTTTCGACACGCCTCGTCGCTACGCTCCTCATCGTCTCAACCACCAACGCCTGGTTGATGATTGAGCCGGGACCGAGCGAAGCGAGGACCCGTGTCGAAATCTCCGCAGCCAGCGTCGGGTGGTGACCACGTTCGAGGTGGTCACGCCGGCGACGTCGGCCGTCTGAGGTTTCGACACGCTTCGTCGCTACGCTCCTCATCGGCTCAACCACCAACGCTCAGTTGATGATTTAGCCGGGAGCGAGCATCGCGAGGACCCGAGTCGAAATCTCCGCACCCAACGTCGAGTGGTAACCACGTTCGAGGTGGTCACCCCGGCAACTCGGCCGTCCGAGGTTTCGACACGCCTCGTCGCTACGCTCCTCATCGGCTCAACCACCAACGCCCGGTTGATGATTGAGCCGGGACCGAGCATCGCGAGGACCCGAGTCGAAATCCCCGCAGCCAGCGCCGGGTGGCGACCACCTCAGAGGTGGTCACGCCGACGATCTGGTCCGTCGCCCCTACCGCAGCAACTCGCGCTCGTCGTAGGGAACGTAGTGCAGGCCACGGAATGCGGCGCTGCTGGCGAAGACGGCGGCGTCGAGTTCGGTGCCCCGATGCTTGGCCATCCGGAGGGCAAGGCGGAGAAGCATCTTGATGTCTCGGGGCGTGATCTGGGGGAAGCCGCCGACCAGATCGTCCAGCAGGTCCTCGGGGAGCACGACGTCGTTGCCTGCGGCCAGGATCTGCCAGACCTGTCGGGCGTCCTTCGCCGACGGCGGGTTGTACTCGATCACCGCGGCGCAGCGCGCCAGGATCGCCTCGTCCACACCGTCCACACGATTGGTGGTCAGGAACAGCAGGCCGTCGAAATACTCCAGAGTGCGCAGGAATTCGGCGACGATGGCATTCTGCGCGAGGTCGAGTCCGCGTTCCATGACGAACACATCGGCCTCGTCGAGCAGCAGCACCGCATCCCACCGCTTGGCGCGGTCGAAGATCACCTCCAGGTTCTTGCGCACCAATTCGGCTGTCACACCCAGAGATCCGGAATGGATCGAGTACAACGGACGGCCGGTCACCTCGGCGTACACCTCGGCGGTCAAGGTCTTGCCCACACCGGGCCGGCCCTTCGCCAGGATCACATTGCCTGCCGACTTGCCGTCGATGATGTCGCCGGTGAAGACCGAGATGTCGGTGGTCAGGATGTTCAGCAGTTCGCGTTGCTCATCCGGCAACACCAGTTTGTGTTGCAGGTCGGCGTCATAGGCGTACTCGGTGAGGTCACCGGTGTTGACGTCGAGGAAGTCCTGGGCACCCAGATCGAACACACGCACCGCGGTGATCACCGGGACCGTGCCGTAGTCCCCGTCGTCGAACAGGATCGACGGCGCCACCATCCGCAACGCCGCGATCTCCGACGTCGCCACGTCGTGCACCACCTTGCGGTTCTCCCGGATGTTGGGTGCACGGTAGTCGTCGGTGCGGATGACCCGACCGGTGTAACGGAACTGGCGCCCGAACCCCTCGTCGATGATTCGCTGGTAATCATCACGGCGCGCCTGGTATTCGGCCTTCAGCTCGGCCGTCTCCTTGTAGGCGCCACCGGACACCAGCACATCGCCGGGCGACTTCCCGACGATCTCGGTCTCCTCGAACACCAGCAGCCGTGGTTTGCGGGACGGCCGCTTCACCGTCGCATTGTCGGCCTCCATGGTGAACTTGATCCGCGGTCCGTGCGTGCGGTCGGCATGCTCCATGGAGATGTCCATGACCAGATACGGATGCAGATAGCCATCGGTTTCCCGCACGTAGAGCCATCCGTCGATCAGGTCGTGGCGCAAGAAGCTGCGGAAGATCTCGGTGGCCGCATCGACATGCGGGATCACCGGGAACGATCCGGCCCGCGCCGACACGATCGCGGTGACCGCCCGCGCGAACGAGTCCTCGCCGAACGCCGCGGCGGTGGCGATCAGATCGGCCAGCGCGGCATCGGTGAGATCACGGTCGGCGATCCCGATCTCGGTCGACCGCCACGACGAGGCCTGGGCGCGGGCCGCGGCGAGATCGTCGGAGGAGGTCGCCGCGACGAGAGTTGTGGGGGCTACGAGCATGGGAACACCTTCTTGCCGGATATGCGACTGACCGGATATGCAACAAGGCGGGGGACGAATCGAGAAGGGCAGGAGTTCTTCTCGATTCGTCGCCCCGCCTCGTCAGTGACCACCGAGCAACGGGCGGTGGTAGATCAGGCCTCGGGATCGAGGACGAAATCGTAGTCGACGAGGACACCCTCACCGTTCGGGGCGTCACGCGGGTCGAGCATCAGCTCGGGCTTGACGGCCGAGGCGATGTCGTCGTCGTTGTGCGGGTCACCCGGGAAGTACAGCTGGGTGGTGATCAGCTCGTACCCGGGGGCACTCACCTTGAAGTGCAGGTGGGCCGGACGCCACGCATGCCAGCCGGCCGCGGCGATCAGCTCGCCGCACGCACCGTCGGTCGGGATCTGGTAGGGCGCCGGACGCAGGCTGTGGATCTCGAACCGGCCGTCGGCGTTGGTGATCCAGGTGCCGCGCAGGTTCCACTCGGGCAGCCCCGGAGCGAACTGCGAGTAGAAGCCGAGGTCGTCGGCGTGCCACAGCTCCACCTTGGCATCGGACAGCGGGGTGCCGTCCACCGCACGCACCTGACCGGCGAACACCATCGGGGTGCCCGGCTCGTCGTCACGCATCGGAATGGTTCCGTTCCAACCGAGTTCGGGCGAACCCGACAGGTAGTACGGGCCCTCGATGGTGCCCTTGCTGCCCTCACGGTGGGCGTTGGCGACCTCTTCCACCGAGTGCTCGAGCCAGACGTCGAGGAACAGCGGCCACTCACCGTCGGTACCGACCTTGATCAGCCACGCCTTCAGAGCGTTGTACTCCTCGTAGCTGACCTTGTCCTCGATCACGATGTCGTTGAGGGCCTTGACCACCTTGGTGGCGAGGTAATCGACACGGGCGGTGTCGATCACGCCCGAAGCGTCCACCCACGCTGGCCATGCGCTCCTGGAACCGGGCCGAGGCGTTGGCGCCGGACTCGGCGGCCTTGGCGGTCACCTCGGCATCGAAGCTGGTGTCCACGGTGTTCGTCATCTTGGGTACTCCTTCGGGTGTGTTGGCCTGGGCTGATGCTGTGGGTGAGGGCCGGTCAGCCCGCAGCGATGTCGGACGGATGGGTGGCCAGCGGGGTCACCTTGATGTCCATGTAGGGGAACAGGGGAAGCGCCGACAGGACGTCGTGCAGCTCGTTGTTGTCGGCGACGTCGAAGATGGAGTAGTTCGAGTACTCACCGACGATCCGCCAGATGTGCGGCCACTTACCCGATCGCTGCAGGTCCTGCGAGTACGCCTTCTCCCGGGCAACGGTCTCGGCGCGAACCTCGGGATCGAGATCGTTGGGGATGTTGACGTCCATGCGAACGTGGAACAGCATCGGTGGTTCTCCTGTCTGCGGGGCGGGTCGGGCTGCGGTCTGCGTGGTGGATCAGCGGTCGACGCGGTAGCGGTCGAGCTTCTCCGGATCGATCTCGATGCCGATCCCGGGTTCGGACGACGTGTGCAGATGGCCGTCACGGATCTGCAGCGGTTCGGTGAGCAGGTCGTCGCTCATGTCGAGGAAGTTCGACAGCTCGCCGGCGTACCGCGAGGTCAGCTGGAACGACGAACCGAAGGCCAGTGCGCACGCGGTGCCGACCTGGCCGTCGATCTGGTTGCCCATCACCACCTCGAGGCCGAGACCCTCGGCCAGGTGATGGACGCGCCGCGACCACGTGAAACCGGTGCGCGCGGTCTTGATGCTGATCGCGGTGGCCGACCGGCCGAGGATCTCGCGGGTGACGTCGGCGGCGGTGGGCACCGACTCGTCGGCGATGAACGGGATGTCGAGCTGTTCGACCAGCCACCGCCGGCCGAGCACGTCGTCGGCGGGGCACAGTTCCTCGGCGAACAGCAGGTCGAGGTCGGCCATCTCCTTCATCGCGCGCAGCGATTCGGCGGCGGTCCAGCCGCGGTTGCCGTCGACGTAGAGCTCGATCTGGTCGTCGAAACGCTCGCGCAACGCCCGCACGACCGCGGTGTCGAGGCCGACCGGCCGGCGGCCGACCTTCACCTTGAACGTCGCGATGCCGTAGGTGTCGCGCATGCGCTCGGCCTCGGCGACCATCTTGGCCGGCTCGTCGAAGCCGAGCATGTGGCTGACCCGCATGCGATCGGTGTAGCCACCGAGCATCTCGTTCACCGACAGCTTCAGGGTCTTGCCGAGCGCATCCCAGATCGCCATGTCCACAGCAGCTTTCGCGGTGGGGTTGCCGATCGTGCGGGCCAGCGAGGCGACCATCTGCTCGCGGTCGAGCAGGGTCAGCCCGATCAGCTGAGGCGCGAAGACCGTCTCGATCACCGCGACGATGCCCTGCTGGGTCTCGCCGTAGGTGAACGGGCGCGGCGGCGCCTCCGCCACACCCACGATCCCGTCGTCGGTGTGTACCCGCACCAGCACATGCGTGGCCACCGACACCTCGCCCGAGGCGAAACGCAACGGCTTGCGGTACGGGATGGCGAACGGGATCGCCTCGATCGCGGTGATCTTCATCGGATCTCTCTCATCGGGTGCGCAGTGACCTGCGCCGTGGACAGGGTGGTCGTGTCGGTCGGGGCGGCCGATCCGGTGTGTACGGCTGCATCGGTCGGCCCGAAGGCGTCGCCGATGACCCGGGCCACCGCGTCGACGACGGGGTTGGGGTTGCCGGCCGTCCAGGCCAGCGCGATGTCGGTGGAGGCGGCATCGGTCAGCTCGCGCATCACCAGACCGTCCAGCGGAAGTGCCCGCACCGAGGCGGGCAGGACGGCCACGCCCAGACCGGCGGCGACCAGCGCCAGCAGCACCGGGGTGCCCGACGCGTCGTGGGCCCGTTGGGGAACGAAGCCGGCGCGCCGGCAGCTGCGTACGGTGGCGTCGTTGACCGCCGAGTCGCGGCTGTCGTACATGACGAACGGCTCGTTGCGCAGGTCGACCATCGAGATCACCGGTTCGACGGCGAGGCGATGATCGGCGGAGACCACCAGAACCTGCGGCTCGACGTCGATGGTGCGGACCTCGAAGCCGTCGCCCACCACCGGCGGGCGCAGCACCCCGAGGTCGAGTTCACCGGACTGCAGGGCGGTGCACTGCATCGGGGTGAGCATGTCCGACGAGATCCGCAGTTCGACGTCGGGCAGGGCCTGCTTGACCGCCCGGGCGATCCGCGGCAGATGCGAGAAGGCCGCGATGCCGGTCAGCCCCAGTCGCACCACACCGCTGCGGCCTGCGGCGATGCGACGGACCCCGTCGACGGCGGTGTCGACGTCGGCGAGGATACGGTCGGCCTCGGTCTTGAGGAACTCACCGGCGGGGGTGAGCGCGACCTGCCGGGTGGTGCGGGTGAACAGGGTGACGTCGAGCTCGGACTCGAGCTGACGGATCGCATAGGAGAGCGCCGGCTGGGCCACGTGCAGCATCGCCGCCGCCTGCCCGAAATGGCAGGTCTCGGCGACGGCTGCGAAGTAGCGCAGATGCCGCAGCTCCATGGTCAATACCCTTTCGGACCTCGGTGGTCACCTCGTTGTGATCACCCTCGCGGTGCACTGTGATCAACACCACGCATGACCTCACGGTAAACCCCAGATAGATACGAGACAAGGACACAGTTTCGGCCTATTCATCGATGAGATCGATCAATGGGATGCTTGGCCAAGACTGGCAATAGCCCTGGTGTGACGGGCGCCACGTGCTGGGAGGGTCGGAGTACAGCCCACTTCAGGAGGTATTCATGACCGTCACCGATCGGCCCACCCCGACCACTCCCGCAGAGTCGGTGACCGCGCACGTCCGCCAGGTCCTGTCCGACGCCGTGATCGACGACCGGGACGCCGGCATCTACCGCGCCAATCGCCGGATCTTCACCGACGAGGAGATCTTCGAGCTGGAGATGCGCCACATCTTCGAGGGCAACTGGATCTACCTGGCGCACGAGAGTCAGCTCCCCGAGCCCGGCGACTACTTCACCACCTACATCGGCCGTCAGCCGGTGGTGATCACCCGCGACAAGTCCGGCGAACTGCACTGCCTGATCAACGCCTGCGCCCACCGCGGCGCGATGATCTGCCGGCGCAAGACCGACAACCGGATGACCCTGACCTGCCCGTTCCACGGCTGGACCTTCCGCAACGACGGGACCCTGCTCAAGGTCAAGGATCCCGAGGGCGCCGGCTACCCGGACACCTTCGACGTCGACGGTTCCCACAACCTCACCCACGTGGCGAAGTTCGGCAACTACCGGGGCTTCCTGTTCGGCAGCCTCAACCCCGACGTCCTGCCGCTCGAGGAGCATCTCGGCGACACCCGCACCGTCATCGACATGCTCGTCGACCAGTCACCGGAGGGCCTCGAAGTGCTCCGCGGCTCCTCCACCTACACCTACGACGGCAACTGGAAGGTGCAGGCGGAGAACGGCGCCGACGGCTACCACGTGACCGCCACGCACTGGAACTACGCCGCCACCACCTCCCGCCGCAACACCGGCGAGTCAAAGAACGACACCAAGGCCCTCGACGCCGGCGGCTGGGGCAAATCCGGTGGCGGGTACTGGTCGTTCCCGCACGGACACCTGTGCCTGTGGACCTGGGCCGCCAACCCGCAGGACCGCCCGCTGTGGGACAAGATGGACGAGCTCAAATCCCAATTCGGCGATGCCAAGGGCGAATTCATGGTCAAGGGGTCACGCAACCTCTGCCTGTACCCGAATGTGTATCTGATGGACCAGTTCTCGACGCAGATCCGGCACTTCCGGCCGATCGCACCGGACAAGACCGAGGTGACGATCTACTGCATCGCCCCGAAGGGCGAGAGCGATGAGGCACGCGCCCACCGCATCCGGCAGTACGAGGACTTCTTCAACGCCTCCGGCATGGCCACCCCGGACGATCTCGAGGAGTTCCGGTCGTGCCAGCTCACCTTCCGTGCCACCGCCGCCCCGTGGAACGACATGAGTCGCGGTGCACAGCACTGGCTCTCGGGTCCCGACGAGGTGGCCACCAGCCTCGGCATGAGTGGGATCGTGTCGGCGGGTGTGCGCAACGAGGACGAAGGGCTGTACCCGGTGCAGCACGGCTACTGGCTGCAGACGATGACCGCGGCAGCCGATGCCGAAGACGCCGCCGCCCAGGCGTGATGCGGCGCGTTCCCCGAACCCACCTCGTCGCCAACGCTTTTCCGGACAGGACACCATCATGACCACCACCGAGAACACCCCCGCCACCGACACACCCACCGGGACCACGCTGATCACCCAGAACATGATCGAGCAGTTCCTCTACCGCGAGGCCCGCCACCTCGACGACCGCGAGTTCGAGAAGTGGCTGGACTGCTACGCCGACGACGTCGTCTACTGGATGCCGGCCTGGACCGACGACGACCGCCTCGTCGAGAACCCGCAGCGCGACATCTCGCTGATCTACTACGCCAACAAGGGCGGTCTGGAGGACCGGGTCTTCCGCATCCGCACCGAACGGTCGTCGGCGACGTCGATCCCCGAGCCGCGCACCAGCCACAACATCACCAACGTCGAGGTGATCGAGCGTCGCGGAGACCTCGTCGACATCCGATTCAACTGGCACACCATGTATTTCCGCTACAACACCGTCGACCCGTACTACGGCACCTCGTTCTACACGATCGACTTCTCCGGACCGTCACCGCTGATCCGGCGCAAGACCGTGGTGCTCAAGAACGACTACATCCACCACGTGGTGGATGTCTACCACTTCTGAGAGGCGGACCCGACATGACCGCCACCACCGAAACCGGCGCCCGGGCGGCATCGCCCGCGGCCGCGCCGACACATCAGGTCGCACTCGCCTTCGAGGACGGCGTGACCCGCTTCATCACCTGCCGCGAAGACCAGACCGTCGCCGACGCGTCCTACCGGCAGCGCATCAACATCCCGCTCGACTGCCGTGACGGCGCCTGCGGAACGTGCAAGGCGTTCTGTGAGTCCGGCGAGTACGACGGCGGGATCTACATCGACGACGCCCTCTCCGAGGACGAGAGCGCCGCCGGTTACGCCTTGCCGTGCTGTATGAAACCGCAATCGGATCTGGTGCTGCAGATCGCGGCGACCTCCGACATCGCCAAGACCGCGGCCGGCGAGTTCACCGGTACCGTCGTCGGTCTCGACCGGTTGTCGGAGTCGACCATGCGGCTCGAGATCGAGATCGCCAACCGCGCCGACCTCGCCTTCCTGCCCGGCCAGTACGTCAACTTCGCGGTCCCCGGCACCGACGACGGATCGGGCGAGATGCTGCGCCGCTCCTACTCGTTCGCCAACGGCCCGCACGAGGAGCGGCTGGTCTTCCTGATCAAGCTGACCCCGGGCGGCGCGATGTCGACCTACCTCACCGACCGCGCCCGCCGCGGCGAGACCATCGGCTTCACCGGCCCGCACGGCTCGTTCTTCCTGCGGGAGTCGTCACGTCCGGTGCTGCTGTTGGCCGGCGGCACCGGGCTGGCACCGATCCTGTCGATGCTGCGCTCACTGCACACCGACAAGAGCCCCCGTAAGGCGCATCTGATCTACGGCGTGTCCACCGACACCGACCTGGTAGCGCTCGACGAGATCGAGTACTTCGCCCGCGAACTGCCCGGTTTCACCTGGGATCACTGTGTGTCCGACCCGGACAGCGCCGCGGTCAACAAGGGCTACGTGATGAGCCTGATCGAACCGCGCCATCTCTACGACGGCGACGTCGCACTCTATCTGTGCGGTCCGCCGCCGATGGTGGAGTCGGTGCGCCGCCACGTCGTCGACGCCGGTATCGAACCGGTGGGTTTCTACTACGAGAAATTCGCCCTCGCCGTACCGGCCGGCGCCGCAGCGCAGGCCGGCGAGACACCGGAGACCGCACCGGCGAGTGCCGTCGCCCCCGCTCTCGCCGACGAACTCCTCGAGACCGGTGACGGTCGAGCGATCGCGGGTCAGCAGATCCTGGCACCGAATGTGTTGTCGGCGTGGACCGGTGAGCGACACACCGCCGCCGACACCGGGATCGGCAGCATCGCCGGCCAGCAGGTGTGGCCGACCGCAGGTTCGGCAACCTCGGGTGTCGACGCCGGCGGTTCGCTGTTGCCGGTCGGCGACGGCCGGGCGATCGCCGGTCAGGAGATGTTCGTGGCCACAACCCCATCGGGGATCCCGGATGCCGAATCCGTTGCGGCCGAACCACCTGCGCACGCCGGTCATGCACCCGATCCGGTGGCCACCCGGCCGGCCGAACCGGATGCCGTGCCGGAGATCGGCGAACCCACGGTCACCGCACAGGGATATGTGATCGGTGAGGAGCATCCCGGCGTCCACGAGTCCGACGCACTGTTCGAGGCGCGGGCCGCCCTGGAACTCGGTGCGCTGGAACTGACCTTCGGCCGGCTGACCAGTGGTCAGCTCGCCGGATACCGGCTGCTCGCCGAGGCCACCGTGCCCTACGTCGACAACGATCACTTCGTCGACGCCGCCGAATACACCGAGACCAACGCGGCCTTCCACGACTATCTGTTCACCCTCACCGGCAACGAGCATCTGCTCGACGCCTACCAGGCACTCGGGGTGAAGGGCCGGATGGGCGAGGTGTTGCGCAATGCCACATGGTGTCATCCGCTGTGCGCGCAGGATCACCTCGACATCGTGACCGCCTTCGCCTCCGGCGATCGCGACGCCGCCCGGGGGCTGATCTCGGCACATGCCGACCGGTCCAAGCAGACCATGCGCCGGGCGATGGCCGACGAGATGGCCCATCGCCGGCCGCGGTTCGTCACGCCCGGCCGGTTCGCCGGCAAGGTGGTGGTGGTGACCGGTGCGGCGCAGGGCATCGGTGAGCAGACGGCCCGCCGGATCGCCGCCGAAGGTGGTGCCGTCGTGTGCGCCGACCGCTCCGAACTGGTTCGCGATCTGGTGGATTCGCTGGCCGTCGACGGTGGCCGGGCAGCCGCCGTCCTCGCCGATCTCGAGACCTATGAGGGTGCGGCGTCGGTGGTCGCCACCGCGATCGAACGCTTCGGCCGGGTGGACGTACTGGTCAACAATGTGGGCGGGGCGATCAACTTCAAACCGTTCGTGGAGTTCTCCGACACCGAGATCCGCGCCGAGATCGACCGGTCGCTGATGACCACGCTCTACGCCTGCCGGGCGGTGCTGCCGTCGATGGTCGAGCACGGGTCGGGTGTGATCGTCAACGTCTCGTCGGCGGCCACGCGCGGCATCCACCGGATTCCGTATTCGGCGGCCAAGGGCGGGATCAACGCGATCACCGCATCGCTGGCGATGGAGTACGCCGATCACGGTATCCGTGTGGTGGCCACCGCACCCGGCGGCACCGAGGCGCCGCCGCGCCGGATCTCGCGGGGCACACCCACGCCCACCGACCCCACCACCCAGCAGTGGTTCGATGCACATATCGAGCAGACCGTCTCGTCGTCGCTGCTGAAGCGGTACGGAACTCTCGACGAGCAGGCGGCCGCGATCTGCTTCCTGGCCTCGGAGGAGGCGTCCTACATCACCGGCACGGTGCTGCCGGTCGCGGGCGGGGATCTCGGATAGCCGCCCCCGATGTGCGCCACCTCCGGTGGACGGGGGTGCGCGCACCTAGGATTGACCGGGTGATCATCGAGGCCGGCTGTGTCGGTCGCGATCGGGAGGTCGCGGAGATCCTCGACCGCGCCGCACATCCGGGCGGCGCGGTCCCTCCCGTCGCGGCCCCACTCGTGGTGGTCGGGGCGCCCGGGATCGGGAAGAGCACGCTGCTGCGCCGGCTCGTCCACCGGGCCGGCGAGTTGTCGCTGCCGATCCGGGTGATCGACGACGCCGACACCCTCGATCCCGGCGTGCTCGAGACACGCTCCCATGGTGACACCGCCGACCCGGTGTTCACCGTCCTGGCGGTGACCCGCCAGACGCCGGCCATCGAGGCCCTGCTCGCCGATGTCCTGCGGCTCGACGGTCTCGATCGCGATGCGGTGGCCGAGATGGCGACCCGGCGTGGGCGCGTGGTGCATCCGGCGGTCATCACCCGTCTGACCCGGCACACCGGAGGCAATCCCCGCGACGTCATCGCCCTGCTCGACGAGGTACCGCCCCATCAGTGGGCACGGTCGGAGATGACGTTGCCCGCCCCACGTCGGGTGGTGGCACAGGTGGCCTCGACACTCGAGGCGTGCCCGACACCCGCCCGCACCCTGATCGAGGCGATCGTCGTGGTCGACGATCCCGAGTCCTTCGCTCTCGCAGTACGACTCGCCGACGTCGACGACGTGCTGGGGGCGCTCGACGACGCCCGGGCGACGGAGCTCGTCGTCGCACCGGCGGCGCTCACCCCCGCCGACCTGCAGCCCCGGCCGGCCGATGCCCTGATCGGTGCTGCCGTGCTCGAGGTGATGGGGATCGCCCGGGTCGGTGAGATGCACCGGCGTGCCGCCGAACTCGTCGACGATCCGATCGTGAGGTTGCGACATCTGGTGGCGGCCACCCCCACCCCGGACGCCGATCTCGCCGATCAGCTCGACCTTCTCGCCTACGAGCGCGGCGGTGACGGGGCGTGGGCGCAGGCCGCAGAACTGTTCTCCCAGTCCGGGCGGCTCACCGCCGATCCCCTACTGCGCGAACAACGCATCATCCGGGCCGTCGATGCACGGCTCGCGGCAGGCGACTGCGTCGGTGCGGCCGCCCTGGTCCCGACCGTCGAGAGCCTGCGTGAGACCGCGATGCGCAGTGTCACCCTGGCCTATCTGGCGATCCTGCGCGGCCGGTCCACCGAGGCGCAGGTGCGCCTGGATCGTGCCTGGGCGATCGTCAACCGGGATCGCGAACCGGAGGTGGCCGCGGTGATCGCGCAACGATATGTGCTGCACCATCTGGTGCGATGTCAGGGAGCCGAACTCGTCACCTGGGCAGAACGGTCGATCGCCATGGCCGGGGACTCGTCGTCGGCGGGAATCGAGGCCGCCAGCATTCGGGGTCTGGGGCAGGCGTGGTCGGGTCGGCCGGACCTCGCCTTCGCCTCGTATGACGAACTGGCCGAGCGGGTCCGGGCCGGGGCGCAGGCGCAGCGGGTCACGATGGGCCGGGGCTGGCTGCAACTGGGCACCGGTGATGTCACCGCAGCCCGCAGCAGCCTGGAATCCGCGGTGGCGATGGCCAACCTCGGTGGCTCCAACCGGATCTCGCTGTGGGCGATGGCGTGGCTGGCACGGGTACAGTTCCTCACCGGCGAGTGGGATCAGGCATTGCAGATCACCGAACGGGGGCGACGCCTGGCGCATGACAGCGGTATCGACCTCACCACTCCCCTGCTGAACTACACGGCGACGCAGATCCATGCACTGCGTGGCGACTGGGATGCGGCCGAGTCGGATGTGGCCGAGGCCGCCGGCCCCATCGGCGACTACGAGATCATGCGGGTCCCCACCTTGCTGGCGCGGGCGCAGCTGGCCGAGGCTCAGGCCGACTACGGCAAGGTGATCCGGATGCTGGAACCGGTGCGGCTGTTGGCGCAGAGCACCCCGGCGCTGGTCGAGCCCGGCTGGTGGACGTGGGTGGACATCCTCGCCAATGCACTGGTCATCGACGGACAGCTCGAGGCCGCCGATGCATTGCTCACCCCACACGAGGTGATCGCCGAGCAGCGTGGACATCTCCCTGCCCGTGCACGATTGGCCTATGCGCGGGGCAGGCTGCTGGGCGCCGAGGGTGACATCCATGCCGCGCAGCGCTCATTTGTCGCCGCCCTGGATTTCCTCGACGGCTCCCCGCTACGACACGACCTGGCCCGGGTGAACTTCGCCTACGGCCAGACGCTGCGTCGCGCCGGGAAGCGCCGCGCCGCCGATGCGGTGATGAGCACCGCCCGCGAGATCTACCTGTCGCTGGGCGCGACCACCTATGTGGAGCGCTGCGATCGGGAGATCAAGGCCGGCGGGCTGCACACCGCCCGCACCGATCGCGACATCGTCGACCTCACCCCGCAGGAAGATGCGGTGGCAACACTTGTGGCCCAGGGTCTGTCGAACCGAGAGGTCGCCGCCCAGCTGTACATCTCCCCGAAGACGGTGCAGTACCACCTCACCCGGATCTACGCCAAGCTCGGCGTCCGGTCGCGGGCCGAACTCGCAGCGTCACGGAGATGACGGGCCGGGTCGAATTGCGGAGGAGTTGATGACTCAACCACCAACGGACAGTCGCTCATTGAGCCCAGCTTCCTTCGATGATTGAGCCGGACTACCTTCGATGATTGAGCCGGACTTCCTTCGATGATTGAGCCGGGACCGAGCATCGCGAGGACCCGAGTCGAAATCCCCGCAACCCGACGTCAGGAAGCGACCACCTCCGAGGTGGTCACGTCACCGAATTCGGCCGACAGAGGTTTCGACACGCCTCGTCGCTACGCTCCTCGTCGGCTCAACCACCAACCACCAACCACCAGTTGATGATTGAGCCGGGACCGAGCATCGCGAGGACCCGAGTCGAAATCCCCGCAACCCGACGTCAGGAAGCAACCACCTCCGAGGTGGTCACGTCACCGAATTCGGCCGACAGAGGTTTCGACACGCCTCGTCGCTACGCTCCTCGTCGGCTCAACCACCAACGGACAGTGGCTGATTGAGCCAGACTACCTTCGATGATTGAGCCAGGACCGAGCATCGCGAGGACCCGAGTCGAAATCCCCGCAACCCGACGCCAGAAAGCGACCACCGCAGGATCAACCACCGACCACCAGTTGATGATTGAGCCGGGACCGAGCATCGCGAGGACCCGTGTCGAAATCCCCGCAACCCGACGTCAGGAAGCGACCACCTCCGAGGTGGTCACGCCACCGAATTCGGCCGACAGAGGTTTCGACACGCCTCGTCGCTACGCTCCTCGTCGGCTCAACCACCAACGGACAGCGTCTCATTGAGCCCAAACTACCTTCGATGATTGAGCCGGGACCGAGCATCGCGAGGACCCGAGTCGAAATCCCCGCAACCCACAGCCGGGAGTCACCTGTCACACGACGGTTGAGCACAACACGAGTCAGGCGGCGATGCCTGTCTTGTCGACCACCGGGGCACCGGTCTTGGCCTCGACCTCGGCGAAGTCGACACCTGGCGCGTATTCGACGATGTCGAATCCGCTTCCGGTGACATCGAAGACACCGAGGTCGGTGATCACCCGGGACACCACGTGCCGGCCGGTCAGCGGCAGCGAGCATTCGGCGACCAGCTTGGGTGCACCCTTCTTGGTGACGTGCTCCATCAGCACGATCACCTGTCCGGCACCGTTGACCAGATCCATCGCGCCGCCGATGCCCTTGACCATCGCCCCGGGCACCATCCAGTTGGCGAGGTCACCACCGGCAGAGACCTGCATGCCACCGAGGACGGCGACGTCGACGTGGCCGCCGCGGATCATGGCGAAGCTGGTGGCGGAGTCGAAGTAGCTGGCGCCGGGCAGCACCGACACGGTCTGCTTGCCGGCGTTGATCAGATCGGGGTCGACGTCCTCGTCGTACGGGAACGGGCCCACGCCGAGGATGCCGTTCTCGGCGTGCAGCATGATCCCCGAGTCGTCTGGCAACTCATCGGGGATCAGGGTGGGCAGGCCGATGCCCAGATTGACGTAGTCACCGGCGCGCAGTTCGCGTGCGGCGCGGCCGGCCATCTCGGTGCGGCTCCAGCTCATGATGGTTCTCCTCGGGTGGGAAAGGTTGGGGTGGCGGCGCTCAGGCGGGTGCGCCCGCGGCTTCCGGACGCTGCCGGATGGTGCGGTGCTCGATTCCCTTGTCGGCGGCCTGGTCCGGGGTGAGTGCGACGACACGCTTGACGAAGATGCCCGGCAGATGGATCTGGTCGGGGCCCAGTTCGCCGACCTCGACGACCTTCTCGGCCTCGACGATGGTGGTGCGGCCCGACATGCCGGCGGGCGGGTTGAAGTTGCGTGCGGCGGCGTGGAAGCAGCAGTTTCCGGCCTTGTCGGCGACGGCCGCCCGGATCAGCGCATAGTCGGTGACGATCGACTCCTCGAGCACCATCTCGGTGCCGTGGAAGGTGCGGACCTCCTTGGCCGGGCTGGACAAGGCCACCGAACCGTCGGCGTTGTAGCGCCAGGGCAGGCCGCCCTCGGCGACGAGGGTGCCGACACCGGTGGGGGTGAAGAATGCCCCGATCCCGCTGCCGCCGGCGCGCATCCGCTCGGCGAGGGTGCCCTGCGGGGTGAGTTCGACGGTGACCTCGCCGGAGAGGAACTGGCGGCCGAATTCCTTGTTCTCGCCGATGTAGGAGGCGATCACCTTGTCGATGCGGCGGGCCTCGAGCAACAGGCCCAGACCGGCACCGTCGACACCGCAGTTGTTGGACACGATGGTGAGGTTCTTGGCGCCCTGGGCGAGCAGGGCGTCGATCAGGAACTTCGGGATTCCCGAGAGTCCGAATCCTCCGACGGCAAGGCTGGATCCGTCGGGGATGTCGGCGACGGCCTCGGCGGCCGATCCGAAGACCTTGTCGATGCTCATGACTGCTCCAGGTGTTCGATGATGGCGGGGGTGATGGTGGCGGGTTGTTCGGCGGGCGCGAGGTGCGCCGCATCGTCGACGACGAGAAGGCTTGCGCCTGCGATGGATTCGACGATGCTCGCGAGTGTGGCGGGCGGGGTGGCCGGGTCGTCGGCGCCGGCGACGGCCAGCGTCGGGGCGGTGATCGCACCGATCTCGGCGCGCTGGTCCATCCCGGCGATGGCCTCACAGCATCCGGCGTAGCCCTCGTCGGGGGTGGCGGCGACCATCGACTGGTAGTGCTCGACGGCGGCCCGGTTGGCCGGGTCGGCGAGGTATCCGGGCGAGAACCAGCGGCTGACAACGCTTTCGGCAATCGACGCGGTCCCGTCGGAACGGACGCCGCCGGCCCGGTCCTTCCAGGCGTCGGCGGGCGGCATGTGCGGTGAGGTACAGAACAGCACCACCCGGTCGACGCGCTCGGGGTTGCGGACCGCCAGTCGCATCGCCGTCATACCGCCGAGCGACAGTCCGACGATGTGCGCCTTGGCCACACCGAGCCGGTCGAGCAGGGCGATGACGTCGTCGGCGAGGTCGTCGATGCTGTACGGCCCGGCCGGTACCGGCGAGGCGCCGTGACCGCGGGTGTCGTAGCGGACGACGCGGAAGTGCTTGTCCAGCTCGGCGATCTGCTCATCCCACATGCGGTGGTCGGAGCCCAGCGAGTTCGACAGCACCACGACGGGCCCGTCCTCGCGGCCGCTGATGTGGGCGGCCACCTCGACGGCGCTCATCGGATCGCCTCGAAGATCGCGGCGAGGCCCTGGCCGCCGCCGATGCACATGGTCTCCAGGACGTACCTCGATTCCCGTCGACGCGCCTCGTGGGCAGCGGTGGCGAGGATGCGGGCGCCGGTGGCACCGATCGGGTGCCCCAGCGAGATTCCGGAACCGTTGGGATTCAGGCGTTCGTCGCCGGCGTCGATCTTCCACTCGGCGAGGACGGCGAGGACCTGGGCGGCGAAGGCCTCGTTGAGTTCGATGAGGTCGATCTCGTCGAGGGTCAGGTCGGCGCGCTGCAGGGCGGCGGCGGTGGCACCGACCGGTCCGATGCCCATTTCCTCGGGCGCGCAACCGGTCACGGCCCACGACTTCAGCGCGAGCAGCGGGGTGAGGCCGCGGCGTTCGGCCTCGGCGCGGGTGGTGACCACGCACATCGCCGCGCCGTCGTTCTGCCCGGAGGCGTTGCCGGCGGTGACGGTGGAGTCGGGGTCGATCTTGGCGCGGATCGCGCGCAGCTTGGACAGTCCCTCGACGGAGGCGTCGGCCCGCGGATGCTCGTCGCGCTCGACCACCACATCGGGCTTGCCGCGGCGGCCGGGGATGGTGACCGGCACGATCTCGTCGTCGAACTTCCCGGCGTCCTGTGCGGCGATCGCCCGACGATGCGACTCCACGGCGAACTCGTCCTGCTCAGCGCGGCCGAGATGATAACGGGCACGCAGGTTCTCGGCGGTCTCGATCATCCCACCGGGGATCGGATGCGACGACCCGCCGGCGGTCAGGCGACCGCGGTCGAGTCGATCCATGAGTTCGACGCCGCCCTGCCGGATGCCGGTGCGCAGGCCCAGCGCGTAGTGCTCGACGTTCGACATCGACTCGGCGCCGCCGGCGATCACCAGCGATGCTCCGCCGGAGGCGACCTGGGCGGCGCCGCTGAGGACGGCCTGCAGGCCCGAGCCGCACCGGCGATCCACCTGCATGCCGGGAACGCCCACGCCGAGTCCGGCGTCGAGGGCGGCCATCCGGCCGATCGCCGGCGACTCCCCGTTGGCGTAGCCCTGGCCGAGGATCACGTCGTCGACATCGCCCTCGCCGAGTCCGGTCCGCGAGGCGAGTTCACGCAGCAGCGTGGTCGCGAGGTCGGTGACGGTCTGCGATGCCAGCACCCCACCCATCCGACCGACCGGGGTACGGAGTGGTGAACAGATGACGATGTCGGTTCCGGTAGCCATACATCGAGGGTATGAGCCAGCTCTCATATTGAGAAGTATCGATTTGGACGCTATTGATATCTCTAGAGTATCAACCGGGTAGGCTCGCGACATGGAGCTGCGTCACCTGCGATATTTCCGGGCAGTGGCCGAGGAACTGCACTTCGGACGCGCCGCCCAGCGTCTGCATATCGCCCAGCCGCCGCTGTCCCAGCAGATCCGTCAGCTCGAGGACGAGCTCGGCGTGGCACTTCTGACCCGCTCCACCCGTCGCGTCGAGCTGACCCCGGCCGGCGCCACCTACCTCCCGCGCGTGGTGGAGATCCTCGAGGCGGTCGACGCCGCCGGCGCCCAGGCCAGGCGGGTGGCCGAAGGCCTCGAAGGACATCTGACGATCGGCTGCGTGGGGTCGGCGACGTACTCGCTGCTCCCCCGGCTCGTCCGAACCCTGCGCGACGAGCTGTCGGGCGTCGAGGTGAGCGTCCGCGGCGAGATGCTCGCACCGGATCAGCTGACCGCACTGGAGACCGGACAGATCGACCTCGCACTGCTCCGTCCACCGGTGAAGGGAGAGGTGCTCGTCGTCGAACCCGTGCGCCGCGACCGTCTGATCGTCGCCCTCCCCGACCGACATCCCCTCGCCGGCCGGACGGTGTTGTCGGTGGAAGACCTCGTCGACGACGACGTGATCGCCCACGCCGGGCACGGCAGGTCGGTGATGAACACGGTGGTCGCCCAGATGTGGGCCGACGCCGGGCAGGTCCCGCGAGTGCGACATGAGGTGTCGGAGACGTCGACGCTCGTCACGCTGGTGGCCGCCGGGCTCGGGGTCGCGGTGGTTCCCGAACCGACCTCCGCCCTCGACCTGGCCGGCGTCCACTACGCCGCGCTGCTCCCGGCGACGTCGATCGATCTGGTCGCCGCGCACCTCGCGGGCCGCCGGACCCCGGTCATGGAACGGGTGCTGTCGGTGCTGCACCGCATGGCCCAAGACGAGTGACCACCAGGACGCGTGCCCCTGGGCACGACCGGATCCGAGGTCGGCTGGATTCGAGGTCGGCCGGATCCGAGGTCGGCCGACAGAGGTTTCGACACGGTGCTTCGCTATCGCGAAGAACCGGCTCAACCACCAATCCTGCTCTCGCGACGGGCCGGCTCACCACCAATCCCTCACCACGAACTATCGGCTCGACCACTGAGGGTGGCCGCAGCCGGCGTCAGTATCCCAGGAAGCTGTCGGTGTGTAGCCGCCAGAACCGCAGGCGCACGGCCGGATCGGCCGAACGTGCCCTTGCCGAGGTCGCGTGCACGAACTCGGGACTCCCCGAAATGTAGTAGTGGGCCCCGTCGCGGGTGAACGGCAGATCGGCGGGCAGGGCGCCGTCGTCGGCCACCACCACCTCCACGCGGCCGCCGGCGGCACGGACGGCATCGAGGTCGTCGTCGAACACCGAACGTTCCTGTTCCCGGATCACGTGGATGACGGTGAGCCACGCCAGGTCCCGTTGCCCGGCATCGCCGGTGAACTGGCGGACCATAGCACGGAACGGGGTGATCCCGATCCCGCCGGCGAGCAGCACGACCGGGTGGGCGCCCGGGTGACGGGGTGCGACGAAGTCGCCGCCGATGTCGTCGAGGAGGAGTCGTCCGCCACGGTGGATCAGGTCACGTTTGAACGCCGACACCTCCGAACCGCCGACGGTGAAGGCGAACTCGGTCGGGTTCTCGCCGGGAGCCGCCGCGAAGGAGAACACCCGTCGGGTCCGATGCCACAGCGGCGCCGACCATTGTGGGGCACTGAGCGTGGCCCACTGGCCCGGCCGGAACGCCACCGGCTGCGCCGAGCGTGCCCGAATCCGGTGGGTACCGGCGGCGATCTCGTCGATCTCGACATCGAAGGTCACCCGGCCGGCACCTCGCTGGGTGATCAGCCGGACGACGAAGGCGTACACGCAGCCCACGCCGAGGGCGATCTGCGGGACGAACTCGAGAGTGTAGGAATCGGTGATCTCGAAGACTTGTTGCCAGTTCGCCAGGACCGCGACGATGATCGCGTAGATCGCCCGGTGTACCCGGGTACTCGGGGAGGTCAACGGTTCCGGCAGCATGATCGCCGCGAGGAACATCGTCGGGGCGGAGACGAACACGAACTGCAGGTCCTGGCCACCCTCGGTCAGCTGCAGCACTCCCACCGTGGCGAGGGTCGCGATCACGAAGATGCCGACCGTCCACCACTCGCGCAGCACGCTCACCAGCAGCACGCCGATGATCAGCATCGGCCAGAACAGCGGTTCCGCGGCGATCCACCAGACCGGTGAGCTGACCACTGCCCCGGCCACTTCCACCCCGGCATAGGCGAGCGCATAGGTGACGAGTGCGCCGACCACCGCCGGATTGAGCACCAGCCGGCGCCGCCATGCCAGGACATACTTGCTCAGGGCGGCGGTGCCGGCGGCGATCACCATCGACCATCCCGATGCGGCGTCGGTGACCCCCGGCATCAGGAAGAACAGGATCAGCGCGGTGATCGCCCACGAATCGGCGCCCGGCGGTACCCGGACGACGGCCGAGCACACCCAACTCACCACCGCCGAGGTGACCAACGACAACACCAGCGAGAGCAACAGTGCGCCAGGACGATACGCGAACTCGTCGTCGAAGGCGGCGACGAGCAGGGCGATCACGGTCAGGACGATCAGCGCACCGAGCACCGCCCGGTGCATGGTGAGCCAACGTGGACGGGCCGACCACCGAGGCAGCAATCCGGTCACAGGAACAACTCCAATCCAGGGATCGCGGTGTGCTCGACGACGCCGCTGTGGTGAATGATCACATGCCCGAAAGCGGTGGTGCCGCCGGACTTCTCGAGCGCGGTCCAGGTGATGTCGGTGGGTGTGGCGCCCGGACGACGGTTCGGTTGCGGCGCACCGAGACGCGCCTGCAGTGCGGTCGCCGGGGTGAAGAACAGTGCGGTGGCCAGCCCGTCGGCGGTCATCGCCGGGCCGGTCGTCGTCTCGTCGGCGAACACCCAGGTGGCCAAGACCTCTCGGGTGGGCCTACCGGTATGCGGATCGACGATGTGATGCCAGTCGGCCCAGGCACGCCGGTTGGGTGCCGAGGCGCACACCGCCCCGCCGGACAGTTCGACGACGCCGATCGCCCTGCGCGGATCCCCGGGATGCTCCAGGGCGATGCGCACCGGATGTTCCCGGGCGGAGATCACCATGTCTCCACCGGCGTCGACGACATGGGGACCGCCGGTGTGTGCGGCGACGACGGCGGCCACCCGATCGACGACGAAACCCTTTCCGGCGGCACCGATGTCGAGCAGAACCGGATGACGCACCACCAGTTCCCCGGCGGCGCCGGCGACATCCCCCGGCCGCCACTCGATCACGTCGTCCCAGGCGGGTACCGGGGCGATCGTCGACTCCGGGGTGAGCGAGTACTGCGCATCGTATCCGGCGTCGGCGAGGGTGGCGCCGACCAACGGGGTCACCGCACCCGCGGTGATCTCGTAGAGCCGGCGATACCAGTCGAGGAGCGCCGCGTCCGAGGCGGCCACCGGATACCGGCCCGGTGTACGCGCCATCTCGGCGACCATCGAGTCGTCGCGGAACCGCGACCACACCCGGTCGATCCGGTCGATCTCGGCGCGCACCTCGGCGCGGGCGGCGTCGGACAGCGGGGCGTCGGTGGTGATCTCCCAGACGGTGCCGATCGCCTCGAACCGCCAGTCGACGTCAGGCGAGGGCGTCGGTCTTGATCTGGGTGATGGCATCGTTGAAGCCGCCCGAGGTCAGCGACGACCCGGCGACCTTGGAGACGTCGAGGTCGTCGATGTTCTTCCCGACGACCAGCGCGTCGATGCCGCTCGCGAACTTCTCCTGGAACTGCGCCGAGGTGCCCTTGGTCTGACTCCGGTCGAGTTCGAGTGCGGTGATCGTCGAGTTCGACAACGTCACCGTCACACCGATCTGCTGCTGACCGCCGGGCGACTGGTAGTGGCCGACGGCGGTGTAGGTGCCGTTCTTGTACTCGTCGGAGGTTCCCGCGGCGGCGGAGGTGTCGGCCGACGCCGTCGCCGACGTGGTCGATGCGGTGGTCTCGTCGGCGGCCGACGCGTCGTCGGATCCGCAGGCCGCGGTGGCCAGGCCGATGGCGGCGACGGCGGCCACCACCGACCCGGTTCGCGTCACCGACCGCAGATCATCTTTACGGACCGCGGTCCGGATGTTCTTGGTCATGGTTCCCCATTGTGGACAAAACCCCCGCGATTCGCCTATCCCAACGCCGAGGTTCATAGGGGATCCCCAGAAAACTCTCCGGCGGCGAACTCCGCCGGGGACTCCGCGAACGTCAGCGGCCGGCGGCCTCCACCCGGGCCTGGATGGCGTTGACGAACACCGAGCCGATGTCGGTCGCGGTCTTGGCGACGTAGGTGGTGCCACCGGTGGCCTCGGCGATCTGCTTGAGCGCCTCGGTGTCGGTGTCCTCGGAGATCCCGATCGTCAGGATCAGCACCGGACGGGCCGGGTCCTGCCGCTTCTGGAGTTCGGCGAGCAACCCGTCGAGGGAGATGCTGTCGGGATCCTCGTTCTCGCCGTCGGTCATGATGATGACGCTGTTGGAGTAGTTCGGGTCGTAGGTGTCCTGCACCTCCTTGAACGCGGCAAGGGTGGTGTCGTAGAGCCCGGTGGACCCGCCCAGCTCCGCGGGCGAGAGGCCCTTGCGGACCGCTGCGACCAGTTCCTCCCGGTGGGTTCCCCCACCGGCCGCCGTGGCGTCGAGACGACGGATCGGACTCAGTTCGGTCCAGTCCTCACCGTTCGGCCCACGGTCGATCGAGAACGCCCAGCCGCCGACCATCGCGTTGTTCGGGAACATCTTCAACCCGGTCAGCGACGCGTCGATGAGCAACTGCGCCCGCGTCGACGACCCGACGGTGGCCTCCATCGACCCGGAGGTGTCCTGGACGACGAGGGTGCGGATCGGTACACCGAGGACCTGCCACTGCCGCAGCGCCTTGTCGACCTGATCGGGGTCCTTGAGGGTGAGCACCTTGACCGGCTGCCCCGTCCCGTAGGGATGGTCACCCGGATACGGGTCGCCGCCCGGCTTGCGGAAACCGGCCTGCCCCAACCGATCTCCATCCGAACCGGCGAGGGCGTCGGCGAGTGCCTTGCCCGCCTCGTCGGCGGTCGTGTGACGGGCCGTGCCCGCGGTGTTCACCAGCGGGTAGTCGAGCATCACGGTGCCGTCGGCGGGGATCGCGAACTTCAGCTGCGACCCCTGGTGGGTGCGCATGAACATGATGTACTGCTGCTCGGTGGTCACCACCGGCACCGTCGAGGTGTTGGCCAGGTTGAGCCGCGTGCCCTCGTTGTCGTTGGCCAGGCGCGCATTGTTCTGCTGGATCGCGAGCACCGACATCGCCTCGACGAGTTGCTTCTCGGTGAGCTTGCCCGCGTCGACCTCGGCGAGTGCACCCACGATCGGGGCGTCGCCGGTGCTGGTGTCGACGGGGCTGCCGGTCCGCAGATCCGGCAGCTTCATCACCTGCACCCAGCTGGTCAGCTCCGGCAGTTCCTTGCCGACCACGACGGTGGGGGTGGATGCGAGGGACTCCGAGACCAGGTCGAGCTCATGGCGCACCTGGGTGGTCACCCGACGCGCCTGCAGCTGCGAGTCCGGCACCCACAGATCGGGGCCGGCGTCGCCACTGGTCAGCAGGCCCGGTGCGTCGGCGCCGGCCACCGAGGTGACCTTGTAGTCGTAGCAGGTGTGCGACGAGACCTGCCCCGCCGCGTCACCGAGTGCCGAGGCGATGGTGGGGTCGGCGGCCA
This sequence comes from Gordonia sp. NB41Y, assembly GCF_030718915.1. Taxonomy (NCBI): domain Bacteria; kingdom Bacillati; phylum Actinomycetota; class Actinomycetes; order Mycobacteriales; family Gordoniaceae; genus Gordonia; species Gordonia sp. NB41Y. Next base: position 1,627,967 of record NZ_CP132196.1, read on the forward strand.
CATTCACCGATGTCCGGTCGCCGCACCCGTCGGAACCGACGGTCTTCCAGATCACGATCCCGGCGACGAGGGCCGCCACGATCACCAGTGCGCCGAGACCCCACAGCCACGCGCCCCGATGTGATGACCCGGATTCGCGATGGTCGAAACCGAACTGACCGGTCGACGATGTCCCGGCCGCAGCGTTGCGCCCGGTGTCGGACGCACGATTGCGCCCGGTGTCCGACGCACGGTTGCGGCCGGTGTCGGCCGCACGGTTACGACCAGTATCCGACGCACGGTTACGCCCGGTGTCGCCCGTGTCGTCACGGCGCGGCCGAATCGGTCCGGACTCGCCGGAATCAGAGCTGTGACGCCCCATTGTTCACTTCCCCCTGGGTAATTCAGCCGAAGAGCTCACGGAAGGTGACCAGCGACCTGTGCAGATCCCCCGATACCGCCATCGCTGCCGCCTTCCCGACGGGCCCCATCAACGGGAGTCCGCCGAGGTCGACGGTGAAGGTGACCATCGACCCCGCCGCGACCGGTGCGATCGCGAGGTCGAGCTTCGCCTTCACCCCACCCTTGCCGGACCCCTTGAGGCGGACCTGCTTGCCGTCGACGTAGGTGTCGATGACCCAGTCGAACCGCACTCGGGTGCCCTTGACCTTGACCACCGACGACACCTTGGTCCCGGCACTGAGCTCGGCCGGCCCGGGCACCGGGCTGCGCCAGCCGTCGTGCAGGACCAGCCACTCCGAGAATCGGGCGAGGTCCGTCGCCGCCGACCAGGTATCCTCCGGTGACAGCTCAACCTCGATGGAGTCGCTCGTCTTGGCCATGGTGACGAAGCCTAACCGGTGGGATCGGTGATCTCACAGCGAGTGTCCGCAATCGGTGCGGGTCTCGACGTCCACGTCGCCGCGCGACTGCTGCTCGGCGCCCAACTGATGTCGCACGGGGTGACCCTCCGGATCACCGAGGTCGAGGCCTATGCCGGCCCACTGGACCCGGCCTCCCACGCCTTTCGGCGCACCCCGCGCTCGGCCATCATGTACGGCCCGCCCGGCCGGCTGTATGTGTACCGAATCCACGGCCATCACTGCGCCAATGTGGTGACCGGGGTCGACGGGCAGGCGTCGGCGGTGTTGCTGCGCGCCGGCGAGGTGATCGACGGGGTGGCGACGGCCCGGGAGTGTCGGGCTGCGGTACGCGGGGGCGCGCCGCAGGTGGCGGCGCTGGCCCGGGGACCGGGCAATCTGGCGCGGGCGGCCGGGATCACCACAGCCGACCTGGGCACCGATCTGTTCGGTTCCGACGGCGACGTCTGGCTGTGCGACGGCCCGCCGGGAGGTCTCCCGGTGAGCACCGGACCCCGGGTGGGCGTGCGCCATGCAGCCGAGAACGCGTGGCGTTACTGGATCACCGACGACCCGACGGTGTCGGCATATCGCCGACATCCGCGGGCCGGCCGGTGATCATCTGCCGGATGGGCGGAGACTACTCCGGCTTGGGCTCGGGCTGGGCCGCGGGCTGCTGGCCCTCTGCTCCGACCGCCTTGCGGGCGGCGTCCTGGGCCTTGTCGACCTGCGCGGCGTACTTGCCGCCGGTCGCCTTGTCGATGGCGTCGCCGCCCTTCTCGATCAGGCTCGGGTTCTTGCGCAGCGTCTCCTTGGCCTTGTCGACCAGTCCCTTGAGGTCCATCAGAGTCGTCTCCTCGATCGTCATCGGTGAAATCGTCGTGCAGGAATCGTCGTGGCCACGTACCGGGCCGCCCGGGTGCGGCCCCGAGTCTAGTCGTGGACGAGCTCGCCGGCGGTGCCATCGGCGTCGTCGGAATCGGTGCCGACGATCCGGGGCAGCACCCGTGACACGATCTCCACACACACGATGCCGATCGCGGCCGCGATGAAGGCCACCGAGTTCATCTGCCAGTTGGACGAGTCGAGCTTGAACATCTCCTGCGTCCACGGCCAGCTGAAGATGATCACGTAGGCGAGCACCGAGATCACCATCAGCACCACCTTCCACCAGTTGTACGGCCGCGCCACCACCATCAGCACATACAGCGCCACCGCGATCAGACAGATCAGCGTGGCGGTGGCCGCCTGGGTCTGCTCGGGCGGCAGGTCCACCGAGTCGCCGCCGAGGCTGACGCCGGCACCGCCGGGGTTGATGATCACATAGGTCACGAAGGCCGCCATCCCGACGATGATCCCGTTCGGGACGGCCTGCGTCAGAACACGTTTGACGAATCCGCTGCGGGCCCGCTCGTTGTTCGGGGCCAGCGACAGGACGAACGCCGGGATACCGATGGTGAACCATGCCGAGATGGTGACGTGGATCGGCTGGAACGGGTAGCTCAGCGAGTCGAAACCGAAGATCTTGGCCGCCACACCGGCGATGCCGACGAACAGGGCCAGCAACACCGCGTACACGGTCTTGGTGAGGAACAGGTTGGAGACGCGTTCGATGTTGCCGATGACGCGCCGGCCCTCGCCCACCACATACGGCAGGGTGGCGAACTTGTTGTCCAGCAACACGATCTGCGCCACCGACCGGGCGGCCGACGAGCCCGAACCCATCGCGACGCCGATGTCGGCGTCCTTGAGGGCCAGGACGTCGTTGACGCCGTCGCCGGTCATCGCGACGGTGTTGCCGCGGGACTGCAGGGCGGCCACCATCGCCCGCTTCTGGTCGGGGCGTACCCGGCCGAAGGTGACGCCGTCCTCGACGGCGTCGGCGAGCCGGTCGATGTCGGTGGGCAGTTCGCGGGCATCCACCGAGGTGTCCGGGGAACCGAGCCCGAGGGACTGGGCGACCGCCCCCACCGAGCGGGCGTTGTCGCCGGAGATCACCTTGACGTCGACGTGCTGGGTGGCGAAGTAGTCGAGGGTGGAACGGGCGTCGTCGCGCACCCGCTGTTCGAGCACCACCAGGGCGACGGGGGTGAGCGTGCCGGGTGTGTTGGCGCCGGCGGCCGGTTCGGTGTTCACCGGCACGTCGGTACAGCCCAACAGCAGGATGCGCAGGCCCGCGGCACCGAGATCGGAGGCCCGGCGGGCGGGTTCGCTGTCGGGATCGAGCAGGACGTCGGGGGCGCCGAGAATCCAGTTGCCCGTGTCGGCGCCGGTCGCGTCGGCGAACGACATCCCGCTCCACTTCTTGGCGGAGGTGAACGGTTCGAGTGCGGTGACGGTCCAGTCGGGTGCGTCGGGGTAGGCCTCGGCCAGTGCCAGCACGCTGGCGTTGGGGCTGCGGTCGTGGGCGGCGAGCGCGGCCAGTGCCTGCTCGGCGGTCACCCCGGCCGGCGGGCCGGCGGCCTCGACCGGCTCCACCTCGGTCAGACGCATACCGTTCTCGGTGAGCGTGCCGGTCTTGTCCGCACACACCACGTTGACCCGCGCCAGACCTTCGATCGCGGGCAGTTCGTTCACCAGACACTGCCGCTGACCGAGCCGGACGACGCCCACCGCGAACGCGATCGAGGTCATCAGCACGAGCCCCTCGGGGACCATCGGGACCAGCGCGGCAACCATGCCGAGCAGCGACTGCTTGATGCCGTTCTGACTGATGAACAGCTGGTTGACGATGGTGAGGACACCGGCCGGGATGAGCAGCCAGGTGATCACCTTGAGGATCTGGTCGATACCCGACCGCAGTTCGGAGGAGACCAGCGTGAACTTGGAGGCCTCGGCGGCGAGCTGCGCGGCATAGGCGTCGGCGCCGACCTTGGTGGCCCGGTACGCACCGGACCCGCTGACGACGAAGCTGCCGGAGAGGATCTTGTCGCCGGGGGCCTTGTCGATGGCGTCGGCCTCGCCGGTGAGCAGCGACTCGTCGACGTCGAGCACATACGACTCGACCACCTCGCCGTCGACGACGACCTGGTCGCCGGCGCCGATCTCGATGATGTCGTCGAGGACCACCTCGTCGGGCGGGACCTCGCCGACGGTGCCGTTGCGGCGCACCTTGGGCCGGGTCTGGCCGACGATGGCCAGCCGGTCGAGAGTGCGTTTGGCGCGGATCTCCTGGATGATGCCGATCCCACTGTTGGCCACGATCAGCAGGCCGAACAGGCCGTTGATCAGCGATCCGGTGGATGCCACGATGACGAACAGCACACCGAGGATCGCGTTGATCCGGGTGAACACGTTGGACCGGACGATGTCGCGGACGCTGCGTCCGGACCGGTCGGGCATGGAGTTGACCTGCCCGGCGGCCACACGGTCGGCGACCTCCTGCGAGCTCAGGCCGCGGGTCTGGGCCTGCTCGTCGATCATCTCGCTCACGCCGAGGCTTCCCACCACTGCGGGTCGGTCAGACCGGTGCCGACACGATGTGTCAGGTCGATGGTGCCGCCGGGTTGCGGGACCATCACGGTGGTCGCGTTGCGGCCTGCGGTCGGCAGCAGCCGGGTGATCGGCTCCGCCCACGGGTGCCGTGCCAGGGAGAACGTCCCCCAGTGGATCGGGATCATCACTGCGTCGGTCCCAGCCGGACCGGACACCATCCGATGCACCGCGACTGCCTCCTCGGGGTCGATGTGGACGTCGGGCCAGACGGGATCGTAGGCACCGACGGCGATGAGTGTCAGATCGAAGGGGCCCAGCCGCGAACCGAGGTCGGCGAACCGCTCGGTGTAACCGGTGTCGCCGGAGAAGAAGACGCGGTGGGTGGGGCCGACGACCGCCCAGCTGGCCCACTGGGTGAGGTCACGCTGCAAGGCGCGGCCGGAGAAGTGCCGGGCGGGACCGCACGTGAAGTCCACGGTGGTGCCGCCGGCGCCGGTGATCTCGACGGTGCCCCACCAGTCGGCCTGCCGGATGCGCTCGGGCGGCACGCCCCACGACACCAGGTGCGCGGCCACACCCAGCGGGACCACGAACATCGCGCCGGGCTGGGTGGCGGCGATCCGCGCGACGGTGTCCATCTCGAGGTGGTCGTAGTGATCGTGACTGATCAGGACCACGTCGAGTGGCGGCAGGTCGGCGACGGTCACCGGGCAGGGATGCAGCCGTGCGGGGCCGACCGTCTGCGTCGGCGAGCACCGCCGGCCGAACACGGGGTCGGTGAGGATGCGTAGGCCGTCGAGTTCGACGAGGACCGACGCGTGGCCGAACCAGGTCGCCGCAAGGGCACGGGGTTCGACGTCGGCGGCCAGGGCGGGGGTGTCGACCCGGATGGTGCGAGTGGGACGGCCGGGACGCCGGGCCATGTCGATCGCCACCTTGAACTCCCCGGACACCCGTGGTGACGGGGCCTCGGGGTTGCTGAAGGTGACGCCCTCGAGGTTCGGGGAGCCGGACACGTAGTGCCAGATCGATTCGGCGTCGGCGCCGAGCGCGCGGGCGGCGGGAAGACCGGCACCGGCGAGGGTGTCGACCGTCGCACCGGCTGCCCGCAGGCCCAGTCCACCGACGGTGCTGACCGCGCGACCGACGATCGCGGCGGCGGACTTCTCGATGGATGCGGTCACGGGATTCAGGGTAACGGTCGGCGCAGCGGGTGGTCGGCAACCGGATGCCGCAGCGTCGACCGCGACCACCGGTGGCGCCTTGTTGGTAGCATCTGCGGCTGCAACCTGTTCTCGCGCATGTGCCGGTACGCATGCCGTCGGAAGTGGTGTTCGTTGGCCCGGATGTCTGTCACCGAGAGGCGCGCGGCGCTGGTCGAATCGGCTTACCGCGTGATCGCCGACCACGGGGTCGAGGGTGCGACCACCCGGCGGATCTGCGCGCACGCCGATATGCCGCTCGCGAGTTTCCATTATGCGTTCGAGTCCCGCACCGCCCTGCTCGGTGCGGTGATGGAGACCGCGGTCCCCAGTGACATCGATCAGATGCTGGCCGCGATCCTGCCCACCGGAGATCTCGACGAGGGCGCCGATCTGGAGGTGATGGAGGCCAACATGCGGCGCCAGCTGCAGGCCTTCCTGTCGATGCTGAAGGCCGATCCCGGCCGTCTGCAGGCGACCATCTCGCTCGGTATCTATGCGCACAATCATCCCGAGTTGCAGCGGTACGGCCAGCGGATGTACGAGAACCTGTATGCGGTGGCCGCCAAGGGACTCGACGCCGCCGCCCAGCACGCCGGGGTGCGCTGGACCCAGCCGACCTCGGAGATCGCACCGGTGCTGATCGGCACCCTGATCTCTGTGACGCTGATCTACCTGAGCACCGCCGACGACCATGTGATGCAACTGTTGGTGGAATCACTTGTCCGGCAGACTATGTCACATGCAGCCGATGCCTGACCCGCTCTCCCCCACCCCGCCGGGTTCGATCACACCGTCATCCACGCCCTGGTGGGAGCAGGCTCCCCACACGTACTGGCAGGGGTTCACCGACGCCGTCACCGCCGCCGGGATCGACAGTCCGGCACTGGTCGTCGACAAGGGCGCCCTGGAACACAACGTCGCCGACCTGCTGCGACGCGCCGACGGCGTGCCGATCCGCCTGGCGTCCAAGTCGGTTCGGGTGCGGTCGGTGATCTCTGATCTCCTCGACCGTCCGGGCTTCGCCGGGGTGCTCGCCTATGACGTCGACGAGGCCCGATGGCTGGCAACCGAATCCGGGATCACCGATGTCCTGATGGGATATCCGACGGTTCGCCGGTCGGCACTGGCCGGTCTGCTCGCCGACGAGCTCGCCTTGTCGCGGGTGACGTTGCTGGTGGACGACGTCGCCCATCTCGACCTGATCGACTCGGTGGTGCCGGCGGGCCGGCGGCCGTCGGTGCGTGTGGCGATCGACCTCGACGCATCGCTGCGTCTGCTCGGCGGGCGGCTGCACGTCGGCGTGCGGCGCTCCCCCGTCCACGACCTCGATCAGGCACTGGAACTGGGTCGCCACATCGTCCGACGTGACGGATTCGATCTCGTCGGCGTGATGTCGTATGAGGCACAGGTCGCCGGCGTCGGAAACGCCGTCCGCGGAAAGCGGTTCACCAATGCCGCGGTGTCGCTGATGCAGCGCACGTCGATGGCCGAGATCCGCCGTCGGCGCGGAAAGGTGATCGCCGCGCTGCGGGCGATCGCCCCGCTGGAGATCGTCAACGCCGGTGGCACCGGCTCGCTGGAGGCCACCGGCCGCGAGTCCTCGATCACCGACATCGCCGCAGGCAGTGGCGTTTTCGGTGGGCATCTGTTCGACAACTACCGGCATTTCCGGCCGGCACCGGCGATGGCCTTCGGTCTCGACGTGGTGCGCACTCCTGCGCCCGGCTTCGTCACGTGTGCCGGCGGAGGGTGGATCGCCTCCGGCCCGCCGGCCCCCGACCGCTTGCCCCGACCGGTCTGGCCGCCGGAGCTGGAGTACGTGGGGACCGAGGCGGCCGGAGAGGTGCAGACCCCGCTGCACGGACCCGGCGTGGATGGGCTCAGAATAGGTGACCGGGTCTGGTTCCGGCACACGAAGTCCGGCGAGATCTGTGAACGTGCGCGGGAAGTCGCCCTGATCACCCGCACCGACGACGGTTCGGCTCATGTCGAGTCCGTCGTCCCGACCTACCGTGGAGAGGGGAAGGTATTCCTGTGACCTGGGTCAACTGGGGACGCACCGTGGAGTGTCAGCCCGGAAGGGTGTTGTCACCCGGCGGTGCCGACGACCTGGCAGCGCTGGTGACGGAGTGCCGTTCCACGGGTGACCGGATCAAGGCCGTCGGTGCCGGTCACAGCTTCTCCCCGATCGCTGCGGCCCCGTCGATCCAGATCGAGCTGTCGCGGATGCGCGGGCTGGTGCGGGTGGAACCCGAACTCCGCCAGGTGACGCTGCGGGCCGGAACCCATCTCCACGAGATCCCCGGACTGCTGGCCCCACACGGCCTGGCGATGGCCAACCTGGGCGACGTCGACCGGCAGACCATCGCCGGTGCCACCTCCACCGGCACGCACGGCACCGGACTGGCCTTCGGTGGGATCAGCACCCAGATCGTTTCCGCCACCATCATTTCCGGTACCGGTGAGATCGTCACTGTGGACACCGGCAGTCCGGACCTGCCGGCGGTGGCGCTCGGACTGGGCGCACTGGGTCTGCTCGTCGACGTCACCTTGCAGTGTGTTCCGGCGTTCTCCATCCGGGCCGATGAGCGTCCTCTCGACATCGACGATGCGATCGACGGCTTCCTCGACCGGGTCGCCGAGCACGATCACCACGAGTTCTACATGTTCGCGCACTCGAATCGGGCCCTGGGCAAGATCAACACCCGCCTCGACGGTGTGGTCGCGCCGTCGGGTCCGAGCGCGATCCGCCGGTACATCGACGACGAACTGTTGAGCAACAGGGCCTTCGGGCTCCTCTGCGAACTGAGCGCACGGCTTCCCGTGACGGCGTCGACGATCAACGAGATCTCCGGGCGCGTGTTGTCGGCGCGGACCTACACCGACTCCTCGACCAAGGTGTTCATCTCCGAGCGCAATGTCCGGTTCCGTGAGATGGAGTACGCGTTGCCCCTCGACGCGGTTCCGGGCGCTCTGCGCGAGATCCGGTCGATGATCGGGCGGCGCAAATACCGGGTGAGCTTCCCGATCGAGGTGCGCGCCGCCGCCGCAGACGATCTGATGCTGTCGACGGCGTCGGGGCGGAACTCGGGCTACATCGCGGTGCATCGCTACATCAACGATGACGCCGCAGACACCGCAGCCTATTTCGCCGACGTCGAAGCCATCATGACCGCACACGACGGTCGGCCACACTGGGGCAAGATGCACACCCGCGACGCCGCGTACCTCCGCTCGGCCTACCCTCGCTTCGACGAATTCCTGGCCGTCCGTGACCGATTGGACCCCGATCGGGTGTTCACCAACGACTACCTCGATCGGGTACTCGGCGCCTGAGCACACTTGCCGATTGGGCTGGGATCGGGGGTGGCCGGGTTGACGAGCCCGGCCGCCGGAGGTTTCGACACGCCTCGTCAACGGCCCGTTGCTGATTGAGCCGGGACCGAGCAGCGCGAGGACCCGAGTCGAAATCTCCGCAGCATCGTCGGGTGGTGACCACGTCAGAGGTGGTCACGTTGGCGATTCGGCCGCCGGAGGTTTCGACACGCCTCGTCGCTCCGCTCCTCACCGGCTCAACCACCAACAGCCAGTGGACAATTGAACGAGAACCTCCCATTGCTGATTGAGTCGGGACCGAGCATCGCGAGGACCCGAGTCGAAATCTCCGCAGCCACCGTCGGGTGGTGACCACGTCAGAGGTGGTCACGTTGGCGATTCGGCCGCCGGAGGTTTCGACACGCCTCGTCGCTCCGCTCCTCACCGGCTCAACCACCAACAGCCAGTGGACAATTGAACGAGAACCTCCCATTGCTGATTGAGTCGGGACCGAGCATCGCGAGGACCCGAGTCGAAATCTCCGCAGCCACCGTCGGGTGGCGACCACCTCCGATGTGGTCACGTTAGCGATTCGGCCGCCGGAGGTTTCGACACGCCTCGTCGCTCCGCTCCTCATCGGCTCAACCACCAACGCTCAGTGGCTGATTGAGCCGGGACCGAGCATCGCGAGGACCCGAGTCGAAATCTCCGCAGCCGACGCTGGGTGGTGACCACCTCGGAAGCCTCGATCAGCACCGATCCCCGCCGATTCGCAATCTCACATGCACGGGCGGACACTGAGAAGATGCGTGACGTACTACCCGCCCTGATCGACCGCCTGGCCGCCGGTCCGGTGGCGCTTGCCCGCGTGATCACGACGACGGGGGCCTCCCCCCGCGGCGTCGGGGCGTCGATGCTGGTCACGGCGTCGGGTGAGGTGATCGGATCGCTGTCGGGCGGATGTGTCGAGTCGGCGGTGGTGTGCACCGCCGAACAGGTACTCGCCGACGGTGTGGCGGTGATCGAGCACTTCGGGGTCGCCGAACCGGAAGGTATCGGGATCGGCCTGACCTGCGGCGGAGAGCTCGAGGTGTTCACCGAGCGGGTGACCGATCGGCAGCTACCCGAACTGTACGAGCTCGCCGATGCGCTCGATGCCGATATCCCGATCGCCTGGACCACCACGCTCGGCGGGTCGCCCCGCTGGCAGCTGACCAGCACGCGGACACCGTCGTCGTCTCCCGGTCTCGGTCACGACATCGACGATCTGCTGCGCACCGGACGCAGCGGCGTCGTCGGTGTGGACGACTGCGAGACCCCCGAGGCCGACGCGATGCCGCGGCCGCGGACCTTCGTGCACACCTTTGCCCCCGGATCGCGGTTGATCCTGGTGGGCGCCAACGACTTCGTCCGTGCACTCGGATCGATGGGCACCTCGTTGGGGTATCGGGTCACCGTGGTGGATGCACGACCGGTGTTCGCCACCCGGGCACGCTTCCCCGATGTCGACGAGGTGATCACGATGTGGCCGGACCGCTATCTGGCGCAGGAGATCTCGGCCGGGCGCGTCGATCACCGGACGTGCGTGTGCGTGATGACCCACGACGCCAAGTTCGACGTCCCCACCCTGCAGGTGGCGCTCTCCTGCCCCGACATCGCCTTCATCGGTGCGCTCGGTTCCCGACGGACTGTCACCGACCGGGCAGAACGCCTGCGGGAGAACGGGGTCGACGACGATCAGCTGGGGCGGCTGCGCTCCCCACTCGGCCTGGACCTGGGTGCACACACCCCGGCGGAGGTGGCCGTGTCGATTGCCGCACAACTGATCGCCGAACGACACGAACGCACCGCCTCGCCGCTACATCGGACCTCAGGGCCCATCCACCGCTGAACCGTCCTTCGTGACACCGTCGGCAGTCATCGCATCGTCATCGGCTTCTGCGGAAGCGGATTCGGATGCAACGGCAGTGAGATCGGTGGTCGAGGACGGCACCGGCTGTGCGGGCAGGACGTGCTCACCGGAGCGGTCGCAGCTCAGCGCGAGGGAACTGATGTACTGCTTCTCGCCGTTCGGGCCGGGGACCGCGGAGGCGATCATGTCGGGCCGCTCGAACTCGATGCCGGTGACGCAGCACATCAGCTTCGCATCGCTGGGGTTGCCGTGCTCGTCGTACATCGGCAGGTCGATGCCGTCGTCGGTGCGCCGCAGGTAGTAGCGGCCGCCGGTGGCCAGGGCCAGCACCGGGGGCAGTGCCACCGCGAGGATCAGCGCGACCAGCGGCGAGTACGGCTGGATCGCATCGCCGAAGACGTTGAAGTACACCAGGATCGACGCACCGGCGGCCACGATCAGGGAACCGAAGCCGACGGGGTTGACGTTGTAGAGCATGCCCCGCCGGAACTCGGGCTGCTTGGGCGAGATGCCGAGCAGGTACTTGTTGATCGCGATGTCGGAGGCGACGACGGCGATCCACGCGATACCGCAGTTGGCGTAGAAGTTCAGCAGGTTGTTGAGGAAGCTGAACATGTCGGCCTCCATCAGCACGATGGCGATGATCACGTTGAAGAACAGGAACACCAGCCGGCCCGGGTAGGTCTTGGTGACGCGGGTGAACGCGTTGGTCCACGCCAGCGACCCCGAATAGGCGTTGGTGACATTGATCTTCACCTGCGAGATCACCACCAGGATCACCGCGAGGGTCAATGCCAGCCAGTGCGGCAGGAAGTCCTGATAGATCTCGACGAACTGGTGCACCGGCTGGTTGGCGATGCCGGCGTTGTCGACGGAGATACCGATCAGGTACACCGCCAGGAACAGTCCGACGATCTGCTTGATCGCACCGAAGAACACCCAGCCCGGTCCGGCGGTGAGAGTGGCGATCCACCACCTGCGCGTGTTGTCGGGGGTGCGCGGCGGCATGAACCGCAGGTAGTCGATCTGTTCGGCGATCTGCGCGATCAGTGACAGGCACACACCGGCGGCGAGCATCGTCCCGGCGAAGCTGACTCCCTTGCCCGCCGGGTTGCCGTCGGCGTCGACACCGCTGAACGCGAAGAAGTCACCGATCGCCGACGGATGCTTGATCACCAGGTACGCGAACGGCAGGACCATCATCACCAGCCACAGCGGGGTGGTCCACACCTGCAGTTTGGCCAGGGTGTTCATACCGTAGATGACCAGCGGGATGATCAGCACCGACGACAGCAGATAGCCCACCCACAGCGGGATCTTGAGCCCCAGCAGAAGCCCCTGCGCCATGATCGATCCTTCGAGGGCGAAGAAGATGAAGGTGAACGACGCGAAGATGACGTTGGTGAGAACCGAACCGTAGTAACCGAATCCGCTGCCGCGGGTGATCAGGTCGAGGTCGATGTTGTAGCGGGCGGCATAGTAGGCCAGCGGGTAGCCGGTGAGCACGATGACGACGGCGAAGAACAGGATGCCCCACAGGGCGTTCCCGGTTCCGTTGGCGATGCCGATGTTGGCGCCGATGGCGAAGTCGGCCAGGTAGGCGATGCCGCCGAGTGCGGAGATGGCGACGACGCCCGGCCCCCACTTGCGGTAGCTGCGGGGTGCGAACCGCAACGTGTAGTCCTCGAGTGATTCGCGTGCGGCGGCCGCCTGGGCGCCGGTGGCGATGATGCCGTGTTCGGCGTTCTCGATCTCGCCGATCTCGGCCGTGAATTCGTCCACCCCGTGGTGATCCTTCGACACGTCGTCTCCTTCCGGTCACGGATTGGGCCAACGCTAGAAAGCTGCGGTTACGCCGGGCTCGCCGCCGCGTTTCCGACACGTAACGCCGGGCCGATCGGCCCGGCGTCGGAAATGTCCGAAATTCGGTGTGTCGGAATCACTTTCCGGAGAAGTTGGGCTTGCGCTTCTCGGTGCGTGCGGCCCGCCCCTCGGCGAGATCCTCGCTCTGCCAGGCCTTGAGCATGGCGGCCTGACGGTCGGCGGGCGGGTCGTTGCGGGCGCCGTCGCCGTTGAGCACCATCTTGTAGTGCTGCAGGGTCAGTGGCGCCAGTTCGGCAATGGAGGCGGCCCAGTGCTGGGCGTCGGCGAGATCGCCGATGCGGTTGGCGAACCCGAGGGTGTGCGCCCTGTCGGCGGAGATCGGCTCACAGCCGATCAGCATGCCGCTCGCCTGCCCCGCACCGACCAGCGAGACCAACCGACGGATCGTCCACTCGTCCACGGCGACACCGAGTTTCGCAGCCGGGATACCGGCGATGGCATCCGGCGCCATGACCCGCAGATCGGCGGCCATGGCCAGCTGCAGGCCGGCACCGAGGGCGGCGCCGTTGAGCGCGGCGATCACCGGGACCGGGGTGGCCTCGATCCGCTGGAGAGTGGCGACGAGCTTGTCGAGGAATCCGGGCTCGTACACCGGACCCGACAGGTCGGCACCGGCGCTGAACACCGTTCCGGCACCGGTGAGCACGATGACCCGCGATCCGCCGTCGACCGCGGCGGTGAAGGCGTCGCCGATGCCCGCGAGGACATCGTCGTTGAGGGCATTGCGCTTGTCCGGACGATCGAGCGTGATGGTCGTGACGGCACCGTCGACACTGCTGGCAATCATGGCCCCAGAGCCTACCCACCCGCGCCCGCGCAGGTGCGCCCGGCGCGATCGGTGTGGCGGATTCGCGGCGGGCCCGTTCGTGCCGGTGGCCGGTCCGTGACAGGCTGGCCCGGTGCGCACCCACACCGACGTGCTGATCATCGGCGGCGGCCAGGCCGGCCTGTCGGCGGCCTACTTCCTGCATCGATTCGGGCTCGGCGACCGCTATCAACTGCTCGACCACGCCCCCGGCCCGGGCGGCGCCTGGCAGTTCCGCTGGCCGACGCTGACCCTCGCGGCCGCCAACCGGGTACACGATCTGCCCGGGTTCGGGCTGGTCGAGGCGCTCGGTGGTGACTGTGATGCCTACCCGGCGTCGACGGCGGTCCCGGACTACTTCGCGCAGTACGAGAAGCGGTTCGGGTTGCACGTGGAACGGCCGGTGCACGTCCGGTCGGTGGCACGAGACGGGGACGGCTTCCGCGTGCACCTGCGGCCCGATCCCGCCGGCGAGAAGCCCACCGAGATCACCACGGGTGCGCTGATCAACGCGACCGGCACCTGGGATCGCCCGTTCATCCCGCACATCCCCGGGATCGAGGACTTCGGCGGGCGGCAGCTGCACACCCACGACTACACCGGCCCCGCGGAGTTCGCGGGCAAGCGCGTCCTGGTGGTGGGTGCCGGCATCTCGGCCGTCCAGCTGCTGATCGAGATCGCCCGAAACGCCCCGGGTGTGCAGACGTTCTGGTGCTCGCGCCGCGAACCGTCGTTCGATCCGACGCCGTTCACCGCGGAGAAGGGCCGTGCGGCCGTCGCCCGTGTGGACGAGCGCGTTCGCGCGGGGCTGCCGCCGACGTCGGTGGTCTCGGTGACCGGATTGGCCCTGACACCGGCGATCGACGCAGCGCGCCGCGACGGCATCCTCACCTGGCGGCCGATGTTCACGCGGATCACCGAGACCGGCGTGTGCTGGGACTGCGGCGGTACGGGATCCGACGGCACCGCCGAGACCGCACTGGACGTCGACGTCATCTTCTGGAACACCGGTTTCCGCAGTTCACTGGACCATCTCTCGCCGCTGCGGCTGCGCGGGCCGGGCGGTGGGATCACCATGACCGGGCGCCTGGCCACCGTCGTCGCCGACGACCCGCGTATCCAACTGCTCGGGTATGGCCCGTCGGCGTCGACGATCGGTGCCAACCGGGCGGGCCGCGAGGCCGCCCGCACCGTCGCCGACCTGCTCGAAGTCCAGACTGTTTGACATTCTGTTGGGTTTTCCCAACAATCGGATGGGTGAGTCCGGTCAGGCGGGGCGAGAAGCTCCCCATCTTCAACCGACTCGGCGTGCTGCGCGCCGAGCGTCGGATGAGCCGGGCTCAGCTGGCCGAACTGGTCGGTGTCAACGTCCAGACCGTCGGAGCGCTGGAGCGGGGCGATCACTACCCCAGTCTCGATCTGGCCTTCCGGATCTGCGACGTCTTCGACCTGCCGGTCGAGGCCGTCTTCAGCCGGTCGGAGTTCGGGGCGATGTCGGCCGAACTGTATCGGCGACCGGTCCCCGACGCCGGTACGCCCACCTGAGGCGGATCACAACCCAGTCCACGAGCAACCGTCCCTGGTGGAGGTGCACGATGTACGACCCCAACTCGGCGATACCCGAGGAAGCACAACCGGTGTTCTGGCGCCGCTTCGACGCCTGGCGCGGCGAACGGCATCAACGATTCACCGCGCGCAACGCCGGCCGGCTACGCAGTTGGCGCAACCGACGCACCTACCGCCGGGTCGTGATCGCCCAGATGACCAGCGTTCTGGTGATGTTGCTCGGCGCCGTCCCGGCGTTCTTCGACAAGACCTGGTTTGTCATCCCGTTCGTCGGGGGCGCCCTGGCCACCCTCGTCTGGCAGCGAATCCTGCGCATCATCACCGGCTCGATCGGCGACGCACCGGTCACCGCCCTCGACGAGATCCAACTGGCACAGCGCAATTCGGCGCGATCACTGGCATTCATCGTCCTGTTCACCCTGATGTTCATCCCGTACCTCGTCCTGATCGGGCTGTCGGTGCAGGACGAGGTGGCCGGTCAGACGGTGTACGGGGTGGCGATCCTGCTGGTGTCGTTGCTGTTGAGCGCCGGGGTGCTGCCGTCGATGCTCATCGCCTGGTGGATGGCCGACCCGGATCCCGATGACTACGAGGTGATCCCAGCCCTGCCAGACACCCCCGGTCACCTCGACCCCGCCCCGCGCGACCCCACTCATCTCGACCCCGCCCATCTCCATCCGGCCGATCAGAAAGGACCTCACCGATGACCGGCATCCTGGCCGTCGACGGCCTGCACAAACGTTTCGGGGATGTGATCGCATTGCGCGACATGACCTTCGATGTCCGCCCCGGCGAGATCTTCGGATTCGTCGGCAGCAACGGTGCCGGCAAATCCACCACGATGCGGATCATCCTGGGCGTGCTCGCCGCCGACTCCGGCGAGGTACGCCTGGGCGACAAGCCGATCGACCTCGTCACCCGGCGCAAGATCGGCTACATGCCCGAGGAACGCGGGCTCTATCCCAAGATGAAAGTCGGTGAGCAGCTGCAGTTCCTGGCCCGGCTGCACGGGCTCAGTGCCGCCGGCGCCCTCGCCAGCGCCCGCCACTGGACCGACCGGCTCGGCGTGGCAGCACGATTCGACGACAACGTGGGCGACCTGTCCCTCGGCAACCAGCAGCGCGTGCAGCTGGCCGCCGCCCTGATCCACGATCCCACCGTCCTGGTGCTCGACGAACCGTTCTCCGGACTCGACCCGGTGGCCGTCGATGTGATGAGTGAGGTCCTCCAGGAGAAGGCCGGCGAGGGCATCCCGGTGGTCTTCTCGTCCCATCAGCTCGACCTCGTACAACGGCTGTGCGATCGGGTGGGCATCGTCGCCCGCGGCGAGATGCGCGCCATCGGAGCCGTCGACGATCTGCGGGCCCGCGGCGGCGTCACCCTGGAGGTGACCGGCCCGCCCACCGACCGGCGCTGGGCCGATGGTCTGCCCGGCGTGCTGACCGCCGACTACGGCCCGACCACCGCACTGCGCGTCGACCCGGCTGTCGTCGACGACCAGCAGGTCCTGGCCGCCGCCCTCACCGTCGGACCGGTCCACCGGTTCACCACGTCCACCCCGTCGCTCACCGACCTGTTCCGAGAGGTGGTCACCGCATGAGTGCCCCATCGGCGTCCTCCGCGATCTGGCTGATCGCCCGGCGCGAGATCGTCACCCGAGCCAAGACCCGATCCTTCGTGATCACCACCGGCGCCTTGATGCTCATCATCATCGTGGGCTCGATCATCTGGTCGGCATTGTCCGGCGGCGGCCCGAGTACCGAGCGGGTCGGACTCGTCGGCGACGCCCCGGGCCTGTCGGCCACCCTCGAGGCATCCGGGAAGGCCGCAGGCACCCCGATCGACGTGGTGACCGTGCCGTCGGAGCAGCAGGCCCGCGACGACGTGTCCTCGGAAGATCTCGACGCCGCGATCGTCGCCGGCCCGTCCGATCAGTTCGTCCTGCTCGGCAAATCCGGTGTCGACGACACCCTGGCCGGGATCGTGCACGCCTCGATCGATCAGTCGGTCCTGGCCGCGGGTCTGGCCGAACACGGGGTCGATCCGGCGTCACTGCCCCGCGCCACCATCCGCACCGAGGAGACCTCACCGACCAAACCCGATGAGGGACAACGGATCGTGGTGGCCCTCGTCGGCTCCATCCTGCTGATGATGGCGATCATGACCGGCGGCGCGATGGTGGCGGTGGGTGTGGTCGAGGAGAAGACCTCCCGCATCGTGGAGATCCTGCTCGCGACCGTCAAACCGCTGCATCTGCTGTGGGGCAAGATCCTGGGCATCGGCCTGATCGCCCTGGTCCAGGTGGTGCTGCTCGGCGCCACCGCACTGATCGCCGGTGCCGCCACCGGCCTGCTCACCATCGCGGGCACGGCGATCGGCATGTTCGCGGCGGTCCTGGTGTGGTTCGTCCTCGGCTTCCTGTTCTTCGCGATCCTCTACGCCGCGACCGGTGCCCTGGTCTCCCGGCAGGAGGAGCTGAACTCGGCGATCACCCCGTTGACCGTGCTCTCCCTGGCGGTGCTGTACGCCGGGATCTTCGGCATCCAGGCCCTCGACTCCACGTTCATCACGGTGCTCAGCTGGATTCCACCGTTCAGTGCGGTGCTGATGCCGATCCGGATCGCCACCGGCGACACCGACGTGGTGCAGGTGATCGTCACCGTCGTGCTGATGATCGCGGCATGCTTGCTGGCCACCTGGCTCTCCGCCCGCATCTACCAGCGGTCGATCCTGCGTACCGGCACCCGGGTGTCGTTCCGGGAGGCCCTGAGCATGACCCGCTGACCCGGCCGGCTCGTATGCAGCAGGAGCGCCCACTGGGCGCTCCTGCTGTGTGAGAGGGGCATACGAACGATCTGGCGCCACCGAGTGCATCGGTGACGCCCCCACAGCCTACGACGGGCCGTCAGGCGCCCGCCACCGGCCATCCCATGACCCCGTCCCGAGGGCGCAGGGCCTGCTCCTGCTCGTCCATCCGAGGCGCTCAGAGACCACCGAACCGGCGCAGCGCCTCGGCGCGTTCGGCCTGATGGTCGACGATCGGTTCCGGATAGCGGTCGGTCCCGAACTCCGGCACCCAGCGCGCCACGTAGCGGCCGTGCGGGTCGAATCGCTTCGCCTGGGTCGCGGGGTTGAACACCCGAAAGTACGGTGCGGCATCGGTTCCCGTGCCCGCCGCCCACTGCCAGCCGTGCTGGTTGGAGGCGATGTCGCCGTCGACGAGCTGGTCGAGGAACCATCGCGCACCCCACCACCACGGCAGATGCAGATCCTTGACCAGGAACGACGCCGTGAGCATCCGGACCCGGTTGTGCATGAACCCGGTCTCGGCCAGCTCTCGCATCCCCGCGTCGACCAGCGGGAAGCCCGTCCGGCCCGCGCGCCAGGCGTCGAAACGCGCCCGTGCGGCCGCATCGGTGTCGAGTTCGATCTCGTCGAAACCCCGATTCCAGTTGTGCCAGGCCGACTCCGGCCAATGGAACAGCACATCGGCGTAGAAGTCGCGGAAGGCCAGCTCCCGCAGATAGGCACCGGCGCCGGGGCTGTCGGAACCGGGAGTGCCGGGCCCGAACAGGTCGACCACCATGGTGCGGGGGTGGATGTTGCCGAACTTCAGGTACGCCGACATCCGGCTGCTCGCATCGAGATCCGGGCGGTCGCGGTCCTCGGCGTAGCGGGCGAGCCCGGAACCGACGAAGTCCTGCCATCGTGCGGCCGCCGCGGCCTCACCGGCGCGCATCGGCGAGGCCACCGGCGCCGGCGGGATGCGCACGCGCCCGGACGCCTCGACGTCGTCGGGGTCGACGATGCGCGCCTGATCGCTCGACGTGGCGGCCGGCAGTCTCCACCCGTGTGCCTGCCATTGCCGGAAGTACGGTGTGAACACCTTGTACGGGTCACCGTCGGATTTGCGGATCCGCCCGGGCGACACCAGATACGGCGAACCGATCAGCTCCAGGACGACACGGTCGGCACCGCTGTCACCGTCCGGGTGCGCCAGGGCCGCGGCGACGGCGGCGTCGCGGCGCCGGCCGAACGGTGAGGGATCGTGTCCGGCGTACACCGCACCGGCGCCGACGGCACGGACCAACCGTGGGATCTCGGTCTCCGGTCGTCCGCGGACCACCAGGAGCCGGCCGTGCAGCGAATCGTCGAGGGCGCGCAACGAGTCGAGGAGAAAGGCGAGGCGCCGGTCGCCCGCCGACCGTTCGAGCCGGGGGTCGAGGACGAAGCAGGGCAGCACCGCCCGGCCGTCGCCGGCCGCCGCGGCCAGCGGGGGCAGATCGCCGATGCGCAGGTCCCGCCGAAACCACAACAACGCCGGTGCCGACATGTCTGCGGCACCGACGTCGTCGGGATGGGTCGAGATGGCCTATCCGACACCGAGCAGGTCGATGACGAAGACCAGCGTGCGGCCGGACAGACGATGTCCGCCGCCTGCCGGACCGTAGGCGAGCTCCGGCGGCACGGTCAGCCGGCGACGACCGCCGACCTTCATGCCGGGGATGCCCTCCTGCCAGCCCGGGATCAGCCGCTCCAGCGGGAAACGGGCGGACTGACCACGATCCCAGGAGGAGTCGAACTCCTCACCGGACTCGAAGTCGACGCCGACGTAGTGGACGTCGACGACGTCGCCACGCTGCGCCTGGTCGCCGTCACCGACGACGAGGTCGGTGACCTCGAGTTCGACCGGGGCCGGGCCCTCGGGGAATTCGACCTCGGGCTTGGTACTGCTCACGGGACTCTCCTTTGAGTCGGTTCGAGTAGCGCCGGGAACGCTCAGCGCTCGCCGAGGCCGATGTAGTCGCGCTCGGTGTAGCCGGTGTACAGCTGACGCGGGCGACCGATCTTGGTGGTCGGGTCGGCGTTCATCTCACGCCAGTGCGCGATCCACCCGGGCAGACGGCCGAGGGCGAACAGCACGGTGAACATGCGGGTCGGGAAGCCCATCGCCCGGTAGATGACGCCGGTGTAGAAGTCGACGTTCGGGTAGAGCTTGCGCTCGATGAAGTAGTCGTCGCTGAGGGCGACCTCTTCGAGACCCTTGGCGATGTCGAGCAGATCGTCCTGCACGCCCAGCGATTCGAGGATCTGGTCGGCGGTCTTCTTGACGATGGCCGCACGCGGATCGTAGTTCTTGTAGACGCGGTGCCCGAAGCCCATGAGCTTCACGCCGTCTTCCTTGTTCTTGACCTTGGCCATGAACGCCTTGGTGTCGCCACCGGCGGCCTTGATGTCCTCGAGCATCTCGAGCACGGCCTGGTTGGCGCCACCGTGCAGCGGACCCCACAGGGCGTTGATGCCGCCGGAGATCGAGGTGAACAGGTTGGCCTGCGACGAACCGACCAGGCGCACCGTCGAGGTGGAGCAGTTCTGCTCGTGGTCGGCATGCAGGATGAACAGCATGTCGAGGGCCTTGGCCACCTTGGGGTCGACCTCGTAGGGCTCGGCCGGGAAGCCGAAGGTCATCCGCAGGAAGTTCTCGACCAGCGACAGCGAGTTGTCCGGGTAGAGGAACGGCTGGCCCGCGGACTTCTTGTAGGCGTAGGCCGCGATGGTCGGCAGCTTGGCCAGCAGGCGGATGGTCGACAGCTCGACCTGCTCCGGGTCCTTCGGGTCCAGCGAGTCCTGGTAGTAGGCGCTCAGCGCGTTGACGGCGCTGGAGAGCACCGGCATCGGGTGGGCGTTGCGCGGGAAGCCGTCGAAGAACCGCTTGAGATCCTCGTGCAGCAGGGTGTGCCGCTGGATCTTGTTGGTGAACTCCTCGAGCTGGCCGGTGGTCGGCAGCTCACCGTAGATCAGCAGGTAGCTGACCTCGATGAAGGTGGACTTCGCGGCCAGCTGGTCGATCGGGATACCGCGGTAGCGCAGGATGCCGGCGTCACCGTCGATGTAGGTGATCGCCGACTTCGTCGACGCGGTGTTGACGAAACCACCGTCGAAGGTGGTCAGACCCGTCTCCGACAGGAACTTGCCGAGGCCGACCGAGTCACTGCCTTCGCTGGCCGCCAGGATCGGGAGATCCAGCGTCCCGCCCGGGTAGGTGAACGTCGCCGTCTCCGGCTTTGATGTTTGCGCGCCGGTGGGAACCGTTTCAGCGGACACTCGTGGACCCCTTCGTTCAGGTGCGAGATTTTCCTTCTCGTCCGTTCAGGACTCTTGAGTATTAAACGTAGTCTGTTCGAAGCTCGCTCGCCCACGGAGGGTCCGCACCGGGGCGTGACACCGTGACCGCCGCCACAGCGGTGGCATGGGCGGCGATCTCGGTCCAGGCGTCGTCGGAGAGGCCGGCAGCCGCCTGCGACGAGAGCGCCCCCAGCCGGTCGACGCGATGCAGAACCGCCCCCATGATGCTGTCACCTGCGCCGATGGTGTCGGCGACACTCACCGGCGGGGCCGGGACATGATTCCTGCCGGAGGCGGTGATCACGTCGATGCCGTCGGCGCCGGCGGTCACGAGCACCACGGCCACACCCGCGGAGATCCAGTCCTCGGGACGACTTCCGGACGGCCCCTGCGCGAGCCAGGACGCGTCCTCGTCGGAGAGCTTGACGATGTCGACCGCGTCCATCCAGGAGGCGAAGCGGCGACGGTAGGCGTCCGGGTCGGAGATCACCGCGGCGCGGATGTTGGGATCGCAGGCCACCAGGCGGCCCTCGGCGTGACTGCGCCGCAGGATGGTCTCGTACACCGTCGCACCCGGTTCCAGGACCAGCGACAACGTGCCGAAACACACCGCAGAGGCGGTCGGTGCGAACGGCCCCGGGTCGTCGACCAGGCGCGATGCCGTGCCGTCGAGGTAGAAGGTGTAGTGCGCGGCGCCGTCGGAACCGATGGTGGCCAAGGCGAGCGGCGTGGCCTCCGGACGCCGCTGCACCAGGCTGGTGCCCACCCCGGAATGCCACAGTGCGGCCATGATGGCCTCGCCGTAGTCGTCGGTGGACACCGCCGAGCAGAACGACACCGCACTGCCCAGCCGGCCCAGGGTGATCGCCACGTTGAACGGTCCCCCGCCCAGCGCCGGCTGCAAGGGCGCCAGTCCATCGGACGGGCTCGCCGAAGCGGTGGAGACGACGTCGACGAGCGCCTCACCGCAGACCACGATCTCCCTCATCGGGGTGCGCTCCCGGGGCGCCGCACGTTCACGACGCTCAGTGTGCCATCCGCCCGTGGGCGCGGGAGTAGATTCGGTGTCCATGAGCGAGCTGTCGAGAAGCGAGCTTCCCGCGGGCCCGGATGCCGTCTTGCTCGACTTCGCCGGTGCACCCGATGCGGCACTGGCCGTGACACACACCGACCATCGGCTGCGGGCGGCGTGGGCGGCGGGCGAGCTGCCGACCCTGACCGACATCGTGCCGAGCGCCGAGACGGTGCTCGTGCAGTTCGAATCCGGCTCGGGTGTCGATCGCCTCGGCCTCCGTCGGGTATTGCGTTCGGCCGGAACAGGTTCCGCCGGAACCGCCGACGCCGGGGCCGACGAGGTCCGGATCCCGGTGGACTACGACGGCCACGACCTGGCGGCGGTCGCCGGGGCACTCGACGTGGGCGTCGACACGGTGGTCCGGATGCATTCCCAGACCCGGTGGCGTGTCCAGTTCATGGGTTTCGCACCGGGTTTCGGGTATCTGGTGCCGGCCGACGACCCGAACCATCCACTCACCCGGATCGGCCGGCGCGACGAACCGCGGACCCGCGTCCCGGCGGGGTCGGTGGCCATCGCGGCCGGCTACTCGGCGGTGTATCCGCGACAGAGTCCGGGCGGATGGAATCTCCTGGGGCACACCGACATCATCCTGTGGGACGAACATGCCCCGAATCCCTCGACATTGTCGGCGGGGATGACGGTGATCTTCGACGACGTGACCGGACGGCAGAAGTGACCCTGATCGAGATCGTCGCCCCCGGCCCGCTGGCCACCATCCAGGATCGCGGCCGGCCGGGATATGCCCATGTCGGGGTGCCGCGGTCGGGGGCGGCCGACCGGCCCTCGATGGATCTGGCGAATCGCCTTGTCGGCAACGACGACTCGGCCGCGGTCATCGAGGCCACCCTGGGCGGTCTGCGGATTCGGACCGACACCACCGTGCTGGTCGCGGTGACCGGCGCCCCGGTACCGGTCCGCGCCGGCGGCCTGTCGGTGGCCGTCGGTACCGCCGTACCACTTCCCGCGGGCGCCGAGCTGGCGTTGGGCACCCCGGCGCACGGGTGCCGGACCTATGTCTCCGTACGCGGCGGATTCGACGTCGCGACCACCCTCGGGTCCCGGTCCACCGACACCCTGTCCGGCCTCGGGCCCGCTCCCCTGTCGCCCGGCGACGTGGTGGGCGTCGGCGACCTGCACGGCCCGTGGCCCGCGGCGACCGAGGCGCCACTGGATTCCACCCACCCCGACGTCACCCGGCTGACGACCCGGGCCGGACCGCGGCGGGGGTATCTCGCCGACCCGTCCGGCCTGTTCACCGGCGAGTGGGTGGCCACCGCGCACAGCAATCGTGTCGGGGTTCGGGTGACGCGCCCGACGGGTTCGGCCGCACCGGTGTTGCGACACCGCGCGGACATGCCGGAGCTGCGGTCGGAGGGTGTGGCCCACGGGTCGGTGCAGATCCCTCCGGGCGGCGAGCCGGTGATCTTCCTGGCCGACCACCCGGTGACCGGCGGATACCCCGTCGTCGCGGTACTCACCGCCTCGGCGTCGGGCCGGGCCGCACAACTGGCCGCCGGGGATCGGGTGCGCTTCGTCGAGGACTGACCGCAGGTCCGGACAGCCCGCGACCGTCCCGGCCCACCACTGTGACGGTTGACACTATGTTGAGACGCTTCTAGAGTTTCGTCTCATGACACAGGTTGCGCCGAGCCCTGCGGACGACGTCCGCCCCGCGCCGACCCCCGCGGACCCCCCGGTCGAGTACGCACCACTCGGGCCGGATTCGCTGACCTGGCAGATCTGGGGCACCTGGACCGGCATGTTGCAGGGGCTGTGGGCCGGGTCCATCCAGAACATGCATCCCAAGCTCGGTCAGGCCGTGTGGGATCACTCCGACTTCTTCGGGGAACGCTGGCAGCGGCTCCTGCGGTCGCTGTACCCGATCAGCGGCGTCGTCTTCGATTCGGTGGCCGGCGCCGAGACCGGTCACGAGGTGCGCGACTATCACCGCACGGTCAAGGGCACCATGCCCGACGGTTCGCGCTATCACGCACTCGACCCCGACGTCTTCTACTGGGCACATGCCACCTTCTGGTACGGCAACGTGCGGCTGTGTGAACGCATGGGACCGTGGCTCACCGAGGACCAGAAACGGCAGCTGTTCGAGGAGTCGAAGGCCTGGTACGCCCAGTACGGCGTGTCCATGCGACCGGTCCCGGACACCTACGAGGACTTCCTCGAGTACTGGGACCACATGTGCCGCAACGTTCTCCGCGACCACGAATCGGTCCGGACGGTCCTCGACATCTCCCTGCTGCCACCGCCGCCGTTCCTCCGGTTCATCCCGAAGTCGATCTGGCGCAAGCACATCGCCGAGCGGAACGCCAAGTTCTTCCTGTGGCTGACCACCGGGTTCTACGACGAGCCCATCCGGGAACTGATGAACCTCGAGTGGACCGAGCGCGACGAGCGGATGTTCACCCTGCTCGGCCGGGTGGTGAACCTGGTGATGCACCGCATGCTGCCGAAACGCTATCTGCGCCATCCCCGTCCGCGCGATGCCTGGGATCGGGTGCAGGGCCGGGTGCCGATGAACGCACCCCTCGTCGAGACCCCGACGCGCAATCTGCCGCCGGTCGACGAGCGCGACAACCCGATGCACTACTGCCCGATGCATGCCGCGCGCCGGGCCACCTACCCCGGACGCGTCGACGGCGACTGACCCGTCGGCGCCCGCCGGTCGGCGATCACACGACGCCGGTCATCCCCGCGCCGCGATCCGGGCCTGTACCTCCGGCCGGCGCAACGGCGGCACCGTCTTCGGTGGTTGCCGTCGCGCCGGCAGTTCGGCGAGCAGTTCACGGGTGGCCGCGGCGACCGCCGAGACCGCCGCGTCGAAGGCATCGGCGTTGGCCGCCGACGGATGCCGGACACCGCTCACCTTGCGTACGTATTGCACCGCGGCCGCGGTGATCTCGTCCTCGGTGGCCGGAGGCTCGAGCCCCCGCAGTTCGGTGATGTTGCGGCACATGACGTTCCCCTGATCGGCGTTCCCGGCCACCCCTGTCGTGCGGTCGGCCGGTGGTCGGTCTGCCCGGTTGTCAGTCGTTGATGTGGACGACCGCCTTCCCCAGGATCCGCCCCTCGGCGAGATCGGTCAACGCCTGCGACAGATCCTCGAGCGGGTAGGTGACGTTGACCGGCGGGCGCAGTCCGGCGGCGATCATCTCGGTCAGTTCGTCGTGCAGGAGACCCGGGACGCCCGGATGGGTGCGCACGTACTCGCCCCACGCGGCACCGACGACGGCGATGTTGCGGAACAGCACCCGGTTGAGCTTGACGGTGGGGATGCCGCCGGCGGCGAAACCGATCACCACATACCGGCCGTCGGGGGCCACCTGCCGCAGCGCCTCGTCGAAGACGTCACCGCCCGACGGGTCGATCATCACGTCGACGCCCTCCGGCGCGAACTCGCGCAGCTTCTCGCCCCAGCCGTCGGTGAGCGCGACGACGTGGTCGGCGCCCAGCGAGCGCAGCAGGTCCTCGGCGCCCGTGCGGTGCACGATGGCGACCACCTGCGCGCCCATCGCCTTGGCGACCAGGATCGATGCGACACCGATACCGCCCGCGGCACCGAGCACGCCGACGATCTCACCGGGGGCGGTCTGGGCGCGCAGTTTCAGGGCGAACAGCGCGGTCTGGAAGTTGATGCCGAGTGCGGCACCCTCGTCGAAGGTGAGGCCGTCGGGCATGGGCAGCAGTTGCTCGGGGGCCGCGGCGACCTGCTCGGCGAATCCACCGACCACCGACGCGACGAGCACGTTGTCGCCGGCGGAGAAGCCCGAACCCTCGGGGGCCGACCGCACCACACCCGCGACCTCGGTACCCGGGGTGAACGGTGTGGGGATGCGGAGCTGGTATTTGCCCTGGCTCATCAGCAGGTCCGGGAAGCAGATCCCGCACGACTTGATGTCGACGAGAACCTGCCCGTCGGCCGGCATCGGATCGGGGGCGTCGACGAGTTCCAGCGCGGACGGACCGGTCTCTGCGGTGAGTACCTGAGCTCTCATGCTTGCTCACCCTACGCGGAGCCGACCAAACGCATGCTTGGCAACGCTAGGATCGTCGATCATGACCGCCTCGTCGGCCTCGACGCCGCTCGCCGCCCCCTCACCCGAACGTCTCCAGGTCGCTGCCGACGCGCCCGGATTCATGCCGCTCGACGAGGCCCAGACCCTGTTCGAGATCGCCGTCGACTACCTGGACCAGGCCGAGTCCACCAAGGTCGGCGTGGAGATCGGGACCTACTGCGGCAAGTCGACGGTGTTCCTCGGCTCGGCCGCCGAGGCCACCGGCGCGGTGCTGGTGACCGTCGACCATCACCGCGGTTCCGAAGAGCACCAGCCGGGCTGGGAGTACCACGACCCCACCCTGGTCGATCCGCATGCCGGCACCCTCGACACGTCGGCTCGCTTCCGCCGCACCATGTTCGACGCCGGGCTCGAGCAGACGGTGATCGGGATGCTCGCCCCGTCGACGACGGCTGCGCGTGCGTGGGGCAAACCCGCCGACTTCGTGTTCATCGACGGCGGTCACTCGATGCAGGCCGCGCAGAACGACCTCGACGGCTGGGCGCCGTGGGTGCGCATCGGCGGTGCCCTGCTGATCCACGACGTCTTCCCCGATCCCGCCGACGGTGGACGCCCGCCGTACGAGATCTACTGTCAGGCGCTGGCCACCGGACAGTTCACCGAGGTGCGGGTGGAGGGGTCGTTGCGGGTGCTGCGCCGCGATTCGGGGGTGGTCGGCCGACCGCTGCCGAAGTAGTCGCCCGCCCCCTTCGTGTCCGCCCGGAATCGCCTACCGGGACCTGTCGTTGCGACGGCGCCGCCGAGCCGGGTTCATTGATCTGGCGAACCCGTAGCGAACAGGAGAATCCATGTCCGAGCAGGCCCCGGAACCGACCCTTGTCCAGAAGATCCTCACCACCGTGGCGATCAAGGTCTACCAGTTCAAGGAGAAGTTCTCCCGACGCGGTCGGTGACGTCGGATCGACATACCCCGGGCCGTGCGGCGTGGTGCTCGATGCACCTGCCCCACGGCCCGTGTCGTGCCGGGCACATCGGGGCACCCCACGGCACGTCCGGGCCCATCACGGCGCAGATCGCAACGCCGGCATGACATATCGATCGATCTGCCGCCGCACCGACACCGGGTCATCGGCGTCGACCGTCGCGCTCGGCATGGTGCCCAGACTGATCAGGACGCGCGCAACCCACTCGGCGACCTCGGCCGGATCGTGGCCGGAGTGCAGCTCACCGCCGGTGATCGCCTCGTCGACGAAGGGGCGCCAGAAGGCGGCGAGGTCCGGGATCAGCGCCGCGACACCGACATCCACGCATGCCGCATACTCGTCGGGCTCGTCGGTGCGAAGCCGGAGCAGGAGCGTACCCGGGTCGTCGTAGGCGCCGCGGCCGATCCGCACCCCGGCGGTGAGGCGGCCGGCGAACCCGTCGATCGTGGACAGTTCGGCACGGGCGTCGGTCCAGAACGAGGCGGTCAGCCGCACGATGGCCGCGCCGACCATCGCCCGCTTGTCCGGGAAGTGCCGATACAGCCATGCCCGTGACACCCCCGCCACCTCGGCGACCTGCTGCATCGTGGTGGCCCGGATCCCGTGCTCGGCCAGCAGCTTCTCGGTGGCGTCGAGCAGTCGATCGGTGACGCTGACCGCGGTGTCGGTCTCGGTGTCGGTATCGGTCTGCGCAGGGCCCATGGCCCGACTCTAACAACCCCGGTAGACATTTTCGCGAAAGTGTCCACCGGGTACGCCGAGGAGGAGTAGACAGTTTCATAGATCTGTCAACACCACCTGAGGGGGAACCATGCGCGCACGTCTTCCGCGCACCGCGGTGATCGGGGCGGGTATCAGCGGCCTGACCGCAGGCAAGATGCTCGCCGACTACGGAGTCCCGTACACGTGCTTCGAGTCGTCGGACCGGGTCGGCGGCAACTGGGCCTTCGGCAATCCCAACGGGCATTCGAGTGCCTACCGGTCGCTGCACATCGACACGTCCAAGCTGCAGTTGTCGTTCAAGGACTTCCCGATGCCGGACGAGTATCCGGACTTCCCACATCACACGCAGATCAAGGAGTACCTCGACTCCTACACCGACGCCTTCGGGTTGCGCGAGAACATCGAGTTCACCAACGGGGTCACCCATGCCCGGCACCTCGACGACGGCGGCTGGGAACTACAGACGCAGCGTGGGGAGCTACGCCGGTTCGATCTGCTCGTCGTCGCCAACGGTCATCATTGGGATCCGCGGTACCCCACGTTCCCGGGCACCTTCGCCGGCATCGAGATGCATGCACACCACTACATCGACATCAGCACCCCGCACGACTTCACCGGAAAACGCATCCTGGTGGTCGGCCTGGGCAACAGTGCCGCCGACATCGCGGTCGAGTTGTCGTCGAAGGCCCTGCGCAACGAGTTGACGCTGTCGACCCGGTCGGGTGCGTGGATCGTGCCGAAGTACTTCGGCGGCAAACCCGCCGACCGGTTCTACCACACATCGCCGCACATCCCGTTCTCGTGGCAGCGCAAGTTCATGCAGGTCATGCAGCCCGTGACCGCCGGGCGGCCAGAGGATTACGGCCTGCCCACACCCAATCACAAGTTCTTCGAGGCACATCCCACACAGTCGGTGGAGCTGCCGTTGCGGCTGGGTTCCGGGGACGTCACCGCCAAACCCAACATCAGCCGATTCGACGGTGACACCGTCCATTTCGAGGACGGCACCAGCGGCGACTTCGACATCATCATCTACGCCACCGGATACAACATCACCTTCCCGTTCTTCGATCCCGATTTCCTGTCGGCGCCGGACAACAAGATCGACCTGTACAAGCGGATGTTCTACCCGGGTGTCGACGATCTGGTGTTCGCAGGCTTCGCCCAGGCGACGCCGACACTGTTCCCGTTCGTCGAATGCCAGGCCCGATTGATCGGCTCGTATGCGATCGGCGCCTACCGGCTGCCACCGGTCGAGGACATGCGCCGGGTGATCGTCGAGGAGCGCGAGTTCTATTCCGGCCACATGGTTCCCAGCGCCCGGCACACCCAGCAGGTCGACTACTACCTGTACGAGCACGACATGCGCACCAAGGAGATCCCCGCCGGTCGCGCCCGCGCCGACCACCTCGGACCGATGCACTGGGCCCACGTGACCCAGCCGGCCGAGCCGACCCTGCAGGAGACCCGATGACCAGCACCGACACCCGCCGCACCGTTCGCTTCGTCTCCGCCGGCACCGAGTGCGATGCCTGGTTCTTCGACGCCGCCGCCGACTCACCCTTCGCCGGCGCCGCGGGCGTCCCGGTGGTGGTGATGGCCCACGGTTTCTGCGGCACCAAGGATTCCGGGCTCGAACCCTATGCTCGGGGCCTGGCCGCCGCCGGCCTGGCGGTGTTCGCCTTCGACTACCGCAACTTCGGCCTGTCCGGTGGCGAGCCCCGCCAGCAGGTGTCGATGACCGGCCAGATCGCCGACTACCACGCCGCGATCGACGCCGCCGTCCGGCAGCCCGGCGTCGACCCGAAACGGGTTGTGCTGTGGGGACTCTCGCAGTCAGGTGGTCACGTTCTGGTGGTCGGCGCCGAGCTGGCCCGCACTGCCGAGGGACGGTCGGATGTGGCCGCGGTGATCTCGATGGTCCCGATGGTCAGTGGTGTGGCCGCCGGAATCCACAACTACCCCACCGCCGGTGCTGCGGCGATCCTGCGCTCCACCGCACTGGGGATCGGCAGCGCGGTGGGCGGCAAACTGGGTCGGCGACCGCTGATGATGCCCGTCGTCGGCGCGCCGGGAGACAAGGCCGCACTGACCGCCCCCGGCTACCTGGACAGTTACCTGCGGATCGCCGGCCCGAGCTGGCGCAACGAGGTGGATGCGGCGGTGGGTCTGGAACTCGGCGCATATCGCGCCGACCGGCATGCCGCCGACGTCGACGCGCCCGTCCTGGTACAGATCGCCGACTTCGACGGTGCCGCACCGCCCCAGGCTGCCGCCAAGGCCGCCTTTGCCGCCCGGGCCGAGGTCAGGCACTATCCGTGCGATCACTTCGACATCTTCGCCGAGTCGGACGACTCGTGGTTCGGCACCGCTCTCGCCCATCAGATCCTGTTCCTCACACGGCATCTCACCGTCGATCCGGTGGATGGTCCGGTCGGATGAGTACCGCGGTGGTGGTGGGTGGCGCGTCCGGGATCGGGCGCGCCGCCGCCGATCGACTCACCGCTGCCGGGCATCACGTCGTCGTCGCAGATGTGAATGCCGACGCAGTCCGCACGGCAGCAGCCGAGATCGGCGGCGACTGGCTGTATCTCGACGTGACCGACGAGCGTTCCGTGGCCGCGGGTTTCACCGCTCTCGACGACGTGGCGGTGGTGGTGAACTGTGCAGGACTGTCGATGCCCGGGCCGATCGTCGACCTCGAGTTGTCGGCGTGGCAGACCACCGTCGACGTGTGCCTGACGGGAACGTTCCTGGTCCTCAAGCATGCCGGTCGGAGGATCGTCGACGGCGGATCGATCGTCTGTGTCGCCTCGCTCAACGGTCGCCAGCCCGGCACCGGCATGGCCGCTTACTGCGCGGCGAAGGCCGGGGTGCTCATGCTGGTCGAGGTCGCCGCACTCGAGCTCGCCGAGCGGGGTGTTCGGGTGAACGCGGTGTCACCAGGACTGGTGGACACACCACTGACCGAGGGCATCTCGTTCATTCCGGGACTTCGCGAGGAGTATCTGGAGAACACCCCACTCGGCCGGGCCGGTACACCCGGCGACGTCGCCGACACCATCGCCTTTCTGGCCTCCCCCGCGTCGGGCTGGATGACCGGATCGGCGATCGATCTCAACGGTGGCGCACACATGCGGCGCTACCCCGACCTCCTCGGAAGGATCAAGGCACTCGCCGACGACGGATAAGCGCCGGCGACATCGGCCGACGGAGGTTTCGACACGCCTCGCCAACGGCCCGTTGATGATTGAGCCGGGACCGAGCCGCAAAGGCGAGGCCCGAGTCGAAATCTCCGCAGCCCACGTCAGGAGGCGACCACCTCCGAGGTGGCCACCAACTCAACCACAGCAGGCGTCATCGACCACCAACAGCCGTTGCAGACCGCTATCCCACGGTCGCGGGCGCGATTCCCAGCTTCCCGGCGAGCTTGGCGAGGTAGGCCGATGCGCGTTCGACGGAGTCGTCGGGCAGGCCGTACAGCACTGTGGTGACGCCGAGATCCCGCCAGGCGTCGAGCTTCTCGGCGACGGGCTTGAAGTCGAGGACGACGATCTGCGGGTCACCGGCGCGGCCGGCGTCGGACCAGATCTGTTGCAGCAGCTTCACCGATCCCTCGATGTCGGCCTCACCGGGGGTGGTTATCCACCCGTCGGCACTGCGGGCGATCCACTTGAAGTTCTTCTCGTTGCCCGCGGCACCGACCAGCGTGGGCAGCGTGCCCTGTGGCGGCTTGGGCCACGCCCAGCTGGGCCCGAAGTCGACGAATTCGCCGTGATACTCGGCTTCTTCGTCGGTCCAGAGCGCACGCATCGCCTCGAGATACTCGCGGAGCATGGTGCGGCGGCGCTTCGGGGGGACCTTGTGGTCGGCGAGTTCGTCGAGATTCCAGCCGAATCCGACACCGAGGGTGACGCGTCCGCCCGAGAGATGATCGAGGGTGGCCAGGGTCTTGGCCAGGGTGATCGGATCGGACTGCACCGGCAGGGCGACCGCGGTGGCCAGGCGGATTCGTTCGGTGACCGCGGCGGCCGCGGCGAGCGTCGTCCACGGGTCGAGGGTGCGCATGTACCTGTCGTCGGGCAGCGACGAGTCACCGGTCTGAGGGTGCGCGGCGTCGCGGCGGGTGGGGATGTGGCCGTGCTCGGGCACGAAGTACGACGCGAAGCCGGCCTGTTCGATCAACGGAGCCAGGATCTGCGGCGCGAGGCCACGGTCACTGGTGAATTGCACGATCCCGAAGTCCATGGCTTCACCATAGACAGACGACTGGACACTAGTCCAGGCATATTTCCGGAAACCTGACCCCTTCGGCGAACTGGTTCCAGGTCGCCTCGTCGATCCGCCCACCGGAGTTGCACACCCGCGCGGCCACCGCGTCGACGTCGATCGTCCACCACTGCAGGTCAGAGGCCCCGCCGGCGTAGATGATCCCGTGACTGTCGATGGTGGGTTCGCGCACGTACACCGACTCGGAGGTGATGGACTCGTCCGGGGCGATCGGCGCCGGCCGGGCGGGATCGGAGATGTCCCAGAGCTGGATGGTCTGGGTACCGCCGACCACCAGGGTCGTCCCGTTCTGCGCGATCGACAGCGATGTGACCCGCAGGCCGGCCGGCACGAGAACCGGGGTGCTCTGCCCCACACCGACCTCGCTCACCGAGATCTGCTGGTCGTCGGCGCCTCCGTAGAGGTATCTGCCGTCCGGGCTGAACTCGACGGCGTTGACCGCGCTGTCGTGGGAGGTGATCACCTGCACCTGCTTCGGCGCGGCCGGGTCG
This sequence comes from Gordonia sp. NB41Y, assembly GCF_030718915.1. Taxonomy (NCBI): domain Bacteria; kingdom Bacillati; phylum Actinomycetota; class Actinomycetes; order Mycobacteriales; family Gordoniaceae; genus Gordonia; species Gordonia sp. NB41Y. Next base: position 1,660,650 of record NZ_CP132196.1, read on the forward strand.
GACACATCCCAGCGGGTGATCCGGTGCCGCGCATCGGCGACGGCGATACTCCTGCCGTCCGGACTGAACGCGACGTCCTCGACGAAGCCCTCGGCCGCCGCGATCGGCGACCCGAGGGACCGGGGCGCATTCGGCTCGGTGACATCCCACAGTTGCACGGTGTTGTCACCGGCCCCGGTCACCAGGATGTCGCGGTCTGGGGAGAAGGCCAGGGGAAAGGCATGGCGGGTTCCCAGGTGCAGCGTCGCGATCGGTGTGGGCCTGGCGCGGTCGGAGATGTCGTAGAGGTCCACCTCGCCGCCGCCGGTGAACGCGGTGGCGAGGACCTCACCGGAACGGTCGAACGCGGTGACGTAGCCGCCACTGGGCCGCAGCGGACGCCGGATCTGGGACAGTTCGGTGGGTGTTCCCGAGGTGAGATCCCACAGCAGGATGCGCTGATCGGCGCCACTGGTCGCCAGCGTCCGGTCATCGGGGCTCACCGAGGTCCGGGTGATCGGCAGGCTGTGCGCCGGGGTCGGGGCGCGGGGGATGTCCCACGCCTGCACGCTGCCCGCACCTCCCGCGGTGAGCACGGTGTAGGGCTGCAGTTCCAACGCGGTGAAGAACGAGCCACCGACCGTGCGCATCGGGACACCGAGTTCGGTGAGCATGTTGGGTGAGGCGGCGTCACCGTCGGTGGACACATCCCAACGCCGGGCGACGCCGTCGATCCCCGCCGACACCATCGCGCGACCGTCACCGGAGAATCCGACCGTCCAGATCGCCGCACCGTGCCCGCGGACCCGGCCGAGCTGGCGGGGCGACCGGGGATCGGCCAGGGAGAACACCGCGACCGTACCGTCGTCACGTCCACTCGCCAGCAGCCGTCCGTCGGGTGAGATCGCCACCGAATGCCAGCCGCTGTCGATGCCGTCGGCGATGCGGGCGATCATCACCGGCGTCGCGGGATCGGCGATGTCGATGACGCCGATCGTCCCGTCGTCGGAACCGACCACCGCGAGCGGGGCGGTCGGGCTGGTCGCGACCGTGCGGACCGGGCCACCGAAGCCGCGGACCGCCGACACCGGCCGGTAGCCGGTGGGATCGGAGGTGTCCCACAGGGTGACCACCCCGTTGTCGTGCGTGGACACCATGGTCCGGCCGGTGCGGTCGTAGCGCAGGATGTAGGCGGTACCCGACCCGAACGGCGAGGTCAGCGTGGCCGTCCGGGAGGGATGGGCGACGTCGGCGACATCCCACACCGCGATGTGCCCGTCGCCGTCGGCCGATGCCAGCTGCTTGCCGCCGGGTGCCAGGGCCACGGAGGTGACGAACGACGAGTACCCGCCCATCGGCGGTGATGCGGCGACGATGTCGTTGGGCTCGGCGGTCGACCACAACCGGACCGTCTTGTCGTAGCTGGCGGTGGCCAGCAGGTCGGTCTGCTGGTCGATGCTCATGTCGTAGATCGCCCCGGCATGCGCCTGCCGGGCCGGCGCCGGAAGCGGCAACTGCTGGGTCTGCAGCACCCGCATCCGGGCGATGGGGTCGTCGGGATGGATTCGCCACGCCCCCACCGCCAGCTGCGCGGCCAGACCCGGATCGGTCTGTGCCAGTCGGCCCGCCGACGACAACAATGCCGAGAACCGGGCGCTGTCGCTCTCGCGGCCGAGGGCGATGTTGGAGCCGATCGCGACGATCGCGGCGACCACCGAGATAACCGCCAGCAGCACCACCGCACTGATCCCCCAGCGTCGTCGACGCCGCTGCATCTCCGCATTGCGCCGGGACGTGTCCAGGAAGTCGCGGGCGGTGGCCGCGAGCATCGGGTCGTCGGCGACCTGCTCGGCCCACGCCGTCCGCGCCGGGTTGTACAACAACGAGGTGTCCCGGGACTGCCGGTCCCATTCGGCGGCGTCGGAGGTCACCCGCTCGTAGACGGGCGCGAGGTCGCGGACCTTCTCGAGCAGGTCGTCCAGACGCGGCCACGCCGTCAGCACCACGTCGTGGATGATCTGGACCTGCTGGTCGGAGACGGTGAGCAGACGTGATTCGGCCAGGATCTCGATCACCGCCACCGTGGCGGCCGGATCGTCGCCCAGTGCGCTGAGCTCGGCGAGGGTGCGGGGCCGGCGGGCGGTGACCCCGTCGGAGACGTGGATCAGCGACAGCAGCAGCCGTTCGGCGACCGTCCGCTGGCCCGGGTCGAGACCCGACCAGGTGGCCTCGGCGGTCTCCGAGATCGCCGAGCCGACGCCACCGGCGGCGTGATAGCCGGCGACGGTGAGCATGCCGCCGCCGCGCCGCTCCCACATCACCGACAGCACATGGGCGACCAGCGGCAACTGCCCGGCGCGGTCCTCGATCGGGCCACGTCGACCCGACAGGCTGCGCAGATCCGACAGGATGGTCGGGGCCAGACCCTTGTCGACCCGGATGCCGGTGCTGCGGGCAGGCGCCCCGATCACGTCTTCGAGCTCTTTGTCGGTCATCGGCGGCACCACGATCGAACGCTGCTGCCAGGCCGTCGCGAGCGGCTCGAGTACCGAACACATCTCGTACATGTCGGCGCGGGCGCCCACCACCACCACGTTGCCCGGCACCGCGGCGAGCGCGGCCAGGGCCTCCATCAGTCGCTGCACCGGCTCGGCGTGCAGCGATTCGCCCACCATCACCTGCTCGATCTGGTCGACGACGTGCACGGTCAGGTCCGGGGCATCCACATCCACCCCGATGCCCACATCCACACCGGCGCCCACATCCACACCGGCGGGTCCCGGTTCGCGCTCGGGCCCGCGCTCCACCGGTTCCGTGTCGGCGACGAGGTTGACCGCCAGCCGGGTGTCGACCTGCCAGTTGCGCTCGACGCGGGTACGGCCGGTGCGTTCGCCGCCGGCCGCGATCCGCGCGATCCCCGCCCGCAACAGCGACGACTTACCCGCCCCGGACACCCCGGTCACGATCACCAGGGCCGGGGTGGTGCCGCGTTCGGCGTCGGCGGCCTCGACCAGTTCGGCCAGTCGGGACAGCACCCGGTCCCGCCCGAAGAACACCTCGTGGTCGGCGGCGGTCATCGCGTCGAGACCGCGGTACGGCGACACCGCGGCCGGGATGTCCTCGGCGTCGGACCCCGCATCGGAGGCGCCGACGGTGCCCGGCGAGGTGATCCGGTCGGCCGAGCGCGGGGCCCGCGACGCCGACCACCACCGCTCCCATTCGGTGAGCGGCGCGGCGTCGGCACCCTTCGACTGGGCTTGCAGGATCAACCACGCGAGGACCGGTTCGAGGGTCTCGAAGCTCGCCGGCAGATGACGTCCGCGCCGCCAGTCCGACAGCCGCTGGACGGTGACATCGGCGCGCCCCGGGGCCAGGCGCGCGGCCCCCTTGACGGTGTGCGCGAGGGTCGGCGACCCGGCCGCGGCGAACAACGCCAGCAGCTGCGCCCCGAACCGCCCGGCCGCATCGGCCGCGGACGCAGACACGGATGCGGTGGAGCGACCCGTCGCCATGGTTCCTTTCCCGCCGCGCCCGACAGCGGCGCATGCACTCAACGAATGTACGAAATTCGCCATCGTCACGCCCACCCCGAGGTCGCGTTTCCGGTGTGACGGGGGGTGTGTTTTCCGGACCGGAAAACTCGTCACCCCCGCTGATCTGGTGTTTCACCGTGTTTTCCGGACATGTACTGGATCCGGTTGCCCCGGAGGAGATGGAATGGTGTTACTCCTCCGGAGCCCAGCGGGTGACGGATCGAGTCGTCGGGGGAGCGTGCTCTCGCCGTCCAGAGAGGGGGACGGCGAGAGCACGCTTGGCGAAATGGGGGGCGGGTTCCGGACATCGAGGGGCTGTCCGGAACCCACCACTCGGGGATCGACACACCCGAGGATCGCTACACGCGCGGCGCGAGCCTCCGGCCGGCATCGCGGAAGATCCCGTTGCCCGCCGTCGTACGGCTCACCGCATCGGCGGCGAGGACCACTGCCCCGGACGTCCAGCAACTCTTCTCCACCGGCCAGCGCTTGCCGTCGTCGAAGACCAGACCGGTCCAGTACGAGCCGTCCGGATCACGCAGATGCTGGATCGAGGAGATCAGCTCGATCGCGTCGGCGGTGTCACCGAGCGCGTCGAGGGCCAGCGCCAGTTCGCTCGTCTCTGCACCGGTCACCCACGGCCGATGGTCGACGCAGCGGATGCCGAGCCCGGGCACCACGAACTCGTCCCAGCGCCGCGCGATCAGTTCCTGTCCCGCCCGCCCGCGGATGGCCCCGCCGAGTACCGGGTAGTACCAGTCCATCGAATGCTCGGACGGTTTCTCGAAGACCTCCGGGCGGGTCGTGAACGCGTCGTCGAGGGCGTCGAGGGCACGCACCCAGTCGTCGTCGGGCTGTCTCATCTCGGCGGCGATCCGGATCGCGCAGTCCAGCGACTGGTAGATGCTGGCGTTGCCGGTGATCAGTGCCTCGTCGAACATCGCGTGGGTCCGGTGGTCGCCACCCCACCGGAATGCGCCGTCGGGTCGCTGGAAGCGGCAGACGAGGTCGATCGCCGACCACACCACCGGCCACATGCGTTCGAGGAACGCTGTGTCGCCGGTGATGAGGTAGTGATGCCACACCCCCACCGCGATGTAGGCGCAGAAGTTGGAGTCGATGCCCGGATCGGTGATCTCACCCTGCACGATCGTGATCGGCCAGGAACCGTCCGGGCGCTGATGGCGGTGTGACCAGTCGTAGGCGGCCTCGGCCTCGGCGACGAAGCCGGTGACGCTCAGCGCCATCGCCGACTCGACGTGATCCCACGGATCGGTCTTGCCGCCCGGGAACCACGGCAGCGCCCCCGACTCCTCCTGCATGCCGACGATGGCCGAACCGGTGGCGACGACCTGCTGGGCCGTCAGCACACCGGCGACCGCCGGTGCGGTAGTCATCGACCGACCGTCACTGCGGCTTACGCAGATACAGCGCGACCGACTTCCCGATCACCGGGTTGAGCACCTGCTCACCGACCCGGGTGAGCCACGGCTTGCTCATCATGTCCCACACGAGCAGCTGGTGATAGCCCTTGACCAGCAGGTTGTCGTCGTTGTCGACGCCGACCGCGCACTTGAGCCACCAGTAGGGGGCGTGCAGGGCGTGCGCGTGGTCGGTGCCGGTGACCTCGAGGCCCGCCGCGGTGAGCTTGCCGGCGAGTTCGGAGGCCTTGTAGATGCGGACGTGCCCGCCCTCCACCTCGTGGTACTCGTCCGACAACGCCCAGCACACCTTCTCCGGCCAGTACCGCGGCACGGTCACCGCGGCCATGCCGCCCGGCTTGAGGATGCGCACCATCTCGGCGATCGCGGCCTCGTCGGACGGGATGTGCTCGAGGATCTCCGACATCAGCACCACGTCGAACGAGTTGTCGGCGTAGGGCAGCCGCAGGGCGTCACCCACCTCGGCGCGCGCCTTGGCGCTGGCCGGCACATGCCCCTCGGCCATCATCGCGTCGAACATCTCCGCGACGTCGGCCATATCCGACTCGGACTGGTCGAAGGCGATCACGTCGGCACCGCGACGGAACATCTCGTACGAGTGGCGGCCCTGACCGGCCCCGATGTCGATCGCCTTGGTCTGCGGTCCGACACCCAATCGGTCGAAGTCAACTGTCAGCACGCACTTGTCCCCTCTGTCTGTGCCCGGGTGGTCCCGGCCTTCTCCAGCCCTGCTCTGTCGAACCCGGCCTTGTCCAAGACCGTCTGGTAGTGCGCAGCGGTCTTCGCCGCGACCGCGGCCCAGCTGTAGCGCTCCTCCACCCGCTCGCGTGCGGCCACCGACATCGCCGACCGCAGGTCGGCGTCGTCGAGCAACCGGCCGATCGCCTGGGCGAGGGCACCGGAGTCACGCGGCGGCACCAGCGTCGCGGCGCACCCGTCGGTGCCGACGACCTCCGGGATGGCCCCGGCGCGGGTCGCCACCAGCGGGGTGCCGCAGCTCATCGCCTCGACGGCGGGCAGCGAGAACCCCTCGTACAGCGACGGCACGCAGGCGACCTCGGCCGTGGCGAGCAACTCGGCCATCTCCTCGTCGGTCAGCCCGGACACGACGTTCACGCGGTCACCGATGGCGAGCTCGTCGATCAGCTTCGCCGACGGCCCGTCGGGGTCGAGCCTGGACACCAGCGTCAGGCTGACGTCGCGTTCGGAGGCGAGTTTCGCGATCGCCTCGAGCAGATAGGAGACCCCTTTGAGCGGGGCGTCGGCACTGGCCACACACACCACGCGACCCGGGATACGCTCGGCGCAGGGGGTGAACACCTCGGTGTCGACGCCGAGCGGGATGGTGGTGATGCGGCCGGCCGGGATGTCGAAGGCCTTGCGGATGTCCACCTCGCTGCTGCGCGAGACGGTCAGCAGCTCCGGGATCCGCCGCGACACCAGCCCCTGCATCCGCAGGAACGAATGCCAGCGCCACGCGGTGATCTTGCGCCAGCCCTTCGCCGCCTTCACCGCGAGGGTGCGGTCGCGGGTGATCGGATGATGGATCGTCGCGATCAGCGGGAACCCCGCCTGCTGGATGCGCAGCAGGCCGTAGCCGAGGCACTGGTTGTCGTGCACGATGTCGAAGTCGTCGCGACGGTCGGCGAGCAGCCGGGCCGCCCGCAACGAGAACGTCAGCGGCTCACCGAAGCCCGCGGTCCACATCGCTCCGACCTCGAGCAGGTCGATCCAGTCGCGGTACTCGGCGAGCCGGGGGGTGCGGAACGGATCGGGTTCTTCGTAGAGTCCCAGGCTCGGCACCTTGGTGAGGACGACACCCGCATCGATCGCGGACTGGTCGAGTTCGGGGTACGGCTGCCCCGAGAAGATCTCCACCTGGTGGCCCAGCAGTGCCAGTTCCCGGCTCAGGTGCCGGACGTAGACACCCTGGCCTCCGCAATGCGGCTTGCTGCGGTAGGACAACAGTGCGACGCGCACACGTCCCCCCTTCTGTGGCGATTCGATGATCCTACTGAGGTGATCGGTCGGGCGGGTTCAGTCCTCGGTGGCGGCGTTCTCCAGCGCACCGATGTCCACCAGCTTCACACGTCGCCGTCCGGTGGGCTTGCCGGCGCCGCGTTCTGCCTGGTCGATGCGCTTCCACCCGGCGAGGTCGATGCGCGCGGCACCGCGGTCGGCGACCAGGGCGGGGACGTCGTCGCGACTCGTCTTGGGTTCGGGCAGCGCGTCGGCGATGAAGTCGGCCAGCAGTGAACCGGCGGTCTCGTGCCCGCACATCCGGTTGCGGCCGATGCCGCCGGTGGCTCCACGCTTGATCCAGCCCGCCACGTACAACCCGGGGATGACGTCGCCGTCGGCGGCGGTCAGCACCCGGCCGGCGGTGTTGGGGACCACCGCGGCCGACTCGTCGAACGGTAGATCGGTGATCGGCACACCCCGATAGCCGATGGCGCGCAGCACGATCGACGCATCGACGTCGAAGGTCTCCTCGGTCGGGGTGATCGAGGCACGCGCCGAACCGTCGACGTAGACATTGCGCACGCAGCGCACGGTCTCGGCCTTGCCGTCGCCGGCGATCGACACCGGCGAGGTGAGGAAGCGGAACACGATGCGCTTGTTGCCGGGGGTCGTGGGGCGCTCGGCGAACTCGCGGGCCAGGCGGATCTTGGTGGCGATCGTCGAGTCGAGCGTCCCGTCGTCCTGGGCGGCCTGCGACGCGGGATCGAGGGTGAGCTCGTCGGGATCGACGATCACATCGACGCCCTCGACGTCGCCCAGGGCCAGGAACTCGCTGTTGGTGTAGGCGGCCTGGGCGATGCCGCGGCGGCCCAGCAGCACCACCTCGGTGATCGACGAATCGCGCAACGCCTCGAGTGCGTGGTCGGCGATGTCGGTGGTGGCGAGCTCGTCGGGGTCGCTGACCAGGATTCGGGCCACGTCGAGGGCGACGTTGCCGTTGCCGACCACCACCGCCCGCTCACCGGACAGGTCGACGGCGAGGTCGGCGTGGTCGGGATGGCCGTTGTACCAGGCCACGAACTCGGTGGCGGGCAGCGAACCGGGCAGGTCCTCCCCCTCGATGCCGAGGCGTTTGTCGGTGGGGGCGCCGGAGGCGTAGACCACCGCGTTGTAGCGGTCGGCGAGCTCGTCCTGGCTGATGTGTTTGCCCACCTCCACATTGAGGAAGTAGGTGAAGTTCTTCTTGGCGGCGACCGACGCGAAGGTCGACTCGACCCCCTTGGTGGCGGCGTGGTCGGGGGCCACACCGGCGCGGACCAGACCGTACGGGGTGGGCAGCCGGTCGAACATGTCGACGGCGACCTGCGGCCGGCGGACGAGCTCCTCGGCGGCGTAGAACGCGGCCGGGCCCGCACCGACGATCGCGACGTGCAACGGCCGGTCCGGCAACTGCGGCGCCTTCTTCGGCGGCACCAGTCCGCCCTCGACGTCGTGGTCGGTGTAGTAGTCCGCGTTGATCTGCAGATACGGCTCGTCGCGCTCCTCGAGCTGGTCGTCGGGGACGATGGCCTCGACAGGGCACTCGTCGATGCAGGCCCCGCAGTCGATACACGTCTCCGGATCGATGTAGAGCATCTCCGCGGTGAGGAACTCCGGCTCGTCCGGTGTGGGGTGGATACAGTTCACCGGGCACACACTCACGCACGAGGAGTCGTTGCAACACGGTCGTGTGATCACATGCGCCATCTGGGGTTTCCTTGCCTCAGTCCTCATGGAACGTGTTCTAGTTTCGTGGCTGACACTATCCTATACGCTGCGATGTGTGTCACTCTGGGTATCGTGTCCGCGTGACCGCATCTGAGCCCGACATGCTCGCCGACCTACCGGATCGCAAAGAGGGTGCGCGGTACTTCGAGGTCGGCTATCGCGTCCGCACCGGCGACGTGGATCAGCAGATGCGGGTGCGGCTCGACGCCGTCGCGCGCTACCTGCAGGACGCGGCCAACGACAACCTCGAGGCCAGCGACCTCGGCGACCTCGACCCGTTCTGGGTCGTACGGCGCACCGTCATCGACGTGATCCGGCCGTTCTCCTGGCCCGCCTCGATCACCGCGCAACGCTGGTGCGGGTCGCTGTCGACCCGCTGGTCCAACATGCGCGTCCGGCTCACCGCAGACCACGAGACCAACCGCTTCAACCCCGAGGCACGCGAACCGGGACTGATCGAGACCGAGGCGTTCTGGATCAACGTCAACGACCAGGGCATGCCCTCCCGGATCTCCGACCGGTCGCTGGAGGTGCTCTCGTCGATGACCGACGAGCACCGGCTGCGGTGGCGCGCGATGAATCCCGAGCAGCCGCCGGCCCCCGACGTGGTGGCTGCACCCGACCGCGAACATGTGCTGCGCAGCACCGACTTCGACCCGTTCAAACACCTCAACAACGCCGCCTATCTGGAGGCGGTCGAGGACGAGCTGATCGCACACGCCGACCTGATCGACGGTCCGCACCGACTGGTGATCGAGTACCTGCGGCCGATCGTGCCGGGCACCCCGATCACGCTGCGCCGGGTGCGTGAGCCCGATCAGCTGCTGGTGTGGATGCTGATGCCCTCGGCCGACGATCCCGAGGTCCTGCAGGTGGCCGCGACGGTGTCGGTGACGCGGCGCGCCGACTGACCGCGAATCCTGTTGCGGCCCTGAACCCGTCGACCCCTCCGCGGTTCAGCGCAGGTACAGGCGCAGGATCTGCCCGGTCTCACTGCCCGCCAAGAGGATTCGCGGGCTTCCGGGGACGGTGGCCACCGAGGTGAGCGGGGTGCCCACCGAGGAGGTGCACACCTGCCGGGTCGTGAGGTCGACGATGTGCAGTTGCCCGGTGGTGGATGCGACCGCGAGCGTGTGCTCGTCGAGGGCGACGAGATCGTCGAGGATCCCCGGCAGCGGCGCGGTGAGGTCGGCGGCGACCGATGTCCGTGCGGGGTCGTCGAGCGGCACCCGAAGGACTCGCCCCGTGGCGCTGAGTGTCAGTGTGACGTAGAGGTTCTCGCCGACGAGGGCCACACCGTTGACGCCGGTACCGTCGACCGTCGACGTGGGTGCGAGGTTCTTCGGGGCGGCGGCCGACCATGCGGTGTCGATCCGGCCGCCGGGAGTGATCCGCACCAGCCCGAGCCGGCCGTCGGCGACGTAGACCGCACCGTCGTCGGCGACGGCGAGTCCGTTGGGCATCCCGAGGCCGGTGGCGAAGACCCGTGGAACCGGCTGCCGCACCGTCGGATCGACGGTGACGATGGTTCCGGTGAGCGCGGTACCGGGCAGCATGTTGACCGTGGAGTCCCCGGTGGCGACATACAGCAGGCCGTCGGGTCCGCGCCGGATCGCGCCGGGGGCGTCGACGCGTATCGAGGCGGTGCGCGAACCATGGGAGTCGTAGTGCTCCACCGTGTTCGAGAACGTGCGGCTCACCCACAGCCCGCCGTCGGCGTCGGCGTCGGCGTCGGCGTCGGCGAGGAGGTTCTCGGCCCAGCCGGCCCCCGGTGCGGTGATCGGTTGCGGCGCGGTGACCACTACCGGACACGGCGGTGCCGCAGTGGCTGAACCGGCCCCGACGGCGCCGGCCCCGACGGTGACCAGTGCGGCGGCGACGATCGCGCATGCAGCCGAGCTCATCCCGAACAGATTGTCCCGCATGGTCTCCCCCGGTGTGTCGTGTCGGCTCTCGTTCCCGCAGGCCTATTGCCCACCGTTGAGCACGAGTTCCATGAGTTTGGTCGGCGCTGCGCACGGATCGGCCGATGCCGACCCGCCGATCGGTTCCACCCAGAAGGTGAACACACCTCGGCTCGGCGCGCGTGTGGTGACGCCACAGACATTGGGCCGCCGGGGATCCCTCTGGGTGAACGCGGCCTGACCGACGACCTTGACGTTCTCGGTGACATACCCGAGTTTCTTGCCGGTGTCCTTCTCCACGTTGAGGTTTCCCCACTCGAACCAGTTGAAGGTCACGTTGGCCGCGACCGGACCGTCGACGATCCAGCGGCAGATGGCGCCGTTGAAGGTCGACGACGCCGACGTCCCGCCGACCGCCTTGGCGATCTGTGCGTCACTGAGGATCTGACATTCCAGGGTGAGCTGGTCGTACTGGTCGGTGTCGACGTTGCCGGAGGTGTTCTGTCCGCCCTGCCCCACCGCGACCGCATCCCCGTCGACGTCACGGGCACAGCCTGCCAGCACGGCGACGATCACCGCGAGGATCGCCAGCCAGACCGCCGGGCGGCAGCTCCCGCGCATCACTTCGCACGCTCGATCGACATGGTGGCCAACTGTTTCGCCGCGTCGCAGATGGCCTGGGTGTCGGCGGCCTCGCCGGAGGCGACCAGCCCGCGACTCAGCGACCATTCGAAGAAGTCGGCACCAAAGGCGATCCCGATCTCACAGATCCCGGTGTCGTAGGCGATGAAGCCCTTGTGTCCGGAGATGTCGATGTCGGTGGTGGATTCACGCGAGAGCTGTTCGGTGGCGCGCTCCCGGCCGATCGGTGACCCCCGGTACCAGTTGAACGAGGCCACCGCACCGGTCCGGCTGATCCCGACCCCCCATTCGCAGGCCGACGGATTGTCGATGTTCAGCGTCATCGCACCGAACCCGGTGAGCCGGCTGACCTCCTCGGTGGTGACACCACCGCATTCGCCGAAGAACGGTCCGCCGCCGGCCGGCCCCGGCGCCTCGGGGGTGTTGCGTGCCCCGGACGCCGTGCTGTCCGAGCCGGACGAACACGAACTGAACAGCAATGCCACCGCGACCATCGTGACGATCAGCCCCAGGAGTCCGCCGGTGCTGCGGAAACGGTCGAGGTCACGGCGTTCGCGTTTGGTGGGCCGTCCCGCACCGCGATCGCGGCGCGGCTGCGAGGCGACGATCTCCCGCGGCGGTGGCGGCGGCGAATGGTCGATGTAGCATTCGGCGGCCAGCGGCGCCGACACCCGTTTGGCGATCAGCTTGGTCACCTCGACGATGCGTTCACGACCGTCGAGCCGGACCTGGACACGGTCGCCGACGGCGACATGCTGGGCCGGTTTGGCGGTGACGTCGTTGACCCGGACGTGTCCGGCACGGCAGGCGGCACCGGCGGCGGAGCGGGTCTTGGTGAGGCGGATCGCCCAGATCCAGCTGTCGACGCGGATGGATGCCATCTACTTCTGCCGGGTCAGCAGGTAGTAGCCGCCGCCGAGGGCGGCGAGGGCGAAGATGATGGCGAGCCACTCGGCACCGAAGATCCAGAGCAGCACGAAGATCGCGATTCCCGGCGACACCGCGAGCACACTCATCACCGGATGTTGGCGCACCACCTGGGTGAGCGCCTTGCTCTTGTTCGGGTCGATGGCCATGGGTCCGTCCGTCTCCTGGTTCGGCGAGCGGCCCTGGGCACGCTGCGATGGGCGGGTATGCCCTGCCCACTGTATCGAACCGGGCGGTGCTCACCGCTCGCGAAACGACGGCGACGCGGCGGCGATTCGGGCGACCACCGCGTCGGCGTCGGTGGCGAGGATGCGCAATGCCGACCGTGCGGCCTCGCCCGGGATCTCCACCAGCGCCTGGGTGAGCCGGATCCGCAGTGCGGTGTCGGCGGGGTGCGCGGCCAGTTCGGCGGTCAATTCGCCGACGATCCGGTCGGCGAGCGCAGTCCCGGACCCGTCCGAGGTCATGGCGCCGAGGATCTCGGCGGCCTCGACGTCGGTGACACCGCCGATGACCAGGTCGAGCAGGCGCGGGACCGCGGCGAGGCCCCCACGCCGGCCGACCGTGCGGGCGGCGAGACCGCTGATCTGTGCGTCGGCGTCGGCGAGGGCCTCGGTGAGCACCTCGGTGGCCCGCTCACCGTCGATCTCGGCGAGCGCCCGCACCGCGCGCAGCCGGACGGCCGGATCGTCGGAGTGCAGACCCGTCCGGAGTCCGTCCACGACGTCGTCGCCCGCGTGCGCTCCGCGGGAGAGCGCCCACTGCAGCGCGCCGGCGGCGTTGGGTTCTTCCTCGGTGAGCACCGCGTCGACCAGCAACCCGACCGGCAGGGCGTCGTCGGGCGGACTCAGCGCAGCGCGTTGCCTGCGGCCTGCGTCGGCGGCGGTGAGCTCACGCATCAGCGCCACGATCCGCAGGACGTCGGTCCAGTCGTCGGGTGCCGCGGCGTCGACGGCGCGCAGCCGGTCGAGGAGTTCACGTTCGCGCCGCAGGCGCTCCTCGGTGGCGCGGATCAGATCACCCACCAGGGTGTCCGGCGTGAACTGGGGGTCGGCGAGCGCATCGGCGATCTGCCGCAACGACATCCCGAGGGATCGCAACCCCTCCACGTGGAAGATGCGGCGGACGTCGTCGTCGGTGTACTCGCGGTAGTTCCCGCTCGTCCGGCCGCTCGGGCACACCAGACCCAGGCTGTCGTAGTGCCGGAGCATCCGGGTGCTCACCCCGGAGTACCGGGCGACCTCACCGATGCGCATGCCGGCTCCTCATCGGAACTGCGCACTCAGCGCCAGTTGTGCGCGCCGCAGACTCTTGCGCACCTCGCGTCCGCCGCGGCCGCGTTCGGTCGACAGTTCGTCGGCCAGCCAGAGGCGCCGGTCGTCGGGGACCAGGACGACCGCGGCGCGCCAGGCGCTGCGGGCGACGTCGTCGTCGGGGTCGTGCAGCAGCTCCGCGGTGATCAGCCCCCACGTCGACGGCGCGCCGATCTTGGACAACGTGTGCAACGCCTGGCTGCGCATCTGCGGACTCGCCGACCGGACGGCCTCGGCCAGATGCGGCACGGTGAGGTCCACCGGCTGACGGGTGAGCGCCCAGACCAGCATGTCGCGGACGAAGAAGTCCGGCTCCACGCCGCTGCGTTCGACGAGGACGCCGATCAGCGACGGGTCGGGATCGGTGCCCGCCGCCAGGGCGGCCGACAATCGCGTGGACGGGTTGTCGGCGGACAACGCCGACGCGATCCGGGCGCTCGTCGGGCCGGTGGATGGGTCGGTCATCGGGTCGATGGGGATCATCGTTCACCTCCTGACGACGAGTCCACACCTTGACATGGTGTCAAGGTCAAGGGCCGGGTCGTCAAGACCCCGATCATCGGGACCGTGGCTTCTCCGTCCACGAGAATGTCCCGCGGACCGCACACTTCCGGTGCGGCCCGCGGGACATGTCTCCGCGAGCGGGATCGATCAGGCGGCGTCGGCGACCGGGGTCTCACCACGGGTGTCGGCGGAGGTGCTGCCGGTGCCGTCGGTGTCGGTGCCGTCGGACTCGGTACCGGAGTCTGTGTCGGCGTTCTCGCCCGAATCCGGGTCGGCACTGTCGGTGTCCGACGGGTCGGTGTCGGTGCCCGACGGCTCCGAGGTGGTCGGCTCGGAGGTCGACGGCGATGTCGTCGTGGTCCGAGTCGTCGTGGTGCTCGTCGCGGGCGTGTCGTCGGCGTCGTCGGAACCGGTGGTCGTCGGGATCGCGGCGAGCTGCGAGCGGGTCGTGGTGGACGTCGCGGTGCTCGACGACACCGACCGCGCCGCTACCGACCGGGTGGTGGCCGAGGTGGTGGCCGCGCCCGTCAGGGCCGGGGTGGACGAGGTGAACGGACCGACGGTCGGCAGACCGAACGGGAACTCGATCTCCGGGATGGAGGTGACCGGCAGGATCTGGGTGCTGTCGAAGTCGCCGAGGTCGATGGTCGGCAGGGCCAGACGGTTCGGGCGGTCGGCGCCGTTGATGTTCGCGGTCGGGAACAGCGTGATCCGCGAGCCCAGCCAGTCGATGGTGACCGGCTCCGAGATGCCGTAGTCACTGGTCAGCGCGATGATCGACGAACCGCCGAGGGACAGACGGACGACGTCCTTGCTGAGGGACAGCCCGCGACCGTTGAACAGTCCGTCCAGCGCGCCGGCCAGCGTGTCGGCAGGGTCCGCGAGGATGGCCGTGGGGTCGGTCAGGGCGAACTGCACCTGCGGGATGGACTGCAACTGGTCGAACTTGAAATCGAAGGTGCCCAGCACGTTCGCGCACGCGCCGACCTTCTCCGCGTAGCCGACCGCGAGGCCGCCGTAGCAGCTGACGTGCTGGATCGCCGGCAGTCCGGCATCGCCTGCGAGCGGAAGCGTGAAGATCTCGACCGGGATCTTGCTGGTCGTCCACGCATTCGCGGTGCCGACCAGAGCGAAGGCGAACGCCGTGCGACCGTCACTGGCACCGGCCGTGGCGACACTGATCGGCAGGTAGGCGATCGCCGTGGCGTTGCCACCACCGGACGCCAGCGCGAACTGGAATCCGTCACCGATCACCTTTGCGCTGCCGTCTGCAACTGCGGCGTCCGGGACGGGGACGGTGACGCCGAGGACCTTGCCGTCGCTCCCCACCAACCAGTCCGGGACCGCATTGAACAGCGACTGGCTGACCTTGTACACCCCGTCCGGCACCAGATCGATCGTCGACGGAAGCACCACCGCCACGCCGGCGCCCGTCGATCCCGTGCAGTCGGCACCGCCATTCGCCGGTCCGCCGTCAGACGTGGACGAGCACAGTTCGAAGCGCCACTGCTCTGCGAGCCCTTGCGTCAGGCCGTTGTTGGCCAGCGCAGCGATAACATCCCCGATCGACCCGCTTGCGTCAGGGAATCCGGGAAGGACCGCTGCCTTCGACTCCCCAGCGCCTACTGCCGAGCCGAAGGCAAGGACAAGCGCGGAGAGCAAGGTTATGAGCGCAACGATCGATCTGGTGTATGACCGAGGGGGCTTCGGCTTCGTCATGTGATCACCATCTCCTGTTTCCTGAGGGCAAGCTGAGATAGTAGAACACGACTTATAGCGCATGCACATGCAGGTTCAACTAGTTCACAGTTGCGCACGGAAAGAACCTGCCGTCCGACAGAAATGTTGCGGTCTCGAAAACGTCGATGTCGGGCACGTTAACGCCCGAGAAGGTGGGCTTATGGTGCGCAGATGACCTCCTCCGCGACTCGGTCCCGCACCACGCCGACCCCCGGCAGACCGCGACTCACCGAGCCCCGCCGCCGAGGAACCACCGGCCGCGAGGAGATCCTCGACGCCGCCGCCGAACTCTTCGTGCGGCACGGATACAGCGGGACGTCGACGCGGATGATCGCCGAGGCCGTGGGCATCCGGCAGGCCTCGATGTATCACTACTTCAAGAACAAGGACGACATCCTCGCCACGCTGCTCGACAGCACCGTGCTCGCCTCGCTCGACCACGCACGGACGCTGCTGACCGCCGACGGTCCGGCACTCGCCCGACTTCTCGATCTCACGCGCTTCGACAGCCAGCAACTCGTCGACGCCGAGTGGAACCTGGGCTCGCTGTACCTCCTGCCCGAGGTCGCCGACGATCGCTACGCCGATTTCCGCTCCGCCCGGATCGAGCTGGCCGACTGCTACGAGACCCTCGCCATCGCGGCCATCGGCAATGCCGACGACCCTCGTCGGCTACTCCCCTTCCGGCTGGTCGAATCGGTGATCATGGTTCGTTCCGACGAGGAACGCAGAGAACTCGCCGACCGGACCGCAGCCGAGTTCGTCGACACGATCATCGAGGCCATCTCCGCCATACTGAAGTAGTAACCCTGCGCCCGTAGATGATTGAGCCGGGATTGAGCATCGTCGAGGACCCGAGTCGAAATCTCCCAAGCTGGCGTTGAGTGGTGACCACCTCCGAGGTGGTCACATCGGCGCGCCCGGCCGTCTGAGGTTTCGACACGCCTTACACACGGCCCGTTGATGATTCAGCCGCTCTATCCACGATGATTGGGCCGGGACCGAGCATCGCGAGGACCCGAGTCGAAATCTCCGCAGCCTGCGCTGGGTGGTGACCACCTCGGAGGGGGGCGCGTTGGCGACGTCGGCCGCCGGAGGTTTCGACACGCCTCGTCGCTACGCTCCTCATCGGATCAACCATCCACGGCGACTTGCTGATTGAGCCGCGATCCCGTTGCTGATTGAGCCGGGACCGAGCCGGAAGGGCGAGGACCCGTGTCGAAATCTCCGCAGCCGACAATGTCCCCAACAACCCCACAGGCGAACCCGAACCCCCAGGGTAAACAGCTTTCACAACTTATCCACAAATCTTGTTCTACTTGCGAATTCGCGCGCTCATCGCCTATACGTTCGCTACAATGGAACACATGCAGGGGGAGCTGGACACCGTGATCGACACACTCACCAATTGTCGTTTCGACGACGATCAGACCGGGCAGATCGTCTTCACGGACATGCAGAAACTGGTCACCATACGCAACCTCGTCGACTCACTCACCGCCGCCGGCGCCGGGCATCTCGACCGGCTGGAGGTCGCACAGAATCACGGGCACAAACCGATCGCGTTGCTGATCGAGATGGGGCTCGCGCCCGCCGTCGCCGCGCGGATGCAGCGGATCGGCACCTCAGCGGTCGTGGAACGCACACTGAAACACGCCGCCGACGGTGCGATCTCGGGCGAGCATGTGGATGCGATCGTGCGCGGACTCAACCAGATCGGCTTGCGTGCCGGCGAACCCCCGACCGCCGAAACCTGGGCCGAGTTCGAGGGTGATCTGTTGGCGCAGGTGTTGTCGGGGGCCAAGCCTGCTGAGGTGATGGCACGAGCGCATCAGCTTGGTGACCATCATGCTGATGACACCGAGGGCGGACGTCCAGCGAAAGAGGACCGCAATCTGAATGCCCTGGATATCGGGCGGACCGATGATGGGCGGGTCGCCGTCTCGGGGAGTCTGGATGTTGTTGTCGGGGAAAAGTTGGCGACGGCGATCGAGAAGCTGTCGGCGCCGGTCCCGCAACCGGATGGTTCGAAAGATCCGCGTGAAGCGCCTCGACGTCGCGCGGATGCGTTGGAGATGGTTTTGGACATGGCCGCTGGTGCGGGGGAACGGTCGGTGACCGCTCTACCTGCGGCGTTGATCAACCTGTCGGTCCCCGCGGATGCGCCCGACAAGTCGGCGTTGGCGTTCGGTGGGTCGATCACCCACAGCACCCTGCTCGAAACCAGTTGTGACGGCGTGGTGGTGATGACCATCGTCGACGGTGAGCGGGTCCCGTTGGATATGGGACGGTCGAAACGGTTGTTCACCGCTTCGCAGCGGCGAGCCCTGTTCGAGCGGGATCGGTGTTGTATCAAGTGTGGTGCCCCGGCGTCCCGCACGCAGGCCCATCACATCGCGCATTGGTCGGATGGTGGTGCCACCGACCTTGCCAATGGGTGTCTACTGTGTGCGTCGTGTCATGCCGATGTGCATCACAACGGGTGGGATGTCTACATGGGGCCGGATGCGCATCCGTGGTTGATTCCACCGGAGGTGGTGGATCGGCGTCGTCGTCCGATTCCGGCGTATAACAGGCGGTTTGCCGACGAACTACCGAATGCTGCCTGACCTTTGTAGAAGCTTGTGTTCTTTGAGAACTTCATAGAGATAGTGGTGTGTCGGGACCTCCGCTGGTTGCGTTGGCGAGTTCGGCCGGCGGAGGTTTCGACACGTCTTGTCGCTTCGCTCCTCATCGGCTCAACCATCAATGGGGCGTTGCCGATTGAGCCGCGCCTTCTGCGATGATTGAGCCGGGACCGAGCATCGCGAGGACCCGAGTCGAAATCTCCGCAGCTTGCGTTGGGAGGTGAGCACCTCGGAGGTGGTTGCGTTGGCGAGTTCGGCCGGCGGAGGTTTCGACACGCCTCGTCGCTACGCTCCTCATCGGCTCAACCACCAACGAGCGGTTGCTGATTGATCCGCGCCTTCTACGATGATTGAGCCGGGACCGAGCATCGCGAGGACCCGAGTCGAAATCTCCGCAGCCTACGTTGGGTGGTGAGCACCTCGGAGGTGGTCACGTTGGTGACGTCGGCTGTCTGAGGTTTCGACACGTCTTGTCGCTTCGCTCCTCATCGGCTCAACCACCAACGAGCGGTTGCTGATTGAGCCCTGAAACGAGTCAACGAGCTGTACTCGTCAGATTGATCATCAACGGCCAGTGGATGATCGAGCCCGAACCAAGCACACGAACGCTCGTCGGCTCGACCACCCAGTGGGCGTTGACGATTGATCCGGTCAGCAGCTGCCGATAGCCCCGCCCCGCAAAGCAACCTCCGTCATCCGGAGCAGCGAGCACCCGGCGGCCGGGTCACGCCGGTCGGCGGGTGTGGTGGCCGAAACCGGTCGCACTGCCGGAGTGGGCACGGACGCCTCGGTCCTCACCGCGGGTGCGGAGGCGGGTTGTGCCGCCGGGCGTGCAGTGTTCGTGCCACCACGCGCCGTCGGAGCGGGTTCCGATTGCGAACGGGGCGGATCGAGTGGAACGGTCCATCCCTTCTCGTATCCGTGTGCGGCACCGATGACGACTCCTGCCGCCACGGCCGGGAGGGCGACCAGAGTGGCGACCAGGGCCGTACCCACCAGGGGCCCGACGACCAGGCCGGTGGGCAGGAACGGGATACCGAAGATCAGACCGAGCCCGCCGCCGACGACGGCGCCGACAGCGAGGGCGATCGGGGATGCGACCGCACCGCCGATCACGCCACCGACCACTGCGTCACCGACCATCTTCTCGGCGACCTTGTCGGCCCGGGCCTCCGGAACACCGTTACTGTGCAGAACATCCGAGATCCCCTGCACCAGAACACCGGAAGCCTCACTGACCTGCGTCGCGACCTGCGGCGGCACCGCTCCCGGACGATGCAGACGGAGATTGCCGATCCGGATCTCATCCGGGTTCGCTGCCGGGGCCGCCACCGTCACACGTGAAACGGTCAGATCCGGAGTCGGCCAGATCCTCACGGCAGTGGGATCGGTGGATGCGACGAGCGTCGTCGCGGCGTCGAGGCGAGCGATCCCATAGGTGACACCGGTCTGTGTGCTCACCGCATCAGGCGGCGCGCCCGACGGCCGGGCATCGGCGATGGCGGTCACCGTCATCGTCAGCGACGCGGCCATCACACACCCCACCGCGGCGGTTGTGACACTGCGGACGCGGTGATTGCCGGGACTGATGTGGCGGGCGGTGACCGTGGTGCCGGATCTACTCATGGACGACCTCATTTCTCGATGGTGAAATGGCCATTTCTCCAAACGCTAGCCCCGGAAGGCGTGCTAGCGAGGCTGTTCGGCACCCATTCGCCGCTCGAGGATCTCGGCGATCGTGATGATCGCCTCGTTCTCGGTCATCGACAGGTGATCGCAATCGACGTCGACATTCGAGATGACACCACCAACGAACGGCTGCCAACCCGGATGCCCCAGGGCGTCGGGACGACGGTCACGGACTGCGGTGAAGAACTGGAGGTCGACGTCGACAACCGGGAGTTCCCAGTCACCCGTCGCCCGGAGCAGCAGGTTGTAGGCATCGGTCAGGCGCTGGATCGTCGCGGCGTCCACCCCGAAGCCCTCACCCAGATGCTCGGTGATCTGCGCGGCCGCCTGTTCTGCGGTGGCATCGGAACTGACGAAGTCGATACCCAGGACCGGTCCGAGATTGCTGATCAGCTCACCCGCGGTGATCTCCACGATCTCCGAGGTGTCGATCGCATCGGCCTCCGCGTCGAGCATCGCCAGCATGGCCACCTCTTCACCCGCCGCCCGCATCTCGGCGGCCACGGCGTGTGCGATCACCCCACCCAGCGACCACCCCAACAGGTGGTATGGGCCGTGCGGCTGCACCGTACGGATCTCGTCGAAGTAGCGCCGGGCGATCGCCGACACCGATGTCGGGCCGGGGTCCTCCCCGCCGATCTGAGGCGCCTGCAGACCGTAGACCGGCCGGTCGTCGGGGATCTGCCTGCCCAGCGTCTGATAGCACCATGCCAGCCCCGATGCGGGGTGGACGCAGAACAGCGGCGGCTTGTCACCACCGGTCCGGATCGGCAGCAGCACGTCGAGTCCGAGCCCGCTGCCGGCGTCGTCTGCGGCACCACCGTCACCGGTCTCGAACACCGTGCCGCCGTTGCGGATACCGGCCTCGATCCGCCGTGCGAGGTCGGCCGGACTCGAGTCGGAGAGCATCCAGCGGATCGGGATCTCCACGTGCAGTTCGTTCTTCAGCGAGTTGACCACCCGAACCGAGGTCAGCGAGTTGCCGCCCAGCGCGTAGAAGTCGTCGTCGGCCCCCACCCGCGCCACCCCGAGCACATCCTCGAAGGTGCGCGCGATCTCGCCCTCCAACTCCGTTGCCGGTGCCCGGAACTCGTCGGTGCGCCGCGCGGTCTTGGGCAGCCGGGCCCGGTCCAGCTTGCCCGACGCCGTCAGCGGCACCGTGTCGAGGACCATCACGGCCGTCGGCACCATGTAGCCCGGCAGTGCCGTCGACGCGAACGCACTCACCTCGGCGGTGTCGACGGTGGCACCGGCCGCGGGCACGAGATAGACGACGAGGTACTCGACCCGCTCGGTCGCGGTGACCGTCGCGACCGCCCGTGCCACGCTCTCATGCTCGGCGAACACCGCCTCGATCTCACCGAGCTCGATCCGCAGGCCACGCAACTTCACCTGGAAGTCGCTGCGGCCCAGGTATTCCAGCTCCCCGGTCGACCGACGGCGCACCAGGTCGCCGGTACGGTACATCCGCTCGCCGGCGACGAACGGATCGGCCACGAAACGCTCGGCGGTCAGGCCGGTCCGACCGAAGTAGCCGCGGGCCACCTGGGTACCCGACAGGTACAGGTCACCGGTCACACCCGGGGGCACCGGGCAGAGCCGGGAATCGAGGACGTAGGCCCGGGAGTTCCACACCGGGGTGCCCATCGGCACCGCCCCGTGGTCGTCCGCACCCACCTGATGCGACGTCGCGTGCACGGTGAACTCGGTGGGGCCGTAGAGGTTGTGGAGTTCCACCGCGGGCAGTGCACGATGGGCCGCGGCAACCACGTCGGGGCCGAACGCCTCACCGGCCACCAGCAGGGCCCGCAACGAGTCCAACGATCTCCCCGACGCACCCGGATCGACCGTGGCCGCCTCGGGGGCGAGCGCATCGGCGAAGACCGCGAGCATCGACGGGACGAACGAGGTGAGCGTGACCCGTTCGGTGTCGATCACCTCGGCGAGGTAGTCCGGGTCGGTGTGACCGTCCGGACGGGCGACGACCAGCCGCGCACCCGCCGCGAGGGTCCCGAAGATCTCCCACACCGAGACGTCGAAGGTGGACGGGGTCTTCTGCAGCACCACGTCCGTGCCGGTCAGGGCGTACTCGTCGCTGATCCAGCGCACCTGGTTGACCGCCGAACGATGGGAGATGGCAACGCCCTTCGGCCGTCCGGTCGACCCGGAGGTGAACAGCAGGTAGGCCAGGGCATCCGGATCGGCCGCGGTGACCCGGTCGTCGTCGGTCAGGGGCGAATCGTCGAACCCCGACAACTCGATCCCGTCCAGCGTGGTCAGCACCACCACCGGGTCGGCGCAGCCGAGCATGTGGCCGATCCGGTCGGCCGGATGGTCCGGGTCGATCGGGATGTAGCCGCCACCGGCGGCATGCACCGCATACATCGCGGTGATCTGGTCGAGGGAACGTCGCATCCGGATGGCGACCAGGGCATCGGGACCGACCCCGCGGGAGACCAGCCACCGCGCCAGTCGGTTGACCCGACCGGCGAACTCGGCGTAGGTCAGGGTGAGGTCCCCGGCGGTGACGGCCGGGCCGTCGGCGAATCGGGCGGCCGCGCCGGCGAACAGCGATGCGAGTGTCTCCGCGGGGTCGACGGCGTGATCGGTCGCATTCCAGCGGACGAGGGCCGCCTCACGCTCGGCGGCGTCGAGCAGGTCGACGTCGTGGATCGACCGGCCGGGATCGGCCGACAGCGCGGTGAGCACCCGCAGCAGCCGTTCGGCGAACGTGGTCACCGTGGCGGCGTCGAACAGGTCGGTGGCGAAGGTGATCTCGCCGGCGATCCCCGCCGGTGCCCCGGTGTCGTCGTAGCTGTCCGACACCGTCACCTGCATGTCGAACATCGACATCCCGGTATCGGATTCGACGGCCTCCACCGACAGTGCGGGCAGTTCGATCGCGGTGGTCGAGACGTTCTGGAACGCCAGCATCACCTGGAACAGCGGGTTGTAGGCGTCCGACCGGACCGGGTTCAGTTCCTGGACGAGCCGCTCGAACGGGACGTCAGCATGTCCGAAGGCCGCCAGATCCGTGTCCCGTGCGTCCTCGATCAGTTCGCCGAACGACATCCCGTCCCGGATCTGTGTCCGCAGCACGAGGGTGTTGACGAACATTCCGATCAGATCGTCGAGTTCACGCTCGCCACGTCCGGCGTACGGGGTTCCGATCGCCACGTCGTCGGTGACGGCCAGCCGGGCCAGCAGGGCGACCAGCGCCGCGTGGAACACCATGAACAGCGTCGCATTGTGTTCCCGTGCGATCACCTGGAGGGCGGCGTGCAGGTCGGCGCCGACGGCCAGCGGGACACCGGCACCGGCGAACGACTGTGTCGCCGGGCGGGGGCGATCGGCCGGCAGCTCGATCAATGCGGGCACGTCGGCCAGTTGTCCTGTCCAGTAGTCGATCTGGGCGCGCAGCGTCGATTCCGGGTCGTCGGCGGACCCGAGGACCGCACGCTGCCAGATCGCATAGTCCGCGTACTGCACCGCCGGTGGCACCCATCCGGGGGCGTTGCCCTCTGCGCGGGCCACATAGGCGGTCATCATGTCCCGGGCGAGCGGGGTCAACGACGAACCGTCACCGCAGATGTGGTGGAGCACCACGGCCAGCACCCACTCGCCACCGCCGAGACCATAGAGCCGCACCCGCATGGGCACCTCGGCGGTGACGTCGAACGGCATCCGCATGAGTTCCGAGACCTCGTGGAACAGCTCGGATTCCGACACCTTCGACACCGCCATCACCACGCGTGCGGTGGCGGCGGGCAGGACGAGCTGGCTGGGCTCCCCGGCCACGTACGGGTACACCGTCCGCAGCACCTCGTGGCGGGTGACGACGTCGTCGATCGCCAGTTGCAGCGCATCGGGGTCGAGTTCGCCGGACAGCCGCATCACGATCGGGATGCTGTAGGCGGAGGAATCGGGTTCGATCTGGTTGAGGAACCACATCCGTTGCTGCGCATAGGACAGCGGGATATGTTCCGGCCGATCCTGTGCGACCAGCGCGATCCGGCCGGTGTCGGTGTGGGATTCGGCCCGTGCGGCCAGCTTCGACACCGTGGACGCCTCGAAGATCATCGAGACCGGCACCGTGGTGTCGAGGGCCGCACCGATCCTGGCGACCACCCGGGTGGCGGCCAGACTGTTGCCGCCGAGTTCGAAGAAGTCGTCGTCGGCGCCGACACCGCCGGTGATACCCAGGACGTCGGCGAACACACCGGCCACGATCTCCTCGACGGGCGAGGCCGGCGCCCGGAACGCCCGCGTGGTGATCATCGGGGCCGGGAGGGCCTTGCGGTCGAGTTTGCCGCTCGGCGTGAGCGGGACCCGGTCGAGGACCATCACCGCCGACGGCACCATGTAGGACGGCAACGTCTCGGTGAGCAGGGCCCGCAGCTTCTCCCCCACCACCACCGCACCGGGTGCGGGCACCACATAGGACACCAGACGCACCCCGACGGCGTCGTCCCGGCGCGGCACCGTCGTCGCGAAGGACACGTCGGCGTAGGCGCCGAGGGCGGCGTCGATCTCCCCGAGTTCCACCCGGAATCCGTGGATCTTGACCTGGAAGTCGTTGCGGCCGATGAACTCCAGTGCACCCGCGCGGTTGCGGCGGACGACGTCGCCGGTGCGGTAGATCCGCTGTCCGGGCCGGCCGAAGGGATGTGCCACGAATCGCGACGCGGTGACGCCGGACCGGTTCAGGTAGCCGCGTGCCAGGGCGGGCCCGGCCAGGTAGAGTTCGCCGGCGACGCCGACCGGTACCGGCTGCATCCGGGCGTCGAGCACCAGTGCCTGCATCCCGGCCAACGGCGCACCGATGGTGGAGCGTTCGCCCACCTGCAGCGGTTCGGTGGCGGTGGCGACGACGGTGGTCTCGGTCGGACCGTAGAGCACCCGGAACTGCCGGGCGCGGGCCGGATCGGCCTCCAGCCATCGGGTCACCAGATCGGTCGGCACCTCGTCACCGCCGGACATCACCACACGCAGGTGCTCGAGCCCGTCGGGTTCCACCGAGGCCAGCGCGGCAGGGGTGACGAAGGCGTGTGTGACCCGTTGTGTGCGAAGCAGATCGGCCAGCTCGTCGCCGCCGCGCATCCCGGTGGGGGCCACCACCAGCGCCGAGGAGGCGCTCACCGCGAGCAGGATCTCCAACAGTGACGCGTCGAACGACGGTGAGGCGAAGTGCAGCACGCGTGCGGTGGCACCGATCTCGGCGTCGACGTGCAGGGTGGACAGGTAGTCGGCGATGCCGGCGTGGCTGACGGCCACCCCCTTCGGCACCCCGGTCGAGCCGGAGGTGAAGACCACCCAGGCCGTGTTGGTGGCACGCACCGGGTGTACCCGCTCGTCCTGCCCGATCGGTGTCGCGGCGAGGCCGTCGATCCGGGTGGCCACGTCGATATCCGCGGGCACGATCCAGTCGAGGGTGTCGGGGAGGACGACGCGGGCGTCCGATGTGGTGATTCCCAGTACCGCACCCGAATCCGAGACCATCTGCTCGATCCGTGTGCTCGGGTAGTGCGGATCCACCGGCACGTACGGCGCACCGGTCTTGACCACGGCCCACCAGGCCACCACCGATTCCGCCGACCGCTCGATCGCGACCGCCACCGGCCGTTCGGGAGCTGCGCCGAGGCCGATCAGGTGGCGTGCCAGGCGATTCGACCGGCGGTCGAGTTCGGTGTAGGACAGCACGGTCTCACCGGAGATCACCGCGGCACCGTCGGGGTTGCGTTCGACCGCCGCCGCGAACACCGCCGGCAGCAGCGTCGGCGATGTCGTCGTGCGGGGTCCGATCTGTGAGAGCAGCGTCGTGCGTTCGTCGGTGTCGAGCCAGTCGATGTCGCCGATCGGCGTCGTCACATCGTCGACGACCGCTTCGAGGACCCGATGGAGGCGGCGGACGAATCCGGCGACCGTGTCGGCGTCGAAGAGGTCGCGCGCGAACATCATGCTTCCCGAGATACCTTGTGCGACGACGGGTTTCCCGTTGGCGTCGGTTCCGTACTCGTCGGCGATCACCAGCTGCAGGTCGAACTGGCAGATCCCGGTGTCGGCCTGTGCCCGCGAGACGGTCACCTCGGGCAGTTCCACGTGGACCTTCGACAGGTTCTGCAGCGCGAGGGCCACCCCGAACAGCGGATGGTGGGCGGTGGAGCGTTCGGGATTGAGTTCCTCGACGATCCGCTCGAAGGGGACGTCGGCGTGCTCGAAGGCCTGCAGGTCGGCGTCGCGCACCCGGTCGAGCAGTTCGGCGAAGGACTCGTCGCCGGTGACGGCGGTCCGCAGGGCCAGGGTGTTGACGAACATCCCGACCAGGTCGTCGAGCCCCGGCTCACCGCGACCGGCGACCGGTGTGCCGACGACGATGTCGTCGCCGCCGCCGAGCCGTGCCAGCACGGTCGCCAGGGCGGCGTGCAGGACCAGGAACAGCGAGGCTCCACGCGAACGCGCGAGGGTGAGCAGCCGGGAGTGCAGTTCCGGTCCGATCTCCACCGGCACCGACCCCCCGGCGAAGGTCGCCACCGCGGGCCGTGGCCGGTCGGTGGGCAGATCCAGCACATCGGGTGCCCCGGCCAGCGAGCTCCGCCAGAAGTCGAGTTGCGCGCGCATCAGCGACTGGGCGTCCTCGGCGGCACCGAGCACCTCGCGCTGCCACAGGGCGTAGTCGGCGTACTGCACCGACAGCGGTTCCCATCCGGGGGCGCGGCCGTCGCGGCGCGTGGCATAGGCCGTCATCACATCGCGCGACAGCGGCACCATCGACTGTCCGTCGCCGGCGATGTGATGGACCACCAGCACCAGCAGGAACTCGGCGGTCCGGTCCGCCGCCCCCTCCGCGACCCGGCCGGACGGCTCGCCGTCGATGATCTCGAACAGCGCCACCCGCATCGGCACGTAGGCGGTCACGTCGAATCCGCGGCGCACGAACTCGCCCACGGTGTCGGCGACCGCGGCCGCCGCCACCGTCTGCACGTCCACCTCG
Source organism: Gordonia sp. NB41Y (assembly GCF_030718915.1). Taxonomy (NCBI): domain Bacteria; kingdom Bacillati; phylum Actinomycetota; class Actinomycetes; order Mycobacteriales; family Gordoniaceae; genus Gordonia; species Gordonia sp. NB41Y. The sequence continues at coordinate 1,687,670 of NZ_CP132196.1, forward strand.
GTCGGGGCCCGATCCAGGATCTGCTGCCGCGGCTCGCCGGCGGTGTCGGGATAGATCGTGCGCAGCACCTCGTGCCGCGCGGTCACATCCGACAGCGCGTCCCGCAGCGCGGCGACGTCGAGCCGTCCGGACAGTCGCAGGATCACCGGGATGTTGTAGGCGGCCGATTCCGGTTCCATCCGGTTGAGGAACCACATCCGTTGCTGTGCCGGTGACAGCGGCACCAGTTCCGGTCGGGGTCCGGCGGTCAGCGGGATACGTCCGCCGCCGTCGAGCGACCCCACCAGGACCGCCAGCGCACCGACGGTGGGTGCATCGAACACCGCGCGCACCGGAACCCGTGTGCCGACCACCTCGCCGAGCCGTGCGACGACCACCGAGGCGCTCAGCGAGTCGCCGCCGAGGGCGAAGAAGTCGTCGTCGGCGCCGACGCGCGGGACGTCGAGCACATGCTCGAACGCGGCGGCGACCGCCGTTTCCATCGGGTTCGCCGGCGCCCGGAACTCGCTTGCGGCGAAGACCGGCTCGGGCAGGCCCGCCCGGTCCAGTTTGCCGGTGCGGGTCATCGGGATCTCGTCCAGGACGACGACCGCCGCCGGCACCATGTAGGCGGGCAGTTTCTCGGCCAGCGCCGCACGCAGCCGGGTGCTCGACAGTGTTGTCCCCGGCGCCGCCACCACATAGGAGACCAGCATGTGCCCGGCCCCGGCACCGGCGCGGCTGCGTCCGATGGTGACGGCGTAGTCGACGTCGTCGCGCTCGCCCAGCAGAGCGTCGATCTCGCCCACCTCGACGCGTGTGCCACGCACCTTGACCTGGAAGTCGTTGCGGCCCACGAACTCCAGTTGGTGATCGGCGTTGCGTCGGACGATGTCGCCGGTCCGGTACATCCGGTCACCGGGGTCACCGAACGGGCAGGGCACGAACCGGGTCGCGGTGGTCCCGGGCCTGCCGATGTAGCCGTCGGCGAGACCGGGGCCCACCAGGTACAGCTCGCCGGCGATGCCCTGCGGCACCGGCCGCATCCAGGTGTCGAGGACGGTGACGCCGACCGGCCCCACCGCGGTGCCGATCGTGACCGGTCCACCCGGATGGAGGGGTTCGCTCGCGGTCGCCCAGATGGTGGACTCGGTGGGCCCGTACAGGTTGACCATGATGCGGCCCGGTGCCCACCGGTCGATCAGTTGCGGGCCGACCGACTCACCCGCGGTGGCCAGCACCCGCAGGGTGGCCGGTCCCGTGCGGTGGGCGTCGGCCTCGTCGTCCTCGGGGTCGGTCGGCACCGTGGCCAGCGCCGACGGGGTCAGGACGGCGTGGGTGACGGCCTCGCGGCGGATCAGTTCGGCCAGTTCGGGTCCGCCGTAGACGTCGGCCGGCGACACCACGAGGCGTCCGCCGGATCCGTGTGCCATCAGCAGTTCGAACACCGAGGCGTCGAATCCCGGTGAGGCCACCTGCAGTACCCGTGCGGCGGGGCCGACGTCGAGGACCCGGCGTTGTGCGGCGACGAGGTGTGCCAGGCCGCGATGGCTGACGCGCACGCCCTTGGGGGTGCCGGTCGAGCCGGACGTGTAGATCACATAGGCGGTGTCGCCGAGGCGGATCGGGCCGCCGCGCTCGGCGTCGGTGACCGGCGCGGCCGCCTCTGCGGCGAGGTCGTCGACGGTGCGTTGCTCGTCGAGCACCCGCCAGTCGACTCCGCCGGGCAGACCGTCACGCACGTCGGCCAGGGTGAACCCCAGCGTCACCGCGCAATCGGTGAGCAGGAAGCCGACGCGTTCGGCGGGCAGGCCCGGGTCGATCGGCAGGAACGGCACACCGGCCTTGGCCGCGGCCCAGATCGCGACGACCGCCTGCGGCGATCGTGGCAGCACACACGCCACCACGCCCTGCGGTCCGTGCGCATGCCGCAGGAGGTGGCGGGCCAGCCGGTTCGACTGCTCGTCGAGTTCGCGATAGGACATCCCGGTGTCCCCGCTGCGCACCGCGATCTCCTCGGGGGCACGGCGGGCGGACGCGGTGAGGATCTCGCCCAGGGTGAGCGAATCCGGTTCCGCCGCATCACGTGTGGCGCTCCGCGGCCACTGGACACCCTCCACGGCCTGGGCGAGCATCCCCAGCCGGGTCTGGGGCTCGGCGGCGATGCAGGTCAGGTATTCGACGAAGCGGTCGACGATCTCGCGGGCCTGTCCCGCGTCGAACTCGTCACGCCGGTACCGCAGGGTGATGGTCAGTGCCGGGCCGCCCTGCCTGCCGTCGTCGGCGCCGTCGGATGTCGGTTCCTCGGTCTGGTTGCGGGCATCGAGATTCGGTGCGACGACCACACTCAGCGGATACGGGGTCGCGTCGATACCGCTGATGCCGTCGACCCGCAGTCCCGCCGAGTCGACCAGCTGCTGCAGGGCCGCCGCATGCAGCGGGAAGGACTGGAACGCCAGCGCGGTGTCGAAGAGATCGGAGACGCCGGCGGCACGGTGGATGGCGGGCAGCCCCACGTAGTGGTGGTCGAGCAGCCGCGCATTGCCCTCCTGCACCTGGATCAGCAACTCCTGCAACGACAATGCGGGTTCGAGCCGCGCCCGGACCGGCACCGTGTTCAAGAACATGCCCAGCGCCTGCTCCGCACCCGGCAATGCCGGTGGCCGGCCGGCGACCGCGGAACCGAGGATCACGTCGGTCTCACCGGTCAGCACCCGCAGGACCAGCGACCACGCGGTGGACAGTGCGGTGCCGATGGTCACCGCGGAATCGGCGGTGACCGAACGCAATCGGCCGAATTCCTCGGCGGGGAGCTCCACGACGACCTCGCCGACGGCGGCATCGGCCATCGCCGCACCGCCACGGGAGACCCGGGTGGGCGCCTCGACATCGGCGTAGGCCTGCGCCCAGGCGGTCGTCGAACCCTCGTGGTCCTGCCCGGCCAGCCAGACCAGATGGTCACGGTAGGACGGTGCGGGCCCGGCCACCGCGATGCGCTCGGGATCTCCGTAGTACTCGAGTAGTTCACGCATCAGCAGCGGCATCGACCAGCCGTCGAGGATCACGTGATGGTTGGTGATGTGCAGCACGAACGAGCCCACGTCACGGCGGACCAGGGTGAACCGGATCAGCGACGGGACACTCAGATCGAAAGCGGCAGCAGCACTCTCGGCGACGACACGCTCGGCGCTCGCGGTGGGGACGTCACCGACCAGATCGATCTCACGGAAGGCCACCTCGGCGTCGGTGACCACGATCTGGCGCGGGCCCCGGGACGTCTCGGCGAATCCGGCGCGCAGGATGTCGTGGCGGTCGACGAGGGCCTGCGCGGCCCGGCGCAGCCGCGCACCGTCGACGTCGCCGGACAAGGCGATGGTCGACTGCACGGTGTAGTTGTCACGGGCATCGGGGTCCAGTGACGAGTGGAAGTGGATTCCCGCCTGCGTCGGCGACAGCGGCCACACCTCCGACAGGGTCGGATAGCGGTGCCGGAGCGCCTCGAGATCGGCGTCCTCGACGTCGGCGAACCGTGGGTCCGAGGCCGAGACCGGCGCGTCGGGTACCGGGGTGTCGTCGGCGCTGCGCAGGGCCGCGAGTTCGGCGATGGCGGCCACCGTCTTGGCCTCGAAGACATCGCGGGGCGTGATGGCGAATCCGGCGGCCTTGGCGAGCGCGACCAGCTGCATCGAGACGATGCTGTCGCCGCCGAGGGTGAAGAAGTTGCTGTCGGCGGTGACCTGGTCGAGGCGCAGGACCTCGGCGAACAGTTGCGCGAAGACCACCTCGGCCGGTGTCGAGGGCGCCCGGCCGCCCTCTTCCTCGGAACGGAAGTCCCACGGGGGAAGCGCCTTCCGGTCGATCTTGCCGGTCCGGGTGAACGGCATCGACTCCAGCTCGACGATCGCGGCGGGCGACATGTACTGCGGCAGGGTGTCGGCGAGTCCGTCGTGCAGCGCCCCGACGTCCAGCGTCTGTCCCGGTGCGCCGACCACATAGGACACCAGCACCGGCTGACCCGCCGGTCCCGGCTGGACCACGGTGGCGACCTGGGCCACCTCCCGATGACGGCCGAGATGGGCGTCGATGTCGCCGGTCTCGATCCGCAGTCCGCGGATCTTGACCTGCTGATCGTTGCGTCCGAGATAGTCCAGCTCGAGGCCGTCCCGGCCACGCACCCACCGCACCGAGTCGCCGGTGCGATAGATCCGTTCGCCGGTCGCCGACCTCGGGTCCGCGACGAAACGTGCCGCGGTGATGCCCGGGCGGGCATGGTATCCGCGGGCGAGTCCGGGACCGCCGAGGTAGAGCTCACCGGCCACCCCCACCGGGACCGGCCGCAGCCAGGCGTCGAGCACCGACACCGACACACCCTGGATCGGCCGGCCGATGGTCACCGGCCGGCCCGGGGCCAGGTCGTCGGCCCCGGTGGCCCAGATGGTGGCCTCGGTCGGGCCGTAGTGGTTCATCAGGCGTCGGCCCGGCGACCACCGGTTGACGATGTCGGCGCCGGTCGCCTCACCGACCACGGCGATGGTCGCCGTCGGCGCCAGCCGCGCCGGGTCCATCGTGTTGAGTGCCGACGGGGTGATGATCGCATGCGAGATGTGTTCTGCCCGAGCGAGTTCCTCGAGATCGGTACCGCCGTACACGTCGGGCGGTGCCACCACGAGAGCACCGCCGTTGCCCAGGGCGAGCAGCACCTCGGAGACGCAGGCGTCGAACCCCGGAGACGCCACCTGCAGCACCGTCGAGCCGGGGCGCACCCCGAAGGAGTGGGCCTGTGCGGCAACACGATCGGCCAGTCCCCGGTGGCTGATCAGAACGGCCTTGGGCTTGCCGGTGGAACCGGAGGTGAAGATCAGGTAGGCGGCATTGTCGGGCCGGAGTCCGTCGGCGGCGATCGCGGCGGTGACGGCATCGTCCGGGCCGGTCCCGCCCGACCCCGTCCCGGCCGACCCGGTGCGGCCGGCCGGTGCGTCGAGCACCAGCCAGTCGACTCCGGCCGGCAGGTTCGGGGTGACGGCGGCCCGGGTCACCCCGAGGGTGCAGCCCGCGTCGGAGATCAGCTCGGCGAGACGGTGTGCGGGGTTGCCCGGATCGAGGGCGACGAAGGCGGCACCGGTTCGTGCCACCGCCCAGATCGCCACGACGAGGTCCGCCGAACGCGGAACGGCCAGTGCGACGAAGGATTCCGGACCCGCACCGCGCCGGATGAGTTCGGCGGCGACCCGATCGGCCCGGTGGGCGAGTTCGCGGTAGGTGAGCGTGGTGCCGTCGGCACGCACCGCCACCGCATCCGGGTGCCGGCGGGCGGAGTCGGCGAGGATGTCACGCAGCAGCCGGACCGGCTGCGGGGACGCGCCGGATTCGCCGGTCGTCCCGGCCGCCGACAGCTCGGCGTGCTCGCCGTGCCCGCACGAGGTCACCGCACCGACCTTGCGGCCCGGATCGGTGGCGATCTGACGCAGCAGCCCGACGAAGCGGTCGAGCAGGGCCCCGGCGGCCTCGGCGTCGATGCGGTCGACGGCGTACCGCACGGTGAGCACGTACCCGCCGGGTGTGTCGCCGGCGGAGTCGCCACGGCTCCCGGCGCCCGCGGTGCCCGGGCGCGGCGGGGTGACCTGGAGGCTGACCGGGTACGGGGTGGCGTCGTGGGCGACCAGATCGACCCAGCGCAGCCCGGCATCGGCCAGCGTCTGCCCCACCGCATCGGTGTCCACCGGATAGGACTCGAGGACCGTCACGGTGTCGAACATGTCGGCCACGCCGGTGGTCCGCTGCAGTTCGGCCAGCCCGACGTGCCGGTGATCGAGCAACGCGGCCTGTTCGGTCTGGGTGCGGGCGAGCAGTTCGACGATGCTCTCGGCGGGATCGAGGCGGACCCGCACCGGGAGGGTGTTGATGAACAGTCCCACCATCCGCTCGATGCCGGGGATGTGGGCCGGACGGTCGGACACCGTGTTGCCGAACACCACGTCGGTCCGCCCGGTCATCGCCGACAGCACCAGGGCCCAGGCCACCTGGATCGAGGTGTTGGCGGTGACCCCGTGTGTGCGTCCGAGGCCGAGGATCGCGTCGGTGGTGGCCGGATCGAGGACGATCTCGGTCTCGCCGATGTCGCCGCCGGCCGTCGTGCCGGCGGCACCGGTCAGGCGTGTCGGGCTCTCGATCTCGGCGAGCATCTCCTGCCACGCCGTACGCGCCGCGTCGTGGTCTCGGGAGTGCAGCCACAGCAGGTAGTCGCGGAAGGACCGCGGCTGCGGCAGTTCGGCCGGCTCGCCGTCGGCGATGTAGTGCAGCAACAGTTCGTGGATCAGCAGCGGCGCCGACCAGCCGTCGAGCACGATGTGGTGATTGGTGAGCACCAGCAGGTACCGGTCGGCGCCACGGTCGGCCCCCCGCGCGACGCGGATGAGGTGGAAGCGCAGCAGCGGCGGATGCGCGAGGTCGAACGGGGCCGCCGATTCCGCGACGAGCCGGCGCAGTTGCCGTTCCCGTTCCCCGGGGTCGTCGATGCCGGTGACGTCGGAGTCGGTCCAGTCGACCTCGACGTCGCGCAGGACGAGCTGGCGCGGCCCGGTCCCCGTCTCGACGAAGGCCACCCGGAGGCTGTCGTGCCGGTCGACGAGCCGCTGGGCGGCCCGCCGCATCCGGTCGGGGTGCACCGATCCGCCGAGGGTCAGTTCGGCCTGCACGGTGTAGCCGTCCTCGCGGGCGATGTGATCCGACGCCTCGAGCGCATCGTCGTAGAGCGCGTGGAACAGCAGCCCCGATTGCAGTGCGGTCAGCGGCCACACGTCGGTCAGCGACGGATACTCGCGGGTCCAGCCGTCGATCTCGGTCTGCGATGTGGCGACCAGACCGAAGTCCGACGGGGTGTGCCCGCCGGCGTCGTCGGCCCGCACATGCCGGGCCAGTGCCTCGAGGGCCTGCGCCCACAGACCGGCGAGTTCCTCGACGTCGTCGTGGCGCAGGACCAGCGAGGCGAACTCCCACGTCGCATCGAGTTCCAGACCGTCCGGCCCCGGTGCCGCGATCGCGTTGATGTCCAGGACCGCCGGCAGCGCCATCTGCGGCGCACCGGTGCCGACCAGCGAGTCGAACTCGCCGGACGGCGCCCAGGGACCGGCGTGGTCACCGGTGCCGGCCCGGCCCAGGTAGTTGAAGCTGATCTGTGGTTCGGCCCGGCCGCCGAGTTCGGCGCGACCCACCGGGTCGAGGTACCGGACCATGCCGAAACCGATCCCGTTGTCGGGCACCGCCCGCAGCTGTTCCTTCACCTGCCGGATCGCCTGTCCTGCGGCGGCCCCGCCGGCGAAGGCATCGTCGACGTCGACGCCGTCGAGGTCGAGCCGGACCGGGAAACGGGAGGTGAACCATCCGACCGTCCCGGTCAGGTCGGCCCCGGGCACGGCGGCCTCTTCGCGGCCGTGGCCCTCGAGTGCGATCAGCTCGTCGATCCCGGTGGTGCCGGTGACACCGTGGCGCCGGCGCCACCGCGCCAGCGCGAGCACCAGGGCGGCGAGCAGCGCGTCGTTGGCGCCGCCGTGGAACCGGGCGGGGACGGTGGTGAGGACCGCTTCGGTGACCTCGGCCGGCATGCGCATCCGCACGCATCCGGCGGTGGCGAGCACGTCGCGATCGGGGTCGAGCCCACGATCGCCGAGCAGCCGCTCCCCCGGTTCGAGTACCGCGGTCCACCGATCGAGCTCGGCGGCGGTGCGCTCGGACGAGTGCTCGAGCAGGCCGTGGACCCACCGGCGCACCGACGTCGTCGGGTCACCGAGTGCCGGGTCGGCGCCGCCGGCGATCTGCTGCCAGGCCTGGGCGAGGCCGGTGAGCAGGATGCGCCACGACACCCCGTCGACGGCGAGGTGATGGATGACCAGCCACATCAGATCCGGTTGCGTGTCGTCGGCCTCGGACATCCACACGAATCGGATCATCGCACCGGCGCGCGGATCGAGCGTATCGGCCGCGACCTGCAGGTGATGGTCGATCTCGTCGGCGTCACGCCGGTCGAGCCACACCAGGTCCAGCACCTGCGCGGCGTCGACCGTCCCCGGGGCACCGACCTCGATGTGGGTCTCGCCCGGCTGCCCGTCGACGAGCCGCGCGCGCAGGATGTCGTGGTGGTCCACCAGTGCCTGCAGCGCACGCACCAGGTCGGGACGGGTGAGACCGTCGGGCAGTTCCACCAGGGCGGCCTGGGTGAAACGGTCGACGGGTCCGCGGTCGAGCATCGCATGCATGATCGGCGACAGCGGGATCGATCCGACGCCACCGCCGGGCAGTTCGGGCAGCCCCGCGTCGTCGGTGAGATCGGTGGCCACGGCGGCGAGGGCGGCGACGGTCTTGTGCTCGAACACATCCTGGGTCGAGAAGGCCAGTCCGCTCGCCTTGGCCCGGGCCACCAGCTGGATCGACAGGATGCTGTCGCCGCCGAGGGTGAAGAAGCTGTCGTCGGCGCCCACCCGCGGCACTCCGAGTACCTCGGAGAACAGCTGTGCCAGTTCGGTTTCCCGGGGCGTCGAGGGCATCCGTCCACTCGCCGCGGAGGCGAAGACCGGGTCGGGCAGCGCCTTGCGGTCGACCTTGCCGAAGGCGTTGACCGGCAGGTCGTCCATCATCGTGATCACGGCCGGGACCATGTGCGGCGGAAGGCATTCGCGCGCGAAACGTTCCAGCTCGGCGGGTTCGACCCGGGCATCGCCCACCGGCACCACATAGGACGCCAGGACGGTCGCGCCGATGTTGTTGCGAACCGGCACCGTGATGGACGCCTCCACCCCGGCGTGTCCGGTGAGTGCGGTGTCGATCTCACCCGGTTCGATCCGGTATCCGCGGATCTTCAACTGGAAGTCGGTGCGCCCCAACAGCTCCAGCGACACCTGCGATGCATCGCCGACCCAGCGTGCCAGATCGCCGGTCCGGTACATCCGCTCACCGGGGGCACCGTGGGGATGGGCCACGAATCGGGCCGCGGTCGAGGCCGACATGTGCGCATAGCCGCGCGCCAGTCCCGGTCCGGCCAGATACACCTCGCCGACCGTGCCCACCGGAACCGGCGCCAGCATGGGGTCGAGGACCATCACCGACGCACCGCGGACCGGGCTGCCGGCGGTGAGGTCGGCCGACGGGTCGATCACCGAACTCGACGCGGTGATCGTCGCCTCCGTCGGCCCGTACTCGTTGATCATCGTCGCGCACCGGGTCCAGCGTCCGACGATGTGCGGGGCACATCGGTCGCCGCCCACCACGACGGTCCGCAGATCGGTCAGCGCCTCGGGTTCGACGGTGGCCAGCATGGTGGGCGTCAGGGTCAGGTGGGTGATGTGCTCGTCGGCGAGCAGGCGGGTCAGCTGCTCACCACCGATCACCTCCGGCGGCACGATCACCAGGGCCGCACCGTTGGCGAAGCAGGTGAGCAACTGTTCGATCGAGGCGTCGAAACTCGGTGACAGCGCATAGGACACCCGTGCGGTGTGGTCCAGGCGGTAGGCGTCGGTCCGGTCGGCGATCAGGTCGGCGAGCCCACCGTGGGTGACCTGCACGCCCTTGGGCACACCGGTCGACCCAGAGGTGTAGGTCATGTATGCGACGTTGCCCGGCCGCACCGGCCGGATGCGGTCGGCATCATCGATCGGCGTCCCTGCACCTGTCACCGTCCCGTCGCTGCCGACCGTGTCACCGTCGACGATCACCGGGCGCGTCGATCCCGGCAACCGGTCGGTGTACTCGTCGACGGTGATCGCCACGTCGGCGCCGCTGTCGGCGAGGATGTGCTCGATGCGTTGCATCGGCTGGGCCGGATCGACGTGCACGATGGTGGCGCCGGACCTGGCGACCGCCCAGGCCGCGGTGACCGACAGCGCGGAGCGTCGGAGCACGATCGCGACGGCCGTCTCCGGACCGCAGCCCTCGGCGATCAGCCTGCGGGCCAGCCGGGCGGAGGCGGCGTCGAGTTCGCGATAGGTCAGGGTCCCGGTCTCCGACGAGATCGCGATCGCATCGGCGTGCCGGCGCACGGTGTCGGCGAGGATGTCGGGGAGCAGCCGCGGTGCCGTTGCCGCCCCGCCGCGCACGGGGAGCAGCGCCGAGCGTTCCTGCTCGTCGAGCAGTGCCAGCCGGCCCACGTGACGGTCGCTCGGACCGCTCAGGAACTCGTGCAGGAACATCAGGAAACGCCGGTGGTGACCGGCGAGCTCGGCCGGGGTGTAGATGTTCGGATTGCCCTGGAAGTCGATGTGCGTGCTGTCCTTGCCCGCACCCGGGTAGATGTTGACGAAGAGGTCGGAGGTGGGCCCGGAGGTCAGCACGTGCAGCCGGCCGGTGACGTCACCGAGCACGACCTCGCTGTCGACCATCATGAGGTTGACCGCCGGCCCGAAGGATGCGGTCTCGTCACGGGCGATACCCATGTCGGCGAAGATGTCCTCCTGGCGGTACCGCTGGCGGCGCAGCGCGCTCATCAGCTCGCCCTTCACCCGGGCGATCACCTCGTCGAGGGTGCATCCGGCCACCGGGACGCGCAGCGGCACCACGTTCGCGATCATTCCCCCCGACCGGCGCAGCACCGCCGAATGCCTGCCCGAGACCGGAAGGCTCAGCAGGACCTCGGCGCTACCGGTCATCCGGGCCAGGTAGGCGGCGAAGGCCGCGACGATCACCGGCGTCACCCCGCCGCCCTCGTGCGCCGCGTCGTCGAGCAGGCGGGCGGTGTCGGCGGGGATGGGGGTGCTCACCAGTGCCGGGTGCAGTGTGGGTTTGCCGAGCCGGCCGGCCAGGCTGACCACCGGTGGCGCGTCGGCGAGATGGTCGCTCCAGTACTGCCGGTCGTTCTCGTAGCGGGCCGATCCGGGATACGACGAGTCCTGCGCGATGATCTCGGCGAGTTCGTCGGCCTTCGACGGCGGTGCCACCTCACCACGGATCCCGGCGTTGTAGAGCTCGGTGATCCGCCGCACCATCGTGATGGCGGCGAATCCGTCGAGGGCGATGTGATGGGCACGCAGGTACCAGAGGTGATGGTCGACGCCTACCTGGTAGATGATGCTCACCATGAGGTCGTCGACCAGCAGGTCCAGGGGCCGGCTGTAGTCCTCGAGCATCAGCCGGTGCGCGGTCGCCATGGGGTCGTCCATGCCGCGCAGGTCCACGATGTACACGGGTGCACCGCGCTCGTCGTCCACATACTGGCGCGGTTCACCGTCGATCTCCACCAGGTGCAGGTTCCCGGAACCGAACTCCCGGCCGGTGGTCCGGCAGGCCACTTCGAGGAGTGCGGTGTCGAGTGCGCCCTCGATCTCCACGTACTGGGCCACCGAGATAGGCAGGTCGCCGGCGACGTGCTGGGCGAACCAGATCCCGCGCTGGGCGCTGGACAGGGGCAGGGAGTCCACGCCCGCCGGCAAACCGGGCGCAGTGCGCTCGTTCGGAATGAAATTCAGCGGCGTGGTGGCGAATCCCTTGTCGGAAATGGTCACGTGACCTCCATACGTCGTCATTGAAACGAAGTGGGTCCATGGAGAGCTGTCGACCCGTCGATAAAACGAGACCCTACTCGTGCCAATATTCGCTAACAACAATTTTCGACGTCGCCGACTACGAACGGACTACAAACGATCTCACCTGGACAATTCGGCCCGATCCGACAACACGGCGCACCGGATATCGTCCATAACACATCGCCAAACATGTTGTGGCAATGCGTCTTTCAATCGAATGACGCGACCGCGGACCCCACCGGACCAGCCGCTCGAATACTCGGCCCCCCGACCGAAACGGTGACGACAATTCTTGCACCACCGCACCAGAAATAAACCGAACTGCGCCGATGGACACCCATCCGGATACCACCGAAAACCGACACATCTCCCACCGTTACCGCACACCCACTCTTACCGAGTCCCACTATACTTTCGGGTAAACCCCCAGATCGCCCGATTTTCGATATGGACGACATTGTTTTACTAGCGGTACTAAATAGTTTTTGGACGCACCCCACAACGAATGCCCGGTTTTTCCGATCAAACCCACGAATCCTCGTCGGGTTCCCACACCGAGTGGGGACAAGACCCACGTCCGCCATTCATAGGACATCGACAGCAGACCCGAAGGTTGCCGACACGGGCAAACGCGACGGCACACCTTCGACCGGCGGCGACGTCGGCCGATTAGGGTGTTGTCATGGCAGGGCGCAGCATGGATTTCGATCCCATCGCCGAGGCGCGGGACAACTGGACCTCGGCCGGCTGGGGCGAGGTCGCCGACGGCATGGTGGCGGTGACGTCGGTGATGCGTGCACACCAGATCCTGCTCGCCCGCGTCGAGACCGCGCTCCGGCCCTTCGACCTGAGTTTCTCCCGCTTCGAGCTCCTGCGGCTGCTGGCGTTCTCACGGCAGGGCGCACTGCCCATCACCAAGGCCAGCGACCGCCTGCAGGTCCACGTCACGAGCGTCACCCATGCGATCCGGCGGCTCGAGGAGGGCGGGCTGGTCGCACGGCTGCCCCATCCCACCGACGGCCGGACCACCCTCGTCGAGATCACCGACCTGGGACGCAAGACCGTCGAGGACGCCACCCGCACGCTCAACGACGAGGTCTTCGCCGACGTCGGGATGTCCGACGAGGAGATGACCGGACTGGTCGGTGCCATCCAGTCGCTGCGCAAGCACAACGGCGACTTCTGAGCGGGGACTGCTCCGCACACGCGAGAGCGCCCGCCCCGGTGATTCGGGACGGGCGCTCTTGCGGTCTGACGGGGCCGCTGCCGGATCGCAGCGGTGTTTCTTCAGCGGCGTGACTTCAGTGCAGTGCGGTGATGATCGCGCTGAAGTCCAGATCGGCGTGCTGCTCGGCGAACGCCTTGTACAGCTGTGCGGCGTGGGTGCCGAGCGGGGCACGGGAACCGGTGTCGGCGATGGCATCCATCGCCAGCCCCAGATCCTTGTTCATCAGTGCGGTGGCGAAGCCCGGCTTGTACTCGTTGTTGGCCGGCGACGTCGGCTGCGGGCCCGGGACCGGACAGTTGGTCTCGATGGCCCAGCAGTTGCCGGTGGCACCGGTGACGACGTCGTAGAGCGCCTGATCGGACAGCCCCAGCTTCTCCGCCAGGACGAAGGCCTCGCCCACGGCGATCTGCTGGACGGCCAGCAGCATGTTGTTACACACCTTGGCGGCCTGACCGGCGCCGGTGGCACCGCAGTGGATGATCTTGCCGGCCATCGGATCGAGGGTACCGCGGGCAGCCGCGAACGCCTCGTCGGTACCGCCCACCATGAACGCCAGGGTGCCCGCCGCCGCCCCCTTGACGCCGCCGGAGACCGGGGCGTCGATCTGGGCGTAGCCGGATTCGGCCGCCTTGGCGTTGATGTCCCGGGCGTCGGCCACCGAGATGGTCGAGCTGTCGATGAACAGCGCGCCGGTGGGTGCGACCTGCAGGATGTCGTCGTAGACCTTCTTGACGAGTGCCCCGTTCGGCAGCATCGTGATCACGACCTCGGCGGCGGCCACGGCCTCCACCGCCGTCGGGAAGGTCTCGATCCCGTTGGCCTGTGCGGTCTTCACCGCCTCCGGGACCGGGTCGAACCCGTGCACCGTGTGTCCTGCCCCGACCAGGTTGGCGGCCATCGGCCCGCCCATGTTGCCCAGACCCAGAAAGGCGATCGTCGTCATTGCCGAAACTCCCCTAGTGTGTGTCGAATCCGTGTGATCACTTGCCCGCGAACCTCGAGGCGATGGAACGTCCGAGGACCACGCGCATGATCTCGTTGGTTCCCTCCAGGATGCGATGCACGCGCAGATCCCGGACGATTTTCTCGATTCCGTACTCGTTGAGGTACCCGTATCCGCCGTGCAGCTGCAGCGCCTGGTCGGCGACGGTGAAGCAGGCGTCGGTGACGTAGCGTTTCGCCATCGCGCACTGCTCCACCTTGTCGGCGGTTCCGGCATCGAGGGCCGACGCCGCATGCCACAGCATGAGCCGGGAGGTCTGCAGCGAGGTGGCCATGTCGGCGAGCGTGAACCGGATGGTCGACTCGTCGATCAGGTTCTGCCCGAAGGCCTTTCGCGATGCCACATAGGAGGCTGCCTTGTCGAAGGCCGCCTGCGCGCCACCGAGCGACGACGCCGCGATGTTGAGCCGGCCGCCGTTGAGGCCGTTCATCGCGATGCCGAACCCGATCCCCTCGGTGGCCCCGAGCAGGGCCGACGCCGGCACACGGACCTCGTCGAGGATCACCTGTGCGGTGGGCTGGGCGTGCCATCCCATCTTGTGTTCCTGTGCCCCGAAACTCAGTCCGGGTGAACCGTTCTCGACCAGGAACGTGGAGATCCCCTTGGGTCCGGCGTCACCGGTGCGGGCCATGATCACATACAGGTCGGAGGTGCCGGCACCGGAGATGAACTGCTTGACGCCGGTGAGGACGTACTCGTCACCCACCCGCTCGGCGCGGGTGGCCAGCGCGGCCGCATCCGAACCGGCACCGGGTTCGGTGAGGCAGTAGCTGGCGATGGTCTCCATGCTCGCGAGCCTGGGCACCCACTGCGCCCGCTGTTCCTCGGTGCCGTACCGGTCGACCATCCAGGTGCACATGTTGTGGATGGACAGGAAGGCCGCGACGGCCGGATCGGCGTAGGCGAGCTGCTCGAAGATCCGCACCCCGTCGAGGCGGCGCAGACCCGATCCACCGACATCCTCGGAGCAGTAGATCGCCCCCATGCCGAGCTGCGCGGCCTCGCGCAGCTCGGCCACCGGGAAGTGGTCCTCGGCATCCCATGTCAGCGCGAACGGCGCCAGTCGTTTGGCCGCGAAGTCGGCGGCGGTCTCGACGATCACCCGTTCGTCGGCGTCGAGTCCGCCGGCCATGCCGCGGTCGGCGAAGGTCGTCATGGTCGGGATGCCTCAGTCCATCGTCGGGATGACGAACTCGGCGCCGTCCTTGATACCCGACGGCCAGCGAGAGGTGATGGTCTTGGTCTTGGTGTAGAACTGGATCGACGCCGGACCGTGCTGGTTCAGATCGCCGAAGCCCGAACGCTTCCAGCCACCGAAGGTGTAGTACGCCACCGGGACCGGGATCGGCACGTTCACGCCCACCATGCCCACCTCGACCCGTGCGGTGAAGTCGCGGGCGGCGTCGCCGTCACGGGTGAAGATCGCGACACCGTTGCCGTACTGGTGATCCGACGCCAGGGCGAGGGCCTCCTCGTAGTCGGCGGCACGCACGATCGACAACACCGGGCCGAAGATCTCGTCGGTGTAGATCACCATGTCCTTGGTGACGTGGTCGAACAGGGTCGGGCCGATGAAGAAGCCGTTCGACAGATCGTTGTCGTCGAAGGTCTGCTCGGTGGCGGCGCGCTCGCGGCCGTCGATGACCAGTTCGGCACCCTCTTCGACGCCCTTGCCGATATACCCCTTCACACGCTCGAGGGCGGCGGCGGTGACCAGCGGGCCGTAGTCGGCCTTGGGGTCCAGGCTGTGCCCGACACGCAGGGCATTGACCTTGTCGATCAGCTTGGCGCGCAGCCGTTCTGCGGTCTGCTCACCGACCGGGACGGCAACGCTGATCGCCATGCAGCGCTCACCGGCGCTGCCGTAACCGGCGCCGATGAGGGCATCGACGGCCTGATCCAGGTCGGCGTCGGGGAGGATGATCATGTGGTTCTTGGCGCCACCGAAGCACTGCGAACGCTTGCCGTTGGCGGCGGCCGTCTCGTAGATGTACTGGGCGATGTCGGAGCTGCCGACGAAGCCGAGGGCCTTGACGTCGGGATGGGTCAGCAGCGCGTCGACGGCCTCCTTGTCGCCGTGGACGACCTGGAAGACACCGTTGGGCAGGCCCGCCTCGGTGAACAGCTCGGCCAGGCGCACCGGCACCGAGGGATCACGCTCGGACGGCTTGAGGATGAAGGCGTTACCGCAGGCCAGGGCCGGTCCGGCCTTCCACAGCGGGATCATGGCCGGGAAGTTGAACGGGGTGATCCCGGCGACGACGCCGAGCGGCTGACGCACCGAGTGCACGTCGATCCCGCTGCCGGCACCCTCGGTGAACTCACCCTTGATCAGATGCGGGATGCCGATCGAGAACTCGATCACCTCGATGCCGCGCTGGATGTCGCCGAGCGCATCCGGATGGGTCTTGCCGTGCTCGAGGGAGAGCAGGGTCGCCAGCTCGTCGGCGTGCTTGTTGACGAGGTCGACAAAACGCATCATCACGCGGGCACGACGCTGCGGATTCCAAGCGGCCCATTCCTTTTGGGCTTCCTTGGCAGTGGCGACCGCGGCGGCGACCTCATCGGTCGTGGCCAGCGGGACGCGCGAGGCGACCGCACCGGTGCTCGGATTGAAGACGTCTGCGTGCCGTCCCCCGTCGACGGTCACCTTGGCGCCGTCGAGGTAGTGCGGGATGGTCGGAAGGGAAGAAGTTGCGCTCACCGCGAGATCACCTGGACTTCTGTCGGAGATTTCCTGACTGACAGAGCTAATACTAGGACATCCAAGTATTTCTGTGAAGGGGCGAATCCCGGCGAGCGGACGCTTAGGGTACCCTCAGTACTGTTTGCCACGACTTTTCCCTCGAAGGAGCACCACATGGCCGTCGTCATCCTCTACGGCACCGAGACCGGTAACTGCGAACTCGCCGCAGACGCCATCTCCGACGTTCTCGCCGCCGACCACGATCCGTCGATCTACGACATGAGCGAGTTCGCGGTGGAGGATCTCGACCCGGCAGACTTCCTGGTGGTGGTCTGCTCCACCTACGGCGAGGGTGAGCTGCCCACCGGCGCCGAGCCGTTCGCCGACGAGCTCGAGGCCGTCGCCCCCGATCTGACCGGCCTGCGATTCGCCGTCTTCGGACTCGGCGACACCGTCTACGGCGAGACCTTCAACCGCGGTGGCGAGATCATCGCCGAGAAGCTCACCGCACGCGGCGCCACCCAGGTCGGCGAGCACGCCCGCCACGACAACTCGTCGCCGGTCAAGCCCAGCGTCCAGGCCACCGAGTGGACCCGTGGACTGCTCGCGGTGATCGAGACCGCGAACGTCTGATCCCGACCTTTCAGGTCAGGGCCTGATCGACATGTCCTCTCCGGCCACCCCGGCCGGTCCCGCGCTGACCGCCGGGGCCGGCAGGTGGCCGCAGCGGACCGCCGACTCCTTGGCGAGTTCGACCACCGAGCGGATCATCACCGCGAGGACGAACCCCAGGAACAGTGCCGTCGGCACCGACACCTTGAGGTTCTCGCCGAGCAGGATCACGCCGAGCATCATCGCCACGGCCGGTTCCATCACGTTCATCGCGGGGAACGACGTCTGCAGATCACCGGCGCCGAACCCCTTCTGCTGGGCCACCACGGCCGCCGTCGCGACCACCACGAACAGATAGATCTCGGGGTGCAGCAGCATATGCGCCGGATGGTGGATCAGCTGGTAGACGATCGTCTTGACCAGCAGCGCACTGACCCCGAACAGGGTGCCGGCCGCCAGCCCGTAGAACAGCGCCCGATAGTGCGGGCTGGATCGTCGTGCACACAACACGCACAGCACCACCAGCGCGATGACGCACGCCACGCTGATCCAGATGATCAAGTCGTCGGGCCGTCGCATCGACGGCTCGGGTCTCGCGATCACCAGGAAGGTGCCCACGCAGATCACCAGCACCCCGCCCCACACCCACTCCCGCGCAGCCGGGTGACGGTGATCGGCCCACGCTTCCAGCGGCAGGGCGAACAGCACGGCCAGCACCACCAGGGGCTGGACCAGCAGGATCGAGCCCAGTCCCAGGGCCGCGGCCTGCAGGGCGAACCCGCAGATCGCGATCCCCGCGCCCAGCCACCACGCGCAGGTGATCGCCCCGGATTCGCGGGACGATCGTTGCCGCAGGACGGTTCCCGACGCGATCAGCAGCGCCGCCAGAACGGCGAGCAGCGCGGGAACCCAGGAATGCACGCACACCAGGCTAGAGCAGAAATCGGTCCGGCAACTGCCCCAGGACACCCTGATCTGTGCCGGATTCTTTGTGACCTGGAGATAATCCAGCCATGACCCGCACCCTCATCCTCCTGCGCCACGGCAAGTCCGCCTACCCGGCCGGCGTCACCGATCACCGGCGTCCCCTCGCCGACCGCGGTATCCGGGAGGCCGCCCTGGCCGGGCAGTGGATGGCCGAGGAGGGCCTCGGCGTCGACGCGGTGCTGTGCTCGACGGCCACCCGCACCCGCCAGACCCTCGAGCGCACCGGCATCACCGCACCGACCACCTTCGTCGACGACATCTACGGCGGTACGCCGGGCGACATCTTCGAATCACTGCGCATCCATGTCCCGGCCGATGCGTCGACGGTCCTCGTCGTCGGACACGAACCGGGAATGCCGGCGACCGCGCTGACCCTCGATCCCGACGGCGAGATCCCGCGGTTCCCGACGTCGGCGTATGCGGTGGTCACCATCGGTACCGAGTGGTCCGAGATCGGTCTGGCCCCCGATCCGGAGGCCCATCTGCTCGGGGTCCGTGTGCCCCGGGCCTGATCGCCCGGGGGTGCAGGCCCCTGTCCCCGATCCTGGTGTCCCCTGTTCGGGTGTCCCCCGTTCCGGTGTCCACTGCACGGGGGACCACCCGCCCACCTGCGGTATTCTGGTTTTCGCTATTTCGTAATCCGATATTCCGCCATCTACGGTCCTCGGTATCGACTCGTCGATATCTCGCGATCCCGACTCCTGGAGTACCCCGTGCCGCTCACCGGTCAGCCGAGCCCCGACCAGCCGCTCTACGAGATCAAGGCCAATCTGTTCAAGGCACTCGCCCACCCCGCACGGATCCGTGTGCTCGAGGTGCTCAGTGCCGCCGACGCCCCCACCCCGGTCAGCGAACTGCTGTCGATCATCGACATCGGGCCGACCACGATGTCGCAGCATCTCGCCGTGCTCAAACGCCACCACGTGGTGCGCGGCGAACGTACCGGCAACGCCGTCTTCTACGAGCTGGCGCACCCGAAGGTGTCCGAGCTGCTGGTGATCGCCCGCACCTTCCTCGCCGACACCCTGCAGGCCCAGCGCGAGCAACTCGACGCCATCTCGTCGCTGCCGCCGGTCACGCGGCCGTGACCCCGGCAGCCACTGCCGGGATGGGTACCACCGCGCGGCGGCTGCGCCGGCTGCTGCCCGGCCCCGGCGACTACGCGGGTCTGCGGTCGTCGTGGAAGATCGACATCGTCTCCGGCATCACCGTCGGGGTGGTGGCCCTCCCGCTCGCCCTGGCCTTCGGCATCTCGTCGGGGGTGGGTGCGGCGGCGGGACTGATCACCGCGGTGGTCGCCGGGCTCGTGGCCGCGATCTTCGGTGGTTCGCATGTGCAGGTGTCGGGTCCGACCGGCGCGATGGCCGTCATCCTGGCCCCGATCGTCGCCGATCACGGTCTGGGCAGTATCGCCCTGGTCTCGGTGCTCGCCGGGCTGATCGTGCTGATCGCCGGGGCCGTCGGGCTCGGCCGCGCGGTGACCTTCATCCCGTGGCCGGTGATCGAGGGTTTCACCCTGGGGATCGCGGTCATCATCTTCTTGCAGCAGGTCCCGGCGGCCTTCGCCGCGGCCACCCCCACCGGCGAGCGCACCCTGCCCGCGGCGTGGACGGTGATCGTGCACGCCGACTGGGCCGCAGCCGGGGCCACCCTCGGTGTGGTCGCCGCGATCGCCGTGCTCATGACCGTCCTCCCCCGTATCCACCGCGCCATCCCCGAATCGCTCACCGCGATCGTGGTGGTCACCCTGGTGGTGCACTTCACCCACATCGACGTGGCCAGCATCGGCGAGCTGCCGTCGTCGCTGCCCGCCCCGGTGCTGCCGCATGTCGACCCGGCCGCCCTGCAGTCGCTGACGGGGGCCGCGCTCGCGATCGCCGCACTCGCCGCGATCGAGTCGTTGCTGTCGGCGCGGGTGGCCGCGACGATGTCACCGACCGGGCCGTACGACCCCGACCGTGAACTCACCGGCCAGGGGTTGGCGTCGATGGCGTCGGGCCTGTTCGGCGGGATGCCGGCGACCGGTGCGATCGCCCGCACCGCGGTCAACGTGCGGTCCGGCGCCCGCACCCGGGTCGCGGCGATCGTGCACGCCGTGTTCCTGCTCGGCGTGGTCTACCTCGCCACCGGGCCGGTCTCGACGATCCCGCTCGCCGCCCTCGCCGGGGTGCTGATGGTGACCAGCTTCCGCATGATCTCGGCGTCGACGATCCGCAAGATCCTGCGGTCCACCCGCTCCGACGCGGCGATCTTCGTGCTGACCGCGGTCGTCACCGTGTGTTTCGACCTGATCGAGGCGGTGCAGATCGGCATCGTCGTCGCCGCATTCTTCGCCTTGCGCCAGGTGGCCCGGCGCTCCAGCGTGACCCGCGAACCGCTGCCGGGCCCGGCACGGCCCGGCGACGAGCACATCGCGCTGCTGCGACTCGACGGCGCGATGTTCTTCGGCGCGGCCGAGCGGATCTCCACCACGATCAGCGAGGGCGCCGACGCCGCACCGGTGTCGGTGGTGATCATCCGGATGTCGCATCTGGGCATGCTCGACGCCACCGGTGCGCACACCCTGGCCGAGATCGTCACCGACCTGGAGTCCCGTGGGATCACGGTGATCATCAAGGGCGTGCAGCCCGACCACCTCACGCTGCTCACCGGAGTGGGCGTGATCGACTCCCTCCGCCACGAGAATCATCTGATGGATTCACTCGACGACGCCGTCGCACATGCGCGCAAGCATGTGGCCCTCGCCTCCCGACCGGACTCGTCAGGCTAGGATTTGTCCATCCTGCCCGGCGATCCGGGCGCGGCCATCGGGAGCATTCCGACCTGAACGGCCGGGTGTCACCGACCGAAAGGAACAAAAGCATGCGGTTGTCCGTCGCGGAGCGACGCCGACTGACCATCGAGGCCACGCTGCGGGTGATCGCGACCGAGGGCGTCGAGCATGCGACCACCCGGCGGATCGCCGAAGAGGCCGGTGTCCCCCAGTCCGGCCTGTTCTACGCCTTCGACAATCGCGACGAGCTGCTCGCGGCCGTCGTCGAGCACGGGATCAACGAGGAGCTGGCCGCGCTCACCGCACGTGTCGAGGCCCTCGAGTCGCAGGGGGCGATCGCCGATCTCCCGCCGGAGGATGTGGCCCGCGCCGGGATCGAGGCCTTCGCCAACGACGTCGTCGAGAACCCCACCCGCGAGTACGCACTGCTGTCGCTGGGTCTGTTCGCCCGCCGCACGCCCGGCCTGGAGCCGCTGGCCGCACATCTCTACAAGGGCTACAACGAGCTGGTCATCCGGATGCTGCACGAATTCGCCCGGATCGGCGGCTTCCGCTGGTCGGCACCGGCCGAGGAGATCGCGCCGACCGTCATCGCCGTGACCGACGGCCTCACCATGGGTTATGTGATGACCGCCGACAAGGCCTCGATGGACCGGACCGTCGACGCCTTCGTGCGGATGATGAGCACCTACGTCGCACGCTGATCGAGCGGGCGGCCGCATCCCCACACGATGATTCAGCAGGACCCGAGTCGAAATCCCGGCAACCCACGCAGAGTGGTGACACGCCCGACGCGGCCACGTACCCGACATCGGCCGACAGGGAATTCGACACGTCTCGGATCGTGCCGCTCACCCGCCCAGTACCGGTGCCACGGGTACGCAGGGCACAGGTCGTGGGTGCGCCGGGTCGAGTGCGTTGAGGACCATGGCCGACGACCGCCGGTTGGCCACGATCGACATGTGGTCGGAGTGGTCGATCGGGCAGCCGTCCTGGACCACGATGTTGCGGACCGTCGTTCCGGGCGGGCCGGCCAGGATGCCGACGTCATAGGGCGTGACGATCTCGTCATCGCGGGTCACGATGTTGGTGTACTGCACACCCGGCAGGTAGGGCGTCGGTTCGCGGACCGCACGGTTGAAATCCAGATCTTGCGGCGGTGCAACACAATCCGGACATGCGGGCCGCGCGGGTTGCCTAACGCCCAGCAGTGTACGGAATCCCGCGATCGCCTCGCCGCGGCTGTCATCGTCGTCGGGGCCCTGCCGCCAGTACGGTGCGAGCGACACGTAGTGGGCGACGTGCCCGCGGCCGCCGAGATACTTCATCCAGTACGTGGGGATCTCGGTGCCCTGCGAGTGTCCGACGATGTCGACCTGGTCGCTGCCGGTGGCGGCGCGGACGTGGTCGATGAATTCCTTGAGCTGCCAGGCACTGTCGGGTTTGGGGCCGAGGCCGCCGAGCGCCGACACCGGCCACACGTCGCCGAGTGCCCCGTAGGTGGGGGCATAGACGCAGTAGCCGGCGTTGGCGAGTACGGGGGCGAGGGTGCCCCAGTTGGTCTGGCGCCCACCGCCACTGCCGTGGACGAGGATCACCGGCCGCGGATGGTCGCGGCCGGGACGGCAGTCGAAGTCGTTGGTCCCGGGCAGTGAGCCGCCCGGGTCGGCCAGTTCCGCCTGGATTCCGGAGAGGAACGAATACGTGACCGGCAGCGGGGCGGCGTTCGCGTGTGCCGGGGTGGCGACCAGCGCGGCCACCACCGCGATCAGCGCGATACCGAACCATCGGGTCATGACGTGACCTCCCTGTTCTGCTCGTCTGCCCTGTTCTCATCGTCTCCCGGGACCAGGTCGAGGCGGACGCCGAGGAGCCGGATCGGGCGTCCCTCGTCGAATCTCGTCAGCAGACCGGCGACATTCGGGACGATGGCGTCGCGGTCGGTGGTCGGGGCGGGCAGTTTCTTCGACTTGGTTCGGGTGTAGAACGTCGAGGTTCGCACCGTGACGGCCACCCGGAATGCCACGCGCCCTTCGGCACGAACCTGGTCGAGGAGTTCGTCGGTGAGTTCGGTTGCGGCGGAAGCGATCTGATCGGGGTCGGTGAGGTCGGCCGGGAACGTGCGGGATTTCGAGTGCGACTTGGCCTCCCACTGCTCGACGGTGATGGTGGAGTCACCGCCGCCACGGCACAGCACGTACAGCCAGTTGCCCTGGTGCGGCCCGAACCGCTCGATCAGGACCTCGCGCGGGGTGGCGACGAGTGCGTCGACCGTGGTGATGCCCATGTCGGTGAGTTTGTCGGCGGTGCGGGGTCCCACACTCCACAGGTCGATGGGTGGAGATCCGCCCATCAGCGGAATCCAGTTGCGGGCGTCGAGCAGGAACACCTTGGGCGGCAGGTCGAGGGACAGGCCCGACGCCACACCGGTGACATCGCGTTTGGCGAAACCGGTGGCCATCTTGGCGCGTTGCTTGTTGTCGGAGATCCCGACGCGGCTCGCCAGGCCGCACCGGTCCGCGACGGCCGCCCGGATGTCGGTGGCGATCTGCAGGATCTGGGCGTCCCCGATCTGCTCGTGCTGCTCGTGCGCCGATCCGGCGGTCGGGTCGGGCTCGTCGAGATCGCCGACCCCGATGTACGCCTCGTCCCAGCCCCACACCTCCACCGGATGGCCGAAGCCGCGCAGGGTGTCCATGACCTGCGCCGATGCCGCGTCGTAGGCGGGCATGTCGAGCGGGAGATACACCGCGTCGGGCAGTTTGCGGTAGGCACTGCGCAGCGGCATCCCTGCGCGCACTCCCTGTGCGCGGGCCTCATACGACGCACACGTGACCACCTTGCGCGCCTCGGTGGGGTCTCCGTTGCCGCCGACGATCACCGGCTCGCCGACCAGATCCGGACTGCGCAGACGTTCCACCGCAACCTGGAACTGGTCGAGGTCGATGTGCAGCAGCCACCGGTATCGGTGTGGGCTGGGCGCGCTCACATCGGCAAGGATACGTCCACCGTCGGACAGACGTGCCGAACCAGTGCACCCACCACAGGCCACACGGGGCGGTGTCGCCCTGCCTCCCGACCCACGCTCCGCGAACCGCCGATACACTCCCGACGACACCCCCGACCTTGGGTGCGCGCAGGTCGCAGACCTTGCTGGCTTCGGCGGCAGCTTTGAGGACGTGTTCGGCGGGGGTTGTCGGTTCCACGGTGGGTGACTCGTTCCTCGGCGGCTCTCGCCGTACTCGCGATCCGCAAGCGCACCAGCCGCTGATCGAACCAAACGCCGAGAGCGCGGCCCTGGCCCCAGAGTAGAGATGTGCCGTCCCGGCCACGGGGTTGGCCGACGCACCCCCACTTCGGATCTCGCGGAGCATGCGCAGGATCTAGTACAGGTCCGGCCGGCGGTCGGCGAGATAGGTGTGCCCGGCCCGCGAGCGGTCCAGTTCGGCGCGATCGCAGCTGCCGTACAGCACTTCCTCGTCGCGGTCGCCCTGCACCATCACGGTGCCGTCGGGTCCGAGGAGTTCGCTGAGCCCACCGTAGGCGAGATCGGCTTCGGCACCGACGTGGTTGGCATAGGCGAGGAACACCTGATTCTCGAGTGCCCGGGCGGGCAACAGGATTCGCTGCACCTCGTCGTAGGCCGGCATGTTGGCGGTCGGTACGCAGACCACATCGGCGCCGCGCACCGCGAGGCTGCGCACCATCTCCGGGAACTCCACCTCGTAGCAGGTGAGCAGCCCGAGGTTCCAGCCGTCGAACTCGACGACGGGCGGCGGTTGCGACCCCGCCGAGACCGCACGGGCGTCGATGTCGCCGAACAGGTGCGTCTTGTGGTGGGTGGCCAGGAGACGTCCGCCGGCATCGACCAGTCGGATCGCGTTGTACACCGGTGCATCCGATACTTCTGCATCCGGTCGGTCGGAGGGCCGGCCGAGTTCGGCACACCCGTACAGCACGGCGACGCCGTACCAGGTGCACAGTTGGGCCACCCGCGTCGCGATCGGTCCGGTGACGGCATCGGCGCGGGCCCGTGCCTGGGCGGCGTCGAGGCGGTAGCCGCAGACGAACATCTCCGGGGTGATCAGCACATCCGCACGCCCGGCGACCTCGACGAGCACCGACTCGAGCCGGGAGAGATTGCGCTCCACCACATCTGCGTCGTCGATCGTCGGATCGTCGATCGGTGCGCACTGCCACAGGGCCAGTCGCAGCGGGTCGGTGTGTGCACTCATCTGGCGGGTGTCCTCACTTACCGATGTCGATGGGACCGAGGGCGTCGTAGACGTCGCCGGGTCCGGGATTGTCGGGATGGGAACGCCCACCGAGGTGTGTCATCACTCCCCAGACGGCGTTGAGTCCGGTCTGCACGGCGCCCTCGACCCAGGCGGGCATGAACGAGACGTCGTCGCCGGCGATGAAGATCCCCTGCTCGTCGGCCGGGAGGGTGTGCTGATCGTGGAAGTGTCCGTACATGCGCGTGTTGTAGCGGTAGTGCCCGGGCAGGGCGCCCTTGAAGGCCCCCAGAAAGTGGGGGTCGTCCTCCCAGGACACGGTGATCGGGCGGCCGACGATGTGTTCGGCGATGTCGAGGTCGGGGTAGATCTTGCGCAGCGCCGCCAACGCCAGTTCCACACGGCGTTCCACCGCATGCGGCAACACCTTGAGCGAGTCGCTCATCCACGTGTACGACAGGCAGATGACGCCGGGCCGGTCCGGACCGTTGTCGAAGAGATAGGTGCCGCGGGTGAGACGGTCGGTCAGGGTCATGCTGAGCACATCGCGGCCGGTCACCGGGTCCCGATCGGTCCAGAAGGGCCGGTCGACCATGACGAAGGTCTTGGACGACTGCATGTAGCGGGTGCGGTCGAGCGCCATCCACAGATCCTGACTGAACAGCGCTTCGTCACAGTCGATCTCGGTGGACAGCAGCCACGCCTGGCAGGTCGCGATCACCGCGGGGAACTCGCGGGTGTCGCCCCAGCGGTCGGTGACCTCGATCCGGTTGGGGCCGAGCCGGCGCAGCGACCGGACCCCGGCGCGCGGCGCACCGTGATGCAGCGACGACAGACTGGTCCCGGCAGGCCAGTGCGTGATCTGTTGCGGCGCATGGGTCCACAGCCGGTGCGGTACCTGTTCGGCACCGCCGACGACGAGGTACTGATCGGTGTCGCAGTTGGTGAGCACCACCCGCAGGATCTCCAGCATCGAGTTGCCGAAATCGGAATCCCACCCGCCGGTGCCGAATCCGACCTGGCCGAACAGTTCCCGATGCCGGAAGGTGAGGGAACCGAATTCGGTTGAGGTGGAGAGGAAATCGTAGAAGCTGCGATCGTCCCACTGCGAGACCAGGGCATTCCAGCGCCGTTTGAGTTCGGCGACGTCCCGGGTGGCGATGGCCGCCTGCAACCCCGAGAACCCGGCGATGCGTTCCAGAGCGGAGTCCCAGGCCTCGGAGATCTCACGGTAGATCGGCGGCAGGTCGTCGAGGGTCCGCGCGTACAGAGTCTGGCCACCGATGTCGATGACGGTGCTCCCCGCGGCCTCGGTGAGCGGATTGGGGAACGGCGAGTACCGCAGCCCGAAGGTGTCGACGTAGTGGAAGAACGAGCGCGACGAGATCGGGAACCGCATGCCGCCGAGCTCGGCGATCTCCGGCTCGCCCTCGACGAACGGCTCCGAACGCAGCCGTCCACCGATCCGGTCGGCCTCGTACACCACCGGTTTGAGGCCCATCCGCATCAACTCGTAGGCCGCGGTCATCCCGGCCATCCCGGCGCCGATGATCGCGACCTCGGTGCCGAGCGCCTCGTCGGGCACCGTGCCCAGACCCGCCGGATGGGTCAGCCAGTCGTCGTAGGCGAAGGGGAAGTCGGGGCCGAAGATCGTGATCGGCGCGTCGGGCTCCATCTCCCGAGCCTAGGGCCTCACGGCCGGTCGCGACGGGTCGTGATGCGGATCACGT
This sequence comes from Gordonia sp. NB41Y, assembly GCF_030718915.1. Lineage (NCBI taxonomy): Bacteria > Bacillati > Actinomycetota > Actinomycetes > Mycobacteriales > Gordoniaceae > Gordonia > Gordonia sp. NB41Y. The sequence continues at coordinate 1,714,410 of NZ_CP132196.1, forward strand.
CACCGGCGGGAACCGCCCGAGGCCCGGAAGCGACCACTCTTCTCGACAGCCCTTTCGATGAAAGCAGGATCGACGACGTGGTCACAGCCCCGCCCACCGCCGACACGCCCGATGCGGACACCGCAGATGCGGACACCCCGGATGCCGGTACCCCGGCACCCGGCCGCCGCCCGCGCGGTGCCGCCGACCGCTGGCGTCCGCTGCTGCTGCGCTGGCATTTCTACGCCGGCATCCTGATCGGCCCGTTCCTGCTGGTCGCGACCATCACCGGGCTGCTGTACGTGCTGGTCCCGCAGATCGACCGGGCGGTCTACAGCCATGAGCTCACCGTCGACCACGTCGGGTCGTCGACGTTGCCGCTCGGCGACCAGGTGGCCGCCGCACGTGCCGCCCATCCCGAGGGCACCATCGCCTCGGTGACCCCCGCCCCGCGGGCCGGGGACACCACACGGGTGGTGCTGACCGTCGACGACGTACCGCAGGACCGTTCCCGGACGGTGTTCGTCGATCCGTACACCGGCGAGGTGCGCGGTGCGCTGACCACCTACGGCGACTGGCTGCCGGTGCGGGCCTGGTTCGACGACCTGCACCGCAACCTCCATCTCGGCGACGTCGGCCGCAACTACAGCGAGATCGCGGCGAGCTGGCTGTGGGTGGTGGCGCTCGGTGGTCTGGTGCTGTGGATCGGTTATCGGCGGCGGACACACAAGGCCAATCGTCTGCTCGTCCCCGACCGTGATGCCCCGAAGCGTCGTCGCACACTGAGTTGGCATGGTGCGGTGGGGGTGTGGATCATCCTCGGCCTGCTCGTGCTGTCGGCGTCGGGCCTGAGCTGGTCACGCTATGCCGGTGAGAGCATCTCGCAGTTGCGTACGGCGATGTCGTGGACCTCGCCGTCGGTGTCGACGTCGGCCGGTGCCGGTGCGGGCGCCGGTGAGCACGCCGGCATGGCGGGGATGGACGGGATGTCGGCCCCGGCGGCGGCGCACACCGTGACCGATGCCGACTACACGCGGGTACTGCAGACCGCCGATGATGCCGGTCTGGTCGGTCCGCTGGTGATCACCCCGCCCGCGACCGGCGGTGCGGCGTGGTCGGTGGCCGAGAATGCGCGCGGATATCCGAGCCACTTCGATGCGATCGCAGTGGATGCGCACACCTTCGCGGTGACCGACCGCGTGGACTTCGCGCAGTGGCCGCTCGCAGCGAAACTCACCAAGTGGGCGATCAGCGCCCATATGGGTCTGTTCGGGGTGATCAACCAGATCGTGCTGATCCTGCTGGCGATCGGCCTGCTGACGGTGATCGTCCGCGGCTATCTGATGTGGTGGCGCCGCCGGCCCGCCGGGGGTGGTCTGCCCAAGACCCCGGGGCGCGGTGCGCTCGGTTCGCTGCGTCCGGTCGAGGCGGTCGTGGTGGTCGCCGCGGTCGCGGTGATCGGCTGGTACGTGCCGTGGTTCGGTCTCCCGCTGGCTCTGTTCGTCATGGTCGACACCGTGCGGGGCATCGCTGCCTCTCGTCGGGTCGAGGCCGGGAGCGTCGCACGGTGATCGACGGTCTCCTGCTCCGCTGGGTCGTCACGATCCTGTTCGGGCTCGCCGCAGCCCAGTGCCTCTATCTCATCGTGGTGCGGTCGATGCCGTGGCGCTCGTATGTCGGTCATGCGCTGCACCTGATCATGTCGGTGGCGATGCTGGTGATGGCGTGGCCGTTCAGCATGGACTGGCCGACGACCGGGCCGATGGTGTTCTTCATCCTGGCCGCGGCGTGGTTCCTGGTGAGTCTGGTGTTCCCCGGGTCGGTGCGGAACTCCGACGAGTGCGGGTGCGTGCCACCGGCGACCTCGGTGTTCGGGCGGGCCGCGGCGGTCTATCACGCGGCCATGATGGGCGCGATGGCGTGGATGTATGCGGTGATGAACGGTGGGCTGCTGCCCGGCCACGATTCGGCGACCATGCATATGGCGGGCCCGACGGTGGCACCGGGAATCGTTCTGGTGCACGACCATTCGGATCATGGTGGCGGGGACATGCCCGGCATGTCCGACATGCACATGGCCGGCCAGCCCGGCTACGTCGCCCCGGTGAACTGGGTGCTCGCCATCGGCTTCGCGATCGCCACCGCAGTGTGGCTCTACCTGTACTTCGATCGTCGGCGCAAGCCCGGCGCCCCCGACGACGTGCTGTCCTTTGCCGGTGACCTGTGTCAGGTGTTCATGGCGGCGGGGATGTCGATCATGTTCTTCGTGATGGTGGTGTAGCGACGGGGCGGTACGCGGCGACGGCCGGCACCATTCACGGTACGGTCACCAACACCTCACCGGTCACCACATTGCGCCACACCACAATCCGCCCCGGATACAGCGTCGGCACCCAGATCCCCACATGCTTGAACTGATGACACGGAACACACAACGGAATCAGATTCTCGGCAATCGTCCACCCACCCGAACGAGGATCGACATGATCGAACGGCACCACATGATCGAGCTGACACCCCTCGGCCACCCGATCACAATACGGCGCACGACAACGCCGATCGGTCAACACAACCTCACGCCGTAACGGCTCACCCGGCTGATAAACCAACGCCCCCGGCGGCGGAACCACCAACCCACCATGCCCGCACGGATCGATCGGCGAAAGATGCTCGATCTCCGCCACATTCGGCGGCCGAGACCGCACCACCAACCGCCCCGCAGCCACCAGATGCCCCGGCGCCACCGTCCCCGCCCGACGCGTCCGACCCTTCCGAACCCCCTGAGCGACAACCACACCAGAAGCACGATCCAACCGCGCCTCCCGATACAAACCCTGCCACGTGCCATCCGCAGCGATCATGCGCGCCAGATCCGGATCGATCACCCCATACCCCGGGATGAACGGCACCATCTCCCCCACCACACCCGCCAACGTCGGCGCATCCACCACAACCTCGACCACCGCCCGCACCGGAGCCACCACGAGTTCGGTCGACACCACAGCCGAACCGGCATCGGCGTCGGCATCAGCGTCTATGTCGGTGTCGGTGACGGCATCGGCATCCGGGCGCACCGCCGTCGGACAACCCGGATCACCACACCCACACACCAACCGGCCTTCACCACGCACCAACGCCGTCAACGCCGCAACCCGACGCTGACCCGGCAACCGCGGATCCCCCGGACACAACCCCGACACCAACCCCGCAATCCGATCCTCGAGCACCACCGCATCGCGCACCGGAACCATCGCATCGATCGTCGACTGACCATGACATTCCTTGCGGATACGCACATCCTGCTGCTTCTCGAACTCCCGACGCCGCTCGGCCGCACCCGCCGGATCCAGCGAGATCAGCAGCTTCTCCAGCTCCTCCCGCAACCCCGACCCGGTGATCGCCGTCGCCGCCAACCCGAGCGCGACCTCCACGGCCTCGGCCAGATCGGCCTCGTCATCGAGTGACACCAGCGCCTCGGCAACGATCCGGGCCTTGTGTTCGGAGAGCACACCCTCGACAAACGCCGACCGCACCCGCGGCAGACCATCGAGCATGCCGCCCAACGAGATCCACCGACCCGCTGTGGTGACCGGCACCTCGAACCGCAACGCGACCTCCCGCAACGCCGCCTTCTGCGGCAGCTCGGCCACATTCAGGCCGTCACACAGCTCCATCACCTGCGCATAGGTCTGCCGCGCCAACGCCGTCGCCGCCAGGATCTTGCGGGCCCCGGCCTGCCGTTCCAACCGCATCGCGGACTGCCCCGCCAGCACCAACCCGGAAGCATCGGCCTGCGCGATACGCGTCAGGTCGCCCTCCGGGTCGGCGTAGTCGAACATGTTTTCACACTAGCGGCGGGTACCGACAAAACCGTCAGACCGCACACCCGGCCCCGGTGGAGGTGCGGAGTGCAAGGGATACTTGTCGCTCGGAGACCCCGCTCGAGGCGACCGGGGACGAGGAGCAGGAGGCAGGACGATGGAGCACGTGCCCGACTCGGTGACACCCTTGTGGGCGACGGCCGGTGCGCTGATCGTGGTCTTGATCCTGGCGTGGATCTTCAGCGCCATCGCCCGCTGGCTGCTGCGCCGACGCGCCACCCTCGACGGCACCACCGCGATCGTGCTGTCCATCGCCGGCAGCGCGCTGGGCCTGTTCATCGCCGGCGCCATCGACCCGCGGCTGCGGATCTGGAGTCCGCTGCCGGTGATCGTCGCGCTGGTCGGATCGATCCTGGTGATCGCCGTGTACGCGGCGATCGCCACCCACCTGCAGCGCGACCTGCGGATGAGCATCCCCGAGCTGATCGCGGCGGGCGAGTCGGCACAGGTGGAGTTCAAGTCGTCGGCCCGCATCAACATGCGGACCGGGGCCAAGGACCCCAAGATGGAGCAGGTGATCGTCAAGACGGTGTCGGCATTCCTCAACGCCGACGGGGGCACGCTGCTGATCGGGGTCGACGACGCCGGCACGCCGCTGGGACTCGACCCCGACTACGCCACCCTCAAGACCCCCGACGCCGACCGCTTCGAGTTGTGGCTGCGTGACCTGCTGACCACGGCGCTGGGGCAGACCGCCGCAGCGGCCGTGGAGGTGTCGGTGGAGGATGTCGAGGCGATCCCGACCGCCGAAACCCCCGACAACCCCGGAAGCCCCGACTCCCCGACAACGCGGCCGGTGTGCCGTGTGATCGCCGGACCGTCGCCGCGACCGGTGTACCTCCGGCCCGGCAAGAACACCCCGCCCGAGTTCTGGCTGCGTACCGGCAACTCGTCGCGACAGCTCGGAGTGGACCAGGCGAGCGAGTACATCGCCCACCGGTGGCCGATCGGTGCGGGCGCGGCCCTGGCCGCACAGGCCCGGGCCGCGGTGCGGCTCTCGGCCGGTGGCCAGATGTGAGCCGACGGACCGGCGTTCACCCGCCCGACCTCGCGGCACCGGCGATATTGCTGATCATCCCGGTGAAGATGATCCCGTGGAACGGCAGTAACGAGTACCAGTAGGCTTGCCCGGCAAGGCCTTTCGGAAAAAAGACGGCTCGCTGACGCAGCCTGGTGTGCTGTTCGTCGGCGGCCTCGAGATGCCATTCGAGCCAAGCACCGCCGGGCGTGCGCATCTCCGCACGCAGTCGCAGCAGGTGCGGACGTTCGATGCGTTCGACTCGCCAGAAATCGAGGGCGTCGCCGGTGTTCAGACGCTGCGGGTGTCGCCGACCGCGCGTCAGTCCGACGCCCCCGGTCAACCGATCGAGCCAGCCCCGTATGGTCCACGCCAGCGGAAACGAGTACCAGCCGTTCTCCCCGCCGATCCCCTCGACGACCTTCCACACCAGGTCGATCGGAGCATCGCAGACGATGCTGCGGGTGTCGGTGTGCACGATGTTGCCCGCCCAGTCCGGATCCGACGGCAGCGGATCGGCCGGCGCGCCCACGGGAGAGGCGTTCGCCCAGGTGGTCTCGACGTCGCCGTTCTCGATCCGGGCCAGGGCCAGGGCCACGGCGTCGCGGTATCCGGTCGTCCCGCCCGGCGGTGGCGGGATGACGGCGTCGATGTCGTGTTCGGTGGTCACGGCATCGGTGCTGAGGGACTCGATCAGGGCCCGCCCCAGGGCGGGCGGAATCGGGGTGACCAACCCGATCCACAGACCCGCGAGTTTCGGTGTGAGAACCGGGAGGACGAGTATCCGGCGTGGGTGCAGGCCTGCCACATCGGCGTAGATCTGCATCATCTCGCCGTAGCGCAGGACGTCCGGGCCACCGATGTCGTAGGTGCGATTGCACTCCAGCGGCGCGGTGGCGGCGGCGAGCAGGTAGTGGAGCACGTCGCGCACCGCGATCGGCTGGATGTGGTTGTCGACCCACCGCGGTGTGGTCATCAGCGGCAGTCGGTTCGTCAGGTGCCGGATCATCTCGAACGATGCCGACCCCGATCCGATGACCACCCCGGCCTGCAACGCCACCGTCGGCACCCCGGAGCCGATCAGGATCTCGCCGACCTGGCGTCGGGAGCGCAGGTGCATCGACAACCGGTCGGACTGCTCGTGGAGGCCGCCGAGGTAGACGATGCGTCCGACCCCGGCCTTGCGCGCGGCTTCGGCGAGGTTCTCGGCTGCCCGGCGTTCCGCGTCGATGAACGCCCCGCGCCCCATCGAGTGCACGAGATAGTAGACGACGTCGACGTCACGGCAGGCCGCGTCGAGTGACTCCGGGTCGGTGAGGTCTCCGCGGACGACGTCGACGTCGGCCGTCCACGGCACGTCACTGATCTTGTCGGGGTTGCGGGCGAGGGCCCGCACCCGGTGCCCGGCGGCGACGAGACGCGGGGTCAGCCGGCCACCGATGTAGCCGGTGGCGCCGGTGACGAGGATCCGCAGCGGGTTGTCGGTGGGAGTGGTGTCGGTCACGGTACCTCCTGGCCGTGGGGACGTGCCGATGCCAGGGCCCTGGGGAGATCTCGCCCGTGGGGGTCGACAGGCCGACCGGATGGCACGCGCTGCGTGGACGATTCGTCTCTTCGGTGCACACCTGGGTGTTCGGCGCCGACGAGGGCTCGGATGGGCGTGCCGGTCTTCCACGGCGTGCCGGACGACCGCCGGGACTCCCACGACGCCGCGGGGTCGGGCTGCGCCGACGGTGGGCGGCCGATCCGGTTACATTGGTCGGGCACACCACGACGCTTTCTCGACCGGCTTCGCCGGAGGACTGCCGTCCCCGACCGGTACAGGAGAGCGAGACGTGGCACCCATCGATGGCGTCGACGAGCCGGCGACGATCCCGCCTCACTCCCCGGCCAGATGATCAGCCCCCATTTCGTCTGGCTCGGTGCGGCGATCTCGCTGATCGGCAGCCTCCGCTATGCGGTGCTCACCCTGCGCGGCAAGGTCATGCCCAACCGCGTGACGTGGTTCCTGTGGGCATTCGCCCCGCTGATCGGATTCGCCGCCCAGATCGCCGACGGCGTCGGCCTCCCCGCGGTGTTCCTGCTCGCCGTCGGACTGGGACCGGCGCTGATCCTGATCGCCTCGTTCGCGGCGCGGTCCGGATTCTGGCAGATCGGACCGTTCGACCTGGTCTGCGGCGGCGCCTCGGTGATCGCGCTGATCCTGTGGCTGACCTTCGACAACCCGTTGCTTGCGGTGATCGCGGCGTCGGCCGCAGACCTGCTGGCCGGTCTGCCGACCATGCGCAAGGCGTGGACCAGCCCTGAGACCGAGCGGCCCGTCGTCTTTCTCGCCGGCATCGCCAACGGCCTGATCACGCTCCTGAGTCTGCAGCATTGGGAACCCATCGAATACATCTTCCCGATCCAGATCACCCTGATGGGCATCACCTGCGCCACCATCATCCTGGTCCGCGGACGCCGCACCCGGCCCTCCTCGTACTCGACGTCGGACCATCGACAATCCCTCTGATCGAGGACCGCGACTGTCCGCAATCGGCGTCACCCTGGATTCACGGCATCACCGCACCGCCAACCAGGGAAGGAACCATCATGGACTGGACGCTCGAGGTCGCGCTGCTCCCCGTCACCGATGTGGATCGCGCCAAGGACTTCTACACCCGGATCGGCTTCAACCCCGATCACGACCACACCGTCTCCGACGAGGTTCGCTTCGTCCAGATGACCCCGCCGGGATCGGGCTGCTCGATTGCCTTCGGCAAGGGCATCGTCGACGGCCCGGCACCCACCACCGGCGTGCACATGCTGTGCGTCTCCGACATCGACGCCGCCCGCAGGCAACTCGTCGACGCCGGCGTGGACGTCAGCGACGTCGACATCCAGTCCTGGGGGCATTTCGTGTACTTCAGCGACCCCGACGGCAACCGCTGGAACGTCCAGTATCTCCCGTATCGGTATGCGCAATAGGTGATCTCGACGGCGATCGGTTCAGCGTGCGCTGCGGCGCCCGCCGCGTGCACGCGGGCGGTCACCGGCCGTGAGCACCGCCGGTACCCGGTGCAGACCCGGCCACGTCTCGCGGGACAGACCGGGTGTGCCGATCGCGGCGAACACCACTCCCGGCCGCAGCGGTACACCCGGCCGCAGGTCGATCGCGGCGAGCACCCCGTCGACCGGGGATTCGAGGGCGAGAACGCCCTGTGCCACCCGGATCCGGGCCAACGGCTGCCCGGTGCGCACGGATTGACCTGGGGCGCAGAGCAGTTCCTCGACGACGGCACCCGCCTCGACGACCGGCGCCGTGATCCGGTGACCGATCGGAGCAGGTGCCTGGGTTCCACCCGCCTGTATTCCACGCGCCTGGGTTCCGCGCGCCGGGGTTCGGCGCACCGTCACCGGCGGGAGCAGACCGCCCTGCGCGACAACGGTTCTCGGATCATCGTGCTGCACCACCCGCCCGATCGCGGCGAGCGCCGAGGCCACCGCCGGGATCGCACTCGTCCCGCCGATCGGATACAGCACGGGCTCACCGTCCACGTCGGCGAGCGCATCGGTCACCACGCCCACGATCCGGGCGACGACGGGTGCGATCATCTCCTCGAACTCGCGTCGGGTCAGCAACAGCGACCGGTCGACGCCGGGGAGGACCACCGATGTCTGCGCCGCCTCCGACAGCGCCTCCTTGGCGGCGCGGACGGCGTCGGCGAGGGCGATCTCCTCCCCCGACGTCCGGATCAGTTCGGGCAGAGCCGGATCGAGATGTGCGGCCTCCTCGAGTACCCACTCCGTCAGTCGGCCGTCGATGTCCCGGCCGGCAACCGCGGCGCTGTGAGCGTCGGTGACGGTGAAACCCCCTGAGCCGTCGGCGTGCAGCACGCTCACATCGCAGGTGTCGGCACCGATGTCGACCACACAGACCGGCCGGCCCTCCCCCACCTCGGTTCCCCGATATGCCTGATACCAGGCAGCTGCGAGGGATTGGGGTACGAGCCTGATCTGCTCGCGCCGGATCCCGGCCCGCTCGGCCGCGGCCTGCAGCACACCCGTGCGGCGGCCGGCCCACATGTCGGGATGGGTCAGGATCACCGTGTCGAATGCCCCGGACCCGGACGCCCCCGCGGCATCCGCCGCAGCCCGCCGGACGTGGGCGAGCACCGTGGCGAGCACGTCGACGACAGGCCAGGGCCGGTCACCGAGTTCGATGTCGGCCTCGGCGATCCGTGATCGGGGCGACTCCTCCACCGCGTCCGGCCGGCGGTCCCGCTGACGCAACGCCTCCTCGCCGACCACCAGCGTCGACCCGTCGGCGAACACCGCCGTCGGCATCGTCGGTCCGGATCGGCCCAGCGGCACGGGGACCGGCGCATCACGGCCGACCCGACGGGCCGCGGCAACACCGGTGGCGCCGAGGTCGATGCACAGCACGGGCCTGCGCTCGGAGTCCATCGCCTCACTCTGCGTCATCCCACGGGGCGTCGCAACACCGTGATGATGTTCTTGCGCACCGTGTCGACGGTGCCGATCCGGGCGCGCACGTCGGCGGCGGTCTGCTTCCGTTCCTCGGCGGACTTCTTGGACTCCGCCGCGGCCTCGTTGATGATCCGTGCCGACTCGGCGAGCGACTTCTCCAGCACCGCGTCGTAGGCGATCCGCAGATCACCGGCGGCCTGCGCGTTGAGCGCCTTGAGCTGCGAGCGGACATCACCTTTCATGTCGGCGACCGCCTTGGTGAGCCACTTCCGGTGGTTCTCCTTGCCCGCGCGGGCCGCGCGGAAACCGAGGACCACCCCCGCCCACACCGGAAAGGCCACCATCCCGATCCCGGGGATCAGCGCGAGCGGACCACCGGAGGCCATCACGCTGAACAGCACCGGGTCGAGCAGGTTCTTCCACGGCGAGACCTTCTTCTCGCCACGGAGTTCCAGGTCGTCGGTGGCCTCGGCCAGGCCGTCGAGCACCGACGAACGCAGTTCGGTGTCGGCGAAGAGGTCGTCGGCGATGTCGGCGATCCCGTCGACGTAGGCCTGCCCGACCCGCCGGGCCACTGCCTCCAGATCCACCACCATCTGCCCCACCAGCTGCTGCGAGGCCCGCGGCACGGCATAGAAGTGCAGCCGGTCGATCTGTGCGGTCCACCGATCCTGGAGAACGTCGAACTCCTCGCGCAGCATGTCGTCGGCGCGCACCGACAGCGCGGCCAGATCCTGCTGCAGCCTCGTCGCCCACTCGCGTTTGTGGTCCTTCAGCGCGGTGAGGCGAGCACGTTCGGTCTCGACGTCGGCGACCACCTCCGGTGCGGCGCGCGCGGTCTTCAGGTCGACGAGCAGCCGGGCGCGTATGGTGTCGAGTCCGGTGAACGCGACCTGCAGCGCATTGCGTTCCGGTGCCGTGGAGGTGCTGCGTACCAGGGGTTTCAGCGCGGCGACGAGATCCGGGATGCCCGACGCCGCGAGTGCTCGGGCCGCACGGTCGGGGTCGGTGATCCCGGCCGCCTGCCCGGCGATCCGGGTGGACACCCCGATGATCGGTGCGTGTGCGAATCGTGGTGCGTGCCGGGCGATCAGATCACGGTTCTCGGTCACGATCGCCCGCCACTGGCGCATCACGAGGTCGGTCTTGGTGACCACGATGACCACCGCCGACAGTTCCGCGCCCAGCCGGGACAGGAAGTCCAGTTCGGGGGCGCTCAACGGTGCGGTCGCATCGCAGACCATCACCAGCACCCCCGCGCCGCGCACCGCGGCGACCGCGGACTCGGCGTGTTCGGGGATCATCGACCCGGCCCCCGGGGTGTCGACGATGATCGTGTCCGGCAACAGTGCGGAGTCGATCCCCACCCGCGCCGACACCACGGGCAGCGCCGTCTCGTCGAGTTCACCGGCACCCGGTCCGTCGACGGTCACCCAGTCGGCGAGGTCGGCGGCGTCGATCCGTGTGGTGGTGCCGGGGAACTCGATGTCGGCGGCGCCGACCGGCAGTTCGTCGGTGGCCGGGACGAACCGCACGTGCACGCTGGTGGCCAGTTCGACGTCGACCGGCGCCAGCCCCGGTTGTCCGACGAGTGCGTTGACCAGCGAGCTCTTGCCGCGGCTGACCTCGCCGACCACCACCACTCCCCCGTCCGGGGCGGGCTGGGCGCGCACGCGTTCAGCGCGGTCGGCGACCTCGATCTCACCGTGTTTGCGCAGCAGCGCGAGTGCGGACCGCAGGACGGCATCGGCGCTGTCGGCCGCCGGCTTCTTCTCGACGTCGATCTCCGGTGCCGCCATCAGGATCCCCACATTCCGCGTCGCACCAACTGATAGGTCTGTTCCAGCACCAGCATCGCCTCCCGTTCGGCCGAGGTCCGCGCCCGCCCGCGACCGGTTCGATGGGCTATCGCGCGGGTGCGGGCGGCGGTGTCGACGTCGGCGGGGCCCGCGGTGGGCGGCAGACCCAGCAGGATACGTGGATCACGCACCGCCACAGCATGTCCCAGCTCCGCAGACACCTCACTGTCCGGATGCCACCGCGACAGCGCCTCCAGCGCCGACACCTCACGCAGCCGGTGGAGTTCCGGTGCGAGCTCGGCACGTTCGAGGGCGGTGCGGATCGATGCCCCGGAACCGTTGCGCACCATCGGCTCCTGGCGGGCGAGGGTCTGCAGGTCGGCCAGCAGGGTACGGGCCTTGAGGACGTCACCGACGGCGACGAAGCGTCGTCCGATCGCCTGCCGGAGGTCGGCGATCCCCGAGACCCGTTGCAGCCACGAGCAGTACGCCTGCGCCCCGGATGCGGCCGCCGCACCGCCGGCTTCCATCGCGTAGGTCCCGACGAGCTGTTCGAGGCGGCCCAGCATCTCGACGTCGAGACCCGGCGGGGCCGGTTCGGATCCGTCGAGGACGGCGAACAGCTCCCAGTCCTCGAGGTCGCCGCGGCGGGCGATCTGCGCGGTCTCGCGTTCGGTGACGCCGCAGATCCCGGCCTCGGCCATCAGCCCCGACACCGGCACCACCGCGCCGGCGGTCGCCGGGAATCGCCGCTGGATGCGCCGGGCGATCTCGAGTGCCTTGAGCATCGGGTTGTCGGCGGCGATGAGGTCGGCCTGCGAGATCACCAGGATGGTGTTCTGCGCCGATGCCCCCGAGCGGCGCAGGATCTCCACCTCGTCAGCCTTGGGACCGCCGACGTCGTCGAGCAGGAACAGCACCACATCCGGTCGCGGCAAGCTGCCGGTTCCGGCGAAGACGCGGCGGGTCGCCGTCTCGGCGGTGTCGGTGAACCCCGACAGCCCGGGGGTGTCGATCACCTGGAAGTGGTCGCGGAGCAGCCGGGACGGGGTGTAGGCGACGGCATGGTCGATCTCCGACGACGGCCGGCCGAGGTCGCCGCGCATCTGACCCGGGAACTCGGTGACGGTCCCGTCCAGGCCCACCACCTCGACCCGCGACGGTGAGCCGGCCCGGTACAGGGTGGCGACCTTGGTGCATTCGGTGCGGTCGGTGGGGGCCACGCGATCCCCGACCAGCGCGTTGAGCAGCGTCGACTTGCCGGAACTGACCCGGCCGGTGAGGGCCACCGTGAGCGGGGCATCGAGTCCGGCGCGCAATGCCGCGACGCCGGTGTCGTCGCCGGTGATGGTGGCGACCTCGTCGAGCAGCGCATCCAGCCTGCCGCGCAGAGTCGTACGCTCGCCCACCGACCCGCCTTCCGTGTCGAGAGATCACCCGCCGGGAACTATTCCGCTCCGGCCGGACTCCAACAGAGTATGACCGCAGACGTGGGAGGGAAACGATGAGCGAAGACACCGACATCGACACCTGGATCGGCGAGCACGACCCGGTGACCGGCCTCGATGTGCCCGCCGACACGTGGGACACGGCGTTGTCGGCGGCCTTCGATCCCGACCGTGAGGCCGACGACTCGCTCACCGAGCCGGCCGGCGAACAGGCTTCCGACGACTCGGAAGTGTCTGTCGCCGAGACCGTTTCGGTCGACGATGATGACGACGACACCTCGTCGGACCTCGGCTGGCCGGCCGATGCGGACACGCTGTGGGACGAGGCCGCCGACGATCCCACCGGTGCCGCCGACGACCCCGACACCCGCGATGACCTGGACTTCTGAGTCCACCCACCCCCAGATTCCCGGGTATACAGTTTGCCGACATTTCGGGCGCGAAGCCTGGGTACCGGGTCGTCGACGTCCCTACGATGAGCGCGTGCGTCCGATCCCCGGCGACCTCACCGAGGCCGAACTCCTCGCCCGCGCCCAGACCGGCGACGAGGCCGCTTTCACCGAACTGGTCGGTGCCCATCGCGACCGGATGTGGGCGATCTGCCTGCGCACCACGGGCAATCGCACCGACGCCGAGGACGCGCTGCAGGAGGCACTCGTGGCCGCCTGGCGCGCCCTGCCCCGGTTTCGCGGCGACGCGCGACTGTCCACGTGGCTGTTCCGGATCGCCTCCAATGCCGCACTGGCACAGATCCGCAAGCGATCCGACGCCGACAACATCGACGACGTGGACTTCTCCGCGGACGTCGACGTCGCCGGCCAGATCGTCGTCGCCGACCGGATCGCCGACGCCCTCGCCCAGGTGCCCGACGCCTACCGCGCCACATTCGTGCTGCGCGTCTACGGCGACCTCTCGTATGCCGACATCGCCGAGGTCCAGGGCATCGGCCTGCAGACGGTACGCAGCCGCATCTCGCGGGCACGCACCCTCCTCGCCGACCTGCTCGCAGATCTCCGCTGAGCCAGGGGGTCGGTTCTCCAGATGACTTGGCCGACACCGGGAACATTCCCCGCCCCGCAGCCCTCCAACCAGACAGAAGCACCAACACCCCAACCCCGAAGGAAACGACAATGAGCAGCCAGCATGTGGACACCGACGGCGACGGCATCAACGACGCGATCGCCTACGACACCGACGGAGACGGAATCATCGACGTCGTCGAGGCCGATCTCGACGGTGACGGCATCACCGAGACCCTGATCAGCGACACCGACGGAGACGGCGTTGCCGACCTGGTCGAGACCGACACCGACGGCGACGGTCTCACCGATCTCGCCGAGCTCGACACCGATGGTGACGGCGAGACCGACGCCATCGCCCTGGACATCGACGGTGACGGCTTCTACGACACCGCCGTCGACGACGAGGGCAATGTGACCTCACTCGACGACGACCTCCCGTCGGCCGACACCGACCTCTGACGAGCAACACCGATCAATCATCTACTGGGCGTTGTTGGTTGAGCCGACTACGAGCAATGCGACGAACTCGTCAACCCAACCACCGCTATCCAATCTCAACGGGCAACGCCCTGTGGGTGGTTGAGCCAGGACCGAGCATCGCGAGGACCTGTGTCGAAACCTCAGACAGCCGAACCCGGTACGCAACCACCTCAGAGGCGGTCACCAACACCCTCGGCCCACCAGACTTCGACACGGGTCCTCGCCCTTCCGGCTCAGTCCCGGCTCAATCACCAACTGAGCGTGGATGGTTGAGCCAGGACCGAGCATCGCGAGGACCTGAGTCGAAACCTCAGACAGCCGAACCCGGTACGCAACCACCTCAGAGGCGGTCACCAACACCCTCGACCCACCAGACTTCGACACGGGTCCTCGCCCTTCCGGCTCGGTCCCGGCTCAATCACCAACGCCCCATGGGTGGTTGAGCCAGGACCGAGCATCGCGAGGACCTGAGTCGAAACCTCAGACAGCCGAACTCGGTACGCAACCCACCACCGAGGTGGTCACCGACACCCTCGGCCCACCGGATTTCGACACGGGTCCTCGCCCTTCCGGCTCGGTCCCGGCTCAATCATCAACTGAGCGTGGATGGTTGAGCCAGGACCGAGCATCGCGAGGACCTGAGTCGAAACCTCAGACGGCCGAACTCGCCAACGCAACCAGCGCGAACCCAGCTCACTCGGCAACTGACCGTGGATGGTTGAGCCAGGACCGAGCATCGCGAGGACCTGAGTCGAAACCTCAGACAGCCGAACCCGGTACGCAACCCACCTCCCACGTGGCCACCGACACCCTCGACCCACCAGATTTCGACACGGGTCCTCGCCCTTCCGGCTCGGTCCCGGCTCAATCACCAACTGAGCCTTGGTAGTTGAGCCAGGACCGAGCATCGCGAGGACCTGAGTCGAAACCTCAGACAGCCGAACTCGCCAACGCAACCACCGCAAGTTCAGCTCAATCATCGAACAGAGCCCGGCTTGATCATCGGAGAAGACCCCGACCACACAGAAACGCCCGCCCCCACACTCGGAAGTGTGGGGGCGGGCGTCTTGTCTTGCGCTACAACCGTTTACCGGTAGTCGCCACCGGAGAAGCCGTAGT
Source organism: Gordonia sp. NB41Y (assembly GCF_030718915.1). Lineage (NCBI taxonomy): Bacteria > Bacillati > Actinomycetota > Actinomycetes > Mycobacteriales > Gordoniaceae > Gordonia > Gordonia sp. NB41Y. The sequence continues at coordinate 1,729,626 of NZ_CP132196.1, forward strand.
CGTCGAGCGGCACCGCAGCACCCGACGGAGCACCGAAGGTGCCGTCCGGGCTGTAGTAGGTGTCATCGTAGGCCGGCATGGCGTACGCCGCGGCGCGCGCCTCCTCGGTCGGCTGGACCTGGATGTTGCGGTACCGGTTGATGCCGGTACCGGCCGGGATCAGCTTACCGATGATCACGTTCTCCTTGAGACCGATCAGCTTGTCGCTGCGGCTGTTGATGGCCGCATCGGTCAGGACACGCGTGGTCTCCTGGAACGACGCCGCCGACAGCCACGACTCGGTGGCCAGCGAGGCCTTGGTGATACCCATCAGGACCGGACGTCCGGCGGCGGGCTCGCCACCCTCGGACACGACCTGACGGTTCGCCGTCTCGAACTCCGACCGCTCGACCAGCGAACCGGGCAGGAACTCGGTGGAGCCGTGATCGATGATCGTCACGCGACGCAGCATCTGACGCACGATGGTCTCGATGTGCTTGTCGTGGATCGACACACCCTGGCTGCGGTAGACCTCCTGGACCTCGTTGACCAGGTGCACCTGCACCTGACGGGGGCCCATCACGCGCAGCACCTCGTGCGGGTCGGCGGCACCTTCCATGAGCTGCTGACCGACGTCGACGTGGTCACCGTCGGCGAGGAGACGCTCGGAGCCGTCGTCGTGCTTGAACACACGCAGACGCTGACGCTTCGAGATCTTGTCGTAGACAACCTCTTCCGAGCCATCATCGGGGATGATGGTGATCTTGTAGAAGCGGTCGTCGTCCTCGAGACGCACCCGGCCGGAGACCTCGGCGATCGGGGCCTTGCCCTTGGGCACACGGGCCTCGAACAGCTCCTGGACACGCGGCAGACCACCGGTGATGTCGTCACCGACGCCACCCTGGTGGAAGGTACGCATCGTCAGCTGGGTACCGGGCTCACCGATCGACTGGGCCGCGATGATACCGACGGCCTCGCCGATGTCGACGAGCTTGCCGGTGGCCATCGAACGGCCGTAGCACATCGCACACACACCGGTACCGGTGCCACAGGTGAGCACCGAGCGCACCTTGACCTCTGCGATTCCGGCACCGAGGAGGGCCTCGATCGCCGGGTCACCCAGGTCGTGGCCGCGCTCGACGACGACGTTGCCGTTCACGTCCACGGCGTTGGACGCCAGAGTACGTGCGTACGCCGAGGTCTCGACGTGCGCGTCACGGATGATCGTGCCGTCCGGCTGCTTCTCACCCAGCGGCACCAGGATGCCGCGCTCGGTGCCACAGTCGGTCTCGCGGACGATGACGTCCTGCGACACGTCCACCAGACGACGGGTCAGGTAACCCGAGTCGGCGGTACGCAGGGCGGTGTCGGCCAGACCCTTACGGGCACCGTGCGTGTTGATGAAGTACTCGAGCACGGTCAGGCCCTCACGGAACGAGGACTTGATCGGACGCGGGATGAACTCACCCTTCGGGTTGGTCACCAGACCCTTCATGCCCGACAGGTTACGAACCTGGGTCAGGTTACCCGTGGCACCCGACCGCGGGATCATGATGATCGGGTTGTCCTCGGGGTAGTAGTCCTCCATGACCTTGCCGACCTCTTCGGTGGCCTGCTTCCAGATCTCCACCAGGGCGTCACGACGCTCGTCCGGGGTCAGCGCACCACGCTGGAACTTGCGCTCCAGGCCGTCGGCCCGCTCCTCGTAACGCTCGAGGATCTCCGCCTTGGCCGGCGGCACCAGCACGTCGGCCATCGACACGGTCACACCCGAACGGGTGGCCCAGTAGAAGCCCACGTCCTTGAGCTTGTCCACGGTCTGTGCGACGACGATCATCGGGTAGCGCTCGGCGAGATCGTTGATGATCGCGGCCTGACGCTTCTTCGGCATCTGCTCGTCGACGAACGGGTACTCGGCCGGCAGCAGCTCGTTGAACATCACCCGACCCAGGGTCGTGATGGTGGTCCACGGCTGCCCGTAACGCCAGCCGTCCGGGAACTGCTCGGCCTCGACCTCGGCCGGCGGACGCTGATCCTTCAGACGCACCTTGATGCGCGACTGCACGGTCAGTGCACCGCGGTCGACGGCCATGATGGCCTCGGCCGGGCTCGAGTACACGCCCTGCTCCGCCTCGTCGGCGGTCGCGGCCCGGTACTCGCCCTTCACACCCTCCTTGAGGGTGGTCAGGTAGTACAGGCCGGTCACCATGTCCAGACGCGGCATGGCGAGCGGACGACCCGACGCCGGCGACAGGATGTTGTTGCTCGACAGCATCAGGATGCGGGCCTCGGCCTGCGCCTCCGCACTCAGCGGGAGGTGCACGGCCATCTGGTCACCGTCGAAGTCGGCGTTGAAGGCCTCACACACCAGCGGGTGCAGCTGGATGGCCTTGCCCTCCACCAGCTGCGGCTCGAAGGCCTGGATACCCAGACGGTGCAGCGTCGGTGCACGGTTCAGCAGCACCGGATGCTCGGCGATGACCTCTTCGAGGACGTCCCACACGGCGGGGCGCTGACGCTCCACCATGCGCTTGGCCGACTTGATGTTCTGGGCCTGGTTCAGGTCCACCAGACGCTTCATCACGAACGGCTTGAACAGCTCGAGGGCCATCAGCTTGGGCAGACCACACTGGTGCAGCTTGAGCTGCGGACCGACGACGATGACCGAACGGCCCGAGTAGTCGACGCGCTTGCCGAGCAGGTTCTGACGGAAACGACCCTGCTTGCCCTTGAGCAGATCGCTCAACGACTTCAGCGGGCGGTTGCCCGGCCCGGTGACCGGACGGCCACGACGACCGTTGTCGAACAGGGCGTCGACCGACTCCTGCAGCATCCGCTTCTCGTTGTTCACGATGATCTCGGGCGCACCCAGATCGATCAGTCGCTTGAGGCGGTTGTTGCGGTTGATCACGCGGCGGTACAGGTCGTTGAGGTCCGAGGTGGCGAAACGGCCACCGTCGAGCTGCACCATCGGGCGCAGCTCCGGCGGGATCACCGGAACCGCGTCGAGCACCATGCCCAGCGGGGAGTTGCCGGACTGCTGGAACGCCGCAACCACCTTGAGGCGCTTGAGCGCACGCAGCTTCTTCTGGCCCTTGCCGCTGCGGATGGTCTCGCGCAGCGACTCGGCCTCGGCCTCGATGTCGAAGCTCTCGAGGAGCTTCTTGATGGCCTCGGCACCCATGGACCCGGTGAAGTACTCGCCGTAGCGGTCCTGCAGCTGGTGGTACAGCTTCTCGTCGATGATCAGGTCACCGGGGGCGAGCTTGGTGAACTTGTCCCACAGCTCGGCCAGGCCGTCGAGCTCGCGCTGCGCAGCGTCACGCATGCGGCGCATCTCGCGCTCGGCACCGTCGCGCACCTTGCGGCGCACGTCGGCCTTGGCACCCTCGGCCTCCAGCTCGGCCAGATCCTGCTCGAGCTTCTGCTGACGCTCGTTCAGGTCGGCGTCACGCTGGTCGGCGACGGTCTTCTTCTCGACCTCGATCTCCGCCTCGAGCGTGGACAGCTCGTTGTGACGGAGCTCGTCGTCGACCGAGGTGATCACGTAGGCGGCGAAGTAGATGATCTTCTCGAGATCCTTCGGCGCCAGGTCGAGCAGGTAGCCGAGACGGCTCGGGACACCCTTGAAGTACCAGATGTGGGTGACCGGCGCGGCCAGCTCGATGTGACCCATCCGCTCACGGCGCACCTTGGCCTTGGTGACCTCGACGCCGCAGCGCTCGCAGATGATGCCCTTGAAGCGGACACGCTTGTACTTACCGCAGTAGCACTCCCAGTCGCGAGTCGGTCCGAAGATCTTCTCGCAGAACAGGCCGTCCTTCTCCGGCTTCAGGGTGCGGTAGTTGATCGTCTCGGGCTTCTTGACCTCACCGTACGACCAGTTGTGGATGTCGTCGGCCGTGGCGAGACCGATCTTCAGTTCGTCGAAGTAGTTGACGTCGAGCACTTGTTACCTTTCCAGAGCTCTGTTGTCAGTGGTGGTGAGGGCGGTCAGTTCGCGAGATCGTCGACCGTGGCCGACTCGTTGCGCGACAGGTTGATGCCGAGGTTGGCAGCGGCACGCTCCAGGTCCTCGTCGTCGGTGTCGGCCATCTCGATCGCCGCACCGTCGCTGGAGAGCACCTCCACGTTCAGGCACAACGACTGGAGCTCCTTGAGGAGCACCTTGAACGACTCGGGGATACCGGGCTCGGGGATGTTCTCGCCCTTGACGATCGCCTCGTACACCTTCACGCGGCCGACCACGTCGTCCGACTTGATGGTGAGCAGCTCCTGCAGGGTGTAGGCGGCGCCGTACGCCTGCATCGCCCAGCACTCCATCTCACCGAAGCGCTGGCCACCGAACTGGGCCTTACCGCCGAGCGGCTGCTGGGTGATCATCGAGTACGGACCGGTGGAACGCGCGTGGATCTTGTCGTCCACCAGGTGGTGCAGCTTGATGATGTACATGTAGCCGACCGACACCGGGTACGGGAACGGCTCGCCGGAACGACCGTCGAACAGCATCGCCTTGCCGTCACCGTTGACCATGACCTCGCCGTCACGGTTGGGCAGGGTGGAGCTGAGCAGACCGGTCAGCTCCTCCTCGCGCGCACCGTCGAACACCGGGGTCGCGGTGTTGGTGTCGGGGGCCGCCGAGTACATGTCCTCGGGCAGCTTCGACGCCCACTCCGGCACACCACCTGCGACGTCGACGTTCCAGCCGGCCTTGGCGATCCACCCCAGGTGGGTCTCCAGGATCTGGCCGATGTTCATACGACGCGGCACACCGTGGGTGTTCAGGATGATGTCGACCGGGGTTCCGTCCGGCAGGAACGGCATGTCCTCCTGCGGGAGGATCTTGCCGATGACACCCTTGTTGCCGTGGCGGCCGGCCAGCTTGTCGCCGTCCTGGATCTTGCGCTTCTGGGCCACGTACACGCGGACCAGCTCGTTGACACCCGGGGCCAGATCGTCGTCGTCGTCACGGCTGAACACGCGCACACCGATGACCTTGCCGGTCTCGCCGTGCGGCACCTTCAGCGAGGTGTCGCGAACCTCGCGCGCCTTCTCACCGAAGATCGCGCGGAGCAGACGCTCTTCCGGGGTCAGCTCGGTCTCGCCCTTCGGGGTGACCTTGCCGACCAGGACGTCGCCGTCGCGGACCTCGGCACCGATGCGGACGATGCCGCGCTCGTCGAGATCGGCGAGCACCTCGTCGGAGACGTTCGGGATGTCCCGGGTGATCTCCTCGGCACCGAGCTTGGTGTCGCGGGCGTCGATCTCGTGCTCCTCGATGTGGATCGAGGTGAGGACGTCCTCCTCCACGAGGCGCTGCGACAGGATGATCGCGTCCTCGTAGTTGTGGCCCTCCCACGGCATGATCGCCACGAGCAGGTTCTTGCCCAGCGCCATCTCGCCGTTCTCGGTACACGGACCGTCGGCGAGGACCTGACCGGCCTCGACACGCTGCCCTTCGTCCACGATCGGACGCTGGTTGGCGCAGGTGCCGTGGTTGGAGCGGGCGAACTTGCGCATCCGGTAGGTGTCGCGGGTGCCGTCGTCGGCCATCACGGTGATGTAGTCGGCCGAGACCTCCTCCACCACGCCGGTCTTGCCGGTCACGATGACGTCACCGGCGTCGACGGCGGCACGCAGCTCCATGCCGGTACCGACCAGCGGCGACTCGTTGCGCACCAGCGGCACGGCCTGACGCTGCATGTTGGCACCCATCAGGGCGCGGTTCGCGTCGTCGTGCTCGAGGAACGGGATCATCGCGGTCGCGACCGACACCATCTGGCGCGGCGAGACGTCGAGGTACTCCACCTGGCCGGCGCCGACGAACTCCACCTCGGAGCCCTTCTTACGGACCAGGACGCGCTCGTCGGTGATGTGACCGTCCAGACCGTAGGCGGTGTTCGCCTGACCGATGAGGTAGCGGTCCTCCTCGTCGGCGGTCATGTACTCGATGGTGTCGGAGACGACACCGTCGACGACCTTGCGGTACGGGGTCTCGATGAAGCCGAACGGGTTGACCCGCGCGTACACCGACAGCGAACCGATCAGACCGATGTTGGGACCCTCAGGGGTCTCGATCGGACACATCCGGCCGTAGTGCGACGGGTGCACGTCACGGACCTCGAGGCCGGCACGCTCACGCGACAGACCACCCGGGCCCAGCGCCGACAGTCGACGCTTGTGGGTCAGACCCGACAGCGGGTTGTTCTGGTCCATGAACTGCGACAGCTGGGAGGTTCCGAAGAACTCCTTGATCGCGGCGACGACCGGGCGGATGTTGATCAGGGTCTGCGGGGTGATCGCCTCGACGTCCTGGGTGGTCATGCGCTCACGCACGACACGCTCCATACGCGACAGGCCCACGCGGATCTGGTTCTGGATCAGCTCGCCGACGGTACGCAGACGACGGTTGCCGAAGTGGTCGATGTCGTCGACCTCGATCGGCACCTCGAGGCTGCCCGGGCCTGCCACGGTGGAGAACCCGACGGTGTGCGGGTCGGCATCGTGCAGACGGACCAGGTACTCGACGGTGGCCGCGATGTCCTCACGGGTCAGCGTCGACTCACCGGTCATCGGGTTGGCGGTCAGACCGAGCTTCTTGTTGACCTTGTAGCGGCCCACGCGGGCCAGGTCGTAGCGCTTGTCCTTGAAGAACAGGTTCTCCAGGAGGTTCTCCGCCGACTCCTTGGTCGGCGGCTCGCCCGGACGCAGCTTGCGGTAGACCTCGAGCAGCGCCTCGTCCTGGTTGGCGGTGTTGTCCTTCTCCAGGGTGGACATCATGATCTCGGAGAACCCGAAACGCTCGGTGATCTCCTCGTTGGTCCAGCCGAGGGCCTTCAGCAGCACGGTGACCGGCTGACGGCGCTTGCGGTCGATGCGGACACCGACGGTGTCGCGCTTGTCGACGTCGAACTCCAGCCATGCGCCACGGCTCGGGATGACCTTGACGGTGTGCAGGGTCTTCTCGGTGGACTTGTCGATGTTGGCATCGAAGTACACGCCGGGGCTGCGGACGAGCTGGCTCACCACGACACGCTCGGTGCCGTTGATGATGAAGCTGCCCTTGTCGGTCATGATCGGGAAGTCGCCCATGAAGACGGTCTGCGACTTGATCTCACCGGTGTTGTTGTTGATGAACTCCGCGGTGACGAAGAGCGGCGCCGCGTAGGTCATGTCCTTGTCCTTGCACTCCTCGACGGAGGCCTTGACCTCGTCGAAGTGCGGCTCGGAGAAGGAGAGCGACATCGAGCCGGAGAAGTCCTCGATGGGCGACAGCTCGTGCAGGATGTCCTCGAGCCCGCCGACGGGATTGTCGTCACCACGGGCGATCGCCTTCGCGCGCCACTCGGGAGACCCGACAAGCCATTCGAACGAATCGAGCTGGAGGTCGAGGAGGCCCGGTACCTCCAGGGGTTCGCTGATCTTCGCGAACGAGGCGCGGTGCGGTGCGCCCGGGATGGTGGTTGAGGTGGACTGGCGATCGACTGCCAAGGTGCGTCCTTCCAACACGATGTGTCTGCCTAGCTTCGGTAAGCGTGGCCGGGTGGGCCGTTCGCTGGTGACAACCTGAACGGCGATACCCACAGCTCACAGGAAGTGGCCGGAAGGAAGATCGTTAGGTGGACAGGAGGCAGCCAGCGCAACGTCCAACTATAGCAGGAAACAGACGCACTTTGTCAAGCGGCGCCTCGCAGAATGATTCGCGCTGGTGGCTGCCTGCGCTGAATCGCTGGTGACAGATTGGCCCTCGGAAGCCCCCACGTCAAGCGCTACGCGCCGATTTGTGGAAAGAAACCCATGTCAGACCGCTTCCACCTGCGAGATGAGCCACTGATCGCCCTGCTTGACCATGTGCAGCTGGGTGCGCGGCGTGCCGCTGTTGGTGGCCTGACCGTTGACGCTCTCGCTCACCACCAGGTTCGCCAGCACCACCGCCGTCGCGCCGTCACCGTTGCCGGTGAGGTCGCGGACACCGATCACGTCGACCCGACATTCGGCGACGGCCTTGGTCTGGTCGAGCAACTGCTTCTGGGTCGGCAGGTAGTCGTTGAACTCCTTGAGTGCCTGCCCGGTCAGCACCGCGCGGGCCTTGCCGGCCCACTGGTCGACCTTGGTGCCGTCGGCGGCGATCGCCGTGCACACCTTGGTCTGCGCCTGCGCGGTGAGGTCGGTGGTGGCGGTCTGGTCGATGAACGCCTTGTTCTCCCCGATCGTCACCCCGGGATGGAATCCGAGGATCACCGCCACGACGGCGAGCACCGCGGCCACACCGGCCAGGATCGCGATCAGACGGGTCGAGAACAGGCCCGAACCGCTCGTCCGGCCCGGCCGGGGAGCCCTGGCCGGACGTGTCGATCGTGACGACGACGCCGCGGGCCTGGCCTGGGGCTTGATCGTCGACACCCGCGCGACCGTGCGCGTCTTGCCGGTCGGGGCCGGCCGCCCGGCGGTCGCCTCGTCGGACCCGACGTCATCAGCGTCGGCATCACCGGCATCAGCATCGTCGGCATCAGCATCGTCGGCATCACCAGATCCGTTGTCCGGCTTGGTGAGTGAGATCGTCGAGGACTCCGCGTCCCCGGTGCTGTCGGGGTCTCCGCTGTCGGGGTCTCCGCTGTCGGCGGGCGGCTCGATCACCTCGGTGATCTCGGCCGGCGTCTCCGCCACATCGGTCGTGGACTCGACGGCGGCCTCCGGGACGGCCTTCGCCTGGACGGCCTTCGCCGGGACCGTCTTCTCTGCGGCAGTCGTGTCCGCGGCATCGGTCGGACGGCGCGTGCCGGCCACCTTCGGCCGGTAGCCGGGCCGACGCGGTTGCTTGTTCGCCATCAGTTACCCCCTGCCGGGGCCTCGCTGGACGGGGTGCTCCCGTTCTGGGCACTTTCGGTCGGCTGCACGGCGATGCCATCGAGCGGGGTCACCTTGACCGCCTTCCACGTTCCGTCGATCTTGCTCATCCCGACCAGGAAACCCATCGTGTTGGGGGTCTCGGCGGCCTGGCCCGGGGTCTTCCCCGTCACTGCGAGATAGACCAGCACCTGGGCGCTGTTCTCGTCGGCGTTCACCTCGGTGGGTGCCGACCGCACGATCCGCGACGACGTCGAGCCCACCTGGTCACCGGCCTGCTTCAGGGTCGGTTCCAGGCTGCCCACGATCTGCTGGCGGACCTGGGTCAGGGCGTCTCCGGCAAAGCTGCTCTCCAGCCGCTTGTCGAAGCCCGCCATGTCCTTGGGGTCGATGGTGGTGACGTTCAGCATCGCCTGCTCGGCGGCGCCGGTCGCCTCGTCACGGGCCGACTGCGTCGGGCCCTGTGAGGTGTACACGTCGTATGCCCGGTACCCGAAGATCGCCACGCATACCGCTGCGGCGAGGACGGCCACGATGGCCACCACCCCGCCGATGGTGCGTATCGACGCACTCCGGTCCGTCTGCTTTCCTGCGGTACTGCTGTCCTGCTTGTTCGCCACGCCGTCCTAACTCACTTCACCGGGCCGAATGCCCGTCTCGTGACCGCGACGCGGCGGGTCACCCCCGCCGCCGTCGCGCGCCACGGTACCGATCAGACCTGAGAGCTCTTCATCCGCTCAGCCGCCCAGCCCGTCACCGAATCCACCCGGCTGCTTCGCCTTGACGCCCATCAGGAACGCCAGCTGCGTGGCCAGCGGATTCAGGTTCAGACGGTCCGGATCCTTCTTGGGGGTCTTGTCCCACGGCTGCGCGGTGTCCGGGTTGGCGTACTCGACGCGGTTGGCGCTGCGCACGCCGGTCGGGTTGCCGAAGGGCACCGTGCACGACGCGTTCGTGTTGAACGGGAAGTCGTCGTAGCGGATGTCGAAGGTCGGGTCCTTCTTCTTGATCTCGTCGATCATCTTCTGGGTGCTCTCGTATCCGCGCGTACATGCCGCCGGGTTGTTGGTCTCGAGCACCACACCGAAGTGGATCTGGCCGTCGCCGGGCGCCGGGGAATGGCTGCCCGCCGACAATGCCGACAGCATCGCGAACGTCATCGACGTCGTGTACGTGGCCGGCTCGATGGTGCGGGCCACCTCTGCGAGGTCGCCGACGACCTTGCCGAGGTCGCCGCCGTTCTTCTGGATCAGTGCCGACAGCTGCGTCGCCGACGCAGTGCCGGTGGTCAGCAGACGTCGCAGATCCGGATCCGCGGTGGCCAGCGTCGCCGACACCAGGTCCAGGTTGTGCGCCCAGTTCAGGATCTCGTCGGACTGCTCGGCCTGCGTACCCAGCACCACCTGCGAGTTCTGCAGCAGCGAGATGGTGTCGCCGATGTTGTCCGCGCCGGCCGCGGCCAGCTTGTCCAGCGAGTCGACGAGCCGGGTCAGGTTGTCGGCCTGCCCGTTGAACGCCTTGCCGAGTTCGGTGATCACGGTGTGCAGGTCGTCCACCGGGATCGATCCGGTGAAGTCGATCGCCGAGCTCACCACGTCCTCCAGGGGCGGCGGCAGCGAGACGTTCTCGGCCGGGATGACCGACCCCTTCTCCAGATACGGTCCCGACGCCGACGCCGACATCGGCTGCAGGTCGACGTACTGCTCACCGATCGCCGACCGTTCGGCCACCACGGCCTTGACCGCCGCGGGGATCTTCGGACCGCCCGAATCCATGTCGAGGGTCACGTCGACCCCCTTCTGGGTGAGCGTCAACGGTCCGACACGACCGGCCGGGATGCCCATGTAGGTGACCTCGGCGTTGGTGAAGATGCCGCCCGAGGCCGTCATCTCGACGGTCACCTTGTAGGTGCCGACACCGGCCAGCTTGTCCAGGCGCGCGTACTTGGCGCCCACGTACACCAGGGCGACGATGCCGACCACGGCGAACACGATCAGCTGGATCTTCGCGATGCGGGAGATCATGCGGGCACTCCGATCGTCGCCAGCGTGCCGTCCAGGATGCCCTGCCCCTGCTTGGGGGTCGGGGCGAACGACGCCGGGTAGGTGCCGCCGGACGGCGGGGTGTTGGGGCCCGGACGCGAGTCGGGACCCGGCGGGACCAGGGTGATCGTCGGCCAGCCGTACCGCGGGCCGTTGCCGTTGTAGTACGGGTTCTTCGGGTTCACCGGGACGTTGTGCCGCTTGGGCGGCGAGTACACCGGATTGCCCTGGCCCACGCCGAGCGCCTCGAGCTGGTTGAGGGTCCGCAGATCCAGCGTCATGAACAGGTTGGTGGAGTCACCCTGCACACCCGGCAGCAGCCAGTCCGGGAACGGATGGGTCAGCATCAGCGGGGCCGCGGTGATCAGATCCGGTGCGGCCTTGGCCAGTTCGGTCAGGACCGGGCGCAGCGCCTTGAGATCGGTGACGATCTCCTCGTGGGCACGGCCGAGCACATCGGTGCCCACCTCGCCCAGCTTGTCCAGCTTGGTCAGCAGGTCGACGAACTGCGGGCGCTGTTCCTCGAGCACCGCCACACCGGCCGGCATCTGCTGCAGGATGCGTTCGATCTGCTCGGTCTGGTTGTTGGCCCGGGTCGACAGCTTCGCGAGTCCGTCGATCGCCGAGATCAGGTCGTCACGCTGCCGGTTCAGGCTGGCGATCAGGCTGTCGGCGTTCTCGATCAGACCGCGGAACTCGTTGGTCCGGCCCTCGAACGCCTTGTTCAGCTCGCTGACGATCGGCTGCAACTGGTTGATGCCGCCGCCGTTGAGGAGCATCGCGAGCGCACCGAGCACCTGCTCGATGTCGGTTGCGGTGCGGGTGCGGTCCAGCGGGATCGCCTGGTCCGGGTTCTGCCGCGGTGCACCCTCGGTGTCCTTCGGCTCGTCGAGCGAGACGAACTTCTCACCCAGCAGCGAGGTCTGCTGGATCGAGGCACGCGCCTCGTCGGAGAGGTTCACCTCGTTCTTCACCTTGACGGTGACCAGCGCGTACCACTCGTTGTCGGGGACCTCGACCTTGGTGACGCGGCCGATCGCGATGCCGTTCTGCTTGACCGCCGACTGCGGGACCAGATCCAGGATGTTCGCGAACTGGATCCGGTAGGTGCGCGGGTTGTCGCCGACGTCGACGCCGCCGGGCAGCGGGATCGACTGGATGCCGTTGGTGCTGCATCCGGCCACCATGAGCACGGTCAGCAATCCCACCAGCAGCGCCGGAATCCGGGGAAAACGCATGCGGCGCATATCAGTTTCCCCCTGTTCCGGTGGTCGGCGCCGACGCCGGCCGACTGGTCGACGGCCGTGCCGGTGTGGACGACCGCGGTGTGCTCGTCGGACCCGGGCTGAGATTCGGGTTCGGCGTCCCCGGGACGGTGCCCGGCACCGGGTAGCGCTGCAGCTTGTTGTTGCTCATGATGCCGAAGGGCAGCACCGGCAGCAGCGGTTCGAGCACCCCGTTGGTGATCTGCCTGCCCAGCGTCGTGCACTGGTTGATCAGCGGCGCGAGCGTGTCGGAGAACTGCACGGCGGCCGGGTTGCCCGGCAGCAGCTGACCGAGGTCGAGCAGCTTGCACTGCGCGCCGATCAGGTCCTGCAGATCCGGGATCGTCAGTCGCATCGCAAGGGTGCCGGACTCGGCGTCGTAGGCGTTGATCAGGTTGTTGATCGTCAGCGGCAGCACCGTCAGCACCTCCTTCAGCGACGTCTTGGTGTTGAGCAGCGCCTGGGTGGTCGGGGTGAGGTCCTTGAGGGTCTCCCCGATCTGTTCCCGGTTGTCCTGGATGAACCCGGCGACGTCGCCGAGCGCGATGGACAGCCGGTTGAGGGCGGTGCCCAGCTGGTCCCGTTCCCCCGCCAGGAAGGAGTTGAAATCGGCCATCTGGGTGTTGAACTGACGCACCTGGGCGTCGTTCTCCCGCAGCGCCCCGACGAAGACGTTGAGGTTCTTGATCGTGTCGACCAGGTTCCCGCGGCCGTCGGACAGGGTGGTGCTGGCCTTGGACAGCTGCTCGATGGCCTGCCCGAGCCTGGCACCGTTGTCCTGCAGGTTGTCGGCGCCGGTGCGGACCAGATCGCTGACCGCACCGTTCTTGTTGGCGCCGTTGGGGCCGAGGGCCTCCGACAACTTCTGCACGCTGCTGTAGACCTCGTCGATCTCCACCGGGACCATCGTCTGGTCCACCGACAACGTGATGTTGTCGGAGGCCTTGGGGCCACCGGAGTATGCCGGGGTCAGCTGGACGTAGCGGTCGGCGACCACCGACGGGATGACCTGCACCGCACGCACATCGGCAGGCAGGTCGACGCCGCGGTCGACGGTCATGGTGACCTTGACGGTGTCGCCGGAGGGCTCCACCTTGTCCACCTTGCCGACGGCGACGCCGAGTACGCGGACGTCCGAACCCTCGTAGATGCCCACCGTTCGTTTGAACGTCGCGGTCACCTTGGTGGTGCCGATCGAGGAGAACACCCACCACAGGGCGCCCGCCACGATCAGCGCGAGGATCAGTCCGAGCACGATGAACACGATGTGCCGCGGGGTGAACCACCGGCCGGGGCCGGAGGTGTTGGTCAGATCTGGAGCAGTGGTCATCATCCGGCCTCTGTTCCGCCGTTGTTCTGCAGGACTGTCTTGTTGGGCAGTCGGGTGGTGTTCTGCTGCGGCAGACCCGGCGGCAGGAGGTTGGTCACCACCGACTCGAACCAGCGACCGTTGCCGAGCACGTTGGCATAGAGCCGGTAGAACGGCGCCATGTTGGTGATCGAGGCCTGCAGGTTCTCGTTCTGTTCCTTGAGCAGCGTGTTGACGCCCTTGAGCGAGGTCAGCGCGGGCCCGATCTGGGCCTGGTTGTCCTTGACGATCCCCGACAGCGCATTCGACAGCGTGGTGGTGCTGGTCAGCAGCGCGGAGATGCTCTTCTGGCGGTTGTTCAGCTCGTCGAGCAGCTGTCCGGCACCGGCGATGAGCTTGACGAACTCCTCGTTGCGGTCGGCCAGGATCTTCGAGGTGTGCTTGGTGGCCTCGAGGAGCTTCTGCACCTCCTGGTCACGGCTGGCGATGGTGTTGGACAACCGCGAGATGCCCTCGAGTGCCGGCCCCATGTCCCCCGACGTCCCGGAGAAGGCCTCGCTGAGCGTGCGCATCGAGGTGGCCAGCTGGGTGGTGTCGAGTTCCTGGATCTGATCGGTGGCATCGGAGAACGCCTCGATCACGTCGTACGGCGAGACTGTGTCGGTCAGCGGCACGTCCGGGTCGGCGGCCTCGTCGCCCCGCGGGACGAGTGCGAGGTACTTCTGCCCGAGCACCGTCTTGATCTGGATGGACGCCTGGGTCTGGTTGCCGATCCAGGTGTTGGACACCCGGAAGTCGACGTTGACGCGGTCCCCGTCGAGCGAGACGGCGTTGACCTCGCCGACCTTCACACCGGCCACGCGCACCTCGTTACCCGCCTTGAGTCCGGCGGCCTCGGTGAACTTGGCGGTATAGGTGGCGGCCTGCCCGATCAGGGGCAGCGAGTTCAGGTAGAACGCGGAGGTGGCCACCATCAGCATGATCAGGATGCCGATCCCGCCGATGCTGACCGGACTGCGGCGCCCGGCGAAACGCCGGTGCGGGTGTGCCGCGGCGGGTGCGGGTGCGGGTGCGGCGCTGGACGCCTCGCTCATGTTCTCCCCTGCGTCGTCGTTGCGGTCTGCCATGTTCTCGCTCACCCCCCTGGCTGCGTTCCGTCACGCCAGCAACGGGTGGCCGCACTGGTGTAGAGCACGTGGTTGATGTCGGGCAGCGGGACCAGCGGCTGGGTCAGCAGCGTGGACTTGCCGTTGCCTGCGACGACGTCGATACCGCACAGATAGAACTGGAACCACGAGCCGAACGTCGCCGCCCGGCCGATCTTCTCCAGCTTCACCGGCAGGTTGGTGAGGATCTCCGCGACATCGTCGTTGCGGGCGTTGATCTGGTCGGACAGTGCCTTCAGACCCGCGATGTCGCCCTGGATGGCCGGCCGCGACTGGGACAGGATGGACCCGGTCACGGTGGTCAGGTTGGACACCGAGGTGATCGCCGATCCCACCGAACCACGCTGTGCGGCAAGGCCGCTCACCAGTTTGGAGGTGTTGTCCAGCAGGGAGCTGAACTGTTCGTCGTTCTTGTTGACCGTGTCGAGGACCGAGGTCAGGTTGGTGATCAGTTCCCCGATCACCTTGTCCCGGTCGGCCAGCGAGTTGGTCAGCGACGAGGTGTTGGAGACCAGCGAGCTGATGTTGTCGCTCTCACCCTGGAAGATCTTGATGAGCTGATCGGACAGGGTGTTGACGTCGGCGGCCGACAGCTGCCGGAACAGCGGCTTGAAGCCGTTGAACAGCTCGGTCAGGTTGACCGCCGGATGGGTGTCGACGTTGGCCGGGTCGGTGCCGAAGGTGTGTCCCGGTCCGACCGTCGACGACGCCTCGCCCGCCCCCTTCTCCAGCGCCAGGTACCGCAGGCCGGTGAGGTTGCGGTAGCGGATGTAGAGCTGGGTTCCGGTGGGCAGCGCCGAACGGTCGACGCTGAACTTCACCATCGCCTTGTTCTGCTCGTACACCGACACGTCGGTGACCTGGCCGATGCGCACACCGGCGATCCGGACGTCGTCGCCCGGGTTGAGCATGGCGGCGTCGGAGAAGACGGCGCTGTACTTGTTGTTCCCGCCGCCGCCGGCGTTGGCGATGGTCAGCGCGAGCAGGCTCGTCGCGACCACGGTGACCACGGCGAAGGTGATCAGCTTGACCAGCGGTGCCACGATCGATCTCACTGGATGTGTACCTCCGCCTTGGACAGCGCGGGCCCGCCGATCATGGTGACCCAGGTCGGCACGTCGGCCGGGCGGGTCCCGGTGGTGCTGCCGTAGATCACCTTGAGCTGCGTCCGGTAGTTCGGGTCGTCGTAGGGCGACGACGTGATGGTGCCGACCGGGGTGGTGGTGAACTGCGGCTGCGGCAGCGTCTTCACGTTGCGCGGACCGGCATTACGCGACGGCGGCTGGTAGGAGCCGTCGGCCAGGCCACCGCCCGGGTACTGCGGGAAGGGTCGGCCGTCGGTGGCCGGTTCGTAGCAGACCGCCGGCGGGTCGAGGTCGAAGAACCGTGGTTCGTCCTGGTTGGGCAGGTAACGCCCGCGTGGGTTGACGAACTGCAGGTTCACGCGCACACCCGGGTTGGGGGTGCCCACACCGACGATGTTCTTGGACTCCGGGATCAGGGTCGCGAAGTTGCGGAACGTGCACACGAACGTCGGCGACTGCTTGGCCAGACCGGTGAGCAGTTGCTCGGAGTCGACGAACAGGTCGACGAGGTTGTCGCCGTTGCGCTGCAGCCAGCCGGTGGTGTCGGTGGCGGCGACGCCGACGGTCGAGATCAGGGTGCGGAAGTCGTTCTGCCGCTCGTTGATCGTGTTGGTGGTGATGCGCAGGTTGTCCAGGGCGTCGATCACGTCGGGCAGCGCCTCGGAGTAGGTCTGGGAGAAGCTGGCCAGGCCGCGGACGGTGCCCTGCAGTGCGCTCATGTTGTCGTCGACCTTCGAGAAGATCGTGTTGAGATCCTCGACGGTGGCGCCGAGCTTCTCGCCGCGTCCCTGCAGGGCCGACGACAGCGCGGTGAGCGTGACGTTGAGGTCCTGCGGCGGGATGGCCTGCAGCACCGGCAGGAGCTTGTCGAACAGCTCCTGCACTTCCTTGGCGTTGCCGGACTTGTCGGTGACGATGGTGTCGCCGTCGGACAGGCCCGGTCCACCGTTGGTGGGGACCTGCAGGTCGACGTACCGCTCACCGAACAGGGTCTTGGGCAGGATGCGGGCAGTGGTCGAGGTGGGCAGCTGCGCGGCCATCGACGGGTTGAGGCCGAGCTCCACGTCGACGGTGCCGTCCGGGGAGGGTTCCACGCTGCGGACCTCGCCGACCACCACACCGCGCGCCTTGACGTCGGCGTTGGCCGGCAGTGCGTTGCCGATCGCGTCGGTCGTGAGGGTGACGGTGGTGAAGTCGGTGAACGACTTGTTGAATTTCATGATCGTCAGCGTGAAGAACAACGCGACGACGACCAGGAAGGCGATGCCGAGGAGTCGGCGGCGCACGGTCGCCACGGCCTAACCTCCCACTCTGACGGTCGTGGTGGTGCCCCAGATCGCGAGGCCCAGGAAGAAATCGAGGACGGCGATCAGGACCAACGCCGCTCGGACGGCGTGTCCCACCGCCACGCCGACGCCGGCCGGGCCGCCGCTGGCGTAGTAGCCGTAGTAGCAGTGCACCAGGATGATCACGAACGCGAAGACCAGCACCTTGCCGAACGACCACAACACGTCCGCCGGTGGCAGGAACAGGTTGAAGTAGTGGTCGTAGGAGCCACCGGACTGGCCGTTGAACACGGTGGTGATCACCCGGGATGCCAGATACGCCGACAGCAGGCCGAGGACGTAGAGCGGGATGACGGCGATGAAGCCGGCGATCACGCGGGTGCTGACCAGGAACGGGATGGACGGCACGGCCATCGACTCGAGGGCGTCGATCTCCTCGGAGATACGCATCGCACCGAGCTGTGCGGTGAAACCGCAGCCCACCGTCGCCGACAGTGCGAGGCCGGCCACCAGTGGCGCCACCTCACGGGTGTTGACGTAGGCCGACAAGAAGCCGGTCAGGGCCTGCGAACCGATCTGGTCGAGGGCCGCATACCCCTGCAGGCCAACCACGACGCCGGTGAACCCGGACATCAGGACCATCACGCCGACGGTGCCGCCGATGACGGCCAGGCCGCCGGAACCGAAGGCCACCTCGGCCAGCAGTCGCAGCACTTCGCGGGTGTAGTGCACCAGGGTTCGCGGGATCCACACCAGGGTGCGGCCGTAGAACGACATCTGGTCGCCGGCACCGTCGAGCATCTTCAACGGTTTGCCGAGCTGTTTACGTGCCTCGTACAGGTAGTACTCGGGACGGCTCTTGGAGATCGTCACCCCACCGGTCACGCCTAACTCCCCTTCGGCGGGACGATCTGCAGGTAGACCGCCGTGATGATCAGGTTGGCAAGGAACAGCAGCAGGAAGGTGATGACGACGGACTGGTTGACCGCGTCACCGACCCCCTTCGGGCCGCCCTTCGGGTTGAGACCCTTGTAGGCGGCGACGACGCCGGCGAGGACACCGAAGATCGCGGCCTTGACGGTCGAGATCCACAGGTCCGGCAGCTGGGCGAGGGCACCGAACGATGCCAGGTAGGCGCCCGGCGTACCGCCCTGGACGACGACGTTGAAGAAATAGCCACCACCGATGCCGACCACCGCGACCAGTCCGTTGAGCAGGATCGCGACCAGCACCATGGCCAGTACGCGGGGCACGACGAGACGTTGGATCGGGTTGATGCCGAGCACCTGCATCGCGTCGATCTCCTCGCGGATGGTCCGCGAACCGAGATCGGCGGCCACGGCCGATCCGGCGGCGCCCGCCACGAGCAGTGAGGTCACCAGTGGGGATCCCTGTTGGATCACCACGAGCACGCTGGCGGCGCCGGTGTACGACTCGGCGCCGAGCTGCTTGATCAGCGAGCCGGTCTGCAGCGAGACGATCGCGCCGAACGGGATCGCGATGAGCGCCGTCGGCAGGATCGTGACGCTGGCGATGAACCAGGCCTGCTGGATGAACTCACGCCACTGGAACGGGCGCGCAAAGGTCTGGCGTGCGACGTCGACGAAGAGCTGGACGATGTTGCCCGTCTGTTCGAGGGCACCGGTCCCCGCTCTTGCGATCCGGTCGACGCCACGCGTGGTGGCATTGGCCATTGTGTGTTAGCTCCGCCCGTCGCCGTGTCGTGGCTTCTTGGTGGTGTCGACCTGTTCGGTCGGGGCATCGGCAGGGGTTTCCCACTGCTGGGTGGGGGCGTCGTTCCCGCCGAAGTCGTAGACGTCGGTGGGCGCATCGGCGACCGCGACCGAGCCGGGTGCGGTGGCGGTGGTCCATTCGGCGGCACCGGCCTGACCCTGGCCCTGCTCGTGGGCACGCTTGGTGGCGAGGACCTCGTCCTCCATCGCCATCGATTCGCGGATGGCCTGTTGTGCGTTGGCCGGCAGGCTGGGCAGCAACTCCAACACCCGCTGACGATGCCGACCCACCGCCTTACGCTCGGGCATACCCGGATTCGGCTGCACCTGCGGAATGATCTCGGTGAAATCATCCTTCGTACCACCACCGGAGATACCCGCAGCCTGCATCGCCGCCTCCGCAGCAGCCACCGCCTCGTCCTTCTCCTCCGACATACCGATCGGACCGAACCGATCACCGGACAAGAACTGCTTGACCACCGGCTGCTCCGAGGTCAACAACTGCTCCCGCGGACCGAACATCACCAACTCCTTCCGGAACAACATCCCGATGTTGTCCGGAATCGTCCGCGCGATGTTGATGTTGTGCGTCACGATCAGGATCGTCGCATCGATCTGCGCATTGATATCGATCAACAACTGCGAGATATACGCCGTACGAACCGGATCCAGACCCGAGTCCGGCTCATCACACAAGATGATCTGCGGATCCAACACCAACGCCCGCGCCAGACCCGCACGCTTACGCATACCACCGGAGATCTCACCGGGGAGCTTGTCCTCCGCACCGGCCAGACCCACCAGATCGATCTTCTCCATCACGATCCGACGAACCTCGTCCTCCTTCTTCTTCGTGTGCTCACGAAGCGGGAAGGCGATGTTGTCATACAAACTCATCGACCCGAACAACGCACCGTCCTGGAACAACACGCCGAACAGCTTGCGGATCTCATACAGCTCTTTGGCCGAACACTGGGTGATATCGGTGCCATCGATCACCACCGACCCCTGCTCCGGATGCAGCAGACCGATCAGCGTCTTCAGGAACACCGACTTACCCGTACCCGACGGCCCCAGCAACGCACTGACCTCACCCGACGGCAACGTCAACGACACATCACGCCAGATGTTCTGCGAGCCGAACGACTTGGTGAGCCCCTCGACACTGACCTCTACACCCACTGTTTCCTCCCAGACGATCGCTGCCCCCAGTGGCCGTCGCGGTGCGACGGCTCACGACCCGGCGACAAATGTGGCTGGGGTCACTGTATCGGACAGGCCGATAGCCGACTGACCTCATCACACCGAACCGTTCTCAGCGCGGCCGTGAGGGAAATCTACCAACCGGTAACTTATCCCTCGCGCGATGACATTAGCCGATTGTCGGGGACATGCAAAGTGGGCCGGGCGCCATTGGCCGGGCGTGGGTGAAACAGGCCTCAGGAACCACCGGCGGTGACCTGCGGCACGCCGTCGCCGGCGGCCGTGGAGGCGGGCACCGCGGGCTCCCATACCCGGCGCACGCGGGCCAGCGGCAGCCACCACGACACCGCCAGCACCAGCAGCAACCAGATCAGTGACGAGTTGCCGTAGAGGTTCTCCCACCACGTCCAGTCGAGTTCACGCAGCTGCGACGACGGCAGGAACAGGGACGGCCCCGGCAGCTGGGCGATCAGACCGAGCACGCCGAGCGCGATGAACACCCGGTTGCGGGCCCGGATACCGACGGCGAGGAACACCAGGATGAACACCGAGGTGAGCACCCAGTGGTGGATCCAGGCGGCCGGGGTGAGCAGCAGGGCCACCGCCCAGGCGGCCAGGAAGCAGAGTTCGTACTCCTTGCGCCGGGCCAGGTACCAGGCGAGCACCAGACAGTAGAGCCCGGCCAGGGCGCCGAGCAACATCCACCACAGGGAGCGTTCGTGGTCGGCCATACCCATCCGGGCCAGGACGCCGGTGATGCCCTGGTTGTAGACGAAGGCGAGTCCGCCGATCCGGTCCGGGTCGAAGACCGTCTCGGTCCAGTACTTCCAGGAATCCGACGGGTTGATCAGCCAGGCGATCCCGGTGGCGGCCACGAACCCGAAGACGACGTTGATCGCCGCCCGCCACTGCCGGCGTACGAGGAAGTAGATGACGAGGACCGCGGGCGTCATCTTGACCGCGGCGGCGATGCCGACCAGCAGACCCCGATAGGGCTCGGCCCATGCGGGGCGTTTGTCCCACAGTGTGTCGGCGATGACCAGACCCGCCAGGATCAGGTTGATCTGCCCCAGGTCGAGGGTGATCCGGACGGGTTCGAGCTGCAGCGCCACACCGGTGAGGATCATCGACCAGCCGATCGCGAGGTCACCGCAGCCGACGCGGCGCAGCAGGATGCGGATCAGCCACCAGGTGAGCGCACAGCCGAGGATCAGGAAGATCACCGATACCAGTCGCACCGGCAGCCAGCTCATCGGGACGAACGAGAGCGCGGCGAACGGCGGGTAGGTGAACGGCAGGATGGAATCGTTGGCCTGGGGCATCGGGCCGTCGTAGAGCGGTTGCCCGTGGAACAGGAACTGGCCGCCGTAGCGGTAGATCTGCAGATCCACCGGCGGCCCCCAGTACCGGACCGGGCCGACATGCCACAGCCACGGCTGCCCGAAGACGCGGGCGATCGCCAACACGAGCACGATGGCCCCGATGACGTTGATGGCGGTGAACGCCCGGCGGGATACGGCTGCAGTCACGCGGGCACATGTTAGTCGTCGCGGCTTGCATATCCGAAAACACCTGTGGTCCCACGGTGAATCGGCCCGATTCCCGACCGCCCCCGGAGCCGACCCCAGACGGTCCTGTCACAGACGGACCCGCCCCCAGACACGAACGAGCCCGGGACGGAAGAATCCATCCCGGGCTCGCGAGGTATCGCGAAGTAAGAAAGGTCTTACTTGACGGTGACCTTGGCGCCGGCCTCTTCGAGCTTGGCCTTGGCAGCCTCGGCGGCGTCCTTGTCGACCTTCTCCAGCAGAGCCTTCGGAGCACCCTCGACGAGGTCCTTGGCTTCCTTCAGGCCCAGGCCCGAGACGACCTCGCGGACGACCTTGATGACCTGGATCTTCTTGTCGCCGGCACCCTCGAGGATGACGTCGAACTCGTCCTGCTCGGCAGCGGCCTCGGCGGCGGCGGCCGGGGCACCTGCAGCGGCAACGGCGACCGGAGCAGCGGCGGTGACCTCGAAGACCTCTTCGAACTTCTTCACGAAATCGCTGAGCTCCAGCAGGGTCAGTTCCTTGAACTGATCGATGAGCTCGTCAGCGGTGAGCTTCGCCATGGTGGCGTCCTTCCTGTATGTCCCGGTCGGGTCAGGCCCCGATCCGGAAGGGGGTTTGTGACTCCCGGCAGGCCGAGAGCGCATGTGACACCGGTGAGTGGATTACTCGCCGGCTTCGGCTTGCTGCTTCTCCTGCAGGGCCGCGGCGAGGCGCGCCACCTGCGAGGCCGGCTGGTTGAACAGGCCGGCAGCCTTTGCCAAGTTGCCCTTCATGGCACCGGCGAGCTTGGCCAACAGGACCTCTCGGGTCTCAAGGTCGGCGATCTGTTCGATCTCGGCCACGGACAGCGCACGGCCGTCCATGTACCCGCCCTTGATGACGAGAGCCTTGTTGTCCTTGGCGAAGTTCTTGATCGCCTTCGCGGCCACCACCGGCTCGCCTTCGATGAAGGCGATCGCGGTCGGGCCGGTGAACAGCTCGTCGAGCCCTGCCACGCCCGCCTTCTCGGCGGCACGCTTCACCAGGGTGTTCTTGGCGACGGAGTAGGTTGCACCCTCACCGAGGGAGCGACGCAGCTCGGTGATCTGGCTGACGGACAGGCCACGGTATTCCGTGACAACCGTCGCCGTAGCGCCTTCGAACTGCTGCGCGATCTCCGCAACTGCGGACACCTTGTCAGACTTGGCCATACTTCGCCTCCTTCCTCATCACTCGAATTGAGTTGGTCAGAGTTCACATCAGCAGACCGGTCGGGATGCCCGAGATACGACAAACGCCCCGGCACACAGAAAGGCACGGGGCGTACTCAATGCGCGGATGTCACGATGGACACCGGCGATGATCTTCCTCGTTCTCCCTGCGTGGGCCGCCGACTCTCGTCGTCCTTCGATCGGGATCGCTCCCGATGACCAACGGTCTCTGGTTGAACCGATACGACGTACATGTGCACGTCACACCGAGAACAAAGAGTACGCGACGATTGCCGGCGGTCCAAATCGGCTCCGCTCACGCCGCGATGCGCCGGCCCATACCGAGTTCTCAGATCCCGCCCAGCGAGACCTATCTGTTCGGATGGTTTCCGGATCCAGCCCAAGCCCCCGACCTGCGGCGATACCTCCCGTGACCATATTGAGCACCCCCTGGTTGTCGATCCGATATCTCGAATGCACTACTGTCGGCGCTCAGAGTGATGTGGAACACAAAGTGTAAGACTGGTTCCAGTAGTTCGGAACCGACACGAAGCGGTGTCACCAGCGTCGATACCCGATCGGCGTGTAGGCGGCACCCTGGGCAGGGTGGTGATGCACCATGACGTACCAGCTCGATACCCGTTCGATTGCCAGTGCCCGTTTCTCCACCGGGCCTCGCCCCGCGGCCGGAACCCCGGCAGCAGGCGTCCCTTCTGGTGGCATCCCTTCTGGGGGGACGGCGTCGGTACCTCATTTCGGCACACTCCCCCTCGGCGATCCGACCGGCGGTGCCGACGGCATCCGCTGGCGTGAGGCCGTCGACGGTCCGCAGACCTACCCGCGCGTGGTGATCGATCGCGACGTGACGATCGAGATGAGCGACGGCGTCCAGCTGCGGGCGACGGTGATCCGTCCCGCCAACCGGTTCGGCCAGACCGTGCTCACGCCCTACCCGGCGATCGTCAACATCAACCCCTACAACCGGGCGTCGGTGGACTTCCTCGACGCCACCACGCACGCACCGGTACTCGGCAAGGCCGTGCGCAGCGCGTCGGCGTCGATCGACGCCACCGGTACGGCCCTGGCCGGCCTGACCCGGCTGACCGGCACCATCGCCGGCGGCGTGCTCGACGTCTTCGGCATCAACCGCACCCTGGTGCGCAGCGGCTACGTGCAGGTCGTCGTCGACGTCCGCGGTACCGGCTCCAGCGAGGGCAAGTGGCAGATCCTCGGCGAACGCGAGCAGCAGGACTCGGTGGAGATCATCTCGTGGGCCGCCGAGCAGGACTGGTGCAACGGCAAGGTGGGTCTGGCCGGCTGGTCGTACTCGGCGATCAACTCACTGCAGGCCGCCGACAAGCGGCCCGCGGAACTCGGCGCGGTGTTCGCGGTCGAGGGCTGCGACGACATCGTCCGCGACGTCTACATCACCGGCGGCATGCCGTCGGCGTTCATCCCGCTGTGGCTGTCGGCGGTGAACATCCTCAAGTGGGTGCCCAACCCGTCCACATATATGCGGGATCTGGTGCGCGGCAACACCTTGCGCTGGTTCCGAGATCGGATCACCTCACCTGCCACCGAGATGCCGTCCCTGCTGTGGGGATTCCTCACCGCCCGCGACGACCGCATCTTCGACGACCCGTACTTCGACGAGCGCGATCCGCAGATCGATCGGATCGAGGCGCCCACGTTCACCGTCGGCGGCTGGCACGACCTGTTCGGCCGCAGCGCGACCGGGGTGTACGAGCGCCTGCAGATGGAGCCGGGCCGCAAGCAGATGCTGGTCGGCGACGGCTACCACGCCGACGTCGGCTTCGGTCACGGCGGACGGTTCTCCCCGCCCCGGCTCGACGTGCTCGAGCGCGCCTGGTTCGACCGCTGGCTCAAGGGCCACCGCAACGGGATCGAGTTCTACGGCCCGGTCACCATGCATCAGCAGGGCGGCCAGTGGACGTCGGGCACATCGTTCCCCCGTGACGGGGTGCGCCCGCAGCGGCTGTACCTGGTCGACGAGTCGTCCGACACCGCCGGCCACGCCGTGCACGACGGGTCGTTGAGCAGCAGCCCCGGCGGTTCGGTGTCGGATCTGCACGTGCGTCCGGACCTCCGCGGCATGGTGTCCCGCGACATGACGCAGGTGACCGCAGGCGTGACGATGATGTTCGGCGAGAAGTTCACCGTCGACGCCCGGTTCCAGGAACGCGGTGCCCTCTCGTTCACCACCGCCCCCGCCGAGGAGGCGGTCACGCTCAGCGGCGCGATGAACCTGCGCCTGAACGTGGCGACCACCGCGCACGAGGGAATCTGGGCGGTCACGGTCAACGATGTCGCCCCCGACGGCACGTCGCGCGTGTTGAGCAACGGCGCACTGTCGGCGTCCAACCGGGCGCTCGATCCGTCGTCGTCGACCTATGCCTCCGATGGCAGCCTGGTTGCCGCGCACCACTATCTGTCCCGCAAGCGCAAGATGCCGGTGCCCACCGACGAGCCGGTCCGCATCGACGTCGACCTGGTCCCCACCGATGCGGTGATCGAGCCGGGTCACCGACTGCGGGTCGACGTGTACGCGGCCAGCTTCCCGCGCTACCTGACCGTGGTCCCCGACCTGATCAAGGCCCGCGGCCGGCGTCAGCGTCTGGTCCTCGATCCGGCCCACCCGAGCTACCTGACCTTCCAGGCGGCCGGCGCCTTCGCAGAGCAGGTGAGCGCAACCGAAACCACCGTGTGCCAGTTGCCGATCGAGCAGAACGACCCCTTCGGGAGCTGAACCCGGCAGGATCAGCCGGATGACGAGAACGGCCGCAACCACGTTGGATGGTTGAGCCGGGACCGAGCGAGATACGCCCACCCTCAACACCATTGGATGATCGATCCGGGCCCAGCGAGACGAGGACGGCCGCAACCACGTTGGATGGTTGAGCCGGGACCGAGCGTAGCGAGGACCCGTGTCGAAGCCCGGCGAGTCGACGATGTCGGTGACCACCTCGAACCCGGTGGTTACGTTCAGAACCCGGCCGGCGGAGGTTTCGACTCGACTTGTCGCTACGCTCCGCGTCGGCTCAACCAACAACGGCGGCACCATGATTGACCGAGCCCCATGATCTGGTGGTTGAGCCGGGACCGAGCATCGCGAGGACCCGAGTCGAAACCCGGCGAGACGAGAATGTCGGCAACCACACGATCGGCCCACCGGCGAACTCGACCACTCATCGCACCCCGGACTCGGCGAGGATGACGCGATAGACGAATCCGGCTTCGGGGCCGAGTACGGTCCCGACGAGTTCGGTGAGGGTGAGGACGAAGCCGCGACCGTGCGCGGGACCGTCGCCGTCGTCGAGGTGGTGGGCGAGTTCGTGGAGCACCACCAGTTCGCGCAGAGCCCAGCGCCCCTCTCGGGTGTCGGGGATGGCGATCTCGGCGTGCCCGCCGACCCGCCGGTACTCGGCCGAGCGGAATCCGCCACGCGATCGCACCGCGACCGGCACCCCGGATCGCGGAAAGCGCTCGAGCACCGCCGGCATCGACACCACCCGGGACACGTAGTCGCGGACGGAATCGACCGATCCGAACAGGGCCTCGGTGGGCAGGGTCAGCTCGGTGCCGGCGATCTGCACGGTCCGCGCCGACCCGGCACGCTCGAACATCCGGAACACCAGGCGTTCGGCGGCATACATCTGAGCGCGCCCGACGTCACGTGGGCTCATGCCGCCGTCCTCTCGCCTCGCCGGTCCCCGACTACGATCGCACCATCACCCGTCGGAAGGAGTCGGTGTCCCCATGCCCGATCAGGCCCCTTCCGATCAGGCCGCACCCGATCAAGCCCCCTCCGAGCATGCCCCGTCGGGCCGGGTGGCGATCCTGCGGGCCCGCGCCCGGGTCGCGGCCGATCGTGCCATGACGCTACCGGGCGCCGCCCTGTCGATGCGCATCGTGCGTGACGTGGTGACCGCCGGTCTCTCCGACCGTGCCATGACCCTGGCGGCGCAGGCGTTCACATCGGTGCTGCCGATCGTCATCCTGCTGACCACGATCCCGGTGGGCCGGCGGTTCCTGGACAAGGCGTTCGACGGATTCGGTGTGGACCCGTCCCGGGTGTCGATCCCGGCCGCCCAGACCGATGCCACCCTCGGCGCGTTCGGGGTGATCGGCGCATTGATGGTGATCGCCGGCGCCACCTCGCTGTCCCGGGCCCTAGGCCGCATGTTCACCGACACCTGGCACGTCAACCGGCTCCCCGCCACCGGATGGTGGCGGTGGGTGGTGGTCATCTTCGTCCTCCCGATCGCGGTGATCATGCAGGGCCTGATCGTGCCGTTGCACCGGATCAGCTTGTCCGGGGTGCGACTGAACGGGTTCGGTATCGCCGGGGTGATCCTGGAGTTCGTCGGCACCTTCGCGGTCTGGTGGATAACGTGGATCGTCATCCCCAGACTGCTCGTGTCCCGGCAGGTCCCGATGCGATTGTTGGCGGTGAACGCCGCCCTGACGAGCCTTCTGATCACGGTGCTCATGGTGGGCAGCCGGGTGGTGCTGCCGGCCATCATGTCCGACACCCTGGCGCACTACGGCACCCTCGGCCTGGTGTTCGTCGCGATCAGCTGGCTGTTCCTCTACGCGGCGGTCCTGGTGGTGTCGGCGACGCTGGTGCACACAGTGGTGGTCGACGACGGCGCGCTGGGTCGTCGGCTCGCCCGGATCACCGGCGTTCCGGCCGCCGAACCCCGACAGCGCATTAGCATCGGCGCATGACCGTAATCTCGTCCCGACACCCGGCGGACCGGACCCGCGCACATCTTCGGCGCGCCGTGGCAGGGTGTCTGATCGCGCTGGGTGCTCTCGGTGCCGCGGCATGCAGTTCGCCGAGTGAGGAGCGTGCCGTCGAGACCGCGCTGCGCAGCAACCAGGTCGATCCGGTCACGCTGGACCAGCTGGCCGACGCCATCGCCGAGGCCGGGCGCCCGGTGACCGGTCGCAAGGATGCGACGACGCAACTGTGTCCCGAGGCCGGCTGCACCCTCGCGCTCACCACCGACCAGTTCACCCTGATGAAATTCCCCACCACCGGTCGCGCCGAGCTCTGGGCGGGCGAGAACCTCGATGCGTTCCAGCTGCTCGACATCACGATGAGCTTCCCGGCCAACACCCCGCAGGAACAGCAGGAGAGCTACGAGACCGCTCTGCACACCGCGCTCAGCTGATCCGGGCGGTGTCCTGACCATCCGGCATCGGTCGCCGGCCGCTCAGGAACCGAGTTGCCCGCGGGGTGCGCCGAATTCGCGGTCGGCACCCAGTTTGGCGCGGCGTCCGGCCCGGTCACCGGCCTTGCGCGCCCCCTCCGAGTACCCTGCCGATGCACTGCTCGGCCGCCACGTCCCGCGCGCCTGTGATTCCGACCGGTAGTAGTCGGAGACCTCGAGCTCCTTGTTGCGCAGGGCGATCGCCGTCGACGACGAGCCGATCCGCTCGGTACCGTCGGCCGCGAGGGGCACGTCGGTCTCCGCGGCGATCGCCTCCTCCCGTTGCGCGTCGCGCGCCTCGGCGAGTCGTTTGCCGATCCGCTCGGCAAAGGCGGACTGGAAGTTGAGTCGTGCAGTGATGGGCGCCAACGGTTTTCGTTCCACCACCTTGCGTGCACGCCAACCCTGTCCACGGGTGACCACCCGCGCCGACATCTCCTGCTTGTAGTCGCCCGACCGCAGGTAGGCGTCACTGGCGGCGACCATCTGCACCACCAGCGAGGTGTACAGCGCCTCACAGGTGTCGATATCGGCCTCGTATCCGTAGGCCATCACGAATGTGGAGTTGCCCGCGACGTCGACGGTCACATCGTTGGCACGCGCGATCGCCACGAACAGCAGCACGTAGGTCTTGAGTCCACGCTTGCCCGACTCGCCGATCGTGACCTGCCGCGATATCGGCGTGGTGCGACTGCGTGCGGCCGGATCATGTGCTCGGGCCACCGCGAGATCGATGGCCGACGCGGTCGCCAGCCGTTGGGCGGCCGCCATGAAGGTCTCGGCCTCGTGCGGGTTGTCGGTGTTCTCGGCCTGCCGGAGCAGACCGGCGATGCGGGTCAGCAGCTTGTCGTCGCGCATACAGATCAGACTATTTCCAGCGCCGTCTGGTTCCACTCGGGCCCGAATTCGTTCGAAGTTCTCGACCGTCCCCCACCGACCCGACACCCACCCGGCATCCGGACCGACAGCGAATCCTTGACTTTCCCACCTGGAAAGTAGCAGACTACTTTCCAGACCGGAAAGTAATGATCCGAATCTACCGGAGGTCCCCATGTCCGACATCTCCCCTGATGAGGCCCGCGCCGCCCTCGGTGCCGTGGCCACCGCACACCAGCACGTCACCGACGAGATCGGACTCCCCCGCGGCTACTGGTGGGCGATGGCCGGCGGCTGGGTGGCGCTCGGCGCGATCGGGCAGTTCGCACCCTGGTGGGTCACCACCATCGCGACCGTGATCTTCGGCGCCGGACATGCCACAGTCGCATCCCGCCTGCTCGACGGCCGCCGGCGCACCACACGACTCCAGGTCTCCCGCGACACCGCCGACCGGCGCATCCCCCTGATCGTGATCGGCATCCTGGTGGCGGCCGTCGCGCTCACCATCGGCATCGCATTCGCCCTGCAGGCCGACGGCACCACGCACCCGAGCCTGTGGGCGGGGATCGTCGTCGCCGCGGTGATCGGCTTCGGTGGACCCGACATCCTGGCCGCCCTGCGACCCCGCACCCGGGTGCGTCGGGCATGACCGAACCGCGTTTCGACGAGCTCATCCATCCCAGCACCCGACTGTCGCTGATGGCCACCCTCGCCGCCGCCGACTGGGCCGATTTCGCCTATCTGAAAGACCGCCTCGCCCTGTCGGATTCGGCTCTG
The DNA here is from genome assembly GCF_030718915.1 of Gordonia sp. NB41Y. Taxonomy (NCBI): domain Bacteria; kingdom Bacillati; phylum Actinomycetota; class Actinomycetes; order Mycobacteriales; family Gordoniaceae; genus Gordonia; species Gordonia sp. NB41Y. The sequence goes on from NZ_CP132196.1 coordinate 1,759,174, forward strand.
TCCAAACAACTCACCACCCTCGAGACGGCCGGCTACGTGACCACCGAACGTCCCACCACCGGCCGACGCCGCACCGTCCGTGCCCAACTCACCCCCGCCGGCCGGGATGCATTCGCCGGACATGTTGCGGCACTTCGCCAGATCGTCGGCGACACCCTCCCGGACGCGCCGGCCCCGACCTGACCGACATGCCGGGCAGAGACATTCGCCCCGCCGCCTGGGTCGACCACTCCGTCGCCGACCCGCCGAGTAGAACCCGTGTCGAAATCTCCGCAGCATGCGCCGGGTGGCGACCACCCCCGAGCCTCAACCACCCACTGGGCGTAACTGATTGAACCGGAGACCTCCATTTGATGATTGAGCCGGGACCGAGCCGAGCGAGGACCCGAGTCGAAATCTCCGCAGCGTGCACTGGGTGGTGACCACTGCTGAGGTGGTCACGTCCCAGAGTTCGGCCGTCTGAGGTTTCGACACGCCTCGTCGCTCCGCTCCTCATCGGCCCAACCACCCACTGACCATTGCCGATTGAGCCGGGACCGAGCGCAGCGAGGACCCGTGTCGAAATCTCCGCAGCATGCGCCGGGTAGCGACCACCTCTGAGGTGGTCACGTCGACGAGCCCGGCCGTCTGAGGTTTCGACACGCCTCGTCGCTACGCTCCTCATCGGCTCAACCACCCACTGGGCATTGGTGATTGAGCCGGGACCGAGCGCAGCGAGGACCCGAGTCGAAATCTCCGCAGCACACGCCGGGAGGCGACCACTGTCGAGACGGTCACGTCGACGAGCCCGGCCGTCTGAGGTTTCGACACGCCTCGTCGCTACGCTCCTCATCGGCTCAACCACCCACTAGGCATTGATGATTGAGCCGGGACCGAGCGCAGCGAGGACCCGAGTCGAAATCTCCGCAGCACACGCCGGGAGGCGACCACTGCCGAGACGGTCACGTCGACGAGCCCGGCCGTCTGAGGTTTCGACACGCCTCGTCGCTACGCTCCTCATCGGCTCAACCACCCACTAGGCATTGATGATTGAGCCGGGACCGAGCGCAGCGAGCACCCGAGTCGAAATCTCCGCAGCATGCGCTGGGTGGTGACCACCTCCGAGGTGGTCACGTCGACGAGCCCGGCCGTCTGAGGTTTCGACACGCCTCGTCGCTACGCTCCTCATCGGCTCAACCACCAACCGCTGCTTGCTGATTGCCTGATTGAGCCGGGCTCTTTTGCTGATTGAGCCGGGACCGAGCGCAGCGAGGACCCGAGTCGAAATCTCCGCAGGCCGCCTCGAGTGACGACCACATCCGACAACACAACCACCCACTGGGCGTAACCGATCGAGCAGAACCCAACTCGCAAAACTCCTGCAACACGCTCCGAAAACCCACCACCCCAAACCCATTGCGCACACCATCGAACACCTGTGGCTCTATTGATCTTTCTGTGGGTCAATTACGCTGCGGGAGAGTAGGACACGCACCTCCCCGCGTGAGTGTCGACATCGCGATAAGGGCTTCGGGTGTATGAAATCCGTATGCGCGTTTCGTGATTGCACGAAGGTGCGTGTTGGTGGCTTCCACCCGCGCGTTCGACACGTCACTCACGATCGAGTTGTAAATCTGAGTCTTCTGCGCCTCGACGCTGGTGGCGAGTCCGCGCATCTCGATGATCCCGCTCTCTCGAGCACAGATGATCCACCGCCCGATCGCCCGCCAGGGGTCGTTGTGCTTGCCGTGGAATACATACCGCAGTTGCTCTTTGAGTTGATAGGCGCGGGCCAACTCATCGTTTGCCCGAGAAACGACTTTGTGCTGCAGATGCAACTGGGTATCGGTCAGGTTCTCTGGATTCTTCAGCATCGCCCACCGCAGATTCCGTCGCTCAACTTTACTCAGGCCCGTGATCCGATGCATGACTCGTTGCCGGGTTCGGTCCAAAGCTTTTGTCGCCCACTGGACCACATGAAACGGGTCCATGCACCAGATAGCGTCTGGGGCGCGCTCGGCGACGACCACCGCTATGTATTTGGCGGCGTCAGCGCTGACATGGGTCAACTGCGCGGTGCGTTGCTCCCCGAGCTCATCGAAGAAGGTGTGCAGGGTCTCCTTCCTGGCCCCCTCTCGCGCCCATACCAGCCGGCCGGAGTCATGATCGACGATCACGGTCAGGTATCGGTGACCTTTGCGGTAGGCGATCTCATCAATACCGATGCGCCGCAGGTTATCCAGGCGGTCGATAGTTCCGACGTAGTCAGTGACGACGCGTTCGACGCTCCGGGTCACAGTCCGCCATGACACGCGGAGATACTCGCACACCGCCGTTGCCGGACAATGCGCGGTCAACCACGCGGCAGTGTCGTCGAACGCCCTGGTCACCTTGGCCCCAGGCCTGGCCCAGGGCACTTCTTCGGTGAGCACACCGTGTTCTGGACACCGTACTCGTCGTACCGAGGCTTGCAGATAGCAGCGCCAGCCACCGAGGTCGAGGTGGCGCCAACGTCGTGGCTGATTGCTCTGATCGTATCCAGGACAACGCTTATGACATCGAGGACATCGAGATCGCGTCTGGGCGTGAGCCCGGACCGTCACCACTACTCCCGACGTGCCGACATTGTCGACAAACTCCACATCGAGCACCGTCAGGTGCTCGACTCCCAGTAGCTTCTGCAGTACAGTGGTCGTGCGCAACGCCTTGCTCCTTCTGTTTAGTCTTCGCAAACCAAACATTATGGGAGACAGGGCGTTGCGTGCTTTAGGCGCACCGTTGGGTGCCCACAGAATCGTCAGTAGTGCCACACCTGTATCATAAAAGGATCTTCACGCGACAGGGGGGTGAGCGTCGATGACCAACGACATCGGTACAACCGATCCCCAATCCCGTGTGTCACAAGCAGTCGCCCTGATCACGCAAGGCTTGGACCTACTCGCCGCCGCCGACCTCACCACCAGTGACGCCGACACCCTGATCACCATCGCGAAAACCACCGAAAAATCGTTGAACCGGTTGACCTTCCAAAGCGACCGAGTGATCACCGAAATCAACCACCGAGACATCCACCGCGACCGCGGCTACCGCACCATCTTCGCATTCATGGACACCGAACTCCACGCCTCCAACTGCAAAGCCCGACTCGAACGGATGGACCGCGTCCAACCCGAACGCTCGTTGACCGGCGAACCCACCCAGGCCGAATACCCCGAACTCGCGAAAGTGTTCGCCTCCGGCGACGCCGGCACCACCCACATCGACATCGCCCTGTCCTGGTTGAAGAAAATCCCCCTCGCCGCCGCCTACGACGAGAAAGTTGCGGCGGAACGTACCCTCGCCCGACACGCCACCGAATTCGGGGCATCCGCACTCGGCACCTGCGGCTCCCGCATCATCGCCCACATCGACCCCGACGGCGAGTTGATCGAGAAGAAAGACCGCGACCGTCGACGCGGAATCACCCTCGGCAAACAAGGCGCCGACGGCATGTCCAAACTGACCGGCTACGTCGACCCCATCCTGCGCGCCCGCCTCGAAACACTCTTCGCCGCCTGGGGCAAACACGGCGTCAACAACCCCGACACACCAAACGGCCTGAACGGCGACAGCCGCACCGCCGAAATCGTCGACCCCAACGGATTGGACGCTGCCGCGGTCAAAGACATGCGCACCCAACCCCAACGCAACCACGATGCGGTCAACGCCCTGCTCACCGCCGTGCTCGCCGACGGGATGCTCGGCAAAACCAACATGGGTGTCCCGATCCAATTGATCGTCAAAACCGATGTGAACGATCTGATCCGCGAAGCCGGATACGCCATCACCGCGACCGGAACCCTCATCCCCATGTCAGACCTGGTGGATCTCGCCGCGGACGCCCAAATGTATCTCTCTGTGTTCAAAGACCACACCGCGATCCCCCTGTACTTCGGGCAAGCGAAACGGATAGCCACCAAACATCAACGGTTGATGTTGTTTTCCGCCCCCGACGGCCATCACTGCTCGGCACCCGGATGTGACCGGGCCGCCGCACACGTCGAAATCCATCACGCAGTCGACGACTTCGCCGACGGCGGGCGGACCGACATCATCGAGTTGGCACCGGCGTGTCCCACCCATCATCGGATGGTCGGTGATCAACCCGGCCAGTACACCACCGGGAAAATCAGGTCGGGTCCGGATGAGGGCCGCACCTGGTGGCAACGCAATGCGAAACCCGGCCAACCCCAGAACGAGAAGCAGGTCAACCGGCTCCCGGATGTCGGGCAACAGTATGTGGCACACCTGGCGCAAGTGCGTGCCGAAATCCACGGCACCGAAACCAACACCACCACCACCACCACCAGCAGTACCGGTCAGCCGGGCAAGGTGACTCTCGACAGCACCACCGACGACGGATTCGTCATGATCGACGACGATGCCCTGGTGATCAAGGTGTTCGACCCACCCATCCACATCGAACCGCCCATCGACATCACCCCGACAGACACACAGACGAGACTCCCCATCCGGGAAGTCATCACCCCCGTCGGGCCGATCGAAACCCGCCTGGTCGAGATCTTGGAAGGCCTCGGACTCTGAGCACTCGCGTGCCGATGCCGTCCGAAACCCGAACTCACAATCCGAAGCGCGCCTGCATCTCCCGCAGGGTTTGCGCCGACTTCATCAGCCCGGCCCGCTCGGCGTCGTCGACGCTCACATCGAGTCGGCGTGCGCAGCCGCTGCGGTCGACCAGCGACGGCAACGAGAGACACACATCGTCGAGCCCCTCGACACCGGTGGCCAGCGTCGAGACCGGCAGTACGCGGTGCTCGTTCTTGAGCACGGCCTCGACGATGCGGGTGGCCGCGAGGCCGATCGCATAGTTGGTGGCACCCTTGCCCTCGATGATCTTGTACGCGGCATTGACCACCTCGTGCGCAATCCGATCCCGCACCTCCTCGTCGAAGGCGCCGTGACCGGGCAGTGCATCCCAATCCGTCACCGGCACACCACCGATCGACGCCGAGCTCCACAGCGGGATCTCGGAATCACCGTGCTCACCCACGATGTATGCGTGCACGTTCTGCACGGCCACCCCGGCATGCTTGGCGATCAGGAACCGCAGGCGTGAACTGTCCAGGACGGTGCCCGAGCCGAACAGCTGATTGTTCGGCAGCCCACTGATCTTCAGGGCCGCACTGGTGACGATGTCCACCGGGTTGGTCACCATGATGAACACCGCATTCGGTGCCACCTCGACGGCCTTCGGCAGGATCGTGCGGGTCAGCCCGATGGTGGCCTCGGCCAGTTCGAGCCGCGACTGTCCCGGTTTCTGTTTGGCGCCTGCGGTGAACACCACGACATCGGAGTCGGCCACCACGTCCATCGTGTCGCCGCCGATGATGTCGGTGCGCGGCACGAATTCCAGGCCGTGCGACAGGTCGAGCACCTCCGCCTCGACCTTCTTGGTGTCGATGTCCATCAGCGCGATCGTGCGCGCCACCCCACGGATCAACGATGCGTATGCCACCGCCGTCCCGACCGCACCGGCCCCGATGATCGACAGTTTGGTCCCGTGGGCGTTCATCGCAACTCCTCGTTGATCAAGACTCTGAGATATATCAAGACTCTGGGTTTCGGCCGATCGACAGCGTTCCCTCCCGTCCTATCGCATCTGGTCGCGAACCGCCCGTCGGCCGCCGAGGTTGTCACCGAGGATTCACCCGCGGGTGTATGTCACCTCGGGGCGTATCCGGCGATTCGCCCCGCACCACGAGTGGCTGCCCGGCAACCATCAGCACCACCGAATCCGAGTCCTGTGCCACCGCGGCATTCAACCGCCCCAGCAGATCCCGGAACAATCTGCCCGACGCCGACCCTGGAACCACACCGCTGCCGACCTCGTTGGTCACCGCGACCACGGGAACCGCACAGTCCCGCCACGCCGACAACAACTCCTCGACGTCGGCCTCCACCGGCGTGATGTCACCACCCAACCACACCCCGTGCGCATCCAGTCGCGCGGTCAACCACGTTCCCAGACAATCGATCACGATCGGCGCCTCCGCCGTCCGCAGCACTCCGACGACATCGTGGGTCTCGATGGTCTCCCACCACGACGGCCGATCCGCCCGATGCCGGGCGATCCGCTCGGCCCATTCACCATCGTCGGCCCGCCCCGGATCATCGGTGGAGCCGCCTCCGGTCGCCACATAGGTGATCGCCGGCTGCGCACGCATCAGGTGTTCGGCATATCGCGACTTCCCCGACCGCGCTCCCCCGACAACGAGCGTCCGAGCCCCGCCCCGCCCACCTCCGACCATCACCACCTCCCCGTCGACGCCGGGCCGCGCACCCAGCACCGCCAACCGTTCCCGCAATTCGACGACACCGGGATTGTGGTGTCCCAGGTGCACGGCCACGATGTCCGACGATTCATCCACCGCCCCGACCGAACGCAACTCCCCGAGCACCTCGGCGAAACCCGCCAGCCCCAGATGTCCCGCCGACAACTCGCCCCGATCCCCGAACGTCTCCTCCAGGAACACCGCATCGAACCCCGCACCGTCCACGGCCGCATACCAGCCGGCCGGCCACACCCCGGTGTCCGTCGCCCACAGCATGCGCGTCCCGTCCGGGCCGGCCACGTCGTAGAGCACCGCATCACCCTCACGAAAGACGCTGTGCCGCGCCGGAAGTACCCGCACGTCGTACTCCCCCACACATATCCGGTCCCCGGCCGACACCGGGATGAACCGCACCGGGTCACCCGGCCCCACCCAGGGGCGGCCCATCTCGAGTGCATCGGCCGGGCCGTACACCTCGAGCGCATCGAGCCCGGCGACCCATGATCGGGTCAGCAGTGCCTGCGGTCCGAGATGATCGGAGTGTGCGTGCGTGATCAGCACATGACGCACGCCGGCCAGCGAATGCCCCTGACGTACCGCGGCGCCGGGTGCGTCCGGGCCGATGTCGAGCATCAGGACATCGTCGACGAGCGCCGCGGTCTGTCCGCGGATCTCACCGTGACGCACCGCGTCTGCGCAGGACTCGCAGCGACAGAACGGATTCGGCCAGCCATCGGCCGATCCGGTCCCGAGCAGCACCACCTTCACGGCGCCCCCTCTCGCACGTCGACCCGGCGTCATCCATCCGGCTCCCAGTGGTACCACAGTCCCTCGACCTGACGGTTCGGACAGGATGATCACTCACCATCGGGTCTGAACATATGTGTATATGTTCAGGTGTTCTTGTGTTGGGTATGACCCAGGCCACACCCTCGTAGGTGTACGCAGTTCGCCGAACCAAGGAGTTCACCCACATGGCCATTGAGCTGAACCAGATCTGGGACTTCCCGATCAAGGACTTCCATCCGTTCCCCAACGCCAAGATCGGTGTCGGTGCCCACGACATGCTGGGGGTGGAGGCCAAGAACCTCGGCATGACCCGGGTCCTGCTGATGACGACGGGTCTGCGCGGCTCCGGGATCATCGAGGAGCTGGTCGGCAAGATCGAGTACCAGGGTGTCGACGTGGTGCTCTACGACAAGGTGGAGTCCAACCCCAAGGACTACAACTGCATGGATGCCGCGGCGCTCTACCAGTCGGAGAAGTGCGACGGCATCATCTCCGTGGGCGGTGGCTCCAGCCACGACGCCGCCAAGGGTGCCCGCATGGTTATCGCCCACGACGGTCGCAACATCAACGAGTTCGAGGGCTTCTCCAAGGCCACCAACAAGGAGAACCCCAAGCACATCGCGGTGTCGACCACCGCGGGCACCGGCTCGGAGACCTCGTGGGCCTATGTCATCACCGACACCTCCGACATGAACCAGCCGCACAAGTGGGTGGCCTTCGACGACACCTGTCTGGTCGATCTCGCGATGGACGACCCGCTGCTCTACTACAGCTGCCCCGAGCACTTCACCGCGTTCTGCGGCTTCGACGTCCTCGCCCACGCCAGCGAGCCCTACGTGTCCCGGCTCGACTTCGCGCCGTCGCTCGGCAACGCCAAGTACTCGATCGAGCTGATCCGCGATCACCTGCGCACGGCGGTCTACGAGCCCCGCAACCTCGAGGCACGCACCGGCATGATGCACGCGCAATACATTGCCGCACAGGCTTTCAACTCGGGCGGTCTCGGCCTGATCCACTCGCTGTCACACGCTGTCAGCGCCTTCTACGACAGCCACCACGGGCTGAACAACGCGATCGCCCTGCCGCGGGTGTGGGAGTACAACCTGCCCAGCCGCTACGAGCGCTACGCCGACATCGCCGCCCTGCTGGGCATCGACACCTCACGGATGACCACCGTGCAGGCCGCCGACGCCGCGGTCGAGGAGGCCATCCGCCTGTCCAAGGACCTCGGTATCCCCGACAACTTCGGGCAGCTGAGCGTCAACAGCTACGACAAGAACCGGATGAACACCGGCAAGTACGAGGGCCGCGGCGAGACGATGGACACCTCCGACAAGCAGATCCGCGCCATCGCCGAGCACATGATGGGCGACTGGTGCACCCCCGGCAACCCGCGTGAATGCACCGTCGAATCGCTCGTCCCGATGGTCACCCACGCCATGACCGGGAGCTACTGATCGGCCCACGGGCCGGCCACCGGTAGCGCTCATCGAGACCGGGAGCCTGAGCAACTCCCGACAGCGGGTCGGTCCGGGCGAGGTCATATCGATCTGACCTCCTCGCCCGGGCCGATCCGCACCCCTGTCCCATCACCCTGTCCCCACCACTCTGTCCCCACCGCCTGACCTTCGCCGAGGAGCCATGCCCGAATCGCAGACCCTCCCCACTCCCCAACTCCTCCCGTCAACTCAGACCACCTTCGACACCGTCGACGATCTCACCGAGGCACTGCGCGGCCAGGGATATCTCATCGCCGACGATCTCGCCGTCGTGGTACATCTGGCGACGCTGCTCGACCGGCCGCTGCTGCTGGAGGGCCCGGCCGGCGTCGGCAAGACCGAGCTCGCGAAATCGCTTGCGGCAGCGTCGGGTCGGGATCTCATCCGGCTGCAGTGCTACGAGGGCCTCGACGAGTCGCGTGCTCTCTACGAGTGGGACTACGCCCGGCAACTGCTGCATGTGCAGATGCTGCGGGACCGGATCGGCTCCGAGCTGGCGGCCGAACCCAGCCTGTCCGCGGCGTCGGCGGCCCTGGCGCGCACCGATGTCGGGGTGTACACCGAGGACTTCCTCGTTCCCCGGCCGCTGCTGGCCGCGATCCGCTCGGCCACGCCGACGGTCCTGCTCGTCGACGAGATCGACCGCACCGACGAGTCGATGGAGGCGGTGATGCTCGAGGTGCTCGCCGAACGTCAGGTCACGGTCCCCGAGCTCGGTACCTTCACCGCACGCTCGGCCCCGTGGGTGGTGTTGACCTCCAACGACACCCGCGAACTGTCACCGGCACTCAAACGCCGCTGCCTGCACTTCCAGGTCGCCTATCCCGACGCCGATCAGGAACGCCGCATCGTGGGCGTACGCGCCCCGGAGGTCGAGGATTCGGTGATCGCCGAGGTCGTCGAGCTCGCCCGCCGCCTGCGCGACCTGCCGCTGCGCAAGAGCCCGTCCATCGCCGAGGTCATCGACGCCGCCCGCGCCGCATCGTTGCTCCGCGACCCCCTTCCCGACGACGACCGGTCCGGCGACACCCGACGACCGCTGTTGTCGCTGCTGGTGAAGTTCGGCACCGATCTCGACGTCGTCCGTCGCGAACTCGATTCCGACACAGCACCTTCCGGACGGCTACGGGAGGGTGCTCACGCTGCGCGGTCCGCCGCGACGCCGGGATCAGTCGGTGCCGATGGCGCCACCGCCACCGGATCGGTCACCGCCACCGCCTTCGGTGCCGGCCGTGCCCGCAGCAACGGCCGACGCTGATCCGCCCATGGTGACCATACGACGACCCGCCCCACACCGGTCCGCACCGCCTTCGGACTCCCCGCGGGATGTCACACTCGATGTGATCGCCACCGTCTTCGGCCAAACGCTGCGGCGCTGCGGGGTGGGCGTGTCACCGGCCGAGGTGATCGAGATCCGGCGGGTCCTGGCGATCGTCGGCGGATCGGACACCGAAGCCCTGTGCGCCGCTTTGCGGTCGGTCACGGTCAAATATGTCCACGAGAACCCCGGATTCGGTGTCGCCTTCGCCCTGGTGTTCCTCGGCGTCGACGCGACCGATGCCGAGACGCTGCCCCGGCCGCGCGGCGTCGCGGCCGACCTTCCCGACGACGTGGTGTGGGACGAGGACTTCACCGGCGCCGGACGCCGGATCGGTGCGGACGAACACACCGACGAGATCGGTGACCTGATGGCCTCCGACCCTGATGCGGGCGAGCGGCACGGTGAGAGCGCCCACCGCGAGGAGAACGACTTCACCGTCTCCGCGGGGGCCGAACAACTCGGCGTCGACGCCGACACCGAGTCCGTGGCCGGCGGTGTCACCTACACGATCGACGTCGACGAGGCCGACTCGTCGACCGTCGGCGAGCTCGTCGGCGCGGCCGCCCGCGTCCGCGGCATTCCGCTCGGCGTGGAGGGCGCCGCGGCGATCCTGGCCGCTCTCGACGCCTACGACGCCCGCAGTGCCTACGGCACCGACGGTGCGGAGGGGCTCGACGACAGGCAGCGCGCCGAACTGGAACGGGCTCTCACCGCATTCGTCGACGCACTCGCGGCACGGCTGACCCAGGCCGCACCGGTCATCGCCGACCATCCGGGGACCGCACACGCCACCGACCAGGCCGACATCGACCGGGCCTGCCATCGGCTCGTGCAACGGATGCGCGGGGCACCCCGCCGGATCACCCGCCGCACCGACCGCGGAATGCTCGACATGCGGCGCACGATGCGTGCGGCGATCCCCACCGACGGTGTGCCGCTGCAACTCTGGCGGCGGGCGCAGCGTCCCGGCCCGGTCCGGTTGCTCCTGCTGGTCGACGTGTCACTGTCGGTGCGGCCGGTGGCGGGGTTCCTGCTCCGTCTGGCGCAGACCCTGCACCGGTACGGTGACCGCTGCGAAGTGATCGCCTTTGTCGACACCCCCGTCCTGGTCACCGATGCACTGCGATCCGGGGTGACCGCCACGCCCGACGCCGCACTGACGTCGGTGCTGGCCGCCGACGGCCTCGACCTGGCCGCCACCAGTGACTACGGCACCATGCTGGTCGGTCTCCTCGACTCGCACGGAGACCTGATCGGTTCACGCACCTCGGTTCTCGTCGTCGGCGACGCCCGCAGCAACGGATTCGATCCACGCGTCGACCTGTTCGCCGCGCTGGCCCGCCGCGCCCATCGGGTCGCCTGGGTCACCCCGGAACCGTCGCGCTACTGGGGGCAGACCGGGTGTGCCCTCGCCGACTACGCCGAATTCTGCGACGGTGTGGTCAGCGCACGTGACGGCAGCGAACTGGTCGAGCGGGCCGACGAGCTGGGGTCGGCCCTGTCCTGAAAGGCCCTGTCCCGAACACCACCGGTCAGCCGGCGTCCACGCACCGGTCGGCAAACGCGATGATCTCCCCGGCCACGTCGTCGCGGATCTCCGGCTCGTTGTGCACCTCGTGCCGGAAGCCGCTGTAGACGCGGGTCCGTACGTCGGGATGGCCGGTCTCGATCAGCCGGTTGGCGACGTGGTAGGCACCCTCGCCGTAGTTCGTGACGGGATCGGCGTCGCCGGCGAGGATCAGCACCGGAAGATCGGCGCGGACGCTCGGATACCAGTCCTCGGCGTTCACCTCGTCGTAGAGGTCCACGAACCCCTGCAGGAACTGCACCGACATCGGTGCGCCGAAGTTGTTCAGCGGGTCGATCGCGTGATCGGCGACGACCTCGGGATCGCGGGCCACCCATGCGGTCGGCCCCGCGCCGGGCCCGTACCGGGAGATGAAGCCGTCGAACACCGAGACCACATAGGTCTCGCCGGCGGGCGCTTCCGGATCGGGTTCGGCGGCAAGGGCTTCGCGGTCGAGGACATGTTCGATGCCACCGATTCCGGCGGCGATACCGCACAGGATCAGCCCGGCCACCGGCTCGCTGTCGCCGCCGACCAGCCCACGCGCGATCATCGACCCCCACGAATGGCCGAAGACGATGTACGGCAGTTCCGGATGCAACTCGCGGACGGCGTCGCGCAGGGTACGTTCGTCGTCGACCACGACCCGGTCGGCACCGTGACCGGCGTCGGCCCACACCCCTGAGGTCATCGCCGTCTTGCCGTGCCCGGCATGGTCGTCGGCGGCCACCACGAATCCGGCGTCGAGCAGTTCGGTGATCAAGCGAAGGTAGCGCCGGGAGTGCTCGCCCAGACCGTGCACGAGCTGGATGATCCCGCGGGCGGGACGCACCGGCTCGTAGATCCAGCCGTAGATGGTGTCCCGTCCGTTGCTCGACGTGAACTCGACTTCCCTCAGTGCCATGTTTCCTCCGGATCCGCGATCAGGTGACGTCGCAACGCTAACAGTGACCTCTGACACATACCCGTGTCCTGACCGATCAGCTCCCGGAACCCCGCGACCGCAACGGCAGCACCGCCGGTCCGTCCGCGCGGTGCAGGATCTCCACGCGTGCGCCGTAGACGGCGTCGATGCGTTCCTCGGTGAGTACCTCCGACGGCTTTCCGTCGGCGACGATCCGGCCGTGTTCCAGCAACACCAGTCGCTCGCCGTAGTGGGCGGCCGAGGTCAGGTCGTGCATGGCGGCCAGCACGGTGAGGTCGGCCTCGACGCGCAGCGAGTCGACCAGGTCGAGCACCTGCTGCTGGTGGCCGATGTCGAGGGCGCTGGTCGGTTCGTCGAGCAGCAGCACCTGCGGCTGCTGGGTCAGGGCCCGGGCGAGCACCACCCGCTGCAGTTCGCCGCCGGAGAGCGCTGTCGCCTGACGCGATGCGAGCTCCTCCAGGTCGAGCCGGGCGATGATGTCGTCGATCACGTCACGGTCGTGGCGGGTCTCGGCCCCGAACCGCGGGATGTGCGGGGTGCGCCCCAATGCGATCAGCTCACGCACAGTGGTCCCCTCGGGCACCACCGGCCGCTGCGGCATCAGCGCCACCGCCCGCGCGATCGCCCGGCGCCGGCTGCTGCCCGGTCTCACCCCGGCCAGCTCGATCTCCCCGGTGGCCTGCACCAGCCCGGCCAATGCGTGCAGCAGCGTCGTCTTGCCCGAGCCGTTGGGTCCGACCAGCGACACCCAGGTCCCCTGCGCGATCTCCAGGTCGATCTCGTGCAGCACCGTCACCGCGCCACGCGCCACCGACAGCCCGCGACACCGCACACCGCTCCCGGTGCCCGCGTCGACACCCATCCCGTGACCGTCGCCCATCAGCTCATCCCCCGCCCGGTCCGGCGCAGCACGACGAGGAAGAACGGCGCCCCGATCGCGGCGGTCACCACACCGATCGGCAACTCCGCGGGCGCCATCGCCGTCCGGGCCACCACATCGGCGAGCACCAGGAACGCCGCACCCACCACCATCGACAACGGCAGCAACAGCCGATGCCCCGGCCCCACCAGAATCCGCACGGCATGCGGGATCACGATGCCCACGAATCCGATCAGTCCGCTCACCGAGACCACCGCGGCCGTCCCCAGGGTGGCCACGCACACCAGCCCCAGCCGCACCCGCTCCGGCCGGATACCCAGGCTCGACGCCTCGATGTCGCCGACCGCCATCACGTCCAGGATCCGCGCCGACGCCACGATGATCACCACGCACACCGCCACATACGGCAGCACCGTCACGACGTCGTTCCAGCCGTCGGTGGCCAGCCGCCCGAGCATCCAGTTGTACACCTGCCGCAGGGTGTCGTCGTGCTGCTGCATCAGGAAGGTCTGGATGGCATTGGCGAACGCCGCGACCGCCACGCCGGCGAGGATGATCACCACCTCCGACCGCACCCCACCGACCGATCTGCCCAGCGCATAGGTCGCGGCCACCGCGACCAGCCCGCCGACGAACGCCGCCACCGGCAGCCCGACCGATCCGATCACCCCGCCGGCGACGATCGCCACGGTCGCCCCGAGCCCGGCACCGCTGGACACGCCCAGCAGATAGGGGTCGGCGAGCGGATTGCGGAACACCCCCTGATAGGCGGCGCCGGCGACGGCCAGCATCATCCCGACGAGCACCGCGAGTGCCACCCGTGGCATCCGCACCTCCCACAGGATGATGTGCTGCCTGCCGGACAACCCGGATTCCACATCCATCAGCGGCAGACCGTCGAGCAGATCGAGGAGCACCCCCTTGGCCGACAATCCCGCCGGTCCCACCATCACCGCCAGCAGACAGGAGCCGAACAGGACGACCACCGCCCCGATCAGGACGACGACGTGGCGACGGGTCACTGCTGGGTGTCGATGCCCGCGACGAACTGGGCGACCGACCGCATGAAGTCGACGATCCGCGGACCCCACCGGCTGGCGATGTCGGCGTCGAGGACGTAGATGTCGTGATCGACCACCGCACGCAGGTCACCCCAGCCCGGGCGGGCGGCGACCTTCTCCGGCGTCACCCCACAGCACTGGGCGTCGGCCAGGAAGATCACCTGCGGGTCCTGCTCGATGATGTACTCCGCCGACAGCTGCGGATACCCGTTCTGTCCCTTGGCGATCGACGTCAACCCGAGCATCCGGTAGATCTGCCCGATGTAGGTGTCGTCGGTGACGGTGTAGAAGGTGTCGTCGAGCTCGTGATAGTAGGTCAGCGGCACCTCACGCTCGGGTACGCTGCGCACGATCTCCTCGATCTGCGTGCGCATCGACGACACCACCTCGCCGGCCTTCTGCTCGTGTCCGGTGACCGTACCGACCTTCTCGATCTGGGTGTACGTGTCGTCGAGTGTCTTGGCCGCGGGGAGTTCGAGTACCTGCACACCCACGCCCTTCAACCCGGCCACGACGTCGTTGTTGTCGTCGGAGAGGACCACCAGGTCGGGGTCGTATCCGAGGATCGCCTCGACGTTGGGGGTGTACCCCGACAACGAGGTGCGCGGTGCGTTCGTCGGATAGTCCGACTGGTCGTCGACGGCGACCACCTGGTCGCCGGCGCCCACCGCGTAGAGCATCTCGGTGGCGGTCGGACTCAGCGACACGATCCGCGCGATATCCGACGCCGCCGCACTGCTCGTCGACGTCCCCGACCCCGAGTCGGAGTTGCCACAGCCGGCGACCAACACCACCAGCGACACGAGCAACGCCACGAGTACGGGCACGCCACGAACCCAACGCTTGAGCACTACCGACCTCCAAGGATCTCCATCGCCGCACCGGTCGTCGTCGATCATGCGTGGGCGAATAGTCCGATCATGCACGAAGGGCCCGACACCGTGTGGTGTCGGGCCCTTCGCGGGTCTCACATCTTACGACGCTCAGGCCTGAGCGGCCTCGGTGAAGTTCCGGGTCACCGACGGGTCGACCGGGATACCCGGACCGGTGGTGGTGGAGACGGTCACCTTCTTGACGTACCGGCCCTTGGCCGCAGACGGCTTCGCACGCATGATCTCGTCGAACGCCGCACCGTAGTTCTCGGCCAGCTGCTCGGCACCGAACGATGCCTTGCCGATGACGAAGTGCAGGTTGGCTGCCTTGTCGACGCGGAAGTTGATCTTGCCGCCCTTGATCTCGTTGACGGCCTTGGTCACGTCGGTGGTGACGGTGCCGGTCTTCGGGTTCGGCATCAGACCACGCGGGCCCAGCACGCGGGCGATACGACCGACCTTGGCCATCTGGTCCGGGGTGGCGATCGCTGCGTCGAACTCGAGCCAGCCGCCCTGGATCTTCTCGATCAGGTCCTCGGCGCCGACCTCGTCGGCACCGGCGGCGGTGGCCTCGGCGGCCTTGTCGCCGGCGGCGAACACGATCACGCGGGCGGTCTTACCCGTGCCGTGCGGCAGGTTGACGGTGCCTCGAACCATCTGGTCTGCCTTACGGGGGTCGACGCCCAGCCGGATCGCGACCTCGACGGTGGCGTCGGTCTTCTTCGACGACGTTTCCTTGGCCAGCTCAGCAGCCTCCAGCGGGCTGTAGAGCTTGGTCTTGTCGACCTTTTCGGCCGCGGCCTGGTAGGCCTTGCTCTTCTTGCTCATCGCTCTGTTCCTTCTCCGCCGTGATCACCACAGCGGGTTGGTGGTGCGGACCGAGCCGGCCCTCCCACACTGAAAAATGTTTGGATCAAACCTCGTGTGCTCGCGAGTTCGCGAACTCACTCGGTGTGCTTGCGAGGTCGCAAGCTCACTCGACCGTGATACCCATCGACCGAGCAGTACCGGCGATGATCTTCGCGGCCTGGTCGATGTCGTTGGCATTGAGGTCTTCGGCCTTGGTCTTGGCGATCTCGCGGACCTGGTCCATCGAGACCTTGCCGACCTTCTTGACGTGCGGCTCGCCGGAGCCCTTCTGCAGACCTGCGGCCTTGAGCAGCAGCTTCGCGGCCGGCGGGGTCTTCAGCTTGAAGTCGAACGAGCGGTCTTCGTACACGAAGATCTCGACCGGCACGACGTTGCCACGCTGCGACTCGGTCGCCGCGTTGTACGCCTTGCAGAACTCCATGATGTTCACGCCGTGCTGACCGAGCGCCGGACCCACGGGCGGAGCCGGGTTGGCCTGGCCTGCCTGGATCTGGAGCTTGATGATCCCGGCGAGCTTCTTCTTCTTGGGAGGCATCTGTGTTCCTTGGTTGTTTCCTTGCTGATCCACGTCCGCTGGAGGCGTGGAAGTCTGGTGATCCCTCGGTCACGCAGTGGCCCGGGACCTCTTGTCAGGCGCCGATCAGATCTTCTCGACCTGATTGAATCCGAGCTCGACCGGGGTCTCGCGACCGAAGATCGAGACGAGCACCTTGACCTTGCGCTGTTCGGCGTTGACCTCGCTGATCGACGCGGGCAGGGTGGCGAACGGACCGTCCATGACGGTGACCGACTCGCCGACCTCGAAGTCCACCTCGATGGTGGCGCTGACGGCGGCGGCTGCGGCCTCGACACTCTCGCCGACCGATGCGGCCTTGGTGGGCTTCTTGGCCTCGGTGCGCGGCATCAGGAACTGCATCACCTCGTTGAGGCTCAGCGGCGACGGCTTGCTGGTCATCCCGACGAATCCGGTCACACCCGGGGTGTTGCGCACCGCGCCCCACGACTCGTCGTTGAGGTCCATGCGCACCAGGATGTAGCCGGGCAGCACCTTGCGGTTGACCTTCTTGGGCTGGCCGTTCTTGATCTCGGTGACCTCTTCGGTCGGGACCTCGACCTGGAAGATGTAGTCGCCGACGTCCAGGTTCTGGACGCGGGTCTCGAGGTTGGCCTTGACCTTGTTCTCGTAGCCGGCGTAGCTGTGCACGACGTACCACTCGCCGGGAGCGCGACGCAACTGCTTGCGCAGCTCCTCGACCGGATCCTCCTCGACGGGCTCGGCCGGGGCCTCGGCCTCGACGGCTTCCTCGTCGGAATCGTCCTCGTCGGAATCGTCCTCGGCGGCGTCAGCAGCCTCGATGTCGTCGTCGGCGTCGTCGGCGAAGGCCTCGACGTCCGAGTCCTCGGTCTCGTCGACGGTTGCGGAGATCGCCTCGTCCACGACGGCCTCGTCGGCCGATTCGATGTTGTCCGGGGTGCTCACGCTGCCCACGCTCCTCTTTCTCACAGTTCCGGTCGACGTCGTCTACGCCCGACCGGACGACTCACCGCGATGAGTCGCTAGCCGAACAGCCAGAGGACGCCCTTGGCGAAAGCGATGTCGATGCCGAAGATGAAGGCGGTCACGGCGATCACGAACACCAGCACGACCACCGTGTAGGTGATCATCTCGCGCCGCGTGGGCCAGATGACCTTCTTCAGTTCGGCGACGACCTGCTGCAGGAACAGCCAGATCCGAACGAACGGATTCCGACTCTCCTCCGGCGAGGCCTTCTTCTTGCGTTCCTTGACGGCTACCGCGGTCCCGCCTTCGGAAGCGGCGTCGTCATCGGCGGTGTCGGAGGCAGACGCTGCCGAGCGGCGTCCCCGTCCCGAACGCTTGCCGGACGGCCGGAGTTCTGCGGACTCCGTGCCCTCGGCCGCGTCGGCGGCGGTGTCGTCGGAGACCTCGAGCTCGTCGGCGGCCGAAGCCGTGACGTCCTGTCCGGCGTCTTTGGCGCGGGCAGCTCGGTCTCGCTTGCTCACCTTCGAGGTTCCTCTCGTCAACGTGTGCCCTCTCCAGGGCAGGGGCGACAGGACTTGAACCTGCAACCTGCGGTTTTGGAGACCGCTGCTCTGCCAGTTGAGCTACGCCCCTTTGCGGTCACCTGCCCGGTGCGGGATCACTCCCGTCCGGCCGTGCGACCACCTGTCCCGATCCACCCTACGGAACCGTCCACGACCTTACGGCCGAGTGCGGTCCTCTGACAAAACCAACGCGCCACCCTTGGGGTAGCGCGCAAGTCAAGATCAATCGAGACACTTCAGTGTAGAACACCTTCCCCACGGAACCCAAAACGCCCCGGCTCGCGACGTCCCGCTGCTGGTCATGCCCCCGTCGGCACGTCCCGGCTCACACCGGATCGACCGCCGCGGCCAGGATCGCGACCGCCTCGTCGTAGCGTTCGGGCCCCGCCGCGGCGAAGTTCAGCCGGATGAACGGACCGGTCGGTTCGGTCGGGAACCACTCCGGACCGGGCGAGATCGCCACGCCGAGGGCCAGGGCCCGCGCGGCCACCAGACCCGGGTCGGTCGGGGTGCCGTCCGCGGTGTGCGCCGGCAGTGCCGCCCACAGGTTCAGCCCGCCACGGGGCACCGCAGGCACCTCGATCATGGGCGCCCCCACCGCCAGCGCCGACACCAGCGCATCACGCCGCCCCTGCAGCGCCCGGGCCAGACGGTGCAGGTGAGAGCGCCAGGCGGGACGGGCCACGACGTCGAGGGCCACCGCCTGCAGTACCGGCGAGACGTACAGATCCGAGACGGTCAGCGCGGTGCCGATCCGTGCGCGGGCCGGGCCACGGGCGAGCACCCCGGCCACCCGCACGGTCGGCGACAGACTCTTGGTGAGCGACCGGATGTAGATCACATGCCCGTCGGTGTCATCACACACCAGCGGGCGGGGTGTGATGTCCATCGCGAAGTCGTGCGCCCAGTCGTCCTCCACCAGGAATGTGCGATGTGCCCGCACCACGTCGAGTATTGCCTCGCGCTGCGCCGCGGTCCAGACGTCGCCGGTGGGATTGGCGAAGTTCGGCTGTACATAGGCCAGGCGTGCGCCCGACGACGCGAACGCGGCATCGAGATCGGCCGCCGACGGCGCCCCACCGGTCCGCGGTACCGGCACGATCACCAGCCCCGCCTGCCGGGCCGCGGCGATCGCACCCCAGTACGTCGGCGACTCCATGACGATCGCCTCGCCGGGACGCGCGAGCGCGCCGAACGTCGCCACCAGCGCCGCCTGCCCGCCGGAGGTGATCAGCGCATCGGAGTCGCGCCAGTCGTCGGCGTCGAGGTCGTCGACAAACCAGCGCCGCAGATCCGGCAGCCCCGCGGTGGGCGGCCGGGCGAACGCTTCGGGACGGCCTCCGCCGCGTGTCAGTCTCGTGAAAGCGCTTGCGATCTCCCGCATCGGCAGCAGGGTGGTGTCGGGGTAGCCGCCGTGCAGCGCGATGGTGTCGTGCGGGACCGAGCGCATCGTCGAACCCACCGCCGACGGCCCGCTGCGTGCAGGCCCGAGTGCCGCCGTCTGCCACGAGAGATCACCGGACACCGTGGCGCGTGGCGCCCGCCGAACGTATGTACCTGCACCCGAGCGTGTTTCGACGACCCCCTCGGCCACGAGGCGCGCCAGCGCACGCTGCACCGTCACCGGTCCCGCGCCGAACCTCGCCGCGAGTTCACGCGTCGACGGCAACTTCGCGCCGGGGCCGCGTTCGGCAGCCACCGAACGCAGATGACTCGCGATGCGCACACTGCTATCGTCTGACATGGATCAACATAGTAGCGCTATCGGGATGGCGGGCCCGGTGATACCGCCGGGGCCGACACGTCCACGGTCGTCATCCACCCCCACCGCATCGCCGGGTCCCCGACTGTCGTCCGGGATCGGGTGGGGCCTGGTCGGTGTCGTGGCGTTCTCGTTCACCGTGCCGTTCACCGCGATCGCCGTCCGGCACGACGGCGGCACCGGTCTCACCCCGGTCCAGCTCGCCGCCGGCCGCGCCGTGATCGCCGCCCTGCTCGCCGTCGCCGTCCTCGTGGCGTGCCGCGTGCGCCCGCCCACGCGACGACAGATCATCCGGCTGCTCCCGGTGTCCTTCGGCGTGGTGGCGGGTTTCCCGCTGCTCACGTCCATGGCCCTGCCACAGGTGCCCGCCGGACATGCGGCGGTCGTGATCGGGGTGCTGCCCGCCGCGACGGCGGTCGTGGCGGTACTGCTCACCGGCGAACGGCCCAGCCCGCGGTTCTGGGTGGGGGCGACGGCCGGGGTGCTCGTCACCGTCGTCTTCACCGTGCTCGCCCACGGGTCGGTCACCGGTGGAGGTCTCGCCGACCTCTACCTCGCGGGTGCGGTGGTCGCCGCGGCGATCGGTTACGCCCAGGGCGGGCGGATGTCGCGCGAGCTGGGTTCGTGGCAGACGATCTGCTGGGCGCTCGTGCTCGCCGCCCCGGTGATGGCGGTGGTCGCCGGTGCCGACGTCGTCGCCCATCCACCGCAGGCCACCACCGGCCAGTGGGCGGCCTTCGGCTACCTCGCGGCGGTCAGCATGTTCCTCGGGTTCTTCGCCTGGTATCGCGGCCTGGCGATCGGCCCGATCACCACCGTGTCGCAGACCCAACTGGTGCAGCCGGTGCTCAGCGTCGGCTGGTCGGTGGTGCTGCTCGGCGAGACGCCGACCCCGGCGCTGGTCATCGGCGGTCTGGCGGTGATCGCCTGCGCGGCGTTCACCGTCCGCAGCCGGATCAGTTGAACTGCACGTGCGCCAGCGCGCGACCGAAGATCTTGCGGTCGCCCTGCTTGGCGACGATCGCGATCACGCCGCGACGGGTCTCGGGATCCAGCGACTTGATCTTGCCGGTGAAGTCGACGTTCGCGTAGGTGTCCGGGTAGACGTACACCGGGCTGGTGAAGCGCACGTTGTACTCGAAGATCGCGGCCGGATCACCGACGAAGCGGGTGATGAACGACGCACCCAGACCCATCGTCTGCATGCCGTGGGCGACGACGGTCTCCATCCCGATCACCTTGGCCACCTCGTCGGAGAAGTGGATCGGGTTGGGATCGCCGGCCACGCCCGCATAGTTCACCAGGTTGCCGCGGGTGAGCGTCTTGGTGAGCGGCGGCAGCTCCTGGCCGACCTCGAGGTCGTCGAAGGAGATCGCGCTGTACGCCTTGGGCTCCACCACCGGGTCGGGCTGGTGGTACCGGTCGAACGGTCCGTGGACGGTCTTGGGCAGGACCGGCTCGCGGTCGACGTTCATCATCACGTGCTCGAGCTCGTCGACGACCTCCGGATCGACCTCGACGGCCGGTCGGGCGACCAGCGACGTCCAGGTGGTCATCACCGGTTCGTCGTGCTGGTTCCAGATGACGTTCTTGGTCACCATCACGTCGGTGCCGGCCATCTGCCGGAAGGAGTCGAGCGAGACGTCACAGATGAGCCGATCGCCGACGGTGATCGGCTTGTGGAACACCAGCCGCTGATCGGTCTGCATGATCTGCCACAGGTCGTAGCCGGTGACGATGTCCTCGAAGAGACGACGCTGCGCGATGATGCCGAGCACCGACACGAAGGTCGGGGCGGCGATCAGGCCGGGATGCCCCATCGCCTTGGCGGCTTCCTCGTCCCAGTGCACCGGATGGTCGTCCTGCACCGCGCGCGCATGCTTGCGCACCTCTTCCCGGCCGACCTCGTAGTAGTCGTCGACGGTGTAGTTGTAGCCCACCATCTCCTTGGTGTGCTCGGCGATCTCCTCCGGGGTGAGCTTCACGCCGTTCTTGAGTGCCGCGATCCGTTCCTGGATCTCGGCGTCGGTGATCTGCGACATGCTGGGCTCCTTACCTGCGTCACTCCGGCCGGGCTGCGGCCGTGTCGGTCGTCGAGGGCTGGTCCGCGCCGGTGAGGCCACCCTGCCACCCACTACTGGGCGAAAACACGTACGGACCGCCTCGTGGAGGCGGTCCGTACGTGTTGTCTCTGTGTCGGAAACGCCGACGCTGAGGTCAGCGCGATTCCTTGTGCGCCTGGTGCTTGCCACAGTTCGGGCAGAACTTCTTGATCTCGAGGCGATCGGGATCGTTACGACGGTTCTTCTTGGTGATGTAGTTGCGGTGCTTGCACACCTCACAGGCCAAGGTGATCTTGGGCCGCACATCGGTTGAGGAAGCCACTGTGTCCTTCTTTCACGGGTTTGCTGTTTGTCTCGCTCGCGCTCCCGTGTTCACCGAGCCGCCGCGGGCGCTGCAGTTGTGTAGCGGTGGAGGGACTCGATCCCTCGACCTCACGATTATGAGTCGTGCGCTCTAACCAGCTGAGCTACACCGCCATGGCGGCTTGAAAAACCCGAACCGGGTATCCAAGTCCAGCGAGCCCCCTGACGGAATCGAACCGTCGACCTTTTCCTTACCATGGAAACGCTCTGCCGACTGAGCTAAGGGGGCGTTTCTCGGTGTGGCGCATCTGGCTGATGCTTTCCGGCCCGAGAGCCTTTTCGAGGTTACACACTCGGCCGTCTGAGCTCCAAATCGCCTGTTCGGGGCGATTTCGGGGCTCGTTGCGGACGACGAGAACCACGTCGTGGCAGGTATAGGATTCGAACCTATGTAGCTTGCGCGACGGATTTACAATCCGCTCCCTTTGGCCGCTCGGGCAACCTGCCGTGTCGATCCTCCGGGGCTCGCGAGCTCCGTTCGATCAACGCCTGAGAACAATACAACGACCCCCGCCCAGGAATGCAAACCAGCTGGTCAGAAGGGTCGTCGCGGGGCAACCGAACGCGGCTATGCTGTCGGACATGGCTGATTCATCGTTCGACGTCGTGAGCAAGGTCGACCGTCAGGAAGTCGACAACGCCCTCAACCAGGCCGCCAAGGAACTGTCCCAGCGCTATGACTTCCGTGGCACCAACACCGACATCGCGTGGTCCGGCGAGGAGGTGATCATCATCACCTCCGACGCCGAGGAGCGTGTCCTCGCGGGCCTCGAGGTGTTCAAGGAGAAGCTGATCCGCCGCGACATCTCGCTCAAGGCGTTCGACGCCGGCGAGCCGGTCGGCTCCGGTAAGCAGTTCAAGATCTCCGGCAGCCTCGTGCAGGGCATCGACTCCGAGCACGCCAAGAAGATCTCCAAGAAGATCCGCGACGAGGGCCCCAAGGGCGTCAAGGCGCAGATCCAGGGCGAGGAGCTGCGGGTGTCGAGCAAGAAGCGCGACGACCTGCAGGCCGTCATCGCACTGCTCAAGGGCGAGGACTTCGGGATCGCCCTGCAGTTCGTCAACTACCGCTAGACCCCAACCGCCGCCCGGCCGTGGCCCCTGATTCCCGGGCCACACCGGCTCCTCGGGCCACACCGACCACAGCGCCCACTCGACGACTCGGGTGGGCGCTGTTGCGTACCCAGCCGTCGACCGGGCGCCCGAACTCGTTCAGTGGGCACCCCATCCCGTTGACCGGGCACCCCATGCCGTTCACCGGGCGCCCGAACTCGTTCAGTGGGCGCTGCCGCCCGTCCCGCGCCGGGCCATCTCGTGCAGCCGGCGGATGCGGTCCTCGGTCGGCGGGTGGGTGGAGAACATCTTCGCCATCCGATCGCCGGCCCGGAACGGGCTCTCGATCATCGCGTGCTGCTGGGCGGCGATGTCGGGTTGCGGCGGCAGCGGCGCGGCCTGGATGCCGCCGGAGATCTTCGCCAGCGCCGACGCCAGGGCGAGGGGGTCACCGGTGAGCTCGGCGCCGGACTCGTCGGCCTGGTACTCACGCGACCGCGAGACGGCCATCTTCACCACCGTCGCCGCGATCGGCCCGAGGAAGCTGATCAGGATCAGCACGAGAGGGTTGGGCCCGTTGCCGCGGTTGCCGCCGAAGGCCCCGAAGAACATCGCGAAGTTGGCCAGGCCGCTGATCACCGCGGCCATCGCACCGGCGATCGAGGAGATCAGGATGTCGCGGTTGTACACGTGCGAGAGTTCGTGGCCGAGCACCGCACGCAGTTCCCGCTCGTCGAGCAGGCGGAGGATACCGGCCGTGCAGCACACCGCCGCATTCTTCGGGTTACGGCCGGTGGCAAAGGCATTCGGCGATTCGGTGGGACTGATGTAGAGCGCGGGCATCGGCTGGCGCGCCGACGTCGCCAGCTCACGGACGATCCGGTACAGCACCGGCGCCTCGACCTCGGTGACCGGTTGCGCGTGCATCGCCTTCAACGACATCTTGGCGCTGTTGAAATACACGTAGCCGTTCACCGCGATCGCGAGGATCACCGATCCCCACAGGATGGTGGGGTTGCGGAAGGCTGCGCCGATCCCGACGATGATCGCCGACATCAACCCCAGCAGGGCCGCCGTTTTCAGTCCGTTGAAGTGCATCAATCCCTCGTTCGATCTCCTGGCGCGCCAAACGCCATCCAGTGTCTCAAACGATCCGGGGTCCGGTTTGGTTTCCCTACCCCCGCCATGTGCACGTCTGCGTCCCGCTCTACCCGATCCGGTCCACGGTGTAGGTGACCAGCGACCGCATCGCCTGATTGGCCGGAATGTCGGGCAACTGGGCGAGTTCGGCACGCGCCTGCGCGGCCAGCTCGTCCATCTTGGCGTGGGCCGCGGCCATCCCCGGCGAGGCGTTCAGCAGCGTCAGCGCCTCGGCCACCTCGTCGTCGTCGGTCAGCGGTCGTGGCGCCCCGGAGTCGGTGAGCAGCAGCGCCCGCAGCCGGTCGGCGTCGGCGCCCTGCTCGCGCACCGCGTACAACACCGGCAGGGTGTGCACGCCCTCCCGCAGGTCGGTCCCCGGAGTCTTACCGGAATCGCCTGTGGCAGAACTGATGTCGATGATGTCGTCGGACACCTGGAAGGCCGTGCCGACCAGGTCGCCGATCCGCGAGAGCCGGTCGGTGTCGGTCGCCGACGCACCCGAGGCCATCGCACCGAATCGGGCGGCGGCCGCGATCAGCGAGCCGGTCTTCTCCCACACCACCTTCAGGTAGTGGTCGATCGGGTCGACGCCCTCCCCCGCACCCACGGTCTCGCGCATCTGCCCGGTGACCAGTTCGGCGAAGGTCTCGGCGATGATCCGCACCGCCTCGGGCCCCAGCGTCGACACCAGCCGCGAGGCGCGGGCGAACAGGAAGTCGCCGGCGAGGATCGCGATCGAGTTGGTCCAGCGCGCATTCGCGCTCTGTGCGCCACGTCGCATGGGCGCCTCGTCCATCACGTCGTCGTGATACAGCGTGGCCAGGTGGATCATCTCGACGACGGTGGCCGAGGTGATCACGTCGTCGCTGCCGGCCTGGGGCCCGAACTGGGCGGCCAGGATCGCGAACATGGGCCGGAACCGTTTGCCGCCGGCCTTGGCCAGGTGCGTGGCCGCCTCGGTCATCACGTCGTCGCCCGACGCCAGCTCGGTCAGCAGCAGGTCCTCGACCCGCGCCAGTGACGATCGAACCGTCTCGGCGAACTCGTCGGTCACGAGGTCTACCCCGGTGAATGTCGACTTCACGTGTTGCGCCGCTCCCCTCGAGAACGTGGACAGCCCTGCCCGTGACGCCGGTGTCGGCGCGCCGAGCCTGGGCACTTCTGCAAGCAGCCTATCCGTTGCCCCTCCCACCGCCCGATCGACGTGGGCCACCCGCGCGCCGACATACTTGTCCGGTGACCACCGACGCGCCACGTATCGACATCCCCACCTCCGCCGACGTCCTGGTGGTCGGCGCGGGTCCGGGTGGGTCGGCCGCCGCCGCCCACGCCGCCGCCGCCGGGTACGACGTCGTGCTCGCCGACGCCGCCGCCTTCCCCCGCGACAAGACCTGCGGCGACGGCCTGACGCCGCGGGCGGTGGCCGAGCTGGACACCCTGGGCATGGGTGATCTGCTCGACGGCCGTCCGCGCCTGGACGGTCTGCAGCTCAACGGCTGGGGACGGTCGGTGTACGTGCCGTGGCCGTCGGGCCGCTTCCCCACCTACGGCAGCGCCATCGCACGCACCGAACTCGACGACGCGATCCGCCGGTTCGCGCTCGGCCGCGGTGCGCGGATGGCCGCACCCGCCAAGGCCGTCGACGTCGTCCTCGACGACGGCCGGATCACCTCGGTCGTCCTCGACACCCCGGCCGGGCGGCACCGCATCCGCGTCGGCCAGGTGATCGTCGCCGACGGGGTGCGGTCCGGGCTGGGCAAGATCCTCGGGCGCACCTGGCATCGCGACACCGCCTACGGCGTCGCCGCCCGCGCGTATGTGCCGTCGCCGCTGTCGGATGCACGGGTGATGGGCTCGCATCTGGAGTTGCGCGGTCCCGACGGCGAGTTGCTGCCCGGCTACGGCTGGGTGTTCCCGCTCGGGTCGACCGGCCTGCTCAACGTCGGCGTGGGTGCGCTGGCCACGGCCGAACGACCGGCGAGCATGGCGTTGCGGCCGATCCTCGAGCACTACGCGCGGATGGTCGGCGACGAGTGGCAGATCACCGGAAACCCGGTGCGGATCGCATCCGCGCTGCTGCCGATGGGCGGGGCGGTCAGCGGGGTCGCCGGCCCCAACTGGATGCTCGTCGGCGACGCCGCGGCATGTGTGAACCCACTCAACGGCGAGGGCATCGACTACGCCTTGGAGACCGCCCGTCTGGCGGTGGCACGTCTGGACGCCGGCGATCACACCGAGGCGTGGCGGGCCGAACTCGTCGAGCACTACGGCACGGCGTTCTCCGCAGCCCGTCGCCTGGCCGGGTTGCTCACCATGCCGCGCACCGTGCCGATCCTGGGACGCCCCGGAATCCGGTCACAGCGTCTGATGTCGATGGTGGTGCGCGTCATGGGCAACCTGATCACCCCCGACGACGCCGACCTCGTCGCCCGGGCCTGGCGGTCGGTGGGTCACCTCTCCAGCCGCGTGGACGATCGCCCACCATTTGCCTGATATCCGTTGCAGAACAACGAGACTCAGACACGCACCCCGGAGTGGATCGCCGCGATGCCGCCGGTGAGGTTCTCCCAGCGGACGTTGTCGAATCCGGCGCCGCGGATCAGATCGCCGAGGCCGAACTGGTCGGGCCACGCCCGGATCGATTCCGCCAGATAGACATACGCGGCCGGATTCGACGACACCCGCGTGGCCACCGCCGGCAGCGCCTTCATCAGGTACTCCATGTAGACCGTGCGGAACGGTCGCAGCGTCGGCGTGGAGAACTCGCAGATCACCAGGCGCCCACCGGGTTTGAGAACCCGGTGGAGTTCGCTCAATGCCTGCGGGACGTCGTGCACGTTACGCAGACCGAAGGAGATGGTGGCCGCATCGAACGACCCGTCGGCGAACGGCAATGCCAGCGCATCGGCCGCGACCTTCGGGACGTCGCGCTGTGCCCCGGCCTTGAGCATGCCGAGCGAGAAGTCGGCGGCCACACACCGCGCCCCCGACGACGCGAGCTCCACCGTCGAGACGGCCGTCCCGGCCGCCAGATCGAGCACGATGTCGTCGCGGGTCAGTGCCAGGGCCTTGCGGGTCGCCTTGCGCCAGCGCCGATCCTGCGCGAACGACAGCACGGTGTTGGTGATGTCGTAGCGCTTGGCGACGCCGTCGAACATCGCCGCCACCTCGGCGGGATCCTTGTCCAGACTCGCGCGATCGACGTGTTCGTGGTCGTTGCCGGCGGTATCGGTGCCGGCACGATCGGTATCGGCCATGCCGACCACGCTACCCGGCGAGCCGAATCCCCTCGGACGTCAACCCGCCCTCGCCGCGGCTCTCGGCGATCACCGCACGGTAGTGCCCGACGAGTTCCTCGCACAGCGCCGGCCAGGTGCGGGTGCGCACCGCCGCGAGTCCGGCCCGGCCCATCGCGGTCCGCTGCACCGGATCGCGCAGCGCGTCGATGGCCTCACCGATCCGCGCCTCGTACTCGCCGGGTGCCAGCAGGAACCCGGTGGCCATCGGCGTCACCAGATCACGCGGCCCACCGGCGTCGGGTCCCACCACCGGCAGCCCCGACGCCATGGCCTCCTGGATGGCCTGGCAGAACGTCTCGTGCTCGCCGGCGTGCGCGAACACGTCGAGGCTCGCATAGGCGCGCGCCAGCTCGGCGCCCCGCAGTTCGCCGGTGAACACCGCATTCGGGCACAGCCGGCCCAGCCGCGCACGTTCGGGGCCGTCGCCGACGATCACCAGCTGCACGCCGGGGTCGGCGTCGAGCGGGGCGAGCCGCTCGACATGCTTCTCCGGGGCGAGCCGGCCGACGAAGCCGACGATCAGCCGGTCGGCTCCCCCGGTCCACTCCGACCGCAGCCGCTCGTCCCGATGGGCCGAGGAGAACTGCTCGGTGTCCACCCCGCGGGCCCACCGGTGCAGCCGCGGCACCCCACGCGAGGCGAGTTCGGCCATCGTCGCCGACGACGGCACCAGCGTCCGCGCGCACAGGGTGTGCAGCAGCCGGGTGTACTGCCAGGCGGCGCGGCCGGCGAGTTCCATCTTGTAGGCCTCGGCGAATCCGGCGACGTCGGTCTGGAACACCGCCACCGTGGGCACCCGCAGCGTGCGGGCGGCCACCGCCCCGGCACCGCCGACGACGAACGGGGATGCCAGATGCACCACGTCGGGGCGGACGTCGCGCAGCGTGCGGTAGAGCGCCGGGGTGGGCACCCCGATCGGCAGGGAGGTCACACCGGGGAACCGCATCGACGGGACGGTGTGGACCGGGGTGCGCCGACCCACCTGTGGCGGTGCGGTGTGGCCGTCCCGGACCGAGTCCGGGGCGATCACCACGGCCGTGTGACCGGTGCGTTCCAGGTGATCCACCACCCGCAGCACCGAATTGACGACCCCGTTGACCTGGGGCAGGAAACTCTCGGCGACGATCGCGACGCGCATGAGGGCATCGTCCCGAGACGCGGTGACGGTGGTGGTGGCCGGACATGACGCCGACGCGAACTGTCCGCGAATGTCCGGCGTCACACGGCCTCACCCCTCAGGCGTCGACGGTCTCCCGCTCATCGGCCGGCCCGGGCTCGGGCCGTGGCCCGTCGTCGTCGGCGGCGGCCCGGCGCTGCGACCAGCGCACCCACCGGCGGTTGCCCTCGGCGATCAGCAGCATCAGTGCCACCACCACGATCCAGCCGATCACCGCGACCGACGCCGCCGGGATGATCGACAGCGTCCAGTCGCGTCCGGCCGGGCGTGCCAGGTCGGGGTTGGTGGTGTCGTATTCGACGCTGATCCGCTGTCCGGTGCCCAGCTCCGTCGGGTACAGCAGGCCAAGACGCGGGCTGACGATCTGCCCGTCGGGGGTCTGGAAGTAGGCGACGGCGTGCAGGCGGTCGGCCGAGACGATGTCGGCCATCACGGTGCCCTTGTTCGCGTCGATCGCCGCATCGTTGCGATAGGCGGCGACGACGATGCACGCCGACAGCACCGTCACGATCAGCCCGATCACCAACAGCGTCTTCTGGACACGACGCAGGATGACCGGACTCATGTCGCCCAGGATACTCAGCCCCGTCCCGGAGCCCGTTCAGCGCAGCCGCGCACCGATCCCGGCGTGTACCGCGCGCAGCCGGTCGCGGTCGGTGCTCACCTCGATCACCTCGATACCGGTGTCGGCGTCGGCGGCCAGGGCCGACGGCAGTCCGTCGAGTCCGACGAGCCGGTGCGGGATGTGGAATCCGGCGCACAGCGAGGCGATGTCGGTGTGGTGCGGCGTCCCGAACACCCGCTCGTAGGCCCCGGCGTAGGCGCCGGTGTTGAACCGCGGATCGCCCTGCTCGAGCATGCTGAAGATGCCCCCGCCGTCATCGTTGGCCACCACGATCGTCAGCCGGTGCGGCCGCGGCTCACCCGGTCCGACGATCAGCCCGGTCGCGTCGTGGATGAAGGTCAGGTCCCCCATCAGCGCGACGGTCCGCGTGCCCGGATGTTCGGCGTCGCGGGCCAGCGCCGCGCCGATCGCGGTGGAGTTGGTGCCGTCGATGCCGGCCACCCCACGGTTGGACAGCACCGTCACCCCCGGCCCGAGCCGGCCGGCCAGGGCGATGTCGCGGATCGGGTTGCTGGCGCCGACGACGAGCTGCTCGCCGGGGCCCATCGCCGCCGACACCGCCCGCGCCACGTGCAGGCCGGTCGTCGAGCCGGGGGCGTCGAGTTCGGCATCCACCGCGTCGAGGACCCGCTGGTGCACCGATGCGCAGTCCTTGAGCCAATCCTCGCGGGGTTCGGCGATCGCCTCGACCCGGGTGCCGGTGGCGTAGACATTGCCCGACACGTCCGGCCAGCGCGGGCCGGTGGTGACCGCATACACCTTGACCTGCGGGTCGGCGAGCAGTCGCGACACCCCGCGGTGCAGGGTGGGACGGCCGCAGATGATCGCCTGCCGGGGCGTGATGTGGTCGAGCGCGAGTGGGTGCAGCGGGGTGGCCGGATGCGGTGCGGTCGGTTCGGCGATGGTCGGGATGCCGTCGAGTGCCGGATGGTGTCCGGCGCCGTGACCGGCGATGACGACGGTGTCGGCGGACAGGTCGATGGGCAGCGGGATGTCGAGTCTGCCGACCGGTGCCTGCGTCCACGGCATACCGTCGGGGCGGCCGGCGCAACTCCCGAGGTCGTCGTCGGGGAAGGTCTCGGGGTCGGGGACGAGGGGCTCACGCAGCGGGATGTCGAACTGCACCGGGCCCGCGTTGCCGGTGCGGGCACCGCGCGCGGCTGCCAGGACCCGGCCCACCGCCGACCGCCACTGACTGTTGGTGTCGAGATCGGATTCGGCCAGGCCCAGGCTGATCGTCGCCCGCACCTGCGTGCCGAAGATGCCGAACTGTTCGACGGTCTGGTTGGCCCCCGACCCGAGCAACTCGTACGGCCGGTTCGCGCTGACCACCACCAGCGGGACGCGGGCATAGTTGGCCTCGAACACCGCCGGACTCATGTTGGCCACCGCAGTGCCGCTGGTCATGATGATCGGCACCGGCCGTCGCGACGACACCGCCAGCCCCAGTGCGAGATATCCCGCCGACCGTTCGTCGATACGCACGTGCAGCCGCAACCGTCCGGCGGTGTCGGCGGCATGCAGCGCGAAGGCGAGCGGCGCATTGCGCGAGCCGGGACACAGCACCGCCTCGCGGACACCGCCACGGATCATCTCGTCGACGATCACCCGCGCCTGCAAAGTCGAGGGATTCATGGCTCCCACAGTATTAGGCTGGTGGTGATGGGTTTCTACGACGACCGCGTCCTGCCCCACGTCATCGACCTGACCTGCGGGTCCTCGATGCTCGATCCCCTGCGTGCCCGGACCTGCACCGGGCTGTCCGGTGAGGTACTCGAGATCGGTTTCGGGTCGGGCCGCAACGTCGGCCGCTACCCCGACGCCGTCTCCCGGGTGGTGGCGGTGGAACCGTCCGACGTCGCCTGGCAGATGGCCGGCTCCCGGGTCGCCGGCTCCCCGGTCCCGATCGAGCGTGGCGGCCTCGACGGGCAGCGGCTGCCGTTCGGCGACGACACCTTCGACGCGGCGCTGTCGACGTTCACCCTGTGCACCATCGCCGACCTGCCGGCCGCGCTGCACGAGCTCGCCCGGGTACTACGCCCGGGCGCGTCATTCTGCTTCCTCGAACACGGCCACGCACCCGACACCGCGATACAGCGGTGGCAACGACGCCTCGAACCGATCCAGAAGCGGGTCGCCGGCGGTTGCCACCTCACCCGCGACATCCCGGAACTGCTCGCCGACAACGGTTTCACGGTCACCGGCATCGACCAGTTCTACCAACGCGGCGTTCCCCGGCCCTACGGCGCACTCAGCCTCGGGACCGCCACACCCACAGACATTTGATGGAACGCAACCACCTCTGAGGTGGTCACCCCCCGAACTCGGCCGACGGAGATTTCGACACGACTCGTCGCTACGCTCCTCGTCGGCTCAATCAACGTGACTGCCGCGCAACACTCTTCGCGACACTTCCGCATCGATCGTTGATTTCGACAAGCTCAATCCGACGGACCAGGACGTCCTCGCGCAGCGAGGCCGACCGGCCGTCGAAACCTCCGCACCCCACACGATGGTTGAGCAGGACGTCCTCGCGCTAGCGAGGCCGACCGGCCGTCGAAACCTCTGCCACCTGGCGCTGGAACATACCCACCTCAGAACTGGTCACCTCCCAACGTCGGCCGACGGAGATTTCGACACGACTCGTCGCTACGCTCCTCGTCGGCTCAATCAACGTGACTGCCGCGCAACACTCTTCGCGACACTTCCGCATCGATCGTTGATTTCGACAAGCTCAATCCGACGGACCAGGACGACCTCGCGCTAGCGAGGCCGACCGTCCGTCGAAACCTCCGCAGCCATTTGATGGTTGAGCAGGACGTCCTCGCGCAGCGAGGCCGACCGGCCGTCGAAACCTCCGCAGCCCACGCCGGAACACAACCACCTCCCAAGTGCTCACCACCCGGCACCCACCCCGCACCCGGACATTCGGGGGACGCACCCCTACCCTGTACCCGGTGCCCCTCTGGATTCTGCTCATCACGCTGACCGCAGCCGGGACGTTTCTGCTCGAACTCGCCGACGTCGACGCCGCCGCCCTCTTCGCCGGCCTCGTGGTGGCAGCGGTGCTCGCGATCGCGGGTTACGCACCTCGGGCCACCGCGGCCCCGAACCCCGACGACACCGACACCCCCGACACCCCGATCGTCCCGCGACCGGTCTTCTTGTCGGCGCAGGGTGTCCTCGGTGTCTTCATCGGCACCATGGCCGACCCGGACACACTGTCGGGCCTGGGGTCGTCGTGGTTCCCGGTGCTGGTCATGGGTTTGGGCACGCTGGTGTTGTCGGTGGCCGGCGGCACCCTGCTGGGCCTGCACAAACAGGTCGACACCCTGACCGGTGCGCTCGCACTGGTGGCCGGCGGGGCGTCCGGTCTGGTCGCGCTGACCCGCGAACTCGGCGGCGACGAGCGGATGGTCGCGGTCATCCAGTATCTGCGGGTCGCCCTGGTCACGGTGACCATCCCGATCATCTCGTCGTGGGTGTTCGGTGCGTCGTCGGCACCGGTCAGCGCGGCGGGCCCGGGCCTCGTCGACCAGGCGTGGGGTCTGCTCCTGCTCGCCGTGTGCATCGGGATCGGCGCCCCGCTCGGGCGCCGGCTGCATCTGCCGGCCGCGGGTCTGCTCGGCCCGATGGCCTTGACCACCGTCGCCGAACTGACCGGCATCGCCGCGAACGCCGAGGTCTCCCCCGTGCTGCTGGCCGTGGCGTATGCGGTGATCGGCTGGCAGGCCGGGCTCGGTTTCACCATGCCCCGACTGCGCGCGATCGGCCGGGTGCTGCCCCTGGCAGTCGTCCTGATCGTCGGGATCGGCGTGGGCTGTGCCGCACTGGGCGTGCTGTTGTCCGTGTGGACGCACGAGTCCATGTTCGACTGCTATCTCGCCACCACCCCGGGTGGCATCTATGCGGTGCTGGCGGCGGCGACCGCAGCCGGCGGGAACGTCGCATTCGTGGTCGCGGCGCAGATCCTGCGGGTTCTGCTCATGTTGTTCGTCGCGCCGTTCGCGGCACGATGGGCCGCCCGCCGGATGAGTACCTAGCGCAACTGTGACCTACGTCGCGTAACGGTTACTCTCGGCACCATGAACGGGGAATCCACAGCTTCATCGTCCGACCGTGAGTTCGACGTCATCGTCTTCGGCGCCACCGGCTTCGTCGGCGAGCTGACCGCCCGCTACCTGGCCGAGCACGCCCCCGCCGGGACACGGATCGCACTGGCCGGGCGCACCGAGACCAAACTCGCCGAGGTGCGCCGCCGGCTCCCGGCCACCGCGGCGTCGTGGCCGCTGGTGGTCGCCGACGCCGACTCACCGAGCTCACTGGATGCGATGGTCGCCCGCACCCGCGTGATCTGCACGACCGTCGGCCCGTACCTGCGCTACGGCGAGGCCCTGGTGGTGGCCGCAGCATCGGCCGGCACCGACTACGTCGACCTCACCGGCGAGGTGCCGTTCGTCCACTTCTCCATCGCCAAGGCCCACGACACGGCCGTCGCGACCGGCGCACGCATCGTCCATTCCTGTGGCTTCGACTCCGTCCCGTCCGATCTCGGCACCTATGTGCTCTACCGCAAGGTGTCCGACGACGACGCCGGCACCCTCACCGACACCACCATGGTGGTGCGGTCGATGCGCGGTGGCCTCTCCGGCGGCACCATCGATTCGATGCGCGTGATCGCCGAGCAGGCCAAGGACCCGCAGGTCCGCCGGCTGCTGCTCAATCCGCAAGCACTCTCGGGCACACCCGCCGACACCCCGAAGGTGTCGATGTCGAGCGAGCCGAGCGACATCGCGATCGTCCGCGGCAAGAAGGTCGACCCGTCGTTGTCGGGGACGCTCGCCCCGTTCTTCATGTCCTCGTACAACACTCGCGTCGTCCGCCGGTCCGATGCGCTGCTCGACGGCGCCTACGGCCCGGACTTCCACTACTCCGAGACGATGAACGTCGGTGGCGTGCCCGGACTCTCGACGCTGATCGCCGGTGTGGTGGGCGTGGGTACCGGGGCCTTCCTGGGGGCGATGAGCTTCGGCCCCACCCGTCGGCTCCTCGACAAGGTTCTCCCCGACCCCGGGCAGGGACCGAGCGAGAAGAGCAGGGACAAGGGCCATTTCGTCACCCAGACGTTCACCCGCACCAGCAGCGGCCGCCGCTACCGTTCGCAGATGCGCGCCCAGGGCGATCCCGGTTACAAGGCCACCGCGGTGATGCTGGGCGAGAGCGCGCTGACCCTGGCCCTCGACCGTGCCGCCCTGCCTGCCCGGACCGGTGTGCTCACGCCGGCTGCGGCGATGGGCGAGGCACTGGTGGACCGTCTGCGGGCCGCCGGTTTCCGGATCGACGCGCAGGAACTCACCTAGAACACAGACGGATTCGGTGACCGGGCCCGAACGCCCGGCCACCGCCCCACTCACACCCGGGTGGTGTTGTTGTTCGCGAACAGCGACTGCAGCCAGGTGAGGAAACTCTGCCATGCCTGCGACACCGCCGACGAGAACCCGGACCGGATCGCCGACACCAACTGGTCGAACACCGACCGGGTCGGCTGCTCCGGCTCCACGACGACCGGCTTGGTCACCGTGACGGTCACCGTCTTAGTGGTCGTTCCGCCGTGCCCGTCGTCGACGGTGACGGTGAAGCTGTCGGTGAAGTCGCCCGCGGCACGCTTGACCGGATCCGGTGTGTAGGTGAGGGTTCCGTCGCCGTTGTCGGTCAGGGTGCCGTGTGCGGGATCGGTCGTCGTGACGGTCACTGCGTCGGCGTCGGCGTCGGCGGTGACCACCGAGACCACCACCGCCCCGGTCTCGGCCGACGGCGCACCCTGGCTGGTGGCGACGCTCGGCGACTCGTTGGCCGGGTCGATACCCACGTTCACCGTCACCGGCGTCAGCCCACCATGCCCATCCGAGACCGTCACCACAAACGAATCCGACGTCACACCACCACCGGCTGCGGCATGTTCCACCCCCGCATCCGGGGTGTAGACGAACGACCCATCCGGCCCCACGACCACCTTGCCGTGCGTGGGATCGGAAGTGACGTCGAACTGCAACTCGTCGTCGTCGGCATCGGCGGCTACGATCGTGCCGGTGTACCCGTCCTGCACCAACTCGGTGACCGTGGGCGCCTGGTTGGCCGTGATCGACACCGACACCGGCACCACCAGGACACCACCGTGTCCGTCGCGCACCGTGACCTCGAACGAATCCTGCAGTGTCTCACCGTGTACCGGTGCGGTCGCCGGAATGTAGGTGTACGTGCCGGAGGAATCGACCACCGCACCACCCGATCCCGGTTGCGTGGTGACCTCGTAGGTGAGGGTGTCGCCGTCCGGATCGGTCACACCCAGCGAGCCGGTCTCGCCGCCGGACACCGCCGACGGCCCCGCCGGTCCGGCATTCTGTCCGACGATGCCGACGTCCACCCGGATCGTCTGGGCCTGTCCGTACCCGTCGGTGTAGCTCACCTCGAAGAAGTCCTGCGTCGCACCGCCGGCCGCCGCGGCATGGGCCGCCTCGGCACTCGGCGTATAGGTGTACACGTACAGAGTGGTCCCCGCGAAGTTGCCGCCCAGATACGGCGCCAAGGTGACCGTGCCGTGCTCGGGCTCGGTGGACACCGAGTAGGTGATGACGTCGGCGTCGGGATCGAACCCGTACAGGACGCCGGTGGTGGTGCCCGTCTGGGCGATCTGGACCCATGGACTCTCATTCGTCGGGAAGTCGGTCCCGTCCGCACCGTCCAACCACGTATCGCCTCCGCTGGAAACTGCCGTGATGATCCCGGCCAGCACCGGCTGACCGGCCGCATTCCGTTCCCCTTGAACCACATACGCGGTCGTGCGGTAGTTGTAGCCGTCGCTGTCGGGGGTGAAGGTCTGGCTACCTCCGGCCTCGATCAGGTGGAAGGCGACGGGCTGATGCGTGGAGTCGTACTCGATCACGCTGATCGGTGCGGTTCCGTTGTTGGTGATCACGACCTGACCGGCATCGTCGAGGGCATAGGCCACCCCTGCTCCGGTCAGCGTGGTGCGATCGCCGAAACGCGGGATCGTCGTGTTGCTCGCGACGAGCTTGGTCTCGTCGGAGTCCGCCGGCGTCCAGTACCGGTCGCCCGGGTCGACACCACGCCAGTCCCCCAGGGTCAGTGCGGGATTCCCGTCCCCGGCGATCGGATCGAGTGACTGCACCGTGCCGGGCGAATGGGCGATGACACCGTAGACGACCGGAACACCGGCATGGGTGCCGGTCGTGGCCTTGGGACCTTGGACCACGGCGAAGCCGGTGCCCCCGGAACCGGCGGCCGGGGCGTCGTAGGTTCCCCCCCGGGGCGATGACGACGAACTCCGAGTGGCTGTGGTCGTACGCCATCCAGCTCACGGCGATGTCGTGGTCACTGTCGTTGTGGATCGTGACGATATCGCCATCGCGCGTGTAGTAGATGCCTTCGGCGACACCGTTGGCACCCACCATGGTGCTCGGCAGCACGCCGTTGCTCACGCTGGACGTACCCTCCTTGACATCCCAGAAGCGATCGTCGGGATCGAGGGCATACTCGGCATCGGTCTTGAGCGGGTACTGACCGCTCGCCGGCGACACCTGACCGTCGACCGAGGTGAGCGCGCCGATGATTCGGATGGCGCCCGACGCATCCCGTTCCTGCTGCACCATGTACGCGACCTGCCCGGTGGGCGGCACCTGGAGGGTCGCCGATTGGCCGGGGGCCAGAATGGCCATCCCGGGGCCGACCGGCTGCAGGAACGCGTCATAGGCGACCACCGCGACCGTCTCGTCGGAGTCGTTGGTGAACGTGATCGTGCCGTCCTCGGCGGAATACCCGTAGTGCACGCCGTGGTTGTCGCCGGCCACTGCCGCGGTCAGGGCCTCGTTGGGCGACCAGAAGTGATCATCGGGGTCCAGCGGGCCCCAGACCGGGTCGGACAACCCCGGAACACCATCGCCGAAGTACGCGTCGTATGGGAGCACGTACCCGGGTGATCCTGCCGACGGAGCGACCCGGAGGATGGCACCGTAGATCTGCGCCTTACCGGCATTCGGCCCCGTGGTCTCCTTGGGTGCCTGGACGACGATGACCCGGGACCGATCGTCGGTGGCGCTCGACGAGTGGGTCTGACCTGCACCGATCACCACGATCTCGTCGAATTGCAGGGTCGAGCCGTCCGCGGTCGAGTAGACGCTGACCGCGATGTCGTGGTCGGAGTCGTTGTGCACGACGATCGCGCCGTCGTCAACGGTGTAGTACACGTTCTCGTCGTGTATGCCGACACCATCTGCAGGCCAGTATCCGGTCGTGGCCGGATCGTCGGTCTGCCAGAACCGGTCATCCGGTGCGACCTGCGCGGCCACCGCGATCAGGCTGCGCGCCAATGCATTCGGCACACTCGACGCGGTCAGGTCGAAGGATTCGAGGTCGGATTTCGGGGCGTGCCGACCGAGGACCAGTTCGGCGATGGTGGCCTTGGGGATAAACTGCTTCTCACCCGGTCCGACCAGTCCGAGGTAGTCCGATCCGTCGTGACGGCTGCGCCGGTTGAGCACCCCGGCGACCACGGCGGCCTGGTTGACCAGGATCAGCCCTTCGGTGCCACTGCCGCCGGTCAGCCGGTAGAACAGCTTGCCGATCAGCCCTTCCGGCTCCTCCGGCGACTCGATCGCCCCCACCGGGATCTCGATCAGCTCCGACCCGCCGGCAACGGTCCCGGCCCCCTGACCGGTACGGGGCTGCCCGGCGGCCGCCGGGGCGGGTGTGGCGGTATGCCGTCCGCCCGGGAGCCGATGCCGCGGTGGCGTGGTGGGCGCGTCGTGGGCGTCGGAGTCCGCCACGACAGGCGATCCGAGTTGTGATCCGGTGACCGGTGCACCCTGGGTCGGGACGCTGGTCGTCGTCGACGGTTCCGGACCGGTCGCACCGGGTTCGGATGGGTCACCCGACACCGGTTCGGCGACAGCCGTTTCCGTCTCCCCGGTGTCATCGGCCGTGGAATCACCGGGCACACCGGTCGAGGCCGGCGACCCCTCGGCCCCCGCCTCGGACGTCCCGCCATCCGAGGCACCTGCATCGCCGGTCCCGGAGCCCGACGCGCCGGAATCCGCGGACTCCGGCCCACCCGACCCGGAATCATCCTCCACATCAACGGAATCGGTACCGTCATCCGTTTTCTCGACGCTCGTACCGGAACCGGCCCCGCCGTCGTCGGCCAGTGCGACAGCGACGGGACTCGCCGCGAACAATGCCGCTGCGATACCCGAGGAGGCGACGACGCGCCGTGTGAGACCGAGTTTCTTGACCGAGGACTTTGTCATTGTCCGTTCCTTGTCATGTCGCAAATGCGGAGGAAGTCACCGGAATCCGTGATCCCGGACACCTGACGAATCCGACACAAACTAGCACCGGACATGTACGGCGCACAGCGCCAAATCGTCGTCCGAAGATACGAATTCGGCGCCGTCGTAATCTTTTTGGGGGACACCCAGAACGCTTTCCTTCGCACGTTCATACGACAGAGGCCGGTGCGAGTGGATTCCACTCGCACCGGCCTCGTGAACCGATCAGATGGTCAACCGATCACGGCTGTCCGGGCTTCAGCGCGATGAACAGTGCATCGACGTCGGCACACAACCGGTCTCCGTCGTGCAACGTGCCCTTCACGAACGCCTTGCGGCCGTCCAGGGTCTCGACCCAGGTGCGCATCTGTAGCGGCGTGTCCAGCGGGGTCAGTGACCGATAGCCGACGGTGAGGTAGGCCGTGCGTGTCACACCCTCCACCTTCAGCGCCGACGCCAGACCGCCCAGGTCGTCGAAGGCGACGGCGATGTGTCCACCGTGCGCGGCCTTGTTGCCGCCGAGATGGAACGGCCGGAAGGTGACGTCGGCGATCACGCCGTCCGGTCCGCCGTCGGTGACCACATAGGGCGGCAACGTCAGGTTGCCCCGCGACGGCAGGTCGATCCGCGTCCCCGAGGGCGTCTCCCACTCGTCCACCTGAACCTTCGCGAGGTTCTCGTTGAGCGCCCGGACCTGCGCGATCATCGCCTCGGTGAGTTCCTCGGGCGGGCAGGCGTAGCGCGCCAGATCCATCAGGCGCCGCAGTTCCTCGTTGAGCTCGCCATAGCGTGGGCCACCGCGCGTGGTCGAGATGTCGATCTGCGCCCGGAACCCGCCCTCATGCGGCGACGACGCGTCCGCGGGGCGATCCCATTCTGAATGCGAGACTGGACTCATGTCCGCTACGCTATCGGCACCTCGACGGCACCGACCGGGCGAGGCCCACTTGGGCCGGTCCTCGACCTGCTGGAAGCCGATGTTCAGCTGCTGTGTCGATGCGGCGATCCATTGTGGGTGCCCGACGTCGCGGGATGCCCCCGACGTGGTCGGCGCGGCCTCTCCTTACGGTCCCGTAGGGCGATCATCCGACCGAACACAAGCGCAACGACCACCGACAGCGCCACCCACACCACGAGGATGACCGCAACCGTTGCCCAAGTGCTCACCCATCCAGGATGCCAAACAAACGGACTCTTGACTCCGACGCGTCAGAACCTCCCCAGATCTTGCACAGCCGGCTGCCGGCGGGCACCGACGATCCGATGGCAGTCAAACGTCACACCATGCGTGCCGCGGCCCGTCCCGCCTGCCGGCCCGAGAACAGGCATCCGCCGAGGAAGGTCCCCTCCAGGGCGCGGTAGCCGTGCACGCCACCACCGCCGAAACCCGATGCCTCGCCCACCGCGAGCAGCCCGTCGATCACCTTGCCGTCGGTCCCCATGACCCGTCCCGACAGGTCGGTCTGCAAGCCGCCCAGTGTCTTTCGGGTGAGGATGTTCATCTTGACCGCGATCAGCGGCCCGGCCTGCGGGTCGAGGATCGGATGCAGCGGCACGGTCCGGATCAGGCTGTCGCCCAGATAGTCCAGCGACCGGCGGATCCCTCGGATCTGCGGATCGTTCGAGCGGGGATCGGCCGCCTCCCGATCCCGATGACGGATCTGGCGTTCGAGTTCACCGACGTCGACGAGCGACGATCCGGCGAGACGATTCATCTTGCCCGCCAGCTCCGGCACGCTGCGGGCGGTCACGAAATCGGGTCCACGGTCGAGGAAGGCCTGTACCGGTGCGGGCACGTCGTCGGTGGCCCGTTTCGCCAGATACAGCGGCAGATTCTTTGCCGTGAGTTCGGGATTCTGCTCCGACCCCGACAACACGAATTCTTTCTCGATGATCCGCTTGTTGAGCACGAACCAGGAATAGCCGTATCCGGATTTCTGGATCAGTTCGAGCGTGCCGAGGGTGTCATAGCTCGGGATCCCCGGCGACGGGAACCGTTTCCCGGCCGCGTCGAACCACATCGACGACGGTGCGGCGAGCACCCGGATGCCGTGGGCCGGCCAGATCGGTGAATGGTTGCGCAGACCTTCGGTGTAGTGCCACATGCGATCCCGGTTCACCAGCCGTGCACCGGCCTGTTCGGAGATGTCGAGCATCCGGCCGTCGACGTGGGCGGGTACGCCGGTCACCATGAACTCCGGCGGTGTGCCGAGCCGGGCGGGCCAGTTCTTGCGGACCGTGGCCTGGTTGCCGCCGATCCCGCCGGAGGCCACGATCACCAGCGGCGCATGCAGTTCGAAGTCGCCGGCGGGGGTGCGATTGCTGCGGTGGCCCCGCGGCGCGTCGTCGGCGGCCAGCACGGTACCGCGCACACCGGTGACCGCACCGCCGGAGGTGATCAGCTCGTCCACCTGATGCCGGTACCGAAATCGCACCAGCCCCTTGGCCTGCGCCTCACGGATGCGACGGACGAAGGGTTCGACCACCCCGGGTCCGGTGCCGAGCGTCATGTGGAAGCGCGGCACCGTGTTACCCGGACGCCCCACCCGGCCGTCGCCGCGTTCGGCCCAGCCCACCACCGGAATCCACGCCATCCCCATCCCCGCCAGCCAAGCGCGTTTCTCCCCGGCGGCGAAGTGCAGGTACGCCTCGGCCCACTGTCGCGCCCAGAAGTCCTCTCCGCCTGGCTGATTCGGTCCGCGATCGAATCCTGCGGTGGCGAACCAGTCGCGGCGGGCGCGGTCATGGCTGTCGCGCACACCCATCAGCCGCTGTTCCGGCGAGTCCACGAAGAACAGACCACCCAGGCTCCAATGTGCCTGTCCGCCAAGGTTCTCGCCCGACTCCTGGTCGACGATGATCACCTTCTTGCGGGCGTCGGCGAGCTCGCAGGCGGCCACCAGGCCCGACAATCCGTGGCCGACGACGATGACGTCGGCGTCGTGCCTCGACCCGCCCGTCACCGGCGCGGCCGATGCCGGTCCGGTCCCGGATGTCCCCAGCAGGGCACCGGCCGCCGCCGCGGTGACACCGCCGGCCAGCAGCGCCTGGCGGCGGGTGACAGAGAAATGCCGGTCTTCACGCACGTCGAACCCCTCGATCGCAGCGATCGGCACGGGAGACCCCCGCACCGCATCGCCTTCCTCCCCTATACGGATACAAAACCGTATCGGATACATTGGTGTATCGCCAGAGGTCGAGGGCTATTTTCTGTCGGTTTCTCGCATGGCCGCAGGCGACCCGCGCTCGGCGACGTCGCTGTAGGCGAGCACCACATGCCGGAACAGATCGGCCCGCCGACGCAGCGCCGGGCCGAGATCGTCGTCGAGCAGGACCTGCATCATGGTGCCGTCGTGGACGGCGATGATGGCCTGTACGAAGGCATCCGGGTCCGGGATGACCCGGCCGAGATAGCCGAGCAACTCCACCACCATCGGCAGCAGGGCGTCGGCGATCGCCGCCTCGCGCTGCGCGATCACCGTCCGCAACGCCGGGTCGCGGAGCGCATGCGCGGTGAACTCGGCGCTGATCCCGAACCAGCGGGCATCGATCGGCACCATCGCCAGGATCTGCTCGACGACGTCGTCGACACCGGCGGGTTCGGACACCGCCGCCTGTTCGAGCGCGGTGCCGATGGCCCCGATCATCGCCGCCGACCGGTCCTCCCACATCGCCAGGAACAGCTCCTCGAGCGACCCGAAGTTGGAGTAGAAGGCGCCTCGGGTGAAGCCCGCACGCTCGACGATCTTCTCCACCGAGGCCGATCCGTAGCCGAGTTCGGCAAACACCTCGAACGAGGCATCGAGGAGGCGGCGACGCGTCTGTCCCCGTCGTCTGGTCCCCCGGGCGGGACCCTCCTCTCCCATGCGTTGGAGGATACAACCGGCCGGCCCGACTAGGCTCTGACCCATGAGTTCCGCAGCGACTGAGCAGCCGTTCGATCCCGCCCAATGGGCCCCGGTTCCCGGGTTCGCAGACCTCACCGACATCACCTATCACCGGCACGTCGGCGAGGGTCGGGCCAATGGCATCGTGCGCATCGCCTTCGACCGCCCCGAGATCCGTAACGCCTTCCGTCCGCATTCGGTCGACGAGCTGTACCGCACCCTCGACCACGCGCGCCGTTCCCCCGACATCGGCACCATCCTGCTGACCGGTAACGGACCGAGCCCCAAGGACGGCGGCTGGGCCTTCTGCAGCGGCGGCGACCAGCGCATCCGCGGACGTTCCGGCTACCAGTACGCCACCTCCCACGACTCCGACGTGACCGCCGCCGGCGCCGGCGGCGTGGACGAGGCCCGCGCGAAGGCCGAGGGCGGCCGGCTGCACATCCTCGAGGTACAGCGCCTGATCCGCACCATGCCCAAGGTGGTCATCGCCGTGGTCAACGGCTGGGCGGCCGGTGGCGGACACTCCCTGCACGCGGTCTGCGACCTCACCCTCGCCTCGCGGGAGCATGCACGTTTCAAGCAGACCGACGCCGATGTGGGTTCCTTCGACGCCGGCTACGGCAGCGCCTACCTCGCCAAGCAGGTCGGCCAGAAGTTCGCCCGCGAGATCTTCTTCCTCGGCGAGGCCTACGACGCCGAGACGATGCACCGGATGGGTGCGGTCAACCGGGTCGTCGACCATGCCCAGCTGGAGCAGACCGCGATCGAGTGGGCCCGCAAGATCAACGGCAAATCGCCTACCGCACAACGGATGCTGAAGTTCGCCTTCAACCTCACCGACGACGGGCTGATGGGTCAGCAGGTGTTCGCCGGGGAGGCCACCCGCCTGGCGTACATGACCGACGAGGCCGTCGAGGGCCGTGACGCCTTCCTGCAGAAGCGCGATCCCGACTGGGACGCCTATCCCTACTACTACTGACGTGCCCGGTCCGTCGACGGCCCGCCGACGATGGCGGCGGGCCGGACTGATCGTCGCGGTGGCCGCACTCGTGGCCACCGCCGCCTTCTACGGCCTCGGCTACCAGCTGTTCTACCGTGACCACTCCGATCCGTTGCGTCACGCCGACGCCATCGTGGTCCTCGGCGGAGAGCACGACGGGCGCGAGGACTACGGCCTGCAGCTCGCCCGGGAGGGCTATGCGAGCACCGTGGTCATCTCCAACCCCTATCTCGACGATCACAGCAAGTCGAACACCCAACTGATGCAACGGGTCTGCTCGGCGGGCACCGACACCATCGAGGTGATCTGCTTCGACCCCGACCCATCGACCACCCGCGGTGAGGCGATGAAGGTCCAGCAGCTGGCCGAGGAGCGCGGCTGGACATCGGTGATCGTGATCAGCTGGCGCTACCACCTGGTTCGCGCGCGCTACATCTTCGGTCAGTGCTTCGACGGCGACGTCGTCATGCGGGCCGTCCCGCGGACCTACCCGTCGTCGTTCGCGTTCTGGTCACACGTCTACGCCTATCAGTACGGTGGCCTGGTCAAGGCCGCGGTCCTCGGATGCGACAAGTGAGCGACCCGGACATGGAGGCGGCGTAACGGTTCTCGCCGGTCAGCCG
This sequence comes from Gordonia sp. NB41Y, assembly GCF_030718915.1. Lineage (NCBI taxonomy): Bacteria > Bacillati > Actinomycetota > Actinomycetes > Mycobacteriales > Gordoniaceae > Gordonia > Gordonia sp. NB41Y. Next base: position 1,803,672 of record NZ_CP132196.1, read on the forward strand.
GTAGCGCCGGTCAGCGGGGCGGGCCTGCCGAGCAGATACCCCTGCCCCAGGTCGAAGCCGAGCGCATCGACACGTGTGAGCGTCTCCTCGTTCTCGATCCCCTCGGCGACCAGCGTCGCGCCGACGCCGCGTGCGATGCCGCAGATCGCCCGCACCACCGCGTTCGCGGTGCCACCGGCGCCGAGCGCCGAGATCAGCGACCGGTCCACCTTGAGTACATCCACCGGCAGGTCGAACACGTAACGCAGCGCAGAGAATCCCGCACCGAGATCATCGACGCAGATCGTGCAGCCGAGATCGTGGAGATCGCCGATGACCGCCGCCGTCTGCCCGTCGGCGGTGATCACCTGGGTCTCGCCCAGCTCGATCCAGACATTCGCCGGGTTCACCCCGTGCCGCCGGAGCACACCGGCCAGGTGCGGGTCGTTCCCCTCCGCGACGAGTTCTTGGATCGACATGTTGATCGTGACGAAGGCGTCGTCGCCGTACCGCGGGATGATGATCTCGGCGAGGTCGGCGATCGCGCGTTCGGTGGTGTGGCGTCCGATCGGCACGATCATCGACGTCTGTTCGGCCACCTCCAGAAAGTCCGCGGGCATCCGCAGACCGTCGTCGGTGGACCACCGCATCAACGACTCGAACCCGACGATGCGCCGATCCCCGAGCTCGACGATCGGCTGATGGTGGACGACGAACTCGTCCTCGCCGGCGGCGGCCAGGCGGCTCGCCACCGTCACCGCGGCCGCCACCCGCTCGAGGGTCTGCACATCGGCGAACACTGTGCTGTGATGCGCACCGATCGCCTCACCCAGCGCGGCGTCGGCCAGGCGGATCAGCCGGTCGACCGGCAGCCCGGGAAGGTCGGCGTCCCGCGCCACCCCGGCCGCGACCGGCAAGGAGGCGGTCGACGCCCCCAGGCGGGCAAGGACTCTCGGTCTCCTGACGTACGACGACACCGGCTGGTCGTCCAGACCGGTGTCGCTGTCGAGGAACACCAGCCAGTCCAGATCACCACGGCGTCGTACCCGGACATCGGGGCACGCACCGACCAGGGCGATCAGGGCTTCGGCCCGTCCGATCGTCTCCGACCGCTCGTAGGCGACGGTGGCCTGCCGGTACGGGTCGAATGCGAGCGCGAGGACGACGGCAGGGTCCGCGTGGCTCTCACACAAGCTCGGCCAGCTGACCCATGTCCTCGACACGTTCGGCGTGGGTGGGTGCCACCGGCGAGGCGAGCATCACGGTGACGCCGGCGCCGCGGAATGCCTCGACGCGTTCGGCCACCAGGGACACCGGTCCGATCAGGCTCATCGCCCGCACCAGGTCCTCGGGCACCGCGGCGGCGGCCTCGGCCTTCTTGCCGTCGAGGTAGAGGTCCTGGATCAGCTTGGCCTCGTCGGCGTAGCCGTAGCGGACGGCGAGGGTGTTGTAGAAGTTCTTGCCGCGCGCACCCATGCCGCCGATGTAGAGCGCCGCGTGGTGGCGGACCAGCTGCAGGGCGTTCTCGATCTGGTCGGCGTCCTCGGTGATCAGCGCCGACGCCTGCACGACGATGCCCAGCTCGCCGAGTGCCGGATCACGCTTGGCGCGGCCCGCGGCCAGTGCCGGACCGAAGGCGGTGTCGACGTACTCGGGATGGAACAGGAACGGCTGGAACTCCTCGAACATCTCCGCGGCGAGCTCAGTGTTCTTGGGGCCGATCGCGGCCAGCAGCATCGGGATACGGTCGCGCACCGGGTGATTGATGATCTTGAGGGCCTTGCCCAGGCCGGTGCCGCCGTTCTCCTCGGTGAGCGGCAGGGTGTAGTGACGCCCCTGGTACTCGCTCTTCTCACGGCGCCAGATCTTGCGGCAGATGTCGGCGTTCTCGCGGGCACGGCCCACCGGGTAGTCGTACTTGACGCCGTGGAAGCCCTCGATGACCTGCGGGCCCGAGGCGCCGATGCCGAGGATGAAGCGGCCGCCGGAGATGTAGTCGAGCCCGGCGGCGGTCATCGCCAGATTCGTGGGGGTGCGTGAGTACATCGGCAGGATGCCGGTCTGCAGTTCCATCTTCTCGGTGCGGGCGGCGATGTAGCCGAGCTGGCTCACCGCGTCGAAGCTGTAGGCCTCGGGCACCGTGACTCTCCCCACACCCGCAGCCTCGAAATCGGCGAGATTGTCGATGGTCTCGCGGAAGTCGCCCGCGTAGTTGATCGGCATGCCCAACGTCATCGATGTCATGGACGCGGATTCTTCCACACGAAATCACCCCCTGGGCAGGACTTTCCGAGCGCTCGTTCCACTCCCTCCTCGATAGACACCGAGAGTCACCGAGGTGAACACTTGGTGAACTTGACTCACGGGGAGGAAAACGGCGAGGTCACGGACTGATTCATCTGCGATTTCGGGGCTCCGAAGTTTAGGAAAATCGACCTCCGGGCAAGCATGATTGTCCCCATGAGCGGAGAGATGCTGATCCTTGTGCTGCTCGTCATCACAGCACTCGGGTTCGACTTCACCAACGGCTTCCACGACACCGGCAATGCCATGGCGACCTCGATCGCCACCGGCGCACTCAAGCCGAAGGTCGCCGTCGGGCTGTCGGCAATCCTGAACCTGGTGGGTGCGTTCCTCTCGGTCGAGGTCGCTGCCACCATCACCAAAGACGTCCTGAAAATCCAACAGACCAGCGGCGACAACAAAGGCGAGCTGATCGCCGGGTTGAGTGCCACCACAGCACTGTTGATCATCTTCGCCGGCCTCATCGGCGGCATCCTCTGGAACCTCTTCACCTGGCTGTTCGGCCTGCCGTCGAGCTCCTCCCACGCCCTGTTCGGTGGCCTCATCGGTTCGGGTATCGCCGCTCTCGGTCTCTCCGGCCTCAACTGGGAGGGCATCATCTCCAAGATCATCGTGCCCGCCCTGCTGGCGCCGGTGATCGCGTGCATCGTCGCCGCCTGCGGTACCTGGCTGGTCTTCGCGATCACCAAGAAGATCATGGAGTCCAAGAAGGAGGCCGGCTTCCGCTACGGGCAGATCGCGACCGCCTCACTGGTCTCGCTGGCACACGGCACCGGTGACGCACAGAAGACGATGGGTGTCATCGCGATGGCGCTGATCGCCTCCGGCCACCTCGAGGCCTCGAGCGTCAGCCACGGTCTCCCGTTCTGGATCGTGTTCTCCTGTGCCGGTGCCATCGCCCTGGGCACCTACCTCGGTGGCTGGCGCATCATCCGCACCCTCGGCAAGGGTCTGGTCGAGATCTCCTCGCCGCAGGGCATGGCCGCCGAGGCCAGCTCCGCCGCCATCATCCTCACCTCGTCGGCCGCCGGTATGGCGCTGTCCACCACCCAGGTCGCCACCGGTTCGATCCTCGGTTCGGGTGTCGGCAAGAAGGGCGCCCAGGTCCGCTGGAGCGTCGCCGGCCGCATGGCCATCGCCTGGGTCACCACCCTGCCGGCCGCCGGCATCGTCGGCGCGATCTGCTTCGGTATCGCCCACCTGCTCGGCAACGTCCTCGGCGCGATCGTCATCTTCGCGATCCTCGTGGCGCTCTCCGCCTTCATGTACTGGCGTGCACAGCAGAACAAGATCGACGCCAACAACGTCAACGCCGAATGGGACGAGGAGTCCGGCCTCATCCCGGCCGAGCTGAACGACTCGCCCAAGTCCACCCCGGTCGCCTGAGCGCCGGCCCGAAAGGATTTCGACGATGCACACTCTCGAAGCAATCGGCAAGGTGCTGATCGTGGGGCTGCTGTTCGGTGCGGGTCTGCCGGCCATCTTCGCGGTGGGGTTGCGCCTGCAGGCCGCCGGCTCCGGTGACGCGAACGCCGACGGCACCGTCACCGCCCCCAACCCGGCACTGAAGTTCGCCGCCTACGTGCTCTACGCCCTGGTCCTGGCGGCCATCGTGTTCGGCATCCTGTGGATCACCCGCCAGACGATCCTGTACTACACCGACGTCAAGATCTTCCCGAGCTGGGCCTACAAGTAGCCCCCCGAGAGACTGTTGAGAAGGTACCGATGAGCAACCCCTCGCTGTTCGAGTCCGCGGTCGGCTGGATTCGCAAGGGCTACCCGGAGGGCATCCCGTCCACCGACTTCCCGCCCCTGCTCGCCCTGCTGATCCGGTCCGAACTCGACGAGACCGAGGTCACCCAGGTCGCACTGCGCCTGGCCCGCGACAACGACGTCAACGTGCCGGTGCCCGAGGAGGCCATCCGCGACGCCATCGCGCATGTCACCTCCGAACTGCCCACCGACGACGAGATCAACCAGGTCGCAGGCCGGCTGGCCTCCGCCGGCTGGCCGCTCGCGACCACGGCGGTGTGACAGCCCGACAGACGACGAGCACCCGGCCGCACCCCTCGGAGTGCGGCCGGGTTCTTTCGTACAATCACCCAATAGCCACCGTCCACCACGGAGAGGGGGTTTGACGTATGGCCGAGCGATCCCTCGTGAGCAGGATCATCGAATGGCTGCGCGCCGGATATCCCAACGGTGTTCCCGAGCACGATTACGTTCCACTCCTGGCGATCCTGCGCCGCCAGCTGACCGAGGACGAGGTCCAGCAGGTGTCGTCCGAGCTGATCGCCGAGTCGGCTCCCCCACCCGAGCCGATCTCCAAGATCGACGCGGGCGTCAAGATCACCGAGGTCACCCAGGAACTGCCGCACGAGACCGACATCTCGCGCGTCCGCACCTATCTGGAGGACCAGGGCTGGCCGTTCGACGATTCGCCGCTGGCGCCGCCCGCCACCCCCGGTGACCCGGCTGCCGACACCGACACCGACACCACCGAGGACGGTGGGGACCGACCCGACACGGACGAGGACGAGTCCTGAGAGTCCTACGGCCACTTCTCCTTCCGTCCGGTCCTGCCGTCCTCGACCGGCTCGACGACCTGCGCGCCATGCTGGCCGGTGAGGCATCGTTCGCACCGGTCCCCGACGACCCCCGTGAGCAGGAGCTGCTCACCGGGGCGTTCGGGATCGGGACCGGGATCGACGACGACGTGGTGCTGGTGATCGCCACGTCGGGCAGCACCGGCACCCCCAAGGGTTCACAACACACCGCGGCCACCCTCACCGCGTCGGCGCAGGCCACCGCAACACATCTCGGCGGTCCGGGTGCCTGGCTGCTGGCCCTGCCCCCACACCACATCGCCGGGCTGCAGGTGCTGTTGCGTTCGCTGGCAGCCGGTTTCACCCCGGCGGTGCTCGACCTGGCAGCGGGATTCCACCCCGACGCCTTCGCCGACGCCCTCGAGGCGCTCGACGGTCCGCGCCGCTACACCTCGCTGGTTCCCACCCAGTTGCGCAAGGCACTCGACTCGCCGCGCGCCGTCGCCGCCCTCACCGGCGTCGACGCCCTGCTGGTCGGCGGTGCCGCCACCCCACCGGCCCTGCTGCACAAGGCGATCGACGCCGGCATCCCGCTCGTGCGGACCTACGGGATGAGCGAGACCGCCGGCGGATGTGTCTACGACGGCATCCCGCTCGACGGTGTGCAGATCGAGATCGTCGACGCCGGCCCCGACGGCGTGGGGCGGGTGTCGCTGTCGGGACCGATGGTGGCGCACGGTTATCGGCTGCTGCCCGACCATCCCGCCTTCGCACACGCCCGGAGCTTCCGCACCGACGATCTCGGTCGCGTCGTCGACGGTGTCCTGCAGATCACCGGCCGCGCCGACGAGGCCATCTCCACCGGCGGACTGACCGTCGTCCCGCAGGTGGTGGAGGCCGTCATCGCCGACGACCCGGCCGTCGCCGAGTGTGCCGTGGTGGGCGTCGCAGACGAACGGCTCGGGGAAAAGGTTGTGGCCGTGGTGGTTCCGGCGCCGGGAATGACGGTGGATGCCCACCGCATCCAGGACGCCGTCACCGACCGGCTCGGCAGGTATGCCACACCCCGGGAGGTGGTGACGGTGGCCGCCCTCCCCCTCCGTGGACCGGGCAAGATCGACCGGCGGGCGTTGCGGACACAGTTCGATTAGAACTCTCCGATCACACCTCGTCGACCACTTCGAGTTTCGTTACCAGCGAGGTGGGACGCGCTACGGTCTGCGCCACCGGCGACCCAGATACAGCCCTGCTCCACAGTGCGTCGAGGACATCGGCATCAGCCTCGGCGACGACAACTCCCTTGATCTCGAGGCTGTGGAAACCTGGGTTGCCCTGGTCCACCAACCCAGCCCACCGCAAGATGTTGTCGAACCGTGCTTGCACCGTCACGCGAAGATCCGACAGCTGCACTCCTGCGAGGGTCGCATGCAGGACCATTCCGTCAGTGATGCACGCGGCCACTGCGGACAACAGATACTCGTGCGGTGTCGGCGCAGAGTCGCGTCCGGTCAGGTCCGCCGGCTCGTCGAAGTCTATCGTGTGGCCTCGTGCTGTTGCCGCCACGCGAAACCCACCCAGCCACTGAGTGGATGCTGTCCACGGACCACTGAACCGGGAGACGCTGGAGACATCGGCCATTCGTGCGGACAGTTCCCCGCGTGCCGCTACTTCGATTCCGTTGATGGAGCCGACCTCTCCGGCGCCCACCACCGAATCTGACGCCGGCAGAGACCCTTCACTCATTGGGCCGACAATAGTCGCGGACGCAGTCCCACTCCATTGCGGTGGGCTAGTCTCGTGCTCGACATGTCAACATCGAAGCGCACGAGGGAGCAAGCGATGGCGGACACGGTCAGCCTCGGAACCGGCCCCTCTGCTCCCGCCTCCTTCAGCACCGGGACCCCACAGCTAGATTCGGTCATCGGCCGGCTGGTGGGCGGCGAAAACATCCTATGGTCGATCGACGGCGACGTGACGGGAATCCGCACCCGCATTCGTGCCGCCTCTCACCGGCTCGCGACCATTGTCCATGCACAAGATTTGGGATCACTGAGAGCTGAACTCCCTTCCGACGCCGCGATCATCGTCGACCTCACCGCATCGGGATCGGAGATCGCCGAATCACCATTGAGCGCGGAGATCGTCCGAGTCGCCCACGCCGTGTTCTGCTCATCCGACACGGTCTGCCACTGGCTGGTCGATCCGGGCAGCCTGGCTCAAGCCGAATGGATCTGGACCATGCAGGTGGTCCTCGAAGTCGCCGACGGAACCGTCACCACAACCCGGGCGGATGGCCGATCCATCGGGCGCGCCCGCGTACCACTCGATGCCGGCCTCACAGTTGGCGGCTCGCGACGATCCAGTCTCGGCGCACGGACGCTCGGCCAGGGGGTCCGGAAAGCGCGACTCGAACGTGGATGGAGCCAAACCGAACTGGGCCGTCGCGTGGGTGTGAGCGCCAGCGCGATATCCCAACTAGAGCGAGGCCTCTTGGGCATATCGCTCGACACCGCAATCGACGTCGCCGAACAACTCGGAATGACGCTGGATATGCTTGCCCGCGGCGCATCCCGCGACTGCATCCGGATCGAACGACGGTTGGGCATCCCCGAGGAACTCGCACCCACCGACATGGAGACCACCACACTTTCCCGTGCGGGACTACGCAGCCTGCAACTCGCCCCGCGCGCAACTCTCACACCACCAGTCGGCCCAACTGGCACTCTGACCATCCTCGTCGGTTCCGGGGCACTGAGCGTCGAGCACCCCACGAGTCGATCACTCGCCCGAACCGGCGACACAGTCCTGGTCCAACACGCCCAAGGATCGACGATCAGCAACATCGGCGAGACGACTGCGACCGTATTCCTGGCGTGACGCACCTCGCCAAAGGCACCCGAAGCGATTGACCCAGTCTCACATGAAGTGATGATTCATAATTCTCCGCCTGATTGAAACCTTTGTAAGTATCACTGGAATCGGTCGATACTGGTCCACACGGCTTCCCCGAGCCTCGGTGCTGGTGCGACGCGTCCCGTTGTCACCTACACCTCGTCACCCCCCAAGCTGTAAAGGTCCTTCTCATGTCCCGACCGCCCATCTACAACGGGTTCCTGCACCTGACGCCCAACCATCACAGCCACGGCTTCTGGCGTACCCCGGAGGGCGCGGTCCAATACGGGTACAGCAAACTCGATCCCTACGTCGATGTCGTTCAGACACTCGAACGAGGATTGTTCGATACGCTCTTCATCGCCGACGTCGTCGGGGTCTACGACCTGGATTTCGGTGACGGCACCACCACCATTCGCGCAGGATCACAGTTTCCCGAACCAGATCCCGTCACCATTGTCTCCGCGCTCGGACACGCAACCGAGCATCTCGGAATCGCGGTGACCAGCAATATCATTCAAAGTCACCCGTTCACTTTTGCGCGTCAACTCTCATCGTTGGATCACTTCACTGACGGGCGCGTCGCCTGGAACATCGTCACCTCCTACCTGTCCAACGGGTTCCGCAACTACGGCTACGACTCGATCGTCGGACACGACGAGCGATACGCGTGGGCGCAGGAGTACGCAGACGTGACTTACAAACTCTGGGAACACTCTTGGCAGGACGGTGCAGTGATCCACGATCCGGCCACCAACCGGTTCTTCGACCCCGACAAGATCCGCACAATCGATCACGTCGGGCCGCGCTACCAGGTCCAGGGACCCCACATCGTCGAACCTTCACCGCAGCGCACACCGGTTCTGTTCCAAGCCGGAAACTCCTCCGCAGGACGCGAATTCGCGGTCAACAACGCCGAGGTAACCTTCCTTCCCTCGCAGACCCCCGCAACCGCACGCGAAGATATCGCTGTACTCGACGCCCTGGCTCGCGAGAAGGGCCGCAATCCGGCTTCACTCAAGAAGATCGTCACCTTGTCCACGGTGATCGGATCCACCGAGGAAGAAGCGAAGCGTAAGCAACAGTATTTCCGAGACAACATCGATTTCGAAGCGTTGCAGGCATTCTGGAGTGGTGGCAGCGGCGTCGACCTGACGTCGGTCGACCCGGAGACGCCGCTTGCCGAGCTCGCTCAGAGGGCGCAACTCGGCGACCACGTCCGGTCCATCTTCCGAGCAGCCGCGCAATCGCAGGACGAACCAGAGTCAGTCTCGTGGCGTGACTATCTACTCGCGCAGGGACTCCTGCCCGGTCGATTTGCCGGTACACCGGAACAGATCGCCGACCACGTAGCCGAATGGGTCGAATCCGGCGTCGACGGTTTCAACGTTGTACCCATCACCACGCTCGGTTGGTGGGACGAGTGGGTCGACCACGTTGTACCTGTGCTGCAGGACCGCGGATTAGCACAGCGTGAGTACCATCAGGGAACCCTGCGCAACAAGCTGTTTCGCTCGGGAGATGCGCTCGACCCGACGCACCGCGGACGGCAGATCCGACTGGCTGATGTCATCGGGGCCAAGGGATGACCTCGAAGGTCGAGCAACCCTCCCGGGTCCAAGGAAGGCTTCGCACCCGTTTCGATGCCTTGTTCACGACGATCTCCGACACTGCGGTTGCCCGCGAACGGGCGCACGAACTCCCCACCCGTCTCGTCCGCGACCTCGCCGATGCCGGGTTCACCGCGTTACGGGTTCCAGTCGAATTTGGCGGCAGTGCAGTGAGCCTCGTCGAACTCTCTGAGCTGCTGGTGGATCTGGCCGCAGCAGACTCGAACATCGTCCAGATCCTACGGGCGCATTTCCTTTACACGGACATGCTGCGCCAGGCACCAAAGAGTCCTGAGCGGGACGACTGGCTTCGTCGGATCGGGAACGGAGACCTGATCGGCGGTGCCTACACGGAACGCTCGGCGGAGAATCGCAGCCACTTCTCGACAACGGTCACGCGCACGGATGACGGCCGCCGACTGGTGTCCGGTGAGAAGTTCTACAGCACAGGGTCCTGGTACGCCGATTGGATCGTCACCACCGGTGAAGGGACCGATGGGATCACCCAGGCAGTGGTTGCCCGCGGTGCTCCCGGCGTCGAGTTGCTCGACGACTGGAACGGATTCGGCCAGCGCCTCTCAGTCAGCGGGACCACCCGGTTCCGGGCTGTCGATGCCACAGCAACTCCCCCACTTCCCGACAGCCAGGGGCCGGGTAGCTATGGCACGTCGCTCGCGCAATACTGGCATATCGCCACTCTCGCGGGGGTTGCCCGAGCGGCCCATCGTGACGTCGTCGAGTACGTCCGCCGCCGGCGTCGCTACTTTGCGCAGGGATCTGGATCGGTCCCAGCCCATGATCCAGTAGTGCAGTCGGTGGTAGGTGAGATCAGCGCCGCGGCGTTCACGGCAGCCTCGCTCACCCGTCAGCTCGCCTACCGCCTCGATGAACTCGACCACGCGATCTCCGTCGACGACGCTAACGATCAGTTCCTCGACGAGGTCGAGGTCGAGGTGTACCGAGCTCAGGTCGTCGCCGTCAATCTCGTTTTGACAGCCACCACGCGTCTCTTCGACGTCGGTGGTGCTTCAGCGCTCGATGCGGAGATTTCCTTGGATCGCCACTGGCGCAATGCCAGGACTTTGGCCAGCCACAATCCGGTCCCCCACCGACTCGTGAGTATCGGGGATCACGACCTCAACGGAACCTCACCGTTCCGCGCGTGGCTCAGTGGCACTGATCTACGAGATCGCGCCTGAGTCGCAGACTTCGCACACCCGACGACGACTTACGTCACGACTACTCATCGGCACATCAGGATCTATTGCACGACAACGTACGTGCACCCGGAAAGGAACCACCACGGTGAAATCCCGTTGGAAGGTCGGACTGACCGCGAGCGCGGCGTTGACCGCAGCGCTCACGTTGGCCTCTTGCTCGGCGTCGACAACCACCGACGCCGGCACCGACAAGTCCGAGACCATCACTTACGTTCACGAACAAGAACCACCATGCATCTGGGGTGGCTGGGTTCAGCAGGCGTACCTGTCACGCCAGGTGTTCGATTCCCTCGTCAGCTGGGATGGCGACAAGCCCGTTCCCTGGCTGGCCACCGAGTGGAGTACCTCGGCGGACCGGAAGGACGTCACGTTCGTACTCAAGGACGGGGTCACATTCACCGACGGCACCCCGTTGAACGCCGAAGCCGTGGTCGCCAACGTGAACTATTGGGTCAAGAACCTAGGCTGGAACAGCTTCTCCTATCTGACCAGTGCCACTGCAGACTCCGCCGACAAGGTGACCCTTCACCTCTCCGAGCCCAACCCGGAGATCTTGCGCGTGTTGGCCAACGGACACTATGGAATTCAGTCGCCGACCGCGTTGAGCCACAACTCGGAAGCCCAGAACTGCCAGTATCCGGTCGGTTCCGGACCGTGGAAGGTCGGCAAGTGGTCGCAGGGCCAGTCCATTCTGTTCGAACGGAACGACTCCTATGCCTCCGCTCCACAGAACGCCAAGCATCAGGGTCCGGCGTACGCGAAGTACCTGGAGTGGAAGTTCGCTCCGGACGCCACCACCCGGTGGAGCGCGCTGACCACTGGTCAGGCACAAGCCGTCTACAACCCGCCGGCCAATCAGTGGGCCACCGCAGAAAAGGACTATCAGGCCTTCAATTACGTCACCGGTGGGCGGCAGCAGGCGTTCTCGTTCAACGTCGCCCGTGGCCCGTTCACCGATGTAAAGGTACGCCAGGCATTTGCCTACGCATCCGATCGCAAGCAGATCGCCCAGGCGGTGTTCAAGGGCTCGGCGGACTACGATGCCAACGGGTCCATGAGCCATACCAACCCGTTCTACCTCGACGTCAACGATACCTACGCATACGACCCAGCCAGGGCCGCAAAACTTCTCGACGAGGCAGGATGGAAGCTCAACGCCGACGGCGTCCGCGAGAAGGATGGTAAGCCGCTCGTGGTCCGTCTGCCTTACGGGGCCGGTCCGATCGTCAGCCAGGACGGAACCGCCGCACTCCAAGCAGTCCAGGAACAGGTCAGCAAGGTCGGGTTCAAGCTCGATCTGGTTCCGCTGACGATGACTCAACTCTTCGCGGGTGAGGGTCAGAGCGTAGACGATCTGGAGCTGTACTTCGGATATTGGGTATGGCCCGCGCCGAATATCCTCGATATCGTCTACAGCGCAGGCACTCCCGGACATCCGAATGGCAATAACAAGACGTTCTTCGACAACCCGCAGGTCGAGGCGCAGATCATGGCAGCACAGGTCAATCCGGATCCAGCGGCCCGCGCGGCTCAGTATCAGGATCTGCAACGTTACTTCAACGACCAGGCGATCGCGATCGGATTCTACGACTTCACCAACAATGTGGTCACCGCCAAGAATCTCAAGGGATTCTGGCAGGACCAAGGCAGTAACGGCCTGCCAGTGTTCTCCGACGTCCAGCTGGATGGGAGTCAATAGATGACGGCCGCCGACGTCAGCACCGTGAAGGTGGTGGACGCAGAACAACTGCCAGGGCCCCGAGTGCAGGGGCGACGGGTGGTTGCCGTTGTCGCCGCCAAGTTGGGGTCGGCGGTCTTCGTCCTGTGGGGCGCGATCACGCTCACGTTCGTGGTTCTGTCGGTGCTACCAGGTGACCGTGCCGCCATTGTGCTCAACATCCAGTCCGGACAGACGACCACTCGGAGTGCCGCAGAGATCGCCGCTGTCGATGCCCAATATGGTTGGGATCGACCACTTGTCGTTCAGTACTTCTCGTACCTGGCAAACGTCTTGCGCGGCGACTTCGGAACGTCATGGGAGCTGCGACGACCGGTGACCGCAATCATCGGTGAACAGATCGGCCCCACGCTCACTCTCACTGTGTCGGCTCTGCTGCTCGCCTGGTTGATTTCGATTCCATGGACGTTGCTCACTGCCGGACGTAGCCGCCGGACCAAGACCGTCGGCTCGGCAGTCGAGACCATCACCGCCGGACTGCCGCAGTACTGGTTGGGGGTCATCCTTCTACTCGTCTTCGCCGTGAACCTTCGGCTGTTCCCGGTGATCGGCGGTGTCGGTTTCGTGGGCACGGTGTTGCCGGCGTTCACTCTCGCCATACCACTCGCCGGCTTCATCGGTCAGGCCACCCGCACCGAATTCGACAGGGCCATTCGTCAACCGTTCGTGTTGTCGGCGCGGACACGTGGCATGAGCGACAACGGTGTCAGGCTGCGGCATGTGCTTCGGCACGCGTTGATCCCTGGGATCACCCTGTCTGGTTGGGCAATGGGCGCATTGTTGTCCGGAGCGGTACTCGTCGAATCGGTGTTCGCTCGACCAGGAATCGGCGCAGTGCTTGTGAAATCAGTGTCGGACAAGGACTTTGAACTCGTCATGGGAATCGTGATCCTGATCAGCGCGGTATACGTGACGGTGAACCTGCTCGTCGACGTCATCTACACCGTGATCGATCCCAGACTGGGAGGCAGTCGATGAACGCTCCAGCCGCGGTCATCCAGAAGTCGCGTAGTCGCCTGCGCGCAGTGGTCGCAACCGTTCCACTCTCGACCGTCGGGGCCGGCGTCGTGGTCGTTCTGATCCTGGTCGCGGCGGTCGCACCTCAGTTCTTGGCAACCGATTCCGCGTACTCCGTCGACCTCGGACAGACGCTGGCCCCGCCGTCGAGCCAGCACTGGTTTGGTACCGACAGCGTCGGGCGAGATCTGTACAGCCGAATCATCTGGGGTACCCGCAGTTCCCTGCTGATCGGGTTGGGCGCCATGGCGCTCTCCTTGCTGATTGGCCTGCTACTCGGATTTGTCGCCGCGTTGACCCCTCGCTGGCTTGCCGGACCCACCAACCGTCTACTCGACATCCTTCTGGCATTTCCCGTGCTGCTCTTGTCGTTGCTATTCGTGGCTCTCCTCGGCCCCTCTGAGGCGAGTCTCATCATCGCGGTCGGTATCGGTTCTGCTCCCGGCTATGCACGGTTGATCCGGGCGCAGGCACTCGGAGTGCGGGATTCTGCCTATGTCGAGGCCGCACAAGCATTGGGCCACGACCGTCGGACCATCTTCACCCAGCACATCTTTCCCAACTCGTTTCGCCCGCTGGTGGCGCTGGTGGCACTCGGAGTCGGCCAGAGCATCGTGTGGGCGTCCGGGCTGTCGTTCCTCGGCCTCGGAGTGGCGCCTCCCTCCCCGGAGTGGGGTGCACTTCTCAACTCCGGACGGGCTGATATCACCACCGCTTGGTGGCTGGAGGTCATGCCCGGAATCGCCATCGTGTTCACTGCGCTGGCGTTCACCCAAGTCGGCCGCTACTTCCAGGATCGTTCCGAAGGGATTACGCACTGATGACCGCCACCATCACCGGCCCCGAAGGCACCGGCAACACCCCCACAGACGGCGAGACACCTCTAGTTCGGGTCGAAGGACTCAACGTGTCATTCGGCGGCAATGGATCTTCACCGATTCACGTCGTCAAGGACGTTTCCTTTACGGTCCGGCGGGGCCAGTGCGTCGCTCTTGTCGGCGAGTCCGGATCCGGCAAGTCGGTGACCGCGCGAACCCTCGTGGGACTGTCGGGTGAAGGGGCCAGCGTCGACGCCCGCACTCTCGAGTTCCAGGGGCAGAACATCCTGGATCGTTCCGACTCGTGGTGGCGAGCGGTCCGAGGTTCGGAGATCGGCTTCATCCTGCAGGATGCCCTCGTCTCATTGGATCCCCTCCGGCCTGTCGGCAAGGAGATCGCGGAGTCCTTCTCGTTGCACGGTGTCGGCACCCGAGCCGACCGCACGCAGGACGTCGCCGAGGTTCTCGAGCGGGTCGGTGTGCCCGAGCCGGAGATCCGCGCGCGTCAACGGCCTGGCGAACTGTCTGGCGGACTTCGACAACGCGCACTGATTGCATCGGCGATCGCGCTCAACCCGTCGTTGGTAATCGCCGATGAGCCGACCACCGCGCTCGATGTCACTGTCCAGGCGCAGGTTCTCGACGTGCTGCAAACCATGATCGAGGCCGGTACCACAGTGATCCTGATCAGTCATGATCTCGCGGTGGTGGCGCGGATGGCCGACGAGATCCTGGTGATGCAGGGAGGACAAATCGTGGAGCGAGGCCCCGCCGAGGACGTGTTGGGAGATCCTCGCCATCCCTACACCCGACAGCTGATCGATGCAGTACCCAGCGAGCACACCAAAGGTGTCCGACTGTCGAGCAATACACCACCGAGCCGAACGGCTGCAGCGCTTTTCGGGTCCCGCGAAACTCTCGCTGACGCTACGACACCACTGCTGGAAGTTCGCAATGTCGTGAAGTCCTATCGCGGACCCGACCGCGTCCGACGGCGCGTGGTCGACGATGTGTCATTCCACCTCGACCAGGCCGAAACCCTGGGAATCGTCGGGGAATCCGGATCGGGAAAGAGTACGGTCGCCCGAATCGCTCTATCGCTGGTGCAACCCGACTCAGGGTCTGTACTCTTCCGCGGGCAGGCGTGGAGCGATGCCCATCGCGCGGCGCAGCGCGCCATTCGACGCCGCATCTCGGTCGTCTATCAGGATCCTTTGAGTTCCTTCGACCCCCGGTGGAACGTCTCACGGGTGCTCTCGGACGCAGTACGCCTGGGTGACCCCACACAGTCCACTCGTGTGGAGGATCGTGTCGTCGAACTCCTTGAGATGGTCGGGCTGAGCGAACATCATGTGCGATCGTGGCCACTGAGGATGTCCGGTGGTCAACGCCAACGAGTGGCGATCGCACGCGCCTTGGCCACCAATCCGGAGGTGGTGGTCCTCGATGAGGCCGTCTCAGCGCTCGACGTATCGATCCAGGCCCAGATCCTCGATCTCCTGACTGACCTCCAGGATCAGTTGAATGTCAGCTATCTGTTCATCTCACACGACCTCGGTGTCATTCACCACATGAGCGACCGTGTCCTGGTGATGCAGAACGGACGCGGGGTCGAACAAGGCGACTCCGACGACGTCTTCAACAATCCTCGACATCCCTATACCCAGAAGCTCCTCGAGTCCCTTCCGCGGCTCGAGTATGCCCGACTACGCAAGGTGACACAGCGCGCATGACCGCAACGAACAATGAAATTGTTACCACGACAGAGGGTTTCATCGGCGACGCCTCGACGCGCATCGTGTCGGCCCTGGACCCGTTGATCGCGCAGATCCACGTCGATGCACCAGATCGTGAGCGTACATCTCGCTCTCCGGAGCCGGATGTACGCGCGCTCGCAACGGCGGGACTCGGCCGACTCCGTGTGCCCGTCGAGTTCGGTGGCGGAGGAGCCTCGATCGCGACGTTGACCGAGCAGCTGATTCGTCTTGCATCTGCCGACTCGAACTTCGTCCAGATCTTTCGCGGGCACCTCGGCTTCGTCGAGTTCCTGATCGGCCTGCCATCCGGTTCGGTCCGCGACGATCTCCTCCGTGCCGCCGGCCGAGGAGAGCTTTTCGGCCCGGCCGCGTCGGTGAGCGCTACCGGGACCGCCGATCGCCCAGCACCCACCACCATCATCGACTCGTCGACAGCACTCGACCGAGAAGGCGATCGAGTGTTCTTGTCCGGGACCAAGTTCTACACAACGGGCAGTCTCTACTCGGACTGGATCAACGTCCTCGTCATCGGAGATGACGGTATCTCAGAGGTGGTCGTGAGCCGCGATGATCCCGGGGTCACGGTGGTGGACGACTGGAACGGCTTCGGGCAACGCCTCACCGCAAGCGGGACTACCTATTTCGAACGGGTCGAGGTCAGGGAGGGCCATATCTTCGACCGCAGTTCTGCAGACGTCGCCGAATACCTGAACTCGTTCTACCAGCTGGTGCATTCGAGTACGCAAGCCGGGATTCTGCGGCGTGCCGTCGATGATCTCGGCGAGACGGTCCGTGGCCGTCGCAGGACATATCCATTGGCGACGTCCGACTCGCCCCGCCACGATCCCCAAGTCCTACAGACCGTCGGCGAGGTCGGCACGGCAGCGTTTGCGGCGCGTACTGCCGTCGAATCCACGGCCCGAGCATTCGACGCGCACAACCACGCCCACACCGATAGTTCCTTGCAGGCGGTAGTCCTTGGATCTGCTGCCACCCAGGTGCTCAACACCCGACTCGCAGGCGAGGCAACGTGGCGGCTTTTCGACGCTGCCAGCGCTACTGCCACCGACCTAGATCTTGGACTCGATCGGCACTGGCGCAACGCTCGCACCATCTCGTCCCACAATCCAGCGATCTACAAGGCAAGATCCATTGGCGAATACATCGTGAACGGCGAGATACCGAGTTCACTGGGCAGCGTCATTCCCAAGGCCTGATACGACAGCCACCTCTTTCTTGCCCCAAGATTTCCACTACCACAGGCTATTCGGCGTCCGGAACTGATGACGTGGCGGTCGAGGTCACGCCGGCGTCGGACGGCGCCCGAGAGATCTCGCCGTCCGTGGACTCGGTCGGCCCAGGCGTAACAGTCTCCGAAGACCCTGTTTCCTCGGTTCCAGCAGTAACCGTGCCGGATTCAGAACCCTCGTCTGACCTATCGCTTGTCTCGGGATTCTCGGCCCCGGGGATCCCGGAGTTCGCCGTGGCCGGGCTCGCGGTCACCTCGGGGGTCTCCACCGCCGAAGTGGATGGCTCCGCATCATCATTCGAACCAGGCGGATCATTCGCCTCCGCAGGATCACTCGTCACCGAAGCGGCCAATGAGCGCGCAGCCGTCGTCTGGGTCGGGGCGGTCTGGGTCGTGGCGGTCTGGGTGGTCGAGGTGATGCCGAGCAGATCCTCGATGTGGGCGGCGTCCTCGTCCTCGCCCTGGGCCCAGGCGAACCAGTTGTGCCCGCCGTTGGAGTATCGGAACTCCACCGGCAGATCCAGGGCGACGGCGCCCACGTTGAGGATGGCCGTCGACACCAGCGCCCCGAGTTCCAGGGTCACGCCCAGCACCATGCCCGATGCCGCGGCCGCCAGCAGGGTGGGGAGCTGCTCGGGGGTGTCGCGGACGGCCTCCTGGAGCACCGTCCACGCGATCTCCAGTTCCTTCGGTGTGAGCAGGCCGTTGCCGGTGGAGATGATCACGGTCTGGCCGTTGGCCTTCGCCTCGGCGATGCGCGTCAAGACGTCGTTGGCAGCCCACTGGTTACCGGAGCTCCACGGCAGTCCCCACATCGCCGACAACCCGTTGTCGATGTCGGCGCGCTCCCCCTGGATGTAGGGGATCAGGATCCAGCCGAGCGGATTGTTGGTCTCGTAGTAGCCGGAGTAGGAGCGCATCACGATGAACGTGTCCGAGTGGTTGAGCCCGATGATCACCGCCGGCGCCCCCGACATCGACACCCCGACAATCGCATTGCCGGTCTGCTCGACGTCGAAGTTCTCGTCCAGGTAGGCGGGCAGTTCGTCGCCGATGAAGGTGTCCCACTGCGGCGCGGTCTCGCTGCCGGTGGGCGCATCCTGCCAGTTGGTCATCCATTCGCCGGCGCCACCGGCGGGCATCACCAGGTTGGTGGCGCTGCTGTAGGAGGTGAGCGCCCCGGCCTCGTCTTTCGACCACGTCGAGTACTCGTCGTTGGAACCCAGGCCGTCGAGGAAGTACACGGCGTGTTCGGTCGAGCCGGCCGCATTGTCGGAGGCGCGGATCTGCACCACGACGTCTCGGCCCAACGCCTCGGAGTGGATGGTGCACGTCTGCACATGGTTGGCCTCGTCGGCGTCGGACAGCCAGATGCAGCCGTCCCGCAGCCGGTCGGGGTCGACGGCATGGGCCGGTCCGGCCATTCCGAGCGCCAATGCACTCACCGCTGCCGCCGTCATCATGGCAACCGTCGACCGCAGTCCACCCACACGCATACGAAACGCCTCACAAGTATTTTGGGCCCGACCCGGACAGGACTGTACGGCAAGACCTTTCGTTACCGCATCATTTCTTTAGCAGTACAGATTATTTGGCGTATTGAATTCACTTCTGTCACAAACTGGACGGGTTCGGAGGGCCGATGGGACTATCCGCACGGTTCACGAGATACCGCCGGCTTCTGGCAGCTACCAGAAGTCGGCACCGCCACCGAACCGCGATCCACAGCCTGTGTATGCACGATCGGTGCAGACCTCGGACTCCCCCACACTCGACCCATGCTCTCCGACGGCGTGTACACCTGGGCCCAGCTCCTCGGTCTCGGCCTGGACCAGACCGCGATCAGGCACCATCTCGCCGACAAGACGCTGACCAAGCTCCGGCACGGCTGGTACTCGACTCCCGATGCCGACATCCAACTCGTCGAGGCCGTGCGGCTCGGCGGTGCGCTCACCTGCCTGACGGCCCTCGCCCGACACGGCGTGTGGATTCCTGACCACCCGCGCGAGATCCACATCCGGGGCGGTCGCAGCGCCCATGCCGAGCATCCCCGCCGTTTTTGCCGCAGCTATGACCGTCCGTTCGCGGTGACCGCGGCCGTCGACGACGCCCAGACCGCCCTTCGCCACGCACTGCGATGCCTCGACGACGAGGGGATCGTCATCGTCGTCGACTCCCTGCTCGACCTGTCACGCGAACCGTCCACCCGAGTTCTGACACCAGCCCAGGTCACCGCTGCCTTCACCGGTGCCCCACAGCGTGTACGACGCTGTCTGGATCTGTCCGACGGGCGGGCCCAGTCCGGAACCGAGACACTGGTGCGGCTCCGCCTGCGCAGGCGTGGGATCAAGGTGCGTCCGCAGGTCTTCATCCCCGATCTCGGCCGGGTCGATCTCCTCGTCGGCGACCGGCTCATCATCGAGGTCGACAGCGTCGCCCACCACACCGGCGCCGAGAACTATGCCGAAGATCGTCGCCGTGACCAGGTCGCGGCCCGGCTCGGGTATCTGCGGATGCGACTCACCTACTCCGACGTGGTGTTCAACTGGGCACGGACGGAGGAAACGATCATCGCGACCGTTCGCGCCGGCCACCATCGTGGCCCGCGTCAGCGCAAGCCCGTCCAGAACCTGGCGAGCTGACGCGGGGCGTGTGGATGATCCACACGCCCCGCGTTCCGCCACCACCTTCTGGCGAAACCTATGACCCACAATCCGGGACGCGGACGGTGACCTCCGGGTTGTCCACCAGCGGTTGCACCGGTACGACGGCCTCACCGGGCCAGGTGGGTTCGGTGGCGAAGACCTTCACCGTGACCGTCTTGCCGGGCGGCACCTGCACCATCGCACCCACATAGGGATGCCCGCCGAGGGTGCCGTCCTGGTAGAGGACCTCCTGGTCGTCGACGAACACGCCCTTGACGGTGGCGCCCTTGCTGAGCAGGAACTCCACGTTGCTCAGCGCGGTGCCCTTGTCGATCGGGAAGGCAGTGCCGTTGGGGGCGATCACGTAGTCGGGCAGTGACAGGTCGTCGAGGGTGTTGGTGAGCTGCATGGTGATCACCGAATCCCGCTTGTCGCTGCTGCATCCGGCCGCCACGTACTCGAGCTTGCGCCGCAGGTAGTAGTCGAGCTTGTTGCCGCCGGCATTCTGGATCGTCACCGACGCATACGGTGCGTCGACGTCGCCGATCTCGTGGCCGAGGTTGGTGGTCTGCAGGATCTTCTCTTCGTCGGGATCGGTGCTGTACACCATGATCCGTCGTTCGTGTACCCCGCGCCCGAGCGCTTCGAGCAGCGCCGACGTGTCGCCCTTGAACGTCGACAGCTGCTTCACCGCGGCCTTGGAGATCGACTGCAGGTAGTCCTTGCGGGCCTGGTTGTTGTCGGCGAAGCGCTCATACGACGTCGACAGCGTGATCGGTACGACGTTGTCGGCGGTGATCTTCTCCCCGCCCGGCAGGGTCAGCGGGCCGGTCACCTTCAGCACATAGCTGAGCGCGATGGGGTCCAGCGCGATCGCACCGTCGAGCTGCTCGCCGGTCACCTCGTGCCAGTTCGCGATCCAGATCTGTGCCGCATCAGGGAAACTCGGCGACATGTTGGCATTCCGGAAGTCTGTGTACGGACGGAAGGTGGCATACAGACTGTTGAAGTCGGAGCCCAGATCGGTCTGCGGGGTGGTGGGATACCGGAAGTCGTTGTTGGCGCCGAGTTCCGGGGCGGTCAGCCGCCCGTTGGTGGCATTGAGGATGGCGAAACCACCGACCAGACCACCGGTACCGCGGGACTCCGACGGTGTCTGCAATGCGACGAAGTAGTTGCGAGGTCCGTCCGCGCCGGTCATCGCCGGAAGCAGTTGCGCCGCAACATTGGACCCGTTCAGGGTGCCGGATGCGTCGTGGACCAGGCCGTACAGTTCGTCGCGGGCGTCGGCGACCTGCCCCAGCCAGCTCGGATCGATCCCCTCCACCCGGGTGACGTAGACGTCGGATGCGGCGGCCAGCTTCGCCAGCTGCGGCTGGGCGGCGGCGAGTGGAGCGGTGTCGATGGTGTCACCCCGACGCAGCTCCGACGGGTCCAGGGCCGCACCGAGATCCGCGGTGGGCACCAGCACCTCGGTGGCGAAGTCGGCGACGGTGTCGCTCATCTCCTGCACCGACTTCAGCGGAGAGCCGAGCAACGGCACCGACGCCGCCGCCGCCCACACCACACCGTGCGCCCGATCGGAGGCACTCTTCGCCGACGACGCCGCCGCCTGCGCACGACTCGTCGCCGCATCCTGATCACCGCTGAGCACCGCCTTGCGTGCGGCATTGGCGTCGACCCGCGCAGCCTCGAGATCGGACTTGATCCCGAACGCCGAGTACGCCAGCCAGCCCACCACGACGACGATCAGCGCCACCACGATGCCGCTACCGATCAGAATCCTGCGACGACGGTGACTCCCGCCCACGGCGCCATCCTTGGTGTCTTCCCCGCCTGAAGCACTGCTGTTGGCGGTCGCCCCACCCGAGGCACCGCTGTTGCCGGTCGCCCCACCCGAGGCACTGTCATTGGTGGTCGACCCACCCGAGGCGCCGCTGTTGGTGGTTGCCCCACCCGAGGCGCTGCTGTTGCCGGTCGCCCCACCCGAGGCACTGTCATTGGTGGTCGCCCCACCCGAGGCGCCGCTGTTGGTGGTCGCCCCACCCGAGGCACTGTCATTGATGGTTGAGCCGGTCGAGGCGCTAGCCGAGGCCGTGTCGAAACCTCCGTCACCCGAGGCACCTAACGCACCCAACGCCCCCACCCGCCCGAGCACTTCCCCATCTCCGCCCAGCCACGCGGCAACCGACCCGACAAGCGGTTCGATCTCGGCAAAGCAGCGTTCGAACTCGGCTGTGGGTTTGCCCATGGGGTCGGCGATGTCGAGGTCGTCGGCGTTGGTGTCGACCCGGCCGCGGTCGGCGACCAGCTCCGAGAGTCCCTCCGCGTCGGCGGGCGCATCGCCGAGCAGTTTGACGAACTCGGCGAGGGTGAACATCCGGCGCCACCTGGCCGGGAGTGCACGCTGGCAGGCGGCACGGTGTTCGCGGGTCATGGTGAGCACCAGGTCGGATTCTTCGAGGATCTGCGGACGCAGGTACCGCGACTCGAATCCCGCTGCGTCATAGCCGTGTTCGGTGAGTACCTCCACCGACGACGGGTGCATCGGCTGCCCGTTGGCCGCACCCACTCCGGCGCTGGTGACCGTCACCTGCGCGCCACTCCAGGCGGCGAGGTCGCGCAGCACCCGCTCACCGATCGGTGACCGGCAGATGTTGCCGGTGCACACGAACAGGATCGACGTCGGACGGTCCTCCGGTGCGCTCACAGCTGCTCCTCCTCGAGTAGTCGCGCAAGTGTTTTCAGTACCCCTGGGTCACCCAGCTCGGCGTGGCGGGCGTCCACACGGACCACCTCGACCCCGTCTCCGACCTCCCGTGCCCACGCGTCCGGGTCGGGATTCTCCGCGGCCGCGAGATACAGAACCTTACCCACTCCCGCGGTTACCAGCGCGTAGCCTCGGGCGGCGGCAGCCAGCGCCTCGGATCGTTCGTCGAAGCGCCGCACCGCGTCGGGGTCACACTGCAATGCCGCCTGCCGCAGCGGCGATTCCCCGTGCAGCTCGTCGTCGGGAGCGCTCTGCAGTTCGGCGGGGGTACGCGCGTCGAGTAGCGCGAGGTGGGTGACCTGCTCACCGGCGTCGACGAGCTGTCGGGCCACCTCGTGGGCGATGAGTCCGCCCAGCGACCAGCCCACCAGCCGGTACGGTCCGCTCGGTTGCGCCGACCGTAGGGCCGCGACATGCCGTGCGGCGAGTTCGGGCAGGGTGGCCGGGAGGTCGAGCGTCGGGTCGACCAGTTCGGGCAGTTGCAGCCCCAGCACCCGCGTATGTTCCATCGCGTCGGCGAGCGGCCGGAACGGTTCGACTATCCCGGCCGCGGTGTGCACACACCACACGATCGGCGCATCGTCGGATTCGGTTGCCGGACCGGACAGCTCGACGACGCGGTCGTTGCTCATCCGGGTGGGGTCGACGATCAGTGCGGCGAGTTCGGCCGGTGTCGGGCGGGCGAACAGATCGGTCGCCGACAGCTGCACGCCCGTCCGCCGGGTGATCTCGTCACGCAGCAGCAGCATGGCCAGGGAGTTGCCGCCGGCGGCGAAGAAGTCGTCGTCGACGCCCACCGGCACCTCCAGGACGGCCTCGAACGACGCCACCAGCTCGGTCTCGGGACCCGGTGCGGGGGCGCGACGGGACTGCGCCCATTGCGGTTCGGGCAGGGAGCGTTCGTCGAGTTTGCCTGCGCCGGTACGGGGTAGCTCGTCCACCACGACGATCTGCGCGGGCACCATGTGCCGCGGCAGGCCCGCACGGCATGCGGCCCGTAGGGCCACGGTCGACACGGTCGGCGCAGTCACATACGACACCAGGGCGGGTCCGGCCGGGCCGTCCCGCAGCACGGTGGCCGATCCGGTTGCCCCGGCACCGGTCAGCACGGCGTCGATCTCGGCCGGTTCGACGCGCTGCCCACGGATCTTGATCTGCCGATCCGCGCGCCCGACGTACACCAGCTCCATCGCCGGCTCCCCGACCCCCGTTGACCGGGCGCTCGCTTCCGTTGACCGGGCGCTCGCTTCCGTTGACCGGGCACCCGTTTCCGTTGACCGGGCCCCAGATCCCGTCGACCGGGCGCTCGATTCCGTTGACCGGGCGCCCGTTTCCGTCGACCGGGCACCGGCGACGCTCTCCCACCGCACGAGGTCGCCCGTCCGGTACATCCGACGTCCATCGGGTCCGGCGACGAAGTGTGTTGCGGTGAGTGCCGGGTCACCGAGGTAGCCACGGGCGACGCCGCTTCCCGAGACATACAGTTCACCCACCACGCCGGGCGGTACGGGGCGCAGCCACGGGTCGAGCACGATGCACCCGACGCCGGGCACCGGCCGTCCGATCCGCACCGGATCACCCGGGCGGTAGTGCCCGGTGGATACGGTCACGGTGGTCTCGGTGGGCCCGTAGATGTCGATCACCTGCGCATACGGCGACCACAGATCGGCGAGGTCGGTGGTCAGCGCCTCACCGCCCATGTACACCAGACGCAACGAGGTGATGGCCGCCGGATCGAGCGTGCGGATCACCGACGGCGTGGCGGTGAAGACGCTGACCCGCTGATCCCGCAGCCACGCGGTCAGCTCCGGGCCGCCGATGATCTGTGCGGGCACCACGGCAAGCGTCGCCCCCGTCGCCAGCGGCAGCAGCATGTCGTGGAAGGTCGCATCGAATCCGGGGCTGATCGTCATGCCTACGCGATCGCGGTCGCGCACGTCCCCGAGCCCGGCGATGCGGTGCACGCCCCGATGGCTGACGCCCACCGGATTCGGTGCGCCGGTGGTCCCCGACGTCGTGATGATGTAGGCCAACGCATCTGGCGACACCCGCGTGATCGGTTCCGGCACAACCCGGTCGACGGGTCGTCGGGGGATGTCGTCGGCGTGGATCACCCGGGCACCCGACGCCGACACGATCTGGGCGAGCCGCGACGCCGGATAGCTCACATCCAGTGGGACACACACCGCACCGATGCGGCTGATCGCCCAGATCGCCACCACCGATTCGATCGAGCGCGCCACCCCGACGGCCACCGCATCACCGGCACCGAATCCCTTGTCGCGCAGCGCTCGCGCAGTCACCGACACCCAGTCGTCGAGGCCCCGATAGGTCAGTACCCGTTCTCCGTCGTCGACGGCGACCCGGCGCGGATACCGCGCCACGGCATCGGCGAGCAGATCGGCGAGCAACAGCGGCCGATCGGCATCGGTGGCGGTGGCGTGGGCGCGTACGGTGGCCCGTTCGTCGTCGCCGAGCAGATCCAGGCTCGCCAGGGTGCGCCCGGTGTCGCCCACCACGGCGTCGACGGCGGCCAGTATCCGCGCACCGAGGGCATCGATCATGTTCTCGTCGAACAGGTCTCGTGCGTACTCCAGGCGAAGGCGTCGGCGTCCGCGGTCGTCGACGGCGATCACGTGCAGGTCGAACTCGCTGCGGGCGGCGATCACGTCGTCGAAGGCGCCGGGCGTCACAGTGTCCGGTCCTGCGGTGATGCTGGAGAACGCCACCTGTACCAGCGGGTGCCGTCCGGGTTCGCGGACCGGGTCCACCGCCGCCACGACGTCGTCGAAGGCGGTGAGCGCGTGATCGAAGGCGGCCAGGTCGGCGTCGCGCACCGCGGTCACCCAGTCGCCGATGCTGACGCGACCGGGAATCCGGTTGCGCAACACCACGGTGGAGACCAGCATGCCGACGACGTCGGCGGCATCGGTGTCGCGGCGCATCGACGCCGGGGTGGCCACCGCCACGTCGTCGACACCGGCCTGCGCACCGAGTGCCAGCGCGAGCGCGGCGTGCAGCACGTGGAAGTCGGTGGCGCGCAGGGTTTGTGAGGTCTCCCCGATCCGTTGTGAGCGATCCCCGCCGAGCGCTATGTCCACGCTTGCGGTGAGCAGGTCGCGGGCCGCCGGACGGTGCGGCACCAGGTCGAGCCGGCCGCTGTAGCCGTCGAGGGTCTGCCGCCAGAACGCGAGGTCGGCGGTGTGGGTGCGCGCCTGCTCGTCGATCATCCGTGCCGACACCGCATCGAATCCCAGCGGTGCCGGGCCCAGGTCGCCACCGTTGAGCAGGATGCCCAGCTCGGTGGCCACCACCGCCGCCGATTCTCCGTCGAAGGCGATGTGGTGGGCCACGATCACCACCGCCGAGGAGGTGCCATCGACCAGAATCCAGGCCCGTACCGGTGGTTCCGCCTCGAGGTCGAAGGGCCGGCCGAACACCGACAGCAACGCCTCCGGGTCGGTGGTCCCCGCCCCGAAGTGCGCGATCGCCACCCGCCGCAGCTCGGGGAGCCAGCCGGGTATGACGCGCTGCCGCGGCCCGTCGGCACTCGACGGGTAGTGGGTGCGCAGCGCGGGATGACGGTCGACGACGTGCGCGATCGCCGCGGCCACACGCTGGTCGTCGACGCCGTCGGGCACCGGAACCACCACGGGCACGGCATAGATCGACAGCGGCCCGAGCATCTGCGCGGTGACCCACATCCGACGCTGTGTCGGCGCGAGCGGAAGGTCGACGCCGGCCGCCACCACCGGGGTGGAGATCTCCGGTTCGGCCGCCAGGCCGTCGACGGCCACCGCGAGCAGCGCCGGGCTGGGATTCTCGAACAACAGGCGGGTCGGGACGCGGACACCGAGTTCGCGGCCGAGCGCCGAGGTCACCCGCGTCGCCGACAGCGACGACCCGCCGATCGAGAAGAAGTCATCATCGGCACCAACGGCATCGACGCCGAGCACCTCGGCCATGATCGCGGCAACCAGCTCATCGCCATTGCCTCCCGAGGCGCAGCCCCTGCTGGTCGCCCCACCCGAGGCACTGTCATTGCCACCCGAGGCGTAGTTCTTGATGGTTGAGCCGGTCGAGGCACTGTCATTGATGGTTGAGCCGGTCGAGGCGCCAGCCGAGACCGTGTCGAAACCTCCGCCACCCGAGGCACCCAACGCACTGTCATTGCTACTTGAGCCATCCGAGGCGCAGTCATTGATGGTTGAGCCGGTCGAGGCGCCAGCCGAGGCCGTGTCGAAACCTCCGCCACCCGAGGCACCCAACGCACCCAACGCACCAAAAGCACGCCTCACCCCGACATCCCCCGAGGCAACCCGCTCCAAGACCTCCACAAATACGCGCAGGAACCGCGACGCCACCACGGCAGGCACTCGACCCGAGTGCACGACTCGAACGTCGAGCCCCGCCGGAGATCCACCCGACGCCGACAACACGACCTCGATGTCGTATTTCGCATCGACGACGTCGACAGCCGAATCCACCACCGACACCAGCTCCCCGACACCCGCCGACACCTCGGGCACCACGTCCTGGTTGACGAGAAGTACCGAGATCAGCGGGTCGCCACCGGCGGCATCGGGGCGGACGGCGCGCGCGACGGCCTCGTACGGCACCTCCGCGTGGGCGGCGGCACCCAGCGCCGCTTCGCGCACCACGCCGACGACGTCGTCGAACGGCGCATCGTCGGCGACGACGGTCCGGATCGCGACGGTGTTCACGAACATGCCGGCCACCGATTCCCATTCGGGAGCGCTGCGCCCGTGCACCGGTACGCCGACAACAACATCCCGTCGGCCGGTCCATCCACCGATCACCGATACCAGCGCGGCATGTGCCACGTGAAACATGCTCGCCGACAGCTCATCCGCACGTTCGGCGAGCTTCGATGCGACGTCGGCATCGAGATGTTCGACGATCCGTCCGGCCCGCCCGGCCGCAGGCCCCGACATCTCGAGCAGTCCCGGCAACCGCACCGGCTCCCCGACACCGTCGAGTACCGCACGCCAGTAGCCGATCTCCCGCGCATACCGGCTGTCCGGATCTGCGGGGTCACCGAGCCGCTGCGCCTGCCACAGCGTGAAGTCGGCATACGTCAACGCGGTTGTCGCCTCGATGGAACCCGTAGCGTAGCCACGCAGCAGATCCTCGAACAGCAGACGCATGGACCAGCCGTCGACGGCGATGTGATGCAACGACGCCGCGAGCACCCGATCGGTCTCCCCGTCGCCGTCCCGAACCACGAACAGCGCCACCCGGAATCCGGGTTCGACGGCCAGGTCGAACGGTGCCGCCAGGAACTCCTCGATCGCGTCGTCGACGTCGGCCGTGGCCACTTCCCGCACCGCCATCTGCGGTCCGGCGGCGAGCACCCGCTGCATCGGTTCCCCGGACACGTCCGGGTAGACGGTGCGCAGCACGGCATGCCGGGCGACGAGCGCATCCACCGCGGTGGTGAGCCGCTCGGCATCCACCGCGTCACCGAGCCGAAGCACCAGTGGCACATGGTAGGCCGTCGAGTCGGGATCGTAGCGATGGTGAATCCACATGCGCTGCTGCGGATATGCCAGGGGTACCGGCCCGTCGATCTCGCGGTGCACGATCAGATCGACTCCGTCGGAGGCCGCTTCGTCGTCGGCACCGCCGGACACCGTGAGTCGCGCGGCCACCCCGGCGACGGTGCGTGCCTCGAACAGCACTCGCACCCCGACGTCGATGCCGGTCGCCGCCGACAGCCGCGAGGTCACCTGCGTCGCCGACAACGATGTCCCGCCGATCCCGAAGAAGTCCGTGCCGGAACCGATCCCGGCGGGTTCCACGTCGAGCACCTCGGCCCACACCGCGGCCACGAGTTCTTGCGCGGCGCCGACGAGTTCCGACGCCGCGCCATCGGCCACCGGCTCGGGCAGCCGGGTCATGTCCACCTTGCCGTTGAGGCCGACGGGCAGTTCGTCCACCACCACGAGGTGGGTGGGAATGATGCTGCGCGGCAGCACTTGCGCTAGGCCGGTCCGTACCGCGGTGAGGTCGACGGTGTGGCCGGGGTCGGGCACCAGCCAGCTGACGAGGACCTTCTCGCCGCCGCCGTTGGCGCGGACCGCGGTGACCGAGGTGGCCACGCCGTCCTGCGCCGACACCGCGGCGTCGATCTCGGCCGGTTCCAGCCGGATTCCGCGGACCTTGACCTGGTCGTCGCTGCGCCCGTGGATCACCAGGGTGCCGTCGGTGCGCCGGTGGACGAGATCGCCGGTGCGGTAGCGGCGTCGGCCGTCGGGGCCGGCGACGAATGTGGTTGCGGTGCGCGCCGGGTCGTCGAGGTACCCGCGCGCCACGGCCGGCCCGGAGACGTACAGTTCGCCGATGGTGTGATCGCCCACCGGGCGCAGCGCCGCGTCGAGTACGTGGAGTCCGATGCCGGGCAGTGCCGCCCCGATCCCGATGCCGCCGATCCCGATGCCCCCGATGCCGTCGGCCCCGGTTTCGGCGGTGTCGAAGCGGATGGAGGTGACGGCCACGGTGGTCTCGGTGGGCCCGTACTCATTGGTGATCGAGCGTCCCTGCGTCCAGTCGCGCACCAGGCCCGCACCGAGCGGTTCACCGCCGACGGCGACGTGGCGCACACCGGGAACCTCGGCCGGGTCGAGGGTGGCGAGCACCGACGGGGTGGTGAACAGCATGCTCACGGCAGTGTCGGTGATCAGGTGGGTGAGGTCGTCGCCGGCGATCACCTCGGGCGGGCAGACCACGATGGTCGCGCCGGCCACCCGGACCGGCAGCAGCCCCATCAACTGCGCATCGAATCCTGGTGCGTAGGTGTGTAGTACACGATCGTCGGCCTGCAGGCCGAGGCGTTCGACGGTGCTCCGCGCGAATCCGGCGAGCCCCCGCTGGGTGACCTGCACCCCCTTCGGGGTTCCGGTGGTTCCCGAGGTGAAGGTGAGATAGGCCAGGTCGTCGGCCGTCAGCGGTCGCACACGTTCGCGCGCATCGAACGGCATCTCCGACGACGCCCACACCGTCTCGTCCACCACGATCACCGGGGCGTCTGCGGGCACCGTGGCAGCGTCGAGGGTCAGTACGGCGGCCGGGCGGGCGCGGGTGATGATCATCCGACGCCGGTCGTCGGGGTCGGTCGGGTCGACGTTGACGAAGGCCGCTCCGGTGCGGGCCACCGCCAGTGAGGTGACCACGGCGACCGCCGACCGCCGAAGGTGTTGCACCACCACATCACCGGGGCCGATTCCCCGGGCGATCAGCAGGCGTGCCAGCCCGGCCGATGCCGCATCGAGTTGGGCGTTGGTCAGTTGCGGACCGTATCCGGGCACCGGGTGACGCGTGTCCACCACGGCGAGGGCATCGGGAGCCGTCCGTAGTCCGCTCTCCAGCAGTGCGGCAAGCATGTCCGGCGCCGCCGCCTCGGGGACAACGCTCTCTGTCCCGGTCAGCAGCTCACCGACCACCCGATCCGGCTGTGCCACACCGCGAGACAGCAGTTCCACCACCGCCGCGCACAGTGCGTCCAGGCGGGCGGCGGTGGCGACGGTGTCGCGGCAGGTCATGGTGAGGTGCAGGGCACCGCCGCTGCGGTGCACCGACACGTCCACCCCGTAGAGCGGGACGGCGAGGGCGGCGAGGTCATCGGCCGAGAGTCCGCCGGGGCCTGCGTCGTTCGCGAACAGGTCGTCGGGTACCGCGCCGAGGGACACCTCGAACAGCGGGGTGCCGGCGCGGGCTCGACCCGGGTCGGCCAGGGCGGTGATCTCGGTGAGCGGCAGGTCGGCGTGCGCGAAGGCCCCGACGTCGATGCCGGTGATCTCGCGCAGGAGTGCCCCGAAGGTGGCGTCGAGGTCGATCGGGGTGTGCAGCGGGACGCCGCGGGCGAACAGTCCGGGCAGTTCGGCCAGCAGCGGGTCGATCCGCCCGGACACCGCGGTACCGACGGTGATCACCCCGGCCCCGCTCTGCCGCGCGAGGACGGCGGCGAGGGCGGTGTGCACC
Source organism: Gordonia sp. NB41Y (assembly GCF_030718915.1). Classification (NCBI taxonomy): domain Bacteria; kingdom Bacillati; phylum Actinomycetota; class Actinomycetes; order Mycobacteriales; family Gordoniaceae; genus Gordonia; species Gordonia sp. NB41Y. Next base: position 1,834,218 of record NZ_CP132196.1, read on the forward strand.
ACGATGAAACCGCTGGTGTGATGGTCGACGGCGAGGCGGTCGAGGGTGGCGGTGAGCTCGGCGTCGAGGGTGTGGCGGGCGCGGTGCACGGTGGTGGCGGCACCCCCGACGGCCTGCAGGTTCATGTCCGGGAGCCGCAGGGACGTCACGGGTTCGGCGAAGGCTGCGGTCCAGTGTGCGAGGAGCTCGTCGTGGCGGGCGGCGAGGGTCGCAGCACGCCACAGGCTGTACTGCCGGTAGCCGACGGGCGGTGCGGGCGGCAGTGTCCCGGCGAGTGCGGCCTGCAGGTCGGCGCGCAGGAGTGCGAGGGTCTCGCCGTCGGCGGCGATGTGGTGGACGACGCCGAGAATCCAGGCGCGCGGACCGGTGCCGGCATCGGTGATCTCGACGATCCGGATGCGCCACGGGAGCGCCGCGGCCAGGTCGAGCGGGGTGGCGACCTCGGTGAACACGGCCCCCAGCTCGGCCTCGTCGTGCACCCGGGTGACGGTGCAGTGCGTCGCGATGAAGGTGTCGAGTTCTTCGGTGCCCCAGCGCTGTTGGTAGGGAACGCCGTCGTGGCTGGGGTAGCTGGTGTGCAGCGCGTCGTGGCGGCCCAACACCTCGCGCAGGGCGGCGCCGAGGGTGGTGGCGTCGGCGGTGGTGGGCAGGGCGATGGGCAGCAGGTAGCCGGTGAAGTCGGGTTCGGCGCGCCACCGCAGCCACAGGTCGAGTTGTTCGGGGGTCAGCGGTAGCCGGTCGGGCTCGACGCGGTGCTCGGCGAGGGCCGGGAGCGGCTGCTCGGGGGTGGTGCCGATCAGGCGGGCGAGGCCTTCGATGGTGGCGTCGGCAAAGATGTCGGCCACACCGACGGCATGTCCGTCACGGTTGAGGGCGGCGGCCAGTCGTGCCGCCGAGAGCGAGGTTCCGCCTGCGGCAAAGAAGTTGGTGTGCGGGGTGAGCTCGCCGGCCATCTCGCCGACGATCTCGCGTACCGCGTCGGCGATGCTCTGCTCGTCGTCGGTGAGGGCCCGCGCGGTCTCGGTGTGGGTGGTCTCGGTGTGGGTGAGCTGGGCGAGCAGCGCGGTCTTGTCCACCTTGCCGGTGGGGGTGACCGGCCAGCCCTCGACGACGCCGATCCGTGCGGGGACGGCATGGGCGGGAAGCCGTGTGGCGCAGGCGGCGAGCAGGGCCGGTTCGGTGAGTCCGTCGAGTGCGTCGCGCTCGGCGAATCCGTCGGCGGTCGCAAACGCGACGAGCCGCTCGTCGCCGGGGCGCGCACCGGGCTGGACGAGGACGCGGACGTCACCGACCCCGTCGACGCCGCGCAGCGCGGCAGCCACTTCGCCGAGTTCGATGCGGTGCCCGCGCAATTGGATCTGGTCGTCGGAGCGGCCGAGGTAGGCGAGCACGCCGGGGGCGATCTCGCGGACACGGTCGCCGGTGCGGTAGCGGCGGGTGCCGTCGGGTCCGGCGACGAAGCGCGCGGCGGTGAGTGCGGGGGCGTTGAGGTAGCCGTGGGAGACGTGGGCTCCCGACACGTACAGTTCGCCGATCGCCCCCATCGGGACCGGGCACAGCCGGGCGTCGAGCACGGCCCACTCGACGTGGTCGAGCGGGGTGCCGATGACGCTGCGTTCGTCGGTCAGGTCGACCTCGGCGGTGGTGAGACCGACGGTGGTCTCGGTGGGACCGTACAGGTTGACCAGCCGGCAGTCGGGATGCGTTGCGGCCCAATGCCGCAGGGTGGCGGGTGCGAGGGCCTCGCCACCGAGGGTGACGACGCGGAGCGTGCTCAGTGCAGCAGCACCGACGACGGCCGGGTCGGTGAGTGCGGCGAATGCCGTCGGGGTCTGCGACAGCAGGGTGGCGCCGTGGCGGTCGAGGGTGGCGGCCAGGCGGCGCGGGTCGCGCAGCACCTCGGTGGACAACACCAGCACGGAGCCGCCGGAGGTCAACGCGCCGAAGATCTCCCACACGGAGAAGTCGAAGATGTGGTTGTGCGCCCACGTCCACACGTCGTCGGCGCGCGCACCGAGTCGGCCGAGCTCCGCATCGAGCAGTGCCGCAAGGTTGTCGAGGGTGACCACCACGCCCTTGGGCACACCGGTCGACCCGGAGGTGTGGATGATGTACGCCGCACCCGGCATGCGTTCGGCGGTCCCCAGGCCCGGGCCGTCGGTGATCTGCAGTCCGTCGCGCACGATCGCGGCCGGCTGCGTGGCCGCGAGGAGGTGTTCGATCCGCGTCGTCGGGTGGTCGGGGTCGATGGGTACGTAGGCGGCGCCGGCGATCAGGGTGCCGAGGATCGCGACGATGGTGTCGGCGGAGCGCCCCATGATCAGGGCGACGCGGTCGCCGTCACGGACCCCGCCCGCACGCAGACGTGCCGCGAACTCGTCGGCCCGCCCGACGAGTTCCCCATACGTCAGGTGTTCCCCATCGCCGACGACGGCCGCAGCCCCAACCGGATGCGAGCGGATCGCGGCCACCACGCCCACGCCACCATTGACGGTCGAGGCCCCGCTGTCGATGGTCGAGGCGCCGCCATTGACGGTCGAGGCGCCCGAGGCGCAGCCATTGATGGTTGAGCCGGACGAGGCGCTAGCCGAGACCGTGTCGAAACCTCCGTCACCCGAGGCACAGCTATTGATGGTTGAGCCGGACGAGGCGCAGCTATTGATGGTTGAGCCGGTCGAGGCGCTAGCCGAGACCGTGTCGAAACCTCCGCCACCCGAGGCACAGCCATTGATGGTTGAGCCGGACGAGGCGCTAGCCGAGACCGTGTCGAAACCTCCGTCACCCGAGGCACCCAACCCACACGACAAACCCAACCCACCCACACACGACACGAAGTATTCAACCATCGCGCGTCCAGCAGCAGCGTCGACAACTCCACCGGCAACAACCAGCGTCACCAGCGGCGATTCCCCGTCGTCGACAACAAGTTCCAGCGGAACGCGCGCATGGTATGTCCGCAATCCCTCGAATGCGCGCACCGCACCGGCACCACCAGATGGGGGTGCCACGTCTACGCCGTGATAGGCGAACACCACATCGGGTAGCCCGCTCGGTGCGGTCGCGGCGCGTTGTACGGCCTTGCCGACCACTCCCCCGACGCGGCGCAGTGCGGTGTCGACGTCCATCTCCCGCACCCCGGTGACCCGTACTGGAACGGTCTGCACATACATGCCGACCTGTTGCAGTTCGTCCGATGAGCGCCGGTCGGCGACGGGCATGCCGAAGACGACGTCGTCGGTGTCACAGAACACCGAGAGTGTCTGTGCGAGGGCCACACTGAGCAGCGTGTTGAGGGTGGTGCCTGCCTGCTGCGCGCGTGCTTCGGCGCGGCGCCGTACCTCGGGGTCGATGTGCCGGGTCAGATAGGTGGCGGGACCGTAGGTGAGTCCGTTCTCTGTGCGCTGGGCCGGTTCCGGCAGCGAGAGCCGTTCCGGCGCACCGCGCAGGGCACGCATCCAATACAGTCCGCTGGCGCCGGTGTCCGACGATGCGCGCGCTTCGAGGGTGGCGCCGAATCCGATCGGTTCGTCTGCCCATTCCGGGGCGCGTCCGGCGGTGCGGGCGTCGAGGGCGATGGTGAAGTCGCCGAGCACGATCGGCACCGACCATTCATCGATGGCGATGTGGTGGGCCACCAGCACCAGCTCGACGGTGTCGCCGGATGTGTCGATCACCGCCCGCCATGGGAGGTCGACGGTGAGGTCGAAGGGTGCGGCGACGGCGCGTTCGGTACCGGCGACGTCGAGGATGCCTTCGCTGATCGGTGCGGTCGCCCGGAGTCCGTCGGTATCGCGGATGCGCGCAACGGGTTCGCCGTCGACGTCGGGGTGGATCGTCCGGAGTGCTTCGTGTCGGATGGCGACGTCGATCAGTGCGGCCCGTACGGCCGACACCTCCACGCCGGCCGCCACGGTGAGGTGCAGTGGGAGGTGGTAGACGATGGCGTGCGGGTCGGCGCGGTTGAGCAGCCAGATCTCGTGTTGGGTGCGGGTGGGCCGGTATTCGGGTTGTCCGTCGGCGGAGGTCCGACGCGGTGTGGCGGCGTCGATCGCGGTGGCGAGTTCGCCGAGGGTGGTGACGTCCACCAGGTCGCGCATGCTGACCACGACGCCGAGCGCGGGCCCGAGTTGCACGGCCAGTTGCATGAACGCCAGCGAGGTGGCGCCGAGTTTGACCAGTTCGTCGTCCATGGATGGGTTGGTGACGCCGAGGATGTCGGTCACGGCGTCGGCGACGAGTCGTTCGGTGTCGGTCGCGGGGGCGCGGTAGGGCGCCGCGGGTTCGGGGGTTGCCGCGATCCGTTCGGCGACGGCGGGTCGGTCCAGTGTGCCGGCGTCATCGACCGGCAGCGTGTCGAGCACGGCGACGTGGCGGGGCCACAGTACTTGCGGGAGTGCACCGTTCACGCGTCGGCGTACTGCCGCGCGTACCCGGGAACGGTCGGCGTCGCGCTGCGCCACGATTCCCACGGCCAGCTCATCGCCACGGTCGACGATCACCACGTCGACGACGCCGTCTGTGGGTGCTGCGGTGCGGGCGAGTTCGGCGGTGTCCACGCGGATGCCTTGCGGGAACACGATCTCTCCGGGCCGATGGTCCACCACGACGGTCCCGGTGCCCGCCTCGAGGTGGCCGCGATCGCCGGTGCGCCACATTCGGTGCGCGGGGCTCCACGGGCAGTCGACGAATGATCCTGTGGTGATCCCTGATTCGTCGGCATAGCCCAGCACCGGTGCGCCGATGACGTACAGCTCTCCGGTGATTCCGGGTGGTACGGGGCGGAGTCGGTGGTCGAGTACCACCGGTGTGCACGCCGTGGTGGTGGCTCCCCAGGGCAGCGGCCGGTCGAGTGGAATGTCGGCGTCCACCCGCGATGCGTTGGTGGCGCCGAGGAGTTCGGGGTGGCCGCCGAGGTCGTAGAGTCGATGGTCGCGGGCCACATGCGCGGCGAGTGCCGGGGAGAGCCGCTCGCCCAGCGTGATCACGGTGTGCGGGAGGGTCTCCGACGCCGCATTCGCCAGCCGGGTCGGGGTGGTGATCCAGTGGGTGGCTTCCGCCCGATCCGCGACCACCCGAACGCCGTACGCCGTGGACAGGACTCGGCCCAGTTCGGGCACCACGTCGATCGCAAGCGTGCCGCCGTCGGCGACGTCCTCGAAGGCTTCCGCCATCGAGGCGATGATGATCTCGACGGCCGTGGCCGGCATCTCCACCCGGGTTCCGGACACACCGCAAGTGAGCGAGAGACTGTCCGCGCCATGCGGGCCGCCCTCACTCTCGTTCTTGCGCTTGCGCCGCCGGAACCACCGCTTCGTCTGCAGCGACTCATCGACACTCTCCGACGACGCGGTCTCGTCAACAGCCACGGGATCCACGACGCGCGGCTCGTCGACCACCAGTGGCAGGTCGTCGACCAGCGTTTCGGGTGCGTCGAGGACGGCTTGGGCGAAGGTGTCGAGCATAGCCATGAACTGGCGATGATGCTCGGCGACCTCTGCCTCGTCATACCGGTTGGGGTTGGCGTCGAGGCAGAGCATCAGGCCGTCGGGGTCTCCGTCGCCGGCCTGGTTGTAGATGTTGATGGCGATGTCTTCGACGGGGCCGGTCGAGAGGACATGGTAGGTGGCGATGGCCTCGCCGCATTGGATCTGACGCTCGAACAGCATCAGATTGAGCATCGGTCCCGACCGCAGCTGGGCATCGGTGCGCGGGGTGCGACCGCTCTCTTCATCCGCCGCAACGTCGGCCCAGATCTCTTCACCTCGGAAACGCTGATGGCGCAACGCGCCCATCAGCGCGGTCCGGACACTCACCAGAGCGTCCGCGACGGTCTTCTCGGAGGTGACGCCGGTCCGCAGGGGAACCACGTTCGAGACAGGCAACGGCGTCCGCCGCAACGCAGCAGTGGTGCGTGCGGCCACCGGGAACTGGAAGATCACCTCGTCGCCACTGGCCACCCGGGCCATGTATGCCGAGCAGGCCGCCACGATCACGGCCGGCGGAATCGCCGAGTGCTGTTCGGCCACCTGCCGCAACAGAGCCATCGTCCGGTCGGGAACCGGTTCGGCGACACGCCGAGCTACCGCCTCAGGCCGAGCAACCCGCCGTGCCAACGATCGTGGAAGCCCAACGCCCTCCATCACCTCACGCCAGTACGCCCGATCGGTGCCATACCGCCGGGAGGCCCGGTACTCGGCATCAGCGCGAGCCGGAAGGTCCAAGTCCACCGGTTCGATCTCCGGCAACGGCTCGCCGGCAACCCCCGCCGAGTACGCGCGGAGGGCCTCACTCATCCGCTCCTTGCCGCCGTACCCGTCTGTGATCAGATGGTGGACACGGTTGTAGAGCAGGAAGTGTTCGTCGGCGAGCTGGAACAGGATGCCTCGTGCTGTTCGATCGACGCGAGGATCGACTGGGCGCGAATAGTCCTCTCGCATGGCCAGTACCGATATCCCCCGCGGATCAGCGTTTCCGCGAAGGTCAACTATCTCTGGCTGGTAGTGAAGATACCGGTCATAAACGCCCGACACTCCATCCACCGACTCCTCGAACCGCACCTGCATGAAGAGAGCAGCTCTAACTGCGTCACCAGTAAATCTCACGAAGTCCGCGATGCAAATCGGCCCCACAAGCTCTGCTACTTGCACCACGTTGAGCGGAACCAACCAATCCCCAGACTGGGCAGTCCAAACAGCACGCTGAGAACTATTCACCACAAACGAAGTTGGTTCACTCACCTGACAACTCACGTTCAAAACTCGTCATTGACGGACCAGCCAATCCGCACGCCAAAGGTAAACATCCTGATCAAACAAACGTCCACCAGATTGCCAGCGGCACCCTCTCCCTCGAATAAACAGCCTACGAACACGCCCAGCAGTCTTCAATAACGGAAGGAGACACGAATAACCCTCACGAGAATTCACGCCCTGACTTTTGAGGGACTACCGTACTCATATGAATAGGCACCCTCACCCGGCATCACGCCGTTAAGAACCAAACCACGAGGCTGCGAATCGGCAGCCGCCAACTCTTCTATCGCAGCATCAAGCTCAGCAATCTTGACCTTGCCAACTCGCGCAACCAGTAGAACAGAATCGCAGATTCTACTCAACAACGCAGCGTCCACAACAGGTATCACGGGAGGAGAATCAACAATGACATATTCAAAACGTTCCTCTAGCTTCGTGAAAAATCCACGCGCTCGTTCCGACGCCAGCAATTCAGATGGGTTCGGAGGACATTGCCCCCCAGCGATGACCTGCAGCGACGAGCCGGGCAAAGGTTTCTGAAGTGCATGATCCCAATCAATCTCGCCACGCAGACAATCCGATAGCCCAATCTCCGATGTCAGCCCAAGACGACGCGCAACAGCTGGCCGCCTCATGTCTGCATCGACTAGGACCACCGAACTACCAGACTCCGCGATCACTTTTGCCAAATTGACTGCCGTCGACGTTTTACCTTCGCCGGGCACCGCACTGGTTATCAGAATTGAACGAGCAGACCCATCAAACCCCAAGAAATCAAGGCTCGCCCTAAGCTTTCGATAACTCTCCGAGACCAAACTCGATCCCGTCGAGAAGTCAACACCGAGGCCATCGGAAACTGAAATATCCTCTGGGACCTCAACCAAAACAGGAACCCCAGTTACATCCGTAGCCTGCGAACGATCGCGCAGCTTGTTATCCAACCGATTGCGAACCACGACAACTGCTCCGCCCAGAACCAGACCAATCGCCGCACCGATAACACAATAGAGCCGAGTATTTGGACTCACTGGATCACCGTTCGGGACCGCTTCTGAAACAACCGTCAGTTTTGCCAGTGGCGAGCCGTCATCGCTCGGACGCTCCAACTCCGATACATACTCCACCATTGCGTTCGCCACACCGTTGGAAAGCGCAGCGGCGGCCTCCGGGGATTTGCCAGAACCAATGACCGTCAACAAGACAGTTCCCGGCTCCGTGGTCGCTCGAATCGACTCCCTAGCTTCGTCAACCGCGAGACCTGAACCTGCTCGACCAACCGCAAGACTCAGAATCGAGTCCGATCCTACGAGCTTGACGTACGAGCTCACACGCTGTTGCGACGCCAAGGAGCCTTGGTAGGCAGACTGCGCATTATCATCCGCACCCGATGTCACGTACAAAACCGACGACGACTCATACGTTGGGCTCTTTACGAAACTAAGAATCAATCCCAAACACGCACAAACCAAGATTGACGCCAGGACGATGTACCAACAAGATCGAATAATGTATGAGAAAGGGCGCCTCAAGACCACTCCCTCCTCCGAATCATCACCTTGTTCCCGCTCGACCATCACTGCCCTTTCCATACCTAGGAGGCCTCCAAACTAGCGCCTGAATTCAAGAACACAGAAACCAATTGACTGCCAATTTCTGAAGCCACTTCTAAGTCCGTCCTGAGACCAGCAGTCTCGCGGGCACTGTAACCCAGCCGGTACCTAAGGCCACCGTCTGATAGACGCAGCAGTTTGGCCGCCAGATCTGCCGAACTCCCAGCAGCGAAGGTCAAACCATTCACATCATCCAACACCCACTCAGCCGGCCCACCAATATCCGCAACAACCGTGGGCTTTCCACGCGAGAGATACTGCAGGACATTCTGTCCCAGCGGTTCAGGGCGAGTCGATGCTTGGATACAGATATCGAGCGAGTCAATAAACTCGGTCACATCATCTACGTGGCCTTCAAACCTAACCGAGCCGTCCAGGCCCAGCTCTAACACCATCTCCTCCAAGTGATCCCGCCAGGTCTGCTGCCCGAAGGCAGGAGCTCCGGCGAACAGCAGGACGCAACCGCTAGCGGCTAACCCCGTGTCAGCAAAAGCAGTCAGCAGGAGATCCTGCCCCTTCCAGTCATCCAACCGGGCAACCATCCCGATCCGCCGAACGTCCGATGACACTTCCGGCGCCGCGGGAACCCGGGGAACCCCTGATGGACTCGGCACTACCGTGGACTTACAACTGGAACGAATGAATGGAAGCACCGAACGCTCCGTATATCTCGAATTCGAAATAACAAAGTCTGCGCGCGGGAGCACAAATCGTGAGAAGATTGCGAATCCAAATCGACCCATTGAATCTCGCGTACACGTGTCGCGCATATGTACGCCAAAGACGCGGGAGCGGGCAAAAAGAACAGCAATCCTCCCATACACCGACGCTCTAGTAGTGTTAGCGAAGACCACGTCAGCATCGCGAAATTCGGCACTACCGCGAAGGGCCATGGCCATCCTGACCGCATTCCACAATAGTGCCAGCCCCAGAAAGATCGATTTCGAACCGCCTGGTGCTTGAGTTGGGCCACACTTAACCACCCGGATATCTGAACCCATACCGGAAAACGGATCACCAGTAGCATTCGATGCAGGAACAAATAGAAACGGTCTCCAGAGCAATCTGGAGTTCTCAAGGACACGACGCAGCGCTAATTCTGCTCCGCCAATTTCCAGGCTATGACTGAGGTGTGCAACCTTGATCAAGTTTTCGCTCCTTCTCTTCGAACGGATCGAATACTCAAAAATATGACAACCGAGTACCAGATCAAAAGAACAACGAATCCAGAAGAAAGCCCAGAGACCGCTCCGATATAGTCCCAGAATACCGCCCCAAACAGGGCGCCAATTACGGATAGTACCGCACATACCGCCGAGGCCAGGTAAACAACTCTTTGAAGCTTCAACGGGACCATACAGAGTAGCGCCACAGACTGACTCGAACAGATAACCGCGAAACAAATTCCCGAACAAAACAACTCGAGTAGCGTAAGCTCTACCTTCCCTGAAAAAAGAAGAGTGAGAACTAAGTTTCCTGCCAGAACCCAGCCGCAGATGAGTAACAATGCCATAGCGAAGGAGATTGCCCAAGCGTTTCGGACTGCCACTACTAGCGTGAACTGGGATCGACTCCGTCGCCCAGCCCACCCAGCCAGCGCCTGCGGACCAGCACTTCCCAAGTTGACAACCGCGCGTTGGAGCTGATCCGTGGCCGTATACAGAGGGAGAACAGCCGGGTTAGCGATTCCCACCACAACCGCGCCGGAATACATTCCTAGAGCACCAATCGTTCTGGAAATCCCGCCAAACGACTGCCGGCGGACCACCTTGAAGTCTTCACGATTGGGCAAGATCGTCCTGACGTGGGATATACCCACCGTGGAAGATACGTTTAGGATGATGATCACTATCGAAACCGCCACCATACAAGCAGAAAAACACCATAGCGCGCCACCTGCGATAATTATTCCCGCCCCCGCGAGATATCCGATTAAACGCGGAATCGCTTCATTTCGCAATAATAGAAATGGCTGCTCCGACCCTGCGTAATACCAGGAAAATGTCAATCCGTTCGCCGCAAAGAAGACGGAATACATGCCTGCACTGATCTGATAATTTGGCACGATCATCATCGAAATCAACACAGCGACTGGGGCTATCACGACGAGCACACCAAATCGAGAAGAGAAGCTTGACCTAGCAATCTCGATTTGTTCATCCTTGCGAGTACTGACGGCAGTCAGTTGAGCACCGACTATTGGCCACGCGAGAGCAATAGCGACGCCCGCTAGCGCGCCCACAGCCTGGCCCACGCCCAGTGCGGACCACCCGTCTGCGCCAAATCTTGAGCTCACGATTGGCAACACCACAAGTGCACTCACCGTGGAGATTAGTGGCACAATCAGGAAGGCGCCCCCTCGCCGACCCACTCGAAGGATTCGATGGGTCTTCCCCATCCGAACTTTCGTATCCACCGACTGGACGTTCATGATCTACCAGTCCGGCTTCTTTGTGTGAGCGCCAACCCGAGAACTAGAAGAATCATGGTACTCAGATAGACCGGGGCTAGCGAGCCAAACGGGCCTCTAAGCAAACCGTATTGTGCGACTGCTACATACGGCGCTATAATCGCCAACGCGCTTCCTGGAGAGCCTAGCCAACCGATGTCGATTCGGCTAATGATCACGCCTACAATCGCCATTAGCGCGAGCATTGGAACCAACCCGAATTCTAGATACAGCTCGGCATGAAGAGGCTCAGACAAGTTTGTAAAATCGTATCCACGTGCCTCTGCAATGTCTAGCGATGCCGGGTACATTTTCCCAGTCCAGATTGACCGTGGTACAAAGAACAAAACTCCAGAGAGTAGGTGCGCTCCGTATGTATGCCCGTAATCCTGGGTATAGAGAAGAGTGTTGACAATCTGCTGAAACCCATCATAGTCAGGACCAGAGAACCCTCGTGGGTCGAACTGGGGACCTGCTCGTAGCGACTCGGAAGATCGGAACATATTCGCGAGGGGGTATAGCGCTTGAAAACCAAGAACAATAAACGCGCCGAGAATTAGACCTCCCTTACGCCCCCGAGGTCGTATAGCCGCAAGCAACAAACAGATTACCGCTCCTGCAGATACGAAGCGTGTATTGGTCAGAGGATTTAGGTATAGCACGCAGAGTCCGAGCGATAGGCCAAGTGTCAGAATCGCGCCTTCGCTCTTCCACCAGGCTCGTCGACCGCGAGCCCGGTCCTTCATCTGCATATGAGCAATTACTAGGATTGCTGCGCTCAATGCCAGTGATCCAGGAAGAATCTTGAGGAACCCCAGCATTGCCTGGCTCGAGTCAGCCGCGATCACACCCGAGTTGCGAAGCTCATCCTTAAGGGTGTCCCGAGAAGTGAACATTGCGGATATCCCGCCGCTCACGCTCAGAACTACGGGAGTAATCGCAATCGCTATTCCGACGTACAGAACAGATGCCGGCATTATCGGACGGCGAAGTCGACGTACTGGAGCAACAAAGATTGGCCGGCGCCACAAGCGCGCCAAGCGTATCGCTAACAGTACCGCACACGCCGACAGCAGGTGAATCAACAAGGCCTGCGTAACTACTCCACGGTAGCTGTACAGGGAATAGTCACGCCAGGCCGGGGTGTCCGAAGCAAGTTGGTACACCACAGGAATCCCTGACCAGACCAAACTGAAACCAAAGTATGTTATCTGGACTATACGTGCCCCAGAGACGAATCCGTCGATCACACCGACTGCACACACCGTGACGTATAGGAGTATCAATACAGCATGTGCTGCATCAGAGATTTTGAGGGCCGTCGGGAGGCAATAGGCGACAATGACGATGGGACCAGCGATGTACCAGATGGCCCCATACAAATCGATTCCCGAGAGTCGTAATGCATTCTTCCGAGACCTGCGTACTGTGGCTGATGTGCCGGTCAGGAGCTTGTCCACTCAGCAAACTCCTGTCGAAATCTATTCCTGCTATATTGGCCAGCGCGTGCTCGGCTCCTATCTGGATCGCAACCCAGCGCTATCTCGACTGAGTCCCTTACCGAGTCCGTATCCGAGAAATCAGCGACCGCACCAGTGAGTCCATTTTGGACGGTCTCACGTGCACCGCCCTCGATGTTCACGAGCACTCTGGCGCCCGCAGCCATCGCCTCCACTGGCATTATTCCGAAGTCCTCGACCGGAGGAAATACATACAACGCTGTCTGCTGATACAGCGAATACAAAAGAGCGTCGCTGACCCTCCCTAGGAATATCACGGGTACAGGGCTGTTCTTTGCCAAACTTCGTATTCTCGGAAGATCGGGCCCGTCACCGGCGATAACCGCGGGGATACCGGCAATTCTCGCAACTTCGAGTACCTTGTCCAAGCCCTTATAGTGAACCGCCCTTGAAGCCCCCAGGACGAACTGGCTTGGTAGGCTGGCAAACCTTCGTTCGTCCTCGCCTTGCAGGTCGCCTCGCCAATCTCGAGCACTTATGCGCTCGGTGTCTACTGGCGGATATATTACCCTAGCATCACGATCCCAGCAGCGGTTTATTCTGCTGCGCACGAAATTACTATTTGCGCAGAGTTTATAGCCCAGTTGCGCTGCTGATTTGTCTAATTTCCGCGCGAAGGCGACCGGTAGTCGAAACAGGGGATGACTCGCGCGCTGGTCGAGGCTTGGCTCCCAGATATAACGCGCTGGGGAATGGACAAATACATACTTGGGTACATCACGTTTCGGAACTAGTCGTGCATGGTGCGCGAAGAGATGGGATGAAACTATAATTCGATTATAGTTGGATCTGGCCAAAGTCCGCCAGACCATCGGCGATAGTACAACCGCAGCCGATTTTCGGCCGCTAGCCGGCAGTTTCGCTAAAGGTGACTGGCGAATCCTGGAGCCCACGTACCGATCTGGGTCGTCATTCCATAGGCAGTAGGCATCGTCCTCAGGATAAATGTCGAGAATCTCGTCAAGTACCTTTTCGGCACCTCCGAAGTTCTCGATCCATTCATGGACAATCAGCCCTGGCATTAGCTAAATTTCCTTCGTCATTGATTGAATTGGTCCAGAGAACGTGACTCCGCCGGAAATGCTTCTCTACTTAGTTCGTAAGGTATTCGCATTTTTTCGATACGGACGGTTTCCGCCCGCCTAAGTGCGGTAGGCCCACCCAGCATCTTCCCATCGCTCAGCTTCGAGGCACATGCGACCGTCGATAATGTTGGGTTTCCTGACGACCTGCCCAGTTTTCACCGGGTCAAGTTCTATGAACTCTTGCCATTCTGTAAGAATTAGTACAACATCTGCACCTTCGCATGCCTTCAACGCCCCCGTTGCGTAATCCAGAGTGGGAAATATCCTACGCGAGTTTTCCATGGCCTTCGGGTCGTACACAGACACCGATGCGCCCTGGAGCTGAATTTGACCGGCCACGTTTAGTGCGGGAGAATCCCGGACGTCATCCGATTCGGGTTTGAATGCCGCGCCCAGGATGGCAGCACGTTTGCCAAGGAGCGAGCCACCACACACCTCGCGTGCAAGTTCCACCATTCGGGTACGCCGGCGCATGTTGACGCTATCGACCTCTCGAAGGAATGAAAGAGCCTCAGCTGCACCGAGCTCTCCCGCCCTAGCCATAAACGCGCGGATATCCTTTGGCAAACAGCCGCCACCGAATCCCAGTCCTGCATTGAGGAAACGACGCCCGATCCGGGCGTCGTAGCCAATAGCATTTGCGATCGCCCGTACGTCGGCTCCGGCTGCATCACAAACCTCTGCGATGGCGTTGATGAATGAAATCTTGGTCGCAAGAAACGCGTTCGCAGATGTCTTCACAAGCTCTGCCGTGGGTGGGTCTGTCACGATGAACGGGATTCCCGCGTCCAGAAGGCTGCTGTAGATCTCGCGACTCACTGTCTCCGCTACGCCGCCCTGAAATGCTCCCAGAACCAGTCGGTCGGGATGCAGGGTGTCTTGAATAGCGAAACCCTCACGCAGGAATTCCGGATTCCAGGCAATCTCGATGGAAACGTCCTTAGCCAGTTCATCGGCGCGATCGGCTAGTCTCGCAGCAGTTCCGACGGGTACCGTCGATTTGCCCAAGATCAGCGCATCGTGAGTCAGGAGTGGCACGAGCTCTTCTAACGCGGCATCTACGTACTGTAGATCAGCGCTGTACTCTCCCTTTTTCTGCGGTGTTCCAACCGCAATAAAAAATACGTCGGCGAAATCTGCCGCTTCTGCGTATGATCCGGAGACCTGTAACTGGCCGGAGTCGATGTGCTTCTTCAGCAGTTCAGGCAGCCCGGGCTCATAGAATGGCACCTCACCACGAGCTAAAGAATCCCGCTTTTCTGGAATCACCTCAACGCCGAGAACTTCGTGGCCGAGCTCCGCCATGCACGCGGCATGGGTAGCTCCAAGATAGCCGAGTCCAAGCACAACCATCCGCATGTCAGTATGCTCCTTCCTTCGCAACGACCGCCCGCGCGGTGCGCCACAGAATCACGATGTCTTGCATGATCGACCAGTTCTCCACGTAAGAAAGGTCTAGCCGCACCGACTCCTCCCATGACAGGTCCGATCGACCAGACACCTGCCACAATCCGGTAATACCGGGCTTAACCAGCATTCGCCGTGCAACTCGACCGTCGTATTTCTCTACCTCATCGGGCAGCGGGGGTCGGGGACCTACCAAACTCATCGAGCCGCCCAGCACATTGAATAGCTGAGGTAGCTCATCCAAGCTGTACCTACGGATGAATCTCCCGACCTTGGTGACGCGTGGATCGTCGCGCATTTTGAACAGGACACCTGCGCCCTCATCCAGATGTGTGAGGTTGAGCTTGAGCCGATCCGCGTCCTGAACCATCGAGCGGAACTTCCACATCTTGAACGGTTGGTTGTTCAGGCCTATCCGAGTTGCGCGATAGAATACCGGGCCGCGAGAATCCAGCTTGACCGCGATTGCTAAGGCGATCAAGACAGGTGAGATACAGAGGAGGCCGAAAATGGCGCCGGCCCTATCAACGGCCGCCTTTCGGAACCGATTGGCACCCTCGTACCGCGGTTTGTCGATATGTAGCAAGGGAAGTCCCGCAACAGGACGGACCAGCATCCGAGGGCCAGCGACATCGGTCACACCCGGCGAAACCATCATCTCCACGGACATGCCTTCGAGATCCCACATAAGATCCTGCATTGCCTGATGTCCGAGAGCTTCCGTGCAGGTGATCGCCACTGTTGTTGCCCCCGTGTGAGCGACAGCATCTCGAACGTCGTCGAAGTCACCGAACACTGGGACCATCGTGTCGCCAACACGCATCTCCTCGGGTGTTCCCTTCCAGCTCGGCGGCAGGCAGACACCGACTACCCGGTATCCAAGTCCTGGATTCCCGAGGAAACGTTTCACAAGCGGCGCCGACTGCCCGACCGCTCCCACCACGAGGAGCCGCTCGAGGTTGCGTTCGTTCACTCGTTGTTGCGTCAAGCGCTGTCGCCAGCCCCATCGGGACAGCACCAGCCCTACGGTCCCTATCGGTAGGGCGATCAGGAGGAATCCACGTGCGATGTTGAGCCGGAAGAGAAGATCGACCATCGCCAGGACTCCAAAGACCGCCAAGCAGGCGGTGATCACGCGGCTGTACTCTTCCGGACCGGATCCAATTACCCGCCGGTCATATGTCTGGAACGCCCGTAAGGCGAGAACCCACGCTGCGATCAGCGCCGCCGAGACGAGCACCGCCGGCACACCGATGGCACCGTTCGGTTCGAGCGGTGAACCCGCGCCGAACCGCACGGCCTGCGCGACGCCCACAGCGACCACCACGACGAATACGTCCGTCCAAGCCAGTGACCGCAGGTACCCACCTACCCATGTTCGGCCGCGGGGACGGGGAGCCCCATCCGCGCACGTCGCAAGCATGTCCTGACTGAAGTCGATATCCCGGTCTGCGGTCACAACTGCCCCCAAACAGTCTGCATCGGTCGATCACCAAGCGACATCGGCGCGGCACCTTTCAGTCCTACAGGGACCTGAACCGGGGTTCAGGCAACCTGCTGCCCGTGGGCTGGTTGATCGTTCGGAATACGAAGTGAGTCGAACGACTCGCACGTGTACGAAAAAGATAAGCCCCAGCGCGCAATCAGGCAATCCAGAGTCTTCGAATCAAATGATTCAGATGACAGCGTGTTTCACCTGATCAGATCGAGGAGGAAACCACTAGAGGTGACGATTCGCGTTGCATGTCAACGCTTTTGGTGCGACGACGTCCGCACGATATCTCCTTCGATCCCGAACCCCGGAAGCCCTGGACTGTAGCAAAGAACGTGAACAGTTGGTTAATCCTGACCGGATCAGATTGTGGATTCGTCCGTCCGGAGGACAGACCCGGCGGTTCGCGATAGCTATCGTTGTGGATCAACACTCAATCACCGGCGACGTTTCGTAGAAACGTGACCCGCGTCACTATACGGACCGGATCGATTGATTCAGATATCGCGCAAGATTGCTGTCGAATTTGATTCACTATTCGTACAACCCTCGGCACACCGGGCGACGCTCGCCCGCGGGCGGCCACGTTCACACTCAGGAAATGGTGGTTCGTCTGTGTCAGGTCCCCCGCTCGCGCGACGTGCGCGGATCATCGCCGCAGCCATTGGCCTCCTCGACACCGGCGGCGTCGCAGCACTCAACATGCGGGCACTAGCCGCCGACCTCAACGTGCGGCCGATGACCTTGTACTACTACGTACCCAACAAAGCAATGCTCTTGGCGCTGATCGTCACCGACACTGCCAGCCATATTCGCTGGTCGTACGACCACGAGTCGCCGCGAGACCAACTCATCGCACACGCCTCAGAGGTGTACCGAACGTATGCAGCGATCACCTGGATGCCCGACGTCCTCCGCGCGGGCACACAGGCGGGTGCGCGCCCCTGCGTCGTGGCTGACCCATTTCTGACGACCGCAACTGCGATGGGGTTCGCGGAAGAGCGAGCGTCTGGGCTTTGGCGAGCGTGCTGGTTCCTCATCTCGTCGCAATTGCAAACGAGAGATGACCCCGAAGTTGGCGCTCACAGCCCTGGGTCCGCCGCACCGGAGGATGCGGATCTCACTGTCTACATCACAGCGCTCATCGACGGCATGATCGCCGCCACTCCCGAGGTGAAAGCTCCGACCGTCAGCGGTGTTCGAGCAGGTTGAGAAGGTAGGTGCCATAGCCGGACTTGGTGAGCTTCTCCGCGCGCGCAACCAGCTCCTCGTCGCTGATAAACCCGCAGCGCCACGCCACCTCTTCCGGTACGGCGATCTTGAGACCCTGCCGCCGCTCAACGGTGCGGACGAAGTTGCCCGGATCATGGTCGAGGTAATGGGCGTTCACGTCGGTCATCTCGTATCGAATCCTCCGAGCTACGTCCCCAGACCGAGCCCGTAGAAGATGTTGGTCGGCCAGGACAAGTGACACGGAATCATTCCCGATGTGTCTGTCCCAGCGCGATCGTTTGGGCAGGCCATCCAGCGCAGACTGCTACACGTAACTGATTTTCACACCAACCTGATCGCTCTTGCCCTGGAGCCCTGAAGTGCCGGGGCGTCCTTCGGGGTAGTGATGACCAACGTCCTGGGTACTGGCAAGCATCAGCGCGGATAGCGGGTAGTAGATCATCGGCGCGTCGTAGACGGTCACCGTCTACTTGCTGACACCTTGGGTAATGGATGGAGCCATGCGCCGGTTCCGCCGGTAAGGATGATTCCACGCATGCGTCAGAGGATAAGGGTTTTGCTTGCCAAACACATTTCCGGAATTGCAGGTGTTTCTCGCCGAACCGCTTGCCTCACTGCATTCCACCGTTCGCATGAACGAACTATTTCGGTCTCCGCGTACGACCGGTTAGGATTCGTGTTCGGCATCACGCCACGCACCGACCGGACCTGACATCGGTGTCGGCTCGAATCCCCGACCCAGACAAGGCGATCCACTCATGGCCCAGCTCGCAACCCGGCCGCCCCGCCGCGCCAGTCGTCGACTCACGCTGGCAACGGTGACCATCGCAACCGCCATCGGACTAGCCACCGGGATCAGCCCGGCTTTCGCGGTCGACCCCACGGTCGCGAGAACCTCGGCCGGGTGCTCGTTCGCGTCCACGTCCGATCGCACCAACAACGTGCAGACATGCAAGGTCTGGTCCGAGTCGATGCAGACCTATGTGACCGTCAAGGTCCGCCCATCCGATCAACCCACCGGCGAACAAGAACAAGCCGTCTACTTCCTCGGCGGGATCAACGATCCCAGCGGCAGTGCCGGAAGTTCGCTATACAGCACGCAATACAACTTGGTGATGATCAACGGGTCGACGAGTACCTGGTCCTCCAATTGGCAGTCACCCCCACTCGACTCTGACGGAAGCCCTCTCACCACTTCCAGCGGAGATACCTACGACCCGCAGTGGGAAACCTTCATCGGCGAAGAACTCCCCGACTACCTGAACGAGAACTTCGCGATTGACCAGACCGGCAACGCGATCGTCGGCCTGTCCATCTCCGGCGGACAAGCGGTGAACCTCGCCCTGAAGTACCCCGATCTGTTCAAGGTCGCATTGTCGACGTCGGGTTACTACCAGACAAACAATCCGATCGGATGGATTCTCATCCCGTTCATCTTGTCGTCACGTCAGGGCATTTCGAACGGTCTGGACGGAATGTGGGGCAACCCGTTCAGCGCCGGCAACACCTGGGCATCCAACGACGTGTTCGACCGGATCTGGCAGACCAAAGCCAACGGACAGACCATCATCGTCTCCACCGGCAACGGACTGATCGCCTCCCAGGCCGAGTGGGATGAACTCATGGCCCTCGGTGGAATCAGCGAGGCGGTGATGGGCAGCGTCCTCGAGTTCGTGTCCTTCGTGTCCGCGGTCATCTTGAACGCTCAGGCCGCGATCCTCGGCCTGCCGGTCGACTTCATCTACACCAACGGCGCCCACACCTGGCAACGGTGGGGACGAACCAATGAAGAAGAAGCGCAAAAGGTTCAGGACGCACTGAAGAAATACCAATTGCCGACCACCACCACCACGAGCGCCGACTCAGCCAGTGCCGCTTCCCTCGTCGCCAATGAGCCGACTATTCTCAGCTCTCTCACCGAGGTTCCGACAACTGACGATACGACGGCACCGGACGAGCCTGACACAATCGCGGCCACCACGGCCGAATCACCTACTTCGGAAGAAGCACTGGCTCCAGAGCCGGACGCGCTACCGGAGTCAGGTACCGCTGGTGAAACACCCGAGGTCGATGCCTCCGCCACACCCGATAGCCCTGTCGCACCAGACATGCCGGCTACCCAGGATGCACCAGAACCCAATGCAGGATCTCTTGCCACGGTGGTCGACCCAGACGCGAACCCCGCTCCCCCGGAGCCCGTGGATGAAGCTGCGTCGGACAGCGACGCTCCGTAGCCCACAGCGTTCCGCTGAACACACACCCATCCGATCGGGTCATGCATTTCCCCGACGTGGCGCCAGTTCCTGTCACCCGGCTGCTTCCAGAACCACTACTGTCAACACGTGGGCGGCGTGATCAAGCGAGTGCGAGTGGAATGGCTCGTCTGGACCGCTTGCCGCCATTGGCCCACATCCATTGCGACGTCCGAGGATGTAGCGCGGTTGCGCCATACGGCCCGGATTCTCGCGGGCGCGAATTTGCTACTCGAAGATCGAGACAAGCACAAGGTCGCGGTGCTGTCCCATCTTGGCGGCGCGCTCGAGGAGCTCTCACCGCTCGAGCCGTCGCGACCCCACCTGCTGGTGGCGATTCGACTGCATACCAGGGCGCTGGCACTCGCCTCCCAAGGCAGCGCAGACCGGGCCACGTGTGCGTCCAATCTGCTCACCGCGCTGCTCAGGCTGCACGAGACGACCGGGTCGTCGCAGGTTCTGCACAAGGCAACAATCGTCGCCAAAGAGGTCCAAGCGGAGATGGACGGACGCACCAAGGATGAGCGTGACCTCCCCGGGCTCGCGGCGTTGACATCCTTGGCCCTGCATCGGCGGCACCGGCAGGACCCCACCGAACTCCAATCTCTGGTGCACAACTACCGCACTGCCCTCGGCGCAGATCGCTCCTCCGGGGATATCGTGAGTTCCCGCCATCACGCCAACCTGGGTTCGGCCTACCTTCAACTCCACCGTCTGTCCGGCGATTCGCAGGACGTGGATGACGCCATCACCGAGTTCCGCACTGCGCGAAGCATTGCCGAGCGTCTTGGGACGGGCGTGGGCGAGGCACAGAGTGCACTCGCGTCGGGATTGGCGGTGCGCTACGACCTCGCCGGAGAGTCTCTGGACGACATCGTGGAAAGCGTTGACCTCCATGAGAAATCGATCACCGATCCCACGTTCGACCGCCACGAACTCAACCGACGCCGCAATGCGTTCGCGATTGCCCTGGTCCGTCTGTCACGACGCACCCGGCGTCGAGCAGACCTCGACCGAGCCGTGGACCTCTTCGAACAGATCCCCGATCCGGACCCTGACGTCACGGCGAACCTCGCCCACGCACTGCTCGAACGCGCCGATCGTTTCGAGACCGACGACGCCACGCAGGCCGCGACCATCCTCGACGAGATGATCGAAACCTCCGCACGAGATGATGATCCGCTCACATACGCCTTCACTGTGGCCGCGCTTGCGACCGCACTGTTCGAGACCGCAACCACTGAGGCAGACATCTACGATGCCGCCGCCCGAACCCGTTCGGCGATAGCCGTGATCGGCACCGACCATCCCGACCGTGCCCGTATGTTCTACGAGCTCGGCTGTGGACTGTTTGACGACGATGCGCCCCCGTCGCGGAGACTACTTGCACGCAAGGCCTTTCAGACTGCGATGCAAGAGGGTGTCGGTCCTGACTTCTGGCGCATCAACGCAGCAGCCATGGCCGCGCATGTCTCGGCCTCACTCGGCGACTGGAACACCGCTGCTGCCGACTATCACCAGGCACTCACGCTCACCGTCGCTTCGACACGTCCCTGGCGTCCTCCTCGCGACAACCACTCGTCGATCTCGGAAGCCGACACGCTCTTGGAAGATGCCGCCGCGGCAGCCTTGAACGCCGGTGATCCTCGCGGCGCGCTCACGGCAATCGATCAAGCACGAATCATCGTGCTCGACAACGCAACCGGACTCGGAAGAACGGACGCTCTGCGCCATGCCGCACCCGACCATTGGGCCCGGGCCGAGCAACTACGCCAGATCCTCACGGCTCTCGATTGGACCGCCACCGACGATGCTGTTCTCCACAGACTGGTGCGGACCCACCGGCGAGCCGGCCGATGACAGCGTCCCGATATGACCCGGTCCTCCGCGACATCGCGGCTGCGGTGAGCGCCTCGGCCGATGAGCACGACGATGCCGTCCTCGATCCCGACCTGCTCGCCAGATCATCCCGATTTCATGTGAACACACCATCGTTGACACCGCATGAGCGGGCGTTATTGGGTAGCTACCACCTCCTGCGGTACATGCGCCTCCCGGAAGGACCAGACGAAGCCGCCCTCACTGCGTGCAGTGAGTGGTACCAGAGTGTGCTGCCCGACCATCCCGAACTCGTTCCCCCACAGTTCCTTCAACCAGAGGAGGTGGATCCGAATACCGATATCGATCGGTTTTCTGCCCGCACCAAGAACACCGAGGGAGTCGAGTTCGCGTCGGCGGCCGGTACCCTGTGCGGGATGCTCGACGACCGATTCGAGGTGTCACAGGATGTCCGCGATCTTCACCTCGCGATCCACCACGGAACCGCCGCCTACCTCACACCAGCTCTGCCGGCCCGGGTGCTTGCGCCGGTAGCCGCCAATCTTGCCATCGCTCACCTACATCTCGCCGAGCACACCGGCAGTGACGATCATCTCGACCGTGCGGTCACGCTCTTGCGCGAGGCAGCCGACCTCGCCCCCACTGCAGATCATCACGCCAATCTCGCCTCGGCGCTGTACACCCGATTCGAAAGCCACGAGCAGCCCGCCGATCTTGAGGCAGCACTGGAATACTCAGCCAAGGCGGTCACCCCACCTACTCATGCACAGGCCGGCTGGTTGTCGCTGCGCGGCGCCATCCTGTGCACCGCCTATCTCCGCAGCCGCGTGCCGCGCCCCGAGCTTCTCACCGAAGCCGAGGCCACTGGCCGACGTGCGGTGGTTGCCACGGCCCTCGACAGCCCGCACTACGCCGGTCGTGCAACCAACCTCGCGATCACCCTGGCCACACGGTTCAGCTCGGTCGGCTCCGTCGAGCTCCTTGCTGAAGCAGAACAACTCGCCCGCGACGCAGTCGACGACACTCCGGCCCGACTCGCCAACCTGGCATCAATCCTGCGAGAGCATGGCGTGGCTCGCGGTGACCAGGATCGGATCGAGGAGGCGTTTCGGATCGCGCTGCGCGCTGCAACGGCGGTCCCGATCGATCATCTCGACCGTCCTGATCTACTGAGCGAGGCCGCCAACAGCGCCATGACCTGGTTCGACTGGTCGGGCGACCTGCCCGCCCTGACGACCGGCGTGACGCTCGGGCGATGGGCATGCGACGCCCTCGACGATTCCACACCGCATCGGTATGGGTCGGCACTGACCAATCACGCCATGCACCTGCTCACCTATGCCGAGGCCACCGACGATGCCGGGCAGTTGTCAGAAGCCTTGCGCTACGCCGAACTCGCGTGCCGGCACCTCCCGGACGATCCCAACGTGTTGTCGAATGTGGCGCTGCTGTCGCGATTGCGCGCAGACGTGGCCTCCGATCCCGAGCGGCGGTCGGCAAGCGTCGGATACGCCGAGCGTGCGCTGGCGGCTGCCCACAGATCGCACATCGACGAGGCACCGTTCCTCGCCAACCTCGCCCAGTGCCTGTGGACGGATACGCACGGCGAGCAGGCTCGCAACATCGCCGAGAAGGCGTTGGTGGCAACCGATCCCGGTCGCTCCGAGTATCAGGCGTTCGTGGCCATCCTTGCCCGGATCGCCGATAGCGAAGGCGATGATGCCGAAACCCGATGGCGGACGGTGGCGGATGCGGAGTCGACCCCCATCCCGTTGCGCGCCGAGGCTCGACTACAGGTCGCTGTCCACGCGGCACAGCGCGCCGACTGGAACACATCGATGGCGGCGTACTCGGCAGCGATAGCTGACACTGCCGAGCTCGCCTGGCACGGGATCGATCCGCTGAGTCGACTCCTCCGACTCACTGACCACGCCGACACCGCCGCCGACGGCGCGGCCGCGGCGCTCCACCACGACGACGCTCAGGAGGCGCTCGCGATGCTCGAGCGCGGCAGATCATTGGTGCTCAGGTCCGATCTCGACACGCGAGGCGACGTGCATCGGCTGCGTCGGTCGCATCCGGGAATGGCCAGACGGCTGGCATCGCTGGCCGCCGCACGCCGGGATCTGTGAGCTATCCGGTTGCCGGGCACTCGCCCAGGACCTGGATCTGTGTGGCGCCGTCGAGATTCACGGTCACCGTGGTGCCACCGGCGTCGAGAGCCACCGTTCCGTCGTGGGTGGCCTGGACTGCACCACACCACGCAACACCGGTTCGATCCACGATCCGCAGGACCGGTTCCGACGGCGCGGGCCCGTACCACGTGACACCCACCGCCGCGACCAGCATCGTCACACCGACACCGGCGGCAAACAATCCCCAACGCAGCCGCCCAAGGCGCCCCACGGCTTCGGTGTGGTCAGAGAGTGCGACGGCGTTCTGTCCGGGCGGCGAATCCTGCGGCGTGGATACTGGCTTGAGCGCACCGTAGGCGGACCGGAAGAGAAAGCCGACCGATACCACCCCGGCCACCAAAGCAACCGCGAGTAGGACCCCGACCGCGATCGAGGCGACGCGTGTCAGATCGCTGATGTCCGACGGTCCGGTGACGAGTCCGAAACCGAGTAGCGCGATGACCGCCGCCCCGATGCCCTTGGACCACGACGACGCCGCCGACCGCACCGCGGCGAGCTCACCCTCGCCGGCGCTTCGCAACGCGTGCGCATCCGCACGTACTGCGCCGGCGTCCGATTCAGCGATGCTGACACTGTGGAAGGCAACGCCGGTTTCGGAGATCTCGTACCGGAGTGACCACAATGCTCCACAACCGGACTCTCCTTCTGGATGTCCGGGATGGTCGACCCGACAGTCGCAGACCATCGCGACCCCCCTGTCTGCCGTGCCACCACCGGGGGCCACGTTGCGGTAGACCGTGTCGGTGAGAAGTGTCTGCATCTGATGGCAGCAGCGGGGGCAGCTGCCCGTCGCGGTGACGCCGTCCGCGTTCGGATTTGTGATGCCCGTGAAGTTCCGGGCTGCGGTCACCGACCATCCGTGAGGATCCCCGGGGGTCTGGATGTACTCGAGTTCGGTCATCGTCTGCTCCCCTACGGGCCGAGGTGGATCAACGACGCCCAAGTGTAGGGGTCGTCGGGTTTGGCAGATCGCAAGGCGCGCACGATCCTGCTGACTGCCGCGCCGGTGTGCGCGGTGACGAGCCCATCCGCGGTGACAAGGTCTCGGTAGAGATCCGCGAAGACGGTGCGGGCCACGTCATCGCGCAGTTCCCACAATGCACCGACCACGTGTCGGAATCCGCTGTAGTGCAGCGCAGTTGCCAATGTGATCGACTCGTTGAAGAGTTCTGATCCACCGGCTGCGGTGTCGCAGGCCGCCAGACCGGCAAGTTCGCGGCTTGCGACCGTCCGTGCGAGTTCGAACACCCGCAGCATGCCGTCCTTCAGGATGAACCCACCGTCACCAGGGGCGGACAGATTCTGGATCGCATGGCAGTCGAAGTGGACGCTGGTGCACTCGGCGAGAACACGATGCGCCTCGGCGACGGTGGCAGACCCTGACGATACGAGCAGCTCCGGGCCCACGAGCTCACGGAGGGGACCAGCAACGCCGAGGAGGTGATCGGTGTCCCCCAGAGTCGAGATGATCCCGAACCGCGATCCCGTCGGGTTGCCGGTTGGCTGTGCGCCACGTGAGGCGATCAGTGACCGAAGGCTCGGCGCATACGACGAGACAACCCGATCGACGAGCCATCCCGATGACGGCGATCCGGCGGCGTGAATCGGGAGCACCGCGAGCGGTCCCGTGGGGCTCCACCACACGCGCGATGTCCTGTCGACCAGGTACTTCCCCAGAGGCTCGACGAGCACGTCCCACAGCCACGAAAGAGTGTCCGCGAGATCCTCGTTCAGCTTGATCCGAGCCTGGTACTGCGCCTCCGTCGCGTCGCGGACGCCACGCGCAGCAGCGGGTGAGCGCGATGTGTTGAATTCCCTTCGCGCAGAATCAATGCCATTCAGCGTCGCGGTATGCCATACAAGATTCTCGAAATGGCGGGCAGTGCGCCGCTGCGCATCCTCGAGAGTCATGTCGGCAAGTGGTACGACGTCGATGGCGCCGTCGGCGACCACCAACGCGTCACATCGCCATCGACTCACGTTCACGACGATCACCGGCCCGTTGACACCCGCAGTCAGCAGATCGTCAACATCAGGCGGATCGAAGAACGTCTCGAAGCCGTCGAGCGACCGGATCTCGTCGACCAGCTCATCCCACTGCCGAGCGAGCACCCGGCGGCGATCGGAGTACGGCTCGTCGATGGTCATCGGATGAGACTAAGTGATCCTGAGGTGGAGGGGATATGGCTTCTGATGATCACCCATCATCTGGCTCCACCTATCCACTCGATGGCACTGTCAACTCCGGCAGCAATGTAATCCCTTGCTGCCGAGCGCGTCACTCCGCCGCCGATGGGAACGAGGTCGGCGAGCTACTCGTACGGGACGCCGACGTGACGGTCTTGTGTGTTCCGCGGAACACTCACGCCGCCACAGTCCGTTGTTCTTCTTGTTCCACGGCACGTTGGCGCGCTGCCCGCAACGCCCAGTTGGCATAGATGACGTCGGTGGCGTGCACGAGGTCGAGTCGGCGGCCACCACCACGCGGGGATACGGCGTCCGCCGATATCCGGGGGTTCGGCCTCCATCCCGGAGGCGCCGCGGTGGGTGGTGGTGTCGCCGACATCTCGGTGCCATCCGGTGCACGAAAGACGAACTGCTGCATACCGAGCGCCTCGATACCGAACTCGCCACGATGCAACGCACGATGATGCTCGGAGCACAACAGGATCAGGTTGTCGAGATCGGTACGGCCCCCGAGCGCCCACGCGACGACATGGTGAATGTGCAAGTGCCCGGTACGCTCACAGCCCGGGGTCTGACACGTGTGATCGCGCTGAACGATCGCCTTGATCTGGGTCAGCGTCGGCCGCCTCCGCTTCCGCCCGAAGTTCAGAACCGCACCGTTTCTGTCGTGGGTCACCTCGCGCACTGCAGCCGAACACGCAAGTTCTGCGGCCTCCGCCTCGGACAGCGCGGGACCGTGCTCCAGGTGTGGGTCGACGAGACCCGTGTCGGTGCCGTCGCCTTTGGCCAGTGTCGGGGTGAGGTGATCGTCGCCCATGTGCACGATCACCTCGGCAGTCGGCGCGAGCTCCGGAACCTCGATGGAGCTCTGCGCGATACCGGCCATCACCAACACCGCCGGTGCGATCTCCGACGGAACGTTGCGCCACAGCTGTTTGTCGCGCTGGATGCGCTCATAGCGATTCGTCGGTTCGGTGACGGTCTCGGCGACCTGCTCGTACGCGGCTGCGGTCTCGGGGTCCTCCAGATCCAAGGGTAGGTCCGGGTCACCATCGACCCGGGTGCGCTCGTACTCGGCGCGCGTCACGCCGGCAAGGAACTGTGCCGCATCACCAGCCGTGAGATGCATCGAGACCGAGAGGCTGCCATCGTCGTGCCACTTCCACGAGCCGGTCGACTGAGTGAACTCGGAGCGTTCCCCGGAACGCCGCCGGTCGATCGTGCGTGTCGCCCGGACCAGGTCTTCGACCTGCTTGGCGGTCGAGGCCATCGCGATGTTGACCAGCTCGCGTTCCCGAATCGGTGTCGCGACCCGCGTGATGGCACGAACCTTGGAGTACGAGAGCCTCCCCTGCCCAAAGGCTTCGGTCACCAACGGCAACTCCGCCAACGCCCGCGCCACCCGCAGATACTCGTGCGCCGTCCGCCTGGAGATACCGGTCCGCCACGACAACCAGTGCACACACGACGTCACGCCCACCGCATCAGCCCACGCACGACGTTTGTCGAACTCGGCCAGATACGCCAGGAACTGCGCCGTCATCGCGGTGATCTGCGAGGCGTACCCGACCAGCCGATCGCCGAGTTCGGTCCGCGACAGATCCTCCGGTGGCGTTCCGTCGAACAGCACCTCGACGTCGGCAGATGATGTGAACATGAACCCGCACCCCCAGTTGTCGAACTGATGTGCGCAATCCTACGAGCGAGCACCGACAGAAGTGTTCCGCGGAACACTCACGCACATCAGCGTCTCATCACAGGCTGACGAGTGACCGGGTGGTCGCTACCACCGAATCCACGAGCCGAGAATTGCCGACCCGAGATCGGCAGTGACAGTCCCGACCGCCTGAGCTGCGGCCAGCGCAGCCTCGCCGGGATGGTCCTGCGCGTACGCGAAGGTGTCGTCGGCAGAACTCCAGTCGGTGTACGTCGCCTGCTCGGCCACGTAGCTCCATGTCGTGACTGCGGCACCACCCAGGAACACCGGGACTCCGATGAACCTACCGATTGCCGTACCGGACTTGACCAGCGTCGACCCCGCGTTCATCACCAGGTCACCGCCTGCCTGTAGGCCTTGCCAGAATGCCCCGGCAACATTGCCGTCGGCGAGGTTCAGTCCGATCGCGATGGCATCGGCTGCGTTGCCGATCTTTCCCCATCCGAAGATCGCGGCAAGGTTGCCTACGCCATTGATCATGTCATTGAAGGCGCTGCCGCGCAGAATGGCGTTGACCTGCTGCATCGGACCGTCACCGGCTGAGAATCCGAAATCACGGATCGGCGACCGCTTTGGTTCCACGCCGACTTCATCGATGATCGTCTCGGGATCGACACCTGCCGACACACCGGTGTAGTACGTGAAAGTCACCGACTCTCCGGGAGCAAGATCGCCAACCTGGAACACGATGCCGATCGCGTCGTCGGATGTGGTCGTGTATCCGGTTCCCTGACTTCCCGACGCATACTCATACGGGTTGTAGTTCCTGAAGCCACCCGTGTAGACCTTGGCGCGCCCGTCGGTGGAGTAGTAGTACATCACTGCCGGATGGCCGGTAGCGGTCGCATAGCCGTCCCCGGGCAAGCTGCTTGCGCTCACCATCGAGAACCGGTCGGTCGCGTACTGCCCGCCAATGGTGTTGATCGTGGAGTTGCTGCCGCCCACGGCCCGGGTGTTGTCCGGATCGATCGAGCGCATGTAGGTCACATCGGTCAGGGTCTGATCTGACGTATTGGTGATGGTGACCGTGGTCTTGACTGCGGTGTCATCGGGTTCGAACGAGTGCGTCTGCGTCACCTGCAGTACACCGTCGACCACACTCACGGTCTGGGCGCTCAGCGTGGTGTCGGTCGAGAGATCGGTGGTGGTGGACCCGGTCAACCCCGCATTCCCCGCGTTGCCGTTCAACGCACTGAAGCCACCGTAGCGACTTCCGTTGTAGCCCACCGACCATCGTTCCTCCGGCGTATCGGGTACGGCGAAGTCGAGCACATTCCCGTCACCGGTCCCGAATCCATCGAGGTCGGCGACCAACCCGATCGAGGAGCCGGGGCCATAGAAGCCGGCGGGCCGGCCGGAGCTGCCGAACGACCCCAAGGCACTGACACCCAGCTCGAGATAGGTTCCACCCAGGAACACCGCACCGTTGGAGCCGGTGTGCCGTGGTCGAGATGTGGTTGTTGTGGCGACCGGGGATGCGAGCAGAGTCGGGGTCACCGGTGCAGGCAACGGGACATCGGCGCCCTCCGACATCGCACTGATCCAGCCCGTTCCGAGCGCAGAGGACAGTCCACTGATCGCCGGAACCCGGTAGGAACCACTATTGGTCCACGCGAACCCATTTGCCTCCCAAGGTGTCACCTCCAACGCCCGACCGGTCTCGGCACCCGGCCCACGTACGGTGTCGCTGGGCACGGTCGCTGACGCGGGAACCGAACCATCGGCGTCGTCGGCCGGCGCGTCAGCTGTGGGCGGGATGGCGGGAATCTCCATCTGCGGAGCCTCGGGCTCGGCGAGAAGCTCGGGTACGTCATCCGAGACAGGAGTAGGAGCGGAGTCATCCGTCGCGTCCTCTGCGGTCGCAGCATCCTCCGCAGGCACGTCCACCGACTCCACCGGCGCAGTCTCGCCGTCGCCTTCGACGGCACCGAACGGGGTATCCGAGGTGGCGTTCCCGGCGGGCTCGCTTCCGGTACTGTCGACGGCCTCCTCCACCGAGGTTGACGACTCCGAGGCAGTATCGTCCGCGGCGTGCGCATCGCCGGCGCCGACGAACGCCGCTGCCCCGATCCCCAGGGCGAGTGCACCGGAACCCAGCCAGACCCGTGGCTCGATGCGCCTGCGCACACCAACCCCCGATCGCAGCACTACGGGATCTACTTGCGGGACAACACAACGTCGAGTGTCAATCATGAAGAATCCTGCCCGATAGACGAACTGAGAAGATGGAAACTCGCTCCGATGCGAGAGCATGGCGCCAATACTTCCGGCGCATCAGACAAACCTCAATCGTCTGAAGGTATGAATCCATCTGCGGCACCGTCACATTCGGCCCGCCGTGATTCCCTCATTCGGAGGACCATCAAGCATACGAACGGCCGATACCGATCGCCGATCATCAGGAGTGGTCATGAACAGGTGACCGTGTACCACCGCACCAACCGCGTGAGGCCAGACTCAACCGCGCATTGCCGATCTGCGCTATCT
Organism: Gordonia sp. NB41Y; assembly: GCF_030718915.1. Taxonomy (NCBI): domain Bacteria; kingdom Bacillati; phylum Actinomycetota; class Actinomycetes; order Mycobacteriales; family Gordoniaceae; genus Gordonia; species Gordonia sp. NB41Y. The sequence goes on from NZ_CP132196.1 coordinate 1,864,443, forward strand.
CGGCAGGTCAGCGATCGCGATGAGCGCCCGCGCCAGGCTGGGGCTACGTTCGGCAGCGGCCCGGACATCCCAACGTGTCCCGGCAAACTCGTTGATGCGAGGAACATACAGCGGACCTGTCTTTGTACCCGCCGCGACGAGGTCACCCCGAATCCCCCGTGACCTCGAGTTACGACAAAGATCGAGGACAGTCTGTTTGGCGTGTGCCAACTTCTCCGGTTCACGCGGAATCTGACTCGCTTTGACATGAAAGAACTCCGAGAAGCCGACCGTGTCCGCAAGTAGCCAGGCTTCAGTCATCGAATGAGCAATGCGCAACGCAAACCGGGAGTTCGGTGGCGTGGGCAGCGCGTCGCCGAGCGTCGCTCTGAGCTCAACGGGACACTTACCGTCGGAATCACGGAAGACGACCCAGTTGTCGTTGCGGGCTGCCGCACAATAACCAGGAATCTTCGGGTCGAGCTTTGTCTTGCCGCCTGCCACCACGACTTTGCCAACCTGGTGGCCTACACACTTGATGACAGCTTTGGCCGCCTCCCGATCAGATTCCCCTTCAACTGCAACGTTGACCACCACTGTCAGCGAGCCGCCACAGTCTTGACCAACCCTGACAAATCCTGCGGCGAGATCAATCCGTCTACGATCTCCGAGGTGGGGAGCTCTGCGGCCAGCTCGTCGGCAACGTCTGCGATCTCCGACAATAGCGTGGCACTGGTGCCGTCCTTGGTCACTCGCAGCACCAGTATCTCGTTGGGCAACACCCCTTCATCGTCAAGGAGCTCGGGAGCGTGCGTAGACAGCACCATCTGCGTCGACCTGTCGCGCTGGGCCATTGCCAGTACGGACGGCAGGGTCCTGACGATCGCCGAGTTCAATGAGAGCTCTGGCTCTTCGAGCAGAAGAATCCCACCTGTCGTCGGCGCACTCACCAACGTCCACAACAAGCCGATGAGCCTCAATGTGCCATCAGAGAACTCCGCCTCACTCTGTCGCGCGAGTGTGTCTCGCCAATTTCGGTATCCGGCAACCAAATGTGGTCGGCCTGCAGGATCGACCTCGAGCTTCAATGACTCGAAGTATGGCACCGCCGACTGAAGCGCCTCTTGGATACGTCGCAATCGTGCTGCTTGTGTCTTGGATGGCAGCGCATTGATCTCGGCGATGAACGCGCTGCCATACAGATCGGTGCCAGCCGAGCCAAGTGTCAGCTGATCACGAATCACCTGCGGAACGAGGTTGAAGTACCGAACCCGGCCGAAATACTCGGCCAACGCACGAAACTGTTGGTTCGCTCCGATCTGCTCCAGATGGGTCTGGGTCAGTCGTTCGCGATCCTGCTGGTCATCCTCGTCAGGGCGTTTGAGAATCACCAAACCATTGCGTTCGACGATCTCCTCGTCGACGACTGGACGATTCCGTCCGCCTTTCTCTCCACGAACCTTGAGGAGATATCGCCACGTGACGTCACCATCCTGCAACTCGACATCGACGACCAGTCTCCCCCCCTGATGATTGCGGGCGAAAAGGCTGCGGACCTTGCTGAGTCCCCCCCTTTTCTCAACGGCGGATGTCAACCCGCCACCAGACCCGGCTGCCACATCGCCCAGGAACCTAAAAAGGTCCAGGAAATTCGACTTGCCGGAAGCATTCGGGCCCACTACGAAGAGACGGTCACCAATCGCTACGTCGAGTTGTTTGAAGTTCCGCCAGTTACTCGCCCTGATATGGGATACACGCACTTCCCCTCACCTCTCGATCCTCGAAGTCACCGCGCGACCGAGTCTAGTCAGGTCCGAGACGAACCATCATCACGTCCACGCCCCCTGCGCTCTCGTGGCGATGTGGCTGTCGCCTTCTCAGCGACAGCCACATCACTTTGAGCGCCGATGGCAACGCAGGGGATGCCCGTCAGGCCACTCGGCTGACGCTGTCGTACCGCGCATTCTCCGAGCCGCAGTAGTCGGGGTGGCCTGTCCACCCATAGACACCGCTGCCCGCGCCGTCCTTGCGCCACGCGAACTGCAGGCACCCGTCACGGACGTTGGCCTCACGCAGCGACGACTCGAACCCGTCAGTGCTCGCTTGGGATCGCTGTGTCACTATCGCCAGAACCAGGTTCACACCGGTTTCGAGCACGCGTGCGGTGGACCATTGCCAGGTGTCGATCGATTGATAGAGATTCTTGGTCCGCTCGACGCTCCAATACTTCGTGCACACGTCAGGTCCGCAGTCCGTCCAAGTCGGCTGCCCCAGGTTGTGTGGAGAAGCAGCATGCGCCGAACTGCTCACCACGAAGCAACTACCGACCATCACGGCCAAGAGCATCGCGACGACCACCACGACCCGTGCACTCGCGGTACGCAGTTCACCGCGACGGGATCGCATCGTTGTGTCCATGTCCAACTCCTCATCATTGGTGACTCGATCTGACGTAACCCAAGCTATGCGCACTGTGGACGCCTCGGTAGATGTCCGGTCTAATAGTTTCATCGTCCAAATTGGACTCAAAATGAACGTAAAGGGTGGACGTATGACTCAAGACTGGCGGGTCCGAACCGGTGCTCTCAGACGACAGCGCACCAGAACTGAGATCATCGACACCGTCGAGAAGCTGGTCTTCGACCACCTCGACAACGGGACCAGCCTGGAGTCCATCAGCTTCCGCGCAGTAGCGGCTGCGGCTCACAAGTCGCCGACAACGGTGTCCAATGCGTTCGGTGGGTCAGTCAACGCCATGTATGCGGCTCTCAGCGAACGCCTTCGCTCCACCGAGACACCTGTCCCAACCGAGGTTGCCAATCGGGCCCGCGCACATACTGAGCACGCTGCGCGCACTGGGGACCCGGGTCGACGACTACGGCGTGAACTCGCCCAAACCAAGCCTGCAGACTTGGCCGGCCGAATGCGGCTCTACGAGAAGATGGCTCAGAGCACCCCGATTCAGCACGCCGAAGCAGCGTGTGCGGTTGCGCAGTCCCACCTGACGATTCCCGGCGGTGCGCGAGATGCACTCATGTTCGCTGAGGAAGCTCTGGAAACGTGCAAGCACTCTTCGACCGACGCCGCGCTGATACCTGCGGCATTGCAGAGTGCGCGGCTCGCCGCCACCGCAGCACGCTTTCTCGTGCGTCAATCACCGGAACCAGATGCCGAGGTTGCAAACCTGATGCGGGTACACGACTTCAAACTCCAGGAATCCAAGTATGCTGCCGCACTAGCTGATTGGCCAGCAGAATCAATGGCACAGTTCCATGCGAACCGCGCCCATGCTCTGTTGATGAACTCCGCAGACGAAGAGGTGAGTGCCATACACACCGTCGTGCGGGCACTACGCGACCACGGAGAAGCCGGACGCACGATTCCCGATGACGCCCTCGCATCCGTGCTTGCACGGATTCTTGCTGTCCAAGTGGCATACCCAGACCGCGGCGATGTCGAGCTCCGAGACGACCAGGACGTCCTGATTACTCTGTTCCCCAAACCACACTCGGACATCTATCGGTCGGCCACCTCGCTGTTGGCCGTGGTTCGGTTCGGGCAACAATGGTCCCACGTGCCCCCCACCCCGGTTGATCTACTGCGCGCGACCAGCTTTGGAGTAGTGGGCCAGCTCAGTGTGGCGCGCTATCTCCTACATCTGGCCGAGATCCTTGACGCCGACAAGTCAGCCCCCGCAAACGTCGAGCCGGAGCTGACTCGCCTGATCGAGGGCCTCCCGATGAATGCCCGGGAATTGCGCGTCGGTGCACTCGGGTTCTTGAATGACGTGGTAGCCGGGACCCATCGACGTGGGTCATCGGGTCTGTTGCGTGATGAAGCCATCCGCCTCATTGGCGATCTGGCAGAACAGGGGGTTGCCGGCGACCGTCCTCCGATGCCCGATGAGAAGATCGATGCGGCTCTCGCCGAGGTCGACCGGATCGTCGTCAGCGTCTTCGGAGGCGAGCGCTTGAATGAACCACAGTTGGAACGCTTTCGCGCAGCCGTCGAACCTATCTCCCAATATCTGACCGATACCATCGGCGATGCGGTCTCGCACGCTCAACGCGCATCATCGGAGAAGTCCACCTACCTCTCAGCTCCGATGTAGCAGTGCCGCAGAGCAGCCCGCGTTGTCGACGGCTGCTTCGTAGGTCCCGACGCCGCAGAACGTGGTTTCCGCTCGCCGAGGCCGTCGGATTGCGCGCAGTGATACCACTTCGCCGGATGTCGCCTCAACCCTCGGCAACCACTTCTGGTAGTCCGGATCGGCGACACCCGCGGTGCCCGCTGGAGCGCGACGGTGTAACGCAGATCACGACATGGCCGACAAACCGGGTGAGTCCTTGTCACCGCACCTCGGAGGAGTCCGCCCATGCTCACCACACGTCGGCTCGTCACCGGAGCGGCCGTAGCCGCCACCGCGGCCGCGATCGCCGTCCCCGCCGCAGGTACCGCGCACGCCGCACCGGTCACCGTCTACCAGATCCCGGCCTCGGCGCTGGCGGTCAGCGGCCTGGTGGTCCCCGGACCGTACTTTGCCTCGGTCACCGCACAGACGACTGGCAAGGCCGGCGAACTACGCGTCTCCGCACCCGCCTCCCCGTCGATCTGCTCGAGTTCGGCAGGCGGCGCCCTGGTCCGGATCGGCTATGTCAGCCTGGCCACGGGACGCTCCGGTGGTGTCACCGTGAAACCCTGCCCGTACTTCCTCGATGCGGCGCCCACCGCTGCGGTCATCCACCCCGGCGGCGGTCAGGCACTGTTGTCGATCCAGGTGACCGGATCGGCGGCCTACCCGAATGCCGGACAGCCGTCGCTTCCCGGTGTTGCGACGGTCGGCGTGCCGTGACGCACTGACCCGATCACGAACCCGATGTTGTTCTCGAATTCTCTTCGTCGATCACCGGGTCAGACTCGCGTACACGAGCAGGTTGTCGTCGGTGGATCCGCCGGCCGCGTCGAGCCGGCATGTCACCAGGATCAGGCGTCCCGGAACCGCCTGCCACACTTCGTCATACTGCTCGAGCTGACTCTTGCTGTACACAGCGGTGGCATCCACCCGGTAGATCCTCGATCCGGCGGTGGTGTCGACGCGGATCTGCGCGCCGGGGTGCACGCCGCGCAGCCGCCCGAACACTCCGCCCCCGCCGTCGAGGGTGTGTCCGGCGATGAAGACGGTGTCGCGGGAGCCGGGTCGTCCTCGCTCGGTCCACCACCACGCGTCGCCATTGGTCGGCGGGTCCACCTCACCCGAGGTGCCGATGATCGGCCGGACGGCGGCGTCGATACCGACCGCCGGGACACCGACGTGTACCGGATCTCCTTGTGGCGCGGTGATCGGTGATGCGCCGGCCAGGCTCCCCGCCACCACCGTTCCGGTTCGCACGGCTTCTGTGGATGTGCCTGACGCGCAGGCGATCATCACCAGCAGCGCGCCGATCACGACGGTGGTGGCCGCGATCATCGACGACAGTGATCTCGTGGTCATGACGTTCTCCTCGCCGAGGCACGGATTCAGTGCCGACGCCGACGAGAAGCCGCGTATGCCGCACCCGCGCCCACCAAGATCACTGCGCCACCGGCGAAGACGGCCACCGGGAGTTCGTGTCCGCCGCCGGTGTCGAAGCGGACCCGACCGGCCTTCCCGGTGGTCTCGGGCGCCCGGGTGACGGGCACGGTGACCGCGGGTGCGGTAGCCGTGGGCACCGACGGGCGTGGCGCCCGCTGAGCCGGTGGCCGCGGGGCATTCGGGTTGGTGCCGGCGCCCCCGTTGCCGGCGCCCCCACTGCCGGTGCCCCCAGTGCTGCCCGTCCCGGTGCCGGTGCCATTGTTGCCGGTGCCGGAGTTGCCGGTGTCGGTGTCGGTGCCGTTGTGGGTGCCGCCCGAGCCCGAGTTGCCGGTGGTACCTCCACCGTCCGAGCCATCGGTGACCCGACCGCCGTCGACCGGGCCGTCATCGGGATCGTCCTCGTCGGTGTCGCCGCCCGTTCCGTTTCCGCCGGCCTGCGGGCATCCGAAGCTCGGGCACTCGACCCGCAGATCCGGCAGGTCCGGTGTCGGCGGTTCGGGGTCGGCCGGGGCGACGAGTGTTCCGCGATCGTCGATCTGTACGTCCGGCCCCAGGGGGCCCTCGGCTGTGGCGATCCCGGCTCCTCCGCCGATCAGGGCGGCGGTGGCGGCGACACCGAGGAAGACACGGCCGGTGGTGGTGAGGGTGGTGGTCATCGGAGACTCCTCGTTCTGCGGCCGACTGGTTCGACCGTCAGAGGTGGGAGTCGGCACCCCGGCGGGATGCAACAACTTTTTCCGGAGAAGTTTTCTCGATCAGTTGACCACCGGCGGCTGGTTCCCGGAGATACCCGGCGGCGACACCAGCGAACCGCACACCGTGCACTGGATGCGTGGATCGAAGGCGGGTCCCCCTCCGTCGGGTATCCGACCGGGGTCGGGCTCCTGCTCGTCGGGCACCACCGGCGCGGGGTCGGGGACGGCAGGCGCCACCTCGGGCGGCACCGACACCGGCGGCTGAGGTGCAGGCGGCTGGGATACCGGAGGCGGCGGTGCGGACTGCGCCGAGACCGGTGGAGGAGACGTCGCCGGCTGCGATCCGGGTGGCCCGGCATCCGGTCGCGACGAGTTCGGTCCCGCCGGCGACGGGGACCCCGTGTCGTGCGGTGTGGCCCCCGGGCGGTGAGGTGCGCGGCTCCCCCACCGTCGCGGTGGCCGGGGCGTCGACATCCACCGCGGGTACGGGGCTGGGCGGATCGCCGGGGACGGTGAGCAACAGCGCCGATCCCACGATCACGACGATGAGCAGCGCCGCGACACCGGACAGGATCATCCACCGACGACGCGGCGGGTCTGCGACGGGATAGGTCCACGCCGCGCGACCGGCGATGTCGGTCGGCGATCGGTGTCTGCGATCGGGCCGTGGATCGTTGCCGCTCATCGTGACCGGCGGCGGCGCGATCCGGGAATCGAGCGCATCCGGTATCGGGGCCTCGGGGGTGGCGGCCTGCGCCGTTCCCGGATGCCGGACGGCCGCAACGAGTTGCGGTTCGGCGTCGGAGACGGTGCGCACCTTGAGTCCCACCGGAACCGCCAGCAGCGGCAGTGCGATCAGGATGGCGGCGGGGTGGAAGCGTCGGCGGCGCTCCCCGAGGCAGACCGGACAGTCGTCGATGTGTTTGCTGATCCGCTTGCGCCACAACGGTGTCCATTCCCCATCCCAGGACGAGAGGACGTCGGTGAGATCGTCACAGCCCACCCCGCCCGCCTGCGCGACGAGCAGCGCGCCCAGGCTGCGTTCCAACGATCGGCGGGCACGGGAGGTCAACGCCGTCACGTGGGTCGGCTTCGCCCCGAGGACGGCGGCGATCTCGGCATTGTCGAGGTCGTGGCGCAGACTCAGCTCCACGATCTCGCGGCCCTTGGGTGAGAGCCCACCGAGTGCATCGCGCACCAGTTCCCGGATCTCGTCGCGGCGCAGATCGGCGTCGGCCTCGTCGTCGACGCCGGTGTCGTGCCAGTCCTGGAATGCCACTTCGCGTTTGGACCCACGCAGGCTGCGCAGACACTCCGACCGGACGATCGCATACAGCCAGGGCCGCAACCGGTCCGGGTCCCGGAGTTGATGGATGCGCGCGGCGGCCACGACGAAGCTGTCGTGCGTCACGTCGGCGGCACGATCGCGGCTGCGCACCATCGAGTAGGCAAAGGTGTGCAGCGCCGATGCATAACGGTCGTAGACCACACCGAGTGCTTCCGTGTCACCGTCGAGCAGGGCCGCGACGATCTCGGCATCCGATGGTGGCCTCCGACCCGATTCCCAGGCTGAGGACATCGCAAACCTCCAGGTCAAGCGGTTCCGATGCTACGGACACCGATCGGCCCGGAGAAGCGTGTGTCCGATTTCTCCCGATTCTGTGTCTGCTGTTCGGTGGAGGGGCCCGAGGAGTCAGCCGATGCCCGTCGAGATCGCCGGACGCATCAGCTCGAACATGCGGAAGACACACTCGCTCAACGAGAGTCCCGTCTGCGACAGCCACAGCTCGTGCGCCCCGCGGGAGGCCGCGACCCCCGCGTAGGCGATCGCCACCGCGGGTGCCGACGACTGCTCGATCCCCATCCGGGCAGCGACGAACTCGGCGATCGATGACTGCCACTGCGCGCAGATCACCGCCGCCTGGGCCTGCACCGAGGGCTCGCGCAGGATGAGTTCGGCACGGTGACGCGCCCAGGTCTCCTCCGCGTCGCCGTGGTCGAGGGCGGCGGCAATGGCGTCGGCGACCGCCCGCCAGACGTCGGCACCCTCGGGCGCCGCGTGCATCGCCTCACGGAAGACCGCGATCTCGGCGTCGGACTCGACCCACACCACGTCGGCCTTGGCGGGGAAGTACCGGAAGAAGGTGCGTGAGCTGACCCCGGCCGCACGCGCGATGTCGGCCACCGTGGTCTGCTCGAAGCCGTCGCGCAGAAACAGTTCCTGAGCACATGCGGCGAGCGCATGCGCGTTGGTCAACGCCGGACCGGAACTTGTCAAGGGAGTTGAGTCCAGCAGGTGTTACGCGACTGTCATTTCAGCCTCCACAGCGGCCAGAGAATCCATCGGCCGGCTGATTGATCCACACTGCATCGGGCAGGGCCAGGATCTTCGGCAGCGCCGTGGTGCCGAAGCGGTGCGGGTACCGCACACGGGCGGCATCGAGCACCTGCCGGCGATCAGCGGCCTTGCCGGCCGCCAGACCGAAATGGACGTCGGCTGGGGTATGCAGCCCGATACCGCTGTGGCGATGCTCGTGGTTGTACCATTCGGCGAACTGCATCATGAATTCCCTTGCCGCACCGAGTGATCCGAACCGTTCCGGGAAACCGGGACCGTACTCGAGGGTCTTGAACACCGCCTCCGAATACGGGTTGTCGTTCGAGACCCGTGGCCGTGAATGCGATCGGGTGATCTCGAGGTCCGCGAGCAACGTCGCGACGGACTTGCTGGTCATCGACGTACCGCGGTCGGCGTGCACCACCTGCGGGATGCCGTGTACCGCGAAGATCTGTTCCATCAGTTCTCTTGCCAGTACACCTGATTCGTGCGCGTGAACGTGCACGCCGACGATGTAACGCGAGTAGATGTCGATCATCACGTACGCGTCGAAGTACTGGCCCTTCACCGGCCCGGCGAGTTTCGTGATGTCCCACGAGTACACCTGCCGGGGCGCGGTCGCGACCAGTTCGGGGCACGCCTTCGCTGGATGCCCGGCAACCCTGCGACGTTCGTTGACCTGGGCATTCTCACGCAGGATGCGGTACATCGTCGACACCGAGCACAGGTAGATGCCGTCGTCGAGTAGCTGGGCGTAGATCTCGAGCGGCGCCTGGTCGACGAACCGATCACTGTTGAGCACCTCGAGGATGCGCAGGCGTTCGAGTGCGGTGAGCTTGTTCGGCGGCTCGACTGCGGGTGTGGGTGTGGGCGTCGCCGGCGGTGTCGGTGCGGTCGCGGCAGTGCGGTGCCGGACCGCCGTTGAACGGACCACACCGGTCAACGCGCTGGCCGTTCTCGTCGACACCCCTGCCTCGGTCAATTCGTTCCACGCCGCTGTCAACGCGTGGTCGGCTTGTCGTCCGAGTCCGCTCTCTCGGAAAGTGATTCCAAGAGAGCGTGTGCTTTTCCCATGATATCCAGGGCAGCTTCGGTGGTGGTGAGCCGTTTGTTTGCCTGGGCGAGCTCCCGTGTGAGGCGGGCGATCTCGGCCTGTTCGGCGGTGAGCTTGCCGACCTTCGTGCCGGCGGGTTTGCCGGCGAGGACCCCGGCGTCGCGTTGCTTGCGCCACTCGCTGATCAACGACGAGTAGAGGCCTTCGCGTCGCAGGTAGGCCCCGCCGCGGCCGTCTTCGCATGCCTGCTCGTACGCGGCCAGGTGCGCGAGCTTGTCGGAGGGGCTGAACACGCGTCGGCGGCGGGGGCCGTCGGCTCGAGGGTGGGTGGAGACCATGTGGTCATTGTCCTCGACCGGAATGATGGTGGAGATCGTCATGGTGGGGTTGATCCGTATCTCGCCCTGCTGCGGAGTTGCTGTGAAGTGCTGGACTCAACTCACCCTGGCATGCAGGGGACGGCCGCCCCTGTCCCCTGATCGACAGGGTCACCCCCATCGACCTCACCCTCACCCGAACCCATCGGGCCATCATCACCCACTCGTGCCCCCACACGCACCTCCGGCGGCACTTCACGCAAGGGGAGGCGGTTTTGTCACAGTGTGACATCTGGTGTGGATCACATTCATATGGCGAACCGGCCATAGGTCATAGCGGTACGTCGCCGGCACACGATAGGAGCGGATCCATGAGAACCAAAGCAGCGTTGCTTCGGGAAGCACCGGGCACCTGGTCGGTCGAAGAGGTCGAACTCGACGAGCCGAAGACCGGGGAGGTGCTCGTCGAGATGGTGGCCACCGGTCTGTGCCACTCCGACGATCACGTCTCCCACGGCGACATCAGCGCCGCACACCTGCCGACCATCGGCGGCCACGAGGGGGCGGGCATCGTCCGCAAGCTGGGCCCCGGCGTCACCGATTTCGAGGTCGGCGATCACGTCCTGACCTCGTTCATCCCGTCGTGCGGCAAATGTCGTTGGTGCGCATCGGGGATGCAGAACCTGTGCGACAACGGCGCATTGATCATGATCGGTCACCAACTCGACGGCACGTTCCGCATCCACAGCGACGACGGCCTCGACGTCGCGACCATGGGGCTGCTCGGCACCTTCTCCGAGTAGCAGGTCTACGACCAGCTCTCACTGATCAAGATCGCCAAGGACGTCCCCCTGGAGATCGCATGTCTGGTCGCCTGCGGGGTGCAGACGGGCTTCGGATCGGCGACCACCGCAGGCAACGTGCAACGCGGTGACGTGGTGCTCGTCGGCGGTGTCGGGATGAACGCCGTCCAGGGTGCACGCGAGAGCGGCGCCGCCCACGTCATCGCGATCGATCCGGTTGCCGACAAGCAGAAGTGGGCGCTCGACTTCGGCGCCGACGAGTCGTTCGGTTCCTTTGCCGACTCCGCCGAGCGTGTCGCCCACCTGACCAACGGGCAGGGTGCCGACGTGGTGATCCTGACCGCCGGTCTGGTCACCAACGAACTCGTCGGTGAAGGGCTTGCCGCGACGCGCAAGGCAGGCACCGTGGTGGTCACCGGGATCAGCCCGGAGAACGAGGCCGGACCCATCCCGGGATTCAACGCCAACAACCTGGCCATGATGCAGAAACGTATCCAGGGCGCGCTGTACGGCATGAAGTCCCCTCGCGAGGCCATGCCGATGCTGCTCGACATGTACCGTGCAGGCAAGCTCAAACTCGATGAACTGGTCACCAAGACATACAGTTTGGACCAGATCAACGACGCCTACGACGACATGCGCGCCGGACGAAACATCCGCGGCGTCATCCACTTCCGCTGATCCGGTCACAGCGGGACCGAACAGATCCCCTGAGACGAGGTATCTCGGCCCGTGTGGGCGTGCCTCGATCAGGGGATCCGGCGACGCCGCGGCGGATCGTTGTCCGGCGCGGCGTCGAGGATGTCGCCGGCCGCCTTCTTCTGGATCAGTTCGGTGGCGGCACCCCGATCGCCCGCATTCATGTCGGCCATGGTGCTGACCACGTCCCAGTAGGGTTGCAGCGCACCGGCCATCGCAACGGTGGCGAACAGCGCCCCCGCGGCGATGTCGCCGAGTGCGTGCGCGGTGACCGACAAGGCACCGGCACCGGAATTGCGCGCGAGCCGATCGGCGAAGGCCGTGGCGTCGCCGGTGAAGACGTGAATCGCGTTGGACGCCTTGCGTACGTCGGCGCTCGCGGCGTCCAGTTGCGCGGCCAGGGCCCGGGTGTCGATCGTCTTCTGCAGCGCCGCCGCCTGGTCACGAAGACGGTGGCCGGAGCGTGCGACCTCACGCAGCATGTCCTGCGGCTGCGCAGTGCTCGCGGCGATCTGGCGCACCGACTCGGCCACTTGCTCCAGATGGGAACTCACCGACGCGTCCCCTGTCGCCGGTTCGCCTCGGCGTCCACTCGCGCCTGCCTGGCCTGCCTGCGGGCCTGGGCGGCCAGCGCCGCGGCCATCTTGTTCGCCTGGGCGAACCCGGCCGCGGCATTCTTGCCGAGACCGTCTGCGGCCGTCAGATGTGCCACCATCTGACGGTCCTTTCCGGTGGCGCTGCCGCTGATGGCAGCGACGGTCCGATCCGCCATCCGGTCGACGTGTGGGGCCACCTCACGCGCCCGTCCGGCACACCGGAGTGCCTCGGCCGCAAGGGCCTCGAGCTCGGCCGCCGCCCGGTCCAGCGCGTCGGGGTCGGGATGGGTCACGCGCGCCTCAGAGCGACTTGCCGTAGTTGCTCGCGACCTTTGCCGCGTTCTCCAGCGCCGCAATCGCGGTGGCCACCTGTTTGTTGGCGGCCTCGAGGGCGTTGATGACCTCCTGGTCCTTGCGTTGGGCACTCCCCCCGATCGCAGCCCGCACCTGCGACATCTGCGAGGTGAACTTGGACCTGAACTGTCCGAGGCTGCCACCGGTCTGCTTGGCCCCGTTGGCCAGGCCGTCGATGGTGGCCTTCAGTTTCTGTAGTTCCGACACGTGCACACTCCTCAGTTGAAGACGATGACCCGACGGCCGGGACCGCGTCCGGGCTCGTGATTGAGGTCGTCGCGCGGACGTCCCGCAGGCAGGGCGCGGTCACGGCCCCACGCCCGGATCAGCTCCACCTCTTCGGGATTGGTGCGACTGAACGGCACCACGTTGGCGAAGACCTGGATGATCAGGGCCTCGGTGGGCTGGGCGCCCGTGATGAATGCGCTGGTGGCGATCTCGTGGACCGCGGCGTCGAGGTCTGAACCGGCGAATCCCTCACTCACACCGACCAGCTCGTCGAGCAGATACGGGGACGGGTCCATCGACAGGTACTTGCGGAAGTACAGCGTCAGGATGTCGCGGCGGTCCTCGGCGTCGGGGAGGTCGACGAAGAACAGCTCGTCGAATCGGCCCTTGCGCAACAGTTCCGGCGGCAGGCTGGTCACGTCGTTGGCCGTGGCGACCAAGAAGACCTTGGAGTGCGACTCCTGCAGCCAGAACAGGAACTGACCGATCAGACGGCGCGATGTACCCGAGTCACCCGACCCGCTGGCCAGTGCCTTCTCGATCTCGTCGACCCACAGCACACAGGGTGCGACGCGATCGGCCGCGGCAAGTGCCTCGGCGAACCGATTCTCCGACATACCCACGTACATGCCGAGGATCGACGCCATGTCCAGGCGGTAGAGCGGCATCCGCCACTGGTGGGCGATGGCCTTGGCGCTCAGTGACTTTCCACAACCCGGAACCCCCACCAGCAGCACCCCGCGTGGGGGTCGCAGCGGCGAGTTGGTGAGGTCGGCCTTGATCAGCGCTTCCCGAATCTGGAGCCACTCACGCAGTTTGGTCAGACCACCCACCTGATAGTCGTTCTCTCGCAGCTGGATGCGTTCGATTCCGTTGAGGTCGCCGAAGATCTGGTCCTTGAACTGCGAGAGCTCCTCGACGTCGTCGCGCATCAGCGACCCCTTGGCCAGCAGACTGGTCAGCGCGTTGATCGCCTCCGTCTGGGTCACGCCGACCAGGATCTCTGCGGCACGCCGGATCTCGTCGTGATGCCATTCGACGGCCATCACCGCACGGTGGTCTTCGACGATCGCGTCGACCACCTGCGAGAGCTCGTCGACGTCGGGCAGGTCGAGGGTCACCGTCATCCCCAACCGTGCCAGCCCCGACCACACCGGGCCGGACGACAACACGATCAGCGAGCCCTGGCGCTCTTCGGCGAGCCGCACCATCTCGGCCATGTGGCGGGCGGTGCCCGAGTCGGCGTCGAGCTCGTCGACATCGGAGAACACGAAGTTCGCGTGGCTGCGAGCGGCGAAGGTCGACGTGGCGAAGTCGAGTGCGCCGACAAACGACCGATCGTCACTCACCGGCATCATCGAGCCCACCTCGTAGAGGCCCTTGGCCCGTGAGTGCGCGTGGAACGACATCGACCGGAACTCGCCGGCGACGGCGAAGATCAGGTCGAGTCCGCGAGTGCTCTCCGAGGTCCGGACGACGATCAGCGGGACCCGGGCCTTGAGCAGTCTGCGGATCTGCTCGGCGGTTTCGTAACCGTTGGGCATGACTTCCTCTACTGACTCGGGTGCGCGCCGGGTGCGGCGTCACCGAAGAAGACGCGGCGACGGACCGGTCCTGGACGCGTCGGGATCGGGACCCGCGGGGACGACTGCGATGGCGGCGATGGCGGGGAGGGAGCCCGACCCGGGGCCGGGGCCGCCGGCACCGCCCCGGAGGCGTTGAACAACGATTCGAGCGGGAATCCGGGCGCGAGGATCGCGGTGAAGCTGTTCTGCCGGGCCAGGTGCAAGAGCCGCTCCGCGGCGCCCCGATCGCTGCCGTAACGGCTCGACGGTCCGGTGAAACCCTGTTCGAGCTCCTGCTGCAACGCACGCAGGTCACGTTCGGCCGCCTCGAGCAGAGGCCGCTGGACCTCCGGCGGCAAACCGGGGTGGCGGGCCAGCTGGATGCGGCGCGCCAGCTGCGGCCGGGCGTTCACCAGTGTCCGGGCGATGTCGTGTTCTGAACGCGCCGCACCCAGGTCGCGGGCGAACTTCTCCGCGAAGTCGTTCATCATCGTCTGGATTGCGTCACCGAGGTGCACGAACAGTCGCTGGTATGCCTGCACCGGCAACGAATCGGCCTGTAGGAGCGGCAGCCGCGACAGGTCGGTGGACGGATCGGTGCGCCAGCGACGCAGTGTCTCGACCCACATCTCGTACTGCGAGGTGGTCATGACCGGACCGGTCGCGACACCAGCGTCTCACCGGGCGGCATCGGATCCCACGCGGGGAGGTCACCGGCGATCTTGCGTTTGCGGCTGAGCTTCTGCGCATCGGCATTGGTGCTGCGCCGCGTCCGCGTGAAGTCGCGCGACACCACCGGGGTGGACTGCTGTTCCGGTGGTGCCGGCGGCAGGAATCGACGACCGGGACGGCGGACCACGGGTTCACCGCCCACCCCTCCCGGTACGACAGGTGGCGCCGGCCGCGGTGCCGCCGCCGCGGGAGGTGGCGCCGCCGGGGTCGGCGAGGCAGCACGGGGCGGGGTGACAGGAGGCGGTGAGGCCGGGGACGGGGTGGCAGGAGGCGGGGTGGCAGGGGGCGTCCAGCCGGCCGGCGGGGCCTGGCCACCGGGCCCCTGACCCGAGGTCGGGCCCGGCCACCCGCTCTGCGGCGCCGGGCCCGGCCGTCGTGGCACACCCGGCTGCGGTGAACGCGGTCCGACGGGTCCGTTGTTGTTCCAGTTCGGGGTGTTCATCCTGCGACCGCTCCTGCTTCGTCACGACGGCCCACCGTGGTCGGCCAGGTCTCCACCAGTCGGCTCAGCTGGGCCTGCTTGGCGTCTTCTTCGTGGTAGGCGATCTTGACGTCCACAAACTCCGCCATCGCCGCCCGGTAGACGTCGATGGAGAACCGCACCGCCTGATCACGCATGTTCTGGGCCTCCTGATACTTCTGGTCGGCAGCCCGTTTCTTCAGGAACAGCCATGCGCCCACACCGATCCCGGACAGGAGCAGCAACACCACACCTGCGGCTGCGCCGATCAGGAAGCCGACCAGCGTAGCCACCAGGAAGATCACCGCACCGATCAGATAGTTGAGCTCCTTGAACCGCACACCCGCCATGTACGTGGCCAGCGTCGCGTCCCACCGGGCGGCGAGATCCTGCTCGGCCTGCTGCTGCGGTACCGCGGAGTTCGACGCCCACCCGGGGAACCCGAAGTTCACGGCAAAGTTGGAGTGGGTGGAGTTCAGTTCGATGTCGACATTGTCGACGTATCCGCGCCGGTACTCGACGGAGTAGACGTTGATGGCCTGCTTCAGGTCGTCCCTACCCACCCCGACGGCCACCTGCTGCGTGCTCACCGTGGCGCCGAGAAGCTCTGGGCGGATGGCGGTCTCGGTCTGCAGGCTCACCAGGTCCATGGTCTCCTCGAGTGCGGTGTTCAGCGCATCGGCGGCCTCCTTGGCGCGCTCGAGGTCACCGTCGTGCTCGATCACCGCCTTGTGGTAGATCACCTCCCGCGCATACGGCAGTTCCTCTGCGTCGTACTCGGTCACCAAGGTCTCGAGGATGTCGTCGAGACGGTCGGCCATGTCGGCGGTCAGCTGCACCGAGGCGTCGCGCACCGCCTGGTACTTGTCGATCATGTTGCCGTGCGCCGAGGCGTGCTCGAGGAGATCCTTCAGTGCGGGCCACTGCGGGCTGGTCTGCGACAGATGGGGATACAGCTTCACGTCGAGGATGCCACGATGGATGGCGATCTCGTCGCGCCACATCGAGATCTGCTTCCGGGTGACCTCAGGATCGGTACGCAACACCGCATTCCATTCGATCAGGGTGTCGCTCACCAGCTGTCGGCCATGTGAACCGAAGGCATCCTGTGCGGTCGCCTCCAGGATGACGGCGAACTCGCGGCCCAACGATCGTGGATCGAGGGAGGCCAGGAAGTGCTTGAGCCAGCGCGTCGCCGACTCCATGCGGCCCTGCCGACGAAGGACCAGCGCGAAGAACAACCCCACCTTCGCCGGGTCGCGAGCAAACGCCGCGTCCACCGACTTCTTGCACAGCTCCTGATCGTCACGCGACCACGCGGCCAGCGCCACCAGCGCCGGGGCCAGCCAGTACCGGGGCGTCTGGATCATCAGCTCCTCGCTGACCTGCTGCACGGTGCGGTTGGTGACGTTGCCGATGTCGAAGGCCTGCAGCGTGCCGATGGAGGTACGGCGCACGAGGCTGTAATGGCCGTACTCCCGGTCGAGTTCGGCCTCGACATTGCCCAGCACCGTTTCCGATCGCTGCACGGCGGCGGTGCGCTCTGCTTGAACCACGTACTCCTCGAACCGCTTTCGCAGTTCGATGAGATCACCGCGGGTGGAGTTGAGGTCGGCCTTGACCGTTCCCACCTCCGCATGCACTCCGTCGACGGCGCCGGCGACCTGCAGGATGTTGTCGTTCACGCGGGACAGGTCGCGACTCAGGGACTGGATGGCGCCGGCCACCCTCGACGCATCGAGGTCAGACATGGTGCTCCTTGGGTTCGGTAGAGCTGGAACAGGTGTGGGTGCACGCGGTCACAATTCCACCGCGGTTCCGTCGGGCAGGATCGGGACCATCGCGCTGTCGGAGTACAGCTCGATGTAGGCGTAGGCACCCGACTGCGCCAGCCCGCGGGCCTGCGCGTAGGGCATGGGCACCGGGTCGGCGCGCGAGAAGTGTTCACAGATCGAACCGAACAGGTCCAGGCGATGGTCGACGTAGGGCGGACCGAGGTGACATTTCGCGAACAGCCCCATCAGCGAGCCACCCTGTCGCGCCTCGTACTCCTGCGTGATCCACTGCATGATCTCGCGGTAGACGTGCGGGTCGGCGGTGGCGTCGAGTTGCCGGACGACGTCGAGGAGGGCGGCGGTACGTGGCCGTAGCCGTTGCTGTCGCAGCATCGGCGACACCGCCGGTCCGGCCGTCGTGGTCTTGCGTGCGGCCATCATCTGGGTGACATCGGCCCCACTGGTGGCGGCCACACGTCGGAACGTCTTGTTGAGCAACGGAACTCCTCCGGCTAGAGCACGAGAACGACGATGAGGACAAGGATGGCGAGCAGGGCCGCCGCCAGGGCGGCGATGGCCCATGGTGGTAGCTGCCGGCGTGCCGGCACCGGCGGCGGTACCGGAGCGGGCGGCGGCGGTGGCGGCGCGACCACCCGGGGAGGCGGTGGCGGAGCGGGTTGCTGTGCCGCGCGTTGCCGATAGCGTTGGGCCCAGTCCCAGTTCTGCCGGACCTGTCGCGTGCGCGCGGCCATGTCCGACAATGCGGCCTCGATCTCGCGCGTCGTCGACAACCGCACCGGCGCAGGCGATCCACCCGCCGGTGGGGCACCCCCTCCCACATCCCGGCTCAGGGCCGCGACGTCGCGCTGGACCTGGTTGCGCCGGGAATCGAGGGCCTCGTACTGCGATCGTGTCCGCCGCCCATCGGCATCGACCACCGAGATCCGCTCTGCGGCAATCCGATCGACTTCTGCCTTCTGTTCCTGTACCCGGGTGGGCATCTCCACCAGCGTGGTGAGTGCGGCGAGGTAGTCGTCACCGGCTCGCGTCATCGGGTCGCCTCGAAGGTGATCGTGGGATCGACCGGCCCGAAGGGGATCACTTCGAGCAGACCGTGGTCGTCGTTGCGGTGGAACACACCGATCCGTGGTGCCCCCTCCGGCGGGATGGCGTGCGGACCCGCCACCGACCGCAGATCGTCGATGCCCACCCGCAGCAGGACATAGGTGCCCACGCCGGCGTGGTCGTAGCCGAGGGCGTCGGTGAGTGCCCGAAGCTGCGGCCACCAACCGATGAAGGACGCGCGGGATCGCCCGTGCCCGCCGGTGATCCGTTTGAGGAGATCGGCGGCGGTGGTGGTCTCGTAGGTGACCGGATCGGTACCGAGCTCGGTGGTCAGGTCCACCCGGTGCAGACCGAGACCCACCACCATCACCCGAGTGGTGACGTCCACGAGGTCCGGCAATGCGGCAACGATCTGATCGCGCTCGACGATCTCCAGTGTGTGTCCACGACTTTCGATGGTCGGTCGCAGCAACTCCAGAAATCCGGTCGGCGCGGTCACCGAATCGGGGTGGCCGTTGAGAACCACCACCCGGCTTCCCCGTTCCCACGCCGACGTGGCGGTGAGCACCAGCGAGGTGATGACCGTCGCGGCGACGTCGTCACCGCTACCGAGCAGGACCACCGAACTGTCACCGTCGGCATCGAAGTCGGTGACGGCGGGCTGGTCGGTGACCGCCAGCGGCCGTCCCAGCCAGCCGATGCTGGTGCCCGGATGGCCGGCCGGGACACGCTGCGGCCACTGGGCGTGACTGCGTCCCAGGAAGACCCATGGCTCCGCCACCGGGCCGTCCTCGGCCGCCCGGCGCCACAGTCGGGACTGGACCCGCGTGAGGAGGTCCGGATCGGCGTAGGCGGCGATGCCCCGCTCGTTGGCCCCGTCGGCGGCCATGCCGAGGTTACGGTTGACGATCACCTCACCGCGGTAGGTCAGCTCGGCGGCAGCGGTGTTGTGCCGCGACAGGATGGCCTCGGACTCCTCGCGGGTGTTCTTGAGCGACACCCGGATCGGGAACTGCGCGAAGATCGAGTCGCCCTTGACCTGGAATCCGGAGATACCGGACACGGTCTGCGACGACAACAGCACGTGGATGCCGAAGGCGCGCCCCTGCTTGACGATGTTCTCGAACAGCCGGACCGCCTCGGTGGTCATGTCGTCGTGCCCGTCGAAGAGCACCTGGAACTCGTCGATCATCAGCAGCATGCGGCGCATCGGTTCCCCGGTGGTGGCACGGTAGCGGCTGAAGCCGTTGGTGCGGGTGCGGGTGAACAGCTCGGCGCGGCGCACCATCTCGTCGTTGACGAAGTTCAGCACGGCCAGCCCGAACGCCTTGTTGGATTCCAGACACAGGATGCGGGCGTGCGGGAGCCAGTTCTCGCCGTTCTCGTCGCGGTCGAAACGTTTGAACTCGAGGCCCTGCTTGAAGTCGAGGAGCAGCATCTCCAGCTGATCCGGGCCGTATCGGGCGGCGAGTGAGTACACGATGTCGAGCAGCAGGTTGGACTTGCCCTGACCGACCGCACCGCCGATCAGCACATTGGGATGCGGCGGGTTCTCCGACCGCAGCGAGATCGTCAGCGGCTCACGGCCGCTGCGGCCGATGACGGCCTCGATCTCGTCGTCGGCGGTCTCACGCCATGGATCGTCGACGAAGCGGTCGATGAGCTCGCCGAGTCCGATGACCGGCCCCTTGGTGTCGGAGGTACGACGAATGACCTCGGCGAGCACCGGTTGCACCACACTCGCCGGCGGCGGCCCCTCGTCGACGACGGGTACGGCGGCAGGTAGTCCGGGGACTGCCCAGTGCCCGGTTCGGTGGTCGAGCACGGTGAGGGCGCGGGCGAGTTCCTTGGGCTTGACGCCCCGAGCGGCGTTTCCCGTCGGATCGGCGACGACCAGCAGCGACACCCCGCGCGCGGGCCCGGTCTCGGCGAGCCGCACGAGGAGATCGTGGGTGACGTCGTCGATACCCGTGGGATAGTCGAGCACCACGATCACCGCGACGTCACCGGTGGGTAGCCCCTCCGACTCCCACAGCGTGCCGAGGTCACCGAGGTGATGGGAGGCGATGAGCTCGGCATTCCCAGTGGACTGCCGGGCCACCGCAGCGAGCACCTCGCGGAACTCCCCCACCGAGTGCAGGGGTGTCGGCAGGGTACCCGGGCTCACCGACCGTAGGGGCGCCAACCCGCTGGTGACTCCGGTGATCCTCGGATCGAAAACGTGAAATCGTAAGTGCCGCAGGGGAACCATCGCGGCCAGTCGCAGGAGGGCACTCTGTGTCAGGGCCGCGGTGTCGGATCTGTCGCCCTTCAGGTACCAGCCGGTGGACAGCAGGAACGGGGCCAGTGCCGGAACGTCCTCGGGTACCGAACCCGCATCACGGTCCGTGGCGCCACCAGAAGTGGCGAAACGCCCCACCCGCAGGTACCGCGGCAAGGTGGCGGCGACAGCCGACCAGTCATCGGACCACCCGGCGCCGGCGGCCGAGGGCGCGAGCTCGGCCACAGCCGCCGCGAGCAGGCCCCGCGCGCGGTTGCTGTCACGATCGGCGGCGGAATCGATGTCGGCATGGGCGGACGCGCGGTGCGCGTCGGCATCGGCCCGGGCAGCCCGAGCCCGTTCCGCCCACTGCGCATCGGCCCCGGACAGCAGTCCCCCGATGGCGTCACCGACCGCAGCCATCTGGGCGGAGAGCTCGGCAACATCCCGACGTGCCTGGGCCGCAATCCGATCCGCCTCTCGCATGTCGCCATGCGACTCGGGCGGAGGCGAGTTGGGCGGCGGGCCGGGTGGGACCGGTGCAGGAGGGAACGAGGCAGGAGGGAACGGGGCAGCGGGGGTCACGCCGGGGCCGGCCGGCGGCGTCGCCGGACGTTCGTTGCCGTCGATGTGGATGCGGCGAATGCCGGACGGGGACTGCCACGTCATGTCTCGCGCTCCTTGGACCGTCTGAGTCGAGACGCCAGCGTATCCAGCGCACAGGGCTCGGATCAGTCGCACGAACGGAGGAATCTCACGGGGCGTTTGTGGGGCGAACGAACGAATCCCGGTGCACGGAACGCGCGGTCACGCGGGGACCGCTAGCCTGGTCCGGAATCGTCGACGGCACCGACCTCATCGGTCGGTGCCGTCGACGTGAGAGCCTGCCGGCGCGGCCTACTGCGCGGGACTCACGGCCCCACCCGAGAGCACCCGGTAGGCATAGGTCGAGGCGATCAGCGTGACCGGCCCGGAGACGAGCAGACCCACCAGGCACAGCAGGGCGCCGACGATGTTCAGCAGGACAACCACGACCGCGAGCAGCAGCAGCGAGCCGACGTTCTTGCTCGTCAGATCGAAGCTGGCCTTGAGCGCATCACCCGGCGCCAGGTTGCGGTCGATCACGAAAGCGATGGTGTACCAGAGCAAGAACGTGGCGATCAGGCCCGGGATCACCAGCAGGAAGTAGCCGACCGTGGTGATCAGCCACACCAGGATCGCGGCGATGAACACCGCGGTGAGGTTGTTCCACTTGACGAAGTCGCCGAGCGCGGGCTTGCGGCCGTCGAGCTCGTCGAGGGCGCCGCGGGTGAACCCGGCCTGGATCAGCACGCCCAGGATGCCCGACACCAGGCTGGAGACGATGTTCTGGCCGAGGCTCGGCGACGACGAGAATCCGTTGATGGCAGCGGTGATCAGGCCCAGGATCAGATAAGAGATGACGGCGAACAGGATCCAGTTGAGCGCGTTGGCCTTGTACTTGTTCCAGCCGTAGCTCAGGGCCTCGCCGAGATCGAGCGTCGTCGGCGTCGGGATGCCCGTGGCCGGCGACGGATACGGCGGCGGCTGCTGGCCGGCACCGTACGACGGCGGAGGGTACGAACCGGACGGGGGCGGTGAGTTGTACCCGCCGGGCGGAGGTGTGGGCTGCCCGTACTGGGCTGGATCCCCGTACTGTGGCTGGCCCCCGTACTGTGGCTGGTCCCCCGGGTTCTGTGGCTCCCCCGAACCGGTCGGTGGATACGTCATGACACTCCTCGCGTGGTCTGGTCCTGTTTGTCGGATTGATCTCTGCGCAGGGTCGCACGTCGAGGTTCAAACCACAACGAATGCCCGCAGAACAATCGGATACACGCTGATCATCCAGGAGACCGGGACAACCGACAGCGGTGGGTTGTCGGTCAAGCACTGCCGGAGCGGAGTTTTCGCAGAACCACCCCATCTGGGTGTGGACGTCACGACCGCCAGGGGTGAGGATGTTGAACATGGCATTTCCCCCACCGGATTTTCGCCGGGACGCCATCGTCGACGCCGCCATTCGAATCCTCGATGCCGGCGGCGTCGAGGCACTCAACATGCGACGTCTGGCCGCCGACGTCGGGCTGCGGCCGATGACGCTGTACTACCACGTCCCCAACAAGACGGTCCTGTTGTCGATGGTGATCGGCGAGATGGGTCACCGGATCGTCTGGGACACCTACACCGGGTCGCCCCGCGACCGGCTGCTGGCGCAGGCGATGGACATGTACACCAAGCTCGATGCCATCCCGTGGGTGTCGGATGTGCTGCGGACCGGGACCGTGGTGGGGATGCCGGAGTTCGAGCAGGCCGAGATCTATCTGTCTGCGGGAATGGAACTCGGCCTCGACCACGAGACCGCCTTCGGTCTGTGGCGCACGTCGTGGTTCCTGATCACCACCGAACTCCAGTGGAACATCACCGCCCGCGAACGCCGCGGCGACGAGGTGGCGATCTACACCCCCGATCCTGACGAACTCACCGACTATCCGGCGGTCCGGCAGCTGTTCGACAACTGGGACGACTACACCCACGGTTATCGGATCGAGAAGTATCTCGCGGCACTCATCGACGGGCTCGCGGCGTCCGCGGGCGGGTCGTCTACCGACGGATAGACACAGATCAGTTCGCGTATGCCGGGAACGTGGTCTCGATGACCTGCCAGATCAGCGTGGCCAACGGGGTGGCGATGACCGACGGGACACCCTGGGCCTGCAACACCGTGGCGATCAGCGGAATGGTCACCACCGACCAGTCGAAGCTCGCGAAGTAGGTCTCGAGGATCGCCTTCAGATCGTTGTAGGAGACCTCCGCCGAACCGTTCGACGACCCGAGGTCGAGCGATCCGGTCGATGAGCCGGTGCTCGAGCCCGACGAGCCCGAACCGGAGTCCGACGATCCGGTGGAACCGGCGGCGGTGCCCACCGACGGGTTGGCGGCGTCGGTGACGATCGGCTCGGCGACGTCACCGTAGGCGCTGGCGGCCAGCACCGACTGCTTGACGTTGCTCTTGTCGGCGGCAACCGGGGTGGCCGCATGCTTGGCGAGCACCCACTGGGCCGCCTGGGCGTTGCGCTTGTCACCGACGGCCGACGCGCCCTTGCTGACGTCGGTCCAGTTCACTTTCGCGGCGGCCACCTGGACCGCGCCCGGTGCACTCGACGGTGCGGCGGGCGCCGGTGCGGCCACGATGGTGGTCCCGATCGCGGCGGCCAGGCCGACCCCGGCGATCCGGACTGCATAGCTGGTCTTCATCTCAATCTCCCCGAAGATTGTGGTATCCCAATGGGATTCGTCTACTCAGACCTCAGCACGTTAGCAGTGGGAAGTACCCCTCGGCAGAACTGGTCGCTGTCGGGGCCGCCACCGCTCCGGTCCGGACCGCCGGCGACCGGTGCCGCGCGCGCCGGCGCACACGGCGGCGCATCGCCGAACCGGGCATGATTGTTCACGATGCGTTCACCAGATATCTTCCATGCCCTGGTCCTGCTCAACCTGCTGTTCGCCTGCGGGCTGTGGACCCTGCTGCGCCCGAGTGTGCGCGCGGCGGTCACGCTGCTCGTCGTCGCGGTGGCGTGGGTGATCTGGAACGGCCCGATCGAGGGTGCGACGCTCGTCACGTTCACCAGGACCAACGGCCTGACCGAGTCGGATCTGCTGTCGGTGGGGGCGGCCGGAATCTCACTGTGGACTCTCGCGCGGGTGCGACGGCAGCAGCCCATACAGGACCTCAGTTAGGTTTGCCTAACCAACACCATGTAGGGTTTGTCCGAAATCGAGGTGCCCGAACGACCTGAGGTGACATTGCCATGACCCTGTCGAGTGAGACGACCGCGCCGGTCGCCCTCCGATCCCGCTCCGCCCGCCGTCGTCGGCGATCGGTGGCCGCAGCGGTCGTGGCCGCAGCGATCGGACTCGGCAGCGGAATCGGGCCGGCGTTCGCGGTGGATCCCACCGTCGAGCGCACCTCGGCGAGCTGCTACTTCACCAGTGACACCGATCGCGCCCAGAACGTGCAGACCTGCTACGTCTGGTCGGAGTCCATGCAGACCACCGTGACGGTCAAGGTCCGGCCGTCCGATCAGCAGGCCGGACAGCCCGAGCAGGCCGTCTACTTCCTGGGCCAGCTCAGCGATCCGATCGCCAACGGTCGCGGCGACCTCTACGACACGGGCTACACCCTGGTGTCGATCCCCGATTCGGCCACCACGTGGTCGGCGAACTGGGAGTCCACGCCGGTCGACAACAACGGCAACCCGCTGAGCAACTACGAAGGCAACGGCGACTTCAACCCGCAGTGGGAAACCTTTGTGGGTGAAGAACTCCCGGTGTTCCTGAACCAGAACTTCGATGTCGACACCTCCGGCAACGCGATCTCCGGACTGTCCATCTCGGGCGGGCAGGCGATCAACCTGGCACTGAAGTACCCCGAGGTGTTCTCGGTGGCGGTGTCACGCTCGGGGTACTACCACACCGACAACATCTTCGGGTACTTCGCGGTGCCGTTCATCCTGTCCAGCCGTCAGGGCGTCGGCAACGGATTCGACGGCATGTGGGGCAACCCGCTGCTGCCCGGTAACTCATGGGCCGCCAACGACGTCGCCGCCCAGATCATGCAGGCCAAGGCCAACGGCCAGACCATCATCGTCTCCACCGGCAACGGTCTGCCGGCCTCGCAGGCCGAATGGGACGAGATGATGGCCCAGGGCGGCATCCTGCACGTCGCGATCGGCGTGGGACTCGAGGTGATCTCCTTCGCGTCGACGGTGCTACTCAACATCCAGGCCGAGATCTTCGACCTCCCGGTGCAGTTCATCTACACCGACGGCGCACACACCTGGAACCGGTGGATCCGCACCGACGAGGAAGAGGTCGACAAGCTCGAGGACGCACTGAGTGGCTATGTGACCTCGCCGACCACCACCACCGCCACCAACGTGGCCCGCGTGAGCGCTGCCGCGGAGTCCACCGCGGTCGAGTCC
This sequence comes from Gordonia sp. NB41Y, assembly GCF_030718915.1. NCBI lineage: Bacteria > Bacillati > Actinomycetota > Actinomycetes > Mycobacteriales > Gordoniaceae > Gordonia > Gordonia sp. NB41Y. The sequence continues at coordinate 1,889,935 of NZ_CP132196.1, forward strand.
TCCACTGTCGCAACACCGGTCGTCGCGACCCCCGAAGCCGAGACACCTGACACCGAGACGCCGGCCGCGGGGTCGACCGATACCGAGACACCCGAGACCGAGACCACCGGGACCGAGACACCCGAGACCGAGACCACCGAGACCGAGTCACCCGCCGCGGAGACCGAGCCGGCCACCGGTGAAGAGGCCGACACCGAAGGCGATTCTTCGGCAGCCGAGTCGGGCACCGCAGACGACGCCACCGAGACACCGGTCGTCGACGAGGCCGCCGGGCAGAAGTCTGCCGACCGCGATTCCACAGATATGTCGGATACCGAATGATGTTGCGGCACATGCATTGTCGTGAGGTCGGACGCCTTTTCCGGTTCATCCGTTTCTGCTAGATTCGCAGTTGTGTTCGCCACTCTCACGACCGCACTCCGGCCGCTGCTCGCCGCCGGAATCGCCGCCGCCGCACTCACCTACGTCAACACCCCCGACGCCGAGGCCCTCGACCTCGGGTCGTCGTCGTCGACTGCGGGCTGCACCACCACCGCAGCCTCCACCCACGGATGGGGAACCGCCGAGCACTACGACGGCTTCTCGTCGTTGTCGAACTGGAGCGCCTACGACGGCGCCGGTCACGACGGCAACGGCCGCCGGAGCCCGTCGGCGGTCTCCATTTCCGATGGGGCGCTGACCATCACGTCCACCATCGACGGCACGTCCGGTGGGGTGACCCCCAAGTGGGGTGGACGCAAGTACGGCCGGTGGGAGATCTGCTCACGGGCCACCGTCGCCTCCCCCACCTGGCATGCGGTCGCACTGCTGTGGCCCGACGCCGAGGACTGGCCGGTCGGCGGCGAGGTGGACTTCATGGAGATCGCCGACGCCACCCGCAGCACCGTGCAGTACAACCTGCACTACGGCGCGGCCAACAACGTCGAATCCCACACCACCTGGGGCGACGCCACCAACTGGCATGCCTGGGCCGTCGAATGGACCCCGCAGTACATCGCGGTGTACCGCGACGGTGTGCAGTGGGCGCGGAGCACCGACGTGAACCGGCTGCCACCGCGGTCGATGCACCTGGCGCTGCAGCTCGACAACTTCGGCGGACTCACCTTCCCCACCGGGCAGATGTTCGTCGATTGGGTTGCGGAGTACGGGATCTAGCGCAACCGACCGATCGCAGGGGGGGAACACTCACAAACGGAAACGGACCCTGCAGAGGCACCGATGTGCCTCTGCAGGGTCCGTTTCCGTTTGCCGACCGCCGACGCGAGCGTCAGACCGGAAGGTGGTGGCTATGCGGTCACCGACTCCTTCTCGGTGGCACCCGCCCGGCGGGCCTTGGCGGCCAGTCGCGCCGGTGCGGTCTCGGGAAGGGCGAGCAGACACAGCAGCGAGATGGTCAGCATGACGGCCAGGTAGTAGCCGATGTTGGCGGCGTCACCGGTACCGGCGATGATCCGGTTGGCGATCAGCGGCGAGATACCGCCACCGAGCACGGCACCCACGTGGAAGGCGATGCCCATACCGGTCTGCCGCTGCTCCCGCGGGAACAGTTCGGTGAAGTAGGTGTACATCGGGCCGAACAGGAAGCCGGTGCAGAAGAATCCGATGACCAGCGCGGTGACCACGGCGGCCACGGTGCCGGTCTGGGCCAGCCGGAAGATGAACAATGCCGCGACCACCGACGATGCGGCGCCGGCGATCATCACCGGACGTCGTCCGATGCGGTCGGACAGGAGCGCACCGATGACGTTGGCGACACCGTGCATCACCAGCGCGGCGATACTGCCGTACACGATCGCGGTACGCGGGAGATCCAGTCCGTCAGGGGCTTTGGCGGTGGCGTAGGAGAGCATGAAGATCGACAGGGCGAAGGTGGTGGAGTTCAGGCCGACGTTGACACCTGCGGCCAGCGCCAGCCGACGCCAGTTGGTGCGGATGACGGTGAGTGCGGGAACCCGCTTGCGCAGCTCTTCCTCGCCGTGCTCGGCGACCATCGCCTTGAACACCGGGCTCTCGGCAACGCCCTTACGAATCCAGATGCCCAGCACCAGGACCAGACCGCCGACCAGGAACGGCAGACGCCAGGCCCAGTCGTCGACCATGGTCGCCGGCATCAGCAGGACCAGCGCGAACGCGATGTTGGCGAGGATGGTGCCCACGGGGCTGCCCAGTGCGGTGAAGACGCCGTACTGGGCGCGCTTCCCGTCGGGGGCGTGCTCGATGGCGAGCACCGCCGAACCGCCGGTCTCACCACCACGACAGAGCCCGTGCACCATGCGGCACAGGACAAGCAGCAGCGGTGCCGCCACCCCGATCTGCGCGTAGGTCGGCAGCAGACCGATCAGGACGGTGGCCGCACCCATTCCGATGAAGGTCAGGGTGAGGGCCTTCTTGCGACCGTAGGTGTCACCGACCCACCCGAACAGGATAGCGCCGATCGGCGCCATCAGGAATCCGATGCCGAAGGTGGCCAGACCCATGAAGGTGCTGAACCAGGCGTCGTTGGTCTTGAAGAAGGTGTCGCTGAAGACCAGCGCGGTGGCGGTGCCGTAGATCGCGAAATCGTAGAACTCGAGGGATGTTCCGACGCCGCTGGCGAAGGCCAGGCGCCTGAAGCTGGACTTTGGTGCCGCACTCGCGGGAACCCCTGTGGACACCGGGCTGTGTTCTGACACTGACTGTTTCCTCTGATCTTCACAAGTGATGCCGCGGCGTCGTTGCCGTCGACTTCATGTCGTGTCCATCGTTACGCAACCCGGGGCACTTCACTGTGCGAGTCGGCGGAAACATAACTTTCCCGTACCCCGCGTACAGGGATTCCTAGCAGCCGTCCGTGTGCCGGCAGGGGGATCCGGGAGTCGGTGTCGGTGGCGCCCAGAACGACGGGAGTGCCCGTACCAACGGTACGGGCACTCCCGGGGTCGTGCAGGGCGAGAACCGTCACAGGAATCCGGGGATCACCGGCTCCTGACCGAGCAGTACCGATCCCGCACCGTCGTACATCGCCTGGCCGAGGGTGGCGTGCAACTGCGGGACGATCGCATCCTGCCGGAGCAGCTGCATGGGATGGCCGTTGTTGATGATCGCCGCCCCCGACACCGCACACAGGCGTCCCACCACGTCGGCGGCGGTATCGGCGATGTTGGCCGCCGACAACCGCATCCGGGCGATCTGCTCGTCGCTCGCCGGATCACCGGCGACGACGGTCTGCCACACCTCGTCGGCCACATCGAGGTAGAACGAACGCGCGGAGTTCAGCGCCACATACGCTTTCGCGAACTCTGTGCGGTAGTACGCACGTGCGGCGAGCGGCGGCGCGCCGGTGACACCGGTGCGCGATCCGGCCGCACGCACCTGGTCGAGTGCCGCCTGGGCCACACCGAGGCCCACCGCGGCGTGGGCCTGCGCCTGGTAGGCGATCAGCGGGTACCGGTAGAGCGGATCGTCGATGAATGTCTCACCGCCGCCGCGCACAAAGGTCCATTCCTGTGGCACCTCGACGTTCTCGACGATCACGTCGAACGATCCCGACGCGGCCATCCCGGTGACGTCCCAGTCGTCGACGAAGGTGACCTGATCGGGTCGCAGGACCGCCGCACGCGGCTTGCCACCGGCGCTCTCATCGCGCAGGCCGACGCCGACGTAGTCGGCACCCATACAGCCGCTGGCGTACTTCCAGCGACCGTTGATCACATAGCGACCGTCTCGCAGCGGAGCCGGCTGCATCGGGAAAAGACCTCCGGCCCAGACGATGTCGGGGCCGTCCCGGTAGATCTCGGCCTGGGTGTCGAGCGGGAGTGCACCCAGATAGGTCAACGACGACGCGAACGCGATGATCCATCCGGTCGACCCGTCGACCCGGGCCACCCGCTCGATCAGCTGCAGGAACTGCGCCGGCGGGATCGGTTCACCACCGAAGCGGATCGGTGCGGCCGCCCGGAACACGCCGAGCGGGATGAACTTCTCCACGAAATCACGCGGCACATAGTGCTGGGCGTGGAACTCCGAGCGGCGTTGCGCCAGTTCGGCGAGCACCGAATCCCAGGTGACGGTGGATGGTTCGAGTGTCGCGGTCATGGGTTGGATCTCCTGCTCGTCGTGGCTGTACCACTGCGAGGCTACGAACTCACCCGGCGCGGTGTCGATCAGCAAAGTCGGCCTTTCGCGTAGGTGATTTCCTAACCACGCCTAGTCGTTTTGCGGACTGCGTGGTGCGCGGGGCCGATCTAGGCTGACTCCATGACCGACGTGGTGCCGTGTGCTGCGCTGACCGCAGACGACCATCTCGCACTGCTCGAGGCCGGCGACACCTGCATCCTGCTGCACGATGCGGAGTCGTTGCAGATCGTGTGGGCGAACCCGGCCGCGTGCCGGATGCTGGAGGTGGAACTGGCCGAGCTGCTCCAGTTGCGGGCCAACCACATCAGCAAACCGGCCCGCGAATACGACAGGGTGGTGGCCCGCGCCCTGCTCAACCAGGCCCTGGACAGAGGCGCCGCGCGGGTGGAGTGGCATCTACGGTCCAAGTCCGGCCGGGTCTTCCGGTGCGATGCCTTCGCCACCCGGGTCGAGTTGTCCCAGGGCCCCGCGGTGATGGTCCAGTACCGCGACATCGAGCGCGAGCTGTCCACCGAGCGCGCCGAGCGGCTCACCGAGACCCATGTCGGGATGCTCACCCAGCACACGTCGACCATCGCGCTGACCGTCGCCCAGGACGGCTCGATCCAGGCGGCCACCGACACCGCACTGGGCTATCTGTTCCCCGACCGCACCACGGTCTCCCCCATCGGGCGAACCCTCATGTCGTGCACCCAGATCCGGGTCAACGGTCAACCGTCGACCTGGTCGGAGGTGGTGGCGGCGACCAGTCCGCTGCATCCGTTGCAGCTGCTCATCGACCGCGACGGCACCCCGATCTGGCTGGAGGGCAGCGTCGAACGGCTTCCCGAGCTCGCCGCACAGCGGTATCTGATCATCCTGCACGACATCACCGACCGCATCCGCGAGGAGGAGGTGCGAGAGCTCGCGCTGCACCAGGAGAACTACCTGGCGCGCTACAACGCCATGGGCGACATGGCGATGGCCATCGCCCACGAACTCGGCCAACCACTCGCCGCCGCCGACAACTTCATCACCGGAGTCCGCGGATTCTCCCGCTCCCTCGCCGGCACCGAACGCCTCGACGCCGACACCTGCAGTGACATCGACAGCGGCCTCGAGCTGGCGAGCAAACAGATCGCCCGCGCCGCCACCATCGTGAACACCGTGCGGGCCTACGTCGGACACCTCGAACACGTCGAGCAGGTCGTCGACCTCAACGACGTGGTGCGGGAGTGCCTGCCGTTCATGCAGTTACGGTCGGGGCCCACCGGCGTCCCGATCGAGGTGCGGCTCTCCGAGCAGCCCGTGTGGGTGCGTTGCGAACGGGTCCTGGTGGGCCAGGTGATGCTCAACCTGTGCTTCAACGCCGTCGACGAGATGGTCGCGTGCGGTGACACCGCCACACCCGTGGTGATCACGACGTCGAATACCGGCGGGGAGGGCATCTTCACCGTCGACGACCAGGGTCGGGGCCTCAACCGCGACCCGTTCCACGAATCGTTCACCGAGAAGGCACACGGGAGCGGAATCGGATTGGCGTTGAGCTATCGGATCATCACGCGCCAGCACGGCACCATCTGGAACCGACCACGCGCCGGGGGCGGCACGGTGTTCGGGTTCGGGTTGCCGTCCCAGTAGGCGCGGCTCCGGCTCTGGCGATCACGTCAGACGCGGCTGCGAACACCGTCGGCTCGCGGGGCCTCGACACGGGTCCTCGCCCAGGGGCTCGGTCCCGGCTCGACCATCCATGGCGATCACGGGTCGCGACAATCGGGTGACCCCGCGCTCACAATGCGACGCGATGCACCAGGACGTCGTGCACCAGCGTCGACAGGCTGTCCGATTCGGTCTTGGACTTGATCCGGACCCGATGGACGTCAACGGTTTTCACCGTGGTACCCAGATCCCGGGCGATCATCCGGCTCGACAGTCCGCCGACCACCAGCCGCAGCACGTCCCGCTCGCGGGGCGTGAGTCGACCGACCCGCTCCTCCACCAGACGACGTTCGGCACGTTGGACGAAGAGCTGGTTGGCCTTCGCCAGGTGCATCTGCACCACCTCGAGCATTCGCTGTGAGCCATAAGGCTTCTCGAGGAAGTCGACGGCCCCGGCGCGGATCGCGCGCACCGACATGGCGATGTCGCCGTGTGCAGAGCAGAAGATCACCGGCGCCGGGTAGTCGCGCTCGTTGAGGATCTCCTGCAACTGGAATCCGCTGATCCCGGGCATGCGGACGTCGACCACCACCACACCGGGTTCCTCCGGATCGAACTCGTCGAGGAACGCCGACGCGTCCGGGTAGGTCAGTGCGGTGATGCCGACGGTTCGGAGCAGAAAGGTCACCGATTGCCGTAGGTCGTCGTCGTCGTCGACGACGTGCACCACCGGCAACGCCACGGCGGTCACGGCTTCAGCAGGACCGACGAGCTCGGGTAGGCGTCGGCGAACTTGTCGGGCAGCGGTGCGACGAAGACGTTCTCGGTGCGGGTCCGGGAGATGAGCCATCGCCCGTCGACCTTGCGGAAGGCGTTGTTGAGGCGGCTCGACCGCAGCAGGCCGGTGCCGTCGGAGAACAGCCACGGCTGCATGTGAATCCACTGGGCCTCGGCGGTGTCACCGTCGACGTGGATCTGCTCGCTGGTCAGGTAGTGGGCGTTGAGCAGCAGCGCCGGATCCTGCTTCTCGCCCCAGAACCGCTGGAAGTGCTCACGCAGCGCCTGCTTGCCCTCGAGCCGGCCGAACTGGTCGGTGTAGTACTCGCCGACACCTTCCCAGATCGCGTCCTCGGTATAGAGCGCGAGGATCAGCTCGATGCGGTCGGCGTCGTCGGTGATGCCGTACTCGGGGCACGGGGTGTCGCAGAGGAACATGTAGCGGGCCTGCAGGCGCCGGATGTCGGCTTCGGCCTCGAGCACCTCGACTCGTGCGGCGAGTTCCTCGATGGTCGGCGTCGTCATGGCTTCTCCTCTGCGGTACGTGCGGCCCGAGGTGGCCGTGGACTGGTCGGCCGCCGGGATAGCTCCACGCTAGGGCGGTGCCGGTGACGACGAAATACGAGAAACCCTTATCGGCAGGTAGGGATGGTCGCGCCACCCGGGCGTTCACATGCCCGACACAATGGGCAACCGGGCCGTAGCGCACGGCCGCTACCGTCGGTGCACTGTCCCTGACACATCCGCGCGGAGGTCCCGATGGCGATACGTGGCATCACGTTCACCGTTGAGGACTGTCTACGCGCGACAGCGTTCCAGCGCCCGCGACTCGCGATGCTCTCGCTGGATCTGGGTCGGGCGCGTTCTGCAATTCTCTGGCCTCACCGCAGGTAATTCTGTTCACGGTCGGATCGGCGCTGCCGGCCTCCGACGGTGCACTCGTCGACGTCCCACCTTGTCCTGTGGGACGTTTCCCGGTCGTCTCGTCGACCGCCCTCATCCTGTCGCCCGCACTCTGCGGGTCGTACCGCCATGGAGAATTCCCATGTCCATCGAAACACCTCGGTCCTCGACGTCCCCGACATCGGACGCCGGACCAGCACAGTCGGCCGCCGCATCTGGTGATATCGAGATCGCACACGCCGACTATTCACCCCGTCTCCACAACGCCGACCTCGCGCCGGTGGCAAAGCGCACCTGGAAGGTCTACGACATCTTCGCGATGTGGATGCAGGACATCCACTCGATCACCGTCTACACCTTTGCCGCATCCCTGTTCTTCATGGGGCTCAACGGCATTCAGGTCTTCATCGCATTGGCAGTGAGTGTCCTCATCATCTGGGGTCTGATGAACCTCAGTGGCCTCGCCGGTCAGCGCACCGGAGTTCCGTTCCCGGTGCTCGCCCGGTCGAGCTTCGGTATCTGGGGCGCCAACGTCCCGGCCCTCATCCGGGCCACGATCGCCGTCATCTACTACGGAATCCTCACCTATCTCGGGTCGACGGGTATCCAGATCGCCCTGCTACGACTGAACTTCGGGTTCTTCGAACCGCTGACCAAACCGCAGTTCCTGGGGTTGCATGCGCTCGGCTGGATCTGTTTCGCGTTGATGTGGACGATCCAGCTTCTCGTCGTCCGACGCGGTATGGAGGCGATCCGCAAGTTCCAGGACTGGGCCGGGCCCGCGGTGTGGATCGTCATGTTCGTGCTCATGGTGTGGATGATCATCAAGGCCGGTGGCAACATCTCGTTCGACCTCAGTCCCCATCAGGCCCACGGTTGGGCACTCACCCACGGCATGGTGGCCGCGATCGCCCTGAACGTCTCCTTCTTCGCGACGTTCCTGGTCAACTTCGCCGATTTCGGTCGTCTCGCACCGGATGCGAAGACCGTGGTGCGCGGCAACTTCTTCGGTCTCCCGGTCAATTTCATCCTGTTCGCGATCGTGTCGGTCACCGTGACGTCGGCCAGCATCACCGTCTTCGGCGAGGCCATCACCGATCCGGTGGAGCTGATCCAGAAGACCGACAGCACCACCGCCATCCTGATCGGGGCGCTCGTGTTCGTGATCGCCACCATCGGGATCAACATCGTCGCCGACTTCATCTCGTGTGCATACGATTTCGCCAACCTCGCTCCCAAGCAGATCACCTTCTTCCGCGGCGGACTGATCGCGGCGGTCCTCTCGGTGCTGCCGCTGCCCTGGCACCTGTACAACAACCCCGAGTCGATCGCCTACTTCGTGGGTGGCCTGGGCGCATTCCTCGGTCCGCTGTTCGGAGTGCTGATCACCGACTTCTGGATCATCAAGCGCGGCCACGTCGACGTCGACGAGCTGTACACGGAGAGCCCGACGGGTAAGTACCACTACCTGCGTGGATTCAACCCTCGCGCACTCATCGCCACTGTGGTGGCGACCGTACCGGCGGCCATCCTCGCCCTGGTCCCGGCATTCAGTGGCTGGGCGGCATTCTCATGGGCGATCGGTGCCGGCATCGCCGCCGTGGTCCACACCGCGATCTCCTGGCCGCAGCGCACACCCGCTCCGGCCGCAACGAACAGCGAGAACGCCGCATGAGCCGGCGGATCGTCGTGATGAACTGCAACACATCGGAACCGATGACCGCGGCGATCGGAGCACAGGCGCAACGGAGCGCCCGCCCCGACACCGAGATCATCGCACTCCATCCACTGTGGGGTCCGGAGTCCGCCGAAGGCTACTACGACAGCTTCGTGACGGCGGCCGCCGTGCTGGACCGGATGCACACGCTGCCCGCCCGTGTGGACGCCGTGGTCATGGCGGGATTCGGCGAGCACGGCAGGGAGGGCGCACGGGAACTCCTCGACATCCCGGTGGTCGACGTCACCGAGGCCGGCGCCACCTTCGCGCAGTTCCTCGCACCGACCTACGGCGTGGTGACCACCCTGCCACGGGCCTGCGCACAGATCCGTGACAGCCTCCGAACGGCCGGCCTCCTCGAGCGGTGCACAACGATCGAGGCCGCCGACATCCCGGTGCTCGCCCTGGAAGCCGAACATGACACGACGGTGAAAGCACTGTGCCAGGCCGGTATACGAGCAATCGACCGCGGCGCCGAAGCACTGGTGCTCGGATGCGCCGGGATGGCCGGCCTCGACGCCACCGTGTCGGAGGAGCTCGGGGTGCCCGTCGTCGACGGTGTTGCCGCCGCGGTGGCACAAGCAGAAGCCCTGGTCCACTTGGGGCTGACCACATCGAAGACCTTGTCCTATGCACATCCACGTTCGAAACTCCGTACCGGATGGCCCATCTCGACCGAGGAGTACCTCCCATGATCACCAGTTCCATCCCCGTCGTCGACCTCGCACGCGCCCGATCCGGCCACACCGAGAAACTCGACGTGGCAGCCGAGATCGACCACGCCAACCAGCACATCGGATTCCTCGCCGTGGTCAACCACGGCATCCCGGCGTCGTTGTTGCAACGCATGTATGACGTCACCGCCGAGTTCTTCGATCTCTCCGAGGAGCAGAAGATGCTGGTCCTCGGGGACCGGCATTCGAGTCGCGGCTACATCCCACCCAAGAAGCGGGCCCTGGCCCGTACCCGTGGGGTGATGACTCCGGGCGATCTGGTGGAGTTCTTCTCGATCGGCCTACCCGACGTACCCACTGACGACGAATGGTTCACGCAGGCACAGACGTTCGGCTACTTTGCCGAGAACATCTGGCCTGCCTCCCCCGCGGGGTTCAGGGAGACCTGGGAGGAGTACTACCACGAGATCGAGTCCCTCGCCTTCGAGATGATGCAGCTGTTCGCGCTGGCCCTGCGACTCGACGAGCACCACTTCGACGCCATGGTGGACCGGCCGATCAGCAATCTCTTCGCCAATCACTACCCCCCGATCACCGAAACCCCTGAGCCGGGACAGATCCGGGTCGGCGAACACACCGACTACGGCAGCCTCACCCTGCTCTACCAACCCGATGCGGTGGGCGGACTCGAGGTGTGTGTCGACGGCCGGTGGGAAGCGGTCGACCCGATCCCCGGTTCGTTCGTGGTCAACATCGGTGACCTGATGGCGCGGTGGACCAACGATCGGTGGATATCGACGCTCCATCGCGTCCAGTTGCCGACCACGCAAGGACCCGAGAGCCGTCGGATCTCGTTACCGTTCTTCTGCCAGCCGAACTACGACACCCTGATCGAGACGTTGCCGACCTGTGTGCAGGAGGGTGCCGGAAGCAGGTATCCGACGATCACCTCAGGGATGAACGTCACCGGGAAGACCGACGCCAGCTTCGACGTGTAACCGGACACCGACGGCCCCGTTCCCACAGATGGGACCCAGCCCTGCCAGGACGTGCGCATCTGGCAGGGTTGGGTCACCTCTGCACACCGATCAGGCAGGTCGCGGGATGGCGGCCGAGCTGCCCTGTCCGATCCATCGGGGGACGTCGCGGCCGACAGCCGGTGGTGCCTGGATCTCGATACGTTGTTCACGCAGCGCGGTGTGCCAATCGGTGTCGCCGCGCCACACCTCGGTCAGCGTGCGCAGGTCGGTGACCACGGTGGCGTCCAACTCGTAGCCGGGGTCGAAGTCGCACACCTGCGCACGCCCCTCGTCGACGACGAGCCACCACATACCCGCCTTGCCGAGGATGTCGGGGAAGCGGAACGCGATCATGGTGCGCCGCCGCGGCCACTGTTCGATCGGGATGGTGCGGTGCATGTCCCACATGAGCAGGTGGGGGTCGAGATCGGCGTCACCGAGTTCGCCGATCCATCGGGTGCCCCACGTTCCGAGGGCGTCGACCACGTCGGACAGCTCCCGTCCCATCCCGGTGAGGGTGTAGGTCACGCGACCGCCCATCTCGGTCCGGCAGATCACCCCGGCCCGCTCCAATCCGCGGAGCCGTTTGGTCAGCAGAGCCGGCGACATCTTGGGGACACCGCGACGCAGATCGTTGAAATGTCTACTGCCCAAAAGGAGTTCGCGGACGATCAGGATCGTCCAGCGTTCGTCGAGCAGTTCCATCGCCTTGGCGACCGGGCAGAACTGTCCATATGAGGTCATACGACCACCTCCGTCGATGCGTCTCAGTACACACCCGACTCGGCGGTAGGACCAGTACAGATTCTGTACCGCCACCACTACAGATCATGGTCTGGCAACCCGAGGGCCGGCGAACGGATGCTGAAGGGGTCCCAACGATCATCGATCTCAGAAGGTGACCACCATGTCCACACCATCCACCGCCGCATTCGACACCGGGGTGAAGGCACGCCATCGCGCACTGTGGGTGTCCGGCGACTATCCGGCGGTCGCCGACGTCATCGCCGCACTCGGCGAACGGCTGGTCGAGGCCACCGCCATCGGTTCCGGGGACCGGGTGCTCGACGTGGCGGCCGGTGCCGGCAACGTCGCGGTACCCGCGGCCCGCACCGGTGCACATGTCGTGGCGAGCGACCTGACCCCCGAACTCCTCGAGACCGGCCGCACGCGTCACCCCGATCTCGGGATCATCTGGCGCACCGCCGATGCCGAGGATCTCCCGTTCGACGACGACTCGTTCGACGTGGTGACCTCCTGCGTGGGAGTGATGTTCACCCCGGACCATCTGCGCAGTGCGCGCGAACTGGTGCGCGTGTCACGCCCCGGCGGACGGATCGGACTGATCAACTGGACGCCTGCCGGCTTCATCGGCCGACTCTTCGCGGTGATGAAGCCCTACGCTCCACCTCTTCCTCCCGGCACGCAGCCCGGCATCCGATGGGGCGATCCCGATTACATCGCAACACTTTTCGGCGACAAAGCGGATCTGGAGAGCCACGCCGAGTCCCTGACGGTGTCGGCGTTCGCCGATGGCGCGGCATTCCGCGACTTCTTCAAGGCCGCCTACGGGCCCACCGTCACGGCCTACCGCAGGATCGCCGACGACGCCGAGCAGGTGGCCGCACTCGATGCCGCGATGGCCGGTCTCGCCGACGAGGCCATCGTCGACGGCACCATGGAATGGGAGTATCTGATCACCACAGCCACAGCTCGATGATCGCCGATCAGGCTGTGGCCGTGGTGATCACAGGATGTCAGGCGTTGTCGCAGTAGATCTGGGCCAGGCGGGCACTCGCCTTGCGCTCGTTGGCGAAGGCCTCGACGGTCCCGCCGCCGGGCAGGGTCACAGTGCAGATCTCCTGGAGGTCGAGGTCATCGAACTCGGCCTGCGTGATCTCCGACCCCTGGCCGCACACACTGCCGGTGGGAACACCGGTGACCATCACGTAGTAGGTGGCGCTGTACACCGGATTGATTGCACACCAACGGATCTGATCCCCCTGGGCGGCCAGCTGAAGGGTCGGCATGGAGGTGGAGAGGCTGCTGTCATCTGCGGCGGGCTGGCTACACGCTGTCGCCCCGAGGAGCAGACCTGCCCCCAGAACGCCTGCGACGATGCCCCGATTCATCATCATGGGCGAACTATAAGAGGACTTCCAGAATTGGTTCCAGATCAGTAGCAATCCATATGATCCAAATCACATCCGGAATCCGGAACAGGACCTCTCACCGGATCCGGACCGGAGTCTCACCGCCCACACAGGATTCGCATCACCGCAGGTCACAGCCCTGCCAGAAGAGTTTGTGCGGCCCCGGCGCGCGTCACCGGAAAGTGCTCGTCGAACCGCCTGTAAACGGGCATACGCGGCGGGTAAGGTCAAGGTCGAGAGATCGCCATTAGGAAGGGTAACAAATGTTCGACGAATTCCTGTGGACCGCAATCCAGTCCAACGACGTCGTTTTCGCCGCACTGCAGTACGTCTTCAGCGGTGTGAAGTAGAACGCGATCGACACCGCCCCGGCCCTTCGTCCCGAAGGACCGGGGCGTTTGTCATCTCCGCGTCGAACACCCCGTCACCCCCGACACCGTATGCCGGCGCACCACAAGACAAGGGCGGCCGGGTGCTGGGCACCCGGCCGCCGTCGACACGGACGTCTCCGCGTCGGGTTCGGCCGCCCCTAGCGGGCCGACACCTCATCGGTGGCCGAGGAGCCGGTGGGCAGGGACAGCTCACCGGAGGCCGGGGCGTTGTCGTCACCGGACGTCGGTGCGCCGACCTGCGGCGGACGCCGGCGGATGATGGCGACCACGACCGCGATCGCACCGAGCAGCCCGACGATCAGCGGAATCCACAGACGAATCCAGGCGAGCTTGGCGGCGTTGTCGGTCAGCTCGGCGGCTGCGCTCGCGACACTGGCGTCGGAGGTGTGCACGTCGGTGACCTGCATCGGGATGGTGAAGATCAGCTTGTCGAGATCACCGATCGCGGCGCCCATCGAGATCTTCTGGTCCACCACCAGGAACGACCCGAACTGCTTGTCAGCGGTCATCGTCGCCACGGTGTGGGCGACGATCGTGACCGGGACGGTGGCGCCGAGGCCGTCGAGTGCCGATGCCGGAACCCCCATCAGGGTGAGCGCCTGGGTCGGGATGACCGAACCGTCCGTGCCGAACTTCTTGCCCAGCGCAGCCTTCATGGTGGTCGCGGTCTTCTCGTCCGCGAGGGCGCCGGAGGCGTCGTAGGTGTAGCGCACCACGCTGCGGCCCTCCACGTCACCGGTCTCGGCGAACGTCAACGGCACGGCGCGGCCCAGGTAGTGGTCGTAATAGCTCTGACCGTCGTGAGACGGGTTCGGCGGGACACCGATCACCGCACCGCCGTGCTGGTCGATCACCGCGACGTTGTCGAAGGCCGGCTCCTGGGTGAAGTCGCTGCGGTTGATCGCATACTTCTGCGCGGACCCGCCGATCGGCTGCGCACCCTCGCTACGAGGCGTGGCGTAGACCGCCGACGACGACGTGATCAAGGCGGAGTTGCCCTGCACCGCATCGACTTTCATCGTTCGTTGCACTTCGACGGGTCTTTCGGCGAGCTTTCCGGTGGCATCCGGCGTCGCCATCGTGCCGACGAAGACACTCCCCTTCTCCAGGCCGGCGGGCATACGCGACAACAGTGGCGTGATCACGGTACTGAGCAGGACCGCTCCGATGACGAGGATCACTCCGAGAACGAGGAGGACAAGCGATGACCGTCGAATGTGCATGTGTGACAGTTCCCTTCGTGGGCACGTGAATGCGAGTGCATGTACCGCAAGGTGATAGGACGCGCAGGACCACCGACGCCGTGACGCAACGCCGGGCCCGACCACGAGATGGCAACAACCGTTGCCGCACAACACTGGTCGACGCGCGTGTGACTCGTGAGGTCTGCGTGAGAAGCCGAGCGACAGAGGTGTCGTCGGTGACGGCACGGCCGCGGGACGTCAGATGCCCGCGGGGGCCGGTTCAGATGAGGGGGATCGATGGACAGCGTGAGTGGAGAATTGCGAGAGCCTCCTGGGGTGGTGCGCCGTGCCGAAGGTCACGACCGCGGGCTTCTACCGGACAATGTTGTCCGGTATAGGATCGAAGTGTGACCCAGGACACGTCAAAAGTCAACAGGGGGCCCGCCGCCGGCGCCGAGAACCGCGCGCGGCTGCTCGCCGCGGCGCGAATCGTGTTCGCCGAACGCGGCTACGCTGCACCGTTGTCCGCCGTCGCCAAGGAGGCCGGCGTCGGCCAGGCCGTGCTGTATCGACACTTCCCCACCAAGCTCGACCTGGCCTATGCGGTGTTCAACGAACACTGGGACGACTACGAGCGGATCGCCGCGAACCCCGGACCCGACGCGTTCCCCCAGATGTGGTCACTGATCATCGAGCACACCATCAACAACGTCGCGTTCATCGAGATGGTCGCCGAGTCCCAGCGGAACAAGACCGGCACGAACACCTGGAAGCGGTTACGTGACGTACTCGAGGGCGCGTTGAAGGTCTCGCAGGCGGCGGGCACGGTGGACCCCGGCCTGACGGTGCGCGACGTCATGCTGGCCCACCGCATGGTCTACGGGATCGTGGCGACGGCGGTCGACCATTCCCGCCTGCGCGCCGATGTGATCCGGGCTCTGGCGGTCGCGGGCCTGATGCCCGACCTCGAGCCGAACAAGGCCGACTAGCGCCGAACAGGGCCGAACAGGTGAGCCGCTCCTAGGTGACAGGCCTCAGGTGGCGAACAGGCGCGGCGCGTACTGCTCGTGCCTCATCCCCCACACCTCGAGATCGATCGCATTGCCGGTCATCCCCGACAGCGAGGTCGCCAGCACCACCTCCACCGAGTCCACCAGCTCCGGCGTGGCCTCGACCAGGGCCCGCTGCGCACTCATCGCCCCGAGTCTGCCCAGCCTGACCGACACGCTCAGCGCCGACGACAACCCGGACCGCAGCGTCCCCAGCACGGCGGTGGGCTGATCGATCCCCATCGCCGCCTGCAGTACTGCCTCGACCACCGCGATGTTGCCCGGGGTGCTCTCGGCGCGGACGGCATCGATGTACTGATCCACACCGATCTCCTGTGCACCGGTTTTCTTTGCACCACTGGTCAATCCGATGCGGCGTGCGGTGTCGGCCAGCCTGCGACCGGGATCCACCGAGGCGGTACGGGCATTCGCCGAGGTCTTGTACGCCGACAGCAGCCGGTCGAGTTCGATCAGTCGTGCGGTGTCGTCGGCGGCCCAGGCGTGTGCCCCGACGACGGCGTCGAGCGGTGCCAGCGATGCCAGGACGTAGTCGAGTGTCATGGCGATGATCGCTTGCGGACCGGCGTCGGGATGGGCGCGCAGCCAACTCTCCATGCCACTGCTGTGCACCATCCGGCCGGCCGGAAAGGCGCTGTCGTGCAGGGTCATCCACAACGCCTGTGCGGACAGGGATTCAGTGCGCGTGGTCATCGTGATGCGGCTGGGGGTGGGCGCCGTCATGGGAGTGGGAATGGTCATGGGCGTGCGAGTCGTCATGGGAGTGGTCATGGGAGTGGGCGTGATCGTGGGAGTGGCTGTGGTGATCGGCCGACGTGTTGGACCAGCCGTGGCGGGCGAGCGCGGCGGGTTCGACCCGTCCGGTGATCTCCAGGGACGCCACGATCTCCTCGGCGGCACCCACACTGGTCATCAGGGGTGTGGCGACGCGGTCTGCGGTGACATCGAGCGGGGCGTGCTGATTGCCGAGAAGGTAGCCGAGCAGCAGCATCCGGCGGGCGCCGTCGCTTCCCCCGTTGTCGGCGAAGTCGACGACGACCGCCGGCTCGGCGGTGCGCCGGACCACCACCACGAGGCGCCCGTCGTCGAACAGCACGGCACCGTCGGCGAGGAAGGAACCGCGCGGCAGCCGGATACGCACCGAGTGTCCGGCATCGCTGCGGACGAGCTGCCGGTGTTTGCGGGCATCACCCCACCCGATGTCGACGTGGACGACACTGCGGCCGGCGAACTGCCGGTCGTCGATGTGCCCGAGGAGCCCCTCGACGTCGATCACGGTGTCGGCGGAGAACAGGTCGGTCATGGTCATTCCTCTCGGAGCAGGCGTTTCGGCGGCGGATTCATGTCCAGTAGGACCCGGCGGTGGGTGGCGACGAGATCGGCGAGCAGGCGACGCAGCGGTGGGGCGGTGTCGGCCAGCACCCGCACGATGACGCCGATCGACTCCGGCAGCACGCTGACCCCGCTCACCAGCGAACACCGCAGGAGCCGCTCGTGGATCTCGTCGTGCAGAGCGGTGACGTCGTGGCGCGGGGCGACGATCAGCCCGGTGGCGAGATAGTTCGCACCGATCAGCCGCTCCGGCGGACGGCGTTCGGCCGCGCCGACCCGGATCGCGTCGCAGGTGGCGATAACCCCGTCCACGCGCACCGTGGTGCGTGTGCTGACCGTGCGATACCGATACCGCTCGCCGTGGCCGATCCGGCCCGACGCGATCATCTCCCAGCCGACGAACACCCCCGTACCGTCCACCGCGACCTCGGTGTCCTGGGCGAATCGAGCATCGGCATGCGGGATGATCTCGCGCGGAACATATTCCAGGATTCCGCCGTCACGCACGGTGAACCGCTGGGCATGAGTGGCGCCGGAGCCGACATCGCCGTCGAACACCTGGGTGGCCGACTGCGACGTCATCAGCAGATGACCGCCGGAGCCGACGGTGACCTCGGTGCGCAACGTGTCGTCGGCGAAGATCCCGCCGGACGGACTCTGCACGCACAGGTAGGCCGAGCGCGGATCGGCATCGGCGTACAGCGGGGCGGTGACCCGCTGCGGGTAGGACTGCAGCAGGTGGGTGACGCGGGTCCGGCCGCGCCGGTCGGCGACGACGTCCACCTCCAGGGTCCCCTGGCGGGTCACACCGTGACCGCGTCGGTGCCGGCCGGGATCATGGCGCCCGAGATGATCTGATCCACAACGGCATCCACCCCCACCTGGTTTCGGAGGTCGGTGAACAGGGTGGGTTTGACGGGGCGGGCCACCGCACAGTCCGAACGCATCAGGTCGAGATCGGCCCCGACCATCGGGGCGAGGTCGATCTTGTTGACCACCAGCAGATCTGCCTGCAGCAGTCCGATCCCCTGCTTGCGCGGGATGTCGTCACCGGCCGCGGTGTCGATCACGAACACCCAGAAGTCCACCAGGTCACTGCTGAAGGTGGCGGCCAGGTTGTCACCGCCGGACTCGATGAGCACCACGTCGAGACCCGGGTAGCGGGCGGCGAGCCGGTCGACTGCAGCCAGGTTCACCGACGGGTCCTCTCGGATCGCGGTGTGCGGACATGCGCCGGTCTCCACCGCGATCACGCGTTCGGGGTCGATCAGTCCGCTGCGCCGAACACGTTGTGCGTCCTCGTCGGTGACGAGATCGTTGGTGATGACGGCGATGTCGATACCGCGGTCGCGCATCAACGGGACCAGCGACTCGACCAGACGGGTCTTGCCGGAGCCGACCGGGCCGCCGATACCGATGCGAATGGGGTCTGCAGTCATGATCTCTCCTACTTCAGGGTGTAGCGGCGGCCGAGCGGGACACTGGTCATCGGGGTACTGGTGCACAGTTGGCCGTCGACGATCACCCGATAGGTGTCGGGATCGATCGTGATCTCCGGCAGGTGCGCGTTGTGGAGGAAGTCCGCCTTGGACAGCCGGCGTGCCCCGGTGCAGCCGATCAGCGGCGTGGCCAGTCCCAGCCGCTCGCCGAGGCCGCCCTCCACCGCGGCGCGGGCGGCGAAGGTCACCGACACGTCGGCCGGGGTGCGGCCGTAGGCAGCCCACTGCGGCCGGTACTTCAACGGTTCACACGTCATCAGCGAGGCATTGGACTCCCCCATCACCGACCACGCCGGGAAGCCGCCCTTGAACACCACCTCGGGGCGGATCCCGAAGAACTTGGGCTCCCAGAGCACGATGTCGGCCAGCTTGCCGGGTTCCAGCGAACCCACCTCGTGATCGATACCGAACATGATGGCCGGATTGATGGTCAGCTTGGCGATGTAGCGCAGGATGCGCTGGTTGTCGGCGCCGGTGCCCACATCGTCGGGCAGCGCACCGCGCGTGGCCCGCATGTGTGAGGCCAACTGCCATGTGCGGGCGATGGTCTCACCGATCCGGCCCATTCCCTGGGAATCCGATCCCATCGCCGAGATGGCACCCAGATCGTGCAGGACGTCCTCGGCGGCGATGGTCTCGCGGCGGATGCGCGACTCGGCGAAGGCCACGTCCTCGGGAATCCGCGGGTTGAGATGGTGGCACACCATCACCATGTCGAGGTGCTCGTCGAAGGTGTTGAGCGTGTACGGGTTGGTCGGATTGGTCGACGACGGAAGACAATTGGGCTCGCCCACCACCTGCATGATGTCGGGGGCGTGACCGCCACCGGCGCCCTCGGCGTGGTAGGTGTGGATCGCCCGGCCGGCGATGGCACGCATCGTGTCCTCGTAGAACCCGGCCTCGTTGAGGGTGTCGCTGTGGATCTGCACCTGCAGGTCGAGTTCGTCACCGGCGTCGAGGGAGGCCCGGATCGCTGCCGGGGTGGCACCCCAGTCCTCGTGGATCTTGTAGCCGATCGCACCGGCCAGACCCTGCTCGATCAGCGGTGCGGTGGATGCCGCACTGCCGTTGGCCAGGAAGCCGAAGTTCATCGGGAAGGCTTCTGCCGCATGCAGCATCCGGGCCAGGTTGGTGGGTCCGGAACTGGTGATGCCGACGGTGACCGGGCCGAGACCTCCTCCGATCATCGTGGTGATCCCGCTGGAGATCGCCTCCTCGACCAGTCCGGCGCTGTCGAAGTGCACGTGCACGTCGATCGCCCCGGCGGTGGCGATCATGCCCTCGCCGGAACGGATGTCGGTACCGGCACCGATGACCAGTTCGGGGTCGACGCCGTCCTGGGTGGCCGGGTTGCCGGCCTTGCCCACCCCGGCGATCCGGCCGTCCTTGATCCCGATGTCGGCCTTGCGGATTCCGAGGACCGCGTCGATGATCACCACGTTGGTGATGACGAAGTCGAGGGCGCCGTCGGCATTGGTGACGGCGTTGTCGACGGCCATCCCCTCCCGCATCGTCTTGCCGCCGCCGAACACCGACTCGTCCCCGTAGACGGTGGCGTCGGCGTCGATGCGGGCCAGCAACTCGGTGTCGGCCAGGCGAATCCGGTCGCCGGTGGTGGGACCGAAGAGTTCGGCGTAGTGCTTACGCGTCAGGCGCTGTGCCATCGGCTTCTCCTAACGTGTCGTCGCTCGCCCCGGTGCGGTCGAGAAAGCCGTTCGCGTGCAGCCGTTCCATCACCTCGGGCCCGGGGGCGCCGACGGTGCCGGCGTTGGTCATGTCGTTGAGTCCGGTGATGGTCCGGGTACCGCCGAATGTGACCAGTTCGACGTCGTGGTCGGCGCCCGGTTCGAATCGGATCGCCGTGCCCGACGGGATGTCCAGCCGCATCCCGAAGGCGGCACGACGGTCGAAGCGCAACGCGCGGTTGGCCTCGAAGAAGTGGAAGTGCGAGCCCACCTGCACCGGCCGGTCACCGGTGTTGGTGACGGTGACCGAGCAGGTCGTACGCCCCGCGTTGATCACGATGTCCTCGTCGTCGAACAGGATCTCGCCGGGGGTGTGCCGATCCCCGGCGCGATCGGCGACGACGGTGCCCGTACCCGGGCGGATCGGGTCGTGCACGGTGACGAGTTTCTGTCCGTCGTCGAAGAATCCCTCGACCTGTACCGAGCCGATGAGGTCGGGTACGCCGGGCAGCACGTCGTCGTCGGTGAGCAGCGAGGCGCCCAGTGCTGCGGCCTCGGCCACCGACGCACCGCTGCGGGCGGCCTCGGCGACCTCGTCGGCGATCAGTGCCCGCGCCTCCGGATAGGTCAGGGCCAGACCACGATTGCGCCGGCGTCGCGCGAGTTCTGCGGCCAGGAACAGCAGCAGGCGGTCTTCGTCCTTGGGGGTCAGATGCACGTGATACTCCTCGGGTCAGATGGCCATGGCGTCGCGGACGGCGGCGGAGGCCGCGGTTCCGCCGGTTCCGGACGAGACCACCGAGCCCGACTGCATGACGTAATAGCGCTCGGCCGAACTCAACGCGAAACCCACGTGCTGCTCGACGAGCAGCGCGGCGAGTCGGTTGCCCGAGGTGAGTTGACCGATGGCCGCCTCGATCTCGGCGACCACATTGGGCTGGATGCCCTCGGTGGGTTCGTCCAGGATCAGCAGTCGGGGGTCGGTGAGCAATGCCCGCGCGATGGCCAGTTGCTGGCGCTGCCCGCCGGAGAGCAGTCCCGCACGGCGCGACATGATCTGGGTCAGTGCCGGGAACAGGTCGACGACCTCGTCGATGGCCGACTTGGGGCGGCGGTGACTCTCGGCCACGACGGTCAGGTTCTCGGCCGTGGTGAGCCCGCCGAACGACACCTGTCCCTGCGGGACATAGGCGATACCCCGGCGGATCCGCAGGTGCGGTCGCATCGTGGTGATGTCCTCACCGTCGAACTCGATGCGCCCGGAATGGGTCTTCACCAGTCCCAGGCAGGCCTTGAGCAGGGTGGTCTTACCGGCACCGTTGTGCCCCATCACCGCCGTCACCGAGTTCTCGCGAACGGTGAGATCGACGTCGGTCACGATCACGGTGCGGCCGTAGCCGGCGCTGACAGCTTTGAGATTCAACATGTTTCAGTCCTCTGTCCCGACATTCGAGGTGCCGAGGTAGACCTCTTGCACGCGGGGATCGTTCTGGACCTCGGCGACCGACCCCTCCGAGAGCACCTTTCCGGCGGCCATGACGGTGACCGAGGTGGCGTAGTTGCGCATGAACTCCATGTCGTGCTCGACCACCACCACGGTGCGTTCACCGCCGAGCCGGCGCAGCAGTTCGCCGGTCTCGACCCGCTCCTCGTGGTTCATCCCGGCGACCGGCTCGTCGAGGAGCAGCACCTTGGCGTCCTGCACCAGCAGCATCCCGATCTCCAGCCATTTCTTCTGACCGTGCGCGAGAATCCCTGCGGGACGGTCCCGATGGTGGGTGAGGCCGGTGGTCTCCAGTGCCTGCTCGACGATCTCGGGAATGCCGTGCCGTGCTCGCAGGCGATTCCAGAAACTGCGGCCCGCTCCCCCGGCGATGTCGAGATTCTGTGTCACCGTGAGGTTGTCGAAGACACTCGGTGTCTGGAAGGTGCGGCCCACCCCGGCACGGTTGATCTGGTGCGGTTTGAGTCCGAGCAGTTGCGTCCCGGACTTGGTGATGTCGCCGGTGGCGGGCACCAGCCCGGTGATGGCGTCGATCAGGGTGGTCTTGCCCGCCCCGTTGGGGCCGATCAGGAATCGGAGGTCACCCTGGAAGAGGGTGAGGTCGACGCCGTCGATGGCGCGGAAGCCGCCGAAGTCGACCACCAGGTCTCGGATCTCGAGATACTGCGATTCCATGCCGGCGTTACCGCCCGGCCGCGGGACCGAGTTGGGTTCGTGGGTGTGTGCTGTGGTCATCGGGCCGGCTCCTCGAGAGTGCTGGAATCGGTGGTGGCAGAACCGCGTACCGACTCGATATCGGTGGTGCCCTTGTCGTTCTGGCCACCGCCGGTGCGGCGTCGGATCAGGGCGGCGATCCCGGCGATACCGGCCGGGAAGAAGCCGATCACCGCGATGAACAGCAGGCCCTGCAGGTAGGTCCACGCCTGGGGGAACGAGTCCGACAGGTACGACTGTGCCCAGGCGACGCCCACGGCGCCGAGCAGCGGCCCGACCAGCGTGGTGCGTCCGCCGATGGCGACGCCGATCAGGAACGCGATCGACGGGACCACGCCCACATCGGTCGGCGAGATGATCCCGACGATGGGGACGAACATCGCCCCGGCCACCGAGGCGAACAGCGCCGACACCATGAACGCGACCACCTTGGCGTTCGCGGGATCGTAGCCCAGGAACCGGACCCGCTCCTCCTGGTCGCGGATGGCCACCAGGAGCTCGCCCCAACGGCTGCGCATCAGCTGGCGGACCGCGGCGAGGGCCAGCAGGACGAGGGCGGCGATGATGAAGAACAGCATCCGGCGGTTCACCGGATCGGCCAGGTCGTATCCGAAGAACGAGTTGAACCGGTTGATCCCGTTGCTGCCGCCCAGCGACTGTTCGCCCACGAGGTAGACCGCGAACGCGGCGGCGAGCGCCTGGCTGATGATGGCGAAGTAGGCGCCCTTCACCCGGCGTCGGAACATCATCAGGCCCAGCAGTCCGGCCACCGCGGTGGGGATCACGATGATCGCCAGGATGGTGAACAGGCCCGATTCGAACGGTGTCCAGAACCAGGGCACGGAGGCGGCCCCGGCGAAGCGCAGGAAGTCGGGGACGTCGCTACCGGCAAGTGAGGCGTCGGCGAGTTTGAGGTGCATCGCCATCATGTAGGCGCCGAGACCGAAGAACACGCCCTGTCCCAGGGTGAGCATTCCGCCTCTGCCCCAGGCCAGCCCGATACCGATGGCGACCAGGCCGAAGCACAGGAACTTGGCGAGCAGACCGAGGTTGTAGTCGGAGAGGGCGAGCGGGGCGACGACGAACAGCAGGAGCGCACCGAGGCCGAAGCCGGCCAGTGTCCGTACGGGTTGTGTGCCAAGGTTTCTCATGCGAGGCTCCTGGTCTTGACGGTGAACAGGCCCTGCGGACGTGCCTGCAGGAAGGCGATGACGACGAGGAAGACGAGGACCTTGGCCGTCGATGCGGTGGTGCCGAACTCGATGAACGAGTTGAGCAGACCCAGCGCGAAGGCGGCCACGACCGCACCCTTGATCTGGCCGAGTCCACCGATCACCACCACCAGGAAGGCGTCGACGATATAGCTCTGGCCCATCGTCGAACTGGTGGGTCCGATCAGGGTGAGGGCCACACCGGCGAGTCCGGCGAGTCCCGATCCGATCATGAAGGTACTCAGATCTGTTCGGCGCGAGGAGATGCCGGAGGTCTGCGCCAGCTGCCGGTTGTCGATCACCGCACGGATACGACGCCCCAGCGGGGTGGTCTGCATGGCGGCGATGACCGCGATGACGGCGACGATCGCGAGTGCCAGGATGAACAGTCGGGCCTTGGGGATCGCGGCGCCGAGCACCGAGATCTCACCGATCAGCCACGACGGTGGCGGGGTGCTCACCGCGGGTGCCCCGAAGATCTGGCGGGCCAGCTGCTGCATCACCAGTCCCACACCGAAGGTCACCAGCAGGGTGTCGAGCGGGCGGTCGTACATCCGGCGGATCAGCAGGATCTCCAGCAGGCCACCGATCAGCGCGCCCACCGCGGCACCCGCGAGCAGGGAGACGAACAGCGACAGCCCCGTCGACGACATCCCGCTGGAGATCACGTAGGCGGTGTAGGCGCCGGCCATCATGATCTCGCCGTGGGCCATGTTGATGACGCCCATCTGACCGAAGGTCAGGGACAGGCCCAGCGCGGCGAGCAACAGGATGGACCCGAGGCTGAGACCGATGAACAGTTGTCCGATCAGAGTATCCATGGCGTGGTCCTTGGTGACGTGAGAAGCCCGGCGAGACAGTGGGTTCGGCAGGTGTGAGTTCGAGAAGGGCGATGGTGTCGCATCACTGGTCTCCGATTCCGGTGGCCCAGGTGTAGGTGCCCAGGAACGGGTCGGGTTCGATCGGGGCGGGCGACTGCCACACCTGCTCGATGAGGCCGGAGCCGGCGACGCGTCCGATGCGTGCGGTCTTGGTGACGTGGTGGTTGTCGCCGTCGACGGTGACGAGCCCTTCGGGGGCGTCGTAGCTGACGCCGTCGGCGTTCGCGGTCACCGCGTCGGGGGTGAAGGCACCGGCCTTCTCCACCATCGCCTTCCACAGATGCACTGCGGTGTAGGCCGACTCCATGGGGTCGGAGGTGACCCGCGACGCACCGAACCGCTTCTTGAAGTCCGCCACGAAGGTGTTGTTGATCGGGGTGTCGAGGGATTGGTAGTAGTTCCAGGACGACAGCTGCCCGACGATGGACGCGGCGCCGATGCTCTTGACCTCTTCCTCGCCGACACACATCGACATCACCGGCATGCTCTCGGCGGTCAGTCCGACGTTGTTGTACTCACGGAAGAACGAGACCAGCGAATCACCGACGACCACGTTGAACACCGCGTCGGCACCCGAACCCCGGATCTTGTTGAGGATGGTCGCGAAATCGGTGGTGCCGAGCGGGGCATAGTCCTCCCCCTTGATCTCGATCCCATGTGCCTCTGCATATTTCCGGACGATCGCATTGGAGGTACGCGGGAAGACGTAGTCGCTGCCGACCAGGTACAACGAGCGCACACCCTGCTCGCGCAGGTAGTCCAGCGCCGGGATGATCTGCTGGTTGGTGGTCGCACCGGTGTAGTAGATGTTGGGCGAGCTCTCGAGGCCCTCGTACTGCTGGCCGTAGTACAGGAGCGCTCCGGTGTTCTCGAAGACCGGCAGCATCGCCTTGCGGCTGGCCGAAGTGTAGCCGCCGAAAACCGCTGCGACACAGTCGCTGCTGACCAGCTTCTGGGCTTTCTGCGCGAAGATCGTCGGATCGGATGCGCCGTCTTCGGAGATCTGGCGCAACTGCTTGCCGAGCACCCCTCCGTCGGCGTTGATCTCGGAGACGGCCATCGTGATCGCGTCGTGGATCACGGTCTCGCTGGCCGCCAGCCCACCGGTGAGTGAGTTGATCGATCCGATCGCGATCTCCGAACCGCTTGTGTCGAGACAGTTCACGCGTCCGAGGCTGCTCTCGCTGTCGGTGGCCTTGCGGCCGCAGCCCGAGAGCATCAGGCCGGTGATCACCGCGAGGATCGTCACGGCGAACAACGTCCGCCGTCGGGGTCCGGCGCCACGTGGAAGAGGCGGATACATCGGGGTTCTCCTGACTCAGGAACGTCCACCGGCGATCCGGGGACGGTGAGGGTGTGAGGCGTACGACGCTGTACGAACTGCATCGAATGTATGAATTCGGCAGTGGCACAGGCATCGGGTGAACTCCCCATCTTCACCGGCCGTCGTGTTACATCGAGGTTTCACGCCTCGGGTCGTCGCAGGTTGGGGCATCGCGAAACACGGGCGAAATGCGTGTACGCCACACTGAGTGTCCACTTTCCGACGGACCGAGGACGGGAGCACCATGCAGACCCTGGGCATCGGCGCATACCACGAGGTCATGCGCAGTTCGGCCGATCTGAACACCCGTGCCGACGAGTTGCTGATGGCGCTGGGTGAGCGGGTCAGATCGTCGGCGAGCGCGATCTGCCTGTGGGATCCACTGGCCGGGCGGCACATCACCCTCGCCAATCACCACTATCCGAATGCGGTGATGGCCCACTTCAACAGCTGGTTTGTCGACAACGACCCGTTGTTCAAGCAGATGGAGCGGGTGTCGTCGGGGGCTTTGCGGTGGCGCGACTTCCCGGACTATCGGCGATCGCATTCGGTGACCAATGTGTTCACCCCGGCCGGCTTCGACGAGGGGTTGTCGGTGCGTCTGGTGACCGCGGCCGGCGTCTATGCGGGCACCTTGCATGTGAACTCCGATGATCGGCGTTATCCCCGCGACAGTGACGTCGACGAGATCAATCGGCTGCGGTTCGGGGTGGCCTCGCTGCTCGACGTGACGACACGGCCGACGCTGGTCGCCGACTTCCTGGCCCCTGGTCAGCCCGCCTGGCTGGTCGACTCCGACGGTCGCTGCCGTGCGCTCCGCGACGATCACCTGCCGCTCGATCTGATCGATCCGACGCTGCTGGCGGTGATCAAGAACGTCGTCGGCGTGGACCGGCGTTTCCGGTGGTGCGACGACGCGGGCACCTGGTATCTGGTGCGGTTGATCCCGGCCACCCCGCGGCACAACGCCGCGCTGCCCACCGGGCTGGTGATGGTGACGCCCGAACCGCTGCCGTTCGGGCTCACCACCCGCGAGCTCGAGGTCACCACGTTTGTCGCCCGGGGCCTGACCACCCAGAGGATCGCCGAAACGCTGACGATCAGCGCGAAGACCGTCGGGCATCACATCGAACACATCCTCGGCAAGACCGGTGTCGACAATCGGGTGGCGCTCGCCGCACTGGCCAGCCAGCACGGACTGATCGCGGGACACCTCCTCGGCGACGGTTGAGGGCTGCCACCCCCTACGATTGCAGGCGTGATGCCCCGACCCGCTGCCGACGGATTCGTCGGCCGGTCGCGGCGTGATGTCCTGCGCTTGACCGGTCTCGGTGCGCTCGCACTCACGGCGACGGCCTGCGTGTCGACAGCCTGCGGGTCGACGGCGGAGCAACCGGCTGCGCCGAGCACTCCCCCGCCCGCGGGACAACGGTGGGGTGCCTTCATCCCGTCGGTGGTGCCGTCGGATTCCGGGCGGTCACCGATCACCCAGCTCACTGCCCTCGCCGGTTCTGCGCCCGCCTACCTGCACCGGTTCTGTGCGATCGGCGACGCCGTACCCACCGCCGATCTCGATGCCATCGCCGCGGCCGGCGCCACCCCACTGCTGACCTTGGAGCCGTGGCGACCCGACAGTGGTCTGGTGCAGCCGGAGTTCGCGTTGTCGAGGATCGCAGCGGGCGCATTCGACACCGAGCTGACCCGCTGGGGTCGGGGCCTCGCCGAGTGGGGAAAGCCGGTGTTGCTGCGCTTCGCCCAGGAGATGAACGGGACCTGGTATCCGTGGGCTGTCGGGGTCAACGGCACCACCGCCGCCGACTATCGTGCCGCGTTCGGCCGGGTGCGGTCGGTGATCACCGCACAGGGCGCCGCTCAGGTGCGGTTCGTCTGGGCGCCGAATGCGATCACCCTCGGCACCAACCCGTTTGCCGACGCATTTCCCGGCGCCGACCAGGTCGATGTACTCGGCTTGGACGGCTACAACTGGGGGGAGGCACCCGGCCATCACTGGCAGGCGGCCGGCGACCTGTTCACACCGAGTCTGGAAGCATTGCGCAGCCTCGACCGCGAGCATCCCATCCTGATCACCGAGGTCGCCTCCGCCGACGGCCCGACCCCCGATCAGAAGGCCGCATGGATCCGCGACTTCTTCGGCATCGTCCACTCCCAGCCTCGTGTCGAGGGTTTCGTCTGGTTCCAGACCGACAAGGAGCGCGACTGGCGGTTCAACTCGTCGTCGGCGAGCCTCGAAGCATTCCGAGCAGGTGTCGCCGCCCTGCGGTGAACTGCCATCATCCCTTTGATCCAATACTATTGCCCTGCTGTACATCTGGTCACAACTGGAGGTGAGCACCACCCAGCTTCGGCGACAGATGTTTCGACACAGTCTTGCTCAATCACCCAGTACTGCACGGTGGTTGAGCCGACGAGGAGCGTAGCGACGAGACGAGTCGAAACCTCAGACAGCCGAACTCGCCAACGCGACCACCACTGAAGTCGAGGTGGTCACCACCCGGCGCACGCTGCGGAGATTTCGACACGGGTCCTGCTCAATCACCCACGGGGTCCCCGTCTCAATCACCCACGCCCAGTTGATGGTTGAGCCGACGAGGAGCGAAGCGACGAGACGTGTCGAAACCTCAGACGGCCGAACTCGGAACGTAACCACAGCGAACGCAAGATCTGAATCAGCAAGCAGCGGTTGGTGGTTGAGCCGACGAGGAGCGAAGCGACAAGTCGTGTCGAAACCTCAGACAGCCGCACTCGGAATGTAACCACCACAACCCCAGACAGCTCAGAGCCCCATCCCTTCCAGGATCTCGACCAGTCGGGTCTCGATCGGCCCGACGGGGGTGATGACTTCCCGGATCGGGAGTCTCATCCCGGTGTCCTCTAGGTCGGGGTTCGGGGTGATGTCGATGGGTGGGTCGAACACCTTGATCACCAGGGCATCGTCGTCGATCATGACGAACCCGTCGTCGGTGGTGCTGTCGAGAGTCACCGTGGCGGACTGACCGGCCTCGGTACTGCTGGTGGTGGTGGTGGTGTCGGTGCCGTGGATTTCGGCGCGGACTTGTGCCAGGTGTGCCACATACTGTTGCCCGACATCCGGTAACCGGTTGACCTGTTTCTCGTTGTCCGGTTGGCCGGGTTTCGCATTCCGTTGCCACCAGGTGCGGCCCTCATCCGGACCCGACTCGACTTTCCCGGTGGTGTACTGGCCGGGGAGATCACCGACCATCCGATGATGGGTGGGACACGCCGGTGCCAACTCGATGATGTCGGTGCGGCCGCCGTCGGCGAAGTCGTTGACCGCGTGATGGATTTCGACGTGTGCCGCGGCCCGGTCACATCCGGGTGCCGAACAGTGATGCCCGTCGGGGGCGGAAAACAACATCAACCGTTGATGTTTCGTAGCTACCCGTTTCGCTTGCCCGAAATAGAGGGGGATCGCGGTGTGGCTTTTGAACACCGACAAATACATTTGGGCGTCGGCGGCGAGGTCGATCAGGTCTGGCATGGGGATGAGGGTTCCGGTCGCGGTGACGGCATACCCGGCTTCGCGGATCAGGTCGTTGACATCGGTTTTGACGATCAGTTGGATCGGGACACCCATGTTGGTTGTGCCGAGCATCCCGTCGGCGAGCACGGCGGTCAGCAGGGCGTTGACCGCATCATGGTTGCGTTGGGGTTGGGTACGCATGTCTTTGACCGAGGCCGCGTCCAAACCGTTGGGGTCGACGATCTCGGCGGTGCGACTGTCCCCGTTCAGGCCGTTCGGTGTGTCGGGGTTGTTGACGCCATGTTTGCCCCAAGCAGCGAAGAGTGTTTCGAGGCGGGCCCGCAGGATGGGGTCGACGTAGCCGGTCACTTTGGACATGCCGTCGGCGCCTTGTTTGCCGAGGGTGATTCCGCGTCGACGGTCCCGGTCTTTCTTCTCGATCAACTCGCCGTCGGGGTCGATGTGGGCGATGATGCGGGAGCCGCAGGTGCCGAGTGCGGATGCCCCGAATTCGGTGGCGTGTCCGGCGAGGGTGCGTTCGGCGGCGATCTTCTCGTCGTAGGCGGCGGCGAGGGGGATTTTCTTGAGCCAGGACAGGGCGATGTCGATGTGGGTGGTGCCGGCATCGCCGGAGGCGAACACTTTCGCGAGTTCAGGATATTCGGCCTGGGTGGGTTCGCCGGTCAGGGAGCGTTCGGGTTGGACGCGGTCCATCCGTTCCAAACGGGCTTTGCAGTTGGAGGCGTGGAGTTCGGTGTCCATGAATGCGAAGATGGTGCGGTAGCCACGGTCGCGGTGGATGTCTCGGTGGTTGATTTCGGTGATCACTCGGTCACTTTGGAAGGTCAACCGGTTCAACGATTTTTCGGTCGTTTTCGCGACGGTGATCAGGGTGTCGGCATCGCTGGTGGTGAGGTCGGCGGCGGCGAGTAGGTCCAACCCTTGTGTGATCAGAGCGACTGCTTGTGACACACGCGATTGAGGATCGTTTGTGTCGGTCATCGACGCTCACCCCCTGTCGCGTGAAGATTCTTTTATCATACAGGTGTTCGATGGTGTGTGCAATAGGTTTGGGGTGATGGGTTTTCGGAGTATGTTGCGGAGATTTCGACACGGGTCCTCGCTGCGCTCGGTCCCGGCTTAATCAGCAACGGACGTGTTGCTCAATCAGCTACGCCCAGTTGGTGGTTGAGCCGATGAGGAGCGTAGCGACGAGACGTGTCGAAACCTCAGACGGCCGGGCTCGTCGACGTGACCACCTCGGAGGTGGTCGCCACCCAGCGTGTGCTGCGGAGATTTCGACTCGGGTCCTCGCTGCGCTCGGTCCCGGCTCAATCACCAAACGCGGTTCCGGCTCAATCAGCAAGTAGCCGTTGGTGGTTGAGCCGATGAGGAGCGAAGCGACGAGACGTGTCGAAACCTCAGACGGCCGACGTCGGAACGCAACCACCTCGGGGGTGATCACCTCCCAGCCCACGCTGCGGAGATTTCGACACGGGTCCTCGCTACGCTCGGTCCCGGCTCAATCACCGACAAGGGCCCCGGCTCGATCACCAACGCCCAGTGCGTGATCGACACCAAGATCAGCAACTCACGCAGCGTCGTCGACTGGGCTCCCGATTCCACTGACTGTGCACTCGATGTGGTCAGCCGCCACCGTTGAGCATCTCCCGACACTCATCGGTGGTGTGGGTCTTGATGCACTCGGTCCATGCGGTCTGGTTGTCAGCCCACGGATGACGGGGCGTCTGGCCGACGTTCGGAACCCACACGTAGTTGTCGCACACAATCGCAGTACCGTTGGAATCGGTTGCTGTACGGCCGATATCGGCTCCGATACATGTGTCGCCGATCGACGGACCCACCGGCGTCTGCACTGGAGGTGTGGGATTCGGCGCCAGGTCTGGATCGCGTGACCAGGCAAGGGCATCGGTGTACTGCAGTCGCGCACAGTACGCGGTCGCGCCGTCGGCGAACACTGCGATCGAACCACGTGATGCGCACAGTGACCCTTCGGTGACGATTGGTAGCGGCGGGGTCGTCTCCACCGGCAGTTCGGTCGTGGCCGGCGTCGCGTACACCGTGACCGTCGACGTCGATGTCGGTGTGGAGCCGACCGTGACCGTGGAGTGGGGGCCGACGGCGGACGTCGACACCGACTCACCCGAATCAGCCTCGCACCCTGCGACGACCAGTGCGGCCGTGGCGAGTACGAGGACCGCGAGATGTCTTCTCATCACCGTTCCTCCGGTCCACCGAGTGTGATGGAGCCTACTCGTCGTCTCCGACACGCGGAGCCGACCGTTGCCCGGTAGCGTTGCCACACATCGGCCCGAGCCAGAGGAGAACCCGTTGACCACCCGCACCGTGCTCGTGATCGAGCCCGATCCGATCGCCACCCTCGATCGCTTCGACGCCTGGCTCACCGAACACGGCGTCACCGCCCACATCGTGCGACCGCACGCGGGTGATGCGGTGCCGACGATCGCCGACTATGCCGGCGTGATCGTGCTCGGTGGCCGGATGAGCGCGCACGACGCCGACGAGTACCCATGGCTGCTCGACATCTTCGCCCTCATCCGCGACGCCGCGGACCGTGCGACCCCGTCACTCGGCATCTGCCTGGGCGCCCAGCTGATCTCACAGGCACTCGGCGGCGAGGTACTGGTCGGCGCGGGCAGCTCCGAGGTCGGCGCGGTCACGATCCGGACCGTCGGTACCGACGACGATCCGCTGCTGCAGGGACTGGGCACGGAGCTCCTCGTCGCCGAGGACCACCGCGACATGATCAGCCGGCTCCCGGACGGCGCGACTCGTCTGGCCGGCTCGGACGACTACCAGAACCAGGTGTTCCGCGTCGGCGACGTCATGTGGGGCGTGCAGTTCCATCCGGAGGTGTCGGTCCCGGGATTCCGGGGCTGGATCGACGACGCGATCAGCGCGAACCCCACTGCAGCGCCCCGACTCGAGTCCACGATGGCCGCGTTCGAGGCCGCCGATCCGGTTATCCGGCAGACGGCTGCCGTGATCGCCGAACGTTTTGCGGGAGTGGTCAGGACGCGTGCAGATACAGGTTCCACTCAGCCGGAGACCTAGGCCACCGTCGAGTCTGATCGTCGAAATTGGTTCCCTCGGAGGATATCGGTGACGGTGTGCAGGGTGATTCAATGCACGTTGCCCTCGCGAAAGGTTCCGATCGATGACAACCCAGCACTGGCCGCCGACACCCCCTACGGGAGACGGTGACCAGTCGCCGACGCCATCCACGACGACGAAGAAGCCACTGCTCATCATCGGTGCCATCGTCGTCGCGATCCTGCTCATGTGCGGTGGCTGCGGGGTCGGCTCGTTGATCGGGAACACCTCTGACACCGCCGCGCCGGCGACCACCACGGTCACCAGTTTCAGGACCGTCACCGAAACGGCGACCCCGTCGACGAGTGCCCCGACCACCACAGCGACGCCGACGTCAACGTCGACCGCAACCACCGGGGTCCCCAACACCCCGGCCGAGGACACCACCGTCCCGCGCGGCCTGATCCCCCAGACCGGGACCCAAGACGAAACCACCGACAAGCCCGCCGCCGGCGGTGGCGGAAGTGTGTCCTACTCCAGTTGCGCCCAAGCGCGCGCCGCCGGAGCCGCGCCGCTGTATCGCGGCCAGCCCGGATACAGCTCGAGCCTCGATCGTGACGGAGACGGCGTCGCATGTGAGTGAGTGCTCACGTGGGTGGGGTGCTCACGTGCGTGGGGTGCTCACCTGAGTGGGCGCGCCGACGGTCGTGGGGTGCGGCCACCGGTGGATGCGTTTCGACTTCGGCTGTCTGAGGTTTCGACACGCCTCGTCGCTACGCTCCTCAACGGCTCAACCAGCAATGGCCCGTTGGTGATTGAGCCGGGACCAAGCATCGCGAGGACCCGTGTCGAAATCTCCGCAACTTCTGCCGGGTGGTGACCACCCCTGAGGTGGTCGCGCTGACGAGCCCGGCCGACTGAGGTTTCGACACGCCTCGTCGCTCCGCTCCTCAACGGCTCAACCTGAATCCACCGATCCAGATGGAAAACCTGGGCCCGAAACGGCGTGGGAAACACGAAATGCCCTGTCCGAGTGTGAGAATCAGACTTATCGAAGGTTCGACCCACACACAAAGAAAGGGCATCTCGCAGATGCGATCCTGCCACACCTTGCCGGTAAAGTCAGCATCATTCGATGACCGCAACCTGATCGGGCCGGCCGGGGTGGT
The DNA here is from genome assembly GCF_030718915.1 of Gordonia sp. NB41Y. Lineage (NCBI taxonomy): Bacteria > Bacillati > Actinomycetota > Actinomycetes > Mycobacteriales > Gordoniaceae > Gordonia > Gordonia sp. NB41Y. The sequence continues at coordinate 1,923,471 of NZ_CP132196.1, forward strand.
ACCGGTGATGCGTCTGGCCCAAACGTGTGGCCTGCAAGAACTCGGCGATCAGTGGTTGACCATCCCCACCGATACCGGGGCCAACGCCGGCCGGAAACTCTCAGCAATCGTGATGGGCATGGTGATGGGCGCCGACACCATCGACGGATTGTCGATCATCGGCCACGGCGGGATGGGCACGATCTACGGCCACACCCACGCCCCGTCGACGCTGGGCACGTTTCTGCGGGCTTCCACCCGCGGCACGGTCGCCCAGTACGAGGCGATCGCCACCCGCCTGTTGGCCGGCCTGATCGAACACACCCACCTCCTCAACCCTGCAGGTGAACGGGTACTGGTCGATCTCGACGACACCATCAACCAGTGTTACGGCCACCAGAAACAAGGCGCGAAATACGGCTACAGCGGGGTCCGTGGGATCAACGCCCTCATGGTGACGGCCACCACGGCCGATCGGGCCCCGATCATCCTCGGTCACCGCCTGCGGGGCGGGTCGTGTAACTCGGTGCGCGGAGCCGCCGACCTGTTGACCCGATCGTTGAACACCCTGCGTCGGGCGTGGCCGGCCGGACGAGAGGTGCCGGTGTTGGTTCGGGGTGATTCCGCGTTCTACTCCCACGACCTGGTCGCCGCAGCCCACCGGGCTGGGGCACAGGTGTCGTTGACGGTGCGGTTGTACAGCAACGTGACCACCGCGATCTCCACGATCGATGACTCGGCGTGGACCACGATCACCCTGGCCAACCCCACCCAGGTTGGTACAGACGGGCAGCTGGTGCGTACCGCCGAGGTGGCCGAGGTTCCCTTCGACGGGTTCGTCGGTAAACCGTCCACACCGGTCAAACCTGGGCGTACCCGGGCCCCGATTCCGGGTCGGTTGATCGTGCGGCGGGTCCTGGCCCTCAATCCTGATGGTGACTCGTTGTTCGATGTGTATCGTCACCATGCGTTCTTCACCACCGACATGACCACCGACAAAGTCGTCGCTGATCGTGTGCACCGTCATCACGCGATCATCGAGCAGGTCCATGCCGATCTGAAGGCCTCGGCGATGGCCCACATGCCCTCGGGGAAGTTCTCTGCCAACGCCGCGTGGTTGGCGTGTGCGGTGATGGCGTTCAACCTCACCCGGGCAGCGGCCACCGTGGCCGGTGGATCATTGATGCGTGCGACCACGACCACGATCCGGCGTGCGTTGATCGGGGTACCGGCGCGGATTTCGTCGTCGGCACGTCGTTTGTCGTTACATCTACCGGCTGGGTGGCCCTGGGAAGTGGAGTGGAATCGGTTGTATGCCAGTACTGTTCATTGAAATCCTGGTGTTTGACCTGACCATTCGGCCGTGTGTGGCCCTGATCTGAAACCTGGTGAAACAGGCCGACGTTGGAGATCGGCGGTACACACACGTGTCTTTATCGGGTTGGTATCGGGGTCAAGGGCTCCAACATCATTCATCCGACCGTTGAAACCCGATCGGTGGATTCAGGCTCAACCATCAATGACCCGTTGGTGATTGAGCCGGGACCGAGCATCGCGAGGACCCGTGTCGAAATCTCCGCAACTTCTGCCGGGTGGTGACCACCCCTGAGGTGGTCGCGCTGGCGAGCTCGGCCGTCTGAGGTTTCGACACGCCTCGTCGCTACGCTCCTCGTCGGCTCAACCAGCAACCCACACTTGCTGATCGAGCAAAGCACCCGGTTGACGACCAAGCAGCAACGCTCAGTGGCTGATCGAGCCAAGCCCACCCCTGAGGTGGTCGCGCTGACGAGCCCGGCCAACCGAGGTTTCGACACGCCTCGTCGCTACGCTCCTCAACGGCTCAACCAACAACCCACACTTGCTAATCGAGCAAAGCACCCGGTTGAGAACCAAGCAGCAACGGCCAGTGACTGATCGACCATCAGGCGAGGATGCGGGCTATCGTGCGTTGTAGTCGAAGCGCTGTGCGTCGAGTTCTTTGGTCAGGGCGGGTTCGAGAACCCGGGCGGCGGTGGCGGTCAGATGTGAATCGTCCCGGTAGAACAGGATCTTGTTGCGGGCGGGCACGCACCGATTGCCGTCGCACAGCAGGTCGTTGACGTCGACGGTGAGGATGTCGCTGTCGCGGCCGCGGGCCTGCTCGGTGAGGATCGGCTCGTGGCGCGGGACGTTGTCGAGCTCGAAATCGCAACGGCTCCAGTCGTCGAGCGCCCCGGACATGCAATCGGCGACCTGGAAGCCGGGGTACGGGGTGTCGGCGATGTAGACCAGGTCGGCGCCTGTTGCCCGCAGTGTTGCGAGGGTGTCGTTCCAGGCGGACTCGGCGGTCTCGTATTCCGGCGCATACGTCGACAGCGACGAGACGATGACGATCTTCGGGTCGAGTGCGGTGATCGCGCGCAACGAGTCGGCCCGCCACTGCAGGCAGTCCTCTTTGTTGAACGGGTCGCCACGGCCGGGGACGGGCCGCAGGTTCTGCGCCGGGCACGCCGCCTTGGTGAACTGATGGATTCGCCAGCCGTGGGCGTCGCCGATGGTCCGGATGGCCTCCGACCACTGCTCGGCGTGCGAATCACCGAACAACACCACCGGGATTCCGTCGACCGGGCCGAACGTGCACTCACGCACCGGGTGGAGTTCGCCCACCGGGAGCAGACATTCGTTGGGCTCTGGCCGGTCGTCGTAGGCCTGGAACGGATTCGGCACCACCGGCCCCGACGTCTCGGCACTCTCCCGACCGAACACCGACTGATAGTTCAGGGCGGCGTTGGCGACGGTGTCGCGGGAGGCGATCTTGACCGTCACCACCCCGACCGTCATGGTGACCGCGAGCCCGACGACGAGGCCGGTGAGCCCCACCGAGATCGACGCCGACCGGTTGGCACGCAACGTGCGGTTGCCGATGATCGGTTCCTCGAACCAGAGCGTGGATGCCGTCGCGATGGCCAGCGACACGGCGCTGACCGCGAGCAGCGCAGGCCACGATGTGGTGCCTGCCACCGTCTCGAACAACACCAGCGCGGGCCAATGCCACAGGTACCACGCATACGACACGCGGCCGAGGAAACGCATCGGCGCGATCGACAGCAGTCCGCCGGCGAACCAGAACGACGACGGACCCGGCTTCTCCCCCACCGGATTCAGCTGGCCGGACGCGATGATCGCCACCGCGGCGGCGGTCGGGAGCAGCGCTGCGGTCCCCGGATACGGGGTGTGTGCGTCGATCAGCACCGCGGCCGCGACAACTCCGGCGAGACCCGCCCATCCCAGCACACCACCGACCACGCGGGCCACCACCGGGACCCGCAGGCACACCATCAGCAGCAGCGGCTCGATCACGGCGAGCAACGCACCGAACCCGAACTGCCACACCCGCGTGTAAGTGGCCATGTACGCCGTCGCCGGGTCGACCGGGGTGAGGTGGATGGCCCAGATCAGCGATCCGACGGTGAGCGCGCCGACCACCACACCGATCGACACCCGCACACCGATGACCTTGCGCAGCACGGTTCTGGACACGAGCGCAGCCGCGGCGAACACGGTGAGCGGCCAGACGAAGTACAGCTGTTCCTCGATGGCCAGGGACCAGAAATGTGTGGCCAGGCTCCCGTCGATGGAACCGGCCAGGTAGTCGGCGTTCTGCGCGAGAAAATGCCAGTTGGCCAGATTCGCCGCCGCGGCAAGCAGATCCAACGACTGCTTGAAGACACGCAACAGCGGCATGGTGAGGACCGCACCGATGAGCGACACCACGATGACCAGCGCGGCGGCCGGGATGATCCGCCGGCACCGTCGGGCATAGAAACCCTTGAACGACAACGTCCCGGTCTTCTCGTACTCCCGGATCAACAGGCCGGTGATCAGGAACCCGGAGATCACGAAGAAGACGTCCACCCCGACGAAACCGCCGCCGAGACCGGGGATTCGGGCATGGAAGAGGACGACGAGCAGCACCGCCACCCCGCGCAGGCCGGCGATGTCGGTGAAGAACCTCTTGCTCGGCTCGGTGGCCGCCGGCACGACCCTCGCCTCGGCAGTCGCCACGGGGCCCGATCCGGCACCCGATCCGTGGGCTGCGGTCACGGTGCCGTCCACGGCAGCACGATGTCGAAGGCGCCGAGCGCCAGCGCGGCGAGGAACACGATGACCAGCGTGTACCCGATCACCTCGATCGCGGTCACCCGATTGGTGTTGCGGCCCACCGGCCGACGGTCGGTGCGTTCGGGGCGGGGCAGTCCGTCACCGCTCGTGTCGTCGTGGTTCACGGCTCGACCCGACGACGTGTGCGCGCGGTGAGCACCCGGACGAACTCCACCAGCAACGGACCGGCGAGATAGGTGTAGGTGGCGACGAAGGACGCCATCAGCCAGAAGGAGGCGAGGCCGTAGTCGCCGACGTCGCGGACCAGCAACACCCAGAACACCACCAGCGACACCCCGAGGGAGAACACCCCCAACGCACTGATCGAGCGGGCCAGGGAGTTGCTGCGCCCCACCGCACCGGTGGGCACCCAGCCGATCTCGCGCCCGATCAGCTTGTGCCAGATGGCGACGGCGTGGGCGAAGCTGTAGGCCATCTGGATGCGCAGCACCTCGAACCGCCAGCGAGTGCGGGACACCAGCGGGAAGACGACGACGTAGACCCACAGGCCGAACAGGAACGGCACCAGCTGCCACGGCCGGATGTCCTCGGGAAAGAAGGCCACCATGATGATGCCCGGCAGGAACACCATGAAGACGTTGACCGCGGTGGTCAGGTAGTGGAACACCCCGGCCCAGTGGGAGAGCGCCTGCCGCAGCGTCATCCGACGGACCGGCTCGCGCACATGGGTGTTGCGCACCCGCGAGAGCGATCCCATACACCAGCGGTACTGCTGGTTGAGGAAGCCGGCGAGGTCGTCGGGGCACAGGCCGCGCGAGAGCACCACCGGCACATAGCGAATCGTGTAGCCCAACTGCTGCAGGTGCCGTCCGGTGTGCAGATCCTCGGAGTGTTCGATCGGGGTGAACCCGCCGATCCGCTGCAGCGCCGACCGCCGGTACACCGCCGAGGTGCCCACGCAGTTGGCGGCACCGAGCTTGTCCCGGGACGGCTGCACCCACCGGTAGAAGAACTCCTGGGTGGCCCCGGCGGTGCGCTCGACCCACCCCATCCGCTCGGTGGTCGCGAAGGTCTGCGGGCTCTGCACGATCGCGACCTGCGGGTCGTCGAGATAGGGCATGAGGTGGGCGAGGAAATCATGTCGCGGGCAGAAATCGGCGTCGAAGATCACCACGAATTCACCGTCGGACACCGAGAACGCGTGCCGCAGATTTCCGGCCTTGCGGAGATGTCCGCGATCGGGTCGGACAATGTAGCGGAATCCGAAATCTTCCGCGAGATCGGCGACCTCCGGCCGGTCGGCATCGTCGAGAACGTGGATCGCCAGCTCGCCGGGCCAGGCCATCGCCGATACGTTGCGGTAGGTGTTCTGCAGGATTTCGAGACTTTCCCCACAAGTCGGCAAGAAGACGTCGACGGACCCGAATCGCGCCGATGGGGGCGACCAGCCGGCGGCGAGTTCTTGATGTGAACGCCAGGTGACGCGCCGGCGACTGATTCCGGTGGCCAACGACAGCACCGTGCCGATCACGTTGATCGCGAGGACCGCCAGCACCGGTAGCAACACCGGTCGCGCAGTGGCGAATTCGACAAGGGACCAGGCGACCAGTGCGAAGGCCAGCAGGAGGACACCGTGAATCCAGCGTTGCTGGGCGCCGAGATATTCGTAGACCTCGTCGTCGGCGGGCGCCGAGACCGGGGGTGCACCGGCGTCGACAACACCGGCGTCGACAACACCGGATTCGGGAATGGCCGGACCCGGATTCTTCTGCCCCGATTCGCCGCCCTGTGGGTCGGCAGGCGCGGGCGTCCCGGCGTCGGGTCGTTCCCACATCGTGATGCCCACGCGAAACAGAATCGGGTACGAACAAGGTCATTGCAAATGTGGCGTCGGCGCCCGCTAACGTCGTCACGTGCATGTGCTGCGGAAAGCCCGACACATAGGCGTGATCGTGTCCGTCGGCGCCGTTCTCGCAGCGTGTTCTACGTCACATTCCGTGGCGGAGAATGCAGACTCCTCGACATCCGCACCATCCATCGATCGGACGATTCTCGCCGCCCGCGGTGAAGTGGTGTCGTCGAGTCCCGGCCTCGATTCCTGGGCGTCGGTGACGCCGGCCGGAACCCGCGCCACCCGGATCGTCTACCGCTCGACGTCGGGTGTGGACGGCGGTGCGACGACGGTGAGCGGGGCGGTGTTCGTCCCCGGCGGCGATCGTCCGGCGGGCGGCTGGCCACTGATCGCCTATGCGCACGGCACCACCGGTATCAGCCGCGACTGCGGACCGTCGGACAACGCCGAGATGTTCGGCGACATCGGCGCCGTCGCCTCCTTCGTGCAGTCGGGTTATGCCGTGGTCACCACCGACTACCAGGGCCTGGGCCTGCGCACCCGCACCGCCGCACACCCCTACCTGGAACCGCGGACCGCCGCCCACAACGTGATCGACGCGGTGCGCGCGGCCCGCGGGATCGAACCGACGATCGGCCCGAACTGGGTGGTGTACGGCGCATCGCAGGGCGGGAACGCCGCGTGGGCGACGGCCGAGAACCAGGCGTCCTACGGCGTCGGGAATCTTCGGGGAGCGGTGGCATCGGTTCCCCTGCTCGACGCCGGCTACCTGGTCGATCGCGCACAGGACGGCACCCTGACCGCCGGGCAGCGCTGGCTGTATCCGATCCTGGTCGGCGGTATCGCGCAGGCCGATCCGTCGATCGATCCCGACGACCACCTGCACGGTCCCGCCGCAGGCCGGCTCGCCACCCTGACCTCGTGTTCCGGCGACCGAGACGCGGTGGCCGCCCAGGTACGGTCGGCCGATGCGGCGACCTTCCGCGCCGACTCACCGGCCGCGGCGCAGGCACTGCGTACCGCGATCGCACGACAGTCGTTGCCGCAGACCGCCACCGATGTCCCCATCCTCGCGCTGTACGGCAGTGTCGACGACATCATCCCCGTCGACGTCATGGAGGTGACGCTCGGCGAGGGCTGCGCGAAGGGCGACACGGTGCAGCGCGTGCGCCTCGAAGGCCAAGGTCACGCCGCGAATTCCGGTGCGCTGCTCAGAGATTGGATCCATGCACGGTTCGCCGGCCGACCCACCGGTGGCGACTGTTGAGCCGCAACGGAATTCGAGCGATTGATCAACTCCGCCGGCGGGGCCCATCGCGCATGCTGCGGCGATGCCGGTTATGGTCTACGCAACATGGTGGGCTCGGGCGACCTCCCGGCCGGTGGTATTGAGGAGAATCTTCACAGCAATGAAGAGCTTGGTGAAGCGCATCGCGGCGTCGGCCCCGGTATGGGCCTGGATCGTGATGGCGGTCTGCGTCGTCGTCCTCATCGTCGGATTGGTGATCTCGGGAAACCGAAGCGCCCCGACCACGGCCGCGGCCACGACCGCTCCCGCGGGAACGACACCCGCATCCGCACCCACGACACCGGCCACCGTCGAATTCATGGATTCGGCCAAGGCCAATCCCACCGAACCGCGGACGATCGTCCTGCTCGGTGACTCCACCGGCGCATCCCCCACCGGGTGGGCACCCGCCCTGGGTCGTGCGATCAGCACCTCGCTGCAGCGTCCGGTCGCCACGGCCTACTGGAACACCGAGACCACCGCCTACGGCAAGCCGGTCTCGCTGGGCACCGGCCCCAACGGGCCCATCGGATTCTGGAACGGCAGCGCCGCCGGTGTGGACGCCGCCTACGCTCGCAAGCATCTCGACACGATGATCGGCAAGGACGTCACGCCGAGCATCATCCTGCTGGACTTCGGGCTCACCGAGGACACCACCAAGCCGCTCGCCCCGCAGATCCAGCCGCTGATCACCGACCTGCAGAAGAAGTACCCCGAGGCGGCGATCGCGGTGATCAAGCAGAACCCGCATCGCGACGGTTCCGACGCCCAGCAGATGTCGGGGTTCGCGGCGGCGATGGACACCGAGGGCATCCAGGTGATCGACGTGTACTCGGCGTTCCCCACCGATCCGGCGGCCCGCGCCCAGCTGATGAGCGACGACGTCAACCCCAATGCGGCCGGCCAGGAACTCTGGACCAAGGCCGTGCTGGCGGCATTCGGCCTCACCCCGGCCTGAGGGCGCCGTCCGACGCTGCGAATTTGGATCACTCGACGGACACCGGACTCCTTCCGCATCGGCGGTGAGCACGGCACAATGTTTCTATAGCAGTTCCTGAGAAACAGCCGTGAATACGTCGAGGAAATCTTATGCAACCGGTCCGGTCACGCACGATGCGGCGCGTTGCGATCGGTGCGACGGCACTGGCGATCGGCGGCGCGATGATCGGGGTGACCACCGCCCCGTTCCCCGCACCGGCCCCACCCCCTCCCGCATCGTCGCTGATCACAGCGCTCACCGCGGTGACCGGCGACCCCACCGAACTCGGTGTCGGTGACGCGCAGATCTACCGGATGAGCCGTGACGAGCTCGTCACCACCATCGACGACCTCTACCACCTGGGCGTACGTGAGATCCGCGTCGGTGCGCCGTGGACCTTCCTGCAGCAGGGCGGCTCCGACACCACGGCCTGGGAGACCCTCGACACAGTGATCGACGAGGCCCGCGCGCACGGCATGGACGTCTCCGTCGTCATCTCGCTGACCTCCCCGTGGGCCGGGAGCGCCGATCCGGTGCATGTGGCCGAACGGTTCACCGTGTTCGCGCAACGACTCGCCGGCCGATACAAGGGCAAGGTCTCGGCGTATGAGATCTGGGACGATCCCACCGGTGAGGGCCCGGCGCTCCCGATGACGCCGGAGGACGTGGGCAGCCTGCTCGAGGCCGCGCTGGCCGCGGTGGTGGCCACCGATCCGTCCGTACGGGTCAGCGCGCGAAGCATCCATCCCCAGGCCCAGGCGGTCCTGGAGTCACGCGCGGTCGCGACGGCGGAACCGAGCGCCGCCGCAGTTCCCGAGGCCTCCCCGCAGGCGTCGGCACCACCGGCCGTCGAGACCCCGGCGCCTGCGACCGACGCCCCCACGACGACGTCGGTCTCCCCGTCACCGACCACCACCTCGACCGCGGACAACGAGGCGCCCGCCACCTCCACGACGTCGGACTCGGCGACGACCAGTTCGCCGAGCACGCCGAGCACCCCGAGCGCGCCCAGCAACCCGCCGAGCGAACCGCCGGTGATCCCGACCGCGCCCACCGTGAGTCCCGGCTCCTTCGGCGATGTGCAGACCCCGCAGCCGACCGAACCCGAGATCACCCCGGTCGTCCCCGAGGACACCGACCCGGCGGGCACGTGAGACCAGAGGGCATCCGGCGGTGAGCCGAGCCCCGCGTGGCACGATCAGTGACGTGGCAACCGCAAAGCAGTGGATCTCCGGCGCCCGTCCGCGCACCCTCCCCAACGCGATCTCACCGGTGATCGCCGGCGTCGGTGCGGCGCTGTACGCCGGTGACGTGGTGTGGTGGAAGGCGGTGCTGGCACTGCTGGTGGCGGTGTCGTTCATCATCGGCGCCAATCTCGCCAACGACTACTCCGACGGCATCCGCGGCACCGACGACGACCGCGTGGGCCCCATGCGTCTGGTCGGATCGGGGGCGGCCGAACCCAAGGCGGTGAAGACCGCGGCATTCGTCTGCTTCGGCGTCGGTGCCGTGTGCGGCCTGGCCCTCGCGGTGACCACCGCATGGTGGCTGGTGGTGGTGGGGGCGATCTGCATCGCCGGCGCCTGGTTCTACACCGGCGGTCCGAAACCCTACGGCTACATCGGACTCGGCGAGATCGCGGTGTTCGTGTTCTTCGGTCTGGTCGCGGTGCTGGGCACCCAGTACGTCACGGCGGGACGAATCGACTGGGCGGGTGTGGCCTGCGCCGTCGGCGTGGGCGCGATCTCGACGTCGGTGCTGGTGGTGAACAACCTGCGCGACATCCCGACCGACGCCGAGTCCGGCAAGATCACCCTGGCGGTGCGGATCGGTGAACGGCCGACGCGGGTGCTGTATCTGACCCTGCTGGCGCTGCCGCTGGTGATGAGCCTGGCATTGGTGGCCGCCACACCGTGGGCACTGATCGGGCTGATCGCTTTGCCGCTCTTCGTGATCGCGGGCCGGCCGGTGGCCACCGGCGCCACCGGCCGTGCGCTGATCCCGTCGATCGGCGGTACCGGTCTGGCGATGCTCGCATGGTCGGTGCTGACCGCGGTGGCGTTGATCGTCGCCTGATCCGGTTCCCGCCGGCGACGGCGGCCGGCTTTCTCACCCCTGGGCGGCCATCGCCTTCGTGTCGGCGCTGCGACCCGGCAGGACGGCCCACGCCGCCAGCGCGCCGACGGCCAGAAGGACCGCACCGCAGGCGAACCCGATGCGATAGCCGTCGACCGGAACGGCCTGGCGGGCGGCGATGGTGACCAGGACGGCCAGCCCGATCGTGCCGCCGAGCTGCCGTGAGCTGTTGAGGATTCCCGAGACCAGACCCGCCTCCCCGGGTGCGACGCCGCGGGTCCCGACGGTACCGATGAGCACCATCGAGCCGCCGATCCCGATGGATGCGACCAGCGACGACACCAGCAACGCCCAGAAGTCGAACTCGCCGGGCATCCGCGCGAACAGCACCATGCCCACCGCCCCGACCAGACCGAGCACACCGATGCTGTTGCGTGCCCCGATCGCCGCGGCCAGCTTGCCCGACAGGGCGATACCGATCACCACCCCGACGCAGAACGGCAGGAACAGCAGTCCGGCGACGTCGGACTCCACGTCCCAGACGGTCTGCACGTACAGCGATGCGAAGAAGAATGCCGCCAGCTGTCCGGCGGCGAGCATGAAGCCGAAGATGTTGGCACCCAGCACGCTTCGCGCGGCCAGGATCCGCAACGGCATGAGCGGGTGGTCGGTGGAGCGTTCGACGAGGGCGAAGGCGAGCGCCCCGAGCACCGCGACGACGAAGGCGACGATCGTCGCGGTCTCACCCCAGCCGTGGTCGCCGCCACCGGTCACCGCGTAGACCAGCGCCCCGACCGCCGTGGTCACCAGCACCGCACCGGGGACGTCGAGGTGTCCGACGTCGCGGCGGCGCCCGGCCGGGACGCCCCGGGCGGCGGCGATGAGCGCGACCACCACGATCGGCACGTTGACGAACAGGACCGCCCGCCACGAGAACCATTCGGTGAGAAGACCGCTGAGGACCACACCGACCGCCCCGCCACCCGCGCCCGCACCACCCCAGAGCGCCATCGCCAGTTTCCGTTGCGCGGCGTCGTCGACCGTGGAGGCCAGTGCCAGGGCCGCCGGGGCGAGCAACGCACCGGCCACCCCCTGCACGGCGCGGGCGGCCACCAACAGGCCGGGACCCGAGGCGAGCCCGCCGGCCACACTGGCGACCGCGAAGACCGTGAGCCCGGCGAGCACGACGACCCGCCGGCCCCACAGATCGCCGAGACGACCGCCGAGCAGCATGAACCCGGCGAAGGTCAGCAGATAGCCGTTGACCACCCATTGCAGGCCGGATGCGCTGAACCCCAGCTCGGAACGGATGTCGGGGAGCGCGATGTTCACCAGCGACATGTCGAGGGCGACCAGGAACTGCAACGTGAAGATCGTCGCGAGCAGGGTCGGATAGTGGACCGGGCGGCCCCCGGTAGGTGACTGGATCACGGCACTCCCATCTCGTACGCGTACGTATTCGTACAAGTACCTTAGGGTAGGCTTATCCCCCGGAGATGTCGATACCCAGGCAGAATGGTCGCCATGCCGCCGGTGCCCTCACTGAGTCGCGACGAGATCGTCGACGCCGCGATCCGCATCATCGGCGCCGAGGGGGTCGACAAGCTGAGCATGCGACGCCTCGCCACCGAGCTCGACTCCAAGCCGATGACGCTCTATCACTACGTCGACAACAAGGCCGCGCTGCTGCAGCTGGTGCTCGACGAGGTGGCCGCGCGCATCCCGTGGACGCGACCCACCGGCCCGCCGCGCGAACGGATGATCACCGCCGCGGTGGACATGTATGCCGAGCTGTCGAGGATCTCGTGGATCGTGCCGATCCTGCGCGAAGGGACCACCGTGGGCGCCTCGGCACTGGTGGTGGCCGACAGCTTCGTCGAGGCCGCCCTCGAACTGGGTCTGGATGCGTCGTCGGCGATGTCGGCGTGGCGCTCGGTCTTCTACATCGTGGCATCCGAGCTGCAGTTCCAGGACAACCTGCGACGGCGCCCGCCGGGGGTCCGCTCATGGCACGAGACCATCGACCCGGACAAGCTCACCGACGTCCCGACCGTCGCCGCGCTGATCGACCGGCTACCCGAGTACGCCCGGGACTACAGCGTGCGCGAGGCCGTCGCCGCACAGATCGACGGGGTGCTGTTGCGGATGCGGCCGGACCGGTAGCCGCACACCCACGGCCTGAGTATCAGTTGCGTTCCGCGGGTACGAGTTCCAGGCATTCGACACCCCAGCCGAGCGGGGACGTCGACGCGACCGACCAACCGGCCTGCGCGACGAGCCGGCCGAGGTCGGCGAGGTTGCGGGGCGGGACACCGATCGCACCCAGCGTGACCAGGGCCTGCTCGGCGGCGCGGGCGTTGAGGCCGTCGAGTTCGGTGGATTCCATCAGGTACACGGTGTCGGTGACGGTGCGCAGGTCGTCGAGGTGTGCGAGAACCTCTGCGTCCGTGCGGTGTTCGAGTGCCGAGGCGAGCAGGATCGGGGTGTCGGCGGGCCAGGTGTCGGCAAAGGTGAGATCGTCGGAGTCCCAACTCTCCCGCAGCGCGCGCAGTGGTTCGGGATCTTCGACGACGACCAGTTCCGCAGCGATCTCGGCGATCCGCAGACCGTCGGCCACGACCAGCGCCGACGGACCGCCGAGCGCGATGCGGGATCGGTCGGCCCAGAACGGGAGTCGGGAGAGCGCCGGCATCAGGAACCGCAGGCCCTCGGCCTCGTCGACCAGCTCGGCGTACTCCGACGACGACGCGGTGACGGTGTCGCGCAGGGTGTTCCCGGTCCGCGTCGCCCAGCCGGTGCCACCGGCACCGAGACCGTCGGCCAGATCACCCAGGGCCACCACCTGATCGGCGTACAGCCCGACGAACTCCTCCTGGGCATGCTCGTCGTCGAGCAGTGCATCGCCCACCGCACCGGCACGGTAGTGGTCGGCGTCGACGCGCAGGATGTCGCAGTCGACGAGGATGGCCAGCAGCGGATCGAGTTGTCCGGCCGTGACATTCGCACGCCGTTCCAGGGTGTCGCGGGGAGCCGGCTCCAGTGCGACCTCGGTGAGCAGGCCCAGTTTCAGTGCCGCACGGGTGGCCAGCCACGGCACCGGTGAGGTGATCGGCGTGGCCACCGGACCGGCCGCCTCCTCGGCGGTGGCCGCATCGGCGTCGGACTCTTCGCGCACATGCCAGTACCCGGTGATCGCCATGTGTGACTTGGGGATTGCCCACTCCCGTTTGGCATGCCGACGGACCGGGAGCAGCGCCCGGCTCTCGGCGGCGGCCCACACGTAGACCGGCCCCTCCCCCGGTGTCAGCTTCTGTGCCGCGGCGAGCAGCGCCTCGGCGTCCCCCGGTTGGGCGACGACGAAGTCGGCCGAGTCACCGGGACGGGTGGCGATCGCCTGGATCGCCGCCTCGGTGGCGACGGTGATCAGTGCGTGTACCGGGATGTCGAGGGGCCGCTCGTCGAAGAACCGGGTGATCGCCGGTAGCGCGGTCTCGTCGCCGATCAGGATCAGTTCTGCGACGTCGTCGGGGAGGACCAGGGAGGCCTTGGGGCCGACAAACCACAGGTCGCTGCCCGGCACGGCGGCGCGCGCCCACTCCTCGGCGGGCCCGTTGGCGACCTGGCCGTCGGTGTGGACGACGAAGTCGAACTGTGCCTCGAGGACGTCGGCGTCGACGTGATGCGGGGTGTAGTCGCGGGTCACGCGGTGCTCCGACGGCAGCCAGTCGATGCCGTTGGCGTTCTGTCGGGGCAGCGCGTCGGCGATGTCGCCGCCGGGCGCGAAGATCAGTTTGACGTGGTCGTCGAAGGCCGGCGGCGCGAACGCCGGGAAGGACATGCCGTCGCGGGCGAATGCGCCGAGTTCCTCACCGCCGACGGTGATGCGTCGCATGCGGGGCGTGATGTCCTCGACACGGCGTACCTGCACGTGCCGCAGGACCAGGGAGTGAGCTCGGAATGCGGAACGACTCATCGACGGTGTCCACCCCTGTTCAGGTCTGCGTTGCGGTCGCAGACCACCGTACCGTGCAGGTTCCCCCGGCCATCACGGCAGCGTCGGCCGGTCAGACCCCGGCGGGTGCCTCGGGCAGGCTCGCCAGGACGGCGGCCTTGAGGTCGTCGGCAGTGGTCGCCGACTCGATCACGGCGATCGAGGCGGCGTCGCCGGCCTCGATGATGCCCAGCAGCAGGTATTCGACGCGCAGCCGGTTGTCGCCGCGTTCGCGGGCGACCCGGACCGCCGCCTCGAGTGCCTGGCGGGATTCGGCGGCGAAGCGGGGACGCATGCCGCGTCCACGAGGTCCACGACGCCCGCGACCGCCGGCGAAGGGGCCGTCGAATCCTTCTCCCCCGGGGCCGAACCCTCCGGGGCCGAATCCCTGGGGACCGAATCCTCGTGGTCCGCGGTCGTATCCCGGACCGAAGCCTGCACCGGGTCCGAAGTCTGCGCCGCCGGGTCGGAAGCCCGCGCCGGGTCCGAAGTCCGGTTCGCAGCCGCCGCCGCGTCGGCCGTGGGGGCCGCCATGTCCGTGTCCGCGCCCACGGCCTCGGCCTCGGCCGCGGCCACGCCGCATCCGGTCGGCCCAGCCGTCGGCGAGGTCGTCGCCGAATCGGTCACGGACCGCCTCGCGGACCTTGTCGAGGTCGATTCCGATGGAGCGCAGCGCTTCCCGGTCTTCCTCGTAGCGTTCGGCGGCGCTCTGCTCGGCGGCCTCCGCCGCGTCGGCGTCGTGCTCGCCGTGGTGGGCACGTGCTGCCTCACGGGCATCGGCCAGGGTGAGGCCGAGTCCGGTGAGCACCGCGAACAGCGGTGTCCGTGCATTGCCCAGCATGCCCAGGATCAGGTGGTCGTTGCCGACCTCCCGGTGTCCCAGTTCGCGGGCCTCGGCGATCGCAAAACCCATCGTCGCCTTGTCGTCTCGATTGAAGTGTTCGAACATTGTTGTTCTCCTTGGGGTTTCAAACCCTCAGCGGGTCTGTGGTGGTGAGTGCTTCTGATGCACGGCCTGGCGGCTGATCTGCAGGACATCTGCGATCGCCTGCCAACTCCAGCCCTGGTTTCGGGCGTTGGCCACCTGCACGTCCTCGAGGCGGTCGGCCAGGGTGCGCAGAGCTCTCACCGCGGCCAGCCCCTGTGCGGGGTCTGCGCTCGCGGCGGCTCCGGCCAGGTCGGTTGCCTCCGGGGAACTGGTGGTCTCGTCGTCGTGCATGTTGTCAGGTTATGTTGACGTCTGCTGGTTGTCAAGAATTATTGACGAACGACCCTGTGGATGAGCATCACGAGGCAGCGTCGGTTCTGACGCACACTCGTGGGATGACCGACCACGGCGTCTACACCAGGGCCGACCTCGACAGGCATGGGATCTCGGGGCGGGCATTGCGCCGCGCCCTCGCCGACGGCCGGGTCACCCGACCCGCCCGCGGCTGGTACGCGCGGGCCGACGCCGATCCGCGCGTCGTCGACGCGGTCACCGGGCATGGCGCGGTGAGCTGCCTGACCGCGTTGTCCATGCACGGCGTCTGGGTGCCACCCCATGACAAGGAACTCCACCTTCGCGGCAACAGTCAGGCGACGCGCGCGAACCCCGAGCGCTACTGTTCCCAGTACGGTCGGCCCGAGCCGGTGCACGCCCCGGTCGACCACCCGATCCTCGCCCTGCGACATGCGATTCGCTGTGTCGACCGCGACGAGATCATCGCGATCTGCGACTCCATGCTCAACCGATACTGGCGTTCGCAGGCCGGGGAACCGGACACCGACGAAGCGCTGCCCACTCCGACCGCCATCCGTGCGGCCTTCGCCGATGCCCCTGCCGAGGTCCGCGCACGTCTGGACTGGTGTGATGCTCGCGCACAGTCGGGTACGGAGAGCCTGGTCCGGGTTCGACTGCGTGGGAACGGGATCGCTGTCCGGTCGCAGGTGCACATCCCCGGGCTCGGGCATGTGGACCTGCTCGCCGGAGAACTCCTGATCATCGAGGTCGACAGCCGCGCCCACCACACCGGCGCGGAGAACTACCAGGAGGATCGACGGCGAGACCAGGTCTCGGCGTCGTCGGGATACCTGCGCATGCGGGTGACCTACGCCGACGTCGTCCACCACTGGCCGGCGACCGAGGCCCGCATCCTCAAGGCCATCCGCGCACGTCACCACCGTGCACCGCGACGCCGCAAGACGAGCTGACCGAGAACTGCGGACAGAAGTGTCACCTCACGGCCGGTTCATGTGGACTATCCACATGAGTCGGCCGTGAGGTGATGATCCTGTCCGCTACTCCGAGGCGATCGATTCGGAGATGTTGAGGCGGGCGGCGCGTCGGGCCGGGACGAGCGCACCGACGAGGCACAGCACCACCGACACCCCGACGTAGACCACGGTGATCGGCCGCGGCGAGTAAGCGATATCCAATGACGTGGTGGCACTGAGTATCTCGTCGGACAGCACATGCAGGACCACACCCATGACGAGGCCGATCACGGCACCGACGACGGCCACCGCACCGGCCTCGGCGAGCACCATCTGCGACAGGAACCGACGTGAGGCGCCCATCGCGCGAAGGACGCCGAGTTCGCGTCGTCGTTCGATCACCGACAGCAACAGCGTGTTGAGCAGAGCGATGGCCGCGGCGACCGACACGATCCACTGGATCGCCACGGTGAACGCACCCGACGCCTCGGCCTCCATCTTGGTGGCCGCCAGCGCCTCGGCGCCGCTGTAGACCTGCGGCACCACCCCACCGGTGGCCGGATGTGCCGCGGCGATCCCCTCCAGGGCGACGCGCACCCGCGCCTCGTCGGCGTCGGGGGTGGTCATCACCTGGAGGTAGGTGGCGCCGGGACGGTCGAACCACTGCCCGAGCAGTGTGCTCGACATCGCCGCGGTTCCGGAATCGATGGAGACGTAGTCGACGGTGTCGCGGACCACGAGGTCGTGGTATCCGGTCGGGGTGGCCAGCCGGAGGGTGGAACCGACGTGGGCGTCGAGGGTACGGGCCAGCACGTTGGAGAGCAGGATGCCGTCACCGGCCAGCACCTGTTGCACCGCCTCGGCACTCGCCTTGCGCATGAACGGCGCCTTGGAGCCGGGCACGAGGCCCTGCATCAGCACCCGCGCGTCACCGATGTTCACCGACGCCCACTGTCCCGGAATCACCTCGGCGACACCGGGAACCGCACGGACCTCGCCGGCGATCTGTTCCGGGAGGACGGGCCCGAGCGGCACCTGCTCCTTGCCGGTGGACGAGACATAGAAGTCCGGATCACCCAGGCCGTCCAGGGATTTCGAGATCGATCCGACGAGATTGTCCAGCGCACCCGATGTTCCGATACCGACCGCGATCGCCACCGCGACGGTCATCAGGGTGGCCCAGGCGCGGCGCGGTGCGCGTTCGGTGTTGACCGACGCGAGCCGTCCGGGACCGCCGAACAGCCGGGCCAGCCGCACCACCATCCCGACGAGCGGCTTGGTGAGCGCGAAACACAACAGGAGCGCGCCGATCGCGTAGACCGCGCCGGCCAGGATCGCGGGACGGTCGGGCACCGTCGCCACGATCACCCACGATCCGATCAGGCCGACGATCCCGGCGATCGCGGACACCCACACCAGCGGGCCGCGCCGCGACGAGGCGTCCGCGGCGGCCTCACCCTGCGACATCGCCTCGACCGGCGACACCGAGAACACCGACCGCGCAGCCAGACTCGTCGCCGCCACACAGGCGATCACACACGCCACCACGGCCACCACCGGCGCATACCCGGGCAGGTGGTAGCCGATCTCGATGGACACCTGATCGCGGTTCAGCGCGGGCACGGTGGAGATCGCCCAGCGGCCGGCCGCCCACCCCAGCGGCACACCGATCAGACCACCCACGAGACCGAACAGCGCCGCCTCACCGAGCATGTCGCCGACGAGATCACCACGACGGGCGCCGAGCGCGCGAACCATCGCCAGCGACTGCCGCCGCGACGCGACCGCCATGTTCATGGTGTTGAACACCAGGAACGCGGCGATCACCAGCGACACCAGCGAGACGAGCAGCGTGGCATCACGGGTCACCGAACTGGCCACCTCGGCCTGTTCTGCACGGAAATCCGGGTTCACCACCACCGCCCGGCCGTCGACGACCCGCTCGATCCCCGAACGCACGGTGGCCACATCGGCCCCCGGCGCCACCACGACCAGGACGGAGTCCACCCGACCGTCCATCCCGGTGAGTCGTTGCGCCAGACCGAGATAGGCGAAGATGTAGTTGCCCTGGTTGAGTTCGTCCGCGGAGCCCCCGGGTACCACCCGCAACACCCGAACCTCGGTGTCGCCGATCGAGACCTGTTGTCCCTCATGGAGTCCGGTCCCCGGTCCGGCGATGATCCCGTCGGCCAGGTCGTCCAGCGACACCGACGGGCCACCGGCCTCGGCCGCTGCGGCGACCTCCCCCGACAACGACGTCACCTGATAGTCCGAACCCAGCAGCGGGATGGTGCGGTCGCCGATGGTCACCGACCCGCGCACCATCGGCACCGCGGCCTTGACGTCGGGGACGTCACGACGGATCTGGCCGACGAGGTCCTGTTCCACACCGGAGTCGGCGATGGCGGCGACCTCGAGGTCGGCGGTGCCGGCGATCGCGGCGTTGAACTGACGCACCGACGCCGTCAGGGACCCGTAGGTGCCGAGCACCGCGACGAGCAGCGCCGACGACACGATCACCACGATCAGCGAGGTGAACAGGCGTAGTCGGTGGGTGCGGATCTCGCGCAGGTTGAGCAGGCGGACGCGGCCCAGACCCGCGCCGAGCCGGGCCGGCACCGACCTCACGCGATCTTTCCGTCCCGCACGGTGATGGTCTGGTCGGCGACCGATGCAGCGTTGGGATCATGGGTCACCATCACCACCAGCCGGTCGCCACCCTCGTGGGCGACGTCGGAGAGCAGTTCGAGAACCGATGCGCCGGTGGCGGAGTCGAGGTTGCCGGTGGGCTCGTCGGCGAGCAGGATGGCCGGTTCCATGATCAGCGACCGCGCAATGGCCACCCGCTGCATCTGTCCGCCGGACAACTCCGACGGACGATGGTCGACGCGGTCGCCGAGGCCGACCCGCTCGAGCAGCTCGATGGCGCGCGGTTTGGCCTTGCGCAGCGACTGACTGTCGAGCAGTCGGGGCAGGGCGACGTTCTCCCACGCCGACATGGTGGGGACGAGATTGAAGAACTGGAAGACGAAGCCGACGGTGGTGCGCCGGAACTCCGACGCCGCGGCGTCGTCGAGCGACCCGAGGTCGACACCGGCGACCCGGATGGTTCCCGACGTCGGGGTGTCGAGGGCCCCCATGAGGTGCAGCAGCGTCGACTTGCCCGCGCCCGACGGTCCGACCACGGAGACGAACCGACCGCCCGCGAGACTCAGGTCGAGGCCGTCGAGTGCACGCACCCGCTCCTCGCCCAGCCGGTACTCACGTACCAGATCGATCGCCTCGACCAGATTCTGCTCCCCGTCAGCCACGGGAGTGATCGTAGCCGGACCACCGAACCGCGAGCAGCGGTCAGTCGATCCAGCGTCCGGTGGCGAAGAACTCCTCGAGTACCGCGGCGGGCCCGGCCGGATCGAGTTGCTGCGCCGCGAGCCAGTCGTCGTCGAAGTAGGTGGTGGCATACCGGTCACCGGAATCGCACAGCAGCGTCACGACGCTGCCGGCGCGACGCTCGGCGACCATCTCCGCGACCAGCGCCAGCGCACCCCACATGTTGGTGCCGGTGGATCCGCCGACGCGGCGGCCGAGCCGGTCACTGATCGCATGGGTGGCGGCGATCGAGGCGGCGTCGGGCACACCGATCATCCGGTCGATCACCTGCGAGACGAACGACGGTTCCACGCGTGGGCGACCGATACCCTCGATCCGCGACCCCGCGTCGGAGGTGATCGAACCGTCACCGGCGGCATAGGCGGGCAGGAACACCGAGTTCTCCGGGTCGACGACGGCCAGCCAGGTGGGATGGCGGCGGTAGCGCAGGTAGCGGCCGAGGGTCGCCGACGTGCCGCCGGTACCCGCGCCGACCACGATCCAGGTGGGGATCGGATGCTCCTCGTCGGCCATCTGCGCGAAGATCGACTCGGCGATGTTGTTGTTGCCGCGCCAGTCGGTGGCACGCTCGGCCATCGTGAACTGGTCGATGAAATGACCGCCCAGTTCACGCTCGAGCCGCAGCGCCTCGTCGTACACCTGGTTGGCACGTTCGACGAGGTGGCACCGGCCGCCCTGCCGTTCGATCAGCGCGGTCTTGGCCGGCGAGGTGGACGCGGCCATCACCGCGATGAACGGGACGCCGATCAGCCGCGCGAAGTAGGCCTCGCTGACCGCTGTCGAGCCCGAGGACGCCTCGATCACCGGGGTGCCCTCGGTGATCCAGCCGTTGCAGATCGCATAGAGGAACAACGAGCGCGCCAGCCGGTGCTTGAGCGAGCCGGTGGGATGGGTGCTCTCGTCCTTGAGGTAGAGGTCGACGCCGGTGGGACGGCCGTCGTCGGCGGTCCAGCGGGACCATTCCGGGAGTTCGACACGCAACAGGTGGGTGTCGGCGCTGCGTCGGGTGTCGGCGTCGATCAGCCGGACCGCGTTGTCGGCCCAGGCACGGTCGAGGCGGCGGTCGATGTCGACGGTCCGGGCCCCGGCCGGCCGCACATCACCGGTCATGCTCAGTTGCCGCCGCGCAGGCGCGACTGGAGATCCTCGTGGCGGGCACGGCGCTGTCCGTCGACGATGGCGATCTGGTTGTTGACGCGCACCCGGAGCTTCTTGAAGACCACCATGCCCATCGGCAGGGCGATCAGCACCCCGAAGACCGCGGCCACCAGCAGGGGCACGTCGACACCCGCGAGTTTTCCGACGCCCCAGATGATCGCGGCGAGCGCCACGACCAAGACCAGACGGGCGACGGTGTACAGCGCGATCGACAGGGTGAGGTCACCCGCACCGACGTGCTCTTTCTGCTCTTCACTCACGCCCTCCAGGGTACGTCCCCGCGATCAGGTCACCGACCGGACGCCCGATCGGGCGGCCGGGGCACCGATTGCCCGGATTCGGGGGACAGGTTGACGGGGCGGAACGTCGGCTCGACGCGAGCCGGGACGATGTCAACCGTTCCGGCCCCGAGGGGTCATGTGTAAAACTGTGCCATCGCGGTGGTCCGAACGAGGGACATCGTCCACTGTTTGACGCCACGGACCACAAAAGGATGCACCTGCGGTTCCCAAGGGTCGGTAAAAGCCGCTGGTCCTGGCTTCATGCAGGTCACAGGCCTCTTTACGCTTCCTTTACCTCCTCCTGAATGTTCGAGTACCTGGGCGATTTGCGTGTATTCATGGTGGCAAGCGCGCACCGCGCGACCGTGTCGGAGGCGTCCGGTTTCCGACCATGACAAAGGGAGTCCCATGACCGCCATCGAACCGAACACCGCAGGCGTCATCACCCCCGGCCTCGCGAGCCAGCACACGCTGACTCCTGGACAGGTGGCCGCGATGTTCAACGTCAACCCCAAGACCGTTGCTCGCTGGGCCACCTCCGGAATCCTCGGCTCCATCCGCACCCCGGGCGGACACCGCCGCTTCCGCGAGGAAGACGTCGTCGCCCTGCTCAACCGCCGCGTCCCCTGACCGCCACCTCCACGACATCACCGGTCCGCCGACACCGCCGACACCACCGATTCGCCACAGCCGACCCGCCCGTCCGCAACTCACGTAAGCTTGCGGACGGGAGGTTGCCATGGCACTGCTGTTCACCCTGATCGGGCTCATCGCGATCGGATTCCTGCTGTGGCGGACATTCGGACCGCAGGTGACCGAACGCGCGGGGGCCCGCCATCGCGGGCCAGTCGGCCCGGACGACGATCCCGATTTCCTGATGGATCTCGATCGTCGAACCCACCGTCCCGGCCAGTCCGGTCCCGACGCCGACGACACCTGATCGGGACCGTCGTACTCGTGACCGTCCTTCGTTCATGTGAATTCCCAGTTCAGCGGTACTGTATTCGGTTGTCCGATGCACCGATCCACTGTCCTATACAGCTGTCACTCGGGTAACCTCAGATACTCGTGAAGCGGGGGCGACGAGTGAGGAAGCGTGGACGGCGACGACGGACTTGGCGGTAACGGCCACAGTTTCTCGGACAAGCTGTGTCGGCTGTTCGACACCGTCCGCGACCACAACGGTCAGCCGTACACCGGTAAGCGCATCGCGGCCAAGGCCAATGCGCTCGGCTATTCGGTCAGCGACGCCTACATCTCCCAGTTGCGTACGGGCAAGGCCCGCACGCCGTCGTTCCGCACCGTCGAGGGCATCGCACGCGCCTTCGAGGTGAGCGTCACCTATTTCCTCAGCAATCCCGAGCAGGACATCGACCGCGTCCGCCGACAGCAGGACTACGTCCAACTGCTGGCGGTGACACGCGGTCAACTCGCCAACGTGGACCTCGGTGCACTGTGCCCGGACACCATCGAGGCGATGATCGGGCTGCTCAAGGTACTCAAGACCCAGGCCGAACTGGCCGCCGAACGATCCGACAACGGGAGCGGCGCGGCCTGAACCCGCCGTCGACGGCGGGACGGCCCAGCGGCGGGCGGAGCCGGCCGATCAGAGCCCGGCGTAGCTGTGCAGCCCGGACACCACCAGGTTGATGATGAACAGGTTGAACAGCAGCGCGATGAAGCCGGCCACGTTGATCCAGGCGGCCGCGGTGTTGCGCCAGCCCGCCGTGGCCCGTGCATGCAGGTACGCCGCGTAGATCACCCACGCGATGAACGACACCGTCTCCTTGGGGTCCCAGCCCCAGAACCGGCCCCAGGCCGCCTCGGCCCAGATCGCGCCGCAGATGACGCCGAGGCCGAACAGCGGGAAACCGAACACCACACACTTGTAGGCCAGCCGGTCCAGCGACTCCGCCGACGGGATGTGGGCCACCAGGCGGATCACGCCACCCTTGAAGCCGCCACCCGGGCGGTCGTTCTCCTCGGCCGCGGCACCCCACCGCATCTTGGCCAGATACAGCAGGCTCGCGACACCGGAGACCAGCAGCACACCGGACGAGATCGAGATGATCGAGACGTGGATGGCCAGCCAGTACGACTTCAGTGCGGGCACCACCGGGGCGGCCTGGGTGTAGAGCCAGCGTCCGCCGATGAACATCAGCAGCGTGACCGGCAGCAGCACGAACGACATCAGCGCACGGTTGGCCGGCTTGCGCAGGGCCACCAGACCCGCCACGACACAGGCGGCACAGGTCAGCGAGATGAACTCGTACATGTTGCCCCAGGGGGCACGGTCGGTGGCGACACCGCGGGTGACGATGGAGGCCACATGCGCGGCCAGACCGACGAACACCACCGGGTAGGCCATCGCGGCGATCCGGTCGGAGAAGGTGCGTGACGCGCGTGGGTCGTCGGCGACCTTGCCGGGCACCCGCTCGACGGTGGACCCGCCGGCCGCACCCGCGGCGACGAGCTCCTCCTTGGCGGCCAGGCGACGCGTCCGTGCACCGGCCAGCGCCGCCCAGAACATGAGCATCGCGAGTACGTACACCGTGATCGCAGTGCCGTAGAGCAGGTCGGAGTAGCGTGCCAGCGTCTCGTCGACCTGCACCGTCACGTTGTCCATCGATGTCACCTCATCTGTGTGCGCCGCGCGGGACTACAGCCTGCGCAGTCGGCTCGCCGGTCCCGAGGACCTCTGCTCGGACGCGAGCAGCGCCGTGGCCTGCTCGTCGAAGCCCTCGCCCCAACCCGCCTGATCGGTACGGGCCAGCCCGGCAATCTCTACTACAGTACGTCGTTCCCCGTCGGCGTTCGACTGCCCCGGTTCGGGCACCAGACGCGCCCACACCCGGCGGCGCCGCACCAGCAGCGACACGAGCAGTCCGACGAGCATCACGACCGAGCTGATCAGCACCCAGTTCTGGGCCGGATCGTGGGAGACCTGCACCGACACCCAGCGTTTGTAGCCGTCGAAGCTCACCACCGTGCCGTCGGCCAGCTTGGTGCTCGCGCCCACCGCCAGGTTCGCCTGCGCCTGACGCTGCAACCGGCCCTGGTTGATCAGCTGCTGGTCGAGCGAATACGCATTCTGCGGCAGCCCGGTGTCGAGACCGGTGTCGCCCTTGTAGATGCGGATCGCGACCTGCGGATCGTCGGGCACCGGCGACGCCGAGCTCAGCAGGGTGCCGTGATAGAAGGCGTCGGGCGCGAAGATCCCCTCGATCGCGATCTGGTTCTTGCGGCGGACGTCCTCGTCGGGGTACATGCCGGCCGGGGTGTCGTAGCGCACCGCACCCGACGACAGCATCGTCTGCAGCTCGTCCGGGATGAACAGGGCGGTCTGGGTGCGCTTCTCCCCGTTCGGGAAGGTCACGCTGAACGTCGGGGCGAAGCCGTTGCCGAGCACGTACACGCGGTCACCGGCGATCCGCAGCGGCTCGTTGACCTTGATCGAGGTCTTCGCCCAGTCCGCCGGGTTCGTGCCGGCGCCGGTGCCGTCGACGTAGGAGACCGTGGCGTCGTACATGTCGGGCTGGCCGCTCGGCAGGAAGGTCGCCGAGAAGTCGTCGATCCGGATGCAGAACGGGTTGAGATCGGTGCCGTCGACCAGCGCACCGGCACGGAACGAGTCGTACACCGCGGTCGAGGTGTTGCACAGCCCCTGCTCGCCGTCGGCGACCAGGCTCCGGGTGCCCTCGTAGCCGTACAGCTTGCCCGCGGCGATCGCGATCAGCAGTGCCAGCAACGCGAAGTGGAAGACCAGGTTGCCGAACTCGCGCAGGTACCCCTTCTCCGCCGACACCTCGACGCAGCCGTCCGGGTAGGCCTTGGACGGTTCGCGCACCACCACCTGCCGACGCCATCCGCGCAGGTTCCCGGCGATCCGGTCGCCGATCTCCTCGGGATCGCCGTCGACGGTGGCGGTCAGGTGCCGCGGCAGCCGACCCAGGTTGCGGGGCGCGGCGACCGGCCTGGCGCGCAGGCTCTTGGCGTGCTCGATCATGCGCGGGGTCAGACAGCCCACCAGCGAGATGAACAGCAGCACATAGATCGCGGTGAACCAGACGCTGGAGAACACGTCGAACAGCTGCAGCCGGTCCATCCACTCGCCGAGCCAGCCGTGGTCGGCGATGTAGGTCAGCGTCTTCTGCTCGTTGAGTGTGCGCTGGGGCAGCAAGGCGCCCGGGATGGCCGCAAGGGCCAGCAGGAACAGCAGCACCAGCGCGGTGCGCATCGAGGTGAGCGAACGCCACACGTTGCGCAGCGGCCACCAGAGTCGTCGGATGGCCCAGTGCGGTTTGCGGGGCAGGTGGGGGTCGGCCGGATTCTCGGCGACCGGGGCGTCGGCACGGGTCATACCGGGAGCTCCTGATCGGTGATGAAGGCGTCCCGCACCCACACGATGAACTGATCCCACAGTCCGGTGACCAGGGCGATGCCGACGGCGATCAGCATGATGCCGCCGAACACCTGGATCAGGCGGGCGTGGTTGCGCAGCCACCCGAGGCTGCGCAGGGCCCACGCCGAGGAGAACGCGAGGATGACGAACGGGATGCCCAGACCGGCGCAGTAGGCGACGATCAGCAACACCCCCTTGGCGGCCGTGGCGCCCTCGGTGCCCGACGCGGTGGCGATGACCGCGGCGAGCGTCGGACCGAGGCACGGGGTCCAGCCGAGGGCGAAGACACCACCGAGCAGCGGGGCACCGACGATGTTGGACATCTGGCGCGGGGCGAACCGGAACTCGTGCTGCATCATCGGGACCAGACCCAGGAACACCAAACCCATCAGGATGGTGACCACACCGCCGATACGTTGCAGCAGTTGATGATTCAGGATGAACGTCGAGGTGATGCCGAGGACGGTGGCGGTGGCCGCGACAAAGACCACGGTGAAGCCGAGGACGAACAGTGCCGCGGCGACGGCGACCCGCGAACGCCCACGCTTGGGCGACTCGTCGACGGTGATCGCGGGGGCCTCCGCGCCGACCAGCCCGGCCAGATACGACAGATAGCCCGGCACCAGCGGCACCACACACGGCGAGGCGAACGAGACGAGCCCGGCCACCACGCATGCGCCGAGCGCCAGCAGCAGCGGCCCCGAGGAGACGGTGTCGGCGAAGGTCTGTCCGATCCCGTTCACGGTGCGCTCGGTTCCGGTGTCTCGGCGACGACCCGGGCCACCTCGGCGCCGAGCTCGTCGGCGGTCACCGACTTGAGGAACACCGCGGCCGGACGATGCTGCCGGTCGAGCACGATCGTCGTCGGCACCACCGAGGTGGGGGTGGTCAATGCTGCCAGGGAGGCACCCGGGAAGTCGTAGATCGACGGGAACCCGACCTTGCGATCGGAGACGAAGTCCTGTGCCGACTGCCGGTCGTCGCGCAGGTTGATGCCCAGGAACTCCACGCCGTCGGCCTTGTACTTCTCGTAGACCTCTTCGAGTGCGGCGGCCTCACCACGGCACGGACCACACCACGATCCCCACACGTTGATCACGACGATCTTGTTCGCGAACCGCGGATCGTCGATCGACAACGGCTGTCCGGTCACCAGATCTTCGCCGGAGACCTCCGCGATCTGCTTGCGGCCGTCCGGCTCATAGGTGATGACGGTCTTGCCGCCGGGAGAGACGAACTGGAACGTGTCGCCCTGGGAGACCGCGTCGTTGCCGGTACTGCAGCCGGAAAGGGCGACGACGGCGGCGAGCACTGCACACAACACGAGGACGACACGACGAACCACCGGGCGACCTCAGGCTCCGGTGGCCAGCGGATCCGATGCGCCCGCCGGCTCCGAGTAGATGATGTCGACGAGCGCGTCGTCGTCGTAGATCAGGCTGGTCAGCGATGCCAGCGAGCACTGCCGCCGACGCGGGTCGTGCCACAGGCGCTGGCCCTCGAGGAACCGGCGCAGCGTGTACACCGGCAGCTGGTGGCTGACGCAGACCGCTTCGTGGCCGCGGGCGGCGTCGCGCGCCTTGTTGGCGGCGGCGAGCATGCGGTGGGCCAGCTGGATGTAGGGCTCGCCCCACGACGGGGTGAACGGGTCACGCAGTTTGGGCCAGTGCCGCGGCTTGCGCAGGGCACCGTCGCCGACCGACACCCGGAGTCCCTCGAAGACGTTGTCGGCCTCGATCAGTTCCTCGTTGGTGATGATCGGCAGATCGTGGGCGCCGGCGATCGGGGTGGCGGTCTCCTGCGCGCGCTGCAGCGGCGAGGCGAAGACCGCGGTGATGTCGTGGTCGGCGAGGGCGCGGCCGACCTGCTCGGCCTGTCCGCGTCCGGTTGCCGACAGGTGGAAGCCGGGCAGACGGCCGTACAGGATGCCGTCGGGGTTGTACACCTCACCGTGTCGCATCATGTGGACGATCGTGTGCATCAGGAGTTCTCCCGGTTGGTTGCCGTGGGGTCGGTGGCCTCACGCGCGGCGCGCGCCGCCGCGGGCAGTGCGTCGGCGATCCGTGAGAAAGCATCCTCGTCCAGCGCCGCAGAGACAAACCAGGCCTCGAACGCGCTGGGTGGCGCGTACACGCCGGCGTCGAGAAGTGCGTGGAAGAACGGGGCGAAACGCCAGGTCTGGGTGTTCTTGACCGCGGCATAATCGGCGATCACGACATCCGGGTCGGAGGTGAAGAACACACTGAGCAGATTGCCCGCCTTCTGCACCCGGTGACCCACCCCGGCCTCGGTGAGCGCCGCACCGAACAGGTCGGCGAGGCGGTCGGCGTTGGCGTCGAGGCGGGAGTAGACGTCGGCGTCGGCGGCCCGCAACGTGGCCAGGCCGGCGGCGACGGCGACCGGGTTCCCCGACAGCGTGCCCGCCTGGTAGACCGGGCCGGTCGGGGCCAGACGCTCCATCACGTCGGCGCGACCACCGAACGCCGCGGCGGGCAGGCCGCCGCTCATCACCTTGCCGAAGGTGTAGAGGTCGGCGCCCACGCCCTCGAGGCCGTACCAGCCGGCCGGGCTGACCCGGAATCCGGTCATGACCTCGTCGATGATCAGCAGTGCACCGTGCCGACGGGTCAGCTCCCGCAGACCGGCGTTGAAGCCGTCGTGCGGGGCCACCGCGCCCATGTTGCCCGCCGCCGCCTCGGTGATCACCGCGGCGATGTCGTCGCCGAACTCCTCGAATGCCTTCGCGACGGCCTTGAGGTCGTTGTACGGCAGGACCAGGGTGTCGTGCGCGGACGCGCCGGTCACACCGGGGCTGGTCGGCAGGCCCAGGGTGGCGACACCCGAGCCGGCGTCGGCGAGCAGGGCGTCGACGTGGCCGTGGTAGCAGCCGGAGAACTTGATGATCTTGGGGCGGCCGGTGAAACCGCGGGCCAGACGGATCGCCGACATGGTGGCCTCGGTGCCCGAGTTCACCAGGCGGACCCGCTGCACGGGGTCGACGCGGTCGATGATCTCCTCGGCCAGTTCCACCTCGGCCTCGGTGGGCGCACCGAACGACAGGCCGGTGGCCGCGGCACGCTGCACCGCCTCCACCACCGCCGGATGCGCATGACCGAGGATCATCGGCCCCCACGAGGAGACGAGGTCGACGTACGTGTTGCCGTCGGCGTCGGTCAGTTCCCAGCCCTTGGCCGAGGTGATGAACCGGGGATCGCCACCCACCGCGGAGAACGCGCGGACCGGCGAATTGACCCCGCCGGGGATGGCGTGCTGCGCCCGTTGGAAGAGTTCACTGGACTTCGCGGCGACATCGGCGGATCTGGTCACGCGCTCCAGTGTTCCAAATCGTTTGAGGGCGCCCCAATTCACCCTGGTCAAAGCGGTGCGCGAGGGTCCGAGGGTGTCCTGACCGCACATCGCGGCGCGTGGTGACGGGGCCGGCCGGACGCGCGAGGCGCCCCCGGAGACCTGGTCGCCGACACCCTCGTCCCACCAGGCCTCGACACGGGTCCTGGCTCGACCACCAACACACACACCGTCCGAGCCGACGAGGAACCCAGCAACCCGCTCACCGACACCCTCGACCCACCAGGCCTCGACACGGGTCCTGGCTCGACCACCAAGACACCCGCCGAGCCGACCTCTCCCGATCGCGACGGCCACCGCTACCGGCCCAGGGTGCGCTCCACCTGATCGGCGATCGCCTGCTGGCCCCGCGCATTGGGATGCAGTGTGATGCGGGCGGTCGATCCCTGCTGCGGTTCCACCCAGCGGTCGTCCCCGGCGCAGGCGTCGTGCCCGTCGGACACCGTGGACATGTCCACGAAGTCGGCGCCGGTGGCCTCGGCGGCACGGCGAACCGCGGCGTTGAGGTCGGCCTGCAGTGCCCGCACATACGGCACGTCACCGGTGGCGATCCGCACCGTCGGATAGCACCCCTGTGTGGCCGGGACGATCCACGGATAGCCGATGATCACCACTCGTGCGTGCGGCGCGGCCGACCGGATCTCGCGCAGACCCTGTTCGAGGTCGGGTTCGATGGTCTCGGCGATCGGCGCCGACAACTCGTCGCCGTGCTGGTCGCGGCAGGGGGAACCGGTGGGGTCGGTCGGGGCGGCCGCACCGCACACCCGGATCGCACCGCCGAAGGTGTCCTCGTCGTTGCCGCCGAGCATCAGGGTGACCAGTTCGGTGTCGGGTCCGAGCGCATCGAGCTGTGGTGCGACACCGAAGTACTGGTCGGTGGTGAGATCGGCGGTCCGGGCGCCTGCGCAGGCGACGTCGGTGAGCGGCGTCTGCAACCGCTCGGCAAGCAGCTGCGCATAGTTGCGGGAGGACCTCTGACAGAACGGATTCGATCCCTCGACGAGGGGTGTCACACCGGTGCCCGCGGCGTAGCTGTCGCCGAGATTGACATACCGCGCCGATGGCGGTGCCGCGCCGGACGACGTCGGCGATGCGGCAGCTGCCGAGGTGGATGTGTTTGCGGTCGTAAACTTTTCACCGCCATCCCCCGTCGTGCAGCCGCCGACCAGGAATGCGGTGGCCATCGCGACGACCAATGGCAGCAGTCGTCTCATGGCGCCACCCCCGCCGATCATGTCTCGGCACCCAACATCATGAGCAGCAACTCGGCCCGGGCACGGGCGTCGTCGAGATCGGTACCGAGCAGTGCCGCGACCCGCTCGATCCGGCTGCGCAGGGTGTGCCGGTGCACGCCGAGTGCAGCGGCCGCGACGCCCCAGTTGCCGTTGGCCTCGAGGAAGGCGAGCAGGCTGCGGTGCAGGTCGGTGCCGTGGTCGCGGTCGTGTGCGACGATCGGGGCGAGGCGATGCAGGTGCGTGTCGGCGAGGATCGAGCGCACCGGCTCCACCTCCAGAAGTGATTGCGCGCCGGCCAGATCCACCATCCGGCCGGCGGTGGCCGAACGCGCGGCGAGCCGTGCCTGGGCCACCGACTCGCCGATCGCGCCCGGCAGCGGCCGGCCGTCGGCGGCGAGGTCGACCGGGGCGCCGATCCCCCCGCGGACGGGAGCGCGCATTCCGAGGACACGGAGCAGCGCCGCGGCCACAGGCGTCGGGTCGTCACCGCGCAGGAGAGCGATCACCTCGGACCTGTCGCGGTGGACGAAGACTGCGCGCCAACGATGTTCGAGTTCGTCGACGAGGGTGAGCGCACCGCGATGGGCGGCGTCGGCGTCGGCGAAGACGAAGACCACCGCCCGCACGCGGCCGTCGGGGTCGGCCGCGCGGTGCAACAACCGAAGTCCGGTCACGCCGACGATGCCGTCCATCGCCGCGGCGAGGGCGTCGGCCTGCAACCCGTCGGTGTCGCGGCGGACCACACGAGGCTTGTCGTACTCGATCACCATGAGTGACACCGCATGTCCGATGAGCATCCGCGAGACATCGTCGAGCGACGGTCCCAGCACCCCGAGGTATCCGTATGTCCTTGTACCCGTTCCGATCCGGGAGACGGTGAGCGTGAGGTCGTCGTCCACACGCACGGCTCCCGCCGATGCCGGGTCACGGGTCACCAATGCCCGGAGGCGTTCGGCGTCGCCGTCGACCCGCCGGGATGCGGTGACCTCGGCGTACATCGCATCGAGCAACACCACACGGCTGCTGACGGCGTCGGCGAGCTCGTGCACCACCGCGTCGGCGCCGCCCGAGATGGCCGCCCGCGTCATGCTCGGCTGCGCCCGGCCGGCCGCCACCAGACGTGCCGAGCGCTGCGCTGCGAGCTGATCGAAGACCGCGCGGGTGATCGCCGCGAACGGGATCGGCAACGGGATCTCGAACAGCGGGAGGCCCAGCCGGTCGGCGGTGTCGATCAGTTCGGTGGGCATCTGCGCATGGCCGAGTCCCACCCCGAAGCCGAGCGCCGCGATCCCCACCTCGTGCAGTGAGGTCAGGTAGCGAATGCGGCCGTCGGCGTCGGCGGGCAGGCGCAATCCGGTGGTGAGCACCACCTCGTTGCCCACCAGCCACCGGGCGGCGTCGACGAGTTCGGAGGTGACGGCGTGATCGAGTATGCGGTCGAGTCCTTCGGCGCCGCCGCGCAGCACCAGTTGGAGGCTGCGTTGGGCCATCAGCCAGCGGACGGTCGCGGTCACTCCCCCACCGTACCGCCAGCCCAATGGACATGATGTCCTGAGTTCGACGTTCTACTGGACAAGTTGTCAGGCGCGGATCGGCGTCGTCTGGCGAAGACTCGATGGTGAGCCCGGGCAGGAGAACCCGGACCCGAACGAGCCGAGGTGAAGATCATGACCACTGCCACCACCCCGATCGTCTACCGACTTCCGCAGGAGCGGCGACTGGTGACCGAACTGCCGGGGCCGCGCTCCCGCGAACTGCAGGAACGCCGGAACGCCCATGTCGCGGCCGGGATCAGTTCCACCCTGGGCACCTACGCCGTCGACGGCGACGGTGGCGTGCTGGTCGACGTCGACGGCAACTCGCTGATCGATCTCGGCTCGGGTATCGCGGTGACCTCCGTCGGCTCGGCCAACCCGGCCGTCTCGGCGGCCGTCGCCGACCAGGCGAGCCACCTCATCCACACCTGCTTCATGGTGGCGCCGTACGAGGGGTACGTCGCCGTCGCCGAGAAGCTCAATGCGATGACGCCCGGCGACCACGACAAGCGCACCGCATTGTTCAACTCCGGCGCCGAGGCGGTCGAGAATGCCGTCAAGATCGCACGACTGGCGACCGGCCGCAGCGCGGTGGTGTGTTTCGATCACGCCTACCACGGCCGCACCAACCTGACCATGGCGCTGACCGCCAAGAACATGCCGTACAAGCACGATTTCGGCCCGTTCGCACCCGACGTGTACCGGATGCCGATGAGCTACCCGTACCGTGACGCCTTCGGCGCCGACGGCGTGGCCGCTGCGCGACAGGTGATCTCGACGATGTCGGTGCAGATCGGTGCGGACTCGCTGGCGGCGGTGGTGATCGAACCGATCCAGGGCGAGGGCGGATTCATCGTTCCCGCACCGGGATTCCTGCCGACGCTGGCCGCGTGGTGTCGAGAGAACGGCGTGGTCTTCATCGCAGACGAGGTGCAGGCCGGATTCGCCCGCACCGGCACATGGTTCGCATCCGACGACGAGGGTGTGGTCCCGGACCTGGTCACGATGGCCAAGGGGATCGCCGGCGGGATGCCGTTGTCGGCGGTCACCGGTCGCGCCGAACTGATGGATGCGGTGCACACCGGCGGACTCGGCGGCACCTACGGGGGCAACCCGGTGGCGTGTGCGGCGGCCCTGGCGGCCATCGAGCAGATGGAGACCCACGATCTGCCCGCCCGGGCACGGCATATCGAGGAGATCACCGTCGGCGAGCTGTCGGCGGTGGCCGATCAGCTTGCGGAGCAGGGCAAGCCGGTGATCGGTGAGATCCGTGGCCGGGGCGCGATGATCGCCGTCGAGTTCGTCGACGCCACCGATCCGGCCGCCAAGATCCCGGATGCGGCACTCACCAAGGCGATCGCCGCCGAGTGCGCGTCGCAGGGAGTGATCGTGCTGACGTGCGGCACCTACGGCAACGTCATCCGGTTGCTCCCGCCGCTGGTGATCGGCGACGACCTGCTCCGCGAGGGGCTCGGCGTGCTGCGCGATGCGATCCTGAAACTGGCCTGACCACAGCACTTTTCAACCAGATCATCCGCTGCGGTCAAGTCCGCCGCCGACAAGTTCACCGCCGACGAGTTCATCCCCGAGAAGTTCATCCCCGAAAAGTTCACCGAGGAAGGGAATCCCAGTATGTCCTCCACCGACGTTCTCGATCCGCAAGCCGTTCTCGACGGGGTCCCCACCGGGCTGTGGATCGGAGGTGAATCGGTCGCCGCGTCAGACGGCGGCACCTTCGAGGTGATCAACCCCGCCACCGAGGAGCCGGTGGCCACGGTGGCCGATGCGACCGTGGACGACGCCCGCCGTGCACTCGACATCGCGACCGCGGTGGCCGGCGAGTGGTCGGCCACCGCACCCCGTGAGCGCGGCGAGATCCTGCGTCGCGCATACCAACTGGTCGCCGACCGAGCCGATGACCTGGCGATGCTGATGACCCTGGAACTCGGTCGTGCCCTGCCCGACAGCGTCGCCGAGGTGCGCTACGGCAACGAGTTCCTGCGCTGGTTCGCCGAGGAGGCGGTCCGGATCGGTGGCCGGTACACCACCTCGCCCGCGGGGACCGGCCGGATCGTGGTGTCGCATGCACCCGTCGGCCCGAGTCTCGCGATCACCCCGTGGAACTTCCCCCTCGCCATGGGAACTCGCAAGATCGGGCCGGCACTGGCCGCCGGCAACGTCATGCTGGTCAAGCCGGCACACGAGACCCCGCTGACCATGCTGGCGCTCGCCGAGGTGTTCGCCGAGGCCGGTCTGCCCGGCGGGGTGCTCACCGTGCTGCCGACGACCAATGCCCGTGAGGTGTCGTCGTCGATCATCACCGACGACCGGATTCGCAAGATCAGCTTCACCGGTTCGACGCCGGTGGGCCGAAACCTGTTGGCGCAGGCGGCCGAACGCGTCCAGCGCACGTCGATGGAACTCGGTGGCAATGCACCG
The DNA here is from genome assembly GCF_030718915.1 of Gordonia sp. NB41Y. NCBI lineage: Bacteria > Bacillati > Actinomycetota > Actinomycetes > Mycobacteriales > Gordoniaceae > Gordonia > Gordonia sp. NB41Y. The sequence continues at coordinate 1,957,739 of NZ_CP132196.1, forward strand.
TTCCTGGTGTTCGACGACGCCGACGTCGACAAGGCCGTCGAGGGTGCATTCATGGCCAAGATGCGCAACGGTGGCGAGGCGTGCACCGCGGCCAACCGATTCCTGGTGCAGTCTGGTGTGCTGGAAGAGTTCACCGAGAAGCTGATCGCGAAGATGTCGGCGGTGCGGATGGGTGCCGGCTACGAGGAGGGTGTGACGCTCGGCCCGCTGGTGACGCAGGCGCAACGCGACAAGGTGGCCGACGCGGTGGAGAGCGCCGTCGCCCATGGTGGCCGAGTCCGGTTGGGCGGCAAGGCGCCCGAGGGCAAGGGCTACTTCTATCCGGCGACCGTTATCGACCAGGTCGATGCCTATGCACCGGTCACTCGGGGCGAGATCTTCGGTCCGGTCGCGGTGATCAGCTCGTTCGAGACCGAGGAGGAGGCGATCAAGGCCGCCAATTCCACCGAGTACGGGCTGGCCGCATACTTCTTCACCCGTGACCTCGACCGGTCGCTGCGCGTGGCGGCCGCATTGGACTCCGGCATGGTGGGCGTCAACCGCGGTGTGATCTCCGATGTTGCAGCGCCCTTCGGCGGCGTCAAGCAGTCGGGTATCGGTCGTGAAGGCGGTTCCGAGGGGATCGAGGAGTACCTGACCGTGAAATACGTTGCTTTGAGCTGAGACAGTTCGGGTCCGGGACGGCGCGACCACCGACCGACCACCGTCCGGGGGCGTCCACCACGTGGGCGCCCCCGGACGTGGTGACATAGGCCCCGAACCCGTTCCGCACTATGTGAAGTAGGCGCCACGCTTACGCGGGAGTGACCGGGTCTCGGCCACCACGCCGTACGGTGCGGTGGTCATCCGCTGTTTGTTCACCCGCACCACGACCCAACCGAGCACGCCCACCTCGGCGTCGCGAACCTCGTCGTGTCGTTTCTGCTCGGGTGAGGAATGGAACTCCTCGCCGTCGTATTCGATGGCCACCCGTGGGCCCGGATATGCGAGGTCGAAGCGGGCGATGAGCCGCGCATACTCGTCGAAGACCTCCACCTGGCTCTCCGGCTTGGGCATCCCGGCGTCGAAGAAGAACAGGCGTAACCAGCTCTCCCCCGGCGATTCCGCCTTGGGGTCGATGTGGGGGATCAACTCACGGACCTGCCGGACGTTCCGGGTGTGCTTCTGTGCGCGGGCGAATGCGGCCAGCTCGTCCAGGTCGACCGCGGTCGCAGCGGCGAGAGCGTCGAGACGTCCCAGTGCCCGCCGTCGGCTGGGTTGTCGGCCGAGGTCGAAGGCGGTCCGAAGTGGCGAGGTCACCAGGGTTCGGTCGATCTCGACGATTTCCGAGGGTTCGAGGTCGAGTCGCCTCATGACGGTTCCGGTGGCCCTTCGGCCCGAGCAGTTCTGTCCCCGGATCAGTTCGATGGTGAAATCGTCGTCGAACCACCGGGTTCCGTGCATGATCGCAGCGGCCTCCCCGGCGACGACGGGCACCCCGCCTGCCTGACCGACGACGGCGATGATGCGTTCGCGCGCGGACATCAGGGTCGATCGCTCGATGTGGCCACGCCCGCGCAGGCGTTGGAAGTCGGCGGCGAACTGCTCGGCGGTGAGCGCCTCCTCGGCGAGGATGTCGGGACGCCGGACCACGTCGGGCATCGTGGTCGGCGGATATGTTTCGGAGTTGTCCATGCATGATCAGACGCACTGGAACGCCGTCAGGTTTCACCGACTTCGGCGAACGTGCCAGAACAGTGCTCCGAGTGCCCGGTCAACGCGATCGAGCGCCCAGTCAACGCGATCGGGCGCCCGGTCAACGCGATCGGGTGCCCGGTCAACGAGATCGAGAGCCCGGTGAACGTGTTCGGGCGCCCGGTGAACGTGTTCGGGAGCACAGTGAACGAGTTCGGGTGCCCGGTCGACGATCGGCCGGGGAACGTGACCGGATCGGCGACCGTCGTCGATTCGCACTCCTAACGATCTTCCGTACACTCTGCGGGTATGCGCCTCCGAGTGATCGTGGTAGCACTGGCCATCGTCGCCGCACTGGCGACTTCGCTTGCGGCACCGGCGCGCGCCGCCCCGGAACCGCGAGCCGCGGCCGGCGATCTCGGCAGTTCCGAGCTCTTCTCCCGGGAGAGCCTGTTCCTGTGGCAGAGTCCGCCGACCCGCTACATCGTGGTGCTCGGCGCCAAGATGGGGACGTTCGGGCAGACCCCGGACATCCTGTCGGCACGGCTCGACACCGCGGCACAACTGGCACGATCGCACCCGTTCAACCGGATGATCGTGTCCGGCGGCAACACCTGGTGGCTGCCGGTCTCCGAGGCCCAGTTCATGAACCTCGGACTGATCAAGCGTCGGGTTCCGGTGTGGCAGATGGTCAACGAGGGCCGATCCACCAGCACCGTGCAGAACGCGAGCTACACCGTCGGGATGCTCAAGGCGATGGGGGCGACCGGTGCCCTGATCGTCACCAACGGATTCCACATGCCGCGGGCGCTGAAGGACTTCCGGGACGCCGCCGCGAAACAGGGTGCGCGCCTGACCTTTCAGCCCGCCTACGCCTGACCACCGAGACGACGACGAAGGGCGTCCACTCCGCGGAGTGGACGCCCTTCGTCGTGTGAGAGGGAATGCAGTGGTGCGTCAGGAATGCAGAGGAGATCAGCGCAGCAGGGCGCGGCTCATCACCACGCGCTGGATCTGGTTGGTGCCCTCGTAGATCTGGGTGATCTTGGCGTCGCGCATCATGCGCTCCACCGGGAAGTCGCGGGTGTAGCCGGCGCCGCCGAACAGCTGCACGGCATCGGTGGTGACCTCCATGGCGACGTCGGAGGCGAAGCACTTCGACGCCGAGCTGATGAAGCCCAGGTTCTTCTCGCCACGCTCGGCGCGGGCGGCCGAGGTGTAGACCATCAGGCGCGCGGCCTCGACCTTCATCGCCATGTCGGCGATCATGAACTCGACACCCTGGAAGCTCGCGATCGGCTTGCCGAACTGCTTGCGGTCCTTGACGTAGGCGATCGCCTGGTCGAGGGCGCCCTGCGCGATACCGACGGCCTGCGCGCCGATGGTCGGGCGGGTGTGGTCGAGGGTCTGCAGCGCGGTCTTGAAGCCGGTGCCCTCGTCGCCGATGATGCGGTCGAGCGGGATGGTGCAATCCTCGAAGTACAGCTCGGCGGTGGGCGAACCCTTGATGCCGAGCTTCTTCTCCAGCGGGCCGACGGTGAAGCCCGGGTCGTCCTTGTGGACCATGAACGCGGAGATGCCGTTGGCCTTCTTCTCCGGGTCGGTCACGGCCATCACGGTGTACCAGGTCGACTTGCCGCCGTTGGTGATCCAGCACTTGGAGCCGTTGAGGACCCAGTTGTTGCCGTCCTTGCGGGCGCGGGTCTTCATGCCCGCGGCGTCCGAACCGGCCTCGCGCTCGCTCAGCGCGTAGGAGGCCATCGCCTCACCGGAGGCGATCGACGGCAGCACCTGGGCCTTGAGCTCGTCGGAGCCGTTGAGGATCAGACCCATGGTGCCGAGCTTGTTGACGGCGGGGATCAGCGACGAGGAGGCACACACGCGGGCGACCTCTTCGATGACGATGCACGCGGCGACCGAGTCGGCACCCTGGCCGTCGTACTGCTCGGGGACGTGGATCGCGTTGAAGCCACTGGCGACGAGGGCGTCGAGCGCTTCCTGCGGGAAGCGGGCCTCTTCGTCGACCGCGGCCGCATACGGCTCGATCTCCTTCTCGGCGAGCGCCCGGATGGCCTCGCGCAGTGCGACATGCTCCTCGGGCAACTGGAACACAGTGAAATCGGGATTACCAAAACCCATGACAACTCCTCACGACAGTCTCCGGGCACTCAGTGCCACAAGAGTGGCTCGTTACCAGTTCAGCATGGCACGCAGTGCCATGTCAATCGACGTCCCCATCCATTGTCCCTGCTCCGGGCCGATCGCACCCCGATGTTGACGCACCCAGATGCCGCCGGACCGCCTCGGCCACATCGTCCGCACCGGCACCCAGCGGATATGTGACGACGGTGATCGCCTGCGGCGCCGGGGGGATCGCCTGGGGCACCGGACCGATCGCCTGGGGTGCCGGGGGGATCGCCTGCGGCGAGGACGACTCCCAGCTCCCGGCACCGAGTGCCAGCCGGATGCGCGTGAGCTCGGTCCGCAACCGCGCGAGCGTGGCATCGGCCTCGCCCCGGATCATCGCGCGGAGCAGATAGTTGTGCGCCGCGGTGACCGCCCCGGCGAAACCGATCAGCCGCACCGGACTCTCGCCGGGCAGCCGGGTCCGCAGGTAGTCCTCGAACAACCGCTGGTAGCGGGTGGTGGTGACCAGTTCCCGCTCCCGCAGCGCAGGCACCTTCTGCACCACTCGCAACCGGCGGACGGCCAGGTCGCGGGTGGTGTGGAAGTGCACGAACACGATCTCGGCCGCATCGCACACCGTCGACCACGGGTCGTCGTCGGCGCGCTCACCGGCAGCGGTCAACCGCTCGGCGACCTGCGCGAGCAGCGCCTCGTGGTCGCCGAAGATCATGTCCTCCTTGGACCGGAACTGCCGGAACAGGGTGCGTCGTGAGACCCCGGCGGCCGCGGCGATCTGGTCGACGGTGGTCGACTCGTAGCCGTTCTCGCTGAACAGCCTGATCGACGCCGCGACCACCTGCGTGCGCAGGTCGGTGGGATCGGCCATGTCACTCGGTGCCATGGTCACCAGTATCGACCCGCCGCGGCCCCGCCGACATCCGGTCCCGGCAGTTCCCCGAGGAGGCTATGCCGAACCCTCGGCGGCGTCCTTGCGGAGCTCGAACTTGAGCACCTTGCCGGTGGAGGTGCGCGGCAGATCGTCGGCGAAGACGATGTCACGCGGAACCTTGTAGCCCGCCAACAGCTTTCGTGCGTACTCGACGAGCTCCTCGGTGGTCAGGGTGGCCCCCGGGTTCAGCAGGACGTAGGCGCGGGGACGCTCACCCCACTTCTCGTCGGGCACACCGATCACCGCGACGTCGAGCACCGCGTCATGGCTGACCAAGGCCTGCTCCACCTCGATCGTGGAGATGTTCTCGCCGCCGGAGATGATGATGTCCTTGGCCCGGTCGCGCAGCTGGATGTAGCCGTCGGGGTGCATCACGCCGAGGTCGCCGGTGTGGAACCAGCCGCCCGCGAACGCCTCTCGGGTGGCGTCGGGATCCTTGAAGTAGCCGGCCATCACGTTGTTGCCACGCAGCACGATCTCGCCCATGGTCGCGCCGTCGGCGGGGACGTCGGCCAGCGGTACCTTGCCCTGCACCACCACCCGCGCATCCTCGGCCTGCACCATCCCCACACCCTGCCGGGACAGCTTGGCGGCACGCTCGGCCGGGTCGAGATCGTCCCAGGCGTCCTGGTACTCGCAGATCGTGTACGGCCCGTAGACCTCGGTGAGGCCGTAGACGTGCACCACGGTGACACCGAGCGCCTCGAGCTGACCGATCACCGTCGGCGACGGCGGGGCCCCGGCGGTGGTGATCCGCAGCTGACGGTCGAGCCGGTGCGCGAGCGGCGATCCGGCGATCGTGGTGCAGACCGTCGGCGCACCGCACATGTGGGTGACGCCGAGATTGTCGATGGCATCCCAGATGGCGTCGGCGCGGACCGCACGCAGACACACATGGGTGGCCGACGCATGGGTCACCGCCCACGGTGTGCACCAGCCGTTGCAGTGGAACATCGGCAGCGTCCACAGGTACCGGCTGTGCCCGGTGAACCCGTTGTGGAAGGTCTCGCCGAACGAGTTCAGGTACGCCCCACGGTGGGTGTACATGACGCCCTTGGGTTTTCCGGTGGTGCCCGAGGTGTAGTTGATCGTGATGACGGTGTTCTCGTCGTCGACCGTCCACGGGATGGGCGTGGGGTCGAGCTCGCCGGCGAGGGCGACGAAGTCGGGGTAGGACACCAGCCCGGCGATCCCGGACGCCTCGGCGGCACCGGGGGTGGGCCCGAACTCGGCGTCGGTGATCTCCACGGTGGTGGTCATCTCGGGGACCTGGTCGGCGATCGCGGCGACGGTGTGGCGGAACTCGGCGTCGAAGAACAGCGTGGTGACACCGGCGTGGTTGAGGATGTACACCAGCTCCGGGCCGGCCAGACGCGAGTTGAGGGCGACCAGCACACCGCCGGCCAGCGGCACGGCGTAGTGGGCGACCAGCATCTCCGGGATGTTCGGCGCCAGGTAGGCGATCCGCTCACCGGGGGTGATGCGGCTCTTGAGGACGCGCGCGAGACGCTGCACCTCGTCGGCGAGCTCGGCATAGGTGGCGGTGCGCTGCCCGTAGATCACCGCCGCACGGTCGGGGAACACCGACGCCGACCGCTCCAGGAACCGCAGCGGCGTCATCTCCGAACGGTTGGAACCGCCGCAGTCGATGCGGCCGAACTCGGCGTCGAGTTCGGTGGACGGGACGCCGGTGGCGTCGGAAGCCGAGACAGACATCGTCTCCTCCGGGGGTAGTGATCGGTGCCGGTGAGACCGGCTACGTTTGGACTCCTCCCACGGTATGAATCACACTGGGCGATGCACCACCCCCGAAATGGGGTGGTCGTGACATCCGGTGTGGACCGGTTCGGTGTGGAGGTGATCGCAGGTGCCCGACAATCCGCTGCTCCGGCCCGACGACGCCGACACCGTGCGTGCCGAGCTGCGCGAGGCCCAGCGGTCCACCGGGCTGCCGGTGCTGTTCGGCGGCGTGGTCGACGGCCCAGACCTGCTGCTCAGCGGATTCGTGGGAACCCGCAGCACCGTCCTGCGCGACCTCGTGATCAGCTCACGCTGCGGGCTCGGCGGCCGCACCATCGTCGAGCGTCGCGCCGGCTCGATCCCCGACTACTTCAACTCCACCGAGATCACCCACGACTACGACCGTGAGGTGTCCGGCGAGGGCATCGAATCGCTGCTCGCCGCACCCGCGGTGGTGGGCGGGCGCACCCGCGCGGTGCTCTACGGCGGACTGCGCTCACCGGCCCCGATCGGTGACACCGTGGTCACCCGGATGGTGGTGGCCGCCCGCCGGCTGGCCCGCGAGATCGAGGTCCGCGACGAGGTGGACCGCCGCGTGGCACACCTCGACCGGACGCGCACCGAGACCGCTCCCATGCCCACCTCGGTGGCCGACGGCATCATCGAGAGCTATGTGGCCCTGCGGGAGATCGCGGCGTCGACCACCGATCCGGCACTCGCCGAACAGTTGCGCGGGGTGGAGGAACGCCTGCGGGGGCTCGGCGCAGTGACAACCGCACCGAACGCCGCGCGGCTCTCGGGGCGCGAGAACGACGTCCTGGCCCACCTCGCACTGGGCTGCAGCAACGCCGAGGTCGCCGAACGTCTGGCGCTGCGGCCGGAGACCGTCAAGGGATATGTCAAGAACCTGAGGGCCAAGCTCGGCGTACACAACCGCCACGAGGCCGTGGTGGAGGCCCGACGGCAGGGCCTGTTGCCCTGACCGGCGCCGAAACGCCCGCGCTCGTCGACCAACCGCGCCGAACGCCCCCATCCCGACATCGGCGATCCGTACGGTGGATCCCGTGTCCACTCCCGAGAAGACCACCACTCCCGAGACGACCACCACCGGCGCGCCGGCCGGGCCCGACGAGACCCCGGGCGCCGGGGATCTGCTCGTCGCCGGACTGCGGCGCACCCTCGACGGTCGCTGGCATGCCGTCCGCGACACCGTGCGGGAGCAGATCGACCGCCCCGACCTGCTCCCCGATCCGTCCCGGACGCTCGCGCAGGCGCGGGCCCGATCCCTCGAGGAGATGCAGGCCCTCGCCGAACGTGGTTTCGCGGCAGCCGGATTCGGCGCCGACCACGGTGGCACCGGTGACATCGGCGCATCGATCACCGCGATCGAGATGCTCGGCTACGCCGATCTGTCGCTGATGGTGAAGGCCGGCGTGCAGTGGGGACTGTTCGGCGGCGCCGTCGAGAACCTCGGCACCGCACGCCATCACGAACGCTACGTCGCCGACATCATCGACCTCGACCTGCTCGGCTGCTTCGCCATGACCGAGACCGGTCACGGGTCGAACGTCCAGGAACTCGAGACCACCGCCACCTACGACGCCGACACGCGCGAGTTCGTCATCGACTCACCGACACCGTCGGCACGCAAGGACTACATCGGCGGGGCCGCCGAACACGCCACCGTGGCCGCGGTGTTCGCCCAGCTGATCACCGCGGCTCCGGGTGCCGAGCCGGAAGGCCACGGCGTGCACTGCTTCGTCGTGCCGATCCGCGACGCCGACGGCAACGACCTGCCCGGGGTCACCACCGGCGACTGCGGATACAAGGGCGGCCTGGCCGGGGTGGACAACGGCCGGATCAGCTTCGACCATGTGCGCATCCCGGCGGAGAACCTGCTCAACCGGTACGGCGACGTCGAGGCCGACGGCACCTATCGCTCACCGATCGACAACGTCAACAAGCGTTTCTTCACGATGCTCGGCACCCTGATCCGGGGCCGGGTGTCGGTGGGGGCGACCGCCGGTGCGGCCGCACGCAAGGCCCTGACCCTGGCCACCCGGTACGGGTTGGTCCGCCGGCAGTTCGACGCCCCCGACACCGACGACGAGATCCTGATCCTCGACTACCTCGGACATCAGCGAAAACTGTTGCCGCTGATCGCGAAATCGTATGCGATCGCCTGCGCGCAGAACGAGCTCACCGCCGAACTCCACGAAGTCCAGTCGTCCACCGACACCGGCGCCGAACACTCCACCCGACAACGCGAACTCGAAAGCGCCGCAGCCGGTCTGAAGGCCTACTCGACCTGGCATGCTTCGCATTCGATCAATGTGGCGCGCGAAGCATGCGGTGGCGCCGGATATCTCGACGAGAACCAGCTGTCGATCCTGCGCGGCGACATCGACGTGTTCACCACGTTCGAGGGTGACAACACCGTCCTGACGCAGCTGGTCGCCAAGGAGTTGCTGTCGGCGTACGCCGACGACGTCCGCGGACTCTCGGCCGGCGGCTGGGTGCGGTTCGTCGCGGGAATGGCGCGCGATGTGGTCGCCGAGAAGACCGCCGTGCGGCAGGTGGTGCAGACCCTGCTCGACAGCTCCGACGAGGACACCGAGGAGTCGGCACTGACCGACCGCGCCACCCAGATCCGGTTGCTGCGCAACCGGGAGGACCATCTGGTGCGCACCTGTGCCCAACGCCTACGGCGCGCCCGCGACGACGACAACGATGCCTTCGAGGTGTTCAACAACGCCCAGGACCATCTGCTCAAGGTGGGCCGCGCGCACACCGAACGGGTGGTGCTCGAGGCCTTCGTCCAGGCGATCGACGACTGCGATTCCCGGGCCGCGGCCACCCTGCTGAGCACCGTATGCGATCTGTTCGTCTACTCGGCCCTCGAGGACGACCTGGCGTGGTTCCTGATGCATCGGCACGTGTCGGTGGAACGGGCCAAGGCCATCCGGCGCGGGGTCAACGAGCTGTGTCTGCAGTTGCGGCCGCACGCTCGGGCCCTCGTCGACGCCTTCGGGGTCCCGGAGGGGTTGCTGTCGGCGCCGATGCTCGATCACGGCTGACGCCGGGCTCCCCCGGATCGCGCGTCACCGCGGCGGAGTCCGGTCGTCACCGGGATGGTCGTCTCCGGGGTGGTCGTCTCCAGGGTGGTCGTCTCCAGGGTGGTGGTCGTCACCGCCGCGGGGGTCGTCACGGGCCCGCAGGATCAGCGGGAAGACCAGCCAGAACCCGGCGAAGGCGGTCAGCGTGACCGCCCCGGCGATCAGTGCCGGCACCGTTCCCACGGTGATGTCGAACACCAGCCCCACCGCCCCGGTCAGGGCCGCACCGAGGCACAGCAGCCCGATGTAGGCGAAGCGATGGGCCATCGTGACCAGCAGCGGTAGCCGATGACGCCGGAAGAGCACCCGGTGCAGGGCCACCGGCGCGGCCAGCAGCAGCGTCGCCACCATCGCGCAGCCGATGGTGACGAGATAGACGATCCGGAAGCCGGTACCGACGTCCTCGAAACCCTCCTGGAACGGCAGGGTGAGCAGGAATCCGGTGAGGATCTGCACACCGGTCTGCACCACCCGCAGCTCCTGGAGCAGCGCCGACCAGTTGCGGTCGAGGCGCTGGGTGGTGGTCTCCTTGCGCTGGACGCGGTTCCAGTCCTCGTCGTCGGCGAACGGGTCCGGGTCGAACAGCGCGGGGGCCACCGGGAACCCTCACTCCGTGGAGCCGCGGGGCGGGAGACCCAGCCGGACGGCGAGGTGCGCCTCCGACAACTCGGTACGGAACCGGGTCACATCGCGTGCCCAGGCCTGCGCGATGGCGCCGGTGGAGAGTTCGACACCCACCCCCTTGCGGCGGCGTGGGACGCCGTGCAGTTCGCCGAGTGCCGGCGCACTCTCCCATTTCTGCGGCGCGGCCCCGTTGTTCTCGGGGTAGATACGTTCGATGTCGGCGAGCGCCACCGTCCGGGTGCCCTGCCGCAGCGTGGTCTCGGTGAGCTCGACGCTGACGTGGCGGCGGGCGGCGAACACCTGGACCACCGAGAAACCGATCACGATGAGTCCGAAGATCGTGATGACCGGCCAGTGAACCTGACCGGGACCGCTGATCTCCATCGCCAGCACCGCGCCGATCAGGATGGGACCGATCGCCACCACCCACCAGCTCCCGCCAGACTCGGCGAACAGGACCTCACCCGGTTCGACCGCGGTCTCGGGGATCCGAGGCGGTGCGGGGACGACCTCGTCATCGTCATCATCGGCGTCACCGGCATCGGCGTCCACAGGGCCTTCGACATCGGCCGGGTCTGCGTCGGTGATGTCGGTGTCGGTGATGTCTGCGTCGGTGCTGTCTGCGTCGGTGCTGTCTGCGTCGGGGGTCCCGGCCGCCCGGCCCGCCTCGTCATCGGTGGGTTCCGGGCCGCCCGAAGGCGTCGACGCACCACTCACGAAGAGCTCCGCCCCGGCTTCTTGCCCCGCCCGGTAGCGCCCTTGGCGGACCGTTTGGTGCGGCGTCCGCGCTGCTGCTCGGCCACCTCGGCCGGGTCCTTGCCGGTGAACCACGCATCCGACTCCGGCCGGTAGGCCAGCAACGAACCGAACAGTCCGACGATCGCGGCGAGCAGCGCGAACGCCAGGAACATCGCCAGGAAGCTCAGGATCAACAGCATCGCCACCGACACGAGGGTCAGCGCGGCCAGGGAGGACCGCCAGCGCTCGTCGCCGGTGTAGGCCTTGGTGCCCATCAGGGCGATCGCCGCACCGACCGCCGCGACCAGCACGCCGATGCCGACCGGCGCCAGTGTCGCACCCGATGCGAACACCCCCAACAGTACGAACCCGATCCCCAGCAGGATGAGCAACGCACCCGACGTCACCCAACAGCGGTACGCCCAGACGACGAGGCTCGGTCGGCGCGCGGGATCAGGCCTGTTCACTGGATTTGCCCCCGGGGTGCTGGCGGTTCGGGTCATCGTCTCCGGCTTCATCGTCGCTGTTGGTGGCTGGCGGGTACTGCGATTCGGCGGGTGCCGACGGCATCGAAGGATACCCACCGGACGGCGGTGAGGTCGGCCGGTTGGCATCCGGAGCAGGCGGATACCGTCCCGCGTCCGGGTACTGACCCGGCGGCGGTGCGGACGGATACGGGTTCTGCGTGGGATACGGGGTCTGTCCCGGATGGGCGGACCACCCCGGGTACTGGTTGCCCGGATACTGGCCGCCCGGGTACTGGCCGCCCGGGTAGACCATCGACGGAAGCGGCGGTTCCTTCGGCCGCTTGGACTCGCGCCGGAACGTCGCCATCTTCTTGCAGTACGTATCGGAGTCGCGGCGCAGGAACAGCACCACCGCGCCGAGTGCGGCGACCCCGCCGATCACGGTCGGCACCATCACCCACGCCGGCGAGACATCGGCGAACAGCGTGAAGAACGTGGTGATCACCAGGTACATGCTGATCGCGCCGATCAGGAACCGTGCCCAGTTGTAACCGCGGCGCGTCAGCAGGATCAGGACGATGGCCACCCCGAACTGGATCACCGCACCGACCACCAGCGAACCGATGAACAGACCCGACGACGTGATCAGGTCACGTTGTTCGGCGGTGGCGTCCTTCACCATCCCCTCGACCATGTCGAGGTACTGCGCACGTTGCTGGTCATAGGTCGCCACGAGGGTGACGATGTGCGCCAGGATCACCACGATCCACAGTTCGGATGCGATGACGATGGATTCGGGAAGTCTCGGCCGGGAGCCGTCGGGCTCGTCGGCCGAGTGCGGCCCGGAGGACTGAACCGGGTCGGGGGATGCTGACATATCCCCCAGGTTAGTCACTTCGACGCGAGCGGGTCGGCCGCCGCGACCCTGCAGGTGCGACGACCGCCCGCCTCAGCGGAGTCGGCCGGCCATCTCCGTGGCCCAGTAGGTGAGGATGATCGAGGCCCCGGCACGCTTGATCGAGGTCAGCGACTCGGCGATGGCGGCATCCCGATCGATCCAGCCGCGTTCGGCGGCGGCGGTGATCATCGAGTACTCACCGCTGATCTGATAGGCCGCGACCGGCACGTCGGCGATCTCGGCGACGTCGCGCAGGATGTCGAGATAGCTCATCGCAGGCTTGACCATCACGATGTCGGCACCCTCGTCGAGATCCAGACGCACCTCCCGCAGCGACTCCACCCGGTTGGCGGAATCCTGTTGGTAGGTCCGGCGATCACCCTGCAACGACGAGCCGACGGCCTCACGGAACGGACCGTAGAACGCCGACGCGTACTTCGCCGAGTACGCGAGGATGCCGGTGTCGGTGAACCCCTCGGCGTCGAGCGCCTCGCGGATGGCCGCGACCTGACCGTCCATCATCCCGCTCGGACCGAGCAGATGCGCACCGGACCGGGCCTGCGCCAACGACATCGAGATGTAGCGGTCCAGGGTGGCGTCGTTGTCGACGCGACCGGCGGAATCCAGCACACCGCAGTGGCCGTGGTCGGTGAACTCGTCCAGGCAGGTGTCGGCCATCAGGACGGTATCGTCACCGAAGTCCTTGCGCAGCAGACGCAATGCGCGGTTCAGCACACCGTCGGGCGCATCGGCACCCGATCCCTGGGCGTCCTTGGCGGCCGCGTCGGGCACCCCGAACAGCATGAGCCCGCCGACCCCGGCGCGGATCGCCTCCTCGGCGGCCGCACGCAGCGAGTCCTCGGTGTGCTGCACGACGCCGGGCATCGACGCGATCTCACGCGGGGTGTCGATGCCGTCGGCGACGAACATCGGCAGCACCAGATCCTGTGGCGCCAGGACGGTCTCGGCCACCAGGCGACGCATCGCCGGGGTCGTCCGCAACCGCCGGGGGCGGATCACCGGGCTCATCTCGTGCACCACCCTCAGGACCGCGACCGCCGCGTCTTCTTGCGCGGCGGGGGCAAGGCCCCCTCGGCGCGCAGCCGTGCGGCATGCTCGGCGAGCGCGTCGACCAGCTCGGTGACCGAGGCGTTCTCCGGCTGCACGTCCACGCGCAGACCGAATTCCGTTGCGGTCTCGGCGGTCTTGGGACCGATGCAGGCAACGATGGTGCGCGCGTGCGGCTTTCCGGCGATACCGACCAGGTTGCGGACGGTGGAGCTGGAGGTGAAGCACACGGCGTCGAAGCCGCCGGTCTTGATCATCTCGCGGGTCTGGGCGGGCGGCGGAGCGGCCCGGACGGTGCGGTAGGCGGTCACGTCGTCGATCTCCCACCCGCGCTCACGCAGCCCCTCGGACAGGGTCTCGGTGGCGATGTCGGCGCGCGGCAACAGGATTCGGTCCACCGGATCGAAGACGTCGTCGTACGGCGGGAAGTCCTCGAGCAGCCCGAGCGAGGACTGCTCCCCCGACGGCACCAGCTCCGGGTTGATCCCGAAGGCCCGCACCTTGGCGGCGGTGGCCTCACCGACACAGGCGATCTTGACACCGGAGAAGGCCCGCGCGTCCAGACCGAACTCGGCGAACTTCTCCCAGACCGCACGCACCGAGTTGGTGGAGGTGAACACCACCCACTGGTAGCGGCCGTCGACCAGACCCTTGACCGCCCGCTCCATCTGGGCGGGGCTGCGCGGCGGCTCGACCGCGATGGTCGGGACCTCCTTCGGGATGGCACCGTGGCTGACCAGACGGTCGCTCATGTCGGCGGCCTGGTCCTTGGTGCGCGGCACCAGCACGGTCCAGCCGTACAGCGCGCGCGACTCCCACCAGGAGAGCTTGCCGCGCTGGGTCACGACCTGGCCGATCGTGAGGATCAGCGGACCGGTCAGCGCATTGCCCTGCTCGTTGAGCGTGGCGAGGGTGGCCTCGATGGTGCGCTGGGCGCAGGTGGTGCCGTTGATCGTGATCGCGACCGGCGTCTGCGGGGCCAGCCCGTGCTCGGTCAGCGCACTCGCGGTCTCGGCCAGGTGACCCGACGTCGCGTGCAGCACCAGCGGGCCGGGAGCGGCGGCCAGGGCCGCCCAGTCCACACCCTCGGCGCGGACATCGGCCTCGGTGTGCCGCGAACCGAGCGGCATGCCGGCGTAGCTGGGCACCACCGATGCGGCGGGCAGACCGGGCAGCACCTCGAAGGTCACCGAGGTCCGGGCCACGGCGTTGACCTCGGCGAGCACCGAGTCGGTGGTCAGCGGATCGCCCGAGACCACGCGGACCACGTCGTCGCCGGCCTTGGCGGCCGCCACGAGGGTCTTGGCGACCTCGCTCGGGTCACCCAGCGCCGGACGGACGATCTGGTCCTCGGGCTCCTCGGCGGACTTCTCCGCGCTCTTGGTGTCGGCAGCCTTGGCGTCCGGGGCCTTGGCATCGCCGGTCGTGGCGTCCGCCCCGGTCGACGAGGTGGCGTCGTCGGTCGTGGTGGCGTCGGCTTTCGCCTGATCCTTGGCGGCCTGGTCCTTCTTGGCCTTGGACGTCGATCGGCGCTGGTCGTCGGCGGGTTGTTCGCGGTGGTCGGCACCGATCATCGCGACCACGGTAGCCGGGACGTCGGGATCGACGTAGGCGGTGGTCGCGGAGGTGATGACGCTCCGCGCCCGCACGGTCAGCAGGTCTGGGTCCCCGGGTCCGGATCCCACGAACAGAATCCGTCCCGGATTGGCCTTCTTCGTCGTACGGCTCATGCGTTCGCACTCTCCTGCCCCCACATGCGGAGGGCTGCAGTTCCTTGCCGGAACTAGGGAGTGTCGACGAGTTCGCCCGCTCCCAGTTCCAGCAGTTCGGCCGCGAGTTCCCTACCCAGCTGATCGGCGCGTTCGACCGGACCCACCACCGAGGCGCGGATCACATCGGATCCGTCCTCGGCCGCCACTACCGCACGAAGCGACAGTTCGGCGATGATGTGCCCGTCGTCGTCGAGCGACTCGACCACCTCGGCGATCGCTCCGACCGGAGCAGTACAACCGGCCTCGAGGGTCGCGAGTACTGCGCGTTCGGCGTCGACCGATGCTCGGGTGGACGCGTCGTCCAACTCGGCGAGGGTTCTCACCAGTTCGGCATCGTCGGAGCGGCACTCCACGGCCAACGCGCCCTGTGCCGGTGCCGGCAACAGGACCACCGGATCGAACGCCTCGGTGACCACATCGGCCCTTCCGATTCGTACGAGCCCGGCTCGTGCGACGATGACTGCATCGAGTTCACCATCTGCGACTTTGCCCAACCGAGAATCAAGGTTGCCTCTTAGGGGGCGGATTTCCAAACCGAGACCCAATGCTCTAAGCTGCGCCGCCCGTCGCGGGGCCGAGGTCCCGATCATCGAGCCCGGCGGAAGCTCTCCGAGGACCTTGCCATCCCTGCTGACCAGGGCATCTCGGGGATCCTCGCGCAGCGGGACGGCGGCGATCACCAGCCCCGGATCGGGTGCGGTGGGCAGATCCTTGTAGGAGTGCACGGCGACGTCGATCTGGCCGGAGTGCAGCGCATCGCGGATCGCCTTGGTGAACACCCCGATGCCGATCTCGGCGACCGGTGCGGCGGAGTCGTCCCCGGCGGTCCGGATGATCACCGGCTCTGCCGGATGGCCGGCGGCGATGATCGCATCGACGATGGTCTGCGTCTGGGTGCGGGCCAGCAACGACCCTCGGGTGCCGACGCGAATGACGTCCCGGTCAGTGGGCTTGGTCACCGTTCTCCCTGTTCGGTGGAATCCCGGTCGGCGTCGGAGACACCGCGCCGACCCTCGGGAGCCGACACCGCCTCCACCGATCCGGGCTTGAGTTCGAACAACTCGCGCAGTGCCTCGGCGTAGTGGTCGCCGTTCGGCGTGGCGGCGAGCTGTTTGACGCGCACCGTCGGTGCGTGCAGCAGCTTGTCGACGACGCGGCGGACGGCCTTGGCGACCTCGTCACGCTGCGGGTCGTCGAGTCCGGGCAGCTTGGCCTCCAGGCGCAGGATCTCGGCCTCGACGACGTCGGCGGCGCGCTGACGCAGCGCGGCGACGGTCGGGGTGACCTCGGCCTGGCGCTGTGCGGTCAGGTAGTCGGCCAGCTCGCCGGCGACGATCGAACGGGCGGCCAGGGTGTCGTCCTCGGCGGCCTTGGCGCCGGCGTCACCGCGCAGGCCGGCGATGTCCACCACGTGCACACCGGGCAGGCGTGCCGCGGCCGGGTCGACGTTGCGGGGCAGGCCCAGGTCGCAGATCACGAGGGGCTTGTCGGCGTCGGCGGTGCGGCCGCGGGCGGCCAGTGCCGAGTGCACGTCACCGACCCCGATCACCGAGCCGACCGAACCGGTACACGCGACGACGACATCGGCGTCGGCCATCGCGGCGGGCAGGTCGTCGAATCCGACGCCCGCCACCTCGATGCCGTGGTTGGCCGCGATGTTGCCGGCGAGATGCTCGGCGTTGGCGACGGTGCGGTTGACCACGGTCATCCGCGCGACGCCCTCACGGGCCAGGTGTGCGGTGGCCAGGCCACCCATCGCCCCGGCACCGACGACGACCGCCGAACGCGCCCTGGCTGCCCCGCAGCCGGCCAGGAGCACCTGGGCGCGGTGCAGGGCCACCGACACCACCGAGGCGCCCGCACGATCGATACCGGTCTCGCTGTGCACCCGTTTGCCGACGCGCAGCGCCTGCTGGGCCAGCTCGTGCAGGACGGTGCCCGCACTGTGGTTGGAGTCGGCGTCGAGGTAGGCGTTGCGGATCTGGCCGAGGATCTGCTGTTCGCCGACGACCAGGGAGTCGAGTCCGGCGGCGACGGTGAACAGATGCTCGACCGCGGCCTCGGAATACCGCACGTAGGCGTGCGGGGTGAGCTCGTTGACGGTGAGGCCGGAGTGGTCACCGATGACCGTGCCGACCGCCTCGAGCGCGGGGTGGAAGGCGTCGACGACCGCGTAGATCTCGATCCGGTTGCAGGTCGAGACCAGCATCGCCTCGGAGACCGCCTGCGACGACAACAGGTCGTCGATCAGCTTCGGGCGGTCGTACTCGGAGACCGAGATCCGCTCGAGCACCTCCACGGGCGCACTCCGATGCGAGACACCGAACAACAAAACACTCACGTCGTCACCGTTTTCTTCACCTACCGGTCCACCACTGCACGCAGTTCACCTGCGTTGCGGGACCCCATCAGGACACGCGACGCCTGAAATGCCAATACCTGTAGCTCCAAGGCTAGATCAACCTGCCGGACGACGACATCGGAGTCCGTGGACAAGGTGATCTGCGTGACGTTCAGCAACTGCCGCACCCCCACCGCCGCGAAGGCGTCGGCGACGGCCTGTGCCTGCTCGTCGGGGGTCGCCACCACGCCGATCTCGATCGGTCCCACCTCCGGATCCGTGCAGACCTTCTCGATGTCGGTCAGCGGGACCACCGCGGGTGCCTGCGGGGCCAGCTCTCGACCGATGACCGCCGGATCGTCGTCGAACAGCGCCACCACCCGGAACCCGCGGCCCAGACCGGTGTGGTCGAGCAGGGCCCGGCCGAGTCGTCCGGCTCCGGCGAGGGCGACCGTCTGGTCGTTGTCGGTGTGCAGCGCGATGGAGATCCGGGCCGTGAGCTTGCCCACGTCGTAGCCGACGCCGCGGACGCCGTTCGCCCCGACGTAGGACAGGTCCTTGCGGAGGATCGCCGGGTTGACGCCGGCCGCCGTGGCGAGCTGGCGGCTGGAGGCCAGCACCACGCCGCGCTGGGAAAATGCACGCAGGACGTGCAGATAGGTGGCCAGCCGGGCCACCGACGGCTGCGGGATGGCACCCGTCGTCGAGTTGACGCTCATTCCCGCACACCCACTTTCACCGTTCCGCGCGGCCGGGGAAGGCCACCGGGCCCCTGGTTGCGGATCAGCGTATACCGGTGCACAATGCCCGTCGCGTCCACCCCGACCTGTCCGTCCGATCAGGTCTCAGCGGGCGGCGCGGGCGGCCAGATCGGCACGCAGTCGCGGCTCGTCGACCTCCCAGTAGCTGTGCTCCTCGCCGTCGAGCAACACCACCGGCAGCCGGTCGCCGAACTCGGCACGCAGTTCCCGATCACCGGCGGCCGCCGCGGCGTCGACGTCGACGGTCTCGAAATCGGTGCCCAGTTCGGTACAGATCCGACGCAGATCGGCGGCGGCGGTCCGGCAGGCCGCACAGCCGTCGCGGCTCAGCAGGGTGATCGACATGGGCGTTCTCCCGTTCGGTGTTGGTTGCTCGCCAGAACAGTCTGACACCCCGGCTAGGCTGTACTCGTCGAGCCCCAACAGCCCGTCGACGGGCCGTCATGGAGGTGTGAACTGTGGGTGTGACCGCTGATGGTGACGCGAATCCGGGAGACGTCCGGCCGGATTCGGACGTGGCTGCGGAGAACATGTCCGGTGAGGCCGTGACCGGCGACGCCGGACCGACCGAGACCGGAACCGAGCCCTCCGGTGAGGACTGGGAGGCGCACGCCGAACAGGTCGACGGCGGGGCGGTGTCCGATGATGATGACGACGCCGACGGCCCCGCCGAGGACGACGAGTCGGCCGAGGACGACGAGAGCAGCCGCGTCACCGCCTGGATCGCCGAGCGTGCCAGCGCCGCGGGCGGCCGGTTCCGGCAGACCGCACAGGAGCTGCGTCAGACCCTTGCCGGTGAGGCCAGCGCCCGTGCCGCGGTGGCGGCGCTGCGGGCCGGGCCACCGGTCGTCGAAGATCCCGACGCACCCCGCGACCTGACCGCGGCGGCCTTCTTCGACGTCGACAACACCTTGGTCCAGGGCGCGTCGATCGTGCACTTCGCCCGCGGCCTCGCCGCCCGCAAGTACTTCTCGTACTCCGATGTGCTCGACTTCGCGTGGACCCAGGCGAAGTTCCGGATCACCGGCAAGGAGAACGCCGACGACGTCGCCGAGGGCCGGGAGAAGGCACTGAGCTTCATCGCCGGGCGGCCGACGTCGGAGCTGGCCGAACTCGGCGAGGAGATCTACGACGAGTACATCGCCGACAAGATCTGGCCGGGCACGCGGGCACTGGCGCAACGCCACCTCGACGCCGGGCAACAGGTGTGGCTGGTGACCGCGACCCCGGTGGAACTCGCACAGACGATCGCCGACCGGCTCGGGCTGACCGGTGCGCTGGGAACGGTCGCCGAGAGCAAGGACGGGGTGTTCACCGGACGTCTCGTCGGCGACATCCTGCACGGACCGGGTAAGGCACATGCGGTGCGCGCGTTGGCAATTCGCGAGGGACTGAACCTCAAGCGGTGCACCGCCTACTCCGACTCCCACAACGACGTGCCGATGCTCTCGCTGGTGGGTACCGCGGTGGCGATCAATCCCGACGCCGACCTGCGCGATGTGGCCAAGGTGCGTGGCTGGGAGATGTACGACTTCCGCACCGCCCGCAAGGCCGCCAAGTACGGTGTCGGCGGCGCACTGGTGGTGGGTGCGGCCGGTGGCGGTGCCGCCGCGGCGGTGCGGCTGATCCGGGGGCGCTGAGCTCCCAGTACGCACCGCCGGCGCGGCCCGCGCCGACCGGCGCGGCTACAGGGTGGTGACCGTCGAGGTGGGGTCGATCAGCACCTTGGCGTGGTGTTCGGCCGAGCCGAGCGCCTCGAAGGCGTTCGCCACGCCGTCCAGGCCGACCGTGGCGGTGATCAGCGGTGTCACGTCCACCTTGCCGTCGGCGATCAGCTGCAGGGTGTCGTGGAACTCCGCCGGGTCGTAGCCGAAGACGAACCGCAGATCGAGCTCCTTGTTGATGCCCACGACCGGTCGGATGCGGTCGGCACCCATACAGACCCCCACCACCACGATCCGCGACCGCAGCGGCGCGCCGGACATCGCGTGGTCGATCATGCCGGGTACGCCGACGCATTCGAAGACCACCGGTCCCGTCGGGGTGGCCCCGAGCCGGTCGGCCAGATGGAACATCGACGCCCACGGCACCAGCGGGATCCGGCGCAGCGTGCGCATGCCGTCGAAGGCCGCCCCGAACAGCTGCTCGGCGGTGGCGACGTACTTGCCCTTCGCCACGACGACGTCCCACGGCGACTCGACGATGGGATCGACGACGACGTCGGCGCCGACCCGGCGGGCCAGATCGCGGCGCCCGGCCGACAGGTCGGAGGCGACGACGGTCCGCACACCGGTCGCCTTCAGGATCGAGATGACGGCCAGACCGATTGGGCCGCAACCGATCACCACGGCAACATCACGGCGCCCCACCTCCCCGCGGCGCACCGCGTGGTAGGCCACCGCCATCGGCTCGGTGAGTGCGGCGGAGTCCAGGGACACCCCGTCGGGTACCGCGATCGTCATGTCCTCGCTGGTCACGACGAAATCGGCGTAGGCGCCGGGGGCGAGTCGGGACAGTCCGGTCAGCTGCGGGCCGTGCTCACCGCGAACCATCGGCAGCGCCACCACCGCGGTACCCGGCGCCCACTTCTTGCGGCACCCGGGCCCGTAGGAGACCACCTCGCCGACGAACTCGTGTCCCATGACCACCGACTGCTCGGCGCGCATGAAATCGGCGTAGCCGACCTCCGCGGCCGCGTCGGCGGTGTCGTCGCTGTGGGTGCGCGCATGCAGGTCGGACCCGCAGATCCCCGCGCGCCGCACGCGCAGCACCATCTCGCCCTTGCCGGGTTGCGGTGCGTCGAGTTCCTCGACGCTCAGCTCCCCCTGGTGACAGACCACTGCCCGCATCCGATTCCTCCCATGCATCGTCGCACCGTGTGGTGACGAGATTAGCGCCCCGCCGGAGCACAGGGCCGAAAGCGAAGGGATCAACCGAAACGATCAACCCGATCCGAACCCAGACGGTTCAGCCGAAATAGACGCTGCCGCGGCGACTGAGCATCCGGAAGAGCGTCTGCTGGATTTCCTCGCGGACGTGGTCGGTCAGATCGAAGACCACCATCGGGTCGTCGGCGGAGGACTCGTCATATCCTCCGGTCTCGATCGGACGACCAAAGTGGATGTGCCACTTGGACGGCAACGGAACGAGTCCGAGCGGCCCGAGCCACGGAAATGTCGGCGTGATCGGAATGTAGGGCATTCCGAGAATGCGCGCCAAGGGTTTGAGATCGCTGATCATCGGATAGATTTCCTCTGATCCGACGATCGACACCGGAATGATCGGGGCCGCATTCCGCAAGGCGGTGGTGACGAATCCACCACGGCCGAACCGCTGCAACTTGTAGCGGTCCTTGTACAGTTTGCCGATCCCCTTGTAGCCCTCCGGCCACACCGCGGTCAGCTCGCCCTGACGCAGCAGCCGGTCGGCGTCTTGGTTGCACGCGAGCGTCGCACCGATCCGGCGTGCCACCTCACCGACGCCCGGAGAGTCGAATGCCATGTCGGCGGCGAGGATTCGCAGGTACCTGCCGGTCGGATGGTTGTCGCGCACGGCCAGTGAGGTCATGATCGCGTCCACCGGGATGGAACCGGCGTGATTGGCGACGAGCAGTGCACCGCCCTCGCGGGGCAGGTTCTCCACCCCCGACACCTCGACCCGGAACCACTTCTCGTAGATCTGCCGGATCGCCGGGAACCACACCGAATCGGTGAAGTGCGGGTCGAATCCGAAGTCGTCCACCTCGTAGTCACCGGTCATCCGCTCACGGATGAAACCCGCTGTGGCGGTGAGGGTGTCAGCGACCGCGCCGCGAACCCCACCGAAACTGAACAGCGGCGAGGAACGGACCGGCCGATGTTCTGCGCCCAGCGTCTCGTCGACGACGACCTCGTCACTGATCGGTGTCACCGATGCCGGTGTGATCCCGAATCCGTCGGTGTTGGGATGTCCGGCCGGCTCGGCCTGCCGGGACGCGCGAGAGACCCCGTGCTGACTGGGATGTCTCCCCTTGCCGGCGTCGACGCCACCCGCAGGACGACGGACGTCAGGGCTTGCATAGAGTTGGATGACCTTGGCGGTGCGTGTCTCAGGGATGGGTCCACCCACTACCTCGTCACCCCCACAGTGATCTCGGTTACCGAATCCGGTCTCAGGTGATGTGTGCAATCGCTCCGGACCGGTATGGCACCCAATAGTACGGCCCCGAGCGGACGTCTGCACAGGGGAGTCCGCAAACGTCCGACATGACCGACTCTCATCTCAGCTGCAATGCCGTCGACACGATCCGCTTCTCGAGGCCCCGCCAGGCGCCGGGCTCGATCACCGGGGTCACCCCGCTACGCGAGATGAAGTCGTCGAGGGTCTCCATCGTCGTGTACCGCGGCGCGAAGCCGAACTCGGTCCGCATCCGAGAGGTGTCGAGGACCCGACCGTAGGTGAGGAAATCGGTCTGCGAACTCCGCAGTTTGGCCGATCGCAGATCCTGCAGCACGCCGGTGATCGGCGCGAGCAGCTGACTGGGCACCGGGAGTTCGAGATGACCGATCCGCCGGATCGCCTGGGTGAGGGTGACGACGCCGTCGGCGGCGACGTTGAACGTGCCGACCTTGCCGGCCAGCGTGGCGTGCTCCATCGCGGCGAGGGCGTCCTCCTCGTGCAGGAACTGCAGCCGCGGCTGGAAACCGATCACGGTGGGCACCACGGGCAAGGAGAGATACGACCCCATCCGGGTGTTGATCCGCGGTCCGAGAATCGCCTGCGGGCGCACGATAGTGACGTCGATGTCCTGGCGCCGGCGACCCAGCCCGCGGACATATCCCTCGGCGTCGAGCAGATCACGGCCGTACCCGCGGGTCGGCTCGCGTTTGGCCGGGATCTCCTCGGAGAAATGCGAGGGATCGCCGGAACTGGCGCCGTAGACCATGGCCGTCGACCGCAGCACGATGCGTTTGACCGAGGGACTGCGCTGCGCTGCGGCGCACACCTGCATCGCACCGAGCAGGTTGAACTCCTTGATCGCCGTCGAATGCGGCGCGGTGTCCATGATCGAGGTGGCGGCGTGCACGACGGTGTCGACGTTGCAGTTCGCGATGGCCTTGGCGATCGCGGGACGTCGGATGTCGATCCGCAGGAACTCCGCACGCCCCATCCGGCGCATCAGGTCCTTGCGGGGCACACGGGAGTCGACCGCGATCACCCGTGCGATGTCGGGGTTGTTCGCGAGCCGCGCCACCAGATAGCCGCCGAGGAACGTCGATGCCCCGGTGACGAGCACCGTCCGGGGCCGGTGTTCGGACGCGTCTGCCATGGGGACCAGGCTAGGGCATCCGGACCGGTGGCGAGCGGTGCACGGTCACGGCCCGGGCTCGAGTACCCGGTCGGCGGGACCGGGCGGCAGGACCGGGCGGCAGGGAAACGGGCCCAGGGAACGCGAAAGGGCGCCCATCCGAGGTGGAGGCGCCCTGAACACGGACTCGTGGGTGAACCGGACCCGGCGGGGCCGGGACGGCTCAGAACCCGAGTCGGCTCACTTACCGAGCTTGCGACGCTGCACCCGGGTGCGACGGAGCAGCTTGCGGTGCTTCTTCTTCGACATGCGCTTGCGGCGCTTCTTGATCACTGAGCCCATCGGGGTGCTTCCTCACTTCAATGCAATGTTCTGTGACCGGCAGGTCGTGACCACGCGTGCAAGTCGCGTTCACCGGTACGCAACCGTCAACACTACCGGCCGCCCCCGCCCGAACAGAAATCAACCCCCGCAAAACCGGGAATCGTCCCCCATCACGACGACGGCACGGCCGGATCACCCCCGGCACAACCATGTTCCGGACGAGATCCGGCCGTGCCGGACGAGGGGTACGCACCCCGACGCGAACCGTCCCGGAGGACTAGCCGGCGTCGAAGTACGAGGTCTCGAGGTAGTCGTGCACCGCCTTGGCGTGGACGCGGAACGACCGGCCCACTCGGACGGCGGGCAGTTCGCCGCTGTGCACGAGACGGTAGACCGTCATCTTGGACACACGCATCAGCGAGGCGACCTCGGCGACGGTGAGGAACTGCGAGCCGGACGCCGTGCTGCTCACCGCGGCCGGCCTATCTCCTGGGGTCTCTGCAGGTGCCATGAAATTCTCATACCTCCGGAGCACGTGTCGCGGCCGCCGGCTTCCCCTCCGGCGGACATCAGACACGCACGTGCTTGGAGAAGCTTAGCGTGGCTGGTGTGAAAAAAGCGACGGGAGTGGCCAAGATTTGGGCGATTTGACGACTCTGACCACAACATACTGTGGTCGTCTGGATCTTGACCACTAGTTGTGGGATTCGCCCGAAAGTGCCTCGAGAGCCCTAACCCTCAAGGTCCACTCGACGTCCAGCCCGTGCGGAGACGTCGGCGGCGGCCTGGGTACCGGCATAGAAGGCGCCCCGGAACCCGTGCGATTCGAGCTCACGGACGGCCGCTGCGGTGGTACCGCCCGGTGAGGTGACCGCGGCCCGCAGATCCACCGGCGACAGGCCGGAATCGCTGAGCAGGATGCCCGCACCGCGGATGGTCTGAACGGCCATCTCGGTGGCCTGCGCGCGGGTCAGGCCCAGTGAGACACCCGAATCGATCAGGGCCTCGGCCATCAGGAAGACATAGGCCGGTCCCGAACCGGACACGGCGGTGACCGCATCCATCTGCTTCTCCGGCACCACCGCGACGCGGCCGACCGACTCCAGCAGACGGGTGACCGCAGCGAGCTGTCCCTCGTCGACGTGGCGCCCCGCCGACACCGCGGACATGGCCTCGTTGACCAGCATCGGGGTGTTCGGCATGACCCGGATGACCGGTGATCCGGCCTGCAGCAGCTTCTCGCAGCGGGCCAGCGTGACGCCGGCGGCCAGGGACACGGTGACGCGCTCGGTGTCGGCGGTGTCGTCGGCGGTGGCCAGCTTGCGCAGCACCGGCTCGACGTCGTCGGGCTTGACCGCCAGGAACACGAACTGCGCGGACTCGGCCGCGACGACCACGTCGTCGGTGACCAGCACCCCGTATTCGTCGGCGATCTCGGCGGCCCGCGCCGGAACCCGCTCGACGACGACGAGGTCCTTGGTGGGTTTGCCCGATCCGATGAGTCCGGCGAGGAGTGCCTCACCGATCTTGCCGCCCCCGACGATGGCGATGCGTTCGGTCACGAGTGAACAGCCTTTCTGCTAAACGATGGTCTGCCTTGCACGGGCAAGGGTCCGGCCGGTCCACCGGCGATGCCGGTCACTTCGAATCGTGTTCGGCCGGGATCAGGGCGAGCTGCCGCGACTGCGCGACGACCGTCCCCGTCGAGTCCACCACGAGGTGGTCCTCCTCGAACATTCCGGGCCCGACCTCAGTGCTCGTCGCCACGAAACGCAGCCATCCGGGAGCCGGATCACGTCGGATGTAGGTGGTCAGCTGCACCGTCGGCGCCCAGCCGAACAGGGCGAGGTTCATCACCACCGGCGGCGAGATGTCACAGACCAGCACCGCGAAGTCGGCGTCGGGTTCGATCCCCTTGGGCCGGGTCCAGCCACGCACGACCGGCTCACCCCGTTCCCCGCGGACCACCGGGAAGGACTCGGCGTCGAGGACGAAGTCCAGCGCCTCACCGAGGTGGACGACCTTGCCGACCGGTGAGTCGTGCACATCGATACCGCCCGCGGGCGGGGTGACCGGGGTGTCGTCGAGCAGCGTCGGGGCCGAATGATGCGGGGTGCCGTGGTCGTGACGTGCCAGGGTCACCGACGACGACACCATGGTGCGGCCGTTCTGCGCGAGATCGACCCGCATCAGCGTCACCTGCCGGCCCCGCTTGCGCAGCGAGACGGTGAGGGTGACCTCGGCCGGGTCCGGGGCCGACAGGAAGTCGCTGGCGATGGCCACCGGCACGATGTCGGACCCGCCGGTCGACGCCTCCCCCGACGCGGCGGCGAAGTCGTCGCGAGCGCGGCGGGCCGCCCGCGCGACGATCATCTGCATCGACCCGCCGTGCACCTTGGGACCGATGGTGAACGCGGGATCGATGACCGCGGTGTAGGTGAGCTCGGGGAACTCGCCGTCGGTCCGGACCTCGCCGACCCGGGTCAGATCCAGCAGGGCGGTCAGCTTGTCGCTCATGTCACCTTCCGACGGCCATCGGGTCCGACCGGCCGTGTGTCCGGGCGGCCGGCCACCGGACTAGCCGGTGCGACTCGCCTCGCGTTTGAGATGCTGTCGCGCAAAATCTAGCGAACGGGCCAGCATGGCGCGCCGTTCGGGCTTGGTTCGCGCCGACGACGTGGTGACCTCGAGGACCACCGCACCGGCGAAGTCGCTCTGCGCGATCCGGCGGCACACCTCGGCGCACGGCTGCGACCCGTCGCCGGGGATGAGGTGTTCGTCGTGGGCTGCCCCCGAACCGTCGGCCAGGTGCAGATGCGACAGATTGCCCGCCATGCGCTCGTAGAGTCCGAGGGCGTCGGTGCCCGCGGTCGCCGAGTGCGACAGGTCGAGGGTGTAGTGGTCGTAGCCGTCGTCGGTGGGATCGATCGACTTGCCGAACGCCGACATCGACGCACCGGGACCGCCACCGCGGCGGACCATCCGCTGCGCCGAGCGCGCGCCCGCCCCGAACAGCCGGTCGGCCCGCATCGGGAACATGTTCTCCACCGCGACGGCCACACCGCTGGACTCCGACAGTTCACCGACGGTGTCGTCGAAGGCCTCGACGTACTCGCGCTGCCAGCGGAACGGCGGGTGGACGACGACGGTCGAGGCGCCGAGGATCTCGGCCGCCTCCGCCGAGCGGGCGAGTTTGCGGAGAGGATCACGGCCCCACACACGCTGCGAGATCAGCAGACACGGCGCATGCACCGACAACACCGGGACCTGATACCGCTCCGAGAGGTACTCGATGTGGCGGATGTCCTGGCTGACCGGGTCGCCCCAGACCATCAGCTCCACGCCGTCGTAGCCGAGTTCGGCGGCATAGCCGAAGGCGGCCTCGGTGTTCTGCGGATACACCGAGGCCGTCGACAACCCGATCGGGATGTCGGCGGCCATCGGATGTGCGCCGGAGAAGCTGCCGGGTGCGGTCACGTCGCCAGCAGGACGAGTGGACCGATGGTGACGATCAGTCCCACGGCGAGCGCCAGCAACGTGGTGATCAGGTCGTTGGACTTGCGCACCAGATGCGAGAACGTGACGATGCCGAAGATCACCAGCACCGCGAGCACCAGCGCGAAGTAGACGTTCCAGCGCCACAGCTCGGTGAAGCCCCAGAACAGGCCGACGCCGACCGCCAGACCGACAACGACCTCGGCGATCAGGGCCAGCCACGCCATCGCGGGCGACCGTTCGGTCTTCCCGGCCTTCTCTGCCTTCTCCGCCTTGGCGGCCTGCTTGGCCGCCTTGGCCTCGGCCCGCAGCTCGGCCTTGGACTTCGCCGGGGCGCCGGTCTCGGCGGCCGCTGCGGTCTCGGTGGCGGCGGCGGGTCCGGCATCGTCGGGCCGGTCGTCGTCGAGATCGGCGAGCGACATCAGTGCGGTGTCCTCGCCGGTGTCCTCGGCCGTCCCGGCGGCCGCCGTGTGCGGTGCCAGGGTGTCCGGTGCATCGGTGTCCGGTGCATCGGTGTCCGGTGCTGCGGTGTCCGGTGCTGTGACGGCTGCTGTGGTCTCGGTTGCTGTGGTGTCTGCGAACCCACTGTCCGGTGCCGCACCACCGGCGACGCCGGCACCGGTGTAGGTCTCGACGTTCTCGGCGAAGGCCGGGTCGTCGGACTCGACGGTGGTCCCGACCGAGGCGGTGCCGGCGAGGAGGCCGAGCGCGCCCGGCGCATCCGGCTCGGGTTCGGTGTCCGCCGGCTCCTCGGGGGCGTCGGTGACCGGTGGGATGGCGCTGGTGACCTCGGAGGCGTTCTCGGCCTCCGTGGCGGACGCCTCGGCAGCGGCGGCTCCGGCCGACTCCGCGGTGGAGTCGTCGCGGGCGACATCGGTGTCGGGAACAGTGGCCCACTCGGTGTCGGCCGAGTCGGTACCGGCCGGCTGCTCGGGGGTGGACTGCTCGGGGGTGGACTGCTCGGGGGTGGACTGCTCGGGGGCCGGGACAACCGGTTCGGCGGCCGGAACCGGGATCGGTGCAGCCGGTGCCGGCGTCCCG
The DNA here is from genome assembly GCF_030718915.1 of Gordonia sp. NB41Y. NCBI lineage: Bacteria > Bacillati > Actinomycetota > Actinomycetes > Mycobacteriales > Gordoniaceae > Gordonia > Gordonia sp. NB41Y. Next base: position 1,986,161 of record NZ_CP132196.1, read on the forward strand.
TTCTTGGCAGCGGACGCGCGTGACGGGGCGGCGTCGGCCTTCTTGCGCCGCGAGAACCAGCCCCGCTTCTTCTTGGGTTCCTCGTCCGGGACCTCGACGTCGGCGAAGTTGCGGTAGGCGTCGAAGTCGTCCATCACCTCACCGAAGCGGCCACCGTCGGCGGCGTCGTCGGCGTGCGGCGCGGTGTCGGCGACCACCGGGATGATCCCGGTGACCTCGTTCGACGACTCGTCGACTCCCTGATCGGCGGCAGGGACGGTGTCGAGCCGGTCGGCGACGTCACCGGAGTGGAAGTCGCGCGTGGGCGGTGGCGTGAATCCGGGCATCCCGCTGGCCGTGTACCCCGTGGTCGGCCGCGCGAACGGGGACGGAGCGGACTGGGGACGGGTGTCGGCGGTCCGACGCGCGACCGGGTCACCCGACCGCGGGAACGCGGTCGGCCCACCTGCGGCGGGTGTGCTCGAGCCGGTGGGTGCGCTCGGGGGTTCGGGTGCGCTCGGGGGTTCGGGTGCACCGGACGGGGTGGCGGACGGACCACTCGCCTGCTCGTCGGTGTCCTCGGGTCCGGTGGTGATCGCCGGGATCTCACCGGTCAGCTCCGACACCGAGACCGTGCCGGACCGACCGGCACGTCGACGTCCGCGCCCCTCACGTCCGCCCGATGCCGTACTCGGCGCCTCGTCGTCGGACCGGGATCGCGCCAACAACTCGGATACCGAGATCGGCCGCGAGTCGGGCCCCGAATCTTTCTTCCCGGGATCATTCGCCATGGCTGTGCGCTCTCCGTCCTTCAGGTCGTGCCGGGGTGCCGCAGGCCACGTCAGCGTGCGTCTCTGCCCCCGCCGCTTCCGCTGCCCCCGCTGCCCGCGACCACCGGATCCGTCAGGTCGGCCGGCTCTGCGTCGAGGCGGCGAAGGATCACACCTTCGCGCAACGCCCACGGACAGATCTCCAGTGTATCGACACCGAGTGCCCGCATCGTCGCCTCGGCGACCAGCGCACCGGCCACGAGCTGTCCGGAGCGATCGGCGCTGACGCCTTCGAGCTCGGCACGGTCGGACCGGGTCATCCGGGAGATGAAGGCGATCAGCTGGCGCAGACCACTCGCGGTGAGGGTGCGTTTGACGCGCGGTCCGGCCCCGGACGGGGCGGCACCGGTCAGCCGCGCCAGGCTGCGGAAGGTCTTCGACGTGCCCACCGCGATATCCGGCTTGCCCGGCTCCAGCAGTTCCTTGGCGACGGGACGCAGCTCGGCGTCCAGCCAGTCGCGCAACACACCGATCCGACGGCGGTCCGGCGGATCGTCGGGCAGCCAGTCGCGGGTCACCCGGCCCGCGCCGAACGGCACCGACAACGCCACATCGGGCTCCTCGTCGACACCGTTGGACATCTCCAGCGAGCCGCCACCGATGTCGAGGGCCAGGATGCGGCCGGCGGACCAGCCGTACCAGCGCCGCACGGCCAGCGACGTGAGGCGGGCCTCGTCGCGGCCGGACAGCACCTCCACATCCACCCCGGTCTTGGCGGCCACGCGTGCCAGCACCGCGTCCGAGTTGGTGGCATCGCGCACCGCGGAGGTGGCGAACGCCATCATCTGCGAACACCCGGAGGTGGTGGCGATGTGGGTGAACTCGGCGATCGAGTCGACGAGGCGTTCGGCCGCCCCGTCGTCGAGCCGGCCCTTGCCGTCGATGTGCTCGGCCAGACGCAACACCGACTTGGTTGAACTCATCGGCGACGGATGACCGCCCCGATGTGCATCGACGACGAGCAGGTGGACCGTGTTGCTGCCCACGTCGAGGACTCCTAAGCGCACGGATACACGGTAATGCGTCGTCGGTTGCACACCTACGCATGGGTCCCCGCCGCCGACCACAGGTTCGGCGCCGGATCGGGCTACCGTTGTGGATGTGCCCTCATCTCGGACCGTCACGCGCATGAAGCCCGCGCCGGAAGTCGATCTCGACTTTCCGCGCGAATGGTATGAGTTCGGCGATCCCGACGATCCCGACCACCTCGTCAAGGCCGACCTGACCTGGCTGCTCTCGCACTGGACGTGTGTCTTCGGGACACCCGCATGCCAGGGCATCGTGGAGGGCCGCGACGACGACGGCTGCTGCTCGCACGGCGCCTATCTGTCGGACAAGAACGACCGCAAACGCCTCGCCCACGGCGTGTCGATGCTGACCGAGAAGGACTGGCAGTTCTACAAGAAGGGCTCCGGCAAGGATCCGCTGGGCCCGCGCGGCTACCTCGTCGAGGACGAGTTGGAGGACGAGCCCGCCCTCAAGACACGTCGCCACAAGGGTGCCTGCATCTTCCTCAACCGCCCCGACTTCGAGCGCGGGCCGGGATGCGCCTTGCACGCCATGGCATTACGCAAGGGTCTGGAACCGCTGACGGTGAAACCCGATGTGTGCTGGCAGCTTCCGGTACGCCGCGAACAGGACTGGGTGGAGCGACCCGACGGCACCGAGGTGCTGCGCACCACCATCACCGAGTACGACCGACGCGGCTGGGGCGAGGGTGGCCACGACCTGAAGTGGTACTGCTCGGGATCACCGGATGCCCATGTCGGCGCCACCGCGGTGTGGCAGTCGTATGCGCCGGAACTGATCGAGCTGATCGGACAGGCCGCCTACGACGTCCTCGCCGACGCCTGCCGGCGTCGAACCCAGCTGGGGCTCATCGCCGTTCACCCCGCGACCGCAGCGGCCACCACCCGCCGCGAGACCGACATCAAATACGAGCAACTCGACGACGAGTAGACGTCGTCGAGTTGCCCGGCCGGCGGCGGCCGGCCATCCGCACCGCCCCGATCGGCTCAGGGCTCGAACTTGTACCCCAGGCCGCGGACGGTGACCAGATGCTTCGGCGATGCCGGATCGGGTTCGATCTTGGACCGCAGACGTTTCACGTGCACGTCGAGGGTCTTGGTGTCGCCCACATAGTCCGCACCCCACACCCGGTCGATCAGCTGACCGCGGGTGAGCACCCGGCCGGAATTGCGCAGCAGGTACTCCAGGAGATCGAACTCCTTGAGCGGCAAGGTGATCGGATCTCCGTTGACGGCCACGGTGTGCCGTTCGACGTCCATCCGCACCGGGCCGGCCTCGAGCACCGACATCGCGAGATCCTCGTCCATCGAGTCACCGCCGCGGCGTAGCACCGCGCGAATCCGCGCGATCAGCTCACGCGCCGAATACGGCTTGGTCACATAGTCGTCGGCACCGAGTTCGAGGCCCACCACCTTGTCGATCTCACTGTCGCGGGCGGTCACCATGATCACCGGCACACTGGAACGCGCCCGCAATGCCTTGCAGATCTCGGTCCCCGACATCCCGGGCAGCATGAGATCGAGCAGGACGATGTCTGGGCTGATGCGCTCGAACGTCGAGAGGGCCTGCGCGCCGTCGTTGACGACACTCGCCTCGAAACCCTCCTTGCGGAGGAGGAACGCCAGCGGGTCCGCCAACGATTCCTCGTCCTCGACGATCAGTACGTGCGTCACCTGTGAGACTCCTTAGCTTTCATGAGCTTTCATGCGATCTGCGTCTGTGCAGCGTCGTCGGTCCCCAGGTCCTGGGGGATCGACAGGGTGAAGGTGGAGCCGGTACCGGGCTGGCTCCACAGATTGATGTTGCCGTGATGGGTGGCCGCGACGTGCTTGACGATCGCCAGGCCCAGACCGGTGCCGCCGGTGTGCCGGGACCGCGCCTTGTCGACGCGGAAGAACCGCTCGAACACCCGCTGCTGGTCACTCGGCTGGATGCCGATCCCCCGGTCGGTCACCGCGATCGCCACCATCGGCACACCGTCGGCGACGGTCACGCGCCTGCTCAGCGACACCGTGGTGTTGGCCGGCGAGTACGCGATGGCGTTCACCAGCAGGTTGCTGAGCGCGGTGAGCAACAGCATCCGGTCGCCGTGCACGGAGATCCCGACCTTGTCGTCGCAGCGCAACGTGATCGCGGCGGCCTCCGCGTTGACCGCTGCCCCCTCGACGGCATCCTCGACCAGCTGGTCGACGTCGACCGCGGTGAACTCCGGGGTCTCACCGCCCTCGAGCCTCGACAGGGCGATCAGCTCGGAGACCATACGTCCCATCCGGCCGGCCTCGGCGACCACCCGATGACCGAAGTGCCGCACCGAATCGGCGTCGTCGGCCGATTCGAGGAGGGCCTCGGCGAGCAGGCTGATCGCACCGACGGGCGTCTTGAGTTCGTGCGACACATTCGCGACGAAGTCGCGGCGGGTGGCCTCGACCCGGATGTTCTCGGTGTCGTCGGTGCCGTAGATGACGACGTACTCCTCGTCGTCCTGGGCGACCAGCCGGGCCAGACAGCGCACCGACTCGGCACCGCGTCGCGACGACCGGCCGGTGGCCAGGAAGCCGAGCGCCGAGATCGGCGGGACGAAGTCGAAACGCTCGTCCTCGTCGGTCTCGAGGACGGAGACGACCGCCTCCCAGACCGGGTCGGCGAGCAGCCTGTCGTTGACGATCCCCAGTTCGATCGCCCGATGGTTGTACAGCACCACGTCGCGGTAGCTGTCGACGACGGCCACCCCCACCTCGGTGTGACGCACGATCAGGCTCAGCAGGCCCGCCTTGGTCATCCGGCCGTCGGCGGTGACCGACGCGACGTCGGTCACCCGCAGGGCCGCGGCCTCGGAGACCTCGCGGGGACGATCGGTGGGCACGGGCGCATCGGTGCCGAACACCTCGGTGTCGGCCGGGGTGGGGGCGGAGACATCGGTCAACGCAGAGGGCTTCAACGCAGAGGGCTTCGACACCGAGGGGACCGACGCGGAGGGGGTCGACACACCCGGGGTCGACACGCTCTGGGTCGACGCACTCGGGGCCGCACGGGGGGCATGCCGGGCGAGCCGACGATGCGCCGCCAACCGCGCGGTGCGGTCGCTACGCCCCAGGACGATTCCGAAGAGAAGCGCCAGGACGATCGCCGCGACGGCCGCAACAACGAATCCAGCGCTCACACTCGCAGCTTACGACCCCGGAAACGGCGAACACACTTTCGTCGCATTTATTCGACAGTTGTTCACGCACCGTTCGGCGGAAACCCGACATACGTCACAGCCCCCGCACCGAGACCGGAACGAGGCCGCAACCCATCGTCACGTGACCACCCATCGGCGACCCGCGGCGTCGGAAACCCCCTACTGGGGTACCGCGACCGCCATGTCGGCGTACTCGGGATTCCGCTCGATGAACCGCTGCACGTAGGAGCAGACCGGCACGACCTGCTTCCCACTGCCGCGGATGTCGTCGAGTACCGCCCGGACGAGCTGCCCCGCATAACCGCGCCCGGAGTAGTGCTCCGGGATCACGGTATGCGTCAGCACGACCTGGTAGGTCTCGGAGACGTAGTCGACATAGCCGACCGTCTCGTCACCCCCCATGCCGTCGGGGTCGGTACTCAGAATCGCCTCGTAGCGTTCCCGTGCAGGCGAATGCACGATACGCAGTGTCCCCACATCTGCCATGGACCCAATGTAGCGCGGGTCACACAATCGCCGCCATGACAATTGTGTTACGGCTCACGAAAAGGGCTACTTCTGCCCCTGCGCGGCGACCGCGGCGGCACCTGCGGCGGCCGCCTCGGGGTCGAGGTAGGTCCCGCCCGGGTTGAGCGGCTTGAGATCGCCGTCCAGGTCGTAGCGCAGCGGGTTCCCGGTCGGGATGTTCAGCCCAGCGATGTCGGCGTCGGAGATCCCGTCGAGGTACTTGACCAGCGCACGCAGCGAGTTGCCGTGTGCGGCGACGAGCACGGTCTTGCCGGCCCGCAGATCGGCGGCGATGACCTCTTCGAAGTAGGGCACCAGACGCACGACGACGTCCTGCAGACATTCGGTCAGCGGCACCTCGGCCAGATCGGCGTACCGCGGGTCACCGGTCTGGCTGTACTGGCTGTCGGCCTCGATCGCCGGCGGCGGGGTGTCGTAGCTACGACGCCACAGCATGAACTGCTCCTGGCCGTACTTCTCCAGGGTGTCGGCCTTGTTCAGCCCCTGCAGCGCACCGTAGTGACGCTCGTTGAGACGCCAGTCGCGGGTCACCGGGATCCAGTGACGGTCGGCGGTGTCGAGGGCGATCTGTGCGGTCGAGATCGCCCGGCGCAGCAGCGAGGTGTAGAGGATGTCGGGAAGCACGTCGTGCTCGACGAGCAACTGCCCGGCGCGCACCGCCTCGGCCTTGCCCTTGTCGGTGAGGGCCACGTCGACCCAGCCGGTGAACTGGTTGGACGCGTTCCACTCGCTCTCGCCGTGACGCATCAGGATGAGGGTGCCGTTGCTCATGCGTGCCAGTTTCTCACAGCGGTGCCCCACGCTCGCGTCATGTCCGGACCGCCGGGGCACATCCCCCCGCCGACGCCGATGGCCGGCACCCGCGGATACGGGTACCGGCCATCGGTGTGGACTGCGAACTACTTGCGGAGATCCTTGCGCAGGATCTTGCCCGAGGCCGACTTCGGGATGGCCTCGATGAACTCCACCACGCGAACCTTCTTGTACGGGGCCACCTTTGCCGCGACGAACTCCATCACCTCGGCCTCGTCGAGCTCGGTCCCGGGCTGCTTGACGACGAACGCCTTCGGGATCTCCTCGCCGTCGGCGTCGGTGGTGCCGACGACCGCGGTGTCGGCGATCTTCGGGTGGGTCAGCAGCAGGGCCTCGAGCTCGGCGGGCGGCACCTGGTAGCCCTTGTACTTGATCAGCTCCTTGAGCCGGTCGACGATGTAGATGCACCCGGTCGGGTCGGCCTGCGCCATGTCGCCGGTGTGCAGGAAGCCGTCGGCGTCGATGGTCTCGGCGGTGGCCGAGTCGTTGTTGAGGTAACCGGCCATCACGTTGGGGCCCTTGATCCACAGCTCGCCGGGCTCCGACAGTCCCTCGGCCGGCAGCGCGATCTCCTCACCGGTGGCCGGATCGACGATCTTGTTCTCGGAGTTGGGCACGGCCCAGCCGGTCGACGACAGCGGCGGCTTCGGGAGACCGAGCACGGCCATGTCCACCGGGATCAGGTGGCTGACCGGCGACAGCTCGCTCATGCCGTAACCCTGCAGCATGTTGACGTCGAGGCGGGCGCCGACGGCCTTGCCGAGTTCGTCGTCGAGCGGGGCGGCGCCGGACATGATGGTCTGCAGCGAGGAGAGGTCGTAGTTCTCCACCACCGGGTGCTTGGCGAGTGCCACGGCCACCGGCGGGGCGATGAAAGCGTAGGTGACACGGTGGTTCTGGATGTTCTCCAGGAACTCGACCAGGTCGAAGCGCGGCATCACGACCAGGCTCGCGCGGGCCTTGAGTGCGGCGTTGAGCAGCACGGTCATCCCGTAGATGTGGAAGAACGGCAGCACGGCGACGATGACGTCGTCGGCGCCCATGCCCTGCAGCGGGCGGATCTGCGCCACATTCGACACCAGGTTGGCGTGGGTGAGCATGACGCCCTTGGGATTTCCGGTGGTCCCGGAACTGTAGGGCAGTACCGCGAGATGGGTGGCCGGATCGAAGGAGACCGCCGGCGCCGGCAGATTGGGGCCGAGCAGGTCGACGGCATTGGGATGCCCCGACGCCTCGAGGCCCTCACCGTCGAGGACGACGACGTTCTCCGCGGCGATCCCGACCTCGGCGGCCGCCTCGATGGCCTGCGGGGCCAGCGCCGAGATGGTGACCAGCAGCGTGGCCTTCGAGTCACGCAGTTGCTTGGCGATCTCACGTGCGGTGAACAGCGCGTTGAGCGTGGTGGCGGTGGCGCCCGCCCGCAGGATGCCGTGGAAGACCGTCGCGAACGCCGGGATGTTCGGCGACAGCAGACCCACCACGTCGCCGACACCGATGCCCCGTGCAGCCAAAGCACCGGCGGCAGCGTCGATCTGACCGATCAGCTGACGGTAGGTGGTCTTGGTGTCGGACTTCGGGTCGATCAGTGCGATGCGCTCGAGATCTTCCTCGGCGATATCGCCGAACAGGAAGTCGTACACGCTCACATCGGGGATCTCGACATCGGCAAACGGACTCGTGAAGCTCATGGCATCTCCATCGGCGGTGCGGAATGTGGGGCAATCCTAACAACACCAACTGTCGAGATGTGATGGCGGACTCAGCCCGGTTCGTCCTGTTCGCCCGCCCTGGTCAGAGCCGACTCGGCGGCACCGGTCCCCTCGGCCAGAGTCGCGATCTCCGGCAGCGTCTCGGCGTCGACGAGATGCTCGAAGGCCAGCAGGTTGCGCAGCGATTCCCCGCGTGCGACACGCCAGGCCCACTCGCGTCGGATGGCCGTGATGAAGCCGATCTCGAGGAGTTTGTTGAAGTCGGTGTCGGCGGCCTCGAGGACCTGCCCCAGGACCCGGTCGACCTCGTCGTGGGTGAGCGCATCCCCGGAGATCCGGCCGACGAGGTAGATGTCGCCGATGTTGTCGATCGTGTAGGCCACACCGTAGAGGCGACGATTGCGCTTGAGCAGGAAGCGGTAGACGGCCTCGTGGTTCTCGTCCGGCCTGCGGCACACGAAGGCCTCCACCCGCACGCCGTGTTCCCCGGCGGTGAGCAGCACCGTGGTCTTCAGTTTGGTCTCGCCGGGCAGCTCGACGATGATGTGCTCGGCCTGCGCTCCCCCGGAACTCTTTCGGGTATAAGGGATCTCACGCTCGGTGAGCACCTTCTCGAGAACGTCGACGTTGTCGGTGTAACCCATCAGCATCCTTTCGACGAGCGGCACCGGGGTGCGATGAGCACCTCGGACACCGTTGACTCACAGTCCGGTTCGTGACCTGCGCCGGCGCCAGCGGCGGGTGGCGCGCAGCAGTTGCGGACCCACCGCCACCCGCAGGGAGGCGGTGTCGGCGAAGGAGTCCATCGCCCGCGCATAGCTGGCGAGCAGGGCGTCGGTGGTGTGTTCCCAGGAGAACTGGGCGGCATGGTCACGGGCACCGCGGCCGAGGACGGCCAGCTGTTCGGGGTCGGAGAGCATCTTGTCCAGCGCCGTGGTCCAGTCGGCGATCTGGTGACCGTCGACCAGCATGCCCGACCGGCCGTCGGCGACGGCCACGCCGAGCCCGCCGACCCGCGCGGCCAGGACCGGCACCCCGCAGGCCTGCGCCTCCACCGCGACCAACCCGAAACTCTCCGAATAACTGGGCACGGCAACGAGATCCGAGGCACGGTACACCTGGGCCAGGCGGGTCGACGGCTGCGGCGGCAAGAAGGTGACGGCGTCGGAGATGCCGAGCCCGGCGGCGAGATCGATGAGGGCCGTGGGCTTCTCCAGACCGCTGCCCGACGGACCGCCGACGATCAGCAGCCGCACCGGCGTCCGCCCGGCCTCCCGGAATCGTTCGATCAGCGGCGCGGCCGCCCGGATGAGCACGTCAGGGGCCTTGAGTGGCTGGATCCGACCGACGAAGGTGACCAGGGTGGCATCGGGGTCGAGGCCGAGTTCGGCACGCGCCGCAGCCCGCGAACCCGGTGTGTAGCAATCGAGATCGGCGCCGGGGGTCACCACGTCGATCCGCCCCGGGTCGGCACCGTACATGCCGGTCAGCTCACCGGCCTCGGTGTCGGTGTTGGCGACGAGGCGGTCGGCCTCGGCGATCACCTGCTGCTCCCCGATCACCCGCAGACGCGGTTCGGCCGAATCACCTTCCGCCAGTGAGGCGTTCTTGACCGCGGCGAGGGTGTGGGCGGTGTGGACCAGCGGTACACCCCAGCGTTCGCGGGCGAGCCAGCCCACCTGCCCCGACAGCCAGTAGTGCGAGTGGATCAGGTCGTAGTAGCCGGGGCGCTGCATCGCCTCGGCGCGCATCACCCCCGCGGTGAAGGCGCACAGCTGTGCGGGCAGGTCCCGCTTGTCGAGTCCCTCGAACGGCCCGGCGACGACGTGCCGGACGGTGATGCCGTCGGCGGCACCCACCGCGGGGGCATCCCCCGAGGAGGTGGCCCGGGTGAAGATCTCCACCTTCACCCCACGACGGGCCAGACGCTGGGCGGTCTGCCAGACGTACACGTTGAGCCCGCCGGCGTCGCCGGTGCCCGGCTGCGCCAACGGGGAGGTGTGCACCGAGATCAGTGCGATCCGCCGCGGCCGGGGCAAACTCATCCCTCCAGCTTAGAGAACCCGGGTCCATGAGGTCATGCCAGGCGGCATGATCGGCACATGGACACCGATCGGCAGACCCCCCGGTTCGGCCTGCGCTCCGGATCCGGATGGGCGGACCCGTTCGGGATGTACGCGCGGTTGCGGCGGGAGTCCCCGGTGCACCACGTCTCACCTGGCCCGACACCCGCCGACGACTACTGGGTGCTGACCCGCTACGCCGACGTCGCCGATGCCGCCACCGACCCCGCGACGTTCTCGTCGGCGGCCGGGCTGACCGTGACCTACGGCGAACTCGAGGCGATCGGCATGGTCGACAACCCGCCGCTGGTGATGCAGGACCCGCCGGTGCACACGGCGTTCCGGTCGCTGGTGGCGCGCGGGTTCACCCCGCGGCAGGTCACCTCACTGGAACCGCAGGTGCACGAGTTCGTCGCCGACCGTCTCGATCGGCTCGCCGAGGCCGCCCGCGGCACCGACGGCCCGATCGACGTGGTCGGCGAACTGCTCAAACCGCTGCCCAGCATGATCGTGGCGCACTACCTCGGCGTGCCGGAGGCCGATCGCACCCACTTCGACGAGTGGACGTCGGCGATCGTGGGTGCGGTGGGCCCGACCGCCACAACCGACAGCACAGAAACCGACGCCGAGGCCGTGCGCGCCACGGCCGGGGCCGCGACCGGTGAGCTGCTGGCCTACTTCGCCGATCTGATCGCCCGCCGGCGCATCGAGCCGGGTGACGACACGGTGTCGGCGCTGGTGGCGGCGGGCCGCGCCGACGACGATGCGGGTCTGGTGTCGATCCTGGCGTTCGTGTTCACCATGATCGCCGGCGGCAACGACACCACCACAGGGCTGCTCGGCGGGAGCCTGGAGCTGCTGGCCGCCGCCCCCGATCAGCGCGCACGGCTGGTCGCCGAGCCGGATCTGATCCCCGATGCGCTCGAGGAACTGCTGCGCCTGACCTCGCCGGTCCAGGGCCTGGCACGCACGACGACCCGGCCGGTGGCCTACCCCGATGTGGGCGTCGAGATCCCGGCCGGGGTCAAGGTGTTGCTCTGCTACGGCGCGGCCAACCGCGATCCCGAGGTCTTCGGTCCCGACGCCGACTTCCTCGACATCACCCGCCGGCCGCGCCGAATCCTCACCTTCGGCCGCGGTGACCATCACTGTCTGGGGGCTGCGGCGGCACGGATGGCGGGGCGGATCGCCCTCACCGAACTCCTCGCCCGCTTCCCGGACTTCGACGTCGATCCCGACGGGATCATCTGGGCGGCAGGCAATTACGTGCGTCGACCGGTCTACGTCCCGTTCCGTCCGTAGCCTCGCGCGCTCGCGCGACCGCCGAGCGGGACGGCGTCGGCGGATCCGTGTTCGCATCGTCGGTACCGATCCCCTACACTTCATTCGGTAACGATTGTCATTTGCGTGAACGGAGTGGACACATGAGGCGTGCCCTTGTCGTCGGAGCCGGCCTGCTCAGCGCGGCCGCGCTGGCACTGACCGGCTGTTCGGGGGATTCCGGCAGCGGTTCGGACGGCACACCCACCGTCGTCACCTCCACCAACGTCTGGGGTTCGGTGGCCTCGGCCGTCGCCGGCGACCACGCCACCGTGACCGCCCTCTACACCAACGCCGACGGCGATCCGCACGAGTTCGAGCCGTCGGCATCCGACACCGCCAAGGTGGTCGACGCCTCGGTGGTCGTGATGAACGGCGGCCACTACGACGAGTACATGGAACGGGCCACCGCCAACTCCGATGCCACCGTGATCAACGCCTTCGATCTGCTCGCCGGCGACCACCACGACCACGAGACGGGCACCGAGGCCGACTCCGGTCACGACCACGGCGACCAGAACGAGCACGTCTTCTACGACCTCGCCGTCGTCGCGCAGGTCGCCGACGCGGTCGCCGACGCACTCGCCGACAAGGACTCCGCGAACGCGGCCGCCTACCACGCCAACGCCGAGCGTTTCACCGGTCAGATCACCGGCCTGCGCACCCAGCTCGCCGACATCAAGAAGGCCCACGACGGCACCGAGGTGGCCCAGACCGAACCGCTCGCCGGATACCTGCTCACCGAGGCCGGCCTGGTGGACATCGCACCGGCCGGATTCACCTCGGCCGTCGAGGAGGGCCAGTCGCCGTCGGCCGCCGACCGCGCCGCCCTGCAGGATCTGCTGACCTCACGGACCGCCAAGGTGTTCATCTACAACACCCAGGCCGTCGACCCGGTGACCGAGGCATTGCTCACCGTCGCACAGAATGCGAAGGTACCGGTGGTGAAGTTCACCGAGACCCTGCCCGACGGGGTCACCGACTACATCGCATGGCAGCATGGCCAGATCACCGCACTGGCCGACGCACTGAACACACCCCCGGCGTAGTCGGCACCGGAAACCCGCCCCACCGCGGTCCGCACCCGGACCCGCCCACCCCAGCCCGGCCGGTGACACGGCCGCCCGAGAAGACAAGCAGCCCATGAGTACCGCGCACGTTGCGACGTTCTCGCACGCCACCCTCGCCTTCGGCGACAGGGTGCTGTGGAACGACCTCGACCTGACCATCGAGGCGGGCGAATTCGTCGCGGTCCTCGGCCCCAACGGCTCCGGCAAGACATCGTTCCTGCGCACCCTGCTCGGCCAGTACCGGCTGTCCGCCGGGGACATGACGGTGACCGAGGCCGTCGGGTACATCCCCCAGCAGCACGCCGCCGACGCCGACACCATGGCCCTGCGTGGCCGTGACCTCGTCGGCTTCGGCGTCGACGGGGCACGCTGGGGAATCGGGCTGCGCGGGTACGCCACCCGACGCCGCAAGGTCGACGCCGCACTCGCCGAGGTCGGGGCATCCGCCTTCGCCGACGCCCCGGTCGGCGTGCTCTCCGGCGGCGAACAGCAGCGTCTGCGGGTGGCGCAGGCCCTCACCGGCAATCCCGAACTGCTGCTCTGCGACGAACCGCTCGCCAGCCTCGACCCGGCCAGCCAGGAGCGCGTCGTCGAACTCATCGACCGCCGGCGCCGCACCGCGGGCACGGCCGTCGTGCTGGTCACCCACGAGATCAACCCGGTGATGCCCTACGTCGACCGGGTGCTGTACCTGGTCGGCGGCCGGTTCCTGGCCGGTCCGCCCGACGAGGTGATGACCACCGACACCCTGTCGGAGCTGTACGGCAGCCACGTCGAGGTGGTCCGCGTCAACGGCCGCCTGCTGGTGGTCGGCGGCGAGGAGGGCACCGCCCATTGTTCGGGACCCGAGGAGCTTGACCACCCGTGACGACCACTCCCCTCGCGGCCGCCGCCGACGTCGCCCTCAGCGATTTCTGGAACTTCTCCGAGACCATCCGGCTCCTGGGCTACGACTTCGTCTGGCAGGCCCTGCTCGCCCTCGCGCTGCTCGGCCTGCTGTCGGGTGTGCTCGCGCCGATGATCGTGGCGCGACAGATGTCCTTCGCCGTCCACGGTGCGAGCGAACTGTCGGTGACGGGTGCGGCCGCCGCCCTGCTGATCGGATTCAGCGTCAACGTCGGCGGCGTGATCGGCGCGGTGATCGCGGCCGCGGTGTTCGGCATCATGGGCAACCGCGCCCGTGAACGCGACTCGGTGATCGGCGTGGTGATGGCCTTCGGCCTGGGTCTCGGCGTGCTGTTCCTCGCACTGTACGGACGCATCGGAACCGGATTCGCGCTGCTCACCGGTCAGGTGGTCAGCGTCGGCGTGCAGGGTCTGACGGCGATCGCGATCACCACCGCGGTGGTGTCGGTGGTGCTCGCGGTGATCTACCGGCCGCTGCTGTTCGCCTCACTCGATCCGCGCGTCGCCGAGGCCAACGGGGTCCCGATGCGGCTGATGTCGGTGGTGTTCGCGATCCTGATCGGGCTCGCCGCGGCTCAGGGGGTGCAGATCATCGGCGCCCTGCTGGTGATGTCGCTGATGATCACCCCGGGTGCCGCCGCGGCCCGGCTGTCGGCGAACCCGAACGTGGTGATCGGGCTGTCGGTGATCTTCGCCGAGGTCGCCGCGATCGGTGGCCTGCTCCTGTCGCTCGCCCCGCAACTGCCGGTGTCGGTGTTCGTCACCACCATCTCGTTCATCATCTACCTGATCTGCCGCTGGATCGGTCGGCGCCGGACGCACGCGACCCGCGCCTGAGCGGACGGCCGACCCGACCCACAGAGCACCACCTGGGCAAGCACCACCTGGGCCCCTGGACGTGGCCACCACCTCCGGGACTACTCCTCAGGTCCGCCGGGATTGCAGCGGGAGGCGGCCATCTCCTGCTGGGTGACGACCGGCCGGCGCGGTTCGAGATTCCAGCTCGGCTTGTCCGGGGCGACGAGCCGCGCATAGGTCCAGTGGCAATCGAACTGGGCGCGCATCCCCGGGGTGTCGGCACCGGGCGCCATGCCGAGCACCTCGGCCCACGCGACATCGGCCCCGTCGGTGGAATAGGTCCGGCGCCCGGCGGGCGTCGGGTGGACCTGCAGACTCGGACCCACCGCGGTCTGGACCCACTCCACGTGATCGACGTATGGCGGCGGATGGGCGGCGTCGGTCGCCGGGACCGCGCCGGTGGCGGCCCCGGACGTGTCGCCGGTCGACGTCACGGTGGTGGCGGTCGTCACCGCGCCCGGGGGCGCACCGGTCGACGAGGCATCGGTCGGCGCCGCATCGTCACCGCAGGCGACGACACCGAGCGCGATACCCAGCGCGACCACCGGCGACATGATCTGTGCCCGGGCTGCGGTCCGGCGAGGACATCGCTCTGCGTTCACCCCGCCACGATAGCCAGACCGGGTAACGTTCGGCGGGTGCCGCGACCCGCCCCCATGATCCGCATCGTGATCACCCTGATCGCGATCGTCGTGGTCGCCGCGTGCACGCCACCGGAACCGGTGCAGACATCCCCCTCCGCTCCCCCGACACACGTGTACGGGGGCCGGGTGGCCACCACCCCCTCCGGACTGGTCCTCGACGGGAAACCCTGGTGGCCTTCGGGTTTCAACGCCTATCAACTCGGCACCGACTGGTCGTCGAATCTCGGATGCGGCGCCGAGGTCGATCTGGATCGCTACTTCGACCAGGTCCCCCGCGGCAGCCTCACCCGTTTCAATCTGTTCTCCTCGCTGGCCACGTCACGCGAGACCGGGCGCCTCGACTTCTCGCGCTTCGACGCGGTGTTCGCCGCGGCCACACGCCACGACCGGATGGTGCTACCGGTGCTGACCGGGTCGAACGGGGCATGCGAGGACGAGCGGTACAAGGACCGCAGCTGGTACGTGGACGGCTGGAAGCGGGACGAGGGGCCCGCGGGCCTCACCTTCGAGCGCTGGATGATGATCGCTGTCCAGCGGTGGGGAGGCGAACGCTCCCTGGCGGGGTGGGAGATCGTCGGCGAACCGGAGGTCGGGGTCTGTGGCGCCGCGGGCTGCGACTGGCGGCACCGAACCTGCCCCGCCGGCGCGGCCGCCGTGCTCCGAACCTTCTTCGACACCATCGGGACCGAACTGACCGCGATCGACGCCCGACACCCGATCTTCGCCGGCACCACCGGGGGCGACCAGTGCGGCATCGCCGGCGGCGACATGCTGACCGTCGGGGCGTCCCCGCACATCGACATTCTCGACTTCCATGACTATCGCGACGCCGAGGGCGTCCCTCCGGCGGACAGTTCACTGCCGGCCCGTCTGGCACAGGCCCACGAACTCGGCAAACCGCTGATCGTCAACGAACTCGGCATCAAGGCGGGGTCGTGCCTGTCGCTTCCCGCACGGGCGGCGTCGTTCCGCTCTCGGATCGACGCCAACCGGGCCGCCGGGGCCGCCGGAACCCTGCTCTGGGCGTTCGTCCCCGATCCCCGCCCCGGTGAGTGCACCTACGACATCGGCTTCGACGATCCGGCATGGGCCGTCGTCGCCGAGGTGGTGGACTGAGCGCGACCCGATCGACGGGCGGGTCCGGTCAGGTCCCGATCACCCGGTAGATCCGCCAATCCGGCAGGTCCGCGCCCTGGTTGCGCGCGATCAGGGCGAGAACCGAGATCTGCGCCCCGTTCTCGTACAGCGTCGGGTACCGCTGGTTCAGCGCGTCGGACTCCCCCCGCCCCGATCGCGGGACCGTCAGCATGAACTGCACCCCGTGGTCGACCGGATCGTTGAGCACCGCGGTGAAATCGCTGTCCGAAGGGATCACGAACTGCTTCGGGTGGGTGGATTGCACGACCACGGCGAAGCCGTAGACGGTGTCGACCAGGACGCTGCCCTCGGGCAGCCCCAATCGATCCAGATACCGCGCGAGGTCACGCTCGGTGGAGAACGACCGGACGATCTTCCGCTCGTCGAGGTACTTCTCCGAGACCGAGTCGGGCCGTGGCCACACCACCGAACCCACCGCGAACTCCTGCGGCGCGTACTTCGGCGAGGTCATGCCGTAGGCGGTGACCGGCACCGACACCGCCATCACCACCACCGCGGTCGACGCCGCCACCACCGTCCGCGTTCGCGTGCGACGGCGGGGGCGCAGCGGCGAGGTGACCGCATGCGGGCCGGGTCGGCGGACCGGTGGATGACGCCGTGCGGGAACCGACATCACCGCCACCACCGCCGCCAGCAGCACCACGGTCATGTAGAAGCGGAGGAACCCGAACGTCGATCCCCGCATATAGCTGATCACCTGGAAGGCCAGCACCGCACCGATCATCAACAGCGCGGGTAGCAGCGGGTACACACGCCGCCAGCGCAGCCGCAGCGCGATGACGACGACCGTGAGCAACGGCAACAGCGGCGCCAGGATGGCGAGCTCGATCATCGAGAAGCGCAGTGCCTCGGCGGTTCCCGACGACCCGCTACCCCCCGACTGCTCGATGATGGCGGCATTGCCGTACTCCGAGGTGAACTGCGCGAAGGCGTCCCCGGTGATCAGCCACCCGGCGAAGGCCCACCCGACGAACGCCAGCGCGGCCGGGGACACCACCAGCACCACGTCGAGCGCGGTCCGCCACATGCGGTCGCGGCGAAGGGCCGGTGCACGCCGGTCACGGCGGTAGGTGACCCAGGCCACCAGACCGCCGGCGGCCAGCACCGCGGCACCGCCGTCGTAGCGGGTGAGATACGAAAACGCCAGGGCGACACCGGCAACCGTCAGATCGTGCACGTCATCGGTGTCCACCCATCGCATCAGGCGACGGGACGCCAGCGCGATGAAGAACAGGTAGGGCGCCTCGCTCATCCCGTTCGCCGCGTACAGCACGACCATCGGGTTGAGCGCGAAGCAGGCCACGGCCAGCGTCGACACCGTCCGGTTCAGTCCGCGATCGCGAGCGATGCCCGCCACCTGCACGACGGCGGCGGTCATGAACACCGACGACATGATCACCGCCGAGACCGCGGCGGTGGTCATCTCGGGAATCCAAGGGGTCAACGCGGTCAGCGGCAACTGCACGATCACGGTGAGCGGGGTGAAGATGAACCCGATCGCCGCCAGGTGGGGATTGCGGCTGAACAACACGCTCTGGGCCGACTGCACACGCGACAACGCGTCACCGAAGTAGAAGTGCGCCACCAGCGCGAGGTACAGACCCACCGCCAGATAGAGCAGCCAGAGCGCCGCGAAGAGGACGATCCGGCGTCGGCGGGTCACCGCTGCGCCCCCGAGCCGGCAACCGACTCCTCGGCGTCACCGGTGGCCGTCGCGGACGCGGCACTCGTCGACAGGCCGTGAAAGGTCTTCTCCCAGTATGAGGGATTGACCAGGATCTGCCACATCCCCTTGATCGAGGCAATACTCATGAGCACCCAATACGCGGGTACCAGAAGCGCTGCGACAAGGAGATCAGGGCGGCCGTCCTCGCGGATCGCCATCAGATTCATGTACAGCGCGGCGCCGTTTCCGAACACCAGGGACAGTCCCGCCAGGTAGTAGATCGGCCCCGGGAACAGTTCGGCGACCACCGGCGGCTGGCCGGCGATCCACACCAGCAGGACCAGCCAGAACACCATGTTCATCGCGGCGATCAGCGGGGTACCCGCGATCAACAGCGTGAAGCGCACCCAGGCCACCGGGCCCAGGATGCGCCACAGCGCCAGTGGCCGGCGCATGTGGACCAGCCAGGTCTGCATGTAGCCCTTGTACCAACGTGAGCGCTGCCGTACCCAGTTGATCGCGTCGACGTTGGCCTCCTCCATGGTGACCGAGTCGAGCACGACGGTGCGGTAGCCGTGGTCGGAGATCCGCACACCGAGATCGGCGTCCTCGGTGACGTTGAACGGGTCCCATGCCCCGATGGCGTCGAGGACGTCCCGTCGGAAGTGGTTGGAGGTGCCACCCAGGGGAATCGGGGCACGGCTGACCATCATGCCGGGCAGCAGGAAGCCGAACCAGATGCCGTAGTCGGCGGTGAACCATCGGGTGAGCAGATTGTCGTGGGCGTTGTGGAAGCTGAGCTTTCCCTGGACACAGACCACCGTCTCGTCGCCGACATTGTCGAAAACCCATACAGCCCTACGCAATTGAAGCGGATCGGGCTTGTCCTCGGCATCGAAGATGGTGACGATGTCGCCGGTGGCGAAGTGTAGTCCGTAGTTGCACGCCTTCGGTTTGGTCCGCGGCTGGGCGGGCGGGGTGAGGACCACGGTGACCACCCCGCCCTCGTCCTCCATCGCCCGGGCGGCGACGATGGTCGGCTCGTCGTCCTCCTCCAGCAGCAGGAGCACCTGCAGCTTGTCGCGCGGATACTCCAGCGACTCGACCGCCTCGATCAGATCGCCGACCACCTCGGGTTCACCGTAGGCAGGGACCAGCACCGTGTAGTAGGGCAGTTCGCTGTCGGGAATGGCGCGCGCCTGGTCGTCGGTCACCGAGATGGCACCGTTGACCAGTCCCCGCCGAAAGATGACGAGCCGGTCGAGCAGGCTCACCACGTAACCGAGGGTGGCGATCGAGACCAGGGTGGCCGTGGTGGGGACGGTGAAGAACACGAGCAGCACCGCGAGCACGACGAGGATCGCGATCCCGCCCACCTTCTGCGGCCGATTGAACGCCACCGACGCGCTCATGTCCGCATCCGCCTCCCGCAGCCGCTCCACCGCATCGTGCAGCGCCACCGCCCGATACTCCTCGTCCACGAGGAGTTCCCGGATCGGCCGGCCGCCACCCGGTCGGTGGCCGACCGGCCTCACGCGCCACCTCCGGCCCGCTCGACCTGGGCGTTGACCAGTTCGGTGGCCAGCAACGTCAGCAGCCCACGGTCCTTGTAGGCCGGGTCGGTGTCGGCGATCGAGGCGTTGCCGCGGAAGAACACGGTCATCATGGTGTTCAGGTTCTGTCCGATCGTGATCCGCGGCGGCGGGAACTGGGCGTCGGGTTCATGGTTGTCGACCGCCCACAGGATGATCTGTTGGGTGCGCGCACCGTTGTTCCACCACCAGGACAGCACGGTGTAGGTGAGATATCGCTCGTCGTCGACGACGCTCCACACCCACGACCGCACGCCGTGCGGCAACGGCACCTCCACCGCCGGCCCGAACCGGTCACCGACGAGGTTGTAGCGGAAAATGTACGGGTACACCTCCAGCGCGAGCGGTCGCGCGGCGTCGACCGAGTCGACCATCACCCGGCGGGTTCGGGCGTCCTTGTCGAACGCGGTGCTCCCCACCTTCTGGACCAGCAACTGCCGGTAGAGGACCGACGTCGTCCCGTAGAGTCGTCGGACCCACTCGTATCGCTGCTCGGACGCCTGGCGCCAGCCGGCGGGCACCACCAGAGGCTTCCCGATCGCCATACCGGGGATGGTCGCGCTGGGCCAGGTACCCACCTGCGGCAACGGCACGAACGCCGTCAGGACCGTCGCCGACACCAGGAGCAGCGCCGGCCGCCCGACCCGCCGCAGGGTCGGGTCCAGCAGCGGCCGCCCCATCGGACTCCAGGAGCGCCCGGGCCTGCGCCGATAGTCGACGTACATCACGCTGAACGCGACCGCCGCACAGAGAAGCGCCGGGATCGTGGCCACCAGGACCAGGCGACGGATGTCGAGGACCACATACATCGTGACGATCGCCAGCGATCCCACCAGCGCGGCCAGGCCTGCACCGATCAGCCCACGACGGACCGTACGTCCGGTCGCGACCGCGGTGGCCGCGGCGGCGATCAGCACCATCAGGAAAGCCGCTCCGAGCGCTCCCCGGCCAACCGACAGGATCAGCACCCGCAGCGGGATCGGCCAGATCATCAGCAGCACCAGCCAGGCCCACCGATAGCGCGACACCGGGCGCAGCCCGAACAACAGGATCGCCGCACCGAGGACGAACAACCACATGCTGAGCAGATCCATGTGGACCGTCAGGTAGGCCTGCGAGTACCGCGGGTTGACCATCACCTCCACGGCGAGCGCGATGAACAGCACGATGCCGCCGACGATGACGTCGGTCTGCCGGTCGTAGATGGGCGGTTCGTCGTGACGCCGCAACGCGGTGCCGGCCGCCGCCATCCCCGCGAGAAGCACCACCACGGGGACGATGACGATCAGGGTCTGCGCCCCGATCTCGGTGGCCAGCGCCGCCAGCGTCCGCCAGAACGCCACCGCGGTGGTCGCGATCAGCGCGACCCACCGCATGGTGATCGTCCATGCCGGTGTGCCCCAGGGCCGACGGCGCCGACGCACCGCCGTCGTCGTCGGCCGGGGTTCGGTGACCGTCATCGCGACACCATCAACCGCGGGGAGTGGTTCGCCGGCGCAGGCGGACGAGAAGGATCACGACGGCTGCCACGATCATCGCTCCCACGATCACCCCGACCACCACCGCGGTCGCGGCGCCGATGCCGAACGACGAGTCGTCGGCGGGAACCGAGACCGCGCTCGCGGAATCGACGTACACCGGTTGCCGCCCGGACACCTGGATCACCGCGTCACCGTTGACGCCCTGCCATCTGTCCTCGGCGGACAGCCAGGTCAGCAGCCGGTCCAGATCGGCGGCATCGGCGGTGGAATTCGCGACGAGGACCGTCCGTCCCCCCTGCTGCGCGACCTGCACTGCGCCGTAACGGATCTGAGGGGTGAGGGTCACCCTCGAGGTCGATCCCGACGCCGACCGGACCGTGACCGTCGACCCGTCCGAACTCACCGGCAGCGGCAGGTCCGGCAGTCCCTCGCCGTCGGCGGCGATCAGGATCGCCGGGAGCTCCGACGACACCGCCTCCGACATCGGCACCACATCGATCCCCAACGGCACCGACGACAGGTGCGCGAGTCCGGCGACGAGGGCCACGCCGCGGGCGACATCGTCGACGTCCCCGTGGGTCCAGGCGAGCTGGACCCACGGCATCATCGACTGGGGTACGGAGTCGAATCCGGCCGGACTGGGCGGATCGGCGAGGGCGGTGGAGACCTCCCCGGCGGCGCTGAGGGACAGCGACGATCGGGTTCCGGTGCCGCACCCCTCCTGCACTCCACCGCGTTCGAGGGTCACCGTGACCTCGGTGTAGCGCTTCATCACGTCACCGGGGATGTCGACCCACGCGTTGAACGTTCCCGACGAATCGGTGGGAAGCGTGGCCAGGACGCGATTGCCGACGCGCACCGACAGCACCGTGCCGTCGCCGCCGGCGGGCGCATAGGAACCGATGAGTTGCACCCGCACATCCCGGGACGCCCGTCCCAGTCGGGTCTGGTCGATCCCGAACGCGATCGACGGCCACGACGACGAGATCACCTGCTGGTCGGCGACGCCGAGGTCGGACAGCCGCTGGACGTCCATCGCGACCTGCGGGGCGTCGTACAACGGTCCCGCCACCGCCGAGGAACTCATCGCGATGGAGGCGAGATTGCTGGTGAGCAACTGGGTCTGGACCTCGAGCTGATCCTCGGGACCACCGATCACCAGGTACGTACTGCCACCGGGCCCGGAGCGGAGGGTCAAGCCGGTGTCGGCGTCGGAGTCGATCACGATCTGACGTTGGAGGGGACCGGGGGCGGTGGCCGGACGCAGGTCCGATCGCGGCCGGCCGACGGCGTCGATGCCGGTGGTGGCGGTGCCGTAATGTGCTGTGACCGCGGCGGCGAGATCCACCGCGGCGGCACCCTCCGCCCCGTTGACGTCGTCGGGCACGATGATCGTCAGATTCCTGAGGACGGGGGGAAGGAACTCCGACACCGTCCGCGGGATCGATTCTCGACCGGTGAATGTCACCGTCGAATCGGTGATGCGAAATGCCGTATCCGGCGTGAATCGACAGATTCCGTCGACCGTCAAATACGTGCGCAACGTCAGGTCGGCAGCATTGTCTGTGACGCGGAGTCCGTCGAGGGGAATCACGATCGGCGCACTCGGCCGGGGGTCGATCTCGGTCCGAGAGACCAGTCGATCGCCCTGCATGACGTCGACCTGACCACCGGTCACGAACGCCGGGAGATTGGCCGTCCCACGCAACTCGGCGGGGGTCAGGTTCTGCGGCACCGGAATCGACAGGCTGACCTGACCCTGTTGGCCGAGGAACGTGACCGTGGGTGAGGAACCGATCTCCTCGAGACCGAGCGGCGGCGGCGGGTCACCCGGCGCGGCGGCGACCACCGCGGCAGGCCCGGCCCCCGCGGCCGCGACGAGGACGCAGACGAGTGCGGTGCGAACCGCTCGACGAATCCCCTGGCCGGGGGGAATGCACGGACGGAGGAGCATGAAGATCCCTTGCGGTCGAAGCGGGTGGACGTGTCAGCTAGAAACTTATGCGGTTTTCCAATACTCGTAAAACCGAGGCCACGAAGACGTAGCAAATCGTGACACTGTTCGTTTCGACAAATTCCGAATTCACCCGAGATTGACACACATCCGTGTCTCAATTCGACCGGCTAAAGACCGTGGTCAGGGCGCCCCCGATCAGCGTGCGGAGATCTCGCCGATACCTTCCGGGTGTTCGGGAGTGCCGGCGGCGGCGATCGGCGTCGGACGTCCGCGATGCCACGCCGCCCGGCGGGGCCCGTCGGGATCGGACTCGACACGCACGTCCCGGTCGATGACGAGCACCGACCGCGACACGTCGTCGTAGTCGGGCCAGTCCGGGCCGGGAACACCGTTGCGGGCGAATCCGCCCCACCGCGACTGCATCTGCTCGACGACACGACGGGTCGCCCGGAGGTCACCCACGGCGAGACCACCGAGCATCGGGGTTCGGTAGGCGTCGAAGACGGCGAACAGTTCGGTGGCGTGGGTGGCCCCCACCCCCACCGCGCCCAGGGCGCGGGTGAAGAAGTCGTAGCGGTAGACGTGGGTGGGTGCGACGTGACGGTGGGCGTCGGCGAAACCGGCGACCGGCGCCCAGAAGATCCCGTCGGCGGCCAGGCGGATGCGATCGGCGGCACCGCCGGAGTAGGCCTCGAGGATCTCGTCGCGGGCGGTGGCGTCCTCCACGCGCAGCAGGGTGCGCTCCGGGTCGGGCAGGATGTTCCAGAACTTCTCGAACAGCATCCCCTCGTCCCGGTTGGTGCCGACGATCAGCGGCACCTGGGCGGTGACCCCGGCGCGTGCGGCGTCGAGCGGTGCCTGGGGCAGTGACTCACCGCCGAAC
Source organism: Gordonia sp. NB41Y (assembly GCF_030718915.1). Taxonomy (NCBI): domain Bacteria; kingdom Bacillati; phylum Actinomycetota; class Actinomycetes; order Mycobacteriales; family Gordoniaceae; genus Gordonia; species Gordonia sp. NB41Y. Next base: position 2,009,828 of record NZ_CP132196.1, read on the forward strand.
ACCGGCCCGTAGGGGAACGGATCGATCGTCCCGGCGTGGCGGGCGAAGCCGAGCAGACGACGGCCGGCACGGTGCAGGTCACCGGTCGACGCCCCGTCGAGGAGTTCCCGTGCCCGGTCGGGGCCGAACGGTGCGGGCCGGTCGACGATCTCGGTGCTGCGCCGGGTGGGATCGGCGAGCAGGCGCAGGAACTCGTCGGCGAACAGTGCCGCGTTGTCCTTGGCGATCACGAGGTCGGCGACCGGACTCTCGGCGATGGCCCGGGCGAACAGGCCCCGCGCCGACGGTGTGGCCAGCAGCGTCAGCACCGCCGAGCCGCCGGCGCTCTCCCCGAAGACGGTCACGTTGTCGGGGTCGCCGCCGAATGCGGCGATGTTGCGCTGCACCCACTGCAGGGCCGCGACCATGTCCTTGAGTCCGGGGTTCTCGTCGAAGCGCCGGTCCGGACCCGAGTAGCCGCTGAAGTCGAGCATGCCGAACGGGCCGAACCGGTACTGGATGGTCACGACGATCAGGTCCTGCGCGCGGGCGAGGAAGGTGCCGTCGTAGATCGGTGTGGCCGCGGTGCCGAGGATGTAGGCGCCGCCGTGGATGAACACCATCACCGGTCGCGGGCGGGTGGAGGTCTGGTCCGGGGAGTACACGTTGAGGGTCAGGCAGTCCTCGCCGGTCGGCTGGAAGCGCCCCGGCCCGGTGGCCGTCACGAACTTCTCCTGGACCGCGGCGTCACCGAAGCCGGTGCACCACCGCACACCCGGCCACCGGGTGACCGGCTGCGGTGCGTCGAACCGGCCGCCGCCGACCGGCGGTGCCGCGAAGGGGATGCCCTTCCAGCTGATGGTGCCGCGGCGCAGGCGGCGGCCGCGGACGCCGCCGACGATGCCGTCGAGGGTGGTGACCTTGGGGTCGATCAGAGCCATGGAACCGAATCTACAATGCGGGTGTGTCGGGAATTACTCACTCCGCGGTGACCGTCGACCTCAACGCCGATCTCGGCGAGGGCGTCGGCGACGACGAGGCCATGCTCGGGATCGTCACCAGCGCCAACGTGGCCTGCGGTTTCCATGCGGGTACCCCGGCCGAACTGCTCGCCACCTGTCGAGCCGCCGCGGCGGCCGGGGTGCGGGTGGGAGCGCAGGTGTCCTACCCCGACCGGCAGGGATTCGGACGGCGGTTCATGGACATCGCACCCGCCGAGCTGACCGCCGACATCCTGTATCAGATCGGCGCCCTGCAGGCCATCGCGAAATCGGTCGGGACATCGGTGACATATGTGAAACCGCATGGGGCGCTCTACAATTCGATCGTCCATCATGAGCGCCAGGCCGATGCGGTGATCCGCGCACTGCTCGAGCTGGGCGGCACGCTGCCGCTGATGGGACTGGCCGGGTCGCCGGTGCTGCACCGCGCCGGCGATGCCGGGCTGCCGGTGATCGCCGAGGCCTTCGCCGACCGCGCCTACACCCCGGAGGGCACCCTGGTGCCGCGCACCGAAGCCGGTGCGGTGCTCACCGACAGCGCCACCATCGCCCGGCGCGTGGTCGACCTGGTGACCAGTGGTTCGCTGACCAGCATCGACGGCAGCGACCTGCGGATCGAGGCGGAGTCGGTGTGCCTGCACGGCGACACCCCCGGTGCCGTCCGACACGCACGCGAGGTGCGCGAGGCACTACGCCGCGCCGGGGTGTCGGTGGCGTCCGCGCCGAGGTGAGTGCGGCACCTGCCACACCCGCGGTACCTACTGCAGCCGACGCTGCCGGGCGAACTCCGCGAGCACCACACCGGCGGCGACCGAGGCGTTGAGGCTCTCGACGTCACCGGCCATCGGGATGGACAGGATCGAGTCGCAGGTCTCACGGACCAGCCGGGACAGACCCTTGCCCTCGGAGCCGACGACGATGACGACCGGTCCGGTGCCGTCGTACTCGTCGAGGGTCACATCGGCCTCGGCGTCGAGACCGACCAGCTGCGCGCCGGTGGCGGCCCAGTCCTTCAGCGTGCGGGTGAGGTTCGGGGCCTGGGCGACGGGCAGGCGGGCGGCGGCACCGGCACTGGTGCGCCAGGCGACAGCGGTGACACTCGCACTACGACGCTGCGGGATCAGCACCCCGTGGCCGCCGAATGCGGCGACGGAGCGGATCACCGCGCCGAGATTGCGGGGGTCGGTGATGTTGTCGAGGGCGACGAGCAGCGGACGGGTGCCGCTGGCGAGGGCATCACGCATCATGTCCTCGGGGTGCATGTAGCGGTATTCGGGCACCTGCAGTGCGACACCCTGATGCATCCCGTTGGTCGACAACCGGTCCAGCTCGCCCTTGCCGACCTCGAGGATGGAGATCCCCTTGTCGCCGGCCATCTTCACGGCCTCGCTGACCCGCTCGTCGGGTTCGCTGCCGGTCGCGATGTAGAGCGCGGTGGCCGGGACGTCGGCCCGCAGGCACTCCACCACCGGGTTGCGGCCGAGCACATACTCGGGGCCGTCGTCCTTGGGTCGCGACTTGGGCCGTCCGGCAGCGGTTTTCGCCGCGGCCTTGGCCTTCTTGTGCGCGGCGTGGTACGGGCGGTCGACGGCCTTCGGGGTGGCCCCGCGACCTTCGAGTCCGCGGCGGCGCTGACCGCCGGAACCGACGACCTGCCCCTTCTTGCTACCCGACTTGCGGATGGCGCCCTTACGTTTCGAATTGCCGGCCATCTTATTCCTGCCCCTTCAGGTTCCACTGTGCCCCATCGGGGGTGTCGGTGACCTCGATGCCGGCCTCGGCCAGCCGGTCGCGCACCGCATCGGCGGTGCCCCAGTCCTTCTCGGCGCGCGCGGTGGCCCGGCGGACCAGTTCCGCACGCACCAGCACGTCGAGCGCCGACAGCGCCGCGGAATCGTCTCCGCCCGCGGTCAGCCAGTGGTCGTCGAGCGGGTCCACGCCGAGCACGCCCATCATCGCGCGCACCGACGACGCCGCGCCTGCCGCACCTGCCGCGTCACCGCCCTCGAGTGCCGTGTTGCCGGCGCGGACGGTGTTGTGGATCGCGGCGAGCGCTGCGGGCACACCCAGATCATCATCCAGCGCGGCGGCGAATTCGTCTGTGACGGTGCCGATCTCGACGGCACCGATCCTCGAGTTCACCCGCTCGACAAAGGACTCGATGCGGCGGTAGCCCGCGGCCGCCTCGGTGAGCGCACCGTCGGAGTACTCCAGCATCGACCGGTAGTGGGCGCTACCCAGGTAGTAGCGCAGTTCCACCGGACGCATCCGTTCGAGCATCGCCGGGATCGACACGACGTTGCCCAGCGACTTGCTCATCTTCTCGCCGCTCATGGTGACCCAGCCGTTGTGCAGCCAGTACCTGGCGAAGGCGTCGCCGGCGCCGTGACTCTGGGCGATCTCGTTCTCGTGATGCGGGAAGATCAGATCCATTCCACCGCAATGGATGTCGAACTGGCTGCCGAGCAGGGAGGTGGCCATCGCCGAGCATTCCAGATGCCAGCCGGGGCGGCCACGACCCCACGGGGTGGGCCAGGACGGCTCGCCGGGCTTGGCCGCCTTCCACAGGGTGAAGTCGCGCGGATCCCGCTTGCCGGTCCCGGCGCTCTCGCCCTGGTGCACGTCGTCGAGCCGGTGCCCCGAGAGGGCACCGTAGTCCGGCAGGGACCGCACGTCGAAGTACACGTTGCCGTCGGCGGCATAGGCGTGACCGCGGTCGATCAGCCGGGTCATGTAGTCGGTCATCTGGGTGACGAAGCCGGTGGCGCGCGGTTCGGCCGACGGCGGCAGCACACCGAGCGAGTCGTAGGCGGAGGTGAACTCACGCTCGTGGGTGGCGGCCCACTCCCACCAGGGACGTCCGGCCTCGGCCGCCTTGCGCAGGATCTTGTCGTCGATGTCGGTGACGTTGCGGACGAACAGCACGTCGTGACCGCGATGGGCCAGCCAGCGGCGCAGGATGTCGAAGGCGATTCCGCTGCGCACGTGCCCGATGTGGGGAACACCCTGAACGGTTGCGCCACAGAGGTAGATCGACGCGCGCCCCTCGACTAGCGGTACGAAGTCTCGTACCTCCCGGGTGGCGGTGTCATACAGGCGCAGGGTCACGACGTGCCATTCTACCGGGCCGGTGCGTCGCGTCTGTCCCCGACCAGCGCAGTTGCCACCGCGGCGATTCCTTCGCCCCGTCCGGTCATGCCGAGGCCGTCGGTCGTGGTCGCCGACACCGACACCGGGGCACCCAATGCCGCCGACAGCACCTGCTGCGCCTCGTCGCGTCGGGGGCCGATCTTGGGCCGGTTGCCGATCACCTGCACCGCGCCGTTGATCACCTCGAGCCCGGCGTCGGCGACCAGACCGGCCACGTGGGTCAGCATGCGCGCCCCGGAGACGCCGTCCCACTCGGGACGGCCGGTGCCGAACACCGAGCCGACGTCACCGAGTCCGGCGGCCGAGAGCACCGCGTCACACAGCGCGTGCGCGCCGACGTCGCCATCGGAATGGCCGGCGCACCCGGGCGTGTCGGGGAAGTGCAGGCCGACCATCCAGCAGTCGACGGTCTCGTCGACGGCGTGGGCGTCGGTGCCGATCCCGACTCTCATCGAGTCACTCCTTCATGGATGGGGTGATCACCCTCGGCGACGACGTCGCGGGCGATGCGCAGGTCCCAGGGCGTGGTGATCTTGAAGGCCAGCGGGTCACCGGGCACCACGTGCACCGGGACACCGACCCGCTCGGCGAGGCCGGCGTCGTCGGTGGCCAGACCGGAGTCGTCGGCGTGCGCCAGCGCGAGGGCCTCCCGGGTGAACCCCTGCGGGGTCTGGATCGCCCGCAGGCTCTCGCGGTCGACGGTCCGGGTGACCAGTTCACAGTCACCGGAACCGTCGGATGCGACGACGACCTGTTTGAGGGTGTCGGCCACCGGGAGTCCGGGGACCACGGCCCGGTGGCCGGACCGGACGGCGTCGACGACGCGCTCGAACACCGCGACCGGGGTGAAGGGGCGGGCCGCGTCGTGCACCAGGACGATGTCGCGGTGGGCGGCGGCGCCGAGGCCGGCGCGCACCGAGTCGGAACGATGCGCACCACCGGCCACCACGACCACATGGTCGGGAAGCTGTGTACGGGCGGCGTCGACCAGATCGGCCGGAACCACCACGACGACGTCGGCGTCGAGGGTTGCCAGACCGTCGACGCAGCGTTGCAGGACGGTGCGCCCGCCGAGATCGACGAAGGCCTTCGGGACGGGCTCACCGAGACGGACGCCGGAGCCTGCCGCCGGGATGACGATGCAGACTCCGGCGTCCGACGCGGAGGAATATGTCACGCGGATCTACGACGCGGCGGCCAGGACCTCGTCGAGGATGCTGGATGCCTTCTCGTCGTCGGTGTTCTGGGCGAGCGACAACTCGTCGACCAGCACACGACGGGCGCGGGTCAGCATGCGCTTCTCCCCGGCCGACAGACCACGGTCCTGCTCACGACGCCACAGGTCACGCACGATCTCGGCGACCTTGATGATGTCACCGGAGATCAGCTTCTCCTGGTTGGCCTTGAAACGACGCGCCCAGTTGGTGGGCTCCTCGGTGTGGGGTGCACGCAGGACCTGGAAGACCTGATCGAGGCCCTCCTCGCCGACGACATCACGAACGCCGACGTACTCGAGCTTGGTTGACGGGATCTGGACGGTCATGTCGCCGTCGGCGACCTTCAGGACCAGGTATTCGATCTGCTCACCCTTGATGGTTCGGGTAACGATGTCTTCGACCCGAGCAGCACCGTGATGGGGATAGACAACGGTGTCGCCGACTTTGAAATTCAATGTTCCGTGCCCCTTTCGAGTAAGCCCAGTCTAACACGGACGCCTGACAGGGCCCACACAACGGTGCAGGTCACGGCCCTGAACAGGGTTCGGACCCCCTGTTCGGGCAGGTCCTACCGCGCGCGGTAGCAGCGGGTGGGACAGCATGCAATACCCCGATTCACCCGGCGTCGACGCGGCCCGCCGGGGGTGCGCCGACGTCCCGCACGGACCCCCGCACGACACCAATCTGGTACCCCGCCGGGATTTTGTGACCCCGGCCCACTACGCTCCGTAGTGCAGGGTTTCGCCATAGTGCGATGTTCGCGATCGATTACCTGGGAGGAACGGGTGTCCGTGCCAACTCGACCTGGACAGCTTCGGCTGGTGCCATCTTCGACCAAGCGACGGTTGGCGTCGGCGACTGCCTTCGCCGCGATCGGCGTCGCGGTCGCACTGGGAACCACCGGCTGTGGTGCCGGGCAGATCTCCCAGACGGCCAATCAGCTACCGGCCGTCAACGGCGGCAACGCCACCGCGACATGGGGTCAGGTGGAGATCCGCAACGCGCAGGTCCTCTACCCGTCGGAGAACGCCGACGAGGTCTTCGGCAACGGCGGGCCGTTCGAGCTCACCTTCGTGGTGGCCAACAGCAGCCAGACCACGACCTACAAGCTCACCAAGGTCACCGTCGCGCAGGGCGGTCAGGGCACCGTCACCCTGAGCGGTACGCCCACCGTCGAGCCGCTCCAGGCGATCCGTGCCGGGACCCCGGCCAACTCGGTGATCTACCCGTCGAGCACCACCGTCTCGGCCACCTCGACCCCGGCGAGCGCCTCGGAGTCGGCTTCGCCGACCTCCGGTGTCGTCAGCGATCCCGCCCTCGGCGAGTCGGCGATCACCGCCGAGCTCACCGACACCGGCAAGACCGTCGCCGCCGGCCTGACCACCACCCTCACCTTCAGCTTCCAGAAGCAGGAGAACGGGCAGTGGGTCGACGCCGGAACCATCGACGTGCAGACCCCGGTCGACGGCACCCCGCTGGTCGAGCGCCGTGACGTCACCCGCGGTGGCGATCCGGAAAGCGAAGGCGGACACCACTAGTCCCGCCACACAGCATCACCGAGAGCGGTTGTCCCACACGGGGCAGCCGCTCTCGGCGTCTGTGGGTGTCCCCGCCGGTGGGCACCGTGGCCGGGGGTGCGGTCCCGGCGAGTGCGCTCCCCGGATTGTCGGGGGCGGTCACTAGGCTGGCCCGCATGGCCAAACCCAAGTCGTCGTTCCGGTGCAGCGCCTGTGGACATCAGGTCCCCAAGTGGGTCGGACGCTGCCCGGACTGCGGTGAGTGGGGCACCTTCGACGAGGTCACCACGGTCCGGTCGGCGTCGGGCGCCACCACCACCGTCGCCCCGTCGAGTCCGGCGATGCCGATCACCGAGATCACCTCCGAGTCCACCAAGGCCATCCCCACCGGGATCGGCGAGTTCGACCGTGTCCTGGGTCGCGGGGTGGTGCCCGGATCGGTGATCCTGCTCGCCGGTGAGCCCGGCGTCGGCAAGTCGACGCTGCTGCTCGAGACGGTCAAGCACTGGGCCGCCGGCGGGCGGCGTGCGCTGTACGTCACCGGCGAGGAGTCGGCCGGGCAGGTGCGGATGCGCGCCGAACGCACCGACGCCGTGCACCAGAACGTCTACCTCGCCGCCGAGTCCGATCTGGCGACCATCCTCGGGCATGTCGACGCGGTGGCCCCCACCCTGATGATCGTCGACTCCGTGCAGACCGTCGTGGCATCGGGCACCGACGGCGTGACCGGAGGTGTCACCCAGATCCGGGCGGTCACCACGGCGCTGGTGTCGCTGGCGAAGAACCGTGGGATCGCGGTGATCCTGGTGGGTCACGTCACCAAGGACGGTGCGGTCGCCGGGCCGCGGTCCCTCGAGCATCTCGTCGACGTGGTGCTGTCCTTCGAGGGCGACCGCCACTCGTCGCTGCGGATGGTGCGCGGGATCAAGAACCGGTTCGGTGCGGCCGACGAGGTGGGATGTTTCGAGCAGCGCGACGACGGTATCCACCAGGTGACCGATCCGTCGGGGATCTTCATGCACCATCACACCACGGATGTGAGCGGCTCGGCGACGCTGATCACGATGGACGGCAAGCGCGCGCTGGCCGGTGAGATCCAGGCACTGACCACGCCGTCGACGATGGCCACGCCGCGGCGCGCGGTGTCGGGGCTGGACTCACCACGGGTGGCGATGATCCTGGCGGTGCTGCAGAGCCGGCTCGACGTCAAGGTGCACGAGCGCGAGGTGTACGTGGCCACGGTCGGTGGCATGAAGGTCACCGAACCGGCCGGCGACCTCGCGATCGCGTTGTCGGTGTGTTCGGCGATGCGCAACTCCCCCATCCCGCGCACCACGGCCGTCGTCGGCGAGGTGGGTCTCGCCGGGGAGGTACGCCGGGTGTCGGCGGTGGCGCGTCGCGTCGCCGAGGCCAAGCGTCTCGGTTTCCACCACGTGGTGATCCCGGCCGGTACCGACGAACCGCTGCCCAAGGGGATCAAGGTGACCCGCGTCAGCAATCTGATGGAGGCGGTGGACGCCGCGTTCAAGAGCGTCTTCACGGTGGTCGACGCACCGTTCTGATCGGCCGGTCACGGGGACCGGTCTGGCCGCCTACGGTCGGGACAGTCGCGCCTTGTGCTCGTCGCCGATCGCCGAGTTCTCCACGTGGTCGGCGAAGTGGGCCTTCGCGTCGACGGTGACGAAGATGGAATGCCCCACCGCGACGAGTGCGTCCGGGTCACCCAGATGTGCCGATGCCTCGACGTACAGTTTGCGTCGCTGCCGTCCGAGGAGTCTGGCCCGCAGATGCAGCGTCGTTCCGACCGTGATGGGTGCGATGAAGTCGGTCTCGAGGTGCACGGTGACCGCGGACGGGCCGACCAGCAGCGGGGCGACGCTCATCACCTCGTCGAATGCGGTGGACAGCACGCCGCCGTGGATCACACCGGGACCGCCCTCCATCCATTGTTCGACGGGCATCACGGTCTCGACGGCGAACTCGTCGTCGGTCGCGGCCCGCACCACCAGGTGAAGTCCGCGGGGTGCGGCCTCGCCGCAGCCCAGGCAGGCGGGGCTGTGCATCCGGATGGGTTGCCCCGGTCCGGCGGCCTTGGGATGGCGCTGCAGCGGGTCGAGATCGTCGGGCACGACGAAGCTGGTCTTCACGCACCGATACCCTAGTCCCCGAACCATCGTCTCCGGGCCATCCGGGAACCCCACGGATGGTCGCCGGTCATCGATCGGGAAGCAGCGCAGGTCGGCGGCCACCGCCGGAGAGGAGTCCCCATGGTCGACGGAGCCAGATCCGACCAGTACGGGTGGACCGAGAGCCGTTCGGATCTGCTCAAGGAGACCCTCGCCCGCGTCGCGCCCGGCACCGGATTGCGCGACGGACTCGAACGCATCCTGCGTGGCGGCACCGGTGCGCTGATCGTGCTCGGACACGACTCCGACGTCGAGAAGATCTGCGACGGCGGTTTCCACCTCGACGTCGAGTTCGCCCCCACCCGGCTGCGTGAGCTGGCGAAGATGGACGGCGCGGTGGTGCTGTCCACCGACGGCAAGCGCATCGTTCGAGCGAACGTGCAACTGGTGCCCGACCCGTCGATCCCCACCGAGGAGTCCGGCACCCGGCACCGTGCGGCCGAGCGCACCGCCATCCAGACCCAGCATCCGGTGATCTCGGTGAGCGCGTCGATGTCGATCGTCAGCGTCTACGTCGACGGTGTCCGCCGAGTGGTGGAGAGTCCGGACCCCATCCTGTCCCGCGCCAACGTCGCCTTGTCGACCCTGGAGCGGTACAAGGCCCGTCTCGACGAGGTGATCGGTGCGCTCGGTCGCGCCGAGATCGAGGACTATGTGCTGCTCCGCGACGCGATGTCGGCGGCCCAGCGGATGGAGATGGTGCGCCGCGTCGGCGTCGAGATCGAGGAGTACGTCCTCGAACTTGGGGTCAACGGCCGCCAGGTGAGCCTGCAGCTCGAGGAGCTGATCTCCGAGAACGACGCGGTCCGTGAGCTTCTCGTCCGCGACTACTACGCCAGCCCCGAGCCGGCGACCACCGAAGAGGTCCATCACACCCTCGAGACCATCGAGCAGCTCAGCGACGCCGATCTGCTCGACCTCACCCTGCTGGCCGGCGCTTTCGGGTATCCGACGACCATCGAGGCGCAGGACACGGCGATGAGCCCGCGTGGTTACCGGATGCTCGCCCGCATCTCGCGGCTGCAGTTCGCCCACGTCGACCGCCTGGTCCGCAGCTTCGGCACCCTCCAGTCACTGCTCGCCAGTTCGTCCGCCGACCTGCAGGCCGTCGAGGGCATCGGCAGCATCTGGGCCCGCCATATCCGCGAGGGACTGTCCCGCTTGGCCGAATCCAGCATCGAGCGCTACGACTAGAATCGGCCCACAACGACTCCTCGCTCGATCATCAACGGGCTGTTGATGGTTGAGCCGACAGTACCCCGGCCCCGACTCAATCGACCGCTGGCCGTGGGCGGTTGAGCCTGAATCCACCGATCCAGATGGAAAAACCTGGGCCCGAAACGGCGTGGGAAACACGAAATGCCCTGTCCGAGTGTGAGAATCAGACTTGTCGAAGGTTCGACCCACACACAAAGAAAGGGCATCTCGCAGATGCGATCCTGCCACACCTTGCCGGTAAAGTCAGCATCATTCGATGACCACAACCTGATCGGGCCGGCCGGGGTGGTACCGGTGATGCGTCTGGCCCAAACGTGTGGCCTGCAAGAACTCGGCGATCAATGGTTGACCATCCCCACCGATACCGGCGCCAACGCCGGCCGGAAACTCTCAGCAATCGTGATGGGCATGGTGATGGGCGCCGACACCATCGACGGATTGTCGATCATCGGCCACGGCGGGATGGGCACGATCTACGGCCACACCCACGCCCCGTCCACCCTGGGCACGTTTCTGCGGGCTTCCACCCGCGGCACGGTCGCCCAGTACGAGGCGATCGCCACCCGCCTGTTGGCCGGCCTGATCGAACACACCCACCTCCTCAACCCTGCAGGTGAACGGGTACTGGTCGATCTCGACGACACCATCAACCAGTGTTACGGCCACCAGAAACAAGGCGCGAAATACGGCTACAGCGGGGTCCGTGGGATCAACGCCCTCATGGTGACGGCCACCACCGCCGATCGGGCCCCGATCATCCTCGGTCACCGCCTGCGGGGCGGGTCGTGTAACTCGGTGCGCGGAGCCGCCGACCTGTTGACCCGATCGTTGAACACCCTGCGTCGGGCGTGGCCGGCCGGACGAGAGGTGCCGGTGTTGGTTCGGGGTGATTCCGCGTTCTACTCCCACGACCTGGTCGCCGCAGCCCACCGGGCCGGGGCACAGGTGTCGTTGACGGTGCGGTTGTACAGCAACGTGACCACCGCGATCTCCACGATCGATGACTCGGCATGGACCACGATCACCCTGGCCAACCCCACCCAGGTTGGTACAGACGGGCAGCTGGTGCGTACCGCCGAGGTGGCCGAGGTTCCCTTCGACGGGTTCGTCGGTAAACCGTCCACACCGGTCAAACCCGGGCGTACCCGGGCCCCGATTCCGGGTCGGTTGATCGTGCGGCGGGTCCTGGCCCTCAATCCTGATGGTGACTCGTTGTTCGATGTGTATCGTCACCATGCGTTCTTCACCACCGACATGACCACCGACAAAGTCGTCGCTGATCGTGTGCACCGTCATCACGCGATCATCGAGCAGGTCCATGCCGATCTGAAGGCCTCGGCGATGGCCCACATGCCCTCGGGGAAGTTCTCTGCCAACGCCGCGTGGTTGGCGTGTGCGGTGATGGCGTTCAACCTCACCCGGGCAGCGGCCACCGTGGCCGGTGGATCATTGATGCGTGCGACCACGACCACGATCCGGCGTGCGTTGATCGGGGTACCGGCGCGGACTTCGTCGTCGGCACGTCGTTTGTCGTTACATCTACCGGCTGGGTGGCCCTGGGAAGTGGAGTGGAATCGGTTGTATGCCAGTACTGTTCATTGAAATCCTGGTGTTTGACCTGACCATTCGGCCGTGTGTGGCCCTGATCTGAAACCTGGTGAAACAGGCCGACGTTGGAGATCGGCGGTACACACACGTCTTTATCGGGTTGGTATCGGGGTCAAGGGCTCCAACATCATTCATCCGACCGTTGAAACCCGATCGGTGGATTCAGGTTGAGCCGATGAGGAGCGAAGCGACAAGTCGTGTCGAAACCTCAGACGGCCGACGTCGCCAACGCGACCACCACCGACGTGGTCACCACCCAACCCACGCTGCGGAGATTTCGACACGGGTCCTCGCTACGCTCGGTCCCGGCTCAATCATCGTGGAAGGCACGGCTCAATCATGGAAGAGTGCTCATCTCAATCAGCAACGCCCCATTGATGGTTGAGCCGACGAGGAGCGAAGCGACGAGACGTGTCGAAACCTCCGACAGCCGACGTCACCAACCCGACCACCACCGACGTGGTCACCACCCAACCCACGCTACGGAGATTCCGACACGGGTCCTCGCTACGCTCGGTCCCGGCTCAATCATCGTAGAAGGCGCTGCTCAATCAGCCACGCCCCGTTGGTAGTTGAGCCGACGAGGAGCGAAGCGACGAGACGTGTCGAAACCTCAGACAGCCGACGTCGCCAACGCGACCACCACCGACGTGGTCACCACCCAACCCACGCTGCGGAGATTTCGACACGGGTCCTCGCTACGCTCGGTCCCGGCTCAATCATCGTGGAAGGCACGGCTCAATCATGGAAGAGTGCTCATCTCAATCAGCAACGCCCCATTGATGGTTGAGCCGACGAGGAGCGAAGCGACGAGACGTGTCGAAACCTCCGACAGCCGACGTCACCAACCCGACCACCACCGACGTGGTCACCACCCAACCCACGCTACGGAGATTCCGACACGGGTCCTCGCTACGCTCGGTCCCGGCTCAATCATCGTAGAAGGCGCTGTGAAGCACCCCAGGTTTCGTGCCACCTCGTTGGTGGGCTACCTGCTGGTAGTGACCCCAGCATAGTAGGCAGCCTCGTACTCGTTGGGCGGGACCAAGCCGATCGACCCGTGCAGCCGAGTCGAGTTGAACCAGTCGACGTAACCCAGGGTCGCGTATTCGACGTCCGAGAGGTCCTTGTAGGGCCCAGCGTGGAACACCGTGGTCTGGATGCACTCGGTCTTGTACAGGCCGTTCGTCGACTCGATCAGCGCATTGTCGTAGGCGTCGCCCACCGATCCGATCGACGCGGTGATCGATTCCAGATCAAGCGTGCCCGTCAGGGCCGACGACGTATATTGCGAACCCGCATCACTGTGATGGATCAACTCGCCCGCCACCACCGGCCGACCTTCCCGCTCCCGCTCCGAGAGCGCCATCCGAAGCGGAATCATCACCAGCTCAACCGTTTTCGACGTAGACGCATGCCACGCCACGATCTTGCGGGAATACACATCGAGGATCAACGCGACATACACCCAACCCCGCCAGGTCCGCACATAGGTGAAATCGGTGACCCACACCCGGTTCGGGGCCGGCGCGGTGAACTCCCGGTTCAACAAGTCACCAGCCCGTTTCCCACCCGCTGCAGGGATCGTCGTCCGAATCTTCGTACAACGACGAATACCGTTGAGTTCCAACACCTTCATCGCCCGATCAACCGATCCGACAGACACCCCCGGCAGGCACGTCCGGTGCAGCAGAGCACGCATCTTCTCACGCCCGTACAGCCCTTCGGGCGTCAGCCGACGCCGCCCACGATCATCGGTCCGCCAAGCGATATCACGAATCCTGTCCACCGTCACCGCATCGGAATGGGTGCGTCCGGCAGGCCGACGCGACCGCCAGGCCCGATAGGTGCGTGCGGCGATCTGACAGCCCTGCTCAGACAGGACTCGGCAGATCGACTCGACCGCAACACCTTTGGTACGCATCTCATCAATGAAGCTGATGATCATCGATTGCGGGGGTCGAGTTCCCCCACGAAGAAAGACGTCGCCGCTTTCAACACCTCGACGTCCTCACGCAACCGCTTGTTCTCGGCCTTCAAACGCTTCAGCTCGGCGAGCTCGGTACTGCTGGCCCCGGGCCTCCGGCCCCCATCGACCTCGGCCTGCACCGCCCACCGGCGCACCGTCTCTTTACTCACTCCGAGTTTCTTCGCGATCGCTGCAGCTGCTGCCGTCGTCGACGAGTACTCCCCGCCATGCTCGGCCAACATCCGTAACGCACGAGCCTTGACCTCGGGATCAATGTTCTTCGGCATGTGCTCATCCTTCCTGACTCAAAAGGAAGCGGCACGAAACCCCGGGGGATTCACTGCTCAATCAGCCACGCTCCGTTGATGGTTGAGCCGACGAGGAGCGAAGCGACAAGTCGTGTCGAAACCTCCACCGGCCGAACTCGCCAACCCAACCAACGGAGGTCCCGACACCCCACTATCTCTATGAATTTCTCAAAGAACACAAGCTTCTACAAAAGGTCAGGCAGCATTCGGTAGCTCGTCGGCAAACCGCCTGTTATACGCCGGAATCGGACGACGACGCCGATCCACCACCTCAGGTGGGATCAGCCACGGATGCGCATCCGGACCCATGTAGACGTCCCACCCGTTGTGATGCACATCGGCATGACACGACGAACACAACAAACACCCATTCGCCAGATCAGTCGCACCACCATCCGACCAATGCGCAATGTGATGAGCCTGAGTCCGAGATGCCGGGGCACCGCACTTGATGCAACACCGATCCCGCTCGAACAACGCCCGCCGCTGCGAAGCTGTGAACAAGCGTTTCGACCGGCCCATATCCAACGGGACGCGTTCGCCGTCGACGATCGTCATGACAACCACACCGTCACAGCTGGTTTCGAGCAGGGTGCTGTGGGTGATCGACCCACCGAACGCCAACTCGGCCTTGCCCGGTGTATCCGCGGGTACCGACAGGTTGATCAACGCCGCAGGTAGCGCGGTCACCGACCGATCCCCGGCGCCGGCGGCCATATCCAACACCATCTCCAACGCGTCAGCGCGACGTCGAGGCGCTTCACGCGGATCTTTTGACCCATCCGGCTGCGGGACCGGCGCCGACAGCTTCTCGATCGCCGTCGCCAACTTCTCGCCGACAACAACATCCAGACTCCCGGAGACCGCGACCCGCCCGTCGTCGGTCCGCCCGATATCCAGGGCATTCAGGTTGCGGTCTTCTTTCGCCGGACGTCCACCCTCGGCATCGCCAGCATGATGGTCCCCGAGCTGGTGTGCCCGGGCCATCACCTCGGAGGGCTTGGCCCCCGACAACACCTGCGCCAACAGATCGCCCTCAAAGGTCGCCCAGGTCTCAGCGTCCGGCGGTTCCCCGGCACGTAGCCCGATCTGGTTCAGCCCGCGCACGATCGCATCGACATGCTCACCCGAGATCGCGCCGTCGGCAGCGTGTTTCAGCGTGCGTTCCACCACCGCCGACGTCCCGATTCGCTGCATCCGCGCAGCCACAGCTGGCGCGTACCCCATCTCGATCAACAAGGCGATCGGTTTGTGCCCGTGCCGTTGCGCCACCCCCAGCCGATCCAAGTGCCCGGCCCCGGCCGCGGTCAATGCATCCACGACATTCCTGATGGTGACCAGTGTCCGCATGTCTATGAACACGTCCGGCCCGGTCGGATCGTCGTCGAAACGACAATCGATGAGTGCGTCGAGAATGGTCTCCAGCTCCCCCTGCATGTGTTCCATTGTAGCGAACACATAGGCGAACTATCAGCGAAATGGCAAGCAGAACACTATCTGTGGACAGATTGTGACAGCTGTTCACCCAGGAGACTCGGGTTCACCAATGGGGTTCACCGCCCCTCGCGACGTAACCCACGTCACGACCCCGACTACCATCACCAACGACCGAGCTCTACCGCCGGACCATGAGGACGATGATGACCACCAGCATTCCCGACAGTTTCGCCGCGCTCGTCGCCCGAGAGAACGACGGGGCGGTGATCCTGGGCCGTGAGACCCTCACCGGTGCGGACCTGCCCGACGGCCAGGTGACCATCGCCGTGCACTACTCGGGGGTGAACTACAAAGACGCCCTGGCCATCACGCCGCGCGGCGGAGTGGTACGCAACTACCCGATCGTGCCGGGTATCGACGTGGCCGGCGAGGTGGTGGCCTCCACCGATCCGGCCTTCGCGCCGGGCGACCAGGTGGTGGCACACGGTGGTCCGATCGGCACCGACCAGCACGGCGGCTACGCCGAGTTCGCCGTCGCCCCGTCCGACCAGGTGGTCGAGCTCGCGTCGCTGACCACGCGAGAGGCCGCCGCCATCGGTACCGCCGGGTTCACCGCGGCGATGAGCGTGGCAGCCCTGCTCGACCACGGCCTCACCCCCGACAACGGACCGATCCTCGTGACCGGGGCCAGCGGCGGTGTCGGTGCGGTCAGCGTCGATCTACTGTCCGCACTCGGCTTCACGGTCACCGCATCGAGCGGGAAGCCCGACGCCGCAAAGCTTCTGACAGATCTGGGCGCCACCGAGGTGGTGGGTCGCCTCGTCGACGACGAGACCAAGATCCGCCCGCTCGGCAGGTCACAATGGGCCGGTGCGGTCGACTGCGTCGGCGGCACCACGCTGGCGTATGTGCTGAGCACCATGCAGCACAGCGGTGCGGTCGCGGCGAGCGGTCTGACCGGGGGCGCCGCGCTGCCGACGACGGTCATGCCGTTCATCCTCCGCGGGGTCGCCCTGCTGGGCATCGACTCGGTGCTCATCGGTGCAGAACTGCGACGCTCGATCTGGGGTCGTATCGAGACCGACTTGCGCCCACAGCATCTCGACTCGGTCATCACCGAGATCGGCATCGGCGATCTCGATGCCTCACTCACCGCCATCAAGGCGGGCAAGGTCACCGGGCGGACCGTCGTCCGCGTCAAGGACGGGTTCTGACCGCTGGGAATCCACCGAAACCCCGGGTCGTCATGGTCGTCGACGGATACCCTCGCCGACCATGACGACCCCGCCCGTTCCCGAGGAATCCCGCCGCCTGCTCGACTCGGTGGTACCACCGCCGAACCGTCCGCCGCGGCTGTACCTGGCGATGGCACACAACCCCGAAGTCCTGCGCGGCTATATCGAGCGCCCCATCCTCGGCCTGCACGGGCTTTTGCACACCGGCCAACTCGCGCCGGATGAGCGTGAACTGACCATCCTTCGGGTCACCGCGCGCTGCGGCGCCGAGCACGAATGGGGTGTCCACGTGGCCTACTTCGGCAAGACGTCGGGACTGAGCAGCGGGCAGGTCGCAGCGACCGTCACCGAGGTGACGCCGTCGCATGCATGGTCACCCCGACATCTTGCGGTCCTGACCATCGCCGACGCCATGGTCGATCAACGGGAACTCACCACCGCCGAGCTCGCCGGGGTCGACGAGGTGCTCGGTATCGCGACCCGCACGGAGATCGTCGCCGTCTCGGCCCAGTACCTGGGCATCTCGGCCATGTGCCGAGTGCTGGCCATCCCGCCGGAGGACAGCGCCCCGCGCTTCCCGTCAGGCACGTGACCCGCGCACGATGAACGGATAACAGCGCCCAGTCAACGAATTCGAGCGCCCGGTCAACGAGATCGAGCGCCCAGTCAACAAGATCGAGCGCCCAGTCAACGAATTCGAGCGCCCGGTCAACGAATTCGAGCGCCCGGCCAACGGATTCGGGCGCCCACTCGACGGATTTCGACGTCGCCGGTAGTCGTCACGGCCGCCATTGCGGATTCACCCGCGTCCGTCGGGATTCCCGATCGCATCGTCGAACCGCCAGAGTGCCGTCGCCACCTCATCCGCACGCGTCCGCACCTCGGGATCGACCCTCGACAACAACGTGACCCAGTGGGCGCGCAGCCGGTGCAGGTTCTCCCGTGCCAGGTCGGTGGCCACGAGCTCCACCGACCGCGCGTTGCCGTCCGGATGTTCGCGCACCACCATGCCCCGCGCCTCCAGCGACCGCAGCGCGGTGGAGATGTTGCTGCGCTGCAGGCCGGTCAGCTCGGCCAGATGACTGGGCGTGATCCGCGGGTGCCGGTGGACCTGCCGGATCACCGCCACCTCGGTGCCGGTCAGCGCGATGACGTCACGGATCTCGGGGCTACGCGGATCGAGTTTGCGTGACAGTTCCATCACCGCGTCGGCGAGATCGGCCAGCACCTCGGGGTCGTCGGTCACGGCACCATCCTACGGATTGTCATACCGCCAGAGTCATCTGTTATAGATTCATAATCATAATCTCTCCCCGTCCTGTGAAGGAGGCTTCGTGACGTCCAGCGCCACACCCACTCGCCGAACACCCCGCGACACACGCCCGGCATCCCCGGCGCTGACCCTCATCGCGGTCTGCTTCGGACTGTTCATGGTGGGACTCGACTCCACCGTCGTCCACATCGCCAACCCCGCCATCCAGGCCGATCTCGGCGCGAGCTTCGCCGAGCTGCAATGGGTGATCAACTCCTATCTGCTCGGACTGGCCGTGCTGCTGATCCTCGGCGGCAAACTCGGCGACCGCTGGGGCCGCAAACGCATGTACCTCTCCGGCGTTGCCGTCTTCGGAATCGCCAGCGTCGTAATCGGTCTGATCGGAAGCATCGAGGGAGTCATCGTCTTCCGCGTGGTACAGGGCATCAGTGCCGCGATGCTGATGCCGCAGACGATCGCCTTGCTCCGCGCCACCTTCCCGCGTGAGAAATTCGGTATGGCCGTGGGTATCTGGGGTGGAGTGTCGTCGGTCGCCATCGCCGCCGGACCACTCGTCAGCGGCATCCTGGTGGAGCAGGCCGGCTGGCAGTGGGTGTTCTACATCAACGCACCGATCGCGGTGATCGCGGTGATCTTCGGCATGATCGTCCTGCGCGAGACCGAATCCGCCGACGACGGCCCGTTCGACCTGCTCGGCGTCGTCCTGCTGGGCGTGTTCCTGTTCGGCATCGTCTTCGGAGTGGTCCAGGCACAGTCGTGGGGCTGGGGCTCGGCGAAGACCCTCGGCACCCTGATCGGTTCGTTCATCGTGTTCGGCGCGTTCCTCGTCACCGAGAACCGAATCCGGAATCCGTTGCTGCCCTTGGGCTTGTTCCGATCCCGCGACGTGGGGATCGGCGGACTGGTGTTCTTCGTGAACTTCTTCGCCATCCTCGGCGTCACCTTCCTGATCACCCTGTTCCTGCTGAACACCATGGGGTACAGCACCGTCGAGGCCGGCCTGCGGATGCTGCCGATGAGCGCGTTCGCCGTCCCGGCCGCACCCATCGGCGCCGCGCTGACCGCCAAGTCGGGTGCACGACGCGTCGCCGCACTCGGCCTCGGGCTGATGACGATCGCACTCGCCCTGCTGACCCTGGCCGGCCCCGACACCTCGTACTGGTACATGGCCGTGCCGTTCGTGATCCTGGCCTTCGGTTCGGGCTTCGCGATCCCATCGGGTGCCGAGCTCATCGTCGGCAGCGCCCCGGTCCGTCTCGCCGGTGTGGCCAGCGGTTTCCAGACCACCTGCATCCAGGTCGGTGGGGCCATCGGCACCGCCGTGCTCTCGTCCATCGTGGCGGCGAAGGTCGCCACGTCGATCACCGATTCCGGCGCCCCCGCCGACCTGCAGGAGCCTGCAGCGGCAGGCGTCCCGATCACCGGCCTCCCGCAGATCAACGACGCCTTCGTCAGCGGACTGCACATCGGACTCGTGGTCGCGGCGGTACTGACGGCGGTCGTCGCCGTGCTGGTGCTGACCGTGATCCGGGAGGAGCACACCGCCGAGGAGATCGTGGACGAGCAGTTCGTGGACGAGCAGTTCGTGGACGGAGAACTCGCAGGCCGGTGACACCGCCCCGTCCCGGCGCTGCACCGGCATCGTGCGCCCCGACAGGGTGCGCCGGGACCGTCGATGGACGACGATCGACGTATGCGAGTCATCCGCACCACCGTCGTGGCGATCGCAGCGCTCGCACTGGGCGCTGCGATCGCCTGCCGCACCGTCTGCCGGACGGGGAGTCGACCCGCGCGGTGAGCGTCGACGCACCCGCCGACTGCGTCTTCCCGTGGCTGGCCCAGATGGGCCCGGACCCGCGCGGCGGCGCATACACCTACGACTGGATCGAGAACCTGCTCGGCCTGCACATGCACAGCGCCGACCACGTACTCGAGGAGTTCCAGCATCCCCGGCTCGGCGAGTCCATCGAGTTCGGCGGCAACCGCCTGATCCTGCAGCACGTCGACCCGCCACACGCCCTCGCATGGCGCTCGGCCGACGGGAACTGGCTGTGGTCGTTCACGATCCGCGACGACGGCCCCGGCCGCACCCGACTGATCAGTCGCAACCGGTACCGCCTGCCACGCACCATCGACCGGATCGGGATGGCGCCGATGGAACCCGCGTCCCTGGTGATGGAGCAGAAGATGTTGCGGCAGATCGCCGTCCGCGCCGAACAACTGGCCGCCCGGAGATCGGCGACCGACGGGAGCCCCGGCGACGGGACCTCAGCGTGAGGACGACTGATCGGTGTCCTGGAGGGCACCCCACCCGTAGAACCGCTCGACCGCCATGATCGCGCTGGTCCGCGGCCGGTCACGCACCGGATACGGCTCACCGCCGTAGTGCTGCGAGAGCCGGTCGATGTCGACGAGGCCGTCGTCGGCGCGGAACGTGGTGATCCGGCCGACCAGCGTGATGTGGGTGTACCAGCTGTTCTCGTCGAGCACGGTGAGCGTGACCCGCGGATCGTTGCGCAGATGCTTCAGACGCACCCGCGCGTCGTCGAGGTTCAGCAGGATCTCGTCGCCGTCGAGCAGATACCAGGTGGCCGCGGTGACCGGCGCACCATCGGCGCGGACGGTGGCCATCACCGCCGGATTCGGCTTGGCGAGCATCTCGCGGACCTCGGGCGGCAGCGGTGGGGTCGACATGAATCCTCCTCGTCGGGGTGCACTCGGCAGAACCGAACGCCTCGGGAGATCCGAACGCCCGGCCGAGGTCCAGGATTCCCGGGATATGCAGATCCGGCAATGTGTCGGCAGACTGGAGGTCGAGGGTTCTCCGTTCAGGAAGGGTTTGTTTCATCGTGACGACCACCGTCAATGCCTATCTGGCCACCGCACCGGACGCACCGCTGTCGAAGGGCACCATCGAGCGCCGGGATCTGGGACCGAAGGACGTCCTGATCGACATCGCCTACGCCGGCATCTGCCACTCCGACATCCACACCGCACGCAACGAATGGCGGGGCACCACCTATCCGGTGGTACCCGGCCATGAGATCGCCGGCATCGTCGCCGCCGTCGGCCCCGAGGTCACCCGCCACAAGGTCGGCGACCGGGTCGGCGTGGGCTGCATGGTGGACTCCTGCGGCGAGTGCGGACCGTGTAAGGACGGCGACGAGCAGTTCTGCACGAAAGGCTCGATCGACACCTACAATTCGACGTCGTACTCCGGCGAGTTCACCCACGGCGGCTACTCCGAGCAGATCGTGGTGACCGAGCGTTTCGTCGTCCGCATCCCCGACGGTCTGGCACTCGACGTCGCCGCCCCGCTGCTGTGCGCGGGTGTCACCCTGTACTCGCCGCTCAAGCACTGGGGCGCCGGCCCCGGCAAGAAGGTCGCGATCATCGGTCTCGGCGGACTCGGCCACGTCGGCGTGCAACTCGCCCACGCGCTCGGCGCCGAGGTCACCGTGCTGAGCCAGTCGCTGCGAAAAGAGGCCGACGGCAAGCGTTTCGGTGCCGACCACTACTACGCGACCAGCGATCCCGAGACCTTCCGGACGCTGCGCAACGAGTTCGACCTGATCCTGAACACGGTGTCGGTGAACCTCGACCTCGACCGCTACCTCTCGATGCTCGCCGTCGACGGGTCGTTCGTCGAACTCGGGCTGCCCGAGAATCCGTTGTCGGTCAAGGGATTCTCCTTGCTGCGCAACCGTCGCTCGCTGGCCGGGTCGCTGATCGGCGGTATCGCGATCACCCAGGAGATGCTCGACTTCTGTGCCGAGCACAACATCGGGGCGACGATCGAGACGATCGACGCCTCGCAGATCAACGAGGCCTACGACCGTGTGGTGGCCAGCGACGTGCGGTACCGCTTCGTGATCGACGCGGCGACCTTCGCCGACTGAGCGCCATCCGCCGATCCGCACCGGGACGCCGCCGGCATCCCGGTGTGGATCGGCGACGAGGCGGACCAGCGGTCCGATTCGGGTGCCCCGGCGTCGGCGACCTCGATTCGGTGTCCGTCACGACCTCCCCGGACGCGGCATGTACCTGTAGGTACGCGGGGGTCGCGGGGGTCGGGGGCGTCAGCCGAGGGACTCGACGAAGATCGTCGCGATGGTCTCGAGTCCGTGCTGGTCGTCGGCGCCGAAGCGGGCGGGCACCGGGCTGTCGAGGTCGAACACCCCGATCAGCTCGTCGCCGCGCACCAGCGGCACCACCAGTTCGGACCGGGAGTCGGCGTCGCAGGCGATGTGGTCGGCGACCGCGTGCACGTCACGGACCCGCTGGGTGGTGCGGGTCCGCGCGGCCGCGCCACACACCCCGCGATCGAGCGGGATACGCACGCAGGCCGGCTTGCCCTGGAACGGGCCGACCACCAGTTCGGTGCCGTCGAAGAAGTAGAAGCCCACCCAGTTCACCTCTGCCAGCGACTGATACACCAGCGCCGACAGGTTCGCGGCATTCGCGATCCGATCGGTCTCCCCGGCCAGCAGGTGCTTGGCGGCGTCGGCGAGTTCGGGGTAGGTCCACTCCCCTGCGGTCGTGACATCGAAACTCATGTCATCCATCATGCGCGGGCGCACGAGGACGCCACGACCCGACGGTGGGGTAAGGTTCGCGGCGATTCCCATGATTGCCTTCTTCGCCGTCGCCCTCGCCCTCATCACGTTCTGGCTGCACCGTCGCCTCGTGCGCGCCCCGCGACCACCCCGTCCGGCGTCGGTGGTGATCGACGTCGCCCTGGTGGTGTTGTGGGCGCTCGCGGTGCTCGGGATCGCCACCGGCCGAGTCCTCGACCCGGCGACCTTCCGGCCCGCGGCCTCGGTGGGCCTGACCTGGCTGGCGACGGTGTTCTATCTGGTCCTCGGTCTCGCCGTGGTCGGCATCGGATCGCTGATCACCCGTGGTGTACTGCGCCTGACCGGTGCCGCCGAACGCGGGGCCGCCGGGCGGCTCCTCGGGCTGCGCATCGCAACCGTGGTCGTGGTGGCGGGTGCGGTGTCGGTGACGATCTACGGTGTCGTCGAGGCGAATTCACCGAAGGTCACACATACGCGTGTCGAGTTGGCCGATCTGCCCGAGGAATTCGACGGTATGCGCGTCGCACTGATCTCCGATCTGCACATCGGCCCGGCCCGTGACCGCGACTTCGCCTCGCGCATCGTCGAACTCGTCGACGCCGAGCAGCCCGATCTGATCGCGGTGGGCGGCGACCTCACCGACGGCACCGTCGCGAAGGTCGGCGACGAGATCGCCCCGCTCGCAGGACTGCGGGCACCGCTGGGCGTGTTCGGGGTGAGCGGCAACCACGAGTACTACTCCGACGACGGCGGCCGGTGGCTCGACGAGTGGGACGCTCTCGGCATCCACACCCTGCGTAACCAGCGGGTCGAGATCGCCAGGGGTGACGGGCGAATCGACGTCGCCGGGATCTACGACGCCACCGCACCCGAACCGTACGAGCCGGACCTGGGCAAGGCCCTCGCGGGCCAGGAACCCGGCCGGTTCACCCTGCTGCTCGCCCATCAGCCGAAACAGGCGATCGAGGCATCCGACCACGGCGTGGATCTGCAGCTGTCCGGACACACCCACGGCGGACAACTCTGGCCCATCCGCTATCTGGTTCCGCTGCAACAACCCTCGGTGACCGGACTGGACCGGATCGGCACCACGACGCTGTACACGACACGTGGGGCCGGGGCGTGGGGACCTCCGGTGCGCGTCGGGGCGCCCCCGGAGGTCACCATCCTGGAACTGCGTCGCGCACCCTGACCCGCGACGGCCCAGACCATCCCGACTCAGACCGTCTCGACTCAGACCGCGACGAGCTTGCCGAATCCGCTGCGGTGGAAGATCAGCGGGCTACCGGTCTCCGGGTGGTCGACGCCGTGCAGTTCGAGGAGCACGATGATGTGGTCGCCGGCCTCCACCTCGCGGTAGACGGTGCAGTCGAAGTGCGCGAGCCCCTCGTCCAGGGTCACCGCGCCCTCGTCGGAGGCCTTGATCGGCACACCGTCGAAGCGCTGTTCCACCGGACCGGCCAGCTGGCGGCACACCGTGCCCTGATGGTCGGCGAGGACGGTGACCCCCAGATGGCCGGCGCGACGCAGGTCGGGCCAGGTCTTGGAACCGTTGGCGATCGACACCGACACCAGCGGCGGGTCCAGGCTGACACTGGTGAAAGAGCTTGCGGCCAGCCCGATCAGCTCGCCGTCGACCTCCGCGGCCACCGCGACCACACCGGTCGGGAAGATACCGAACGCCTTGCGCAGGCGCGCGGCGTCGAGATCCTGATTGGTCCGTAGATCGGTCATGACCGGGCCTCCAACAGTGCCGAGACCACCGGCTTGGTGGCGGTGAGCCACTCGGCGTAGGCCTCGGGATCGTCGTGGCGGGAATCCACCACGTACAGGCCCCGACCGGGGACGGTGCCACCGATCTCGGTGAGCACCGGGCGCAACCCCACCTCGGGAGCCAATGAGTGAGCCGGGCTGCCGCCCAGCATCAACGGGACGGCCACACCCGACAGTCCGGTGCCGCCGGCGAAGCGGTCGAGGAACAGCTTGAGCAGCCCGGTGTAGGTGGCCTTGTAGGTCGGGCTGGCGACGATCACCAGATCGGCCTTGCCGACCTGCTCCACCAGTGCGGCGACGTCCGCATCCGCCCAGTCCAGGACGGCGGGACCCAGAGTGGCCAGGTCGACCACCAGGTCGGGTGCCGCGCCGGTCAGCTGCTCGGCGAGAAATGTTGCCGCAGAAAGTGTTCGACTTCCCGGCTTGGGATTTCCGACGACGACCGCAGTGGTGGTCACGACGCCGACACCTTCAGCGGGGCCGGTGCGGGAGCACCGAACGGGACGGCCGCACGCCCGGCCGCAGGCGGTGCCGGATGCTGCCACAGACCGCGGCGGGTCAGCTCGGGCAGCACCCCCTCGCCGAACCAGTAGGCCTCCTCCAGGTGCGGATACCCCGACAACACGAACTCGTCGATCCCGACCTCGTGATAGGCCTCGACGAGATCGGCGATCTCCGAGTACGAACCGACCATCGCGGTACCCGCACCACCACGGACCAGGCCGACCCCGGCCCACAGGTTGGGGTAGATCTCCAGGCCGTCCTTGGTGCCCTTGTTGAGCGCGAGCATCCGCTTCTGCCCCTCCGACGCCGACTGCTTGAGTCCGGCCTGGATGCGGGCGATGTCGGCCTCGTCGATCCCGGCGAGCAGACGGTCGGCCTCGGCCCAGGCCGCCTCGGAGGTGTCGCGGGCGATGGTGTGCAGGCGGATACCGTAGGTCAGTTCGCGGCCGTGTTCGGCGGCGGCGCGACGCACCCGCTCGATCTTCTCGGCGACGGCGGCAGGCGGCTCACCCCAGGTCAGGTAGACGTCGGCATGCTTGGCGGCCACCGCGATACCGGCCGGCGACGACCCACCGAAGTAGATCTCGGGCAACGGGTCCGGGATCTGGTGCAGCACCGCATCGCGCACCGACAGGTACTGCCCGTCGAAGGTCACGGTCTCACCGGTCCACAGCCGGCGCACGATCTCGAGGAACTCGTCGGCACGGGCGTACCGCTCGTCCTTGGTGGTGAAGTCGCCGTACATGGCCTGCTCGGTGTCCTCGCCGCCGGTGACGACGTTGAGCAGCAGCCGCCCGCCGGACAGGTTCTGGAAGGTGCCGGCCATCTGCGCGGCGACGAACGGCGCGGTCATGCCGGGACGGAAGGCGACCAGGAACTTCAGCCGCTCCGACAGGCTGTTGATCATCGCGGTGGTGACCCACGAGTCCTCACACCAGGCGCCGGTCGGCGTCAGCGCCGCCTCGAAGCCCAGCTGTTCGGCGCTGCGGGCGATCTGCCCGAGGTACGGCACCGACGCGGGTCGGGTGGAGGCCTCCGCCGGCTGACCGTGGCCGCCACCGACGACATGGCGGCTGTCGCCGCCGTTGGTGGGAAGGAACCAATGAAACTTCACGCCTACTCGCCCATTTCTCGATCGATCGATATCCGGCGCCGACGTTCGGCGTCGCCGGGTGCTCCGGAACAACCCCACGATTGCACCCCACACCGGTGGGGGCTGCCAAGAGTTTCCCTCTCGGTGATCGTGACCGCCCTGACCTGCGCGGGCCTCGGCGGTCCTGCGGCTACTGCTGCCGCACCCAGCCCAGTGCCGGTGCGATCTCGACCGCGAACTGTTCCAGACGCCGGATGTCGAGGTCGGCGCCCGGGGTGCCGTCGCCGGCGGCCGGATACAGCCCGACCGTCGGCAGGAAGTGGGTCACCTGCCCGAGCAGTGCCGGGTCGTCGCGCAGGTCACCGAGGACGTCGGTGACGGTGCCGTAGCGGGTGACCCGACGCAGGTACTGGTGGGTGTCCAGCGGTGCGAGGTCGGGTTTGTAGCTGTCGGCGAACTCGCGGAAGGCGGCGAGCTCGTCGGCCACTTGCTGTTCGATGGTCTCCCGGGATTCACCGACATAGGTGAATCGCAGGGCACCTATCCGCGCCTGCCGGCCGGTCTGCGACCGGGTGCGTTCCCATTCGGCCCGGTAGGCATCGATCTTGGCCCGCTGGTCGTGCAGCGCATGGTCGGCGAAGGTGCCGATCAGCAGTCCGTCGCCGGAGCGAGCCGCGGCCGCCGCGCGCTCCGGGGTACCGACCGAATGCCACAGCCGGTCACGCAGGCCCGGGGCCGGCGGGTACAGCCGGCGTGGCTCGTCGTCGCCGGTGAGCGACTCACCGTCGAACAGCGCGTGCAGCACCGCGAGCTTCTCGTCGAACAACCGACGGCGGTCCTCGAGGTCGTGGCCGAATGCGATGAAGGAGTCGCCGTCGCCGCCCCCGGCTCCGATGCCCAGGTTGATCCGGTCGCCGGCGAGGGCGTGCAGGGTGGCGGCATCCTCGGCCAGCCGCACCGGGTCCTCCAGCGGGAGGACGGTGACCGCGGTACCCAGTTCGATGGTCGAGGTGCGCTCGGCCAGTGCGGCGAACAGGACGAGCGGTGACGCCAGCCGGTCCTTGCCGAAGTGGTGCTGGCCCACCCACACGCTCTGGTAGCCGAGTTCTTCGGCG
The DNA here is from genome assembly GCF_030718915.1 of Gordonia sp. NB41Y. Taxonomy (NCBI): domain Bacteria; kingdom Bacillati; phylum Actinomycetota; class Actinomycetes; order Mycobacteriales; family Gordoniaceae; genus Gordonia; species Gordonia sp. NB41Y. Next base: position 2,036,988 of record NZ_CP132196.1, read on the forward strand.
GCCACCACCGTGTCGATCAGCTCCGCGTAGGTCTCGCGGGCCGACTGCCCCTCCCGACCGTGTACCTGGGTGAAGAATCCGAGCCGGAACGCCGAGGTCTCGGCCTCGTCCTGGGCGGTCGGTTCGGTCGGTTCGGTCGGTTCGGTCAGGGTCGGGGTCTGGGACACGGCGGTCTGGGACACGGAGCTCTCCTCGAAGTCGGTGCCGGTGCCCGGAGCCACCGACGGCGTGGCGAACGCTACGACCCCGACCGCCACGCCGGCGAGGGTTGCGGTCACGCTGATCGCCACCGGTGGCCGCCCGCCCCGCCGCGAACCCACGCCGCGAACCGCGGCCGCCTGCGTCGGCCAGTAGGTTGGTTCGGGTGGGAATCTTTCGACGACGCGGCCGCCCGGAATCACCCGGGCCCGGCCCACAGCGACCGGACGCGCCCGCCGACGAGCTGTTTCCGGACCTGTCGGTGGACGATGTCGCCTGGATCCGGTCGACGGCGCAGGGCATTCTCGCCGGACACGGCATCGAGGTGACGCCCAGCGGCGCCGATCTCGTGGCGGCCGACGGTATGCGGTTCGCCCTCGACAACGCGGTCACCAAGTGCCGGACCGCGCCGCGATCGGAGTGGACGGCGATCCTCGGGCACCACTTCGGTGCGATGGCGCGGATGCAGGACGGTCCGACCATCGACGATCTCACCCCCGAGCAGTTCAGCGCACAGGTCCGCACCCGGCTGATCGCCCGCGATGCGCTGGTGATGGGCGGTGTGGACATGCGGGGCTATGCGAGAACTGTCGCCGACGACCTCGCGGCCGTGTTGTGTGTCGATTTCCCCGAGACCGTCGGCTACATCGACGGGGGGCGTGCGGAGCGACTCGACCTCGACGCGGCATTCCGGTCCGGGCAGCAGCACACCGACGCCGAGCCGATCGACGAGGTGCGCCATACCGACAGCCACATCACATTCGTGTTCGGGCAGTCGGTGTTCACCGCGTCCAAGGTGTTGAACATGGCCGGGCTGGCCACGCAGGTGTTCGGTCGCGACGCCCCCTACGGCGTGGTGTTCGCCGTTCCCGACCGGACCTGTGTGCTGATGCATCTGATCGAGTCGAGCGCCGTGATGGAGGCGATCGGTCAGCTGGCACAGGCGGCCGCCGGGTTGTATCACGATGCGATCTCACCGGTGTCCCCCAACATCTATCACTGGTACCGCGACCGCATCACCCGCGTGTCCTCGGCCGATGCCGAGAACCGCAGCATCGACATCACCCCTGACGACCATCTGATGAACATTCTCGAGCACCTGAACGAGGCGAACGGAAACCAGTGAGCGACAACAGCATTCCCGTAGGCACCACCACTTCCACGAATGCCGCCGACGACCCGTATCTGTGGTTGGAGGATGTCACCGGCGACGACGCGTTGACCTGGGTGGGTGAGCACAACGACCCGACCGTCGCAGACCTGACCGGCTCGGACCGTTTCCGCGCGCTGCAGTCGCAGGCGCTCGAAGTCCTCGACACCGATGACCGCATCCCGTATGTCCGGCGCCGCAACGAGTTCCTCTACAACTTCTGGCGTGACGCCGCGCATCCGCGTGGTCTGTGGCGGCGCACCACCCTCGAGTCCTACCTCACCGACGACCCCGAGTGGGATGTCCTGGTCGACGTCGACGCATTGGCCACCGCCGAGGACGAGAACTGGGTGTGGAAGTCGGCGACGATGAACTACCCCGACTACGACCGGGCCCTGATCGCGATGTCACGGGGCGGTGCGGATGCGGCGGTGGTCCGCGAGTTCGACGTCACCACCCGAACCTGGGTGAGCGACGGTTTCGTCCTGCCCGAGGCCAAGTCGTCGATGTCCTGGATCGACCGCGACACCGTCTACGTCGGAACCGATTTCGGCCCACAGCCCGACGGTGAGGGATCGCTGACGTCGTCGGGGTATCCGCGCGTCATCAAGCGATGGTCGCGCGGACAGTCCCTCGATGCCGCCACCACGGTGTTCGCCGGGATCGTCGACGACGTCGCGGTGAGCGCGGGCTACGACCACACACCGGGTTTCGAACGGCATTTCGTCAGTCGCGCCACCGATTTCTTCAACGAGCTCTCCTTCGAAGTGATCGAGGGCGAGCCGGTTCTCGTCGAGGTTCCCACCGACTCCTACTTCTCGCTGCACCACGATTGGATGTTCGTGCGTCCGCGCAGCGACTGGGAGGTGGGCGGTCGGTTGCGGCCCGCGGGATCGCTGCTGGTGTTCGACTACCCCGACTACATGGCCGGAGGTCGGGACCATCAGGTGCTGTTCACCCCGGATGCGCACACGTCGTTGCAGGGATTCAGTGTCACCCGGTCGCATCTGATCCTGTCGACGCTGCACGACGTCCACACCGAGGTCACCGTCCGGATACTGGGCGAGTGGACCGAGGTGCCGCAGCCGGATCTGCCGGAACTGTCGACGGTGTCGGTGATCGACACCGATCCCGACAACTCCGACGAGGTGTTCTGGTCGGCGACATCGTTCACCACGCCTCCGAGTCTGCTGCACGGCACCAGCGGCGGTCCGCTCACCGTGATCAAGCAGGCCCCGGCCTTCTTCGATGCCGATTCGGTTGTCGCCGAGCAGTTCTTCGCCACCTCCGACGACGGGACCGCGATCCCCTACTTCGTCGTCCGCCGCTCCGATGTCACCTCCGGCCCCACCCTGCTCTACGGGTACGGGGGCTTCGAGAACTCGTTGACGCCCAGCTACCTCGCCACCTCCGGCCGCACCTGGATCGAGCGGGGCGGGATCTATGTGATCGCCAACATCCGCGGTGGCGGCGAGTACGGCCCCACCTGGCACACCCAGGCATTGAAGGCCGGACGACATCTGGTCTACGAGGACTTCTCCAGTGTGGCAAAGGACCTCGTCGCACGTGGTGTCACCACACATGCACAGCTCGGTGCGCAGGGCGGCTCCAACGGCGGCCTGCTGATGGGTGTCATGCTGACCCGGTATCCGGAGTTGTTCGGCGCGTTGGTGTGCCAGGTCCCACTGATCGACATGCGCCGGTATCACCTGCTGCTGGCCGGGGCGTCGTGGATGGCCGAGTACGGCAACCCCGACGACCCGGAGGAGTGGGCGTTCCTCGGCAAGTACTCGCCGTACCAGAACCTGGTCCCGGCGGGTGAGCGCACCTACCCGCCGGTCCTGGTGACCACCTCCACCCGCGACGATCGTGTGCATCCCGGCCATGCCCGCAAACTCGTTGCACGGCTGGAGGAGTACGGCCACGACGTCAGCTACTACGAGAACATCGAAGGCGGACACGGCGGCGCAGCCGACAACAAGCAGTCGGCATTCAAGTCGGCACTCGCATTCGAATTCCTGTGGCGGACGATCGGCAGCGTGGACGCCGACTGAGCCACCGGCGGCCGGCGAGGAGCGCAGCGACGAGACGTGTCGAAACCCCCGCCGGCCGAGCTCGGCAGCCCAACCACCCCCGCATGGTCACCACCCAACCCACGCAACAGAGATTTCGACACGGGTCCTCGCTACGCTCGGTCCCGGCCCAATCAGCAACTCGCCATTGATGGTTGAGCCGACGAGGAGCGAAGCGACAAGACGAGTCGAAACCTCAGACAGCCGAACTCACCAACCCAACCACCCCCGAGATGGTCACCACCCAACCCAAGCAACAGAGATTTCGACACGGGTCCTCGCTACGCTCGGTCCCGGCTCAATCAGCAACGCCCAGTGGATGGTTGAGCCGACGAGGAGCGAAGCGACGAGACGAGTCGAAACCCCCGCCGGCCGAGCTCGGCAGCCCAACCACCCCCGAGGCGGTCACCACCCAACCCACGCTGCGGAGATTTCGACACGGGTCCTCGCTACGCTCGGTCCCGGCTCAATCATCAACAGGAGCTTCTCACTCAATCAGCAACTCACCGTGGATGGTTGAGCCGACGAGGAGCGAAGCGACGAGACGAGTCGAAACCTCAGACAGCCGAGCTCGGCAGCCCAACCACCTCCGAGGCGGTCACCACCCACACCAGCTGCGGAGATTTCGACACGGGTCCTCGCTACGCTCGGTCCCGGCTCAATCACCAACAGGAGCTTCTCACTCAATCAGCAACTCACCGTGGATGGTTGAGCCGACGAGGAGCGCAGCGACAAGTCGAGTCGAAACCTCAGACAGCCGAACTCACCAACCCAACCACCCCCGAGATGGTCACCACCCAACCCAAGCAACAGAGATTTCGACACGGGTCCTCGCTACGCTCGGTCCCGGCTCAATCACCAACCCGCCGTCGACAAGACGTGTCGAAACCTCAGACAGCCGAACTCGCCAACCCAACCACCTCCGACATGGTCACCACCCAACACCAGCTACAGAGATTTCGACACGGGTCCTCGCTACGCTCGGTCCCGGCTCAATCACCAACCCGCCGTCGACAAGTCGAGTCGACACCTCAGCTCACGAGTACACGACCACCAACGCCGCGCGGACGGCGCGATCGCCGACCCGCAGGCCGGGGTGGACCACACGGACCACGGTTCGATCCACCGCATCTGGGTCATCGTCGTCGGTCAAAGGGATGACGTCGACGGCATCCATCGTGGCGACGTCGAATGCCGTTCCGGGATGTGGGGCGATCACCGACCCACCGCGCCCGACGATCAGCCGGTCCAGCCCGTCGCGGAGTGCGGCGAAGGCCACGCGGTCGGCCTCGGTCGCTGCCGTCGACGTGCAGGCGGATGCATCGGCATAGAGCTCCAGCAACTCGACCAGCAGCGGAAGGTCGGCACCGGCGCGCGCAGCGGCCTCGCGTTTGCGATCGGCGTCGACCAGCCGGTCCAGTGACTGCGTCTGCCGGGCCAGGATCCGGCCGAGATCGCCGATCCGCTCCTCGAGTCGGTCGATCGGATCGGCGTCGGCGGACTTCCCGGTCTCGGTCATCCCGGTAGCGTAAACCGACCGGCCGACAACCCGGGCGACACCCGATCGTCGGCGATTTCACGTTATCCTCGCGAACCGTGGGTGTTTACGGGATCGACCTGGGCACGACCAACTCGGCCATCGCCGCGATCGACCGCGACGGCAGGCCCGAGGTGATCAAGGACTGGAGTGGTGCGCCGACCACGCCGTCGGTGGTGCTCTTCCCCTCGGCGCACGATCACGTCGTCGGCGAGGGCGCCCGACGCCAGGCACGGCTCGACCCCGACCACGTGTGCACGCTGGTCAAACGCCGGATGGGCGAGGTCGACTGGCGCTACGTCGCCCACGGGCGCAGCTGGTCGGCACCGGCGGTCTCGGCGCTCATCCTCAAGTCGCTGATGTCCGACGCCGAGTTCGCCGGAGAGAAGGTCGAGCGTGCGGTGATCACCGTGCCCGCCTACTTCGGCGACGAGGAACGCCGGGCCACCATCCAGGCCGGCACCTACGCCGGTCTCGACGTCGCCGGGGTGCTCTCCGAACCGATCGCGGCGGCCCTGTCGTACGGCTTCAGCCGGCTCACCGATCCCCTCGCCACCGCCACCCCGGACGAGACCGTGCTGGTCTACGACCTCGGCGGCGGCACCTTCGACGCGACGGTCATCGAACTCGCCGATCGCCGCATCTCCGTCCTCGCCGTCGACGGCGACCATCAGCTCGGCGGCGCCGACTGGGACGAACGACTCGCCCTGCACCTGTCGCGCAGGTTCTGCACCGAGCATCCCGACGCCGAGGACCCGCTCGACGACTCCGCCGGGGCGCAGGCGTTGATCCTGGCCGCCGAACGCGTCAAACACGAACTGACCGAGACCGAGTCCACGTCGGTGATCGTGACGCACGACGAGCAACGGTCGGTGATCACGGTGACCCGCACCGAACTCGAGGACCTCACCGCCGGATTGCTCACTCGCACCCTCGATCTCACCGCATCGTGTCTGGCCGGGGCCGCCGAACGCGGTGTCCACCAGGTGGATCGGATACTCCTGGTCGGCGGTTCCTCTCGCATGCCCGCCGTCACACGGGAACTCACCGCACGGTTCGGGCTGATCCCCGAACTCAGCGATCCCGACCTCGCCGTGGCCCGTGGTGCGGCGATCTACGGCGACAAGCTGGAGATCGAACGACTCGTCCGCGCCGACCTGCAGTCCCGCGGTCGCCTGCCGGGCGTCGGCGGGCTGCTCGACACCGATCCGGCCGACCTCCACTCCGCCTGTGGACGCGTCGCCGAGGCCTTCGGGCTGCCCGTCTCCGGCGTACGTCGCATGCTCGAGATCCGCGTCGACACCGTCGTGTCACGGGGCTTCGGCGTTCTCGCGGTCAGCACCCACACCGGTGGACTGCAGGTGAGTTGGCTGGTGGAACGCAATCAGCCGTTGCCGATCAAGGTGCGCCGATCCTTCGGCACCATGCGCGCCGACCAGGACCGAATCGAGCTGACCGTCGTCGAACAGGCCGGGCAGGATCTCTCGCCACGTCCGGAGGACACCAAGGTGCTGATCGAGGGCGCGATCGACGACATCCCACCCGGATTCGAGGAGAACAGCGAGGTCCAGATCAGTTTCGAGATGGGCTTCGACGGCGTCCTGCACGTCACCGCATTCCACGTGTCCGCCGGTCTCCCCCTGACACTGACCGCGAAGACCGGTGCCACGCTGTCCCAGTCGGAGGTGGCCCGCGAGCTCGACCAGGTGCAGCGCAACCGTCGCCGGGACGGGTGAGGCATGCAGCCGTTCACGCCCAACGACTACCGCAAGCGCGTGCTGGCCGCCGTCGAACGGCGCGGCGGTGCCGACTCGTCGGATTCCTTCGAGCTCTACGACATCCCGCTCGAGGAGTCCGACAGCCTCACCGACGACGAGGTGAACACCCGCATCGACGAGGTGTGGGGGTTCTGGCAACGCCACCGGGATCATCCGAAGTACCGGGTGCTGGTGGAGCGGCTCGTCGCCGAACATCCGCATCGCAGTGCCCCACTGCGGCAGCGGGATTCACGGTCCGCGGAGGCCAGGGCGGTCAGTGACGCCCGACAGCAACGCGACCAGGGACGATACGAGTTGCTCGACAATGCGATCGAGCGACTGATGGACCGCTACGGCGGTATCCCGACAAGCAAACGTGCGGGCCTCGACGAGATCGGGGCGATGGGCGGGCTGACCGCCGACGAGGTGACGGTGCGATTGCGCCGGTACCGGATCATCGACGACGCCGTCGCCGCTCCGGAGCCGGAGATGGCCTCCCCGACAACATCTCTGAGTGATCAGCGGCTGATCCAGATCACCGAGTTGCTCGCCGAGTTCAGCCGGCGACGCGACGCCCCGCCGGTGCACACGCTGCTCGGATTCCTTCGACTGGACACCGACGCGATCACCGACCGCGACACCATCTCGCGGTCGGCGGCAATCCTGCGCGAGCAGGCGCGGGCCCTGCCTGCGGGCCGGATGCGAGCCCTGGTGGACGAGTTGCTGATCCACGTGGAGAGCATCCTGCTCGAAGCCCCCGCGACCGCCGACGCCTATCTCCGATCGATCCTCGACGGCGTCGACGCCGCCCTGCGACCACAGATCCGGGCCGCGGTGCTCGTCGAGGACCGCCTGCATCCATCCGACCATCAGTATCTGCTCGAGCAGGCCCGCGACCTCGACCTCAGCACCCGCGACGCACGGGCACTGATCACCCGGATCGCCGCGGGGTACGGCGCGACAGTGGAGAACCCGCCACCTCCACCAGCACAGACACGAGCGACACAGACACCGCCGGCCGCCGCCGGTTCGCCCGGCGAGTGGCAGGCGGCGTTGCGATCGGCGCGCAAGGCACTGCGCTCCGATCGTCTCGACGCCGCCCGTGATCATTGCGCCCGCGCCCGCGCGGCGGCGGGTGACGACCCCGTCGCACGACGTCAGATCGACGCCGTCGCCGACGAGGCCGAACGTCGCAGCGCCGCACCGACACCCGCGCAGCCCGCGACACCGACGCAGACTCCAGCACCAGCCCGACAGGTGACCACCGCACCCCCGACACCCACGACCCCCACCGCCACGACGCCACCGCCGGCCGGACCCGACCTACCACCGATCACCGGGGTCACGGTCAGCGGCGACCGGTTGCTGTTCACCTGGCCGGCCGGGGTCACCGAGGCGGTCGTCGTCATTCGTTCGGATGCCCCGCCGGAGTATCCCGCCGACCCGCGGGCCACCTCCACCAAGGTGACCAACACGCGCTACGAGATCGACGGCGGTGTCGTTCTCCCCCACTCCGCAGCACGTCAGGGGCATGTCGCGGTGGCATCGTGCCGACGCGACATCCGGGGCCGGCTCGAGGTGGCCGGCAGCTTCGGCCCACAGGCGCACGCACCCCTCTGATGCGGCCGGCCCGCCCACGCCGCCACCATCGCTAGGCTGGTCGTGACCCATGCGAAGAAATTCGCAATCCAGACAAACCAGACCCGAACCCAGATCCTCCAGAACCCTGACCCCCGACGACGAAGGCAGAGAACGCGACATCATGGGAATCGACTACACCAAGCGTCCGAAGGCACAGCCCACACCGCCGCCGGCCCAGGGATACCCCGCCCAGCCGGCCCAGGGTTACCCCGCCCAGCCCCAGCAGCAGCCGCCGGCCGCGCCGGTGTCGTTGTCGAAGGTCACGCTGACCAAGTCGGCACCGAGTGTGTCGCTGACCAAGCAGGGTTCGGCCACCGGGCAGATCCGGGTGAACCTCAACTGGACCTCCGGCGCCAAGGGCGGCCTGTTCCGCCGCTCGTCGGGGGTCGACCTCGACCTCGCCTGCCTGTGGGAGTTCAGCAACGGCGACAAGGGGATCGTGCAGGCCCTCGGCAACTCGTTCCAGGCACCGTACGAGGGCCGTCCGATCATCCACCTCGACGGCGACGACCGCTCCGGCTCCAACACCGGCGGCGAGAACATGTACATCGACCTGTCGGCGTCGGCCATGATCCGGCGCATCCTGATCTTCGCCTACATCTACGAGGGCACCCCCAACTGGGCGAGCGCCAACGGCGTGGTCACGCTGTTCCCGGCGAACGGCCCGGAGATCGAGGTCCGCCTCGACGAGCACGACCAGGGCGCCATCTCCTGTGCCATCGCCACGATCGAGAACCGGGGCGGCGAACTCGTCGTCAACCGCGAGGTCCGCTACATCCACGGTTCGCAGTCGAAGGTCGACGAGGCCTACGGCTGGGGTCTGAACTGGCGCGCCGGACGTAAGTAGCCACCACCTCGTCGGCCTCCACCGCGACGCACGCCTGGGCGAAACGTGTGAGGGCTGTCTTCGACATGCCGAGCCGTCGCAGGCCGCCGGGGGCACCTCGCCTGCCGGAACGCCGTTCGTCCCGGATTCCGGGACGAACGGCGACGGAGATCGAGCAGTGTCGACGACGACAACTACGCACCAGTCGGGGGATTGTGCTGTGACCTTCATTCGTCGTGCCCGCATACGCGGGATCGTTCCGTTCGCGCTCGCCGCCGCGCTCGCCGGTTCAGTCGGGGCGGGCACCGCCGCCGCCTCACCCACCGCCGCACCGCAGCCCGGGCCGCTCGCATCCCTGTCGACGCAGCTCGACGACGTCGCGCGGGCGGTCGCGCCGACACCGGACCCGTTCTACTCGCATGCGCCGATCGCCGCCGGCACCCCACTCGGGACGGTCCTGCGGTCCGAGCCCGCGCAGGTACCGCTGGTCACCGCGCAGGTGCCCGGCGTCCGGGCATCGCGCATCCTGTACGTGACCACCGGCGCGCGCGGCGGCCGCGAAGCCGCGAGTGCGGTGGTGCTGGTCCCGCCGCAGCAGCCGAGCGACAAGAGTCGGGCGCTGATCGCCTCGGGTATCGCCGACGAGAGTCTCGGCGCGTACTGCCGTCCGACGTCGTCGCTGGACAACACCTCCCGGGTGTCGAGGTTCCGCAACTCCGGCCCGTTCGACTCGGCGATGCCGTCCCTGCGCGCCGGACACACCGTCCTGGTGGCCGACCTGGTCAACGACGGGGAACCCGCCCCGGCGGCATCGTTGCTGCCGCGCACCTCCGGACATGCCCTGCTCGACGGGGCGCGCGCCGCGCTCCATCTCCCCGGGACCGGACTCGACGCGTCGTCGACGGTGGCACTGTACGGTCCGTCCGGCGGCGGTGCCGGTGCTGCCGCCTTCGGTGCCGAACTCGCGCCGACGTACGCTCCCGACCTGCACATCCCCGCGGCGGTGCTGGGGCAGATCGTCCCCGACCACCACAACTTCATCAAGGCCAACAGCGGGTCGGTGGGCGCCGGATTCGCCTTCGCCGATCTGCTCGGATTGCAGGTGGGGCATCCGGAGATGCGGATCGACGAGAAGCTGAACCCGTTGGGCCGCAAGGTGGCCGAGGTGTTCCGGTCCAGTTGCACCTTCCCCGCCTACACCGCGCTGTCCCATCTCCCGCTGGAGGCGCTGTTCGAGCCGGGGCACTCGCCGTACGCCGAGGCCGACTATCGCACCGCCTTCGCCACCCAGGCGCTGGCCACACCCACCTCGCCGACGCCGACGGCCACGCTGCGGATCACCCGCTGCGACTCGAATCTGTCGCCGGTGTCGGTGACCCCGGTCGGCGACATCGCCGGTGCCGCATCCGCCTATCGGGCTGCGGGCGCCGACGTGAGCACCCGGGTCGTCTCCTGCCTGGGGTCGGTCACCGACGTCGACGCACCCGATCTGGCCTGGCTCCTCGAACAGGTCTGAGGAGCCCGGCGGGTCACGACCGCCCCACCCGTCGCAGCCGGGCCCGTAGGCGTCCGGGGATCTCTGACGGATTCCATTGCGGTGCAGGACAACCGCGGGTGATCGGATACCACGCCAGGCCGATCAGCGCCGACAGCGCATGGCCGATCCCGGTGAAGGTGACATGGGTCAGCAGCGGCACCCCGAAGACGACGACCACCCCGGCCAGATAGGGACAGCGCCACGGGCGGGCGATGTGGTAGGTCAGCACGCCGCCGATCGCGGCGAGGAAGTAGCTGACCCCGATGTCGCGGACGTCGACCATCGAGGGGCTGGTCGCGCCCTGCCGGATCGCGTACTCGAGGGCGCCCTGACTCAGGTATGTCGCGATGACGTGCGCGCTGAACCCGACGACGAACCATCGCACCGGGCCCAGCCAGCGCTCGGCCGGGACGTGGAAGAGACAGAACAGCACCAGGTACGGCAGCCACACCTCGCCGTCGATCCAGAACAGGCTGGTGACCAGCACCCGGAACGGGTCATGGGTGAGGTTGGCGATGTTGGTGGATCGTTGGCCGAGCACCTCGTCGAGTTCGACCGGCGTCAGCGACCGCTGGATCGCGGTGGTGACGAACAGGACCGCCAGCCATGCGAAGGTGAACGGTGCACTGCGGACATATCGCCACAGTGCAGCGCCCATCGCGCTCAGCCACGCGAACCGGGACATTTGTGTCACACCGAAAGTGTGCCCGGAGTTGGGGTTTCGTGGTCGAATTCAGGCCCGAACCGTTCGAACTGCCCGAGTTGTCGCCCCGCCGGCGGTCAGTACCGCGTCCGGCCGCCGATCAACCGCGTCACGATCCCGACCACGGTGACGGCAGCGCCGATGGCCGCGGCGATCATCGCCCACCGGGTGAGGTCGTCGGCCATCGCGTCGATCGCCAGGTTCGTCACGGTGTGACCGGAGCCCTCGGTGGAGACCTGCCGATCGATGATCGTGGTGGCGTTGAGTGCCACCACCCAGCACAGTCCGGCCGCGAGCAGGCCACCGATCCCGATCCAGGCGAGCACGGTGCCACGCCGGTGCGCGAACAGCAGCGCGAGGATCGCGGTGGCCGCCGCGATCACCGATGCGCTGTAGGCGATGGTCTCGATCTGCCCGCTCACCTTGTGGTACCGGCCGGCCTCGAGATTCCCGTGCTCGGACATCGGGACCAGGACCGGACCGCTGACGGTGAGCACGAACGGCAGGTTCTGATTCGCCAACGCCCGGTTGATCATCGGGGTGATGTCGAGCTCCATCGTCTGGGCGGAACTGCCGGCCGGGGCCTCGTCGAACAGCCATGCGTGCTGCTGGCCGACGAGGTCGCTGAAGTCGGCGGGGAACGAATCGCCCTGGACATAGCTCACCGCCAGCGGCCGGACGACGGCACTCGCGCCGGGGAACTCGGTCCGCGCCGCGACCTCCTCGGTGATCTCGTCGGCGATGAAGTCCTGGACCTGCGCGTCGTGGGCGAGCGGGGCGATCACCGAGACGAAGCCCTCGGTGTCGGTGACCCGTTGGGTCACCCACATCGACGGGAGGGCAACGATGATCGCCCCGATCGCGACCAGGGTCAGGATGGCACTCAGAAACGTCCGCACGCGACGAGGCTACCGGCGATCACTCACCGACGACGTCGCGGGCGCGCCCCAGGATCAGCGGGTCGGGGGTGTCGACGAACTCCTCGTTCTTGCCCTTGTAGTCGAACAGGGACAGCACGTGGCGCATGGCGTTGATCCGGGCACGCTTCTTGTCGTTGGACTTCACCACGGTCCACGGCGCGATGTCGGTGTCGGTGTTGGCGAACATCGCCTCCTTGGCCGCACCGTAGGAGTCCCACTTGTCCAGCGAGGCGAGGTCCATCGGGGAGAGCTTCCACTGCCGCACCGGGTCGATCTGCCGGATCGCGAAACGGGTGCGCTGCTCGAGCGGGCTCACCGAGAACCAGAACTTCACCAGGTTGATGCCGTCGTCGACGAGCATCTTCTCGAAGGCGGGCACCTGCACCATGAACTGGTCGTACTGCTCGGGGGTGCAGAATCCCATCACCCGCTCGACACCGGCACGGTTGTACCAGGAGCGGTCGAAGAAGACCATCTCGCCTGCTGCCGGGAGATGCTGCACGTAGCGCTGGAAGTACCACTCGGTGGCCTCGCGCTCGGACGGCTTCTCCAGGGCGACGACGCGGGCACCGCGGGGATTGAGGTGCTCGTTGAAGCGCTTGATCGTGCCACCCTTGCCGGCCGCATCGCGTCCCTCGAACACCAGCAAGTGCCGCTGACCGGTCTGCTTGGACCACTTCTGCAGCTTGAGCAGCTCGATCTGCAGACGACGCTTGGTCACCTCGTACTCGCGGCGACTCATCCGCTCGTCGTACGGGTAGTCCTCTCGCCAGGTGTCGACGACGTTGCGCTCGGGCAGCGTCAGCAGGACGGGATCGTCGTCATCGTCGTCATTCACCTCGAACTGGGTGGTGTCGTGCAGATCGACGAGGTGTTGCAGGGCCTCACGACCGTTCAGCTTGCTGAAGTCGGGCCCCAGGGTTTCGAGATCATGTAACTCGGTCACGCTCCCACGATATGCCGTGCGCGCGAACGCCGCGTGGCCCCTCGGTGAACCGGAGTGTGACCGTTGGGTGATCTTCGCCGGTTCTCACGGCGACGGCGAGGCGACGGAACCCGAAGATCAGTTCCCCAGGTTGATCGATCCGTACTTCAGGCATGCCTTGCCGGTGGTGGTGTCGGCCGCCGCGGCGAACCCGCCCGCACACCGGACGCCGGGACCACCGGAGTAGGCCTGGCCGCCCCAGCCGCCCACCGACACCGAGTACCCGCCGGCCCGCGCCTGCGCGACCGCGAGCGACTTGGGGCCGGTGGTGATGGCGTACGAGGTACCGCCGGTCGTGGCACCCGAGAGCGCCGACGAACCTGGCTGCTGGTTGATCGCATTCGCGTGGCCACCCTTGTCCGAGACCGCCACGGCGGTCCCGCCGCCGGTCTCCTCCGCCCTCGCCGTACTCCCCGCACCGGCGCGTGCCCCACAACCACTCAGTCCCTGAATCCGTTGCACCTCATGACCGTTCGAGGCGGAACAGGTGTTCGCCTGGGCATCGGCGGCGCCGAGCCCCAGACCCCATGCTGCACCGGCGCCGCCGATCGCGAGCACCAGTGCTCGTACCGCAAACCTGTGGTTTCGCAATGTCGTCGGCCTCCTTGACGGGCGGAAGAGAGAGAATGGGTATCGAGGGATACCCGGCACAGCGTACTCCTGCGGAATCGGACGAATCCGTCCTCGAGACGCAGGCGAGGTCACGGATCGACAACGTTCTTCCGCCGAAAACGGCAGCGGGGACCGCCGGTGGTGAAACCGGCAGTCCCCGTTGGGAATTCAGCGATCGGTAGTCACAGCTTGGCGCGACGCTCGCACTCCGCGGTGAGTCCCTTCTTCGCGGTCTCGACGGCCGTCTTCTGACCACGCTTGATCAGCATGCCGGGGAGTTTGACCTTCAGGTCGATCTCCAGCTCGAAGTCCACATGGGACCCGTCCCCGTTGGGGGTCACGGTGTAGACACCGTGCTGCGAGGCGAGCATCTTGGACTCCACCAGATCCCAGGTGCACGTGTTGTCGGTCCAGACATAGGAGACGGTCTGGTCGTCGTTGACGCCGACCGCCGAGACGGTCATCGAAACCTGGTCGGGCGTACCGTCCTCGTGCGCGGAGACGATCTTCGCGGCCTTGTGCGCCGACGACCAGTCCGGCAGGGCCTCCACATCCATCAGCACCTCCATCACGACCGACGGGGGCGCGGCGACATCGAACTCGGTTCTCGCATTGACTGCCATGCGAGAAACCTACCCTTTGCCGATCGGCGACAGGCGGCGAACCACGCGAGTGCGTGATGCGTCTCAGGCCTCCCGGTCGACGAGGTTCAGCGGCCACGCCTCGTCGGGGATGTCGCGCAGTTCGCAGGCGACGTCGGAGACGGTGAACCAGCCTCGGAAATGCAGGATCTCGCCGACCATCGGATTGCGCACCGTCGCATCGCAGCGGAACCGGTCGTGCTCCTCGTCCCACCCCTCGATGTACTTCATCTGGGTGGCGAACGGGCCCTTCATCCCGATCTTCGGTCCGCGGCCGAGCCACCGCAGCGGGCCGCTCTCCAGCAGCAGCTCGCCGGCCGGGGTCACCGACGGCTCGATCGGGTAGAGCAGTTCCGGACCGTCACCGAAGTAGTCGACCAGCCCGGTCTGCCCGGAGACCAGGACGGAGTTCAGCTTCCGCGGACCGGTGGTGTAGTCGAACGAGCGCAGCACCGCCAGACATTCACGGCCGATCTCGTCGCGGTAGCAGTAGTGGCCCTGGGTGAACGGGACCATCCGGCTGGTCTTGGAGGGCAGGGCGTTGCGTTTGCCGTAGTACCAGAAGAACGGCGGCGGCAGCGCCGAACTGATGTAGACCGACTCGAGCATGCCGGTACCCATCTGGGCGACATTCGACGTCGAGTCGATGCTGTACCGCCAGGCCACGTTGGGGTGGAGCCGATCGAAGTCCGACCCGAGTACCTGTCGGTATACCGGCGTCATTGATCACCTCACTCGTCACTGTTCCGCAAGAACCTACTATGTTCCGGCTCACAGGGACATACCCGATGGAACGGAACCGAGGTGACGTGCCCCGACGGGCACCACTCCGCCAGGCACCACTCGGCAGGTGACACCCAGACAGGTGACGTTCAGACGCCGGCGGCCTCGTCACACAGACGCGCGAGCTCGGCGATGACACGATCGAGCGGTTCGACGCTGCGCCGGGTCTGACACATCCCCACCGCACCCTCGATCGCCGAGACCGTGAGGTTGGCCAGCGAGTCGGCGCGGTCGGGGTCGACCCCCTCGGCGATCAGGCGGGTCGCGATCAGCCGCAACCAGTCGCCGAAGATGCGCTGCGACTCGTCGGCTACCTCGGGTTCGGCGCGCCGGGACAGTCCACCGGCCAGGACGGGGCACCCGAACTGATAGTCGGTGTTGACCAGCATGCGACGCCAGACGTCGCCGATGCCGAAGACCGCCTCCGACGGCGAGCCGGGATGCTGACCTCCGATGCGTCGGGTGATGAAGTCACCGGCGTAGCGGACGGCCTCGGTGACCAGCTGCGTCTTCCCGCCGGGGAAATGGTGGTAGATGGACCCGCGGGGCGCCCCGCTCGCGGAGATGACGTCCCCGATCGAGGTGGCCGCCACACCGTCACGGCCGATCAGGTCGGCAGCGTGCACGATCATCCGTTCGCGCGGACCGTCGTCCCCCACACGCGACGTGCCGATGTCGCCGGAGTCGTCGTCGGACATCACCGCCACCTCCTATGTAGACCTTCATAATCAGGCGGTTCTATGCAACCATACATAACCATGACGACCTCGACCGAACCCATCGGTGATCCCACCCAGATGTCCGGCCTGGAGCTGCTACGGGCATGGCAGGCCGCCCCCCATCACGATCAGCCCGGCATCGGCCGGCTGCTGGGGATGCGCCCGGCGAGTATCGAGGAGGGCGAGGTGCGCTTCGTGGTGACCCCGAAGCCCGACTTCTCCAATCCGCTCGGGACTGTGCACGGCGGGATCTGTGCGACCTTGCTCGACTCGGTGATGGGCTGCGCGGTACACACGACGTTGCCCGCCGGCGTCGGCTACACGACCCTGGAACTCAAGGTGAACTACATCCGGTCGGTGGCGCTCGACGCCGGCGAACTCACCGGTGTCGGCACCGTGATCCACGTGGGTGGCCGTACCGCGACCGCCGAGGGCAAGGTGTTCTCCGCCGACGGCAAACTGGTCGCGCACGGCACCACCACGTGCATCGTGTTCCGGTAGTCCGAGCCGGGCCCGGAGACAGACGCGTCCGGACGAGCGACCTAACCGGTCCGGCGGATCGAACCCGACGACGGCCGGTCTGGGGTGCGCTCGAGGCCCAGATGCCCACGCAATGTCGTCGATGTGTACTCCCGCCGGAACAACCCTCGGTCCCGGAGGATCGGTACGACGTGGTCGACGAACAACTCGAGACCCGACGGGAAGACATCCGGCATCAGGTTGAAGCCGTCGACAGCGCCCGCAACGAACCAGTCCTCGATGGCATCGGCGATCTGTTCAGGCGATCCGACCACGAAGCGGTGCCACGTGATCACCCGATCGAGCAGCTGACGCACGGTCAGGTTCTCCCGCCGAGCGATGTTGACGACGATGTCGCGAGCTCCCTGGGAACCGCTGATCGGCGCCGCGCCCTCGAGGAGCCAACCGGGAAGCGGCTTGTCCCACTTCAGCTCCGCCACATCGACGCTGAGTTGACCAGCCAGATGTGCCAGGCGTCGATCCCCGGCGAGCTCGTTCAATTCGTCGTTTCGCGACCTGGCCTCTGCCTCCGTACTGCCGAGCACGAACGACAAGCCAGGCATGATTCGGATCGCCTCGGCGGGACGGCCATGCGCGATCAACCGACTCCGCAGCTCCTGCGCGTTGGACAGCGCATCCTCGAGCGAGGCCTGTGCCGCAAAGACCCCGTCGGCGTACTTCGCCGCCAGATCCAACCCGCCGGTGGAACCGCCTGCCTGAAACAACACCGGATGCCCCTGTGGGGATCTGGGTAGAGTCAACGGCCCGTCCACCGAGAAGTGCCCACCGCGATGCCGGATCGGTCGTATCGCACCGACCTTACTGAACGCACCCGTGGACTTGTCGGCGACAACTGCGTCGTCGTCCCACGAATCCCACAATGCCCGGACGACTTCGATGAACTCGCCGGCCCGCTCGTATCGAGTAGCGCGGTCGGGTTGTTCACCACCACCGAAATTGTTCCAGGCATACCGATCACTACTCGTCACGACGTTCCATGCCACACGACCCCGGCTGAGGTGGTCCAGCGTCGAGAATCGGCGGGCGACGTTGTACGGCTCCTCGAACGAGGTCGACACCGTACCGATGAGTCCGATGTGTGTGGTCACCGATGCCAGTGTCGACAACAACACGATCGGGTCCAGGGCCAACGGTGGCGCACTCAGCGGCTGGTCGGGCGGCTGGAACAACGACGGACTGTCGGCGAGGAAGACCGCGTCGAGGGTTCCTCGCTCCGCGATCTGCGCAACACGAATCCAGTACGCCGGATCCGTGAACCACGACGGATCGGAACTCGGATACTGCCACGCGGCTGGGTGCATACCGTCCGAGAGGACATTGACGCCCAGATGGAGCTCTCGATCAGCCATTGTTCGCCGCTGTCGGATCGGCCGGCAGGATCAACTTCTTCGTCTCCGGATCGGTGGCGATGAATTTCTGTACACGCGGATCCTTGAACGCCTTGATCAGGTTCTGGATGTTGTCCGACTCCACGTAATTGCTGCCGACGGTCAACACAGATGCGAACTGGTTCGGTGACGGTGGCGAGAAGATCAGCTTGTCCTCCGAGATACCGGCGGCCACAAATGACTCGGCGTAACCGACGACGGCATCGAGTTCGCTGAGCGCTCGTGGCTGCGCACCGAAGTCGAGTAGCGTGAACTGCAGATTCTTGGGGTTCTCGACGATGTCCTTGGGTGTCAACGTGGCAACGTCAGCGCCCGCGCGAAGCTTGATGAGCCCGGCCTGTTCGAGGTACCACAGACCTTGCGCCTGGTTTGCGGGGTCAGCCAAGAGCGAGACCCGCGCATTTTCCGGAATATCTTGCGGTGAGGAGTATTTGTCCGACCAGATACCGAAGATCCAGTGGAAGAACGGACCCGTTCCCGCCTGTTCTTTGAAGTCGGGATTGGCATCGAGGACCTGGCCCAGCCAGTGTTCGTGTTGAAAGATCGTTCCGGCCAGCTCACCTTCGCTGATCGCACGATTGATCTGTGTACTGTCAGCGATACCAGTTCCCTCGACCTTGATATCGTAGTCGGCCGCGACGTTGTCCCTGATGAAGTCGATCACCGCCTTCTCAGCCGGATTCGACTCGAGATAAGCAACTTTCAGAGTTGCCCCGGACTCGGTCACCGCCGAATCCGAGCCGCCCACGCGACTGTAGACGAAGGCGGCCACGATCGCGCCGATGACAACCACCGCACCGACGATGAATGGCCAACGCTTTCGCTTGACAATCGTGAACCCCTGCTCGGACTGATCGTTTTCAGGGGATGTCTGGGTACTCATGACCTGATGTGTTCCTGTCTGACATGCAAGAGGAGGGGTCAGCCACGCTTGGCGCGGCGGGCGAAGAAATCGCCGGTGAACTGAACGATCGCAACCGTGACGACAAGTACGACAACCGTTGCGATCATGACGTTGTTGTCGAACCTGAGGTATCCGTATGTCACTGCGACATAGCCAATTCCGCCAGCACCGATGGTCCCGGCGATAGCCGAGTACTCGATCATGCCGATGGTGTTGATCGTCATGTTGCCGATCAGAGCCGGCACTGCCTCGGAAAGTTGGGCTTTCGTGATGACCTGTAGATGGGAGGCACCGGAGGCGAGTGCGAGATCGGTCACTGCATCAGGAACATCTCGCAGCGAATTCTCGACCAGCCGCGCGAAGAACGGCACTCCTGCGACCGCCATCGGCACGATCGCTGCCCGGATCCCGATCGTGGTACCCACCACGAAGTGGGTGAACGGGATGATCGCCGCCATCAGCACCAGGAACGGCAGCGACCGTCCGATGCTGACAATTACGCCCAGGATCTTGTGCGCGGTCGGATTCGGAAAGAGTCCGCGCGGTCCGGTGTTGTGCACCAGTACGCCCAGGGGCAGACCGAGAGCGAAGACGATCAGCATCACCACGCCGACCATCACCAGCGTTTCCTTGTAGGCCGGAATGATCAGAGACGGTAACTCCGAGAGCGGTGTCGAGGTGGATGCGAGGTTCTGTGTCGTGGCGGCCAGCACACTCACGCTGCTACCTCGACCTTCTTCTCCGAGTTAGCATCCGAGACCTCGATGGCTTCCAGGCCCCACTCCGACAGAAGTCCGGCGATGTCGAGACCGTTGCGCGCAGCAACCGACACGACCGCCTGCCCGATCTGCACTCCATTGACCACTTCGACTGCCGCCGACTGCAGCTCCACCGGAACGCGAATCGCGCGGCTCAACCGCTCGATCCAGTCCCGTGCGGCATGCGCGTCCCGATAGAGAACCCGCCACAACTGCCTATCGGGTTGGCCCGCTGGGACATCGACGCTCGGGAGCAGACCTCTGCCCAGCTCGGATACCGGATCGGTCAGAAGATCAACGATGTCGCCTTGTTCGACGATCTTGCCATGATCGAGCCGCGCGACGCTGTCGGCGAGATTCCGAACGAAGCTCATGTCGTGAGTGATGGCGAGGATGGTCAGATCGAGGTCGCGACGCAACTCGTCGAGCAGATCGACGATCGATGCGGTCGTCTCCGGGTCCAAACCCGATGTCGCCTCGTCGGCGAGCAGCACGGACGGACGCAATGCCAGCGCCCGGGCAATACCCACTCGTTGACGCTGGCCCCCGCTCAGCTGATGTGGATAGTGGTCAGACCGATGCGAAAGACCCACGCGATCAAGCAGTTCGGATACCCGTGCCTTGGTCTCCGCCGGAGTCACGCCCAGGCACTCCAGAGGGAGTGCCACGTTGCCGGCCGCAGTTCTCCGAGACAGTACGCTCGACGCCTGAAAGACCGTTCCAATCCTGCGCCGAGCAGACCTCAACTGGGATTCCTTCAGGCCCGTCAACTCCTGACCCCCGACTACGACGCGGCCCGAAGTCGGCTGCTCCAACAGATTGATACACCGTGCGAGCGTGGTTTTTCCGGCACCGCTGGGACCTACGACAGCGAAGACCGTGCCGGTATCGACCTCAAGATCGATACTGTTCAGCACCGTCGCCGATTGTCCATGATGGGTAAATGTCTTGGTCAGTTGATCGAGGACGATCACGCCGCCCCCACTGCCTTGCGCGGAACGGGCACAAGATTCGCATCAGCGGGTAGACCCAGATGTTCACGCAGCGTCGAACCCGTGTACTCCGTACGAAACCGCCCTCGCCGCTGCAGTTCCGGGATGACGAGATCGGCGAACTCCTCGAATCCGCCAGGCGTATACCCGGCCGAAAAGAGGAACCCATCAGCCTCTCCACCGTCGACGGCAGCCTCGATCTGGTCGGCCACCTGAGCCGCGGTACCCACGAACTGCGGCAATAACACGCCCTGGGCGTACAGCTTTCCGATATCGCGCAGCGTCAGGTTCTCGTTCACACTCAGACTCCGAGCGACTTCGAAAAGCCCCTTCGTCCCTGGAACATCGATGTCGGCGATCACAGCGTCGAGGTCATAGCCGGAGAAATCATGGTCGGTGTGCACCGACAGCGTGATCAATCCATCGGTCGGATCGGCCAGTTCGTTGTGGAACGCCTGCTTTTCCCGTGCGATCGACTCGGTCTCACCCACAAACGGAATGAACGACGGGAGTATCTTGACGCCGTCGGGATCACGACCGAAGTCGGAGGCTCGCGACTTGATGTCGTCGTAGTAGGCCTTACGCCCCACAGACGTCGGGTCGATCTCGAAAATCGCTTCTGCCCAGCGCGCAGCAAAATCCCGACCGCGGGTGGATGATCCCGCTTGAAAGATGACCGGCCGTCCCTGCGGTGAGCGGGGAACCGACAGCGGGCCCCGAACATCGAAGTTCTCCCCGTGATGATCGAGCCTGTGAATCAGGTCCGGGTCGGCGAAGACACCCGCCTCTTTATCCTGGATCAGAGCTCCATCGTCCCAACTGGCCCACAGCCTGAACGCGACCTCAAGCAATTCCTCGGCACGGTCGTATCGCACGTCATGGTCGAGGTGTCGGGCAAGCCCGAAGTTCTGCGCCTCGACGGTCGTATTGGAAGTCACAACATTCCAACCGACGCGGCCGTGGGTCAGATGATCCAGAGTGGCAAAGCTCCGGGCGAGGTCGTATGGCGAGTAGAACGTCGCCGACGTGGTCGATACGATCCCCAGGTTGCGCGTGACACCCGCGACGACAGGAACGACGAAGCGGGGATCCAACCCGGCTGCACTCTGAGTACCGCGAGCGAGCGGGTCACGAATATCGTTGCGGTAGCTGGCAGGAGTCGCAGAATTGTCGGCAAAGAAGACGAAGTCCAATTTCGCGCGTTCGAAAACCCTACCGAGGTGCTGGTAGTACTCCGGTGTGAGAAACCCGGGATCACTGCGTGGATGACGCCACGAAGGATGACTGTGGGTTACATTCCCTGCAATCAAAAACCCGCCCAAGTGAATTGGACGCCCATGTGCCGACATCGAGATCTCTCCGTTCGTTGCTGGACCGACTGCAGCCGACCACCACGCATCGGCCTGAACAGTGTCCCATTGAGAGATTCCGCCAACAACGTTTACGTTCATGCACGGCAAAAGACGGGCCGGATTCGCCTGTCATAGCCGGCCCGAGTCACCAAAAAGCGGTTGCATCATGATCCGATTTCTCATCGAATCATGATGCAACCGCGGCGATTCAGGATTCTAGCGAGCCACCAGGTACAGATCACGCAGCTTGTTCTGCGCGGCCTCGTCGATACCCAGCCCCTGGGTGAAGTAGCCCTCGATACCGCCGTAACGGGTGTCGACCTCGGTGAGCGCGGTCTCGAGGTAGGCGCGGTCCACACCGAGCACCGGCAGCAGGATGTCGGGATCGCCACCGGCCTCGGCGAATTCGTCGAAGATCGGCTTGAGTGCCGGGATCAGACGGTCATTGGTCAGCAGGTAGTCGTGGAAGACGTCGTCGGCGGAGACGCCCATCAGGGTCAGGAACGACGCGGCGGCCCAGCCGGTCCGGTCCTTGCCGGTGGTGCAGTGGAACAGCGACGGGTGCGGGTGGTCGCCGAGCAGACCGCGGTAGAAGGACTGGTAGGAGCGCAGTGCGCTGGGCAGCGAGACGATGCCCTGATAGGTCTGGGCGATCAGTTCCTTGGCCTTGCCGCCGGACAGTTCCTTGCTGGCCATCGCGACCGTCTTCGGGTCGGCCAGGATCTTGCCGAGGTTGGCCGGGACCGCCATCGCGGCGTCGGCGAGCACGTCGAGATGGATGTCGGTGACGTCGGGCAGCGTCGGATCGGGCAGCGCATCCCGCTCGGCGGTCGAGCGCAGGTCGTAGATGGTGCGGACGCCGAGTGATTCGAACGGGGCGACGTCGGCGTCGGCGAGCGACGAGAAGTCGGTCGAGCGGAACAGCACGCCCGGACGGACCGCCTTGCCGCCGCCGGCCTGCCAGCCACCGAGGTCACGCAGGTTGGGCAGGGTCGCGATCGGACTGGGAGCACCTGGAGTGGAGGTCATGTCTCCCATTCTCACCAGGAATCGAGAGGACAGCCGGA
Source organism: Gordonia sp. NB41Y (assembly GCF_030718915.1). NCBI lineage: Bacteria > Bacillati > Actinomycetota > Actinomycetes > Mycobacteriales > Gordoniaceae > Gordonia > Gordonia sp. NB41Y. The sequence continues at coordinate 2,060,070 of NZ_CP132196.1, forward strand.
CGACGCCTGGGCACGGGGCCTGCGTGTCACGATTCGGACGATCAAGCGGCACAAAACACCACCGACTGTTCGGATATCCTGAACACATGGCCGAGCTCCCCACATCGCCGACGACCCGCCCCACCGCCGGCGACCGGATTCGGGCGGCGCGCCTGTCCACCGGGATCTCGTTGCGGGAGTTCGCCCGCCGCCTCGGCCTCAGCCCGGCCACCCTGAGCGCGATGGAGAACGGCCAGACCGGCATCACCGTCGACCGCTTCGAGACCATCGCCGGCGAGCTCGGCATCGAGCCGTCGGCGCTGTTCGACGGCACCCACGCCACCGCCCCGACACGGCCCGACCCCGCTCCCGCGCTCCCGCCGACGGCATCCACCGGCGGCCGCTGGCGCGTCTACGAGGGCCCCGAGGTGACCGATCCCGTCCTCGCCGCAGCCCTGCGGTGCATCGTCGAACGCGGCTACCACGGCTGCACGATCCGGGATATCGCCGCGGCGGCGGGGATGTCGGTGAGCGCGTTGTATCACCACTATCCGAGCAAGCAGGCGATGCTGGTGACCCTGTTCGACCACACGATGGACGAACTGCTCGACCGGGTGACCGCAGCCCGGGCAGACGGCTCCGACGATCCGGCACAGGAGCTGGCGCTGATGGTGGAAAGCCTTGCGCTGTACCACTGTTGCCGACCCGGTCTGGCGTTCTGCGGACATGCGGAGATGCGTGGTCTCGCCGAGCCGGATCATCGTCGGGTCGCCGATCGCCGCGTGGCACTACAGCGTCAGTTCGACGCGGTGGTCGAGCACGGCTGCACGAGTCGGCGATTCGCCATACCCCGCCCCCGCGAGGCCGCGCGCGCCGTGGTCGGCCTGTGCATGAGCGTCTCCGAATGGTTCGACCCGGCCGGTCCGGACACCCCCCACGAGGTGGCCGCGCTCTACACCGACTACGCGCTCGGCCTGGTCGGATGCCACCCGCTCCGCCCCTGAACCACCACCGAGTGTTCGGATATCCCGAACAGTTCACCGAGCCGCCATCTGGCCCTTCGGCCATCCCGACTGCCGGTCACAGGCATTGACACGACAGGATCGGCCAGGCACCCTGACCAGAACCGATCGATCGTTCAGTTTGAGGAGTGTCCATGAGTTCAGCCCCCGATTCGTTGCGCGGACGCACCGCAATCATCTCCGGCGGAAGTCGCGGCATCGGCGAGGCCATCGCGGTACGCCTGGCGCAGGCCGGTGCGAACATCACCCTGCTCGCCAAGACCACCGAGCCGCATCCGAAGTTGCCGGGCACGATCTACACCGCCGCCGAGGCCATCGAGGCCGCCGGCGGTCAGGCACTGCCGGTCGTCGGCGACGTGCGCGACGACGACCACGTGGCCGACGCGGTCGCGCAGACCGTCGAGCGCTTCGGTGGCGTGGACCTGGTCATCAACAACGCCAGCGCCCTGGACATCTCGCCGACCGAGCAGCTCAGCATGAAGAAGTACGACCTCATGCAGGACATCAACGCGCGCGGCGCATTCTCCCTCGCCCGCGCCGCCATCCCGCACCTGCGCAAGTCCGATCACGCGCACGTGCTGACCCTCTCGCCGCCGATCAGCCTGGAGCCGCACTGGTTCGACTCGATCGGTACCGCCTACACGGTGTCGAAGTTCTCGATGACCCTCGTCGCCCTCGGCCTGGCCCGCGAACTCGCCGCCGACCGCGTCGCATCCAATGCGCTGTGGCCGCGCACCATGATCAGCACCGCCGCGGTGCGCAATGTACTCGGCTCAGAGTTGGTGTCGCGCAGCCGGAGTCCGCAGATCATGGCCGACGCCGCCTTCGCCGTCCTGTCCAAGGACCCGGCCGCCGTCACCGGTCAGACCTTCATCGACGACGAGGTGCTCGCCGCCGAAGGTGTCACCGACTTCGCCCAGTACCGGACCGCCGACTCCGACGACGACCTCGAGCTCGACTTCTGGATGGTCCGCGGCGGGCGCGGGTTGCGCACACACACCGTCGACGCAGACGGCGCCCGGCTCACCCAGCATCTGGAACGCCGGCGCCGTCTGTGCGGTGTCCGGATCAGGCTGTGCGGTGTCCGGATCAGGCTGTGCGGTATCGGGTTCAGGCATCGGCGCGCTCCTCGGCGACCTTGCGCAGGGCACCGGCGAAGACCTCCGGCGACTGCGCACCGGACACCCCGTACCGGCCGTCGAGGACGAAGAACGGCACGCCGGTGATCCCATAGGCGCGGGCCTGGTCGAGGTCGGCGTCCACGGCCTCGGCGTACTCCCCCGACTGCAGGCTCGCCCGCACCCGGCCGGCGTCGAGGCCGATCTCGCCGGCCAGTTCCGCCAGCTCGTCGATCCGTCCGACGTGGCGCCCCTCGGTGAAGTACGCCTTGAACAGTCGTTCGGCCATCTCGATCTGCCGCCCCTGCCCCTTGGCGTAGTGCAGTAACTCATGGGCTTTGAGGGTCTTGGTGTGACGCAGCGCGTCGAAGTCGTAGTCGAGGCCCACCTCGGCGGCGATCCCGGTCATCTGGTCGAGCATCTGGTGGACCTGCGCGGGCGGCATCCCCTTGTGTGCGGCGAGGAAGTCCACCTCGGATCCCTCGAAGTCGATCGGCGTATCCGGTGCCAGCTCGTAGCTGTGATAGGTCACGGTGACGTCGTCGGCGAGGCCGGATTCGGCCAGACCCGCCTCGAACTTCCGTTTGCCGATGTAGCACCAGGGGCAGGCGATGTCGGACCAGATGTCGACGGAGATCGGGCTCATGGACGGATTCAACGCCTGCGGGCCGCCGCGGATTCCGGCGGCCGGATCACCCGGCCGACAACCCGTCGACGACTCCGAGGAACGCCGCGGCCACCGGGTTCGGGTTCTCGTCGAGGCTCGCGATCCCGACGGCCAGGTGCACCGGTGGCCCGCCGATCTGCCGGAGCACCACACCCGGCACATGGATGGTGGCGGCACGGCCGGCCGGCACCGGTGCCAGGCCGGCCCCCTCGGCGACGGCCCGCAGGACCAGCTCGTCGTCGGCCTCGTGGCGCACCGTTGGGGGTGTTCCGCCGGGCCAGATCGACGCCAGCCGGTCGTAGAAGCCCGGCGCGTTCTCCCGCGGCCACAGCACCATCGGCTGACCGGCGAGGTCATCCGGATCGATCCACTCCATGTCCGCCAACCGATGCCCGGCGGGCACGGCGAGCCGTACCCCCTCGGTATCCACCCGGCGGACCGTCACACCCGCGTCCACGTCCACCGGCAACCGCACCACCCCGGCGTCTGCGGCCCCGTCGGTGACCTGCCGCAGATTCAGCGCCGAGAACCCGCGGTGCTCGATCACCGTCACGTCGGGCCGGCGCCGCCGGAACTCGGCGATCGCCTCGCCCACCCGCCCGCCGGCCCACGAACGCGTCAGCGCCAGCGTCAGCGTCCCGCCCCCGCCCTGGGCGGCCGCCCGAATCCGCTCGGTCGCCCGATCCGCGGCGGCCAGCAGGTAGCGCGCCTCGCGAACCGCCACCTCGCCCGCGGCGGTCAGCGCGATCCGGGGCCCCTTCCGATCGAACAGCTCGACACCCAACTCACGCTCGAGAACCTTGATCTGCTGGCTGAGTGCCGACTGCGCGACGAAGAGCTCGGCGGCGGCGCGGGTGAAGCTGAGATGGTCGGCGACGGCCACGAGATAGGCCGCCCGTTGGAGGTTCACCCTGCGATCATAAGCAAAACCGATCGACAGATCGGAACTCTGTGTTGGACGGGGACACCGAGATCGTCCGACGCTGGACGGGTCAGCATGGCACCGACGACGAATCCAGGAGACCGCCACCATGCCCCTTCACCACGACACCGACGACGGCTCCGCACCGGTCCCGGCAGCCGACGGCGAGTGGTCGGCGATCCACGACGGGCTGGCCGCGATCGTCGGGAGAGCCCACGTCCTCACCGACGCCGACATGGTCGCCGGATTCGTCACCGATTGGACCGGCCACTGGCACGGTCGTACCACTGCGGTGGTCCGCCCCGCCGACACCGGCGAGGTGTCGGCGGTACTCGCCCTCTGCCACCGCGCCGGGATCGCCGTGGTCCCGCAGGGCGGCAACACCGGGCTGGTCGGCGGTTCGATCCCGATGAACGGCGAGGTGGTCTTGTCCACGACCCGGCTGGACCGCATCGAGGAGGTCGACCCGGTCGGCCGCACCCTCGCCGCCGGTGCCGGCGTGCGCGTGGCCGCGGCCCAGCGCGCCGCCGCCGAACACGGTCTCGCACTCGGCACCGACCTGGCCTCTCGGGAGTCGGCCACCCTGGGCGGGATCGTGTCCACCAATGCCGGCGGTGTCGCGATGGTCAAGAACGGCAGCACCCGTTCCCGACTCCTCGGGGTGGAGGCCGTTCTCGCCGACGGCCGGGTGGTGACCCGCTGGACCCCGCTGACCAAGGACAACATCGGCTACGACCTGCCCGGCCTGCTCGCCGGAGCCGAGGGCACCCTCGCGGTGATCACCCGGGTCCTGCTCCGGCTGGTGCTGCCCGCGCGCACCACCGCGACCGTCCTCGCCGGCGTCGACACCATCTCGGCCGCACTCACGCTGCGCGATGCCATCTCGGCCGCGGGACTGACCCTCGAGGCCGGCGAACTGATGACCGCCGACGGACTCGACCTGGTGTGTGCGCAGCAGGGTGTGCGCCGTCCGCTCGGCACACGCACCGCCTACACCGCACTGTTCGAGGTCTCCGGCCCGGCCGATCCGGCAACAGCGCTCGTCGAGGTGCTGTCCGACGCCGACTCCGGCGGCATCGTCGTCGACGCGGTGCTGGAAGACGGTCACGCGCCCCGGCTCTGGCACTACCGGGAGGGCCATACCGAATCCGCTGCGGCAGCGTCGTCGACACCGGTGGTCAAACTCGATGTCGCGGTGCCACTGCCGACGATGCAGAACTTCCTCGACGAACTCTCCGCCCTGCTGCACGACGACTTTCCCACGGTCCGGCCGATCTGCTTCGGGCACTTCGTGGATGGCAACGTGCACGTGAATCTGCTCGACGTGCCGGCCGCCCGACGCGACGAGGTGACCGACGCGGTACTGCAGACGGTGGCCCGTCACGGCGGCAGCATCAGCGCCGAGCACGGCATCGGACGCGCCAAGCTGGCGTGGATCGGACTCGGCCGCGACGCCGTGGACCGTCAGATCATGGCCGCGGTCCGCGCCGCCTTCGACCCGGACTCGATCCTCAATCCGCACGTGCTGCGCTTCGCCTGACCCACCCGCCAACCCTGGTCCCGGTACGCCGAAAGCCGGCCACCCCGTAGGGTGACCGGCTTTCGGTCGAAACGCGAAGTGCGCGTCGGGTTCTGATCAGATCAGAAGCCCATGCCGCCCATCTCGTCGCCACCCGGCATGGCCGGAGCAGCGTTCTTCTCGGGCTTGTCGGCGACGACGGCCTCGGTGGTGAGGAACAGGGCCGCGATCGACGCAGCGTTCTGCAGCGCCGAGCGGGTGACCTTCACCGGGTCGTTGATGCCGGCGGCCAGCAGGTCCTCGTACACGCCGGTGGCGGCGTTGAGGCCGGTGCCCTTCGGCGAGTTCAGGACCTTGTCGGCGACGACGCCCGGCTCGAGACCGGCGTTGACGGCGATCTGCTTGGCCGGAGCCGACAGCGCAACCTTGACGATGTTGGCGCCGGTGGCCTCGTCACCCTCGAGCGACAGGTCGTCGATGGCGGGCTCGGACTGCAGCAGGGCCACGCCACCGCCGGCGACGATGCCCTCTTCGACGGCAGCCTTCGCGTTGCGGACGGCGTCCTCGATGCGGTGCTTGCGCTCCTTGAGCTCGACCTCGGTGGCAGCACCGGCCTTGATGACGGCGACGCCGCCGGCCAGCTTGGCCAGGCGCTCCTGCAGCTTCTCGCGGTCGTAGTCGGAGTCGCTGTTCTCGATCTCGCCACGGATCTGGGCCACACGGCCGGCGATCGCGTCGGCATCGCCGGCACCGTCGACGATGGTGGTCTCGTCCTTGGTCACGACGACCTTGCGAGCGGTACCGAGCAGCTCGACGCCGGCGCCCTCGAGGGACAGGCCGACCTCTTCGCTGATGACCTCGCCACCGGTGAGGATGGCGATGTCGGCCAGCATGGCCTTGCGACGGTCACCGAAGCCCGGGGCCTTGACGGCGACGGACTTGAAGGTGCCGCGGATCTTGTTGACGACCAGGGTCGACAGGGCCTCGCCCTCGACGTCCTCGGCGATGATCAGCAACGGCTTGCCGGCCTGGATGACCTTCTCCAGCAGCGGCAGCAGGTCCTTGACGGTCGAGACCTTGCCCGAGACCAGCAGGATGTAGGGGTCCTCGAGGACGGCTTCCTGACGATCGGCGTCGGTCACGAAGTAGCCCGAGATGTAGCCCTTGTCGAAGCGCATGCCCTCGGTGAGCTCCAGCTGCAGCCCGAAGGTGTTGGACTCCTCGACGGTGATGACACCTTCCTTGCCGACCTTGTCCATCGCCTCGGCGATCAGCTCGCCGATCGATGCGTCGCCGGCCGAGATACCAGCGGTGGCAGCGATCTGCTCCTTGGTCTCGACCTCCTTGGCGCTCTTCAGCAGGGAGGAGGTGACGGCCTCGACGGCCTTCTCGATGCCGCGCTTCAGACCCAGCGGGTTGGCGCCGGCAGCAACGTTACGCAGGCCCTCACGGACGAGCGCCTGAGCGAGGACGGTGGCGGTGGTGGTGCCGTCGCCAGCAACGTCGTCGGTCTTCTTGGCAACTTCCTTGACGAGCTCGGCGCCGATCTTCTCGTACGGATCCTCGAGCTCGATTTCCTTGGCGATGGAGACACCGTCATTGGTGATGGTGGGGGCGCCCCACTTCTTCTCCAGGACGACGTTGCGGCCCTTCGGCCCCAAGGTCACCTTGACGGCGTCGGCGAGGCTGTTGAGGCCCCGCTCGAGACCGCGGCGGGCCTCTTCGTCGAACGCGATTTGCTTGGCCATGGGTAAGTGATCCTCCGGTAGGGGGTGACACCAGGTGTACGGCCGGACTCGGTGCCCGCGACGGACGACCGGTGTGTCATGTGGGTACCGATCTCACCGTCCCGACCTGGCACTCGCAGTGCGTGAGTGCCAAGCTCCGTTTTAGCACTCGGACATGCCGAGTGCAAGGTCGGGATGTGGCGTCCGTCCCCACGACCGGCACGCCTGCAGGCAGGCTCACCCCTGCGCGAGCACCAACGGCACCAGTTGTTCGTCGGCGGTCCACGAGCCGTGGTGTCCGATCATCGTCGCCTCGAACGGTTCGCCGACACTGCGCACCAGCACGGTCCGGTCCTTGGCGACGGCCACCACGTCCCCGATCCGGGGCACGACGGCCGGGGCCACCTCCGGCCCGAACCACCGTTCGTCGAGGGTCTGGGCGCGGGTGGCCACGCGCACGTCGCCTCCCACACGCGCCTGCCAGGTCGCGACGACGTCGGCCGCCGAGGCCGGGTCGGCGAGATAGAGGTGACGGACGCGGGGTTCACCGCCGATCGTGGCAACCCCGGCGGTCAGCTCACCCTCGGTGTCGAGGTCGATCCGACGGCCCGCGGCGATCATGCCGTGATCGCCGGTCACCGCGAGCATCGCACCCGCGGGCAGATCCGAGGCGATGTCGGCGACCAGGGCGTCGACGCTGCGCAGCATCTTGCGCCACGACGCCGACCCCGGACCGTCGAGGTGTCCGGCGCCGTCGAGCTTCGGATAGTAGGCGTAGACGAAGCGGCGGCCCGCCGACCGATCGGCCAGGGCTGCGGCGATGCCGGCGCGGACCTCGTCCTTGCCGGCCGCGGGGATGTGGGTGCCGGCGGCCCGGAACGCCGACCGTGTCAGGCCGGTGCCGGCGAACTCGCCGGGCATCACATAGGTGACGGCCACGCCCGCGTCGGCGAGATCACCGAGCGCCCCGGCCAGCGGCGCGACGCGATCGGGCGGATAGACCGCCGTGGCCGGCTCGCCGTCGGAGCGGTCCAGGGTCCAGCGCAGCGCGTTGAGCAGCCGCGGCGGCCCCTCGACACGGGAGGCGTCGTCGGGCCGGAAGCTGTAGCCGATGATCCCGTGGATGCCGCACGGCACGCCACCGGCCAGGCTGGTGATGCTGGCGGCCGTCGTCGACGGGAAGCCGGCACGCAGTGTGGTCGCGCGCAGCGTGGTCAGCGTGGGTGCGTCGGCGGCATGCCGCTCGAGCAGCCGGTCCCCCAGGCCGTCGACCAGGAACACCACCACGTCACGTGCGTCCACCTCGGGCAGCCCGGCTCCCCCACCCCAGGTCTCACCGAGGCTGCGGGCGGTCCACGGGAGCACGTCGGCGAGGGTGGGCCGACCGGACCACTGGGCGGGTGGCAGCTCGGCGAGTGGCTCCGGTGCGATCGGCATACCGGCAATCCTCTCATCCCGTCATGACGTCTCGAGACCACACCGACGCGAATCGCGCAGGGTTGAAATCGGCGTGAGAACAACCCCTCCCCTCGACTGCATACAGCTGTATACAGAAATGGACACATCGGGGGACGACATCAATGCGAAGGAAACGCCTTGTCCGAGATCACCTTTGACGACCCGCAGATCCAGCAGACATACCGGGCCATCGGCGAGAAGGCGCCGTTCGTCTATGGACTGACCAACTACATCGCCGCCAACCTGAGCGCCAACGTCCTGCTCGCCGCCGGTGCCGGCCCGGCGATCGGCGCGGGCGCGGACTGGCCGGCGGTGTTCCCGGCCGGGGCTGCGGGCGTGTGGATCAACACCGCCGCGGTGATGAGCAACCCGGCCGAGGTGCTGCGCACCGTGGCCGCCGTGGCGGGTGAGGCCGGAACCCCGTGGGTGCTCGACCCGGTCGCCCACGGTGCCGGCGCCGCCGAGTACGACGGCGTGGTCAAGTCCCTGGTGGAGCTGCGTCCGGCGGTGATCCGCGGCAACGCCAGCGAGCTGATCTCCCTGGCCGGCGGGGCCACCACCGGCAAGGGTGTGGAGACCACCGCCGGTTCCGACGACGCGGTCGAGCACATCGAGCGCCTCGCCCGGCAGTCCGGTGCCGTGGTGGCGGTCAGCGGTGCCACCGACTACATCACCGACGGCACCCGCACCGTTGCCGTCCCGGGCGGCGACGCCCGCCTGACCAAGGTCACCGGCGCCGGGTGCAGCCTGGGCGCCCTGACCGCCGGTGCCGCCGCCGTGATCGACGACGCCTTCGTCGCCGCGGTCACCGCGCACGCCGCCTACGCCCGGGCCGCCGAGCTCGCCGCCGCCCAGGTCGGGCCCACCGGTGGCAGCGGCTCATTCGCCGTGGCCCTGGTCGACGGACTGTACGCACTGGCGAACTGAGTTATCCCACAATGCATCTCGCAGCTTTCCTGAACGCCGGACCGCAGGGCACCGTCGGCTGGCGTCATCCGCACGCCGGTGACGGCTTCCTCTCCGCGGCCCACTATGTGAAGATCGCCCGCGTCCTGGAGGACGCCGGGTTCGACCTCGCCTTCATCCCCGACTCCCTGGCCGTGCCCCGCAGCCTGGGCAACTCCTTCGACCCGGCGGTGCGCTGGGGCACCGGCACACCGCGTCTCGACCCGATCCCGGTGGCCACCATCATGGCCGCGGCCACCACCCGTCTCGGTATCGCGGCCACCGCGTCGACCGGCTACCTCGAGCCCTACAACGTCGCGCGGACCTTCGGCACCCTCGATCACCTCACCGACGGCCGCGCCGGCTGGAACGTGGTCACCAGCTTCCAGGACGCCGAAGCACAGAACTACGGACAGGAGAAGCTCCCCGACCGGGCCACCCGGTACGAGCGCGCCGAGGAGTTCCTCGAGGCCACCACCCGCCTGTGGGACAGCTGGTCCGACGACGCCCTCGCCCCGGACAAGGCGACCGGCGTCTTCGGTCGACCAGAAGAGGTGGAGGCGGTGGATTTCCGCGGCCGTCATCTCGCGGTCCAGGGACCGCTCGGTGTGCCCCGGCCGCCACAGGGATATCCGGTGATCATCCAGGCCGGCGCCTCCCCGGCCGGTCGCGACTTCGCCGCACGCTGGGCCGACGTGATCTTCTGCAGCCACGAATCACTGGATTCGGCCGTCGACTTCTACCGCGACATCAAGCAGCGCGTCGCCGCACGCGGCCGGGATCCGCAGCACGTCAAGGTGCTTCCGGCGGCCACGACGGTGGTCGGCGCCGACGCCGCGGAGGCGCGCGCCACGCACGAGGCCTTCGTCGAGCTGGTCACCCCGGAGGCCGGACTGTCGCGCATGGCCTACCACGTCAACGTCGACCTGACCCGCTACGACCTCGACGGTCCGCTGCCGTCGCTGGAGGAGGTCGGGGTGGAGGGCCACTATCGTGAGATCGTGGAATTCGCCGAACGCGAGAAGCTGACCATCCGGGAGATCGGCCGCTGGTACGGCGCGCGCACCGAGGGCGACATGGTGGGTTCGGCGTCGCAGATCGCCGACACCATGGAGACCTGGCTCGATGCCGGCGCGGCCGACGGCTTCATGGTGCAGGCCACCCATGTCCCGGAAGCGTTCGAGGACTTCGCCTCCGCGGTGGTCCCGGAACTGCGCAGCCGTGGTCTGCTGCCCGAGCAGCCCGCGGGTCCCACCTTGCGTGAGCGCCTGGGGCTGCACCGACCGGAACGCGGTGAGTGGCGCAACCGCGCCGCGTCGACCGCTCCGGTGGTGGTGGTGGGCTCGTGAGTGCACCAACAGCACTGGTCGACGTCGCGTGGCTGGCCGAGAACGCGGCGCCGGTGGTGATCCTGGATGCATCGATCCGCCGCGGTGACGGCGAGGAGGAGCCCGCGTTCTCCTCGGGCCGAACCGATTTCGAGGCAGACCACATCCCGGGTGCCCGATTCGCCGATCTGTTCACCGAGTTCTCCGACCCCGACGATCGGCTGCCGTTCATGCGGCCGTCGGCCCGGCAGGTCGCCGATGCACTTGCGCGCCATGGCATCACCGGCGGTACCGAGGTGGTGGTCTACGACCGGTTGAACGGCGCATGGGCGGCGCGGCTGTGGTGGGTGTTGCGGTCGTTCGGTATCGGTGCGCGGGTGCTCGACGGTGGACTGACCGCGTGGACCTCCGCCGGTCTGCCCACCGAGTCGGGACCGTCCCGGCCGGTTTCCCCGGTGACCGCACCTGCGGTGCAGGATCATTCGGATCTGGTCGCGCGTCTCGACGAGGTGGCCGCGGCGACCGGTCTGCTGGTGTGTGGGTTGCGGCGTGAGGAGTTCGACGGCGATCCCGCCGATCCACTGTCGGGACATATTCCGGGATCGGTGAGCCTGCCGTATGCGCAGACCCTCGACGCGGCCGGTCGCCACGACGCGGCCGGCACCCGCGAGCTGGCCGCTGAGGCAGGCATCGGTGTCGGCGGACCGGCACCCATCCTGTACTGCGGCGGCGCGGTGAACGCGGCCGGGGTGGCCCTGGCACTGCACGAGATCGGGATCACCGATGTCCGGATCTACGACGGGTCGCTGTCGGAGTGGCGGTCGAACCCGGAACGGCCATTGGCACAGACGGTCTCATGAGCGCACGCGACGACGTCTACGAAATCATCCGCACCCGTTTGACCACCGGGTTCTACGACGCCGATGTCACGCTCATCCCGGGCACGCTGAGTACCGAGTTCGAGGTGTCACGCACACCGGTCCGGGAGGCGTTGGGGCTGCTGGAGCGCGACGGCTTGCTGCGCAGCACCTCCCGCGGGTTCGTGCCGTGGGTGCGTTCGGAGGAGGAGGTGCTCGAGATCTTCGAGGTCCGCGCGATCCTCGACTCGTCGGCGGCAGCGGCTGCCGCAGAGCGGCGTACCGAGGCCGACCTCCTTCGGCTGCAGGATGTCTCGACACGATGTCGGGAGATCACCGACGTCACCGAGCTGCGTCGGCTGCTCAACGACTGGCACGACGCCGTCCGCTCCGCCGCGCACAACACGACGATCAGCACCCTGCTGCACCGTCTGGATGCGCACGTGAAGCTCGGAGCACCATGGAAACCCGACGGATCGGTGGAGTCCCGGCCGGTCACCGAACGGCTCGACGAGCACGAGGCCGTGGTCGCCGCGATCGCCGACCGCAACCCCGACCTCGCACACAAGCTGATGCGTGAGCATCTCGCCCACGATCAGCAGGCCCGAATCCGGCAGGGGTTCACCGGACGTCGGTGATCGGGCCGGAAGGTTCGGACGCCCGTCAACTCGACATCCGTTGATGATTGAGCCGGGACCGAGCATCGCGAGGACCCGTGTCGAAATCTCCGCAGCGTGTGTTGGGTGGTGACCACCTCTGAGGTAGTTGCGTTCCTGAGCCCGGCCGTCTGAGGTTTCGACACGCCTCGTCGCTACGCTCCTCGTCGGCTCAACCACCAACTGCAAGTTGCTGATCGAGTTGGCCCATCGTCGCTGATTGAGCCGGGACCGAGCATCGCGAGGACCCGAGTCGAAATCTCCGCAGCCGACGTTGGACGGCGACGACCTCCGACGAGGTTTCGACACACCCCCGTCAACCCAACCATCCATTGCTGATTGAGCCGGGACCGAGCATCGCGAGGACCCGAGTCGAAATCTCCGCAGCGCGTGTTGGGTGGTGACCACCTCTGAGGTAGTTGCGTTCCTGAGCCCGGCCGTCAGAGGTTTCGACACGCCTCGTCGCTACGCTCCTCGTCGGCTCAACCACCAACTGCAAGTTGCTGATCGAGTTTGCCCATCGTCGCTGATCGAGCCGGGACCGAGCCCGACGGGGCGGTCGGGAACGTCGTCGGAAGTCCCGGTGAATGTGGACGGCGGGTTGTCGCCGGTGATCTGAGCGTGCCGGCCGTCCATCAGTCCGGCACGCCGACACTCACTTCCGACGCCTTGACCAGTGCGACGACGCGCTTGCCCTCGGCGAGACCGAGTTCCTCGGCGGCCTCTTTGGTGATCGACGAGGTGATGATCTGCTCACCGCCGTCGATGCGGATCTTCACCGTCGCGTTCACCGCGCCGAGGGTCACCGAGACGACCTCGCCGGCGAGCTGATTGCGGATGGACAGTTTCATGGTGGGCTCCTTCGCTCGGTTGCGATCGGTTCCAGACCTACCAGGTCGGCGGCGGCGGCGCGCGGTTGCCGCCGATCTGGGCGCCCCGTACCGCCGAACCCGTCGCATCTTTCTGGCGCACGCGGGTTAAACCCGTGACCAGCAGCGTTGCCGTCGGCACGCGGCCGACGTCTCGATCCCCGCCGGGCCGTGGGGTTACATGGGGTTATCCGATCACCGCTTCACCGTGCACCGCTCGAGTGCACCGCGGTGGCGTCTGGATTCACGGACTCCGAAGGGGACACTCCATGGCCATCCGCGTCGGGCTCAACGGCCACGATCCGGTGCTCTACCTGCTCTCGACACTGGGCATCCTCGAGGATCGTCTCGCCGCGATCGGCGAGGAGGTCGACTGGGTCGCCTACTCTCCGGGTCCGCGGGCACCGTGGCTGCTGGGCGAATCCCTCGACTTCGTCGGGTGTGGCCAGACCCCGATGCTGTTCGCCCACGACGACGGGGTGGATGCGGTGTACGTCGCGTCGTCGCCGAACCGTCCTCGCCAGGGCGCGTTGCTCGTTCGCGCCGACGGGCCGATCCACACCCCGGCCGATCTCGCCGGCCACAAGGTGGTCTACCACGCCTCGGCGTGGACGGCGCAGCTGGTCGCCGGCGCCCTGGCACAGGACGGTCTGAGGCTCGACGACATCACCGCCGTCGAACCCGGGGGCGATCAGGATCTCGCAGATCTGCTGTCCGGGAACATCTCTGCGGCCACGATCATCGGCCCGCGTCTGATCCAGGCCGAGGAGACCGGCCTGGTCCGCCGGCTGGTCCCCACCGACAGCGCCGTCTGCAACCGCCATCTGTTCACCACCACCCGCGTCTTCGCCACCGAGCAGCGGGCCGTACTGCGCGAGATCCTCACGTCGATGGAACTGGCGTGCCGCTGGGTTCTGGACCACCCCGAGGAGGCCGCGGGTCGTCGCGCCGCCGAGACCCGGTACGACGCGGCGACCTGGGGAGGTGACGCCCGCACGTGGCTGCAGATCTTCCGCCGCATGCCGTGGGCCGTCGCACCGATCGACGATGCCTTCATCTGTCAGCAGGACCGGCACACCGGACTGTTCGCCGATGCCGGTCTGCTCAGCGGAAAGGCCTCGGCACGAGAGTATTTCATCCCGCGGCTCGCCGACGTCGTCCGAGACGCCGTCGACACCGCCCACCGTACGGTGGTGGCCTGAATGCCCAAGATCAACGTGTACCTGCCCGATGATCTCGCCCTCGAGATCAAGCAGGCATCGCTGCCCGTCTCGGCGCTGTGCCAGCGGGCGCTGCGTGCCGCGCTCGACGAGGTCAACGCCGCACCGACCGACCGCACCGCCGACGAGATCCCGCTGAGCCCGCATGTGGCGTCGACGCTGAGCCTGTCCTATGCCGCCGCCACCCGGCGCGGCTCGGACGCGGTTGCCTCCGAGGATCTCCTGCAGGGCCTTCTCGACGAGGAGGAAAGCCTGGTACTCAAGGGAATCGAGCATCTCGGGTTCTCCCGCGAACTCATCCAGGAACAGCTCGACAAGATCGTGGTGGCCGGTACCCCGCTCGGGTCCGACACCGCGGCACTGGGACCGTCGGCGCTCGACGTCCTGGCCATCGCCCGCGCCGACGCCGAGGCCATGCGCACCGGCATCGTCAACGGCGGAAACCTCCTGTGGGCGTTGATGACCACCGAACAGGGTGACAGCCGCGAGGTGCTGGCGGCGGTGGGGCTCGACGCCGCCGTCGATCACCGGGTGCTCGGCCTGATCGAGATCGGCTACTCCTACGGTCGCCACACCCGGCAGAACCCTGCCACGGTGAGCCGTGAACTGGCCCGGATCAGTGCCCGTCTCGACGACATCGAGAAGAAGCTCGAGAGCCCCGAACGCGAAAGCCGCAGCGAGCAGTGACATGACCACCCTGATCACCGACGACACCCGGCGCGAGCTCGCCGGCACACCCACCCCGCCACCACCGGCGGCCACCACCCGGCGGTTCCGCCGACCCCGGACCGGAACCCCTCTGCTGGCAGCCGTCCTCGGGGTCGTACTGTTCCTGGGTATCCTCTGGCCGCTGGTCATGCTCCTCGTCAGCGCATTCCGGTCGGGTACCCCGCTCGAGGCCGCGACCTGGACCCTCAGCGGATTCGCCGCCCTCAGCGAGAACCTCACCCGCGGTGACGCCCTGCTGAACTCGATCGTGCTGGCGGTCGCGACGACGATCCTCGGCGTCGGGCTCGCACTGGGTCTGGCGCTTCTCGAACGCACCAATGCGCGGGGACGCTTCCTGATCCGGCCCCTGGTCCTCATCTCCGTGAGCACCTCGGCGATGTTCTACGCGATGGGCTACTCCCAGCTCGCCAACGGCTACACCGGCCTGCTCAACGTGTGGATCCGGGACCTCACCGGACACGGCCCGGTGATCGACATCGAATCCTGGTACGGGCTCATCCTGGTCGACTCACTGCACGCATCGGCATTCGTCTACCTGTTCCTGGTCGGCCCGGTCAGCAAACTCAACGCCACCTACGAGGAGGCGGCCGCGATGAGCGGTGCCGGACAGTGGCGCACCCTGCGTACCATCACCGCTCCCCTGCTCACCCCGATCCTGTTGTCGGCCACACTCGTCGGCCTGGTCTCGGGTCTGCAGTCGTTCGACGGACCGCTGATCCTGGGCGGGCCCGCCGACCTCAGCTTCCTCGGCACCCGCATGTGGTCGTTGATCAACGACCACAATCCACCGCTCTACGCGCAGGCCGGGGCGATCGCCGTCGTCGTACTCGTCGCCCTGCTGGCCCTCACCGCGGTGCAGTCACGAATCCTGCGGCACCGGACCTTTGTCTCGGTGACCGGCAAGAACTTCCAGGGTGCGCGCTGGGATCTGCGCGGGGCCCGCGGTGTCGGCGGCATCGCGATCGGCGTCTACGCCGTCTTCGCGGTCGCGCTCCCCTTCCTCGCGCTCATCCTGACCTCCTTCCAACCCTTTCCCGGCGTCTGGCAGGGACTCTCGCTGCGCAACTACGAACTGCTCGGCGAGAACCCGAATGTGGGGCCCGCGGTGACCAACACGGTCATCATCTCCGCGGTCGGCGGTGCGATCGCGACCGTCCTGGCCGTCACCATCGCAACGCTCGTGCCCCGGATATCCCGGTGGGCGGCAGGCGGATTCCGTGCGGTCACCATCATCCCGCTCGCCATGCCCGGCATCGTCGCCGCCATCGCCGTGAGCTGGGCATACGCCGCCGTCCCCGGACTGCGCGCCCTCTACGGGACCATCTGGCTGATGATCATCGCCGTCACGGTGGCGGTACTACCGGTCACCGTGCAGATCGCCGCCGGAGCGACCGCCCAGCTCGGCGGTGACCTCGAGGAGGCGGCCCGGATGTCGGGTGCAGGACCCCTTCGGACCCTGGTCACCATCACCCTCCCGCTCATCCTGCCCAGCCTCATCGGCTCGTGGTTGATCTCGGCGGTCCTGATCTCGGGCAACCTCGACGCCCCGCTGATCCTGTCCGACCAGGACACCCAGACCCTCTCGACCCTCACCTACCAGATGTTCAGCAACCAGAACCAGGGACAGGCGGCCGCCCTGCTCACCCTCCTGATCGTCGGACTGCTGATCGCCGGACTGATCGTCGGTGTGCTGCACCGGATCACCGTCCGGAGGTTGCGACGACCGGCCGGCGACACCGGTGCCGCGTCCCCCTCCACACCCGCCTCACCACCCGCAGAAAGTGTCGGCATCGAATGAGTGGCATCGACATTATCGACGTCAGCAAGGCGTTCAACGGCAAGACCGTGCTCGACGAGGTCGCGATCTCCATCGCCGAGGGCGAGTTCGTGGCACTGCTCGGACCGTCCGGATGCGGCAAGACCACCACGCTGCGGACGATCGCCGGGCTGGAGAACCCCGACAGCGGAACGGTTCTGGTCAACGGCCGCCTGGTCGACGACCCCGCCCGCGGTCTCCACATCCCCGCGCACCGACGCGACATCGGCATGGTGTTCCAGAGCTATGCGCTGTGGCCACACATGAACGTGGGCGGCAACGTCGGGTTCCCCCTGCGATCGCAACGGGTCCCGCGCCGCACGATCCGCGGATCGGTCGCCGACGCACTGGAACTGGTCGGGCTGGGCGGCTTCGAGAGCCGATCGGTGGGGTCGCTGTCCGGTGGGCAGCAACAGCGGGTCGCGCTGGCCCGGGCCCTGGTGAGCAATCCGACGGCGCTACTGCTCGACGAGCCGCTGTCCAACCTCGACGCCGAACTGCGCACCACGCTGCGCAGCGAGTTCCGCCGCATCCAACGAGAGGTGCCCCGGACCACCGTCTACGTCACCCACGACCGGATCGAGGCCCAGACCCTCGCCGACCGGGTGGTGGTGATGGTCGACGGTGCGGTGATCCAATCCGGTTCTCCCACCGAGGTGTTCGGATCGCCCAAGGACGAACAGATCGCCGGGTTCGTCGGCTACGACAACATCGTCCACGCGTCGGTGTCCCGTGTACACGACGGCCACGCCACCGTCCGCCTGGACGAGGCCACCGCCGAATCGCTCGAACTCCGGACGCTCGCCGGCACGTCCGGTGTCGCAGGAGGCGATCCGACGGCCGTCGCCTTCCGCAGCAGCAGCGTCACCTTGCACGATCGTCCCGATCTCGCCCACGGCCCGACACTGCCCGGCATCGTACTCGACGCGGTCCGCCTCGCCGATCGGCTCGAGTGTCTCGTGTCGGTCAACGGACGCACCCTGCGCGCCGATGTCGCGGCCACCCGCGACCGAACCGTTCCCCAAGTCGGCCAGAACATCTGGCTCGAAGTCGACCCCGACGCAGCTGTGCTCGTCGCAACCACACCCTGAACAGGAGCAGAAGTGAAGATCAGCAAGTGGCGCCCCCTGGGCATGGCATTGCTCGGCGCCGCCGTCCTGGCCGCCGCCACCGGATGCAGCTCGGACACCGACAGCAGCGACGCCGCGCCGGCGTCGTCGGCCGCACTCGATCCGGCCGCCAAGGCGAGTCTCGACGAGTTGTACCAGGCCGCCAAGAAGTCCGGCGGCACCACCGTCACGCTCTACACCGCGTACGCGTCATCGAGCCCCACCGAAGGGTTCGGCAAGGTCCTGCGCGAGTTCGAGGCGGCCTACCCGGGCATCACCGTGAAGGAGTCGCTCTACTCGGGAGCCCAGCTGTTCACCCGCGTCGACGGTGAGATCGCCAGCGGCAAACAGGATGTCGACGCCGTGCTGAGCGGCCCGAGCGACGTCGGCCACTTCATCGAGAAGAATGCCCTCGAACCCTACGCTCCGCCGACAGCCGCCCAGGTCCCGGCAGATCTCCGCGACCCCGACAACCGGTACGTCGTGCCGTTCCAGAGTCTGTTCGGCCTGGTGTACAACACGACCAAGATCAAGGAGGGTGAGGCGCCGACCACCCTCGACGAGGTGCTGTCGGACAAGTACAAGGGTCAGGTGACCTTCGGCCAGCCGGTCGGGACGTCGCCGACGAGCTTCGCGTTGAGCACCCTCGCCTACAACGACGCGATCTCGGATGTGACCCTGCAGCGCATCAACTCCCAGATCCCGCTGTCGGATCGCAACGCGAGCGTGGTGGACGCCGTCAACAACGTTGCGCAAGGCCGCTATTCGATCGCCATCTGGGGACCGAGCCAGGTGGCCGCGGTCCAGCGGGAGAAGGGCGCACCGATCGCGGTGGGCAATCTGACCGACGCGCGGGTGCTCAACGGTCCCGGCTTCGGGATCGTCAAGAACACCGACGCACTCGACGCCACCAAACTGCTCGAGGCCTGGCTGTTCACCGCACCCGGCCAGCAGGCCATCGCCGCCTACGCCTACAACTACGGGACCGTTCCGGGATCACCTGCACCCGAGGGATTCCCGAGTATCGCCGACTACACCCTGCGGACCGTTCCCGCGGCCGAGTTCGCTCCACTGCTGAACCAGGACGCCGCCCGCTGGCAGGCCATCTTCGGCCCGCCCAAGTCCTGACGCCCCCGCACGTTCCTGCCGACCAGAAGGAGAAGTCCATGCCTGTCGACCTCCGAACCCGCAATTCGTTCCACGGGAAACGCAAGACCTCCGACTCCCCGTACGGTGGCCCCGCATCGTTCTTCGTCGCGGAGTCGTCGCCGCCCGAGACCGACGCGTCCATCGTCGAACGCGGCGGTCGCGAGGCCGAGCAGGACGGTTTCACCAGCATCCTGGTGAACCAGTTCTCCGACCGGCCGGATGTGTGGGCCACGGCCGGCTGGATTCTGGCGCACACCGACACGATCACCGTCGCCGCGGCACATCGTGTGGGACTGCAGTCGCCGACCGTCGCCGCGCGTACGCTCGCCACCCTCGACCGGTTGTCCGGCGGGCGCACGACCATCCACATCATCCAGGGTTCCAGTGATCAGGACATGCAACGCGAGGGCGACTGGCTGCCGAAGGAGGAACGCTACCGCCGGTCGCATGAATACCTCGACGTCTTCAAACAGGAACTCACCGCCACCGAGCCGTTCGACTACTCGGGTGAGTTCTACCGGATCGCCGGCGCCCGCTCGGCCACGTTGCCGATCCGCAAGCCGCGTCCGCTGATCTCGTCGGCCGGGGCGTCGGATGCCGGGATCGAGCTCGCGGCAACACATTCCGACATCTACGCCCTGCCCACTGTCCCGCTGTCGGACACGCCGGCGCTGATCGGCCGCGTCGCCGACGCCGCCGCGGCGAAGGGACGTGAGATCGGTTTCTGGCTGGGCGGGTTCAACGTGATCCTGGCGCCGACCGTCGAGCAGGCATGGGCGAAGGCCGAGGGCATCACCCGCGAGGTGCTCGACTACCAGGAACGCACCGGGTACCGGCCCGACCAGACCAGGATGACCGGCCTCGCCGACGACGCCGATCGCGAACTGGATCTGCGCAGCCGCACCGACTCTCCGGAGGACGCGTTCTACGGCAGGTTGGGGGCGCTGACCAATCATGGTCCGTCGCTGGTGGGTTCACCGGAATCGGTGGCCCGCGCCTACCTCGAGTACTACAAGTTGGGTATCGGGGTCCTCACCATCGGCGGGGCCGGTGAGCTGCAGCCGCACACGGGCGAGCCGGAACTGGTCGACGCGGAGCATCGAGACCTGTTGCGGGCGTTGATCGGCGAGGTGAAGTCGCTGACCGATGCACACGACCGGGAGACGGCGACACCGGTCGGGGTGGGATGAGTCGGCTCGTCTGATCACGCTCTCGAACCGTCCATCCCCGAAGCACGACAAAGGCCCCGGCTCGCTCACGTCGAGCCGGGGCCTTGTGCGCGCCGGACGTCAGTCGTCGGCGACCGTGATCGTTTCTGCCTCGTCGACCATGGTCTCGTGGACCGGCTGGTCGGCGCGGGCGATCACGCGTTGGCAGACGATCACGATCAGTGCGCCCACCAAGGCTGTTGCTCCTGCGAACAGGAAGGGGGAACCGTCGGTGTAGTCGGCCAGCGAGGTGCCGACCGGGACACCGATGGCGCCACCGAGGAACCGCACACCGGAGTAGGCCGAGGAGGCCACCGGCCGCGGCAGATCACCGGATTCCATGACCGCCTCGGTCAGAACGGTGTTGAGCAAACCGATCTCGAAGCCGAGCAGGATGGTGCAGACGATCAGGACGGGAAGGCTGCTCGTCGACAGGGCGGTGACCACCATGGTCAGCGCGAACACGATCAGTGCGACCCACAGGGTGCGCAGCGGTGAGAACCGGTGCGTCAGACGGGGAGCCACGACCACACTCATGAAGGCGATGCCGATGCCGAAGCCGGTCATGACCATGCCGATCCCGATGGCCGACAGACCCAACGGGTAGGGCGCGTAGGCGAGTGTGACGAAGAACGAGGCGTTGTAGAAGAAGGCCACGATGCTCAGGATCAGGACCGGACGGATCCGAAGTGCCTTGAACGGGGCGGAGATCGGCGTATGAGGTAGCTGGTGAACAGCAGTGAGGTCTGCGTCGGTGTGGCGCCGAGGTCCTCGGAGATCGTGGGGAGGATCGGACCGACGAGTCCGATGCCCATGAAGGCGACCATCGACGCGAAGGCGACGGCCCAGACGGCAGGGGGCTGCCTCAGCAGAGACGGCTTCTGGCTGACGTGATCACCGGGATCGACGACGCCGGCCGACGCGGACTGTGCGTCTCGGGTACGGGTCATGAGCGGATGAATTCCTTTCCGTGCGGGTACTACCGGCCGGCGCCGGGCAGCACGAGGCGGCCCCGCGGTGGCGTCGGCGCAGGCAACAGCCCGCGACCGCCGTCGTCAACCGTGGCGGTGGTTGGTGTGTGAGTGAGATCCTCGGGTCAGCGCGGCGGCGGACCGTCGAGCGGTGCGGCGTCGAGGAGTTTCACCGTGCGTGCGATCGCCGCGACATCGTCGTCGGGCAGATCACGGAAGTACGGTTCCAGTGCCTCACCGATGCGGCGATGCCAGTCGGCCTGGAGCGCGGCCCCTTCGTCGGTGATGGCGAAGCGCGCGGCCCGGGCGTCCGAATCGGCCACGCGCCGCACCCAGCCGTCGTCGGCCATGGTGGCGAGTAGCCGCGTCATCGCCGGCTGGGTGAGCCGAACGTGGACGGCGAGCTCACCGGTGCGCAGCGGACCGTGATCGGTCAGCGTCGCCAACGTCAGGTAGACGTTCGGCGAGACCTTCTCGGCGGTCTCCCGGACAGCCACCCGCGTCAGGCGTTGGCCTGCGAGGACGAGGCTGCAGAGGAGATCGCTGTACGAGGACACTCAAATAACATACCACAGTTATATACCTTTTGCATATATTTCCATGGTCCGGTTCTCCGGCGACGGATGGCATCGCTCGCGAGTCGGGCGGCCACCCACGAGGATCTGGCGTCGGAGCAGAAGTGATCCGCATCACCCCGGAATAAAAGTTGACTGTCCTGCGCTCAACTTGGCATAAGAATGCTTCACCAGAGCAAGCGTTCGCAGAGAAAGGACACGCACCATGGCAACCACCGGACGCCTCGTTCCCGCCCGCCGCGTCGGCGCACCCTTCTTCGCACCGTTCCGGGTGTTCGACGACAACCGCAATCTGATCGACCTCTTCGACGCCGCGTTCGCCGGGCTCGAGCCGGCCCGCATCGCGACCGCGGCCTGGACCCCGGCGGTCACCGTCGAGGAGACCGAGCAGGCCTACATCGTCGAAGCCGAACTGCCCGGCATCAAGCGCGAGGACATCAGCGTCGAACTCGACGACAACGTCCTGCACGTCCACGGTGAGACCACCGCGGTCGAGCGCACCGGCGAGGTACGACACCAGACGCGCCGCACCGGCAAGTTCGACTACCGCCTCGCGCTCCCGGGTGAGGTGGACGCCGACAAGGTCGAGGCCACCCTCACCGACGGTGTGCTCAAGCTCGGCCTGCCGAAGGCCGGCCCGGCCCAGGCACGTCAGATCACGATCTCGACGGAGACCGCCGCCACAGCCAACACCACCGAGACCGAGACCCCCGCCGACGGCGCGACCGAGAGCTGATCGGCCCGACCCATCCCCCACTCCTTCGACCCCACTCCTTCGATGCCGCCCCGCAGTCGTGCGCGGGCGGCATCGTCGTATCGGGGCCGGACCGTCGTATCGGGGCCGGACCGTCGTATCGGGGCCGGATTCTTCGGTTCCCCATGGTCGCTACGCCTTGCCCATGGTCGCTACGCTTTGCCCATGGTCGACGGCGCGTTCGCGCACACCCCGACACCGCCCTACGTCGCGGTGATCTTCACGTCCGTTCGCACACCCGGCGACAACGGCTATGCGGTGATGGCGTCCCGGATGGACGAGTTGGCACGCATCCAGCCAGGCTATCTCGGGATCGAGTCGGCCCACGAGGAGCTCGGGATCACCGTCTCGTACTGGGCCGACGAGGCCGCCGCGCAGGCGTGGAAGCACGTCACCGAGCACGAGATCGCCCAGCAACGCGGGCGGAGCACGTGGTACGCCGACTACCAGGTGCGGGTGGCGACGGTGACCCGCTCGTACGGGCCGGACGGACCGCGCTGAGATCCGGAGTCCCGGTGTGTCATTCCAGCGATGGAGCAGCGAGGCCGACGCGGCGCCGAGGTGCTAGGTTCGCCACATGCAATCGTCCGGCGGAGGACAGATCGCCGGGCACCGGCTCGCCGACATCCTCGGGCAAGGCGGCATGGGCACCGTCTACGCGGCGCATCATCCCCGCCTGCCGCGCATGGTGGCACTCAAGGTGCTCAACGCACCGGTCTCTGCCGACCCGACGTTCCGACTGCGGTTCCAACGTGAAGGCCAGCTCGCGGCCGGGCTGGAACATCCGCACATCGTCCCCATCTACGACTGCGGTGAGGACAACGGCCACCTCTGGCTGAGCATGCGACTGGTGCGTGGCACCACGGCCGGGGCGCTCATCGCCCGCGCACCGCAGGGTATGGACATCCCCGTCGCGATGGAGATCCTCACCGACATCGCCCGCGCCCTCGACTTCGGTCACCGCCGCGGTGTCGTCCATCGTGATGTGAAACCGGCAAACATCCTGATCGACACCGAGGTCGACCAGATCCTGCTCGGCGACTTCGGGATCGCCCGCCAGATCGGCGCCGACGACGAGCTCACCGCCGCCGGGACCTTCATCGGGACCTTCGACTACTGCTCCCCCGAACAGCTCTCCGACGACGACCTCGACGGTCGCGCCGACCAGTACAGTCTCGCGTGCATGGCCGCGCACCTGCTGACCGGGTGCAAACCGTTCCGCGGCCCCACCGCCGCCACCGTGATGAAGCAACACCTCGCCGATCCCCCGCCGTCCATCTCCGCGATGCGTCCCGGACTTCCCGTCGGCGTCGATGCGGTGATCGCCCGCGGGATGGCCAAACGCCGCGACGACAGGTACCCGACGTGTACCGAGTTCGTAGCCGAGCTGTCGGCGGTGCTGGGTCCGGCCACCGGGACCCTCATCGAACCGACCGCGCAACACGAGATCTCGGCGCAGAACGCCGACACCGTGGTGGCCCACCGTGCGCCCGCCACCCTGCAACCGCCGACGCCGACACCCGATCACTACGACTTCGTCGGGGAGGCACAGGAATTCACCTACAGCGTGGACGGCCGGTCGCACACCGTCCGCTTGCGACGTATCCGTGCGCGGCGCGATCTGCCGCAGCACCGGGTGGCGGCCGGCGACATCGGCGGGTGGCTCGAATCGCAGGCCAACCTTGCCGATCAGGCTTGGGTGGGCGAAGAGGCATGGGTTGTCGGGGATGCGCGGGTCCGGGAGAACGCGGCCGTCCGCGAGAACGCCTTCATCGGCGACCGTGCCGAGGTGGCCGGAACCGCCCGCGTCGACGGCGACTCGTCGGTGTTCGGCGACGCCCGCGTCTCCGGCAACACCAGGATCTCCGGAACATCCGAGATCAAGGACTCTGCCACTGTTTCCGGAAACGCCTGGGTGTACGAGGAGGCCGTCCTCGCCGATGCGGCGTCCGCCACCGACAACGCCCGCGTCTGCGGCGAGTCCCGGGTGACCGGGCGCGCACACATCACCGACTACGCCATCGTGTCCGAGCGCGCACAGATCTCCGACGACGCACACATCTCCGGACATGCCCGCGTCTCCGGTTCCGCGTCGGTGAGCGGTCGAGTGCGGGTCGAAGAACGTGCCCGCGTACACGGAACCGCCGAACTCGTCGGCTCCATCACCGTCGCCGACGGACAAGTGGTGAGCTAGCCGGTCGGCGTCGTCGATTGCGGGAGTTGATGGTCGAGTCGACGCAACCCACATTCGAAGTGGTCACCACCCAAGGCAACCCACCAAGGTTTCGACACCAAGGAACCATCGAATAACACTGCAACCATGGATGGTTGAGCCGACGAGGAGCGTAGCGACGAGGCGTGTCGAAACCTCAGACGGCCGAACTCGGAACGCAACCACCGTTCGAGATGGTCACCAACATCGTCAGGTC
Organism: Gordonia sp. NB41Y; assembly: GCF_030718915.1. NCBI lineage: Bacteria > Bacillati > Actinomycetota > Actinomycetes > Mycobacteriales > Gordoniaceae > Gordonia > Gordonia sp. NB41Y. The sequence goes on from NZ_CP132196.1 coordinate 2,085,097, forward strand.
ACCAGGTTTCGACACGGGTCCTCGCGATGCTCGGTCCCGGCTCAACCACCCAATTGGCTTGCCACCATGGATGGTTGAGCCCACACATCGGTCGATCACACTGCAACCATGGATGGTTGAGCCGACGAGGAGCGAAGCGACGAGACGAGTCGAAACCTCAGACGGCCGAACTCGAAACCCAACCACCGTTCAACGCGGTCACCACCCGAAGCACCTCACCCAGGTTTCGACACGGGTCCTCGCTACGCTCGGTCCCGGCTAATGGGAATTGCTGAGGTTGACGACGAAAGTTGGCACACTCAGTGTTTGGTAGCCGCTGATCGGGTGAGCATTCGTCCCGGCCGGGCCTTTGATGAGCCCTTGGTTGAGAACATGCCCCCGATTGGTAGCGCCAACGGAGTGTGATCGCTGATGGGATGTCGCGCCGGCCCTTTTTCGCCGCAGTGAAAAGGGGCATGAGTTCTCCTCCATTAGCCCGCGATTTCCTCCACCGGCCCGGCTGCCACCCTGACACGCCGTGTTGGGGAAACAACCGGGAAAGGAGGAATCGCGAATGCTGTTCGTCGGAGATGACTGGGCCGAAGATCACCACGACCTGGCGGTCCTCGACCCCGAGGGACGTGTCCTCAAGCAGGTACGGGTCCCCGAAGGAGTCGACGGGATCACCGCGTTCACCGAGACCGTTGCCGGGTGTATGCCCGACGACGACGGTGACCCATCCGAGGTGTTGGTGTGTATCGAGATCGACCATGGTCCATGGGTGCAGGCACTGCAGGCCGCGGGGTACCGCGTGTTCGGGGTGGACCCGAAACAGGCCAAGCGTCATCGGGAGAGCGTGTCGAGCTCGGGTGCCAAGAGTGACAAGTCCGATGCTCGGGCATTGGCCGATATGGTGCGTACCCGTCGTCTGCAGTTGCGTGAGTCCGGTGGGGATTCGGAACTGGCCGAATCGATCAAGGTGGTTGCTCGTGCCCATCAGCGGGCGGTGTGGGATCTGGCCCGGCACAGCAACCGGATGCGGGCAGTGTTGCGCCTGTATTTTCCGGTGGTGTTGACGATTGCTTCGGAACTCGATGTGGCGTTCTCGAGTTCGGTGATCCTTGGTTTGCTCGACAAGTGTGCCGCCCGACCGGTCAAGGCCCGTAAACTCACTGGGCCACAGGTCAAATCGTTGTTGTATCGGCGGCGTGAGCAAGATCTGAAGACTGCTCGGATTCGGGAGTTGTTGCGGGAAGAGCCTTTACCTCAGTCCGAGGTGATGCTCCAGGCGTATGCCACCACGGTGCTGGCCGAAGTCGCGATCCTGCGCGCGATCGCAGGTCAGGTGACGGTCCTGGAGAAGGAACTCGCCGGCCATTTTTCCCAGCACCCGCTGGCCGAGATCTACCTCAGCCAGCCGGGTGTGGGCGTGACGATCGGTCCTCGGCTCCTCGGCGAGTTCGGTGATCTGCCCGATCGGTATCGCAGTGCCAAGGCTCGTAGGAATGCCGCTGGGACCAGTCCGATCACTAAGCAGTCGGGGAAATCGAGAGTGGTCCATGCCCGACATTTCACCAATACGTGGTTGTTGGATGCGGCGATACAACAGGCAGGGGAAGCGATCCGATACGACTCTCATGCGCGGGCCTTTTACAACAAGCAAAGAAAGCGGGACGTCAAGCACAATGCTGCGCTTCGGCAACTCGCGAACAAGCTCATCGGAATCCTTCATGGGTGCCTCGCCCGACACGAGCTCTACAACCCCTCGATTGCCTGGTCACAGGCCCAAACACAGCCGGCTGCTTGACAAGTTCCTTCCAGGGATGTCTCAACCACCCAAACTGGCTGCAACCATTGATGGTTGATCCCACCCATCAGTCGATCACACTGCAACCATGGATGGTTGAGCCGACGAGGAGCGAAGCGACGAGACGAGTCGAAACCTCAGACGGCCGAACTCGAAACCCAACCACCGCTCAAAGCGGTCACCACCCGAAGCACCTCACCCAGGTTTCGACACGGGTCCTCGCTACGCTCGGTCCCGGCTCAACCACCCAAACTGGCTGCAACCATTGATGGTTGATCCCACACATCAGTCGATCACACTGCAACCATGGATGGTTGAGCCGACGAGGAGCGAAGCGACGAGACGAGTCGAAACCTCAGACGGCCGAACTCGGCACGCAACCACCGCTCAAAGCGGTCACCACCCGAAGCACCTCACCCAGGTTTCGACACGGGTCCTCGCTACGCTCGGTCCCGGCTCAACCACCGAATACGGTTGCCACCATTTCTGGTTGAGACGACACAGTTCATCGAATACTCACATCAACTTACGGCGCAACAGCTTTCCGGTTGCGGTGCGGGGCAATGCCCCGACCAGCTCCACCTCTCGGGGATACTTGTAGGCCGCGAGGTTCTGACGGCAGTACTCCATCAGCTCGGCCTCGCTGACCGCGCCGGGCTCGCTGATCACCACCACGGCCTTGACCGACTCACCGCGGTACTCGTCGGGGATACCCACCACCGCGGCCTCGACGACGGCCGGGTGCGTGCACAGGACCCGCTCGACCTCGTGTGGCCACACCTTGAAGCCGGAGGCGTTGATCAACGCGCTCTTCCGGTCGATCACGTAGAACCAGCCGTCGGCGTCCCGGAATCCGATGTCGCCGGTACGCAATCCGGTTCCGGTGAAGGCCTCGGCGGTCGCGACCGGATTGCGCCAGTATCCCCGAACGATCTGCGGGCCGGAGATGATCAGCTCGCCGATCCCGCCAACCGGCAGCTCGATGCCCTCGTCGTCGACGATGCGGATCTCGGTGTCGAATGCGGGCCGCCCCACCGACAGCACACCGGTCTCCGGGTCGATCGGCGCGGTCTGGCCGAATGGCACCAGCAGCGTCGGCGACGTGGACTCGGTCAGTCCGTACACGTTGTGGATGTATCCGCCGAGGCGTTCACTGAGGCGCTCCTCGGTATCCGGGTCGATCGGCGCCCCACCGGACAGCCGGAACCGCAGCGACGCCAGATCCTCGGGTGTGGCATCCGACTCGTCGGCGAGTGCGATGAAGGCGGTGATCACCGCGATCATGAATCCCGGACGGCGTCGTCGGATCGCATCCACGATCACCTGCGGATGGAACCGATGGGTGAGCACGAGTGGCACACCGACCAGCATCGACAGCATGACGCCGCCGACCAGACCGGTCACATGGAACAGCGGCGACGCCCCGAGCACGGCGTCGGTACCGGACACACCTGTCCACTCGCGGTAGACGTGGGCACTGAACACCAGGTTGGCGTGGGTGATCTGTGCGGCCTTGGGTGGGCCGGTGGTCCCCGACGTCGACAACAGCACCGCGGTGTCGAGGGGACTCAGTGGCCGGATGGGCAGTTCGGGCAGCCCGGTCGGATCGACGAGGGCGGTGCGCACCAGCGCCACCAGGTCGATGGTGTCGGGGACGGACGGGCGCCCGGTGTCGGCGAACAGCCGCCGATCGGGAACCGTCTGACCGTCCAGCGGCGACACGGTCAGCACGATGTTCACCCCGGTGGTGCCGTCGGCGAGCGCGGCACGGGCGCGATCGAGATAGAGGTGGTCGAGCGCGACGAGTGCGGTCGGGGTGTACTCGGCGAACCGCTCCCGCAGTTCCTCGGTGGTCGACATGGGACTGATCAGGGCGGCGATCCCACCGGCCTTCCAGGTGGCCAGCAGCCCGATGACGAATGCCGGGTCGTTCTGCAGCAGCAACGCCAGTCGGTCGCCGGCCACGAATCCGCGGGCGATCAGCAGCCCGGCCAGGGTCGTCGACGCCCGGTCGAGCTGGGTCCAGGTGAGGGTCAGATCGAAGTAGTCGATGGCGACGTCGTCGGGCCGTCGGGCAAGCGAGTGCTCGAACATCTCCAATGCGGTCCCCGCCTCGAGGTGCAGACGGCGACCGTGCCCGATGGACGGCGGCGCAGGAGTATGAGGTGGATTCGACATCGCGTGCGTGAGTGTACGAAGTCCGAAGCTCCCCTGTCACGGAAACCCGACAGACCCGCCGACCGTCCCGTATGTTGTTCAGCGTGGCTGAACGCGATGCTGTCGGCGCAGCCGTGCGCCGATCCCGGGAGAACGCGGGGATCACCCTGCGCGACCTCGCCGGGAAGCTCGGCGTGAGTGTCGGCACCATGAGCGCCATCGAGAACGACAAGGTGGCCGTCACCGTCGACCGGCTCAGCGCGATCGCCGAGGCACTCGGTGTCGGCGCGCCCGAACTGCTCACCTACGACGCCGCCACGCCCTCGCCACGTCTACGGGCAGAGACCGTCGACGCCGACTGGCGACACTTCGACGCCCTCGACCTGGACCCGGTCCTGGCGGCGGCCGTCGAGGTGTTCACCGAGACCGGGTATCACGGCGCGACGATGCGGCTGGTGGCCACCGCGGCCGGGATCAGCGTCGCCGGGATCTACCACCACCACCGCAGCAAACAGCATCTACTGGTCGCCCTCTTCGACACCATGCTCGACGACCTGGGTTGGCGAATGGATTCTGCCGCAACCGAAACCGACGATCCGGTGACCGCTTTCGCGAACATGGTGGAGGCGCTGGCACTGTGCCAGGCCCAACGCCGCGACCTCGCCTTCATCGTGGCCACCGAGATGCGCAGCCTCGAGGAACCCGACCGCTCTCGCGTCGCCGACGCCCGGCGTGCGGTGCAGCATCGCCTCGATCGGGCGGCGTCCGCGGCCGTCGCGGCCGGCGACTTCGCCACCCGCACCCCGCACAGCACCGCGCGGGCGGTGGCCACCATGTGTATCGCCATTCCCCACTGGTTCTCCCCCGGCGGACCGCAGACCGCGGCCGACGTCGCCGCCGAGTACGCCGATCTCGCACTCGCGATGATGCACCACCGAGTTCGGCCAGACTGAACACGCCGGACTGAACACGCCTCGCCGAAACCTGCGCCGAACCGCCCCGGTGCAGGCACTTGACGTATCCACAGAAGTCTGTGATCCTCATCTCACTGAACGCGAGCTGAACGATCGCTCGGACTGTTCAGACCCCGATTCACCGCATCTCGGAGGATACGCACCATGACCACCTCGCACGACGTTCCCGAGCTCACCGAACTGCTCGCCGGCGCCCCCAGCAACTGGGGCAAGTGGGGCCCCGACGACGAGGTCGGCAGCCTGAACTACCTGACCGCCGAGCAGGTCATCGCCGGCGCATCGCTGATCCGCAAGGGCGCGCTGTTCACGCTGCAGCGCCTCATCGGCGACCCGAACGGCGACCCGGTGTGGCCGGGCCGTAGCCCTGCGACCCGCGAGATGATCCTCGACGAGTCCCATTGGGACGACGGCGGCGACGGCCCGGCCTTCCCCGGCGGCCTGCACTACGCCGACGACAAGATCAACGCCTTCCTGCAGGGTTCCACGCAGTACGACGCGCTGGGTCATGTCTGGTACGGCGGCAAGATCTGGAACGGCTACGACGCCCGCACCACCATCGGCGGCCTGGACAAGGCCAGCGTCGAGCCGATCGCCGAACGGGGCGTCGCCGGTCGCGCGATCCTGCTCGACATGGCCCGCTACCGCGGCGTCGACTGCCTCGGTCCGCGTGAGACCTTCGACCACACCGATCTCGAGAAGTGCGCGGCGGCACAGGGAATCGAGATCCGTCCGCGTGACATCCTGATCATCCGCACCAACCATCTCGAGCTGTTCTTCCGTGACGAGGAAGGCTTCTACGGGGACTTCTGTGAGCCGGGCCTGGTGTACTCCGAGGAACTGGTGAAGTGGTTCCAGAGCAAGGAGATCCCGAACCTGGTGACCGACACGATCGCCAACGAGGTCACCCACGACCCCAACAACGGTGTGGCGCTGGTTCTGCACAATGCCCTGATGCGCAACCTGGGCATCGCCTTCACCGAGATCTGCGATCTGGAGAAGCTGGCCGCCGACTGCGCCGAGGACGGCGTCTACGAATTCTTCTATGTCGCCGCCCCGCTCAAGATCCACAACGCCACCGGCTCCCCGGTCAACCCGGTGGTGATCAAGTGAGCACCGCCACCTCCGTCTATGTTGATCGGCCCTGGCTGGCCCGCTACCCACAAGACACCCCCACCGACATCACCGTCGAACACGCCACCGCCCTTGACATCTTCGACGCCGCCGCCACCACACACCCCAACGAAACATTCCTCCACTACTTCGACGGCACCCTCACCTTCGCCGACATCGACCACGCCGCACGAGCAGTCGCACACACCCTGCGCAACCACGGATTCCGCGACGGCGACCGCCTCGCCCTCTACGTACAAAACAACCCCGCATTCATCATCGGCATGATCGCCGCCTGGAAAGCCGGCGGCACCGCCGTCGCGATCAACCCGATGAACAAAACCCGCGAACTCACCTACCTACTCGGTGATTCCGGCGCCGTCGCACTGCTCACCCTCGACGACCTCTACACCGACATCGCCAAACCAGTCATCGATTCCGGCGCCGGCTCAGTCCACACCGTCATCACCTGCTCAGCACGGGACTTCCAAACCCGCAACGACGAGCGGCTGTTCACCGGACTCACCCGCACCCACCCCGACGACACCCTCGACCTGCGCACCATCATCGACGACTACACCGGCGCCGACCTGCCGCCGGTCACACTCACCGCCGACGACGTGGCCGTCCTCGCCTACACCTCCGGCACCACCGGAAACCCCAAGGGCGCCATGAACACCCACGGCAACTTCGCATTCAACGCCCAAACCTACCGAGACTGGACCGGACTCCAACCCGGCGAACCCATCCTCGGTATCGCACCCCTGTTCCACATCACCGGCCTCGTCGGCCACATCATGTTCGCAATGCTCACCCGCGCACCACTGATCCTCGCCCACCGCTTCGACCCCGCCGTCATGCTCGACGCCATCCGCGAACACAAACCCGTATTCACCATCGGCGCCATCACCGCCTTCAACGCCCTCGCAGCCGCACCCGGCGCCACCCCCGCCGACTTCACCAGCCTGCGCGTGCTCTACTCCGGCGGCGCACCCATCGCACCCGCCGTCGGAGACCGCCTCGAACACATCTTCGGCGCCTACATCCACAACATCTACGGCCTCACCGAAACCAACTCCCCCTCACACGCCGTCCCCCTCGGCATGCGCGCCCCCGTCGACCCCGTCTCCGGCGCACTCTCGGTCGGCGTACCCGTGTTCAACACCATCGTCCGCGTCGTCGACGAGAACGGCGACGACGTACCCGTCGGAGAAGTCGGCGAGTTCCTAACATCGGGACCCCAAGTGGTTCCCGGATACTGGAACAAACCCGAAGCCACCGCAAAATCCATCCCCGGTGGCGCACTGCACACCGGAGACGTCGGATTCATGGACACCGACGGCTGGTTCTACGTCGTCGACCGCAAAAAAGACATGATCAACGCCTCCGGCTACAAAGTCTGGCCCCGCGAAGTCGAAGACGTCCTCTACACCCACCCCGCCGTACGCGAAGCAGCCGTCGTCGGAGTACCCGACGAATACCGCGGCGAAACCGTCAAAGCCTACGTCTCACTCCGTGACGGACAATCGGCAAACCCCGACGAACTCATCGCCTACTGCAAAACCCAACTCGCCGCCTACAAATACCCCCGCCACATCGACATCGTCGACGAACTCCCCAAAACCGTCACCGGCAAAATCCTCCGCCGAGAACTACGCGACAACACCAACTGACCCCCACAAACAAAGGCCCCGTACCGGAAGACGTTCCGATACGGGGCCTTTCGCTGTTCAAGGTGGACACGCCCCGAACAGTGTGGAGTCCTCGCCGTCACCGGCGACGACATCCCCATCTGCCGGTGGGATCAGGCCTCACCGACGCAGACCAGCTTCTTGCGCTCGTCGTAGGTGTAGTACTGCGTCGAGTCGTCCGGGCAACGACTCTCGTCGATGGTGCCCGGGATGATCGCGAGAACGCGGCTGACGGTGGTCAGCCCCGAACCGGTTTCGGTGCACTCGACATGCTCGGCGTCCCCGAGGTTCGACGTCGGCACCTCCATGCACTCACCCTCCACCCAGTCCAGGTCCAGACACAGCGCTCCCTGCTGCTCCCCGCCCTTGGTCACGTAGTAGGTGGAGTCCGCGTCCGACGGACACGCCTCCTTGGTGGGCGACTTCGCGATCACCACATAGTTCGCGGGCGCCTTCCCGCAGGTGGCGTGCTCGATCTCGGCGTTGAAGCTGTAGCCGGTCAGCTTGACACAGTCACCGATCGCGGCGTCGAAGTCCACGTCACCGCCGGCGTCCTCACCCGCGGCGACCGACGACACCGGCGGGTCGTCATTGCCGAAGGGCAACTGCCCGCATCCGGTCATCGTCATTGCAAGTGCGGTGGCGCCGAGCACTGCCATCCCGACCTTGCCCCACAGGCGTCGCCTCATCATTACCCCTCTATCTCCGGGCCCACCGGCCCACGATTCGCCGCAACCGCGACAATCCGGAAATCTATCAACCGCAGATCCCCCACCGCGCCTCCGTGTCCGTCGAGGAGCCCACGGGCCCGGACGCAGGATCACATCCGCGCCATGACCTTCACCTCGGCATGACCGATGGCCGCTCAACACACCACGGGTGAACCTGAACCTCCTGGGTGAACAGCTTTCACAACTTATCCACAAATGTTGTCGTGCGCGCGAATTCATCTGATCATCGCCTATACGTTCGCTATAATGGAACGCATGAAGGGGGAACTGGAGACCATTCTCGACGCACTCATCGATTGTCGTTTCGACGACGATCCGACCGGGCCGGACGTGTTCACGGATATGCGGACACTGGTCACCATCAGGAATGTCGTCGACGCGTTGACCGCGGCCGGAGCTGGTCATCTCGACCGGCTGGGGGTGGCGCAACGGCATGGTCACAAACCGATCGCGTTGCTGATCGAGATGGGGCTGGCGCCCGCCGTCGCGGCGCGGATGCAGCGTATCGGGACGTCGGCGGTGGTGGAACGCACGCTGAAACATGCTGCCGACGGCGCGATCTCGGGCGAGCATGTGGACGCGATCGTGCGCGGGCTGAACCAGATCGGGTTACGCGCCGGGGAACCGCCGACTGCCGAAACCTGGGCCGAGTTCGAGGGTGATCTGTTGGCGCAGGTGTTGTCCGGCGCGAAACCGGCTGAGGTGATGGCACGAGCGCACCAGCTCGGGGACCATCATGCTGACGATGCCGAGGGTGGACGTCCAGCGAAGGAAGACCGCAATCTGAATGCTCTCGATATCGGGCGGACCGATGACGGGCGGGTCGCTGTCTCGGGGAGTCTGGACGTGGTTGTCGGAGAGAAGTTGGCGACGGCCATCGAGAAACTGTCGGCGCCGGTCCCGCAGCCGGATGGTTCGAAAGATCCACGCGAAGCGCCTCGACGTCGCGCTGACGCGTTGGAGATGGTTTTGGATATGGCCGCCGGCGCCGGGGAACGGTCGGTGACCGCTCTACCGTCGGCGTTGATCAACCTGTCGGTACCCGCGGATACACCCGGCAAGTCGGAATTGGCGTTCGGCGGATCGATCACCCACAACACCCTGCTCGAAACCAGCTGCGACGGCGTGGTGGTCATGACCATCGTCGACGGCGAACACGTGCCCCTGGACATGGGACGCTCGAAACGCTTGTTCACCGCCAGTCAGCGGCGAGCGTTATTCGAGCGGGATCGGTGTTGCATCAAGTGCGGTGCCCCGGCATCGCGCACTCAGGCTCATCACATCGAGCATTGGTCGGATGGCGGTGCCACCGACCTGGCCAACGGGTGTTTGTTGTGTGCGTCGTGTCATGCCGACGTGCATCACAACGGATGGGACGTCTACATGGGTCCGGATGCGCATCCGTGGTTGATCCCACCTGAGGTGGTGGATCGGCGTCGTCGTCCGATCCCGGCATATAACAGGCGGTTTGCCGACGAACTACCGAATGCTGCCTGACCTTTTGTAGAAGCTTGTGTTCTTTGAGAACTTCATAGAGATTCGGGTTGGGTGTCGGAACCTCCGCCGGTTGCGTTGGCGAGTTCGGCCGGCGGAGGTTTCGACACGTCTCGTCGCTACGCTCCTCGTCGGCTCAACCACCAACGGGGCGTGGCTAATTGAACTGCTCCCGCTTACATGATTGAGCCGCGCCTACCTTGCTGATTGAGCCGCACCTTCTACGATGATTGAGCCGGGACCGAGCATCGCGAGGACCCGAGTCGAAATCTCCGCAGCACGCCTCGGGTGGTGAGCACCTCAGAGGTGGTCGCGTTGGCGACGTCGGCTGTCTGAGGTTTCGACACGCCTCGTCGCTACGCTCCTCATCGGCTCAACCATCAACGGGGCGTGGCTGATTGAGCTGAGCCCTCTTACATGATTGAGCCGCGCCTACCTTGCTGATTGAGCCGCACCTTCTACGATGATTGAGCCGGGACCGAGCATCGCGAGGACCCGAGTCGAAATCTCCGCAGCCGACGTCGGATGGCGACCACCCCAGAAGTGGTCACCTTGGCAACTCGGCCGACAGAGGTTTCGAATCGACTCGTCGCTAGGCAGAGTCAAGGGGTCAGCGCAACGGCCGGTAGCTGATCGAGTGGGGTCGGTCAGCCTGCCTGCGTCGTCGCGCCGCTCATACCCGTCCCATCTCCGCCTCGTACTTCTTCGTCATGTGCTCGAGGGCCCGGGCGTGATCGGCGGCCTGCCCCTCCCGAACCGCAGCGGCACGTTCGGCCGCGTCCAGCATGGGCTGCGCCTGCCCCTGGAAGTACGGGATGACGTCCTGGGCGAACAGTTCGAAGGAGCGTCGGGTGGCGGCCGGGTTGGCCCAGTCATGACCCTGGATCAGCAGGGTCCCGAAGCCACCCGACTGATCGATGAGCCGCTGAACCTGTTCGCGCGCTTCCTCGGCGGTGCCGATGACACCGATCCCGGAGGTGTTGATGAAGTCGATCATCTCCTGCTTGTTCTCACCGAGGACGTTCATCTGCGGGAATGCCGCGACATGCTGGAGGTAGTTGAACCAGTACTCGATGCCGTGGGCGACATCGCGGTAAGCCTGTTCCTTGGTCTCGGCGATGTGGAACGGCCCCACCAGACGCCAGGCCGACCGGTCGATGTCGGCGGTACGCCCGGACTGTGCGGCGTACTCCTCCAGGATTCCCCAATGATGCTGCAGAGCGCTGAATCCGTCGGCAGTGAGGGTCGCCGCGATGGACAGCAGGCCGATGCCGTGCATGCCGGCCAGACGCGCACCCGACGGGGAGGCGACGGCGGCGACCACCACGTCGAAGAGCGGGTCGGAGTAGGGCGCCATCTGGATCTTGGCGTCGAAGAGTTCATGGGTGCGGGTCTTGGCCGACACCGTCTCACCACGGAGCAGTCGCATGATGATGTCGGCGTTCTCCGCCAACAGTTCTCGGGTGTCGATCTGCGACAGGCCCAGCATCGCGGCGTCGGTGGGCAGCGATCCCGGCCCGAGACCGAACATGGCCCGGCCGCGGGTGAGGTGGTCGAGCATCACCATCCGTTCGGCCGCCCACAACGGATTGTGATACGACACCGACGTGACACCGGTACCGAGCTTGATTCGATTGGTCTTGGCGCCGGCGTGGGCGATCATCAGCTCCGGCGAGGCGTAGATCTCGGCACCCGCCGAATGATGCTCGCCGAACCACGCCTCGTCGTAGCCCAGTTCCTCCAGGTACCGGACGAGTTCGATGTCCCGGTGCATCAACAGCGTCGGATTCTGCCCCGGCTCGTGGATGGGTGCCAGGAACGTTCCGAACTTCAGGTTGGCCATCAGGACCTCCGATGTGACGTGAGTAACAGTGCGATGACCTCACGGTAGGTCGCGCACCGGGCCGAGTACCAGTCCGCGAAAGAGGACAATCGGTTGCCCCGCAGTCGATGTGGACGTCCTCTTTCGAGGACTGTCACCACCGTCGACCCCGCTGCTAGCTTGCACTCACCGCCACCTGCGGACAACCACGACGGAGGAACGAATGTCATCACTGCTCAACGGGAAGGTCGCCGTGGTCACCGGGGCGGCCAGCGGAATCGGCCAGGGCGTGGCCCGACGGTTCATCGCCGAAGGCGGACAGGTGATCCTGTGCGACATCGCCGACGACGCCGGCACCGCATTGTCCGACGAACTCGGTGCAGCGGCACGCTATGTGCACACCGACGTGACCTCGGAGGACGACATCGCCGCCGCGGTCGATCTCGCCGTCAGCACCTTCGGACGACTCGACGTGATGGTGAACAATGCCGGAGCACAGGGTGATCCGTCGCCGATCCTGGAGACGGATGCCGCCGGGTTCGATCGCACCATCGCCTTGCTGACCCGCTCGGTACTCCTCGGCCACAGCCATGCGGCCCGCCAGTTCGTGAAACAGGAGAGCGGCGGTTCGATCATCTCGACCTGCAGTGCGGCCGCCCTGCAAGGCGGTTGGAGCACGACGGGCTACACCATCGCCAAACATGCTGTGGTGGGGCTGATCCGGCAGGCCGCGGCCGAGTTGGGTCCGCTGGGCATCCGGTCCAACGGGATCGCACCGGGGATCATCATGACACCGATCATGTCGCGCACCTTCGGGGTGGAGGACGCACGATCCGGCGAGTTCCTGCAGTTCCTCGCCGATCGTCTCGGACCCACCCAACCGAGCCGCCGTGTGGGATATCCCGAGGACATCGCCTCGGTGGCAACGTTTCTGGCCTCGGACATGTCGGACTACGTCAACGGTGTGGTCATCCCCGTCGACGGCGGGGCGACGTCGGTGACCCTGGGGACGTTCGCCACCGATGTCGTCACCGCGGCAGAGGAATTCACCGCCCAGGCGAATCGGCCTCAGGGTAGGTGAACGCACGAGGATTTAACGTACGAGGATTGAACGCAGGAGGATCAGACCCGGGAGGATCGGACGCAGGGCGGCGGACCCCCGGCGTCCGGTTCACCCGCCGCGCGGGGATTCGGTGAGGACCCGGGCGGTCAGCGCAGCCCGATTCGGGCACCCTGTCGCCGTGAAGATCCGACTGACGTACTTCTTCACCGACTGTTCGGTGAGCGTCATCTCCCGGGCGATCTCCGCATTGCTGAGGCCGCGGGCCACCAGCTTGGCGACCTCGAGTTGTCGGGGTGAGAGCAGCACCCTGAGTTGATCTCCGGTGTCGAACGACACCGCGGAGGCATGTGCGCGCAGCTGGGTCGCGAGGAATCTCACGGCGACGACGTCGTCGCGGTCGAACTGGCGCCGCGAGTCGAACATCCCCACCAGCGCATCCCCGGATCGGGTCCGCAGGTGGATGGCCGAGGCCACCGTCATCCCGTTCGGGACCAGGTAGTCGACGACGTAGGAGTGCTGCGGCGCCGGCAACGCCTGCAGATCGGCGACTTCGAGGTAGCCGTCACGCTGGAGGATTCTGCGGGCCCGGTCGGTCGCGAACACGTCCTTGTCGCGCCAGCGGGCCTGGTACTCGTCGAGCAAGGGGGCGGCCGCTCCGGTCAGGACGGGATTCGGGTCGGCGAACGCGGCGTCGTAGGAGGCCCCGGCGAAGAAGGTGACGTCGCGGATCCCGAAGGTCGATCTGATCGCGTCGACGACGGTGAACCGGAACCGCTCGGGGTCGTCGATCCCGGCACAGCGTTCCAGCACCCGCATCACCGCGCGGACGTGCCGATCAGGCAGAGAGTCCAGGACGCTGCCTGCACCTGTTCCTGTTCGAGCTGTGACCACGGTCGCATTGTAGTATGGATCACACCGCGCGCCCAGTATCGGTGCGGCCCCTCGTCGGCAGGTGGTGGAGTGCCCTGGTCCTCGCTCATCGGAGTTGATATCGAACGGGTCGGGCAGGCGACAATCACTGATGTGAGTTGCGATGTCTAGCGGTCTGGCGGTGACACTCGCGGTGGTCGCCGTGGGTGTGGTGCTCGGTCTGGTGGCGCTCATCCGTACCCGCCGTGTGGTGGCCACCCCCACCGAACGTGCCGTCCACGAGGCACTGCACACCGCGTCGCAGGCCGCGACGTCGCTGCGTGGCGGGTTGTCGGCGGAGTCGGCGCGGGCCGCATTGGGACCGCTGCGCTCGCTGACCGCCGCCGACGGAGTGGCGCTGTATGACGCCACCGGCATGCTGCTGGCCCACGGTCCCGACGAGTCGTCGATCTGGGCCGGGCCGGTCGTCGATGCCGCCGGTGACGCGGCCGCCGATGCCGTGACGCGGGGCCGGCGCGTGCTCGTCAACGATCCGTGCGGACCCGACTCCCCCGTGCGGGCGCTGATCGCGCAGCCGCTGATCGCCGACGACACCGGCGTCGGGGCGCTGGTGGTGGCCACCGCCGGACGTCCCGGTCCGGGCAAGCTGGGGGCCATCGCCGAGGTCGCGCGGTATGTGTCGAACCAGATCGAGCTCGCCGAGCTCGACGCATCCCGGGCCCGGCTCGACCGTGCCGAGGTGCTCGCGCTGCGCGCGCAGATCAGCCCGCACTTCATCTACAACGCGCTCAACACGATCGCGTCGTTCGTCCGCACCGACCCGGACCGGGCCCGCGAGCTGATCGTCGACTTCGCCGACTTCACCCGCTACTCGTTCCGTGCGGCCGGCGAGTTCACGCTGCTGTCGGACGAACTGCGCAACATCGACCGTTACCTCACCCTCGAGCGCGCCCGGTTCGGCCCGTCCCTGGAGGTGCGGCTACAGGTGGCACCCGAGGTACTCGGCGTCGTCCTGCCGTTCCTGGCATTGCAGCCGCTGGTGGAGAACGCCGTGCGCCACGGCCTGGCCGCCAAGGGCGGCGGGACCATCACCATCATCGCCCGCGACGAGGGATCGGACTGCGTGATCACCGTCGAGGACGACGGCGTGGGAATGGATCCGGAACTGTTGCGCTCCGGCGACATCGACGCGCTCGACCCGCCTGCGGAGGCCTCGCGCAGCGAGTCGTCGGGGGCGCACGTCGGCCTGACCAATGTCGACCATCGGCTGCGGGCGGCATTCGGCAACGACTACGGTCTTGTGGTCGACACCGGGATCGGGGCGGGTACCAAGGTCGGCATGCGGGTACCGAAGTTCCGTGCTGGGGTGCGGGTGTGACGAGGATGGGAGTGAACCGACGATGACCCTCACCGTGCTGGCGGTCGACGACGAGCGACCTGCCCTCGACGAGCTCGCCTACCTGCTCGACCGGCACCCGGAGATCGGACAGGTCTACCAGGCCGGCGACGCCACCCATGCCCTGCGCGAACTCAACGACCATGCGATCGACGCGGTGTTCCTCGACATCAACATGCCCGGGCTGTCGGGGATCGAATTGGCCACCGTCCTCGGCAAACTCAGCGCGCCGCCCGCCGTGGTGTTCGTGACCGCCCACGACGACCGTGCGGTGGACGCCTTCGAGGTGGGCGCGCTCGACTATCTGCTCAAACCGCTGCGCACCGAACGCCTCGCGCAGGCCGTCGAGCGGGTTGCCGCCGCGCGCTCGGCACCGGCGCCGGAAACCCCTGCCGAGACCACTCGTCCCGACGACGACGTGATCCCCGTCGAGCTCGGCGGCGTGACGTCGCTGGTGCGCCGCGACAGCATCTCCTGGGTGGAGGCCGTCGGCGACTACGCCCGACTGCATTCGGTGCAGGGCGCCCACCTGGTACGTATCCCGCTGTCGGTCCTCGAATCACGGTGGCAGGATCACGGTTTCGCCCGAGTGCATCGGTCGTATCTGGTGGCGTTGCCGATGGTCACCGGGCTGCGCACGGCGGGCTCGGGCACGGTGGTGTGTGTGCGGGCCAACGGCGCCTCGGAGGCCACCGAACTGCCGGTGAGCCGACGCCAGGTCCGCGAACTCAAGGACCGGCTGATCCGAGATCCCATGCGTTCCTATCGATCCGGGGACGATCGGGGATGACCCGACCACCCGAGCAGCCGCACCGCGAACGCGTCGTCCTCGCACGGCGTCGCGGTGCGCGGATGGTGCGCACCCGCGTGGAGGTCCAGGAGCAGACCGAGGTGGGTGATGCCCTGGTGCGGGGGCTGATGCGCGCACAGTTGGGTCTGGCCCTGCGACTCGGGCTGAGTCTGACCGTCCTGATCTCGCTGATCCCGGTGGCGGGCCTGGTGTTCCCCACCCTGGTCGAGTACTCGGTCTTCGGAATCCGATTGTCCTGGCTGGTCCTCGGTGTGCTGCTCTATCCGGTGCTCTACGGGGCGGGCCGGTTGTTTGTGCGTCTGGCCGAACAGGCCGAACGCGACTTCATGGGTGTCGTCGACGACGAGGGCCCGCGCTGATGTCGGGGGCGGATGCGCTCACCGGGGTGGCCTTGCTGCTGGCCGCCGGCGTGACTCTGGTGATCGGCGCCTACGGTGGACGATTCGCGCGCACCACCTCGGACTTCCTGGTGGCCTCGCGCGCCGTCGGCTCCCGCTGGAATGCCGCCGCCATCTCCGGCGAGTACCTCTCGGCGGCATCGTTTCTCGGCGTCGCGGGGCTCGTCGCCAAGTACGGTGCCGATGCGCTGTGGTATCCGGTCGGATTCACCGCGGGCTATCTGGGTCTGTTGTTGTTCGTGGCGGCACCGCTGCGCCGCTCCGGGGCGTACACGGTCCCGGATTTCACCGAGTTCCGGCTGTCCTCCCGCCCCGCACGGCTGACCGCGATGTGCGTGGTGGTGTGCGTCTGCGTGCTGTATCTGATCCCGCAGTTCCAGGGAGCCGGGCTCACCCTGAACATCCTTCTGGGCGTGCCGATCTGGGTGGGGGCGGTGGCCGTCGGACTGATCGTCGTGGTGAACGTGGTCGGCGGCGGCATGCGGTCGATCACCTTTGTGCAGGCCTTCCAGTACTGGCTCAAACTGACCGCGATCGGGGTCCCCGCCCTGGCGCTCGTGGTGGTCTTCCTCGGTGACCGGCAACCGGTCGGTGAGGCCGCACCACCCCGCGTCGACCAGGCCACCACCGTCGACGTCACCACCCCGACGGTGGTCACCGTGACCGAGACCGACGGGGTGCGGGTGACCGGAGTGCTCGACGGCGAGACCGTCGCCGATGCGGCGATCCCCCGGCCCGGCACGTACACGCTGGGTGAGGGCACCGTCATCCATCTGGACGCCGACGCGGCCACGCCCGTCGTCGCCGGCGCCCCGACGACCGGGTCGTCGTGGATCTCCACCGGTGGCGGGCTCGGTGGCGCCCATCCGCTGTACCAGGTGTACTCGATCATCATCGCCACGTTCCTCGGCACGATGGGCCTGCCGCATGTGCTGGTGCGGTTCTACACCAACCCCGACGGGCGGACCGCACGCCGCACCGCACTCACCGTGATCGCCCTGCTCGGCCTGTTCTATCTGTTTCCGCTGCTCCTCGGGGTGTTCGCGAGACTCTATGTGCCGCAACTGCTGATCACCGGTACCGCCGACGCCGCGGTGCTGCTGTTGCCGTCGGCGGCGATCAGTGGTTTCGCCGGTCAGTTCCTCGGCGCCCTCGTCGCCGCCGGTGCGATCGCGGCGTTCCTGGCGACGTCGTCGGGGCTGCTGGTGAGTGTGGCCGGGGCGTTGTCGACGGATGTGTTGTCGGGGCGCATCCGCGACTTCCGGGTCGCCGCGGTGATCGGCGGTGTGATCCCGGTGATCCTGTCGCTGGCCGCCACCTCCTTGGAACTGTCCCGGACGGTGGGTCTGGTGTTCGCGGTCGCCGCGTCGACGTTGTGTCCGCTGCTGATCCTGGGGATCTGGTGGCGCGGCCTCACCCCGGCCGGCGCGATCACCGGACTCGTCGTCGGCGGGGTGTCGTCCGGGCTCGCGACGTCGCTGGCGATCGCCGGGGTGATCGACGACGAAGCGCTCGGCGGCTGGCCCGCCGTCATCATCGGCTATCCCGCCGCGGTGACGGTGCCCCTGGCATTCGCGACGATGGTGGCGGTGAGTCTCGCGACCCGACGCGGAGTCCCCCGCGATCTGGCCCGCACTTTTGCCCGGATGCACGTCCCGGAGCGGGTGGGTATGGGCGTGGAACGACTGCCGGAGTAGGGTTTCCGCAACCGGATCCGACGTCGGGCTGCGGAGATTTCGACACGGTGCCTCGCTACGCTCGGTACCGGCTCAATCACCGTAACAAACTCACCACCGCACTACCGCAACCTCTTTGGATGGTTGAGCCACAACCAGAACCGACGTCTCAGAATAGGATCGATCAAGGTGGCAAGACCAACAACACTCTGCCACAACCCCTTTGGATGGTTGAACCGGGACCGAGCCGCCAGGCGCGGACCCGAGTCGAAACCCGGCGAGACAACAATGCCCCCAACCGGATCCGACATCGACTCACGAAGAAGATTTCGACACGGTGCCTCGCTACGCTCGGTACCGGCTCAATCACCGTAACCAGATCAACGCGGCAAGACCAACAACACTTTGCCACAACCCCTTTGGATGGTCGAGCCGCAACCAGATCCGACATCGACTCACGAAGATTTCGACACGGTGCCTCGCTACGCTCGGTACCGGCTCAATCACCGTAACCAACTCACGACCCAACTACCGCAACCCCTTTGGATGGTTGAGCCGCAACCGGAACCGAGGTCACGTCACCAGGACTGCTCGGCGACCCTGCGGAAGTTGCCGCCGAGGACGGCGGTGATGTCGGCGTCGGACCATCCCCGACCGGCCAGATGGCGGTCGAGGCCGATGAAGGTCTCCGGTGGCATCCACCGGATGTCGCCCCAGCGGGTGTAGGAGTCGTCGAAGGAATCCGGGTGGTTGCGGATCTCGTCGAGGAAGTCGGCGGCGTCGAAGGAATGGTCGGTGCTCACGCCGACGTGGTCGATGCCGATCAGCTCGACCGCGTACTCCAGGTGCCGGGTCATCGCGTCGAGGTCGGGGGTGTTGGGCCCCAGGAAGATCCCGACGCCGGTGATCCCGACGACGCCGCCGGTGTCGGCGCAGGCGCGGGCCTGCTCGTCGGTGATGTTGCGTGGATGCTCCCACACCGACCGCATGCAGGAATGGCTGTAGATGACGGGCCTGGTGGAGACCTCGCACATGTCCAGACCGGTGCGGGCGCTGCAGTGGGAGCCGTCGGGGACCATCCCGGACCGGTTCATCTCCGCCACCAGGTCACGGCCCCACGCGGTGAGGCCGGTGTCGTCGGTGTCGAGGCAGCCGCAACCGGCGCGGTTGGCGTGGTTGTACGACGGGAGCATGGTGCGCACGCCGAGGTCGACGAAGGCCGCGACGTTGTCGAGGTCGCCGTCGAGCGGGTTGGAGTCCTCGAGATCGAAGCCGATCGCGATCTGGTCGACACCGGCGTCGACCTCGGCCACGTCGGTGATCAGCCGTAGACCGGGATGGGCGGTGACGCCGGCACGGAACCGATGCAGCAGCACGGTGGAGTCGGCGCAGGTCTGCGGGGCGTAGCCGACGTTGACCGACACATAGGTGGGGCCGGGCCGGGCGAATCGCGACAGTGGCTCGACGTCGGCGTCGGGCTGCAACGGCAGGCAGGCGTGCTGATCCCAGAGCAGGCGCATCGCCCAGTTGTATCACCGCCGGCCGCCGACCGTTCGTCGGTCGGCACCGACCGTCCGGCGCACAGATCATCGGCTTCGTCGTGTGACGCAGGCCACCCCATTGTGTGTGATCTGGGACTCAGTGGAATCTGTCTCCAACAACCATCACAGCTTTGGAGGAACTCGTGTCCACTGCCGAACATGACACGACGGTGACGCCGCCACCGCCGACGCCGACAGGCGAGCAGTTCATCGCCATGCAGGCGAGTCCGCAGTTCCGGGATCTCAAGCGCTCCTTGCTGCGCTTCGTGATCCCGATGACCGCGTTCTTCCTGCTCTGGTATGCCGTCTACGTCCTGCTGGGCGCCTTCGCCCACGACTTCATGGCGACGCCGGTCTGGGGCAACATCAACCTCGGTCTGATCCTGGGTCTGTTGCAGTTCGTGACGACCTTCGCGATCACCTTCGCCTACGTACGCTTCGCCAATCGCGACCTCGACCCGAAGGCCGCCGCGATCCGCGCCGAGATGGAAAGTGAGGCAGTCTGATGACCGCACTCGCCGCCGGCGCCGTCGGCAACCCCGTGACCAACATCGCGATCTTCGTCGCCTTCGTGGCGTTCACGATGTTCGTGGTGATCCGGGCCAGCCGCAACAACTCCTCCGCCGCCGACTATTTCACCGGGGGCCGCGGCTTCTCCGGCCCTCAGAACGGGATCGCCATCGCCGGCGACTACCTCTCGGCGGCCAGCTTCCTCGGTATCGCCGGCGCCATCGCCGTCTACGGATACGACGGCTTCCTCTATTCGATCGGCTTCCTCGTCGCCTGGCTGGTGGCATTGCTCCTGGTGGCCGAATTGCTGCGCAACACCGGCAAGTTCACCATGGCCGACGTGCTGAGCTTCCGCCTCAAGCAGCGCCCGGTGCGCCTGGCCGCGGCGATCTCGACCCTCGCGGTGAGCGTGTTCTACCTGCTCGCCCAGATGGCCGGCGCCGGTGGCCTGGTGGCCCTGCTGCTCGACGTGGAATCGCGTACCGGACAGTCCATCGTGATCGCCGTGGTCGGCGCGCTGATGATCGTCTACGTGCTGGTCGGCGGTATGAAGGGCACTACCTGGGTGCAGATCATCAAGGCCGTCCTGCTGATCGCCGGTGCCGCCGCGATGACCCTGATGGTGCTCGCCAAGTTCGGGCTGAACGTGTCCGAGATCCTCGGCAGCGCACAGCATGCGATCAGCGGGTCCAGCAACGAGGCCGTCGCCGCCCGTGACGTTCTCGCCCCCGGCGCCAAGTACGGCGGCTCGCTGGAGTCGCAGATCAACTTCATCTCGCTGGCCATCGCCCTGGTGCTCGGCACCGCGGGTCTGCCCCACGTGCTGATGCGCTTCTACACCGTCCCCACCGCGAAGGAGGCCCGCCGCTCGGTGGTCTGGGCCATCGCCCTGATCGGTGCGTTCTACCTGTTCACCCTGATCCTGGGCTACGGTGCCGCCGCGATCGTCGGCCCCGACCGCATCCTCGCCGCCGCCGGCAAGGAGAACGCCGCAGCCCCGCTGCTGGCCTTCGAACTCGGTGGCACGGTACTGCTCGGCATCATCGCCGCGGTCGCCTTCGCGACCATCCTCGCCGTCGTCGCCGGTCTGACGATCACCGCATCGGCATCGTTCGCCCACGACATCTACGCCAGCGTGATCAAGCGCGGTAAGTGCTCCGAGGACGATCAGGTGCGGGTCTCGCGCTACGCCGCAATCACTCTCGGTGTGGTCGGTATCGTCCTGGGCATCCTGGCCAACGGTCAGAATGTGGCCTTCCTGGTGGCCCTGGCCTTCGCGATCGCCGCCGCCGCCAACCTGCCGACCATCATCTACTCGCTGTACTGGAAGCGCTTCAACACCCGCGGTGCCCTGTGGAGCATCTACGGCGGTCTGGGGTCGACGCTGCTCCTGATCATCTTCTCCCCCGCGGTCTCCGGCAAGGCCACCTCGATGATCCCCGGCTCCGACTTCGCCTGGTTCCCGCTGGAGAACCCCGGCATCGTCTCGATCCCGCTGGCCTTCGCGCTCGGCATCATCGGCACCCTGACCGCACCGTCGGATCGCGGTACCCCCGAACGCAATGCGGAGATGGAGGTCCGTTCGATCACCGGTGTGGGCGCCGAGAAGGAGGTCGTGAACCACTGACCGGACGCCCGCTCCCCACCGGGACAGCGGGCACCGAGCACCGACGCGCCAGGGCCGCATCACCTCTCAGGTGATGCGGCCCTGGTGTCGTGGACCGACCACCCGACCGGCGAGCAGCGATCAGCGATCGACGACGCCCGGGGTTGCCGAATCACCCAGTGTCCGTGCGATTCCCGCGGCGGCGACGCGGAGTGCGGCCACCAGTGACGCCCTGGTCCGGCCGAGCGTGGGCACCACCACACCGAGTGCCCCGACGACCTCGCCGTCGACCACGATGGGCACACCCACCGAACACGCCCCCAGCGTCATCTCCTCGGTGGTGGTGGCATACCCGAGCTGGCGAACCTGCCGGAGCTGGCGGTCGAGAACACCGGGTACCGCGATCGTGTGCCGGGTGATCCGGGGCAGATCGGCCAGCGCCTGATGGCGGATCTCGCCGGGAGCGTAGGCCAGCAACACCTTTCCCACGCCCGTCGCATGCATCGGGAGCCGGCTGCCGAGGCGGCTGACCACCGGCACCGAGGTGCTGCCCGACAGCGTGTCGAGGTAGAGGACCCGGGTCCCCTCGCGCACGGCGAGATGGACCGTGGCACGGGTCGTGGCGTGCAGATCGTGCATGAACGGGGTGGCCGCGTCCCGCAGACCCGATTCCACCGGGGCGAGCAATCCCAGATCCCACATGCGTTTGCCGACGACGTAGCGGCCGTCGTCGCCGCGGACCAGCGCACCCCACTCGACCATCTCGGCCACCAGCCGATGGGTCGTCGGCACCGGTATCTCGGTCCTGGTGGCGATCTCGGTGAGGGTGAGCGCGCGGTGTCTGCGGTCGAAGGCACCCAGGATGGACAGCACCCGCCCGGC
Source organism: Gordonia sp. NB41Y (assembly GCF_030718915.1). Classification (NCBI taxonomy): domain Bacteria; kingdom Bacillati; phylum Actinomycetota; class Actinomycetes; order Mycobacteriales; family Gordoniaceae; genus Gordonia; species Gordonia sp. NB41Y. The sequence continues at coordinate 2,107,615 of NZ_CP132196.1, forward strand.
CACGGACTGTCCGGGAGTGCGGCTGTTACCGGCCATTCCTGCTCACCGGCACCGCTCACTCATCTCACCGGGCGTCCCCATCGTTGTGCCTCCACCATCTGGTCTGCGTGTCGGTTCGGTTCTACACCGCGTCCTGGATCCGCGCGAAGGGGGCTGCGGCCTCGAGCTCGTAGGCCAGCTCGAGCAGGGTGCGCTCGTCCCCGAGATCGGCCGAGAAGTGGATTCCCAGCGGCAGTCCCGTCGACGTGCGGGCCAGCGGCAGGCTGATCGCCGGGGTACCGGAGGTGTTGTTGGCCGGGGTGAACGCGACATAGCGGGTCAACCGGGAGAAGATCTCGTCGAAATCGCCACCGGGATCGAGGTATCCGATCTCCGGGGTGGTGTGGGCGAGGGTCGGCGACAGGACGGCGTCGAACTGGGTGAAGGTCTCGCGCAGCTGCGCCGTCGACTTCTTGAGTCCGCGCAGCACCGACGGGGTCCGCCAGAACGATCGCAGGAATCGGCGCGACAGCCCCCGGGTGAACGGGTCGAGCTGCGATCGGTCGAAGTCCTTGTCGATCATGCGCTTTCCGAACCGGTCGAGCGCGAATGCCAGCATCGCCCAGTAGGCGGTGAACTGGTCGACGTAGTCACGTTCCACCGGGATGGGCACGAATTCGGTTCGGTGACCGAGACTTTCGAGGAGTTCGGCGGCCTCGGTCAGACCGCGCTGGGTGTCCGGGTCGAGGAGTTGACCGGTGAGCGGTTCGGTGAGCATCGCGATCCGCAGCCGACGCTCCGACGGCCCCTCCACCAGCCCGACCGGCGGCAGATCCGGTGCGGGCCGGAACCGTTCGGCGTCGGCGAGGAAGTATGCGGTGTCGCGGACGCTGCGGGTCAGCACGCCGTTGGAGATCAGGTCGATCGGCATCGACTCCCCCTCAGGCGACGGCGCCACCCGGTTGCGGGTGGGTTTGAGACCGACGAGCCCGCAGGCGGCGGCCGGGATGCGGATGGACCCGCCACCGTCGTTGGCGTGCGCGATCGGCAGCGCGCCGGCCGCGACGAGAGCCGCCGACCCACCCGAGGACGCCCCGCACGAGAAGTCGGTGTCCCACGGGTTGCGGGTGGGGTCGCGGTCGACGAACTCGGTGGTGGCGGTCAGTCCGAACGCGGGCAGCGTGGACGCGCCGACCAGGTTGACCCCGGTGGCCAGCAACTGCTCGGTGAACGGTTCGCTGGCGGCGGCCGCACGCTCGGGGACCGCCGCCGATCCGTGCCGTGTCGGGAGCCCGGCGAACAGGGTGTTGTTCTTGATGATCGAGGGCACCCCGGCGAACACCCCGGGCGCATAGGCCTCGTCGGCGGCGCGTTTGCGGGCACGTTCCCGGTCGTCGACGGCGACCGCGTTGAGCTGCGGGTTGACCGTGTCGATCCGGGCGAGGGCGGCGTCGACCGCCTCCGTGGCCGAGAAGTCACCGGCGGCGATGGCCGCGGCCACACCCACCGCGTCGAGATCGGCCAGCACATCCTCGGTGAACGAGTGCACATGCTTCATGCGGGCCGAGCCTAGCCGTCGAGGGCCATCCGCATGGTGTCCTCGGCGAGTCCGGCCGCGAATTCGTCGTCGATGGGCAGTCCGAACACCGCGTGGTGATAGAGCGGCGCGATGATGTGGCACAGGATGGCGGTCACCGTCGGGGCGGCCTCGCCACGCACGCGGGCCCGCTCGACCATGGTCTCGGCCTGTGCGCGGCGGATCTCCCAGCACGGGCACAGTTCGACGGGTTCGTCGCGTGAGTTGACCAGGGCTCGCAGATAGGCGCGGCGCCGGGGCCGGGTGATGTCGGCGCCGATGATCGTCGCCCAGGCGTCGAGGTCGCCGCGCAGGGTTCCGGTGTCGGGGATGTCCTCGCCGCGGGTGAGGACCGCGACCGCGACCTCCTCCAGCAGCGCGGTGATCGATCCCCACCGACGGTAGATGCTGGTGGGATTCACCCCGGCGATCTCGGCCACCTGCGGAATGGTCATGGTGTCGCGGTGGCCGCGACCGACGAGTTCGCCGACCGCCGAGTACACCGCCTGCTGCACCCGCGCACTGCGTCCGCCCGGGCGGCGCGCGCCGCCCGGTCCGGAGTCCTCGGTGTCCGAAGCCGCTGCCGATGCACCCATGGAATCAATTATTGCAAACTGCGTTGCATTAAGGCATCGCCACCGTGTTAGCGTTCTGAACTAACGCAAACACATTTGCTTTTGGAGGACAGGATGTCACGGCTGCACCCCCATCGCGCCTTCTGGGTGATCACGACGACGCTGGTGATGGTGTTGTTCGCCTCGGCCGCGCCGTCGCCGCTCTACCCCGTCTACCAGGAGCTCTGGGGATTCTCGTCGTTCACCCTGACCCTGGTGTTCGCGATCTATGTGGTGACGATGCTGATCAGCCTGCTGTCGGTGGGATCGCTGTCCGATCACATCGGACGCCGCCCCGTGCTCGCCGGCGCACTGGCCTTGCTGATCGTGAGCATGGTGCTGTTCCTGGCCGCCGACGGCGTGGGAATCCTGATGGCCGCGCGCGCCCTGCAGGGCCTGGCCACCGGCGCCGCGATCGGCACGCTCACCGCGACCGTCGTCGATATGCAGCCGTCGGCGAAGACCGGATCGGCGATCAGCGGTGCGGCCCCGGCGATCGGCCTGGCCGGCGGGGTCGCGGTGGCCGGCATCCTCGTCCAGTACGCCCCGGCCCCACGGTTCCTGATCTACGAGATCACCCTCGCGCTCTACGCCGTACTGATGATCGCACTGCTGATCGTCCCGGAAACCTCGGAGCGCGTGGGCTTCTCGTCACGCAGGCATGTCGCCACCACTCTCGCACCGCGGGCCTCGGTGCCCGCCGAGGTCCGCCGTGAGTTCTGGATCGCGCTGCCCGCCTTCATCGCGACATGGTCGCTCGGCGGACTGTTCCTGTCGCTCGGGTCGTCGGTGGTGGCCAAGGTCTTCGACGTCGACAACCACGCCCAGGCGGGCCTGCTGCTGTTCGGCTTCTTCTGCTCCGCGGCGATCACCTCGCTGCTGATCACCGGCCGGGCACCGGCGAGCAAACTCACCTTCGGCTACCCCGCCCTCGCCGGCGGTGCGGTGATCTCGCTCGTCGGGGTCCTCGCCGGCAACCTGCCCACCTACGTCGTCGGATCGCTGATCGCCGGTTCCGGATTCGCCGGCACCTACATCGGTGCCCTCGACTCGGTCAGCAACCGCACCCCCGCCGGGCAGCGCGGTCAGGTGTTCTCCACCGTGTTCATCGTCAGTTACGTGGCGTTCAGCGTGCCCGCGGTGATCGCCGGACTCCTCGTCGGTCATGTCGGGCTGCGCGAGACCGTCATCGGATACGTGACATATGTGCTGGCCCTGGCCGTGGTGGGCGCCCTGATCACCGCACGCATGAGACGATTGGCCTCGATACGCCCCGATTCAGGGGTCCAGGTATCGACGGCGGACGCCAGAGTGTAGGAAGGGAACCATGCACCTGAAATTCAGTTCAAGTGAGGAAGCTTTCCGGGACGAGCTGCGGACTTTCTTCACGACCCAGGTTCCCAAGGATCTGCGTGAACGCTGCGCCGCGGGCAACCTCAACTACCCCGACGACATCGTCACCACCACTCGCATCCTGAACGAGGCCGGCTATGCGGTCCCGCACTGGCCGGTCGAGTGGGGCGGCAAGGACTGGACCCCCATCCAGCACCACATCTACCGCGAAGAGATGGCACTGAACTTCGTGCCGGATCTGCTGCCGTTCAACGCCGGCATGATCGGCCCGGTGATCGCGCAGTTCGGCTCGCAGGAGATGAAGGAACGCTTCCTGCCGAAGACCGCCAACCTCGACATCTGGTGGTGCCAGGGCTTCTCCGAGCCCGAGGCCGGCTCCGACCTGGCGTCGCTGAAGACCCGCGCGGTGCGCGACGGTGACCACTACGTCATCAACGGCCAGAAGACCTGGACCACGCTGGGCCAGTTCGCCGACTGGATCTTCTGCCTCGCCCGGACCAACCCTGATGTCAAGAAGCAGGCCGGCATCTCGATGTTCCTGTTCCCGATGGACACCCCCGGTGTGGAACTGCGCCCGATCCAGCTGATCGACGGCGGTTACGAGGTCAACGAGGTCTTCTTCAAGGACGTGCGCGTCCCCGCCGAGAACATGGTCGGCAACGAGAACGAGGGCTGGACCCAGGCCAAGTTCCTGCTCGGCAACGAGCGCAACGGCATCGCCCGCGTCGGCTACACCAAGACCAAGCTGGCCCGCGCCAAGGAACTCGCCCGCGAGATCACCGGCGCCGACGGCAAGCCGCTGATCACCGATCCGCTGCTGTCGGCTCGTCTGGCCGAGCTGGAGAACGAGCTGCTGGCCCTCGAACTCACCCAGCTGCGCGTGGTCGCGTCGTCGGCCGACGGCAAGCCGAATCCGGCGTCGTCGCTGCTCAAGCTGCGCGGTAGCCAGCTGCAGCAGGAGGCCATGGAGCTGCTCGCCGACATCGCCGGCCCGGACTCGCTGCCGGTCGCCGGGATCGACCCGGCCGCCCCGAACGGTTCGGCCGAGATCGCCGCACCGGAGTGGGCGCAGCTGACCGCACCCACCTACCTGAACTACCGGAAGGTGACCATCTACGGCGGTTCGTCGGAGGTTCAGCGCCAGATCATCGACAAGGCCGTGCTGGGTCTGTAGGCCGCGCGCCTCGATCCCACCGCCCTCCGACCTCCCAACCCGAGGAACCAACATGGATTTCGAACTGTCCGAAGAACAGACGATGTTGCGCGACACCGTGCGTGACGTGCTCAGCAAGGCCTACGACGTCGAGAAGCTGCGCGCGGTCTCCGAGACCGAGCGCGGCTGGAGCACCGACGTGTGGCGCTCGCTCGCCGAGATCGGCATCCTGGGCCTGACCTTCGCCGAGGAAGACGGCGGCATGGGTGCCGGCCCGGTGGAGTTCGCCAGCGTCATGACCGAGATCGGTCGCGCCCTGGCCCCCGAGCCCTACCTCGACGCGGTGCTCGTGCCCGGCTCGCTGATCGCCGCCACCGCCGACGACGCCACCCGCGCCGAGCTGCTCGGCGGCCTCGCCTCCGGCGAGCTCCTGATGGCCTTCGCCCACCACGAGGCCGGCGACCGCTGGCCGGGTGCCGCCGTGCAGGCGAGTGTGGCCGACGGCAAGCTGACCGGCACCAAATCGCTGGTGCCGCAGGGCAACATCGCCGACAAGCTGGTGGTCTCCGCCCGCGAGAACGGCGAGCTGGGCCTGTACCTGGTGGACGCCGACGCCGAGGGTGTCACCCGCACCGCCTACCGCACCCACGATCGTCGTCGCGGCGCGCAGATCGAGTTCACCGACGCCCCGGCCACCCGCCTGGGCTCCGGTGACGCGGCCGGCGTCATCGCCGACGCCGAGGTGGGCATCCAGACCGCCCTGTGTGCCGAGGCCGTCGGCGCGATGGAGCGGGCCCTGGACCTGACCGTCGAATACCTCAAGACGCGCAAGCAGTTCGGCGTGACGCTGTCGGTGTTCCAGGCGCTCACCCACCGTGCCGCCGACGTCTACGTGCAGGTGGAGCTGGCCCGCTCGATGAGCCAGTACGCCACCACCGCACTGGCCGACGGCATCACCGACCCGATCATCGCCTCGCGCGCCAAGCTGCAGATCTGCCGCTCCGGTCGCATCGTCGGCCAGGAGGCCATCCAGATGCACGGCGGCATCGGTATGACCGCCGAGTACCCGGTGGGTCACTACACCAGCCGCCTCACCGCGATCAGCCACACCCTCGGTGACGGCAACGATCACCTGAGCAAGCTGTCGGCGAATGTGGACACCTACGACCTGGTGAACCTCACCTAATCGGCGAACCCGCCCGGCCGGCCACCGGTCCGGCCGGCACCGATCGGTGACGAGCCCCTCGACGTCCTCGCGTTTTGCGAGCCGCGTCGGGGGGCTCGTTCGCTAGGGTTTGTCCGAACGACCGGTTCGGACCACACGGGACGACCGGCCCGAACGACCACAGGAGGCTCGAGTGGAGATCGTGCGCGACAACCTGGCGGCCGGTGCGTCGTACTCGCTGGTGGGAATCGCCTTGCTGGTGATCGGTTTCGTGGCACTGGATCTGGTGACGCCGGGCCGGCTGCGGCAGTCGGTGTGGGCCGAGCAGAACCGCAATGCCGTGCTGCTCACCGCGTCGATGGTGATCGGTCTGGTGCTGGTGACGATGGCCGGCGTGATCGACGGTGCGGGACTGGAACTCTGGCGGGGTCTGGTCTACACGATCGTCTACGTCGTCGTCGCGATCGCGGTGATGATGTGGTCGTTCGTGCTGATCGACTGGCTCACCCCCGGCAAGCTCGGCACGTTGCTGCTCGAGGAGAACGACGACGCCCACCCGGCCGGATGGATCACCGCGACGGTGTTCGTCGGCATCGGCGCGATCATCGCCGCCGCCGTACTCGTCTGAGCGCAGACCGATCCAGCCTTATTGACGGACAGACAATAAGCCTCTAGGGTTCACCTGTGGCCGACGACACAGTCGGCCCTGTTGTGTATGTGCACCTACCCGGAGGGGGAACGACGTGGCCGCGCCGCTCATCGAGGCATCCATCGACATCGACGCAACACCGGCACAGGTGTGGTCGGTGATCTCCGATCTCAAGCGCATGGGCGAGTGGAGCCCGCAGTGCAAGAAGATGATCATCCGCGGCCCGATCACCTTGGGCACCAAGACGATCAACATCAACCAGCGTGGTCCGCTGGTGTGGCCGACCACCTCCAAGGTGGTGCGCTTCACCCCCAACGAGGAGATCGGTTTCCGCGTCGCGGAGAACCGCACGGTGTGGAGCTACACCATCACCCCCACCGACTCGGGTGTCACCGTGACCGAACGCCGCGAGGTGCCGGGCGGGTCGACGACGAAGATCTCGGCCCTGCTGGTCGACAAGATGATGGGTGGCACCGAGAACTTCGAGGCCGAACTCAAGCTCGGGATGGCCGAGACCCTCGACAAGATCAAGAAGGCCGCCGAGCGCAACTGATCGGCGCGCAGGAAGCCGTCGGCGTCGAAGACCTGGTCCAGATGAGTCGACGTCGACGGCAACGCCCGATCACCAAGCAACACACGATGATCGGGCCGTCGAGAACACGCGGCGTTCGATCCGACGTGAGCACACGCTGCTCGATCCGATGTGAACACACGATGATCGGCCGTCGAGAACATACGATGATTGAGCCGACGAGGAGCGCAGCGACAAGTCGAGTCGAAATCTCCGCCGGCCGAACTCGACACCGCCACCACCTCCGACGCGCTCACCACCCGACGCCGGCTGCGTGACCTGGTCGAATTCGTCAACAGCCGTTGCGCGACAACATCGTTGCCGTGTCAGCCGCGTGGGAGATCAGCCGTCGATCTTCGCCAGCAGTGCGGGCAGATCCGCGATCGAGTCGATGACGTGGTCGGGCACCGGCCCGAACTCGTCACGCTGCAACGCCGTCAGAGCTTCCTGCCGGAACTTGCCGGTCCGCACCAGCACGCCGATCAGCGCCGCCGCCTGTGCGCCGAGCACGTCGTTGTGCATGTCGTCGCCGACCATCACGACCTGTGTCGGGTCGAGGTTCATCAGGTCCACCGCGGCCCGGAACCCCAGCGGGGACGGTTTGCCGATGGCGCGGATCTTGCGTCCGGTGGCCTTCTCCAGCCCCTCGAGGTAGACGCCGGTGTCGATCGAGAGCCCCTGCGCCGTCGACCATGTCATCGACCGGTGCATGGCGATCACCGGCACCCCGGCCAGCTGCAGTTCCAGCACCGCCGACAGCGCCTTGTGGGTGAACACCGGACCGGCACCGCCGAGCACCACCACCTGTGCCTGCGCCGGGTCGTCGGTGAGCGGCACCCCGGTCATGTCCTCGGCGATCGGCCCCTCGTTGAGCACCCACACCCGTTTGCCCGCGTGGTGGCGGGCAAGGTATTCGGCGGTGAGTTTGGCGGCGGTGAGGATCTCGTCGGGTGCGACGTCGAAGCCGCACTCGACGAGTGCGGCGGCGATCTCTCCACGTGACCGGGATGTGGTGTTGGTGAGGAACATCCGTGGATATCCCCGCTCGGCGAGTGTCGCCACCGCCTCGAGGGCACCCGGCAGCGCCTTCCACGAGGTGACCATCACCCCATCGATGTCCAGCAGCAGTCCCAGGCTCATAGGGCGAATCTAGTCCCAACCGCAATGGCATGCTGGGCGTCATGCGTTCCGTGGCCGAGCATCAGCAGACCATCGCGGCATTGTTCGCCGCACCCGACCCCGTCCGCCTTGCGGTGGCCGACGCCCACGGGTCGGGACTCCTCGACCACGTCGTCGCACCGATCTCGTTGCCGGGCTTCGACAATTCGGCGATGGACGGGTTCGCGGTGCGGGCGGCCGACCTCGCCGGTGCCACCCCCGACGCCCCGGTGCGCCTGCCGGTGGCCGCCGACATCCCGGCCGGCCGGACCGATGCCGTGGCCCTCGCCCCCCGTACCGCCCACCGGATCATGACCGGTGCCCCGCTGCCCGACGGCGCCGACGCGGTGGTCCCGGTGGAGGACACCGACGCCTCGTTCGCACCCGGCGCCGATTCCGTGTCATCGGGGACGGTCGGCTTCCACGCGGCCCCCACCGAGGGCAGACACATCCGCCGCGCCGGCTCCGACATCACCGCGGGCGAGGTGGCACTCGCCGCGGGTGCCACGCTCGGCGCCCCCCAGATCGGTCTGCTCGCCGCCCTCGGGATCGCCGAGGTGAACGTCGCGCGCCGGCTGCGGGTGGTGGTGCTGTCCACCGGTTCCGAGCTCGTGGCGGCCGGCACCCCGCTGCAGCACGGGCAGATCTACGAGTCCAACAGCGCCATGCTGGCCGCGGCCGCACGCGAGGCCGGTGCCCTCGGCCGGCACGAGCATTTCGTGCCCGACGACGTGCCGCAGTTCCTGGCGAAGCTCGACGCCACCGCGGGGGACGCGGACCTGATCATCACCTCCGGCGGGGTCAGCGCCGGCGCATTCGAGGTGGTCAAGGAGGCCCTCACCGACCCGGCCGACACCGGTCACGCCGTCGAGTTCGTCAAGGTCGCGATGCAGCCCGGCATGCCGCAGGGCGCCGGGGTGCTCCTCACGCCGGTCGGCCGACGGGTACCGATCATCACCCTGCCCGGCAATCCGGTCAGTTCGCTGGTGTCGTTCGAGGTGTTCATCCGCCCCGCCCTGCGGACCGCGATGGCCCTGCCCGACGGCCGACGACGCGTCACCGCACGACTCACCGCCGACCTGCGGTCCCCGGCGGACAAACGCCAGTTCATGCGCGGGGTGATCACCGAGACCCCCGACGGGGCCCAGGTGGTGCCGATCGGCCCGCCGGGCAGCCACCACCTGCGGTTCCTCGCCGAGGCGAATGCACTGATCGACGTCCCGGTGGAGGTCACCGCGGTGGCCGCGGGCGAGTCCGTCGACGTGATCGTGCTCTGACGCCGCACCTGCGACCGACCTGTCGGCACCCCACCGGCGGACCGGTGGAGCGCGCCGCACCGGGCGCTCTAAGCTGGACGGACCGCGCCGGTCTCGGCGCGGTCACACCAGCGAGAGGATGAGCCGTGGCGAGGCGCCCGCGACCGGACGCACCAGACGGTCTGTCACCCGCACACCTGGTCGAGCTGGTTCGCGAGACCGTCCCACCGGTCCATCCGGCCGGTCTTCCGTTCGTCGCCGCGGCGTCGGCGGTGGCCGTCGCCGGACGTCGTCATCGGTGGATCTCGGTTCCCGCGGCACTCACGGCCGGCGCATGTGCGGCGTTCTTCCGGCACCCCGACCGGGTACCGCCCACCGAGACCGACGCCGTGGTGGCGGCCGCCGACGGCCAGGTCTGCCTGGTCGACGAGGCCGTTCCGCCGGCCGAGTCGGGTCTCGGTCCCGACCCCCGGCCCCGCGTGTCGGTGTTCCTGTCCCTGTTCGACGTGCACGTGCAGCGGGTTCCCGTGGCCGGGACGGTCACCTCGGTGACCCACACCCCGGGCCGGTTCGTCTCCGCCGACCTGCCCGATGCGAGCGACGTCAACGAACGCACCACCATGACGATCCGCCCCGATCACGGCGGCGAGGACATCGCCGTCGTCCAGATCGCCGGGCTGCTCGCCCGCCGCATCGTCTGCAATCCCGTCGTCGGCGACCACCTGACCCTCGGCGAGACCTACGGACTGATCCGATTCGGTTCACGCGTCGACGTCTACCTGCCCCCGGGCACCACACAGCAGGTCCGGATCGGGCAGCGGACCGTCGGCGCCGAGACCCTGCTCGCGAGCCTCGAACCGCAGGGCTGACCATGAACGCTCGTCCGGACCGCAAACCCGGAGCGGCGCGTACCCCCACCGCCCGGGTGGCCTCACGTACCGGCCGCCGTACCACCGCCGATCAGCAGTCGCGGATCCGTCGGCAGGCGTCGGCGTCGCGGATGTTCGTCCCGTCGGCACTCACCATCCTCGCCATCTGCGCGGGGATGACGGCGATCCGCTTCGCCGTCAACGGCAACGTGAACGCGGCGATGGCGCTGCTCGTGGCCGCCGCACTGCTCGACGGCATCGACGGGCGCGTGGCCCGGATGATGGGTGCGACCACCAAGATGGGCGCCGAGATCGACTCCCTGGCCGATGCGATCAACTTCGGCGTGGTGCCGGCGGGCATCGTGTACTTCGCCCTGCTCGACGGCTCCGACATCGGCTGGGGCATCGGGCTGATCTACTGCTGCGCCATCGTGCTGCGGCTGGCCCGGTTCAACACCCTGCTCGACGACGACGACGCCCCCGGCTACACCCGGGACTTCTTCGTCGGGGTGCCCGCACCGGCCGCCGCGATCTGTGCGCTGCTCCCGATCGGCCTGTACCAGCAGTTCGGCGACGGCTGGTGGACGTCGAACACCGCGATCGGGGCGTGGCTGCTGCTGGTGGCGCTCCTCGCGGTCAGCCGGGTCCCCACGTACTCGTTCAAGGCATCCAAGGTGTCGCCGCGGGCGCTGCCGGTGCTGCTGATCCTGGTCGCGATCGGGGCGGCACTGCTGCTGACCTACCCGTATGTGCTGATGATGATCCTGATCGGCCTGTACGCCGCGCACATCCCGTTCGCGTGGCGCAACCGCCGCTGGGTGGCCTCGCGTCCCGAGCACTGGGATGCCCCGCCGCGCGAACGCCGCGCCGAGCGGCGTGCACTCGCCCGCAGCCAGCCCGGCCGGCGGATCATCCCGGGCCGGCGGCAGACGATGAAGAAATCCGATGGCCGGCTGGGACTGCACCGGCCCACCGGCCGACGTCCCCCGTCGACGTCCGGTGCGCCGACCGACAAACCGGGAGATCCGACGACGTGACCGCGCAGCTGACGCTCACCGCCCGACTCAATCCGTCCGCCGCCGACGCCCGCCGCGGCATCGTCCGTGTCCACCGCGAGGTGCTCACCGCACTCGGACTGCGCGAGTGGGACGCGGTCAGCATCACCGGTGCACGGGTGACCGCGGCGGTGGCCGCCGCTGCCGCCGACGACGCCCCGACCGGCACGATCCTGCTCGACGACATCACCTTCTCCAATGCCGGTGTGCGGGAGAACGCGACCGTGGTGATCGCCCCGGTGCCGGTGCACGGTGCGAACCGGGTGATCGTCACCGGCTCGGCGCTGGCCACCCACGGCGCCGACCCCGCCACCCTGCGACGCGCGCTGCTGGGCAAGGTGCTGTCGGTGGGCGATGCGGTGTCGCTGCTGCCCCGGGATCTGGGCCCCGAGCTCACCGCCGCCGAGGCCACCCGCACGCTGGCCCGGTCGGTGGGCATCACCTGGACCAACGAACTGCTCACGGTCTCGGCCACCGAGCCGGGCGGCCCGGTCAGTGTGCAACCCAACACCGCGGTGCTGTGGGCAACGGTGGGTGGTGACCCCGTCGGCACCGGGTTCGACGGAGCATCGGCGGGCGCACCGCTGACGACACCCTCGGCCTCGGCCTCGGCGGCCACTCAGACGACACCGCCTGCCGCCCAATCGGTCCCGGGATCACCGCAGGGGTCCGAACCACCGCGCCCGGTGGCCGAACTGGTGGGCGTCGACGCACAGGTCGCCCGGCTCACCGAATGGCTGACCATCACCCTCGACGAGCCCGAGGTACTCCGAACCCTCGGCGCCACACCGCATCTCGGTGTGATCCTGACCGGACCGGCCGGGGTCGGCAAGACGACGGTGGTGCGGTCGGTGGTCGCAGGTCGCCCACTCGCCGTCGTCGACGGACCGACAGTCGGTGCCACCGAGGCGAATTCGCGGTTGCGTGCGGTCACCGACGCCATCGGTACCCTGTCCGGCGGCGGCGTCCTGCTGATCACCGACATCGACGCCCTGCTGCCCGACGAGCCCGAACCGGTGTCCACCCTGATCCTGGACGCACTGCGTACCGCACTGGCCGCGCACGACGCCCAGCGGCCGACGATCGCACTGGTTGCGACGAGCTCCGAGCCGGCGAACATCGATGCGCGCCTTCGTGATCCGGATCTGTGTGACCGCGAGCTGACGATCGGCCTGCCCGATGCTGCGGTCCGCGCCAAACTGCTCGCGGCGATCCTCCGCGGAGTACCGACCGACGGCGACCTCGACCTGTCGACGGTGGCCGCCCGCACCCCCGGCTTCGTCGCCGGCGATCTCGCGGCGCTGGCCCGAGAGGCGGCGCTGCGGGCCGCGGCCCGGTACACCCGCACCGACAGCCCCGACCGGCCGGCACCGACCCTGTCCGACGCCGACCTGCAGGGCGCACTCGAGGTGATCCGGCCGGCGTCACGGGCCGAATCCCCCGAGGTGGCACTGGGTTCGATCACCCTCGACGACGTCGGCGACATGGTCGAGACCAAGCAGGCACTCACCGAGGCGGTGCTGTGGCCGTTGCAGCATCCCGACACCTTCGCCCGGCTCGGGGTGGACCCGCCGCGCGGGGTGCTGTTGTTCGGTCCGCCCGGCTGCGGGAAGACCTTCGTGGTGCGGGCGCTCGCGGCGTCGGGCCGGCTGTCGGTGCACACCGTCAAGGGTGCCGAACTGATGGACAAGTGGGTGGGCGCCTCCGAGCGGGCGGTACGCGACCTGTTCTCTCGCGCAAGGGAATCCGCGCCGTCGTTGATCTTCCTCGACGAGGTGGACGCACTCGCCCCGCGGCGCGGGCAGTCCACCGACTCCGGGGTCACCGACCGCGTGGTCGCGGCATTGCTGACCGAGCTCGACGGTGTGGAACCCCTGCAGGACGTGGTGGTGCTCGGTGCCACCAACCGGCCCGACCTGATCGACCCGGCACTGCTGCGGCCGGGACGGCTCGAACGTCTGGTGTTCGTGCCGCCGCCGGACGAGGCAGCGCGCGGCGACATCCTGCGGACATCGGGCAAGTCGGTGCCCCTCGCCGACGACATCGACCTCGACGACCTCGCCGCCGATCTCGACGGCTACTCCGCCGCGGACTGCTCGGCGTTGCTGCGGGAGTCGGCACTGGCGGCGATGCGCCGCAACATCGACGCCGCGACGGTCACCGCCGACGACATCGCCGACGCCCGCACCCGGGTCCGGCCGTCACTGGATCCCGACCAGGTGGAGAACCTCCGGGCCTACGCCGAACGACGACTCGACCAGTAGCTGCCTCCGGCGGGCTCCGGGTCCACCGCGGGACCCGGAGCGTGCCGGACTCAGCTGGTCTGGGTCTGACCGTCGGACTGCGACGGGGTGGTGGTCGGAGCCTGTCCGTTCTGGCCCTGCCCGTTCTGGCCCTGCCCGGGCATCTGGCCGTTGCCGGTCCCCGGCATCTGACCGTTGCCGGGCATCTGACCGTTGCCGGTCCCCGGCATCTGGCCCATGCCACCACCGGGCATCTGACCGTTCATCCCGCCGCCGGGCATCTGGCCGTTGCCGCCCCCGCCGAACGGGGACTGCTGGGTGGTCTGCGACGACCCGGAGTCACCGACCACATAGCCGGCACCGAAGCCGAGCAGACCGAACCCGACGGCGAGTCCGATGCCGCCGGCGATGATCGCGTTCTTGGTCTTGTCCGGCAGACCCGGGCCCGGCTGCGCCGGTTCGGCCGGCGCCACCGGCACCTGACCGGTCGGGCCGCTCGGCGTGATCGGGTCGGTCGGGGTGATCGGGGCGGTCGGGGGAACCCCGGCTGCGCCGACGGTCATCGGGGCGGGAGCGGGCGCGCCGGGCAGTGGCGTGGTCGCGGCGTCGGCCGCCCCGGAGGGCTGGTTCGACGGATCGGGCGTCGTGGTGTCGGACACCGACATGTCACTCTCGCTTTCGGGAGGAGGAAATCATCTCCGCCCACGGTGCCCACCGGCACTGGGCCCCGTCTGCCCGAACACTGTGAGTCCCCTGTGAACGCCCGGCGCGTGCGCAGCGGCCATCACCTGCCACCGGGCGGCGGTCATGCCACCGGGAGCGCGATCAGCCGGTGCTCACCTGATAGAACAGCGACGTCGGGCCGCCGGCCGCCACCGGCGACACCCCGACGGTCACCCAATAGGTGCGCTGATCCTTGGTCGACGACAGCCGGACGACGGTCTGCCCGCCCGCGGTGTCACGCCCGTTCTCCTGGTAGCCGTCGTCGGTGAGCTTGCGCACAGCACCGTCGAGCGGGTTACCCGCGTTCGCCGGTGCCTGCACGGTGAGTGTCCACTGATCGCCGCTACCCGCCGATGCGATGATCTGCCCGTCGACCAGCGGAACCTGTTCGGCCGGAAAGTCCGCGGGCAGCCCGGCCCGACGATCGTCGCCACCGGACGAACAGCCTGCCAGCAGGACCGTCACGACGAGTGCGGTGAGCAGTGCTCCCAGCCTGACGAACCGAGTCATGGCAGCAACGGTAAGGTAAATGCGCCGGGCCTCACCAGTGACACTCCACCGGGGCATCTCACAGAGGTGACGCGACCGAGTGACACCGGGGTCCACATCACCCCGCCCAACCGAGTAGAGACGGAGTGCTCCCTCTTGATCGCTGTGCTGACTGCACTCGCAGTGTGTGCACTGATCGCGCCGGGAGTGATCAAGGTCCTCGGGACGCGCGGGTTCTACGTCCTGGCGCTGGCCCCGCTCGGCGGGTTGATCTGGGTCCTGTCGCATTGGCCCGGTTCCGACCGCGCACCCGCGATGCAGACCATCACCTGGGTTCCGTCCCTGCACATGGACATCGTCATGCGGATGGACACCCTCTCGGCCATCCTGTCGGTGCTCATCCTCGGTGTGGGCACCCTGGTGCTCTGCTACTGCGCGCACTACTTCGACGACGCCCGCCCCCGCGTCCAGGTGTTCGGCGGCGAGATGGTGGCCTTCGCCGCCGCCATGTTCGGCCTCGTGACCAGCGACAACATGCTGGTCCTCTACATCTTCTGGGAGCTGACGACGGTCCTGTCGTTCATGCTCGTCGGCTTCTACCGGATTCGTGCCACCGCCCGTCGCTCGGCCACCCAGGCCCTGCTGGTCACCACCTTCGGCGGTCTGGCGATGCTCGTCGGCATCATCATGCTGGGCGAACGCACCGGCAGTTACCTGCTCAGCGACCTGGTCGCGAATCCGCCGTCGGCCGGTGTCTACGTCGACATCGCGGTGGTGCTGCTGCTGATCGGCGCCCTGAGCAAATCGGCGATCGTCCCCTTCCACTTCTGGCTGCCGGGCGCGATGGCCGCCCCGACCCCGGTCAGCGCCTACCTGCACGCCGCAGCGATGGTGAAGGCCGGTGTGTACCTCGTCGCCCGCCTCGCCCCGGCGTTCGCACCCCTGCTGAGCTGGCAGGTCCTGGTGATCGGGCTGGGTTCGGTGACCATGGTGCTCGGCGGCTGGCGCTCGCTGCGAGAACTCGACCTCAAGCTGATCCTCGCGTTCGGTACGGTCTCGCAGCTCGGTTTCATGACGGTGCTGGTCGGGATGGGCGATGCCATCGTGGCGATGGCCGGCCTGACCATGCTGGTCGCGCACGCCCTGTTCAAGGCGTCGCTGTTCATGGTGGTCGGCATCATCGACCACGCGACCGGTACCCGCGACATCCGTAAACTCGCCCGCCTGGGCCACCGTCTGCCGGTGCTGGCGGTCACCGCCGCCGTCGCCGGGGCGAGTATGGCCGGACTGCCGTTCACCTTCGGTTTCGTCGGCAAGGAGACCGCCTTCGGGTCGGTGTGGGAGACCGGGTCGTTGCAGCCGTGGCAGCGCGACACCGTCGACATCGTGCTGCTGATCGGCTCGATCATCACCTTCGCCTACACCTGCCGGTTCCTGTGGGGTGCGTTCGGACGCAAGCTGCGACCCCTGCCCAGCCGGGCGGTCGCCAAGATGCATCCGCCCACCCCGATGTTCCTGTTCTCCCCGATCCTGCTGGCCGCCCTCGGTGTGGTGTCCGGGTTCATCAGCGGATGGATCGGACACTGGTTCGAGCCCTACGCCGAGACCCTGCCCGACTACGGGCACGAGCTCGAGCACCTGGCCATGTGGCACGGCTGGGGTCTGCCGGTCTACTTCTCGATCGTCGTCATCGTCGGCGGCACCGTACTGTTCCTGGTGGTCCGGGCGCTGCGCGAGCGGATCTTCTCGTTCAAGCCGCTGATCAACGCCGACCGGATCTACGACGCCACCCTGCGCGGCGCCGACACCCTGTCGCTGATGATGACCCGCAACACCCAGCGCGGATCGCTGCCGGTGACGCAGGGCATCATCCTGTGCACGGCGATCATCCTGCCGACGACGATGCTGTTCCTCGGCTCCCGCGACCGCCTGGAGGCGAGCGGCTTCGAGTCGGCCACCCAGGCCGTGATCGCCGGCATCATGGCGGCGGCCGCCCTGGCCACGGTGGTCCTGCGCAACCGGCTGGCCGCCACCCTCACCGTCGGCATCACCGGCTACGGCTGCGGCGCCCTGTTCGCGCTGTACGGCGCCCCCGACCTCGCCCTCACCCAGTTCCTGGTGGAGACCCTGACCCTGGTGATCTTCGTGCTGGTGCTGCGCAAGCTGCCCGCCGAACCCGAACCCCGGCACGCCACCGCGTTCAAACCGCTGCGCGCCCTGATCGGTCTCGCCTTCGGTGTCTCGATCGTGCTCATCGGACTGTTCGCCGCGGCCGCCCGCACCGGCCAACCGGTCAGCATCGACCTGCCCGCCGCGGCCTACGACTTCGGTCACGGCGCCAACGCCGTCAACGTCCTGCTCGTCGACATCCGCGCCTGGGACACCCTGGGCGAGGTGTCGGTGCTGATCGTCGCCGCCACCGGCGTCGCATCCATGGTGTTCCGCAACCGGCGCTTCGGCGCCGCCCCACGGGTCGCCGACGCCACCCGCCTCTACGGGCCCAACCACGACGATGACGACGACCCGATCCCGCCGGATCGCACCACCTGGCTGCTGGGCAGCGAGTTCCGCGACCCACGGCACCGGTCGATGGTGCTCGAGGCCACCACCCGCCTGATCTTCCCGACCATGGTCGTGTTGTCGGTGTACTTCTTCTACGCCGGTCACAACTCGCCCGGCGGCGGTTTCGCCGGCGGCCTGACGATGGGGCTGGCGCTGGTGCTGCGGTATCTGGCCGGCGGCCGCTACGAACTCGGCGAGGCACTGCCGGTGGAACCGGGCACCTTCCTCGGCGCAGGCCTGCTGATCTCCGCCTCCACCGCCGTGGCCTCCATGTTCCTCGGCGCCCCCGCTCTCTCGTCGGCGGTCTTCGAGATCACCGTGCCGGTGCTGGGCCACATCAAGCTGGTCACCGCGCTGTTCTTCGACCTGGGCATCTACCTGATCGTGATCGGTCTGGTGCTCGACGTCCTGCGCAGCCTCGGCGCACGCCTGGACGTCGAGGGACCCGACGCCCCCGAGGCCGGCAGCACCGTCGCCGAGGCCGTGGCCGCACGACGGGCAGGTGATCGCTGATGAGTATCAACCTCGGACTGCTCGTGGTGATCGCCGTGCTGATCGCGGCCGGCGCCTACCTGCTGATGGAACGCAGCCTGGTGCGGATGCTGCTCGGCCTGCTGGTCGCCGGCAACGGCATCAACCTGCTGATCCTGGTGATCTCCGGCGGGATGGGCAATCCGCCGATCAAAGGGCGGGACTCGGCCGGCCGCGCCACCGACGCCGACCCCCTCGCCCAGGCGATGGTGCTCACCGCGATCGTGATCACGATGGGTGTCGCGGCCTTCGTGTTGTCGCTGGTCTACCGCCTGTTCGTGCTCAACCGTGACGACGACGACGTCGAGGACGACCTCGAGGACGTCAAGATCCTCACCGGCTCGCTGCACACCGCCCCCGACCGCGACCGCAGCGATGACCCGCTGACCGGTGCCGACACCTCCGCGGGCGACCTGTTCGACGACGACGGCAACCCACTCACCCCGGAGGAGTACAGCAAGCTGCACCAGGACGTGATCGAAACCGACCTCATGCCCGAGGACGCCGACGTCGTCGACGAACTCGCAGACGGCGACGACGGGACCGGCGAGGACGGGACAGGCGGCGACGGGACGGGTGGCCACGGCAGCTCCGATGACCCCGAGGAGGTGCGGTCATGACCCCGCAGACCTCATGGTTGCCGGTGCTGATCACGCTGCCGACCCTCGCGCCGCTGCTGGGCGCGGCCCTGACCCTGGTCCGCAGTCGCAGTGCGCTGTTGCAACGGGTCGTCACCGTCAGCGCCATCCTCATCGCCTTCGTCGCGTCGTGTCTGATGCTGTACCTGACCAACGAGCACGGCACCTATTCACTGGCCGTCGGCGGCTGGGGGGACAAAGGCTTCCCGAACGGTCCGCTCGGCATCACCCTTGTGGTCGACCCGCTCGCCGCGCTGATGCTGGTGGTGTCGTCGTTCGTGCTGCTCTGCGTGGTCATCTACGCGATCGGTCAGGGTATCCGCGACGGCAGTGACGACCAGCCGGTGTCGATCTTCCTGCCGACCTATCTGATCCTGTGTGCGGGAGTCTGCAACTCCTTCGTCGCCGGCGACCTGTTCAACCTGTTCGTGTCGTTCGAGGTCCTGCTCGCCGCGAGCTTCGTGCTGCTGACCCTCGGCGCCAGTGCCGACCGCGTACGCGCCGGAGCGTCGTACGTGATGGTGTCGATGCTGTCGTCGCTGATCTTCCTGGCCGGCATCGCCTTCGCCTACGCCACCACCGGAACCCTCAACCTCGCCGAGATGGCGTTGCGTCTGGACCACGTACCCGACGGCACCCGCAATGCGCTGTATGCGGTGCTCCTGGTGGCCTTCGGCATCAAGGCCGCGGTCTTCCCGCTGTCGACGTGGCTGCCCGACTCCTACCCCACCGCGCCCGCCCCGGTCACCGCGGTGTTCGCCGGCCTGCTCACCAAGGTCGGTGTGTACGCGATCATGCGCACCCACACCCTGCTGTTCCCGGGCGGGTCGATGGACCGCATCCTGATGATCGCGGGCCTGCTCACCATGCTGGTCGGCATCTTCGGTGCGATCGCCCAGTCCGACATCAAACGTCTGCTGTCGTTCACCCTGGTCAGCCACATCGGCTACATGGTCTTCGGCATCGCATTGTCGTCGGAGATCGGGATGAGTGCGGCGATCTACTACGTCGCCCACCACATCCTGGTGCAGACCACCCTGTTCCTGGTGGTGGGACTGATCGAACGGCAGGCCGGGTCGGCGTCGCTACGCCGCCTCGGCGGCCTGATCGCCAGCCCCGTGCTGGCGGCACTGTTCCTGCTCCCCGCCCTCAACCTGGGCGGCATCCCCCCGTTCTCCGGCTTCCTCGGCAAGGTGGCGCTGATCCAGGCGGGCACCGACAACGGTTCGGTCCTGGCGTGGCTGCTGGTCGGCGGATCGGTGGTCACCAGCCTGCTCACGCTGTACGTCGTCGCCCGCATCTGGACCAAGGGCTTCTGGCGTCCGCGCGCCGACGCCCCCGAGGGTGATCTCTCCGACAGCGCGCCGTCGGCCCTGATGGACGAGAGCGACGACATCGCCTTCGACGACCGCGAGGACGTCGGCCGGATGCCCGCCACCATGGTGCTGCCGACCGCGTTGATGGTCGCCGCGGGCATCGTCCTGACCATCTGGGCGGGCCCCATCTTCGGGTTCACCGACCGGGCCGCCACCACGATCATCGACCGCGACCACTACATCGGCGCGGTCCTGGGAGGTGATCGATGAGCGAGGCACGACCCCCGCGTCGGGAACCGGTACGTCCGGTCGGCAAGGGTCCGGTGAAGTCGGGCATCGTCAACGCCTGGCGCCTGACCGTGATCACCTTCGCGTGGACGACGGTCAGTGCCTGGGTGTGGGTGCACGAGCGCGTCCGTATCCCGAGCTGGCTCGGCTCGGACGGCCGCGAGGCCGCCGTCCGGTTGTGGACGATCGCCTGGCTGGCCTTCGTGTGGGTACTGCTGTGGGGCACCGTGTCGTGGGCCAACGTGATCGCCGGGGTGGTGCTCGCGGTGGCCATCCTGGTGCTGCTGCCACTGCCACGCGTACCCGTCGAGGGCCGCATCCACCCGCTGTCGTTGCTGGTCCTGATCTCGCGGCTGGTGTTCGACTTCTTCGTCTCCAGCGCCCAGGTGGCCTGGGTCGCCGTGCGGCCCGGCCGCCCCCCGCTGGGCGCGGTGATGCGGGTGCGGGTGGCGATCAAGTCCGACATGGTGCTCACCCTGGCCGTCGACTACCTCAACCTGGTGCCGGGCACCATGGTGCTGGAGATCGATCACCGTCGCCGGATGCTGTACGTGCATGTCTTCGACGTCCGCTCGGACAAGAAGGTGCGGCAGTTCTACCGGCAGGTGGCCTTCGTCGAGCGCATGTTCATCAAGGCCTTCGAGCGCGACAGCGAATGGCATCCCAGCCCGTATCACGGCATCCACGACGACTACCACCAGGTCCCGCCGGCCGGCCGTACCGGCGCGGTGTCCGGTGAGCGCAGCGCACGCAGTCGGGGTGAGCGATGACCGTCGTGTGGTACATCGTCAGTGCCCTCCTGCTGATCGCCGCGATCCTGGTGACCGCCCGAATCCTGCTCGGCCCCACCACCCTGGACCGCCTCGTCGCCCTCGACGCACTGATCGCGGTCTGCATGTGCGGTCTGGCAGCGTGGGCCGCCTACAGTGGCGACACCACGGTGGTGCCGGGGATCGTGGCGCTCTCGTTGGTCAGCTTCGTCGGATCGGTGGCGGTCGCCCGATTCCGGGTCAGGGACGATCAGACATGAGTATCTCGGAGATCCTCAGCGCCGTGTTCCTGCTGCTGGGCGCCCTGATGGCATTCACCGCGGCGATCGGCATCGTGCGCTTCCCGGACACGTTGAGCCGGATGCACGCGGCCACCAAACCACAGACACTGGGCCTGCTGCTCACGCTGATCGGCGCCATGCTGAGCATCGGTGGCGGCCACGTCGACGTCGGCATGCTGGTCCTGGCCGGGATCTTCGCACTGATCACCGCGCCGGTGGTGGCACACCGCCTGGGCCGTCTGGTCTATCAGGAACAGCGGGCCCGCGACGGATTGATGGACCGCGAACAGATGGAACGCGGCGACCGCGACTAGCGGTTGCGATCACCCGGTCGGGGCGTTCGGCAGAACCTACCGGGTGAGTTCGCCGACCACGGCGGCCACCACCGCGCGCGGGTCCTGGGTGCGCTGGTAGACCGCACGTTGCCGCTGGTAGCTGCCGCCGTGGGCGATGATGTCGCCGACGCGGGCGAGCTCGTCGAGACAGTTGAGGCCGGCGGCGATCGGCTCGAGCCTGCGCAGCAGGTCGGCGAGGTCGTCGGTGACCAGCCGCTCGTTGCACTCGGCGTCGAGGATCACGATCGCGTCCAGACCGTAGCGGGCGGCCCGCCACTTGTTCTCCTGGACCAGCCACGGCGCCATCTGCGGGAGTTCCTCCCCCGCCGACAGCCGACGATCGAGGTCGACGACCAGGCAGTGGATGAGCGCCACGATCGCCGACAGCTCGGCCAGGTTCGACATGCCGTCACACACCCGCACCTCGATGGTGCCCAGATGCGGTGACGGCCGGATGTCCCACCGGATCTCGTTGAGGTGGTCGATGATCCCGGTGGTCTTCTGATCGGCGACGAAGGCCTCGAACTCGGCCCAGGTGGCGAAGTGGAAGGGCAGCCCCGCGGTGGGCAGCTGCTGGAACATCATCGCCCGGTTGCTGGCGTATCCGGTGTCGTCGCCGGTCCACATCGGCGACGACGCCGACAACGCGAGCAGATGCGGATAGTGGTTGAGCAGTGACGTCAGGATCGGGAAGACCTTGGCGCGGTCGTCGATCCCGACGTGCACGTGAACACCCCAGATGAGCATCTGACGACCCCACCACTGGGTGCGTTCGATCAGTTCGGCGTACCGGTGCCCCTCGGTGAGCAACTGCGTGGAGTACTCGGCGAACGGATGGGTGCCGGCACCGAACAGGTCGACGCCCAGGTCGCCGGTCACCGACCGGACCGCGTCGAGGGTGCGGGAGAGGTCGGCGATCGCCGTCGGGGTGTCCGGGCAGATCCCGGTCACCAGCTCGACGGTGTTGCGCAGCATCTCCTTGTGCACATGTCCGGCGAGGGCCGGGTGCCGGCGGCCGAACTCCACGAAGAGGTCGGCCGCCGAATTCGAGAGATCCCCGGTGGTGCGGTCGGTGAGGGCGAGTTCCCACTCCACACCGAGGGTCGGGGCTGGCGACCCACGGAACTCGATGGGGGTGATCACCGGCATCGGCCCGTCCTCACGTCGTCGGGGCTGACCGCGTGTCGCAGATCAGTTGTCCTCGGCCTCGATCACACCGCACGCCACGCGGGCCTCGGTGTCCGGGGCGGCGTCGTGGATGATCAGGGTGTGGCCGGTGACCTGTGCCAGGGTGACCGAGCTGGTCGAGGTGGTGGTGGCGCCGGAGCCGTCGGCGAGGATGCTCATCGACACCAGATCACCGGACTCGGGGGTGCCGGTGTGGCCGTCGACCTGCAGGTGACCGCCGGCCGACGCGAAGTCGTCGGCGGGGTTGCAGGTGGTGCCGGTGTGGATGTGCATGCCGTGCAGGCCCTCGGCCAGGCCGCTGCCGGAGTTGATCTTCACGACCACCGCGAGGCTCTCGCCGGTGGGGCTGAAGGTGGCCTCGCCGATCTCCTTGCCGGAGGTGGTCTTCAGCGTGGCGGCGGCCGTCTCGCCGTGGCCGCTCTCGCCGATGCCGTCGGCCACGTCGAGCCCGGCGGTGGGTGCCGGGTTGCCGGTGATGACCGCCGGGGTGGTGCCCTTCTCGGTGGTGGTGGGCTCATCCGGGGTGCAGCCGGCCAGGGCCAATCCGATGGCACCGGCCGAGGCGAGCACCGCCAGCGCGCGCATGGTCTGCCGGCCTGATTTCGAACTGACGGTCATCTCGCTCCTCGAGGTGATGGGTTGGTGTTCATCCGGCCGGAATCCGGCGCGGGAGTCTTCGGGGTGTTCATCGGTTCACCACGACCACGGCGATCCCGCCCTGGCAGGGGGTGAACGAACTACCGAGGTTGTCGCGACTCTCGACGCTGGCGTCACCGCTGAGGGCGTCGGCGAGCTTCTGCGCCTCGTCCTTCTGGTCTGCCTCGGAGTAGATGATCGTGTTCTCGGAGAAGCCGCCCCGGGTGTAGTTGGACGGTTTCTGGGTGGTGAAACCCTTCTCCTTCAGCTGGTCGGCCACCTCACCGGCGAGACCGGAGATCTGGCCGGCGTTGATCACGCAGATCTTGGCATCACTCGCGGTGGTGGTCGTCGTCGGTGCCGCGCTGCTGGTGGTGGCCGGTGCGCTGGCCTGCGCCGCCTGCAGTGCGGCCTCCGGGTCGTTGCCCGAGGTGGCCGCCGAATGCCAGCCGAGTCCGATGAACACGATGGCCACGGCGAACAGCAGCATGGCGCCGGCCCGCAGTGGCAGTCGATTCGTGTCGCGATCAGCATTCATCATCGATGACCTTAGCCCACATCGGTGTGACCTCCTGGGCGGGAGCGCCCCGTCGGTCTCGACAGCGGTGGTCCCCGGCGGGGCTAGGTGATCTCGAACCCGAGTCGGCGGGCGGCGCGCGCCTTCTGCCGCGAGGCGCGCAGACGACGGAGCCGTTTGACCAACATGGGGTCGGCGGCGAGCGCCTCCGGCCGGTCGA
Organism: Gordonia sp. NB41Y; assembly: GCF_030718915.1. Lineage (NCBI taxonomy): Bacteria > Bacillati > Actinomycetota > Actinomycetes > Mycobacteriales > Gordoniaceae > Gordonia > Gordonia sp. NB41Y. Next base: position 2,131,750 of record NZ_CP132196.1, read on the forward strand.
CGAGTGCATTCAGGAGCTGGTAGTACCGGGTCGCCGACAACCCGAACAGTTCCTTGATCGCCTCTTCCTTGGCGCCGGCGTACTTCCACCACTGACGCTCGAAGGACAGGATGTCGTGCTCACGCCGTGACAGTCCGTCCGGCCCCACCTCGTGTGGATCGGCGTTCGCGGTGGTGTCGTTCGCAGTGGTGTCCGGTGCCGGCAGATCACCCTGCTTCTGGCTTCGCGCTGCTGCGCTGTCCATCACGCTCCCTCAAGATCGCCTCTGCAGCCCTCACACCACGAAATGTGGCGGCGGATACGCGCCGACAGGGATTGTCCGCCGGCCACTGCCCGCCCGAATCACAGTGGTGTGGTTCGTCAATATCTAACCACGCATCGGGCCCCGTACCCCGGTGTGACTCGCCCTGCGTATCGCGTGTTCCGGCGGCCCGGCCGACGTACCGCGGTCCGGCCCCTCGAGGATGATTTGTTAGCCTGCCCTCATCTAGGGGCGAGAACGCCCATCGGGGAGGAAGTCATGGGGAGATCATCCATCACCAGCAGGCCCGTCGGCATGCGGACAGCGCACTGTGTGGCGCTGATCGCAGGGCTGATCATCGCCCTGGCGGCATCGGTGTCCGGCGCCACATCGGCCGGCGCCGCACCGAATGGCACACCCGGCGGTGAGCGGGTGGTATTCGTCCTACCGGGGCAGCAGCTGCTGCCCGAACCGGCCCTGCTCGACGCCACCTACGGCCCGCTCGAGGACGCCCTGCGACGCGACGGCTACCGCGTCGAACGCCTCGACGACGTGCAGGGATTCGACGTCGCCGCCGACGCCGAGGTGATCGCGCGTGCAGTCCGCCCGGCGGCCCGGTCGGCATCCTTCGTCGGGCTGGTGTCCCACTCCGCCGGTGGACTCGGCGGCCGGTACTTCCTGAAGTTCCTCGGCGGCGCCGATCTGGTCGACGAGTACGTGGCGATCGGCGTCCCCCAGTACGGATCGCCGTCGGGGTGTTCCCAGCCGGTCGGCAAGGGCTATGACACCTGCACCGATTCACCCCTGATCAAGCGGCTCAACGAGGGGCCCGACGCCCCCGGTCCGACGCGGTACTCGGTGGTGCAGAGCGACGGCGAATGGGTCGACGGACGCCTCGACGGCACCGCACAGTGCCGGACATATGTTCCGGTGCCGTTGTCGGGCACCGGCTTCGACCACACCGTCGAACCGGCCACCCCGCAGATCGCCGACCCGGTGCGGGCGACGCTGCGCGGGCAGTGCCCCGGACAGGTGGTGACCGATCCCGTGGACGGCTTCACCTGGAAGCAGACGGTGTATCCCGACCTGAAGGCACCGAAGTAATCTGTCGGTCATGGCGATTCTCCCGATCTGCATCATCGGCGAGCCGGTGCTGCACCGTCCCACCGAACCCGTGCCGCTCGACGCGCAGGGCCGTCCGTCCGCCGAGACGGTCACCCTGCTCGACGACATGTACGAGACGATGGACGCGGCCAACGGTGTCGGCCTCGCGGCGAACCAGGTGGGCGTCGGTGCACGCATGTTCGTCTTCGACTGCCCGGACGGCGAGTCCCGGACGGCGGCGCGGCGGCGCGGCGAGGTGATCAACCCGGTGCTCGAGACCTCCGAGATCCCGGAGACCATGCCCGACCCGGACGACAACGACGAGGGCTGCCTGTCGGTGCCGGGCGAGCAGTTCCCCACCGGTCGTGCCGACTGGGCGCGGGTCACCGGCGTCGACCGTGACGGCGGCGAGGTGGTGATCGAGGGCCACGGGTTCTTCGCGCGGATGCTGCAGCACGAGGTGGGCCATCTCGACGGCTTCCTCTACGTCGACGTCCTCGTCGGCCGCAACGCCCGCGCGGCGAAGAAGGCGGTCAAGCGCAACGGCTGGGGCACTCCCGGCCTGACGTGGCTGCCGGGTGCGCAGGCCGACCCGTTCGGTCACGACGACGAAGAGGAAGACGACGACTGAGCGCCGACCGGACATCGACGGCCGCCGATTCCCGTGACCAGCTCCCGTGACCACAGACTCCAGTGACCACCGACAACCCATGACCGCTGACAACTCATGACCGCTGAACACCCATGACCACAGAACCCATGTCGTCCGACCCGTTTCGGGGCGTGCCGGCCTTTCGGGGTGACCGGGTGGTGGTGCGGTATCTGCTCGGTGCCGCGGCACCGGCCGACTGGCGTCCGACGCCCAATCCCGCACCGGTCGGCGGGCCGACCCGGTCCGATGTCACCGGCTTCCTCGTCGACCGCGGCGACCCGGTCCGTCTCGAACGTGACGGCGTGATCGAGTCGATCCCGCAGTCGGCGATCACCTCGATCCGGCTGCTGTCGGCGGTTCCGGTGCGCAACAGCGAGATCCGCGCCCTCGAACAGGTGATGGCCACCGCCGGGGCGGGGCGAGAGCAGGAGTGGATCGGCGGATGGCTGGTGCGCGCCGACGGCCCCGACCCCTCGGCGGTACCGCTGGAGCGGTCCGTGCACGCCGACCCCGACACCCTGGCCGCGATCGAGGGCTTCTACACCGCACGCGGATTGCCGGTGCTGCTGTCGATTCCCGAGCGCCTGCTGCCGCGGCAGGTCGACGGCACCCCGGCCGGACCCGAGATCCACATCCTGACCTGCGATCTCCCCGGCTCCGGCGCGACCGCCACCCGGGGGATCGACCCCGACCCGGCGCCGGTTCACCACGATCATGGGGATGCGGTGGTGTGCACCGCCGCCGACGGCACCCGGTGGGCGGGGATCTCGGCGACCGACGACGCCACGCTCGCCGAGCGCATGGTGTGGGCCGCCGGACTCGGGGCGCAGCGTGCCTACGCCCGGCTCCCCGCCGATGACGTCGCCGCCGGAGATCTCTATCGGACAAGGGGTTTCACACTGCATCACCGCAGCAGACACCTCAGTCCGGCGGGGATGTCCCGGTGAACGCGGGCGCACCGACCCCGGCCCGACGCCGGCGCCAGGCACTGATCAGCGCGATCGGCCTGGTCGTCGTCGCGGTCGTCGTGGTGATCACCTGGCTGATCGACGGCCAGGGCACCGATCAGGATTCGGCGCACCGGGATTCGACGTCATCGCAGACCACCAGCGCCGCGGCATCGACATCTGCCACGACATCGACAGCTGCCGCGACATCGAAGGCGGCGGCCGCCAGGCCGGGGACGTCGCGCGCCACGAGCACCCACCCCACCGCGGGCACCGCACCCGCCCATGTGATGCGCACACTGGCGCTGATCGATGCCGGGCAGTGGCCCGAGGCGGCGAACGCACCGGGCACCAAGGGCGGGGTCACCTTCCGCAACAGCGAGGGGCGACTTCCCCGGACCAGCGCGTCGGGTCAGCGGATCACCTATCAGGAGTGGGACGTCAATCCCAAACAGCAGGGACGGTCCCGCGACGCCGAGCGGATCGTGACCGGCAGCGACGGAACGGCGTGGTACACCGCCGACCACTATCAGACCTTCAACCGTATCCGGGGGCCGAACTCGTGACCGCTCAAGCGCTTTCCCTGACCGAGTTCCTGTCCTGCGGCGCGCTGCCGGGGCTCGCCGACCGGCGGATGTCGACCGACGACGCCATCGCCACCCTGCCGGCCTCGCTACCCGACGGCGTCGAGCTGCGGGTCACCGACGCCGCCCGATTACGTACGCGCAGGGCCCTGTTCACCGAGTTCGCCCGGATCTGGACCTTCCCCGACTACTTCGGCAACAACGCCGATGCCTTCGACGAGTGCATGCGCGATCTCGACGAGTTCGCCCGGGACGCCGGAAGGCCCACGCCGACGGGGTATCTGACGGTGATCACCGGGGCGCAGCGGCTGCTGACATCGGCGCAGGAGTTCGCGTGGTTCGCCGACTCGATCGCCTTCTACCGCGGCCACTACCGCGACGTCGCCTCCCCGCCCGCACCGTTCGCCGTGCTGTTGACGGCACCGGAGGCCGCCCGGCCAGAGGTCGTCGACCGCTGGGGTTCGGTGGGTATGCCGCCCGTCTCCGTGTCGGTGTGAGCTATTCGCCGGCGGCGCGGGCCAGTGCCGGGCGCAGCTGGTCGAGTACGTAGACGGTGGCCCCGGGCGACGGTTCGTTGAGCCCGGTGACCGACATCTGCGTCATCTGGGTGACCGCATCGGACTTCACCGACCGCAGGTTCTTGTAGCCGGGCAGCCCCACCAGACGTTTACGCAGGCCCTCGTTCTCGGTGGCGATCACCAGCAGATCGGAGTCGAGCCAGCCGAGGTTCTCGACGCTGAGCGCGAAGCGCGGCTCACCGGTCGACTGTGCCTGCGCGATCACCCTGGGCGCCATCGTGAGTCCCAGTGAGCTGAACAGTTTTCCGGCGCCGTCGTTCGGATCGCCGAGCACCGAGAACTGATCGGAGCCGTACATGTAGGCGAACGAGCAGGCCGGGTGTCTCGACATCGACCCAGCCCTCCCCCGATGCCCCTCCCCTGGCACCCGTCGCCCCGACGACTCAGGACGGGTCGGCATCCGGACGCCAGTACGCCTGCGCCTTGACCCCTTTCTTACCCAGACCGAAATCGGTGCGGAACAACTCGGCGACCGCGCGGGTGCTCACCGTGTCCAGCGCCACCCAGCCGAAGTGGCCGGTGGCCGCATGCGCCGCCGACCGCACCGCATCGACGAGCGCGGCACCGTCGCGCTCGCGTCGAATCCAGTGGATCGTGTCGATCTCGCGGGCATGCAGCGGGAGATCACGGTCGTCGTCGTGGGTGTACTCGAACCAGACCGTCGCCGGGACACCCGGCGACGACACCGTCAAGGCGTCGAGCAGCGAGTTGATCGCGGGCAATGCCGCCGGATCACCGGCGACCAGCCATCCCGTGGGCGCAGGCTCGGGGATGGCGAACTTCGAGCCCATGAACGTGGCGCCGATCGTGTCGCCGGGCTTGGCCGACTGCGCCCAGCGCGCGGCGGCACCGTCGTGGATGGCGAACTCGATCGCGAAGGTGTCGCCCGCGGCATCGGGATCGGCGAGGGTGTACCCACGCTGATGCGCCTTGCCGTCGGACTCGAACCAGAGTCGCACCCACATGGTCGGATGCACCGGCCGGTCGCGGAGCAGCCCGCCGCCGGTGAAGGTGATCCGCAGGTAATGGTCGGTGACCTTCTCACTGCCGGTGACGGTGAACTCGTAGTCGTCGGCACGCAGGAGTTTGAGGACGGCACCCTGCCATCCGCGCGACGGGGACTTCTGTCGGGTGTCGGCCATGCCGATCCTTCCCTCGGGTACATGCATTCGAGGAAAGGGTAGCCTAACCAGACAGTCGAATCCCGGATCCGCTCAGACCGGCGCCAACGGCACGATCCCGGGATGGGCATCGAGGAAGTCCTTGGTGAACGAGCAGATCGGGCGAACCCGGACCCCCTGGTCGCGACAGTAGGCGAGCGCCCCACGCGTCAGCCGGGTCCCCAGCCCGTGGCCGGTGTACTCGTCGTAGAGCACCGTGTGCAGCACGGTGATCGTGCGCTGCCCGTCGATCTCCTCGTCGGAGTAGCCGAGCACTCCCACGAGATCACCGGCCACCCACAGCTCGAACCGCTCGCGGTCCCGATTGTGGACGACCTGCGAGATCTGCTGCAGGATCGACTGCGCCGTCTGTGGCGGCTGATGGTGTCGGTTCTTTCGGTGCATCCGTCCTCACCCCTTCGACGCCCATTCGGCGGGCACCCGACGTCGTACCGGCCGGTGCCCCAGCCCGGACGGGGATCAACCGTTGTGATCCGCGTCACAGGCTACCTTACGCTTCCGTAGGGAGCGCAAGAGGTTGCCGGAATGTCCACGCGTGTCGCCCCCGTCATGACGGCATCACGGAGGGCGCGTAAGCTGTCGCCCGCACCACACCACAACTTCACCGACGCGGGGGCTCTCACGAACCGAGGGCTGAGATGACGGCAGGACGGCCGTCGACCGCCCGAACCTGTCCGGATAATGCCGGCGTAGGGAGAGCAATCATGGGGACACCTGTATCCACCGAAACGACGGTCGCGTGCAATGCGGTCACGACCGGCCCGATCTCCGGAAGTCACAAGCGGCACCTCGAGATCGACGGCCTGAGCATCCCGCAGCGCCGGATCGAACTCACCAACGGTGAACACCTCGACGTCTACGACACCTCGGGTCCCTACACCGACGACACCGCGACCATCGACCTCGAACGCGGCCTGCCCCGTACCCGCGACAGCTGGCGGCGCCCGGCCCCGGTCGACGGCGCATCCACCCAATTGGCCTGGGCACGAGCAGGTCTGGTGACCGACGAGATGCGATACGTCGCAGCGCGCGAAGGCGTCGACGTCGAGCTGGTCCGCACCGAGGTGGCCGCCGGCCGTGCGGTGATCCCGGTCAATCACCGGCACCCCGAGTCGGAGCCGATGATCATCGGAAAACGCTTCGCGGTCAAGGTGAATGCCAACATCGGCAACTCGGCGGTGACCAGTTCGATCGCCGAGGAGGTGGAGAAGATGGTGTGGGCCACCCGATGGGGTGCCGACACCATCATGGACCTGTCCACCGGCGCCGAGATCCACCAGACACGTGAGTGGATTCTGCGGAACTCGCCGGTCCCGGTGGGGACGGTGCCGATCTACCAGGCGCTCGAGAAGGTCAAGGGCGACCCCACCGCACTGACGTGGGAGCTGTACCGCGACACCGTGATCGAGCAGGCCGAGCAGGGTGTGGACTACATGACCGTGCACGCCGGGGTGCTGTGGCGGTATGTGCCGCTGACCGCCAGGCGGGTCACCGGCATCGTCTCGCGCGGCGGGTCGATCATGGCCGCCTGGTGCCTGGCCCATCAGCAGGAATCGTTCCTGTACACCAACTTCGCCGAGCTGTGTGAGATCTTCGCCCGCTACGACATCACCTTCTCGCTCGGCGACGGACTGCGTCCCGGATCGATCGCCGATGCCAACGACGACGCCCAGTTCGCCGAGCTCCGTACCCTCGGCGAACTCACCACCATCGCGAAATCACATGGGGTGCAGGTGATGATCGAGGGACCGGGGCATGTGCCGATGCACAAGATCGCCGAGAACGTGCGCCTGGAGGAGGAACTGTGCGAGGAGGCACCGTTCTACACGCTCGGACCGCTCGCCACCGACATCGCGCCCGCCTACGACCACATCACCTCGGCGATCGGCGCGGCGATGATCGCGCAGGCCGGCACGGCGATGCTCTGCTACGTCACTCCCAAGGAGCACCTGGGCCTGCCCAACCGTGACGACGTCAAGGTCGGCGTGATCACCTACAAGATCGCCGCCCACTCCGCCGACCTCGCCAAGGGGCACCCGCGTGCGCAGGAACGCGACGACGCCTTGTCCAAGGCGCGCTTCGAGTTCCGGTGGCACGACCAGTTCAATCTGGCGCTCGACCCCGACACCGCCCGCGAGTTCCACGACGAGACACTGCCCGCCGAACCGGCCAAGACCGCCCACTTCTGCTCGATGTGCGGACCCAAGTTCTGTTCCATGCGGATCTCCCACGACATCCGGGCCCAGGCCGAGTCCGACGCCACCCTGCTGCCGCTCGAAGTGAGTACGCGGTGACCGATCCGTGGCTGCTGCCCACCGCCGCCCCCGGCCAGACCCCGGTGCGGGTGATGACCATCGCCGGCTCGGATTCCGGTGGCGGCGCGGGCATCCAGGCCGATCTGCGAACCTTCGCGCTGCTCGGCCTGCACGGAACCGTCGCCCTCACCGCCGCCACCGTCCAGAACTCGCTGGGGGTCACCGGCTTCCACGAGATCCCGCCGGAGGTTGTCGCCGCGCAGGTCCGGTCGGTGGTCTCCGACATCGGGGTGAGCGCGGCCAAGACCGGCATGCTCGCATCGGCGCCGATCATCACCGCGGTCACCGAGGTGTGCACCGAACTCGGCATCGGCGGCAACGGAGCGATCCCGCTGGTCGTCGACCCGGTGTGTGCGTCGATGCACGGCGATCGGTTGCTCGCCCTCGAGGCCCTCGACACCCTGCGTGAACGGCTGTTCCCGCTCGCGACCGTCGTGACCCCGAACCTCGACGAGGTGCGGTTGCTCACCGGGGTCGAGGTCACCGACCCCGCGTCCCAGCGCGATGCCGCGCGCGCCCTGTACGACCTGGGCCCCAAGTGGGTACTGGTGAAGGGCGGCCATCTGCGGTCGAGTGCGCAGAGCCCGGACCTCCTCTTCGACGGCTCGGAGTTCGGCGAGTTCACGCATGAGCGCATCGACACCGGGCACGACCACGGCGCCGGCGACACCCTCGCCGCGGCGACGGTGTGCGCCCTGGCGCACGGGTATCCGGTGCCGGATGCGATCACCTTCGCCAAGCGGTGGGTCACCTGCGGACTGCAGGCCGCCTATCCGCTCGGCGCCGGGCACGGTCCGGTCAATCCGCTGTGGCGGGTGGCCGGGCCCTAGCCGGACGGTTCCACGCTCATGCGGTCCCCATGTGCTCCACCTCGGGTTCGCGGGCGTAGTCGGTGGCGCCGTACCAGTCGACCACCACCACCGGCTCGTCGCCGACCACCCAGGCGTCATGCCCCTGCGGAAGGCTGGTGACGTCGCCGGGTCCGGCGTCGAACTCGGTGCCGTCGTCCATCCTGATGTGCAGCAGCCCGGAGACGTGGTACTGGAAGTGCGGAGCCAGGCAGGAGTCGGTGCCGGCGAAGGGTTTGATGTCGACGGACCAGCGCCACCCGGGCTGGAGGATCAGCCGGCCGATGTCGCTGTCGCCGACGGAGAGGATCTCGGCTCTTCCGTGCGGGAATTCCCGCACCTCGGTGGGCTTGCCGAAGCTCTGGTGTTCGGTGGTTTGCATGTCGTCCTCCTCGGTTCGACGGACCCCTGATACGGGTGGACATGCGAGGATCGTCTGCGGATCAGACAGTTGAATTGTCTCCCCTACCCTCGGGTAGGAAAAGACACACCCGGCGGATTCCGATCCGCCGGGTGTGTGCGTCTGAGGTCGAGTGCCGTTGCGCCAGAACTATTTCGGGCGACTAACGACCTTGCCGGGACGTCAGTGTGCGAGTGCCTTGGCCTTGAGCGCCTCGAACTCCTCGGGGGTGATCGCACCCGAGTCGAGTAGCTGCTTGGCTTCCGAGATCTGCTGCGCCGGCGAGGTTCCCGCGACGGTCTTGATGTACTGGTCGGATTCCTTCTTGTACTCGACCGCCGCCGCCTGGGCACGCTCGGACATTCCCTTGCCCTTGGCGAGCAGGTACACCAGTGCCGTCAGGTACGGGAAGATGATGAGGAAGACCACCCACACGGCCTTGGACCAGCCGGACGCCTTATGGTCGCGGAAGAGATCGGCAATGATGTACCAGAGGACGATCAGGTAGGCCACGAAGGCGAAGATGATGACCATCGACCACAGGAAGTTCCAGAACGAGTCCCACACGGGAGGTCTCCTTTAGATGATGTGACGCGGGGTGCGAACAAACCGGGATCAAGCATTGCACACCTGAGGCATGGGGACATCACCCATGCAGGAGGATTATTCGTGGGAATCGAACTGGGCCTGGACACCTTCGGCGATGTGTCGGTCGACGACGACGGTGCACCGGGCACCGCCGCGCAGTCGATCCGCAACCTGCTCGATGAGGCGATCCTCGCCGACGAGGTGGGCGTCGACTTCATCGGCGTCGGCGAGCATCACCGTGACGACTACTCGGTGTCGGCACCGGAGGTGGTGCTCGGCGCGATCGCCGGCCGCACCTCGCGCATCCGGCTGGGATCGGCGGTCACGGTCCTCAGTTCCGACGATCCGATCCGCGTGTTCGAGCGATTCTCGACGGTGGATGCGCTTTCCTCGGGTCGCGCCGAGGTCATCCTGGGTCGCGGATCGTTCACCGAGTCGTTCCCGCTGTTCGGGTTCGACCTCGAGGAGTACGAGGAGTTGTTCTCCGACAAGCTCTCGTTGTTCGCACAGTTGCGCACGGGTCGGCCGGTCAGCTGGGAGGGCGTCACCCGTCCGCCGTTGACCGGGCAGGTGGTCTATCCGCAGCTCGCCGCTCCCCCGTTGCCGACGTGGATCGCGGTCGGCGGCAGCCCCGAATCGGTAGTGCGCGCCGCCCGGCACGGTCTGCCGCTGATGCTGGCGATCATCGGCGGTGACCCGCTGCGCTTCGCCCCGTATGTCGACCTGTATCGGCGGGCCCTGAACCAGCTCGGCAAGCCGGAGGATCTGCCGGTCGGCGTGCACTCCCCCGGTCATGTCGCCGAGACCGACGAGCAGGCGCGGGACGAGCTGTGGCCGCACTATCGCGGCTACGTCGCCCGGATCGGCGCAGAGCGTGGCTGGCCGGCCCCGACGAGGATCGAGTTCGACCGTTCGACCGGCCCCGGCGGCTCCCTGTACGTCGGGTCGCCGGAGACGGTGGCACAGAAGATCGCCCACACCGCCCGTGCGCTGGGTCTGGCGCGTTTCGACATGAAGTACTCCCACGGCACCCTGGGCCATCGGGCCATGATGCGCAGCATCGAGCTCTACGGCACCCAGGTGATCCCCCGAGTCCGGGAGTTGCTGGCCGAACCCGAGTGAACGGCAGATTCAGCCACGGCCCCTCGACTCACCCATGAACTGCGCGTTGACGGTTGGGTCACCAACCGCCCCCGACATGGTCACCACCCAACATCAGCTACGGAGATTTCGACACGGGTCCTCGCTACGCTCGGTCCCGGCTCAATCAGCAACCCGCCGTTGATGGTTGAGCCGACGAGGAGCGAAGCGACGAGACGTGTCGAAACCTCAGCCGGCCGAGTTGCTGACGTAACCACTTCTGGGGTGCTCGCCACCCAACGTCGGCTACAGAGATTTCGACACGGGTCCTCGCTACGCTCGGTCCCGGCCCAATCAGCAACCAGCCGTTGATGGTTGAGCCGACGAGGAGCGAAGCGACGAGACGTGTCGAAACCTCAGACAGCCGAGTTGCTGACGTGACCACCTCCGAGGTGCTCACCACCCAACCCACGCTACGAAGATTTCGACACGGGTCCTCGCTACGCTCGGTCCCGGCTCAATCAGCAACCAGCCGTTGATGGTTGAGCCGACGAGGAGCGAAGCGACAAGACGTGTCGAAACCTCAGACAGCCGAGTTGCTGACGTAACCACTTCTGGGGTGCTCGCCACCCAACGTAGGCTGCGGAGATTTCGACACGGGTCCTCGCGATGCTCGGTCCCGGCTCAATCAGCAACCAGCCGTTGATGGTTGAGCCGACGAGGAGCGAAGCGACAAGGCGTGTCGAAACCTCCGCCGGCCGAACTCGCCAACGCAACCAACGGAGGCTCCGACACCCACCATCATCTCTATGGAGTTCTCAAAGAACACAAGCTTCTACAAAAGGTCAGGCAGCATTCGGTAGCTCGTCAGCAAACCGCCTGTGATACGCCGGGATCGGACGACGACGCCGATCCACCACCTCAGGCGGAATCAACCACGGATGCGCATCCGGACCCATATACACATCCCACCCGTTGTGATGCACATCGGCATGACACGACGAACACAACAAACACCCATTCGCCAGATCAGTCGCACCACCATCCGACCAATGCGCAATGTGATGAGCCTGAGTCCGAGATGCCGGGGCACCGCACTTGATGCAACACCGATCCCGCTCGAACAACGCCCGCCGCTGCGAAGCTGTGAACAAGCGTTTCGACCGGCCCATATCCAACGGGACGCGTTCGCCGTCGACGATCGTCATGACAACCACACCGTCACAACTGGTTTCCAACAAGGTGCTGTGGGTGATCGACCCACCGAACGCCAACTCGGCCTTGCCCGGTGTATCCGCGGGGACCGACAGATTGATCAACGCCGCAGGTAGCGCGGTCACCGACCGATCCCCCGCACCAGCCGCCATATCCAACACCATCTCCAACGCATCCGCCCGACGTCGAGGCGCTTCACGCGGATCTTTCGAACCATCCGGCTGCGGGACCGGCGCCGACAGCTTCTCGATCGCCGTCGCCAACTTCTCGCCGACAACAACATCCAGACTCCCCGAGACAGCGACCCGCCCATCATCGGTCCGCCCGATATCCAGAGCATTCAGATTGCGGTCTTCCTTCGCCGGACGTCCACCCTCGGCATCGCCAGCATGATGGTCACCAAGCTGATGCGCCCGGGCCATCACCTCAGCAGGCTTGGCCCCCGACAACACCTGCGCCAACAGATCGCCCTCAAAGGTCGCCCAGGTCTCAGCGTCCGGCGGTTCCCCGGCACGTAGCCCGATCTGGTTCAGCCCGCGCACGATCGCATCGACATGCTCACCCGAGATCGCGCCGTCGGCAGCGTGTTTCAGCGTGCGTTCCACCACCGCCGACGTCCCGATTCGCTGCATCCGCGCAGCCACAGCTGGCGCGTACCCCATCTCGATCAACAAGGCGATCGGTTTGTGCCCGTGCCGTTGCGCCACCCCCAGCCGATCCAAGTGCCCGGCCCCGGCCGCGGTCAATGCATCCACGACATTCCTGATGGTGACCAGTGTCCGCATTTCCATGAACACGTCCGGCCCGGTCGGATCGTCGTCGAAACGACAATCGATGAGTGCGTCGAGAATGGTCTCCAGCTCCCCCTGCATATGTTCCATTATAGCGAACACATAGGCGAACTATCAGCGAATCAGTCTGCAGAACAACATCTGTGGACAACTTGTGAAAGCTGTTCACCCAGGAGGCTCGGGTTCACCCGTGGGACACCCGTGGTGAGCCCGCCAGTCCGATCGACGGCCGGCAACTGCCTCAGTCTGCAGCCGACTGCCGCAACCGGCGCATCCGGACCCGGACCGCGCAGACATGTGCTGCGGCAGCACGTTCGGCGGATTCGGCGTCACCGGTACCGGTTCAACGATCGGCAGGACATGCTGGAGACGCTACGCGCCGGCGCCTATCTGCAACGGGCGCAGCGTAGACTGGCCAATGCCTTCGAGACCTCGGACATTCCGGCCCCGCCTGCGACGGTGCATCCTCGGCCCTCGGTCTCCCGCAGGGTCGGGTGCCGGATGGTGTCACCGAGGGCCGCAACGCGGATCTGACGCTCCCGCGTTTCGACCGAGACTTCGCCTGTCGACCGATCCTCGACCCGGCGGCATCGCTGCTGACCACCGCGTCGCCGAAGATCGTCGACACCGTCCGGGTGGCCGGCGAGGTCGTCGTCGCCGATGGTCGCAGTACCCGGATCGACGTCGCCGCCCTGACCGCAGAACTGGCGGCGCTGAGCAGCTGACCGGGGCATGCACGATGATCGAGCACGGGATCGAGCGAACCGAGGGCCGACCCATCGTCGAGGGGCCGTTGCGTGGTCACCACCCAAGGCACGCTGCGGAGATCTCGACACGGGTCCTCGCGATGCTCGGTCCCGGCTCGATCACTAACAAAAGCGCCATCCACTATCATCAAAAGTCAATAGCCAGTTTATGGTTGAGCCGACGAGGAGCGCAGCGACGAGACGTGTCGAAACCTCAGACAGTCGACATCGCCAACCCACCCACCTCCAAAGTACTCACCACCCAACACACGCTGCAGAGATTTCGACACCGGTCCTCGCTACGCTCGGTCCCGGCTCAATCACCAACGAAAGCGACATCCACCACCATCAAAAGCCAACAGGCCGTTGATGGTTGAGCCGACAAGGAGCGAAGCGACGAGTCGAGTCGAAACCTCAGACAGCCGACATCGCCAACCCACCCACCTCCGAAGTGCTCACCACCCGACGCAGGCTGCGGAGATCTCGACACGGGTCCTCGCTACGCTCGGTCCCGGCTCGATCACCAACAAAGGCGCCGACCGACGTCCCCGACGCAACCACCTCCGACTCAGCCCCACCTACCGCCGACTCAAGGTCAGGGAGAAGTCGCCGAACGGGTCGGTCCATGTGTCGACCTGTGCGAGACCGGCAGATGCCAGTTCCTCACGCAACGCCGACAACTCGAACTTGGTGCTGATCTCGGTGAGGATCTCGGTGCCGGTGGCGAGGTCCCAGTCCCGTTCCAGCGCGGCGAAGGTGGCGTGAACCGGGCGCCGTGCGCGCAACCACATCTCGATCCGGTGGCGGCTCGGGTTCCATCGGGCGATGTGGTCGAAGTCGTCGGCGTAGAGCCCGGTGGCGCCGAGGCCGGTGCGGAGCACCTCGATCATGTTGCGGTTGAAATCGGCGGTGACGCCGGTCTTGTCGTTGTAGGCGGCGACGAGTCGACCGGTGTCCTTGATCAGGTCGGCACCGAGCAGGAAGTAGTCGCCGGGGGTGAGTGCGGATGCCACCCGGGTGAAGAAGACACCGCGATCGTCGTCGTCGAAGTTGCCGATGGTGCCGCCGAGGAACACCGCGACGCGCGGGCCGTCGGCGTGCGGCAGGGTGAGGTGGGGCTGGGTGAAATCGGCTTCCACCGGCCGGATCTCGATGGTCGGATAGTCGCGGGCGAGGATCGCCGATGATTCGGCGAGCATGGGGGCGCTCACGTCCACCGGGACGTAGGTGAACGGCCGCCCGGCGGCGCTGAAGGCGTCGAGCAGCAGACGGGTCTTGGTGGATGTGCCGGAACCGAATTCGACCATCATCACCGCGTCCGTCTCGGCGACGATCTCACCGGCCCGGTCGGTGAGGATCGACGTCTCCCGCCGGGTCGGGTAGTACTCGGGCAGCCGGGTGATCTCGTCGAAGAGTCTGCTGCCGCGGCCGTCGTAGAGCCACTTCGTCGGCAGGACCGGTGGATCGAGCCACAATCCGACCGATGCGTCGGCGGCGAGCGCCGAGTCGAGTTGCACGGTCACCGCGCGAGCCTCAGACCGGCGAACACCCAGCGTGACGGTGCGGGGAAGAAGTTCCGGTAGGTCGCCCGCTCGTGCCCGGCCGGTGTGATCGCGCTCGCCCCGCGCAGGACATGCTGGTCGGACATGAACTTTCCGTTGTACTCGCCGACCGCCCCGTTGGCGGGGACGAATCCCGGGTAGGGCAGGTAGGCACTCGACGTCCATTCCCAGACGTCGCCGATCATCGCGCCACCGGCCGGGCCCGGATGACATCGCTCCGTGTCCAGCAGCATCGCGCGCCGGTCGTCGACGGCGAGAGCCGCCGTCTCCCATTCGAACTCGGTGGGCAGTCGTGCGCCGGCCCAGCGGGCAAAGGCATCGGCCTCGTAGAACGAGACGTGCAGGACGGGTTCGTCGAGCACGAGCCGTCGCCTCCCCGACAACGTGAACGTGGTCCATCCGTCGTCGTCGAAGTGCCAGTATCCCGGTGCGTGCCGGCCGGTTTGCCGGATGTGCGCCCATCCGTCGGAGAGCCACAGCTCGGGGCGGCGATACCCGTCGTCGGCGATGAACTCCAGCCAGTCGGCGTTGGTGACCGCGCGGTCGGCGATCTCGAAGTCCTCGAGGAACACCCGATGCCGGGGCCCTTCGTTGTCGTAGGAGAAACCCGTTCCGGCGGCGCCGATCTCGACCACACCCCCGGACACCGACCGCCAGCCGAGCGGTGGCGGGGTCCGGGAGGGGTCGGGGTCACGGTCGACGTAGATCGGACCGGGTGTCAGCGGGATGGTGGAGAACAGGTGCTTGATGTCCATCAGCAGCAGTTCCTGGTGCTGCTGTTCGTGATTGCAGCCGAGCTCGATCAGGTCGAGGGCCTCGTCGTCGAGGGTCCCGCGCTGCAGGGCCTCCTCCATCGCCCCGTCGACGTAGTTGCGGTAGTGGGTGATGTCGTCGACGCCGGGGCGGGTCACCAGCCCGCGGTCGGGACGCGGATGTCGCTCGCCGACCGCCTCGTAGTAGCTGTTGAACAGGTAGCGGTAGCTCTCGTCGTAAACGACGTAGGTGGGGTCGCGGCGCAGCACGAACTCCTCGAAGAACCAGGTGACGTGGGCGCGATGCCATTTCGCCGGGCTGGCCTCGGTCATCGACTGTGGTGTCTGGTCTTCGGCCGACAACCGCGACGACAACCGGTCGGTGAGTTCGCGGACCGCTCGAAATCGTTGTGCAGGAGAGCTTTCCGGAATGATGTGGACGGACTGGGTGATGCTCACTGGAGTTCCTCCCGTGACGCTGGGACACCGCTCGGACACAGGGGCACCGCGCCCCGTCTGATCCATGGTTCCCACGCCCGTCCGGGCTGTCAACGTCGGTCCCCCGACCGGCACACCCCACCGTGCGTCAACCAAAGGTTGACGGAGTGGGATCGTCAACCTACGGTTGACGCATGACCCAACACACTCCCACCGAGATCACCGGCGTCCGCCTCGACGACCTGATCACCGCCATCCGCAAGGTCCACGACGACCCGCTCGACCAGCTCACCGGCGCCATGTCGGCCGCCGATCACCTCGGCGAGGTGGGCGATTCGCTGATCGGACACTTCGTCGACCAGGCCCGCCGCGCCGGCGCGTCCTGGAGCGACATCGGCACCAGCATGGGCGTGAGCAAACAGGCGGCCCAGAAGCGCTTCGTCAACCGCCCGGCCGCCGACA
The DNA here is from genome assembly GCF_030718915.1 of Gordonia sp. NB41Y. Lineage (NCBI taxonomy): Bacteria > Bacillati > Actinomycetota > Actinomycetes > Mycobacteriales > Gordoniaceae > Gordonia > Gordonia sp. NB41Y. The sequence goes on from NZ_CP132196.1 coordinate 2,148,234, forward strand.
CCGATCCGTTCAGCCGCTTCACACCCCGGGCACGCAGCGCGGTGGCCGCGGCCCACAACCAGGCCATCGCCACCGACTCCGATGCGGTCACCCCGACCCATCTGGCACACGCGCTCACCCTCGACGGCGAGTCCCTGGCCGCGCGGGTGCTCCACGACGCGGGCGCCGACATCACCGCACTGGCCGACCCCACGCCGCCGGCCACCCGGGACCCGAGCGCACCGTCACTCGTCCCGTTCGACGACGCGGCCAAGACCGTCCTGGAGGACACCGTGCAGACCGCTCACGGCCTCGGGCACGGCCACGGGCACGGCCACGTGGGCACCGAACACCTGCTGCTGTCGTTGTTCACCGACCCCGTCGTCGGCGCCCGGCTGACCGATCTCGGCCTCGACCGCGACGGGGTGTCGGCGATCGTCGTCGAAACGCTCTCGCAGATCCGGTAATTCACCCGCACTCGCGGGCCGCGGTCACCGCTCGTCGTCGGCGATGATGTGGACCGCGGCCTCCTCGGCACTCGCCCCGGCCCCGTCGATACCGCAGTCGGTGGCGAGCGCCTCGGCCTCGGTGTCGGAGATGTCACCGAGATCCGGGGCCACGAGCCGCCCGGCCCGGCGGTCACCCACCTCCCCGTCGGCGGTGAACTCGTCGTCGGCGTCGGACTCGTGGGACCGCCAGTCCGCGGTCGCGTCGTCGAGCGGATCGGTGGCACCCACGTCGGGCACCTCCTCGGCGAGTCGTTCGTCGAGGGTCTCGCCGTCGCGCATCTCGCGGGCGGTCAGGCCGTGGATGGCACCCTTCGGGGCGCGATCGGGCGGCGAGTATCCCTCGTCCAGGACATCGTCGACGCCGCGGTCGTCAAGAGAATCCTCGGGCTGCAACTGGTCGTCGGCGTCCACGCTGTAGTCGCTGTCCGAGCCCTCGTCGATGGTGTCGTTCTCGTAACCGCTCATGCTTCTCACGATGCCACTCGAATCGGTCACCGTGCGTCCCGGGTTTGTGAATCAGATCACTTTTGCCGGGCTGTTCGGCGACAATGTGGGGGTGATCGAAGAAATGCAGGACGAAGCCCGGGCCCTGCTGCAGGCCGGCGAGTACGGTCACGCGCTCGCCGAGTTCTCGGTTCTCCGTGAGATCCGCTCCCGCCGCGAGGGCCCCTACTCGCCGATGTATCTGTCCAACCTGCACGATTCCGTGCGCTGCATGTCACAGCTGCAGCTGTGGTCGGATTCCACGCCGTTGTGCCGTGAGCTGCACGGCAAGTACGTGCGGACCCACGGCCGCGGCCAGGCCGACACGGTCGACGTCGCCAAACACTGGGCGTGGGCATTGGTGCACCTCAACGACCATCCGCCGGCCGTGCGTCTCTATCTGCTGACCGCCGACGCCCTGTGGGACATCGATCGTCCGCAGGCGCACCGGCTGCTCGGCGCGGCGCTGGCCCACCGGCACGACGTCGACCCGGAGGCCCTGGCGTCGCCGGGAACCATCGACGGCGTCGGCCTCCGGCATCTCGAGGACGTACTGGCCGATCTCCGCGATCTGCGCGCAGGCCTGCCCCGCGACGTCGAATCCGTTGCCGCGGCCTTCGAACGGACGACGATCGACGGCCTGGTGGCCTGAGCCACCCGACCGCCGATCCAGCTCACCGTGAGTGCGCCGCTACGACCCGACCCGGGAACCGCCGCGCAGCCGGGCGATGTGCCCGTCCACGGCGAATCCGCCTGCGGCGACGAAGCCCACCGCGACGAGTCCGGCGATCAGCGCGAGCGGGAACTCGTAACCGCCGTCGGAGTTCCAGAATCCGGCATCCCAGTGCACCGTGGCGATGGCGCCGATCATGTCGATGATCAGCAGGGTCGCGACCAGCGGCAGGGCGACACCCAGGATCAGCAGGATGCCGCCGATCAGTTCGACCCAGGTGGCGAAGTACGCCGAGAAGGTCGGTGCCGGAACACCGACCGAGTCGAAGAACGCCGTGGTGGCGTCGATGCCGTTGTTGAGCTTCTGCACGCCGTGGCTGATGAAGATGATGCCGAGGATCACTCGCGACACCAGCAAGGCAATGCTTCGTGGTCCGTACATGTCTGTCCCTTTCGAAGTTCTGCCCGCCACGGTATACGGACTGTGGTCCGTTTATCAACCGCGGGCTGTCGCCCGGTGACCCTGCGCGCTGCCGGGTAGTCTGCAGTGGCCGGTCCGCCGCCATCGACGGGTCCGGATCAGCCAGCAGACGAGGAGGGGTGCGTGCCGGGTAAGTCGGGCAAGAGCCCACGACAGCCGGTGCTCGGATCGCCGACCGATGTACTCGATCCGTACCTTCCACACAACGGAAACCTCGGGTACCGCATCTCCCGGTACGACCTGGAACTCGAGTACAAGGTGGCGAGCAACCGGCTCGAGGGCACCGCCACACTCACCGCGACCTCGCACATCCACCTGCGACGGTTCAGCCTCGATCTGGCCAACACTCTCAACGTGACACGGATCGCCGTCGACGACAAACGCGTGCGGTACTCCCATCGCAACCACAAGCTGACGATCACCCTGGCCACCCCGATCCCGCCGGGTGCGGCGATGACGATCGTGGTCCGCTACACCGGTTCCCCCCGACCCATCCGCGGCGCCTGGGGCGAGGTCGGCTGGGAGGAACTCACCGACGGCGCCCTGTGTGCCAATCAGCCCAACGGTGCGGCGTCGTGGTTCCCGTGCGACGACCACCCGATCGCCAAGGCCCCCTATCGCATCTCGATCACCACCGACAGCCCGTACTACGCGCTGGCCAACGGGGTCCTCGAGTCCAAGCGGGTGCGTGCGGCACAGACCACCTGGGTCTATCACCAGGTGGAGCCGATGCCCACCTATCTGGCGTCGATCCAGATCGGTCAGTACCGGAAGGAAACGCTGGCCACCAAACCGATTCCGGTGGACGCGATCTACCCGCCCCGGCTCAAGCACGACTTCGGCCACGACTTCGGCCGCCAGATCGAGATGATCGAGGCCTTCGTCGAGATGTTCGGCCCGTACCCGTTCCCGCGGTACTCCGTCGTCATCACCGACGACCCGCTCGACATCCCGATCGAGGCGCAGTCGTTCTCCACCTTCGGCGCCAACCACTGCGACGGCACCCGCGACGCCGAGCGGCTGATCGCCCACGAACTCGCCCACCAGTGGTTCGGCAACTCGGTGACCCTCGCGCGCTGGCGCGACATCTGGCTGCACGAGGGATTCGCCTGCTACGCCGAGTGGTTGTGGAGTCAGCGGTCCGGTGGGCGCAGCGCCGACGAATGGGCCCGCCACTACTACGCCAAGCTGGCGGCGGCCCCGGTGCGCGTGCCGCTGGCCGATCCGACGCCGCGCAGGATGTTCGACGACTGGGTGTACAAACGCGGCGCGATCACCTTGCACGCCTTGCGTCTGACCATCGGCGACGGCAACTTCTTCGCACTGCTGCAACGGTGGACGGAGAAGTACCGCTACGGCTCGGTGACCACCGAGGACTTCATCGCGCTGGCCGCGAACTACTCGTCGATCCCCCTGCACGACCTGTGGCAGCGCTGGCTGTTCACCCCTGCGCTCCCGCCGTACCCGGGACCCTCCTGACCGCGCCGGACATGGCCGACCCGACACCCTCGCCGACCGGACCGGAACCGACCGGATCGGGGTCACCGCCGGGCGCCCTCGGACGCGTCACCGTGGCCACCGCGATCGCCGCGGTGTCGGGGTATCTGGTGCTGCTCATCGCCGCACGGGCCCTCGGCCCCGGCGGTTACGCCGTGTTCGCGGTGTTCTGGGCGGCCTACGGACTGGTCACCGGCACCCAGAACGGCCAGTTGCAGGAGACCACCCGGGCGATCCGAGCGGCCGGCTCCCCCATCACCGGGCCGACCACCACCGGGCCGACCACCACGAGCACGGGGACCGGCGGCCGGCACCCGCGGGCCCGGCCCCTGCGGGTCAACCTCGGTATCGGTGTCGGGCTGGCCGTCGCCGTCGCCGTGACCGCACCGTTGTGGAGCGGGGCGGTCTTCGACGCCCACCGCTGGCTGTCGGTGGTGCTGTTGGCGTGTGGTGTGGCCTCTTTCGCGGTCTACGCGCACCTGTCCGGTGCGCTGTCGGGGACGCTGTCGTGGGGTGTCTTCGCCGTACTGCTGTCGGTGGATGCACTGATCCGGCTGGCCGGCGCCGGCCTGGCCCTGGCGCTCGGCTGGGATACGACGGCATTCCTGGTGATCACCGTGATCGGGTCGGTGTCGTGGATGCTGCTGTTGCTCGGCTCGGCTCGCGCACGGGCGGTGGTCAACAGCCCCGCCGACGTCGGCACCCGCACATTCACCGTGCAGACCCTCACCGCGATGGCCGCCGCCGCCGCGAGTGCGGTGGTGGTGATGGGTTTCCCGGTGCTGATCTCGCTCACCTCCCGGGCCGCCGACGACCCCGACGTGGTGGGCGCGGTGATCCTGGCCATCACCCTGACGCGCGCACCACTGCTGGTGCCGCTGAACAGTTTTCAGGGGGTGCTGATCTCCCGGTTCGTCGCCGCGCGCCATCGTCTGGTCGCCTCGGCGGCGCTGCCGCTGGCCGCGGTCACCGCGATCGGGGTGGTCGGTGCCGGACTGGCCGCGCTGGTCGGCCCGTGGCTGCTGCGGGTGGTCTTCGGTGCCGGTTTCCGGCTCGACGGCACCGCCCTGGCGTTGTTCACCCTCGGCGCCACCGCGCTGGCCCTGCTCACCATCACCGGTGCGGCGGCCCTCGCCGTCGGCGCGCACCGGCTGTATGCGATCGGCTGGTGGTGTGCGACGGTCGCGTCGGTACTCCTGCTGCTCCTGCCGATCGCGGTCACCGACCGTGTGGCGCTGGCCCTGATCTGTGGTCCCCTGATCGGGATCGCGGTGCACCTGATCGCCCTGCCCCGGGTGCCACGCCACATGGACAGCCAAGACCTGGCAGATGGCGTAGCTTGACCTCGTGTGAGATACCGTCAGACGCTGCGCGGACACACCTACGAGTTCACCGGTCTCGTGGATGTGCTGGCCAAGGCCACCCCGGCGCGTTCCGGTGACGAATTGGCCGGGTGCGCAGCCGAATCCGATGCGCAGCGCGCTGCGGCCGCATGGGTGCTCGCCGATCTGCCGCTGACGGTCTTCCTGGAGCAGGCGGTGGTGCCGTACGAGACCGACGAGATCACCCGCCTGATCATCGACACCCACGACCGGACCGCGTTCGCGCCGCTCGCCCCGCTCACGGTCGGCGGTCTGCGCGACTGGCTGCTGGAGCAGGTCGTCGCGCCCGACGGAGCCCGGCGCCTCCGCGAGGTGGGTCCGGGCCTGACCCCGGAAATGGTTGCGGCGGTGAGCAAGTTGATGCGCAACCAGGATCTGGTCGCCGTCGCCCGGCGGATCGAGGTGACCGCCGCCTTCCGCACCACCATCGGCGTGCCCGGACGGCTGGCCACCCGCCTGCAGCCCAACCACCCCACCGACGACCCCCGTGGAATCGCCGCCGGGATGCTCGACGGCCTGCTGCTCGGCAGCGGTGACGCGGTGGTCGGGATCAACCCCGCCACCGACTCCCCGCAGGCCACCACCGCGCTGCTCGAACTGCTCGACGACATCCGGATGCGCTACGACATCCCGATGCAGTCGTGTGTGCTCTCGCACGTCACCACCACCATAGGCCTGATCGAGCAGGGCGCCCCGGTCGACCTGGTGTTCCAGTCGGTGGCCGGCACCGAGGGCGCCAACCGTGGTTTCGGCGTCGACCTGGCGATCCTGCGGGAGGCCGACGAGGCGGGCCGCTCGCTGGGGCGCGGCACCGTCGGCAGCAACGTGATGTATCTGGAGACCGGGCAGGGGTCGGCGTTGTCGGCGGGAGCGCACCTGGGTACCGATGGGCGGCCGGTCGACCAGCAGACCCTGGAGGCCCGCGCCTACGCGGTCGCCCGGGAGCTGCGGCCGTTGCTGGTCAACACCGTCGTCGGGTTCATCGGCCCGGAGTATCTCTACGACGGCAAGCAGATCATCCGTGCCGGCCTCGAGGACCACTTCTGCGGCAAGCTCCTCGGCCTGCCGATGGGCGTCGACGTGTGTTACACCAACCATGCCGAGGCCGACCAGAACGACATGGACACGCTGTTGAGCCTGCTCGGGCTGGCCGGGGTGGCCTTCGTGATCACCGTGCCCGGCGCCGACGACATCATGCTCGGATATCAGAGCCTCTCGTTCCACGATGCGCTGTATCTGCGGAATGTGTTGGGCCTGAGGGCAGCTCCGGAGTTCGAGACGTGGCTGCAACGGCAGGGGATGGCCGATTCGGGTGGTCGCATCCTGCCGCTGGATCCGTCGCAGTCGCCGTTGCGCGGGCTGGCCGCGTCATGAGTTCCCCCGAGTTCCCGGACCCCTGGAATCCCCTGCGCGGGTACACCCAGGCACGAATCGGACTGCAGCGCAGCGGTTATGCCTCCTCCACCGCCGATCTGCTGCGGTTCCAGGCCGACCACGCCGCGGCCCGGGACGCGGTGCACACCCCGCTCGACGTCGACGCACTGACCGTCGGCCTGCGCCGGCTGGGGCTCGGCGAACCCGCCGTGGTGGCCGGGCGCGCTGCATCGCGCGCGGAGTATCTGCGACGCCCCGATCTCGGCCGTCTGCCCGCCGATCTCGGCGCCCTCACCCCACCCGATGGCGGAGCCGATGTGGGAATCGTTGTGGCCGAAGGCCTCTCGGCGACGGCGGTGAGCACTCACGCGGTGGCGCTGACCGCGGCCGTCGTCGACGCCCTCACCCCGGATCTGCAGGTGGCGGCACCGGTCGTCGCGACCGGCGCACGGGTGGCCCTCGGCGACCACATCGGTGAGGTGCTGGGCGTGCAGACCCTGCTGGTGATCATCGGTGAGCGCCCAGGCCTGTCGGTCGCCGACAGCCTCGGCATCTACCTGACCCACCTGCCCCGACCCGGGCGACGCGATTCCGAACGCAACTGCATCTCCAACGTGCACCCGCCCGACGGCCTCGGCTACGTCCAGGCCGCCCGGATCGTGCGGGCCCTGGTCGACGGGGCCCGCCGGCTCGGGGCATCGGGTGTGGCCCTGAAGGACACCTCCGACCGCACCGCACTCGACCCGATGCCCGGCGGCACCGAAGGAGGCGACACCGCATCGTGACGACCCACTCCTCCACCGGACCAGACCTGCCGGTCGGCGGTGGCCTGCGGGCCCGCAAGGCCGCGGTCGCCGCGGGATATGCCGCACAGGGCCTCGGTTATGCGGCGGTGATGACCGCGCTGCCCACCTTCCAGGACACGTGGGGCATCGACGAGACCGGGGTGTCGCTGATCCTGCTGGGTACGTGCGTGATGGCCGGACTCGGTTCGGTGGCCGCCGATTTCCTCGCGGTCCGCCGCGGCAGCCGGGTCGCGGTGTGTGCCGCGCTCGCCGTCCAGACCGTCGCGATCGCGACCATGGCACTCGCCCCGGCGTACGGGGTGTTCCTGGCCGCGGTGATCGTCTACGGAATCGGGCTGGGCACCATGGACGCCGCGGTCAACATGCAGGGCACCATGCTCGAGGCCCGCACGGGCATCGCCCATCTGGGCCGGTTCTATGCCGCCTACACCGCGGCCGCGGCACTCGGTGCGGTGGCGATGAGCGGATTCCTGTCGTCCTCGGCGGGCGCGGTGGGTGCGCTGTTCACCGCCGCCGTGGTGCAGATCGCGGTCGCGGCGTTCGGATTCGGGGCGCTCGACCCGTCGCGGGAACGCGCCGCCCCGAAGACCGATCCGCGGGCCGCCGACGACGCGCGGCCGGTCCTGCCGCGTCGCGCGATCTGGGTGGTCGGGATCGTGCTGATGGCCGCGTACATGCTGGACTCGGCGGTGTCGACGTGGAGCACCGTCTATCTCACCGAGGCCTTCGACGGTGTCGCCCGCCTCGCGCCCCTCGGATATGCGCTCTATCAGGCCACCACGCTGATCTCACGGCTGCTCACCGACCGGCTGGAGATGCGGTGGGGGGTGACCCGGCTGGCGATCGCCGCGATCGTCATCGGGCTCGCCGGATGCATCGTCGTCGCCGCGGTCCCCACCTTCGCCGGTGCGGTCACCGGTTTCGCGATCGCCGGCGTGGCCGTCGGCATGCTGGTGCCGGTGACATTCGCCGCCGCCGGCCGCATCCTGCCCGCCCGCCGCGACGAGGTGATCGCGCGGGTCAACCTGTTCAACTACGTCGGCGTGATCCTGGGTGCGGTCACCATCGGCGCGATCGCGTCCGGCTCCGGTATCGGACCGGCGTTCCTGATCCCCGCGGCGGGTCTGCTCGCGGTGATCCCGGCCGTACGCCGGATCCACGCGCACACCGGTTCGGTGGTCGCCGGCCGGTCAGCGGCCGATCAGTCGCCGGCCGATCAGTCGCCGTCGAGGTAGGTACGCAGCATCGACTCGAGTTCGTCGAGCAGGGCGAGGTCGGGTTCGTCGCCGCCGAAGGCCTCGTGCATCACCGCATCGGTGGCCGTGAACACCACACGTGCGGCCACCGCATCGGTGCGGCGGACGCCGCACGCGACCATGAGTTCGTGCACCTTGGCGGCCATGCGGTTCTTGTGCGCCCGGCCGGTGTCACCGGGCACCGAGGTCACCGACCGCACCAGCCGGACGATGCGTTCCTCGGAGTAGATGCGGGCGATCTGGCCGATCACCTCGGCAACCGGGTCGTCGACGTCCTCTTCGGCGACGCGGCTGATCACGACGTCCATCAGGGCCTCGATCCGACCGTGGTAGCGCGCGACGAGCGCTGCGGCGATGGCCTCCCGGTCGGGCAGGTACTGATGCAGCGCTCCCGGTGACAACCCGGCGGCGTCGGCTACCCGGGTCAGGGTGAGCGCCTCGACCCCCTCGGTGGCCGCGATCCGATCCGCCGCGGCCAGCGCCCGGGACACCTTCTCGCGGGAACGCATCTGGGTCGGCGTGCGCCGCAGCGGGACCCCGCTCAGATCCTCCTGCGGGACCCTACTCAGATCTTCCTGCGGGACCCCGCCCAGGTCTTCCTGCGGGACATGCCCGCCCGGCGCCTCCGCCTCTTCGGCGCTACGCTGATCGGGGTCGGTTGACACCAGGCAACCATAACCCGACTCACGGGTTACCTCCACAGAAACCAGACTTGACTTTGGTTTCCCGGGCCTTCAGGCTGAACCCCGTGTCCTCAGGCCCCTCACCTGCCGCCACCTTGCGAGAAACCGTCGCCACGGCTGCTCGACGCCTGGCCGAGTCCGGTGTATTCGTCGGTACCGCAGGCAATATCAGTGCCCGTTCCGACGACGTCGTGGCCATCACGGCATCCGGCGCCCAGTTGCGCGCCATCACCGCCGACCAGGTGACCCTGGTCACCCTGTCCGGAGAGGTCGTCGACGGCCCCCGCCCGTCGTCGGAGATCGACCTGCACCTCGGCGTGTACCGGCGCCCGGAGTTCGCCGCGATGACCTCGGTGGTCCACACCCATTCCCGCTTCGCCACCGCATTGTCGGTGGTACGCGATCACCTCCCGGTGATCCACTATCAGCAGCTGTCACTCGGTGGTGCCCTGCGTGTGGCCCCGTTCGCGACCTTCGGCACGCCCGAGCTCGCCGACGCCGTCCATCGGGCGCTGTCGGGTCGACTTGCCGCACTGATGGCCAACCACGGCGCGGTGGCCCTCGGCATGGGTGTCGATAATGCCGCCGACAACGCCCTCCTGCTGGAGTGGCTCTGCGAGATCTATTGGCATGCGAGCTCCCTGGGCACACCGAGAGAGCTCACCGAACAGCAACAGCGCGCCGTCGTCGAGCATGCGCTGCAGATCGGCTACGGCACTGTGAGGCAGGCATGACCGAGACCGGCCTCGGGGAGCTCCTCGCCACCGGCCGCACCAGCGACATCCACGTCTGGGGCGACGACAAGGTGATCAAGGTCTTCAAGGACGACGTCGACACCGCGATGATCGCCAAGGAGATCCGCGATTCGGCCACCGTCCACCAGCTCGGTGTCACCCCGATCCGCTACCACGGTGCGGTCACCATGCCCGACGGCCGGATGGGAATCGTCGTCGACCGCCTACACGGCGACGCCCTGACCACCGTCGCCGAGCGCCGGCCGTACAAGATCGCCTCCGTCGCACGACGACTCGCGCGCGAGCACACGGCCATCCACGCCACCGCCACCACCGATTTCGACGATGTCCGCGACGTGGCCCAGAACCTTCTGCACACCTGTCCCCTGTCGGGCCTGACCCTGGGCGAGCGCGACGCGCTGCGCAGGCAGATCCAGGCACTGCCCGAGGGGAATTCGGTGCTGCATCTGGATTTCCACCCACTCAACACCTTCGAGCACGGCACCGGGATCGCGACCATCGACTGGCAGTCCACCGCATCCGGTCACCCCGCAGCCGATGTCGCCGCCACCTGTCTGCTGTTCACCGAAGCCGAACTGTTCCCCGGTATCTCGGCATTCCAGCGGGCGCTCTATCAGTCGGTGCGCCGGGTGATGCTGCGGTCCTATCTCGCCGAGTACACCCGGATCACCGGGATCGGCCGGGCCGAGATCGCACCCTGGATGACCACCGCACGCATCCTGCGGTTGGGGTGGCTCGACGTCGAGAGCGAACGCGAACCCCTGCTCACCCGTATCCGCGCGTCGATCGCGACCACCTCGTGACCGGCACAGAAGGGTCACCGAACCCTCTGCAGCGCAGCGATTTCGGCGGTCGCACCACCACCGTCGACGTCCTGGTCATCGGCGGCGGGATCACCGGTGCGACCGTGGCCTACGAGGCGGCGAGCCGCGGCCTGCAGGTGGCCCTGGTCGAGCGCGCCGACTACGGCGGGGCGACGTCGGCGGCCACCGGCAGACTCGTCCACGGCGGTCTGCGCTACCTCAAGCAGTTCGACATCGGGCTGGTGCGCGAATCGCTCGCCGAACGTCGCACCCTGATGTCGATCGCCCCCAATCTGGTGGACCCGATCGGCATGGTGCTCCCCGAGCCCGGATTGGTCGAGCGGGTCGGGCTGACCGCCTACGACTTGCTGTCCTTCGACCGTAACCGGATCGCCGATCGCTCCAAACGGATTCCGCGGCACCGGATTCTCAGTCGCGACGACTTGTCCCGGCGGGGCCTGACCGGGTTGCGGTCGGGTGCGCTGTTCCACGATGCGATGATGCCGAATCCGGAGCGGCTCACCCTGGCCTTCCTGCGCAGTGCCGGTGCCTACGGCGCACAACTGGCCAACGACGTCGCCGTGGAGACGATCATCGGTGGTGGTGGCCGCGTCGTCGGCGCGCAGGTGCGTGACGGGCGGACCGGCCGGCAGGGCGAGATCCGGGCCCGAGTCACGGTCAACGCCACCGGCCCGTGGGCGCGTGACGTGCTGGCGAACAGCCCGGTCACCGATGTCCTCACCCCGCCCGCCCCGCCGGTGCGGTCGGAGGGCATCTACCTGGTCACCCGGCAGTTGTCGACGACGATGGTGCTCACCGTGTCCGGGCACAGCCATTTCAGCGTGGCGCCGTGGCGCGGCCTGAGCCTGATCGGCCCCACCGAGACGCCCTATCACGGCGACGTCGACGACTGGCGGCTCACCCGCTCATCGATCGACGACTTCCTCGAGACGGTCAACACCACCTCGATGCTGCCGGTGCAGCTGGGACCCGACGACGTACTCGCCGCCTACGGCGGGTTGCGTCCGCTGACCGAGCAGACCTCCACCGACACCTACAACGCCAGTCGCGCATCGGAACTCGTCGATCACCGCGCCGACGGACTCGACGGCATCGTGTCGGCGACCGGCGGCAAGTACACCACGTCGCGGGCCTTCGCCGAGAGCACTGTGGACACCCTCGCCGCGATCGGCGGCCTGCAGGTACGGCCGAGTACGTCGGCCACGGCGATCCTGGTCGGCTGCGCCGCGTCCGACGCCGACTCCGGCATCGTCGAACAGCTCTACGGCGGTGCCGCACCCGCGGTGCATACACTCGCCGACGAGGACTCGCGGCTGGCGCGCATCGTCACCCACGACGGCATCCCACTGGCCGCCCTCGCCTACTCCGCACGCTTCGAGTCGCCGCGGTCACTGTCCGACCTGTTGTTGCGCCGCACCGGGATCGGCACGGTCGGACTCCCCGCCGACGACGACCTGGCCGAGATGGCGGCCGTCGCCGGCGCGGAACTCGGCTGGGATGACACCCGGATCGACGCGGAGATCAAGGCGAGCCGCGCCGAACTCAGCGTTCCCGACCACTGACCACCGCGGCCGGGCCGGCGGCGGCCCGCTCGGCCGCGCGCACCAGCGGGACGACACCCTCGGCGAACCAGAAGGCCTCCTCGATGTGCGGTTGCCCGGAGAGGATGAAGTGGTCGACGCCGATCGCACGGTACTCGGCGATCAGTGCCGCCACCTCGGCATGACTGCCGACGAATGCGGTTCCCGCGCCGGGACGGACGAGTCCGTATCCCGCCCACAGCCCGGGATGGACCTCGAGCCGGTCGAGGTCGGCGTTCAGGTCGAGTTGTCGGCGCTGTCCTTCGGATTCGGACTGCAGCAACCGTTCCCGGGCGAGGGCGATGAGCGCCGGGTCCATCCGGTCGACGAGCCGGCGTGCTTCGGCCCAGGCCTCCTCGCTGGTGTCGCGGCTGATCACGTGCGCCCGGATACCGAACGACAGGGTGCGTCCGTGCCGGGCGGCCCGGGCACGCACGTCGGCGATCAACGCCGCCACCTTGCCCGGCGGTTCGGTCCAGGTGAGGTAGGTGTCCACCGAAGACGCGGCCACCTCGCGGGCGGGTTCGCTTGCGCCGCCGAAGAACACCGGCGGTGCGGGAACCGGCGGATGGGCGACCACAGCCCCGGACACGTCGTAGTACTCGCCGGTGAAGTCGAACGGTGTCCCCGTCCATGCCTGTCGCACGATGGTGAGGAACTCACCGGCACGGGCGTACCGTTGTTCCTTGGTCAGCCGGTCACCGAAGCGACGCTGCTCCTCCGCGTCGCCCCCACACACGATGTTCAGTGCCAGACGGCCTCCGGAGAACTCGGCGAAGGTCGCCGCCTGCTGTGCGGCGAGTGTCGGGGTGATCAGGCCCGGCCGGAAGGCCACCAGGAAGGTGAGCCTGCTGGTCTCCCGGATCAGTGCCGCGGTGGTCAGCCAGGCGTCGTGGCACCAGGTCCCGGTGGGGGTGAGCACCGACTCGAATCCGAGCCGTTCGGCGGTCTTGGCCACCAGCGCAAGGTAATCCAGGTCCGGTGGCCGGATCGTCGACGCGGTGCCCAGGACCCCCGCCGACTGTAGGCCGCCGATCACCTCGCGGCCGTCGCCAGAGGTGGGCAGGAACCAGTGGAAGTGGGCGGGGCCGTCGGTGTCCGCGCGCCGGGTCGTCGGGCTGTTCATTGCGGGCTCATCCTCTCTCGGGTGGTGACGGGACCGCGCCGACGCGGGCGCCGACACCGAGGTGTTCGAGCACCTGCTCGCGCAGTTCCACCAGGGCGCGGTCGTCACGGACTCGCGGGCGGGGCAGGTCGACGGCAACGTCGTGGGCGATGGATCCGTCTTCGAGTACCAGAATCCGGTCGGCGAGCACGACGGCCTCTTCGACGTCGTGGGTGACCAGCAGGGCGGCGAACCCATGTGTCTCCCACAGCCGGGTCAGCAGTGCATGGGCCTCGAGTCGGGTGAGTGCATCCAATGCGCCGAACGGTTCGTCGAGCAACAGCAGGTCGGGATTGCGGACCAAGGCCCGGGCCAGTGAGACCCGTTGTGCCTCACCGCCGGACAGGGTGAGCGGCCACGCGTCCGCACGGTGGGCGAGACCCACCTCGCCCAAAGCGTCCTCGGCGAGCCGATCGGAGTCGGGCCGCCGGAGGTTGAGCGACACGTTCTTGGCGACCTTGCGCCATGGCAGCAGTCGCGGCTCCTGGAAGGCGACGGCACGGGAACCGGCGACCTCGAGGGACCCTCCGTGCTGCTCGTCGAGCCCGGCGATGATCCGCAGCAATGTCGACTTGCCGGAGCCGGATCGGCCGACCAGGGCGACGATCTCCCCGGCGTGCAGGGTGAGGTCGATCCCGTGCAGCACGTCGACCTCGCCGAACGACCGGGAGATGCCGACGGCGTCCACCACCACGCGGCTGCTCATCGGACCACCCGCCATCGCAGCAGCCGGCTCTCCAGGCCGCGCACGATCGTGTCGCTGATCAGTCCCAGCAATGCGTAGATGACCAGCCCCAGCACGATGATGTCGTTGCGGAAGTAGGTGCGCGCGTTCATCACGAGATAGCCGAGGCCGGCGTCGGCGTTGATCTGTTCGGCCACGATCAGCGACAGCCACGCGACGCCGAGGGACAGCCGGAAACCGGTGAGGGCCTCCGGCATCGACCCGGGGATGATGACGGTGCGCGCCAGACCGAGCCGGCCCAGTCCCACCGCGCGACCGGCCTCGATGAGCTTGGGGTCGACGCCCTTGATACCGGACACCAGGTTCAGGTACAGCGGGAACAGAACGCCCAGCGCCACCATCAGGATCTTGGGTTCCTCACCGATGCCGAACCACACCACGAACAGTGGGATGAGTCCGAGGAACGGCACGGTACGCAGCATCTGCAGGGGTGGGTCGATGGCGAGGTCGGCCACCCGGAAGAAGCCGACCAGCAGCCCGAGCAACACCGCCACCGTCACGCCGAGGGCAAGGCCGATCCCCACGCGCTGCAACGACACCGCCAGCGCGTCCTGGAGGCTGCCGTCGGCCCAGAGTTCCTGCGCCGCAGCCCACACCTGAGTCGGAGGTGCCAGTTTGCTCTCCGGGATCACCCCCCGGGACGACAGGATCTGCCACAACGCGAGGATCACGAGCGGGGAGACCAGTCGAATCCAGGGACCGGAACCGATGCGCTGCAGCCGGCCTCGCCGACGACCCGATGTGCTCTTCCGATGCTGGCCCGGCTCTGCCCGGGCCGACGGCGCGGAGCGTTCGATGACCGCCCCGGTCATCCGCTCACCCCTGCTCCGGTGACCGCGCTGTTGAACTGTGCGTCGAAGTAGTCGGCGGCCTTGGGTGCCCTGGGGATCTCACCGGCGCCCGCGAACAGGTCGATCAGCTTCTGCTGCTTGGCGATCTGCTCGTCACCGATGGGAACCAGCGGTCCGGAGCCGGTGGCAAAGGTCGCACGGGCGATCGGCTCGGGCAGCTTGGTGAGTTTGCTGAAGATCGGCACCCATTCGTCGGCGTGTGTCACCGACCACTGGTTGGCGCGGGTCAGACGGCCGAGCAGATCGCTGAGTGCCTCACGCTTGCGCGCGTCACCCAGGGCCTGATCGGAGGCGAGGTAGTAAACCTGCTGGGTGGTCAGTCCGGCACCGTCGGCGATCACCTTGGCGTGTGCCTGTGCCTGTCCCAGTGTGCTGTACGGGTTCCATACCGCCCACGCGTCGACCTGCCCGGAGGAGAACGCCGACAACGCCTCCGTAGGAGACAGATAGGTCGCGTCGATGTCGTCGGGTTCGAGACCCGCCTGCTCGAGCAGGGCAAGGACGAGGCCGTGCGAGCTCGATCCCTTGGCGAAGGCGATCTTCTTGCCCTTCAGATCTGCGATCGATCGGGCCGGCGAACCGTCCGGGACCAGCAGGAAGTCGTTGGGTTCGGTACGTGCCTGTACCCCGACGATCTTGATCGGCGCTCCACCGACCTGGGCGAACACCGGCGGGACGTCGCCGGTCCCGCCGAAGTCGACCTTGCCGGCACCGGCGGCCTCCAGCAGCGGCGGACCGGATTCGAACGAGGCCCAGGTGATGTCGTAGGGCAGGTTGTCGAGCTCACCGGCGGCTTCCAGCAGCGACTGGGTGCTCTTGACCTGGTCACCGATGGTCAGGGTGACCCTACTCGACGAGTCGGACGCTTCGTCGTCCGACGACGAGCAGCCCGACAGCGTCAGGCCGGTCACCGCGGCGACGGCGACGGCCGCGACCCCCAGTCGGCCCCAACGGGATCTGGTGCGGCCGGGCCGCGTGTACCCGGTGTGCGTGGACTTCTCGGACACAGTTCTACCCCCAAGTCTCGGTATCGGGTCACGAGTCTGTCGGCACAAGGGTGGCTCCACAATGATTCGAGTCGGCGTGAGCCGATGTCGCCACTCGGCGAGCATTGTTCGACCAGCACTCACACCGGTTCGATCAAGCAGGGGTGTCCGCAACCGTCTCGGGCAGTGGTGGCGGTTCCGATGGTGTATCCAAGATTGAACTCCGCGAGATGCGCATATCCTTAATTGCCGGTGCTGCAGCATATTTCGATGGTTGAGCCGGGACCGAGCCGCGAGGCGAGGACCCGTGTCGAAACCCGGTGAGACGAGCGTGTCCGCAACCGGTCTTCAGGGTGGTCGCCATCGGACGTCGGCCGGCGGAGGTTTCGACACGGCTCGTCGCTACGCTCCTCGTCGGCTCAACCATCAACGGGAACACCTTGTTTGGATGAGAGCGCTACTTTGATTCTCTCAACCACCCATGGCAACAGCGTATTTGGATGGTTGAGCCGGGACCGAGCCGCGAGGCGAGGACCCGTGTCGAAACCCGGTGAGACGAGTGTGTCCGTAACCAGATCCGGACACACCACCGCTATCCGGGGAACGTGGTGACGGTCTTCCCGGATACCGGGTTGCGCCAGGTGACGGCACGGTCGGCGAGCATGGTCGGGATCCACAATCCGAGGTGTTTGCGCTGATGATCGGCGCGACACAACGGGATGAGGTTGTATTCGACGGTCCACCCACCGGCTCGGGGGTCGGCTCGGTTGAATTTGACGAGGTGGTCGAGTTCGCAGTCGGCGGCATCACGCCCGCACCCGGGGTACCGGCAGGTCTTGTCCCAGATGATCTTCTGCCGTAGCCAGTCTCGGGGTTGGTACCACAATGCCCAGCGGGGTGGGTTCACATATCCGCCGTGCCCGGTGGGGTCGACCGGTGGGGCCAGACCGCGTTCGGTGATGGTGGTGACGGTTTGCCAGGCGGCGAGGTTACGGCCGATCGCGGCGAGATCGATTCCGGGATCATCGAGTTCGGGCAACTCGAGTTCGGGTAGGTCCATACGGGTGACGAGGTGTCCGTCGGCGATGTCGTGCCAATGCTGGGGGTCGATCGCCCCGTAACCGACCAGGCGGGGTGCGGCCACACCGGTGGGGTCGGTGATCACGGTCAACGATGATTGTGCGGGTATCAACGCGATCGGAGGTCGCGGCCCGGCGCCCTCGTCGGTTTCTGCCTCGATCTCGACGTCGTCGTCGACCAGCGCTGGTGCGGGTGCGGGCGTGGGTGTGGGTGGTGGGGTGTAGTCGAGGTCGAGTTCGGGGTCGGGGGCTGGTGTCGGGGGTAGTGGGATGGCGCGGGTGCAGTGTTCGTCGTCGCAGGTGCAGGCGAGTACGGCGTCGGGCATGTGGTGGAGTTCTTTGAGTGCTTCGACGCGTAGCCGGCCTGTGGGGCGGGGGTCGCGGGGGCAGATCCGTTCGTTGATGAGGTTGCGGATGCTGGTGGCCAGGAACACTCCGACGTCGGCGGGCATGGTGGCGTGGAGACGCATGTGGCCGTGGGTGTCGTCGGTGATGGTGACGTTTTGTTCGGTGTCGGCGAATTCTTCGCGGCGGTCGGCGGCGGCGTCGGGGTCCAATGCGATGACCATTTCGGCGATCTGGTTGCGCAGGGTGCGGTCGGCGGTGGGCCGGTCGGCGAGGGCGAGGGCACAGGTTTCGGCGTAGGTGCGGACGTCGGGGTCGGTGAGGTGGGCGAGTTCGGTGAGTAGGTAGCGGGTGCGGGTGAAGCTCCAGTGGCCGTCGAGGAACGCTTGGCGTAGGCGGTCCCATCCGGTGAGGAGTCCGGCGATCCAGATCCAGTCGGCGGCGATCGCGGGTGAGGTGCGTAGTGCGATGGCGACTTGGGAGGTGGCGGCTTTGTCTGCGGTGCGGGCGATACGCGCGGTGGTGGAGGTGGTGGTGACGAGCATGTGGTCGATGGTGTGTCGGGCGATCTGGTGGGCGGTGAGGACTTTGCGGGCCATCAGTCGGTATTCGTCGCGTTGTAGGTTTTCGGCGATGGTGTCGACGTGGGTGGAGGAAAGGTGTTGGATGCGTGTGTAATCGGTGATCGGGTCGGTGAGGGTGAACACCGACATGACTTCAACATCGGTGTCGGTGTCGGTGTTGGTGGTCATGTGGTCGCCCCCTCGGGTGGTGTTCGATCTTGTGTTCCAGTGTAGTCGGGGGGTGTGACAGGAATTGTTGTGTGACTGGGGGTGTGGGTGGTTGCGTGGTGAGGTCGGGTCGCGGAGATTTCGACTCGCCTTGTCGCTGCGCTCCGCGTCGACTCAATCATCGTATGCAGGTGGGTGGTTGAGCAGGCCGTCTAGTTGCTCTCGTAGGTGACCGTCTCTGAGGTGGTTGCGTGGTGAGGTCGGGTGACGGAGATTTCGACACGACTTGTCGCTACGCTCCTCGTCGGCTCAATCATCTTGTGCCGGTGGGTGATTCATCCGCGGTGGTTGATCTCGACTCGACTTGTCGCTGCGCTCCGTGTCGCTCAATCATCGTATGCCGGTGCGTGGTTGCGTGGTGAGGTCGGCTGGCGGAGATTTCGACACGACTTGTCGCTGCGCTCCGCGTCGGCTCAATCATCGTGTGCGGGTGGCCGGTTGACTTGGCGGAGCCCCTGTCATGTCGCGCCGACTCGCGACCGTCTCAGAGATGGCCGGCTCTCGGCGTCACATCTCCCGATGGTCGCGGACACTCATCCGGTGTCCGTGGCGTTCGGGCCACACCCCGAACAGTACGATCAGGCGGATCAATCGGAATCGCTGCCCGGCATAGGGTTCGAGGAGTTCGAGCATTCCGTCGTCGTCGACGGGTTCACCGATCAGGTTGTAACCCACGAGTTTCGGGATGTGGTAGTCGCCGACGGGGACCGCGTCGGTATCGCCGACAGCCCGTGCGCGGGTCTCGGCCACCGTCCACGGACCGACGCCGCGCAGCACGTCGAGCCGATCGGGATGTGCCTCGACGTCCATGGCGGTGGCGCCGCGGATGGTACGCATCCGGACGGGTTCGGCCCCGCTGCGATGCCACTCCCATCCGGGGATGTCGGCCCATACCGTCGGCGGCGGTGGCACCCGCATCGTGTCCGGGACCGGACCGGGGGCGCGTTCACCGAAGTGCCGCAACAGGTATCGCCAAGCACGCCACGCCTCGGCACCCACCACCTTCTGTTCCAGGACGGCCGGGACGAGGGCCTCCCAGACCCTGTCGGTGCGGGCGATACGCAAACCTTCACCACGCCTGGCCAACTCGCGCACCACGTCGTCGTGGATCGGCATGGCCGTCGGGTCGTCGTCGACGCCGAGCATCGTGGGCACGTGGTCGAGCAGCCAGGGCGCACCAGACCCCCATGCCCGGGCCACCACCTCACCGCCGGCATGCCGCATCGTGAGGGTTCCGGGGCCGTCGGGGGTGTGCACCGCACGCCACAGCGAACCGTCGTTGCCGTACCGGAACGCCGGGTCACCACCACCTCGCCGGTGCAGACCCACGGTCGTCCGCAGATCCACACGCCAGGGCGGCGTCCAGATCCGGGTTCGTTCCGCTGTCACCATCAGTCGCCGACTGTAGTCGCCCATCCGTCGACACCACCCGGGCCGTCCACACCACCCGGGTGTCGGCATCTCGTCGGGCTCACTCCCCCGGCCGGCAAGTCGGACAATTCACACTTAGGCAACCCTTGCCTTATCGGCTGCGTGAATTTAGAGTATGGATGTTCCTTTTAATTCATCCATCCGGGAGTTGCCATGTCCGAGACCGCCCCCTCCGGGGATCGCCTGCCCCTCGCCGAACGCAAGGTGGAGGACCTGCCCGGGCACTGGCTGCTCGCCCACCTGGGCAAACGAGTGCTGCGCCCCGGTGGCCGCGCACTCACCGAGCAACTGCTCGACGACGCCCACCTCACCGATGCCGATGTGCTGGAGATCGCGCCCGGCCTGGGGAAGACCGCCACCTCGATCCTCGAACGCAACCCGCGCAGCTATGTGGGCGTGGAGGCCGACGCCGACGCCGTGTCGCTGACGCAGCAGGTCGTCGGCAGCAGGGGCCGCGTGGTGACCGCCGACGCCGACTCCACCGGCCTCGACGACGCCAGCGTCGACGCCGCGATCGGCGAGGCGATGCTCACCATGCAGTCCGAACGACACAAGGCCGACATCATCGCCGAGGCCTTCCGCGTGCTGCGCCCCGGCGGGCGCTATGCCATCCATGAGCTCGCCCTCAACCCCGACACCCTCTCCGACGACCAGAAGACCGAGATCCGCAAGTCCCTCGCCCGCTCGATCAAGGTCAACGCCCGGCCGCTCACCGAGGCCGAATGGCGCACGGTGCTCACCGATGCCGGCTTCGAGATCGAGACGGTACGTTTCGCCCCGATGGCGCTGCTGCAGCCGCGGCGTGTGATCGCCGACGAGGGTGTGGGCCGCACACTGCGTTTCGTCGCGAACGTCATCCGGCAGCCCGCCGCCCGCAAGCGGGTCCTGGGCATGCGCAAGACCTTCACCACCTACCGTGACAACCTCGCCGCGATCGAGGTCATCGCCCGCAAGCCGGCCGACCGATGAGCACCGCGCACACCACCGATGCCGGGGTGTACACCGTCATCGACGGTCTGCGGTCCCCGGCGCCCGCCGATTCCGACGGCCCGACCATCGATGCGATGGCGCGGGCCGACGGGGTCACCGTGGTGCGCATCGCTTTTCGTGCCGGCCAGGTGATGGCCGATCACCGCGCGGTGCATCCGATCCTGGTACTCGGTCAGACCGGTGAGATCGACTTCGCGGTCGGTGGCGAGCATGTCAGCGTGTCTCCCGGTGTGGCGGTTCACGTCGCCGCCCAGGTCACCCACGCGCTGACCGCCGTCACCGACGCCGTGGTTACCCTGATGGTCCTGACCCCCAGGAAGTAACGTGGAATGAGTCCTTCACCATCGGTCCGGGAGTGCACTCATGAGCAGCGAACCACGCAGCGCCGTGCTGTCGGTGCTGCGTGCCTCCGACGCCCCGCTGGCGGCGCCGGATGTGGCACAGCGGCTGGGAATCCACACCACCACGGCGCGCTTCCACCTGCGCAATCTCGTCGACGACGGCAAGGCGTCGGCGCTGACCCTGCGCTCGGATTCCCGCGGCCGGCCCCGCACCGGATATGTGGCGATCGCCGAGATGGCGGTCGACCCGCTGCTGTCGGCGCTGTTCGAGCAACTCGGGACCACGGCATCGGACCGGGAGGAGGCCGCCGCGCGCGCCGGACGGGCATGGGCATCGGCACTCTCCGGCGGGATGCCGACGCCACCCACGGACACCGATCTGCCCGACCCGGTGACCATCGCCACCGATACCCTGCGCCACCTGGGCTTTCGGGTCTCGGATGTGATGAGCGCCTTCGGCACCCACGAGATCCGCATCTGTTCCTGCCCGCTGCGCCAGGTGGGCGCCGCCCACCCCGAGGTGGCCCGGGGGATCGCCCGGGGCGCCATCGAGTTCGCCCTGGCCTCGGGGTCACCGACGCTCGCCGACCACTACGGGGTCACCGTGACCCCGGCGCCCGACGGCGACTGCGAGATCACTCTCCGGCTGAGCCGGCGCCGCTCCCCCGTCGAATCCTCGACGGGCTGACCGCGGCCCTCGGTTCCGTCCGGGCGACCGCCACGACCGAGGAGAACCGACCGTGAGCAATGCTCCCTATGGTGTCGACGATCAGTACGGCACCGACTACCCGACCGCACCGGTCTCCGCCGGGCCACAGGCCCCGCCGGCAGATCCCGGGTCGTCGGCCGATCCCGAACCGGCGGGACCCCCGCCATCAGAACCCACGACGTCGGGTGGAGTCCACCTTCCGACGGTGTTGGCCGCGGCCGGGGTGTCCGCGATCATCGCCGCCGTGATCGTGACGATCGGCGTGGTCGGGATGGTCGTCACCGCCGACCGCGAGGTCGCCTCCGCACCACCGGCGGTGGTCACCGTCGCACTCGGACAGGGTGCCTCGACGACGCCCACGCGGCCGGCCGCCTCCGGCGCGTCGACACCCGCGGCCGGGGCTCCTGCCGCCCAGGTCCCCGCCGGTGAGGTCCCCGCCCAGGATGTTCCGGCACAAGATGTTCCGGTGGCGGTGGCACCGGGGACCACCGAGCCGACCGCCCCCGCGGGCACCGCGACCACCGCGGCACCGGCAGGATTTCGGGTCACCAGCGAGCAGCCGACCGCCGCAGAGCTGAACAGCATCATCGAGTTCCTGGTCGCCACACCGGCGTCGGACTCGGCGAAGGCCGCGAATCTCGAGGGTGGGATGAATGCGGTGATCGTGCCTCGCACGGTGTACACGCTCGGCCTGTTCCGCCCGCCGCTGGGTTGGCATCAGGTGTCCGACCCGAAGCAGGACGGTGACACCATCACCGCCACCCTGACCAGCGGTTCGGCCGGTCGGCCGACCATCCGGGTGCCGATCCAGTTCAAGCGGATCGACGGGAACTGGCGGCTGTCGGCGAGTTCGCTGTGCCAGGGCGTCAAGACCGTCGGCCTCAACATCTACTGCAACCAATGATCACCGCCGAGAATCTGACGGTCCGGCTCGGCGGTGTCACCGTCCTCGACGACGTCTCGATGACGGTGGCACCCGGCGAGCTGGTCTACCTGCTGGGACGCAACGGTGCCGGCAAGTCGACGTTGCTGCGCGCCTGTTGTGGCGCACAGCCGGCGAGCTCGGGCCGGGTACACATCGGCGGGCGTCCGCCCCGGTCGCTGCCCACCCCGATGACCGCCCTCGGCGTCCACCTCGGCGGGGATGTGACCGCGCCGGGAGGGCACACCGGCCGCCGCTATCTGCGGTGGCTGGCCGCGGCCGGGGGCGTCGATTCCGCCCGGGTCGACAAGGTGTTGGCCCAGGTCGGTCTGGCCGATGTCGGTTCACGTCGGGTCAGCGCCTACTCGCTCGGGATGCGTCAGCGCCTGGGGATCGGTGCGGCATTGCTCGGCCGTGCCCCCGCCCTGATCCTCGACGAGCCGCTCAACGGCCTCGACATCGACGGAATCCGTTGGTTCCGTGGGCTGATCGCCGATCTCACCGCGCGCGGATGTGCGGTGCTGATCGCCTCCCACATGTTCGACGAGGTGGCCCGGACCGGTGACCGCGTGGTGGTCCTCGACGGTGGCCGCGTCGCCGCCGACGCCCCGATCGCCGGCTTCATCGGTTCCCATGCGGACCTGGAGTCGGCGTATGTCGCCCTGACCACCCCGCGAACGGCGGTCGCATCATGACCGGTCCCGTTGCAGTACAACAGTTGTGGCGTGCAGTGGATGCCGAGTTCATCCGTGCCGGCGGCCGGCGGGGTGCGTTCGTACTGGCCGCCGTCCCGGGTGCGATCGTCCTGCCGCTGGCCGTCACGCTGGTGGTGGCGCTGGTGTCGGAGCGGTTCGCGTCGTTGTCCAGCACGATCTCGGTGACCGCGGTCGCCACCACCAACTCGGTGTTCTGGGTCATCGAGTTCACCGCGATCGTGTGGGCGTTGATCGCGGCCGTCGCCGAGGCCACCAATTCCCGTGGCGATCAGCGGGATCGGCAACGCTATCTGTTCCCGCGCACCTGGACCGGACCGCTCGCCCGCTGGCTGGCCTACGGGGTGTGCGCCGCGATCTCGAGTGCGATCCTGGTGGCCGCGATCATGCTGATCCTGTCGGCGGGCTTCCCGAAAGTCTATGGTGGCGTGGATCTGTGGACGTCCGACGGCGCCCGGCTCGTCGTGGCGGTACCGATCTATGCGTTCCTGGCCTGCGGGATCGGTGCGGGACTCGGCGCCCTCATAGCGCATCCGGCCGTCGCCGCGATCGTACTGCTCGGGTGGGCATATGTGATCGAGAACGCCATCGCCCTCATCCCTCACGGCGGCTACACGGTGCAGGGCTACATGCCGTTTCTCAACGGGCAGTTCGCAACCGGACAGGATCTCGCGTTCACCCCGCCCTGGGGACCGAACGGCGCGATGGTCTACTACGCCGCGATCACGCTGTGTGTGTTCGCCGCCGGGTGTGGCGCCCAGGTGTGGCGTCGCTCCGCGCGATCCGCGCGATGATCTAGTCCAGACCGATCTTTCCGTCGAAGGTGAACGGCGTTGTGCCGGGCTCACATCCATGGAAGGAGGAGGTCGCCATCGGCCCCACCACACCCACCATGTCGGGCGCGCCCTTGCGGACGGTGATCTGGACGGCATAGGCGCCCTTCAGGCCGGCCGGGACCAGGTCGGGCGATGTCGCATCGATCGGATAGATCAGAGATCCGGTGTCGCCCTTGGTGTAGATGCACGTCACCGGCCCCTTGACCTGCACCGGAAGGCGGTTGCGGCCGTCCATCACGGTCGCGACATAGGTGCCGCTGGTCTCACCGGACTTCGTCCGGTCACCGTGGGCTTCGATGTGGAGCAGGTGCACTCCGGGGGCGATCGCGAGATCTCCCGAGATATCGAGCATCGCAGGCTTTTCCGCGGATGCCGGCGCCACGGCGACACCGGCCCCGCCGACTGCGATGACGCTGATCCCGATTGCCGTGACCGCACGGCGGATACGAATGTTCATGACAACCACTCCCTCTCGTGGACGAGTCGGATCGGTCACGTGATCGTCAGTGTAGGCGCATCCACCGCCGAGGTCACTACCCCGATTGGTCGCGAAAGCCCGCTTTGCGCGCTATCTCCCTTGCGGTTCAAGGAGTACAGCTCGAGAGTTGGACGCACCCACCTCCGAAGTGGTCGACATCCGAGTTCGGCCGGCGGAGGTTTCGACACGTCTCGTCGCTACGCTCCTCATCGGCTCAACCACCGAAGACACACGTCTCGTCGCTACGCTCCTCATCGGCTCAACCATCCACTGTCACTTGCAGGGTGAAAGACGAGAACTCCCACCCGCAGATCGTGTGGGTGGGAGTTCTCGTCGGGATCGTAGCTGTTCCTACAGGTTGATCATGTGCCCGATCGCGCCATGGAACGTTTCTTGCAGTGCCTCACTCATCGTCGGATGGGTGTGGACGTTGCGGGCGAGTTCCTTGGCGGTGAGGTCCCACTTGTGGGCCAGGGTCATCTCGGGGAGCATCTCGGAGACGTTGTCGCCCACGAGGTGTCCGCCGAGCAGTTCGTCGGTGTCGGCGTTGGTGATCAGCTTGACGAAGCCTGCGGTCTCGCCGAGTCCCTGGGCCTTGCCGTTGGCGCTGAACGGGAACGACGTCGCCTTGACGTTGTAGCCCTCGTCGCGTGCCTGCTGTTCGGTCAGGCCGAAGGAGGCGACCTGCGGCTGGCAGAAGGTGGCGCGCGGCATGAACCGGTAGTCACCGAGGGTCATGGTCTCGGCGCCGGCCATGGTCTCGGCGGCCACCACGCCCTGCGCCTCGGCCACGTGGGCGAGCTGCAGCTTGGCGGTGACGTCGCCGATGGCGTAGATGCCGTCGACGTTGGTGCGCATGTGGTCGTCGATCGCGATGGCGCCACGGTCGGTGAGGGCCACCCCGGTCTTGTCCAGGCCGAAGCCCTCGACGCGCGGCGCGAAGCCGACGGACATGAGGACCTTGTCGACGGTGATCGAGCCGTCCTTGTCCTTGGCGTCCTTGTAGGTGACGGTGACGTTGCCGCCGTTGTCGGTGACGGTCTGCACCTTGGTGGAGGTGAGGACCTTGACGCCGAGCTTCTTGTATTCCTTGGCGATGGCCTTGGAGACGTCGACGTCCTCGTTGGGCAGGACGCGGTCGAGGAACTCGACGATGGTGACGTCGACGCCGTAGTTGGCCAGGACGTACCCGAACTCCATGCCGATCGCGCCGGCACCCACGATGACGATGGACGACGGCAGGTCGCGGGTGAGGATCTGGGTCTCGTAGGTCACGACGTTGTCGGAGAGCTGAACACCCGGCAGCAGCTTGACGGTGGAGCCGGTGTCGATGATGACGTTGTCGAAGGTGATCGTCCGGTCGCCGACCTGGATGGTCTTGGCGTCGGTGAAGACACCGTAGCCGTCGATCTCGGTGATCTTGTTCTTCTTCATCAGGAAGTGGACACCCTTGACGATGCCCTCGGAGACCTTGCGGCTGCGGTCGAACGCGGAGCCGAAGTCGAACGACACCTCGCCCGACATGCCGTAGGTCTTGGCCTGATGGTTGAAGATGTGGGCCAGTTCGGCGTTCCGGAGAAGCGCCTTGGACGGGATACACCCGACGTTCAGACAGACACCGCCCCAGTACTTCTCTTCGATGACGGCGGTCTTCATGCCCAGTTGGGCGGACCGGATCGCGGCCACATACCCACCTGGACCAGCACCCAGGACAACTGTTTGGAAGTGTTCAGACACGCCCTCCAGCCTACGTCGCAGGCCATCCGGGCCGCAGTGCGTCCCCACTACCGGTCGGTAACCCGGTCACGGGACGGCCGCACAACCCGGTTTCAATCACTGATTGAATCAGTGATTGAACTGTGCTTGAATCAGAATCCATGGCCCCCATCAGCCCACTTCCCGATCGGGCCGACACCCGGGACATGCTGCTGACCGTCGCCGAACGACTGTTCCTGGCCGACGGCTACGACAAGGTGTCGGTACGGTCGATCTGCGCCGGCGCGGGTGTGAACCCGGCGGCGGTGCACTACCACTTCGGCTCCAAGGACGGCCTGACCACAGCCCTGATCGAAACCCGTCTGGCACCGCTGTGGGCCGATCCCCTCGAGGCCATCGACACCTCGCCGGATGCCGGCACGACGGTCGCCGACGTGGTGACGGTGATCGTCGCACCGTTCGTGGCCCTGCACGCCGATCCGCTCGGACACCTGCACCTGCAGCTGCTGGCCCGGTTCGTCGACGACCACCCCGATGCCACCTGGTCGCGCCCGTGGTTCCACCTCGACGAGTGGGCCACCGTCCTGACCGCACTGGTCCCCGGCCTCGACGCCGCCAATGCCCGCCGCCGCTGGGCGCTGGCCTTCGCCCTGCTGCTGACGCGGTTCGGCGGGCAGCGGTCGTTGTCGGCGGAGTCGATCAGCACCCTCACGCAGTTCGTCAACGCCGGTCTCGACGCCCCCGCCGATCCGGCACAGCCCCATCCGGCACAGCCCCAGAGGAGAGATCGATGACCAGCCCGGCCCACATCCCGCCCGACCCCGCCACCCCCGACCCGTTCGCCCCCGCCCGGCTCGGACCGCTGCACCTGCGCAACCGGCTGATCAAATGCGCCACCTTCGAGGGCCGCACCCCCGACGCGCTGGTCACCGAGGACCTCATCGAGTTCCACCGGGAGACCGCGGCCGGTGGCGTCGCGATCAGCACCGTCGCCTACTGCGCGGTGTCACCGGAGGGTCGCACCGACCGCCATCAGATCTACCTGCGCCCCGAGGCCGCACCCGGCCTCACCCAGCTGACCGCCGCCATCCACGGCGAGGGTGCCCTGGCCGCCGCGCAGATCGGACATGCCGGCCCGGTCGCCAACTCCATCTCCAATCGTGCTCCGGCACTGGCCGCCTCACGGATTCCGGCCCCGATGGGCATGGCACTGTGCAAATCTCCCGACGCCGACGACATCGCGGCCCTGCGCGCGACCTTTCGCCGTGCGGCCCGTATCGCCGTCGACTCCGGATTCGATGCGCTCGAAATCCATTGTGGCCACAACTATCTGATCAGTTCGTTCCTGTCACCGTTGCTCAACCGCCGTCACGACGGATACGGCGGATCGCTGGTCAACCGGGCACGGCTGGCGCGCGAGGTCCTCGAATCGGTTCGTGAGGAGGTCGGCGACGGCGTCGCGGTCTGGGCCAAACTCAACATGTACGACGGCGTGGGTGCGATCGGCGCACCGCGTCGACCCTGGCACGGTTTCAACGTCGACGAAGCATGCCAGGTGGCGCAGCTGTTCGAGACCGACGGCCACCTCGATGCCATCGAACCCACCGCGGGCAGTTCACTTCTCAACCCGATGTATCTGTTCCACGGCGAGGCCCCCCGCGCCGCGTTCGCCGATGCGTTCAGCGGTCCGATGAAGTGGGGACTCAAGGTCGGCGGCCCGTTCTTCCTCAAGCGCTACCAGTACCACTCCGGATACCTGCTGCCACTGGCACGGCGGTTGCGCGAGGCCGTCGACCTGCCGATCATCGCGCTCGGCGGCATCACCGACCGCGCCAGTATGGACGAGGTGCTCGGCGAGGGCTTCGACTTCCTCGCGATGGGACGCGCCCTGCTGCGCGAACCCGATCTGCCGCAACGGATCAGCGCAGACCCCACCACACAGTCGCAGTGCATCCACTGCAATCTGTGCATGCCGACCATCTACACCCGCACCGAGTGCCCCATCCGCGAGGAGGCCGCCGTGCGCTGACCTACCGGTCGGCGGTCACCAGTGTGTGGATGAACTCCATCTTGTCCAGGACCGGCTGCGGCAGGACGAACGGGTAGAGATCCTGGTGTCCCATCGACCGGTTGATCTGGTTGAGCGACCAGCTCAGCGGCAGCCACCACTCGATGATCCGCTCGAAGCCCACCGTGCCCGGCAGGTCGGCGTCGAGGGTGGCGCCGGCCGGTGCCAGGGCGAATGCCGCTGCGGTGTCGAGGGTGTCGCGGATGTGCAGGTAGTGGGCGAAGGTCTCGGCCCAGTCCTCGGCGGGATGCATGGTGGCA
Organism: Gordonia sp. NB41Y; assembly: GCF_030718915.1. Lineage (NCBI taxonomy): Bacteria > Bacillati > Actinomycetota > Actinomycetes > Mycobacteriales > Gordoniaceae > Gordonia > Gordonia sp. NB41Y. Next base: position 2,176,941 of record NZ_CP132196.1, read on the forward strand.
TAGGACGACACGTAGTCGTCCGCCCAGCCCGACGGCGGCCCCTCGGAGTAGTGACGGTCCAGCTCGGCCTGGTAGTCGGTGTCGGGATCGCCGAACAGTTCCTCGTAGCGTTCGCGATTCGGCCCGTCGCCGACGAGGACCATCTGGTAGAAATGCCCGATCTCGTGGCGGAAGTGGCCGATCAGGGTTCGGTACGGCTCGTCCATCGACACGCGCAGTTCTTCGCGGTGCACGTCGTCACCCTCGGCGAGGTCGAGGGTGATCACCCCGTTGGCGTGGCCGGTGGTCACCGGGTTCACCGCGCTGGAGAGCAGGTCGAAGGCGAGGCCGTTGTCGGGATCGGTGTCCTTGCCGATGATCGGCAGCGACAGTTCGTCGAGTTCCAGCACCACACGGCGCTTGGCGAGTTCGGATTCGGCCCAGGCGGCCAGGGCATCGGCGTCGTCGTCGCCGGGCCGGGTGCGGGTGAGCCGGCACGATTCACACAGCGACGGCGATCCCTCGCCGCGCTCGACGAGCCAGTTGCACGCGGCCACATCGGCATCGGCACACCGTTGCAGCGGTGTGCCGTCGACGTCGGCACGGCCGTCGTCGTCGAGCACCACGATGGTCCGAGACTTCAGGTGAAAACCCAGCGCCCGACCACAATTGAGGCACAGGGAGTTCTCGAAGGTCAGCTGTTGGCCACATTCCCGACATAAGAAATCGCGCATTGCCGTACTCCTGACGACTGGTCGACGGTTCGGTCTAGGGCTGCGCACCCGATCCGGCAGGACGATTCGGATCAGCCGACCACTGCGACCACGAACCCGGAAACAGAATCCCCTCGAATCCGGCGATCTCGATCGCGGCCAACTCATGGGCCGCGTTCACCCCGGACCCACAGTAGACGACGGCGCGCGTTGCGTCGGTGACCCCGGCCGCGGTGAAACGCTCACGCAACTGCGACGGTGACAGGAACCGGCCGTCGGCGTCGAGGTTCCCGGCGGTGGGAACGCTGTGCGCACCGGGGATGTGTCCGGCGCGGGGATCGACCGGTTCGGTCTCACCGCGGTAGCGTTCACCGGCGCGGGCATCGAGCAGCAGCGCAGGCGACGGCGTGTCCCCGGCCGCGATGCGTGCGGAGAGGTCGGCCACCTCGTCGACGGTGACCGTCGGCAGATGGCCCGCCGACAACGTCACCCGACCGGGCCGCGGGGTCGCATCCCCTTTCGACAGACGCATCCCGGCGGCATCCCAGGCACCGAGTCCGCCGTCGAGGATCCGGACGTCGGTGAGCCCGCCCCAGCGCAGCAGCCACCAGGCGCGGGCCGAGGCGAGGTTGCCGATGTCGTCGTAGACCACCACACGGCTGGTGTCGTCGAGCCCCCAGCGCCGGGCGGCGTCCTGCAGTCGAGCCGGCGACGGCAGCGGATGCCGGCCGAGTTCCGGCGACGGCGGGTCGGCGAGTTCGGTGTCGAGGTCGACGTACACCGAGCCCGGGAGATGTCCCTGGCGGTACCGCTCGTGTCCGTCGGTGCGGCCGAGCTGCCAGCGCACGTCGAGGATCACCGGCGGTGCCGACGACAGCATCGCATCGGTCAGTTCCTCGACACCGATCAGGATGTCGCTCACCACCCTCACACCCTTCCTCTGCCCTCGCGGGCGGCCTCGACCGCCGGGGCCATCACGGCGGCCAGGTCGGCCGCCACGTCACGGTCGCCCTCGGGCGGCATCGCGACATAACTCAGTGCCATCCGTGCGATGGCACGCGAGATCCGTTCCGCGTCGGTGGCGGCGAGGCCGGTCCACGACTCGCTGAAGGTCTCGGTCAGCAGTGCGCTCGCAGACGTGATCAGCGGTCCGGCGTCGGTGGTGATCAGTCGCAGCAGGTCCGGTTTGGCCTCACCACGCTGCAGGGAACCGATCAGCGGATCGGCCGCGGCCTGGGTGAAGAACCTCGCGAACCCGTCGTGCAGTGCGGCGTCGGCGTCACCGGGATGGCCCTCGACGGCCTCGCGCATGACCCCGGCGAACTCGGTGGCCAGCCGCAGCGCGTACGCCTGCGCCAGGCCGTTGCGGGAGCCGAACTCGTTGTAGACGGTCTGGCGGCTGACCCCGGAGATCCCCGCGACGTCGGCCATCGTCACCGCCGGCCAGTCCTTGTCCAGCAGCAGGTCGCGCAGCCCGTCGAGCAGCGTCGTCCGCAGCAGCGCCTTGCTTGCCTCCGCGAACGTCCGCCTGGTGGTCACGCCGACGAGGTTACCGACGCGATCTCCTGCTGTACCGCCCGGCCTTCGCGGGGTCGGCCCACCGTCACCCCGCCGACGAGGGTCGATCCGGTGAACACGCGGACCGTGGCGTCCCGCGCGTGCAGGTCACCGTCCACCTCGATCCGACGATCCGGCCCGGACCCGCCGGGCCATCCCGCGATCTGGACGCTGATCCCGTACTGCACGGTGAAGGCCAGCGGCACACCCGTGTAGGCCGGGGCGGGCAGGCCGTCGAGGTCGGCGATCGCCGACAGTGCGGCCGCCTTGCCCTGTTCGGTGGCCGCCATCCAGTGGTCGGCGCGCGACGGCTCCCCGGTGAGCGGGTGGGGTGGCGCGGCCACGTCACCGGCCGCATAGACACCGGCCGCACACCTCCCGTCGATCCCGGCACGCAGCCGATCGTCGACGACGATGCCCGCCGCGGTGACGGTGATCCCGGCGGTCTCGGCCGCACGCACATCCGGGCGGATGCCGAGGGCCTCCACCAGGGCCGGAGCGGGGGTGACGGCCGGAGCAGTGGCCGCGGCACCGATGCCGCCGGGCGCCCCACCGCAGTGCAGGCGCACCCCGTGACGTGTGTGCAACTCGGCCAAGAACTCCGAGACAGGTTCGGGGACAACCCGTTCCATCACCCGCCCGGACCGCTCGTGGACGTCCACCGGGTATCCGGCAGCGGCCGCCGAGGCGGCGAGTTCGAGCCCGATGAGTCCGGCGCCGATCACCCTCAGCGCGCCCCGGTCACCGATCTGGGCCCGGATGCGTTCGGCGTCGACGCGGGTGCGCAGGGTCATCGCGGCATCGTCGGCGCCGGTGGTGACGGCGGTACCGCCGGTGGCGAGGATCAGGACGTCATAGCGCAGGGCGGTGCCGTCGTCGAGCAGCACGATCCGCCGGTCCGGGTCGATGTGTTCGACGGTGAGCCCGGTCCGCAGCGTGATCTGCCGGTCGGCCCACTGGGACTGCGTACGCAGCGCGATCCGGTCGGCCGAGAGGTCCGCGCGCATCAGGTCCTTGGAGAGCGCGGTGCGCCGGTACGGCAGTCCCGGTTCGTCGCCGATCACGGTGATCTGGCCCGGGAAGCCGTTGGCACGCAGCGTTTCCGCGGCGGTCATCCCGGCGATCCCGGCGCCTGCGATCACCGCCGTGGCACTCACGCGCGGGTCACCTCGACCATCTCGAAGTCGGCCTTGGCGGCCCCGCAGTCCGGGCAGCTCCAGTCGTCGGGGATGTCGTCCCAGCGGGTTCCGGGACTGATGTCCTCCTCGGGCCAACCGAGCGCCTCGTCGTACTCGAAGCCGCACTGGACGCAGCGGAAGACTTTGTAGTTCATGGTTTCTCCTCGAAGTCGATCTTCTCTCGGACCCCGCAGTCGGGGCAGGCCCAGTCGTCGGGCACGTCGGTCCAGGCGGTTCCGGCGGGGAATCCCTCGCGCGGCGCACCGGCGGTCTCGTCGTAGACGTAGTCGCAGACCGGGCACAGGTAGGCGCTCATCCGGCCGTCTCCACGCCGTGCCGGGCCAGGATGCGGGCGGCCTTGCGCGGCTGCAGATTCGCCTGGGTGATGTCGCCGTCGTAGTGGTCGAGGACCCGATGGTCCATCACCTTGCGCCACAGCGGCGGAATGTAGGTGAGACCGATCATGCTGGCGTATCCGCTCGGCAGGTTCGGCGCCTCGTCGAAGGACCGCAGCGTCTGGTAGCGGCGGGTGGGGTTGGCGTGATGATCGCTGTGCCGCTGCAGGTGATAGAGGAAGATGTTGGTGCAGATGTGGTCGGAGTTCCAGCTGTGTCGCGGGGCGCATCGTTCGTAGCGCCCGCTCGCGGTCTTCTGCCGCAGCAGCCCGTAGTGCTCGAGGTAGTTCACCGATTCCAGCAGGGAGAACCCGTAGACTGCCTGGATCAGCGCGAACGGCAGCACCTGCCAGCCGAAGATCGCCGCCAGCGCCCCCCACAGCACGATGGTCATCGCCCAGGCGTTGACGACGTCGTTGCTGGGGTGCCACACCGGCCGGTCGAGGCGTTCCATCCGCTTGGCCTCCAGCTCCCAGGCCGAGCGGAGGCTACCGAACACGCTGCGCGGCAAGAAGGTCCAGAAGCTCTCACCGAAACGTGAGCTCGCGGGGTCCTCCGGGGTCGCGACGCGCACGTGGTGGCCGCGGTTGTGCTCGATGTAGAAGTGGCCGTAGGCGGTCTGCGCGAGGGTGATCTTGGAGAACCAGCGTTCGAGCTCCTCCTTCTTGTGCCCCATCTCGTGGGCGGTGTTGATACCCACCCCGCCCATCACCCCGACGGTGAAGGTGACCCCGAGCTTGGACGCCAGGCCCAGCCCGCCGTCGATGCCGAGCCAGGAGAGGTCCGACGCGGTCCACAGATAGCAGGCGAAGACCAGGCTGGCCATCTGGAACGGGATGAACGCGTAGGTGCAGTAGCGGTAGTACTTGTCGTTCTCCAGCTGCGCCATCAGTTCTTCGGGCGGGTTCTGGCCGTCGGGACCGAAGAACAGGTCGGCGATCGGCAACAGGATGTAGAGCAGGATCGGACCGAACCACCACCACACCGGGGCCACCACATCCCAGCCGAGCGCGTTGAACGCCGCCACCAGGCCGGTGCCGATGAACAGGGCGGTGGGCGGGATCAGGCCGAGCAGCCACAGATACCGCTTCTTGTCTTTCCAGTCGAGCACCTCCGGGGTGCTCGCCACGGTCTCGTGCGATGACATCGCGCATCTCCTCCTGTGTCGCGGGTCACTCTCAGATTTCGACAATAGCCATTGATAAGTCGTCTGTCTAGACGTTTGAGTATCTGATGTAAAGCAATGGGAGGCGCGGAAAAGATAGGGTGCCCTCAGAAGCCGTGTACCCTGCGGCAGCATGGGGCCCATCACCGCGACCGTCGCCGGCACCGAGTCGATCTCCGCGCATCTGCGACGGCTGTATTTCGATGTCCCGGATCTCTCCGGCCTCGCGCTCCCCGGGATGCCGGACGAGGCAGTCGGCATGTATGTGCCGACCCCGGACGGACCGAATCCCACCGAGGGCCGCAACTATTCGATCCGTCACGTCGACCACGAGGCTCGTACCCTCGCCGTCGACGTCGTCCTGCACGAGCACGGGCCGGTCACCGAGTGGGCGGCCGGTGCCACGGCCGGCGATCGGGTGGAGATGTCACACGCCCGAGGCTGGTTCGCCCCTCCCGCCGGGACCGGGTGGCTCTTGCTGGCCACCGACCTCGCGGGCCTCCCGGCCGCCGCACGTATCCTCGAAGAACTACGCGCACAGCATGATCCAGTACAGATCCTGGTGCTCGCCGAGGTGGTCGACGACGCGGATCTCGCCTACCTCGGGCAGGTCGCCCCTGCCGAGGTCGTACCGATCATCGGCAGCGGCAACGGCGTGTCCCCCAGCCGGCTCGGCACCGCCGTCACCGAGGTCGGCCTGCCCGACGGCCCCGGATACTGCTGGTTCGCCGGCGAGGCGGCGCAGTCCCGGATAGTGCGCAAACACCTACGGCATCAACTTCATTGGCCGAGCAACCGTTACGACGCCATCGGCTACTGGCGCTTCGACGGCGAACGCTGGGCGCAACGCTTCGCCCAGTACGGCGACGAACTGTTCGCGGTGTACCAGAACGCGATCGACGCAGGCAGGTCGGAGAAGCAGGCTGCCGAGGAGTTCGACGAAGCCCTCGAGAAGCTCGGCCTCTAGCTCGATCGGCCATCGAAACACCATGGATGGCCGAGCCGGGACCGAGCCGCCAAGGCGAGGACCCGTGTCGAGGCCCGGTGAGCCGACAATGTTGGCAACCACCCCAGAAGTGGTCACCACCCGACGCCACCTCACCGAGGTTTCGACACGCCTCGTCGCTACGCTCCTCACCGGCTCAACCACCGTAACACGCACTCCCCCAACGATGGTCGAGCCGGGACCGAGCCCCAACCACCCCAGAGGTGGCCACCTCGACAACCCCGGCCGATGCCGGTTCAGTACCGTGCGACCTGGCCTTTCTTGGGCGCCCGATACATCCGCCACAGCACAGCCGGTACGCGGTGCAGCGGCACCGGTCGCGGCCAGTCGGCACCACGCAGCAGTGCCTCGGTGCCGCCGTCGACGGTGATCACCGTCCCGGACATGAAATCGGCTGCAGGTGAGAGCATCTGCATCACCCATGACGCCAGCTGTTCGGAGGTTCCGTACTCGCGGATCGGGATCGGGAAGGAGCGGACGTTCGCGGAGTTCGCGCCGTCGAGCTGCGTCCGCAGCAGGGGCGTCATCACCGGCCCCGGGGCGATCACGTTGACCCGGATTCCGGCACCCGCCCAGTCGGCGCTCGTCCCCACCATGCGGCTCCAGCGGGTGACCGCGATCTTCGACGACGCGTACGCGATCGGTCCGGAGAGCTGCGGTCCGCGGCGCCGGATCATCGCGGTGGCGGCGTCGAGGTCGCCGCGCAGCAGCCGCCGGATCAGGCGCGGCGGCACGAACGGCGTGGCCGTTGTCGAATTCGAGCCGAAGACAACCACTTTGGCCTTGTCTGCGGCGGCCAGCAGCGGCCGGAGCGCCTCCAGCACCTCCACCACGCCGAGCAGGTTCACCTCGATGATCGTGCGTTCGCGTCCCCGCGCGGGGCCGAGGCCGGCGGCCAGCACCACGCCGTCGATACGACCGTCGAGCAGGTCGAGGATCTCGGTGATCGCGGCCCGCCGGCCGGATGCGGTCGACAGGTCGGCGGTGACCTCGCCGCCGTCGCGGTCGACACCGATCACCGTGTGTCCCTGCTCGCGCAGCGCGTCGGCGACGGACTGCCCCATCCCCGACGCCGATCCGGTCACCACATAGGTTCCCACCGAGATGTCCCCCTCCCGCGCCGCAGTGGCGCCCAGCCGTGCCGGCGGTGACGATTCAGCCGTGCCGGCGGTGCTCGCCGGTCGCCTCCACATCCTTGCCTGTCTCGCGGAGTACCCGCCGGTCATATGCCTGATTGAACGCCCGGAGTTCACGCAACAGACCCTCGGGCGTTCCGGGGGCGAGGTCGGCGAAGGTCGCCTCGATGCGGGCCGCGCGCAGCATTCCGTCGTGGTGGAAGGCCTCGCGGCCGGTGTCGGTGGGGCGGACGAAGCGGCTCAGCGATCCCGCCACCTCGAAGCGTTCGAGGTAGCCGTGTTTGATCGCGTTGTTGACCTGTCGATTGACCGTCGACTGTTCGAGGCCGAGTTCCTCGGTGAGTTCACGCAGGGTGCGAGCCCGACCGTCGGAGAGGACCAGCATGATCGCGAACGCCGAGGCCTCGAGCACGGACTCGGCATAGAACTCGGTCTTGCGGCGGTTGAACCGGCGCAGCTCGTCGACGAGGTCTCGGATCAGCGGCGACGGCCACGGGGCGTGGTCGTCGTCACTCACCGCGCCGGAACTCGCCGTGCCGGAACTCACCGCGTCAGCACTCACCGCACATCCTCTCTGCCCAGACAGAAAATGTCCGATTCTTCTCGTGAATCATGCCACGAGTTTGCATATGTACCGTACATATGTACCCTACATAAGTCCAAGGAGGTGCTTATGTCCCCGAACGAGCCATCCACGGCCGCCGAAGGCGCGGCCGGGAAGCAACTCGATACCGAATCCACGCCGCACGCCGAATCGTCGTCCGGCAGCGGTGCCATCGCCACCGTCGTCGCACTGTGTCTGGGCGGCCTGGTGGCCGCCCTCATGCAGACGCTGATCATCCCGATCCAGCCCGAGCTGCCCGAGCTGCTCGGCACCTCGCGCTCGAATGCGTCCTGGGTGATCACCGCGACCCTGCTCGCCGCCGCCGTCGCCATGCCCATCGCCGGTCGCCTCGGCGACATGTTCGGCAAGCAACGAGTGCTGGTCGGCAGCTCCATCCTGCTGCTCGTGGGTTCGCTGGTGTGTGCCCTCAGCTCGTCGCTGATCCCGATGGTCACCGGCCGCGCGATCCAGGGTCTGGCCATGGGCTTCATCCCCGTCGGCATCAGCCTGATGCGTGAGGTCACCCCGCCCAAGATCACCACCATGGCGATCGCCGCGATGAGCGCCACCCTCGGCGTCGGCGGTGCGATCGGCCTGCCGTTGTCGGCGTGGATCGCGCAGACCTGGAACTGGCACGGCCTGTTCTGGACCGCGGCAGCACTGTCGCTCGTCATCATCGCCGCCGTCGTCTTCCTCGTCCCGCATGTCGCCGATGCCACCGGTGGCCGCCTCGACATCGTCGGTGCGATCGGTCTCGCGATCGGCCTGTGCGCCGCACTCATCGGCGTCTCGAAGGGCAACGACTGGGGCTGGGGTTCGGGCACCACGATCGGCATGATCGTCGGCGGTGTGGTGGTGCTGCTCCTGTGGGGCCTCCACCAGCTCAAGACCCCGGAGCCGCTGGTCGACCTGCGGACCACCGCCCGCCCGGCGGTGCTCCTGACCAACATCGCCGCCGTCGCGATCGGCTTCGGCATGATGGCCCAGTCGGTGGTCATCCCGATGCTGCTGGAGATGCCGGAGTCGACCGGCGTCGGCCTGGGCCAGACGATGCTCGCCGCCGGCCTGTGGATGGCGCCCGGTGGCCTGATGATGCTGGTCTTCGCCCCCGTCTCGAGCACCCTGATGAACAAGATCGGCGCCAAGCTCACCCTGGCCATCGGTGCCACCGTGCTGGGTGTCGGCTACCTGATCGCCCTGTTCCTGATGAATTCGCCGTGGCAGCTGATGCTCGCGTCGATCATCATGGCGTCGGGTGTCGGTATCGGCTACGCCGCCATGCCGACGCTGATCATGGGTGCGGTCCCGATCACCGAGGCGGGCTCCGCCGTGGGTCTCAACGGCCTCATGCGTTCGGTCGGCACCACCGTGTCGTCGGCCGTGATGGCCGTCCTGCTGACCACCGCGACCATCGAGCTGGGCGGGCAGTCGCTGCCGTCGATGACCTCGTTCCGGCTCTGCTTCCTGGTGGGTGCCATCGCGGCGTTCGTGGGCGTGGCCATCACGCTTATGATCCCCAAGCGGGGACCGCAGCCGATCCCGGAAGGCGTCGTCATCACCGACGAGGCAGCCGCCGACGACGCAGCCGCCCCCGCAACACGCTGACGGACGGCCGACAAGGAGCGCTGGTGCAGGTCGAGGGGAACATCTTCGTGGTCACCGGTGCCGGAAACGGTATCGGCCGTCGGGTGGCGAGAGAGCTCGTCGCCCGCGGCGGCACCGTGGCCGGCGCCGACCTCGACGCCGGCGGTCTCGAGGAGACCGCCCGGCTGATCGGCCGGCCGGAGCGCTTCACCAGCCACCTCCTGGACATCTCCGACGACGCGGCCGTGGCGGCCTTCCCGGAAACGGTGATCGCCGAGCACGGCCGCGTCGACGGTCTGTTCAACATCGCGGGGATCGCGCAGGACTTCGAGACCGCAGCCGGGATCACCGACGCCCGGCTCGACACGATCATGAAGGTCAACTTCTTCGGCACGGTTGCGATGACCCGCGCCTTCCTCCCCCATCTCGAGGACCGGCCCGACGGCGCGGTCATCATGAACACCTCGAGCCTGTCGGCCATCGTCCCGTTTCCGGGCGCAGCCGTCTACGGCGCCTCGAAGGCCGCCCTCGCCGTCTTCGGATACGTTCTGGCACAAGATCTCCGGGGATCGTCCAAGGTCACCGTGACCACCGTGCTGCCGGGCACCATCTGGACCGACATCGTCCGCACGAGCGCCAACCACCTGGGTACACCCGAGAAGGTGGCCGAGGTGTTCGCGATGAAGCCGGAGAAGGCCGCCACCAAGATGATCGACGCCACCCTCGACGGGCGGATGCGCGTCGTCATCGGCAAGGACGCCCACGTGTTCAACGGTCTGCGCCGCGTCAGCTCACGCCTCGCCGAGCGCGCCGCCTATCTCCAGGTCGGGACGTTCCTCTACCGCAAGAAGTGATCCGACGACCCGCACGCGACGGCGGGTCGCGCTACCCCCAGAACCCGCGCTCACGCAGCAGCGCGACGGCACGATGACCGCCGCGGAGGAAGTGCCCTTCGATCAGCGTCCGCGCCATCCCCGGCGAACGGCTCGCGAGGGCGTCGACGATCTCCTGATGATCACGCAACGACGACGCGACCGATTCGGGATGGGCATCGAAGAACCCCTCCGGGATGGCCCCGCTGAGCAGCTTCAGCTCGGCGATCAGACGCCGGGACCGGGTGCCCTTGTTGATGATCCGGTGAAAATCGAAGTTCAGCCGGTCGATCTCGAACAGATCTGCACTCGACTCCATCCGTGAGGCCACCTCGCGCAACTCGTCGAGCTCGGCCTCGGTGAGGTTGGCCGCGGCCCGCTCGGCGGCCAGCCCGGAGATCACCCCCAGCATCCAGTAGTGGTCGCGGATGTCCTCGGGCGACAGGTCGGCGACGAATGCACCACGCCGCGGGATGGTCTCGACGATGCCCTCGCCGCTCAGCGCGATCAGCGCCTCCCGCACCGGGAGCTTGCTCATCCCGAGCCGCTCGGCGATCGCATCCTGATCGATCTTCGTGCCCGGTCTCAACTCGCCGGAGAAGATGGCCCGACGGATCTCCTGCGCGGCACCCTGCTTGAGCACCGCCGACGCGGACGTATCCCCCACCGGATGCTCCCGGGTGTTGGTCACCGGCCCCTCCTCGACATCTGATCAGCAGCGACGCTACCAGAATCTGATAATCAGGTGCAGACCGGGAACACCGCAACCTGCATATATCTGCTCCTCACTGTTCATGTCCCGGCTGATTTGATAATTTCGAGCCATGGCATCGCCCCAGGAGACGTCACCGGCCGTCGACGCCGACGACTTCGCGCAGATCCGCTCCGTGGTCCACGACTTCATCCGCACCTCCGTCGTGCCCCGTGAACTCGAGATCATGCAGACCGATGCCATCCCCGACGACATCCACACCCAGGCCGCCGAGATGGGGCTGTTCGGCTACGCCATCCCGCAGGAATGGGGCGGCCTCGGCCTCGACCTCACCCAGGACGTCGAGCTGGCCATGGAATTCGGCTACACCAGCCTCTCGCTGCGCTCGATGTTCGGCACCAACAACGGCATCGCAGGCCAGGTCCTGGTGAACTTCGGCACCGACGAACAGAAGCGGGAATGGTTGGAGCGCATCGCCTCCGGCGATGTCGTCGCCTCCTTCGCACTCACCGAACCCGGGGCCGGTTCCAATCCGGCCGGGCTGCACACCACCGCCGGCCGCGACGGCGACGACTGGGTGATCGACGGCCAGAAGCGATTCATCACCAACGCTCCGCTCGCCGACCTCTTCATCGTCTTCGCACGCACACGTCCGGCCGACGACTCCGGCACCGGGATCGCGGTCTTCCTCGTGCCCGCCCGCACCGAAGGCGTCACCGTCGGGGTCAAGGACCGCAAGATGGGTCAGGAGGGCGCATGGACCTCCGATGTGGGTTTCGACGGCGTGCGGGTGCCCGCCGCCGCGCTCGTCGGAGGCGACGAGGATGCCGGCTACCGTGCCGCGATGACCTCGCTGGCCCGCGGCCGGGTGCACATCGCCGCACTCGCCGTCGGTCAGGCGCAACGTGCCCTCGACGAGTCGGTCGCCTACGCCGCACACGCCACCCAGGGCGGAAAGCCCATCGGCTCTTTCCAACTGGTCCAGGCGATGCTCGCCGACCAGCAGACCGGCGTGATGGCCGGCCGCGCGCTGGTCCGCGATGCCGCGGCCAAGTACGTCTCCGGCGAGGACCGGCGTACCGCACCGTCGGTGGCCAAGCTGTTCTGCACCGAGATGGTCGGCAAGGTGGCCGATCTCGCGGTCCAGATCCACGGCGGCACCGGGTACATGCGGGAGGTCCCGGTGGAACGGATCTACCGCGACGTCCGCCTGCTCCGCCTGTACGAGGGCACCAGCGAGATCCAGCGACTCATCATCGGCGGCAACCTGATCCGCGCCGCCTCGAAGTAACCCACGCTTTCCGACGACGACCTCCACGAGACAGGACATCTCCATGCCCGGACCGCTTCTGAACCAGCAGACCGCCGTGATCACCGGCGCCGCACAGGGAATCGGCTTCGCCATCGCAAAGCTCTTCGTCGCCGAGGGGGCGCGTGTGGTCGTCGGCGACATCGACGGTGACGCCGCGGCGAAGGCCGCCACCGAGCTCGGTGGCACCGAGGTGGCGATCGGTGTGCGCTGTGACGTCACCGGCAGCGACGACGTCGATGCACTGCTCGCCGCAGCCGATTCCGCGTTCGGACCGGTCGACGTGATGGTGAACAACGCCGGCATCACCCGCGATGCCACCATGCGCACGATGACCGAGGAGCAGTTCGACCAGGTGATCAACGTCCACCTGAAGGGCACCTGGAACGGGACCCGCAAGGCCGCGGCCATCATGCGCGAACGCAAGTCCGGTGCGATCGTCAACCTCTCGTCGCTGTCCGGCAAGGTCGGCATGGTCGGCCAGACCAACTATTCCGCGGCCAAGGCGGGCATCGTCGGCATGACCAAGGCCGCTGCCAAGGAGATGGCCCACCACGGTGTGCGGATCAACGCCATCCAGCCCGGACTGATCCGCTCGGCGATGACCGAGGCCATGCCGCAGAAGGCCTGGGATCAGAAGATGGCCGAGATACCGATGAAGCGCGCCGGCGAGGTCGACGAAGTCGCAGGCGTCGCACTGTTTCTCGCCTCCTCGCTGTCGTCCTACATGACCGGCACGGTCATGGAGGTCACCGGCGGACGGTTCATGTGAGCCGGCCGGAGAACCCCCGATGAGTACCCCCACCCTGCGACGCGCCGCGATTGTCGCCCCCAACCGCACCGCCGTCGGCACCTACGGCGGCGCACTGCGTGATGTCCCGGTCGAGGACCTGGGTGCGGCCGTGGTCAAGGCCACCGTCACCCGCTCCGGGATCGACCCCGAACGGATCGACGACGTCGTCTTCGCCCAGTCCTACGCCAATTCCGAGGTCCCGTGTGTGGGACGCTGGCTCGCACTGCACGCCGGCCTGCCGATCTCGGTGGGCGGCATGCAACTCGACCGTCGCTGCGGCGGCGGACTGCAGTCACTGGCGACCGCGGCGATGATGGTGCAGACCGGTGCCGCCGACGCCGTGATCGCCGGCGGCGTGGAATCGATGAGCCGGATCGAGTACTACTCGACCACCCAACGGTGGGGGTCCCGCTCGGGAAACGTCACCATGTACGACCGCCTCGATCGCGGACGTGAACGCTCCCAGCCGGTCTGGCGGTTCGGCGAGATCTCCGGGATGATCGAGACCGCGGAGAACCTGGCCCGCGACCACGGCATCTCCCGAGACGCCGCCGACGCCTACGCCGCCCGTAGCCATCGACGCGCCGCCGCCGCATGGGATGGCGGGAGGTTCGACGACGAGATCGTCGAGATCACCGTCCCCCAACGTAAGTCCGATCCGATCGTCTTCGGCCGGGACGAGGGTGTACGCCCGGACTCCACCCCGCAATCCCTGGCACGGCTACGGGCACTGATGCCCGACGGCGTCGTCACCGCGGGCAACGCCAGCCAGCAGAACGACGCCGCCGCCGCGTGCCTGATCGTCGCCGAGGACGCCCTCGACGACCTGGGCCTCGAGCCGATCGGCTTCTTCACCGGCTGGACATCGGCCGGAAGCGAGCCGTCCCGGATGGGGATCGGCCCGGTCCCGGCGGTGCAGAAGCTCGCCGTGCGGCACGGATTCGATTCGGCCGCAGCACTACTCGACTCGGTCGATCTGGTCGAGCTGAACGAGGCCTTCGCCGTCCAGGTCCTCGCGGTCCTCGACGGATGGGGCTGGAACGACCAGGACCGGCTGAACATCAACGGTTCGGGTATCTCGCTGGGACATCCGATCGGCGCCACCGGCGTCCGGATGACCACCACGCTGCTGCACGAACTGCACCGTCGTGGTGGCGGATCCGGCGTGGTGACCATGTGTATCGGCGGCGGGCAAGGGCTCGCCGCACTCGTGGAGGCAGTGTGACCATGACAGCAGCAACCGACAATCGCCGTCCCCTCACCGGGATTCGAGTGGTGGAGGTGTCGAGCTTCGTCGCCTCCCCCCTGTGTGGGCTGACCCTGGCCCAGCTCGGGGCGGAGGTGATCCGCGTCGACCCGGTCGGCGGGGCCGCCGACATCAACCGGCTACCGCTCACCGACGACGGGACCACGTCGATCTACTGGACCGGGCTGAACCGGGGCAAGAAGTCGGTCACCGCGGACCTCCGCTCCCCCGAGGGACAGTCGCTGGTGCAACGACTGGTCACCGAATCCGGTCCCGGCGGCGGCATCCTGGTCACCAATTCCGGTGGTCGAGAATGGATGTCGCACGACACCCTCGCCGCACTCCGGTCCGACGTGATCACCCTGGAACTGCTCGGCGGCTCCGACGGCTCCCCCGCCGTCGACTACACCGTCAACGCCGGCCTGGGGTTCCCGCTGATCACCGGCCCGCTCAGTCACGACGGTCCGGTCAACCACGTGTTGCCCGCCTGGGATGTGGTGTGCGGACTGTATGCGGCGCTGGCGGTCACCGCCGCCGTCCGACGACGCGACGAGACCGGCAGCGGCACCCGGATCCGGCTGCCGCTGGAGGACACCGCGCTCGCGGTGGCCGGCACCCTCGGATATCTCACCGAACCGCAGGTCAACGCACAGAGCCGGCCGGCCACCGGCAACGACGTGTACGGCACCTACGGCACCGACGTCGTCACCGCCGACGGCGACCGGTTCATGCTGGTCGCGCTCACCCCCCGACACTTCCGGGATCTCGTGCGGCTCACCGGGACCGAGTCGGTGATCGAGTCACTGCAGCAGGCGCTCGACGCGGACTTCGCCCGCGACGCCGACCGCTACACACATCGCGCGGTACTCAATGCCCTGTTCGGCAAGTGGTTCGCCGATCACTCCACCGACGAGGTCACGCAGGCACTGGCGGCGTCGTCGGTACTGTCGGAACGCTACCGCAGCTTCGACGAGGTGGTGGCCGCGGGCACATTGACCGCCAATCCGCTGTTCGCCGAGCTCGATCAGCCCGGGATCGGCACCTACCTGGCCGCGGCGCTGCCTGCCACCTTCGACGGCGAGTACTACGCGACGGGACCGGCGCCGCAGCTGGGTGCGGATACGCCGGCCCCGTGAATGCGGTTGGCCGCCTTCACTCGTCGATGAAGGTGGCCACCTCCGACAGATCCGCACGATCGGTGCGGTAGCCGTTGATCGGATGCTCGGCATCGGGGTACCCGAACGGGATGGTCACCAGGATCTTCCGGTCCTCACCGATACCCAGGTACTCCCGCACGAACGGGCTGTACCCGGCCACCGCGGCCTGCGGGACGGTGCCGAGCCCCAGGCTCTGCGCCGCGAGCAGGAACGTCGAGACGTAGAGCCCGCCGTCGACGGCACCGTAGGTCGCGTGCTGCGCGTCGGTGGTGACGATCGCGACGTGCGGTGCATCGAAGAACCGGAAATTCTGCAGCATCTGGGTGGTGGACGCCGCACGGTCCCCCTTCTCGATCCCGACGGCATCGTAGAGCTGCCAGCCGCTTTCGCGGCGACGATCCCGATACACACCCTGGTACTGACCGGGCGCCTCGAAGTCGAAGGCCCCTTCTGCGCCGGTGGCGACGTGGGCGCTCAGCGCCTCCCGGAACCGGTCGGTGGCCGCCCCCGACAGCACGATGGTCTGCCAGGGCTGGGTGTTGCACCAGGACGCCGTCCGCTGTGCCATCGTCAGCAACTGTTCGACGATCTCGCGGGGCACCGGATCGGGCCGGTACGACCGGCAGCTCCACCGCTGCGCGAGCAACTGATCGAGTACCTCGGCCCGCTCCCCGGCCACCGGTTCGATGAGAGAGTCCGTCATGGCGTTACAGCGCACCCTTTCCCGCGTCGCCGGCGGGGATCGCGGTGAAGGTCTTGACGTCCAGCGGTCCGGCCAGTGAATCGGCGATCGCCGCACCGAGTTCCGCCAGCGCCGGCGCGCCACCGTGCACCTTGAGCGCGTCGGCGGACTCCCACTTCTCGATCATCACGAAGTCGGTGCCGTCGGTGGCCTGGTGCAATGCGTACAGGTCACACCCGGGCTCGCCGTGCACCTTGTCGATGGCGGCCAGGATGGCGTCCTTGACGGCCTGCTCCTTGCCGGGTTGCGGGGACAGGGTCGCGACCACGATCACTGCGGACATCGGTACCTTCACCTTCGGTAGTTGAATGGAACTGCGCTGCAACGCTACTCCGCGTGCGTCCGGCAGCGGAAGGGATCGTCAGAGGCCCATGTCCCGGCCGATGAGGTCCTTCATGATCTCGGTGGTACCGCCGAAGATGGTCTGGATTCGCACGTCGGTGTAGGCGCGGGCGACGCGGTACTCGTTCATGTAGCCGTAGCCGCCGTGCAGCTGCACGCACTGGTCGATGACCTTCTTGCCCAGCTCGGTGCACCACCACTTGGCCTTGGCCGCATCGACGGCGGTGAGCTCACCGTCGACCACGGCGCGCAGGCAGCGATCGATGTACTGCTCGGCGATGTCGAGTTCGGTGGACATCTCGGCCAGCGTGAACCGATTGGCCTGGAAGGTGCCGATCGGACGGCCGAAGGCCTTGCGGTCCTTGGTGTACTGCACGGTCTCCTCGAAGACCGCACGCGCACCGGCGGTGGCGCCGATGGCGATCGACAGTCGCTCCGACGGCAGGTTCTGCATCAGGTGGTAGAAGCCGCGGCCCTCCACGCCGAGCAGGTTCTCCTTGGGCACCCGGACATCGGTGAAGTGCAGTTCGGCGGTGTCCTGCGCCTTGAGGCCCATCTTGTCGAGTTTGCGGCCACGCTCGAAGCCCTCCATCCCGCGCTCGACGACGAGCAGCGAGAAGGCCTTGTGCCCGGCGGCGGGATCGGGATCGGTCCGGCACACCACGACGACCAGGTCGGAGTTGATCCCGGACGAGATGAAGGTCTTGGAGCCGTTGAGGATGTAATGGTCGCCGTCGAGGCGGGCCGAGGTCTTGATGCCGGCCAGGTCGCTGCCCGCGCCGGGCTCGGTCATGGCGACGGCGAGGATGGTCTCACCGGTGGCCATCCCCGGCATCCAGCGGGCCCGCTGCTCCTCGTTGGCCAGGTGCAGGAAGTAGGGCACGAGCACGTCGTTCTGCAGGCTCAGGCCGGGCGCGGCACCGCCGAAGCGGGCGAACTCCTCGACGACGACGGCGTTGAAGCGGAAGTCGTCCTCCACGCCACCGCCGCCGAACTCCTCGGGGATGTTGAAGCCGAGCAGTCCCGCATCACCGGCCTTCTTGTAGGCCTCCCGGTCGACCTGGCCCGCGGCATCCCACTTCTCGACGTTGGGTGCGCATTCGCGGGCGAGGAACTCGCGGGCGCTCTCGCGCAGCTGCTCGTGTTCGGGCTCGAAGACCGTACGCTTCATCGTTTCTCAGATCCGTTCGATGTCGGGGCGGCCCACACGCCGACCGAAATTCGCGGGTGGCAGGCCTACTTATCGCTCGCTAACTTGTAACACGTTGATGTGACCCAGATCAACATCCATCCGATCGCACCCTGTCACTCGATCGGCCGACCAGCACAGATGATGAACTAGGATCTTCGGATATGGCCCGCGAGAGGAGATCGACACCGTCACGCTACGCGCGTGTGCGATTCCTCGAGGCCGGACTGACCGTTCTGGCCGAGGACGGCTACGGCGCCCTCAAACTCGCCGCGGTCTGCACCCGCGCCGAGGCGACGACCGGCAGTTTCTATCACGCCTTCGACAACTGGGCCGAGTTCACCTCGGCCCTGGTCGCCTACTGGCGCGAGGAGAAGAGTCGTCGTCCGATCGCCGAGGCCCGCAAGGTCACCGATCCCCGCGAACGGCTCACCGAGCTCATCCGGGTCGGACTGTCGCTGCCGCACGATTCCGAGTCGGCGATCCGCATCTGGGCGGCCCAGGATCCCGAGGTCCACGCCCACCAGGAAGAAGTCGACCGCGAACGGCGCGATTTCATCGCCGAGACCTACCGCGAGGCGATGGGCGAAGACACCGATGCCGAACGGTTCGCCACCGTCTCGATGTACCTGCTCGTCGGCTACGAGAGCGGGACCCTGCGTTCCTTCGATGCCCTGGACTTCGGCATGCGCACCTTCCTCGCGTTGGCGATCGGCCGGCTCGACGACGATGCCGCCCCGGGTTCGGGCCCGTCGACTCCCGAGAACTGAGCAGCAGCACCCATCACAACCCTTTCGTGGTGTGACCCCTTGCACATAAGTGTAAGTCGACTTACAGTCGAGGGCAGATCGTTGCCGAGGAGGCCCCATGCTCACCATCGACCGCAATCACGGTCTCGACGCCGAAACCCGGTTCGCCGAGATCTACCGGAACCTGACCGTCTACGACTTCCCCTGGGATATGAACCAGGCCCTGAGTTTCGCGCTGTTCCGCACCTACGCGGTACCCAGCGTCGGCCGGCTGCTGGCGCAGACCGCGGAGTTCACCGACAACGTGCAGCGCCGCTACGACGACACCGCCCTGCTCCTGGAAGTTCCACTGCTGGAAGGATTCTCGAGCCCCGAGGGCAAGTCTGCGATCCGCCGGATCAACCAGATGCACAAGCGCTACGACATCAGCAACGACGACATGCTCTACGTGCTGGCCACGTTCGTGGTGGTCCCCAAACGGTGGATCGACTCCTACGGCTGGCGCAAGCTGACCTATGACGAGGTGGTCGCCTCGGTGCGGTACTACCAGACGCTGGGCAAGCACATGGCCATCACCGACATCCCGGACACCTACGAAGATTTCGCCCATCTGATGGACGACTACGAGCGCGAGCACTTCGCCTTCGACGCCGACGCGGTCAAGGTCGCCGACTCGACCCTGGGCCTGCTCAAGACGTTCTACCCCAAGCCGCTGGCACCCGTCATCGACATCTTCAGCCGATCGCTGATGGACGAGCCGCTACTGGATGCGTTCCACTACCGGGAACCCGGCCGCCTCGCCCGCCGGCTGTCGGTGGCCGGCCTGCGGGCACGCGCCCGCTTCGTCGCCCTGCTCCCGTCGCGCCGCAAGCCGCTGCTGGTACACGAGATGCCCCGAATCCGCAGCTACCCCAACGGCTTCGAGGTCTCACGCCTCGGCACCTTCGCCCCCGGCTGCCCGGTGGCACACTCGTCCGCCAAGGCCGGCTGAGCGAGCGGATCGACCCTCAGTCGCCGCGCACGTCCCGGCACTCCACCGCCGACAACGCGATCCGCACATAGTCCCGCGCGGTCTCGGTGGGGGTCCGGGGGCCGTCGGGGCGGTACCAGGTGGCGATGCCCTGGCACATGGTGAAGATCGCGCGGCGCGCCGAGTCCGGGACCGGAGTGGCGAAAATACCTGTCCGACAACCATCTTCGATGGCCGAGCGCAGCAATCCGTCGATCCGGTCACGGTGTCCGGCGTAGCGGACCCGGTTCTCCGGCGTCAGTGAGCGTCGTTCTGAGTCGAGGAAGGCCAGGTCCCGATAGGTCGCCATGTAGAGCGCGGTGGCCTCCACCACGGCGCTGAGCCGGCGCACCGGATCGTCGCCGGCGTCGGCGAGCGCACCGTCGATGTGGCCACCGACGGTGGTCATGGCGTGTTCGAGCAGCGCGACAAGGATCGCCTGCTTGTTCTCGTAGTGGTAGTACAGCGCGGGCACGGTCACCCCGACCTCACGCGCGATGGTGCGAACGCTGGTGGCGTCGTAGCCGTGCTCGACGATCTCGGTCAGGGCCACCTCGAGGATCCGGGGCAGTTCCATCGGCGGGTAGACACGCCAGTCCGGCACCGTGGCCTCAGCGGATACCGCATCGGTCATGCGTTCCTCCTGCCTCGGCTCGTCGCTTGTCAAAGGGCCATCCTAACCCCGCGGCCAGATCGGTCAGGAATCGAGAAGTCCCGGACCCCACCACACTCCTACCGTCGAGGACATGACCACTTCACTGACCTCCGCACTCGATTCCCTGTCCCTCGGCGTCCCGGATGTCGACGCCGCCCGGTCGTTCTACGACGCCGCCTTCGGCCTCGACGACCGCCTGCGGCTGCACGAGTCCAACGCCCCCACCAGCGGTTTCCGCGGCTTTTCGATCTCGCTGGTGGTCGCCGAACCGGCCGTCGTCGATTCCTTCCTCATCCCGGCGATCGAGGCGGGCGCCGCACCGCTCAAGCCGGCGTCGAAGTCGTTCTGGGGTTATGGCGGCGTGGTCCGCGCCCCGGACGGTGCGATCTGGAAGGTGGCGGCGTCATCGAAGAAGAACACGGGCGCCCCGCTGCGCCGGGTGGACGATGTGGTGCTGCTCGTCGGCGCCGCCGACGTGGCCGCGTCGCGGGAGTTCTACACCGGGCACGGATTCGCCGTCGCCAAGGGTTTCGGCCGCAAGTATGTGGAGTTCGCGGCCCAGGACGACGCGGTGAAGCTCGCGCTGTACGGGCGCAAGGCCGCGGCCAAGGACGCGGGGGTGAGCGCCGACGGTTCGGGGGATCATCGCCTGGTGCTCGGCTGGACCGCGGGCGCGGCGGCCACCGATCCCGACGGCTTCGTCCTGCAGGCCGGGTGATCGGGCACCCCGCAGCCCTTTCACACCGCACCCGTCACGCCCGGATCGTCGCCGCGCCTGGTACCGAGGGGATGCCGAAGAGATCGCCGATCCCGATCAGTCCGGACCCGGTGGTCACCTCGGCGCCCTTGGGTGTCACGGTCAGGGTTCCGCTGCGGCCGGTGTTCAGGTTGATCCAGCCGACCTGCATGGGCAGTGAGTAGGTCGCACAGACGCGCGGGTTGAGCGATGCGCACATCGGCCCGAGGGTCATCGTCAGGACTCCCGGGCCGGTCACGGTGACGCGCAGGGTCTCCACGCCGAAGGGGAACGGGTCGGACAGCCACAGGTAGGTCGACGGCACGTCGATGCTGATCTGTGCAGCGGGTGCAACGCGCGGTGGCGCCGCCTGCGCGGGCCCGGCGGTCGTGACGATCCCGGTGACGAGTGCGGTGGCGGCGATCAGGCCGACGCCGATTCTGCGGAGGTACATCGCACGGGGGTACATCGCACGGGGGTACATCGCACGGGGATGCGGCGTGGCGGTGACGTTCATATGGTCCTCCGCGGTCGGGTTTCCCCCTGCCTGTCGGATCGTTCGGGCCGTCGGTGTCGTTAACACTGCTCATGGTCGTCGCTGTTCAGGACCGGCCTCCACGCCGGCGACGTCGACACCGCGATCGTCCGAGGCGGTAGCGTGTCTCACCGAACACCGCCGACGAAGGGATTCGCGGGCCGATGGGTGACGAACCGATCGCCGATCTCGAGAACGAGCTCGCCGATCTCTGGCGCCAGGGCCGCGACCGTGCCCGACGACGGGCGCGAGCCATCGAGCCACGTCTGGATCCCACGCACTATCTGCTGCTGACCGTTCTCGCGCGGCACGAGTCGGTGCCGATGTCGGAGCTGGTGACCGAGCTGGGCCTCGACAAGTCGACGGTGACCCGGCAGGTGGACACGATCGTCCGGATGGGACTCGCCGAGCGGCATCCCGATCCTCGGGATGCCCGGGCGCGGGTGGTGTCGCTCACCCCGGCGGGCCGGCACAAGTTCGAGACGGTGATCGCCACGTTCGTCCAGGAGTGGCGTGACCAGCTCGCCCAGTGGGATCCGGACGACATCCGCACCCTCACGCGACTGCTGCGTCGACTGTCGGCGGTGCGCACGAGTGAGCCTGCACACGCAGCTCCGGATTTGCCCGATTCAGACGAATCCTGAGGTCAGGGAATACTTCCAGATAGTTGCGGGTTGCATCCATCACGCTTATAGTTGCGTCGTTCAACTATTCGCCGCGCACTTCTCAGCGCACCCGAAGCGACGACCGACCACCATCGGCGCCGTCAGCCCCGGCCCACGGCCCCGCCGCGAGGTACGAACAGACCTTCTGGAGGTTTCCGCATGACAGCAACCGCTGCGCAGCGCCCCGACGCCGCTGCCGGCGACAACACCCCGATGACCCACGGCCAGAAGATCCAGGCCCTGGTGGGACTCCTCCTCGGGATGTTCGTCGCATTCCTGTCCTCGACCATCGTCTCCAACGCGCTGCCGGTGATCATCACCGATCTGCACGGCAGCCAGGACCAGTACACCTGGGTGGTCACCGCCACCCTGCTCGCCTCCACCGCCACCACGCCGCTGTGGGGCAAGCTGTCGGACCTGGTCAGCAAGAAACTGCTGGTCCAGGCGTCCCTGGCGGTGTTCACCCTCGGATCGGTGCTGGCCGGGTTCTCCCAGTCGGTGGGCATGCTGATCGGCTTCCGGGTGGTCCAGGGCCTCGGCCTCGGTGGCCTGCAGGCGCTGGTCATGATCGTGATCGCCTCGATGTTCAGCCCGCGTGAACGCGGTCGCTACCAGGGTCCGATCGCCGCCGTCATGTCCCTGGCGATCGTCGCCGGACCGCTCCTCGGCGGCGTGATCGTCGACACCAGCTGGCTCGGATGGCGCTGGACGTTCTACGTCTGTGTCCCGCTCGCCGTCATCGCACTCGCTGTGATCCAGCGGACCCTGAACCTGCCGGTGATCCGCAAGGAGGTGTCGCTGGACTACCTCGGTGCGGTCCTGATCGCGGGCGGCGTCAGCACCCTGCTCATCTGGGTGACGCTCGCCGGCAAGAACTTCGACTGGGTGTCGGGGATGTCGTTCGGCCTGGTCGTGCTGGGTCTGGCACTGCTGGCCATCGCGGTCTTCGTCGAGTCGCGCGCCAAGGACCCGATCATCCCGCTGCACCTGTTCCGCGACCGCACCATCAGCCTGGCCACCATCGCCAGCATCTCGGTCGGCGTCGCACTGTTCGGCGGCGCGGTGTTCCTGGGACAGTACTTCCAGATCGCCCGCGGCTACTCCCCCACCGCCGCAGGTCTGCTGACCCTGCCGATGGTGATCGGTTCGATGATCTCGGCCACCGTGTCCGGCCAGCTGATCACCCGCTTCGGCAAGTGGAAGCGCTACCTGGTGGTCGGGGCGATCGCGATGGCCATCGGCTTCGGCCTGCTCGGCACCATCGACGCCCACACCAACATGGTGGTCATCGGCGGCTACCTGTTCATCGTCGGCCTCGGTATGGGTATGACGATGCAGAACCTGGTTCTGGCAGTGCAGAACAACGTCGAACCCGCCGAACTCGGCTCCGCGACCTCCACGGTGACGTTCTTCCGTTCACTCGGTGGTGCGGCCGGCGTCTCGGTTCTCGGTGCCGTCCTGTCCAACCATGTGACCGACCTGATCAAGCAGGGCCTCGCCGCCGTCGGGATCGATCCCGGACAGACCGGCGGTGCCGGCCTGGCCAACCTGAACGAACTGCCCGGCCCGATCGAGGCCATCGTGCGTGGCGCCTACGGTGACGGCACCGCCCGGGTGTTCCTCATCGCCGGGATCATGGCCGCGATCAGCCTGGTCGCCATCGTGTTCATCAAGGAGGTCGCGCTCAAGACCGAGAGCGTCGACGAGCAGCGGATGTCCGAGATCGCCGACGGTGCAACCCCTTCGGCCACCGACGACGGACATGATGATCGCCGGCCCGAGCTCGTCGCCGTCCTCGAGACCACCGACGACCCGGGATCCGACGCCGGGGTCACCCCCGCACGCGATCACGGCGAGGCCACCACGGTGAGGTGACGATCGCGAAAAGTGCACGGGAGCACCATCTCCCGAAGTGCACCCGGTGAGCGACACGCTCACACCGACGGACCGGTATGCGATTCGCATACCGGTCCGTCGGTGTCCGGGCCCAACCCGTTCCGCGGCGTGCCGACGACGACGGTCGAGATCTCGACCGGTGGATCATCCGGACGGCATCTCCCCCATCGCCGCATACAGGCAGTCGACGAATGCCGCCTCGGCCGGATTGGCGGATTCGGTTGTGCGGGCGATCATCAGCGCGGTGGTCACCTTCTGGACCAGCGGCCGGATCGCGATGCGATCGGTACCGAACCAGGACACCGACTCCGGCAGGATCGAGAGCCCCACCTCGGCCGACACCAGCCCCAGGACGGTCTCGTGGTGGATCGCCTCCTGCACCACCCACGGCTCGGCACCGCACTCGGCGAACAGCCCCCAGATCTGGGCGAGGTAGGCCGGCATCAGGGTCTGCGGGAAGAGGATGAGCCGTTCCCCGATCAGGTCGCCGATGTCCACCTCCGCCTGGTCGGCCAGCCGGTGATGGGTGGGCAGGACCACCACGAGGGCCTCCTCCACGAGGGGTTCGACGCGTAGGTCCTCCACCCGTCCACCGGCGCGGATCAACCCGAGATCCAGGCGACCGGCCTGCAGGGCGTCGATCTGCTCGCGTGTGGTCAGCGGCGAGAGATCCACGCGGACATGTGGATTGAGGTCGCGAAACCGGCGCAGGGCAGGCGGGATGACCGTCCCCGACGCGGAGCTGACGAAGCCCACCCGAATCCGGCCGCGCCGACCCGCAGCATGGTCGCGCACCTCCTCCACCGCGTCGTCGAGCGAGGTGAGTACCGCGCCGACCCGGTCCAGGAAGAGCCGCCCCTCCTCGGTGAGGTCCACCCGGCGGGTGGTCCGGTCGAACAGTCGCGCCCCCACCTCCCGTTCGAGGTCCTTGATGTGCGAGGTGAGCGGTGGCTGCGAGATGTGCAGCCGGGCGGCGGCCCGCCCGAAGTGCAGTTCTTCGGCGAGGACCTGGAAGTAGCGCAGGTGGCGGAGCTCCATAGGCATTATTCTGCCACCCAGAACAATCTCTTCCATATGGGTATTTCTCTTTTCCCAATCGCCAGCGTGTACTCGAGGGACACCCACCCCCGAGTCGAGAGCACGAGCCACATGTCCACCCGAACACCCCACCGCGATGGGCACGTTCCCCGGTCCGGTGTCATCCGCGGCGCCGACGTGCCGCTGCAACCGTGGCGCAACGGTGCAGGTGTGACCCGCCGGATCGCCACGGGCGGTTCGACGACTGCCCCGGACTGGACGCTGAGCATCGCCGAGATCGAGGCAGCCGGTGATTTCTCCCGATTCGACGGATTCGAGCGCACCGCGCTGATCCTCGGCGCCGACCCGGTCATGCTGACCGTCGACGGCACCGACCATCACCTCGTGCATCTCGACCGCATCCACTTCTCCGGCGACGACGAGGTCGCCGGAGAGCCCACCCACGGCACCACGCAGATCCTCAATCTGATGGTTCGCCGAACATTCGGCCGGAGCGATCTCACCCTGCAGAACGTGCGCGGATCTGTTGAGCTCTCGGCGGAGGGCACCGTCGCCTACCTGGTGCTCTCGGGCTCGTTACGCACCGCCGACGACGCACTGGAGCCGCTCGACACCATCCTCGTCGGGTCAAAGGCCGTCACCGTCCACGGAACGGGCACCGTCGCCCGCGTCCATCTTCATCCCACAGCAGCATCGGAGGACTGATCCGTGAGCACCGCATCCACTGCGACGGTCAGCGGCCTGATGGCCGAGATCGCCCACATCGGCACCGACCCGGCGCGCGGCGGATACAGCCGTCCGGTCTACTCCGCCGCGGAACTCGAACTGCGCGAATGGTTCCTGTCGGCCGCCACCGAACGGTCGCTGGAGATCGAGACCGACCGCAACGGCATCATCTGGGCATGGTGGAACCCGGCGGGACTCGCCGTGACCGACGCCGTGGTGACCGGTAGCCACCTCGACTCCGTCCCCGGCGGCGGGGCCTTCGACGGTCCGCTCGGTGTGGCGTCGGCGCTCGTCGCCGTCGACGAGCTGACGGCCTCCGGTCTGGTACCGAGCCGTCCGCTCGCCCTCGCCGTCTTCCCGGAGGAGGAGGGTTCACGATATGGACTGGCCTGCCTGGGATCCCAGTTGATGACCGGTCGCGTCAGCCGTGAGCGCGCCTGGGCGCTCACCGGCGCCGACGGCGAGACCTTCGCCGATCTCGCCACCCGCAACGGTCTCGATCCGCGCTACATCGGCCGCGACCAGGAACGGCTCGACCAGATCGGGTGCTTCGTCGAACTCCACGTCGAGCAGGGTCGCGGCCTCGTCGACACCAGCTCGGCCATCGCGATCGGGTCGGCGATCCTCGGCCACGGCCGCTGGCTGCTGTCGTTCCGCGGCCAGGGCAACCATGCCGGCACCACCCTGATGACCGACCGCCACGACCCGATGATCGCCGCCGCGGCAACGGTTCTCGATGTGCGACGACTCGGTGCGGCGGTCGACGGGGCCCGCGCCACCGTCGGCAAGCTCGACCCGGTTCCCGGCGGCAGCAATGTGATCGCCTCCCGCGTGGACGTCTGGCTCGACGTCCGTCACTCCGACGACGCCGTGGTGGCCGCACTGGTCGCCGACATCGCCGCGGCCGCCCGGGCCCACGCCCTCGCCGAGAACTGCGAATTCACCCTCACCGAGGCGTCGATGAGCCCGCGCGTGGACTTCGACCCGCAGCTGCGCGGCCGGGTCTCGAGCGTCCTGCCCGACGCACCGATCCTCCCGACCGGCGCCGGCCACGACGCCGGGGTGCTCAAAGACGAGATCCCCACCGCGATGCTGTTCGTGCGCAACCCTACCGGGGTCTCGCACTCCCCCGAGGAGTACGTCGAAGACCCCGACGCCGACGCCGGTGGCCATGCCCTCGCCACCGTCCTCACCGACCTCCTGTCCTGATTCCTCTCACCCCATGCGTTGTCCCACTGCAGTTCTCGAAGAAAGCGAAGTGACATGACCACCACCACAACCCGATTCCTCATCGTCGGCGGCGGCCTCGAGGGCCTCGCCATCGCCTGGTCGCTGGCCGATCAGGGCGAGACCGATGTCATGGTGGTCGAGCGCGACACCCTGTGCTCGGGCATGACCGGTAAGTCCAGCGGTGTGGTCCGCTGCCACTACGGCAATCCGTCGCTGGTCGCGATGTCGTGGTACGGCGTCGACATCTTCACCCGCGCAACCGAACTCTTCGGTGACGACATGGCCTTCCAGCAGTGCGGCTACGTCGTCGGCGTCGGCGAGAACAACATCGCCCCGCTCGAGGCCAATGTCGCGATGATGCAGGAGATCGGCGTCGACGTCTCGCTGATCGGCCACGACACCATGGCCGAACTGTGGCCGGGCCTGCACCTCGACGACTTCGCCGCCTTCGCCTACGAGCCCCTCGGCGGACGTGGCGAGGCCTACATGGCCGGCATGGCCTTCGCGGCGGCCGCTCGCCGGCTCGGTGTCACCATCAAGCAGTCCACCCCCGTCGCCGAACTGCTGCAGGGCGAGGACGGTCGCGTGATCGGCGCCCGCTTGGCCAGTGGCGACGAAATCCACGCCGACACCGTGATCGTCGCCGCCGGCCCGTGGACCCCGGCCCTGACCGCGGGGGTGGACGTCGACGTGGACGTCCAGGCCCAGCGCGCACAGCTGATCCTGGTCGACCAGGGGGCACCCACCCCGGTGGTCCCGGTGCTCTCCGACCTCGCCGGCCTGTCCTATATCTGCCGCGAGCCCAACGGCGAACTGCTGGTGGGCAACTCCGATCACTCGGCCCCGCAGTACATCGACCCCGACAACTACATCAACCGTGCCGACGAGAGCACCGTCGACAAGGTGGTCATGAAGCTCGGCCACCGTCTGCCGGACATGCCCGACCCGCGGATCACCAGTTCGTATGTGGGCGCCTACGACGTCACCCCCGACTACAACCCGATCATCGGCCCGTCGCCGGTCGACGGCCTGTTCCTGGCCACCGGCTTCTCCGGGCACGGATTCAAGATCTCCCCCGCCGTCGGCAAACTCGTTGCCGACATGGTGCTGACCGGCACCACCACCCTCAAGCACGTCGACCCGCAGGACTTCCGGTACTCGCGGTTCGCCGAGGGTGACCTGCTCACCAGCCTCCACCCGTACGAGGGCGCCGGCGAGATGCGCTGAGCGCATGCAACGGTGTCCGCCGGGTGGTTTCACGTGAATCCACCCGGCGGACACCGTCATCGCCCCCGACCCCGACCCCGGAACCTACCGGACGAGTGCGTCGAGGCCGGTCTCGATTCCGGCGAGCATGAGGTCGAGATCGGACTCGGTGAAGGTCAGCGGCGGCGACACCGCGAGTGCACCACCGAGCGGACGCAAGAGCACACCCGCCTCCCGGGCCGCACCGAAGGCGGTACCCACCGCACCCGGATTCCGTTCCAGCACAACGGCCAATGCCGCACGGTTCTCCGGCCGGCTCGCACCGGGACTGCAGGATCAGTTCCTCGACCTGCTGGCGCTGATGATGGCCAATGCCAATCCCCACACGGGCGAGAGCGCGGTGCGCACGGCACACCGCCAGCGCGCAGTCCTTCTCGTGGAGAAGCGTTTTCGTGATCCCGAGTTCACTGCGCGGGATGTGGCGGCGGAGATCAATCTCTCCGAGCGCTACCTGCAGAAGCTGTTCGCCGACGACGACCAGACGGTGTCGGGCACCATTCGGGGCCGGCGGATCGCCGAGGCCCGCAAGCTGTTGGACAAGAGGGCCGTCACCGGCTCGTCGATCGCATCGATCGCTGCGGCATCGGGATTCGCCGATGCCGCCTATTTCAGTCGGGTCTTCCGGCAGGAGACCGGTGTCTCCCCGACCGCCTACGTACACAGGTCCGCCGAGGACGGAACCCGTCCCCGGCGGACCCGGACCTCAGCTGATGGCCCCGATCTCAGGTGAATGCCCCGGATCTCACGTGAACGCAAGGTACTTGGTCTCGAGGTACTCCTCGATCCCCTCGGTCCCGCCTTCGCGGCCGAGTCCGGACTGCTTGACCCCGCCGAACGGTGCCGCGACGTCGGAGACGAGGGCACGGTTGACGCCCACCATCCCGCTCTCGAGCCGCTCGGAGACGCGGAAGGCCCGGTCGACGCTCTGCGTGTAGAGGTAGGCGGCGAGTCCGTAGTCGGTGTCGTTGGCCGCGGCCACCACCTCGTCCTCGGTGTCGAATCCCACCACCACGGCCACCGGGCCGAAGATCTCCTCACGCAGGATTCGTGAACCGGCGGCGACGTCGTCGAGCACGGTCGGTGCGAAGAAGGTGCCGGGACCGTCGATGGCATGTCCACCGGTGCGGACGCGGGCACCGTCGTCGACGGCGTCGGCGACGAGGCCGGCCACGCGGTCACACTGTTTGGCGTTCACCAGCGGGCCGATCTGTACGTCGGCCTGGATCGCGGGGCCCACCTGGAGAGCCTCGATGCGGGCGGTGAGCCGGGTGGTGAACTCTTCGCGCACCGCGTTCGCGACGTAGATGCGGTTGGCGCAGACGCAGGTCTGACCGGCGTTGCGCATCTTGGCGACGATGGCGCCGTCGACCGCGGCGTCGAGGTCGGCGTCGTCGAAGACGATGAACGGTGCGTTGCCGCCCAGTTCCATCGACGTCTTGAGGACGTTCTGTGCGGACTGTTCGATCAGCAGCTTGCCGACCCGGGTGGACCCGGTGAAGGTCACCTTGCGCAGTCGGGTGTCGGCGAGGAGCGGGCCGGTGACGGCGGCGGCGTCGAGAGCGGGTAGGACCGACAGCACCCCGGCCGGCAGACCTGCGTCGGCGAGGACCCGCGCCAGCAGGAGCATGGTCAGCGGTGTGTCCTCGGCGGGTTTGGAGATGACGGTGCATCCGGCCGCGAGTGCCGGTGCGATCTTGCGCGTCCCCATCGCCAGCGGGAAGTTCCAGGGGGTGATGGCCAGGACCGGACCCACCGGGACCTTGCTCACCAGGATGCGGCCGTTGCCGGAAGGTGATGCGGCATAACGTCCTTGAATCCGGACAGCCTCCTCGCTGAACCATCGGAGGAACTCGGCGCCGTAGGTCACCTCACCGCGGGCCTCGGTGACCGTCTTGCCCATCTCGAGCGCCATCAGTGTGGTGAAGTCGTCGGTGCGGTCGAGGATCGCCTCCCACGCGGTGCGCAGGATCACCGATCGTTCGCGCGGCGACGTCGCGGCCCAGGCCGCCTGCGCGGCGGCGGCCGAGTCCAGTGCCTTGAGCGCATCGTCGGCGCCGGCGTCGGCCACGGCGGTCAGCAGTTCCCCGGTCGACGGGTTGCGCACCTCGAAGGTGGCGCCGCCGGTGGCCGGGGTGACGGCGTTGTCGATCCAGAGCCCGGTGGGCAAGTCGGCCGGGATACGTCCCAGGTCACCCATGTCTGTCCTCTTTCTGTTGAGCCGACGCCGAATTCGCACCGCTCGGGGTCCGTGACGTCACCTTGCGCACCGGCGGATCATCCGCCCGCGAGAAGGATGGCGAAATCGATTGCAAGAACGTTTGCATATCCATGCTAGGTGTGCTGCTCCGAACCCGTCAACCGAACCGGCACCGCATGCAGCGAGGCCCAGGACGCCGCCCGAAGATCCTTCTGTGAGACCTACCCTCAATCGGGCCGATCCCGGAGAATTCTCCAAATCATGCTTTGTCAGAGAATTATCTTCATTGATGTTGGCTGTGGGATGAAGTTTGTTCACCATTGACGAACCGGCCGATGCGGCGGAGACAACGACGTCCCGCACGATCGGCGGATTGCCGTCGGCAGCGTGCCACCCCCCATTCATCGTCCGTATCCGGACCCGTCACGCCATCACAGGAGCCATTGATGAAGATCGGAATCCCCCGCGAGATCAAGAACCACGAGTACCGGGTCGCGATCACCCCGCCAGGCGTCAACGAGCTCGTCGCTCGCGGCCACGAGGTGATCATCGAGGCCGGCGCCGGGGCGGGTTCGTCGTTCGACGACGCCGGCTACAAGGCGGCAGGCGCCCAGATCCTCGACTCCGCCGACGCCGTCTGGGCGCAGGCCGATCTCGTGCTGAAGGTCAAAGAGCCCATCGCCGAGGAGTACTCGCGGCTGCGGTCGGATCAGGTGCTGTTCACCTACCTGCACCTCGCGGCATCCAAGGAGTGCACCGACGCACTGCTCGCGGCGGGCACCACGTCGATCGCCTACGAGACGGTGGTGGCAGCGGACGGTTCACTGCCGCTGCTCGCCCCGATGAGCGAGGTGGCCGGGCGCCTCGCGCCGCAGGCCGGTGCCTACCACCTGATGCGGCCGGAGGGCGGCCGCGGGGTCCTGATGGGCGGCGTCCCGGGAGTGGCGCCGGCGAAGGTCGTCGTGATCGGTGCCGGGGTCTCCGGCCGCAACGCCATCGCGATCGCCCACGGCATGAAAGCCGATGTCACCGTGCTCGATCTGTCCATCGCGCGGCTCCGCGAGATCGACAGCCTCTATCAGGGCCAGGTCACCACGATCGTCTCCACCGCCTACGCCCTCGAACAGGCCGTGCTCGAGGCCGACCTCGTGATCGGTGCGGTGCTGGTGCCCGGCGCCAAGGCCCCCACCCTGATCTCCAACGACCTGGTCTCCCGGATGCGCCCGGGTTCGGTCCTCGTCGACATCGCCATCGACCAGGGCGGCTGTTTCGAGGATTCACGGCCCACGACGCATGCGGAACCGACCTTCGCCGTACACGATTCGGTCTTCTACTGTGTCGCCAACATGCCCGGTGCGGTGCCGAACACCTCGACCAACGCCCTGACCAATGCCACCCTGCCCTACGTCGTCGCGCTGGCCGACCGCGGATGGCAGGACGCCACCGCCGCCGACGCCGGTCTGCGCGCCGGTCTGTCGACCCATGCGGGCCGGCTCCTGTCACAAGAGGTCGCCGACGCCCACGGATACACCGCGGTCCCGGCCTGACGGCCGCTGTCGGCAAGCACATTCCCACAATCCACCAACCGTCCATCCCGCACCACACCACCGCTGGTCGGGCCGACGCGGAGCGCGACATCCCAACCCCACCACCACGACGGACACACCCTCTTCGCTGGTCGAGCCGACGCGGAGCGCAGCGACAAGTCGAGTCGAGACCTCCACCGGCCACGTTCACGAGGTGACCACATAGGAGATGGCCACCGACACCCTCAACCCACCAGGCCTCGACACGGGTCCTCGCCCAGAGGCTCGGTCCCGGCTCGACCACCGAAGGTGGGCCGGCGCACGTTCACGCTGGTCGAGCCGACGCGGAGCGCCGCGACAAGTCGAGTCGAAACCTCCACCGCCCGACCTCCACGAGGTGACCACCATCCGGTGAACCCACTTCTGCTCGCGGGAGTTTTGTCGGTGGCCTCGTGTACCGTGATCTGTAATCGAACACAAGTTCTTTGTTGCAGGTCACAGGCACTCCGGGGGGAGGAAATCAGATGACGAACACACCCACGACGTCCCTGTCGTTCACCGATTCCCGCTGGCCGCAATTGCCACACGACAATGCCGATCTATTGGGTGGGGTCGACCCGAAAACACCCGAACAATCCTCCACCAACGACCTACTGATCGGGTTACGCGAGATCGATCGAGGACGATCGTTTCTGGCCTGGTCGACCTACCGATCGGTGATCGAACTCGTCGGCCGCCACGTCGACGCCGACCGCGGTGTCGCCGGAGCACCATCCGGATTCGTCGACCTGGCCAAGAAGATCTCGCGTGTGCGTGGCATCACCCAACGCGCCGCCGAACTCCTCATGGACGAATCCATCGCCGTTCTCCACCACCTGCCTCATGTGGCGGAAGTGTTGCGGGACGGCTGGATCACTCCCGAGTTGATGAAGGTGGTGGTGTCGCGGACCGCGCTGGTCCACGGTCGCGAATCGGCACCCAAGGTCGACGCCGAGATCGCCGAGTTGATCCGCCGACGCCGACGACTGTGGTCGAAGAAAACCATCACCGACATGGCCGACCGGGTCGTGTTCCGCCACGACCGTGACGCCGTCCGTGAAGCCCGGGAACGGTGTCTGGACAAACGGGGTGTGTGGACCTCGTTCAGCACTGACGGGACCGGGGAGATCGCCGGCACCATGGCCGCCGACCGGGTCGAACTGTGCGGCCTCGTGATCGGTGCCCTCGCGAACACGGTGTGCCCACATGATGGGCGATCCTCGCAGAACCGGAAATCCGATGCCATGTTCGCTCTCCTGTCGGGGACCCAGTTCGAGTGTGAATGCGGACGTGCGGACTGCCCGGCCGAGATCCCCGAGGCCGGGTCGATCCCGAAGGTGCAGTACGTGATCCACCTGTTGGCCAACGAGGCCACCGTCGCCGACCTCGACACCGTCACCGGCCGACCCCAACCCCAACCCGCACCTGAGCCGGAAGTGCACAGCGGCAACAGTTCTGAGACTCAGCTCGACTCCGACGTCCCTGCGACCGGTGCCACCACGCGGCCCGACGACACTGCTACACCCGACGACACTCCCACACCTGACGACACCCGTCGGTCGGCCCGCCTCGAGCATGACGCGGCGGCCGAGGCGGTCGAGGAGGAACCGGCCGGTATCGACATGCCCGCGAATCCGGTTGTCACACCGAATGATCCGTCCACCGGTTCCTCCGACTTACCCGCGGGTGCGGCACCGGGGTATCTGTTCGGCAAGGGTGTGATCGCCCCGGAATTCGTGCGGGACCTCGCCTCCC
This sequence comes from Gordonia sp. NB41Y, assembly GCF_030718915.1. Lineage (NCBI taxonomy): Bacteria > Bacillati > Actinomycetota > Actinomycetes > Mycobacteriales > Gordoniaceae > Gordonia > Gordonia sp. NB41Y. Next base: position 2,210,642 of record NZ_CP132196.1, read on the forward strand.
ACCCGAACGCCCGATTCACGCGGCTCGTCCCCCGGGGTGTGCGGCCCGAGGATGTGGTGTTGCCGCCGACTCTGCCTTCGGATCCGTACCGGCCGTCCGCCGCCCTCGACGAGTACGTGCGTCTGTCGTATGGCACGTGTGCTGATGTGGCGTGTACTCGAAGCTCATTCGATGCCGATCTCGATCATGTCACCGAATACGACCACCACAATCCGGCGGCGGGTGGGCAGACCACCCCGATCGGGTTGAATCCGAAGTGCCGGTTCGATCATCTCCACAAAACCCATTCCGAGTGGGTCGATGATCAACACCGTGACCCCCACACAGGTCGGTTGATCATCGAATACACCACCCCGGAAGGGTTGATCCTGCCCGGACCGGCGGAAACCATGGAAGATTTCTTCCCCGGCCTACGCCGCTACCGGTTCGACGACCCACCACAAGCCCCACCCACCCCACCAGGACCGCCAGGCCCGCCGGGTGCGTATCTGAAACCGGATGGGGAACGAATCCTGGACCGGGAATCCACACTGGCCCGAAAACATCACCGTCGACGACTCGAGCGGCAACGCAACCGTGCCCGCAACCAGACTCCCGCCACCCAGACGGACTCACCCGACCCGCCCTTCTGAGGGATGCGCTCCTACTCCACCACACGGCGAGGTGTTGACCGTCACACACGAAACAGTTATTGTTTGTCATACAAACAAGTGCGCTCGAGGTGATCGATTCATGCCCCCAACCCGCCGGGCCAGCCGCGATGCCGGCAAGGCCACCCGCCAGGCACTGCTGCATGCCGCGAGCGAGGTGTTCAGCGAGCACGGCGAGACCGCGTCGGTGGCCCAGATCTGCGCGCGTGCCGAAGCCTTCCCCAACCAGGTCACCTATTACTTCGGTTCCAAGGAGCAACTGTTCGTCGAGGTGGCCTGCGCGGCGGTGCTGCGCGCCGGTCGGCACGCCGAGGAGTCCGCTGCGTCGGCGACGACGGTGCGCGAGTACACCCACATCCTGATCGGCACCCTGCTGGGCCCGCAGGCCCGCAACGTCGAGTTGTTCACCACCGCCATGCTGTTGGTGTCGCGTCGCACCGATCTTCGCCAACAGATCACCGAGACCCTGCGCACCCTGCACGAGCGCGGCCAGGACGCCCTGATGCAGACCCTGGTGCGCACCGGCTGGCAACTGCGCGCCGACATCGACGTGGAGGCCCGCGCGTTCTGGTCGGCGATCTTCGGACTCATCGTCCAGAAAGCCGCCACCGCAGACGAATTCGGCTACACCCTCGAGGACTCGGTGGCGGTGGTCTTCGCCGCCCTGCAGATCCCCGACACCGTCCTCGATCAACCGCTCGTCCTCGCCGACTGACCACAGTGACCGGCCACACCGGCCGACCCCCATCCGCCGTCACCCGATCGGAGCCCGACATGACCCAGACACCCGCGTCGCCGACCACGGCCCATCCGCGACCACACCTCACCCACACCGTGCTCAACCAATCCGTCCCGCGCGTCGACGTCAACGAGTACGAGGCCAATCAGGTTCTGCGCGAGGCCATCACCCGCCACGACGGCGGGTGGGGTGATGCGGAACTCGTCGAGATCGGCGCGCTGGTCGGCACCGAACAGTTCCAGCACGACGCGAAGCTCGCCAACACCATCACCCCGCAGTTCCACCCGTTCGACCGCTGGGGCAACCGGATCGACGAGGTCGAGTACCACCCGTCGTACCACCGGATCATCAGCGCCTCGATCGCCCACGGTGCACACACCCGCTGCTGGGCCGATCCGCAGCCCGGCTCCCACGTCGTGCGCGCCGCGGCGTTCTATCTGTTCGGCCAGATCGAGCCCGGGCACGCCTGCCCCGTCTCGATGACCCACGCGGTGATCCCGTCGCTGGAACTGCAGCCCGACGTCGCCGCACAGTGGGTTCCGAAGGCCCTGTCGCGCAGCTACTCCCCCGAGTTGTCGGCGGACAAGTCGTCGGCGATCTTCGGCATGTCGATGACCGAGAAGCAGGGCGGCTCGGATGTCCGGGCCAACACCACCGTCGCAGTGCCGGTCGGCACCGGCGGCCCCGGCGCCGAGTACCTGCTGACCGGACACAAGTGGTTCTGTTCGGCACCGATGTCGGATGCCTTCCTGGTCCTGGCACAGGCACAAGGCCAAGGCGGCGAAGGACTCTCGTGTTTCCTGCTCCCCCGCGTCCTGCCCGACGGCACCCGCAACTCGTTCCGCATCCAGCGGCTCAAGGACAAGCTGGGCAACAAGTCCAACGCCTCCAGCGAGATCGAGCTCGACGGAACGGTCGCGGTGATGATCGGCGAGCCGGGCCGCGGCGTGCGGACCATCATCGAGATGGTCGCCCAGACCCGCCTCGACTGTGTCCTGGGCAGCGCGGCCGGCATGCGGCAGTCGGTGGCCGAGGCACTCTGGCATGCCCGGCACCGGGCCGCCTTCGGCGCCACCCTGGTCGATCAGCCGGCGATGACCGCCGTGCTCGCCGACCTCGCCCTCGAATCCGAGGCGGCGACCGTCACCGCGATGCGCCTGGCCCGTGCCCACGACGAGGACGCGAGCGATTCCGAGAAGTCGTTCCGCAGGCTGGCGACCGCCGTCGCCAAGTACTGGATCTGCAAGCGCGGACCGCATCACGCCTACGAGTCACTGGAATGCCTGGGCGGCAACGGGTACACCGAGGACTTCCCGCTGTCGATGCGTTACCGCGAACAGCCCGTGATGGCCGTCTGGGAGGGATCGGGCAATGTGATCGCCCTCGACGTGCTGCGCGCGATGACGCGTGAACCCGACTCCGTCGGCGCCTTCGACGCCGAGGTGAACCTGGCGCGCGGCACCGACCCGACCCTCGACGCGCACCTCGATCAGCTGCGCCGCGACCTCGGTGAACTCGCCGGACTCGACGCGGCATCCGCCCAGCGCCGGGCACGTCGCGTCGTCGAATCCATGGCGCTGGCGCTCGAGGCGTCCCTGCTGGTCCGCTTCTCGCCGGCCGCGGTGGCCGATGCGTTCATCGCCGCACGCCTGGGCGCCGACCGCGCCTTCGAGTACGGGGCGCTGCCCACCGGCACCGATCTGGGAGCAATCCTGGCGCGGCACTGACCTCCCGCGGGCGCATCCGGGATCGGATGACACAATCACCGAGACCTGTGTCACAACCCGGAGGAGGCGCCCGGTGGCCCCGCGTGTATCGCTCGACGAGCTCGATCCCCGCACGCCCGTGCTCATCGGCGTCGGTCAGGCCTCCGAACGCCTGACCGACCCCGACTACCGGGGGCTCGGCGAGGCCGACCTCGCCGCGCAGGCGGTCCGCGAGGCACTCGCCGACACCGGAATCGATCCGGCGTCGGTGGCCGCGGAGATCGACACGGTGGTCGCGGTGCGGTCGTTCGAGGTGTCCAGCCCGCTGTCGGCGGCCCCGCTCGGCCGCCCCGACAACATGCCGCGCGCCGTCGCCGCCCGCACCGGACTCGATCCGGCCACCGCGATCACCGAGGTGGTCGGCGGCCAGAGCCCGCAGAAACTCGTCACCGAGTTCGCCCAGCGGATCGCCGACGGCCGCACCGACGGTGTGGTGATCGTCGGCGCCGAGGTGATCTCGACGGTGCGGCACGCGATGTCGGAACTCGCGGCGGAGGATCGGCCGGACTTCGCCGAGCACGTCGACGGCTCACACGAGGACCGGGGATTCGGGCTCGCCGGACTCACCACCGCTCAGGAGGCCCGGCATCACCTGATCGAACCACTGTTGCAGTACGCGCTGCTCGAGAACGCACGGCGCCACCGGATCGGACTGTCCCGCACCGAGTACGCGCGATCCATGGCCGAGCTGTTCGCACCGATGTCACAGGTCGCCGCCACCAATCCGCATGCGGCGTCCCGACAATCGCGTACCGCCGACGAACTGCTCGACACCACGAACGGCAATCGTGCGCTCACCGACCCGTACACCCGACTGCTGGTCTCGCGTGACCAGGTCAACCAGGCCGCCTCGGTGATCCTGATGTCCGTCGGCAGGGCACGGGCGCTGGGGATCGACCCGGCGAGATGTGTCTTCCTGCACGGCCACTCGGACCTGCGGGAACGCCCGCTGATGGAGCGTCCCGACCTGTCACAGGGGCCCGCGGCCACCGCAGCGCTCGGAGCGGCCCTCGAGATGGCCGGCACCGAACTCGACGAGATCGCCTTCCTCGACCTCTACAGCTGCTTCCCCATCGCGGTGTTCACCGTGTGCGACGCATTCGGACTGTCCGCCGACGACCCGCGCGGTCTCACCGTCACCGGCGGCCTGCCCTACTTCGGTGGTCCCGGGAACAACTACTCCATGCACGCGATCGCCGAGATCGCCGGCCGCGTCCGTGCACGTCCCGGAACACTCGGTCTGGTCGCCGCGAACGGCGGTGTGCTGAGCAAGTATTCGGTCGGCATCTATTCCACCGACCCGGTCGCCTGGCACGCCGCCGACGATGCACGGCGCCAGTGTGAGCTCGACGCGGCGCCCGGCGTCGACGACTGCCACGACGCCGACGGCACCGCCACCATCGAGACCTATACGATCACCCCACCCGACCGGAAGGGACGTCGGCGGACGATCGTCATCGGCCGGCTCGACGACGACACCCCGAACGATCCCGGACGCCGCTTCATCGCGAATGTCGCCGACGCGGACGAGGAACTACTCGACCGCCTGGCCACCGCCGACGACCCGATCGGCACCGCGGTGTTCGTCCGGTCGTTCGCCCACGGCAACCGAGTGGCGGTGTCGGAGGAACGGATGACCGAACTCTTCCCGGTCACCACCCACCGATTCCGAGACGCCTACGAGCACATCGGGATCCGACGCGAGGGTCACCTACTGGAGGTGACCATCGACCGTCCGGGCTCCCGGAACGCGTTGAACCCGAAGGCCAACGCCGAGCTCGACGAGATCTTCGACGCCTACTTCGCCGACCCCGACCTGTGGGTGGCGATCCTCACCGGCGCCGGCGACAAGGCGTTCTCGTCCGGCAACGACCTGGCACACATGGCCGGTGACGCACTGCTCGCGGTCCCCAAGAACGGTTTCGGCGGTCTCACCTCCCGGCCCACGATGCCCAAACCGGTGATCGCCGCGGTCAACGGACTCGCACTCGGCGGCGGCCTGGAGATCGCACTGGCCTGCCACATCATCGTCGCCGACGAGCAGGCGAGTTTCGGGCTGCCCGAGGTGAAGGTGGGCCTGGCCGCCGCAGCCGGCGGCCTCGTGCGGCTACCGCGCGCCCTCGGCCCGGCACTGGCCCGCGACATGATCCTCACCGGCCGCCGCATCGACACCGCCGAGGCACACCGCATCGGCCTGGTCAGCCGGATCGCCGAGCACGGACGGTCTCTCGAGGTCGCCCGTGCGGTGGCCGCCGAGATCCTGGCGGGATCACCCACCGCGGTGCGGGCCTCGCTGGCCGCGATGGCCGCCGCAGAGCAGATCCCCGACCCGGTCGAGGCCATCGGCGCGACCACCCCGGCGGTGCTGAACGACCTGCTGATCAGCCAGGACACGATGGAGGGCGTGCTGGCCTTCGTCACCAAACGCGCACCGAACTGGACGGGCCGGTAGCCGCCGGGGTGAGACCTACAGCAGCACACCCGGATTGAGCAGTCCCTCCGGATCGAGGGCGTGCTTGATGGTGGCGGTGAGTTCCATGACGTCGGGGCCGAGCTGGTCGGGCAGCCAGCCCTTCTTCAGCCGGCCGACGCCGTGCTCGCCGGTGATGGTGCCGCCCAACGAGATCGCCAGATCCATCACCTGACCGAAGGCACGCTGGGCACGGTCGTGCTCGTCGGCGTCGTCGGGATCGAACACGATCAGCGGATGGGTGTTGCCGTCGCCGGCATGCGCGATCACCGAGATCATCACCCGGTTCCCCGCGGCGATCGCCGCCACGCCGTCGACGAGATCGGGCAGCGCAGGCAACGGCACCCCCACATCCTCGAGCAACAGCGAACCGAGTTTCTCCACGGCCGGGATCGCGGCACGGCGCGCGGCGGTGAACGCCTCCCCCTCGGCGGGATCGTCGGTGTCGAAAACATCTGCGGCACCGTGGGACTCGAAGGCCTCCCGGATGATCGCGACCTCGGCCACACCGGCCGGGCCGGGGGCATCGGACTGCGCCACCAGCAGCGCACCCGCCTCACGGTCGAGACCCATCCGCAGCATGTCCTCGACGGCGTTGATCGACACCCCGTCCATGAACTCGAGCATCGCCGGACGGATGCGAGCGGTGATCGCGAGGACCGCCTCGCTGGCCTCGCGCACCGAGGCGAAGGTGCCGACCACGGTGCAGGCCGACGCCTGCGGTGGGAGCAGTCGCAGCGTGACCTCAGTGACGATCCCGAGCAGCCCCTCGCTGCCCACGAACAGTTTGACCAGGGAGAGACCCGCGGAGTCCTTGAGCCGCTTGCCGCCCAGGCGGATGACGCGACCGTCGGCCAGCACCACCTGCAGACCGAGGACGTAGTCGGTGGTCATTCCGTACTTCACACAACACAGTCCGCCCGCATTGGTCGCCACGTTCCCGCCGATCGAACAGATCTCGAACGACGACGGGTCCGGCGGATACCAGAGTCCGTTGGCCGCCGCGGCCGCCTTGACCTCCGCGTTGAGCAACCCCGGCTGGACCACGGCCGTGCGGGTGGCGGTGTCGATGGTGAACTCGCGCATCTTCTCCGTCGAGATCATCACCGCGCCGTCGACCGCGGTGGAACCACCGGACAGGCTGGTGCCGGCACCGCGGGTGATCAGCGGCACCTTGTTGGCCGCACACCAGCGCACAGCCGTCTGCACCTCGGCCGTGGTGGTGGTTCGGATCAGTGCGAGCGGGGTGCCGGCGTCGGGGTCCTGAGCGCGATCCTGGCGATATCCGGCGAGGATATCGGGGTCGGTGACGACCATCTGCGCGGGAAGGTCGGCAATCAACTCACTCAGGTCAACATCGCTCATGGACTACACCCTAAGTGGCACCATGGAAGCCGTGAGTGACTTCAACACCACCATCATCGACGAGTTCCGCGCCAACAACGGCACCGTGACCACAGCCGGTTTCGGTCGTGGCCTGATCCTCCTGCACACCGTCGGCGCCAGGTCCGGGGCCGAGCGCATCAACCCGCTGATGTCGATCCCCGAGGAATCCGGGGGCCGGCTGATCGTCGGCAGCGCAGCCGGCTCACCGAAGGACCCGGCCTGGGTGCACAACCTGCGCAAGCACCCCGAGGTCACCGTCGAACGGCCCGGCGACGTCGGCGTCGAGACCTACACCGCGCGGGCCACCGAACTCGATCCGGTGCAGCGCGAGCAGGCATGGCAGCTGTTCCTGGCGGTCTCCGACGGCTTCGCGCAGTACACCGAGACCGCCGAGGGACGCGCGTTCCCGATCTTCCGGCTGACACCGCACTAATCTGGACGCGTGCTGGGACAGGGCGACGCGGTGGCCGACTACATCGTCGACACGATGGTCGGACACGGCAGCAGCGCCGACGTCTACCGCGCCCACCGCACCGGCGACGCGACACCCGTCGCGCTCAAGGTGCTCTACACCCACGGCGCCGACGCGGCACGCGCCCGCGAGCGCTTCGAACGCGAGTACTCGATCGCCTCCCTGCTGCACCACCCGCACGTCGCGTCGATGTATGCCAGCGGTGAGATCGCCGAGTCCGCCGATCCCGCCTCGACCGAGCGCGACCCCGACGGCCGCCGACGCCCCCACACCCTGTGGCTGGCCATGCAGTACGCCGCCGGCCCGTCGGCGGTGTCGCTGATCCCCGGGGAGAACCGGCAGCCACGGGTCCCGATGGTGCTGCGGCTGGCCCAACAGATCGGCGAGGCGCTCGACTACGCCCACTCCTGCGACGTCCTGCACCGCGACGTCAAACCCGCGAACATCCTGCTGACCTCCGATTCCGACGACGCCGGCATGCTCCTGTCGGACTTCGGGATCGCCCAACTGCTCGACGACACCCGACCCCTGGCCCGCAACGGCCGCGTGCAGGGATCCATCGCCTACGCCTCTCCGGAACTACTTCAGGCCCAACAACTCTCACCGGCCAGCGACATCTACTCCTTCGCGTGCAGCCTGGTGGAGTTGTTCACCGGCCTGCCGCCGTTCCCCCGGAGCACCGCCTTCGCGATCACCTACGCCCACCTCCGCGACACCCCGCCCCGACTCACCCGACGTCGACAGTGGCTGCCGTCGTCGCTCGATTCGGTGTTCGCCAAGGCGCTCGCCAAGAAACCCGAGGACCGATACCAGCACTGCGCGGAGTTCGTCGACATCGTCATCCGCACCCTGCGCGACGTCCCCGTACCCGAGGAGCGTCCATCACGGACCGGATGGTTCCGCGGTCGCTGAGATCGTCGGGGCCCGATGCTCGTCGGGGCCGGTGCGGTGCACGGGAAACGACTGTGCGACAGGTCAGTCGCCGATGCGATAGGCCTTCCGCGCGGTCTCCCGGAACACGCTGCGCAGCACGTGCTCACCCCAGGGTTCGAGAACGTCGAGCAGACTCCCGACAACCATCTCGAAGGACGCATTGGGCTTGTCCAGCGGGAAGTTGGATCCGAACATCACCCGGGATGAACCGAAGTGCGCGACAACATGTTTGACCAGCGGACCGACCATGTGGGTGAGGGTGTCACGCGCACCGATGTTGCCCCATGGCTCGCTACCGTATCCCAGCACCGGCAAGGCAAGACCCGACAGCTTGATCACGATGTTGGTCTGGGTGGCCAGTGACGTCATCCGCTCCCGCCACAATCGCAGGATGTCGGCGCGCGCCGCGGCGGTGGTACCGGTCCGCAGCCCGACCGGCCCGAAGGCCCCCACCGGGCAGCCGAGATGGTCGACGATGATGGTGGTGTCGGGATACTCCCGGGCCACGGTCACCACGTCGTACAGCTGATGGGAGTAGACGAAGATCTCCGCGGCCAGGCCCCGCCCGGCCACCGCCTCCATCCCGCGCAGGAACGCCGGGGTGGCCAGCAGCCCATCGGTCTGACACCCGTCGCGCACCTTCGGATCCGGATGGCGACTCGCATTGATCTGGATACCCCGGATCCGGTCCGACACCGCCAGCTGGGAGTCGAGGCGCTCGCCGAACCCGTCCAGCGTCGGATTGCCGCGCACCATCATCGCCCCGAGCGCCGGCGCAGACGCCGTCCCGAACGGCAATCCCAGCAGATAGTCCACCTCGGCCACGCAGTGGTCGTCGGGCGGGTACTCGCCCTCGTCGAGGGGTGTGTAGGCGTCGGTGACCACGACCGACTCGATCGGCACCCCGCACACCGCGGACACCGCAGCCACGTCGTTGGAGTACTGCCGCGGTTCGTACGCGCGTGCCACCAGCCGCGGGGTGAGCAGATACTCGCGCTCGGCCTGAGAGGACACCACCGAGAACACCCTGTCCCCGAAACGCGGGACAACCCGCTGCACCCGTGACATCCGCCGGCCCAGACGCGGACTGCGGCGCGGATTCCACTGCTGGACATGGGTGTCGACGATCCCGTCAATCAGGCCGTCGAGCGTCGTCACTCTTCCCACCCTGCCACACCTGTCCAGGTCACATGTACGACACCCGGCGCGGCAGGCCATTCGTCATCCGGACGGGGGATGAGGGCAGAATGGGACCCGCGCCGACGGATCCGTGCGAGCACCGCAGGAGTTCGCCGGCGCGATCGTGGGATCCGAGAGTGTGTGGAGGTGCCGGCGTGGCCAACCATTCGCGCCATGTGCTGCACCAGTTGCGAGAACTGGTCAATCGCGATCCCGAACGGTTCTCGACGAACATCTACACCCGGCTGTTCGCCATCGACCCCGATCTCCGGGAGCTGTTCGGGGCCATGATGACCACTCAGCGCAAGGCGTTCTATCACGTGATCGACCACGTGCTCGAGGTGATCCCGGCCGAGACCGGTCAGGCCGAGCTCGTCGAGTTCCTCGCGCAGCTCGGCCGCGACCACCGCAAGTTCGGGGTCACCGCGGACAACTACCAGGCGATGTATCAGGCGCTCATGGGTGAGTTCGCGGCCCTGTTGGGCACCTACTGGGACGACGAGGCGCAACGGACCGTCGGCCAGGCGATGATGCTGGTGACCGGCGTGATGCGGGGAGCCGCCCAGACCGCGGTCGGGCCGGCGACGTGGACCGCGCAGGTGGTGGAGAAGTTCCGGATCACCCGCGATCTCGCCGTGGTCCGGCTGACCACACAGTCGCCGCTGCGCTTCAACACCGGCCAGTACCTGGAGACACAGATCCCGCAGTGGCCACGGGAATGGCGCAACCTCTCCCCGGCGATCCCGCCGAACCCGCACGGCGAACTCGAGTTCCACGTCCGATCCGTGCCGGGTGGCCCGGTCAGCACGACGATCGTCGGGCAGACCCGGATCGGTGACGTGTGGACCCTCGCCCAGGCACACGGCACCCTGCACGTCGATCGTGATCGTCGGGTGCTGATGGTCGCCGGGGGAACCGGGCTGGCCCCGTTGCGGGCCCTGCTCATCGAGATGTCGGCGCGGGCCGATGCCCCGCCGACACATGTCTTCTACGGTGCCCGCCACCCCGGCGAGCTGTACGACCTGCCCGTGCTGCGACGCATCGCGTCGACCAACCCGTGGCTGCGGATCACCGCGGTGTCGGAGACCGCCGAGGACCCGTGGTGGCTGGAGGGGACCGTGGCCCCGGCAGACCTGGGGATCGAGCACCAGATCGGCCGGCTCGTCGACGTCGTCGGTGCGGCCGGACCGTGGGACGACCACCAGACGCTGATCACCGGGTCACCGGGGATGGTGGAGAACACCCGGCGCGGCCTGATCATCGCCGGGGTCCGTGCCAGCCTGATCCAGCACGACCCCATGTACTGAGATCCGAGTACTGAGATCCGGGTACTGAGATCCGGCGAACCCCGGGCCCTATTCCTGCGGGCCGAATCCGCCGCTCTGGCCCTGGGGTGACTCGGTCACCGTCTCGGTGACGGTCTCCGACTCGGTGGCGGTGACCGTGGCCTCGGCGGTCTCGGTGACGGTCTCGGTGACCGTGCGCTCGGTGGTCCGGGTCTGTGGTGAGGCGGTGACGGTGCGGGTGACGGTCTGCTCGTCGGTGACCGTGGCGGCGTCACCGGCCACCGTGCGGGTGACCGTGACCTGCTCCGTCGTACCCGGAACGGTCACGGTGGAGGTGGTGGCGGCCGGACTGGTCCCGTCGTCGCCGGTGAACAGTGCCACCAGCACGGTCAGGCAGACCAGGGCGGCGACGCCGGCCGCACCACCGATCGCCCACCACCGCAGGCCGAAGCCGGTCCGTCCGCGCGCAGAACTCGTGGTCGGCGCGGTGGCCAGGAGGGCGGGGTCGGCCGGTGCCGTGGGCGCCGCACCGGGCGGTACGGCGGCAGCAACCGCGGCGACCGGGACGGGTGCGGCGGCGCCGACAGCGGGCGTGATCCGGTGGGTCGTGGTGGCCAGGAGCTGGGTGGTTCCCTGCGCCAGGGCGAAGACCGGTGCCGGGACCACGGTGACCCGTACGCCGGCGGACTCGATCGCGCCCACCACACCGGGGGTGTCGGCGCCGGAGCCGACACACACCACACGCGGCACCGACGATGCGGCGAGATAGTCGGCGAGCGGCTGCAGACCCTCCGGGTATGTCACCGGGACCTGTTGTCCGACAGGAACTTCCAGAGCCTCGACCGCGGTCCCGTGCGAGGCGTCGACCAGGGCGATGGTCCGGCCCGCGGCCACCGCACCGGAGCCGTCGAGGGCCACGGCGACCACCACACCGTCGGCTTCGCGGCGCGCGGCCTGGGCGAGCACCGAGGGCAGGTCGACAAAGCCCACCGACGACGCCCAGGCGGGCGCCGACGGTCCGTGCATCACCGATTCGAGGTGGGCGCGGACGTCGTCGCGGGCGCAGGCGATCACGATGTCGGCGACCCGGAACGGCGCGGACTCGACCAGATCGGCGAAGGCCGCGGCCGCCGAGGCCGGGGCGCCATCGGTGAGTTCGACGAGATTGCTGGCCACGATGTCGCCGGTGGCGTCACGCACCACCATCGCGATCTCCTCGCCGAGCACCGACACGCCCAACACGGCCGGTTCGGCGACGGAGAACTCCGCAGGCTGGCTCACCCGTCTTCTCCTCTCCCGGCCGCGCTTGCCCACGACCTCTCGTCAACGCCACAGGTTAACGCGAGATCCTCAGGCGGCGACAGGCCACCTGAGGATCGGATCTGCTGTGAACGTGCTTGGGGCCGGCCGGGTCGGGCCGGCGTGTGGGCCGGCGACCGTGGGGTCGGCCCGCCTCACTCCGTCCCGCGCCGGCGGCGTGGTTGCCACACCACCAGCGCATTGGTCCGCGGCACCGGGACGAGCTCGCCCCCGCGTCGTGACCGATGCGCCTCCACCTCGCCCTGCAGCTCACGGACGCGCTGCTGCAGGGCGTCGACCTGATTGGTCAGGTCGATGATGCGTTTGATGCCGGCGAGGTTGACGCCCTCCTCCTGGGAGAGTCGCTGGATCTCGCGCAGCACCTCGACGTCGCGCGAGGAGTACCGTCGCCCGCCGCCGCTGGTGCGTTGTGGGGTGACCAGCCCCAGCCGGTCATACGTGCGCAGGGTCTGCGCATGCATGCCGGCCAGTTCGGCCGCCACCGAGATCATGAAGGTGGCGTTGGGGTCATTCCGGTTCTTGCGTACTGCGGCCATGGTTCATCGCCCCCAGCCCGCCCGTGGATCGAATCCGCCGGCCCGCTCGGCCTCGGCGTAGGCCTTCATGGCCTCCACCGCGGCGTCGTCGAGCTTGCGGGGAACCTCCACCTTGACGGTCACCAGCAGGTCACCGGCACCGCCGGCCCGCTTGGGCACACCGCGCCCGCGGACCCGGAGGGTACGGCCGTCGGTGGTGTTGGGCGGGATCTTGACGCCCACCGAGCCGTCGAGCGTCGGCACCGACACCGTCGCGCCGAGCACCAGCTCGGAGATCGAGACGGGCAGCTGGACGCGCAGATCGTGACCATTGCGGGTGAACACCCGGTCCGGGGTCACATGGACGACGACGTACAGGTCGCCCGACGGTGCGCCGCGGCGTCCGGCCTCGCCCTGACCGGCCAGCCGGATACGCTGGCCGTCCTCGACACCGGCCGGGATACGGACGTTGATGGTGCGGGCGCGAACCTTGACGCCGCTGCCGTCGCAGTCGCTACACGGATCGTCGATCCGCGAGCCGGTGCCCTGGCAGTCCTGGCAGGGTTCGCTGAACCCGAAGGCGCCCTGGTTGCGGCTGACGAATCCCGAACCGTTGCAGTTGGGGCAGACCCGCGGGCTGGTGCCCGGCTTGGCACCGCTGCCGTGGCAGGTGGTGCAGGGGGCCGGACTGGTCACCCGCAGTGGGACGGTCGTACCCAATGCCGCATCGGTGAAGGTCAGCGTGGTCTCGGTCTCGAGATCGTTGCCACGCCGGGGGCGGGTCGCCGTGGAGGTACCCCGGCCACCACCGGCACCGCCGCGGTTGAACAGGCCCTCGAACAGGTCACCGAAACCGCCTGCGGACTCGCCGCCACCGCCGCCGAAGAGATCGCCGATGTTGAAGTCGGCGCCGCTGTCGGTGGAGTACCGGGTTCCGCCGCCCCCGCCGGGGAAGCCACCGGGAAAACCGTTGCCGCCACCGCGGAATCGGCCGCCGGCGAACATCGCGCGGGTCTCGTCGTACTCCTTGCGCTTGTCGGCATCGGAGAGCACGCTGTGCGCTTCGGACACCCGCTTGAATCGTTCTTCGGCTTTCGTGTCCCCGGGATTGGCGTCGGGGTGCAGCTCGCGGGCGAGCTTGCGGTAAGCCTTCTTGATCTCTTCAGACGAAGCGTCAGAAGCAACGCCCAGATCCTTGTAGAAATCCCGCTCGAGCCATTCTCGTTGCGGAGCCACCAGACGTCACCTCCTTCGATATGAACGTGTCTGGATGAAGTTGTGTCTGTTGTCGTGCCGGTCTTCGGTTGTACCGGTTTCGGTGGTGCGCGCGCCGGGGTCGGCGTCAGCGCACCACCGAAAGGGTGTGCAGGTGATTATGCACCACTGCCTGCGGCGTCACCGGCTGCCGGGACCGGATCGGTGACGGTCACCATGGCGGTCCGGATAACCTTGTCCGCCAATCGGTATCCGCTGCGGTAGACCGAACCGATCACCGGCTCGGCGCCGCTGCCGTCGTGCTGGACGGCCTCGTGCAGATCCGGATCGAACTCGTCGCCCGACTCACCGAACTTGACCAGGCCCTCGGAGTCGAGGGTGCCGGCCAGTTTGTCGGCGACCGCGCGCAGCGGTCCGGTCTCGAGATCGCCGTGCTCGCGGGCACGGTCGAGATCGTCGAGGATCGGCAGCAGCTTCTCGATCAGCACCTGCTTGCCGTAGGCCACCCGGCCCTGCTTCTCCTCCTCCGAACGCCGCTTGAAGTTGGCGAACTGCGCACGCTCGCGCTGGAGTGCCGCGGTGAGCTCGGCGACCTCGTCGGACGCCGCGGTGGCGGACTCTTCCGGGGCAGGGGCCGCCCCGGCGGCGGGAGCCGAATCGCTCCCGTCCGCCGGGGTGGACTCACCCTGGCCGCGGACCTCACCCGTTTCCGGGTCGACCCGTCGGTTGTCGGTCACGGTGATCGGTTCGTCACCGGCCGGACCGTGCGGGTCCGCCTGCGTCACTTGTTGTCTCCGGTCGGCTCGTCGACGACCTCGGCGTCCACGACGTCGCTGTCGGCGGAACCGGAGGCGTCACCTGCGGCTGCACCGTCGCCACCCTCGGCGGCCGATGCGGCGTAGATGGCCTGACCCATCTCCTGCGACTCGGCCGACAGCTTCTCGATGGCCGACTTGATCGCGGTGATGTCGGTGCCCTTGAGGGCCTCGTTGGCCTCGGCGATCGACGCCTCGACCTTGGTCTTGACCTCGGCCGGGACCTTGTCCTCGTTGTCCTTGAGGAACTTCTCGGTGTGGTTGACCAGCGACTCCGCCTGGTTGCGGGTCTCGGCCTCCTCACGACGCTTGCGGTCTTCCTCGGCGTGCGCCTCGGCGTCCTTGATCATCCGGTCGATCTCGTCCTTGGACAGGCCCGAGCCCTCCTGGATGCGGATCGAGTTCTCCTTGCCGGTGCCCTTGTCCTTGGCGGTGACGTGCACGATGCCGTTGGCGTCGATGTCGAAGGTCACCTCGATCTGCGGGACACCCTGCGGGGCCGGTGCGATACCGCCGAGCTCGAAGCTGCCGAGCAGCTTGTTGTGCGAGGCGATCTCACGCTCACCCTGGTACACCTGGATCTGCACCGACGGCTGGTTGTCCTCGGCCGTGGTGTAGGTCTCCGAGCGCTTGGTGGGGATGGTGGTGTTGCGCTCGATCAGCTTGTGCATCACACCGCCCTTGGTCTCGATACCGAGACTCAGCGGGGTGACGTCGAGCAGCAGCACGTCCTTGACCTCACCGCGCAGCACGCCGGCCTGCAGAGCGGCGCCCACGGCGACGACCTCGTCGGGGTTGACGCCCTTGTTGGGCTCCTGACCGCCGGTCAGTTCCTTCACCAGGTCGGTGACGGCGGGCATACGGGTCGAACCGCCGACGAGCACGACGTGGTCGATGTCGCCGACGGAGATGCCGGCGTCCTTGATCACCGCGGTGAACGGCGCACGGGTGCGCTCGAGCAGGTCCGAGGTGATCTTCTGGAACTCGCTGCGCGACAGCTGCTCGTCGAGGAAGAGCGGGTTCTTGTCGGCGTCGACGGTGATGTAGGGCAGGTTGATCGAGGTCGACTGCGATGCCGACAGTTCGATCTTGGCCTTCTCGGCAGCCTCACGGAGACGCTGCATGGCCATCTTGTCCTTGGTCAGGTCGATGCCGCTGGTGCTCTTGAACTTCTCGACCAGCCAGTCGACGACGCGCTGATCCCAGTCGTCACCACCGAGGTTGTTGTCACCGGAGGTCGCACGGACCTCGACGACACCGTCGCCGATCTCGAGCAGCGAGACGTCGAAGGTACCGCCACCGAGGTCGAAGACCAGGATGGTCTGTTCCTTCTCACCCTTGTCCAGGCCGTACGCCAGTGCCGCGGCGGTGGGCTCGTTGACGATGCGGAGCACGTTGAGGCCGGCGATCTGACCGGCTTCCTTGGTGGCCTGACGCTGCGAGTCGTTGAAGTATGCCGGCACGGTGATGACCGCGTCGGTGACGTCCTCACCCAGGTAGGCCTCGGCGTCGCGCTTCAGCTTCATCAGCGTGCGGGCGCTGATCTCCTGCGGGGTGTACTTCTTGTCGTCGATGGCGACCGTCCAGTCACCCTCACCCATGTGGCGCTTGACCGAACGGATGGTCCGGTCGACGTTGGTGACCGCCTGGTTCTTGGCCGGCTGCCCGACGAGCACCTCGCCGTTGCGCGCGAACGCGACAACCGACGGGGTGGTCCGGGAGCCCTCGGCGTTGGCGATGACGGTGGCCTCGCCACCTTCGAGGACGGCGACCACGGAGTTGGTGGTGCCGAGGTCGATTCCGACAGCACGAGACATCTTTGCGATTCCTCCTATGTATCCGGGTATGCACCCAAGTCATGGCCCCGGGTCGAGCTGGTGCACCACCGCGGGGAGTGGTTTGTGCAAACCTGGGCCAAGGACTCGACTTCAGTGCGTCCGACTCAATGTCCTACCGGGTCGAGTCGGCGCGGTCAACTCAAGTTGAGTCTTGATGACTCAGGTTTCTCGAAGGGTACAACCGGTGTCCTGCGCGGATCATTCCCGATTCTCGAAAAAAGTTGAGCGAAGTTCACTCATGTCTGAAACACGCTGGTCAGCGGACCGGATGAGAGAGGATGGGAGATGTGAACGACGATCGCGATCCGGTCGCCCCGCTGTGGCGGGCCGCGCAGATCTTCCGGCTGGTGTCGTTCGTCTACGCCCTCGGGTTCCTCATCGCGATCGACGCCGACCTCACCCGTCCGGGCCTGACGTGGGCGCTCTTCGGTCTGCTCACCGCCGCCAACGTGTGGTGGGCGACGGGCTATCTCGTCGGCTTCGGACGACGCTGGTGGTTCGTGGCCATCGAGTTGTCGGTGTTCGTGGTGATGATGCTGTCGACGTCGTACGTCGCCGACGACGCCTGGGTCACCGGCAACCAGACCTGGCCCACCACCCTGTTCTGCGCCAACGGCATGCTGTCGGCGGCGCTGCTCGGCGGCCCGTGGTGGGGCGTGGCCGGCGGCCTGGTGATCGGGCTCACCAACTTCTATGTCAAGGGTGAGCTGATGCTGAACTTCGGCCGCAATGCCACCATCCTGCTGATCGTCGCCGCCGGACTCGCCGTCGGGATGGCCGCCACCCGTGCCCGGGTGTCGGCGGAGAAGCTCACCGCCGCGGTGCGTGTGGCCGCCGCGGCCGCCGAACGCGAACGGCTCGCCCGCGAGGTGCACGACGGCGTGCTGCAGGTGCTGGCGCTGATCACCCGCCGCGGCCGGGAGATCGGCGGACCGAGTGCCGAGCTCGCCGATCTCGCCGCCGAGCAGGAACGACGACTCCGGCGACTGATCGCCGACAGCCCGGCCATCCCGGCGACCGACACGGCCCTCCCCGCGCCGACGGCGGACGTCGACCTGACGGCGGCACTGCGCGGACTCGTCACCGAGTCGGTGTCGGTGAGCGCGCCGCCCGACCCGGTGCCGCTCGCCGCATCGTCGGTCGCCCAGATCGTCGCCGCGGTCCGCAACATCCTCGACAACGCCGACCGGCACGCCGGCGCCGGTACCAGGGTGTTCATGCTGCTCGAGGACCTCGACGACGAGATCGTGCTGTCGGTGCGCGACGACGGCGTCGGCATTCCCGACGGCCGCCTCGACGCCGCCGTCGCCGAGGGCCGGATGGGGATCTCGCGATCCATCGTCGGACGGATCGAACAGCTCGGTGGCACCGCACACCTGGAAACGGCACCCGGTGCGGGCACAGAATGGGAGCTGACCATCCCGATCGCGACGCGGACGACCCCGACCCGAACGAACTCTCCCCGAACGAACAAGGACGGTGCACCGTGACCGAACCGGAGACCGCAGCGCCCGCCCCGATCCGGGTGATGGTGGTCGACGACCACCCGATGTGGCGCGACGGCGTCGCCCGGGACCTCGCCGACGAGGGCTTCGAGGTGGTCGCCACCGCCGACAGCGTCGACCAGGCGACCCGCCTGGCCCCCGCCTGCCGACCGGATGTGGTGCTGATGGACATGCACCTACCCGACGGCACGGGCGCGGTGGCCACCGGCGCGGTGATCGCGGGCAGCCCCGGCTCCCGGGTGCTGATCCTGTCGGCGTCGGATGAGCGGGACGACGTCCTCGAGGCGATCAAGGCCGGTGCCACCGGGTATCTGGTCAAGAGTGCCCAGAAGTCGGAGCTGATCGCGGCGGTGCGGGCCACCGCCGACGGACAACCGGTCTTCACCCCGGGGCTGGCCGGGCTGGTGCTCGGTGAGTACCGTCGGATGGCGCGCTCCCCCGAGCCCGACGCCCCGGCCCTGACCGAGCGCGAGACCGAGGTGCTGCGGCATGTGGCCAAGGGCCTCTCGTCGCGGCAGGTGGCCGAACGGCTGTCGATCAGCCCCCGGACCGTGGAGAACCACATCGGCGCCACCCTGCGGAAACTCCAGCTGGGCAACCGGGTCGAACTGGCCCGCTATGCCATGGAGCACGGCCTGTCCTGACCGCCGTCTGCCCTGGTCCCCGGGTCCCCGACGGTCAAGTACTCAGGTGATCTGAGTAGTTTCACGCATCCGCGAGGCGGCGGTGGCCGCGAGGCTGGAACGCATGA
This sequence comes from Gordonia sp. NB41Y, assembly GCF_030718915.1. Lineage (NCBI taxonomy): Bacteria > Bacillati > Actinomycetota > Actinomycetes > Mycobacteriales > Gordoniaceae > Gordonia > Gordonia sp. NB41Y. The sequence continues at coordinate 2,229,482 of NZ_CP132196.1, forward strand.
CCACTGCTTCCCCCGGTACTCCTTCCCCCGATCCCGCCACCCCGCACCCGGCCGGGCCTCGCCCCCTCGTCCCGCCGCGCGTCACCGCACCGATGCCGCCGATGCCGCCGATGGCCCCGCCCTATCCGCCGCCCGGGCCCCGCCCGCCGGTTCCGCCGATCACCCACATCCCGCCGGTCACCCCGTTCGGCCCGCAGATGGCCCCGTTCGGCCCGCAGATGGCCCCCTATCCCGGCCCCGGACAGCATCCCGGCGTCCCGCTGCCGCCGCGACAGCCCTCGATCCCGCTGCGCGACCGGATCGCCGCCGCCGCCGAGCGCGGCATCATCGGCAAGGTCCTCGCCTTCGTCGGTGTCGCGATCACCCTGATCGGCGTCATCCTGCTGCTGGTGGCCGCCGCCCAGGCGGGGTGGCTGCGGCCCGAACTCCGGGTGGCCGGCGGCGCCGTCCTCGCCGCGGTCCTGTTCGGGGCCGGCGTCGTCATCGGCCGCACACCGGAGAAACGCACCGGGGCACTCGGTCTGGTGGCCACCGGCACCGCGACCGCCTGGTTCACCATCCTCGCCGCCACCTCGCTCTATCACTGGATTCCGGGCACCGCCGGGCTGATCGCGGCCGGTGCTGTCGCCGCCGCCGGACTCGGCATCGCCCGCTGGTGGGATTCTCAGCCCCTCGGTGTGACACTCGCGGTGGCACTGTTGATCCTGGCGCCGTTCCTCACCGGCGGCGTGGATCTGACTCTCGTGGTCTTCCTGCTCGTCTACGCCACCGCATCGCTGGGTGTGCAACTCGGCCGCGACTGGACCGCGATGTACATACTGAACACGGTCGCCGCGGTGATCCCGCCGGCGCTGCTCCTCGTCGCCCCCGGCGACACCACCGTCGTCCAGTTCGTCCTGGTCGCCTCCGCCGCCTTCCTGTTGACCCTCGGTTCGGCGGTCTGCCTGTTGCGCACCACCTCTCACCCGATGCTGCTCGCCCTGATCGCACCGGTCGGTGTGCTGCCGATCATCGGCGCCACCGATCTGCTCGGCCACCCGATCGCCGCGATCATGCTGGCGAGCGCCGGCATCCTGCTCGTCGTCCTCGCCTTCACCGCACAACTGATCACCACCGCACCGCTGCAGATCCGCACCGTCTGGTTGTCGGCGGGTGCGGCGTCCGGTGCCATCGCGATCGGACTCGCAGCAGGAGCGCAGGGCGCCACCCTCGGATTGTTCGGCGTCGCACTGGCCATGGGACTCAGCGTCCGCTACGCCGGTGAGCTCGCCACCGCCCTCCGTGTGATCGCCACCGTCCTCGGCAGTTTCGGCCTGCTCGTGATGCTCGGCCAGGGTGCGCTCGACCAGGTCCTCACCGCCGACGCCGTCGCCGAACCGCTCCGGATCACCCTCGCCGTCGGTGCCGCACTCGCCGTCGCCGCCGTCACCGTCCTGGCCTACTGCTGGATGCGTGTGTCGGACAAGAACACCCAGGGTTCGATCGTCATGCTCGCCGGATTGATCAGCCTGGGCCTGCTGACCATCCTGTGTGTGTCGCTGGGCGCATGGATCAGCGACGGCACCGACGGCGGGTTCCGCGCCGGACACATGGCGGCCACCATCGTCTGGGCCTCGACCGCGGTGATCGCGCTGCTGTGGGCGCGTCGCCTGCACGGAACCCCGAAGACCCTCGCGATGACCGGCGGGCTCGGCGTCATCGGCGCCGCGGTGGCCAAGCTGTTCCTGTTCGATCTGACCGCACTCGACGGCCTGTTCCGGGCCATCGCCTTCATCGTCGTCGGACTGCTGCTGCTCTCCCTCGGTGTGGCCTACGCACAGTCGTTGACCGGCCGATCCGACGACACCGACCGCCTCACCCCCAACGGCCCACCCACCATGCCGATGCATATCGGTTGAGCCACTGCGGTTTTCGGATCTTCACCCGGTTGAGGTCCCGAAACCCGGGGAAGGTCCGAAACCCGGGGAAGGTCCGAAACCCGGGGAAGGTCCGAAACCCGGGGAAGCACCGAAACCAGGGCGGCGTGCCGAAACTAGGGGAAGGTCACCTTCCCCTAGTGCCGCGTGTCGTAAGTACCTAAATGGATTCAATGCTGCGAGAATGAGTTATGGCGAATTCTGCGGCTCCGGCATTGATGATCTGCGACAGTGACAGCGAGGAGTTGGAGCGGATCGTGCGGTCGACCACAGCCTCGGCGGGGTTGGTGATGCGGGCGCGGATTGTGTTGCTGGCCGGGCAGGGGCTGGCCAATACTCGGATCGCCGAACGGGTCGGCACGACGGTGGTGACGGTCTTGAAGTGGCGTAAACGCTACCTGCAACACGGAATCGCCGGGCTCGGCGATGCCGCACGCTCGGGCCGGCCCCGCACGCTCGACCACGCTGATGTCGTGGCCGCCACGCTCAGACCGCCACCGAAGAAGTACGGCGTCACCCACTGGTCCTCACGGTTGCTGGCAACGCATTTGGGTATCGGCAACGCCACGGTGGCCCGCGCCTGGTGGGAATACGGGGTACAGCCGTGGCGGGCGGGCACGTTCAAGTTCTCCACCGACCCCGAACTGGTCGCCAAGGTCACCGACGTCGTCGGCCTCTACCTCGCCCCACCGGACAACGCGATCGTGCTCTGTGTCGATGAGAAGTCCCAGATCCAGGCGCTCGACCGCACCGCACCGATGCTGCCGATACGGCCCGGCGCGATCGAACGTCACACCCACGACTACCGCCGCCACGGCACCACCACTTTGTTCGCCGCGTTGGAGATTGCGACCGGAAACGTCACTGCCACAGTCAAACCCAAACACCGACACCAGGAGTTCCTGGCGTTTCTGCGTCAGCTCGATCGCGCCTACCCCGAGGGGGACCTGCATCTGGTCATGGACAACTACGCCACCCACAAAACCCCGGCCGTCAAAGCCTGGCTGGCCACTCACCCTCGATTCCAGGTGCACTTCACCCCGACCTCGGGCTCATGGCTCAACCTCGTCGAAGTCTGGTTCGGCATCCTCGACCGCCAAGCCATCCGCCGCGGAATCTTCACCTCCGTCAAAGACCTCAACGCGAAGATCCGGGCATTCATCAACGGCTGGAACACCCGCAAACACCCCTTCGTTTGGACCAAAACCGCCGACGAGATCCTCGCGAAAGCACAACCGCCTACCAATTAACGACACGCGACACTAGTTTCTCCATCTTCCCCTGGTTGCAACACGGGGAAGGTTGCGAAAGTAGGGGAAGGATCTCCTTCCCCTACTTTCAGGCGAGCTCGGTGAGCAGCCCGGCACGACGAAGCGCGGTCAGAATCTTCTCCCGGAATCGCCGCGGATTGCGTAGGTCGTCCCACGTCCATCGGACGACGATGATCCCGCAGTCGCGAATGGCGTCTTCGCGCAGCTTCTCGTCGTAGATGACGTCCTCGGCCAGACGCCCACCACTCGCCGCGGATTCTCGGTGGTATTTGAATCGGCCGTCGAACTCGCCGACGACGCACAGCCGACCCTCCGCGTCACGCCAGCCGAAGTCGCCGAATTTGGTACTGCCGTCCGCAAGCTCCACCAAAACTTGTAATTCGGGCACCGGAACCCCCTCCTCGAGCATGATGGCCCGGCTCAGTGATTCGCCGACACTCCCCGATACCTCCACCGAGTGCTCGATCGCCAAACGTACGGTGGGCATTCCGTGGAGGCCGGTCATGCGGCCGACGACACCGTCGAGATCGAGGTCTTCCTCCTGCTGCAGCCATCGCCCGGCCGGCATCGACGACGCAGATCGCCTGGCGCAGTGTGCCAGAACGGGCGACGTCGCACACGGTACGACCGAGCGATGTCAGCGTTGTGCCCGTGATGGTGATGAGGTCGGATTCGGTGATCCGTGCTTGGTGAACGATCAGACCGGGCGATGTACGACCGGACTTCACCGCGGTGAAGTTCACCGTCGTCAGGTCGGGGTTCAGCATCGGCAGTCCGTGCACGACCGCCGCGGACTGATGACTGAGAAACCTTCGGTCCGTTCCGGTCTCGACAGCAGCCCGGATCATCTCGCGGTATCGATACATCTGGATCTCATGAGAGTCGACGCCCGTTCGCGTCTCGACCGGCAGATACGCTCCCCAGCGAATCCGGCCGATCGCGTTGTCGTTCACGGCACGTCGGAGATCTTGATCGGTCGCACCGGTCCGGATCACGTTCCGGCGAAGGATCGCCGGTCGTCAGAACTCTCTCGAGTACGAAAGTCGAAGCCGTCGATGTCGGTCATCCGCCGATGCTCGCAGCCGAATCGAGACCATTCGGACAACAATTCACAGGTTGTGGATAAACCTGGGGATATCGCAGACTGTGGATAGCGCGTCGTCGGTCCGGCTACCGCCGCTACGTCACCCACCCGCCCGAAAGTGGGGGAAAGTGACGCTCCCCCACTTTCGCCACCTTCCCCGTGTTGCAGTTAGGGGAACATTGGATAACCAAGGGAAGACGAGCTTCCCCTGGTTTCGGTGTGTGGGGTATGGGCCCGGGGCAGGAAACCTGGCGAGCAGTGGTTCCACACACCGGGACATGCCTTCGACGAAGCGGGCCCATTCTGGTTTCGGAGCCCAGCCGAACCGTTGTTACCCGAAAGTAGGGAAAGCGCACCTTCCCCTGGTTTTGACTCCTTCCCCGGGTTGCAACACGGGGAAGGCAGCGAAAGTAGGGGAAGGCGACCTTCCCCTGGTTTCGGGAAGCGGGCTGGTCAGAAGGCGACCTTCCCCTGGTTTCGGGAAGCGGGCTGGTCAGAAGGCGACCTTCCCCTGGTTTCGGGAAGCGGGCTGGTCAGAAGGCGATCTTCCCCTGGTTTCAGGGAGAGGTGGGCTGGTCAGGACACGGAGCGAGGCAGGGTGCGACGCACCGAGCCGCCGACGCCCCGTCAGTCGTGACTACGTATCCACACCCAGGTTGATTGCCGCATAGACTTTTCCGCCGGCCTGCGACGCCTGCAGCAGCCCTGTGGCGTCGAAGATGTGGTCGGTGGCGTTGGTCGTGTCGCGGTTGGTGTGGGTGTTGTACGGCGCGGTGGTGCTGTAGATCTTGTTGCTCAGCTCGTCGTCGAAGTACAGCTGGGTGGTGAGTACTTCCTTGCGGTTGATGTGTACTCGCACATGGATGTGGACGGTCCGGCTGAAGTACCAGCCGGGGAAGATCGAGGTGAAGTACACCATCCCGTTCTGGTCGGTCGGCTGGGCGCCACGGAGGTGCTTCTCGGAATCGGTTGTCTTGCTCTGCCGCTCGCCCTCGCTGTAGGAGCCGTCGGAGTCGGCGACACCGGAGTCGGGCATCTGCGGGGCGCCGCCGTCGCGGGGCTGCGGACCACCGGGCGCACCGCTCGGCGGGGCGGGCGGTGCACCGTCGCCACCGGGAGCACCCAGGCCGCCGTTCGGCTGACTCGACGTCGCCTCGAAGCCGGAGTAGATGCCGAGGGCATCGCAGTGCCAGATCTCGACGACGGCGTCGCGGATCGGGGTCCCGTCGCCGTCGGCGGTGCAGTTCTCCAGGTCCACCACGCGCAGCGCCAGTTCGAGCGGGACGCCCTGGCGATCCTCGCGGATGTCGGAGCGGATGCGGTCGACGTCGAACCAGTAGGGGCCCTCGGTGACGTCCTTGGAGAGCGGGCATGCCGGCGACTTGGCGAGCAGCCCGTCGAGGATCTCGCGGTCGGCAGCGGTCACCGAGGCCGACGCCGCGACCGACCCACTCGACGCCGACGACGACGCACTCGATGCGGAGTCGTCGTCGGATGACCCGACGCCGCACGCGGCGAGCAACCCGGCGATGCTCAGCGAACCGGTGCCGGCCAGCACGGAACGCCGGCTGGGGAATCGTCTCGTGGAGCGGGGACTGTCGGGGTTCGCGGTCACATCGCCGTGCTGGGCTGTCATGGAACCGAACATTACGGACCCGGCCTGTGAATCTGCTTCGGATTCACGACGAGTCCGCGTACAACCGGCGTGACGTGGTAGCGGTGCGGACACCGCAGAGCGGCCGGCCACCCGCGCACCCCTGTGCAGGTGGCCGGTCACTGTGCGGCCGTCAGGCCGCGGCGCTCGCCCCGTTCTGGACGGGTTCGAGTGCCTGGGCGACGATCTCGGCGACGTCGACCATCGGCTTGACCTCGAGCGCATCGAGCACCTCGGCCGGGACATCGTCGAGGTCGGGCTCGTTGCGCTGCGGGATGAAGACGGTCTTCAACCCGTTGCGTTGTGCGGCAAGCAGTTTCTGCTTGACGCCACCGATCGGCAGGACCCGACCGTTGAGCGTGACCTCACCGGTCATGCCGACATCGGCACGGACCTTGCGGCCGGTCGCCATCGACACCAATGCGGTGACCATGGTGACACCGGCGCTCGGGCCGTCCTTGGGGACCGCCCCGGCGGGGACGTGCACGTGCACCGTGCCCTCGAGTGCGTGCGGATCGATGCCGAGTTCGCTTGCGTGCGAACGCACATAGGACAGTGCGATCTGCGCGGACTCCTTCATCACGTCACCGAGCTGACCGGTCAGCTGCAGCCTGGTGCCGCCGGCCGATTCGCCGTCGGCGCCGGTGCCACCGACCCTACCGACCTCGATGAACAGCACGTCGCCACCCATCCCGGTGACGGCGAGTCCCGTCGCGACACCCGGAACCGCGGTGCGCTCCTCGGATTCGGGGGTGAACCGAGGACGTCCCAAATAATCCTTGAGGTCGGATTCGTCGATGGTGACCGGTATCTGCGCCTTGCCGCTCTCGATGTTGGTGGCGGCCTTGCGCAGTGCCTTCGCGAGTAGCCGTTCGAACTGTCGCACACCGGGTTCGCGGGTGTAGTTCGCGGCCACCTCACGCAGCGCGTCATCGGTGACGGCGACCTCGGTGTCGGTGAGCGCCGCCCGTTCCCGCTGCCGCGGCAGCAGGTGGTCGCGGGCGATGACCACCTTGTCGTCCTCGGTGTAGCCGTCGATGGTCACCAGTTCCATCCGGTCCAGCAACGCCGACGGGATGTTCTCGACGACATTGGCGGTCGCGAGGAACAGGACGTCGGAAAGGTCCAGATCCAGATCGAGGTAGTGATCACGGAAGGTGTGGTTCTGCGCCGGGTCGAGTACCTCGAGCAGCGCAGCCGCCGGATCGCCCCGGTAGTCCGAGCCGACCTTGTCGATCTCATCCAGCAGCACAACGGGATTCATCGATCCCGCCTCGCCGATGGCACGGACGATGCGGCCGGGCAGGGCGCCGACGTAGGTTCGACGGTGACCGCGGATCTCGGCCTCGTCGCGCACACCGCCCAGCGCGACACGCACGAACTCGCGGCCGAGCGCACGGGCGACGGACTCCCCGAGCGAGGTCTTGCCGACACCGGGCGGACCGGCGAGCACCATCACGGCACCGGAGCCGCGACCGCCCACCACCTGCAGCCCCCGATCGGCACGGCGGGCACGGACCGCGAGGTATTCGACGATACGGTCCTTCACGTCGTCGAGTCCGTGATGGTCGGCGTCGAGAATCTCTCGGGCACCGGCGATGTCGGTGGAATCGGTGGTGCTGACCTGCCACGGCAGGTCGAGCACGGTGTCGAGCCAGGTGCGGATCCAGCCGGTCTCCGGGGACTGGTCGCTGGCGCGTTCGAGCTTGCCCACCTCCCGCAGCGCCGCCTCGCGGACGTTGTCGGGCAGATCGGCGGTCTCGACCCGGCCACGGTAGTCGTCGGCGCCGTCCGGCTCGTCCTCGCCGAGTTCCTTGCGGATGGCGGCGAGTTGCTGGCGCAGCAGGAACTCCTTCTGCTGCTTCTCCATTCCGTTGCGGACGTCGTCGGCGATCTTGTCGTTGACCTCGGTCTCGGCGAGATGTTCACCGGTCCAGTCGATCAGCAGGCGCAACCGTGCGGTGACGTCGGCGGTCTCGAGCAGCTCACGCTTCTGGACGTCGGTGAGCCACGCGGTGTAGCCGGAGGTGTCGGCGAGGGCCGACGGGTCGGTCATCTTGTTGACCGCATCGATGATCTGCCAGGCCTCACGGCGTTGCAGCATCGCGAGCACGAGTTGCTTGTACTCGGCGGCGAGGGCCTTGGTCTCGTCGGTGATCGGCGCGTCGTCGACCTCGGTGATCTCCACCCACAGCGCAGTGCCGTGGCCGGGGGCACCGGTGCCGATCTGGGCACGCTTCTCGCCCTTGACGACGGCGGCCTGCTGGCCCCCGGGCATCCGCCCGACCTGGACGATCGAGGCGATCACGCCATGCGTCGGGTAGCGGTCGTCCAGCCGGGGAGCAACCAGCAGTTTTCCGGACTCACTGGCCCGGGCCGCGTCGACCGTCGCCTGCGCCGCATCGTCGAGGGGAACCGGCACCACCATGCCGGGCAGGACGACCAGGTCGGGAACGAACAGGACGGGCACTGAATATGTCTGAGACATCCAAACCTCCAAAGTTCAGTCTGACCGACTCAACTCAGGTGGCAGGATGTTTGTTCCCGGGGATATTTCGCCAGGGGTGAACACGCCGGGCCGTGTCCGAACCGACGGCTACCCCTTCTCTGCGACGAGCTGCTTGCGGATGTCCCCGAGGTGGGAGCGCGTGGCGTCGTCGAGCTCCGGATAGTGCAGGCCGAGGCCGTCGAGGGTGGTGAGCAGCACCGACAGCACGGTCAGGCGCGAGAACCACTTGTGGTCGGCGGGGATCACATGCCACGGCGCCCACTCGGTGCTGGTGTGGCTGAGCATCTGCGAGAATGCGTCCTGGTAGTCGTCCCAGTAGGCGCGCTCGGCCATGTCCGACGGGGAGACCTTCCAGTTCTTCGACGGGGTGTCGATCCGGGCCAGGAAACGCTTGCGCTGTTCTTCCTTCGACAGGTGCAGGAAGAGTTTGACGATGGTGGTGCCGTTCTCGGTGAGGCGCCGTTCCCAGTCGTTGATCTCGCGGTAGCGCTCGTCCCACATCGCGTCGGGGTCGTGTCCGTGCCGGACCACCGACGTCCTCGGCCAGAGCATCTCGGGGTGCACGCGTGTGACGATCACGTTCTCGTAATGGGAGCGGTTGAACACGGCGATGCGGCCCAGCGCGGGCACCACGAGCTGGTGGCGCCACATGAAGTCGTGTTCGCGTTCGGTCGCCGACGGCGCCTTGAAGGAGTACACGTCCACGCCGACCGGATTGAGACCGGACATGACGTGCTTGATGGTGGAGTCCTTGCCGGCGGCATCCATCGCCTGCAACACCACCAGGACGGCCCGACCCGACTGCGCGTACAGCTTCTCCTGGAGTTCGAACAGGCGCGTCTTGGCCTCCTCCAACGCCTCTGCACCCTGCGCCTTGGTCATCCCGCTCGGCTTGCGCCCCGGATCGAAGTGGGCGGTCAGGTCCACGTGCCGGCCGGGCTTCACGACACTCTTGTGTGCCAGCTTCGCGTAGTCGATTCCGGATCCCATGCGCACGCCCCTTCGTGTCCGGGCGACGCCGAGCGGTGCGCCCTCGGATACACTGGACCTTAGCGTCGGGATGTGACGAGCACACGTGCCCGACGAACCCGTGTCGCAAACTGGTCGGTACGCGTCACGCACCCGAGGTCAGCGCTGCCACCACCGGCGACACAGGTGGATGCCCCACATGCGTGCTCATCCACATCGAAGTCCGGACCAGTTCCTCCAGATCGATCCCGGTGTCGATGCCGAGCCCGTGCAGCATCCACACCAGGTCCTCGGTGGCCAGGTTCCCGGTCGCGCCCTCGGCGTACGGGCATCGTCCGAGACCGCCTGCCGAACTGTCGAACTCGGTGATCCCGTACTCGAGGGCGGACAGAACGTTGGCGAGTGCCTGACCGTAGGTGTCGTGGAAGTGCACCGCGAGCCGGTCGGCCGCTATCCCGGCCCGACCGAGTTCGTCGAGCAACGCCAGAACGTGGCCGGGTGTGGCCACGCCGATGGTGTCGCCGAGTGAGATCCCTGCACACCCCATCTCCAGGAGTTGCCGGGCAATCGCGACCACCTCACGCGGGGACACACGCCCCTCCCAAGGGTCCCCGAAGCACATCGAGATGTATCCGCGCACAGCGATTCCCGCCGCGCGGGCCCCGGCGATCACCCGACTCGCATCCGCGAGGGCTTCTGCGACGGTTGAGTTCAGATTCCGACGGGCGAATGTCTCGGTGGCAGAGACGAAGACCGCGATCTCACGCGCACCTGCGGCGATCGCCCGGGCGAGGCCGCGGGCGTTGGGCGTCAACACCACCGACCGCAGCCCGTCGGTGTCGAGCACACCCTCGGTGCGTAACCGATCGAGGAGCACCTCGGCGTCGGCGAGCTGCGGCACCCAGCGCGGGGAGACGAAGCTGGTGATCTCGAGGGTGCTGATCCCGGCCCCGATGAGCCGGCGACAGTACTCCGCCTTGATCTCGACCGGGACGGTCGTCGCCTCGGCCTGCAGACCGTCGCGCGGCCCGACCTCGTACACCGTCACACGCCGGGGCAGACCGGCACGCGGATGGACGTCGGGGAACGCGGATCCCACTGCGGTCATCGCCCCGACCGGAGCTCGGCAAGGATCTCCTGGGCGTGCTCGGCGCGGATGTTGCTGTCGTCGACAAGCCGTCGGACGACGAGATCCAGCTCGCTCGACGTCGCACCCGCAGTCGCGGCGATCGTCCGGGCGTGCAGGCTCATGTGTCCCCGCTGGATTCCCTCGGCCGCCAGGGCCCGGCAGGCACCGAGGTTCTGGGCGAGTCCGACCGCGGTGATGATCTCGGCCAGTTCGGTCGCCGTCTCGACACCGAGGATCTTGATCGTGGTGCGCGCCACGGGATGCACCTTGGTCGCCCCGCCGACGAGTCCCACCGCCATCGGGGTCTCCAACACACCCGACAGGTTGCCGTCCGGTGTCTTCTCGAAGTGTGACAGTGCGGTGTAGCGTCCATCGGAACCGACTGCATGCGAATGACATCCGGCTTCGACGGCCCGGGTGTCGTTGCCCGTGGCGAGGACCACCGCGGTGATGCCGTTCATGATGCCCTTGTTGTGGGTCGCGGCACGGTACGGGTCCGCCTCGGCGAATGCCGATGCGGCGACGATGTTGTCGACCACCTCCGCACCGCCGAGGAGATCCTTGTCGAAGACCGCTCGCGCACGGACCACACGCAGATCGGCCTTGTTGGTGAGAATCCGCAGCAGCGGCCGTCCGCCCGCGATCTCCGCCAGCCGGGGTGCCACGGACTCCGCCATGGTGTTGACCGCGTTGGCGCCCATGGCATCACGCACGTCGACGACGAGGTGCACCACGACGTGGGTTCCGGCACGGGTCGGCAGGATACGCACGGTCAGATCCCGCACTCCCCCACCGAATTCCACGAGCATCGGATCGAGGGAATCGGCGGCCGCGATGATCTCGGGTGCCGCCTCGAGGATGCGTAGCCGGGCCGCCTCCGGGTCCGCCACGTCCAACAGCTGCACCTGCGCCTGCATCACCGGACCGGTGTGGGAGGTGTGGAAACCACCGTGCACCCGCGCCATCCGTGCGGCGTTGCTGGCCGCGGCGATCACCGACGGCTCCTCGGTGGCCATCGGCACCAGGCGATCGATCCCGTTGACGGTGAAGTTGGTGGCCACTCCCACCGGTACCGCCAGCGTACCGATGACGTTCTCCACCATGTGGTTCGCGGACTCGACACCGAGACCGCCGGCCGGGTCGAACACTCCCATCTCGGCGGGGTCCACACCACTGTTGGCGGCGACGGTCTCGCGGCGTTGCGCGATGGTGCTGTCCTTGAATCCAGAGAGTCGGCTCGTGGTGCTCACTACGTTTCCTCCACAACATGTTTCATCGAGTGGCGCAGATACACCAGATCATGATCCGCGCGGGTCACCCCCCAACGCTAAGTCCCACCGCGACGACGATTCCATGTGACGATGACACATCAAACCGCCCGATCCATGTGGTGTCGACCCACTATCCGCGGCTGTCGCCGAGTCGGTGCCCACGGAGTTCCTCCAGCCGGACCGCCGCCGAGATCCGGAACAGACGTTCGTCATCACGCCAGTTGTCCCCCAGCAGTTTTCGTATCCGTTCGAGTCGCTGCAGGATGGTGTTCGGGTGATAGTTCAGCACGCGGGCGGTCTTGGTCGGCGAGCCCTCGTTGCGCACGAAGGCACGCAGCGTGGTGACCAGGTCGGTGTTGTGGGCCGCGTCGTAGTCCAGCACGGCACCGATGGCGGCGTGGACGAATCGATCCACACCATCGGGATCGTGGGCGAACAGGACCGAGAACAACTCGTAGTCCCGGGTGTCGACGGCACCGTCGACGATGCCGAGCACATCGACCAGTGCGGCGGTACGCAGCGCGGCGTCGAAGGCGCGCGGAAGACCGTCGGGCGACGCGGCCACGGGAGGTGCGATGACCAGGACCGGAGCGCCCGTCGCCGCCGACATCGACCGGTGTACGGTCTGCGCGGCCGTCACCGGATTCTCGGAGACCATCACGGCGACAACGGTTCCGTCGACCTCGGCGACCAGGAGGGGATCGGCGTCGATACCAGCGAGGTGCCGCGCCAGCAACGTACGCCGCTCGGACTCGATCCCGAACACCAGCACGGTGTTCAGCCTCGACGGATCGACACCGCGATGACGCAGTCGACGGTCGAGATCTCGCCTGCGGGCCGGCGCCGGGTCCAGCAGATCGGCCACCAGCTCGGCTCGAGTGCGTCCCTCGGCATCGTCTGCCGCATTCTGCTGCAATGTCATCAGCGAACACACCTGCGCGGCCCGCTCGATGGTGCGTCGGTCCACCGCCCCGAGCTCGAGTTCACCGTGGCTCAGCAGTACGGCTCCGTAGTGGTCGGCTCCCACCGTGATCGCCGCCAGCGCCTCGATGGACGATCCCGACGATGACTCGACCTCGCAACAATGTCCGGAGCGCCGGCTGGCCACCAGCGCAGCGCGGGCCCCGGGGCCGGTGACGTCGTCGGCGCGAAGCCGCGTCGCATCACCGGCCGATGCGATGACACGATCACCGGCGTCGACGATGGCCACTCCACGCCCCAGCGATGCGGCCAGGGTCTCGGCGACCGCGGGGAACCCCTGCCCCGACAGCACCGCCTGGATGAGTTGCTGGTGAACCACATTGGACCGGTCACGCTCCTCCACATGCTCGGTCAGCCGCGCGAAGGCCGTTCGCGCCTCGTCCTCGGATTCCCTCAGCTGCTTGAGGATTCCCGCCGTCTGCATGACCACCGACGCATGGTCCGCCAACGCCGACAGCAGGGCGATCTCCTCGGCGGTGAACACGTGCTCGTGGCGTGTCGCCGCGAACAACACGCCCAGCACCTCGTCGTCGGCGAGGAGCGGCACCCCCAGAATGGACACGATCCCCTCCGCGGTCACCGCATCGTCTATGCCCGAATCGTGTGGGTCCCCGCTGTATTCGGCATACCGTTGCGTCCATTGCGCGGTCCGTGACGCGGCGATCCCGGAGGCCAGACCCATCCCCGGTGGCACCCGCAGGCTCTGGAACTGCGGGGTCACCGCCCCGATCGTCTTGCGGACGTTCAGTTCGTCCGACGACGGGTCGAACTCGGACAGATAGGTGACATCGGTTCCCATGATCTGGTGGGCACGCGACACCAGCCGCACCAGCAACGTGTCGAGGTCTCGGGACTCGGCCAGTTCGCGGGCGCTGGAGAACAACGCCGACAGCTCGTGTTCGCGACGTCGCAGACGTGTGAGTTCGGCGCGGAGACGATCGACGGCCCGGATGACCTCGGCACGCTCGGCGGCGGGCACGTCGAGGTGGTCCAGACCGGTGCCATGATCGGCGGTTCCGGCCTCACCGTCGACGATGTCGGTGAGCAACGCGGCGATCACGGCCGACGATGACGGGGAATCGTGCATCCCTTCACCCTGCCCCATCGACCGCCGCGCAGGCGATCACCGTCCGCCGACGCCGACCGTGACGGTCTCCAGACGGCCGCCCCGGCGGGTGCCCGCGACGTTCGGGTTGGACGACTCGGCGGTGCAGCACACCAGCGTGCGCAGGTCGTCGCCGCAGAAGCCCACGGCGAAACACGGCTGCGAGGTCGTGACCACCTCGGTCAGCGTGCCGGTGGCGGCGTCGAACCGCAGCGCCCGGCCCGAGACCGGATCACTGACCCAGATCCCGTCCGCTGCATCCACGCAGATCCCGTCGGGGAGCACCGCGGCGCCGTCGACCCCGGCGGTCGACAGGTCCACGACGGTGCGTCGTTCCCCCAACGCGCCGTCCGCACCGACGGTGAATCCGGTCAGAGCGGCGCCCACCGTCTCGGCGATCACCAGCGTGCCGTCGGCCAGGGTCACCGTCCCGTTGGGGAAACGGAGACCGGTTGCAGCCACCTCCGCCGATCCATCCGGATCGACTCGGATGAGATCTGCCGTCGGAGGATTTGCGCCGGGACCGAAGAGCGGATCTGCCGCGGGATCGGCCTCCAGCTCGGCGTAGAAGTCGAATCCGAAGGTCCCGACCCAGGCCCGACCCGCCGTGTCGACGAGCATGTCGTTGGTCGCCCCGCGGGCGAGACCGCTCAGATCGGCGTGGCACGAGGTGGTTCCGTTGGCGGCTACGGCGAGTACCCGTTTGTCGCGCATCGACACCACCAGCTGGGTGCCATCCGGAAGCCAGCCCATGCCCGACGGCTGGCCGGGGACCTCGGCCACCACTTCGGTGGTGAAGGTGCTCGGGTCCACGGCCAGGAGCTGGTGTGCGTAGAAGTCCGAGACGTACAGGCGGCCATCGGGGCCGGTGGTCGGCGATTCGGCGAAATGCAGTCCGGTCACGGCAATCTCGGTCGAGACCATGATGTTCTCCAATCCTCGGGTACAGGGTGGGGCGGTGCGGTCGGTCAGCGGGCGATCTCTTCCAACGTGGCGCCCGGGGCCACCCGCTTCATGCCCAGAGCACAGGCGGCGGCGATCAACGGGCAGATCACCAGCCAGATGGTCAGTGTCCATGCGAACCCGATCCCGTTGAACATCCGGGGTCCGGCGAGACCCGCGGCGACGAATCCGACCCACTCCATACCGGCGACGAGGTTCGCGCCGGTGGCACGCACCCGCGTCGGGAAGACCTCGGCGGCAAAGCCTGCCGCGGCGGTGATGTGGCCGAGAGTGAAAAAGTACACCATCGAGTAGAAGATCGTCAGCGCGATCACGTCGCGGCCGGCGAATGCGAGGAGGGCACCGGACCCCGCGCCGAGGATCAGCCACAGCGCGGCGGCCTCACGTCGGCCGATACGGTCACCGACAACCGAACAGAGGTAGTAGCCGACCGCGGCGATGCCGGTGGCGATGGCCGACGACACGTACAGGTTCTCCATCGAGACGCCGTAGTGGGTGTAGACCGACGGCAGGTAGCTGAGGATGCCTGCGACGCCGAAGGCATAGACGAGATGCCAGGTCGAGGCCAGAATCGACGAGCGACGAAGGTCCGCGGCGAACAGCTGGCGGAATCGGCCCGGGGCGGGCGAGGACGTGGTGGTCACCGCCTCGGAGTGGAGCCGGAACCGCTCGGTCTCGTCGACCCCGCGACGTGCCCACAGCAACAGGAAGATCGGGATCACGCCGACGACGAACAGCCAGCGCCAGCCGAAGTTGGGAACGATCAGCCAGGACAGCAGCGAGCCGGCGAAGAACCCCAGCGGGTAACCGATCTGGGCGAATCCGATCAGTCGTCCACGGGAGCGGGCCGGCGACTCCTCGGCGACCATCACCTGGCCGGCCATCCACTCGGTGGTGGCCCCGGCCTGGGTGATCGCCCGGCCCAGCAGCAGGATCATGAAGCCACCGGCGCCCGCGGTGACGAGACTGCCCAGTGCCGCGGCGAACATGCACAGCTGGAACACCGGCTTACGCCCGAACCGGTCCATGAACGGCCCGGAGATGATGGTGGAGATTGCACCGACGGCGTAGATGATCGCGTACAGGTTGCCGATGTCGTTGTCGGAGAGACCCAGATCCTCTTGCAGCAGTGGGTAGTTGAGATTGAACAGACTGCCGTCCATGTTGACCAGCAGCCAGCCGCCGAGCGAGAGCAGGGTGATCTGCCATGCCCTTCGGTTGACGCCTCTGATCAGAAGGCCCGGTCGTCGCCGAGCGGTGGAGTCCACCGGACCCGACGGGGCCTGCCGGTC
Organism: Gordonia sp. NB41Y; assembly: GCF_030718915.1. Classification (NCBI taxonomy): domain Bacteria; kingdom Bacillati; phylum Actinomycetota; class Actinomycetes; order Mycobacteriales; family Gordoniaceae; genus Gordonia; species Gordonia sp. NB41Y. The sequence goes on from NZ_CP132196.1 coordinate 2,245,626, forward strand.
ACCGGATGTCGCGGGCACGGCCGCAGGAACCTCATTCGACATGAGCTGCCCTTCTTGCTGTTCACCGCCCCAGATCAGGGGGTGCGTACTCGTCGCTCGCCAAGTGGCGGCCATCACAGGCTAAGCGGACGAACACGAACGCAATATGGGTCGAGGCCCCATCGAAGACCGATTGTTGTGGGCCCAGAACACATGCCGATCGGCGACGATCAGCCGCGGCCCCGGGCGAGCGTGCGGCGGGCGATTCGGGCCACCGCCTCGTCCACGAGCCGGCCGCTGCGGTCGGTGACCGCGGCCCCGCCCGCGGCACCGAACGCGGCCAGCACCTCCCGCGCACCGGCGATCTCGTCGTCGGACGGGGCCATCCCGGCGCGGGCGGGCGGGATCTGCCGTGGATGGATGCAGGCCCGGCCGAAGAAACCCAGACCGGTCAGGCGTCTGGTCTCGGCGGCGAACGTCTCCGGATCGTCGATCACCGGCGACGCCGCACCCAGCGGCGGGCGGATCCGGGCGGCAGCAGAGGCCGCCACCACTTGCGAACGAGCCCAGAGCAATTCCTCCCCGACGACGGGAGACACCCCGAGATCGGCAGCCAGGTCGACCTCACCGATCTGGACGAATGCCACGCGCGGGGCCGCCGCGATCTGCACGGCGTTGCACAGCCCGGCACCGGTCTCGATCAACGGCGAGACCGGTGTTCGCGGCCGGCCCCAACGATTCTCGAGCTCGGTGAGCACCTGGTCCACGCGGTGCAGGGTCGCGGCGTCGTCACATTTCGGGAGCCAGATCCCGTCGGCACCGGACCGGACGGCCATGGCCAGGTCGTCGAGGAGTTCCGTCCCGGGGTTGACCCGCACCCACGCGCCCGCCGCCGACCGCTCACGCGACCCGAGCCACCGCCCCGCGGCTGCGCGAGCGGTGTCCTTGGCCGCCAACGGGACCGCGTCCTCGAGGTCGAGGACCACCGCGTCGCAGCCCGACACCGCCGCCTTGTCGAACCGTTCGGGACGATCGGCGGGAACGTAGAGGAAGATCAGCTCCGTGGTCATCCGACCGTCACGGTGCCGTTGACCAACGACTTGGCGATCACCGTCCGCATGATGTCGTTGGTGCCCTCGCCGATCGACATCAGCGGTGCGTCACGGTAGTAGCGCTCGACGTTGAACTCGGTGGAGTAGCCGTAACCGCCGTGGATGCGCATCGCCTCGAGGCTGGCGGTGATCGCGGTCTCGGAGGCGAAGTACTTCGCCATCCCGGCCTCGCCGTCCACTCGCGCCCCCGTATCGGCCTTGGCCGCAGCCCAATACGTCATCAGCCGGGCGGCCTGCAGCTGGGTGGCGATGTCGGCGAGTTTCAGCTGGATGGCCTGGAAGTCGGCGATGGGCTTGCCGAAGGCATGACGGTCGCGGGCATAGGTCAGCGCGGCGTCGTAGGACGCCTGGGCGATCCCGACGCTACGGCCGGCGATGTTGAGCCGGCCGATCTCCAGACCGGACAGGGCCTGCTGCATCCCGCGGCCCTCGACCCCGCCGAGGAGCGCGGAAGCCGGGACGCGGACCTCGTCGAGCAGGATCTCGCACGACTCGGTGCCCTTGTAGCCGAGCTTGCCGAGGTCGCGCTGCACCTCGAACCCGGGCGTGGTGGTGTCGACCAGCAGGATGGCCATCCCCTTGTGTGCCGGCGCGGCCGACGGGTCGGTCTTGACCAGCACCGGCAGCACGTTCGCATGGCGGGCGTTGGTGATCCACGTCTTGGTGCCGCGGATGACGTACTCGTCACCGTCGCGGGTGGCGGTGGTGGCGATACCCTGCAGATCGGTACCCGCACCGGGCTCGGTGAGACCGATACCGGTGCGGCATTCACCGCTCGCCAGCCGCGGCAGCCACTGCTGCTTCTGCTCTTCGGTACCGTGCCGGGCGATCATCCAGCACGCCAGATTGTGGCTACCGAGGATGCCGGCGACACCCATCCAGCCGCGGGCGATCTCCTCGTAGACGAGCGTGAACGACACCATGTCGAGTTCGAGACCGCCGTAGGCCTCGGGCGTGGTGATGCCGAACAACCCCATCTCCCGCATCCGGGCGACGATCTCGGTGGGATAGCGTCCGGTGCGCTCCCACTCGTTGGCGACCGGGATGATCTCCTTGTCGACGAGTTGGCGAAGCGCCGACCGGAAGTCGCGCTGCTCCTCTGTGAAGCTGAAATCCATTGCATCATCCTTGATCTGGAGACATGTCCGAAGAGTCCGCCGGCATGGCCGGCAGGCGGGGGGAGGCTACGGTCGGTGACCGGCGACGACGGCGGCCGCGAGGGTGAGGATCGGATGCACCGACGGCGCATCGGCCAGGCCGGTGACCACCTCGACGAGGTTCCGTGCGGGCTCGCCGTCACCGGTGTTGGCCAGGAACTTCTCCGCAACCGCGGCATGGTCCATCGGATTGCCGGAAGTGCCACGGCTACAGTCGACCTCGCCGACGATCTCGACGCCGTCGAGCAAGGTGATCACCGCGCGGCCCTTGGCGTCGGCGGCCGGGCGGGCGTCGGGCACGGTGGAGATCTCCACCTTTCCGGCGGTGGCGGCCACCTCCGGGCGCGCGATGGAGTTCTCGTCGTAGGTGTCCACGGTGACCGCCCCGTCGTGCACGAGTGCGGCGACACTCCACGGCAGGTCGAACTTCGCGTCGTAGACGCTGCGCGGGCCCCGTGTGCCGGTCCCAGGTCCGCACACGATGGCCACGCTGTCGGGATGGACGTCGACGGCGATGGACGCGATCTGTGCGGCCGAGACCGCGATCCCCGAGGTACGCGCATCGGCCAGCGCGCGCCCGACGGCGTCGAGAGTAGCGTGCATCAGCTGGCAGCTGGGATACGGTTTGATACCGATACTCGCACTCTCCCAACGTGTTCCGAGTTCGTCCACCACCACGTCGGGATCCACGTCACGATCGGCGAGGGCCCGGTACAGACCGCGCCGACCCTCCAGCACGGACTCCGGGCCACTGGCACCGGCGAGCGCGAGCCGCGCGGCGAGGACACCGGCGAACCCGGCGTTGCCCGGATGCAGGGTCTTGGTGTTGGCGCCGGTGTCGAGGAACTCGAGCAGGCCGCCCGACGACGACGCGGCGATCCCGAGCGCATCGGTGAGGGCGTCGGCGTCGGCTCCGTAGAGCAGACCCGCCGCGAGGGCACCGGCCACCGGGCCGACCACCGCGGTGGCGTGCAGTCCGCGGGCATGGAATCCGTGCGGTACCGCCGCGCCGAGACGGCAGGCCACCTCGAGCCCGGCGACCAGTACGGTGACCGCCTGCGCGCCGGTGGCGTCGACCTCCTCGGCCACCGCCAGCACGGCCGGGGCGACGACGGTCGTCGGGTGCACCAGCGCACCGGCGTGGGTGTCGTCGAAGTCGAGGGTGTGCATCAGGACGCCGTTGGCGTACGCGGCGGCCGGCGCCGAGATCGCGGTGACGTCCCCGAGCGGATGCGCTTGGGCGGGGCCACCCAGCCCCTGTGCGACGGCCAGCCCGGGACCTCCCTGGTCACGGCGTCGTGCGCCGATCCCGTTGCCCACACCGTCGAACAGGTGCCGCAGCGCGGCCCGACGGGTGGTCTCCGGCACGGCACCCACGTCGAGTCCGGCGGCCCACTCGGCGAGGCGGCGCGCGGTCATGCCGTCTCCTGCGCGATCTTCCCGAAGGCACCCGCGTCGACCAGGCCGCGAATCTCGTCGGCACTGTAGCCCAGCATGGTCATCACCTCGTCGAAGTTCTCGTTGCGGTGCGGTGCGCGACGGTAGCGGACCGGGTCGTCACCGAACCGTACCGGGGAGGTCACCTGCCGCACCTCACCCCACACCTCGTGGTCGGTGGTCGCGATGAGCCCCCGGGCCACGGTGTGTTCCTCGGTGAGCGCCTGCTCGACGTCGTTGATCGGCCCGGTCGGCACACCCGCCGCGGTCAGCAGCGACACCCAGTGATCCACCGAGTTCTCGGCAAACCGGTTCTCCAGCACCGGAAGCAGCTCGTCCTTGTACTCACCACGCGCGGTGAAGTCGACGAACCGCGGGTCGTCGAGCAGATCGGCCAGACCGATCGCCTCGACCAGGCGCACCCAGAACTTCTCCTTGGCGCATCCGACGACGAACCATCCGTCGACGGCCTCGAAGGCCTGGAACGGCACCAGCGACGGATGAGCGGAGTTCTTGGTCCGGACCGGCCGGAAGCCGGCGTTGAGATGCCAGGCCGCCGGGTAGGTGAGCATCGAGATCGCCGTGTCGTACAGCGACACATCGCAATCGCCCCCGACACCGTCACGCCGCGCGGCGTGCAGGCCGGCCATCAGACTCAGTGCCGCCACGTACCCACCGCAGAAGTCCACCAGGGACAGACCGGATTTGGTCGGCGGACCGTCCGGGTCACCGGTCAGGTCCATCCAGCCGGCCAGCCCCTGCAGGATGTAGTCGTAGCCGGGCTGCCGTGACCGCGGTCCGGTCATGCCGAAACCGGTGAGACTGCAGCAGACGATGGCCGGGTTGAGGTGTTTGAGGTCGTCGTAGGTGATCCGCATCTTCGCGGGCACGTCCCCGCGGAGATTGGAGTACACCGCGTCACTCGTGGCCACCAGATCCTCGAAGACCTTGCGGCCCTCCGGGGTTCCCAGATCCAGCGACAGGCTGCGCTTGTTCCGGTTGAACGTCTCGAAGAACAGCGAGTCCTCACCGGAGTTGTACGGTGGTACATAACGCCCCACGTCGCCACCGGACGACGGCTCCTCGATCTTGAGGACGTCGGCACCGAGATCGGCGAGGTGTACGCTGCCGAACGGGCCCGCACCGTACTGTTCGATCGCGATGATGCGGACGTCCTCGAGTGGCCTCATCGGTGACCCTCGGCCGCAGCGGGCGCGGTGAGTTCGGTCAACGACGGCGCCTTGACCTCCGGGAAGTAGTTCTGACCGATACCGCTCTCGCGCGTGGCCACCATCACCGACCGCTTCCAGGAGACGACCACCTCGCCGTCCTGGTTGATCCCGCGGGTCACCATCGAGACGATGCCTGCATACGGCCGCGACTGCGACAGGCGCAGATCGGTGCAGATGCTCTCGGCGTAGATCGTGTCCCCCACATAGACCGGGTGGGCCAGCGTGACATCGGTGAACTGCAGGTTGGCCACCGCGTTCTGGCTCATGTCGATCACCGAGAGTCCCAGGACCAGTGCGATGGTCAGGCCCGAGTTGACGATGACCTTGCCGTCGGTGATGGGGTTCTGCCGGGCCAGGTGCTCGTTGAAGTGGTTCTGGTTGGTGTTCATCGACAGGCAGGTGATCCACGCGTTGTCGGTGTCGGTGATCGTGCGGCCCATCGGGTGCTGGTAGACGTCGCCCACGACGTAGTCCTCGAAGAAACGCCCGAGTGTGGCGGGGTGGGTGGTCAATGGTCCTCCTGAAGGTGCGGCGTCGGAGAGCGACGCATCGCCGTGACGCGGCCCATCGTAAACCTCTGATCTTTTACGAGTCAAAGCGTGGGCGATGCAGGTAATTCTTAGAGTATTCGCCTAGGGGTTGCCGTAACCCTCCGATGTATTGCAAGATTTCCGGCGAGCACATGTATGGCTCAGATCACTCCCGTCAGTGAGCACCACCCCGACCCGGGCACCACCCCGGTCCGGGTCGGGGTGTCGGCGTTGGAAGAGGAAGCGAGTTTCGATGAAGCGAATCGGCGTGGATGTGGGCGGCACGTTCACCGACCTGGTCCTGTGGGACGACGACGGGACGGTGACGGTACACAAGACGCCGTCGACCAACCACGACCCCTCGATCGGCACGATGGACGGCATCGAGGTGCTCGCCGAGCGCGCGGGAATCGACGTCGCCGACATCGAGATGTTCTTCCACGGGACCACCGTGGCCACCAACATCGTGCTCGAGCACAACGGCAGCGACGTCGGCATGATCACCACCGACGGCTTCCGCGACCTCCTCCACATCGCCCGCAAGAAGCGGCCCCTGAACTACTCCAACTACCAGGATCTGCCCTGGCAGAAGTGGCAGCTGGTCCCCCGCCGCAACCGGCGCACCGTCCCCGAGCGGATGGACGCCGCCGGCACCGTACTGACCCCGCTCGACGAGGACGCCGTCCGCCGCGAGGTGGCCCTGCTCCGCGAACGGGGGGTCGAGGCGATCGCCGTGGCCTTCCTGCACGCCTACCGCAACCCGAGCCACGAGCAGCGGGTCCGCGAGATCATCGCCGAGGAATACCCCGGGGTGTTCGTCTCGCTCTCCAGCGACGTCGCCTCCCAGTACCGCGAATACGAACGCTTCTCCACCACCGCACTCAACGCCTTCGTCGGCCCCAAGACCTCCCGCTACATCGAGAACCTGGCCGGCAAGGCCAAGGCCGCCCGGGTCGGCGAGGACGTCCACCTGATGACCTCCGCCGGTGGCCTGGTCACCTCGCGCAGCGCGAGCGAGGTGCCGGTGTCGCTGCTGACCAGCGGCGTCGTCGCAGGTCTGCTCGGCGGCTGTTTCATCGGCAAGGCGTCGGGCTACCCCAGCGTCATCACCCTCGACGTGGGCGGCACCTCCGCCGACATCGGCGTGGCCCCCGACGGCAAGCTGCGGATGAAGCACCTGCTCGACACGCGGATCGGCGACTACCACGCCATGGTCCCGATGGCCGAGGTCGACACCATCGGTGCCGGCGGCGGCTCCATCGCGAGCATCGACGAGGGCGGGATGTTCCGCGTCGGCCCCCGCAGCGCCGGGGCCACCCCCGGACCCGCCTGCTACAACCGCGGCGGCACCGAACCGACATCGACCGACGCGATGGTCGTGATGGGCTGGCTGCGCGAGGACAGCTTCCTGTCGGGAACCATGGAGGTCAAGACCGAACTCGCCACCGAGGCGGTCCGCACCCACATCGCCGACAAGCTCGGCGCCGACCTCGAGCATGCCGCGATGGGCATCTTCCAGATCCTGGCCCACTCGATGACCGAGGCCATCTCGCTGCATTCGGTGCGCAAAGGCTATGACCCCCGCGACTTCTCGCTGGTGGCCGAGGGCGGGGCCGGCCCCCTCTACGCATGGCAGATCGCCGAGCACCTGGGTATCCCCCGGGTCATCGTCCCCGGTCATCCCGGTATCACCTCGGCAGTCGGTCTGCTGACCACCGACGTGCGTTACGAAGTGCCCACCACCGTGTGGACCTCTTCTGCCGAACCCGATCTCGACCTCCTGCGCCGGGAGATGGACCGGCTCTCCGCACAGGCCGTCGACCAACTGCGCGCCGACGGCATCGCCGACGACGACATCACCCTCGAGGACAGCGTCGACTGTCGTAATGTCGGACAGGGTTACGAGTTGCGCGTACCCGCTCCCGGCGGCGAGGTCACCGCCGACTGGGTCGAGCAGACCGCGGCCACCTTCCACGAGGTACACGGGCGCACCTACTCCCAGCGTTTCGACGACAAGCCGGTGCAGCTGGTCAACCTCCGCGTCACCGGAGTCGGTGCCGTCGAACACATCCGGATCGCCGAGATCGAGAAGGGCGGGGCCGACGCCTCCGCCGCCGTCAAGGCCACCACCCGGGCCCTGTTCTGGAAGAACGACTCCGCCGATCCCGAGTGGGTCGAGACCCCGATCTACGACCGCGCACTGTTCAAGGCGGGCAACACCTTCGAGGGTCCCGCGATCGTCCAGCAGTTCGACTCGACGACGATCGTCGGCATCGGACAGAAGGCCACGGTCGACGCCGTGGGTCACATCATCATCGAGAGGAGCGCCTGACATGGCGAAGGCCCTGATGCCCAAGGACGGCGTTTCCCTTGCCGCCGAGGCGAATCGGACGTGGAACACCGTCGAGGTCGACCCCATCACCCTGCGCGTCATCGGCGGTGCGCTCAACTCCATGGCCAAGGAGATGGCCCAGGTCTTGTACCGGATGGCCTACTCGAGCCTCATCCGCGAGTCCGAGGACCTCGGTGCGGGCATCTTCGACGTCAACGGACGTGAGCTGTGCGAGTCGGATTCGACTCCCATGCACTGCGGTTCGATCCCGGCCTACATCCGCGGCGTCAACCGGCGCCTGGCCGGCACGTACCGGCCCGGCGACGTGATCCTGCACAACCATCCGTATCACGGTGCCGCACACTCCCCCGACTACGGCGTGATCATCCCCATCTTCTGGGAGGGCGAGCACATCGGATTCGCCGGGTGCACCGGACACGTCTCCGACATCGGCGGCAACTTCCCCGGTCTGTGCATGGACGTCGTCGACGTCTGGGCCGAGGGCAAGCTGATGGACTCGATGAAGATCTACGACGGCGGCGTGCGCAACGACATGCTGATCCAGCACATCCTGGACAACGTGCGTACCCCCGAGCAGAACCGCGGTGACCTCGAGGCGCTGATCGCCTGCTCGCGGATCGGCGAGAAGCGGTTCATCGAACTGCTCGAGAAGTACGGTCTCGACGTGGTGATGAGCGCCGCCGACCGCTGGATGGACTACTCCGAGGAGATGCTGCGCAGCCGGATCCGGGCGATCCCCAACGGCAGCTACGAGGCGCCGCTCGGCTATCTCGACGACGACGGCAAGAACCGCGGTGTGCCGCTGAAGGTCGCGGTGCGCGTGCAGGTGGAGGACGAGGACGTCCTGATCGACCTGACCGGTTCCAACGACCAGGTGCCGACGGCGTTCAACGTGCCCTTCGAGGGGTCGGTGTTGCCGGTCGCGGTGAGCGCGATCCGCACGATCCTGCTCGACGAGTACCTCACCGAGGAGTTCGTCCCGCAGAACGACGGCTGTTTCCGCCCCGTGCGGGCCTACGCACCCGAGGGAACGATCTTCAACCCGGACTTCCCGGCGTCGTGTTTTGCACGGTTCTCGCAGGTCAACCGGATCTTCGACTCGATCAACCTGGCGTTGGCGCCGGTGTTGCCGGAGCGGGCGATCGCCGGCTCGTCGGCGGCACTGTGCGCGATCGCCTATTCGGGTCTGGCCGAGGACGGCGAGTCGTACTGGGTCTACATCGAGATCAACGAGGGCTCCTACGGTGCACGCAACGGCAAGGACGGGATGGATGCGGTGGACGCCCTGATGGCCAACACCCGCAACAACCCGATCGAAGAACTCGAGCTCAACCACGCCATGCGCGCCGAACGCTACGAGCTGCGTGACGAGTCGCCCGCGCCCGGCCGGTGGCGCGGCGGTATCGGCAGCGTGCGCACCTGGTACATGCAGACCGACACCTTCCTGGGCTCGGAGGCCGACAACCGGACCGACCCGCCGGCGGGCGCGCTCGGCGGCGGTGACGGAGCGTCCGGATCGTTCATACGCAATCCCGGCACGCCCGACGAGGAGGTGCTGTTCTCGAAGGTCACACAGGAGGTCGTCCACGCCGGTGATCGCCTGGAGATCCGGATGCCGTCGGGCGGCGGATTCGGCGATCCCTTCCTGCGCGATCCGTTCGCGGTGCTCTCCGACGTGTGGGACGAGTACCTCACCGCCGAGGAGGCCCGCCGCGACTACGGTGTCGTCGTGAACACCGACGACTGGACGATCGACGCCGCTGCCACCGAGCAGGTGCGCTCGTCCCGGGTGGCGTCCTGACCCCAGGGTTCGGCGGGGCCGGCGGGATCGTCGACGTCGCCGAACGGTTGAACACCGTCATCTCGTGGGTTCCGGAGTCCTCGGGTACCGACCCGGATGTGACGTCGGGACCGCTGAGCGGTGTGCGGATCGGGGTGAAGGACAACATCGACGTGGGCGGTGTGCGCTCGACCTGCGGTTCGGCGTACTTCGCCGATCGGATCGCGGATTCCGACGCCGCATGCGTGGGCGCGCTCAAACGGGCCGGTGCGATCATCACCTCCACCCTCAATCTCGCCGAGTTCGCCGTCGGTGTCACCAGTCAGAACTCCGCCTCCGGTGGACCGGTGAACCCGTGGGACCCGGCCCGGGTCCCGGGCGGCTCCAGCGGCGGGTCCGGGGTCGCGGTGGCCGCCGGGATCGTCGACGTCGCGCTCGGCACCGACACCGGCGGGTCGATCCGCCTGCCCGCGGCCTGCTGCGGTGTGACCGGGCTACGCCCCTCGATCGGCACCCTCGACATGACCGGGATCTTTCCGGTGAGCGCCGGTTTCGACACCGTGGGACCGATCGCCCGTACCGCATCGCTGGTACGCCGCACGCTGTCGGCCCTGGTCGACTTCGATGTGGCACCCCGGCACGACGGGCCGTTGCGGATCGCGGTGCCGTGGCCGTTCGTGACCGCCGACGTCGACCCGGCGATCGGCGAGGCGGTCCGTACCACCGCCGAGCTGCTCCGACGGCTCGGCCACACGGTGGTCGACATCCCGATCCCACACAGCGAATCGGCCCAGGACGTGGTCTACACGCTGATCTACTCCGACCTCGCACGGACACATGCACAACGGCTCGGCGACGAACCCAGCCGGTTCCAGCCTGCGACGCGCGAGCGGATCAGCTTGGGGCTGAGCATCTCCGACGATCGCCGCGATGCCGCACTCCGAGGGCGGGATGTGTTCCGGGCGGCGATGGTGCGGGTGTTCGCCGAGGCCGACGTGGTGCTGACGCCGGCGATGCCGGTCGATGTCCCGCCCCTCGGCGGCGATGACGCGGTGATCGCCCAGGCCCGTCGGATGGGGCAACTCACCTATCCGTGGTCGTTGCACACCGGCCCCACCCTGGCCCTGCCGATCGGGACACATCCGTCCGGCATGCCGATCGGTGGCCAGCTGACCGCCGCCGAGACCGATGAAGGACTCCTGCTCGCACTGGCCGAACAGATCCAGGACCACACCGACTGGCACCTGCGGACTCCGCCGATCCACGTCGACCGACGGTGAGGCCGCCCAGCGGGCCGACCGGCTGGTTCAGCCCTGACGTCTGAGCAGATCCATCTGCTTGTAGACGTCACCGAGGTGGTCGAGGTGGCGGCGCATGAGTGTCATCGCGGTCATCGAGTCCCGACGTTCGACCGCCTCGAGAATGGCCCGGTGGTCGGCGTCGACGCACCGCCAGAACCCCTCGGGCGCGGCATCGCGACTGAACCTGCTGCCGATCACCCGGAACACCGGGACGGTCACCAGGTCGAGCAGGGGGTTGTCGGCGGCGCGCAGCAGGATGCGGTGGAACTCCTGGTTGTTCGCATAGACCTCGGGGCCGATCTCGGCCGACGGGTCGAAGATGGTGGCGCGCAACTCTTCCAGATGCAGATCGGTGTGCCGGAAGGCGGCCGCACCGGCGGCCGGGACCTCGGTGAGCTGACGGACCTCCATCAGCTGGTCGACGGTGACCGCCTCGGCGGCGGCGAGGAGTGTCACCCCGGCCTCGAGGTGGGCGCTGAGCTGCCCGATGTCGGGCGTGGCGACGAATGTCCCGCCGGTGACACCGCGGGTGGTGTGGACCAGGTTCTCGCTGGCGAGTGAACGGATCGCCTCGCGGACGGTGCTCTGCCCGACACCGAACTCGGCGCGCAGCTCGGCGTCGGGTGGCAGTCGCGTTCCCGGGGTCAGCTCACCGGCCAGAATCCGTGTGCGAAGCGCATCGGCGACGACCTCGTACGCCGGCCGTCTACCGGACTTATTCGCCTCTGTCACAACATGTTCCGATCGTCTACGAGTTTCACCCAACCTATCAGATCCGGCGGCAGGCAACCGGGACACCTGAGGCATCTCGCACACGGACTACCCTGACCGGATGAAGCTGGGACTGACACGGACGATCGACCCCCGCCTGTACTCACTGGTCTATCCGACGCGCGAGTACTACCTGCAGCGTGGCTTCGGGCGAGGTCCGGCCGACCAGGCCGAGCTCATGTCGTTCCGGGCGGCGGCGCCCCCGCCCGAACCGGCCGATCCCCCGGCCGAGGTCGACGTCGTCGAGTACGGCGGCCGCCGGGTCCCGGTGCGGATTCATCGCCCCACGTCGGGCGATCCGGCCGGCGTGCTCCTGGACATCCACGGCGGCGGCTTCATGATGGGGTCGGCGGCACGGCGCGACGTGGCCGGCCGCGCGATCGCGGATCGACTCGGCATCGCGGTGGTCGGCGTCGACTACCGCCTCGCACCGGAGAACCCGTGGCCCGCCGCACCGGATGACTGTGAGACCGTGGCACTCTGGCTCACCGAGCACGCCGGCGAGTGCTTCGGCACCGACCACCTGGCCATCGGCGGGTTCTCCGCGGGCGCAACCCTCGCGATGACCACACTGATCCGCCTTCGCGATCGCGGTGTCGGCGGATTCCGTGCGGCCGCATTACAATTCGGCACCTACGACCTCAGCGGGCAGACGCCGAGCGGACGGTCGATCGCCGACGAGTACTTCATCGAGGCCTATGCCGGATCGGCCGCCGACCGCACCCACCCCGACATCTCACCGGTCTATGCCGATCTGGCAGGTCTGCCGCCGACGCTGATCGTCGTGGGGCAGGACGACATCCTGATGTCCGACAACATCGTCATGGCCGCCCACCTCTCCGCCGCCCGGGTCGAGGTGGACCTGCGCGTCTACCCCGGCGCACCACACGGTTTCACCGCACACCCGACACCCATGGGACGAGCCGCGCTCGACGACGTCGACACGTGGCTCGGAGATCGTCTGCACGCGTGAATCGGAATCCGCCCGGAACGCGGTACCGCCGTGATAGACCTGCGGTCGAGCGCCGGCGGGAAGGGCAACGATGACCGAGCATGACGCGACGACAGAACCCGCAGGTATCGACCGCGCCTCGGTGACGGCCTGGTTCACCGGCACCGTCGCCGACGTGACCCCGCCCCTGCACTTCGACCTCATCACCGGCGGCCGGTCCAACCTGACCTATCGGGTCGTCGACGAGGCCGGCCATCGCTGGGTGCTGCGCAGGCCACCCACCGGCCACATCCTCGCCTCGGCCCATGACGTGGTCCGCGAATGGCGCATCCTCGACATCCTCGCCGACACCCCGGTACCCGTGCCGCCGACCGTCGGATGCTGCACCGACCCGGCCGTCACCGGCGCCGACTTCTACGTGATGGACCACGTCGACGGTGTGGTGCTCGACGATGCGTCAACCGTCGCCGCCCTTCCCCGTCCGAACCGCACGACGGCGGCGTCGAACATGGTGGAGACGCTCGCCGCCATCCATGCGGTCGACACCGAGACCGGCGCCCTGACCGAGTTCCGCCGTCCCGGCGGATACATCGAACGGCAGTTGCGGCGGTGGGGCAGACAACTCACCGCCGGCGGCGTCGGACCCGGCCCGATCTGGGAGATCCACGAGCTTCTCGGCCGACGCATCCCGGCGCAACGGTGGACCGGTGTGGTGCACGGCGACTTCCGTCCCGGCAACCTGCTGATCACACCCGACGGCGAGGTGGCCGCCGTCCTCGACTGGGAGCTGTGGACCGTCGGTGATGTCCTCGCCGACCTCGGCTGGCTGGTCGCGAGCTGGTCCTCCGCGGACGTCTTCGGCTGGGCCCCCGACCCCGACGACGGATTCCCCGACACCGCAACCGTCGTCGACGAGTACGCCCGGCTGACCGGACGCGACGTCGGTGATCTGGACTTCTACCACGCGTTCGCGATCTGGCGTCTCGCGGCGATCGCCGAGGGGGTCGCCGCCCGTTTCCGGGCCGGCGCGATGGGCGAGCAGGACCTCGACATCGACGAGTTCGAACGACGATCGGCACTGCTGGCGGGTATGGCGCGCGAGCTGCTGCGCCGGGCCTGAACGAGAGGATCAGAATGTGCGGGGCCCCAGGCGATCCCACGCGACGGTGGAGACCACGGCCGCGGACCGTCCGAGGTGACACCGGCGGTCGCGGTGAGCCCGTATGATCATCGTCCGGATGCGACGAGGTCCAAGGACACCGCCACCAGCCTCGGCCCGATGCTGGTCACCCCGGACGAACTCGAGGACGTCCGCTCGGGACGTGGCCACCGCCTGTCGATGGTGGCGAGCGTCAACGGCGTCGAGATCTCGTCCGGGAACTGGTCGGACCTCCATTGGTCGTTCGGCGACATGATCGCCTACGCCTCACGCGGAACCCGTGTGGCACCCGGTGATCTCATCGGGAGCGGGACCGTCGCCACGGGATGTCTGCTCGAGCACATCGGGGTGGACCCGACCTCCGACCGGTGGCTGTCACCGGGAGACGTCGTCACCCTGGAGATCGAGCGGCTCGGCCGGATCCGATCGACGGTCCGTGCCGCGCGTCCGGTCCCCGAGATCCCGGCACCGGCCACGGTCTGAGCTGTCACACGTCATCGTGGGCGACAAACCCTCCACACTTACGCAGACCCACGGGGGTTTCACCCGGAGTGTCTGCGCAAGTGTGGAGGGTTTGGTGGGGCTCGGGGGTTCGGGCGAGTATCGTCGCCACCGACGCCCCGACCCCTCGTTTCCCACCTGTCGCGGAGGTTCCCGTGGCCGATCAGCCACGTGCCCAATCGATCCTGGACGCACTGAGCAGCACCCGTGAATGGCAGGCCGATCTCTATCGCGACCTGCATCAACACCCCGAACTCTCCCACCAGGAACATCGGACCTCGAAGCTGGTCACCGAACGGCTGCGCGGACTGGGTCTCGACGTCCACGACGGAATCGGCGGCACCGGGGTGGTGGGCATCCTCCGCAACGGCGACGGCCCCACCGTCCTCGCCCGCGCCGATATGGACGCATTACCGGTCGCCGAGGCCACCGGGCTGCCCTACGCGAGCACCGAACAAGCCCAGGACCGCTCGGGCACAACGGTTCCGGTGATGCACGCGTGCGGTCACGACGTCCACGTGACCTGCCTGCTGGGTGCGGTCGAACTCCTCTCCCGCGGCACCGGCCACTGGTCGGGAACCTTCGTGGCCCTGTTCCAGCCCGCCGAGGAGTTCGGCGACGGCGCCGCCCGCATGGTCGACGACGGGCTCGCCGGCGTCCTCCCCCCGATCGACGTCGCCCTGTCCCAGCACGTACTACCGGCACCGTCCGGGATCGTCGGCACCCGCTCCGGGCCGGTGCTCTCCGCCGCCGACAGCATGCGCATCACCCTCTACGGCCGCGGCGCGCACGGGTCGATGCCGCAGGCCGCCGTCGACGCCGTGGTGCTCGCGGCGTCGGTGGTGATGCGGCTGCAGACCGTCGTCGCCCGCGAGGTGGCACCCACCGACATCGCCGTGCTGACCATCGGTGCCCTCCATGCCGGAACCAAGAGCAACGTCATCGCCGACTCCTCGACCCTCGAACTCAACATCCGGACCTACTCCGACCAGGTGCGCGACAAGGTACTCGGCGCGATCCGCCGCATCGTCGAGGCCGAATGTCAGGCGGCCGGATCGCCGCGGCCGCCGGAGTTCGAGCTGTACGACCACTTCCCGCCGACGATCAACGACGACGCCGTCACCGCGCGGGTGACCGACGCACTCACCGGGTTCTTCGGCGATCGGTTGGTGCAGTTGCCGCTCCAGCCGGCCAGCGAGGACTTCAGCGACATCCCCCGCGCGCTCGGGGTTCCGTACACGTACTGGGGATTCGGTGGGATCGACCCCGAGCGCTACCAGCGGGCCGAAGCCGAGGGCCGGATCGACCAGGACATCCCGGTCAACCACTCCCCGACCTTCGCCCCGGTCATGCAGCCGACCCTCGACACCGGCACCGAGGCGCTGGTCGTCGCCGCGCTCGCGTGGCTGTGAGTGCTCGGCACACCCCGTCCCGGCCGGTCGGCTCATCCGTCGTAGTGGTCGAATTCCTTCAGCGAGGACCAGTCCGGCCAGGTCAGCTCCCACAGTCGGTGAATCCGGCCGTCCCGGAAGGTGGCCAGGAAGATCACCTCGATCTCGGTCGGGTCCTCGTCGGGACGTGTCGTGGTGATCCAGACGCGCCCGCCGAGACGGTCACCCCCTTCGACCCACGCGGCGTCGTCGTAGCGGACCGCATAGGTGATGGCGGTGGGATAGACGCGGGCGTGCCCGGCATGGAACGCCTCGTAGTCCTGCTCCTGGCCGTTGGTGTACAGCCGAAAGTCCGGGTCGTAGAACCGTTCCGCCTTCGTGAGGTCCTTGGCCTCCACCATCTCGGTGAACATCGCGCGCATCAGCACCTGCAGTGTCTCGGTGTCGCCCATGCAGATCAGGATCTCCGGGCTCCCGACGCCGCGCAACGTAGGCTGGGCGCACGCTCGACCCGAACGGAGACGGTATGCGCTCGACACACACGCTCGCCCGGCGATCCCTGGTGGCCCTGGTCGCCGCGGTGGGCACGCTCGTGCCGGTGTCCGGGGCCGCTGCGGCCCCGGTGGCGTCACCGGTACCCGTCGCAGCCGGTGTCCTGAGCATCTCGATCCCGGCACTCGATCCGTCGTGGACGCCGGTCACCGTCACGGCCCGGCCCGCGCCGCGCACGCTGCAGTACCCGCCGCCACCCGCCGCGGTGGACTTCTCCGTGAGCCCGCTGCAGCGCTACGACCCGCGCGCCGCCGACGATCACCTGCTGGTCTCGTGGCGCAATCTGCGATCGGGCAAGACCGGGACCCTGGTGCTGCGGCCGCGGCAGCTGCCGGAGTTCCCGACTCCCAGGAACACCTCGCACCGGTTGCCGACGTCGGCGGTCGCACCCACCGGTTCCGGGCCGGTGGTCGCGACGGTGACCGTGATCCGGGGCAGCGGCAAGGCCACCCGGACGGTGTCGGTGACGCCGGGTGCCACCGCGATCGACGTGCCCTGACCGCCGATATCCGGTTTCCCGCCACCACGCCGGAGTCGGTGTCACAGTGAAGACATGGAATCCTCCAACCTGCCCACCGTCGTCGACGAACTCATCACCACCGCCCACCGCGGGCACAACGGACGCGCCGCCCAGACCCTGCACGGCGGTTCGCAGCAGCGTCTGCGCCAGACCGTCATCGCCTTGACCGCGGGAACCGAACTCGCCGAACACGAGGCCCCCGCCGAGGCCACCCTGCAGGTGTTGCGCGGACACGTGACCCTCACCGCCGGCGTCCGCACCTGGCAGGGCACCGACGGCGACCTCGTCACCATCCCGGATGAGCGACACGGACTGTCGGCCCAGCAGGATTCGGCGGTGCTGCTGACCGTCATCACCGGCTGACCATCTGTGTCATCGTTTCGACACAGACCTCACAATGAGGAATATCCCATGTGAAATTCGCGTATTCCATACCGTCGATCGCGGATTTCGGCGAATCGGTAATTCGGTGATCAATTCCGCACCGGCACACGTTCACCCGCCATTCATGGAATTCATTGGATAGGCAAACCTGAGCTATTGTGCATTTCGTCCGATTACCCGCCACCGAATCGGCATGCGCCGTAGGGTGAGGCCCATGGCCGGATCACCGGACGTACAGGGCCCTGCGGCCTCCTCGCTGCTGAACGTCGGCAGATTCTTCACCCGCTGGGATGAAACCGCCGACGAGCGAGTGGTTTTCCGCAACGGGGGGCGTGCCGGCGATGTGTTCTACCGCGACCGCTGGAGTCACGACAAGATCGTGCGATCGACCCACGGGGTCAATTGCACCGGTTCATGTTCGTGGAAGGTCTACGTCAAAGACGGCATCATCACGTGGGAGACCCAGGAGACCGATTACCCGTCGGTCGGCCCCGACCGCCCCGAATACGAACCGCGCGGATGCCCGCGCGGCGCGGCATTCTCCTGGTACACCTACTCCCCCACCCGCGTGCGTCACCCGTACGCGCGCGGGGTCCTCGTCGAGATGTACCGGGCGGCCAAAGAAAAACTCGGCGACCCGGTTCTGGCGTGGGGCGACGTGGTCGGCGACCCGGTGCGTCGTCGCGCCTATCAGCAGGCCCGCGGCAAGGGCGGCCTGATCCGGGTCAGCTGGGACGAGGCCGTCGAGATCGCCGCCGCGGCCCACGTCCACACGATCAAGACCCACGGCCCCGACCGCTGCGCCGGATTCTCCCCGATCCCGGCCATGTCGATGGTGAGCCATTGCGTCGGAACGCGATTCATCCAGCTCATCGGCGGAGTGATGACGTCGTTCTACGACTGGTACGCCGACCTGCCGGTCGCGAGTCCCCAGGTGTTCGGCGACCAGACCGACGTCCCCGAATCCGGTGACTGGTGGGATGCGAGTTATCTGATGATGTGGGGATCGAATGTCCCGGTCACCCGCACCCCCGACGCCCACTGGATGGCCGAGGTCCGCTATCGCGGCACCAAGATCGTGACCGTCAGCCCCGATTACGCCGACAACACCAAGTTCGCCGACGAATGGCTGCCCGCGCAGGCCGGTACCGACGCCGCCCTCGCCATGGCGATGGGCCATGTCATCCTCTCGGAGTTCTTCGTCGCCCGCGACACCCCGTTCTTCACCGACTACGTCCGCACCTACACCGACCTGCCGTTCCTGATCCATCTCGACCAGACCGACGCCGGTTGGGTGCCGGGCAAGTTCGTCACCGCCGACGAGACCGGACTCCCGGGCGCCGATGCGACCGGCGACGACGCCCTGTGGAAGACGGTGCTGCTCGACGAGCAGACCGGGATGCCGGTGATCCCCAACGGTTCCATGGGTTTTCGCTACTCCGAATCAGGTGAGGGGCGCTGGAATCTCGATCTCGAGGGGGTCACACCGGCGCTGTCGCTGTACGGCCGCGCCGACGCGGAGTCGGTGCCGATCTCGCTCCCGGCGTTCGACGCCCCCGACGGCAGCGGATCGGTGCTGCACCGCGGGGTCCCCGCCGTCCGCGTCAACGGACATCTGGTGACCACGGTCTTCGACCTGATGCTCGCCCAGTACGGCGTCGGCCGCGACGGCCTACACGGCGACTGGGCGTCGGGCTACGACGACGCCGACACCCCCTACACCCCGGCCTGGCAGTCCGAGATCACCGGCGTCCCGGCGACGGCGGCGATCCGGATCGCCCGCGAATTCGCCGACAACGCAGCCGAATCCGGCGGCCGTTCGATGATCATCATGGGTGCCGGGATCTGCCAGTGGTTCCACGGCGACGCCACCTACCGGGCCATCCTGTCGCTGCTGATCCTCACCGGCAGCATGGGCCGCAACGGCGGCGGCTGGGCCCACTACGTCGGACAGGAGAAGTGCCGCCCGATCACCGGCTGGATCTCGCTGGCCAACGCCCTGGACTGGTCCCGCCCGCCACGCACCATGACCGGGACGTCGTACTGGTACATGCACACCGACCAGTGGCGCAACGACGGCTACTCCGCGGCATCGCTGGCCTCGCCGCTGGCCCGCGGCACCCTCACCCACGAACACACCGCCGACGCGATCGCCCAGTCCGCACGCCTGGGCTGGATGCCGTTCTATCCGCAGTTCGACCGCAACCCGCTCGACATCGCCGACGAGGTGACCGCCGCCGTGGGTTCCGGTGCGGCCACCGACGTCCCGAGCGAGGTGGCCGCGCGACTCGTCGACGGACGGCTGACCCCGGCGATCACCGACATCGACGCCCCGGAGAACTGGCCGCGGACCCTGGTGCTGTGGCGGTCGAACCTGCTCGGATCGTCGGCGAAGGGCAACGAGTACTTCCTGCGGCACCTGCTGGGTACCCACCACAACGTGCTGGGGACCGAGAACCCCGAGACGCCACGGCCATCCGAGGTGATCTGGCGCGACCAGGCCCCGGAGGGCAAACTCGACCTGTTGCTGTCGGCGGACTTCCGGATGACCTCCACCACGCTGCTCTCGGATGTGGTCCTGCCGGCCGCCACCTGGTACGAGAAGCACGACCTCTCCTCCACCGACATGCATCCCTTCGTTCATGCCTTCTCCCCGGCCATCACCCCACCGTGGGAGGCGAAGTCGGATTTCGACCTGTTCCATCTGCTCGCCCGCAAGCTCTCCGAGCTCGCCCGCACCCATCTCGGAGTCCGCAAGGACCTGGTGAGTGTGCCGCTCCAGCACGACACACCCGGCGAGACCGCACAACCGCATGGGCGGGTGCGCGATTGGCGCGACCCCGACATCCCGGCGGTAGCCGGCAAGAACATGGGGGTGTTCAGCGTCGTCGAGCGCGACTACACCGCGATCGCCGACAAACTTGCCGCGATCGGGCCACTCGCCGACACACTCGGCTTCACGGTCAAGAACGTCACCTTCGACCTGACCGAGGCCACAACGCAGCTGGCCGGGACCAACGGGGTGATGCTCGGCGGTGCCGGCGACGGCCGGCCGGCGATCGACACCGATGCCAAACTCGCCGAGGCCATCCTGACGTTGTCGGGAACCACCAACGGCGCGTTGGCCGTCGACGGATTCGAGAAACTCGGACGCCGCGTCGGCAAGCAGCTCACCGACCTCGCGATCGGCGCCGAGGACAAACGCATCACCTTCGCCGACACCCAGCGCGCACCGGTCCCGGTGATCACCTCACCGGAGTGGTCGGGATCGGAGACCGGTGGTCGCCGCTACGCCCCGTTCACCACCAACATCGAGCGGCTCAAACCCTTCCACACCCTCAGCGGCCGAATGCACTTCTACCTCGATCACGACTGGATGATCGACCTCGGCGAGGCCTTGCCGATCTATCGTCCGCCGCTGGACATGCACCGGCTGTTCGGGGAACCCAAGTTGGGACCCGACGGCGCACAGCAGGTCACGGTGCGTTACCTGACACCCCATTCCAAATGGTCCATCCACTCCGAGTACCAGGACAACCTGTTCATGCTGTCGCTCTCGCGGGGCGGGCCCACCGCCTGGCTCAGTCCCGCCGATGCCGCCGCGATCGGGGTGTCCGACAACGAGTGGATCGAATGCGTCAACGCCAACGGGGTCCTGGTGTGCCGGGCGATCGTGAGTCACCGTATGCCCGAGGGCGTCTGCTACGTCTACCACGCGCAGGAACGCACCATCGACGTACCGAAGTCGGAGGCCACCGGACGCCGCGGCGGCATCCACAACTCCGTCACCCGGCTGCTGGTGAAGCCGACCCACCTGATCGGCGGGTATGCCCAGTTGTCGTATGCCTTCAACTATCTCGGTCCGGCCGGCAACCAGCGTGACATGGTGTCGAGCATTCGCAGGCGCAGCCAGGAGGTGACCTACTGATGCGAGTGATGGCGCAGGTCGGGATGGTGATGAACCTCGACAAGTGCATCGGCTGCCACACCTGCTCGGTGACGTGCAAACAGGCGTGGACCAACCGTTCCGGTACCGAGTACGTCTGGTTCAACAACGTCGAAACCCGCCCTGGACAAGGATATCCACGACGATACGAGGACCAGGAACGCTGGCGCGGCGGATGGCGGCTCAACCGCCGCGGCAAGCTGCGGCTGCGTACCGGCGGGCGGCTGCAGAAGCTGCTCACCATCTTCGCCAGCCCGGTGCAGCCCACCATCTCCGACTACTACGAGCCCTGGACCTACGACTATCAGACGCTGGTCGAGGCGCCACTCGGCGACGACTTCCCCGTCGCCCGACCCAAGTCGCTGCTGACCGGCGAGGACACCAAGGTCACCTGGTCGGCCAACTGGGACGACAACCTCGGCGGTGCAACCGAATACGGCGATCTCGACCCCGTCGTCGCCAAGCTTCGGCAGGAGTCGTCCGACGCGGTGACGTTCAGCTTCGAGCAGACCTTCATGTTCTATCTGCCGCGGATCTGCGAGCACTGCCTCAATCCGTCGTGTATGGCGTCGTGCCCGTCCGGGGCGATCTACAAACGCGCCGAGGACGGGATCGTGCTGGTGGATCAGGACCGCTGCCGCGGCTGGCGGCAGTGCATCACCGGATGTCCTTACAAGAAAATCTATTTCAACCACAAGTCGGGCAAGGCCGAGAAGTGCACGCTGTGCTATCCGCGGATCGAGGTGGGGCAACCGACGGTGTGCTCGGAGACCTGCGTCGGCCGCCTCCGCTACCTCGGTCTGTTCCTCTACGACGTCGACGCGGTGACCGCCGCGGCGTCGACCCCGGATCCGCAGGACCTGTATCAGGCACAACTGGACCTGCTGCTCGACCCGAACGACCCACAGGTCATCGCCGCGGCGCGCCGGGACGGCATCCCCGAGGACTGGCTCGATGCCGCACGCCGGTCGCCGATCTATGCGCTGGCCAAGGAGTTCCGGGTGGCGTTGCCGTTGCACCCGGAGTACCGCACCATGCCGATGGTCTGGTACGTCCCGCCGCTGTCGCCGATCGTGGACCTGCTCGCCGGCCAGGGCCACGACGCCGAGGACCACCGAAATCTGTTCGGCGCCATCGACACCCTCCGCATCCCGGTGGAGTACCTGGCCGAGCTGTTCACCGCCGGGGACACCGGCGTGATCGACACCGTGCTGCGGCGCCTCGCCGCGATGCGCTCCTACATGCGCGATGTGACCCTCGGGCGCGAGACCGACGCGACCATCCCGGCGTCGGTCGGGCTGTCGGAGGAGCAGATCTACCGGATGTACCGACTGATGGCACTCGCCAAATACGAAGAGCGCTATGTGATCCCCCCGGCGCACCTGGAGCAGGCGGAGAACCTCGACGAGATGGCCTGCTCCCTGGACTACGACGACGGGCCCGGGATGTTCGAGTCGGGGGCCTTCGGCGAGGCCAGTGGCCGGCCCGCCCCGGTGTCGGTGGAGACCTTCCACGCGCTGCGCCAACGCCAGACCAGCGATTCGGCGACCAGCGAGTCGGTGCTGGCCGGCCGCACCAACCTGCTGAACTGGGACGGCAACGGCGCGCCGGCCGGCCTGTTCCCGCGTCGTGAGGACCGATCATGAGGCTGCGGATGCGACGCCCCCTCACCACCACCGATCACCGCGTCGTCCACCAGGTGGCGTCATGGTGTCTGGGCTACCCGGATGACGCGCTGCTGGCGCGCCTTCCGCTACTCGACGCCGCACTGGCCGAACAGGATGACACCGAGGCCACCGATCTGCTGCGCGGCATGGTGCGACATCTCGCCCAGACACCGCCGGAGGTGTTGCGCCACGACTACATCGACCTGTTCGACCTGAATCGCAAACACACGCTGTACCTGACCTATTGGACCGACGGTGACACCCGACGCCGCGGTGAATCACTGGCCGCGATCAAACAGCTCTACCGCGATTCGGGTTTCGTCGTCGACCTCCACGGCGAACTGCCGGATCATCTCCCGATCATCCTGGAGTTCTGCGCCATCGCCGATCCCGAGCGCGGCACCGAACTGCTCCGGACACACCGACGGGCCCTCGAGTCGATCCGGCAGGCATTGACCGAGCGTGGCAGCCGCCATGCCGACGTCCTCACCGCGATCTGCTCCACCCTGCCTGCCGGGGAGGGCACGGGATTCGGGGTGCGTACCGAGATCCCCATCGAGGCAGTCGGTCTGGAGACGTTCCGATGAGCATCTTCCTGTGGGGAGTCCTGCCGTACATCACGCTGCTGACCGTCATCGGCGGCACCATCTGGCGCTACCGCTACGACAAGTTCGGCTGGACCACCCGCTCGTCGGAGCTGTACGAGTCGCGGCTGTTGCGATTCGCCTCCCCCCTGTTCCACTACGGCATCCTCGTGGTGATCGCCGGCCACGCCATCGGCCTGGTCATCCCCCAGTCGTGGACCGACGCCATCGGGATCTCGGAGACGATGTACCACTGGGGTGCAGCCGGTTTCGGGCTGATCGCCGCCGTCGCCACCCTGGTCGGCGTAGGTCTGCTGATCTATCGACGCCGCACCACCGGACCGGTGTTCATGGCGACCACCCGCAACGACAAACTCATGTACCTGGTGCTCGTCTGCGCCCTGGTGGCCGGCACCGTGATCACCGTGGTCGGCGCGGTCGACCCCCACGGTGAGGGGGTGAACTACCGGGAGACCGTCTCACCGTGGTTCCGGTCGGTCTTCTTCCTCCACCCCGACATCGACGCGATGTCGGCGGCGCCGTTACGGTTCCACATCCACGTGGTGATCGGCATGCTGCTGTTCTGCCTGGTGCCGTTCACCCGGCTGGTCCACATCTTCACCGCCCCACTGCACTACTTCTTCCGGCCCTACATCGTCTACCGCAGCCGTGACGTGGCGGCGGCGCCCGGAAACCGTCCGAGCCGACCGGGCTGGGCCCCGGTCGGAGTGAGGGATCGCGACCGATGACCACCGTGCCCACCACCCCCGTCGCCGTCTCCGCACGTGCGCAGTCGGTCAACCTGACCCTGGCGACCCTCGCCTTCACCGTCAGCTTCTGGGCATGGAACCTGATCGGGCCGTTGGGTATCCGGTACGCAGAGGACCTCGGGTTGTCGGCATCGCAGAAGTCGGTGCTGGTGGCCATCCCGATCCTGGTGGGTTCGGTGGGCCGAATCCTCACCGGCGCCCTCACCGACCGCTTCGGTGGCCGC
The DNA here is from genome assembly GCF_030718915.1 of Gordonia sp. NB41Y. NCBI lineage: Bacteria > Bacillati > Actinomycetota > Actinomycetes > Mycobacteriales > Gordoniaceae > Gordonia > Gordonia sp. NB41Y. Next base: position 2,269,928 of record NZ_CP132196.1, read on the forward strand.
ACCATGTTCCCGATCCTGCTGATCGCGACAGTCCCGTTCGTCCTGCTGGTGGCGCTCGGCGGGTACCTCGACAGCTACTGGTTGCTGATCGCCGCCGGATTCTTCCTCGGGATCGGCGGCACCACCTTCGCCGTCGGCATCCCGTTCGTGAACTCCTGGTACGACCCGTCCCGACGCGGATTCGCCACCGGTGTCTTCGGCGCAGGTATGGGCGGGACCGCCCTCTCGGCGTACTTCACCCCACGATTCGTGTCGTGGTTCGGCTATGTCACCACGCATGTGATCATCGCGGTGGTGCTGGTGGTGGTCGCGCTGATCTGCCGCACCTGGATGCGGGATTCGCCACGCTGGGCGCCCAACCACGATCCGGTGGTACCGAAACTGGTTGCCGCGGCGAAACTCCCGGTGACGTGGCAGATGAGTTTCCTCTATGCCGCGGCATTCGGCGGATTCGTCGCGTTCTCCACCTACCTTCCGACCTATCTCAACGATGTGTACTCGCTGGACATCAAGGCCGCGGGCACACGCACCGCCGGATTCGCGATCGCCGCGGTCATCGCACGCCCCGTCGGCGGGGTACTCGCCGACCGGTTCGGACCGCGGCCGATCACACTGATCTCGTGTGGCGGTGCCGCGGTCCTGGCGATCTGGATGATGACCAAACCACCACTGGAACTGCCCGCCGGCGTCGACTTCGTCCTGATGGCGCTGTGCATGGGCCTCGGCTCCGGATCGGTGTTCACCTGGGTCGCGCAGGCAGCACCGGCCGAACGGGTCGGGTCGGTCACCGGGATCGTCGGTGCGGCAGGCGGTCTGGGCGGGTTCTTCCCACCGCTGGTGATGGGTGCGACCTATGACGCCGTCGACCACAGCTACACGATCGGGTTGGGCCTGCTCGTCGGATTCGCCGCGCTGGCAACACTGTTCACGGCATTCGGGATTCCCCGCCGCTGACCGGTCCGGTGCGGGTGACCGCATCCTGGCAGGCACTGTTCACCGCAGGCAGCACCTGCGGCCGGAAGCCCGCGCCCCGCCGGATGGTCGACGCCGCGACCACCCCACCGGCCGCACAGCACCCTGCCGCGATCCACATCGCGACACCGAAACCGGTGCCGAGCGGCTGCCCCGGTCCGACGTCGAGACCGGCAACGGCGGGCAGCACCGCAACCGCCACCAGTCCGGCCACGCGGGCGACGGCGTTGTTGACCCCCGACGCGGTACCGGCCCGGGCGTCGTCGACGGCACCGAGCGCCGCCGCGGTCAACGGGGCCACGGTGACCGCCATCCCCAGCCCGAACACCACCACCGCCGGGAACACAGCGCCGAGATAGCTCGCGCCCGGCGTCACGCGCGCCATCAGCGCCAGCCCGATGCCCGCGATCACCGGGCCCACCGTCATCGGGATGCGGGGACCGGTGCGTTGGGCCAGACGCCCGGAGACCGGCGATCCGAACAGCATGATGAGCGTGCTGGGGAACATCGCGGCACCGACCTCGAACGCCGAATAGCCCAGACTCTGCTGCAACTGCAGGGCCAGCAGGAACAGGGCACCGCCCAGCGCCGCATACACCAGCAGCGTGGTCAGGTTGGCCCCGCTGAACTGCCTCGACCGGAACAGTTGCCAGGGCAACAGCGGGGCGGACACACGCGTCTCGACGACGCCGAAGCCGATCAGGGCCACGATGCCGACGACTCCGGCCACGATCGTCGGGGACGACCAGCCGCGGCCCGGGCCCTCGATCAGCGCATAGACGACCCCGGCGAGTCCGAGTGTCATCATGGCCGCCCCGGCCACGTCGAGGCGTCCGTCCGCGTGATCTCTGGACTCGGGCACATGCCGCACCGCGATCGCGATGGCGGCAGCCGCGAGCGGGACGCCCAGGAAGAACACCCACCGCCAGGACACCGCGTCGACCAGCCACCCGCCGACGAAGGGCCCCAGTGCGCTGGTCGCACCCGACATCCCCGCCCACACGCCCACCGCACCGCCCCGGTCGTCCGGGCTGATCTCGGCGTTGATCAGGGCCAGGCTGCCGGGCACCACCGCGGCGGCCGCGACCCCCTGGACGAGTCGGGCCACGACGAGCCATTCGACACTGGGTGCCAGCCCGCAGCCGGCCGAGGCGACCGCGAACACCGCCAGGCCGCCGACGAAGATCGCACGCCGACCGTAACGATCACCGGCGACCCCGCCGACGAGCAGCAGCGCACCGAGGGTGAGCATGTAGCCGTCGAGGACCCACTGCTGGCCGCGGAGGTCGGTGTCGAGGTCATGGGCGATCGCCGGGAGTGCGACCGTCACCACGGTGCTGTCGAGGAACGCCACCCCGGAACCGAGCACGGCGGCCGCGATCAGCCACCGGCCCTGCGCGGACGCCGCCCGGATACCGGCGTCCGCGGTCATGGGCCGTCTGCGCTCACGCCTTCTCCTGCATCGACGACCGCGCCGGATTGCCCTGCTCGTCCTTCTTGGGATCGGGCTCGTCGGCCTTCGCCCGCACCCCCTGCTCGATCCGTGCCCCCACCCCCGCGTCGATCCGGCGCCAGTACTCGAACGCGCGACCGAGGACCGGCTCGCTCACACCGTTGAGCAGATGGCCGACGACGTTGTCCACCAACCGGTCTCGTGCGGCGTCGTCGAGAACGTCGCGCACCATGGTGCCGGCCTGCCCCCAGTCGTCGTCCTCCGGATGGTCGACGTAGGCGCTCCGCACGATCTGACCGTCGGCGGCCCACTGCGGCTCGGGTTGACCGGTGAATCCCGACGCCGACGGTCCGCCCTTCGAGTTGGGTGCGTAGACCGGGTCGGTGACCGGCGTGATCCGCATGGCACCGTCCTTGGAATAGCTGTGCACCGGACATCGCGGTGCGTTCACCGGGATCTGTTTGTAGTTGCCGCCCAACCGTGCCCGATGGGCGTCGGCGTAGCTGAACACCCGGGCGAGGAGCATCCGGTCCGGGCTGAACCCGATGCCGGGTACCACGTTGTTCGGTTCGAAGGCCGCCTGCTCGATCTGGGCGTGATTGTCGGTGGGGTTGGTGTGCAACGTCATCCGCCCCACCTCGTGCAGGGGATAGTCGCCGTGCGGCCACACCTTGGTCAGGTCGAACGGGTTGAACCGGTAGACGACCGCGTCGTCGTACGGCATCAGCTGGACCTTCAGTGTCCAACTCGGATGGTCTCCCGCGGCGATCGTCTCGAACAGGTCACGCGTGTGGAAATCGGTGTCGGCAGAGACCATCTGGTCGGCCTCGTCCTGGGTGAAGAACTCCACCCCCTGATCGGTGATGAAGTGGTACTTCACCCAGTGCTTCACCCCGGTGGCGTTGACCCACATATAGGTGTGTGAGCTGTAGCCGTTCATATGGCGCCATGTCTTGGGGATTCCGCGGTCACCCATCAACCAGGTGACCTGGTGTGCCGACTCCGGCGAGAGCGTCCAGAAGTCCCATTGCATGTCGTGATCGCGAAGATTGTTGTCGGCGCGGCGTTTCTGCGACCGGATGAAGTGCTGGAACTTCATCGGGTCCTTCATGAAGAACACCGGCGTGTTGTTCCCCACCATGTCGTAGATACCCTCGTCGGTGTAGAACTTGAGCGCGAATCCTCGTGGGTCACGCCAGGTGTCGGGACTCCCCCGCTCGCCGGCCACCGTGGAGAAGCGCGCCATCATGTCGGTCTTCACACCGGGTCGGAACACCGACGCGCACGTGTAGGCCGACACGTCCTGTGTCACCTCGAACGTCCCGAACGCCCCGCTGCCCTTTGCATGCGGCTGCCGTTCGGGAATGCGTTCGCGGTTGAACTGGGCCATCTGCTCGATCAGGTAGTGATCGTGCAGGACGATCGGCCCGGCCGGGCCCACCGTCAACGAGTGCTCGTCACTCCCTGCCGGAGCACCGGAATCGGTTGTGGTGTAGTAATTGTCGGGCTGTGTCATTCGTATCGTCTCCAACGCAGATTGATTCACGGGACCAGCGATCCCGCCGTCACCGCGTGACGCCTGAGGGTGCAGGCAGCGGTGCACCTGATTTTCAGCTCCGCCCCCGACTGTAGCCGTCCGAGCCGATTTCCGCCGCCGGCGCCCGGTGATACAGTGAATATTCTTCCACCAGAACGCATTCTCTTTCTTGCGAGTCCGATTCAGCCCGCTGCGAGCGGTGGTCGGGTGCGGGCCGACCACCGGAGGCGGTACGGACACGGGCGACGACTCGATATCGAGCCGGGCCGATCAGGTCAACGGCTCACCGTCGAAGCGTTCACGGGTGACGAAGTCGCGCACCTCGACCCGGCGCAGGCGGGTGAGTTGGCGGACCGGCCTGCCGAGCGGGATCACCGCGGTCAGTGCGTGAGAATCCGGTATTCCCAACAGTTCTCGCACGGCCGGCTCCTCGGCGACGGCCATACTGGTGATGGTCCCGCCGTATCCGCGGGAGCGGGCGGTGGTGAGGATGTTCCAGACGAGCGGATAGATCGATGCGCCACCGACGATCCCGATGCGATCGAGTCCCGAATCGGTGGTGGCGACCTTGCCGAGGTCCACCGCCGCCACCAGCACCACCGGAGCCGTCACGATCGAACTTACAAAACCGTCGACACCGGGAACCGCGGCGATCTCCTCGGGAGTCGCGGTGGTGGGCTGCAACGGATTCCACGGGTTCTCGCCCCTTCTGCGCTGTGCGAGGTAGCGTCGGGCGGCGGGTTTGCTCAGCTCCGCGAGACGCGCCTTGGTGTCGGCGTCACGAACGACGACGATGTGCGCACCCTGCCGATTTCCGCCGCTCGGGGCGAATCGGGCGGTGTCGAGGATGTCGACGAGCACGTCGTCGGGCACCGGGTCGTCGGTGAACTCGCGCGCTGCGAAGGTGGTGCGGATGACGTCGTCGAATTCCATCGTGACCTCTCATCGTCGGGTGCCGTGAGTCCCATCGTGCCCCCTCGGACCGGATCGTCTGCACACTCGGCGTGAAGAAGCGCCCGATGAACGCGATCGGGCGCCCGGTCAACGCGATCGAGCGCCCAGTCAACGAGATGGGGCGCCCGATCGGCGTGGTGCGGGCGGGTCAGGGAAGCAGTCGTGCGATGCGGGCGATGCCGTGGTGCAGACGTGACGTGGCATGCCAGCGGGCTGCCCGCGCGGCCCGGTCCCAGCCCAATGCGGCGCATCGGGCCGCCTCACCGTCGAAGAACGCGTTCTCCTCGGCGAAGCGGCGGCCGTCGACGGCCTGGACCGAGCTCACCGACTCGACGTGTCGGCGGTACCGGAACACCACCGTCGGGTCGTGGACCAGGCTGCCGCCGGCGGCGGTGAGGTCGACGAGCAGGGCGAGGTCGAGCACGATCTCCAGTCCGGGCCGGAACCCGACCTGCCGCACCGCGTCGGTGTTCCACAGCAGCGACGGGAAGTAGGTCCAGTTGCCGTGGTAGAGCCCGGCGGCCAGCCGCTCCCCCGACAGCACGCCGGCACGGCGCGGTGCGAGGACGGATTTGATGCGGTCGCCGAGCGGGCGGACCACGGCGTCGTCGGCGTCGATCACCTCCACACCCGGGGCGATCACCGCCGCATCCGGATTCTGCTCGGCGTGTCGTCGCACCGTGGCCAGATAGTCCGGGAGCATCACGTCGTCGCAGCCCATCACCACGAACCACCCGGCGGTGACGAGCTCCACACAGCGCCGGAAGTTGCCGTTGACCCCGAGATTGGTCTCGTTGCGCACGTACTCGACGCGCCCGTCACCCAACCCCGACAGCCATTCCCGCGGTTGCGGATCCGGATAGCAGTCGTCCACGACGACCAGCCGGAGGTCCGGATCGGACTGTGCGAGCACACTGCGCACAGATTGTCGGAACTGTCCGGGATCTCCGTAGTACGGCATCATCACGTCGATCGGCACCCGACCAGCCTAGAAGGTTGCTGTGGATCTCTGGGCTAGGGTTACGCCCATGACCGGCCCCGCGACGACCAACGAGGACGTCTGGCTGGTGATCCCCGTCTACAACGAGGCGCAGGTCATCGCCGACGTCGTCACCGAGGCTGCCGCGACGTTCCCGAACATCGTGTGCGTCGACGACGGCAGCCGCGACGACTCCGCGGCCCGCATCGCCGGCACCTCCGCACACCTCGTCCGCCATCCGGTGAACCTCGGGCAGGGTGCGGCGATCCAGACCGGTGTCGAGTATGCGCGGGCACAGCCCGGCGCCCGGTTCTTCGTCACCTTCGACGCCGACGGCCAGCACCGCGTCGACGATGTGGTGGCCATGATCGGGCGGCTGCGTACCGAACCCGTCGACATCATCGTGGGCACCCGGTTCGCCGAGGGACGCAGCGAATCGGTGCCACTGGTCCGCCGAATGGCCTTGCGTACCATCGTGTTCCTCAGTCCACGCACCCGCAGGCTGGGACTGACCGATGCGCACAACGGGTTACGCGCGTTCAACCGGACCGTCGCCGATCAGCTCGACCTGCTGATGAGCGGGATGAGCCACGCCTCGGAATTCGTGACCCTGATCGACCGCAACGGATGGCGGGTCGCCGAGCAGCCGGTCACCATCCTCTACACCGACTATTCGCGCGCCAAGGGGCAATCGTTGATCAACGGGGTGAACATCCTCGCCGACGGCATCTTCCACAGCACGGCGCGGAGGTGAGCGAGATGATCTGGTTCCAGATCCTGGCGATCGTCGGCATCCTCGCACTGGTCATGTTCTTCATCGTCAACCGCGGCACCGCCCGCGCCTCGGCCGGCGTGAAACTGCTGTTCGTCGCATTCGTCGCCTTCGGCCTGTACGCGATGTTCCGGCAGGACGACATCACCTGGCTGGCCAACCGGCTGGGTATCCAACGCGGCCTGGACCTGGTGCTGTTCCTGCTGGTGATCGCCTTCGCGTTCACCACCGTGTCGACCTATCTGCGGTTCCGCGACCTCGAGGTGCGCTACGCCCGACTCGCCCGGGCCATCGCACTGCAGAACGCGCAACCGACGATCAGAGGTACGGCGGCATCCGAGGATGCCGCGGCACCGGACGAGCACACCCCCGACGACCCGACCCGCTGAGACGGACCGGACGGCGGGACCCGACCGGCCACGTCAGGACAGGGTCTGCAAGAACTGCTTCACGTCGTCGAACTGCGGGAGCAGGCCGAGGTCGCGGGCCGCGAACAGTCCGGGGGCCTCGGTGTCCTTGGGTGAGAGCTCATAGGTCAGCGGCGATCCGTCACGCGCGGTGGTCGGCCACTCGATACCCAGCTGCGGGTCGAGTGGGTCGATGCCGTGCTCGCGGCCCGGGTTGTAGCCGGTGGAGCACAGGTAGGTGACCGTGGAACCGTCCTCGAGTGCACAGAACGCGTGACCGAGCCCCTCCGACAGGTACACCGCACGACGGTCGGCGTCGTCGAGCAAGACGGTGTCGTAGGTGCCGAAGGTCGGCGAACCGACGCGGATGTCGACGATCACGTCGAGGACCGCACCCTTGGGGCAGGTGACGTATTTGGCCTGGCCGGGCGGGACGTCGGCGAAATGCACGCCACGCAGCACACCGGCCGCCGACACCGACAGGTTGACCTGCGCGAGATCGAATCGGTGGCCGATGGTCTCGGAGATCACGTCCGCCTTGAACGCCTCGGTGAACAGGCCCCGGGCGTCACCGTGCAGCACCGGGGTGAACTCCCAGGCCCCGTCGATCGTCAGCGGTCGCACCTTCATCGTCCAACGTCTCCTTCGATCGTGAGTTTCTAGAAACCCTTGCCGCGGGCCAACAGTTCGAGCAGGTAGTCGCCGTAGCCGGACTTGCGCAGCGGCTCGGCACGCGCGGCGAGCTCGTCGTCGTCGATGAACCCGTGCCGCCAGGCGATCTCCTCGGGGACCGCGATCTTGAGGCCCTGCCGCTGTTCGACGGTGCGCACGAAGTTCCCGGCGTCCAGCAACGAGTCGAACGTACCGGTATCCAGCCATGCCGTGCCACGCGGAAGGACGGTGACCTTCAACCGGCCCTGCGCCAGATAGTGGGCGTTGATGTCGGTGATCTCGTATTCGCCACGCGCACTTGGCTTCAGGCCACGGGCGATCTCGATCACCTCGTTGTCGTAGAAATACAGTCCGGGTACCGCATAGTGAGACCTCGGATTCTCCGGCTTCTCCTCCAACGACACCGCGGTGCCGTGCTCGTCGAAGTCGACGACGCCGTACGCACTCGGATCGGCCACCCGGTAGGCGAAGATCGCGCCGCCGTCGATCCCGCCGAAACCCTGCAACTGGGTACCCAGTCCGGGACCGTAGAAGATGTTGTCGCCCAGCACCAGAGCCACCGAGTCGGTACCGATGTGGAAGGCGCCGAGGGTGAACGCCTGCGCCAGACCGTCCGGCGAATCCTGCGTGCGGTAGGTCAGGGAGATACCGAATCGCGTTCCGTCACCGAGCAACCCGCGAAAGGCGGCGGCGTCGTTCGGCGTGGTGATGATCAGGATGTCGCGGATGCCGGCGAGCATCAACGTCGACAACGGGTAATAGATCATCGGCTTGTCGTAGACCGGGACGAGCTGTTTGCTCACACCCTGTGTGATCGGGTGCAGGCGGCTGCCGGTGCCCCCGGCCAGGATGATCCCGCGCATGGCTCACCAGCCTAGCGGCTGCCGCACCCGACGCGGCGAGTCCGACGTCGGTAGACTTCCCGCCGTCGACGACAGGAGGAGATCCGACAATGCGCGTCCTGGTCACCGGCGGTGCCGGCTTCATCGGTGCGAACTTCGTGTTGCGTACCGCGGCCCGCCGCCCCGAGGTGCGTATACGCGTCCTCGACAAGCTCACCTATGCCGCCAATCCGGCGACCCTGGCCTCGGTGGCCGACACCGTCGAACTGGTCCAGGGCGACATCGCCGACGCCGAACTCGTCGACTCACTGGTCGCCGACTCGGACCTGGTGGTGCATTTCGCCGCCGAGTCGCACAACGACAACTCGCTGTCGGACCCGTCGGCGTTCGTCCAGACCAACCTGGTCGGCACCTACACGCTCCTCGAGGCGGTCCGCCGCCATCAGGTGCGGTTCCACCACATCAGCACCGACGAGGTGTACGGCGACCTCGAGCTCGACGACCCGGCACGATTCACCGAGCACACCCCGTACAACCCGTCGAGCCCGTACAGCTCCACCAAGGCCGGCAGCGACCTGCTGGTACGCGCCTGGGTGCGGTCGTTCCAGGTGCCCGCGACGATCTCCAACTGCTCCAACAACTATGGGCCGTACCAGCATGTGGAGAAGTTCATCCCGCGGCAGATCACCAACGTGCTGTCGGGGGTGCGGCCGCGGCTGTACGGCGACGGGCGCAATGTGCGCGACTGGATTCACGTCGACGACCACAACGACGCGGTGTGGACGATCATCGAGAAGGGCACCATCGGCGAGACGTACCTGATCGGCGCCGACGGCGAGGTGGACAACCGCACCGTCGTCGAGACGATCCTGGAACTGCTCGGCCGGCCCCGCGATGCCTTCGACTTCGTCACCGACCGCCCGGGCCACGACCGCCGCTACGCCATCGACTCGACCCGTCTGCGGACCGAACTCGGCTGGCAGCCGCAGTATGTGGACTTCCGGTCCGGGCTGTCGGCGACCATCGACTGGTACCGCGAGCACGAGTCGTGGTGGCAGACCGCCAAGGACGCCGCCGAGCAGAAGTATGCGGTCACCGAGAAGGTGCTGGGCTGAACCCCGCGTCCGGTCGCGGCTCGACGGTGACGGCTCACACCGGGACCGTGCGCTGCAGGAACGCGATCTGATCGGCGACCACCCGCTCGAACCCGTCGTCGACGTAGATGTCGAAGTGCCCGTCGGGATAGCGGTTGAGCGTCACCATCGGTGAAGCCTCCGCCGCGGTGATCGTCGGGCCGGCCGGGGCCACGGTGTCGCGGTCGCACACGCAGATCAGGGTGGGGACCCGGAGCCGGCGGATCGACCGGACCGGGTGATACAGCGGCAGGGTCAGCGCCACGCGCGCGGTCACCGCGTTGGTGAACTCGGCGTCGTCGGGGACCAGCCGCAGATAGCCGGACTCGGCGTCGGCGGCGGTCATCAGCGCGGCATCGTGCGCACGTCCGACCAGCCCCACCCGCACCGGTGGACGACGCAGCAGTGCGGCGCCGGCGTCGGCGAGCCCGAGCGCGGTGACCTTGACCGCCCCGGCCCGATCCAGGGCCCGCAGCGATGCGAGTCCGCTGGTGAACGGACATTGGGCGATCACCGCGGCCAGCTCCGGGTGCCGGGCGCCGATGACCAGCGCGTGACCGGCACCGAATGAGGTTCCCCAGATGACGATGCGAGCGGTGTCGACGTCGGGCAGGGTGCGGGTGAAGGTGATCGCGGCGTCCCAGTCGGCCAGCTGCCGGCGGATGGACAGCAGCTCCCGTGGGCGGCCGCCGCTGTCACCGAAGTGGCGATAGTCGAACACCAGGCATGCATATCCGGCGGCGGTGAACCGTTCGGCGAAGGCGTCCAGCCGCATCCGGCGGGTCGCACCGAGCCCGTGCGCCATCACGATGACCGGCGGGTTCGGCGAGTCGGGCCGGTACAGCCAGGCCCGACAGGTCACTCCCGACGATGCGAACTCGACATCGGACCTCTTCATGGTTGACTCCCTGCACGCAGATGGTGCCACCGGCCATTGTCACGGTATCGGACACCGATCGGTGCGGTCCAGCCCACAGGACCCGAACAGGAACAATTCAGACAGGGCGAATACCGTGGTCGGCATGCGCGTACTCGTGAGTGGTGGAGCCGGATACATCGGATCACACACCGTGATCAGGCTGGTGCAGGCCGGACACGACGTGGTGGTGGTCGACGATTTCAGCAATTCCAAGCCGACGGTGATCGCCCGGCTCGAGGGTCTGACCGGCATCCGCATCCCGGTACACGTCGTCGACCTGACCGACGTCGACAAGACCGAGCAGGTCTTCGCACACGAGCAGATCGACGCGGTGATCCACTTTGCCGGGTTCAAGGCGGTCGGCGAGTCGGTGGCCAAGCCGCTCGAGTACTACCAGAACAACCTCGACAGCACCTTCTCGCTGCTGCGCGCGATGCGCCGCCACGGCGTGCACACGCTGGTGTTCTCGTCGTCGGCGACGGTGTACGGCGCCGAACCGGTGCTGCCGATGACCGAGGACTCACCGACGTCGGCGACCAACCCGTACGGCTGGACCAAGGTGATGATCGAGCAGGTCCTGCGCGACGTCGCCGCCAGCGACGATGCCCTGCGGATCGCCGCGCTGCGCTACTTCAACCCGGTGGGCGCGCACCCGAGCGGACAGATCGGCGAGGACCCCAGCGGCATCCCGAACAACCTCATGCCTTTCGTCGCGCAGGTCGCGGTGGGGCGTCGGGAGTCGTTGTCGGTGTTCGGTGACGACTACCCCACCCCCGACGGAACCGGTGTCCGTGACTACATCCACGTCGACGACCTCGCCGCCGGGCATGTCGCGGCACTGGAACGGCTCGTCGCCGTCGATCCCGGGTTGTCGGTGTGGAATCTCGGCACCGGCAAGGGTGTCTCGGTGCTCGAGGTGATCAAGGCCTTCGAGCGTGCCAGCGGCCGGGACATCCCGTATCAGATCGCACCGCGGCGGGCCGGCGACATCGCCGCGTCGTATGCCGACCCCACTCGGGCGAACACCGAATTGGGTTGGTACGCAACCAAGACCATCGACGACATGTGCGCCGACACCTGGCGCTGGCAATCGTGTAACCCGAACGGCTACCCGGACTGAGTTGTCGGGGTCGAGCGGCAACGGGCGCGGCTGCCGAGGTCAGCCGGCGGGCTGCGTCTCCTGCGGCAAAGTGACCCGATAGACCGTCGCCGAGCCCTGCCGGAACACCTCGGTGAGGCCGGGGGCACCGTTGCGACGCAACGCGAGGAACGGATCACCCTGGTGACCGTGCGCGGGATCGGGGGCACCGTGCTGGAATCCCCAGTAGCTCGGCGGTGAATCGATCACGTACTGCACGTTCATGTCCCGCACGATCGCGTCGATGTGCGGGTCGGCACCGATCCGGTCCACACCCCAGAACAGGTCGCGCTGCCGCTCGGAGAAGTCGTTGGCCCGATAGAACGGGAACATCGGGGTCAGTCCGGTGACCGGATAGATCCACCCCGTGCCCTGATCGAGGTTGTTCATGATCAGCCCGTCGTGGGCCCCCGGCTGAGCGTCGAGCCAGGCGTAGGCGGCGAGATCGTCGGGTCCGATCCGGACCTCGTGCCGGTTCTTGCTGGCGATCAGCGCATTCGACGGATACCGCCACACCCCGGCACCGGCGACCAATGCCAGCAGGACGACGAACACCACCGGCCGCGTCCACGACCGGGCACCCCCGAACCGGTCGGCCACCCACACCCCGGCGACACCGACCGCCAGACCGGCGGCGGCCGCGGAGAACATCGCGGTGACGAACGTCAGACGATGCCCCGAGTTGTAGAAGTAGCCGCCGAGCGTGCCCAACGGCCCCGACAACGGCCCCAGCGCGACCACCGAGTTGGCGGTGAGCAGCACGAACACCGCCCACGCGGCGATCGCCGCCCAGCAGCGGGCCCAGATCATCACCACCAGACCGAGCACGGCGAGCCCCACCAGCCACCAGATGCGGTGCTCGCTGATCGGGACGGTGGCGTTGAACAGGGCCTGCGACACCGCCGTCCCCACCCCGGCGGTCTCGTCCCGGAACTCGAACCCCGACAGCTCGTTGTTGTCGGCGATGCGCATCGTCCCGTAGATCACCGGGAGGATCGCCACCAGGGCGAGGACACCGGTGAGCGCCAGGGCCCCGGCGTCGACGACACGCCCGTGCACCGGTCGCCACAGGGCCTGCACGAGCCACCACAGCCCGACGATGACGGCGATCAGGATCAGCCCCGACGGATGGGTCGCGGTGACGCCGGCGACGGCCAGGGCGGCGGGCAGGATCCGGCGACGGTCACCGACCGCGGAGATCGTCAGTACCGCGGCCACCGGCGCGAGGGACACACCCACCGCGTTGGGCACCGACGTCAACGACACCTCGACATAGGGCAGCGACGGGAACGGTGCTGCGATGGCCGCGGCGAGACCTGCGGCGTAGGCCGAGGTGGTGGTCGAGAATCGGTGCCGGGCACACCAATACGCCAGGGCCGCCACCCCGAGCGGAACGGTCACCGCCAGTGTCGCAGGCGAATACGTGTTGTAGAGCTCGACGGTGTTCGCGCTCGTCAGATCGAATTCCAGGGCGCCCAGGGCATGCCAGGTGTTCGGGTAGTAGTTGAAGCCGTGGGTGTCGTAGTTCATCAGCTCGCCCATACGCAGCGACGACCCGACACCGGTCTCGTGGATCCAGCGCAGAGAACTGGCGTGCCACAAAGCATCCCAGATCTGCGGGATGTTGTTCAGCCCGCCGGGTGCGGTCTGCACGAGCGGCCGGATACACGTGACGGCGATGATCACCCCGCCGAGCACCGGCCCCAGCGCGGCAATCCCGGCCGCACGCACACCGAGGGGCGGATCGTCGGATGTGTCCGGTTCGGTGTCAACGGATTTCGGAACCGCCCAGCGCCGAATCCCGGCATGGTAGATCCAGGCGACCGCGAACGCCCCCACCCACGCCAGCAGTGCGGTCACCGGGTTCCACTCGAAACCGATCGCACCGTAGACCACCGTGGCGATACCGACCACCGCCAATGTCAGCGGCGGACCGGCGACCAGCGCCACCGGCCACGACAGCGACATCCGGCGGCCGATCGCGGCCCCGGGGATCACCAGTAGCAGCGCGGTCACCACGCAAACCCATGCACCGAGAAGCATCGGGCCCCCTTCTGCTTTCGATGGTGGACGTTACCGAAGCGGTGGCACCGACCGTAGGATTGGGCGGTGCCGACCGCCGATCCGAGTGTGCCGACCCCTCGCCGCAAGGCGATCATCCTGGCGACATGCTGTCTGAGTCTGCTCATCGTGTCGATGGATGCCACCATCGTGAACGTCGCACTCCCGGCGATCCGGACGGATCTCAGCGGTTCGGTGTCGGATCTGCAATGGGTGATCGACGTCTACACGCTGGTGCTGGCGAGTCTGCTGATGCTGTCCGGGGCCACCGCCGACCGGTACGGCCGCAAACGACTGTTCCAGATCGGGTTGTCGGTGTTCGCGCTCGGCTCGCTGCTGTGTTCACTCGCCCCCACCATCGGTTTCCTGATCGCCGCCCGTGCCGTGCAGGCGATCGGCGGGTCGATGCTCAACCCGGTGGCCATGTCGATCATCACGCAGGTGTTCGTCGAACCCCGCGAACGCGCCCGGGCGATCGGCATGTGGGGCGCGGTCGTGGGCATCTCCATGGCGGTGGGACCCATCGTCGGCGGCCTGCTGATCGACCTCATCTCCTGGCAGGCGGTGTTCTGGATCAACCTGCCGGTGTGTGCGATCGCGATCGCGCTGACCGCGATCTTCGTGCCGGAATCACGCTCGCCGGTGGTCCGCACCCTCGATCCGGTCGGCCAGATCCTCGCGATCATCGCCCTGGCCACCCTGGTCTACGGGCTGATCGAGGGCCCCGAGCACGGCTGGTCGTCGCCGACCACGCTGATCGTGTTCACCGTCGCCGCGGTGTCGGTGGCCGGGTTCCTGATCTGGGAGCGCCGCCATCCCGATCCGTTCATCGACCTGCGGTTCTTCGGCAGTGTGCCGTTCTCGTCGGCAACGCTGATCGCGGTCAGCGCCTTCGCCGCCTATGGCGCATTCCTGTTCCTGATGTCGATCTACCTGCAGTCGGTGCGCGGCCTGAGCGCCATCGAGACCGGCGCCTTGTTCCTCCCGCTGGCCGTCGCCACCATGATCAGTTCCCCGTTGTCGGGGGCGGCGGTCGGCCGGTACGGTCCGCGGCTGTCGCTGACGGTGTCGGGGGTGATGCTGATCGCCAGCGGTGTGCTCATGCTCGGCGTCGACGCCGACACCTCGCTGGTGCTGCTCGGTGTGGCGTTCGCCCTGTTCGGAATCGGATTCGGTGTGGTCAACGCCCCGATCACCAATTCCGCGGTGAGCGGTATGCCCCGTGAACGGGCCGGCGCGGCGTCGGCGATCGCCTCCACCAGCCGGCAGGTCGGCGTGAGCATCGGCGTCGCGCTGGCGGGCAGTGTCACCGGCGCGTCGGCGGAGGCCACGCTGGGCGCGGACTTCGCCGACGCCATGCACCCGATGTGGGTGATGGTGGTGATCCTGGCGGCGGTGATCCTGGCGCTGGGCATCATCTCGACCACCCGCTGGGGTACCCGGACCGCCGACGACATCGCCGCCCGGCTGATCGACCCGGTGCAGGAACGGGCAGTGCGCTAGACCCGTCGTACCGTCAGACCCGCATCCGGTTGCGGTGATGGCCGGCCACGGTGATCAGCAGACACACCAGCGCGGCGACGATGCCGAAGCCGAACATCTCGGTGTAGGTGACGGCGGTGCACTGCGCGGCGATCCACGCGAGGACCGCCGGGACCGCGAAGCCCAGGTAGGTGACGCCGTAGAAGACCGCGGTCAGGCCGGCAAGGTCGTCGTTGCCGCTGGAGACGGCGATGCGCTGGACCTCCAGCAGTCCGGAGATCATCGCCATGCCGTACCCGCAGCCGAGCACGGCCGCGGCGACCAGGGACATCCACACGGTCAGCAGGTGGGCGGCGACCGCGGCCAGCGCCATCCCCAACGCCAGGGTGATCAGGGCGACGACGACACCACGGTTGCCGTCCGGACGGTCGATGCGACGACCCACCGACTGGATGCCGAACCCGGCGGTCAGCCCCACCACGCAGCACAGCCCGGCGAAGGCGATGGGTGCGCCCGCGGTGCGTGCCGCCATCAGCGCCGGGATGATCGCGTAGGCGGAGGCGCAGGCGCCGAACACCCAGGGTGCGACCGGTAGGACGACGGTGAGGAAGCGGCGGTGCCGTGCCGACGGGATCTTGAGGTCGTCGATCAGACGGCCCGGGTCGGTGGCGCGCGGCCGCGTCTCGGGCACCCGCATGATCAGGACCACCGCCACACCCGCGATGACGATGTTCACCAGGTAGGACAACACCGTCGGCCACGGTGCCCACTGGGCCAGGACCGCGGCGACACCGGCACCGACACCGAATCCGGCGGTCAGGCTCATCGCACCGCGTTTGGCGCCGGCCGCGGCCTTGTCGCCGTCACGGATGCTCAGTTCGGTGATCCAGCTGCCGCCGACCGCCATCGACAGGCCCAGGGCGATACCGGACAGGACGCGTCCGACGACGAGCAGCGCGACGGTGTCGGAGCCGAGGGCCAGCAGCACCGATCCGGCGGCGGCGATGATCGGCGCCGGCAGCATCAGGGGTCGCCGGCCGATCCGGTCCGACAGCGGGCCGCCGATCAGCAGCGCCGGGACGATGCCGAGCACGTAGAGGAACAGCAGGGTGTCGACGAGGACCGCCGAGAAGTTGCCGGTGTGCCGGTACATCACCAGCAACGGGGTGAACTCGTTGCCGCCCCACGCCGACGCGAAGACCGCGAGCGCCACCGCAGGCCAGGTGGCATGCGACGGCGCCGACGGCGTGGGCGTGTGATCGACCTCGGCGGTGGTGGTGCTCATCGGGTGGCTCCGGGGATGTCGTGGACGGTGGTCAGATGACGTTCGAGCGCGGCGTCGAATCCGACGGCGTCCCGCTGTTCGATCCGGTTCAGCAGTTCGGCGTGGTCGGCGAGGATGCGATCGGTGATCGCCGGGTCGCGGTGCACGCTGGCCGTGGTCATGCGTCGATGGCGTTCGCCGAGGCCGGTGTAGAAACCGGAGAGCACCTCGTTGTCGCCGGCGGTGACGATGAGCTGATGGAACTCGGCGTCGACCCGGGAGAAGCGGGCGATGTCGTCGGCGTGGACGCCACGGTGGTCGTCGAGGTTGCGGCGCAGCCCGGCGGTCAGCGTCGTCAGGCCTGCGGATGCGGCGACCACGGTGCGGACCGCGTGCCCCTCCAGGAGGCGGCGGGCCTCGACGACGTCGCGTGCCTCGCGGTCGGTCACCGGTACCACCAGCGCCCCGCGTTTGGGATAGAGCCGCATCCAGCCCTCGGCCTGCAACCGGAGGAAGGCCTCACGCACCGGCGTCCGGCTGACCTCACAGCGCTGGGCGATCTCGCCCTCGCTGATCAGCTCGCCACCAGGGATCTCGTTGGTCAGGATGAGCTCTTTGACCTCGCCGTAGACGCGCTCCGCAGCCGAGATACCACTTGCGTTCAACATAGACACAAGTTGAATACTAGACCTCTCGACAGGGTTGGAAGCTCCCGGGTCAAGCGCCCGGGTCCATTCAATGGACCACTGTGATGGAGTCGGCACCCGAGGGTGAGAGACTGTCAGGCAATCCTCGCCCCGGCGACACCCGCCCAAGGGCGTGGGCACTCGCACACAGGCGTCGGCCACCACCCCGGCCGACGACGTACGACCCCCACACCAACGGATCATCAAGGGCGCTGATCCGGATCACGAGCGGCCGCCGGGAGGCGCCGCCACTTGAGGAGGAAGACCGTGACGAGCACGGAGAACAACGTGACCCAGGACGAGGGACTCGTGGAGCCGGCGATCGCCGATCAGCCGATCACCGACGAAGAGATCTTCATGGCACATGCCGGCGGCAAACTCTCGGTGGAGTTGCGCTCCCCGATCGAGACCCAGCGTGACCTGTCGATCGCCTACACCCCCGGTGTCGCGCAGGTGTCGCGCGCCATCCACGGCGAGTCGGCACTGGTCGACAAGTACACCTGGACCGACCGCCTGGTCGCGGTGGTCAGCGACGGTTCGGCGGTGCTGGGCCTCGGCGACATCGGCCCGCGCGCATCGCTGCCGGTGATGGAGGGCAAGTCCGCACTGTTCCGGACCTTCGCCGGACTCAACTCGATCCCGATCGTGCTCGACACCAAGGACCCCGACGAGATCGTCGAGACCCTGATCCGGCTGCGTCCGAGCTTCGGTGCGGTCAACCTCGAGGACATCTCCGCACCGCGTTGCTTCGAGATCGAGCGCCGCGTCATCGAGGCCCTCGACTGCCCGGTGATGCACGACGACCAGCACGGCACCGCCATCGTGGTGCTCGCCGCACTCAAGGGTGCGGTGCGTCTGCTCGAGCGTGATCTCGCAAGCCTGCGTGTGGTGATCTCCGGCGCCGGTGCCGCCGGTGTGGCGTGCGCCAACATCCTGCTCGCCGCAGGTGTCTCCGACGTCGTGGTGCTCGACTCCAAGGGCATCGTGTCGACCGGCCGCGAGGGCCTCAACGAGTTCAAGGACGATCTTGCCGCACGCACCAACCCGCGCGGGCTGGTCGGCGGGGCGGCCGAGGCCCTCGACGGCGCCGATGTGTTCCTCGGGGTGTCGGCGGGCAAGATCGACGAGTCACTGATCGCGTCGATGAACGAGGGCTCCATCGTGTTCGCGCTGTCGAATCCCGATCCCGAGATCCACCCGGAGGTGGCGGCCAAGTACGCCGCCATCGTCGCGACCGGACGCAGCGACTTCCCGAACCAGATCAACAATGTGCTCGCGTTCCCGGGCGTGTTCAAGGGCGCCCTCGACGCCGGTGCACGCCGGATCACCGAGAGCATGAAGATCGCTGCCGCCGAGGCGATCCTGTCCGTCGTCGCCGACGAGCTGGCAGCCGACAAGATCGTGCCGAGCCCGCTCGACCAGCGCGTCGCACCGGCCGTGGCGCAGGCCGTCGCCGCCGTAGCCGAGGCAGAGGGGCTGTGCTCCTGATCTCGCGGACCCACTGATCCGATGCCGACGCCGCCACGTCTAGCACGTGGCGGCGTCGGTGTATCCGGGGCTCGCAGCGACCACCTCAGAAGTGGTCACCATCCAACGTAGGCTGCGGAGATTTCGACACGGGTCCTCGCGATGCTCGGTCCCGGCTCAATCAGCAACTCGCCGTTGATGGTTGAGCCGACGCGGAGCGAAGCGACGAGACGTGTCGAAACCTCCGCCGGCCGAGTTACTGACGTGACCACCTCCGAAGTGCTCACCACCCAACGTAGGCTGCGGAGATTTCGACACGGGTCCTCGCTACGCTCGGTCCCGGCTCAATCATCGTAGAAGGCCCGGCTCAATCAGCAAGGTAGGCGCGGCTCAATCAAGTAAGAGGGCTCAGCTCAATTATCCACGCCCCGTTGATGGTTGAGCCGACGAGGAGCGAAGCGACGAGGCGTGTCGAAACCTCCGCCGGCCGAACTCGCCAACGCAACCAACGGAGGTCCCGACACACCACTATCTCTATGAAGTTCTCAAAGAACACAAGCTCAATCACAACTCAGGCAGCATTCGGTAGTTCGTCAGCAAACCGCCTGTGATACGCCGGGATCGGACGACGACGCCGATCCACCACCTCAGGCGGAATCAACCACGGATGCGCATCCGGACCCATATAGACATCCCACCCGTTGTGATGCACATCGGCATGACACGACGAACACAACAAACAACCGTTCGCCAGGTCGGTGGCACCACCATCCGACCAATGCGCAATGTGATGGGCCTGCGTGCGCGATGCCGGGGCACCACACTTGATACAACACCGATCCCGCTCGAACAACGCACGCCGCTGCGAAGCGGTGAACAACCGTTTCGACCGGCCCATATCCAACGGCACCCGCTCACCGTCGACGATCGTCATCACCACCACACCATCACAACTGGTTTCCAGCAAAGTGCTGTGAGTGATCGACCCACCGAACGCCAACTCCGACTTGTCAGGTGTATCCGCGGGCACCGACAGGTTGATCAACGCCGCAGGTAGCGCGGTCACCGACCGTTCCCCCGCACCAGCCGCCATATCCAACACCATCTCCAACGCATCCGCGCGGCGTCGAGGCGCTTCACGCGGATCCTTCGAACCATCCGGCTGCGGCACTGGCGCTGACAGTTTCTCGATCGCGGTCGCGAGCTTTTCCCCGACAACCACATCCAGACTCCCGGAGATAGCGACCCGCCCATCATCGGTGCGCCCGATATCCAGGGCGTTCAGATTGCGGTCTTCTTTCGCCGGGCGTCCACCCTCGGCATCCGACGAGTGATGGTCCCCCAACTGGTGTGCTCGTGCCATCACCTCGGACGGTTTCGCCCCCGACAACACTTGCGCCAGCAGATCACCCTCGAACTCGGCCCAGGTCTCGGCAGTCGGCGGTTCCCCGGCACGTAACCCGATCTGGTTGAGTCCGCGCACGATCGCATCCACATGCTCACCCGAGATCGCACCGTCGGCGGCGTGTTTCAGTGTGCGTTCCACGACCGCTGAGGTGCCGATCCGCTGCATCCGCGCGGCGACGGCGGGCGCGAGCCCCATCTCGATCAACAAGGCGATCGGTTTGTGCCCGTGCCGTTGTGCCACACCCAGCCGGTCGAGATGCCCGGCGCCGGCGGCGGTGAGCGAATCGACGAGGTTGCGTATGGTGACCAGTTTCTGCATGTTCGTAAAGACGATCTGCCCGGTCTGATCGTCGTCGAAACGACAATCGGTGAGTATGTCGATCACGGTATCCAGCTCCCCCTGCATGTGTTCCATTGTAGCGAACGTATAGGCGATGAGCAGCCGAATTAGCAAGTAGAACAAGATTTGTGGATAGATTGTGAAGGTTGTTCACCCTGGGGGTTCGGGTTCACCTGTGGGGTTGTTGGGGACATCGTCGGCTGCGGAGATTTCGACTCGGGTCCTCGCTCCGCTCGGTCCCGGCTCAATCAACGTAGAACGCGCGGCTCAATCATCAACACTCAGTGGGTGGTTGAGCCGACGAGGAGCGTAGCGACGAGACGTGTCGAAACCTCCGCCGGCCGACGTCGTCAACGTGACCACCTCGGAGGTGGTCACCACCCAACGCACGCTACAGAGATTTCGACTCGGGTCCTCGCCCTTCCGGCTCGGTCCCGGCTCAATCAGCAACGCCCAGTGGACGATTGATCCAATGAGGATTAGGTGGTCACCACCCAACGCACGCTACGGAGATTTCGACACGGGTCCTCGCTACGCTCGGTCCCGGCACAATCATCGTAGAACGCGCGGCTGAATCATCAACGGGCAGTTGTTGAGACGTGTCGAAACCTCAGACGGACGACGTCGCCACGTGACCAACTCGGAGATCTCGACTCGGGTCCTCGCGATGCTCGGTCCCGGCTCAATCATCTATGGGCCGTTGACGAATTGTGGCTGCCTATGGAGCGACTGCAACGCGCAGTTTGCCGTCGGGTGTCGGCTGTAGTGCGCTCTCGATCTCGGCGAGCGGGACAGGGGCGGTCACCAACCCCGACCACGGATACTGCTCGGCGGTGCGGGTGAGGAAGTCCACTGCCTCTTGCAGATGACGGGGCTCGTAGTTGTGTACACCGGTGATCGTCCACCAACGCCGCACGACCTGCTCCGGATCGACGTCGAGTACCGGACCGGGTGTCACCGACCCGGCGAGCACCAGAGTCCCCGCAATCTCCAGTCGAGACAACGCATCCCGGATGAACTCGGTGGCACCGGTGAAATCGAGGATCGTGTCGACGGCCCCGCCGTCGTCGGGTTCGGCACCGAACCGTGCAGACATCTCGAGCCTCGATCGGTTGCGGTCGGCGATCAGCACATGTGCACCGCGGTCGGCGCACACCGCTGCCGCGGTCATGCCCAGCATCCCGGCCCCGCCGACCAGGACGCGCAGACCCGACAGGTCACCGGCCCGCTCGACAGCTGCCATGACCGTCGCCGTGGCGCATGCTGCCGGCGCGACCACGGCGTCGGCGAGGCCCTCGGGCACGGCGACCACCGCAGTCCCCCTGGGCAACACGATGTGCTCGGCGTATCCGCCGGACAGGGCCCACCCGCTGTCGAACGACTCGTGCCCCACCTTCCGCACGTGGCGGCATTTGGCGGTCAGGCCGCGGATGCAACGATCACACTCGCCGCAGGCCACGGTCACCGACCACACCACCCGGTCGCCGACGGCGGCCGTGGCACCGTCGCCGACAGCCACCACCTCCCCCACCGACTCGTGGCCGAGTACCGACGGGCACGGTGACTGCCGGCGGCCGGTGACGGTGTGCAGGTCGCTGCCGCACACCATCGCCAGCCGGATCCGGACGATGGTCTCGCCAGGACCCGGTGCGGGAATCGGCATCTCGACGATGTCGATGCGACTCCCGCCGCGCCAGACGGCGGCACGGGTCAGACCAGTTGTGAGCGTATCCATCCGGACAACCTCTCGATAGCGAAGACGATCACGAAGATGACGATCACGATGGCACCGGCAACATCGAAGTTGAGGGTGCGGATCGACTCGAACTACAGGAATCCGATCCCGCCGGCACCGACGATGCCCAACACCGTGGAGGCACGGATGTTGACGTCGAGCATGTAGAGACCCGAGCCGACGATCGACGGCATCGCCTGTGGCAGAACGGCGGCGAACAGCGTCTTCCACCAGCCGCATCCCACCGACCGTGCCGCGTCGACGGGTCCCTCGTCGATCTCCTCGAGCGCGTCGGCGACGAGCTTGGCGAGGAAGCCGATGGAGCCGATCGCCAAGGCGCACGGACCGGCGACCGGACCCAACCCCAGTGCCGCGACGAACACCACGGCGAGGATGAGTTCGGGGACCGCCCGGACCACGAGAACCCATGCCCGGGCCAGCCAGTACACCACCGGATGCGGAGTCACGTTGCGGGCGGCCAGGATTCCCACCGGGATCGACAGCACCGCACCGACGGCGGTGGCGACCACGCCGATCGCGACCGGCCCCGTCCCCCGGGCGCCGCCGAGGGCGGGGATGCCTGCGGTCGGGTCAGCAGGGACGTGTTCATCGCAACGAGACCGAACCGCTCGACGACGCCGCGAGATCGGGATCGACGCGCTGATAGACCTCCATCACCTCGTCACGGGACAGGCCGAGCGTGGAACGATCGAGGACCTTCTGGCCGGTCCGCAGTCCGACGACAGGGTGCGCCCAACCCAAGGCCAGATCGACCTGATGCAGCGTGCACAGGATGGTGAGTTTCTTCTCGACGCACACCTGGAACAGCAGATCCATGACGGCACTGGCATTTTCCGGATCCAGCGAGGCCACCGGCTCGTCGGCGAGCAGCAATGCGGGCTTCTGCATCAGGGTGCGTGCGATCGCGACACGCTGCTGCTGGCCTCCCGACAGGGTGTCGGCGCGACGGTTGGCGAGGTCGGCGAGCCCGACCCGGTCGAGGTGGTCGAGCGCGGCCTGCCGCATCCGCTTGGGATAGGTCAGCTCACCGTAACGGGGGAAGCGCAACTCCCCCAGCCCACCGAGCAGCACGTTCTCCAGGCAGCTGATACGCCCCACCAGGTTGAAGTGCTGGAACACGAAACCGACCTGGCGGCGGAGTTCACGCATCTCACGCCGCCCGCCTGGTCGACACGATGGCCGACCACGTCGACCAGCCCGGACGAGGTGGGGTGCAGACCGTTCAGGCAGCGCAGGAACGTCGACTTCCCCGACCCCGAGAGGCCCAGTAGCACAACGAGTTCACTGCGGTGGACATCGAGCGAGACGTCGTCGACGGCCAGGGTGTTGCCGAAACGCTTGGTCAGTCCTTCGACGTGGACGACGAGATCGTCACCGGCCACCGAATGTGTGGGTGCAGGCATGTCAGCTCGCACACTTCTCGGACTTGGTGACGTCGCAGACGTGGCGGACGCCGTCGTAGTCCTGGTCGGTGGCCGGGACCACGCCCCAGGCTCGCTCGTCGGTGATCAGGCAGGCGTCGCCGGTGCAGATACCGGCGGCCTCCATCGAGTCCTTGTTGATCTTCTCGGTGAAGACCTTCTCGAGCTTGTCGATGGCCTCGGTGCCGAGGGAGTCGTTGGCGGCGAAGACCGATCCGGCGATCGTCTCCGACTTCCACACGGTCTTGACCTGACCGGGCTTCAGGTCGCCCTCTCGACGAGGGTCGAGTCGACCATCGAGTCGAAGGCGAATCCGGCGTCGCAGTCCCCTGCGGCCACCGACAGCGCCGACGAGTCGTGTCCTCCGGCGTAGACCGGGGTGACGCCCGCCGCGATGTCGGCCTCGGTACCGGACTTGATCACGCCGGCCTCGATGAGCCCGGCGGTCGGGTACAGGAATCCCGATGTGGACCCCGGGTCGACGAAGCACACCGTCTTCCCCGCGAAATCCTTGATGCTGTTGATCGATCCGTTGTCGGCCTTGGTGATTCCGTACGACTGGTAGCCCGGGGCCTCGCCCTTCTCGGACACGACGGCACCGAGCGGGGTGATCTCGGCGCCGTTGAGACCGGCCACCACATAGGCGAACGGACCGAAGAACGCGAGGTCGACGTTGTCGGCGATCATGCCCTCGACCACCCCGGCGTAGTCGGAGGCCTGGACGAACTCGACCTTCGAGCCGGTCTCCTGCTCGATCACGTCGATCACCGGGGCGTAGCTGGACTTCAGGTCGGAGGAGTTCTCGGCCGGGATCGCGGCGAGGGTGATGGTCTCGGGGAATCCCTTGTCGTTGAGGGCATCCGAGTTGCCGCCCGAGCAGGCGGCGAGGACGAGGGCGGTTGTCGCGAGCGCAGCGGTGAGGGCCAGGCGCGACCGACGGAGCTTCATGAGAGGGAGCCTTTCTTCGTCAGTTCGTGAGGTGATGGGTGGTGCGGCGGGGCAAGGCGGCGGGCGGCGGGGTCGGTCAGGCGGTGCGCAGGACGGAGTCCAGGTCGGCCACCGAGGCCAGGACGTGGTCGGCGCCGGCGGCGCGGAGGGCGGCCTCGTCGTGGGCGCCGGTGAGGACGCCGACGGCGATACCGGCGCGGGCGGTGCGAGCGGTCTCGATGTCGCTGGAGGTGTCACCGACGACGAGGACGTTGGCCATGCCGTCGACCTGGGCGCCGAGCGCGGCGGCCAGGACGAGGTCGGGGTAGGGACGACCCCGCAGACCGGCGACGGGGGCCAGGACCTGGTCGACCACGTCACCCCATCCCAGGACATCCAGAATCCGCTGCTGGGTGGCCGGGCTGAAGCCGGTGGTGAACGCCGTGGCGATACCGCGGGCCCGCAGCGAGGCGAAGAGCTCTGCGGCACCGGCGACCGCCTGCACACCGCCGGAGATCAGTTCACCGTAGGCGCGCTCGAAGGTCTCGTCGACGGCAAGATCGAGCGACGCGGCCGGATGACGGTGGTCGCCGGGCCCAAGATCCTGCAACCGCTGTCGATGGGTTCCTACACCGAGGCCGCCCGCGAACGCGGTATGGAGGCCCGCCGCATCCTGGTGGGCTGGACACCCATGACCGCCGATGCCGCGCTCGCGAACCAACTGGAGATCGCTGTCGGCGATCCGGTGATCCAGCTCGAGCGTGTGTTCACCACCGGCAACGTCCGCGTCGGCCTCGAACGCACCCGGCTACCCGCCTACCGCTACCCCGGCCTGGAAGAAGGCTTCGAGGTCACCTCGTCGCTCTATGCCGAGTTCGGCCGGCGCGGGGTCCGGTTCGGCCGAACCGAGGACAACATCGAGGCCACTCTGCCCGACGCGCGGGAGGCCGCACTCCTGCACGTCGACGCGCGCACACCGATGTTCCTGTTCAATCGCCTGTCCTATGACGCCGACAACGTCCCCATCGAGCAGCGGCGCTCGCTGTACCGGGGCGATCGGATGACGTTCACACAGACGATGTCCTCCGACTGATCGCCCCCGAACCACATCCCTGACCTGCGTATATCAGGGCGGTGTCAGGCCCCGTCCTCCTCGCGGTCCTGCCAGGTGCACAGGCAGATCTCGTTGCCCTCGGCGTCGGCGAGCACCCACCAGGCCGGCGCGTACTCGTCGGTCACCAGCCGTCCGCCGGCGTCGAGTCCCGCCTGGATGCGGTCGGCGACGACGTCGTGCGGCACCCACAGGTCGACGTGGGTGCGGCTGCGCTCGGGTCGTGGCAGATCCATCTGCTGGAACCAGACCGGCGGCAGGATGCCGTCCGGGTCGGTCAGGTCGGCCAGGGTGTGGCCCGGGTCGTCCCGGTAGCCGAGCACGGCCCGCCAGAACGGCCGGATCCGCTCGGCGTCGGCGGTGTCGATGGCCACGTCGAATCGCGCCGGCGGTGCGGCCAACGGCTCGAGACCCATCTCGTCGGCGATCCCGGCGATCGCATTCGCCAGGGCGACGTCGGCGGCGGTGAGCCGACGCGAACTGTGCGTACTGACGGTGAAATGGACTGAGCCGTAACGTAGATCGACGTCGGGGTGATGGTCGGCGGCTTCTGCCGCCTCGATCACCCGGGCGACGAACTCGCCGCCGGTCACCATGTTGCGGGTGCGGTAGGCGGCCTGCAGGGCGTCGGCGATGACACGCCACGGTTCGGCGACCTCGTCGGACGCCGTGGCCGCGCTCACCGGGGTGCGTGGAGAGGACATACTCCGACGATACGACGCCCACCGCCCGGGATGGACCCCGTTTTGGTTCCCGTGCACACGCTCGCTACACTCGTGAGCGCTGCCTCGCGCAGCACGCCGCCCTAGCTCAGTCGGTAGAGCAATTCACTCGTAATGAATAGGTCAGGGGTTCGATTCCCCTGGGCGGCTCCACGAGTAACAGCAGGTAGAGGGGTATTTCTACCGGATGCATCAAACCTACGCGAATGCGCACAGAGGGCCGTTAGCACACACAGAGCACACACACGGCTCAATGCTCAGCGACGCTAAGAGTCGTGCTTAACGGTCAACCGACACAACTGTGCAGTAGCATCACCGCGTGACCATCCGGAGAACGCATGGGCGATAGTTGGCCATCCGTACGCGCGTCTGACCTGGTCCGCATCATCGAACGTCATTGTGGACAACCTACCCGCCAAAACGGCTCACACCGCAGATACAAGGGCAAACACAAGTACTTCACTTTCGCATACCATAATGGAGACGAGATCAACGGGAACATCGTTCGGCGTGTCCTGGTTAATGACGTCGGATTGACCGCACAGGAGGCACGGGGAGAGGTGAGTTGAATGGCTAACGACACACAGACAGTCGTTTATCGCTCAAGCATGTCCGGCGGTCCGCAGTGGCAGTTCTACTCGATGCCGGAGAGCATCGTCGGCGGTGCCCATAACCTTGACGACGCACGTGAGCAGTACCGTGCTGCGCTGGCGTTCTCGCTCGACGTTCCGGTCGGTCAACTGCCAGAGATCCGCGAGATGGTGGAACATGAGGCCGACAAGGGCTCCGGCATCTGGGTGCGCGGGGGTCTCGAATCTCATACATACGACAACGCGCTTAAGTTCCTAGCTCGTTACTTCCAGAGCCAACCGTCTGAGGACATCGCGTGGTTCTTCGAACAACCCGCGGCGAGCGGCGACGTGATCATCGTTCCCGTCGAGTTCGATGACACGTTGCGGACCATCACTTCTCAGATGACACCGTTCGATTCGGTCTGGGCTGTCGCGCAAGGCAAGGACCCCGAGGGACAAGACATGCTCGCATGGCTCGCTCTAGGCGGCAGTGACGCAGCTCCGGCATCTAACGAGGGGGTCAACCTCGGCGATCTCGGATTGACACCAGACAGCCCGATGGTTGACGTGTTCCACCGCGTGATCGAGCATGGCGAACGCCAACACTCGCAAAGCAGGTACGCACTGGCGACCGTCTGACCTCAGCGTCGCTGTAATCCGTTGCGCGGGTGAGTGTTTCGAGGTAGACGCCGTCGAGATGTGCCGTTAGCGTGGCTCTCAGGGGTCGGAGACGGCCTATTTACGCAGGTCAGGCGAGCTAAGGCGATTCCGTTAAGACCCGTACACATTTTCGAGGACAGTACGCGGCGGGGCTCTGGTTGATCGACCGGGGAGGGGTCCCCACCCCCTACCCCAGCGACCCCGGACATGATGAGACTCCGATACGCACACGTCGTATCGGGGTCTCATTCGGCCGCTGACGGCCTATCGGCTCACTGGCCGGTAAGGTATCGACCGAAACCCCTGTCGCCGGGACGAGCCGGACGGCGACGCCGATCCTCATCGGGCCGATTGTCACCAACCGTTCCCTGTCCCCGCGTCTCGCGCTCGTCGTCGGCCTCCGCGGCGGTGTGCGGCCGGTTCGCCATGTCCTCGTCGAGATACCGACCGAAGCCGCGGTCATACGTGTCGTCGTCGCTGCCGCGCAGCCCTTCGCTCATGCCGACACCACCCCGACCACGTCGTCTAGATCCGCGACACCACGAGGTTCGGGCCGCTCGTGCTCGTCGAGTCCGACCCACCACCGCAGCGCCTCGTGAGACCCCTGTCCCAGCCACGACGGCGCATCACCCTGCCATGCACCGGACCCCTGGGTAAGCGCCTCGGCCTGCGGACCGTTGTGCCGCTGCGCATCGTCATGGCGCAGGTACTCACCGCTGCGCTTGCGAGGAGGAGGCACCACCACGACGGACCCCTGGCTCACCACAAACCCACGGGCCAGCGCAGCCGCGCACCACTGGCGCACGGCCTGCACATCGGACCACCGGGCCACGGCCGACCGCCACAGGCGCAACGCCGACAGCACGCCGTCGTCGCCGGCGTCCACGAGCGCGCCGGCGTCGGCGTCCACCGCGACCCCTGCCAGCGCCAGACGCTCGTGCGCCTGCACCGCGTCGGCCAGCGCCGCGTGCGCCTCGTCGAGCACCGCGTCGTCGATCTCGTCGAGCGCACCCCGCACGGCCTCCCGAGCCTCTAACACGGCCCGTTCGTCGATCGCCTCGCGCAGCCGCTTGCCAATGTTCAACCGGTCCTGCGTAATCCGCTCGTGTGCATCCCAGCGAACGATGTCGTCGAGCAGACCGGGCACCTTCTCCCGCTTGGCCGCGGCCGACCACGCGGCCGTCAGTGCCTCGTCGATCCGCGCGTCGAGCGCCGCGCGGCTGGCCTCCTCCGCTTGGTGGCGCTCCTCCTCCACGATGCGACTGAGGCAGCGGGTACGTGCGGCCTCAATGCGATCAACCCGCAGGAGGTCAATCACGGCCTGGCCAATGTCCCCGGCGTCGGTCAGTTCCGGAGTCGGCGGGTGCGCACCGACCGGCGGCGCAGGCTGCGGCGCATTGCGGATGCTGTCCGCTGCCAGTCGGTCGCCGTACTCCGCCATCGCACGCTTGTTGTGCCGTGCGACCTCCGCGCGCGATGCGCCGTAAACAGGTCGCTGCCGCTCCCGCGCATACGCCGCCGCGGACGGCGGAGTGTCGACGTCGACTACGTGCTTAATCCTCGACATGGTGTTCTCCTATCCGGCCCGATGGGCCATGTTGTTGTGTTCCCCGGTGGTCTGCGAGGCCTTGGCCTCGTGTGCGGCGACCCGTGCCGCGTAGTCGGCATCGGTGTCCGACGGCCAGCGGTACAGCGGATGCCACGTCGATCCGATCGGCGGGTCGGTCAGCATCCGGGCCACGTACTCGTCGAACCGTCGCCGGCGCTCGACCTGCGCTGCCTCACGCTTGCTCGACCGCGGGCCGCGGCCGCTCGTGGATGCGCTCATCTGCTTTCGTGCCTCCGTCCATTGGCTGAGAGGGCGGTACTGCCGGTACTGCCGGTACCGCGCAGGTCAGAGGGGGTGAAATCGGTACCGGGTCGGTACCGGGTACCCGGTACCCCCGTTTGCCCGGTACCTCGTTCCGGACCGTGTCTGCGTCGCGTCGGTACCGCCGGGTACCGGGTCGGGTACCGGGCAGCTTGCGATACCCGGTACCCCTCGCGCGAACCTCTGACCAGCGGATATGCCGACCAGGTACCGGGGGTACCGGGGGTACCGCTCTTGACGAGGACGGGCGCGGGCGCGGTCACGACGCGGCCTGTGCGTCGTCGTCGGTGTCCTCGTCGGGGGCGTCAACACCCGGCACCTCACGCATGTCGCAGTTGAACGTGAGTCGCGGTTGCTGGCCCGTCCGGTCGATATGCACGATGCTCGTGCGCGCCGGCGCCGGGACGCTGCCCGGTTCGGTGTCGGGCGAGTCGCTGCCGTCGACGTAGCGCGCGAACGCGTCGTACAGACCACCGTCGCCATACCGCCGGTAACCGCGGACCTTCTTCCCGTTCACCTTGAACTGTTGCGGCACAACGTCGAACGGGCGCAGCAATGCGGCCAGTGTCGCGGGTTCGAGATCACCCCGCGACGGGGGCCACGGCGACATGTCCCGCATATTCTTGATCGCGGTCAGGAGTGCGGCCGTCGTGATGTCGTTGACCCGGCGCTTGTGCATGATCTCGTGAATCGCGGTCAGCAGTTCGACTCCCAGCGACGGGCCATCGGCCGACTTCGCGAACACGAAAGACGAACACGCTGCGCGTGCACGTTCGGGCCACTTACCCCCGATCGCGTCGGCGACCGCGACGAGCGGCTCCCATACCTCCGCGGGTCGGTCCTCGACGCCGTCGGGCAGTTCGGGGCGTGCGGCCGTAAGGGCGTCGGTCACCGTCGACTCCGACCACGCACGCAGCGCGTTGCGCATCGGTGCGGCCTCTGCGTCAGCGTCCCGGCGTCGGTACCGCGCGAGCGGTTCGGTAGCAGCGATGCGTTTGCGCATCCGGAAGTGGATCGAGCGCGAACGCACCGCGTCGGGCACGTTGGTCGTCAGCCCTGCCAGAGCCATAGGCGCGAACGCGGACAGTTCGACGACCTCGAAGTCGGCACCCTGCCCGACGCACCGCGGCACCCGTGCGCCACGTTTGTATCCGGCGTTGATCACGGCCGTGATGTCCTCAGTGCCGGCGGCCTTCGCGTACACCGTGTCGACCTCGTCAATCAGGATTGTTCGCTGTCCGGCGTCGATCGAGCGGATGAGAGCGGCCGGGGACGCCGAGAACGAATTGAGTGGGTGCGCCGTGAGGTGTTCGAGCAGTTCGAGCACCCGACTCTTGCCCGACCCCGGTACCGCGCTGTCCAGAAACAATCGCGGCGTCGTGTCAAAGCACTCGACGACCCACGTGTGCATGGTCCACAACGTCGCAGCGACGTAGCAGTGCTCACCGGGCAGAACGCAGTACCGGCGCAAGTACACCTCCACGGCGTCGGCGATCTTGTGCATGTCCCTGCGCGGCTTGCGCTTTCGCTCTTTCGGGGGCTGACCGACAAGCGATTCGGTCACCTTGCGGGCGGTCTCGTCGGCGTCACTCACGAGGCCACCCCCTCACCGTCGGCGAGGATGTGCGCCACGGCCCCAGCGAGCGCATCGCGGATCTCGTGCATTGCCTCGTCGTGCGTGCGGACTCCCGGCAACCCGGCGCGCTCGCGTCGGGTCATCTCGTCGAGAAACTTGGACGTGACCTTGCCGATGGCGACCTGTGCGCCGGGGTGTCCCTCGTCGGCGAGGTGCAAGCACCGCCAGATCGCATCGCGCATCGTGTCGTGTGCGCGTTCGCGCATCGCTCCCAGATCGCGGACCGCGGCGCGCATCGCGCTCGACGGCCGGCCGCTCCCCTTGCGATACAGCCACAAGGCGACCTCGTCGGACGCCGGCCGGCCGACCCGGCCGCTCGTGCGACGACGAGGCGTAGTGAGCGCAGCGACAGCGTCAGGCGACAATTCGGCGATCGGGTGCCGGGTCTCGTCGAACCGGTACAGGTCACCGGTGTCCGGGTGCACCGAACCGGGTCCGACCAAATACCCCTGCCAGTGCGTCCGGACTGCGTCAATGCCACTGCCGTCGGGCACCGACAGCCCGGACTCACGCGCATAGTCGGGCAGCGTGAACACGAGATGACGGCCACCCTTACCGGTCACAATGGTCAGCGTGTCGGGCAGATCGACGGCCGCGGTGAACGTCGCAAAACGTTCCGGGATACCCCGCTTGTATGCGTCATAGTCGATCACGGCGACCCCGACCGGGGGGCGCCAACCGATACCCGTCACGCGAGTGTTTGCGTCTGCCGCGCAAGCGATCTCGTCGAACCGCGGGTCATCCACGCCAACGAAGTCGTAGAAGCCGTTCGTTTCGGGCAGCGGCGCCTTCCCGGCGAGCGGCCCGACGGTCACGCCGGGGATAGCATCGGCGATCTCGTGCGCGAGACGTGCGAAATGTCCGACCCCCGACGTATCGTCAGTGGTGGGCATCTCCTGCTCTCGGTCACGCGTGGTGGCGACCGTGGCGACGGCGTCCGACTCCCCGGTCGGGCGCCGTTTCTCATTCCTGGACATTCTCCTACTTTCGTTGCGCGCGAATACGTTTCGCGCTAACCGCTCCCCGGTTACGTGGTGGTGAGAGAACTCAGGCCAGACGTGCAATCCACGTCTGCACGTCCGACGCGCGATACCGGATCGCAGTACCGACCCGCACGAACGCCGGACCCTTGCCACTGCCGTCGCTGCGCCACGTGCGCAGGGTGCGCGGCGACAGTCCGCAGATGCCCGCGGTTTCGTCGGTGTCGAGCAGGCGATCGAGTGCGTCGGCGGGTGCCAGCGCATCGCGTGCTCGGTCGGTGAGATTGATTGCCGCAGTGGACATTTAATGCTCCTCGATTGAGTGTCAGTGTGACACCGACGGTTTCGTCGTCCGGTGTCGGCGCGCTGACACCAAGGTCCACCACTGTCGCCGACCTGGGCAAATGTCGATCGCGCGCGAACCGTGACAGGTGTGCCCCGTATCCGGTCGTATTGCCTGCTAGAGACCTCGCAGAGCCGCATCACATCTCGTCGGAATGAATAGGTCATCTGCTAGTCTGT
The DNA here is from genome assembly GCF_030718915.1 of Gordonia sp. NB41Y. NCBI lineage: Bacteria > Bacillati > Actinomycetota > Actinomycetes > Mycobacteriales > Gordoniaceae > Gordonia > Gordonia sp. NB41Y. The sequence goes on from NZ_CP132196.1 coordinate 2,302,590, forward strand.
CTCTATGAGTCCACGAGAGACCACCGACATCGTCGACCTCGACAGCACCCCTGCCCCCCGCTCCCCGGGCCGCCGCAAGGTCGGCACCGTGTCGGTATTCGACCGGCATTACTCCGATGCGCGCCGGAAGGTGCGACGCGGGTACTCGTGGACGACGAACGCCGCAGGCAAGGCCGTTCCTAAGTCCCCGCTGCGCTGGGAGGTCCGCTACGTCGACACCGCAGGCAAGCAGCGGTACGAGCGATTCGACGACCGCGAGGCCGCGCACGCGCGCCGCGACGAACTGGCCGATCAATTCCGGTCCGGGTCCTATATCGAACACGAGCGGGCACGGGTCACCGTGCGCACCGTTGCTGACGCCTACGTGCGCACGCTGTCGGCGAAACCGGCCTCAACGCGCCAGAGCTACGGGTCGATCGTGGACGTGTTCTGTGAGCGATTCGGCGATCGCGAGGTCGGATCTCTCGTGGTCTCCGACATCAATGGATGGATCGCCGACCTGCTCGACGCCGACAAGTCGCTGACCACCGTCCGCAAATACGCCAACGTCGTGCGGAAGATGCTCGACGTCGCGGTCGACGACCGTCTCATCCGGGGCAACCCCGCACGCGCAGCTACTGTGCCCACCACCGACCGTCGCACGGTCATCGAGGAGGACGCTGCCGACGAGTACCTGACTCCGGCCGACCTAGATGCTCTGCTCGTCCACGTGGCCGACGAGCACACCCGGCGACTCGTGCGGTTTCAATCGCTGACCGGGCTGCGTATCGGTGAGGTCTGCGAACTGCGCCGGAAGGACATCGAGACCGTGACAGACGGCAACGGCACCCGGTACGTACTCAACGTCCGCCGGTCCGCGGTCGAGACCAAGGGCGGACTTGTGATCGGATCCCCAAAGTCGGGCCGTGCGCGTCGGGTGCCGCTGTCATCGGAAGCCACGACCGTGCTCCACGAGGCGACGGCCGTCGAGCGATCACGGCTACCGAAATTCAAAGCACGGAAGGGCAGCGAGGTCGACGACCTCCTGAACGCGCTCTATGGCGACGCGCTCATCTTCCGCACGGCGCGCGGAAACCAGTTCCGGGGGTCCAACGTGAACCGTGCGCTTGCAACCGCGTGCGAGATGGCAGGGGTCGACAAGGTCACGACACACGCCATGCGGCACGCCTGGGCGTCGCACGCCGTCGCCTACACCCGCGTCGCGAGCCTGCTCGGACATGCCGACTCGACCCTGGTCAGCCGCGTCTACGCGCACGCAGGCGGCGACGACGAGTTATTCGCCGCGGTCGCGCAGATCGAGGCCAGCACACACGAGCACACACAGCGCACACACAACGGCTCGACCTCAGCGGACAATCATGGACAGTCGGCGACGGATTCGACGTCGTGATCTACTGCGCAGCAACGGTTTATAGACAATCGTAGACACACAGCGACCGTCAGCGTTTCCGCAGGTCACGCGGACACGAAGAACTCGTAATGAATAGGTCAGGGGTTCGATTCCCCTGGGCGGCTCCACAGGGCAGACCCTATTTCTGGGTCCGGCCAACCCTCTCCGAAGCCGCCCCGTGACGGCGTGCATCGTCCGCCGTGTTCCACGCGCCCCCGGGCCCTTCGGCCACCCGGGCAACGGTCAGATGCTCTTATCGGTCACGTCGACGACCGAACCGTCGCGCGATGCGCGTCGGCATCCTCGCGGCGATCGCGGCCGCTCCGGTGGTGCGCCGTGGGCGAGGCACCAACTCGCCCCCGCAATTGGGGCAGGCATCGAGGGCACCTCGGCAGTCGGTGCAGTAGGTGCATTCGTAGGAGCAGATCCATGCCTGGTCGTCGCCCGCCAGGGCGCCGGCGCAGAGTTCGCACTCGGTCTTCATCTTGAGCATGTCAGCCCACCTTGTAGTTGGCGATGGCCTTCGCCACGTTGACCCCACCGGCGGTGGTGATGTCGATGTCGCACGCCGTCAGGGTCGAGCCTCGGCGCAGTATGCGTCCCCGGCCGAGAAGATCCTCGGCCCGGGCAGGTTCGAGGAACTCCAGCGCGAGTGACGTCGTCACCCCGCGAAGTCGATCAGGAAGGTCACGACCGCACCAGGCTGCGGCCATGGCGGCGATGTCGGCGAGGGCCGCGATCGCGCCGCCGTGAACCATGTCTTCGGTCGTGGCGAGCTCTTCTCGCCAGGGAAGACGAAGGAGCGCTTCGTCGTCGGAGAGGCTCTCGACCTTCACACCGAGAAGTCCGACGAATGGCGAGATGGGCAGGAAGAGGGACATCAGGTCGGTCCCGTTGCCGGCGATACTGCGGATCTGCTCTGGATTCACATACAGAGTGAATGTCACATGCATTCTGTATGTCAAGGGTAGGATTGCGCCATGGTCACCTTGCGGACGTCCCGAGCTCTCGCGACTCGACAGCGGCTGGTCGACGTCGCGACAGATCTGTTCACCACACAAGGATTCGCTGCGGTCACGACGACCTCACTCAGCGAGGAAGCCGGAGTGACCCGCGGGGCGCTCTATCACCACTTCGCGAACATGACGGAGGTCATGGAGGCGGTCTTCACGCAAGCCGAGAGCTCCCTCGTGGAGTCGGTGAGCCTTGCACTCGAGAGTGTCGACGGACCGCGGGAGCGCTTTCTCGCACTGGGCAAAGCCACCCTGGACGCACTCGCGCGCGACCCCGTGCTGTTGAAAGTCGTCTTCCGGGAAGCCCCGACGGCGCTGGGCTGGACGCGCTGGCGAGCCCTCGACAACGGCCGATCGTTGGGCTTGATCCGGGGACTCCTCGAAGACCTGGCGGAGTCGGATGAGCTTGTCCCCGGGGTCGATCCGGGGGTGGCTGCGCAGTTGATCCTCGGCGCCATCAACGAGGCCGGGATGCACGCCGCCTCTGGCGTGGCTGCCCCGTCCTCGGCTGCCGACCAACTCGAACTACTCTGCCGGGGCCTGCTACGCAGATAGTGGGCGGCAACCCGAGGGGCACACGGTGGGAAACGTGCCGCCACACCGTCAATTACGAAGAGCCGGTTGGCAAGTCGCGTATACAGTGGCCGATGTCGCCCTGTGGCGGTGCTGGACCTCGGACCGGCCACGGCGCCATCGGAGGGCTCCGACGAGACGGTTGGGCCGATGACGGTCGATTCGCACGCTCCCCGAGCCGCAGTCCGGTGCTACCGTGAAAACTGATCCACCGAAGCGAGCCCGTCATGCATCGTCACGCCTTTTCCGAGCACCCGATCAGATTCCGGGATCGCGCGCATGCCGGTCGCATTCTCGCCCAGAATCTCGACCGATTCACCGTCCACGACCGCGATCTGCTGGTGCTGGCCCTCCCCCGTGGCGGTGTCCCCGTCGGCGTCCAGGTGGCCGAATACCTCAGTGCGTCACTCGATGTGATCACCGTGCGCAAGGTCGGGGTGCCGTGGCGGCCGGAGCTGGCAGCGGCCGCGATCGCCGACGACGTCCTGGTCCGCAACGAGGACGTGATCCGCAAGGCCCGGATCGACCCGGTCGCGCTGCGGGATGCGATCGCCCGGGAACGGATCGAGCTACGACGCCGCAACCTCGCGTATCGCGCCGATCGCCCGCCGGCCCCGGTGCGCGACAAGACGGTGATCGTGGTCGACGACGGCATCGCCACCGGTGCGACGATGCGGGCGGCACTCGCGGCGCTGCGCACGCTCGGTGCCGCGGAACTCGTGGCCGCCGTACCGGTCGGCCCCGCCGACACCCTCGCGGACCTGCGTACCGAGGTCGAGGTGGTGTGTCCGTCGTCGGTCACCCACTTCTACGGCGTCGGCGCATCCTACGACCACTTCGATCAGCTCTCCGACGACGACGTCCGGCTCTCGCTGGCCGGCGCCCGCCGTCATCGATATCCCGGATCGTGAGCGGTCACAAGGGTTGCCCGCAGTGAGATCGGTATCTGTGCGTGGGCGATTTGCCCGCTCCTACCATCGGCACTGCCGCTTGGCCCCCGTTTCCCGAAAGGCGACCCGAATGAGTTCCACCGTGCCCGCACTGGTCGACGTCGACTGGCTGCGTGACCATCTCGACGACGATGCGCTGGTGATCGTCGATTCCACGACCCACCTGCCCGTCCCCACCGACGGCCCGTACGTCCCCGAATCGGGAGCCGAGAGCTACCGCGCCGAACACATCCCGGGCGCACTGTTCGCCGACCTGCTGACCGACTTCGCCGACGCCGACGCCACGCAGCCGTGGACCGCGCCGGGCCACGACCGATTCGCCGCGGCCGCCGGGGCACTCGGGATCGGCGAGGGTGCCACCGTCGTCGTCTACGACCAGCACGACGGATTCTGGGCCACCCGCCTGTGGTGGCAGCTGCGGCTGGAGGGCTTCGACGACGTCGCCGTGCTCGACGGCGGCCTGCGTGCCTGGAAGGCTGCCGGCCTCGAGGTGACCGATGCCGAATCGACCCCGGTGGCAAGGACTTTCACCGGAGAGCACCGGCCGGGCCTGATCCGCTCGACCGCCGAGATCGCCGCCGCGCTCGACGACCCGGACACCCTGCTGGTGAACGTGCTCGACGAGGCCACCTACCGCGGCGAGGTCGACACCTACGCCCGTCGCGGCCACATCCCGGGCAGCATCAACTTCCCGGTCTTCACGCTGCGTGACGCCGAGACCGGTGCCCTGCGGGCGATCGACGACCTGCGGGCCGAGTTCGAGAAGGCCGGTCTGCTCGACACCGACCGGACCGTGGTGACCTACTGCGGCGGCGGGATCGCGGCGACCGGCGTCGCCCATGCCCTGGCCCTCGCGGGTCGCGACGACGTCGCGGTCTACGACGGATCGATGACGGCCTGGGCCGGCGATCCGGAACTTCCGCTCGTGACCGGGGACTCTCCGCGATGAGGTGACGGGATGCCGTCCCGTCGACAAAGCCCAGCTCAGTCGGCGTCGGCGACCTCGGCCGCGTCACCCTCGGTCTCCTCGCCGGCCGAGTCGTCCTTGGCCAGCGGGTCGTAGCCGGGAACGCCTTCGAGCACGGTGAGCTCGTTGTCGATGGCGGCCTCGACCGCCTTCGCGTCTTCCTTGAGCTTCTTGATGAAGTCCGACATGCTCACTCCTGCCTGCGGGGCCAGTCCTTTCGACAACTATAGGGTGGCCCCGCCGGCAGGATGGCACCGCTACTTCTTGAGGTCGGGATTCTCCTCGTAGACCTCCTTGATCAGGGACATGTCGAAGAGCTGCTCGGGCTTGATGGTGTACCCGGCCTTGGCGAGGGCCTCGATATTCGACGCGATCAGCTCGTCGGTCATCGTGAGCAGACCGTTGGCCTTGGTGTCGCCGGAGACGACGAGGGTGTTCTGGGCGATGGCCTGCTCGGTCTGGTTGGCCTCGTTCAGGCCGAGATCCTTGCCGTAGGTCGTGACGGCCAGGCGTGCCGACCCGGCGGGATCGGCGACGGCGTCATACCAGCCCTGGATGTCGGCCTTGAGGAAAGCCTTGAGCTTGTCACGCTCGTTGTCGATGGTCTCCTGCCGCACCACCAGGGTCTCGGCGACCAGCGGTAGGTCGAAATCGGCGAACAGGAAGTTGGTGTTGTCGATCCCCTTGTCCTTCAACTCGATCGGCTCGTTGGTCACATACGCCACCCAGCCGTCGACCTGACCGGTAGTCAGCGGGGTGGGATCGTACTGGACGGTGATCTTCTCGACGTCGGACTCGGTCATACCGTTGGCGGTGAGCAACGCCTTGAAGACGTTCTCGTTGGATGCCTGCACACCGATCTTCTTGCCCTTCATGTCCTCCGGCGAATCGATCGGATTGGAGGCCAGCGACATGATGCAGAACGGATTCTTCTGGAACGTCGCGGCCACGGTCTTGAGCCCGGCGCCCTGCAGCACGACAGGTGCGGTGAGCTGCGGGGCGGTCATACCGATCCACACCTTGTTGGAGGTCAGACCGGTCTCCACACCGGTACCGGCACCGCCGCCGGTGATCAGTTCCGGTGTGCCCACCCCGGCGGCCTCGTAGTAGCCCTTGTCCAGAGCCCAGTACTCACCGGCGAACTCGATGTTCTTCTGCCACGACAACTGCACCTTGGGGTTGGTCGACGACGCGCCGCTGCTCCCGGAATCGCCACTGCTGCACGCCGACAAGGTGCCGGCCACACCGAGCGCCCCAGCCGCACCACCGGCCATCAGGGTGTAGCGCAGGAACGAGCGGCGGTCGAATCCGCGGCTGCGTCCGCCGATCGGCGCAGACATGGGCGACTGTGACATGGTGAGGTCCTTCCTCGATCGGGCCGTACGGCCCCTGGGTTCAACACACGAGGGCCACGCTGCCCGGACTGCTCTTTCTCTGCCCCCGACAGCTCTCACTCCTGCTGCATCCCCATCTGGGCGAGTACCACCGTCTCGAGCACACCGACGACGGCGTACAGGATGATCGAGGCCACCGTGATCACCAGCACCGACGCCCACAGCTGGTCGTAGGCTGCGGCCGGAAGTGCCTGCTGCAGAGTGGCTCCCAGACCTTTGTTGGTGCCCAGCCACTCGGCGACGGTCGCACCGATGATCGCGCCGGGCACCGACACCTTGGCCGCAGCGAACAGCGACGGTACCGCCGACGGGATCGCCGCACGCCGCAACGCCGTCCAGCGGCCACCGCCGTAGACGCTGATCACGTCGTCGAGTTGCCTGGGCGCGTTGGCGAGTCCGGTCATGATCAGCACCAGCGCCGGGAAGAACACCACGATGCCGCCCATCACCGCGACCACCGCCACCCCACGTCCGACGACCAGGGTGATCAGCGGGGTCATCGCGACCAGCGGCACCGATCGCAGCAGCATCGCGATGGGCATGAAGGTCTGCGCCGCAGGTCGTGACACCACGAACACCGCGGCCACCGCCACCGCTGCGACCATACCGGTGACGAATCCGATCGCGGTGTCGGTCAACGTGATCCACAGATCAGCGAAGATCTCCGACCGCGCCTGTGCCGCGTCGGGATCGGTGAACAGATAGGCGAACACATCGCCCGGGGTGCGACCGATGATCGGCCCGATGTCGGGGAAGGCCAGCAGGAACAGCCACCAGATCACCAGGATCAGGACGAACGCCATCAGCAGCGAGCCGAGGAACCGGGCCACCGACCACATACTCGCGAGTCCGGCCGTCATCCGAGAACCGCCACGCCGGTGGACCAGCGGGTCGCGAACCGGGCGACCACCGCCACGATCGCATAGCCGATACCCGCGATCACCCCGCACAGCAACGCGATCGCCCACACCTGCGGGATGTCACCGGCCTGCTGCGCGATGATCATCGTCGGACCGGCCCCCTTCTCCGGCATCGCCAGGAACTCGCCGAGCACCGCGCCGAGCACCGCGGCGGGTGCGGCGATCTTGATGGCGGCCAACGTGTTCGGCAGTGCGGCCACCGACCGCACCCGCCACAGCTGGGTGAACCGTCCGCCGCCGTAGACCGTCACCAGGTCGATGCCGGCCTTCTGCGGCGACCGCAACCCCGACAGCGTCCCGATCATCGTCGTGAAGAACACCGAGATCGCCGCGAGGAACACGATCATCGTCTGCACCTGCGCGAAGGCCACCTGGATGATCGGGGCCACCGCGATGATCGGCGTGCAGTAGGAGATGATCGCCAGCTGCGTCGCCAGTCCCTCGACCGGCGGGAACAGGATCACCGCCACCGCCAGCACGATCGCGAGACCGTTGCCCCACAGGAACCCCGCGAACGCCAACTGGATTGTCGCCGAGAAGTTGTCGATGTAGAACTGGATGCCACGGTCGCCGATCGCCGCCAGCACCGCCCACGGGGTGGGGATGGTGCCGGAGAACCATTCGAGGGCACCGGCGATCCACCACAGACCGATCAGCCCGACGATGCCCACCGCACCCGTGGCCCAGCGTCCACCGGCGAACCTACCCACCCACGACCTCCGCCGCACCGGCGACACCCGCACGATCCGACGACCCCGAACTATCCGGCGCCACAGCACGTTCCGACGACACGGTGCCGAACAGCAGCCCGGACAGATGATCGTGGACGGCATGGAACTCCGGGGTACGCATCATCTCCGGGGTCCGCGGACGGGGCAGGTCGATCGGCACCACCTCCACCACCCGGCCGGGCCGCGGACTCATCACCGCGACGACGTCGGAGAGGAACACCGCCTCGGCGATCCCGTGCGTGACCATCAGCGTGGTGGCCGGCTTCTCGGTCCAGATCCGCAGCAACTCGATGTTCAGGCGCTGCCGCGTCATGTCGTCGAGCGCGCCGAAGGGCTCGTCGAGCAGCAGCGCCGTGGGCCGCACGACCAGTGCGCGGGCGATCGAAACACGCTGGCGCATACCGCCGGAGAGCATCGCGGGCTTGGCCTTCTCGAACCCGGTGAGCCCGACCAGCTCGATCAGGTCGGCCACCAGGTCGTCGTCGGCGGGCATCCGCCCCACCTGCAACGGCAGTTTGATGTTGGACTCCACCGACCGCCACGGCAGCAGCGCCGAATCCTGGAAGGCGATGCCCAGCTCATGATTGCGTTGCAGATCGCCCGGGGACTGACCGTTCATCAGCGCGGTACCGGATGTGGGTTCCTCGAGTCCGGCCAGGATGCGCAGCACCGTCGACTTGCCGCACCCCGACGGCCCGAGCAGCGAGAGAAAGGCCCCCTCCGACGTCTGCAGGTCCACGTCGGACAACGCGGTCACGGTGGAACCACCACGCAGCGTGCGTGTTCGGAAAGTCTTGGTCAGACCGGAGATGTCGAGCCCGGTGCCCGGAGGGCGCGGCTGCACTGGTGCCATGGGTCGCCACGTTAGGAGTCCGGTGTTGCTGTCGGATTACCGATTCGTAACCCTGTGTGGAGCGGCCCGAAGGGGTCTAGACGCGCTCCCCCGACCGCATCGCCTGACCGATCCGGGCCACCATCGCGTCGACGGCGAACTTCGGTTTCACGTTGACGTCCAAGGCCTCTCGGCAGTCGAGTACGGCCTCCACACACTGCAGCAGCTGTTCGGGACCCGCATAGGAGGCCATCGGCCCGACGAGGTCGTCGGCCTTGTCCGGGTGCATGGCGGTGACCTGCGCACCCATCGACACCACCAGCGCGTCGCGGAACAGTGCGGCGAGATCGACCAGGGCGCGGTCGAGGACGTCGCGACCGACGCGGGTGGCCCGCGACTTCTGCCGCTTCTCCAGATCCTTGAGCACCCCGGCGGTGCCGCGGGGCGCACGGGCGGTGCCCTTGCCGGTTCCGCCGGCGCCGAGCGCGGTCTTGAGTTCCTCGGTCTCGGCCTCGTCGAGGGCGGCGCTGATCGCCTTGGCCGCGGCATCGGCCGACCGCACCAGTTCCTCGGCCGCCTTGTACGCGGTGGAGTCCCGGGTGGCCGCCCGCGCGATCCCCAGGGCCGACTCGCGCTGCGCGCGGGCATCGGCGTCGGTGGCCAGTCGCTTGGCCCGGCCGACATGTCCGCCGCACACCGAGGCCGCCCACCGCGCGGCGTCGGGGGCGATACCGTCACGCTCCACCAGCACCCGCTCGATGTCGGCGACCGACGGACTGGTGAGGGCGACGTGGCGGCAGCGCGAGCGCAGGGTCACCGCGATGTCCTCCGGATCTACCGACGGCGCACACAACAGGAACACCGTGCGCGACGGCGGCTCCTCGACCACCTTCAGCAAGGCGTTGGCGGCCTGCTCGGTGAGCCGGTCGGCGTCCTCGACGACGACGATCTGCCACCGTCCGGTACCCGGCCGGCGGGAGGCGAGCTGGACGATCTCACGCATCGAGTCCACCGACAGGCTCAGCCCGGCGGGCACGATGTGCCGGACGTCGGCATGGGTGCGGGCGAGCACCGTGGTGCAGGCGCGGCACTCACCGCAGCCGACGATCTCCGGATGCCGGCACTGCAGGGCCGCGGCGAAACACGTCGCGGCGATCGACCGGCCGCTGCCGGGCGGGCCGGTGAACAGCCAGGCGTGGGTCATCGACGCGCGGGTACGGGCCTCGATCTCCTGTTCCAGGTCTCCGCCCGCCGCCTCGCCGGGAGCATCGTCGTCGGCGGGCGCGAACATCGAGACCGCACCGGCCGCAGACTCGTCGAGCCGGTCGGCCAGCCCGCGGGCGGCACGAGCGGCGTCGGCGAGCTCGGCGATGATGGCCTGCTGACCGATCATCCGATCGAAGACATTTGTCACAGCCACCACCCTAATCCGCAGTTCGGACACTTCCGCCTGCACATATCGCGTTTAACAATTGCAAGCAGCCAGCTACCGTGGTTGGGTGGTTGAACGCCGGTCACGCCTGTCGAAGGCCCAGCACACTGCTCGCTGGCTGGCGCACACCCCGTGGCCGATCCTCGCCCTCGACATGCTGCGTTCCAACCTCGTCGGCGCATTGTTCACCTTCGCGTTCCTCCGGTTCGGCATGCCCGAGTCCGATTCGTTCCGATTCAACGAGATCACCGCACTCAACCAGGCCATCTTCGCGACCTATCTGGTGGTGGCGATGGTGGTGGGTGCGGTCCTCAGCATCCAGCTGTCGCTGCCGGTGCTGATCTGGCACCGCCGAAGATCGCGCCTGGACAACCAGGGCGCCCGCAAGCGGGCCCTGCAACTACCGATGTTGCTGTCGGCGGTCAACGTCGGCATGTGGGTGGTCGGTGGCGTGCTGTTCACCTGCGTCAACCTCACCGTGTCCGGGCGCGATGCCTTCATCGTCGCGATGGCCAGCTGTATCGGCGCCCTCGTCACCTGCGTGCTGAGCTTCCTGCAGTTCGAGAAGGTGCTGCGGCCGATCACCGTCGCCGCGATGGCCAACAACCCCAACAACGCGATCGCCCCCGGCGTGACCACCCGGATCACCGTGTTCTGGGTGATCAGCGTGGTGGCGCCGATGCTGGTGATCGTCGGCCTGATCACCATGCAGCGCCTGCACTACATCCAGACCGACGCCGACGGCCTGATGCGACCGATCCTGTGGATGGCGCTGTCGGCGCTGGCGTTCAGCCTGCTGGCGATCGTCCGCGTGGTGACCGCGATCAACGACCCGATCAAACAGCTCCGTCGCGCCCAGGCCAAGGTCTCCGAGGGCGACCTCAACGCATCGGTGAAGATCTACGACGCCACCGACATCGGCGAGCTGCAGGCCGGCTTCAACGACATGGTCGCCGACCTGCGTGAACGGCAGCAGCTGCGCAACCTGTTCGGCCGGTACGTCGGCGAGGACGTGGCCCGCCGGGCCATCGAGATCGGCACCGAACTCGGCGGCGAGGAACGCTACGTCGGGGTGCTGTTCGTCGACATCGTGGGGTCGACGCGGCTGGCCGTCAACCGTCCGCCCCGCGAGGTGGTGGACCTGCTCAACGAGTTCTTCCGGGTGGTGGTGGCCGTCGTCGGCCGGCACGGCGGGTTCGTCAACAAGTTCCAGGGTGATGCGGCGCTGGCGATCTTCGGTGCGCCCCTGGACCTCGACGACTTCGCCGGACGGGCCCTCGCCTCGGCGCGGGAACTGCGCCAGGAACTGTACGAGACGCTCGGCGACACCGACATCGGGATCGGGGTGTCGGCGGGCAAGGCGATCGCCGGGCACATCGGCGCCGAGGCCCGCCTGGAGTACACCGTGATCGGCGACCCGGTGAACGAGGCCGCCCGCCTGACCGAACTGGCCAAGGACGAGCCCACCCGTGTGCTCGGGTCGGCGCGTGCGGTGTTCCTCGCCTCCCAGGAGGAGGCCACCCACTGGTCGATCGGGGAAGGCGTGGAACTGCGCGGCCGCGGCATCGAGACGCTGCTCGCCCGTCCGCTCGGGCTCGAGACCCAGATCCCGTAACCCGGAGCCCGTAACCGCAGAGACCCCGTCGTCCCCCGGGCGTCATCCCCCGGGCATCGGGTCCGGACGGCCGGGATCGGCCCGGGAACCCGGGCCGATCGCCGTCTGCTCGGTCCGGCGTCTGCTCAGTCCGTCGTCTTCTTCGCCGGCGCCTTCTTGGCCGCGGCGGTCTTCTTGGCCGCAGTCGTCTTGGTCGCGGCGGTCTTCTTGGCAGTCGTCTTCTTGGCGGTCGTCTTCTTGGCGGCGGTCTTCTTCGCCGCGGTCTTGGTGGCCGTCTTCTTCGCCGGGGTCTTCTTGGCGGCCTTCTTGGTCGCCTTCTTGGTGGCCGGACCGCGCGAACGGCGGTCGGCCAGCAATTCCATCGCCCGCTCGACGGTGATGGTGCCGACCTCGTCGCCCTTGCGCAGCGACGCGTTGGTCTCGCCGTCGGTGACATACGGCCCGAACCGGCCGTCCTTGATCACCATCGGCTTGCCGCTGACCTCGTCGTTGCCGAGTTCACGCAGCGGCGGCGCGGCGGCCTGCCGGCCACGACGCTTGGGCTCGGAGTAGATCTTGAGCGCCTCGTCGAGGGTGATCTCGAAGATCTGGTTCTCGGTGGCCAGCGAACGGGAGTCGGTGCCCTTCTTCAAGTACGGACCGTAACGGCCGTTCTGGGCGGTGATCTCCTCGTTCGACGCCGGGTCGACGCCGACGATACGCGGCAGCGACAGCAGCTTGAGTGCCTCGTCGAGGGTGACCGTGGAGATGTCCATCGACTTGAACAGCGATCCGGTGCGCGGCTTGGGACCGGCGGCCTTCTTCGCGGTCTTCTTTGCCGCCGTCTTCTTGGCGGCGGTCTTGGTCGCGGTCTTGGTGGCCGTCGTCGTGGCACCGGTGCCGGCCGGGGTGTCGTCGAGCGGGACGATGTCGGCGTCGGCACCGCCGTCGCGCGGGGTGGGACCGGCCGGGATGGTCGCCGGTGCCGGGGCGGCACCACCGTCGTCGGTGTCGTCGTCCTCCGACGGCAGCACCTCGGTGACGTACGGCCCGAAGCGACCCTCCTTGGCGACGATCTCGTTGCCGCTGACCGGGTCGACACCCAGCGAGCGCCCCTCCTGCGGGGTGGCGAACAGCTTCTCGGCCACGGCGAGGGTCAGCTCGTCGGGGGTCATGTCGGCGGGCAGGTTGGCACGCTGCAGGTCGGGCTCGGCGTCGGGTCCCTCGGCGACGTTGCGCTCCAGGTACGGTCCGAACCGGCCGACGCGGACGTACACCGGACGGCCCTGCTCGTCGTCGAACAGGCGGATCGAGTTGACCTCGCGGGCGTCGATCTCCTCGAGGTTCACCCCGACGAGCTTCTTGAGGCCGCCGTGCTTGGCGATCTCGGAGCCGGCGATCTCCGCGTCGTGCTGGGCGTCGGGGGCGGCATCGCCGAAATAGAACTCGGTGAGCCAGCGGGTGCGGTTCTCCTCGCCGTTGGCGATCTGGTCCAGATCGTCCTCGAGGGAGGCGGTGAAGTCGTAGTCCACCAGGCTCTGGAAGTAGGCCTCGAGCAGGCCGACCACCGCGAACGCGATCCACGACGGGACCAGCGCGTTGCCCTTCTTGATGACGTAGCCGCGGTCCTGGATGGTGCCGATGATCGAGGCGTAGGTCGAGGGACGGCCGATGCCGAGTTCCTCGAGCACCTTGACCAGCGAGGCCTCGGTGTAGCGGGCGGGCGGGTTGGTGGTGTGACCGTCGGCGGCGAGCTCGGTGGCGGTCAGCGCCTGCCCCTGGGTGAGCACCGGCAGCCGGTTCTCGGCGTCGTCGGCCTGGCCACCGGCCTGGTCGTCGACGGTCTCGACGTAGGCCGACAGGAAGCCCGGGAAGGTGATGGTCCGGCCCGACGCGGCGAAGGTACAGGTCTCGCCGGAGGTGGCGGTGCCGCCGATCCGCAGGCTGAGCGTGGTGCCCTTGGCGTCGGCCATCTGGCTGGCCACCGTGCGCTGCCAGATCAGCTCGTACAGCCGGAACTCGTCGGTCTCGAGCTGCCCGGCCACCTGACCGGGGGTACGGAAGGTCTCGCCCGCCGGCCGGATCGCCTCGTGGGCTTCCTGGGCGTTCTTGACCTTTCGCGTGTACTGCCGCGGGGTGGGGTGAACGAAGCTGTCGCCGTACAGTTCTCGCGCCTGCGCCCGCGCGGCGTTGATCGCCGACTCGCTCAGCGTGGTGGAGTCGGTACGCATGTAGGTGATGAAGCCGTTCTCGTACAGCCGCTGCGCGATCCGCATGGTGCGGTCCGACGAGAAGCGCAGCTTGCGGCCGGCCTCCTGCTGCAGGGTCGAGGTCATGAACGGCGCATAGGGGCGTCGGGTGTAGGGCTTCTCCTCCACCGAGGTGACGGTCATCGCCGCACCGTCGAGGGCCGAGGCCAGGGCGGTGGCGCGGGCCCGGTCGAGCACGATCACACCGTCGGTCTTCTTCAGCGCACCCTGCGGGGTGAAGTCGCGGCCGGTCGCCACGCGGGCGTCGTCGACCGACAGCAGCCGTGAGGTGAACGTGCGGGGGGTGGTGGAGGCGTCGGCACCGACGTCCATCACCGCGTCGATGTCCCAGTAGTCGGCGGAGACGAACGCCATCCGCTCACGTTCGCGCTGGACGATGATGCGGGTGGCCACCGACTGCACACGGCCCGCCGACAGCTTCGGCATGACCTTCTTCCACAGCACCGGCGACACCTCGTAGCCGTAGAGGCGGTCGAGGATGCGGCGGGTCTCCTGGGCGTCGACGAGGTCGATGTCGAGGTCGCGGGGATTCTCCGCGGCGGCACGGATGGCCGGTTCGGTGATCTCGTGGAAGACCATCCGCTTGACCGGGATCTTGGGCTTGAGCGTCTCGAGGAGGTGCCAGGCGATGGCCTCCCCCTCGCGGTCACCGTCGGTGGCGAGGTAGAGCTCGTCGACGTCGCGCATCAGCGACTTGAGTTCGGTGACGGTGCTCTTCTTGTCCGGCGACACCACGTAGAGCGGTTCGAAGTTGTCGTCGACGTTGACACCCAGGCGCGCCCAGGGCTGGCCCTTGTACTTGACCGGGACGTCGGCCGCACCGCGGGGAAGGTCCCGGATGTGCCCACGGGAGGACTCCACCACGTAGTTCGACCCGAGGTAGCCCGCGATCTTGCGCGCCTTGGTGGGCGACTCGACGATCACGAGCCGGCGGATCGCCTTGCCACTGGAGGTGGTCGTGGTGCTGGTCTCGGCCAACGCGGGTCCTTCGCTTCTGAACCGGGCCGCGCGGGCTCGGTTCGGGTGTAGTCAGTTCGGTTTGTACCTCATTATTAGTGCCGATTGCACATCGCAATTCCCGGTCCCCGCCGATCATCGCCTATGGCGGCGCCGGAAACCACCGAAGATCCCCTGGTCAGGGGACACTCGACGGGGTCATGTCGCGACCGGAAAACCGATGGGACTCTCTTCGGAAATGCCCGGATGTGCGCGCGGCGCGGCTCACCACTGTTCGCGCGGCCACTGGTCGACGGCCGACGGCGACGGTGGTGCACCGACGTACTCGGCGAGTCGTTCGAGCCGGCGGCGGCCGGCCACGCGCAGGGCCGGCGTCTGGCCACGGGTGCCCACCAGGGTCGGCGCGATCCCGGCGCGCATCAGCGCGGTGGACAGCAGGGCATGGGAATCCGGGCAGTGCGGGTCGAGGCCCAGCAGATAGTGATCGACATCACCCCGACCGGAGGCGAGGGCCCAGAACCGTAGGGCCCGCGGGGTGGGCACCCAGCCGGTCGGCATGGTCTTCACCGCCCCGGTCGACCAGGCACGATGCAGGTCGTCGAGTCGGTGGTCGACGGTGGTGCGGGCGAGCGGACTGCCCTCCTCCGACACCGCGACGTCGGCGTCGAGGCCGGTCGTGCGGATCTCGGCGACGATCGCCTCGGCCCGCCACCGGGCGTCGACGACGACCGAGACGCGCGTGCCGGACTTCGAGAGCATCGACTGTCCGGTGCCGGCCAGGAGACCGGCGAGGTCGTCGATGACCGGATCATCGGTCTCCGCCGAGAAGAACGCCAACTGGCCCACGGCCATGACCCTACTGCCCCACCACACAAAAAACCGCCCCCGGCCTGGAACCCCAGGTCAGGAGCGGTTTTCGATCGAGTAGCCGGGTGGCTACATCGTCGGCGAGTCTCAGACGGCGCGAACGCCGGTCGCCTGCGGGCCCTTGGTGCCCTGACCGACCTCGAACTCCACGCGCTGGTTTTCTTCGAGGGTGCGGAAACCGGATCCCTGGATCTCGGAATAGTGGACGAACACGTCGTCGGACCCCTCGTCAGGCGCGATGAAGCCGAAGCCCTTCTCCGCGTTGAACCACTTCACAGTCCCCTGTGCCATTACTGCATTCCTTTACATACATTCCATCTGACGCGATGCGAGGTGACCCCGCACCGCGGCCGGTCTGACCGCCATACCTCGAAGAAGCTCCGCCCGGTCGAAGACGACCCGGCGGAGGTAAAACGCAGTACCACGGCTGCAACCCGATTCCCCCAACACACCGCAGTGACGATGCACCGGAAGAAGCTGCGGCCGAGGACAGTCAATCACGTTCGGCGCGCCAGCGATAGTCAAGAGTCCCACCGTGCGCGAAAAGGCTGTGATTTCTTCCGCAGATGCCCCTGCCTGTAACATTCTCGAAGATGACGCGCCAGATACGGCCCATACCGATCAGGTCTCGAATCCCCGCCCGGCGAGCAAATTCCGGGCTCCGACGCCCCTGATATCCCTCGATCAGATGACTCCCCACACTTTCGGCACCGACCTTCTCCGTCGATCTCTCGCCGGAACCGGAACGGACTCCGGTCCCATCACGCATCTGTCCGTCATCCCCACCCGCACAGCACGTTTCGCCGAGTGGCCGGAGTGGGTCGACGACGCGGTCCGGGAGGCGTTCGTCGATTCCGGTATCGACCGACCGTGGATCCATCAGGCGCAGGCGGCCCAACATGCCGCTGCCGGACGTCATGTCGCGATCTCCACCGGCACCGCATCCGGAAAGTCACTGGCGTACCAGTTGCCGATTCTCGATGCGATGGTGCGTGATCAACGATCGACCGCGCTCTACCTCGCTCCGACAAAGGCTTTGGGCGCCGATCAGATCCGTGCGGTGACATCGCTGATCGCCGGGCGACCGGCGTTCTCCCATCTGGCCCCGTGCGCATACGACGGCGACACCGATCCCGAGATCCGCCACTGGGCGCGCATGCACTCCCGGTGGATCTTCACCAACCCCGACATGCTGCACATCGGCATCCTCACCGGGGTCTTCGCCGGCGGCGGCGCGGCCGGTCCCACCCGCGGCCAGTGGCGTGGCTTCCTGCGCAACCTCCGATACATCGTCGTCGACGAATGCCACCACTACCGCGGGGTGTTCGGCGCACACACCGCGCTGGTACTGCGGCGGCTGCTGCGTCTGGCACGCGCGTGCGGGTCCGACCCCACCGTAATCGCCGCGAGCGCCACCGTCGCCGACCCGGCCGCCGCGCTGACCCGGCTGATCGGCGAACCGGCGGTCGGCGTCACCGACGACGGCTCCCCGCGCGGCGAGCGCACCATCGCCCTGTGGGAACCCGACTTCGTCCCCGGGGTGACCGGCGAGAACGACGCCCCGGTCCGCCGGTCGGCCGGTGCCGAATCCGCCCGGCTGCTGGCCGATTTCGTGATCGAAGGTGCTCGCACCCTCTGCTTCGGCCGGAGCCGGCGCGGCGTGGAGATCACCGCGCTCGGCGCACGAGAGGCCTTGTCGCACAGCGCACCCGACCTGGTCGACAAGGTGGCCGCCTATCGCGCCGGATATCTGGCCGATGATCGCCGGCGACTCGAGCAGCAGATCTCCGAGGGCGAACTGGTCGGCGTGGCCACCACCAACGCCCTCGAACTCGGCGTGGACATCAGCGGACTCGACGCGGTGATCATCGCCGGTTACCCCGGAACGGTGGCGTCGTTCTGGCAGCAGGCGGGGCGCGCCGGACGTCAACGCACCTCCGGCGACGCCCTGGTGGTGCTGGTGGCGCGCGACGACCCGCTCGACACCTACCTGGTGCATCATCCGTCGGCCCTGCTCGACACCCCGGTCGAGGCACCGGTGTTCGACCCGCGCAACCCCTACATCCTCGGCCCGCACCTGCTGTGTGCGGCCACCGAGTTCCCGCTGCAGGACACCGAGATCGACGCGTGGGGTGCCCGGGACACCGTCGACGAGCTCACCGCCCAGGGCCTGCTGCGCAGACGCAAGGCCGGCTGGTATCCCGCGGCCGGAGTGGATCCGCACGGCGACATCGACATTCGCGGCGGGATCGGTGGGCAGATCCTGATCATCGACCAGACCACCTCCGAACTGCTCGGCACCGTCGACTCCGGCCGCGCGCCGTCGAGCGTGCATCCCGGTGCCGTCCACATCCACCAGGGCCGCAGCTACGTCGTCGACGAGCTCGACCTCGACGACGGCCTGGCCCTGGCGCACCCCGAGGAACCCGACTGGACGACGTCGGCGCGGGAGACCACCGAGGTGGTGATCACCGAGATCATCGACCAGGCCACCCACGGTCCGCTGACCGTCGCCCTGGCCGACGTGGACGTGACCCACCAGGTGGTCGGCTACCTGCGCACATTGTTGTCGGGGGAGGTGCTCGACGCCGTCGCACTCGACATGCCGCGCCACACCCTGCACACCCGCGCGGTGCTCTACACCCTGCCCGACGACGAACTCGCCGCCCTCGGCATCGACGCCACCCGGCTGCCCGGTGCGCTGCACGCCGCCGAACACGCCGCGATCGGACTGTTGCCGCTGATCGCCACCTGCGACCGCTGGGACATCGGCGGTCTGTCGACCAGCAGCCACCCCGACACCGGCCTGCCCACGGTGTTCGTCTACGACGGCCACCTCGGCGGGGCGGGCTTCGCCGAACGCGGCTACACCGAGTTCGCCACCTGGATCGCCGCCACCCGCGACGCCGTCCGGGCCTGCGGCTGCGACAACGGCTGCCCGTCGTGTGTGCAGTCCCCCAAGTGCGGCAACGGCAACGACCCGCTCGACAAGGCCGGGGCCGTACAGACGCTGTCGGCGATCACGGGGTGGCTGTCGGGGACCTGATTCCGGGGCCGATCGCGGACCCGGTCACCGGCGACGCCCCGCACGCCCACGGGACACCCTCTACGCGAACGGGATGACTTTCGGCAATACTGGTCCGATGCATGACCGGTTCTCCGGCGGCGCGGGCCCGTCACCGATGATTCTGCGCGCCCGCCCGGTGTATTTCCTGCTCGCCCGGCCCACCCAGGACGTCGACCGGATGCCGTCGACGATCGGCGAGTGGGACGTCTTCGACTCCGAGGCGCAGGCCCTCGACGCCCTCGACATCCACTACGCCTGGTGCGCCGTACGTCACGGCGGTCACGCCCTCGCCGACACCGCGCAGTGGTACCTGCAGAGTGCGATGGTGGGGCCACGGATCAATCCCGGTCTCGGCGAGGTGTACCTGGCCACCGCCGACCACGACACCGACGAGGTGTGGGCCGCGGCCGGCGGCTTCCTCACCGAGGGCGAGGTGGTGCACTGGGCCCCGTTCGTGCAGGCCGTCCGTCCCCGCGTGCGCACCGCCACCGGCGGCGGACTCGAACTGGCCTATCGCGGCGACACCGACGTGCACTTCGGGCAGGTGTGGTTCGCCCCGATGCACTCCACCCGCGTGTATCCGAAACGGATCGTCGTCGACACCGTGTGACCGCACCACGCAGTGAACCGAACCACGCGGTGATCCGAACCACGCAGTGAACGACCCACCCGGCGGACCGATCTACTCCGTGGCCATCGTGTAGACCGGCGGCTCCGCCAGCAACGGATGTGCCACGCCGATGGCCGTATCGGGGTACAGCTGCACCTTGGAGATCATCGGCAGCCGCAGACCCTGATGCAACCCGGCCGGCGCGAACGCACTCCCGGTGTAGGACACCGCACCACTCGCCCACACCGGGATCCCGGCCAGGACGCCGCCGATCGGCTGGTGGTAGTGACCGGCGATGATCATCCGGACATCGGTGCCGCGCACCACATCTGCCAGGCGGTCCCGATCTGCCGGGGCCAGCACATAGTCGTCGAGGTAGGGCGAGCTCGCCGGGATCGGCGGATGATGCACGACCAGCAGCGCCCCGTTCTCCGCCGGCTCGCCCAGAACCTCGGTGAGCCAGTCGAATTGGTGATCACGCAGCTCACCGTGGCCCGCTCCGCGCACATTGCTGTCGAGCACCACCACACGCAGGCCACCCACCGACGTCTGGTGGTCGAGGGTTCCCCCGGCGCCGATCGGCACTCCCAGGAACCGCGCGAACAGCTCCGGATCGTCGTGGTTGCCCGGCGCGTAGATCGCGGGAACGCCCACCTCGGAAGACAATTCGTCGACCATCACCGACAGCCGGCGGTATGCCTCCTCGCCGCCGCCGTCGACGAGGTCACCGGTCAGCACGATGGCGTCGAAGGTGCGATCGGCGGCACGCACCGCCGCACATGCGCGCTCGAGATGTGCCTGACTGTCGATGCCCTCGAACAACGTTCCGGCGGCGACGAGATGGGTGTCGGAGATCTGGATGAGCTCACAACGGGTATGGGCGGTCACAGGAAGCCTTTCAGAACAGGATGAGAACTCATGGCGGGGATCAGGTCGACAAGGTCGTCGATCACCAGATCGGCTCCGGCCGCGCGTAATTCGTCCGCAGGTGTGACACCTGTGGCCACGGCGACGACCCGCGCCCCGTTGCTCCGCGCGGCCTCGACGTCGAAGACGGCGTCACCGATCATCAGGAGATCGTCCGGCCGCAGTGGTGCACCGCGTCGCGCGCGGGCCAGCTCCAGGGCATCGACCACCAGATCCCGGCGATGCACTGTGTGCGTACCGAACGCCCCCTGCTCGAGATCGAGCCCGGACGACAGACCGTAGGCATCGAGTTTGATCCGCGCGGTACCGACCTGGTTACCGGTCAGAACCGACTGGGTGATGTGCCCCGAGCGGGCGAAGTGATCGATCGCGGCATGCGCCCCGGGCAGGGCACGGCCCCGGCGCATCAACCGGTCACGACGCTCGCCGAGCAGTTCGTGTTCCCGCTCGATCGCCCGCGAACATGCGGCGGCGATCGCGGGTTCGGCCATACCGGCCTGCCGCAACAGCGAACTGAACAACAAGCGCACCGTGCTGCCCGGGATCACCTCGGGCGGGTCGGGAACCGTGCCGGTCAGCTCGGCACACACGTCGAGCCACACCTCACGGTCCACCCCGCCGGAGTCGAGCAATGTCTGATCCAGGTCCCACAGGACCATCATCTCGTCGGCAGTGTCGACGTCGACAACCGAGCTCATGCCAAGACCTTCTCTCGCGCAACAGGAGTGATCGAAATGGAGTCGGGGCGGGGTATCAGGGCGACCCAGTCGGTGACCCCGGCACCGGCGGGCAGCTCGACGACGAGTTCGGTGTCCGAGTGACCCATCAGGCCATGCAGCCGAACCGTGTCGCCGAGGTACTCCGAGCGCAGCACCCGCAGCGGCAGGCCGCCGGTGGCGGCCCGATCGAATGACTTGGGGCGCAACACCACATCGCAGGCCTGGCCGGGTTCGGGCCGAGGGCCGTCCAGGACGTCGAGCGGGATCTCCCAGTCGCCGGCGAGACGGACCGAGGACGTCGGGGTGGCCGTGCCGCGAATCATCGTCGCGCGGCCCAGGAATGCCGCGACGAACGGATTGGCCGGCCGGTGCCACAGTTCCTCGGTGGAACCGCACTGTTCGAGGCGGCCGTCGCGCAGCACCGCGATGTGGTCGGCCAACGACAACGCCTCGTGCTGGTCGTGGGTGACCAGGATGGTGGCGCGCCCGGAGGCATGCAGGATGGTGGCCAGTTCACTGCGCAGTTCGTCACGCAACTGCGGGTCCAGTGCCGCCAGCGGTTCGTCGAGCAACAGCACCCGCGGATCGGTGGCGAACGCGCGCGCCAGCGCGACGCGCTGGCGCTGGCCGCCGGAGAGCTGCCGCGGCGATCGATCGGCGAGATCGGACACCCGCGCCAGCCGCAGGGCCTCCCGCACCGCATCGATCCGCTCCGACTTCGGAACCCTGCGTGCCGCAAGGCCGTAGCCGACATTCGCCGCGACACTCAGGTGGGGAAACAGGCCATAGCTCTGCGGCACCCAGCCGACACGGCGCTTCTCCGGACGGGTCGAGGTCGCGTCGACACCGTCGAGCGCCAACGACCCGCCGTCGAGCGGCTCGAGTCCGGCGATCATCTTCAGCGTCGTCGACTTGCCACAGCCCGACGGCCCGACGAGCGCGAGCACCTCGCCCGACGCCACGGTGAAACCGACGTCCTGGACCGCGGCACGCCCGGCCTTCGGGTATCGCCGGGTCAATCCGACGGCCTCGACGGCCATCGGCGTCGATCCCGATCTGGATGTCACTTGTGCCTCCTCACGGTGAAGGTCCCGAACAGGTGCAGCCCGATCGCGAGGGGGATCACGGTGATGCAGTACCACAACGCGAGGGCGGCGCCCTCCGACGTCTGTCCGTAGACGAACGCGCTGTACAACACCACCGGCAGCGTCTGCTGTGCGGGATTGACGATGAAATAGGTCAGATTGAACTCGCCGAAGCTGATGGCCAGGACCATCAGGATCGCCGCGAGCAGAGCGGGACGGACATGCGGGAGGGTCACCGTCCACAGGCGCCGGAAGGCCCCCGAACCCAACGTGGCCGCAGTCTGTTCCAGCTCACGCAGATCGGGATCCCGCAGCACCGGGGTCAGCGTGCCGACCAGAAACGGCATGGTCACCACGACGTGGCCGAGGATCAGCAACCACCCCGACCGCTGCAGCTGCGGGTACATCGCACCCAACGCCAGTCCCACGGCGATACCCGGTACCGCCAACGGCAGACTCGCCATCCACTGCAGGAGCCCGACGCCCGGCACGCCGCCGCGGGCCAGCAACAGCGCCAGCGGGATTCCCAACGGCAGACCGATCAGCAGGGTGAGTGCGGCGACCTGGGCGCTCATCGAGAGCGCGGGCAGGAACGTGGGCAGCGCGTCGTTCATCCAGGCGGTCGTCACACCTCCGTGCAACGGACCGCCGTTCCAGTTCGCCGTGAACGCCACCAGCACGGTGACCACGATCGGGAGGACCGAGATGAACAGGCAGAACCGGGCCGCCGATGCCGTGACCCATCGTCGCCGCCCCTGCGGCTTCCGCCGCGCCGGATCCTTGTGTGCGGGTGAGCTCCCCGGCGACCGGTCGGCCGTGGGCCGCGTGGACACGGCGGCCGGCGCGGCGGTCATGCGCGCACCGCCGAACGTTCGATCATCCGCTCACCGAGATGGTTGATCACGGTGAACACCGCACTGAGCACGGCGAGGACGATGGCCATCGCCCCGGCCAGAGCGGTGTTCTGCAACACGGTCCCCTGTTCGGCGATCTCCAACGACAGCACGCGAAATCCCTCCGACAGTGCGGCGACGGTGCCGTAGGCGCCCAGTGAGCTGGCGATCGCGATCCCGGCCGCCGACAGGATCGCCGGCCACAACGCGGGCAACACCACCGTCGCGGTGATCCGCGCCGGCGATGCCCCGAGGGTGCGGGCCACCGATTCGGCATCGGGGTCGAGAGCCGCGGCCGCACCACGCAGGATTCCGAGAGTGCGGGGCAACTGGAAGTACAGGTAGGCCAACAACAATCCCGGCATCGAGTACGCCAGGACGAACGACGGATGCCCGGTGAGTGCGGTGCTCGCCGACTGCGCGAGGCCCGCCCTGCCGAACAGGATGATGACGAAGAAGCCGATCACCAGGCCGGGCAACGACAACGGGAAGGTCAGTACGGCGTCGTAGCCGATCGCCCGCTTCCCGTCGATCCTGGCCAGGTGCAGCGCCGCGGGCACCGTGATGACGATCGTGATGAGGGTCGAGCCGATGGCCAGAAGAAGCGAATTAATCAGGGCCGAACGATAATTCGCGGTTGTGAAGATCTCCGCGTAGTACTGCCAGGTGAATCCGCCGTCGTCCCCGGTCACGCTGCGGACCAAGAACGACACCAGCGGCACCACCATGAACAAGACGAGGAAGGCCACCGCCGGGACGACCATCAGCCCCGTTCCCAGGCTGCGCGGAATACGCAGCCCGGGAGCGGTTCCGGTAGCAAGGACCGCCATCACTCAGCCCGAGATCGCGGCGGTGTACGCCGTGACGAAGCCGTCCTGCGCGGCGGCCAGTGCGCCGATGTCGACCGTGCGGGCCTTGTCGTAGTCGGACTGCGGTGCCATGCGTGCGGCGATGTCGGCGGGCATGGTGCCCCGAACCGGGTGGACGTAGAACTTCGCGAAGAGTTGCTGACCGGTGTCGGACAGGAGGAAGTCCATCCACTTCTTCGCCCCGGCCGGGTTGGGTCCGTCCTTGACCAGACTGACCGCATAGGACACCTTCACGGTGCCGTCGGACGGGATCACCACGTCGAGATCGGCTCCGTTGTCGTACTTCTGGGCGTAGCCGTTGAAATCGGCGTCGATCAGGATCGGGTACTCACCGGACGCGGCCTTCGCCGGCGTGGTGTTCACCGGGGCCTGCGCGCCATTGGCCTTGAGCTTGCCGAAGTAGTCGATCGCGGGCTGCCAGTCGGAGGTGGTTCCGCCCTTGGCCAGGTTGATCGCCGCTGCGGTGTAGTAGCCGATCGCGGCCTTGCCCGGGTCGGCGTAGAAGACCTTGTCCTTGTACTCGGGCTTGAGCAGGTCGTCCCAGGTCTGCGGCACCGGCAGCCCGCCGAGGGCCTTCTTGTTGACGAGCATCGCCACCACCCCGTAGTGCACGGCCGTCCAGGAACCGTCCTTCGACTTCAGATCGGCGGGTATCTCGGCCGAACCGGCCGGCGAGTACGGCGTCGTCAGTCCCTGGTCATAGGCGGTGATGCCGAAGTTCGAACCCCAGTAGGCGACGTCGGCCTGCGGGTGATCCCGTTGCGCGGCAAGGGCACTGAGCGACTGGCCGCTGTTCTTGACGTCCGATGGGACGGTGATCCCGGACTCGTCGGCGAACGCCGCCCGGACAGCCGGGAAGTTCGCCCACTGATCGGGGCAGTTGTACTGGATCACGGTCGCGGAGGCGGCCTCGTCGGATTGGCCTCCGACCGCACTCGAGCATCCGGTGAACGCCAATGCGGCGAGCACACTCGCCCCCAATGCGCCGATCATGCGGACACGTCTGGCAACACGCATGGTCTATGCAGCTCCTTCTGATGTGAATGGCGACAGTCATGAGTTCGCACCCGTCCTCCGACGACGAGGCAGTGGTCTCGTCGCGGCGGTTCCCCGAGCGCGCCGACGACAACTATGTCGTATGAAGTGATGAATTTTCACGATCAGACGACAACTTCGGGAAGAGTTAAGCCAGAATTTCCGTATCCTGTCGCGAGATGACGGGACGACATCGGAATGGGAAACAGGATGCGACTGTCACGCAACGTGATCCGCGTACTCGGGCGACGAGATCCGCCGGTGTTAATCTCGTGCTGCACGACACCGAACCGACCCGACCCCGGGAGCCGATCATGACGTCAGGACGGGGGGAATCAGCCGCCCAGCGGCGGCGCGACATCGCCGACTTCCTGCTCACGCACAGCACGTCCACCGCGCAGGAACTCGCCGACCGCTTCAACGTGAGCCTGGTGACCGCACACCGTGACCTCGACGCGCTGGCACGCAAGGGTGTCGTCCGCAAGTTCCACGGCGGCGTCACCGCGCAACCGTCGAGCGTCTTCGAGAGCAGCATCGAGTACCGCTTCGGCGCAGCGCTCACCGAGAAGGCGGCGATCGCAGCCCATGCGGCGGCACTCATCGAGCCCGGGATGTCGGTGATATTGGACAGTTCCACCACCAACCTGCATCTGCTCGATCCTCTCGAGGCCGTGCGCCCACTGACCCTGATCACCAATTTCGTCCCGGTGATCTCTCGGGCGGCGGAGTGGGAGGACGTGCGACTGGTGGTCCTCGGAGGCGAGTACGACGTGCGCCACGCCAGTACGCACGGCATCAGTTGCCAGGAAGCGGCTCGCCAGATCCGCGCCGACATCGGGTTCTTCTCGTTCGCCGGCGTCGACCGGCGCGGTGTCTACCACCCCGAACAGCACGTCGCCGCCTCCAAGGCGGCGATGCTGGAGTCCGCGTCGCGACGAGTGATCCTCGCCGACGGCAGCAAGATCGGGCGCACCGCCCTGCACCGGATCGCGCCGCTCGACGATTTCGAGCGCCTGATCACCGATGACACGGCCCCCGCCGACGTCGTCACGGCCCTTCGTACCGGTGGCACCGAGGTGTCGGTCGTGGAACTCGGCGAGAGCTGACGATCGGGCGGCCGCCGCCGAGGGCGGGCAGGAAGTGTCGGCTCACGCACCACATTCCGGCGAAGATCCGTAGCGTTCCCGGTTACACCAGGTGACCGGATAGCCGCCGTTGCCGAATCCCGTCATGGTCATGTAGGTGACACCGGCGCTGTCCGAGGTGAGGGTGCCACGATAGGTGGCCCCGGCGTTCATCGCGCCGGAGAGACCGTCCCCGACCACCGAGGTCCGGCTCACCAGCGTCACGTCCACACCGCCGCCGGAGGCGCCCCAGGTGAGCGTCCAGTCCTCGCCGTCGGCGGCGCCGCTGAACACCGACATCGTCCCGGTCCCGTCCGACGACAACGCCATGCCGCGGGTGTGACCGGTCCAGTCCCCCACGTAGGCGGCGGTGTCGGCCTGCGTGGCCGTCGGCGACGGTGTCGTCGTCGCCGTCGTTGCCGTCGTTGCCGGACCGACTGTCTCCGTGTGTGTTTCGGTGACCACGACAACCGGAGCCGAGGACTTCGTGGAGGTGTCGTCCGGACCGCATCCGACCACGGCACCCGCGAGTCCCACGGCGACGAGGAGCGCGACCGGAAGCCGACGACAGGAGATGTCCATCCACCGATGGTGACACCGGGATCGGCGTGTGCACAGGCTCGTCGTACACCCGGACGACACAGCGGTGAACCGGACGACACAACGGTGAACCGGGCACCACCGCGGTGAACCGATTCCGGACGAAGTGGACGGTTCCGCTCCGCCGCGATATTACCGGGGAGTAGCCTGAGCGGGTTCGGTCCACAGAGCAGTGAGTCGAGGATGTCTGCGACGACGCATGAAGCCATCACCCCGCCACCGGGACTGACGCTGATCGTCGGCGCCTCGACGCGGGAGTCACGCCACACCGTCGACACCATCCTCACGCAGGCGCGCAGGTCCGGAGCACTCGTCCTGCGACATCGCTTCGACGCCGATCACATACACCCGCTCAGTGCGCTCCGATCGCTGCTCCATCACGTCACGCTGCCCGCCGGCACCGCCGCGGACCACCCTGCCCGGCACCGGATCAGCCGCCTGCAACGACTCGTCGCTGCCGACGAACCCGATGTGCTGGCCCTGATCGGCGGCCTGGTGGGACTACAGCAGGCGGCGCGGCCGCTGGGCCCGGTGGTGATCGCGCTCAACGATCTCGATCTGATCGACCGGGCCGGCGCCGATGTACTCGCCGGTGTCGCCCGCCGGCTCCGCGACCAACCGATCGCCATCCTCGCCACCGCGACCCCCGATGCCGTGGTCGACGACCGGATCGTCACCCGCCGTTGGTATCCGACCACCGCCGATCCCGTGGCCGGTGCGTCCCCGACCGGGGCCCCAGGACTGCCGACCGATCCCACCGAGGCCACCCGACGTGCGCTTGCCGAGCTCCGGTCGGGCGACATCGACCGAGCGGCAACCGAACTCGCCGGTGCGGTGGAGTCCAGCACCGACCCGGAGACGCGCGGCCGGCTGCTGGCGGCCGCGGCCGGGGTGGCCGCCGACGTGACCGCCAACCTCGACCAGGTGTCGCTGCTGTTGCGTCAGGCCCTGTCTGCCGACCGGACCACCGCCGCGTCGCTGGAAGCCCAGGTCGCACACCTGCATCTGGGACTCGGCAGCGGCGCGCGGCTGAGCGCACTGGCGCACTCGATGGCGACCGGACTGCGCGACCAGGACCGCATCGCCGGCCGATGGGTCCTCGACGAAGCGCTCTGGGCGATGTATCTGGTCGCCTCCGCCGCCGAACGGCGCGACATCTGGGATCTGTTCGGCAACACAGTCATCGGACTGGGTGATCGCGTCTCGACGTGGGCGACGATCGCCGCCACCGCCACCACGCCCGGCGCCGCCGTGCTCCGGCCACCGGATGACTCCCGGGTCGTGCGGGCGCTCACCCACACCGACGATCCGGCCCAGACGATCCGGGTCGCCTTTGCCACCGGCACCCGCCGGCGTCACTACTGGTGGCGAGATGCCCTGGAACGACTGTGGACTCGGCGGTATCCGACGGCATCGGCGATCTATGCGGGAGTGCTGCTGACCGCCGACGGCATCGACGACGGCAACTGGGACCACGCCGCGACGATCGCCGCCGACGCACTGGCCCTGCGGGCAGATCGCGACCACCATTCGGTCTCCGAGGCATGGCTGCACCACAACCTCGGCATCGTCGAGGCCCATCGCGGAGATGATTCCGCCGCATTGGAACACGCCGCGTTCCTCGGCGAATGGTCGACGCCCCGTGGCGCACAACGTCTCCGGGACAGATCGGTCCACATCCGTGCTGCGAGTGCCCTCGCCGCCGACCGCCCACGGCGCGCTCACCGGCTACTCGGCGGCCTCACCGACGACGCCGGCTACGGCGAGCTGATCGCCGTCGACGACCGCACCGCACTCGAATTCGCCGAGTCCGCCCAGCGCAGCGGCGCCGGTGACCACCTCGCGGCGCTGCGTCGACGCCTGACCGGGATGCTCGACGCCTCCGGGCCGACCACCGCCGATCCGGACGTCGACCCGGACACCGACTACCGCCGGGCCCGCTCGACGATGATCTTCCTCGGCGCCCTGGCGATCACCACCTCCGACGTCGAGATGTTCACCCGGGCGCTGGTCCGGACCGACCGCGATCGGTGGCCCTTCGTGACCGCGCGGATCCGGCTGGCCTTCGCCCGCGTCCTGCGCCGCGACGCCGATCCCGCCGTCGCCGCACAGGCCACCGACCACCTGCGCCGGGCTGCGATGACCTTCCAGCTCCTGGGCGCGACGCCGTGGCTCGAGCAGGCTCGCCGCGAACTGCACAGCCTGGGTGTCCACACGGGTGCGGCGTCGATCATCGGATTCGAACGGCTCAGCGCCATCGAGCAGCGGATCGCCGAGATGGCCGCATCGGGCCGGACCAACCGTGAGATCGCGACCCACCTCATGATGTCGCCGAGTACGGTGGGTACGCACCTGCATCACGTCTACGGGGTGCTCGGCGTGCGATCCCGGGCAGGACTCCGAGATCTTTTGCACCCGAAGCCATCCGACGGTCCGGTCACTCCCCGCTCGACGCCGGGGCCGATGTCTGCGCAAGCGCATCACGGAGTGCCAGCCGCGAGGTGACCGACAGTTTCGCATAGACGTGATGCAGATGGTTGCCGACGGTGCGCGGCGACATCACCAGCCGAGCGGCGATGTCCTTGTTGCTCAATCCTTCTGCGGCGAGCTCTGCGATGTGGCGTTCCCGCGGGGTGAGCCCCCCGGCCGGAACGTCGGCGACGGCGCCCGACGGCGGAGTCCGACGCCGGGTGGAGGCGGTGGCCTCCCATTCCCGGCGCGCCCAATCGGCCCACGGCCCCGCGTCGATCCGGGTGAGGGCGGTGGCCGCGTCGGCGAGCAGCGGACGCGACCGTGTGACCGAATGTCGGCGTCGCAGTGCGGAACCGGCGAGCAGCTGCACTCGTGCACGATCGAACGACCAGCGTTCGGTACCGGGGACCGCGAGGGCCGCGGCGAACAGTCGATGCGCATCCGCATCGGCCGACACGAGGGCGCACGAGGTCAGGTACAGCATCCGTGCCAGCGCGGAACGCTCGGGATATCCGCTGCGCCGCATGGCCTCCACATGGGTTCCTGCGACCTCCCTACGCCCGGTCCGCACCGCGGCGAGGACGATCTCGAAGTCGACGGAGGTCGCCCACCAACTCGGTTCCAGGCAGGTTCCGGGCGAGGTGATCGCGGTGAGGTGCGTGTACGCGGATTCGTGGTCGTCGCGTGCCGTCGCACAGATCGCGAGAACGTGCTCGGCACAACCCGCCACCGTGCGGGCTCGGCGCGGAAGCGCCCAGGCGGCAACCGATTCGGCGATCATGATCGCGACATCCACGTCGCCCCGCCGCGCATGGGCGATACCCAGGTGATAGTCGGCAGCCCATCCCAGCATGTTGGGCGTGGCCGTGGGGTCGTGTGCATCACGGCGGGCACCCCCGTGTGCGGCGATCACCGCACCGTACTCGCCACGGTTCAGGTCGTCCAGTGAGAGCTGCAGGTCGATCCACATCTTGATCATGGGCAGGCCGAGCCGGGTGGCGAGCTCCGACGTCGCCTCGATCGCGGGGCGACATTCGGCGAGATGATCGACAGCCGAGGCGGTTTCACCGATCAGGACCACATCGATCGCCGAGGTCGACGGGTCGGCGAGGCGGGTGATCAGGGTGTCGATCCGCGACAGATCGATGCGGCCGTCGACGGTCGCCTCGTCGAGGGGATGGCGGGAATCGGGTGAGAGCCGCTCGACTGCAGCATGGTAGTGCTCCCACTGCTCCGGACGGCCGCCGAGCCATGTTGCCCAGCGCAGGGCGCGCAGGGCGTCGACGACCACCGGCCCGGCCTGCTGCGGACCGGCATGATGGGCGACCGGCCGGCGGTCCAGCGCGGTTCGCAGGATGCGATGTGCGGCATCGATATCGCCGCGGGGCCCATGCGCCAGGACCGCGCCGGCGCCGGTCGCGGCGACGAGGGACCGGCCGAAGTACGGGTCGTCGACGCGCAGTTGTTCCATCAGTTCGGCGGCGAAACCGACGTCGGTGACCGCGGCGATTCCCACCGCCCGGCCGATGAGCCGTGCCCGGCGGGCCGCGGTGGGTTCGTGGGTCGCCGCCTCGCGGAGCAGGGTGACCCCCTCGTCCAATCGTCCGGCCACGACCGCGGTCTCGGCGAGGAGCGCCAGCCCCAGGATGAGTTCGGTGGGGTCGGCGTCGAGATCGGCGCGGAGTCCGTCGAGATGGTCCCCGAGTTCGTGGGCCGCCTCGGGTGGTACGCCGGTCGATGCGATCCGGATCAGGGTGTCCTGCTCGTCACCGGTACATCGTGCCCAGGTCAGCGAGTCGGCGAGGACCCGGGACCGTCGGGCCGCATCCGTGCCGGCATGCGACGGTGAGGCGAGTGATCGCAGGAACTCCACGAGGAGCACGTCGCGATCGGCGACGGTGCCGGGTACACCCTGCGCGTGAGCGCCCGGCCCCGGCGGGGTGGTGTGGACGATCCGGCGCAGCCGACGGCTGATCGGGAGGATGCGCGGTAGGTCACGGGCACCGGCACGTTGCCTCGGCGAGAGGGATGCGGCGATCTCGTCGAGCGCCGTCGGGTTTCCGGCGGCCCAGGCGATCACCTGGGAGGCGACGCTGCCGGCGATGTCGGGGTGGCGCTGCCGCAGCAGCTCGGCGGCCGATTCGTCGTCGAGCGGGGCGAGCCGGATCGTCGTGATCGGTGCCGGGGAGTCGAGGGCGGGGTGGTGCGTGCCGAGCAGGATGCCGGTCGCGGGGATATCGGCGCATGCCGCGATGACGGTGCGCGACAACGGATCGGCGAGATGGTGGTCGTCGACGACGACGAGCAGCCCCGTCGTCGCGGCCAGACCGGCGAGCAGCGCTCGCGTGTCGGCGATGACAGTGTCCTCGGTCGGACGGGGTCCGTCGGCGAGGCCCAGCGCGATCTGAAGGGTCGGGGGCACCACCGGATCCGAGATCACCGGGAGGAGCAGTTCTTGGAGGGTGGCGAGGGGGATGTCGGTCTCCGACTCCACCCCCGAGGCGCGAAGCACGGTGATCCCGGTGCCGTGGGCGCGGGCGACACACTCGGCGACGAGCGTCGTCACCCCGATCAGTGGATCGCCCACCACCCGGACGACGGGTGCGTCGCCGGCCCTGATGGCCCGGACGAACCCGTCGACCAGCTCGAACTCGGGACGACGACCGACCACCGGGCCCGCGCGGTGCACGCCACGGCCCGCATCGTCGTCGATGATCGTCGGCACGTCACTCCCGCTCGTGTTCACGGCTCTCACCGTGGGGTCTCCCGCCGGCAGGGGCCGGAGGACCGAAGACTAGTCGGCTCCACCGGCCCCTGCGGCGGGGTTGGTGGGATCAGTCCGAGGTGGAGGCGCCACCGTCGGACGAACCGTCGTCACCCGACGAACCACCATCGGTGGATCCCGGCGACGATCCCGCGTCGTCGTCGGACGCGGAGTCTGCGGCCGACGTCCCCGGATCGGCCGGGGCCCCGGAGTCAGCCGAGTCCGAACCTGTCGTCTCCGGTGCGGTGGCCTCCGGTGCGATGGTCTCGGGGGTGGTGGTCTCGGGCGCCGGGGTCTCCGCAGCACCCGTCTCGGGCGCACTCGACTCGGGAGTGGTGGTCTCGGGCGTGGCTGCTTCCGGCGCACTCACCTCGACGGTCTCCGGCGTGGAGGCCGGCGTCGACACGGTGGTGGCGGCATCGGTCGATGTGGCACCCAGCGTCACCGTGATCGATCGGGTGTCGGTGTTCGGATGCGGACTGAGCGACGACGTGCCGTCGAGGATCCCGGCGATACTCTGCTGCAACGACTGCAGCGCCGGGATGCTGCCGAACAGCGACGTCCCGTTCGCCCCGCCACCGGCACCGCCGAGCAGACCACCCGAGGTGATGACGATGCCCGGGATGTCGATACCCAGGAGCGAACCGAGGTTGGGTCCGGAACCGCCGTTGAGGAATCCACCCACGACCTTGCCCGGGAAGTTGAGGAGCGCGTTCATCACGGAGACGGCGTCGCCGTTCTCGACCGCGGTCACCATGTCCTGAATGCCGTCGCCGAGGCCACCGTAGGCGCCGGCGATGGGGCTGATCAGCGCGATCCCACCGATCAGGATCGAGTTCGCCAACTGCCACTTGACCACGGCATTGAGATTCTCCAAGGGCTCGGAGAGCGCCGCGATGATCGGGGTCAGGGTGCCGCCGAACAGGTCGAGTCCCTTGAGAACGGGGACCAGCACCGCGACGAACAGCTGGTTCAGTGCGGCGTCGATGTTGCCGGCCTCGAACTCCGTCTGCGCCGCCGTGAGGTAGCGCGGCAGATCGGTCTGCAGCGAGGCGATGAGATTCGGCCCGATCTCGCCCAGTGCGGCCCCGACGGCCTGCGCATGCTCGGCCTGGTTGTTCAGGATCGCCGTCAGGATGGGGGTGGCGCCCTGGGTGCCGATGGTCGTGCCGATATCCTGCAGATTCGCCAGCGTCTCGGCGATGACCTGCTGGTAGTACACGATCGGCGAGGGTTCGGCAGTCGTGGTGAGGGCTGCGGTGGTGACCGCATCGGCGGCCACGACAGGTGCCGCTCCCGAGGCGAACGGGGCGGCCACGGCCGCGGTGACACCCGCGGCGACGAGGCCCATCATCAGTCCGGTCTGGCGGCGCGGATTACGTGCGACGTGCACTTCGGTTGCTCCTTGTTTCGCGGTGATCAGGCAAGCCCCGCCCCCCGTACGGATGCTCGTCTGTGACGCCTCTCAGGACGGTCACAGGAACGAAGTCTGCGATCGTCACAACGCGGGTTGGCAGAAAATCGGAATCATCTGGACAAATGACTCATCTTGTTCGAGTGGGTAACGATCTACGCCGGGCCGGCGCGCGCGACCGCCTCGCCGTGCCGCACACCGAACGGCCCCAGGTCCACCGCGACCTCGGCACGCACCACCACATCGGCATCGGCCGTCCGGCAGTCGACGATCCGCGCCGGTGGTGTCTGCAGGCCCGCCACACGCACCGCCACCGCACACGGGTCCGCCCCGGCGGCGACGTGATCGGCTGCGGCGGCGAGCGCGGCGAGATCGGCCGCCGACTGTGCACGATGACGTGCGAGCGCCGCCGCGCCGAACACCATCACCAGGAGGATCACCGCGAGCACCGCGACGATCACCCCCGCCGCGGCGGCCGTGGCGAAGCCGCCCTCATCGTCGGCGAGCCGCGTCGGCCCGGACCTCACGGCTGCACTCCCGGCGCGAACACCACCTGATCGGAGCCGTCCGGTTCGGGGACCGCCACCGCCCGGGCCGACATGGTCAGCCCAGGCAGCATCAGCACGCCATCGGTCACCTCGACGACGATCCGTTCATCGTTCTCGCTCACGGTGATCCGTGCGTCGGCCCCGACCAGCCGTTGTCCGGCGGCACGGGCATCGGGGTCGTCGGCGGCGGTCAGCCGGGCCACCTCACGGGCAGCATCGGTGCACCGGATCGAGGTGATGGCCGCCCCGATCCCGCCGAGCGCGAGGATCAGGACGACGACGATCGCCGCGATCGCATACGCCCCCTCGACGGTCGCCATCCCGTCCTCGTCACGCCAGAGCCCATCCACGATCAGCCCACCGACGTGTTCAGGGCCTTGTCGATGATCCCGGTCAGTGCACTGACGATGTCGCCACCGGTGACCACTGTGTAGAGGATCGCACCGAAGGCCGCGGCAGCGATCGTCCCGATGGCATATTCCGCGGTCGACATACCGCTCTCGTCGGTTAGCAGGCGCAGGGCCTGCTCGTCGAGCCAGGTACGGGCAGAGCGGTAGGTTCGTCTGGGCGACATGATGTTTCCTGTTCTCTCGGATGACCGGCGATCTGCGGCCGTACTACTTGGACGCAGCGGGACGCCGTTTGGCTCCCCTGGATTCCGCCGGAATTCCGTCTCCCGCCGAGATCTGCCGGGATTCGGCTTCGGCCCCCGTCCGCCTCAGGTGCGCCCGATGGCGTATTCACCTCGGAGACAGGGCAAACCGACGTGTGCGGATCTCCCACGACAGCATCGGGGCAGATCGCCGGGCAACGAGTCCGTGCTACGGTCCGAGTTAGGGTTACCTAAGAGAACTGGTGCCCCCTACCCCCGAGGAGCGAGCGACGATGCCGGCCACATTCGACCATCTGATCCATTGGGTTGACGATCTCGACGGCGCCATGGCGTCGTACGAGTCGCTCGGCCTGCCCGCCCAGACCGCGCTCACCATGCCGGGATTCGCCAACGCCGCCTGGGGCGTCGACGACGCACGGTACGTCGAACTGGCCGCTGTCGACGACTGGGAAGCGGTGACCACCTCGACATACGCCGGAAGCCTCGAGGTACTCAAACCCGCCATCGACGCACTCGGCGGGCCCGGCCTGCTCACATTCGCCGTCGACGTACCCGACGCCCATGCCACGGCCGCAGCCCTTCGCGACGCGGGCCGCGAGGTGGACGTCGTCGAAGTTCGGTTCGCCGACCGCGATGCGGGATTCGTCGAGGTGTTCGTCCGAGACGCACCTGCCCACTTCCCGTTCTTCATCACCTATGACCCTCCCCGCGCCGAGATCGCCCGCATGCGCGCCGAACACCGAGCCGCGCAGGGCATCTCCCTCGAGGGTCGTCCCGATCTGGCCGCCATCCTGATCCGGAGTACCGACCCGGAATCCGATGCCCGCCTGCTGGCCGAGTTCCTCGGTTGCGAGGCAACCGGTTCGACCGTTGCGCTACCCGGCGCACACGTGCGCTTCGTCGAGGGCCCCACCACCGGCCTCTATGGCATCGCGGTCCGTGATCTCGACATGCCGACCGATTCCGTCGAGGTGCTGGGGATGACAGTGATCGCCGAGCGGTGACGGCCGCCGATCATCGGCGATCGGCACCACTAGATGCCGCCGAGAGTCCGCGTCGCCAGTCCGATCACCACCGGAACGATCCCCAGACAGATGAACGCGGGCAGGAAACACAGGCCGAGTGGACCGCTGACCATCACCCCGGCCCGCTCGGCACGCGCCAGGGCATCGTCGTGGGCCTGGCGTCGTACCGACTCGGCCAGACCGGAAACTCCCTGGGACAGGGCAGAACCCGAACGCGCGGAGCGTCGCGCGAGAGTGGCCAGATCATCGAAGTGCACCGCGGGTCTCGCGTGGGTCCGCCTCCGGGCGAACCGACCGGCCGGGATGCTCTCGGTTGCGGCCCAGGCACGTTCGGGATCGGCGCCGAGTTCGAGGAGTTCGGCGGTGGCCGTCAGCGGCACGGCCAGCGACTCCGGTGCACTGCCCGCGGCGACCCGCGCCGCCGCCGACACCGGTAGCCCGGCTCGCAGGCACACCGCGAACAGGTCGAGGCATGCCGCGACGGCGAACGGGTCGTCGCCCGCGCGGGACACGCCCAGCCACCGGGGTTCGCCGGACCGGCGCGACGGCGAACCGGTGACCCGGCACAGCCGCCACCGCGGACCGGGCCAGCACCAGCACGCCACGGCCAGACACAGCAGGACCGGCGGACTCATCGGGTGAGCACCTTGTCGGTGATCCGATCCGACCAGATCATCCCGGCTGCGACCAGGGCGGTACCGATGACGAGCAGGATGCCACCGAGCCCACCCCCGGTGAGCGTCTGCAGCGGGCGCGCACCGGTGGCCTGCCCGAGCGCGATCCCCAGCAGCGGCAGCACGGCGAGAACGGTGGCGGTGGCCCGCGGTCCGGCCAGTCCGGCGCGCGTGCGTTCGATGAACGCCTTGCGCGCCAGCAGGTCGGCACGCAGGGCTTCGAGCAGGTCGGCGAGCGAGAGACCATGGGCATCCGATGTCTGCCAGGCCACCGCGATCCGTCCCCAGGAGGTATCACCGCTCTCGGCGAGGCCGGCGGCGTCGGGGACGCCGCCGCCCAGTTCCGCACGCCCGGCGAGGACGGCCAACGCATCGGCCACCTCCCCGGGTCCGGCTCGCGCCGCCGCCATCTCGGTGGCGGCGGCCGAGCAGGCGCGGGCCGGAGGCGCACCCACCGCGAGTTCGGCGATCATCAACGACAGCGCGGTCAGCAGGTCGTCTCGCCGACGGTCGGCGGCATCGCGGCGATCCCGGCCGCGGCGACGCCACCCGAGCAGTCCGGCGATGATCCCCACGGCAACCGCCATCGACACCCCGCCGACGAGTGTCGCGACCACGATCCCGGCGACCGCGGCCACCGGTCCCCGAACCCGGTTACCCGCCAACCGAACCCGAGTTCCCGGTGAACCCGATGTCGCCGCGGCCACGCGGTGATGGGCTCGCCCCGGCCCCCACAGCAGTACCGCCACCGCCGTCGCCAGCGGGATCACCGCAGGTGCCCATCCGGTCATCGTGCTGCCACCATCTGCTCGAAGAGATGATGATGGGTGGTGAATCCACTGCCGCGCAACCAGATCGGCACCACACTGACCAGTCCGTCGGTACCGCGGGCGAGGACCCCGATCTCGGCGAGCCCCCGCACGCCGTCGACGGTGCGCGACACCCCGAGCACGATCTGGACCGCGGCGGCCAGCTGACTGTGCAGCGCATCGCGACCCATTCCGCCGAGCGCGGCGAGGGCCTCCATCCGGGCCGGGACCTCCGCGGTGGAGTTGGCGTGCAGCGTGCCCCCGCTCCCGTCGTGACCGGTGTTGAGGGCGGTCAGCAGATCGATCACCTCGGCACCCCGCACCTCGCCGACGACGATCCGGTCGGGCCGCATCCGCAACGCCTGGCGCACCAGCACCCGCACCGGGACCTCCCCCGCGCCTTCGACATTCGCCGTCCTGGCCACCAGCCGCACGACATGCGGATGTGCCGGGGTCAGCTCCTGGGCGTCCTCCACGCACAGCACCCGCTCGGCATCACCCATCTGCCCGATCAGCGCTCCGAGCAGGGTGGTCTTGCCGCTGCCGGTACCGCCGACGATGAGGAACGACAGACGCGCGGAGAGGATCGTCCGGATCACCGCGACCGCATCGGCGGGAATCGCATCCGAGGCGACCAGCGCGTCGAATCCCATTCCGGTGCTGCGGAGGACACGCAAGGACAGACATGTTCCGTCCGCCGCGAGAGGCGGGATCACCGCATGGAGTCGCACCGTGTATCCGCGGCGACCGAGGTTCGACAGCTGTCCGTCCACCCAGGGCTGGGCGTCGTCGAGACGACGGCCGGCACCGAGCGCGAGCCGACCGGCGAGCCGGCGGACCGCGGCGTCGTCGTCGAAGGTGATGGGCGTGAGTTCCAGTCCCGCACCACGATCGACCCACACCCGGTGCGGCCCGACGACGAGTATGTCGGCGATCGACGGTTCGGCGAGCAGCTCCTCGAGCCGTCCGGCACCGGTCAGTTCGGTCTGCAGATACCGCAACGCCGACAACAGGTCGGTGTCGCCCAGTACGCCGCCGGATTCGGCCCGGATGGCATCGGCGATCAGCTCCGCGGTCGGCTCCGCGGCCGCCCCCGCCAACCGCGTCCGCACCCTCTCCAGCAGTGCCTCGTCGCTGCGCCCGGTCATGCGGCCCGCTCACCGATCCGCGCGGCCTGCACGATCGCACGTGCCGCCCGCCGCAGCGGCGACCGTGTCCCCAGACGGAGACGGCCGTCTTCGAGGGCACCCGGCAGTCGTGGGTCCGGGCGGTATGCGGCCAGCACCGCCATCCCGACCGCATCGGCGATCTGCGCGGCCCGCAACCCGCCCGGTGCGGGGCCGCGTACCGCCAGCCCCACCCCGACGGCGTCGTGCAGCAGCCTGGCCGCGACCTGGCGGGCGGCGGCGCACCCCGCGACGGTCGCCGTGGTCACCAGCACCACCAGATCCACGGATTCGACGACCCCACGCACCACCGCGGAATCCGCACGAGGCAGATCCACCACCACCAGATCCCCGTGTGCGCGACCGGCATCCACGGTGGCCAGCACGGCATCGGCGGTGACCGGACGCGGATCGTCGCGCCGTCCGGCGAGCACCGACAACCGATCGCCGACCGCAGGCAGCGCCCGGTGCAACGCCTGCCCGCTCACCGTGCCACCCTCGAGAGTGAGGTCTTGCCAACGCAATCCGGGCCGGTCCTCGACACCCAGCGTGAGGTCCAGGCCACCGCCCAGGTCGTCGGCGTCGAGCAACAGCACCCGGTCACCGTCGTCGACGGCCACCGATGCCGCCGCCGCGGCGAGCACCGATGCCCCGGCACCGCCATGCGCCCCGATCACCGCGATCCCGCCGCCCCCGGCGCGGCGGGGCATCCGCAGATCGGTCAGTCGCCGGACCAGATGGCCCTCGTCGGCGGGGAGCAGTGCGGCCTCACCGGCCCCGAGATCGATCGCCGCCCGCCACACCGCAGGCGGTGGCTCTCCTGCGGCCACGAGCAGCACGCCGTCACGCCGCGGCACCGATGCCGACCGCAATGCGGTCACCGCCTCGGGATCGGCCACCACCGCCCGCGCCCGCAACCACTCCGCCCGACACGACGCCGGCTCCCCGACCACCATCCGGTACCCCGCGGCGGCGGCACACCGGGCGACGTCATCACGCAGATCCGCGTGGACAAGGACGAGAAGGGTCTCGGACATGCCGCCATCCTGCGCGCCCCGGCCACCGGAACCCGGTGATCGGCAGCCCTGCGACCGCCACGCTGTGGACGGCCGTCGAACTGTGCACAGCCGGTGGCCGTCGGCGGGTGAGTACGTCGCGCTACAGCACGAGTACGCCGTCCGAGTCGTCGGCCGGCCCGGCCTTCGCCGACAAGGACTTCGCCGACGAACGGCACCTGGCCACCACCCGTGGCGAGGACTCGTGATCCTCCCGGTCAGCCGCCGGTGCGCACCCACCGCTGATAGCGGCCGACATCGTCGGCGCGGGTGAACTCGGCACCGAGCACCGCGACGGTGTCCGGGGCCAGCTCGGCGAGTTGGATCTCGCTGACCAGCACGACATCGCTGCCCCGGAACTGCTCGACGATCGCCCGCTGATAGCCGGTGGCCCCGGGAAGTGCCGCGGTATGTTCCGCATCCGACACCGACACCTCGCCCATCGCCACGGCGTAGCGGTCGACGAACATCGGGCAGCCGCGCTCGACCTGGTCGCCGGACACATCGGCCTCGATCAGCGCACCGGGGTGGTGCATCCACACACAGTCATGTCCGGCCGCCACTCCCGCGAGGTCCGGCGGCTGCACATGACCGCCGGCGATCACCCGGCCCGCCGCGAGCGCCAGCACCGCCGGTCCCAGCGCGGCGACCCCGGTCACGACCTGCCGAACCCGGACACGAGAGAGATTGCGCCGCAGCACGAACAGTCCATATCCGGCGAGCAGACACAGGGCAGGTGCGGCGAAGCCGGTGTAGTGACCGTAGAACGACGGCGCCGACGCCAGCGCCGCGAGCACCCCCGACGCGAGGACCGACCACCACACCGTCTCATCCCAGCGAGAGGGCACGACCCGTCCGCGCACCGCGACGATCACCGGCGCCGCCACCAGCACCACCGCCATCGCACCGACGATCAGCCACACCACGTTCGGCAGCCTGCCGTGACCGATGAGGGACCCGGTGAAGAAGAACACCCGCTCCCCCAGCCCCGGCCCCGAACGCGGCCGGCCCGACTGGAATCCGATGACATCGGCGATCATCCGGCCCGGGGCCAGCAGGAAGAACGGCAACACGATCACCAGCACCCCGACACCCGCACCGCCGGTGAACCGGGCCAGATACCGCCATCCGTGTCGCGCGAGCACCCACAGACCCACCACCACGAGGGGCACGATCGCCCATAGCTTCACCGTGAGTGCCAGACCGAGGACGACACCCGCGACGGGAGCGCCCCCGGGCCGTCGGACCGACAGCAACGCGACCAGCATCGCGACGTTCAGCAACGGGCCCATCATGAGCATCGTCTCGCCCCACACCGCCGCCGACCACACCGCGTACAGGCCGCCGCCGAACAACGCCGCGACCACGCCGAACGCAACAGCAGCCAGGCCACGAGCCCGGCACAGGCCGCCCCGAGCAGCCCGAAGACCACCTTCGCCACCGCCATCGCGGCCGAGTCGGTGGTCAGCTCCGCCAGCCACGCGAACGGCGTCAGCGCGAGCAGCATCCCCGGCGGGTGGACGAACACGAAGTCGCGGTAGGGAAACTCCCCGGCCACCACATGCTGCGCACCGAGGAAGTACACCGACTCGTCGAAGCCGAACGAACTGCCGAGTAGGCCCTTCGCCCAGGCGAATCCGACGCGGATCGTCGCCGCGAGCACGACGACGGAGGCGACCACCACGATCGCGATCCGCCGGTCCACGGTGTTGGAGATCTGGCGGTCTGCAGTGCCAGCGACCTGGCGGTCCACTCCGTCTGAGGTCTCCCGATACACGGCGACTCCCACGCTCACGGCGAAACCCCTGGTGACACCCACTCGACGATTGAAAGGTGAGCCTAACCTGAATTCAGATCGTGTGGCACCCCAGGTCGGCTTGTCGAACCGGCATGGGAAGG
Source organism: Gordonia sp. NB41Y (assembly GCF_030718915.1). Lineage (NCBI taxonomy): Bacteria > Bacillati > Actinomycetota > Actinomycetes > Mycobacteriales > Gordoniaceae > Gordonia > Gordonia sp. NB41Y. Next base: position 2,343,848 of record NZ_CP132196.1, read on the forward strand.
CGGAGCAGTGAGATTTCGACCCCCAGATAGAGGACGACCCCGGCCAGGGGGGGAGGAGGCCGGGGTCATCGCGCTTCAGCCCCGGGGGGTCGGGCTGAAGGGCACCGGCCCGAAGACCGGATACCGACGACTATACACTTTCGGCGCTTCTCCGCAAACAAACCGATGAATCGACACAACATCACGATTTCGTATCACTGCCTGCGGGTTTGCTGCGAGACCGTCGCGCCGATGTCCGTTTCACCGAGCCGCGAAGCACGAGATATCCCAACTCGACTTATAGTCGCCCCGGTCGTCGTACCATCGGCCCGTGTGAGCGACGGTCGCCCCCACCACACCCCCGGATCCCGCGCTGCAGCTTTCTTCGATCTGGACAAAACGGTCATCACGCGGTCGAGTGCCCTCGCCTTCGTCCCCCACTTCTACTCCGCAGGACTGCTCAACAGGCGGACCCTGGTCCGTTCTGTCTACGGCAACGTCGGACTCGGCATCGAGCACGAGCAGAGCCGGGTCGAACGCCTCCGCCGGTCCATCACGAGCATGTGCCGGGGCTGGGACGTCGACGAGGTCGGCCGCATCGTCGCCGAGACGCTGCAGGACGTGGTCACCCCACTCATCTACGCCGAGGCCGAGGATCTGATCGCCGACCACCGCCATGCCGGCCGGGACGTCGTCCTGGTCTCGGCATCCGGCATGGAGTTCGCCGCTCCCATCGGCGCGATGCTCGGCGTCGACCACATCCGCGCCACCGAGATGACCATCGCCGACGGCCACTACACCGGCGAGATCGAATTCTATTGCTACGGAGAGCGAAAGGCCGAGGCGATGCGCGGCCTGGCCGCCGAACACGGATACGACCTCGCAGCGAGCTTCGCCTTCTCCGACTCGATCACGGACCTGCCGATGCTGACCGCCGTGGGCCACCCGGTGGCGGTCAACCCCGACCGCCGGTTGCGGCGGCACGCCGAGGAGTACGGCTGGCCGATCCTCGACTTCACCCCGACCGCCCCACAGCGCCGCCGGCACACCGATGCCGGCCCGGCGATCACGGCGGCGACGGTGGCCGGGGCGGTCGGCGCCGGAGTACTCGCGGGTTGCGCACTCGGGTGGTGCCTGCGCTCCCGTCAGCCCGACGGGCGACCCGCCGACACGCCGAGGACCGAGCCGTAAAATCGTTGTGCGCCAGCGTGATCGGACCCTCCAGCCCAGTGGGTGCAAACTTCGTCGACTTACCCCTTGATGTGATCGCGGTCACGGTGTACAAAGGTCTTACGGAAATCTCGGAAGGCAAAGTCCGATCCGGAAGAGAAGGATCGAACCCCCTCTCCGAGCACTTCCCAGCACGGGCGGCAAGTACCCACGCGGAGCGAGCCACCTAAAGGCACAAGTGTTGTGCGCCTGCGATATCGCGGCATCTTTGCGTGACTCTGGATGGCAGCGCCTCGACCCTCGGACAGCGCCGACGACATCATCTGATGGCGTCGTGATGGGCACGAGAATGGCTGCGCCGGAAGGAGACCCACGGGAGATGGAGTGCGGTCCCTCGCCGAGGCGGTACCCACAACCCACCAAGCACGCTTGGTAACTTGAGTCCGTGCTACGCGGGCGGCGACCGGTCACAGACCGAGCGCCGCCCGCAGTGCGTTGTCAGGTAGGACGTTGCAGGGCAGGGCGTTCCGGGACGATCCGCGTCACCGAAGAACCGTCACCGAAGACCCACTGCCCGCCCGACTCAGCCCCGCGCGGCGTCGGCGATCGATCTCGCCTCCGCGGCTCCGGCGGTCAAGGCCTCGCACGAGAAGATTATCCACGCCGCGAGCGCCTCCGGGCGACCGGTCCCGAAGCCCGCCGACAACGAGCGGTATTCGCCGAGACGTTTGAACCAGGTCACCTCCGGCACACCCAGGTTGTGCGGATCGAGCCCCGACGACGTGCACACCAACCGGGATGCGGCACGGGCGACGACGCCGTTGGCGGTCGGGAAGGCCTGTACGCTCAGCAGCTCACCGTGCACCACCGCGGCGAGGACGGGTGCGGCGATCGACGTGGCGCCGGTGATCAGCTGCGCGAGCAGGTCCAGACGGGCGGCCACGTCGGTTCCTGCGCGGGGACGACCCAGTGCGTCGGGGTCGTCGACCAGGTCGGCGGCGGCCAGCATGTGCAGCCGTGCGAAGGCCTGCGCCGGGGCGCGCCGGAACACCGCGGTGAGCGGATCGAGCGCGTCGCCGTCGAGCGCCTGGGCCACCCGCATGGCACCGGCCAGGATCGGGTCGTCGAAGTCGCCGTCACGGCGCAGTTCCACACTGCCGCCGTCGATCGCCGCCGAGGACCTACCGGCCCGCCACGACGCCTCGGTGGAGGTCTTGTCCCATCCGCGCAGATTGGCGGGGTGACGGTGTACCGCGCTGAGGGCGTCGCGCGCCTCGTCGGCCGCCGGCCGCACGCCCGGCAGGTCCAGCAACGGTGCCAACGGATCGGTACTCACATCTGGCCACCCTAATCGCGCACGATTGCACCGTTCATCGAGCCCTGCCGCCCTTTCACCGCACGTCGGGGTGCATCCCCTTCTGCAACGGCCATCCAACGTGACTACCCTCACAATGAGAATCCCCCGCGACGTCGCGTCACCGTGGCCGTCGCAGCCGGACGAATTGCCGATCAGCGAAAGGCCATGCACACGATGACCGCATCTGCCCCACAAACCGTCCCCGGTTTCCCGCCGACCCCGGAGTTCGCCGCCCAGGCCAACGGCACCGCCGAACTGTACGACCGCGCTGATGCCGACCGCCTGGAATTCTGGGCCGAACAGGCCAGACGCCTGGACTGGGACACCGATTTCGGGCAGGTCCTCGACTGGTCGGACGCACCCTTCGCCAAATGGTTCGTCGGCGGCAAACTCAACGTCGCGGTCAACTGCGTCGACCGCCATGTCACCGCCGGCAAAGGCGACCGCGTCGCAATCCACTGGGTCGGCGAACCCGGCGACTCCCGCGACATCACCTACGCCCAACTCCAGGACGAGGTGTCCAAGGCCGCCAACTACTTCACCGCGATCGGCCTGACCGCCGGCGACCGCGTCGCCATCTACATGCCGATGGTCCCCGAGGCCATCATCTCCATGCTCGCCTGCGCCCGCCTCGGCCTGACCCACTCGGTGGTCTTCGCCGGATTCTCCGCCGGCGCCCTGCGCTCCCGCGTCGACGACGCCGCCGCCAAACTCGTCATCACCACCGACGGCCAGTACCGACGCGGCCAGCCCGCCCCGCTCAAGGCCGCCGTCGACGAAGCCCTCGGCACCGGCGCCGACGCCGCCGCCTCGGTCGAAAAAGTCCTCGTGGTCCGCCGCACCAACCACGACCCGAACCTGCCCTGGGTCGACGGCCGCGACGTGTGGTGGGACGACACCGTCGCCGAACAGTCCCCCACCCACCAGGCCGAGGCCTTTGACGCCGAACACCCCCTGTTCTTGCTCTACACCTCCGGAACCACCGGCAAGCCCAAGGGCATCGTGCACACCTCCGGCGGCTACCTCACCCAGGCGTCCTACACCTTCCACTACGTCTTCGACCACAAGGAAGGCCGCGACGTCTTCTGGTGCGGCGCCGACATCGGCTGGGTGACCGGCCACTCCTACCTCGTCTACGGCCCCCTCTCCAACGGCGCCACCGAGGTCATCTACGAGGGCACCCCCAACTCCCCCGACGAACACCGCCACTTCAACATCATCGAGCGCTACGGCGTCACCATCTACTACATCGCCCCCACCCTGATCCGCACCTTCATGAAGTGGGGCCGCGACATCCCCGACGCCCACGACCTGACCTCGATCCGCCTGCTCGGCAGCGTCGGCGAACCGATCAACCCCGAAGCCTGGAAGTGGTACCGCGACGTCATCGGCGGCGGCACCGCCCCCATCGTCGACACCTGGTGGCAGACCGAGACCGGCGCGATCATGATCTCCCCGCTCCCCGGCGTCACCGCCGCCAAACCCGGCTCGGCGATGAGACCACTGCCCGGCATCTCCGCCCAGATCGTCGACGACAACGGCCGGCCCGTCACCCACGGTGAGCAGGGCTACCTCGTCCTCGACCAGCCCTGGCCGGCCATGCTCCGCGGTATCTGGGGCGACGAGGAACGCTACCGCGAAACCTACTGGTCACGCTTCGCCGACCAGGGCTGGTACTTCGCCGGTGACGGCGCCCGCTACGACGACGACGGCGCCCTGTGGGTCCTGGGCCGCGTCGACGACGTCATGAACGTCTCCGGCCACCGCATCTCCACCGCCGAGGTCGAATCCGCCCTCGTCGGCCACTCCGGAGTCGCCGAAGCCGCCGTCATCGGCGCCTCCGACCCCACCACCGGCCAAGGCATCGTCGCATTCGTCATCCTGCGAGAAGGCGTCGAGAACACCGGCGACACCCTCATCGCCGAACTGCGCCAACAGGTTTCCGTCGAGATCTCGCCCATCGCCAAACCCCGCGAGATCAACGTCGTCCCCGAACTACCCAAGACCCGCTCGGGCAAGATCATGCGACGCCTGCTCAAAGACGTCGCCGAAGGACGTGAACTCGGCGACACCTCCACCCTGGTCGACCCGTCGGTGTTCGAGGCCATCCGCGCCAAGAAGGCCTGACCGCCGGCCGTCTGACGGCCCCTGACCAGGTGCGCCACCGGAAGCCCCCTATCCGGTGGCGCACCGCTGTGTCGGCCCCCGACGAGACCGCCGCCGTGTCGGTGGCCGAACATGCCACCGGGGTGGCATGGCAACATATGCCCCACACCCCAGATACGGAGGATGCTGTGAGCCGAAACGAGAACGGCCAGTCTGCACCGGCAGGCCGACCGGTCCCCGCCATCCCGCTGTCCGATGCAGATCTCGGGCCCCGCGGCGAACCGAGCATCGGCAACCTGGTCAAAGACGCCACCGCCAGCATGTCGACGCTGGTCCGCGCCGAGGTGGCCCTGGCGAAGGCCGAACTCGTCGGCGAGGCCAAGAAGGCCGGGGCCGGCACCGGCGCGCTGATCGTCGCCGGCGTCACCGCGCTGTACGCGAGTTTCTTCTTCTTCTTCTTCCTCGCCGAGCTGCTCGACGAGTGGCTGCCGCGTTGGGCCTCGTTCCTGATCGTCTTCGCGCTGCTGGTCGTGATCACGGTGGGTGTGGCGATCGTGGGGTACGTCTTCTTCCGCAAGGTCCGCGGACCGAAGAAGACCATCGAGAGCGTCAAGGAGATCCCGTCGGTGCTGCCGACGTCGGGCTCGGCCACCCACACCGAGGCGTCGGTGCCCGACGTCGACCACCCGAGGATTCCGCCGGCCCGCGAAGGCTGACGGGTGAGCGCACCCGATCCGTCGACCGTCCGGCTCCCCGGGGCCTGGCGGCATCTCGACGTCCGCGCCAACGGGGTGCGGTTCCACGCGGTGGAGGTCGGGCCGGACACCGCCGACCGTCCGCTCGTGCTGCTACTCCACGGATTCGGGGAGTTCTGGTGGAGTTGGCGTCACCAGCTGACCGCGCTGTCCGACGCCGGATACCGGGCGGTGGCGGTGGACCTGCGCGGCTACGGCGATTCCGACAAACCCCCGCGCGGATACGACGGCTGGACGCTGGCCGGCGACACCCATGGTCTGATCCGATCACTCGGGCACACCGAGGCGACCCTGGTCGGGCACGCCGACGGTGGCCTGGTCTGCTGGGCGACGGCGACGCTGCACCCGCGGGTGGTGCGCCGGATCGCGGTGATCGCCTCACCCCATCCACGGGCGTTGCGCCACGATGCGCTGCTGCGCCACGACCAGCGCTCGTCGTTCCTCCCCCGCTTCCTCTACAACCAGCTGCCTCGGCTCGCCGAGAACCGCCTCGTCCGTCGTGACGGTGCCTTCATCGCGCGCTACCTCACCGCCCTGGCCGGCGAGTCCTGGCGGGCCACCGACGACTTCACCGAGGCACTCGCCCGCAACCGGTCGGCCATCCAGATCCCGTATGTGGCCCACTCCAGCCTGGAGTACCAGCGGTGGGCCTACCGGTCCCAGTTCCGGCCCGACGGAATCCGGTTCATGCGGTTGATGCATCGTCGGCTGCACATCCCGACGCTGTCGCTGCGCGGCGCCGACGACCCGTTCATCACCGAGCACGTGATGCGGGCCGGCCATGTGTGGGCCGATCGGCTGACCCACGTCGAGATCGCCGGCAGCGGCCACTTCGCACATCAGGAACAGCCCGACGCGGTCAACACCGCACTGCTCGGACTACTCGATTCCCCGATGGAGCGGCCGGCCGGCGCCGATCGCATCACTCGCGGACGCAGGCTCCGGTCGCGACCGGCCGATAACGGTCCTGCGCGATCGTGAGGTCCTCGCGGACCTCGGCGGCGGTGAGCACATAGCCGGTCTCGTCGGCCGGGTTCTCCGACGTCGCGAACACCACCCCGAGCACCTCGCCGCGGGTGTTGATCATCGGACCGCCGGAGTTGCCCTGCCGGATGACACCGCGCACGGTGTACACCTCACGGGTGACCTGCCGATCCTGATAGATGTTGGCGGTCGGCAGATCCCGGATCTCACGGATGCGGACCGCGGTCGCCAGGAACGGCCCGGCCTCCGGATACCCCATCACGATGGCGTCGTCGCCGCTGCCGCCCGGACGGGAGGCGAAGTCGAGGGCCGGGGTGTCGAGTCCGTCGACGCGCAGCACCGCGATGTCGGTCGCGCTGTCGAAGAGCACCACCACGGCCTCGTGGACGGTCGGGGAGATCCCCGCGCCGTCGGATTGTTCGATCCGGACCGAATCGGTGCCGGCGACGACATGCGCGTTGGTCATCACCAGGCCGGGTGCGACGACGAATCCGCTGCCCTCGAGGGCCTGCCGGCACTGCGGTGCCTCGCCCTCGATCTTCACCACGCTCGCCCGGGTCTGGTTCACCACCTTCGAGTCGTCGAGTCTCGCGTCCGGCGGATCGACGACGCTCTCGTTGGTCGAGCGGATGACGCCGGGCAGTCCGGAATCGCCGAGGAGCCGTTCGAACTCCTGCCGCGGCTTCTCCGACAGCCAGGCCGGTGCGGCGCGGTCGACCGCACCGAGCACCTTCGATCCCTCGATCGCCTCGGTGAGTTTGGGCGAGTTGGCGCTGACCAGCAGCGTCGACAGCAGCCATGCCGCCACCAGGACGGCCAGCGCCTGCAGCACCAGACCGACACCGCTGTCGACGGCGCGCAGCTCCCGTGACCGGATGCCGCCGCGGGCCGCGTTGCCCAGGATCATGCCGGCGATCTCGCCGATCACCACCAGCGCCACCAGCACCCCGACCCCGGCGAGCAACTGCATCGTCTGGTCGTCGATGCGCTCGATCACGTGCGGTACCAGGAGGATTCCGGCGAAGGCACCGAGCAGCACGCCGAGCACGGCCAGCGCCGACGCCACCGCACCCTGCCGGTAGCCGCTGATCGCGGCGAGCAACGCCAGCCCGATGACGATGACATCGACCCAGGTCGCCGCTGTCATCGACGTCCCTGACCGTCGGGGTCGGCGAGGTGATGCAGGTGTCGGGGGTGCACGGCGGCGAATCCGCTCTCCTGGCGGCTGCCGGCCAGTTCGATCATCTGGTCCAACGGACGGATGTCGGCGCGGTCCCACGGCTGGTCCCAGCCCGCGGCGTCGCTGATCGCGGCGATGAGGCCGCCGGTGAATCCCCAGACCAGCAGGCCGTCGACGAAGAAGGCGGGCCCGAGGTAGTCCTGTCCGCCGATCACCTCGCGGCGCACCTGGAAGCGGTTCTCCGGGGCGAGCAGTTCGCGCAGCGACACCCGGACCACACGTGCGGTCTCACCCTCGTCGACCACCCGCACCGGACTCGGCGCGCTCCAGTGAGCGACCACCGGGGTGACGTCGAAACCCGACGGCGGGACCGGGAAGGTCGGCAGGGTCGCCAGGATGTCGACGCCGGCCGCCGAGAGTCCGGTCTCCTCGTCGGCCTCGCGCATCGCGGTGCCCACCGGATAGTCGTCGCCGGGGTCGAAGCTGCCGCCGGGGAAGGCCACCTGCCCACTGTGCTGGCGCAGGGTGGCGGCGCGTTCGGTGAGCAGGACGTCGGCGTCGGCGGGGAGTCCACCCGGGTGGGTGGGGTCGGCGTCCCAGGCACCGGCGATCAGGATCAGCACGGCCGCCGAGCGGCGGGATGCCCCGAACATGGTGGCCCAGCGATCGCGGTCGCCACCGCGGTTGAGCACGCTCTCGCGCACCGCGGCGACATTGTCGGTGAGCGGACGCATCCACGGCGGGATGGCCTCGCGCGCCACGAGTGGGCCGATGTGGGGTTCCGGCGGCAGACCGTCGCGCCGCCCGGTGCTCACGTGGTCACCCCGGTGGCATCGCGGACGACGTCGGCGATCTGCTGGGGATCCTCGAAGACCTGCGGTGCGACCTTCGCGACGGTGCCGTCGGCCCGCAGGATGATGGTCGACGGGAAGACCCGGGGTGCCTGCAGCGCGGCGGCGACCTTGCCGTCCTGGTCCAGGACGGTCGGCAGGTGCACGCCGAGCTCGGCGAGGAATCGCAGCACCAGGTACGGGTTGTTGGCGCCTTCACGGGCGTGCACGGTCAGCACCGTAACCGCATCGCCGGCGCGGCGGGCGTATTCGGCCAGGACCGGCAGTTCGCGGCGGCAGGGCTGGCACCACACCGCCCACATGTTGATCACGACCGGCCGTCCGGCGGTACCGACGCCGAGGTCGTAGGGCACGCCCGACGCCAGACACGGTGCGACGACCCCGGCGAGTACGGCGCCCGATGCCACCGGCATCCCGGTCTGCGGGCATGGGGCGAGCGCGGCATCGGCGCGGGCCTGGGCGAGTTCGGAGTCGTCGACCTGCAGGTCGGTCGCCGACAACGCACCCGAGGGCCGCACCTGCATATCCGACGGCGAGGTCGGCGCGTCGCCGCCGCGGGGCCAGATCGCCACCACCAGCGCGATGATCACGATGAAGAAGACCAGCGTCCACCGTGCCGCCGGCGGGAACCGGGAGGTGTGCGCCCGGCCGGTGGCCGACGGGGTCCCGGTGCCGGGGTTCTCGCTGCCGGGGTTCTCGCCGCCGGACACTTCGCTACCGGGGTTCCCGCCGCCGGATGCTCCCGGCGCGGAAGTCTCTGTGCCGTCCCGTTCTGTGGCGTCCCGTTCTGGGGCGCCCCGATCCGGGCTCTCCCGATCAGGGTTCGTGGTGTCGTCCATCAGTCCCCGATCCCCGCGAGCGCGAGCAGGTGATCGGTCTCCGGACCCTTCACCAGGGCCGCCGCCTCGAGCTTGTCCATCGGGCCGGTGCCCGACGACGGACAGTCCTTGCACAGGATGCACACCCCGCACGCCGGTTTCCGGGCATGACAGACACGTCGTCCGTGGAAGATCACCCGGTGGGACAGATCGGTCCATTCCTTGCGTTCGAAGAGTGCGCCGACGGCATGCTCGACCTTCACCGGATCGGTCTCATCGGTCCACCGCCAACGCCGCACCAGTCGGCCGAAATGGGTGTCGACGGTGATACCCGGAACCCCGAAAGCATTGCCCAACACCACATTCGCCGTCTTGCGCCCGAATCCCGGGAGGGTGACCAGATCGGCCAGCCTGCCCGGCACCTCACCGTCGAACCGCTCCACCAGAGCCTGCCCCAACCCGATGATCGAGTTGGCCTTGTTCCGATAGAAACCCGTGGAACGGATCATCTCCTCCAACTCGGTGCGATCGGCCTGGGCGTAGTCCAGCGCCGAACGGTACCGCGCGAACAACGCCGGAGTGACCTGGTTCACCCGCACATCGGTGCACTGCGCCGACAGGATCGTCGCCACCGACAACTCCAGCGGGGTGGAGAAGTCCAGCTCGCAGTGCACCTCGGGAAAGGCCACCATGAGCGTCCGGTTCATCCGGCGCGCACGCCGGACCAGCCCCAGGTGGGTTTCGGTCCTGATCCGCGTCGGCGGTGGCACCGACGCCGACACCTTGCGCGCGGCCATCTGATCCAGGTTAGCGATTCCGGCTGTGTGGACGTTCCGCGGCGGGGGTGATCCCGGCACCCGTTAGGTCACAAGTGGGTCACCACGGCCGTTCCAGGTTGGGGGACACCGAACAGGTTGTGTTTACTGTTCCCCATGCAAGGACTTGCCGTGCTGTTGTTCCCGGCGGTGCTGATGCTCTTCGCACTCGGGATGGAAAAGGTTCAGGCCTGGACCGACCGAGTGGCGGTCAACCGCGACAACGTCGAAGAGTTTCTGCAGGCCACCGACGCCCAAGGGGTGGACACCCTTGCGCGCGAAGGAATGCCCGCCGCACTCGACGAACTCCGCACCCGTCGTGCGGGCTGACCGACTCGTCCGATACACGTTCGCAAAGACCCGCCAGTGACCCATTCAACACATATGCTGGGGGCGAGAGTAGCGTTGCAGGTGGTGTGCCGTTCCGGGTATGCCACCGGTTTTTGAGTGAGAAGGGACTCCTTGGTGGAGGAAGTACTGGCGCGGGCGGGCATATTCCAGGGCGTTGAGCCCTCGGCCGTCGCGGCACTGACCAAGCAGCTTCAGCCCGTCGACTTTCCCCGCGGACATGTGATCTTCCACGAGGGCGAGCCCGGCGACCGGCTGTACATCATCCTGTCCGGCAAGGTGAAGGTCGGACGTCGGTCACCCGACGGCCGCGAGAACCTGCTGACGATCATGGGCCCGTCCGACATGTTCGGCGAGCTGTCCATCTTCGACCCGGGCCCCCGCACCTCGTCGGCGACGACGGTCACCGAGGTCCGCGCGGTCTCGATGGACCGCGACGCCCTGCGTGCGTGGATCAAGGATCGCCCGGAGATCGCCGAGCAGCTGCTGCGCGTACTCGCGCGTCGCCTGCGCCGCACCAACAACAACCTGGCCGACCTCATCTTCACCGACGTGCCCGGTCGTGTCGCCAAGCAGCTCCTGCAGCTGGCCCAGCGCTTCGGCACCCAGGAGGGTGGCTCGCTGCGCGTGACCCACGACCTCACCCAGGAAGAGATCGCCCAGCTGGTCGGCGCCTCCCGCGAGACGGTCAACAAGGCCCTCGCCGACTTCGCACAGCGCGGTTGGCTGCGCCTGGAAGGCAAGAGCGTACTGATCGCCGACAGCGAGCGCCTCGCCCGCCGCGCCCGGTAACTCTGTAGTTCTGCGCCGGCTTCGCCGTCGCGGGTTTGCGCCCTCAAGCACCACTCTTCGTCGTCACCGACATCGTCGCTCCGCTCCTCGCCACTTCCTCCTGCATCGCGGCGCGGCGCAAACGATGTCGGTGACGTCGTCGTTTAACGGTGCTGCTCCGCTCCTCGCCGCTTCCTCCTGCATCGCGGCGCGGCGCAAACGATGTCGGTGACGTCGTCGTTTAACGGTGCTGCTCCACTCCTCGCCGCTTCCTCCTGCACCGCGGCGCGGCGCAAACGATGCCGGTGACGTCGTCGTTCAGCCGGCTCCTCGCCGTCGCGGATTGGTGACGTTCGCTTTCCGGAGTCCGGTGCCTCTACTCGTGCTCGCGGAGATACTCCAGCTGGGCCTTGACCGACATCCGTGCGGCCGGCCACAGCTTCTTGTCGACGTCGGCGTACACCTTGCGGACCACCTTCATCGGCTTGGCCTTGCGGGCCGAGATGCCCATCTCGTCGAGCGCACGCTGGATCTGGTCGAGCCGTTCCTCACGGTGCGCCTTGTAGAACCGCGCGACCGGCTCCAGCCTCGGATGGTCAGGACCGTGCGCGGGCAGCAACGCCGCCTCGGCGCCGTCGACGATCAGCCGATTCAGCGACCCCATGTAGTCGCGCAGACTGCCGTCCGACGGATCGATCACGGTGGTCCCGGTACCGAGGATGGTGTCGCCGGTGATCATCGCGCGGTGACCGTCGAGTTCCACCAGGAAGCTCACCGAGTCACCGGTGTGACCGGGGGTGTAGAGCACCGTGATCCGCAGCCCGGCCACGTCGATCACCTCGCGGTCACGCAACGGGGCACCATCGCGGCAGTGTTCGCGCAACCGGGCACGGGTGGGTGCACCGGTGCGTTTGTGCAGGGCATCGATTGCACCGGTGTGGTCGAAGTGCCGGTGGGTGATCAGGGTGAGCGCCACACCGGGCTGTGCCGCGAGCGCCTTCACGTGCTTCTTGTGCCGCGGTGGCCCCGGATCGACGACGACACATTCCTTACAGCCCGGCGCCCGCAGAATCCAGCTGTTGGTGCCGTCGAGCTCCATCACACCGGCGTTGTCGCACAACAACACCGACGCATACGGCGTGACCTGACGCAGCTGCCCGTATGCCGGATGGGTCGGCTCGGCCGGGGACTCGGACACGGGGGCACCGGGGTCGGTCATGGCCACAGCCTAGTGTGGCCGGGTCACCCCGACCACACCGGCCGTGACGCCGGCCTCACCTCTCCCGGCCCGGCCCGTCCGCATGGTCGACCACGCGCGGCGCGATCTCGTCCTGCAGGCTGCGCAGCAGCGCCGCACCCTGGGTGACCACTCCGGTCATCAGCTCGTTGACACCCTCCGCACCGTTGAAGACGGTCAGGTTGGAGCTGCCGAGCCCCTTGGCCGCCTCCGCCACCAACTGCGGCAACTGCTCGATCAGCTGCTGGTCGAGGGCGATCCGATTGTTCTTGGCGGCCGCCGCCGACGAGATCTCCACCGCCTGGGCCTCCGCCTCGGCGAGGATGCGGGTGCGTCGGGCCTCCGCCTCGGCCGGCTTGACCACCTCCGAGATCAGTTGCTGCTCGCGCAGATCCGCCTGGGCCTGGGCCAGCAACGACTGCTCGCGGATGATCTCCTGGGTGACGCGGGCCTCGGCCAGCGGACCGGCCTGGGCCGCCTCGGCATTGGCCTTGTCGGTCTCGGACTTGATCTCGGCCCGCTTGATCGCGGTCTCGCGCTCGTAGTCGGCCTGATTCCGCAGCGACTCCTGCTGCGCCATGGCGGCCTCCTGGTCGGCGCGCGCCCGCTCCACCGCCGCCTCCCGCTGCACCTTCGCGATGTTCGGGGCGGCGAGGGCGTTGATGTAGCCGGAGTCCATGTCGTCGATCGACTGGATCTGGAAGGAATCGACGACCAGCCCGATCGACCCCATCTCCCGCTTCGACGCCTCGAGCACCTGACGGGCCAGGGTGTCACGCTCGCGGATGATCTGCTCCACCGTCATCGAACCGACGATCGACCGCAGATGACCCGAGAAGACCTGCCCGGTCAGCTGATTCATCTCGTCCTCCTGCTCGGAGATGAACCGCTGGCCGGCATTGACGATCGATGCCAGATCGGAACCCACCTTGTGCGCGATCACCGCACGCACATTGAGCTGGATACCCTGGGTGGTCACACAGACCTCGCGAATGCTGGCCTCGTGCAACGCCATCGACAAGAATCGCACCTTGCGGAAGAACGGCATCGCCCATTTGCCATGTCCCACCACCACATCGAACGGCGCGGCACCCTCACTGCGCTTCTTGCCGGAGATCAGCATCGCCTCGTCTGGCTCCGGAACGTTGTAACCGAGCATCAGTACTCCTCTGCGTCAGTCGAATACAGAACGACAATCGAATACAGAATCCTGGGAAGCGGCCTCGTGGTCACCGGAGATCGACCGAACGACCGACGGTCGGCGGCACGATCCACCGCTCCACCTCGACGATCCGCCCGGGTGACTCCGCCACCACGAGAACCGACTGGTCGACGCCGATCGGTTCACGGCCGCGGGCCAGGAATCGCTCGGTCCCCCCGGCAAATGGCAGCTCCACCTCGCCGAGCTGATCGCCACCGCCGATCGCCACCGTGACCACCCCGATCGTCCCGATCACCGCCGGCCCCCTCGACTCTGCTTGTCCTGCGACCCTATCCGATCACGCGGCGAGCAGGTCATAGGAGAGTTTGGCCACCATCACCACGACCACCGCGAGCAGGACCCAGCGGACGAATCCGCTGCCACGGCCCAGCGCCATCCGGGCGCCGAGCTGGGCACCGATCACATTGCCCACCGCCAGGGCCAGACCGAGCAGCCACAGCACATGCCCCTGTGCGGCGAACACCAGCAGCGCACCGAGATTGGTGCCGGTGTTGATCACCTTGGCCGTCGCCGAGCTCTCCAGGAAGTTGGTGCCCACCAGCGCGGTGAGTGTGATGATCAGGAAGGTTCCGGTACCGGGCCCCATGACACCGTCGTAGAAGGCGATCACCACACCGGCGACGGCGAATCCGACGAGGATCGAGGAGCGTGACCGGAACGTGCCGGCACCGGAACCGAATCGCGGGTTGAGCGCGACGAACAGTCCCACGGCGACCAGCAGGGTCAGCACGATGGGAACGAAGACCTGCCGGGGCAGGGTGCCGGCCACATAGGCGCCGGCACCGGAACAGACCACCGCACAGCAGAACACCGGTGCCAGACGACGCCAGTCGAGCGGCACCTTGCGGGCGAAGCGCCAGGCCGCCGAGGCGGTACCGACCACCGCGGCCATCTTGTTGGTGGCCAGCGCCGAGGCGGGGACGATGCCGGGCTGACCGATCAGCAGGGCGGGGATGAGGATCAGACCCCCACCCCCGACCACCGCATCCACCCAGCCGGCCGCCGCCGCGGCGACGACCAGCCCGGCGATCTCGATGCTCAGTTGTCGGCGACCTCGACGATCAGTTCCACCTCGACCGGTGCGGCCAGCGGCAGTTCGGCAACACCCACCGCCGAGCGGGCGTGCACGCCGGCCTCGCCGAAGATCTCACCGAGCAGGTCCGACGCACCGTTGAGCACGGCGGGCTGGCCGGTGAAGCCGACCGCCGAGGCCACGAAGCCGGTCACCTTCACCACGCGCACCACCGAGTCGATCCCGACCAGGCCGTCCACCGCGGCGAGCGCGTTGATGATGCACTGCCGGGCACAGGCGGCGGCCTCCTCGGGACGCACGACGCCCTCGGCGGTCTCCGACACCTTGCCGCGCACCGCGAGCTCACCGTCGACGAACGGCAGCTGCCCGGAGGTGTAGACGTGGTTGCCGCTGCGGACGGCGGGCACATAGTTGGCCACCGGCTTGGGTGCGGTGGGCAGTGTGATGCCCAGCTCGGCCAGGCGAGCAGTCCAGGTGGTCATGGTCGGTTCAGCCCTTCGGACGCTTGAGGTAGGCGACGTGCTGTTCGCCGGTCGGCCCCGGCAACACGCTGACCAGCTCCCAACCGTCGGCACCCCAGGTGTCGAGGATCTGCTTGGTGGCATGCGTCAGCAGCGGCACGGTCACGTACTCCCACGCGGTCACTTCACTCATGATGGTCAGCCTAACCGGTCCGCCCCACGCGCTGAGCACAGTGGATAAGGTGATCTGGTGGCTCACGACACAGCCGGCGACACCGCCGACGACCTGACCGCGACCAATGTGTGGCCGGAGTCCGCTGCCCGCGCGCGGCTGCACTTCGTGTCCGGCAAGGGGGGAACCGGGAAGACGACCGTCGCCGCATCCTTGGCGCTGGCGCTGGCCGGCGACGGAAAGCGCGTCCTGCTGGTCGAATGCGAGGGACGACAGGGCATCGCCCAGCTCTTCGACATCGCCCCCCTGCCGCCCACCGACACACGGGTGGCGACCGCCGAGGGAGGCGGCGAGGTGTGGGCGCTGGCCCTCGACATCGAACACGCCCTGCTCGAGTACCTCGACATGTTCTACAACCTGGGCTTCGCCGGGCGGGCGATGAAGCGGATCGGCGCGATCGACTTCGTCACCACCGTCGCCCCGGGCCTGCGGGATGTGCTGATCACCGGAAAGATCAAGGAACGCATCATCGCCTCCGACAAGGCGGGGGTGCGCCGCTACGACGCGGTGGTCGTCGACGCGCCGCCGACCGGACGGATCGGCACCTTCCTCGACGTCACCAAGGCGATGGCCGATCTGGCCAAGACCGGTCCCATCCGCAACCAGAGCGACGGAGTGGTACGGCTGTTGCACTCCCCCGAGACGGTGATCCACCTGGTGACCCTGCTCGAGGCGATGCCCATCACCGAGACCATCGAGGCGGTCGAGGAACTGCGCGGCAAGGACCTGCGGATCGGCAGCCTGATCATCAACCGCGTCAACCCGATCCATCTACCACCGGACTCCATCGACGACATCGCCGAGGGGAAGATCGACGCGCAGCGGGTGGCCGACGGCCTCGCCGCCGCCGGGATCACCGCCTCCGAGGACGATTTCGCCGGCCTGCTCACCGAGACCATCGAGCACGCGTCGCGGCTGCAGGCCCAGCAGATCGCCAAGGCCCAGCTCGACGACGTGGAGGTACCCACCCTGGAACTGCCCGCGCTCGGTGACGGCATCGACCTGGGCTCCCTGTACGAACTGGCGAATCTGCTGCAGAAAGCGGGGGCGTGATGCCGCTCGACCTGAAGATGGGGGCGATGCTCGCCGACCCCGAGACCCGCGTCGTGATCTGCTGCGGCGCCGGTGGTGTCGGCAAGACCACCACCGCCGCGGCGATGGCCCTGCACGCCGCCGAGCACGGCCGGACCGTCGCGGTGCTGACCATCGACCCGGCCCGACGGCTCGCCCAGTCACTGGGGATGTCCGAGCTCACCAACGACCCGCAGCCGGTGGCGATCGACGGCACCGGGACCCTGGACGCGATGATGCTCGACATGCGCCGCACCTTCGACGAGATGGTGCTCGAATACTCCACCCCGGAGCGAGCGGCGGCGATCATGGAGAACTCCTTCTACCAGACCGTCGCCGAATCATTCTCCGGCACACAGGAATACATGGCGATGGAGAAGCTCGGCAAACTGCTCGAGCAGAAGCGCTGGGACCTGATCGTCGTCGACACCCCGCCGTCACGCAATGCACTGGACTTCCTCGACGCCCCGCAGCGACTGGGGTCGTTCCTGTCCGGCCGGCTGATGAAGGTGCTCGTCGGCGGCGGTCGCGGCGTGGGCCGGATGGTGACCGGGGCGATGAGTCTGGCGATGCGCGGGGTCTCGACGATCATCGGCGGCGAGATGCTGCGCGATGTCGCCACCTTCGTCCAGTCGCTGGACTCGATGTTCGGCGGATTCCAGGACCGCGCACTCAAGACCTACGAACTGCTCAAGCAGCCCGGTACCCGGTTCGCGGTGGTCGCCGCCGCCGAACCCGACGCCCTCCGCGAGGCCGCGTTCTTCGTCGACCGGCTGTCCGAGGAGTCGATGCCGCTGGCCGGGCTGATCCTCAACCGCACCCACCCCAACCTCACCGGGATCTCCGAGGAGGTCGCGCGGGTGGCACTCGACCACGTCGACGACGACCTGACGCGCGGGGTGCTGGCGGTGCATGCCGAGCGCGCCGCGACCGGCAAACGGGAGGTGCACCTGCTGCAGCGGTTCACCGCATCGCATCCGCGGGTGCCGGTGGTCGGGGTGCCGTCACTGCCGTTCGAGGTGGCCGACCGCGTCGCACTGCGGGCGGTCGCCGAACAGATCACCGGCCGGGGCTGATCGCCCTCGGCCGGTGTGTCGGTCGGTGATGGGATGTGTGATGTCGGCTGGAGAAGTGTGCGGCGCGGCCGTGTGCGCCGGCCTGCGGGTTCAGGACCTGAGGGTTCAGGACCTGCGGGTTCGGGGCTTGCAGGTCAGGCCACCGGAACTCAGACGGCGGCGCGCTGACGGCGCTGCTGCGCCTCGAAGAAGGCCGCCCACGAGGTGACCTCGGGATGCTGACGCAACAGGGCGCGCCGCTGACGTTCGGTCATCCCACCCCAGACACCGAACTCGACGCGGTTGTCGAGCGCATCGGCCCCGCACTGCAGCTGCACCGGGCAGTGCCGGCAGATGGTCGCGGCCTTGCGCTGCGCGGCCCCCCGGACGAACAGGTCGTCGGGATTCTCGCCACGGCACCGCGCCTGCGACACCCAACTCAGACGTGCCTCCCCCACCGATACTGCCGCCGCCGATACTGCCGCTGTCGCCATACCGTCACCCCTGTTCTGTGAATGCCCATCGCCGGACGGCATCGCCCGACGTCGAGTGCTCCCCACCGGAGTCCGGTTCACGAAATCCTCGTCCGGAGGTGATACGTGTGACACGTCTCCGGAACGCCTGTTAGGTGAGTCACATTCTGCCCTCAATCTAGGGATCTGTGCTTGTGGCCGCAACCCCTGAACGCGAAAAACTGGCACAACCGTGCATACTTGGCACGAAACCGCAGGTGAAACCCAAGATCGGTGTCCCCCGACCGGACTCCCACCCGTCGGTGACCGGGTGTTCGGGAAATCACACGTATCCTGTCGTGGTGCCAGTCTCGAAGAAGCTCGGGCCGCTCGCTGCCGCGTGTGTCCTCGCCGGTGTGCTCGTAGCCGGTCTCCTCTATCCCGTGGCCAGCGGCGTCGGACTCGTCTCGAACCGCGCCGCGTCGGCGGTGGAGAACGTCTCCTCCGAACTGCTCAACGGCACCCTGCCCGAGGTCACCACCATGACCGACTCGGCCGGCAACCCGATCGCGCTGCTCTTCGACCAGTACCGCTACCAGGTCGGATACAACGACATCTCCCCGGACATGGTCGCGGCGATCATCTCCATCGAGGACCGCCGGTTCCTCGAACACGACGGTGTGGACTGGAAGGGCACGATCCGTGCCGCGCTGAAGAACTCGTCGTCGGGCGAGGTCCAGCAGGGTGCATCGACCCTCGACCAGCAGTACATCAAGAACTATCAGCTGCTCGTGCTGGCCCGGACCGAGGCCGACCGCGAGGCCGCCACCGAGACCACCCCGGCACGCAAGCTGCGCGAGGTCCGGATGGCTCTGACCCTCGAGCAGTCGCTCACCGAGCAGGCCAAGCGCAAGGGCATGTCCGACGCCGCGGCCAAGCAGGAGGCGAAGAAGCAGATCGTCACCCGCTATCTGAACGTGGTGCCGTTCGGCAACAACGCCTACGGCATCGAGGCGGCCTCGCAGGTGTACTTCGGCGTGCACGCCAAGGACCTCAAGGTGGAGCAGGCCGCACTGCTCGCCGGCATGGTGCAGTCGAGCAGCGCCCTGGATCCCTACACCAACCCCGAGGCGGCGCTGGCCCGCCGCAACACCGTGCTCGACACGATGATCCAGAACTTCCCGAACCGCCGGGACGAGCTCACCCAGGCCAAACAGGCACCGCTGGGCATCCTGGCCAAGGCAGACATCCCCACCCAGGGCTGCATCGGCGCCGGCAACAACGGTTTCTTCTGCGACTACGCCCTGCAGTTCCTGGCCGAGAACGGGATCTCCCGGGACTCGGTGATGCGGGGCGGCTTCATCATCAAGACCACGATGGACCCCGCGGTACAGCGATCGGTGCAGCGCGCGGCGCAGGCCCAGGCCAGCCCGCACGCCGACGGCGTGGCCAATGTGATGAGCGCGATCCGCCCGGGCACCACCTCCCACGCGGTGCTCGCGATGGCGTCCAGCCGCAACTACGGACTCGACCAGGCCGCCGACGAGACCGTCCAACCGCAGCCGTTCTCGCTGGTCGGCGACGGCGCGGGCTCGGTCTTCAAGGTGTTCACCGTCGCCGCCGCGATGGAGCAGGGGCTCGGTACCGGCACCAACATCCCGGTGCCGGGGTTCCTCGCGGTGGAGGGGATGGGCAACAGCGGCGGTTCCAACGGCTGCCCGGCCAACGCCTACTGCGTGAAGAACGACGGCCGCTACCCTGCGTCGATGTCGGTGACGCAGGCGCTCGCGCAGTCCCCGAACACCGCGTTCGTGAACCTCCTCAAGCAGGTGGGCGTCAAACCCACCGTCGACATGGCCGTACGGCTGGGCCTGCGGTCCTACAACACCCCCGGCACCTCGGGGTCCGGGGACAAGAGCATCGCCCAGTACGTCAAGGACGGGAACTTCGGATCGTTCACCCTGGGCCCGCTCCCGGTGAACGGCGTCGAGCTGTCCAACGTGGCGGCCACCCTCGCATCCGGCGGGGTCTGGTGCCCGCCGTCGCCGATCGGGTCGATCAGCACCATCAAGCGCGACGAGAACGGCAACCCGGTGCCCGGCCCGGACGGCAACCCGGTGCTCACCGGGGTCCCGTTCAATCCGCCGGCCTGCGAACGCGTGGTGGAGACCGGCCTGGCCAACACCCTGGCGAACGCCATGAGCGAGGACGACAAGGGTGCGGGCACCTCGGCGGCCGCCGCCGGCGCCATCGGTTGGACCCTGCCCAGCTCGGGCAAGACCGGTACCACCGAGGCGCACCGCTCGTCGGCCTTCCTCGGCTTCACCAACAACATCGCCGGCGCCACCTATGTCTACAGTGACGGCCCCAACCCGTCGGGCATCTGCTCGAGCCCGCTGCGGTCCTGCTACGACGGCAACCTCTACGGCGGTATGGAACCGGCCCGCACCTGGTATCAGGCGATGCTGCCGGTGGCCAACAACTTCGGCCCCACCCAGCTGCCGCCGACCGACCCGCGCTATGTCGCGGGTACCGATCGCGGCCGAATCCCGCAGGTCACCGGCCTGACCGCGAGCGAGGCCACCTCGCGACTGCAGTCGGCGGGATTCAAGGTCACCCAGCTCGAGGTCGACAGCGGCAAGACGCAGGGCACGGTGGTGTTCACCGCGCCGAGCGATTCGGCCCTGCCGGGCAGCACCATCACGATCTATGTGAGCAACGGCCGCCGCGCCGAGGGCCAGGGGTCGGGGCAGCCCACCCAGACGACGGTGCAGGTGCCGGGCGTCGGACCGGTGGTGATCGATCTTCCGGGATGATCGCCTGCACGCGTATCCTGGGCTGATGTCCATCCTCGACTCGAATCCGGTGCAGCGCCTGGATCTTCGCCTGCCGTCGTCGACGATCGCGCGGTCGGCGACCGCGGGGGCCGGTCTCGCGGCCGCCGGGCTGTTCTATTCGACGGTGATCGAGCGCAATGCGTTCACGTTGCGGCACACCACGATGGCCGTCCTCGAGCCCGGGTCGACGCCGTTGCGGGTGTTGCACATCAGCGATCTGCACATGATGCCCGGCCAGCGGCTCAAGCAGGCGTGGGTGTCCGAGCTCGACGCCCTGGAACCCGACCTGGTGGTCAACACCGGTGACAACCTCGCCCATCCGCAGGCGGTGCCCGCGGTGATCCAGTCACTCGGTGGTCTGCTGTCGCGGCCGGGTCTGTTCGTCTTCGGGTCCAACGACTACTTCGGCCCCAAGCCGAAGAACCCGTTCAAGTACTTCAAGAAAGACCACAAGCGCACCCACGGTGAGCCGCTGCCCTGGCAGGATCTGCGGGCGGCATTCGTCGAGCGCGGATGGCTGGACACCACCCACACCGTGCGTGAGCTCGAGATCGGCGGAGTGCGGGTGGTGGCGGCCGGGGTCGACGACCCGCACATCGAGCGTGATCGGTACGACACCGTCGCCGGACGTCCCAATCCGCTGGCCCACCTGCGGCTGGGACTGACCCATTCACCCGAGCCGCGGGTGCTCGATCGCTTCGCCGACGACGGCTACGACCTGGTCCTGGCCGGTCACACCCACGGCGGCCAGCTGTGCCTGCCGGGCGTCGGCGCACTGGTGACCAACTGCCACATCGACCGGTCCCGGGTGAAGGGTCCCTCGCGCTGGGGTGCGTCGATGCAGCTGCACGTCAGCGCCGGTCTGGGCACCTCCCCCTATGCGCCGGCCCGCTTCTGCTGCCGCCCCGAGGCCAGTCTGCTGACGCTGACCCCGGTCTCGCACGGCGATGCCTCCTTCGACGAGGACCACTCGCTGCCGCAGCTCGCGACCGACGCCCACTGAGCGTGCCGGTGACCACCGCCGATCAGATCAGGGTCCTGGCCTTCGACACCTTCGGCACCGTCGCCGACTGGTTCACCGGTATCCGTGACGCCATGGCCGCGGAGTTGCCCGGACACGATGCGGCCGCGTTGACACGGGAGTGGCGCCGCCGGTACGCACCGATCCTGGCCCGGGTGGAGTCCGGTGAGCTGCCCTGGCGTGGTCTCGACGACCTGCAGACCGAGACCTTGCGGGGTGTGCTCGCCGAATCCGGTGTCGCCGCCGACGACGCCACGGTGGCACGTCTGGTGCATGCCTGGCGCACGATTCCCGGCTGGCCGGACTCCGCGCCGGGTCTGGCCCGGCTCCGCCGCCGCTTCACCGTCTGCGCACTGAGCAACGGCAGCGTCGCGCTGCTGTCGGAGATGGCCAAGCACAACGACTTCGGCTGGGATGTCATCGGCGCCTCGAATCTGTGGCACCACTACAAACCGGCCCCCGAGACCTACCTCGGACTGGCACGGCTGCTGGAGGTCGAGCCGGCCCAGGTGATGATGGTGGCCACCCATCAGTCCGACCTCGACGCCGCCCGCTCACACGGCCTGCACACCGCCTTCATCGAGCGGCCTGCCGAATGGGGTGGCGACCCGAAGGACGACTCGGGTTCACCGCACAACGACTTCCACGCCCGCGACATCGAGGATCTCGCGACACAACTGGACGTCTGAGCCGGCGCAGACACCGACAGGCCGAATCGGTTGCCGGTCAGCTGTTCTCGATCTCCTCACACCAGCCCGAGGATCTGGGCACGGCGAACCGCATCACGCCGCGACCCCACCCCGAGCTTGCGGTAGATCGACTTCAGCTGGGTGCGGATCGTGTTCTCCGACACCGTCCGCGCGTGTGCGATCTCGGCGATGGTGAGATCCGACGGCAGGTCGCGCAACACCTCCCGCTCCTTGGGTGTGAGATCCGGGACGTCGTTCGTGGCACCCCGGGTGCGCAGTGTCGTGGTGATCGATGCGGCGAAACCCTCCAGCACGCCGAAGCGTCCGGCGTTGCCGACGACGATCTCGGCCACCGGCTCCGGTGCCTCGAGGAACGGCCGGACCGCACCGGTCTGTACACCCGTGGCCAGGGCGTCGAGCAGCCGCCCGAACGCCGCCGATTCCTGCCGGTTCTCCTGCAGCACGGCGACTTCGAGAAGCGTGGCCCAGATCTGCAGGTAGGCGAGCTCAGCGCGGAAGGCCCGCAGCGCGGGCATCGCACGGGATGCGTGCCCGTCGACCATCGCCCTGACGGCATCACACAGAACCGCACTCTGCGCACCGAGGACCGATTCAGAACGTCGGCGGATCTCGACGACCCAAGCGGGGTCACGGGCACGCAACGCCGCGGACAGTTCGGAGACGAACAGCACCGCATAGGCCGGCGGGGCCGCGCTGGTCACCTCGTACTCGGCCCACAGCCGCGCGGTCCGGGCCCGCATCGTCTGATGGTCCCCGGTCGTCGTGTGATCGAGGTAGGCGCCGAATGCGATCGCCGAGATCACCGACTGGGGCGCCACCACACCGTCGATACGGTCGAGCAGGATCAGGTACTCGCCCACCCTGTCGTCCTGACCCCCTCGCCACGCGGCCCAGGCGCCGACCCCGTACACCCCGGCCATCGCCGGTAGCCGGGTCCATCCGCGTCTACGCGCCATATCCGTTGCCGCCGTGGCATGCTCATCGAGCTTCACGAAGTCGCCGAGTCCGGCCGCGGCGATCACCGAATACGACAGGCAGTCCAGGGCGAGGAGGTGGTATCCCGCGGTGTCGGCCAGTCGGTGCGCATGGATCAGCGTCGCCATCGACTCCTCGAATCGCCCCTTGACGGCCCACAGTCTGCCAGCGGTCGCCAGCGCGAGTGTCTGTGCCGCCGGCGCCACCTCATGCTGGTCGCGCAGGGCGCCGACCCAGTCGTCGGTGCGGGTCTGCCGCGACCCGGATGTGGGCACCGTCCCGGGGACCGTCGGATCGCCGGACACCATCGAATCGATCAGCAGGGCCGTCGCGTGCATGACGACGGCGGTGGACGTGGCCTGTGAGCGGGGATCGTCCCCGAGCCCGAGCAATGCGTGCCGCAGGGTCTGTGCCTCTCCGGCGACGGCGGCGACCGTCGCCGACAACAACACCATGCCCGGTTCGGCGGTGATCGCCGACGGCAATCCGGCCAGCACCTCGTCGACGAGCCTCCCCTGCCCGCGCAGCGCCAGGTCGAGTCCGCGCTCCTCGAGCAACCGCACCGTCCCCGACCAGTCCTCTGCGTGCATCCGGTAGGCCAGGGCATGTTCGGGGAGTTGATGTTCCTCCGCCCAGGAGGCGCAGACCAGCAGCGCACGACGCTGCTCGCCCAGGTCACGGCGGGCGCCGTCGGCGAGCAGGTAGGCCCGCAGCAGCGCGTGGTAGCGGTAGGTGGGCGGGTCTGCGTGTGCGCGGACGACGAGCATGCTCGCGGCCACGAGGCCCTCGAGGACCCGACCGGCGTCGGTACGCCCGGACAGCCGCACCGCGAGGTCGACGGTCACCTGATCGGGAACCGAGGTGGCCGTCATCAATTCGAGGACGTCCGGTGCGAGTGCGGTGAGGATCTCGTCGACGATGTAGTCGGCGATCGGCATGGAGTCACCGGAGAGCGCGGCCAGGTACTCGTCGAGATCGGTGGTGTCCGAACGGTTCCGCAACGCGGCGGCGGTCAGCTGCAATCCGGCAGCCCACCCCTCGGTGCGGTCCATCACGAGGTCGAGCTGCCCGGGATTCAGCTCGATAGCGTTGCGCCGCAGCAGTTCCTGCGCCTCAGAACGGCCGAAGGCCAGATCCGGTGCGCGCATCTGCGCCGCGGTCCCCGCCATCACGAGACGGGTCCAGTGCACCGGCGGGTCCCACCGCCCGGCGAGTACCACCCGCACCGACCGGACCGTCGCCGACAACACCGCCAGGGCATCGGCACCGTGACCGGCCCGCAGTTCGTGTGCATCGTCGACGATGAGCGTCGACGCTGCCGGCGCATCCCCGAGGATGTCGATGAGATCGTCGACCATCGCCAGCTCGTCGTCGACGACGAGTTCGCCGATCCGGGCACCGAACTCATGGTGCCCGGCGGCCGCATGCCCCACCGCCAACGCGGCCAGCACCCCCGTCCACAACGCGGTCGCCGACCGTTCGGCGTCGGTCAGCGTCAGCCACGCCACCACCCCGCCCCTGCGCGCGACGAGTTCCGCACGCTCGGTGAGCAGGGTGGTCTTGCCAGATCCGGCCGATGCGGACAACAGCATCACCGGACGGTCCCACGCGGGACCGTCGGCCAGGTGAGCACGCGACACCCGCGACCGTACCGCGGTCGGCGGACGGAGCCGCGACCGCAGGGACGACCGCACGAACGGCGCGAACGGCATAAAACGAGAATGGCACGAATTCGAGGGAAAAGGGATTACTCGGTCGATATCGATCGGTATTCGATATCGAGAATGCGGTCTCCCGAATCCCTTCTCCGGCGAATTCGTGTCTGCCGATTCATCCTCGCCGATTCCGCCCGATGCCGGTTCCGCCCGATGCCGGTTCCGCCCGACGACGAATCCGTTCACCCCCGCCGGGTGACGACAATCGGACACCGCCGGCGGACGGTGTTGGAGGGGTGGACCGCACACATCCATGCGAGGAGCTCCGATGTCGACCTATCGAATCGTGATCGGTGGGGAACTCTCCGAGCTCGCCGTGTATGCCCTGATCGGGGGAGCCGGGGCCGCCCACGACGACGGGAGAACGATCGTCCGCGCCCGGCTGGACACGCAGGCCGATCTGATCGCATTCGTCTCTCGCGTCGACGAACTGGGCCTGCACCTGGTCGAACTGCGCGCAGAACACGGGAGCTGATCGAAGGACACGTCCGACGCGGGGCGGCCCGTCCGATCGAGCATTGGAGGGAATCATGCGCTGCGAGATCATGATCGACGGGCCGTTGCCGGCCGGACGGGAATCGGACCTTCCGGGCCTGTCCCCCGGCGAGCGCGACGGTCACATCGTCCTGACCGGCGAGGTCGTCGACGAGGCGCAGCTGTTCGGACACCTCGCCAGGCTCGATGAGATGGGACTACGTGCACTCGAGGTGACCACCTCGTGAGTTCACCCTCGGGGGGGTGACCGCCACATTCACCCACCGAGGGTGATGCATCGACCCCCGAGGGTGGCGAGGATTCAGACGGACCACAAGGTCCCCCATCCGTGCCGGTCGAGATCGGCGGCATGACCGGCACCGCACACTTCGACCAGGAGTGCTGATGACCGACAAACCCACCGGACCTGCATCGGGAAGAAACACGGCAGGCGGAAACGCAGCCGGAGAACCCGATTCGACGACACCCGGGCCGGGCGCGACGAGCGCGACCCGCGGTCCATCCGGTTCCTACATCACCTGGACGGCACTGGCCCTGATGACCGTGTCGTCGGTCGCCAGTCTCCGCCCGGCACCGACGATGGCCGTCTACGGTCTCGCATGCGTCTTCCTCTATGTCCTGCCGGCCATCGTCTTCCTGGTGCCGACGGCATTGGTGTCGGCGGAACTGGCCTCCGGCTGGTCCGGCGGCGTGTATCGCTGGGTGACCGAGGGCATCTCACCGAACATGGGATTCGCCGCGGCCTGGCATCAGTTCGCGATGACCATCTTCTACTATCCGACGCTGCTGTCGTTCGTCGCGAGCACACTCGCCTACGTCATCGATCCGACGCTGGCCTCCAACGGCGTGTTCACCGCGGTCGTCATCATCGTCGTCTATTGGGCGGGTGTACTTCTCGCACTACGCGGCGGTATCGGCGTGATCGCCAAACTCGCATCGAGCGGCGTGCTGGTGGGCACCCTGATCCCCGGTGCCCTGCTGGTGCTGCTCGGCATCGTCTATCTGCTGCAGGGCAATCCGTCGGCGGCCCCGATGTCGGGCAGCAACATCTTCCCCGCCTGGACCGGCATCGCGAGCATCGTGCTCATCGTCAGCAACTTCGGCGCCTACTCCGGCATGGAGATGAATGCCGTCCACGTCAACGAACTCAAGGAACCGGGCAAGCAGTTCCCACGCGCGATGTTCCTCGCGGTGGCGTTGGTGCTGGTGATCCTGATCCTCCCGCCGCTGGCCATCTCGTGGGTGGTCCCCGGAGACCAGATCTCGCTGACCGCCGGTGTGATGCAGGCATTCTCGGTGGTCTTCGCCCACTTCGGACTCGGCTGGCTGGTCCCCATCGTCGGCCTCGCCATCGTGATCGCGTCGCTGGCCGGCTTCATGACATGGTTGTCGGGCCCGTCGAAGAGTCTGCTGCTGGTCGCCAAGGACGGCGGATACCTGCCGCCCTATCTGCAGAAGACCAACAAGGTCGGCGTACAGCAGAACATCCTGGTGGTGCAGGGCTGGGTGACCACCCTCCTGGCGCTGCTGTTCGCCCTGGTCCCGGCGGTCTCCAATGCCTACTGGATCTTCATGACCATCACCACCTCGGTCTACCTGCTGGTCTACCTGTGGCTGTTCATCGCCGCCTATCGACTGCGCAAGATCGCCCCCGATCACCCGCGCGGCTACCGCGCCCCGGCGCTGCCGCTGCTGTGCGGCGTCGGGTTCATCGCCTCGGTGGCCGCGATCGTGATCGGTTTCGTTCCGCCGTCACAGTTCGGGAACGGCAGTCCGTGGGCCTTCGTCGGCATCGTCGGCGGCGGAATCCTGTTGCTGGGACTCATCGTTCCCTGGCTGCTGATCGTCTTCCGAAAGCCGAGCTGGCATGTCACCGAGAACTCCGAGGAGCAACCGTCATGAGCACCGACGGTGCGAACACCCACGCAGACAACAGCAGCCACACCGGCAGCACGGTGATCTACTGGATCGTCGGCGCTGTGGTCTTGGTCCTCCTCGTGGTGATGCTGGCGACCTACGACTACCACCGGGACAACAAGGAGGCGGTCGCCAAGGCCGAGCAACTGATCTCCCTGTACCAACAGAACGGTCTGGCCACGCCGTACCCGGCCCAGAAGGTGGCCCAGGTACTCGGCGACGACGGCGGCACCGTCTGTGCGGCCACCGGCAGCAAGGAACAACTGGGCTACCTCAAGACCCAGATCGGCGTCGGTGGCGAGTTCTATGTCCGTCCGATCATCTTGACCGAGAACGTCTTCGAGGGAATGCGATTGATCGTCGAGGTCTACTGTCCACAGAATGCGGCCGTGGTCCGCGAGTTCATCGACGAGCAGAACTACGCGCGATGACGACGGCGGCCACCGTACCCGGTTCACGCCGATGGATCTCGCTGACGGCCACCTGCACCGCGGCGGGTCTGGTGTGGTTGGCCTTCGCCGATTTCGGGGTCGCCACACCGACCGTCGCCGACGACCTGCACGCCGATCTCGGCAGTCTTCAGTGGGCCAACAACGCCTTCAGTCTGACCGCCGGCGCATTCGTGGTGGCCTCGGGCAAGCTCGGTGACATCTTCGGTCAGCGTCGGGTACTACAGGTCGGCATCGCCGTGTTCGCGGTGTTCTCCATCCTGTCCGCGCTCGCGACGTCGGTCGAGGTCCTGATCGTCGGGCGGGCCCTGATGGGAATCGGCGCGGCATTGATCCTCCCGGCGACACTCGCGGTGATCCCCGCCCAGTTCACCGGTTCCCGACAGCTCACCGCCTTCGGGATCTGGCAGGCGGTCGCCTGGGGCGGGCAGGCGCTCGCACCGGCGATCGGCGGGGTGATCACCGACGGACCGGGGTGGCAGTGGCTGTTCTGGATCAACCTGCCACTGGCCGCCGCCGCGATCACCATCGCCGTGGTCACCCCCGAGGTCAGCGATGCCGGTGCCGACCATCGCATCGACTGGCTCGGCCTCGCGACTCTCGGGCTGGCCGTCTTCGCCCTGTTGTACGCGCTGACCGACGGTCCCACGGCCGGTTGGTCGTCGCCGCTGGTGATCGGCCTGTTCGTGGCGGCTGCGGTCCTGGCCGTCGGCTGGGTGC
Organism: Gordonia sp. NB41Y; assembly: GCF_030718915.1. Taxonomy (NCBI): domain Bacteria; kingdom Bacillati; phylum Actinomycetota; class Actinomycetes; order Mycobacteriales; family Gordoniaceae; genus Gordonia; species Gordonia sp. NB41Y. Next base: position 2,372,584 of record NZ_CP132196.1, read on the forward strand.
TGTGGGAGCGCAAGGCCACTGCGCCGCTGGTGGATCTGTCGCTGTTCCGGTTACGTGCCTACGACGGCGCACTGACCGCCAACCTCGTGATGAATCTCGCCTACGCGGGGCTGAGCTACCTGCTGGTGCTGTGGCTGCAGAATGCGCGCGGGTACAGCGCCGTGACCGCCGGTCTGCTGATGCTGCCCGCGACGATCGGTATCTTCGCCCTGATCCCGTTGGGCGGACGGCTCGACGAACGTGTCGGTGGACGCCGGCCGGTGCTGCTCGGCCTGGTCGTCCTGGCCGTCGGATTCGCGGTGATCTCCCCGCTGCACCATGATTCGACGCTCTGGCTGATCATGGTGGCGCTCGTGGTGATCGGTTGCGGCCTCGGCCTGCTGTCCACCCCGATCTCCGACACCGCTGTCGGCGATGTCCCGGATCGCCTGTCCGGCACCGCCGCCGGTGTCTTCAAGATGTCGAGCATGGTCGGCGGGGCACTCGGAGTCGCCCTGCTCACCGCGATCACCCGCGGCCTGACGATCGCCGATTCCCACCATGCCGTGGCCGATTCGGGTATGACACAGCCGGAGATCGATCAGGCCCATGCCGCGCTGGTGAACTCGTCGTCCTTCACCGAGGCATTGTCCCGACTGCCCGCCGATCTCCAGAAGATGGTGACCGACACCGTGATCGACGCCTTCTCCCGAGGACTCGGCCTGACCATGCTGGTCACGGCGATCATCGTGCTCGCTTCCGCCGCCGCGGTGTTCTGGATCTGGCCCCGCACCACCACGTCCGACCCCGCAACCGAGGAGCAGCGATGACCGATGACACCCTACGCGACCGCGTTCATGCCCAGATGCCACGTGCACGAACGGATCTGACCGAGATGGTGTCCTTTCGGTCGGTCCATGACGCCGCGCAGTCGCCCCCCGAGGAGTGCGACAAGATGGTCGACTGGCTGCAGGAGTCGTTCTCGGCCATCGGATTCGACGACGTCGCCGCCCACACCACCTCGGACGGCAGCAAGGCCGTGGTCGGCCATCTGGCCGGCCCCGACGACGCCCCGACCGTGCTGCTGTACTTCCACCACGACGTCCAGCCGCCGCTGGGCGACGACCAGTGGGACTCCCCGGTGTGGACGCTGACCGAACGTGACGGCCGCTGGTACGGGCGCGGCGCCGCCGACTGCAAGGGCAACATCGCGATGCATCTCGCCGCCCTTCGTGCACTGGGCGGCGAGCGCGGTGTCAACATCACCATCGTCGGCGAGGGATCGGAGGAGCAGGGCACCGGTGGCCTCGAGGACTTCGTGCCGAAGCACGCCGATCTGCTGGCCGCCGACGCCATCCTCGTCTGCGACTCGGGCAACTTCGCCGTCGGCCGCCCGGCCCTCACCACCAGCCTCCGGGGGATCGCCAACGTCGTCGTCACCGTCGAGACCCTCTCTTCGGCAATGCATTCCGGCATGTTCGGCGGCGCGGCGCCGGATGCCCTCGCCGCGCTCGTCGCGATGCTGGCCACACTGCGTGACGAGCACGGCAACACCACGATCGCCGGACTGGACGCATCGGCGCACTGGGATGGCGTGGAGTATCCGGTCGATGCGTTCCGGACCGACGCCACGGTCCTCGACGGAGTGGATCTCCTGGGCTCGGGCAGTGTCGCCGACATGGTGTGGGCCCGACCGGCCGCCACCGTCCTGGGCATCGACTGTCCGCCCGTGGTCGGGTCGTCGGCGGCCATCCAGCCACGTGCCCGCGCCCGGATCAACCTGCGTGTGCCGCCCGGGATGGACGCACAGGTCGCCCAGCAGGCGCTGATCCACCATCTCCAGCGCGCCGCGCCGTGGCACGTGCGCGTGACGATCGACCGGGAGGCCGACGGCGCACCGTTCATCGGCGCCACCGCGGGTGTCGGCTACGACACGATGGTCGACGCCATGCGACGCGCCTATGGCACCGAGGTCCTGCTGATGGGACAGGGCGGATCGATCCCGCTGTGCAATGTCTTCGCCGAGACCTTCCCCGACGCCGAGATCATGCTGCTCGGCGTGGAGGAACCGCAGTGCCTGATCCACGCACCCAACGAGAGCGTCGACCCGTCGGAGATCGAGCACATGGCACTCGTCGAGGCCTTGTTCCTGCAGTCGTATGCGACGGCCCGGGATTCGTGACGGAATGTCGTCGGATACATGCACGTTCGTCGACACTTTCGTGCCGGGTTCGGCCGGAAACGAGGAGGCCCTGACCGGATTTCTCCGGCCAGGGCCTCTTCTGCTATCTCAACCTAGCGTCGGGGTGGCGGGATTCGAACCCACGACCTCTTCGTCCCGAACGAAGCGCGCTACCAAGCTGCGCCACACCCCGTGTGTGGAACCTCGACTAGGTTACCCCCTACCGGCGCAAAGTATTAAATCGCCTGGTCAGCGGACACTTTGCGACACTTTTGTGCCGACTTGGGCGATATGCCCACAGATGACTTCAGTGCACTCCTCACCTTTACTACGATCAATTCGGACAGCACCGGCGTGTGCACAGCGAAAGGACGTTTTTCATGAGTGAGTCCAACACCGACAAACAGATCAACGCGGCGACCAAGGAAGGCTTCGCGGTCGGCATCTCGATCGTGGCGGCCGCCCTGCTCTTCGTCGCCGGCATCGTCGCCATCTTCCAGGGCATCTCGGCGGTCAACAACGACAACCTGCTGGTCTTCACCGAGGACTACATCTTCGAGTTCAACCTGACCTCGTGGGGCTGGATCCACATCGTGCTCGGCATCATCGCGGTGATCGTGGCCGGCGGTCTGGTGGTGGGCAGCGACTGGGGACGCGTCGCGGCCATCCTGATCGCATCCCTGTCGATCATCGCGCAGTTCCTGTGGCTGCCGTACTACCCGGTGTGGGCGATCATCATCATCATCCTCGACATCATCGTCATCTGGGCGGTGGCCAGCTGGAAGCCGCGCGCCGACGGCCTGTGAGGGCACTGACCTCCAGAACGTGAAAAACGCCGGGCCGGACGCGATCACCGATCGCGTCCGGCCCGAGTCGTTTCCGCCCCCGGCGTCGTCCTGCCTCAGTCCGAGGCCGCGGCGCTCCTGGCGAAGTCGTGCAGGAACAGTGCCTCGGCGACCGCCATGTTCTCGATCTCGGTCGGGTCCACGCTCTCGTTGGGGGCGTGGATCAGACAGCGCGGCTCCTCCACACCGAACAGCATGATCTCGGCATCGGGGAAGGTCTCGGCGAGCACCGTGCACAACGGGATCGACCCACCCTGCCCCTGCTGCTCCACATCCCGGCCGTATGCGGCGCCCAGCGACCGCGTGAGCGCATCGAATGCGGGTCCCGACGTCGACCCCGAGAACGGCGCACCGATCGCCTCCCGCTCGAACGAGACACGCACATCCCACGGCGCCACCTCGGTCAGGTGGGCGATCAGCGCGTCCTGTGCCGCTTGCGGATCCATCCCCGGCGGCACCCGCAGGTTGATCCGGGCCCGCGCGCTCGGCTGCACCGCCGCCGACGACCCGACCACCGGCGGACAGTCGATACCGAGCACCGTGGCAGCCGGCCGCGCCCACACCATCTCCGCGATCTTGCCGGTGCCCAGTACCCCTACACCGTCGAGAACCGTTGCATCACTGCGGAACTGTGCCTCGGGGTAGTCGATGCCGTCCCACGCCTGATCGGTCTCGAGGCCGCGCACGGTGGTGTTGCCGTGCTCGTCGCGCAGTGTCGCGAGCATCGCGATGAGCGCGGCGAGGGCATCCGGCGCCGCACCGCCGAACATGCCGGAATGCATGGCCGAGCCCAGGGTCTCGACACCGACGACGATGTTGGCGATCCCGCGCAGGCTGGTGGTGAGGGTGGGCCGGCCCACCTCGATGTTGCCCGAGTCGAGGATCAGGATGGCGTCGGCGGCCAGCAGCTCCGGATGCTTCGGCACGAAGTCCTCCAGGCCGCCGGAACCCTGCTCCTCCGATCCCTCACCGATGATCTTGACGGTGACCGGCGGGTCGGCGGCCAGCGCCCGCAGGGCGGTCAGGTGAACGGCGATGTTGCCCTTGCAGTCCGCCGCACCGCGCCCGTACCAGCGACCGTCACGTTCGGTCAGCGTCCACGCCGGGGAATCCCACAGGGCCGGGTCGAGGGCCGGCTGCACATCGTGGTGGAAGTAGAGCAGCACCGTCGGCGCGCCGGGCGGTCCGGGGATGTGCCCGGTGACCGCCTGCGACCCGTCGGCGGTGACGTGCGCGGCGACGTCGTGCACCCCGATCTCGGTGAACGCCGTCTGCAGCCACGCGACCATCTCCGCACAGTCCGGCGGTGGCGGCCGGGTGGGGTCGTAGACCGACCCGAAGGCCACCATCTCGGCCAGATCCTGCCTGGCCCTGGGCATCAGCTCGTGTACCCGTGCGCGGATGTCGTCGACATCGGTCCGGTCGGTGTTCTGCTCGCTCACATCGCCTCCTGGTCTCCGCCCCCATCCTCGCAGGTGTCAGGACACCACGCTCGGACCGTCGTCGAGATCGGCGAGCGGATCGAGTACCGGTCGCGCCGGTTCCGGCAGCCCGGCCAGTCCCGCCGGCTGTCCACCCCCGACGGTCCGCGACCGGTCCCGGAACTCACTCGGGGTGAGTCCGTATCGGCCCCGGAACCGATTGCGCATCGTGGCAACCGAACTGAAGCCGGACAGCCGCGCAACCTCCTCGAGGGTGATCATCCCGGCGCGGACCAGCAGCTCCCGCGCCCGGTCGAGCCGCCGGGAGGTGATCATCGCGGCCACCGAGTCACCGGCCCCGGAGAACTGCCGGTACAGATGCCGCCGGCTGATGTGCAGGTCGCGGGCGATCGAGTCCGCGGAGAAGGAGGGATCGGTGAAGTTCTCCTCGATGAGTTCACGGGTCGCCAGCCGCACCGACATCGCAATGTCGCGCCCGCGGTCCATGTCGTGACCGACGTTGCCGAGCAGGTTGCGGATCAGGTTGAGTCCGGCCTCCTCGAACTCGGTGTCCACCGAGGCCCGATCGGTCACCGCGGTGTAGCAGAGCCGGCGGATGAACTGGGAGGTCGCACGTCCCAGGAGATTGTCGGCGGCGAGCACCCCACCGTCCCAACGACTCCCGCCGATGTCGCCACCGAGCAGGTCGAACGGGATCACCACACCGGTCATGTCACCGGCGGTGGGCATGGTGAGGGTGAGCGGCATGTCGGTCCGCGCAGCGACGAGTTGGCCTGCGGTGTAGGAGTGCTCGTTGCGTCCGTGCCGAGCGACGAACCCACCGGCGATGGTGCGGACGAAGACATAGACGCCCGGTTTCTCGGTACGGCTGATGTGCTCGGCGTCGCGGGAGAGGCTGCAGGGCGTGTAGAGCCCACACAGGCAGTGCATCAACGACAACTCGCGCTGGTAGATCCACGCCTCGAAGGTCCCCGGGTCCCGGCAGTCGAATCGCCAACGGCGTTCTGCAGCAATACCATTGCGCCCTCGCAGATGAGTGACGTCGTCGAGGCCCTTGGCCATCGACAGGCCGATCTCACGACGCCAACGGGCCACGAGGAGCGGATCGAGCCCGTGGTGCTGGGAGATCATCGGAGCCCCCCGTCGGTATCCGGCTGCGCCTGACCACCGACCGCGCCCCGCCGATACTCGTTGGGCGTCATCTCGTACTCCGCCCGGAATCGGTTGCGCAGCGTCGCCGCGGAGGTGAAACCACTCGCCGCTGCGATCGCATCCAGTCCGGCGTTCTCCCAGTGCGACAACAACTCCCGCGCACGCTCCAGCCGGCGTGCGGCGATCATCGTGGCGGGGGTCTCCTCGGTGTCGACGAAATGCCGATACAGATGCCGACGACTCATGTGCAGCGCCTTGGCGATGGACTCGGCACCGAAGGCCGGATCGCGGAAGTTCTGCTCGATCAGGGTGCGGGTGGCCTCCCGGACGAACACCGGACGGTTCTGCAGATCGGCGAACGTGTCGGCGGCCCGCCGCTGACCGACGGCGGCGCGGACCAGGTCGATCGCGGCCAGCTCGGTGTCCGGGTCGACCTCGGCGCCCCGCACCGCGACGTCGTAGGCGAAGTTGCGGATGAACGCCGCCGCGGCACGGGCGAGCGGGGTGTCGGTGACCACCGGCCCCAGCGGCGACTGCCCCGCCTCGGTGTCATGTCCCAACAGCTCCAACGGGATCCACAGCCCGGCCAGATCGGCAACGGAATAGGCGGTGTGTTCGTAGGGCAAGTTGTTGTTGACCACCAGCAGGTGGTTGGGGTGTCGGTACGGCAGTTCCTGCCCGTCTTGGCGCAGGACTCCGCCACCGGCGAATGTCTGGGTCCCGACGATGGCGTACTGCGAGGGATACTCGGCGATGAGCGCCGGGTCACGCCGCATCGTGCACGGCGTCCGGATCAGGACGTAGACCAGCAGATCCGAGAGCGGACGCCAGTAGGCCACCTCGTCGAACTCCGTCGGATCGTCGACCACCATCTCCAGCGCGGGGAGATAGTTCGCCAGTCCGTCCACCCCGGTGCGCCGGAACAGCCGGGTCGAGTTGTCGCCGATCGGGTCCAGTGCCCCGATCTGGGTCTGCCAGGCCCGGACTCGATCCGGGGACAGTCGCTGCGAAGTGGGCACGGCGGGATCAGCGTGTCGATCGCGTCCACTGGGGCAGGACGACGAGTGAGGCCACCAGGAAGCACAGCCCACCGATGAAGGTACCGGCGTTGGCAAGGGTGTTGTCGATGGTGTTGCCGTTGGGGGCGATGTAGGAACCGACGGCGGCCACACCGAAGGCCACACATCCGAGGAAGTTGATGACGCCCGACCACCACCCGATCTTGCCCGGGTCCCATGCCTTCGCCGTGTGCGAGTAGGCGACCAGGACCATGACGCCGGAGATGAGGAAGGCCACCGACCCGCCGGCGTCCGGCGACCACACGAGATGCTTCTCGGAGGCGATCGTGTGCGCGGCCAACGCGGAGGTGGTGGAGACGTTGAACAGGATCGTGCCGAACGACTGCGTGGAGGCGGCCAGCCACTCGGCCCGCACCATACGGCCCGGCGCGTAATCGACGGCGACGCTCACCGCACCGCTGTTGATCAGCTGGATCATGCCCGCATAGGTGAAGAACCAGGCACCGATGAAGTAGCAGATGTTGGCGTTCGACGCGCCCATCCACTCACCGAGCCAGGGCGCCGAACCGAGCGAGAACAGCGCCGACCCGATCATGAAGCCCCAGCACTGCTTGGTCAGCGTCGGGGCGAGGAGCAGCACCTTCCATCGGGGAGTCGGAGCCGCCGAGGACTGGGCGGTCACAGAGGTCATCACATGATCCTGTCGTGCATCAGCGCGTATCCGCGGGGGAAGCCAGGGGAATCGGTCGTCGGTGCGAAAACCCGGTACGGACGAGCGGTGACCGCTCGTCCGTACCGGGTACGACGCTCAGTGATGGAAGTGCGATCCGGTGCCCTCACGCGGCATCGGCGACTCGAGCGCGTCGAGGAACGCGATCTCGCTCTCGATGTCACGCAGCAGTGCGGTGGCCAGGTCGTGGCTCAGGCCCGCCCGGACGACGACGCGCTGCAGGGTCTGGTTCTCCAGGCCCTCGGCGTTCGGGTAGGCCGGGACCAGCCAGCCCTTGAGACGCAGGCGATCCGACAGATCGTAGAGGTTCCACTTGTCGGTGTAGCCATCCTTCAGACGCCATGCGAACACCGGGATGGTGTCGCCGCGGCTGACCAGCTCGAACGGGCCGAGCTTCTCGATCTGACCCGACAGGTAGGTCGCGACGTCGATCGACCCCTGCTGGATCTGGCGGTAGCCCTCACGGCCCAGACGCAGGAAGTTGTAGTACTGCAGCAGCACCTGCGCGCCGGGGCGCGAGAAGTTCAGGGCCAGGGTGGGCATGTCGCCACCGAGGTAGCTGCAGTGGAAGACCATGCTGTCCGGCAGGGCCTCGGTGTCACGCCAGATGATCCAGCCCAGACCCGGGAACACCAGGCCGTACTTGTGACCGGAGGTGTTGATCGACACCACGCGCGGAACCCGGAAGTCCCACTCCAGCTCGGGCTGGCAGAACGGCGCGACCATGGCACCGGAGGCACCGTCGACGTGGATCTTGATGTCGAGGCCGGTCGACTCCTGGATCGCGTCGAGCTTGGCCGAGATCTCCTTGACCGGCTCGTACAGACCGTTGTAGGTGACACCGACGATCGCGACCACACCGATGGTGTTCTCGTCGACGTACTTCTCGAGCTCGTAACCGTCGAAGACCGGGTGCTCCTCGGAGACCGGCACCCAGCGGGGCTCGACCTCGAAGTAGTTGAGGAACTTCTCCCAGCAGACCTGGACCGCGGTGGAGAGCACCAGGTTCGGCTTCTCGATCGACTTGCCCTCGGCCTTGCGGCGACCCTGCCAGTGTCGCTTGAGCGCCAGACCGCCGAGCATCGCGGCCTCGGACGAACCGATGGTCGAGGTACCGATCGACTTGCTGACGTCCGGGACGTGCCACAGATCGGCGATGATCTTCCAGCACCGGTCCTCGATCGCCGCGGTCTGCGGGTACTCGTCCTTGTCGATCATGTTCTTGTCGTAGGTCTCGGAGTACAGCTTCCGAGCTTCGTCGTCCATCCAGGTGGAGACGAAGGTGGCGAGGTTCAGTCGCGCGTTGCCGTCGAGCATCGCCTCGTCGTGGACGATCTGGTACGCGGTCTCCGGCAGGCTCAGGCCGTCCGGGATGGTGAACTTCGGGAACTCCGTCGCCTCACCCGGTCGGACGAAGACCGGGTTGATGATGTGCGACTCGGTGGAGTTGGTGGTGGCACGCGCATTGGTGTGCTTGGACAAGGCTGCTCCTTGAGTGAGTGATACGAAATCGACGGGGTGTCAGGGCAACTCGTAGCCGAATCAGTGCAGTCCGGAGACCTCCTAGACCTCGACCGGGGGGTACAGACGGTCCATGTTGTACTGCCTGTTTCTTCGTGCCGCGAGTGTCGTGATCGCGAGGAACACGAATATCAGGGCGATCACCACGATCAGCGCCGTCCAGAACCTCTGGTCCACACCGCCGACGGTGAGTTGTCGGAGACCGGTGACGGTATAGGTCATCGGGTCGACCCAGTGGATGTACTGGAAGGGTTTGGTGGTCGTGGGTACCGGATAGATGCCGCCCGCGGAGGTCAGCATGACCATCAGGAAGGCCAGGGTCACCACGCGACCCACGGCTATGTCGAAGACGGCGTCGAACATCTGGATCATCGCCATGAACATGGCGACCATCAACAACATGAAACCGTATGTGGCCCATGGATAGACGGGTTTGAGTCCGATCGCGAACACGGTGACGAGGTAGAGGATCGTCGCCTGCAGGATGCCCACCGCGAAGGTCGGCGCATACGAGGCCAGCACCACGCGGAACGAGTTCAGCCCCTGGGCGATCGGCCGCGCCTGCAGAGGTTTGAACAGCATCCACGCGATGATGCTGCCGACGAACAGCGCGAGTCCGAAGAAGAACGGGGCGAAGCCGGTACCGAAGGTCTTGGCCTCGTTGAGCACGTTCTCCTGCAGCGCGACCGGCTGACCGAGGGTCTTGGCCAGGGCGGCCTTCTGCTGGTCCGACCAGTGCGGGATCATCTTGACCCCTTCGTCGACACCGGTGGCCAGCTGCGCCGTACCGGCCGCCAGCTGGGTGGTGCCGTCGGCGAGCTCGTCGGCACCCGTGCTGAGTTCACCGAGACCGGTGCTCAACTGGTTGGCGCCCGAGCTCAGCTCACCCGCGGCCGAACGCAGGGTCTGGATGTCGTTGCGCAGTCCACCGTTCTCCGACAGCGCGAGCACGGTGCGCAGCGGACTGTTCGGGTTGGACAGCTGCTCGGAGAGTGCGTTGGCGTCGGTGCGGACCTGACTGATCTGGTTGTTCGCGTTCGGGCCGAGCCCCTGGGTGCCGAGGAAGGTCTGCACCGGCGAGAGCGTCTGCGCCAGTGCCCGCATGTTGGGGTCACTGCTGCGCTGCAGCTGGGCGAGCGCCGACGAGACCACCTGGTAGGCCTGCGACTGACCGTTCGCGGCCTGGTTCAGCTGGGTGCTGACCGTGCCGGTGTTGGTGGCCAGGCGATCGGCGGTGGCAGTGAGTTCCGCGGCGGTGATCCCGGTCTGGTCCTGACCGAGTGCGTTGAGCAGCGGGGTGGTGGCCTTGTCGACCACACCGTCGAGCTCGCCGAGGGCACTGGCGAGCTGTCCGGCGCCGTCCTTGGCGGTGACCAGGTTGGTGGCCAGCTCGTGCGCACCGGTGTTGGCGGTCTTCATGCCGCTGTTGAGCTCGTTGACACCGGACTGCACCTGCTTGAGCTTGGGCATCAGTGCGGTGGCCTCGTTGAGCACCACGTCGAAGGTCTGCTGTCCGACCTGCGCCCCGACCTGCTCGATGACCTGCAGCGCCGCGTCCTGACCCATCACGGTGGACAGATAGTTGGTGGCGTCGTTGTAGGTGAAGATCAGCTGTGCCGAGTGCGGGTTGTCGGTGGTCGCCGACGTCAGCGACTCACTGAAGTCCTCCGGCAGCGTGATCGAGAAGTAGTACTTGCCGTCGGAGACGCCTTGCTCCGCTTCCTCCTGGGAGACGAGGTGCAGGTCGAGCTGCTTGGAGTCGACGAGGCCCGTGACCACCTGGTCACCGGCCTTGAGGTCCTTGCCCTCGATGGTGGCGCCACGATCGGCGTTGACCAGGGCTACCGGCAACTTGTTGACGGCGTCGAACGGATTCCAGAACGCCCACAGGTACAGCGCCCCGTACATCAGCGGCATCAGGATGATGACGATGAGTGCGAGTCGGGGCATCCGTCCCCGGTAGTACCTCTTGAAATCGCTACCCGGCGAGAAAGCGGCGAGCATCTGGTCAGTTCCGTTCTTCTTGTTCGAGCTTCACGAACTCGTTGTCGGTCAGATTGTCGACCGTGATCACGTCTCGTAGCTGGAGGTCCGGGAACCCACCGTTGACGTCGGCGGTGATGATGGTCTGCTCGCGGCCGAGGTCCACCAGGCGGGCCATCAGTTTGTGTGCGCTGTCGACACGGGTCAGACGGTCCACACCGCCGACCACCAGCAGCGGTGGCTTGCGCACGTTGGCGACCGCGATGCGGAACAGTGCCGCGGTCAGCTCGGGCAGCTCTTCGACGTAGGCCTCGAGTGTGGGCAGCGAGTAGGGACCGAACACCGGACGGCAGATCCGCTCGAGATCGTCCTGCTTGGCCGGGGCGACCCACTTGTACCAGGGGGCCGCCCACCGGATGGTCTCGGTGACGACGTCGCGGACCCGGATCGTCTGCTCGATCTCGTCGACCTCGTCGATGTAGGCGATGGCGGCCTGCTTGAAGAGGTGCTGCGCGTTGTTGGTGTGCCCGAACGAGTGCAGCTGACCCTTCGACGGCTTCATCCGGCCGGCCAGGGTCAGCAGCAGTGCGGTGCGACCGCGTCCGCCCGAGCCGACGAGGACGGTCACGCCGCCCGGCCGGACCGTGAATGAGACAGGACCGTAGATATGGCCCCAGGAAGCGTTGACCTCGATGTTCTCGGCAACCAGCAGTGGGGTGTCATCCCCACCGCCGGCGATGGGAGCGATCTGCGCGGTGACCGCGGCGTCGCCTCCGTCGGGCAGTGTCACGACGTCATACCTTTCTCACATACGGACGCAAAGTGTCCCTGGTGTTCCTTCCGACCGGACACCACGGACAATTGGGGCCGCACGCAAGGATCACCTCGAATATCTAATCTCAGCCAGAGGGCTTGCACCACCGGACGAAAGTCCCCCGCTGCGGGCGATGCCCCCGGGGCCACAGATCCCTGTCGTTTCCGACGCGCCGACCGCCCCGGGGGCGTGCAGGTTCGGGTTTCCGCAGGTGAGAGCGAAGTGACGGGGCCAGGGCCGCGAAATCACCCCGGAACAGCACGAATACAAATCTGAGCATGCTATCACCAAACATGAGACATGGTGAAGCGATCGACGCCAATCGACCCCTTCCTGGCAGTCGACTGGAAAAACCCTGTCGCGAAGCGTGGCACAAAACATGCGGCTTCACGTCACAGATCGCATGGCGTGCGGTGTCGCCACTGTCGGCACGAAAGCCGCAGGTCTCAGTCCTCGTCCGCTGTGTCCCGCACCGGGGCGGACTCACCGGCCGACGCCGTCGCCGCATAGGACTCGGCGAAGGACACCCGCGGCGTCGTGGCGGCATGGAATGCGGCCATCACCACGAAGAACAGCGCCGCCAGACCGAACAGGACCGCGAGCACCAGCGCGACGCCGTGCACGACGGTCAGCACGACGCCGTCACCCCGGGTGACCAGGGCACCGATGGCACCGATCACCGCGGCCATGAGTGCCCAGGCGGCACTGCGCAGCCGCGGCGAGACCGTCGAGGCGAAGAACAGTCGTTGGTAGAGCGTGGTCTCGAACTCGTCGACGGCGGCCAGCCGAACGGCGTCGTCACGGGCGATCTCACGCAGGTCACGTGCCAGAACCGCCCCCTGACGCAACCGATGCGTGTCCCTGCCGGCCAAGTACGCGTAGGCCACGACCCCCACGACGACCACGAACCCCACACTCGCGAGCGCATACCCAGAATCCACACGGCCACGCTACCGCGACGTCCCGGGCGACTATGAGGCACGTCACCCACGTGTGTTTGGGGACGAACGGGCAACCGATGTGGGACGAAGAACGGCCAGGAGATGATAACCGGTCGCCCATTCGCCTCAATACTGTGAAAACAGAAGATCAGAGAAGCACACTCGTACGCCGTGCACCCACCGGACGTCCCTTGCACCACCGGGCGATCGGGGCCACGGCCACGAGCACGACCACGCCCAGACCAGACCTGAATCCGCCAGGAGCCGTCGAAGAATAAGTGCCGTCGAACCACGTTCACTGCCCGCCGGAGTTCGCGTCGTCGGGTACGGGACGGTCGTCGAGACCGAGTCGCCAACCGCCGAGACCGAGTCGGGCAGGGGCCGCAGCAGCTGGTGGTTCTTCTGGACCTGGCTGGTGACACCGCACATCGAGTTCGGCGCCGTCTACGTCGGCATGATCGTCGTCCTCTACCTGGACATGAGCCTTGTTCAGGCGGTGATCGGCATCGTCCTCGGAACTGCGTTCGGTGCGATCAGCCACGGTGTGCTCACCACCCGCGGGGTCCAGCTGAAGGTCCCGCAGATCGTGCTCGGCCGGTCGGCGTTCGGTGACCTGGGCAGCCTGATCGTCACCACGATGATGGCGATCATCAGCTCGTTCGGCTGGTTCATCGTCAATTCGGTGGTCGCCGGTCTCGCGATCAACTCGTTGTTCGGACTTCCGGTGGTGGCCGGGACCGCGGTCGCCGTCGTGGTCCAGCTGTTCCTCGCCCAGATCGACATCCCGTTCGCCGCGGTGCAGCGCTATCTGTTTCCGCTGATCACCGTGGTCCTGGTGGTGTCGGGCATCATCGGCTTCGTCAAGGCCGATCCGTCGGTCGACGCCGGTCAGCCGTGGAACCTCAACGGACTCATCGCGATCGTCGTCGTCGCGTGTATCGCGTGGGCGTACACCATCGGCTGGAATCCGTATGCGACCGACTACAGCAAGTGGACCCCGGTCAGCGCCTCGCCGCGGATGGCCGGCGTCTGCTCGGGTCTCGGGCTGTTCATCGCGACCACATTCCTGATGATCATCGGAACCTCCGCTGCGATCGTCGTCGAGGCGGAGGGGCACGCCGCCGAGGTCAACCCGACCACACAGTTCACGTCGTTCCTGCCGGACTGGCTGGGGGTGGTGGTCCTGCTGTGCCTGATCGGCGGATCGTGGACCAACAACTCGATGACCCTGCGCTCGGCGCGGACGCTGTTCGACGTCGAGAAGCTCGGGCTCGGCCCCGGACGGGCACTCTGCTCGGGCCGATCACGATGACCGTGCTGGCCTTCCTGCTCGGCTGGGCCGCGACCAGCGATCTCCCGGCGTCCTACGAGGGCTACATCATGGTGCTCGGCGTCTGGATCGGCCCCTGGGTGAACATCGCGCTCATCGACACCATCATGCGTCGTGACGACGACCCGACGGCGCTGCTCTACGACGCCCCGACCTCCAACCGATGGGGCCTGTTCGCCCTGCTGTTCGGTATCTCCGGATCCATCCTGATCTTCGCCCTGCAGGTCTTCGACGGCGGCCGACTCCCCCACGGCGGCGTGTCCTATGCGGCGCTGGGCATGCTGGCCGGGTTCTATCTGTCGGCGGTGGTCTACTCCATCGGCCTCAAGCGGCTGCTCAAGGAGAAAGCCGCTTCCCGCTCCGGCTAGATCCGCTCCCGGGCCGGATCCGCGTCCTCCCTGACAGGTGCCCTGCCAGGGAGGCGGGAGCCGGTCTCAGACGCGCACGGTCAGCGTGTGGTCGATGTTGCCGCGGGTGGCCTTCGAGTACGGGCAGAACGCGTGGGCGGCGTCGGCCAGTTCCTTCGCCTTGGCCTCGTCGACACCGGGGATGTAGGTCTCGATCTCGACGACCAGTCCGAAGCCGCCGTCGGCGGGATCCTTGCCGATCCCGACGGTGACGGTCACCGTCGAGTCGTCGGGCACCGGCGAACCGGCCTGCTTGGAGGTCGCACGCAGCGCGCCGAGGAAACATGCCGAGTAACCGGCCGAGAACAATTCCTCGGGATTGCTGCCCTCACCGCTGCCGCCCAGTGCGGCCGGCGGACGCAGTTCCAGGTCGATCCGGCCGCTCTCGGACACCACTTCTCCGTCGCGACCGCCACCACTTGCCTTGGACCAGACACGGTATGCCGGTTCGATTGCCATGTTCACTCCCAATCGGATAGTCGGGCGCCGACGGGCGAGTGCGAATGACGGCGCCACCCTCGATCGTGTCAGATCGATCCGGCCGAACACACCGTCGTCGGCGGAATGGCGTCCCACCGGCGCAGATCGCCGGCCGGGGACTCGGTCAGGAGTCGCGGCAGTCGGGGCAGAGTCCCCAGAAGGTCACCTCGGCCTCGTCGACCAGATAGCCGTGGTCGTCGTCGGGGTCGAGGCAGGGTGCGCGGCCCACGACGCAATCGATGTCGACGATCTGACCGCAGGCGCGGCACACCAGGTGATGGTGGTTGTCGTCGGTGCGGGCCTCGTAGCGGACCGCCGAGCCGGCCGGTTCGATCCGGCGGAGCAGGCCGTGTTCGGCACAGGCGTGCAGCACGTCGTAGATGGTCTGGGTGGAGACGGCACCGAGCCGTTCACGCACCCCGGTGGCGACGATGTCGGCGGTCGCGTGGGGATGTTCCTGCAAGACCTCGAGCACGGCCAGTCGGGGTGCGGTCACCCGCAGACCCGCCGCACGGAGTTGTTGTCGGAAGTCGAGCTCGCCTTGCATGCACTCCAGCTTAACCCTTTCCGGAACCAGTCCAGTCTGGAGTGGGCTTCGGCACACCCGTCAGCGTGCGCGCAACATCCGCGACGGCCGCATCCGCGTGGATTCCGGCAACCAGCGGTCGACGACGCGGCGCAGGGTCATCACCCCGGCCACGATCAGCAGCGCGAACTGCAGCCAGCCCAGTACCGCCGCCCCCGACCACAGGCCCGGGTAGTCGAAGAACAGGTCGATCCCGACCGGGATGCACAGCAGGTGCACCACCACGATCGTGAGGAAGAAGTTGCGGCAGTTGCGGCTGTGGCGGGACGCCGCGGCGACCAGGAACAGGTACTCCCCGATCGGCAGCACCACCATCACCACCAATGCCACCACCGGCAGGACGGCGGCATAGGTGTCGATCTGGCCGTCGGTCGGCTGGCCCTTCGGGGCCGCGACCGCATCGGTGAGCATGCGCGACCGCAACATGTCGCCGATCGCCGACCGGTCGACGACCCCGTAGACCCACACCACCAGACCGGCGATCGCCGATCCCCACCAGGCCACCCGGGCGTGCACCGCGAGCGCCGTGGGCGCCGGACCCGGGTCGGCGGGCCGACCCGGGTACAGGTTCGCCTCGTCCTTGTCCCGGGATCTGCGTTGCAGCTGCGCGAGATCCTCCGCATCCAGCTCCGCCTGGGTGGGGATGTGTTCGGGATCTGACCGATCGGTGGGATCGGTGGGGTCGGTCATGACTGCATTGTCCTCCCGTCCCCGCTGATGGCGAGCATCCGCCCGATGGTCGCCTGCCACATCGTGCCGTCGGCGGCGATGGTCCCGGTCAGCTCGAGCGGTTCGTCGGCGGGTGCGACCCCCACCTGACTGCTGACCACCCGGCGTCCGGTCGCGAAGTCGGTGGCCAGGTAGTAGACGGGTCCGGCCTGCTGGATCGCGCCCGGGACATACCGGCCGTAGCCGAGCCCGTGGATCAGTCCGTCGGCGCGGGACAGGCGCGGCAACGACGCGAACCGGTCACCGTTCTCCCACACCCGACGGCAGCCGGTGGGGCTCACGTCGATGCGGGTGGACCCGCCGGTGAATCCGGCATCCGACGGTTGCGACGGCCCGGTCACCGCCATCGGCGGGTACTGGTAGCCGTAGGTACTCGGGATCACCAGTGAGTTCCCCCAGGCCATCGGCGAGTTCTCGGTACCCTGTCCGGAGGTGCCGAACGCCGGCATCTGGCAGACCAGCCTGCCGGTGTCGCTCTCCCGCACGATCAGCGAGGGTCGCGGATCGGCGTTGTCGACGATCGCCACCCAGCTGTCACCGCCCGGGCCGAAGTAGGTCGGTGTGGTACCCGACCCCCAGGTGAGCTGCCCCGGACGCCGGGCGGGACCGCGGTCATAGGCCTTGCGCCACACCGTCTCCGGGGTGCCATCGGCTCGTATCCACATCTCGTACAGGGCATGGGTGGTGAGCACCGAGACTCCCCCGGGCCGCACACTGAGACCGTTGCCGAGCTGTTCACCGGCCGGCAGGTGCATCGACCGGACGTCACGGTCGGCGCCGACGGTCCCGATCACCCCGTTCGTGGTGGCAAACCAGATGCGGCCCTGGCGATCCGGGGCCAGGCCCGTCACGGCGTCCCCCGCCGGGATGTGCGCCGAGACGTCCACCCGATCGTCGACGTAGACCTGATAGCCCTGGGCGGTGCGTCGATGTCCCACGAACAGAACAGAATTCGACCCATCGGCCACCACCACCCGGTTCCGGCCGTCGAGGTAGCCGTACACACCGCCGAGCAGACCCCCCTTGCGCAGGTCGACGCTCGCCACCGGCGCCGCGGTGCGCGGGTCGAACAACACCACCGACGGCACCGCGAATCCACCGGTCCGCGGATCGCCGATGAACTTGGTGCACAACGACACCGGCATTCCGTCACTGCCGATGAAGGTCGCCGCGCAGGCCCCGCCCGGAACCGACGAACCCCGGACCCGGGCCCGGAGTCCGGGTCCCGGGTTCGGGGTGGAGTCGGTGGATGCGAGGTCGCCGTGCATCAGCGAGGTACCCACCGGTCCGAGGATCGGGGCACCCGGATCGGCGGGGGCGGTGGTGGGCGCGGCAGCGGCCGGGGCCACCACCGCAGCCGAGAGCGTGACCGCCGCCATCATCGCGGCCACGAGCGTCGCCGTCCTGGGACCCGTCGCGCGTGTGGTGCCGGTCACGGCCGTGGCCCCGAACAGCCTTCGCCCGTGGACCTTTCGCCACAACAGCTTGTCTTCACGTCTTCCGGCCCCCGACCGCCACTGCATCATCTCCCCAGTATCAGCGATCCAGTTCGGTGAGCAAGAAGTTCGTCGCCGGCAGGAGTGTGGTGAGCATCGGCAAGGTGTGGTTGATCACCAGGCCCGGGAAGATCGGCGGGATGGTGTTGGTGATCAGCCGGACGTCGGCGCCCTGCGCCTTCCAGTCCCGGTAGAGCTGGTTGACCTGGCCGTTCGGGATGACGTCGTCGGCGACGCCACCCTCGAGCAGCACCGGGGCGTTGGGCTTGAGTCGCCCGATCCGCTGGTCGTCGACCACCTTCTGCACCTCCGGGTGCGCCTTGATCACCGACGAGAGCGGCTGTCCGGTGCGTGTCCAGGATTTGGTTCGCTGGAATCCGAAAGACAGGGCGGTGTCGCCGATGCACTGGGTGGACAGACGCTCGAGCGCCTTCTTGCCCACGGCATTGGTCTCGCGCTGCACGACGTCCTTCACCACCGGGTAGCGGGCCTGCAGTCCGTTGATCGCATAGCCGATGCCGCCGGAGATCGCGGTGCCGTCGATCTGGTCGATCACCTTGGCCAGGTCGGCCGGCGGCGCACCCGCATAGGTGGCCTTGACGTTCAGGTCCTTCGCGTAGGTGTCGGCGAGCTCGGCCGCCGACGCCGCCGCGCCGCCGCCCTGCGAGTAGCCGGAGAAGGCGACCGGCGCGTCGGCCGGCGCACCCGACACCCGCAGCGCGGCGCGCGCGGCGTCGAGCATGGCGTGGCCGGATTCGGCGCGGTTGACGTAGGTGTGCACGCCGGGGGTGCCCATGCCGATGTAGTCGGTGATGGTCACCCGCACCCCGTTGAGCAGCAGCAGGTACATGTCGGGGGCGGTGTAGTTGACCGCGATGCTCGGCTTGGTGACGTCGATGGCCATCGGCAGCGCCATCATCTTGGAGCCGGCACACTGGTCACCCTGGCCGACGGTGCCCGGGCCGATCACCACGGTGGGCCGCGGACCGCGACCGCGCCACGGGGCGGTCGGCTCGATGACGGTGCCGGTCACCGCGGCGGGCGATCCGTCCTGGTACTGCGAGGTGTACATGATCCGGGTCGCGGTGCCCGGCCACTGGTTGGGCACCCCGGGGATCTGCAGCAGCAGCGGGGACGGCTGGCTTCGGATGATCGATCCCGGCGTCGGGTCGAACGATGCCGGCGGTGTGTAGAAGTCGGCCGCCTGGGCCTGCCCGGCGGCCGCGGTCAGACCGGTGCCGACCACCGCGCCTGCGGTGAGCACCGCCGCCCAGCGCCGGGTCCAGGTGCCCGACCCACCCCGGCGTGACCGGGCCGTACGTGTAGAGGAGTTCCCCCGAAACTTCGTCATGAACCGTAACCTACCGCACAGTAGGGTCGGGGTGTGTGACGAGGGTCGCGTTCACCGCGTCATCGTGTCAGATGCATCGTGTTCGATGACGCGGCGAATGATCGGACGGCCGGGCGCCGCCTCAGACGAACACCCCGATCGCCGACACCACGATCAGACCGGTCACCGACAGGATCGTCTCCATCGCCGACCATGTCTTGAAGGTCTGGCCGACCGTCATCCCGAAATATTCCTTGACCAGCCAGAACCCGGCGTCGTTGACGTGCGAGAGGAAGACCGAGCCGGCGCCGATCGCCAGCACGACCAGCGAGATCTGGGTGGACCCCAGGCCGTCGACCAGGCCGAGCATCAACGACGACGCGGTGATGGTGGCGACGGTCGCCGAGCCGGTGGCGACGCGGATCAGGGCCGCGAGCACCCAGCCGAGCAGGATCACCGAGATGTTGGCGGCCGACGCCCAGTCGGCGAGCTGGGTGCCGATACCGGTGTCGACGAGGACCTGTTTGAAGCCGCCGCCGGCGGAGACGATCAGCAGGATGCCGGCGATCGCGGGCAGCGCCGACCCCACACAGGACGAGATCTCGTCGCGGCCCATGCCGGACCCACGGCCCAGGGTGATCATCGCGACGAGCACCGCGATCAGCAGGGCGATGAGCGGGGTGCCCAGGACGTCGAGGATCTGCCGCAGCCACTGTCCGTCGTCGAGGAAGATCTCGGCGAGCGCCTTGCCCAGCATCAGCACCACCGGCAGCAGGATGCTGGTCAGGGTGATCCCGAAACCCGGCCGGCGGCGGGGCTTGTCACCGCCGGACCCGGCGGCTGCACCAGAACCGGCGGTGCCGGGGTCGGCGTCGAAGGTGTGCGGTGCCTCGACGGGGACCCACCGCCCGGCGAGTGAGCCGAACAGCGGACCGGCGACGATGATCGTCGGGATCGCCACGGCCACACCGAGGGCCAGGGTGAGACCGAGGTCGGCGCCGAGGGCGTCGATCGCCACCAGTGGGCCGGGGTGCGGCGGCACGAAGCCGTGCATCGCCGACAGTCCGGCCAGCGCCGGGATACCGATCGGGATCAGGCCGATCCCCGAGCGCCGCGAGACCAGGTAGATGACCGGCATCAGCAGCACCAGGCCGATCTCGAAGAACATCGGCAGGCCGATCACCGCGCCGACCAGCGCCATCGCCCACGGCAGCATCCGCGGGCTCGCATGTCCGACGATGGTGTCGACGATCTCGTCGGCGCCCCCGGAGTCGGCGAGCAGTTTCGCGAACATCGCGCCGAGGGCGATCAGGATGCCCACCCCGGCCGCGGTGGACCCGAAGCCCGTGGTGAACGAGTCGAGCACGGTCGGAACCGATTCTCCGGCAACGATTCCCACGGTGGCCGCACCGAGGATGAGCGCGAGGAACGGGTGGATCTTGACCCAGGTGATCAGGACGACGATCACCGCGATACCGGCGAGTGCGGCCAGCACGAGATGCCAGCCGGAGCCCACGGGTTCGGGTAGATCGGTGCCCGCGGCGAGCACGGCGGTGTGGTTCATCGGGTTCCTCCGGCGATCTCGGGCGCGGCCACGACGCGTTCGACGATGGCGTCGACGTTGCGGTCGACGTCGACCACCACGCCACGCTCGTCGGCGCCGAGGTCTTCGAGGGTGTCGAACTGCGAGGCGAGCAGCGACGTCGGCATGAAGTGCCCGGGTCGGGTCGCCTGGCGTGCCGCGATCACCTCGGGCGTGCCGGTGAGGTGGACGAAGACGACGTCGGGGCATGCCGCGCGAAGCCGGTCACGGTAGATGTGGCGCAACGCCGAGCAGCTCATCACGCCACCTTCGTGGTGTTCGGCGAGCCAGCTGCCGATGTCGTCGAGCCAGGGCCCGCGGTCGGCGTCGGTGAGCGGTTCACCGGCGCTCATCTTGGCGATGTTGGCCGGCGAGTGGAAGTCGTCGGCGTCGGCGAAAGGCACGCGCAGTCGCTGCGCCAGGGCCGCGCCGACCGTGGACTTCCCGCTCCCCGAGACCCCCATGACCACCACTGGTCCGCTCATCACCACTCCTCACGTCGATGTGCTGGTGGTCACATATCCTGACTCAAACGTATGACTATTGCAAGTACTTCTTCGTAGAACGTATGCCTTTACCCGACACGGGGCGGTAATGAGAAGATGAAAAGGTGACCCAGGACACCAGCCCCGGAGCCTTGCACGACCACGTGCTCACCACAGTCGGCACCCGCATCGCGACCGGTGCCCTCACCGAGGGCGACGTACTGACGCTGGACGGGATCTGCACCGAGTACGCGGTGTCGCGGACCCTCGCCCGCGAGGCCATCCGGGTGCTGGAGTCGATGGGCCTGGTCACCTCACGCCGCCGGGTGGGGATCACCGTGCAGCCCGCCACCCACTGGAACGTCTTCGACCCCCGGCTGATCCGGTGGCGCCTCGACGGCGACGGGCGGGCCGAGTTCCTGGTGACGTTGTCGGAGTTGCGCCGCGGTGTGGAACCCGCGGCCGCAGCGCTGGCCGCCGAACGCGGCGACGACCACCACTGCCGGGTGCTCGCCGCAGCGGCATCCGACATGGCGATCGCCGCCCGCACCGGAGATCAGCAGTCATATCTACTGGCCGACAAGCTCTTTCACCAGACCCTCCTGGCCGCGGGCGGCAACGAGATGTTCCGCGCCCTGACCGGGGTGGTGGACGAGGTGCTGGCCGGACGCACCCATCACGGGATGATGCCGGAGACCCCCAATCCGGTGGCGATCGCACTGCACGACGACGTCGCCCGCGCCATCCGCCTCGGCGATCCCGGGGCCGCCGAGACTGCGATGCGCGCGATCGTCGACGAGGCCGCACAAGCCGTCCACGACCGCCCCACCACCGACTGAAGACCACCGGCTGTCCAGTCGGATGCCACGGATGGTCGAGCCGGGACCGAGCCGCCATGGATGGTCGAGCCGGGACCGAGCCGCCAAGGCGAGGACCCGTGTCGAGACCCCGCGAGACAACAATGTCCCCAACCACCCCAGAAGTGGTCACCACCCGACGTCGGCCGACAGAGGTTTCGACACGCCTCGTCGCTACGCTCCTCATCGGCTCAACCACCGTAGAACGAGCGCAACCACTTCCGATGGTCGAGCCGGGACCGAGCCGCCAACACCCCGACCCTCATCGGCTCAACCCACCGACCACCAACTGCCACAACATGAACGACGGCGGGGCCGGGTGACATGCACCCGGCCCCGCCGTCGGGGTGTGGAACTCAGACCAGCAGTTCGGCGATCTGGATCGTGTTGAGCGCAGCGCCCTTACGGAGGTTGTCGCCGGAGACGAACAGCGCGAGGCCGCGACCTTCCGGGACACCCGGATCCTGACGGATGCGACCGACCAGCGAGTTGTCCTGGCCTGCGGCGGCGAGCGGGGTGGGGACGTCGACGACGTCCACTCCTGCTGCGCCCGAAAGGATCTCACGGGCACGCTCGGGCGAGATCGGACGGTCGAACTCGGCGTTGATCGACAGCGAGTGACCGGTGAACACCGGCACGCGCACGCACGTGCCGCTCACCAGCAGCTCGGGCAGTCCGAGGATCTTACGAGACTCGTTGCGCAGCTTCTGATCCTCGTCGGTCTCCCCGGAACCGTCGTCGACCAGCGCACCGGCCAGCGCGATCACGTCGAAGGCGATCGGCGCGACGTACTTGTCGGGGGCCGGGAAGGTCACCGAGGAACCGTCGTAGACCAGCTTCTCGACGTCGTCGATCACCGCACGCGCCTGCGACGCGAGCTCCTCGACGCCGGCCAGGCCGCTACCCGAGACCGCCTGGTACGACGACACGATCAGGCGAGTCAGCCCGGCCTCGTCGTGCAGCGGCTTGAGCACCGGCATCGCGGCCATGGTGGTGCAGTTCGGGTTGGCGATGATCCCCTTCGGCGGGGTCTTGGCCAGTTCGCCGTTGACCTCGCTGACGACCAGCGGGACGTCGGGGTCCTTGCGCCACGCCGACGAGTTGTCGATCACCGTGACGCCGGCGGCGGCGAATCGCGGCGCCTGCTCACGCGACATGGTGGCGCCGGCCGAGAACAGGGCGATGTCGAGGCCGGACGGATCGGCGGTCGAGGCGTCCTCGACAACGATCTCCCCGTCACCCCACGGCAGCGTCTTGCCCGCCGACCGCGCCGACGCGAAGAACCGCACCGAGCTCGCGGGGAACTTGCGCTCGGCCAGCAGGGCCCGCATGACGCCGCCGACCTGACCGGTGGCGCCGACCACTCCGATGTTGACCATGGTGCTACCGCCCCGTTCCTGCGTACACGACCGCTTCTTCCTCGCCACCGAGGTCGAATGCCTCGTGGATGGCGCGGACCGCGTCGTCGAGTTCGGTGTCCCGGCACAGCACCGAGATCCGGATCTCCGAGGTGGAGATCAGCTCGATGTTGATACCGGCCTTGCTCAATGCCTCACAGAAGGTGGCGGTGACGCCGGGATGGCTCTTCATACCCGCACCCACCAGCGACACCTTGCCGATGTGGTCGTCGTAGAGCAGCTCGGTGAAGCCGATCTCGGCCTGCAGCTTGGTGAGCTTCTCCACGCCCATCGGGCCGAGCTCGCGCGGCAGGGTGAAGGTGATGTCGGTCTTGCCGGTCTCCACCTTCGAGATGTTCTGCAACACCATGTCGATGTTGATCTCGGCGTCGGCCACCGCGCGGAAGACCTTCGCGGCCGAACCCGGCTTGTCGTCGAGGCCGACGACGGTGATCTTCGCCTCGCTGCGGTCGTGTGCGACACCGGTGAGAATCGCTTCTTCCACGGGAATGTCCTCCATCGAGCCGGTCACCATGGTGCCGGGTTTGGTCGAGTACGACGAGCGCACGTGAACGGGAACGTTGTACCGCCGGGCGTATTCCACGCACCGCAGCATCAGGACCTTGGCGCCGCACGCGGCCATCTCGAGCATCTCCTCGAAGGAGACCGCGTCGAGGCGGCGGGCGTCGGGCACGATCCGCGGGTCGGCGGTGTACACGCCGTCGACGTCGGTGTAGATCTCGCAGACATCGGCCTCGAGGGCGGCGGCGAGCGCGACGGCGGTGGTGTCGGACCCACCGCGGCCCAGGGTGGTGACGTCCTTGGTGTCCTGGGAGACCCCCTGGAAGCCCGCGACCAGCACGATCTTGCCCTCGTCGAGCGCGGTCCGGACACGGCCCGGGGTGACGTCGATGATCTTCGCCTTGCCGTGGCTGCTGGTGGTGATCACACCTGCCTGCGAGCCGGTGAACGATTGCGCCTGCGCACCCAGCGAACTGATCGCCATCGCGACCAGCGCGTTGGAGATCCGTTCACCGGAGGTCAGCAGCATGTCCATTTCACGGGCCGGGGGCGCCGGGTTGACCTGCTGGGCGAGGTCGAGCAGTTCGTCGGTGGTGTCACCCATCGCGGACACCACCACGACGACGTCGTTGCCCTGCTTCTTGGTCTCGACGATCCGCTCGGCGACCCGGCGGATACGTTCGGCCGAGGCGACCGAGGATCCGCCATACTTTTGCACCACGAGTGCCACGTCGGGTGACCTCCTGCAGATTGTCGTTACGTCGGATGCGATGTTTGCGCCGACAACCTTACCGGCGCGGCGCCGGTGATTCGCGCCCCGTCCGTCCGGACCGGCCACGACACGTATCCGAAGGGTGCTGCCCTACCATCGCTGAGGTGTCCACCACCCGCACGGTCGGCGACGTTGACCCCCTCCCCGACGCCGCGCCGGACGACGTAACGACCCGGCGCCGGGCGACGCCCGACTGGCGCTCGTGGGTGGCCCCGATAGCGATCTACCTGGTGGTTCGCGGTGTGGGCATCCTGACGCTGATCCGGTTCGACGCGCTGCGGGGCAGATCGCTGCGCGAGTCGCTGTCGGCGTGGGACGGCGAGTGGATGCTCGCGATCGCCGAGCACGGCTACGCCGGGGTGCCGTTCGATCTCACCGATGCCCGTGGCATCCACACCGCCGACACCGCGCTCGCGTTCTTCCCCGGCTACCCATATCTGGTGCGCGCGCTGGCGTCGTTGCCGCTGATCAGCCAGTATGGGGCGGCCGTCGGCATCAACCTGCTCCTCGGATGTGTGGCCGCGGTGGGCGTGGCGCGGCTCGGTGAGCTGTGCGTCCGGGCGATGCGCGGCCGGTCACCGATCGTCCCCGGCCCCGACGCCACCGGGCCGGGCCGCATCGATACCGCCCGGGTGGGACTGTTCCTGGTGGCGCTGTTCGCGGCCACACCGATGTCGGTGGTGCTCAACATGGCCTACACCGAGACCTTGTTCTGCACGCTCAGTGTGTGGGCGCTGGTCGGCGTGCTGCGCCGGCAGTGGGTGCTCGCCGGGATCTGCGCGGCCCTGGTGGGCACCGTCCGGCCGACCGCCGTCGTCGTGATCGGGGTGGTGATGCTGGCGGTGCTGATCGACCGGTTCGGGCCCGGCGGTGAGCGTCGGCGCGCCGACGACGGGTCGACGTGGCAGTCGGTGGTGCCGTGGATCGCGTTCGTGATCAGTCCGGTGGGCTACCTCGGCTACCTGGGATATGTGTGGTCGCAGACCGGGTCGCCGACGGGATGGTTCGCCGTCCAGACCGAGGGCTGGGACACCCGATTCGACGGCGGGGTGGCCGCGTTCAACTTCGTCAACGACATGCTGGTGAACTCCGACGGCCTGGTCCCGGTGGCGGTGTCGTGGATCATCGTGATCACGCTGGTGCTGATCGCGGTGGCCGTGTGGGCGCGCCTGCCGTGGCCGGTGCTGGTCTACGGCATCCTCGTGGTGGCATCGATCGTGCTGTCCAGCGGGCTGATGATGAGCCGCCCCCGGCTGCTGCTGCCGGCCTTCGTGTTGCTGGTGCCCGCGGCGATCGGTCTGGCCCGCTGCCGGCCGCGTGCCGGGATCGCGCTGCTGATCCCGATCGTGATCGGCAGTTCCTGGTTCGGCGCGTACATGCTCACGGTCTACCCCCACGCGATGTGACGTCGACGATCTGCTGAGGTCCCGCGGCGATCACCCCGCACGGGTGAGGCGTGTGGTCGGGATCGGCGCGATGCTGGATGCACCGTCCGTCGTCGCTCGAAGGGACCCACCATGGCCACGAATCCGCCTCCCGACAAGTCCGGTTCGGTCGGGCAGGGCATCGCCGGTGTCACGACGATCGCGGCGGCCACGCTGCTCCTCGTCGCCGGTCTGCTCGGCCTGCTCCAAGGCATCTCCGCCGTCGCCAAGGACCAGCTGATCGTCGTCGGTCAGCAGTACGTCTACAACTTCGATGTCACGACGTGGGGCTGGATCCACATCGTCGTCGGGATCATCGCCATCCTCGTGGCGATCGGCATGTACGCCGGGGCGGCCTGGGCACGGGTGGTCGCCATCATCATCGCGGCGTTGTCGCTGATCCTGAACTTCCTGTGGCTGCCCTACTACCCGTGGTGGTCGATCGTCATCATCGCCGTCGACATCATCGTGATCTGGGCGGTGGCAACCTGGCGGACCGAGTGAACTCGCCACGCCGGTTTCCCGATCCCACACTCCCCGAACAGAACCCATGACCCCATCGCCAAAGCCCGCCTCCGACACCGTGATCGCCCATCAGAATGCGGTGCGCGAGGCACTCCCCTTCGCCGACACCACCGACTTCGACAACGCCGCACGAGGTTTCATCGCACGGACGCAACCGGCCGCGGTGACCGGCGACGACGGGACCGTGATCTGGGACAACTCCACCTACGACTTCCTCTCCGGCGATGCACCGGACACCGTGAACCCGAGTCTGTGGCGGCAGTCGCAACTCGTCGCGACGGACGGGCTGTTCGAGGTGGTGCCGGGCATCTACCAGGTCCGCGGCCTCGATCTGTCGAACACGTCGTTCGTCGAGGGCGACACCGGTGTGGTCGTGATCGACACGCTGTTGTCGGAGGAGACCGGGCGGGCGGCCCTCGAGTTGTATCGCGCGCACCGGGGAGACCGTCCGGTCACCGCGATCGTCTACACCCACTCCCACGTCGACCACTTCGGCGGTGTCCGGGGCTTCGTGTCACCGGAACAGGTCGAGTCCGGCGAGGTGAAGATCTTTGCACCGGAAGGATTTCTGGAACATGCCGTCGCCGAGAACGTCTACGCGGGAACGGCCATGGCCCGCCGGGCCGGCTACATGTACGGCGCCGCCCTCGCGCGCGGCCCGCAGGGGCAGGTCGGCGCGGGCCTCGGCCAGACGGTGTCGACCGGCACCATCACCCTGATCGCCCCCACCGACATCGTCACCGCCACCGGGCAGGAGGCGACGGTCGACGGCGTCCGGATGGTGTTCCAGATGGCCCCCGACACCGAGGCGCCGTCGGAGATGCTGATCTATCTCCCCGGATTCAAGGCGCTGTGCGCGGCCGAGGACGCGACGCACACCTTCCACAACCTGCTGACCCTGCGGGGTGCCGTCGTCCGGGATCCGCACGGGTGGGCGAAGTACCTCACCGAGACGATCGATCTGTTCGGTGCCGACGTCGAGGTGGTCTTCGCCTCGCATCACTGGCCGACGTGGGGTAACCGGCGGGTCGTGGACTTCATTGCCACCCAACGTGATCTGTACGCCTATGTGCATGATCAGACCCTTCGGATGCTGAACCGGGGGCTGACCGGACCCGAGATCGCCGAACAGATCGAATTGCCACCGGCACTGGAGAACTCGTGGTCGGCGCGCGGCTACTACGGGTCGGTCAGCCACAACGTGAAGGCCGTCTATCAGCGCTATCTCGGCTGGTTCGACGGCAACCCGGCATCACTGTGGGAACACACACCGGTCGAGCAGTCGACGCGGTACGTCGACTTCATGGGCGGCTCCGACGCCGTCGTGGCGAAGGCACGGAAGTCGTTCGCCGACGGCGACTTCCGCTGGGTGGCACAGGTCGTCAACCACGTGGTCTTCGCCGACCCGACACATGCCGGCGCCCGCGAGTTGCTCGCCGACACCTACGAGCAACTGGGCTACGGCGCAGAGAACGGCACCTGGCGGAATTTCTACCTCTCCGGTGCAACCGAACTACGCGGCGGCGTCTTCGGCAGCCCCACCCAGACGGCGTCGGCCGATCTCCTCGGCCGGTTGACTCCCCCGACGTTCTTCGACGCCATCGCCATTCGGGTCGACGGGCCGGCCGCGTGGGACGAGCGGCTCTCGATCGACGTGCACATCACCGGCACCGACGACACCTATCGGCTCCGCCTGGCCAACGGGGTGCTCACCTACAGCACCTATCCGCAGCCGACGCCGGCCGATGTCGGCGTGAGCGCCACCGCGGCAACCCTGCCGCTGCTCGCGGTGGGCGGGATGTCGGCCGAACAGCTCGCCGACGCCGGGATCGAGATCACCGGAGACGTCGGGACGCTCGCCCGGCTCGCGGCGTTGCTGGAACCCGGGGATCCGGATTTCGCGATCGTCACACCCGAGTAGTCGTCACACCGGAATGGTCGTCACACCCGAGTAGCGGTCACACCGACGTGATCATCACACCGGCGCGGCAGTCGTGGCGGGGCTCACCGAGCCGGTCCCTCACCGCCCGTCGGCGGTGGCCGCCTCGAATCCCGCACACAGGTAGGCCACGCCGGCATCGAGGGCGGCGCGCGGGTCGAGCAATCGTGCCGCCGCCGGGTCGCCGACGATCGCGGCCAGGTGCGGCAGGTTCTCGAGCCCGGTGGTGATCCGCCCGGACACGATGTCGGCGAGCCCGCCGGGGTCGTCGCCCGCCGGCCCCGACCGCATGAGACGGTCGCTCACCGCGGCGAGGGCCACACCGTTGATGTACGACCACACGGTGAGCACCATGTCGACCGCCCGTACCGCGTCGACACCGAGCTCGAGAAAGCCCTCGGCCAGCCAGTTCATCCCGTCGAGCGCCTCGGCACCGAACCCGTAGCGGGGCACCGAGTACGCCAGCAGCACCCACGGATGCCGCTGGTACAGGGCCCAGTCGATGTCGGCGGCGATCGCCACACGCTCACGCCAGCCGGCCGGTACCGGGTCGCCGACCGGATACGGGAACCGGCGACCCACCTCGGTGACCATCGCCTGCAGCAGGGCATCCTTGTCGTCGACGTGCCGGTACAACGACATCGCGCCGACGCCGATCTCCTCGGCGAGCCGACGCATCGACACGGCGTCGAGACCATCACCGTCGGCGACGTCGATCGCCGTGTTCACGATCACCGCCGTCGTCAGTTTGGTCGGCTGTGGGGCCACCGGCGGTCAACTCCTCGTCCAGCTGGGAATATTCGGGTTGCGTACAGCGTACCCATCTGGCGTATCGTGATGTTCGCGTACGTCGTACGCAGCATCCGCCCACGAGACGATCCGGAGCCGACTCATGTCCACCACCTGCCCGCCCACCGATCAGCGCGACCGGGACACCTCGGCCGCCGATCGACGCGCCTGGTGGGGACTCGCGGTCCTGACCTTGCCGGTGCTGCTGGTGTCGATGGACTTCTCGGTGCTCTACCTCGCGATCCCGTCGATCACCGTCGCGCTCGACCCGAGTGCCGCCGAACAGCTGTGGATCCTCGACATCTACGGCTTCCTGATCGCCGGCCTGCTGATCACGATGGGCAACGTCGGCGACCGGATCGGCCGTCGGCGCATCCTGCTCGCCGGTGCCGCGGTGTTCGGGATCGCCTCGGTGATCGCCGCATTCGCCCCGTCGGCGGAGGTGCTCATCGCCGCGCGGGCGCTGATGGGAATCGGCGGCGCGACGCTGATGCCGTCGAGCCTGTCGCTGATCGCCAACATGTTCACCGACGGACGCAACCGGGCCCGCGCGATCGGCGTGTGGACCGCGGCCTTCGCCGGCGGGTCGGCCATCGGTCCGGTCATCGGAGGCATTCTGCTGCACCACTTCTGGTGGGGTGCGGTGTTCCTGATCAACGTGCCGGTGCTCGCCGTGCTGTTCGTGCTCGGTCCGCGGCTGGTGCCGGAGTACCGGGCCGACGGGCCGCACGCCCCGTTCGACGTCACCGGCGTCGTCCTGTCGATGCTGGCGATCCTGCCGATAATGTACGCCATCAAGACCGCGGCGTCGGAGGGGTTCTCCCCCGTGATCATCGCGAGCGCCACGATCGGGGTGCTCGCCCTCGTCGGGTTCATCCTGCAACAGCGGGCCGCCCGCGCCCCACTGCTCGACCTGTCGCTGTTCGGTTCCGGACGGTTCGTCATGGCCATCCTCGTCGCCCTGCTGGGCATGATGACGCTGGGCGGCACCTCCTACCTGACCGGGGTGTACCTCCAGTCGGTGCTCGGTCACGACGTCCTGGTGGCCGCGTTCGCGGGCCTGCCGATGGCCATCACGGTGGCGGTGTTCTCCATCGGCACCGGGCGCGTGGTGGCCCGCTTCGGCGAGCGGGCCTCGCTCTCCGGGGCGGTCGCCCTGTCCGCGATCGGCCTGGCCGGCCTACAGTTCCTGACCACCGACAGCCCACTGTGGATCTACATCGTGTCGACGGCGGTCGCCGGTGTCGGCTTCGCGGTGCAGTTCAGTCTGGTGTCGGAGATCGTCGTCGGTTCGGTTCCGCCGGAGCGGTCGGGTGCGGCGTCGGGCATCTCCGAGACGAGCTTCGAACTGGGTACCGCCTCCGGACTCGCCGTACTCGGATCGATCGCCACGCTGGTGTTCCACGCCT
This sequence comes from Gordonia sp. NB41Y, assembly GCF_030718915.1. Classification (NCBI taxonomy): domain Bacteria; kingdom Bacillati; phylum Actinomycetota; class Actinomycetes; order Mycobacteriales; family Gordoniaceae; genus Gordonia; species Gordonia sp. NB41Y. Next base: position 2,403,251 of record NZ_CP132196.1, read on the forward strand.
CCGGCGCCGGTCTGGGCTTCGGCGACACCCTCGGCGAGACCCTGCAGACGGCATCCGGGATGGGACCCGACGGGGTGGCGCTGGCCGATGCCGCCCGCGCGGCCTACGTCGACGGTCTACACGCCGCGATGGCGCTCGCGGTGATCGCTCTGGGTGTGCTGAGCGTCGTCGTCGCGGTCGTGATGCGTGAGCGGCCGGCGGTGGTGGAGCAGGTCGTCGAGACCGGACGGGTCACCGAAGCGCACTGACGCCGGTCACAGCAGCCGCAGCGACCGGGCCCGGGTGACCGCCTCACGACGGCCGCTGACACCGAGTTTCTGATAGACCGCACGCTGATGGGTCTTCACCGTGTTCACCGAGATGTAGAGCGCGCCGGCGATCTCGGAGATCGTCATCGAGCCCACCAGATGATGGAGGATCTCCATCTCCCGGGCGCTGAGCGGCACGAACCGCCCGTCGTCGGCGGTCCGCCGGCCCTCCGACGGCATTCTCCGAAGCAGTCCGAGCGCGAAGTCGGCCTGTGGACTTCCCCGCTCGATCCGGCCGGCGAGCAGGTCCCGGATCTGTTCTGCCCGTTCGAGAAACGGCCGCCGAAGATCCTCGGCAGCGGCCGCGGCCAGGGCCCGATCGATGAGTTCTGTCCGAATCTGTTGGTCGACAGCCGGATTCGACGCCACCGCCAGCGAATACTCGACGAGTTCCCGGGTGGTCGGCCGATCGGGCAGGGCAGGTGCATCGACGTGTCCCCGCCGCCCCGAACCCGAGTCGACGTAGGCGGCGACCACCGACCCCAGCGCCTCGGCCTCACGTCGCAGCGCCGCCGGGACGACGTCGAATCCCGTGCCGGTGACGGCATCCCGCATCACCGATGCGGCGTCGTAGGCGGCACCCCGACGGAGCAGGATGCGCACGCGCATCATCGCCAGGACGAGCAGGGTGTGGGGTTCGATGGCCGACGCGGCCGCCGCCTGCACCCACGCGTCGGCGGCGTCGAGGTCGTCGCGGTCGAGCGACACCCCGACGAGCGCCAGATACGCCGACGCCGCATGGGCCGCCGCCGGAATCCCGGCCTCGGCGAATCCGGCGATCGCCTCGCGGGCCCGGTCGTCGGCCGAGGTGAGCTCCCCGCAGCGCCACTGCAGATATGCCAGGTGCGCCCGGGCGTTGAGCACCGGCAACATGATCGGCGGACCGGCCGTCGCCGTCGCCGCCTCGATCAGATGCGACCGTGCCGGTTCGATCTCACCGGTCCACAGTTCGCTGCTGCCGGTGTTGCTGGTCACGAGCACCCCGATGACCGGCCAGTCGGTGAGACCGGAACCGGCGAGGGCTGCCGGGTCGGTGTTCACCCGGCGGCAGCCGGCCAGCATGCCGTCCACATCGCCGGTCCAGCGCCGGTATCCGATGTCGATCAGGTCGAGGAGGAGTTCGAGGCGGGGGCGGGCGCTGCCGCAGGTGTCCAGCCGTGACCGGGCCGCCACCGCGAACCCCTCGATCTCGGCGGTGAGCCCGGCCATCGCCCGGACCGCGGCCGCGCCGGTCGCCAGCCCGGGGCGGGCCAGAACCTCGTCGAGGGCTACGCCGTCGAGAATTCGTTTGAGCTCGAAAGGATTCCGGCAGACGGTCCACGTGACCGCATGCCGGCCGACCAATGTCGCGGCCGCATCCCAGTCGTGGGCGGAGATCGCGTGTCCGAGTGCCACCAGCGGCCTGCCCTGATCGGCGTACCACTGCGCGGCGCGGCGGTGGAGGTCGAGGAGTTCGCGCTGATCGTGGATTCGGCTGCGCAGGAAGTCCAGCAGGAGCGGATGCAGCCGGAACCAGCCCGGCTGGTCGCCGAGTTCGTGGACAAAGGCGTGCTCGCGGGCCAGCTGGACGAGCGTCGCCTCGCCGTCGACCCCGGCACCGAGCGCCTCGGCGAGTTCGGGGCACACCACGTCGACGACGCTGACGCGGATCAGCAGATCGCGCCAGGCCGGCGGCATCCGCTGATAGACCTCCTTGAGGAGGTAGTCGGCGATGTACCCGGTGCGGCCGGTGATCCCGTCCACGAACCCCTCCGGGTCATCGGAGTTCGCCGCACCCAATGCGGCCAGACGGATTCCGGCGGCCCACCCCTGGGTACGGTCCACCAATGCCGTCGCGATCGCCGGCCCCAGCGAGAGATCGAGCGATTCGAAGAGCGCCATCGTCGACGCGACGTCGAAGCGGAACAGGTCGGTACGGATCTCGTCGATCCGCACGTCCAACCGCATCCGATGCAGCGGCCAGGGCGGATCGTGCCGGGTGATGCACACGATGTGCAGGCCCGCCGGCGACACCGCCACCAACTGCTGCACCTGCTCGTGCGCCTCGGGACCGGTCACGCCGTGCAGATCGTCGAGCACCAGCACCACCGGGCCGGAGCGGCGAGCGATCCAGCCGGCCAGCCGGCGGGGCACCTCGGCGGGCGCCCGATCGGCCAGGACCGCGACCGCCGCCAGTTCTCCGTCGTCGCCGGCCATCCGGACGAACCCGTCGATCACCGCCGACCACAACCGTGATGCCGACTCCCCGACGGCCCCGAGGTTCGCCCACGCCACCTGCTCCACCATGCGCGAATCCAGCCACGCCGCCATCGCCAGGGATTTCCCGTAACCGGCCGGTGCACAGACGACGAACACATCGGCACGCAGCACCCCGTCGAGCCGGTTCAGCACATCGGCGCGCAGAACGATGTTGCGGACGACCGGCCCGGTGGGCGCAGTCGAATTGCGCCCGGAATCGGCGTCGGATGCCATCGATCACCCGTCTGTCGAGAAATCATTCACAACCGTCCGGGATTCGTCTCCGCGGATATCGGGTTGCCGTCACGATTCTGCCGTCACAGTTCTTCTGCAACCACTCCATCCACTCCCGGCCCGTCGTCATTGTGCCCCGCCCATCGCCTCACCGCGACAAGGTGTCCGAATTCTCCGATCGTGATGTCGGGATAAGCGATCGCGCCGTCGTCCGCTTGGGGGACAACGACGTCCGATTCGATCTCACCCTGTTTGCGTGACGCGGACGAAGAACTCGTCGGCCACACTGAAATCCGATCCACACGGGTGAACCCAGGGGTGATTCCGATTACCGAGATCTATCGATTTCGCATCGAGGGCGAATTGAGCGCCGAGTTGCTCGACTCCTTTCACCCGGTGTGGGTCGATCGAGATCACGGTGACACCGTCTTCGGATGCGCTGTCGTCGACTCGTCCCAGATGTTCGGAATCCTCTCGCGTTGCGAGATCCTCGGGCTACGGGTGACGGAATTCCACCTCGTCTCCTACCAGTCCCCTGATCGGGACGACTCCCCGCTCTCCTGACAACCGGCGTCGGATCATTCCGACGTCGGCTGTCGGGTCTCCTCGGTCGGCGGATCCGAATCCTGCGGGCCCCCGACGGCGGCTGTCGGGGAATCCGGTGGTGACGACCGGATCACCGACCGGCTGACCAGCTCGATCACCGCCAGTACCACGGCGACGACGACCGCCACGACCAGGACGACCAGCGCCGACGGCGACGTCCAGAACACCACGATGAGCGCACCCGCCAGCACGACGAGCACCTGCAGCATCCGGCGGTTCTGCGACACCCCCCGCGCCCAGGCGGCCGGCACATGTCCGCCACCGCGCCGGACCACCGCATCCATGACGCGACCACCCCCGGCCCGCAGCCGTCGGGCCGACGCCGACCCGCCGGCCACGAATCCCACGACGGCGAGCACCAGACCCACCGCGGCCACCGATCGGAGCGCGACCCGCAACGGGTCCAGCACCGCGTCAAGCACCACGCGTGCGGCCGCCCCCGATCCCACCGACGACGGGATCTGGTCGATGAGGACCGAACGGGTGATCAGCAGGGCGATCGCCAGGATCACCATCCCGACGACCACGGCCACCCCGATGACCGCCGTGGTCGACCAGCGGCGTCCCCGACCGGCCAGGACCACCGCCGCCGCCGCGCAGCCGAGGGCGATCCACGGCAGCACCCAGGCCACGGCGTCCAGGATGCGGTTCACGCGTTGGGCCTTGGCGAGTCCGGGGGCGTGCAGCAGCACCAGCTGACGGTCGGTCGACGTCGGCAGGTGCTGGGCAAAGGACAGTCCCTGGTCCAGCAGCCGGGTACGCACCCCGACGAGGATCGGATCCAGGGAGATCGCCACCGTGCCGTTCGACCCGATCTGGACCGCGTCGCGTCGTGCCCGGCCGGTCAGCAGGGCGACGAGCGCCTCGTGGGCCTGCCGGTTGGCGTTCTCCCATGCCGTGGCGAACCGGTCGGAGGCCACGAACTCCTCGACCGCCGACCGGGTGAACTCCTGCAGGCGGCTCGCGATCATGGGTGCGGCCGCGGTGGCCACCCCCTCCAGTCGCGGCCGGTCACCGGGGATGAGCTGTGCGAGTTCGTCGACCATCGAGTCGGTGATGGCCTGGTAGTCGACGTGGCCGGCGATCTCGTCGTTCACCGCCTCGGACACCGCGTGTTGCACTGCGGGGTCGGTCGCCAACGGCCCCACCACCGACACATAGGTGTCGGAGTCCAGCAGCACCGCGCGCACATATCCGGCGGTCACCGAGCCGATGGTCAGGATGGCGGTGAGCGTGACGAGCACCGCCACCATGATCCTGCGTGCGGACATCGATCACCTCCGGACGCCGGGCTCCCCTCGCTCATGGTCCGCGCCTGACGGCGGACCACACAAGCGAACTCACCCACAATGGGCGATGGCCACCGGGGCCGGTCACGGCGGCAGCCAGCGCGGCGCGGATACCGCCCGGAAACCCCGGTGACCGGCGACGACGTATCCTCGACCCTGTGCACGAACTGATCGAGAAGCGCTGGAGCGCACGCGGCTACGACCCCCACGGCGAGGTCACCGTCGCGGCGGTGACCGACATCCTCGAGGCCGGGCGGTGGGCACCCACCTGGGGCAGGCTGCAGCCGGTCCGGTTCGTGGTGGGCCTGCGGGGTGACGACACCTTCGAGCGCCTCGTGGCGGTCCTCAACCGCGGCAACAAGAGCTGGGCGCCCGCCGCGGGCGCACTGATCCTGCTGTGCACCACCGACGACGCCGACGACGTCAAACCCCACGACTACGGCGGGGTGGACCTCGGTTTCGCCGCAGCGCAGATGAGCCTCGAGGCGGTCGCCCAGGGACTCATCCCACATCCGATGGCCGGTTTCGACGCGGTCGCCGCCCGCGAGGTATTCGACATCCCGGATGACAAGCGGCCCATGCTGATCCTCGCGATCGGTGTACTCGCCGACGACCCGGCCACGCTGGCCGACGAGGTCCGCGAACGCGACGAGATGCCCCGGCAGCGGCTCCCCCTCCACCAGATCGCCTTCACCGGCGAGTGGGGCCGGCCGTTCACCGACGCCGGCTGATCGCCTCGACATGGGCGTGTCAGGGTCGAATCCGCTTGTCGGACTTCTGGGTCCGGTCACCGTCGTGGTGGACGGCCGCCCGGAACCGATCACGTCCGGACGGGCCCGGACACTGCTGGTGACCCTGGCGCTGGCGCACCCCCACCCGGTCGGATCGGCGCGGCTGATCGAGGCGGTGTGGCCGGAGCGGGCCCCGCAGAATCCCGCCGGCGCCCTGCAGACGCAGGTGTCGCGGCTGCGGCGGATACTGGGCCCCGACAGCATCGCCGGGTCGGCCGCCGGATACCGCCTGACCACCGACTCCCCCGCCTCCGATCTCGCGGCGGCCGAGGAGTTCCTGCGCACCGACGCCGCCGACGATGCCGCCGGGGCAACGCTGCTGCGGTCGTGGTGGCGGGGCGAACCCGGAACCGATCTGCCCGCGGGCGATATCCGCGACGAACTGATCGAGCGGTCCGATCGTGCGGCCCATGCGCTGCGCGAACGTGACTGGCACGGGCGGCTGGCCCGTGAACCCGGCCGGGTGGCGGCCGAGATCGCCGAATTGCGTTCTGCGGCATCTCTCGACGAGCACCTGGCCGCCCTGCACATGCGGGCCCTGCTGCAGGCCGGCGATCCCAATGCCGCACTCGCCGTCCACGCCGAGCTGGCTGCCGGTCTCGCCAATGCCCTCGGGACCGATCCCGGTCCGGAGGTCGCGGCGGCACACAGTGCGGCACTGGCCTATTCACCGTTGCCGCACACCCCGGCACCCCCGGCCGACGCCTATGTCACGGGCACCGCCGCGCTCGAGGAGCTCACCGCCGCCCTCGCGGCGTCGGCGGTGGTCACGGTGACCGGTCCGGGCGGTATCGGCAAGACCCGGCTGGTGACCGAATACATTGCCGCACAACAGCCGACGAATGTCTTCGTGGATCTGTCGGCGGCACGGCAGGCCGACGACACACTCGCCGCGGTGGCCGTGGCCCTCGGCCGGGGTGCGGTCCCGGATCGGAGTGTGTCGCTGCGGCCGCAACCGCACACCGCCGGGGCGGCGGTGGCCCAGCTCGCCCCGCCCGACACCGTCGTCGTCCTCGACACCTGCGAGCACCTGCCCGGTGCCGTGGCCGACATCATCGCCGAGATCCGTTCACGCCGTTCGGATATCCGCGTGATCGCCACCAGCCGCACCCCGCTCGACCTCGCCGGCGAACACCTGGTGGCGGTGGGCCCGCTGCCCGGGCCGGCCGCCGCGGACCTGTTGACCCGACGCGCCCGCCGGGTCCGCGGCGACGTGCGCCTCGATCCGGCTCTGGTCACCGAATTGTGCACGCGGCTCGACGGTTCCCCGCTCGCCCTGGAACTGGCCGCCGCCCAGCTGCGGTATCTGTCGCTGGCCGACATCGTCGGCCGGCTCGATGCACGGTTCGGTCTGCTCGCGGTACCCGGCGAGGGCCGCCATCACGCCCTGGCCGACGTGGTCGCGGCCAGCTGGGATCTCCTCGACGACCGGGGCCGCCGCGTGCTGGCCGTGCTCGCCCTGTTCCCCGGCGACGTCCGAATCCACGACGCGCTCACCTTCGACCGCGTCACCGTCGAAGGCCTGGCACAGGTCTGCGATCACAGCCTGGCCACGGTGATCGAGGGCGACGACGGACTCACCCGCTACCGACTGACCGAGACCGTCCGGGACTTCACCCGCACCCGCACGGGCCGGGACGAGGATGCACTCGACGGCGAATTCGTCTGTTGGGCGGTCGATCTGCTCGAATCACTCGGCGCCGGCCTGCTGGCCGGGGAGGTGGTCGGCGTCGTCGCACGCCTCGACGAGAGTTCCGATGCGCTCCTGGCCGCGCTGCATGCGGCGGCGGACGGACACGGACCGCAGGGCTCGGTGGCCCGGCTGCTGCCGGTGATCACCTGGCGGGTGATCCGGACCGGCGGCTACCCCGACGCCGAACGCTTTGCCCTCGCCGCGATCGACGACGCGACCGGCAGCGAGTGTTGTGTCGGCATCGCCTGTGCCACCGCCTATCTCATCCTCCTGATCCAGCCCCGGGCGGCGGCCCGGGCCCGGGCCCGGCTGCGTCGCCTCGCCGCCGGTGCCACATTGCCGCCGGTGATCGCCCTGATCGTGCACCTGCTGACCGCATCCCCGTCGGACTTCACCCGGATCGTCACCCGCGCCGCGCGGTCGCGGGACCCGATGGTGGTGGCGGTCGCCGAGATCATCCGTTCGGACTCGGCCGAGTTCCTCGCCGTACCGACCCTGTCCCGGCGGGCGGCGCTGCGAGCCCTCGTCGCCGCCGAACGCACGCGGCACCCGTGGCTGGTCACCACCGGCCGGCACCGCCTCGGCCGCGGGCATGCCCTACTCGGCGACCACGCCGGCGCAGCGGTCCATCTCGGCCGGGCCGCGGCCGACTACGCCGCCCTCGGGCTGGCCGAGGACGCCTGTCAGGTGCGGGTCCATCAGGCGCTCGCCGTGCTCCGGTCCGATCCGGATCTGGCCGGCGAACTCCTCGATTCCTGTCTGCGTGAGGCCGGCGACTCCGGGCGCGCCTATGTGGCGACCGCCCACATGGCCCGCGCCCAGCTCCGGGCGGCCGCCGACCCGTCAGGGGCCCGGCGCACCGCCGACACCGCGATCGCCGTGATCGGCCCGCCGCATGACGGGCATTCGGCCTACCTGCACGGGGTGCGGGCGGCGATCCTGTTCGTGACCGGTGCCGACACCGAGGCACGTATCGCCGCGGAGGGCCTGCGGGTCGCATTGGGGTGGCTCGCGATGATGCCCACCCCCAATCTGCCCGCCCTCGGCGCGGCCGCCGCAGCGATCGGCATGGTCACCGGACTCGACGCCGACGACCCACTCCTCGCGGCGGCCCGCGGCGCCCGCTACCGGCGCGACTTCCCCGTCGTCGACATCGGCCCCGGGCCGGCGTCGCACCGGACCGCATTGCTGTCACTGCTGCACTGACCCCCTCCGACCTGCGTGAAAGCGAGATGAAAGTTCCGCGGTGCACTCTTCTCGCATCCCGGGAACCCGGTGGGTTCCCTGCCGACATGGAGGTATGCAGTGCTCCCCGACATCGCGATCCGCGCCGAACACCTGCGCAAGACGTTCGGTGACGTCGTCGCCGTCGACGACGTCAGCCTGACCGTCCCCACCGGCACGGTGCTCGGTGTGCTCGGGCCCAACGGCGCGGGCAAGACCACCACCGTCCGGATGCTGGCGACGCTGATCCGCCCCGACTCCGGTTCGGCGACGGTCTTCGGTCGCGACATCGTCTCCGACGCCACCGCCGTCCGCTCCCAGATCTCGCTCACCGGCCAGTACGCCTCGGTCGACGAAGACCTCACCGCGTCGGAGAACCTCGAGCTGTTCGCGCGGCTGCTCGGCTACCGCGGGCGGGCCGCCAAGAAGCGTGCCGCCGAACTGATCGAGCAGTTCGACCTCACCGCCGCGGCCAACCGCCCGGTGTCGGGGTTCTCCGGCGGTATGCGACGCCGCGTCGACCTCGCCGCGTCGATGATCCGCAAACCGGCACTGCTGTTCCTCGACGAGCCGACCACCGGTCTCGATCCCACCACCCGCCAGGAGGTGTGGACCGCGGTGCGTGAACTCGTCGCCGGGGGCAGCACGGTGTTGCTGACCACCCAGTACCTCGAGGAGGCCGATCAGCTGTCGGATTCGCTGGTCGTCATCGATTCCGGTCGGGTGGTGGCCTCCGGCGACGCCGACACCCTCAAGGACCGTGTCGGCCAGCGGTCGCTGGAGATCGCCCTGTTCGACGCCGTGCGGCTCACCGAGGCGACCGACATCCTGCGGCGCGTGCTCGACGGTCCGATCACCACCACCCCCGAGAACGGCCGGCTGCTCGCCGCGATCTCCGACCCCACGCTGTCGGCGCGCGCGGTGGTCGCACTCGAGGAGGTGGGTATCCCGGTCGCCGAGATCGCGGTCCGCCGACCGAGTCTCGACGACGTCTTCTTCGCCATCACCGCCGGCGACTCGCCCGGCTCGACGACCCCCGCACCCGCCGACTCCGAGGAGGATGCCGCATGACCGCCGTCGCCGACACCTCGCCCGCCACCACCGCAACCTTCGCCCCGCCCATCGAGCGGGTCGGGTTCGCGCAGGCGGTCACCGACACCATCACGATGACCCGCCGCGGGCTGCTCCGGATGAAGCACACCCCGCAGCAGCTGTTCGACGTGATCGTGGTGCCGATCGTCTTCACCGTCATGTTCGCCAACATCTTCGGCGGTGCGATCGCCGGTGATGTCTCCGCCTATCTGCCGCAACTGGTTCCGGGTGTGCTGGTCGCCGTGGCGATCAACAGTTCGGTGGTCACCGGTGTGCAGCTGCGTGAGGACATGGACCGAGGTGTGTTCGACCGGTTCGTGTCGCTGCCGATCGCGCGGATCGCGCCGCTGGCCGGCTCACTGATCGCCGACATCGTGCGCTATGCGATCGCCGCGGTGATGTCGCTGGGCGTCGGCATGGTGATGGGCTACCGCCCGCACAGTGTGCTCGGCACCATCCTCGGTGTGCTGCTGACCATGTTCGCGGCGTTCGCGATCAGCTGGATCTTCGCGCTGATGGGTGTCCTGCTGTCCAAAGCCTCTGCGGTGCAGGGTGTCTCGATGCTGATCCTGATGCCGCTGACCTTCACCTCGAATGTCTTCGTGCCGGTGCAGACCATGCCCTCCTGGATCGCCTCGGTTGCCGACATCAACCCGGTCTCGCATCTGGTGTCGTCGTTGCGGTCACTGGCCAACGACGGCCAGGTCACCGCGCACGTGGGCTGGACACTGATCGGCGCCGTCGTGATCATCGCCGTGTTCGCACCGATCGCGGTGCGCGCCTATCTCCGTCGCGCCTGACCGCCCGAGATCCCGGGCACCCCATCACCTTCGGAAGGACTGGCATCGTGGCCGACCAGACCGACGCCTCTGTCACCGCACCCGCACCGGCACGTCCCGAGCGACTGACCCCCGACGACGACCTGTTCGTCCGGATGGAGCAGGCGCTCGACCTGCCGGTGGTCAACCAGGTGGTGTGGCGGATACCCGGTGAGCTCGCCCGTGCCGATTTCGATCGGCTGGCGAGCGGGCTGTCCCACAGCCGGCTGGCCAGGCTGGTCCGGCGCAGCCCGCTTCCGGTGCGCGACCGGTGGTTCCACTCCGTATCTGCCGGTGTGTCGCACTACGCCGACGATCCGATCCCGGCGTCGTCGATCCTCGACTGGGCGCGCGGGCAGGCCGGTGCCGGCTTCGACGTGGTCGCCGGACCGTCGTGGCGGATCTCGGCGGTCCGATCCGCCGACACCGACGAGACGTTCGTGACGTGGACGGGATCCCATGTGATCGGTGACGGCGGTGCGGTACTCGGCGGGATCGCGGAGGTCCTCGTCGGTGTCCCGTTCGACACCACCAACGCCCCCACCAGCATCGTCGACACCCTCACCGAGTTGGGTTCCTCGATGGGCGGGTCGGTGAAAGCCGCTGTGCGCCTGATCCGTACCCGTCCGCAGCCGATCGTCCGTCCGGACGCCCGCCCGGTGCCCGCGGTGGACGAGTCGTCGTGGGGCGGGGTCAGTCCGACGGCGGTGGTGACCATCGACGGCGGAGCCTACGACGCCGCGGCGTCGGCCGCGGGCGGCACCATGACCACGCTGTTCGCCGCGATCGTCATCGGGGTGCTCGAGGCCACCGGCCGGGTGGTGGAGGGCGATGTGGTGCCGTTGAGTCTGCCGATGTCCACCCGCACCCCGGGTGATCGTCGCGCGAATGCGACGACCGGTGTCACGGCGCGGATTCCGGTGACCGCCGACCGCTATCACGATCTCTCGCCGCTGCGCACCGCCACCAAGGCCGCCTACGGCGAGTTGTCGGCGGGACCGGGTCAGCTCTCCCTGCTGGGCCGGATCGCGCAGCCGCTCGGTGACGGCCTGGTGCGTCGGCTGGCCGCCGATTCCCGCGCCCCGCTGTGCCTGGCATCCACCCTGGGCACCCTCGATCCCACCTTCGCCGGTCTCGGGACCGGCACCCCCGGTTCGGTGGCCCTCCGCTCGGTCACGGTGGGCACCACCGCAGAGACCTTGCGCCGCATGCAGGGTGGGGTCAGCGCCTGGCTGGGCCGCAGCGCCGGTTCGATCACCCTGTGCATGACCTCCCTCGACCCCGATCGGGTGGCCGACGACGCCGCCCTGACCGGACTGATCACCAGGGAACTCGATCGGTGGGGCCTGTCCGCGAAGTCGTGGTGACACGCCCGCCCGCTCCGTGACCAGGACATCCTCGTGCGACGTAGGCCTGGCCGTACCCACGTCCGAGCCGGTCACCATGGATGGTCGAGCCGGACGCCATGGATGGTCGAGCCGGTCACCTTGGATGGTCGAGCCGGGACCGAGCCCCAAAGGGCGAGGACCCGTGTCGAGACCCCGTAAGACAACAATGCCCGCAACCACCCCCGAGGTGGCCACCATGGATGGTCGAGCCGGGACCGAGCCCCCAAGGGCGAGGACCCGTGTCGAGACCCGGTGAGACAACAATGTCGGCAACCACCTCAGAGGTGGTCACCTCCCGACGTCGGCCCACCGAGGTTTCGACACGCCTCGTCGCTACGCTCCTCATCGGCTCAACCACCGTAAAACGGACGCAACCACTTTGGATGGTCGAGCCGGGACCGAGCCCCCAAGGGCGAGGACCCGTGTCGAGACCCCGTGAGACAACCATGTCCCCCACCACCTCAGAGGTGGTCACCTCCCGACGTCGGCCGACAGAGGTTTCGACACGCCTCGTCGCTACGCTCCTCATCGGCTCAACCACCGTAAAACGGACGCAACCACTTTGGATGGTCGAGCCGGGACCGAGCCCCCAAGGGCGAGGACCCGTGTCGAGACCCCGTGAGACAACCATGTCGGCAACCACCCCAGAGGTGGTCACCATGGATGGTCGAGCCGGGACCGAGCCGCCAAGGCGAGGACCCGTGTCGAGACCCCGCGAGACAACAATGTCGGCAACCACCCCAGAGGTGGCCACCTCCCGACGTCGGCCGACAGAGGTTTCGACACTCCTCGTCGCTACGCTCCTCATCGGCTCAACCACCGTAAACGCGCTCCCCCAACGATGGTCGAGCCGGGACCGAGCCGCCAAGGCGAGGACCCGTGTCGAGACCCGGCGAGACAACAATGTCCGCAACCACCCCAGAGGTGGTCACCAACGATGGTCGAGCCGGGCACCCGCGTCCCCAACCACCTCCGACTCCTCGGCTAGTGGTGTGTCTCGCAAATAACCGTCTACATGTTGCGTACAATTCTCTGTATGAGTGGGCGAGCTGCGGCACCGTTGCCGTTGACCGATGGTGAGCGCGAGACGTTGGAGAGGTTGACCCGCAGCCAGCGGGTTCCGCATCAGCAGGTGCTGCAGGCCAGGGTGTTGTTGCTGGCCTCGGACGGGGTCGCCAACATCCGGATTGCCGAGGAGGTTGGGGTCCGCGCGGCCACGGTGCGGGCCTGGCGGAGCCGGTTCGGCGAGGACGGTTTGGCCGGTCTGGGTGTGATTCGCAAGGGCCGGGGTCGACGGTCGTCGATCAGCGCGGAGACGGTCGCCGAGATCGTGCGGTTGACCACGACCACGACACCGCCGGGGCAGACGCATTGGTCGTGTCGGACGATGGCGCAGCGAGTAGGGGTGAGTTCTTCTACAGTGCAACGGATTTGGTCGGATCTCGACGTGAAACCGCATCGAGTCGACACGTTCAAGGTATCCAATGACCCCCGATTCGAGGAGAAGCTGATCGATGTGGTCGGGTTGTATCTGAACCCGCCGGAGAAGGCGATCGTGCTCTGTATGGATGAAAAGTCCCAGATCCAGGCATTGGACCGGACCCAAGCGTCGCTGCCGATGGTTGCCGGTCGCGCCGGGACCATGACCCACGACTACAAACGCAATGGCACGACCACCTTGTTCGCTGCGTTGGACGTGCTCACCGGTACCGTGATCGGCCAGTGCCTGTCGCGTCACCGGCACGAGGAGTTCATCACGTTCCTCAACACCATCGACCGTCAGGTCCCGGCCGGGTTGCAGGTGCATCTGATCCTGGACAACTACGCCACCCATAAACACCCGAACGTGCAGAAATGGAGGAAGCGGCACAAGCGGTTTCATTTCCATTTCACCCCGACCTCATCATCGTGGCTCAACCAGGTAGAGCGCTGGTTCCGCGAGCTGACCGACAAGAACATCCGCCGCGGGATCTTCCCCAGCGTGCCCGAGCTGATCGCCAGTATCGAGTCATACATGCACGCGCACAACGACAATCCGAAGCCCTACATTTGGACCGCCACCGCCGAATCCATCCTCGCCAAAGTTGCCCGCGCACGCGCAACACTCGAACAAGTAGCCAACTAATTCAGAGACACACCACTAGGGTCTCGCCAGTGCTCGACTGCGCCCCTCGACGAGTTCCGCGGCGGTTGCGACAGCCTGTTGTGGCGTCACCATCTGCGCCGCGAATCCTCTTGCTGCATCACGTATTCCGTCACCGATCACCACTCGGAGGTCCTCGCCGACGGTCTTGCGACTCAATGCGGAGAAGCGGCGTCCCACCCCCACCCCCAGTGCGGCGATCCGATTGGCCCAGAACGGCTGTTCGGCGGTGAAAGCGTAGATCACGCCCGGTGTCCCCGATCGGAGGACGGCCGCGGTCGTGCCGGCGCCCCCGTGGTGGACGACCACCGCACACTGGGGGAACAGCCACGAGTGGTCCACTGCGCCGACGTGGTAGACATCCGGGTGCTGCGGGTCACGGCCGGGTCTGCCACCCAACGCGAGGATCAGCCGGAGACCGGATTCGGCTGCGACACTGCAGAATATCTCGGAGATCCGGTCCGGATCGGCGATCGGCATCGATCCGAACCCGACGTAGACCGGTGCGCTTCCGTCCGCGAGCCAGGCCGTCAGATCGGTGTCATGCCCGGACACCTCCGTGAGGTGCCGGCGGTCCTGCGCGGCGAGGTCGAGGAACCCGATGATCGGCTTGAGACTTCCCCACTCGTCGCCGAGGCCCGGGACGATCGCCGGGTCGTAGGCCTGGATCTGCACGATCCGGCGGGCCGCCAGACGGTCGGGGCAGGGTCGATGCATCGTGGCGAGACCGAGCCGACGCCGAAATCTGTTCTCGCCGTGTCGGGTCGACGACCACACCACGGAGTTGTAGGCCCGCCAGGCCGCCCGGGTCGCGCGGGGGCCCAGACCATCGGTGACTCCCGGTACCGGCCCGTACCAGGAGTTCGGCGACATCGGCGCGAACCGCAACACGGTCAGCACGACGCCCAGCCGATCGGCGAGCGCCATCCCCCGGGCCTGACAGATCGGCGCGACCACCAGCCGGTCGACGTCGTGGACCGGCGGCTTGCCGGTCGTCGGATCGGCGTCGACGAACAGCCGGATGAGGCCGTCGTCGAACGATCGGATGCCATCGACGACGGTGTCGAGCGCAAACCTCGCCTTGGTCAACGGGTTCCGGGATCGTTGCGCATCGAGGGCGGTGTCCGACGACCACTGCCGGTCGGTGTCGCGCCCCACCGGGTACACGGTGGGCACACCGGCCGAGGCCACGAGGTCGACGAGGTTCGGCGGCACCACCGCGGTCACCCGATGGCCTCGCCGCAGCAGTTCGGTGGCCAGACAGATACCCGGCTGGATATCTCCCCGGGAGCCGTACAGCAGGAAGACGATGTGCGCGGGACTCACCAGAACCGGTGTTCCAGATCCCAGGCGGCGAGTTCCGCGTCGACCAGTGCCCGCAACCCTTCGTCGTCGCCGAAGCGTTCGGTCGCGAACGCGGCGAACGACAACGTGATCCGGTCGTCGTACTGCACGATCCAGCCGGACATGCCGGGTCCGGGCATGTCGGCGCGGGCACCCCCGACCGGTTCCTGGACCATCAGCCGCAACACGAAGGACGATGCGCGGACCCCGCAGATGGTCTGCACCTTCTCGTTCAGCACACCGAGATTGGAGACGCTGACGTCGGGTGCGGGCACCAGCGGGAGCAGCGCACCGAGCACCTTGCGCGGCAGCAACCGCACCACCGACAGCGTCTCGTCGGGGACGTCGTTGCCGCTCTCGGCATAGGTGGTGAAGGCCTCACGGCTCTGGGCGCGGATTCCGCCCAGGTCGAACGGGGCGTCCTCGCCGTCACGCAGTCGCAGCCAGATGCCGCCGGAGGCGTTGGCCCGACGGTCTTCGGGCCCACCCCGTTTGCTCACCGCGACACTGACGCGGAGTTCCTCGGAGTCGGGATGCCCTGCACGACGGGCGATTCCGGCGACGATCGCCGTGAACAGCGTGTTGACCGTGCCGTTGTACCGGCGGGCCAGCTCGTGGAAGTCCGCGGCGTCGAGGTCGACGGTCGCCAGTGCGACCCGCAGCGGATCGTAGGTGACCGGCGGACGAGGGACGGCCGGCGTGGCCTCCGACTTCGCCGGCCGCTTGGAGCGGATCTCGCGCATGATCGGTTTCAGCGATCGTGCGGCTGCACGCAGCTGGGTGGCCGCATCGGTCACGTCCTCCCGGACGGCATGGCGGCCCCGGGCGACAGCGGGATCGGGCAGCGGGTCGAGGTGGCCGTCGGCGGCGGCGATCAGTGCCCGCATGATGGCCTCGCCGTCGGCGACGAGATGAGAGATCAGCAGGGCCACCACACGACGTGCGCGGGTCGTGGTCACGGTGCACAGCTTCCATGCCAGGCCCTCGGGCGCGTGCAGGTCGGCGGTGCGCAGGATGCCGTCGGCCCACGGTCCGACCGCGTCGTCGTCGATCCGGCCGAGGTGCAGGACCTGCGGGGGGATGCTCGAACGCACCCACCGTCCCCGTGCCCCGGGCACCCGTCGCCGCGCGACCGCGCGATTCAACTGCCCACCGGCGATCACATGGGCGAACTTCTCCACCGCATCCGCACCGGGATCGTCGTCGAGTACCCAGAGGTACTGGATCGGGGTACGGAATCCGAGTCGCTGTTCGGCGAGCAGGAAGGACTCGTCGGGTCCGGCGACCCGTAACGGACCGGCCCCGGATGTCGCGGATCGGCCCGTCGGGGTGGTGGCCGTCTCGGCCGTCATCGTCATCTCCTCACGGCAGGCAGCGCTGCGCCGTCGGACGCCAGAAATTGCGGACCGAGAAACTCGCGGTCTGCGGGTCATAGGCGCGGATCATCACCAGTCTCGCACCGTGCACGGCGAACAGGGGCGGTAGGTAGCCCAGCACCACGGTGGCGGCCATGCCGTAGCGGCGGTGCAGCAGCAGGGTCCGGGGCAGGAAGCTCATGTACTCCATGAAGGCGAGCATCCCGGTCTCCATCCGGCGCGGTGAGACGCCGACCGTGATGGAGGTGAGGAATGCATTGCGACCGTTGATATCTCGAACGCACAACCCCATGTCGACATCTTCGAAGACATCGCGGCGCATGCTGACGGTGTCCCGGATGGCCGCCCAGGTCTCCCGGCGGACCACCATGTTGGAGCCGTAGAGCACCGGCGATTCGCGGACGGCGATGTCGTCCGGGGCGGCGGCGGTGGACCGCGACGGCAGGGCGTCGAAGACCGGGCGCAGTCGCGCCTTCCACTTGCTGGTCCACCCCTCGAACGGCAGACCGTATGCCGCGCCGCGACCACAGAGGGCCGCCCACTCCTTCTCCGCGTCGTGTTCGAAGAACTCGACGATGGTCTGCGCCCACCGTTCGGGCACCCGGGTGTCGGCGTCGATCCGCGCGATGACATCCCCGGTGGCGGCGTCGAGGCCGGCGTTTCGGGCGTAGACGAGCCCTTGCCGGGTCTCGTCGATCATGGTGATCACCGGGCAGCCGCTCATCGCGTCCTCGACGATCTTGCGG
Source organism: Gordonia sp. NB41Y (assembly GCF_030718915.1). Classification (NCBI taxonomy): domain Bacteria; kingdom Bacillati; phylum Actinomycetota; class Actinomycetes; order Mycobacteriales; family Gordoniaceae; genus Gordonia; species Gordonia sp. NB41Y. Next base: position 2,420,541 of record NZ_CP132196.1, read on the forward strand.
CTGCGGTCGGTGGAGTTGTTGTCCACGACGACGACCTCGGCGATGTGCTCGATCTGCTTGATCAGCAGGCCGAGGCACTCTCCGATGGTGTCCTGCTCGTTGTAGACCGGGATGACGACCGACAGTCGCACCCGGGTGGCGTCCCCCTCAGAGGACGGTCCGGCACTATCCGCCGACCCTGTGCTCGAGGTCACTATCTCACGTCCTCCACGGTTGATTTTGCAGAACCCATTGTTGGGTATGGCAATCACGGTGCTTCATCTCCACACCGACAATTGTCGATCGCAAAACGCGAACGTGCCTCCGATGTGGGACGCGACCCCCGCCTTGTCCCGATCCGGAGTGTAGGACAGCCTGCTGAGCGGGGCAAAAGACACATGCCTGATCGAGTGATCCAATATGATCGCTGCCAAGTCGCTGTGAACTCACGTTTCCCCAGGGTTTCTGTAACTTTAATTCACAGTAGGATTCCCTGAATTCATTTCCGGTTCACCCTGATCGTGACAACCATCACGACCTCCGCAGGATCCGTCTTCGCAGGTGTCGGCCGAGAATTGGGAGCATTGATTGTGCCCCATGCGATTCCGTGAGGCAAGGGTGCAAATACCGGATTGTTTGCACTGGAAACCGCTGACGTTTTCGGGTTAATGTCTTTTCCGCGACGCCTTTCAGAGTTGGGGCTGAAGGGCGCCGGACAGCTGTCGCGCAACGTCGCCGGCGGTGTTGACACAACCGCATTCCGGTGGTTCCCCGCGTGACGGGTCTCACCGAGTGCGGGGCGGTGTTCGTGGAATACATGCTGGTACTCCGGTTTCCACACCCCCCGACGACACGCGTCTGCGTGCGGTGCAAGCCGTCCTCGCGTGCCAACCCGTTTTGACTCATCACCCCAGGGGGATCGCCATGGAGTACACCGAACTCGCCGACTATCCATTGCCCACCGGCCGGATCACCGAATGGATCCCCGCCGTCGACTCCGGGGCGTGGCAACCGGATGAGCGACCTCTGTCACCCAACCACGAGGCGCACCTCGGACACGCGCTGACCTCCGATCACGTCGACCCCCTGGGTTCGTGGATCGGCACCGCGTTCCGCCTGATCGGCGCCTTCGACCCGCAGCGCTTCGCCGATGCGCTGGCACTGTGGATCGCCCGCCACGACGCGTTCCGCACCTCCGCCCGCCTCACCGATCAGGGGCTGCAGCGCTTCGGCATCTCGCCGGATGCGGTCACCGTCACCTCCCGCCCGGCCGAGCGGGACCCGGGCAGCGACATCTGCGGCCACATCGAGGACTTCTTCGCACGTGATCTGAGCGCCGCCCACTGGCCGCACGTGGTGGCGGTCACCATCGAACCCGACTCGATGATCGAGGCCGCCGAAGGCGTCATCGTCGTGCTCGCCGCCGACCACTCCGTGATGGACGCCTACAGCCAGCTCCTCCTGATCACCGAGATCAACGAGTTCTACCAGGCTCTCGGCGAGGGTCGCGCACCCGAGCTGCCGGCCTGCGGCTCCTATGTCGACTACTGCGTGACCGAGCACGAGGCCGGCCTGGGCATCGACGCCGACCATTCCGCGCTCGCACCCTGGCAGGAATTCTGGGACGACGGCTCCGACGTCCCCGCCATGCCGCGGTTCCCGCTGCCCACCCAGCCGGCCGTCCCCACCGACGACGTCGCGGGCCAGCAGTCGAGCCTGTCGCTGTGGCTGTTGTCGGCCGAGGAGACCAACGCCTTCAACGCCGCCTGCAAGCGGCACGGCGCGTCGCTGTCGACCGGGGCGTTCACCGCCCTCACCACCGCGCTGCACCGCCTCACCGGCAAGCGCGAGACCCGCTTCGTGATGCCCATGCACACCCGCACCACCCCCGAGTCGTTCGCCGCGGCCGGTTGGTACGTGGGCCTGGTCCCGGCGTCGATCACCCTGGGCGACGCCCCGTCGTTCTCGGCCGCCCTCGCCTCGGTGGACGCCGGTGTACGCCGTCACGCCGCCCTCACCCATCAGCCGTACCCGCGGATCGCCGCGCTCGCCGGCATGCTCGACACCCCGCGCTTCGCGGTCTCCTTCGTCGACGCCCGGTTCCTCCCGGGCGCGGCCACCTGGACCGACCGCGACCGCGCCCTGCGGAGCCGGATCGCGAACAACGACGAGGTCTACATCTGGGTCAACCGCACCACCGAGGGCATGAACATCTCGCTGCGCTTCCCGAACAACGAGGTCGCCGCGGCATCGATCCACGCCATGATCGGCGAGTTCGCGGCGGTCCTGCGCGATGTCGCGACCAACGGTGACCTGCAGCTGACCGACACCTCCGAAGCCGCCGGGTCACCCGACGCGGTGGAGCAGCTGTGAGGCTGATCGACGACGACGACTGGTCGCCGGAACCCGGGACCATCCTCGACTGGTCGCCGTCGGCGGCGACCCTCGCCGCGGCGGCCGCGGCACCCGCCCATCCGGTGGGACCGTCGTTCCTGCAGCGCGATCACATCTCCGCGGTGCTCGTCCAGCGCGCCGACGGCCGGGTGCACCGCGGCTACACCTGCAGCACCGTGCACGTCGACGAAAGTCTCGACATCGACCGGATGACGACTGCCCTCACCGAATTCCTCGGTGCCCATGAGGGTTTGCGGTCGTCGTTCCGGATCGGTGACGACGGTCAACCGATCCGGTACGTGGTCGACGCCGCCGACATCTCGCTGGTGGCGACACCGTCGGAGGACACCGATCCGCTCGCGCACCTCGACCGGCGTCTGCCCACCGAGGCGGTCTTCGACACCTTTCCCGGCTGCGCGGTCGGCGCGGTCAGCCGCCCCGGATCGTTCGATCTGTACTTCGGGATCGATCACGCCTACGGCGACGGCGCCTCGCAGGTTCTCGGACTCGTCGAGATCCTGGCCCGCTACCGGGGCGACTCCGCGTCGCCGCTGGTGACGACGCACGGCAGCCACATCGACTACATCACCGACGAATACGGCCGTGCGGGTCAGGTCACGCCGGACTCGGAGTCGGTGGCCCGGTGGCGCCACGTGCTGACCGAATCCGGCGGCCGAATCCCGGCGTTCCCGCTCCCACTCGGGCTGGAAAACGATGAGCCCCAACCGGTGTGGTTTGCCGAGCAGAAGTTGTCCGACGCCGAGGACACCGACCGCCTGGTCGCCCTCGCCAAGCAGCACGGGACCGGACTCACCGCCGTGCTGCACACCGCGCTGGCGATCGCCGGCCGACTCGTCGACGACCGCGAATGGTATGCCACGGCAACGGTTCTCAGCAGCCGCACCGGCGAGCACATGGCGTCGCAGGGCTGGTATGTCAACTTCGCGCCGCTCGGCTTCCCGGTCCCGTCGACCGACTTCGCCGAGGTCCTCGCCCAGGCCGGGCCCGCGGTGGAGGCGATGAAGCGTGCATCGGCCGACCCGGTCCACGCCGTGCTGGGAATCCTGTTGATGCAGGGCGTGATCGACCCGTCCGTGGTGGTCAGCCCCCAGATGGTCAACCTGCTCGACTTCCGGTGGTTCCCCACCGCGCCGAACACCCGCGATCTGGTGGTGTTCACCGGTGAGGGACGCACCCGCAATGCGTCGATGTGGGCGTGGCGGACCGCCGACGGTCTGCATATCGGAACGCAGTATCCCGGCAATCCGGTGGCACAGGAATCGGTCACCCGATTCTTCGCCACGGTGCGCGACGTCATCGCCACAGCCGTGGCGCTCGAGGGTGAGGTGGCCTGATGCATGTGACCGCGATGGATGTCATCGACCTGTCCGGGCAGTTGACCGAACTCGTGGTGTCGTGGACCGGTGAACCGCCGCGACGAGATCTGCCGGTCGCGTTCAACCAGGGCAATCACCTGCGCGCCCAACAGCTCGGACGCGGCGCATGGCTGGCCGGTACCGTCGAATTGCCCGGTGCGGCAAACGATCCGGCGAAGGTCGCCACGGCTGTCGAGCGGTTCCTCGGTGAGCACGACGCACTCCGGGCCCGGTTCACGGTGGGCGATCACCCGCGCCAGGACGTCTTCGAGCCCGATCAGGTGTCGGTGCGTCCGCGCCTGGTGGGCCGGGTGTGGCACAGCTTCGTGACATCGCTGATCAACGAACGCTGCCATGCCGGACGGGTCCCGGGGCTGTTCTTCGGACTGCTGGGCAGCACCCTCGTGTGCGCCTTCGACCACGCACACGCCGACGCGCTGACCATCGATCTGGTGCTGCGCCGGATGGCCGAGCTGTACGCCGATCCGGACAGCGCCGCCCGCCCCGGCGAGGACTTCGCCGAGCGCTGCTGCGCCGAGGACGGAACCGGTTCGATCCTGGCCGATCTCACCGCCGAGCGGCGCGCCGAGCTGATGGGTGTCTGGCAGGACTTCTTCGCCGCCACCGACGGCGCCCTGCCGGCCTTCCCGATCCCGCTCGGCGAGGGCCGGGATCCGCAGCACACCACGGTGATCCACATCCTGGATGCCGACGCCGCCGAGACCGCCCTGAGCTCGCGGCCGTTCGCCACGATCCTCGCCGAGCTGGCCGCGGCGGTCGCCGATGCCGGCGGACCCGACCGGTTGGCCACGCTGATCCCGATCCACACCCGTGGCGGTTCCCGATCCGGGTGGCACAACACCGCGGGCTGGATGGTCTCCAATGCGCCGGTGGTCGTCGAGGCCGGGAACCCCGATTCCGCCGACGCCTGGCTGCGGCACGCGGCCGGGTTGTCGACGCTGCCGCTCGAGCAGGTGCTCGCCGAGTGTGCACCGCAGTTCGTCTCGGAGGACATCTTCATGGTGTCCTACCTCGACTACCGCAAGCTGGGGCCGGCATTGCCTGGTGCACAGCACATCTCAGCGGTCACCTCCACCGACACCGCCCAGCTGTGGTTCTCCCGCGGTCATCACGGGCTGGAGTTGCGCGTGCGGTATCCGGCACGGCCGGCCGCCGACGCCGTCATCGGCACCGTCATCGACGGACTGGTCCGTCGGCTGCGGCCGGGCGGCACCGTCGTCGACATGCGGGTCCGCGCGTCCTGACCCGTTGCGGCGGTCAGTAGGTTGCGGCGGTCAGTAGGTTGCGGCGGTCAGTAGGCGGCGCAATCGGCTGCCGCCTGTTCGATCGCCGCCGTCGCGGCATGGCGTTCGTCATGCGACCACCCGGACACACCCAGGAACTTCATGAGCCCGGAGTCGTTGTAGGGATGCGCGATCGACAGATCGTCGGCACGGTCGCCCGGACTCAGGGCCAAGACGTTCTCCAGGCCCTGCGCCGACGTCGGGTACTGCTCGATGTGGGCGTAGATGTCGGGCGCCTCGGCGCGGAGCGCGCGTTCCCCCTGTGCGACGACGCAGTTGGTACCCGCCATCGGTGTGGACGGCCCCGCGTCGGCGCTCGCGGTACCGGCGGCGAGCCCGATTCCGGCCGCGGCGACCGCGGTTCCGGCAAGCACCGATGCGCAGCGTCGGACCAGCGGACGGCTGAGAGTGGACATGATCTCCTCCTGACCGTCACCCCCGTGCGGGCCCTGGTGGTCCTCGTTCGGTCGGGGGACGGTGACACCTTCCACGCTAGGCGCGTCGAGGCGTCTCGGAGCGGTCCCGACCCTGCCGATCTCCTGACAATTTCCGCAGGTCACAGGCACAATATCGACCAATCCGGCAATCCCGGCCGACCCCGGCGCGCAGTCGGGGCGGGCGCCACGGTAAATGGGGTCATTTGATCTGGCCGTAACGCGAGGAGTAAGGTCGAATGCATGCAGCGCGCGCTCCTTCTCGGTTGCCGCGGCGGGGTCTGAACGACCGGCCCTCCGTCGCGGGGCCCCATCATGCGCCGGTCATCTTCCCCCTTTTTCTTCCAGATCTCGGAGATTGACCAATGGCACCAGCAGACAGCTTCACCTCGGGCGCGAGCCGTATCGTCGAGCCCGCCGGACCCATCCCCGCCGGCCAGCCCGTGTGGAACCCCCAACGCAATTCGGCGATGCCCGTCCATCGCTACCGCCCGTTCGCCGACGAGGTGGAGAAGGTGTCGGTCCCCGACCGCACCTGGCCCGACAAGGTGATCGGCCGCGCACCGCTGTGGTGCGCCGTCGACCTGCGTGACGGCAACCAGGCGCTGATCGACCCGATGAGCCCGGCCCGCAAGCGGCGCATGTTCGAGCTGCTGGTTCGGATGGGCTACAAGGAGATCGAGGTCGGTTTCCCGTCGGCGAGCCAGACCGACTTCGACTTCGTCCGCGAGATCATCGAAGACGGCGCCATCCCCGACGATGTCACCATCCAGGTGCTGACCCAGTGCCGTGACGAGCTGATCGAGCGCACCTTCGAGGCCTGCCAGGGCGCGTCCAACGTGATCGTGCACTTCTACAACTCCACCTCGGTTCTGCAGCGACGCGTGGTCTTCCGCGCCGAGAAGGACAAGATCACCGAGATCGCCACACATGCCGCGCACAAGGTGCTGGAGGAGGAGAAGAAGTTCCCCGACACCAATTGGCGCTACGAGTACTCGCCGGAGTCCTACACGGGCACCGAGCTGAGCTACGCCAAGGAGGTGTGCGACGCGGTCACCGAGATCATCGCCCCCACTCCGGAGAAGCCGATGATCATCAACCTACCGGCGACGGTGGAGATGGCCACCCCCAACGTGTACGCCGACTCGATCGAGTGGATGAGCCGCAATCTGGCCCGCCGCGATTCGATCATCCTGAGCCTGCATCCGCACAACGACCGCGGAACCGCCGTTGCCGCAGCCGAACTGGGCTACCAGGCCGGTGCCGACCGCATCGAGGGCTGCCTGTTCGGCAATGGTGAGCGCACTGGCAACGTGTGCCTGGTGACCCTGGGCATGAACATGTTCAGCCGCGGTGTCGACCCGCAGATCAGCTTCTCCGACATCGACGAGATCCGTCGCACCGTCGAGTACTGCAACCAGCTGAACGTGCCCGAGCGTCACCCGTACGGCGGCGACCTGGTCTACACCGCGTTCTCCGGCAGCCACCAGGACGCGATCAACAAGGGCCTGGACCAGATGAAGTTCGACGCCGACGCGGCCGACGCCGACATCGACGACATCACCTGGGCCGTACCGTATCTGCCGATCGACCCGAAGGACGTGGGCCGCAACTACGAGGCCGTCATCCGGGTCAACAGCCAGTCCGGCAAGGGCGGCGTCGCCTACATCATGAAGACCGACCACGGCATGAACCTGCCGCGGCGCCTGCAGATCGAGTTCAGCCGCGAGATCCAGAAGCTGACCGACGGTGAGGGTGGCGAGGTCTCACCGAAGGAGATGTGGGACGTCTTCGCCGACGAGTACCTGCATCCGATCCTGCCGCTGGAGCGCATGCGCCAGAAGGTCGACGCATCGGAGACCGACGACGGCGACGACCACATCACCGCGGTGGTCAAGGTCGACGGCGCGGAGAAGGAGATCTCCGGGTCGGGCAACGGGCCGCTGGCCGCATTCGTCGACGCCCTGGGCACCGTCGGCTTCGAGGTCCGGGTACTGGACTACAGCGAGCACGCGATGACCGCCGGCGGCGACGCCAATGCCGCGTCGTATGTGGAGGCCGAGGTCAACGGCGAGACCGTGTGGGGCGTGGGTGTCGCGTCGTCGATCACCACCGCGTCGCTGCGGGCCGTCGTCTCCGCCGTCAACCGGGCACACCGGGTGACCGCCGCAGCACCCGAGGCCGCCGACGCCGCACCCCGGACCTGGGCCCCGTGAGCATCACCGCAGAGTAGACATCACCACAGACCTGGGCCGGACACCGCGGGCGATCCTCGCAGTGTACGGCCCTTTCTGTTTCCCGTTGTCCCCTGGTGGTCGCCTCGCGTCGTCGGCCTCCGAGGTTTCGACACGCCTCGTCGCTCCGCTCCTCATCGGCTCAACCACCCACGTCCCCTCGACGATCGAGCCGCGAGTCGTCCTCCACCGGCCCAAGCACCCACCACCCCTTGATGATCGAGCCGCGAGTCGTCCTCCACCGGCCCAAGCACCCACCACCCCTTGATGATCGAGCCGCGAGCCGTCCTTCACCGGCCCAAGCACCCACCACCCCTTGATGATTGAGCCGGGACCGAGCCCGAAGGGCGAGGACCCGAGTCGAAATCCCGCACGACAACCATGTCCCCCGCCACCACCCCACACCGCCGGCCATCAGAGGTTTCGACACGCCTCGTCGCTCCACTCCTCATCGGCTGAACCACCCACAGCCAGTGGCCGATCCGGCCGAGCAGCGCTCTCAGACGTCGAACATCGCCGGGACCTGTCCGGCATCGATCCGGGCGACGAATTCGGTGTGGTCTTTGGCATTGCGCTTGGCGTAGCGTGTCGCGAATCGTCCGATGGAACGGTCGAACTCGTCGGTCTTCCCCAGATAGGCGGAGATCGCCAGCGGGTCGCCCGAGCGTGCGTGACCATAGGCCAGGACGCGGGCACACACGCGACCGTAGATCGCCAGGGCGTTCTGGTCGAACACCTCGACGACGAAGGACCCCTTGGCGTCTCGGAGCTGTCGAAGATAGAAGTCACGGTGGGTGCCGTCGATTCCGGCGCCGCCGTTCCAGCCCAGGAAGATGTCGCTGACCGCCTGGGTCAGCTTCTGGCCGCGCACCACACGTTCACCTTGGTTGCCGTACTCGGGACCGTCGAGATACCGGTCGAGGACCGACCGTTGGGCTTCCTTCGCCTGCAGGATGAGAGGATCGCCCGCGTCCTTGCCCTCGAGCAGCAGCACCCATGCCTGGGTGCCGACGCTGCCCACTCCGACCACCTTGCGCGCCATCTTGACGACCCGGAACTTGTCCAGCAGCACCTGATGGTGGGGTTCCATGGTGAGCCGGAAGTCCACATACCGCGAGGCGATCTCGTCGTAGAAGATGGCGGCGACGTCGTCGCCCAGGAGCCGTTCCACCGGCACGATCAGCGGCGGCTGGTCGACGAATCGCAGCTCACCGTCGATCACCGTGGTCAGCTTGGACGTCGCCTGCAGCGAGTCGCGTTGCCATGCCTTGGTGATGGTCTTGCGGACGGACTTGGCCATCTTGGGACTGAGCAGCGGGCCCAGCTGTTCCAGCGTGTCGGTCGGGATCGCATGCTGATACCAGCTCTTCAGGGTTCCCAGAGCGGCCAGCTCGGCCATCGACGACCGGTACTCGTCGGCACAGGCGCGGGCGATCTTCTTCGCTGTCTTGGGTTCGAAGCCGTTGTGGCGGGCGGCGATCGTGAGACTCGCCGCGAGTCGCTTGACGTCCCACTCGAACGGCCCCGGGTAGGTCTCGTCGAAGTCGTTGACGTCGAAGGTCAACTGGCGTTCCGGGGTGGCGTACAGGCCGAAGTTGCTCAGGTGTGCATCGCCGCAGAGCTGTACCTGCAGACCCGAATGTGGCGTGCGGGAGAGATCGTCGGCCATGACGAGGGCGGCGCCGCGATAGAACGTGAACGGGGTCTGCGCCATCCGCCCGTGCCGGATGGGAACGAGCTCGGGGACCCGGGTGGCGCTCTGCGACAACAGCAGCTCGACCGGGTCGCGTGTGGACTCCTCGTCGAAGTCGCCCAGCGACGACAACGGGAGGCGCTCGCGGGCCTGTCGGCCCAGCGCCTCCCGTTCTGCGGCGCTCCGATGTTCCCGAGGATTGTCGATCGTGGAAATCGGAGCGTCCATGTCGTTTCTCGCTATTCTTCGTCGGTGTTCCAGGCGGCAACGGCCCAAATGCCGATGACACCGAGAATGATCAGGATGATCGACCACCACGGGTAGTACGGAATCCACAGGAAGTTCAGGATCACCGAGATCGCCAGGACGACGATCGCCAGTGCACGGGCCCATGTGGCACCGAAGAAAAGAGCCAGTCCGACGACGGCGACGATCAAGCCGACGACGATGTGGATCCAGCCCCAGGTGGTCAGGTTGAACTTGAAGACATAGTCGCCGGTGAACACCAGCAACGTGTCCTTGCGAACCGCCGAGATCCCCTGGAAGAACTGGAGGATTCCGGTGATCAGTAGAACGACCGCCGCTACGATCGACAGTCCTGCCGCCCAATTCTGTTCGGTCGAGGGCGACCCGTCGTTGATACTTCCGCTCGTCGTCATTGTGCCTCCATCCTGCAGACACCGATATCGGTCTGCTGCCAGCGAATGCCATTGCCCCACGCAATGGCGGAAACCACGATAGTGAATCCCAAGTTAGTCGATCACTGAGAGCATCCTCTACCTAGGATGACCGTACGTGGCAATGGCACCGATTAGACGCATTCTGGGCACAAACTCCCACTTGTGCTCTTTCGATCAGGATGAAAGTATGCGCTGTTTCTCTGCGGCGAATTCTTCGTCGGTGAGAATTCCCTGCGACCGCAGATCGGCCAACTGCTGCAATTGCGCGATCCGGTTGTCGGTCTGCTGTGCCGCAGGGGCCTGCGCCGCAGCCTGCTGTGCCGCTGCTTGTTGGGCCGCTGCTTGTTGCTGTGCGGTGTACTGATCGGCCGCCTCCTGCTGGGCGTCCTGCTGCGCCCATCGTCGGCCCTGGCGCCGCGACACCCTGTTCGACACCGAGGTCGCGGTACCGGCGATCACGGCCGTCCGTGCCACCCCCCGTAGAAGTCCGGGCATTCTCTTCTCTCCTTCTCCACTCGCTGCTGGTGTTGTACTCGCGATGATCGGTTCTCCGGCCGGGGCGGCCGACCTATCCTCCGTCGAGGTCGTCGAGTGCGGCGACCACCTCGTCGACCGGAATCCGGCCGGCGGCGATCAGCTCGGCGCCGGTGCGGCGCAGTGCCGATGCCAGTGGTGCGGCCCAATGGTTCTCGTAGACGATCACCGCAGCGGCATGGCCGGGCTCGAGGATCGCACCGACCTCGGCGATGTCCTCGTCGTCGATCAGTCCGGTCGCCGCCTCGGCGAACAGTGCGGCGTCGAGGTCGCCCACGATGCCCAGGTCGGCGACGTCGATGGCGACGACGGTGTCCCCGTCGTGCCGGATGAAGGCGAGGTCGAGAACGCGGATGATGTCCCGGTCGACGACATCACGCAGATGCGCGAGTCCGCTCCCGTCGAATCGGGCGTCGGTGGGGAATTCGATGACGAGATAGTCGATCGGTCCGATGTCGACTTCGGCGTCAGAGCTCGGTAGTCCGGAGGTCATGCCCCTCAGTCTGGCACCGTATGCGCCGTCGTGACCTCATTCTTCGAGGATGAGAATGCACGAGATCTGCACCGGTGACGGCACCACCCGACCCGGACGACACCGGAACACGACGGCGCCGATCGACTGACAGGAGTCGATCGGCGCGGTCACGGCGTGTCGCTGGGGATCACCGGTGGGTGAAGTTCGGCTCCCGCTTCTCGACGAAGGCGGCCATCCCCTCGGTCTGGTCGTCGGTGGCGAAGGTCGAGTAGAACAGTGCCCGCTCGGCGCGCACACCCTCCACCAGGCTCGACTCGAAGGCACGGTTGACCGCATCCTTGGCCAGCGCGGTGGCGATCGCCGACTTGGAGGCGATCACCGCGGCCGCCTCGAGTGCGGTCTCCAGGCACTTCTCGGTGGGCACCACGCGGGAGACCAGGCCGGCGCGCTCGGCCTCGTCGACCTTCATCTGGCGACCGGTCAGGACCATGTCCATCGCCTTGGCCTTGCCGACCGCACGGGTCAGACGCTGCGATCCGCCGATGCCGGGGATCACGCCGAGGTTGATCTCGGGCTGGCCGAAGCGGGCGTTCTCACCGGCGATGATGGTGTCGCACAGCATCGCCAGTTCGCAGCCGCCGCCGAGTGCGTACCCGGTGACGGCGGCGATGATCGGGGTGCGCAGACGCGAGAGATCGTCCCAGGCGCCGAAGAACTGCTGGCTGACGACGTCGGCATAGGTCTTCGACGACATCTCCTTGATGTCGGCACCGGCGGCGAAGGCCTTCTCCGAACCGGTGATCACGATGGCACCGATACCCGGATCGGCGTCGAATTCGGTTGCGGCGGCGACAACCTCGGTCATGAGCTCACTGTTGAGCGCATTGAGGACCTTCGGTCGGTTCAGCGTGATCAGGCCGACGCGGTCGCGGCGTTCGACGAGGATCGTGGTGGGCTCAGACATTCGAGATCTCCTGGGGGTCGGGGTTGTCGAGTCGATCGGCGTCGGCCAGTTCGACATCGTCGGGCAGTTGCGCGAAGAAGTCGTCGATCGTGGCGGAGGTGATGTCGGCGACCGGCTGCCACTGCGGGTTGCGGTCCTTGTCGATCACCTGGGCGCGAATCCCCTCGGCCATGTCGGGATGCAGCAGCGATCGCAGCGACACCCGGTATTCACGGCGCAGGGATTCCGCCAGCGACGGCGTGGCCGCGGCCTCACGCAGGGAGCGCAGCGCGACCCGCAGGGCCAGTGGGCTTTTCGACTCGATCTTGTCGGCGGTCTTGGTCGCGCCCTCGGAGCCGACGGCGCGGCAGTTCGCGATGATCTCGGCGACGTCGTCGGTGGCGAAGGCCTCGGCGATCCACTCACCGTCGCCATGCAGAGACGAGGCGGGCGGCTCCACCGCGAACTCGGCCAGCACGTCGCCCACCGGGCGGGTGGCCAGCGCGTCGACGAGCGCGTCGAGGCTCTCGGCCGGGACGTAGTGGTCGGCGATTCCCAGTGCCACCGCATCGGCCCCGTTCGCGGGGGCCGTGGTCAGCGCCATGTAGGTGCCCAGCTGGTCGGGCACGCGGGCGAGCAGATGGGTGCCCCCGACGTCGGGCACGAAGCCGATGCCCACCTCGGGCATGGCCAGGCGGGTGCGGTCGGTGACGATGCGGGTGTTGCCGTGGGCCGAGATCCCCACGCCACCACCCATGACGATGCCGTCCATCAGGGCGACATAAGGCTTGGGGTAGCGGGAGATGTAGTGGTTGAGGCGGTATTCGTCGCGCCAGAACCGTCCCGACGGACTGTCGGCGGCGGCGCGATCGGCACGATCACCGCGGGCCCCGGTCACCGAGAGTTCCTTGGCATCGCGATGGATGGCGACGATGTCACCGCCGGCACAGAGTCCGCGATCACCCGCGCCGCGCACCACCACGGTGGCCACCGAGTCGTCGGTCTCCCACTCCCGCAGGGTGCGTTCCATGGCCAGCGCCATCTCGTGATCGAGGGCGTTGATCGACTTGGGGCGGTTGAGCTCGATCACCCCGACGTGCCCGTTGCGGTGGGTCTTGATCGACGGTTCGCCCACCGATACCTCACTGTTCGACGTCCCGGCCATCGACTTCCTCCTGCGGTGAACGTTGGAATCCCATTTAGTTGGATATCCTAGTTTCGGCCGGAACACAACCCTGGAACCCGTCTCGCGGGCACCCCGGACCGGTCAGCGAGCCTGGACCGACTCCGCGACCTGCCGCAGATGCTCCTCGACGGTCGTGATCGCACGTCGGACGCGAGGCCGGGTGAGCGCCTCGTAGACCCTCGCCGCCCGCACACCGGCCAACTCCAGCCGATGCACGCCCGGATGCCGCACCGCATACCGCGGCATCAGCGCTATCCCGTGACCCCGGCGACCAGGGCCTCGATGGTGGTGAAGTCCAGCATCCGCTGCGTCACCCGGGGCGCCACCCCGGTGAACGCCGAGATCGACTGCAGCACATCGTCCACCGGGAAGCCACCCTCCACGCTGATCCAGTCCCGGTCGGCCAGGTCGGCAACCGGCACGCGATCGGCACCGGCCAGGTCCGAGTCGGCTGCGACGATCACGTCGACCGGCTCCCGCATCAGTTCGGTCACCCGCACCCGCGGCGCCGACATCGACGCCGTGCGCTCGCCCCGATGCGTGACGACGATGTCGAAATCTGCCAGACCCGGTGCCGCATTGGCATATTCGACGTCGAGATGAACCGCCCGCACGTCGATTCCCGACGCCGCCGCACGGTCGAGGACCCCGGGCAGCAACAGCGTCGATCCCGACGGGAACATCGCCAGCCGCACCATGGCCTGACCGGAACGATAGGACGCCATCTCTTCCTGGGCACGCTCGACCGCGGCGATCACCTCGTCGGCACGAAGCACCAGGGCACCGCCCGCATCGGTGAGCCGGATTCCGCGGCCGTCCGGCTCGAGGAGCGCGACACCGGCCTCCTCGGCGAGGACCTTGAGCTGCTGCGACACCGCCGACGGCGTCATGTGCAGCGCATCGGCCACCGCCCCGATCGAGCCGCGGTCGGCGAATTCGCGCAACAACCGCAGCCGGCGCACCTCCATCCGGCCGATCCTACTGGGATGTCCGGGACCGTCGGAGACGCTCCGGAATGTCGGTGGCACGTGCGATCATCGGATTCATGCGCAGCCGACATGTCAGCCAGGTGATCGCCGTGCCCGTGGCCCGGGTCTACGATTTCGCCGCCGACCCCGACAACCTGCCACGATGGGCCGCCGGACTCGCCCGGTCCACCGTCACCCGACGCGGCGACCTGCTGGTCGCGGACTCGCCGATGGGTGAGGTGACGGTGAGATTCGTCGAGCGCAACGACTTCGGCATCCTCGACCACGACGTGACCCTGCCGAACGGGGTCGTCGTCACCAACCCGATCCGTGTCCTCGCCCATCCGGACGGCGCCGAGGTGGTGTTCACCCTCCGGCAACTCGACATGTCCGACGAGCAGTTCGAGCAGGACGCCGCGATGGTGGCCGACGATCTCGCGCGGCTGCGTGACCTCGTCGAACAGCCGGCGTGACCCCGATCGCAGCGGAACCGGCCCCCGGGGACCCCGCGCTCGCGGGACCGGTGTTCGCGGGACCGGTGGCGGTCGTCAGCGCGGGACGTAGCGGAGGTAGGTGACGCCGTCGTCGAAGGTCCGGTGTTCGACGAGGCGCAGGTCCAGGCGGACGCCGTCGGGTAGTGCGCGTAGACCGCCGCCCATCAGCACCGGGACCACATAGAACCGGAAGTCGGTGACCAGTCCCGCACGAATCGCGGCGGCCGCGACGGTGGGCCCGAATATCTCGACCAATCCGGTTGCCGCGCCGACGATCTCGCGGAGTTCGTCCAGCCCCAGGTCGGCGACCAGCCGGTCGCGATCGGAGCCGAGACCGGCGCGGGTGAGGGTCGACGACGCCACCACCTTGTCGATGTCGCGCCATCGCCGCGCGAACTCCTTCTCCAGGCGGTTCCAGCCGTCGTCCGGCTCGGACTCCCAATACCGCATCAGTGCATAGGTGTTGCGGCCCAGCACTTCCGTCGACACCTCGGCCATCCGGTCGACGTGACTGGCGAAGACCGGCTCACTCGGGACGTACCACCCGAAATCACCGTCGGCGTCGGCGAGGTACCCGTCGAGCGAAATCGAACCCCCGTAACACAGCGTTCCCATCTCGGCAGACCTCCTGGGATCGGTGTCGCATGCGTGCGTGTCCGATCCCCAGTGTCGGTCACCGGGTTCGCCTGCGGGCCCGATTCGACGACCCGCCCGACATCTCGTGCCGCGGCGAGCCGTCGGGTGTGACCTCAGGCAGGCTCACGCATCACGCCGACATGCCGGATGGTTCCGGACAATCCGGGCAACACCTTCACCGGAGACCAGGTGCGCATGCCGTCGGTGCTGTCGGAGTAGACGTACTTGCCCGTGGTGTAGGCGTCGAGGTAGATCCGCCAGGCACCGTCGGGCAGCTGGATGACCGCCGGGCCCTCGACGTAGTTTCCCCAGTTTCCCGGTGTGACAAAGCGATAGGGCCCCGCCAACGACGATGCGACGGCGTGCTGGATGAACTTCTTGGTCTCGTTCTTGGTGAAGGCGTGGTAGGTCGATCCCACCTTCACGACGGTGGTGTCGATGTGGTCGGCCCCGATACCGGCGATCGGCACCGGAAAGCTCCACCTTCGCAGGGACGGGTCGAGTGCGGTCATCAGATACGGGACGAATCCCCCACCGGTCGACATCGACAGGATGATGTGGACGCGCCCACCCTCGACGAACCATTCCGGCGCCCACGCCTTGGTGGTGAACGGCGAGAGCGACGGGCCGTCGCTGGAGCCCGCCGACCCCGACGAGCCGGGGCCGCTCGACGACCCGAGTCCGCGGCCGTCGCCGGTGCCCGGCAGGAAGGCGCAGCACAGCGGAACCGGCCAGTTCGGCATCTGGGTCCACCGGATGCGGTCGGGGCTGCGGGCGAAGCCGATGTTCGCGCCGTCGGCGGTGGTGTAGGTGAGGTAGTAGTACCCGTCGGTGTGCCGGAAGATGCTCGGGTCACGCACCCGTCCGGACGCGGGCCGGTAGGCGGCCTGCTGGAGCAGGTCGAAGGTCGTGGCATCCGACGACTGGTAGACGTCCATGGCGCGGTCGGTGGCCTTGCTGAAACCGACCAGCGTGTAGCGCCACGAGGGATTCGGCGCGGCACCGGCGACCCCCGGCGAGACCAGCGCCCCGGTCAGGACCATCATGACCACCGCGACCGCGGACAGGACGGATCGCTTCGTCAGCATCACGAGTGCAGCATCGGCGAGAAACACCGGCAACAACAACACCTGCATGCACAGTGGTGCTCAATCGTGACCTGGGGTGACGCCCGCCGACCGTCGACGACCCGCCCGGTCGGGAGCGGGTCGTCGACGGTCGGCCCCGCCTCGCGACGGGATCGGGTTGCTCAGCGCCAGCCGAGCGCCGGTGCGACGTGGGTCAGGATCGACTCGATCACGTGCGCGTTGTACTCGACGCCGAGTTGGTTGGGCACCGTCAGCAGCAGAGTGTCCGCCGCGGCGATCGCCTCGTCCTCACGGAGTTGCTCGACGAGCTTGTCCGGCTCGTCGGCATAGGACTTGCCGAAGCGCGCGATCCCGCCGTCGATGTGACCGACCTGGTCGGTGCCGTTGCGTTCGCGGCCGAAGTAGGCGCGATCGGTGTCGTTGGTGAGCGCGAAGATGCTGCGGCTCACCGACACCCGCGGCTCCCACTCGTGACCGGCCAGCTTCCACGCATCGCGGAAGCGCTCGATCTGTTCGGCCTGCAGCTGGTGGAACGGCACCCCGGTGTCCTCGGTGAGCAGCGTCGAGGACATCAGGTTCATCCCCTGCTCCGCGGTCCACTCGGCGGTGGCGCGACTGCCCGCACCCCACCAGATCCGCTCGCGCAGCCCCTCCGAATGCGGCTCGAGGCGAAGCAGCCCCGGCGGATTGGGGAACATCGGCCGCGGGTTGGGCCGGGCGAAGCCCTGTCCCTTGAGCAGTTCCAGGGTCAGCTCGGTGTGCCGGCGCGCCATGTCGGCGTCGGTCTCGCCCTCGGCGGGCGCGAAGCCGAAGTACCGCCAGCCGTCGATGACCTGCTCCGGGGATCCCCGCGAGATCCCGAGTTGCAGGCGTCCGTCCGAGATCAGGTCGGCGGCGCCGGCGTCCTCGACGAACCCGAACGGGTTGACGTAGCGCATGTCGATGACACCCGTGCCGATCTCGATGCTCGAGGTCCGGGCACCGACCGCGGCGAGCAGCGGGAAGGGTGAGCCCAGCTGCTGAGCGAAGTGGTGCACCCGGAAGTAGGCGCCGTCGGCGCCGAGTTCTTCGGCGGCCACGGCGAGGTCGATCGACTGGTGCAACACGTCGGCCGCCGTCCGCGCCTGCGAACCGAGCCCGTCCGACCAGTGACCGAACGAGAGGAACCCGATCTTCTTAGTCATACCGGAAGCAACCGGACTGCGGTCCGATTCTATTCCCGACCGGTCGGCGGGGCCGGATCGCCGGACATCATCCCTCACGGATGATGTGCTGCGGCCGGGGCCGCGGGATGGTGGGGACGTCGACGAGGGCCGACGACGTCCCCGCCGGCGACGCTCGGGCGCGAAGGGAAAGGCCACCCATGAACACCGTCATCGGCGAGATCCTGCCCCTGGCGGTCGGCGTGGCCGTGTCCCCGGTCCCGCTGATCGCGGCGATCCTCATGATGCTGGGCACGCGCGCCCGCTCCACCAGCATCGGATTCGGCGTCGGCTGGGTGGCGGGAATCCTGGTCGCGACGGTGATCTTCGTCATCGTCGGCGGTGCGATCTCGACCGATGACGGGGCGTCGTCGACGACGGGTTGGATCAAGCTGGCGCTCGGCATCGTGCTGCTCGCCGACGGCCTACGCCAATGGCGGACCCGCGACGCCGACGCCGGCACACCCGCATGGATGCGGGCCATCGACGAGATGAAGGCACCGGCGGCCGCCGGCATCGGCTTCGCCCTCGCGGCGATCAACCCGAAGAACCTGATGATGTGCATCGGTGCCGGAATCGCCATCGGCGCAGCCGATCTCGGCACCGGACAGCTCATCGGGACCATCGCGATCTTCGTGGCCCTCGCCGCGAGCACCGTCCTGGTCCCGGTGATCGCCTACCTCGCCGCGGCCGACCGTCTGCGCGATCCGCTCGATCACCTCAAGGCATGGCTCGAGGCCAACAACAAGACCGTGATGGCGGTACTGATCCTGGTGATCGGCGCGGTGCTGGTCGGCAAGGGTATCGGCGGGATCTAAGACTGTGTAGCAATTCTGATGAGTTAGTACAGTTAATTTCAATTGTGCTTCATCGATCGAATCGTGACGATGGATGCATGACCACTCGCGACCGTTGCCTCGGACTCACCGTCATCGTGCTGTGGGGACTGAACTTCATCGCGATCCACGTCGGCCTGGAGCACTTTCCCCCATTCCTGTTCGCCTCGTTGCGGTTTGCCGTGATGGCGTTGCCGGTGATCGCATTCGTCCGCTTCCCCCGGGTTCGGATGCGCTGGTTCCTGCTGTACGCCTTGGGATTCGGCTTCGGTCAGTTCGCCCTGCTGTTCCTCGCCATGGATCTCGGTATGCCGACGGGCCTGGCATCGCTGGTGTTGCAGACCTCGGCACCGTTCACCGTCCTGCTGGGTGTGGTGTTCCTGCGTGAACGCGTCGTGCCCGCACAGCTTCTCGGCATCCTGGCCGCGGTCGTCGGTATCGTGGTGATCGGCGTCGACCGGGCAGGCCACAGCGACATCGGCGTCGGTGGTGTCGTCGTCCCGATCGTGCTGACCGTGCTCGCCGGTCTGTCGTGGGCCATCGGCAACATCGGTAGCCGGCGCGCACTCACCGAGGGCACCCCCGGAAAACCCCGTGGGCTGATGGATGATTCGCTGCGCCTGACGCTGTGGCTGTCGGTGGTGCCACCCATCCCGCTGCTGGCGATGAGCCTGCTGATCGACGGCCCGGCGGCCGATCTGGAATCGCTGACCACACTCGGCACGTCGTCGGGTCTGACCGCGCTGGCCGGTCTGGCCTATGTCGTCCTGCTCGGCACGATCGTCGGCGCCGGTCTGTGGTCGGGGCTGATGAAGCGCTACCCGGCCAGCCGCGTCGCCCCGATGTCGCTGCTGGTTCCGATCGTCGGGATCAGCGCCTCCTGGGCGTTGCTGGGCGAGCAACCCACCTGGGTCGAGATCGGTGGTGCCGCGCTGGTGATCGCCGGCTGCGCCGTCGGGGTCCTCGCGGCGCCCCGGTCCCGCCCGGCCGTGCACGGTCAACGCGAAGTTGCACCCGGTGAACGTATTCCGGCGCCCGATCAACGCGAAGTTGCGCCCGGTGAACGTATTCCGGCGCCCGGTGAACGTATTCCGGCGCCCGGTGAACGTATTCCGGCGCCCGGTGAACGTGTTCCAGCGCCCGGTCAACGCGAAGTTGCGCCCGGTCAACGTGTTCCGGCGCCCGGTCAACGCGAAGATGCGCCCGGTCAGCGGACCGTGGCACCGGGCGAGTTGGACCCGGCGACCCGGATTCGTCGGGTGTCAGCCCAGCGCG
The DNA here is from genome assembly GCF_030718915.1 of Gordonia sp. NB41Y. Lineage (NCBI taxonomy): Bacteria > Bacillati > Actinomycetota > Actinomycetes > Mycobacteriales > Gordoniaceae > Gordonia > Gordonia sp. NB41Y. The sequence goes on from NZ_CP132196.1 coordinate 2,440,272, forward strand.
TCGACGACGGCCTGGTGCATACGTGACACGGCCCGACGCGGGGTGGGGCCGGTCGCGACCATGTTGACGAAGCCGTGGATGAGTCCGCCCTCCCGCTGCAGCGTGGTGGGCACCCCGGCGCGTTCGAGGGCTGCGGCGTAGTCGAGTCCCTCGTCACGCAGCGGATCGAAGCCGGCGACGACGACATGTGCCCGCGGCTGGCCCGCGAGGTCGGCGGCATACAGCGGCGACAGGCGCGGATCGGTGTGGTCGATGCCCGCAGGCACATAGTGGTCGGTGAACCAGTCGATCCGCTCGGCGGTGAGGAAGTAGCCGACGGCGAACTCGTCGCGGGAGCCACCGTTCCGGTCGAGGTCGGTCAGCGGATAGATCAGCAACTGCAGCACCGGGGTGATGTCCTCACCCCGTACGTGCTGGGACACCACTGCGGCCAGGTTGCCGCCGGCACTGTCGCCGGCGACCACGATGCGCCGGGGATCGAGTCCCCAGCGCGGGGCCGCGTCGACGGCGAACCGCCAGGCGGCGAGGGCGTCGTCGACGGCGGCGGGGAACGGGTGCTCGGGGGCCAGCCGGTACTCCACCGACAGCACGTCGGCACCGGTGTCGAGGGCCAGGCGCCGCGCATAGGCGTCGTGGGTGGCGCGGCTGCCCAGGGCGAATCCGCCGCCGTGGAAGAACACGACCAGGCCGATCGAGCTGGTCTCGGCCCGGTAGCGGGTGGCCCCGATCGGACCGTCGGGACCGTCGAGGAGCAGGTCCTCCACCACCGACAGCTCGGGCGTCTTCTCCGCGACCAGCGCGGAGTTGATCTCGAGGTTGCGACGGGCCGCGGGGATCGTCGCACCGCTCATGTCACCGCCGGGCATCACCGCGGTGGACATCGAGGCGAGCCACGCCTCGGGGGCCAGGTGCTCGCCGTCGGCGTTGACCGGGCACCAGCGCGACAGCGCGGACGCCAGAACGGCGGGCAGTCTTCCGGCCAGCCGGACGGCGGCACGTGCCGGACAGAGCGGAAGCGGGAGCGAGGACTGTGTGGCCTTGGTCACGCCTGGTGAGCCTACCCCGTCCGCACCCGAACGCACCGTCACCGGCCCTGTGCCAGACTCGACGGCATGTCTGTTCCCCTGCGTACCTCGCTGGCCCTGGCCGCCGCGGCGACCGCCCGCTGGGCCTCCCGCACCGCCGGCCGCGGAAAGGGGTCGATGATCGGTGGCCTGGTCGCCGAGAAGATCGATCCGCAGATCATGTCCCGGCTGGCCGCAGGCAAGCGCACCGCGCTGATCACCGGCACCAACGGCAAGTCCACCACCACGCGGATGACCGCCGCCGCCCTCGCCGAGCTCGGTGAGGTGGCCACCCAGGCCGACGGCGCCAACATGGACGCCGGCATCATCGCCACCCTCAGCCTGCAGCGGTCGGCCCCGATCGCCGCACTCGAGGTGGACGAGCTGCACGTCCCGCACGTCTCCGACGCGACCTCCCCCGAGGTGCTGGTGATGCTGAATCTCTCCCGCGACCAGCTCGACCGGGTCGGCGAGATCAACATGATCGAACGCCGGCTGCGTGAGGGCATCGTCCGGCATCCGGACGCCACCATCGTCGCCAACTGCGACGACGTGCTGGTGACCTCGGCCGCCTTCGACGCGCCGACGGTGATCTGGGTGGCCGCGGGTGCCGGCTGGGTGGGCGACTCGGTGAGCTGCCCGCGTACCGGTGAGCCGATCGTCCGCGACGCCGACGGCTGGTACAGCACCGGTGACGAGAACTTCCGGCGGCCCACTCCGGCCTGGTGGTTCGACGACGAGTTCATCTACGGTCCCGACGGCTTCGTCGCCCCGATGCAGCTGGCCGTGCCCGGCCGCGCCAATCGCGGCAACGCCACCCAGGCGGTCGCGGCCGCGGTCGCGATGGGCGCCGACCCGGGCAAGGCCACCGCCGCGGTGCAGACCGTCGGTGAGGTGGCCGGCCGCTACGGCGTCGCCCAGATCGGCCGGCACTCGGTGCGCACCCTGCTGGCGAAGAACCCGGCGGGCTGGCAGGAGGCACTGTCGATGATCGATCAGGACGCCGACGGCCTGGTCATCGCGGTCAACGGTCAGGTCCCCGACGGCGAGGACCTGTCGTGGCTGTGGGATGTGCGGTTCGAGGCGTTCGAGACCATGCAGGTGGTGGCCGCCGGGGAGCGGGCCGCCGACCTGTCGGTGCGGCTGCTGTACGCGGGCGCCGAGCACACCACCATCCCCGATCCGCTGAAGGCCATCGCGTCCTGCCCGCCGGGACGGGTGGAGGTGCTGGCCAACTACACCGCGTTCCGGGATCTCGGCGTGGCGCTGGAACGAGCCCGGGAGGCACGGCAGTGAGCGAATCGACCCTGCGGATCGGCCTGGTCCTGCCCGACGTGATGGGTACCTACGGCGACGGCGGCAATGCGCTGGTCCTGCGGCAACGCGCACGGATGCGCGGCATCGACGCCGAGATCGTGCAGATCACCCTCGACGACGAGGTGCCCGACTCCCTCGACGTCTACACCCTCGGCGGTGCCGAGGACTACGCCCAGCGGCTGGCCACCCGCCACCTCACCCGGTACCCGGGTCTGCAGCGGGCCGCGGCGGCGGGCCGTCCGGTGCTGGCGATCTGCGCCGCGATCCAGGTGCTCGGGCACTGGTATGAGACCTCGGCCGGGGAACGCGTGGACGGGATCTCGCTGTTCGACCTGACCACCTCCCCGCAGGCGACCCGCAGCATCGGCGAACTGGTCACCACACCGGTGATGGTCGGGCTCTCCCAACCGCTCAGCGGATTCGAAAACCACCGTGGCGGTACGACTCTCGGCAGCGATGCCACCCCGCTGGGAACGGTGCGGCACGGCGTCGGCAACGGTGTGGGTGACGGCACCGAGGGCGTGGTGCAGGGTTCGGTGATCGGCACGTACATGCACGGTCCGGCACTGGCCCGCAATCCGGAACTAGCCGATCTTCTCCTCGCCCGGGCCCTCGGGACGGATTCGCTTGCGCCGCTCGACCTCCCACAGGTAGACCGGCTGCGCACCGAGCGTCTCGCCGCCGGCCGCCGCGGCTGACCTGTCCTGCGGGCCGGTCGTGCGGTGCCAGAACCGATGCGGCCGGTACCGCGTGCATCCGGCCTTGCCGCACTCGGCGCAGTCCGACCCCGGCCGGTAGTGCTCGTGCGACGACCGCGGATGACCGCAGCGGCAGATCTTCCCGCGTCCCGATCCCATGGCACCACGGTACGCGCGTAGATCGGCGTCGATCCCGCGTTTGCGCAGGCGATACCGGCAAAAGGGTTCAATCGGTCGACAACCCGGCGGCTCCGGCCGCGTCGCGGATCACCGCCCGCAGCATCTCTGGGGTGAGCCGGCCGGTGAAGGTGTTGTGCTGGCTGACGTGATAGCTGCCGAAGACGGTGAGTTCCTCGGCGGCGGTTGACGATGCCCCGGTACCGTCGTCGGCGCGCGGCCGCCGGATGGTGGTGCGCGCGCCGTGTCCGAACTTCGGTCGCGGCCGGTCCACCGTCCAGCCCATCGACGCGAACCCGGTCAGCGCACTGCGCCAGCCGAACGCGCCGAGCACCAGTACCGACCGCAAAGTCGGTGCGAGCAAAGCGAGTTCGGCTTCGAGCCAGGTGGCACACCGATCCCGCTCGGCCGGTGTCGGTTTGTTCTGCGGCGGGGCGCAGCGGACCGGCGCGGTCATCCGCACCCCGTACAGTTCCATCCCGTCATCGGCCGACACCGCCGTCGGACGGCTGGCCAGTCCGACGTCGTAGAGCGCCTTGAACAGCACGTCGCCGCTCTGGTCGCCGGTGAACATGCGGCCGGTGCGGTTGGCGCCGTGCGCGGCGGGGGCCAACCCGAGGATCACCATGCGCGCGTGTTCGTCCCCGAATCCGGGGACCGGTCGGCCCCAGTACTCCTGGTCGGCGAAGGCGGCACGTTTCTCCCGCGCCACCTGCTCACGCCAGGCGACCAGGCGCGGGCAGGCCCGGCACTCGATCAGCTCGGCGTCGAGTGCGGCGATGCTGGGATAGGCGGCCACCCTTCGACGCTAACCCCACCGGACGGGTCGCCGCGACACCCGACCCCGACCGGCTCGACACACCACCGCCGGTCGAGGCGACGAGAAGCGCCGCAGCAAGAACACTGCCGGCCGAACCGACGTGGGGCACAGCGACCAGATCATCGCCGGCCGAACCGACAGGAAACACAGCACCAACAACACCACCGGTCGAGGCGACAAGAAACACAGAAACAAGAGCATCGCCGGCCGAGGCGACGAGGAGCGCAGCGACCAGAACATCACCCGCCGAACCAACGAGGAGCGCAGCGACCAGAACACCGCCGGCCCAGGCGACGAGAAGTGCAGCAGCAAGAACACCACCGGCCGAACCGACAAGAAACACAGCGACAAGAGCATCGCCGGTCGAGCCGACGAGGAGCGCAGCGACAAGTCGTGTCGAGACCTCCGCACCCGACCTCGCTACGCAACCACGGCGACTCAGTCCAGTACCCGACAGCGGTCGCGGGTGCGGTCGACGGCGAACCATCCGCGCTCGAACTGCTGCCAGCGCTCCAGGAACGGACGCGACGGCTCCCCGTCCCGGGCGACGGCCCGCTCGAGGCGTTCGGTGGCGGGTGCACCGTCGAGCCACAGTGAGTAGGTGAGGCGGTCGGCGATGCGGCGCCGGGCCGACGACACCCCCTCGATCACCAGCAGCGGCTCCCAGCGGTACCAGATACGGCTACCGGCCTCGGGGCGTCCGTCGACCCACACGCGGGGCCGGTACCGGTAGTCGCGACGGCGCACAAAGCTGTGCAGCACTTCCGATTCCAGCTCCGGCCACCATGCGACCGGGTCGTCCCAGGTGGCGAAGTCGTCGGTGCGGACCAGCACCACGCCGGTTCCGCGGGCGCGCAGCCGGGCCACGAGCGCGTCGGCCACCGTCGACTTTCCCGCACCCGACGGCCCGTCGATCGCGACGATGCCCGAGACCATCTCGGCGGCGAGGTCGTCGAGCTGGGTGCTCAACGCGGCGTCGAGTTCGGGGACGGCCGGGGTCGGCTGGGCGGAGCGCGAGGGCGCGGTGGTCATGGGCCGTCACCCTATCGGGGCCGCGGCGGTCCTCAGACCAGGACCCGCCGACCCGAGAGTGCACGCCCCAGGGTGAGTTCGTCGGCGAACTCCAGGTCGCCGCCCATCGGCAGCCCGGACGCCAGTCGGGTGACGCTCAGGCCCGGGAAGTCCTTGAGCATCCGCAGCAGGTAGGTGGCGGTGGCCTCGCCCTCGGTGTTGGGGTCGGTGGCCACGATCACCTCGGACACGTCCTCGCCGTCGGCGGAGGTGCCGAGCCGCCGCAGCAGTTCCCGGATCCGTAGCTGGTCGGGACCGATCCCCGACAACGGATCCAGCGCACCGCCGAGTACGTGATAGCGGCCGTTGAACTCCTTGGTGCGCTCGATCGCGTGCACGTCCTTGGGTTCTTCGACGACGCAGATCTTGGTGGCGTCGCGCCGCGGATCCGAACAGATGCGGCACAGTGTGTTGGCCGAGACATTGCCGCATTCGGCGCAGAACGTGACGTCGTCGCGGACGTGGCCGAGTGCGGCGATCAGCCGGTCGATCTCGTTCTTCTCGCCCGCGAGCAGGGCAAAGGCGATCCGCTGGGCACCCTTGGGGCCGAGACCCGGCTGTTTGGCCAGCTCGTCGATCAGATCCTGGATCGGTCCCTCATACATGGGTGCGCGGTACTTTCCTCACTCGGCGGGTCGGGTCGGGACGGGTCAGCCCAGTCCCGGGAGGCCACCGCCGAGGCCACCGGCCAGCGGGCCCATCTTCTCACCGGCGAGTGTCTCACGCTTCTGCGACAGATCCGCGAGTGCGCCGAGCACCAGGTCCTGCAGGGTCTCGACGTCGTCGGGGTCGACGACCTTGGGGTCGATGGTGATCGCGGTGATCTCGCCGGTGCCGTTGCCGGTGACGGTGACCAGGCCGTTTCCGGCGGTGCCGGTGACCTCGGTCGCCGCGATCTCGTTCTGTGCGTTGATCAGCTGCTGCTGCATCGCCTGCGCCTGCTGGAGCAGGCCGGCCATCGGGTTATCGCCGCCGGCACCGCCGCCGAAGAGTGCGCTGGGGTCGAAAGGTTGAGTCACGGGTCCCAGGGTAGCCCGGTACTCAGTCCAGAAGCCGTTCGACGTGCGCGACGATGTCGTCGACCGTGTCCTCGCCGACCGGGGTGATCTCGAAGGACAGGGTGTCGTCGCCGAACAGCCGCACCGCCCGCGGGCCGAGCACGAACTCCAGTCGGTTGCCGTCGACGACGCGCCAGTCCTGGATGGCGCCGCCGTAGATGGGTGCGCTCGCACCGGTGGTGACGCAATATCCGTCGCCGTGCCGGGGGCTGCCGACCAGGTCACGCTGGATCTGGAAACACGAGAGCGACTCGTCGTCGATGAAGACCACGGCCTCGCAGCCGAGATCGGGATGGCGTTCGTACGAGGCGCGGATGGTCACAGGACGCCAGGGTAGTCGCTGCGGTTCACCGACTTCCCGAACTCGTTCACCGGGCACCCCAACCCGTCGACCGGGCGCCCCAACCCATTGACTGGGCACCCCAACCCGCTGAGTGGGCGCCTGAACTCGTTCACCGGGCGCCCCAACCCGTTGAGTGGGCGCCCCAACCCGTTCACCGGGCGCCCCAACCCGCTGAGTGGGCGCCCGAACCCGTTCAGTGGGTATCCGCGGTGGTGGCCACGCTGCGCCGGGATGCGAAACATCGGTCCACGCCGGTGATCGGATCGGTGAAGGCGAGGCTGTGCGCGACCAACCTCAGCGGTGCGGAGAAGTCCCCGTGGTCGGGCCGTTCGGCCAGATCCGGCCGGACGTCGGGGTAGAGCGGATCGCCGACGATCGGCACCCCGAGCGAGGCCATGTGCAGCCGCAGCTGATGGGTGCGGCCGGTGTGCGGGACCAGCCGATAGATCGATCCGGCGTCGGTGCGCTCGATCTCGGTGATCTCGCTGATCGCATTCACGGGACCGTCGACGACGAGGGCCCGCAGGTCACCGGCGGTCTTCTCGATGCGGTCGCGTACCTCCACGGTCCCCGTCCAGTCCGCCGGACCGGCCAGCGCGCGATACTCCTTCACCGCGCGACGGGTCGCGAACAGATCCTGGTAGGCCGCCCGCACCTGCGGCCGCAGGGTGAACAACAGGACGCCGGCGGTCAGCCGGTCCAGACGATGCGCCGGTGCCACCAGGTCGCTGTCGAGTTCTCGCCGTAGACGCACCAGCGCGGTCTGGGTGACGTGCCTCCCCCGCGGCATCGTGGCCAGGAAGTGCGGCTTGTCGACGACGACGATGTTCTCGTCGCGGTACAGCACCGGCAGGCCGAACGGGATCGGCACCTCGTCGGGCAGATCCCGGTAGAGGTACACCGACGTGTTCAGGCGGGCCGGGGCATCCAGATCCACCGGCCGACCGTCGGCGTCGACGATCTCCCCACGGTCGGCGCGCGCGATCAGGGCGGCGGCGTCGAGGTCGGCCAGCGCCGGTGTGGCCCGCAGGCAGTCACCGACGATCAGTTCAGGCCCCGCCCGCAGCACCACGCGGGTGGCGTCGACGCCGTCGCGCGGTGGCAGTGGCGAGGGCCGGGCCCGACCCCGCCGCCGCGGGGGTATTACTTCTCCAGCCGGGTCTTGAGGTTGGCCAGTAGTGCGGCCTGGATACGGCCGAGGCCCTTGGGCGCGAAGGTCTTCTCGAAGAAGCCGCCGATCCCCGAGGCATTGCTGGTCCAGGTGGTGGTCGCGGTGACCGCGGAGCCGCCACCGGCGGGGGTGACGGTGAAGGTGGTGACCATCGTCGAGTTGGCGTCGCGCTCGGTGATGGTGGAGCCGGCCACCGACACCGACGCCTTCACATCACGCTGCCGGCTCTTGGTGGCCTGCAGGATCCAGTGCACGACGGTTCCGTCGCCGGTACCACCCTCGAGCACCTTGTAGTCGTGGTACTGCTCGGGAAGGATCGCCGGGCGGACCTCGGTGTAGTCGGCGAGGGCACCGGTCACTACATCGGGTGCGGCGGCGATCTGGATCGACTGGCTGGCGGAAATCTCTCCCACGGGCGGACTCTCCTCGAGCTGATCTCAGTGGTGTGACACTGATTGGCGGGCGTGCGGGTCTCGTCCTAGGCTAGCCAAGTGAGCTCGGCACAGATGGAGATGGGGACCGCTGCCTTCGACGAGGGTGTCGCTGCCCTTCTGGCGAGTTATCGGGCGATCCCGCCGCAGGCCACCGTACGTCTGGCCAAGAAGACCTCGAACCTCTTCCGGACGCGGGCCAAGAACCCCTATCCCGGCCTCGACGTATCCGGACTGGACCGCGTGATCAGCGTCGACGCCGACGCCAGGACCGCCGACGTCGCCGGGATGTGCACCTACGAGAACCTGGTCGCGGCCACCCTCCCGTACGGGCTGGCACCCAAGGTGGTCCCGCAGCTCAAGACCATCACCCTCGGTGGTGCGGTCACCGGTCTCGGGATCGAGTCCACTTCGTTCCGCAACGGCCTGCCGCACGAATCCGTCCTCGAGATCGACGTGCTCACCGGCGACGGCGAGATCATCACCGCCACCCCGACAAACGATCACGCCGATCTTTTCTACGGATTCCCCAACTCGTATGGAACGCTCGGCTACTCCGTGCGCCTCAAGATCGAGCTGGAGGAGGTCCACCCCTTCGTCGCGCTGCGCCACATCCGGTTCACCGATCTGCGCGCGCTCGAATCGACGATGAGCACGATCGTCGACGAGAAGACCTACGACGGCGAGCGGGTCGACTATCTCGACGGCACCGTGTTCAGCGCCGACGAGGCCTATCTGACCCTGGGACGCCAGACCGCCGAGGCCGGGCCGGTCAGCGACTACACCGGGATGGACATCTTCTACCGGTCGTTGCAGCACGAGCCGGGGCAGACCCCCAAGCGGGACCGGCTGACCATCCATGACTACCTGTGGCGGTGGGACACCGACTGGTTCTGGTGCTCGCGGGCGTTCGGGGCGCAGAATCCCCGAGTCCGGCGGCTCTGGCCGAAGTCGTTGTTGCGCAGCAGTTTCTACTGGAAGCTGATCGGCTACGACAAGAAGTACAACATCGCCGACCGGCTCAACAAGCGCAAGGGGCTGCCCGCCAACGAGCGCGTGGTGCAGGACATCGAGGTCCCGATCGAGCACACCACCGACTACCTGGAGTGGTTCCTGGCGAACATCCCGATCGAGCCGATCTGGTTGTGCCCGTTGCGACTCGACACCTCTGTCGAGGTCGCCACCGCCAACGGCAACCCGTCCCGCCCCTGGCCGCTGTACCCCCTGCAGCCCGACCGGACCTACGTCAACGTCGGGTTCTGGTCGGCGGTCACGGTCACGCCGGGCGATCCGGGCCACGCCAACAAGCTCATCGAACGCAAGGTCGCCGATCTCGACGGACACAAGTCCTTGTATTCGGAGTCCTTCTACAGTCCCGACGATTTCGATGAGTTGTACGGGGGCGACCACTATCGTCTGCTCAAGAAGCGGTACGACCCTCGGGGCCGACTGCTCGATCTCTATGCGAAAGCGGTGAAGCAGCAATGACCACATTCGAAGAAGGCACACCTGCCAAAACCGATGTACACCACGGCAAGCTGAGTCTTGCGGAGATCTTCGAGACGCTGCTCGGTGGCGATCTCAAGATCCGCATCACCGCCTACGACGGCAGCTCCGCAGGCCCGGAGGACGCCGAGTTCGGCCTGAACCTGAAGACGCCGCGCGGCACCACCTACCTGGTCACCGCACCCGGTGACCTCGGTCTGGCACGTGCGTACGTCTCCGGTGACCTGGAGCTGATCGGCGCGCATCCGGGTGACCCGTACGGGGCCCTGCAGGCGCTCGCCGAGGACCTCAACTTCAAGCGTCCGTCGCCGCTGGCCCTCGCCCAGATCGCCCGATCGCTGGGCATCGAGCACTTCAAGCCCATCACCCCGCCTCCCCAGGAGGCCCTGCCGCGGTGGCGTCGCTTCGCAGAAGGACTGCGGCACAGCAAGACCCGTGACGCCGAGGTGATCAGCTACCACTACGACGTGTCGAATGCCTTCTACGAGTGGGTGCTCGGACCGTCGATGACCTACACCTGTGCGGTGTACCCCGATGCGGATGCGTCGTTGGAGACCGCCCAGGAGAACAAGTACCGCCTGATCTTCGACAAGCTGCGTCTCAAGCCGGGTGACCGGCTGCTCGACATCGGTTGCGGCTGGGGCGGAATGGTCCGCTACGCCGCACGCCGCGGCGTGAAGGCGCTCGGCGTGACACTGTCGGCAGAGCAGGCCGAGTGGGCGCAGCAGGCCATCGCCGACGAGGGCCTCGCCGACCTCGCCGAGGTGCGGCACAGCGACTATCGCGATGTCCCGGAGTCCGATTTCGACGCGGTGTCGTCGATCGGCCTGACCGAGCACATCGGCGTCGGCAACTACCCGTCGTATTTCTCGTTCATGCGCGACAAGGCGCGGGTCGGCGGACTCGTCCTGAACCACAGCATCACCCGGCCCGACAACATGAAGAGTTCGCGGGCGGGCTCGTTCATCGACCGTTACGTCTTCCCCGACGGTGAGCTCACCGGCTCGGGCAAGATCATCTCCAAGATGCAGGACATCGGCGGCCTCGAGGTGGTGCACGAGGAGAACTTCCGCTATCACTACGCATCCACCCTGCGCGACTGGAACCGCAACCTGGTGGATCACTGGGACGAGGCGGTCGAGGAGGTCGGTGTCGGCACCGCACGCCTGTGGGGCCTCTACATGGCCGGCTGCCGGATCGGCTTCGAGCGCGACATCGTCCAGCTGCACCACGTGCTCGCGGTGAAGCTCGACGACAAGGGCCGCCAGAGCCTTCCCCTGCGCCCATGGTGGGACGCCTGATCTGCTGAGTGCCCTTCCTGCTCGACCAGCCCACCTCGTGACTGGTCGAGCAGGGACGACCCGCCGCCGACCGCTCTGGGAACAACCACCAACGGCGAGTGACTGATCGAGCCGAGCATCCTTCGATGATTGAGCCGGGACCGAGCATCGCGAGGACCCGAGTCGAAATCTCCGCAACCCACCTCGGATAGTGACCACCTCAGAGGCGGTCACGTCGGCGACGTCGGCCGTCTGAGGTTTCGACACGCCTCGTCGCTACGCTCCTCATCGGCTCAACCACCAACTAGCCGTGGATGATTGAGCGAGAATCCCCAGCGATGATCGAGCCGGGACACCGATTGCTGATTGAGCCGGGACCGAGCGCAGCGAGGACCCGAGTCGAAATCTCCGCAACCCACGCTGGATAGTGACCACCTCAGAGGCGGTCACGTCGACGACGTCAGCCGCCTGAGGTTTCGACACGCCTCGTCAACGCTCAGTTGATGATTGAGCCGGGACCGAGCGCAGCGAGGCCCGAGTCGAAATCTCCGCAGCCCACGCTGGACAGTGACCACCTCAGAGGCGGTCACGTCGGCGACGTCGGCCGACAGAGGTCTCGACACGCCCCGTCAACGGCCCGTTGATGATTGAGCCGGGACCGAGCGCAGCGAGGACCCGAGTCGAAATCTCCGCAACCTACGCCGGATGGTGACCACCTCCGAAGTGGTCACGTCGACGACGTCAGCCGCCTGAGGTTTCGACACGCCTCGTCGCTACGCTCCTCGTCGGCTCAACCATCAACTAGCCGTGGATGATTGAACAGAACCCGCGTCGATGCCACTGCGGCACTCACTCCAGCGGCCGGGCTCCGAGTTCGGTCTGCAGCAGTTCCAAGGCCATCTTGTCCGGGTCGATCCGGGCGTCGGGAGTTGCGTTGTGCGCGTCGGCGACCATCTCGGCGCGTTCGTCGTCGGGGATGTCCTCGTCGGCGCGGGGCGGCTCGGGCTCCGGCCCCGGTTCGGGATCCGGCTCGGGAGCCGGTGCGGGAGCAGATGGTTCGCCGGCACCACTCTCCGGTTTCGGCTGTGACCGGCTCGGCCGTGAGAAGGTCTGCTTCTTGGGGGCCGAACGCTTGGCCGCCGGTGCCGAAGCCGCAGAGGCCACCGCGGCCGCCGACTGGTGGACGGTGCGCACGTCCAGTTCCGTGCCGAACACCTCCAGCAGCGCCTCACGCAGGATGGTGACCGCGTGCGGCGCCGACAGCCGGCCGACGAGCACCTCCACCGGATGCGCGAGCACCACGACGCCGTCCTGCAGGTCAGTGACCACCGCAGCCGACAGCATGGGTTCGAGACTCTTCGACCGCTCACGCACCGCGGACCGCAACTCCTGGAACCGCTTCTGCACGGAGTCCAGGCCGAGTCCGGCCTCGGCCTCCGGCTCGGGTTCGGGCTCGGGTTCTGCCTGCGGCTTCGGTTCCGCCTTGCGGGGTGAGGCACGCAGACCAGGCTCGTCCGGCGGTGCCTCGTACTCGTCGAAAGGTTCCTCGGGCAGGGGGATGTCGTCGTCGAAATCAGCGGAGATCGGCTCCGGCACAGCCTGTTCGGCGGCGGCAACCTTTGCTGCAGCCGCCTTCTCGGCGGCCTCCTTCTCGGCAGCAGCTTTGTCGGCAGCCGCCTTCTCCGCCGCAGCCTTGTCGGCGGCTTCCTTGTCTGCGGCTTCCTTCTCTGCGCGGGCTTGTCGCTCGGCTTCCTGGCGTTCGGCAGCCGCCTTCCGCTCGGCCTCGGCCCGATCGGCTTCCTGGCGTTCGGCTTCGGCACGTTCAGCGGCCACACGGTCGGCCTCGGCACGCTCGGCTTGGGCACGCTCGGCAGCAGCCCGATCGGCTTCGGCCTTCTCGGCCGCAACCCGGTCGGTTTCAGCCTGTTCGGCCGCAACCCGTTCAGCGGCCAGACGCTCGGTCTCCACCCGCTCGGCCTCGAGACGCTGGGCTTCCACGCGCTCGGCCTCGGCACGCTGGGCTTGCGCCGCCTCGCGTTCCGCCGCAAGATGTTCGGCCTGTACCTGGTCGGACTCGGCCTGCTCGGACTCGGCGCTCTCGGCCGCCTTGCGCTCGGCCTCCGCGTCCTCGGCGGCCTTGCGCTGCGAGGGACGCACGTACTTGGGCGGGGGCTCATCCCCCACCGGCGCCGACACCGGAGCAACCGGGGCCGACGCCGCCCCCGCACCCGCGGCCACCGCCGGACCCGCCGGCGCCCGCCCGACCGTCCCCACCCCGGCCTCGAGCTGTTCGAGTCGTTGCAGCACGGCGGCCTCATCGGTGGAGGTGGTGGGCAGCAGCATGCGCGCGCACATCACCTCCAGCAGCAAGCGGGGTGAGGTGGTGCCCCGCATCTCACCGAGTGCGGTGTGCACGATCTCGGCGAAGCGGGTCAGCCCACCGGGCCCCAGGCGTTCGATCTGCCCCTGCATCCGGGCCAGCTGATCGCCTGGCGCCTCCACCAGACCGCGGTCGGCCGCATCCGGAACTGCTTGCAGCAGAATGAGGTCACGGAGTCGTTCGAGCAGGTCGACGGCGAAGCGACGCGGATCGTGTCCGGCGTCGACCACCTTCTCCACCACACCGAACAGTGCCGCGCCGTCGGCCACGGCCAGCGCGTCCACGGCGTCGTCGATCAGCGCGATGTCGGTGACACCCAGCAGGGCGAGGGCGCGGTCGTAGGTGACGCCCTGCTCGCCGGCACCGGCGAGCAACTGGTCGAGGATCGACAGCGAGTCACGCGGCGAACCACCGCCCGCACGGATCACCAGCGGATACACGTCGTCGGCGACGCGCACCCCTTCCTTTGCGCAGATGTTCTCGAGCAGGCCGCGCATCACCGGCGGGGCCAGCAACCGGAACGGGTAGTGGTGCGTCCGCGAACGGATGGTCGGCAGCACCTTCTCCGGCTCGGTGGTCGCGAAGACGAAGATCAGATGCTCCGGCGGCTCCTCGACGATCTTCAGCAAGGCGTTGAAGCCGGCGTTGGTCACCATGTGCGCCTCGTCGACGATGAAGACGCGATACCGCGACTCCGACGGCGCATAGAACGCGCGGTCGCGGAGTTCACGCGTGTCGTCGACACCGCCGTGGCTGGCCGCGTCGAGTTCGATCACATCGAGATTGCCGGGGCCGCCCGGCGCGAGGGCCACGCACGAGGAGCACACGCCACACGGCGTGGAAGTGGGCCCCTCGACACAGTTCAGGGAGCGGGCCAGGATGCGCGCCGACGACGTCTTGCCGCAACCGCGCGGGCCCGAGAACAGGTACGCGTGGTTGATCCGACCGGAGTCGAGTGCATGACCGAGCGGATCGGTGACGTGCTCCTGACCTACGACCTCGGCAAACGTCGACGGACGGTAGGTGCGATACAGTGCCACGCGTCGAGACTACCGGCGAGCGCCGACAGCCCACCCGTCCGGTCCACAGGCCGCCGGCCCCGGCACCCTCACGCCGACGGGACGGCCGTGGTGTACTGCTCACGCAGCTGGTACTTGAGCACTTTCCCGGACGGATTGCGCGGCAGGGCGTCGACGAACTCCAGACGAAGCGGGAGCTTGTAGCGGGCCAGCTGATCGGCGGCGAACTCCCGCAACTCCTCCAGCGTGACGGTCTGTCCGGCCGCGGTGGCGATGACGGCGGTGACCGCTTCTCCCCACTTGGCGTCGGGCAGGCCGATGATCGCGATCTCGGCGACCGCCGGATGGCTGTAGAGCACGCTCTCGACCTCGGCCGGGTAGACGTTCTCACCGCCGCTGATCACCATGTCCTTGACGCGGTCGACGACGTAGATGTAGCCGTCGTCGTCCTCGCGGCCGACGTCACCGGTGTGGAACCAGCCCTCGTCGTCGATCACCGCGGCGGTGGCGCCGGGGTTCTGCCAGTAGCCGACCATCACCTGCGGTCCGCGGACACAGATCTCGCCCGGACTCCCCTTCGGCACAACCGTATTGGTCGCGTCCACCAGCCGCACATCCGACAGCGGCAGCACCTTGTTGCCGGCCGCGCCGATCTTGGCGGCGGACTCGTCCAGGCCCATCACCAGCGCGAGCGGTGCGGTCTCGGTGAGGCCGTAGCCCTGGGCGAAGGCCAGGCCGCGCTCGGCGTAGCGGCGCATCAGCGGTTCGGGGACGGGTGCACCGCCGCACACCAGATAGCGCAGGCTCGACAGGTCGGCGGTCTCGTACTGCGGCACCTGACTCATGAACAGATACATCGCCGGGACACCGAACATCGTTGTGATGCGATGTGTTTCGATGTCGGCGAGGGCTTGCACGGGGTCGAAGGCCGCCGACAGCACCACATGCCCGCCCTTCTGCAGGGTCAGCAGGGTGGTGACGTTGAGCCCGCCGATATGGAACAGCGGCGCCGCACAGTAGGTGATGTCGCCGGCCTCCACATCCAGGCACAGCAGCGCATTCACGTTGTTCCAGAACAGGTTTCCATGGGTGAGCATGGCGCCCTTGGGACGTCCGGTGGTACCCGAGGTGTACATGATGACGGCGAGCTCGTCGGCGGCGGGGTGGGCGGGCTCGGCGATCGGCGCACTGCCGGCGATGATCTCCTCGGCCGGTTCCCATCCGTCGGCGGCGGTCACGACGACCTTCCGGGACACCGACAGCTCGCCGGCGACGGCGTCGACGGTCCCGGTCAGCGCGGCGTCGGCGATCAGTGTGTGCGCACCGCAGTCGTTGAGGATGTAGGCGAGTTCGCTGCCGGTGAGACGAAAGTTCAACGGCACGAACGTCGCCCCGGCGCGTGCCGAGGCGAACAGCGCGGTGAGGAACATGGGGTGGTTGGGACCCAGGTAGGCCACCCGGTCACCCGGTGTCACACCCCCGGCGACCAGCGCGGCGGCGAGCCGGTCGACCCGGTCGGCGAACTCCCCGAAGGTGAGTGTGGCGCCGTCGAAGGTGAGGGCCTGCCGGTGCGGACCGATCGCGGCGCGACGCGCGATCCAGGATCCGAGGTCCATGGTCTGTGGGGTGTCGATGCGGCTCACGGCGAATCCTCCGGGGATCGTGCGCGGCGCCGATCACGGCGCCATCAGATGTGGTCGGCGTCACTGTAGAACGCACACCACTCCCCCGTGTCCGATTTCGGTGAATCGGCCCTAACTCAGTGCTGCGGGCTCCGGGCGCGGCGTCCGGGCCAGCACCGCCAGGGTCGCGATACACGTCCCGAGGAAGATGACGTTGTACGGGAACACCAGGAACCACTCGGCCCACACGGGCCCCTTCTTGAAGAACAACCCCATGAAGTAGGCGTCCGGGACGGTGCGGTTGACGAACCACATCGGGTAGGCGAAATGGGTGCGCCAGGAGAACGCGATCAGGATCAGCAGCGTCAGTCCGACCCCGGCCAGGGCACGCCGCGCCACGCCGAGGTCGGTGCGCAGGACCAGATCGACGCAGATCACCAGGATCGGCACGAACCACACCCAGTGGTGGCCCCACGACATCGGCGAGACCGCACACGAGAGCATCCCGACGATGCTCACCGCGAGCAGTTCGTGCCCGGCCTGATGCGCCCGGACCGCCGCCCACATCCCCAGCACCATCGCGATCGCGACCAACGCCGCCCAGGCGAGGGTGTTGGGGGCGTCGGTGTGCACCAGATTCGCGATCATCCCGCGCAGCGACTGGTTGCCGAGGGTCTGCGGCGCCCCGACCCGATCAGAGTCGAAGAGCTTGCCGGTCCAGTAGTCCCACGACTCCCGCGGCAGGAACACCGCACCGACGACGACGGTCGCCGCGAATCCGGCCACCACCCCGGCCAGGGCACGCCACCGGCGCAGCACCGCGAAGTACAGGACGAAGATCAGCGGGGTCAGCTTGATCCCGCCGGCGATCCCCACCCCGACGCCCTTGAGCTTCGCGTCGTCGCCGCGCAGCAGGTCGGCCAGGATCAGCAACAGCAGGAAGACGTTGATCTGCCCGTACCAGACGGTGGTGCGCACCGGCTCCAACAGCAACGCCACCGCCACGAGAGCGATTGCCAGACAACGCAACGGCCACGTGGCCGACCGGCCCAGCGACCGGAACGACAGCATGATCACCAGATACAGCGCCACGAAGATGCCGACGCTCCAGACGATCCGTGCGACCTCGAAGGACATGAACGCGAACGGCATCAACACCAGCACCGAGATCGGGGCATAGGTGTAGTCCATCTGCCCCAGCAGCTTGGCGTCGTAGAGGCTACCGCCGTCCCAGACCGTCTGTGCCCCACCGCGATACACGTCGAGGTCGAGCTGGTAGTCGAACAGTCCCCAGAACGGCGTCGAGAACGGGAGGATCGCATGCTGCAACCACACCGCCAGGCCGGCCAGCGCCAGCGCGGCCACACACGCCAGGATCTGCCTGCCGCGCGGGACCCGCGACGTCACGAATCGTGGTGGGCGAGCAGGGTCTCGGTGGCGGCGAGCAGCACGCAGGTGGCCACCCCGTCCATCGCGACCTCGAGATCGGCGGTGCTGGGCAGGGTGGGTGCCAGCCGGATGTTCCGGTCGTGCGGATCATTGCGGTACGGGAACGCCGAACCGGCTGCGGTGAGCGCGATCCCGGCTTCCTTGGCCAGCGCGATGGTGCGCTTGGCAGCACCGTCGGGCACGTCGAGGCTGATGAAGTAGCCGCCCTCGGGCTCCGACCACGACGCGACCTTGGACTCCGAGAGCCGCTTGTCGAGGATATCGAGGACCAGCTTGAACTTGGGTGCGATGATCGCGCGATGGCGGGCCATGTGCTCGCGGACGCCGTCGGCGCTGCCGAAGAACTTGGCATGGCGCAGCTGGTTGACCTTGTCGGGACCGATCGTCGCGAACGAGATGTTCTTGCAGAACCAGTCCATGTTGGCCTTCGACGACCCGAGGAATGCCACGCCGGCCCCGGCAAAGGTGATCTTCGACGTCGAGCCGAGCACGTACACCCGATTGGGATTGCCCGCCGCAGCGGCCATCTCGAGCACCGGCAGCGGAGTGGGTGCCGCGTCGACCAGGGTGTGCACCGCGTACGCGTTGTCCCAGTAGATCCGGAAGTCGTCGGCGGCCGGCATCGACAGCAGCCCGCGGGTGACCTCCTCGCTGAAGGTCACGCCGGTCGGGTTGGAGTAGGTGGGGACGGCCCACATGCCCTTGATCGACGGGTCGGCGGCGGTCAGCGCGGCACATGCGGCGACGTCCGGGCCGTCGGGATTCATCGGCACCGGGATCATCTCGATGCCGTAGTGCTCGGTGATCGCGAAGTGCCGGTCGTAGCCGGGAGCCGGACACAGGAACTTGACCGGGCCGGCGCCCCACGGCTGGGTGGAGTCGGCGGTGCCCTTGATGATCGCGAAGGTGGTCAGGTGATGCATCAGCTCGAGGCTGGAGTTGCCGAAGGCGATCAGATCGGCCGGGTCGACGGCGAGCAGCTCACCGAAGATCTCGCGCAGTTCGAGCAGACCCTTCACCCCGCCATAGTTGCGGGTGTCGGTGCCGTCGGCGGCCCGGAAATCGGCGTCGCCGGGCAACGCCAGCAACTCGTTGGACAGGTCGAGCTGCTCCGGGGCAGGCTTGCCGCGGGTGAGATCGAGCTCGAGCCCGGCAGCCTGCAGCTGCTCGTAGAGCTTTCGGAGTTCATCCTGGGTTGCGCGGAGTTGGTCGGCACTCTTCGAGTGATAATTCAACGCGTGACCTCTCGCCGAGCCTGCGCGGGATGGTCGCCCACCCCGCACGGCTTCGCAGCAATCTGATGAATCCGGGGGTTTTTGTATAGGGGACCCCGCGCACCCGAGAGAGCCCGTTGACCCTTGCTGCCTTCCGGCCCTGGGGGAGTTCACAGGATGCACGCCGCGCGGGATCCGTGGACAAGTGTAGCGGGCACTCCACGCGGAACCGAAACCGGCTACCGATCGCCCCGTCGGACCGGGACGCGCGGCGGCCGGAACAGGGGGCACACCGTGCGGCTTTCGGGCATTCGGGCCGTGCGGTCGGGCGATACCGAGCCGGTCTGTTCGGCAGGGATGACGCCGGATCGCGCCACCGGACTCAGTCGGCCGCCGGACTCTCCCACCAGTCGCGGGTCTCGAGGTCTTGCCAGCGGACGTCGATCCGGGCGGAGGCCGCGCGGGCATGCTCGGGACCGAGCAGATCGGCCAGCACCGTGCGCGCGACCTCACGGACGTCGTCGGATCTGTCGGGGAGGATGTCGCCGTACCGGGCGATGAGTCCGACGCGCAGGCGATCGACGGCATCGTCGTCACCGTCGACCGAGACGAAGACCACCAGCCGGCCCAGCGCCCGGCGGATCCCGACCGCCAGGATCTGCTTGAGCACACGGTCGGAGACACAGACCCCGACGGTGTCGGTGTCGAGCGGACGACCCGGCCGTAGCACCGTTCCCAGGTCGGCCGTGATCGCCGCCACCAGGCGACTCGCATCACTGCTCAGGTTGCCCAGTTCGCGACCGGCATCGACGAGCCAGACGTCGGTGCGGTCGTCGTCGATGCGGCCGTTGGCGAGGTCACCGGAAATTCCACGATGGTCCATCACCGGACTCCCTTCTCGTCCGTCTCCCCCACACCCCTGCCGCCCATGCCCTGTTCGTCTGCGCCCTGTTCGTCTGCGCCCCGCACGTCCGGGACCTGTTTGCCCGGGACCGCTTTGTCCCCGGCCTGTTTGCCCGGGACCGTTCCGCTCGGGACCCCGGCCCCGGCGGGTCGTTCGTCACCGGTCGGCCGCCACGGGGCCAGCCGCGCCGCGAGGTATTTCCGGGTTCGTTGCAGATGCCCCCGCACCGATCCGACAGTGATCTGCAGGACCTGCGCGATCTCGGCGAGGGACAGTCCCTCCACCTCGCGCAGCCACCACACCGACCTCGACACCCACGGCAAGGTGGCCAGTTCCGCGCCCAATGCATCGACGAGCGCGTCGTGCAGGGCCTCATCCGACGGTAACGGAGTACCCGCCGCCAGATCGACGAATCGTTCGGATTCGGTGGGGATGTCGCGGCGTCGCCGAAGGTGGTCGACGGCCTTGCGGTAGGCGATCGAGAACATCCACGTCTTGAACGTGCTGCGAAAACCGAAGTCCGGCAACCCTCTCCACGCATCGAGGAGCACCTCCTGGGCGATATCCTCGGCGGACTGCGGATCATCTACCAGCCGGTGGAGATAACGCAGCAACGATGGCGAGAGCCGCCCGATCAGTTCGGTGAAGGCCTCGGTGTCGCCGACCGCGGCCGCCGCGGCCAGTTCGTCGGTGTCCAGTTCGGCCAGCACCAGCACCGGCGCGTGATGTTCGAGGTCCACGTCCCCCCTGCCGACGTCGCAACGACTGTGATGTAGATCACCATTACTTGTGCGTGCACATTCCGGTTCGCGTACGACTAACCCTATACCGGCGCAGTGCACCGCCGGTGCAGTGAATGCAATCCCGCCGGTCGCACGAGCGTGAACCCGCGAAAGGGACCACCCGATGACGATTCACGTCGGGCACCGATGCGTCTCGAGCGACATGCAGGGAGATCGCAACAGATACTGGGACAAGAACATCCGGTAGCAGCAGTATTCAGGGCACGATCCGGAACGAGGACACAGGAGTCTTGATGAGCACCACGACCGACCCCACCACCGCCGAGACCGGCACCGGTAAGAACACCTCCGGCAAGAGCTCGCCGGGCAAGGATCTGGCGTTGAGCCACTCGTCCGACGAGCGCGGGTCGACGTCCATCGCCGACACCGTCGTCGCCAAGATCGCCGGGATCGCCGCCCGCGAAATCGACGGCGTGCACGACCTGGGCGGGGCCACCGAGCGGGTCGTCGGGAAGGTCCGCGACGTGCTGCCCGGCACCACCGTGAACACCACCCAGGGCATCAGCGTCGAGGTCGGCGAGCGTCAGGCGGCCGTGGACGTGTCCATCGTCGCCGAGTACGGCGTGGCGATCCACCGTCTCGCCGCCGCGATCCGCAGCCACGTCATCGACGCGATCGAGTCGATGACCGGACTGGAGGTCACCGAGGTCAACGTGACCGTCCACGACGTCCACTTCGCCGACGACGACACCGACACCCCGGATTCACCCCGGGTCCAGTGATGTCCACCGGCACCGAGAAGTCGGTTGCCGAACAGATCGCCGACGCCGTCCTGGCCGTCGACGGTGTCACCGACCTGTATG
Organism: Gordonia sp. NB41Y; assembly: GCF_030718915.1. Classification (NCBI taxonomy): domain Bacteria; kingdom Bacillati; phylum Actinomycetota; class Actinomycetes; order Mycobacteriales; family Gordoniaceae; genus Gordonia; species Gordonia sp. NB41Y. The sequence goes on from NZ_CP132196.1 coordinate 2,461,402, forward strand.
GCGGTCTGTTCGGGGAGATCGCCACCTATCTGCCCGGTGGCCGGGTGACCGGCGTCCAGGTGGACGACGAGCGCACCGAGGTCCATGTGATCCTCGATCTGACCTGCGATCTGCGGGCGGTGGCGGCCCAGGTGGCGGCCACCACCCGCCAGATCACCGGCGGGCCGGTCTCGGTCACCGTCGAGGACGTCAGTACCCCGGCGCCGGCCGACACCGCACCGGATCCCGACCCGGCCGCACCCGACCCAGCGGACCCGCCACCGCCGGACGTGAAAGAGGTTGACCCACAATGAGTGACAATGCCAAGACCGGACTCCTCGTCGGGCTCCTGCTGACCTTGGTCATCACCACCGGTGGTTTCACCGGACTGTTGCTGGGCGTGGTGCTCGGCGGGATCGGACTGGTCATCGGCCTGCACCGCGACGGTGCGATCGACCTCGGTGCGCTGCTGCGGAGCCGTAACCGTGGCTGAGATCGTCACCGACTCCGCACCGCCGGGCACCATCCCGCCACCCGGCGGTGTCGGTGATCCGGGTGGCGGTGAGCCGGGTGAGATCGGCGAGCACGGTCACTCCGACCGCGGCGACCTGATCATCCGCGACCGCGTGCTCGAACAGATCGCCCGGCGGGCGGTCCTCGACATCGACGGCGTGGTGGCGAGCACCGGCCGCGCAGGAGCCCTGCTGGGTGGTGTCGCCGCACTCGGCGGCTCCTATCCCAACACCCGGGTGGACGCATCCGGGGCGGTACCGGCGATCGAGGTCACCGTGGCGGTCACCTGGCCGTGCGAGGTGGCCCGGGTGTGTCGTGACGCCGCGGCCAATGTCGAGCAGGAACTGGAGCGGCTCACCGGGATTCGTCCGTCACGGGTAGATGTGGGTGTCGGGCGGATCGTCTCCGACGAGCGCACCGCACGCAAGGGTTTCGCAGTACTGCCGCCCGCCGGCGACGCAGACGCCGAGTCGGCCGAGTCCGCCGACGCGACACACCGTGGCGACGTCATCGATATCACCACCGACACCACAAAACGGAAAAATGCTGCACCGGCGGCATTTCCGGGAGCTGCCATCGCCGGTACGGTGATCGGGGTGCTCCTGCTCGGGCTCGCCGCGGTCGGCATCCACGACCACATCGTGCGGTTCGGCTGGGTCGAGGGCACCCCGTGGACCGAGAGCACCGCCCGCTGGGTGGCGTCGAGTACCTGGCAGAACTGGATGTGGGCGGTCGCGGTGGTGTTGGTGATCGTCGGCCTGTGGCTACTCTGGCTGGCGGTGAAACCGCGACGCAAGACCCACATCCGACTCGCTGACTACGAGGTGATGTGGACCCGCCGTGGCGATCTCGCCCGTCGCGTCAGCACCGTGATGCGATCGGTGCCCGGGGTGGCCCACGCGAGCACCGTCGTGTACCGGCGCCGCGTGAGCACATCGGTGACGACCGACGTCCCGGTCGACCGGGCCGTGCTCCACTCCGCGGCCGACGACGCGGTGTCGGCGGTACGGCGCACGCCGCGGATCAGGATCCGGACCAGATCCGTCCACTCACAACAGACCGAAGGTGCAGACACATGAACCGGGGACCCGTTGCGCTGCATCGTTTCACCGTCGGGTTGATCGGATTGATCTGCCTGGTGGTGGGTCTCGGTGCGATCGCCCACCAGGCCGGCATCACCCCGGTCACCGAGTGGGAGGACCGGTTGGACGCCTCGTGGGCCACCACGGCGATCGTCGCATCCTGGTGGTGGGCGGTCCTTCTCGGCCTGGTCGTCGTCGGCCTCGTCTGGGGAGGTCTGCTGATCGCCACCGTGTGGCGGCCCGGGAAGGCCGACGAGCTGACCATGTCGTCATCGGCGCCCGGGCAGATCACCGTGCCACCCAAGCTGATCGCCGGAGCCGTCGCCGAATCGCTGTCGGCGAACCCGATGTTCGGCGAGGTCGCCGCCAAGGCGGTCGACGACCGGGGCCGCCGGCTGATCCGGATCGAGGTCACCGTGTCACCGGGACACTCCTACGACGAGGTCGCCGCGGCACTGGCACCCGAGGTGCGCAATGTCCGACGGGCCGTCGAGGGCGCCGACATCGGCGTACAGGCCTTGGTCCATCTCGAGCAGCCGACCACCACACAGACGAAACGATGACCCGGCAGATATCGGAGACCACCTGCGAATCCGTGGGGGAAAAGAAAGAAAGGGAACATCATGGGACTCGATGACAAGATCTCGAACAAGGTCGAGGACGCCAAGGGCAAGGCCAAGGAGGCCGGCGGCGAACTGACCGGTGACGAGGATCTGAAGAACGAAGGCAAGGCCGACCAGGTCTCATCGGCGGTCAAAAAGGGCGTCGAGGACGTCAAGGACGCCGCGAACAAGGTCAAGGACAAGCTGACCGGAGACTGACGGCAAGGGAATCCGACCCTGTCACAATCGAGCTCGGCGCGCACGCACAGCGCGCCGAGCTCGACTCGTCCGGGCGCGGAGCGGCGACGGCAACCCCGCCGCCGTCGCGAGGGGGCCGCACCCGCCCGCACCCGACGTCCCCCTCGACGTCCCCCTCGACGTCGCGGAGATCGTCTCCTCCCCAACATATTCGGATCGGAGGAGACTCCGCCCACGGCGGCGCTGCGTGCGCCTGATGTGCATACGGCCGGCGAATGCTCCGACCCGGCGATCACACCTCAGCGACCCCACGTCGCCCAATCAGGCCAAAACGGTCATAGCGGCCTTGTGCGCCAACAGGTTCGACACCGAACGAACTTGTAGTACTTTGGCAAGTACCGATACCACTGGACGACGGATCGGAGGTGAGCCCGGCCCGATACAACCTCCTGGTCCACCCTCCGCGGAACCGCGGTGATCCTCGCCGACAAATCCGCGTCGTACGCTGGACCACGGACCGGCGAGCAGTTCCGGACAGTCATCAAAACTCTGGTCCCCGACAAGAGCTTTGGTCCCCGACAAGAGCTTTGGTCGCCCACGAGAGCGCTGCCCCGACAAGCACCATGCCAAGAAGGCACTGTGCCGACAGGCACTGCCCATCCGACGACGATGCCCCAGGCGCCCCACTCGCCGACTGGCGAGACCGGGAGACCCGGAACGGTCCACGACACCGACTCTGCCGGTCGTCACCGACTCGGCGGAAAGGAGTTCGCAATCGTAATGGCCGACCTCGACATCCGAGCCGCCCGGGAGCGCGCTTCACGCGCGCACCGGCGCGGACTACCCGTACCGGCGTTCACCTACACACGAGAGGAGGACGCGCTGTGGTCACGGGTGTTCAGCACACTCGACGGGATGCACGAGGAGTTCGGCTGTGCGAGCTACCTGTCGGCGGCCCGGCGCGTGCCACTGCCGACGCACCGGGTACCGCAGTTGGCGGACGTCTCACGCACGCTACACGCGCTGACAGGTTTCCAGTTGGCGCCCGCAACAGGTTCCCTGCCGGGACGCCAGTTCTACGGGCCACTGGCCGACGGCACACTGCACGCGACCCCGAATGTGCGTCCGACGGCCGAGGAGTCCTTCTCACCTGACCCCGATGTCATCCATGAACTGGTCGGGCACGCGGTGATGCTCGGCGACCCGGAGTTCGCAGACCTCTACCGCCTGTTCGGTCGCGCGATCAACCACGCCGACTCGGCCGAGGCGCGCACGGCGATCGCACGAGTGTTCTGGTTCACCATGGAGGTGGGCCTGGTCGCCGAGAAGGGACGGCCACGGGCGACCGGTGCGGCGATCCTGTCCTCGGTGGGCGAGATGAACTCGCTCGCCGACGCCGACCTGCGGCCTTTCCGAGTGGGTGACGTGATCGAGTGCGACGTCGACGACGGCCGGTGTCAACCGGTGCTCTTCGTCGCCGACTCGGTCGACCACATGCTCGACGTGGTCCGACGTTTCCTCGTCACGACCAGCGGCGAGAACTGAGGAATCACGGTGCCCCACAGCCCGACCGATGTATGGCGTGATGACCGAACCGTCACCGACCCGGGACTCGTCGAGTTGTCAGCCGCCCAGTCCGAACTGTGGCTGGCCCAGCAGGTTCATCCGACGGTGCCCTTCGCCATCTCGCAGTACTTCGATCTCCGCGGCCCGGTCGACCTGGGCCTGCTCGAGCAGTGCACCCGCCGGGCCGGACACGAACTCGAGTCACCGCACGTGCGATTCACCGTCGTCGATGGTCGACCGCTGCAGTTCGTCGACCACGGCATCGAGACCGCGTTCGACCGAATCGACCTCACCGGACACCCCGACCCCGACCGCGTCGCACACCGGTGGATGCTCGAGGACACCAACCGGATCATCGATCTCACCGGCGGCGATGTCAGCAAGGTGGTGCTGTTCGTCCTCGGACCCGACCGATACCGGTGCTACGGACGCGCTCATCACATCGCGGTCGACGGCTACGGTGCCGGCCGCCTGCTGGCGCGAGGTGCCGAGCTGTATTCGGCTGCGGCCGAAGGGCGCCCTGCGGCACCGTCGGGCGCGCTGTCCGTGGCCCGCATCGTCGCTGCCGAGCGGCGCTATCGGTCCTCACCACGATTCACCGGCGATCGCGAGTACTGGCGAGAACACCTCGCCGACCTGACCCATGTCACCAGCCTCGGGGAGCGCCACACCGCCCCCTCCTCGAATCCGCATGTCGTACAGGCAACTCTCGATGCACCTGCGGTGTCCCGGATCGAGGCCGTGGGCCGACGCAGCGGCGCCGGGATGGCCGAGGTCCTGGTGGCGGCACTGGCAGCGTTCCTGGCACAGATGACCGGCGACGGCGACGTCACGGTGTCACTGCCGGTCGCCGGGAGGATCACGCACGCGCTGCGTCGATCTGCCGGAATGGTGTCGAACGTGGTGCCGGTGCGAGTACGCGGAGTTGCCGACTCGTCGATCGACGACATCGTGCGCCGGACGCGTGCCACCCTGGTCGGGGCTCTGCGCCACCAGTTGTACCGCCACGAGGACCTGCTCCGCGACCAAGGAGTGGGAGTCGCCGGCCGCAACGGGTATGGCCCGCTGATCAACGTTCTCACCTTCCCGGAGCACATCGGTTTCGGTGCTGCCCGTGGTCGGGCCCATCTGCTCTCGGCCGGCCCGGTCGACGACCTGACGATCAACTGCTACCGATTCGGCGACGGCCCCCTGAACATCGACTTCTTTGCCAATCCGGGACGGTACGGCGCCGAGGAACTACGCCAGTACCACCGCCAGTTCCTCGACTGTCTGTCCCGGTTCCTGCAGGCATCCGGCGAGCAGCGTGTGCTGGACGCCGTCACGGCCACCCGAAGCATCGCCGCGGCCCAGCCGCTCCGCAGCGGGCGGTTGCTGCCCGATCTCCTCGCGGCCGGAGTCGGTTCCGGCGGGCGGATCGCGGTGCGAGCGCAGGGACGTTCGCTGACCTACCGCGAACTCGACCAACGGACTGCACAGTGGGCACGCGAACTGATCGCCCACGGAGCCGGTCCCGAGGTGGTCGTCGCGGTGGCCCTGCCCCGGTCGGTCGAATCGGTTATGGCCCTGTGGGCCGTGGCCCGAACGGGCGCGGTGTTCTTCCCGGTGGACCCGAGTGGGCCACCCGCCCGGCTGCAGGGCCTGTTCGCCAATTCACAAGCCGCCATGGGTGTCACGCACCAGCGCTGGCGTTCCGCGCTGGACGGCACCGGGGTGGCCGACTGGCTGGTCCTCGACGACGACGAGTTCACCTCGGCCGCCTTGACCCATCCGGTGACCACGGTGACCGACGCGGACCGGATACGGCCGCTGCGGGCCGCTCATCCGGCCTACCTGATCTACACCTCGGGTTCCACCGGGCAACCCAAGGGCGTGCTGACCACCCATGAGGGCCTGGCGGCGCTCGGCGACGACCTGATCGCCCGGTACCGCATCGATCCGACGTCGGTGGTCCCGCAGACCCATTCCCCCTACTGCGACGCATCGATGCTGGAGTACCTGTCCGCATTCGCCTCCGGGGGGACGCTGGTGATACCCGAGCCCGAGGTCGTGGCAGGCGAGCGCCTCGCGCGGGTGATCACCGACCATGCGATCACCCATCTGATGCTCACCCCGGCCATCCTGGCAACGCTCGACCGGGATCGGCTGACCTCGCTGCAGACCGTGGCGGTCGGCGGGGATGCCTGCCCACCGGCGCTCGCCGACCATTGGGCCGCCCGGGTGGCCATGTTCAATTCCTACGGCCCCACCGAGGCCACCGTCGTGGTGACGCAGACCGATCGGATGGTGCCGGGGTCGGCGGTCAGCATCGGGCGGCCGCTGCCGGGCGTGCAGCTCTGCGTCCTGGACACCCGCCTACGGCCGGTGCCGCGCGGAGCACGCGGGGAGCTCTACCTTGCCGGCGACGCCACTGCGCGCGCCTATCTCCGACAGCCCGCGGTGACCGCACAGTCATTTGTCGCCAATCCTCACGGCCCGGAGGGCACCCGGATGTATCGGACCGGCGACGTGGTGCGCGAGCGACCCGACGGCACCCTCCAGTACCTCGGGCGCAGTGACAACCAGATCTCGCTTCGCGGGCAGCGCATCGAACCCGCCGAGGTCGAGCGCGCACTGGCCGACGATGACGCCGTTGTCCAAGCCGCCGTGCGTATCTGGAGCTCCGAGACACTCGGCGACCGGCTGATCGGCTACATCGTCGCCGCCGACACCGCCACCGACCGGAGCGCCGTGGTCACGAGACTGCGGAAAGTGCTGCCGGCGGCCATGATTCCGGACGCGTTGATGATCGTTCCCGAGATACCGATCAACCCCAGCAGCGGTAAGACCGACCGGTCGAAACTGCCGGATCCGCGGACGGTGGCGCGCCCGGAGTTCCGCGAACCACGAACGACCGTCGAACACAGTGTGGCACTGGCGATCTCCGAGGTGACCGGGCAGTCCGACGTCGGGTTGGACGACAACTTCTTCGAACTGGGCGGCAACTCACTTCTGGCCGTCGACCTGTGCCGGCGGTTGTCGGAGGAGACCGGTGCGGACGTCACGATGTCCATGCTGTTCACCCCGACGGTGCAGACCATGTCGACCGCCATCGACCGCGCGACTGCAGCGAGCCGCGCCGCAGACACCCGGGGCGCAGGGGATCTCGGCGCAGGGGATCTCGGCGCAGGGTCCCACGGTGCAGGGGCCACCGACGACCATGGGAGCGAGGTCGATCTGGCCCTGGCGACTATTCTGCCGCTGCGCGCGACCGGCGTCGGGACGCCCCTCGTCTGCCTTCACTCCGCTGTTCCCCTGGCGTGGTGCTACACCGGGTTGTTGCCGTACATCGGGAACCGGCCGATCTATGGAGTGCAGACACCGGCGATCGCAACCGGATCGGAGTTCGGTCATACCGTGGACGAGTTGGTCGAGATGTATCGGCGTGAACTGACCCGTGTGCTGCCGCGGGGACCCGTCCATCTGCTGGGTTGGTCTCTCGGCGGGCAACTCGCCCATGCTCTCGCAGAAGGACTCCGCGCCGACGGCCACCCGGTGGATCTGGTCGTGATGCTCGACAGTGTTGCCTTCGCCGAGGGTGTTTCGCCGCCGCCCGAGCCCCCGACGATGCGTGATCTGGTGACACATCTGGAGGGCAACGAGTCGGAGACCCCGGACACGCGACCTCTCACCGTCGACGGCGCCGTGGCGACGCTGGCACAGAGCAGTGGGCCCGGGCGGGGACTGACCAGGACACAACTCGAACGGCTGCACCGAGCGTACGTCGCGTGCGTGATGATGTCGGCGTCCTACCGGCCCTCACCCGTCGACGCCGATCTTCTCTACTTCTCCGCACGGCGCGGTATCACCGCCGGCCTCACCGGCGAGATGTGGCAACCGCACTTCTCCGGCCACATCATCGAGCACGACGTCGACGTGAGTCATGCCCAGATGACCAATCCCGAAGCCCTCGCGGTCATCGGCCCGATCCTCGATGGGGAATTGCGGAGGCGGCACTGATGTCGAACGCGGCGGGGCCCGTCGGATCACCCTCCGGGCGGCTGGGGGTGGTGTCCCCCAGCACTGCCGCGGCGTTCACGGTGGCGGGCGCCTCGGCGGCGCTGCTGATGGTGGTGCGGCGCACTCTGCCAGGGTGGCCTCGTTGGCTCCGGTCCCGCGCGGCAAGGATGGTGCTCGGCGTCGTCGCGCTTCTCGCCCTCGCCGTCGGCGCCAACGAATGTGCCGGCAAGCCAGTGGTATTCCTTCGATGGTCGTTCCTTCGCTTCGTGTTCGCACTGAACCACATGGGGGCCACTTGGCAGGTCGGCGACGGCCGCGAGAAAGCACTCGCCGACTACGTCTGCGCGCACGCGCGCCCAGGCGACGTCGACGACGCCATCCGGGTGATCGATGACTTCTGCTACCACAAGAAGTACTTGATCAACATCGGCGACGAGAAGGGACAGCTCCTCGACGACGCCGTGGCCGCCGCACGGCCACAACGTCTCCTGGAGGTCGGCACCTACTGTGGCTACAGCGCACTCCGCATCGCCCGGGCGATGCCTGCCGATGCCCGGCTGTATTCGATCGAGTTCAATGCCGCGAATGCGCATATTGCGCACCGCATCTGGGACCACGCGGGCGTCGGTGAGCGAATCGTCGTGGTCGTCGGCACACTCGGCGACGATGACAAGACCATCAAAGCCCTGCGTGAGGAACACCGGTTCTCCCCCGGTTGCCTCGACTTTCTCTTTCTCGATCATGAGAAGAGCGAGTATCTTCCCGACCTCCACCGAATCCTCCAGCATCGTTGGCTGCATCCCGGATCCGTGGTCGTCGCCGACAACGTCGGCTACCCGGGCGCACCGGAGTACCGGAACTTCATGCAGCAACACGAGGGTCGCGACTGGCTAACCCGCACGCACAGATCACACGCCGAATATCAGAAGCTCATTCCCGATACGGTCCTCGAATCGACCTACCTCGGTCAGACGACACAACCACCACATGTTGATTGATCTCGAACACACTTGATGATTGAGCCAGGACCACCATTGCTGCTTGAGCCGGGACCCCGTTTGTTGATTGAGCCGGGACCGAGCGTAGCGAGGACCCGTGTCGAAATCTCCGCAGCAAACGCTGGGTAGCAACCACCCCCGAGGTGGTCACGTCCCCGAGCCCGTCCGTCTGAGGTTTCGACACGCCTCGTCGCTTCGCTCCTCGTCGGCTCAACCAGACACTGCCCGTTGGTGATTGAGCCGGTACCGAGCATCGCGAGGACCCGAGTCGAAATCTCCGCAGCGCACGCTGGGTGGTGACCACTGCCGAGGTGGTCACGTCGACGACGTCGGCCGTCTGAGGTTTCGACACGCCTCGTCGCTACGCTCCTCACCGGCTCAACCACCCACTGGCCGTTCGCGATTGAGTAGCACTAGAGCCGAAAACCAACCACCCCAAACCGATTGCACACACCATCGAACACCTGTATCATAAAAGGATCTTCACGCGACAGGGGGGTGAGCGTCGATGACCAACGACACCGGCACAACCGATCCCCAATCCCGCGTGTCACAAGCAGTCGCCCTGATCACGCAAGGGTTGGACCTACTCGCTACCGCCGACCTCACCACCAGCGATGCCGACACCCTGATCACCATCGCGAAAACCACCGAAAAATCGTTGAACCGGTTGACCTTCCAAAGCGACCGAGTGATCACCGAAATCAACCACCGAGACATCCACCGCGACCGCGGCTACCGCACCATCTTCGCATTCATGGACACCGAACTCCACGCCTCCAACTGCAAAGCCCGACTCGAACGGATGGACCGCGTCCAACCCGAACGATCGTTGACCGGCGAACCCACCCAGGCCGAATACCCCGAACTCGCGAAAGTCTTCGCCTCCGGCGATGCCGGCACCACCCACATCGACATCGCCCTGTCCTGGTTGAAGAAAATCCCCCTCGCCGCCGGGTTTGACGAAAAGATCGCCGCCGAACGCACCCTCGCCCGACACGCCACCGAATTCGGGGCATCCGCACTCGGCACCTGCGGCTCCCGCATCATCGCCCACATCGACCCCGACGGCGAACTCATCGAGAAAAAAGACCGGGACCGTCGACGCGGAATCACCCTCGGCAAACAAGGCGCCGACGGCATGTCCAAACTGACCGGCTACGTCGACCCCATCCTGCGCGCCCGACTCGAAACACTCTTCGCCGCCTGGGGCAAACACGGCGTCAACAACCCCGACACACCACACGGCCTGAACGGGGACAGCCGCACCGCCGAGGTCGTCGACCCCGACGGTTTGGACGCGGCGGCGGTCAAAGACATGCGTACCCAACCCCAACGCAACCACGATGCGGTCAACGCCCTGCTGACCGCCGTGCTCGCCGACGGGATGCTCGGGAAAACCAACATGGGTGTCCCGATCCAACTGATCGTCAAAACCGATGTCAACGACCTGATCCGCGAAGCCGGGTACGCCATCACCGCGACCGGAACCCTCATCCCCATGTCGGACCTGGTCGACCTCGCCGCCGATGCCCAAATGTATCTGTCGGTGTTCAAAGACCACACCGCGATCCCCCTGTACTTCGGGCAAGCCAAACGGATAGCCACCAAACATCAACGATTGATGTTGTTCTCCGCCCCCGACGGCCATCACTGTTCGGCACCCGGATGCGACCGGGTAGCAGCACACGTCGAAATCCATCACGCGGTCAACGACTTCGCCGACGGCGGCCGCACCGACATCATCGAGTTGGCACCGGCGTGTCCCACCCACCACCGGATGGTCGGTGACCAACCCGGCCAGTACACCACCGGGAAGATCAGGTCGGGCCCGGATGAGGGCCGCACCTGGTGGCAACGCAACGCCAAACCCGGCCAACCCCAGAACGAGAAACAAGTCAACCGGCTCCCGGATGTCGGACAACAGTATGTGGAACACCTGGCACAAGTGCGTGCCGAAATCCACGGCACCGACACCAACACCAGCAGCACTGAGGCCGGTCAGCCCGCCACGGTGACCCTCGACAGCACCACCGACGACGGGTTCGTCATGATCGATGCTGATGCCCTGGTGATCAAGGTGTTCGACCCACCCATCCACATCGAACCGCCCATCGACATCACCCCGAATCCCGACCCGACAGACACTGGGCTGAGACTCCCCATCCGGGAAGTCATCACCCCCGTCGGGCCGATCGAGACCCGCCTTGTCGAGATCCTGGAAGGGATGGGGCTCTGAGCTGTCGGAGCGCTGTCTGGGTTTGTGGTGGTCGCGTTGGCGAGTTCGGCCGTCTGAGGTTTCGACACGTCTCGTCGCTGCGCTCCTCGTCGGCTCAACCATCAACTGGGCGTGGGTGATTGAGTAGGAGCGCTGTTGCTGTCGATTGAGCCGGGCACCATTGCTGATTGAGCCGGGACCGAGCACCGCGAGGACCCGAGTCGAAATCTCCGCAGCATGCGCTGGGAGGTGACCACCTCCGAGGTGGTCGCGTTGGCGACTTCGGCTGTCTGAGGTTTCGACACGTCTCGTCGCTACGCTCCTCATCGGCTCAACCACCAACCGCTGCTTGCTGATTCAGATCTTGCGTTCGCTGTGGCTAGGTTCCGAGTTCGGCCGTCCGAGGTTTCGACTCTCCTCGTCGCTGCGCTCCTCGTCGGCTCAACCATCAACTGGGCGTGGGTGATTGAGTAGGAGCGCTGTTGCTGTCGATTGAGCCGGGCACCATTGCTGATTGAGCCGGGACCGAGCACCGCGAGGACCCGAGTCGAAATCTCCGCAGCATGCGCCGGATGCTGACCACCTCGACCTCCGAGGTAGTCGCGTTGGCGACTTCGGCTGTCTGAGGTTTCGACACGTCTCGTCGCTACGCTCCTCATCGGCTCAACCACCAACCGCTGCTTGCTGATTCAGATCTTGCGTTCACTGTGGCTAGGTTCCGAGTTCGGCTGTCTGAGGTTTCGACACGTCTCGTCGCTGCGCTCCTCGTCGGCTCAACCACCGTGCAGCACTGGGTGATCGAGCAAGAAGACTCAACGATGATTGAGCCGGGCACCATTGCTGATTGAGCCGGGACCGAGCACCGCGAGGACCCGAGTCGAAATCTCCGCAGCATGCGCTGGGAGGTGACCACCTCCGAGGTGGTCGCGTTGGCGAGCTCGGCCGTCTGAGGTTTCGACACGTCTCGTCGCTACGCTCCTCATCGGCTCAACCACCCACCGCAGCTTGCTGATTCAGATCTTGCGTTCGCTGTGGCTAGGTTCCGAGTTCGGCCGTCCGAGGTTTCGACACGTCTCGTCGCTGCGCTCCTCGTCGGCTCAACCACCGTGCAGCGCTGGGTGATCGAGCAAGAAGACTCAACGATGATTGAGCCAGGACCGAGTAGCGCGAGGACCCGAGTCGAAATCTCCGCAGCATGCACCGGGAGGTGACCACTCCCCGAGCCCGGCCGGCGGAGTTTCGACACGCAGTCGTTACGCTCCGCGTCGGCTCAGCTCGACCAGCAACTACCCCGCCGGCGCGGAGATCAGAACGATCGCAAGCATCAGCACGGCGACAACGCAGGCCAGGGTGAAGAGTGCGGCAGTGGTGGCCCCGAACGTGGAGGGCGTGTCGTCGACGGTCGGCGAGCTTCCCGGTGCGGTATCTGACTGCATGGGAAGAACTTCACCATAGATAACAGGATGTTTTCAATCATACATCCGAATGAACGTGCAACAGCCCAGGTCAGAGGATCTGACACACTATCCGGTCCGGAACGGTCGGCGCGCGTTCAGCCGACGTTGCGCAGGACGTAGAACCAGTAGGCCCCGTCGTGGGCGAAGCACTCGCTCTTGACCGACGGCCACACTGCGTGGCTTCGACCGCATAGCCCATCCTCTGCGTACGGTCCGAGCGGTATCCACTCCCGGCCGGCTGCCGCCGGAAATGGCGGGCTCGGCCAGTCGCCCGCCCGGACCGGAGGTTGCGCCGGTTCCGGCGCGGCTGCGGCCGGAGACTCGGTATAGGTCACCGTGACCGTTCTGGTCGAGGTCAGCCGCTCGGTGTGCGTCGTCGTCGTAGTACTCGGCGCTGCCGCCGAGGAGACCGTTGCCTCGACGGTGGCCACCACAGCCCAGACCAGAAAGACTGCGGCGAGGAATGCGCTGATACCGGCCGGCCAGAGCCACATCCTGGTGTCGCGTGAAGGCGGTGTCATCAGCGGCGTCGGCGATCCCTGCGGCACGCCACCGGGCAGTAGGAACTGACCGGTCGGCGAGTGATACGGATGCTGTTGTGGTCCCCCCGGGTACGTCATGGCCTGACGATAGGCCGCGACATGCCGTCTGACGGCTGCTGCGGGGAGCCTGTGGATAGCTGAAACGAACCGGACCGGTTCTCGACTACTCGAGAACCGGTCCGGCTGTGGCGGAGGATAGGAGATTCGAACTCCTGAGGGCTGTTAACCCAACCCGCGTTCCAGGCGAGCGCCATAGGCCACTAGGCGAATCCTCCAACGACGGTCGATCATATCCGAGCCGACCTCACAAACCCAAACCGCCTCAGTTGACCGGGAAGTTCAGGTCGAGCGGCGACGCCTGACCCAGGCTCAGCGCAGCGAGGACCTCCGGGGTGATCCCGGCGCGGAAGCGCACCGGCGCGCCGTGGACGTCGGACCCGTTGCCGATACCGGCGAGGTCGACGTCGGCGATGTCGACGCGACGCAGTGCATCGGTGCCGTTCATGTTGGTGGTCGAGGTCTTCATGCTCAGCACACCCTTGCCGCCCTGGACACGGATGATCGGGTCGACGAGCGCGATCTCCGACAGATGGAACCGGCTCCACGCGACGACGGTTCCCTCGAACCGCAGCTCACCGGTGCCGTTGCGCACAGTCGACGAGGCCAGGGTGAAGGTCATCGCACCGTTGTCGGTGATACCTGCGCCCTTCGAGCCGGAGATACCGCCCTGCGCGTCCTCGGTGATGGTGCGATGGAACGACGGCGAGTATCCCCACACCAGGTTGCGCGGGGCCGGTGCCGGCGTGTTGGGGCCGGGGGCGGTGGAGTAGTTGACCGGGACCGACAGTTCCTGTGCCGCGTTGTCGGCGCCGGCGGCACCGTAGGTGTAGACGCCGTAGCGGGCACCGGCCGGGATGTCCTTCGGGGTGGAGGCGGTCACGGTGGCCGTGAACGAGCCGTCGGTGTTCAGCGGCACCCACTGCTGCCGGATCGTGCGACGCATGTCGAACGGCACGTCGGGCACCTGGGCGAGTGCCGAGCGCGACAACGCCCAGGCCACACCCGAACGGTTGGTGGCACGCGCCGACTCCGGGGCACCCGCCGACGGCTTCCAGTCCGGTGCGAACGCACCGAATGCGATGAAGGTGCCGTGCGGCACACCCGGCGGGACCGGCAGCGGCAGACCACTGCGATTGGCGTTCGGGTCGAACCCGGTGCCCTTGACGACGAGCTTGTCACCGGGATGGACGACGGTCTGACCGACCGGAGTGGTGCCGTCGGCGAGGAAAACCGAGACCGCGGGCCGCCACGTCGGCGCCGCCGATACCTCCCCGGTCCCGACGAGTCCGCCGGCCACCAGACCCACCAGGGCCACCACGACTCCGACAATCAACCCAAAGCGTGCGCGCATGAGGCGACCCTAACCTACGGGTCACGGGCCGGACCAGGATTTTCAGTCCTCGATCCGGTTGCCCTCGGCATCCCAGTGCGCGGCGACCTTCTTGCTGGGCTGCACCCGGGGCGGCTCCCCCGGCATCTTCGGATAGCTCGGCGGATACGGCATGTCCCCCAACCCGTCCGCGTCGTCACGCTGCACCATCTCCAGCAGCGGTTCCAGTCCGGCGCGGTGCTCGTCGATGCCTGCCATCGGGTCGCCGCGGCGGGCGACGAGGTCGGCGACGGTGGCCATGGTGCAGTCGTCGGGATCGACGTCGACGAGTTCGGCCCACGTCACCGGCGTCGACACCCGGCCACGGGCATTTCGCCGTACCGAATACGGCGAGGCCATCGTCCGGTCGCGGGCATTCTGGTTGAAGTCGATGAAGATCCGTTCGCCGCGTTCCTCTTTCCACCATGAGGTGGTGACCGAATCGGGGTCACGACGTTCCATCTCGCGGGCCAGTGCGATCACGGCGCGGCGGCCGGCGATGAAGTCCCACCGCGGTTCGATCGGGATGTACACGTGGATGCCCCGACCACCCGAGGTCTTGGGGAATCCGGTGTAGCCCAGGTCGTCGAGGATCGGATGCAACACCTCCAGCGCCACGCGGCGGACGTCGTCGAAGTCGGTTCCGGGTTGCGGATCGAGGTCCACCCGAAGCTGATCCGGGTGATCGTGGCCGGAATCGGTTCGGGTGGGCCAGGAATGGAAGGTGACGGTCCCGAGATTGGCAGCCCACACGATGTCGGCGGGCACGGTGGGCCGGAGGGCATCGCCGGTTCGCCCGGACGGGAACACGATTCGGGTCGACTGCACGTGTTCGGGACGCTTCTTGGCGATGTGCTTCTGATAGATCTCGTCGCCCTCGATGCCGTCGGGGAAGCGCTGCAAGAAGGTGGGACGATCCCGCAGGGCGGCCATGATCGGCCCGTCCGCCCCGTCGCGGGGCAGTGCCATGGTGCGGTAGTAGCCGACCAGATCGCGTTTGCGCCCGCCGTCGTCGCCGAGTTCGGGGAAATAGATCTTGTCCGGGTTGCTCATCCGGACGTCGATGCCGTCCACCTCGAGCTGTTCGGCGGGTGAGCGGGACGCCATCAGTCGGTTCCTTCCAGCACATCGTGCAGGTCGTAGGTCAACGGCACCTCGAGCTGGTCGTATCCACAGCTCTCCGGCTCACGGTCGGGCCGCCAGCGCAGGAACTTCACCGTGTGCCGGAAGCGGCCCTTCTCCATCTGGTCGTAGGCCACCTCGGCGACCAGCTCGGGCCGGATCGGAATCCACTCCCCCGACTTCTCCGACCGCCACCTCGTGGGTTCGCCGGACGCGGGCTTGTCCGGGTCGAGCCGCATCGGCTCGAACTTCGCCTGCAGCTCCTGACGTTTGGCGTCGGTGAAGGCACCCGCCCCGCCCACCATCCGCAGCTCACCCTCATGGAACAAGCCGAGCAACATCGACCCGAGGCCGGTCCCCGACTTGTGCACCCGGTAGCCGATGACGACGCAGTCGGCGGTGCGCTTGTGCTTGATCTTGACCATCTCGCGCTTGTTCTCGACATACGGTCCGTCGAGACGTTTGCCGACCACCCCGTCCAGGCCGGCGCCCTCGAATGCCGAGAACCAGTCCTGCGCGATCACCGGGTCGGTGGTGACGCGGCTGACGTGGAAATGCCGATCCCGTGACCCCGGCCCGATGGCCTCCACCAGGGTCTCCCGGCGCACCCGGAACGGCTCGGCCATCACCGCCTCCGATCCGAGCGCCAGCGCGTCGAAACCGATGAACACCGCCGGGGTCTGCTCGGCCAGCAGGGCCACCCGGGATGCGGCCGGATGAATGCGTTGGGCGAGACGATCCCAGTCCAGGCGGTGGGTGCCGTCGATCAGATCCGGCACCCCGATCTCGCCGTCGAGCACCACCTTGTACGGCAGTTCTTCCTTGGCGGCGGCGACGATCTCCGGGAAGTACCGGGCCAGATCCTTGCCGCCGCGCGACCCGATGACCACCTCGTCGCCGTCTCGAAAGATCAACGCGCGGAAACCATCCCACTTGGGCTCGTAGGACCATTCCAGGGCATCGGCAGGCTGGGCGGGGACGGTCGTGACCGCCTTGGCGAGCATGGGCGCGACAGGTGGTGTGACGGGGAGCTCCACCCGACCATCGTCACCCACTTGTAGCCTCAGGGCAATGACCTCGGACTCCGGAACCCTCCGACCGGCCGGCCCCGCCGGCCCCGCCGGCCGGTATGCGCCGTCGCCGTCGGGTGAGCTGCACGTCGGCAACCTCCGGACGGCGGTGCTCGCATGGCTGTTCGCCCGCACCACCGGACGCCGATTCCTGCTGCGTATGGAAGATCTGGACCGTACCGCCGCCGGCGCCGACCGGCAGCAGATCTCCGACCTGACCGCCCTCGGTGTCGAGTGGGATCCGCCGATCGTCTATCAGACCGATCGGCTCCCCCGATACCGCGAGGTGATCGACGAGCTCACCGCCGCGGGCCGCACCTTCGAGTGCTTCTGCACCCGCCGCGAGATCCTGGAGGCACCGAGTGCCCCGCACACCCCGCCGGGTGCATATCCGGGGACGTGCCGTCGGCTCGGCGAGGCACAGCTGGCGGCGAAGCGGGCATCCGGTCGCCCGCCGGCCATCCGGATCGTCGCCGACGTCACGCAGTTCACCGTCACCGATGTGCTCGCCGGCCAGTACACCGGAGCCGTCGACGACTTCGTCATCCAACGCGGCGACGGCACCCCCGCCTACAACCTCGCCGCCATCGTCGACGACGCCGAGCAGGGTGTCGACCAGGTGTGCCGCGGCGACGACCTGCTCGCCTCGGCGCCACGCCAGGCGTATCTGACGGCACTGCTGGGCTATGCCCCGCCGGTATACGCCCATGTCCCGATGGTGTTGAACGCCGACCACATTCGGCTGAGCAAACGCGACGGGGCGATCACCCTGGCCGATCTGTCCGCCCGCGGGGTGGACACCGCCACCGTGCTCTCGCACATCGCGGTATCGCTGGGCCTGGGCGCCGTCGGTGAGCGGGTGGACCTGCCGATGCTGGCCGAACGATTCGATCCGGCGACCCTACCCAGACACCCCTGGATTCTCACCGACGACGAGTGGTGAGGTGCGCGCGGATCGAACACCGAGAGACACCGGCGACGATGCGGCCGTCGAAACCTCCTGCGGCCGAAGCGCGTAGGTGACCACCTCGGCGGCGGTCACCTGCCGGCGCCACCCGCCGGCGGGCCGCTTCACCGAGGACTATCGCGCGGTGGCCAGCAATCTGGTCAGCACGTCGTCGATGGACAGGATGCCGGTCGCGACCCCGTCCTCGACCACCACGGCGATGTGGTTGCGGCTCTGGCGCATCCGGTTGAGAACGTCGTAGACCGGAACCGTCGGCGACACCTCGAGGACCGGATGCATCAGATCCACCGCGGTGGCGTCGGCGGGCGCATCCAGACTGTCGCGCACGTGCACC
This sequence comes from Gordonia sp. NB41Y, assembly GCF_030718915.1. Lineage (NCBI taxonomy): Bacteria > Bacillati > Actinomycetota > Actinomycetes > Mycobacteriales > Gordoniaceae > Gordonia > Gordonia sp. NB41Y. The sequence goes on from NZ_CP132196.1 coordinate 2,479,478, forward strand.
ACCCCGCAGATGAGGCTGCCGTCGCGCACCACCAGGCGGCGATGCCGCGTCACCCTCGACAACTCCTGGATCTCGCCGACACCCGCGGTGCGATCCACGCCGCTCGGCTCTCCGACGCCGGCGACATCACCGACGGTCAGAGACGCCAGATCCAGTGCGCTGGTGAGGTGCTCGCTGTAACGATCCTCCAGGGTGCCGACCATCACGGAATGCTCGACGAGCTGGCGCAGCGTCTCCGGATCCTGGCCGGAACCGACCTGGTCGACGGCCTCCACACCCACCTTGCGCAACACCCAGTTCGCAAGCTTGTTGAGCTGCACGATGATCGGGCGGGTGAACCACATGAACACCCGCATCGGGACCGCCAGCATCATGGCCGAGCGCTCCGGGTGGGCGATCGCCCACGACTTCGGTGCCATCTCGCCGATCACCAGGTGCAAGAAGGTCACGATGATCAGGGCGAGGATGAAGCCGGCCACGTCGGCCAGCCACAACCGTGCGCCCAGGTGCTCGATGGCCGGGGTGATCCAGTGATGCACTGCGGGTTTGGTGATCGAACCGAGAGCCAGGGTGCAGATGGTGATACCCAGCTGCGATCCGGCCAGCAGTACCGACAGCTCCGATGCGCTGCGCAGGGCGGCGCGGGCGGATCGACTGGTCGGGGCGGCGTCCTCGAGGCGATGACGACGTGCCGCGATGAGTGCGAACTCGACGGCGACGAAGAAGGCGCTGGCCGCGATCAGGACGACGGTGGCGACGAGCACCACCCACGGGTTGCTCATCGCGGGTCCTCCTCGGGATCGGCGGTGGCCGTGGCCGGTTCGGCGACACTCACCCGAACCCGGCCGGGCACCCGGTTGACCACCTCGACCACGGTCGCGATCAGGCGGGGCGCCGCCGGCACATCGGCTTCGGCGAAGTCGCCCGGATCCTGTTCCACCGGGAGTTCGACGGTGTCGCCGACCGCGGGCAGGGTGCCGGCCGCGGCGATCACCAGACCGCTGAGGGTCTCGTAGTAGCCCTCGCGCAGTTCGTGTCCGATCGCCCGCGACACCTCGTCGAGGTGGGTGTCACCGAGGATCAGCCAGCCACCGTCGATGGGTTCGACCGGTTGCGGCGCATCCGGGTCGTGCTCGTCGTCGATCTCGCCGACCAGTTCCTCGGCGATGTCCTCGGCGGTGACGATGCCGGCCACACCGCCGTATTCGTCGATCACGACCGCCATCTCGTCGCCGGCGGCGACGATCCGGTCCAACACCTGTGGCAGCGGCAGCGTGGTGGGCACGATCACCGCCGACCGCGCGAGGTCACGTGCGGTACATGCCGTCGCGTCGCCGTCGGCCGACCAGTCGAGGATGTCACCGAGGTGCACCACACCGATGATGTCGTCGGAGGCGTTGTCGAGCACCGGGTATCGCGTGTGACCGGTGGCCATCCGGGTGCGGACCTCGGGCAGCGGGAGGTCGGCGTGCACGGTGTCGACCTTGGGTCGCGGCACCATCGCGTGCTCGGCGTTGCGGTCCGGGAAGTCGAGCACGCGGTCGAGCAGCTGCGACAGTTCGGCGGGCAGTTCACCGGATTCGGCCGACTCGGCGACGATGTGCTCGAGGTCGCGAGGGGTGGCCGAGTGTTCGACGTCGTGCACCGGTTCGATCCGCAGCAGCTTGAGCAGCAGGTTGGACGATGCGTCGAACAGGGTGATGATCGGTCCGAAGATGCGCAGGTAGATGTTGGTGGAGAGGGCGAGGCGTCGCGCGACGGGCTCGGGCCGCGCGATCGCGAGGTTCTTGGGGAACAGCTCACCGAAGACCATCTGGACCACGGTGGACACCAGCAGCGCGACGATCGCGCCGATCGCGACACCCACCGCCACCGGCACACCGGCGTCACCGAGGAGGTCGCCGACGCCGGCACCGATCAGCGGTTCGGCCACATAGCCGACGAGCAGGCCGGTCACGGTGATGCCGAGCTGGGCACCGGAGAGCATGAACGACGTTCGGCCGGTCACCGACAGGACGCGCTTGGCAGTGGCGTCACCGGCCTCGGCACGGGCTTTGAGGCGGGAACGGTCGACCGCCATGAAGGAGAACTCCTGCGCCACGAAGTAGCCGGTCAGGGCCGTGATCACGACCACCACCAGGACTCCGAGCAGGATGCCGAGCACGGTCATCATCGGCCATCACCGCGTGGGTGGGCGGAGACCAGGGCTCGCTCAGGAATGGTTGCCCCCGATTGGGGGCCGGTTCGTCGGGGTTTCTTGCGTTTGCGCTGCGCGCGGGACATCGCATCTTTCGTGGTCGGTGGACAAGACGTCAGGGACCGGGGTCCATCGGGACATCAGGGTACGCACCCCCAACGTCGCAGAACGCGGCGGAGTTCCCGGATATCGCAGACCTCCGGATGTCCGCTTTGTACGGTTACACCTTCTTCGCGTAGTAGCGACCGAGGAAGTCGTCGCGGTAGGCCTCGTAGTCGCCGCTCTCGATCGCCTTGCGGGCACCGTCGACCAGGTCGATCACGAAGGCCACGTTGTGCAGGGTGGCGAGGGTCGCGCCGAGACCTTCCTTGGCCTTGAACAGGTGATGCAGGTAGGCCCGCGAGTACTGCGAGGTGTAGTTGGTGGTCTCCGGATCGATCGGCCCGAAGTCGTTACGGAACCGGGCGTTGGTGATGTTGAACCGGCCGTCGCGCGAGTACACCGCACCGTTGCGGGCGACGCGGGTCGGTGAGACACAGTCGAAGGTGTCGGCGCCGTTCTCGATGGCGGTGAAGATGTCGTCGGGTTCGCTGATCCCGAGCAGGTGTTTCGGGGCGTCCTCGGGCAGTTCGGAGTTCACCCAACCGACGATGGTGCCCAGGTTGTCTTTCTCCAGCGCTCCACCGATCCCGTACCCGCCGAAGCCCTTCCCACCGGCGTCCCGGTCGCGACGGCTCAGTTCGGTGAGGTCGCGGGCGGCCTTGCGGCGCAGATCCTCGTACTGGGCGCCCTGGATGACACCCCACAGTGCCTGCTGCGGACGGTGTGCACGCTCCACCGACAGCCGATTGTGTTCGGCCAGACAGCGGATCGCCCACAGCCGGGTGCGTTCCAGCGAGTTCTCCTGGTATCCACGGGTGTTCATCAGGGTGGTGAGCTCGTCGAACGCGAAGATGATGTCGGCGCCGAGCTGATGCTGGATCTGCATCGACACCTCGGGGGTGAACCGGTGGAACGATCCGTCCAGATGCGACTTGAACGTCACCCCGTCGTCGTCGACGCGGGAGAGCCGTTCCTTGCCCTCGGCGATGATGTCGTCGTCCTGCTGACCGGTGACATCCATCGAGATGACCTTCTTGAACCCGACGCCGAGCGACATCACCTGGAATCCGCCGCTGTCGGTGTAGGTGGGTCCCGACCAGTTCATGAACGCGCCGAGACCGCCGGCCGCGTCGATGATCTCCGGGCCCGGCTGCAGGTAGAGGTGATAGGCGTTGGCGAGCACCGCCTGGGCGCCGAGCGCGGCCACCGATTCCGGCAGCACCGTCTTGACCGTCGCCTTGGTGCCGACCGGGACGAACGCCGGCGTCGCGATCTCGCCGTGCGGGGTGGAGATCACCCCGGTGCGGCCGAGGGTGCCGGGCAGCCGGGTGCCGACGCGGAAGCCGTGCGTGTCGGTGGAGGTGCCGGCCGGACTGTCGATCGGGGTGTCGTGCGAGCTCACGGGTGCATCTTCCCAGGACGGCCCGGCTCACCCAAACCGGACCGCCTCGCGACGGCAGGCCACCGGCCGGGAGCCGATCGGTGTTTTCGATACGGTGAAGACCATGTCGCACCGCATCACCCGCTGGACCCTCGCCGCGGTGGCCGGGGCCGCCGCGCTCACCCTCGCCGCCTGTGGCAACGAGCAGGAATCGTCCTCCGCCGAGTCCCCCCCGTCCGCATCTGCGCCGGTCGGCGCGGGTCCGTCGGGCTCGGCCCCGGTGGTCGCCGGTCCCCGCCCGGCCAGCCCCACCCGCTCGGTCTCCGACACCGTCGCCGCCTCCCGTGAGGTCTGCGGCACCACCCCCGGCCCCGATGGCGCCCTGCGCGTGATCATCCTCGAGGGCTCCACCAGCTGCACCGACGCGAAGGCGCTCGCCGAGGCGTACGGGCCGAAGATCGCCACCGGCGCCCCGCAGACCGTCGACGGATGGGACTGCGAGCCGTCGTCGCAGGCCGGTTTCCTCTCGACCTGCACCAAGGACGGCGCAACGGTCGGATTCGCACCCTGAGTTGCCGGTCGCCCGGCAACGCACACCGGCGGTATTTGACCCTCACGCCGCGTGAGCCCCGAAGGTGGTGAGTCGTGAGCGAAGGAGATCCCCGCGACGACGGGCGGTGCGAACTGACCGTCGGCGCCACCGCCGGGCTCGTCGGTGTCAGCGTGCGCACTCTGCACCACTACGACGCCATCGGGCTGGTGGTCCCGTCCGGGCGTACCCCGGCGGGCTACCGCGTCTACCACGACGCCGACGTCGAACGGCTCCACCAGGTACTCATGTACCGGGAGTTGGGATTTCCGCTCGAGCGGATAGCGACCCTGCTCGACGATCCGACCGCCGATGCACTCGAGCATCTGGCCGTCCAGCGCGACCTGCTGAACGAACGGATCGCACGCTTGCACCGGACGGTCGCAGCCGTGGAGGCGATGATGAACGCGAAGAAGACCGGAATGAATCTGTCGGCGGCCGAGCAGGCGGAGATCTTCGGCGACGACTGGCTCGGCGAGCAGTATGCCGAGGAGGCCGAACAGCGCTGGGGTGACACCGATGCGTGGGCGCAGAGCCGCGAACGCAGCGCGTCGTTCACCACACAGGACTGGCAACAGGTCAAGGCCGAGACCGACGAGTTCGAGGCCCGCCTCGCCGACGCGATGACCCGCGGGGTGCGGCCGGGCTCGACCGAGGGCAATGCCCTGGCCGAGGAGCATCGCGCCCAGATCGCACGCTTCTACGACTGCGATCACGCGATGCAGGTGTGCCTGGCCGACATGTACGTCGCCGACCCGCGGTTCACCGCGCACTACGACGACATCGCATCCGGCCTCGCCGGATACCTCCGTGCGGTGATCCGCGCGAACGCCGGAGCCGAGTAGGGCGCGACCCGCCTCAGGCGAGTCGGTCGGCGACGCGTTCGAGGGCGGCCACACGGCTGCCCTTGACCAGCACGGCGTCACCGGCGGCGGTGCCGGCGAGTGCGGCGACCGCCTCGTCGACGCCGGCAACATGGGTGGCCGACGGCCCGTAGGCCGGTTCGTCGACGGCGATCACCTCGATGCCCAGGTCACGGGCCTGTTCGGCAACGGCGACGTGGTGGCGGTCGGAGTCGTCGCCGAGTTCGGCCATGCTGCCCAGCACCGCCACCCGACGACCCGCGTTCAGGGTGGCGAGGGAGCGCAGCGCCGCCGACATCGACGTCGGGTTGGCGTTGTAGGCGTCGTTGATCACGATCACCCCGGCCGCGGTGGTGGTCATCTCCATCCGCAGCCCCGACAGCGCGGCACCGAGCAGACCGCCGGCCATCGCCTCCACCGGCACACCCAGGCCACCGGCCGCGGCGGCCGCGGCCAGGGCGTTGGCCACCTGGTGCTCGCCGCGGGCACCGAGGCGCACCGCCGTCGATCCCCACGGGGTGTGCAGCCGGAACGATGCGCGCAGCTGGTCGTCGAGGGTGATGTCGGTGGCCGACACATCCGCCGACGGTGTCAGCCCGTAGCTGAGCACCCGCGCACTGGTCCGCGGCGCCATCCCGATGACCACCTCGTGGTCGGCGTTGAGCACGGCGATGCCGTCGGCGGGCAGGGCCTCGATCAGCTCCCCCTTGGCCTGGGCGACGGCGTCGATGCTGCCGAACAGCTCCAGGTGCACCGCCTCCACCCGGGTGATCACGCCGACGGTGGGATGGGCGATGGAACACAGATGCGCGATGTGGCCGATCCCACGGGCACCCATCTCGGCGACGACGGCCTCGGTGTCGTCGGGGGCGTTGGCCAGGGTCAGCGGCAGGCCGAGCTCGTTGTTGAACGACTTCTCACTCGCCGCGGTCACGAACGTGGTCGCGAGCACCCCGGCGAGGAGATCCTTGGTGGAGGTCTTGCCGACCGATCCGGTCACGCCGACCACCCGCTCGGGCAGCCGACGCCGCACCGCGCGGCCCAGATCGGAGAACGCCTCGGCGGTGTCGGCGCAGGTGATGGCGGTGGCGTCGACTCCGGCGACCGGTCCGGTGGCGGTCAGGTAGGCACTCGCACCGGCCTGGACCGCGGCCGGGATGAAGTCGTGTCCGTCACGGGCGGCGACGATCGGGACGAACAGCCGGCCCTCGGCCACGGCCCGGGAGTCGATACTCGCCCCGGTCACGGTCACGTCGGGTCCGATCAGTTCTCCACCGACCGCGTCGGCCACATCACTCGCCTGCATACGCACGCCACAACCCTAGGCCCCATGCCGAGAACTGCCACGGTCGGTGGCCGTAAGGTGACAGGCATGTCGACTCCCCTGCTGCGTCTGGTTGTTCTCTACGGTGGCGCGTCCGCAGAACACGACGTCTCCCGGGTGACCGCGGCACATGTCATCGCCGCCGCCGATCCGGCCAAGTACTCGGTGGTCCCGATCGGCATCGGCAAGGACGGCACCTGGGTACGCAACGACAAGGTGATCGCCGCGCTCTCCGACGGCACCCCGCTGCCGTCGGAGCTGGAGATCGCCGGCACCATCGTCGCCCCGCTCGCCGAACTGCGCGCCCACTCCGAGGCCGCGCTCACCGTCGTGCTGCCGCTGCTGCACGGCCCGCACGGCGAGGACGGCACCATCCAGGGGATGCTCGAGCTGTTCGGTCTGCCCTACGTCGGCACCGGGGTGCTCGGCTCGGCGGTGTGCATGGACAAGGCGATGGCCAAGGTCGTCGCCGCACAGGCCGGAATCCCGCAGTGCAAGTGGGTCGAGTTCCGCGACGGTGTGGACGACTCGAAGACCATCACCTTCCGGGCGATCGAGGAACTCGGTCTGCCGGTGTTCGTCAAACCCGCCAACATGGGTTCGTCGGTGGGGATCACCAAGGCCCACGACGCCGCCGAGCTCGATGCCGCGATCAACCTGGCGCTGCGCTACGACGACGTCGTGGTGATCGAGGAGATGGTGACCGGCCGCGAGATCGAGGTGGCCGTGCTCGGCAACATGCTGCCCGAGGCATCGGTGCCGGGCGAGATCGTGCCGGGCAGCGAGTTCTACGACTACGAGGACAAATACGTCACCGGTGCGGCCGAACTGGTCATCCCGGCACCGCTTCCCGACGCCGACGCCGCACAGGTACGTGAGCTCGCCGCGCAGGTGTTCGGCGCGATGCGGTGCACCGGGCTGGCCCGGGTCGACTTCTTCTTCGAGGAGAACGGCCGCGGCTGGCTCCTCAACGAGGTCAACACCATCCCCGGCTTCACCCCCGGCTCGATGTACCCCAAGCTGTGGGAGGCCACCGGCGTGCCCTACGCCGACCTCATCGACCGCCTGGTCACTCTGGCACTGGAGTCCCATCAGCGACGCTCGGGTTTCTCCACCGAGCACTGAGACCGATTGTCGTGTCGTAACATCGGGGACGTGACCGACGTGCAGCCGCGCCCGCCTTCGGTGTTGCGCGTGCTGGTGTACTCCGACGACGCGACCACCCGACGTGAGGTGATCGGCGCCCTCGGGCACCGTCCCGACCCGGAACTACCGGAACTGAGTTTCCTCGAGGTCGCCACCGGTCCGATGGTGTTCTCCCAACTCGACGCCGGCAACATCGACGTCGCGATCCTCGACGGGGAGGCCAGTCCGCAGGGCGGGATGGGGATCGCCAAGCAGATGAGCGACGAGTACGACCCGCGCCCACCCACCCTGGTGCTGCTCGGCCGCGCCGACGACCGCTGGCTGGCCGACTGGTCGCGGGCCGACGCCACCGCATCCCTGCCGGTCGATCCGATCGGCCTGCCGCAGGCCTTCGTCACGATGCTGCGCACCGCCGAGTTCTGAGCGCGGCCCGATCGCGGGCGCCGGCGGGTCACGAGCACTGCCCCACTCCCCGGATCGAGGTCTCTGACCACCGGTTTCGGCTCCTCGGCAGCCGAGAACGCCGAAATCAGCACGGCAAACTCGGTGAATACAGTCGACTTCTCCGACACCGCTTGTAAGGTTGTGGTGTACCTCACACCAGTCCCGGTGGAGTACTCGGAGGGCTCGATCGTATGAACGCTTACGTCCCGATCCTGGTGCTCGGGGCGATCGCTGTGGCGTTTGCGGTGTTCTCGGTGTTCATCGCATCGGCGGTCGGCCCGCGCCGAGACAACCGTGCCAAACTCGAAGCCTACGAATGTGGCATCGAGCCACTCGGCAAAGGTGCCTTTGCCACCCCATCCGGTTCCAGACCGTCGGTGGTGCAACGCATTCCGGTCAAGTACTACCTCACCGCCATGCTCTTCATCATCTTCGACATCGAGATCGTGTTCCTGTACCCGTGGGCCGTCGCCTTCGACGCCCTCGGCTGGTTCGGCCTGGCCGCGATGGCCCTGTTCATCGTCAACGTCTCCGTTGCCTACGCCTACGAATGGCGCCGCGGAGGACTCGCTTGGGATTGACCGTTCCGGCTGGTGCCCGACGCCCCTGAACCGGGGCCGACAGCACCGCCGGCGACACGAGGAGGTGCCCGATGGGTCTCGAGGAGAGACTGCCCAGCGGATTCCTGCTGAGTACCGTCGAGGAACTCGCCGGATTCATGCGCAAGGGCTCGTTGTGGCCGGCCACCTTCGGCCTCGCGTGCTGTGCGATCGAGATGATGGCCACCACGTCGGGCCGCTACGACCTCGCCCGCTTCGGCATGGAGGCCTTCCGCGCATCCCCCCGGCAGGCCGACCTGATGATCGTCGCCGGCCGGGTGAGCCAGAAGATGGCACCGGTGCTGCGGCAGATCTACGACCAGATGACCGAACCCAAATGGGTTCTCGCGATGGGGGTGTGCGCGTCGTCGGGCGGCATGTTCAACAACTACGCGATCGTCCAGGGCGTCGACCACGTGGTCCCCGTCGACATCTATCTGCCCGGTTGCCCGCCGCGCCCCGAGATGCTGCTCAACGCGATCCTCGCGCTGCACGACAAGATCGCGCAGACCCCGCTCGGGGTGAACCGCGAGGAGGCGATCTGGGCCGCCGAACAGGCTGCGCTGCAGTCGACTCCGACCATCGAGCTCAAGGGGTTGCTGCGATGAGCGAACACAACCGGCAGGCCGGTGACGAGGTGATCGGCGTACGCCGCGGCCTGTTCGGGGTGCACGGCAGCGGCGACACCTCCGGCTACGGCGGCCTGGTGGAGCCGGTCACCCTGCCCGCCGCGGCACGCCCGTACGGCGGGTACTTCGACGCCGTCGCCGACGACCTGGCCACCGCACTCGCCGACGCCGGCGGTCCGGCCTACGACGCCGCGATCGAGAAGGTGGAGATCCACGCCGGCGAGATGACGCTGTACGTGGTGGCCGAACATCTGCCCGCGGTGGCACTGACCCTGCGTAACCATCCGGCGCTGCGTTTCGAGTTGTGCCTGGGCGTCAACGGGGTTCACTATCCCGACGACGCCGGCCGCGAGCTGCACGCGGTGTATCCGCTGGCCTCCATCACCCACAACCGCCGCCTGCGGCTGGAGGTGGCCGCATCCGACGCCGATCCGCACATCCCCAGCCTGTGCGATGTCTACCCCACCAACGACTGGCACGAGCGGGAGACCTACGACTTCTTCGGGATCGTCTTCGACGGGCACCGCGCCCTGACCCGGATCGAGATGCCCGACGACTGGGTCGGACATCCGCAGCGCAAGGACTACCCGCTGGGTGGTGTCCCGGTGGAGTACAAGGGAACCCGCATCGCGCCCCCGGACCGGCGGAGGTCGTACTCATGACGAATGTGGAGCACCGTCATCCCGAGCACACCTACACCGTGTCGGGACAGGACTGGGACGAGATCGTCTCCGAGGTCGCCGCGCGGGCCGCCGAACACCCCGGCGAGGAGCGCATCGTGGTGAACATGGGCCCCCAGCATCCCTCCACCCACGGGGTGCTGCGCCTGATCCTGGAGATCGAGGGCGAGACGGTCACCGAGGCCCGCTGCGGAATCGGCTACCTGCACACCGGGATCGAGAAGAACCTGGAGTACCGCAACTGGATTCAGGGGGTCACCTTCGTGACCCGGATGGACTATCTGTCACCGTTCTTCAACGAGACCGCCTACTGCCTCGCGGTGGAGAAGCTGCTCGGTATCACCGATGCGATCCCCGAGCGTGCGTCGGTGATCCGGGTGATGCTGATGGAGCTCAACCGGATCGCCAGCCACCTTGTCGCCCTGGCCACCGGCGGGATGGAACTCGGTGCGGTCACCGCGATGTTCAGCGGATTCGGCATCCGGGAACGAATCCTGGACCTGTTCGAGCTCGTCACCGGCCTGCGGATGAACCACGCCTACATCCGGCCCGGCGGTGTGGCCGCCGACCTGCCCGACGGCGCCACCGACGCGATCGCGGCCACCCTCGCCGACCTACCCGGCGAGCTCGACAAGCTCGGGGATCTGCTGACCGACAACTACATCTGGAAGTCACGTACCTGCGACGTCGGATATCTCGACCTCGCCGGATGCATGGCCCTGGGCATCACCGGACCGGTGCTGCGGTCCACCGGCCTGCCCCACGACGTCCGCAGGTCCGAACCCTACTGCGGCTACCAGGACTACGAGTTCGACGTGATCACCGACACCACCTGTGACTCCTACGCCCGGTACGTGATCCGGGTACGGGAGATGTACGAGTCGGTGCGGATCGTCGAGCAGTGTCTGGCGCGGCTGCGGCCCGGCCCGGTGATGGTCTCCGAGGCCGACATCGCCTGGCCCGCCGACCTCACCGTCGGACCCGACGGTCTGGGCAACTCGCCCGCACACATCGCCGAGATCATGGGCGAGTCGATGGAATCGCTGATCCACCACTTCAAGCTGGTCACCGAGGGGATGCGGGTCCCGCCCGGCCAGTGCTACGTGGCGATCGAATCGCCCCGCGGCGAACTGGGCGTACACATGGTCTCCGACGGCGGAACCCGGCCCTACCGAGTACATTTCCGCGATCCGTCGTTCACCAACCTGCAGGCCGTCGCCGCGATGTGCGAGGGCGGCATGGTGGCCGACGTGATCACCGCGGTGGCCAGTATCGACCCCGTGATGGGAGGGGTGGACCGATGAGTGAACCCGTCTTCGTCGAGCTCGGGGTGGGCCCGCCCGACCCCGTCGCCGAACCCCCGGCCACAGGCGGCCCCGGCGCCCATCCACCGATCACGTTCTCCGGACCCGATTCCTACCCCGACGACGTCCTCGCGCGGTTGCGTGCACAGGCCGGTCCGGTGATCGCCCGCTATCCGCAGTCCCGCTCGGCGCTGCTGCCGCTGCTGCACCTGGTGCAGTCGGAGGACGGACTCATCTCCCGCGCCGGAATCGGCTTCTGCGCCGAGGTTCTCGGCCTCAGCGACGCACAGGTCGCCGCCGTCGCCACCTTCTACTCGATGTTCCGGCGCACGCCCACCGGCGAGTACCTGATCGGGGTGTGCACCAACACACTGTGCGGGATCGTCGGCGGCGAGGAGATCCTGCGCCGGCTGTGTGATCACCTGGGTGTGGAACCCGGTGGCACCACGTCTGATTCGCGGATCACCGTGGAGGAGATCGAGTGCAACGCGGCCTGCGATCGCGCGCCGGTGGTGATGATCAACTGGGAGTTCTTCGACACCCAGACCCCCGAGTCGATCGTCGAGATCGCCGAGGATCTGCGTGCCGGGCTGGTCCGGGCGCCGTCACGCGGGTCGTCGACGCTGTGCGGATTCCGTGACACCGAACGAATCCTGGCCGGGGTGGACGTGGGGGCACGCCCGGCCGCCGGTCCCTCTGCACCGGATTCGTCCGAGGCCACCGCCGAACCCGAACCCGAACCCGCCGAGGTTCCGGTGCTCACCCGGCACTGGGGTGAGCCGCAGTCGTGGACGCTGCCCAACTATCTGCGGCACAACGGCTATCGCGGCCTGCGCACCGCACTCGGGATGGCACCCGACGAGGTGATCGAACTGGTCAAGGCCTCCGGGCTACGCGGGCGCGGAGGCGCAGGCTTCCCGGTGGGCATGAAGTGGTCGTTCATCCCCCAGTCCGACGACCCGCACGCGCCGCCGCACTACCTCGTGGTCAACGCCGACGAATCCGAGCCGGGCACCTGCAAGGACATGCCGCTGATGCTGGCCGACCCGCACTCGCTGGTGGAGGGGGCGATCATCGCCGCCTATGCCATCCGGGCCCGGCATGCGTTCATCTATCTGCGCGGCGAGGTGGTCGGTGTGCTGCAACGGCTACGCGCCGCCGTCGACGAGGCCTATGCCGCAGGCTATCTGGGTGAGAACATCCTCGGTTCCGGGGTCGACGTGGAACTGCTGGTGCACGCCGGGGCCGGTGCCTACATCTGCGGTGAGGAGACGGCACTGCTCGACTCGCTGGAGGGTCGTCGCGGGCAGCCCCGACTACGACCGCCGTTCCCCGCGGTCGCCGGACTGTATGCCAGTCCGACGGTGGTCAACAACGTCGAGTCCATCGCGAGTGTGCCGGCGATCCTGCGCAACGGGATCGACTGGTTCCGGGCGATGGGCACCGAGAGGTCGCCGGGCTTCACGCTGTACTCGCTGTCGGGACATGTGCGCAACCCCGGCCAGTACGAGGCCCCGTTGGGGATCACGTTGCGGGAGTTGCTCTCCCGGGCCGGCGGGGTTCGGCCGGGGCACACCCTGAAGTTCTGGACCCCGGGCGGCTCGTCCACCCCGATGTTCACCGCCGGGCACCTCGACGTCCCGCTCGACTACGAGGGGGTGGGTGCGGCCGGTTCGATGCTGGGCACCAAGGCATTACAGATCTTCGACGAGACCACCTGCGTGGTGCGGGCGGTGCTGCGGTGGACGAGGTTCTACGCCCACGAATCGTGCGGCAAGTGCACGCCCTGCCGCGAGGGCACCTACTGGCTGGTCCAGCAACTACGCCGGATCGAGTCCGGGCAGCTCACCGAACCGGAGATCGTCGCGGCCCTCGACGTCCTCGCCGACGTGACCGACGGGGTCGTCGGGAAGTCGTTCTGCGCACTCGGTGACGGCGCGGGCAGCCCCATCACGTCCTCGCTCGCCCACTTCCGCGACGAGTATCTCGCCCACGCGCGCACCGGCCACGGCCCCGGTGGCTGTCCGTTGGATCCAGCCGCGGCCACGGTGTTCGCCGATCACGGAGGTGTCCGATGACCGCGTTGTCCGACCGCCCCACCGGCACCGAACAGGCGAATCCGGTGTCGGCGACCATCGACGGCATCGAGATCCACGTCCGCCCCGGCACCCTGGTGATCCGGGCGGCCGAGCAGGTGGGCATCACCATCCCCCGCTTCTGCGATCATCCGCTGCTCGCACCGGTCGGTGCGTGCCGGCAGTGCCTCGTCGACGTCGAGGGTCAGCGCAAACCACTCGCCTCGTGCACCACCACGGTCACCGAGGGCATGGTGGTGCACACCCAGTTCACCTCCGGCGCCGCGGCCAAGGCGCAGGGCGGGGTGATGGAGCTGCTGCTGATCAACCATCCCCTCGACTGCCCGATCTGCGACAAGGGCGGCGAGTGCCCGCTGCAGAACCAGGCGATGACCGCCGGTCGCGCCACCTCACGGTTCACCGGGACCAAACGCACCTACGTCAAGCCGGTGCCGCTGTCCACGGCGATCCTGCTCGATCGTGAACGATGTGTGCTGTGCGCCCGCTGTACCCGCTTCGCCGATCAGGTGGCCGGTGACCCGCTGATCGATCTCGCCGATCGCGGTGCGCTGCAACAGGTCAGTACCGCCGACGGGACACCGTTCGACTCCTACTTCTCCGGCAACACCGTGCAGATCTGTCCGGTGGGGGCGCTCACCGGCACCGACTACCGCTTCCGGGCCCGGCCGTTCGATCTGGTCTCCACCCCGAGCGCGTGTGAGCACTGCGCGAGCGGCTGCGCCCAGCGGGTCGACCACCGGCGCGGAACGGTGTTGCGCCGCCTGGCCGCCGACGACCCCGAGGTCAACCAGGAATGGAACTGCGACAAGGGCCGCTGGGCGTTCGCGTATGCCACCGCCGCGGACCGGCTGACCACCCCGCTGGTCCGTGACGCCCACGGCGACCTCCGCGAGGTGTCGTGGGCCCATGCACTGCGCGCGGCCGCCGAAGGTCTCGCCACCCGCCGCACCGGGGTGCTGACCGGTGGCCGGGTCACCGTCGAGGACGCCTACGGGTACTCGCGGTATGCGCGAACCGTGTTGCAGACCAACGACATCGACTTCCGAGCCCGAGCCCACAGTGCGGAGGAGAGCGCCTTTCTCGCCGACCGGATCGCCTCCCGCACCGACGATCTCACCTACGCCCAGCTGGTCGCCGCGCCGACGGTCCTGCTGGTCGGATTCGAACCCGAGGAGGAGTCCCCCATCGTCTTCCTGCGGTTGCGGCGGGCGGCACGGGAGTCCCGCACCCGGGTGGTCACCATCGCCCCGTGGCGCAGTCCCGGGAACGCGAAGCTGTCGGCGACGCTGCTGCCGACCGCCCCCGGCGGCGAGGCAGCACTCCTCGAGAATCCCGACACCGCAGCGCTACTGGATGATCCGGCCTCGGTGATCGTCGTCGGTGAGCGTCTGGCCACCAGTCCCGGTGGCCTGTCGGCGGCGGTGTCGCTCTCGGCGCGCACCGGCGCCCGGCTGGTCTGGATTCCCCGGCGGGCCGGGGAACGCGGTGCCCTCGAGGTGGGTGCGACGCCCGGCCTGCTGCCCGGCGGGCGCCCGGTCTCCGACGACACCGCCCGCACCGAGATGGCGGTGGCCTGGGGGGTGCGGTCCCTACCCACCCGCCCCGGCCGCGACACCTCGGGCATCCTGGCCGCGGCCGCCGCCGGCGACCTCGACGCGCTGCTCGTCGGCGGGGTCGACCCCGCCGATCTCGCGAAACCCGATCTCGCTGTGCGAGCACTCGACACGGCCTTCGTGGTGAGCCTGGAGATCCGACGTTCGGCGGTCACCGATCGTGCCGACGTGGTGCTCCCGGTGGCCACCGTCGCCGAGAAGTCCGGCACCTTCCTCGACTGGGAGGGACGGGCCCGCAGTTTCCCGGCCGCGCTGGGTGAGACCGGCCGGATCTCCGACCACCGGGTCCTCGACGCGCTGGCTGCCCACACCGGTGTCGACCTGGAATGCGATGACGCCGAGGACATCCTGACCCAACTCGGCACCATCGGGCCGTGGAGCGGACCCCGGGAGCTCCGCTCGTCCACCCCGGCATCCGGCCCACCCGATGTCGGTGACGGACAGGCGGTCCTGGCGTGCTGGGCCCACCTGCTCGATCACGGCCGGATGCAGGACGGTGCACCGCATCTCGCCGGCACCGCCCATCCCGCCCGCGCACGGCTGTCGGCGACGACCGCTGCACGGGTGGGCGTGGGCGACGGGGACCTCCTCGAGATCCACACGGCCACCGGATCGCTGGTCCTTCCGCTGGCGGTCACCGAGATGGTCGACGACGTGGTGTGGGTGCCCACCAACTCCGCCGGCGCCCCACTGCCCGCGCTGCTGGGGGCCGGAGCCGGGGACGTCGTCGGACTCCGACCGGGAGGTGACCGATGACCACCTCGTTCTCCGCTGCCACCGAGTACCCGACACTCACCGACTTCGGGCACGATCCGTGGTGGCTGGTGATCGTCAAGGCGGTGGCGGTGTTCGCCTTCCTCATCGTCAACCCGCTGGTCGCGATCCTCGCCGAACGAAAGATCATGGCGCGCATGCAGAACCGGATCGGACCCAATCGGGTGGGTCCACGCGGACTGCTGCAGAGCCTGGCCGACGGCGTGAAACTGGCCCTCAAGGAGGGGATCACCCCGAGCGGCGTCGACAAGGTGATCTACCTGCTCGCCCCGATCATCGCGGTGGTGCCGGCGGTCATCGCGTTCGCGGTGATCCCGTTCGGCCCGATGGTGTCGGTGTTCGGTCACCACACGCCACTGCAACTCACCGATCTGCCGGTGGCCGTGCTGTTCATCCTCGCGATGGCCTCGGTCGGGGTGTACGGGATCGTCCTGGCCGGATGGTCGTCGGCGTCGACCTATCCGCTGCTCGGCGGGCTGCGGTCCACCGCGCAGGTGATCTCCTATGAGATCGCGATGGGGCTGACCTTTGCCGCGGTGTTCCTCGACGCCACCACCATGTCGACGTCGGGAATCGTGGCCGCCCAGCACAATTACTGGTACGCCCTGGTCCTGCTGCCGTCGTTCGTGATCTATGCGGTGTCGATGGTCGGTGAGACCAACCGCGCCCCGTTCGATCTGCCCGAGGCCGAGGGCGAACTCGTCGGCGGCTTCCACACCGAGTACTCGTCACTCAAGTTCGCCATGTTCATGCTCGCCGAATACATCAACATGGTCACCGTGTCGGCACTGGCCACCACCCTGTTCCTGGGCGGCTGGCAGGCCCCGTGGCCGCTGTCGCTGATCGACGGCGCCAACTCCGGATGGTGGCCGATCCTGTGGTTCACCATCAAGGTCTGGGTGTTCCTGTTCGTGTTCATCTGGCTGCGCACCAGCCTGCCGCGACTGCGCTACGACCAGTTCATGAATCTGGGCTGGAAGGTGCTGATCCCGGTGTCGCTCATGTGGGTGATGGTGGTGGCGCTGATCCGGGTGTGCATCCCCGGAGCCGACAACACGGTGCCGCGGGCGCTGGTGTCGGCGGCCGCCGGACTCGTCGTCACCGTCGGCCTGCTGCTGATCATCCGTCGGGCGATGCGCCCCCGCCGTCCCGCAGCTCCCCCGGTTGCGACCGCCGGTGCGACAACCGCATCCGGCGCGCCTGCCTTCGATGCCTTCGCCGGTGGCTTCCCGGTACCCCCGCTCCCCGGCCAGTCCCTACCCGGCCACACGCCGGGCCCCACGCCGACCGCAAAGGAGACCTCCGATGCCTGACACCTCGCGTACAGAATCGGCCGGCGCCGCACCGGCCCCCACCGACGCACCCCGGCCGGGGGCCACTCGCACCGATGCACCCCGGCAGGATCCGTTCGGCCCGGTCGGCGGTCTGCGCCGCACCTTCGAGGCGATGTTCGGCCCCACCGTCACCGAACAGTATCCGGAACAGAAACGGCCCCTGGCACCGCGCTATCACGGTCGGCACCAGCTCAATCGGCATCCCGACGGGCTGGAGAAATGTGTCGGGTGCGAACTGTGTGCGTGGGCGTGCCCCGCCGACGCGATCTTCGTCGAGGGCGCCGACAACACCGACGCCCAACGCTTCTCGCCCGGGGAACGCTACGGCCGGGTGTACCAGATCAACTACCTGCGGTGTATCGGCTGCGGGTTGTGCATCGAGGCGTGCCCCACCCGGGCGCTGACCATGACCGGCGACTACGAACTCACCGACGACAACCGCGCCGACCTGATCTACGAGAAGAACCAGCTGCTCGCACCGCTCCCGCCGGACACCGAACCGACGCCCCATGATGTGACCGCGCAGGTCGCCGCCGGCACCGCCCCCACCGAATCCGACTACTACCGTGGCCGGGTCGGCGCGGACGGCATGGTGCACGACACCATCGGGACGGTCTCGGCATGACCGGGGAGGGCGTCCTGTTCTGGATCGTCGCGGTGATCGCCGTGGCCGGTGCCCTCGGAGTGGTGTTCGCCGCCAAGGCCGTGTACTCGGCGCTGTTCCTCGCGACCACGATGATCGTCCTCGCCGTCGCCTATGTGGCCCAGGGCGCACTGTTCCTGGGGGTGGTGCAGGTGGTGGTCTACACCGGCGCGGTGATGATGCTGTTCCTGTTCGTCCTCATGCTGATCGGCGTCGACTCGTCGGACTCGCTGGTGGAAACCCTTCGTGGACAACGCATCGCTGCGGTGATCATCGGGATCGGGTTCGGTGCCCTGCTGTGCGGCGGGATCGGCACCGCCGCGGTGGCCGCGACCACCACCCCCACCACCGGGGTACCGACCGCCACCCAGGGCAACATCGAGGCCATCGCCCAACTCATCTTCGTCCGGTATCTGTGGGCATTCGAGCTCACCGGCGCGCTGCTGATCACCGCCACCCTCGGCGCGATGATCCTCGCCCACCGGGAACGATTCGGCCCCAAGCGGTCCCAGCGGGAACTGGCGATCGAGCGGGTTCGCCGCGGCACCGGGATCACCCCGCTCCCCAGCCCCGGGGTGTACGCCCGCCACAACGCCGTCGACGTACCGGCCCTGCTGCCGGACGGACACCCCACCGACCTGTCGGTGTCGGCGATCCTGCGCTCGCGAGAACCCGATGCACCCCCGGCTCCGACCCCGGCAGAACCCGTGTCGGGCACGCCGACGGAGGACCGGCGATGAACCCCGACAACTACCTGTATCTCGCGGCCGTGCTCTTCGCGATCGGTGCCGCCGGGGTCCTGCTGCGGCGCAACGCGATCGTGGTGTTCATGTGTGTCGAGCTGATGCTCAACGCGGCCAACCTGGCGTTCGTGTCGTTCGCCCGCAAGCAGAGTTCCGGTGGCACACCGAATCTCGACGGTCAGGTGATCGCCTTCTTCACCATGGTGGTCGCCGCCGCGGAAGTGGTGGTGGGGCTGGCCATCATCATGATGATCTTCCGGTCCCGGCGGAGCGCCTCCGTCGACGACGCGGCGCTGCTGAGGCGATAGCGGGAGGGCGGCATGAGTACCGAAATGTCCGGGGACGTCCTGTGGTCGGTGCCGCTGCTGCCGCTCGCCGGTGCGTTGGTGCTGCTGTTGTCCGGGCGCCGCACCGACCGGTGGGGCCACCTGCTCGCCTGTGCGCTGGCAGTGGCGTCGTTCGTCGTGGGACTGGCGCTGTTCATCGGGATGCTCGGGCGACCCGCCACCGACCGTGCCGTCCACACGGTGGCCTACACCTGGCTCGACATCGCCCCGGCCGGCGGGTCGAGCGGGCTGTCGGTGGACATGGGGCTCTATCTCGATCAGCTGTCGATGTGTTTCGTCCTGCTGATCACCGGTGTCGGCAGTCTGATCCACATCTACTCGGTCGGCTACATGGCCCACGATCCCGATCGACGCCGATTCTTCGCCTACCTCAACCTGTTTCTCGGAGCCATGCTGGTGCTGGTCCTCGCCGACACCTACCTCGGGCTCTATCTCGGCTGGGAGGGTGTCGGTCTCGCCTCCTACCTGCTGATCGGGTTCTGGCAGCAGCGGCCCGCGGCCGCGACCGCCGCCAAGAAGGCGTTCGTGGTCAACCGGGTCGGCGACACCGGTCTGGCGATCGCCCTGATGGTCATGTTCGCCACCTACGGTTCGGTCTCTTTCCAGACGGTGTTCGCCGGCGCCGACTCCACCGGCCGCGGAACGCTCACCGCGATCGGGCTGCTGCTCTTGCTCGCCGCCTGCGGCAAGTCCGCCCAGGTGCCGTTGCAGTCGTGGCTCGGCGATGCGATGGAGGGCCCGACCCCGGTGTCGGCGCTCATCCACGCCGCCACCATGGTCACCGCCGGGGTGTATCTCATCGCGCGGTCCAATCCGATCTTCGATCTCGCCCCCGACGCCCGGCTCGCGGTGTGCGTGGTGGGTGCGGTCACCCTGCTGTTCGGGGCCGTGATCGGTTGCGCCAAAGACGACATCAAGAAGGCGCTCGCCGCGTCCACGATGAGCCAGATCGGCTACATGGTGCTGGCGGCGGGACTCGGACCGGCCGGCTATGCGTTCGCGATCATGCATCTGCTCACCCATGGCTTCTTCAAGGCCGGCCTGTTCCTCGGCGCCGGGTCCGTGATGCACGCGATGGACGACGAGACCGACATGCGACGCCTCGGCGGATTGCGGTCGGTCATGCCGATCACGTTCGCCACCTTCGGGATCGGCTATCTCGCCCTGATCGGGGTGCCGCCGTTCGCCGGCTTCTTCTCCAAGGACCTGATCATCGAGGCGGCGTTCGGTTCCGGTGGGGCACGCGGCGTGATCTTCGGCTGTGCCGCACTCCTCGGTGCCGGGATCACCGCCTTCTACATGACCCGGATGATGCTGATGACGTTCTTCGGGGACCGCCGCTGGGCGCCCGATGCCCGCCCGCACGAGTCGTCGCCGGTGATGACCGGTCCGATGATCCTGATCGCCGTCGGGTCGGCGGCGTCGGGGGCGTTGCTGGTGGCCGGGGACTCGCTGGTGAACTGGCTGGCACCGGTTGTCGGCGAGCAGCATCCCGAGCTGCCGATGCCCACATGGGTGCTCACCGCGATCATCCTCGCGGTGGTGGCGGTGGGCTTCGCCGCCGGATATGTGGTGTACGCGCGCCGCCCGATCCCGGTGACCGCGCCCGACGACGTGAACGCACTGACCCGCGCCGCCCGGCGCGATCTGTACGGCGACGCGTTCAACGAGAAGGTCCTGATGGTGCCGGGCCAGTCCCTCACCCGCTCCCTGGTCCGCGTCGAGGCCGGTGCCGTCGACGGTGCCGGGCAGGGCGTGGGCGCGCTGGTCACCGCCTCGTCGAATCGAATCCGTTTGTGGCAGAGCGGTTATGTGCGCTCGTATGCACTGTCGATACTCGCCGGTGCCACCGTCGTGGTGGCCGCGTTGATGCTGCTGAGGGGGTTGTAGGCGATGAGCTGGTTGACCGTCCTGTGGCTGGTGCCGGCCGTGACCGCGGTGGGAGTGCTCGCCGTGCCGGCCTCGCGTGCCGAGGTGGCGAAGTGGATCGGCCTCGCCGGATCCCTGGTGACACTCGCCGTCTCGATCGGCCTGGCCGTCGGGTTCGATCCGAATGGCGCACGCTACCAGTTCCGCTCGGACGTGGAGTGGATTCCGTCGTTCGGTGCGCGCTATCAGCTGGGTCTCGACGGCATCGGACTGGTCCTCGTGCTGCTGACCACGGTGCTGCTACCGCTGCTGATCGTGGCCGGGTGGCCGGATGCCGACCACGCCGGCTCGCTGGATCACGCCGGTGGGCGGCGGCAGAAGGGGCCGCACGTCTACATCGCGTTGATGCTGTCGGTGGAGGCGATGGTGGTGATGAGCTTCGTCGCCACCGATGTGCTGCTGTTCTACCTCGTGTTCGAGGCGATGCTCATCCCGATGTATTTCCTGATCGGCGGGTTCGGCAACGGCCCGGCGCGCTCGGCGGCCGCGGTGAAGTTCTTGCTGTACAACCTGTTCGGTGGGCTGCTGATGCTCGCGGCGGTGATCGGACTGTACGTGGTGACCGCGAACGCGTCGATCGGCGTCGGCGGGCACGGGACCTTCGGGTTGCCGGCCATCGCCGACGCCGTCGCCGACGGTCGGCTGCACTCCGATTCCGGTGTGATGATGCTGCTGTTCGGCGGGTTCATGATCGCCTTCGCGATCAAGGCGCCGTTGTGGCCGTTCCATTCGTGGCTGCCCGACTCCGCGGTGGCCGCCACCCCGGCGTCGGCGGTGCTGCTGATGGCGGTGGTCGACAAGGTGGGCACCTTCGCGATGCTGCGGTTCTGTCTGTTGCTGTTCCCCGAGGCATCCAAGACCTTTGCGCCGCTGATCATCACCCTCGCGGTGACCGGCATCGTCTACGGCGCGATCCTCGCCATCGGGCAGACCGATGTGATGCGGCTGATCGCCTACACCTCGATCTCGCACTTCGGGTTCATCATCGTCGGGATCTTCGCGCTCACCCCGCAGAGCCAGGGCGGGGCCACGCTCTACATGGTCAATCACGGAATCTCCACCGCCGCACTGTTCCTGATCGCGGGGTTCCTGGTGTCGCGGCGCGGCAGCCGGATGATCGCCGACTACGGCGGAGTGCAGAAGGTGGCACCGGTCCTCGCCGGCACCTTCCTGGTGGCCGGACTGGCGACGCTGTCCCTGCCCGGCCTGGCCCCGTTCGTCAGTGAGTTCCTGGTGCTGGTGGGTACGTTCACGCGGTATCCGGTGGCGGCGGTGGCGGCGACGAGCGCGCTGGTGCTGTCGGCGATCTACATCCTGTGGCTGTATCAGCGGATGATGGGTGGGCCGGTCCGGCCGGTCGAGGGACCGGGCGCGGCGCGGGCGGCCATGCCGGATCTGCGGCTGCGTGAGCGGGTGGTGGTGGCACCGCTCCTCGTCCTCCTGCTGGTCCTCGGCTTCTATCCGCAGCCGCTGCTCGACCTGATCGATCCCGTCGTCGATCACACGATCTCGACGGTGCAGCCCGAGTCCGGAGGTGCGCGATGACCCCCGATCCCACGACCGTCACCACACTGGCGGCGATCACCCCGCCCGATGTCGAATACTCGCTGCTCTCACCGATGTTGATCGTCTTCGGGGTCGCGGTGGCGGGTGTGCTGGTGGAGGCCTTCGCATCGCGTTCGGGACGTCGGCGGATTCAGCCGGTGCTGTCGCTGGTCGGCCTGGTGGCCGCGCTGGCCGCGGTGATCTGGGTGGCGGTGATCCTGACCCGCGACGGCGGTCAGGGCCGTACCGCGATGTCCGGGGCGGTGGTGCTCGATCGTCCCGCCATGTTCCTGCAGGGCCTGCTGCTGGTGATCTCGGTGCTCGCGGTGGCATTCATGGCCGAACGCGGCCTCGAACGTGTGGTGGCACCGTCGAGGCGGTTCAGCAACGGACCCGGTGCGGCCGCGCAGGCGGCCCTCGAGGGCGCCGACGCCGACCTGTTCACCCCATCGGGGGCGAGTGTGCCCAACTCCGACAACGAGTTCGAGGCGACGCGCGCCGGCGGGGTGACCACCGAGGTGTTCCCCCTGACCCTGCTCGCCGTCGGCGGGATGATGCTGTTCGTCGCGTGCGGTGACCTGCTGACCATGTTCATCGCGCTCGAGGTGTTCTCGCTGCCCCTGTATCTGCTGTGCGCACTGGCCCGCCGTCGCCGCCTGCTCTCCCAGGAGGCGTCGCTGAAGTACTTTCTACTGGGCGCGTTCTCGTCGGCGTTCTTCCTGTTCGGCGCCGCCTTCGCCTATGGCGCAACGGGATCGCTGAACCTCGCCGAGATCGGTGCCGCGCTCGGCGCCGGGGGCACCGACGTCACCCGGCTCGCCGTGATCGGCCTGGCCATGCTGGCCGTGGGGTTGCTGTTCAAGGTGGGCGCCATGCCGTTTCACGCGTGGGTGCCCGATGTGTATCAGGGTGCTCCGACGCCGGTGACGGCCTTCATGGCCGCGGCCACGAAGATCGCCGCCTTCGGCGCGCTCCTGCGGGTGTTCTGGGTGGCGTTCGGCCCGCTCGTCGACGAGTGGCGTCCGGTGCTGTGGGCGGTGGCGATCCTGACCATGATCGCCGGGGCGGTCATGGCGGTCACCCAGTCCGATGTGAAACGCCTCCTGGCGTACTCGTCGGTGACCCACACCGGGTTCATCCTGCTGGGGGTGATCGCCTTCGATCCCGGCCGCACCGATCAGCCGGGATTGTCGGCGACGCTGTTCTACCTTGCGGCATATGCCTTCTCGACCTTCGGCGCATTCGCGACCACCGCGGTGGTGCGTGAGCCGGTGCACGCGGGAAAGCGGGCCGGGGTGTCGGGACCGCATCTGTCCGGGCGGGAGGCCACCGGACTCGACCAGTGGGCCGGGCTCGGCCGCCGCTATCCGCTGGTCGGCGCGATGTTCTCGATGTATCTACTCGCCTTCGCCGGAATCCCGCTGACCAGTGGATTCATCGCCAAGTTCGACGTCTTCGCCGCGGTCGCCGGAAACGGCGGCGCGGTGCTCGTCGTGATCGGCGTGATCGGCAGTGCCATCGCCGCCTACTTCTACATCCGGATCATCGTCGCGATGTTCTTCGACGACGTCCCCCTCGACGCCCCGCACGTGGTGCGGCCGAGCCCGCTGACGACCGTGCCGATCGCGGTGTGCACCGCGGTCACCATCGTCCTCGGGTTCTACCCGCAGCCACTGCTGGACCTGGTCGGCAACGCGGCGTCGTTCCTGTGAGAACTGCTGCGGCCCAACCGAACAGGACCATCTGTCAGACGAACAGGGGAACCTGGGTTCCGGGTTCGACGCCGTAGCGGTCGACCACCTTGTTCAGTTCGGTCTGCATGTACCAGGTGTGGAGACCGAAGGCGAACATCAGCAGCCAGCACAGCAGCGGGTTGCACGTCTCGGGAAGCCCCGCCGCACGCTGCGCATCACGAATCCGCTTGCCCGCGTTGTTGTAGCTGATGATCGGCGCGATGATCGTCCAACCCAGGAAGATGATCACCAGCAGCGGCCCTGCCACCGGGATCTCCTTGCGCGGATCGAACTGCGCCATCTCCTTGTGGATCTTGTAGTACCAGACCAGCCCGTAGATGCCGAAGGTGATCAGCGGCAGACCGATCCACACGCCGAGCGGATTGCGATGCTTCATCGACAGCCCGTCGGCCACCGGACGCCCCGCACCGGGGGCGGGCTGCTGCGATGCGAGATGGGCCGGCACACCGTCCGACGGCGGCGGGACATGCGGCGCGGGCACATTCGGCACAGAAGCGCCGGGTACAGGAGCGCCGGGTGCAGAAGCGCCGGGTACAGGCGCAGTGGATGCGGGAACACCGGGCGGCGGTCCCGGCTGGAACTGCGGCGGCGGTCCCGGGCGGAACTGCGGCGGCGGTCCGGGCTGGTACCCCTGGGGCGGCTGACCCTGCGGCGCTTGATGCTGGGGCGCCTGATGCTGAGGTGTCTGATGCTGAGGTGTCTGATACTGGGGCGGTTGCTGCGGGGATGGTTGATGCCGGGGCGGCTCCGCGTGCCGTGGCGCATCCGCCGGAACGCCGGTCTTGGTGTAGACCGCGGTCGGCGCCGCACTCGGCGGTGGCGGGGCCGGACGCGACACGAACTCCGTCTTGGCCTCCGACGCGGCATCCGGTGACGGTTGCGGCGGATGGTGCGGAGCCGCTGCACCGCCGTCCGACGGAATCGGCGTCGGCGGCGTGTACTTCTGGTTCAGACGGGTGGTCGCTTCCGATGGACCGGCCGGTCGCTGCTCGTCTTCCGGGTTCTGCGGAGTGCTCACGCGTCGTATCATCCCCCACCAGCGGGGCCGGGACCAGCGATATCGTGCGAACGGTGGACCCCGAATCGGGCGTTCTCCCCTATCCCTTGTCTCGCCGATCCCCGAACGCGATCATCACGCCTTCCACGCGTCGCATGTCACGGCGGAGCCGATCCGCAGGTCACGGCGACGGCTTGTCGATCGGGCCGACGTCCGAATCTTTTCGCTCAGCGTGAGCGGAAGTCGCGCCTCTCGTTGACCTCTCCAAGAACTGTCGCCTACAACTAGTTAGTGCACGATCAAATAGCGCATGGAGGAACAATGAGTCGAGAAAACGTTCTGGTCGACGCCGACTGGGCGGAGAGCCGTCTGGGTTCGGCAGGGGTGGCCTTTGTCGAGGTCGACGAGCACACCGACGCCTACGCCACCGATCACCTGCCCGGTGCCGTGGCACTGGACTGGCGCGACGATCTGCGTGCACCGGTCGGACGAGACTTCATCGATCGTGCGGGATTCGAGGAGTTGCTGTCGCGCAAGGGCATCGACAACGACGACACCGTCATCCTCTACGGTGGCGACAACAACTGGTTCGCGGCCTACGCCTATTGGTACTTCAAGATCTACGGACACCAGGACGTCCGCCTCCTCGACGGCGGCCGCAAGAAGTGGGAACTCGACGGCCGCCCGCTGAGCACCATCGAGGTGGCGTATCCGCGGACCGAGTACCGCGCCTCCGAACGTGACCACACGTTGCGCGCATTCCGCGACGAGGTACAGGCGGCGATCGGCACCAAGACCATCGTCGACGTGCGCTCACCCGCCGAGTTCACCGGCCAGATCCTCGCCCCGGCCTCGTTCCCGCAGGAACAGCCGCAGGTGCCGGGCCACGTCCCCACCGCCAAGAACATCCCGTGGGCGAAGACGGTCGCCGAGGACGGCACCTTCCTCCCCGAGGAGCAGCTGACGGCGCTGTACCAGGATGCCGGCGTGACGCTCGACGACAGCCCCACCATCGTCTACTGCCGCATCGGTGAACGTAGCGCGCACAGCTGGTTCGTGCTGCACGAGATCCTCGGTCAGTCCGACGTCAAGAACTACGACGGCTCCTGGGTCGAGTACGGCTCGCTCGTGGGCGTCCCCGTCGAACTGTGACCAGGACACGCCGCGACGAAGGTCAGTGGGCGGTCGGCGGACAGGTCCCCCTCAACGACGCCGAGCAGATCAAGGCCGACGATGACGGATTGAACGTCCGTGCCCGGATCGAGGAGATCTACTCCGAGCGGGGGTGGGCGAGCATCGAGAAGACCGACCTCCGCAACCGCTTCCGATGGTGGGGTCTCTACACACAGCGCAGACCCGGCATCGACGGCGGCAAGACCGCGACCCTGGACATCGCCGACCTCGAAGACGAGTACTTCATGTTGCGCGTGCGGGTCGACGGCGGCCGTCTGTCCACCGAACAGTTGCGCACCATCGCCGACGTCTCGACCGAGTTCGCGCGCGACACCGCAGACATCAGTGACCGCCAGAACATCCAACTCCACTGGATACGGGTCGAGGACCTACCGGAGATCTGGCGCCGGCTGGAGGGTGTCGGGTTGACGACCGGCGAATCCGCCGGTGACACACCACGAGTCATCCTCGGGTCACCGCTCGCCGGAATCGCCGCCGACGAGGTCCTCGACGGGACACCGGCATTGACCGCACTGCGAGATCTCCTGCTCGCGAATCCCGAGTACTCCAACCTGCCGCGCAAGTTCAAGACCGCGGTGTCGGGACTCCAGGACGTCGCACACGAGATCCAGGACGTCGCCTTCATCGGCGTCGACCACCCCGAGCACGGCCCGGGCTTCGACGTCTGGGTGGGTGGTGGACTATCGACCAACCCGATGCTCGCCGTCCGGCTCGGCGCCTGGGTGCCGAGCGAGGACGTACCAGAGGTGTGGGCCGGGATCGTGTCGGTGTTCCGTGACTACGGATATCGTCGGGTCCGGACCCGTGCCAGACTGAGGTTCCTCGTCGCCGACTGGGGTGCGCAGCGGTTCCGCGACGTACTCGAAACGGAGTACCTCGGCCGCACACTCGCCGACGGTCCGGGTCCGACCCGACTGGCGCGACCCCGCGACCATGTCGGGGTACAGCCACAGAAGAACGGGCTCAACGCCATCGGGGCCGCACCCACCGCCGGCCGGTCGAGCGGTACACAGCTGCGGGCCGTCGCCGATGCCGCCGAGACCGCCGGCTCCCACCGGGTGCGACTGACCCCGATGCAGAAGCTCGTCGTGCTCGACGTCGACGACGATCACGTCGCACAGCTCACCGGCGAGTTCGACCGGATCGGCCTGGCCGTCGAGCCGTCACCGTGGCGTCGCTCGACCATGGCGTGCACCGGGATCGAGTACTGCAAGTACGGCCTCGTCGAGACCAAACACCGCGCAGCACAACTGATCACCGAACTCGAGCAGTCGCTGGCCGGCATCGCCGGCGAGCTCGGGACCCCGATCAGCATCCACCTCAACGGCTGCCCGAACTCGTGCGCCCGCATCCAGGTCGCCGACATCGGGTTGAAGGGGATGCGTGTCGCCGCACCGAACGGCGAGATCGTCGACGGTTTCCAGGTACATCTCGGCGGAAGCCTGGGCTTCGACGCGGGGATGGGACGCAAACTGCGGGGACACAAGGTGCTCTCGTCGGATCTGCACGACTACGTGACCCGCGTGGTCACCCACTACCTCCGGGAACGACTGCCGGACGAGACCTTCGCCACGTGGGTCGGCCGCGCCGACGAACCGAAGCTCCGCTGATCACAACGACTCCCGCACAGCCGCTTTCGCCTTACCGCGAGAGCGGCTGTGCACTGTGCGTTCCGCCACGAGCCGACTCGTTCCGGGCGGCGACAAGCCACCGCTGATCCCCATCGCCCAGGTGCGGGACCGAGCGTCCTCGGGCCGCCTCGACCATCGCGGTCCACCCCTGCATCCACTGAGCAGAAGCCGGGCGCTGCTGCATCTCGTCGGGTTCGGCGCCCACCACTCGCCGCACCATCGTGCGGTCATCGACCGTCGACAACTGTTCACCGGCGCGGATCTGGATGACATCGACGGTGGTCCGCCACCGTCGTCCTCGCACCCCATACCCGGCCGGCTCGGCGTCGGCGGGGTCGTGATCTCGCTGCGCGCGACCCCCGGCATGGCGAACCCCGGCTCTCGGCGGCACACCCCGATCGGAGCACCTTCAGAGCTCTCGGTCACCGTGCTCGCCGCGTCGTCGGCCACCATGCTCGCCACATCGTCGGCCACCGGCCGAAAGAAATTCTTCGATTCGACCCATCCGGATCGTCGATGGCAGCGAATGGCCCTGTGACCCACCACCGTGCCGGGCCCGCCGGGCCCTCCACACAGAAAGTTGATCAACGATGGCGAACAGGACACGAAAGAGCTTGGCGCTGAGCGTTATCGCCGCAGGAGCGGTGATCGGTCTGGCCGCATGCTCCTCGGAGGACACGACCACATCCGCCGAGTCGACCTCGATGGCGTCCGAAATGACGTCGACCTCCTCCATGGCGACGAGCACCATCCCATCGGCGACCGAGCTCGTCGGACCGGGATGCGCCGCGTACGCACAGCAGGTCCCCACCGGCCCCGGCTCGGTGGCGGAGCTGCGTGATCAGCCGGTGGCCACCGCCGCAGGCAACGTCCCGGTACTGACGTCCCTGAGCGCGGCACTGTCCGGGCAGCTCAATCCGAACGTCAACCTGGTGTCGACGCTCAACGGCGGCCAGTTCACCGTCCTGGCACCGGTGGACGAAGCCTTCGCCAAGGTCGACGCCGCCACGATGGAGAAGCTCAAGACCGACTCCGACCTGCTCACCTCGGTCCTGACCTACCACGTGATCCCGGGTCAGATCGCACCCGCCGACATCGCCGGCGACCAGACCACCGTCGAGGGCGCGAAGGTCACCGTCACCGGGTCCGGAGACAGTCTGAAGTTCAACGATGCCGGCCTGGTCTGCGGTGGTATCAAGACCCAGAACGCGACCGTGTACCTGATCGACGGCGTGCTGCTGCCCCCGCAGTGATCACCGCATCCACGAGGCATCGAGAAACGGAGATCCGATGAGGAGAATTGTTCTGGGACTGTTCACCGCAGTCCTCGCCGCGGCCGGTTTCGCGGTGTCCGCCGCTCCCGCTCACGCGGGACCGCTGACACCGGTACCGCAACTCGACGTCGAACGCTACGTCGGGACGTGGTATCAGCTCGCCGCCAATCCGGCGCCCTACAACCTGGATTGTGTGCGCGACACCACCGCGAAGTACACCCTCCTCGGTGAACGGGATGTGCGCGTGGAGAATTCGTGTACGACGATCACCGGCCAGCGGCGGGGGATCGTCGGCAACGCACGCGTCAACGGCGTTGCGTCACTGCACGTCTCCTTCCCCGGAGTGCCCACGCAGGAGTCGCTCGACGGACCCAGCAACTACCTGGTGACCTACCTCGCCGATGATTACTCCTGGGCACTCGTCGGCGATCCCAGCCGTGTGTCCGGCTTCGTCCTGTCCCGGTCTCCGGCGGTCGACAAGGCGGCCTGGCAGAAGATCCGTCGAGTCGTCGAGGCCTCGGGGTACAACTCGTGCCTGATGCTGACGTCGCCGACCACGCAGGGTCTACAGGAGATCAAGCCATTGTGCACCGTGTGAGCGGGCCGAGGGCCTGACCCGTCGAGGTGGCCGGTGACCCGGTGAGGTCACCGGCCACTCGTGCGTTCGGCTCCGACGACCGCGGCCGCGCAGTCACCCCGACCCACGAATGTGGCCCAGTTGGTGACGCAGGCTGTCCTCGAGATCGGGGCGTCGGAAGGCGTGACCGCGCTCGAGCAGTAGACGCGGTTGCACCCGCTGGTCGGCAAAGGCCAACTCCCGCGCGCCCTGTCGGCCCAGGAGCAACTCCGGGATCGGCGACGGCACCGGCAACAACGCCGGTCGGTTGAGTACACGCGCCAGGGTCCGGGTGTACTCGTCGTTCCGAACCGGTTCGGGTGACACCGCGTTCACCGGTCCGGCGAGCTCCGGATCGAGAATCGCCCGGTGGTAGACGTCGACCAGATCCTCGATGTCGATCCAGGACGTCCACTGCCGGCCGTCGCCGAGCCGGCCGCCGATACCCGCGGTGAACAACGGGCGCAGCAATGCAACCGTGCCACCCCGCCCGGACTGCACGATGCCGGTGCGCACCTGCACGACGCGTAGGCCCCCCGCCTGCGCCGGTGACGTCGCCGCCTCCCAGCCGGCGACCACGTCTGCGAGGAATCCCGAACCGCGAGAACTGCTTTCGTCGAGAAGCTCGTCGCAACGGTCGTAGCCGTACAGCCCGATCGCCGACGCCGACACGAACACACCCGGTCCGCCGCTGACCGCGGCGCGCTCGGCCAGCAACCGGGTGGGTGTGATCCGGCTGTCACGGATCGCGGTGCGGTGGCCGCCGGTGAAGCGACCGGCGATCGACGCGCCGGCCAGATGGACGACGGCGTCGACCCCCTGCAGGAGGTGGTCGGCCGGATCCATCGGGTCCCAGTACCGTTCGTCCGGCCCCGACGCGGGTCGCCGCACCAGTCGGACGACCCGATGCCCACCGGTGGTCAGAAAGGCGGTGAGTGCACTGCCGACGAGCCCGGATGCGCCGGTGACGGCGACGGTCACCGGGGTCGCGGCCCAGCTCCGTGCCCGATGATGGGCATCGACGTCGTCGGCGAGTTGCCGGTGCCGGTATCGGAACGTCTGCCGGAGAAATCTCCCAGGGATCGGCGTGTCCACCCGGTCGACGACCCGCGTCCGCCCCGGATCGACCGCCTCGAACACATGGTCATGTCGCCATCGGCCGACCAGACCGACCGGGAGGGAGGCCAGACCATCACGGCCGAGTTCATCGACGAACCGCCACGGAGGGTCGTAGGCCGCGGGTTGGTGGTCGGCGGGCCAGCGCAGACCCCCGGGCAGCCCGAGGATCGCGCGGCCGTCGGCCAACGACGACGCCTCCTCGATCACCTGCATCGGCTGCCACGGCGGCACCAGCCGCCGGATCGCGCCCGGTCTGCCGTGCCAGGCGAACACCTCATCCGGTGGCGCGTCGACGACACTCGAATACTCGATACCCATCGTGCTTCCCTTCACGCGGACCGCCCCAGCGTGGCCGGCGAATCTGCGGTTGCCTATGTCTGAGGCCCCGGGTCGGTCGCCCCAGGACTGCAGGGCGCGGGAACAAGAAATGACCCCGTACTCATCGAGAGTACGGGGCCATTTCTGGCGGTGGCGGAGGGATTTGAACCCTCGGTACGGGGTTACCGCACACAGCATTTCGAGTGCTGCACCTTCGGCCGCTCGGACACGCCACCGCGGAAAACTGTACCGCAGCACCTGCCTGAGCATTAAATCGGCTGGTCAGCGAGGTGAATCGCCGGTATCAGCCCTCGCCGGGCCGATGTCAGCCGCCCAGCTTGCCCTTCAGCTCGTCGAACTTGCCCTTGGCCGCGCCGAGCGCGTCGTGCACCTTGGGGTTGGCGGCGAGCTCGTCGATCTTCTCTTTGGCGGTCCCGATGACCTCGTTGACCTTCTCGTTCTCGGCCAGCTCGGAGAGCTTGCCCTTGGCCGAGTCGATCGCCTCGTTCACCTTGGGGTTGCCGGCGAGCTCGGTGATCTTGTCCTTCGCGGTGCCGATGACCTCGTTGACCTTGTCCGTCGCATCGGACATGGCGTCCTCCTGTGGTCTGGATGATGTGCCGGATTCCCCGGCCCCTCACCAGCCTCCCACCGACGACCGATCAGCGCACCACTCCGGCGACAACCGCTACCGGCGGTCGGTGAAGAAGTCCACCATCAGGGCGCGGCACGGCTCTTCGAGGATGCCGCCGCGCACCTGCGGCCGGTGCGGATGTCGCGGATCGCGCACCACGTCGTACAGCGATCCGACGGCCCCGGTCTTGGGTTCCCAGGCACCGAAGAGCAACAGCTCGACACGCGACAGCGAGATGGCCCCCGCGCACATCGTGCACGGTTCGACGGTCACCGCCAGGGTGCAGCCGGGCAGCCGCCAGCCGTCACCGAAGGCGTGGGCCGCGGCCCGCAGCGCGAGGATCTCGGCGTGGGCGGTCGGGTCTGCGTCGGCCTCGCGCCGGTTGGCCGCCCGCGCCAGTTCCACCCCGTCGGGATCGAAGACCACCGCCCCGATCGGGACGTCGTCACCCCCGGAGAGCGCGGCCGCCTCGAGCGCGGAGGTCATCATCGCCTCCCACACGACCTGCCGGCTCGCGCCGCCGGGCATCAGTGACCGAGGGTGTCGAGGACCCGCCCGAGCTCGTCGGCGAAGCCCAGACGCGCGGCGATCATCCCGATCTGCTCGTCGGCGTAGAGGTCGGTGTCGCCGACGATGACGCCCATCACCGCATCGGGCAATCCCAGGTCCGACAGGATGCCGAGATCCCCCTCCTCCCAGGGGTCGACGTCGTCGAGCTCATCGGGGTCGATGTCGGGGACATCGATGTTGAGGGCCTCGAGGACGTCGGCGGCGACGTCGTAGTCGACTCCGGCGGTGGCGTCGGAGATCAGCATCCGGGCGCCGCCGGGGGCAGGCCGGATCACGATGAAGAACTCGTCGTCGACGTCGAGCAACCCGAACACCGCGCCCGCCGCGCGCAATTCGAGCAACTGCCGTTCGGCTGCGGCGAGGTCGGACAGCGCCGGCTCCTTGAGTGCCGTCACCTTCCACTTCGCGTCCTCGCGGACCACCGCGACCGCGAAACCCTCGACGCCGTCGACGACGTCCTTGCTGTTGGAACCCGAAACCGCGCCGGCACCTGCCATGCGGTCACGGTAGCCGGAATCGGGGGTCCTCCCCAAGTCCCGAATGGTCACATCCGCCGAACTGCCGTGCCCCGGACACCGCGCGTGTGGAAATCTGGAGGGCGTGACTGAGCTCCCCAACCGGCCGGTGTGCATCCTCGGACTCGGACTGATCGGCGGATCGATGATGCGCGCGCTGCACGATGCGGGCCGAGAGGTGTTCGGCCACAATCGTTCTGCGGCCACCGTCGAGGCCGCCACCGCGTCGGGACATGATGCGTCCACCGATCTGGTCGCCACCCTGCGCCGCGCCGCGGACTCCGACGCGGTGATCGTGCTGGCCACCCCGGTCACCACGATCGAGCCGATCCTCGCGGCGATCGCCGAGCACGCACCCGGCGCTCTGGTCACCGACGTGATCAGTGTGAAGCGTCCGGTCGCCGAGATCGTCCACCGCGTGCACCCGCAGGCCCGCTACGTCGGCGGGCATCCGATGGCCGGCACCAACCACTCCGGGTGGGCGGCCACCGACCCGGCACTCTTCACCGGCGCGATGTGGATGGTCACCACCGAGGACACCACCGACGCCGCCGACTGGGAGACCGTCGCCGACATCGCGCTGCTGCTGGGCGCCGCGGTGGTACCGGCGGCCGCCGATGCCCACGACCGGGCGGTCGCGGCCATCTCGCACCTACCGCATCTGACCGCGGCGGCCACCGCGACGGTCGGGGCCGGGGAGAGCGATCTGGCGCTGCGGCTGGCGGCCGGCAGCTTCCGCGACGGCACCCGCGTGGCCGGCACCGCACCGGCATTGCAGCGGGCGATGATCGAGGCCAACGGGGTCGCGGTCCTCAATGTGCTCAGCGAGACCATCGACCGGCTGATCGCCGCCCGCGACGAGCTGCGCGATCACGGGACCACCAGCATCCTCGTCGACGACGGGCATCGCGCCCGGCTGGCCTACGAGTCGATGGCGCAGTCGCCGCGTGCACTGATCGCCGACGTCGAGATCGGCGCGCCCGGATGGCAGGCCGATATGCGCAGGCAGGCCCATCAGGGGCGTGTCTGGCTGGGCCGGGACGACTAGTCGGGACGACCCGGCCGGGAGCCCCTGGCGGGACCGCGCCCGACGCGGACCGCACCGGACGCGGACGGGACCTAGACGCGGGTGGCCAGGCCCGGGTAGTCGATGACGAACCCGTTCTCGTCGACGGTCAGGGCCGAGTTCGCGACCGGGGAATCCACGGTGATGGAGTCGGGGCCGGCGGTGTAGGTCAGCGTCGCCGGTTCGATCCGCGACGACGGCAGGTACACGTACAGCACCGGGACCTCGACGGATCCGGTGCCGCCCACGAGGCGGTGACGGCGGATCGGCAGTGCGTTGAACATCGGCGAGAGCGCCACGTCGACGTCCTCGGCACCGTCGAAGTCACTGCGGATCATCTCGCCACCGGCCCGGACGAGCCACTTGTTCTCCTCGTCGCGGGTGATCCCGATCTGGCTCTCGCCGTCGGCGCGGACGAGGTGGATCGACAGCCGCTTGGTGACACCGGCGTCGTTGGTGACCAGCTCATAGGAGCAGGAGAAGGCTTCTTGATCGCCGTGGGCTGCGGCGATGATGCGTCCGTAGGCCTTGACACGGGCGCCGTTGACGTTGAGCCGAACCTGCTCGAGGCGGTTGACACCCTCGTCGCCGCGCCACGTGAGCAGGGTCTTGAGGTCGCCGGCGGTGGACGTCTGGCCGGCTGTCTGCGGAGAACTCACATGACCACGGTAGCGACCCGGGGCCGCGCCCACACCACGAGCACCGCAAAACGACCACGACGATCAGGCGATGCAGCTGGCGGTTCGCCTCGTCGAATCGGCTGCGACGGTGTCGGTGACCACCTGCTCCTGCCCCACGTTGATCGAGCACTGCGCCGACGATCCCTGCCCGACCACCACCACCAGCCGCAGCGGATTGGTGTCGGCGGTGAAGGTCAGCGTCCACGTGGGCGGCGGGCTGAACTCGGTGTGCACGCCGGTGTCGTCGACGTAGAGGATGGTGCCCGACCCCTCGATGGTCACCGTGTAGGTGACCGACTCGCCGACCGGACCGACTCCCCCGCCGGGAACCGTCGGCCGGGTGGTCCGCGGTCGGCTGGGCGTGGGTGTCCGGTTCGGGGTGAGGGTCGGCAGGGTGTACTCGTCGGTGATCGTGGCCGGCGGCAGGGTGATCTCCTCCGGCCGGTCGCGCAGCGAGTTCACCGCGACCAGCAGCAGTCCCACGACCAGCGCACCCACCACGACGAACACCCCGACGGTGGTCCCGACACCCGGTTCGATGCCGAAGAGGCGGCGGGGCGGCGGGGTCGGTCCGTCACCGCCCGGAGGTCCGGCGGGGCCGCCCGGAGATCCGGGGGCCGGTCCGGACAGGGTTGTCGGAGAACCGGTCGCCGACGCGGCAGGCGAGCCCGGTCCGATCGAGCCCGGGGTCATGAGGCCGGAGGCAGTGGGACCGGACGCCGATCCCGGGATGCCCGTGCCGAGGTCGGCGGGGGTGAAGCGGGGCGCACCGGTCGGCGAGTATCCGAGCGGCGGGTAGCCGCCGGGCAGCAGGGGGACGCGGTAGTCGTCGCGCGGACCCTTCGTGCCCCCGGATCCGCCACCTTCGGATCCACCGGCAGCGGGTCCACCCACTGCGGATGATCCGCCACCGTGTGGCCGCCCGTCGGGCCCTGCCATCGTGCCCTCCATCGAATCCGGTCCCGGACATCGCGTCGTGCCCGGTCGTCTTCTCTACGACCTTACGGGCCGACACCGGGTGCGCCCGCTACAGGCGGCTCTCCAGGCGCGCCGACAGTCCGGCCTCCTGCAGGTCGAGACGCTCGAGCATCGCGCGCACCGCCTCGTCCTCCACGGCCCCGGCGTCGCGCTGGTCGACCAGGGCGTCCCGCTGCGCCGCCAGCACATCCCGGTAGAGCGCCGCGAAGGCGTCGTTGCGGGCGGTGTGCGCCTCGGGGTCGGGCATCTCCTCGGCGTCACGGGACTGCCGGGCGACGGTCTCCTTGATGAAGGCGACGGTGTCCTCGTCGAGTCCGGCGGGCGGGTTGTGCACGAAGTCGTCGATCACCGCGTCGGCGGCGCAGTGCACGATCTCCTCGGCCTTGGCGGTCTGCTCGAAGTCGTAGCGCTCCTCGTCCTCGTTGCGCAGGTGCACCCGGGCGATCAGCCACGGCAGGGTGGGTCCCTGGATGAGGATGGTGCCCACCGCGACGACGAACGCGATGGCCTGGATCGCCGAACGCTCCGGGAACGGTGACCCGTCGGCGATCGTGAGCGGGATACCGGACGCCGCCGCCAGGGTGACCACGCCACGCATCCCTGTCCACGCCACCACCGTCGACTCCTGCCAGGTGAGCGGACGGTTGTCGATGCGTTTGCGCCACTTCTCCCGCAGCGCAGACGGTTTCGCGCCGCTGCGACCGGCGGCGGGCCGACGCGGATTGGACGGCACCTCGACGTCGACGGCGCTGTCGAGGCGCCTGCTGACCACGCCACGCCCGAACATCACGAAGATGCACAGCGGTCGCACCACCAACACCACGACGAGCACCAACAGCGACGCTACGATGATGTGCCACAACGATTCTCGCGCCTCGCGGAGATCCTCGACGATGAACCTGAGTTGCAGACCGATATACGCGAAGACGAACGCCTCGAGCAAGACGTCCACCGAATGCCAGACGTAGCGTTCTTGGAGTCGGGTCTGATAGCCGGCGTGTACCGACCCCGATCCGACGACGAAGCCGGCCACGACCACCGCGAGCACCCCGGATGCATGGATGTGTTCGGCGGCGAGGAAGGCGGCGAACGGCACCACGAAGCCCTGCACGGTCTCCAGTGCCGGGTTCTGCAGATGACGGCGAATCCACAGGGTGAGAAAGCCGACGACGAGCCCGACGATCGGGCCGAGTACGGCGTTGTAGCCGAACAGCAGCAACGGGTTCTCGATGAAGGCATGGGTGCTGGCGATCTGGGAGATGGCGATCGCGAACAGCGACAGCGCCGCGGCGTCGTTGACCAGGCTCTCACCGGTCAGAATGGCCATCAGCCGCTTGGGCAGACCGAGTTTGCGGCCGATCGCGACGGCGGTGACCGCGTCGGGCGGGGCGACGATGGCGCCGAGCAGCAAGGCGAGCGCGAAGGTGAACTCCGGCAGCACCAGCGACGTGATCCAGCCGACGGCGAAGGCGGTGATCACCACCATCGCGACTCCGAGGCCGAGGATCGGTTTGATGTTGCGGATGAAGTTGGGCACCGAGAAGCCCAGCGCCGCCGAGTAGAGCAGCGGCGGCAGCACGACGGTGAGCAGGATCTCCGATTCGAGTTCGACGTGCGGCATACCCGGGATGAACGAGACCGCCAGGGCGACGACGACGATGATCAGCGCGGGCTGCATGCCACGCCGGTCGGCGATCGCGGTGACGATCACGGCGCCGACGAGGACGAGGATCAGCAATTCCATGAGGACAGATTCTGTCAGCCGGTGTCCGTTTCCGTCGGACTCGAATCGACCGACCGA
Organism: Gordonia sp. NB41Y; assembly: GCF_030718915.1. Classification (NCBI taxonomy): domain Bacteria; kingdom Bacillati; phylum Actinomycetota; class Actinomycetes; order Mycobacteriales; family Gordoniaceae; genus Gordonia; species Gordonia sp. NB41Y. The sequence goes on from NZ_CP132196.1 coordinate 2,516,907, forward strand.
ACGATCTCCGACGGCGCGAACCGCCCGGGGGATGTCCGTGCGGCGGACATCCGAGTCCGGGCGGTTCGCCTGGTGAGGGGCGATTTCTGCCCCGGCGTCGAGTGTTCTAGGAAGCACTCACCTCCTGCTTTGCCGCACCGAACCGGAACTTTCCGTCCTCGAACAGCAGTGGGTAGATCAGGCCACCGATGAGTCCGCCGATCAGTGGTGCCACCCAGAAGACCCACAGCTGGCCGGGTGCGCCGTCACCGTTGAAGAAGGCGACCGCGGTGGAGCGGGCAGGGTTGACCGAGGTGTTGGAGATCGGGATGGAGATGAGGTGGATCAGGGTGAGGGTGAGACCGATGGCCAGCGGCCCGAAGCCGCCGGGCGCCCGGCCGTCGGTGGCACCGAGGACCACGATCAGGAAGAACGCGGTGAGCAGGATCTCGGCGATGATCACCGCGGCGAGGGTGTAATGGCCGGGGCTGTGCTCCCCGTAGCCGTTCGCGGCCATGTTGCCGGTGGCGTTCCAGCCGGGTTTGCCCGAGGCGATACCCCAGAGGGCCAGGCCGGCGAGCAGCCCACCGGCGACCTGCGCGATCCAGTAGCCGGGCAGGTCTTTCCACGCGAACCGGCCGCTGATGGCGGCGCCCAGCGTGATGGCCGGGTTGAAGTGGGCACCGGAGATGTGTGCCAGGGCGTAGGCCATGGTGACGACGGTCAGGCCGAAGGCCAGCGCGACGCCGAGGAAACCGACACCCAACTGGATCAGCGTGCCCTTGTCGTCGCCCTGTGCCACCTGCTTCGCCGCGTAGATCGCGGTGCCACAGCCACCGAAGACCAGCCAGAACGTGCCGAACAGTTCGGCGAGGTATTTGTTGATCGGTTCGGGGATCATTCGCGATACCTTCCACAGAACGGGGAATGTGAGGCATGCTGACGTGAGTCACATCAGCAACTCCTGAGACTTGCGTAACGCAATTCAAACATCCGCCGGCGTGAATCGCCTAGGCGGAACCGGTCCCGGTGACCACTCTGAGACCAGACCGTGCCATCCCGTTGGCGCCCATGTCACCGAACCGATGCCAAACGGTCGAATCGCCCATCCGATGAGTCCTGCGCCGCCCACCGGTCTGTCCCCACAGCCGGGTGCCGCAGTCCCGGCGCCCGACGAACCATCCGGGACGAACCATCCGGGAGGACACCATGACCTTCATCTCCACCCCGCGCCCTGACGACCTGCCCGGCCGGCCACCGATCGTCGGCCACAGCACCTGGCAGCGCGCCGTCGACGACCTCCTCGTCCGGGAGAAGGCGCACACCCGCGCAGGTGACCGGCTCGCGGCCGAACGTCGACGGCTGCCGATGGTGGAGTTCGACGGCACCGCGGAGGTTGTCGGCGCGTCCGGCCCGGTGCGGTTCATCGACCTGTTCGGCGGACGCGACGAACTCGCCGTCTACAAGCACATGTGGCACGACGGGGCCCCGCACCAGGGCCAGTGCGAAGGCTGCACCGTGACCGCGTGGCACCTGCAGAACGCCGCCCCCTACCTCGCCGCACGCGGGGTCTCCCCGGCGATCTTCACCGTCGGGGCATGGGGCGAGGTGGAGCCCTACACCGGTTTCATGGACTACCGCATCCCCTGGTTCTCGGTCCGCGGACTCGATGAGCCGATCGGCGGTGACATGGGTTTCTACACCGTCTATCTACGCGACGGCGACCGCACCTTCCTCACCTACCGGACCACCGGCCGTGGCCTGGAACCCCTGGCCGGCGCCTTCGGGGCGCTCGACCGGACACCGTACGGACGCGGCGAGACCTGGGAGGACACCCCCGACGACAGACCCGAGGGGAACCATGCGTGCTGGTACTGGCGGGTCGACGTCGACGGTGAGGCGACCTGGGGCCCCACAGGTCGACCGACACCGCAGTGGACGCGCCCCGACGCCACCCCGGAGACCACGCTCGGACGCGACGGGTCGGATGCGGGGTAGACCGACCACGCTGCGCCACAGCCCACGATCGCCGTCGTGGGCCGAGTGGATGCCCGTGACGTCGGTTCCCGGGCCAACCGCAGCACGATTCGCGAATCCATGAGACAATGGACACGTGGGGTCCAGTCTTTGGCCCTACGCACTGAAGAAAGTAGCAACAACAGCATGGAACAAGGAACCGTCAAGTGGTTCAACGGCGACAAGGGCTTCGGCTTCATCGCCCCCGACGACACCTCGAAGGGTGACGTCTTCGTCCACTACTCCGCCATCGCGAGCAGCGGATACCGCAATCTCGAAGAGTCCCAGCGCGTTCAGTTCGAGATCGAACAGGGCAACCGCGGACCCCAGGCCGTCAACGTGAGTGTCGTCTGACCTCTGGTCGACGTCTGACACCTCAACACCCCGGCAGTGCCGGGGTGTTGTGCATTTCCGGGGTGGGTCAACCACCGTGGCGGCCGCCACCGGTGAGCGCCCGCCCCCGCCTTTTCCCTGTCACCGGCCCCGAGAATCGGCGTGGCCGGCACCATCGCTCCTGTACTGTCGAGACAACAGAAGGCGTATCCGCCCGAGCGGCCCCATTCCGTACATCCACGCACCGACGTGCGTTCTCAACCCTCCGCCTTGACACAACCGGTCTCGGTGTCCCAATGGACGAATTCCATGTACCCAGCCGAAAGCATCGAGGCGCCTTGTCGCACACCGACCAGACCCGTACCCGCAGCAATCGCTATGTGAGCACCTACACCGAGTTGGCCGCAGAGGTCCGCGCCTCGGGGCTCCTCGAACGCAGGCGCACCTACTACCTCGTCCGCATCACTGCCACCACGGTGAGTTTCGTGGCCGCGTGGGCGGCGGTCGTGCTCATCGGGAGCTCCTGGGCACAGATCGGCATCGCCGTCGTGCTCGCCGTGATCAGCACCCAGTTCGGGTTCCTCGGACACGACGGCGCACACCAGCAGATCTTCGCCTCCAAGGTGGCGAACGAATGGACGGCACGCCTCGTCGCCTCCCTGGGCGCCGGGCTGTCACTGCACTGGTGGCGCAACAAGCACAATCGTCACCACAAATCGCCGAATCAGATCGGCGTCGACCCCGATATCGACGGCGGCCCGATCGCATTCGTCCCGGAGGTCGCCGCCACCCGCTCCGGTGCGTATGCATGGTTCACCCGACGGCAGGGGTGGTTCTTCGTCCCCCTGCTGACACTGGAGGCGGCGGCACTCCATTCGGCAAGCATCCAGGGCCTTCTGTCGAGAACTCCTGTCCCGCAACGGATTCTGGAGTTGTCTTTGGTCATCGTTCGGCTCGCCGTGGGATTCGCGGTGCCCTTCCTGGTCATGACCGTCGCCCAGGCAATCGTGTTCATCCTGGTCCAGCTGGCGGTCTTCGGCCTGCTGCTGGGTGGTGCTTTTGCACCCAATCACAAGGGAATGCCGTTGGTTCCCAAAGATATTCGTGTGGACTTCTTGCGCAGGCAAGTCCTGATGTCACGCAATATCCGAGGCGGGCGGGTCACCGACTTCATGATGGGCGGCCTGAACTATCAGATCGAGCATCACCTGTTTCCGAGCATGCCGCGCCCGAACCTGGCCAAGGTCCGCCCACTCGTCCGAGCCCATTGTGCGCGCCATTCGGTGACCTACACCGAGACTTCGCTCCTCGAGTCCTACGCGATCGTCATCCGCTACCTCAATCAGGCCGGTCTCGGCGATCGCGACCCCTTCACCTGCCCGCTCGTCCGGATGTACCGGTGAGCCGACGATCCACCGGGCTCACGGAGGCCTGCGCGCTCATCCCGGTGCCGTCCGAGGTCGTCGGGGCGCACAATCCACCTCACCGAGCGTCCTGACGCCGGCCAGGCCTACTGCTGCGGTCACCCCGAACCGGCCCCTGCGGACCGAGACCGTCGTTCAGAAGGTGCACGCAGAGCTGCCCGTCGCATGCGCCGTTCACGCAACCGGCACCTCCCGTGGACCACAGCAGTGCGGGTTCAAGGTGCCGCGAGCGCAACCGGATCACAGTTGAACCTCCTCGCACAGAAAAAGCCCCAGGCGATCCGACCATCGAAATGGTGTCTCACCTGGGGTTTCTTCGTGCGCCCGTAGGGATTCGAACCCCAAACCTTCTGATCCGTAGTCAGATGCTCTATCCGTTGAGCTACGGGCGCGTAGCTATTCAGTTGTACCGCAGTCGGCCGACCGCGGTTGGCGGAGGCGAGAGGATTTGAACCTCCGGTCCCGTTTTAGCGAGACAACTCATTAGCAGTGAGTCCCATTCGGCCGCTCTGGCACGCCTCCTTAGCGGGGAGTTCGTTGCCGAACTGCCGGATAGAAACTTACACACCGCGCACCAATAGACGCAAATCGGCTGGTCAGGACGATTTTACCGAGCGGTGGTGTCGCGTTCACCCGGCCGCGATCGGCGGCGGTCGCCCGCGGGCCTACAGTTGACGGGTGACCCCGCGCATCCGCCCCGACCTCGATGACCTGCCCGTGTACGTGCCGGGGAAGACCTTCCCCGACGCGGTCAAGCTCGCGAGCAACGAGGTCACCTTCGGGCCGCTGCCCAGCGTGATGGAGGCGATCACCGCCGCCGCGTCGTCGGTCAACCGCTACCCCGACAACGGGATGGTGGAGCTGACCACGGAACTGGCCAAGAACCTCGACGTGAGTCCCGAGGAGATCCAGGTGGGCTGCGGATCGGTGATCCTCTGCCAGAACCTGATCCTGACCACCTGCCGACCCGGCGACGAGGTGCTGTTCGGCTGGCGCTCGTTCGAGACCTACCCCCTGGCGACCCAGCTGATCGGGGCCACCGCGGTACGGGTCCCGCTGACCGCCGACGACGTGCACGACCTGCCCGCGATGGCCCGGGCGATCACCGACCGCACCCGCCTGATCTTCGTGTGCAACCCGAACAACCCCACCGGCACGGTGGCCACCGCAGCGGAACTGCGGGCCTTCCTCGAGCAGGTGCCGGCCGACGTGGTCGTCGCCCTCGACGAGGCGTACTTCGAGTACACCCGCCCCGACGCCGAGCACGCCTACGATTCCCTCGCACTGCATCGCGAGTTCCCGAACCTGGTTGTGCTGCGCACGTTCTCGAAGGCCTATGGGCTGGCGGGGCTGCGCGTCGGCTATGCCGTCGCCGACCCGACCGTGATCACCGCACTCGGCAAGGCACACGTCCCGTTCTCGGTGAACAGCGTCGCGCAGGCCGCCGCGATCGCCTGCCTGCACGCCCGCGAGGAACTTCTCGCACGCACCGACGCCGTTGCGGCCGAACGGGATCGGGTGATCACGCGGCTACGCGCCGCCGGTTACCGGGTACCCGATTCGCAGGCCAACTTCGTCTGGCTCGACCTCGGTTCACGTGCAATGGATTTCGCACGGGCAGGCGTCGAGGCCGGCGTGGTGGTGCGACCCTTCGACGGCGACGGTGTGCGCGTGACGGTGACCGAGGCCGCCGAGAACGACCAGTTCCTCACCTTTGCCGAGACCTGGGCACAGCAGGCGTAGCCCGCCCGCGCGGCACCCGGCGGGACCCCGTCGGGAACCGTTCGGTCCCCGGCGTCGCCGATCGTCGGCAGTGCCGAATCAGTAGTACAGGTGCCGCGAGACCGTCTGCCAGGCGGCGGGTAGGTCCTGCTCCCAGTACCCCCAGGTGTGGGTACCGATCAGACGGAAACCGTCGGTGTAGGGCACGTTGGCCGCACGCATCCGCACCGCGAACTCCAGCGAGCAGCGGTAGGCACCGGCCTCCAGCGCCGACGACGACGCGGTGACCGCCACCGGCGGCCCCTCCTCCGGGTCGATCTTGCGCTGCAGATCCAGCGGACCCACCGCGCCGGAGCCGGCGGAGAGGTAGATGTCCTTACCGCGCAACCGGTCCATGTGCGAACCAGGATCGTGGGCGGTCCATCCGACAGAGCCGAACGGTCCCCACATGTTGGTCGCGTCACCGCCGGAACGGCCGACGGTGGTGCGGACGTAGGCCTCGTTGGCCGGTCCGGTGACCGGCGGACATCCGCTCAGCGATGCCAGTCCCTGGTACAGCTCGGGATGGCGCACGGTGAGCGCGAACGCCGACTGCCCACCCATCGACAGCCCGATCACGGCGTTGCGACCGGAGCCGTTGAAGGTCTTGTCGATCACCGGCGGGAGCTCGGAGGTCAGGAAGGTCTCCCACATCGGCTTGCCGACCTTGGGGTCGGTGCGCTGCCAGTCGGTGTAGAAACTGCTCGCCCCGCCGACCGGCAGGACGACGTTGACGTTCTTGTCGGCGAAGAACCGGCCCGCGTGTCCCTTGGTGATCCAGTCGCTGACCTGCCCCTCGGCACCGGCGCCGTCGAGCATGTAGACCGTCGGGCGAGGGCCGGTGGCACCGACCGGGGTCAGCACCGACACCTTGACCCGCTGACGCATCGCCGGCGAGTACACCCAGATATCGGTCCGCAATGGACTCACGGCCACCCGCTTGGCCACGCGCACGCCCGGTGCGGCGTCGGCGACCGCAGGGTCGAGCGAGCCGGTACCGATCAGCGCCGAGAAACCGACCAATGCCGCGAGCAGCACGGCCATGCGCTTTGACTTCATCCCATCCCCTTCGCGCACGGCGCGCCCCGGGCGCCATGCGACAGTCGTCGACTGCCACACTACTGGCGAGGCCGCCGGACAGACAGTCGGCAGCGCCACTTCACAGGCACCCATCAGGAGCGCGACCGGAGATGACCACACCGACCCCAGATGCGACCCCGTCACAGCGCCCGGACAACTCGACCGGCACCGCAGTCGGCAGCGGCCTGGGAGCAGACGAGTTCGCTTTCACCGCACGGGTTCCCGTGCGGTGGTCGGATATGGATGCATTCGGTCACATCAACCATGCGCGGATGATCACGCTCATGGAGGAGGCCCGCATCCAGTGGCTGCTCTCCGCCGGCGACGAGTATGCACCGCTGATCACCAGCGCGATGATCGTCCACGTCGAGATCCGCTACCAGGCGCAACTCCGCCACGACGATTCGCCACTGCAGATCGGTATGTGGATCAAGCGATTTCGTTCGGTGGATTTCACCATCGGCTACGAGATCCGGGGCTCCGCTGCCACTCCCGCGAGCAAACCCGCCTGCATCGCGAGCACCCAGATGGCCGTCGTCGACGTCGAGGCACACACCCTGCGTCGCCTCTCGCCGATGGAGAAAGACCACCTGCGAACCTGGTCACGCTGACCCCGGGTCAGGACGGCTCGTAGCGTGCGGGCAGTTCACGAGGCACCGACGGTGACAGTCGGGCAATGTTGCCCTGCAACACATCTCGATAGATGCGTAGCTGCTCCTCGCCGGAGCGTACCTGCTCGGTGAGCCGTTTGGCGTTGTCCACCGAGATCTCCCGGTCACCGGAGCGGGCGATCAGTGCGTCGATCCGGTCGTCGATGGTGGCCGCCTTGTCGTACTCGGCCAGGATGCGCAATTCCGTTGCGGCGGACTCCACCACGTGCGCGACCTCGCTCAGCGCCTGCACCCGGTCGATCAGTTCGGTCCACACCGGTCGCAGCGCGCTCTCACGCCGATCGATCTGTTCGGCGAACGCCTGGTCGAACCCGCCACCGGCCTTGGCCCGGTCGAGATCCACCCGCACCGCACGCAGCGCGATCACGTCGGTGGCGATCTCGGCGAGCTCGGCATGCAGGTTCACCTGGGTGCGCTGCACCGCGAAGTGATCCGACCGCCAGGCCGGATTCATCATGATCCGGTCGTAGTAGTGGCCGGCGACGAACAGCAGCGTCTCGTAACCGTCGACGAGATTGGCCGAGCCCGGGGCCGCGGGTGCCGGGGTGTCCCGGGGGGTGGCCGCGGCGATCTGGTCGGCCCATTGCTCGACCTGCCGGCTGCCCGACTTCGCGGCGACCTGACCCACCACACCGGCGATCCGCTCCACGGCCACCGACCCGGCGCGCCGGACCGACCGCATGGTGTTGACGTTGGGGGTCGGGGTGCACAGCAGACCCGCGAAGAGCCGTTCCCGCTCGTCGATCTCGAGGTAGACGTTCTCGCGGCGCTCGCGCCGGATGGCGCGGGTGCTGCCGGCGAACACGCCCTTACCGGTGACGATGGTCTTGCGGGCCTCCTCGCGGCGCCGGACCAGGCCGTTGAGCCGGTTGCGCAGCACCGCGGCCACCACGCCGGGCAGCATCGGCCCGGCCAGCTGTGACTCGAGTTGGGCGATCGAACGTTGCAGGCGGCGCATGTCCCCGAAACCCGTCATCAGGGCCGGGATCGGCAGGCCCATCGAGATCCGGCGGACCAGGATCGCACGCCCGGAGGGGGTCAGATAGCCCGATGCGATCAGCGTGGCCGAGGTGTCGGAGAGTTCGGGCCGCTCCCCCGGCACCGCCGAGTGGTCACACCAGGAACGGATGTCGTTGCTACCCGGGGCCGGAAAACTGCGGGGCCGTCCCCGATCGGCCGCGGCACGTCCCCCACCGGTGCGGCTCCCACCGGGACGCGCCCCGTCGCCCCGCGTCGATCCGTCGTCGGTCATCATCGCCCCTCACTTCCGCGTCGTGCGTCGCGGCGCGGGACATCCGGATGGGTCCGCCGCCTGCGTTCGCAACCGACCCCACCCATGCTACCTGCGGGAAATCTGCGTCCCGGGGGTTCGCGCCCGCCACAGTGGGCGGGTGCCCCGGTGCAGCGCCCATGCCACCGGCACCGAGATGAGCACGGTCACCACGAACGCCGGCACCACATGCCCGGTGAACACCGGATAGCCGAGCAGGGCCATCACGTACTCCAACACGATCACGTGCACCAGGAACAGCTCGTAGGAGGTCTCGCCGAGCCACACCATCGGGCGACTCGCACACAGTCGCGTCCACCACGACGTCTGGTCGTCGGCGGTCAAGGGACCCACCACGCCCACCGCGATCACCAGGTAGAGAACGTGTTTGACCAGGGTGGCCGACGCCGTGGTGGGTGTGATGGTCGGCTCGCCGGCGATCGCGGTCCCCGACAGCACGAAGGCGGCCAAGGCGGTGAGCAGCCAGCCGGTGGTGTTCCACCGGCGCACCAGCGGCGCGCAGGCGGCCAGCAGCATCCCGCCGACGAACCAGCCGAAGAACGACGGCGCCCACAGCCGCGCCGTCGGCGACAGCCCGTCACTGCCGGCCACGACGACGATCCACACCGGACTGACCAGCAGCAGCGCCGAGAGTCCACCGATCAGCAGATCGGGTCGCCAACTCCGGCGGGCCAGCCCGACGACCAGCACCCAGCCGATCGGGGGCAGCACCAGGTAGAAGACCACCTCGGCGGCCAGACTCCACATCTGGGTGAGACCGCCGTGCAGGTGGCCCGGGCCGTACACCTGGGTCAGCGTCAGATTGCGCACGAATCCCCACCAGCCCGTCCCGGTGGCCGAGTCCACACCCCCCGGCGGGGCGAAGCCGTAGAGCAGGTACACCGCGATCACGGTGAGCCAGTAGGCGGGCAGGACGCGCCGGGCGCGATGCCACAGGTAGCGGCCGGTGTCCGGGGCGGGTGTGCCGTCGGCGGCGGCTCGTACCCACGGCACGAACAGCAGGTACCCGGAGAGGACGAAGAAGACGGGGACGCCCACCTCGAACCGGGCGAACAGGCGGCCCGGGTAGTCGTCGGTGTAGTCACCGACCCAGAACGCGGCGTGGGTCGCCACCACCGACAGCGCGGCCACGGTCCGGACGCCGGTGAGCGAGGGTACGCGCGCGGCCATCCCCCGATCCTGCCAAGATGGGGCCCATGTCGGATGCAGCGGGTACCGGCCACCGCGAAGTGGTGCGGGGCCAGATCTGGCGGCACGGAAAACCGGTGGAGGGCTTTCGCCTCGACGAGATCTCCGAGCATCTCGATGCCCCGGACACCCTGATCTGGGCCGATCTCGACTGCCCCGACCACGGCACCCTGACCGCGCTGGCCACCGAACTCGACCTCGACCCGTTCGCGATCCAGGACACCATCGCCGCCGCCGAACGCGTCAAGACCGTCGTGTACGGCCACTACACGTTCATGACCGTCTACGCCGTCATCCCCCGGCCCCCGAAGGATCCCGGCGTGACCGATCCCGGGGCGCGCGATGGCGGCACCGAGAACTCCGACGTCGACCTGACCGCACTCGGCGTCGACCGCCACTCCCCGTTCGCCCGCAGGGCGAAATCGTTCACCCTGCAGCGCATCTCGATCTTCCTGATGAGCAATGCCCTGATCACGGTGCGGCTGGCCCCGGGATTCGACATCCAGGAGGTGGTGGATCGGTGGAACGACGTCGGCGGCGAGCAGTACGGCATCGGCGCGCTGCTGCACGGTGTGCTCGACGTGGTGGTGGACGGACACTTCGATGCCGTCCAGCGCCTCGACGCCGACATCGAGGAACTCGAGGAACTGCTCTTCGACGAGTCCACCGGCAACCGGCCCCTGCAGCGCCGCACCTACGACCTGCGCAAGGACCTGGTGCTGTTGCGCCGCGTGGTGGTGCCGATGCGCGAGGTGATCGCCGCGATCCAGCGTCGGCGATTCGAGAACCACGCCCCGGCCGAACTCGATCCGCATTTCTCCGACCTCTACGACCACGCCCTGCGCGCGGCGGAGTGGACCGAGTCGCTGCGCGACATGATCACCACCGTCTTCGAGACGAATCTGGCGCTCAACGACGCCCGCCTCAACACCGTGATGAAGAAGCTGACCGGATGGGCGGCGATCATCGCGGTGCCCACCGCCATCACCGGGTTCTATGGACAGAACGTCAACTTCCCCCTGTTCGGGACGACCATCGGTTATCTCGTCAGCACGGTGCTGATCGTGGTGGTGGTGGGGCTGCTCTATGTCCAGTTCCGGCGTCGGGATTGGCTCTGACCGGTGCACCCCGCCGACCGACGCACGACGCCGACACCCCGGGAAACGGGGGTGCCGGCGTCGGTCGGGGGTCAGGACCGTGCGACGTCGTCCAGCGAGGTGTATCGCGGTGTCCAGCCCAGCGACCTGGCCTTCGATCCGGAAGCCTGCTGATCGAGCAGGAGCGCCTCGGCGAACAGCTCTCCCAGACGGGCACCACTCTCGTCGGTGGTCTCGGGCGTGAGCGTGGCCTGCGGCGATCGAGCGGCGGCAATCTCCCGCACCGTCGCGTTCAGGCCGGACACGCCCAGTACGTGACCGGCAGGCGAGTCAGCTTGTAGCAGAAGGACATACAGCTTGGCCAGGTCGTCCACGTGCACCAGTGTCCAGTGCTGGTCACCGGTACCCACCAGCGGCACCACCCCGTCGTGACCGGCAGGCAGCAACGTGGCGACAATGCCCTGCCGGTTGCCGAACACCACTCCCGGAGCGGGCAGGGTCACGGCGACGTCCGAGTCGAGGAGGCGCCGCTCCAGCGGCAGTCGCCACGACACGATGTCCGGTGGCGAGAGCACGCCGTCCTCGGTGAGATCCGATCCGTTTCCCCAGATCCACACGCCACTGGTGTGCAGGTACGGCTTGGGCGTTCCGCCGAATGCGCCGATCACCGCATCGGCGACCGCGGTGTCGAATGCGGCGCTCGACGCATCGCCGGGCGACGCCGTGTGGATGGCCGCGTCGACGTCCGACAACTGTTCGGACAACCACCCGACGTCGGTGAGATCACCGATCGCCGCGGTTGCCCCAGCGGCGCCGACCGCCTGTCCCGCGGTGTCGCTGCGCACCGCGGCGACCACCTCATGCCCGGCGGCGACGAGCTCGGTGAGCACCGCACCGCCGATGTATCCCGTACCACCGGTGAGCAGAACCTTCATGGCATGCACTCCTCTCGAATCGACTAGTACGTAGCATCTCGTACTACGACGGTTCCAGTACTACTAGATTTCTCGTACTAAGATCAAGGGGGGTATGTCATACAGTTGCGAGAGGAGGCATCGTGCGAACCCTGGAACATCCCACGACCGACGAGATCACCATGGACGCTGTCCTCGCGGCGCTCGCCGACCCGATGCGTCGGCGGATCGTGCGACAACTGCTCGACGGCGGCGCAACACAGACCTGCAGCCAGTTCGCACTCCCGGTCAGCAAATCGACGCAGACCTACCATTTCAGGGTGCTCCGCGAGGCCGGCATCATCAGCCAGCACTATCAGGGGACGTCGATCATCAACCAGTTACGCCTGGCCGACCTCGACGAGCGGATGCCCGGACTCCTCGACGCCGTGATGACTGCCGGCTAGCGCTGTCCTCCGGACGGCCGGCTGCCGTGACCCGAGCCGGTGCCCGCCAGGAGCGCTGGACGGGAAGTGTCACGAGCCTGCCGACGGAGCACCGGACCACCGCAGCAGGCATCGAGAAGAACCGAAACCTCCTGCGAAAAAACACTTTTCGACGACGTCGAGACGTCCCCCGCCCGGATCACACCGCCGGCGAATTCCACCGGTCGAATGACAGGAACCGATTTCCGTTGCGTCCCTTGGCCGGGCAGAATGCATCCGGGGTGGGGCAGCAGGAAGGTGTGTTCGGTAGTGCGTATCAAGTCATTGCTCGTCGGAGGAATCGCCGCGGCCGCGGTGCTCGCAGGTCCGGCGGTCGCCGGCTCGACCCCCGCCCACGCGGCGCCCGCGGCGAACGCCACCAGCGCGCTGAGCGATCTCGAGTCGCTTCCCGTCAAGGGGCGTGCCCCCAAGACCGGTTACGACCGGGCCCAGTTCGGGCAGGCGTGGTCCGACGACGTGACGGTGACCGGTGGTCACAACGGCTGCGACACCCGCAACGACATCCTGCGGCGTGACCTCACCGCCATCACCATCAAGCCGGGCACGCAGAACTGCGTGGTCGCCTCGGGCACCCTGAACGACCCGTACACCGGCCAGACCATCCACTTCGTCCGCGGCAGCAACACCTCGTCGGCGGTGCAGATCGACCACGTCGTCGCCCTCTCGGATGCGTGGCAGAAGGGTGCGCAGCAGTGGAGCGCCGACAAGCGCCGCAACTTCGCCAACGATCCGGCCAACCTGCTCGCGGTGTCGGGTCCGGCCAATCAGCAGAAGGGTGCCGGTGACGCCGCCACCTGGCTGCCTGCCAACAAGTCCTACCGCTGCACCTATGTGACCAAGCAGGTATCGGTGAAGAAGGCCTACGGTCTGTGGGTCACCCAGGCCGAGAAGGATGCGATCCGCGGAATCCTGTCGTCGTGTGGTGCCGCGGTCACACCGCAGCAGCCGGTGCCCGCGGTCCCGCAGCAGTCCGCTCCGCAGACCACCACCCCGCGCCAGTCCGCGCCCGAGCAGTCCAGCCCGAGCTCGGTGTACTTCAAGAACTGCAGCCAGGCCCGTGCTGCCGGCGCCGCCCCGCTCTACCGCGGCCAGCCCGGATACCGGTCCGCCCTCGACCGCGACGGTGACGGCGTGGCCTGCGAGTAGCCACTGCGGCCGGACACCGAGTCCGGCCCCACATGCCAACAGCGACACCGGATGCGGTGTGCGCGGATCGCCGACCCGATCAGGGGCCGGCGGCCTGTGCACACCGCATCGTTCGTTCGATGCCCGGATATGGTCACGGAATCCTTTCGACCATTGTCGATCAGCCGAATGACAGTGGAACGACGACGAATCCGTGTTTGTCGGAGCCGGTTGATAAACATTCTCGCGTACGGAGTTCTTCCCCCCACTCCCCCAGGAGACGAGAATGACCAAGGCATCCAAGCGCGCCGCGCTCATCATCGGTATGAGCTGTGCAGCAATCGGTTTGGTTTCCACGCCGGCGCACGCCGAGTCCACCGACCAGTACGACGCGGTGCAGTACCAGTTCTGCGGCAACAATGACGTCGCCGAACTGGAGTTCACCAACAAATACGGCAACTCCCAGAAGGAATTCGTCGACATGTCCGACGGCTGCCGGTACTACCGATTCACCGAGACCGACGAATACGGCGGCTTCGCCTCGGCGAGTGTGACCGACGAGGACGGCGGCGCGGTGTCGTGCACCATCTGGGTCAACGGCCGGGTCGTCGCCAAGTCCAACGACAACTCGGAGTACTACAGCTGGGCGAGCTGCTACTGACCGATCGGGGCAGGGTGGGCGCGGCGTCCCGGCCGAGTGTGAGACCGGCGATGCGGAATCCCGGGTCAGCGGTGTTCAGGATCGGGCGCCGGCACCGGGGCGTCGTCGGGCGCGTCGGTCTCACGCCGCACCGGGAGCACGCAGGCGACCACCGCGAGTCCCACCGCGATCCACAACGCCTGCGCACCGAACCCGCGGAAGGCGAGCCCGCCGAGCGCCGCGCCGACGGCAAAGGAGAACCAGTAGCCGACGGTGGACAGCCAGCTCCACGGGTGCTCGGTCCCGATGCCCGCGGCCAGTTGATGGGCCGCCTTCACCAGAGTTCCGGTGACATAGGTCAACCCGACGTGCACGTCGGTGCCCGCCGACAATGCCGAACTGATCAGGCCGCCGGCGAGGGCGATCAGCACCATGCCCGACCACTCCGATGCCGTGGTGGCCACGATCGCACCGACCAGGATCACGACGGCGATCGCCACCATGACCACTCGATGGGCGTGCCCGACCCATCGAACGATGGCCGCGCCGGCGAAACACCCCCCGAAGAACAGGACGACCAGCAACGCCGTCAGCCCGACCAGACCCCAGTGACCGGTCGCCGTCGACGACCCGAGGATCGTCGAATTGCCGGACATGAACGCCACGAAGCTGCCCTGCAACACGACGAATGCGATCGCGTCGACGAATCCGGCCAGACCCAGCAGCCATACGCCGAGGACGACGTCCGACGAGCCCAGGCGGGCGCTTCTCTCCGCACGGGCGGTTCTCGCAGTCACGCACAACCTTTGGTCGAGTTCCTCGCGTGTCCCCCGTGGTGCCGCAGAGCCTGCACCCAAGGGACACGACATCGTCATCGGGCCCGGCCTCCGACGGTCCGCGGAGATCTGGGTCCGCTGACGAGTATCGGCCATCCGATCATCTTGCGGGGAGTTGCGAACCGAACAGCCACGACCCGGCTTCTGGCCGGGCCGCCGCCGGCACGTCGCGGCGGGAACGCCGATGGACATCAGCAACCGAGAACGCGACGTTGATCCAGGCGCCGCCATCGGCTCAGACCACGGTGAATCAGTCACCGAGCGCGGGGGCCAGGAAGGGCCACGAGCGATGCATTGCCTCCTGAAAGTACGGCCACGAGTGGGTGCCGCGGGTGACGAAGTCGAATGTGGCGGGAATTCCCAGATTCTCGAGTCGATCTTGCAACTGCCGGGTGCAGTACATCGTGGCCGCCTCGATTCCACCACCGACCGCGAGTTGGTCGATCAGGTGAGCGGGATCAGGGACCTCGCGGGAACTGTCATGCTCACCCGGTAGCCCCGATGCAGACGAGAGGAACAGCGTCAGCCCTCGCAGCTTGTCGGCGTGCACGACAGGGTCGTGTGCACGCCAGACCGGCCCCCCGTAGGCGCCCCACATGTTCGTCGCATCCGACTGACCGCGCAACTCGACCACCGAACGAACAGCGAGTTGCCCGAATGCGTCCGAGGTTGCCGCACACCCGCTGTAGGAAGCGACGGCGCGGAACCGCCCGGGATGCTCGATGGCCAGGTTCAATGCCGACGTCGCCGATCCGGAGATCCCGGCGATCACGTTGTGCCCGTTCGTCGGATACCGCGAGTCGATGATCGACGGCAGTTCCTCACCCAGGAATGTCGACCACTTGTTCACACCCAGTCGTGGATCAGATCGAAGCCAATCGGTGTAGTAGGTGTAGGCACCTTGAGTGGGGATGACGACGTAGACGTCCTTGTCGGCCAGGAACCGCACCAGATCGGTCTTGTGTAGCCAATTCGCCTCATTCTCTCCTCCGGCGGCGCCATTCATCAGGTAGAGCACGCCCCGTGGCCGCGAGTTGTCGGCGGGTGTGATGACGGTGAGATCTATGTCGCGATTCATCGACGGTGAATGCACGGCAACGGAACTCACCCGCTCACCCCTCGTCGGAGAAGAGTTCGGGAAAGCCTGGGCGGCCGCAGGGAGCGGCGACATCGGTAAAAGTGCTAGTACACAAATGATTCCGACGATCACGACGGCTTCGGCGATGATCGTGGCCATCGCCGAAGCGCTGTCGTGTCGAATTCCGCTGTCGCACTGGCGTCGGCACCGATGATGACTACCGTGGCCACCATGGTCACCCGCCGAGCGTTTCTCGCCGCTGCCGCCGGCCTTGCTGCCACCGGCCCGGCAACCCGTGCCATGGCGACTCCCGGTGGTGACATGGACGTGCTGTCTGCGGGCGACCCGGGATATGCGCGACTGGCATCCCGCGGCTACAACCCCCGTTTCAGGGCCACGCCGCGGGAGATCTTGGTGCCGCATCACCCGAAGGCTGTCATCCTCGCCGTCCAGCGGGCCGTCGATGCCGGGGCACGGATCGGATTACGCTCCGGCGGACACTGTTTCGAGGATTTCGTGGACGGCCCTCAGACACGCGTCCTCATCGACCTCGAGAAGTTGGGCGGCCTCGGGTTCGACCGCGAACACAACAGTTTTTCACTCGGTGCCTCCGTAGATCTGGGTACGGCGTACCGGCGGCTTGCCCGAGGCTGGGGGGTCACGATCCCGGGTGGAACATGCCTCGGCGTCGGTGCGGCCGGGCATATCAGCGGGGGCGGATTCGGGGGATTGTCCCGCCAGTTCGGGGCAGTGGCCGACCACGTATACGGCGTCGAGGTCGTCGTCGTGGACGGCAGTGGACAGGCAAGACCGGTCCTGGCCACCCGCGACGGCCCACATCGCGACCTCTGGTGGGCACACACCGGTGGCGGCGGTGGGAACTTCGGGGTGATCACCAGGTTCCTACTACGATCGGCTGGGTCCGATGGTCATGATCCACGGACCGCTCTACCCCGACCACCCGCCCGGATACGGGTGGGAAAGGTGCATCTCGCGGTGCCCACGATCAGTGCGTTCACGGCCTTCGTCGGCAACTTCCTGCGCTACTTTTCCGCTCACTCCACACCCGGTTCACCTGGGTGCAGCATGTACGGCACGCTCCACGCCGGGTCACTCCACACCGGTGGTGTCCGTGTCGAGACGTACTACAACGCGGAGGCACGGCACATCTACGACGAATTCGCCGCCGATCTGTCGCGCGGGGTATGGCCACCACCGGTTCCGGCACGGCCCGTCGAGGGCCCCTTCCTGGACGCCACATTGCAGTACTGCACACCTCGTGGCGCGGCGACCTCCGCGATCAAGACCAAGTCGGCCTTCTTGCGTGCACCGTTCTCCGACCGGCAACTGCGAACACTCCATCGGTTCCTCAGCGATCCCGTCATCGTGGACGGAGGGTCGGGTATCGAACTCTTCACCGTGGGCGGGCAGATCAATGCGGTCTCACCCGCCCAGACGGCGCTCGCCGAGCGGTCCTCGATCGCAAAACTGCAGATGGTCGCGGCCTGGCCCCGGTCACGTGCGGGCACCGACGAATTGGCCTGGGTTCGGAACTTCTATCGGACTCTCTACGCCGACACCGGCGGGGTCCCGAAGCCCGACGACGCCAACGGTGGCTGCTATGTCAACTATCCCGACTCCGACATGGCCGCCCCGGAATGGAACCCGGACGTGCCCTGGCATGTCCTCTACCACCAAACGAACTACGCTCGCCTACAAGAAGCGAAAGCCCGGTGGGATCCACTCGGCTGCTTCACCCACGAGCTCGGTGTCACGACGTGAACCGTGATCACCGCGGGAATTCGGTCCTGTTGTGCCCAAGGCACTCTGACGGTCCCGATCGACGATTCACCCGTCTGGCCGGCATGACGTCGAGACCGGCATCCCGACCCAGCGCAATCGTCTCCTCGACACCGGATGCGTGCAACGACCCGGCCACACTGGTACATCGCGCCGGGCTCCCTCGACGACCCTGCCACCATCCGCCTCGACGGAATGATCATCGCCCCTCCGGGCCGACCGCCAAATGGGCCACCCGCGCACGTCGTCGTCCGCGTAACGGGTCCGAACCTGCACCGCTTCGGCGACGGGCCGGCGATGATGCTACCCGTGGACGAGGCACAGATTCTGGCGAGCGAGACTGCGAGATATGCTCGCGGGCAATAGAAGTCACTGATGCATCCGATGCGCGCGACGGTCCGGCGAGCGCCGATCGTCAGATAGTCGCTACTCGCCGACCTGACCGTCGATAGCCTCCCGAAGAAGGTCGGCGTGCCCGCTGTGGCGGGCGTGCTCCTCGATCATGTGCAGTAGCACGTACCGTACCGAGTAGGCCTCACCGTCAGACTCCACCGTGTAGTCGAGGTCGGGAGCTGCGCGAGAACGCCGCGCGAGGTCCTGCACGCGTTGTGCCATCGAATGAATGTCTCCCGCGCATCGGAAGCGTCCACCTCGAAGCTGCCGTCGGCGCTCGTCGCCCATATTGGTTGGGCGTCGGCGCCGTCGAGGAATGATCAAGACCTGTGGATCTGGGAGGGCGTGCCTTCCCGCAAATATGATCCCGGTAGTCACTTGATCAAGTCAGCGTTGCAGCGCTGGCGGAAAGGCACGCCTCGTGCTCACGGTAGTCAACACCAATGAAGGTTCCAACCCGGCCGACGATCAGAGCCGCTCGATCCTCGATGAGATCGTGCGTGACGGCGCCCGACAGATGCTTGCCGCGGCGCTACGCGCGGAGGTGGCCGCCTACATCGACCAGTTCGCCGATCAGGTCGACGAGAACGGGCACCGACTGGTAGTCCGTAACGGGTACCACAACGCGCGGGAGGTGATGACCGCCGCGGGTGCGGTCACGGTGAAAGCACCGCGGGTCAATGACAAGCGTGTCGACCCCGAAACCGAGGAGCGGCACAAGTTTTCGTCGAAGATCTTGCCCGCGTGGGCGCGTAAGAGTCCGGAGATCTCCGCGGTGCTGCCGTTGCTGTATCTACATGGGCTGTCCTCGGGTGATTTCGGGCCGGCGCTCGAGCAGTTCCTGGGGTCGGGCGCCGGACTGTCGGCGGCCACGATCACCCGGCTGACCAAGCAATGGCAGAAAGAGGCCGCCGCCTTCGCCGACCGGGCTATCACCGCCGACTATGTGTACCTGTGGGTCGACGGTATCCACCTCAAGGTGCGTTTGGAGCAGGAGAAGCTGTGCCTGCTGGTGATGATCGGGGTCCGCGCCGACGGCAAGAAGGAACTCATCGCAGTCGCTGATGGGTATCGGGAATCGACCGAGTCGTGGGCGGATCTGCTGCGGTCGTGCAAACGCCGCGGCATGCCGGCGCCGGCTCTGGCCGTCGGGGACGGGGCGCTCGGCTTCTGGGCCGCGATCCGGGAGGTGTTCCCCGACACGCGTGAGCAACGATGCTGGTTCCACAAACAAGCCAATGTTCTTGCTGCGCTACCGAAATCAGCCCACCCCAACGCGATCAAGGCGATGCAGGAAATCTACAACGCCGAAGACGAACACCACGCCCGCCAAGCGATCACCGCGTTCGAGAAAGCCTACAGCGCCAAGTACCCGAAGGCCGTGGCCAAGATCGTCGATGACGACGACGTGCTACTCGAGTTCTACCGGTACCCGGCCGAACACTGGATACATCTGCGCACCACCAACCCGATCGAGTCCACGTTCGCGACCGTGCGACTGCGGACCAAGGTGACCAAAGGCCCCGGATCACGGGCCGCCGGCATCGCGATGGCCTACAAGTTGATCGAGGCTGCCCAATCGAAATGGCGGGCGGTCAACGCACCGCACCTGGTGAAACTGGTCCGTGACGGCGCCACCTTCGAAAAAGGCAAACTCGTCGAACCCGACCCCAACTCAGACTCCGAGGAGGCCGCCTGAAACTCGCCCATCCACAGGTCTTGACAATAACTCGGCGCCGTCGAGCACGACGCTGAATCAGCTCATCTCCACGGCAGCCATGTGTCGGATCAGCCGGAGCAGTGTCAGAGCAGACGGCGGGACGGCGCACCGCGCTTGAGGTCGTCGTCCGTCACCCCTTCGCACTTCATCGCGAGCGTTGCGCGGTGGTAGTCCAGGAACGCAGTCAGCGAGGCACGTTCGCCTGCGCTCTGCGGCGGGTGAACTCGCGGGTCTTCGACCAATCGCTTGATCATCGCAGCCCTCCTGGGCACCGAAACACCGGCCACCTCCGCGGACGCATCGACCGCCCCGGCATGTCAGATGCGGGTCCCACACCATGAGACATGCTCACTCACCACCGACACCTCACCAGGCCCTGTGAAGCATCCCCGGTTGGTTCGCATCACCCCTGTTCGCGCGCAATTGCGGCAACACGTGGGCGGCCCGTCTCCGACACCTCGACCACGAGGAGGCCCCAGTTGGGGCCCGACACAACTGCAAACTAAGTTCACATACCACCAAAACATGTAAAAATCTTGCCTCAAACTTTACATATTGTGGCGAGCTGTGAGAGGGTCAGCCGCATGACCTGGGAGCCCGAGAAGCCATACAACGCACTACCACCACCACCCGAGGTTGACGTACTGGAGACCAGGTCTGTACTCAAAGCAGCCATCGGCGCGAGAACTGCTCTTGCAAAGCTTGACCAGGCTGCGTTCTCAATGCCCAACCCGACCGTCCTGATCAACTCGATCCCCGTCCTGGAGGCGCAGGCCAGCTCCGAGATCGAGAACATCGTCACCACGACAGACGAACTGTTTCGCCACATCGACGACGACGAGGCGTCAGCCGACGCAGCCACTCGCGAGACCCTGCGTTACCGCACCGCCCTACGCAGAGGGTTCTCCCTTACCCAGGAACGGGGACTTACGGCCTCAACTGCGTCGGCCGTGTGCAGCATCATCAAGGCCCGCGAGATGAAGGTACGAGCCGTCCCAGGGACGAGAATCGCGAACCCTGGCACCGGCGAGGTCGTATACAGCCCACCCGAGGGGCGGGACTTGATCGTGGAGAAGCTGAACGCATGGGAACACTTCGTTCATGCCGAAGACGGACTCGACCCCCTCGTCCGTATGGCTGCCGCTCACTACCAGTTCGAAGCGATTCATCCGTTCTCGGATGGCAACGGACGAACCGGACGAATTCTGAACGTCCTGATGCTGGTTGAGGCAGAACTCCTACGGATGCCAGTCCTGTACCTGTCTCGCTACATCATCGACACCAAGAACAACTACTACCGACTCCTTCTCGCCGTCACGTCGGAAGGCGCATGGGAAGAGTGGGTGCTCTACATTCTCGCCGGTATCGAGAGCACGTCGTTGATGACCCTCCGCAAGATCGACGCCATACGCGATCTCCAGGAAAGCTTCGGACAGCGTTCGCGTGCAATCAACAAGGGCACCGCACACTCTGAGTTTCAGTCGCTCCTGTTCGAGCAGCCCTACTGCCGCATCAACACAGTGGTAGAGCGTTGTGACGTGTCACGTCCGACGGCTACGAGCTGGCTCGGTTCTCTCGCCGCAGCCGGGCTACTTCAGGACATCAAAGTTGGGCGCGACCGCCTGTTCATCAACCGCGAGTTCCTGCGTGTGCTGGCTCGCCCTGAGCCCCTGGTCGCGACATAGAAAGGATGTTTACATGGCTCGAAAAAGTATGAAAAACAGCTAACAAAGTTAGCAGTTTTTAGTGACCTAGGTTACATCTGGAGCTCGCGACCTGGCACTACAGCTCCCGACCGACTTGTACGACGAGGATCCCGATACCGTCGGTGTAGCCCACGGACTCGCCTGATCAGCAGCGGGTGTGGGCGAATCGTGGGCAGCAAGGCCCACAGACGCCCCCGCCGTACGGTAAAAGAGCCCTACCTGCACAGACAGGTGAGGGCCTCGGCGGAAGCGGAGGGATTTGAACCCCCGGTGGTTTTACCCACGCTCGCTTTCAAGGCGAGTGCATTCGGCCGCTCTGCCACGCTTCCCTGCCGCAAAGGGTACGTGACCTCCCGACGTGGGGTCACACCGACTCGGTGACGAGATGTGCCACGATCGGCACATGCGCGCGATCACAGTGTCCCCGTCCGGTGAGTTGTCGATCTCCACCATCCCCGACCCCGTCGTCGGCCCCGGCGAGGTGGTGATCGACGTCGTCGCCGCGGGGGTGAACCGTGCCGATCTGCTGCAGCGTGCCGGGCACTATCCGCCGCCGCCGGGTGCGCCGGACACCCTGGGCCTGGAGGTGTCGGGACGGATCTCGGCGATCGGTGAGGGTGTGGACGGCTGGGCCGTCGACGACGAGGTCTGCGCCCTTCTTGCCGGCGGCGGCTACGCTGAACGCGTCGTCGTCCCCGCACCACAGGTACTACCGGTACCGGCCGGGGTGTCCCTACGCGATGCCGCGGCCCTGCCCGAGGTTGCCTGCACAGTGGTGTCGAATCTCGTCGAGGCGGCACACCTGCAGTCCGACGAACTCCTGCTGATCCACGGAGGTTCCAGCGGAATCGGTACGCATGCAACTCAATTGGCACACGCCCTGGGCGCACGGGTGGCGGTCACCGCCCGCACCCGGGACAAGCTCGAGCGTTGTGCGGGATTCGGCGCCGACATCCTGATCGACTACACCGCAGAGGATTTCGCGGAGGTGGTGCTCGAGCACGGTGGCGCCGACGTCATCCTCGACATCATCGGCGCAAAGTATCTGGCGCAGAACGTGTCCGCGCTCGCCACCGGTGGACGTCTGGTGATCATCGGGATGCAGGGCGGCACCAAGGCCGAGTTGTCGATCGCGACGCTGATGAACAAGCGCGCATCGGTGATCGGCACCACGCTGCGCGCCCGTCCGGTCGACGGCGCGGATGGCAAGGGCCACATCGTCTCCCGAACCCGCGAGGTCACCTGGCCACTGATCGAGGCAGGAAAGATCCGGCCCGTCGTCGACGGCGTCTTCGATCTCGCCGACGCCGATCAGGCGCATTCGCGGCTGACGAGCGGCGATGCGGTCGGCAAGATCCTGCTGCGGGTGGCCGACTGACGAGATCGGTACCCGGTCAACGCGATCGAGCGCCCAGTCAACACGGTTAGGCGCCCGGTCAACGGGATTGGGCGCCCAGTCAACGGGATTGGGCGCCCAGTCAACGGGATCGGGCGCCCAGTCAACGGGATTGGGCGCCCGGTCAACGGGATCGGGTGCCCAGTCAACGGGATCGGGAGCCCGGCCAACGAGATCGGGTACCCGGTCAACGCGGTTGGGCGCCCGGTTAGGGTTCCACGCAGGCGTCGCGGACCTTGGCGAAGATGTCGCCGATCTGCCGGTACTCGTCTTCACTGAGCGCGTCGACGACGCAGCGTCGGATGACCTGGTCGCGCAGGACCAGCTGCCGGTCGAGTTCGGCCCGGCCGGCCTCGGTGATCCGCACGAGCCGGTGGCGGGCGTCGACGTGCGACGGCACCCGATCGAGCAGCCCTTCGTCGAGGAGGCGGCTGACCACCCGGGACACAGTGCTCAACCCGGCATGCATGGCGGTGGCGAGTTCACTGATCCCGGCCGACTCACGTTCGGCGATGATCTCCAGCAACCGCATGTCGGTGGCCACCACACCCTGCGCCCCGAAGTGCGCTTGCACCTGGGCCATCAGTGCCCACCCACCGTCGACGAAGGTGTGCCAGACCTTCAGCTGGTCTGCACCCAGGCGTTGATCGCGCCCTTCTGCCGCCGGTAGGTCGTCGCTCCCCGCATCTGACTTCCCAGTGTTCACTTTCCTCAACATAGTTCAGGTCCCCGACCTCAGCCCAATCGGGCGTCCATCGGAGAGACGACAATCTTCCACCCGTCAGGCAAGCTACCTTCCACCCGTCAGGCAAGTGACCCGAGGGTGCGGACCAGGTGGTCGACCTCGTACGGCGCCGAATACGGGCCGAGACCGATGGTGACCGCTCCGCCGAAGTCGTCGGCCCCCATCCGGGCCAAGGCGCGGCTCGGACGGTCGGCGAGCGCACAGATCCCGTTGTCGGCGAGGCGACGCACCACGGTGTCGGCACCGACCCCGTCGACGGCGAAGCTGACCAGCGGGATCCGCCGGTCTCCGCCACCGATCACCGAGACGTGATTGAGCTGGTCGAGAGTGGTGGTCAGGTAGTAGCCGAGCCGTTGCAGGTACTCCCCGACCCCGTCGAGCGCGGTGACCAGCCGGCGTCGGCGTTTGCCCAGCGCATCCGGATCGAGCCCGGCGAGATGCTCCACCGACGCGACCACCCCGGCCAGCAGCGCCCCCTGGTGCTCACCCACCTCCAGCCGTGCGGGCCCGGTGGTCCGCGGATCGGAGGACAGCGTGGCCAGTCGGTCGAGGGTGTGCGGGTCGGCGAAGGCCAGCGCCGACATCCGCGGCCCACCCCAGTTCTCCGCCGACACCACCAGCACGTCGGCACCGAGTTCGGCGGCGTCGAGCGGCACATACGGGGCGGCACTCGACGCATCGACCACCAGCAGCGCCCCCACCTCGCGGGTACGCCGGGCGATCTCCGACACGTCGGTCAGCGTGCCCATCGTCGACGACGCGAGCGGCACCGCCACCACCGCCGTCTGCTCGTCGATCAGGTCGTCGTACTGCCAGGTGGGCAGCTCACCGGTCTCCACGTCGATCTCGGCCCACCGCACCCGGCCGCCCACCCGGCCCACCGCCCGCACCCACGGCACGATGTTCGGTTCGTCGTCGGCGCGGCTGACCACCACGTTCCCGGTCAGCCAGGTGTTGGGGTTGATCGCCTCGGCCAGGGTCCACAGCAGCACGCTGCGCGACGGCCCGAGCACCACTGCCCCCGGGGAGGTCGCGGTGAGGTCGGCCAGGGCCCGGCGAGCACCGTCGAGTGCCTCGGCGGTGGCCTCCGCGGCCGGATACCGTCCGCCGGGAGCCGCGACGAGCTGGCGGAACCCGGTGGACACGGCGCTGGCCACCGAGTCCGGGATGAGCATGCCGGCCTGCGGGTCGAGGTGGATCCAACCGTCGCCGAGCGAGGGGAAGAGTCCACGGACATGCGCGACGTCGAACGCCATGCGAACACGATAGACGCCGGCCGGTCCCGTACCGCCCGGGATCGCCCGCCCCGCGCCCCGACCCCGGCACGCCCACCCGGGCGCCGTCGGCCCGCCCCGCCGTCGGTCACGATTGGCACAATGGAGCGCATGGTCATCGACGCCAACCCCGACAACCCGTTCGGCAACCCCGATCCCGACGGCGAGCACGGCTCCCCCGACGACCGCGTCGTCCTCGTCGGCGCGAGTGCCCCGCTCGGTGCCACCGCGGCCGCCGAGAACTCCGACGAAGGCCACAGCGTCGCCGACATGGTGGAGCAGCCGGCCAAGGTGATGCGGATCGGCACCATGATCAAGCAGCTCCTCGAGGAGGTCCGGGCGGCTCCGCTCGACGATGCGAGCCGCAACCGTCTCCGGGCGATCCACCAGTCGTCGATCCGGGAACTCGAGGACGGCCTCGCCCCGGAACTGCGGGAAGAACTCGAACGCCTCGCACTGCCGTTCACCGACGACGCCACCCCGTCCGACGCCGAGTTGCGGATCGCGCAGGCACAGCTGGTCGGCTGGCTGGAGGGCCTGTTCCACGGCATCCAGACCGCGCTGTTCGCCCAGCAGATGGCGGCCCGCGCACAGCTCGAACAGATGCGTCAGGGTGCGCTCCCACCGGGGATGACGCCGCCGGTCGGCGGGCACGGCAACACCGGGCAGTACCTCTGACCATCGTCTGCGCCGTCGCCGACGACCCGCGCGGCAGCGGCCCCGGCTTGCGCGCCGGTGTCCGCCCGGTTCCCTCGGTCGGCGGCGGCGCAGTTCTGACCGGCAAGTATTGTGGGGGCTCGTGTCAGCGGAAGTGAACGACCAGCGGATCATCCCGCCGCCCCCGCCGGGGATTCAGTCGCGGAGCCTGCGTCGGGCATTCAGCGACATGGCGGCCGGCCTGCGGTCCCGCGAGCTGTGGCTGCATCTCGGCTGGCAGGACATCAAGCAGCGGTACCGGCGCTCGGTGCTCGGTCCGCTGTGGATCACCATCGCCACCGGCGTCACCGCCGTCGCGATGGGCCTGCTCTACGGCGAGCTGTTCCACATGGACATCAAGACCTTCTTGCCGTACGTGACGCTCGGGTTCATCTTCTGGAACTTCATCCAGAACTCGATCCTCGACGGCGCGGAGGTGTTCTCCAAGAACGAGGGCCTGATCAAACAGCTGCCCGCACCGGTGAGCGTGCACGTGTATCGCAACTCGTGGCGGCAGCTGATCATCTTCGCCCACAACATCGTCATCTACCTGGTGATCCTGATCGTCTTCCCGCAGCCGCTGAACTGGACCGTGGTGCTGGTCATCCCGGCGATCGCGCTGTTCGTGCTCAACGGCATCTGGGTGACCATCGTGTTCGGCATCCTGTCGACCCGATTCCGCGACATCGGTCAGCTGCTGACCACCGCGGTGCAGCTGGTGTTCTTCATGACCCCGATCATCTGGACCACCGACAGCCTCGGCCGGCAGACCGGCGAGCAGTCCGAGCGGCTCAAGCTGGTCGAGCTCAACCCGATGTATCACTACCTGGAGATCACCCGCGGCCCGCTGCTGGGGCAGTCGGTGGCCTTCTACCACTGGCTGATCGTGCTGGCCTGCACCGCCGTCGGCTGGCTGATGGCGATCCTGGTGATGCGCAACTACCGGGCCCGCGTGGCCTACTGGGTGTGAGAGAGACACAGATGAGCATGACCAGCATGAACAGCTCGGTCCGCGTCGACACGTGGGGCGCCTGCGTCGACTTCCCCATCTTCGACGCCAAGACCCGCTCGCTGAAGAAATCGGTGATCGGGGCCGCCGGTGGCGTGATCGGCTCCAACTCCTCCAACGTGGTCGTCGTCGAGGCGCTCAAGAACATCGACCTGCATCTCGAGCACGGCGACCGCATCGGCCTGGTCGGCCACAACGGCGCCGGCAAGTCGACGCTGCTGCGGTTGCTGTCGGGGATCTACGAGCCCACCCGTGGCGCCTGCCAGGTGACCGGCCGGGTGGCACCGGTCTTCGACCTCGGCGTGGGCATGGACCCGGAGATCTCCGGCTACGAGAACATCATCATCCGCGGCATGTTCCTGGGCATGAGCCGCAAGGAGATGCTCAAGAAGATCGACGAGATCGCAGAGTTCTCCGAACTCGGCGACTACCTGCAGATGCCGTTGCGCACCTACTCCACCGGCATGCGGGTGCGTCTGGCGCTGGGCGTGGTGACCAGCATCGATCCGGAGATCCTGATCCTCGACGAGGGGATCGGCGCGGTGGACGCCGAGTTCATGAAGAAGGCCCGCGCGCGACTGGCCGCACTCGTCGAGCGGTCGGGCATCCTGGTCTTCGCCAGCCACTCCAACGAGTTCCTCGCCCAGCTGTGTGACCGTGCCCTGTGGGTCGACCACGGCGAGATCCGGATGGACGGCGGGATCGAGGAGGTGGTCGGCGCCTACGAGGGCCCGGACGCCGCCGCACACGTCCGCGAGGTGATCGCCGGGATGGCTCGACAGGAATCCGCCGAATGAGCGTGCCGCACAGCACCTCCGAGACCGTGGTCGCGGTGGTGGTGACCCATCGCCGCGCCGAGTTGCTGAAGGCCTCACTGGCCGTGGTGTCCGAGCAGTCACGCCCGGTCGACCACATCGTCGTCGTCGACAACGCCGACGAACAGCAGGTGGCCGACCTGGTTGCCGCACAACCGGTTCCGACCACCTACCTCGGATCGAAACGCAATCTCGGCGGGGCCGGCGGATTCGCCCTCGGCATGCTGCACGCACTGGCACTGGGCGCGAACTGGGTGTGGTGCGCCGACGACGACGGCCGCCCGGAGGGCCCCGAGGTACTCGCCACCCTGCTCGACTGCGCCCGGCGCCACGAGTTGTCGGAGGTGTCGCCGGTGGTCGCCAACATCGACGACCCCGACACCCTCGCCTTCCCGCTGCGACGCGGACTGGTGTGGCGCCGCAAGCGTTCGGAACTGTTCGAGAACGGTGCCGACAGCGGCGACGACCTGCTGCCCGACATCGCATCGCTGTTCAACGGCGCACTGTTCCGCGCCGAGGCCCTCGAGATGATCGGCGTCCCGGACCTGCGGCTGTTCTTCCGCGGCGACGAGGTGGAGATGCACCGCCGGCTGCAGCGGTCGGGTCTGGCATTCGGAACCTGCCTGACGACGGCGTATCTGCATCCGTACGGCTCCGACGAGTTCCGGCCGATCCTCGGCGGGCGGATGCACACCCAGTACCCCGACAACGCGACCAAACGGTTCTTCACCTACCGCAATCGCGGCTACCTGATGAGCCAGCCGGGTATGCGCAGACTGCTGCCGCAGGAGTACGCGCGGTTCGGGTGGTATTTCCTCGTCCAGCAGCGCGACGTCGACGGTTTCCGCGAATGGCTGCGCCTGCAACGACTGGGACGAAAAGAGCATTTCGTCCGACCGTGAATGCGCCGGAATCGGCATTCACCGCCACCGATTGACGGTAGAACACGTTCTAATTTAGAGTTGCGAACGTGATTCTTGACCGCTTCCGCCTCGACGACAGGGTTGCCGTCGTCACCGGTGCCGGACGGGGTATCGGTGCCACCATCGCGACCGCCTTCGCCGAGGCCGGTGCCGACGTCGTGCTCTCGGCCCGCAATGTCGACGAGCTCGAATCGGTCGCCGAGCAGGTCCGCTCAGTCGGGCGCCGCGCCCTGGTCGTCCCCGCCGATCTGGCGGCCACCGAACCCGGCGATCTCGTCGCACCGACCATCGAGGAGTTCGGTCGTCTCGACATAGTCGTCAACAATGTGGGCGGCGCCTATCCGTCGCCGCTGATGCGCACGCGCACGAAAGA
Organism: Gordonia sp. NB41Y; assembly: GCF_030718915.1. Lineage (NCBI taxonomy): Bacteria > Bacillati > Actinomycetota > Actinomycetes > Mycobacteriales > Gordoniaceae > Gordonia > Gordonia sp. NB41Y. The sequence goes on from NZ_CP132196.1 coordinate 2,545,675, forward strand.
CCTTGCGCGAGCATTCGATTTCAACGTCCTGACCGCACATTCGTTGACACTGGCGGCAGTTCCGCATCTGAGGCAGGCACCGGGCGGCGGATCGATCATCAACATCGCCTCGGCCGTGGGGCACCTCTCCGGCCGCGGATTCGCCACCTACGGGACGGTCAAGGCCGCGCTGGTGCACTACACCCGACTGGCCGCACTCGACCTCAATCCCCACATCCGGGTGAACGCCATCGCACCCGGATCCATCGTCACCTCGGCGCTGGAGGTGGTGGCCGCCGACGAGAACCTTCGCTCGGCGATCGAACAGAAGACCCCGCTGCGCCGTCTCGGCGAACCCGAGGACATCGCCACTGCCGCACTGTATCTCGCGTCTCCCGCCGGGGCATATCTGACCGGCAAGCTGCTCGAACCCGACGGCGGACTCGTCGCCCCCAACTTCGAGTTGGAGATCCCCGATGTCTGATCCCGCCGGTGCCGACCGCACCGCGATCGAACGCCTCAAGTACCGGTATCTGCGCGGCCTGGACACCAAACACTGGGACGATTTCGCCGCCACCCTCGCCGACGACGTCACCGCCGCATACGGCTCCACCGTCGACGGCACACCGCTCGCCTTCGACAATCGCGCCGACCTGGTGGCCTACATGCGCCAGACCCTCGGGCCGTCGGTCATCACCGAACATCGGGTGACCCATCCGGTCATCGTCGTAGACGGCGACACCGCGACCGGCGAGTGGTATCTGCAGGACCGGGTGATCGTGTCGGAGATGGATTTCATGCTGATCGGTGCGGCGTTCTATCGCGACACCTACCGGCGCACCGCCGACGGCTGGCGGATCGCTGCCACCGCCTACGACCGCACCTACGAGGCGACGATGAACCTCGGCGGTCTGCGATTCCATCTCACCCCCGGCCCGGCCCTCGCCTGACGATTCACTCCGACCGATCCGGACAAACCCCATTCCTTCGACTAGAACGTGTTCTAGCGTGGTAGTCGTCCCGCCCACCCGAGGAGGCATATCGTGCGGTTCACCTTCGCCGAGGCCATGACCGATCCCGCCTACTATGCGCCACTCGCGCAGGCCGCCGAGAAGGCCGGATTCGCCGGGTTCACCATCCCCGATTCACTCGCCTACCCGGAGGAGTCGGATGCCACCTATCCGTACACACCCGACGGCAACCGCGAGTTCCTCGAGGACAAGGCGTTCATCGAGACCTTCATCCAGGCCGCCGCACTCGGTGCGGTGACCTCGTCGATCCGGTTCACCCCATTCGTGCTGAAGCTTCCGGTACGCCCGCCGGCCCTGGTCGCCAAGCAGGCCGCGTCGGTGGCATACCTGACCGGCAACCGGCTGGCCCTGGGTGTGGGCACCAGCCCGTGGCCCGAGGACTACGACGTCATGGGGGTGGACTTCGCCCGCCGCGGCAAGCGCATGGACGAGTGCATGGACATCTTCCGCGGACTCACCACCGGCGAGTACTTCGAGTTCCACGGCGAGTTCTACGACATCCCGAAGGTCAAGATGACCCCGGCACCCACCGAGCCGGTGCCGCTGCTCGTCGGCGGGCACGCCGACGCCGCACTGCGCCGCGCGGTGATCCGCGGTGACGGCTGGATGCACGGCGGCGGTCCCGCCGAGGAACTCGACGCCCTGCTCGACCGGATCGCGGCCATCCGCAAGGCCGAGGGCAAGGCCGACGACCCGTTCGAGATCCATGTCATCTCGCTCGACGCCTACACCGTCGACGGATGCAAGCGGCTGGAGGACAAGGGGATCACCGACGTGATCGTCGGATTCCGAGTGCCCTACATCATCGGGCAGGACACCGAACCGCTGCAGAAGAAGATCGACCACCTCAACTGGTACGCCGACAACGTCATCGCGAAGGTGAACCGATAGCGATTCTCCGTCCTGGATCAATCAACGAATAGTGCTGCTGCCGTCGATGGTTGATCCGACGAGGAGCGTAGCGAGGGCACCGTTTAGTTCGAGGTGGTCACCATCGGAGGTGACCTACCGAGGTTTCGACACGGGTCCTCGCTACGCTCGGTCCCGGCTCAACCACCGTATTAGGTTGCCACCATGGATGGTTGAGCCGACGAGGAGCGAAGCGACGAGACGAGTCGAAACCTCCGCCGCCCGAATTCGGAACACAACCACCAGGCTCGAGATCGTCACCAACACCGTCGACTCACCAGGTTTCGACACGGGTCCCCGCTACGCTCGGTCCCGGCTCAACCACCGTATTAGGTTGCCACCATGGATGGTTGAGCCGACGAGGAGCGAAGCGACGAGACGAGTCGAAACCTCCGCCGCCCGAATTCGGAACACAACCACCAGGCTCGAGATCGTCACCAACACCGTCGACTCACCAGGTTTCGACACGGGTCCCCGCTACGCTCGGTCCCGGCTCAACCACCGTATTAGGTTGCCACCATGGATGGTTGAGCCGACGAGGAGCGAAGCGACGAGACGAGTCGAAACCTCCGCCGCCCGAATTCGGAACACAACCACCAGGCTCGAGATCGTCACCAACACCGTCGACTCACCAGGTTTCGACACGGGTCCCCGCTACGCTCGGTCCCGGCTCAACCACCGAATTGGGTTGCCACCATGGATGGTTGATCCGACGAGGAGCGTAGCGAGGGCACCGTGCACTTCGAGGTGGTCACCACCCGAAGTGCCCTACCGAGGTTTCGACACGGGTCCTCGCTACGCTCGGTCCCGGCTCAACCACCGTATTAGGTTGTCACTCTCCGTCGAACAGGCGTTGCCAGTTGTCGGGGCCGGTGAGCTCCGGGACCGCCGACCGCCACATCTCGGCCAGCTCGGGACCCCGGCGCCGCAGCTCCAGGCACAGGCGCGCCAGCTCACGGGCCTGCCGGACGGCGATACCCTTGTCCCGGCGTCGGATTCGGACACCGGTCTGGGAGGAGTCGGTGACGACGGCCTCGGCGAACAGGCCGACATGCCACCAGCGATTGTCGTGGGCGGAGATCGCGACGCGACCCGGGGCGAGCCGGCCCAGATATTGTTTGACCACCCGCTTGGCCAGCACCTGATCCAGCCTATCCCGCTGCGGATCCGGACCTTTCACCACGATCGGCGGATCGGCGGCGAGTCCGGTCGCGGCGTCCACGCGGACGGTGTCGGGGTAGTCGGCCCGCAGCCGGGCCAGCTCACCGAGCTTGGCCTGCCCGCCGTCGTGCAGCACCGATGGCCCGCTGATGAAGTCACGCACCGCGAGCAGGAAGGTCTCGGCCAGGCCGTACTGCATCGAGACGATGTGCTGGGTGATCTCGCGGGCGACCACCCCACTGATCTGCTTCGGATCGAACCGGCCGTGGATCGCCGACACGATCATCGCGTTGCGCCAGCTGAAGTAGCGCGTCCAGTCGTTGTAGTCCTTCAGGTGGAAATCGGCATGCCACACACCGGCATTCGGCAGTGTGACGGTGGGGAAACCGGCCTTGCGGGCGCGGATGCCGAACTCGATGTCGTCCCACTGGAAGAACAACGGCAACGACAGCCCCACGGCTGCCACCGCCTCGGCCGGCAGCAGACAAGACCACCACCCGTTCCAGCCGGCGTCGGTGCGGACGTCCTGCTGATCGGTCAGCGCGTCGAGCCCGTTCCTGCCGTTGGCGCTGGGACGTCCGGCCTTCAGCTCGTCGAGCGCCTCCCATTCGCCGGTCATGTGCACCCGGTAGGTCTCCGACAGCAACAGCATCTGTGAACCCACCAGGATCGGGCGGGTGGCGTTGGCCGACATCGCCGACAACCGGATCACCGACTCGGGTTCGCACAGGATGTCGTCGTCCATGACGACGATGTCGGTGCTGCACTCGCCGGAGCGGGTCAGTTCGCGGATGCCGCGATTGAAGCCGCCCGCCCCACCGAGATTCGGCTGCGTGACGTAGTGGAGCCGATCGCCCAGCAGACTCTTCACGCGATGGAACTCGTCGTGGTCTTCGACGCGTCGGGTCCCCTGGTCGACGACGTGGACCGCGTCGATCAGGTCGGCGGCCGCGGCGTCACCGCCGAGGGTCAGCAGGGTCGAGATCGCCTCCGCGGGACGGTCGTATGTGCACATCACCACCGAGATCCGCCGGTCCCGTTCCGGCGCGGGCACCGACCAGGTGACCTCGGAGATCTGTGCGCCCCCGCCGATCGCGGTCAGCTCGAACCAGATCCCGCCACCGTCGACGAAGCGACGGATCTCGAGATCCACACTCACCTCGCCCTGACCGGTGATCTCCCGGGTCTGCAGCGGACGGCGCCGACCGCTCGCATCGGAGGCCACCACGTCGAGCCGTAGCAGCGTCTGCGGCCCACACGCGTGGTGCAGGGTCAGCCGGACGTCGGTGACGGCGGTGTAGCGCTGCCAGTAGCTCGCGGCGAACCTGCCGAAGTAGGTGTTGGTGCTCACCACGGCACCGGGTTCGAGCCGTAGTGCGGTGCGTTCGGGCCGGATTCGGGCGAGATCGGCGTCGACGTACATGCCCGGGACCACCCGGGGATCGGGTCCGGCGAACAGTGTTCGTTGAACGGTCATCCGATGCTCGTGCTGCATGCAGGGCCTCACCTGTCGTGCGGGATCTCATCTGGCTTCCCCGTCTCGCCACGAGACTAACTCACCGCGACCCCGATGCGAGGTAGCGCAGCGCCGCCTGCGCCGCGTGGACACCGCACATCCCGTGCACACCACCACCCGGAGGAGTGGCCGACGAACACAGGTACACCCCGGAAACCCCAGTGGCATAAGGGTTCATCGACAACCTGGGTCGTCCGATCAAGTTCCGGAGATCATTGGGGCCACCTCCGATGTCACCGTCGACGTGATTGGGATTGCGGCGCTGTGATTCCTGCGGCGTGGTCACATGCGCCGCTACCACGCGATCGGCGAAACCTGGTGCAAATCGGTCAATCTGGGCAGTCACGGCATCGGTGACGTCTCCGGGGTACCCCGCGGGAACATGGGCATACGCCCACAGCGGGCGCAACCGTCCCGCGGCCCGGCCCGGATCGGCCAGCCACTGCTGCCCGATCAGCACGAACGGCCGCTCCGGCATCACCCCGGAGACCACCTGACGTTCGGCCTCGACGATCTCGGCCGCCGAACCGCCGAGGTGGACGGTTCCGGCCCGCGCGCAATCGGTTGCCGTCCAACCCACCTCGCCGTCGATCACATAGTCGACCTTGTAGGCCGCCCCCACCGACCGCCGACGCCGATAGGCGCGTCCGATCCGCCGGGGCTGCTCGGCCCCGAGGATCTCCGCCGCCGCCGGGGGCATCACGTCGAGCAGCACCAGGTCGGCGTCGGGCAGATCGGTGCGGCGCCGGATGTGCACGCCGGTGGTGATGGTGCCGCCGAGTTCGGTCAGCAGGCCGGCCATCGCCGCGGTGATCGCCGACGATCCGCCCTCGGCGACCGGCCAGCCACTGCGGTGTCCGGCCGCGACGAGCATCATCGCGACCGCCGCCGATCCCGGCCGGTCGAGCCGGGTGAAGCCGTGGGCGGCCATCCCGATCAGCAGGGCGCGGGCCTGAGGGGTGCGCAGCGTCCGGGCGAGGGTGCTCGCCGGGGCGAGTGCCCGGACCCCGAATCGGGCCGTGGCGAACGGATGCCGGGGAACGCGCAGGACCGGACCGAGGATGTCGGCGGCGATGGCGTCGAACCGGTCGGTCAGCGGCCCGACGAGGGCACGCCAGCGTCGGCCGTCGGCGCCGAGACCGGCGACGGTGGTGTCGAGGTCGCGGTGGAGCAGCCCGGCGGTGCCGTCGTCGAGCGGGTGGGCACAGTCGATCTCGGGCCACCGCCACCGCAGGCCGTGCCGTTCGAGGGGCAGCGTGGCGAGGTAGGGCGAGGCGACCCCCAGCGGGTGGACGGCCGAGCAGTGGTCGTGGCGGACACCGGGAACCGACAGTTCACCGGTTCCGGTGGCACCGCCGATCTCGTCGGAACCCTCGATCACCTGTACCGACACCCCGGCCTGGGCCAGCCGGACGGCCGCCGACAGCCCGTTGGGCCCCGACCCGACCACCACCGCCCGCGCGGTCACGGCCGGTCACCGGATACGGAAGATGACCGCACGCTGGACGACGAAGTTGATCACGGTGGCGGCGCCCTGCGCGATCACGAACGCGATCGCGCTGTAGAGCAGGCCGTCCTCCCACAGCGACGAGAGCCACGCGTAGAGCCCGACGTTCACCGCGAAGGTCACCGCGTACAGCACGATCACCGCGATGAAACGTGCGGTGCTCGGCTCGGCGCGGAAGGTCCAGCGCCGGTTGATCAGGTAGGCGACGGTGGTGCCCAGCAGGAAGCCCAGCGCCTTGGACAGGGCATAGGGTGCGCCGAGCGCGTACTGCAACAGGATGGTCAGGCCGAAGTCGAGAACCGCCGACCCGGCACCGGTGATGACGAACCGGATCAGCTGGGTCTTCAGGTCGACGTCGGTCGATGCCTCCTCGTCGTCGAGGGGCAACTCCACCGGCATCGGGGCATGCCGGTGGGCGTAGTCCTCATGATGGTGGACGACGGGATCCGCGGGATCGTGCTCGTGGCCTGGGTCAGACACCCTGCCACCCTAGTCGACCCGATGCCTTCGGCGATCCCGGTGCCGTCAGAACTCCTCTTCGACGTCGGAGTCACGGGCCGCCTGCTCCCCGCGATCGAGGCTCTCCAGGGCCGCCATGTCGTCGGCGTCGAAGGTGAAGTCGAACAGGTCGATGTTCTCGCGCTGGCGTCCCTTGTGCGAGGACTTCGGCACCACACCGATCCCCTGCTGCACCGCCCACCGCAACGCGATCTGGGTGGGCGATTTGCCGTATTTGCGTGCCAGCCGGATGATCTCGGCGTCACCGAGCATGGCTTCCTTGCGACCGGTGGGATGCCAGGCCTGTGCATGAATCCCATTGGCCTCCATGAATTCCCGGACTTCGCACCGCGCCAGCGCCGGTGAGCACTGGATCTGGTTGATCGCGGGCCAGCGGCCGGTGGCGTCGTAGAGCGCCTGCAGGTGATGGACTTTGAAGTTCGACACCCCCGGTGTCCGGATGAACCCCTCGTCGGCCAGCGTCAGCAGGGCATTCCACGAATCCACCATGCGGCCCAGACTCGGGCACGGCCAGTGGATCAGATAGACGTCGATGTAGGACACCCCGAGCCGGCGGGCGCTGTCTTTCGCGGCGTTGATCGCCTCGTCGAATCCGTGATCGCCGCCGCCGAGCTTGGTCTGCACGATCATGTCGGCGCGGTCGATGCCGGATTCTTCGATCCCGATTCCCACGCTGCGTTCGTTGGCATATCTCGACGCGGTGTCGAGCAGCCGGTATCCGACCCGGATCGCATGTGAAACAGCTTGCGCACAAGGCATTCCCAACATGTCGAAGGTCCCCAGGCCGACCAGGGGCAAGGCCTGACCGGATGTGAGGTCGACCGTCGGGATCTGCACGCGTCAAGAATAGTGGGCCCTACCACATCTCCGCCCGAAAACGGATATCCCACAGTCTTCTGTTCGCGTCGCCACGCATATCATTCGCGTGCCTAACGATAGTGTCGGACATATGAACTCGCGCGCACCACGCACCATCCGGAACCGCATCGCCGCTGCCGCGATCGCCGCGGCCGTCACCGGAACGCTGGTCGGCATCGACACCCCGGCACGCGCCGACGGCGCCCCCGACACCGGCCCCGATCTGGTCGGGGCTCGACGCCCGCGAGTACTCCGGCCCCATCGGCGCACCGGGGACGGTGCTGGCCCAGGTCCCGCTGGACGAGTCGCTGAGCCTGCCCAAGGCCGGTCACGCCTACCGCGTGCTCTATGCCACCCGCGACGCCCACGACCGGCCGGCGGTGAGCACCGGCGCGGTGTTCCTGCCCCGTACCCCCGCCCCCGCCGGCGGGTATCCGGTGATCGCGTGGGCCCACGGCACCACCGGGCTCGGCGACGACTGCACACCGTCGGCGCATACCCGCGGCGACGTCGACCCGGTCTACCTCGACCACTGGCTCGACCAGGGATACGCGATCGTGTCCACCGACTACGTCGGACTCGGCACCCCGGGGATCATGGACTACCTGAACGGCAAGGTGGAGGCGAACTCGGTGGTGCACTCGGTGCTCGCCGCCCACCGGATGCACCTCGACGCACCCCTGTCGCGCACATGGGCGATCGTCGGGCACTCACAGGGGGCCGGGGCCGCCCTGAACGCCGCCCATGCCGCCACCACGTTGTCGGCGGGCAGCGGACTGGACTACCGCGGCGTCGTCGCCACCGGCACCCCCGCGAACATCGAACAGGTCGTGGCCCTGGCACCACCGGTCCCGGTCTCGCTACCCGAGGCGCTCACGTCCTACACCGCCTACATCTTCGCCGGATTCGCCGACGTCCGCCCCGATCTGCACCCCGAGCGGGTGCTCACCCACACCGGGCGGGCACTGGTGGCCAATGCCCGCACCCTCTGCAATGCGGAGATGGCGACGGCGGTGAAGGGTGTGCGGCTCGATCAGTTCCTGTCCGCGCCGGTCAGCGACATCCCCGATGCGCGGGCGGCACTCACCGAGTACATGCAGACCCCGTCCAGCGGCTACGACCGTCCGATCTTCCTCGGCCAGGGCCTGCTCGACGCCGACGTGCCCGCGCCGTCGGCACTGTCGTTGTACGCACAGATGAAGGCCAACGACCAGCCGGTCACCCTGAAGGTCTACCCCGACGCCGATCATGCGGGATCGGTGCTGCAGTCGATGCCCGACTCCACCCCGTGGCTGGCGAAGATCATGCGCTGACCGCGATCCCCGGGCACGAATCACACCAGAACCGGGCACGGATCGGGCTTAACATCTGCCACAGAAGTTTCTAAGCTTCGCCACATGTTCAACACAGCCCGACGTCGCCGGTTCCGGCTGCTCGTCATCCCCTTCCTGCTCTTGCTCGGCGTGGCGGTGGCGACACCGATCGCCCGTGCCGACGACGAAGTGGTCGTGGGCATCCCGAACTGGTCCGGCCTCGACGTCACCGAGTACTCCGGTGCCATTCCGGCGAAGCCCGGCACGCTGATGGCCAAGGTGCCGCTGGCGCAGCCGCTGACCCTGCCCGCCGCGAGCTCGGCCTACCGGGTGCAGTTCTCCACCCTCGACCAGCACAACAAGAAGGCCACCAGCACCGGTGCGGTCTTCGTGCCCAAGGGCACCGCACCCGCCGGTGGCTGGCCGGTGATCTCGTGGGCGCACGGCACCGTCGGCATGAACGACGACTGCACCCCGTCGGCGTTCCCGCGCAGCGCCCGCGACGTGGAGTACCTCGGCCACTGGCTGGACCAGGGCTATGCCGTCGTCGCCGCCGACTACGTCGGCCTGGGCACCCCCGGCCTGATGGCCTACCTGAACGGCAAGGCCGCCGCACATTCGATCGTCGACATCGTCGTCGCCTCGCAGCAGGCAGGTCTGCCGCTGGGCAAGAAGTGGGCCATCATCGGCCAGTCGCAGGGTGCGGCCGCCGCACTCAACGGCGCGCGCTATGCCACCGAGTTCAGCCGCGGATCGGGTCTGGATTACCGCGGCGTGGTCGCCACCGGCATCCCTGCCAACCTGGAGTACCTGTACCAGAACCTGGGCCCGCAGGTCCCGCCGTTCGCCCTGCCCGGCAGCCTCAACGCCTACACCGCGTTCATCCTGGCCGGCTTCAACGAGACCCGCCCGGACCTCAAGATCACCTCGGTGCTCAACAAGAAGGGTCTGCAGCGTCTGGAAGAGGGTCGCACCACCTGCTACCCGATCCTCAAGCAGCAGCTCAGCGGCGACGAGGTGAACACCTGGTTCAGCAAGCCGCTGATGTCGATCCCGGGTGCCGCTCCGGCCCTGCGTGAGTACATGAAGACGCCGTACAAGGGCTACGACCGGCCGATCTTCCTCGGCCAGGGCCTCAAGGACGCCGATGTGCCGGCACCGTCGGCGCTGTCGCTGTACGCGCAGATGAAGGCGAACAACCAGCCGGTCACCCTGCACGTGTACCCCGAAGAGGATCACTCGGGTGCGGTGCTGGCGTCGATGCCCGACTCCACCCCGTGGCTCGCGAAGATCATGCGCTGATCCCGCCCGCCCACCGGTGAGTCCGTGGGATTCTGGGGCCGATGACTCCTGAACGGATCGGTCCGGAATCCCACGACGACATCATCATCGGTGCCGGACACAACGGCCTGACCGCCGCCACCTATCTGGCGCGGGCAGGCCGTTCTGTTCTGGTGCTGGAGGCGGCCGATCATGTCGGTGGTGCAGCCGTGTCGGCGATGCCCTTCCCGGGTATGCCGGCACGGCTGTCGCGCTATTCGTACCTGGTGTCGTTGCTGCCACGGCAGATCATCACCGACCTCGACCTCGACCTCGACATCACGCTGATCCGGCGCCGCCACTCCTCCTACACCCCGGTACCCGGCGATCCGGCGCGTGGCCTGCTCGTCGACACCGCCGACCCCGATGCCACCGCCGCAGCATTCCGTGCGGTCACCGGCTCGGACGCCGATTTCGGTGCGTGGCAGCGGTTCTACGACCGCATGGGCACCATCGCGCGCCGCGTCTTCCCCAGCATGCTCGAACCGTTGCGCGGCGTCGAACAGATCCGGGAACTCGTCGTCGGTGCTGATTCGAGCGGCGATCCGAGCGGCGATCCGAGCGGCGATCCGGGTGTCGCCGAGCTGTGGGATCAGCTGACCGAACGGCCGTTGGGCGAGCTGATCGAGAAGTACTTCGACGACGACGTGATCCGCGGGATCGTCGCGACCGACGCGCTGATCGGCACCTTTGCCGACCTGCACGACCGATCCCTGCGGCAGAACATCTGTTTTCTGTATCACCTGATCGGCGGCGGAACCGGCGACTGGGACGTCCCGGTCGGCGGGATGGGCGCGGTGTCGGGGGCGCTCTATCAGGCGGCGGTGTCTGCCGGTGCCGAGATCCGCACCGGCGCACGGGTGATCGGCGTCGACCCGGCCGACGGCACCGTCGAATACGTTGTCGGGGGTACCCGGCAGCGGATCGGGACCGCCCGCGGCTCGATGCTCTACGGCGCATGCGCGCCGGCCGTGCTCAACACCATGCTCGACGACCCGATCGACACCGAACCGGCGCCGCAGGGGTCGCAGCTGAAGATCAACCTGCTGCTCGACCGGCTGCCCGGGCTGCGCGACCGGTCGGTGGCACCGGAGGCCGCGTTCTCCGGGACCGTCCACATCAACGAGTCCTACGACCAGTTACGGGCGGCCTGGGAACAGGCGCGACGTGACGAGGTGCCCGACGTCCCGCCGTGCGAGATCTACTGCCACACCCTGTCCGACCGCACCATCCTCGGCCCCGAACTCGACGGCAAACACACGCTCACCCTGTTCGGGTTGCATCTGCCGCCGGAGGTGTTCGCCGCGCCCGGCGCGGTCCAGCACGCCGTCGACGCCACCCTACGATCGGTGGATTCGGTTCTGGCCGAACCCATCTCATCGGTGATCGCGACCGATGTGCACGGCAACGCATGCCTGGAGGCCAAGACCCCGCTCGATCTCGAGGCCACCCTGGGCCTGCCGGGCGGCAACATCTTCCACCGCTCGTTGCAGTGGCCGTGGGCCGAGACCGACGACGAGGTGGGCACCTGGGGTGTCGAGACCCGCCACCCCCGACTGCTGTTGTGCGGGGCCGGAGCCCGCCGCGGTGGCGGCGTCAGCGGCATCCCCGGCCGCAATGCCGCGATGGCGGCACTGGGCTGAGATCGCGGTGGACTGAGATCGCGGTGGGCTGAGCTCGGGTTGGCTGAGCTCGGGTCCCGGGGTTCCGGTGTACCGACGTCCTTCCCGCTCGCCGGAGCCGACAAGCGGGAAGGACGTCCAGTACGCGGGAAGCCGGTTACTCCGCCTCGGTCGGCTCGCTGTTGTCGGACGCGCCGGCCTCGGTTTCCGGGCTGTCCGTGTCCGTGCTCTCCGTGTCCGTGGTCCCCGTGCCTGTGGTCTCCGTATCCGTCGCCTCGGGCTCGGTGGCCTCGGGCTCCGTGCCCTCGGACTCGGTGGCGTCGGGCTCAGTGCTCTCGGACTCGGTGCTCTCGGGCTCGGTGGCGTCGGGCTCGGTGGTCGGCGTGGTGTCATCGGCATCGCCGACCGTCGGGGTCTCGACCGTCGGGGTCTCGACCGTCGCGTCGCCGGTGTCGGCGACGACGTCGTCGGCGGAGGCGATCTCGGCAGCGGCGACGACCGGAGCACTCGCCACTCGGGCCGACGTCGTGGTCGTCGTCGTGGAGAACAGGTCGGTGCCGATGTCGGGTCCGTCCGGTCCGAACGACACCCGGATCAGATCCTGGTCGAACTTCGGGATGAACTGTCCGGCAAGGAGAGCGGCGACATCCTCGGGGATGCCCAGGGCTTCGGCGATCGCGGCGATGGAGCCGGCAAGTGAATCCGAGAGCGGCGACACCAGCACCACCGAGAACGGATTCTTGATCGCGTACACCTCCGGACCGTCACCGTGCTGGTACTTCTGGAAGATGAACAGCACGCTCGTGCAGGAGTCGATGTTGTTTCCGCCTCGCGACACACTCGCCGTCGCGTACACCGCGGTGCAGATCGCCTGCCCGCCGTCGATCGGATTCCACAGGGCACTCGCGATGCCACCCAGTGCGGTCGCCTCCGCGGTCACGGTCCCGCCGATCGGGATCAGATCACCCAACACATCGACGATGACGATGCCGCCGGGCAACGCAGTGGCGTTGGCGGTCCCCGGCCCCGCGGTGAGCGCCAACGCCAGGCCCAAGAGGTTGGCGTCGGCGTTGCTGATGCCGCCCAGGCCCGCGATCGCTATGGCACCGCTGACGTGGTTCTGAGCGTTCGCGGTGGCGTACCCGCCCAGTGCGACCAAAGCCGAGGCGTAGCCGGTGCCTTCGATCGTGGCGTACGCCGAGGGACCGACACCGGGGAGTGCCGTCGTCGCGTTCGCCCCGTTGAACGTAGACAACCGCACCGGCAGATCCGGTGCGAATACGCCGATGAGCCCGTCGGCAATCTGCGCGACGATCGAAGGAGAAGACCCGGTGCAGTCCGCGAGCACCTCCGACAACAGGAACGTACCGCCCCGGACCTCGGCGTCCCCCGCATCACATCCTGCCGAAGCCCCTGGAACCGTCGGCACCAGGGCCGCCTGCGCGGCCGAGTTGGTTCCTCCGATGGCGAGCGCTGTGGTCGCCGCGGCGGCCACCAGCACTCCCGCGGCTCGGCGCCGCCCACGTCGTCGGTTCCTGCGGGCGATCGATGTCGACATGGCGGCTCCCTCATCAGTGAAAGAATGTGACGCACATAACACGCGAAACAGTAATAGCGGACGCCCATCTCTGCGTCGGATTCGCGGTTCTGTACCGACAATTCGCCGATAGTTCCCTCGGTCGAGGCACATTCCGCCGTCGGCCCACACCCACTCGGGCGTGAGCGGGCTCTCCCCCGCCTGGTCAACCCCCGGGCGCCGTGGCTACGGGCGGGTAGGATCTTGGCCGATGTCTACAGAAGAGCTCTTGCCGATCACCACGCGCACCCTCGTGGGATGGTCTCGCACCACCCCGATCGAAGGGCACGTGCTCTCCACGCCGTACCCCGAGGTCATCGCCGACGCGGTGGCGCGGGTCGCCGACAGCAACGCCGACAAGCCCGACTACCTCAAGCGCGGCGTCATCGCCCGCGGCCTGGGCCGGTCGTACAACGAGTCGGCGCAGAACTCCGGTGGCCTCACGATCGACATGACGCCTCTGACCCGTATCCACTCCATCGACGACGAGACGGGCATCGTCGACGTCGACGCCGGTCTGTCGCTGGATGCGCTGATGATGGCCGCCCTGCCGCACGGCCTGTGGGTGCCGGTGCTGCCCGGAACCCGGCAGGTCACCGTCGGCGGTGCGATCGCCCACGACATCCACGGCAAGAACCACCACAGCGCAGGCAGCTTCGGCAGTCACGTCGTCGAGCTGCAGTTGCTCGTCGCCGACGGCCGGATCCTGACCCTGCGGCCGGAGGGTTCGCCTGACGACGCCGACGGCTCGCTGTTCTGGGCGACCGTCGCCGGTATCGGCCTGACCGGCATCGTGCTGCGCGCCAAGATCCAGATGAAGCGCACCGAGTCGGCGTTCTTCCTGGCCGACTCGTTCGTCACCGACAACCTCGACGAGACCATCGCCCTGCACCTCGAGCAGCGCTACGAGGACGGCTACGAGTACGCCTCGGGATGGTTCGACACCATCAGCGGCGGCGCCAAGCTGGGCCGTGGTTCGTTCAGCCGTGGCGATCTCGCGAGCTTCGACGAGCTGCCGGCGAAGTACCAGAAGGATCCGCTGAGCTTCAACAACAAGCCGCTGATCAGCCTGCCGAACGTCTTCCCGCGGGGTCTGGCCAACAAGCTCGACTTCATGCTGGTCGGCGAGGCCTACTACCGGATCGGTTCCAACTCGCAGGGCAAGATCAAGAATCTGGCGCAGTTCTACCACATGCTCGACATCATCGGTGAGTGGAACAACGCCTACGGCCGTGGCGGCGGATTCACCCAGTACCAGTTCATCGTGCCGACCGGCAACGAGACCGAGTTCAAGCAGCTCATCATCGACATCCAGGCGTCGGGGAATGTCAGCTTCCTCAACGTGATCAAACTGTTCGGCGAGGGCAACAAGGCCCCGCTGAGCTTCCCGTTCGCCGGCTGGAACGTCTGCCTGGACTTCCCGGTCAAGCGCGGTCTGGCCGAGTTCCTCAACGACCTCGACCGGCGGGTGATGGAGATGGGCGGACGCCTCTACACCGCGAAGGACTCGCGGACCTCGGCGGCGAGCTTCCACAAGATGTACCCGCAGATCGACACCTGGATCGCCAAGCGCCGCGAGATCGACCCCACCGGGGTGTTCATGTCCGACATGGCACGCCGACTCGAACTCGCCTGACGCGCAACCGAAATCCACTCTCCTCCCTGAACAGACAGGACACCCATGCTCAACGCCGTAGGCGCCCCGCAATCGATCCTCATCCTCGGTGGCAGCTCCGAGATCGGCCTGGCCATCGCCGCCGAGTACCTCAAGCGCGGACCGGCCCGCGTGGTGCTGGCCGCCGTCCCCGGTGATCCCGCCGTCGACGCCGCCTCTGCCACCATCAAGCAGGCCGGTGCCACCGACGTCGAGGTCATCGACTTCGACGCGCTGGCCCCCGACACCCACCCGGCCGTCATCGAAAAGGCCTTCGCCAACGGCGACATCGACGTCGCGATCGTCGCCGCCGGTGTGCAGTTCGACGACGAGGCCGTGTGGCAGGACCAGGCCAAGGCCGTCACCGAGGTGACCATCAACTACACCGCCGCGGTGAGTGTCGGCGTGCTGCTCGGCGAGAAGCTGCGCAAGCAGGGCCACGGCCAGATCATCGCGATGAGTTCGGTTGCCGGTGAACGGGTCCGGCGTTCCAACTTCCTGTACGGCTCCACCAAGGCCGGCCTCGACGGCTTCTACCTCGGTCTCGGTGAGGCGCTGGCCGCCGACGGCATCGGTGTCCTCGTGGTGCGCCCGGGCCAGGTCCGCACCCGGCTGTCGGCGCACGTGGCCGAGGCCCCGCTGACGGTGAACAAGGAGGACGTCGGCCGGCTGGCCGTCGCCGCCGCCGACGCGCACAAGGAGATCGTGTGGGTGCCCGGCACGTTCCGCTACATCATGATGGTGCTGCGGCACATCCCGCGGAAGGTGTTCCGGAAGCTCCCGGTGTGATCAGGTGAATTCCACGGTGACCCGGCGCGGCCTCGATCCGCGTCTGACCACGCTGCTCGAACTCGTCGCCGCCGTCGTCGTCGCCGCGATCATCGGCCTCGTCGGCGTCAAGGTGATCGACACCGTCCAGTGGCCGGCGTTCAACTCGTCCAATGTGACGCGTGCGCTGACCACCGTCGGGCAGGTCATCGCGATCGCCTTCCTGCTGGTCGGAGCGATCGCCTACCGGTACGGGCGCAGTCGCTGGATCACCACACTGTGTTCGACGATCGGCGTGGCCGGCCTGGTCACGGTGACCCTCGGGATGCCGCTGGGTGCCACCCGGCTGTACCTGTTCGGGTTGTCGGTGGACCAGCAGTTCCGCACCGAGTACCTGACCCGGTTGACGTCGAGTCCGCGACTGGCGGACATGACCTACATCGATCTGGCGCCCTACTATCCGGCCGGCTGGTTCTGGTGGGGAGGGCGTTACGCCGAGGCCACCGGTATGCCCGCCTGGGAGGCCTACAAGCCGTGGGCGATCCTGACCATCGCCATCGCCGCGGCGATCGCCGTGGTGTTGTGGAACCGGATGGTCGGCGGCGACCGGGGTGCGGCGATCGCGCTCGCGGTCACCGTGACCACCCTGATGTACGCCTCCCCCGAACCGTATGCGGCGGTGCTGGTGCTGATCGGCATCCCGATGCTGATCCCGATGCTGTACGCGCTGCGCGGACGCTCACGCCTGGCCGACGGTCCGACCGCTTCGCTCGCCGCGGGGACGAGTTGGGTGTCGGTGGTGGCGGTCGGCCTGATGTTGGGTCTGTGTGCCACCTTCTACACCCTCTATGCCGGCCTGTTCGCCGGTATTGCCGTGCTCATGGCGTTGGTGCTGATCGTCGACGCCTGGCGGCGGGCCGGGAACAAGGCGGTACCCGGCGACACCGTGATGCAGACCCGACGCGGCGCGGTCCTCGCCGTCCTCGTCCGGCTGGTCGTGATGGCCGTGGTCGCGATGGTGGTGGCGGCCCTGGTGTGGGCGCCGTATGTGCTCGACCGTCTGCGGAACGCCCCGGCCAGCGGTGGGACCGCCGAACACTACCTGCCCGAACGTGGTGCCCTGCTGCCCCTTCCGATGTTCCAGACCAATCTGATCGGGCTGATCACCTTGATCGGCCTGATCTGGATCCTGCTGCGCTTCCGCACCCGCACCATCGCCCTGGCGTTCGGGATCGCGGTGGTCGGCATCTACCTGTTCTGCCTGCTGTCGATGATCCGCACGGCGACCGGGTCGACCCTGCTGAGCTTCCGCCTCGACCCCATCCTGGTCGGGATCCTCGCCGCCGCAGGCGTGTTCGGTGTGGCCGAGCTGTCGAGGTGGGCGGTGGGCAGATTCGGCGACATCCGGTTCGTGATCGGTGCGGTGGCCACCGCCGCCGCGATCACCCTGGCCCAGGGCATCCCCGGATACCTGTCGCACGAGATCACCACGGCCTACACCGACACCGACGGCTACGGTGAGCGTGCCGACCAGCGGCCGGCCGGTGCGGAATCGTTCTATCCGCAACTGCGGCACCTGATCGAGCAGCAGACCGGGCGGCCCGACACCGAGAACATCGTGCTCACCGCCGACTACGGCTTCCTGTCGATCTACCCGTTCTGGGGGTTCCAGGGCCTCACCTCGCATTATGCGAACCCGTTGGCCGAGTTCGACAAACGTGCCGCCACCATCTCCGCCTGGTCGGAGGCGACCAGTGCCGACGACCTGATCGGCCGGATCGACCGTTCGCCGTGGCCGGCCCCGAATGTGTTCTTGTTCCGCTATGCCGCCGACGGATACACGCTGCGGCTGGCCGAGGACGTCTATCCCAACGATCCGAACGTCAAGCGCTACACGGTGACCTTCGACCGCACGTTGTTCGACGACCCCCGGTTCGAGGTCACCGAGGTCGGCCCGTTCGTCCTGGTAGTCCGGAAGTAGGTGCTCTCCATGTCCCGCAACGATTTCGAGATCAGTTCGGTGACCGGCGCGTCGTCGACGGCACATCTGGTGTCGACACCGGCGGTGAACTGGGTGATCCTGCAGGACGATTCGGGTCTGACCCTGATCGACGGCGGCTACCCCGGACAGGCCGGCGCGGTGGTGGAGTCGATCTGGCGGATCGGCGGATCACCGTCGGACATCCGCGGGGCGCTGCTCACCCACGCGCACGTCGACCATCTCGGTGGTCTCGCGAAACTGGCGGAGCAGCATGGTTTCCCGGTGTATGCCGATCCGGACGAGGTGGGTCATGCCCGCCGCGACTACCTGCAGCAGGCCACCCCGGCCGGCATCGCGGCGATCGCCTACCGGCCCCGCGTGCTGCGGTGGCTGGCGATGGTCACCCCACTCGGCGTGCTGAGTCATGCCGGGATCGACGCCACACAGCCCTTCCCCGACCCGTTCGACCTGCCCGGAGCACCGAAACCGGTCGCCGCGCACGGTCATACCGACGGCCACAGCGCCTACCTCGTCGCCGACGGTCAGGTCTTGGTGTCGGGGGATGCGTTGGTCAGCGACCATCCGATCTCGGCGGTGTCGGGGTGTCAGTGCCTTCCTGATGTGTTCCAGCACGACGTCCCCACCGCTCGCCGCACCATCGAGGAGTTCACCCGCCTCGACGCCTCCGTCCTGTTCCCCGGGCATGGACCACGCGTGGACGGCTCGGTTGCGGAGATGGCCCGCACGGCGCTGAACCGCTGAGCACGACTACTGATCGAACATCAACTCTCCGTTGGTGGTTGAGCCGGCGAGGAGCGCAGCGACAAGTCGAGTCGAAACCCCCGCCGGCCGACCTCGCCAACATGACCACCACCAAAGTGGACACCACCCAACGGACGCTGCGGAGATTTCGACACGGGTCCTCGCTACGCTCGGTCCCGGCTCAATCAGCCATGCTCCGTTGACGGTTGAGCCGACGAGGAGCGAAGCGACAAGACGAGTCGAAACCTCAGACAGCCGAACTCGCCAACCCAACCACCTCCGAGGTGATCACCACCCAACCCACGCTACGGAGATTTCGACACGGGTCCTCGCTACGCTCGGTCCCGGCTCAATCATCGTAGAAGTCCCGGCTCAATCAGCAAGGTAGGCGCGGCTCAATCAGCAAGGTAGGCGCGGCTCAATCATGCAAGAGGGCTCAGCTCAATCAGCCACGCTCCGTTGATGGTTGAGCCGACGAGGAGCGAAGCGACAAGTCGTGTCGAAACCTCCACCGGCCGAACTCACCAACGCAACCAACGGAGGCTCCGACACCCACCCAAATCTCTATGAAGTTCTCAAAGAACACAAGCTTCTACAAAAGGTCAGGCAGCATTCGGCAACTCATCAGCAAACCGCCTGTTATACGCCGGAATCGGACGACGACGCAGATCCACCACCTCAGGCGGAATCAACCACGGATGAGCATCCGGCCCCATATAGACATCCCACCCGTTGTGATGCACATCGGCATGACACGACGCACACAACAAACAGCCGTTCGCCAGGTCGGTGGCACCACCATCCGACCAATGCGCAATATGATGAGCCTGAGTCCTCGACGCCGGGGCACCACACTTGATACAACACCGATCCCGCTCGAACAACGCACGCCGCTGGCCGGCGGTGAACAACCGTTTCGACCGGCCCATATCCAACGGGACGCGTTCGCCGTCGACGATGGTCATGACCACCACGCCGTCACAACTGGTTTCCAACAAAGTGCCGTGGGTGATCGACCCACCGAACGCCAACGCCGACTTGTCCGGTGCGTCCGCGGGAACCGACAGGTTGATCAACGCCGACGGTAGAGCGGTCACCGACCGATCCCCCGCACCAGCCGCCGTATCCAAGACCATCTCCAACGCGTCAGCGCGACGTCGGGGCGCTTCACGGGGATCGTTCGAACCATCCGGCTGGGGCACCGGCGCCGACAGTTGTTCGATCGCCGTCGCGAGCTTTTCGCCGACAACCACATCCAGACTCCCCGAGACGGCGACCCGCCCATCATCGGTCCGCCCGATATCCAGGGCATTCAGATTGCGGTCCTCTTTCGCCGGGCGTCCACCCTCGGCATCCGACGAGTGATGGTCACCCAACTGGTGTGCCCGTGCCATCACCTCAGCAGGCTTGGCCCCCGACAACACCTGCGCCAACAGATCACCCTCGAACTCGGCCCAGGTCTCGGCAGTCGGAGCCTCCCCGGCACGCAAGCCGATCTGGTTGAGCCCACGCACGATCGCATCGACATGCTCACCCGAGATCGCGCCGTCGGCCGCATGTTTCAGTGTGCAGTCCACCACCGCCGAGGTGCCGATCCGCTGCATCCGCGCAGCGACGGAAGGCGCGTACCCCATCTCGATCAACAAGGCGATCGGTTTGTGCCCATGCCGTTGCGCCACCCCCAGCCGATCCAAATGCCCGGCTCCCGACGCGGTCAGCGCGTCGACGACATTCCTGATGGTGACCAGTGTCCGCATGTCCATGAACACGTCCGGCCCGGTCGGATCGTCGTCGAAACGACAATCGATGAGTGCGTCGAGAATGGTCTCCAGCTCCCCCTGCATGTGTTCCATTGTAGCGAACACATGTGGCTCTATTGATCTTTCTGTGGGTCAATTACGCTGCGGGAGAGTAGGACACGCACCTCCCCGCGTGAGTGTCGACATCGCGATAAGGGCTTCGGGTGTATGAAATCCGTATGCGCGTTTCGTGATTGCACGAAGGTGCGTGTTGGTGGCTTCCACCCGCGCGTTCGACACGTCACTCACGATCGAGTTGTAAATCTGAGTCTTCTGCGCCTCGACGCTGGTGGCGAGTCCGCGCATCTCGATGATCCCGCTCTCTCGAGCACAGATGATCCACCGCCCGATCGCCCGCCAGGGGTCGTTGTGCTTGCCGTGGAATACATACCGCAGTTGCTCTTTGAGTTGATAGGCGCGGGCCAACTCATCGTTTGCCCGAGAAACGACTTTGTGCTGCAGATGCAACTGGGTATCGGTCAGGTTCTCTGGATTCTTCAGCATCGCCCACCGCAGATTCCGTCGCTCAACTTTACTCAGGCCCGTGATCCGATGCATGACTCGTTGCCGGGTTCGGTCCAAAGCTTTTGTCGCCCACTGGACCACATGAAACGGGTCCATGCACCAGATAGCGTCTGGGGCGCGCTCGGCGACGACCACCGCTATGTATTTGGCGGCGTCAGCGCTGACATGGGTCAACTGCGCGGTGCGTTGCTCCCCGAGCTCATCGAAGAAGGTGTGCAGGGTCTCCTTCCTGGCCCCCTCTCGCGCCCATACCAGCCGGCCGGAGTCATGATCGACGATCACGGTCAGGTATCGGTGACCTTTGCGGTAGGCGATCTCATCAATACCGATGCGCCGCAGGTTATCCAGGCGGTCGATAGTTCCGACGTAGTCAGTGACGACGCGTTCGACGCTCCGGGTCACAGTCCGCCATGACACGCGGAGATACTCGCACACCGCCGTTGCCGGACAATGCGCGGTCAACCACGCGGCAGTGTCGTCGAACGCCCTGGTCACCTTGGCCCCAGGCCTGGCCCAGGGCACTTCTTCGGTGAGCACACCGTGTTCTGGACACCGTACTCGTCGTACCGAGGCTTGCAGATAGCAGCGCCAGCCACCGAGGTCGAGGTGGCGCCAACGTCGTGGCTGATTGCTCTGATCGTATCCAGGACAACGCTTATGACATCGAGGACATCGAGATCGCGTCTGGGCGTGAGCCCGGACCGTCACCACTACTCCCGACGTGCCGACATTGTCGACAAACTCCACATCGAGCACCGTCAGGTGCTCGACTCCCAGTAGCTTCTGCAGTACAGTGGTCGTGCGCAACGCCTTGCTCCTTCTGTTTAGTCTTCGCAAACCAAACATTATGGGAGACAGGGCGTTGCGTGCTTTAGGCGCACCGTTGGGTGCCCACAGAATCGTCAGTAGTGCCACACATGTACGAGAAATCTGCGAATTCTCCAGTAGAACAGTATTTGTGGATAAGTTGTGAAAGCTGTTCACCCTGGGGATTCGGGTTCACCCCTGGGGTTGTTGGGGGTCGTTGCGGCCAACCACTCAACCGGCAACTCCCCGCGCGACTGTCGAGTGGGACGAAACCCTCGGTCGCCGGTGCCGCGCTCGTGTCAGTCCGAGATCAGTTCCACGAGACGTCGGATGGCGTACTCGTACCCGCGGACGCCATAACCGACGATGATCCCGGCGGCGATCGGCGACACGTACGAGTGATGCCGGAACGCCTCCCGCTTGTGCACGTTGGAGATGTGCACCTCCATGATCGGCACCTCCGGGATCACCAGCGCGTCGGCCAGCGCCACCGACGTGTGGGTCCAGCCGGCCGGGTTGATCACGATCCCCGACACCTGGCCGCGGGCCTCATGGATCCAGTCGATCATCTCGCCCTCGTGGTTGGTCTGCGCGGCACGCAGCCCATAGCCCAGCTCGGACGCGGTGCGCTCGGCGAGGTCGACGACGTCGGCGAGGGTGTCGGACCCGTAGATCTCCGGCTGCCGCAAGCCCAGGGTGTTGAGGTTGGGGCCGTTGAGCAGAAGGATCGGCAGCGGGGTTGACTCGGTGGGGTCGGTCGACATGGGGTCAGCCTACAAGTCCATCCGAGGCCCGGGCCGGGCCCGACACCGCTGAGGTCACGCCCGGTGGGAGGCCGCCCGCTGCCACGGCGCGGCCCGCACAGACTCACCCACTACGATCACTCTTTGTGCCAGCAACGTCGAGGGTGGGGAGAGCAAAGCTCCTCGCGATCATCACCGGACTGGCGGGTCTGATCCTCGCCCTCGCCACCCCTCTGATGCCGGTCAACCAGACCACCGCAGAGATCAGTTGGCCGCAGAACGGGCAGATCAACTCCGTCTCGGCGCCGCTGACCGC
Source organism: Gordonia sp. NB41Y (assembly GCF_030718915.1). Taxonomy (NCBI): domain Bacteria; kingdom Bacillati; phylum Actinomycetota; class Actinomycetes; order Mycobacteriales; family Gordoniaceae; genus Gordonia; species Gordonia sp. NB41Y. The sequence goes on from NZ_CP132196.1 coordinate 2,568,341, forward strand.
CTACGTCCCGATCGACCTGGACATCGCCATCCCGTGCTCGGCGGTCGGTGACCTGCGTGACGGCGAGTCCGTGTTGCTCTCGACGCTGCCCAAGCAGGCGGAGAAGAGTTCCGAACGCGGTCTGTTCATCCGCCGTACCGGTCAGGCCGGTGACGCCCCCGACCGCCAGACCGTCGAGGTGGTCAACCGCAATCTGCCGCTGGTGTCGGCGACAGTCGCCCAGATGCGGTCACAGGACTGCCGCGAGATCGTCGTCCACGCCGACTCCTCCGAGGTGACCGCCGAGTTCGTCGGCATGCACAACGACTCCGGTGAGGCACTCACCGGAGTCGACACCAACCAGTTCAGCTCCGATCAGCGACCGCAGGTCACCGGCCTGTTCACCGACCTGTCCGGGGCCGCCGCCGACCTGCCGGGCCTGCGCGCCCACGTCACCATCGACTCCCGCTACACCTCCACCCCCACCGTGCTGAAGTGGCTGGTCCTGGCGGTCGGGATCGTGTGCACCCTGATCTCCCTCGCCTCGCTGGCGGTACTCGACTCCACCGACGGCCGCGGTCATCGTCGGATCTTCCCGGCACGGTGGTGGCGGCTCAACGCCCGCGACTATGTCGTCATCGGCGGCCTGCTGATCTGGCATTTCATCGGCCCCAACACCTCCGACGACGGCTACCTGATGACGATGTCGCGGGTCGCCCAGAACAGCGAGTACACGGCCAACTACTTCCGCTGGTACGGCGCACCCGAGGCACCGTTCGGGTGGTACTACCAGGTCTTCGGCATGCTCAGCCACATCTCGGTGGCCAGCCCCTGGATGCGACTGCCCGCCCTGCTGTGCGGGATCGCGTCGTGGCTGATCATCAGCCACGAGGTGCTGCCCCGCCTCGGCCGGGCCGCACTGATCCGTCCGGCCGTCGGCTGGACGGCGGCCTTCGTCTTCCTGGCGTCGTGGTTCCCGTTCAACAACGGTCTGCGCCCGGAACCGATCATCTGCCTCGGCGCACTGCTGACCTGGTGCTCGGTGGAACGGTCGATCGCCACCGGGCGACTGCTCCCGGCCGCCATCGCCTGCATCTTCGGTGCGTTCAGTCTGGCGGCCGGACCCACCGGTCTGCTCGCCGTCGCCGCACTGATCGCCGGTGCCCGACCGATGATCCTCGCGCTGCTCAAACGGGCACGGGTGATCGGTTCGGGGTGGACGTCCTATCTGGCGTTGATCTCCCCGATCCTCGCCGCCGGCACCCTGGTGATCTTCGCCGTGTTCTCCAACCTCACGCTGCGCTCCTTCATGGAGGCGTCGAGCATGAAGTCGGCGCTCGGCCCGTCGCTGCACTGGTACAACGAGATCGACCGCTACTCTTCGCTGTTCGCGTTCTCCGCCGACGGTTCCATCGCCCGCCGCTTCGCCGTGCTCGCGATGATCCTCGGCCTGGTGGTGTCGGCGGCGGTGCTGATCCGCAAGTCCCGGATCCCCGGGACGGCACTCGGGCCGTCCCGACGTATCGTCGGGATCACCTTTGCGTCGTTGGTGTTCCTGATGTTCACCCCCACCAAGTGGACCCACCATTTCGGCGTGTTCGCCGGACTCGCCGCAGCCCTGGCCGCCATCGCGGCGATCGCGGCGAGCCAGAGCGCGATGCACTCACGCCGCAACCGGACCCTGTACGCGGCACTCGTCTTCTTCATCACCGGGCTCGCCTTCACCGCGCCCAACTCGTACTACTACTCCTCGGCGTGGGGGATGCCATGGGGCGTCGGACAGGTCACCATCGTCTTCCGCGTGGGGACCGTGCTGCTGGTGATCGCGCTGCTGCTGTTGCTGCTCGCGCTGTGGTTCCACTTCCGGGAACCGTTCTCCGGAACCGATCCGGTCGCCGAACCCGACGAACAGTGGAAACAGGAACATCACCGGTGGTATCGGCGCCTCTGGCATTCGATGGCCGGTGCCCCACTCGCCTGGATCGCCGCCGTGGTGGTGCTTTTCGAGCTCGTCACCGCCGCCTTCGCCGGTATCCACCAGAGCAATTCGTACTCGGTGCCACGCTCCAACCTCGAGGCCCTCGCCGGTAAACAGTGCGGCATGGCCGACAAGGTGTGGGTCGAGGAGAACCCCAGCAGCTTCGAGCTGAAGCCGGTCGACGGCACCCTCACCGACCCGCTCGCCGGACCGGCCACCCAACCGGAATCGTCGCGGTCGGCCACCAGCGGTTTCACCCCCGACGGCATCCCCGACGACATCGACACCAAGGCGCCGGCCGGATCGCTCGGCGTACTCGCCGGTGACGCCTTCGCCGACCCGGACGTCCTCATCGCGAACTCCGGTGGCACCGGCGGCGGCACCAACGCCACCGCCGGGGTCAACGGCAGCCACGCCGCACTGCCCTTCGGACTCGATCCGGCGACCACACCGGTGCTGGGCAGCTACTCCAAGAACGATCAGGTGCCTGCCCGGCTGACGTCGGGCTGGTATGCACTGCCCTCGGACTATCGATCCCGGCCGGTGCTGAGCTTCTCGGTGGCAGGCCAGTTCGACAATCCGCGAGACCTGTTGCTGGAGTACACCGATGACCCGATCACGTCGTCGACCCGCGATGCCGATCTGAAAGCCACCGGCGACGTCGCGATGATCGATCCCGGCCCTCGGCCGTCGTGGCGCAATGTGCGTATCCCGACGACGGATCTGCCGGAGGGGCTCACCGCGGTGCGGATCGCCGCCACCGACGAGAACCTCGCAACCGACCGCTACATCGTCGTCACCCCGCCGCGTGTGCCCGAGATGCGGACGCTGCAAGAGGTTGTCGGAAGCGACGATCCGGTGCACGTCGACTGGACGTCGGGGCTGGTGTTCCCCTGCCAGCGTCCGTTCACCCACCACGACGGCGTCGCCGAGATCCCGGAATGGCGAATCGAACCCGGCGCCGATCTGAAAGCCGCCGTCGCCGCCTGGCAGGGTTCGTTCGGCGGCGGCCCGCTCGGCTGGGAGCAGGTGTTGCTGGACCCGACGGCGCTGGCCACATATCTCCAGGGCGACCTGGGCCGCGACTGGGGTTCACTGGAACGGCTTGTCCCCTACGGTGATACGACCGTCCCGGCGGAGATCACGACCGGTACCGAAACCCGCAGCGGACTGTGGAGCCCCGCGCCGATCCGGTACTGACACGGCGCGTGACGGAGACGTCGGTTCTGGTTGCGGACATGTGTGTCCCACCGGATTCCGACGGCCGGTCGGCCTCGCCACGCGAGGCTGTCCTGGTCAATCATCGACGGCTCGTTGCTGATCGAGCTGACGAGGAACGATGTGGTCACCACCCGACGTCGGTTACGCAGATTTCGACACGGGTCCTCGCGAAGCTCGGTCCCGGCTCAATCACCCAAGAACACCCCACCCACTCCTAACTCAACCACCAACGGGTCATTGATGGTTGAGCCGACGAGGAGCGCAGCGACGAGACGAGTCGAAACCTCAGACAGCCAAGTCGCGGACGCGACCACCACCGACGTGGTCACCACCCGACGTCCGCTGCGGAGATTCCGACACGGGTCCTCGCGAAGCTCGGTCCCGGCTCAATCACCCAAGAACACCCCACCCACTCCCAACTCAACCACCAACGGGCCATTGATGGTTGAGCCGACGAGGAGCGCAGCGACGAGACGAGTCGAAACCTCAGACAGCCGAGTTGCGGACGTGACCACCTCCGACGTGGTCACCACCCGTCGTCGGTTACACAGATTTCGACACGGGTCCTCGCGATGCTCGGTCCCGGCTCAATCACCAAAAGTAGTCCCGGCTCAATCACCAACGGGCCATTGATGGTTGAGCCGACGAGGAGCGCAGCGACGAGACGAGTCGAAACCTCAGACAGCCAAGTCGCGGACGCGACCACCACCGACGTGGTCACCACCCGACGTCCGCTGCGGAGATTTCGACACGGGTCCTCGCGATGCTCGGTCCCGGCTCGATCACCCAAGGAAGTCCCGGCTCGATCACCGAAAGAAGTCCCGGCTCGATCACCGAAGGCCGCCCGGCTCGATCACCAAGGCCCAGCAGGCAGTTGACGCTAGTTCTTGATCGCGCGCATCGGGCCGGGGGTCCAGAGACCGGTGTGGACGTCCTGGGTGATCTCGAGGTGTGCCGGAACCTGGTCCACCAACGGCGTCAGGCGCTGCAGGCTGCCCCAGTCCTTGGCCCACGCATTGCGCAGGTAGGACGGGAGCACCGTCGGCCGCAAGTCGTTCTCCACGATGCCGAGCGGGCCGCCGTAGTCGCCGGCCATCCAGCGGCGCGAGTTCACGCGCTCGCCGTCGGCGTCGGGGGTGACGCGCCACTGCGGGACCTCGAGGATGCCGTTACGCACCGTCGCCGGACGCTGGCAGGGGAAGGCCAAGGCGACCTCCCAGTCGAGCAGCACCGGATCCTCGCTACCGACAAGGTCGTTCAGCGTCGTCAGGGTGGTCACACGCGGGGGCGTGAGGGCGAGCCACTGGGCCGGATCGGAACTGGTGTCTGCGGCCACCACCCGCACGACGGAGGCGCGCGGCGGCGCCTGGTCGAGCGGGAAACGCAGGTTACGCCATTCGGGCGCGGTGTCGATCCCGAGCGGAACCATCGACGCCACGGTGGTGACGCTGCCGTCGGGTTCCACCCGACCGAACTCCAGGCGCAGCTTCTGGCCGGGGTGGGTGACGGCGAGCTCGTCGACGTACTCGACGGCACCGGCCACCGACATCGTCACCAGCGGTGCACCGGCGCTGCGAGCCGGCATCTGATACCAGTCGGAGGTCAACTGCGCCCGGCCGTTCGGTGCGCCGTAACTGCCCAGCACCGCCACCTTCGACTGATCCAGACCGAAGGGCAGCTTGACCGACGACCCGTTGACACCCTTGCGGTTGGTGGTGCCGCCACCGGTGTCGGCCGACCCCGACGAACCGGTCGGCTCCTCCTGCGCGGCATTCGGATCGGTCTGCGTGCGATCGACCTCGGACGAATCGCCGTCGGCGATGGCCTCCAGGTTGGACCCCACACCGTCCGGGGTGAACCCGGTCATCCCGGCCCCGGCGAGAGCGGCACCCGGTGACGGATTGTTCTGTCCGGCAACATCGGCCGGGGCGAGCAGACCCTTGTTGGGGTCGGCCTCCACCAGCACCGCATCGGCCAGTGCACAGGGGTGCCCGCGCAGCGCATCGACGTTGGAGCTGGCCCACGTCCACGAGCCGCGCTGGGTCACGATCGCCTTGGCGAACGAGATCATGGTGAACACCAGGACGATCGCCAGGACGATCGCCAGCGAATACGTCGGCATCCCCCGGAACAGGGTGCGCACGCGGCCGGCCGGCCTCGGCTCGAGCGACTGCCCGTCCTGGGCAAGACGGTCGTCGCGGTAGTACTGCCACGCGCCGAGCAGGGTCAGCAGGAAGGCGACCACGAGGATCGGGACGTACAGGTTGACCCCGGCCACATTCGGGGTGTCGTCGGCCCACGGGATGCCGTAACTGCCGACGTACCACCATTGGTTGCGTCCGGCGAAGGTCACGGCCAGCACATAGGCGGCCGCGGCGGCGACAAAGGTGCGGTTGCTGCGTCGTCGCATCACCGCCGGTGAGATGAGCACCGTCGCCGCGGCGACCAGCGCACCGGCAAGCGTGGCGAAGGCACCGAGCTGGTGGGTCGCCTTGGTGGGCGAGAACGCCAGCACCGCAACCGCTCCGGCCAGGATCGCGACGAGGCGCCACAGCGGGGCGGTGGCCACCCGCGGCACCCGGCGCCGGCTCAGCAGGGTGAGCACGATGATCAGCACCGCGAAGAACGTCACGAAGATGCCGATGCGACGCGCGATCGAACCATCGGTGGTGGGGTTCTGCAGAATGTAGTACCGCATGGCCTCGGTCCACCACTTGTTGGTGGGTCCGACGATGCCCTGCACCTTGACGCCCTCGAGGATCGAGGCGAGTGGCTGATCGGCGAAGATCTCGTAGACCACCAGCAGACCCGACGCCAGGATCGGCACCAGCACCGGCAACCAGCCGTCGCGACGGATGCGGATACGCAGCCGCTTGACGATCGGGCGCAGCGCCGCCACCAGGGCGAGCGCGGCGATCGCACCGGCCGGATGCACCGTCAGGGTGAAGGCGGCGGCCACGATACCCAGGGCCAGCGGGAACAGCCGGCCGGTGGCGATGAACCGCTCCACCAGCAGCCAGGTGAGCAGGATGCCCACCGCCAGGAACGGTTCCACCCGGATACCGTTGTTGAACGCCAGCCACACCGCGAGGAAGGCGAAGGCACCGGCCCAGCGGGCGGCCGGTGAGGTACGGACCGCCGCACCGATCCGACCGAAGGCCGCACGCGAGAGCATGAACCAGGCGGCCAGTGCGAACAGCAACGGCAACAGGCGAAGCCACGGGGTGGCGGTGGAGACCTGCATCCACAGCGCCAGATACTGGTAGTGCCAGCCAAATGGGTCCTGCGGCACACCGAAATAGCGGTAGTAGTTGTCGAGGTATCCGGCGTCCGGGGCGACCCGGCCGACCGTCACCTGATAGCCGTCGTCGGCGGTGTTGCCGCCGACGAACAACCAGATCACCAGCACCACCACGACCACGCCGTCGAGCAGGGTGGGACGCCACCAGGGACGTTGCGGCGCACCGGGTTCACCGTGGCGGGTCTTGCCGGGCAGCCAGCGCCGCGACCGGCGGCCGTCCTGGCGGTCGAGGACGGCGAGGGCGATCATCGACGCGACCGTCATCAGCACGCCGACCAGGGCGGCGACGAACTTCAGCGTCGTCGGACTCGACACGAACCGGGTGTCGACGGTCGACGAGAACGAGAGCCCTTCGGCATTCGCGGTCTCCGGCAGATCGGTGTAGACACCGATGATCTGCGGTCGCGCATTGGGGTCGTCGACGGCGAAACTCGGCGGCGCACCGCCGTCGGTGGACAGCCCGCGGATCTCACCGCGAATCCCGCTGGTGTCGGCGGAGATCGCGACCACACATCCGGCGGCACGTTGCGCGTCGGCACGGGGAACGCTGAGCAGCACCACATTTCGCTGCGTGACCAGCAGACGATCGGAGGTGGCACGGACGAACAGACCCACCTTGCCTGCGTCCACACCGCTCTCCGGCACCGTCGACAACAGCACGCCACCACCGGCGGGCAGGTCTGCGGCCAGGGCACACGGCACGGTGATGTCCATCGCGACGGGCGTGTAGGAGACGTTGGGCGCCACCACATTGCGCACCTGACCGGCCTGTGGCCAGGTGATGGTGGCCTTGGTGTAGCTGACCGGCAGCAACGGCATGGCGACGGCCAGCACGATGCCGATCAGACCCGTCACCACGGCGACGATCTTGGCGATACGGACGGTCCGGTCGGTCATTTCTGCGCCACCACTCTGATCGATCCGTCCCGGGTCCAGCCCCACACGCGCTGCTCACCGACGCTCACCGCGGCCGGCTGCGCGTCGGGCACAAGAGGTGTGAGCCGTTGGAGCCCACCCCAGTTGCGGTACCAGTCGTTCTCCAGGTAGGTGGCCATCGTCGACGACGAGGTGAGCGCGTCGACGGTGGTGAGGATGCCCCCGTTGACACTGGCCTGCCAGGTCTTGGACTTGGAGTTGGTGGTCACCTGGTCGGGCACGATCCGCCACTGCGGGATCTCGGAGATCCCGTCGGACACCGTCATCGGGTGCTGGCACGGGAACTGGCTGCCCACCGACAGATCCAGCAGCACCGGGTCGGTGGTGCCGACGGTGGACTGCAGGGTGGTCAGCCGCGGCGCGCGCGGCGGGGTGATGGCCAGCCACTGGTCGTTGGCGAGGTTGTCGTCGAGGGCGTGGATCCGCAGGGCGGTGGCCTCGGCCGGTACCGCCGACATCGGGATACGCAGATTGCGCCACGACCGGTTCGGACGGTCGGGGCCCGGATCGATCGGCGTGAACGGCTCGCCGACCTGCTCGAAGGCACCGGTGCCGGACACCCGGCCGAACTGCACCTGCAGCAGCCGGCCCGGGGTGTACACGCCGTCCTGGTCGATCGAGGCGATCGGCCCGGCGGCGGTGATCACGATCAGCGGCGACGAATCCCGTGCGGGCAGCGCATAGGGCAGCGTGGTGAGTTCGGCGGTGCCGTTGTCGTGGCCGTAGCTGCCCATCACCGGGGTGGTGGCCGGGTCGAGCCCGAACGGCAGCGCGGCGTGCGAGCCGTTGACACCGGGGTCGGCGATCACACCGCCGGTGGTGCCGGGCGCCCCGCCGGACACGACGAACGGCTGCGCGAGATTGCCGGAGGTGTTGATGGTGCCCGCACCCAGCGACGTCGCATCCGGGGTGAGATCACCGGCCACGCCGTCGGCAGTGAAACCGTTGTCGTCACCGGCCAGCGCACGAGAGATGTCGGTGGTGCCGATCGGTTGCAGCGCACCGACATTCGGGTCGTCCTCGACGAGTACGCGGTCGGCCATGCCGCAGCTGTTGCCGGTCAGCGCCCGCAGGTTGGACCCGAGGGTCGAGTAGGTGTCGGAGCGGGCGACGGCCGCCTTGGCGAACAGCACCAGCTCGATGAGCACCACCAGCGTCGCGATCACCAGCATCGGCGACGACGCGATCGCGGTCTGTGTGCGGGTCGGCGTGCCGCCGGCGTCGCGGACGCGGTGGTGCTCGGCGTCGACGTCGATGCGCAGGTGGAACCACATCGCCACCGCGAGGGCCACCACGGTCAGGATCAGGAAGATCGTCGACAGCGGATGTCCGCCGATCACCGGCGCCTTGTCGAACCAGGAGATACCGAAGTCATACGACCAGCCCCACGCGTTCTGGCCGGCCACCGACACCGCGCAGGCGAACAGCAACACCGCCACGTACATCGCGACATTGCGCGGGGACCGCCGCGACGACTGGGCGACGGCGACGGTCGCGACGGCGGCCAGGGCCGCGGCCAGACCGGCGTAGATGCCGAACTGGACGGTCCACTTGGTGGGGGTGAACGACAGCAGCAGCACCGTCAGCAGCACCGCACCGATCAGCCGCCACACCGGGGACGGGTCGATGCCGCGGATACGCTTGCGCCGCAACATCACCGCGAGGGTGACGAACAGTCCGGCGGCCAGCAGGGTGACCGGGACGCGCCGCACCAGCGACCCGTCCTGGGTGCTCAGCGTCAGGTAGTAATAGCGCAGGAACTCCTGGTTCCAGGCCAGGGTGGGGCCGACGGTGTAGCGGATCCGGATGGCCTCGAGCACGTTCATCAGGGTCTGGTCGCGGAACACCACGATCACCACGACGGCGACGGCCGCCCCGATCGGGGCCAGCAGCGCCCCAAGCCCGGTACCGGGCAGCGGACGCCCACGCCAGGTGATCCGCAGTTCACGGTCGCGGCGGCGGAGATTGCGCAGCATCGGCCGCGACCCGGCCAGCAGCAGAGCCACCGCGATCACACCGTGGGGGCCCAGCGCCAGGGTCAGGCACGCGGCCAGGGTGGCCCCGGCGGCCGGCAGCATGCGGCGGGTGGCCACCGCCTGCTCCACACCCCACCAGGTCAGCAGTGAGCCGAGCACGATGATCGGCTCGGCACGCAGGCCACTGCAGAACGGCATCCAGAACGCCAGGAAGACCGCGGCGGCGGTGAACATCGCCCACTGCGAGCGGCGCACCGCCCCGCCCAGCCGCGGCAGCAGCACCCGGCTGAGCACGAACCAGGCGAGCAGCCCGGCGATCAGCGCGGGCAGCCGCATCCAGATACCGGCGGTCGACACCGACGACCAGTGCGCCAGGAACGAGTAGTACCAGTCGAACGGCGCCTCGGGAGCCCCGTAGAAGCGGTAGTAGTTCGCCAGATAACCGGCGTCGGAGCTGTTGCGGCCCATCTCCAGGATGTAGCCGTCGTCGGAGCTGCCCGCCCCCAGGAAATGCCAGATCACCAGGATCGCGGTGACCGCGATGTCGGCGGCGCGCGGCATCAGCAACCGGCGCAGGTCCACCCGGCCGATCCGGCGGTGATGGCCGCCGATCACGTCGAGGGCGGCGATCGCGATGAACGCGATGATCGCGGCGAGGATGCCGATGATCATCGCGACGAGTTTGAGTGCGGTGGGGCTGGTGTCGAAGCGGTTGTCGACGTCGATCCGCACGGCCATGCCGTCGCCGAGACGGACCTGCTCGGCGTTCAGCGCGGTGAACAGCCCGGCGATCTGCGGTTGGGCCGACGCCTCGGCGGTGCCGGTCGCATCGGGGCCGGGCACACCGTCGAAACGGGCGCCCACGCCGGTCGACGACGACCAGATGTGCAGCCGGGTGCATTGCCCCAGCTGATCGGTGGTGGCGGTGGCCAGCGGCTTGCCGCGGGTGGTCACGGTCACCCCCGACGGGCCCGACGTGACGATCAACGCATTGTCGGTGGCCTTCTGGGATGCGCGGGGCATGGTCGAGAGCACGGTGACCGCGCTGGTGGCGTCGGCGTCGGCCGGCCGCTCGGTGAGCACCCGGCAGTCGATGGTGGCGTCGAGACCCGACGCGGTCTGCGCGACCAGCGGCGCGGTCACCGACGGTGTCGCGGCGGCGCCGGCCTGGGGCCAGGTGATGGTGGCGGTGTGGGCTGTGACCGGCAGGAACGGGGTCAGGACGGCCGCGAGGACGGCGATCGACCCGGCCACTGCGGAGACCACGGCCCAGGTCCGCGGCGACGACGGCAGGGTGCGGGAACCGAGGTGCAGCACACGCTGACCGCCACGCCGATCGGGCGTGGCGGACGTCGGCGTCGAGGAGGCAGTCATCAGTCCGCAACACTAGTGGAATGAATCTGTGAGCTTTCTGGGGATCACCGGATGACGGGCCCGCAACGCTCGTCCGCTTATGACCTGGTGGGCAGGTCACATACGATCAGTCTTCGTGTCTGCGTCAGCCCCGTCTCCAGCCCCCGGAGCCGACCCGTCGGCCGCACCGGCGAGTGGCGACGGACGATCGTCCCAGCTCAGCGCCCGATCCGGGATGATCCGGTTGATCGCGATCGTCTCCGGCGTGCTGGGCGCCGTCCTGTGTGCCGTGGTGCCGTTGCTGCCGGTGCAGTCCACCCAGGCGTCCTTCGACTGGCCGCAGGGCCAACCGCTGGCGAATTCTGCGAGTGTGACCGCACCGCTGATCGCGCAGGTGCCCCGCTCCCTGGACATCTCCATCCCGTGCGCCACCCTGGCCGATCTGCCCGCACAGGGCGGTGTGGTGCTGGCGACCATGCCGACGTCGGCGCCGGGCAGCAAGGGCAAGGCCCTGTACGTGTCGGCGGGGCGGGACACCGTCTCGGTGACCTTCCGCAACAACCTGGCCGCGAGTGCACCGCGCGCCGAACTGGGCCGGTGTTCGACGCTGCACATCTGGTCGTCGGGCACCTCGACCGGCGCCCGCTTCGTGGGGCTCGGCCCGGCGTCGGATCTCGACCCCGGCAAGCGGCCACAGATCGACGGGGTGTTCACCTCGCTGAGCACCGAGCAGGTCCGGGCCGCCGACGGCCTGCGGGTGCACGTCGAGATCGACAACCGCTATGCGTCGTCGCCGACCCTGCTCAAGCAGATCGTGATGATCCTGGCCGTGCTGTGCGTCGTCGTCGCGCTGATCGCACTGGCCCTGCTCGACCGCCTGTACGGCCATCATCGCCGGATCGGGCCGCGCCCGGGCCTGTGGGCGGCGCTGCGGCCCCGCGGCACCGACCTGGTGGTGACCGGTGTGCTGCTGGTGTGGCTGTTCCTGGGTGCCGGCTCCCCCGACGACGGCTACATCCTCACCATGGGGCGCACCGCCGACTCCTTCGGCTATCTGGCGAACTACTACCGCTTCTACGGCATCCCCGAGGCGCCGTTCGACTGGTACTACTCCTTCCTGGCGCACTGGGCGAGCGTGTCCCCGTCGATCCTGTGGATGCATCTGCCGCCGCTGATCGCCGGCCTCGCGTCGTGGTTCATCCTGGCGCGGGTGCTGCTGCCGCGGCTCGGTGCCGCGGTGCGCGGCGGCACGGGCCGGGTGACCCGGCTGCTCGGTGGCGGCTGGCCGATGTGGGCGGCCGCACTGACCTTCCTGGCGTTCTGGATGCCGTTCTGCAGCGGCCTGCGCAGCGAACCGATCATCGTGCTGGGCTCGCTGCTCACCTGGTGGGCGGCCGAGCGGTCCATCGCGACCCGCCGGATGCTGCCCGCCGCGCTGGCCGCCGTCGCCGCCGGTTTCACCCTGGCGCTGGCCCCGCACGGCGTGATCGGGGTGGCGATCCTGATCGTCGCCGCCCGTCCGCTGCTGCGCATCCTGGTGGCCCGACGCCGTGAGGCCGGACTGGCCGCCCTGCTCGCACCGCTGGCCGCCGCCGGATTGCTGGTGCTGGTGGTGGTCTTCCGTGACCAGACACTGGCCACAGTGCTCGAGGCGATCAAGACCCGTTATGTCACCGGGCCGATCATCGGCTGGCATCAGGAGTACCTGCGCTACTACTTCCTGACGGTGTCCACCAAGGACGGCGCGCTGACCCGCCGCGTCCCGCTGCTGCTGCTGTTCGCCGGCCTGATGGTGGCGGTCGCGGTGATGTTGCGGCAGGGCCGGATCCGCGGTGTGGACGGCGGCCCCACGTGGCGGCTGATCGGCGCCACCGGCGTCACCCTGCTGCTGTTCGCGTTCACCCCCACCAAGTGGACCATCCAGTTCGGTGTGTTCACCGGTCTCGGTGCGGCGATCGCCGCGGTCGCCACCGTCGCGGTGGTGCAGTCGGCGGCGCGGTCGGGACGCAACCTGACGGTGTTCGTCGCGGGCCTGCTGTTCGCCCTGGCCGCGGCGATGGCGGGCAAGAACGCCTGGCCGTTCGCCTACGAATACGGCATCTCGTGGTTCGACCGGGCCCCGGTCCTCGCCGGCATCCCGATCTCGACGATCTTCCTGGCGTTGGCCGTCCTCGCCGTCGTGGTGGCGGTGTGGCAGCACCTACGTCTGGACTATGTGGCCAATCGCGGTCTGGCACACAGCAGTTCCGGGAAGGCCGACTCGGCCGCCGATCGTCGTCGGCTGTTCCTGGCATCGTCGCCGATCGCGGTGATCGCCGGGCTGATGGTGATCTCGCAGTTGCTGGTGTTCGCCAAGGCCGCGGTGGTGCGGTATCCGGCGACCACGGTGCTCGCCGAGAACCTGAACACCTTGCGCGGCAACACCTGCGGTATGGCCGACGCGGTGCTGGTGGAATCCGACCCGAATGCCGGGGTGTTGACCCCGGCCAACGGGCAGTCGCAGACGGCCGCGTTGTCGGGGTCCGGAAGCGGCACCACCGCAGTCGGATTCACCCCCGACGGGGTGCCCGACGACCTGTCGCCGGAGCCGGGCAGCGCCCGCCCGGGCCAGATGAACGTCGCCAACCCGTTCTCCCGGCCGTTCGTGGTGTCCGGCGGGCTCGGCGCCGGCACCACCGGCGGCCGCGGCCCCACCACGGTCAACGGCTCGAATGTCGCACTGCCGTATGGACTCGACCCGGCCACCACACCGGTCCTGGGCAGCTACGGCGCGACCGGCGAGGCACGCCTGACCACCGGCTGGTACGACCTGCCCGACCGCGACGCCTCACCGCTGCTGGTGGTCTCGGCCGCCGGCGCGGTCGCCACCGTGGACGTCTTCGGCGTGCACGTCTTCGGCCAGAAGCTGACCGTGCAGTTCGGCAGGCCCGGCGCGGACGGCTCGTTCGAGCAGATCGGTCCCGACGTGCTGCCGATCGACCCGGGGCCGATCATCACCAACCGTCCGTGGCGCAATCTGCGGGTACCGATGTCGGCGGTTCCGCCCGCGGCGACGGTGATGCGACTGTCGTTGCTGGACAACAACCTCGGCGAGAAGCAGTTCCTGGCGATCACCCCGCCGCGGGCTCCGCGCCTGCAGACCCTGCAGCAGGTCGTCGGCGACTCCGCACCCACGCTGGTCGACTTCATGGTGGCCGCGCACTTCCCGTGCCAGCAGCCGCTGCAGGTGCACAACGGGGTCGCCGAGATCCCGCGCTGGCGCATCCTGCCCGACTATGCGACCGCCAACTCGCAGTCGAAGACCTGGCAGGACGCCGACGACGGTGGCCTGCTGGCGATCTCGGAGGCGACGACGTCGGCGCTGGCGGTGCCGACCTATCTGAAGGACGACTGGACACAGGACTGGGGTGCGCTCGAACGGCTCACCCCGCTGGTCCCCGACGCCGCCCCGGCCCGGGTGGCGACATCACCGCAGACCCGCTGGGGATGGTCGCGGAACGGTTCGATCAGGGTGGAGACGTCCGATGACGACTGACGCACGCAACGACGACGGCACCCCCGGGACGCGCGGTGCACCGGACGAGGCGGGGTCGGTATGCAACGACACCCGGCCGGCGCAGTGGCGGCCGAGCCCACGGATGGTCAAGATCCTCGCGGTGGTCACCGGCCTGCTCGGCGCCCTCCTCGCGGTGGCCACCCCGCTGCTGCCGGTGAATCAGACCACCGCAGAGCTCAACTGGCCGCAGGACGACAAGGTCGGCAGCGTCACCGCACCACTGGTGTCGTTCGTGCCGATCGACATGGATCTGTCGGTGCCGTGTTCGCTGGCGACCCGCCTGCCCGCCTCCGGCGGGGTGTTGCTGTCGACGCTGCCCACCGCCGGCCAGGAGGCCAGTGCGCGCGCACTGTTCATCCGGGCCACCGCCGACACCCTGACCGTCACCGACCGTGACGTCGTCATCCTCACCACGCCCCGCGCGGCCGCACAGCAGAACCCGGACTGCCGCATCCTGTTCCATGCCGACGGCACCGGTGTCTCGGCACGCTTCGCCGGCGGCCCCGGTGACGCGGCGACCGCACCGGCCCTGGCCGGCGACGGACTGCACACCTTCTCCGTCCCCGATCACCAGATGCGCCCGCAGATCGTGGGCATCTACACCGATCTTCCGGAATCGGCTCCGCGCGAGGGCCTCTCGCTGCACGCCACGATCGACACCCGATACGTCAGTTCGCCCTCACCGCTGAAGGTGACCGCGATCGTCGTCGGCATCCTGATGACCCTGGTCTCGCTGGTCATGCTGGGCATCCTCGATCATCGGGACGGGCGCGGGCACAAGCGTTTCCTGCCGTCGGGGTGGTGGACCATCCGCGGTTCGGACGTCGCGGTGTTCGCGATCCTGGCGTTCTGGTGGATCGCCGGTGCCAACACCTCCGACGACGGCTACAACTTCACCGTCGGCCGGATCACCGGCGACGCCGGGTATGCCGACAACTACTTCCGCTACTTCGGCGTGCCGCAGGACCCGTTCGGCTGGCACTTCCAGGTGATCTCCTGGATGACGCAGATCTCCACCGCCACACCGTGGATGCGGCTGCCCGCCTTTGCGCTGGGTCTGCTCGGCTGGTGGCTGATCTCGCGTGAGGTGATCCCGCGCCTCGGCCGGGCGGTGCGCAACAGCACCCCCGCGGTGTGGTCGGCGGCATTCGTCTTCCTCGCGATCTGGTTGCCCTACAACAACGGTCTGCGGCCGGAACCGGCCGAGGCCGTCGGCGCGCTGCTCACCTGGTGCTGCGTCGAGCGGGCCATCGCCACCCGGCGTCTGCTCCCCTATGCGATCGCGGTGGTCACCGCGGCGTTCACCCTGGCACTCGCACCCGGCGGCCTGATGGCCGTCGCCGCACTGCTGGCCGGAATCCGGCCGGTGGTGCGGGCACTGGTGACCCGCCGCAAGCGGGACGGTCTGCTGCCCATGCTGGCGCCGATCCTGGCCGCCGGTACCGCGGTGCTGTTCCAGATCTTCGCCGATCAACCCCTGGCACCGCTGCTCGAGGGCAACAAGGTGGCCACCGACGTCGGCCCCACCCTGGAGTGGTGGGAGGAGCCGGTCCGGTACTACTACCTGATCCTCCCGACCGCCGACGGCACCCTCGCCCGCCGCTACGGCATCCTGATGATGATCCTGTGCCTGATCGTGGTGCTGCTGCGGCTGCTCCGGCGTGAGCACCCCAACGGGATTGCGCGCGCACCGATCTGGCGGTTGATCGCGGTGACCCTGGGCACCATGTTCTTCATCTCGTTCACGCCCACCAAGTGGACCCACCACTTCGGTGTGTATGCGGGTATCGCCGCCGGTCTGGCGGCGGCCGCGGGCGCGATGATGGCTCCGGCGATCCTGCGGTCACGACGCAATCGCACGTTCTTCGCCGCGGCCGTACTGGCCGTCACCGGGATCTCGTTCACCGGCACCAACGGCTGGTGGTACATCGGCAGCTACGGCATCCCCTGGTGGGATCGGCCGCCCGCCGTCGCCTGGATCAAGCTGGGTTGGGTGTTCCTCGCCCTGGCGGTGATCACCGCCCTGATCGGCCTGTGGTTCCACTTCCGCGACGACTACGTCGACGACGCGACCCGTACCGGCCGTACGCCGCACTGGTATTCGCGGCTGACGTTCTCGCCGCTGCCGGTGATCTCGGCATTCGTGGTGATCTTCATGGTGGCCTCGTTCGCCAAGGCCGCCTATGTGCAGCGCGACTCGTGGTCGTGGCTGAACTCCAATCTGCGTGCCCTGAGCGGCAATTCGTGCGGATTGGCCAACGATGTGCTGGTGGAGGCCGATCCCACCGCAGGCCTGCTCCGGCCGGCCGCGGTGGGATCGGCACCGGCGCCGAGCGTCTCGGCGGCACTCGCCGGAACCGCCGACGGTGTGCCCCCGGCGGGCTTCTCCCCCAACGGTGTCCCGAACAAGTTGTCGGTGGATTCGACCGTCGACGAGAGCGCCGCGAGCTCGGCCACCAACAGTGCCCCGTCCGGTGCCGGCGCCGAGGACGCCACCACCGACACGTCGTCGGCGGCGGGCGGTACCGAGGGCGGGCAGGGCGCCACCGGCGTCAACGGATCGACGGTGAAGCTGCCGTTCGGCCTCGACCCGCTCGCCACCCCGGTCCTGGGATCGTACGGCTCCCCCACCGGCACCGGCGATCTCACCACGTCGTGGTACTCGCTGCCGGAACGATCCGACGACGCCCCGCTGCTGACCGTCGCGGTGGCCGGATCGGTGGAGGCGGTCGACGGGATCGGCGTCGTGCACTCCGGGCAGAAGCTGGTCGCCCGGTTCGGCCGCACCGGCCCGGACGGGAAGGTCACGCCGGTCGGTGTGCTCAGCCCGATCGACATCGGCGAGGCACCCACGTGGCGCAATCTGCGGTTCCCGCTCGCCGACGCCCCGGCCCGCGCGAACGTGGTGCGGATCGAGGTGTCCGACTCCGCCGGTGCCCCCAACGAGTGGATTGCGTTCACCCCGCCGCGGGTGAGCACCCTCGGTACCCTCAACGACGTCGTCGGCACCACCGATCCGGTGTTCATCGACTGGATGCCCGGGCTGGTGTTCCCGTGCCAGCAGCCGATGAAGGTCCGCAACGGCGTCCTCGAGGTCCCGCAGTGGCGGATCATGCCCGACGCCGAGGCCACCCGGAAGAACAGCCAGACCTGGATGGCCGGCACCGCCGGTGGCCCGCTCGGCATCACCGAGGCCATGCTGACCCCCACCCTGCTGCCCACCTATCTGCGCAACAACTGGGGACGCGACTGGGGTGGGCTGCAACGCTTCACCCAGATCGATCCGGCGCCCCCGGCACACCTCGAGCTGGGTACCGCGAAACGATCCGGGCTCTACGACCCGGCACCGATGCGGTCGAGCGGATACTGATCCGACGGCCAGGGTCGGCTCACCTTGCTTGCGGGCGAGCCGACCCCACGGTTAGCTGGATGTATGACCGATGAGGGTGTCGACACCCGTGCCGACGGTGCACCGCACCAGCACGCGGGTGAGCCGCATTCCGGTGGCGCGCTCGCGAACCGGCTGAACTGGCTACGTGCCGGGGTGCTCGGGGCGAACGACGGGATCGTGTCGACGGCGGGCATCGTCGTCGGCGTCGCCGCCGCGACCGTCGAGCGCGAGCCGGTGTTCACCGCCGGTATCGCCGCCCTGGCCGCCGGTGCGGTGTCGATGGCGCTCGGCGAGTACGTGTCGGTGAGCGCCCAACGCGACACCGAGAAGGCATTGCTGCGCAAAGAGAGCCGCGAGCTCGCCGAGCAGCCGGAGGCCGAGTTCGACGAGCTCGTCGGTCTCTACGAGGCCAAAGGCCTCTCCCACGACACCGCCTGCCAGGTCGCCCGGGAGCTGACCGCCCACGATGCGTTCTCCGCGCACGTCGACGTGGAACTCGGGATCGACCCGGACGAACTGACCAATCCGTGGTTGGCCGCGTTCTCGTCGGCGGTCGCCTTCACCGTCGGCGCACTGTTGCCGTTGATCGCCATCCTGGTCCCACCGGCAGGCGTACGGATTCCGATCGCCTTTGTCGCCGTCATCCTCGCGCTGGCACTGACCGGCGCGGTCGGCGCCGTCCTGGGCGGCTCCAGGCCGTGGCGGCCGATGGCCCGGGTGGTGATCGGTGGCGCGATCGCGATGGCCGTCACCTACGCGATCGGCAGCCTCGTCGGACATGCGGTGGGTTGAGTTCTTGCCGTGACCGATCGGGGGCCTTGTGTCCGGCACACCCTGGTCGCCGACAACGTCGGCTCACGAGGTTTCGACACGGGTCCTCGCCCTTCCGGCTCGGTCCCGGCTCAACCACCAAGCGGTACAACCGGTTTTGAGAGCCAAAAACCAACAACCCACGATGATCGAGCCGGGACCTTACGGCTCCCACGCCCCTGCTCACCGACAACGTCGGCTCACCAGGTTTCGACACGGGTCCTCGCCCTTCCGGCTCGGTCCCGGCTCAACCACCAAGCCGTACAACCAGTTGCGAAAACCAAAAACCCCACAACCCACGATGATTGAGCCGGGACCGAGCGCAGCGAGGACCCGAGTCGAAATCTCCCACAGCCAAGCACACCAACCCGACCACAACCCCGGTCACCGACAACGCCGACCCACCAGGTTTCGACACGGGTCCTCGCCCTTCCGGCTCGGTCCCGGCTCAACCACCAAGCGGTACAACCGGTTGCGAAAACCAAGAACCAACCCGACCGACAAACGCAGCGACGGCCTACTCAATCGGCCAGCGCCTCACGATGATTGAGCCGGGACCGAGCGCAGCGAGGACCCGAGTCGAAATCTCCCACAGCCAAACACACCAACCCGACCACAACCCCCGGTCACCGACAACGCCGACCCACCAGGTTTCGACACGGGTCCTCGCCCTTCCGGCTCGGTCCCGGCTCAACCACCAAGCGCTACAACCAGTTGCGAAAACCAAAAACCGACAACCCACGATGACTGGTCACCGACAACGCCGACCCACCAGGTTTCGACACGGGTCCTCGCCCTTCCGGCTCGGTCCCGGCTCAACCACCAAGCGGTACAACCCGTTGTGAAGACCACCGAGCGGCGCAACCCACTACGAAGACCGCCCAGTGGTGCAATCGGTTACGAAGGCCGATCAGATGGGCATCAGGTAGTGCTTGCGCGGGGTGCGCAGCACGTTCTTGTCCTGCAACTGTGCCAAGGCCTTCCGCAACTGCAGGCGGGTGTCGGCGGGCTCGATCACCGCGTCGATGTAGCCTCGCTCGGCGGCCAGGTACGGCGTCGCCATCATGACGTTGTAGAAGTCGATGAAGTCGCGACGGATCTTGTCGGCGTCGGCGGCCGACAAGCCCTCGGTCTGCCTGCGGGTCAGCACCGCTGCCGCGGACTCGGCGCCCATCACCGCGATCTTGGCGGTCGGCCAGGCGAAGTTGATGTCGGCGCCGAGCTGCTTGCAGCCCATCACCGCGTATGCGCCGCCGTAGGCCTTGCGCAACACCACGGTCACCTTGGGGACGTCGGCCTCGACGTAGGCGAACAGGAACTTGCCCGAACGCCGGATGGTGCCCTTCTGCTCCTCGGCCAGGCCCGGCAGGATTCCGGGGGTGTCGACCAGGAACACCAGCGGGATGTTGAAGGCATTGCAGATGCGGACGAAACGTGTCGCCTTCTCCGACGAATCGGTGTCGAGCACCCCCGACATCACGTTCGGCTGGTTGGCCACCACACCCACCGACTTGCCGTCGACGCGCGCGTAACCGGTGATCAGGTTGGGCGCGAACAGCTCTCCCACCTCGAGGAAGTGTCCGTCGTCGAACAACCTGAGGATGATGTCGTGCATGTCGTAGCCGGCATTGTCGTTGTCCGGCATGAAGTCGTTGAGCGACAGGTCGCTCTCGGTGACCTCGGGCTCCAGACCCGGATTGATCACCGGCGGCTTCTCGTAGCAGCTCGACGGCATGAACTGCAGGTACTCGCGCACCCACTCGAATGCCGCTGCCTCGTCGTCGGCCACGTGATGGATGTTGCCCCAGCGTGCCTGGTTGTGGGCACTGCCGAGGTCCTCGGCCGAGATGTCCTCGCCGTTGACCTGCTTGAGCACATCCGGGCCGGTGACGAACATGTACGACTGGTCCCTCACACCGACGAGGATGTCGGTGTTCGCCGGGGTGTACACCGCACCGCCGGCACACTTGCCGAGGATCACCGAGATCTGCGGCGCCAGACCCGACAACAGGTCGTTGCGGCGGCCCATCTCGGCATACCAGGCCAGCGAGGTCACCGCGTCCTGGATGCGGGCACCGGCCGAGTCGTTGATACCGACCATCGGGCAGCCGATCTTGCCCGCCCACTCCATCAGCGCAGAGACCTTGCGGCCGAACATCTCTCCGACGCTGCCGCCGAGCACGGTCTGGTCGTGGGAGAACGCCGCGACCGGACGCCCGTGCACCAGACCGTGACCGGTCACCACACCGTCGCCGTAGCCGGTCTCCGCGGCACCCGGCATCTTGGCCAGCGCACCGGTCTCGATGAAGGTGCCCGGGTCGAACAGCATCGCCAATCGTTCACGTGGGGAACAGATCCCCTTTGCAGCACGCTTGGCAATCGCCTTCTCCCCGCCGGGTTCCCTGGCCAGTTCGAGCTTCTGGCGCAGGTCGGCGAGCTTGGCGGCGGTCGTATCGGTCACGGTCGGTCTCTTTTCGGTTCGGAAACAGGTGCGATCAGCGGGCGTCCGGTCGGATACGACCGACACGCTCGGTGAGATCGGCACCGATCTTCGCGATGTAGGGCTCGTCGACGATCGACAGGTGATCGCCACCGATGTGGATGATCTCCAGGTCGTCGACCACCTCGCCCCATCGCCCGTCCTCGTCGATCTCGGCCCACTGGGGTTCGAGTTCGATCGCGCCGGCATGCATCTTGTCGGCACGGTAGAGCACCACCTTGCCGTCATACGGCTCCGGCGAGATGTTGCTCAACACACGGTTCTCGATGAACGAGGTGCGCTGGTGTTCGATGATGCCGCCGGGGATCTTGGTCCCCGACATCGACATCATCTCCATGATGATCGCGAACTGCCCCTCGTCGTCGGCGTCGACGAGACGATCCATCGGGATCGGGATGTCGGCGTCGAGATCGTAGTTGCGGATCGCGAACTCCTTCCAGCGTTCGAGGCGGGCACGCTTGGTGTCCGGGGTCTCGGTCATGTCCTCACGCGGACGGACCACGTCGATCAGACCGACGAAGGCGACGTTCTCGCCCTGCTCGCGCAGCACCTGGGCGACGCCGTAGGCCAGCGCACCGCCGAACGACCATCCCACCAGGACGTACGGCCCGTTCGGCTGCAGCTCACGCAGACGCGGGAGGTACTCGCGCACACGCTCTTCGATCGTCCCCTCGACACCGCGGTCGAAGCCGATCACCGGCTGGTCGGCGGGCAGCCGCTTCAGCAGCGCCTCGTAGGCGGCGGTGTTGCCGCCGGCCGGATGGAACAGCAGGATCGGCACCGGGTCACCGGCGGCCGGGTCGTAGGACTTCTTGCCCTCCGGCGACAACCGCAGGTACCGCAGGAAGCCGTCGGTGTCGGCGGACGCGTCGAGGAAGTCGCGAACGTAGTTCGACATCTCCTCGATGGTCTCGGCGTCCAGGATGTCCTCGACGTCGATCTCGCCGCCGGTGCGCTCGTTGAGCTTGTCGGTGAGCGCCTGCGCCGCATCCTCTTCGAGCACCGGCAGCTTGTTGAAGATGCCGCCCGGCGAGCGCTTGGTGACCATCGCGTACACACCGAAGGTCAGACGCTCGGCCGCATCGCGCGGCGGGACATCCGATCCGGCCGCCTCGGCGACGGCCCGCTGATCGGTGATGTCGGTGGTCGGGGCTGCCGCAACCGGCGTCGGGGCCGGTTGCGCCACAGCCGGTTCGGGCTCTGCGGCGGTATCCGGCTCCACGGCCTCCGGGGTCGGCGCGAGGGCCGGCTCGACCGCCGGTTCAGCCGCGGCGGTCTCCGATCCCGCAGCCCGCTTGGCGTTCTGCTCGTCGATGTAGGCGTTGAGCGCCGCGGTGTCGAGTTCTCCTCCACCGGCGACGTTCTCGGTCAGCGAGTCCAGCTCGTCACGGTGGGTGACGGCGTACTCGACGAACTTGGTGACGTCGTCGAGGTTCGCCTGACGCATCGCCTGCAGCTGTAGCTGCGGGATGTCGAACTCGAACTCGACGCGGTTCTTGATCCGCACGGCCATCAGCGAATCCAGGCCCAGCTCGATCAGTGCGATCTCGCGCGGCAGGTCCTGCGGGTCGTAACCCATCGCCTCGCCGACGATGATCGCGAGCCGGTCACCCACCGTCTCACCGGATTCGGGGTTCCACTTGGCGCCGATGTCGTCGACGACCTCGTCCTCGACGACCACCTTGTCGTCGGCGAAGACCGCGGCACCGGACGGCTCCGCGGCAGACGCCGACTCGACGGCCGCGGGTGCCGTGGTGGCCGCGGCATCCGGGTCACCGGTGACGACGGCCTCGAACAGCAACCGGAAGTTCTTGTCCTGCTTGACGTGCACCGTGACCGACGCACCGCCCGGGTGCGGGCTGAGCGTGGTGGTCAGGGTTCCCTCGGCGGGGAACTCACCGTGGGCGACGGCCGCACCGACCGCGGCACCGGAGAGCACCTGCGCCGCGGCGGCCCGGACGAGCTCACGCGGATCGGTGACCGCAGCCGCGGCCACCTCCCAGGCGTGCCGGCCGTCGGGCAGCGCGACATGCGCTCCGGGCACCGATCCGGCGCCACCACCGGAACTGATCCGGGCCTTGAGCCAGTAGGGCTTCCGGTCGAAACGGGTCCGCGGGATCGCGGCGAACCCACCGGCACCGAACAGCGATGCGACGTCCACCGGATGTCCGTGCACGTACAGCTTCATCAGCGCGTTGACCAGGCCGTGGCTCTCGTCCTCCTTGCGCTTGAGCGTCTCGACGAGTTCCGCGTCGTGCAGGCCCGCGGTGAAGGTCACCGCGGCCACCGAGATCAGCACCGCCGGATTGGGCGAGAGCTCGATGAAGGTGCGGTGTCCGTTCTCCACCGTCTTGGCGACGGCCTGGGAGAACCACACACTGTGCCGCAGACCCTTGAGGAAGTACTCGACGGTGTGCACCGGTGCGGCGTGCGGACGGTAGTAGGCCTCGCGGTCGACCGAGCTGTAGATGCCGAAATCCAGTGGCAGCGGCTCGATCCCGGTGAGCTCGTAGGCGAGCTCACCCAGGATCGGTTCCACCTGCGAGGTGTGGCTGGCGCCCTTGGTCTGCAGTTTGCGACCGAGCTTGCCCTCGGCCTCGGCGCGCGCGACGATCGCGTCGACCTGCGGCTCCGGCCCACCGATGACGGTGTGGGTGGGAGCGGCGTAGACGCAGATCTCCAGATCGGGGTAGTCGGCGAGCACATCGGTGATGTCGGTGGCGCTGTACTCGACCAGCGCCATCAGCCGGATGTCGTCGCCGGTCAGGGTGGCCTCGCCCTCGGCCATCAGCCGGGACCGCTGGCAGATCACGCGGGTCGCGTCCGCCAGGGACAGACCGCCGGAGATGTAGGCCGCCGACGCCTCACCCATCGAATGCGGAACCAGCACACCGGGTTGTGCGCCGAAGTGCCGCAGCGTGTCGGCGAGGGCCACCTGGATGGTGTAGATACCCACCTGGCTGGTCTCGATGCCGTAGGTCTGCTCGTCGTCGAGGAACATCGCGGCGATCGAGTAGCCGAGTTCGTTCTCCACCAGCGCATCGACGCGGTCGACGTACTTCGCGAACACCGGGTTCTCGGTGTAGAGCTGCTTGGCCATCTTGCGGTGCTGGGAACCGAAGCCCGACAGCAGCCACACCGCCGACGCCGCATCCGGCGAATCACACGAGTACACGGCCGGATTGGCCTTGCCCTCGGCGACGGCCCGGACACCGGCGATCGCATCGTCGTGGGTGCGGGCCATCACCACGGCGCGCGAACGGCCGTGGTTGCGGTGCGACAGTGCCCGGCCGATGTCGGCGAGCGGGGTGGCCCGGCCCGCCGGCGACTCCAGCCAGTCGGCCAGATCGGCGGCGGTCTTCCGGCGGCGCGACGGCAGGAATCCCGAGATCACCAGCGGCACAACCGCTCCGTCGACCGCGGCCGGGGCGAACCCGGCGGCCGGGTCGGTCTCGGCGACGGCGGCCGGCGCCGGCGTCCGGGTGGCCTGCGCGGCGAGGATCGCCCGCTCGGCCTCGGTGAGGAAGTCCTCGTCGTCGTCGGCGTCGTCGACGACCGCAGACTCCGTGACGGCCGGAACATCCTCGGCCGCAACGGTTTCGGCGAGATCAGATGGCAGCACCTCACGCACGATGACGTGCGCGTTGGTCCCGCCGAACCCGAAGCCGGAGACACCGGCGATGGCGTGCCCGGAGTACCGCGGCCATTCGCTGGGCTCGGCGGTCACCTTGAGTCCGGTGGCGTCGAACTGGATGTAGGGGTTGGGTCCCGAGTAGTTCAGCGACGCCGGGATGGTGTCGTGCTGCAGCGAGAGCAGCACCTTGGCCAGCGCACCGGCGCCGGCCGCGGACTCCATGTGGCCGAAGTTCGTCTTGGCCGAACCCAACAGGGCCGGGGCGCCCACGACGCGGCCGCGACCGACCACCCGGCCGAGCGCGTCGGCCTCGATCGGGTCACCCAGGATGGTGCCGGTACCGTGCGCCTCGATGTAGTCGACCTGGCGCGGATCGAGTGCGGCGTCGGCGTAGGCCGCGCGCAACACCTCGACCTGGGCCTCCGGATTGGGCGCGAAGATCCCGTTGGAGCGACCGTCGGAGTTGACCGCCGACCCGGCGACCACCGCGAGGACGGTGTCGCCGTCGCGGCGGGCATCCGAGAGACGCTTGAGGACGAACATGCCGCCGCCCTCCGAGCGCACCATGCCGTCGGCATCGGCGGAGAACGCCTTGATGTGCCCGTCCTTGGCGACCGCTCCGATGGTGTCGAAGCCCACCGTGGCAGCCGGGGTGAGGATCAGGTTGACGCCACCGGCGAGGGCGACCTCGGACTCCCCCGACCGCAGGCTGCGCACCGCCTGGTGCACGGCGACCAGCGACGACGAGCAGGCGGTGTCGATCGCGACCGACGGGCCGTGGAAGTCGAAGAAGTACGAGACACGGTTGGCGATGATCGAGGTCGCGGTACCGGTCAGGGCGTATGCGGCGGTCTCGTCCGATCCCTCGCCGAGGCCGAGCGCGGCCATCAGCTGGTAGTCGTTGGTGGAGGTGCCGACGAAGACCCCGACCTGGCCGCCCTTGAGGTCGCTGGCCGGGATGCGGGCGTGCTCGAGCGCCTCCCAGGTCAGTTCCATCGCCAGGCGCTGCTGCGGGTCGACCATCTCGACCTCGCGCGGGCTCATCTGGAAGAAGTCGGCGTCGAATCCCTTGACGTCGTCGAGGTATCCGCCGCGCAGGTTGCGCTGCGCGAGCACCTCGGCCATCTGCGGGTCGGACCAGAACTCGACCCACCGGTCGTCGGGCAGCTCGGAGATGCCGTCGCGGCCCTCGACGAGCGCCTCCCACGTCGACTCCGGGGTGTGCCCGGCCTTCGGGAAGCGGGTGGAGAAGCCGACGATCGCGATGTCATCGGCGGCGTCGCGCTCGCGCTCCCAGAAGCGGTCGGCGTCGGCGTCGAGACCCTCGTCGGGATCTCCCTCGACGATCCGCTTCGCCAGCATGGCGATGGTCGGATGGTTGTAGGCGACCGTCGCGGTGAGGATGACACCGGTCTTGTCCTCGACGTCGGCGGCCAGGGCCACCGCGTCGCGGGAGGACAGACCGAGCTCTTCCATCGGGCGGTCGTCGGAGATCTGATCGGCGGGCACACCGGTGGCCGCGGACACCCAGTCGCGCAGCCAGTCCTGCAGTTCGGGAACGGTCAGACCGCCGGCGGTCTCCCCGTCGGCTGCGTGGTTCGCAATGCTGGCGCCCGGATCGACACCTTCTGGCTGTTCGCTATTCAGTTCAGACATCGCTTCCAGACTAATTGGCGCAGGGCCCACGATGTCGCGGGCCCTGCGGATGGGTGAAGCTCTCGTCCGTAGATCGAGCGCACGGACCGGTGCGTTACTCGCCGCTGTCGGGGAACGCGGTCTGCTTGTAGCCGCCCCGCAGGCTGCCGTCGATGTAGGCGGCCTTGGTGGCACGGCGGGCGATCTTGCCGCTGGAGGTGCGCGGGATGGACCCGGCCGGGACCAGCAGGATGTCGCGGGCCATCACGCCGTGGCGTTGGGCGATCGACGCACGGACGGTGTCGGCGATCTCCTGCGGGTCGGTCTTCTTGCCCGGACCGCGCTCGGCCACGATCACCAGCTGCTCGGATGCGTCGTCGGCGTCGAAGGTCAGGCCGCTGGTGGACTGCTCGAAGACCTCGGGCGGCAGCTGGTTGGTCGGCACGGCGAAGGCGGCGACGAAGCCCGGACGCAGGGCGGTGCTGGCCTCCTGCGCGCTGAACTCGATGTCCTGCGGGTAGTGGTTGCGACCGTCGACGATCACCAGGTCCTTGACGCGGCCGGTGATGTAGAGCTCCCCGTCGAACCACACGCCGTAGTCGCCGGTGCGCATCCACCGGGCGTCGGCCGGGGCACCGGCGGTGTGGCTGCCCGCGGGCAGGACCTTGCTGATGGTGTTCTGGAAGGTGTCCTTGGTCTCTTCGGGCTTGTTCCAGTAGCCGGCGCCGATGTTGAGCCCGTGCAGCCAGATCTCGCCGACATGGCCGTCGGGGCGTTCCTCGCCGGTCTCGGCGTCGACGATCGCGGCCCACTGGCTCAGCGCGACCTGACCACACGCCACCTGGGCGACGGCATTGGCCGCGTCGGCGTCGACGACCACCATGCGCCCGGCGTTGAGCTCCTCGCGGTCGACGTAGACGATCTTGGCCTCGTTGTCGCGCTGGGTCGCCGAGACGAACAGCGTCGCCTCGGCCATGCCGTAGCACGGCTTGATGGCGGTCTTCGGCAGGCCGTACGGCTCGAAGGCCTCGTTGAACTTCTTCATCGAGCTGACGGTGACCGGCTCGGACCCGTTGATCAGGCCGATCACGTTCGACAGGTCGAGGCTCTCGCCCGGCTTCGGCAGGCCGCGCGCGGCGGCGTGCTCATAGGCGAAGTTCGGCGCGGCGGCGTAGGTGGGGGCGTTGTCGTCGTCGGCGGCGAGCTCACGGATCCACCGGCCCGGGCGACGCACGAACGCCTGCGGACTCATGATGGTGATGTACTTGCCGCCCAGCGCGGGCAGGATCACCGTCAGCAGACCCATGTCGTGGAACATCGGCAGCCAGGTGACGCCGCGCGCGTTGCGGTCGATCTCGATGCAGTCGTAGATCTGCAGGCAGTTCGCGGCGACCGCCTGATAGGTGATCTCCACCCCGGCCGGGACGCGGGTCGACCCGGAGGTGTACTGCAGGTAGGCGACGGTGTCGCGGTTGTGGTCCTTGCCGGCGACCGGCGCCACCCAGCTCGACCCCACCGAATCCGGCACGGCGTCGACGGCGATGACGCGCGGACGCTGCTTGGCCGGACGGTCGGAGAAGAAGTCGCGCACGGCCTCGGCGGACTTCGTGGAGGTGAGGATCGCGGTGGGTTCGCAGTCGGCGAGGACCGCGGTGAGCCGGTCGGTGTGGCCGGGCTCGTCGGGGCTGAACAGCGGCACCGCGACATTGCTCGCGTAGAGCGCGGCGAAGAAGCCGATCACGTACTCGAGCGACTGCGGGGCGAGGATCGCCACCCGGTCGCCCGGTTTGGTGACCTGCTGCAGCCGGGCCGCGACAGCGCGCAGGCGCTTGCCGAACTGCGCCCAGGTCAGGTCCTGACGTTCACCGTCGCGTTCGCGGCTGTAGTCGATGAACCGATAGGCGAGCGTGTCGGCCTGTTCACGCACGTTGCGCTCGACATAGTCGACCAGCGTCGCATCCTCGTTGAAGTGGAGCTGGCCGTTCTCGTCGAGGAACTGCTCAAATTCAGTGTTCAGCATTCATAACTCCTGTGCCCCCGCATGGACCACCGGACCGGGGCGCGTCATCCGCGCCACGCGATGCTTCCCCCGTTGCACCACGTCGACCGACCCTGCGCGGCCGGTCTCGGCCGGCGGGCGAGCGGTCGGCTCGGCACCCACTCCGTGCTACCGCGTGACACGGTAGCGCAGTCCTGTTTACCCATTCGAATCGGACGTGATCGTTGTCTCTTACTCGTTGTCTCATGGTCGGCGGGCTGCGGAACGATCACTTCCCGCAGCCGCCTACGCCTATCCCGTCAGCGTCTCTTGGCAGTTCTCCCCAGACCAAACCGACATCCTACTCCCCCTTGAGGAGCTGGATGATCGGCGCGAATGCGTCCATCTGGGTGGGGAACACGCCGACATAGGACATCGACGTGCGGCGCCGCACCTCCCGGATCTGGTCGGCGATCTGCTCGAACGCCCCGATCGCGATATACGGCGAATTCAGCACGTCATCGACGGTGAACTCGGTGTCGCGCTCGATGTTCGGCGGATATCCCTGGTCGAGGGCCTTCAGCGCCATCTCGGCGGTCGCGGTGCGGTCGTCGGTGATGACGATGACGGCGATGGTCCAGTTGAGTTCGATCTCACCGAATCGGTCGCCGGCCGCCTCACGGATACGGTCGACCCGCGCCGCGGTCTTCTCGATGGTCATGTCCGACAGCTTCATCTTGCCGTCGGGGGTGGTGCCGGGCGCCACGGAGATGATGTCGGCGTGCTTGGCGGCCAGGGCCAGCATCTTGGGGCCGCCACCGCCGACGGCGATCGGCGGGCGCGGGCCCTGCCGCGGCCGCGGGCTGCCCTCGAGGCCGGAGATCTGGTAGAACTCGCCGTCGAAGTCGACGGTCTCCCCGCGCATCAGACGGTCGAGGATGGTCAGCGACTCGTCGAGGCGGCGGATTCGGGTGCCGGGCGACTCGAACTCGATGCCGGCCTTGTCGAACTCTTCCTTCATCCAGCCCGCGCCGATCCCCAGCTCCAGACGTCCCTTGGACAGGACGTCGATGGTGTTGGCCTCCTTGGCCAGGATCGCGGGGTGACGGAAGCCGTTGGCGAGCACCGAGGTGCCCAGCCGGATGGTGCTGGTGGCCTGGGACAGCGCGCCGAGCGCGGCCATCGGTCCGACCTGGTTGCCGAGGTGATCGGGCACCGCGAAGGTGTCGTATCCGTACTCCTCGGCGGTCTGGGCGAGCTTGACGAACTTGCGGGCGCCGCCCTCGTCCTTGTTGCCCTCACCGCCGGCGCCGAACCGGAACTTACGCAGCCCGGTCGACTCGTCCGGCCGTTCGGCCTCGACCTGCGTCATCGATGTCTCCTCGTTCGGTCTATCCGTTGCCGTCATGGCGTCGGTGTCGCAGCCTCCGCGGGTTCCCCCGAAAGGGCGACATCCGCGGACCAGCAGCCCACGTTAGTGCAGCATGCGGGCCTGACCAAACGGTTCGTGATCGTGATCAGCGAGTTCCCACCAAGTCGACAGCCGGCGTGGAGCTCAGTTGTGGGCCGGACGCGGCGCCTCGTCGATCACGCCGGTGGCCCAGCCGTACATCCACTGGGTCGCCGAGGAGCCGTTCAGCGACCAGTACTTCTTGGTCGCATACATCGCGTGGACCGGATTGTTGATCGCCCCCATCAACTGGTTGACCGCACCCAGCGGGTTGGTGACCGTCGGCGCGTCGCAGATGAGATCGCCTGGCGCACAGATGGTCACGACCTGATCCTGCAGGCTGCCGAAGCCGCCGGTGCGGGGTCCGGTCATGGTGATACCCGGGACCAGACTGCCCATGCCGCCCAGCGACACCTCGGCACCGACCCCCGGCGGGTTCGGTCCGATGTGGCGGCCCTCGGCGGGCATGCGGCGGCCGTCGGCGATCAGTCCGACGCCGCGCACGAGGTCGGCCTCACCTTCCGGGAGCACGCCGCGACCGTTACCGATCGCACTCGCCAGGTCACCCGCGATCACCGCGCCCTGGGAGAAGCCGAGGATCAGGTAGGTGGTCAGCGGACACTTCTCGTGGGTGGCGATGATCTTGCCCGCGGCCCGCTTGTAGCCCTGGGTGCGGGAGTCGTTGTAGTCGGTCTGGTGGTCGCCGAGATTGGTCGGATTCCGGAACTCGGCGACGTAGGGCACCGTGTACACCTCGGTGCGCGACGACGGGTACTCGTTGCTCAGCGCCTTGGAGACCCGCAGCAGCAGCGACGCCGGTTTGGACGTCGGGTTCAGCGGGTCGTCGTCGGCGGTGGACTCCCATGTGCCGGGCACGACCAGGGTCAGCATGTCCGGGCACGACGCCGGTTGCGCCTCCGGCCGCGTGGTGGGGGTCGAGGTGCCCGGCGGTCGTCCGCCCGGCTGCTCCGGCGGTCCGGTGAACAGGCCCTTGACCCAGATCAGGATCAGGACCAGGGCGATCACCGCGATCAGTGCGATGAACGAGATGAACAGGGCCAGGCCGCGCCGGCGGCGGCGCGGCGCTTTACGTCGGGCGTTCACAGATCGGATCCGTGCCTCAGCAGTAGTTCTGCTCGGCGGCCTTGATCACCTTGTCGGCCTTGGCGTTGGCCTCCTGGGTGCTGTTGGTGCCGGGCGACACCAGCGCGGTGACATAGCCCTTCACCGTGACCGGATCGGTGTTCTTCTTCTCGGCGCTGCAGACGTAGTTCGCCAGGGTCAGGGCGACGCTGTTGTCGGTGTCGCCGAGCAGCGTGACCTTCTGGTCGCGCAACGCCTGCAGGTACTTGCGGTCCTTGTCGGTGAGCGTCTGCCCCTGCGGTGCGGCGAAACCGCCGTCGGCGGCGGTGGACCGGGTGGTGGTCACCGCGGACGGTGCCGTGGCCGGCAGGCTCGAACCGGCGCTCGGGGCGGCGGACTGCGAGGCACTGTCCGAGCCCGCGGGTGCCACCGAACTCGCCGCGGCCGACGCACTCGGCGACGACGAATAGACCGAGGTGGTGGTCACCGGGGCACTGGTGATCGGGGCGGTCGCCGTCGAATCGTCGGCACATGCCGCGACCGAACCGACCGCACACATCGCACCGGCCAGCAGCAGCCCCAGCCGCAGGTACTTCGTCATCATCACTTCCTCGCTCAACCGCCCGGCGATTTCGAGATCGCCCGACGCCGGGGTCTCCCCGACCGCCAGCGCAAGGCTACCCGCCGCCACCGACCGTCTTCCGCACCCCGAGCACCTCACCTGCGAAAACCCTGCGAACTCTCACGGTGATCTCAGGGGAGCCACACCTGGCGCCCACACTCGCGGCCTCAGCGGGTGATCTGTGCCCCGCCGCGCGGGGTCCAGTTGATCCGCCCGTGCGCGAAGGTCTGGAACGCACCCTTGTCGCGCCAGGGCTGCTCGTCGCTGGTGGGCAGACCGAGCTTGCCGCCGGGGCCACCCTGGCCGGCGTAGGCGCCGCCGATCGCACCGGTGAGCACCTTGGGACCCTTGGGGCCGGTGATGATGCGGCCGTTGGCGAAGTCCTGGGCCTTGCCGCCGGTGACGCCGTACTCGGGGGTGAGGCAGGCGCCGAGCTTGGCGCGGTCGGCGACCTTCTTGAACGCCGCGCTGACCCTGCAGGCCACCTTGTCGCCGGACAGGCCGAGGGCGGCGGCCGCCTGCGGCCAGGCCTGCTGCATCTCGAACTCCCAGTACGGCCAGGTGTGGGTACCCGACGGCCGGTAGACGGCCTGCCCCGGGACGCCGAGTTCGTTGAGCTTGATCGCGAACTGCTGGGAGGTGACGCGGCTGAGCAGCTCGAGGCCCACGCCGGAGTAGTTGGTGGCGAGCATCGGGATGTCCGACGGGCTGTCGTGCGGCCCGACCATGCCGTTGCCGGAGGAGATGTAGAGACTCGTGCCGCGCAGCTTGTCGGCCAGCAGGTACGGGTCGTGTTCCTTCCAGGCCGGGTCGCTGGGCGGACCGAACATCTTCATCGCGTCGTAGCCGCCGCCGTCACGCAGGGCGAACTGGATGGCCTGCGGCATGCCGTAGGAGGTCATCTGCAGGATGCCCGAGAACGACGCGGCGAACTTGTAGAAGCCGGGGTTGCGGGCGGCGAGCATCATCGCCGCCGAACCGCCCATGGACAGTCCCTCGATGCCGCGGACGTCGGTGGAACGCCAGTCGCCCTGGATGATCGGCGGCAGTTCGCGGATCAGGAAGGTCTCCCACTGGTAGTTCTTCCCGCGGTCGGGTTCCTTCCAGTCGGTGTAGAAGCTCGACTCCCCGCCGATCGGCAGGATGACGTTGACGTTCTTGTCCTTGTAGAAGTCGACGATGTCGGTGTTGATCACCCAGCCGCTCTGGTCGTCCTGCGCACGCAGACCGTCGAGCATCGTCAGCTGCGGGAACTTCGCCTGCGGGTTGGCCCACCAGTCCCGGGCCAGCAGCAGCTGCACCTGGATCTCGGTGTTCATCGACGGGGAGAACACCCACAGCGCCACGCGGCGGTCGGTGTACCAGAAGACCTTGGTGACGCGGGCCGGTTGTGCCGGGGCGGCGGCCGGGGTCGCGGGGGTGGCGGCGGGGCTCGCCGGTGCTGCCGGGTTCGGGGCAGGTGCGGCCGGCGCCGCGGGCGACGACGGGGCGGGTGCGGCGGGTGCAGGGGCTGCCGGTGCGGGATCCGCGGCTGCCGGACGCTGACCGAGCAGCGCCATCACGGCCACGAGTACCGCGATCACGATCATCGTAATCACCCCACGGATGGGCCTGCGGCGTCCGTCTCTCCCCACGCTGACGTGTTGCATACCCTCGAGCTCCTTCACACCCCATGACGGTCGGCGCGTCTGCACCTTTCGAAGCATGACACCAGGGGCCTCCCAAGTCACATTGATCCCACTGGTGTCATTTAGCCTCAGGTGTTTCTTACACGCCCCGGGCGTGGTTCGGGAAGTGCCACGCTGTGACTGGTGGGTTTTTTGTGATTTCTGTGACCTGGGGCGGGCGCTCCGGAGCTACGGGCGAGGCGACCCGACGAGACGACCCCGCCCGGGACCGTGATGGTCCCGGGCGGGGTCGTCTGAGATGCGGATCAGCAGGTCAGCGGAAGAAGCCTCGTGCGTAGGCGTTCCAGACCATGTCCTGCCAGTAGCCCCAGGCGTGGGTGCCGTTGGCGTAGTAGGTCATGACCGGCAGACCGTTCAGGGCGGCGAGGCCCTCGAAGGCCTTGGCCTGGGTGAACGCGAGGATCTCCAGTGTCGAGCCCTTGAACAGGTCGTCGAACACATTCGGCAGCGCGTTGTACTGGCCGAACAGGCCGTTACCCGAACCGATGAAGATCTTCATGCCGTGCATCTGGTTGATGCGCAGCGACGGGTCGTTGTCGTACCAGCGGGCATCCCACGGCGGGCCCCACATGGCGTCGACGTTCCACGGCTTGGGATCGACGTCGAGCATCGCCAGACGCAGCATGGTGTGCATGCCGGGCGCGCTCAGGAAGTTGTAGCCGGACAGCGATGCGGCGGCGTAGTACAGATCGCGACGCTTGGTGGCCAGGGTCAGTGCGGCGTTACCACCCGACGACAGACCCATGATGGCGAACTTGCCGCCCTTGGTGCCGTACTTGCCGTACCGGCCCGACTTCAGTGCTGCGGGGAGCGTGTTGTTGATGACGCATTCCCACATGTACCGGCGCTGCTGGCCGTTGAAGTTACTCGGCGCATTCCAGTTGGTGTAGAAGCTGGCCGGGCCACCGATCGGCTCGACGACGTTGACGCCGCGCTTCACCAGCTCCTGGATGTTGGTGTTGATCTCCCAGCCCGAGAAGTCGTACTGGGCGCGCATACCGTCGAGCATGATGACGGTACGGGTGTTGCCCGGACGCTGCCAGGCACGGACCTTGACCTTGCCCGGGGCCATCGACTTGTTGCCGAAGGCGCCGTTGGTCGGCATGCCACAGGCGTCGATCCAGAACTCCTTGACACCGGCGGTGCCGTTGATGCGCGCATCCGCCTGGCCCACTCCAGCGACCGTGCCGACGAGTCCTGCGACGGTCAGCGCCGTGACGATCATCGCCACCACGCGACTACGGAGCCGTAGCCTGCCCTTCGGTTTCATTCCACCTGCACCCATCGACTGAAAATCTCCCTTTGTCACCGGCGATCGGCGTCAGAACCACGACGCCGATACCGGATTGTCACTCCGATGTCCGGATTCCCCCACCCGACCCGGCCCGGTGTCTCGATGGGCACCTGGGACGACAGGGGAGCCTATTTCAATTACCAACCCTCGACAAACTCTGTGACTTCTATCACACAATTCTCAGGTTGGTGAACGCAATGCCTCCCGGACATGTTGTTCACGGTTCTTCTATCGATATCGCCTCGGCGCACGTTACCGATCCGAGACAAACCCCCGCAAGTCGTGGGGGCGGTACGCACCGAACGTCCGAGTTCGGCCCGGCATCGGACCCCTCGGCGGGACCCTCGGCGCGACGCAACCGTGCCGGACACAGACCGCACCATCGCTATCGCGGGTTGATCCGCTGCGGCATCGTCAATCCACACCGCTGGATCTCGTACTCGGGGTTGCGTTCGATCCGGTAGTTGTTGAAGCCGAAGGACTGCTTCAGATTGCTCTTGAACCGCTGCCAGGTCCACGTGCCCTCGAAGGAGGCGAACCGGTCACGGGTGTCCGGACAGGTCAGTGCCACCTGCGCCTGACGCACCGTGTCCTCGTCGAGGAATCCCGGCAGGACCGGGCGGCGCGGCACGGCACCCGACTCGGCGACGACCCACTCGGTGGGCAGCACCTTGTCGTGGCCGATCCGGCCGTCCTCGAGTCGCTCGGTGTGCGCGGCGAGCGGATAGGCCAGACCCATCTGGTCCACCACGCGCACATCCAG
The DNA here is from genome assembly GCF_030718915.1 of Gordonia sp. NB41Y. Classification (NCBI taxonomy): domain Bacteria; kingdom Bacillati; phylum Actinomycetota; class Actinomycetes; order Mycobacteriales; family Gordoniaceae; genus Gordonia; species Gordonia sp. NB41Y. The sequence continues at coordinate 2,603,489 of NZ_CP132196.1, forward strand.
CGGCGCGTTCATGCTGGTCATGCCGAGATTGAGGAAGTACACGGTCAGGGTGCGCTTGTCCTGCGGCGTCGACTGCGGCAGCGGGATGTAGTACCACTCGTCGTAGTTGAACGACGCCACCAGCACCCCGCCCTCCTTCTCGTGCTCGGCGATGTTGTCGACCATCGCCTGCATCCGCGGGTAGTCGAGGTAGTCGGCGGCGGTGACCGGGTTCTCGTTGCCCATGTTGGTCACGTAGAAGCGACGCTCGTCGACGATGCCGCTGCGGCCGATGTCGATGCCGGCGTTGGGCAGGACGGTCTCGTGGACCATCGCCGCCCACACGACGGTGGTGACCCACAGCCCGGCCATGATGACCGAACCGGCCAGCTGCAGCCTCGTACGACGGTTACGGGTGGAGGCATCGGGGACATCGGGTACGGGGGTCTCGGTTGCGGGGATACCGGCGCTCGGGTCCGTCCCTTCGGGGGCGTCGTCGGCGCTCACACCACCGTTGATCGCCTCACCGGTGTTCTCGCCGGTGTTCGCATCATCGGTGGACACGGCCGCGGGCGTACGACGGAAGGCGGCGACGACGCCGTGTACCGGGATGGTGACCGGGATGACCATCAGCGGCAGCAGCAGGACGAACAGCGGCGTGAGCAGCACACGGCCGTGCATGAAGTCGCCGCCCTGGCGCAGCCAGTAGACGAAGACGATGGCACCGGCCAGCAGGATGGCCACGGTGACCGCGGTGGGGGTCTGCAGAGCGCGCGACCAGCCGGCCAGGCGATCGCGACGAGACGCCGGGGCGTCACCGGACGCGCTGTCAACGGACGCGCTGTCACCGGCCGGGGCGGGGGCCGGTGCGAGGCGACGCAGCCGCGCGCCGATCAGCATCAGCACACCGGCAACCACGGCGAGGATCACCGGCAGCAGCAGCGTGTACGGGCCGAACAGGTTGGCCAGATAGGTGAACCCCTGCCCCCACTTGGAGCCGGAAGCGTCCTTGGCGACGGCCGGATTGGGCACCAGCAGGCCGTAGTAGCCCATCCGGAAGATCTGGTAGCCGACCGGCAGGACCGCCGCGACGACGACCACACCGACACGCATCTTCCAGGACAGCGGGGCCAAGAACACCAGCACCAGCGCGATGCCGCCGACCACGGCCAGCTCGGGACGCACCAGCGGGGCCAGACCCGCCCAGAATGCGAGGAACAGGGTCGCGGCCGCTCCGCCGCGCGTGGCGTCGGCCCCGTTGGCGCGACGGCTCCACGACACCAGCAGGCACCACAGCACCGCGGCCCAGAAGATACAGAGTCCGTTCTCCAGACCGCTGGTGGCGAAGTCGCGAGCGGGCGGCACGGCGATGTAGACGATCGCGCCCAGCGGCAGCAGCAAGGTGTAGCCGTCGCCGGTGACCCCGCCGATGCGGTTGCGCAGCAGACGCGCGGTGCCGTACATGGCGATCGGGATCGCGGCCACCGACAGCACCAGGGCGACCCACAGGGCCACGTACTCGAGCTGTCCGTCGGTCACCCACGCCCAGAACCACAACAGGTAGGTCCAGGCGGTGGAGGTGTTGGCCTCGACCCGCTCCCCCGCGTTGAAGACCGGGCCGTTGCCGGCGAACAGGTTGCGCAGGGTGCGCAGGACGATCAGGCCGTCGTCGGCGATCCACCGACGCTGCCAGGCACCGATCGCGAAGAAGGTGGCGACGGTGACCGCACCGACGACGAAGCTGCCGATCGCGACCCACTCACGCGGACCCCGGGTACGCCCTGCGGCGACGGCCGAACCCCTGCGCTCGTCGCGCTTGCGTTCGTCCGTGCGGGTGGTCTCGTCGACCGGGCGCTTCTTCCCGTCGACCGGGCGCTTCTCCTCGTCGGCCGGGCGCTTCTCCCCGTCGACCGGGCGCTCGTCGGCGGGGTCGTCGAGGTTCAGCCGCAGCCAGCGGGTCGGTGCGTCGTCGCCGGGCTGGTCACCGGTGTGGTCGGGCCGACGATCAGGGCCGGAACGATCGGATCCACCCAGCCGGGTGGCATCGTCGGTCATGGGCCCACCGGTGCCGGGGATTCATCACGACACTGCATAGACGGCGACACCCACGCATACTATCCAGGCCACCGCGAGGAACTGCAGCACCCGGTCGCCGAGTGCGATCTCCTCCGGCTCACCGGCCGCACCACCGTCGACGTCGACCGCATACCGCAGGATGGCGACGGTGAACGGGACGATCGAGATGGCATAGAACACGTTGTCGCCGTGGATGGAGTCGTCGAGCGCCCACAGGCCATAGCAGAGCACCACCGACGTCGCCGCCAGCGTCCACACGAACCGCAGGTAGGTGGTGGTGTAGTACTCCAGCGACTTGCGGATCTTGGCGCCGGTGCGCTCGGCGAGCTGCAGTTCGGCGTAGCGCTTACCCGCGGCCATGAACAGCGAACCGAACGCCATGACCAGCAGGAACCAGCTGGACAGGCCGTTGGGCAGTTCGGCGGCCACGCCACCGGCGATCGCGCGCAGCAGGAACCCCGACGACACGATGCAGATGTCGACGACGGCCTGGTGCTTGAGCCCGAAGCAGTAGCCGAGCTGGATGACCAGGTAGACCGCGATGGTGACGGCGGTCTGCCAGTTGGCGAGGAAGGCCACGCCGATCGACGCGGCGGCGAAGATCGCCGACAGGACATAGGCCAGGTTCACCGGCACCACGCCGGCGGCGATCGGACGGAACCGCTTGGTCGGGTGGTTGCGGTCGGCCTCGACGTCCAGCGCGTCGTTGACCAGGTAGACCGACGACGCGACCAGGCAGAACGAGACGAAGGCGATCGCCACCCGGAACATCATGTCGCCGTTGGTGAGAACCTCGGTGCCCGCGGCCAGCGGTGCGGCCAGAACGAGGACGTTCTTGACCCACTGACGCGGACGCACGGCCTTGACCAGCCCGGCGGGCAGGCTCTTGGGCGGACCCTGCACCTTTCCGTGCTCGATCGGCTCCTCGCTCATCACTTCTCCCTGTTCCTGCCGACGCAGGTGGTCATGGCACTGTCGATGTACCGGTCACCGGCGATCACCGCACCCGCACTGAGTGCACCGATCGCCGCACCGGCCGCGACGTCGCTCGGGTAGTGCACACCGAGAACCAGTCGCGAGGTGAGCATAGGCGGCACCAGCAGCGCCGGGAGCAGGGAGGGCGGCAAACCGGCGGCGCGACCGATCAGGATCGCCGCGGCGGTGGTCGACGTGGCGTGCGACGACGGGAAGCTCAACTTGCTCGGGGTGGACACCCCCACCTCGATCCGCGGGTCGTGCGGACGCTTGCGCCGCACGATGCGCTTGATCACCACCGACGCCGCGTGTGCGCCGAACGCACCCACACCGGCCTCGATCCAGCGGCGCTGTGCGGCGGCGTCGTCGCGTCGGGTCGCCAGCGCCCAGCCGGCGGCACTGATCGCCAGCCACCCCAGGGAGTGCTCCCCGAAGTGCGACAGCCCGCGGGCCGCCGCGGTGACCGGCGGTGTGGCGATCGCCGATTGGATGTCCATCAGGACCTTGACCTCACCGGTGGGTTCACCCGCCGGCGCGGTCGTGGTCTGTTCAGTCGATTCCGAAGACACCCGCCCAGCTCTCCTTACTGGTCAGCTCCTGATGCTTGGCCCGGTAGGCCGCCTGCAGCTCAGGGAATTTCTCGTTGAGTTCGCGCACCAGGGCCGCCGATTCGCGGGCCAGGGCGATCATCTTGTCCCGATCGCGCTGGCGGTAGACCACGCCACGGCCGTCGGCGGTGGTCACGGTGACCCCGTCGACCCGGCCGAGGGAGAACCAGCGGGCCTCGATCGGCGGGTAATTGGCCTGCGGCACCTCGTGATGCCGCGGATCGGCCGGACGCAGGTTGTTGACCACCGCACCGGCGAGCGCCTTGAGCTTGCTGACCGGGTTGGTCGGGATCGCGGTGCCGAGATGTGTTGCCTCGCCGCTGGTCCGGGGGAGCTCGGTGGCCGACGGCAGCACCACGGCGTCGGGGAACTCCTTGCGCATCGCGGCGATCTTGGGCAACGCGGTGGGCAGCAGGCTGCGGATGTGGTCCGGGCCGGCCAGGAAGTCGCGGATCGCCTCGTTCTGGATGGCAACCGTCGAGTATTCAAGGCAGAGAAGATGTTTCGCCGTCGCCTTGACCATCGACTGCAGGATGCCCTTGATCGGGCCGTCGTGGTGGATCGATGCGACGACGAGCCGGTTGCGCAGGTGGAAGTAGGCCTGCCAGTCGATCGCGTCGTCCTTGTCGCTCCAGGCCATGTGCCAGATCGCGATACCCGGGATGGTGGCCGTCGGATATCCGGCCTTGGCGGCGCGCAGCGCGAATTCCCAGTCGTCCCACTTGATGAACAGCGGCATGGGCAGGCCGATCTGCTCCGCGCATTCACGCGGGATCATGCACATCCACCAGCCGTTGCCCTCGACGTCGATGCGCCGGTGCAGGTTCTTGGAGTTCTCGCGGTCGCGCAGCGGATGCATCGCGAAGTTGTGGTCGTACTCGACGAACGGCGCCGCGGTCCACATGAAGGTGTGGTGGTTGATCACCTCACCCATGCAGTGCAGGTGACTGCGGTCCTGCAGGTTGAGCATCTGCCCGCCGACGAGCATGGGGGACTTGGCGAATCGCGACATCGCCAGGGACCGCAGGACGGAGTCGGGCTCGATCGCGATGTCGTCGTCCATGTACAGCACGTACGGGCTGTCGGTCAGACGCAGCGCCTCGTACATGATCCGCGCATATCCGCCGGAGCCACCCAGGTTGCCCTGGTCGAAGATGCGCAGCCGGTCGCCGAGCGCGGCGGCGGCGTCGTCGTAGCCGGGCTCGTCGACCACCTTGCGGGTGCCCTGATCGGGCATCAGCACCGCGTCGATCACGCCGTCCACCAACGGATCCGAGGTGAGGGCGGCGAGTGCGGCGACGGCATCGGTGGGCCGGTTGAAGGTGGGGATGCCCACGGTGATCCGCTTGGTCTCCGGGCCGGTGGGGCACGGGACCGCGGAATACCAACCGGCCGAGACGATCTGGGTCTCGGTGTCGGTGGTGACGTCGAACCAGATCCAGCCGCCGTCCTCGAACGGACCGAGGTCGAGCTCGAATTCGATGACGCCGCGGCCACCCTCGTCGGTGGGGATGAGGTCGCCACCGATGCCGATTCGGGAACCGTCGACCTTGGACCGGTAGAGGTCGACGCGGCAGTTGCCGATCACCTCGACCCGCAGCACCACCGATTCCAGGATGCTCCACCGTCGCCAGTAGGCGGCGGCGAAGGCGTTGAAGTAGGTCTCGAAGCTCACCTCGGAGTCGGTGCCGAGCACCACCGAGGTGCGGCTCGGCGAGTGCGCCCGCTGGTTGTTGCCCCACGACTCGACGAGATAGAGCGAGCGGACGTCGACCGGCTCGCCGGGACGCGGGAAGATCACCCGCTGCAGCAGCTCGACGGCCTTGGACGCCGGCTGCGCACCCGACGCGTCGTCGGCGGTGTTCTCGGTGTCGTGTTCTGTGGTGGCTCCGGTGACGCTCATCTACTCCGCCTCGGCCAGCGGCGATCCGTCGCGCAGATGCGGCGCCAGCGTGTTGTCGAACATGGTGAGCGCACTCGCGATCGCCATGTGCATGTCCAGGTATTGGTAGGTGCCCAGCCGGCCGCCGAAGAGCACCTTGCGCTCGACGGTCTCGGCCTTGGCCAGGTCCCGGTACGCCGCGAGCATCTCACGGTCCTCCGGGGTGTTGATCGGGTAGTACGGCTCGTCGTCGTCGGAGGCGAACCGGCTGTACTCCCGCATGATCACGGTCTTGTCGGTCGGGTAGGTGTCCCGCTCGGGATGGAAGTGCCGGAACTCGTGGATCCGGGTGTAGGGCACGTCGGCGTCGTTGTAGTTCATCACCGGGGTGCCCTGGAAGTCGCCGGTGGGCAGCACCTCGGTCTCGAAGTCCAGGGTGCGCCAGCCCAGGCGGCCGGCCGAGTAGTCGAAGTAGCGGTCCAGCGGGCCGGTGTAGACGACCGGCGCATCGGGGTTGGCGGCGGTGATCTCCTCGCGCGCCTCGAACCAGTCGGTGTTCAGGCGCACCTCGATCCGCTCGTCGGCGGCCATGTTCTCCAGCCACGCGGTGTATCCCTCGACCGGCAGCCCCTCGTGGGTGTCGTTGAAGTACCGGTTGTCGAAGGTGTAGCGGACGGGCAGGCGGGTGATGTTGCCGGCCGGCAGGTTGGTGGGATCGGTCTGCCACTGCTTGGCCGTGTAGGCCTTGACGAACGCCTCGTAGAGGGGGCGGCCGATCAGGCTGATCGCCTTCTCCTCGAGGTTGGTCGCGTCCTTGGTGTCGATCTCGGCGGCCTGCTCGGCGATCAGTGCCCGCGCCTCGTCGGGGCTGAAGTACCGGCCGAAGAACTGCGAGACCAGGCCCAGGCCCATCGGGAACTGGTAGGCCTGCCCCTTGTGCATCGCGAAGACACGGTGCTGATAGCCGGTGAAGTCGGTGAAGCGGTTGACGTACTCCCACACGCGCTCGTTGGAGGTGTGGAACAGGTGCGCGCCGTACTTGTGGATCTCGATGCCGGTGCTCGGCTCGGGTTCGGAGTAGGCGTTGCCACCGAGGTGATGGCGGCGTTCGACGACGAGGACTCGTTTGCCCAACTCGGCGGCGGCCCGTTCGGCGACGGTGAGGCCGAAGAATCCCGAGCCCACCACGATCAGGTCAAAACCGGCGTTGGTATTGGATGCCACGGGAGTTCAGGGTAACGGACCGAACCTGAGGATTCTCCGTGCCACGGCGGCGACGGGGCCATCACCTGCGATGACCCGTCCGGAGTGCCTGAATCCTCACATCTCGGCGGCCATGTATCCCGGCGCGGCCCGGCGACTCGGCGCAGCCCCGACGACTCAGCGCAGCACGTTCTGCTTGGGGAAGCCGAGCACCGGGATACCGCCGCGGGCCTGGTAGTCCGTCAGTCCCCGGCCGGCCAGGGCATGCGCCCCGGTCTGCTTGCTGAAGAACAGCATCCCCTTCTCGAACACCTGGGTGACGCCGGCCGCGTCAGGAGTGAGGGTGGGCAGACCCACCGCGGCCCCGAGCGCGCCGGTGTTTCCGCCGAGTGCCCCGAGCAGACCCTGGAAGGCGGAGGTGGCAGTGCCGAGCAGGTCACCGGCACCGGGCAGCAGCTGGTCGGCGATCCCGTTCAGCGAGCCCAGATCGAGGGAGCCGGTGGAACCGGGCCCGGTCGGCGGGGTGACGATCCGCGGCGGGGTGCGTTGTCCCTGCACCGAGAACCAGGACGACTTGAGGCCCAGTTTGGTGCGGGCCTCCTCGCCGGTGGCCTCCACGCTGCGGCCGCCGCCGGTGGCACGGACCTTGAGTGCACGGCCCTGTTCGGCGCCGAGGCCGTTGGCCTCGATCACCTCGAAGCTGTCGAGGGACGGCAACCCGAACGCCGACGCGATGCTGCCGGGGCTGACCGTGGCGGTCCAGTTGTGGTTCGGCGAGGCGGAGTCCCCCTCGTCGACGACCGCCGGGAACCGTCCGCCCGCGGTGTAGCCGCCGGTGGACGCGGAGAACTCGGTGAACGCCGGCGCCCCGTTCTGCAGGCGGATCTGACCGGCGGTGGCGTCGGCGGCGGTGTTGGTGCGCGGGTCCTCACCGGCGACACCGCCGTAGACCTGCGAGTTCTGGGTGTCGTCGATCTTCTTGCCCCCCGCGATCGCCGACAACGCATAGGTGCGCGCGGCGACGGCCTGCGCCTTGAGTGCCTCGAGGCCGCCGGAGTCGGCCCAGCCCGGGACGCTCTCGCGGGCGATCACACCCTTCACATAGTCGTCGACGTGCAGTTTGTTGACGACCTGGCCGCCGTCGAGGCCCAGCGAGCCGCGGAATGCCTCGTTGGAGCCGCAGAAGCGGAGGAACTCGTTGGCCGGGCGGTTCGGTGCGGTGTTGATCGGGTCGACGAACGGTTGCGCGAGCGGCACCGTCCGGACGGCTGAGCCGCCGCAACCGCTCAAGATGGTGGCGGTGTTGCCGTTGAGACTGACCGCCTGGCCGGCCTCGACGCGCTGACCACCGACCGTCATCGGCGAGTCGGAGCGGACGTTGACCGCGCTCTTGTCGGTCAGGATCACCTGCACCTCGGGGGTGGTGACGCGGCCGGGGGTGGTGTTGCCGTAGTAGTGCTGCAGGATCTGGCTCGCCGACCAGCCTCGTTTGGCGTAGCCGTAGGCGCCCCACTGCCCCATGCCACGACCGTGACCGTGACCGTGGCCGATCAGGGTGACCTCGGAGCCTGCGGTGAGGCCGATATCGGGAGTGCGGTCGGAGGCGATCACACCGAAGATCAGGCCACCGGCCAGCAGTGCCGACATGGTGCCGCCCACCACCATCGACGTGGTGCGTCGGCGCGCCTGGCGCGGTCGGGTCCGGGAGGCCAACAGGCCGGTCAGACGAGCGTTCACGAGTGCATCTCCCCCACGGTCGATCAGCCCTTCCGGCCGGTTGGTAGCACACAGGATCTGTTACTAATGTGACTACTGGGACTCAAGTGACCATAATCAAGTCTCTTAAGAATCACCAACCACAGAAGATAACAACCGCATCACGAGTTATACGTCCCCCGGCGTGGACTGCCCGTGATGACGACGACTCCCCGACACGATCGGGGGCGTCGCCGGTGCAGACGCAGCGGCCGCGCATCCCGTTAGGAGCAGAGATCGGTGCGATACCCACGACGTAAGCCCTCGGTGCTGGTCGCAGCGGTGGCACTCGCGCTCGGCGCGGGGATGCTGATCGATCTCGGACCCGACCGCTCGGTGCGGGATGTGCGCCCGGTGGACAACCAGCGCCAGATCGACCGCACCGCGATCGAGGAGGTCGCGCTGCGTGAGCTTCCGTCGGTGGCGCTGGACCTCGCGTCGTCGGGGCTCGAGGCCGCCGGGATCGAACTGCCCGAGCTCGACATCACCGCCCTGCCGTCGTCCGGTCGCACCCCCGTCTCCGCCGACGGCGAGGTCGCACGGCCGGCGGTCGGCGCCTCGGTCAAACACCTCGTCCGGGACACCCCGTTCAAGATGGTCGGATTCACGTGGAACAAACCGGTCTGGGGTGATCCCGACGACGCCACCATGTTGCTGCGGGCGAAGGAAGCCGGTGGCCGCTGGGGTGAATGGGTGGAACTCGAGCCGATCCACACCGAGGCCGCGCCGTCGGCGAGGCAACCCGGCGGTACCGAGCCGGTGTGGGTGGGCGATGCCACCGAGATCCAGGTGGCCGTCGCCGAGGAGGGACTCGCCATCCCGGCACTGCGCCCCACCCGGGCCGCGGGCACTCCGGTCGAGGGCGACGGCACCGATCTGCTCACCCAGGTCCTCGGGGCCGGCGCCGAGATCCTGAAGAACCTCGCCGGGACGGTGATGCCGGAGTTGTCGGCGACGCTGCTCAGCCCGGACAGCCTGCTCTCCCTGGGGTCGTCGATGTTGACGACGCTGTCGGGGGGCCCGCAGGTGATCTCGCGGGCGGCCTGGGGTGCCGACGAGTCGATCCGCTGTTCGCAACCGACCATCTCGCCGTCGCTGAACGGTGCGATCGTCCATCACACCGCGGGCTCCAACGACTACACGCCGCAGCAGTCGGTGGAGATCGTGCGCGGCATCTACGCCTATCACGCACGCACCCTGAACTGGTGCGACATCGGCTACAACGTGCTCGTCGACAAGTACGGACAGATCTTCGAGGGCGCCTTCGGTGGCCTCGACCGCAACGTCGAGGGCACCCACACCGGCGGGTTCAACCGCAACACCGTCGGGGTGTCGATGATCGGCAACCTCGAGGAGGTCACCCCCTCCGGGGCGATGCTCGCCTCGGTGGGCCGTTTCCTCAAGTGGCGGCTGAGCAAGGCGGGCCTCAACCCGGCCGGTACCGCACACCTGACGTCGGAGTACTTCTCCGACAGCAAGTTCCCCGCCGGAACGCAGACGCAGATGCCGGTGATCGCCGGGCACCGCGACTACAACAACACCAGTTGCCCCGGGGCATACGGCTATCCGGCACTCGCCCAGATCCGCAGCCTCGCCGGGGCGTTCACCCCACCGGCCACCACCACGCCGACCCCTGAGCCGGGCGCACCGGCCGAGTCGGCACCGGCCGCTCCCCCGACCACCGATCCGCCGGTCCAGATGGCGCAATAGGCCCGACAGAACCGTCCCCACCCATTGCCATCCGAGGTCCCCAGCGGAGATCTCGACACGGGTCATCAACGGGCCGTTGATGGTTGAGCCGACGAGGAGCGAAACGGCAAGTCGTGCCGAAACCTCAGACGGCCGAGTTGCCGACGTGACAACCTCCGAGGTGGTCACCACCCAACACAGGCTGCGGAGATTTCGACACGGGTCCTCGCGATGCTCGGTCCCGGCTCAATCAGCAAAGAACACGCAACTCAATCAGCCACTGACCGTTGATGGTTGAGCCGACGAGGAGCGAAGCGACGAGACGTGTCGAAACCTCAGACGGCCGAACTCGCCGACGTGACCACCTCCGAGGTGGTCACCACCCCACGTAGGCTACGGAGATTTCGACACGGGTCCTCGCTACGCTCGGTCCCGGCTCAATCATCGTAGAAAGCGCGGCTCAATCAGCAAGGTAGGCGCGGCTCAATCATGTAGGAGGGATCAGCTCAATTAGCCACGCCCCGTTGATGGTTGAGCCAACGAGGAGCGAAGCGACGAGACGTGTCGAAACCTCAGACGGCCGAGTTGCCGACGTGACCACCCCGGGGGTGGTCACCACCCGAGGTAGGCTGCGGAGATTTCGACACGGGTCCTCGCTACGCTCGGTCCCGGCTCAATCATCGTAGAAGGTGCGGCTCAATCAGCAAGGTAGGCGCGGCTCAATCATTGTAGAAGGTGCGGCTCAATCAGCAAGGTAGGCGCGGCTCAATCATGTAAGAGGGCTCAGCTCAATTAGCCACGCTCCGTTGATGGTTGAGCCGACGAGGAGCGAAGCGACAAGGCGTGTCGAAACCTCCGCCGGCCGAACTCACCAACGTAGCCAACGGAGGTCCCGACACACCACTATCTCTATGAAGTTCTCAAAGAACACGAGCTCAATCAACACTCAGGCAGCATTCGGTAGTTCGTCGGCAAACCGCCTGTTATACGCCGGAATCGGACGACGACGCCGATCCACCACCTCCGGCGGGATCAACCACGGATGCGCATCCGGACCCATATAGACATCCCATCCGTTGTGATGGACATCGGCATGACACGACGCACACAGCAAACAACCGTTCGCCAGGTCGGTGGCACCACCATCCGACCAATGCGCAATGTGATGAGCCTGAGTCCTCGACGCCGGAGCACCACACTTGATACAACACCGATCCCGCTCAAACAACGCCCGCCGCTGACAGGCGGTGAACAACCGTTTCGACCGACCCATATCCAACGGCACCCGCTCACCGTCGACGATGGTCATCACCACCACACCATCACAACTCGTTTCCAACAAAGTGCCGTGTGTGATCGACCCACCGAACATCAACGCCGACTTGTCGGGCGCATCCGCAGGCACCGACAGGTTGATCAACGCCGACGGTAGAGCGGTCACCGACCGCTCCCCCGCACCAGCCGCCATATCGAGCACCATCTCCAACGCGTCTGCGCGACGTCGGGGTGCTTCACGTGGATCTTTCGAACCATCCGGCTGGGGTAGCGGGGCTGAGAGCTTCTCGATGGCCGTCGCGAGCTTTTCCCCGACAACAACATCCAGACTCCCGGAGACAGCGACCCGCCCATCATCTGTCCGCCCGATATCCAGAGTATTCAGGTTGCGGTCTTCCTTTGCCGGTCGTCCGCCTTCGGCATCGTCAGCATGATGGTCCCCGAGCTGATGTGCCCGTGCCATCACCTCAGCCGGTTTCGCGCCGGACAACACCTGCGCCAACAGATCACCCTCGAACTCAGCCCAGGTCTCGGCATCCGGCGCCTCCCCGGCACGTAACCCGATCTGGTTGAGCCCACGCACGATCGCATCGACATGTTCACCCGAGATCGCGCCGTCGGCAGCATGTTTCAGCGTGCGTTCCACCACCGCCGAGGTGCCGATCCGCTGCATCCGCGCGGCGACGGCGGGCGCGTACCCCATCTCGATCAGCAACGTGATCGGTTTGTGGCCGTGCCGTTGTGCCAAACCCAGCCGGTCGAGGTGACCGGCGCCGGCGGCGGTGTGCGAATCGACGAGGTTGCGTATGGTGACCAGTTTCTGCATGTCCGTGAAGACGATCTGCCCGGTTTGATCGTCGTCGAAACGACAATTGGTGAGTATGTCGATCACGGTGTCCAGATCCCCCTGCATGCGTTCCATTGTAGCGAACGTATAGGCGACGACAGCCCGAATTCGCAAGTAGAACAAGATTTGTGGATAGATCGTGAAAATCGTTCACCCTGGGGATTCGGGTTCACCTGTGGGGTTGTTGGGGACATTGTTAGCCTCGGGCTTTCACGCTGATTCCGTGTCGTGAATGAAGAATGGTGCCCTGACCTGGGATGATTGGACTTACCACAGTTTCAATCGGACCAGTTCGAGGAGCACCATTCAGGTGAGTAAGTCTACGTCGTGGTATCCGTCGTTGTCTGTAGATGGTTCCCGAACCGGGGTGGTGTCGCACGCCGGGGCGACGGTCCTGCTGCGGGCGGCCGAGAAAACCGGTCTGAGCAGGCACTTGTCGACCGGGTTGACGCCGTGGCGCAAGCCTCTGGCCACTCACGATCCGGGCAAGATCCTGCTCGACCTCGCCGTCGCGGTCGCCTTGGGCGGCGACTGTCTGGCTGATATCAACCAGATCCGTGCCGACCCGGGCGTGTTCGGGCCGGTGGCCTCGGATCCGACGGTGTCGCGGCTGATCTCCACGCTGGCCACCGAAGCACCGGCAGCCTTGTCGGCGATCAACTCCGCCCGCGCCGCCGCCCGGGCGCAGGCGTGGACCGCGGCCGGCACCGCAGCCCCCGACCACGACCGCGATGCGCGTCATCCGTTGATCATCGATCTCGACGCCACCTTGGTGACCGCACACTCCGACAAAGAACACGCCACCCCAAACTGGAAGAAAGGCTACGGATTTCACCCGCTGTGCGCGTTCGCCGACCACCAAGCCGCCGGCACCGGCGAACCCCTCGCAATCATGTTGCGGCCCGGTAATGCCGGGTCGAACACCGCTGCTGATCACATCGCCGTCGTCGAGCAGGCCCTGGTCCAGGTACCCGGCGTCGATGGCTATCGGGTCGGCAAGACGGTGTTGATCCGTACCGATTCGGCTGGCGGTACCCACGAATTCCTGGAGTATCTGACCAGGCGGCGGTTGGCCTACTCGGTCGGGTTCGGACTCACCGAGGCCATCGCCGAGATCGTCGACCGACTACTACCCGAGGCGTGGACCCCGGCCTACGACGCCGACGGTGTCGAGCGTGACGGGGCGTGGGTCGCGGAACTGACGGGCATGCTGGACCTGTCGGGCTGGCCCGCCGGGATGCGGGTCATCGTCCGGAAAGAGACACCGCATCCGGGAGCGCAGTTGCGGTTCACCGACTGCAACGGGATGCGGCTGACCGCGTTCGCCACCAACACACCCCGCGGCCAGCTCGCCGAACTCGAACTACGCCACCGGCGGCGGGCCCGTTGCGAGGACCGCATCCGCACCGCCAAAGACTGCGGCCTGGCGAACCTTCCCCTGCACGGTTTTGATCAGAACCGCATCTGGTGTGCCATCGTCGCGGTGGCGTGTGAGTTGATCGCCTGGAGCCAGATGCTCGCCTTCACCACCACCCCCGCCCGACGGTGGGAACCCAAACGGCTACGACTACAACTGTTTTCGATCGCTGCCCGACTGACCCGTCACGCGCGGCGGACCCGACTCAAACTCGCCGCCACCGCACCCCACCGGCAGCTACTGCTCGACGGACTCACCCGACTCGCAGCACTTCCCGACCCCGGCTGACCCCCGGCCAGCCTGACCCACCGACTGAAAGGACAACGCACTTCGGGGCCGTGAACCCCGACGCCCACCGACGCTCGGCCACCCACTCACGGCCCCGGTCCGGAATCCGGTCCTCAGACCACCACTCCGGGCCCGCTCAAACACCGGGCGACCCCCGACGAAACATCGAGGTTAGCTGCGGAGATTTCGACTCGGGTCCTCGCCCTTTCGGCTCGGTCCCGGCTCAATCAGCAAAGAACGCGCGCCCCAATCATCGTAGAAGGTGCCGCTGAATCAGCCACGCCCGGTGGGTGGTTGATCCAATGAGGAGCAGGTGGTCACCACCCAACACAAGCTGCGGAGATTTCGACACGGGTCCTCGCTACGCTCGGTCCCGGCTCAATCAGCAAAGAACGCGCGCCTCAATCATCGTAGAAGGCGCAGCTCAATCATCAGTGGGCGCTCTAGCCGAACCACCGTTCCAGCACACGGGCCACACCGTCGTCGTTGTTGCCGACAGTGATCTCGTCGGCGGCGGCGAGGGCGGCCGGATGTGCATGGCCCATGGCTACGCCGTGATCGACCCAGGTGAGCATCTCGACGTCGTTGGGCATGTCACCGAAGGCGACCGTGGTGGATGCATCGATCTCGGTGTGCTCCAGCAGTTTCCGCAGACCGGACGCCTTGTGCGTGTCGGGCAGTGAGAGTTCCACCAGCCCGTTGTCGGTGGAGAAGGTGATCTGGGCGAGGTCGGCGAGCACCGAGAGTCGTTGTGCCATCTCCGCACTCGCCATCCCCGGTGAGCGCACCAGCAGTTTGACCGCGCGCGCCTCGTAGATCTCGTCGTCGCCCACCTCGACGTGGTCGGGGTTGAGCCAGGCGTGCTGGTAGCCGGCAGTCGCGACGAACGGCGGCGTCGCGGCATCGTGCGCCGACCTTCCCACCCGCTCGGCGGCGATACCGCAGCCCGGGATCAGTTCGGCGGCAACACTTCCGATATGTCGCAGCACATCCGGGCCGAGCGTGGCCGCCGACAACACTCGGTCATGCTCGACGTCGTAGACGATCGCACCATTGGCGCAGACTGCGTAGCGCACGCGGACCGCCGACGGATCGAACTGGTCGGTCACCTCGGCGATCCAGCGCGGCGGACGACCCGTCGCGAGCACGAACTCGGTACCGGTCCCGACAGCACTGGCCAGCACCGACGCGGTGCGCGCCGACACCCGGTTGGCGTCGTCGATCAGGGTGCCGTCGACGTCGCTGGCGATCAGCGTCGGACGCGGCAGTTCAGGGGTGGGGTTCACCGACGACCCTTTCCGGCCCGTTCGGCCGCCTTACGGGCGCGCGCTTCTGCTTTGCGCGCAGCCTCCTCGGTCTCGATCTTTGCGGCCTCCGTGGGTGTGGGTGCCGATCCGCCCAGTCGCGCGGGCACCCAGAACTCGCCGACCGGATGCGATCCGTACTCGTCCTGCACATGGTGCAAGAGTCCGGTCATCGTCTCGCGCAGCCGCTCGGTCGCGGCATCGGAGTCGACATCCACCGTGACCGGTGCCCCGTATCGCACCGACACCGGGATGCCGGTGCGGCCCATGGCACGGGTACCGCCCTTGGTCCACTGCCGGTGCGCACCCCAGACGATCGCCGGGACCACGGGGACACCGGCGTCGGCGGCCATCCGGACCGCACCGGTCTTGAACTCCTTGAGCTCGAAGCTGCGGCTGATCGTGGCCTCCGGATACACGACCACCATCTCACCACTGCGCAGCGATGCGACCGCGGCCCGGTAGGCGTCGGCACCCTGCGAGCGGTCCACCGGGATCGTCCGGGTGTGGTTGACCAGGAAGCGCATGATCCCGACGTCCATCACCTCGGACTTGATCAGGAACCGCGCCCGGCGTCCGGCGCGGTACAGGCCGAGGGCCGCGGGCAGGAAGTCGACGTACGAGGTGTGGTTGACCGCCAGCACCGCCCCACCCACGCTCGGGATGTTGTCCAGCCCCGCATACCGCAGGTCGAGGTTCTGCGCGCGGACGAGCGTGTTCGCGATGATCTCGAGTCCGCGGAAGACCGGCTCCCGCCGCGGGGAACGGGCCTGGTGGTCCGCATCTGTCATGCGGATCAGCCTAACGGCCGCCCACGGTCGGGCGCCTGAGCGTCCGCCGGTTGTCGATCAGCCGGCGTCGCTCGCCGACTGCTCGGGGTGGATGAGCTCGGGCTGGTCGATGATGCGCACCCACGAACCGTCGGGGCGGCGGACCACCACCTGCGCCCGCGCGCCTGCACCGTCCCGGGGCGGTGTGGAGGTGAGCGCGATGTCGCCGAAACGCAGTGTCGGCAATGGTTTTTCGGGCGTGAATGTCGGGCGGTGGGCGAGCACCGAGGCCCACAGGTCGCGGATCGCGTCACGGCCTCGGGTGATCTCTCCCGGGGGATAGGCGAGGACTGCATCCTCGTGATAGAGCGACGCCACCGCGTCGGCGTCGCCGGCATTGGAGTATTCGACGAACAGCCGGGTGATGTCCTCCGGGGTTCGGGCAGCCCGGTCGGACACATGGTTCTCGGGCCAAGAGTTCTCGGGCGAAGGGTTCTCGGACAGACGGTTCTCGGGCATGGGGTGACCTCCTCGGGTCGGATCGCTTCTCCCGTCCAGCGTCAGCCCGATCACATGTATAAGTCCAAGAGTTTGTTCGGATGAGTCCTATCATCATCAGTTATGGAACTGCGCCAGCTGGAGTACTTCGTCGCCGTGGCGAGGACCGGTTCGTTCACGCGGGCGGCCGCGGCCACCCACACCTCCCAGCCCAACATCAGTGCGCAGGTCGCCGGCCTCGAACGGGAATGGGGAACCCGACTGTTCGAGCGTGTGGGGCGCACGGTGGCACTCACCGACGCCGGGCACGCCGCACTCCCCCACGCCCGTGCGGCGCTGGCCGCGGCCGAGTCCGCACGACTCGCATCGGCGGAGGTCGCGCAGGTCATCACCGGAACCCTGGCGGTGGGGATGGTCGACGGATGCACCATCGCGCCGCTGTTCGACGCATTCGCCGCGTTCCGGCGGGCCCACCCCGGGGTCCGGGTGTCACTGGGCGAGGACGAGTCCCCGGCCCTCGCCGACCGGGTCCGCCGCGGTGATCTCGACACCGCGCTGACCGGCTCGGCCGGGGCACCACCGGCCGGCCTGGAGGCGCTCACCGTCATCTCGGAGCGGGTGGTCGCGGTGGTGCCGCATGGTCATCGGCTGGCCGGGCGACGCCGCATCGGGTCCGACGACCTCGACGGCGAGACCCTGATCGGCCTGCCGTCCGGCGCGGGTATCCGCACCGTGTTCGACGACGGGTGCGCCCGGCCCGTCGACGTCGAGGCCACCTCCCCCGACGCGGTGGCCGCACTGGCGCGCGGCGGGGTCGGGGTGGGCATCCTCAGCGAGTCGATCGCCGCCGAGCACCTCGCCACGCTGCACGGAGTCCCGATCGACGGCGTCGACCGACCGGCGCTGCTGTGCCTGGTCTGGCGGCGGCGACCGTCACCGGCGGTGTCGGTGTTCGTCGAACTCGCCCGGTCGGCATTCGGCCTGGACCAGGACTGATCCGGTCAGGTCCGGCCGGGCAACCGGACGCTCAGCCCTCCGACGACCCCTGCTCACGCTCGGCACGGCGCGCGGCCTTGGCGGCCTGCTCCTCGGCGTCCATCCGGTTGGCCTCCTCGAGCGTCGGCGCCGAACCGCCGAGCCGGGCGGGCACCCAGAACTCGCCCTGCGGATGCGGACCGTAGGCGTCCTGGAGTTCGAGCAGCTTCGCACTCATCGACTCGTGCAGCCGCGCGGTGAGGGCATCGGCGTCGCCGACCGGTTCGATCGGTTCGGCGACACCGATCATGATCGTGAAACCGTGGCGGCCGAGCTTCTTGGGATGCCCCTTGGTCCACACCTGCTGCGCACCCCAGATCACCGTCGGGATGATCGGGGCACCGGACTCGAGCGCCATCCGAGCCGCCCCGGACTTGAACTCCTTGAGTTCGAAGCTACGGCTGATCGTCGCCTCCGGGTACACACCCACCAGCTCACCGCGTTTGAGATAGTCGACGGCATCGTGGTAGCTCTGCGCACCGTTGGCCCTGTCGACCGGAATGTGCTTGAGCGCCCGCATGATCGGCCCCGAGTACTTGTTGTCGAAGACCTCTTTCTTCGCCATGAACCGCACATATCGCCTGCCCTGCAGGAATGCCGGGATGCCGGCGTAGGTGAAGTCGAGATAGCCGGTGTGGTTGATGGCGATCACGCCGGGCCCGGTGGCCGGCGTGTTCTCGACACCGGACACCGTGAAATCGAGCCCTTCGGCCAGCCAGAGCAGCCGGGCGGCGGTGATCACGGTGGAGTACACGGGTTCCATGGCCTAGACCCTAGCGAGAGCGGCCACCAAGCGCGGAGCCATCACCGTCAGAACTCGAAACCGGCCATCGCCTGCATCCCGACGAACATGTACGCCATCGCGACGGCCATGGAGGCCATCGTCAGCCGGTCGGCCCAGCCGCCGGTCATGTGCACGTCGTCGGGGACGTCTGTACGCGAGTCGGCCGGCGTGATCCGATAGCCGCGGAAGACATCGGCGAGCCAGCCGATCGCCTCGACGAGGAACCACACCGACACGACGGTGGTGAGCAGCCCACTCCACCACCTCATCGGCAGCCACATGTAGATCATCGCCACCTGCTGCACCAGCAACAGCACCCAGAGCAGCGAGAACGTCCGACGACGCGCGATCAGCACCATGAGGTGGGCCAGGACCACCGCGCTGGTGGCGGTGAAAAACCACATCTGGGCTGTGCGGGCGTCGGGTCCCCACGACACGGGTGGCCGGAACGACATGATCAGGTACATGTAGATCATCGACGCGCACATCGCGATATGGCCCAGATGGAACCAGCGGTTGCCGTGACCGTGCAGCACACACGGCAGGTGGTGCAGCGCCGCACCGAGCAGCAGGATCGACGCGATGACGGTCAACCATGGCGGGAACCAGTCGAACGCGGGAGTCATCTCTTGCTGGTGATGCATGGTCATGCCCTGAGCAGTCGCGCGTCGGGCGGGCCCGGTTCCACGACGTGGCGCAGGTCACCGGGGTGTCGTGATCGGCGCTGACCCGCCACCCGATTCGGGACCGATGGCCGTAGCGGCGGCCGGCGGTCCGACTACCCTGAGACACCGAGTGCGCAAATCCCAGCCCTGCGCAACGAGCGTGTGAAAGGTTCGAAGTGAAGATCACCAGCATCGGCCATGCCGGATTCCACATCCAGACCGCGGCCGGGTCGATCCTCTGCGATCCCTGGACCAACCCCGCGTACTTCGCATCGTGGGTGCCGTTCCCGGACAACTCGGAGTTGGACTGGAAGTCCCTCGGGCAGTGCGACTACCTCTATGTCTCGCATCTGCACCGCGACCACTTCGACGAGCAGAATCTGCGCGAGAACATCAGCAAGGACGCCACCGTCCTCCTCCCCGACTATCCGGTGCCGGATCTGCGTCGCGAGCTCGAGAAGCTCGGGTTCACCGAGTTCGTGGAGACCACCGACTCGGTCAAGCAGACGATCACCGGTCCCAAGGGGTCCCTCGACGTCATGATCATCGCGTTGCGTGCACCGGCCGACGGCCCGATCGGCGATTCCGGACTGGTCGTGTCCGACGGCGAGACCACCGTGTTCAACATGAACGACGCCCGGCCGATCGACCTCGACGTGATCGGTGAGTCGTTCGGTCACGTCGACGTGCACCTGCTGCAGTACTCGGGCGCCATCTGGTACCCGATGGTCTACGACATCCCGCGCCGTTCCAAGGCCAACTTCGCCGCACAGAAGCGTCAGCGCGGCATGGACCGGGCCCGCTCCTACATCGAGCAGGTCGGGGCCACCTGGGTGGTTCCGTCGGCCGGTCCGCCGATGTTCCTCGACGACGATCTGTTCGGGCTCAACGACTTCGGTTCGGGTATCGACAGCCCGGAGAACGCCCGCCCGGGCGATGTCACCTCGATCTTCCCCGACCAGGAGACCTTCCTGGAGCAGATGCGCATCCACGGCACCGACGACGGCGAGAAGCATCGCGGGCTGATGATGGTGTCGGGTTCGGTCGCCGAGTTCACCGGCTCCACCCTCGACGAGGTCAGCCACCCGTACGCCCCGCACGAGGTGTTCGGCGAGAACAAGCAGGCCTACCTGGAGCGGATGAAGGAGAAGTTCGCCCCGGTGATCGCCGCGGAGAAGGCCTCCTGGGCCGTCGACGACGGGGAGCCGCTGCTCGAGCCGCTCAAGCAGCTGTTCGAGCCGATCATGGCGCAGTCGGATCTGATCTGTGACGGCATCGGCTACCCGGTGGGTCTGGTGATCGGCGAGCAGACCGTGGTGGTGGACTTCCCGAACCGGATCGTGCGCGAACCCAAGGAGGGAGAAGGCAAGTACCGCTACGGTTTCCGGATCGCACCGGAGCTGGTCCGCACGGTGCTGCGCGATCAGGAACCGGACTGGGTCAACACCATCTTCCTGTCCACCCGGTTCACCACGTGGCGGATCGGCGGGTACAACGAGTACCTCTACACCTTCTTCAAGTGTCTGACCGACGAGCGAATCGCCTACGCGGACGGCTGGTTCGCCGAGGCACACGACGATTCCGCGTCGATCACCAAGGACGGCTGGGAGATCCAGCGCCGCTGCCCGCACCTCAAGGCCGATCTGTCCAAGTTCGGTGTGATCGAGGGCGAGAAGCTGACCTGCAATCTGCATGGCTGGCAATGGGATCTGGGCAGCGGCCGTTGCCTGACGTCGAAGGGACACGAGCTGCGCGCCGCGCGCATCGAGTGAGACCTCCCGCGGTGTGCGTGACGGCCGGGCGGTTCACCCGGCCTGGTCGTCGCGCGCCCCGAACAGCTCCCACACCGGTCCGGTGAGCAGCCAGATCACCGTCACCACCCCGAGGATCCCGAACGTCTGACGCAGGGCGGCAGCCTGTTCGGCGTCGGCGACGGTCACCGACAACCCGAGGATCACCGCCGCGCAGATCGCCGCGGCGAGCAGCCACCGGCCGAAGGCGATCCATTCCGAACGGAGCGCGGCCCGCCCGCCGCGCGGCGGCTTCGAGGGCGCCGGCGCACCGGCGAAACGGTGGGCGAATCGTGCATCGGCCCAACCGATCACACTGTTGCCGAAGGCGACGGTGACGCCGAGGTAGATCCCGGCCAGCCGGTGCACCGAGGTCACCTGCGCACCGCCGGCCAGATCGAGCACCACCGCCACCACCAGCGCGATGTCGACGGCGGGTACCGCGACCAGCAGCGCCGTCGACAACCGCCGGCGATGCAGCAGGTATCGCGCCGACAGACCGGCGAGAAGCAGCACCCAGAAGCCGATCTCGCAGCCGACGATCGCCCACAGGACCGGTGATGCGGTGAGTTCGGTGTTCATGGGTCCCAGCGTGCCGTCGCACCCGGTGCCGCCACATCGGCCGCGTCGCCGAGTCGCCCTCCGCCGTCCGGGGTCATCCTTTCGTCGGATGGCCCGGGTTGCCCGGCATGCGACGATGGGCTCATGTGGCGTGTTCCGGTGTCCCGCGCGCACCTCGACGACGCGGGGATGACGCTGCTGTTCCTCGGTCTGGGCATCGCCATCCACCTCACCGGCCTCGGCCGGATCGGCGACGACCTCCACGGCCCGGGTCCCGACTGGTTCCCGCTCCTCACCCTGGGGATCGGCTGTGCCTTCCAGTTGCTGCGCTCGACGCATCCGGCGATCGCACTGGCCGGTGTGACCGCCGCACTGGTCCTCGACACCGTGACCGTCCCGTCGATCCCGGTGTGGCTGGTGTTCTCCGACATCGTCTATGCCGCGGCGGTGCACGGCTCGGCGCGTCTGCTGCGGGTGCTGTACGGGGTGTGTACGACGGTCTCGGCGGCGGTGCTCGTCCTGGTGGCCGCCTCCCCCGCCCTCGCACAGTGGCGGCTGCTGTTCGTGTGCGTGCTGTGGCTGCTGGCGCTGGTCGGCTCACCCCTCGCCTACGGACTGGCCGTGCGCACGCACCGCAGTGCACTCGCCTTGGAACGCAACCAGTCTCGGATACTGGCCGAACTCGCCGACCACGAACGGGCCGAGGCCGTCGCCGACGAGCGTCGCCGCCTCGCCCGGGAACTCCACGACGTGATCGCCGGGCGGCTCTCCGCGATCGCGGTGCAATCGGCTGCGGCGCTGCGCTATCCGGACAACGACGCCCTGGCCCGCAAGGCCCTGGCCGCGGTGCGGACCAACAGCGTCGACGCCCTCACCGAGATGCGCGGCATGATCGACCTGCTCGCCGACACCGCCGACGCCGACGCCCCGGCCGCGACCCGCGAGACGGCCGGGCTGCGCCGGCTCGACCGGCTCGTCGCACCGATCGTGGAGTCGGGCACCGATGTCGAGATCGACTGTCCGCCATGGATCACCGACGCCGACACCGTCGACGCCCTGCCCCCGGTGGCCGACATCGCCGCCCATCGGATCCTGGCCGAGTCGCTGACCAATGCGGTGACCCATGCCCCGGGACAGCCGATCCGGATCGTCATCACCCACGCCGACGCGACGCTGCGCCTGCAGATCACCAATCCGGTGCCCACCCCGGCACCCGATTCGGTTGCCCCGCACGCCGGTCGGGGTCTGGCCAACATGACCGTGCGCGCCGGGCTCGTCGGCGGCACCCTGGACGTCGTGCGCACCGACGGCGATTTCACCGTCACCGCGATCCTGCCCGCGGCCCGCACCGCCACCTCACATCGGAGCACATCATGACCCCGGATCGGCCCGCCCCGGCCCCGTCGCAGCCCGCTGCCGCCGCGACCACCGTCCTGATCGCCGACGATCACGCCGCCATCCGCGCGGGTATCCGGATGCTGCTCGACCCGGCCGAGGGACTCGAGGTGGTCGGTGAGGCCGCCGACGGCGACCAGGCCCTCACCGCCGCGCGATCGCTGCGGCCCGACGTGGTGCTGATGGACGTCCGCATGCCCGGCACCGACGGCATCACCGCCACCGCCCGGATCGTCGCGGAGGACCTGTGCCCGGTGATCGTGCTGACCACCTTCGACCTCGACGAATACGTCTTCGGGGCGCTGCGGGCGGGAGCGAGCGGGTTCTTGCTGAAGACCGCGTCGGCCGACGAGATCGTCGATGCGGTGCGGGCGGTGGCGCGTGGCGACGCGGTGCTCTCACCCGCGATCACCACGCGCGTCGTCGAATCCTTCCGGTCGCCCGGTGCGCCGGCTCCGCTGCCGGTACTCGACGACCTCACCGATCGGGAGCGTGATGTGCTGCGCTGCCTCGGCGAGGGCCTCAGCAACGCCGAGATCGGCGGCCGGCTGTTCATCACCGAGGCGACGGTCAAGACGCATGTGTCGCGGGTGCTGATGAAGCTCGGGCTGGCCTCACGGGTACAGGCGGCGATCCTCGTCCGCGACCTGGGCGGCCCGGCGTGGTGATGCGGCCCGGTGTGGTGCTGTGGTGACGCGGTGCAGGCCGACCATCGGTCAGGCGTCGCTGGACGCCTTCTCCAGCCGGGGTGGCCGGGACTCGTGGAAGGCCGCGGCCTCGCCGGTCTCGACCGCCGCCACCGCACTCGACGACGACACCACGATCCCGCCGATGACGGCCACCGCGAACGCGATGCCGGTGGGGATCACCCAGCCGTCGCGGATGGTGTCGCCGAGCAGCAGGATGCCGATCGCGCCGGGCAGGACGGTCTCGCCGACGACGAGGGCGGCCGCGGCCCCGTTGACCGAGCCGGTCTGCAAGGCGACGGTGAACAGGTAGAAGCCGCTGAGGCCGCTGAACGCGAGGGCATAGAGCGCGGGGTCGGTGACCATCTGGCCGAGGTCGAACGGGGTCAGGCCGTGCAGGACACGTGAGGCCACCGCCATCACACCGAACAGGGCGCCGGCGACCAGACCGGTGATCGAGGCGATGTGGCTGTGCAGCACCCGCATGAGCACCAGGCCGAGGACGAACAGCAGCACGCTCGCGACGACGGTCGCCCAGTGCATCCAATCGTCGTTGACGTGCCCCTCCGAACCGGCACCGATGGCCAGCACCACCAGCGCGATGATCACCACGGTGCCGGCGATCCAGTCACGCATCCGCAGCGCGAGGTGCAGCATGACCATCGCCAGCAGGGCGGTCACGACGAGCCGGGCGGCGATGATCGACTGGGACAGGAACAGCGGGATCAGCTTGGCCGAGACGATGGTGGCCGCGAATCCGACGATGTCGAGGGCCAGCCCGATCAGGAACGGCCACTTCATCATCGTCCGCAGCGTCGAGCGCAGGCTCGGGTGCGGTTTGGTGTCGCACTTGCGACCCTCGGCCGCCGCGATCGCGTTGTCGCGGGCGTGCCAGGCGGCCGCCATCGATTGCAGGACCGCCGCCAATGCGAAGGCCACCGAACCGACCACCGCGACGATGATGCCGACCGTCATATCCTGCCTATCCCTGCACGGCGACCCGGGCGGGTCAGACCTTCGCCGTCATCATGCCGGTGCGAGCACATCCGTGCCGACGAACTTCGCCAATTCGGCCGGCAGACGGACCGTGCCGTCGGGCTGCTGGTGGTTCTCCAGGATGGCGACGATCCAGCGGGTGGTGGCGAGGGTGCCGTTGAGGGTGGCGGCAACCTGCGGTTTGCCCTGCTCGTCGCGGTATCGGATGGACAGGCGACGGGCCTGGAAGGTCGTGCAGTTCGACGTGGAGGTGAGCTCACGGTAGGTGTTCTGGGTGGGGACCCAGGCCTCGCAGTCGAACTTGCGGGCCGCCGACGACCCGAGGTCGCCACCGGCGACGTCGATCACCCGGTAGGGCACCTCGATGGCCGCGAGCATGTCCTTCTCCCAGTTCAGGAGCTTCTGGTGCTCGGCCTCGGCCTCTTCGGGGCGGCAGTAGATGAAGCCCTCGATCTTGTCGAACTGGTGGACGCGGATGATGCCGCGGGTGTCCTTGCCGTAGCTGCCGGCCTCGCGGCGGAAGCAGGTCGACCAGCCGGCGTACCGCTTGGGGCCGTCGGACAGGTCGAGGATCTCGTTCATGTGGTAGCCGGCCAGCGGCACCTCCGACGTGCCGACCAGGTACAGGTCGTCGTCCTTGTCGAGGTGGTAGACCTCGTCGGCGTGGGCGCCGAGGAAGCCGGTTCCGCCCATCACCTCGGGGCGCACCAGGACCGGCGGGATCATCAGCGAGAACCCGCTGGCGACGGCCTTCGCCGCGGCCATGTTCAGCAGGCCCAGCTGCAGCAGCGCGCCCTGACCGGTGAGGAAGTAGAACCGCGATCCGGAGACCTTGGCGCCGCGTTCCATGTCGAGCAGGCCGAGCGATTCACCCAGCTCGAGGTGGTCCTTGGGGTTGTCGAGGGCGCGCGGTTCGCCGACGTGCTCGAGTACGACGTAGTCGTCCTCGCCACCGGCGGGGGCGCTCTCGATGATGTTGGAGATGGCCAGGTGCGCGGCCTTCGCCTGCTCGTCGGCCTCGGCCTGCTTCGCGACGGCGGCCTTGACCTGCTCGGCCAGTTCCTTGCCGCGGGCGAGCAGGGCGGTCTTCTCGTCGCCGGAGGCCTTGCCGACCTGCTTGCCGAGGGACTTCTGCTCCGAACGCAGGGAGTCGGCCTCGACGATCGCCGAACGTCGGATGGCATCGGCCGCGAGGAGCGCGTCCACCAGGCCGGGGTCCTCGCCGCGGGCGCGCTGCGACACGCGTACCCGCTCGGGGTCGTCGCGGAGAATCTTCAGGTCGATCACGATCTAAGACCCTACGCGAGTCACCTGGGAGTGCCGGAGTTGAGGCAGTTGAGGGCTCTGCCGGTGCCGTCGGAGGACCGGCTGCGGGTCGATACCGGAACCACCGCGGCCGACCGGGCATGATGGATCCCGATGAGTGACGAATCCCACCACGAACACCCCGGCCCCGAGGGCCGGTCAGACGATCCCGGCTGGGCGCGCCGTAACTCCATGCGCATCGTGCTGGTGGCGATCGTGATCGGCGCACTGGTCGCCGGCGGGATCGCCCTGTCGATGAATGCCTTCGACGACCGCGGCAGCGTCGGCGGCACCGACATCGGCGAGAGCGAACGGCTCGCCGAGAACGCCTTCACCCAGTCGAGCTCCGGTGACTGTCTCACCTGGCCCGAGGGCGATCCGGGCGATCCGGCGAAGGTCGTGTGCACCGACGAGCACCGCTTCGAGGTGGCCGGCGCACTGGACACCGCCGTGCTGCCGGGGTCGGAGTTCGGCGACTCGGCGGCGTGGCCGGGGGCGCAGCGGTTCGCCGAGATCCGCGACGAGCAGTGTCCGGTGATCGTCGACGCCTACCTGCAGGGAAAGCTCGACCCGCAGGGGCGGTTCTCGGTGGGCATGATGTTCCCGTCCGAACAGCAGTGGGGCAAGGGTGCGCGCGAGCTGCGCTGCGGGTTGCAGGTGACCGGCAAGGACGGCACCCCGCAGCTGTTCTCCGGCAAGGTGGCCGATCAGGACCAGTCGTTCCAGTGGCCGGCCGGCACGTGTATCGGTATCGACCCGCAGACCCGTCGGGTGGCCACACCGCCGACGGCGGTGAACTGCTCTGAGCCGCATGCCTTCCAGACCACCGGCATCGTCGATCTCGCCCCGCGTTTCGGGGATCAGACATCGGGCCGGCCGTGGCCGGGCGAGAAGGAGCAGAACGCCTACCTGACCACGATCTGCCCGGGTCAGGCCGAGCGGTTCGTCGGCGGCAAGAAGAAGCTCGAGGACACCACCCTGAACGTGCAGTGGTCGGTGATCAGTGAGCCGCGCTGGCTGGCCGGGAGCCGAAAGGTGGTGTGCTACCTGGGCCTTCCCGACCGTGGCGGATTCGCCACCCTGGTCGGCGATGCGCGTGCGACGGTGCTGATCAACGGCAAGCTGCCGGTCGCGCCGTCCCAGGCGCCGCCGGGACGTGCGCTGCCGACGCCGGTGCCGCTGCCGCCGGGGGTCGAGCCCAATTCCCAGGAGGCCCCGGCCCCGGCAGGCTAGGGCCGCAGCGGCTACCCCCGAACACTTGTCCCACCCAGCACGTGCCCCCGTGTACTTGTCCCCGATGCTGAGTCGGAGAAAGGCAGTCGATGCCGGTTCACATGTCCGACGTCGAGTTCGAGGAGCTCGTCGGCGATGCGCTCGACGCCATCCCCACCGAGTTCACCGATGCGATGAGCAATGTGGTGATCCTGATCGAGCCGTTCAATCCGGAGTCGCGTGGGATTCTCGGGCTCTATTCGGGGGTGGCGCTCACCGAGCGCACCCACGACTACGCCGGCTTCCTGCCGGACACGATCACCATCTACCGCGAACCGATCCTGGCGATGTGTCACACCCGCGCGCAAGTGGTGCACGAGGTGGCGGTCACGGTGATCCACGAGGTCGGCCACCACTTCGGGATCGACGACGAGTGGTTGCACGCCCACGGATGGGGCTGAGCGGCACCGGTTTCGGCGGTCGGCCCGCGACCGGATGCGAGGGCGGCGGTCAGCCCATCGGGTTGTCGTCGTCGACGACGAGCGGTTCGTCGACGGTGCCGAACGGTGCGCGCCGTGCACCCCAGCGGTGGCACACCCAGATCCCGGATTCGGTGAGTTCGAGTTCCACCGAGCCGGTGTTGGGCAGATGTGTCGCCGCGGCGAACTTCCCGTCGATGCCGGCCAGCCGGGCGGCCACCAGGCGGATGGCCGCGCCATGGCTCACCACGACGACGTCACGCTGCTCGGGGCCACGCAGGTAGTGCGCGGCGAGTTCGTCGACGGCCGGGAGGTAGCGGTCGTAGACCATCTGCAGGGACTCGCCGCCGGGAATCCGGGTGTCGAGATCGCCGTCGTGCCAGGCGTGCATGACCTCCCGGAACACCCCGTGCGCGTCACGGTCGAACCGGTCCTCGAGATCACCGGCCTGCACCTCGTGGATGCCCTCGACCACCGCCGGGTCGAGATCCCACACCGAGCCGATCATCTCGGCGGTCTGCTGGGCGCGGCGGGCGACCGAGCTGACCAGCACCGCCGGCTGGTTGCGCCGATTCTCCAGTGCGTACCGGACACCTTGGCGCACACCGAAATCGGTGAGCGCCGCGCCGGGCAGCGCGGTGTCGAGCCGGCCCATCACGTTGGAGGTGGTCTCGCCGTGGCGGACGAGGTGGAGTCGGGCCATCAGCCCTCACCCCGGCGGATCGCCTCGACCCAGGCAGCGCTGTCGGCGTCGTCGGGCGGCGGACTGCCACCGTCTCCGGCGGCCGGCCAGGAGCCGAGGTAGACGATCCGTTCGCAGCGGTGGTGCAGGGCACGCACGGCCTCGGCGACCGGCGCGTCGTCGATGTGTCCGACGGTGTCGAGGAAGAAGCGGTACTGGCCGGCATGCGTGCTGCCACCGGCCGGGTCGCGCCGGGGCCGGGACTCGATACGCGTGAGATCGACTCCGCGGACCGCGAATTCGTTCATCGCCTCCATCAGGCTGCCGGGCTGGTTGCGCAGTTCGAGCATCACCGCGGTGCGGTCGGTACCGGTGCGGCGCGGCGGGGGTGCCGGTTTGCCGACGAGCAGGAAGCGGGTGACGGCATCGCTCGCATCGGAGACACCGTCGGCCAGCACCTCCAGGCCGGCCAGCTCGGCGGCGAGACCGGTGGTCACCGCGGCATCGGTCCGCCCCTCGGCGACGTCGTGGGCCGCGGCGGCATTGGAGCCGGCGGTGACGAATTCTGCACCGGGATAGAGCTTTTCAACCGCCTCGCGGACCTGCGCGGAGGCCACCGGGTAGGCGGCGATGGTGCGCACGTCGGCGGGGGCGGTGCCCGGGCGGGCGGCGATGGTGAAGGCGATGTCGAGGTTGACCTCGGCGAAGATCTGCACCCGGCCGGCCTCGGATGCGGCGGCGCCGTCCCCGAAGGGCACCAGCGCGTCCATCGTGGCCGGGACCGACCCCTCCAGCGAGCTCTCGATGGGTACGCAGCCGAAGTCGGCGGCGCCGGAGCGCACGGCGGCGATGGTGGCGACGGGACTGGCGGCGACGAGCTTGTCGACGGTGCCCTCGCCGACGCCGCCGAGACCACCGTCCGAACGCACCCCGGTGGACAGGTGCGGATCTGCCAGGAGGCGGTCGAGCGCCATCTCGGTGAAGGTCCCGGGAGGGCCGAAATACGCGAACACGGTCACGGCAAGAGCTTAGTCGAGCAAGGTTGGATATTCGTTCGCGTCGACTCGAACCATTGACCGACGGGGCTCCGGGATTTAGGTTAGGGTTACCTTCATTGCAGGCCCGAATCCCGACGACGCACCACGAGGAACCCCCATGACGCGAGCCATCACCGACCGCCCGTCCGACGCCGAGGTCATCGCGACCGCCTGCCGTCGGGCCGGCGCAGCGATGATCGCCGTCGAGACCACCGGCGGCGGCGCACCGACCCCCGCCCCCGCATCGGTCGACCTGGTGCACCTCTTCGAGTCCCAGGCTTTCCTGCTGATCCCCACCGACAGCGACATCATCCCGCTGGCCGGGAACTCCCCCGACGGTGTGCCCGCGATGGTCGAGATCACCGACTGCGCACCCATCGAACTGCGTGAACGCGTCCGGTCCCTGATCTGGCTGAACGGCACCGCCCACCCCGTGCCCCGCGACCTCGAACGCGACCTGGCCCTCGAGATCGCCACCGAACACCCCAACGGCGGACTCCTCGACATCGGCCACGGCCGGTCGATGATCCGGCTGCAGGTCGACACCGCCGTCGTCGCCAGCAGTTCCGGCGCCGCCTGCGTGCCCGCGGCCGAGCTCGCCGTCGCCGACCCCGACCCGTTCTGGGAGTACGAGGGCGAGTGGATCGCCCATCTCGACGCCGACCACGCCGACATGGTGGGGCAGCTCGCCCGTCGCCTGCCGCGTGATCTGCGCCGCGGCCGGGTCCGTCCGCTCGGGCTCGACCGCTTCGGCATCCGCTTCCGGATCGAGGGCATCGACGGCGACTCCGACGTCCGGCTCCCCTTCCCCCGGCCGGTCGCCGACGTCGCCGAGCTGTCCCGCGCACTGCGTTCGCTGGCCGGCTGCCCGTTCATGAACAGCCTGCCCGACTGATCTCCACCGCGGCCGATCACGGTGGCCTGTCCCGCCGGCGGCCGAGATGACGCGCGGACCGCACCCGGTTCGGCGGCCGTAGGCTGACCGGCATGCGTGTCCCCGTCGCCGCCTGGCTGCGCCCACCGGCCGACCATGTCCCCGGCACCGTCACCGACCCCCGGGAACGCCGCGCACTGATCCTCGAACTGTGCATCGTCGGTGTGCTGACCTTCGGGTTCTCGGCCGTCTCGGCGATCCTGTCGCTGATCGAACTGCAGGTGTCGGTGGGCGTCGGCAATGCGACCGTGGCACTCAATCCGAGTCGATCCGATGTCTCGGCCATCGACCTGATCCGGCAGCTGATGAGCGCCGTGCGGCTCTACGCGATCGCCGGACTCGGGGCGTATCTGCTCTGGCGTGGCGGGCTGCGCCTGTCATCGGTCGGCCTGGGGCGGCTGCGCCCGCGGACCGACGTCCCGCCCGGCCTGTTCCTCGCCGCACTCATCGGACTGCCCGGGTTGGCGCTGGTCGCCGTCGCCCGCGCACTCGGCATGAACGCACATCTGGTGCCCAGCGAGACCGAAGGCGCGTGGTGGCGTTGGCCGCTGTACATCCTGGTGGCCGTCGGGAACGCCGCCGCCGAGGAGATCGTCGTCGTGGCGTACTTCATCACACGGTTGCGCCAGCTCGGGTTGTCGGCGAATGCGGCGCTGCTCTCGAGTGCGGTGCTGCGCGGCGGATACCACCTCTATCAGGGTGTCGGTGCAGGTCTGGGCAATATCGTGATGGGTCTCGTGTTCGGCCGGTACTACCAGGTGACCAACCGCGTGTGGCCGCTGGTGGTGGCACATGCGGTGATCGACGTGGTGGCGTTCGTCGGATACGCACTGTTGCATCGGCATCTGTCCTGGGTGGGGTGATCAGGTGAATGACACGGCCCCTTGCCGGTACTCGGTATCTTCGATGCAATGAACCAGCCCGATCCGCCGAATGCGGGACGACGCGGTGGTCCGCCGCCCGGCCCGGCCCGACGGAATCCGGCACCGGCGCATCAGTCGCCCGCGCGCAACAACCCCGCACATGCCGGGCCGGCCCCCCGGTTCCCGGCCCAGGGCGCGCGGAATCCGGGCCCACCCGCCGAGCCCGGCGCACGACGACCGGCACCACCGCCGCCACCGGCATCCGACGAGCGGACGCGCCGCCACGGTGCGCGCCCCGACGACGCCGCCTATCGGCCACCCCAGGCGTGGTCGGCGACCGGTCCCGGCGTCCCCGGGTATGCGCCGCCGCAGAAACCCCAGCCCATCCCGGCCGGACCGGAGCCCCGCGGGCGGACCCAGGCCCGCTCCGCCGCACCCGCGTCGCCGCGGCCGGCAGGCCCCACCGCCCCGCCCCCGCGGGACACCCCGCCCACACCGGACCGCGGTCGGCGTCGTCGCCGCAGCGGTCCGCGACGGCCACGCAGGCGCCGGATCGGCCGCATCCTGCTGGTGGTGCTGCTCCTGCTCGTCGTCACCCCGATCGGGCTGATGTTCTACTACGACAGCAAACTCGACCGGATCGACGCACTGGCCACCTATGCCGGTCGGCCCGCCGCCAGTCCGGGCACCACCTGGCTGATCGTGGGCACCGATTCCCGCGCCGGGCTCACCGACGAGCAGAAACGTGATCTCGCCACCGGCGACAGCGACGGTGCCCGCACCGACACGATCATGCTGGTCTACAAACCGCCGTCGGGTGATCCGGCGATCATCTCGATCCCCCGCGACCTGTACGTCCCGATCCCCGGGAACGGCGAGCACAAGATCAACGCCGCCTTCGGTATCGGCGGTGCGCCGCTGCTCGTGCAGACCGTCGAAGAGTTGTCGGGGATGCGGCTCGACCACTACGCCGAGATCGGTTTCGGTGGATTCGACTCGCTCGTCGACGCGATCGGCGGCGTCGACATCTGCGTCGACGCCCCGATGCGGGATCCGAAGGCCGGCCTGAACCTGAAGGCCGGATGCCAGACCCTCAACGGGCAGCAGGCCCTCGGCTTCGTCCGGACCCGCGACTTCCCCAACGCCGACCTCCAGCGGGTGCAGAACCAGCGCAAGTTCCTGGCCGCACTGATGTCCAAGGCGACGGGCTTCTCGGTGTTGCTCAACCCGTTCCGGCTGTTCCCGTTCGTCAACGGTGTCGTCGACACCCTCGTCGTCGACAACGGCACCCACATCTGGAATCTGGCCTCCCTCGCGTGGGCGCTGCGCAGTTCCCCGCAGACCGTGACCACCCCGAACGGCGGCGACATCTACACCGACGACGGCGATTCACTGGCCGTCGGCGACAACACCAAGGAGTTCTTCGACGCCATCCGGCGGGGACAACCCATCCCCGATCATCTGCTCGATTCGACCCCGAACTGAGGACATAGAACAAGGTCAGACTGTCCTCAGTAAGGGTCAACTGGGGTGAATCGGACGGCCGAAGGACTCTATCCTCGACGTATGACCACCACAGATCGCACCAAGTTCCAGGAGTTGTTGCACGCGCAGATCGGCCACGAGTTCGCCGCGTCGCAGCAGTACATCGCGGTCGCCGTCTACTACGACAATCACGACATGCCGCAGCTGGCCCGCCACTTCTACACCCAGTCCGTCGAGGAGCGGAACCACGCGATGATGATCGTGCAGTACTTCCTCGACCGCGACATCGAGGTGTCGGTTCCCGGCATCGATCCGCCGCGTTCGGAGTTCTCCGACTACAAGGCCCCCATCGAGCTGGCCCTCGACCAGGAGAAGCGCGTCACCCAGCAGATCGTCGATCTCGCCAAGTCGGCCCGCGACACCGGCGACTACCTCGGCGAGCAGTTCATGCAGTGGTTCCTCAAGGAGCAGATCGAAGAGGTCGCCACCATGACCACGCTGCAGACCATCGCCGAGCGCGCCAACGGCAACCTGTTCGACCTCGAGAACTTCGTCGAGCGTGAGCTCAACGGCAGCGCGGGCAAGGACGCCACCGCTCCCCCCGCTGCGGGCGGCAATCTCTGATTCACGCTGAAGGCCGTCCACCGTCGGTGGGCGGACTTCGTCGTATCCGGTTGTCGCGTCGGCATATTCGGCCGTCTGAGGTTTCGACACGCCTCGTCGCTACGCTCCTCATCGACTCAACCACCAACGGCCGGTTGATGATTGAGCCGGGACCGGGCGCAGCGAGGACCCGAGTCGAAATCTCCGCAGCCCCCGTCGGGACGCAACCACCTCCGAACTGGTCACGCCGACGAGCCCGGCCGTCTGAGGTTTCGACACGCCTCGTCGCTACGCTCCTCATCGACTCAACCACCAACGGCCGGTTGATGATTGAGCCGGGACCGAGCGCAGCGAGGACCCGAGTCGAAATCTCCGCAGCCCCCGTCGGGACGCAACCACCTCCGAACTGGTCACGCCGACGAGCCCAGCCGACAGAGGTTTCGACACGCCTCGTCGCTACGCTCCTCACCTGCTCAACCACCCACTGGGCATTGATGATTGAGCCGGGACCGAGCCAGAAGGGCGAGGACCCGAGTCGAAATCTCCGCAGCCCATGTCGGGACGCAACCACCTCCCAAGTGGTCACGTCGACGAACCCGGCCGTCTGAGGTTTCGACACACCTCGTCGCTACGCTCCTCATCGGCTCAACCACCAACGGACGCAACAACCTTGGATGGTAGAGCCGGGACCGAGCCGCCAAGGGGGCTGTTTCATTTTCAAGAACATAGCCAGCTGGTCCTCGGAAAAGAGGGGCTGAATCGCCGCGTAAGCGATTTGGGGACCAAATCACCTTCGGCGAACTGAGCGTTCGACCTCAACATTCTGGCTGTCGGCCATTTTGAAACAGCCCCCAAGGCGAGGACCCGAGTCGAAACCCCGTACGCCGAGAATGTCGGCGACCACCCCGGAAGTCGGCCCCTAGCGCAGGGTCACCTGCCGTGAGCGCAGGCCGTCACGCGAACTGCGTTCCTCGATGCTGAGATCACCGGTCTGCGCGAGCGCGTCACCGATCCAGGTGTCGAGCTGGTCGAGGGCGTCGTACCACTCCTCGTGGTGGCGCTCGACGTCGAGATCGAAGACCGGCACCAACAGGCCGTGGGTGCGGAACGAACCGGCGAAACGCGAGCCCTCACCCAGGGTGAGCCGACCCGAGGCATGCAGTCGTGCAAGCGCATTCATCAGCTCGTCCTCGGATTCCGGGCGAACCCAACGCAGGTGGGCCTTCTCGCCGGCGTCCACCCACCACGGGGCGCCGACACCGCTGTCGACGTGCATCCGCGCCGACGGCAGGATGGTGTCCTTGGCACGCTGGACCATGGCGGCGATGTCGGCGGGGATGTCGGAGCCGGCGACGAACCACCAGTCGAAGTCGCCGTGAACGGTGATGTCCAGTGGCGCATCGGCTTTGAGTACATCGGTGAGTGCCGGACCGGCCTCGGTGACGATCTGGCCGCGGTATTCGCCGCCGGGTGCGGCGTGCGCGGCCCAGTCGATGGCGACGCCGAGGGCCGCGGGGATGTCCTCGGGCTCGGGGTCGGTCTGCAGGGCGACGATGCCCTCGGTGACGCCGCGGTTCTCACGGGTGAGTGCCGAGACCGCGCCGGGGAGCACGGTCGCGAGCACCACACGATTGCGGGTGCCCGGCGGGACCTCCACGGCGGGGGCGTCGTCGGACGGGATGACCGAGGTCAGTTCGGGCTCGGGCGGACCGGGTTCGACGAGGTCGAGGACCGCGGTGGCCGAGGAGACGAACACACTCAGTGCCACGAGGTCGCATTCGGCGGCGAGACCGGCGAAGGGACGACTCGGCTCGGCCGGTGCGGCCGCCTGCCGCGCCTTGCGTGCGGCGACGCGCTCGGCCCGATTGCTCCCGGGCCGGGGCCCGCTACCGCGTTTGCTCTTCTTGCCCATCGCTCAAGCTTCTCATGCGACGGTGACGAGCCATTCGCGCACCTTCTGCGGATGATTGGTGGCGATCCACCGGACGCCGAGGTCGGCACACAGTTGCACATCGGGCTGTTCGTCGACGGTCCAGCAGTAGGTCACCCGCCCGGCCGCGGCGGCCCGGTCGACCAGATCGGGATGCAGCCGCAGCGTCTCCACCGACGGCCCGATCCCGGTGGCACCGACGGCGGTGGCGGCACTGCCGCCGAGTACCCGGGCGGTGTCGCCGAGCAGGATGGTGGGCAGCATCGGCGCATGGCGTCGGATGCGCCAGACCCCCGCCGAGGAGAACGAGATGACCACCGCGCGGCTGTGATCGGCCGACGGCGGGCCGGCCACCCCGAATTCCTGGAGCGCGGCGAGCAGTTTCTGTTCCACCAGGCTGCCGAACCGGACGGGATGCTTGGTCTCGATGAACAGGCGCACCGGCCGACGCCAGTCCAGGGTCAGCGTCAGCAGTTCCCGCAGGGTCAGCACCTGCGCCGAGGTACCCGAGGCGTGCCAGGTGCCGAAGTCGAGTTCACGCAGTTGCGCGAGCGTCATCTCGCTGACGATGCCGGTGCCGTCGGAGGTGCGGTCGACGGTGCGGTCGTGGATGCAGACCAGCTCGTGATCGGCGGTCAGTCGAACATCGCATTCGAGTCCGTCGGCACCCTGCGCGAGGGCCAGCTCGTATGCGGCGAGGGTGTGCTCGGGCCGGTCGGCCGACGCGCCACGGTGGGCGACGACGGCGGGTGTACCCGATCTGGAGACCTGTCCCCCGTTGGTCATGCGGCCACCACCCAGCGTCGGGCCGGGGCCGGTTGGTGCGCCTCGGCGGTGAACAGTGCGGGCAGCCGGCGGGCCGCCCAGTAGGCGAATGCCGCGGACACCGCGGCGGTGACGATCACCAGCAGCAGCGCATTGGCGCCGGTCTGGATCGATCCGGATGCCGCGGCCACCCACCAGGTGACGGCGGCGGCGACGGCGACGGCGTTGACCACCGCCCAGCCGACCCACAGCCGGACCAGACGATCGCGGGACCGGCCGTCGACCCCGTTCGGGCCGGTCGGTCCCCCGTCGGCCATCGCGACGGCCTCGTGGAGCAGCAGCGGCGCACCGACGAGGTTGACCAGCGGGATCGCCGACAACACGATCATCTGCCAGCGCCGACGCGGTTCGAGGTGGCCGGCGTCGGCGTAGGTGTCGGCACGCACCGCGATCAGCCAGCGGACGAAGACGACGGTCGCATAGACCAGACCGCCGATCGCGAACAGGCCGGCGACCAGGACGAGCGCGGTGCTGATCGCGATCAGCCATCCGGGCAGCGTGGTCGAACGGTTGATCACGAGCAGCAGGTAGCGGAGCAGGTGCGCCAGCGCGGATGCGACGAAGATGGCACCGGCGATGTTAAAGGCGGTGGTCAGCGCGGCGCCGAGGCGGGTGGAGTCGCGGGTGGACTCGGTCTCGTCGATCGGGGCGTCGTACAGGCCCCAGGTGGGCAGGTAGATGTAGC
This sequence comes from Gordonia sp. NB41Y, assembly GCF_030718915.1. Classification (NCBI taxonomy): domain Bacteria; kingdom Bacillati; phylum Actinomycetota; class Actinomycetes; order Mycobacteriales; family Gordoniaceae; genus Gordonia; species Gordonia sp. NB41Y. The sequence continues at coordinate 2,640,007 of NZ_CP132196.1, forward strand.
GCGGGATGCGACGCGGAATCCGGACCCGCGCCGGTCGGGGCCGCGGCAGGGTGTCGGCGGGACGTCGCGCCACCCAGCGCACGTGCCGACTGCGATACATCCGGGGCGCACCGGCCGGATGGATACCCGCAGGCCGGGAGACCGTCGACGACGGGCGGGCGGGCGGCCCGGCCATCGGGGTCTGCGACGGCGGGGTCTGGGGATGGGCCGGGGCCTGGGGATAGGCCTGGGTCTGGGGATGACCGGGGGCCGGCGACCCGAGTGCCGCGTACCGGGCCACCACCGCCGACGCCTCGGCGTCGGAGGCGACGACGGTCAGCGGACCACCGCAGCGGGGACACCGCCCGCGGCCCGGACGATGCGGCGCCTGGATACGGCACCGCGGACAGAGGTCGAGCATCGGCGTCGGACCTATCCCTGTCCGGTGATCATCGGCTTGCCGTTCTGGTACCAGGCGAGCATGCCGCCCTCGACACAGGTGCCCGGGTAGCCGATCCGCTCGAGATAGGCCAGCACACGCATCGAGCGGCCACTGGAATGACAGATCACGTAGAGCTCGGCGTCGGGATCGATCTCCTCGATCCGGGCCGGCACCTCGCCGAGCGGGATGTGCACGGCGCCGCGGACATGGCCGGCGGCCCATTCGTCGTCCTCACGGACGTCGAGAAGCAGCCGGCCGGCGTCGTCGCTGAAATCGTCCGGAAGTTCGGTGACCGGTACCTGTGGAATATCGCCCGTGCTCACGGGATCCATGGTTGCACAGCGGCCCGACCACCGAGCGTCGCCGGGGGAAACGGCGATGTCGCCGACACCCGGGCAGCGTCGACGCAACCCCGCCGACGTGCCGGAACAGGCCCGTGATATCGGCTATGTAGACCTACATAACTTTATCCACATGCCGTTGTGCACACCCGTGACCCGGATCACAGTTGGCGGCGCGGGTTGTGGATCCGCCTGTGGACAATGTGGCAAACACGCTGGCCGACCCCACCCATTTGTGACGCCGGTCACCGATTGGGCCCCGATATCTGCCACACAGTTCACGGAACTGCATTCCCGGTCGATCACAGGTCATCCACAAGCCCACCTGGGCCCTGTGGATAGATTGGGGAAAGTTGTGCACAAATGTGGATCGAAGTCGATCGGACGATCAGCGGAACCGTACGTCCTGCCATCGGTGGACGGCGCTCATCGCCCCGGTCAGTACCTGCTCGGCCAGCGCCGACGCCTCGAACTGATCACCGACCAGTCGGCTCAGCAGCGGTCGCGGTGCATCCACCGACTCGATCTCGGCATCCGGGTACCGCTCGGCGACCACCGACCGCATCACCCCGATACCGTCGACCAGCCCGACCTCGGCCGCCTTCTGCCCCACCCAGACATCGCCGGAGAACACCGACGCGTCCTCCACGGTGAGCCGCTTGCCGCGCCGCTGCCGCACCCACGCCTTGAACGCCTCGTGCAGGTCGCCCTGCAGCCCCTCGAGCCATGCGACGTCGTCGGGCTGCTCCGGGGAGAAGGCGTCCAGCCGCACCTTGTTCTCACCGGCGAAGTGCAGGCGGCGTTCGACACCGAAGCGCGACAGCAGATCGCCGAAACCGAAACCGGACGACACCACACCGATCGATCCGACGATCGAGGTGTGCGCGGCGTAGATCTCGTCGGCGGCACAGGCGATCCAGTAGCCGCCGGACGCGACGATGTCCTCGCAGAACGCCAGCACCGGGACGTTCTTCTCCGACGCGAGCTGCCGGATGCGCTCGGCGATGTACTCCGACTGCGCCGGCGAGCCGCCCGGCGAGTTGATCACGATCACCACCGCACGCAGATGTTCGGTCCCGAATGCCCGCTTGAGCACCGGCTCCACCGACGTCGTCGTCATGCCGCGGCCCGCTCCCGGTCCGCCACCGTGCCCGATCGCCCCCTCGAGTCGCACCACCGCCACCTTCTCGGCGCGGTCGTGGTTCAGCTTGGCCGCGATCCTGCCCAGGGGTCCACCTCTCATCCCGCCGAGTCTAGTGACACGGTCACCCGCCCCTCGTCGGCGCAACCCCCACCGGCACAGGCCGGGGCCACCGCCGATCCCCGCGGTTCCCGATCCCCGCCGTCCTCGATCCCCGCCGCCCTCGATCCACTACCGTCCTCGATCCGCCACCGTCCCCGATCCCCGCCACCGGCGATCCCTGTGCTCACAACCCCTGTCCGGACCGATCGGCCGACCTACACTGCATGGGGTGCAGATCCGGTGGCTCACCGCGTTCCTCGACTTCACACCTGCCGAATTCGGCGACGAGGTGACCTTCTGGCGGGCCATCGCCGGCAGCACCGTCTCCCCTCCGCGCGGAGCACACCGCGAGTTCGCCACCCTCGAACCGTTCAACGGCGACGCCCACCTTCGGGTCCAACGCATCCAGGAGGGGCCGGGCGGGGTACACCTCGACCTCCACGTCGACGACCCGCATGTGGCTGCCACCGTGGCCTGCGCAGCGGGCGCGGTGACGACCGGCGACCACGGCGATCACCTGACCCTCACCTCACCCGGCGGGCTGCCGTTCTGTCTGGTCGCCTGGAACGGCAGCGCCCGCCGATCCCGCCCGATCCGATGGCCCGAGGACACCATCAGCATCATCGACCAGGTGTGTATGGACGTCCCGGACACACGGTTCGAACGCGAACTGAACTTCTGGCAACACCTCACCGGCCGGCCCGCGGTCTCGACGAGCCGACCGGAACTGGTTGCGCTCGAACGTGATCGAGGACTGGCGATCGGAATCCTGCTGCAACGGCTGGACGTCGGCGCGCCGGATTCGACGACGACCGCCCATCTCGACCTCGCCACCACCTCCGTCGACGACGAGATCTCCCGCCACGAGGGCTGGGGCGCAACGGTTGTCGAACGATTCGAGCACTGGACGGTGATGCGCGATCCGGCGGGGCGGCGTTACTGCATCACCGATCGCAATCCCCGCACCGGAGAATGAGAATGGCACCGGAGTCCAGGACTCAGCCCGCGACGAACCCGGTCAGTCGGGTGATCTCGTCGTCGAGCTCGGCGCGGGTGCGCCGGTCGACGGCGACGAAGAGCTCCACCGCCACTGCCGCATCGGCGTCGAGTCGCCAGGTCCCGGCCAGCCGGCCGTCGACGAGCACGAATCCCGGCGAGCGCCCGTTGGGTGTGACCGTCCGGGCGAACAGGTCGTCGTCGGCGATCCGCGCGCGGTCACCCTGGGCGACGAGGACATGGTCGAAGGGTGCGATCAGGCGCACCGGGGCCGGCCGGTCGGCGTCGACGAGGGGCAGACCCTCGAGATCGTAGAGCTTCTGACCGTCCGGGCCGGTGTACTCGAGGAGTTCCCAGTCGCGTTCCATCGCCTCGACGATCGGGTGCAGTCCCCGTATCCCCGACCACGTCTGGATCGCCGCGACCGAGGCCGGACCGAACCCGCGCAGGTACAGCCGGATCAGTTCCCGGCGTGCCTCGTCGTCGGCCAGGGCGGCCTCCCCGGGGCCGATCCAGTCGTCGAGGAGCTGATAGGTGGGGGTGCCACGACCGGCCCACAATCCGCGTGGCGGGACCTGCACCAGCGGTAATCCGCTGCGGGCCAGGGCGGTCAGCGTGGTCGGGGTCTCGTCGGGGAACCGTTCGGCAAGGCGTGCACCGAGATCGGCGACGCGCAGTGCAGCGCAGGACAGCACCGCACGCGCCTCGGCGATCACCGCATCGGCGTCGGCCGACACCAGGTGGCGTCGGTGCTCACGCAGTCCGGTGTCGAAGGCCGCCTGCGCCAACGGCCGGATCCACCGTGCGTCCTGGCCATCGACGAGGAAGACGGTGCCGCGCAGCAGCGCCATCCGCACCACCTCGCGGTCGGTGATCAAGGTGTCGAGCTCGCCGGGATCGAAATCCTCGATGCGCGAGAACAATCCGAAGAACGCCGCGCGTGGGTCCTGCGACTGCATGCCGACGAGGCGATCGATCACCTCGATGGCGTCCTCGTCGGCACGCGCGAGCAGGTGTTGCCGGTGCAGCAGGGTGCGATTCCACTGCCCGGCGGTGAGGGCCTGCGCCATCGGCGGCTATGCCGGGAACTTGATCCCGGTGGCCGCGTGGCAGCGGTAGCCGTGGGGATTCTTCGCCAGGTACTGCTGGTGATAGTCCTCGGCGTAGTAGAAGCGCCCGTCCCCGGCGTCGGCCAGCGGCGCGATCTCGGTGGTGATGGGACCGAGTCCGGCAGCGGTGAGCGCGGTCTGGAAGGTTGCCGCCGATGCGCGCGCGGTCTCGGCGTCGGCGTCGGACGTGGTGAAGATCGCCGACCGGTACTGGGTGCCGATGTCGTTGCCCTGCCGCATCTCCTGCGTCGGATCGTGCGACTCCCAGAAGATCTTGAGGATGCCCTCGAGGTCGATCACCGACGGGTCGAAGACGACGAGCGTCGACTCGGTGTGCCCGGTGTGCGCGGTGCAGGTCTCCTCGTAGGTGGGGTTGGGGGTGTGCCCGCCGGCGTAGCCGACTGCGGTGGTCCACACGCCCGGGACCTGCCAGAAGATCTCCTCGACGCCCCAGAAACACCCGCCGGCGAGAACCACCGCGGACAATCCGGCGTCGAAGGTCCCGATTCCGGTGCCCTGATCGGCATCGGCCCCGCGCATGGGGTGATGGGTGATGATGTTCTCCGCGGCGAGCCGGACAGGGGTGGCCCGTCCGGGTAGTGCGGCCTCGGCGGCGACGAGCTCCTGCTTACCGAGTCGGGACGAAATCAGCTGGTCAATCCACGACATGTCGTCAACTGTACGCGTGTTCGGCAGGACACCGGTTTTGAGAAAGCTCACGTCGGTGTCTATGATGACGGTCACAAATGTGATGCCGGTCACTGTCCACTGGGGGGGCACGCACCGATCGGCACACGGAGCGATTCGAGGACGGCGATGGTCTCTCCCGCGGTACCCCACCTGCGATCGGCCGGTCGCGCCCGCCCCGTTCCGCCGCGCTACGACGTCCGCACCTCGTGCATCGGGATCGGCCTGAGCATCGCCGCACTGCTCGCCCTTTTGCTCGCCCTGATCCTCATCTGAGATCGCATCCCACCAGGCCAGATCCTCGCCACCCCGGTCCGACCCACCCTAAGGACGTCCGCGGCGTACGTGAAATCCTCATGCCGGCAATACTTTTCGACAACGGAGGACCTCGCCGACGACCCGCGAGACCTCAACCACACTTGAGGTTTATTGTGGTGGGTTTGTTGCAATGCCCCATCGGCTACGGAAAGCTGGAAGACATCCGCGAGGCGGCGTCCACCAAGGCGGTCACCGCGCGTCGATAGTGAGAAGCAGTACCCGAAAAGAGGTATGCGCCCAGAGGGTTTGAGCGCAGAGAGGATTACCGTGGCTGAATACACCTTGCCGGATCTCCCCTACGACTACGCGGCTCTGGAGCCGCACATCTCCGGCAGGATCATGGAGCTCCACCACGACAAGCACCACGCGACCTACGTGAAGGGTGCCAACGACACCCTCGCGAAGCTCGCCGAGGCCCGCGAGGACGGCAGCATCGCAGGCAAGGTCTACGGCCTGTCGGCGACCCTGTCCTTCCACCTCGGTGGTCACACCAACCACTCGATCTTCTGGCAGAACCTGTCGCCCAACGGTGGCGACAAGCCGGAGGGTGAGCTGGCCGCCGCCATCGACGACCAGTTCGGTGGCTTCGACAAGTTCCAGGCCCACTTCACCGCCGCCGCCACCACCCTGCAGGGTTCGGGCTGGGCGATCCTGGGCTACGACACCATCGGTGGCAAGCTGGTGATCCTGCAGCTGACCGACCAGAGCGGCAACATCCCGGCCGCGATCATCCCGGTCGTCCTGCTCGACATGTGGGAGCACGCCTTCTACCTGGATTACCAGAACGTCAAGCCGGACTACGTCAAGGCCTGGTGGAACGTGGTCAACTGGGCCGACGCCGCAGAGCGTTTCGCCCGTGCGACCGCTCAGGGCAAGGGCCTGATCGTCCCCGCCTGATCGATCATCACCGCTCGACGGGCGGCCGTCCCTCGTGGACGGCCGCCCGTTGTCGTCAGGAGGCCGCTGTCTTCCGAAGGCACCGTGATGTGACGGCACCGTCGCGTAAAGGCACCGTCGCACAAGGGCACCGGCGCACACAGTCGCCGCCCGGTCCCCCGATCGGGTGTCACCAAATCTGGGGAACCACAACAACTTTCCCCCAAACGGACGACGCCGTCCGCCGGTGAATCACCCGGTCGGCCGATACTGCGGCGGGTACTCGTCCGGTTAGCGTCACGATGCTCACCTCCACAACCCTGAAGGAGCATCCGTGACCTCACGCAGCATCCGCGTGTTCTCGGCAGCCGCATTGTCGGCCGCCGCCCTGACCCTCGCGGTCCCCGCCGTCGCCCATGCCGACGGCACCAAGGATCCGCGATTCGGCGGGCCGCCGACCACCTCGGCCCCCGAACGAACCCAGCACTGCAACGACTCGACCGAGTCGGGCCACGACGGCGTCACCCGCACGCGCCACACCCTCGGCCGAACCGGACCGACGTCATTCGTCCTGGACTACGAAACCGAGAACGTCCCGGACAAGATCGACGTGATCTACCAGGGCAAGGAGATCTACACCACCGGCTATGTCGGTGACGACGTCAACGAGGGCACCGGAAGTGTGCGGGTGAACGTCCCGCGCGGCAGCGACGACTTCGTCGACGTGCTCGTGCACGGCGGCCAGAACACCAACTGGTCGTACACCGTGAAATGCCCTGCCTGATCGACCCCCGCCTGATCGACCCCTGAGGATCGAACACCGAGGATCGGTCACCGCGGTGTGCCGCGGTGGCGCGTCACAGCAGAATGGTCCCCGTGATCGCGGCGGCACAGGCCAGCGCGATGATCACCAGCACCAGATAGTCGGCCTTGTGGGGCCGGGCGGTGTAGGCGGTCAGCCGGCCGGTGCCGCCGCGTGCGGTGATCGCCTCGGCCATCTCCTCGGTGCGTCGCAGCGCCGAGGACATGGCCGCGACCAGCATGTCGATCACACCCATCTCCGCGGACGGATGATCCGATCCGGCAGGTGCGGTCGGACGCAGGCGGTGTGCCGCGCGCAGCAGGCGGAGCTCCTCGATCAGCAGCGGGAGTCCGCGCAGGCACAGGGCGATCGCCACCGCCCACTCGTCGACCGGCAGCCGCAGCCAGCGCAGCGGACGCATCAGGGTCGCGATCGCCGGGGCGACCTCGGCCAGCGGCGTCGTCCAGATCACCAGGATCGACGTCCCCACCACCACCAGGCCGAGTGCGGTGGCCCGCAGGAACACGATCACCGCCGCCATCGAGACGATGATGTTGACCACCGCGCCGAGCGCGATCAGACCCCAGAACCACCAGGGCGGCCGGGGCAGCGCCCCGAGGGGGATCCCGGCGAGCAGCGCGGTGACGATCAGCACCGCGGCCACCATGCCCAGGGCCGGCCAACTCGGCAGCACCCAGGTCATCACACCCAGCACGAGGACGACGATCAGTTTGGTCCCGGCCCACAGTCGGTGGATCACCGAATCGCCGGGCACCTGCCGCAACGGCACCGTTCGCATCGTCATTCGACCGTCTCCTCCCCGAGGATGCGCGGCACCTCGTCGATCGCGTCGAGCACCCCGTGATCGAGGTGCACCCGCCGGTCGCACACCCGGCCCAGTGACGAGAAGTCGTGCGAGATGATCACGATGGTCATCCCCCCGGCCCGCAGACCGGCGAGCACCCCGATGACCTCGTCGCGCGCCCCCGGGTCGAGGCCGGCGAGCGGTTCGTCGAGCACCAGGATCTCGGGCCGGCGGGCGAGCAGCCCGGCCAGCACCACCCGGCGCATCTGTCCGCCCGACAGCGAGTCGGTGCGGGACGCGGCCATCTCCCGCGGCAGTCCCACCGACTCGAGCACCCGGGCCACCTCGCTGGTGCCGACCTTCTCACCGCCGGCGGCCATGATCTCGTCGCCGACGTTCTGCTTCTGGATCTGCAGGCGCGCGTGCTGGAAGGCCAGTCCCACGTCACCGACCCGGTCGGTGACCGGTGCGCCGTCGCCGACGATGTCGACGACGCGACACTCCCCCTCGGTGGGGGCGATCAGTCCGGCCATGATCCACGCGAGGGTGGTCTTGCCCGAGCCGTTGCCGCCGACGATGAGCAGGCCGTCACCGCGGTTGATCTGCAATGACACCTCGGTGAGGGCACGGACTTCCCAGGGCGAGCCGGTCAGGTAGGTGTGTCCGACGCCGTCGAGGCGCAGCAGCGGCCGGCGGCCGTCGTGGGCGGCGGGCCCGGTGCCCACCGATTCGGCCTGGGCCTCGACGTCACCGGCGGGCACCCAGGACGGCGGTTCGGCGGCCACCCGGCCGTCGACGAGGTGGATGATGCGGTCGGCGGCAGCGGCCTCCGACGCCCGGTGCGTGATCAGCACCAGCGCCATCCGACGCCGCCTGGGCAGTTCGGTGAGCAGGGCCATGATCTCCTCACGTCCCTGCGGATCGACCATCGAGGTGACCTCGTCGGCGATCAGCAGTGCCGGGTCGCGGGCGAGTGCGGCGGCGATGGCCAGACGCTGCTGCTGACCACCGGACAGATCCGAGGTCTCCCGCTCCCCGAGGCCGGCCAGACCCACCTCGGCGAGCAGGGCGTCGACGTCGACGTCGGCCTCCGGCGGCAGTCCCCAGACGACGTCGTCGGCGACCCGCGAGCCCAGCATCTGGGTCTCGGGACGCTGCAACACCATGGCGGTGCCGCCGGCCCGGCCCAGCCCGGCGGTGCCGGGACGGTGGATGGCGCCGCCGGTCGGATGCCGCCCGGCCAGCAGTTTGGCCAGTGTCGACTTGCCCGACCCGTTCACCCCGACCACCGCCACGAACTCGCCGGGCTCGACGGTCATGTCCACGCCGCGCAGGATCTTGCGGCCCCCGCGGTGGTAGGCGAACTCCACACCCTCCAGGCTCATCGGCAGCGGCGCGATGCCCACGTCGGTGTCGGCGTCACCGGAATCGATGGTGTCCTCGCTCGGGACGTCGGCGAGCCGCTCGATCACGGCGCCGAGAATCCACCAGGCCACCACGATCGTGATGAAGGTGCCGACCGCACCGGACACCAGGATCCAGGCCCACCAGTAGGCGACGATGTTGTCGCCCAGTCCACGCAGGAACTCGGCCGTGCCGTCCATCCCGGGGACCTTCCCGATCCAGCGGGCCATCCCCTTGAGGGTGTTGTCCATCGCGGCCAGGACGAGCTCACGCAGCGGTTTGAGGATCAGCAGGAGCAGGACGCTGACGCCGGCGACGAGCGGCGCGGTCACCACCGCGGCCAGCAGCATCGTGGGGGCACCGCGACCCCGTCGTTTGATCTCGCCGATGATGCCGCCGAGCACCGCCGACCCGAACACCGACATCGCCGCGCCCGTGCCCGCCATCGCAAAGGCCACCGAGCTGGTGGCGACGGTGGTCGCGACCATCGCACGCGGCCGGGTCCGCGCCCCGATCAGCGCCAGCGGCACCGGTGCGAGCACCCGCACGGCCCCGGCGAGCGGGATCACCGAGGCGATCACCACGGCCGCCACGGCCAGGCCACCGAAGATCGCGATCGATGCGATCTCCACGGGCCGCAGGGGGCCGCGCACGGTCTCGGTCACTTTTCGCACTTGTCCAGTGTGCCTGGCGGCGGTGACATACCGTGCGGCCCGTCGGTCCCACGGCCGATCGCGTGTAAAAGAACAGTCACATGATGGTGATTCGAGTTGTCGGGGTCACCGGAACGGGGGGATTCTTGCTGGACCGGGTATCCACGGATTCCGGTTCTCGTCGCCCAGCAGGGAGGAGGACATCATGCAGTCGTCGATCCCCATCGGGCTCACCCCCGTCCATCAGGAGGGTGAGCTCAACGGAATCCTGATCTCGGGCCGGTGGCCGGAGTCGACCCTGGAGTGGACGCAGACGCTCGTCGCGTCGGTCCGGATCGCGTGTCGGCCGGGATTTCTGCCGACCACCACGATCTTCGGGGTGGTCGAAGAGCATCCCGACGACGCCGACACCGACGCGGTCGGGATGATGGTCGCCGTCGGCAACGTCGTCGACGACTCGTTTCTCGAGGCCGGACGCTTTCTGACCAATCCACCGGCGCTGGTGATGCTGCACCCGCCGAGCCGTACCCGGCCGTCGCTGCCGGAGTGCTCGCAGGTGGCATCGGGCTGCGTGTTGCTGCCCGGGCTGCCCGAGCTCGGTCTCGAGCACCGCGCCGGATGGGCCGAGGCGGAGGCCGACGGCACGGTGGTCACGCTGCGCAACCAGGTGGGCATCGACCCGAACGCCGACCCCGACACCGCGGTGCTCGCGATGCTGCTGACCGCCTGAGGTGTCCACCGGCTCCGCACAGCTGGACCCGATCGGTTTTTCAGGGTGCCCTAACTCTAGGTTTTGAGCCCCCTACCTGCATAAATGTGGGTGGGGCGTGGTGTTGCGACCCGCGGTGAGGGCTGTCTAACCTGGCCGATATGACCGCTGCCCTCCTGTTGAGTTTCGGCGTGATCTTCGTCGCCGAACTCGGGGACAAGTCGCAGCTGATGGCCATGACCTATGCCCTGCGCTACCGGTGGTGGGTGGTGCTGGCCGCGATCACCGTGGCCACCACCGCCGTGCACGCCGTCTCGGTGTTCTTCGGACATTTCCTGGGCCTGTCCATCCCGACGGATCTGATCTCGATCGTCGCCGGCCTGGCGATGCTGGTCTTCGGTCTGTGGACCCTGCGCGGTGACGACCTCGACGACGACGAACAGACCAAGGCCGACCGCGTCGGCAAGTCCGTCTTCTTCGCGGTGATGTCGTCGTTCTTCCTCGCCGAACTCGGCGACAAGACGATGCTCGCGACCATCACCCTGTCCACCGACAACAACTGGCTCGGCGTCTGGATCGGGTCCACCATCGGCATGGTCGCCGCCGACGCGCTGGCCATCGCCATCGGCGTACTCCTCGGCAAGCATCTGCCCGAGCGGGCGATCGCCTACGGCGCCGCGGTGCTGTTCTTCGTCTTCGCCGGACTCCTGCTGGCCGAGGGCCTGTCCGCGGCGAGCACGCCGGTCGTCGTCGGCACCGTCTCCGCGGTGGTCGTGCTGGTCGGAGTGGGTGCGGTCTACATCCGCCGGGTCCATCAGCAGCGTGCACGTGCACGGCTCGACCGGGCCCGGGAGGTCGTCGGGCACACCGGCGAGGGCCACTCCTGACCGATCGCCACAGGCACCCGCCACGGCAGCGGTGGCCGGCCGACCCGGGGGTGGCCGATCTGCCCGGAACCGCGGGTGGCTACGGTGATCAAGGACCCGAACGATCGCTCGGCAATCTGCCGGCGACCTTCTGAAAGGACTCTCGATGGACGTCTCCGGCTCCTCCGTACTCGTCACCGGCGCCGCCTCCGGCCTCGGCGCGGCCACCGCCGCCCGCTTCGCCGCCGCCGGCGCCCAGGTCTTCGGTCTGGATCTGCAGGCCTCGATCGACAAGGCCGCACCGGTCGGTGGGGTCACCCTCATCGCCGCCGATGTCACCAGCGAGGACGATGTCCAGGCCGCCATCGACACCATCGCCGCCTCCGGTGCGCCGCTGCGTGTCGCGGTGAACTGCGCGGGTGTCGGCTGGGCCGCCCGCATCCTCGGCAAGGAGGGTCCGCACTCGCTCGACCTGTTCCGCAAGCTGATCGACATCAACCTGGTCGGCACCTTCAACGTGATGCGCCTGGCCGCCAACCGCATGAAGGAAGAGGACGCCGTCGACGGTGACGGGCAGCGCGGCGTGATCATCAACACCGCATCGGTGGCTGCCTTCGAGGGTCAGATCGGTCAGATCGCCTACGCCGCCTCCAAGGGTGGCGTGCACGCGATGACCATCTCCGCGGCCCGCGATCTGGCACGTATCGGCGTGCGCGTGTGCACCATCGCGCCGGGCACCATCAGCACCCCGATGCTGGCCGGGGTCACCCCCGAGTTCCAGAAGACCCTCGCCGAGGCCATCCCGTTCCCGCAGCGTCTGGGCGAGCCCGCCGAGTACGCGCAGCTGGCCGAGTTCATCGCCACCCACAACTACATCAACGGCGAGACCATCCGGATGGACGGCGCGATCCGCATGTCGCCGCGCTGACCCGTAGGTCCGCAGCACCCCGATCGGGCCGGGGCCGAGCACACGACGGCAGTCGTGGCCGGCCCCGGCCCGATCGGTTTCGGCAGGAGACGGGTCAGTCCTCGTCGGCCATCCGATCCTCTTCGGCCATCCGTTCCTCCTCGGCCCGTTCCTCGGCGGCGAGTGCCCTCGACAGGACCAGCAGCGGAGCGGCGTCGCCGTCGAGGCCGCCGGCCGATTCGGGCAGCACGGTCCGCACCGGCCCCGGGCTCGTCCCGTCGCGTTTGCGCAGGGCGACCGCCATCTGCAGCATCCAGATCTGCTGGTCGGGCTCGGCGGTGGCGAACTCCCCCGGCAGCAGCGGACTCAGCTGGGTCAGGGCGTCACGGATCTCCACCACCCGTCGGTGCAGCAGTGCCGTCGGCGCGAGACCGCCGTCGATCGGCAACACCACCTCGGGTACCGCGCCGGTGACCAGCGTCCACAGCGGCAGGATCGCCCGCGCATCCCGCCTGCGCCGATGCCGGGAGGTGACCCCCTGCCACTTGGCCCGCACCATCGGGTAGCTGATCCCGACGAGGAACAGCACCAGACCCGCGACCGAGAACACCCGGCTGACGCTGAGCACCCACGGCAGGTCGAACAGCCCCAGTGCGCCGGTCAGCACGTACACGACCTGGGCGATCGAACCGGCGGCGAGCAGGCCGAGCCCTGCAACGAGCACCCGCAGCGAGGTGCGCAGGTAGCCGTCGGCCAGCCGCAGGTACTTGCTCACGCTGCGGACGCACGCACCCAGTCCGTAGGCGAGATAACCGCTGGCGATCAGGTAGAACAGGGCGAATCCCCAGTTCTTGAGCGTCCACTCGCTGATCGACGCGGTCCGCATGTCGGTCGGGATGAAGAACAGGCTGATCTGCAGGCCCAGCAGCGCCGCGACCAGCGGAAAGGCCTCCACCCCGGCACGGCGTTCGCGGGTCACCCGGCTGCCCGGCATGAAGAACACGATCACCAGGCCCGCCACGCCGACGGCGAGCAGGACGTAGAACAACAACCGGGACAAACCGGCGAAGCCGACGTCGTCCAGGGTCTGTGACGCCGAGTGGTTGGACACCGCGAAGGCCAGGGTGAGGGCGGCGATCGAGGTGGTCATGGCAAAGGCCTGCAGCCCGCCACCACTGCGACGGACCTGGTCGATCCGCCAGCACAGGGCCCCGGCGAAGGCCACCAGGGCCACCACGTTGACCACCATCGGGCCGGTCGCCCACGATGCGGCCACCGGCTCCGACGCCATCACAGCCACCCCCGGTGGCCTCCCAGCAATCGCTGCAGGCCACGCACATCCGGGTCGTCGGCGGTGTGGCCGACACCATCCCGGGCCTCGGCGGCCCAGGTCAGGATCATCGAGGCCAGGGTCTCGGCCTCGCGTTCCCGCTCGTCGGAGTAGCAGGTCCGCTGCAGTGTCGCGTCGGTGGTCTCGGCGGTCAGCGCCGCCACCATGGACACCTCACCGAGCATCTGGTGACCGGCGATCAGGTGCGCGAACTCGTGGATGATGATCTGGTCACGGTGCCAGCGGGTGGTGTTCGCCTGATGGAAGAAGTAGTCGGCGTCCTCGGCGGCCAGCCACACCCCGTTGGGCACACCGGACGGCAAGGGATGGGCGATCACCCGGATCGGGCGTCCGCGCCGCGCGCCGTATCGCTCACAGAGCTGTTCGGCATCGAGCGGCAGATCCAGATCCAGATCCGACAGTGCCTCGCGGCACAGCGCCCGCAGTTCTCGCCCCGTGCGCATCATCGAAAAACCTGCTCTCGTCGTCGACGGAGCAGGTCGGGCCGGCGGTGGTGGTGGCCGCCGGTCCGTGGATGTCAGTCCTGGATCTCCTTGCCGCCGACAACCCGCAGCCGCTGATCCGATTCCTGCTCCTCGGTCAATCCAGCAGCCACGATATCCGGCGGATCCTTGGGCAGCCCCTGCTGCTCGCGCAGGACCTTGATGAGCTCGTTGACGACGGTCACCGAATCACTGGACAAACCGGCCAGCCGGAAGGCTGCGAGCTGCACATTCGTGTCGGCCTGCAGGCGCATCATGTCGATCTCGTCACGGGTGCGCTGGGCTGCCCGGTCTTCGAGGAAGTAGTGCACGTCGACGCCGAACGCCGCCGCGATGCCCTCGACGGTCCGGAACGACGGCGATTTGGCCTTACCCGACCGCAGCTGGCTCAGGTACGACTCACCGAGCCGGAATCCGCGTTCGGTGGACCGCGCTGCGATGGCCTTGGCGCTGTACGCCCGGCCGTTGGGGCCCGGAACCGTACGGAACAGTTCTTCGAGCCGGCGGGCGAACAGTCCAGGATCGGTGTCGACCGGCTTCTGGAGGTCGTCGTTCGTCTGACCCGCGGACTTGCTGTCCCCTCGTGGCGTCATACCTTCTCCGAAACCTGAAAGTTGCATTTGCAATCATTAAAGACCGTGAGCGGCCGACACCGCAACGATGACTATCATCAAATATTGTCTGATGTTCGAATCTCCGCCCCTGGCAAACCTCTCTGCCAGCACGGCGCCGGTGAGTGTGGCGTTGATCACACGAGTTCACCGGTCCTGCACGTGGCGGGCGACACTCGCCTGACCGCGAGGTGAACATATGACCAACACGAGCCGGTGCCACCGCATCACCGACCCCGACCGGAGAGAACGTATGGGTTCACGACATCGTCTGCCGACCGCCCCCCGGCGACGCCTGCCGATCACCCTCGCCCTCGGCGCACTCGCCGTCCTCTTGATCGGCGCCGGATTCGGTTTCGCCCTCGCCACCCCCGGCGACAACTCCCGCCACGGACACCACCACGGCGGCGGGAACCACGGCGGAAACAACGGTGGCGGCTGGAACAACGGCGGCAACAACGGCGGCGGCTGGAACAACGGAGGTGGGAGCACCACCGGCGGGAACAGCCAGACCACCGGCCAGTCCAGCAGCACCCCGGATGACGACGACGATGACGAGACCACCGGTTCGTCGTCGGGTACGACCACGACATCCGGCTCGGGCAGTTCGGAGACCTCGGATACTTCGGAGACGTCGGAGACCACCAGCTCAGGGACCACCAGTTCAGGGACCACGACGAGCGTGGTGACGACCACCAGCCATCACACCTCGAACGGCGGGATCGTTCCGGTCCTGCCGCCGACCGGACAGGGCCCGGGCGCACCCCAGGCCCCCGCCCCGGCCGGACCGGTGGACGCACCCGAACCCCGCGGGCAGGTCCCGGTGGCCCCTGCGGCACCTACCGTGCCGGGCGTCCCCGCAGCTCCGGCCGCACCCGGAGCTCCCGCAGCTCCCGGGGGTGCGGGTGCCGGGAGCGCCGGCTCCGGTACCACGGGCCCGAGCACCGGAGCGGGCTCCGCCGACACCCCCGACCGGCAGCCGAACACGAACGCCGACACCGCGGTGGCGGCCGATGCCCCGGTCACCCGGCCGGAGGCCGCACCGCAGACGGGTACCCCGGCGCTCACCGGGGTGCGCGGATTCCTCGTCGACACCGCGCCCGGTGGCCTACTTCTACTCGGCGCGCTGGCCCTCGTCGGCAGCGGCCCGTTCCTCGACGCGCTGCGCACCACCCGCTTCTGAGTCGGGCACAACCGAACCCGTCACCGCCGCATCTCCTGCGTCCGAATCCCGGGCGTCCGAATCCTGGGCGTCGGAATCCACCGCACCCGACCCCGCCGTTGCCGCCGGATCTGTTGCGGGCGAATCGTTTTCGGCAGAATCGACCACGTCGGCGTCGTCCGCACCCCGGAATGCGAGGAGTTCGGCGGCCGTCGGCAATCGCAGGACGTCGGCCGAGTCCATCCATTCACGCAAGACCTTGGTGGCCTGGACGTCGTCCTCGTTGTACTCCAGCAACCGGTCCCGCTGGGTGAGGTCGAGGACGGCGTCACCGATCCCGACCGCCGCCCGGTACCAGTCCATCGACGCCGCACCCCCCGCCTCGGCATCACGCCAGGTGAACCCGGCGACCGGGGCGATCTTCTTGAGCCCCTTGCCCTGTGGGCAGATGAAGTTGGTGCCCACCGCCTCGTAGATGTCGACCCATTCGGCCGAGCCGATGAACGCCTCGACCTCCTTGCGGCGGGGGATGCCGGGCGCACCGGCGAATCGGTCGGCCGACCCCAGCAACCACCGGTTCTCGGCCTGCTGGGAATAGCAGTACGCGGCAAACGTCTTGCCCGCCTCGTGGGCCTGACGGCGCTCGGCCATCAGCCACCGCCAGAACTCGGCGAACGATCTCGCCTCGTCTCGGGTCGGCAGCGGGTCCCAGGTGGCGAACGCGCGGTACACCACGGGCCGGTCGGGGTCGACGTTGTCGGTGAGCAGGGTCCCCCACAGGTAGGCGCCGTCCTCGCCGAACGACTCCATGTCGACGTCCACCTCGACGTCGGCGCGCGCAACCTGCGGCCGCTCGTGCCTGCGGATGAGCGGGGTGTCGGTCAGCCAGGCGATCGCGTTGACGATCGCGTCGTCGAATGCCACGTTGCCGGGCCAGTTCACCGGTGCGGGGCCACGGTGATGGGCGAGCTGATCGATCGTGGTCAGGCCGATCTCGGCCAGCGCATCGGCCTGGTTTCCGGCGGCGACGAGGCTGATGTCGCGGCGTTCGGCCAGTTCCGGTCCGCATCGGCCCCACCACACGCAGCTGCGGCATTCGCCGATCCGGCGCGGCGTGGTGACCAGTCGGCCTGCCGCGATGGCCTGACGCCGCTCGAACACCGTGCGGTAGTCGTCGAGCAGCGGTTGCATGCGATGTACGACGATGCAGTCGGCGTCGAGGCCGATCACCCCGGCCCGCAACTGCTCCTCGTCGTCGGCGGCCGCCAGCCCGGCGTCGAGCAGCATGTGGGTCAGTTGCGCCAGTCGTAGCTGATCCCGCCGGTGGTTGCGGCCCACCCGGTACGGGTCGGGGGTGGGCACCCATCCCCACAGGGGGCTGGTCCGGAAGACGGTCGGTTCCCCGGCGAGGTCGCGGCGGGTCTTGGCCGGGTAGCTGACCCGATGGTTGACGACGATGACCGGCAGGTACCCGCCGTCCACCCGCACCAGCAGTTCGGAGTGGCCGCGGCGGCCGGCGGCGCGGTCGGTGGGCAGGGTGGCGTTCCAGATCCACTCGGCACCGGCGGCGCAGGCCGCGAGGGTCGCCTCCGCCCGCTGCGGCGTGGGGCCCGGGTCGATCACCACGAAGGCGCCCGGCTGGTCGGTGTGCATGGAGGCGAGCAGGTCACGGACACGATCACGATGCCGGCCCGCGGCCTCGGTGCGGCGTGCGACATCCGGGGGCTGCGGCCGGTCGCGGACCAGGTCCGGGTGCGCGACGTCGAGTGCAAGGCGGTGTTCGCACCCGGCGAGATCCCGCGGATGCAGCATCGGCACCGCCACTCTGTCCCTCGTTTCCCCGCCCGCTCGGGCGCATCGGTCATCCAGCTCCGGTTCGGCCGGGCGTCGCCGACCTCCTCTGCCGAGCCTATGTAATGCTTGACCGTGCGGTGTCTGCTTCACGCCCGCGCGCCGGCCCGGTGCGTCGTGGTATGGGCGGCCACCATCCGGCGTTTTCGCAGCGAAAGGTTGCCCTGATGGGTTTGTTCTCGTCCGACGGTAAGACCCGCGCCCAGCGCAAGGCCGAACGCAAGGCGCTGAAGGCGAAGGCCAAGTACGAGGCGAAGTTCGAGTCCAAGGACCGCCGGAAGGCCGCGAAGGCCGAGCGCAAGGCCGAGCATCGCTTCCGTGAGCAGGAACTCGCGCTCGAACGCAAGAACGGCCGCAAGCTCGCCAAGGTGGAGCGCAAGAACGCCAAGGCGCAGGTCAAGATCGCGCAGGCGGAGGCCAAGACGGTGGCCGCCGAGGCCAAGGCCGCCGCCGACGCCAAACCGTTCAGCCCTGCGAGTGTGCGTCGCTACCTGACCGTCGCGCGGATGGTCGCCCCGATCGTCGCACCGATCGCCTACCGTGCCGCGGTGGCCGGACGCGGGCGGATCGCGGGCCTGCAGGCCGAGCGGGCCGGCGTGGCCCCGGGACTGCTGAGCCAGTACTCCGGCCACGGCGCACCGCTGGCCGCGCGCATCGCCACCACGCGCACCTCACTGCAGAAGGTCGCCGCCCAGGACTCCTCTGCCGACTCGCGGGCCTTCGTCGCCGCGATGACCAAGCGTCTGGACAACCTGTCGATCGCGGTCGACGCCGCGGAGCCGATGTCGGCGGCACAGCGCCGGACCGCGCATCGGGCGATCACCGACGAGCTGAGTGCGATCGACGCCGACATCCTGGCCCGGCTGGGCGTCCGGGCCTGACCCGCAATTCACACCAGAACCGAATCGGACACCGGCCACTAGGATGGTGGCCTACCGCAGCAGACGCAAGGGAGCGATCAAGCCATGAGTGAACCGGATCCGACCACCGCTGCGTCCCCCACCGATTCGACACCCGCCGGCGGGTCGTCTGCCGGGAAGGCCCCCGAGAACAAGAACACCGAGAACAAGAACACCGAGCAGAAGACCGCGGCACAGAAGGCGCCGGCCAAGAAGACACCGGCAAAGAAGGCTCCGGCGAAGAAGGCCGCCGCCTCGACCCCTACGAAGAAGGCGCCGGCCAAGAAGGCTCCGGTGAAGAATGCCGCGGCCAAGAAGCCGGCGACGGCGAAGAAGGCCGCGAACAAGGCCCCGGCCAAGAAGACCACCGCCAAGAGTGCGCCGCCGAAGTCCGTTCCGCCGGTAGGGCTTCCCGCCGACGACGTCCTCGAGCCGACCCTCCCGCTCGACGTACCGTCGCACCCCGCCCCGAAGCCCGCACCCGCCCCGGCCGAGCGTGGCGGACCTGCCACCTCCGGGCACCCGGCACCCGAAGCCGTTGCGCCGGAATCGATTCCGTCGCAACCTGTTGCGGCCGAGAAGGTTTCCGACACTCGTACGGAGGTCACCGCCGATCCCCGGCCGGCCGGCCCGGCAGAGCCGACCGCGGATGCAGCGGCCGAGCCGGTCGTGGATGCCAAGGCAGAGCCGACCGTGGACGCCAAGGCAGAGCCGACCGTGGACACAGTGGCCGAGCCGGTCGTGGACGTGGTGGCCGAATCCGACGCGCAGCGGGCCAGTTTCGCCCAGCTCCGCGCCGGCGCACCGACCGAGCTGCCCTACCCGCTGCCCGTGCCGGCGATCGTCGGGGGCATCCTCGCCGCGCTGCTCGCGGTGCTGGTCATCCTTCGTCGTCGTCGCTGATCGAGGCCACCCTCGCCAGGATCGCCTCGGCAACCACCTCGGGGCGGCGCTGCGGAATCCAGTGGTCGACACCTTCGAGTACACGGAACTCGTAGGGCGCATCGACCATCGCGGCGCAGCCGCGGGCACCGGCGCGAGACAAGAAGATGTCGCGGTCGGCCCACATGTAGGTGGTGGGGACGGTGATCTTGCGGCCGTACAGGGACCGATCACCCAGGCGCATGGCGCGATACCAGTTGAGACCGCCGGTCAGGGCACCATATTCGACGATGTCGGTGCGCAGTGTCTCGGTGAAACCGGGTGACCCGATCTGCGGCCCCCGCCCCGACGCGCCGGTACTGATCAGCCACTCCGGCAGCCGCGGGATCTGGAACAGTCCCATGTACCACGACCGCAGGAGCTGTCCCCGCGGCATCGCGCGCAGGTAGGCACCCGGGTGCGGGACGGCGAGGGCGGTCAGCGTGGCCACCCGATCGGGGTGATCGGCGGCCACCGCCCAGGCCACGGCCGCACCCCAGTCGTGACCGACGAGGTGGACCCGCGGGGCGTCGAGCGCGTCGGCGAGTGCGATCACGTCGGCACCCAGCTCCGACATGCGGTAGTCGCGCACCTGGCCGGGCCGGGCCCGCGGTGAGTACCCGCGCTGGTCGGGGGCGACGGTGCGCAGTCCCGCCTGGTTGAGGATGGGCGTCACCGATTCCCAGCACGACGCCCGCTCGGGGAATCCGTGCAGCAGCACCACCGGGATGGCCGAATCGGCCGGTCCCGAGTCGATGACATCGAAAATGTATCCGCCCCTGCTGAATTCAGTGATCATGACAGGACATCACCCCTCCGCTTCGTCCGTGTCACCGACTGTCGGTGTCCGTCCGCGCCGACGGAAGGTCGCCGCGGGCGTAGGACGCCGGTGGTGTTCCGACGATACGCGTGAACGCACGGATCAGGTGGGACTGGTCACTGAAGCCGAGCCGCACGGCGGTATCGGCCCAGTCCACCTCCCCACCACGGTTGGCGACGGCGGCGACGTCGAGCACCCGGAATCGCTGGATGACCCATTTCGGGCCGATCCCGACGTAGTCGCCGAACTGGCGCTGCAATGTCCGCAGACTCACGCCCGCGATCTCGGCGAGTTGCTCGGCACGGGTGATGGTCGCATCACCTTCGGCGATGTCGACGAGTGCCGCGATCCGGTCGATCATCGGGTCCGCGGTGGGGCCGAGTCCGATCAGCCATTCCGTTGCCCGCCGGGTGAGCTCGGCGTCGTCGGGGTCCGGGTCGAGCAGGTCTGCCGCGATCGGCCGGTCGTCGACGCCGAGCACCTCCTGCAACGGCCGGACAGATCTGCTCAGGGCACTCACCGGGCCGTCGGCGAATCCGCGGAAACCGCCGGCCCGAAAGGCGATTCCGACGACGTGCCCGTCGCCGAGCAGGGTGCGGGCAAAGCTGTTGTCGCCCACCCCGTGGACCGACAACCGGCCGTCCTCGGCGGCCACGTGGATCACCGGTTGCGGGATCACCTGCTGCACATGGGGTTCGCGAACCGACCACCGGACGATCCAGAGGTAGTCCACCCAGTACGCGAGTGCTTGCGGGGGCGCATGGCGCCCCACCCGCAACGGCAGACGCGTGCCGCCCCCGATGATCGCGCCCTGTCCCCGCCCCTCGGGGGCGTCTGCTGCCACGGAATCCAGTGTCGGGGGCGCTGTCGCGTTTGTCCAAGAATCCTGGCCGGCCCGGCGCGACGATGAGTTCATGACCACCTCATCACGCGCCCGATCCCACACCGCCACAGCCACTTTCCAGGTCTCGTCCTGGACGGAGAACCCGGTCTACACCCGCGACGACCGCACCGTCGAGATCAGCGGGGTGCAGTACCCGGCGCACGGGTTCACCCGCGCCGACGTCGGCTACACCTATTCCGGCGACCTCAGTGGCCGGGGCACCCTGGCCTATCTGATCGCCTATATCGAGGGTGCCGCGGCGCCGACCACCGGCTTCGAGGTCTTCGAAGGATCCATCGACGGCCACGAGGGCACCCTGGTGTTCCGCCACGACGGCACCCACGACGCCGTCGGCGTCCACGAGCGGCTGACCATCGTCGAGGGTCTCGGCACCGGCGGGCTCGAGCGGATGCGCGGCCACGCCGACATCGAGATCGCCGGACACGACGACGGCGGCTACCCGATCACCGTGGAGTACACGATCGAGTAGCCGCCGTCGGGGCTCAGGAGGGTCGTCGGGTCAGATCAGCTTGTAGACGGTCTGCCCTCCGACGGTGGTGGCGGTGAAGTTCTCCGACACCCACTGCGAGATCTCCGAGTTGCCGCCGGGTCCGCCGCCCTGGCCGCCGCCGATGTAGTAGCCGATCTGGCCGTCGGCGACCATCTGCTTGAACTCGTCGAGGGTCGGGGCGGGGTCGCCGCTCCAGCCGCCGATGGCCATCACGGCCTTGCCGGTGGCGATCTCGATCCCGGCCGCCGACTGCGATCCGTTGGTCGCGGCCGCCCACTTGGTGTCGGTGGCCTGCAGCAGTGTCACCAGCTCGGTGTTCGACGAGGTGTCTCCGCCGGGGCCGCCCATCCCGCCGCCACGACGCTGGGACTGCGACTGCTGGGTCCCGTTCTGCTGGGTCCCGTTCTGCTGGGTCCCGTTCTGCGCAGTCGAGCCGGACTGGCCGTTCTGGCCGTTCTGGGTCGTACCGTTCTGGGTCGTACCGTTCTGGGTCGTACCGTTCTGGGTCGTACCGTTCTGGGCCGTCGTGCCGTCCTGCGAGGGTCGGGTCCCGCCGCCCGGACCGCCGCCGGGGCCGCCCATTCCGCCGCCGGCCATGTCGGTCTGCACCGCGGTCGGGATCGATCCGCCGTGGGCGGTGGCGGCTGTGGCGATCGAGAAGGCCGCGGTTCCGCCGAATCCGGCGAGCGCACCGGCGATCACCGAGGCGACCAGCATCTTCTTCATCCCGAGCAGGCTGCCCGCGATCACGCCGACGATCGCCAGGATCGCCACCGCGCCGATCAGCCAGCGGCACCAGACGGGGCCCCAGTCGTTGCGGTCGAGCAGCACGATCGACCACCAGCCGGCCAGTCCGATCATCGCGCCCAACGCGATCCGGCCGTCCCAGTTGGCGCGACGCCGCGAGGCGAACACCCCGCCCATGCCGACCAGTGCGCCGATCGCCGGTGCCAGCGCCACCGTGTAGTACGGGTGGATGGTGCCGCTCATGTAGCTGAAGATCATGCCGGTCACCAGCAGCCAGCCACCGAAGGCGACGATCGCCGCGGACTCGATGCGGTTGACGCCGTTGCGGTAGCCGAACACCGGGAAGCTGCGGATCATCAGGTACACGCCGAAGGCGACGACGAGCAGCGCCACGGGCAGCAGCCAGGAGATCTCGTTGCCCATCTCGGAGCTGAACAGCCGGTTGAGTCCGGTCGAGCCGCCGAACGAACCGCCGGCCTGTCCGCCACCGGCGCCACCGCCGCCGGGGCCCTCACCACCGCTGATCCGGCCGATGCCGTTGTAGCCCAGCACCAGATCCATGAACGAGTTGTCGGTGGAGCCGCCGATGTAGGGGCGTGAGCTCGCCGGGACCAGCATGGTCACCACCACGAACCAGCCCGCCGACACGATCATCGCGACGGCCGCGCCGAGCAGGTGCAGGATGCGACGGACCCAGCCGTTGTTCGCGAACACCAGGTAGGCCAGCGCGAACGCGGGCAGCACCAGCAGTCCCTGCAACATCTTGGTGAGGAAGGCGAAGCCGAGGGCCACGCCGACCAGTGCGAGCCAGCGGCCCGAGTTGGTGCCGACGGCACGCACCAGGCAGTACCCGGCGGCCACCATCAGCAGCACCAGCAGCGCGTCGGGATTGTTGAACCGGAACATCAGGGCGGCGGCCGGGGTGAAGGCGAGTACCGCACCGGCGATCAGGCCGGCCGCGGCCCCCTGCCGCGGATCGGCGAACACGCGACGCATGGTGGCGTAGAGCAGGGCCACCGAGAGAACACCCATGATCGCCTGCGGGGCGAGCACGGCCCACGAGTTCATCCCGAACAGGCGCACCGACAGTCCGGTGACCCACAGCGAGGCCGGGGGCTTGTCGACGGTGATGAAGTTCGACGGGTCCAGCGCCCCGAAGAACCACGCCTTCCAGCTCTCCGAACCGGCCCAGGCGGCCGCCGCGTAGAAGGTGTTGGCGTAGCCGCTGGCCGACAGGTTCCAGAGGTAGAGGACGGCCGTCGACGCGAGCAGTCCGACGAGACCGAACCTCCCCCAGGGCAGTGATCGGCCGGTGCGGCGACGCTCCGGTGGCGCGGTGTGGTCGGATGGCGGCGAGGTGCTCGCCCGGTCCAGTAGTGCGGTCATTCTTCCTCCTGAGCGGATGACTTCGGTGTCCACCGTGCGCTGTCGCTCTCCGGCGCCGCTGGTAGCAAGCTGGGAGAAGTCTGTGAGCGCCGCGGTACATGTGTCGTCGGTCACAGGTAGTGTGTGTCCTACCCCACGAGATTGGATTTTGCGGCGTTCGAGGCGAATTCTGGATACTGCAGGAAATCCCGAACCACGAGGACAACATGGCCACCTCATTCAGCCGGCAGCGGACCGCGCCGTATCGGCCCTGGTCGTCTAATCCCCTCATGCGCCACGGCGACCGCGTCATCGCCTGGATCATGTTCACCATGCTGGTGATCGTGCTGGTCGCAGTACCCCTGTGTGCGTGGGCCGGGATGGGGACCTACCGGATGGTGACCGAGCGTGCCGAGACCGCCGTCCCGGCCACCGCGACGGTGGTCAGCGTCGCCGCGACCGACCCGACGTCGGCCGAGTCCGCGGCATCGGTGGTGTGGCGTCAGGGCGAGACCCAGTACACCGGGATGACCCAGGTTTCGCGCTCCACCCGGACAGGTACGCAGGTACCGGTCTGGACGACTCCGGACGGGTCGCGGCTGACCGATCATGCCGGTCCGTTCGAGCGGGTCTTCTGTGGTGTGTGGGTCGGCCTGACCGCTTGGATCGCCGCGGCAGCCGCAGCCCTCGGCATCGCGGTGCTGCTGCGCCGCCGCATCACCCGACAACTCGCCGACGACTGGGACCGCGAGTGGCAGCAGGCGGGTATCGCCCCCCACGGGTGGGCGTCGCGCTAGAGAGCCGCACCACCATCGCGGTCGTGCGTTGTCACGATCGGCGGTGGTCACCTTCCGACGTCGGCCGGCGGAGGTTTCGACACGTCTCGTCGCTCCGCTCCTCACCGGCTCAACCAGCCATCTCCGATGGTCAGCCCGCGTCGAGACCCGGCGACCACCCCCGATGATCAACCCACATCGAGACCCGGCGACCACCCCCGATGATCAACCCACATCGAGACCCGGCGACCACCCCCGATGATCAACCCACATCGAGACCCGGCGACCACCCCCGATGATCAACCCACATCGAGACCCGGCGACCACCCCCGATGATCAACCCACATCGAGACCCGGCGACCACCCCCGATGATCAAGCCGCATCGAGACCCGGCGACCACCCCCGATGGTCAACCCACGTCGAGACCCGACACCCCACCCCGATGGTCGAACCACGTCGAGACCCGACACCCACCTCCGGTGGTCAACCCACGTCAAGACCCGACAAGCCACCTCCGATGGTCGAGCCGGGACCGAGCCGCCAAGGCGAGGACCCGTGTCGAGACCCCCGCAACCCGACAACCCCAACCACCCACCCCCGACGCCGACCACCCGCCCCCGTCGATCGCGCAGGACGTTGTCGCGAGAGCGACGGAGCCGGCCCTACCCGCGCCCGACCACCGGCACGAAGGCGTCGGTGGCACGGCCGTGCAGCGTCGGCGAGATCTCGTTGATGAAGTCGAGCACCTGTTCCTTCTCACCGGCCGGGTATGGGGTCGGGACGTAGTCGTTGTAGGACTCGGTCCGTGAGACCCGAGTGGGGATCACCTTGAAGTCGACGCCGCGGACCTGCTCGCCGGACATCCGGAACCTGGTCTGCAGGATGAACGTCCGTTTGTCGGTGGGATTGCTGTTGCCGCCGAACGAGAAGTTGCCGAACGAGTAGGCGATGAGTTTGCCGCGGTAGATCTCCATCGACTGGATCACGTGCGGGTGGGTGCCGACGACGAGGTCGGCCCCGGAGTCGATGGCGAGGTGGGCCAGTTCGGTCTGCACGCCGTAGGGCTGGTGTTCGGACTCGATTCCCCAGTGCATGAACGGGATCACCACGTCGGCGCCATCGGCGCGCAGGGCCTTGATGTCGGACACCAGCTTTCGCCGCATGTCGGCGTCGTCGGTCCAGGCCTGGTAGCCGACGAACCCGAACCTCACGCCTTTCACGGTCGCGAGGTGACGGTAGTCGTAGTCCGATCCCTCACCGGCATAACCGGTTCCGAAGAACGGGACCCCGGCACCGCGAAGTGCGGCGAGGGTGTCGTCGAAGCCGGTCTGTCCGTAGTCGAAGGTGTGGTTGTTGGAGACGGTCACCACGTCGATCCCGCCGGCCGGCAGCGTCGCGGCCAGCGCCGGGCTGCCGTGGAAGTGGTAGACCTCCCCCTCGCCCTTGTACCGCTTGGTGAGCCGATCGGTCAGGGCCACTTCGAAGTTGGCGACGGTGAGGTCGTCGGTGTCGAAGTAGCGGCGGACGTTCTGGAAGAAGAAGTCCGGGCGTCGGCCGTTCTGCGCCCACACCGTCGGCAGGCTCGTCGCGGACGAGAAGTTGTCGTCGGTGCCGAGGATGTTGTCACCGGTGAAGCTGACCACCAGCTCCTGGTCCACCGGCGGTGCCGGGATCGGTTCGGACACGGCCACGATCTCGGCGGCGACCCCGCCGGTCGGTACCGCCGACGCCGCGACGAGTGCCCCGCTCACCGCGACCAGGACGGCACCACAGAGCACCGACCGTCGCGACATGCGGGCACCACGACCCGACAACCAACCGAACACCCCTGACATCCAACCGGATCCGGCGGGTTGCGGCCTGTCCTGCGTTCAGGGGAATCCCCGGTTCCCGACGGTGACCCGGGTCACCGTCGGGCCTGTCGTGCGGTCGGGATGTCCTACCGTCCGGGCAGGTACTTCAGCGCCCGCATGGCCAGCGGGGTGACCGCGCGGTACACGCCCTGCGGGATGCCGGGGGCCCGGTCGATGCCGAGGAAGCGCTGTTCGGCGATGGTCTGCGATTCGGTGTACTTCAGCAGACCCTCCTCACCGTGCCGGCGGCCGACGCCGGAGATCCCCATGCCGCCCATCGGGGCCGCGGTGGACGCCCACGCCGCCGCATACCCCTCGTCGATGTTGACGGTGCCCGCCCGCAGCTGCTCGGCGATCTGCTGTGCCTGGGCGCTGCTGCCGGCCCACACGCTGGCATTGAGGCCGTAGGGGGTGTCGTTGGCGAGGGCGATCGCCTCGTCGACGGTGTCCACCGGGTACACCGACACCACCGGCCCGAAGGTCTCGTCGCCGTAGCAGGTCATCTCCTCGGTGACGCCGGTGAGCACGGTCGGCTCGTAGAAGAACGGTCCGAGGTCGGCGCGACGCTTGCCGCCGGCCAGCACGGTGGCACCCTTGGCGACGGCGTCGGCGACGTGCGCCTCGGCGGTCTCGACCTGTGCAGCCGAGGCCAGCGATCCCATGTCGGCCGAGAAGTCGTATGTCGCATCGAGTTTCATATTGCGGACGTATTCGGCGAACTTCGCGGTGAACTCGTCGGCGATCGACTTCTCGACGTAGAGCCGCTCGATCGAGATGCACAGCTGCCCGGAGTTCGAGTAGCACGCCCGTGCCGCTCCCTCGACCGCCTTGCCGATGTCGGCACCGGCGGTGACGATCATCGGGTTCTTGCCACCGAGTTCGGCGGAGAAACCGATGAGGCGTCGGCCGGCCTGCTCGGCCAGGGTCGCGCCGGTCGCCGACGACCCGGTGAACATCACGTAGTCGGTGGTGGCGACGATGGCCTGGCCGACGACGCTGCCCGGCCCGGGCACCACCGCGAACAGTTCCCGCGGCAGCCCGGCCTCATACAGTAGCTCGGCGAGCGCCAGCGCGCAGTAGGGGGTCTGGCTGTCGGGTTTGATCACCACACCGTTGCCCGCGACGAGCGCGGCCACCGCGTCGGAGACCGCGAGCGTCAGCGGGTAGTTCCACGGGCTGATCACACCGATCACACCCTTGGGCTGGTGCCGCACGCGCACGCTGGTGGCGCCGGGGATGACGCCCTTGACCTTGCGGTCGGCGAGCAGCTTGGGCCCGACGGTGGCGTAGTGCCGTGCGGTCAGCGCGACGTCGAGCACCTCTTCCTGGGCGTATGCCCGCGCCTTGCCGGTCTCGGCCTGCGCGATGTCCATCAGCGCACCGGCGTTGCGGTGGACCAGTTCGGAGAACCGGTCGATCACCGATGCACGGTCGGCGGCGGTCCGCGCGGCCCACGGCTTCTGGGCCAGGCGCGCACGGGTCACCGCGGTCTCGAGGTCTTCGGCGGTGCCGACCGGGATGGTCGCCATCTCCGCGCCGCTGAACGCCTCCAGGACGGGGCGGGTAGGCCGGTCGGCGGCGTCGTCGATCGCCACCAGGGCACCGAGTCGGGCGAAGTAGTCGGCGGTGGGTCTGGGCATCGCGAGGACTCCTCTGCGGGTTGGGGCGGTCGGGCGTGGAAGGGCTTCGGACGGGAGGTCCGGATCAGGCCGGTGCGATCGGACCGGTCAGATCACACTGCGGCGACGAGGACGATGCCGTCGTCGTCGGAGTAGGCGATGTCGCCGGGGACGAAGGTGATGCCGCCGATCTCCAGGGGCACGTCGCGCTCACCGGCACCGGTCTTGGTGGACTTGCGCGGGTTGGTGCCGAGCGCCTTGACGCCGATCTCCATCCCACCGATGGTCTTGGAGTCGCGGATCGCGCCGTGGGCGATGATGCCGACCCAGCCGTTGGAGCGGCCGAGTTCGGCGATGAGGTCACCGACGAGCGCGGTGTGCACCGATGCGTCGCCGTCGATCACGAGGACACCGCCCGGGTTGGACTCGCCGAGGATCGACTTGAGCAGGGCGTTGTCCTGGAAGCAGCGGACGGTGGTGATCGGTCCGACGAACTCGCGCACGCCGCCGTACTGGGTGAACTGGGTGTCGCAGCTGCGCACATCGGCGCCGATCTCGTCGACGAGGTCCGCGGTCGGGGTGAAGGTGAGTTCGGTCATGCCGCCCAGCATAGGCGGTGCCCCGACTAGGTGTTACCCAGTGCCACACCTACCGCAATCGTGGGTGCGCCACCGACGGCACCGGCGTCACCGGCGTCGGTTCACCGGCACCCACCCGACGGCGTCCACCCGACGACGCCCACCCGACGGCGCGATCCCGTCGAACGAGACGAACCGGATCGGCCCCCGAGGAACACCGTTCGGGCGACAGTCCCGGCCGGCCGGTCACCCCTCGTCCGGCTTGACCAGCGGGAACGGCAGCGATTCCCGGATCGACTGCCCGGTGATCAGCATGACCACCCGGTCGACGCCCACCCCGAGCCCGCCGGTCGGCGGCATCGCGTACTCGAGGGCCTGCAGGAAGTCCTCGTCGAGTTCCATCGCCTCCGGGTCGCCGTCGGCGGCCAGGATCGACTGTTCGGTGAGCCGGGCCCGCTGTTCCACCGGGTCGGTCAGCTCGGTGTAGGCGGTACCGAGCTCGACCCCCCACGCCACCAGGTCCCATCGCTCGGCCACCCCGGCACGGCTTCGGTGCGCGCGGGTCAGCGGTGAGGTGGAGGTGGGGAAGTCGGTGTAGAACGTCGGGAACGTGGTGCGGTCCTCGCCGAGGTGCTCGTAGAGTTCGAGCACCAGCGCCCCGGCATCCCAGTCGGGGCGGTGGGCGATCTCGAGACGATCGCAGATCCGGCGCAGGTCGTCGGCCCCGGTCTCCGGGGTGATCTCCTCCCCCGCCCCCTCCGAGACCACCTCGTGGACGGTCCGCACCGGCCACTCACCGGAGATGTCGATGCGTTCGGGATTGCCGTCGGCGTCGGGGCGGATGATCACCGGCTCACCGTGCGCGGCGGTCGCCGCGAACTGGATCATCTCCCGGGTCAGATCCAGCATCTTGAGGTAATCGCTGTGCGCCGCATAGGCTTCCAGGCTCGTGAACTCGGGGTTGTGACTGAAGTCCACCCCCTCGTTGCGGAAGTTGCGGCCGAGCTCGAAGACCCGTTCCACACCACCCACACACAGCCGCTTGAGATACAGCTCGGGCGCGATCCGCAGATACAGGTCCAGATCGTAGGCGTCGATGTGCGTGCGGAACGGGGTGGCATTGGCACCGCCGTGAATCCGTTGCAGGATGGGCGTTTCCACCTCGAGGTAGTCACGCGCGGCGAGGAAGTCGCGCAGCGCCTTGACCACCACACTGCGGGTCTGCAGCAGCCGACGACTCTCCGGGTTGATCGCGAGATCCACATATCGTTGACGCACACGGGATTCCGGATCGGTCAGACCCGCCCACTTGTCCGGCAACGGCCGCAGGCATTTGCCGTTGATCCGCCACGCGTCGATCAGCACCGACAACTCACCCGACCGGCTGGCGCCGACCACGCCGCGCGCCTGGATCAGGTCACCGAGGTCGACGTCGCAACCGAAGTCGGGGGTGCCGGGGATGATCGCCGACTCCTCGACGAGCAGCTGCACCTGCCCCGACCAGTCGTGCAGGTCGGCGAAGACCACCTTGCCGAAGTCACGAATCCGGGTCACCCGCCCGGCGATGGTCACCTGCGTCCCGGCCGGCGCGGCGACGGCCTGCGCGACGGTGTGGCTGGGGGCGTCGCCCGGCGGATAGGGATCGAATCCCTCCTCGATCAGCCGCTCCAGCTTGGTCATCCGGACCCGCACCTGCTCGGGGCGGCGCACCTCGCCCACCTCGGCGTCGGCCTCCTCGCGCAGCGTCGCGATCAGGGCGTCGACGTCGACGGCGGCCGGGACCGACGGCGTCCCGTCACCGCGCTGCCGGGTACGGCCGAACGACGGCAGCCGGATGAACCCCTCGGTGACCACCGAGGCGATCCCGGCGCGGGGCAGCATCCGTGCGTCCTCGAAGCACAGGAACCGGGGTTGCCAGTCCGGCAGGTACTTGGCATTCGACTTGTACAGCGACTCCATCTGGAAGAAGCGGGACCCGAACATGAGTGCCGAGTAGGTCGCACGCATCACCGGTCCGGCACCGATCTGCCCGCCCTGCTCGAAGAACGCACGGAAGGTGGCGAAGTTCAGCGAGACGTCGGCGATGCCGAATCGGTCGGCGTCCCGGCACAACTCGCTGACCATCGTCTCCACCACGCCGTTGGGGCCGGTGCGGTCGCGCCGCATCAGATCCAGCGAGACGCCCCGACGACCCCACGGCACGAACGACAGCATGCCGATCACCCGCTCGTCGCCGTCGGAACCGGGTTCGATCGCCTCGACCAGCAGGCAGTCGCCGTCGGCGGGGTCGCCGAGCCGGGACAGCGCCATCGCGAAGCCCCGTTCCTCGTCGGTGTCGCGCCACGCCTCGGCCCGCTCGACGGCGGCCGCCATCTCCTCCGCCGACAACTCGCCGTGCCGGCGGATCCGCACGGTGACCCCGGCACGGCGGGTGCGGGTGACGGCCTGACGGACACCCTTCATCGCGGCGCCGCGCAGGCTGAATTCGGCGGTGTGCAGGATCGCCTCGTCACCGATGTTGAGGGTGCCGAATCCGGCCGCGTCGTAGGCCTCGGCACCCCGTTCGCTCGCACCCATCGCCGCCGGATGCCAGCCGTAGCGTTCACATTGGGTGAGGAACTCGGCGATCGCACCCGGCCACGAGTCGCGGTCGCCGATCGGGTCGCCACCGGCCAGGCACACACCGAGTTCGACGCGGTAGGTGATGGCCGCCCGGCCGTCCGGTGCGAACACCACCGCCTTGTCGCGACGGGTGGAGAAGTAGGCCAGCGAATCGAGCTCACCGAACCGGGTGATCAGCGCACGGATCAGTCGCTCGTCGGCGTCGGTCATCAGGGACTTGAGCCGCTGCGACCGGAACAGCACCATTGCCGCGGCGATCAGGGCGATCGCCCCGAACAGGCCGAGTAGCCCGTTGATGAACGCCGGTGCGTGATGGCCGTCGAAAGTGCGCTGGTCGATGGTCGCGAAGGCCACCACCCGGTTGAACGCGTAGGTGAGTTTCTCGCCGGGGACCAGGGAGCCGGGGACGGCCCAGACCAGCGCCCAGCCGACCAGGGTGGCCACGCCCAGTCCGGCGATCAGCACCACGACGGCGCGCAGCAGCGCCCCGCGGCGCACCCGGGTGTAGAACTGCCGGTAGGTGGCGATCAGGAACACCAGGACCGCCACGTCGACGCCGAGGCCGATCCAGATGTTGACGCGTTCGCCCTCGGAGATCGCGAAGTCCTGGCTCACCGGCGGCAGCAACAGCAAGGCATTGCCGATCATGAACAGCACCAGGTAGATCACGCAGATCCACCAGGCGATGCGTTTGCGGGAGGCGAGCGCGATCGCGACCAGTGCCAGCACGTACGCCCACGCGAAGCTGGTGTCGGGCATGGAGATCAGATAGCTGTCGACGTAGTCGCGGGGGTGATGGATCCAGTGCCGGAAGAACGGGAAGATGCTCGACAGCAGCGCGATGGTCGCGAGGACACCGAGGACGGTGCCGGCGATACGGGGCGCGCGATGCCCGAATCCTCGTGGATGCCGGATGCTCTCGAGGAGATCCGCGGACCGGCGATCTGCCGGGGTACGCGTGGGTGGGGTGATGACCGCCATGACGGACAACCGTAGTCGGCGCCCGGGCTCGCGGCAGCCATCTGTGTTCGGCAGGATGGCATTCGTGTTCGACGTGGAGATCAGAGATCAGGGCATCCGGCTGGGCCAGTTCTTGAAGCTGTCCAGCCTCATCGAATCCGGTGCGGAGGCCAAGGAGGTGATCGCCGACGGTCTGGTGTCGGTGAACGGCGAGGTGGAGACCCGCCGGGGGCGGCAACTCGAGGTCGGTGATGTGGTGGAGTTCGCCGGCCAGTCCGCCCGGGTCACCCGCGGCTGACCCCCGACGGCCTTCGATGACTTCGGCCGGAGATCCCTCCGGCCGGGGATCGCCGACGGCCGGCGCAAGAGGTTCAGTGCGGGCGGTTCAGCGCGGGCGGGTCAGCGCAGGAGGGTCAGCGCGGGAGGCGTTCGAGCTCGGCGGCGGTCACCAGTCGTTCGGCCTCGGCCGGGAACATCTGCGACCGGGTGCGGCGCCGGCCGATGATCGAGCCCAACATGGACGGCCGCCGCAGGCCGTTGGCGGTCTTCGGATGGGGGAAAGTCGTGGTCAACTTCATGACGGAACATCCCTGAATTCGAGATAGCGGATCTATCGTTTCAATTACTGTAGCGGACCTTCTCGGCGCCGCCGACTTACCCGTACCATCGATCATCGCACCACGTTCGTTACCCTTCCGGGAGCGACGCGCGTCACACTTCATCCCCTCAGAGGACGTTCCGGCGCCGAATCCGCAGCGTCCGGGACCCCTGCCGTCAGGCCAGATCGGCCAGGTAGTCGTGCGCCCACTGCACCGCGGTCACCCCCGG
Organism: Gordonia sp. NB41Y; assembly: GCF_030718915.1. NCBI lineage: Bacteria > Bacillati > Actinomycetota > Actinomycetes > Mycobacteriales > Gordoniaceae > Gordonia > Gordonia sp. NB41Y. The sequence continues at coordinate 2,672,984 of NZ_CP132196.1, forward strand.
CTTCACCTCGAACCGGGTGTAGTCACCGTGCGAGCCGGACTGGATGAACCGGTTGAAGGCGATGATCTGCTGCCGTGCGCGCGCATTCGACAGCTCCTCGACGATCCGTCCCGGTCCGCCACCGGTGAGCATCTCCGCCACGATCGCACCGGCCTCGGCCTGATACTGGGCCATCTGGCTCGGCGTCGGATCGCTCGTCTCGGCGAGATAGCCGACGATGCGCGTCAGGTAGTAGTCGCGCGGGGTGTTGCAGTACAGATCGGTCGGGATGCAGATCGTGCGGGTCCTGGCGGTCAGCCAGCCCATACCGTTCACCCGGGGACCACCGCTGCCCTGCCCGGTCAGCGGCGGACCGACCAGCGGGTCCTTCGACGACCGGCGCGGATCGGCGAGCAGCACCACACCGGCGACCTGTCCCGGCCTGATCCGTTCCCGGCCGGTGCCGATCTCACTGGCCACGTCACCGGCGGCGTCGGCGCCCTGGCTGTACCCGGTCAGCGCGATCTTGGTGCCCGGGCATCGTCGGAGCATGGTGGTGGCCAGTCCCTTGACGTTGTCGACGGCCTGCGCCTTGGACTTGCCGTAGATCGCCGACTCCCAGGGGAAGGCGGTGGCGTCGTAGCCGACGTAGGTGACCTTGGTCTCCGGACCCAGGCCGGAGGTGACCGGACCGAGCAATCCGGGGCCGTCGTTCGACCAGGTGCCGGGCACGGCCAGCACATACAGCTTCGGACAGTCCGCCGCTGCGGCATGACCTGCGGAGAGCACCGCGCCGACGATCCCGATGATGACGGCCATCGCCGCCACGAACAACCTGCGCACAGCATCCTCCAGCACAATCCCCGACGTGGTACCCAGCAGAGTCTAGGACCGCCCGGGCCGTTCGCAACCGATCCGACGGATGAACATTCGGCGCACGCCCGGATCGCCGGAATCGGCGCTGTGCGAAGGCAGATCGGGACCGGCCGGCCGACGAGAGCAGGGAGCCACCCGCCCGCGAACGGGTGGGTGGCTCCCTGTCGGAGTTGTCCGTGAGATCAGCGCTGGGCGACCTGCGTCGGCACGATCGGGGACGGCAGATCTGTCGAGCCGGCCAGGAACGCATCGGCGGCCGCGGCGGCCGAACGGCCCTCGGCGATCGCCCACACGATCAGCGACTGTCCGCGGCCGGCGTCACCGGCGACGAACACACCCGGCACCGACGACGCGAAGTCGTCGTTGCGCTTGATGTTGCCGCGGGCGTCGTACTCCACGCCCAGCTTGTCGAGTAGGTCGCCGCGCTCCGGGCCGACGAAGCCCATCGCGAGCAGCACCAGATCGGCCTCGAGCTCGAAGTCGCTGCCCTCCACCTTCTCGAAGCGACCGTCACGCATGACCACCTCGTAGGCCTTGAGTGCGGTGACCTTGCCGTCTGTACCGACGAACTCCTCGGTGTTGACCGAGAAGACGCGGTGGCCGCCCTCCTCGTGAGCCGAGGACACCCGGTACATCAGCGGGTAGGTCGGCCACGGGGTGGAGTCCGCGCGGTGGTTCGGCGGCTTCGGCATGATCTCGAACTGGTGGACGATCTCGGCGCCCTGACGCAGCGAGGTACCCAGGCAGTCGGCGCCGGTGTCGCCGCCACCGATGATCACGACCTTCTTGCCGGTGGCGGTGATCTGTCCCTCGACGGTGTCGCCGAGCTGCACCTTGTTGGCCTGCGGGAGGAACTCCATGGCCTGGTGGATGCCGTCGAGCTCGCGGCCCGGGATCGGCAGGTCACGGCCGATGGTCGACCCGACCGCCAGGATCACGGCGTCGAAGTCGCCGCGCAGCTGCTCGACGGTGACGTCGACACCCACGTTGACCCCGGCACGGAAGACGGTGCCCTCGGCCTCCATCTGCTCCAGACGGCGGTCGATGTGGCGCTTCTCCATCTTGAACTCGGGGATGCCGTAGCGGAGCAGTCCACCGATGCGGTCGGCCCGCTCGAAGACGGTCACCGCATGTCCGGCGCGGGTGAGCTGCTGGGCGGCGGCCAGACCGGCCGGGCCGGAACCGACCACGGCGACGGTCTTGCCGGTGCTCTGGCTCGCCGGCACGGGCTGGACCAGACCCTCGTCCCAGGCGTTGTCGATGAGCTCCACCTCGACCTGCTTGATGGTCACCGCGGGCTGGTTGATGCCCAGCACGCACGACGCCTCACACGGGGCCGGGCACAGCCGGCCGGTGAACTCGGGGAAGTTGTTGGTGGCGTGCAGACGCTCGATACCGTCCTCCCACCGCCCCTTGTACACCAGGTCGTTCCACTCGGGGATCAGGTTGCCCAGCGGGCATCCGTTGTGGCAGAACGGGATACCGCAGTCCATGCAACGGCTGGCCTGGGTTGCCAACTCGCCCTTGTCGAAGTCGGTGTAGACCTCTTTCCAGTCGAGCAGACGCAGGTCCACCGGACGGCGGTCGGGCAGCTCCCGCTCGGGGTGCTTCAGGAATCCTCTGGGGTCAGCCACGTGCGGCCTCCATGATCGCTTCGTTCACGTCTCGTCCCTCACGCTCGGCCGCTGCGGCCGCCGCGAGAACCCGCTTGTAGTCGCGGGGCATCACCTTGGCGAACTGCTTCTGCGCAGTGGCCCAATCGGCGAGCAGCCCGACGGCGACCGGTGACTTGGTCTCCGCGTGGTGCGTGCTGATGGCACTGTGCAGGAACTCGATGTCGTCGGCGTCGAGTTCTTCGAGGTCGACGAGTTCGGTGTTCAGGTTGTCGGCGAAGTTCTGTGCCGGGTCGTGGATGAAGGCGATACCGCCCGACATCCCGGCCGCGAAGTTGCGTCCGGTGGCACCGAGCACCACCACGCGACCTCCGGTCATGTACTCGCACGCATGGTCGCCGACGCCCTCGACGACGGCGGTGGCACCCGAGTTGCGCACGCAGAAACGCTCGCCGACCACACCGCGCAGGTAGATCTCGCCGGCGGTGGCGCCGAACCCGATCACGTTGCCCGCGATGATGTTGTCCTCGGCCACGAAGCCCTCCGGCGCGTTGTCGGCGGGGCGGACCACGATCCGGCCACCCGACAGACCCTTGCCGACGAAGTCGTTGGCGTCACCGGCCAGACGCAGGGTGATGCCCTTGGGGACAAACGCACCGAAGCTGTTGCCGGCCGAGCCGGTGAAGTCGATGTTGATCGTGCCCGCGGGAAGCCCGTGTGCGCCATAGGCCTTGGTCACCTCATGGCCGAGCATGGTGCCCACCGTGCGGTTGACGTTGGTGATCGTCGACGTGAACGACACCGCGGTGCCGTGGTCGATCGCCTCACGGCTCTGCGCGATGAGCTGCTGGTCGAGTGCCTTGTCCAGGGCGTGGTCCTGGGAGCCGGAGCAGTACAGGTCCTGGTTCATGAACGGCGACTCGGCGACGGCGAGCACCGACGACAGGTCGAGCTTGCCGGCCTTGGCCGAACCCCAGTGTGCGAGCGCCTTGCCGGTGTCGAGTGCCTCGACGTGGCCGACGGCCTCCTGCAGGGTGCGGAACCCGAGGCGGGCCAGCAGTTCCCGGACCTCTTCGGCGATGAACAGGAAGAAGTTCTCGACGAATTCCGGCTTGCCGGTGAACCGCTCACGCAGCAGCGGGTTCTGGGTGGCCACACCCACCGGGCAGGTGTCGAGGTGGCAGACACGCATCATGATGCAGCCCGACACCACCAGCGGCGCGGTGGCGAAACCGAACTCCTCGGCGCCGAGCAGTGCCGCGACGACGACGTCGCGGCCGGTCTTGAGCTGACCGTCGACCTGCACCGAGATCCGGTCACGAAGACCGTTGAGCAGCAGCGTCTGCTGGGTCTCGGCCAGACCGATCTCCCACGGCGCACCCGCATGCTTGAGCGAGGTGAGCGGGGAGGCACCGGTGCCGCCGTCGTGCCCGGAGATCAGCACCACGTCGGCGTGCGCCTTGGAGACACCCGCGGCGACGGTGCCGACACCGACCTCGCTGACCAGCTTCACGTGCACCCGCGCCTGCGGATTCGCGTTCTTCAGGTCGTGGATCAGCTGTGCGAGATCCTCGATCGAGTAGATGTCGTGGTGCGGCGGCGGCGAGATCAGGCCGACGCCCGGCGTCGAACCACGGACCTCGGCGACCCACGGGTACACCTTGTGCGGCGGCAGCTGGCCACCCTCACCCGGCTTGGCACCCTGCGCCATCTTGATCTGGATGTCGGTGCAGTTGGTCAGGTAGTGCGAGGTCACACCGAAGCGGCCGGAGGCGACCTGCTTGATCGCGCTGCGGCGCCAGTCGCCGTTCTCGTCGTGATGGAAACGACGCGGATCCTCGCCGCCCTCACCGGAGTTCGACCGGCCGCCGAGACGGTTCATGGCGATCGCCAGGGTCTCGTGGGCCTCGGCCGAGATCGAGCCGTAGCTCATCGCGCCGGTGGAGAAGCGCTTGACGATGTCGCGCGCCGACTCGACCTTGTCGATCGGGATCGGGTCGCGGTCACCGAAGTTGAAGTCGAACAGACCGCGCAGCGTCGCGAGCGTGCGCGACTGGTCGTCGACCATCTTGGTGTATTCCTTGAACACCTTGTACTGGCCGGTGCGGGTGGAGTGCTGCAGCTTGAACACCGTGTCCGGGTTGAACAGGTGGTACTCACCCTCACGGCGCCACTGGTATTCGCCGCCGACCGGCAGTTCGCGGTAGGCCCGCTCGCTGGGCCGGTCGGTGAACGCCAGCGAGTGGCGGGCGGCGACGTCGGTGGCGATCTCGTCGAGACCGATACCGCCGAGCTGGCTGCGCAGACCGGTGAAGAACTCGTCGACGGTGTCCTGGCCGATGCCGATCACCTGGAACAGCTGCGCACCGGTGTAGGAGGCGAGGGTGGAGATACCCATCTTGCTCATCACCTTGAGCACACCCTTGCCGGCGGCCTTGATGTAGTTCTTGCGGGCGGTCTCGAAGTCGATGTCCCCGAGCACCCCGCGCTCCACCATGTCCTCGATGGACTCGAAGGCCATGTACGGGTTGACCGCTGCCGCACCGAAACCGACGAGCGTGGCGACGTGGTGCACCTCGCGGCAGTCACCGGACTCGACGATCAGGCCGACGCGGGTGCGCTGACGCTCGCGCACCAGGTGGTGGTGCACGGCGGCGGTCAGCAGCAGCGACGGGATCGGCGCGAGGGTCTCGTCGGACTCGCGGTCGCTGAGCACGATCAGGTTCACACCGTCGGCGATCGCGGCAGACACCTTGGCGCGCACCGCATCCAGCGCCGCACGCAGGCCCGCGCCACCCTCGGCCACCGGGTAGAGACCGTGGATGTGGGTACTGCGGAAGTCCGGCAGGTTCTCGTCCTCGTCGATGCGCACCAGCTTGGCGAGCATGTCGTTGTCGAGAACCGGTGAGGGCAGCGCGATCTGGCGGCAGGAGCCGGCAGTGGGGTTCAGCAGGTCGGCCTCGGCACCGATGGTGCCGCCGATGCTGGTGACCACCTCTTCACGGATGGCATCCAGCGGCGGGTTGGTGACCTGGGCGAACAACTGCTGGAAGTAGTCGAACAGCATCCGCGGACGCGCCGACAGCACGGCGATCGGGGTGTCGGTGCCCATCGAGCCGATGGCCTCGGCACCGGTCTTCGCCATCGGCGCGACCAGCAGGTTCAGCTCCTCGTTGGTGTAACCGAACACCAACTGCCGCAACGTGACCCGATCATGGGGCATATGCGTGTGGGGCAGCGCCTTGACCTTGTCGATGTGCACCAGCCCGGCCTCGAGCCACTCCTCGTAGGGATGCTCGGCGGCCAGCTCGTCCTTGATCTCCTCGTCGTCGACGATGCGACCGGCGGCGGTGTCGACCAGGAACATGCGGCCCGGCTGCAGGCGCATCTTCTGCACCACGTCGGCGTGGTCGATGTCGAGGACACCGACCTCCGAGGCCATCACGACCAGTCCGTCCTTGGTGACCCAGACGCGGCTGGGGCGCAGGCCGTTGCGGTCGAGCACGGCGCCGACGACGGTGCCGTCGGTGAAGCACACCGACGCCGGGCCGTCCCACGGCTCCATCAGCGTCGAGTGGTACTCGTAGAACGCCTTGTGCGACGGCTTCATCGACTCGTGCCGCTCCCAGGCCTCCGGGATCATCATCAGCACGGCGTGCGGCAGGCTGCGGCCGCCGAGGTGCAGCATCTCGAGCACCTCGTCGAAACGAGCGGTGTCGGAGGCACCCGGGGTGCAGGTCGGGAAGATCTTCTCCGCGGCGTCGGCGCCGAACACCGAGGTGTCGATCAGCGACTCGCGGGCCCGCATCCAGTTCTCGTTGCCGGTGACGGTGTTGATCTCACCGTTGTGGGCGACCCGGCGGAACGGGTGCGCCAGCGGCCACGACGGGAAGGTGTTGGTGGAGAAGCGCGAGTGCACCAGGCCCAGCGAACTCTCGACCCGCGCATCCTGCAGGTCGAGGTAGAACTCGCGCAGCTGCGGGGTGGTCAGCATGCCCTTGTAGACGAAGGTCTTGCCGGACAGGCTGGGGAAGTACACGGTCTCGCGGCCCGGGCCGTCGGCACCGGCACCCTTGAGGCCGAGCTCGTGCTGGACGCGCTTGCGCACGACGAACGCCTTGCGCTCGAGTTCCATGCCGTCGGGGTCGACGACGTCGTCGCCCAGCGCCAGGAACAGCTGACGGAAGGTCGGCATGGCATCGCGGGCGAGCGCACCGAGTCCGTTCTCGTTGACCGGCACCTCGCGCCAGCCCAGCATCGTCAGCCCCTCGGAGTCGACGATCTTCTCGACCCCGGCAGCCGCGTCGGCGGCGTCCTTGGAGCCCTGCGGCAGGAATGCGATACCGGTGGCGTAGCGACCCTCGGCGGGCAGCTCGAAGTCGACGACCTCACGCAGGAACCGGTCCGGGACCTGGATCATGATGCCTGCACCGTCGCCGGTGTTCGGCTCGGCACCGGCGGCACCACGGTGTTCCAGGTTCACCAGTGCGGTGATGGCCTTGTCGACGATGTCGCGGCTGCGTCGACCATGCATGTCGACGACGAATGCCACACCACACGAGTCGTGCTCGTTGATGGGGTCGTAGAGACCCACTGGCCCGGGGGCATACTTCATGTTCGCCTCACTTCGTGCGCGACACTGCGCACAGATTCACCCGATATGCGTCTTCGCGGTACGCGTCACCGGCGACCGGCAGTTCGGAGCGCCCGATATGGGCTGAACAGGCACTCCGACGGTCACACGGTGGCGTCCGGATGGTCAGCGCCGTTGCTGACTGGTGGGCCGGACATCATCGGCCGGACATGACACCACCCTGCTTGCTAAGCATTGTCGTCCATTTTCTCACGGCGGGTACCCACTATCGAAATCCGGCTACCACATCGATATGAATTCCGCAGCTCAACACCTGCCCGGGGGCATGCCGGAACCCCTGTTCGGACCGCCAGAGCGCATGCACCGCATCACAACCGGTACCTGTCCGTCACCCAATTGCCCTCCGGCGCGTCCGCCCAGGTCCTAGGGTCGGGTTGTGAGCACGCCGGCATGGGACATATCCGAGCTTCCGGACAGGGCCGGCGAGGCCCCGACCTGGGGGCCGCACCCCGCCGGGACCCGTGGTTCACGCCGGGCCCGTGCCCTCAACGGATACCTCGGTCGGGTCAGCCGCCCGATGATGGCGGCGACCCGGTTCAATCCCCCGCCGGTCGCCGAACGCATGCTGCGGGCCACCCGTCCCGGCGTCAACCGCACGCTGGTGGCGCTGAGTCCGGTGCCGGCCGGGACCACCGTCCGTCCCGTGGTGGCCCGCCACCGGCGCGGTCTGGTCCGCGGCGAGTGGGTCGGTGCCACCGGTCACCACGGCCACCATCTGACCCTGCGGGACGCCGGGACCGTCCTCTACTACCTGCACGGCAGCGGCTATGTGGTCTGCTCACCCCGCACCCATCGCGGGCTGGTCGCGCGGCTCGCGCACCGGTCCGGCGCGCTCGCGTTCAGCCTCGACTACCGGCTCGGCCCGCAGTACCGATGGCCGGCCGCCGGCGACGACGCCATCCGCGGTTATCACTGGCTGCTGGCGCAGGGCATCGATGCCGACCGGATCGTGGTCGCCGGGGATTCGGCGGGCGGCCACCTCGCGCTCGACCTGCTCGCCGACAACCAGCAGACCGGCACCCCACAACCCGGCGGGATGGTGTTGTTCTCCCCGCTCTACGACCCGTCCTTCGATCTCGCAGTGGCGCACCAGCGGGCAGGCATTCGCGATCCCCTGATCGATGCCGTTGCCGCGCAACGAATCCTGAAGTTCTACACCGGCAACGCCGATCCGGACGAGCCGCGGATGCGGATCGCACTCGAGGCGGCAGACGACCTGCCCCGCACCCTGATCCAGTACGGCGGCCTCGAGGTGATGGGCCTGGACGCGATCACCTACCACCGCGCACTGCTGGCCGCCGGCGCCGACGCCACCCTGCAGCGCTGGCCAGACCAGGGCCACGTCTTCCAGATGTTCCCGCGGCTCACCCCCGAATCGGGCCACGCCGTCACCGCCGCCGCACATTTCATCGATACGGTGGGTTCCCCCGCCACCCTGCCCCAGCAGTCCTGACAACAAGAAAGAGGCCTTCCATGTCCGATCTCGACGACCTCATGTCACGCCTACCGATCGGTGACATCGCCGGCCGGCTCGGCGTCGACGAGGCCACGGCACAGTCCGCTGTGGCACAGACACTTCCCGCGCTGCTCGGCGGGATGGCACATCAGGCCGACCAGGCCGGTGGTGCGGAGGGTCTGGCGAACGCGCTGGCCGGACATCAGAACGATCTGGCACAGGGCCAGATCGATCTCGGTGCGGTCGACACCGGCGACGGCCAGAAGATCGTCTCGCACGTCTTCGGCGGCGAGACCGAGAACGTCGCGACGGCACTGAGCGGACAGGTCCCGGCGGCGGCGGTCGACTCGGGCCTGATCCAGAAGCTGTTGCCGATACTCGCACCGATCGTGATGAGCTACCTGGCGGGCAAGGTCATGAAGGGCTCCGGAACCGGCGGCGGCACCGGAGATCTCGGTTCCATCCTGGGCAATGTCCTGGGTGGCGCCGGCGGCGGCGGGCTCGGTTCGATCCTCGGCAACGTCCTCGGCGGCTCCGGCGGAGGGAAGAGCGGCGGAGGCCTCGGCGATCTGCTCGGCGGCATCCTGGGCGGGAAGAAATAGCCTCCCGCCCTGACCGAACATGATGCGCGGCTCGATGGTCGAGCCACGACCATATGTTTCACAACCCCAAGAGGTCGTCCTACTTGGCGGTCGAACCCGAACCGATAAATTCACAACCCCAAGAAGTCGTGCTACTTGGTGGCCGAGTCAGAACCGATCAATTCACAACCAAATACATTGGCCCGCTTGGTGGTTGAGCCGGGACCGAGCCCCTGGGCGAGGACCCGTGTCGAAACCTGGTGACCCGACGATGTCGGCGACCACGCACTGCCGAACTCCTCGTCGACTCAACTCGACCACCCACCACCACCGGATGGTTGAGCAGGACGTCCTCGCGCAGCGAGGCCGACCGGCCGTCGAAACCTCCGCAGCACACGTCGATACGCGACCCCTACCGGTGGCATGCGTTGGGAGAACACGGCGGTGCCGGTCGAGGTCGACGGTGTCGTCAGGCGAGCGTCGAGCCCCGCTCCGATCCAGATCCTTGGCGGTCGGGGGCCGACGCGAGCCGGCGGTCCAGTGGCACCGTCCATTCCGTCTCGATCTGCTCGTCGAGGGCCTGGATGCGTTCGACGATCGGCGGTTGCTGGTCGTACGAGCACTGTTCGAGCAGGGTGCCGTAGAGGGCACGCAGGCGTCGTTGCACCTGCGCCTGGTTCCGGCTGTGGCGCCGTATCTCGTCGGTGCCGATCGCCACGTAGTCACCCCAGGTGCGCCGATATCCGTCGACCAGTGTGGCCTGCCTGCCCACCACATCTGCGCGTACCCGCGGGGCGAGCATCAGCAACAGGTCCTCGGTGTGGTCGAGTGCCAGCACCACACTGCTCGGGTCGTTGCCCGCACTCGAGATCGCCTTGAGCGCGATGTCGGAGATCGACTGCAAGGCCGCCGACGGGCTCACCGACGGCTGATGGGTGTCCCCGAAGAACAAGCAGCGCAACACCTTGGGGATGGCCACGCGATCCTGTCCGGGCCCGGTCACCGCGATCACCCCCACGTGGTGCGGGACGTAGTCGCCGACGGCGACCAGCAGCTCGAAACGCACGTCCCAGCGGACGGCGAGCGCCTGGAGTCGGGGGATGTTCACCGCCAGCAACACACGGCCGCGACTCGCCGTCTCCCGCAGCGGGATCACGGTGCGCGGCTGCTCGTCGGACTCGTCGTGCTCGTCGGGTGACTCGGCCGACTCCTCGAGCGGCGATGCGGTCGGGACGTCGTGCACATCCGGGTACTCGCGGCGTATCGCTCCCCGGCCGTCGGCGGCGATCCACCGCAGAAGCTGTGCCGAGTTGAGCACCGTCCCCACCTTGGCGACAAGTGCGACGAACAGGAAGGCCGAGACGACGGTGAGGACGGCGGCGATCGCCGTCGAGATACCCGGCGTGGCGTCCTCCGGTTCCGACAACGCGAGATCCATCGCCACCATGACGCTGAACACGAAGGTGGCGAGGAAGAATCCGATCGACCATCGCATCGTGGGTTCCCGTTGCAGCCGGGGGATCACGCGTACCGAGATCTGCGATGCGCCGAACTGCATGGCGAGGGTGACGGCGGTGAACACCAGGCCGGTGAGGGTGGCCATCGCGCCGGCGATCACACCCAGAACCGCGGCGAGGGTGCCGGAATCGACATCCAGACCGACGGATTCGTCGAGGGTGATGCACAGGATCGCGGTGATGATCGCGAGGACGATCAGGACGGCGGGCAGTCGCCAGGTGGGCGCCACATGCAATGCCCGCCGGGTACGCCGCCACCGGATCGCGGTGGCGATCGCATTGGGTGCCACGGCCTTCGGTGCCGTCGTATCGGAGGCCGGCAACTGTGGGGGGAGGGCGGGCGGCTTGTCGGGGACACCGAACCGTCCGGCAAGAGCCTCCTGCACGACGATCTTCCAGCGGATCAGCGGTTCGCGGTACCGGACCTCACGGGCGACGGCCTTCTCGTACTTGGCCTCTCGCGATCCGTAGAACCACCGCGACCATGGTGATGCCGGACGGGCCACCCGAATCGCGCCGAACAGCAGCAGGAACGGTAGGAACATCCCGACCAGCCCGGTCCAGAGCTTGCCCTTCGCGAGGGTGATCACCGCGAGCAGCACGTTGACCGCCACCCCGATCACCACGCCGATTCGCTCGGACGGATCCGCAGTGTGTTGCCAGTCCCCCACCGCAGCCGAGATGTCCAGCGGCCGCAGCCCCACCAGGAACAGGCCACCGATCGCGATCGCCACGAACACCGCGTCCACCGACGAGCGCCCCTCCTCCTCCCAGTACACGTCGCGCAGATGCAGGATGAGGGCGAACTCGTCGAGTACCAGGGCGCAGCCGATCCCGAAGATCGACGCGAGGACCGCATCGGCGATCGGGGCGTCGTAGCGGGCGACGGCGATCAGCCCGAACCCCGACAACGCCATCATGATCACGCCGAAGAACTCGTGGTGCAGGTGCAGCCCGCCGGGGGTGACGTTGCCCGGCCACCAGCTGACCTCCGCCCGGATCATCCGCACGCTGAACCGGATGAACAAGAAGGTCAGGATGAACGCGACCAGAAAGAGGAACAACGGCAGTCGTCCGGGGTCGATGACGGTGCGGTGGAACCAATCGGTCATCTCTGAAGTCCTCGATCCCTACACGATCCGGTCCGTATTGCACTGCCGATGAGCCTAGGGGATCAGCGGCCCGTCTACGAGTGATGTGGAGCCGCTGCATGGTTTACCCGATGCCGCACCATGCCATCCACCGCTTCGACATCGATCCCCGAGTTCGACGCGTGCCACGCACGCCATCGATGATCGAGCCGGGACACCGATTGATGATCGAACCGGGACGCACATTGATGATTGAGCCGGGACCGAGCGCAGCGAGGACCCGTGTCGAAATCTCCGCAGCGCACGCTGGGAGGCGACCACTTCTGAGGTGGTGACGCTCCTGAGTTCGGCCGTCTGAGGTTTCGACACGCCTCGTCGCTACGCTCCTCATCGGCTCAACCACCCACTGGGCATTGCTGATTGAGCCGGGCTCTTTTGCTGATTGAGCCGGGACCGAGCGTAGCGAGGACCCGAGTCGAAATCTCCGCAGCGCACGCTGGGAGGTGAGCACTGCCGAGGTGGTCGCGTCGACGAACCCGGCCGTCTGAGGTTTCGACACGCCTCGTCGCTACGCTCCTCATCGGCTCAACCACCCACTGGGCATTGCTGATTGAGCCGGGACCGAGCGCAGCGAGGACTCGTGTCGAAATCTCCGCCGGCCGCCTCGAGTGGCGACCACATCCAACAACACAACCACCCACTGGGCGTAACCGATCGAGCAGAACCCAACCCGCAAGACTCCCGCAACAAACTCCGAAAACCCACCACCCCAAACCCATTGCACACACCATCGAACACCTGTATCATAAAAGGATCTTCACGCGACAGGGGGTGAGCGTCGATGACCAACAACACCGACACCGGTACAGCCGATCCCCAATCCCGTGTGTCACAAGCAGTCGCCCTGATCACACAAGGGTTGGACCTACTCGCTACCGCCGACCTCACCACCAGTGATGCCGACACCCTGATCACCATCGCGAAAACCACCGAAAAATCGTTGAACCGGTTGACCTTCCAAAGCGACCGAGTGATCACCGAAATCAACCACCGAGACATCCACCGCGACCGCGGCTACCGCACCATCTTCGCATTCATGGACACCGAACTCCACGCCTCCAACTGCAAAGCCCGACTCGAACGGATGGACCGCGTCCAACCCGAACGCTCCCTGACCGGCGAACCCACCCAGGCCGAATACCCCGAACTCGCGAAAGTGTTCGCCTCCGGCGACGCCGGCACCACCCACATCGACATCGCCCTGTCCTGGCTCAAAAAAATCCCCCTCGCCGCCGCCTACGACGAAAAGATCGCCGCCGAACGCACCCTCGCCGGACACGCCACCGAATTCGGGGCATCCGCACTCGGCACCTGCGGCTCCCGCATCATCGCCCACATCGACCCCGACGGCGAACTCATCGAGAAGAAAGACCGCGACCGTCGACGCGGAATCACCCTCGGCAAACAAGGCGCCGACGGCATGTCCAAACTGACCGGCTACGTCGACCCCATCCTGCGCGCCCGCCTCGAAACACTCTTCGCCGCCTGGGGCAAACATGGCGTCAACAACCCCGACACACCACACGGCCTGAACGGGGACAGTCGCACCGCCGAGATCGTCGACCCCGACAGTCTGGACGCGGCCTCGGTCAAAGACATGCGTACCCAACCCCAACGCAACCATGATGCGGTCAACGCCCTGCTGACCGCCGTGCTCGCCGACGGGATGCTCGGCACAACCAACATGGGTGTCCCGATCCAACTGATCGTCAAAACCGATGTCAACGACCTGATCCGCGAAGCCGGCTACGCCATCACCGCGACCGGAACCCTCATCCCCATGCCAGACCTGATCGACCTCGCCGCCGACGCCCAAATGTATTTGTCGGTGTTCAAAAGCCACACCGCGATCCCCCTCTATTTCGGGCAAGCGAAACGGGTAGCTACGAAACATCAACGGTTGATGTTGTTTTCCGCCCCAGACGGGCATCACTGCTCGGCACCCGGATGTGACCGGGCCGCGGCACACGTCGAAATCCATCACGCGGTCAACGACTTCGCCGACGGCGGCCGCACCGACATCATCGAGTTGGCACCGGCGTGTCCCACCCATCACCGGATGGTCGGTGACCAACCCGGCCAGTACACCACCGGGAAAATCAGGTCGGGCCCGGATGAGGGCCGCACCTGGTGGCAACGCAATGCGAAACCCGGCCAACCCCAGAACGAGAAACAGGTGAACCGGTTACCGGATGTCGGACAACAGTATGTGGCACACCTGGCACAAGTACGTGCCGAAATCCACGGCACCGAAACCAACACCAGCAGCAGTACCGAGGCCGGTCAGCCCGCCACGGTGACTCTCGACAGCACCACCGACGACGGGTTCGTCATGATCGACGACGATGCCCTGGTGATCAAGGTGTTCGACCCACCCATCCACATCGAACCGCCCATCGACATCACCCCGAACCCCGACCCGACAGACACTGGGTTGAGACTCCCGATCCGGGAAGTCATCACCCCCGTCGGGCCGATCGAGACCCGACTGGTCGAGATCCTGGAAGGCCTCGGACTCTGACATGGGAACGCACACCTTCGTGCGCCACACCCGACCGCGCTCGAAAGCAGCGAGACCACCTGCATGCAGGTGGTCTCGCTGTTCTCGTCTTCAGTTGTCGGTCTATCGGTCCCTCAGACGCCGGCGGTCGCCCCGGTCAAGGGCGGGTGAGCGGCGAGTACTGCGTTCTCGTCGTCACTGAAAGCCCGTGAGCGAGAGAGGAACCGCACTCCCTCTGGTGCCTCGAGGCTGAATCCGGCGCCCCGGCCCTTGACGACGTCGAGGACCAGCTGGGTGTGTTTCCACAGTTCGAACTGGTCGCCGTTGATCCAGACCCGCACGGCGGGAAGCGGTTCCGGGAGGACGATCTCGCCCACCAGCACATCGCGCTGGCCCACCCGGTACTCGCCGACGGGATAACACATCGGGGCGGAACCGTCACAGCATCCACCGCTCTGGTGGATCATGAGGCCGCCGTGCAGCTCCGACAACTTGGTCAGGAGCTGCACGGCGGTGTCTGTGGCGACCACCCGATCAGGAACGTTCTGTTCTGACACGGGGTTCACCTGCTTTCGGTCGAGCTGGCTCAGAAGCGGCGGGATCTCCCGATCAGAAGAAGCCCTTCGCGTTCTGAGCGTAACCGACCAGCAGGTTCTTGGTCTGCTGGTAGTGCTCGAGCATCATCAGGTGGGTCTCGCGACCGATGCCCGACTGCTTGTAACCACCGAAGGCGGCGTGGGCCGGGTAGTCGTGGTACGTGTTGGTCCACACACGACCGGCCTGGATCTCGCGGCCGGCGCGGTAGGCGGTGGCACCGTCGCGGCTCCAGACGCCGGCACCGAGACCGTAGAGGGTGTCGTTGGCGATGTGAATGGCGTCCGCGTAGTCCTTGAAGGTGGTCACGGCCAGCACCGGGCCGAAGATCTCCTCCTGGAAGATGCGCATCTTGTTGTGGCCGTCGAAGACGGTCGGCTTGATGTAGTAGCCGTCGGACAGGTCGCCTCCGAGGTCGGCGGCCTCGCCACCGATGAGGACCTTGGCGCCCTCTTCCTTACCGATCGCCAGGTACGACTGGATCTTCTCGTACTGGTCGTTGGACGCCTGGGCACCCATCATGGTGTCGGTGTCGAGCGGGTTGCCCTGCTTGATCTTCGAGACACGGTCGACGGCCTTCTCGAGGAAGCTGTCGTAGATGCTCTCCTGGACCAGAGCGCGGCTCGGGCACGTGCAGACCTCACCCTGGTTGAGGGCGAACATGCTGAAGCCCTCCAGTGCACGGTCGAGGAATCCGTCGTCGGCCGACATGACGTCGGAGAAGAAGATGTTGGGGCTCTTGCCGCCCAGCTCGAGGGTGACCGGGATCAGGTTCTCCGAGGCGTACTGCATGATCAGGCGGCCGGTGGTGGTCTCACCGGTGAACGCGATCTTGCGGATGCGGTTGCTCGAGGCGAGCGGCTTGCCGGCCTCGACGCCGAAGCCGTTGACCACGTTGATCACACCGGCCGGGAGCAGGTCGGCGATCAGGCTCATGACGTAGAGGATCGACGCCGGGGTCTGCTCGGCCGGCTTGAGGACCACTGCGTTGCCTGCGGCGAGCGCGGGGGCGAGCTTCCACACGGCCATCAGGATCGGGAAGTTCCACGGGATGATCTGGCCGACGACGCCCAGCGGCTCATGGAAGTGGTAGGCGACGGTGTCCTCGTCGATCTCGGAGATCGACCCTTCCTGGGCGCGCAGGGCACCGGCGAAGTAACGGAAGTGATCGATCGCGAGCGGGATGTCGGCGGCCAGGGTCTCGCGGACGGCCTTACCGTTGTCCCAGGTCTCGGCGACGGCGATCTTCTCGAGGTTCTCCTCGAGGCGGTCGGCGATGCGCAGCAGCACCAGCGAACGCTCGGCGACCGAGGTCTTGCCCCACACCGGGGCAGCCTTGTGGGCGGCGTCGAGCGCGAGGTCGATGTCCTCGGCGGTCGAGCGGGCGACCTCACAGAAGGTCTTGCCGTCCACCGGGGACGGGTTCTCGAAGTACTGGCCCTTCACCGGAGGGGTCCACTGGCCGCCGATCCAGTTGTCGTAACGCGACTCGAAGCTCATCACCGAGCCCGCAGTGCCCGGCTTTGCGTAGACAGTCATCTCTTCTCCAGCTCCTCAGTGCATTCATCTGGGTGTCACCGGCGGTTGGTGGCCGCCAATGTGATCTGTTGCACAGCGTAGGAGTGGTGTGGTTGCAGCCACGTTGCAGATACGTTTGCAACGTTGGTTGCCCTCAAAACCGCAGGTCAGCCCCCCGCCTGAACCTGAGCTCCGGGAAGCTGGAGCCGAAGTTGCCGATCGATGAGACCGAGGATCTCGGCGCGTACCTCACCGGCGACGATCCCGGTGGCCGGCGGCGCCGCCGGCGTACTGCACACGGTGAAGACCTGCGCCGACGACGAGGGCGGCTGGATCGAGCCGGGCGGCCCCGGCGGTGGTGGCGTCGCCGCGGCCGCGATCCGGAACTCGAGGACGAACAGCGGCGGCCGGTCGGCGGCACCGAATGCTAGTCGGATCAGCCCCGGCCGGTTCTCCAACAGGTATCCCGCCGGGCGCGGCCCGGGCGCCGACGGCGCGAGGATCGCCAGCAGCGCATCATGCAGTGCACTCGGCGGAACCGGAGCGGTGACGGTCTGATCCGGGCGCGATCCCTGCATACCCCGCTGCGCAGCGGTGATCGCCGACTCGGTGGAGCGCGCCAGACCCGCACCGGCCTGCCGCGCCGCGCTCCCCACCCCCGCCAGAGCGGGTCCGAGGTCACTCGGCCACCGCACACGCCGTTTGTTCAGGACCGATCCGACGATCACCAGGATCACCCCGATGACGGCGATGGCGATCGCGCCGCCGTTCACCTGGAAGTCCGACGAGCTCGAGCTACGTCCGGTGCCGAATTCGTACTCGTAGGTGTTTTCCACCGCGAACGCATACGACATGCCGGTCGCGAATGCGGTCAGGCCGAGCACGACAGCCAGGCTGCCCGGGGTACGCCCCGCGAGGACGAGGATGCCGATGACTGCGATGACCATTCCGGTGATGACCACACCGACTCCGGTCGTCACGATCCCGAGGGCCACCAGCACCAGCCCCGCCACGACGACGCCCATCGCGACCTTGCGGATCGGGACCGACCGGCGCTGAGGCCCGGGCCCCGGTGGCATGCCGCCCGGGATGGGACCGGGCCCCGGTGGCATGCCGCCCGGGGTGGGACCAGGCGGGATCGGGGGAAAGCCGGATCGAGTCATGCCGGGTAAGGGTAGGCGCCGACGGCGTCGTCGGGTATCGCCCGAAGATATGAAATCCAGGCAATTCAGGCGTTCATCCGGCCGCGACCCCGGCCGCCCCGGGGTCGGCATCGGCGTAGGCATCGGCATCGGCGCCTGACGCATGGGCGAGCATCTCGTCGAGCCGATCGAACATCCGCTGCTCGGTCAGCGCCCGCGCCATCGGCTCGCAGTGTCCGCTCGCCCCCTCCGCCGCGGTGAAGGCGATCAGCGTCGCCCGGTCACCGAGCATGGCGGCCAGTCTCTCGGACTGTCCGGGCCAGAACTGTTCGTCCTCGGGTGCGGTGATGAGCACGGGGGTGGCGATACGTGCGGCGACGTCATCGGTGAGGGTGTATTCGGCGACGGCCCGCATGGTGTCGGAGTAGCTGCCGGAGCCGTACGGGCGGGCACGCCAGTCCCACATCCGCTTGGTGGCCTTGCTCGCCTTCATCCCGATCGACATCATCGAGTCGAAGTCGGCGTACTTGCCCTGGGCGAGCTTCTTGCCCAGTGTGCCGCCGATGTTGTCCAGCCACGACGTCTGCACCTCGACGACGCCCGGGTCGACGACGGCCGCGGCGTACCGGTGCTCGAACGCCAACGCCCGCGGCACCCAGTAGCCGGCCTGGCTGATGCCGTAGACGGCGAGTCGACGCGGGTCGACGCCGGTCAGCCCGAGCACCGTGTCGGTGACCGGGGTCAGCACTGCCTCCCAGTCGGGCCGGAAGGTCACGCCGTGCTCGAAGAGCATCGACTGCTGACCCGGTCCGTCGAACATCACCACCCGGTAGCCGCGACGCAACGCCCCGTGCGCGGCCGACGACCACAGACCCGACACCGACCCGTCGCTGCCGTTGACCACCACCAGGGTGGGCCGCGGCTCGTCGCCGGCGTCGCCGGGTGAGAGGAACCAGCCCGGCAGCGTGGTGTCCTCGTACGGGATCGTCAGCCGACGTCCCACGAAGGGCCCGTCGTCGACGAATTTCTCCCAGGCGGCCCGGTGCTCGGCGAAGACCGGCATCCGCTCGGCGTCGTCGGCGATCCCGTCGAGCGCGTCGAAGGCCTCGGACAGATAGGTGGCCGCCCGCAGGTGGGCGAATGCCGCGCTGATGCGGTGTCCGCGTGCCGCGCCGGCATCGGCGTCGGCGGCCAGTCGCCGCCCGACGCGATGCCATGCCTCGTACCAGTCACGCTGGTGACCGGCGCCGACGGTGTCGATGGTGCGCAGGACCTCGCCGGCGTCGGCCGCCCCGGAACCGCAGTAGCCGAGCAGCAGTCGCACCGAATAGTCGCGACCGGGGTCCGAGTAGAAACCCGTGGAGTAGGCGGTGTGGGTCGGATGCAGGATGTTCACGATCGATCGCTTTCGGTTTCGGTGGTGGCCCGGTCAGAAACGCCGGTCAGAGATGCCGGTCAGGGACGCGGTCCGGCGTGACCGGCGGGCACCGGTGCGGGTGGGGTGTCGGCGTCGGCGATGCGCCGGGTCCGCTTGACCGCGAAGACGATCAGGACGATCGGGATCACCCAGTTCAGCAGGACGTTGCCCGGATGACCGCCCGACACCGCGTCCGCACCGGCGAGTACTCCGGCGATCAGATGGCTCAGGGCCATGGCGAAGATCGTCCCCGCCCACAGCAGGCTGATGGCCTTGTTCTTCGCACGGAAGATCGGGCTGGACCAGTAGCGGGGGTCGACGGTCTCACGGGCGTACTGCTCGGTGAACGGCACCGTGTAGGCCGAGACCAGCATGACCAGACCGAGGATCACCGTGGTGGCGCCACGGCCGTAGTCGGTGAGCCACACGTCCATCGCATGTCCGCCGGTGAAGCCGATCGCGGAGATGATCCCGAAGGTGACGGCACCGGCCGCGTCCAGGATCTTGATCGAACGGCCCTGCAGCACGCTGACCAGGAGGAGTCCCGCGGCGGCGGCGAAGGCTGCGAGGCCCGCCCATCCGGCCGCGTCGGGGCCGAGGTGGGAGGCGACGAGGGAGAACAGTATCCACGGCGCGAGGCCGATGATCATGTCCTTGGCATTCATGGCGGGTCCTTCGGGTCTGCAGAGATCGTCTGAGGGAGGCGATGATTCGATGTGGTTCTCGAATCGGTGCTTCTCACTGTGCGCTGCACACCACATGCCCGTCGTCCGTCGGATGGCGGTGATTTCGCTGCCACCAGGCAATCCGCCACGAGCAGACCGCATGATCACCGCCCAGACGGATGTCATCGGCAGATGCCGCTCACCACGGCCGGGCGGTCAGCACCCGGATCGTCCCGGTCGGGCCCACCGCGGGACGTCGGCGCCGGTGCGCCCTCGGCAGGGGCGGGGCCTCAGACGCCGTAACGACGGTCGAGCAGCCGGATGCGTCCGCCCACGACGGCGCGGTCGGGGTGCCCGACGGGCAGTCGGTGTTCCAGCCGGCGCCACGCCTGCAGGTCGTCACGCCCGTGGATCGACGACGTCCAGGTGCGCAACGCACCCACCTCGCCCTCCGCGATCACCCGGGACCGGATGTCCTCGCGCACCACCTCGAAGATCTCGACGATGCCCGGCGCACTGGATTCGACGAGGAGCCCACCGCGGCCGAGGTCGTCGATGATCGCGCGGGTGTCGGCACCGTCGGCGACGCGGCGGCGCAGGTCGGCGAGGTCGGAGACCAGGTCGGCGGTGAGTCGGTACGGCCGCGACCGCACCACGTCGGGGCCCAGATCGCGACGCAGCCGGGAGATCTCGGCGCGAACGGTCACCGGGTCGATCTCGTCGCCGGCGAGTTGCATCGCCAGCTGCTCGGTGTTGAGGCCTTCGGGGTACTCCTGCAGCAGCACCAGGATCTCGGCATGCCGCCGGGACAGCTGCCGAGCGGTCCCGCTCCCCGACTCCCAGCGATAACCGTTGTCGCCCAACACCACCAGTCGGGCACCCGCCGGTTCCGGCGCCTCGGCGGCAAATGTCGCAGGATCGGCGAGATCGACTGCCTGCGAACGTAACTCACGCTCGACGGCGGCGACCACCGAGCGGACCGCGGCGAGGGCGAACGGCGCGGCCACCTCACGGCCACCGGTCACGTCGATGACGCCGATGACATGTCCGGTGATCGGATCGTGCACGGGGGCCGCGGCGCAACTGAAATCCTGTACCGGTCCGGCGAAATGCTCGGGGCCGATCACCTGCACACCCTTGTCCATGGTCAGGGCCAGACCGGGGGCATTGGTGCCGACGATGTCCTCACTCCACACCGAACCCTCGACGAAGTTGATCCGGCCGGCCCGGTCCAGGGCCTCGGAATCGCCTTCCACCCACAGCAGCCGGCCGACCTGATCGGTCAGGGCGACGACGACGCCGGTGTCGGCGATGTCATCGAGCATCAGCGATCGCACGAGTGGGCGGATCGAGGTGATCGGATGGGTGTCGCGGTAGCGGGCGAACTCGGCCATCGTCATGGTCGCGCTGACGTCGTCCTCCGGAACGGCCTCTCCCGGGTCTATCCCACGTTTGAGTGAGCGGGCCCAGGAATCACGCACCACCGATCGCACCGCATCAGTGGGCGGGTTGACCCCGACAAGGAATTCCTCGTAGGCACGACGAATCCGCGACGAGGGTCCAGCTTCGGCCATACATCCTCTCTCCGTCACCGGTGCCGTCAATTGTGCCGTGAAAAGTGTGATTGCGGCAACAACCCCCGGTTTCGACCCGGCCACACCGGAGTTCGGCACCCCCTCGCCCACTCCCGGCGAGCAAGTGCATCGTTCGATCGACATCGCGCCGGCCGAACCATGTACAGCCAGGCATTTCGCACATACGCTTCCCGGGTGAAACGCGTCGTGTTCTCACTGTTCCTGGCGATCTTCACCCTCGTCGGACTGATCGCCCCACTGTTCCGGGCGATCCCGGAGTCGGCGTCGGAATCGTCGGCCGACCCGGTGACCATCACCGACTACACCGCCACCTATGACGTGTCCGCCGACGGTCTGCTCACCGCCCGCGAGACGGTGACCACCGCATTCCCGTCGGGCCGCCACGGGATCTTCCGGTTCTGGGACATCACCGACCCGGCCGATGCGAGGGTCCGCTACGAGCCGGAGAACATCGAGGTCACCTATGACGGCGGACCGGTCCCGGTGGAGATCGACGACAAACAGGGCCACCGGTTCGTGGTGGCGAAGATCGGCGACCCCGGCCGCTACGTGCCGCAGGGGGTGCACACCTACGTGATCACCTACACGGTGCGCGGGGCGCTCGCCCCCGGCACCTCCGACCAGTCGTCGTCGGGCAGCCGGACCGGGGAGGGCGGCTCGCATTTCCTGTGGCGGATCGTCGCCGACGGCTGGCAGATGCCCATCCAGCGGTCGACGACCACCGTCACGCTGCCGTCCGAACCGGTGTCGGCGGCGTGCAGCATCGGTACCCGCGAGGAATGTGTGGTGACCGAACAGGGTCCGACGACCCGCGTCGTCACCACGGGCCCGCTGCCGCCGATGATCGGTGTGTCCTTCCGCGCCGACCTCGCCGGCGCCGCTCCCCCACAGATCACCGCGCCGTGGCCGCAGCCGCTCGACCTGGTGCTGGGCCGCTCACCGACCGTCGTGATCGTGCTCCTGCTGGTGTCGGCGCTCACCTTTGCCCTCGGCGTCTACTGGGTGCTGCGCAGCCGTGAGGCGACGCCGCTGCTCCCGGTGATGTACGAGCCGCCACGCGATCCCGGGCAGACCGCCGGCTTCCTCGGGCCGGTGCAGACCTACTACGTGACCCGCGAGGCCGCCCCCGCCCGTGGTCTGGTGGCGACGCTGCTGCACATGGCCGACCGGGATCTGGTGCGGCTGCAGCGGTCCGGCGACGACTGGACCATCACCTCCCAGATCGACGCCGTCACCTGGAGCACCGCCGACCCGGTCAGCCAGGCGGTGGCCACGGCATTGGGTCTGGGCGGGAAGGGATCGAGTTTCCACGCCGACGGCTCGGTGTCGGCGGGCCGACAGCTCAACACCGCCAAGGGTGCGGCGGCCGGTGCCGCGGCGACGTGGGCGGTCGGGAGCGGGGTCCTGGCCCACAGCCGATCGGAGAAGACCGGCCGATGGCTGGTGGTGCTCGCCGTCGCGGCCGCGATCGCCGCGGTGTTCCTGGCGCCGTTCTCGTTGTGGCTGTTGCCCTTCGCCGCATTCGCCGTCGGCGGCGCCGGACTGTTCGTGTCCGGGGTCGGTACCCGCCGGACCCCGCTCGGACGCGACGTGTGGTCACGCGCAGGCGGATTCGAACGTCTGCTGTCGACGCCGTCGAATGTGGAGCGCCTCGACTTCAGTGCCCGGCGTGAGCTCTACACCGACTACATCCCGTATGCGGTGGCATTCGACTGCGCCGACGCATGGGCACGCAAGTACCGGATCGCCACCGGTGCCGAACCGCCGCAACCGGTCTGGCTGGTCTCCTCCGGATCGGGCTCCTCGCATGGCCTGTTCGGTGGGGGCGGCGGGATCGACAGCTTCGAGTCGAGCCTGTCCTCGGCGTTGTCGGCGTACTCGGCCAGCCAGTCCTCCTCGTCGTCGAGCAGCGGCGGCGGAGGCGGGGGTGGAGGCGGAGGCGGGGGCGGCGGCTCCTGGTGAGATGCCCCCACCGGACCCCGCCGGCGCCCCTACCGCCACCCACACCGATGCCCTTGCCCCGCACCGACTCGCACATCGCCCGGATTCCCCCGTCACAGAAAGTCCTCCGATGCTCCTGACCGTCATCGTCGTCATCGTCGTCATCGTGGTCGTCGTGGCCCTCGCACTCGCCGCCGTCGGATTCAACAAACTGCGCCGCGCCGACATCACCGCCCAGGAGGCGCTCGGCGGCATCGACGTCCAGCTGACCCGCCGCGCCGATCTCATCCCCAATCTGGTGAACACCGTCAAGGGGTACGCCACCCACGAGCGCGGCGTGTTCGAGGAGGTGACCGCCGCACGTGCCGGGGTGGCGCGGGCGGCGCAGGGCGGCAGCGTCGAGGAGAAGGCCGCCGCCGAGGGGCGCCTCGACGGCGCACTCGGCCGGCTGTTCGCGGTGGCCGAGAACTATCCGGATCTCAAGGCGTCGTCGAACTTCATCGCCCTGCAGACCGAGCTGTCCGACACCGAGAACAAACTGTCGTTCGCCCGACAGTTCTACAACGATGCGGTGTCGCGCCTCAATCAGCTGGTCCAGACCATCCCGTGGATGTTCTTCGCCGGGATGGCCAAGGTCGGCAACCGTGAGTTCTACCGCGCACCCGAGGGGCAACAGCAGCCTCCGGAGGTGCGGTTCTGACGGTCAGGGAATCCAGCCGTTGCGGCGCGGATAGCGTGCCCGCAGATGGCTGTACAGATAGGTACTGACCAGCAGGGCGACCGCGCTGCCGACCGCCGGCCACAAGAAGACGTTGCCGAACGAGTCACGGACGGCGGCGATCACCCAGAAGATGGTGAGCAGGACGGTCGCGATGGTGGCGAGCAGTCGGACGACGAGCACGAAGGTGGTGACGAGCC
Organism: Gordonia sp. NB41Y; assembly: GCF_030718915.1. Taxonomy (NCBI): domain Bacteria; kingdom Bacillati; phylum Actinomycetota; class Actinomycetes; order Mycobacteriales; family Gordoniaceae; genus Gordonia; species Gordonia sp. NB41Y. The sequence continues at coordinate 2,697,101 of NZ_CP132196.1, forward strand.
ACCACAGTGTCGTCCGCACCTGATCGGCATCGGGGGCCATGGCTCGTAACGTTAACCCGCCGCGCCGTAACGCACACCTGACGCCCCAAAGAGCGGACAATCGACGGCATGCGCACCATTCTCAACGTCATCTGGCTCCTCCTCTGCGGATTGTGGATGGCGCTCGGCTACGTCGTCGCCGGGATCATCTGCTGCATCCTGATCATCACCATCCCGTTCGGCATCGCCTCCTTCCGGATGGCGAACTACGCTCTCTGGCCGTTCGGCCGGTCCGTCGTCCGCAAACCCGAGGCCGGGGCGATGTCGATGATCGGCAACATCATCTGGCTGTTGTTCGCCGGGATCTGGCTGGCCATCGGACACATCACCACCGGCATCGCCATGTGCATCACGATCATCGGTATCCCCCTGGGGATCGCGAGCTTCAAGATGGTGCCGATCGCCCTGCTGCCGCTCGGCGCCGACATCGTCCCGAGCGATCAGGTCGGCCCGGGTGGTGCCGCGGTGTCGGTGTGAACGCATCTCGCCGTACGCCCCGGCCGTAGGACGCGCCGCGACCGGGACCTCACCCATCCGGATCCGTGACCGTTCCGAATAGCGGGCATGACGACATCGTTCAACGCGCTGCGCCCGCCGTCGATCGCCGTCGTGGGCAGTGGGGTCGCCGGACTCACCGCAGCCCACGACCTCTGCGAACACGCGCGGGTGACGCTGTTCGAGGCCGACAGCCGACTCGGCGGTCACGCCCACACCCACCGGATCGCGACGCCGGACGGCCGCGAGGTCTCGGTGGATTCCGGGTTCATCGTGCACAACGACCGGACCTACCCGACCCTCCTCCGTCTGTTCGACGATCTGAAGATCCCCACCAGGGAAACCGACATGTCGATGTCGGTGCACTCGGAGATCTCCGGTCTCGAGTACGCGGGCGCCCTCGGTGCCCGTGGCCTGTTCCCCACCCCGAGAAATCTGGTTCGCGGCCGCTACCTGCTGATGCTCGGCGAGATCGTGCGCTTCCACCGGGCCGCACGACGGGTCCTCGACTCCACCGGGTCCGACGAACCGCTCGACGCGTTCGTCGCCCGCCACCGCTTCTCGACGTACTTCCTCGACAACTTCCTGCTACCGCTGGTGGCCGCGGTGTGGTCGTGCGATTCCGATACCGCCGCGGGCTATCCGGCGCGATATCTCTTCACCTTCCTCGAGCATCACGGGATGCTGTCGGTCTTCGGGTCGCCCACGTGGCGGACCGTCGAGGGCGGATCGATCACATACGTGGAGGCGGTGGCCGATCGTGTCCGAGACCACGGCGGTCGAGTCATACTCTCCGCCCCCGTCCGCCGCATCGTCGATCACGGGTCCGGCGTCGAGATCACCGCCGGAGGCTTCGGCACCGGGCATTTCGACGCCGTCGTCGTCGCCACCCACCCCCATCAGGCGCTCGACATGCTCGTCGCACCCACCGACGCGCAGCGACAGGTACTCGGCGCGATCACCTACAGCGCCAAATCTGCTGTGCTGCACAGCGACACGTCACTGTTGCCGCACTCCGCCCGGGCCCGGGCGGCATGGAACTACCAGATCCGCACCGACCAGATCCGCACCGATGCCCCCGCCCGCACGCAGATCGGGTCGGGGGTGCTCGACGGGTCCGGCGTCGCGGTCACCTACGATCTGACGCGCCTCATGCGCCTGGAGGTCCACAACCCCCGGATGCTGGTGACGCTCGGCCGGACCGATCTGGTCGATCCCACCACGGTGCACGCGGAGATGACCTACGAACACCCGGTCTACACCACCAAATCGGTTGCCGCACAAGCATGTCTACCGACGATCGACTCGCCCGCCGTCCGCTTCGCGGGCGCCTACCACGGCTGGGGTTTCCACGAGGACGGGGCCGCCTCCGGAGCGGCTGCGGCGCACCGGATCCTGACCGACGTGATCCTTCCGGCCGGCGCCGCGAGGACCGTCCTTCCAGCCGAACCCGAGAGCTCCCTGGAGATGTCGTGACCACCACGCACGCACCGGCCCCGCCCACCACCGCGCTGGTGGTACGCACACGGATCACCCATGAACGGCGATCGCCCATCCGACACGCGTTCAGCTACTCCGGTACCTCATGGCTGATCGACGTCGACGCACCCCCGGCGATGCCGCGAGGACTGGGGTTGCTCGCCGACTTCCGTGCCGGCGACCATTTCCCGCAACCCGCCAGACCCTCCGACACACTGCGCAGCCGTATCGACGAGTTCGTCCGCAACGCAGGGATCGAACCCGTCGACGGCCGGATCGTCGCGCTGCTGTCGCCCCGGGTGGGCGGCTACGTCTTCAATCCGCTGAGTGTGTTCTGGTGTCATCGCCGCGACGGCACCCTGGCCCACGTCGTCGCCGAGGTCCACAACACGTACGGCGGCAGGCACTGCTACGTGGTGCATCCCGATGCCGACGGACGTGCGCTGGTCGACAAGGAGTTCTACGTCTCCCCGTTCAACGACGTCTCGGGCCGGTACCGGCTGCGGGTACCGGAACCGAGGGGCGGCCGGGTCGCGGTGTCGATCATCCTCGATCGGGTCGGGCAGCCACCGTTCGTGGCCACCCTCACCGGGCAGGGACGGCCGGTCGGAATCCGCTCTGTCCTCGTCGCGCAGGTGCGTTCCCCGATGGCCCCGCTGGTGGTGGCCGCACGGATCCGTCTGCACGGCATCCGTTTGTGGGCACGGCGCCTTCCCCTCCATCCGCGACCGCCCCGGCACTCGACGACGGGGCACTCCGCCACCATCGACGGCCCGGCAACCGACCGAACCATCACCGACCAGACAGCCGCCGACATCGCGAAGGGACAGTCATGAGTTCATCACGTCACCACCGGCTCGACGTCGGGCATGCACAACCCGACCCACGGGGCGTACCCGGTGCCGAGACACCTCCGGTCGACGCCGACCGCTGGCCAGACGTCGCCACCGTCCCCGACAGGTGGTCGGCCCGGACCCGAGAAGCCGTGGCCGCCTGGCTGTTCGCCCGGGCGAGCGCCGGGGTCGACGTGCGGATCGAGTACCCGGACGGAACCCGCAGCGGGCGGTTCTCCCACGGTGTGCAGCCACGCATGATCATCCGACGTCCAGCCGATCTGTTCCGGCGGATCGGATCGCTGGGGTTGATCGGTGTCGGCGAGGCCTACATGGCCGGGGACTGGACCACCGACGACCTGGTCGGCGTACTCACCCCGTTTGCCGAACACATCGCACACGTGGTCCCACGCCCCCTGCAGATCCTGCGTCGTGCGGTACTGCCGCGACACCCCGCCGACGAGGAGAACACGACCGCCAACACCCGCTCCAACATCTCTCGCCACTACGACCTGTCCAACGACCTGTTCGAGCTGTTCCTCGACGAGACGATGACCTACTCGGCGGCCCTGTTCACCCCCGAACCCACCGCCGAACCCGGCCGTCCGGTCTGGAAAGACCTCGCCGACGCCCAACACCGGAAGATCGATCGTCTCCTCGACCTCGCCGGGGTCGGCCCCGGAACCCGGCTGCTCGAGATCGGCACCGGATGGGGCGAGCTGTGCCTGCGCGCAGCGCAGCGTGGTGCCACCGTCCGGTCGGTCACGCTGTCGGTGGAGCAGCGCGATCTCGCGCGCGAGCGGGTCGCGGATGCGGGTCTGGCCGACCGGGTCCGGATCGATCTGCTCGACTACCGCCACGTCGACGGCGACTACGATGCGGTGGTCTCGGTGGAGATGATCGAGGCGGTCGGCCAGAAGTACTGGCCCACCTATTTCGCCACCATCGACCGGGTACTGGCACCGGGCGGGCGGGTGGCGATCCAGGCCATCACCATGCCCCACGACCGCATGCTGGCCTCGCGGCAGACCTACACGTGGGTCCACAAGTACGTCTTCCCCGGAGGGCAGATCCCGTCGCTTCGGGCGCTCCGGACGGCGGCTGCCGAGCACACCTCGCTCCGCCTCACCGAATCCTCGGCATTCGGCATCCACTACGCGGAGACGCTGCGGTTGTGGCGGGAACGTTTCCTCGCGCGGCGTACCGACCTCGCACCGTTGGGATTCGATGCGACGTTCGCCCGCCTGTGGGACTTCTACCTGGCCTACTCCGAGGCCGGATTCCGCGCCGGCTATCTCGACGTGCACCAGTTGGTGTTCCGGCGTCCGGCGAACGCTCCCGACGACGCCCCGTTCGGAGATGCCCGATGACCGGATGGACCGGGTTCGCCGTGCTCGCCGGGTGCGGCCTGCTGTTCGTGGTGGCATTGCAGGCCATCACGTGCGCGATCGGTTGGCGCATCGGCCGATTCAACGTCGTCGACGTCTCCTGGGGCCTCGGATTCATCGGGATCGCCTGGCTGTCACTGGCTCTCGGCGGCGGGGATCCCATCCGGCGATGGATCCTCGCCGTCGGCGTGAGCATCTGGGGTCTGCGTCTGGCCTGGCATATGACGGTCAAGTCGAAGGGCCACGGCGAGGATCCCCGCTACGTCGACCTTCTCTCGCGCACAGGGGGATACGGACCCGACGGCCCCCGGTTGACCGTGGTCGTCCGGCGGGTGTTCGCGATCCAGGGCCTCGCCCAGTGGTTCGTGTCGATCCCCGTCATGGTGTCGGCGGTCGCCGGTCCCACCTCCGGTCTTGCCTGGATCGTGGCCGCGATCGGTATCGCGTTGTACGTGCTCGGCCTGTTGTTCGAGGCGATCGGCGATGCCCAGCTGCGTGCGTTCAAGGCGGATCCGACCAACCGGGGACGCATCATGGATCGTGGCCTGTGGGCGTGGACACGGCACCCGAACTACTTCGGGGACGCGTCGGTGTGGTGGGGCATCTGGCTGTTCACCGCGAGCGCCGGCGCCATGACCACGGGGACGTCGGTGATCGGCGCCCCCGGGCTCCTGTCCGTACTGTCACCGGTTGCGATGACGTATTTCCTGGTCTACGCGACCGGGGCGCGGCTGCTCGAGGAATCGATGGCCAGTCGCCCGGGTTATCGCGAGTACCAGGAACGCACGTCGTACTTCCTGCCGCGTCCACCTCGGACGCCGGAGGTGCGCTGATGGACGGTGCAGAAACCGCGACAGGCTCCCGACACCGGCCGTTGATGAGGGTCCCGGCGCCGGTTAGGGTGATCGGCAATGAGTTCACAGACCCGCCCCGCACCGGCACCGGGCACCGATGGCCTCGCCGAACTGCTCGCGCGAATCGCCGGCGGCGACCGAGCAGCCTTCGCCGAGTTGTACGACCAGACGAGTCATCGTGTCTACGGGATGGTCTTGCGGGTTCTGCGCGATCCCGGATACAGCGAGGAGACCACCCAGGAGGTCTATCTACAGGTGTGGCGCTCGGCGGACGCCTACGATCCACGCCGGGGTTCGGGTCTGTCCTGGCTCATCACGCTGGCTCACCGGCGTGCCGTCGACCGGGTCCGCTCGGAGACCGCCGCCACCCGCCGCGACCTGGGTTTCGCCACAGATGAACACATGCCCGACTTCGACGTGGTGACCGCGACCGCAGAGACCAGGGAATCCCGGGCCGAGGTTCGTGGATGTCTCGAAAGCCTCACCGAGGTGCAGCGTGAGTCGATCGGTCTCGCCTACTACCGCGGGCTGACCTATCGCGAGGTCGCCGAACACCTGTCGGTGGCCCTTCCCACGGTGAAAAGCCGGATCCGCGACGGACTCAGCCGCCTGCGTAACTGCTTGGGGGACAGCCATGCCTGACGACGAACTACTCGATCTCGCCCCTATCCTCGGCCTGCACGGACTGTCGCCCGCCGAGCTCGACTCGGTCCGCCGCAGGCGTGCCCGGTCCGACGCGCAGACACGTCTCCAGTTCGACGAGCTGGTACGCGACACCCGCGAGGCGATGGCCACGGTGAGCACCACCACTGTCACCGAACCTCCTGCGACGCTGCGTGTTCGGCTCCTCGAGGCCATCGGCACCGATTCCGCCGACGATTCCCCCGCCGTCGACACCGAGCCCGCACCTCCCGAGCCGATCCCGCTGGTCCCACGGCAGGACCGCAGTCGCCGGAACCCGCGCCGCCTCGCCTATGCGGTCGCCGCCGCGGCGGTGGCGATCGCCGTCGGTGGCCTCGGTTGGGCGATCGGCAGCGGCCTGTCGACACAGCAGGCCCCGACCGAACCGGCCACCGCCCAGCAGGTGTTCACCGCGGGCGACGTGCGGTCGGCCTCCGGCGCGGTCGCCGGCGGGCAGGCGACGTTGACCTACTCCGACACCGCCGATGCCGGAGTCCTGGTAATGAACGATGTGCCGCCCCCTCAGCCGGGGTCGGTGTATCAGATGTGGCTGCTCGGTCCGAACGGTGCCACCTCGGCGGGCACCATGACCGACAAGGACGTGGCCCCGTCGACCACGGCGGTGATCCCGCATCTCGGTGACGCGACGGCGCTGGCGTTCACGGTCGAACCGCCGGGCGGGTCCGCCTCGCCCGGTGCCATCGTCGCCGAGCTGCCCCTGCGCTGATCCGGGCGGGTTCGGTCACCGCAGCAGGGCGCGGACCCCGTCGATCGTGTCGGCCTCGGCGGGGGTCTTGTCCGGCCGGTACCGCACCACCCGCGCGAAGCGCAGGGCCACCCCACCCGGATACCGTGAACTCCGTTGCGCACCATCGAGTTCGATCTCGACGACGATCTCGGGCCGCAGATACACCGCGTGCGCGTCACGGTGATCCTCGTGTCGGGGGAACTCGGCGGTCTGCCATGCCAGCAGTGCGTCGGTCATCCCCTTGAAGGTCTTGCCGACCATCACCGGCGGTCCCCCGTCGGGATCGCGGGCGCCCAGGTGCAGATTCGACAGCAGCCCGGTCCGCCGGCCCGATCCCCACTCGCACGCCAGCACCACCAGGTCCAGCGTGTGCACGGGTTTGACCTTCTGCCAGGCCTTGCCCCGACGACCCGCGGCGTAGGGGCCGGTCAGCGACTTGACCATCACGCCCTCGTGGCCGGCGGCGATGGTGGCCTCGAGGTAGGCCTGCGCGGTGTCCGGGTCGGGATTGCGGATCGAGGAGATACGTAGTTGCGGCGCAATCGAATCCAACGCGTCGAGCCGCTCGGCGAGCGGGCGGTCGATGAGGTCGTCGCCGTCGAGGTGCAGACAGTCGAAGAAGAACGGCCGGAGTACCCGGGGCGTGTCGCCGGCGTCCTGCATCGACCCGAATCTGCTCATCGTGTCCTGGAAGGGTCGCGGCCGTCCGTCGTCGGCCAGGGTGAGTGTCTCCCCGTCCAGGATCACCGACCGCACCGGCAGATCCCGTACCGCCGCAACCAGATCCGGAACACGCTCGGTGACGTCGTTGAGGGTCCGGGTGAAGACCGCGACGTCATCGCCGTCACGATGCACCTGGATGCGCGCCCCGTCGAGTTTCTGGTCGACGACGAGTTCGGGACCCAATGCGGTGAGTGCATCGGCGAGACCGTCGGCGGGGGTGGCCAGCATCGGCGAGATCGCCCGCCCGACCTGTAGTCCGACGGTCTCCAGCGCAGTCCGGCCGGCCACCGCGAGACGGGCGGTCGCCGACAGCGACCCGGTCAGCATGTGTGCGCGCCGCACCAGCGTGGCGGGCTGCCCCGACACCGCGATGATCGCCTCCGACATCACCCCGGCCGAGGCGCCCTGCCGCAGCTCCCCCGACATCAGCCGGAAGAGGAAGTTCTGTTCGGATTCGGTTGCACGCGAGAACAATCGGTGCAGGAGTTCCGAGCGCACCGCAGTCGATCCGGCGCCGCTCGCCGCGGCGAGCCCGGTGAATGCGACGTCGACGCCGGCGACGGTCAGGGCATCGGGTGCGTCCGGGCCGCCGCCCGAGGGCGTGGCCGCGAGCGATTGCAGTGTGCGCCAACCCACTCCGAGCCGGCCCTGCGGTATCTCCCCCGACAACCAGGCCACCACCACACCGATCTCGTCGCCGGACTCCGCGAGCAGCCGACCGAGCAGTTCGGCCTTGGCATTTCGTGATCGTGTCGCGCCGACCGCCGTCGACACCTCCACCACCCGTCCGAATCTCATGATGTGCGGCCCGGCCCCGGGTCCATGGGTTCCCAGCCGGGGGGCGTGGCCTCCGGGTGGGCGACGAGGTAGGCACGCAATGCCGCACCCACGGTGACGAAGACGTGGTCGGGGTCGAGGTCGGCCAGCAGCCCCTCCACCTCGAGGGTGCGCTGCAGTTCCGGGTCGACACCGGCCAGGACGAAATGTGCTCCGTAGGAGTGGATGTAGTCGATCAGGTCCTTGAGGACCGTCGACGCCGAGTAGTCGACGTCGCTCATCGCCGAGGTGTCGAGGACCAGCCACTTCACCCGATCCGGGGCGGTGCGGACCAGGTCCATCACGTCGTCGGCGAAGCGACCGGCGTTGGCGTAGAACAGGTCGGCGTCGTAGCGGAACACGATGAGTCCGGGCAGGGACTGTTGTCCGGGGACGGCGGTCTCGTATCGCCGGGTTCCGCCGGAGCCGACGCCGAGGACGAATCGTTCCGGACGGTACTGACGCCGGACCAGTTCGAGCAGCGAAACCGCCATGGCCGCGACGATACCGATCTGCACACCGAAGATCACCACGATCACCGCGGTCATGGCGGCGATGCCGAATTCGATGCGGCGCATCCGCCACAGGCGGCGTGCGCCGTCGAGGTCGATGAGACGTACCGCGATCAGTGCGACGATCGCCGACAGCACGGCATGGGGCAGATTCTGGAGCGCACTCCCGGCGAACACCACCACCATCAGGGTGATCGCCGCCATCACCAGGTTGGCCACCTGCGTGCGTCCGCGCTCGGAGTCGAGCAGCTCGGTCTTGGTGGGGCTGCCGTTGACCACGAACGTCCCACCGAAACCGGCGATCAGGTTGGCCCCCGACAACCCGAGGATGTCGCGGTTGATGTCGGCGCTGCGACCGTGACGCTGTGCGAAACTGCGTGCGGTTGCCGCGCTCTGGGTGATGATCACCAGAGCACAGCCGAGCGCGACGGTGGCCGCCTTGCCGACGTCGGTGACGGCCAGGCCCTCCGGCCACCCGAAGCCGGGCAGTCCACCGGACACCTCCCCGACCACGGGCACCCCATCCGACCAGCCGAACGCCGACACCATCGCGATCGAGGCGACCACCACGATCACCGCAACCGGGACGCGCGGTGCGAATCGCGCACCCACGATCAGCACGGCCAGCGAGATGGCACCGAAAGCGACGGCACCCCAGCGAATGTCACCGAGGTGGGTGACGACGTTCCACCAGCGTGTCCACAGCTGCCCGTCGGTGCCGGGGATCCCGAGCAGGCCTGGGATCTGCCCGGTCAGGACGGTCAGACCGGTACCGGCGAGAAAGCCGATCAGCACCGCCGTCGAGAGGAAGTCGCCGAGAAAACCCAGGCGCAGCACCCGCGCGATCGCGAGCATCCCGCCGGTGACGATCGCGATCAGGCAGGCCCATTGCAGCCACTGCGTCGAATCCGGTTGCAGCCCCACCACTCCGAGGCCGGCGATACCCGACGCCAGCAGTGCCGCCGTGGCCGAGTCGGCACCCACCACCATCAGACGCGACGACCCGACGAGGGCGAACACCACCGCAGGCAGGATGATCGTGTACAGCCCCGCCGACACCGGGACGTGCGCGATGGAGCTGTACCCCATACATTCCGGGATCGCGACAGCGGCCAGCGTCACCCCCGCGAGGAGGTCCGCACGCAGCCAGGACCGCTGATATCCCGCGAGCGCGGGCGGCATCAGGCGCCGCAGCGGCGATGTCGTCGTCACCGACCAAGCCTAATGCCGTCCCGGCGGCCGGGGGCATGTGTCAGACGGGGTACACCAGACCGCGCCGGCCCGGCCGGGGACGGGTCAGACCTCGGTCAGGTCCAGCGTGCGGGTCTCCTTGACCGACCACAGGGCGATCAGCGTCAGCACGCCGGCGATCGCCAGGTAGACGCCCACCCAGAAGACGCCGTAGTCGGCCACCAGCCAGGTCGCGATGAACGGTGCCACCGCCGCACCCAGGATCGACGACACGTTGTAGGCGATCCCCGAACCGGTGTAGCGGACGTTGGTCGGGAACAGCTCGGGCAGGATGGCGCTCATCGGACCGAAGGTCAGTCCCATCAGTCCCATTCCCAGGATGAGGAAGAACAGCATCGATCCCTGGGTCACCGACGAGGGGTTCAGCAGCCAGCCGAAGCACAATCCGAAGATCACGATCGCCGTGGTGATCACCAGCAGCACCGATCTCCGGCCGTACCGGTCGGCCAGCCACCCGGCGATCGGAACACACAGGGCGAAGAACAGGACCGCGACCAGCTGCAGGGTGAGGAAGTCGACGTAGCTGATCGACAGCTTCGGACCGGTCGCGTCGGCGACCTTGCCGGTGCCGTACGACACGGTCCACGTGGTGACGATGTAGAACAGCGTGTAGGTCGCCAGCATGATGAAGGTGCCCGCGATGAGCGGCCGCCAGCTGGTCTTGACGACCTCGGCGACCGGCGCCTTGACCTTCTTGCCCTCTTCCACGGCGCGGGCGAAGACCGGGGTCTCGGTGAGCTTGAGCCGCACGTAGAGGCCGACGATCACCATGATCGCGCTGGCCAGGAACGGCACGCGCCAGCCCCAGGTGAGGAAGGCGTGGTTGGTCGCGGCGTTCTTGGCGTCGAAGTCCAGGCCGACCATCAGCAGCAGGAAGGTTCCGTTGGCGAAGAAGAAGCCGATGGGTGCGCCCAGCTGCGGCCACATCGCCGCCCAGGCACGCTTGCCCTTCTCGGCGGTCTCGGTGGCCAGCAGCGCGGCCCCCGACCATTCGCCACCGAGCCCGAGGCCCTGGCAGAACCGCATCAGCGCCAGCAAGGCGGGAGCGAGATAGCCGACCGAGTCGAAGGTCGGGAGCAGACCGATCACGAAGGTGGCGATGCCCATCGTGAGCAGTGATCCGACCAGCGTCGCCTTACGTCCGACGCGGTCGCCGAAGTGCCCGAACAGGATCGATCCGATGGGGCGTGCCACGAAGGCCAGCCCGAAGGTCGCGAACGACGAGAGCAGCGCGGCGGTGTCGTCACCGGCCGGGAAGAACAGTGTGGGGAACACCAGCACCGCGGCGGTCGCGTAGATGTAGAAGTCGAAGAACTCGATGCTGGTGCCCACCATCGAGGCGACGACGATGCGGCTACGCGGTACGGGTTGGGGCTCCGTGTCCGCAGTACTGATGTGCTTCACTGTGAAAATATTATCCCCACGACCGCACCGCGTAGACGCCGCCCGTCACAAACCCTGCGGTCAGACGGTTTCCGGGGTGGGGGCCTCGGACCGGGAGCCGGTCGGGACCGGCTCCGGGGCAGCCGATTCGGTGCGGGAGTTCAGCAGCGATCCGAGCGCGAGGCGACCCGATCCGATGAACACCAGCAGCAGCAGCGACCAGCAGAAGAGTGCGGCGGAGTCGCCGTCGTTCTGGATCGGCAGCAGTCCGTCGCCCTGGTGCTTCCAGAAGTAGGCCACGGCCATCGACCCGGACCCGATGAACGCCGCGGCGCGGGTGCCGATGCCGGCCATGATGAGCACGCCGCCCACCAGCTGGATCGCGCCCGCCCACCACGACGGCCATGCGCCGAAGTCGGCGGTCTGTCCGCTGTAGGGAGCCACGGGCCAGGCCAGCAGGGTGGACGTCCCGTGGCAGAAGAACAGGAATCCGACGACGATGCGGAAGATGCCGATCGCCCAGGGCGCGGCCTTATCAAGTGAGGTGAGCATTGCCTAAATATCGCAGAGCTTGCAGAATCAACCAATAGCTGTGAAGTTACTGTGAGCCATCCCACGCAGACCTCCCGCAGCGGCGCGAGATCCCGCATACTTGCTGGTCCTGCACGCGCGGACGCCCCGGCCGAGGCCGGGGCGTCCGTGTGTCCACCATGTCCGATCAGATGCCGGATATCTCCGATTCATCGACCGATATGCCCGTTCGGAAGGGCATTTCAGTGGCCGCGTTTGATCCATTCCTCGAGATGCGGGGCCTCGGTGGCGATGGTGGTGCCGTCGCCGTGCCCGGTGTAGACCTTGGTCTCCGGGTCGAGCGCGAAGATCTTGTCGCGGATCGACTCGATGATCGTCGGGAAGCTCGAGAACGAGCGCCCGGTGGCACCCGGCCCGCCCTGGAACAGGGTGTCGCCGCTGAACAGCACGCCGGCCTCCGGCACGTGGATGACCGACGATCCCGGCGAGTGGCCGGGGGTGTTGATCACCGTCAGGGTCGTGCCGGCCACCGCGATCTGCTGGCCGTCGGCCAGGTCGCCGTGCTCGACGCCGGGATGGGTCTCCTGCCACAGCATGTCGTCACCCGGGTGCAGCAGCACCGGCGCCCCGGTGGCCTTCGACAGTTCGGGCGCCACGGTGATGTGGTCGTTGTGTCCGTGGGTCAGCACGATCGCGGTGACGGTGCGGTCGCCGACGGCGGCGAGGATCGGCGCGGCCGAGTGCGCGGCGTCGACGATCACCACCTCGTCGTCGTTGCCGACCAGCCAGACGTTGTTGTCGACGTCCCACGTGCCGCCGTCGAGCGAGAACGTGCCGGACGTGACGACGTTCTCGATCCGCAGGTCGCTCACGCCTTCACCTCGACGACCGAACGCAGCACCTTGCCGGCCTCCATCGCCTCGAAGGCGGCTTCCACGTCGGTGAGGCCGACGCGCTCGGTGACGAACTTGTCCAGCGGCAGACGACCCTGCTCGTACAGGTCGATCAGCATCGGGAAGTCGCGCTCGGGCAGGCAGTCGCCGTACCAGGACGACTTCAGCGCGCCGCCGCGGGAGAAGAAGTCGACCAGCGGCATCTCCAGGGTCATCTCCGGGGTGGGCACACCCACCAGCACGACGACACCGGCGAGGTCACGGGCGTAGAAGGCCTGCTTGTAGGTCTCCGGACGACCCACCGCGTCGACGACGACGTCGGCACCGTTGCCGTCGGTGAGGTCCTGCACCGCGGTGATCACATCGTCCACCTCGGCACCGTTGATGGTGTGGGTGGCACCGAGATCCTTGGCCCACTCCAGCTTTGCCGGGTCGCGGTCGATCGCGATGATCGTGGTGGCCCCGGCCAGCTTGGCGCCGGCGATCGCGGCGTCACCGACACCGCCACAGCCGATCACGGCCACCGAGTCGCCGCGGCCGACGTTGCCGGTGTTCATCGCGGCACCCAGGCCGGCCATCACACCGCAGCCGAGCAGGCCGGCGACGGCCGGGTCGGTCTCGGGATTGACCTTGGTGCACTGCAATTCGTGGATCAGGGTCTTCTCGGCAAAGGCGCCGATGCCCAGCGCCGGGGTGAGCTCGGTGCCGTCGGTGAGCGTCATCGGCTTGCTGGCGTTGAAGGTGTCGAAGCAGTACCACGGGCGGCCGCGCTTGCAGGCCCGGCACTCGCCACACACCGCACGCCAGTTGAGGACGACGAAGTCGCCGGCCGCGACGTGGGTGACGTCGGACCCGACGGTCTCGACGATTCCCGACGCCTCGTGGCCGAGGAGGAACGGGTACTCGTCGTTGATTCCACCCTGCTTGTAGGCGAGGTCGGTGTGGCAGACGCCGCACGCCTGGATCTTCACGATCACATCGCGAGGACCGGGCTCGGGGATGACGACGTCGACGACTTCGGTCGGCGCACCCTTGCTCCGCGAGATGACTCCCTTGACCGTCTGCTGCGACATATCCGCTTCTCAATCCTCTCGGTGACAACTCTGGACTGTCGCACGACAGTCCGGTATGCGTCCCAGTCTCGTGGGCCCGCCGAATTCATGCATCCATCCGAATGGATGGTTCTGCCTAGCCGAAAGTACAGGCCCGCGGCGGAGGCCGCTCATCAAGCAACGTCCGGGGTCGCTCATCACGTGCCTTCCGGGGCCGCGCGTCACGTGCCGGCCGAGGCTGCTCGCTATGCGGCGGTGATCCCGGCCTTTGCCGCGAGCAGTCCGGCCTCACCACGGTTGGAGACCCGCAGTTTCTGCAGGATCGCGGTCACATGGAATTTGATGGTGCTCTCGCTGACACCGAGATCCCCGGCGATCTGTTTGTTGCGCCGCCCCAGCGCGAGGTGTCCGAGGACCTCGAGTTCGCGGGGGTTGAGGGTGGACAGCAGGTTCTCGTCGGGCCGTTCCTCGGGGGCCTCGAGGGGCAGCCGCGCGCACACCCGACTCCCCCAGCCCGGCAGGCTCTCCACCTCGAGCCGGCCGTCGAGGGTCTGCAACCGCCCGGCCAATTGCCTGGTCAGCGCGGCGCCGTCGAGTACCCCGGCGCCATGATCGCGGATGTCGACGACGAGGTCGGTGCCGTCGAATCCCCATGCGATCCGTAGTCGTGAGACGGCCGGCTGGGCCGCGAAGGCCACCGCCACCGCACGCACGATGGCCCGCGCCCCATGGGCGATCTCGCCGGGCAGTGCGCGCCCGTCGGGTTCGGGCCGCACATAGTCCACCTCGCCCGGCAGGTGCCGCAGCACCGGTTCGAGTTCGGCCTGCAGCCGTGCGAAGGCCGCGGTCGGCACCTCGGTGGCCAGTTCCCGGTCGGAGGCGCCCACCGAGCGCAGCGCGATCAACGCCGACGACGCGGTCTCGGCGGCCGCGGCCCGAGCTGTCCGATCGTCGAGGTCGCGCGACCGCAAGGTGCCGAGGATCGACGCGAGGGTGTCCTCGTGGGTCTCGGTGAGCTGGGCGATTGTGCGGGCCCGTTCGCTCGACGCCGCCCGTGACTCGGCCAGATAGTCGGGGCTGGCCTGCGCCACCTGCTGGCGGATCGAGGTGGCGACGATGGCGAACCACGCCCGCAGCACGTCGTCGGATGGCGGGCTGGTCGCGCGCGACGGTTTCGCGACGACGACGAGCAGGGTGTCGGTCTCGTCGCGGACGGCCCGGACGGTGTGGGCGGCGCCGCCGATCTCGACGGTCGCGGTCACCACCTCGCCGGTACCGACCCTCGCCCTGACGGCGTCGAGTTCGGCGATGGTCACCCGGTCGACGATCTCCCTGTCGCCGGCCACCTTGCGGGGTCGGCCGGTGCACTCGCGGGTGAAGATCACCAGCGCGCGATGGGGCCAGTCCGGGGCGAGGAAGCGGGAGAAGCGGACCGCGATCTCCGGCAGCGGCCCGTCGATCACCTGCCGCAACTGTTCCAACCGAACGTCCACCGCCCCACCCTAGCGTCGAGGGGCAGGCGAGCCGCGCCGTCGGGCCGCGCCGTGGCCCCGGCTCCCGAAACCAGGGGAAGGTGGACCTTCCCCGCCTTCACCGCACCGCCCACGCCCGCGTCCCCGCTCCCGGCCCCCGGCCGCGTTCCCAGCTCCCGGCCCCCGGCTCCCGGCTCCTGCTCCCGGTCCCGGCTCCCGGCTCCCGGCTCCCGAAACTAGGGGAAAGTGGTCCTTCCCCTGGTTTCACCACCTTCCCCTGGCCACAACACGGGGAAGGTCCCGAACCTCGGGGAAACTCACCTTCCCCTGGTTTCGGGGAAACTCACCTTCCCCTGGTTTCGGGGAAGCGCACCTTCCGCCAGTTTCCGGGAAGCACACAACCCCGGCTTCCAAATGAGCCTCGACGACGTAAACGACTGCGCTCCAACACAATTCGTACCAACACAACTCACCCACCGCACGAGAGCGCGGTGGGCGGGTCGCGCGTGACGGATCAGAACGTGATCAGCGGTTTGATGATGTCGTCCTGCTTGTCGGCCATCATCGTGAACGCGTGCTCGACGTCGTCGAATCCGAAGCGATGCGTGGTCATCGCGGCCGGATCGACCTTGCCGGTGGTCATCAGCGTGAACAGCCGCCGCATCCGATCGCTGCCGCCGGTACACAGACCGGTGCGGATGGTCTTGTCTCCCATGCCGAGTCCGAAGGCCATCAGATCCAGCTGCAACGGTGCCGGATTCTCCCCGTGATACCCGATGTTGGACAGCGTCCCACCGGCCTTCAGACACGCCAGCGCGGCCTCGAAGGTCTGCGGGAATCCCAGCGCCTCGATCGCCGCATCGGCGCCGACACCGCCGGTCAGATCCATGATCTGCTCCACCGGATCACCCTCGGTGAAGTCGACGACGTCGTCGGCGCCGTACTGCCGCGACAGGGCTTGCCGCTCCGGCCGGGATTCGACGGTGATGATCCGGCCTGCGCCGAGCAACCGCGCGCCGATGGTGGCACACAGCCCCACCGCTCCCTGCGCGAAGACGACGACGGTGTCACCGATCTCTATCTGCGCATGCTCGGCACCCATGATCCCGGTGCTGAGCATGTCGCACGCATAGACCGCCGCCTCGTCGGCCAGGTCGTCGGGGATCGGCGCGAGATTGCCCGTCGCCGCAGGCACCAGGAAATACTCGGCCATGTTCCCGTCCACCTGGGCGGTGTACTTGTAGCCACCGAGCAGTCCACCACACTGGCTGGTGAATCCTCGCTGACAGTAGGAACATTCGAAGCACGGGGTGACCGCGTTGACGGCCACCCGCTGCCCCTCGGTGAATCCGGTGACCGCGGATCCGAGCGCGGCGATCACCCCCACCGACTCGTGTCCCAGGGTGCGGCCGTTCTCCACCGGCAACGCACCCTTGACCGTGTGGACGTCGGAGGTGCAGATCAGCGAGGCGGTCGTCTTGACCAGCGCCTCGGTGGGCCCGGGGGTGGGTATGGGCTTCTCGATCACCGCGGTCTTGCCGATGTCGAGCATGGTGAAGGTCTTCATCGATCCGGACATGTCAGAATCCGGCTCCTTTCGAGATCCATCGGATCACTGTGTGTTCCACCGGACGATCAGCCATTCAGATTCTGGTAGAACGCCGTCTCGAACTCCATGTACTTGGTGAACGACGTCGGGTCACCGAAGGGCAGGACCTGGGTGGCCCAGTACCCGCCGTAACCGTTCGCCCGGTCGATCCAGTAGAAGAGATTGGCGAGGCCGGCCCAGCCCAGTGCGCCGGCGGGACGCCCGGTGGGCGCCTGCTCATTGTTGATCATGAACGGCAGAGACCACGACTTCGACTGCCCGGGAAAGAATTCCGCGTCGTTCGACAACGACGGGATCACTCCGGGCAGCATGGTCACCGGCAGATCGCCGAGATGGTTCTGCACCGCCATCTCGACGGTGTCGGCGCGCAACACGCGACCATGTTCTCCCGCACCGTCGTTCAGCCACATGCGGATGAACTTCAGGTAGTCGCCGACGGTTCCGTACAGACCGTGACCGCCGAAGTCCACCTCGGGCGGCGACGGCAGTTCGAGGTCCATCGGCGTCAGCGATCCGTCGGCATTGCGCGCATGGATCTCTGCGAGTCGTGTCCGGAAGTCCTCGCGCAGGATGAAACTCATGTTCTCGATACCCAGGGGCGCGAAGATGCGTTCGGCGAACACCTCGCCGAGTCGCTTGCCGCGCACCGCCTCCACCACCTGGCCGGCCCAGTCGATGTTGGTTCCGTACTGCCACTTCTCGCCCGGGTCGAACAGCAGCGGGGTCATCAACGCGGCCTTGGTGGCGCTGATGACACTCGGCTGCCCCTTCTCCTCCGCCAGCCGCGCATAGACCGCGTCGAAGAAGTCGTAGCCGAATCCACCCGTGTGGGTGAGGAGTTGACGAGTCGTCGGCACCGATCGCGGTGCACGCAGGATCGGTTCGCCCGCGTCGTCGAAACCCTCGATCACCTTGAGAGTGCCGATCTCCGGTGCGTAGTCACCGGCCGGGCGGTCGAGGTCGAGCAACCCCTCTTCGACGAGCTGCAGGACGGCGGTCGCCGTGATCGCCTTGGTGGTGGAGAAGATCGCGAACACGTCGTCGACGGTCAGCGCGGCCGCACCGCCGAGCCGGCGGACACCGGCCGCATGGGCGTAGATCGTCTCGTGGCGGTCGGTGACCGCGGCGACCACACCGGGCACCGGGGCGTCGCCGCCGACCGCGGATTCGAGGATCTGATCGGCCGCGGCACCGAAGGCGGACGTGTCGAGACGAGAGAAAGTGCTGGTCATCGGTTTCATCCTTTCGAGAATGTGATGTGGATCATAGTCCGATCAGGTCAGCGAGAACCCCTTGTAGCCGGCCGCCGCCGCCTCGAGCGTGGCCTCGCGGTAGGCGCCCACGCCGCCGACGTAGGACAGCACCCGGCGCGGCTTGCCGGGCACATTCGACCCGACGTACCAGGAGTTGGTGCGCGAGATGAGGTTGGCATCGGCGAGTTCGTCATGGTGTGCCACCCAGGCGTCCTCACCCGCGGCGGTCGGCTCGATGACGGTCTTGCCGTGTTCGCCCATGTACCGGATGGCCTCGTTGATCCACTCGGTCTGCTGCTGCAGGCAGGTGGTCATGTTGCACAGCGCCGCCGACGGTGCGAGCGGCACCGCGGTGGTCAGCATGTTGGGATAACCGTGCACCATCAGGCCCATGGTGGTGCGGATGTCACGCGACCAGTCCTCCTTGAGCGAGCGGCCACCTCGACCGCGGATGTCGATCCGGGTGAGCGCACCCGTACCGGCGTCGAATCCGGTGGCCATGATGATCACGTCGAGCTCGTGCAGGGTGCCGTCGGCGAGGATGATGCCGTTCTCGACGATGCGGGCGATCGGGTTGTCGCGCACCGGAACCGCGGTCACGTTGTCGCGGTGGTACACCTCGAGGTAGTTGGTCTCCAGCGGCACACGGTGGGTACCGAAGCCGTAGTCGGTGGGGATCAGCAGCTCGCACAGGTCGGGGTCCTGCAGCCGCGCCCGCATCTTCTCGCGGACGAACTCCGACACCTCTTCGCTGATCTCCTCGTCGGCGAAGATCTCCGCGAACGATGCCAACCACAGCTTCAGCGAGCCGTTGTCGTAGTCGGCCTCGAGCTTCGCCCGACGCTGCTCGGGTGTCAGGTCGGCCCAGGCGTCGGTGAAGTCGTACTCGAACCCGGTGAACGTGGTCGGCAGGGTCTCCTTGAGTTCGCCGAACCTGGACTTGTACCAATCGACTTCCGTCTGACCGTAACTCGGGTTCTTCATCGGCAGCGCGTACTGCGGGGTGCGGATGAACACGGTGAGCTCGTCGACCTCCGCGGCGATCGACTGGATCACCTGGATACCGGTGGCGCCGTTGCCGATCACGCCGACCCTCTTACCGGCGAAGTCGATACCTTCTTTGGGCCACCGCGCGGTGTGCACCAGCTGACCGTCGAAGTCACCCTGGCCCGGGAACAGGTCGTGCATCGGTGCCGACAGCATGCCGCAGCATGTGATCAGGAACTGCGCGTCGATCGTGTCGCCGTCGGCGGTGGTCAGCGTCCAGCGGTTGGCGTCTTCGTCGAAGACGGCGCTGACGATCTCGGTCTCCAGCGAGATGTCACGGCGCAGGTCGAGCGAGTCGGCGACGTAGTTGAGCCACTGTTCGATCTCCGGCTGGCCGGGGAATCGCTGACTCCAGCTCCACCCCTTGTAGAGTTCCTCGTTGAACAGGTACTGGTAGATGTACGCCTCGGAATCGAAGCGTGCGCCCGGATAGCGGTTCCAGTACCAGGTGCCGCCGACGCCCGACGCCTTGTCGTAGGCGCGGACGTCGAGTCCCTGTTCGCGCAGCATGTGGAGCTGGTACAGGCCGGCGACGCCCGTTCCGATGACCGCGGCGTCGAGTGTGGTGGTTGCCATGATGACCTCCTGGGTTGTGGTGACGCTGTGTTGGTGATGGCGCCCGGGTGTGACGGCGCTCACTGCGGAGAATTCTCGGCGCTGTCCCAGGAGGTCCCGGTGTCCCATATTGGGACACCGCACCTGACCCTCCGCACAGTGTCGTTTCCGCCGAAATCGCTGCATAATCGGCTATGTGTCCCATGTCACACCTCTGCCGTATGTCACATATCCACCGGCGCCCGAGAACGGAGGCACGCGACGATGACCGACCTGCGCGAGCGCCAGCTCCGCATCGCCGCAGCCCGCGCGGACTTCCTGGAGTACGGCCCGGCCGGTGCCGCCGGGGTCGACGATGTGGTGGCCGCATCGTGGGAACGCAGCCACGATGCCGGGGTCAACGCCGACCGCTACCACGTCGACTTCCACGACGACATCGACTTCGACTCCCGCCTGGCGCGCTGTGCGCAACCGGTGATCGAGCGGCTCACCGAGGACATGAGCGATGTCCCGGTGACGATCGCCCTCACCGACGCCAAGGCCCGGATCGTCGACCGCCGGGACTGTTCGGCCGCAGTGGGACGGGTCCTCGACCGTGTCGACTTCCAGCGCGGGTTCTGCTTCGTGGAGAGCGGTGTGGGCACCAACGGGGTCGGCACGGTCTTCGAGGTCGGCGCCCCGGTCCGGGTGATCGGCTGTGAACACTTCAACCAGAAGCTCATCCAGTTCGCCTGCACGGGTGCCCCGGTCTTCGATCCGGTGAGCGGACGTGTCGTGGGCGTCTTGGACGCGAGCATGCTCGCCGACACGTGGAATCCGTTGATGGATGCCCTGATCCGCTCGGCCGCCGGGGAGATCGGGCGCAATCTCCTGCTCGACCGCAGCCAGGCCACCCGAGCACTGTTCGAGACCTATCTGCGCGCCGACGCCCGGCCCCACCAGCCGGTGATGGCGGTCGGCAGTGGGACGCACGGTATGCGCGGCGCCGACACCACGATGGTCAACGAGGCTGCACGCGAGCTTCTCTCGCCTGACCAGCAGAACACCGTTGCCGAGTTCGCGCAGTTCCTGATGACCCGTTCCGAGCGTGCCGCACGCCATTTGACGCTCGATGACGGACGCCGAATCCGGCTGCGTTCCACCGGGATCACCTGTAACGGCGATACCGTGGGGATGGTGCTCCTGCTCGACGAGGACGAGATCGTGATCCCGGGTTCGACTGCACCACTGTCGATTCCGGACATCTCAGCACCCGAGTCTAAGCGAGAGCGCGCCACCCGGTCGGCGGCCACGACACGCAGCCCGGCGTGGCGAACCGCCCGAGCCGAGGCCGTCGAGGCCTTCGAATCCGGTGACGGACTGCTCGCCCTCGGTGAACCGGGATCTGGCCGGCTGTCGCTGATCGCCGAGGCGTTCCGTGAGGTCCACGGCGACGCGCCGGTGGTCGTCGTCGACGCCCCACGATTGGAGCGCGGTGAGCAGGTGGTGTCGCCGGACCCCACCGTCGACGGTCCGGCGCTGCTGGTGGTCCGGCGACCGGATCAGGTCGGAACCGACACCGCGGCCACCCTGTGCGGCATGGTCGACGACGCCCTCACCGCCGGATACCGGGTGGCGGTGACGATGGGATCGGGTGACACCGCGGCCGACTCTCCAGCAGCCGTCCTGCTCGATCGGCTCGACCGCTCGGTGACGGTGCCACCGTTGCGTCTGCGCAGCGCGGATCTGGAGTCGATCGTCGCGCAGATCGTGAAAGATGTTTCACCACAGAGAATCACGCGCCTGAGCCCCAAGGCGATGCGGGTGATCGCGAGCTACGGCTGGCCCGGCAACATCACTCAGTTGCGGCAGGCGTTGAGCGAGGCGTTACGTCGGCGCCCCGTCGGCGAGATCCAGCCCGAGGACCTTCCGGGTTTCTGCCGGTCCAACACCACCCGCACGCTCACCGCGCTGGAGTCCGCCGAGCGCGACGCGATCGTCGCCGCACTCACCGAATACGACGGCAATCGTGTCCGCGCTGCGGCAGCATTGGGGTTGTCACGCAGTTCGCTGTACCGAAAGATGCACAGCTACAGCATCTCCGGGGTCTGACACCAGATCGGGTCGCACCCGCGGGTTCAGTCGGCGCTCAGGCCAGGGCGGCGAGCAGTTGCGCCTTGGTCATCGACGAATAGCCCCTGATGCCCTTGTCCTTGGCCTCGGCGCGCAGCTGAGCGACCGTCGGTCCGCCACGCGCCGGCGCGGGTGCGACCCTGTGTGCCGGAGCGGTTTTCGACGCCGCCGGGGTGCTCTTGTCCACCGGGGCGGACTTCTTTGCCGGTGCGCTCTTCTTCACCGGCGCCGACTTCTCCACCGGCCCGGGCTTCTTTGCCGGCCCGGACTTCTCCACCGACGCCGACTTCTCCACCGGCACAGGGCTCTTCATCGGTGCGGAGTTCTTCGTGGGGACAGTCGCAGGCGGCGCGCTCGTGGGCCACGACGCGGTGGCCTTGCGCGCCGGCGATTCCTCCGGAGTGGTCTCGGGGGGAATCTCCACGGGATCGAATACGGCAACGGGTTTCGCGGGCTTGGCAGGCTTCACGGGCAATTCGGGCCCGGTCGTCCCCGGCCCCGTCGATTCGATCACGGCCGACTCGACCATGACCGCCTCAGCAATGGTCGGCTCGGGAACGGCATCCACAGCGGGCGTGGTTCTCGCCGTCTCGGCCCCCGACTTCTGCGAATCCGCCTTCTCGATCTCAGGCGTACGGGTCTCGGGTTTCTCCGAACCCGTGAGAGGCACCGGAACGGTGTTCTCCGCGGGCGCATCGCCGGCCACCGACAACTCGTCGGCAGGGCGTTCGTCGGCGGACGGCTCGTCGAGCCTGTCTCCCACCCCGGGGATCCGGCCGAGCAGCTTGCGCACTTCGTTCCGCAATGCGGCGACGTCGTTCTCGGCCTTCTTGATCCGTTTGCGCGCAGCCCGCTCGACCTGGGCGAGCTCGTCGGCGAGGCGTCCGATCTCGGACTCGAGCCGCTTGACCGCGGCATCCTTCTTTCCGAGTGTGACATCGGCCGTCACGGCCGGCGCCGCCTTGGGGCCTGCGTCCTTCTTCGCCACGGTCCTCGGGACGGCCTCGACAGTGGCCGTGCGCGCATCCTTGACGGCATCGCGCTTCCCGCCGCCGGATTTGGCGCCGCCCTTCTTTTCGGCGGCCTTCTTCGGCCCGATCTCGGTGGCCCCGGCCGGGGTGGCGCCGATGTCCTTCATCCCGGTCTCTTTCGACCCCGCGCCTTTCGGGCCGGCCGCTTTCACCGCTGACTTCTTGCCGCCGTCCTTCTTGCCCATACCCTCCGCATCCTCCCGCGCCGCCTGTTGTGTGGCTCCCAGCCTAAATGACCGATGCCTGGGCCAGTGGTCTCAGAAGGTCGATGAGCGTGTGCTCTGGCCTGCGGTGCGGTCGCGTGCCGGATGGCGGCAGTCGTGGCGAGGAACCGTCGGGCGAGGTGGTCGCAGACTCCTGTGATGGCACGTCCGCCCGGTGTTCGACGTCGAACCTGGCCCAGATCCGCGCCGGCAGTAGGGTCCCGGTGCCATCGACGACATGCGCGGAGCACCCAGCAGCCGACCCGCCGACACCGTCTGCCCCCAACGCTTTCCACGGAGCGATCCACTGTGGGCGCGTTCAGGGGCCGCTGCCGCTCCAGCCGGTCACCGCCTCGACGTGAAAGACCAGGACCGCGGCGAACGGCTGGTCGGCGTATTGGGGATATCGGCGGGCCAGTGCGGCGCCGAGGGCATCGGCGCGAGAGTGGTCGGGTCCGGCCCAACGCAGTTCGGCCCGCACCCACCACAACCGGGACCAGTCGTGGGCGTCCCACTGCTCGACGAGCAGGGTCGCCCGGGGATCGGCCTCCAGGTTGCGCTCCCGCTGGAGTCGGGTCGACGATTTGGGTTTGACCCGGTCGACCGGGATCCCCAGGTACTCGCCGTCCACGGCATAGACCACCGGGACCGCATCCACCCCGCGCCGCGGATGTACCGTCGCCAGCACCGCATGGTCATGAGCGTCGAGCCGCTGCCTCGCCTGTGTCTGCGAGAGCTTCATCGCCCCTCGCCGGGGGCATCTGCCGCGCGCGGTGACGGTGTGACCCTGTCGGCAGCGGTCCGGATCGGCCACACGGCGGTTCCGGGGAACGCGCTCGACCGAGTCGAATCGAGAACAGGCGTCATCGGGGCTCCCTGGGGTGCATCTGGACAAGTATGACGGTGTCCGACGCCGATGCCCGGCAGTTCCGATCACACCTGCCGCCGGCCGACTGTCACCCGATGGCCGGACCCGACGCACACCGCACGGCGGTCTGGCCGCCCAGCACGCGCGGGGTTCTCGCCTCAATCGGTGGCAGCACGCACCAGGTCGTCGCCGGAGCGCAACCAGCCCCATACCGCTGCGCAACCGATCAGCGACCCGAACCACCGCTCGGAGTACGCGTTCGCCGACCGCAGGGCACGGGCGAGGGACGGGATGTGCAGTCGCACCTGATCGCCGTCGACGCCACCGAGGCCGGAATGGGCCAGTGCCGCAGCAGCATCGGTCGGGGCGATGTTGTCGGCGAGGCCGATCCGGGTGTAGTCGTGGGGTTCGGAGACGCGGGCCGTCCCCGATTCGATGACGACGATCATGGGTGTGCTCGATTCGTTCCGAAGGTCCGACGGTGATAGGTGAGCGGTTCGACGGTGTCGTGGGCGACGTCGGCGACCTCGCCGAAGACCACGGTGTGATCACCGCCGGACACGAAATCTGCTGCGACACAGGCCACCCAGCCGGTGGTGCCGTCGAGGGACGGCAGTCCGGCGCGGGCGCGCCACGGTACCGCGGCGAACTTGTCGTCGCCTTTGCGGGCGAAGTTCAGGGCCAGTTCCGACTGTGCCGAACCCAGCACGTTGACCCCGAACCTGCCGTGATCGCGGATCAGGCGCAGCACATCCGAGCCGTGGTCCAACGCGACCGCCACCATCGGCGGCCCCACCGACAGCGACATGAATGCGCTGACGGTGGTGCCGTGCGGCCGGTCGCCGTCGAAGGTGGTGATGACGGCGACCGGGGCACACACGTTGGACATCGCCTCACGGAATGCGGTGGCGAGGGTATCCGATTGTGCGAGAGGAGAACTCATCGTTTCAGGCCTTTGCAGAGACTTCCTGCTGGTACTTGCGCGTCATGTGGTCGACGGCCTCCAGCTGCTTCTTGGCATGTCCTTCGCGCACCGCACGGGCCGCGGCCGCCGCATCCAGGGTCGGCTGTGCCTGCTCCTGGAAGTGCGGGAAGACCTCGTCGGCGAACAGCTGCGCGGAGCGCTTGGTGTCCTCGGGGTTGGCCCAGTCGTGGCCCATCTGCAGCATGCAGCCGAAGCCACCGGACTGATCCCACAGGCGCTGCACCTGTGCGCGGGCCTGTTCGGGAGTGCCGATCACGCCGACACCGGAGGTGTTGATGAAGTCGATCATCTCGTCGAGGCGACTGCCCGACACCGCCATCTGCGGGAACGCCGCGACGTGCTGGAAGTAGTCGAACCACTCCTCGATGCCGTAGGCGACCTGCTTGCGGGCCTGCTCCTCGGTCTCGGCGAGGTGGAACGGTCCGGCCAGACGCCACTGCGACCGGTCGACGGTGGTGTCGTTGGCCGCAGCCCGCTCCTCCATCACGTTCCAGTGCAGGGCCAGCGCGTCGAAGCCGTCCGCCGACAGCGTCGCGCCCAGCGAGATCAGACCCAGACCGTACTTGCCGGCCAGACGCGGACCGGTCGGTGAGGCGACCGCGGCGAGCGCGATCGGCACCCCGCCCGGTGAGTACGGCGCGAGTTGCAGCTTGGCGTCGAACAGTTCGTGCGTGCGGGTCTTGGCGCTGACGGTCTCCCCGCGCAGCAGCCTGACGACGATGTCGAGGTTGTCGCTGAGCAGTTCGCGGGTCTCGGTGGGGTCGAGGCCGATCATCGCCGAGTCGGTGGGCAGTGATCCGGGACCGATACCGAAGATGGTGCGGCCGCGGGTGAGGTGGTCGAGCTGCATGATGCGGTCGGCCGCCCACAGCGGGTTGTGGTACGAGAGCGAGGTGACGCCGGTGCCGAAGTGAATCCGCGGGGCACGCTGGGCGGCGGCGGCGATCATGATCTCCGGCGAGGCGATGATCTCGCTGCCCGCGGAGTGGTGCTCGCCGTACCAGACCTCGTCGTAGCCGAGGCGATCCAGGAGTTCGGCCATCTCGAGGTCCCGCTCGAGGGCGGCGGTGGGGTTGCGGCCGGGAACGTGGAAGGGGGCCATGAAGTAGCCGAAGCGAAGCCTGCTCATCGTGCATTTCTCCTGGTCATCGGGTGATCGGTGGAATGTCATCGACACTAGATCCGGTGTGACCGGTGCCACAGTGCACCAAAGTGGACAGTTTTGGCGGACTGCCGGCCGATGCAACGTCGGCCAACCTTGCGCGCGCGGGGCCGGGTGAGTTCTATGGAGTACACACCATGATCCAGATCACAGTCCCTACCAGCTGTGACGACAGGAGGGAGGCGGCCGATGACACCGGCGACCGCCGAACCGCTGCCCGGCGTCGAGTACGAGCGCGTCTTCGCCGTTCTCGATCACTGTGCGCAGGCCCGCGACCTCACGCGGTTCAAGCATCTGCTGATGGATGCGCTGCACACCCACTACGGCTTCCCCAACACCACGTTCCTGGCCGGGCACACCTTCCGGAACGCCTTCGCCGACCCCGACCCGGTGGTGACCGGCCGGATCACCCCGATCCTCGACGAGTACCACTCCGGCTGGTACCGCACCGACATGTTCTCGGCACCGGAGTCGTTTGCCGCACTGAGCACCGCACGTGCCATCACGCACACGCAGCTGCGCAGCCTGCCGTCCACCGCCGTCGAGTACATGGATCGGTTCCTCTACCGGCGCCAACTGCACAGCGCCGCGGTGATGCATCTGGGTCTGGCCGACGACGCGCATGCGCTGGTCGGGATCTTCGACTCGGCCGGCCGTGAGGTCCCGCCGCAGCAGGTCCGCGCGCTGGGGCTGCTCGCCGGGCAGCTCTCGACGTTCGCCAAGACCCTCCCCGGCGGTCCCGTCCTGTCGTGGCGTGAACGGCTGTCTCCACGTCAGCAGGAACTGGCCGAACTGCTCGCCGACGGCCTGACCAACGAGGAGATCGCGGCCGCGCTGCGCATCGAGGTGGACTCGGTGAAAAAGTATGTGAGTCGCATCTTCACCATCACCCGCGTCCGCAATCGGGTCGAACTGGCGAAACTCGTCTACACCGAACGCCTCGCACAGTAGACAGTCCACCCGGCCCCAGAAACCGCCCGGAGCAGCGCGGACGTCAGGGCAGCAGCCCGGCGCGCCGCGCGATCACGACCGCCTCGAGCCGACCGGCCGCGCCGAGTTTGCGCAGCACGTCCTTCATGTAGCCCTTCGCGGTGTGCACCCCGATCCCGAGGTTCTCCGCGATCCGCGCATTGGTGTAGCCGAGCGCGGCCAAGGCCAGTACATCCTGTTCGCGGCGGGTCAGTTCCACGGTGACGTCGGCGGCCTGGGCCTCGTCGTCGAGCAGCGTCCGGGTGATCTGGGCGATCTGGGTGGTCAGCGCCTCGTCGTCGACCGACCGGGCGAGGTCGCGCAGCTGCGCATAGGCCTCGGTCAGGCGGATGCGCAGGGAATCGGCGTCGGCGTCCGCCCCGGCCGCGGCGACACTCGCCCGCGAGGCGACGATCCGCTGCTCGAGCGCCCGGGATTCGACGGCGAGGGCGTCGAGGGCACGGTCACCGATCGGGTCGTCGGTGTGCACGGCCAGATACAGCACCGCGATCGGTGCGCGGTCGACGACGACGGGTGCCGCGGCCATCGCCCGGAGTCCCTCGGCGGCGATCACCGAGTTGTACCGATGGGTGATCCGCGGGGTGCGCAGGTAGTCGTCGACCACCATCGGCCGGTTGAGCGTGACCACCTTGCCGCCGAGCCCGTGGCCGAGTTCCACCGCGACCCCGTCGAGCGCCCCGACCGTCGGTCCGACGAACCGGCTGAGCCGCACGCCGCGACCGTTCTGCACCATCCCGGCAAAGGCGAGCGAGACACCGCTGGAGCGTTGCACGCGGAGCAGGGCGTCGGTGACCGGCGCGGCCAGGGATTCGGTCATCGCCGGCTCCTTCCTGTTCCCCGCCATTCTCCCGGTTCGCCCGCTTCCCCCTCTTTGGGGGGTGCCACAGGTCACATGGCGGGTCCAGAATGGTCGTCGAATGTGATTCAGCTTACTCGTGAGACATAGGTGCGACCATGACACAGACCGCTCCCGCCCAGCACGGCGCCGACGCCGACGTCCAGGCGTGGCTCGAGATCTTCGGCAGCCCGGAGGCCGATGCGGCCACACTGCTCGTCGACCGTCATGACCCCGACAGCGTCGCCTTCGTGACGGTGGGTGTCGACGGCGACGAGCTGACCACCACGAACGTCACCTACGGGGAGCTCGCCGCCCAGTCGCGGCGGCTGGCCACCGCACTCGCCGGTCTCGGTGTGGAGCGCGGCTCGCGGGTGGGTGTGCTGATGGGCAAGCGCACCGAACTGGTGGTCACCCTGCTGGCGCTGGCACGCCTCGGCGCGGTGTACATCCCGCTGTTCACCGCGTTCGCCACCCCGGCCATCGAGATGCGGTTGCGCGGCGGTGACGCCACCGTCGTGGTGACCGAACCCAGTCAGGCCGCCAAGCTCGAGCCGATCGACGGCCTCACCACCGTCGTCGCCGGTGAGCAGTTCGATTCGCTTGTCGCACAAAGTGACCCGATCGAGCGGTCGGTGGCCGTCGGCGGCGACGGTGCACTGATCCTGCTGTTCACCAGCGGCACCACCGGCGCGCCGAAGGGTGTGCCGGTGCCGGTGAAGGCGCTGGCGTCGTTCGTCACCTACATGCGTTACGGCCTCGACGTCTCCGCCGACGACGTGTTCTGGAACGCCGCCGATCCCGGGTGGGCGTACGGGCTGTACTACGGCATCCTCGGGCCGCTGGCGATCGGTCGCCCCAATGTCCTGCTGCAGGCCGGTTTCACACCGGAGACCACCGCCAAGGTGCTCACCGAGCTGGGCGTCACCAACTTCGCCGCCGCCCCCACCGTGTACCGGTCGCTGAGCAAGAGCAGCGCCGTCGACGGATTCGGCCTGCGGCGTGCGTCGTCGGCCGGCGAGCCGCTGACCCCGGACGTGATCGACTGGGCCAAGCAGGCATTGGGAACCGAGGTGCGCGACCACTACGGCCAGACCGAGCACGGCATGTTCATCAACAACCACTGGGCCGACGAGGTGCGCCGCCCGCTGATCCCCAGTTCGATGGGGCAGCCGATGCCGGGCTTCGCGGCCGGGATCGTCGACGGCCAGATCGCGATCGACGTCCCCGCCAGCCCGCTGATGTGGTTCGCCGGATATCTCGATGCGCCGGAGAAGACCGCGGCCCGGTTCACCGAGGACCGGCGCTGGTACCTCACCGGCGACACCGGCCGCGTCGACGACGACGGCAACTTCTACTTCTCCGCCCGCGACGACGACGTGATCATCATGGCCGGCTACCGGATCGGACCGTTCGACGTGGAGAGCGTGCTGATCACGCACCCGTCGGTGGTCGACGTGGCCGTCGTCGGCCGGCCCGACGACCTGCGCGGAGAGGTCCTGGAGGCCTTCGTGGTGGTCGCCGACGGGGTGGTCGGGGACGACGCCCTCGAAGCCGAGCTGCAGCAGCTGGTCAAGACCGGATTCGCCGCGCATGCCTACCCGCGCACGGTGCACTTCGTCGATGCCCTGCCGAAGACCCCGAGCGGCAAGATCCAGCGATTCATCCTCCGCCGGCAGTAGTCCCGGGGCGTCACCACCGAAACGGCGCCGGCGCCGGCCGACCGACTGCGTCGACCGGCGCCGACTGCCCGGGTCAGCGACCGCGCAGTGCGGTCAGGCCGACACTCGGGTCGGCGGGCACACCGGTGACGGTCACCCGCACCGCACTGTTCGGGGTGCGCGCGGCCCAGTCGGCATAGCGATCGAGGCCACGACCGATCGATTCGCCGTCGTCGGCGCGGTATCCCGGCAGCACACCGTCGACGAGGCCGGCGACATTCGCATTACCGACGGCTGCGGCCTCGCCGCGATCGAGGGTCACCGATCCCCCACCCGGTGCCGGTGCCACGGTGAACGCCTGCGCGGCCGGCGCCGCGACGAGTCCGGCGACGCCCAGACCCAGCGTGGCTGCGCCGATCATCACCATGCGTCGAATGTTCATCAGATTCCCCCTGGGTGAGTGTTGCCGTCGGCCCATACCGAGCGGCATATGCACGGTAGCAACTTTTTCATTTATTGTCTCGAACCCGAGTCGCCGGTGTTCGACGGACGATTGCGGACCGAATCTGTCCTCATCGATCCTTAGTCTGGGTGCACAGTCACCGAGGAAAGGGAATCCCCATGGCCGGCACCTACACCCACGTCACCCTCCCGACCGATGTCACCGGCGAGAAGGCCGACCTGCTGACGCTGCTCACCGACCAGCGGGCGATGTTCCTGATCACCGTCCGCGGCCTCGATGACGAGCAGGCGCGGCGGCGCAGCACGGTCAGTGAGCTCACTTTGGGTGGCCTGGTCAAGCATGTGGGCCAGGTGCAGGCGGACAATGCGACGATCATCGTCGAGCGCGACGAGAACGCGGTCTTCGACCCCTCCCGGATGGGGGGTGCCTACGAGTTGCTCGACGGCGAGACCCTGGCCGACTGGGTCACCGCCTTCGAGAAGTCGTCCGAGGAGTTCGACAAGGTGATCCTCGAGGTGGGCAGCCTCGACGAGTTGATCCCCCAGGCGACCGCGCCCTGGCAGCCCGAGCGCGAGTGGTGGTCGGTACGGAAGATGGCGCTGCACCTGCTGCGCGAGATCGCCCACCACAGTGGACATGCCGATATCATCCGGGAGGCGCTCGACGGGCAGACGACGATGTCGGCCCTGCGCGCCGGATAGTTTCCGGTTGTCGGCTGACGCTCCGGGACGCGTGGCGAGAGTTTGCCATGGTAGATCGTGGTGGTCGCGGTGTTCGTTACCCCGGTGTCGTCCGTTCGGGTGGATTTATCTGTTGGACGGCTGATTTCGTGACCCGTGCTTGATCACGCATGACGGCACTCCCGATACTTGGGGCTCGGGAAAACCCGCCGATCAGTCGCAGGAGCCGAGATCCCATGTCGTATTACCCACCCGGGCCGCCGTCGTACCCGCCGCCGTCTGTGCCGTTCGGCGCGCTGCCCCCGGAGCACCAGCCCCGCAACCGGCGGAACCTCACGCTGATCCTCGCCGCGATCGTCGCGGTGCTGGCGCTGGTGTTCGCATCGGTGGTGGTGATCGTGCTGAAGACCAAGAAGGACGGCTTCGATCTGCCGTTCCTCTCGCTCACCTCGGCCGAATCGGCGGGCGAGAACCCGTTCACCCCCAATGCGTCGTTGTCGAACAAGCCGCTGGACAACGGCCTGCGGTTGAGTTCGCAGACCGGCGCCCCCGATCAGGGCACCCGGGTGGTCAGCGGCACCACCCCCGGCCTCTACGCCGGCGGTTCCAACACCTGCGACACCGCGGCGCTCGGCAACTACCTGGCCAACAATCCGTCGCAGGCGCGGGCGTGGGCCAGTGTGTTCGGGATCAGCACCGGCGCCATCCCGTACTACCTGGACACCCTCACCCCGGTGGTGCTGACCGCCGACACATGGGTCACCAACTACTCGTATCAGGGCGGTTCGGCCCACGCGTACCAGGACGTGTTGCAGGCGGGGACCGCGGTCCTCGTCGACGGCGCGGGTGTCCCGCGCGTGCGGTGCGCGTGCGGCAATCCGTTGGCGCCGCCATCGGCTGCACCGGTCGGCGGGTTCCGCACCCGTGGGCAGCCGTGGCCCGGCTACCAGGTCAACTACATCACCCGGGTCGCCTACAACACACAGAACGTGACCGTCGTGAACAACACGACCACCGTCATCAACCAGGCACCGGCGCAGGCACCGGCCAACCAGACCTCGCTGACCCTGGTCAACCTCGACACCCGCCAGCTGTTCGAGCGGACCGTCGGCGGGCTGCTCGACCTATCCGGTCAGGCGCCGCTCACCGAGGCGCTGCCGACCCCGGCCGCACTCAACGTGCCCCTGCAGGTCGATGACGACTCCGAGGCGCAGACCAACGGTCTGGCCCGGGCCGGTTCGCCCGAGGTGGCCCCGCAGGTGGAGCAGGAGGCCGAGGCCCGCAACAACGTGCCCCTCGCCGAGAGTGAGAACCCGGCCGACTCGTCCGACTCTTCCGACCCGTCCGCCTCTGCCGGTGCTCCTGTCGAGGGCAGCAATCCGGTCAGCTCGGATGCCTCGAGCCCGTCCGACAGCAGCACGTCCGCGAGCAGTTCCTCGTCGGCGCAGGCGTCGCCGACGGTGTTCTCCGGCAGCGGTGATTCGATCGGTAGCTTCAGCTTCACCAGCGGCTCCCGTTCGGTGACCTGCCGTGCACCGTCGGAGGAGAGCACCGGATCGGTGTCGCTGACCTGTAGCGACAGTGCATCCCGTTCGGTGTCGCAGAGTTCGCTGTCGCAATCCGCGGTCAGCTCCTACACCGGTTCCGACGGTGTGTGGAAGTTGACGCTCACCGAGGGCAGCAGTTCGACGACGGTCGAGGTCACCTCCGCCACCTGGCAGACACTGGCCACGACCACCACGTCGACCACCACCACCGAGACGACGGTGGAGACCACCACTCCGGAGACCACCACGACGACGGAGACCACCACCGAGGAGACGACCACCGAGACCACCACGGAGGAAACGACTCTCGACACAACCACCACCACAACACCG
Source organism: Gordonia sp. NB41Y (assembly GCF_030718915.1). Taxonomy (NCBI): domain Bacteria; kingdom Bacillati; phylum Actinomycetota; class Actinomycetes; order Mycobacteriales; family Gordoniaceae; genus Gordonia; species Gordonia sp. NB41Y. The sequence goes on from NZ_CP132196.1 coordinate 2,729,585, forward strand.
GCATCCTGATCTCCGGTAGGTGAGACACGGCGGGTGCCCACACACGTGGGCACCCGCCTTGTCATCTGACGGGCACAACCCGGCCGGTGTTCGCCATGTCACCCCTGGTCGAGCACGCATCCCCACAAAGCGATACCGACCAACGATGGTTGAGTAGACATCCTCGCAAAGCGACACCCCACCAACGCTGGTCGAGCACGCATCCTCGCAAAGCGATACCCGATCCACGATGGTTGAGCCGGGACCGAGCCCAAAGGGGGCTGTTTCATTTTCAAGAACATAGCCAGCTGGTCCTCGGAAAAGAGGGGCTGAATCGCCGCGTAAGCGATTTGGGGACCAAATCACCTTCGGCGAACTGAGCGTTCGACCTCAACATTCTGGCTGTCGGCCATTTTGAAACAGCCCCAAAGGGCGAGGACCCGAGTCGAAACCTCCTCCGCCACACCACCACCCACTGATCCGACTCGTGGCCAAGACCTCCGCACCACGAACGATGGTTGAGCCGGGACCGAGCCCGAAGGGGGGCTGTTTCATTTTCAAGAACATAGCCAGCTGGTCCTCGGAAAAGAGGGGCTGAATCGCCGCGTAAGCGATTTGGGGACCAAATCACCTTCGGCGAACTGAGCGTTCGACGTCAACATTCTGGCTGTCGGCCATTTTGAAACAGCCCCAAGGGCGAGGACCCGAGTCGAAACCTCCTCCGCCACACCACCACCCGCAACAACCCCACACCGATGGTCGAGCAGGGCGAAGGTTCACACTCCGCCGCATACCACCCGCCGAACCACCATATCCTCATCCAGCACAACACAATCCGCCCGATACCCAGGAAGAAGATCTCCGACCCCATTGATGCCCAACGCGCGCGCCGGTGTTCGCGCACACATCTCCACCGCAGCGACCAACGACGTATCGGTCGCCCCGCCACATCCGAATCCACCTGCCGCACGTCGAAATACACCGGCCGGCGTCGCAGTGCTCCCGGCAATCACGTCGGAGCCCTGAACTCGTGCTACCCCGCCCGACACCTCGACATCCACCGGCCCCAGACGATAGTCACCGTCGGCCATCCCTGCCGCCGACATCGCATCAGTGACGAGCGCAACCCGTTCCGCTCCGACGACGCGCACCACATGCGCAACCATCTCGGGTCGCACATGCACACCGTCGGCGATGAGTTCCACCGTCACCCGGGCGTCGTCGAGCAATGCCAACACCGGCCCGGGTTCGCGGTGGTGGAGTGACGGCATCGCATTGAACAGGTGCGTGGCCACCGTCGCGCCTGCCTCGATCGCCGCGGCGGTCTGCTCGTAGGTGGCATCGGTGTGCCCCACCCCCACCACCACCCCGGCTGCCACCAGGCGGGCGATCGCCGCGAGCGCGCCGTCGAGTTCGGGTGCGAGCGTGACCATTCGGATTGCCCCTCCCCCGGCGGCGAGCAAGTCGTCCACCGTGCTCGCGGACGGCGCGACCAGCACGTCCGGATCATGTGCTCCGCACCGTTCGGCGGCCAACCATGGCCCTTCCAGGTGGATACCCGCCACGGTCCCGTCGACGGCGTGGGTGCGTAGCTCCCGGATCTGGTCGAGGAGGGTCGGGATCGGTGCGCTCACCAGACTCGCGACCAGCGTCGTCGTGCCCCGGGCCCGGTGGAAGTCGACCACCTGCTGCGGGCCGTCGGTGAACGAGGCCCCGCCGCCTCCGTGCACGTGCATGTCGACGAACCCGGGAACCACGGTGTGCCGCGGGTAGTCGTGGTCGGCCGGGGTCGGCGGTGATCCTGTGCCCACGTCTCCGATGTGGCCGTCGACGATCGTGAACCATCCCGGCCGTAGTACCTGGCCGCCGCTGACCACGCACGCCGCCGACACCGTGACCGGCCGGGTCATCGTCATGCTCCGGACCGGCCGAGGATGGCCCGGCCCAGCCGCACCGCGCCCTGAACGGGTTCGGCTCCGAGCGCTCGCACGTCGCTGATGCCTGCCGCCGCGAGCCGTTCCCGAAGGCGACTCTGCAGCATGTCCTGATGGACGACTTGGCCTCCGCCACACACCACCGGGCCGTCGATGTCGAGGATCTGCGCGACACGGATGACCAGCCCGGCCAGCGCATCGGCGGACCTGTCGACGATGTCGGTACAGCGTGGTTCACCGGCTGCTGCCTGCTCGAACACCAGGTGTGCGCGTTGCGCCCAGTATCGGGGAGTCCAGGTGTAGAAGGCGTCGAGGAAGTCGACCACGGCGCCGAGGTCGCATTCGGCCAGCAGCAGACCGGCCAGCTCGGATTGTGGACGACCGGCGTCGTGGTCGGCGAGCGCGAGCCGGATGGCTTCGCGGGCCACCCAGTAGCCGCTGCCCTCGTCGCCGAGGAGGTGACCCCAGCCACCGGCCCGTCCGGTTGCCTCGCCGCTACGTCCCCACGCGACGGCACCGGTCCCGGAGATCAGCGCGATCCCGTCATCGAGGCCGGCGGCACCGAGGATCAGCTGGGTGTCGTTGACGACGCGGATCTGCGCAGTGGTGAACCGTTCGGCCAGCAACCGCTCCAATCGCGCGGCTGCCGACGGTGCGTCGATCCCCGCCGAGCCCGCCACCACCACGTCCACCCCGTCTGCCCCACCCATCCCTGCGATGGCCTGGTCGAGTTGCTTGCCGGCTTCGCCGTCGCCCATGGACGAGATGTTCGCGCTCCCCACGATCACCTCGGAGACGACGCTCGACGCCGACGCGCGCATCGCATGCGTCTTGGACCCGCCGATATCAAAGGCAACGATCGGACCACCGACGTCTGATTCAGTCACGTCGTCCATCCCACCATCCACAAGTTGCCTCCTTGTGCTGCCGAACACACTCATCTGCAGTTACGATGCTCACACTTACGGGGAGCACCAGGGGGAAAAGGTGACCGATTTCTTGTCGTTGCCGGGCAACACCGTGCCCATGGACCGCGAAGGCGGCCCACTCGGGTCAGGGGGCACCGCACCGCTCGACGGCAGTACGGACGGTGGCGGAGTTGTGAGGTTCACGTCGCCCGAGTGGAGGTGGCGAGCGAGTGTTGCGGCCGAGGGGGCTGGTGCGCTGGAAAAAGCGCTCCGGAACGTAGCGCAAGTTGCTCAGCAAAATCACTTTGGCGACTGCGTCGAAGGAATCGAGGTCCACAAGAGAATATCCGAACTAATTGATTGCTGGCGCCATAAAGTTGGGGAATCAATCGAATCCTTAGAAACACTAGCGACCGATTGCGTCGATTCGGATTTGCAACTTCGCTTAGCAGACTCGACTAATGCCACTGAACTCTCGATCTAGAAACCTAATTGCATTCGTAGGGTTCACTGGGCTTACAATGCTCGTCGGGTCGGGTTGCGAGGTCGACGGGACCGCTATCGTGAGCCAGTCCAAGCCAAAGGAAACCTCGCCATCTGCAAACCCGATGATCGTACGTCAGACCGATTCAGAAGGCCAACCACTCCCGTTTGTTACATTATTTCCCAACAGGTGGAGTTCCGGAAATGACGGGACCACCTACGAGCCATGTACCGCTATCTCAGCGCAAGAACTACGCTCGCTTGACCTGATCCCAGAAACTGCGAGTGATGCAGCCGTGGCAGATCATCAGACGGTACGCGGGTGTACCTGGTTCTATCGAAATAGCGAGACGCCATCAATGTCACAGTCGGTCGGAAACGCAAAACCAATTGCTGAATACAAGGCACAATTATCGACCACTATGGACTGGCTCCCTGACATAACAATATCCAACCGGGTGGTCGCGATCGGAAGTCTCGCGCCGGATACATGCTCCACCGCCACGCGGTCGGGACGCGCGAACGTAGTAACCATGTACTCCGTAAGCCCCGTAGACCCTCCTCCCCTCCCCACCCTCTGCGCCAAGGCCCTCGAGTTCACTCGCGCGACCATCGACAAGATGCCGCCGTGACATGGCCGAGAAGTGGTTGCGTTTCGGCTCGGCTTCCGGACCAGAACGCAACCACTTCTTTGCCTATGCGGAGACGGCGTCCGCCTTCTCCTGCACGTCGGCGGCAGGCAGCTGCTTGGTGAACTCGAGGTTCGGGTCGGCAACGTCCATGGCGAACGACCTGCGGTCCTTGTAGTAGCTCATCGACATCGACCACGGCTCGGAAACACCTTGTCGGGGAAGCCAATCGATCGAACGCTGGACGTAGCCGGCGCCGAAGTCGAGGAGCGGACGGGTCTCCATCGTCGAGTCGGCGATCGGCCGCACCGCCGGGTAGCCGCGTGCATCCATGTACGCGAGCAGCCGGACGAAGTGCTCACACAGCAGACCGACCTTGAGTGTCCACGACGAGTTGGTGTAGCCGATGGCCAGCGCAAAGTTCGGGATACCGCTGAGCATGAAGCCGCGGTAGACGATCGACTCGTTGATCGCGATCGGCTCACCGTCGAGGTTGAGTTTCACCCCGCCGAACAGCTGGAGGTTGAGACCCGTTGCGGTGACGATGATGTCGGCTTCGAGTTCCTGGCCGCTCTCGAGCAGGATGCCCTTCTCGGTGAAGGTCTTGATCCGGTCGGTCACCACCGACGCCTTGCCCTGGCGGATGGTGCGGAACAGGTCGCCGTCGGGCACGGCGCACAGACGCTGATCCCACGGGTTGTACGGCGGGTTGAAGTGGGTGTCGACGTCGAAGCCCTCCGGCAGCAGCTTCTTGTTGACACCGCGGATGACCCGACGAGCGGTCTTCGGGAATCGCTGGCATGCCTCGAACAGCACACGCTGCTGCAGGATGTTCTTCCACCGTGCGAGCGCGTAGCCGCGCTCGTCGCCGAGCACGGCGCGACCGATGTTGGCCACCGGATCGTGCTTGGGCAGCGGCAGGATGTAGCTCGGTGTGCGCTGCAGCATGGTGACGTGGTCGGCCTTGTCGGCCATCGCCGGCAGCAACGTGACCGCGGTGGCACCGGATCCGATCACCACCACCTTCTTGCCGGCGTAGTCGAGATCCTCGGGCCAGTGCTGAGGATGGATGACCTGCCCGGTGAAACGGTCGCGGCCCTCGAACTCGGGGGTGTAGCCCTCGTCGTAGTTGTAGTAGCCGGCACCGGAGAACAGCCAGCGCGCCTTGATCTGCGTGGTCTCGCCGGTGTCGCCGCGCTCGACGTCAACGGTCCAGCGGCACTCCGCCGACGACCAGTTCGCCGAGATCACCTTGTGCTGGTACCGGATCTTGTCGCCGATGCCGTCCTCGTCGATCGCCTCCTGCAGATAGTCCAGGATGCGCGAGGCGTCGGCGATCGACTGCTTGTCGGTCCACGGCTTGAACGCGAACCCGAAGGTGTGCAGGTCGGAGTCAGACCGGATCCCCGGGTACTTGAAGAGGTTCCAGGTGCCGCCCATACGGTCGCGACCCTCCAGGATCGCGAACGACGTCCCCGGCAGCTGGGTGGTCAGATAGTGGGCTGCTCCGATCCCGGAGATCCCGGCGCCGACGATCAGCACGTCCAGTGCGTCGACGGTGGTGGCGGTTTCGGTCACTGATGTCTCCTCGGAATTCGGCCGAATATGACATCCGGCGTTGTCAGGTTCCAGAATGCCACTGTTGCACCCATCACACCATGTGCACTCTGCCCACAATGAGACGATTCGCTGCTACAGTCTGCCCTATATGACCACTCCCTGGCCGACGACGTCGCCTGCCGTGCGCGACCTGATCCGCCGCGGCGCCGAACTCATCCTCGATCCGCCCGCCGACTGGGTCAAGGAGATCCACGAGGCGTCCCTCAGCGGCGACCGCATCCGGGCAGTGGCCGAGGACCCCGTGCTCGCCGACGGCATCCGCCGCACCAACATGGCCAACGTGATGCGCTGGGCCACTTACACCGCCGCCCACCCGGGCGAGCGCGTCCCCATCGCCATCACCGCGGAGATCCTGACCGGCGCCCGTGACCTGGTTCGACGCGGCCTCGACGAGGCATCCCTCGATGCTTTCCGGACCACACAGGCGGTGGCCTGGCGCCGCTGGATGGACATCGCCTTCCACCTCACCGACGACCCGGTGATACTTCGCGAACTCCTCGACGTGTCATCGCTGTCGATCTCGACGTTCATCGACGACACCGTCAACGCCATGTCCGAACGGATGCGCGCCGAACGTGAAGAACTCACCCGAGGCAGCCACGCCGAACGCCGGCAGGCCGTCTCGCTGGTCCTCGAGGGGGCGCCCATCCCGCACGCCCGCGCCGAGGCGCAACTCGGGTACCGGCTGTCCGGTCCGCAGGTCGCCGCGGTGGTGTGGAGCATGGTCCCCGACGCGACGGAGATGCTGGAGGCGGCCTGCGACGTCCTGGCCCGCTCGGCCCGTGTGACCACCCGGCTCACCGTCGCGGCCAGCGCGACATCGTGGTGGATCTGGCTGCCCACGCATGACGTGGGTACACCCGACCTCGGCGACCTGCCCGAGGTCCGGGTGTCACTCGGACGGTCCGGCGACGGCGTCGACGGGTTCCGCTCGGCACATTTCCAGGCCGTCGCGACCCAACGACTGCACGCGCAGCTCGGCGTCCGACGCCGACAACTCGTCACCTACGACGAGATCCGCCTGGTCTCACTGCTGATCCGCGACTCGGCCGCCACCGAGGAGTTCGTCGACGACACCCTCGGCGATCTCATCACCGCCGACGACGATCTGCGCGCCACCATCCACACGTGGATCTCGGTGCAGTGCAACACCTCACGCACCGCCGAACTGCTGTACACGCACCGCAACACCATCATCCGACGACTCGCCCGAGCCGACGAGCTGCTCCCCCGACCGATCGCCGAGAACATGGTCGACGTCGCGGTGGCCCTCGAACTCCTGCGCTGGCGGGAGTGAGGGGCGCGCACGGAGCCCGTCACTCCCGACCGTTCTGCAACCGCACCCCACCCCAGATACCGGTCATCCGGTTGCTGCGGCCCCACGCCAGGCATTCCTCATGAATCGGGCACGACGCACACACCCTCTCCGCATAGCCGGAATCGTCTGTGGGGAACGGGAACCAGTCGTCGGGGTTCTCACCGGGCGCCGCACAGCGGGCCTGTGTCCAGTCGACGTCGAGGGTCGGCAGCAGCAGCGCGGTGAGCGGGACAGGCAACGGACGGAGGTCGAATGCGGTCATCCCACAACTCCTTCCGTCTGTGGCGGGCCCGTCCCGCTCACCTCATGGGGTGCGCGCCCCGAGGGCGAACAGTTCCCAGACCTCTTTCTGATCGGCCGCCCACGGATCGTGCACGAAGGGCGCATGCCGCATCGCCATCCCGGCCTCGCGCGGGGTGCGGTCGGCCTTGAACCCGTTGCACGAGCGGCATGCCGCGACCTGGTTTCCGAATGTGCTGGCGCCGCCACGTGATTGCGGGACGATGTGGTCGACGGTGTCGGCCGGACCTTCGCAGTAGGCACAGATCCACTGGTCGCGCCGCAGGATCGTCTGGCTCGACGCGTGCGAATCCATCGTCTTGCCGGCATATGGCCGGTAAGCATTGTGCTTGATCGCGACGACCCGATGGATCGGCAGGGTCAGGGTGGGCGAATGCACCACCCGCACAAGCGGTGTGCCCTCCATGTTGCGGGCGACATCGGTGGTCAGCAGGATCGCGGCGCGACGCCAGGTGACGCGCGCCAGGATCTGGAGTCCGGCGTTGGTGACGAAGACGGTCATGATCACTCCTCGAGACGATGGCAGGGAACCAGCCACCCGCGGAGGATCAACCCTCGGTGAGATCAGCCGATCGGAGTCGGCGCCTCTCGGGTGGCGCGGCCGCGGAACATTCCGCGGACAGGGCTGTGTTTCGGCGACAGTCGATACGTCGACAGCTCACGCCGACAACCGAATTCGTTGCCATCTCGACGCGTCGTTTCGACGATCATGTGCGCCACCTCCTCTCCGTGCTCGTTCATGTGCAGGCGTGCCCACGGTATGGGCATCCGGGCCGGTTGTCCAGTGATTTCGTCGTGAGGAGGCGGATCGCTCGGGGTCACCGGATCGGCCGGACCTGCGACGATCCCGACGTCGGTCCACCTCGGCATCGCCCGCACCACCCGGCCACCACACCACACACCCCTTCCGAATTAGGGCAACCTAAGTTAGGCTCTGCCGGTATGGCCGCCCCCGAACTCGGTGAGATCCAGGAAACGCTCCTCATCCCCCTCTACGGCCGCGCCCGCGACGCTGCCGAGTCGGGTGGAGGAGTCCTCAAGGACACCAAAGCAGTCGAACTGGTCGACGCCATCGACTACGACTTCACCGAGTTCCGCGGACCGTCGCTCGGCGGTGCCGTGTTGCGCGCATCGATCTTCGACGGCTACATCCGCGAGTTCCTCCAGCGGCACCCCGAGGGCACCGTCGTCGACCTCGGGTGCGGGCTCTCCACCCGTTACGATCGCCTCGACAACGGCCGACTGCGGTGGTTCGATCTCGATGTCGACGACACGATGACGTTGCGCCGCAGGTTTTTCGACGATTCCGACCGCTACACGATGATCGCCGCCTCGCTCTTCGATCCATCCTGGCACGAGCAGGTCACCGAACGCGGCGGCCCCCTCATGCTGGTCAGTGAGGCAGTGCTGCTGTACTTCTCGGAGTCCGAGGTGTTCGACGTGCTGCGCTCGTGGGCCCGACGCTTCCCCGACAGCCCGCTCGCCCTCGACACCGGCGGCCGCCTGATGATGCGGTCACAGGACCGCAATCCGGTCTTCAAAGCCGTTCCGGCACGCATGAAGTGGGAGTTTGATGACCCGAATACGCTGGAACCGTACGGGTTACGCCTGGAGCAGTCCCGCACCCTTGCACAACCCCAGCCGGAGGTGGCGACAACCTGGCCGGCCAGGTACCGCCACGGGATGCGGCTGATCGGCTGGACCCCGATGGTCACCGGGTACAGGATCAACCTGTTCGCACTGACGTCGTAGCGCCACGCCCGCATGTGATCGAAACCCCACTCCCCCATCCCGTTCCCGCTCATCGGGCCCGATACGCGGGAACGGAACCGGTACGCGGGAGGTCACCGCCCACCCGCTCCGGACGGAGATCCAACCGGCGGAGGAGTTGCGCGTTGAGCGCCACCACCACCGTCGACGCCGACATCAGGAGGGCACCGACGCTCATCGGCATCACGAAGCCTATCGGCGCGAGCACCCCGGCGGCGAGCGGCACCGCGATCAGGTTGTATCCGGCTGCCCACCACAGGTTCTGCTGCATCTTGCGGTAGCCGGCGCGCGACAGTTCGATCACCGACAGCACCGACCGCGGGTCCGACGACGCGAGGATCACCCCGGCCGACCCGATCGCGACGTCGGTGCCCGCACCGATCGCGATTCCGACGTCGGCCTGCGCCAGCGCGGGGGCGTCGTTGACGCCGTCGCCCACCATCGCCACCGTGTGGCCCTCGTGTTGCAGCTCGGCAACCTTCGCGGCCTTGTCCTCGGGTCGCACCCCGGCGTAGATGCGGTCCACGCCGAGGTCGGCGCCGACGCTCTCGGCGACGGCCTGGGCATCGCCGGTGATCATCACGACCTGCACTCCCCGCGCGTGCAGGGCATCCACGGCGGCACGGGATTCGGGCCGGATCTCATCGGCCAGCGCCAGTGCGCCGATCACCTCGTCGCCGTCGAGGACATGCAGGATGATCGCGCCCCGCGCACGCCACGGCACGACGTCTGCCAACTCCGACAGACCGTACTCGGCGAGCAGATGCGGCCCACCGACATGGATGCGGCGACCGTCGACGAGCGCCGACACCCCCACGGCCGGCGAAGCCGTGAACCCGCTCGCCCCCGGTATCGGGCGGCCGAGCTGCTCCCCGGCACGCACGATCGCCCTCGCGAGGGGATGTTCGCTGTCGGTTTCGGCCGCGGTGGCCAGGGCCAGCACCTCGTCCGGTTCGTGGCCGGGGGCGGCGGCGACGTCGGTGACGACGGGCTCACCCTTGGTGAGCGTGCCGGTCTTGTCGAAGAGGACCGCGTCGACGGTGCGCATGGTCTCCAGCGCGAGACGGTCGGTGATCAGCACGCCGCCGCGGGCGGCGCGTTCGGTCGCGATGGACACCACCAGAGGGATGGCCAGCCCCAGGGCGTGCGGGCAGGCGATCACCAGCACGGTGATCACGCGGACCACCGCGTCGTCGGGCATGCCGAGCGCCGTCCACACGATCGCGGTGAGCAGCGCGGAACCGAGCGCGTACCAGAACAGCCAGCCGGCCGCGGTGTCGGCGAGACGCTGTGCGCGTGACGACGATGCCTGGGCGTCGGCGACGAGCCGTCGGATCCCGGCCAGCGCGGTGTCGTCACCGGTCGCGGTGACCTGCACGCGCACACCGGAATCGGTGGCGATGGTCCCGGCCACCACCTTGTCGCCGGTCTCCCGGCGCACGGCGATCGACTCACCGGTCACCATCGATTCGTCCATCGCGGCAGCGCCGTCGACGATGACGCCGTCAACGGGCACCGAGGCGCCGGGCCGGACGATCACCACGTCACCGACGGCGAGATCGCCGGGCGCCACGGTCACCACCTCGTCGCCGACCACCTTCTCCGCCTCGTCGGGCAGCAGCGCGGCGAGCGAGTCCAGCGCCGACGTCGTCTGGGCCAGCGACCGCATCTCGATCCAGTGGCCGAGCAGCATGATCACCACCAGCAGCGCCAGCTCCCACCAGAAACTGAGCTCGTGGTCGAGCAGATGCAGCGTCGATCCCCACGACGAGAGGAACGCCACGGTGATCGCCAGCGCGATCAGCAGCATCATGCCGGGCCGGCGGGACCGGATCTCGCCGACGGCACCGGTGAGGAACGGTCGCCCACCCCAGAGGTAGATGACGGTGCCCAGGACCGGCGGTATCCAGGTGACCCAACCGCCGTCGGGGAGCCGGTAGCCGAGTAGATCGGCGAACATGGCGTCGAGGCCGACCGTCGGGAGGGCCAGGACCAACATGATCCAGAACAGCCGGCGGAACTGCCCCACGTGATCGGACATGGTGTGGCCGGCCATGTCGTGATCGGACATGGCGTGCTGGGCCATGTCGTGACCGGCGTGGTCCATCACGACCGGATGGTGGTCGGGATGCTCCGTCATGATCGAACCGTATACCCCTTGGGGGTATACGGCAACCGCCGTTCTCCCGAACCGCACCCACCGACCCCGATGTGCGCCTAGACTCTCGGTGAAACACTTGGAACATTTTGTTCCAATGGCCGGATCGAGGGGACCCGGCCGACGATCGCGGGGAGGCCACGATGCCAACGGCAACAAAGCAGATACAGAAAGTCCTGGCCACGGCGAGCAACGCCTACCCGAGCCACGACATCCCCCTCGCCGTACCGCCACCCGGCTCCGGCCTCAAACCCGTGATGGGCAACCAGGGCATGCCCTGGCTCGGCAACACCCTCGACGCCCTGTCGGATCCGCTGGGCAGCGCGATGAAGCGCTACGAGAAGTACGGACCGGTCTCCTGGTCCGGCGCCCTGGGCATGAAGATGGTGACGCTGGTCGGCCCCGAGGCCATCGAGGCCGCCTGGATGAACCGCGACAAGGCGTTCTCCAGCGAGCAGGGCTGGGAACCGATGATCGGCCCGTTCTTCCGCCGCGGCATCATGCTGATGGACTTCGGTGAGCACATGCACCACCGACGCATCATGCAGCAGGCCTTCGCCCGGCCGCGACTCAACGGCTACCTCGACATGATGACCCCGCACATCCAGAAGTCCCTGGCCAACTGGGATGTGGGCAAGGGATTCCCGATGTACACCCGCACCAAGGAACTGCTCCTCGAGCTCGCCTCGGAGGTGTTCGTCGGTTCCACGCTGTCGGAGGCGGAGAACCATCGCCTCGAGGACGCCTTCGAGGCCGCGGTCCGCGGCGGGCAGGCGATCATCCGCGCCGACGTCGGCAACTTCACCTGGGCCCGTGGGCTGCGCGGCCGCGAACTGCTGCAGGAGTACTTCCGTTCGGAGATCGCCACCCGCCGCCAGGGCGACGGCGACGACCTGTTCACCGTGCTCTGCCACAGCGAGGACGACGAGGGCAACACCTTCAACGACGAGGACGTCGTCAATCACATGATCTTCGTGATGATGGCCGCCCACGACACCTCCACCATCGCGCTGTCGATGCTGACCCACTACCTGGGCCGCCACCCCGAGTGGCAGGACCGGCTCCGCGCGGAGTCCCTCGCCCTGGGCAAGCCCACCCTGGACTTCGACGACCAGGATGCTCTGCCCAGCCTCGATCTGGCGTTCAAGGAGACCCTGCGGATCAACGCGCCGGTGGGCATGCTGTTCCGCAAGGCCGTCGCCGACACCCAGATCCTCGACCACTACATCCCGGCCGGCACGCTCGTGGCCATCCATCCGTGGGCGACGATGCTGCGCGAGGAGTGGTGGCCCAACCCCCGGCACTGGGATCCGGAACGCTTCTCCCCCGAACGCCGTGAGGACAAGGTGCACCGCTTCGCGTGGTCCCCGTTCGGCGGCGGCGCACACAAGTGCATCGGCCTGTATTTCGGTGGCATGGAAGTGAAGTCGATCATGCACCAGATGCTGCTGCAGTTCGAGTGGTCGGTGCCCGCCGACTACCGACTGCAGCTCGACTACGGCACCGGCCCCACTCCGGGGGACGGGCTGCCGATCGATTTCCGCCGCCGCGGCTGACCGATGCACCGCCGTCGACGTCAGCCCAGCATCTGCTGGATGTCGGCGGCGGTGATCGCACCGCCGAACAGCTCGCCCTCGTCGACAGCCGCATCGAACAGTGCGCGCTTGCGATCCTGCAGTGCCACCACACGTTCCTCGATGGTGTTCGACGACACCAGCCGGTAGACGGTGACCGGCCGGGTCTGCCCGATCCGGTGGGCTCGGTCGATCGCCTGCGACTCGGCCGCCGGGTTCCACCACGGATCGCACACGAAGCAGTAGTCGGCCTCGGTGAGGTTGAGCCCGAATCCACCGGCCTTCAACGAGATCAGGAACACCTGCGTCTGTCCGTCGCTGAACTCCTTGACCGCGGCGGCGCGTTGGGCGGCACTCATGGTGCCGTCGAGATAGCTGTAGGCGATGCCCAGGGTGTCGAGCTCGTCGCGCAATATCCCGAGGAATCGGGTGAACTGACTGAACACCAGCGCACTGTGCTGCTCGGCGATCAGTTCGGGCAGCGTCTCGGTGAGGTAGTCCACCTTGCCCGACTCCACCGCGTAGTCGGTGTCGTCCACCAGTCCGGCATGTAAACTCAACTGCCGCAACATGTTCAGTGACCGGAACACCTGGAACCGGTTCTTCTCCCAGTCGCCGAGCAGACCCAGCACCTTCTGCCGCTCGCGCGCCAGGCGGGTGTCGTAGATCTTGCGGTGCTTCGGTACGAGGTCGAGCAGCATCACCTGTTCCTGCTTGGCGGGAAGGTCGATGGCCACCTGATCTTTCCTGCGCCGCAACATGACCGGCTTGATCCGGCGTCGCAGCACCTCCATCCGTTCGGGGTGCTGCCCGGACTCGATCGGCTTGCGGAAGTACTCGGCGAAGATCTTCGGCGATCCGAACAGACCCGGCGCGGTCACCGACAGCAACGACCACAACTCCATCAGGTTGTTCTCCATCGGCGTGCCGGTGATCGCGAGCTTGAACGGGGCATCCAGACGGCGGGCGCACTGGTGGGTGCGGCCGTTGTGGTTCTTGATGAACTGCGCCTCGTCGAAGATCACGCCGGTCCAGTGATGCTCGTCGAGTTGCTCGAAGTTCAACCGCAGCAACGTATACGACGTCACCACCACCTGTGCGCCGTCGACCGCCTCGGCCATCGGAACCTCGCTACGGGCCTCGGTGGTGGTGATCGGGACGGCATGCAGCGACGGGGCGAATCTCTCGCACTCGGCGATCCAGTTGGGGACGACGCTGGTGGGGGCCACCACCAGGAACCGTGCCGCGGTGTCGGCCTTGCATTCGCGGGCGATGAAGGCGAGTGTCTGGACGGTCTTGCCCAGCCCCATGTCGTCGGCGAGGATTCCACCGATCTCGTTGGTACGCAAGAAGGTCAGCCAGTCCAGGCCATCGCGCTGGTACTCCCGCAGGGAGGCCTTCAGGGTGCGCGGCACCGCCACCCGCTTGGGTGGGGTGGCGGCGGCAAGTTTCGTCATCCGCTTGCGCCAGCCGGCGAGTTGCTTGTCGACGACGCCGAGGTCGAGGAGTTCTTCCCACAGTGTGGCGTTCAGGCTCTGTGGGTTGACCAGGCCGTTCTCGATCTCGCCGAGTTCTCGGGCCTCGGCGAGCAGCTTGGCCAGCGTGGCCAGTTCGGGCGAGTCGAGCGCGACGTAGGTGCCCGCGTCGACGAACATATGTGTTGCACCATGGGACAATTCGGAGATCACCGCAGCGATCGGCAGCTCGTACTCCCCGACGTTCATCGTCACGTCGAGGGAGAACCAGTCGTTGCCGACCTTCTCGTCGGCGCCGAAGCTGATCACCGGCGAGTCGTCTGCCGGGGCGAAGTCGGCGCCGACGCGGTTGTCGATGAAGACATCACGGTGCCCGGTGAGACCCGGGAGACCTTCGGCGATCAGCACCGCGGCCTGGACGGCGGTGAGTGGGAAGGTCGTCGACCGCAGCGCCGATGCCCAGGCCCCGCACCGTTCGATGATCGGGTCGAACAGCGCTTCCAGCTCGGTCCACAGCCGCTTCTCGGCGAGCTCGTCCCGATATCCGACGGAGGCGGCCGGGGATGCGGGCTCGAACAGGTGCAGCTTGTCGTTGACCTGGTAGGCGATGCTCCAGGTGAACCGTGCCTGGTTGCCGGGGGCGCCGGCGATGGTCAGGACCGCCTTCGGTCCGATGATGGTCGGCGCGGTGATGGCCGCGGGGTCGGTGCGAACGGTGCGGGCACCGGTCAGCCGCGGCAGCGCCTCGGCGGAGAACTCGTCGAGATCCTCTGCCGGGATCACCACGACCGTTCGGTTCATCGCCAGGTTCAGTTCGCCGTACTTGATGCTTCGCTCGAACTCACCTAGCGACAACATCCCGTCGCCGACGGCACCCACGCCGTGGGCCGGCATGCCGAATGCCTCCGCGGTGCCCGCGTCCACCGGCAGTCCGTCGATCACGATCCCGGCGGTGAGCTGCGCACCGCCATCGGCGTGCGGTGACACGTCGTAGTGCAGTGCCGCATCACCGATCCGGATACCACTCACCTTCAAGGACGGGTCGGCGAGCAGCGTGACACCGGCGTCGACGGCGGCCCGGAGAGCAGGCCAGAACTGTGCAGCGGATTGGGCGATGGGCAACCAGTCCCCGCTCGTGACGACGGTACGCCCGGTGATGGCGGTGTAGAGCGCGCCCACCGCCACGTGGTCGGGCGCACCCGTGGCGAGCCCCTTGCCGTAGGCGATGTCCGACCACGACGCCCCGCTCTTGATCCAGTTGCCCCGGGCCCCCGCGGTCATCGGCCGGACGGTGAGGATCGGTGACGAGCCAGAGCTCCGCGATCGGGCGAAGGTCAGTGCGAGCGGCGGATACTTCGGTGCGGAGATCCCGGTGCCGGCGGCCGGCAGGCCGATCAGATTGTCGAGCACCGCCCGCCAGGACAATCCTGGTACAGGCTCTTTCGCCGCAGGCTGGGCAGGTTGGGCAGGTTGGGTTTGCGACGCGGCCGCGGCGGTCAGCAGCAGACCCACCGTGTGCTTGCAGCACACGCCCACCGGACAACTGCATGTGGCATATTCGATGGTCGCCAGGGACGGCGGTCCGAAGAAGTACACGCTGACGTCGTATCCACGGCGGTGGGACCCGGTGGATTCCCCGGCCAGAAGCCAACCGTCGTCTTCTCGCACCCACTCGACCCCGAAGATCTTGCCCGCGCGCGCGTACTGTCTGCCCCGGGCGGCGGTCTGTGTTCCGAACTCCCTGGCCAGCTGGCCCTCGGTCAGTCGCAGGACGGGATCGCTCACCCGTCCCAGGGTACGGACAAACGCCTACAAGCCCAACCGACGCGCCACGTCCTGCCCGCCGACCTCGCGGACGAACTCCGGGTCACCACAGATGACGAGTTGCTCACGGGCGCGGGAGAATCCGACGTAGAGGCGTTCACGCGAGCGGGATCGGGGCCGGGACTCGTTGAGCGCGAGCACGATCACGCGGCGTTCGAGCCCCTTGAACCCGAGTACGTGACCGTAGAACACCTGGTCGTCGTCCCAGAACGAGTCCCAGTACGCCTCGGTGCCCTCGGCCTGGCGATTGACCTGCTCGGGGTGGCGTGAACCGGTGGTCAGCAGGGCGATGTCGCCGGGCGCCCATCCCTGGCCGAGGAGCGGATCGATCTGATCGTCGGCGACGTCGCACGCCTGATCGGGGCCGCAGGCGATGAACCGCACCTCCGGACCGTCACCGCCACGCAGTTGCATCCGCTGACCGACCATCGGCCGGAATGCCGTCGCGATCTGCCGGGTGTTGCGCAAGTTGTGGTCGAGCAACAGGGGCACCAGTGGGACCGGTGGTGTTCCCTGCCGGTCGAAAACCCGTTGTGCCTCATCGCTGAACACGTACAGGCCGTCCTCGTCGGGATCGCCCAGACAGGCGAGCATCGGCGGCCACCATTCGTCGGCGAAGTCCTGCGCCTCGTCCACCACGATCGCGTCGAAGCGGTGCCCCGCGGGCAGTTCCTCGGCCAGTCGGGTCATCTTCCGGGGGAGTTCGTGTTCCCAGAAGTCCTGGCTCGCCGCGGTGCGGATCCGTTCGTCCGGCCCCGACGGTGCGCCCCACCGCATTCCGAGTTCGTGGAACTCCCCCACGTATGCCGGCTGCTCGCGCCGCGGCCAACTCGCCGTGACCCGTTTGAGGTAGGACGCCAGTCCATGTGAATAGCAGACCAGCGCAACCCGTTTGCGCGCCTTGGCCAGCCGGCGGGCCTGCTCGACGGCGAGGAAGGTCTTGCCGCTGCCCGCCCCGCCTCGCACCTCCACGCGGTTGAGCAGGCCGATCGCGTCGAGGATCACCGCCTGGTTGCCGGTGAGTGCCTCGGCGGTGTCCTCGTTCGCCAGGGCACGGGCCACCACATCGCGCTGCGGCAGTCCACGTCCGGCGAGCACGGTCTGCAGGTCGGCGATCCCGTCGGCGGTGATCGGTTGCGCATCGGAGTCCTTGTTCAGCAACACCATCCGGATCAGCGGCATGAGGTTGTCGAGCTCGGTGCGGTCGAGGATCTTCCAGCGCGGGCAGTCCGGCAGCGCGTAGTCGCCGGCGAGTTTCACGTTGGGCAGCACCACCATGTGATCCCAGCGCACGCGGCCGGACCGCCACCGCGGGTCGGCCTCCACATACTCGCGCAGCGCATAGCAGGCGTCGCGGGCCTGGGCCACCGGATCGATCCGCTTGGCGCCCTGACCTGGCCGGTCCTGTAGCCAGCCGGCGCCGTCGTGCCACACCTCCCCGCCCTTGACCTCGATGCAGACGATGCCGGCACCGGCGATCGCGACGACGAAGTCGGCCTCGTGGTCTTTGGTGTGGTCGGTGACGCGCTGTCCGCAGATCAGCAGGTCGTCGGCGAGCATCTGCTCGGCCAGCCGGGTGAACACGGACCGTTCGGCGCCGGCGGCGAAGCGGGGTTCGGCGGGCAGGATGTGCGGCATGGCGTCGGCCTCCTCGGTGACGTCGGGTCGCGGTGCCCGGAGTGTGCCACAGCGCTCGGACATCGAACGGCCACGGCATCCATCCGGGTGACGATCCATCCAATCGCCTGACATCCGATGCCACACGCTGGTACTCCCGAGGGGTGAGCGCATCGATCTCCCCGGCAGCGACGTTGCCCGCCGTCATCGACGACATCGCGGACCGCACCCCCGACGCCCCGTTCCTGGTCACCGACGAGACCACCTGGACCTATGCCGACGTCCGCGACACCGCCGACCGCCTCGCCCGCAGCCTGCACACCATCGGGGTGGGCCCGGGTGACCGGGTGGCGATCGCCGCGCCGAACGGCCCGGAGTGGATTCTCGCCCTGATCGCCACCGGCCGGATCGGTGCGACGCTGGTGGCACTCAACATCCAGTACCGCGAGCACGAGCTGGACTTCATGCTCAACGAGTCCGGCGCGAGCGTGTTCATCTGCGCGTCCGAGCACCGTGGCTTCGACTTCGTCGGGTTCCTGGAGGGCTTCCGCTCACGGCTGCCCGGCGTCAAACACTTCGTCTTCCTGGGTCACAACGGCTTCGACGGCAGCCGCTCGTGGGCGCATCTGCTCGAGTCCGCACCGTCCACCGCACGGCAATGGGAGCCGGTGTCGACGCTGGCCACCGCGGTGCTGCTGTACACCTCCGGCACCACGGGCGCACCGAAGGGCGCAATGCTCACCCACGGCAGCATCCTGGCGTCGGCGCGGGCGCAGGCGGTGCACCTCGAGCAGACCGCCGACGACGCGGTGATCGCGCACATGCCGTTCAACCATGTCGGCGGGCTCACCTGCACCGTCATCGCCGCGGCGGTGGTCGGCGCGCGGCTCATCGTGGTGCCCGGATTCCATCCGCAGCAGTCGTTGCAGGCGATCATCGACCACCGCGCGACCCTGTGCGTGGGGGTACCGACGATGTTCTCGTTGATGCTGGGCGAACCGGCCTTCGCCGACGCCGATCTGTCCGCGATACGGCTGTGCGTGGTCGGCGGATCGAATCTGGACCCGGCGCTGGGCCGTCGGGTGGCCGATGCCTTCCCGGGCGCCCGGCTCGCCAATCTCTACGGGTTGTCGGAGACCTCGGGCGGGGCGGTGATCTCCGCGGCCGACGACGACCTCGACACCCTGGTGGAGACGCTCGGCGTGCCGATCGGCGACACCCGGGTGCGCGTCGTCGACGACGCGGGCGCCGACGTCGAGGACGGTGTCGACGGCGAACTCCTCGTCGGTGGGGCCTGTCTGGCCGACGGGTACTGGCAGCGGCCCGACGCCACGGAGCTGGCCTTCGGTGACGACGGGTGGCTGCGCACCGGCGACATGGCCACCCTGCGGGCCGACGGGCATGTGGTGATGCGCGGGCGCAAGAAGGAGATGTACGTACGCGGCGGATACAACGTGTATCCCGCCGAGATCGAGAATGTGCTGGCCACCGCCCCCGGCGTGGTGATGGTCGCGGTGATCGGTGTACCGGATGCGACCTACGGTGAGGTCGGCTGGGCGATCGTCGTCGGCGACGAGGAACTGGACCTCAGCCGGCTGCACGCGAGGTGCCGGGAGCAGCTCGCCCGGTACAAGCAGCCCGAGCGGATCGTCGTGGTGGAGTCCCTGCCGCTCACGCCGTCGGGCAAGATCCAGAAGGCCGCGCTGCAGGCGATGTACGGGTCGACGGCCAACTCCTGAGCTGCCCCGACCCCAGTAACGCTGACCCGAGTAACGCCGACCCGAGCAGGGACGACCCGGGCAGCGACGACGGGGTCACTGCTCGTCCTTGCTCGGCAGCTTCCATCCGAAGGTCGCCGTCGGGGCGGACCCTTTGGCGAACAGACGCGCAGGCCGGCCGCCCGCTGCGCGGGTGACCGGGCTGCCCGCGGCGTCGACCTGCGGAGCCAGTAGCGGCTGGACACGACGATTGAACGAGTCGCGCATCAGACGCCGGCCGAGGATCGCCTCGTGCAGTTCCCGCAGCTCGGTGAGCGTGTACGGCGGGGTGAGGAGATTGTCGGGGTCGGGGCGGTCCTCGTAGCGTCGGCGCAGACTGTCGGTGGCGGCTGCGATGATCTGTTCGTGGTCGTAGAGCAGCGCCTCGCCTGAGGCGAGCGCACCGGTGTCGGTCACCGGCTGCAACTCCCCGACCACGTCCGTCAGCTGCGCGGCAGGCAGCGCGACGGCATGCGCGATCGAGATCGTCCATCCCCGGGGATCCCGATCAGGATCATCGAACACCCGCAGCAGATGCGGGTGGATGTGATCGGGCGAGAGCCCCAGTTTCAGCTGCACCACCTCGTGCACCGTCTCGGTGACGGTGTGCCGTTCCCGGATGAACCGTCCCGGTAGCGCCGGAGCGCCGGTCTCGTCACGCTGGACGACCACGCACAACGCATCGCCCACCACGGTGAGCACCGCGATGTCGACGGCAACGCTGGGACGCGGGTAGTCGGTCAATCGACTGAACTTCGCAGCAGTCACCGGTCAACCCTATGCGAGATTCTGCGCAAAGTAGTAATCTCATAAACGCGCAAAGTCGCCTCGGTCCGATGCCGGGGCGGAGATTGGAGTCGAAGACATGTTGTTCTCCGCCGCCCTCGACGTCGATGTCGTCGCCCACGAGTCCGCCGACGAGGTCACCGTGCTGCTCGATCTGGCGGCACCGGCCGCCCCCACCACCGAGCGCGCACCCGCCGCATTCCAGGTGGTCCTCGACCGCAGCGGTTCGATGAGCGGCCGGCCGCTCGAGGGTGCGCAGCAGGCCCTCGCCGGGGTGATCGCCCAGCTCGCGCCGTCGGACGTCTTCGGCGTGGTCGCCTTCGACGACGACGCCCAGATCGTGGTCCCCGCGGGTCCGCTCACCGACAAGCAGCGCATCACCGACCGGGTCCGCGCGGTCACCCCCGGCGGCTGCACCGACCTCTCGTCGGGCTACCTGCGCGGTCTGCAGGAGTTGCGGCGCGCCACCCGGTCGGCCGGCATCCGCGGCGGCACCGTGCTGGTGGTCAGCGACGGCCACATCAACGTCGGGATGCGTGATCACGACGCGTTCGCCGCGGTCACGGCGAAGGCTGCCGCCGACGGTATCATCAGCTCCACCCTCGGATACGGCGATGGATACGACGAGTCGTTGCTGTCGGTGATCGCGCGGGCCGGCAACGGCAATCACGTCTTCGCCGCCGATCCGGACGCCGCAGGTGCCGTGATCGCCGGTGAGCTCGACGGTCTGCTCGCCAAGTCGGTGCAGGCGGTCACCCTGACGGTCCGCTATGTCCCGCAGGTGAAGTCACTGGCGATGTACAACGATCTGCCCGCCCACCAGATCGGTGACGGCGAGGTGATGATCGAGCTCGGCGACCTCTACGGTGAGGAGTCGCGAAAGCTGTTGCTGCGCCTGGACGTCGATGCGATCGCCGCATTGGGCCTGACCCAGCTCGCCACCCTCGAGCTGCGCTACGTGGAGACCGGGACCCTCACCGAGCACACGGTGACGTTGCCGATCTCGGTGAACGTCGTGCCCGGTGACGAACTCGGTGATCGCGTGCCGGATCCGGTGGTGCGGTCGGAGAAGCTGTACCAGGAAGGGCAGCAGGCCAAACTCGAGGCGTCACGGGCCTACGAGGCCGGCGACCTGGCCGCGGGGGCGGCACATCTGGCACGCTCACGCGCCAGCATCGAGGAGGCGGTGCTGGGGGCACCGCCCGAGGTCGCCGGGTCGATGGCCGACGACCTCGCCCTGATCGATCAGATCGCCTCGCAGGCAACGACGCTCGGGACCGCCCGAATGTCCAAGATGTCGCGGGATTCCTACCACTCCGGCAACCGCAAACGCGGCCGCACATAGCCGCCACACCCACCACGAGGAGAACTCTTTGTCCGACATCCAGTCCCGCGCCGTCGGCGCACTCCTGCTCACCGCTGTCGGGGATGCGCTCGGCGTCCCCTACGAGTTCGGTCGCCGGCTCGGCGCCACCGACATCCCCGAGATGATCGGCGGTGGCCTGGGCGACTACGCCCCGGGCGAGTGGAGTGACGACACCTCGATGGCCGTGGCCATCGCCGAGGTCGCGGCCACCGGGGCCGACCTGGCCTCCGCGGAGGGCCTCGACGCCGTGGCACGCGGATTCCTGCGGTGGGTGTCCGATTTCCCGGGTAGCCGTCCGCCGGACATCGGCAACCAGACCTACGCCGTGCTCGACGCCGCCCGGCGTCGGCTCCAGCAGGAGCCCGATGCCGCGCCCGGTGCCGTGCTGCGCGAGATCTCGAACGCCTACGCGGCCGCGCATCCCCGATCGGCCGGTAATGGCGCGCTGATGCGCACTGCCCCCGTCGCACTCGCCCATCTCGACGACCGTGAACACCTCGCCGACGCCGCCCGCGCCGTCGCCGCTCTCACCCATGCAGACGAGCTCGCCGGCGACTCATGTGTGCTGTGGTGTGAGGCCATACGTATCGCGATCCACGAGGCCCGCTTCGACATTCGCGGCGGACTCGATCTGCTGCCGACGGATCGGCGTGGCCGGTGGGCGGAGTGGTTGACCGCGGCCGAGACCGACAGTCCGCTCGAGTTCGCCCCCAACGGGTTCACCGTCAGTGCCCTCCAGGCGGCCGCCTCCGCGGTCCTGCAGACCCCTGTCGTCGAGGACGAACCGGAGCGTCATCACCTCGAGGCGCTGTACACGGCCATCCGGATCGGCAACGACACCGATACCGTGGCGGCGATCGCCGGCGGCCTCCTCGGTGCTCGGTGGGGCGCGGACGTCGTCTCTGCCGCGCATCGGGAGGCAGTGCACGGGTGGCCGTGCACGAACGGGGCGCCGACGACTGCCGCCGTTCTTCAGGACCTCGGACGGCAGGCCGTGGCCCGCACGATCCCGTCCTGATGCTCATCGCGACCGGCCCTCCCCTCGCCAGGCCCCCGAGACGTCCTGAAACCCGGGGAAGCCGTGAAACCCGGGGAAGCCTGCGAAAGTAGGGGAAGAACACCCTCCCCTAGTTTCGAACCCGACCGGTGGCCACGCCTCGGGGTGCCCGGCACATCACCAACGCAGCAAGACCTTGCTCGAGTTCGCCGCGTCGCCGGCTCGAGCGAATGCCTCCAGCGCGTCGTCGACCGGGTACTCGGCGGTGATGATCGGCTCCACCACAAGCGATCCGTCTGCCAGCGCGACGAGCACGTCATCGATCTCGTCGTTGAAGCGGAAGGACCCGACGAGGTCGAGCTCACGTGTGATCGCCAGCGAGATCGGAACGGGCTGCTCACCGGATGGCAGCAAGCCGACCATCACGACCCGACCGCCGCGCTTCGTGGCTGCGATGGCCGATGCCAAACCCTTGCTGTTGCCGGAACATTCGATGGTGATGTCGGCGCCGACGGCAGCCACCGTTTCAGTATCGGCTGCCGACATCACCTCGTTCGCACCCACCTGGAGTGCGACGTTCAAGGGGTAGTCGTGGAGATCGACCGCGGTGATATGACCCGCCCCTGCACGGGCCAGCACCGCAACCGTCAGGGCTCCGATCGGCCCCGCTCCCACCACCAGGATCTTCTTGCCCGCAACGTCGCCCGCTCGGGCCACGGCATGCCACGCCACACTCGCCGGCTCGGCCAGCGACCCGGTGCGCAGGTCCAGACCGTCGGGCAGCTCCCGCAGCATGCGGGTGGGCACCGCAACCTGCTCGACGAAGAGCCCGTCGGCGTGCGGAAAGTGCGCGGCAGAACCAAGGTAGACGCAGCCGGGCGAGATGTTGGGCCGGTCGGCCGGGTAGTCACTCGGATCGCCGCCAGGGGTTGCCGGGTGAATGGTGACGGCGGTACCCGCGGCCGGGCCGCTGCCATCGGCCGCGGCCGCCACCACCACGCCTGACGCCTCATGGCCCAGGCGCATCGGCGCCCGCAGGATCGACTCACCTGCGGCACCATGACGCCAGTAATGCAGGTCCGATCCGCAGATACCGCCGTAGGCGATACGCAGCAGCGCCTCGTCGTTCTTCGGCGGGCGGACGGCGACCTGCTCGACGCGGAGGTCGTCGGCAGCGTGCGCCACCACCGCAACAGCGTGGGTACCGGTCGTTGTCTCTGACATCAGTTTGTCCTCATCGATTTTCGGATGTTCGTCGGATTCGTGGGCGCCGGGTCGACCGGTCCTCATCGGATCACCGGTTCGTCGGCGCCGAGGAGACCGAGTTCGTCCCGGCGCGGCAGCGACTCCCAATCTCCTTCTCCGGTACAGGCAAAAGCGCCTACCGCGGTGGCCGTCGACAGCCGAGTCGTCAGATCGGCCCCGGCCAGGTACTCCGCGAGGTACCCGGCGACGAACCCGTCACCAGCACCCACCGAATCGACGACGGTCACCTTCACCGCGGGTACACGGAGCAGCGTCCCGGTGCCGGCATCCAGGGCGCCGTCAGCACCGAGCTTGACCACCGCCTCGCCCGCTCCGGCGTCCAGAACCCGCTCGGCGAGCTGCTCGGGGCTCCCCGCGCCCACTGCCATGGCAAGTTCTTCATCGCCACCGAACACGATGTCGGCCAAGGGAATGAGCTCCCGGTACACCGCACCCGCTTCGTCCGGCGACCACAGCGCACGTCGATAGTTGAGGTCGAAGGAGACGGTGACACCGGCTGCGCGAGCGCGGGCGACGACGTCGAAGGTGGTGTCACGGGCGCTCTCCGAGAGAGCCGGGGTGATACCCGTCAGATGGACCAATGACGCATCCGCGATGTCCCCGTCGGTGATATCGGCCGGGTGCAGCCGGGAGCCTGCGCTGCCCGACCGGTAGTACCAGACCCGACCGGCGTCGGGGGTGCGCCGTTCCTTCACCATCAGGCCGGTGGGTGCGGTCTCGTCGCAGATCACGCGGGCATCGATGCCCTCGGCGCGCAGCTCCCGACGCACCAGCTCTCCGAAGCCGTCGGCGCCGACCCGACCCACCCAGGTCACCGGTACCCCGAGTCGACGCAACGCGATCGCCACGTTGCTCTCCGACCCACCGATGCCCAGGCGCAGGTCGGCGCTGTGCGAGATGGGGCCGACGTCGCGCGAGCGGGTCAGCGCCATCGTCTCGCCGAAGGTGAGCACTCTCACCGGGATGCCGCCGTGCGGTCGAGGGAACGCACCAGGTGCCGACAGCGCTGGGCCAGCTCGTCGAGACTCCCGCCCTTCAACGCATCCCCCAGCAGGGGGCCGCCGAGGCTGACCGCATAGGCCCCTGCCTCGATCCACGCCGCGGCGTCGTCGATGGAGATGCCGCCCGAGGGCACCACCTCGATGTCCGGGAAGGGGCCACGCAGGTGCGAGATGTAGCCGGGACCGACGGTGCTGGCCGGGAAGACCTTGACCGCGCGGGCCCCTGCCCGCCACCCCTGCCACAACTCCGTCGGTGTCAGACCGCCCGGATAGATCGGGAGATCCGCCGCGACGGCGGCGGCGATCACCGCCGGATCGGTGACGGGCGTGACCAGATAGTCGGCTCCCACCTCGGCCGCCGTCGCCACCTGATCCACCGAGGTGACCGTTCCCACCCCGATCTCCACCGCCGGGTCCACGGCGGAGCGGATCGCGGCGAAGGACTCCAGCGTCCCCGGAGTGCTCATCGTCAGCTCCACCGAGGTGATCCCGCCGGAGGCCAGCGTCTCGATGACCGGGAGGTAGCGGTCGGCATGCTGGGCGCGCAGCACCGCGATCACCGGGGCACTCATGCGGCCACAGCCTTGTTCTGGTCCGAATCCCGGTCCGTCGCATTTGCTTCCAGCGTCAGGTCCCGGTCACGGGTCTCCGGGGCCAGCGTCGCGGCCACCCACACGCTGACCGCCATGATGATCATGTACACGGCGACCGGCACCCAGGAGCCGTCGAAGGCCGTCATCAGCGCTGCACAGATCAGCGGGGCCACACCGCCGCCGAAGACCGACGCGAACTCGCGACCCAGCGTCACACCGGCGTAGCGGTAGCGGGAGCCGAAGATCTCCGGGAAGTAGCTCATGGTGACACCCACGGCCCCCTGGCAGGCGAAGACGAAGCCGATGATCATCACGATGGTGATCAGGACGTAGTTTCCGGTGCTCAATGCCATGAAGGTCGGGATGGGCAGCAGAACCAGCACGGTGACGATGCCCATGTACACCGGCTTACGACCGACCTTGTCGGACAGCCAACCGAATCCGAACGCAGCAATACCGCCACAGATCGCGCCGATGAGCAGGACCTTCGGCACGAAGGAGGCGTCGATCCCGACGTCGTTCTTCAGGTAGGAGGCCATGTACACCTGGTAGGTGTACGACTGGGCGCTGATACCGATGGTCATGAACATGACGATGAACAGCGGACGCTTGCCATTGGCGAACACCTCGCGGACCGGCGTACGCGGCGCCTTGTGCTGTTCCTTGAGCTCCTCGAACACCGGGCTCTCATTGAGCTTTCGACGGATGATGTATGCGGCGATCGTCACCAGCAGGCTGCTCAAGAACACCAGTCGCCAGCCCCACGACATCAGCTGATCGTCGGGCAGCATCTGCACCAGCACCCAGGCCAGCGCGCCGAGCGCAGTTCCCAGGGCGGCACCGGTCATCACCAGCGAGGCCACCCTGCCGCGCCTTCCCTTGCGCGCCGTCTCGGTGAGAAGGGTTGCACCTCCGGACTGTTCGGCGCCGGCACCGAATCCCTGGAGGAATCGGCACAAGACCAGCAGGGCAGGGGCCAGCAGGCCGACCTGGTTGTAGGTCGGCAGCAGGCCGATCGCGAGGGTCGCACCGCCCATCAGCATCAGTGTGGCCACCAGCACCCACTTGCGGCCGAGCCGGTCACCGTAGCGCGAGAAGAAGAGTCCGCCGAGCGGGCGCGCAGCAAATCCCACCGCGTAGGCGCTGAAGCTGGCCAGGATGCCCGCTGCCGGCGAGATGTTGGGAAAGAACAACTCGTTGAAGATCAGCGCCGACGCGGTGCCGTAGATGACGAAGTCGTACTGCTCGAGCGTGGTCCCGATCAGACCTGCCCAGGCCGCCCGCCGGACGGCAGTGGGGTCGGCTTCGGGCTCGTGGGACGACGCATCTGCACGTGCGGCAGGGGGATCTGCGTGTCCATGTGTTGTGACCATGATGTGGCCTCCAAAAGGGTAGGGGGTAGCCCTGATTCGGGGCGATGGGTGATTACGCGCGCTCAGCGCGTGGGGGTGGTCTCGGATTCGGCAGCGGTGTTGAGCGCCACTACGACTCCCTGGTTGACGATCAGATCTATGTACTGGGCGATACGGCCGATGAAGTCGTCGTGGGCCGCCATCGAGGTGGGCAGGATTCCGCCGCTGATGGACACCTCACGAACGAAGTCCAGCGTGGACGTCGCGCACTGCGCCATCGCCACCAGACGCTCACGCGCCGGATCGGTCATGGCGCGGGCGTGCGGTCCCGGCTCGAAACCCGGTGGTGGGGCGATGGCGCACAGGTAGGCCGCGACGGTCAACGCCAGGTACTCCGGCATCCGCCCCGACTTCAACGCAACCAGCGCCGGTTCGGGAATACGTTGGGCCAACTTGACCGATCCGTCAGAACCGACCTGGGATGTGCGGTGCCCCAACGCGGTGTTGGACCATCGCGAGAACAGCTGACGTATGTACTTGTCGATGTCCACGTCGGCCGGGACCGGGACCGTCGGCAGGTATTCGTGCCGGAGGACCGATCGGGCCGCCGCGGCGATGAGTGGCCGGCCCACCGATTCCGGGATGGTGGCTGCGCCCGACAGCGCACCCAGGTAGGCGATCAGTGAGTGTGTGCCGTTGAGCAGGCGTACCTTCATCAGCTCGTACGGCTCGACGTCGTGGGTGAAGCGGACACCGGCGTGCTCCCAGGCGGGACGCCCTGCGGCAAAGACGTCCTCGACGACCCACATCGAGAAGGGCTCGGCGGGAACGGCAATGGTGTCGCGCACGCCGAGCTGGGCACTGGCCTCGTCGTTGTACCCATCCGCCGAGGCCGGGACGATGCGATCGACCATCGAATTCGGGAAGGTCACTGCTCCCTCATCCATCCAGGCCAGCGTCTCGTGGGCCTGGACCGCCCGCAGGAAGTCGCGGACGACCTGCTCTGTCTGTCGCCCGTTGGACACCAGATTGTCACAGCTCAGCACGGTGACCGGGGCCCGATGTGTCTGCGCTCGACGGATCAGGGCCCGGGCGATCAGTCCTACGGTTGTTCCCGGTGCGACGTCCTCGGCCAGGTCGCCGACGATCTCGGGCGCGGTCAGGTCCAGACCACCGGTGTCGGGATCGAGGTGGTATCCGTTCTCGGTGACGGTCACGGTGACGATGCGGGTGGTCGGTGCCGCGAGCGCCGCCACCACCTCTTCTGGCGCGTCCGAGGCCACGAGTGTCCCGGTATGCACGCCGGGCACCGTCACCGTCGAACCGGCTGGGGAGATCTGCACAACGCTGTAGAGCTCGTCCTGCAGTGCCATGGCGTCGGTCACCGTATGTGAGCGATTGGCCACGCCGAGGATTCCCCACGGTCCGGGTTCGTGGGCAAGTGCCAGCGCCGTGTAGACGGCCTGGTGAGCGCGATGGAAGTTCCCCAGCCCCAGGTGCACGATCCCGGTGGTCTCGGGAACCGTCGGAGTGAGCAGGGTGTTCTCGGGAACGGTGGTGCGTGAGAGTCGTCGGTGGTTCGCCATGTCCATCACCAATCGGTCATCGTGCCGTCGAGCCGACGTGCGACAGGCAGGTAGGCGGGCTCGTACGGATAGCGGGCGGCAAGTACTTCGTCGAAGCCCACTCCCACACCGGGTGCGTCCCCGGGGGTCAGGTAGCCCGAATCGAAGCTCCACGCGTGGGGGAAGACCTCGGAGACCAGCGGGTCGTATCCCATGTACTCCTGGATCGCGAAGTTCGGTGTCGCCATCCCGAGATGCAGACCGGCGCCCAGGGAGATGGGCGACACGTCGGAGGGGCCGTGCGGCCCGCACCGAACCTGGTAGACCTCGGCAAGTGCGAAGAGCTTGCGCACGTGGCTGATTCCACCCGCGTGCACGATAGCCACCCGAATGAAGTCGATCAGCTGTTCGGTGATCAGGTGCTGGGCGTCCCAGATGGTGTTGAACACCTCGCCGATGGCCAGCGGAGTGGTCGTGTGATTGCGGACGAGACGCAGCACGTCCTGGTTCTCGGCCGGGGTCACGTCCTCGAGCCAGAACAGGTCGACGTCCTCGAGCGCCTTGCCCAGTCGGGCCGCCTGCTGCGGGGTCAGCCGATGGTGGGCATCGTGAAGCAGTTTCAGTTCGGGACCGACGTGCTCTCGAACCTGTTCCAGCACACCGGGTATGTGTCGGATGTAGGCGTCAGTGTCCCAGACTTCCTCGACGGGAGCCACGCCTCGTCCGGCCGGCTCGTATCCCTCTCCACCGCCCTTGTGAACACCGTAGACGTTGTCCAGGCCGGGTACGCCCGCCTGTGCCCGGATCGCCAGGAAGCCGCGCTCACGGGTCGCGACGACCTGGTCGATGAGTTCGGCGGTCTCCCACCCGGTGGCGTGGGTGTAGGCCAGGATGCGGTCGCGAACCGCTCCACCGAGCAACTGGTAGACGGGCTGGCCGACGGTCTTGCCCTTGATGTCCCAGAGCGCGACGTCCACGGCGCCGATTGCAGCCATCGTGACCGGACCCCGTCGCCAGTAGACACCCCGGTAGAGGTACTGCCACGTGTCCTCGATGCGTGCCGGGTCCCGGCCGATCAGCAGCGGCGCGACGTGATCTCGGAGGTACGAGGCCACCGAGAGCTCTCGGCCGTTGAGGGTGGCGTCGCCGTACCCCACGACACCGTCGGCGGTCGTCACCTTGAGGGTCACGAAGTTTCGGGTCGGGCTGCAGACGATGACGTCTGCGGCGATGATCTTGTCGGTCATGCTTCACTCTCCACAGCGTGCGGGCGCGGCACTGGGTTGATCAGCGGCTCACCCCGCAGCAGTCGTGCGATGTTGTCGGTGATGTCGTCGGCGCGGCCGATGAACGTGTGGTCGGCGATCCCCGACGAGTGCGGGGTCATCAACAGATTCGGTAGGTCCGCGAACGGAAGATTCCCGGGCGTGCCGTGCCCGTCTGCATCGGGATAGGTGTACCAGACATCCAGAGCTGCGGCACGGATCACGTTGTTGCGCAACGCATCGAACGCCGCCTGCTCATCGACGAGGCCGCCCCGTCCGACGTTGACGAGAATGCCTTCTGGGCCCAGTGCGCGTAGTTGCGGGGCGGCGATCATCCCGACGGTATCCGGGGTCAGCGGGGCTGAGACCACCAGGACATCCGATTCGGCTGCGAGTTCGGTCAACCGTGACACATCGCCGGCCCACGAAAGGCCCTCGGCAGCCGCATCCAGTCGGCCGCTTCCGGTGACAGCCGCACCGGTGGAGCCGAAGGGACGCAGCAGTTCCCAGGTTCGCCGGCCGATGTGGCCGAACCCGACAAAGCCGATGCGGGACGATCCCAGGGTACGTCCCTGCGGCAGGCTGCGATCGTAGACAGCACTCGCCCACCGTGCCTCACGCAAGGCGTGATCCTGGTCGATGAATCCACGAAGCAACATGGTCGACGTTGCGACCACATACTCGGCGATGGCCTGCTCATGGTGGAAGGTGTTGGCGACCAGCGTCTGCGACGGGAGCGCGGAGAAGTCGATGCCATCGGTTCCGGCTCCCGCGACGTGCACCAGACGCAGCTTCTCTGCGCGAGCGCCCAGGGCGGTGGTGAAGCGGGGACCCACCAACACATCCGCATCGACGATGTCGTCGAGCAGGGCCGACTCGTCGAATCCTGGATGCCAGGACACCTGCAATCCGGCAGCGAGATTCTGCTCGAATCGCTCGCGGTGCGGTATGAGGTTGGCGTCTGCAACAACGATCTTGGTCATCGAAGTCGTCCTTCCGAAGAGGTGTCGCCCTCGCGGGCGTGAGAAGTGGACCGGCGGACGACGAGCTGAGTGGGCAGATGGACCTCGCGGACAGGCGAGTCCGGCTCGATCGAGCGCTGGTAGACCAGGTCCAGCGCCAGCACCCCAGCTCGCCCCATCGGGACGTTGATACTGGTGAGCCCTGGATGGGCGAGTTCGGCCAGTGGCGAATCGTCGATGCCGACGACGCTGAGGTCCTCCGGAATGCGGAGTCCCAACTCGGCGACACCGTTCATCACACCGATGGCCATCGGATCGTTGTGGCAGATCACCGCGGTTGCCCCGGAGGCCACCACACTGGCGGCAGCGGCACGCCCGCCGGCGATGGTCTCCTGCTGCCAGCCGAGCAGCGTCAGTTCGATGTCGCGGTCGTCGACCAACTGCGTCACCGCAGCCACACGACGCGCGTTGGACCACGACTGTGGTGATCCCTGGACATACGCGATGTGGGTGTGGCCCAGCGCGACGAGCTGATCGAACGCCTGGCGCAGACCGTCCTCGAAGTCGGCCAGGATGGTGTCGCACTGCTCGGAGTCCCGGTTGACGAGTACCAGCGGGGTCTCACCGGCGAGCTGAACGATGTCGGCGGACGGAAGCCGTGGAGCGCATACCACCAGCGCGTCGACCCGCCCCTCGAGCTCACCGATCATCTCGCGCTCGCGGTCAGCACTGCCGTCGGTATCGGTCAGCAGCACTGTCTGGCGACGGTGCCAGCCTTGGGCCTGGGCCGCCTTGACGAAGTTGGCGAAGACGGTGTGCGCGATATCGGGGACCACGACAGCCACGGTGGTGGCCGTGGTCACCCGCTCCCTGTTGCGCCGTCCAGGTGTCGACGCCTCGTAGCCGATCTCATCTGCCGCCGCCACGATGCGGGCGAGCGTCTCCGGAGAGATCCGCTCGGGGGCGCTGAACGCCCGCGATGCGGTGGAGAGAGACTCCGGCGCGACGCGCGACCTGGGTCAATGTCGGTGGCATGACTACATACCTTCGGGTTCGTGTGACTGGTGACACGCAACCTAACAAACGCTCAGCAAGATTGTCCAGCGGTTGCGCAACATTGCAGCAACCCTTGTTGGCGCCCGCCGGGACGTATGGTTCTCGGGGGCATCCATCGCCATGGAGCGGCGCGCGTTCGGCTGTACCCGGCAGCGGAGTGCGTTCGCCAAACCGACCTACCGGTAGCGGTACCTAGTGTCGCGTGTCGTTAATTGGTAGGCGGTTGTGCTTTCGCGAGGATCTCGTCGGCGGTTTTGGTCCAAACGAAGGGGTGTTTGCGGGTGTTCCAGCCGTTGATGAATGCCCGGATCTTCGCGTTGAGGTCTTGGACGGAGGTGAAGATTCCGCGGCGGATGGCTTGGCGGTCGAGGATGCCGAACCAGACTTCGACGAGGTTGAGCCATGAGCCCGAGGTCGGGGTGAAGTGCACCTGGAATCGAGGGTGAGTGGCCAGCCAGGCTTTGACGGCCGGGGTTTTGTGGGTGGCGTAGTTGTCCATGACCAGATGCAGGTCCCCCTCGGGGTAGGCGCGATCGAGCTGACGCAGAAACGCCAGGAACTCCTGGTGCCGGTGTTTGGGTTTGACTGTGGCAGTGACGTTTCCGGTCGCAATCTCCAACGCGGCGAACAAAGTGGTGGTGCCGTGGCGGCGGTAGTCGTGGGTGTGACGTTCGATCGCGCCGGGCCGTATCGGCAGCATCGGTGCGGTGCGGTCGAGCGCCTGGATCTGGGACTTCTCATCGACACAGAGCACGATCGCGTTGTCCGGTGGGGCGAGGTAGAGGCCGACGACGTCGGTGACCTTGGCGACCAGTTCGGGGTCGGTGGAGAACTTGAACGTGCCCGCCCGCCCGTCACGGCTGTACCCCGTATTCCCGCCACGCGCGGGCCACCGTGGCGTTGCCGATACCCAAATGCGTTGCCAGCAACCGCGAGGACCAGTGGGTGACGCCGTACTTCTTCGGTGGCGGTCTGAGCGTGGCGGCCACGACATCAGCATGGTCGAGCGTGCGGGGCCGGCCCGAGCGTGCGGCATCACCGAGCCCGGCGATTCCGTGTTGCAGGTAGCGTTTACGCCACTTCAAGACCGTCACCACCGTCGTGCCGACCCGTTCGGCGATCCGAGTATTGGCCAGCCCCTGCCCGGCCAGCAACACAATCCGCGCCCGCATCACCAACCCCGCCGAGGCTGTGGTCGACCGCACGATCCGCTCCAACTCCTCGCTGTCACTGTCGCAGATCATCAATGCCGGAGCCGCAGAATTCGCCATAACTCATTCTCGCAGCATTGAATCCATTTAGGTACTTACGACACGCGACACTAGGTCACCCAATTCCGTAGCTGTGAAGCCCAATTGGCGCATATCCTGTCATCACAGGGCGAATTGCATTGCAGTGTCGGCCAGTAGTGGCCTCCAGCGCCAGTAGTGATGCTCGCGCTCTCTGATCCCCTTGTGGCTCCGGGACTTTCATCGTGGCCAACTCCCACGGGAGGGCGAAGTCCCCACCCCGCAGAGTACGACCGTTCGGAGCCGACTTGAACACGGCGAGATGTAGCAGTGGCCTCACGAGGCCTCTGCTCGCTCGTGGCGTACCCGCCCACCTTCGGACGTATCCCTTGCGCCATAGCGTGCCTGGGGCCGGCTCTGGCCGCCGGAACGGCCGCGGGACTTCATCACCGGTGTGACGGAACGTCAGGTCGACGCGGGGTCACGTGAGGCCCTCAGCGATCACGAAGGTGCTCCGGGCCGTACTCCTACCTGTGCCACCCCGAAACTAGGGGAACGCCGTGTGCTCCTGAAACTAGGGGAAGCCGACTGGCGTGTCCCCAGTGAACCGGCCCGGGTGGTTTTAGAGTCCTGATTGCCCTGATGAGGGCGAAGAAGGGACGATGAAGAACATGGCAGGACGCAAGCGCCATTCGGCGGAGGACATCGTGCGCAAGCTGCGCCGGGCCGACGAACTGGCCGCGGAAGGCAAGACCGGCGAGGAGATCGCCGCCGACCTCGAGGTGTCGGCAGCGACCTTGTACAACTGGCGCCGCCAGTACGGCGGCATGGACGGCGACGCCGCGAAGGAACTCAAAGAACTACGCGAGCAGAACAACCGACTCAAACGACTGCTCGCCGATGCCGAGTTGGAGAAAGACGCGCTGCGGGAGATCGCCAGGGGAAAATTCTGAGCCCAACCGCCAAACGCGCCGCCATCGACATGCTCAAAGACGTCAAGAACATGTCAGAACGGATGGCGTGCAGGGTAGTTGGGCTGTCCCGATCCGCGTATCGACGCCTGCCGCAGGCGCAGACACCGGCCGATCCCGACTTCGCACTGCGCGAGCAGCTGCGTGTCTATGCCCGCAAGAATCCACGGCACGGGTACCGGCGGGCGTGGGCACACCTGCGGTTCGACGACGGCATCGAGATCAACAAGAAGAAGGTGCACCGGTTGTGGAAGGACGAAGGACTGCAGGTCCGGCGCGCGCCACGCCGGAAACGGGCCGGCCAGTCATCGGTCCCGATTGTTGTCGCGGACGCGCCGAAGGTGGTGTGGGCATTGGACTTTCAGTTCGATTCCACCGTCGACGGCAAGAAGGTCAAGATCGCTTCGATGGTCGACGAACACACCCGCATGTCGCTGCTGAACATCGTGGACCGGTCCATCCCGGCCGAGCGGTTGATCGAGGAGTTGGAGAAGACATTCGCGATCTGGGGTGGCCCACCGATGGTGCTGCGCATGGACAACGGCCCCGAGTTCATCTCAGAAGCCCTACAAGCGTTCTGCGCAGGGTCGGTGGGGATCTCCTACATTCCGCCCGGCACACCGTGGAACAACGGGTTCATCGAGTCGTTCAACAACCGGCTGCGCGATGAGTGTTTGAACCGCAACTGCTGGCCCACACTGATCGAGGCCCGCGTGGTCATCGAAGACTTCAAAGACGACCACAACCACCGACACCGGCACTCGGCGCTGGGCTACCAAACCCCGGCCGAGTACGCTGCCCGATGCACCCACCAACATCACCCCGTGGGCTGCGAGATCGACTGACGATCACAACGAGGAACCGGCTCTAGAACTACCTGGACCGGTTACCGGGGACCTGCCACGACCTTCCCCTGGTTTCGTGACGTTCCCCGTGTTGTAACTGGGGGAAGGTGACAGAGGTCGGGGAAACCCAACATCACCGGAGGTTCTCGACGGGTCTGACAGGTTCTGCCGGCGTCGACGACCCATCCGGGTCCCTGCCGACAGAATCTAGGGGAAACCCGGGCTTCCCCGTCTTTCGTGACGTTCCCCGGGATACACCTCGGGGATGGTGACGAAGGTAGGGGAAACAAACGTTCCCCTGGTTTCAGGCCCGGCGGTATCCCGACGTTCCCCTAGTTTCAGGTGGGTTGAACCCCCGACTGTCAGGCCGGCCGGCACACAAAGCCCTGAAACGAGTGATGCCCCGTGACCACACAATGGTGGTCACGGGGCATACCCAAAAAATTGTTCGGCGGTGTCCTACTCTCCCACACTGACTAAAGTGCAGTACCATCGGCGCTGGCAGGCTTAGCTTCCGGGTTCGGAATGGGACCGGGCGTTTCCCCACCGCTATAGCCGCCGAAACTCTATGAAACAAACGCTCACGCGTCCGCATTATCATGCGTGCATTGTTTCAGAAGTACATAGTGGATGCGCAAAACCATCTCCATCAAACCCACTCACAAAAAAATGTAAGAGTGTTGTTGTAAGTCCTCGGCCGATTAGTACCAGTCACCTACACCTGTTACCAGGCTTCCAGTTCTGGCCTATCAACCCCATGATCTGTAGGGGGCCTTAACCCTTCAAGAGGGAGAGAAACCTCATCTTGGAACAGGCTTCCCGCTTAGATGCTTTCAGCGGTTATCCCTTCCGAACGTAGCCAACCAGCAATGCTCCTGGCGGAACAACTGGCACACCAGAGGTTCGTCCGTCCCGGTCCTCTCGTACTAGGGACAGGTTTCCTCAAGTTTCTAACGCGCGCGGCGGATAGAGACCGAACTGTCTCACGACGTTCTAAACCCAGCTCGCGTGCCGCTTTAATGGGCGAACAGCCCAACCCTTGGGACCTACTCCAGCCCCAGGATGCGACGAGCCGACATCGAGGTGCCAAACCATCCCGTCGATATGGACTCTTGGGGAAGATCAGCCTGTTATCCCCGGGGTACCTTTTATCCGTTGAGCGACACCACTTCCACACGTTGGTGCCGGATCACTAGTCCCGACTTTCGTCCCTGCTCGACATGTACGTCTCACAGTCAAGCTCCCTTGTGCACTTACACTCAACACCTGATTGCCAACCAGGCTGAGGGAACCTTTGGGCGCCTCCGTTACATTTTGGGAGGCAACCGCCCCAGTTAAACTACCCACCAGGCACTGTCCCTGAACCCGATCAGGGTCCGAGGTTAGAAGTCCAATACGATCAGAGTGGTATTTCAACAACGACTCCATGAACACTGGCGTGCCCACTTCACAGTCTCCCACCTATCCTACACAAACCGAACCGAACACCAATACCAAGCTATAGTGAAGGTCCCGGGGTCTTTTCGTCCTGCCGCGCGTAACGAGCATCTTTACTCGTAATGCAATTTCGCCGAGTCTGTGGTTGAGACAGCAGAGAAGTCGTTACGCCATTCGTGCAGGTCGGAACTTACCCGACAAGGAATTTCGCTACCTTAGGATGGTTATAGTTACCACCGCCGTTTACTGGGGCTTAAATTCTCAGCTTCGCGGGACGAATCCCACTAACCGGTCCTCTTAACCTTCCAGCACCGGGCAGGCGTCAGTCCGTATACATCGTCTTACGACTTCGCACGGACCTGTGTTTTTAGTAAACAGTCGCTTCTCTCTGGTCTCTGCGACCACCACCAGCTCCCACCGAAAAAGTGTTCACCAGTCGTGGTCCCCCTTCTCCCGAAGTTACGGGGGCATTTTGCCGAGTTCCTTAACCACAGTTCTCTCGATCGCCTTAGTATTCTCTACCTGACCACCTGTGTTGGTTTGGGGTACGGGCCGTGTACCAACTCACTAGAGGCTTTTCTCGGCAGCATAGGATCATGGAATTCGCCTCAACGGCTACGCATCACCTCTCAGGCACATGAGTGACGGATTTACCAACCACTCGCCCTACAGGCTTACACCAGTACAACCACTCACTGGCCCCACTACCTTCCTGCGTCACCCCATCGCTTGCCTACTACCAGCCAAGGTCCCATGCAGCCCCCGCCGGCTACCCGAAGGCAGTCCATTGGGATTTGGATGGTTAGTACAACTGATTCAGCATGGGCGCGGATACACGGGTACGGGAATATCAACCCGTTGTCCATCGACTACGCCTGTCGGCCTCGCCTTAGGTCCCGACTCACCCTGGGCGGATTAGCCTGGCCCAGGAACCCTTGGTCATCCGGCGGCAGAGTTTCTCACTCTGCTTTCGCTACTCATGCCTGCATTCTCACTCCCACACCCTCCACACCTAGATCACTCCGGCGCTTCCACGGATGCAGGACGCTCCCCTACCCACCCCACCCACTACACAACCCCCCGTAGAGGATCGCGGATGTCATGGTGGAGTGCCGCGGCTTCGGCGGTGTACTTGAGCCCCGCTACATTGTCGGCGCAGGATCACTTGACCAGTGAGCTATTACGCACTCTTTCAAGGGTGGCTGCTTCTAAGCCAACCTCCTGGTTGTCTTCGCGACCCCACATCCTTTTCCACTTAGTACACGCTTAGGGGCCTTAGCCGGCGATCTGGGCTGTTTCCCTCTCGACTACGAACCTTATCGCCCGCAGTCTCACTGCCACACTCTCACTTACCGGCATTCGGAGTTTGGCTGACGTCAGTAACCTAGTAGGGCCCATCGGCCATCCAGTAGCTCTACCTCCAGTAAGAAACATGCAACGCTGCACCTAAATGCATTTCGGGGAGAACCAGCTATCACGAAGTTTGATTGGCCTTTCACCCCTACCCACAACTCATCCCCTCCATTTTCAACTGAAGTGGGTTCGGGCCTCCACAACATCTTACTGCTGCTTCACCCTGGCCATGGGTAGATCACTTCGCTTCGGGTCTAGACCCAGCGACTCAACGCCCTATTCAGACTCGCTTTCGCTACGGCTACCCCACACGGGTTAACCTTGCCACCGAGCACTAACTCGCAGGCTCATTCTTCAAAAGGCACGCCATCACCCACCACCCGAAGGTGCACAGGCTTTGACGGATTGTAAGCGTCCGGTTTCAGGTACTATTTCACTCCCCTCCCGGGGTACTTTTCACCTTTCCCTCACGGTACTAGTCCGCTATCGGTCACCAGGAAGTATTCAGGCTTACCGGGTGGTCCCGGCAGATTCACAGCAGATTCCACGAGCCCGCTGCTACTTGGGAAAACATCACGCAAGACCACACGCTTTCAGTTACCGGACTCTCACCGTCTACGGCAGACCATTCCAGGCCACTTCACCTAACATGCGATTTTCTGACTCACGTCCTGACAGGTAGATCAGGAAAGACACTCCCCACAACCCCACACACACAACCCCTACCCGGTATCACATGCGCATGGTTTAGCCTCATCCGCTTTCGCTCGCCACTACTCACGGAATCACAATTGTTTTCTCTTCCTATGGGTACTGAGATGTTTCACTTCCCCACGTTCCCCCCACACAGCCTATACATTCAGCTGGTGGTAACACGACATCACTCGTGCTGGGTTTCCCCATTCGGACACCCTCGGATCACAGCTCGTTTGACAACTCCCCGAGGACTATCGCGGCCTACCACGTCCTTCATCGGCTCCTGGTGCCAAGGCATCCACCGAACGCCCTAAAACACTTACAACAACACCTAACAACAACCCCCACACACAACAGTCACAGACCATCATCACGTGAGGACCGAAATTAGACACGTTCTTGAGAACAAACTCGAACAAAACACACAAACCAAAAACAGTTTGTCATGCATTGCAATAAATAAAGATGCTCGCATCCACTATGCACTTCTCAAACAACACACACCCACAACCCGCCACACCTCCGCACCCCACCACAGGGCACCTCACCGGCACGACAAAGAAAATGGGCAGAAGAAACGGTGTGTTCCCTCAGAACCCCGACAGTGTGTTGACAGCACCGAATCCGTCACCGGAAACAGTCACCCGGCCACCGACCTCTCTGATGAGACCGACAACCATGTTGGCGTGTTTGATGTTTCACCCTATGAACACACACCCACCCAACGGACAGACGCCGCCGGCATGGGAATGTTGCATGCTCCTTAGAAAGGAGGTGATCCAGCCGCACCTTCCGGTAC
The DNA here is from genome assembly GCF_030718915.1 of Gordonia sp. NB41Y. NCBI lineage: Bacteria > Bacillati > Actinomycetota > Actinomycetes > Mycobacteriales > Gordoniaceae > Gordonia > Gordonia sp. NB41Y. The sequence continues at coordinate 2,768,470 of NZ_CP132196.1, forward strand.
GGCTACCTTGTTACGACTTCGTCCCAATCGCCGATCCCACCTTCGACGGCTCCCTCCCAAGGGTTAGGCCACCGGCTTCGGGTGTTACCGACTTTCATGACGTGACGGGCGGTGTGTACAAGGCCCGGGAACGTATTCACCGCAGCGTTGCTGATCTGCGATTACTAGCGACTCCGACTTCATGGGGTCGAGTTGCAGACCCCAATCCGAACTGAGACTGGCTTTAAGGGATTCGCTCCACCTCACGGTATCGCAGCCCTCTGTACCAGCCATTGTAGCATGTGTGAAGCCCTGGACATAAGGGGCATGATGACTTGACGTCATCCCCACCTTCCTCCGAGTTGACCCCGGCAGTCTCCTGCAAGTCCCCGGCATAACCCGCTGGCAATACAGGACAAGGGTTGCGCTCGTTGCGGGACTTAACCCAACATCTCACGACACGAGCTGACGACAGCCATGCACCACCTGTACACCAACCACAAGGGAAACGATATCTCTACCGTCGTCTGGTGTATGTCAAACCCAGGTAAGGTTCTTCGCGTTGCATCGAATTAATCCACATGCTCCGCCGCTTGTGCGGGCCCCCGTCAATTCCTTTGAGTTTTAGCCTTGCGGCCGTACTCCCCAGGCGGGGTACTTAATGCGTTAGCTACGGCACGGAACTCGTGAAATGAGCCCCACACCTAGTACCCACCGTTTACGGCGTGGACTACCAGGGTATCTAATCCTGTTCGCTACCCACGCTTTCGCTCCTCAGCGTCAGTTACTACCCAGAGACCCGCCTTCGCCACCGGTGTTCCTCCTGATATCTGCGCATTTCACCGCTACACCAGGAATTCCAGTCTCCCCTGTAGTACTCAAGTCTGCCCGTATCGCCTGCACGCCTGCAATTGAGTTGCAGAATTTCACAGACGACGCGACAAACCGCCTACGAGCTCTTTACGCCCAGTAATTCCGGACAACGCTTGCACCCTACGTATTACCGCGGCTGCTGGCACGTAGTTGGCCGGTGCTTCTTCTCCAGGTACCGTCACTTGCGCTTCGTCCCTGGCGAAAGAGGTTTACAACCCGAAGGCCGTCATCCCTCACGCGGCGTCGCTGCATCAGGCTTGCGCCCATTGTGCAATATTCCCCACTGCTGCCTCCCGTAGGAGTCTGGGCCGTGTCTCAGTCCCAGTGTGGCCGATCACCCTCTCAGGTCGGCTACCCGTCGTCGCCTTGGTAGGCCATTACCCCACCAACAAGCTGATAGGCCGCGGGCCCATCCCCAACCGCAAAAGCTTTCCACCAAACACCATGCGATGTAAGGTCATATCCGGTATTAGACCCAGTTTCCCAGGCTTATCCCGAAGTCAGGGGCAGATCACCCACGTGTTACTCACCCGTTCGCCACTCGAGTACCCAGCAAGCTGGGCCTTTCCGTTCGACTTGCATGTGTTAAGCACGCCGCCAGCGTTCGTCCTGAGCCAGGATCAAACTCTCCATGAAAAAATAGCGAAACAAAACCAGCCAAAAGCCGGCGTTTCAACACAATCCTTCAACCAGGAAAGCAAAACCTGACCAAAATGATTCTCAAAAAAACAAACTGGCATCAAAAAACTTCATAAACTAATGAACTCCCTGACACCAAAATAATTTGGCATCAAACAATCCACCAACACACTATCGAGTTCTCAAAGAACACACACCCACCAACACCACCCCATCACAAGGGCGAACTCCGGTGAGCTGTACTCAACTTTTTGGATTCGCTACCCGATCCCGGGCAACTTCTCCAGTGTACTGGACGCGCTCGGCGGTGTCAACCCGAAGGTTTCCGACCCGCCAGACCCTGTCCAACCACCCCACCAGCGATCCCCCACACCGAAATGCGGGCGAACAATCTTGCTGGGGTGGTCAGCTGCTACTCGGTTTCCCTTCCCCCACAGTCTCTTTCGAGTCTGTCCGGGGCGGCGCCGTGGCTCGCTGACTTGGAATAAGTTACGCACCGATGGCCGTGGATACAAATCGGCTGGTCAGCGACGTACCGTCCGGTAAACGCGCATGTCACGGGCAGTGCCCGCCGGAATCACGCCGACAAGTGTGGTCGCCACCACTGTTGGCGGTCAGGAAGCGGGTCGGCGCCGGCGAGTGTGGCCGCTCGTGTTCCCTCGACGATCCGGTACGCGATGGAGTCCCGTTCGCTGATCACCATCAGTGGCCACCACAGGGCCCGCACATAGGCGTGTGCGCGGTGTCCGCCATCCCAGTCATAGACACCGCGGTAGCGGTGGTTCGCGTCGTCGGCCATCCAGAGTTTGCTCCTGAATCCGGGGAATCCCACGAACAGCACTGTGTTGCAAACACTTTCGACCCTGAACAGCCAATGAACCACGCGGTTTCCCCCGATCCACCGGATTCGGAACCCGACGATCAGGGTCACCGGCGCCGTCGGCGCGGCGTCGTCGACGGTGGTCTCCCGGTACACACGTGCCTGCGTGCCGTCGGAGAAACCGACCACGCGGCCGTACTCGGTGGTCGGCTGATGCACCTTCCGGCGCAGCATCAGCACAACCGTGGTGATCGCGCATCGTCCGATCGCCGCGGCGGCGACGTACCAGGGATACGGGATCGGGGCGGTCATGGCCGGGTACGGACCGCCGGTGGTATTTCTGCACAGCCCGGGCAACGCACCAGCCCGTCGTGCAGCACCCACCCGTTGATCCGGGCAAGCATGCGCGCCGCGTCATGGGAGTCGACCGCCTTGACCACCAGCGTGCGATCACAGACGTCGCAGCGATTGGTCCACTGGCGTCGACGGATGTCGACGGCATCGGGAGTCGGGGTGTGGAGGAATGTGTGGGTGGTTCTGGTCATCATCGCCCTCGAACGCGATCGCGCGACGGCGACCTCAGCCGGTCGGTCCGTCCACGATCTCGGGTTGTGCGTCTCCTATTGCACTCCTCTGTGACGGCGGTCGCTAGGGCCTTCGGTCACTCGATCGACGCCCAGAACCCCCATATCGGGCAATCACGGTCTGCACCGGGCCGCGAGTTGCAGCCGATGCGAAAGCCGCCATCCGACATGTGCGCATCACGCACCCCCGCGGGCGAACGGATCGGTGGCCGCGGGCAACACGGTCGTCGTGCTCAAGCCGTCCGAACTGACACCCCTGACCTCGCTGATGTTCGCCGACGCCGCCTCCCGCGCCGGCATCTCCGCCGGCGTGATCAACGTGGTCACCGGCCGCGGTGTCACCACCGGGACCGCGGTGGTCGAACACCGCGACGGCTCGATGGTGTCGTTCACCGGGTCCACCACAGTGGGACGCGCAATCGGCTCATCGGTGCCGGGTAGACGGCTGCATCTCGAGCTCGGCGGGAAGGCCCCCTCCGTCGTCTTCGACGACGCCGACCTCGAGGCCGCCGCACAGGGTGCGGTGGCCGGTTCGCTGATCAACACCGGTCAGGACTGCACCGCGGCGACCCGTGTCTATGTACAGCGGCCGCTGTATGCGGTGTTCGTGGAACGGGTCGCCGAGCTCATGTCGTCGGTGGTCCTCGGCGCCGCCGACGATCGGCGACACCGACCTCGGGCCCCTGATCTCGCGCGACCAACAACAGCGCGTGGCCGCGATGGTCGGTCGCACGGCCGCCTCCGGCGCCACTGTCGTCACCGGCGGACAGATCCCCGGCGCGCCGGCCGGGAGCAGCTACTACCTGCCGACCCTGATCACCGACGCCGCACAAGACAGCGAGATCGTGCAGGACGAGGTCTTCGGCCCTTGTCCTGGTGGCACTGCCGTTCGACACCGACGACGAGGGCATCTACCTGGCCAACGACACCGTCTACGGCCTGGCCGCGTCGGCGTGGACGCAGGGCCTCAACCGAGCCGGACGCGCGAGCCGCGAGATCCGCGCGGGATGCGTGTGGATCAACGACCACATCCCGGTCATCAGCGAGATGCCGCACGGCGGGCTCAAGGCCTCCGGGTACGGCAAGGACATGTCCACCTACTCGCTCGACGAATACACCAACATCAAGCACGTGATGACCGACATCACCGGGGTTGCGCGAAAAGGATGGCACAGGGCGGTGTTCCGGCTCTCCCACAACTGAGTCAGCTGCTCAACCTCGTCTCGGTCACGCGTGCTGATACACCGACTACATTCCTTAGTCGGTGGGTCCGGCACTCCGTTTGGTCAGCCGACATGCTCTGGATACGTGCGCGAAAGATGGACGGCAGCATTGGAAAAAGCGTTTGACCTCGCGTGGGAACGGCTGATCTATCCGAACGAAGCCGCTCGCAATGGCGCGTACCTGTGCCCCTGCTGTTACCGCCAGGTCCACCTTCGTGCCGGCAAGTACAAGGTCGCGCACTTCGCGCACAACCAGGGCGAGGGATCGACGCTGTGCGACCTCTACCACCCCGGCACCGGAGACCTCAGTGCATACGAGCAGGCCGTGAGCGAATCAGGCGCACCGCTGCTGCTCCACCTGCACAAAGATGGCTCCGGTTGGTCGCTGTTCGTCGAGCTCGAAGCCCTGTCCCTCGCTGAGAGCGTTCGGTCGTATCGAAGTCTGCTGAGGTTCGATGGAATCCAACTCAAGCGAGATGACTCCCAGCCGCGGCGGCTGAGCGCGGAGCTTCTCTGGCCTGGCACCGGTGGAACCACCGTTGTCATGGAGCCGGCTCGACACTCGACTTCCGTCACCCCGATCGGACAGTGGCCGTCAAGCATCGACATGCGCAGATGGAAGAGTCTGGTGCCCGGACTGTCCTCCAGCGGCGTGTTGTTCGTTCCATATCGGGGTGGGTCGTTCCGTATGTACGACGACGCAACACCACTGCACTGGGGCGACACTATCGTCGTCCTCGGGCCACTGCAGTGCGGACCTCCCGATGCACTCGAAGCCACCGCCCTCAAGGTTGTTGTTGCCGCACATTTCCCCTGGCATGCCTGGAAGGTGCGGTTGCCTCATTCCGCGACCGCTGCGGCCGTTCAGTGGTTGAAGAAATTCCGAGCCTCGGCGTCAAGGCCCCAAGAACGGACGCAGATCGTATCGATGCCCGTCGAGTATGGAACCGGAGGCATACCTCGCTACTTCGTTGGCGATCCGATCGTCGTCGCACCGTCCAGGCAGGCCAACATTCTCGCCGCAGAGCTTCACTCCACACTGAGCGTGACACGACTCGACCCGAACCCGGCCGGGAGCCGAGTCGCCGCGTTTACCATCACCGCTGCCGAGGCAGGGACCATGCGCGTGCGAACGAATCTCGGCAAGGACGTCGCCCGCGTCGAGATCATCACCACCGCCAGCATCTCGTCCGATCCGATGCCGACCGCGTGGCTCGTCAGGCACTCCGGCAATGTACTGCGCCCATTCTCGTCACACCGGTTTCCTGAGCGCGATGAAGCGCTGCGGGTCGAGTCCGATCTCGTCTCGTGCGCCTTCGCCGTCACTGCAAGCTTCCCGGGCACCTGTACTGAGACGTTGCGGCGGGCCGACGCTCAAGCGGCAACCACGTGGATGCGGAGTCGACTGGACTCTGCGACCAGCTTCCAGGTCGATGCAGGCAATTTGGGCTTCGTCCGGCTCGACTACGCCGGGGTGGCGGTTGCAGCGGAGCGTCCCTCGGACAAACGACACGCTAGTAAGATCCGCCGCACGTGGGCTGAAGCCTTTGACCATGCCGCGGATGGTGCAGGGGACCCAGGAACTCCGCATTGGAGAATCAATGGCCGCAGGGCAGCGCGGGCAAACAATCACTGATTGCCTATTGTGTCCGTATGGCGGTAGTCCCCGGAACGCGGGTAGTCGGCAGCATCGAGTACCTGAACGAGCGCTTCGCTGTTATCGAGCCCATTTTCAACAAGCGCGGACTTAACTGGGAGCCCGCGAACCTCGATGACTACCCGAGACGAGGTCGGGTCTTCTGGTGGAGCCCGCAAGTCCCCCTCAGCACCGGGTCCGTTGCGGTGTTCGAACTGGACTTAGGCAAAGGTGATCCGGACGAGTTTGCCGCACGGAACGCCCAACTCCTTTCTCCCGTCCTCGATTACCGATCTACCCCATACGACAAAGCGATCGAGGACCTCACCACCAGCTGGTCTTCGAACAACCGAATCGTCAACGGCGCTGACTGCTACGCCCTATGTCAAAGCGATCGGCTCATCGGCCCGCTCACCCCAACCATCGACGACAGATACTTCTTCGTTGATGCGCAGAATCTTCGGCTAGACCGGATCCCTTTTCGCCATAGCTACGACCACGTTATTACGCTTCCCGACGGCCGGCAGTACTGCGACGCGGCATCCCCCGCCATCGGTCATCTCGACTGCCGACCGGACGGTGAAGTCCTACGGACGGCCCTGACCCATGCGAAGAGCATTGCTCCGAGCATCCTGATCCCCGAGTTCCTTGCAACGAAGAAACTCATGCAAGCGGCTGCTGAGGCCTTGCCGGAGGGAGATGGGGACGGTGACCGGCAGTACAAGCGGGACCGTCTTGAGCGTGCGCTGCGCATCTGCGAGGACAGCGACCAAATCCGTTCCAGTGCAGTCGAACTAGCGAATACCCTCATCAACCTCCCACCCCTCAAGGACGAACTCGATCGTGCGCACGACGCCGCACTTGAGAAGGCCATCGACGACGCCAAGCGTGCCGCCGCCAACGAACTTGCCGAGGAACAGGCAGCTCTGGCCCACTTGCGATCAGAACGTGACGACATCGAAACTCAAGTTTCCCAAGCGCACTCTGAGCTGAGGAAGATTCGGACTGAGGTCCAGACTGCGCAAGCCGACGTGACCAGGCAACTCGACTCGTTGGAGAGCTCGGTGACCAATTGGCAGGTCCCCGGTAACCGGTCCAGGTAGTTCTAGAGCCGGTTCCTCGTTGTGATCGTCAGTCGATCTCGCAGCCCACGGGGTGATGTTGGTGGGTGCATCGGGCAGCGTACTCGGCCGGGGTTTGGTAGCCCAGCGCCGAGTGCCGGTGTCGGTGGTTGTGGTCGTCTTTGAAGTCTTCGATGACCACGCGGGCCTCGATCAGTGTGGGCCAGCAGTTGCGGTTCAAACACTCATCGCGCAGCCGGTTGTTGAACGACTCGATGAACCCGTTGTTCCACGGTGTGCCGGGCGGAATGTAGGAGATCCCCACCGACCCTGCGCAGAACGCTTGTAGGGCTTCTGAGATGAACTCGGGGCCGTTGTCCATGCGCAGCACCATCGGTGGGCCACCCCAGATCGCGAATGTCTTCTCCAACTCCTCGATCAACCGCTCGGCCGGGATGGACCGGTCCACGATGTTCAGCAGCGACATGCGGGTGTGTTCGTCGACCATCGAAGCGATCTTGACCTTCTTGCCGTCGACGGTGGAATCGAACTGAAAGTCCAATGCCCACACCACCTTCGGCGCGTCCGCGACAACAATCGGGACCGATGACTGGCCGGCCCGTTTCCGGCGTGGCGCGCGCCGGACCTGCAGTCCTTCGTCCTTCCACAACCGGTGCACCTTCTTCTTGTTGATCTCGATGCCGTCGTCGAACCGCAGGTGTGCCCACGCCCGCCGGTACCCGTGCCGTGGATTCTTGCGGGCATAGACACGCAGCTGCTCGCGCAGTGCGAAGTCGGGATCGGCCGGTGTCTGCGCCTGCGGCAGGCGTCGATACGCGGATCGGGACAGCCCAACTACCCTGCACGCCATCCGTTCTGACATGTTCTTGACGTCTTTGAGCATGTCGATGGCGGCGCGTTTGGCGGTTGGGCTCAGAATTTTCCCCTGGCGATCTCCCGCAGCGCGTCTTTCTCCAACTCGGCATCGGCGAGCAGTCGTTTGAGTCGGTTGTTCTGCTCGCGTAGTTCTTTGAGTTCCTTCGCGGCGTCGCCGTCCATGCCGCCGTACTGGCGGCGCCAGTTGTACAAGGTCGCTGCCGACACCTCGAGGTCGGCGGCGATCTCCTCGCCGGTCTTGCCTTCCGCGGCCAGTTCGTCGGCCCGGCGCAGCTTGCGCACGATGTCCTCCGCCGAATGGCGCTTGCGTCCTGCCATGTTCTTCATCGTCCCTTCTTCGCCCTCATCAGGGCAATCAGGACTCTAAAACCACCCGGGCCGGTTCACTGGGGACACGCCACAATCGCATTTCTGCGCTGGTGGATGATGCCACCGAGTTGCTCACGGAGTCAGTTCTTCTGCGTGCGTTGCGCTCCGGGGTGGAGTCACCGAAGACTGACGCCTGCCCCACGTACTCGACGTCGGACCCCTTCCCTCAGCGACATGCCGACCCCGCGTCCGGCAGCCTTCCTCGAGCCCTCAGCGCAGCAGCGAAAGCAGTGGGGCTGGACACCCATGTCCTCTTGCGTATCCACGGTGCAGCGCGTGCTGGTCTAGTCCCCGTTCTGACCGGCAATGGTGCGGCCTCCGCGCTGGCCGTATACGCGATGGTGGCGTGCGGGGGGCGCCTCGCGACCCTGCCCGTCGCTCACGACTTCCTCCATCCAGTTGATCTTCTGGGTGTCCGGTCGTCGAACCCCGCCATGACGCGTCTACACAGCGGCATCCTCCTCGGAGCCAATGCCGCGGTTAGCAAAAGTGGTCCCGGCATGCTAGTCCTGGAGTCTGTCAATCAGGCACCTACGGAGTCGTATCTCCTCCCGTGGCTGGAGGAATGATCAAGACCTGTGGATCTGGGAGGGCGTGCCTTCCCGCAAATATGATCCCGGTAGTCACTTGATCAAGTCAGCGTTGCAGCGCTGGCGGAAAGGCACGCCTCGTGCTCACGGTAGTCAACACCAATGAAGGTTCCAACCCGGCCGACGATCAGAGCCGCTCGATCCTCGATGAGATCGTGCGTGACGGCGCCCGACAGATGCTTGCCGCGGCGCTACGCGCGGAGGTGGCCGCCTACATCGACCAGTTCGCCGATCAGGTCGACGAGAACGGGCACCGACTGGTAGTCCGTAACGGGTACCACAACGCGCGGGAGGTGATGACCGCCGCGGGTGCGGTCACGGTGAAAGCACCGCGGGTCAATGACAAGCGTGTCGACCCCGAAACCGAGGAGCGGCACAAGTTTTCGTCGAAGATCTTGCCCGCGTGGGCGCGTAAGAGTCCGGAGATCTCCGCGGTGCTGCCGTTGCTGTATCTACATGGGCTGTCCTCGGGTGATTTCGGGCCGGCGCTCGAGCAGTTCCTGGGGTCGGGCGCCGGACTGTCGGCGGCCACGATCACCCGGCTGACCAAGCAATGGCAGAAAGAGGCCGCCGCCTTCGCCGACCGGGCTATCACCGCCGACTATGTGTACCTGTGGGTCGACGGTATCCACCTCAAGGTGCGTTTGGAGCAGGAGAAGCTGTGCCTGCTGGTGATGATCGGGGTCCGCGCCGACGGCAAGAAGGAACTCATCGCAGTCGCTGATGGGTATCGGGAATCGACCGAGTCGTGGGCGGATCTGCTGCGGTCGTGCAAACGCCGCGGCATGCCGGCGCCGGCTCTGGCCGTCGGGGACGGGGCGCTCGGCTTCTGGGCCGCGATCCGGGAGGTGTTCCCCGACACGCGTGAGCAACGATGCTGGTTCCACAAACAAGCCAATGTTCTTGCTGCGCTACCGAAATCAGCCCACCCCAACGCGATCAAGGCGATGCAGGAAATCTACAACGCCGAAGACGAACACCACGCCCGCCAAGCGATCACCGCGTTCGAGAAAGCCTACAGCGCCAAGTACCCGAAGGCCGTGGCCAAGATCGTCGATGACGACGACGTGCTACTCGAGTTCTACCGGTACCCGGCCGAACACTGGATACATCTGCGCACCACCAACCCGATCGAGTCCACGTTCGCGACCGTGCGACTGCGGACCAAGGTGACCAAAGGCCCCGGATCACGGGCCGCCGGCATCGCGATGGCCTACAAGTTGATCGAGGCTGCCCAATCGAAATGGCGGGCGGTCAACGCACCGCACCTGGTGAAACTGGTCCGTGACGGCGCCACCTTCGAAAAAGGCAAACTCGTCGAACCCGACCCCAACTCAGACTCCGAGGAGGCCGCCTGAAACTCGCCCATCCACAGGTCTTGACAATAACTCCGTGGCTGCAGCAGCCCAACCGCGCGATTGCCGTCCCCGATGCAGTCCGACCAACTATCGGTGCCACACGCGTGACTCCGCACCCTGAGCTATTCATCGCCGCGACTGCTGTCATGGGAACGACCACTGCCCCAGTTAGTCCCGACCTTTGGGGATTCGCAGTAGCGATCGACGTCCCAACGCAGTCCTCCTGCCCGGATGCCACCTTGACTCCGACAACATTCCGCGAGAAGTCGAGGCAGCCCTCTGAAGCCTCACCTCAGATCTGCACAGCAGTGTCCGATATTGATGCCGCTCTGGGCGATCGCTACGGCATCGATGAGACGCTGCTAGAAGCCGCACTCAAGTTCGGCGCCGCACTCGCGGGACAAGACAATTACAGCATTGTCCTCTCGATCATCGAATGTCTCGTTCTCCCCTCCCTCGCCACAACTCTCACGGGTCCCGAACTCAACGACGCGGTCGAGGTCGCTCTAACACTATGCGGTACTACCGATTCCAAGCAGCGCCAAGCCATAGCGCGCAAGGCGCAAAGATTCCACCGGGCTTTTGCATGACCGGCGGTTCGCCAAAGATCAGGCAGCGGAAGAACGCACCTCCAGCACGGCACGTGTCTGAGGCCCTCGGTTTGCCTTCACAGACACCAGCATCAGACGCCACGTACGAGCTGTTGCGTGGAATCGCATGGGCGTCGACCGGTGGCCGTGTGCCGGTGTCCACACGGACTCTGCTCGATCGGGCTATGCCGTTTTTTGCATCTTTGTCTGGCGACAGTGCCGACGTATCCGAGAAGCGTGAACGGCTACACCACAGCCTCGACGTCCTCGCCGCGATCGGAGATCTGGCGCTGCTGCCCCGAGGGCAATGGCTGTCGGTAAGCGGCTGCGTTGTCCGGCTCGATGCCGCCGACCACCCGCAGAACCTCCTGATCAGTGGAGTACCACTGCTCCGGATGAGTCCTGAAGATCGGGATGCCGTTCACCTCGACGGCCCGCGACGCCTGCTACATCCCCACCTTGAGCTGACCAGGATTGGAATCCCTACCATCACCATCGATGAATGGGCTCGACGACCTCTCCTATCTCTGGCCGAATGGACAACCAACGAGATAGCGAACGAGCTCGTCGAGACCCCCGGTGATCTCGACGTTGCGTCGTTCCGCTTCTACGTTCCTGCACTCGCTTCCGCCGGAACGCGTCAAAGCAACCGCTGGTTCACTACCAATGATCAGTTGCAGGGTCGGTACCTTGCCCACGCCGAGCAACCCGCGGGTTGGACCCAGCACTACGTTGCCGAGGTCGATTCTGGTGACGTCGTTGGCATCCGCGAGCTCGATCCTCAGGATGTCCGGCCCCTAATGTTCGGACTTGACCACTCCGCGGGTAACCCCACATCCGTTCACTGGGTCGAATCCACCCAGAAAGTCCTCCTGCGCCTCCCGAATCCACTCCCGTATGCCGAGGCACGGATAGTCGCAGCCCTATCGGATTCAACAGGCAACCGACAATGGGAACTCACTCAGGGCAGGGAGTCCGTCCGACGAACCCTGACCGAACTCGGAGTCACGTTCGTGGTCAGCGATTCGACTGGACGAAAGAGCTGACTGACGACGCTCACCGTGCATGAGTTGATCGAGACCCGAGGACACGGAGCGGTTCAGTGCCGGCTGTTACAAGCCAGAAGCCACGCAGATCTGAAGTCGGCCACTCCGCGGGGCGCGGTCGCTTCCAAACAGGTGCAGGGACCACAATTCTCTGTGAGTTGCACCGCGGACGACTGGTCCCGATGACCTATCAGCCTGCGGTACGGAACTTCCTGTAACTGATCTCAAGGAGGTCGTGATCGGGGCGTTCAGCTCGCGCCCTTGGCACAACCATCAGTCTGCGTCCGTGATGGTCCTGCAGGCCATGACGGAGCATCGGACCATCAATCTCATCGAGAAGATCCTGGCGGATCTCAACCACGTAGTTGTCTGGTCTGATGCCCAGAATCTTCTTGTCGAATGCGGCATGATGGATCTTGCACAGTGCCAAACCGTTTCGTACGGACGCGATGCCTGCTTCCTCAGCATCCGGAATGATGTGGGCGGCATCAAGAAGCTCTCCGTGCCGCAATGAGCAGACAGCGCAGCGTGTCTCGTAGGCTCGCATCACTGTTGCACGGAAGACCGGTTGATGCAGTCTTCGCTTCGATTCCGTCTTGGCGTAGCGCTTGAGGTTGTCGTCGATCGGCGTGTCCGAAGAGAGGATGTCCGCAACCGATTCCGGAGCGAGGATGAACTGATGCTTCTCCGGCTCTTCTCGAAGGATGTAGATGGGGAAGATTGGCTTGTAGGCTGCCACGCCAACGCCGAAAAACCAGATCAACGGCTGCCGCCGCTCCATCGCTTCGCGTAGGGCGCGGTTTTCCGCGTGATCAGGGTCGTCGCCGCGCCACTTATACGTGATCGTGCCGTCCGTCCCGATCTCATCCGCGTACGGCCGGCGCGACTCGTCCGCCCTGTACACCGTTCGGATGGATAGCGCACTCGCAAGCTGACGAGGTTTCCGAATTCCCCGCTGTGCATCCATCAGTCGGAACCGCTCACCGCCAAAGGAGAAGTCGAGCAACTCGTCAGAAGTGATGGCTTCGAGACCATCTTGTGTTCGCCGAGTGAGCCATCCCATCGCCGCTAGGCGCAACTCCCGATCGAACTCCTCCTGGGTCGGCAAGTCGACCTCCATCTCTTCCGCTCAACGCGACCTCGCCGCGAACCAGCACGCCAACTACCCGACCACACTGCCGGTGCATCCTCTCAGGATTTCAGCACATATCAGCTCTGAGCTTCTACTCCAGCCGAGTCCACGACTCACGAGGCTCTATCGTCAAACTGGCTGCACCTCGGCCCGTCCCGACTTCGGAATCAACAGTCACTTTTCAGGACGACACCGAGCCCGCCTGAGTCAGCCCCGATCGGCAACTTCAACCGTGCCGCCGTCCTCGATTGCATCCGTCGCTCCGAGGAGCAGTATCTCTTTGAGGCCCTCCGGAGTCGACGCCGGCGATTTCGAGAGGGAATCGACACGTCGGCACGAGTCGGAGGCGTGGAGTACGACCACCACACTCCTGTGCGTAGGGCGCTCCCCGAGGAGTCCGACGGACGAGACCCACCGGCGCATTGATCACCACTGATATCGAACGTATATTCGTAGGTGGTCGAGGGTGCTCCAGATTGTCAGACCCCTCGCCTACTGTGGTCTGAGTGGAAGAGCGAGTCTTCCACCTGCGGGAGGAGACACCATGCGTGGCAACGATTTCGATTCGATCGTCGACACCGCATGGCGGAACTTCCGGGCCTCGCTCGCCGATCAGCTGTTCATGTTCACCGACCGCTCGTTCACCTGGGTCGCACAGAACCCGGAGATCCCCGACGGCCCGCACGGTCATCTCGACTTCGAGTTCACGCGAGCCAATCGGCTCCGGATGACGCTCAACCCCACCACCCTGCATCCCGACGCCGAGTGCTACCTCGAGCAGGTCGAGATGCTGACCGAACTCGGCTGGCGTCAGCTGCGCAACGAGAAGTTCATTCTCGAGCGTGGACGACGGCATGTCGACGAACTGGCTGCGATCGCCGTCGCCACGCTGCGCCAGGTGTGGGAGGTCTTGCATCCGGCGTTTCTCACCAGCCCGCTCCTCGAGTCCCCGGCACCGTGGACCGAGCCACCGCTGAACGTTGGCGTCATACCGGGCAATGCCGATCAGCTGCGCGCACTGATCGTGACCGCGCTCTCGGAGGCGACCGGCACCGCGGTGGAACTCGACGACGACGGCGATGTCCCGTTGCCGACCCATCCGTGTCGGTCGTGGCTGCAGATCACTCCCGATGCTCCGCGGATCGAGCTGTTCGCACAGCTCACCGACCGCATCCCGGATCCCGCGGCGGCCGCGACCTACCTTGCCGCGCAGCCCACTTCGTTCAACGCGGTGCGGTTGAGCCTCCGACAGGGTGCGGTGTTCGCACAGATGGTGCTCGACGCCCGCGTCTTCCACGATCGTGTTCTCACCGCAGCCATGGTCGAGTGGTTCGACTTCATGGAGTCCGATGCCGCCGAGATCATCACCACCATCGAAGGTGCGGGCGCCGATCCCACCGCCGACGCGTGCGCCACGGGTGACTGCGCACCCGAGGAGGAGGTGCCGGCCGGGCTGCTCGCGGTGTTGGAACTGGCCCCGATGAGCGGCACCGTGACGCCCGAGGACGTCGCGCACGTGTGTGACCACGATCGGGAGGCCATGCTCGACTACCTCCACCGCTGCGAAGAGCAGGCCGTCGAATGGGGTCGTAACGCGGCGCGAGAGATCGACGCCGACGAGGCCGCCGCCTGCCGACACGAGCAGCGGGTCTGGGAGGTGACCGCCGAACTGTTGCGGGACGCGTTGCGATTGGTCGACGACAATCACGGGATGCGCCCGGCGGGGTGAACCAATACCCCAGCCGACAGCCCGCCAGCGGTGCGGCTACACGAACCCCGATGCCCACTCCTCGTCCAGCACCATCTCGAACTCGTCGCTGAAGTCCAACTGGCAGGTCCCCGGTAACCGGTCCAGGTAGTTCTAGAGCCGGTTCCTCGTTGTGATCGTCAGTCGATCTCGCAGCCCACGGGGTGATGTTGGTGGGTGCATCGGGCAGCGTACTCGGCCGGGGTTTGGTAGCCCAGCGCCGAGTGCCGGTGTCGGTGGTTGTGGTCGTCTTTGAAGTCTTCGATGACCACGCGGGCCTCGATCAGTGTGGGCCAGCAGTTGCGGTTCAAACACTCATCGCGCAGCCGGTTGTTGAACGACTCGATGAACCCGTTGTTCCACGGTGTGCCGGGCGGAATGTAGGAGATCCCCACCGACCCTGCGCAGAACGCTTGTAGGGCTTCTGAGATGAACTCGGGGCCGTTGTCCATGCGCAGCACCATCGGTGGGCCACCCCAGATCGCGAATGTCTTCTCCAACTCCTCGATCAACCGCTCGGCCGGGATGGACCGGTCCACGATGTTCAGCAGCGACATGCGGGTGTGTTCGTCGACCATCGAAGCGATCTTGACCTTCTTGCCGTCGACGGTGGAATCGAACTGAAAGTCCAATGCCCACACCACCTTCGGCGCGTCCGCGACAACAATCGGGACCGATGACTGGCCGGCCCGTTTCCGGCGTGGCGCGCGCCGGACCTGCAGTCCTTCGTCCTTCCACAACCGGTGCACCTTCTTCTTGTTGATCTCGATGCCGTCGTCGAACCGCAGGTGTGCCCACGCCCGCCGGTACCCGTGCCGTGGATTCTTGCGGGCATAGACACGCAGCTGCTCGCGCAGTGCGAAGTCGGGATCGGCCGGTGTCTGCGCCTGCGGCAGGCGTCGATACGCGGATCGGGACAGCCCAACTACCCTGCACGCCATCCGTTCTGACATGTTCTTGACGTCTTTGAGCATGTCGATGGCGGCGCGTTTGGCGGTTGGGCTCAGAATTTTCCCCTGGCGATCTCCCGCAGCGCGTCTTTCTCCAACTCGGCATCGGCGAGCAGTCGTTTGAGTCGGTTGTTCTGCTCGCGTAGTTCTTTGAGTTCCTTCGCGGCGTCGCCGTCCATGCCGCCGTACTGGCGGCGCCAGTTGTACAAGGTCGCTGCCGACACCTCGAGGTCGGCGGCGATCTCCTCGCCGGTCTTGCCTTCCGCGGCCAGTTCGTCGGCCCGGCGCAGCTTGCGCACGATGTCCTCCGCCGAATGGCGCTTGCGTCCTGCCATGTTCTTCATCGTCCCTTCTTCGCCCTCATCAGGGCAATCAGGACTCTAAAACCACCCGGGCCGGTTCACTGGGGACACGCCACAACTGCCAAGCGAGCCCCGTCTCGCCGAGCAACTGGTCCCATGACGCCGCACGCGGGATCCTTCGGCGTAGGACCTCATTGCGGGTGACCGTCACCGCGAGCGTCCCTGCCCGTAGCAGGGCAGGAATGTTCAGGTGTCTGATGTGCTGCGGACGAAAGGCGTCGCGTCGGTTGCCCATCGCGAGATGGCCCCCCACCACGAACGACACCTTGCCGACGGACATGGCCGACACCAACGTGTGTGCAGCGAGAAGGAGTTCGGAACGCTTACCCGCCTCCCGCTCGTCGAGACGTGGCGAACCGGTTTGCAGCATCGCCATTCCATGAACGTGCGTGCGCACAATCAGTTCGGTGGCGGTCACGGCCAGCCCAGGCGTCAGCAGCCCGCTGCGCAGATTCCAGCCCTCTCCGGGCCGCATCCCCGAGTAGGAGTCACGCGCAAAGTCCCTCAATGCCTTGTTCTTACAGTTTGCCAGGTACGACATCCCTGGAATCGGCAAGCCCATCGGCGTTACGATATCGGCACCGAGGTGCTTCGCCAGTAGCCCTGCCGCCTCGAACCACGACTCTGTGCCGGCATATCTGCCGTCCTTGACGCCCATACCCACACCATCCGGCAGCCAAGCGATACCACGGAACTCACCATCACGAATCTGCTTGAGGGAGTCCAAGATACGTGCCAAGTCGTGGCCGGAGGACTTGATCCGGTGCGCGGGTCCGCCGAACCCCCTCTCCATGTAGTCGATCGGCAACCGGGCGCCGGCCTGCTCCCAACCACGCACACGATCCAAGTCTTTGAGATGCGTACCGAGTGCGAGCACTTTCGAATCTGTCTCGGAATCCAGCCAAGCCGACAGCGCCCCCACGAGACCGACAGCCCCCAGCATGGCGAGATCTACAGTGGACCACTGCAAACGATGACGTCGACGCCACTTCTCCAAGGCATCGCGTTGGCTGTCGGTGAGCGTCTCCTCGAGTTCGACGGACGTCCATCCCTGTTCTGCGCGGAACTCGTCGTTGAACTCGGTCAGTTGTTCATAGGTCTGGTGCTGCGGCGCAGGCGCAATGGTTTGTCCCACTGTTTCCTCGGTCAGGGCCTGCTCGATGACCGCTTCGAGATCCATCAGTCGACGGGCCTGAGTGTCGAGATTCCGCTCGACGTCATCACTCATCGCCGGCCCCGATCGGCGCGCGGTCACGAACCACCTCTAGAACTGTCACGGTGGTTCGAGACCGGTCCAGGCGATCGTTGAGCATGGCAATCTGCTGCTCGAGGTCTACGTTCCGGCGGGCTTCGGAGTCTCGCTGACTCTTGAGGTCGTTGATTCGGTTCACCAGTGCACCTTGCTGATTCACCACCGTATTGATCCGCTCCTGCATCGCCTCGACGACCCGCCGCTGAACCTCGTCGGAATCTTCGGCATCAGCGGCGACCATCTTCGCGATCAGATCTACTTTCACCGCCTGGATGGCGGCGACGTTCGTCGAGCTCCGAATCTGGCCGGCACCTGCCACTGCCAGACCGAACACACCACCGAAGAGCGCGCCGACCGCCAACTGACCCCAGTTGATACTGCGCCGTCGAAGTGAGCTGCGGATCGCATCGAATTCTCTCGTCATCGTGTCGAGATCGCCAGAATGCAAGCTGGTCAACGACTCCGAAGCAATCTGTAACGCCGTCTCCCGATTTCCACGGGCCCAACTCAATCCCTCGGACCAGGGCTCGAAGGTCATCAGCTCGGCCAGGACCACGATCGCTTCGGACCTCTTATGCAGATCGGCGGCGGCCAGTGGTGCCAGCTCCGCAATCTTCGACGCCCGGAGGATCGCCGGGGCGGTGTAGACGTCCTGAACCCGCGTGAGCACCTCTCCCACGATCGCGGGCTCGGTCTCGCGGTACTGCCCGATCGTCGCGTCGGTCGCGTTGAGGATCTGCGATTCCTTGTCAGCCTTTACTTCTGCAGCGGGGTCATGGGCGCGGTCGTACTCCATCATCTGGATCTGCAGAAGCTGCAGAGCCAGTTCAGACCGCGGCGTGAGTTCCGCACCGGGAAGTCGAAGGTCCTCCACCTCGTCATCGTCTGAGCTGGAGACGGTGTGGCTTCCAGGATCCTCGGGGCCACCCCGCAGGGCACGACGAGCTCTACCGGCCACGTCACGAATACCTCGACGTCCCTGGGTGAGCCCTTCGTTCAGGACTCCGGTGAGCTTGTCACCGACGGCATGCGCAGTATCGCCCAGACTGTGGTCCTCAGGGGCACTCCACTGGACGCGGCGAAGGTTGCGTTGGGCGCCGAATTCTTCGAGTACGGTGTGGACCTCCGACACTGACCGGCGGAATGTCTCTATGTTCCGGACACGTAGACGATCCAATGGATCGACATGGCCGGCCGCGTCGACACGGTCGCACGCATCCGTCCACAACTCTCGGTCGGCAGTCGTGCAATCCTCCAGGGCAGCGCCTGCTGCAGTTGTCGACTCCTCCAGCTCGCCGACGGTCGTCGCATTCCGAAGTGCCAACGAGTGCCACAGCAACGCAGTCCCCTCCACAACAGTCAGCAGACGAAGGCAATCGGCGAGCCGATCGTCTTCGACGAGGGCGTTCACCTGCTGGATCCGATCGGACAGCGAGGTTTCAGGGTCGATCTGGTCGATCATCTGCTGGATGTGGCGACGAAGCTTCACCAACGCCGACTGGAGCCCCTCGCCGAGTGAGTCGAGATTGTCCCAACTCGTGGACCGTTGACCACTGGGCGCCTCGGTCACGGCTTGCCTCAGCCTCGCGAGCCGGCCGATCACGTCGCCGGCCTCAGTGGCTTGCACCGCGTGGAGCAAAGCTGTGGCCTTGGGCCTGATCACCTCTGCGGTCCTGTCCACCTGCTTGAGTACGTTCGACAACGCGATATCGAGGACTGCCGCATCGAGCCTTGTCGCGTCGGCATTCACCAGGGTTCTTGTCTGCCATGTCTGCCCGGTAGCCTCCGTCGTACAGACGAATGGACCGTCTGCGGAAGGTACTGCGCCAGCGGACCGAAGCGCTTCACGTCCGGCCTCCGACATGGTGACCCACCGACCGCGGGCATGCTGCACCATCCGAAGGTTGTCGGGGACAGCTGCGATCACCCGACCGATATGATCCGCGGTCAACGCCGCATCCCCACCGACACCGCCGGAGACATCCCGCATGCGGCGCAGATGGGCATCTACCGCCATCCCCGATCCGACGATGACCAGGTTCTCATCGCGAATGACGAGCAAGTACTCGTCGGCCACGGAAGGACTCGACGTTGGAGACTCTGCAGACATGCCGCAATCCTGACAGACATATCCGACAGGGTTGAGCGACCGCGGCAGAAATCAGGCGGGTGGACGACGGTCGTTCGAATCAATGACCCCGTCGTACACTCAGCTGTTCTGCTGCACGATCTGGATCAGGTTGCCACAGGTGTCGTCGAATACCGCGGTCGTGACCGGGCCCATCTCGACAGGTGGTTGGGTGAAGCGCACACCGCGCCCGACCAGTCGGTCGTACTCGGCCTGGACATCGTCGACGGCGAACTGCGTGTACGGGATTCCATCGGCGACAAGCGCTTCGGTGAACGGTGCCGCAGCGGGATGCCCCTTGGGTTCGAGGAGCAGCTCCACACCGTCGAGGGCGTCGCGGGAGACCACCGTGAGCCACCGGTGCTCGCCACCCATCGGGATGTCGTGTTTGGTGATGAACCCGAGGATGTCGGTGTAGAAGCGATGCGCACGCTCCTGGTCGTCGACCATCACGCTCGTCCACTGGATCTTCATGGTGTCCCTCGCTCCTGTGCGGACTCCGACGACGGCCGGGTCAGCCATCGTTCGACGATCGGTTCCAGTGGGGCGGTGTTGATCCGATGCAGCTTGTAGCGACCCTCGCGCCGGACGTCGACCAGGCCGGCGGCCTCGAGGATGTCGATGTGCTGCGAGATCGCCTGCCTCGACGACGCCACGGCATGTTTGTTCGCCAGACGTGCGCACAACTCGAACAGCGTCTGGTCGTCGCGCTCGGCCAGTTCGTCGAGGATCAGCCGGCGAGTCGGATCGGCGAGCGCCTTGAACACGTCACCCATCGATCACCCCACTCACACCCCGTACCATAGGCAAGCAAATACTTGCATGTCAATAGGGTGTCGTGGAGCGGTGAACCCGACGAGCGGCCACCCTACGACACGCTCCGATGACCCGACGACACTCTGCCGGCCAAGCCCCACCAGCCCGACCAACACAAAAAACACCCCTCAACAACGAGAAATACCCCGCAACCATACGGTTGCGGGGTATCCCCAAAAAATTGTTCGGCGGTGTCCTACTCTCCCACACTGACTAAAGTGCAGTACCATCGGCGCTGGCAGGCTTAGCTTCCGGGTTCGGAATGGGACCGGGCGTTTCCCCACCGCTATAGCCGCCGAAACTCTATGAAACAAACGCTCACGCGTCCGCACTATCATGCGTGCATTGTTTCAGAAGTACATAGTGGATGCGCAAAACCATCTCCATCAAACCCACTCACAAAAAATGTAAGAGTGTTGTTGTAAGTCCTCGGCCGATTAGTACCAGTCACCTACACCTGTTACCAGGCTTCCAGTTCTGGCCTATCAACCCCATGATCTGTAGGGGGCCTTAACCCTTCAAGAGGGAGAGAAACCTCATCTTGGAACAGGCTTCCCGCTTAGATGCTTTCAGCGGTTATCCCTTCCGAACGTAGCCAACCAGCAATGCTCCTGGCGGAACAACTGGCACACCAGAGGTTCGTCCGTCCCGGTCCTCTCGTACTAGGGACAGGTTTCCTCAAGTTTCTAACGCGCGCGGCGGATAGAGACCGAACTGTCTCACGACGTTCTAAACCCAGCTCGCGTGCCGCTTTAATGGGCGAACAGCCCAACCCTTGGGACCTACTCCAGCCCCAGGATGCGACGAGCCGACATCGAGGTGCCAAACCATCCCGTCGATATGGACTCTTGGGGAAGATCAGCCTGTTATCCCCGGGGTACCTTTTATCCGTTGAGCGACACCACTTCCACACGTTGGTGCCGGATCACTAGTCCCGACTTTCGTCCCTGCTCGACATGTACGTCTCACAGTCAAGCTCCCTTGTGCACTTACACTCAACACCTGATTGCCAACCAGGCTGAGGGAACCTTTGGGCGCCTCCGTTACATTTTGGGAGGCAACCGCCCCAGTTAAACTACCCACCAGGCACTGTCCCTGAACCCGATCAGGGTCCGAGGTTAGAAGTCCAATACGATCAGAGTGGTATTTCAACAACGACTCCATGAACACTGGCGTGCCCACTTCACAGTCTCCCACCTATCCTACACAAACCGAACCGAACACCAATACCAAGCTATAGTGAAGGTCCCGGGGTCTTTTCGTCCTGCCGCGCGTAACGAGCATCTTTACTCGTAATGCAATTTCGCCGAGTCTGTGGTTGAGACAGCAGAGAAGTCGTTACGCCATTCGTGCAGGTCGGAACTTACCCGACAAGGAATTTCGCTACCTTAGGATGGTTATAGTTACCACCGCCGTTTACTGGGGCTTAAATTCTCAGCTTCGCGGGACGAATCCCACTAACCGGTCCTCTTAACCTTCCAGCACCGGGCAGGCGTCAGTCCGTATACATCGTCTTACGACTTCGCACGGACCTGTGTTTTTAGTAAACAGTCGCTTCTCTCTGGTCTCTGCGACCACCACCAGCTCCCACCGAAAAAGTGTTCACCAATCGTGGTCCCCCTTCTCCCGAAGTTACGGGGGCATTTTGCCGAGTTCCTTAACCACAGTTCTCTCGATCGCCTTAGTATTCTCTACCTGACCACCTGTGTTGGTTTGGGGTACGGGCCGTGTACCAACTCACTAGAGGCTTTTCTCGGCAGCATAGGATCATGGAATTCGCCACAACGGCTACGCATCACCTCTCAGGCAACATGAGTGACGGATTTACCAACCACTCGCCCTACAGGCTTACACCAGTACAACCACTCACTGGCCCCACTACCTTCCTGCGTCACCCCATCGCTTGCCTACTACCAGCCAAGGTCCCATGCAGCCCCCGCCGGCTACCCGAAGGCAGTCCATTGGGATTTGGATGGTTAGTACAACTGATTCAGCATGGGCGCGGATACACGGGTACGGGAATATCAACCCGTTGTCCATCGACTACGCCTGTCGGCCTCGCCTTAGGTCCCGACTCACCCTGGGCGGATTAGCCTGGCCCAGGAACCCTTGGTCATCCGGCGGCAGAGTTTCTCACTCTGCTTTCGCTACTCATGCCTGCATTCTCACTCCCACACCCTCCACACCTAGATCACTCCGGCGCTTCCACGGATGCAGGACGCTCCCCTACCCACCCCACCCACTACACAGCAGTCCGTAAACCACTGCGGATGTCATGGTGGAGTGCCGCGGCTTCGGCGGTGTACTTGAGCCCCGCTACATTGTCGGCGCAGGATCACTTGACCAGTGAGCTATTACGCACTCTTTCAAGGGTGGCTGCTTCTAAGCCAACCTCCTGGTTGTCTTCGCGACCCCACATCCTTTTCCACTTAGTACACGCTTAGGGGCCTTAGCCGGCGATCTGGGCTGTTTCCCTCTCGACTACGAACCTTATCGCCCGCAGTCTCACTGCCACACTCTCACTTACCGGCATTCGGAGTTTGGCTGACGTCAGTAACCTAGTAGGGCCCATCGGCCATCCAGTAGCTCTACCTCCAGTAAGAAACATGCAACGCTGCACCTAAATGCATTTCGGGGAGAACCAGCTATCACGAAGTTTGATTGGCCTTTCACCCCTACCCACAACTCATCCCCTCCATTTTCAACTGAAGTGGGTTCGGGCCTCCACAACATCTTACTGCTGCTTCACCCTGGCCATGGGTAGATCACTTCGCTTCGGGTCTAGACCCAGCGACTCAACGCCCTATTCAGACTCGCTTTCGCTACGGCTACCCCACACGGGTTAACCTTGCCACCGAGCACTAACTCGCAGGCTCATTCTTCAAAAGGCACGCCATCACCCACCACCCGAAGGTGCACAGGCTTTGACGGATTGTAAGCGTCCGGTTTCAGGTACTATTTCACTCCCCTCCCGGGGTACTTTTCACCTTTCCCTCACGGTACTAGTCCGCTATCGGTCACCAGGAAGTATTCAGGCTTACCGGGTGGTCCCGGCAGATTCACAGCAGATTCCACGAGCCCGCTGCTACTTGGGAAAACATCACGCAAGACCACACGCTTTCAGTTACCGGACTCTCACCGTCTACGGCAGACCATTCCAGGCCACTTCACCTAACATGCGATTTTCTGACTCACGTCCTGACAGGTAGATCAGGAAAGACACTCCCCACAACCCCACACACACAACCCCTACCCGGTATCACATGCGCATGGTTTAGCCTCATCCGCTTTCGCTCGCCACTACTCACGGAATCACAATTGTTTTCTCTTCCTATGGGTACTGAGATGTTTCACTTCCCCACGTTCCCCCCACACAGCCTATACATTCAGCTGGTGGTAACACGACATCACTCGTGCTGGGTTTCCCCATTCGGACACCCTCGGATCACAGCTCGTTTGACAACTCCCCGAGGACTATCGCGGCCTACCACGTCCTTCATCGGCTCCTGGTGCCAAGGCATCCACCGAACGCCCTAAAACACTTACAACAACACCTAACAACAACCCCCACACACAACAGTCACAGACCATCATCACGTGAGGACCGAAATTAGACACGTTCTTGAGAACAAACTCGAACAAAACACACAAACCAAAAACAGTTTGTCATGCATTGCAATAAATAAAGATGCTCGCATCCACTATGCACTTCTCAAACAACACACACCCACAACCCGCCACACCTCCGCACCCCACCACAGGGCACCTCACCGGCACGACAAAGAAAATGGGCAGAAGAAACGGTGTGTTCCCTCAGAACCCCGACAGTGTGTTGACAGCACCGAATCCGTCACCGGAAACAGTCACCCGGCCACCGACCTCTCTGATGAGACCGACAACCATGCTGGCGTGTTTGATGTTTCACCCTATGAACACACACCCACCCAACGGACAGACGCCGCCGGCATGGGAATGTTGCATGCTCCTTAGAAAGGAGGTGATCCAGCCGCACCTTCCGGTACGGCTACCTTGTTACGACTTCGTCCCAATCGCCGATCCCACCTTCGACGGCTCCCTCCCAAGGGTTAGGCCACCGGCTTCGGGTGTTACCGACTTTCATGACGTGACGGGCGGTGTGTACAAGGCCCGGGAACGTATTCACCGCAGCGTTGCTGATCTGCGATTACTAGCGACTCCGACTTCATGGGGTCGAGTTGCAGACCCCAATCCGAACTGAGACTGGCTTTAAGGGATTCGCTCCACCTCACGGTATCGCAGCCCTCTGTACCAGCCATTGTAGCATGTGTGAAGCCCTGGACATAAGGGGCATGATGACTTGACGTCATCCCCACCTTCCTCCGAGTTGACCCCGGCAGTCTCCTGCAAGTCCCCGGCATAACCCGCTGGCAATACAGGACAAGGGTTGCGCTCGTTGCGGGACTTAACCCAACATCTCACGACACGAGCTGACGACAGCCATGCACCACCTGTACACCAACCACAAGGGAAACGATATCTCTACCGTCGTCTGGTGTATGTCAAACCCAGGTAAGGTTCTTCGCGTTGCATCGAATTAATCCACATGCTCCGCCGCTTGTGCGGGCCCCCGTCAATTCCTTTGAGTTTTAGCCTTGCGGCCGTACTCCCCAGGCGGGGTACTTAATGCGTTAGCTACGGCACGGAACTCGTGAAATGAGCCCCACACCTAGTACCCACCGTTTACGGCGTGGACTACCAGGGTATCTAATCCTGTTCGCTACCCACGCTTTCGCTCCTCAGCGTCAGTTACTACCCAGAGACCCGCCTTCGCCACCGGTGTTCCTCCTGATATCTGCGCATTTCACCGCTACACCAGGAATTCCAGTCTCCCCTGTAGTACTCAAGTCTGCCCGTATCGCCTGCACGCCTGCAATTGAGTTGCAGAATTTCACAGACGACGCGACAAACCGCCTACGAGCTCTTTACGCCCAGTAATTCCGGACAACGCTTGCACCCTACGTATTACCGCGGCTGCTGGCACGTAGTTGGCCGGTGCTTCTTCTCCAGGTACCGTCACTTGCGCTTCGTCCCTGGCGAAAGAGGTTTACAACCCGAAGGCCGTCATCCCTCACGCGGCGTCGCTGCATCAGGCTTGCGCCCATTGTGCAATATTCCCCACTGCTGCCTCCCGTAGGAGTCTGGGCCGTGTCTCAGTCCCAGTGTGGCCGATCACCCTCTCAGGTCGGCTACCCGTCGTCGCCTTGGTAGGCCATTACCCCACCAACAAGCTGATAGGCCGCGGGCCCATCCCCAACCGCAAAAGCTTTCCACCAAACACCATGCGATGTAAGGTCATATCCGGTATTAGACCCAGTTTCCCAGGCTTATCCCGAAGTCAGGGGCAGATCACCCACGTGTTACTCACCCGTTCGCCACTCGAGTACCCAGCAAGCTGGGCCTTTCCGTTCGACTTGCATGTGTTAAGCACGCCGCCAGCGTTCGTCCTGAGCCAGGATCAAACTCTCCATGAAAAAATAGCGAAACAAAACCAGCCAAAAGCCGGCGTTTCAACACAATCCTTCAACCAGGAAAGCAAAACCTGACCAAAAATGATTCTCAAAAAAACAAACTGGCATCAAAAAACTTCATAAACTAATGAACTCCCTGACACCAAAAAAATTTGGCATCAAACAATCCACCAACACACTATCGAGTTCTCAAAGAACACACACCCACCAACACCACCCCATCACAAGGGCGAACTCCGGTGAGCTGTACTCAACTTTTTGGATTCGCTACCCGATCCCGGGCAACTCCTCCAGCGTACTGGACCCGCTCGGCGGTGTCAACCCGAAGGTTTCCGACCCGCCAGACCCTGTCCAGCCACCCCACCACCGAACCCCCACACCGAAATGCGGGCGAACAATCTTGCTGGGGCGGCCAGCGCGAACCCGGTTTCCGGCATCCCGGTGGAGTCCCTCTCAGGCCCTCCGGGGCGGCGCCGTGGCGCGCTGACTTGGAATAAGTTACGCACGAGTGACGCGAGAATCAAATCGGCTGGTCAGCGGCCTGAATCGGAGCAGAACTCGACGAAGCCCGACCATTCCGACCGATCCCCGTGTGCTGGGACAACGTCGTGTCGCCGTTGCCGAGGGTGGCCACCGCGTTCCACCCGGCCTGGGTTGGACGATGTGCAGCGGAGGCCCCGGGGACCGCCGGACGAGACGCCCGACCTCACCCAGCATCTGGTCGGCACCGACTCTGTTCCCGCCGCCAGACGTCAGCCGGCTACCACTCGCGTAGCCGGCCGTCGACGAACCGGAAGCCGGCGCCGTCGTCGGTGCACTCGATCCCCCCGACCAGCGCCGTACACGAGATCCCGCTGACGGTGATCCGCTCCCCGGGCTGCAGGGGCCTCGCCGGTGCGGGGAGTTCCTCACCGATCGAACGCACCACCTGCCCGACACTGATCAGGATCTCGTTCGGTGAACCGTGGAACGGGCCGTTGCGTACCTCCGGCGCCCCGGCCGGGAACGTGACGAAGCACTGGGCGGCCATGTCACCGCCCGCCGGATAGAACCCGCAGGTCCTGGCCGGCGAACCGGGATAGACCCACCGGTAGTACCCGGCCATCCCGGGAAGGGCGAAGCGACGCGGATCGACGTCGACGACGGGCATCGTCGACGTGGACGAACCGCTGGACGAGACCGCCATCGAGACCGGCGCGGTGGATGTGACCATCGTCTGCACGACCGAGGTGTCGGTGTCACCGCCGTCGATGATCCCGCAGCCGGCGACTCCGACGATCGACGTCAGGACACCGACGGCGATGCGGTAGCGATGGGCGCAGGACACGGGCACGATGCGCTCCATCCGTCCGGTCGGGATTACGAAGAAAGCGTAATCCGCCACATCCCCCGGCGACGCCGCTGCAGACCGAGTTCATCTGCCCGGACTAATACATGTCCGAACGTCCGAACACTCGATCGACATCGGTTGTCCACAGGTGCCGCTCCATCCACATCGGCGTGTGTGACCAGCCCGGCGGCGACGGTCACCCCACCTACGCTTCGAGGGCATCGGGATCTGCACCACCGACGATGTGGCGCATGACGGCAGGGGGAGGCCATGAGCGACAACGACTTCGACGGAACAGTAGTGGACGGGGCGGGCGAGGAGGCGTGGCGGCGTCATCGCATCGGGCTGATCCGGCAGATCGCCGGCCTCGACGGCGGGACGGAACTGATCATCGCCACCGACCCGCGGCACACCGGACCGCGGGCACGGATCACCGTCGTGGCGACCTCGACAGGGATCCGGATGCGCATCCACCCGAGAGATCTCTACGTCGACCCGGGTCGGTTCCTCCGGCAGCTCGACACCCTCACCGCCCTCGGCTGGGGCGCCGGCGCGGCGGGTGAGGTGATCGCCGACGCCGACCGGCGACACCTCGGCGAGCTCACCGACCTCGTGGTGCTCACCCTGCGCGAGGTGTGCGACGTGGTGTTCCCGATGCATCTACAGACCCTGCCCGGCGACCCTCGACCTGCGACGTCCCACGCCGACCGGGCTGCGTGATCACCGATGACCGAATCGTTCGATGACCTGGTCGACGTCGCATGGCACGCCTTCGCTGCGGAACTGGCCTCCCGACTCGGCGTCCTCCAGCGGCCCCACAGCGTCGGACTCACCCCGGCGGACGGGCCGAATCGCAGCCTGGTGGTGTTCACGGTGATGGGGTCGGGCAAGGTGCGCGCCACCCTGGGCCAACACCTGCCGTCGGCGGTGGGCCACATCGACGACCTGGCGCGGGAGCTGCCGGCACGCCGGGACGATCGCAGCGAGGGCTGGCGGAAGGTCCGGCGACGGTGGGTCACCGAATCCGGGCGCCGCGACCTCCCACTGCTGGTCGCGCGGGTGGTCCGGGTGCTGCGGGACATCCTCGACGTCCCGCATCCGTCGTTCATCACCGTCGCCGACTCCGCCGGGCCACCGTCGCCACCGGAGCCCCACCGGCCACCCGCATCCGTACCCGCCGAGGGCGACCAGGCCTGCCACACGACCCCGGCGATCATGATCACCGACAACGGCTACCTGCTCGGGTGGGCGCAGCAGGTGCTGTCGATGGAGCTGGGTCAGCAGTTGGCCGTCGGCGGGCGCGGCATGATCGCGCTGCCGGCGACCGATGCACTCCCCTCGCGGGCCTACGTCCCCGATTCCGGGCACCGGGTGATGTTCGTCGCGACACTGACCCACCGGCTGACCGATCCGATGTTGCTGGCCACCCTGATCGGCCGGTACTCCGAACGATTCCAGTCGATCTCGTTCTGCCACAGCAACGGCCACGTCTACGCGATGCGCACGGTGGAGTGCACCGTGTTCCATCCCGACAACCTCGTGGCGGTGCTCACGGAATGGCGCACCTTTGTCTCGGAGGTGGGCGAGGAGCTGTTCACCCTGATGAATCCCGGCGGGCCCGGCGCACACGACTGCCCCGACAGCGACATCCCGGTGGGCTTGCAGACCCTGATCGACCTGTACCACGACGGCGATCTGACCCCGCACCGCATCGTGCACCTGACCAACGGCAAGGTGGACAAGCTCAGGCAGTACCGCGCGGTGTGCGGCGAGCTGATCGAGGGCTGTCAGCTCGGTGGCGACGACGCCCGCGAACGCAATGCCCCCTTCGACGAGATCGCGATGTACCGGCGCATGACCGCCGACCTGCGGACCCTGTCGAGCATGCTCGACCAGGCGATCCTCCTGGTGCAACGCTCGGCAGGATGAGCGGGGCCGGCCGAGCCCGACAGGTCATCGGAGGTGGTCGACCTCGTTGACCGACAGGATCTCGCGGTGGTCACCGGGCCGGGCCAGCACGCGGGTCACCGATGTGTAGAAGGGGTCGGTGAAGAACGCCTGCGGCAGGCCGAGGATGTGCGTCAGATAGGCGTTGATCACGCCACCGTGACAGACGATCGCGACGGTGGCCTCGTCGTGCCCGTCCCCCGCGTCACGTCGTGCACTGATCACCTCCTCGACACCGGCCACCACCCGCCGCCGGAACGCCTCGGGATCGAAGCTGTTGTCGCGCAACCGTCCTGCGTTGAGATCGGCCCAGATCTCGCGGCGATCGGTGTACGAGGAGAGGTCGGTGCCATACGACGTCCACCCGAGGTCGAACTCGGCCAGGCGCGGGTCGAGGTCCAACTCGAGGCCCAGGGCGTCGGCACCGGCCTGTGCGGTCTGGTGTGCTCGCCGCATGGGGCTGCTGACCATCCGCTCGACCCGACCGTGCCGGCCACCGGCGAGGGCCTTCGCCAGGCGGGCGGCCTGATCCTCGCCCTCCGGGGTGAGCTGTGGGTCGGCGCCGGCCGGGTCGTCGACGTGAAACGGTCGGCCGTGGCGGATCAGCAGCAGTTCCATCGGTCCAGTCTGACCCAACCGGTCGCGACGTCGCCCTTGTAGGTCACCGTCGGGTGGACTGCTCCGGTTTAACCCGCATTGCGCTCATGGGTTTCCCACCTCGACACCCACTCGTAGGTTTCCCCGCAGCTCCATGCACCAGCTTTCGTCGCCCATCGGGCCCACCGTTCTGCCAGGAGAAACCATGACCTCGTTGTCCGCCGTACCCACCCGTGACCGATTCGCCGACGTCCTCGCCCAGATCGCCGACGGCGCGGTCGACCGCGAACTCGGCAACATCAATCCCTTCGACCAGGTGCGCCTGGCCGCGCAAGCCGGATACGGCAGGCTTCGACTGCCGGCCGAGCTCGGCGGGGCGAACCTGAGCCTGCGCGACCTGTTCTCCGCGGTCATCGATCTCGCCGAGGCCGATCCGACCGTCGCGCACATCTACCGCACCCACTTCTGGCTGACCGAGGAGTTCCGCAACCTCGGCACCCCGAATGCACAGCGGTTCCTGCAGCTGATCGCTGACGGCAAGGTCTTCGGCAATGCCACCAGCGAACGCGGCCCCAAACCGGCCGGCGACTTCGAGTTCACCACCACCCTGACACCCGACGGCGACCACTACCGCCTCAACGGGGAGAAGTTCTACACCACCGGCACCCTGTTCTCCGACTATGTCAGCGTGTGGACGGCCAAGGGCACCACCCTGACCTCCATCGTCATCCCCACCGACCGGACCGGGGTGGACATCCTCGACGACTGGGACGGCTTCGGTCAGCGTCGGACCGGCTCGGGCACAACCCGATTCACCGACGTCGTGGTCACCGACGACGACATCCTGCGGGTGTTGCCGCTCGACGAGACACCCCCGCAGTCCACCCAGGGGTCGTTCGTGCAGCTGTACCTGCACGCGATCATCGCGGGCATCCTGCGGTCGGTGGTCACCGACGCCACCGCCCTGGTCGAAGGCCGGGCACGGAACTTCTCGCATGCCACCTCGCCGCGTCCGGTCGACGATCCGTCGTTGCAGCAGGTGGTCGGCGAACTCGCATCGCTGGCATATGTGACCGAGGCGGCAGTGCTCTATGCTGCCGAGACCCTCGATGCCGCAACCGAATCGGCAGTCGACGGCGTCCAGGCTCCGGCGCTGGCGCAGGCTGCGGCACTGGCCACGTCGAAGGTCAAGGTGGTGGTCGACGAGATCGGCACCCGCGCGGCGACCCTGTTGTTCGAGGCGGGCGGCGCCTCGGCATCGAGCCGCGACAAAGACCTCGACCGGCACTGGCGCAACATCCGCACCATCACCCTGCACAACCCGGCCCGCCTCAAGGCACAGGCCATCGGTGCCAATCTGCTCACCGGCCAACAACTTCCCGCCAACGGCTACTTCTGACCGGCCGATCACCGTCACCCACCCCCTCGAGGAGATATGTCCACCACCCCACCGCCCCTTCGGTTCTCCGCGTTCGTGATGAACACGTCGTCGCACATCCTGCAAGGTGTGTGGCGTACCGACGATGCCGACAACATCAACTTCAACTCACTCGAGCACTGGGTGAACCTCGCGAAGGTGCTCGAACGCGGCAAGTTCGACTTCATCTTCTTCGCCGACGTCGTGGGCCTCTACGGCGACTACGACGGCGGCTACGAGAAGTACGTGCAAGCGGGACTCCAGATCCCGTCGAACGATCCGTCGGTGATCGCCTCGGCCATCGCCTACAACACCACCGACCTCGGCATCGCGATCACCAGTTCGGTGCTGCAAGAACATCCGTTCAACTTCGCGCGGCGGATCTCCACCCTCGATCACGCCTCCAACGGGCGGATCGCCTGGAACATCGTCACCAACGGCCTGTCGAACGCGTCGCGGAACTTCGGCTTCGACGAGCTCGAGGAGCACGACGAACGCTACGTCTGGGCCAACGAGTACGCCGACGTGGTCTACAAACTGTGGGAGGGTTCGTGGGACGACGGCGCCCTGCTCCAGGACAAGGAACGCGGTGTCCACGCCGATCCGGCCAAGGTGCACAAGATCTTCCACGAGGGCAAGCGGTACCGCGTCGAGGGCCCGCACCTCGTCGCACCGTCGCCCCAACGCACGCCGGTGCTGTTCCAGGCGGGATCGTCGCCCGCCGGCCGGGAGTTCGCCGCGCGCAACGCCGAGGCGCAGTTCATCATCACGCCCGGTCCCGAGCAGGCGAGGGTGCTGGTCGACGACACCCGCGCCCGCCTTCCGCAGTACGGCCGGGACCCACACGATCTGCGGTTCTTCCAGGGACTGAACTTCGTCATCGGCAGCACCGAGGAGGAGGCGCGGCGCAAGGAGCGTGAACTCGAGGAGAACATCGACCTCGACGCGATGATCGCGCACCTGTCCGGGGCGATCGGCATCGACTTCGGCAGCCATCCGCTCGACACCCCGCTCGGCGCGATCGAGACCGAGGGCATCCGCAGCGTGATCGACTGGGTGCGTGAGTCCGTCGACGGCCGGGAGGCCACCATCGAAGACCTCGGCCGGCTGCAGGGACGCAACTCCCGGGTCGTCGGGACCCCGGAACAGATCGCCGACCAGCTCGAGCTGTGGCGTGATGCCGGCGTCGACGGGATCAACGTCGTCAACGCCTCCATCCCAGGCAGCTACGTCGAGTTCGTCGACCACGTCATCCCGGTGCTCCAGCAGCGAGGTCTGGCACAGACCGAGTACGCCCCGGGAACGGTACGACGCAAGGTGTTCGGTGACGACCGTCTCGACGAGCGGCATCCCGCCGCACGCTACCGCGGCGCGTTCACCCCGGTCGGGGTCTGACAGCAGGCCATCACCCGCGACAAAGGCTCCACACTTACACAGAAACCCCGACTTTTGGTCGGGGTTTCTGCGTAGGTGTGGAGGGTTTGTCAGGCGTCGATCGTCGGGACCGCGGCGAGCAGTTCGCGGGTGTACTCGTGCTGCGGGCGCTCGAAGACATCGTCGGCGGCACCGTATTCCACCACCTCGCCGCCACGCATCACCAGGATGTCGTCGCTGATGTGGTGGATGACGCCGAGGTCGTGCGAGATGAACAGCAACGCCACACCGGTCTCGGCCTGCAGCGTGGCCAGCAGATCGAGGATGCGGGCCTGGATGGACACGTCGAGCGCCGACACCGGCTCGTCGCAGACGATCACCGACGGCTCGGGTGCGAGAGCCCGGGCGATGGCCACGCGTTGGCGCTGACCGCCCGACAGTTTGAGCGGATGCCGGGTCCGGAATCCGTCGGAGAGGCCGACGTGGTCGAGCAGCTCCGACACCCGGGCGTCGGCCGCGGCCCCGCGCAGACCGGTGACCCGCAGCGCATCGGTGAGCACGTGCTCGACGGTCCAGCGCGGATCGAACGAGCTGAGCGGGTCCTGGTAGATCACCGAGATCTGGTTGCGGCGGTCCCGGCGCTGCTTGTCGCTCAGTCCGCTCCAGGGTTGGCCGTTGAGTTCGACGGTGCCCGAGTCCGGCGTGGTCAGGCCCAGCACGATGCGGGCGGTGGTGGTCTTGCCGGAACCCGATTCACCGACGATGCCGAGGGTGCGCCCGGGTGCGAGGTCGAAACTCACCCCGGCGACCGCGGCGCGCTCGGTGGCGTTCTTGCCGGTGAACGTCTTGCGCAGGTCGCGCACGCGCACCGCGGGCGGCTGCGCGTCGTCGACCGGCGCGGGAGCGGGCAGGGTGGCACCGCTGGTGAGCAGCGTGCCCTTCGATGCCCGCGACGGTACCGACGCGAGCAGGCCCCGGGTGTACTCGTGCTGCGGATTGCGGAGCACCTCGTCGACGGTGCCGGCCTCGACGATCTCACCGTCGCGCATCACCGCGACACGGTCGGCGAGCCGGCCCACCACGGCGAGGTCGTGCGAGATCAGGATGATGCCGTTGCCGCGCTCCTTGGCCTCGGCGAGTACCTCGAGGATCTGCGCCTGCACGGTGGCGTCGAGGGCGGTGGTGGGCTCGTCGGCGATCACCAGCGTGGGGTCGTTGGCCAGCGCCGAGGCGATCAACGCGCGCTGCCGCTGGCCACCGGAGAGCTCGTATGGCCGCTGCCGGGCCCGCACACGCGGTTCGGGCACACCGACCAGGTCGAGCAGTTCGACGACCCGCTCGTGCCGCTCGGTACGGCCGAGGCGGCCGCCGTCACGACCCCGATGCGCCGAGAGGGCCTCCCCGATCTCGGCGCCGACGGTGCGCAACTGGTCCAGCGAGACCAACGCATCCTGCAGGACGAAGCCGATCTCGCTGCCGCGGATCGACCGCCACTGCCGATCCGACAGACCGAGCAGGGACCGGCCGCCGAACTCGACGGCGGCGGCGTCGATCCGGGCACCGTCTCCGGTGAGCCCGATCAGCGTGCGGGCGGTGACCGACTTACCCGAGCCGGACTCACCGACGATGGCCAGGCACTCCCCCGGTTCGACGGTGAACGACACCCCCTTGACGATCTCGCGGCCGCCGAAGGAGATGTGCAGGTCCCGGACCTCGACGAGGTGGGCGGCCTCGGCGAGACCGGTACCTCCCCGAGGGAGGTCGGTGGTGGATTCTTCGAGCTCGATACTCATCGTCGGGTTCCTTCCAGACGTGCGCCGAGATGGCGACCGAGAGTGGTGAATGCCAGTGCCACGACGACGATGACGAGGCCCGGGAAGATCTCCAGCCACCACGCGACGGTGATGTAGGAGCGACCGGAGTCGAGCAGGGCGCCCCATTCGGGCGCGGGCGGGGCCACACCGAGACCGAGGTAGGCCAGACCCGACGCCCAGATGATCGCCTGTCCGACGCCGAGGGTGACGGTCACTATCATCGGACGCAGCGAGTTGGGTGCGATGTGCTGCACCAGGATCCGGCCACGCGAGTGACCGAGTGCGGTGGCCGCCTCGATATACGGGGCATTACGCACCGCGAGCACCTGACCGCGCACGATGCGGGCATAGCCCGGGGCGATCCCGATTCCGATGGCGAAGATGAGCGTGGCCGCACCGGGGCCGAACACCGAGGTCAGCAACAGACCGAGGAGCACGGTGGGAAAGGCGAACATGATCTCGATCCACCGGTTCGACAGGGCGCCGGCGATCCTGCCGGACAGACCCGCGGCCAGGCCGAACACGATGGCCAGGACGGTCGCCACCCCCACCGCGCCGAGACCGATACCGAGGGACTCGCGGGTGCCGTAGATGATGCGGCTCAACAGATCCCGGCCCGACAGATCGGTGCCGAACCAGTGCGCCCAGCTCGGCGGTTGCAGCGTGGCGTCGAGGTCGATCGCGAACGGATCGTACGGGGCGAGCAACCCGGGCACGATCAGGGCGATCACCAGCAGGGCGATGACGACCAGCGAGGCGATCACCCCGGCCGGCAGCGACAGTCGCCACTTCTCCTCGGCCGGAAGAGGATTGCGGGTCTTGAGACCGGCGAGCAGAGACGTCGGATCCGAACCGCCGGCACTCTGCCCGGTGGGCTTCAGCTGGGCGGGATCCGGCTGGGTGCGGTCCGGCGGTGTCGAACCGGACGGTGAGTCGGTGGTGGTCACGGGACCTCGATCCGGGGGTCGATCTTGGTGTACAGGGCATCCACCAACAGATTGGCGATGGTGTAGATGAAGGCGACGAAGATGACGATGCCGCTGACCAGGGGAACGTCCCGGGACGAGGCGGCGGCCACCAGGGTCTGGCCGATCCCGGCCCGGGCGAAGACCGTCTCGGCGATCACCGCACCCGACAGCAGTGCGCCCATCGCCCAACCGGAGACGGTCACCGCGGGGATCACCGAGTGCCGCAGCACATGTCGCGCCCGCACCGACAGGTCGTCGAGACCGCGACTGCGGGCGGTGAGCACGAACGGCTGCTCCAGGGCACGGGCGAACTCGTCGCGGGCGATCTGGCCGAGGAAACCGGCGAGCGGGATCGCCAGGGTCAGTACCGGGAGCACCAGACCCCAGGCACCGGTGCCGCTCTCCACCGGGAACCAGCCCAGGTTGATCGCGAACACGACGAGCAGGATCGACCCGATCCAATACTGCGGCAGACCGGCACTGACCGTCTCGACGACCGAGCCGATCGCACCCCACGGCCCGCGCCGCCCGGCGGTGAGCGTGGTGAGGAACAGCACCAGCAGCCAGGCCACGACGAGCGCACTGACGGTGAGGACCAGGGTGGGACCGATCTGGTCGGCGATCACCTCGCTCACCGGCTGCTGCAACTGATACGAGATGCCGAGATCACCGCGCAGCAGTCCGCCGAGATAGTCGAGGTACTGCCGCCACACGGTCTGGTCGAAGCCGTACTGCGCGTTGACCGGGGCCAGCTCGTCGGGGGTGCGTTCCCGGCTCTGCCCGCTGGAGAGATTGAGCAGCAGGGTGGCACGGTCGCCGGGGGCGTAGACCTGCAGCAGGAAGGTGATGGTGGCCGCGGCCCACAGGACGAACACCGCCGACCCGATCTTGCCCGCCCACCGCACCGCCGTGCGCGAGGGACGCCACGCGGTCCACGATGATCGCGCTGGTTCGGCAGGTGTTGTGCCGCCGATCTTCTCGTCGGTGATGGTCACTTCACAAACCTCGCATCCGCGAACACCGGTTCGCCCTGGGACTTCTCGATCCACACGTCGTGCAGCTTGGGCGACGACGCGATCGAGGTGGTCTGGGTGTAGAGACC
The DNA here is from genome assembly GCF_030718915.1 of Gordonia sp. NB41Y. NCBI lineage: Bacteria > Bacillati > Actinomycetota > Actinomycetes > Mycobacteriales > Gordoniaceae > Gordonia > Gordonia sp. NB41Y. Next base: position 2,804,578 of record NZ_CP132196.1, read on the forward strand.
GATCGCCAGTGCATCGTCGGCGATCAGCTGCTGTGCATCGGCGTACAGGCGTGTGCGCTGCGCCGGATCCGGTGACGCATTGGCCTGCTCGATCAGACCCTGCAGATGCGGATCGTTGTAGTAGGCGTTGTTGAACGGATTCGGGTTGTCCTCCAGCCGCTGCCGCCAATTGATCAGCAGGAGACCGGGAGTGGGGCTGGTCCAGTAGCCGACGATGGCGTCGTAGGTGTCGGGTTTGGCGTACTGGCCGCCGAAGTAGGCACTCTGGGTGGCCGGCTTCAGTTGCAGATCGAAGCCGACCTCACGCGCCTGTGCGGCCACGTCCTGCAGGATCACCGCACCCTCGGCGCCGACGATCGAATCGGCCGGGTAGACCACGCGGGCGGTCAGTCGCCGGCCGTTGCGGGTGCGGATGCCGTCGGCATCGCGTCCGGTCCACCCCGCCTCGTCGAGCAGCTGGTTCGCCTTGGCCGGGTCATAGGGGAAATCGCCGGCGGACGGGTCGTAGTCGGGGGTGCTCTGGCTCAGCGCACCGTTGGCGTTGTAGGGCACCACCCCGAGATAGGCGGTCTCGACCGCCTTCTTGCGGTCGGCTGAGTAGGCCAGCGCCTGCCGCACCAGCGGATCGTCGAAGGGTGCGTGAGAGGCGTTGAGCGTGATCGCATTCGGGCGTCCCGGCGTGATGTACTGCTCGGTCTGGAACCGGCGGGTGGCATCCGCCCAGTTGATCGCGGGCACGTTGTAGATCACGTCCGACGATCCGCTGGTCAGCGACCCGTAGCGCAGGACCGGGTCCTTGAGGAATTTCCAGATGACCTTGTCGACGTAGGCCGGTCCCTGGTGCCGGGCATTGGCCGGGGCCGAGTTGTAGTTGTCGTTGCGCTCGAAGGTGATGGAGCGGTTGCGATCCCAGCGGACGATCTTGAACGGTCCGGAGCCGATGGGCTGTTCGCAGTTGGCCTTGGCCCCACGGGCCAGCGCCGCCGGCGACTGGATTCCGAAGTAGCCCTGGGTCAGCACGGTCAGCAGCGGATCGTACGGCGACTTCAGGTGCATCCGGTAGGTCAGCGGATCCACGGCTTCGTCGGACTCGAAGTACGGGCCGATGTAGGCGGCGACCGTGCCGTTGGGCGCCTCCGGATTCAGGTAGGCGGCGAAGGTCGTCTTGACCGCCGCAGCGTCGAGATCGGTTCCGTCGGTGAACTTCACACCGGGCTTGAGGTGGAAGGTGTAGGTACGCCGATCCGGCGAGATGTCCCACGAGGTGGCCAGCCACGGGACCACCTTGCCCGAGTCGTCCAGGGACACGAGATTGTCGAGGTACTGGCGCGCCAGGTAGGCGTTCTGCACCCAGCCGCCGTGGATGCACGGTGGTTCCTGCTCGTGTCCGTACTCGATGACGCCACCGGAGAGATACTCCCCCTCGGCGGGTGGGACGCCGGTGGACCGGCCGTCGCCGGTCTGCGGGCCGCTGCAGGCGGCGAGGACAACACACGCTGCCAGCCCCAGGGCCGGCAGCAGGCGCGTCCGCAGTGTGCGGACAGGACGGATCACGAGGACTCCTTGCTCGGTGGACCGGCCAAAGCTAGAGGCAGATGACCGCCGGGCACATCGCTTGCCGTCAAGCTGATTTCAAGGGGGTGGCGGCGGTGCACCGCATCGTAGCCTCGAGCGCATGCCCGCACCCTTGAGATTTTCCGCCTTCGTGATGAACACGACCTCGCACATCCTGCATGGTGCGTGGCGTGCGCCGGAGGCCCGACAGACCGACTTCAATTCACTGGATCACTGGATCGGCTTGGCAAAGACGTTGGAGGAGGCGAAGTTCGACTTCATCTTCTTCGCCGACGTGGTGGGACTCTACGACGACTACCAGGGCGACTGGAAGAAGTTCGTCGACTCGGGACTGCAGATCCCGTCCAATGATCCCCTCGTCCTGGCCTCGGCCCTCGCCTCGCACACCGAGAATCTCGGGATCGCCATCACCAGCTCCATCCTGCAGGAGCATCCGTTCGACTTCGCGCGCAAGATCTCCACCCTCGACCACGCATCGAACGGCCGGGTGGCGTGGAACATCGTCACCAGCCTGTCGGGCAACGCGTGGCGCAACTTCGGCTACGAGGGAATCACCGGTCACGACGACCGCTATGCCTGGGCCGACGAGTACGTCGACGTGGTCTACAAGCTGTGGGAGGGCTCCTGGGACGAGGAAGCCCTTTTGCAGGACAAGACATCCGGACTGCACGCCGACTTCAGCAAGGTGCACAAGATCAACCACGTCGGACAGCGCTACTCGGTGGAAGGCCCGCACCTGGTGTCGCCGTCGCCGCAGCGCACCCCGGTGCTGTTCCAGGCAGGATCGTCGCAGACCGGCCGACGGTTCGCCGCCCGCAACGCCGAGGCCCAGTTCATCGTGTCACCGTCACCGGACGCCGCCCGTGGCCTGATCGACGACACCCGGCGGCTGGCCGCCGAGGCGGGCCGCGACCCCCAGGACATCCAGTTCTACCAAGGACTGTCGTTCGTCGTCGGCAGCACCGAGGAGGAGGCGCAGCGCAAGGCACGCGAACTCGACGAGCTGATCGATCCGTCGACGATCATCGCGCACTCGGCCGGCGGCATCGGCATCGACCTGGGCTTCTACGATCTGGACACCCCGATCGGCAAGATCGAGACCGAGGGTAGCCAGAGCCTGGGGATCTGGCTGCGCGAGGCGGTGCCCGACCGCGAACCCACCGTGCGCGATCTGGCCCAGTTACGCAGTCGCAGTGGACGTGTCGTGGGTACCCCAGAGCAGATCGCCGACACCCTGGCACAGTGGCGCGATGCCGGCGTCGGGGGGATCAACGTGATCAATGCGACCATCCCCGGCAGCTATGTCGAGTTCGCCGAGCAGGTGCTGCCGGTGCTTCGGGAACGTGGTCTGGCACAGCAGGATTACGCCGAGGGCAGCGCCCGCAAGAAGCTGACCGGCCGGGACCGTCTCCCGGAGAGCCATCCAGCCGCCCGCTACCGCGGCGCATTCGCGGAGGTGCCGGCATGACCGTTGCCACCCGCGTGGTCGCCGACCGCGGCACCGTCCTCGACGAGATCGCCGCCGAGTCGGCCGTCCGCGAACGTGCCGGACAGGATCCGGCCGAACAGGTGGAACTGTTGCGGTCGGCCGGGCTCACCGCACTGACCCTCGACACCGAACACGGTGGGGGCGGCGCGGATCCGGTGGAACTGCTGGACTTCGTGATCGACCTGGCCCGTGCCGATCCGATCACCGCCCACATCCTGCGCGCACACTTCTGGTTCGTCGAACAGATCCGCCGGCTCCCCGACGGCCCGGTGCGGCAACGATGGAGTGCAGAGATCGCTGCGGGCAAGATCTTCGGCAATGCCAGCAGCGAACGCACCGGAACCGCAGGCAGTTTCGAGCTGAGTTCGCGTCTGACACCCGTCGGCGACGGCTGGGTGCTGACCGGGGAGAAGTTCTACTCCACCGGCACCGCATTCTCCGACTACGTTGCCGCACAGGCGATCATCGATGACGGAACCGGCAGGGTCGCCCGGGTGATCGTTCCCGTCGACCGGCCGGGTGTGACGGTGGTCGACGACTGGGACGGTATCGGCCAGCACCGCACCGGGACCGGCTCGACCACGTTCACCGATGTCGCGGTCTCCGACGACGAGATCCTGGCGATCCTCGATCCGTCGTCGGAACTCCCGATCGCCAACGACGCCCCACTGCTGCAACTGTTCCTGCAGGCCCTGATCACCGGCATCCTGTTCTCGGTGGCCGACGACGCGGCCACCCTGCTGCGCTCGCGGACGCGGAGTTTTGCCCACGCCCCCGACCCGTCGCCGCGGCACGACCCGATCCTGCTGGCCACCGTCGGTGAGATCGATGCGGCGGCACATGTGGCCCGGGCCGCGGTCCTCGCCGCCGGCGCCGACATCGAGGCGGCAACCCTCGCCGCCCGACGCGGCGAGATCGATCCCGAGCTGTTCGACCGGGCCGCCGTCGCCGCGGCCCGGGTGAAGGTGCACGTCGACCGGGTGGCCCTGCCCGCGGCGTCGTCGTTGTTCGAGGCCGGCGGCGCGTCGTCGGCGAGCCGGGCCCGCAACCTGGACCGGCACTGGCGCAACATCCGCACCATCACCCTGCACAACCCGACATCGTACAAGGCGGTGGCCGTCGGGGACCTGCTGGTCAACGGCAACCCGCTGCCGCGCAACGGCTACTTCTGAGCGCTGCCCACCGCAGCCCCCCGACCCCGACGAATCCGTGCGGTGGTGAGCCATCACCGCACGGACGTCGGTGGCGGGGTCTAGCGTGTACCCGTGACGTCAGCTCCACCACGTCTGCGGCTCGGTCAGATCATCACCGGTGACACCGGCCACCGCTATCGCATCGACCAACGCCTCGGCTCCGGCGGGTACGGCGCGCTCTACCGTGCGTCGCGGCTGGCGCGCGCGAGCGACCGGTCGCTGCGCACCGTGTGCGTCAAGGTCTGCGCCAGCGCCGCCGACTGGCACGGTGAGGCCCACATGGGCAATCTGCTGGCCGGGCAACCGGAGGTGGTCCGGATGCTCGACGCCTTCGCCTTCGCCGCCGGCTCCCGCGGGACCACCCGGTATGCGATCGTCACCGAATACCTGCGCGAGGGCACCGTCGCCGACCGTATCGCCGACGACGCCTGGCGCGGATGGTCGGCGACGACGGTACGCCGCGAGATCCAGCGCCTGCTCGGTGTGCTCCGGCTGATGCACGCGGCCGGGGTCACCCATCGGGACATCAAGCCCGACAATGTGTTCCTGCGCGACGGGCACCTGGTGCTCGGCGACTTCGGGATCGCCAAGCACTCGCTGAGCCCCAAGAACTCCCCCGTCGACGCCTACACCCCGGCCTACACCCCCACCGATATGGAGCACCGCAGGCACTGGGCGACGTGGCTCGACATCTACCAGGTGGGATTGCTCGCCTGCACTCTCCTGACCGGCCAGGACTGGACCAACGACGACGTCTCCCGCATCCGGTCCCTACCCGCTCCGGAGGATCTGCGGTGCTGGATCTGGCATGCCACCGCGGGCAAGGGACTGCGCTACGTCGACGGCACCCAGGCCCTGACCGCGCTCGTCGATCTGCGGTCGGTGGACATGGGGCCCAAACGGGGGCCGGTCGCGTTGACCGGCCATCACGTGGTGGTGACCGGCCGCTTCGACACCGGCACCCAACGCGAACTGCACCACCTCATCGAGGGGGCCGGCGGGACGATGGGCTCCACCGTCACCGACGAGACCACCGTGCTGGTGCGGGGCGCGGCCCCAGACGGCGCCACGGGTGGCGTCGGCGAAGGCCGCATCCTGTTCGCCGTACACGAGCGTAAACGCCGTGGCCAGCAGATCCATGTGATCGACGAGACGCGTCTGTGCAAGCTGGTGGGTCTGGTGTCGGTGTCCCGGTGAGACACCGACACCGCACGCTCAGTTGACCCAGCACTCCCCTCTGCCGCTGTAGCGGTCGACGGCGGTGTCGCGCGCCATGGTGGTGGCGTACTGCCGCTCGAAGGCCGGCAGCAGCGCGCGGTTGCGGGTTTCGAGCTCGTCCTGCCAGGCGCGGATCTGCGGACCCCGCTCCTGCAGCTCGGCGAGCACGGCCTGCTCGTCGACAGTGGTGATCACCCCGTCGTCCAGGACGATCCGGCCGTCGACGACGACGGTCCGGATCGACGATCCGTTCTCGGAGTACACGAGGTGGTATTCGGGACGGTTGCGCGGGGTGAACGAGAGGGTGGTCATGTCGTAGAACACCAGATCGGCACGCTTGCCGACCTCGATGCTGCCGACCGTGTCACCCAGACGCGCCGAGCGGGCCCCGCCGAGGGTGCCCGCGGTGAGCACCTCCTGCGCGGTGGGCCAGCGGCGGTGGTCGGGACCGGTCACCTTGTGCAGCAGGGCGGCGGTCTTGACCACCTCGGACATCCGTGCGGTGTCCGAACTCGACATACCGTCGGTGCCGAGCCCGACAGTGATCCCCTTGTCCATGTACTTGCGCCACGGCGCGATCCCCGAGCCGAGTTTGAGATTGGAGATCGGGTTGTGCGAGACCGACGCCCCGGCGCCGGCGATCACGTCGAGATCATCGTCGGTGAGCCAGATCCCGTGGGCCATGGTGACATGCTCGTCGAGTACGCCGAGGGACTGCAGGTGCCCGACCATCGTCTTGCCGAACCTCTCCTCGGCGGTGACCGCCTGGGTTCGGGTCTCGAGCACGTGGATATGGAATTCGAGGTCGAACTCGCGAGCGAGTTCGCTTGTGCCGACCAGCATCTCGGGGGTACATCGTTGCGGCGCCGAGGGGCCCACCATGAAGCGCAGCCGCCCGTCCCCGAAGTCGGCGTAGCGGGTGGCTGCCGCACGGGCGAACGCCAGGTAGTCGTCGGTGCCGGTGACGGCGAGCGCGTCGAGCTCGCGACGCAGCTCCGGCTCGAGCGTGTCCCGCAGGAACGGGAAGTGATCGATGAACGGGACATCCATCACGTGCCCGGAGATGTTGGCGCGGATGCCGATCTCGTCATAGGCATCGAACACCGCGGCGAGCTGACCCTCCGACTGCCCGGGGATCTCCAGGACGTCGTCGACCAGGGTGGTGACACCGTTGCGCAGCGACTCGAGTGCCACCAGCTGGGAACGCAACCGGATGAGATCGGGGGAGATCGGCTCCAGGCCGAGCACCGGATAGGACAGCAGCATCCAGTGTTCGAGCGGGAGGTTGTCGAGCCGCGCCCGGTACAGCGCCTCCCAGGAATGCGTGTGCGCGTTGACATATCCGGGTGTCACCAGCCGATCCCGACCCTCGATGAGGGTCTCGTCCGGACCGATGACGAGGTCGGTGCCGATCTCGGTGATCTGGCCACCACGGACCCGGATCGACCGGGTGATCGGGGTGGCCCCGTGGACGTCGTCCATGGTGAGCACGGTGGCGTTGCGGATGAACAGATTTCGGCCGTCGGGGTTGAGGGCAGAGGGTTTCTGGGTGGTGGATGCGTGGGTCATCGTCGTCGTCCCTTCGGAGGCTCGGAAAGGTGGTCAGCGGGCCGCGAGCCGGGTGCGGCCGAATTCCAGTGCGGCATAGGCGAATGCGGCGGTGATTCCGCCGGCCAGCCAGGACAGGTCCAGCCCGCCGAGGGCCTTCGCTCCGGGGCCCTGCAGGATCGACAGCGTGCCGTACATGAAGATCCAAGTGCTCAGGACGCCGATCGCGAGGGCGATCAGAGCGGTCGGCCGGACCATCGGGATACGACGTTCCGCCGGTGCCGCGAACAGGTCTGCGGCGTTCACGGATTGACGTGCCACATAGAACCAGTGCACGAGAACCACCGCGGCCCAAGGGGTCACCCAGCCGACGATGGCGACCAGCCAGGTGTCGATGATGGTTGCGAAATCGCTGTTGAGGACGAAGAACACCACCACGGCCATGGCCACGACGCCGATCAGGACGTTGAGGATGCGACGGTCGATCCGGATGTCGAGGGCCTGGGTGGACACGGTGCAGGTGTAGATGTTGAGGATGTTGGTGGCCAGCGGACCGTGCACGACCAACAGCAGAACCGGGATGGCAAGGGCGCCATAGGCGTCGACGATGATCTGACCCGGGTCCCCAGAGGTGCTCAGCGTGGCCAGGGTGGCGCCGAGGGCACCGAGCCAGATGACCGGGATGAACTGACCGAGCGCGCTGGCCAGGAACAACTTCCGGGACGGGACATCACGCGAGACGAATCGGGAGTAGTCACCCGCGTAGCCGAGCCAGGTCAGTCCCCACCCGATTCCGATCGCCGTCATCACGGTGGTGATCGCACCCCAGTGCGCGGAGGTACCCAGCGACGGGTCGGTGGCGTGGCCCCAGTCGACGTCGAGTCCGATCCAGGCGACACCGGTCATCACCATGAGGATCGCAACGGTGGGTGGGACGGTCCAGCGTTCGAAGGTGGAGATGACGCGGTAGCCGAACCACGCGATGGTGACCTGAGTGATCATGATCACCGCGGCGACCAGGATGCGGGCGCCGTTGTTGGTGCCGCCCGCGTCGATGATGCCGATGCGGCCGAGCAGGGCCATCACCAGGTCGAGCACGATCCACGTGTTCACCGCACACCAGCCCATGCACACCACGGCCTGGACGGCGGCCGGCAGGTAGGCACCGCGACGGCCGAACACGGCGCGTGACAACACCATTCCGGTGACCCCGGTGCGCTGCCCGATGACCACGAACAGGCCGAACAGCGCCATGCCGATGGCGTTGCCCGCCACGAGCACGGCGATGGTCTCCCAGAGGCCGAGCCCCATGCCCACGCCGAGCGCACCCAGAACCCAGTTGATCGGTGCGATGTTGGCGCCCGCCCAGATCCAGAACTGTCCACGCAGGTCATGGGTCTTGGCCGACTCGGGGATGAGTTCGAGCTCGGCCTCGTGGTCGCCGTGGTCGGGGCCGGCGGTGTGATCCGGTCGGGGTCGGGTGTCGGATTCGCCACCGGCACGGGTGACGGTGTCGAGATCAGTGGTGTCGCCGGTGACCACTGCAGAGCGCTTCACCACCGATCGGAGTGCGGCAAGTGAGGTCATGATGGGGGTTCCTGTCGGGAAGGGAGGTCCAGTGGGATCGGCGCGCCTTTGCGCTCCCATCAATCATCACGGCGCGAACTCCCGGGGACTATGTACATAATGTCTGTGACTGATCGATGAGTGTCGACGATGTGCTCATCACGTCCGACCGTGCTCAACCCACACCGGCCTGCGAGACCAGATGAGCGATCTTTCCGACACCACCGGTGGTCTGACCCTGCGTGACGCGCTCGACGATCCCGCGCTCGCCGCCGCCCGGCCGACCGTTCTCGCCGGGTGGAACGCACTGGGCACCCCGCTGCGCTGGGTGCACACCAGCGAGGTGCTCGACGTGGCCGACCTGCTCTCCGGCGGTGAGTTGGTGTTGGTGGCCGGGGTACTCCTCGGTGACGCCGACGAGGCCGCGATGCGCGCCTATCTCGATTCGCTCGCCGACGTGGGGGCCGCCGGCCTGGCCGTCGAAGGACCGCGCCTCGGCGGTGTTCCACAGCCGCTCGTCCACCAGGCCGCCGCCCGCGGCTTCCCACTCATCGAGCTCGGTGAGGTGGTGCGCTTCGTCGACGTCACCCATGCGATCAACAGCCGACTGGTCGCGGCCCAGGTGCGCGAACTCCAGGCCAACGACCAGGTCACCCATGCACTCGCCGGAATCCTTGCCGCCCAAGGCGATATCGCATCGATGGTGGAGGCGCTGTCGGTGTTGACCGGATGCTCGGTGACGGTGCGCTCGATGGCCGGGGCGGTGATCGCCGAGACCGCCGTCGCCGACGCCCGTCCCCGCGGCTACGCACGTGTGGCGCCGATCGACTCGGCCGGCGTGACCGTCGCCACCCTGGAGCTCACCCCCCGCGCGGGCGTCGATCTCCACCTCATCGAGGCCGCCTGCCGACGCGCCCCGGAACCGCTCGCCCTGGCACTGCTCCGCGGACAACCGCTCACACGGTCGGATCAGCATGTGCGCGAGATCTTCCGGCTGCTCGCCGTCGGCGCAGACCGAGACAATCGCCGACGCCCCGAGGACGTTCTCGCCGCCCAGGTCGCCACCGCCGGGCTGGGTATCGACGGCCCCGGCCTGTTCGTCGGCGTGGTGGCCATCTCCGTGAGTGGCACACTGCACACGGTGGAACTGTCAGAGGCGTTGCGCCGCAACGGGAACAGTGTGCTGTCGGAGATCCGGGACGGCGCCCACCGCTCGATCGTGCGGATACCGATCCGCGGTTCGACCCCGACCGGCGGTGACGTGGTCGACCTCCTCACCTCGTCGGCCCTGCCCGGGGACCTGCGGATCGGGGTCACCGAACCGGCCCCGGACATCCTCTCGCTGGCCCCGTCGATGGCGACGGCCCGCACAGCAGCGGGGTCGGCGTCGGCGCGCGTGTACGTCGTCCGGGCCCGCGATGTGGTGGTGGCGCACCTGCTCGACGATCTCGACGCCGCCGCCGTCGGCGAATTCTGTACAGAGGTGCTCGGTCCGCTGTTGGACTCCGACCGCGCCGACGAACTCCTCCTGACCCTGGTCATGTTGCACCGCTGTGGTTCTCGGGTGGCCGCCGCGCAGACCCTGAACATCCACCGTCAGACCATGTACCAACGACTCGACCGGATCGGCGTCATCCTCGGTGGGCTGCCCGACGAAGCCACCGGCGCCCGCGGCGCACTGATCGTCGCCGCCGAACTGGAACTGGTGCGACGCGGCATCGCTCCCTGACGTCGGCGGGTGGTTGCGTCGACGACTTCGGCCCACCGAGGTTTCGACACGCCCCGTCGCTCCGCTCCTCATCGGCTCATCGCTCCTATGTCAAGCGGCTGCTCCTGGAACCAGGATTTCGGTGTGCGAACGAGCAGCATGATCGGTGACCAGACGATGAAAAATCGTGCGCACGAGTCGCCGTTTCAGGCAACGCATCGCCTCACGAGACTTCTTACCCTCGGCACGCTTCTTCGCGTAATAGGCATGCCCGAGACTGTCAGGCATACGAGACTGGGTCAACGCAATCCGATGGACCGCCGCATTGAGTTGCCTATTCCCCGAACGCGTCAACCGATGCCTACCAGCCGACTTACCCGACCACACCGGTACCGGAGCGATCCCGGCATGCCGAGCGAACTGAGCCTCGGTACCGAAACGCGAAATACCGGCCGACTCGCCAAGCAACTTCGCCGCACTGAGGATCCCGCAACCAGGCAACGCCACCAGCGACGGCACCGCCACCGCAACCAACGCCGACAACTGCTTGTACACCTCGTTGATCTCCACGGTCAACGCCGCGATCGCAGCCACCTCTTTGATCGCCAACAGCACATCGACAGCGCCGCGTCACAGGTCTGCAACCAGGCTGCGAGGAGTTTCTGATGCTTCGCCCGGTTCAAACCCCCCTTCTTCACTTCGTGTTCGGGATCGATCGCATGCACCCGCCACAACACCCGATTGATCTTCGAAGTCCGTTCGTGGACAAGCGATTCCCGATAATCGGTGAGTGCTTTCACCGTGTAGCTGACCTCGTCGTGCGAGGCGATCGGAAGGTTGGGTTCACGGGCAGCGGCCCGGGCGACGGCCAGAGCATCGATCGGATCGGACTTACCTGGTTGACGGCCGGTCTTGCGGTGTTCGGCCATCAGATGCGGAGCCACCCGCACCACTTTCTGGTTCGCGGTCAGCAGGTCACGTTCGAGGAGCGCCGACATATTGCGGCAGTCCTCGATCGCCCACACCAAGTCGGTACCCAACTTCGCATGGGCCCACCGCAGAGCGGTCTGGTGACCGGTCGTGGTGGCGGGCACCGTCACGGTACCCAGTTGTCTGCCGGCGGTATCGACCGCGACGAATGTGTGTGAGCGCTTGTGTACATCGGCGCCAACGATGATCATGGAAGATGCCTTCCTGTCGAACGGAATGGTGACAGTCGGGCCGGCCGGTAGGACATATCTCAGTGGGGGCGGTTGCCACGCTCCTATCAAGTCACATCCGGTCGGTCCGTCCACCCGGGCATCGGCAGAATGAGCCATGACCAATCCCCAACAAGTGTCGGGAACGGTCAACCAGCAACAGAGCCAGATGCCCGGTGGACTGAACACAACCACCAACTTGGTGGCCCCACAAGAGTGACACTGAAACCAGCAACAACCACCCGACGGTCGAGCCGGGACCGAGCCCCACAGGGCGAGGACCCGAGTCGAGACCCAGCAACCCCAACAATGCCCGCAACCACCCCCGAAGTCCTCACCCACCAGCCCCGACCAACCGAGGTTTCGACACGCCCCGTCGCTCCGCTCCTCATCGGCTCAACCAGCAATCGCTGGCCACGCCTCGTCGCTCCGCTCCTCGTCGGCTCAACCAGCAATCGGCTCGACCCGCAATCGGCGCATCCGAAGTCGAGGCGGGGCGGGAAGGCGAATAATCGCCTCATGAGCACACCGGCCGGTCTCGCCCGATTGCTGCCCGGACTCGACGTCGTCCGCCGCTATGACCGCACATGGTTGCGCGGAGATCTGGTGGCCGGGGTGGTACTGACCGCACTGCTCATCCCGGCGGGCATGGGCTATGCGGAGGTCGCCGGACTGCCGCCGGTCACCGGCCTGTACGCGACGGTCGTACCGTTGATCGCCTACGCCATCGTCGGGCCGTCGCGCATCCTGGTGCTGGGCCCCGATTCTTCACTGGCACCGATCATCGCCGCCGCGATCATCCCGCTCGCCGCGGTGCCGGGTGAACGCATCGCGCTGGCCGGAATCCTCGCCATCGAGGTGGGTCTGGTGCTCGTCATCGGCGCGCTGCTGCGGCTCGGGTTCGTCACCGACCTGCTGTCCAAACCCATCCGGATCGGCTATCTCAACGGCATCGCCCTGGTCGTGTTGCTCGGCCAGCTGCCCAAGCTGCTGGGCTTCGGCACGAGCGGAGACTCGGTGATCGAGGAGGCCGGGGAGATCGTCCGCGGCATCCTCCACGGCGATGTGGAGTGGTTGTCGACGACCATCGGCGTGGCCTGTCTGGCGGTGATCTACGGGTTCAGACGCTGGTACCGGACCATCCCGGGCGTGCTGGTGGCGGTGGTGGGGTCGATCGTGGTGGTCGCCGCCTGCGGCTGGGCCGATCGGCTGCCGGTGGTCGGCGCCATGCCCCGCGGGTTGCCGACACCGCAGCTCGGTGGCGTGACCTGGCACGACGCGGTGTCGCTGATCGGCCCGGCGGTGGGCATCGCGCTGATCGCCTTCACCGACACCAGCGTGCTGTCGCGGACCTTCGCCGCGCGGTCGGGAACCAGCGTGGACGGTAGCCAGGAGATGGGCGCGGTGGGCGTGGCCAACATCGCGGGGGGCGTGCTCGGCGGATTCCCGATCTCGGCGTCGTCGTCGCGGACACCGGTCGCCGAACAGGCCGGGGCCCGGACACAGCTCGCCCCGCTCGTCGGCGCAGTGCTGATCGTCGTGTTCATCCTGGTGGCGCCCGGGGTGACGGCGTATCTGCCATCGGCGGCGCTGGCCGCGGTGGTGATCTCCGCAGCGATGGCGTTGGTGGACGTGCGCGGGATCGTCGCCCTGTTCCGGATCAACCGGGTGGAGGGAGCGCTGAGCATCGCGGCCTTCCTTGGGGTGGCGTTGATCGGAGTGCTGCAGGGCATCGTCGTCGCGATCGCGCTCTCGCTGGTGGCCTTCGTCAATCTCGCCTGGCGCCCGTACCGGACCGAACTCGGGCTGGTGCCGGGCGTGCGCGGTTACCACGACCTCACCCGTCATCCGCAGGCCGCGCGCATTCCCGGGGTGGTGATCGTGCGATTCGACGCACCACTGTTCTTCGCCAACGGCGGCATGTTCGACGACTTCGTCCGATCGACCGTGCGCGCCGCGATCTCCGACGGACACACGGTGGAGACCGTGGTGCTGGCCAGCGAACCGATCACCGAGATCGATGCGACCGCCGTCGACGAGTTGGTGGAGCTCGACGACTGGTTGCGCGCCCATGACATCGAGCTGCTGTTCGCCGAGATGAAGGGGCCGGTCCGCGATCAACTGGCCCGGTACCGGCTGACCGTCGATGGGAAACCACGCTTCGACGACTCCCATTTCGCGCCGACGACGGGAGCGCGGATCGACGAGATCACCGGCCATCTGCGCACCGACATCGACGGCGCGAACCCGATCAACGAGATCGAGCGCCCGGTCAACGACAACGAGCGCCCAGTCAACGAGAACGAGCGCCCAGTCAACGAGAACAAGCGCCCAGTCAACGAGAACAAGCGCCCAGTCAACGAGAACAAGCGCCCGGTCAACGAGATCTAGGGCCCAGTCAACGAGAACGAGGGCCCGATCGACGGGTGAACCGGACAGGCGGGTCTGCGACCAGCGGGATCGTCGGCGATTCGACCGTCCTATGAACGGGGGGTTTACCGCGAGCGCCATCGCATCTGGATCGGCCCGGACGTAATGTCTGCCCACAGACAGTTGCTACACCCGGGGAGGGAGTGACCATGGGCGACTTCGACATCGACACGGCCCTGGCCGATGCCTGGGGCGACTACCGACATCATCTCGGCGGTCTGCTGAGCGTCCTGGCGATCGGCGATCACTACGTCGTCGCGCACACCTCGGAGATCCCCGAGGTCAGGCACGTGCGGATCGGGTTCACCGTCACCGGCGCCCACCGCGTGCGCGCCACGATCAGTGGGGCCGACCTGACCGCCACCCCCGGCGCCCCGGCAACCCTGGCCCGCGGACTGCGCCTGCTCGGCTGGCGGCGTCTACGCGACGGCAGCCACATCAGCGAGGTGGGACGGCGGCGCATCGACGATCTCGCCTCCCGTGCGGTGGCGACCTTCCGCGAGATCTGGGGTGTGGTGCATCCGGTGTTCCTCGACGGCCCCGATCCGGGCCCGCGCGAACCCGTCCTCCAATGGACGAGGCTGCCGCACGACCATCGGGAGCTGCGGACACTGGTGATCGATTCGCTCGAGTCGATGGCCGGGGAACCCCTGGTGGTGGACGACGACGGCGACATCCCCCTGCCGACCGGCGAGGTCCGCTCGTGGTTGCGGGTGATGCCCGACCGTCCGACCCTGGAGTTCTTCGGCACCATCGTCCCCGAGGTCCGCGACGTCGGGGCGGCCTACGAGTTCGTCGCCACCCGATCCGTCGAGTACACCGGGATCAAACTGCTGGTCCACGGCACGTGCGTGGTGGCGGTGCTGACCGTCGAGGTGACCGCCTTCTCCCGGCACAACATGGCCGTGGGTCTCGGACAGTGGCTGCAGTTCGTCGCCGACGTCCGGCCCGAGATCCTGGCCGAGCTCACCGAGACCCTGCCGCCACGCTCACCGAAGCCGCTCCCTCCACACCGCAAGCCGTGACCGGCCGGCCCGAGGGTGCCGATGCGGACCACCCGGTGACATCGGGCCCCACAACCACCTGACCCTCTCACACGACGATGCCGGTGACTCCCCTACGGGAATCACCGGCATCGTCGCTTCGGTCGGAACCGATTCAGGTCAGTGCGACCACTTCAGATCGTTCGCCCAGGCCCGGGCGGCCTCCTCGGCGTAGGCCCCGAGACCGTGCGACGCCTGGTACTCGCGGTAGTCGACGCGACCACCGGAGGCACGCACACCGTCGACCCATGCGGTGGTCAGCGGAGCGGGTGCGACCAGGTCGAACAGTCCCTGCTGGATCAGCATCGGGGCGCGGTATCCGGAATCGGGCACCTTCACGACACCCTGCACGGCGTCGAGCAGCGGGCCCTCCGACAGCGGCTTGTTCACCAGCTGACCGACGGTCAGACCCTTGGTGGCGCGACCCTGATTCGGGTAGCACAGCGTCTGTGCGTCGTTGACGACCTTCTTGCCCAGCGGCGTCAGGTAGGAGTCGACGTCGATGTCGGGGCGGGCGACCTTGGTACCGGCCAGGATGTAGGAGACATAGGTGACGTAGTCGGGCACCTCCACCGGCGGCATGCCGGGGGCGACCGCGGACAGCAGGCGTGAGGTGTCGACCGGCAGCGACTGCGCGGCGATGCCGACGTTGGTGAGTTCCGGGGCATAGGTCGGGGCGAGGTGTCCGGCCCACACGGCGGTCTGGCCGCCCTGCGATCCGCCCGAGGTCAGGTACTCGGTACCCGCGGTCTGATCGGTGTACTGCGGGATCACGGTGCGGGCGGCGCGAACCGCGTCGATCATGTTCTTGCCCTGCATCTCACCGTCGGCGTAGGCGTGCACGCCGGGCCCACCGATGCCGGCGTACTCGGTGGACACCAGGACGTAGCCGTCCTTCAGCCACGGACCGAACCAGTCGTCCCAGCGGCCCTTGCCGTCGATCTTGGTACCCATGCGGTCGGTGACGGTGCACTCGTCACCGAGCCCGGAGGTGCCATGACCCCAGGCGTGGATCCGCAGGGGACCGCCGCGCGTGTTGCGCTCGGGGACCGAGATGGTGGCGCGCACCGGGACCAGCTCACCCTGGGAGTCCTCGGACAGATAGGTCACCGCGATGACGCGACCGGCACCGGCGATGCGCGTGTTCGGTTCGTTCGTGATGTCCTTGGACTCGACGACGCTGCCTGCTCCCTGCTGCGACGTCAGCCGAGGCGCTGCGGATGCCGGAGGTGTCCCGAGGAAGACCCCGGTCACCAGGGCGACGACCCCGAACACGACCGTGATCGCCACAGTCCTCATCAATGCACGCACGAAGATCGCACTCCCTTCGATCAACCGAACAACACTCGCGATTTAGGCTAGCCTAAACGATTCTTTCGGTCGCGCCGGAAGGTGGTCACCGTCCTGCCGATACGGCACCCTTGGAGGATCATGTCCGATGAGCTGCTGATCGCACGCAATCCGGAGGCGGATTCGTCGCTTCCCTATCTCATCCGGCTGCCGCTGGGTGCGGACGGAATCGTGCTCAAGACCCGCGACACCTGGCCGCGCACGGCCAAGGTCTACTGCCACCGGGTACAGCAGTGGCCCGCCGACGCGGAGATCATCGAACGCGTGCCGGTGCGATCGATCAGCCGACGCGGGGCGGCGATCGACCTGGTCCTCGACCGTGCGCGGGAGAACCGGTCGCAGTTCGTCCTGACCCAGGCGCGGGGCCGGGAGATGGTGTTCTGGCAGTCGCGGCGTACCGCCAAGCAGGCCCGGCCGAATGTGGTGACCCCCAAGGCCCGGGCGCACGGTCACGTGGTGGAGATCGTCGTCGACACCCGGGAGCGCTACGCCTACAAGTTCTCCGCACAGCAGGCGTCGGTCACCACACGGGCCCTGCCGGTGGGTGACTATGCGGTCTTCGACGACGAGACCCTGATCGCGACGGCCGAGCGCAAGAGCATCGAGGACCTCTCGAGCAGCCTGTTGTCGGGGAAGCTCACCTATCTGCTCGCCGACCTCGCCCGGCAGCCGCGGGCGGCGGTCGTGGTGGACTCCGGGTATTCCGCACTGTTCAAGCTGGAGCACGTGTCGGCGTCGGCGGTGGCCGACGCCGTCGCCGAGGCGCAGGCCCGCTTCCCCGCGGTACCGATCGTGTTCTGCGAGACGCGGCCCCTCGCGCAGGAGTGGTTGTACCGCTGGTTCGGGGCATGTCTGGACGAGCATCGGCTGACCACGGCGGCCGATGCCGCCCCCACTGCGCTGACCGATCACGATCCGCCCGCACCGGCGGTGGTCCGGGCATGGGCCCGGGAGGCCGGCTACACCATGTCCGACCGTGGCCGGATTCCGGCCGAGGTGCTGACTGCGTATCTGTCGGCCGAACGACGGTGACACCGGTCACGGGCTACATTGAGGCGATCACGTCGTCATCGACCTCCCGGGGGAGACCATGAACTCGCCGTATCCGCAGGGCCAGAATCCCCATGCCGCACCGCAATTCGGGCAACAACCGCAATACGGGCAGCCGCAACCTCAACAGCCCCAGCCCCACCCCGGACAGCCTCAGCCGGCACAGCCTCCCTATGGGCAACCCCAGTACGCGCAACCCCAGTACGCGCAACCCCAGTACGGTCAGCCCCAGTACGGGCAGGCACAGCCCGGCGCGCAGGGACAGGGAGTGGCGATCACGACCCAGTTCTTCCCGCTGATGTGGATCCTGTTCTTCATCAAACCCAAGATCGTCGTCGACGGTCACGAGTTGCCCTCGGCGGTGTGGGGCCGCAACCAGATCCCGCTCACCCCGGGGCAGCACCATCTGCACGTGTACGTGCCGTACTTCCTGCCGCCGAAGATCGGTAAGGCCGATCTGCCGATCCTGGTGCAGCCGAATCAGCCCGTCGAGCTCCAGTACCGCGCTCCCCTATGGGCATTCAGCGGTGGATCGCTCGGCCCGGGACCGCAGCCGTACAAGGGCCTCGGCGCGATGATCGGTATCACCGCCGTGGTCGTCGTCCTGATGCTGCTGGTCATCCTGCTGCCGTTGCTGGCCGCCGCCTGAGCGACGGACATCCGGACCGACCACAATCCGGAAGGACTGCCGCCGGCGCGGTGACGACCCGCTCGGTCGGCGCGAAAGAGCGGTTCAGACCGCCGAATCCGGGAAGGCGATCACCGAGAGGAACCGGCACGGCATCTCCAGTAGGGCCACCGGTCCGTGCGGCCCCTCACCGTCGAGCTGCATGGCGTCGCCCGGGGCGAGCCGATACACGGTGCGGCTGTGCGCGTACTCCATTACGCCGGAGAGCATGTAGATGAACTCGGTGCCCGGATGCTGGAACAGCGGCTGGGTGACCGAGTCCTCGGTGAGGGTGACCAACAGGCACTCGAGCCGTTTGTGCTCGCCGCGCAGCGATCCGAGCAGCTCGTAGTCGTGTCCCTCCTTGGATCCGGCACGCACGATCCGCGCGCCCTCCCCCGACTTGACGTAGACCGCCGAGCGTTCGACGTCGGCACCCCGGAACAGTGAGGTCACCGAGACGTCGAAGGCGGTCGCCAGACGGGCGAGAGTGCTGAGACTGCACGAGGTCTGGGCGTTCTCGATCTTCGACAGCATCGCCTTGGAGATGCCGACGCGGGCGGCCATGTCACCCACGGTGAGCCCCTCCTGGAGGCGCAGCCGGCGGACATTGGTGGCGATCGCGGTCTCGAGTTCGAGTTCTTCGACGGACTGATCGGACGGACGATCCCGGGCGATACCCGACTGATTGCGGATCAGCGCATCGTCGTTCACGTGTCCCGTGGTCGCGTGTGAGACCGGCGTGTCCTCCATCGAGCCAGCATAACGGGAAACATCGTCCACTGTCGGGAACCGGGGCAGTGCTCCGACGGCACCGGCCACCCGTTGCCCACCGTGCAGTGCACACATGGTGTACCCACCCCCTCCCGGGGTATCGCGAATCCGCCACTCCGCTTGTTGGAGTGGCGGATTCGCAAGCGTGTCGGCTATCTCAGAAACCGGTTCCGGTACCCGGAATCCACCCGGTGCCGGCGAGCGGGACACGAGCCATCGCGGCGGCCTCCATCGAGATGGCGACGAGGTCCTCCGGCTCGAGGTGCTGCAGGTGGGCCTTGCCGCAGGCCCGGGCGATGGTCTGGGCCTCCATGGTGGTGACCCGCAGGAAGTTGGCCAGCCGACGGCCGCCCTCGACCGGGTCGAATCGCGCCGACAGCTCGGGATCCTGGGTGGAGATACCCGCCGGATCGCGACCGTCCTGGAAATCGTCGTAGTAGCCTGCCGCCGAACCGAGCTTCTCGTAGTCGGCGGCGTAGCGAGGATCGTTGTCGCCCAAGGCGATCAGCGCAGCGGTACCGATCGCGACGGCATCGGCGCCCAGCGCCATGGCCTTGGCGACATCGGCACCGTTGCGGATGCCGCCGGACACGATCAGCTGCACACCGTCACGGCCACCCTTGCGGTGCACACCGAGTTCCTCGAGGGCCTGCACGGCCTGCGGGATGGCGGCCAGCGTCGGGATACCGACGTGCTCGATGAAGACCTCCTGGGTGGCCGCGGTGCCACCCTGCATGCCGTCCACCACCACGACGTCGGCGCCGGAGTGCACGGCCAGCTTCACGTCGTAGTAGGTCCGCGAGGCACCGACCTTGACATAGATCGGCTTCTCCCAGTCGGTGATCTCGCGCAGCTCGTTGATCTTGATGGCGAGATCGTCCGGACCGGTCCAGTCGGGGTGACGGCAGGCCGACCGCTGGTCGATGCCCTCCGGCAGGGTACGCATACCCGCGACGCGCTCGGAGATCTTCTGGCCCAACAGCATTCCACCGCCGCCGGGCTTGGCGCCCTGACCGAGGACCACCTCGATGGCGTCGGCCTTGCGCAGGTCGTCGGGGTTCATGCCGTAGCGGGACGGCAGGTACTGGTAGACGAGGTGCTTGGACTGGCCACGCTCCTCCGGCGTCATACCGCCGTCGCCGGTGGTGGTGGAGGTGCCCACCTCCGACGCGCCGCGACCCAGGGCCTCCTTGGCACCGGCCGAGAGCGCACCGAAGCTCATCCCGGCGATGGTCACCGGGGACTCGAGATGCAACGGGTACTTGGCATTCCGGCCACCGAGGACGACGTCGGTGTCGCAGCGCTCACGGTAGCCCTCGAGCGGGTACCGCGACATCGAGGCACCCAGGAACAGCAGGTCGTCGAAATGTGGGAGCTTACGCTTGGCACCCCAACCCCGGATGTCGTAGATGCCGGTCTCGGCGGCCCGCTGGATGGCCGCGATGGTGGTGCGGTCGAAGGTCGCGGACTCACGCAGTCCGCGCTGCTCGAGGGAGCGGTTGTCGGTCATGGTTCTCTCCGGGATCGGGGTGGTGTGTGGTTGCAGCGCAGCGGTTGTCGGCCGGGTCAGTACGCCGACGAGTTGTCGCTGTGGAAGTGGTACAGCGTGCGCGCCGAACCGTAACGGGTGTAGGAGGCGGGATCGTCGTCCTTGAAGCCGGCGGCCTTGAGCAGACCGGCGAGCTCCTCGAGATGCTCGGGCTTCATCGGCTTGGCGATGCAGTCGGCACCGAGGGAGCCGACCTCACCGCGGACGTAGAGGCGGGTCTCGTAGATCGAATCACCCAGGCCCTGACCGGCATCCCCACGGATCACCATGCGCCCGGCCTGCGCCATGAACGCGCTGTTGTGTCCGACGTTGCCGCCGACGACGATGTCGACGCCCTTCATCGAGATGCCGCAGCGCGCAGCCGCATCGCCCTCGATGACCAACAGACCGCCGTGTGCGGTGGCGCCCGCGGACTGCGAGGCATTGCCCTTGACCACCACGGTGCCGCTCATCATGTTCTCCGCGACACCGGTGCCGGCATTGCCGTTGATGGTGACCTCGGCCTGCTGGTTCATGCCGGCGGCGTAGTAGCCGACGTGGCCCTCGATGGTGATCTTGACCGGGGCGTTGACGCCGGCGGCCACACTGTGCGCACCGGCCGGGTTGACGATCTCGACCTCACCCGAGATGTCGGAGTGCAGAGCCGAATTCACCTCCCGCAACGACATGGTCGCCAGATCGAAGGTCGTGCTCAGCGTGTCGGTGCTCAACGTGTCGGTGTTGTTCGGCGTGACGGTGTTGTTCAGCGTGTCCATGCGTAGACCACCTCGGGTTCCGGTTCCCAGATACGGGCATTCTCGACGCCCGGCAGATGTGCCAGGGCACGGTATTCACTGGCCATCGCGACCCAGTCGGCGGTCTCGGCGATCACGGCCGGCTTGCAGGCGATGGCGTCGCGGACCACCGCGAAGGAGTCGCGGTTGGAGACGACGAGGGTGTAGAAGCCGTCGAAGGTGGCGCACACCTCTTTGAGTGCGGTCTCGACGTCACGGCCCTGGGCGAGCTGATGGGCGACGAAGCGGGCACCCACCTCGGTGTCGTTCTCGGAGTCGAATTCCACTCCCTGCGCACGCAGTTCGCGGCGGATGGTGGCGTGGTTGGAGAACGACCCGTTGTGCACCAGGCACTGCTCGGGGCCGACCGCGTAGGGATGCGCACCGGCCGGGGTGACCGCGGACTCGGTGGCCATGCGGGTGTGGCCCACACCCTGCCAGCCCGACGCCGACGCCAGATCCCAGGACGCGGCCAGATCACGCGGTGCGCCAACACCTTTCAGGACGGTGAGGTCGTTACCGAAACCGGCGACCAGGGCCGTCGGGTAGGTGGTGCGAGCGGCGGCCAGCAGGTCGTCGGTGGCGACATCGGCCGATACCACCAGGGTGTTGTCGACGTACTGCGCGGCGACCGGCGCACCCACGACGGCACCGAGTGCGGTGGCCGCGGCGGCGGGGTCGACGTCGAGTTCGAGCAGGCTGACGCAGGTATGGCCCGCGGGCGCCCAGGTGGGGTTGCCGTACACGGCGATACCCGCCGAATCGGCTCCGCGGTCCTGCATCTCACCGAGCATCCCGGAGAGCAGTTCCCCGAGCCGGGGATACAGATCGGGGTTGCGCAGGTGCAACCCGACGATTCCGCACATGGTGTGGCCCTTTCTCGTGAAAGTTGTTGGTTCTCGCCGACCCGGAGGCCGGCGGTCGAAAGGTGGTCAGGGAGTGGTCAGAAGGCGGTCAGGTACTGGTCGACCTCCCAGGAGGAGACCGCGGAGTGCCAGGAGAAGAACTCCTCGCGCTTGAGCTTGGCGAAGTACGCCGAGACCGTCTCCTTCTCGGCATCCCAGTCGGCGGGCAGGGCCGCGTCGAGCGTCGCGGTGATCACCGGGTCGGCGTCGAGGGCGTCCACCGCGTGCAGCAGCGTCAGCGGCAGCGCCGAGATGTGCTCGGGGCAGCTACCCAGCGCACCGGGGTCGAGGCTGCGCTTGATGCCGTCGAGGCCGGCGCCGAGTGCCGCGGCGATCGCGAGATAGGGGTTGGCCGAGCCGTCACCGCCGCGCAACTCCACCCGCTGGTCGTCGGGGATGCGCACGTAGTGGGTGCGGTCGTTGCCGCCGTAGGTGGGCACACGCGGCGCCCACGACGCCCCCGACCTGGTGGCGGTGGCGCCGGTTCGCTTGTAGGAGTTGACCGTCGGGGCCATCACCGACTGCAGTGCGGGGGCGTGTTCGAGAACACCTGCGACGAAGCCGTAGGCCACGTCGGACAGGCCGAGGCCGCGGGTGTCGTCGAATGCGGTGGGGAAGACCGGCTGGCCGTTGGAGGTCAGCGACAGGTGCAGGTGCAGACCGGACCCGGTGCGCTCGGCGAACGGCTTGGGCATGAACGTGGCGATCATGCCGCGCTCGGCGGCGAAGGTGGACAGCAGGTAGCGCAGGGTGACGACCCGGTCGGCGGTGGTCAGGGCGTCGGAGTAGGCGAAGTTCTGCTCGAACTGGCCGTTGCCGTCCTCGTGATCGTTGGCGTAGTTGGACCAGCCGAGCTGGTTCATCGCCGTCGACACCGACGTCAGGTGGTCATACATCCGGGTCAGGCCGCGTACGTCGTAACAGGGACGATCGGAGTCGTCGTTGGCATCGGCGGTGATCAGCGACCCGTCGGCCTCCCGCTTGAGCAGGAAGTACTCGACCTCGGCACCCACCCACGGCTCGAAGCCGGCACTGTCGGCCTGTGCGATCAGGGCCTTGAGGATGTTGCGCGGGGCGAACGGCCACGGCTTGCCCTCGACGTGCGGATCGCAGTGGACGATCGCCAGGCCTTCCTTGATGAAGGGCACCGGCAGGAACGACGACGGATCCGGGATGGCCATCAGGTCGGGATCCTTGGGCTCCTGACCGATCGCACCCACCGCATAGCCCGCGAAACCCACACCGTCGGTGGAGAGTTCGTCGACGGCCTCGACGGGGACGAGCTTGGCGCAGGGCTTGCCGCGCAGGTCGACGAACATGGCGAGGATGAACTTGGTACCGGTCTTGGCGCACAGCTCGGCGAGATCGTGCGAGGTGTCAGTCATGGCGTTCTCCGGGGGTGGTGTGCGAGCTCAGTATGTCTACTCGGGTGATCCGTTGTCCACTTGTAGTGAACCTGGGACTAGTACACCCTCGGAGTGTTGCGGTTGTGTTTCCGAACTGTCAGGACGACGTATCCAGCCGGAATGGCTTGAAAGTCTGCGCCACACAACAGAAAACGGGGACCCACCGGAATCCGGTGGGTCCCCGTCTCGGGGTCGCGACAGCGATCAGGTGGTCGCGGCGGTCGGTGAGGGGCTCGGCAGCGCGCCCTCCACGGCCTCGGCGGCCCTGGCCGGCGACATCCCCGACAGCCCACCGTGGCCGACACCCGCGGACGGGATCTCGTAGGCCGACTCGGCGTGCAGGGTGGGGTCGAGGCCCTCGATCTCGGTCTCGGTGTCGACGCGCAGGCCGATGGTCTTGTCCAGGGCCTTGGCGATCAGCCAGGTGACGACAAAGGAGTACCCGCAGGTGATCACGATGCCGGCCAGCTCACGCCACAGGATGTCGATCGGGCCGCCGAACAGGATGCCCTTGACACCGGCGGGGGCCGACTCGGCGGCGAACAGCACGATGCACAGGGTGCCGACGATGCCGCCGACACCGTGGACGGCAAAGGCGTCGAGGCTGTCGTCGACCGGGATGCGCGACTTGAAGCTCATCAGGAAGGCGACCACCGCCGAGGCCAGCAGGCCCACCATCAGCGCACCCAGCGGGTTCATGGTGTTGGCCGACGGGGTGATGCCGACCAGACCGGCGACCGCACCGGTGATCATGCCCAGCGAGGTGACGTGGCCTTCACGCCACCGTTCCACGATGCAGTAGCCGATCATGCCGGCGCAGCCCGAGAGCAGGGTGTTCAGCACGACGACCTGGGTCAGGAAGCTCGCACCCAGTGCGCAACTGCCGTTGAAGCCGAACCAGCCGAACCACAGGATGCCGCCGCCGAGAATGGCCATCGGGACGTTGTGCGGACGCTCGCCACGGCGACGCCGGGTACCCAGGACCACCGCCAGGGCCAGTGCGGCGACACCGGAGTTCATGTGCACCGCCGTACCACCGGCGTAGTCGTGGATCTTGACGGTGTTCAGCAGGAAACCGTCCGGGGCGAACACCCAGTGCGCCACGGGGAAATACACCAGGATCAGCCAGATCGGGGCGAAGATCAGCCAGGCGCTGAACTTCATCCGGCCGGCCGCACCCGATGCCACGATCGCGATGGTGATGGCGGCGAACAGGATGAACCAGGCGGCGAAGTACAGCGTCTGCATGCTGCCGGATTCGTCGTCGGCCATGAAGTCGGTGAGACCGAAGTAGCCGGTCGGGTTACCGATGATGCCCAGTCCGCCTGCCGTCTCACCGTGCACCAGGCCGTAACCGAAGAGCACGTAGAGCACTGCGGTGATGCCCAGTGTCGACATGACCATCGTCATGATGTTGAGGACGTTGCGGGCGCCCACCATGCCGCCGTAGTAGAACGCGAGGCCGGGGAACATGAGCAGGACGAAGACGAAGGCCGCGAGCATCCACGCCAGATCGGCGTTGGCGGCGAGTACCGGTTCCATAGGGGTGTCCTCGGGTCTTTCTGATCGGGGATCTCGTGGATCGGTCAGGAAACGGGCGTCATTGCCCGCGGAGATAGGCGACCACGTCGTCGCGATAGTCCAGAAATCCCTTGTAGGCGGCGATATCCGGGTCGAGCGTCTCGATGACGGTCGCCAGTTGACCGGCCCACTCGGGGATCCGTCGCACCTCCTCGAGGGAGGCCATGAACGTGCGAATATTGAACGTCACGGCACCGGAGGTCGGCAACCGGACAAAATGCTCCAATTCGATACGCAGCCGGGCCCGGCCGAAGTCGGCGTCGGCGACCATCGCCGGCACGTGATCGCGCCACGCCGGCAACTGCTCCAGGCTCACGTCGAGCAGGTGTGAATCCGACGCCGACAGCGTCCAGTTGACCCGGCGGTAGACCTGGTCGGCGGGCAGCCTGCGGAGGAACTGCTCGGCCCGGTCGACGATCCCCGCACGCGTCAAACCCGGTACCGGAGCATGGATTTCGTACATGTCCATCCCCACGTCGAAGCCCACCGACCAGGCCGCGGCGAAGGTGACCACACCGGCGTCGAAGTAGAGGCGCCCGTCGCGTTCGATCACCAGCAACAGGTCGTCGGGAACCTCGCGGGCGAGGAAGTCCAGCGGGTGCGACGGCAGGGTGTCGAGCTCACCGAGAACGAATTCCTGATCGGTTCCGAGCAGCTCGTTGACCCAGTGAAAGTGCCGGTCGGCGCCTTCGGTGAGATGCATCACGTCGGGATAGGAGAGCGCGAGATCGCGCAGGTAGTACAGCAGCAGATCCCAGCAGGCGACGTCCATCCCCGGCCGGATCCGCACCCGGGTGGGGTCGGTGTCGAGGATCCGGCGCCGCTCCCGCATGTAGTCGACGTACTCGGCGCCGCCGAGATCGACCAGATACCGGCCCCATTCGCCGCCCCGGGTACGGCGCGGGATGCGGGCGGGTTCGACGTTGACCGAGTAGGCGAACTCCTCCAGTTCGTCCGGGAACGGCCACGGGATGTTGGACAGATGGTCGACCGGCTGCCCCAGGTAGGCCTGCGCGGCCGCCGAGAGAGATTGCGCCGCGTCGAGGATCTGCGGTTCTGATCGGGCGAGCGTCATGGGTTCACCTCGAGTTCGGTGGTGGCCTCCTGCGCGCGGGACACGCAGCACAGCATGGAATCTCCGGCGGCCTTCTCCTCGTCGGACAGGACGAAGTCACGGTGCAACACCGCACCGGAGGAGACCGGGATACGGCATTCCCCGCACACACCCTGGCGACACAGATTGGGCACGGCGATCCCGTTGTCGAGCAGCCGCTGTAGCAACGAGACTCCCGCCGGGACGTCGATGGTCTCTCCGGTGGCCGCGATGCGCACCGAGAACGGTTCACCCGGATCCTGCTCGGGGGCGGTGAATCGTTCGGAATGCACGCGGGCACCCGGCCAGCCGGCCGCGGCGGCCAGCTCGGCGTAGGAGTCGAGCAACGGGCCGGGACCACACGCATAGGCGTGGGTTCCCAACGGTTGCAAGGCGAACCGGGCCCGCAGTGCCGCCACGGTCTCGTCGACGGAGGTCGCCTCGTGCAGCGTGATGCCGTCGCGGGCCGAGAGGGCACGCACCTCGTCGAGGTGGGCGGCATGCCCCGGCCGATAGGAGTAGACGATGTCGGCGGTGCCGCCGTCGCGGACGATGGCGCGGGCGTGCGAGAGGATCGGGGTGATCCCGATCCCGCCGGCCACCAGCAGCGCATGGTGCTGGTTGGTGATCGGCGCGAACATCGAACGCGGGCCCTCGATCTCGAGGACGGTCCCCTCGGTCACGGTGTCGTGCAACCAGTCCGAGCCCCCACCCGCGCCGCGGCGCAGCACCGAGATGCCGTACGAGGTGGGGAACAGCCCGTCGTCGACCAGGGAGTAGGCGTTGCGATGCTCCCCGGCCGACACGATCACATGACTGCCCGGCTGAAAGGGGGTGAGCATGGAGCCGGGGGCATCGAGCGGGACGAACCGGAAGTGCGTGATGGTCTCGGTGAGCGGTCGCACCTCCACCACCCGCATGGCACGCGGGCCCGTCGAGTATCCGGGATGCAGATGGGTCGAGGCGGATTCGGCGGCTCTCGGGTCGGTGACGGTCATGCGTCCTCCCCCGCCGCTGACGATGCCGCAGGTTCTGCGGCGCTACCCAGGAAGCTGCCCAACGCCGCCGAGTGATGCGCGTGGATCTCCACGGCGACACCGCAACCCGGGCAGACGACCACCTCGCCGGGGGCACCGGCCACCCGATGCGTCCCGGCGCAATGTGCGCAGTACAACGGTAGGTCGCGGGTGTGGGTGACGAAGGCGGCGAGCTCGGCGGCGATCGCACCGGCGGCGCGGGCGATGGCCAGTGCGGTCATCACGTCGTACTGGCCGCCGGCGACGAGAATCCTGGTGCCGGTGCGGGCCTCGGCGAGCGACTGCCGTAGTGCACCGAGATCGTCTGGCTCGGTGAGGGAATCGAGGACCAGCAGTCGGGTGGGGCCCGCATTGGTCGCGGTGTTCACCCAGCTGCGGGCGATGTTCCCGGCGAGCACGGCGTCGTCGTCGGTGCCGATCGCGAGGACGAGAAAGGAGGCACCGGTGACGTCGACCTCCGGCGGCGAGGTGGGCCAGGCGGGCAGACCGAGCGGGGGCGGAGTCGGGGCGGGGGCCGCGGCACGAAGCCACGCGGCAGCGCGATCCCGATACTTGATGATGCCCTTGTAATCGGCCATGTCGTCGGGCAGTTCGGCGAGCACCTCGGCGGCACGGGCCCGCCACGGTTCCACGGTGGCGAGCTGTTCCAGGGAGAGCATGTAGGTGCGGATCAGGAACATCAGGGCGCCGGAGTCGGCGAGACGGATGAGGTGCTGCACCTCCACCCGCAGGTGGACGCGGCGCCCGAACTCGGCGTCGTCGACGGTCTGGATGGTCTCGCGGTCGGGACCCCACTCGGGGTAGATCTCGGTGGACACGTCCAGCCGGCGGTCGATGGTGAGGGTCCAGTTGGTACGCCGGTACGGCTCGTGGGGCTGCAGTCGCTTGAGGAACTCGTGGGCGCGGGTGATCACCCCCATCTGGCGCACCCGCGGGACGGGGCCGTGGATCTCCAGGAAGCTCATGCCGACGTCGAAGCCGAAGCTCCAGTCGGCCGCGAAGGTCACCACCCCGGCATCGACGAACAGCTGATCCGACCGCTGATCGAGCAGAGCGATGTCTTCCTGCACCTGACCGGTGATGTAGCGCAACGGTTCTTCGGGCAGGGTGGCGGCGTCGCCGTAGCGGAACTCCTGGGTGATGCCGAGCAGGTCGTTGCGCCAGCGCCAGGTGTCGGGGCCCAGCGACTCCAGGTGCATGGTCTCCGGGTACGACGTCGACAGCTCCCGCATCAGGGTGAGCATCGCATCCCACGTGGCCGGCACCATGTGTGGCAGCACGGCATGACGGCTGGGGTCGGCAGCGAGAATAGATGCGCGAGAGTCGAGTTCGTGGCGATAGTCGGCGTCGATGTCGACGATCGCATCACCCCAGGTGCCGACCGGGGTGGCGCGCGGCTCGCCGGCCGGCTCCACGTTGGTGCTGTAGCGGTAGCGGTCCTCCGGGAACGGGAAGGGGAAGCCGCCCACCAGCTCGGCGGTGGGTGCGAGGGCGGGGGTGTCGATGAGGGTCACAGCGGTACCTCCAGGGTGGCTCCGTCGGCGGCCCGCGACACGCACGGCATGACGGCGTCGCAGGCGGTCTTCTCGTCGTCGGTCAGGTACAGGTCTCGGTGGATGGGTGTGCCCGCCGACACCGGTATACGACATTCGCCGCACACTCCCTGTCGGCACAGATTGGGCACGCTGACGCCCGCGGCCTCCATGGCCTCGAGCATGCTGGTGCCCGACGGTACGTCGAGGATACGGTCGGTGGCGCTCAGGCGCACGGTGAACGGATCACCGGCGTCCAGGGCGTCGATTCCGAAGCGCTCGAAGTGGATTCGTGATGCGGGCCAGCCCGCTGCGGTGGCCGCGGACACCACGTGGTCGATCAGCGTGCCCGGACCGCACACGTAGAGGTGGGTTCCGATCGGCTGCTCGCGCAGTGCGGCGTCGAGGCGGGGCAGGAATTGTGCACGGCCGGTGAACAGTTCGGCGGCACCGTCGGTGAGTTCGACGACGTCGTCGACATGCGCGGCGTTGTCGGGGCGGTAGGTGTAGAGCACCTGGGTCCGACGGCCCCAGCGTCGGGCCACACGCAGGTGCGAGACGACGGGGGTGACACCGATCCCGGCGGCGATCAGCAGGTGTTTGCGGGCGCGGGCCAGCGGCGCGAAAGCACTGCGCGGCAACCGAACCGACAGCGAGTCACCCGGGTTCAGATGCTCGTGCAGCCAGCGCGAACCACCGTCACCGTCATCCACACGCAACACCGAGATCGAGTAGTGACCGGGGTGCGTGCCGTCGGAGGTGAGGCTGTAGGCGTTGGTCTTGGTGCCCGCCTGCACCACCAGGTGACTGCCCGGCGGGAATGCGGGCAGCGGCCGGCCGGCCGGGTCGGCGAGGGTGAAGGTCGCGATGTCGGCGCCGGGCCGGGTGATGGCGGTGACGACGAGCTGCAGGGTTCCGTCCGGTGCGGGCGCGGTGTGGGGGGTGGCGCCGGCGTCGGTCACAAGGGTCATGCCGGTGACTCCTGGGAAGGGTTGTCGGGGGGTGCGGTCGCGGCAGGTGCCGTCCCGGGGGGTGTGGTCTCGGCGTCGGCCATGAAGCCGAGGAAGCTGCCCGAGCGCCGGGACACGTGGTAGTAGACGAGCAATCCGCGGCCACACCCGACACAGTCGACGATCGCGTCCAGCCCGGCGTCGGCGGTGGTGATGGTGCGGCAGTGCGAACAGAACACGTCGATCGGCCCGGAACCGACTGGGACGACCTGGATCTCGTCGTCCTCGACACCGGCCGCAACAGCCGTGGCCCGGGCCGACAGGCATGCCCCGATGGGGCCGGTCAGCAAGACCCGGACCCCGACGGTGGCCTCGGCCAGTGCGGCGGCGAGGGCGTCGACCGCGGTGTCGGCGTCGGCCGCCTCGATCAGGCGGCCCGGAACGCCGGCGAGGGCCGGTGCCCACGCCGACGTCACAGCGGCCGCCGCCGGACCGATCCCGACGAGAAGATACGACGATCCGGTGCACTGCGGTGCCGGGATCTCGGTGTTCCCGTCGGAATCGGTTGTCGGACGAGCCCATTCGGGAATGCTGGTGAACGGGAGCTGCGTGCGGGTACCCGCCGAGATGTCGGCGGACAGTTCGGCGGTCGACACGAGACTCAGAGCAGGGTCGAGTCGCGGTGGCCCGCGTAGAAGGCCAGTGCGTAGTCGGGAGTGGTGAAGTAGATCTTGGAACCCTTCGGGAAGAAGATCGCGTCGTGCTTCTTGGCGACGGTCTTCTGGCCGGTCTCCTTGTTCTCCAACAGGAACTCACCCTCGAGGACGACCTTCATCTCGTCGTACTCGTACTCGTAGTACAGAGGTGCGTCGGTGTGGCGGAGCTCGAAGTAGCCCGAGCACATCACGCTGCCGCCCGGGTTCTCGTAGACGTCGCCGATGAAGCCCTCGGTGCCGGGGTATTCCGCCTCCGGCATCTTGGGCAGGCTCTTCCAGGCGTCGGGGGTGACGAGGAACTCGACGGCGCTGCCGGTCTCAACGGTCATGGGTGTGTTCTCCTTCTTGTTGTGCCGATCTCGGGGGTCGTGGGCGATGTCGGACGGGGAAAGCTCTTCTCGGATGGGCGAAGTGATCCGTTTGGATCACCGTAGGAAACTTGTTGCCTGTTATTAGACGCAGCGGATGTTTCCACTGAATGTCGCGTGTGTTTAATCACCCGCAACATGAGAAGTGGCCGGCCATCCACGGGTCGGACCCAGGGTTCTCCCAGGCTCATCCCCTAGCCTCGGATCCATGAGTGTCCTGGCAACGGCGCCACAGAACGGTGGTGTCGATCCCTACCGTGGTCGCAGCGCCGGTGGCGGTGCCGGTCGAGGCACCCCGGGCGTCGGCGGATCGATCGCCCTGGCCGTCATCGCACTGGTGCTCGCCGGCGGTGTCTACGCCGTGGCGATCTGGACGTCGTTCGGTCAGCTCGTCGACCAGTACGTCCTCGACGCCGTGCGCAGTTCGTCGGCAGTGGCACATGTACCCCATCTGCTCACTGTCGACGCCGTGACCGATCCCAAGGTGTGGCTCGTCGCGGCCGCCCTGGCCATCGCCGGCAGCCTGATCCCCGGCATCACCGGACAGTCGCGGATCGGTCCGACGCTGGGCCGCACGGCCGTGCTGCTCGCCTTCCCGCCCGTCGTGATCCTGGTGGTGCGGTTCCTGCGGGACGTGGTCCTTCCGCGACCGCAACTGCACGACTGGATCGTCGAGACCTCGAACTCCGCACCCAGTGGACACACCGCCGCCGTCATGTCGTGTGTCGTCGTACTCATCGCCGCCGCGCCCAAGTGGTTACGACCGGTCGTCATCGCACTCGGTGGTACGTGGGCATCGGTGATCGCGTTCGGGCTGATCGCCGACGGCTGGCATCGGCCGAGCGACGTGGTGATGTCGGTGCTGATCGTGATCGGCCTCGGGGCATTGCTCCCGGATCCGCATGCGGCCACCGCGGCACCGCGCGGAATCGGCGTGTTCTCGGTGCTCGCCGTGGTGGCGTCGGTGGTCGCCACTCCCCTGCTCGTCGGGCAGTCCTACGCCGACACCCGGCAGGTGGTGACCGCCGCCGGGATCGCCGTGGTGGTGGGCCTCGCGCTGCTCGTCTATCGCCCGTGTGCGTACGGGGCGCGTCGGAGCGTCGGGCGGACCTCCGGGCGCGGCAGGTGACCACCTCTGCGGTGGTCGCCACCGGAGGCAACCTCCACAGATTTCGACACGGGTCCTCGCGATGCTCGGTCCCGGCTCAATCACCGAAAGAAACAGCGGCAGTCGACGGTTGAGCCGACGAGGAGCGCAGCGACACGTCGCCGTTCCCGATCAACAACGGTGGTTGAGCCGACGAGGAGCGTAGCGACAAGGCGTGTCGAAACCTCAGACAGCCGACGTCGCCAACTGACCACCTCCGAGGTGCGCACCAACACCCTCGACCCACCAGATTTCGACACGGGTCCTCGCCCTTCGGGGCTGTTGCAAAATGGGGTGGCCAGGTTTTGGCGCCTGTCGCACACCCATTCTTGAGGTGTTGTAGACGATAATGGGTTGGTGGCCAAGGGATATCGACCAGTCGACCGGGATCAACAGTATCTGTTGCCGCCGAGCATGCGGGAATGGTTACCCGCTGACGATCCGGTGTGGCTGGTCATCGATGCGGTCGCCGGACTCGATACCAAGAAACTGCATGCCCGCCGATCCGTCGGTGGTGTGGGCCGGGCCGGTTATCACCCCGACATGTTGTTGACGTTGCTGATCTGGGGATGGGCCCAAGGCCAACGATCCTCCCGGAAACTGGAACGGTTGTGTCACCGCGATATCACCTACCGCATCATTTGTGCTGGTGACGTCCCCGACCACGTGACGATCTCAAGGTTCCGCGCCGAGTGCGCCGAGGTGGTCGAGGACCTGTTCACCCAGGTCTTGATGTTGTGTGCACGGGTCGGGATGGTCGAGTTGGGGGTGGTGGCCCTCGACGGCGTCAAGATCGCCTCGAACGCCTCGCTGGGAGCCAACCGCACCGAAGCCGGCCTGCGTAAAGCACTGGCCGCCGAAGCCGCCCGCGCCGCCGCCGAACACGCAGACACCGATGCCGACGAAGACACCACAGACGGTGACAGTGGTTCTGGTGACCAACTACCGGCCGAGTTGGCCGAACCCAGCATCCGGGCACAACGGATCGCTGATGCCCTCGCCCAGATGCCTAAACCCGCAGTAGATCCGGTTGAACGGGCCCGCTCCGAGGTTCGCGTGCGGGAGAGCTCGTATGCGCGGGTCGCAACGATCCAGCAGGAACGGATCGACCGCTGGTATCAAGGCCGGGTAGGACGTCCGCCGAAACCGATCGATGAAGCCGTGACGGTCGTACAGGCCCGTGCCCGACTCGATGCGGCGATCACACGTGCCGAGCAGGCCGTCGCCGCTGCAGCATCCGACACTGGTGCCAAATTGGATGGGCCGCAACGTAATATGACCGACCCGCAGTCGCGGTCGATGCCGATGCGTGGGGGTGGGTGGGTTCAGGGTTACAACTGTCAGGCCGTGACGAGTTCGGATGGTGTGATCATCGCGGTCGAGGTTTCCAACAATCCGTCTGATGGTGCGATGTTCGTCGGTATGAGTAAACGGGCTGTTGCGGCTGCCCAGGTGATCGATGCGGCACGACCAGAAGGGGCCGACGCCAACGGTATTGGTGTCATTCTTGCCGATGCCGGGTATCTGTCCGAGGAAGCGTTGACTGCTGGGGGTCCTGACCGGCTGATCGCGACGGGAAAGTCACGAGAGCTCAATCGCACCGCCCGTGACCAGCCAACTGTTGGTCCACCTCCCTCCGACGCCACCCCGGTTGAACAGATGGCTCACCGGTTGGCCACGGTTGAGGGTTCCGCGCTGTACCGGCAACGGAGTCATATTGCTGAGACACCGTTCGGGCATGCCAAACACAATCTGGGTTTCCGTCGATTCACCAGTCGTGGACAACGCCGTGCGACAGCGGAATTCACGTTCCACGCGTTGACTCAGAACCTGTTCAAGGCTTTGGGGGCAGGTCGTCTGGTTCCCACTGCTGCCTGACCGGCACCATGGGGGCACCCCTCACTGGTGCCGCCGGCCGGTGGTCGTCGGCGGCCGAAAATGGAGCGGTACCCGAAGTCCATTTTGGAACAGCCCCCTTCCGGCTCGGTCCCGGCTCAATCAGCGAAGAGAATTCCGGCTCGGTCCCGGCTCAATCACCAAAGGGAAACCTCACCAATCAACCACCGGCCGTTGATGGTTGATCCCGGCTCAATCAGCAAAGAGAACCATCCCGGCGTTTCCGGAGACCTCATCTTGTGAGTGCTTCCTCCGGTCTGAGGGCACGTCTGTGATCGTAGTGGAACTGTTCAGCCTCGTCTGGGGTCAGGTCGTCGCAGTAGGTGTGCGGCCGTTCCTGGTTGTAGAACGCGACCCATTGCGCGGGCGCCAGTGACAGTTCGGTGACCCCGGGGAACCGGGGCTGGTTGTCGACGAGCTCGTTCTTGTAGTCGGAGTTCACCGATTCGGCCAGAGCGTTGTCGTAGCTGTCTCCAACACTTCCGACTGAAGCGGCGATCCCGGCCTCGGCGAGGCGCTCGGTGAACGCGAGCGCCGTATACTGCGAGCCAGCGTCGTTGTGATGGGTCAAACCGTCCAGATCCGTTACGCCAGAACGCATTCGGGCCGCGATAGCGTTATCGATGGCGGCGGTGACCAGGTCCGTCGTCATCTGTGAGGCGACCTTCCAGCCGACGATCTTGCGGGCGAACACATCGGTGACGAACGCCGCGTACGCCCACCCCGTCGCGATACGGCAGTAGGTGAAATCGGCCACCCATAAGCGGTTCGGTTCCGCCGCCCAGAACCGGCGATCGACCAGGTCTTCCGGCCGCTCGTGGTCATGGTTGGGGCGGGTGGTGTGCGGGCTCTTCTTCAACGCGCCGTGCCACCCCATCTCCCGCATGAGGCGCTCGACGGTGCAGCGGGCGACGTCAATCCCGTCGCTGCGCAACTTAATCCACATCTTCCGCGAGCCGAGAACCTGGTAGAGCTGCTGCTCCTTCCGGAGCGAGTAGATCGCGTCGATGACCTGCGCATCGGCGACCATACGTGCAGTGGGCTGCTTGTTGACGTGCTCGTATATGTGGATGGGGCGATGGGCAGACCGTGCTCGGTGAGCACTCGGCACATCGGATCGACTCCCCAGACAAGACCATCGCCGCCCACCCGGTTGCCCTGGTGAGCGGCGATGAACTCCACGATCAGCGGTGTGGCCGGTCGATCTCGGCCGCGAAGAAACTGGCTGCCGCCTTCAAGATCCCGTTGGCGCGTTTGAGTTCCGCATTCTCCTTCCGCAGGCGTCTGACCTCATCACCGTCGACCGCTGCCTCCGACACCGCAGCGGCTGCTTCGGGGACGTTGCGGACCCATTTGCGTACCGTCTCCGCCGACCCGATCCCGAGCAGGCCGGCGGTCTTGTTCATTGCCGCCCACTCCGTCGACCCGTCGGCCACCAACTGGGCCACCATGTCCACCGCGTCCCGCTTCAAATCAGCCGGGTACCGCTTCGTTCCTGATGCCATGGCATCCATCCTTCCGTGAGACACAGTCTCCGGAAACTCCGGGATGGATCAACGCCGAACTGCGCGCAAACGGCCGATTGGTGGCCGAGAAGACTGTCGCCAAGATCATGGCTGAACGTGGGATCGCCGGGATCAGCCCACGCACGTTCTCGCCGCCGACAACGGTGGTCGATCCGTTCGCTACGTTTCCTCCTGATCTGGTCAACCGAGCCTTCGATCAGGGCCGGATTGATGCCGTCTGGACATCGGGCATTCCTATCTGACCTGCGGCGAAGGCGGTATGTACCTGTGTGCGATCAAAGATGAACACTCTAACCTCGATGTTTCGTCGGGGGTCGCCCGGTGTTTGAGCGGGCCCGGAGTGGTGGTCTGAGGACCGGATTCCGGACCGGGGCCGTGAGTGGGTGGCCGAGCGTCGGTGGGCGTCGGGGTTCACGGCCCCGAAGTGCGTTGTCCTTTCAGTCGGTGGGTCAGGCTGGCCGGGGGTCAGCCGGGGTCGGGAAGTGCTGCGAGTCGGGTGAGTCCGTCGAGCAGTAGCTGCCGGTGGGGTGCGGTGGCGGCGAGTTTGAGTCGGGTCCGCCGCGCGTGACGGGTCAGTCGGGCAGCGATCGAAAACAGTTGTAGTCGTAGCCGTTTGGGTTCCCACCGTCGGGCGGGGGTGGTGGTGAAGGCGAGCATCTGCGTCCAGGCGATCAACTCACACGCCACCGCGACGATGGCACACCAGATGCGGTTCTGATCAAAACCGTGCAGCGGAAGGTTCGCCAGGCCGCAGTCTTTGGCGGTGCGGATGCGGTCCTCGCAACGGGCCCGCCGCCGGTGGCGTAGTTCGAGTTCGGCGAGCTGGCCGCGGGGTGTGTTGGTGGCGAACGCGGTCAGCCGCATGCCGTCGGAGTCGGTGAACCGCAACTGCGCTCCCGGATGCGGTGTCTCTTTCCGGACGATGACCCGCATCCCGGCGGGCCAGCCCGACAGGTCCAGCATGCCCGTCAGTTCCGCGACCCACGCCCCGTCACGCTCGACACCGTCGGCGTCGTAGGCCGGGGTCCACGCCTCGGGTAGTAGTCGGTCGACGATCTCGGCGATGGCCTCGGTGAGTCCGAACCCGACCGAGTAGGCCAACCGCCGCCTGGTCAGATACTCCAGGAATTCGTGGGTACCGCCAGCCGAATCGGTACGGATCAACACCGTCTTGCCGACCCGATAGCCATCGACGCCGGGTACCTGGACCAGGGCCTGCTCGACGACGGCGATGTGATCAGCAGCGGTGTTCGACCCGGCATTACCGGGCCGCAACATGATTGCGAGGGGTTCGCCGGTGCCGGCGGCTTGGTGGTCGGCGAACGCGCACAGCGGGTGAAATCCGTAGCCTTTCTTCCAGTTTGGGGTGGCGTGTTCTTTGTCGGAGTGTGCGGTCACCAAGGTGGCGTCGAGATCGATGATCAACGGATGACGCGCATCGCGGTCGTGGTCGGGGGCTGCGGTGCCGGCCGCGGTCCACGCCTGCGCCCGGGCGGCGGCGCGGGCGGAGTTGATCGCCGACAAGGCTGCCGGTGCTTCGGTGGCCAGTGTGGAGATCAGCCGCGACACCGTCGGATCCGAGGCCACCGGCCCGAACACGCCCGGGTCGGCACGGATCTGGTTGATATCAGCCAGACAGTCGCCGCCCAAGGCGACCGCGACGGCGAGGTCGAGCAGGATCTTGCCCGGATCGTGAGTGGCCAGAGGCTTGCGCCACGGCGTCAACCCGGTCGACAAGTGCCTGCTCAGACCGGTTTTCTCGGCCGCCCGCAGCAGGACCGTCGCCCCGGCGTGCGACACCACCCCGGTTCGGGAACCATCTACAGACAACGACGGGTACCACGACGTAGACTTACTCACCTGAATGGTGCTCCTCGAACTGGTCCGATTGAAACTGTGGTAAGTCCAATCATCCCAGGTCAGGGCACCATTCTTCATTCACGACACGGAATCAGCGTGAAAGCCCGAGGCTAAACGCGTGCTGAGGCGGGCGGTCGCCGATCATATGGCACCGAGTTGGTGACGATGCAGTCGAAATGGCAGTGCGGATGCGTCGAGGGCGTGTGAGAGGAACAGTTCTGCACTCGGACAGGGGGGATCATCCCAATATACTGCCCATGCCATGGCGAACGCCTGCCAGCCGCATGGTCTGTTTGGTCTGTTGCGGTCTCGATGGGCCGG
The DNA here is from genome assembly GCF_030718915.1 of Gordonia sp. NB41Y. Classification (NCBI taxonomy): domain Bacteria; kingdom Bacillati; phylum Actinomycetota; class Actinomycetes; order Mycobacteriales; family Gordoniaceae; genus Gordonia; species Gordonia sp. NB41Y. The sequence goes on from NZ_CP132196.1 coordinate 2,842,048, forward strand.
ACCGGCGTCTGCCTATTGGCCGGCTAATCGGGGTCGACGTTCAAACATGAGCATTACTACCGGCATAGCTACATCAACAAGTCTGAATTGGTTGAAATCAGCGTGAAAGCCCGAGGCTAAAGAACCGACCGCAGAAGCCGTCAATTCTCAGAGAACTGACGGCTTCTGCCGGATACTCCAGGTTCGAATCTGGGTCACACACCACTGATCTGCCGAGCAAACTCCGCCGAACTCCAGAAGTCCATCGTTTCCCTGATCATCCGGTCGCCGAGGATGAACACGTGGATACCGGGCAACCGCACCGGGCGCACGGTGCCGTCTCGGAGTGTCCACTCGCCGGTCAGCTCGTAGTGCACCGCGAACCGATCGTCACGCCCCAGCAATTCGGTCACCGCCCACCTCGCATTGCCCATCCGGGATACGAACCCCGTCAGCGATCGCGCGATCTCATCACGGCCGGCGGCCGTGACCCCTGACGCGAGATCGCGGTGGAGCCCATCGACGGCATAGAGGTCGGCGGCGACGGCCGCAGCATGCTCGTTGTAGGCCGTGTAGAAACTGTCGACAAGCGTCGTCGACGCAGGAGAACTCACTTGTTCTCCCACCTGGCCAACCCGCAGTACTGTCGATTGGAGTACACCAGCGGATCGGCCTCGTCGAACATCACCGCGCTGGTGACACGGCCGACGAAGATTCGGTGATCGGCCACATCGAGTTGCTGCTGCACCTGGCAATCGAGATGTGCAAACGCGCCCTTCACGCAGCCATCCACCCCCGGATGAAGGTGATCGGACTGATCCAGGAACTTCGCCTGCCCCGCCGCAGACCCGAACTCGGCCACTGGCTGCGCGTCGGTGCCCAACAGCGCCAATCCGAATCTCTGCGTTTCCGACACCGCAGCTGCTGCGGCGGTGTGCGACGACAACGAGATGATCAAAGTTGGTGGACTCACCGACACCGAGCACCACGCGGTGATGGTCGTGGCCCACTGCCTGCCGTCCATCTCTGCCACCACAACGCTCACCCCGGCCGCCGATCGGCGCATCGACTCCAGGTACAGCTCGGTCACCTCAGTCGGGGAATCCAGCACTCGTTCACCCGCCATCTCTACAGTCCCGCAATCTTCCGTGCCTTTGCCGCCATCATGTCGCGCGGATACTCGGCCCAGATCCGCTCATGCAGCAACGGTGCCGGCGTCGCGTTGACGTTCTCGAACAGCTCCACCCGACCGGCCAGCCCCGAACTTGTCAGATCCCATACGAAATTCATTAGCCGGTTCTTGTCCTGAGCAGAGATTCCGTGTCCGGGCAGCAAGGAATCCAGCAATGCCCCGGTCTCGGCATTGTCGAAATCGGCCTTGGAGAACCGCATCACCAAACCCTGACCACACAGTTCCTGCAGAATGTGGATGATGCGTGGGTAGTTCTGAATCGAATGCAACCGCCCCGACGTGAGCATCGGGATATCCGGGCACAGAACGCCACCCTCGGTCATGAATGCCCCATCCTCGGCGGCAATGATGAACGCCTTGAGGGTCTGGGCGTAATTGATCAGCTCGGACACCTGGGCGCGCACCGCCGGAATTCGGGCGGTGCCCAGCGCATCGACCACTGCTTGGGCCGCACCCACGAAGATCTCGGCCTTGTACCAGAGCCGGGTGAGGATGTGCCAGTGCAGCCAGGCACACACCCGGCCGTAGTACTGCAGCAGTTCGGGGTCGCCGACATTGAAGACCCGGTCATTGGGGATCAGTACGTTGTCGAACACGATGAACTGATCGGCTTCCTCGCCGCGGTAGGCCACCGGATGATCGAAAGGATCCGCACCCGGCTTGGACACCGGCGGCCGACTGATCAGCTTGATTCCCTCGGTTCCCACCGGGAGCGCCGCCCACACGCAGGCCTCAGGCGGAAAGTCGGGCCGCAGCAGATTGGTGAACACGATCTCATCGGCCTGCGCGGCAATCGAACCCACCGATTTCGCACCCGATACGCGCACCCCGCCCGTCTCCTGCGAGACGATCCGCAAAAGACCTGCCGTGGCACCGGAGGGCCCAGAGCGATCGTTCTGCGGGTCGGCCAGCACCTCGGCCATCACGATGTTCGAACGCTTGCCGTGCTCGAGATAGGAGGTGATGTTCGCGGCGAAATTCGGGTTGTTGCGGGCGAATTCCGGTGACGACTTCTCGAACGTCGGCTGATATGCCTTGAGTCCCACCGCGATCAGCGGAGCCAGGTCGAAGGTGCGGCCGTAGGTTCCCACACTCTTCATCGTGGTGTATTCGATCACTGCACGCCGGCGACGCAGCTCCTCGATGGTGGTGGGCACCATCCAGGCAGCACTGATGGTCGCGTCCAGTCCCGCATCGTAGGTGGTGAGCACGTCGGAGTGCTCGGCGCTGAACTGGTCGTCGAATATCGAGGCGAGCATGTCCACACCCGCCGAAAGTGCGGGAACGGAGGCCACATTAGCCGCTTCCTGCCCATTCACCCAGATTCGTCGGCCGTCGTCGATCGATTGCTTGAACTGGTCACCGGTGCGCAGGTAGACCTTTTTGCCCGTCGGGGTGGGGTGCTCAGCCGCTGGCTGTTCGGTTGTTGTCATTGCGATATTCCTTTCGTGTCCCGTGACACGGGTTTGTGTGCAGATCAGTAGGTTCGAGGCTCAATAGATTGCGGGCTCAGCAGGTTGCGGGCGCCCAGGAGATTGGGGCGTCATGCATGTCCGGTCGATGAGGTCGCCGGCTGAACAACAACCATGTCCTCGGTCTGAGTCTCAGGCAAGCTGCCGGCGGAATCACCTCCTCCCCAGTAGTATTCGTCGAGTCCACGGTCCATGGCCTCATCCGAAACGCGCAGTCCCACAGTGTGTTTGAGGACGGTCGTGAGAATCAGTGCGGCGACGGCACCACTGGCCGCCATGGCCACCACTCCCAAGAGCTGCCAACCGAGGTTCACTTCTGCCCCCTGGAATGCATAGGTTCCGGATTCGACGCCGGAGACCCCACCGGTAGGTGTGCCCCACGCGAACACCCCGGTGGCCAGTACGCCGTAGACTCCGCTACCGATGCCCAGGCCGATGATCTTCTTCTCGTCCAGGCCGATCCGCGTGACGAAGCGTAGGGCAAGTGCGGTGAGCATCGGCGCAAAGAAGGCGATGATGGCCACCTGCCACGCCTCCAGAATGTCCATTCCGGGGGCGCAGGAAACAAAACCGCAGAGTGGCGAGAGCGCGGTGACGATGATGTTGCGCGTGAGATACCCGACGACGAGGCCACCTACGGCGCCGAAGGCGAAGGCCATCATGATGTTGATCGACACCACACCTAAACCGGATGTGCTGTAACTGATACCGAGGAATCCGACGTCCGGGATGATGATTCCGCAACCGAGTGCGTAGACGGCGCACCCGAACATCATCATGAGCAGACCGACGATACTCAGCCCCAGTGCATTCAGTTCGAGATCGGCCTTTTGGGCCGGTCCGAGACGCCACACCAGGACCAGCCCGAAGAAGGCCGCGAAGATGTACAGCGGCGCGACTCCCAGGAAGTCGTGATATCCACGAGCGGTGAGTGGGCTGGCCGATCCCCAGGTCAGATAGATGTTGAGGGGGCCCACCAGGCCACCGACCACGGCTGCGATGATGAAGTACGCCTTGGCCTTGAGTCGCTGCAATCCCAGCGAATGCAGCACCGCCACAGCCGCACCCATGAATATGGCGTTGAATGCGAGGAATACCTGATGCACGTCGGCATCGGCGAAGACCGCTGGGTCGGTTTCCGATGCCGGGGTGGTGGAGAACGATCCCCACAGCGACCAGTCGGTGAACAGGTCGCCAAAGCTTCCGGTTCCGGTCGCTTGATTGAACTGCCAGTTCCAGATCGCGTTGCCCACCACTGCATACGCGGCAACTGCGATGAAGGTTCCGATGAGCTTCTGAACCGCGGTGTCGAGACGATTCTTTCGGGACACCAGCCCGACGTCGACGAGGGTGATGCCGGCGACGACGATAATCACGGCTGCCACACATATGGCATAGAATCCCGCAATCGACATGCTGGTACCGCTGACCTGTTCAGGAAACATGAGGGCAAACTCCTAGCGAGGGTGGATGATCGAGGTGACCGATGCGTCCGCGCCGCTGAAGGCACACCGGGAAATTCGGGCGGGTCAGAGTGACGTCTTACCGACGAGCGTTCCCGCCTCCACTACGGGCACACCGTCGAGACTTATAGTGCAGTTGCGCATGGCGATATCGAGGTGGGCGTAGGAGTCACGGTCGAGGAACGGGTGTGGGCCGGTCGACCACAGGAAGTTTCCGGCGAACGCGCGTGCATCCATGCCCATGAGTTCGTGCTTGGCGTATAATGCGTGCGCGAACCAGTCCGCACTGTGCATTAGCCCCCAACCCATGTGCGAGAGGTATCGACCCCACTTGTCCTCGGTGTCGGCGAAGTACTGACGCAGCATCTGAGCGGTGAAGCCACCGGCGATGGTGTCGATGTAACCGTTGACGATCGTCAGAACGGTCTCATCCACCACGTAATCCTTGAACGGCAGCACGATGTCGCCCGGTGCCAGCACGATCTGGCCGTTGGAGACCTCCGGCCAACACATCGCCATCGTCGATGGCCAGTGATCCCACCGGCCGGGGTCGTCGGCGAAGCCGGTCTGGAACCCTGGGTGGCAGTTGCTAATGTCGACGACGAGATCGGTCCCGGCAACCGAGGTGACGTGCATGCTCGTCGACGAGCGGATTTTTCCCACGGCATCGGTCACGCGGATCTTGTCGGCCGGGGTGGGCATGTTCCGAACCAGCACCTCGGGTGGGTCACACACAAAGAGGATGCGTGTCCCGGCCGCCAAGATGGTTTGTTGCACCGGCGCGTGGATGAACCCTTCCCGGGTGAGATCCACGACGAGATCGGCTCCCGTCAGCGTCCCGATCGCGAGATCGTCGGTTAGCACCGATTCGAGTCCAGACCCGGCGCCGGTGTGGGTGGGTGGCACCGGTGTGGGGCCACCGCCGGGCGCAGTCACGACCAGGACGTGGGCTCCCAGCGCCTTGCCTGCGGCAAAGGCGGCGCCGATGTAGTCCTGCCGGCTGGTCGGTTCGGCGAGAATCACCAGGTGCTCGTCGCTGGTCAGCCGGCACAGCCGCAATTCGTCGGTGAAGGCCGCAACAAGATCGGCCGTTGTGAGTGCTTGCATCGTCTCCTGCTCCTATTGTCCAGTGGTGATGGGGTGAGTGAGTGCTGTTGGTGAGGCAGCTTTCGCCTGGCGGGCGGAGAGCGCTGCGAGGTAGGGAATCTCGGTCCGCGCGGATGCGATGTCGGACAGATCGATCCTGGCGGTGAGCACCCCCTCGCTGTCGGCGAGTTCGGCCAGGATCTGTCCGCGAGGATCGACGATGCGGCTGTGACCTGAGAATCTCGGAGCGGACGCGTCCTCCGGATCGGCGAGTCCCGCGGCGAGAACAAAACAGCCGTTCTCCACCGCACGGCTGCGCGTCAGCAGATCCCAGGCATACCGGCGGGAAGCTCCGAACGCCGCCGGTATCGAGATGATATCGGCACCACGAACCGCCAATTCTCTTGTCAATTCAGGGAATCCGGCTTCATAGCAGACTGCGACGCCGAGCGCGGCACCCGACGAACGCACCAGGGCCCGGGGGCCGTGATCAGGAGCGAAGATCGTCGACTCCCCGGCCCACAGCATCTGCTTGCCCGCAGTGGCGATCACCCCTCTACGGTCGATCACCACGGCAAGGTTGCACAGCGTACCGTCGCGTCCATCGCCTGCCAGAACTGTCGTGGCGATGGTCAGCCCGAGCGTGGCCGCCAATGAGGTGAGCCGCGGAAGTACCAACTCCATCTCGCGCCGCACCATCGCCGCGGCCTGCTCGATGTCGTAGGAGGTGGCGAACAGCTCCGGTAGCACCACGATCTGTGCACCCTGTCCCGCCATTTCCTGTAGGAGCATCTCGGCGGTCGCCAGGTTGCCCTCGAGCTCACCCGGACGCGCCACCATCTGCGCTACGCCAACCCCGATCGTGGTCACCAAAACCTCACTCACCTGTTTCCTGGCCCGCGTCGGGCTCACTCCTAACGCCGACCCGGTGTGCTTCGCCATCGCCGACTTGACGTGCTTCTCAATCGCCATGCTGCAACCGATTGCGTTATCGGTTGCACCCATACTTGAGTACCTGGCCTAAGAGGGTCAAGTCCACCGACATCTAGTTACCGGCACTTAACACGACGGTTGTGGTGTCCAGCGCAATGACCTAGTTATGCAGCGTCATGCAGCACTCCTGCCCAGACCTGCGCGTCACTCGGTATGGGGAAAGCGCATCCGGTAGCGTGTGCATCCGATTGCAGAGTGAATGGCGGGAGGGCCGATGAATGAACGTCGACGAGTGAATGAACGTCAACGAGTCACCCTGAAGACGGTTGCCGATGCCGCCGGGGTGCACGCGTCCACGGTATCGCGGGTGCTGCGGCGCGGCACCGGCAGAACTGGTCGGCCCAGCGACTCGGACCTGCGAATCGTGCAGATCGCCAGCGATCTGGGTTACGTACCCAATCCCAACGCGGCCAGCCTCACCACCCGCCGGTCGAGCGCCTTTGGTGTGCTGGTGCCACAGCTGACCGACGTAGTGCTCTCCTGCGTGTACGACAACATCGAATCCACCGCCAACGCAGCCGGTTACGATGCCTTCGTCGCCAACACCCACGACGATCCCAAGGTCCAGGCCCGCAGACGGCAGCTACTCATCGGCCGTAGCGTCGACGGCCTCATCATCGGTGACGCACGGCTGGACGACCCAACCCTGCCCAAGCTCGCCGGTGACGGCACGGTTTCCGTACTGGTCAACCGCCGCTACCCCGGCCTGCTCTCGGTCACATGTGACGACCGCCGGGGTGGGCGCCTGGCCGCCGAGCACCTACTCGAGCTCGGTCATACCGACGTCGGCGTGGTGACCGGGCCACTGTGGAGTTCGACCGGCGCCGACCGGCTCGACGGATTCCGTGAGACCTACGCCGAGCGTGGCATCACCATTCCCGACGACGCCGTTGCCCCGGTCGGCTTCGGCGTCGACGACGGCGTGCGCGGCACACTGCAGATTCTGGCGCAGCACCCGCAGATCACCGCCTTGTTCGTCGCCAACGACGACGCGGCGATAGGCGCTATCGGCGCGCTACGCGACAGTGGGCTACGGCCGGGTACCGACGTGAGTCTGTTGGGCTACAACGACATTCCCGCTGCCCGCAATCTGATGTTGCCTCTCACCACCATCCGGAGTCCGTACCCGGCGATGGGCCGGCACGCGTGCGAGGTGCTGCTCGCGGCGATGAACGGCCTGCCGGTCTCGTCGCTGGTTCTCCAGCCCGAGCTGGTGGTGCGCGGAACCACGTCGCACCCCCACCACCGCCCGACGAGCCGCTGACCGTCCCCGGTCGAATGCCCCAAGCCGACGGCTCTCGGTCGAATGGGGCGGGTCGACTGGGGCAGGTCGAATGGCGCATGGCGGCAGGGTTCGCTAGGCTCGATGCAATCGATTGCGCTACCGATAGCTATGGAGGTTCATCGGATGGACGAGAACACCATCACCGACGTCGATCAGGTTCGGGACGTGCTTCGCCCCGATGAGCTTCCGGAGGGCTTCGTCTACCGGATGCTCACCGGGTGCGTTTTGCCACGGCCGATCGCCTGGGTGTCGACGAAGTCGGCCGCCGGGGTGGTGAATCTCGCGCCGTTCAGCTTTTTCACCGTCGCCTCCCGCTCGCCGGGAGCAGTGGTGTTCTCGGTTGGTCCCACACCCGAGGGCGGCATCAAGGACACCCTGGCCAACGTTCGGGCCACCGGCGAGTTCGTCGTCAATATCGCCCCGACATCGTCGATGACGTCGGTAAATGCAACAGGTTTCGCCTATCCGCCGGATGTCGACGAGTTCCAGGCGTGCAATATCGCGGACCGGCCCTCACTGGCCGTGTCGCCGCCTTCGGTGGCCGACGCACTGGTGTCGCTCGAATGCCGACTGATGCAGGAGGTGGCGGTGGGTTCCGACTGCCTGGTCATCGGTGAAGTAGTGCTCGCCACCGCTGCACCCGGGCACTATCGCGAACGCCTGCATGTGGAGACCAGTCAGGTCCTCGGCCGCATGTCCGGGCCTCGCTATGTGACCGACATGCGAGTCGAATCCCCGACAAGTACGAAATAGGGTTGGTATCAATGTATTTCAGTGGTTTCAATGCCAACGATGACGAGCTCGTAGTGGCAATGGTCCAACAACAGATCGCCCTGGTGCGGAATCGGGCCGATCTTGCCGAAGCGGTACGCGCCACCACCGCGACGCTCGCCGAGATCGCCACCGGAATGCCGCGCGTCGATCTGGTCGTGCTTCCCGAATACGGACTCCACGGCCTCCGAAAGGAGGGCTGGGCCGACGACAGTCTGATGTGTACCATTCCTGGCCCCGAAACCGATCTACTCACCGCCGCATGCCGCCGGCACTCGGTGTGGGCGGCGTTCTCCGTCATGGAGACCAATCCGCATGGTGCACCGTTCAATTCGTCAATCCTGGTGGACGAGCACGGAGAGATCGTGCTGCATACCCGCAAACTCTTTCCCTGGTCGCCCAAGGAACCGTGGGAACCCGGGTCTGATCCACTGTCGGTCTGCTCCGGCCCCCGGGGCTCGACGATCGGATTACTCATCTGCCACGACGGGTGCTTTCCTGAGGCCGCCCGCGACCTGGCCTACCAGGGTGCCACCGTCATCGTCCGGCAGGCAGGCTACAAGCTTCCGTTCGAGCAGGCCTGGCGAATCAGCAACCAAGCCAACGCATTCAGCAATATGGCCTATACCGTTTCGGTCTGCCTGGCCGGCGATGACGGCAACGGCTTCCCCTCCCTCGGCGGCGCCATGGCCTGCGACATCGACGGCAGCGTGCTGGTCGAGGGCGATCAGACTCCCGGCCGGGTGGTCACCGCCGCCTTCTCGCCCGCGCGAGCCGAGAAGGCGCGCCGCACATGGGGTGTGGAGAACAACATCTATCAGCTCGGCCACCGCGGCTACACCGCGATTCGGGAGGGACTTGCCGATAATCCGTTCCGATATGTCACTGATCTGGCAGCCGGCCAGTACCGGGTCCCGTGGGATCGCGATGTTTCTATCCGCGACGGCCGCAGCGAAGGCTACGGTCCGGCCCGCGAACCGGGCACAGCCGCCGATACCGCACGCGCGGGTTTTCCCGGCAGCTCCTGAACCCTCGCCATGCTCTCCGGTGCACCACATCCCGCGGTGCGCGCGTCGAACTACGGTGTTTACGGAGCCCGGAAGGTGCGGCTGACAGCGGCGAGCTCGACCACGAGCGGGTACATCATTTTCCCGGCAGGTTCGCCTGCGACGAATACGCCGCCGCACGCCGTAACACCTCGACTTCTTGCTCCAGCAACCGGATCAGCGGTGACCGCCCAAATCGACGGCATATCGAGGCACACAGCCACCCGAACACGACCAGTCCACCGGGAATGATCCACCAGGCGATCAGTGTTAGTCCGACGAGTGGACCGCCCAACAGTCCGATGAAGTCAACTGTCATCAGACCACCGCATCCGGCGGACCGAAGACGAAAGTGTAGCTATCCGGCCAGCGTTGCCAGGACCAGCAGTGCCACGAAGATCACGAAGGCGATGGTGGCAAAGCCGTCGAGGAACGAGGTCTGTTGCGGTGGGCGGCGGCGAGACATGGTCCGATCCTTTCTGTGCTGCCGATGGTGTGGTCTGAGTGTCGTATGGCAGGGGGCTGGTGCACGAGTAGGTGACATCTGATCTGGCTTGCCCTGCCGGGCGGCCTGGAAGGATGCCAGCTGTGCCCAAGCCCTATCCCCAGGAGTTCCGCGACGACGTTGTCCGCGTCGCCCAGAACCGTGAAGACGGTGTGACTGTCGAACAGATCGCTGCCGACTTCGGTATCCACCCGATGACCCTGAACAAGTGGATCCACAGGCACTCCCGTCTCCGCTGCACAGGCCACCGAGGTGGTCTCCGACCCGTGGCGGGTGATCGCGAACGACCTGCGCGTCTCGTACCGCACGGGCTCGATGGTTCGCGGAATGGATTTCCTCACCCGGGTGGTCGACGCCGCCGAACGGGCCGGCCATCATCCCGACGTGGACCTGCGGTATGCCACCGTCCACCTCACCCTGGTGACGCACAGTGCACACCGGCTCACCGAGGCCGACGTCGCGCTGGCCAACACCATCGCCGAGATCGCCCGTGAGATGCAGCTGGAATCCCTCGCCCCGCCGGAACGGTTCGATCTGGCCATCGCCGCGCTCGACATCGCCGCGGTACGCCCGTTCTGGCAGGCGGTTCTCGGCTACAACCGGCTCGACGGTGAGGCGCGCGAACTGGAGTCCACCGATCTCGTCGACCCCACCGGGCTGCTGCCGCCGGTGTGGTTTCAGCAGATGGATGAGCCCCGGCCGCAGCGCAGCCGCATGCACGTCGACCTGTGGGTGCCCGCCGACGAGGTGCACCAGCGTGTCCAGGCGGCCCTCGAGGCCGACGGGCAGCTGCTCACCGACGCACATGCGCCGTCGTTCTGGGTGCTCGCCGACCCCGAGGGCAATGAGGTGTGCCTGTGCACGTGGCAGAATCCCGCCGACGGCTGATCCCCCGTCGATGGTCGACCGACCCTCAGGGCACCACGACGGCTAGTGACTCCGCGACGCACCCCGGCTTGGGTGCACCCTCGATCTCGATCGTCACCCGTACCGTCACCAGATAACCGAGCGTGCTCTGCTCCACCGAGAGCAGTTCGGCACCCGCGCGCACCCGGGACCCGACGCGCACCGGATTGGGGAAGCGGACCTTGTTGCATCCGTAGTTGACGCCCATCGAGACGCCGTCGACTCGGTAGATCTCCGCGGTCAGCATCGGCAGCAGCGACAGCGTGAGGTATCCGTGGGCGATCGTCCCGCCGAACGGTCCTTCCTTCGCCCGCTCGACGTCGACGTGAATCCACTGGTGGTCGCCGGTGGCGTCGGCGAACAGGTCGACGCGGTCCTGGGTGATCGGGAGCCACTGGCTGTACCCGAGGTGGCTGCCCACGGCGTCGCGTAGCTCGTCCACGCCGTGAAAGACGCGGGGTTCGGTGGTCTCAGTGATCGTCTTCTCCTCTGCTCGAGATCATCACGGACGACGGTCAGACCGTGGGTCCGCCGGTGACGTAGATGATCTGACCGGTCACGTAGCGGGAATCGGGTCCCGCCAGAAAGGATGCCACCGACGCGATGTCGTCGGGCCGGCCGATCCGGCCGAGTGGGATCTGCTTGGAGGCGGTCTTGGCGAGATCGTCGAAGTCCATCCGCATGCGCGCGGCGGTGGCCCGCGTCATGTCGGTGTCGATGAACCCCGGGGCAATCGCGTTCGCGGTGATCCCGAAGCGCCCGAGTTCGATGGCGAGGGTCCGGGTGAACCCCTGGATGCCCGCCTTGGCTGCGCTGTAGTTGGCCTGCCCCCGATTGCCGAGCGCCGCGATCGAGGAGATGTTGATGATCCGACCCGCCCCGGCCTCCGACATGAACGGTGTCACCGCGTGGGTCGTGATGAACGCGGCCCGCAGGTGCACATTCATCACGTCGTCCCAGTCCTGCAGCGTCATCTTGTGGAAGAGGTTGTCCCGGATGTACCCGGCGTCGTTGACCAGGACCGTCGGGTCACCGAGCTCCTCGCGGGTGGAGGCGACGGCGGCGTCGACGGATTCGGGGTCGCGTACGTCGGTGACCGCGCTATGCACGTGCCCGTGTTCGGACAACCGCTTCGCGGTCACCGACAGTGCCTCGGCGTCGTTGTCGAGCAGGGCCACCGACATGCCGTCGGCGAGCAGCCGCTCGGCGACGGCGGCGCCGATACCGCGGGCGGCGCCGGTGACGATGGCGGTCTGGGAGGGTTGATCGGACATGGGAACTCCAATTCTGTATGGGGTTGTCGGCGAGGGGGTCTCGTGTATGGAGTGGGTTTCAGCGGCCGGAGGTCAACGTCCGGCGAAGTGCGGTGTGCGGCGCTCCAGGAAGGCACGGCCCGCCTCGGCGGCGTCCTCGCTCAGGCCGGTGGCCACGTGTCGTGTGCATTCGCGCCGCAGGCATTCGGTGAACGAAAGATTCTCTGCGTCAGTCAGATTGGCCTTGATACCCGCGGTCGCCAGCGGTGGTCCCGCCGCCAGTGACGTTGCGATGGCCGTGACGCGGGCGTCGAGCTCGTCGACGGGCACGACGGCGGTGGCCAGCCCGATCTGCCGGGCGTACTCGGCGGTGATCTTCTCGTTGAGCAGCAGGATCTCGTGTGCGCGAGCGGAACCGAGCAGCCGGGTCAGTGACCAGGAGAGCCCGAAATCGCCGCTCATCCCGGCGGTCAGGAAAGAGGCACGCAAGACCGCCGAGTCGGTCAGGATGCGCAGATCGCAAGCCGCGGCGAGGGAAAAGCCCGCGCCCGCAGCCGGTCCGCGCACCGCGGCGATGCTCACCGCGTGTCCCTCCCGCAGGATCTCCGCCGCGCGCACGTGGCCGCGTAACCGGCTCTCGGCGACCGCGGCCGTGGTACCGCTGTGATCGACGGTCAGGTCGCCGCCCACGCAGAACGCGCCACCGGCGCCGCGCAGCACGATGACCCGAACCGATTGATCGTGGTCGAGGGACTCGAGGGTCTCGACCAGCCGGTCGAGCAGCGCGTCGTTCATCGCGTTCTTCGCCTCCGGCCGGTTCAGCGTCACCGTCGCGATGGACCCCTGCCGGTCCAGGACCACTTCGCTCATCTCTTCTCCTCCAGCAGATCTCGGTTGATCGGTACTCACATGTCGGGCCACGTGGTCAGCCCTGTCGGCTCGGTCTGATCGTGGGCGGCGGCAATCTCGTCTGCCGACATACCCAGTGCGGCAAGAACTTCGGCGGTGTGATCGCTGCGGTCGGTGGCCCCCGCCCGCGCCGCCGTGCGGGACAGGTGCGGGACCGCCGGTGCTGCAGCCCCCACATCGGCACCGTGGCGGTGGCGTAGTTGCGGGTGATCGGGCACCTCGTCGGGATCGAGTACCGGTGTCACGCAGGCGTCGACGCCGGCGAAGACCTCGGTCCACTCGTCGCGGGTGCGTTCCCGGAAGGCGTCGGACAGTCGTTGCTCGATCAGCGGCCACCGGTCGCGTGGATACTGCTGTGGTGGTTCGCCCAGCCCCAGGGTGTGCCACAGGGCGACGAAGAACTGGCGTTCCAGTGCGCCGACCGCGACGTAACGCCCATCGGCGGTCTCGTAGCACCGGTAGAACGGGGCAGCGCCGCTGAGCACGCTGGTGCCGCGGCTTGGTGCGGCTGAGGTGCCCCACATCTCGTAGTGCATCGCCATCATCGAGCGCACCCCGTCGATCATCGCGACGTCGAGATGCTGCCCCCGGCCCGACCGCGTCCGCTCGTAGAGGGCGGCGTTGATCGACATCGCGGCCAGCAGAGAGCCGCCGGCGAAGTCGGCCACCAGGTTGAGCGGAATGGCGGGCGGTCCGTCCTCGGGTCCCAGCATGCCCAGCATGCCGGTCACCGCCAGGTAGTTGATGTCGTGGCCGGCATCGCCGCGCAACGGTCCCGACTGCCCGTAGCCGGTGAGCGAGCAGTAGATCAGGTCCGGCCGGATCGCGCTGAGCTGCTCGTAGGATGCGCCGAGCCGTTCGGCCACGCCGGGGCGAAAGCTCTCCACAAACACATCCGAGCGGGCGACCAACCGGTGCAGGGCCGCTCGGCCGGCATCGCCCTTGAGGTCCAGCGAGACAAAGGTTTTGCCGCGCGACACCGTCTCCAGCGGAAGACCCGCCCGTCCGCCGCCCACGACGATCACCTCGGCGCCGAGGTCGGCGAGGAGCATCGTGGCGTAGGGGCCGGGAGCCAGCCGCGACATGTCCAGCACGCGCACTCCTGCCAGCGGCCCGGCGATCGGCGCGGGCCGTGCAGGATTCGTCGAATCGGGCTGCCGCAGCTCCGGTGCGGGATTCATCGGCCGGTGAAGCGCGGGGCGCGATTCTCGATGAATGCGGCGACCCCCTCGCGCACGTCGTCGGTGTGGTTGATGATCTCGACCGCGTACTCGGCCTCGCGCAACGATTCGTCCAACGTCTGGTTCATCGCGTTGCGCACCATCCGTTTGACCACCTTGGTGGTCAGCGGTGCGGTGCCGGCAAACCGGCGGGCCAGCGCCAGGGTAGTCTCCTCGAGCTGGTCGTCGGCCACCAGTTCGGTGATCAGCCCCAACGCGAGTGCCCTTGGTGCGTCGTAGATCTCGGTGCCCCAGAGCATCCGCAGCGCATGGTCGATGCCCATTGCTCGCGGGAACAGCCACGCGCCGCCCTCGTCGGGGAGCAATCCCACTCGGCCGGAGGTGTCACCGAAACGGGCGGTGGTGTCGGCGATGCGGATGTCGCAGGCCAGTGCGAGCGTGAGCCCGCCGGCAATCACCGGCCCGCTGATCATCGCGATCACCGGCTTGTCGCAGGTCTGCAGCCGCCGGATCACCCGGTGCATCCCGTCCCGCAGTACCGCGGCGTGGCCGAGTTCGACGGCCTCCGCCTGCTCCACCTCGTAGCTGCTGGTGAGATCGCCGCCCGCGCAGAAGGCGCCGCCCGCTCCGGTGATGATGAGTACCCGTGCTGCGTCATCGCGGATGAAATCATCGATCGCCGAGTCGATTTCGGCGGCAGTGAGGGATCGGTACGCGTTGCGCTTGGTCGGCCGGGTGATCGTGATGCGGCGGATGCCTGGCTCCACCTCGTCGACGGCGATGTCGGTAAAGGTGCTGGGCTGATTCGGTGTCGAGGTGGTCATGACCGTCCCGTGGAAGTGGTGGCCGGTGTCGGGGGCAGCACGCGTCGGCTCAGATTCCGCCGGTCGGTCTTGCCGGTCGCCGACAGCGGCAGCCCGTCGAGGAAGTGGATCTGGCGGGGATGAGCGTAGGCAGGACCGGCGGTGAAGAAGAACTGGGTCAGTTCGTCCTCGGTCAGTCCCGACCCCGGCTCGGTGACGACGAAGGCGATCGGCACCTGCCCCTTGGTTTCATGCGGCGCCGGCACCACTGCCACATCGCGCACGTGCGGATGGGTGGCCAGGACGGCCTCAACCTCGGCCGGATACACGTTCTCTCCGCCGACGTTCATCATGTCGTCGGCGCGGCCGCGGAAGTAGAGCCAGCCGTCGTCGTCGATGGTCGCCAGATCGCCGGTGGCGAACCATCCCCCGGGCTTCATGCGTCTCTTGTCCTCCTCGGGACGGTCCAGATAGCCGAGGGTGGTACACAATTCGCTGCGCAGCCACAGTTCACCGGTCTCGCCCGGCGCCACTTCGGCATCGTCGGGGTCGACGACCCTCGCCTCGAATCCCGGGAGCGGACGGCCGATGCTGCCGGTGCGGCGAGGCCCGATGAGCGGATTCATCGTGGCCGCCGGACCGCATTCGGTGAGTCCGTACCCCTCGACGAACCGGGCGTTGGGGAACACCGCGGTGAGCCGGTCGATCAGGCTGGGCGGCATCGGTGCCGAGCCGCAGCAGATCAATCGCAGCGCACCGAAGTCGCGGGCGAGTTCCTCCTCGGACTGCGCGAGCATCAGTTTGTACATCGCGGGAACGCCGAGCGAGTAGGTGGCCCGTTGCTGTTCGAAGGCGCGCAGCACGGAGACGGGCTCGAACGAGGGCAGCACGTACACCGCGGCGCCCGAGTACAGCATCGGCAGGATGCCGCAGGCAGCGGCGTTCATGTGGAACAGGGGAGCGGCCAGCACCACCCGGTCGGTGGGGTTGAGGAAGCAGTTCTGGCTGATCAGCTGGGCGTCGCGCAGCAGCATCTGATGCGAGAGGAGCACTCCCTTGGGGGTGCCGGTGGTGCCGGAGGTGTACGGCAGCCAGGCCGGCTGATCGGGTTCGCCGGCGATGTCGGGTCGCTCCGCGGAGGATGCGGCGAGCCACTCGTCGTGGTCGGTGATCCCGTGTGCGGCGCCGGCCGGGGCGACCGCGAGCACCACTGCGTCGTCGGCGGCGAATGTCGCAGCATGCGACGCGGTAGCCGCCGCCGCAAGGACTGCGCGGGCTCCGCTGTCGCGCAGGTGAACCCGATGCATGTCGACGGACAGCCGCGGGTTGACCGGGACCGCGATCGCGCCGGCGCGAATGGCCCCGAGGGTCACCTCGACGAACCGGATGTCGTTGTCCCACAAGATGAGTACGCGCTGACCCGGCGAGATACCGTCGGCGAGTAGGCCGTTGGCCACACGGTTGATCCGTGCGTCGAGTTCACGATAGGTCAGTGCCATGCCCTCCTGCAGCAGGGCGATGCTATCGGGACGGAAGTGGAGTCCGAAGTCGGTGATGCAACCGAGGTTGTCGGTGAACGCGAATCCGCTCATCGCGCAGGTCCTTTCGTGGGATGCGGCTGCTGTCAGGGACGACCGATGACGAGCGATGCGTTCTGCCCGGCGAAGCCGAACGCGTTGACCTGGAAGGCGTCGAGGGTGACCGGTCCGGGGGCGCCGAGGGGAACCTGGAAACGAATCGCCGGATCGAGGTCGGTGGTACCCGCGGTCGGGGGTAAGGCGTTGGTGCGCAGCGTGTGTAATCCGGTGAGCACGCCCATCACACCCGCGGCGCCCGCGGTGTGCCCGACGTGTCCCTTGATGGAGGTGGCCGACACGGACTCGCCGAACACCTCATTGATGGCGATGATCTCCGCGGCATCGCCGACCGGGGTGCCGGTGCCGTGTGCGATCACCGCGCCGATCTCGCGGGCGTCGAGTCCGGCGTCGCGCTGGGCGGTGCACATCGCGGCGATCTCCCACCGTCCCGACGGGTCGGGGGAGGAAGGATGGTAACCGTCGGAGAGCGAGCCGTAACCGCGCACGATGCCGTCGATCCGGGCGCCGCGTGCCTGCGCGTGGTCGAGGCGTTCGAGGATCACCGCACCGGCCCCGTCACCGCCCATGACGCCCCGGCGATGCCGGTCGAAGGGCAGGCATACGGCGGTGGGATCGTCGACATCGGTGGGCGACATGCCGTAGCGCACCGCGGACAGGCTGCTCAGTTTGACCTGCCCGTTGTCGGTGCCGCCGGCGATCGCCACGTCGGCCATGCCCGTCTGGATCATCCGGGTGGCGATGCCGATCGCGTCGAGCGAGGACGCGCAGGCGGTCGAGATGGTGAGCAACGGGCCGTGCAGATGCCATCGCAGGGCAATATGGCCGGCGGCCATATTGGGCCACGCCATCATCTGGACCTTTTTCGGGATTGCCTCGAAACCGCCGTCGTCGTACGCCGACTGCGCGTCGAAGAGCGTCTCTGCGCCCGCCATCGAGGTGCCGATGACCACGGCGGTACGCATCGGGTCGAGGTCGCCGATGCCGGCGTCCTCGACGGCGTTCGCCGCGGCGGCCACCGCATACTGCGCGAACCGGTCACTGCCGCGCTCGGTGCGGTCGTCGAGCCACTGCGCGGGATCGAAATCGGTGACCGGGCAGTAGTACACCCGGCCGCCCGCCTCGTCGGCCCACGGGGCCGTGCGGGCGGTGATCGTGGCGTTGTCGAGGCCCTGACCGAAGTCCGGCACGGATTGGCCGAGGCTGGAGATCACGCCCTGGCCGGTGATGGCGACATCCATGGTGGCTTCCCCCTTGAAGGATCAGTGGTGTCTGTGGCGTCGAGCACATGAACCGTAGAATGAAACTGACATCAATGTCAACATGCCTCCGCGGGTGGTTGACGATGTGCCCGGTGCTGCCGGGGTGAGGTCTCGATCGCTGGATCTGTGCGTCCGGCGGGGCGGCCGTCCGGCGGGGCGGCGCTACTCGGATGCGTTCGGGCGCAGCCCGATTCCGCGGCACCACAGGTCGGTGACGGTGCGCACCGCCACGTCGACGTCGACATCGACGGGGTTGTCGCGGAAGATGCGGATCGAGAACTGGGTGACCATCGCGTTCAGTGCGCGGGCGGCGTAGTGGGGATCGATGTCTGCGGCGATATCGCCACGTTCCTTGAGGTGGATCAGTGCGCGCTCGGTCCGCTCGATGTTGAACAGCGTCAGTTCCTCGAGCAGGGAGCCGATCTCGCGGTCGACGGACGCGGCCTCCGACCAGGACTCCATCAGACGCCAGTTGCGACCGTAACCCTCGAGGTACGCCCGGTTCGATGCCTCGATGGCCGAACGGGCGCTGTGTCCGCGTCCGGCCGCCGCCTGCTTCGCGGCCTCCTCGATCTCTCCCTGCTGGGCCTCGATCACGGCGAGGAAGACGGCTTCCTTCGAGGGGAAATATGTGTAGAAGGTGCCGTATGCGGCGCCCGCCTCCTTCACGATGTCGGCGATGCGCGACTCGATGAATCCGTCGCGTTCGAACACCCGGCGCGCGGCGTCGGTGAGCCTGGCCCGGGTCCGGCGGCCCTTGTCGCTGAGTTCATCCACCGATTTCGCGGTCCGAGCGGTCGCGGACGCGTGAGTGGCGTTGGCGTCACGCGAAGTCACGGTGGGGATTCCTCGATTTCGTCGATTCGTACGGCACTATGCACGGCACGCTACCCGGCGGGCGGTATCCCTCGTGCGTCCCGGTGACCCGGGCGTGCCAGATCTCGATTCCGGGGTTGAGTTCTGATATTGAAGTCAATTATAAGTAGGCATCCGACGAGTCGAAGGTGGTTGAGGATGAGCGAGCACAACGGTGTGATCCCGGATATCGCGGTGGATCTGACGGGGCGGACCGCAATTGTCACCGGCGCCTCCCGGGGAATCGGTCTGGCCACGGCGCGCCGGCTGGCCGCGGCCGGCGCCAACGTGGTGCTCACCGCGCGCAGGAGGGAATCGGCGCAGGAAGCCGCCGCGCAGGTGGACGGGCCGGGTGCCGTCGTCGGGATCGGCGCGCATGTGGCCGACAAGGATCAGGCCGATGCCTGCGTGGACGAGACCATGCAACGGTTCGGACGCATCGACATCCTGGTGAACAACGCCGGGACCAACCCCGCCTACGGCCCGCTGATCGCACAGGATCACGCCGCATTCGCGAAGACCTTCGATGTGAACCTCTGGGCGCCGATCGCGTGGACGGCGCTGGTGATGGATGCGTGGATGCGGGAGCATGGCGGCTCGGTGATCAATACCGCGTCGATAGGCGGATTGGGCCACGAGCCCGGCATCGGCACCTACAACGCGTCCAAGGCGGCGCTGATCTACGTGACCAAGCAGCTGGCGCTCGAACTCTCCCCGAAGGTGCGGGTGAACTGCGTGTGTCCCGGTGTGGTGCGTACCCGGCTGGCCGAGGCGCTGTGGAAGGAACATGAGCAGGAGGTGGTGTCGCTGACCGCGCTCGAGCGACTCGGTGAGCCCGACGACGTCGCGGCGGCGATCACCTTCCTGTGTTCGGATGCCGCGTCGTGGATGACCGGCGAAGCGCTGGTCATCGACGGTGGCCAGCGGCTCGGGGAGCCGGGGGCGTTCCGCGAGGGGTCGTGGCCGGCGCGGTAGCACGCCGGCGGCTTCGCCACACCCGTCCTGATCAGGCACGTTCGACCGATGCCTCTATGTCGTGTACAACTTGTATCTATGTTGCTCACGACCGAGTCGGCGTCCGACCGTGTGTATGCGGAGGGCGCGCCGGGCCGCGATGAGCCTGACCGCGGGATTCGGCATCGGCGCCGGTGTTGCCGGAGTGCTCGCACAGTGGGCGCCGTGGCCGCACGTGCTGGCCTACGCGGTCAACATCGCGCTGGCCGTGGCCGCCGCCGTCCTGATCCTGCGCGCGCCGGAAACCCGTACGAGCCGACCGGATTCCGGCCGTCTGATCGACGATCTGAAAATCCCGTCGGCCCGCGATCACGTCGTCGGTCTCGACGTCGCGAGCCGAGATCTGCAGGATGTCGATGTAGCCCCAGCCGCTGACAAACGGCGCATAGCCCGACAACGACCAGCCGTCGGCGGTGCGGGTGGCCCGCATCCGCGGCGGCGTAGGCACCGCTCCCGCGTAGGCGACGCCCGCTTGCACGCGGCCGGCGATCGCGTCGGCCAGGATCTCTTCACGCAATGCGTCGTTAGTGGTGTTGGCCAGGGCGATCACCACGCCGTGATGCTGCAGCCAGGTGAAAGCCGTGGACAGGCATCCGCTGGTGAGTACCTCGATGATCTCGATGGCCTGGGTGAAGTCGAGCCCCGGACCGCCGACCGAGGCCGGGGCCGCAACCCCGAAAAGGCCCGCGTCGGCGAGTGCTGCCCAGTGAGAGTCGGGTACCTCGCCGGTCCGGTCGACCTCGGCTGCATCGGGGAAGAGTAGATCGTCGGCGAGACGGTAGGCGGCGTCGACGAGTACCGCAGGTTCGTGAGGAGATGCCACGCATTCAGCGTAGTGGCGTGCGGTGCGACCCGGAACTTGTCAAGGGGTTTGAGACCAGCGGGTGTTAAGCGGCTGCCGGATTTGTCGGTTCTCGGTCCTCCTGTTCGGGTTGGTTGATCCATGCTGCTTCGGGCATGTCGAGGATCTTTGGGGCGGGGTCGCTTCCACCATTGAATCTGGGGTTGACCCCGTTTCCCGGACATCTTGATGGCCAGTGTGAGGCTGGCGGGAGAGGATGGAGTGATGGGAGCGAAGCGGAAGAGTTACACGCCGAAGTATCGGCGTGAGGCTGCGCATTTGGTGATCGATACTGGTCGCACGATCGCGGAGGTCGCGCGGGAGATCGGTGTGGGTGAGCAGTTGCTGGGTCGGTGGGTGGCCATTGAGCGGTCGCGGATGGATGATCCTCCGCCGGCGGTCGATGCCGATGAGCGTGCCGAGTTGGAGCGTCTGCGTCGGGAGGTTGCCGAGTTGCGGATGGATCGGGATTTCTTAAAAAAAGCGGCAGCCTTCTTCGCGGCGGAGAATTCGCAGCAGAACAAGCGTACGAGATAATCGACGCGGAGAAGGCCACCTTCCCTGTTGTTCGTGGCGTTGAATTGTTGGGGGTGTCGCGGTCGGGTTTTTATGAATGGCGAGAGCGGCAGGAGGCTGGGCCGTCGGTACGTCAGGTACGGCTGCGGGAGTTGGTGGAAAAGATTGTGCGATTCCATGAGGAGTCGGATCAGGTGTACGGTGCGCCGCGGATCACCGCCGATCTGCGGGATTCCGGCGAGGTGGTGTCTGTGAAGACTGTGGCTAAGTTGATGCGTTCCAACGGTATTGCCGGTATCAGTCCGCGTCCGTGGACTCCTGTGACGACGATCGCGGATCAGAATCCGCATGCGATCCCGGATCTTGTGGGTCGTGAGTTCGATCGCGGAGTGTTGAATACGGTGTGAACGTCTGATATCACGTATTTGCGTACAACGAGTGATGGTTGGTTGTATTTGTGTGCGGTGCGGGATGGGTGTTCGCGTCGGGTACTTGGCTACGCATTCTCCGATACTCTGCACACTGATATCGTGGACACGGCGTTACGGAATGCGGTGATGTGGCTCTTCAGGATTGACGGTGCGTGAAACAGGTTCTATCGACCACAAGATGTAGGTCGGATTCGCGGGTGTGAGCCGCGTGATGTGGGCGGGTCCTGTGGTGTGAAGATGAAAGCTCCTACACACTCATCCGAACACTCACAGGACCCATGACGCAGCGTAGCGCTCTTGCCGACACGATTTGCCGCACCATCGAGTTGGGGGTGACGATCACCGACGCCGCCATCGACGGCGAGGACCGTACCCACTTGTTTTGCCAGCTCCTGGACCCGAAGAAGAGCTGCCCGTCCTGCGGGCAGGCGGGTCGGCTGCGTGATCATGTCGACCGCGAGGTCGCCGATCTACCGATCGTCGGGCACCCGACCCGGCTGCACCTGACGGTGCCCCGCTACACATGCGGCAACGACGCCTGCTCGACGTCGGTGTTCCGCGCCGACCTGAGCGCGATCGTGGCCCCGCGGGCACAGGTCACCCGCCGCACCACCACCTGGATTCTGCGGTCGATGATCTGCGACAAAATGTCGGTCACCGCGGCGGCGGCCGCGGTGGGATTGAGCTGGAACACCGTCAACACCCTGGCGTGTGAGGCGGCCCGGACGCTGGCCGCAGCACCCGCACGCCTCGCCGGCGTCCGCGTTCTCGGAGTCGATGAACACAAATGGAAACATGTTCGAGGCCAGGGTGATCCGAGTTTCGTGACCGTCCTCGTCGACCTCACCCCGATCGTGGACGGCACCGGGCCGGCACGCTTGGTGGACATGGTCGCCGGCCGGTCGAAAGCCGCGTTGACCGACTGGCTCGACGCTCGCGATCAGGCGTTCCGAGATCGTATCCGGGTGGTCACGATGGACGGGTTCACCGGCTACCGCACCGCCACCGCAGAGTCCCTCGACAAGGCACGCGCAGTGATGGACCCGTTCCACGTCGTGCATCTGGCCGCGGAGAAACTCACCCTGTGTCGTCAACGAGTGCAACAGGATACGTGCGGACACCGGGGACGGTCCGGGGATCCGCTCTACGGTATCCGCCGTACCCTGCTGACCCGGATCGGGCTGCTCACCGACAAACAGAAGACCCGGCTACGCACGGGTCTGGACGCCCACGACGAGCATGTGGCGGTGGCCATCACCTACGCGATCTATCAGGACCTGATCGACGCCTATGACCAGCCGAACAAGCGGGACGGGAAGATCGCGATGTACAAGTTGCTCAAACGCATCCACACCGGCCTACCGGCCGGCCTCGCGGAGGTGGCTCAACTCGGACGGTCGTTGTGGGCCCGACGTGCCGAGATCCTCGCCTACTTCGATACCGGCGCCTCCAACGGCCCCGTCGAAGCCATCAACGGGCGCCTCGAGCACCTCCGGGGTATCGCGCTCGGGTTTCGCAACCTCACCCACTACATCTTGCGGTCGCTCATCCACTCCGGCCAACTCGCAGAAAGCCTGCGCGCACTCTGAATTAGGAAGAGCCACTGAACGTCGTTGACACCGAGGCAACCAAACCGATTCTGTCGGTGGCCGAGGCAAGCGCCGAAACCAGAATCACCGGGTCCAACCCCCACACGATCCCGGCCTCCGGCGGAAACTGGGGAACCAGAGAGTCGGCAAGGAAGAATGCGTCGAAATGAGCTCGTTCGGCGACCTTGGCGACACGCACGAAGTGGGCCAGTTCTAGCCTCGATGTTTCGTCGGGGGTCGCCCGGTGTTTGAGCGGGCCCGGAGTGGTGGTCTGAGGACCGAATTCCGGGTGTGGCCGTGTGGTGTTGTCCGAGGCGTCGGTGTGCGTCGGGTTTCACGGCCCCGAGGTGTGACGTCCTTTCTGGTTCGAAGGTTGGTCGGTCTGGTGGTCAGGCCGGCGCTGGAAGTGCTGCAAGCCTTGCTATCCCGTCGAGTAGCAGATCGACGTGCGGAGCGTGGGTGGCCATCTTCATGCGGGTTCGCCGGGCGTGGCGGCTGATCTTGGCTGCGATCGAGAACACGCGGTGGCGCAGTCGCTTGGGTTCCCACCGGCGAGCAGGATGATCGGTGAACGCGAGCATCTGCGTCCAGGCAATCAACTCGCAGGCGAGCATCACGATCGCGCACCAGATCCGGTTCTGATCGAAGCCGTGCAGCCGAAGATTCGTCAGGCCACAGTCTTTGGCGGTACGGACCCGGTCCTCACATCGAGCCCGCCGCCGGTGACGCAGCTCCAGATCAGCGAGTTGGCCACGGACGGTGTTGGTGGCGAACGCGGTCAGCCGCAACCCATCACGGTCGGTGAACCGCAATTGCGCACCCGGGTGCGGCCTCTCTTTACGGACGATCACGCGCATCCCCTGCGGCCAGCCTGATAGGTCGATCAGCCCGGTCAACTCGGCTACCCACGCTCCGTCGCGTTGCACGCCGTCGGCATCATAGGCCGGGGTCCACGCCTCGGGACTGATCCGGTCAGTCACGGCCGCGGTGGTCTCGGTCAGCCCGAATCCCACCGAATAGGCCAGGTGCCGGCGGGTGAGATAGCCGAGGAACTCGTGGGTGCCGCCGGCCGAGTCGGTGCGCACCAGCACCGACTCGCCGACCCGATACCCCTGCACCGTCGGTAACTGCTCGAGTGCGGCGGCGGTGACCGTGATGTGATCGGCGGCGGTGTCGGCGCCGGCGTTGCCGGGCCGCAATTGGATCGCCAGGGGTTCGCCAGTGCCCTCGCTACCGTGATCGACAAACGCACACAGCGGGTGGAAACCGAACCCGCGCTTGTAGGTTGGTGCCGCATCCTGTTTCTCCGAGTGCGCGGTCACCAAGGTTGCGTCGAGATCGACGATCAGCGGATCGCCAGTATCGGCGTCATGATCGGGGCGGTGGTGCCGGCTGCTGACCAGCACCCTGCCCGGGCAGCAGCGCGGGCGGAGTTGATGGCCGTCAATGCCGCTGGGGCGTCGGCGGCCAACGCCGAGATCAGTCGTGACACCGTGGGGTCGGAGGCGACCTGACCGAATACCGCGGGGTTGGCGCGCAGTTGGTTGATGTCGGCCAGACAATCACCGCCGATCGCGACCGCCACAGCCAGAACGGTGATGATCTTGCCCGGATCGTGAGTGGCCAGCGGTTTGCGCCACGGCGTCAACGCGTCCGATAAACCGGTGGTCAGGCCCGTTTTCTCGGCTGTCCGCAACAACACCGCGGCGCCGGCCTGCGACACCACCCCGGTTCCGGTGCCATCTGCAGACAGCACGGGGTAGGGCGACGTAGACTTACTCACCTGAATGGTGCTCCTCGATCTGGTCCGATTGATGACTTCGCAATCTCAATCATCCCAGGTCAGGGCACCATTCCTCACTCACGACACGAAATCAGCGTGAAAGCACGAGGCTAGCGCTCCGGTGGGCCCGCTGGAGCTTCGCTGCCACGCAGCGGGTACAATACCCACCCCGAGAACATTTACTGCCAGATGCAGTTGTCTGCTTCCACTCATCTCATACTCCCAGCTCGATCGATTCGCCGAATCCGCTGATTTCTTGTAGCTGTCCCCCTGCAGTCGTGAACTCTCCAGAAAGCACCAATGCACCCACGTCACGGATTCGTTGCGTCACAGAATCATGCAAGGTGTGCACCCGGGCATTGCGCCAGAGCCGATCCACAGCGGGTTCATCGAGATCGGCGAATCCGCCGGCCAGGTACTCCTCGGCGATCGAGGTGGACAGCTGATAGGTCGCTGCCTTCGCCAGGTTGACGGCTGCATGAGCACGAACCACGCGGCTGACCGTTTGGTCAGACCCTTCAGACCCCTCCTGCACGGCCGCGGTGACCAGTCGGCCTGCGGTGCCAAACGACGCCGCAGCGGTGGCCACCTTGACCGACCAGGAGTTCAGGAATCGAGGAAGGGTCGCATCGAAATCCTTCAGGCGATCGAGAATTCCCTCGGCGGCACCCAACTCCAAGGCAGCCATGAGTAGTTGATTTCCCGCTGCTTGGGCCGCGGCCAAAAGCTGCGGACCTTGCCCACCACGGAACACCAAATACTCAGTGTCCACCTCCACGCCATCAAAGCGCGCTGTGCCACTCTTGGTGGCCCGCTGCCCGAAAGCGTCCCAGTCGTCCTCGACAAGCACTCCCGGGGCATTTCTGGGGAGGTAGGCCACCCCCACACCGATGTCGGGAACGATCACATGGACAGGAATCCAGTCCGCCGACAGTGCTCCCGTGGTAAAGACCTTTACCGAGGTGAGTCGATACCGTCCGCCGTCAGTGGGTTCTAGTGGTTCGTTTCTGAAATTGTTTGACGGTTGGCCTTTTTCAGGATTTCATCGGCGGTCTTCGTCCAGACGAATGGATGTTTCCGATTGTTCCAGCCGGTGATGAATTGCCGGATCTTGGCGTTGAGGTCGGTGACGCTGGTGAAGATGCCGCGGCGGATCGCTTGTCGGTCGATGATCGCGAACCACACCTCGACCAGGTTGAGCCAGGAACCCGAAGTCGGGGTGAAATGGGTGTGGAACCTCGGGTGCGCCTGTAGCCAGGCCCGTACTTCGGGGGTCTTGTGGGTGGCGTAGTTGTCCATGACCACGTGCAGTTCCTGGTCAGGGTAGGCGCGGTCGATCTGCCGGAGGAACGACAGGAACTCCTGGCGCCGGTGTTTCGGCTTGACTGCTGCGGTGACTTGTCCGGTCGCGATCTCCAACGCGGCGAACAACGTCGTCGTCCCGTGACGCTTGTAGTCATGGGTACGTCGTTCCACATCACCGGGCCGGACCGGCAGCATGGGGGCGGTCCGGTCCAACGCTTGGATCTGGCTTTTCTCGTCCACACACAGCACGATCGCATTGTCTGGTGGGGCCAGATACTCCCCCGACCACGTCGGTGACCTTGGCTACCAACTCCGGGTCGGTGGAGAACGTGAATGTCTCGGCTCGCCAGGGTTGTACCCCGTAGGCCCGCCATGCCCGGGCCACCGTGGCGTTACCGATACCGAGGTGCTCGGCCAGCAACCGTGAGGACCAGTGGGTGACCCCGTACTTCTTCGGTGGTGGCTTCAGAGTTGCGGTGATGATCCGTTCGGGATCGACATGTCGGGGTCGCCCGGACCGAGGGGCATCGTCGAGACCGCATATGCCTTGCTGGATATAGCGTTTACGCCACTTCCATACCGTTGTCGTGGTCGTTCCGGTTGCGTCCGCGATCCGTGCGTTCGCGAGCCCGTCAGCGGCCAGCAACACGATCCGGGCACGCAACGCCAGGCCCGAAGAGATCGTCGTGGCACGCGTCCACGACAACAACACATCCCGATCACCATCCCGAAGGATCAATGCTGGGGCCGGAGAATTCGCCATGCGGCAATTCTCACAAATCCACAAGAATTTAGGAACTAACGACACGAACCACTAGTTGAGCCAGTAACGTCCGCTCACCATCTCCACCGAACTCTGCCAAGGCATTTCCAAAGCGCTTACCGTGCAGCACTTCCTGATAAAGATAGTCACGTGTCTGCGGGATCGCCGAGCCCAGCACTTCGACGAAGTCGAAGTGGTTTTGCACGGTCTGAGCAAGCGATAGATCTGCCCGTGCGAGAATTCGAAACACCTCTGCGAGATCCCTCGGGCCGATCGCAGCACCTCCGTGCGATTGCGGAATCGTGATACCGAGCAGCCCCGACTCGCTGAGCACCCTCAGCTCCGACGTCGGTGATTGTCCGTCGATATCACGATCGGCTGCGGTTTCGCTCCATGTGTTGGCAACCTCCTGCGCGACGTCCAGCGCCTCCGACGCAGAGACCAGAACTGCAACACTCATCGTAGTGACGCCCTCTCCTCGATAGTGACTCGACCAGTGGTAACCCAGTTCCGACGATGTGCGGCAAACGCTCGCCAATAGTTATCGAGTCCTAAACTGCGAGTTGCATACCGGGCCCCCACAACGGTGAACCCTGACGTGATGGTCGGCGCCAACTCCTCGTCGAGAATCGCGCCAATAGCACCCGCGATATGACTGGCCTCCACCCCGGCAGCCTCACCCGCATCAATGATCTCGGCCGCCCGAAAGATCAGACCGTCGAGCGTTTGGAACACCCCCGTGTAACGACCCAAGAATTCGGTGATATCAGCACGCCAGTTGGGAGTACCACCACCCTGCACGTAACGATCTCGACGGAGTTCGGTGATCCGCTTGATGAAACCGTCGACCAACCCCAGCGCAATCGACGCGTCGTGAACAAGCAGTTCAAGGGCTGCACGAGGTCCCGCAGCCGCCTCAAGCAACGGAGACCGCGTGCTCACCTCGACCAGATCCGGTCCTGCCAAGCTCGCGGCCACACTGACCTCACCCACCTCGCGGATATCTATCTCACGGCTGCTCAACTGATCAACGATGATGAGCCGCTCCGCACCGTCGTCCCAGCGTGCTGTCTCAATGAGCCCACTCCACCTTGGTCCGCCATCGGCGTCGACCTCCGGGCGTCGATCCACCACGATTCCGCCCAGCAGTTGCTGAGAACGGCTCAGCGCTGCAGGGAGTCCTTTGCGTGCCTTTTCAAAAAGTTCGGCGGCCTGGTCGGCAATCCCGACACCTGCAGTCGATCCGCGCAACGCCCATCCCACAACATCGACAACGTCAGTCATAGCTGACCACCGAACTCGACAAGCGCCTCACGCAGCAGATCGAGCCGCAAAAATCCATCCAGATCCACTGGTGCAGCGATGAATCCATTCTGCGCAAGAAACTCGTTCTGGGCGGCCAAGGCACGGACGCTGACCTCATCGGCGTCTAGCACAACTTGGGTTGCGAGATCTCCGGGGAATGCTTCGTCGACCAGATCCTCTGGCAACCCTGCCTCCAACGCCACAATCCGTCGGGCGCTATCACGGTTGTCTCGTATCCAACGCGGGACACGCAAGATCTGATCGATCCACGCACGTACCAATTCCGGGTGATTCTCGACGAGAGCACCACTGGCAGTCAGCACAGTGGGTATTCCGTTGTTGATGGCAGGTTGTTTACCCTCCGGCGCCAGTTCGATGATCGGCCGCAGCCCCAAAACGTGGCGTACCAGGGCATTCGAGGCGTTCTCAGAGAAGATCGCGTCGACCTCACCGCGCAGTAGAGCCGCTGCCTCCTGCCGCTGGAAGCCACCCTCACTAAGTGGACTTCGGGCCAACCCCGGATGTGATTGGCGAGATTTGTCCTCGCGGAACCTTCCTGGAACCGTGACATCGACGAGTTCGACATCTGCAAACGTCAATCCCGCCTTCTGCAGGCCAGCTTCGAAACCCCGCAGGACGGTTGGTCGCCAAAAGTCGAGCTCGTCGTCGGCACGTAGCGGGATGCCCAAGCGCTTCCCGCGCAGGTCTTCGACATCAAAGATTTGAGAATCGGGGTCAACGAGAATTCGATGCGAGATATGCGGCCAGGAGAACCCCAGGACGACTACGTCAGCGCCTCTTGAACGCGCAACCAGCGGAGGGATGTTGCCACCCTGTCGGAGAGAATTATCGACAGTGTGGCTGAAATGCGACCGTCGAATCTCCGCGTCATCTGATGTCGCCAGATCAGTGAGTGTTACGTCGCGTTCGCCGAATACCTGAGCCAGCTCGCCCCGTGCAAGCGATATTCCAGAGGCCGTGGGAACCGGGCACCGGGTGTACCAGATATTGTCGATCTCAGACATGCTGTCACCTTTCTGTTGTGTCAAATGTCGAAGAACCGCCGACTGCCAACGCGGCGCGGCGAATACGGGAACCAGGAATAGCATCGAGCAACTCACGTGTGTACAGCTGCTCGGGATTGTTGAATATCTCTGCTGTAGTGCCATTTTCGACGATGCTCCCATGGCGGAGCACGATTACTCGGTCGGCTACGGCCCGGACCGTCGCAAGGTCATGCGAAATAAATACATAGGTCAGGCCAAGTCTTCGCTGAAGATCATCGAGGAGTCCAATGATCTGTTCCTGCGTCACCACGTCGAGCGCGCTGAGCACCTCGTCCAGAACCAGGATCCGCGCGCCGGTCAGCAAGGTGCGTGCCAACACCACGCGCTGGCGCTGTCCACCAGAGAGTTGCGCCGGACGCGATCGCAACAGGTCAGACGGCAGCGCCACCCAAGACAAGACCTCGGCGATCCGCTCGTCCGCATTGCCGCGAAATCCAGCTGCACGCAGAGGCTCTCGTAATGACTTGTCAACCGATAGCCGCGGATCCAATGATAGCCAGGGATTCTGATGCACATATTGGATATGTGACCAGGTCTTGCGCAGTGATCGACGGTTGCTCGGGTCTACCAATTCGCCGCCGACCCGAACGGTACCTGAATCCGGACTTATCAAACCCACCATGATACGACCGAGAGTTGTTTTTCCCGAACCGCTCTCACCGACAAGAGCAACTGTCTGGCCATGGTGAACCGTCACTGTGGCATCTGTCAATGCCGAGATCAGGCCCTGCCGCGAACGTTCCTGATATGTCTTGGTCAGACTCTCTGCGTAGATCGCAATCTCGGAATCCACACCGGCGCCGGCTTCCCCAATGTGAGTACGATCTTCGGTGACCGAGCGCATCAACGTCTGGGTGTAGGGCTCAGTAGCACCACCGATGAGGGTCTCCACTGTGCTGTCCTCGATCAACCGACCGCGATAGACCACAATGGAACGAGACGAATAATCGGTGGCCAGTGCGACGTCGTGAGTGATCAACACGATTGCCGTTGATGTCGAAGCCGCGAGATCGCTGAAGACGTCCATGACCCGCTTCTGCACTGTCACATCAAGTGCCGACGTGGGCTCATCGGCGATCAATAGCTTGGGCCGCAGCGCAAACGCCATGGCGATCAATATCCGCTGCTTAAGTCCGCCGGAAAGCTCATGCGGATACTGAGCCAGTCGCGACTCGGGACGATCCACACCCACTCTCTCGAGTAGTTCTATCGCGGTGGCCCTGCGCTCCGATGCTCGCGCTCGCCCGGTGAGGCCTCCCCGAACGAGTACCTCCGATATCTGGCGCGCCACGCTGACCAGCGGGTCCAGCGAGGCGGCCGGGTCCTGCGGCACCAATGCGACATCAACGCCTCGAAGTGTCTGGAACTGCTTGTCGGCGAGCCCGACCACCTCGCGTGAGTCGAGTTGGACACTACCCGATACCTCGGCGTCGCTTGGCAGCAAACCGAGTAGTGTCGCGGCCAATGTCGACTTGCCCGAACCGGACTCACCGATGATCGCTACGAACTCTCCGGCGTCAACCGTGAAACTCACATCAGCCAGAGCTGCCTGCGCGCTGCCCCGGTAACGGACCCCGAGATCAGTGACCTTCAACAGCGGCGAGTTGGAAACCGGTTCTGTCATCGGGCAACCGATCGGCATTGTGGGCTCGTAAACATGTCAGAAGTTGCCCTTCTCCTCGATCACCGAACTGATCCGGTTGAACGCCAACACCACCAGGACCAACACCAGACTGGGTAGAAGCGAGATCCACCAGGCGTTCGCGAGGTAGCCACGGCCGTCTGAGATGATGACCCCCCACTCAGGAGTAGGAGGCAGAGCGCCGTAACCAAGGAATCCCAAGGCTCCGATTGACAGCACAGCATTTGCGAATTCGATTGCCAACAGCGCGACTACAGGACCAGCCGAGTTGGGCAACACATGCCGGAACATTATCGACCAATATCCCGAAGCCACCAATGCGGCCGCCTCGACATACTCCGACTCACGCACCTCCAGCACCCGTGATCGGGCAAGTCTGGTAAACACCGCGATCGAATGCACGCCGATTGCGACCGCAATTTGCACGACACCCGGCCCAAACGCCGACACCAAGCACAACGCCACCAGGATCGCAGGGATTGCCAGGAGCACCTCAACGATCCGCATGACAACCGACTCGATCCACCCTCCCGCGGTGGCCGCAACGACTCCCAAGATAAGACCGCCAAAGAGCCCGATCACGATTGCGATCGCCGCGCCGCCGATAGTCTTCGAAGCGCCGTAGACCACTCGCGCATAGACATCGCGTCCTTGATGATCAGTGCCGAACCAATGCGCCGAACCAGGGGGCTGCAAGCGCTGCACGGTCGTCCCGTCGATCGGGCTATAAGACGTGAACAGCCCAGGCCAACCCAACCAGCCAATGACGATCAACACCACAAGCCCGCTGGCGATCAAGCCGATGAGGCTCAGACTCACACTCGGCCGCTGGATATTTCGGAGAGCGGTGGTCCATTTTCCCTCGGTCGTCACGACACTCATCGCCTGCTCCCCACGGATCGGTGGGCGAGCCTCACCCGCGGATCGATCACGGGATACAGCAGGTCGACCGTCAGGCTCAGCACAACGTAAGCCAGCGCCACCAACACGACGAATCCCTGTATGAGCGCAAAATCCTGATCAGTCACCGCCTTCTCCAACACACTTCCGATTCCTGTTCGCCCGAAGACCTTCTCTACGACTATCGCGCCGGTCAACAAGAATCCGACTACCAAAGCCACCATGGTCAAGATCGATGCGGCGGCATGTTTAAGGATGTGGTTGAAGAAAATCTTGGTCCGTGACAATCCTTTTGCTCTGGCGACAGTCAGGAATGGCTGCCTCTGCACATCGCGAAGCGCTTTGAGCGCTACCTGGCAGATCGGCGCACTGACTCCGATCCCCAACACCAACGCCGGAACAAACTCTGAAACAAACGACCCGCCAGGATAGAGCGGCAATATTCCGAGACGGAAAGACAGAAACTGGATACACAGTATTCCAAGACAAAAGCTCGGTATCGAGTTGAAGATCGCGGGCAGCTGCTCGGTGCCGGCCACCAGCCATGTGCGCGCGCTGGTGGCCGATATCAGTAGAACTACGAATGTGATGACCAATGCGACGGCCAGCGCGCTCAAAGCCAGTGTCAGCGTAGGTCCGATAACCTCGAAAATCCTCTGTCCGACCGGCTTCGAATCCGACAGTGAATATCCGAGGTCTCCTGTCAACACACCAGCAAGCTGTGAAAAGTACCGGACGACTGCAGGTTTGTCGTACCCGTAGTAACTCTTGATCGCATCAACGGTGGATGCCGGCACGGAAGCGCCGTTGGTGATCCGGGTCAGATACGCCGTGATGGGATCAGAAGGAAGAAGCTCGATACCGATGAAGGTCACGGTGTATGCCAACCACACCACGACAACACCTTGCCCAACCCGTCGAGCGAGATATCTCTTGTCCACGCTTCTTCCTTCTGCTCCTCACCAGACATGGCGCCAAGCCGGAATCACAATGAAACCGACCGACTCACGGCAATCAGTTGGTGAACTCCGCGCCATGAAAATCTGGATAGGTGGCGCCGGTAAACCCAATTTTCAGTTTCTCCGATCCCGCAAATACCTGAACCTCGGGATACGTCGGTATCACATAGGCCTTATCAGTAACCGCGACTTTATTAAGCTCTGCTCGAATCTGTCGCTGCTCGACGGGGTCAGTTGATGCCTGCTCACGCTCGGCAAGCGCACGCAGTTC
Source organism: Gordonia sp. NB41Y (assembly GCF_030718915.1). Classification (NCBI taxonomy): domain Bacteria; kingdom Bacillati; phylum Actinomycetota; class Actinomycetes; order Mycobacteriales; family Gordoniaceae; genus Gordonia; species Gordonia sp. NB41Y. The sequence goes on from NZ_CP132196.1 coordinate 2,874,990, forward strand.
AGGATCGGCGTGGAAGATGATCGACTCGCCATTTACATTCGTGCCACCAAAGAGCGTGGCGGTACCGCCGTAGTTCCACTGCCGCATCGGGTGCAGCGGAACTTGTGGATTGGTCGACGCCTCCCTTGAAAACTGCACATCACCCTTGCGGATCACCAGTTCGGCGCCGAGTTCCTTACGCCAACTCTGCGCAATCGCCTCCCAAATCGGCAGCGAAGCCGGCGACTGAGTCTCATCATCAGTGGTCAATGACAACCGCTGGCCATTCTTGGTCCGGATTCCGTCAGCACCGGGCACCCAACCGGCCTCATCCAAGAGCGCCCGAGCGCGCTCAGGGTCATATGGCACCGTTACGTCAACACCTTTTTCACTCTTGGTGTAAATCCCATGTGGCGCGCTGTACGAGCCTGTCGTCAAGTCCTTGAGTACCGTGTTCACATCGGCACCCAACTGAAGTGCTTTACGAACTCGCACGTCAGAGACGACCTCGTTGCCCGGGCGGAATGCACCGAAGTACGCCGTCAATTCGACCCCAGGAACAGGGTAAATGGTCTTTCCTGCGTCTGCGAGCGTCTTCTCGTCATCGGGCGAGATAACCCGCGCCAGATCTGCCTGACCAGAAGAAACCGCACCGGAGCGGGAGCTGATCTCTGGTACCGCCTTGATCCTGACGCGTTCCACGTGAGCGGCACCCTGATTGGCCGCTCCCTCGGGAGCCCATGCGTAGTCATCACGACGTTTGATGACGATCTCTTGGTCGGGCGTTTGCGACTCGAAGACGAAGGGCCCAGCACCGACTAGGTTTTCGATCTTGGACTGTTCCTCGAGAGACAGATCCAGGTTCTTCTTGGCCTGGAGTCCATAGAAGATGGACGATGTCGCATAGAGGAATGATGAGAAAGGCTGCTTCAGATACACTTTGACGGTACTGCCGTCAACTGCTTCGGCACGATCGTAATCGCCGGTGTAGATATTCTTGATGATCCCGCGGGCCTCATCACCGTTTCCCCACAAGTCAAAGTTCTGTTTCACCACCTCAGCATCTACCGGAGTGCCGTCACTGAAGGTGACGCCATCCCGTATATGGAAGGTGAACTCGGTAGCATTATCGTTTTGCTCAAACTTGTCTGCAACCCATCCAACCAGCTTTTCATTCGCCGCATCGTAGTATGTGAGACGTGCGAGCAATGAATTTGCAATGTTTCCTGCCGTATACGACGGTATGGCTTGAGTTTGCCAATTAGATATAAATGCGACGTCGGCAAACACTATCTCGTTGTCGGCGCGCGTCGTACTACTTGCACCCGAGCAAGCAGTGATTCCCATCGCGACAGCGAGCGTAATGCCGGCGAAAATACGCCCAACCTTCACTTTAGCCTCCAGCTATTGGCCATGGATTTGGCTCCCTATACTTCAGCGGTAATTGTCTATATAACTAACATCGCAAGGCGCGGATGTTATTAGATCCGGACGTCTCCAAAAAGCGTCGCCGATCGATCAGAAGAATCCGTTATCAGGAAATGGTGCTCCTGTGGATAAATACCTGCCCACCGCCACAGCCTTGTAGCTCGTAGGGTTGTGCAACGTGAGCGTCCGGATATTGCGCCAGTGCCGATCCAGGTTGACTTCCTGCGATGCTGCGGACGCGCCGCCAACCTCGAAAATACCGCTGGACGCCTCGAGTGCTGAACGGTCGAGAGCGATCTTGACCTGCGACGTCCGCAGCACCGCCACATCGACTAGCCTTTCCCATTCTGGCGCTCCAGTTGCCTCGTTTGCAATCTCGATCGCCCGTGCGGCATCGAGAACCAAGGCACGCGCGGTATTTGCATGGGCGGAGATGGTTCCGACCTGTTGTTGTATCACCGCTTCGTCGAGTGGAACCGCTGTGTCACCATGCGAGAAGTTTCTACTTCTCTTTTTCAGATAGTCGATTGAATCCGGCTCTTCCTAATTCAGAGTGCGCGCAGGCTTTCTGCGAGTTGGCCGGAGTGGATGAGCGACCGCAAGATGTAGTGGGTGAGGTTACGGAACCCGAGGGCGATGCCGCGCAGATGCTCGAGGCGCCCGTTGATGGCTTCGACTGGGCCGTTGGAGGCGCCGGTGTCGAAGTAGGCGAGGATCTCGGCCCGTCGTGACCACAACGAACGCCCGAGTTGGGCCAGCTCTGATAGTCCGGCGGGCACGCCGGTCTTGATCTTCTTGAGCAGCTTGTACATTGCGATCTTGCTGTCCCGCTTGGTGGGTTGCTCGTAGGCATCGATCAACTCCTGGTAGATCGCGTAGGTGACCGCAACGGCCACGTGCTCCTCGCGGGCATCGAGGCCGCCGCGCAGCCGAGTCTTCTGCTTGTCGGTGAGCAACCCGATCCGGGTCAACAAGGTGCGACGGATGCCGTAGAGCGGATCCCCGGATCGACCGCGATGCCCGCACGTATCTTGTTGCACGCGTTGACGACACAAGGTCAATTTCTCCGCTGCCAGATGCACGACGTGGAAGGGGTCCATCACCACACGCGCCTTGTCGAGGGCTTCGGCAGTGGCGGTGCGATACCCGGTGAACCCGTCCATCGTGACCACCCGAATCCGGTCGCGGAACCCCTGATCCCGCGCGCCGAGCCAGTCTTTGAGCGCGGCTTTGGAGCGGCCGGCGACCATATCCAGCAACCGGGCCGGGCCGGTTCCATCCACGATCGGGGTGAGATCGACCAGGACGGTCACGAAATTCGGATCACCCTTGCCGCGAACGTGTTTCCACTTGTGCTCATCGACCCCGAGGACCCGCACACCGGCCAACCGGGCCGGTGCAGCAGCCAGCTTCTTGACCGCGGCCAGGGCGAGGGTGTTGACGGTGTTCCAGCTCAACCCGACCGCAGCCGCGACGGCCTTCACACTCATCTTGTCGCTGATCATCGCTCGCATGATCCAGGTGGTGGTGCGGCGGGTGACCTGCGCCCTCGGCGCCACGATGGCGCTGATGTCGGCACGAAACACCGACGTCGTGCAGTCGGTGGTGGCACACACATAGCGCGGCACCGACAGGTGCAGCCGGGTCGGATGCCCGACGATGGGCAGATCGGCGACCTCACGGTCGACATGATCACGCAGCCGACCCGCCTGCCCGCACGTCGGGCAGGTGTTCTTCGGGTCCAGGAGCTGGCAAAACAAGTGGGTACGGTCCTCGCCGTCGATGGCGGCATCGGTGATCGTGACGCCGAGTTCGATCGTGCGGCAAATCGTGTCGGCAATAGCGCTACGCTGCGTCATGGGTCCTGTTGGTGTTCGGATGGGTGTGTGAGAGCTTTCATCTTCACACCACAGGACCCGCCACGAGCCCAGCGGCTCACCACCGAATCGGACCTACATCTAGTGGACTCGCACACCCATTCGGGCACTCTCAATCAGGAAGAGCCTTGAATCCCTCACAGCACGCTCGAGGATTCCAGCAATAAGAGCATGGATATAGAGTTGCAGGAAAGCGAATCTGGTGGTCTTCCACGCGCTCACTGTCTGGTTGGATACAGATTTGATATCAGCTTCAGGGATTCGCACTGACTCGAACCTGGTAGTGCCACTACCAGTCCTTCTTTGGCCGATCCCATCCCAATCATCGATAACTACCACGCCATCGCGTGTCACCGGTATGACAAGCTCGAATATCGAGTCATGACCTTCTGGCTGGCGGTATAACGCGGGGACAGAAATGTAATCTGCAAAAAGTGTACCGGTGCTATAGTACTTTGCGCCGTTGAGCACGTACTCACCATCCGTGCGCACCACCTCCGTGGCGTATCTTTTAGCGCCGACAGCTCCAGTCAACTCGGACGTCGCATTAGCGAATATCTTCGCTTCGGCAGGAAGAGAAATCCAACGCTCACGCTCACTCACCGGCAGCTTACGCAACTCTTCAATGAACGAGAAATGACCCCGAAATATGTGTGCGACAACAGGATCCGCCGCAGCCAAGCCAATGATCACTTCGAACAATTCTGTCAGCGTGGCTTCGCTTTGCCCACCGGTTCTCGCAGGTAAACGCAGGCTCAGCAATCCGCTCGCCGCAACCTCTTTCACCTCATCGAAGGGGTTGACATCCTCGCGTTCTCGCTGCGCCGATCCTGGCGAACAATCCGCCGAAGTCCTTGTCGATGGCCATCATCGTTGACACTCATTCGGCGCGCCAAATGAGTGCATCCTCCTGTTCGTCAGACTCGCCCGAGGTTCCTGCATATCCGGGTTGCTCTTGTGGTAGTGATATCGGATTTGCTATTGCCAGAGCAGCTGGCATGGCTTGCCCGGAGTCCTGCAGCTGGAGGCCGAAGTGACCACGCCATGGCCGATCGTGCTTGTCGACAGCCAACGGGAACCTTAGTACCGCTATTCACTACACCGCGATCATTCAGCCCATCGTGGTCATATGTGAGCTGGTCGCACTTCTCAGGTAGCACCCGGACCGCACCATGCGGTATAGGTACCGCCACTGTGAGAGCGGGTGGCCATACCAACGTCGTAACGGAGGGACGATCCATAACCTCCGAGCATTTGGGGCCGGCCTCTGGCAAAGTGTTGAGGACTGTCTGATAGCCTCAGGAAAGCGGGGATGATGCCCAAGACCAGCATTTACCTACCGGACGACCTCTCGGTTGAGCTCAAGCACGCGAATCTGCCGATCTCCTCGATCTGCCAGCGAGCGCTCCGGGTCGCCCTGGAGAGCAGCGAGAACGACAGCATCAACCTTGATCCAGCCGACCTTCCGTTGAGTGCACATGTAGCATCTATTCTCAGCCTGTCATTTTCAGCAGCTGCGCGCCGAGGAGTAGGCATCGTCGAGTCCGAGGATATTCTGCAGGCGATGCTCGACGAAGGTGAGAGCCTCATCCTCCGAGGGCTGATTCACCTCGGATTCACCAAAGAGCTACTGTGAACGGCGGCAACCTCCTGTGGGCACTGATCGACGACGACACTGGTCGTAGTCATCAGATCCTGCACGCAGCCGGCCTATTGGGGACGATCGACCGTAAGATGCTGGGACTCATCGAGGTCGGGTACAACTACGGACTGCAGACTCAGGGAAACCTGCACCAGCTGTCGACTGATGTGCTAAAGGTTGGCAACCGCCTTGGATCCATTGAACGTCGCCTCGGCAACATCGAGACCGCGCTGGGCAGCTCCCAGTAGCTAGCGCCGCCCGACTGTCTCGGCACGCCCGCCGAACCCGACTCAAACTCGCCGCGACCGCACCCCACACAGTCCTACTCCTGCACGGACTGGCAAGGCTGGCAACGCTTCCCGACCCGGGCTGACCTGCAAGCCCACCCTGACCACCAATACTGAAAGGAACACTTTTCGGGGCCGTGAACACCGACGCCCACCGACGCCTCGGCGTGCCCATCACGGCCTCGGCCCGGAATCCGGTCCTCACACCATCACGTCCGGGCCCCTCAACCAGACACCGTGGTCGCACGAAATTTCGAGGCTAGACGCGACGACAGCAGGCACTGTCGGATTTCGGCGAAGCTGGTTGGGCAGCGCGCGCTCGTTCGGCGGTACCTTACGCGAGTTTCTTTATCAGTCGCGCGAGCATGTCGGACTCCACGGTGTATTCGTCGGCGTCCCAGAACAACTCGCCGACCGGATCGAGGATTGGTTTAGATCGGGTGCCGTTGACGGGTTCATTCTCATGCCCGACGCAATGCCATCATCGCTGCAGGTAATCGCCAACGAATTGGCCACGCTGCTGCGCCGTCGCGGACTCTTGCGCGAGGAGTACATCCCCGGTGCCACCCTGCGCGACAACCTCCTCGAAGGAAGCCGGATATGACAGACAACGTCGCCGCATCAAGCGATCCAGCACCCGTAGTTGCGTTGGCTCCCACCGTGTTCGGTTCCGTCGCAGTCGACGACATCACACGGCTGCTAGGGCGTGTCTCCTAACTGCGAAGGTGTGAGGCGGGCACACTGCCTTGGTGGCGATGACGAGTTCGAGGTATCAGGTGTTCACCGATGAACAGTGGGCGCGGATCGAACCGCTGCTGCCGTCGAATGTCGGTCGGCCGGCGCGGCCGTTCGGGGAGCATCGACGAGTCGTGGATGGTATGGCCTATCGCTACCGGACCGGAATTCCGTGGCGGGACTTGCCGGTTGAAGTGTTCGGGCCGTGGCAGACGGTGTGGAAACGTCATCGCCGTTATGCGCAGGACGGCACGTGGGATCGCATCCTGACCGAGATACTCGCGCAGGCGGATGCGGCGGGCACGATCGACTGGAAGATTTCGGTTGATGCGACGATCTCGCGTGCGCACCAGCACGCGACGAACACCACACGCCCTGATCAGGACACGGGGGCATCATCGAATCACAAGAACCTCGCTTCTAACGGGGGTGAACCCGCAGGTCACGGGATCGGTCGCTCGCGTGGTGGGTTGACCACCACGATTCATCGGGCCGTGGACGGGAAGGGGCGCCCGTTGGCCAACATCGTGAGCGGCGGCCAACGCAACGACGGTGTGATGCTCGCCGAGGTCCTCGCCGACATTGACGTTCCACGCGTCGGTGCCGGTCGGCCGCGGACTCGTCCGGACGCGGTCCTGGCCGATAAGGCGTATGCGACCGGGGTCAATCGAGAGATGCTGCGCGAGAGGAGTATCCGGGCGGTGATCCCGGAGAAGTCCAGCCAGATCAACGCCCGTAAGAAGCGTGGCAGCAATGGTGGCCGACCACCGGCATTCGACGCCGAACTCTACAAGGACCGCAACGTCGTCGAACGATCTTTCTCCTGGTCCAAGCAATGGCGAGGACTGGCCACCCGCTACGACAAACTCGCCATCACCTACCGGGCCGGGGTGACTCTCAACGCCATCCTCAACTGGTTGCAACGGTTGGGAGACACGCCCTAGTGCCGCGTGTCGTAAGTACCTAAATGGATTCAATGCTGCGAGAATGAGTTATGGCGAATTCTGCGGCTCCGGCATTGATGATCTGCGACAGTGACAGCGAGGAGTTGGAGCGGATCGTGCGGTCGACCACAGCCTCGGCGGGGTTGGTGATGCGGGCGCGGATTGTGTTGCTGGCCGGGCAGGGGCTGGCCAATACTCGGATCGCCGAACGGGTCGGCACGACGGTGGTGACGGTCTTGAAGTGGCGTAAACGCTACCTGCAACACGGAATCGCCGGGCTCGGCGATGCCGCACGCTCGGGCCGGCCCCGCACGCTCGACCACGCTGATGTCGTGGCCGCCACGCTCAGACCGCCACCGAAGAAGTACGGCGTCACCCACTGGTCCTCACGGTTGCTGGCAACGCATTTGGGTATCGGCAACGCCACGGTGGCCCGCGCCTGGCGGGAATACGGGGTACAGCCGTGGCGGGCGGGCACGTTCAAGTTCTCCACCGACCCCGAACTGGTCGCCAAGGTCACCGACGTCGTCGGCCTCTACCTCGCCCCACCGGACAACGCGATCGTGCTCTGTGTCGATGAGAAGTCCCAGATCCAGGCGCTCGACCGCACCGCACCGATGCTGCCGATACGGCCCGGCGCGATCGAACGTCACACCCACGACTACCGCCGCCACGGCACCACCACTTTGTTCGCCGCGTTGGAGATTGCGACCGGAAACGTCACTGCCACAGTCAAACCCAAACACCGACACCAGGAGTTCCTGGCGTTTCTGCGTCAGCTCGATCGCGCCTACCCCGAGGGGGACCTGCATCTGGTCATGGACAACTACGCCACCCACAAAACCCCGGCCGTCAAAGCCTGGCTGGCCACTCACCCTCGATTCCAGGTGCACTTCACCCCGACCTCGGGCTCATGGCTCAACCTCGTCGAAGTCTGGTTCGGCATCCTCGACCGCCAAGCCATCCGCCGCGGAATCTTCACCTCCGTCAAAGACCTCAACGCGAAGATCCGGGCATTCATCAACGGCTGGAACACCCGCAAACACCCCTTCGTTTGGACCAAAACCGCCGACGAGATCCTCGCGAAAGCACAACCGCCTACCAATTAACGACACGCGACACTAGCCACGCGGAGAATCTCCACCCTCGTTCTCGTGTCCGGCGAAAGCCTTGTGGGCGCATACTCCGTCGTCACCGCCGCAGTAGTCGCTCAGGCCCTTCGCACCACCCGCCTCATCGTCGAGGTCTCACCTGAGCCCGAACGCCCTTTCTCCATCGCTCGCCGAAGCGCTTCGCTTCACATGCTGCATCATGGCCGAGCTCGCGACATCGTTCTCGCCCGAGGTACAGGAAGTCCACCAGATCATCTTGGCGACAAGGATATTCATGACGCAGCTGCCTTGATCTACGATCTGTGGAGGACATGGCCTATCCAGTCCATCGTCGGCGATACCGATCGCGGCGTCTACGCCGACGCATCCCGACTCACCACGGTATCGGGACACGGCCGCTATCACTCGGCCGGCCCACTCCCGGTACCTCTTGATCCTGCAGACCTACCGACGATTCATCAGTGGGACACAGCCCCGACCACCACTGGCCACCGACGCATCCGTGCCATTCCTGATCCCGATCAGACGCCGGACACCGATCTTGAATCAGCTTCGAAACCGTCAACGCCCCTTAATATTCCGTGGCAATCGGTGGTGGACCTGTCCGACCTCGATGATCGAGCCGCCGTCGACACCCTTGGGTCCTTTCCCGCTCATCACGCGACGCACTGACATGACCCGAGATCGGCACCTCGTGGCCACCTCCTGGTGTGTCGATCTACTCAAAATGCCTTGCCAGGATTCAGAATGCCCAGAGGATCAAGGGAGGCCTTGATAGCCCGGTGAACACTGAGCCCTGTCTCCCCGAGTTCCGCCCCGACCCAAGCACGCTTGAGAACCCCGATCCCGTGCTCTCCCGTCAGAGTTCCACCGAGATCCAAGGCTAGTTGGAACACGCGGCCCGCAGCCTCGTGAACGTACTCCGGAGGGTCCGGCTCACCCTGCCAGGAGATGATCGGATGCAGATTCCCATCGCCTGCGTGAGCAAATGTGTGAATCGTCACCCCTGTCATGGTGCTGATCAGCTCTACTCCGCGGATACCTTCGGCCAAGCGTGAGCGCGGCACGCAAATATCTTCGATGAGCGTATGTCCCGTGCGTTGAATGGACGGCAATGCCTGTCGTCTGGCAGCCATCAACGCCTCGGCATCGGACTGATCGTCCGCGCGCTCGACATGGCGTGCCGTTTCACCGAGTAAGTCGGTCAATGCCGTGGCGTCGGCACCGGATCCAGTGCCGTCTACCTGTGCGATCACCAGAGCGCCGCCCTCTTCGGACAGCGCCGTGCCCTGCGAAGCATCGAGGGTTCTGAGTGTGCGTTCGTCGAGGAGTTCCAGCATGCTCGGCGTGAGTCGCTGGGCGCTGACCGCAGCACACGCGGTCGCCGCGGCTTCGACGTCGGCAAACGTTGCAGATATCGTCACGACGCCCCAGGGAACCGGCGTCAACCTCACCGTGGCTCCCACAATCACGCCCAAGGTGCCTTCGGAACCCACAAACAAGGAGGTCAGGTCGTAGCCGGTGACGCCCTTCCTCGTCGAACGACCGGTCTGCAACAGTCGGCCGTCAGCCAGTGCGACCGTCAATCCGAGCACCGAATCACCCGTGACGCCATACTTCACACACCGCAATCCGCCCGCGTTGGTTGCGATGTTGCCCCCGACGCTCGAGGAGTCGGCACTTGCCGGATCGGGTGCAAAGAACAGCCCGTGTCGTCGTGCGGCGGCGTCGAGGTCGGCAGTCACCACGCCTGGCTCCACCACAGCGATCTGGTCAACCGGATCGATCGAACTGATGCGATTCAGTCGTGACAGGTCGACGATCACGCTCCCCTCCGCCGCCACGGCGCCGCCTGCGAGCCCGGTACCGGCACCCCGGGGCACCACCGGCACGCGTTCGGCCGACGCCCATTGCACAACCGAACTCACATGCGCTGCAGACTCTGCGAACACGATTGCCCGCGCCCTACCCGCCGGCGCACCCGATCGGTCGCGTGAATACTCCTCGAGTACCTCCTCATCGACCACGGCGCCGTCGGGTAGTCCAGTCACCGCCAAGCCCCTCTGCACTCGACCGCTGTCCGCCACACGTGCACCTGATCGGGCACGGTGGCGGACAAGACCCAAAAGACATTTTTGGCCATGTTCTCGGTTTCCACTTCTTTACTGTGCGGACACTCAGCTCCGATCGTCCAAGTCTGATCATTGATGAAATCCCCACGCCAACGCTGATCGATCACATCGCTACTGGTGGTGACGACCTTCGAGGACTCATCAGCGATGGTGATCGACTCACATCACCCATGGACATTGGACCGGCATCAATCGCGTTTCTACCGTGGGTACGTGACAGTCCTCATCTCCGCGAGCGACCTCGCGACCGCGCTTGAGTCAGATATTCCGCCGACGGTTGTCGACGTGCGATGGACCCTCGGCAACCCCGACGGACATCCCGACTATCTCCAAGGACACATCCCCACCGCTGTCTACGTGGATCTCGACGGCGAACTTGCCGCTCACGGTCCTGCTTCCAGTGGGCGACACCCACTCCCGAATGCCGATCAACTGCAGGCCGCAGCGCGACGTTGGGGTGTGAGCCGTGGCCGCCCGGTCGTCGTGTACGACGGGGCCGGCAATCTCGCCGCAGCTCGCGCGTGGTGGCTACTTCGATGGGGCGGCGTCGCCGACGTCCGAATCCTCGACGGCGCCTTGCCTGCCTGGACAGTGGCGGGTCTGCCATTGTCGACTGACGACGTGGTGCCTCCCGCTGGAAACATCGAGATCCGGACCGGCGCTATGCCCGTCCTGACTGTTGACGATGTTGCCGATTTCGCCGACGAACACACTCTGCTCGATGCCCGTGCGACCGAGCGATACCGTGGCGATGTCGAACCCATCGATCCCAAAGCCGGCCACATCCCGGGCGCGGTCAGTGCACCAACCGGCAACAACCTCGCCGCGGACGGCCACTTCCTACCGCGGGAGGAGCTGCGTGAACGATTTGCGGCATTTGGCGATCTCGACGGTCCGATCGGGGTCTACTGCGGCTCGGGCGTCACCGCCACTCACGCGATTGCCGCACTGAACATCGCAGGAGCAGATGCCGCGCTCTATCCGGGTTCCTGGTCCCAATGGAGCAATCTCGACCTACCCGTTGCCATCGGTGACTGACCCCAAGGAGTGCCTGATATGACCCGATTCGGAAACCTCGACGGGCGCACCGTGATCGTTGGTGAGTCCGGTGTCGTCGACCTAGAGACGGCCAGTTCCGGACGCTTTACTCACACCCCCGCAGCGCTCTACGAGCACTGGGTTGAAATCACCAGGTGGCTCGCAGCAACCGAACTCCCCGACGCCGTACCCGTGTCGGCTTCGTCGCGGTGGGGTTCACCGAGTCCCCAGCCGCGCCAGATCATCGCGATCGGCGTCAACTCACAGACCAAGCTCGAACAATTCGGACTGTCCGAGCCGGACGGCATCGGTTTCATCTCGCGGCTACCGTCCTCTGTGACAGGACCTTTCGATGCGATCACATTGACCAGCGATCAGGTGGTGATCGAGACCGAACTGGCCCTTGTGATCGGGCGCTACACACGGCACTGTTCGCCAGAAGATGCACTCGACCACCTTGCCGGGGTGACCGTTGCCGGCGATCTCGCAGATATTGCCGGCTTTGTCCGGATTCCGGCACGACCGGCTTCGGAAGGCACGGTTGCCAACCGTATTCTGGACGCCGCGCCGCTCTACTTCAACCCGGCCAAATCGCTGCCCGGGTTCACCCCATTGGGCCCGTATCTGGTGACACTCGACGAGCTCGGCCCACTCAACGATCTGCAGATCACCCTGCGAATCGACCAGGATCTCGTCCAACGCGGCACGCCAACCGATTTTGTCCACTCGATAGTGTCATTGATTTCCGGCCTCTCACAACAGATCCCATTGTTGCCCGGCGATGTCATCCTGACCGGGAGTCCCGGACAGTTGGAGAACCATCCCCTCAGTCCGCTGAATGTGGGCGTCGTCGCCGAATTGTCGATACCGGGCGTGGGCGCCCAGCGTCACGAGTTCACGCAGTGATTCACCGGATGCGGGCGGCGGATTGATGCTGACATCGTCGTCGCCCGCATTCGGTGATCAATCTCAGATCTGCCCGGCAATAGCTCGCGATGCGCGCAGCGCCAGCGCGCCCACGGTGACCGTCGGATTCGCCGCTCCTGCATTGGGGAATGCCGAGGATCCGACGACCCACAGATTTCGGGCCTCCCAACATGCCAAGTGCGGATCGACCACCGACGTTCGAGGATCCTGGCCCATGATCGCGCCTCCGGTCGCATGGGAGTTCTGGTAGGGAACCGTATCGTAGTGTGGTGTCAGTTCACCCGCAGCATCCACATCGACGGCACCTGCGGCCCGCAATATCTCACCAACCCGACCCGAGACCTCACGAACAAGACGACGTTCGTTTTCGCCGTAGTCATAGGTCAAGCGCAGCAACGGATCTCCCCAACGATCGCGATACCTGGGATCCAGGTCAAGGTAGCGGCCTCTCGTCGGCACAACTTCTCCGAGAATGTTGAGCGTCACCACGCGATGCCGAAAGGTCCGCAATGCCCTGGCCCACTCCGCGCCCCAGCGGCCGGTGTGCGGAGGTGTTTGACCAGAGTTCAGTGCCTGATAGCGAGCGCCCATCAAAGTCACGAATGCTCCACCGATAAACGGTTCTCCACCGCCCCAGGCCCACGGATCGAATTCCGCAAGCGCGATACCCGGGAAAGGACTCTTCTCCGGCACGAGATCGGCTGGAAAGTACCCGGTCACTCGGGCACCGACATGATTGGCATGATTGCGACCGACGACGCCGCCACCGGACGCCGGATCATAGGGCGTGCCGATTCCGCTGAGCAGTAGTGTCCGGACATTGTTGAGCGACCACGTAGCCAGCACAAAGGCGCCCGCACGAACCTCGTACGTACCGTCCGGGCCGTCGACCACGGCTCTCACCACACGACCACTCCGACGTTCGAGTCGTCGCACCCTCGTGTGGGGGACGACCTGGAGATTTCCCGTCGCCAAGCCCGCCGGTAGGACCGTCGTCTGTGGCGACGCGATGTGCACATCACTGCCGCCCCATGGCGCTCGCGTGATCCCATAGGAGTTGGTGTGAGCAACCGAGATCTGAGCGCTGGGAATGGGATAGGCCTCGATTCCCTGAGCCCTCGCCGAGCCGGCAATCAGTTGCGACACAGCATCGGGATGTCCAGCGACGACGGGGTATTCACCACTCCGAGAGCCCTCGCGCGGATTGCCGCCCGAAGAAGGCACACCACCGATCACACCAGCCTTCCCACTGACACCAATGAGCTCCTCGAACCGAGCCATATCGGGTTCGAGCTCGTCGAATGCCATCGGCCAATCGTCGAACTGTGCACCGACTTGCGAGGCCCATTCCGCCAACTCCAGTGGAAGATCACTCCGCATCGACAGTGCGCCCTCCGCCAGCCTCGGACTCATTCCTCCCCAAAGGACTCCGCCGCCACCTACACCATCACCCACCAAGAAGGCGCCCAGCGAGCGAAGCGGCTGCGCCGCATATCCGTCGTTGTGGCGCAGCGTAAATGTCTCGAGGTCGGCGCGCTGAATACGTTCGTTCATCAGCTCCGCCCGACCCACCGCGGTGCTTTGTCTGTTGTCTTCGGAGGGCAGCACCGCCCCCCGTTCCAGGGCCAGCACCGACATTCCAGCCCGGGCAAGCTCGGTAGCCACCACTGCACCGGCCCATCCCAACCCAATGACCACCACATCGGCGTCGGTGCGTACCATCACTCATCCTCCTTGGCCACGATGGCCACGATCAACCGACGCAACAAGTCGATGAAGTCCGCGGATTCGATGTGAACGGTGGCCACTTGGCCGTCGATGGCTGCGGCCACCACCTCGGCAGCGGTCCGGCGGTCTAGTTCGGTCGCCAGCTCGTCGAGCGTCGCGGCAAACAGCGCTGCCGGACCGTTCGGCCCTTGCCAACCATGGCCACTGTGCAAAATCCGATCGTAAGGCGCGACCCCGTAGAACCTGGCCCCGGACCAGTGCGGCGAGGTCATCGTTGCCTCCACCACCTCGATGATGCCGAGCTCGGTCGCTGACAGATACCCGTCTACAGACGGTAGGACGGCGTCGGCCAGCGCAGCCAGCACCCGGCGCTGCTGCGCTGTCAACCGAGCCGGTGGCGAAATCACCCCGCTCACCACGCGGCCAGCGGTGACACCACCGCACCGGTACCTCGCGGCACTGCGACCGGGGCCACCGACACGAGTATTTCGGCTACCTGCAGCCTTGCCAGTACGGCCGCCAGCGGACCCAGATCACAATTGTCTACCAGGACTAAACCCGTGGCCCAGATCAGATGATGAACTGCGTGGCGAGGCTCCACATCAGGAATGTTGGCGTCCATGAAGTCCCACAACAACATCGATGGCGAGTGTTCGACCAGCCAACGGGCCCCGTCTCGACCGACCCCCGGACGGGATTCGGACCAAGGGTCGGGACCGGAGAAGTATCCCCTCCCTTCTCGCTCCCAGACATCGCGACCCATGTAGAGCACGAGCGCATCCCCTGGCTCGAAGGTCAATCCGGACGCCGCGATGATGTCATCGATCTCCGCGGCCGTGACCGGGTTATCCGGCGCCACATAGGGTTCACCTCGATGGCGCGGCACGTCAACCACGACACCACGAGTCACCAGCCCCGCTGTCGCAAGGTCCACCGTGTCGGGTGCTGTCGGGTCATCGATCCGCCACCCCGAATACCAGCGACCGTCGACCCCGAAGTGGTTGAGAGCGTCGATATGGGTGTTGGCGAGCCCGTGACACGAGACGGTCAGCGTCTCGCTGGCGCCGTGATGGTGAGCATCCCCGTCGATGCTCACCTTGAGGTCGTAGCCCAGACCTTCCAATGCCGGAGCTGTCTCCTGCGACAGCGGGCGTCCCAAGCTCTTCGCGTCGCCGCGCTTGATCGCGCGGGCACCACGCAGACGCGCTGGCCCGTCGATCGATGCCACCGAGCCGAGCCTATCCCGATGATCGTGTGAGGACTTACTCCATTCATCGAGCAATACCCGGTACTCGATATCGCGTGGACCGTCGTAACTCACAACTCTCCGATCAGCTCGGAGCCAAGCAAAGTCAGCGACTGAACTCGGTCCGGACCGTGGGCCCGACTGGACAACAGATTGCGATAATGGCGTTGCAGGTCATTCTTTCTCGACAGACCAGGATTCCCCAGGATTGCGATCGGTATCTCCGCGACCCGGATGAGATTCTCGTTCAGCTCGGTCTTGTGTAGCCACGCCTCCTGCGAGGCTGCAGCGCCGCGTTCCCCGCCGCTATCGACGTCCTCGGCGAGTTGGTCGATCCGGCGCTGGGCCAGGACCAGGTGGACCCGAGACTCCCCGACTGACTCCTGGAACCGTGGCAGCGTCGCAAGTGGTTTTCCCAGCGATGGAGGGGTTCGCACCTTGATGTAATCGACGAACCACTGCAACGATGCCGCGGCAACCCCACTGTAGAGCGCCAGGAACAGCAGACTGATTCGTGCTCCGAAATCAGCCGGCCACGACACCGATGACGCCTCACTCAAGCTCACCAGGCCGTGAACCCGATGCGCCGGGACCTCAACATCATCAAACTTCACGTCGTGGCTGGCGGTGGCGCGCATGCCAAGTGAGTCCCATTCGTCAAGGATCTCGATGCCCGGACTATCGGTCCGCACAAAGAAATTACCCACCCGCGGCCCCTCTGGATCATCGGTAGTGACAGCCCAGACAGCCATCCAACGCAGTCCGGCGCTACCCGTTCCCCACGCCTTTGTTCCTTGCAGGCGCCACGTGTACTGGCCGTCCTCCTCTGCGACGTATCGGGCTGTCGTGGCGGGAAAACCACCGTAGAGCGGAGTCCCCAGGTCGTGTTCTCCACGAAACAGGTTCAGTAGGACCGGGCGATCCGACTCCGCCAGAATCTCATCGCGGAGCCGCTCCGGGAACTCAAAGCGCGGATCGGAAAGCGTCCAGTGCTGCACAATTGTCATGTTGTAGATAAGTGCTGCCGAGGGATCGCCCGCTGCGATCTCCCTGACAACGCGGACCGTCGTCGGCAGGTCCGCACCGAGCCCGCCGTACTCGGGCGCTAGACCGAGTACGCCCAGTCCTTCATCCCACAGCGCGGCAAGGCCTTCGACAGGAATCGACCCGTCTCGATCATGCTCGGCCGCGTGCTCGGCCAGGACATCGCGCACCCGGGTCGCACGCCTCAACCATTCGTCAGGCCCCGCCTCGCGTAGTGAATCTATCGATTCAGCAGCGTGCACCCGCGTGGAATCCCACGCGATGAACGGAATGATTGTAGGTGTTTCAGACATTGTCATCTCCTTGAACAGTGCCGGACCGTGACCGATCCGGAGTGTCGACGTGCACGCCGAGCATGGCCAGTAGTTGTCGACGCAGTTCGGCGAATTCCTGACCCTCGCGGCGCCGTGGTCGCGAAAGACCGATAGGGATATCCTTGGTGATTTGTCCGCCGCTCATCACCACCACCCTGTCGGCCAACACAATCGCCTCCTCGACATCGTGGGTGACCAAGACCGTGGCGGGATGGTGTCTGGCAACCAGATCCGAGACCAGCTCGTGCAGCGTCAGACGAGTCAATGCATCCACCGAGGCAAATGGCTCGTCGAGCAGGAGTAGTTGCGGTTCGCGCACCAGTGCCCGGGCAATACTAAGACGCTGAGCCTGTCCGCCGGACAACTCGGTGGGCCAGGCATCAGCTCGATGCCCGAGCCCCACCTCGGTCAACGCCCGCTGCGCCAGATCCTTCGATGCCTGTGCCGACGGCAGCCCAACCAAAACGTTCTGCCAGGACCGCTTCCAGGGGAGTAGGCGCGGTTCTTGAAAAACCATGGCAAGCGCATCTGGTACCTCGACCGAGCCTCCATCGGGATCGTCAAGGCGGGCCAAGCTGCGCAACAATGTCGTCTTTCCACAGCCACTCTCACCGATGAGTGCGACGAATTCCCCTGGGCGAACAGCAAAATTCAACCCGGTGAGAACTTCCTTATCGCCGTACACCCGTCGCAACCGGTGTACCCGGACCACTTCGCCCCCAAGAGTTGAAGCCATCAGTGCCCTCACTCTCCCGTGAAATTCCGCCGCCACGGCAGCAGCACTCGTTCAAGAAATCGCACGAGCGAATCGGCCGCGAGTCCCATCACCGCGTAGAGCACGATCGCGACCATGATCAGCGGAGTCTGGATGTACTGTTGCGCCTGTGCGAGCAGGTACCCTATACCCGAATCCGCGCCGATCTGCTCGGCAATCACCAGTGACATAACAGCATAGATAAGCGCATAACGTAGACCCACGAGAATCGACGGCACGGCCCCCGGAAAGACGATCTGCGTGATGATCCCCCACCGGTTGAGGCCCAGCACCCGTCCGGCCTCGACGAGTTTCATATCGACGTCACGGATCCCGGCATATGTGTTGATGTACATCGGGAAGAAGGTCGCCGTTGCGACAAATACCACCTTGGGTAGTTCGTCCAATCCCATCCACAAGATGAACAATGGAAGTAGCGCTGGCCACGGGATCGCCTGTGTCATACGGAAAGTAGAGTCGAGAGCCGCATCGGCAACCCGCCATGTGGAGGTGAGCACACCGAACCCCACTCCGAGGGCGGCGCCGAGAACAAAGCCGAGGATCGCTCGACGTAACGAGACCAGCACGTTGTCGGCCAGCACGCCCCCTTCGGACACCCTGACAAACTCGTGTGCGACTTCCAGCGGAGTGGAAACCGTATCGGCCGGAACCACTCCGGTACTTCCCGCGACTTGCCAGAGCACCAGTAGAACAATGGGTCCCAGTGCCCTGACCCAACCCCGCCGCAGCACTGGCTTCCGGTGAGACCGGCGTAGCCTCCCCTGTTCTGAAACTGCCCCCACGACAGCGGAATCGGTGGTCATCGCTTCAGTTACCCCCGGTACCCGGCACTTCGGTCACCGGGGTGACGAGGTCGGCGAATTCAGTACTGAAATACGGCTTCACCTCTACCTGATGCGGAACAATTCCGGCATCGTACAGGTTGTCTGCGGTCTGCTGATAAGACTCGATCGTCTTCTCATCGAGCGGTAATTGGTCAAAGATGGTGTACGTCCATGTCGATGACACTTGACCGGCAGGAAGATTCAGGGCTTTCGCCGAGATCTCGGGGAGCTTGTCGACATTGGCTTTGCCCCACTCGTTGACCTTCCCCTGGCGCGAGATGAAGTCTTTGATTGCGGCCTTCTTTGCCGGATCTGCCAGGGCATCGTCAGCAGCCACCCATTGGAGTTGAGAGCCGGCAAGGAGGTTTCCGGTTCCGGTCGCCGCAGTCAGCAACTTGGCCGAACCATCGGCCAATACCTTCTGCGTACCCGGCGGATAAGACGCCCACACCTGCACGTCACCAGCGGTGAACGCAGTTAACGCCTTGTCGGCCGTGAGGTACTTCTTCTTGATGTCATCCCAGGCGACTCCGCCGGACTTTGCGTAAAGATAGGCAAGGTATTCCACCGCAGATCCCTGCGTGGTGACCAGTGTTTTGCCCTTGAGATCCGCCGGCCCATTGATGTCGGAGTTCTTCGGCGCCACCACTACCAATGCCGATCCGGGGTCCACTTTGTCTGCATCGCTGACCTTGAGTCCCGCATTGACGATCTTGAACTTCGCGCCCGAAGCGATGCCGGTCGTGACGGGAATGTCGCCCATGATGCCGATATCGATTGCACCGGCCTTGATGCCAGAGAACAGCGGCTGGGCCTCGCTGATGCCGTCAACCCAGTTGATCTTGTAGGCGACATCATCGAGCGCCCCGGATGCCTCGTAGATGGCTTGTACGTAGGGCCCGAACTCGCCAACGTTGAGCGTCACCTTGCTCAGGTCGACGTTGCCCTGCGCGTCCACCGCGGACTCATCGGTACTGCAGGCCGTGGCCGCGAACATCAGAACCGCTGCCACTGCTGCCACCATCTTGGTGCGTCGGGCGCGGACCCGACCGCGCACTCGTATCGTTGAAATCCTCATCGCGACTGATTTGTCCTTCACTCTCACAAGTGGTTCCGGCGCTGTCGCGCCGGATACCGACCGCGCTCATGCTGATCGACCCTCTCGACGCTAAGCGTGCTCCGGCATCTGCGTCCAAGTCTGTTTCGCTATGCGAATCCATCGCGTACGGCGATCGGTCGGTAGCCACGGGGCCACTTCGAGGTTTCACACCGAGAAGCCGATGTGATGGATTGCCATCAGCAAAAGGTCTTGGACACCTCGCCAGAGGTTGGCATAACGTCGAATTCAGTGGCCGCGCGCAACAGCCCGGCCTGCGCGCGCTCAGCTCGAATGGGGTGAGCAGCGCATCACCCCATTGCCAATCCCAGGAGTCATCATCATGGCAGACGGCCAGCAATCGAGCGCGCGCAGAGTGATCGTGATCGGACCGGGTGCGACAGGCGGCGCCATCGCAGCAGAATTGCATTTGCACGGGGTCCCCGTCGTGGTCGTGGCCCGAGGCGCCGAACTCGACGCTCTGCGTACCAAGGGGCTGATTTATCACATCACCTCGGGAAGTACCAGTGTCCCACTCGAGGTCGTGGGGGGTCCCGACGAACTCGAACTCGTCGAGTCCGATGTCCTGGTCGTCACGACCAAAACCCAGGACGTCGAACCTGTACTGAGAGAATGGGCCTGGGCGCCTGTACGCACGGCCGATGGCTCGACCAGTTCGGTTGGCCAGTCCATTCCGCTGATCACGGTTCAGAACGGACTCAACACAGAGCGTGTGGCGCTGCGCTGGTTCCGCACCGTGATCGCCGGCACGATATTCTGTCCTGGCGGCAAGGAGAAGGTCGGCGAGATCATCAACTACGGCCCGACCCTGCGTCTGTTGTTGTGGCTCGGTCACTATTCGAGTGGCGCACGCGACCAGGAGCTGGAGACGATCGCCGGAACACTCGGTCGGGCACCCACGCTGGGGATTCAGCCGGTGGACGAAATACTCCCCATCAAGGCGTGGAAGCTTGCCTACAACACCAGAAACGGGGTCGAGCCGGTATTCGCCCCCAGCGCCCTGCGCGACGAACTCGAAGCGCGGGCACGGGCCGAGGCCGAGGTCGTGCTCAGGGCCGAAGGAATCGAACCACGCGATCCACTCAGCGGTGGACTGTCTCCGTGGTCGCACGACGTGCTCGAAGGCGGCGTTGTGAGCGGCCATCCAAGGCTGGGCAACTCCACGCTGCAGAGCTTTGTCCGAGGGGCACCACTCGAGACCGACTACCTCAACGGTGAGATCGTCCTTCTTGGGCGCCTGCACGGCATTCCCACCCCGCTCTCCGAAGGCCTGCAGATCCTGACAGCCCAAGCAGTCGCCGACAACCGCGAAGCAGGCGCACTCGGAGACGAAGCAATCCGCCGGCTCCTCGACCGCGCCGAAGCGCAGGTCAGCTGAATCACACGAACGGACCAGGCCATCATGACCACTGAGTTCATCAGTCTCACCTTTCCCAATGACTCGACCGAACTGAACCCACGACCGGATTCCGGACTGGATTCGGGCTTCCTGCAGCGGTATGCGCAGGCGCTCGATACCGGTGGATTCGACTACACGCTGCTCCCTTACCATTCGTCCTCGTTCGATCCGTTCGTCCAGGCGGCCGCAATCAGCCAGCACACCTCGCACCTGAAGACCGTCGTCGCCCTGCGCCCGAACACGATCTATCCGACAGCGGCGGCGAAAATGCTCGCCACCCTTGACCAACTCAGCGGTGGACGAGTCGTGGTTCACATCATCTGTGGCGGCGACACCGTTGATCAGGCTCGCGAGGGCGACTTCCTGACCAAGGACGACCGATATGCGAGAGCCGCTGAGTACATCCAGATATTGAGGCGTGCGTGGGATTCCTCGGAGCCCTTCGATTTTGACGGCGAATACTACACTTTCGCGGATTTCAGCAATAAGGTACGGCCAACCCACGGGACGATTCCCGTCTCGATCGGGGGTTCTTCCGACGCCGCATACCGAGTGGGCGGCGCATTGGCCGATATCTTCGCACTCTGGGGTGAGCCACTCAAGGAGACCCGCGACCAGATCGGCCGGGTCTTCGACGAGGCCGCAGCTGCCGGGCGTACCGACCGCCCAAGAATCTGGGTCACTTTCCGGCCGATCGTCGCCGAGACCGACGAAGATGCGTGGCGCAAGGCTCATCGGGTCCTCGATGCCTTGGACCGCAATGCCTCCCAAGGCGTCGAGGTGAAGGGACCTGGTGGCCAACATCCAGAAAACGTCGGCTCGCAGCGTCTGTTGGAGATCGCCGCGCGCGGTGAAGTCCACGACCGCGCGCTGTGGTACCCAACGGTGACCGCCACCG
Source organism: Gordonia sp. NB41Y (assembly GCF_030718915.1). Lineage (NCBI taxonomy): Bacteria > Bacillati > Actinomycetota > Actinomycetes > Mycobacteriales > Gordoniaceae > Gordonia > Gordonia sp. NB41Y. The sequence goes on from NZ_CP132196.1 coordinate 2,896,436, forward strand.
GCGCCCGAGGGGCATCGACAGCACTGGTGGGCTCCTATGACACCGTCGCCGAGTCGCTGGTGTCCTATGTCGATATCGGCGCCGACCTGATCTCGATCCGCGGATACGACAATCTCACCGACGCGATCACCTACGGCCATCACGTGCTTCCGCGCGTGCGAGCATTGCTGTCCGAATCCGGTGCGGTGGCCACTCGATGAGCGCTACCACCATAGAGGGCAGAGCAGCCTGGGAACAGTGGCGACATTCGAGATTCGATCATGTCACCGCGCCTGACGGTATTGCCGCCGCGACGAGCACTACCTGGCTCACCTCCGGAAACGCCCTCGCAATACCCGGCCTGCCTGGTGAATGGATTGACCGGGACGGGACGGCGGTGCGTATCGACACAGACCCCCAGATCGAGCTCACGCCGGGCACCGAACTCACCATCGGCACCCTGGTGGTGCGGACCCTCGTCCGGGATGGTCTCATCGCCCTGAGAGTTTTCGACCCCGAAGCCCCCTCCCGGGTGCTGCTGGCAGGGATCGACGCCTTCGACTACGACCCCGCCTGGGTTATCACTGGGCAATTCAGGGCCGTGACAGAGTCGATCGCGATTAACCGCGCCGACGGCGCGGTGACACGCGACCGGCTGGCCGGCCTCGTACAAGCGACCGTGGACGGACACCAGGTGCAATTGGTTGCGCTTCCACTGCCCGGGGATCACGCGCTGATTCCTTTTGCCGACACCACGAATGCCTCACTGACACAACAATTCCGATTTCTCGAAATCGACATCACCGAAGAATCCGGCGCAGTCGAGCTCGATTTCAATCGCGCCCACCTTCCGCCGTGCGCTTTCGCCGATCACTACCTGTGCCCGTTGCCGCCCCCTGAAAATCGGCTTCCGGTCGACATCCGCGCGGGCGAAACCAGACGAGTCCTGGTGCAGTAATGGCGCCAGCAACGGGTGCCGATGATGCAGTCCTGGTCACACCATCAGGCGCCGCGATCTGATACCGATACGAGGTAGAGCGTCGGCCGCTGCACGAAGAAATCGGCAGCAGTATCCAGTGCGGTCTGTGTGATCTCCGGGGGAAGCCCTCTTCGAGAGATCAGACGCAGGTGAGTGGCGCCGGCACGCGGGAGGTTTCCGCAGGTTCTCAACCCCGCCGGTGCGCCACCTGCGCTGGGTAACAAAGCGATCCCCAGTCCAGCACGCACACCGGCCAGGACTCCTTCGAGCGTGGTGGACTGAGCGACAACCTCCACACGAATGCCCTCTGCGGCCAGCACAGACAGGGCACGCTCCCGGATACTGCACGGTTCCTCGAAGGCGACCAGCCTGAGCACTTCGTCGCTCGGATCGAACGATCGATCCTCGCTGGAATACCACAGCAATGGCAGTTCGCCGACGAGGTGCCCGGGCCCCTGACCGCTGGGATCGAGAACGAAGGCCAAGTCGACAGTTCCCTTTTCGACGGACTCGTGCAGCTGAGTCGAGCGACCGATCTCGAAGCGGGGCGAAGCCTGGGGGAAGGAGCCGTTGAGCGCTCGCAACATCTCCGGGAGCAGTGGCTCCGCACTGTGCTCGGTAGAACCGACGACAATGGTCACTGGGCTTGAGACCTCGAGCCTCCGGAGCGCCTCGTCGTGAACATCGACGATTCGTCGGGCCTCGGCGAGAACTCGTTCCCCGTCGACGGTCAGTCGCATCACACGACCCTCACGTTCGAACAGCTTGCGCTTAAGACCACGTTCGAGCAGCCGGATATGCTGGCTAAGCGCCGGCTGGCTGATATGCCTGGCCGCCGCGGCCTTGCCAAACCCGCCACACTCGGAGATGGCTATAAGTGTTCGAAGATGTTCAAGATCAAGCGAGAATCCCACAGTGCTTACTGGACCACCATTGACTTCGAGTGTCGACTGATAAAACAAGAGTGAACCTGACTTGACCTTCGAATCGCTTCAATGTATTGGATGTTGTACTGCTACTGGCGCCACGGAGCCTCGTCGCGGTAGTGACACCGGCCTCATGGGGGCGGCCAACTCCGGCCACTTCGAAGCCCGCTACGCCTACACGCACGCTGAATCCGGAAGAGCCCGGAAGTGGCCTCCGAGATGACGGCCCAGTTGGTGACTGCTGCGATCAGCAATGCGATGGACAATCGAAAGCGTTGTGGTGTAACAGATGTACGCAGTCTGGACCATCACAGCAATGCCAGGTTACAACACACTACCATCACGTTTGGGCCGAGTCTGGTCGAGGCGTCGTGGATCGCTACCTCGATCGGCAGTGTTCGCGATAGTTACGACAATGCTCTGGCCGCGTCGGTCGACGCCGACCACAAGACCGAACTCGTCGATGAGCAATCGTTGTTTGACGGTGGCACCGAACTGGGGCTCTGTCATTTTGACGAACGTCGTCAGCTGCTCCTCGGAAAACAGGGAATGAATCGCCGAGTAAGCGATTTGAGGACCAGATCACCTTCGGCGAACTGAGCGTTTGTCCTCACAATTTTGACTGTCGGCCATTTTGAAACAGCCCCAACTGGGCCTGATGACTGCCGAATGGGTTGCGGGCCTTGACCCCGGATCTTGGACACAGGGTGGGATTCATGCTGCGATGGATAGTGTCGCAGTGTAAAGGATTTCGTAGTCGATAGGTGTGCTGTAGCCACACCAGGAGTGTCGGCGACGGGTGTTGTATCGCACGAGCCGGCCGAAGACTTCACGGCGACGTGCGAGTTCATCAGGCCGGTACCGCTCGTCCTGGAGGACCTCGCGTTTGAGTGTGGCAGTGAACGCCTCGGCCGTCGTGTTGTCGGCACTTGTCCCTACCGACCCCATCGACTGGGTCACCCCCTGTGGGTCAAGGTTGAGTGAGACACCGGCTCATAACGTTGAGCTCGACTGATCCGTAGCACGGGGCGGGGATTGTAGGAATGTTCCGATGACGATGACCGTAGCCGATATCGACCATGATGCAGGGATGGGACCGCGAGCGCAGAACCCGAAACGACGCAGCTTCACCCAGGAGTACAAGGCGCAGATCCTGGCCGAGTACGACCAGGCCGACCGTAGCGAGCGCGGCGCGATCTTGCGGCGGGAGAACTTGTACTCCTCCCATATCGTTGAGTGGCGCAAAGCAGCCGCAGCCACCCCGCCGGCGGCTGCTGCCGGTGGCCGGGCGCGCGATAGGGAACTCGAGCAGCTACGGGCCCGCGCGGCCCGCGATGAAGCGGAGCTGGCCCGTACTCAGGCCGCGTTAGACCTGGTGGGAAAAGCACACGCGCTCTTGGAGATGCTCTCCGAGAGCGCGGACACTCCGAAGCAGTCACCACGGTGATCAACCCGTTGGTCGATGAGCTGGCCGAGCATGTCCCGGCCAACAGGGCATGTGAGTTGCTGGGCCGCCCGCGGTCCTCGCATTACCGCAGCAAACTGCCCCCGGTCCAGGGACCCCGGCGGCCACGACCGACGCCGTTGAACGCGCTCTCGGCAGCTGAACGGGCCACGGTCGTGGCAGTTGTGACCAGCGAACGGTTCTGCGACAAGGCCGTCGCTCAAGCCTGGGCGACGCTCCTGGACGAGGGCACCTACCTGTGCTCGATGTCGACCATGCACCGCATCCTCGCAGCACACAACATGTCCGGGGAACGACGTGCCCAGGCCCGCCATCCGGCGAAGAAGAAACCCGAACTGCTGGCCACCGGCCCGGGGCAGGTGTGGTCCTGGGACATCACCAAGATCCGCGGACCGGTTAAGGGCACCTGGTATCACCTGTACGTCATCATCGACATCTACTCCCGCTACATCGTGGGCTGGACCCTCCAGAACCGCGAAGACTCCACCATCGCCGCTGACATGATCGCCGCCGCGATCAGCGTGCACGGGCAACCCGATTCGCTGCACGCCGACCGCGGTACCTCGATGACCTCGAAAACAGTGACAGCGTTGCTGCTGGACCTGGGTGTAGACCGGTCCCACTCACACCCGCACGTCTCCAACGACAACCCCTACAGCGAGGCCGCGTTCAAAACCCTCAAATACGCGCCGGTGTTCCCTGACCACTTCGGTTCGCTCGCCGACGCGCGAGCGTTCTGCGAAGGATTCTTTGCCTACTACAACCACGAACACCATCACAGCGGGATCGGCCTGCACACCCCGGCCTCAGTGCACTACGGGACCGTCACCGAGATCCGCCGGCAACGACAAGCGACCCTCGACGCCGCGTACCAGGCCCACCCCGAACGCTTCGCGAACCAGCGACCGGTCCCACCGAAACTCCCCACAGCGGCCTGGATCAACCAACCCCAACCGGAGGCCCTGATACAAAGCGCCTAACCATGACCTGTCTCAAACACCTTGACATCTTCCGCGATCGGCCACGTACCCTCATCCGGAGCAGGCACTCACAATCTGAGCCCTCAGGAAATGCCAGGGTGGATCATTCCTCGCCCTTCGTTCTCGGTCCCGGCTCGATCACCAAGTAGTGGTTGCTGGTTGAGGCCACACACCGGTTGAGATCTCGAGCACGTGGGCACCCCATGGCGGGAGCATCACGAAGATCGTGGGGTCCGGGTCGTCGGGACGCTCGTAGGTGACGTCGGCGATCGGATCGGACAATGTTGCCGGGCGGCCGGCCAGGTCGTTCCATGCCGTGTGCACCAGCCCGGCCCCGTCGGCGTCGTCGAGGTTCACGACGAACAGCCACCGCCGCCCGGGACCCGACCACGACCATGCCGCCAGCCCCGGACCCGCGGGATTGTCGGGCCAGCCGTGGATCTCCAATGCACTGAACCCGCCCGCGTGCAGGGCCTCGTCGCCGAGGACGGCCAACAAGCGCCGGTAGAAGTCGGGGAGTCCTTCCACCACCGGCTGCTCGGGTTCGCGGCGCAACTGCACGGGCAGCCGGACGGTGCGGCCGTCGAACTGACCCTCGTAGACCAGCCGGGCGCCCGGCTGGGTCAACGCGGTGATCGCCGCCGTCCGATGGCGATCACCGAAGACCTTCTGCGCGCGTGACTCGTCGTGGTTCTCGATGAAGTGCACCGCACCGTCGCGATCGAGCGCCTCGGCGATCAGCGTGCCGATGCTGTGCGGATGATGCTCGAGAGCATCGGTGAATCCCTTGTCGTAACAATGGTCGAAGCCCTGCGATCGGAGCAGACCCTCTGTGCCCCAATAGGCTTCGGCGATGAACAGGAAGTCGGGATGATCGGCCCGGATGGCCGGGATCACCGCGTCCCAGTAGTCGACCTCCGGGGCTGGACCGACCCGGCCGGACCAGGTTTCCCCGAAGATCCGGTTGCACATCAGCATCGCCATGTCGCAGCGCACACCGTCGCACTGTTCGGCGATCGAACGCACCGTGTCGCGAGCCGCCGATCGAAGACCCGGATCGAAGGCGTTGAGCTGCAGAACGTCCCGCCACGGTGCGAAGTAGGGGTCCCGTCCGTTGGCGATCACCGTGCCGCCCACTTGCACGAACTCCGTGGGATGTGCGGTGAGATCGGCGTCGGTACCGGTGACGAATCGCTGCGGAGACGCCGTGGCCCACGGATGATCGGTGGCAACGTGATTGGGGACGAAGTCGAGGATCAGACCGACACCCCGCGCAGCGAGCGCGCGGCGGGCCGCAGCCAGCCCCTCGGGCCCGCCGAGGTGGGGGTCGACAACGTAGTCGCGGATCGAATACGGCGAGCCGACCACGTCGTCGGCGGTGAAATCGGGCAGCGCCGCCCGGAAGGTGTCGACCAGCGGGTCGTCGGCCAGTCCGATGCGGACACCCGCGGGACTACGTTGCCACACCCCCATCAGCCACACCGCGTCGATCGGACCGGAGCCGATGGATGATGCGGTGACCTCGTCCCAGATCTCCTCCGGCACCGATCCGAGCGTCACCTCGCGTCCGAACGTGGAACCCAGGCCGGACAGCCAGGGCCAGGTGTTGATCTCGTAGATGACCGGGTGGCGTGCGATCGGCACGTGCTCGGCGCGCATGGCGTCCACCCTGCCAGAGGTCGGTGACGTGCGCTCACCATGTCGATCGGGATCAGGACCGCTTGACGATCGCGGCGATCCCGACGATCGCGGCGAGTACCCCGAAGACCAGGGTGAGCCACAGTCCGATCCCCACGTGGACATCGAGGAACGACAGATCTCTGACATCGTTGATGTCGACGAGGGCGATCAATGCGGTGAGCGCGCCGGCGAGAACGGCGACGACCCCGGCGATCGGATGAAGCACCGACCGTTTGCGGATGATCGCGCTGACACCGCCGAGGATCAGCAGCACCGCACCGATGACGAGGGTCAGGGCGCCGTCGGTGGCGCCGGTGTCGGAATCACCGAGGCCCTTGACGGTGACGAAGCCCGCGACCCAGGGCAGGAATGCCGAGACGATCAGGACCAGGCCCGAGAATGCGATCAGACCTGCGATGACGGAGACCGCTACGGAGATCGGGCCCGACGCCGGGGCCGGTGTGGCCGGTGTGGCGCCGTACGGGGCAGGTTGCCCGTAGCCGGGCTGACCGGGGACGGCCTGTCCCGGTTGGGGTTGGCCGTAGGCGTGCTGCGGCTGCGCGAAGTCCGGCACCGGCGGTGGCCCACCGTGCCCGAACTGTGGCGGGGCCTGCGGGGCGGATCCGTGCTGCGGGTATCCCGGCTGTGCTTGTCCGGCGGAACCGTATCCCGGCTGTGCGGGTCCCGGTTGGGCATACCCGGGTTGCGCAGGTCCGGCCGACGCCGCGCCGTGGACCTGTGTCGGCGCGGCCGGGTCGACCTGGTCCGGTGGCTGCCACGGCGGTGTTCCGCCGGGCACGGCGTTGTTCGGACGGTACTGGGGGTCGGGGTAGGACATGGCTGCCTCGGATCGGGGTGTGCTGTGGATCGGTTTTGGGGGATTCGAGGCAAACGTAGACCCGCGGACGCCGTGCGGGAAGGGTTTTGTCCATTCAACGATGCACCCGCAGACCTGGGGATTTCTCCCCATCGGACCGCTCCCCACAGGACTGTTGTCGGATGCCCACCTACCCTCGATGCATGGCGAAGACCCGACCCACCGATGCGTCGGTGCCCGAGTTCCTCGACGCCGCGACCCCTGCACGACGCGTCGACGAGGGGCATCGGCTCGATGCGATCATGCGCGAGGAGACCGGCGCCACCGCGGTGATGTGGGGACCATCCATCGTCGGCTATGGCACCTACCACTACGTGTCGCCGTCGACGACGTCGCGCACCGAGGGCGACTGGCCGAAGGTCGGGTTCTCCCCGCGCAAGTCGGCGATCTCGCTGTACGGGCTCAAGGACCTCCCCGAGGGCGCGGCCCTGCTGCCGCGCCTCGGCGAGTACACCGAGGGCGCCGGATGCGTCTACGTCAAACGGCTCGACCGGATCGACGAGCAGGTGCTCCGGCAGCTCATCCGGATCGCGTTCACGCGACCGGACGATCCGCCACGCTGAGTTGCGGCCGCGCCAACCCGAGGTGGTCACGCAGGGTGGCGCCCTCGTACTCCGTGCGGTACACACCGAGATCCTGCAGCACCGGCACCACGTCGTCGACGAACCGGTCGAGGCCGCCGGGCACGATGTGTGGGACCAGGATGAAGCCGTCGGCGACGTCGTCCTGCACGAAACGGTTGATGGTGTGCGCGATGGTCTCCGGGGAGCCGATGAACGCCTGCCGCCCGGTGACCTCGATGATCAGTTCACGGGTCGTCAGATTCTTGGCCTCGGCCAGGTCCCGCCACTCCCGCGCCACCGCGATCGGATCGCGGTGCATGCGCACGCTCGCCCGACCCTTGGCGACGGTGTTCTCCCCCGGGAGCGGATCCACCTGGGGCAGCGGGCCGTCGGGGTCGTGATCGGAGAGATCCCGGTTCCACAGTTGCTCCAGGAACTTGATCGCCGTCTGGCCGCTGACCTGCTGCAACCGCACCTCGTGGGCCAGCTCGGCGGCCTGCGCATCGGTGTCGCCGACGACGAAGGTGGCCGCAGGCAGCACCAGGAGGTCCTCGGCGCGCCGGCCGTAGGAGGGCAGGCGTCGCTTGACGTCGGCGTGGAAGGCGCGGCCGGCGTCATAGGTGGCGTGCCGAGAGAAGATCGCATCGGCGGTGGCCGCGGCGAACTCACGCCCCTCGTCGGAGTCACCGGCCTGGAAGATCACCGGCCGGCCCTGCGGTGGGCGGGGCGCGGGAAAGTACCCACTGATGTCGAATTGTGAACTGTGGAACTCGAATTCACCGGCATCCTCGCGGGCGAGGAAACGTCCGGTGGCCGGGTCGGCGACGATGTCGTCGTCACGCCAGGAGTCCCACAGCACGGCTGCGGCGTCGAGGAACTCCTTGGCCCGGGCGTACCGCTGATCCTCCGGGAGATAGCCGCCGCGGCGGAAGTTCTCCCCGGTGAACTCGTCCCAGGAGGTCACCACGTTCCATGCGGCACGCCCCTCGGACAGGTGGTCGAGGGTGGCGAATTGCCGTGCGACGTCGACGGGTTCGTTGAAGGTGGAGTTGATGGTGCCGGTGAGCCCGAGGTGTGTGGTGACCGCGGCGAGGGCGGACAGCACGGTGAAGGTGTCCGGACGGCCGACGACGTCGAGGTCGTAGATCAGGCCGTTCTGTTCCCGCAGCCGCAGTCCCTCGGCGAGGAAGAAGAAGTCGAACCTGCCGCGCTCGGCGGTCTGTGCGAGATGGACGAAGGAGGCGAAGTCGATCTGGCTTCCCGAGGCGGGGTCACTCCACACCGTGGTGTTGTTGACCCCCGGGAAATGTGCGGCCAGATGTACCTGTTTGGTCATGCGACACCGGTCTTCCGTGTGGTGAAGTGGTTGTGGGGGCGGGCGAGTCCCAGGCGTTCCCGAAGCGAGGCATCGGCCTGGTCTGTGCGAAACAGGCCGCGGCGCTGCAGTTCCGGGACGAGATCGGCGACGATGACCTGCAGATCGTGGGGCAATGCCGCCGGGCGCAGACGGATGCCGTCCACCCCGTCCACCGACGTCCAGCGTTCGATCTCGTCGGCCAGCCCTTGCGCGGTTCCGACGACGAGTCCGGCGGCGGCGGTGGAGCCCTCCCCCGCCCAGGCATCGAGTTGTTCGAGACGTTGGGCCGCATCGTCTTTCGATGATCCGAGGACCACCGGCAGGTCGACGAGCACCCGCACCGGTGCATCCCCGGCGCGGCCTGCGGCGGTACGGGCGGCGGCGATGGCCCCCACCGCCCGAGCGGCGTCGTCGACGTCACCGGGGGTGATGAAGCCGACGTCGGCGGAGGCACCGATGAGCTGCAGGTCGGTGGCGTGGGCTCCGGTGGCGGCGATGATCGGCCGGCCTTGCGGCGGCCGTGGGGTGATCGAGGGGCCGCGGACGGCGAAGTGCTCGCCGACGAAGTCGATGTAGTGGAGTCTGTCGCGGTCGACGAAGCGTCCGGTCGCCACGTCCCGGATCTCCGCGTCGTCCTCCCACGAGTCCCACAGCCGGGCCAGGACGGTGGCGAAATCGGTTGCCTCGGAGGCGAGAACGGCAAGAACGGAGGGGTCGTCGGGGAAGCTGCGGCGACCGAACAGGCCGGCCTCACCGGGATCGGCGGTGGTGCGCAGGGCGACACCCGCACGTCCGCCGCTGATGTGGTCGAGGGTGGCGATCGCCTTGGACACGTGGAACGGCTCGGTGTGGGTGACGGTGGCCGTGGGGATCAGCCCGATGCGGGCGGTGGTCGGGGCCAGCCGCGATGCCAGCAGGACCGCGTCGAGCCGCCCGACGGCACGGTCGGTGCGGGGGTGGCCCCGGTGCAGCGCAAAGGAATCGGGGATCGTGACGAAGTCGAGCAGCCCGGTCTCGGCAGTGGCGATCAGACCCTGCCAGTAGTCCGCGCGGGTCAGTGCCTGCGGTTGGGCATCGGGTGCCCGCCAGGCGCCCGGGTGCGATCCCGCACCCTCGAGCGCGACTACGAGGTGAATGTGGTCGGCCATCACTTCCTCCATCGGTCGGATCGTCAGATTGCCGTCCTCGCCTCGAACCATCGGCCGGCGAGCCGGATTCCGCGGTCGGCGGGATCGAATCGGGGTGGGTCAAACCCTGTCGATCGCGCGGCGATGGCGCTTCGGTGGTGGGGTCAGGCCGTACACACGGTGGTCGGGATCGGTTGAGGAGCGACATGTCCGAAGTCGGTGCGCCCCCGGCCCCCGCGCCCGCCATCGCCCTGTCGGTGCTCGACCTCGCCCCGGTGACCGAGGGCAGCGACGCCGCCACGGCCGTCCGGCGGGCCGTGGCGCTGGCCCGGCATGTCGAGAAGCTCGGATATCGCCGGTACTGGCTGGCCGAACATCACCTGGTCGCGGTGGCCGGCTCGGCCACGTCGACGCTGATCGGGCTGGTGGCCGCCGCCACCGACACCATCCGGGTGGGCTCGGCGGCCATCCAGAGCGGCCTGCACACGCCGGTGTCGATCGTCGAGGCCTTCGGCACGATCGATGCGCTCTACCCGGGGCGCCTGGATCTGGGACTCGGGCGGTCGGCGCAGCGTCGCACCGAACTCGCCGGGTCGATCCCGCCCGTGGTGGCATCGACACCCCAGCCCGACCAGGTCGTCGACGGTCTGCTGATCCCGGCACCGTTCCCCGTCGAGGCGTTGCTCGGCGCACCCCGGATCGTGGCGGCGTTCGAGGCGATCCAGTTCGACGGTGCGACTCCCCCGGATTTCGACGACGCCGTCGGCGATGTGCTGGCGCTGCTGGACGGACGATTCCGGTACGGCGACATCGGGTTGTCGGCGGTCCCGGGTGAGGGCGCCGACGTGGCGGTGTGGATCTTCGGCAGCAGCAAGGGGCAGAGCGCACAGACCGCCGGGGCCCGTGGACTGCCGTTCGTCGCGAACTATCACGTCAGCCCGTCCACCGTGCTGGAGGCGGTGGAGGCCTATCGCAGCGCGTTCCGGCCGTCGGCCGTGCTCGCCGAACCGTATGTGGTGGTCTCCGCGGATGTGGTGGTGGCCCCCGACGATGCGACCGCGGTGCACCGCGCCTCGACGTACGGGCACTGGGTGCACGGCATCCGCAGCGGGGCGGGCGCGCAGCCGTACCCCGATCCCCGCACCGCATCCCCGCTCGACGCGGATGCCCGCGCGCTGGTCGACGATCGGATCCGCACCCAGTTCGTCGGCGGCCCCGACACCGTGGTCGACGGGCTACGGACCCTTGCCCGCGTGACCGGGGCCGACGAACTCGTGATCACGAGCGTCACCCACGACTTCGACCACCGCCTCCAGTCACACGAACTACTCGCCCGTGCATGGGGATTGGCGGTTTCTCCGGAATGACTGACATCGGTGGGGCGCGTGGCATCTACGCACGTCTGCACAGATCGGTGACCGCCGGGGCCGGGCAGTGGATGCAGCGCCTCGACCTCGACACGAGTGCACTGGCTGCCGCAGCGGCACTGCATCCGGAAGCACCGCGTACGTCGATACCGCTCGGCGTGGACCGCATGCCGGGATGACCCGCGCTCGGCCGGCACGGGGAACGAGATGTCGTAACATGTTGCGTCACAACGTTTTTTCTCGGTGAGCATCGTTGCACCGACACCATCAGTCCGCAGGTACGGCCGCTTGTCTGCGTGACATCGCCGGGATGAGCGTGTAGAACGGAAACCTTCACCACCCATGGTGTCGGCGATGCGGGGCTGCCCGCCACGACGGATACCCATGACACTGACCGAAACCGGTACGACCAGAGCTGCACAGGCCCCCATCACCGACGCCGCGGCATGGATCGATGCGCTGCCCGACGATTCGGCGCAGGCCCTGCGCGCCCTCGGCGACCTGCTCGTCGGCACCACCCGGGACCTCGCAGACCACGAGACCGAGGAGATGTTCACGGTTCGTGGACTCGGCGTCGCCGGCTGGTCCGGAATCCTCTACGAGAGTACGTATCTCAACGGCGTGCAGGCGACGTCCGTCGCCCTCGCACTCGGCGAGCTGATCTCGCGGTATGACGCCGAGCTCGGTCCCGAGGACTACACCACTCCTCCCTCCTACACACAGACCACGGTCGGCGAGACGGCGTACCACCACCCGAAGCTCCTGCGGGCTATCTTCCCGGCCGGCACGCTGCTCCACGGTGCACCGATGGTGATCGGTATCGACGCTCGGACCGGTGTCCACCACGAGCCCGAGATCACCGCATTCGTGACGCGCGGGCATCAGGTGGAGGCACGCGAGGTACTGGACACGCTGATGGCGCGCGCCTACGCGCTGCATCCGTACCGCGGGCGGATCGTCCGCGCGGGTGCGGGCGAGGTCTTGAGGTTCTCCGCGATGAGCCTGCCTGCGGCACTGCGCCGCGAGACGGTGGTGGTCGACGCCGGTGTGTGGCGGGACATCGACCTCGGGATCGCTGCGGTGCGTGATCGCCACGCGTTCCTCAACGCGCACGGCCTCGCGTCGCGCCGGGGAATTCTGCTGGCCGGTCCGCCGGGGACCGGCAAGAGTGCGGTGTCTGCGGTCGTCGCCACCGAGGCGGTCGAGGCCGGCTTCACTGTGATCTATGTGGAGGCCAACGCCGGAAAGTACCTGCTGACCAAGGTGATCGAGGAGGCGCAGCGACTGGGCGGGCCGGTGGTGATCGTGCTCGAGGATGTGGACCTGTTCGTGCGGGACCGCCGCGGAGGAGGTGGCGGGCTCGGCGAGTTGCTGCAGGCCATGGACATCGCCTCCGATGCACGCATCCTGACCCTCGCCTCGACGAACGACCCCGCCACGCTCGACGCCGCTGCGGTCCGGACCGGACGGTTCGACAGCATCGTGGAGGTCGGCTACCCCGACACCGCCGCGGCCGCACGGATCCTCGCCGCACTGGTCGAGAACATGCCCGGGGAGGTGGACTGCGCAGCGGTCGCCGCCCGGCTGCCGGAACGGACGAGCGGCAGTGACCTGCGGGAGATCGTGCGCCGCGCGGTCCTCGGCGGCAGTGACGGAGCTCTGACGACCCGGGCGTTGCTGGCCGAGATCGGCTCGGGCCGCTATCGCGCCGACCCCCCGCGCAGGGGCAGTACCTGTAGCCGAGGGTGGGGACTGCGTCGCGTCGGCACCACGCCCCTCCCAGACCACGAACCCCCCAGACCACGAACCGCCGACCCGCCCGTTGTCCGAGATCTGCCACTTGCGCAAATCAGGGTGGCCGAACTTATAGTATCGGCATGCCAAAACACAGGGCTCGGTTTCTCGCGACACTGATGGCCTCACTGCTGGTCGCCTGGACCGCGGTGGCGTGCTCGACCACGTCGCCGGACGACGGTGACAAGCCGGTGGTGCTGACGACGTTCACCGTCTTGGCCGACATCGCCGCCAACGTCGCCGGGGACCGGCTGCAGGTGGAGTCGATCACCAAACCGGGTGCCGAGATCCACGGCTACGAGCCCACCCCGGCCGACATCCGCCGCGCCGCGCAGGCATCGCTGATCGTCGACAACGGGTTGAACCTGGAGGCCTGGTTCGCCCAGTTCATGGACGACCTCGACGTCCCGCACGTGGTGGTCAGTGATGGCATCACACCGATCGACATCACCTCGGATGCCTATGCGGGCAAACCGAATCCGCACGCATGGATGAGCCCGCTCAACGTCGGGATCTACGCCGACAACCTCGCCGAGGCCTTCGCCGAACTCGATCCCGACGGCGCCGACGGCTACCGCGCCAACGCCGCCGCGTACAAGAACGAGCTGGCGGCGGTACAGAAGGACCTCGTGTCCTCGCTCGACGCCCTGCCCGCCAACGAACGGGCGCTGGTCACCTGCGAGGGCGCGTTCTCCTACCTCGCCCGAGACGCCGGGCTGACCGAGCGCTACATCTGGCCGATCAACGCCGAGCAGCAGGCCACCCCCCAGCAGGTCGCGGCGGCCATCGACTTCGTCCGCGACAACCGGGTGCCGGCCGTGTTCTGCGAGTCCACGGTCCCCGACAAGCCGATGCAGCAGGTCGTCTCGGCCACCGATGCCCGCTTCGGCGGCACCCTCTACGTCGACTCCCTGTCCGAGGCGGACGGCCCCGTCCCCACCTACCTCGACCTGATCCGCCACGACGTCGACACCATCGTCGCCGGGCTGACCGGAACGAGCCCCGCATCATGACCGAATCCACCGCACAGCAACCGGTGATCGACGTGCGTGACCTCAGCGTCCGGTACGGCGACACCGTGGCCCTCGACGGCGCCGACCTGCGTCTCGGGACGGGCACCGTCTGCGGACTGATCGGGATGAACGGTTCCGGCAAGTCCACGCTGTTCAAGGCCATCATGGGGATGATCAGCCCCGATGCCGGCACGGTCCGCGTCGGGGGAAGACCCCCGGCAGCCGCCCGCCGCAACGGTGCGATCAGCTACGTCCCGCAGTCCGAGGACATCGACTGGTCGTTCCCGATCTCGGTGCGCGAGGTGGTGATGACCGGCCGCTACGGACACCTGGGGCCGACCCGTCGACCGCGCCGCGCCGACCACGCCGCCGTCGACGAGGCGCTGGACCGGGTCGAACTCGGCGAGTACCAGCACCGCCAGATCGGCCGGCTCTCCGGTGGGCAACGCAAGCGTGCCTTCGTCGCCCGCGGTATCGCCCAACAGGCGTCCATCCTGCTGCTCGACGAACCGTTCGCCGGCGTCGACAAACGCACCGAGGCCACCATCAGCACGCTGCTGCGGGAGCTGGCCGACGGCGGGGCCACCATCCTGGTCTCCACCCACGACCTGCACGCCCTGCCCCGACTCGCCGACCAGGCCGTGCTGCTGATGCGTCGGGTCCTGGTGCATGACACCCCCGATGTGGTGATCACCCCCGACAACCTCATCCGTGCCTTCGGTATCGATCCCCTCGACACCTCCCCCACGGCCGCCCCCCAGGAACAGCATCCATGACCGCGCTCGTCGATCTCCTCCTCGACCCGTTCGACTACTCCTTCATGACCCGCGCGCTCGCCGCGACACTGATCGCCTCCCTCGTGTGTGCGCTGCTGTCGTGCTGGCTGGTGCTGATCGGCTGGTCGCTCATGGGTGACGCCGTCTCACATGCGGTGTTGCCCGGAGTGGTCCTCGCCTACATCTTCGGCGTGCCGTTCGCGTTGGGCGCCATCGTCTTCGGCTTCCTCGCCGTCGGACTCATCGGTGCCGTCCGCAATCCCGGCCGGATCAAGGAGGACGCCGCCATCGGCATCGTGTTCACCACGCTGTTCGCGCTCGGCCTCGTCCTGATCTCGGTCACCCCCAGCCAGACCGACCTCAACCACATCATCTTCGGCAACCTGCTCGGCGTCTCGCGCTCGGATCTGATCCAGATCGCGGTACTCGGCGCCGTCGTCGCCCTCGTGCTCATCGTCAAACGACGCGACCTCACCCTCTACGCCTTCGATCCCACCCATGCCTACGCCATCGGACTCAACCCCAAACTCCTTGGCGCACTGCTGCTCGGGTTGCTCGCCCTCACCGCGGTGACCGCCCTGCAGGTGGTCGGAATCGTCCTCGTCGTCGCGATGCTGATCATCCCGGGGGCCACCGCACACCTGCTCACCGACCGGTTCCACCGCATGCTACTCATCGCGCCGGCGGTGGCGATCATCAGCGGCGTGATCGGCCTCTACGTCTCCTACTATCAGGACACCTCACCCGGCGGGATGGTGGTGCTCACGCAGGGGATCGTGTTCGCGATCGTCTACCTGTTCAGCCCCGCTCATGGCGTCGTCACGGCCGCGCTCCGGAAGGCCAGGCCGGTGGCCGAGGTGGCGAACGCGTGAGGTGAGACCGGGCCCAGAACATGTGGGGAGTCGGCGGGTACCCGGCTTGGTCACGACCCCGCCGGCAGCCTCCGGTCCCGAACCCATGTCACGTCGTCCCGACTCCGACGTCCACGAGCCACACCCGGACCCTCGCCGTCCGCCTGCACGCCGACCCCGAACGCCGTCATCGACGTCACCTCCCACTCGCGGGGCACGCCGAACTCGGCGGCGACCGCATCGCGATCGAACGCCCGGAACTGGTGGGCATCGAGACCGATCGCCATCGCCTGCAATGTCATATGGGCAACCGCCTGCCCCATGTCATAGTGCGCGAACTCCGAGTACGCCCAGTCTGTCCCCTCGACCAGGACGCGCACCACGTTGACGACGATGACCGAGGCGTCGGGTGCCCACCTCGATGAGCTCGCCGCCAGATGCGCAACGATCCGCGCATGCACCGGATCGTCTCGCCGGCCGACGATGAACGACCACGGCTGTGAGTTTCCCGCCGACGGGGCGAGCCTGGCGGCATCGAGGATCGTGTCGATCGCCGCGTCCCCGACCACGGCATCACGGTCGAACCGGACCGGACTGTACCGGCCCAGGATCGCCGGGTGGAGCACCGGTTCGGCGGGCACGTCGCACACACTCATCTGGCCAGTGTGCCAGTCCATCTCGCTCGGGGGAGATGTCCGGCTCCCGTGGGCACGCGAACCGGACCGCCTCCTTCTCGCCTGGACGACTACCCTGGCCACATGGCCGACACCCCGTCCGAGGACGAGATCCGTCAACAGTTCGAGGCATTGATCGCAGGGCTCGACCGTGACGCGACGACCGATGCCGTCAGGTCGATGGTGGACAGGCCAGGTCCGCGCACCCTACGTCCACCGCGACCGCATCTGCGCAAGCCTCCGCTCCCCCATCCGGTGCTGCTTCGTGTTCGTATCGACCTCGACGACGCACGACCCGCGATCTGGCGGAGCCTCGACATCCGATCCGACGTACGGCTCGACGTCGTGCACCGTGCGATCCAGACGTCGTTCGCGTGGCTCGACTACCACCTACACCAGTTCTCGTTGGGCGGCGCTGCTTTTCGCCGCGACACCGAATTGTTCCTGTGCCCGTTCGACGTCGACGAGGGCGACGAGGAGGGAACCCCCGCCACCGACGTCCGCCTCGACGAGACGCTGCACGAGCCCGGCGACACCCTGCACTATGTGTACGACTACGGCGACGACTGGCAGCTCACGCTCCGCCTCGAGGAGGTGCTGCCGCTGCCCGCCGACGCACCGGCCGTGCGCTGCGTCGACGGGCGCCGGGCCGCACCTCCCGAGGACTGTGGGCATCTCACCGATGCCGACCAACTCGCCGAGGTGCTCGACGATCCCGCCCATTTCGATGTCGACGAGGTCAACGCGGTGTTCGACGATCCGATCAACCGGATCGCCACCGCGGGGATCGATCCACGGCTGCATCGACTGCTCTATCGGCTACAGGCGCAGCCGGACTCCGATGATCTCGTTGCCCGGGCTGAACGCCTGCTCGCCGTGCCGGAACCGATGGCTGCGGCCGCACTCGCCGAGGGGCTCCACCCGATTCTCTGGTTCTTGGACCATGCCGGCGACGACGGCTTCGTGCTGACCGCGAGCGGATACCTCAAACCCGTCGACGTCGGACCGGCCTGCGCGGTGGTGCCCTCGATGGAGGGCTGGATCGGTGCGCGCACACGCGAATCCGATTGCGCTCCGCTGCAGAACTTCCGGGAACTGCTGCAGAAGCTGGGGTTGCTGCGCAAGTACAAGGGACGACTCGTTCGGACCCGACGCGGCACCGCGTTGATGAACGATCCCGCCGGGCTCGTCGAGTATCTCGGTGAGCGGCTCGTCCCGACCGACGCCTCCGGCTTCGACGTCGACTCCTCGATGCTGCTGCTGTTCTTCGCGGCCACGTCCGAGGACGGGGTTCTGCCACTCGAGCGGATCGCGGAGCTGCTGACCGCCTTGGACTGGCGTGTGGGCGGCGGCGAACCGGTCAGGAGCTACAACCTGTACGGTCCGGTGCACAACCTGTTGGTCAACGTCTCCGAGCCGAGGTCTTCCCGCGATCCGGTCACCCTCGGCGCAGTTGCAGCCGCCATCGCCCGGAGCGCGTTGACCGGACAGCGCCCCGGCTGACATCCGGCACGCGAATCTGGTCGCGGTCCACCGGCCATGACTGGGTATCCCCTTGACCACGTGGCGTGCAACGGGTCTCGAAGCCGTGGCCGCGGGCCGCTCGACGCTGGCGAGGCCTGGTGACTGTCACGACCGTCGGCCGCCGACGACAGGTGGTGGTTACCCGGGCCGGGCGGCTGCTCCGCTGATGCGGCTGACGAGCCGCGGTGGCTCCGGGTCAGATGTCCTGGAATGATACGATCTCGAATCGTGATCGAGAAGGCTCGTCGCTCTGCGAGGACCTCCGTCCCGTCGAGTCGATCTGGGGCGGCAGTTCGGTCGGCGCGCTCTGCTGGGGTCCAGCGGCGGGGCGTCGAACGCGTGCAGGCGATCCTCGATGCGGCGAGCGAGCTGCTCCTCGACGGATATGAGGCGGCCACCCTCAAGGCGATCGCGGAGCGAACCGGCATCCCGGTGGCGTCTATCTACCACTACTTCGCCGATCGCCACCAGATCGACGTCGAGCTGATCCAGCGCCACGTGCGAGCGTTCGACGACCGCGTCAAGGCTGCCCTCGATGCCAGCCCGCTCGAGACGCTGCCCGAGGCCGTCGAGACGGTCGTCGACGAGTCGGTTGCCTACTTCCGGGAGAATCCCAGCCTCATTCAACTCTGGTACGTCGGGCGCAACTCGATGTCCAAGACGGTGAGGGACTTCGTGCGTGCGTACGACGCTTCGCGAGCCGAGGAACTGGCTGCCTTCCTGCTCCGCCGGAAGCTCGTGCGCGCAGACATGCCGACCCGAGTCGTCGGCGTGGCCTGCGAGGCCGCTGACCGGCTCTTCGACACCGCATTCGAACTCTCCCCTCAGGGTGACGAGGGCACGATCGTCGAGACGAAGCGGCTCGTCACGGCCTACCTCGAGACCTACGCCGCCCGCACGTAGCTCCCCTCCGCCGGCGCTGACCGGCGCCTGTCCGCGCCCGCCGGGGGCCTTGTCGCCCCGACAACGCCTGGCGACTTCTCGGCGCGCCCTGCGGCGTTGTTTGCTGCCCCTCCGTCGGTCGCGGTCCGCCGGGAGCTGTTCTCAAGCCCCAGAATCGCCTCGCCGGGATTGCTTGACACGGTGTGACCTACGCCATAAATTCGATGTCGACTTTAGATCGAGTTTTGTGATCTGCGAGAGGTGCTGGGTGACCGCGGAGTGCCTCGCCATCAGATCGTCTACTGAGGAGACAGCATGCAGAACGAACCCCAGGGCCTCGACGGCCCTGCGGAGGCGGGGTCGCCGGAGGCCGACGTGATCGTCGTCGGCGCCGGCATGTCCGGACTGGTGGCCGCGCGCGATCTGCGCCGGCGCGGGGTCGACGTCATCGTCCTCGAATCGGCGGATCGCGTCGGCGGCCGGGTGATGGGCGTGACCACGGCGCTCGGCTCACACCTGGACCTCGGCGGGCAGTGGATCGGTGCGGGCCACCACCGCGTGACTGCGCTGGCCGCCGAGCTCGGTCTCACCAAGTACGACATGTACACAGAAGGCATGCCGGACATCATCGACCGGGGACGCAGGCGCCCCCTGGTCTCGCCGGCCACTCTGCCGATCATCCCGGCGCTGCTGACCGTCGACATCCTTGCCCGGACCGGACGCACCGACCGCTGGAACGACACCACGCTCGACCGGTGGCTGCAGAAGGTTCCGGGGCGGCTCGCCCGCCGTTTCCTCGAGGTCCTCGCACTGGTCTCCTGGACCGCGGACCTGGACCGTTTCTCGGTGAACGCCATGACCCGACTGGTGCGCGAGCAAGGCGGGATGTCGACCATCCTCGCGACGAAGAACGGTGCCCAGGAGGCACTTCTCGTCGAGGGGATCTGGACGCTCGCGGAGCGACTGGCCGCGGAGCTCGGCAGCCGTGTCCACACCGACAGTCGGGTCACCGCCATCGAGCGGGACGCAACCGGTGCGACCGTCCGCACCGTGGACGGTTCCTACCGTGCCCGCCGGGTGATCGTCGCCGTCCCGCCGCCCGTCGCAGCTCGCATCCACCACGATCCGCCGCTCCCGGCCCAGCGTGCGACCCTGGAGCGTGACACCCACATGGGGACGGTCTACAAGGCCGTCGCCGTCTACGAGCAGCCCTTCTGGCGAGACCGTGCCCGAGGTGAGCTGCTCGTACTCGACCAGCCCGGCCGCGTGATCACCGACTCGACGGCGCCCGGTGGCCCCGGACACCTCTGCATGCTCGCGTCCGGGCCGGAGGCACGGAACCTGGCAGACCTCGAGCCCGATGAGCGCAGGCGGGTGCTCCTCGACCCGTTGGTCCCGCACCTCGGCAAGCCCATCGCCGACCCGGTGGAGTGGCACGAGAAGGCGTGGCACCAGGACGAGCACGTCGAGGGCGGATATGTCGTCGTCCCCGACCCCGGCACCACCGCCGGCATCATGCCCCATCCGCACGAGCCGGCCGGCATTCTGCATTGGGCAGGCGCCGAGACCGCCGCCGAGCACCCCGGCTACGTCGAGGGAGCGATCCACGCCGGGGAGCGAGCCGCCGGAGAGGTCGCTGCCGCTCTCGAACAGTCGAATTCGTTCTCGTGAAGCACCTTCTGTCCCGCAGGAGACCTTCATGACAATTGCTCAACGCGTCGTATCCCCACGCGCTGGCCGCCCCACTCATCGTGCCGGCTCTGCTGTCGGCCTGCTCGAACAGCTCAGACAAGCCGAGCGGGTCGAGCCCGGATACTCCTGGTTCAGCCAGGGGTCATCCATCCGGGCCCTCTCGACCGCGACCCACCGGCCCAGCAACTGCTCACCCACACCGATCTCCCGCGCGACCTCGGTAACTCCTGCGCTCTGCTCCCATCACTCCGTCCTCCCTGACCAGCCTCACACTGGCCATCAGGATGTCCGGCAAATGGGGTCAACCCCAGGTCGCGACGTTGTGGATCGATCCTTCTCCTGGTCACAGCAATGGCGAAGGCCGGCCACCCGATACGACAAACTCACCTACCGGGCAGGGGTGACCCTCGACGCCATCGTCAACTGGCTACAGCACGCCAGGAGACACGCTCTAGGTTGCCTCACACCGACACGCCTACCCCGAGTTCGACCAGCCGGTGTGCCAAGACCTCACGCTGGACCTTGGCCCCACCAAGCACTGTGGGTAGCTCCTCCACGATGACGACCTCGACGGGGCGCTCGTGCTCTGGCGCGGCAGCAACGAGCTCGAGGATTGCCGCTCGCGCCCCGTCGGCATCGTCGACTCCGTCCTTGAGCACGACCGCCGCCACCACCTGCTTGGCACTCTCGGCGGCGGTCTTGACACCTGTCACCCCGCAGTTGGCCACCGTTCGATGTGCGAGGATTCGTGCTTCCACCGTATGCGGGTAGACGACACCGGCGGCGGTCTCGATCAGGTCTTTGGCACGGTCGAGGTAGTACACCCGCCCGCTTGCGTCCATCGATCCAATATCGCCGGCGCGAAACCATCCGCCCGGAAAGAACGCCGCGGAGGTCTTCTCTGGCAGTCCCCAGTACCCGGCTGCGGCCATCGGGGTCCGGATCACGATTTCACCCACGTCCCCGGGTGCCACGGGTTCTCCGTCGACAGTGACGATCCGAATCTCGGTGAACGACAACGGCCGACCGATACTAGCCCAGGAATCTTCGGAGTCGATGTCGTCGAAGAGCAGCCTCGTCACCGGCGCCCCCTGCTCGGAGGAGCCGTAACCGTGGCACCAGCAGTCCCCGAGGATCCGCGAGACTCGCTGCAAGAGTTCTTCAGTCGCAAAGAAGATGACGAGTTTACGCAAGTTCGGCAGAGTCGTCTCGTCCCGCTCGACGATGTCGAGCAACGGGGCAAGCATCGGCGCCGGTATGAGCATTCCGGTGACCCGATAATCGATGATCTGCGCCAGCAGCACGTTCGGATCGAATGCCGAGTCGTCGGCGACAACCGTCAGCGCACCTCTGAGTAGATACGGCATCAGCGTCTGGAACCCGGTCGCCCACTGCAGTGCATGAAAGTGCAGATTGACATCATCGCCGTCGACCGCAGTCGAGCCTCGTCCAAATGAGTCGAGGTGCTCGATGTTGTTCTCGATCACCGCCCGCCACGATCTGTGCGTGTGAATCCACGGCTTCGGGTGTCCCGTTGTCCCAGTGGTCAACTGAAGAAAGCACGGCTCGTCCTCCTCGACATCCAGACAAGGGTCGGCCTGGCTCCCCAGTGCGATCACCGCTTCATAGGAGACCGCCCACTCCGGACAGGAATCACCAATGCACACAAAGGTTCCGACCTCTGTGAGTTCGTCTCGCACGGACTCCAACTGGGCAGTGAATGCCTCATGGAAGATCAGCGTCGATACCCCTACCTCGCCGATCGTCCGCACATGCGTGGCGATATCGAAGTGGGAATGCAAAACCACCCGTACCAGCCCGAACCGCTCAAGGCCAAACCATGCCTCGACCACTTCGACCCGATTGTGCGACAACACCCCTACTCGGTCACCACGATGCGCCCCTGACGCGATCAACCCCGAGCCCAGCGCATTCGCACATTCTCGCAGTTCTCGGTATGTCCGACTGCTTCCCAAGGTATCGATCACCGCAGTGCGGTCACCGAATCGAGCCGCAGCCCTGGTAAATGCGGATCCTGCTTCAATTCTCATTGTCATCCTTGATCGCTATTGAGAACACTGTCATCAACATTCAGATAATCGGTGTAGCCGCGCGCACCGCCGAAATAGAAGGTCGATCTGTCGGGTTCGTTCATCCGGTCGCCCCGCCGCAGCCGCTCAACCAGATCGGGGTTGGCAATGAATGCTCTCCCAAAGGAGACGAGGTCTGCGCCGCCGCCTGCCAACGCGCCAGCAGCTGTTTCCTTGGTGTGTCCGTTGCTGGATATGTAGGCACCACTGAATCCCGAGCGCAGGGTCCTATAGTCGAACTCACCGAAGTCACGCGATCCGCCGAGCTGCCCCTCGATGACGTCAATGAACCCGACCTGTCGACGTCCCAGCTCCGTCGCCAGCAAGCCGAACAACTCCTGGGGACAGCTGTCGAACATATCGTTATGGGTGCTGACCGGAGATATCCTCACTCCAACTCTCTCCGAAGGGAATTCACCGATCACAGCATCCACCACTTCGAGCGCGAACCGCACTCGGTTCTCTGGCGGACCCCCGTACTCGTCGGTACGCCGATTGCTTCCGTCTCGGAGGAATTGATCGACGAGGTAGCCATTGGACCCGTGAATCTCCACACCATCAAACCCGGCGATCCGCGCCCGTCGTGCAGCCGAGGCGAAATCTCTTACTATTTCCCGTATTTCATCGACTTCAAGCTCGCGCGGCGAACCCGGAGGGGTGGAGCCGTGAGGCAGGTAGACCTTTGCGTCCGCTCGAACTCCTGACGGCCCAACCGGGGCCGAGTACCCCGGAAGGAAGACCGGATGTGACATCCTGCCCACGTGCCACAACTGTGCCATGATGCGGCCACCGCTGTTGTGAACTCGATCGACCACGCTGCGCCACGCATCAACCTGGGCATCGCTGTAGATTCCAGGAGTCCACATATAGCCACGAGCAGTCGGCGAGATCACCAACCCCTCCGCGACGATCAATCCCGCCGCAGCCCGCCGTGAGTAGTACTCGGCGACAATGCTTCTCGGCGCATCGATCCCAGGAACCACACGGTTTCTGGTCAGCGGTGACATGACAATCCTATTGGGCAGACGGAGCCCGCCGAGGTTGATCGGGTCGAACAATCCCGCAACAGTCACCGCGACACCCTGGCAACGGCACGCACCTCGATCTGCTGTGCCGGCAAGAACAAACTGGTAACCCCAACCGCAGTTGCCGTCGGCCGATCGTTGCCGACGAACCTGGCAAGCTGTGGCGCTATCTCGGTGTACTTCGACCCGATCTCGGTCGTACCCGTCAGATATACGGTGAGATCCACGATACTCTTGGGTGAACTACCCACGGACTCAAGTGATTTTGCAAGCACATCGAGAACATACGCACATTGGGCCCCGAGGTCTGACTCGCCGACGATCGCGAACTCGGGTCCTTGAATCGGTGCAACACCGCTGACAAAAACCAGACCATCGGAGACAACCACCGAGCTGAATCCGAGGTCTGCCATGGCTTCCGCCGGAATGTAGTTGAGGGCACCGAGGTCGGGCATATGCCTGGTGATCATTGATCTTCTCCTATGTCGAACAGTGAGGCAGACGCCCCACACCTTTCGCCAGGCAACATCTGTAGTTGCTGGGGGACTGAGCATTTGCTCGATCTCGAGGCTCACACCGAGAAGTTTCAGAACTGTTTCATACTGTGTCGCTACGGTGAATCCCGTTGCGGCAGTAATGATTAGTTGACTCCGAGCGACAACTCTTTGACCATGCGAGCCCTCCGTCGACGGCGGGAGATTTCGTCTTCGCAGAGCACTTGGAGGAACTCCAGGTGCCCGAGCTCGCCGTCGCGGGTTTGCGCCGGCCGAGCATCGAGAGTGTCGAGCATGCCGCCCAGTTTCAGAGTGTTCAGCGCCGTGCGCAGGCTGGGATCATGGATGGTCATAGCAGCCGTTCCTTGGTTGAGAAGATTTGAAAGTCGCTGTCTATCACCGTAAATGGGAACAAACTGTCATTGGCCTGATGCGGTATCGAAGGCGTGTGGGCCGCTGAGCAGCGCTGGGGTCGCTGTTGTGGCCGGTGCGGGCGCTCCCTAGTTTTCGGTGCCGGCAACCAGGATTCCGTTGATGGTGCGGTACTGCACATCGTCGACCTGCACAGGGCGGTGGCATGTGGCATCGATCCGATGGTCGGGATGGTTCTTCCGTAGTCCGACGATGCCTTGAATCGCCCGTAAGCGGTGTAGGCGTTGAGCTCAGAGAACTCGGTGACGACGGCTACCGCGCCGGGGCCGACCTCGTCGGCTTGCCGACGGCACCAGGACACCGTCTGCAGGGTGTGGGCGACCTCGTGGGGTGGGTGGTCTCGAAGTTCGTCGACCGGCCCGTCATGTGCAGGACGTGGGTAGCTGCCACCTCGTCGCCGTCGAAGACTTGCACGACGTCACCGGCAATGCGGACGGTGACGCGCTGCCCGATCAACCGCCACGGCACCGAGTACAGAGCGATGCCCGCTGTGACGTGACAGTCCGCAGCGACCTTCCCGACGTGATAGACAGCATGCTCACATCGTCGTGGCGGCAACGGTTTCAGGGTTGACTGTTCGATCTGGGTGAACAGCTCCATGGGAGGCATACCATCGATTCCACGATGTGAACGAACCCGTACACCTCGGTGCACCACACCACTGCGGCGTCTTGCATTTGCGGCACCGACGTGAAGGTGCGGCCCCGCGGAGAACGAGTCCCGGATGTAGGCACGGGTCGTTCAATCCGGGGTTTGTCCTTGGGCTTGCGGGCGCGTGCCGGGTCGATCACGACGTCGTAGAACGCCGCGAACCGGGCGTAGGCCCGGTTGATCGTGGGGTCGTAGAGATCGGGCGCTCGACTCCGGTCTTGAGGTTGTCACACGTCTACCGTGGTCGTCTCGTAGCCGTTGCGCAATGGTCGCCACGGTCACCGACTCGTCCATCCCGAGGGACACCCCAGGGTGGGGAACTGCGTGACGGACAACCCAATCAACGTGGGGAGTTAGGTGACCGCTGACAGCATGAGTGGATGTGCTCGGCCGACGCGTGACAGGCGACGGGCCACCGATCAGGGCGGATCACTAATCTGTTCGCGACGTGCCGAGGGCGTTATGCCGTATCGTCTTTTGAATGCTCGACTGAAGACGGCCGCGTCGGTGAAGCCATAGCGCTCACGGATGTCATGGATGCCGACATCTCGATACCCTGGATCACCTAGCCTGTCGAAGCATCGGGTCAGCCGTTCGTTGCGTACCCACGACGAGAAGCTCTCCGCCTCATCAGAGAACAGCCGATGCACGTGTCGTACAGAAATCGCAAAGGCCGCAGCGACGCTGCCAGGGTCGAGCGCCGGATCGTCGAGTCGGGTACGCACGTACTGTTTGATACTCGTCGACGACGGCTGGGCGCCGACGGGGTGGCAATCAGCTGGCCGGGAGACCCACCGCAGAGTAGAGGACAACAGATCGATACCCGCCTCGCCCAGCTGCTCGCGTTCAAGGTCGGAGATGTTCTCGCCGACCCGCTCAAGGTTGGCGAGAAAACCCGACACCACCCACCCTATCCCCCGGGATGATCCATCGACGCGACGCGCAGTGGCGTCAGGGGCCAGCGTGCCGCGGGCGGCCAGCGCCGACCTCGGGATATGAAAGACCAGGTGGTCGAACCCGCCTCCCTGAAAGTCCACCGAGTAGCTACGCGCGGTGTCGAAGATGGTGAAGTCACCGGGCCGGAGTTCCACCTCTCGGCCATCCTGGATGCCGACCGTACGACCTCGCAGCTGCAGAGCCAGGAGGTACCGATCATCGACGCTGTCGGATATGCAGCGTCGGCTGCGCGTGGCGATCATCGGATCGCAACTGATTCGGGTCGCGCGCAGATCACCGTAGGACCTGGTCCGCACCGCCCCGCAGAACGCAGGACCCCGCTGGTGGTCGACTTCCAACTCGACAAACGTCCGACAGATGATCTGCCGCCAGTACTCGTCACGGTCCCTGTCAGGGATGCCCGCAGTCGACAGTGTTACCTCCATGGCACTCCATGCTATGGGGGCCGACATAATCCGTCAGATTGGCGGCAACGAGACTTGACCGTCAGGGACATGACATTGACCCGCCGTGCCGTCGCCACGAGTCCGCACACATCAGCACAGTCATCGCCCGCACAGCGATTGTTCACAGGGGACTCTCCCCGTTCGAGTCCGCACCGTCGACAGTCGGAAGTGTCGATGGGTGACTCTTCCTCGTCGTCGAGTTCATCAAACGACGATCCGGGTCAGAATCTGGACGACGAACTCTCCACCGTTCACCGCGTCTCCAAGACACCGGGCTCGGCCGATAGATGAGCTGCCCTCGAAGAGAAAAGGTCAGGCCGCATTTCTGCAACCTGACCTTTGTCAGCGTTTTGAGCTGAACTGCTCGGTGGTGGGCGAAGGGGGACTTGAACCCCCACGTCCCGAAGGACACTGGCACCTGAAGCCAGCGCGTCTGCCATTCCGCCACTCGCCCGTGACTTTCGTGATCGACGGCTTCGATCAGCGACTGGACGACGATAGCACGCAGACCCTGTCGAACCACAAATCGGCACGTCGGGGCCCCGCGACGAGGTCGAACACCATCCGATCGAAGCATCGTGTCGATCAGAAGGTGGACGCGCGGCCGGTGTTCGTCCACCATCAAAGGAGGACTTCCGTGTTTCCGACATCGTGATGCCGGTGAGACGGTGGGTACTGCAGTTACTCGATGACACCCGTAACCGCGAGTATCGGTATCATCATCAGAGGCCATATGCACGGCGACACGCCAGAATGCCGCGAAGGGAGGTCGGTGGTGGGGATCTTGCAGAGGATCGAGCGCAAGCTCGAAGGCGCCGTCGACGACGGTTTCGCGAGGGTGTTCGGCGGCGAGGTGGCACCGCAGGAGATCGAGAACGGTCTCCAGCGTGAAGCCGAGGAGTCCCTCGAGAACCTCGGCGACGGTACAATCCTGGCCGCAAACAGCTACACGTTGCTGTTCAGCCCGACCGACCACGCGCACATCGCGGCCGAGTACGAGCTGAACCGCAAGCGGTTCTCCAAGCACCTGGAGAACTTCATCCACGACAACGGGTGGCAGACGTACGGCCAGGTGGTCGTCGAGTTCGACCAGTCTGCGTCCTTACACACAGGTATGTTTCGTGCTCGTGGCGCGGTCAACCCGGACGCCGAGCCGCGGCCAGAACCCCGCGGGCAGGCACGACCACAGGCACAACCGCGTCCCGACGGCGCGGCCCGAGAAGTAGGAGCCCCAGAAATGACCCAGAACCCCGGATACGACCAGCGCAGGGGCGCGGAGCCGGCGTACGACCAGGGTGGCTATGGCCAGCAGGGCTACGACTACCAACAGGGCTACGCGCAACCCGCCCAGGACCAGGCCGCCTACGGACAGCAGCCGGGTTACAGCAGCCAGCCGGGCGGCTACGACCAGGCCGGGTACGGACAGCAGGGCTACGAGCAGCAGCCGGGTTACGGCCAGCAGGGCTACGAGCAGGGCTACCCACAGCAGCCCGGCTACGGCCAGCAGGGCTACGAGCAGGGTGGCTACGGCCAGGGCGGTTACGACTACCAGCAGGGCTACGGCCAGGACCAGGGCGGCTACGGACAGCAGCCGGGCTACGGACAGCAGGGCTACGGACAGCAGGGCTACGAGCAGGGTTATGCACAGCAGCCCGGCTACGGCCAGCAGGGCGGCTACGACCAGGGCTACGCACAGCAGCCCGGCTACGGCCAGCAGGGCGGCTACGGCTACGACCAGGGCTACGGACGTCCCGCCGCCGGCTATGCGCCGAGCGCGATCGTCCTGATGCTCGAGGACGGCAGCAACCGCACCTTCCAGCTGCGCGAGGGCTCCAACGTCGTCGGGCGTGGGCAGGACGCCCAGTTCCGTCTCCCCGACACCGGCGTCTCCCGCCGGCACCTGGAGATCCGCTGGGACGGCAGCACCGCGATGCTCACCGACCTGAACTCCACCAACGGCACCACCGTCAACGATGTGCAGGTGAACAGCTGGGAACTCGCCGACGGTGACCGCATCCGCGTCGGACACTCCGACATCACCGTCCGGTTCCAATAGAACCGCGACAACACCCCCGGCGGCGGGCCGGACAGACCGCCGTCGGTCCAACGTCGAGACGGAACTGACACCTCTGAATGACGGGTGTCCGCGATTCACCCCATAAGATCGCAGTCGGGTCCGTTCGCCCCGGGACCGCCGAGGCGGAGCCGACGACTCGACGACCACGAGACCGCGCTGGAGGTGGATTCGACATGCAGGGGTTGGTGCTGCAGCTGACCCGACTGGGATTCCTGCTGCTGCTCTGGCTGTTCGTCTATGCCGTGATCCGCACCGTGCGCGCCGACATCGTCACCGCATCGGGATCACGCCTGACACGCTTTCGCACCGGTGAATCCGGTCGAGGCCGGCAGTCCACACGCGGGTCGGCGCGATTCCTCGTCGTCACCCACGGCGCTCTGGCCAACACGCGCATCACGCTCGGTGCGCAGCCAGTGCTGATCGGCCGGGCCGACGACTCGACACTGGTGCTGACCGACGACTACGCATCCGAACGGCACGCACGACTGTCGAGCCGGGGAGATGACTGGTACGTCGAGGATCTGGGCTCGACCAACGGCACCTATCTGGACCGCGACAAGGTGACCACCGCCGTGAAGGTCCCGCTCAACACGCCGATCCGGATCGGCAAGACCGTGATCGAGTTGCGCCCGTGACCTTGGTGTTGCGCTATATCGCGCGAAGCGACCAAGGCCTGGTCCGAGCCAACAACGAGGACTCCGCATATGCCGGTCCCCGGCTGCTCGCCCTGGCCGACGGCATGGGCGGCCACGCCGCCGGTGAGGTCGCCAGCCGGCTGGTGATCGAGGCGATGCGTTCCCTCGACGACGACGACCCGTCGGGCGATCTGCTGTCGGCGCTCGACCGCGCCACCCAGACCGGCAACCAGGCGATCGCCCATCAGGTGGAGCAGGCCCCCGAACTCGACGGCATGGGCACCACGCTCACCGCGATCCTGTTCGCCGGCAGCCGGATCGGGCTGTGCCACATCGGCGATTCCCGCGGCTACCTCTACCGAGACGGACAACTCAACCAGATCACCCGCGACGACACCTTCGTGCAGACCCTCGTCGACGAAGGGCGCATCACCGCCGAACAGGCGCACACGCATCCGCAGCGGTCACTGATCATGCGGGCGCTGACCGGCCAGGCCGTCGAACCCACCCTCACGATGCGTGAGGCGCGCCCCGGCGACCGCTATCTGCTGTGCAGCGACGGACTCTCGGACGTGGTCAGCGAGGAAACGCTGGCCGAGACGCTCGGGTCGATCACCGACTACAAGGAATGCGCCGACCGGCTGATCGAGCTGGCACTCCGCGGCGGCGGCCCCGACAACGTGACCGTGGTGCTCGCCGACGTCGTCGACACCGACTACGGCGAGTCGCGACCCATCGTCGGCGGTGCCGCCGGAACCGGTGAGGACGCCTACACCCCGGATCCGAAGACCGCGGCCGGCCGGGCTGCCGCCCTGCGTCCGAAGCTGGCCGAACCGCAACGGCCGACGATCCTGCCCGACGACGAACCCACCCCCACCCGACATCGGGGACGCTGGGTGGCCGCGGCGATCGCCGTGGTGGTGATCGCGGCGATCGTGGGCGGATTCTTCGTGATCCGCGGCATCCTGCACCGCACCTACTACGTCGGCGAACAGGACGGGAACGTCCTGATCTTCCAGGGCTCCCCCGACACCATCCTGTTCCTGCAGGTCAGCAACCCCACGCAGAAGGGGTGCATCCTCAACCCCACCTCCCCGGACGCGTCCATCGAGTTCCGCCCGATGGACAGCACCGAGGCGTGCGACGAGCTGCCGCTCAGCGATCTGGTGACCCTGTCGCGCAACACCGTCGAATCGCACAGCATCTCCGGCAAACCGCTCGACGAGATCCGGGTGGCCGCCGGTGGTCTGCGGTTGCTGCCGCTGTGCCCGGAGACCACCCCCGACCAGTCCCTGCCCAGCCCGACCGCGCCCACACCGGCACCCACCCCCGCCCCGGGCGCCGAACCGCCGACCAACGAGGTGGTCCCGGCATCCGACCAGCAGGGCGAGGTCATCCCGGTGACCGGACCGTCGTCGGCCACGCCCTCGTCGGGTGCCCCGTCGGCGCCCACGTCAGCGTCGATCCCCCAGTCCACCCCGGCCCCCACCGGGCAGGACGGCTGTCGGACGCCGTAGATGACCCAGACCGCCTCCCCCACCCACGCCCCGCCCAGCCGACCCGAGCACACCGGACGCAACATCGAACTGGCGTTGCTGGTGTTCGCCATCGGTGTGGTCACCATCGCGCTGCTCATCGTGCAGAGCGCCCAAGGTGAGACCCTCTCGTGGGACATCCTCAAGTACGTCGCCGGCTACGTCGTGCTGTTCGGCATCGGACACTTCGTGGTGCGCCGCTACGCCCCGCACGCCGACCCGGTGTTCCTGCCGATCGTCGCACTGCTCAACGGGCTCGGCCTGGTGCTCATCCACCGCCTCGACCTGGGCTCGGGCAACACCGGCGAGACCATCAACCCCAGCGAACGCACCAACAACGCCGACCAGCAGCTGCTGTGGGCGTATCTGGGCATGGCCGTGTTCGCGGTGATCCTGATCGTCATCCGCGATCACCGGGCGCTGTCTCGGTACGCCTACACGCTGGGCCTGGGTGGTCTGATCTTCCTGGCGATCCCGGCGATCCTGCCGTCGTCGCTGTCGGAGATCAACGGCTCCAAGATCTGGATCCGCACCCCGCTGTTCAACATCCAGCCCGGCGAGTTCTCCAAGATCCTGATCATCATCTTCGCCGCGGCGTTCCTGGTGTCCAAGCGTGACCTGTTCACCACCGCGGGCAAACAGTTCCTGGGCATCGATTTCCCGCGCGCCCGCGACCTCGGTCCGCTGCTGGTCGCCTGGATCCTCGCGATCGGCGTACTCGCCTTCGAGTCCGACCTGGGTACCTCGCTGCTGATCTTCACCACCGTCCTGACCATGGTCTATGTGGCCACCGAGCGGGTCAGCTGGCTGGTGCTGGGGCTGAGCATGTTCGCGGTGGGCGCGGTGGTCGCCTACAACCTGTTCAGCCACCTGCAGGTGCGTGTGGCGGTGTGGCGCGACCCGTTCGCCGACTTCTACTCGACCGGCTACCAGGTGGGCCAGAGCCTGTTCGGGCTGGCCACCGGCGGACTGTTCGGGACCGGACTGGGCTCCGGGCGCCCCAACGCGGTGCCCTTCGCCAACACCGACTTCATCATCGCCACCATCGGCGAGGAACTCGGCCTGGTGGGCCTGGCCGCCGTCCTGATGCTCTACCTGATCTTCATCATGCGTGGTCTGCGCACCGGAGTCGCCGTCCGTGACAGCTTCGGCAAGCTCCTCGCGACCGGGCTCGCCTTCACCATCGCGGTGCAGATCTTCGTCGTCGTCGGCGGTGTCACCAAACTGATCCCGCTGACCGGTCTGACCACCCCGTTCATGTCGTACGGCGGGTCGTCGCTGCTGGCCAACTATGTGCTGGTGGCATTGCTGATCCGGATCTCCAACGCGGCCCGTGAGCCCGACCCGACCAAGCGTCGGCCGACGCCCAAGCCGGTGGAATCGCTGGAGACCCGGGCGGTGAAGCGCCCGTGAACAAACCCATCCGACGGGTGTCGGTGGCGGTGATCGTGTTGATCGTGATCCTGCTGGCCAACGCCACCTACGTTCAGGTCTTCAAGGCGAACTCGCTGCGCTACGACCCGCGCAACGACCGCGTGCTGCTCGACGAGTACTCGCGGCAGCGGGGTTCGATCATCGCCGGCAACGAGGTGATCGCGGCATCGCAGCCCACCGACAGCCGCTACAAATACCTGCGCACCTACCCGGTGGAACCGCGCGCCTTCGCCCCGGTCACCGGCTACTACTCGATCCAGTACGGCTCGGTGGGCCTCGAACAGTACGAGAACTCGATCCTGACCGGCAACGACGACCGGCTGTTCGGGCAGCGGTTCATGGACATGTTCTCCGGCCGCGACCCACGCGGCGGCAACGTGGTGACCACGATCGACCCCAAGCTGCAGGTCACCGCCTACGAGGCGATGGTCAACGGGCCGTGTGACGGTCCCTGCCGTGGTGCGGTGGTGGCGATGGACCCGGCCACCGGCAAGATCCTGGCGATGGTGTCGACGCCGAGCTACGACCCCAACCTGCTGGCCAGCCACGACCAGAACGTGCGGGAGGCCGCGTGGGCGGTCGACACCGGCCCCGACAAGCGCCTGCAGAACCGTGCGATCGAAGAGGTCTACCCACCCGGGTCGACGTTCAAGGTGGTCACCGCGGCCGCGGCCCTGCGCGACGGCAAGACCGCCGACACCCGCCTGACCGGGTCGGCCGACTTCCGGCTGCCCGACAGCACCGCTAGCCTGCCCAACTACGGCGACGAGACCTGTCCCGGCGGTGGAACGGTGACGCTCGCCGATGCGATCAAGTACTCGTGCAACACCGCCTTCGCCGACCTGGTGCTCAACAAGATGGATGACGGCACCGCCAAGCTCAAGCAGACCGCCCGGCTGTTCGGGCTGGACACCGCGGCCCCCAACATCCCGATGCCGGTGGTCGTGTCCACCGTCGGACCCATCCCGGACCGCGCATCGCTGGCGTTGTCGGCGATCGGACAGAAGGACGTGGCGATGACCGCCCTGCAGAACGCGATGGTCGCGGCGACCGTCGCCAACGCCGGGGTGCGGATGCAGCCGTATCTGGTGGACAAGTTGCAGTCGGCCGACCTGCGAACGCTGTACACGACGCCCCCGACGACGGTGAACTCGCCGATCACGTCGGAGCAGGCGGCTAGCCTGACCTCGATGATGGTCGGGTCCGAGAACTACTCGAACACGGGCGCAGGCTCGGTACCGATAGCCTCGAAGACCGGAACCGCCGAGCACGGCGACCGCACGGTGACCACGCCGTACACGTGGTACATCGCATTCGGTCCGTCGACCGACGCGAAGATCGCAGTGGCGGTCGTCGTCGAGAACGGACAGGATGGCGTGGCGTCGGTCGGTGCGAGAACCGCCGGTCCGATCGGGCGCGCGGTGATCAATGCTTATGTAGGAGGTGGACGATGACGCTGCAGAACGGCACCATCATCGCCGACCGCTATCGGCTGATGCGGCTGATCGCCACCGGCGGTATGGGACAGGTGTGGGAAGCACTGGACACCCGGCTGAATCGTCGGGTGGCGGTCAAGGTACTCAAGGCCGAGTACTCCGACGACCCGGAGTTCACCGCGCGGTTCCGCACCGAGGCGCAGACCACGGCCATGCTGAACAATCCCGGCATCGCGAACGTCTTCGACTACGGCGAGACCCCGGACCGTGGCGGCGGCACCCTGGCGTATCTGGTGATGGAG
Source organism: Gordonia sp. NB41Y (assembly GCF_030718915.1). NCBI lineage: Bacteria > Bacillati > Actinomycetota > Actinomycetes > Mycobacteriales > Gordoniaceae > Gordonia > Gordonia sp. NB41Y. The sequence goes on from NZ_CP132196.1 coordinate 2,930,456, forward strand.
CTCGTCGACGGTGAGCCGCTGAACTCGGTGATCTCGCGGCTGGGCCGGCTGTCGGTGACCAACACCCTCGACATGCTCGAGCAGACCGGCCGGGCGCTGCAGGCCGCACACAGTCAGGGACTGGTGCACCGCGACGTCAAGCCGGGCAACATCCTGATCACGCCCACCGGGCAGGTCAAGATCACCGACTTCGGCATCGCCAAGGCGGTCGACGCCGCCCCGGTCACCCAGACCGGCATGGTGATGGGCACCGCCCAGTACATCTCGCCCGAGCAGGCCACCGGCGACGACGCGACCGCGGCGTCGGACGTGTACTCGCTGGGTGTGGTGGGCTACGAGGCCCTCGTGGGTCGCCGCCCCTTCCTCGGCGACGGTGCGATCACCGTCGCGATGAAGCACATCCGCGAGACCCCGCCGCCGCTGCCGGACACCGTGCCGGCCAACGTGCGCGAACTCATCGACATCACGATGTCGAAGGACCCCAAACAGCGTTATCCCAACGGCGGCGCGTTCGCCGACGCCGTCGCCGCCGTTCGGGCCGGTCATCGGCCGCCCCGCCCGGGGACCGCCGCCGCAGCCGGTGCTGCCGCGGCAGCAGCCGCTGTCGCCGCACGCCCGACCGGCACCCGCGCCATGACCGATGTGGGACTGCCCACCGAGGCATCGGCCGCGGCCCGCCCGTCCACGCCGTCACACGGCACGGCCGCCGTCGCCGACAGCGGCTGGACCACCGGCCAGAAGGTGCTCGCCGGCGTCGCGGCGGCGCTGCTGGTGGGTGCGATCGCGTTGATCGGCTACTACCTGGCCCAGGCGGACGGCTCGTCGCCCACGCCGGCGCCGGCGTCGTCGACGGTCACCGAGACCACCACCGAGACCACGACGGCCGAACCGACCACCGAGACCACCGAGACGACCCGTCAGCGTCCCACCACGACCACCTCGGACGAGGAGACCACCACCACGACCCGGACCACCCAGACCACCACCGAGGCTCCCACCCAGACCACCACCGGTGGCAGCGGTGACGACACGGGTGCCCCGACGGTGACCGGGCAGTTCTGTCCGCCGATCTGCTTCCCGGCGGAATGAAAGCGGAATGATGTCGACCCCGCATCGCCTCTCCGATCGCTACGAACTGGGTGAGACACTCGGTTTCGGTGGCATGTCCGAGGTGCACTACGCCCGTGACGTGCTGCTCAACCGCGACGTCGCGGTCAAGGTGCTGCGCGCCGACCTGGCCCGCGATCCGTCGTTCTACCTGCGGTTCCGGCGTGAGGCGCAGAACGCGGCGAAGCTCAACCACCCGACCATCGTGCAGGTCTTCGACACCGGCGAGGCCGAGACCGAGGACGGTCCGCTGCCGTTCATCGTGATGGAGTACGTCGACGGCGAGACCCTGCGCGACGTGCTGCGCCGCAACGGCCCGGTGGCCCCGCGACAGGCGATGACGTGGATGGCCGACGTGGCCGCGGCGATGGACTTCTCACACCGCAACGGCATCGTGCACCGCGACATGAAACCGGCCAACGTCATGATCGACACCTCGGGTGCGGTCAAGGTGATGGACTTCGGCATCGCCCGCGCGATGAACGACTCGTCGTCGACGATGACCCAGACCAGTGCGGTGATGGGCACCGCGCAGTACCTGTCGCCGGAGCAGGCGCGCGGCATCAAGGTCGATCCGCGCAGCGACATCTACTCGATGGGCTGTGTGCTGTTCGAGCTGCTCACCGGCGAACCGCCGTTCACCGGCGACTCCCCGGTCGCCGTCGCCCACCAGCACGTCCACGAGGACCCGCCGTGGCCGTCGGCGATCCGCCCGGAGATCCCCCCGGAACTGGACTCCATCGTCATGAAGGCGATGAGCAAGAACAAGGAGAACCGCTACCAGTCGGCGGCCGAACTCCGATCCGACCTGATCAAGGTGCTCGCCGGCGGCAAGCCGTCGGCGCCGCTGCTGATGAGCGACGAGGACCGGTCGGCGCTGCTCGACTCCGGGCCGCGACGCGCGCTGCGCACCGACTCGGGCCGTCAGCCCGCGATGGACGGCGATGCCGACGACGGTCTGCCGTTGCGGCGGCGGTCGCCGCTGCTGATCGCCGGGTCGCTGGCGGCGGTGGCGCTGCTGCTGATCGGTCTGCTCGTGTGGTGGGCGCCGTGGTCGGCGAACTCGTCGGCGCACAACGTGGCGGTTCCGGCCGTCGCCGGTCTGTCCGCGGCCGACGCCCGGACCGCACTGGAGAAGGCCGGGTTCGAGGTCAAACAGCTCGACGAGAGCAGCGAGACGGTCCCGGCCGGCAAGGCCACCCGCTCCGCACCCGGTGAGAACGTGCCGACCGCCGAGGGGTCCACGGTCAACCTGTTCATCTCCAGCGGCCGCGAACGTCACCGCCTCCCGGATGTGCGGGGCAAGACCCAGGCCCAGGCCACCACGCTGCTCAAGGAGGCCGGCTTCAACCAGATCCAGGTGGTCAAGGTCGATTCGATCGACGTCGACGAGGGGTCGGTGGTCGACACCAACCCGGCGGTCGGCTCGGACGCACCGGTCCGCGACGCGGTGGTGCTGCGGATCAGTACCGGCCCCAAGGAAGTGAGCATCCCGAACCTCGTCGGCGAGTTCGAGTCCGATGCCCGCACCCAGCTCGATCAACTCGGGCTCAAGATCGTGGTGGTGCCCGGAGACTCCGATCTCCCCGCCGGGCAGGTGGTCAGTTCGTCACCGGTCGCCGGCAGCAAGGTCAAGCAGGGCTCCACGGTGCAGCTGACCATCTCCCGCGGCAACCTGTTCGCGATGCCGAACCTGAACGGACAGACCCCGGATCAGGCGCGGACCGCACTGCAGCGGGCGGGCTGGAACAACGGGACCCTCACCCAGACCACCCGCGGGGTGCCGCTGGGCAGCCCCGACGACGGCAAGGTGCTCTCGCAGGAACCGGCGGCAGGATCCAAGGTCCGCAAGACCGACTCGGTGTCCATCACGATCGGCCGGGCCAGCCTGCTGCCGGGCTGACCGGCGTCGGCCCGTCCGGACCCCACGACGTGGGGCCGGGGCGGGACCGCCGGTCGTGGCCGGTCCCCGGCCCGAGCCGGGGGTCTAGCCGCCGATCGCCCCGGCGGCGCCGACGGCGTCGGCCATCTCCGCCTCCAGCGCGGCGACCCGCGACTCGCCGATCTCGATCCCGCACACGGCCAGCCAGTTGGCGAGCATGCGGTGTCCGCCCTGGGTGAGCACACTCTCCGGGTGGAACTGCACGCCGTGGATCGGCAGGTCGCGGTGCGCCAGGCCCATCACGATGCCCGACTCGGTGCGACCGGTGACGACCAGTTCGTCGGGCATGGTCTCGGGGAGCACCGTCAGCGAGTGGTAGCGGGTCGCGGTGAAGGGATCCGGCAGTCCGCGCAGCACACCGACCTGATCGTGGTGGACCAGGGAGGTCTTGCCGTGCAGGAGTTCGGGGGCGCGGTCGACGGTCCCGCCGAAGGCCGCGCCGATGGCCTGATGTCCCAGACAGACGCCGAGCAGCGGCAGACCGGTGGAGGCCGCGACGTCGACCAGCGGCATGGTGGCGCCGGCACGCTGCGGGGTCCCCGGACCGGGGCTGAGCAGCACACCGTCGAATCCGGCGACCGCGGCGGTCAGCGATTCGGTGGTGAAGCGCCCCGCGTCGTCGGTGAGGCGGGCGTCGTCGTTGCGCCAGACCTCTGCGGTGACACCGAGCTGGCCCAGATACTGCACCAGGTTGTAGACGAAGCTGTCGTAGTTGTCGACGACGAGGATGCGTCCGGTGGACGGCGCAGAGGAATGCAGAGCTGCGGGATCCGACGCTGCGGGTGTCGTGCTGGTCACCCGTGTCAGGGTACTCGGCGGTGTTCGAGGTTCTCACCGCACCGACCTGGTGAGATACCGTAGAAGAGACGTGTCTTCATCTGGCTGCGGTCACTGTCACGATCGGGTGCCGCAATCAGATGCCACCGACGCGGTCGTGACCCGGTCCGCCGGCGCGGCCTGCCGCACAACACAAGGAAGTCATGCCGAAGTCAAAAGTCCGGAAGAAGACCGACTACACCATCAACCCGGCCAGTCGTACGCCGGTCAAGGTGAAGACCGGACCCTCCAGCTCGATCTACGTCGGCGTGATGCTCGGTCTCATGCTGCTGGGTCTCGCCTGGCTGATCGTCTACTACCTCGCCGCGAGCGAGACGACCTACGGCGGCGAGGGCCAGGCCCTGCACTGGATGGCCAATCTGGGTCCGTGGAACTTCCTGATCGGTTTCGCCCTGATGGTGGGCGGCCTGTTGATGACCATGCGGTGGCGCTGAGCCCCGATCATGCCCGGTCGAAGTTGTCCCCAGGGTTATCCACAATGTGGAAATTACATGTGTGTAAGTCATCCCCACTGTGAGTAACCACTGTGGATAACTCGGCCCCGGCGACCACCACCAGGTGGTCCACCCCTGCTCCTGCGGTTGCCGCCCTCGTGATCGGCGGCATCGCCCTACTCCTCTGTGCAGTACTGCTGTCCACCGACGTCACCGGCCGCGCGCTGATGGCGATCGCCGGACTGATGGTCACCGGATTTGGTGCCTACGCTGCGATTATCCGGCCGAGACTGGCCTTGACCACCGGCGATGTGCCCACCCTGGCCATCCGCACGATCGGTGGATCCACCACGTTGACGCCCGCCGACGTCCTGCGCGTACGGGTGCTCACCCTGCGTCGCATCGGCCGCCGATCGGGACAACTCGAGATCGACTTCGCTGTGGATAACAGATCTGTGGATAACGTGGACAACCTCGGCGAGACCGGGAAACAGCGAGACGACTCAGATGATCTGAGCCGCCTCGCGGTCTTCTCTCGATGGGATCTCGGCGCCGACATCGTCGAGGTGGCCGAGGAGATCGGACGGGCCGGATTCCCCGTCGACGACACCCGTTAACGCACGTAGACCAGGATCTGGCCGGTGTAGGTGACGGCCACGAGCACGCTGATCGCGATCGCCACCAGCAACAACACCCCGAGCCCACTCCAGCCGACGATGTTCGCGTTGCGCTGGGTGCGCTGTGCGGCCGGCAGCAACCGGGGTCCGTAGATCACGGCTGCGGTGGCCGCGGCACCGAAGAGCAGGCCGCCGACGTGCGCGGGCAGCGAGATGCCGCTGATCGTGAAGGACATGACCAGGTTGATCACGATGATCGTGATCACCGGCGCCGGGGACACCCGCAGGCGCAGGACGACGATCAGCATGGCACCCATCAGGCCGAAGATGGCCCCGGATGCCCCGGCCGAGCGTCCTTCGTTAGCCTGCGCGAGCATCACCGCGGCGCTGCCGCCGAACAACGAGATCACGTAGACCATCAGATAGCGGCCGATCCCGAGGGCCACCTCGAGATCGCGTCCGAGGATGTACAGCGAGATCATGTTCACGGCCAGGTGCAGCACGCTGTAGTGCAGGAATCCTGCGGTGAACAGTCGGTAGTACTCCCCGAGCACCACGTTCCCGCGGACGATCTCGCCGTACAGGATGGGTGTGGAGATCTGTACGTCGAAGGATCCTGCGGCGATCACCGTCCACAGGAAGACGGCGACGTTGATGCCGATCAGCGAGTAGGTCGCGATCGGCCGGCGAACCGTGAGCGGTGCGCCGACCACCGGGCGGACACCCTGATCGGAGAAATGCGGGGTCCGTACCTGCTGGTGGGATCCCTCGGTTCGAAGGCAGTCCACACAGTGCGCGCCGACCGCGGCGGGACGCAGGCACTCCGGACAGGCCGGCCGCCCACACCGCGTGCACGACAACGCGGTGGGGCGGTCGGGGTGGCGATAACACACCGCCGGCGGCCCGGCGGGGGGAACGGTCAGGCGACCTCGATCTTCTCGATCACCACGGCGTCGACCGGGCGGTCGGCGCGGTCGGTGGCAGTGGTGGCGATCGCGTCGACGATCTGCTGCGATGCGGGGTCGGTGACCTCACCGAAGATGGTGTGGCGACGGTTCAGGTGGGGGGTGGGTCCGACGGTGATGAAGAACTGCGAGCCGTTGGTGCCCGGTCCGGCGTTGGCCATCGCCAGCAGGTACGGGCGGTCGAACTGCAGCTCCGGGTGGAACTCGTCCTTGAACTGGTAGCCGGGGCCACCGCGGCCGGTGCCGGTGGGGTCGCCGCCCTGGATCATGAATCCCTCGATGACGCGGTGGAACACCGAGCCGTCGTAGAAGGGACCCGAGTCGGAACCGGCGGCGTTCTTGGCCGCGTAGTCCTTGCTGCCGTCGGCGAGGCCGACGAAGTTGGCGACGGTCTCCGGCGCATGGTTGCCGAACAGTTCGACCTTGATGTCGCCGCGGTTGGTTTTGATGGTGGCGGTCTGTGTAGATGTGCTCACACTTCCATCCAACCAAATCCTCGGACAGAAGACGGCGAGTAGCACCATCCAAGGCGAGCTGGCACCCTGTGTGGCATGCCCAAGAAGTACGTTTTGCTCCTCGTCGGTGCCCTGGTCACGACGACCGTATCCGCCCTGGGTGCGGTGTTCATCGTGCGTCGGAGCCGTACCGAGATCCCGCCGGTCTCGCCGACCGTGCCCCGGGTGGAGGATCTCGAGCCCGCCGTCGGATCCGACGCCGCGGCATCCTGACCCGACGTCCGATTCCTCGACGCACATCCGGTGACGCGGCCATGTCACCGATCCGGGGTGAGGCTCCCGGCAGGTACTTTGAACAGGTGAACTCCGATGACGACCGGCCCGTGGACGGCGGCCGCAGCGATGACGCGGCCGGCGCCGAGCCGACGACGCGGGGCCCTGGCGCCCCGGCGCCCGGGGCGAACCCTTGGAACGACCCCGACGCCGGCAGCCCGTCCGGCAGCGTCCCCGCGCCGTGGGAGCGACGGCCGCCCGCCCCGTCGGCCTCTCGACCGGCCGGTCCGCCGACCACCGGCGGTGGTCCCCGACCACCGGCGCCCGGAGCAGGATCCAATGGTCTCGGTGCAGGATCCAACGGCCCCAGTGCAGGATCCAACGGCCCCGGGCCGAACACACCCGGACCGACCGGTCCCGGACCGGGCGCACCGTTGTCCAACACCGGCCCAGGTCCGCGGCCGCTGCCGCCCACCGGCCCCAGTGGGCCCCCGCCAGGCGGTCCGGCACCCAGTGGTCCGGCACCCAGTGGTCCGGGCCCGCGTCCGGGTCCACCGCAGGGCGGGCCCAGACCTTCGCCTCAACCCGGCCCGAATCCCCAGTCCGGACCAGGCACCCAATCCGGACCAGGCACCCAGCCCGGCTGGCGTGGGGGTCCGCCGCCCGGTGCCCGGCCCGGTCCCGGCACGCGAATGCCTCCGCCGCCTCCCCGTGCCCCGGGTCCGGGTGGACCTGCCCCGATGAACACCGGCCGGCCCTCGGGTCCGCCCGGCGCGCCCGTCCCGCCGCGGGATCCGGAGGCCGGTGAGACCCGCAACCTGGCCGAATCCCCCACCGGCTCGCCCGACGCACCGACGCGCAGCACCACCGATGCACCGTCGGCGCCTCGACCCCAGGCGTACTCGGCGGTCGATGTGGGCAAGGAGGCCGAGACCGCGCTGACGCCACTGGCCCCCGCCTCGTCTGCGCCTGCCGCTTCTGCGTCTCCTGCCACCCCGAGTTCTTCCCCCACCGACGCGGCCCGATCGGCCGCCACACCCGACGAGGAGGTGTCCGTGGGCGCTCAGCGCGCCGCCGCACGGCCCCCGGCCCGCACCAACACGCTGTCGGTGTGGGCGATGGTGCTGTCGGTGCTCGGCTGTACCTCACCGATCGGACTGTTCCTCGGCTATCGCGCCCGCGGCCAGATCCAGCGGACGCGGGAGTACGGATCGGCGTTCGCCACGGTGGCGATCGTCGTCGGATGGACCTATATCGTGGCGATCCTGGTGGCGTTGATCGCCTACCTGCTGCTGTGGGGACTCGGCTAGAACGAAACCTGTTCTGCGGCAACTTTTTTCGCGGATATGGCCACTGGTTGGGACGGTTCGTCGCACCGGCTGAGCGACTCGCCGGTAACATCACGCCCATGATGAGGCGCGTACTGCTGGTCCTGTCCGGTCTGATCACGATGATGACGGCCTTGCTCGTCGGTCCCGCGCCGCATGCCGCGGCAGCATCGTGTCCCGACGTCGAGGTGATCTTCGCCCGGGGTACCGCCGAGGACGGCGCGCCGATGGGTCTGACCGGCACCTCCTTCGTCACCGCCGTCCGCAGCCAGTTGCCGGGCAAGTCGGTGGTGGGATATCCGGTGGACTACCCCGCGAGCGCCAACTTCAACAATCGGATGGCGATCATCAACAGCGTCCTCGACGGTGTGCGTGACTCGCAGAGCCGTATCACCGCGCTGGCACGGAACTGCCCGAACACCGACATCGTGGTCGGCGGGTACTCGCAGGGCGCCGTGGTGGCGTCGTACACGCTGTCCTCCGGCATCGAGCTCGAGCCGCGGTATCAGCAGTACACCAGCCAGGTGCCCAAGCCGCTGCCCACGGCCGTCGCACCGAAGATCAAGGCCGCCGTGCTGTTCGCACCCCCGTCGGACCGGTGGATCCAGGACATCGGTGCCCCGTCGATCGCCGTCGGCCCCCAGTACCGCGGCAGGACCACCTCGTACTGCATCGCCGGTGACGTCGTCTGCGACGGCGCACCGGTTCAGCAACCGAACGCCCTGCATGTCCTGTACTCGGTGAACGGTGACACCCTCGACGCCGCACGCTACGTCGCAGCGCGGGTCTGAGTACCGATACGACCCTCTGGAGAAATCCCCCCAGGATTGCCGCACACCGTCCGGGATCCCGGACGGTGCTCGATCCGGGGCCGATCAGCCTTCCTCGCCGGGTGAGGCCGCCGCTGCGGCCTCCCCGGCGTCGTCGTTTCGGTGCCAGACGGCCAAGAGCCCACTGGCCACCGCGGCCACCACCAGACCGAAGACGGTCTCGCCGACCCGCTCACCGAAGCGGCCCGCGGCCTGTGCACCGTCCGGGTAGCTCAGCAACACGATCACCAGGAACGTGGTGAACGTCGGCAGCACGTACCAGCGGCTGCCCCGTGTCGCGGCGATCGCGCACACGACGATCCAGATCAGCACCGCAAAGACCCAGGGCTGCGGGCCCAGCTCGACCAGCCCGGCACCGGCGGCGGCCCCCACGAGCACCGACACGAATCGTCCGGCGGTCCGCCAGTTCTGCACGTCGCGATCCGGACGCATCACCAGCAGCGCCGCCGCACAGGCCCAGCCGATGTGGTCGAAGTCCAGCAGGTACCCGACCCCGGCGGTGATCACGCCCACCAGACCGCACGTGACGCCGTAGGCGACGCCGGGGATCCGCGGTGGCGGACCGTCCGCCGCGGCCGCTGGGAGGCGATCCGGCGGCACCGCGAGCGCGATCAGGAAGGTGAACGCGCATCCGGCGATGAACAGCAACATCAGATGCAGCCCGGCCGTGACACCGTCCAGACTCAACCCGATACCCATCAGCGGCGGCACCAGCAGGATCAGCAGCATCGACACGCGGGGACGCTGCAGACGGTCGGCGGTGACCGTGGCGATGATCGGCACGAAGAACAGCACCACGAGTGCCAGCACCGGAATCGAGGTGACCACGGCGCCCAGCGCGATGGGGAGACCGACGATCATCGCGGCGATCAGCAGGACGACCCGATGACGCCGGTCCGGCGGGATTCCGACGATCAGTGCCGGCAGCAGCCCGAGTGCGAAGGCCGCACCCTCCTGGACGGATCCGAGTGCCGTGACGATCACGGCGGGGATCGCCGCAACAGCGGCGAGCAACGCCGGAAGCCATCGCCACACCAACACCGGATCGTCCGACGGTGCGTTCACGCACTCAATGTAGCCGCGGAACGAGTCCGCCTGAGGTGACCTCGTGAAGAACGACTCCACCGGTGGACGACCAGAGTTGTGGTCCGGTGACAGTGATGACGATGCCGTCTCGAGAACGTGGCCTTCGAGGAGAGGGGGGATCCTGCCCCTGATGCGACATGCGCGCGGGCGAGAGAAGGTGGGCATGTTTGGATATGGTCCTGATCAGCGACGGGCAGGTCTCCCGGATCGGTGGCACACACTCCTCTGATCTCTGGCACACCTGCAGTCGCAGGCCGTCAAATCTCTTAAAAGTTATGGCTCCATGAGAGCCTAGGTCAATCCTATCCATACTTATGCATAATTGGGTCCATGGAGTCACGCGCATTGATCGCAGGCGGAGAGACCTTCACGACCGAGTTCAAACGCTCCGACATCAACGACAAGGCCCTCACCAAGGCAGTTGCGTGCTTGGCGAACGGAGAGGGCGGAGTTCTGCTGGTCGGAGTTGACGACGATGGCACGGTTGTCGGCGCTTCGGCTCGCCATGGACGAGTGACCGACCCTGCCCGCGTCGCGGCGTACATCCAGGCCAACACCGAACCCGCACTTGCGGTCAGTGTCTACCTTGAGACAATCGATGGCCGAGAGGTCATACGCATAGATGTGCCCCGCGGAGACCCCGGACCCATCGGGACAAAGTTGGGCGTCTTCACCAAACGCGTACTCAAGTCGACAGGCCAACCCGAGTGCGCCCCAATGACGGCTCACGAGATCGTCAGCATGGGCATGGTCACCCGCGGACAGGACTTCGCGGCGTCAATCGCAAGGGACGCCAGCATGAGTGATCTCGATCCCCTTGAGTTCGACCGTTTTCGGCGGCTGTGCCACGGAGCGGGCGACGAGCTCGCAGATCTCTCGGATGACGATGTACTGCGCGCTCTTGGCCTTGTACCGATTGCCGCGCCAGTCAGCATCGGCGCCATCCTGCTGTTCGGAACCGAAACAGCGATGCAACGGTGGGTTCCCAACGCAGAAGTGCTCTTCCAGGATGCTCGATCCGGGTACCAACCGACAAACATCAGGATTGTGCAGCCCCTCCTTCGCACTGCCGAGTATCTTCGCGAACTCATCGACACCCGCAATACAGTCACCGAACTGATGGCTGGGCTCCATCGGATCGAGGTGCCACTCATTCCCTCGATCACGCGCCGGGAAGCGGTGGCCAACGCGCTTGTCCACCGTGACTATGCGGCCATGGGTCCGGTACGTGTGCAGCTGACCGATAGTTCCTTCGTGGTCGCCAACCCCGGCGGGTTTCCACCCGGCGTCACTACGCAGAACATCCTTGATCAGTCGCGGCCCCGCAGCCCGATTCTCGCTGCCGCCTTCAAGCGCGCCGGCTTGGTCGAGCGACGAGGCAAGGGTGTCAACGACATGTTTGAACAGCAATTGCGCGCGGGCCGGGAAGCACCTGACTACTCGCACAGCACCAGCGAATCGGTCGTGGTCACTGTCCCCCTCGGCAACGCCGACCTCGATCTGGTCCGGTTCTTACTCACCTGGGAAAACGAGCACCAAGAGCCACTCAGCCTCGACGAACTGCGGATCGTTCACGAAGTGAAGACCTCCGGTTCGGCGACGAGTCTCGAAGTGGCAAGCGAATTGCATCTGATCTCCGCCAACGTGAAAACGAGTCTCGGTCATTTGGTGGAATGCGGGATCCTGGAGTCTCGTGGAGTAGGTCGAAGTCGCAAGTACCATCTCACCGCGCGATTCTATGACCTCGCCCAAGATCGCAACGCCTACGTGCGCGTCAAGGGAATTGATCCCCTCCAGCAAGAGCGAATGATACTTGACTACGCAAACGCCTACGGATCCATTACCCGCAGCCAAGCCGCTGAGTTATGTCAAACGACCCCGCCTCAGGCGAGATCAGTCCTGAAACGCTTGGTTGACGACGGCCGATTACGCCTGATAGGAGAACGCCGCGGCGCGCGATACCTGCCTCGAGAATGAACCCAATAATTGGATGAGTAAAGGATTGATCGAGTGGTGGTTGAATGAATGGAATGAATTTGGCATGTTTGGAATAGCAGCTGACCAGGACCTCTCCCACCGCCATTCATTCTGTGGTACAGCGTGTTACGTGCCTTGGTACACGTTCGAGGATTGATACGGGGCTACTCCTGGCCAACACGTTTCTAATCGTCTTCGGGTGGCTCATCCGGTGGATGGTTGTCAAATCTGGTCCGAGGGGAGGAATTTGAGCCAAGCCCTCAGTGCAAGGATTCGAAATCCGCGACGTTGGCCCAATCGAGGGGCGGGTGACCGATAAATAATGCTGGCGTGTCCCCAGTGAACCGGCCCGGGTGGTTTTAGAGTCCTGATTGCCCTGATGAGGGCGAAGAAGGGACGATGAAGAACATGGCAGGACGGAAGCGTCATTCGGCGGAGGACATCGTGCGCAAGCTGCGCCGGGCCGACGAACTGGCCGCGGAAGGCAAGACCGGCGAGGAGATCGCCGCCGACCTCGAGGTGTCGGCAGCGACCTTGTACAACTGGCGCCGCCAGTACGGCGGCATGGACGGCGACGCCGCGAAGGAACTCAAAGAACTACGCGAGCAGAACAACCGACTCAAACGACTGCTCGCCGATGCCGAGTTGGAGAAAGACGCGCTGCGGGAGATCGCCAGGGGAAAATTCTGAGCCCAACCGCCAAACGCGCCGCCATCGACATGCTCAAAGACGTCAAGAACATGTCAGAACGGATGGCGTGCAGGGTAGTTGGGCTGTCCCGATCCGCGTATCGACGCCTGCCGCAGGCGCAGACACCGGCCGATCCCGACTTCGCACTGCGCGAGCAGCTGCGTGTCTATGCCCGCAAGAATCCACGGCACGGGTACCGGCGGGCGTGGGCACACCTGCGGTTCGACGACGGCATCGAGATCAACAAGAAGAAGGTGCACCGGTTGTGGAAGGACGAAGGACTGCAGGTCCGGCGCGCGCCACGCCGGAAACGGGCCGGCCAGTCATCGGTCCCGATTGTTGTCGCGGACGCGCCGAAGGTGGTGTGGGCATTGGACTTTCAGTTCGATTCCACCGTCGACGGCAAGAAGGTCAAGATCGCTTCGATGGTCGACGAACACACCCGCATGTCGCTGCTGAACATCGTGGACCGGTCCATCCCGGCCGAGCGGTTGATCGAGGAGTTGGAGAAGACATTCGCGATCTGGGGTGGCCCACCGATGGTGCTGCGCATGGACAACGGCCCCGAGTTCATCTCAGAAGCCCTACAAGCGTTCTGCGCAGGGTCGGTGGGGATCTCCTACATTCCGCCCGGCACACCGTGGAACAACGGGTTCATCGAGTCGTTCAACAACCGGCTGCGCGATGAGTGTTTGAACCGCAACTGCTGGCCCACACTGATCGAGGCCCGCGTGGTCATCGAAGACTTCAAAGACGACCACAACCACCGACACCGGCACTCGGCGCTGGGCTACCAAACCCCGGCCGAGTACGCTGCCCGATGCACCCACCAACATCACCCCGTGGGCTGCGAGATCGACTGACGATCACAACGAGGAACCGGCTCTAGAACTACCTGGACCGGTTACCGGGGACCTGCCAATGCCGCTTCGTCCGCGCGGAATTGAGCACAGATACGATAGATGTGCGCGCATGATTAGGCGCCCCGCAAAGACAGTGAGTGTTTCCCTTCCTTGCGCGAGCGCAGCACGCTTGAGGCCGCCACAGTCCCTTTGAGGGGCCCGGCCATACCTCGGGTCGGAAGCCTGGTGCGAGTCCGTGGGTGAGACAGTGACGGACCTGCATCCACCCCTGCGCGTGCGTCGTAGCTTCGTCCCAGGGCAACGTCTGCTTGCCGATCCACGAAGAGTCTCCGATCGCGGGCGGCTTCCACACATCCACCGTGAATTTGGATTTCCAATTGGCGCCGTCCCCCCCATGACAACACCTGACGGAGCTTCTCGTCGAAGACACTCACTGTGGGGTTGTTCATGGACACGACCTTCGCGATCTGTCCAAACCTCTGATTTCGGTGAGCTGCGACTAGGGCGACGAATTCCTCTACGAAGCCCTCAAATGCAGACACGGAGGTCAGCACGATCGCAGGTGCCAAATGCGCCAGCGTTTCCCGGATTTCCACGATTTCGATGGTGTAGTTTCTCTAGCTTTGAGGGCACCGCAAGTCTTGTCGAGTACCGATTCACAGCCTCTTGCAGACTCGGCACGTACATGCGGCCTCCCGTTGACCGTGTCGATGAAAGCCCATCCTAATCCTGCACGAACCGCCGTGACCGGGCCGCTGCGGTACGCGAACATGGTCGCAAACTCGTTGCCTGCCGCGGTCAAGCAGACTCCTCATCTGCCGACGAACTAATTCGCTGGATCATCTCCATGAGCTGAGCCACTCTGTCCATCTCGAAGATCCATGTTGGTCCCTGCGGCACGTTGTCGATGAATGGTGGGTCGAAGAGTTGCGCCGTCTCCATCGAGCCGTTTCTGGTGAGGTAATCGACGAACAGCCAAATGACGCCCGGCGGATCAGATTCAGCTTCGTCTGCACGTTGCTCGGTCCAATCGCTTGGAACGCAGGGTCGCGGACGCGAGCAGAGAGGTCATCCTTGTACGGCTTGTCCAGGCGGTTGACCGTATACAGCCACTTCACCGCGGCTTCGATAGTGCGACGAGCGTAGAAGCACGCCGAACGGCTGTCGAACAGTGCATCACGCTCGGTGTTCTTCGCCGATGCGTGAATCTGGGGCCACTCACCCTGCAAAAAGTCGAAGCTGCCGGCCACCTTGACTCCTCCCTAGCCTGTCCGATCTTGGCACAATGCCTGACCTGATTGACGTAGGCCGGACAGACTACATCGCTCCTCCGACAGGTTGAATGAATTGCTGTCGCCGAGACGGTGTCGGTCCCACAGGGCACAATCGACTCGCTCAATTACCACCGCGACGGAGGGCCGATGTCACTCGAGACGAGCAGAACTGCATTCATCGCTGACCAACTCTACGAACTCGCGGTCTTGCCGCTCTTCGACGATGACTTCTCTATCGCTCTTCACCCGGGCGACGCCGGATTGCGATTGACAGCATCCCCGTTGGACGTTCAAGACGACGACTATGTGATGACCTACCACCACGAGCGGTGGACAGATCACGATCGCGCTGCGGACTCGGCAACGACGACGCCCTGGGCTCCGTTAATTCCCGACGATGTCAAGGATGTCGATTCGAGCGACGAGGACGCGCTAACCGACCAACTCTTCGCCACCGCGGATGCTCACGCTCAACTGGTGGAACTGTTCACGACGCTGGTTTCGACTGGCTGGCATGTAACGGTGCACCACCTCGATTCAAAGGATGCAACGACCGGCACGCCGCAGATCAGCCTCGAAGCGGAGGCCCCCGGCAGCGACGCCGAGCGGGCGGCGACGGCGCTGCGCGCGCTACGTCTGCCAGCGGGCTTGGCGCGACTCGAGGCGACGTACGGGCCGGAAGGTATGAGCGATCGAGCACTTTGGCGGTTCCCTGACGACTTGGCTGTGGCCATCACCGCAAGCGGCGAACGCCAGCCCGTGAGAATCGACGATATTCAAACCTATGCGATCAGCAGCGCTCCAGCGTGGACTCTCCATTCAGGCATCGATGCCCCAATCCAGCGCCACACTGCGGGAAGCCCGATGAAGGGCTCAGCCCTCGTCCAGCCAGCCGTCGCACCGACCCGCACACACCCTGAGGTCGACGAACGCCGGAAGGCAGTGGACACGTGGGCATCGAACAACGATTTCGGGGCGCCGATCGAACCGGCGAAACCCGCTGATGTCCAGCGAGCCCTCGACAAGCTCGACGAAGGAAACGTCGGCTACTACCTCCTCGAGTTCGCCGACGGGGATTGTTACCTCGGCCAGTCAATTTCGATCGCGGACCGACTCAAAGGGCACCGCGCGCTTCACAAGGACATCAGCAGTATTCGCCTCCTGCCCGACCTGATCGCACGAAGCCTCGTGAATCCACTCAGGCATCTACTCGAGCGCGAAGCAAGCCTGATCCACAGCCTCCAAACCGCTGGGCTACCTGCGAGGAACAAGGCTCAGATGACATACCTGACCGGCGATGGCCTTCCTATCGACGCGATCTTCAAGTCGAACGGAACCACGGCTGCGGAGTGGCTCGCCGATCCCATCAGTTGCAACCGGCGTGACGATAGAGCAAGTCGTTCCCTCACGCCAAGCGCGGACCAACTGGCGGCTGGGGAGGCCGCGTACAAACGCTGGCTTGAGCGGACAGGAGAGCACACCGACACCGTGCGGTCGCTGTTGGGCATCTATATGGTCCGTTGCCTGCCGCTTCCGCTGCACACCGAGTACACGCACTGGGTACTGAGCTCGCCCGACGTCGTCCCACGCCATCGCACACTGTCGAACCTCAGCATCGGCTGGACCGAAGCCTTCAGAACCATGATCGACAAAGTCGGACATCTGAGCGGGATGCTGCACGTCAACGGGATCGAGCTCCTCGGCGAAGAAATGCGCGATGACGCACTGGTCAGATTCATGCGCCAACACCCCGGAGTGAGTGTTATGCAGTCGCCGTATCAGGCCGCCGGGCCCTTCAACCTGATGCTTTGGGCACCCGATCTCGAATCAGTTCGAGACCTCCTCGACGACACCGCCGTCACTCGGGCTGCCGCGACCGCAGCGCTTCACTTGATGCGAAAGAGCAAAACCGGACGAAACCGAGAATCACACAATCCCGTTCTGGTGAACTCAATCCTCGGAATCATGCCGTAGCCACTTGCCTCAGTCGAAGAAATCCTCATCGACCTCGACGACAGTAGACACGTCCCCGCGTCTGAACACCGATGCCGTACTTGATCATCAACGCTGCCACGTCCACTAGGGTTCGTCGCGTATCAACAAGCCTGGCGCCGTAACGCGCGCAGAGCTGCGCCTGCGGACTCCACTCACTGCCCGCCTGGATCGGCTGGCTCAGGCGAATGGGCAGTCTGTATCGCGTGTCGGCCACGTTGGCGAGTCCTGTGCCCAGTCAGCTGTTACCACCAGCAGCACTATTGCGAATCAATCTCATTACTGAGGGCTTGCGCGGAGATTCTGTCGATGGCCACAGTAGCCCCAAACTGGGGGTGTCCAACTTGGGCAAATATGCCAGATGTGGAGCCTAGGAGATTCGAACTCCTGACATCTGCCTTGCAAAGGCAGCGCTCTACCAACTGAGCTAAGGCCCCGTGCCGTTTCCGCGTCGCGCGGGTACGACGTTGGGTGCGTATCCGGATGCGTACATCCATTCGCAGTGGGCCTAGGAGGACTTGAACCTCCGACCTCTTCGTTATCAGCGAAGCGCTCTAACCGCCTGAGCTATAGGCCCTTGAACCGAGGACAGACATTACCCCACGGCATGCCGAGAAACCAAAACGCATCCTCGGCAGCCGTCTGACCTGGGCTAATCCAGATCAGCGAGGGTCACCTCGAGACCGCCGACCATGTCGGCGACGATGTTGTAGATGTAGGCGCCGATGGTGGCGAGCGCGGTGACGAGTATGGAATTGATCACACCGAGCAGAGCCGCATAACCGAAGACCGATCCTGCCCCGATGATGTCGCCCTCGGTGGAGGTGCTGTCGGCGGTGACAAGCGTGCCGAACGAGCTGTTGACCTGCTCCCACACGCCCATCCCGTCGAGGACGAGGTAGAGCACGGCGACGGCGATCATCCAGATCACGAAGCCGATCACGGCCAGCGTGCCGCACACCTTGAACGTCGCCCACGGGTCCAGCCGGCGGATCTGGACGGCCGCACGCAGCCCTGCTCCCCCGGCCGCCGTCTTACCCACCTGAGTGGGCGCAGGACGGGTGATGGTCTCGGTCTTGGCGTTCGACGCCGCCGCGGCCGCCTTGGCGACATCGGCGTGGTGGATCTGGTCCAGATCGGGCAGTTGCTCATCGGCCGAGGGATCCCGCGTGATGGTGCGGGTGGGGACCTCGGTGAACCGCGGACGCGGCGGCTCCTTGGCGTCGGGCTTGCCGGTCGGCGCCGGAACCGACGGACCCACCTGCGGTGCGTCGAGCTTCTTCACCGGAACCTGACCGTTGGTGGGTGCTCCCCCGCCCGGGCCACCGGTGCCGGCCGGGCCGCCACCTCCGGGTCCTGCGGCCGGACCGCTGGAGACCACCCCGCGGGGCGGTGGACCGGCCGGGCGCTCACCGTTGCCGTTCTTGTCCCCCTCACCGGGCGGCGGGGTGGGCTGGGGTGTGACATCTGCCGGGCCACGCTGCCACGGCGGCACCAGGCCACCGCGTTGTGGGCCGGCCTGCGCGCCGGGGCCCTCGGGGGCGCCACCAGACGCCGGTGTCGCCGGTGACTTCGTGTCCGGATCGTTCGGTTGGCTCACTGGTGTTCCCTCACTCGGCGTCTCGCCGCGGTTGCTCATCCCCGATCCGGCGGACGCGAGGCCCGGCGAACCGTCTGGTCCACCCTATCGGTTATGGGCGTCACACAACGCGAGCCACGACCCCGCGCCGGGGATCGTGGCTCGCGTATGACGTCAGATCACTCGCCGTCGGTGTCCGGTTCGTCGGCATTGCGTGCGATGGCCAGCAGGCTGGTGCCCTCGTCGAGGTTCATCAGACGCACACCCTTGGTCTGGCGACCGGCCTTGCGGACCTGCTTGGCCGCGGTCCGGATGACCCCGCCACCGGAGGTGATGGCGTACAGCTCCGAATCGTCGTCGACGATGGTCGCGCCGATCAGGATCCCGCGTCGCTTGTCGTGCTGGATGGTCAGCACGCCCTTGCCGCCGCGGCCCTGCACCGGGTAGTCGTCCATGCCGGTGCGCTTGGCGTAGCCGCCGGAGGTCGCCACCAGCAGATAGGTGCCCTCGCGGACCACGTTGAGCGACAGCAGCGTGTCGTCGTCGTTGAACCGCATGCCCTGCACGCCGGAGGTCTGGCGACCCATCGGCCGCAGCGCCTCGTCGTCGGCGTGGAAGCGGATCGACTGCCCCTTGTGGCTGACCAGCAGCAGGTCGTCGTCGGCGCTGCACAGCTGTGCCCCGACCAGCTCGTCCTCGCCACGCAGGTTGATCGCGGCGATACCGCCGGACCGGTTGGAGTCGAAGTCCTCCAGGCGCGACTTCTTCACCAGACCGTTGCGGGTGGCGAGCACCAGATACGGCGCGTCGTCGTAGGCCTTGATCTGGATGATCTGGGCGATCCGCTCCTCCGGCTGGAAGGCCAGCAGGTTGGCGACGTGCTGACCGCGGGCCGTGCGGTTGGCCTCCGGAAGCTCGTAGGCCTTGGCGCGGTACACCCGCCCCTTGGTGGTGAAGAAGAGGATCCAATCGTGTGTGGAGCACACGAAGAAGTGCGCGACGATGTCGTCCTGCTTGAGGCCGGCGCCCTGCACACCCTTCCCGCCGCGCCGCTGGCTGCGGTACAGGTCGGTCTTGGTGCGCTTGGCGTAGCCGGTCTCGGTGATGGTGACGACGACGTCCTCGCGGGCGATCAAGTCCTCGTCGGAGACGTCCCCGTCGGCGGCGATGATCTTGGTCCGACGCTCGTCGCCGTACTTCTCGACGATCTCGGCGAGCTCGTCGCGGACGATCGCGCGCTGACGCTCCGGGCGGGCCAGGATGTCCTGGTAATCGGCGATCTCGCGCTCGATCTCGGCCAACTCGTCGATGATCTTCTGCCGCTCCAACGCCGACAGGCGACGCAGCTGCATCGCCAGGATGGCGTCGGCCTGGATCTCGTCGATCTCCAGCAGGTCCATCAACCCGGTACGGGCGGCCTCGGTGTTGGCCGACGCACGGATCAACGCGATCACTTCATCAAGGGCGTCAAGGGCTTTGACCAGACCCCGCAGGATGTGGGCGCGCTCTTCGGCCTTGCGCAACCGGTAGCGGGTGCGACGCACGATGACGTCGATCTGATGGTTCACGTAGTGGCGGATCATCTGGTCGAGACGCAGGGTGCGCGGCACGCCGTCGACGATGGAGAGCATGTTGGCGCCGAAGCTGGTCTGCAACTGGCTGTGCTTGTACAGGTTGTTCAGCACGACCTTGGCGACCGCGTCACGACGCAGCGTCACCACGATCCGCAGGCCCACACGATCGGAGGAGTGATCCTCGATCTTGCTGATGCCCTTGAGTTTTCCTTCGTTCACCTGCTCGGCGATCGACTGGATCATGTTGTCGGGGTTGACCTGGTAGGGCAGCTCGGAGATGACGATCTGCGCCTGCCCGCCCTTGCCCTCCTCGATCTCGACCACACCGCGCATGCGGATCGATCCACGGCCGGTGGTGTAGGCGTCCTTGATGCCCTGGCCACCGACGATCAGGCCCGCGGTCGGGAAGTCCGGTCCCTTGATCCGCTCCATACACGCGGCGAGCGTGCTCTCGTCGTCGGCGTCGTGGTGCTCGAGCGCCCAGAAGATGGCCTCGGCGACCTCGTTGAGGTTGTGCGGCGGGATGTTGGTGGCCATACCGACCGCGATACCGCCGGAACCGTTGATCAGCAGGTTGGGCACACGGGCCGGAAGCACCGTGGGCTCGTTGGTCTTGCCGTCGTAGTTCGGGGTGAAATCGACTGTGTCCTCGTCGATGTCACGCAGCATCTGCATGGCCAGCGGGGTGAGGCGGGCCTCGGTGTACCGCATCGCGGCGGGGCCGTCGTTGCCGCGGGAACCGAAGTTGCCCTGACCGTCGACGAGCGGGTAGCGCATCGACCACGGCTGGGCCAGACGCACCAGGGCGTCGTAGATGGCCGAGTCGCCGTGCGGGTGGTAGTTACCCATCGTCTCGGCAACGGGTTTCGCCGACTTCACATAGCTGCGGTCGGGGCGGAAGCCGGCGTCGTAGGAGGCGTAGAGCAGTCGGCGGTGCACCGGCTTGAGGCCGTCGCGCACCTCCGGCAGGGCACGGCCCACGATCACGCTCATCGCGTAGTCGATGTAGCTGTTCTGCATCTCCTGGCCGAGATCGACCGGTTCGATGCGATCGCCTTCACCGCCGGTGGGCGGGAGGGTGGTGTCAGTCATCAGAGTTCCTTCATGGGTGTTCGCGTCGAATCCGACTGTGCCCGGGCAGTTCTCCCGGGATCACCGATCAGACATCGAGGAAGCGAACGTCTTTCGCGTTGCGGGCGATGAAACTGCGTCGGGCGACGACGTCTTCGCCCATCAGCACGGAGAACAGTTCGTCGGCTGCGGCGGCGTCGTCGAGGGTGACCAGACGCAGGGTCCGGGTGGCCGGATCCATGGTGGTCTCCCACAGCTCGCTCGGGTTCATCTCGCCGAGGCCCTTGTAGCGCTGGATACCGTCGTCGGTGTTGATCTTCTTGCCGGAGGACACACCGGCCTCGATCATCGCATCGCGCTCACGGTCGCTGTAGGCGTATTCCGGCTCGGCGCCCTTCTGCCACTTGAGCTTGTACAGCGGCGGCTGTGCCAGGTAGACGTGGCCCTGCTCGATGAGCGGACGCATGAACCGGAACAGCAGGGTCAGCAGTAGCGTCGAGATGTGCTGGCCGTCGACGTCGGCGTCGGCCATCAGCACGATCTTGTGGTAGCGCAGCTTGCTGATGTCGAACTCGTCGTGGATGCCGGTGCCGAAGGCGGTGATGATCGACTGGACCTCGGCGTTCTTGAGGACGCGGTCGATGCGGGCCTTCTCGACGTTGATGATCTTGCCGCGCAACGGCAGGATCGCCTGGTACATCGAGTCGCGGCCGGTCTTGGCCGAACCACCGGCGGAGTCACCCTCCACCAGGTAGACCTCGCACTTGCTGGGATCGTTGGAACGGCAGTCGGCGAGCTTACCCGGGAGACCGCCGATGTCGGTTGCACTCTTGCGGCGCACCAGATCTCGCGCCTTGCGGGCCGCGAGACGGGCGTGGGCGGAGTCGACCGCCTTGTTGACGATCACCTTGGCCTCGGCCGGGTTGGCCTCGAACCAGTGCTCGAGATGCTCGCCGGAGGCCTTCTGCACGAAGCTCTTGACCTCGGTGTTGCCGAGCTTGGTCTTGGTCTGGCCCTCGAACTGCGGCTCGGCGACCTTCACCGAGATCACCGCGGCGAGACCCTCACGGATGTCGTCACCGGTGAGGTTGGAATCCTTCTCCTTGAGCAGCTTCTTGTCTCGCGCATAGGAGTTCACCACACGGGTCAGCGCCGCGCGGAAACCTTCCTCGTGCGTGCCGCCCTCGTGGGTGTTGATCGTGTTGGCGAAGGTGTGCACCGACTCGGAGTAGCCGTCGTTCCACTGCATCGCGATCTCGACCTCGTGACCGGTGCCCTTGCCGGTGAAGCCGATGACCGACTTGTGGATCGCGGTCTTGGTGCGGTTGATGTGCTTGATGTAGTCGACGAGGCCGTCGGGGTAGTGATAGGTACGCGTCTTGGGCTTGGACGCCGCGACCTTCTTCTCCTCCTCCGACTTGACCGCCTCGGCGGTGTCGGGGCCGCCCTCGCCGGTCTCGGCGTCACCGTTGGGATCGCCGGGGACCTCGACCGCCTTGGGTCGGTTGTCGGTGAGGGTGATCGTCAGGCCCTTGTTCAGGAAGGCCATCTCCTGCAGACGACGGGCAACGGTCTCGGCGTTGAACGCGGTGGTCTCGGTGAAGATCGACGGGTCCGGCCAGAACCGGACGGTGGTACCGGTCTTGCGGGTCGCATCACCCTGGACCAGCTCGCCGGGCTTGGAGTCGGTGAAGGTCTCCGCCCAGTTGTAGCCGTCACGCGCGATCTCCACCTCCACCTTGGTCGACAGCGCGTTGACCACGGAGATACCGACGCCGTGCAGACCACCCGAGACCGCATAGGAGTCGGAGTCGAACTTGCCGCCGGCGTGCAGCTGGGTGAGCACCACCTCGACGGTGGGGACACCGGTGGCGTGCATCGCGACGGGGATACCACGACCGTCGTCGATCACCTCGACACCGCCGTCGGCCAGCAGCGTGACGTCGACGCGGCTGGCGAAGCCGGCCATCGCCTCGTCGACCGAGTTGTCGACGACCTCCCAGATCAGGTGGTGAAGACCACGTTCACCGGTGGAACCGATGTACATACCGGGACGCTTGCGGACCGCCTCGAGACCTTCGAGGATGTTGATCGAATCGGCACCGTACTCAGACGGCTTCTTCTTCGGCTTCTTCGGTCCTGGGCTGTCGGTCTTGTCATTGGTGTCGGCCACGAGGTGCGTCCACTCCTGTTCTGATCTCATCCAGCCCGGCAGGCGAGGTGGGATCAGCACACAAAACCGCCCGTACGATCGCCAGGACACGCGGGTGGTGGACCCCCGCGAATACCGGCCGCCGCAACGGGCTGCTGATCCCCCTGTCGGGACTACTCTCACCAGTGTACTGCCTCAGGCACGCACAGACCCACATCTGGGGCCGCTCAATCGCGCTCAGACCGATTTTTTCAGTCAACTGCCGGTCCGGTCGTGGTCGGTACCCAAAATCTCGCTGAGAAAGTCTCTGGCAGTGAATCCGCGGAGGGAGCCCCTTCAGGCCCCGACTCAGCCGTACGTGTCGCGCGGACCGCGACCCCGCACGTGCCGGTCCCCCTTGCGCCACGACGGGGCCTTGGGGCCGGTGATCCGCAGCGAGGTGACCGCACCGTCACCCACCGCCGCGGCGATCTTCGCGAGGATCTGTGACTGCACGTATCGCAGCTGGGTGGCCCACGCCGTCGACTCCGCCTGCACCGACAAGACGTTGTCGCGCAGGGCGGTTGGCTGCGCGTGAGAGGCGATGTCGGATCCGACGATCTGCTCCCACATGCCGAACAGGGTGCCCTCGGCGATCTGCGGTTCCCACCCGCGTTCCCGGGCGATACCGCCGACCAGCCGGCCGAACGGCTGCGGATCCCGGCCGTCGGGTCCGGCGCCGGACCACCGCCGACGACTCCCACCGGCGCGCAGCGGCCGCCGCTGCGGCGACGCCCGGCCCTGACCGACCGACTTCCCCGATGCCCGCGCCGCGGCCCGGGCCTCTTCGAGTGCCTTGCGGGCCCGCTCGTAACCACTGAGCTCCGGCCCGGCCGAGGCGGTGCCCGCCTCGGTGGGCTGATCTGCCGATTCGCCCGTCGTTTCCCCACTCATGACGACAGTGTCCCGCTCTCCCCCGACAATTCTTGCGCCCCGTCGAGGACGGCATCGAGGGATCCCCCCTCGGATCCCTGGACGGGCGGCTCGGCGGAACCGTCGGCGCCGCCCCCATCAGGGGATCCGACCGGCTCGACCGATCCGAACGGTTCCCCTCCCACGCGCGACGTCCCGGCGGATTCCGGATCCCCGGAGATCTCCTCAGCGGATCCCACGGTGCCGGAGGATCCCACGACCTCCGATCCGGGCCCGAGAGATCCGAGGTCGTCGACGCCGGTGATCACCGAGCGGCGCACCCCGTCCTCTTCGAGGAGTTCCACGCGGATCCGACGGCCGCCGATCTGCTCGGGGATGTCATCGACGACAGCAGCGGTGATCAGCAACTGCTCGGCACCGGCGGTGAACTCGACGAGCTTGCGGCGCCGGGCGGCGTCGAGTTCGGCGAAGACGTCGTCGAGCATGATCACCGGTTCGATGCCCTCGACACGTGTGAGTTCCACCGAACCGAGTCGCAAAGCCAACGCAAAGGACCACGATTCCCCGTGGGAGGCAAAGCCTTTCGCGTTCTCCGAGCCGAGGATCAGATCGAGATCGTCGCGGTGCGGACCCACCAGGGAGAGCCCGCGGTCGATCTCCTTGTCGCGGACGCGGGCCAGCTCGGCCAGCAGCACCGACGCGATGTGCTCGGGGTCTGCGGGCTCGTCGTCGGCCGGCAACACCGCATCCCCGGCAGACGAGCGGTAGCGCAGATCGGCCGGTCGAGAGTGCGGTGCGATGGCCGCATACGACCCGACGACATGCGGCCGCAGATCGTTGAGCACGTCGATACGCGCCGCGGTGACCGCCGCACCGAGATCGGCCAGCTGGCTGTCCCACACGTCCAGTGTGCTCAGCACCGATGCACCGTCGGATCCCCCGCGCCGCAGGGCCGACCCGGCGGTCTTGAGCAACGCCGAGCGCTGCCGGAGCACCCTGTCGTAATCGGACCGGGCGGCCGCAAGGCGCGGACCACGTTGTGCCACAAGCTCATCGAGAAATCGTCGCCGATCCGACGGATCCCCGCGTACCAGCATCAGATCCTCCGGCGCGAACAGCACGGTGCGCAACACGCCGAGCAGATCCCGCGGGCGACGCTGCGGTGAGGTGTTGAGCCAGGCCTTGTTGGATCCCTCGGCGTTGATCTGCAACGACGCCGTCAGCTCACGACCGTTGTTCTCCACCGTCGCGGTGACCAGCGCCGACGTCTTCGACGAGGCCACCAGCGGGGCGTCGTTACCCACCCGGTGCGAGCGCATCGTCGCCAGATAGAACAGCGACTCGATCAGGTTGGTCTTGCCGAAACCGTTGCGCCCGGTGATGACGGTGGGTCCCGGTCCCAGCTCCAGATCCGCCTGGGGCCACGACCGGAAATCACGCAGGTGCAGTTCCCGGACGAACACGACTACGTGCCGGCGACCGGGGAGCTCGGCGGTGCACCGGACTCGCCGACGGCCTCTCCGGCGGTATTGCGCACCGAATGTCCACCGAACTGATTACGAAGTGCCGAAACGGCTTTCAGGGCCGGGGAGCCGTCCTGACGGGAGGCGAACCGGGCGAACAGCGCGGCCGAGATGACGTTGGCAGGCACCGAATGACGGATGGCCTCCTCCACCGTCCAGCGTCCCTCACCGGAGTCGGTGGTGTAGTCGGAGATACCGGCGAGCCCCGGATCCTCCTGCAGCGCCCGGACCAGCAGATCCAGCAACCAGGACCGGATGACGGTGCCGTGCGTCCAGGCCCGCAGGGTGCCCTCGACGTCGGTGATCAGCGGTTCGGCCGCGAGCAGCTCGTAACCCTCGCCGTAGGCGTGCATCAGGCCGTACTCGATGCCGTTGTGCACCATCTTCGCGTAGTGCCCGGCACCCACCGGACCGGAGTGGACGAAGCCGTCGGCACGCTCACCCTCCGGACGGAGTGCGTCGAAGATCGGCATCAGCCGGGCGATGTCGGCGTCGGATCCTCCGGCCATCAGGCCGTACCCGTTCTCCAGACCCCACACACCGCCGGACACACCGCAGTCGATGTAACCGATCCCCTTGGCACCCAACACCTTCGAATGCTCGATGTCATCGGTGTAGCGGGAGTTGCCGCCGTCGACGACGATGTCACCCGGGGCCAGCAGCTCGGCGAGCTCGGCCACTGTCGAGCGTGTCGGATCCCCCGACGGCACCATCACCCACACCGCGCGGGGCGCCTCGAGCGCACCGACCAGGTCGGCCAGCGACGCCACGTCGGACACCTCCGGCCGCGGGTCGTAGCCGACAACCTGGTGACCTCCGGCGGTGATCCGGGTGCGCATGTTGGCGCCCATCTTGCCGAGGCCGATCAGTCCGAGTTGCATCGCAGGATCCTTCGAGGTGAGGGGACGATGGGGCCAGGATATGCGCGGGCGATCAGCCCGGCAGCCGCACCGGCATCAGCAGGTAGCTGAACACGCTCTCCGGGGCGACGAAGGCACCCGACTCGTCGGGCACCGGACGCTCACCGGCGGACGGACGCAGCACCGCGGGCCGGCTCGGCGTGGTGAAACCGAAGTCGACCGACTTGGCGTTGATCGCCGACAGCCCGTCCTGCAGGTATCCGGGGTTGAAGGCGATGGTCAGCGGCTCGCCCTGGAACTCCACCGGCAGCTCCTCCTCGGCCTTACCGGCCTCGTCGCCACCGGCCGTGAGCAGCACGGATCCACCGGAGAACTCCATCCGGACCTGCGCCCCACGCTCGGCGACCAGCGACACACGCTTGATCGCCTCGATCAGCGGCGCGCTCTCGATGGTGGCGACCGCGGTGTGACTGGCCGGCAACAGCTGACGGAACTTGGGGAAGTCGGCGTCGAGCAGACGCGTGGTGGTCTGCTTGGTCTCGCCCAGGATGCCCAGGATCCCCTCGGCACCGATCCCGTCACCGGAACCGAAGGCCAGCCGGACCGCACCGGTGCCCTCGGCACCGGCGGTCTTGGCGCTCTCCGAGAGAGTCTTGGCCGGGACCAGCACGGCACCGTTGATGTCGGCCTGCTCGGGCTCCCACTCCAGCTCACGCACCGCGAGACGGAAGCGGTCGGTGGCCGCCAGGACGACGCTGCTGCCCTCGATCTCGACGCGCACACCGGTCAGCATCGGCAGCGTGTCGTCACGGCCGGCCGCGACGGCGACCTGCGAGATGGCCTCGGCGAACAACGTGGCCGGGATGGATCCGGTGACCGTCGGCACGTCCGGGAGCTGCGGGTAGTCCTCTACCGGCATGGTCGGAAGCGAAAACTTGGCGCTGCCACAGGCGATGGCGACGCGGGATCCGTCGAGATGCACGTCGACCGGCTTGTTCGGTAACGCACGGGTGATGTCGGCGAGCAGACGACCCGACACCAGCACCTTGCCCGGTTCGGCGATCTCCGACGCGATGGACTCCTGGGCAGAGACCTCGTAGTCGAATCCGGAGATGGTCAGGCCACCGGTGGGGTCGTCACCTGCGGTGAGCACCACACAACCGAGAACCGGGACCGGCGGACGAGACGGCAGGCTGCGGGCAACCCAGGCAACGGCATCGGAGAACTCGTCGCGCGCGACACGGAACTTCATAACTCGGGGAAAACCCTTCTCTTGAGTTGCGTCGGTGGATCGGGTCGGTGGATCCGACGGTGTTGCGGGTCGTGGGACTCCGCGGGATGGGTCGTGCACTCCGCGGATGTCTTGCACGGTTCCACAGGATGTTCACGATTGGCGAGTTCCCACTCTAGAACGCCGCGACGGGTGCGGGGGTGGTTGGGGGTCAAGTCGCCACGCCGCGAATCACATGTTTCGGGGGGTCGCGGAGCGGGCCTGTGTACACAGGTTCTTCTTACAAGAAGATCTCTCTAGAGAGAGATCAATGGAAGTAGTAGAGCCTGTGGATCCTGTGGAATTCGACGGATCCGTGCTGGACACGACGGATCCGTGGTTGTTGACTACCGGTGGATGACGGGTGGGTGGCGATGGTGCGGCATGTGGATGATTTTTGTCATTCACCCTCCGTCCACTGATCGTGCACAGTGAGGGCCTCGGATCCCCACACGTCATCCACAGTTTTGTGATTCGCAAAAGCCCAGGTCGCATCGAATGACAAAAAGTCGGCGGATCCGGTCGGATCCACCTGGATCCGCGTCCCGAAGGCTCGCGCGGAGATCGAGGGTTGGGCGGCCGGCGGCTGTCTCGGGGTGAGTTCTCGACGGCGTGTAGATGCGTGGTGGCGCCCCGGACGGCCGGCCCCATCGGGCACGGATCCGCGCGGATCCTCACGATGCGGTTCCTGGCCGACGGCCGCAGATCGGCTCTGATCGACGGCAGATCGGTCGGATCCGCGCGCGATGACGAAAAAAAGGGCGCCCCCTTGCTCGCGGGGGCGGGCAAAGGGGCGCAGAGAGGCACTCAGGGGCCGTTACGGGCATTTCCCGAGGTGGGCCCGGGACCCGAAATGGCGTCAGCGGTCGGCGCGCTGCTTGATCCGGGCGGTCAGCTCCTGGACGTGGTCGTAGACCTTGCGGCGCTCGGCCATCTCCTTGCGAATCTTGCGCTCGGCGTACATCACGGTGGTGTGATCGCGATCGAAGGTCTCGCCGATCTTCGGCAGCGACAGATCGGTGAGCTCACGGCACAGATACATCGAGATCTGACGGGCCTGCGCCAACGAGCGGGCCTTGCCCGGCCCACGCAGTTCGTCGACCGAGATGTCGAAGTACTCGGCGGTGATCGCCAGGATGCTGGCCGCGGAGATCTCCAGCGTGCCGTCGTTGGGCAGCAGGGCCTGCAGGACGACGTCGGCCAGGGATTTGTCGAGCTCGGTGTTGTTCAGCGAGGCGAACGCGGTGACACGGATCAGCGCGCCCTCGAGCTCACGGATGTTGCGTTCGATCTTGGAGGCGATCAGCTCGAGCACGTCGTCGGGGACGGCGATGTTGTCCATCTGCGCCTTCTTGCGCAGGATCGCGATCCGGGTTTCCAGATCCGGCGGCTGGACGTCGGTGATCAAGCCCCACTCGAACCGGGTTCGAAGCCGATCCTCAAGTGTCGCAAGCTGTTTGGGCGGACGATCGGATGAGATCACGATCTGCTTGCTGGTGTTGTGCAGCGTGTTGAAGGTGTGGAAGAACTCTTCCTGGATACCTTCCTTGCCGATCAGGAACTGGATGTCGTCCACCAGCAGCACGTCGACGTCACGGTAGCGGCGTTTGAACGCCACCCGCCGGTCGTCACGCAGCGAGTTGATGAAGTCGTTGGTGAACTCCTCGGTGGAGACGTACTTCACCCGCATACCCGGGAAGAGACGTTGCGCGTAGTGGCCAGCCGCATGCAGCAGGTGGGTCTTGCCGAGACCGGACTCACCCCAGATGAACAGCGGGTTGTACGCCCGGGCCGGTGCCTCGGCGACGGCGACCGCGGATGCGTGCGCAAAGCGGTTGGAGGCACCGATCACAAAGGTGTCGAAGGTGTACTTCGGGTTCAGGCTCGCCGGCGAGGCGGCCGGAGTCGGCGTGGCGGGACGTTCGGCGAAGTAACTCGACCAGTCTGCACCGGCCGGGGCCGGTCCGACCACACCGTCGGCGGCAGGTCGTGCGGGCGGGACGTGATCACCGACACCGTCGGATCCCGCGGCCGGAACGGCGGTACTCGCCGGAACCTGGGATCCGGGTGCCGCGGCGGGCGACTGTGCGGCAGGTGCGGGTGTGTCGGCCGGGGTGTGTTCCTCGACCGGCGGCGGGGTGGCGGTCCGCACACCCAGATCGACCGGTTGTCCGAGGTGACGGCTCAGCGTGGTGCGGATGGTGTCGCGCAGATTGCGTTCGATCTGCTCCTGCACCAGCGGCGTGGGCACGGTGAGCAGGGCGAACCCCTCGGCCAGGGTGAGCGGCTGAACCAGCGACAACCAGGCTTTTTGCTGGCGGGTCAGGGGTTCGTGGTCGCCCTGGGCGGAATCGTCGTTGAGTTCGGCGACGACACGTTGCCACACCTCTCCGAACGAGTCACGATCTGACGTCACGTTTGGACCCTCCTGCCCGGCGCGGCGGGGCACACTTCTTCACCTTTGCCGGCGACGACGAAATTACCAGTTACCGGTCGACGTGGATGTCACCATGCGGTGGGAGACGACGACTTGTCCACAAACTTATCCCCAGCTGTGGACAAAGAGGTGGATGGGGCCACGAACCGCGGGATGACAGACTCCATCGACCGCGCGCCGTGAGCGCTCGGAGCGACGGTAACAGAGGAGTTCTCGGCCGCCAAAGACATCCGGCCCGGACTCGTCCGAACGGATCACGCGCACCCGCTGTGGCCAGCGACTATGGCGCTCGTTTGATTTGCGCGGTGCGCTTGAGTAGTCTCGACTGGTCATCCAGGTCGCGGACTTGCGCGGTGGATTGTGCCGTTTTGCCCGGTCAGAGGTCTTTGCCGGACAGATCGGCGGGGTCTGCCAACCGGCATCAGCTCGGCACCGCCCCAGGATAAGCAGAGACCAACACAGGATGTGGGAATCGCGCGCTACCGGCGTGCCCACAGCGGACACAAGGAGTCATCGTGGCCAAGGGAAAGCGCACTTTCCAGCCCAACAACCGTCGTCGTTCTCGTGTGCACGGCTTCCGTCTGCGTATGCGGACCCGCGCCGGCCGCGCAATCGTCAACAGCCGTCGTACCAAGGGCCGCGCGAAGCTCACGGCCTGATCTCGATGCACGCCGCCGGTCGTGACCTCTGGTCCGACCGGCTTCGTGATGCTCGATGATGTCGGCCGGTCATCGGATCTCTCGTGGATCCGACTTTGCCCGCACGCTCAAGAAGGGCGTGCGGGTATCGACGCATGATCTGGTGGTCAGTGTCGCGGTGGTTCCCGCGACCTGGCCGGATCCTGCGCGTCGTCGTCGTGATGTCGCCATGATCGGCGGTCCCTGGTTGGGCCTGATCGTCAGCAAGTCGGTCGGATCCGCCGTCGTGCGCCACCAGGTGGCACGTCGCCTCCGCGCTGCGTTCGCATCGGTGATCGACCAGGTACCGGCCACCGAGTCGTATGTGGTGATCCGTGCCCTGCCCGGTGCGGCGACACTCGGCAGCCCCGAGCTCGCCGCCCAACTGTCCGAGGCACTCGGACGAGGACGGATCCGACGGCTCGCGCCCCCGGCCGACGCCGAGGTCCCGGTATGACCGGCACCGCCCCCACCCGGCCCCCATCGGCAACCGATCCCTCGTCCTCCGACACGGATCCCGCCGTCACGGGCACCGACCGGTGGGCGGCGGTCCGACGTTTCCTCTACCTGTTGCCGCGGCGCAGCGTGATCTTCCTGATCGAGCTCTACCGCACCTGGATTTCCCCGATGCACCTCCCGACGTGCCGCTTCGAGCCCACCTGCTCGGGGTACGCGGTCGAGGCGCTGACCCGACACGGCTTCTTTCACGGAGGCGCCCTCGCGGTGTTGCGACTCCTGAAGTGCGGGCCGTGGCACAAACCTGGATATGACCCGGTACCCGAGCGTGGGTTCCGGCATCCACCGCAGGATCCGTCGGTCCGCTCCTCCTGGGAGGACGAGGCCGACGACGACGCGGATCCGAATCGTGGTCCATCCGAGGGCGACAGCGTTCGCGCATCTACGGAAGTGAGGGATTTCTAACCCGTGCTGAACTTCATCTATTGGCCGGTCTCCGCGATCATGTGGTTCTGGCATTGGTTGTTCGACTTCATCACGCCCAATTCCCCGGGCGGTGACGGAGTCGCGTGGGCGTTGTCGGTGGTGTTCCTGGTGTTCACCCTGCGCGCGATCCTCTACAAGCCCTTCGTGAAGCAGATCCGCACCACGAAGAAGATGCAGGAGATCAATCCTCAGCTGCAGGCGATCCGCAAGAAGTACGCCAAGGATCGCGTGAAGATGACCGAGGAGATGCAGAAGCTGCAGAAGGACCACGGGTTCAATCCCCTGCTCGGCTGCCTGCCGATGTTCCTGCAGATCCCCGTCTTCATCGGCCTGTTCCACGTGTTGCGGTCGTTCAACCGGACCGGTACCGGTATGGGGCAGCTCGGCATGTCGCCGGAGGAAACCCGTAACGTCGGCAACTACATCTTCAATGTCGACCAGGTGCAGAACTTCCTCGACGCGCGACTCTTCGGTGTGCCGTTGTCGTCGTACATCACCGAGCCGAAGACCGAATGGGCGGCGTTCGTCCAGCCCGGGTCGCCGATCGACTTCACCCGCCTGAACATCACCCTGGTCGTCATCCCGATGATGATCATCGCGTCCATCGCCACCCACATGAACTCGCGTGCTTCGGTGGCACGTCAGCCCGAGGCCGCTCTCGAGAACCCGCAGACCCGCATGATGAACATGCTGGCGCTCTACGTCTTCCCGCTGGGCATCCTGCTCACCGGACCGTTCTTCCCGGTCGCCATCCTCCTGTACTGGATGAGCAACAACATCTGGACCTATGGTCAGCAGCACCTGGTCTTCGGCAAGATCGAGAAGGAAGAAGAAGAGGCACGCCTGGCCAAGCAGGAGAAGCTCAAGGCCAACGCACCGAAGCCCGGTGTGAAGCCCGACCGCTCCAAGAAGGCCATCGGAGCCACTGCGACCGAGTCGAGCGAGGACGAGAAGCCGGCGACGACGGCGTCGGATCCGAAGGAATCGGTCCTCGGCAAGCTGTCCTTCCTCAAGCGGGGTTCCGCTGCGGAGGCGCCGGCCACCCCGGCCACGACCGAGGACCAAGCGGATCCCGCGGATGAGGAGGACGGCGGTGACGGGGACTCCTCCCCTACCCCATCGGCCAAGCCGCGCCCGGGTCAGAAGCCGGCGAACAAGGCCGGCCAGAACGGGCCACAGAATCGTCAGGGCCAGAAGAATCGTGGCGGCGGCGGCAAGAAGGGCGGCCGCAAGGGTGGCCGTCGCTGACTTCCCGCCGAGGCGGGAGCGCCCGATTCGGGCCGACAGACTTGACAGGTAAGAGCAAGAGTTAGGTGGAACTGAGATGACAGCCGAGACCGCGACCCAAGGCGATCCGGACGTGACCGAGAACGTCATCGCCGATGAGTCCGTGACGAGCGTGCCCGCGACCGGAGAGGGCGAGTCGAACGCCTCCGAGACCGCAGTGACCGACGCCGAGGACTCCTCGACCGAGCAGGACGACGCCGCCGACGACGCCGACGACGTCGACGAGGACGCCGAGGCCGACGATTCTGATGATGACGAGGCCGACGATTCTGATGATGACGAGGACGACGAGGACGACGAGGTAGACGAGGAGGATCGTCTGGTCGAAGAGGGCGAGATCGCCGGCGACTACCTCGAGCAGCTCCTCGATGTCCTCGACTTCGACGGCGACATCGATCTGGATGTCGACGGTGACCGCGCCGTCGTCAGCATCGACGGTGGTGATGATCTGGCGAAGCTGGTCGGCCGTAAGGGCGAGGTGCTCGATGCCCTGCAGGAGCTGACCCGTCTGGCCGTGCAGCAGGCCACCGGTGACCGCAGTCGCCTGATGCTCGACATCGCGCGGTGGCGTGCCGATCGTCGAGAGCGCCTGGCGCGACTCGGCACCGAGGTGGCCGAGCGGGTCCGCGACAGTGGCGAGCGTGAAGCGCTGGATCCGATGACCCCATTCGAGCGAAAGATCGTGCACGATGCGGTCGCGGCTGTGGATGGAGTCATCAGCGAGTCCGAAGGTGCCGAGCCCAAGCGTAGGGTTGTCGTCATCAAGGTCGACTGACTTACAGGCAAACGAGGGAGTCCCGGTTTCGACCGGGACTTTCTCATTTTCGGGGCCAGAAATTACATTGGTGTGATTAGCGCTGTTTCACGTGAAACGGCGCTCCGGGGGAACTGAGAGGATCACGGTTTCACGTGGAACATGACGAGAGTCCGGTAGTGGATGAACGCGGGGACGTCTCCGACGTCGACCCCTCCCCTCCCCCATCGGCGGCAACAGTCTTCGGCGATCGTCTCGATCTCGCCGTCCGGTATCGCGACATGCTGGCCACCGCCGGCATCGAGCGGGGATTGATCGGACCGCGAGAAGTTCCTCGACTCTGGGATCGGCACATCGTGAACTGTGCCGTCCTGGGCGAGGCGCTTGCGGAGTCGTCGTCGGTCGTCGACATCGGTAGCGGCGCGGGGCTGCCGGGCATCCCGCTCGCCATCGCACGTCCCGATCTCACTGTGACGCTCGTCGAGCCCCTGCTTCGTCGGGCCACCTTCCTCGAGGAGGCGATCGCTGACCTTGGAATCGATGTTCGCGTGATCCGGGGCCGGGCCGAGGAGAAGGCAGTGCGTTCAGCGATCGATCCGGCCGATGTGGTCACGTCCCGTGCGGTTGCCCCGCTGGAGCGACTGGCCGGCTGGTCCGCTCCCCTGATCCGGGTCGGGGGACGACTCGTCGCGATCAAGGGTTCGTCTGCCCAGGACGAGATCGAGCGGGATCGGGTGTCCGCCGCGAAAGTCGGGCTCGCCGAGCTCTCTGTGGTGGTGTGCGGTGAGGAAGTGTTGGAGGTACCGACAACGCTCATCGTCGGCGTCAAACAGGCCGGGTTCGAATCGAACCCCCGCCGCAAACGTGGCGGGACGGCAGGGGTGGCCGCCACGTCGGACACGTCTGACAAGAAGTTCAGGAGGTAGTTGGTGCGGATCGGTCGCAGGGCGCAGAATAGAAGGGCGTCATCTCAGTCCTCCGAATTTCCCGGAGGCGGACAATTGGACGGGCAAAGGAGTCCCAGCGTGGTCGACAAAGACCAGCACGTTTCACGTGAAACTTCGAGAAAGAACTCGGTGCCCACGCCGCACAACTCCTTCCATGACACCCCGATCGCCGCTGCGGCTGCACGCGCGAGTCAGGTCCTGACTCCCGGCGCATCAGGTCAGCTCCCCCGCCCGATCAACACCCGCGTCATCACCGTTGCCAATCAGAAGGGCGGCGTGGGTAAGACGACCACGGCAGTCAACCTCGCGGCCGGACTGGCCGTTCACGGGCTGAAGGTTCTGGTCATCGATCTCGATCCGCAGGGCAATGCCAGCACGGCCCTCGGGATCGATCATCGGGCTCCCGAGATCGCGTCGGTCTACGAACTCCTCCTCGGTGAGGTGGACATCCGCGAGACGGTCAAGCAGAGCCCCAACCACGAGAATCTCTACTGCGTACCGGCGACGCTCGACCTGGCCGGCGCCGAGATCGAACTGGTCTCCCTCGTCGCCCGCGAGAACCGACTCCGCAACGCACTCAACGATCAGGCGATCCTCGACTACGGGTTCGACTACGTCTTCATCGATTGCCCCCCGTCGCTGGGTCTGCTCACGGTCAATGCGATGGTGGCCGCCCGCGAGGTGCTGATCCCGATCCAGTGTGAGTATTACGCCCTCGAGGGTGTGGGCCAGTTGCTCCGGAACATCGAGCTCGTCCAGGCGCACCTGAACAAGGATCTGCACGTCTCGACGATCCTGCTCACCATGTACGACGGACGCACCAAACTCGCCGATCAGGTCGCCGAGGAAGTGCGCCGCCACTTCGGTGACAAGGTGCTTTCGACGATCATCCCGCGCAGCGTCAAGGTGTCCGAGGCACCCGGTTACGCGATGACGATCATCCAGTACGACCCGGGTTCACGTGGAGCGATGAGCTACCTCGACGCAGCACGGGAACTGGCATTGCGCGCCAACACCGCGGAGGCCGTCACGCCCTGAGCGTGTGTGGCGCCGAGAGCTGCCACTCCCCTCCCCCATCGACTTCCACCCCCGTACTTCCCGAGAGGAATCCCGTGAGTTCCAAAGAGACCGCACATCGCCGTGGAGGCCTCGGCCGCGGATTGGCGGCCCTGATCCCGACCGGTCCGGCCGACGGTGAGATGTCGGAGGCACCGCGTCTGGGAGCGGCAGCTGCCGACGTGGTGATCGGCGGGGGAAGTACCGCGCCGGCACCGGCAGCGACCAACGGCTCCGCCGTGAAGGAAACCACGACGACGCCGGCACCGGATCCGATCCCCTCCCCCGCTGTCGGGACAGTGGACGAGGTCGGTGCCGTGTACCGCGAACTCGCGCCGAAGGTCATCCAGCCGAACCCGCATCAGCCGCGTTCGGTCTTCGATGAGGAGGCGATGGCGGAGCTGGTCCACTCCATCAAGGAGTTCGGTCTGATGCAGCCGATCGTCGTGCGTCGGCTCACGGAGCCGGTGGACGGCATCGAATATCAGATCGTCATGGGTGAGCGCCGGTGGCGTGCGAGCCAGGAAGCGGGTCTCGAGGCGATCCCCGCGATCGTTCGAGAGACCCCCGACGGCGACATGCTGCGGGACGCACTGCTCGAGAACATCCACCGTGCCCAGCTGAATCCACTCGAAGAAGCCGCCGCGTATCAGCAGCTGCTCGACGAGTTCGACGTGACACATGAAGAACTGGCAAGCCGTCTGGGACGGTCGCGACCGGTGATCACCAACATGATCCGTCTGCTGAAGCTGCCGATTCCGGTGCAGCGACGCGTCGCCGCCGGCGTTCTGTCCGCCGGTCACGCTCGCGCTCTCCTGGCTCTCGAGACCGGGAGTGACGCTCAGGAGCTGCTCGCGGCGCGTATCGTTGCCGAGGGGATGTCGGTGCGGGCGACCGAGGAAGCGGTCACCTTGGCCAACCGGGGAGACGGTCCGATGCCCGGGAACCCGGCCGCGAAGCGTAAGCAGATGCAGATGCCGGGGCTGCAGGACGTCGCCGAGCGCCTCTCCGATGGCCTCGACACCCGGGTGACAGTGAGTCTGGGCAAGCGAAAGGGCAAGATCGTGGTCGAGTTCGGATCCGTCGACGACCTCCAGCGCATCGTCGGTCTGATCGACCCCAAGCAGTGATTTGACGGTGGAATTCTCCCAACCAACCACACGCGGAAGTTACGTCACAGTGACACAACGAAGTGTTCGCATGCTGAGCAACGTCGAAACAAGTTGCCGCACTGCTACTTTCGGTTTCCGCGCCATTTCGACCCGGGTGGCCTGACATGGATCCCGTGATTTCTCGACTGAGCCTCGAATCATTCGAGTCGCTACCGCCCCACGCACGCCGGTGCATCTTCTGGGAGGTGGATCCGACCACAGCCGCGGCGTCGAGTTCGGCGGGGTGTGGTCCGGAGATCGGAGCCTACGAGAGCGAGTTCGACAAGGAGGCGTGGATCTCCGCGGCGTTGCTCGAATGGGGTGCTTGCGGACAGATCGCCACCGATCGTGGCACCGGTGTGGTGGTGGGTACTGCGTTCTATGCCCCGCCCGGTCGTGTCCCGCGCTCACGCCTCTTCCCCACCTCGCCGGTGAGTGCCGACGCGATTCTGCTGACGGCCATCAGTACCGAGCCCGGTTACGAGGAAGTGGCGGTCCCCCTGCTCGACGCCGTGGTGACCGATCTCGTCCGCCGTGGCGTTCGCGCCATCGAGTCGTTCGGCATGGTGCGCAGCTCCGGTCTTCCGACGGCGTCTGACTTCGATGTCGATGCCGGCATCCCCGGTTCCCGGCCACTCCCCGACATCAGCGCATGGTCGGACGAGGAGATCGTGAACGTCGCCCGCGAGATCCTCGACTATCCGCAAGCCGACCTGTGCACCCAGTGCATGATCGACGCGGCCTTCCTCAAGGACTCGGGATTCGACGTCGTGGCATCCCACCCTCGATTCCCCCGCTTCCGGCTGGAGCTCGACGAAGGTCTGGGCTGGAAGTCGGAGGTCGAGGGAGCACTGGAGAAGCTGGTCGTGATGGCTGCGATCGACCTGGCGGGCCGGGAACGCACCTTCGCTCCGATCGGCCGCCGACAGGGCCCCACAGGCTGAGTACGGGCGTACCAGAGCTGGGCCCGGACGCCGATCGAGTTACCGGTGGCGGACGCAGCCGGGTGTCGTCACCTCAGATGGCCGGCACCGCACGCACAGACAGATGACGAAGAAGGCCCGACGGCGAGTGGATCTCGCCGTCGGGCCTTTCTCGTGGATCGGATGTGTCAGGAGATCTCTTCGGCCGCAAGCAGATCGGCAAAGGTGTAGGTACCGGTCGGCCGGTCGTTCTCACCGAGGAGATACAGGCGTTTGACGGCGACGAGGATCGCCTCGGCGATCACATTGCGGTAGTCGGGATCCCCCAGGATCTCCGCATCGTCGGGATTGGTGATGTAGCCGACGTCGATGAGTGTCACCGGCATCCGGGTGAGACGCAACAACTCCCAGGTGCGTTCGTGGCTGCGGCAATCGGTCAGCGGTGTCCGCGCGGCCACCTCACGCTGGATGAACCCGGCGAGGTTGCGGCCGATGGTCGAGTACGAGCCATGGCTGTTGCCGAAGTAGAACGTGGCGACGCCGTTCGCAGACGGGTTGGGGTAGTGCCCACACCGCAGCGAGATCATCAGATCGGCGTCGATCATGTTCGCGACGCGGGCGCGCTCATCGTCGCCGGGACGTCCACGGCCGTCGTGGGAGAGGAAGGTCTCCATGCCCGCGGCGGCCATCCGTCCTTCCAGACGTGCGGCCAGATCCCACAGCAGACGGCTCTCCAGCTCGGCGGTGGGCCCGTCGGACAGATCGTGCAGGCCTCCGGAGCCCGGGTCGATGACGATCCGCTTACCGGACAGCTGGGGCCCGGAACGGCGTACGTGCTCTTCCTGACGGATGGCGTAGGGCGAACCGCCGGTGACGCGGGTTCCGAGGCGATCGAGCGAGCGCAGGGTGGCCGGTCCGCAGATTCCGTCGGCGGCCAGACCGTACTCACTCTGGTAGAGACAGACGGCGTCATGCGTGGTCTCGGCGAACACGCCGTCGACGAGGCTCGTGTAGTAGCCGAGGTTCTGCAGTCGGTTCTGCAGGGTGGCGACGTCGTCTCCCACCATGGGCGCCGACAGCCGATACAGCAGGACGCGGGCGCCGAGCTGATAGGAGGCTTCGCGCAGCACGCGGTAGGTGGACGGTCCGACGACGCCGTCGACGATCAGGCCGCGCTGCTGCTGAAAGGCGCGGACGGCGTGATCGGTGTCGTCGTCGAAGACGTCAGTGGCGGGTACGTGGGCGGCGTGTCGGCCGCCGGTGGTGGCGAGCAGGCCCTGTCCGGCGAGGATGGTGCGGATCTCGGCGACAGCCGGTCCCTGATCCCCCAGTCGGAAAAGTGGCATGCTCAAACTCCTCAGTCGCGTCGGACGCGACATCGTCCCCGCCGATCATCGTTGTATGCCCTTCCCAGACGGAAATGGCAGGCGATCGGACCACGAGCATTCTTTCAGCTTCGCTCACGTGGACCAAACCGATCTAGATCACATCACCACAACGAACGCCGCCACCAGCGACGATGCCGGTGGCGACGGTCGATTGTCATTCGAAGAACTGTGGTTCAGGCCTTCGAACCGACGACGGATTCGAGATCGCGAAGAATCGCGGCCTTGCCCTTGGCGCCGACGATGGTCTTGGTCGGCTTGCCGTTCTCGAACAGGATCATGGTGGGGATCGACATGATCTGGAAGTCGCGTGCGGTGCCCGGGTTGGCGTCGACGTCGACCTTGGCGACGGTCAGCTTCTCCGCGTGATCGGCGGCGATCTCCTCGAGGACCGGTGCGACCATGCGGCACGGGCCGCACCAGGTGGCCCAGAAGTCCACCAGGACCGGCTTGTCGGAGCCGAGGACGGCCTCGGCGAAGGTGGCGTCGGTGACGGCGACGGTGTTGGCTCCCATTGAGCGTTCCTCCTTGTAGAAGTGTGTGATCGGGGGTAGACGTGCGGGGCGGGGCGTCAGTGCACCGCGTCGACGGTGACGATCTCGCCGTCGATCGGGGTGGCCTCGACATCGCCTTGTTCGGCGAGCCAGCGCTCGGCGTCGATGGCGGCCGAACAACCGCTGCCGGCGGCGGTGATGGCCTGCCGGTAGGTGTGATCGACCAGGTCACCGGCGGCGAAGACACCCGGCAGCGAGGTGTAGGTGGTGCGGCCCTGGACGCGCACGTAGCCCTCGTCGTCGAGGTCGACCTGACCACGGACCAGCTCGCTGCGGGGGTCGTGGCCGATCGCGACGAACATGCCCGTGACGTCGATGGTCTCGGTGTCGCCGGAGCGGGTGTCGATGAGCTCGAGGCCGGTGACCGAGCCGTCGCCGATGACCGACTTGATCGCCGAGTTGGTGACGAAGCGGATCTTGTCGTTGTTGCGGGCGCGGTCGAGCATGATCCGCGACGCACGGAACTCGTCGCGGCGGTGGATCAAGGTGACCGTCCGGGCGAACTTGGTGAGGAAGGTCGCCTCCTCCATGGCCGAGTCGCCGCCGCCGATCACGGCGATGTCCTGGTCCTTGAAGAAGAAACCGTCGCAGGTGGCGCAGGCGGAGACGCCGCGGCCGAGGAGTTCCTGCTCACCTTCGACACCGAGGTAGCGGGCCGCGGCACCCATGGCCAGGATGACGGCGCGGGCGCGGTGGGTCTCGCCGCCGGCAACGATCTCCTTGACCTCACCGGCCAGCCGAAGTTCCTCGACGTCCTCCATGCGGAGGTCGGCACCGAAGCGAATGGCCTGCTCACGCATCTCGTCCATCAGGGCCGGGCCCTGGATGCCGTTCTGGAAGCCGGGGAAGTTCTCGACCTCGGTGGTGGTCATCAGTGCGCCACCGAACTGGGTTCCCTCGAAGACGATGGGGGCGAGCTCGGCGCGAGCCGCATAGATCGCCGCCGTGTATCCGGCAGGTCCGGATCCGACGATGATCAGGTCGTGGATCTGCTGGCTGTCTGACTGGGTCAATTCGTCCTCCGTGTGCATGGACTCGCAGCCCGCGAGCGGGCTGCGTGTACCGGCTTCCAACAACAGGGTATGCGGAGATGTTCCCCTGGTGGGGCCGCCGGTGCCGCTGTACGGCGCTGAACGCACTGTCCAACCGACCCGTCGGCCGCTCACCTGCCGATGACCGTGCTTGACCGCGTCGCAGGGTTGCCGGTGTCACAGTCGTGGCCGACGACCAGCGCCAGGAATCGCCCGGCGGTTCCGGTCGA
The DNA here is from genome assembly GCF_030718915.1 of Gordonia sp. NB41Y. Taxonomy (NCBI): domain Bacteria; kingdom Bacillati; phylum Actinomycetota; class Actinomycetes; order Mycobacteriales; family Gordoniaceae; genus Gordonia; species Gordonia sp. NB41Y. The sequence continues at coordinate 2,971,441 of NZ_CP132196.1, forward strand.
GAGCAGGATCACCACCTGTGGAGTGCCGTCCAGTGTCACCTCCCCCGACCCGAGGACGGCGGTGGTGTCGGGGATTCCATTGGCCGACGTGCAGCGTCGGAGCGCCTGGGGTGAGGAGAACGGCGCACCATCGGTACGGCCGAGTACCGACAGCACCGCCGCCGCATCGGGTGGGGCTGCCGGCGTCGATAGTTGAGATTGTGAGTTGTTCGCTTGTGGCACAACACTATTGGTGTCCGGACGCAGGAACACCACGCCGATGGCGACGACAGCCACCACGATCGCAGCGGCCGCGCCGAGGACCGCGAACATCCGCCCGGACCGACGTCGTCGGCGATCGGTGAGCGAGGACGATCCGGCAGCGACCTCGGCGCTGATCGCGGCGAGGGTCTGCTGTGTACGGGCATCCACCCAGTCGGGCACCGGCTGCGGGTCGACCGGGAGAGACTTCAGGTCTTCCCGGGTACGGGCCAGCGCATCGAGTACCGCCTGTGCGCCGGGATCGTCGACGATCCGTGATCGGATGTGCGCACTGGTGCGCTCGTCGAGGACACCGGCGTCGAGGTCGGCGAGAAGTTTCACGGGAAACGGTGGCTCTGGCAGAGGGTCTTCTGCGGAGAACGACGATGCGTCCTCATCGTTCATCACCACTCCCCTCCCCTCGCCGCACGGCCGGTCAACGCGTCGGGTGACGCGGTCATCATGTCAGTGTCCCCTGTCGTCACGTGTGCATCTGATCTCTTGGACGCACGCGAGGGCGTGATCGGTTCCGTCTGATCCAGGATTCGTGCGAGATCGGATTCACGGGTCACCGGTCTGGAGATGGCGGAGCAGGTTGGCGAGTTTGACCCGTCCCCGGGAGCACCGTGACTTGATGGTGCCGTGCGGAACTCCGAGACGTTCGGCCGCCTCGGCGACCGTGTAGCCCTCGAGGTCGATGGCCACGACCGCGGCACGCTGGTCCGGTGGGAGCTCATCGAGCGCCTGGTCGATGCTCACCGCGAGGTCGACCCGTCCGAACTCGTCCGCGTCGTCCGACAGTGCCAGGGTGTCGAACTCGGGTAGCGGAAGCGTCCGACGGCTTGCGTTGCGCCGCAGCCGATCCAGCGCCGCGTTCACGACGATGCGATGCAACCAGCTGGTGACCTTGGCGTCGGCCCGGAAGGTATGCGCGGTGCGATGGGCGCTCAGGAGTGCTTCTTGGAGTGCATCGGCCGCGTCGTCGGGATTGCCGGTGGTGCGGTTGGCGACGGTCCACAGATAGGACTGGTGGCGGGTGATGAGGATGGTGAAGGCGGTCGGATCGCCGTGGATGTGGGCACGGAGCAGTTGCTCGTCGGTGCGCTGGTCGTGTGTGGTCCCCCCGGACATGGGGATGAGCGTAATGGCTGGTGGGTGGTGATGAGTGGGTGATGGACCGGTGGTGTGGACGGAGCTGTGGGTGGGGGTGTTTGTGTGGATCGGGCGTGGTCGGGCTGTTGAGGTGCGATATGACGATGAGGTGCCATATGGCGATGAGGTGGAAGGCGTGCGACACCGGCAGCGGTGGTCGCCCGAAGATGGTGAACTGATGAGCGGACAGGGGGGCGAATGCGCTGTGACAGATCGGTGCGGACCACAGAGGGGTGGGCGGGGATCACGTGGCGATGAGTGTGTCCGCGTGGCGGAAGATGGTGACGTCCGCGGCTGAGCGATTGGGGCCGCAGTGGCGGGTCGTCGGTGACGGTCGAAAGACCGTGCTGATGCGGACCGACATCGAGTGGTGGGCGCTCTACGTCGGGTACGAACCCACCAGGCTGGGAAGGGTCTTTGCGTACTCGGCATTTCTGGGAGGACCGTTGCCTCCGACGCGGACCGGCGATGCCGGCGTGGATGGAGATCAGTTCGTCTTCCCGGGGGAACCGCGGATTCGCTACCAGGATGACTTGGTCTGTGCGGCGGGGATCGCGGAGTTCGCCGAAGTGGTGGTGGGGGTGGCACTCGATCCTGTGCGTGACGTGAGGGGCTACTTGGCATACAGCGAAGAGACGCTGGTCACGCGAACCGCTTCGGGCCATGACTATCTGTACACCGGAAGGTCGCGTCAGCGGCTGGTGCTGCTGCGGGTGGTGTGTGCGGCCAAGCCGACCGCGGGTCTGATCGAGGATGTGCAGTGGGTGCTCGATGATCGGTTGGTGAATCAGAACGGCGCCAATCCGAGTAGCGAGGTGTTCTTTGCCGAGATGCTCGAGTTGTTGCGTGACGATGATCGTGGCGGTGTGGAGGATCTGATCTCGCGTACTCGCCAGGCGGGTCTGGCCGAGTTGGGTGCATCTCCAGATACGTTGAGGCCACTGGTGTTTCCAGAACCGGTGGTGTGAGTTCGGAGAGGATCGTGCTGTGAGTACGTATGGGTTCGCGTTGATCGCTGATCTTGCCGATGTCGAGGACGCCGAGCGTGTCCTGTCGCAGGTTCGGGATGTACTGGCCGAGGACTGGGACCGGTCGTGGGGGTCGGATCCGTTCGATCAGTTCGCTTCTGAGGTCGCTTCGGGTGATGGTGGGGCCCGGCTGACGGTGTTGGCGTCGATGATGTTGCCCAACGGCCACGAGGATCAGTTCTTTGCCGGCACATCCGGTGGCCGTGCGGTGGTGTGTGAGGATCTCGACGAGTACGGGGTGTGTTCTCGGTGTGGGGGCTCGCCGGTGACGCTGCGCGGTGTGTGTATCGCGCCCATGTCCACGATCCCGAGGATGATCCGGTAGAAGAGGCGACCGCGATGACTGTCACCGGGGCTGACGCCGCGGCTTCGGCGGCTGACCTGTTCGACTGCGACCCCGCGGCCTTTCTGGCCTTGGAGCAGGATGGGTCGCCGGTCGCTGATCAGTTGGGGATTGTCGGTGACCCGTTCGAGCCGTGGCTGTCGGCGCTCGGTCTGGCGTGGCCAGAACTGGACCATTCGGGGTGACACTGCCCTGGCCCTTCGAGATCATGGTCGGCTACCACGCATTGGGGTGAGTGCTCGAGCGGCGTTGACCACCGTGTCGCTGTCACCGGTCGCGAGACCGTCGACGGGGCAGCCATCCTCGTGGTCGACGTCGGGCCACCCATGCGGTCGAGGACCGTCTGGGGAGACACGATCAGCAGTGTGTCGGTACTGATCGATGTCGCGCGGAGTCGACGGTGTCGTGTCCCCTTTGCCCGCTTCGGTAGACCGGCAGTCCGACGAACCGGTACATGAGATCTACAGGGCGACAACACCACTGGTCCGTGATCGGATCCCGCGACCGCGACGCCCAGGCGTGGTAAGGGCCTCGGGGCTTGTCTCGGGCGGGGAAGGGCGGTCGCCGTGAAAACTACCTGTGACGAACGAAGTCACCAACGTTAAATCTCCACACCCGGTCTTGACATGTGACCCAAGCCACCCTTTAATTCTTGACTGATGGGTTAATCAGTTCAGTCTAGGAGGGCGCCATGCGCAGAAACACCTTTGCGGCCGTTGTGGTTTCGGTTGCTGCAGTCTCGTTGTCGGCCTGTGCATCGGGCTCCGGTACAGACTCCAAGTCACTCACCGTCACCATGTGGGGCGGCGCCGGCCAGAAGGCCCACGTGGAGTCCTACTTCCTTCCCTGGGCGGAGGAGAACGGTGTCACCATCAAGCAGGATTCGCCCACCGACTACGCGAAAATCGCAGCTCAGGTCAGTGCGAACAAGGTTTCCTGGGGTGTCGTGGAGGTCGAGCCCAACTACGCAGCCACCGCCTGCGCAGACGGAACCCTCGAGAAGCTGCCGGCCGACGTCGTCGAGGCGGCCAAGACCGCAGGTGCACCCGCTGAACAACTGAGCGACTGTGCGATCCCGGTCCTGCAGTACACCTTCAGCATCGCCTACAACACCAACACGTTCCCGGATGCCCATCCGACCACGTGGGCCGAGTTCTTCGACACCGAGAAGTTCCCCGGAAAGCGCGGCTTCTGGAAGTACCCGACCGGCGGGATCTTCGAGGCGGCACTCCTCGCCGACGGTGTCGCACCCGAGAACCTCTACCCGCTCGACCTCGACCGCGCCTTCGCCAAGCTCGACACGATCAAGAGCGACATCGTCTGGTACGACACCGGTGATCAGCAGACCCAGCTGGTCGCCAGCGGCGAGGCCCCGCTCGTGCAGGCCTGGAACGGCCGCATCACCCAGGCCGCCGAGGCGGGCGAGCCGGTGGCCAACGAGTACGGCCAGAACCTCATCTCCTATGACCAGGTCGTCGTGCCGAAGGGCTATCCCAACGCGCAGTTGGCCTTTGACTGGATGAAGTGGTTCCTCGCCAACTCGCAGTCCCAGGCCGACGACGCCGTCGCGTCCTACTACGGCCCTGCCACCCCGGCCGGCGTCGAGCTCATGCCCGCCGACAAGCGCAACGACGTGGCCGGCGGTGCTGCGGTCAACGACAAGTCCGCAGCCGTGATCGACTACTCGTACTGGGCCGAGAACAACGATGCCATCACCGAGCGGTTCAACAGCTGGATCGCCCGATGACGGCCCAGCTCAGCGAAGTGTCACCCCCACAGGTGACCCCGGCGCCGTCACCCGCGGAGGTCAAGGAAAAGCGCCAGTGGCGCAAGACATTCGCCTTCGACGGTTGGGGAGCTCTCGCCCTTCCGCTGCTGGTGTTCCTCGGACTGCTGTTCGTGGTCCCGATCGTCGCGCTGATCGCGAAGAGCTTCACCGACCCGACGGTCGGATTCGAGAACTACCGGGCGATCTTCGCCGACTCGGTGTACGTGCGGGTGCTGATCAACACCTTCGTCGTCGCACTCACCGTCACCGTGGTCACCCTGGCGCTCGGCTACCCCTACGCCTACGTCATGACCCTGGTGTCGCCGAAGTGGCGGGCACTGATGATGGTGGTCATCCTCATCCCGTTCTGGACCAGCATCCTGGTCCGCAGCTTCGCACTGATCGTCCTGCTGCGAGATACGGGTGTGCTCAACACGATTGCGATGAACGCCGGTATCCTCGACGAGCCGATGCCGATCCTGCGCACGCTACCCGGCGTCATCTTCGGCATGGTCCAGATCGCCTTGCCGTTCATGGTGTTGCCCATCTACGCCTCGATGCGGTCCATCGATCCCCGGCTGTCGCTGGCCGCCCAGGCGCTCGGTGACCGGCCGTCCGGAGCATTCTGGCGAGTCTTCGTGCCGCTCAGCGCTTCCGGGGTCGCGGCGGGGACACTGCTCACCTTTGTGCAGGCCCTCGGCTACTACATCACCCCCGCCCTGCTCGGCGGCCCGAAGAACATGATGATCGGCGAGCTGATCGTCCAGCAGGTCAGCACGGTCCTTCGATTCGGATTCGCCTCCGCACTCGCCGTACTCCTGCTGGTGACCACGTTCGCACTCCTGGCCATCGCCAGCCGGATCGTCGACGTCGAACGCATCCTGATGGGAAGATCATGACTCGGATCATCACGCGCACAGCACTTTTCCTCCTCGCTGCGCTCATCGCGGTCTATCTGCTCCTGCCGGTGCTGCTGGTCATCCCGATGTCGTTGGGTGAGAGTTCGTTTCTGACCTTCCCGCCCAAGGGGCTGTCGTTCCAGTGGTTCCAGGCGCTGATCGACGACCCCACCTGGATGCAGTCCGCGGCGTCGAGCTTCTCGGTGGCCCTCGGCTCGGCGGTCCTGTCGGTGGTCCTCGGCACCCTCGCCGCCCTGGCGCTGGTCCGCGGCCGAATCCCCTTCCGGGGAGCCGTACTCGCCGTGCTGCTCGCCCCGCTGGTGGTGCCGTACGTGATCGTCGGCCTGGCGATCTACATCACCTTCCTCAAGATCGGACTCACCGAGACCCCGCTGGGCTTCATCCTCGTCCACACCTGCCTCGGCGTCCCCTACGTGATCATCAACGTCGTCGCCGGACTGTCCACGGTCGATCGGCGCCTGGAGATGGCGTCGATGAACCTCGGGGCGAGCCCGCTGCAGACGTTCTTCCGCATCACCCTGCCGGCCATCGCACCGAGCATGCTGGCCGGCGGTCTCTTCGCCTTCATCACCAGCTGGGACGAGGTCGTCGTCGCGATCTTCCTGTCCGGACCCGACATGACCACCCTGCCGGTGAAGATGTGGTCGGGCATCCGCATCCAGATCGACCCGACGCTGGCCGCGGTGTCGAGCCTCATTCTGCTCATCATCGTCGCGGCATTCGCCCTCAGCGGGATCCTCCGCTTCATCCAGAGCCGCCGCGCTCGTCGCCTGACCTCGGCCAAAGCAGGAGCCTGACATGACCACCACCGATTTCACCGTGCCCACCACCGCCACCGGTCACGGATTCATCAACCTCGAGCGCGTCCGCAAGACCTACGGCTCCGCCGTCATCCTCGACGACGTGAACCTCTCCATGCGCGAAGGCGAGTTCGTCACCCTGCTCGGTGCCAGCGGCTCCGGCAAATCCACCCTGCTCAACATCATGGCCGGCTTCGTCAAGGCCGACTCCGGATCGGTCACCGTCGACGGCGTCGACCTCACCCGTGTCCCGCCGCACCGTCGCGGCCTCGGCATGATGTTCCAGCACTACGCCCTGTTCCCGCACATGAGCATCGCCGACAACGTCGCCTACGGCCTGCGCCGCCACGGCTTCGCCAAGTCCGAGATCCCCGGACTGGTCACCGAGGCGCTGACGATGGTGGAGATGGCCGACTACGCCGACCGGCGCCCGAGCCAGCTGTCCGGCGGTCAGCAGCAGCGCGTCGCCCTGGCCCGGGCGATCGTCTACAAGCCGCGGGTGCTGCTGATGGACGAGCCGCTGGGCGCGCTCGACAAGATCCTGCGCGAGCAACTCCAGCTCGAGATCCGTCGACTCCACCGCGAGATGGGTATCAACTTCGTCTTCGTCACTCACGACCAGCAGGAGGCGCTGACGATGTCGGATCGTATCGCCCTGCTGCGCAACGGCGAGATCCTGCAGCTCGGAACCCCCGAAGACCTCTATCAGCGCCCCAACTGCCGCTACACCGCCGAGTTCATCGGCGTGTCGAACTTCTTGAGCGGCAAGACGACCCGTGACGGATTCGTCGAGGACGGCACCGGCCGGACCCTCGCCGTGGGGGCTGCCGCCGCCGACGGCTCGGCGCTGATGATCCGCCCCGAGGACCTGCAGGTGCACACCGCGGCCGGCGACGTGCCCACCGGACTCAACCGGGTGACGGCGACGGTCACCGACTGCGTCTACCTCGGCAGCGACCAGACCGTCATGGCGCGCACCGACACCGGCGTGGAACTGGTCGCCCGCACACCCGTCGGGCGTGGCGACGACCGCATCCGAACCGGCATGAGTGTCGAACTCGCCTGGAACAAAGAGGATTCCCGTGTCCTCGACTGATCGTCCCGACCCCTCGAACCACAGCAAGAAGGTGACTTTGTGATCACGACCGGAGGCGAGGCGCTGGTCCGCGCACTCGCCGCGCAGGGAGCCGACACCGTGTTCGGTATCCCCGGAACCCACAACCTCGGCGCCTACTCGGCACTGGAGCGGGTCGGGCTGCGCCACGTCCTCGTCCGCCACGAGCAGGGCGCCGGCTATGCCGCCGACGGCTACGCACGCTCCACCGGCCGCCCCGGCGTCGTCCTGACCACCACCGGACCCGCCATCCTCAACGCGGTATCCTCTGCGGCACAGGCCTATTCCGACTCGGTCCCGGTGTTCTTCGTCTCCCCCGGGATGCCGTCGAACCACCCGGGCTTCGGTAACGGTCTGCTGCACGAGATCCGGGACCAGACCGCGTCGATGGCCGCCGTCGTGCACCGCGCGGTCCGGGTGTCCCAGGTATCGGAGATCCCCGCTGCCGTGGCCCAGTTGTGGGGCGAGATGATCGACGGCCGTCCGCGTCCGGTCTATCTGGAGATCCCGCTCGACCTGTTCGACGTGACCGCCGAGATCGACGACTACCCGCGTGCGGTCACCGCACAGCACGTCGCCGCCGACGACGCGATCGAGCGGGCCGCCGCGGCCATCACCGCGGCACAGTCGCCGATCGTGGTGGTCGGCGGTGGCGCGGGCTCGGCGTCGGAGCAGGTGACCGCCCTCGCCGAACGGATCGGTGCGCCCGTGCTGACCACCACCAACGGCAAGGGTGCGGTCGCCGACGACCATCCCCTGCTCGTCGGTGCGGGCGTCCAACACGCCTGTGTGCGAGCACTTGTCGAATCGTCGGATCTGCTGGTGGCGATCGGGACCGAACTCGCGCCGGCCGACTGGTGGTACGGACAGCCCACCATCTCCTCGATGGTTCGGCTGGACATCGACCCGGCCGGGATCCACGCGAACCGGGCCGCCGACGTCGCCGTGCTCGGCGACATCGCCGACTCGGCACCGCGACTGGCCCGACGTCTCCCGGCCCGCGACACCGCGACGACCATCGACGAGATCCGCGCGACGATCACCGCCGAGGCCCGGGCCACCGGCGCCACCTGGGGACCGCTGGTGGATGCACTCGTCGCGGCGACACCCCGCGAGACCGTGATCGCCGCCGACAACGCGATGGCCGTCTATTACGGCACCCTGTCCAACTGGCCGCTGCACCGGGCACGAAGCTTCCTGTTCCCCACCGGCGCAGGAACTCTCGGCTTCGGTCTGCCGGCCGGGATCGGCGCCAAGGTCGCCGACCCCGACGCCCCGGTGATCGTGATCCAGGGTGACGGCGGAACCATGTTCACCGTGGCCGAACTCGCGACGGCCGCCGAACTCCGTCTGCCCCTTCCGATCATCGTCGTCGACAACGGCGGATACGGTGAGATCCGCAACGAGATGGCCGACCGGGACGAACCGGTCCACGCCGTCGACCTCGGCCACCCCGACTTCGTCGCCCTCGCCCGATCCGTCGGCTGTCACGGCGTCGGCGCGCAGGAACCCGACGACGTCGCCGCGGCGGTCGTCGAAGCCCTGAAAGCCGACCGTCCCACCGTGATCCACGTCCGAGAAGGAGCCCGCGCATGACCGCCGTGGACAGCCGCCCGCTCGCGGTCTACACCGACATCGTCGACACCGATCCCCGCCCGGGTATCGACATCCTCGAACGATCCGGCGTCGCCACCCGCGTCATCGGATCCGCCGACCCCGAGGTCATCGCCCGGGAGGGGGCCGGTGCGCACGCACTGCTGCTCGGCTACTCCCCCATCACCGTCGAGATCCTCGACGCCCTGCCGGACGTGAAAATCGTTGCTGCGCAGTCGGTGGGGACCGACATGATCGACGTCGACGCCTGCCGTGAGCGCGGCATCTGGGTGACCAACGTCGCCGGTGTGGCCACCCAGGAGGTCGCCGGGCATGCACTGGCCCTCACCCTGGCCCTCGCCCGCGGGATCGTGGCGCTCGACAACGATGTCCGCGCCGGACAGTGGGACGGCACCACCGTGCCGATGCGGCGCCTGTCCAACCTGACCGTGGGAGTGGTCGGCCTCGGCCGGATCGGGGCGGCCTACGCATCCATGGTGGGACCGCTGGTCGAGGGCGTCGTCGGCTACGACCCGATGGGCAGCGCCGCCGGAGTCGAGCAGTGCACGCTGGACGAGGTGTTCGAGCGGGCCGACGTGGTGAGCCTGCACCTGCCGTCGACGCCGGAGACCGACGGCCTGGTCGATGCGCGGCGACTGGGCCTGATGAAGCCCGGCAGCATGCTGGTTAACGTGAGCCGCGGCAGCCTGATCGACGAGCAGGCCGTCCTCGACGCCCTGGACAGCGGCCGGCTCGCCGGTGCCGGGCTCGACGTCCTCGCCGAGGAACCGCCGAACCCGGATCATCGGCTCATCCGCCACGCCCGGACCGTCGTCACCCCGCACGCGGCCTACATCTCCGAGGCCACCATGGACGCCTATGTCGAGGTCCAGGCCCGCAACGTCGCCCTCGTCCTGACCGGTGACGATCCGACGCACGTGGTGCTGGAGGGCACTCGTGGTCGGACGAACCGCTGAGCGAGGTCTGACGGGTTCGTCACCCACCGGCGGCGGCGCGGCATGGGCGGCACCGCTCGTGCTCGTCGCCGTCGCCGCGGCGTGGGGGCTGTCGATCGGGCTGTCGAAGGAACTGGTCGACAGGCTGCCCGTCGCCGACTACCTCGCGGTCCGGTACACGATCGGCGTGGCGATCCTGATCGCCCTGTGCCCCCGGGCGGTGATGGGAATCCGGGGCCCCGAGCTCCGCCACGGCGTGGTCCTCGGCCTGCTGTTCGGGCTCGCGCAATACATCCAGTTCGAGGGTCTGTCACGGGCATCCATCGTGGTCGCCTCGTTCCTGGTGTCGCTGTATGTGGTGTTCACCCCCATGCTGCTGGCGATCGCGCGTCGGCGCCGACCGTCGCGGGTCACGGTGATCGCGGCCGCGGTGTCGCTGGCGGGCGTCGCGTCGATGGCCGTCCGCGGATGGTCGTTCGGGATCGGCGAGGCACTCACGGTGCTGTCGGCACTGATCTATGCGCTGCACGTCATCTGGGTGGCCCGCTGGGCCACCGCCGGGAAGGCCATCGCCATCTCGGTGGTGCAACTGGCGGTGCTGAGTCTGGTGTTCACCGTCGCCGCCCTGCCCGGCGGGTTCTCGCTCCCGACGGGCCCCGACTGGCCGGCGATGATGTACCTCGCGACGATCGCGGGCGTCGCGATCGTGGCCCAGGTGTGGGCGCAGACCCGGATGAGTGCGGAGTCGGCGGCCATCATCATGGTGCTCGAACCTGTATGGGCATCGGTCTTCGCCGTGGTGTTGTGGAGTGAATCGCCCGATCTGCGCACTATCGTCGGAGGTGCGCTCGTCGTGGCGGCATCGGTGCTGGTGGTCGTCGCGTCGGCGCGAGTTCGGCCCGGGGACAGAACCAGCCGCGAGACCCTTAGCTGTTCATGACGTCGACGAACGACACGAGGAGAAGAGTATGGCGAGGCCCAATGTGGAGGCTGTTCGCAAGGAACAGATCCTTCGGTCGGCTCTGCAGCAGCTTTCCGAGCGGGGTGTGGTGGGGCTGCGGGTGTCCGACGTCGCCAAGGGTGCGGGGGTGTCCGGTGGGATCGTCCACTACTACTTCGACACCAAGCTCGACCTGATCCGGGCGGCGTTCGAGGAGAACGCGTCCCAGTCGCTGGAGCGCCGCGCGGCCATCTTCGCCGACGAATCCGCCGACGTCCGGACCACGCTGTACGACCTCATCGACACCTATCTCCCCGCCGACGAGACCACCCGGGAGTCATGGCGGGTCTGGATCGAATGGTGGGCCGCAGCGCAACGCGACGAGGCCCTCGCCGATGTGCACAACCGTGCCTACGAGGTGTGGGCGCAGCGCATGCAGGCGGTGTTCGATCGGGTCGACGGGGCCGACCCGGAGACCTCGCGCACCAACGCCCACACCCTGATGGCGCTGCTCGACGGCCTGACCATCCAGGCGCTGATGGGGTCGTCGGTGATGTCGATCGATCACATGCGACAACTGTGTCGCCACACCGTCGACCTGCTGCTCGGGGATTGCTGAGGGGTACGCGGCCCGGCCCTCGGCGCCGGTGATGGGCGCCCGATCTCAGTGGGCGCCGAACTCGCGGACCGTCGATGCGAGTTCGTCCGGGGTGGCGCCGTGCATGATGACGCCGTCGACGCCGAGGTCGAACTGGGCGCGAACCCCGGCCGCACACTGCCGTGGCGACCCGGTGGCCGCACACGCGAGCCAGTCGGTGGGGACGACCTCGCCGAGTCGTTGGAAGGTCTCGGCGTCGCCGACGGCGTCGGCCCATCCGGACAGACCGCCGACGACGTCGGACTCCCGAAACCTCGTCAGCAGGGCCGGATCCCACCGGTTCGTGGACACCATGAGGTCTCCGTAGAGCTGGAGGTAGGTGGCCAGTCTGCCGACAGTCCGTCGTAGCCGTGTCTTCTCGTCGAGCTCGTCGTCGACGGTGGCCAGGCACGACCACACCTGCACGGTGTCGGGGTCGCGTCCGGCTCGTGTGGCCGACTCCTTCACGGTCTGTACCGCCCGCGCCGTGGTCTCGTCGGAGAAGAAGGTGTGGAGTACGACCACGTCGTAGGACCGCCCTGCCATGGCGAGGGTTGCGGGTCCGAAAGCTGTTGTGGCAAGCGGGATGTGCTCGTCGAAGGTCGAGTCCAGCTGCATACTCGGGAAGTGGCCGAGTGCCCCGGAGTACTCCGAGATCTTCTCGCCGCGCCACAGTCGCCGCATCAGCTGGGCGAACTCGTCGAGTTGGGCGGTGGTGGTCTGGGCCAGGCCGAGACCCGCGATCTGTGGTCGCAGTCCGCGGCCGACACCGAGGGTGAACCGACCGCGGGTCAGCCGGTGCATGGTGGTGGCGAATGCGGCGGTGACGGCAGAATGACGGGTGTTGATGTTGGTGGCGGCGGTGGTGATCCCGATCCGGTCGGTGGCCGCACCGGCGGCGCCGGACAATGCGCACGCCTCCTTGACGTTGAGCCGTTCGGAGATGAACGCCCGGCCGAGTCCGAGGTCTTCTGCGCGGGCGAGCTCGTCGAGCATGATGCGCGGGTCCGATACGTGTCCGCCCAGGGTGTAGAAGCCCAGCCGCTCGGTTCCGATCGCGCCGCGGTCGTCTGGGGAATCGTGGTGAGATCTGTTCTCGGGCAAGTTTTCTGCTCTCTCAGGTCCGAGTGGTGGTGGCCGTCGATCCGATGGGAACGGCCGGCCCCGAGAGTGGTCATCGGGGCCGGCCGGGCTCACATCGCCGGGCGATCAGATCACGGTGACGGTTCCGGTGGTGCCGTCGACCTCGACGGTGGCGCCGTCGGCGATCCGGTGCGTCGCGTCGGTGGCCGAGACCACGCAGGGGATGCCGAGTTCGCGGCTGACGATCGCGGCGTGGGAGAACGGTGCACCCACGTCGACGACGACAGCGGCGGCGGCGACGAACAGGGGCGTCCAGGACGGGTCGGTGATCGGGGCGATCAGGATGTCGCCGGGCTCGAGCGCCGAGGGGTCGTCGGGGCTGGTGAGGACGCGGGCCCGACCCCGAGCGGTGCCGCCGCAGGCGGGGACGCCGGTGATGATCTCGCCCGCCGATGCTGCGGTGACCGTCGATTCCGACCGCAACGGCCACTCGCCGGGCGGCGGCGGGGTGCCGTCCACGACGAACGGCGGCTTGCGGTCGAAGAGGTCGAGGTAGACCCGCTCGCGCTCGACCAGCGTCTCTCGGTAGGACGCGGGATCGGCGAGGAATCCGGGCAGCTCGTCGGCGAACACCATGAACACCTGTCGGGGCGAGTCGATCGCCCCCTTCTCGGCCGCGCGTCGACCGAGTTCGAGTGCGGGCAGGCGCAGTTCGTGGATCACCATCGCGGCGGTGGTGCGGCCGCGTTCACGCCCGCGCATCCACAGCGCCGAGGCGTTGAGGACGGCCTCGAACTGTGCGGCGACCTCGGCGTCACCGGCCACCATCTCGCGGATGGCGGCCGCCGAGGCGTCTCGCTGGGCTGCCCGTTCGGCCGCCTTGGCCGCGGGGGCCTCGTCCGCGGAGACGTTGCGCATCCGATCGATGGTCGCCAGGGCCAGATCGGGATCGACGCCCCAGGTGATCGCCCGGATCTCCCATTCGGCGGGCCCGCGGAAGTCCCAGTCGGAGAGGAAGGTGTCGAGTTGGGCGGTGAACGCGGCGACGGCCTGTGACTCCGATGCCCTGAGTTTCGCGTACAACCCCTTGGTGCCGGCGTCGAACAATGCCGCGACATCGGGATGCGCGGCCGTGCGACTGAGGTCCCACATCTGCAGTGACGGACCGGCGGAGTCGACGTTGCCGAGCCCGGCGACCAGGGTGAGTGCCTGCTCGGGTCGGCCCACGGCCTCGGCGAGCTGGGCGATCGCGCCGAGCCCGACCCCACACTTGAGACTGGCCTCGATGTGGTGCTTGAAGAGCCTGCGGAGCAGGGTCTCGAAGGAGTTCATCCGGGCGACGAGCTCGTCGTCGGACAATGCCGAGAGGTCCGGCCGGGTGCGCCGGATCTCGTCGACCTCGACACGATCGGCGTCGTAGGCGGCGAGATCTGTTGCACCGAGGACCTGTTCGGCGAGCCAGGCCCCCGCCTTGGCCTCGAAGGCGGGGTCCTCGTCGAAGTCGCGTTTCTCGCTCTCATAGCTCGGGATTCCGGGCATGTCCCCGAAGTACTGCAGATCGACGGCTTCGGCGCTCATCCCCGGCACCCGCACACCGAACAGCCGCATCAGCGACATGTTGATGTAGAGGTAGCTACCGAATGCGGGCAGCACATTGAACGACACCGACTCGTCGTAGAGGTCGTCGTCCCACACGCCGCAGGCCACGAAGGCATCGCGCCATCCGGGTTCCAGGGTGTGCTGGAACCCGAGTGAGGCGTTCAACGGGGTGATCGGGTCCGGGAAGATCTCGCCGACATTGGCGCGAGAGTAGAGCGGGAAAATCGTCGAGGTCTCGTTCGAGATCGGCCAGGCGGTCATGTCCGGGCGTCCTTCCAGATAGTCACGGGCGAGCGGTCCGATCGTGGCGACCGCATCTGCGTGCAGGCGCTCCGCCGAGCGGCGGTTAGCGAACTGTGTGTCACATTATTATGTGATGTCACTCACGATGTCAACCGTCCCGGACGGCAAAGATGGCCGATGGGCTGGAGCTTTATCCGTCCATGGGTCAGGCCACTGGACACAGATGTGATGAATGAGTCACTATTTCGGGAGACGGTCAGGTACTGGTCTGCTCGTCGAGAGGAGAAATCTGATGCGAGTGCTGGTCACCAACGACGACGGATACGACGCCGATGGACTGATTGCGGTGGCGTCTGCTCTGCTCGCCGCCGGCCACGACGTGGTGGTGGGGGCGCCCAGTTCCGAGCGCAGCGGGAGCGGGAGCTCGCTGGGCACCATCGAGGACGGCGCACAGATCCCGATGACCGAGCACCGGCTGCCCCAGCTCGGCGACACCCCGGTCTTCGCCCTGGACTGCCCGCCGGCCCTGGCGACGGTCGCCTTCTGCGCGGGCGCCTTCGGGCCACGGCCCGAGTTCGTGGTCAGCGGGATCAACGTGGGTCACAACACCGGCCGGTCGATCCTGTTCTCCAGCACCGTCGGCGCTGTCCTGGCCGCCCGGGTGGCCGGGGTCGGCGGTCTCGCGATCAGTTGCGGCTTCGCACCCCATCATCGCCATGACACGGCCGCCGCGGTCGCCGAACGCCTCGTGGGATGGATGGATGAGGCTCGCGCGACCCGGATGACGTTGAACGTCAACGTCCCCGACATCGACTTCGACGATCTCCGCGGTATCCGGGTGACGTCGCTGGCTGGCAAGAGCATGTTCACCCTGCGCCTGTCGCGCAACGAGCACGGGCTGCTGATCAACCGTGACGAGCGGCAGGCGGGATTCCGCGAAGGCACCGACAGCGCTGCCGTCGCCGACGGATACGTCTCGGTGTCGGCGCTGCGCGGCGTCGACGCCGACCCCGATGTCTTCACCGGGACGAGCGCCGACGGACACCCCACGGTGCCGCTGACCGATGCACTGGGATTGGCCCGTCAACGCTGAGTCATGGTGCACTGACCGAGAATTCGAGCCGCCCATCACCTGTGATGGGCGGCTCGCCTGGTGTCCGGAGACCTCTGGTCGGTGCTTACCGGACGCGGACCGGTCGGGGGGTCACTCGTCGCCGGCGCCGCGCTCACGTCCCGACGTCAACAGCAGATCCTGGTGGAGTTCCATCCAGATGTCGTGGTAGCTGTCGTACATCGGGCGGGCGAACGCCGCGGTGTCGCCGGCACGGACCTTGTCGAGCGCGGCGGTCAGGCGGTCGCGGTAGCGGCCCAGACGGGGCACCTCGCCGCCGACGGTGTCGAGGGCGGCGCGGACCTGCTCGTGGACGGCTTCGAGATCGGCGACGACGGCAGCGTCATAGCTGTTGTCGTCGTGGTCGTTCGGTGCTCCGTCGGGCCGGACCTGCCACGCCGCACACACCTTCTTGAAGGTGGCGTTGATCGGGCCGAAGGCCTCGTGGAATGTCTCCGTGGCCGCCAGGGCCGAGCCGTCGAGCGCGAAGGCCGGGGCCAGGCGCTCATGCGCTTCCCGACCGGCCGGGGTCATCATGGTCCCGGACACGCGGCCGGCATCGCGCCGGATGACCAGTCCGGCGTCGGCCAGCCGGTCGATGGTCGACGTCAGGGTCGCGGCGTCCAGGCCGGTCAGTGCCGCCAGCGCCTCGTCGTTGGCGAGACCCTTGACCTTGAGGGCGTGCAGGACGTCGAACTCGACGTCGGAGGTCTCGGTGCTCATGCTGTCTCTCCTTGCAGTGGTGTTTCTGATTGTGTTGTCCGGGAGCCGGATTCGGTTGCTGGTGCGAAACGATCGACCAGGGCACGCTTGTCGAGTTTGCCGGTGGGCAGTCGGGGCAGGTCCGTGGTGAACTCGACCGACCGGGGCGCCTTGAAGTGTGCGAGGTGCGCGCGGGCGTGGTCGATCAACTCGGCCTCGGTCACCGCGGCGCCTGCACGGATCTCGACGACGGCCTTCACCGATTCGCCGAACTCGGCGTCGGGGACGCCGATCACGCCGACATCGGCGACGGCGGGATGGGCGATGAGTGCCGACTCGATCTCCTCGGGATAGATGTTCACCCCGCCCGAGATGATCATGAATCCCCGCCGCCCCACCAGGTAGAGGAATCCCTCGTCGTCGAGATATCCGATGTCGCCCATCTGTTTCAGCGGCCGCGGCGGATCAGCGGGACCCGGATCGGCGGGGGCGGTGGCCTCGAAGCAGACCGTGCCCTGGACTCCGGCCCCGACGTCGGCGCCCGCGGAGTCGGTGATGTGCACGCGGACCGCACCCAGGGGCCGGCCCACCGACCCCGGATGCGCGCGTGCCTCGAGCGGTGAGATGTAGGTGTGGCCGTAGCCCTCTGAAGCCCCGTAGTACTCGTGCAGGATCGGACCCCACCAGTCGAAGATCGCATCCTTGACCTGGGGTGGGCAGGGTGCACCAGATGTGAACGCAACGCGGTGGTGTGGCGAGAGTTCGATGCGTTCTCGCTCCGGCAGACGCAGCAGGCGGATCAGCATCGTCGGCACCCACTGTGAGTGGGTGACCCCGTATCGGGTGATAGCGTCCATCGCCGCGGCGGCGTCGAATCGCTCCATGCACACCACCGTGCCGCCGGCCGCCAACGTGATCAGCTGAAATGTGAACGGGGCGGCGTGATAGTTCGGTGCCGGTGAGAGCAGCACCGAGTCGGCCCCGACGCCCAGTTTGTCGACCAGACCCGAGTGCCGACGTGGCGCCTGCTCCGGATGGATGCCGAGAAGTGGCTGGGCGAACCGTTTGGGCCGGCCGGTGGTGCCCCCGCTGTAGAGCACCCGTGCCCCCAGCAGCTCGGTGTCGAGCGGCTCGGTCGGCTGACCGGCGAGGGCGGCCTCTAGTCCGATGACCCCGCCCGCTCCGTCCCAGACCGTTTCGTCCCCGCCTGCGTCACCGTCGGCCACCACGATCACCGGCGGGGTCTCGTCGTCGCCGACTGCCGCGACCACCTGGGCCACGAGTGCCACGCTG
Organism: Gordonia sp. NB41Y; assembly: GCF_030718915.1. Taxonomy (NCBI): domain Bacteria; kingdom Bacillati; phylum Actinomycetota; class Actinomycetes; order Mycobacteriales; family Gordoniaceae; genus Gordonia; species Gordonia sp. NB41Y. Next base: position 2,988,963 of record NZ_CP132196.1, read on the forward strand.
GTCACGATCGCGGCCGGACGGTCCTCCCGGATGAGTGCGGCGAGCTCGGCGGGCTTGAGATGCCAGTTCACCGGGGTCACGTACAGGCCGCTGCGCATCCCGGCGGCCACCGCGACCGGCCAGGCCAGATTGTTCTCCATCACCAGCACCACCGAGTCGCCCGGCGCGACGCCCTGCGCATGCCAGAATCGAGCCAGTTGGTTCGACCGGCGATCGAGTTCGGCGTAGGTGAGGCGCTCCCCCGAGCCTGCCATCACGTAGGCGACGGCGTCGGGACGGTCACGCGTTGTCGACGGTGGGTACACGTCACTCCTGATTGCGAATCGATAGTCGCATTGCGGTTCCTGGACCCGATCACCTATTGGCCCAGGTAGGCAATATCAGACTTTTCTGTTCTTGTGGTTCACAACACACCATAGACTATGGTTTAGTGAAAGTGCAGTCGCAAACCAGAGTTCATTGGAGATGACATGACCATCGCTGACGACATCGATCTGATGGATCTGCGCCCCTTCGCGGCCGGCGTCGACCACGATCTGTTCGCCCGGCTGCGCGCCGATGACCCGCTGCACTGGAACCCCGAATCCGACGGCCCCGGATTCTGGTCGGTGACCCGCTACGAGGACATCAAGACGGTGGCATCCAATGCCGAGGACTTCACCGTCACGCACGGTACCCAGATCGCCAGCCGCCGCGCCGAGGGTGAGGGCGCCCGCAGCATCCATCACGTGGATCCGCCCGAACACGGAAAGCTGCGCGGGATCGTCACCCCGCACGTGCGGCCGGTGAAGCTCAAGGCGCTCGAAGGTGACATCGCCGCGGTCATCGACGAGCTTCTCGACGCACATGCCGGCGTGGGTGAGATCGACTTCGTCGCCGCCGTCGCCTCCCAGCTGCCGCTGGTGATGATCGGCCGCCTGCTCGGGGCCCCGCTGGCCGACTGCCCGAACCTGCTGCGCTGGACCAATCAGATGGCCAGCGAGGACCCGGACTACTCCGAGGGGCCGGAGACCGCGGTCAAGGCGCGTGACGAGGTGTTCGACTACTTCCGCGGACTGGAGCGACTGCGCCGGGAGTGCCCGGCCGAAGACCTGGTCAGCGTGTTGACCGCCGCCGAACTCGACGGTGTGCCGCTCACCCGCGGCTACCTCGACGCCTATTACCTGATCCTGATGGTGGCCGGCAACGAGACCACCCGCAATCTGCTGTCCGGCGGCGTCGACGTGCTGGCCGAGAATCCGCAGTGGTGGGACTTCATGCGCGAGAACCCGGCCAAGATCAGAGTTGTCGTCGAGGAGATGGTCCGGTGGATCTCCCCGGTGCTGTCCATGCGCCGCACCGCAACTCACGACATGGAGATGCACGGCAAGACGATTCGCGAGGGCGACAAGGTCGTGATGTGGTTCTGCTCGGCCAACCGTGACGAGCGTGTCTTCGAGGATCCGCAGACCTTCATCGGCAACCGCTTCCCCAACGAGCACCTCGGTTTCGGGTGGGGTGCACATGCGTGCCTGGGCGCCAACCTCGCCCGGATGGAAGCACGCCTGTTCTTCACCCGCGTCATCGAACGCGGTCTGCAGATCGACGTCCTCGACCGGCCGAACCGGTTGCAGAGCAACTTCTTCCGTGGAATCAAGACCCTGCCGGTACGCATCGAGGCCCGCCGATGAGCGCATCCGGAGTCCCCGGTTCCGTCCTCGCCCTCGACGACGCCCCGGCCGCACTGATCGCCGAGCGCGTCGTCACCGGGGGTGACCCGATCGGTGTCGTCGACCCGTTCACCGACCGGCAGATCGGGGTGGTCCACCAAGCCGGTGCCGCCCTCGTGGACGAGGCGGTCGCCACCGCGGTGGCCGCCCTGCCGGGCTGGTCGCGCACGCCGGTGGCCCGGCGCGCGGCGGTCCTGCGGGCCACCGCCGACCTCGTCGAACACCACGGCGCCACCATCGCCGCCACGGTGACGGCCGAGATGGGCATGCCGACGACCCTGGCGGTGGCCACCCAGCACGTGCTGCCGGCCGCGGTCCTGCGGGCGACCGCCGATGCCGCCGAACGCTTTCCCTGGCAACAGGTCACCGACGGGACGATCATCCGTCACGTCGCCGGTGGCGTCGTCGCGGCGATCACCCCGTGGAACATGCCCGTCCACCAGATCGTCGCCAAGGTCGCATCGGCGGTGGCCGCCGGATGCACCGTCGTCCTCAAACCGTCGGAGGCAACACCGTTCGACGCGGCACTGGTTCGGCGCTGCTTCATCGAGGCGGGTCTGCCGGCCGGTGTCCTCAGCATCGTCCACGGCACCGGATCGGTGACCGGACAGGCATTGTCGTCGCATCCCGACGTCGCACACGTCTCCTTCACCGGCAGCGTCCGGGGCGGACAGGCGGTGGCGGCCGCCGCTGCCGCATCGCTGTCGCGCACCACACTGGAGCTCGGTGGGAAATCACCCGCGGTGGTGCTTCCCGACGCCGATCTCGACGCGGTGGTGCCGCGGGTCCTGGCCTCTGGACTCGTCAACTCCGGGCAGGCCTGCAATGCGACCGGCCGACTCGTCCTGCCCGCCGCGCACGCCGCGCGTGTGGAGGCGCTGATCGCGCAATCCCTGGATCGGCTGGTGTTCGGTGACCCGACCTCGCCGGAGACCACACACGGCCCGCTGGCCTCGGCGGCACATGCCGAACGCGTGCTGGGCCACATCGGTCGTGCCCGACGCGACGGCGGGCGCGTGGTCGCGGGAACAGGTGAGCAGCTCGCCATCGGTGCGTCGCGGTCGTTCATCTCACCGATCGTCGTCACCGATCTCGCCGCGGATTCTTCTGCGGTGCAGGAGGAGATCTTCGGTCCGGTGCTGGTGGTGCAGTACTACCGCGATGTGGAGGAGGCGATCGAGGTGGCCAATGACAGTCGGTACGGGTTGTCGGCGGAGGTGTGGTCGGCCGACCGGGACCGCGCGATCGACGTGGCGAACCACCTGGAGGTGGGCCAGGTCAAGGTCAACGGGGTCCGCACCCGTGAACGGCCGACGGCCCCGTTCGGCGGGATCAAATGGTCCGGGCACGGGCGCGAACTGGGAACCGTGGGCATCGCCGAGTTCACCGAGATCATGGCGGTGATGGCATGACCGACTCCGTATCCGTCGGACGCACCGTGGTGATCACCGGCGCGGCATCGGGCATCGGCCTGGCGCTCGTCCGCCGCATCCTCGACCGCGAACCCGACACGCAGATCGTCGCCGTGGACATCGCACCCTGCCCCGAGACGCGGGCCCAGTCGGTCCGATGTGACCTGTCCGATCCCGAAGCCATTGCCGGACTGGAACTTCCCGAACACATCGATGCACTCGCCAATGTGGCCGGTGTCCCCGGCACCGCACCTGCCGAGACGGTGCTGGCGGTCAACACCCTCGGTCTGCGGACGCTGACGTTCCGGGCCCTCGAGCACATGGGCGCCGGCGGGGCGATCGTCAACGTGGCATCGCTTGCCGCACACCGCAACACCCTTCCCCACGAGGACATCGTCAGCCTGCTCGAGGTCGGCGATCGCGACGAACTGCGCGCCTGGCTCGGCCGGACGCGGCTCGACGGCCCCGCCGCCTACGACAGCTCCAAACGTGCCGTGGTGGACTGGACCGTCGCATTGTCGGCTCAACTGCAGCCCCGGGGAATCCGGGCACTGACGGTGAGCCCGGGCCCCACCGAGACCCCGATCCTCACCGATTTCGAGGAGTCGATGGGTGTCGACGCGATCGCGCGTTCGGCCTCACTCGTCGGACGCCATGGCAGCGCGGCGGAATCGGCCTCGGTCATCGACTTCGCGATCGGCCCCGCCGCGGCATGGGTCAACGGGATCGACATCCCCGTCGACGGTGGACTCACCGGTCTGCGCGCCGCATCCATCCCTCTCCCCCTGTCCCGGCCCCGAGCTCGGGTCGATCTCACCGAGTGAAAGGACCACTCTCATGACCACATCTCCAGTCCTGGCCCTGGACGGAACCGCACCGGCCGACCGGGAACTCCTGGGCGGCAAGGCCTACAGCGTCAATCGCATGCGATCACTCGGTCTGCCGGTGCCACCGGCGTTCGCCATCACCACCCCGGTCTGTGCCCGATTCCACGAGGCCGGCGGCACCCTGCCCGCCGAGGTGTGGGAAGGCGTCGTCGCCGCGCTGCACGTGCTCGAGGAACAGACCGGCAAGACCTTCGGGAAGGGCCCCTTCCCGCTCTTGGTGTCGGTGCGATCGGGTGCGGCACAGAGTATGCCGGGAATGATGGACACGGTGCTCAACCTGGGTCTGACCGAGCAGCTGACCGCCGAACTCGCCGCGGCCACCGGGGATCCGGAGTGGGCGGACGACACCTGGAAGCGCTTCTGCGCCGGTTACGGTGAGATCGTGCTGGGTGACGCCACCGCCGCCCCGCCGGCGGACCCGTTCGACCAGCTACGGGAGGCGATCGGCGCGGTGTTCCGCTCGTGGACCAACGACCGCGTCACCGCCTACCGCAGGCATCACAGTCTGGGCGAGGGCGGCGGAACCGCGGTCACCGTGCAGGCCATGGTGTTCGGCAACCGGGACGGGGAGTCGGGAACCGGAGTGGTGTTCAGCCGCGATCCCGCGACCGGAGATCCCCGGCTGTTCGGCGAATGGCTCTCCCGGGCGCAGGGTGAGGACGTCGTCTCGGGTGAACGCACGCCGGAGACGATCGACCGGTTCCGGACCCATTCACCGGCCTTGCACGACGATCTCGCCGCGATCGCGACGACCCTCGAAGCCGAGCACCGTGACCTCGTCGACATCGAGTTCACCGTGGAGAGCGGCACTCTGTACATGCTGCAATGCCGTTCGGGTAAGCGTTCGGCACGTGCGGCGGTCCGCATCGCCGTCGACCTCGTCCGCGAGGGCCTGATCGGTCGGGCGGAAGCAGTGGAGCGGATCAGTGCCGAACAGGCGCAGACGCTGGCACGGCAGAGCACCGCAGACACCGGCGCCGAGCTGCTCGCGTCGGGGATCGGTGCCGGCCCCGGTGCTGCCGTGGGCGTCGTCCACACCGACACCGACGAGGCGTGTGCCGCCGCGGCCCGCGGGGAGAAGGTGGTCCTCGTCCGCCCGTCGACCTCGCCGGCCGATGTACCCGCCATGTTCGATGCGGTCGCGGTGGTCACCGAGGTCGGGGGCACCACATCCCATGCCGCACTGGTGTGCCGCGAGATCGGGGTCCCCTGCGTGGTGGGCTGCGGAACCGGACTCTCCGAATCGCTCGCCGGACAGACCGTGACCGTGGACGGTTCGACCGGAAAGGTCTATGCCGGTGACGTTCTCAGCACCGAGTCCACCGCCGACCAGTACGTGGAGGAACTGATGTCGTTCTTGCCGCCGTCATTGCCCCCGGAGCATCCGCTGACCGCGCTCGTCGCCGCTCGTGCACTGCAGGATGTGACCCGATGAGCCCCGAATCAGGTTCGGATGCAAGTGTTCACGACGGCATCGACGCCGCGTACTCGGCTGCCGGGCTCCTCGAGCACACCACGACACCGACGAAACGGGCGAACAAACGTGGCGAACAGACCCGGGATCGACTGGTGAAGGCCGCCACCGAGTGCTTCACCGAGTACGGGTACACCCGCACGCGGATCTCCGACATCACCCACCGCGCCGACATCTCCCAGGGGAACTTCTACCGCCACTTCGTCGGCCTGGACGACATCTTCCTCACCGCGCTGCGCCCCGCGCTGCAGGAGCTGGCCGAGGCGCGGCTGCGACCGGACCGGGCACACGGAGAACTGCAGTCCCTGATCGAGGTCAACACCACCTATCTGCAGTCGTATGCGCGCAACCGCAACATGTTACGGCTCCTGCGTGAGGCGGCCGCCGCGAGTGAGAACCGTGGCTTCCAGCAGTTGTGGCTGAACCTACGCGGCGACTTCGTCCGCCGCACCCAGCGCTGGCTCGACCGCCTCGTCAGCAGCGGCACCATCGACAGCTGCGACACCGACCTCCTCGCCGAGACCCTGGGCTGCGCCACCGAACAGATGGCCTACATCCACGTGGGCCTGCCGGCGAGTACCCCGCGGCGCGAACGAATCGAAGCCCTCGGCACGGTACTCGGAGAACTCTGGTACCGGGCGCTCCCCCTCACCACCAGGAGTCGGCCATGAGCCAGACCGGCAGCGAAACGCTGGAACGCACACTCGGCGTGGACGTCACGGTCGACGGTGTGGTCGACGAGACCGCGGAGGCCCGCACCATCCGGCTGGCCTTCCCCGAGTCGGTCGACTACCGGCCAGGGCAGTTCGTCACCGTCCGGATCCCCAGCGAGCGCACCGGATTCGTCGCCCGCAGCTATTCGCTGAGCACCACACCCGGCATCGACGAGCTCCCCGCCATCACCGTCAAACGAACAGTCGACGGCTATGGGTCGAACTGGTTGTGCGACAACGCCACCGCCGGAATGACCCTGCACATGATCCCGCCGTCGGGGGTGTTCACGCCGCGTGCCTGGGACCACCCGCTGCACCTGTTCGCGGCCGGTAGCGGGATCACCCCGGTGATGTCGATCCTCCGATCGGCGCTCGAAGAACACGACAGTCCGGTCACGCTGTTCTACGCCAACCGAGACCGTGATTCGACGATCTTCGCGGCGGCGATCGACGATCTGGCACTTCGGTTCTCGGACAGACTGACCGTGGTCCACTGGCTCGAATCCGAGCGCGGGCTACCGACCGCGGACGCCGTCGGCGAGGTCGTCACCGAGGCGGCCGGCGAAGCCTTCATCTGTGGTCCGGCGCCGTTCATGGATCTCGTCGAGCAGGTCGTACGTGACCGGGGAATGCACCGCGACAGCATCCACGTCGAACGGTATGTCTCGCTGACCGGCGATCCGTTCACCCTTGCCGCACCCGCTGAGAGTGCCGGCGTCGAGGTCAGCGTGTCGATCGACGGAACGGTGCAGACGGTCCGGTGCGGGACGGACACCGTGCTCCTCGACGCTCTGCTCGCCGCCGACATCGACGCCCCGTACTCCTGCCGCGAAGGCGACTGCGGGTCGTGTGTGGCCCGGCTGACCGCGGGAGAAGTCGACCACGGCAACGGAATAGCCCTCGAACCCGAGGACATCGACGACGGCTACCTGCTCACCTGCCAGGCCACCCCGCAAGGCGGCGACATCGCGATCGAGTTCGACTGAACCCCGCACCCCGCGACGTCCGGCAGGATGCCCTGCGGTTGTCGGGTGTGCCGGATGATGCGATCGGGGATGTCGTGTTCCCGGAACCGGGTTTGTGAGTACCCCTACCGGCCGCACCCGACCTCGTTGGCACCCGCGAACACCTCGCCGTACACCATCATGCAGTGATCGTCCCGGTTGTTAAACTCTGGGCATTCAGGGGACGGTCGGGCGACGACGGGGGCTGAGGTGGGTATCACCGCCAAACAGTGGCGTGAACTGGCGATCGGGGCGGCCGAGGTTCTGGGTGACGAGTGGGTGGTTGCCGGTAAGGGTGCGTCGACGCGGCTGGTGCGGGTGAAGGTCGGCTGGTGGTTGCAGTTCGTGGGATATGAGAACACCCGGCTGGGCAGGTTGGTGGCCCCTATCTCGTTTCTCGGTCGTCCACCGTGTGCAACGGAGATGGGCGACAAAGGTGCGGTCAGTGATCGCTTCGTGATGCCGGGTGAGGATCGTGCGCGGAAGTTCGAGCATCTGCAGACTCCGGATGCGCTCGCGGAGTGGATATGGACGGTGACCCGGGAGCGCTCCGACCAGGTCCCGGAGTTGCGGGAGGAACTGACCAGGTTGGAGGCCCGCAAGGTTGACATCGGGGACGATCCCGTCCTTCGCTTCGCGGGACGGTCACTGCAATACCTGGTGTCGTTGCGGGTGGTGTGTGGGTCGCGCTCGCGGGAGGAGTTTGTCGCCGACATCGACGAGATACTGGGTGACAAGTTTCTGGAAGGCCACGGGATGTTGGCGTCGACGCGTAAGGAGCCACGCACATATCAGGCGTACTTCACCGCGTTGCGTGATGCGGTGGCCGGTGGTGACCGCGGTGTGGTGGAGACGGTGATCGATGACGCCCGGCAGGATGCCCTGCGGCTACTGGGCGTGGCGGATGATGCGATCGGGGATGTCGTGTTCCCGGAACCGATGGTGGCGTTGTGAGTACGTATGGCACGGTCGTGATCGCCGATGTCGTCGACGAGGCGGCCGCAGCGGTGGTGGAGAAACAGTTCCGATCGGTATTGGGTCGTAGGTATCAGAACCCGGGCGGTCATCGTTGCCGATGTCGAATCCGTTGGACGACACCGAGATCGACGTGGATCCGGGTGATTCATCGGTTCGGGTGTCGCTGCTCGTCGAACGCGTCGTGGTCGGTGACCTGGCCGGCGACGTGTTCGCCGGTGTGGGTGCCGGGCGTGCAGTGCTGTGCGAGGACGGCGACGAGTGGGGTGTCACCGTCTCGGGGTGGCGGCTGTCGACCGGCGTGGCCGAGTGTGTGTATCGGGCGTATGTGCCCGCCGATGCGGAGGACGTCGACGAGGACGCGTCGAGTCGGGTGGTGGCGGGTCCTGGGCCCGCTGGGGCGCTGGCGGAGCTGTTCGGGGTCGACGGGGAGCCGGTGCGAGAGCTCGATGCCGATCCGACGACCATTCGTGACGGGATCGGGTACATCGCCGATCCGTTCCTGCCGTGGTTGCACAACCTCGAGTTGGACTGGCCCGAATTCTGACCGGCGGGAACGGTCACAGCTCATCGAGCATCGGAGGAAAGATGGCAGAGTCGTATTTCGGCACCATCGGCGAGCCCACGTTCGAGGTGTCGCCGGACGGCGGGTTCACCGCCTATGACCTGCTGTTCGAGGGGACGGACGGTCAGATCTGGTCATATCCCTATCCCTCGGAGGGCTCACTCGTCGACGCCGACGGCGAGCCCGCGGCACACTCGGTGCCCGCAGGCAGGATCGGCCCGATCGGGCCGGGCATCACCGGTGAGCAGTGGCCGCGAGATCCCCGGACCGGCCTGCCGATGCTGCACGCGATCACCCTGTGGCTCCCCGAGCCCTACCGGCGCCGCGGACCCGATCTCGCGGGGATCGCGCTGTTCCAGGGCGTGGGCGAGGGACCCGAACCGATCGAGCGAACCGACGAGACCGACCCGTTCATCGCCGACCTCCGCCGGCATCGCCCCCACCCCGAACAGATCCTTCTCACCGACATCCTGGGCTGCCACTTCGCGGTCATCTGGCTCACCGCCGACGAGTTGAGCCGATGCGGCACTCCGCCCGCCGACTGCCGACGAGACGGCGAACACCGGGTCTATCTGGGCGACCCCAATGCCTGGGACCACGACCATCCCGAGATGCTCGTGCGACTCACGGTGCGGCGAGACGATCCCAACGTGGGCATTGCGCCCGTCGATATCTTTGGCGCAGACACGAATTCATCGTGCTCGCCCTATACCGATCCCTTTGGGGACGACGACTATCACGAGTGGGCCGATCGGCTCCAGGCCAACAACCACCTGGGCGGAACCCTGTTCCCCGCACAACTGGTGCCGGACGGGCTGACCCCGTTCTACCTCGATCTCGTCGAGATCAGCGGGATGAACATCGGCAGCGGATCCCTTCAGTACGATCTGGAATCCGGTGTGTTCGACTGGTCCTGCTCGTAGCGGTTCGTCACCGCGTCAACTCGGCGATGGCCTCCCGTGTACCGAGGTCACCGTAGGCCGCCGAATAGCGCTGTGCCAGAGCAGCCGCCACGTCGACCCGTTGCCACAGACCGCCGGCCGCACTGGCGGTGGCCAGCCACGTCGCCAGACCGTGGGCGACCGACGCCCGATACCGCAACCAGATCTCCTCCGGTGCAGGCTTTTCCGCATCGGGAAGGTCGAGCGCGTCGCGATACTCGGCCAGCAGGTCACGTTCGTGGGCGCGGCGATCGGCGGTGGTCAACGCGCCCTGCACGAAGTAGCCGACGTCCAGTGACCAGTTCCCGCGCCGGGCCATCTGCCAATCGAGCAGGCCCAGTTCACCGTTCGCCGTGACGTAGGTGTTGCCGATGTGCGGATCACCGTGCAGGAGAGTGGGCGTCGACGTCGCCACCGTCTCGATGAAGGGCTTCCAGATGTCGTCGACGAGTTCGTCGATCGACAGTGCGAGCACCTCGCCGGGGGTGGTGTCGTCGAGCAGGGCGATCGCCGAGGGGAGATCGGCGTACTTCAGTCCCTCGAAGGCGACGAACGGCTCGAGCCAATCGAGTTCGGGGATCTGCACGCGTCGACCCCAGTATCTGCTGTGCAACCGCCCCAGCGCCCGGACACCGGACGCCGCTTGCCGGGGTGTCAACGGATGCAAGGCATCACGAGGCTGTGCGCCACGGGCGACGACGTCCTCCATCACCAGCAGGAAGTCCTGGGAGTCCTCGTCGATCACCGCCGCGTACACCGCGGGATGGTCGACGGGGAGCGTGGCACCGGAGGCGAACAGACGCGGCTCGTGGAACATCCCACTGGTCAACTGGATCAGCTCACGGTGCGCCGGGTCGACCGACTTGGTGAAAACCGTTGCCGGGCCGTTGCCCTGGCGGTAGCCGAGTGCCAGGCGTGCACGCCGGTTGGTGCCGTCGTCGCGCAACACCACCTCGACGTCGGCGACCTCCACCCCGGGATGGGTCGGGGCGAGCACCTCCGACAACCACTCGGGGGTGATCTCGTCGGCACTTCTCGGCATGGTCGGCACGCTCATGGGCTCCCCTGACTCGCGCATAGTGGCGCGTCGAACCGTACCGAGAGTCGTGGCCCCCACCGGCGACGATCCCGATGGGCAGGATGCGGGTGGCAGCAAAATCTAGGCGATCACGCCGATGTCTTGCGTCGCGGATCCGACCAGGATCAGGTCAGCAGATCGATCCACGACGACGAGAGAAGACATCATGAAGAAGAACACGCTCCGAGCACTGACCTTCAGCGGGATCGCGGCCTGCGCCGTCATCGGGGCCGCCGCCACCGCGGGCACCGCGTCGGCCGATCACGTCAACCAGCCGAAGCCGAGCGGCCCGCCGTGGAGCGAATCGCGTGACGGACTGACGTACTGCTTCGAGGGTTTCTGTGACAACTGGGACAAACTCGACAACTATGTGTGTACGACCGGAGCACCCACGGCCCTGGTCTGCGACGCGATCATGGTGGGGGTTCGTGTACTCCCCCCGATGAACATCGGTGACCTCGTTCCGCACAACATCATCAAATAGGAGCGCCCACCGCACATTCCGGCCTGGAAGTGACCACACGGCATGTCCGACACGAAAGAGAAGAACCTCAACCCGCTGGCGATCTTCGCCGGCTTCATCCCCTGGATCGTCTTCGCCATCGTCGCCTCGCGGCTGGCCGCCGACGGCGTCGCCTGGAGCGCGCTGTTGGCCGCGGCGATCGGCGTGGTGTTCATCGTCTACAACCGGCGCACGGGTGGCCCCACCCAGATGGACATCTACTCGGTTGTCCTGTTCGGGGTGATCGCCGTGGTCGGCTTCATCGGTGACCACGCCGTCGACGACTGGCTCTACCAGTGGGGACGTCCGCTGGTGGGTGTGATCCTCGGGCTGACGCTGCTGGCGACATCACCGGTACGCCCGTTCACCGCCGAATACGCCAAGCGGTCGACACCCCGCGAATTCTGGGACTCACCGCTGTTCCGCCGCATCAACCTCGTCCTGTCCGCGGCGTGGGGTGTGGTGATCACCCTGATCGGGGTGTCGAGCGTGCTCGTCACCGTATTCGACGCCCACCCGACCGGAACCGACAGCGCGCACCTGGTGGACTTCTTCCTCAACTGGGCCATCCCGATCGTGCTGATCGTCTGGATGGTGCACTTCACCAACAGCTATCCCGATCGTGCCCGAGACCGATACCTGGCAGGGCAGACAGCCGTCTGAGGGTGGAACGGGTCGTCCGCGCCGGCGGTTCTGACGGTGGTCAGACCGCCGGTGCGGCCACCGCCTCCGCCTCGTCGGCCGCGCCGATCGGCCTGCGCACATTGATCAGGAGACCCGCCTCGAGTGCCACGCCGGCCAGGATCGCCGCGGCCACATAGAAGCCGATGCTCTGGCCGTGCACCATCGCCTGTGCCTGGAGTGCCGCGACGTCGGCCGGTCCGCGGACCGACGCCATGTGATCGGTGACGTAGGCGGCGGCCACGTTGACGGCGATGGTGTTGAGCAACGCGGTACCCACCGCGCCACCGACCTGCTGGGAGGTGTTCACCATCGCCGACGCGACACCGGCGTCGCGGGGTTCCACCCCGTAGGTGGCGAGGTTGATCGAGGTCATGAACACCGTGCCCATGCCGGCGCCGAGCAGCAACAGCGCGGGGAACACCACACTCCAGTAGCGGGTGGACTCCGCCGAGATCTGGCTCAGCAGCAGCATCCCGCAGGCACCGAGCAGCGCGCCGGGCACCAGCAGATATCGCGGTGGGACGCGGGTGATCAGCCGTGCCGCGATCTGGGTGGAACCCACCAGCATGCCGAAGACCATCGGGAGGAAGGCGACGCCGGCGCTCAGCGGTGAATAGTGGTGCACCACCTGCATGTACAGCGTGAGGAACAGGAACGACCCGAACATCGCGATCACGGCCAGCGCGACGCTCAGATAGGCGCCGCCGCGAGCGCGGTCGGCGACGACGCGCAACGGCAGCAGCGGATGCCGGCTGCGGGTCTGCCAGAAGACGAAGGCCGCCAACAACACCACCGCGGCGATCAGGCAGGAGATGGTGCCCGTGTCACCCCAGCCCTTCTCGGCGGCCCGGCTGAATCCGTACACCACCAGGGCGAGCCCGGCACCACCCAGGATCACGCCCGGGATGTCGAGTCGAGGCGTGTGATCGTCGGCGCGCGGCGGCTCCTTGATCTCGACGATCGCCCCGAACAGGGCGACCACGGCGAACACCACGTTGATGTACATGGTCCAGCGCCAGTCCAGGAACTGGGTGAGCAGACCGCCGAGCAGCAGACCCACCGCGGCGCCGCCACCGGCGATCGCGCCGAAGATACCGAAGGCACGGGCCCGCTCCTGCGGAGCGGTGAACATCACTGTCAGCAGAGAGAGGGCGGCCGGGGCCAGCAATGCACCGAAGGCGCCCTGCAGGGCCCGGGCACCGAACAGCATCCCCTCGTTGACCGCCGCACCACCCAGTGCGGAGGCGAAGGCGAAGCCGACCAGCCCGGTCATCAGGGCGCGTCGGCGACCCCACAGATCGGCGATGCGGCCACCGAAGAGCAACAGGCCACCGAAGGCCAGGGCATAGGCGGTGATCACCCACTGCTGGTTGGCGGTGCTGATCCCGAGATCGGCTTTGGCGTCGGGGAGCGCGATGTTGACCACGGTGCCGTCGAGCACCACCATCAGCTGCGCCAGACAGATGAAGACGAGGGCCTTCCAGCGGCGCGGGTCAGGGTCGGCGGACGGCAGCACAACAGGATCGGACATTCGTCGACTCGCTTCTGTGGACGGAGCGTGCCGTTTCAGCGTACGCCGTAGCGGAAGTGGGTGAGATGTGCTCTGGCTCTGCGGATTTCGGTATCGGAAGGAACGGGCAAATCAGTCATAATCGGCGCAGTGTGTTCGGGCTGCTGCCGAACGCAGCCATCTCCGAGGTGGTCACGTGGAGGTGCCCGGCCGGCGGTTCGATCAGCAGCATCGGCGCCGTGCACGGTGGTTGAGCAGGTCGTCCTCGCGCAGCGAGGCCGCCCGTCTGTCGAAACCTCTGTCGGTTGCGGTTGGAACGTACCCCTTCTTCGAGGTGGTCACCATCTGAGGTTGGCCGGCGGAGATTTCGACACGTCTCGTCGCTGCGCTCCTCGTCGGCTCAATCATCGTGGAGGGAAACGCTCGTCGTCAGCGTGGTGGGTAACGCTCGTCGTCGGGTTGATTGGCAACGTCGGCGTCGTGCATGGTGGTTGAGCAGGTCGTCCTCGCGCAGCGAGGCCGCCCGTTTGTCGAAACCTGTGTGGGTTGCGGCTGGAACGCACCTCTTCTTCTGGGGTGGTCACCATTTGAGGTTGGCCGGCGGAGATTTCGACTCGTCTCGTCGCTGCGCTCCTCGTCGGCTCAATCATCGTGGTGGGTAACGCTCGTCGTCAGCGTGGTGGACAGCGCTCGTCGTCGGCGTGGTGGGCAGCGCTCGTCGTCGGTTCGATTGGCAGCATCGGCGCCGTGCATGGTGGTTGAGCAGGTCGTCCTCGCGCAGCGAGGCCGCCCGTTTGTCGAAACCTGTGTGGGTTGCGGCTGGAAGGCACCCTTCTTCTGGGGTGGTCACCATTTGAGGTTGGCCGGCGGAGATTTCGACTCGTCTCGTCGCTGCGCTCCTCGTCGGCTCAATCATCGTGGAGGACGGCGCTCGTCGTCAGCGTGGAGGACAGCGCTCATCGTCGGTGTGGTGGGTAACGCTCGTCGTCGGTGTGGAGGGCAACGCTCGTCGTCGGTGTGGTGGATGTGGCCGGTCAGCTACTCATCACCCGGCACGGGCCCGTCGACTCGCGGACGACGAGCTCCACCGGGAACTGGACCGAGCGGGCGGCGGCGCCGGCCGGGTCGTCGAGGATGCCGAGCATGAGCCGGGCGGCCTCGGCGCCCATCGCGTGGTGGTCGACGGCGACGGTGGTGAGCGCCGGGGACATCAGTTCGGCACTCGGGACGTCGCTGTAGCCCACCACGCTGATCTGTTCGGGGCAGTGGATCTTCCTGGAGCGCAACTCCTTCAGCACGCCGAAGGTCACGAGGTCGCTGAATCCGACGATCGCGGTGCAGTCGGTGGTGTCGAGCAGGTGGATTGCGGCGGCCCTGCCCTGCTCGGCATCGATGCGGTCGATCGTCACCACGAGCGAATCGTCCTCGGGTAGACCGTGATCGGTCATCGCGTTCCGGTAGCCGTGTCGGCGCGCGACCCCGGTGCTGACCGTTGCGGGACCGGCGATGTGGGCGATCCTGGTGTGCCCCAAGCCGACCAGATGGTCGACGATCAGTCGCATGCCGCGGTCGTCGTTGCTGATCACCTCGGGGTTCTCGCCGTTCGGGCAGGCGCGCAACAGGTTCACCACCGGTGCCACCTTGGCGAACCGGCCGGTGCCGTCGGGGTCGCCGACCACGGAGGTGGTGACGATCAGCCCGTCGACGTGGCGGGCCTCGAGCGTGCGCAGCTGGGCCAGCTCCCGGGCGGGATCGTTGTGGGTGTCGACGAACAGGGTGGCGTAGCCGGCCGCGGTGGTCACCTCGTCGATA
This sequence comes from Gordonia sp. NB41Y, assembly GCF_030718915.1. NCBI lineage: Bacteria > Bacillati > Actinomycetota > Actinomycetes > Mycobacteriales > Gordoniaceae > Gordonia > Gordonia sp. NB41Y. Next base: position 3,004,229 of record NZ_CP132196.1, read on the forward strand.
CCGCGGAGCAGATGGGCGAACAGCGGCACGGTGAGGTCGCCGATCACCACGCCGATGGTGTTGCTGCGTGAGCTGGCCAGGCTGCGCGCCATCGGATTGGGCAGATAGTGCAGCTCGTCGGCGGCAGCCAGCACACGCTCGAGCGTCTCGGCACTGACCAGATGCCGGGTGCGCTCGTTGAGCGCGCGTGACGCCGTCGCCGGGTGGACGTCGGCGAGCTTGGCGACGTCGGCCAATCGGGATCGCACGGACACGCCCCTCCCCTGCTCTCGGTCCGCTGAATGGTCCTCATCGTACCGCCTCGGCCGAGTTAATGCGAGCGTTTGCATACAGGTGGAAGCAATGCGACGTTGACAGCAAGCGCTTGCATTGGCATTCTGAATGCGAGCGCTTGCAGTGGTCTGGCACACACTGCGGCCCCGAACTCCGACAGCCGCCCAGGAGAACCGATGACCACCGACCTGATGCGACCCGAGGCCTTGGCCGAGGCCGTTCTCGAGAGCTTCGAACGCACCGAGAACCCACGACTCAAAGAGGTCCTGCAGAGCCTCACCCGGCACCTGCATGCCTTCGTCGCCGAGGTCGACCTCACCTTCGAGGAGTGGGAGACCGCGATCGACTTCCTCACCCGCACCGGCCACACGTGGGACGACGTCCGCCAGGAGTTCATCCTGCTCTCCGACGTCCTCGGTGTGTCGATGCTGGTCGAGACGCTCAACGACATCGAGACCCCGGACGCCACCGAATCCACGGTGCTCGGACCGTTCCACATGGTGGAGTCGCCGAAACGTGAACTCGGCGAAAATGTCTCGCCGTCGAGCGTCGGACAGACCTGCGTGGTGCACGGCACCGTCCGGGCCGAGGACGGTACCCCGGTGCCGGGTGCGCTGGTCGACGTCTGGCAGGCCGACGCGGACGGCTTCTACGACGTCCAGCAACCCGATCTGCAGCCCCTCGGCAACGGCCGCGGCCTGTTCACCACCGACGACCAGGGTCGATTCGCCTTCGAATCGATCGTCCCGGCACACTATCCGATCCCGACCGACGGTCCGGTGGGCGAACTGCTCGCCGCCACCGGCCGGCACGCCTACCGGCCCGCGCACATCCACTTCATCGTCACCGCACCGGGATTCCGGGAGCTGACCACCCACATCTTCGTCGACGGCAGCGAGTACATCGACTCCGATGCGGTGTTCGCGGTCAAGGAGTCACTGATCCGGTCCTTCGTCCCGCGCCCCGCAGGCACCGACAACCCGTGCGGTGTCACCGGAGAGTTCGTCGACGCCCAGATCGACATCACCATCCACGCCGAAAGCGACGACGAGAACTGATGCAGCCCTTCAGCTATGACGCCCTGCCCATGCGAGTTCGCTTCGGCGAGAAGGCTCTCGAGCAGCTGCCCGGCGAGCTCGCGGAACTCGGTGTCAGCCGGGCGGTGGTGCTGACCACCCCGCGCGAACAGGCCTTCGGTGAGCAGGTCGACGAACTGCTCGGACCCGTGGGGCTGGGGGTGTATCCGCATGCGGCGATGCACGTCCCGGTGAGTACGGCCGACGCGGCCTGCGCGTACATCGCGGAGGTGGGCGCCGACAGCGTCGTCTGCCTCGGCGGTGGTTCCACCGTCGGACTCGGCAAGGCCGTCGCACTGCGCACCGGGCTGCCGATCATCGCCGTACCCACCACATATGCGGGCTCGGAGATGACCCCGGTCTGGGGGCTGACCGAGGACGGGATCAAACGCACCGGCCGCGACCGCCGGGTGCTGCCGACATCGGTGATCTATGACCCGACGCTTTCTACCGGGCTCCCCGTGGAGGTGTCGGTGACCAGTGGCTTCAATGCGATCGCGCATGCCGTCGAGGGCCTCTACGCCCCGGATGCGTCGCCGATCATCTCGCTGATGGCGGCCGAGGGTGTCGCACACATGCTCACCGCGCTGCCCGCGATCGTCGCGGATCCGGCGGATCTGCAGGCCCGCTCGGATGCGCTGTACGCGGCGTGGCTGTGCGGCGCGGTGCTCGGCGCCACCACCATGGGCCTGCACCACAAGCTCTGCCACATCCTCGGCGGCACCTTCGACCTGCCGCACGCCGACACCCACTCGGTGGTCCTGCCCTATGTGATGGCGTTCAACCTGTCGGCCGCACCGGCCGCCGCCGACGCCCTCGTGCGGGCCACGGGTACGGACTCGCCGGCCACCCTGGTCCGCGAACTCGAACAGAGCCTGGGCGTCGTCGGATCGCTGGCCGAACTGGGAATGCCCGAATCCGGGATCGACGAGGTGATCCGGCAGGCGCTCGCCGCGCCGTACAGCAATCCGCGGCAGGTCACCGAGGCCGACCTGCGGACACTGGTCACCGCGGCATTCATCGGCAGCCCGATCGGCTGACCCCCGACCTCCCGGTCAGCGTTCGCGCCGGTTCGGATCGGGCCGACTTCCACTCGGTGCCGGTTCGGATGGGGCCGGTTCGGATGGGGCCGGTTCGGATCGGGCCGGCTCAGTCGGCGATGTCGAACCCGGCGATCACCTTGGTCGGCTCCAGGCGCACCACCAGTTCGCCGGGGACGGCATTGCGATTGCCGTAGTCGTCGGCCCGGTCGGCGCCCATGTAGCGCGCCGCGATCCGGGTGGCCGTGTCGAGCAGATCGGCCGGATCCTCGCTGATCGTCGCGGTGCCCTGCACCTGCACGAACGAGAACGGTGGACGCTCGTCGTCGACGAGGATGCAGATCCGCGGATCTCGGCTCAGCGCACGGCCTTTCGCAGTCTCGGAGCCGGTGTTGAAGACCAGCACACCGTCGTCGACGATGAACCAGACGGGCGCCACCAGCGGGCGTCCGTCGGCGGCGACAAAGGCGAGTTTGCCGGTGCGGGTGCCTTCGGTGAGGAAGTCGAGGACGGTGTCGGTGAGGTCGGCGTCGGCCATGGACCCATCATGCCCGCCCGGGCCGCGGGTCCGCCATCACCGCGGCGACTATCGCATCAACCGGTCGTAGGTGGCGGTGAGCATCTCCACCAGCACGTCGAGGATGGTGCCGAGGTCGGCGGGCTCGGTGGTGCCGATGTCGACGTGCTCGGTGGCCACCGACAGCAGGTACCAGTCCACCAGGAGCTGGGTGATCGCGCCGATCAGCCCGACCGCCGCCAGGCGCTGCACCGGACTGGGCGCCCGCTCCCCCATGATCAGGGACAGCAACAGCTGGGCCCAGTCGTGGATGGCGCGCATCCGCACCGACTCGACGGTGGGGTCGACGCCGACCACCTCGAAGAGGATGACGCGGGCCCGCCGCGGATCACCGGAGAGCGTGTCGAGGAAGGTGCCGAGGATGGCGCGGGCCGCCGGGGTGACGTCGTCGGCGGCGATCGGGCGTCCGTCGTCGAGATACCCGGCCGCGGCGGTCAGCACCTCTGCCCGCGCGGTCGTCACGCACTCCTCGTAGACCGCCACCAACAGGGCCGTCCGGTCGGCGAAGGACTCGTAGAAGTAGCGCTGGGTGAGGCCTGCGTGGTCGCAGACGCGTTTGACCGACACGTTGGGGTACCCATGCTCCCCGAACAGGTCCAGACCGGCCTCGACGAGCTGGGCGCGCCGCCGGGTACGCCGTTCGTCGGCGTCGGCCCCGCCGTATCGGCGTCCGCCGGCCACGTCGGTGGTGGGCTCGGCGGTCATCGCGGCTCCTGGAGATGTCGGCGGGATCGTGGACACCACGATATCTGACAAGCTATCGTGTCACATAACAATCTGACATGCAGGAGTGTCAGATGCTCACCCGGAGGTGGCCATGCTGGATCTGCTACCCGAGCCGATGCGTGAGCCGACGCTGCTCGCCATCCCGTTCTTCCTCACGCTGCTCGTCATCGAGTGGGTCGCCGCGTGGAAACTCGACGACCATGACCGGCCCGACCCCGACGAGGTCCGGGCCGACGACGGGCGCGCCCATCCCCCGGTGGGCGGCTACGAGACGCGCGATGCCCGGGCCTCGATCTCGATGGGTCTGGTCTCGATCGCGACCAGCGCCGGCTGGAAGGCCCTGGGCCTGCTCGCCTACACCGCGATCTTCGCCTACCTCGCCCCGTGGCAGCTCCCGGCCTCCGCCTGGTACACGTGGGTGATCGGGTTCATCGGGGTGGACCTGCTCTACTACTGGAACCACCGCATCTCCCACCGCGTGCGGCTGGTGTGGGCCACCCACCAGGCCCACCACTCCAGCGAGTACTTCAACTTCGCCACCGCACTCCGGCAGAAGTGGAACATCAGTGCGGCCCTGGTGATGTGGCTACCCCTGCCCTTCCTCGGCATCCCGCCGGCAGTGGTCTTCGCCTGCTACGGCCTGAACCTGATCTATCAGTTCTGGATCCACACCGAACACATCGGAAAGATGTGGCGGCCGGTCGAATTCGTGTTCAACACCCCCTCGCATCATCGGGTCCACCACGGCAGCGACGCCGACTACCTCGACAAGAACTATGCCGGTGTCTTCATCCTGTGGGACCGGATGTTCGGATCGTTCGCGGCCGAGACCCACCGTCCCACCTACGGATTGACCAAACCCGTCGGCACCTACAACATCTGGACGCTGCAGACCCACGAGTACGTCGCCATCGCCCGCGACGTCCGCGCCGCAGATCGGTTGCGGGACAAGCTCGGATACGCCTTCGGTCCACCCGGATGGGCGCCCGCCGACGGCCGGTCAGTCCGCGCCGGTACCGGCCTCGTTGAGTCGGGCGAGTAGCTCCGACAGCAGCGACTCGGCCCGATCGCCGGGGATGACGTCGAGCAGTGCCATCACCGGTGCCAGCTGCTCCGGCAACGCTGCCGCCCCCTCGCCACCGCCGAGCCCCAGTGACACCAGGATCTCCTGTGCCGCATCCGATCCCAGACGGCCGGGTTCGCCGAGTGCGGGGATCACCGTCGGCAGCTCCGACAGGTCGATCGGCGGCGCCCCGCGCACGGCGTCGGCGGCGGTCCCCAGGGCGGCGCACAGCTCGTCGACCACACCGTGGGTGACCGGGGTGACGGTCAGATGGGTGGTGTGTTCGAGCTCGGGACCACCGGTCTGCCGCAGGCCGGGCTGTGGCTGCAGGACGAAGCCGTGCTCGCGCACCCGATCCGCCCACAGATGCGGATCCACCCGATCCGGTTCCGGCACCGCCGGATCGGCGCGGACGGCGAGCAACGGACCGGTCGGGTCACCGACCACCTCCAGACCGCCGATCCCGTCGATCCGGTCCCTCAGACGTAGGGTGGCGTCCCGGGTGCGGGCGGCGAGTTCGGCGAAGCCCTCGGTCCCGAGGTACTCCACGACCGCCCACGCCGCCGCCAGGGACGTGGCCGAGCGGCTGCCCAGCATGGTCGGGTTCACCACCGGATAGCCGGGCCACGCCGTGGTGGCGAACCCCGCCGCCCGCTTGGCGTCACGGTTGGCGAACAGCAGCACCGAGGCGCCCTTGGGGGCGTAGCCGTACTTGTGCGCATCCATCGACAGACTGGTGACCCCGGCGACCCGGAAATCCCAGGGCGCCACCGCATCGGCGCCGCTCTCCCAGAACGGCAGCACCCAGCCGCCGATACATGCGTCCACATGCACCGCGACGCCCCGTGCCGCGGCCACCGGGGCGACGGCGGCGACGGGATCGAGTCCGGCGAAGGGATAGTTCGGCGCCGACAACACGACCAGTGCGGTGCGTTCCGACAGGCGCCCGATCACCTCCTGCGGATCCACCGCACCATGGCCGTCCACCGGGACGAGGTCGAGCTCGACGTCGAAATAGGCTGCGGCCTTGTGGAAGGCGGCATGCGCGGTCACCGGTGCGACCACCACCGGGATCCCGGTCGTGGCATCGGATGTGGCCGCGCGGGCCGCCCGCCACCGATCCCGTGCGGATTTGACCGCGAGCAGGCAACTCTCGGTTCCGCCACTGGTCACCAGACCCACCGCCCGCTCCCCCGACGGCAACCGGTCGCCGTGTACCAGGCCCGCGGCGAAGTCGATGAGCCGCTGTTCCATCCGGGCCACCGACGGGAACGTCGTCGGATCCAGGCCGTTGAGCGACTGCACCGCGGCGGCCGCCCGGCGGGCGAGCTCGTCGAGCTCGGCCAGACCCGGGTCGTACACATAGGACAGCACACGTCCGCCGTGGGTCGGGGCGTCGTCGGCGCGTAACCGCTCGAGCCGGGCGAGGATCGCGTCGATGCGGGGTGATTCGGTCACAGGGTCTCTTTCTCCGCAGACGGTGTGGCGTCGATATCGCTGCGCCGCAGTGGATATCGTGCGATCAGCAGCAGGCTGAGCAGGGTGAGTGCGGCCGGCACCACGCTGAAACCGCCCACCATCGCCACGATCGCCGAACGGGGTTGGTGCACCGCGGAATCGGCATCGGAGGAGATGTAGTCACCGAGGGCGAGCAGCACGGTGAACACCACCGCACCCAGCGCCATCCCGCTGGTCTCCCCGGCGGTCCACACACCGCCGATCACCCCGGCGGTGGACTGGCCGTGCCGGCGCTCGTCGTGGGTGATCACATCCGGCAGCATCGCCATCGGCAGCGACTGCATACCGGCATAGGCGGCACCGGCCACCCCGATCGGGAGGTACACCCACCCGCCCGGCGACCACCACAGCCCGATCAGGCAGAGCGTGGCCACCGCGAAGAGCACGGACGCGGCAGCGAATCCGGCCTCCTTGCCGATCCGCCGGGACAGCATGCCCCACAACGGTGCACAGATCAGGGCCGGTGCGATGAGGGCGGCGAACAGTCCGGAGATCGCGGCCTCGGAATCGAGCACCCAGGTCGCGATGTACTGGGCGCCCGCGAGCATCAGCCCGGTCGCCAGCCCCTGCAGGACGAACGCGCCGAGCAGTGTCCGTAACGGCGCGCTCCGGCGCAGCACCGCCAGTCCGGTCCGGTACCCCTCGCCCACCACAGCTGTGCCGGCGGCCTGCGGGTGCGTGGTGGTCTCGGGCGGACGGGCGTCGTCGGCGGTGCGGGAGGCGACCAGCATGGCCGCACCGATCACCACGCCCGACACCACCGCCATGATCAGATAGCCCACCGCCGGTGACCCGCCGAGTTCCCGCAGCGCCGGCCCGCCCGCACCGAAGGCCAGGATGCCCACGGTCAGCACCGCCACCCGCACGGTCAGCAGCCGGGTGCGCTCGTCATAGCGGTCGGTCAGCTCCGCGGGCAGCGCGATGTAGGGCACCTGGAACAGGCTGAACGTGGTGGCCGCCAACAGGAATGCGATGGTCACCCACACCGCGGCCGGCCCGCCGGCCAGGCCGGTCGGCACCGCGAAGGTCAGCGCGAAGAAGACCGGCAGGGCCAGCGCGCCGATCGTCATGAATCGTCGGCGCGAACCACGTTGTGCGGCATCGTGATCGCTGAGCGCACCGATCGCCGGGTCGATCAGCACATCCCAGATCTTGGCGATCGCGACGATGGCGCCGGCCGCCACCGCGGCCACCCCGAGCGTGTCGGTGAGGTAGTAGACCAGCACGAGTCCGGGCAGTGTGGCGAACCCGCCGGTGCCGAGTGAACCGAGGCCGTAGCGGGCCAGGGTGGCGCGGCGCAGCGTGCCCTGCGGGCGCGGTGACGTCATCGGGCGGTCCCGACGATCAGCTCGTCAGTCCCACCTTGGAGATGGCCACTTGATAGCCGCTCGACCCGCTGGGCAACGAGGTGATCCAGATCAGCAGATCCTTGGCGGGCTTCGGATCGGTGACGGTCAGGGTGGTGCTCGGCCGGTCGACGGTGCCCGATGCCACCTCGGTGGTCTGGCGCAGGGTGGCGTCGGCCGACGTCGCGGTGCGCACCGAGACGTCGAAACCCGGTGTCGTGGTGGTGATGGTGACCGTCTTGACGGCCTGTTCGGACCCGAGGTCGAACATCAGGCCCAGCCCGTCCTTGAGCCCGGCGAACTCCGCGGCCCGGTAGACGTCGGAGCGCCAGCCCGGCGGCGTCCCGCCGAGGACGTTGCCCACCAGGTCGGGATTGTCACCGGACTGCCCCGAGTAGTCCACCAGCGTCACCGCGGCCGGCACGATCGCCCCGCCCGCCCCGGTGGTGGCAGCGGTGGACGGTTGCTGTGCCGACGCCGACTCCGACGTGGTGGGTCCCAGGAACGTGCCGATGTCGCTGTTGTCGTCGCCACCGCCGAAGACGCCGGTCATCCACACCACCAGCGCGATGATCACGAAGATCACCAGCAGGGCCGCACCGGCGAGCAGCGGACCGGTCCGGCGGTTGCGCTCCGGTTCGGTGGTGCCGATCTTCGGCGGCGGTGCCATCGTCACCGGGGAGTCGTCGCGGCCGATCGCGGGCAGCATGTCGGTCTTGAGGTCGACCACGGTCGCCTGGTCGAGGACGTGCTGCACCGTCGCCGCGGTGCGGATACCCCGGGTGCCGTCGAGGGCGCGGGCGGCCACCGCGGAGATCTCGAACGGGATCTCCGGATCCACCTCGCGCGGCTCGATCGGTGCGTCGTCCTTGCCCGGGATGGCGGCCGGCAGCCCGTCGACGGTGTCGGTGGTGTCGGTGGTGGTGGTCAGGCGTGAGCCGGTGACGGCGTCGAGCGGCCAGCGCTGCAGCAGTAGCGCGTAGAGCACCGCACCGAGACCACGGACGTCCGACGACTGGTCGTCACCGGCCAGGGTGCCCGGGAAGGCCAGCACGGCGTTGCCGTCGGTGCTGATCCGGATGCGTGACGGATGGTCGATCGACAGCGCACCGCCCGACCGGTGGGCGGCTTCGGCCGCGGCGGCCAGGGCGCGCACCGCGCGGGCGGCACCGATCGGCGACGGATGGGTGCGTGCGACGTCGACCAGCGACGAGCCCTGCACCCACTCGGCGACGACGATGCCACCGGACGAGCCGCGCACCACGTCGAGGACGCGGGCCACGCCGGCCGACGAGATCTGACCCAGCCGCAGAGTACGGGTGAGGACCGCCTGGGGACCCTCGTCGGTCTCCTTGGCGGTGGTGTCGCGGCCGGCCGGCGGAGCCAACTGTTCGGCGTCGACGAAGGTCAGGGCCACCTCGCGGTCGAGGTTGATGTCCTGGGCCTTCCAGAACTGCAGTCCACGGGTGCCACCGTGGTGCTCGAGCAGCCGGTAACGGCCACCGGCGACGGCAGCGCCCGGTACCAGACGCGGTCCGCGGCGGCGTGGTGCGACGACCGGCTCGGCCCGATCGGGATCGGGCACGACGGCGGCCGGCGGGGCGCCGACCGGACCGGGGACGGCCGGGTCGGGCCGGGGAGCATCGGACGTGGAGATCGGGGTCCCGCTGACCTCGGGACGATCCGGGGTGGTGTCGACACCGCTGTCACTCACGTGACGCGCTCCTCTCCGGCGATAACGCATGTCCGGCGGCCGATGCGACGGCGACCAGGCGGTGACACCGGTGCCGCCCGCGGCTCCGCCGGAATGCACCGAATACGACTGCCAGGTCGCGGTCCCGCGATCGAACCGCCGGAGTACCTGTACCTGACCAGAGTACGGGAGCGATTCGTCGGTCGTGATCCGTGGAAACTGAACCGTGATGGTCGGCGCGGACGGGGTCTCCGGCTCGTCCTTCGGGGCCAGCGAGGGCACGAATCGGCCCAGCATACGGCGCACCGAGTTCATGATCGCCACCACGTCGCGGACCCCTGCCGCGGCGAGCCCGGCATAAATCACGCCGAGTACAACGATCGCGGTCAGCACCAGATAGGCGATCGAGCCGATCTTGCCGTGCTGCGTCGCGAGATCCAGCCCGGCGAGGTGGGCGATGAACCACACCACGAAGGCCACCGACACCGACACCGCGATCGACACGATCGTGGTGTAGCTGACGTCGGCCAACCGGGCCGGTTTCTCCGGCGTGCTCAGCCGTGCCTTGAGCAGGTAGTGCCCGACGACCGCGCCGACCAGGTAGCCCAGACCGTTCGACAGCGCCAGCCAGCGCACCACCAGCTCCGGGTCGCTGAACAGCACCGGACCCAGATACGACGCGGTGACCTTCACCGCGGTGATACCGAGCACCATCAGCGTCGGGGTCCAGGCGTCCTCGCGGGCATAGAACACCCGCAGCTGCACCAGCGTCATCGCATACGGGATCAGGGTGAACGCACCCCAGGCGAGGGTCGAACCGAGCTGTGAGGCCACGTCGGCGTCGAATCGGCCGAAGTTGAACACGGCGACACCGATCGCCGGTCCGAAGAAGGTCATGTAGGCGACGATCGGTACCAGGGCGACCATCGTCAGCCGCGTCGCCAGGGACATGTCGTCGACCACCGAATCGGTGTCGTCGGCGGCGGCATTGCGCGACAGCCGCGGCATGATCGCGGTCAGGATGGTCACGCCGAGCACGCCGTACGGCAGCTGCAGCAGTTGCCAGTGGGTGGCGTAGACCGAGATACCGGAGGCGTCGGCGTGCGCGGCGATGCGGTAGGTGACCACCAGGCCGGCCTGCAGGATCGTCACGTACAGGACGATCGCGACGGCCATGTTGCCGAACCGCCGCAACCGGGCGTCCAGTCCCCACTGCAACTGCAGCTTCACACCGGCCTTGCGCAGGTACGGCACGAGGACGACGGCCTGTACCACGACGCCGAGGGTGGTGCCGATGCCGAGCACCAGCAGCTGCGGATCGGTCATCCGCACCGGGTTCAGCGTGATCTCGCCGGGCATCAGCGCGTACAGCACCAGGGTCGCGATCTGCACGACGTTGTTCATCACCGGCGCCCACGCACCCGGTTTGAACAGGCCCTTCATGTTCAGGATCGCGATGAACAGCGCCGAGAGCCCGTAGAACAGGATCTCCGGTAGCAGCAGATAGGCGAGCGCGGTGGTCAGTGGTCGGTTGACGTCACCGTCGCCGACGTTGAGGTAGGTCAGCAGGGGTGCGGCGATCAGCGCGATCACCGTGGCGCTGCCGAGGGTGACGAGCGTGAGGGTGAAGATGCGGTTGATGAAGCCGCGTCCGCCGTCCTCGTCCTCCACCTCGGCGCGCACCAGCACCGGGATGACGATCGCGGTGAGCACGGCACCGAGGACGACCTCGGCGATCATGCTGGGCAGCACATACGCGGCCTGGAACGCCGACGCGATCGCCGGGCCGAGCATCGCCAGCACCAGGATGGTGCGGACGAATCCGGTGATCCGGCTGGTCAGGGTGGCCAGCGCGATCGAGCCGCTGGTCCGCAGGATCGACGAGTCGGAGTCGCGGGCCAGGCCGTCGGCCGGGGAATCGTCGTCGCCGACGGCGTCGGAGGTCTGCTCCAGCACCGACGACACGGCCCGGGCACTGCCGGCGTCGGGTGCCTCGTGCTTGTTCTGGTGTGCCTGCGGCTGGGGTTTCCGGGTGCGCGCCGCGTCGGTTCCGGCCCGGCCGGACAGCGGTGGCGCATCGGCGAGCGGACCCGACAGCGGCGTCGGCCGCTGCGGCCCGCCGGAACGGGGAGCCTGGCCCTCGCGCGGGGGCTGCCCCGACCGTCCGGCACGCGGATCACGCGGATCCCGCGGATCCCGCGGATCCCGCGGATCCCGCGGATCCCGCGGATTCGGCGGAACACGCGGCGGCGGGGGCACGCGACGGGGCGCGGCGCGACGGGGGATGTCGTCGCGCGGTCCTCGGTCGCTCATACCCCTGCCTTGGTCGGTGCTCTGGTCGTTGCTGTGCGGTTTCTCGGTGTCGGTCACGTGCGCGGGCTGCTGTCCGGATTCGGTTCCGGATGCCCCGGCGACGGGGTACCCGAATCCTCGGAAGGAAGCCCGGGCAGCAACTCCTCGTCGGACAACTCCTCGTTCTGCAGCGTACGTCGTCGCTGCTGGTAGGTCGTCGCCGCGAGCAATCGTTCCAGCTCATCGGGTTCCGGGCGGTCCTCGTCGGCCGGATCGGGCTCGCCGCGGAAGCGGTGCCACAGCCGCCGCGCGGTGAGTGCGATCAGCACCACCGCCGCGATGATGGTGACGATGAACAGCGGCTTGCCGTACGCGTTGGAGTGCACCGACAACGTGATCGGCGATCCGAGCTGCACACCGGTCACCGTGGTCATCGAGATCGTCACCGTGATCGCCTCGGAGCTGTCGGCGCGGGTCGGCATCTGGATCTGGCGGGTGCCGCGCGCCGGGATCTCGATGGTGCCCATGTCACCGACCTCCAGATCCGACGACGTGTCGGTGATGATCCGCACCCGGATCGGCAGGGAGAGATCGTTGCGGACCACCAGCAGCAGCGGACTGCGCTCGGATGCCAGCGTGTAGCGCCCACCCGGGTCCAGGATCGTCACCGCCGAGCGGACCCGGCTCAACGTCGAACTCACCGCGTCGGTCGCCACCACCCGCGACCCGATCAGCCGATCCCGGGTGGCCGTACCGGCCTGTGCGGGCGTGGTGATCGACCGCAGCAGGTCCTCGCGCAGCGGCGCCATGTAGCGATCCGGTGAGACGGCCACCTCCGCCGTCGCGACCAGCGAGTTCTGCAGTCGCCACGACATGTCGGTCTGGGCGCGGATGGTGTCGGCGGTCGCCTCGGTCAGCGGCACCGACAGGCTCGCGACCGACCCGATGCCGGCGGGCGTGGTCAACCGTCCGGCCGTCCGCGCGTCGGCGGTGGCCGTCGCGACCTCGGCGAACGGCCGGGGGGTGGCGGCATCGGCACCGAGCAGGACGGAGGCCGTCGACAGCAGCGCCTCGGCGTCGTCGTCGGTCGGCGACCAGTACGGCGACGGCAGGATCACCTGCGAACGGCCGGTCACCGGATCCGCGCCGGATTCGGTGCCGGAGCTGCCGTCCGCCGACGAGCCGGTGGTCGAGGGCACGTCGATCGCGCCGAAGGCCAATGCGCCGACCGCCGCCTGCCGTCGGCTGACCGCGGACTCCTCGGACAGATCGACCTGCTGGTCGGCCGGGGTGAGGGCGGGGGTGGTGGGGGCGGTGCCGACCGCGGCCAGGGCGGCCGTCACCGGCTGGTCGAAGGTCGACACCCCCAGGTCGCCGATGCGGTAGCCGCCGGTGTCGGACACGCCGCGGGTGGGTGTCACATTGCCCGCCGAGGTCAGCGCGGCGTGATGGTCCGCGTCGTGCAGCAACGACGCCCCCTGGGCGTCGATCGCCCCGAGGGCCGGGATGGTCAGTCCCCGCACACTGCGCACACCCAGGATCGCGTCGATGATGTCGGCCGGGGAATCGAGGGCCGCGGCGGTCAGCCCGACGTCGTCGATCTGGTGCAGCGAGGTGAGGTCGGCGGCGGCGAACGGCAGCGCCACCACACACATCCGGGACGACACCGACCGCAACTCGTCGAGCCATGCGGCCGCCGCGGCCTGCCCGGTGCCCGGCGTCGTCGGTGACGTGGGATCCGCCGGATTCGACGTCACCACATATCCCAGCGACATCGCGCGCACGGTGACCAGCAGATCCGGGTCGACGGCCAGACACATCGACCGCGAGATCTCGGAGGCCACCGCCGGCGGTGCCGACTCCGATGGACCGTCGGCGTCGGGGGTCCCGGCCTCCGGGCTCGGCGCCGCGCTCGACGACGATCCGGCGGTGCCTGCGGGCGGTTGGGTCACCGCGCGCAACGGATCCAGCAGCGCCTTCAGCCGGCCGCCGTCGCCCAGCGACGCGGCGAGGTCTTCGCTGATCAGCCGAACCGGCTCGGTGTTGCCGCCGAGTACGCCGGGGGCGAGCTGCGGGGGTGCGGCCAGCGGCCACAGCAAGGTCAGCCGTGACGGGTCGGAGGTGTCGGCGGAGACCGAACCGTCGGGGCCGAGGCCGGAGATCGTGGTGGTGCCCGACTCGCTGGGGTCGACGTACGACGCCGCACGCGCACGATTCGGCGGCAACGACAGGACCGGCAGCAGCGTGCGGGAGCCGGCGACCTGCGCCATCCCGCCGTAGTCGGGCTGCCCGTTGACGTTGATCTGCAGCGGGTAGACGCCGGTGCGGTCGATCTGCAGACCCGTGGCCCCCGACAACGGGACGGTCAGGTCGAAGGCCACCTGCGCGCCCGGGGTGAGGCCGTCGTCGGAGCCGATCGGCCGGAACGCACTCGCCGCGGCCACCGGCGGATGCTCACCGGCCAGCGCCGACCGCAGCTCGTCGGCGTCGGCGACCGCATCACCGCGCTCGAGCCGGATGGACAGATCGTGGATGGTGCGGGAACTGGTGTTGAGCACATGCCCGGTGATGCTCACCGTCGGTCCGGACGTGCTCGTCACCATCGTCGGGGTGAGCGAATCGATCACGATCCGCGCGAACCGGGAGCCCTCCGACGCGGTCGGCGACACCGAGGCCGACCCGGATGTGGGCGCGGCCACCGCCGGTGCGGCCGCGAGCATCGCCAGCATCGCCACGGCGCACAGCACCACCAGGCGGCGCAGTCCGGCAAGGGGCAGGGCGGCCAGGGGCGGTGCGGGGATCGGGCGGAGGACGGCGCGGGCGGGCCGGTCAGCCATCGCCGTTGGCCGGCCGACGGGGACGCCGCCGGCGCCGCCGAGGCCGCACCGGGGGTGGCGGCTCGTTGCGGCGCTGATTGCGTGCGGCTGCGGCTCGTTCATAGGCGTTGGGTTCTGTGCGACTGCTCTCCGCCTCCGACTGCGCCAGCCGTTGGGGGTCGGCGGCCAGGTCGGCGATCACACCGCGGGCCATCCGGGCCAGTCGCCGCTCGTCAGAGTACGTCAGCCGGCGGGGCAGCTCGTGCAACGGCACCCACGCCACCTCGCTGACCTCGTAGTCGGCGTCGGACAGCTCCCCGCCGGTGCTGCGCAGCAGATAGTGATGCACGGTCTTGTGGATCCGCCGGCCCTCGCTGACGAACCAGTAGTCGATCTTGCCGAGCGGGGCGACGACGGTCCCCTCGATCCCGGTCTCCTCGGCTACCTCGCGCACCGCGGTCTGTTCGGCGGTCTCCCCGGTCTCGATGTGGCCCTTCGGCAGCGACCACATCATCCGGCCCCGCCGATCCACGCGTCCGATCAGTGCCGCCGCCAACTCGTCCACCGGCAGTTCCAGATCGGAGATCACCAGACCGCCCGCGGACGTCTCCCGCACCGTGCGCAACCGTTCGGTCCGCTCCGGGACCACCCGGTCGGGGGTCATGCGGGCACCGCGCCGCCGACCGCGGGCCGGCGGCTTGGGGGCCAGTGGCGTGGCCGTGTCCTGGGACAGGCCGGTGCGCGTGATCTTG
Organism: Gordonia sp. NB41Y; assembly: GCF_030718915.1. Classification (NCBI taxonomy): domain Bacteria; kingdom Bacillati; phylum Actinomycetota; class Actinomycetes; order Mycobacteriales; family Gordoniaceae; genus Gordonia; species Gordonia sp. NB41Y. The sequence goes on from NZ_CP132196.1 coordinate 3,019,401, forward strand.
GCGGTCATCACCGCCATGTCGGACGGCTTCGGCGGGGTGACCCGCACACCGCCCTTGCCGGATCCGTTCTTTCCCGCACCGTTCTTGGTGGGTCCGGGTTTGACGGCAGAGGGTTTGACGGCAGAAGGTTTGACCGCAGAAGGTTTGACCGCAGAAGGTTTGGGAGTGCCAGGCTTGTGACCACCGGGTTTGGGCGTCCCGGACTTCCCGCCCTTGAGATTGCCGGTCTTGGCATTGGACGGTTTGTGGCCGCCCGGCTTGGGGTCACCGGACGGGGTGCCGGCCGGCGCGGTGGCCGCTCCCGGCCCCTCGGCGCGCGGACCGGTGTCGGCGTCGGAGCGGGAGTCGGGGTTGCGGCGCCGCCGGCGGCCCCGCCGGGAACGTCGACGTCCCTGACCTGCGGTGCCGCGCGGATCGTCGGCGCCGGATGCCCGGCCGGCGAGTTCTGGGGTGCGTCCACCGCCGTGATCGGCGGCGTATCCACCGGAGCGGACGTCACCGGTGACGTCAGCGGGGTCGGTGGAGGAATCGGTGGACACGTCTTCGATGCTAGCGGCTGGTCACCTGCTGTTTGCCCGCATGGTGCTGCTGCCGGGTGGCCCCGCGTGTCCCGCCACCATCGGCTGTGCACCCGCCGCGCCGTCGGGCGATTCGGTCGGGACCGGGCACGCCGGTAGGCTGACGTGCCGTGACAGACCGAACCGGGGGCGTGCCGACCGGGGACACCGACGAGCGCCGGACGCGGCTGCTGGCCGCGGCAGCGGTGACGCTGCGCGGGATGTCGGACATCCTGCAACCGCTGGGCGTGCTGTTCGCCGACGCCGGACACGAGCTCTACCTCGTCGGCGGATCGGTACGCGACGCCGTGCTGGGCCGCCTCGGCACCGACCTCGACTTCACCACCGACGCACGCCCTGAGCAGGTACAAGGGCTTCTGTCCGGCTGGGCCGAGGCACTCTGGGATGCCGGCATCGAGTTCGGCACGGTCAGCGCCCGCAAGGGTGATCTGATCCTGGAGATCACCACCTACCGCGCCGACAAGTACGACCGGGTCGGTCGCAATCCGGTGGTGACCTTCGGTGAGTCGATCGACGACGACCTGGTCCGCCGCGACTTCACCATCAACGCGATGGCCGTCCGGATCGGCCGCGACGGCGCCGAGGGTTTCCACGATCCGCTGGACGGGATGTCGGCGGCACTGGCCGGGATCATCGACACCCCCGCCACCCCGCAGGAGTCCTTCGACGACGACCCGCTGCGCATGCTGCGCGCCGTGCGCTTCGTCTCCCAGCTGGGCTTCACCGTCGCCCCGCGGGTGTCACAGGCGATCACCGACATGGCCGTCGAGATCGAGCGGATCACCGCCGAGCGGGTCCACGCCGAACTCGACAAGCTGATCACCGGCGAGCATCCGATCGAGGCGATCGAGCTGATGGTCGACACCGGCCTGGCCGACCGGATCCTCCCCGAGGTCCCGGGTATGCGCCTGACCATCGACGAGCACCACCAGCACAAGGACGTCTACCAGCATTCGCTGACCGTGCTCCGGCAGGCGATGGACCTCGAGGACGGCGACCCCGACCTCGTGCTCCGGTGGGCGGCGCTGCTGCACGACATCGGCAAACCCGACACGCGCCGACACGAGCCGAACGGTGGGGTCAGTTTCCATCACCACGAGGTGGTCGGCGCCAAGATGGTCCGCAAGCGGATGCGGGCGCTGAAGTATCCCAAGGCGATCGTCGAGGACGTGGCGACACTGGTGTTCCTGCACCTGCGGTTCCACGGTTACGGCGACGGCGCCTGGACCGACTCGGCGGTGCGGCGCTACGTCACCGACGCCGGACCGCTACTGGACCGCCTGAACAAACTGGTCCGCGCCGACTGCACCACCCGCAACCGTCGCCGTGCGCGCCGGCTGCAGGAGAACTATGACGATCTCGAACAGCGGATCGCCGCCCTGCAGGCCGCCGAGGACCTCGACCGGGTGCGACCGGATCTCGACGGCAACGCGATCATGGAGCTGCTCGGACTCCCGCCCGGACCGGCGGTCGGACAGGCATGGCGATTCCTCAAGGAACTGCGTCTCGACCGGGGTCCGCTGAGCCGTGACGAGGCCGAGGAGGCGCTGCGCGTCTGGTGGGCCGAGCAGCAGGGCTGAGCCGGGCACGAGCGGCATGCGTCGCCGGGAGGCCTGAGGTCGGCTTCGCCGAGGATCGAGGTCGGGGCTTGCGGCCGGCTCGATGCGGGCGATGACTCAGTCGTCCGGGTGGGTGAGCATCTCCACCGCGGCGGGCACGATCTCGAACACCGCGGGCAGGTGTCCCACCACGTCCCCGTCCACGCTCACCGGCGCCGGCGGATCGCAGTACAACTCCACCTCACGGCCGCGCAGGGTCGTGACCCGCGAATGCTCGATGTGTCGTCCCGAATACATGCGCGGCAGATTGCGGGCCATGGTGAGCCGGGCGAATCGTCGCGGCGGACCGGCCAGGGTCACGTCGAGCATCCCGTCCTCCATCGACGCGTCCGGGGTCACCCGCATCCCCGCCCCGTAGCTGTTGGCGTTGCCGATGGTCGCGAACATCAGGTCGTGTTCGGAATGCTCTTCGTCGACGCGCACGTAGTAGTGCCGAGAGTCGAGGACGTTCATCGAGCGGAGCGTGGCGATCGGGAACCGGAACTGCCCGCGGGGCCAGCTCATCCGCAGCGACTTGGCGGCCACCAGCGCGTCGAAGCCCGTCGCCGCCACCGACGCGAACAGGCTGGACGTGCCGTCCGGGAAGGTCACGCGACCGAGGTCGACGGTGCGCCGGTGCCCGGCCACGATGACGGCGACGGCCGCGTCGGGGTCGTCGATCGGGATGTCGAGGTGGCGGGCGAGGTCGTTGCCGTGTCCGGCCGGGATCACCCCGATCGGGGTACCCGATCCGAACGATCCCTCGAGGACGAGCCGCAGTGTTCCGTCACCGCCGCACGCCGCGAGTGCACCGGTCCCACCGCGGGCGGCGGTCCCGGCGGCCTCGAGGACATGTGCGGCATCGGCGGTCAGCACGAGTTCGTGGCCGACACCGAGGCTGCGGAGCGCCCCCACGGCCCGGTGGGCGATCCGCCGGCCGGCGCCCTGGCGCGAATGCGGATTGGCGATCACGGTCACGTGATCGACAGGGGTGGTGCTCACGGTCATTGGCGCCTGCAGGGTCCCGGGGTCGGTGATGGCGGTTCGCTAGAGTGTGCCACACCCGCAGTATCGTCAACGAGCCGAATTGTCGGTTTGGACAGTGTGGCCGAGGGTGTCCGGATCGACCGGAATCCGACGCGGCATCGAGCCCGCGGACCCCGCCCCCGACACCCTCGATCTCAGTAGCCCATGGTGCGCAATGCGTCGGCCAGCCGGTCGAGGTCTTCGCGCTGCACGTCGAGATGCCCACTGATCCGCAGCACGGTCTGGTCACCGGCGAGCGGTGCGCGCCAGGAGTCGGCGGCGGTCACCAGGATCCCCACCTCCTCGAACAGCCGATCCCGTGCGGCGTGGACGTCGGAACTCTGCCATCCCGGTGGCGGACCCAGCGTCACCAGGGCCGATGGTTCGTCGGCCGGCTCGAGGATCTCCCAGCTGCCGATCCCGTCGAGGCGCTCACGGGTGGCCCGGCCGATGGCTGCGAGCTCGCGGTACACACGCTGCTGGCCGACCTGCTGCAGTTCGGCGACGGCCACACCCAGCCCGAGCCGTCCGGCCAGGAATGCCTCGGAACTGTCGATGTCCACCGAGCGCAGGGAGTCGCGTCGCACCGCGAGGAAACCCACACCGCGCGGCCCGGTGAGCCATTTGCGGCTGGTGCCGTACACCACGTCCGCGCCGGTGACGGTCGGGACGTGCCCCACCGACTGCGCCATGTCGACCACCACCGGGACCCGCGCGGCATGGGCCACCTCGACGATCCGCGGCACCGGTTGCACCACCCCGGACATCGAGCCGACGTGGCAGATGTGGATGAAGTCGGGCTGCTCGAACTGCAGCATGTTCTCCAGTGCGTCGACGTCGACGTGCCCGTACACGTCCCCGTCGGGCAGCGGGCGCACGGAGTAGCCCCGACGGTCGAATTCGACGAGGTTGGGGCCGAACTCGTTCTTGGCGACCCACACCGTCGACGACACCGGCAGACTCCAGCCGGTCAGCAGCGCGCGCAGCGCGGCGCGGGCACTCTCCCGGAAGGTGATCTCGTCGGCGGTGTGCCCGATCAGCGACGCCAGGTCGCGGGTGTCGCGGGCGAGTTCGTCGGCACGGTCGTCGGCCGCCACATACGATCCGCGTTCGGCCTCCCGCCACAGATGTGCCGAGATGGTGCCGATCACCGCATTCGACGACCGGCCGGCCGACGCCGAATCCAGGTGTGTCATCGCAGGGTTGAGTCGCGCCCGGTGGAAGTGTTCGCCGAGAACGCTGACGTACATGGTTTCTGAACCTACCGTGTGCCATCCGAGCCGGTGAAGGTCGGAGGTGGTGAAGGTCGGGGGTGGTGAAGATCGGGGTGGCGAAGGTCCGGGGAACCGTGGAGGTCGGGGGAACCGTGGAGGTCCCCGCTGCGTCCAAGACTCATGGATCCGGTCATCGAGTACGTGTTCGGCACCGGCGACGGTGAACCGACCGCCTGGCACAGCCCCGCCGACGCCGATCCGGACGCCGACGGTATCGCGGAGGCGGTGCGGCTGGACTTCGACGGTGACGGTCGCATCGACGATCTGATGTGGGACACCGATGACGACGGGATCGCCGACGTCGCCGCACTCGACACCGACGACGACGGAGAACCCGATGCGTTCTATCGGGATCGGGGGACGGGGATCTGGGGGATCGCGGTGGGGCGGCCGGCGGAGACCGGCGGGTCCGCGACACCGGCACCGCACACCCGGACCGACCCGCCGACCGGGACGGATGCGCCCGCGGAGCCGGGACCGCCGGGTGCCACGCGTGTGCAGACACACGACCTCGACGGCGACGGCTCCCCCGACATCGAGATCGTCGACGTCGCGCCGCGTGCGGGTGAACTCGGGGGTCGTCGGCTCTACGTCGACGAGGACGGAGACGGAGACCCCGACCGCGTACTGATCGACACCGATGCCGATGGCGTCGCCGACACCACCTACGACGCGTCGGCGCCGGGGTTCGGCCGATGAGGTCCGCCGGGTGCGTCGCCGACCGATGCCGTATCCGGTTCGGGGTCGGTCGGGATCGGCAGGTGCACGGGATGGATCCACCGCACCGCGAGCACGCCGAGCAGGTAGATCACCACGCCGACCAGCACCAGCACCACCGACCTCCCGTCGGCGGGGATGACCAGCGCGGTGAGGATCATCGCCACCACGTAGGCGACGTTGAACACGGCGTCCTGCACGGAGAACACCTGTCCGCGGACGGTGTCCTCGACGTCCACCTGCATCGCGGCGTCGCCGCAGAGTTTGGCGGTCTGACCGACCAGGCCGATCACGACGGCCACCACACAGAACACCGTCATCGAGAACGACAGCAGCGCCAGCTGTGCGAGTGCACCGAGGGCGAGCGCCGACATCAACGTGGCCCGCCGACCGATCCGGGCCACCGCGATCGGGGTGGTGATGGCGGCGAGGAAGGCGCCGGCGCCCACGCAGCCGAGGACCAGCGCGATCCGGCCGAGACCGTCACCCTGACCGGCCTGCCGTGCGAAGACGAACAGGGTGAGGGTGTTGAGCCCGAAGACGAGGCGATGGAAACCGATCGCCGACAACGCTGCCGCGGCCGAGCGCCAGTGCACCACCGCGCGGATACCGTGCAGGAAGCCGACGGCCACCGCGTGGACGGCCGAATGCCCGGCGTCGTCGGGCTCGTCCGGTCCGAGTTGCCGGGGTGGGAAGCGTCGGGCCACCGCGGCGGCGAGCAGCGCGGCGAGCACGCCGACCATCGCGGTCTCCGCGCTGCCGACGTTGTCGTCGCCGACCATCATCCGGACGAGCAGGGCCACACCCGCGCCCACCGACAGCATCGCGCCGCCGAGGGTGGTGAACAGCGCGTTGGTGCCGACGATCACGTCGCGATGGGTGACATGTGGCAACGCCGCCGACAACCCGGACGCGACGAACCGGCTGGCCCCGGTCACCAGCAGTGCGCTCGTCAGGACGACGACGTCGGGACTGCCCGCGGCGATCACCACGGCCACCACCGCGATCATCGCGGCCCGCACCACGTTGGCCCACAGCAGCACCATGCGTCGGTCCCAGTGGTCGAGGAGGGCACCGGCGAACGGCCCGATGATCGAATACGGCAGCAGGAGCACCGCGAACCCGAGCGCCGCGGCGAGCGGGTCGGCGTGGCGTTCCGGGTTGAACAGGACACCGCCGAGCAGCGCGGCCTGGAAGACGCCGTCGGTGAACTGGCTGATCAGACGAACTGCCAGCAGCCGGCCGAGGCCCGGCGAATGACGCAACGACGCGGCGAAGGTATGGAAGGAGGACACGCCATGAGTCCTGCCTGATGTCACCGGACCATATTACCGATCGTCGCCCGGCGGGACATGCCACAATGAATCCTGTGGACGGTGGTGACGACGCGGACGATCCGACCCCTGATCTGCCCGGTGGGACAGCAGACGCGGCCCGGGACATCGAATCGGCGAATCGTGTTCGGGCGGGCGCACTCCTGATCTCCTCGGCCGATCTGCTCGAGCCGACCTTCGCGCGCACGGTGATCTATGTGATCGAGCACAACGATGCGGGCAGTCTCGGTGTGGTGATCAACCGGATGAGCCAGACGGCGGTGCACAACGTGATGCCGGCGTGGACCGATCTCGCCGCCTCCCCGCGCGCACTGTTCGTCGGCGGTCCGGTCAAGCAGGATTCCGCGCTGTGCCTGGGTGTGATCAAACCGGGTGCCGACATCACCGGTTTCGAGGCGATCCGGCCGGTCGCCGGACGGGTGGCGCTGGTCGACCTCGACGCCGACCCGGAACAGCTGGAGACCGTCCTGGAAGGAATCAGGATCTTCGCGGGATATGCCGGGTGGGGTATCGGGCAGCTCGACGCCGAGATGGACCAGGACAGCTGGGTGCTGGGCTCGGCGTTGGCCCGTGACGTTCTCGCCCCGCCCGCCGCCGACCTGTGGTCGGAGGTGCTGCGCCGCCAGCCCTGGCCGCTGTCGTTGCTGGCCACCCACCCCCTGGACACGTCGGTGAACTGACCCGGCTGCGGCTGCCCACGGCACGCCCCGTCCGGTGTGATGACCTGAACCCCACCTTTCGGACATCGGTGATCGGTGTCACACCCGACTGATATCGTTCTGCGAAATCGTCTCAGTTCGGGGGTCATGGGATGCGGGTTCGGGGTGCGCTGGGCGTCGTGATGGCATCGGTGACGGCCGTGATCATGACACTGGTCGCGGGGCCGGGGGCGGCGCTGGCGTCCACGCCCGACGGCGGGGCCGCGGCCCAGCGCTGGCTGGCATCCCACGACGGACCGCAGCCGAATGCCGGGGTCGCCATCACCTGGGACGTCCCGATCCGGATGAGCGACGGCACGGTCCTGCGGGCCAATGTCTACCGGCCGGCGAATGCCGCGCAGCGTCCGATAACCGGCAAGACCCCGGTGATCGTGAACATGACCCCCTACACCAAGCTGGTCAGCGCGGTGGGCGCCGCGGCGCTGCAGCATCCGGTACTCGAACCGTTCCTGCAGCAGATCACCGGGGCGATCGATCTGCACGGCACCCCGATCGACGGCATCACCGACATCGCCCAGACCTTGCACGACGGCGGTGCCCGCACCTTCGCCGTCGACTACGACCTCGTCCGCAGCGGCTACACGATGGTGGTCGTCGACGTCCGCGGCACCGGGTTCTCGCAGGGCAGGTGGGATGTCTTCCAGCAGCGTGAGCAGCAGGACACCGTCGAGGTGATCGACTGGGCGGCACACCAGCGCTGGTCCGACGGCAACGTCGGCATGGCCGGTGTCTCCTATTCGGCGATCAACCAGATCCAGGCCGCCAACAAGCGTCCACCCGCACTCAAGGCGATCTTCCCGGTGGAGCCCGGTGGGGATCTGATCCGCGACATCGTCGCCCCCGGTGGCGCGCTCGGCGTGGGCTTCCTGCCGATGTGGCTGACCCTGATCAACACCAGCAAGATGATCCCGAACGTGGCGTCCATGCTGAACGGCACCTTCGACTGGAAGTGGCTGGCCGACCGCATCTCCGATCCGCTGACCTTCTATCCACAGCTGTTCGCGGCGCTGCTCACCCCCGACGTGCGGTCCATCCCGCCGGAGCTCGGTGACCTGCTGGCGAACGGCACCGCTCCCCGCGAGGCGTGGCAGGCGCATGCCGAACGGATCACCACCCCCACCTTCATCTACGGCGGATGGTTCGATCTGTTCACCAACAGCGAGGTCAAGATGTACAACGGCATCCCGTTGCCGCCGGGAAAGAAGCAACTGATCATGGGCGACGGCTACCACCTGACCATCGGCGGCGGACAGGGTCGGCCGGGCACCCCGCCGCGCCTGGACGTGCTGCAGAAGGCGTGGTTCGACCGCTGGCTCAAGGGCGTCCACAACGGCATCGACGAGTACGGCCCGGTCAACCTGAAGCAGGTCGGTGACCCGTGGATCACCGCACAGCAGTTCCCCCGCGCCGGGATGACCCGTCAGCGCCTCTACCTGGGCGACAAGCGCAGCGGTACCGCACCGCATGCCGTCGCCGACGGCAGCCTCACCACCGCGGTGCCGTCGTCGCGGGGCCGGATGACCATCTCCCCGGGCGTGCTCACCGTGTGTTCTCGTGACTCCGCCCAGCAGACCGCCGGGGCCACGGCCGTGTTCGGGTTCTGTGCCGACGACGCGCGGATCTCCGAGCGCAACGCACTGAGCTTCACCAGTGCCCCGGTGCCGACCACGCGCAGCGTGAGCGGCTATTCGTCCGTGCGCGTCAACGCGGTGATGGACGCGACCGACGGCTACTGGACGGCCACCCTCAACGACGTCGCACCCGACGGGACGTCCAAGGTGATCAGCTCCGGCCAGGTGATGGCGTCGTTGCGCGCCTACGACCGCAGCCGCTCGCAGTTCGCCCCCAACGGTGACGTGATCGACCCGTTCTACGAGCTCACCCTCGCTTCCCGGCAGCCGGTGACACCCGGCAAGGCGGTGTCCGTCGACATCGGGCTGCTGCCCACCGAGGCGCTCATCCGTGCCGGGCACCGACTGCGTGTGGACGTGTTCGCGATGAACCTGCCGCGCGGGTTGCCGCTGCGCCCGTTGCTCAACGAGTCGCAGCTGCGTCCCGAGCACATCCAGCTCGATCCGAACCGGCCCAGCTTCGTGAACCTGCCCCTGTCCACGCCGATGTGAGTTACCGTTGCCGGTCGTCGCGTGGTGCAGTGCCGGTCAGGACCGCGGACGACGGCGATGAGACGGATTCGGGCATGTTCCTCTGATCGGTTTACTCTCGGGGTGTGACCGCGTTGGCTGACTGGCTCATCGAGCTCATCCGGTCGGTGCCGGTGTGGGCGGTGTACCTGATCGCCTGCGCGGTGGTGTATTCCGAGACCGCGGTGCTGATCGCCGGTTTGATCATGCCGAGTGAGGCGGTGCTGCTGGCCGCCGGTGTGGCCGCGGCGGTGGGCCCGGCCAACGTCGGATTGCTGATCGTGGCGGTGTGCGTGTGTGCGGTGGCCGGCGATATCACCGGGTACTGGTTCGGACGGGTCGGCGGGCATCGGCTCAAGGATTCTGCGCTCGGCCAGAAGTTCGGTGAGCACCGCTGGGAGCAGGTGCAGCAGCGGCTCGACTCGTCCGGGATGATCGTCGTCAGCACCGGGCGCTGGGTGGGCTACGTCCGGACGCTGGTGCCGCGGGTGGCCGGGATGTCGCGGATGCGGTTCGTCCGGTTCGGGGTGGCCGATGTGATCGGCGTGGTCAGCTGGGCCACCACGGTCCTGCTGGCCGGGTACTTCGCCGGTGCGGTGCTGGGCGCCACCATCCTGCTGTACGCGGTGCTCGGCATGGTCGCCGTGGTGCTGGTGTATTCACTGGTCAAGGCCTACCGATCACGCCATCGGGTGGTGGTGGAGACCCCGGTCGACACGTCGTCGTCAGCGCAGGGGTTCGCCGGCGGCCTCGGCGGCGTCGGCCTCGCGGCCATACCGACTCGCGAGCCACGAGCAGATGATCAGCTGGACCTGGTGGAAGATCATCAGCGGCAGCACGATCAGCCCGACCACTGAGCCGGAGAACAGCACCGTCGCCATCGGCAGCCCCGTGGCCAGACTCTTCTTGGTCCCGCAGAACTGGATGGCGATCGCATCCTCGCGGGCGAAGCCGAGCCGCCGCGGCAACCAGCCGGTCAGCCACAGCATCACCACCACCAGCAGGGTGGCGATCACCGTCATCGCGATCACCTGCCAGGCGTCGACGATCGACCAGATGCCGTTGCGGACGCCCTCGCTGAACGCGACGTAGACGACCAGCACGATGGAGCCGCGGTCGACCAGCTTGGTGGGTTCGGCGAATCGCTGGAAGAATCCCTCGACCAGCGGCCGGCACAGCTGGCCGACGATGAACGGCACCAGGATCTCGAGCAGGATCTTCAGGATGGAACTGCCGGTGATGTGCACCCCGTTGGTGTTGCTCATCAGCAGCACCACCATCAGCGGTGTCAGCACCACCCCGAGCAGGTTCGACGCGGATGCGCTGACGATGGCACCGGGCACGTTGCCGCGGGCGATCGAGGTGAACGCGATCGACGACTGCACCGTCGACGGCACCAGGCACAGGTAGAGCACACCGATCGCCAGATCGTGGCCGATCAGCGGCCGCAGGACCGGCTGCAATGCCAGCCCGACCAGCGGGAACACCACGAACGTGAACGCCAGGATCAGCAGGTGCAGACGCCAATGGGTCAGGCCCTCGAGCGCCTGACGGGGATGCAGCCGGGCGCCGTAGAGGAAGAACAGGAAGCCGATGGCCACCACGACCACCCAGTCGAGGACGTCGGCGACGGTCCCCCGGGCGGGGAAGAACGCGGCGACGACGACCGCGGCGAGGATGGAGAGGACGAATCCGTCGACCGGGGATCGACTCAGCAGACCACGCACGGGCCGGGGATCAGGCCTGGACGGCGGTGTCGCGGCTGCAGGCGTCGCGCAGGGTGCACGCGCCACAGCTCGACTCACCGCAGGCGTCGGCGTTCGCGGCGGCCCCAGTGCTCGCGGCGGCCGGCTGTGCGGCATGGCCGTCGGCGGCATGCGCGTCGCCACCGGAACAGCAGGAACAGCCCGCGGCGTCGTGCTCGGTCAGCATCCAGCGCACCGATCGCACGGCGACACCGCTGACCATGCCGACGATCACCAGTGCGGCGACCAGGGCACCGAGCCCGAACAGGACCGACCAGCCGCTGCCGACGCCGAGGGTCAGCAGTCCCCCGCCGATCAGGATCACGGCGGCACCGAGGGTGCCGGGTGCGGCGACACGGTTGGCCGCGGCGAAGGCCTCATCGGATTGCAGGGTCTCGGTGGAGCGGACACCGAGCCACCGGTTGCGTCGCAGGGTGCCGCGCAGCCCGGCGACGCCTACCACCACCCACACCAGGGCGAGGGCGAACACGCAGACGGCGACGACAATGGACACAACACTCACCAGACCACCATACGATCACCGCGGCGACTCGGGGAAACCGGCCGACGTGGGGAAACCGGATTCCCCCGAAATCGGATCCGGCGAAACCGGGTCCCGTGGCGCCCCCCACCGCGTCGGCGGCGTTCGGGTGCTCATTTACGCTGGTGGGGTGACTAGCGCCGATACCTCGAGCACCAACACCGCCGCACCCACCGCCTCCGGTGGCGACGGCGGCACGGCGAATCCGCACCGGTACACCGCCACCCTGGCCGGTGAGATCGAAGGCCGCTGGCAGCAGCAGTGGACCGAGCGCCACGCCTACGAGGCACCCAACCCGGTCGGTCCGCTGGCCGGTGACATGTCGGCCTTCGACGGCTCGGGCCCCGAGGCCGCCGACAAGGTGTTCGTGCAGGACATGTTCCCGTACCCGTCCGGCGCCGGCCTGCACGTCGGGCACCCGCTGGGCTTCATCGCCAGCGACGTGTTCGCCCGCTACCAGCGGATGACCGGCAAGAACGTGCTGCACACGATGGGCTTCGACTCCTTCGGCCTGCCCGCCGAGCAGTACGCGGTGCAGACCGGCACCCACCCGCGCACCACCACCGAGGCCAACATCGAGCGCTACCTCGCGCAGATCCGCCGCCTGGGCCTCGGCCACGACGAGCGCCGCCGGGTGGCCACCACCGACGTCGAGTTCTACCGGTGGACGCAGTGGATCTTCCTGCAGATCTACAACGCCTTCTACGACGCCGAGCAGGGCAGGGCACGCCGCATCTCCGAGCTGGTCGCCGAGTTCGACGCCGGTACCCGCACCCTCGACGACGGCCGCGTGTGGGCCGATCTCTCGCCCGCCGACCGGACCGCCGTCGTCGACTCGTACCGCCTTGTCTACCAGAGTGATTCGCTGGTCAACTGGTGTCCCGGTCTGGGTACCGTGCTGGCCAACGAGGAGGTCACCGCCGACGGCCGGTCCGATCGCGGCAACTTCCCGGTCTTCCGTAAGCACCTGCGGCAGTGGATGATGCGGATCACCGCCTACTCCGATCGCCTGCTCGACGATCTCGACCTGCTGGACTGGCCGGACAAGGTCAAGACCATGCAGCGCAACTGGATCGGCCGTTCGCGGGGTGCGCAGGTGCGCTTCCCGGTGCCCGGGATCGCGACCGCCGACGGCGCCGAGGCGGTGATCGAGGTCTTCACCACCCGCCCCGACACGCTGTTCGGTGCCACCTACATGGTGCTGTCCCCCGAGCACCCGCTGGTCGATGCGCTCACCGCGGCCGAGTGGCCCGCCGGCACCGACACCCGGTGGACCGGTGGCGGTGCCACCCCGGCCGCCGCGATCGCCGACTACCGTGCGTCGATCGCCGCCAAGTCCGATCTCGAGCGGCAGGAGAACAAGGAGAAGACCGGTGTGTTCACCGGTACCTTCGCCACCAATCCGGTTGACGGACGCCAGGTCCCGGTGTTCATCGCCGACTACGTGCTGATGGGCTACGGCACCGGCGCGATCATGGCCGTGCCCGCCCACGACGGCCGCGACCACGAGTTCGCCACCGTCTTCGGTCTGCCGATCATCGAGGTGATCGGGTCGGATCAGGGTGTCGTCGACGAGGCCTATGTGGGTGACGGACCGCTGGTCAACTCCGGTTTCCTCGACGGACTCCGGGTCGACGAGGCCAAGGCCGCGATGATCGAGCGGCTCGAGGCCGACGGCACCGGCTCCGGCACCATCCAGTACAAGCTGCGCGACTGGCTGTTCGCCCGTCAGCGGTACTGGGGCGAGCCCTTCCCGATCGTCTACGACGCCGACGGCAATGCGCATGCGCTGCCGGAATCGATGCTGCCGGTGGAGCTCCCGGAGGTCGACGACTACGCACCGGTGTCCTTCGACCCGGACGACTCCGACAGCGAGCCGAGCCCGCCGCTGGCCAAGGCCACCGAATGGGTCACCGTCGAGCTCGATCTGGGTGACGGCCTGCAGACCTACACCCGCGACACCAACGTGATGCCGCAGTGGGCCGGCAGCTCCTGGTATCAGCTGCGCTACATCGACCCGACCAACTCCGAGGAGTTCTGCGCCAAGGAGAACGAGGCCTACTGGATGGGTCCGCGCCCGCAGCTGCACGGCCCGAACGATCCGGGCGGCCTGGACCTCTACATCGGTGGTGTGGAGCATGCCGTGCTGCACCTGCTGTACTCGCGGTTCTGGCACAAGGTGCTCTTCGACCTCGGCTACGTCACCAGCAGTGAGCCGTATCGAAAGCTGTTCAACCAGGGCATGATCCAGGCGTACGCCTACACCGACGCGCGCGGCATCTACGTGCCCGCCGACGAGGTGACCGAGACCGACGGCACGTTCTTCTACGACGGTGCCGAGGTCAACCAGGAGTACGGCAAGATGGGCAAGTCGCTGAAGAACTCGGTGACCCCCGACGACATCGCCGCCGACTACGGTGCCGACACCCTGCGCCTGTACGAGATGTACATGGGCCCGCTGGATCAGTCGCGCCCTTGGGCGACAAAGGATGTCGTGGGTCTGCAGCGGTTCCTGCAGCGGGTGTGGCGTCTGGTGGTGGACGAGGAGACCGGCGCCGTGCGGGTCGCCGACGTCGACGCCGACGACGAGACCCTGCGTCTGCTGCACAAGACCATCGCCCAGGTCCGTGAGGACTTCGCCGAGCTGCGCAACAACGTGGCCGTCGCGGCGTTGATCAAGCTGACCAACCACCTGACCAAGAACTTCGAGAAGTCCGGTGCCCCACGCGATGTGGTGGAACAGCTGGTCACCATGCTCGCGCCGCTGGCCCCGCACATCGCCGAGGAGCTGTGGAATCGTCTGGGCCACACGGATCTGCTGGTGCACGGACCGTTCCCGGCCGCCGAGGACAAGTGGCTGGTGGAGGAGTCCATCGAGATCCCGGTGCAGGTGAAGGGCAAGGTGCGCAGCCGGATCCGGGTCTCCCCCGATGCCGACGAGGCGACCCTGCGGGCCGCCGCACTGGCCGACGAGAAGATCGTCGCGCTGCTCGACGGTGAGCCCCGCAAGGTGATCGTGGTTCCCGGCCGCATGGTCAACGTGGTCCCCTGATCCACCCCTGACGTCCATCGGGCGCCCGATCACACCGATCGGGCGCCCGATTGCGTTGACCGTGCGCCTGACCGCGTTGACCGTGCGCCCGATCTCGTTGACTGGACACCCGATCTCGTTGACTGGACACCCGATCTCGTTGGCTGGGCACCCGTCCCCGTTGACCGTGCGTCCGACCCCGTTGACCGTGCGTCCGACCTCGTTGACTGGGTACCCGATTGCGTTGACTGGGCGCCTGATCTCGTTGACCGGGCACCCGATTGCGTTGACCGGGCGGCTGATCTCGTTGAGTGGGCGTCCGACCCCGTTGACCGTGCGTCCGACCTCGTTGACTGGGTACCCGATTGCGTTGACTGGGCGCCTGATCTCGTTGACTGGGCGTCCGACCCCGTTGACCGGGTACCCGACCCCGTTGACCGAACCGATCAGTCCCGGTGGCCGGTGTCGGAATCCACGCCGGGAAGTTGCAGGAGTGCGCAGCGCAGGCGGGAGAGCGCCAGAATCGCGGCGGTGCGTCGGGTTCCCGGCTGTAGGTCGAGCTCGGTGACGAGGCGGACGACGACGGTGTCGGGGACGCGCCGGACGTCGCCGTCGACATGCCGGACATCGTGCAGCGCAGGGCTGATCGCGTTGATGTCGGACCGGATGCGGTCGACGGCGTGCCGGAGTGCCGCCGCGTCGTCGCCGGTGAACGGCCCGTCGGCGTCGGAGGAGTCGCCAGAATCGCTGGTGCACAAGGCGATCACGGATTCGGCGAGCTGGTGGGCGCACCGGGTCGTCTGCGTCATGACGAGCAGGTCGCGGTGGGCGATTGTCGACGTGGGTCCGGCGGCAAAGGCCAGCGACATGGCGCCCACGGCGCTGTCGACGCCCGCGGTGGCCACATCGAGTGCATGGCTGGCTGCGGTGAGATCGGCAGTGGCCGAGCTCGATTCGGTGCCGGCATCGCTGGGTGCGGCCATGTGGTCGGTGGCGGTGGTGACCAGATCGCCGAGCGCGGCGAGGTAGGCGTCGACCTTGCCGGTGAGGACGCTGCGCGAGTTGGCCGAGAACAGCAGATAGGCACACACCACGCCGATCACCGCGCCGACGAGGGTCTCCTCGATCCGCTCTTCGAGCAGTCGGAGGTCGAGGATGCCGAGCAGGTCGTAGAGCGAGGCCAGCATGACGGTGATGAGTCCGACGAGCGCCCAGTAGTGCAACGGCCCGAAGTAGAACGCGAGGAACACGCACACCACGCAGAGGATCAGTTCGATGGTGACGTGATGGTTCACCGCGAGCATCACCCCGCCACCCACCGCGATACCGCCGGCGGTGCCGAGCACGCGGTTGTAGGCGCGGGTCAGGATGCCGGCCCGGGACGTGGTGCCGACGAACACGACGAATGCGGTGAGCACCGCCCAGTACCACCGCGAGGCGGAGATGCATTCCCCGGCGATGGTGGCCAGCCCTGTCGCGGCCATCACCTGCACCGCCATCCGGGTGGTCGGTGCGACGTCGGACAGGTGTGGTGGTCGGGTGGCGCGCAGCCGCGCGAACCAGGAGCGACGCGGCTCGGGTACGGGTGTGGTGGGCCCAGCTGCGGTGGGCCCAGAGGCGACGGATGCAGAGGCGGTGGGCCGGGAGGCGGTGGATACAGGAGCGGTCGGTGCGGGATCGGCGGTGGGCCGTGGCGACTCGAGCGCGCGGAGTCGTGTCATGGCGTCGGTGGTGGCGTCCAGGACGATGACGGTCAACGAGCCGATTGCCGCCCGAGCGGTCCCGGGGCCGGTCGCTGTACGGGTGGATGACGCAGGAGCCGTGCGGGCGGCCGGAGCATCCGACGCAGCAGGTGCAGATGCAGCAGGTTCAGACGCAGCGGAATCCGACGCAGCAGGTTCAGACGCAGCAGGTTCAGACGCAGCAGAATCCACGGCGGGAGCACCCAGCACGGACACAGAGAGATCCACCGCCGCGAGCGCCTCGGCCGCGGGGACCCCGACAGCAGGTACCCCGACAGCGGGTGCGCGAGTGGCAGGCGTGCCGGAGCCGGAGGTCGTGGTGCCGTCCAGTTCGCGGCGCAGACGCCCGATCGCGGCCGTCACCGCGGGTAGGTCGGCGGGATCGCCCCCACGTCGGCGGAGGTCCCACACCACCGGGATCGCCTGCTCGACGGCGACCTGGGCGTCGAACACCGCACGGGAGAGGTCCGCGTCGTCGATGCCGAGGATGTCGTGGGTGGCGAACCGCCGCCGCCAGCCGGAGATGGCGAGCGCGACCGCCGACAGCCGGCTCATCAGGGTCTGTACCTGGTGCTCGCCATGTGGGTCGGTCGGGGCGGTGAGGGCGGTGTCGACCGCGGTCGCGACCGCGGCCCGGAACTCGTCGAGGAGCAGCACGATCTGCCGGCGGGGTCGTTGGCGCAGCAAGACCAGGCGCACGACGAGACCCGAGCCCAGCGAGATCGCGATGACCAGCAGCACCAGCGGTAGCTCGTGCAGCGGCACCTTGAGCAGCAGCGGGAAGAAGTAGCCGTAGAACGCGACCATGCCGGCGCCGGCGCCGCGGATACCGAATCGGCGCAGCCAGGTCGCGACGCCGGCCACCACGATGAACGCGGCGATCTGGGCGGGCCGATGCCCCGACAGTGTGACGGCGAGTGTCGCGCCCACCATCGCCGGGAAGGGCAGGATGGCCGCGGTGACGACACGTGCCCGGGGGGTGGCGTCCTTGGCCTGGGCGGTGCCCATCATGGTCAGGATTCCGGCCATGACGAGCAGGTCGAGCGGTTGGTGCAGGGCGGTCAGGGTGATGGCGGCGACCACCACCGCGATCAGGACGGCCGACGCCACGGCGGTGGCGTTGACCAGACGGGTGTGGCCCGGGTCGGCGGCGACCACGGTGCGCCAGAAGGCGAGGCCGAGTCGCGGGGTGACGGTGGGTGCGGGATCCGGCGAAGCGGACACCGGGATCATGCCGGGTGCGCTGGGCATTGTGGTCGGCGGCTACTTGACCGGGAGTTTGCGGGCGAAATCGGAACCGAGGGTGACCCAGCGGGTCAACTGCCGGTCGGTGCGGACGCCCTCGTCGGACACCCGGATCCAGCCGCGCAGTTCGCGGCCGGACATCTCCATCGGCGAGGTGTGCGGGAACTCGAGTAGCGATTCGGTCTGTTCCGGCGGCACGCGCACCATCAGCCCGCCCCGGGAACTCGCGGTGACGGCCATGTTGCCGTTGATCAGGAACGCGAGTCCGCCGAACATGGGCTTCTCGTCCACGTTGGACTCGGTCGCCAGCAGCGCACGGATGCGAAAGGCGAGTTCCTCGTCGTAGGCCACTCATCGAGAGTAGGCGTGCCCGCGGTCGGGAGTGGGGGTGGACTCGACCTTACTTCTGAGTAAGATAACCGGCATGGCGATCAACCTGGAGCTCCCGAAGAAGTTCGATTCGGCGGTCGAGCAAGCCCACCTCGCAGCCGAGCACATCTTCCGCCCCATCTCGCGCACCTATGACCGTGCCGAGCACGAGTACCCCAAGGAACTCGACGACCTGGGCAAACTCGTTCGCGCCGCGCGCGACAAGGCCCGAGCCGCCGACAAGGGCGGGTCGTCGTCCACCGACTCCGACGTGGTCAACGGGCCCAACATGCGCGCGGTGCTCAACGGCGTCGAGATGGGCTGGGGCGACGTCGCGCTGATGCTGTCCATCCCCAACCAGGGCCTGGGCAATGCGGCGATCGCCGCGGTGGCCACTCCGGAACAGCTCGAACGGTTCGGTGAGGTCTGGGCGTCGATGGCGATCACCGAACCCAGCTTCGGTTCGGACTCCGCGGCGGTGTCGACGACGGCCACCCGCGACGGCGACGACTATGTGATCAACGGTGAGAAGATCTTCGTCACCGCGGGTTCGCGCGCCGACCACGTCGTCGTCTGGGCGACGGTGGACAAGACCGCCGGCCGGGCCGCGATCAAGAGTTTCGTCGTCCCGATGACCACCGCCGGTGTGACCGTGGTGCGGCTCGAGCACAAACTGGGCATCCGCGCCTCCGACACTGCCGTGATCCGGTTCGAGAACGCCCGCGTGCCCGCCGACAACCTGCTCGGCTCCCCCGAGGTGGACACCAAGAAGGCCTTCGCCGGGGTGATGCAGACCTTCGACAACACCCGTCCGGTGGTCGCCGCGATGGCCGTCGGTGTGGGCCGGGCCGCCCTCGAGGAGCTGCGGCAGATCATCGAGGCCGCGGGACACGAGATCGACTACGACGCCCCGGCTGCCGGGCAGCATGCGGCGGTCGCCGAGTTCATCCGGCTCGAATCCGAGTGGGAGGCATCGTGGTTGCACACCCTGCGGGCGGCGTGGATGGCCGACAACGCCGAACCCAACTCGCTGCAGGCGTCGATGTCGAAGGCCAAGGCCGGTCGCATGGTCACCGAGGTCACCAACAAGGCCGTGGAAATCGGTGCGACGGCGGCATTCTCGGAGACCATGCTTCTGGAGAAGTGGGCGCGTGACGCCAAGATCCTCGACATCTTCGAGGGCACTCAGCAGATCCAGCAGCTGATCATCGCGCGCCGGGTCCTCGGCAAGTCCAGTACCGATCTGAAGTAGCGCCGACCGGATCGATACCGATCCGGGAGGGCGCAGGCGCTGGGGAACGTCGGGTTCCTCAGCGCAGCAGGCGTTCTCGAAGCCGGTCTTCGCGGCTGATCCGGTCGGTGTCGCGGTTGCGGCGTTCGGCCATGATCGCGGCGAGGACATCCTCGAACGGTGCACCCGGCGGTGGTGCGGGTGCCACGAACGGTGCGACGGTGTAGGTCAGCCGTTCGGCCATCGCCACTCGTGCCTGCGGCGTGTACTGCTCACGATGGATCAGGAACTTGCGGATGGTTCCCGCGACGGGGTCCGGGATCGACCCGATGTCGGTGACGCGCGCCCATTCCCGTAGTGCCGCAGGCATGGCGGGCGGTTCGACGATCCGGATCGAATGCCGGTCGCGCACCACGTAGGTGCCCGCGATCATGTCGCCGATGCGCTTGTTCTTGCGGTTGACGGCTGCGCTGATCAGGGCCGGAACCCCGAAGAACGTGTAGATCTCGACGGTGCCGATCAGTGCGCGGGTGAGGGCGTGGCGGAAGCCGATCGGTCCGGCGTCGTCGCGGACGGTGCGCATCCCGGTGGCCAGGTGGCCGAGTGTCTTTCCCTGCGTGAGGGTTTCCACCGTGGTGGGCAGTGCGCACCACGCGAGCACGGTGGACATGGTCAGGCAGGCGGCGAACAGGGCGTCGTCGACACCGGCCGCGAGTTTGAACGACAGATAGATCAGCAGGACCAGCACCAGCATGCCGACGATGACGTCGATCAGTCCGGACAGGATGCGCAGACCCACCGACGCCGCCGGGAGTTCCAGTGCGACGGCCTCGCCGGAGACCAGATCGTCTCGGCCGACGCCGACCGTCGCGCTGCCTCCCCGACCCCACATTCCCGGCGGTGGGACGGGCCGGACGCCGGGGGGAAACGGGCCCGGCGGGAGCGAGGCCGCCGGATACGGCGCAGAGGGGTATGGCGCAGGGGGGTACGGCGCAGGGGGGTATTGCGCAGAAGGAGGCAGCGCAGAAGGAGGCAGCGCAGAAGGATGCGGCGCAGCTGGATGGGGCGCCGGCGGTTGCATGGCCACACTGTATCGGTGCCGGGCACACATGTGCGTCGGTTGATCGACTGGAGTGCATCGGCGGATGCGGGTGCACACACTAGGCTGGCGGGGTGGATCTCGATGCCTACGTGAACGCGAAGCGTCCGTCGTGGGATCGGCTCGAGACGTTGACGCGGCAACGCCGGTTGACCGCAGCCGAATCCGACGAACTGATCGACACCTATCAGCGCGTTGCGACGCAGCTGTCGGTGATCCGGTCGAGTGCGCCGGATCCGGAACTCGTCGGTTATCTCTCGGCGCTTCTGGCCAAGGCCCGCAACCGGGCGGCGGGTACTCGGGTGGGTACGTGGTCGGCCCTCGGCCGGTACTTCGGCCGGACCTTTCCTGCGGCCTTGTACGCGATGAGGTGGTGGTGGCTGACGACGCTGGTGGTCTCGATGGTGGTCACGGTGGCACTCGGCTGGCACTTCCTGGAGCATCCGCGGGTGGAGAGTGCGTTCGGCTCGGCGGCCGAGATCGAGCAGCTCGTCAATCACGACTTCGCCGACTATTACAGCGAGCATGCGGCGTCGGCGTTCGCATTCCGGGTCTGGTCCAACAACTTCTGGCTGGCCGCGATGTGTATCGCCTTCGGTGTCTTCGGGTTCCCGGTGATCATCGTGTTGTGGCAGAACTGTATGAATCTCGCGATCACCGGGTCGATCATGATCCGGCACGGTCGTGCGGATGTGTTCTTCGGTCTGATCACGCCGCACGGTCTCCTCGAGATGACGTGTCTGTTCGTCGCCGCGGGTGTGGGTCTGCGGGTGTTCTGGTCGTGGGTGGCCCCGGGGGACAAACCGCGACTGCAGTCATTGGCCGAGCAGGGCCGCGCGGCGATCGGAATCGCGCTCGGACTGGTTGTGCTGCTCGGTATCACGGGCATCATCGAGGCATTCGTCACCCCTTCTTCCCTGCCCACCTGGGCGCGGATCGCGGTGGGTGTGGCGGTGTGGGTGGGTTTCTTCGTCTATGTCTTCGTCATCGGCCGGTGGGCTCACCACGAGGGGGAACGCGGCGACATCGATGAGGCCGACCGCGATTTCTATGCACCGTCCACGGTGTGAACTGCGGTGTGACCAGGTCGTCGTCGCGGTAGCGGGCTCCCCCGGTACCGACATCCGCTGACCTCGAAATCTGCTGACCTCGAAGTCCCCTGACACCGAAATCCCCTGACACCGAAAACCACTGACGCCGAAGCCCTCTGTGCGGTACATCGAGGTGGATTCCGCTGTCCCTGAATGTGTTGTCGGTCAATGAATGTAACGATTCGTCCGAATGAATGACATTCACTGCCTTCGTTGTTCCTTCCAACGGACGAGTTTTCCCGAGGCGAGTTGCGATTGTTTGCCGTGGTGTATTTGATTCGAAATCGAGAGCGATTTCGACGAAGGGATCACCGATGATGCTGTCGCCGGCAAACCGAAAAGAACGACGCGCACGCGAACGCGCCGAGGACCGAAGGTCACGACGAATGCAGAAGGCCGTCGTCGCCCTGGGTGCCGGCATCGCGATCGCGGCGGGAACCGCAGGTCAGGCCTACGCGGAGTCGATCCAGTCGCAACAGATCTCACAGGACGCCTACGCGACCACCGAGAATCTGATCGTCATCGCCGACGACCTCGGCCGTGCCCAGATCGCCTTGCTCGCGCCGGTCGGTTCGATCCTGCCCGAGGGCTGGGTGCCGGTGGTGACCAGCGCATCGTCCACCACGACCGAACAGCTCAACGTCATCCAGGCCCTCACCGAGGGCGGCAAGCTGCTGCTCGCAGTGCCTGACACGAGCCATGTCCCCGGTGCGTCGACGGCGCTGTCGGGGATCAGTCCGCAGGTCGCGCAGGCTGTGTCGGCGTTGCCGCTGGCCGGAACCCTCGGCAGCGGTGCCGGGGTGCTCGCCCAGATCACCTCGGCCTGGGCGCAGCTGAACCTCATCAACCCGAACACCGTCATCCAGAACATCCTGGCCGACGGTGCCGGCACGCTGGGCGGCGACCAGGTGGTCCAGCATGCCGGTGAGCTCACCGGCATCCCGTCGTTCGACGAGGCCCTGGGCTTCTGGTCCGGCACACACACCACGTCCAACTGGACGGGTACCACCGCCTGGCTGGGTGCCACCGGCACCACCTGGGTCGACCAGGAGCGCGTCACCCTGAACGGGATGACCTCCGAACAGCTGAAGGCGTTGTTCGCCCAGAATCTCAACCAGCCGGATGCGCTGGTGGTGGCGAACGGTTCGACCCATCTGGTCCAGGTGGGGTCGCAGACCGTCGTCATCGTCCCGGCACAGCCCTCCCGCCAGGAATGCGTCACGGTCTTCGGGATCAAGAAGTGCGTGACGATTCCTGCCATTCCCGAAGTCACCCAGGAACTCCCCATCTACGACACCGAATGGGAGGGCGAGACCGACGAGAACGGGAACCAGGTCCACACCACGACCTACGACCCGAATGCCGCGATCCCCGGCGCGTTGTCGGCGCTCGACGGCATCGACGTCGGCGGCTTCTCGGTCATCCAGCGCGAGGCCGGCGGCACCTACACCGGGCCGCTCGGCGGCACGGCCGGTTGGCTGGCCGCCGCCACCCAGGTCGTGGTGCCGGGCACCGGCGGTGCCGACGACTACGTCGCCTCCGTCCCGCTGTACGCCGCGGGTATCAGCTTGCCGGACAACCTCTTCACCACCGGGATGCAGCGGACGCCGGGACTGGTGACCAGCAGCGGCCAGACCGTGGATTCGGTGCTCGGATCCCGGTCGTTCACCATGTCGATCCCCGGATTGGGTCTGGGCTTCGAGCGCACCAGCCTGCTGGAGTCGAGTCACCTCGGACCCGACGGTGCCGCCTACAACTCGGGCTGGACCGTCGCTGCCGTCACGATCGGTGACACGACCATCCCGCTGGTGTACTCCCTGGGTTCGATCAACCTCGGTCCCAACGGGATCGGTGTGAGCGGTCCGTCGTTCATGGGTGTCGGTCTGCCGGGATTCCAATTGGGTTCGGCCCCCAGGGGTTCCGGGTCGACGGCGATCCCGGATGCCTTGTCGGGGATTCTCGGCGACGTCCCGACGTCGGTCATCACGCTCACCCCCGCGCTGCTGTTGCAGCTCGCACAGATCGAGGATCCGACCAACGGGGTGCTCAGCGACCCGATCGGCACTCTCGTCAAAGTCCTCGACCCGCTGTTCACCACCTACGTCACCCCGACCGCCACCCAGATCTCGCAGGCGATCGCCGACGCGGCCACCACCACGCTGAACCAGGTCTCCCACCATGTCGCCCAGACATCGACGCAGGTCGCCGACACCACCGGCGGGCTCGCCACCGGCGCGGAGCAGGGAGCCGCGCAGCTCGCGGCCGCCACCGCCGGTGCCGACGACACCACCACGTCCACCGGGCGTCACGCACTCCCCGAAGGTCACGCGCCGCAGTTCACCAGCAGCGGCACCGACACCCCGCGGCATGCGGTGCCGGAGGACGCGTCGTCGACCGAGGCCGAATTGGATACCGCGCCGACCGTCGACGTGACCCCGTCCGCCGATGACAGTCCGTCCGCCGATGACGCCCCGAGCGCCGACGACACACCGTCGGGCGCATCCACCGGATCCGACGATGCGTCGTCTACCGGCGATGACGCCGACGGCGGCGCGGACGCCGCAGCGACCGAGAGCTGACCGAGTTCGACGCCGATGGCCGCCCGATGTGATGTCGGGCGGCCATCGGCGTCTGCATCGTGATCGGCCGTCGCGCCACGCGCTTTCGGCTCCATTGCGGGGATGAAACGAACCCGTCACCAGCGAGCGTCCACCGGCTGCGGAGCTGCGCGACAACGACCGGACAGCTCTGCGACAACGACCGGGCACCGCTACTCGGCGTCGGCGGCCATGACTGCGGCGCCGGCGGACGCGGTGACCGATCGAGGCCGTGTGGCCGATCCCGAAATCCACTTGTCCCACCCGCCAATCCCGAAATCCACTTGTCCCACCCGCCATCGGCATCCGACAATCCACCCCATGGACATTCACCCCGTGACCGTGGACGATCTGCCGGCGGTGCTCGACGTGGTCGGCCGGGCCTTTGCCGATCCGGCCCACGGCGGCGAGCCGGTGGAGGTGGGGCTCACCGAGCGGCTGTTCGCCGACGCCGGCTTTCTCCCGGCGCTGGCGCTGGCGGCGTGGGTCGACCGGTCGATGGTCGGGATGGTGATCGGCACCCGCGGCCATGTCGGTGACCTGCCCGCCGTCGGCGTCGGTCCGTTGGCGGTCTCCCCCGACCGGCAGGGGCACGGGATCGGGACCGCACTCATGCACGCCGAGCTCGACGCCGCCCGAGCCGCCGGTGAGCGGGTCGTCGCTCTCCTGGGTGAACCGGATTTCTACGGTCGCTTCGGTTTCGGACCGGCCGCCGCCCTCGGCATCGACTCCCCCGACCCCGCCTGGGGCCGCCACTTCCAGGCGCTGCTGCTCGACCGCTCCCCCTGCTCCCGACGGCGTATTCCGTTACGCGGCACCGTTCGACGATCTCTGAGCTATCTCTGAGAGGGTGACGTGGTCAGAGCAGACCGCGCGACTTGAGCGCCAGGTAGCGGTCGGCCAGCGCAGCGGGCAACGCCTCGGGTTCGGCGTCGACGACGTCCACCCCGATCCGTCCGAGTGCGGTCTCGGTGCGGGCCCGCAGCGTCAAGGTCCG
The DNA here is from genome assembly GCF_030718915.1 of Gordonia sp. NB41Y. Classification (NCBI taxonomy): domain Bacteria; kingdom Bacillati; phylum Actinomycetota; class Actinomycetes; order Mycobacteriales; family Gordoniaceae; genus Gordonia; species Gordonia sp. NB41Y. The sequence goes on from NZ_CP132196.1 coordinate 3,044,476, forward strand.
TGCCGCGGCCGCAGCCTGGTAGACCTCCTCGGCGTCATCGCGGCGCCCGGCCATCTCGTCGAGCGCCGGGTCGCGGACCGACGCGACGATCACCTTGTGCCGCTGTGCCAGCACCGACAACGGTGCCAGCAGCGACTCCTCCACGGCGGCCGGTTCGACCGGGGTCAACAGAACCACCAGTGCGCGCTGCCGGCTGATCTTGGTCACCTCAGCGGCCAGCAGCGGCCAATCGGCTTCCAGCAGAGCCGGTTCCAGACCGGTCATCGCGTTGACGAACTGTCCGAGGATGCTCGTGCGGCCCACACCCACCACCCGCCGATGGATGATCCGGTCACCGGCGAGCAGATCCACCCGGTCGCCGGCATGTGCGGCGAGTGCGGTCAGCAGCAGCGCGGCGTCCATCGCGGCATCGAGCCGTGGTGCATCGCCGACCCGGCCTGCGGAGGTACGTGAGGTGTCCAGCACGAGGATGATGTGACGGTCCTTCTCCGGCTGCCAGGTCCGCACCACCACCGAGCTGCGCCGAGCGGTGGCCCGCCAGTCGATACTGCGGACGTCATCGCCCTCGACATAGTCACGCAGCGAGTCGAATTCGGTTCCCTGACCCCGAATCCGCACCGCCGACCGCCCGTCCAGCTGGCGTAGACGTGCCAGCCGCGACGGAAGGTGTTTGCGCGAGTTGAACGGGGCCAGCGCCCGCACCGATCCCGGTAGCAGACGGGTGTGCTGGGTGGCGGCCAGCCCCAGTGGTCCGGGCCGGCGGACGGTGGCGCGCAGGGCAAGTCGATCACCGCGGCGGGTGGGCGTGAGCGTGGTGGACACGGTGCGGCGTTCCCCGGGCGGGAGGTCGACGTCGTGGACATTGTGCGACGCACCGGCCGACGGTTGCCAGGAATCCTTGATCCGGCCGCGGAACCGGCGCCGGCCGGTGTTGACCACCACCACGGTGGACTCCCCCGACTCGCCGAGACGCAGTGGCGCCGAGGGCAATCGGAGCAGCGTCACCGCACCGGTGGATCCTGCCGCGACCAGATCGGCCAGCATCAGGATGATCGATCCGAACACCCACAGCAGGGCCACCCAGTAGTGCGGGAACACCAGTACCGGCACGATGCCCACCAGGAGCAGCGCGACGAACCGGCCGGTGACGGTCATCAGCGGGGGACCGGGACCGAATTGATCGCGGCGTCGAGCACCGCCGACACCGACACGCCTTCCAGCTCGGCCTCCGGACGCAGCGTGAGACGGTGTGCCAGAGTCGATTGCGCGAGCGCCTTGACGTCGTCGGGGGTGACGAAGTCGCGCCCCGACAGCCACGCCCAGGCACGGCTGGTCGACAGCAGGGCGGTGGCGCCACGCGGGCTGACCCCGAGCGACAACGACGGCGACACCCGGGTGGCGCGGGCGATGTCGACGATGTAGGCGAGCACCTGCGGGGCCACGGCGACGCGGTGCACCGCCTCGGCACCGGCGAGCGCATCGGCACCCGAGGCCACCGGACGCAGTCCGGCACCGGCGAGGTCGCGCGGGTTGAACCCCGCCGCATGCCGTGCGAGCACGGTGATCTCGTCGTCGCGCGGCGGCAGCGGCAGGGTGACCTTCAGCAGGAAGCGGTCGAGCTGGGCCTCCGGCAGGGGATAGGTGCCCTCGTACTCGACGGGGTTCTGGGTGGCCGCCACCAGGAACGGCTCCGGCAGCGGACGCGGCACGCCGTCCACCGACACCTGACGTTCTTCCATCGCCTCCAGCAGCGACGCCTGCGTCTTGGGCGGGGTGCGGTTGATCTCGTCGGCGAGAAGGAGATTGGTGAACACCGGGCCCGGCCGGAAGGTGAACTCCGAGGTCGCGTTGTCATAGATCAGCGAGCCGGTCACGTCACCGGGCATCAGATCCGGGGTGAACTGCACCCGCTTGGTCTCCACCTGCAGGGCGGCCGCCACCGACCGCACCAGCAGCGTCTTGGCCACCCCGGGCACACCCTCCAGCAGGATGTGCCCACGGCACAGCAGCGCGATGAGGATGCCGGCGACGGCCGAGTCCTGTCCGACAACGGATTTGGCGACCTCGGCGCGGACCGCGGTGAGGGCATCACGCGGGCTCGACGGGGCCGTCGCGGTGGCGTATGCGGTGGTGGGTGTCTCGGGAGTCATGGTGTGCGACGGACTTCCTTCTCGAGGGTGGTCAGTTCGGTGGTGAAGGTCAGTAGACCGGCGTCGTCGGCGGGTAGGGGACCGGCCAGCAGCGCCGACACCTGTCCCGGGTCGCGTCCGGTGATGGTGGTGACGGCATCGCAGATGGTCGTCACCGCGGGATCGTCCACCGGCACAGCGCCGATCGCGTCGATCGCCCGGCCGGGATCGTAGGGGAGACCCAGATAGCCGGACAACCGGTCCAGGGTGTGGACGCGGAGGATCGCGGCCGTGCGGGAGGCGTCGGCGGCCCGCCGGTACAACCGGCCGCGTGAGCGCGTGGTCTCGATCGCGCGGACCACCGCGGGGAGCGGCTCGGTGGCGACCGGACCGAAACGTCTTCCGCGCCAGAGGGCCAGTGCCACCACCACGAAGAACGCGAGCAGGAACGCCGGTCCGATGAATCGGGGCAGGATCGACTGTTCCTCGGAGGCCGAGGCGACGTCGTCGGCCTGCGGGATGTACCAGAGGATGCGGTCGGTGTTCGCCAGCAGCCGCACCGAGACACCGGCGTTGTCGAAGCTTTCGATCTGCTCGTTGGTGGTCATGGAGGCGTTGAGGGCCACCAGGTCTGGGCCGACCAGGCTGTCCGGTGCGATCGCGACCTGGGCGGCATCGCCGACCCGGAAACAGTTGTGTGCGCCGGCCGCGGGCGGACCCGCGTCGAATGCGCGGTAGCCATACGACCGGGCGGTCACCACGTCGCCGGGGTCGATGCCGGCCGCGGTGCAGCCGGCGGCGACCGAATCGCCCGGCGGCACGATGCCCGGGTCGCGATCGCCGTCGATCGGCCAGTCGAGCAGGCTCAGGGTGCCGCTGCTCGGGCTGAGCAGCACGATCCGATCGGCCTCGCGAACGCGATCGGCGAATGCCGCTGCGGTGTCGGGCCGCAGCACCGCGGTGTTGGAGACCACGACGGTGGTGTGCGCGTCGGGTTTCGGCGTGACCCGAAGGTCGGCCAGGCCGCGGACGATCGTCACCTGCACCCCGTGGTCGTCGATGATCGAGGCGAGGACGCTGGTACCGGTGGCGCCATAGTTCTGCGGGTCCAGCAGATACTGGTTTCCCTTGTCGCGGTCCGCGGTTCCGCCGACCAGCACGACCACCGCGATGACCGCCACCAGCAGCAGCACGATCACCGGGATGCCGACCCACAGGCCGATGCGTCGGCGCGTCCGGGGTGCGGCCGGGACCGGGGGAGGGGAGGACTCCTGTGCAGGAGCGGGTGCGGTCATCGCGGTACCGCGAATCCGACGTCGAGCCCGGCATCGGTCCCCGTGCCGGCCGGCCGGGTGGACTTCAGTGCGGTGTCGAGATCGAGGACGGACCGGGCCTGCGTCTCGGTCGCATGTCGGCCACCGTAGGCCACCGAGTCGAACAGGCCTGCGGCGGTGAGGAGTTCGTGCACATGGCCGGGGAACGGCCCCCGAAGCCGGATGGCCACCTCGTGGGCGGTGAGTGACGGTGCGTCGGTCAGCAGGGAGCGTTCGGCGCTGCGGCGGGTGAGGGCGCGCATCGCGTCGCGGACGCATCCGTCGAAGTCGCCGGCGGCCAGGAGCTGTTCGGCGCGGGCCCGGAACGCCTTGGCCGACAACGCCTCCGTGCCGAGTACGGGCTCGATGTCCACTGCGGAGGGGGCTTTGCGCCGGCGTCGCACGAACCGCAACGAGTAGCCGATCAGTGCGAGCGCCAGCACCCCGATCACCACCGCGAAGACGATCGACCAGGTGTTGTCGCCGAAGATCGCCTCGAAGGCACGCTCACCGAACCAGCGCGACAGGCTGTCGGAGAGCCGGTCCAGCCAGCTCGGTTGGTCCGGTTGATAGTTCGACGACGACAGTTCGTCCCGCACCCATTGCCGCGCCTCGTCGTTGCTCGGTGAGAGTCCCTCGGCCAGAACCGAGTACGCGAAGCTCATCGTCGACCCCCGGCGGCCCACTCGGCGAGTTGTACCTGGAATCCCTCACGCCGGATACGCGCATCGACACCCATCACCGCGAAGGCGCAGGCGAGCAGGGGAGCGAGTGTCACCGAGGCGATGACCGCCCAGACGCCGGTGAGGGCGGACTCGGCCAGCGGCGGTATCGCCCACACCTCGCCGACCGCGAAGATCCCGACCTGCAGCACCCAGGAGATGACGCCGCAGATCAGCGTGAGCAACACGAGCACGGCGAGATATCGCCAGAAACCGGGGCCGGACAAGGTCAGGGCCCGGCGCAGCGCATCACCCGGGCGCAGCCCCTCGGTCGTGGCGACGGCCGGAGCCTGACCGAGGCGGACGAGCCCGGCGACCACGCCGATCATCGTGGCCGCCGACACCGCGATGATCGCGACGAGACCACCGGGGGTGTCCGGGAGCCGGTCGACCACGGCGGCCCCCACCACCACCGGGATCAGGCCCAACACCATCGCCGGCGCCGTCGCCCCGACGATCGCGGCGAACCGGTGGCGCACGGTGCCGACGAGGTACGACAGTGATGTCGGCAGCCCGGCGGCGTCGGCGATGACCGTGGGTGCCACCGGCCCGATGAGCGCCAGTGCGATGAGGTCGTAGTTGCCGAGGGCGTCGACGAGGGCGGCCGACCAGGACTCGACGGTGATCTCGCCGTCGGTGACGGCCACCGCGAGGGCGACCGCCGGCATGGTCACCGCCACGACGAGCGCGGTGACCGCGGCGCTGATCCCGAAGTGCTGTCGGGGACTGCGGGTGAGGGTCGCGAATGTGGCGGCGATGATGTCGCCCACCCCGAGCGGACGCAGCGGCACGATGCCCGGCCGATGCGCCGGGGCCGGCTGCTGCCACACCGGGGGAGGCGGCGGCGCACCGATCCCGGAACCCCATCGGGGGCCGGACCCGGGAGCACCGACACCGGGAGCACCGACACCGGGAGAACCGGGATCGGGTGCATTCGGGACCGGCGACCACTCGGGCGGGGTGAATCCCTCCCCGGGCGAGTAGGTCATGGGTGTCCCTCCGATGGTCTGCCCGCCGGATGCCCCCTGCATCCGAGTCGGCGTCCCCCATCCAATCACCGATCGTCGGTGGTGGGGTGAACCCCGCGGAGTCGGATCAATCACCTGGATGACGGCGGATCGCCTGCTACCGTGAAACTAGAACACGTTCTCGTTTCCTGGAGGGGGAGCCCCATGACCGTCGAGTCGGACACCGCGAGTCTGTCGGAGAAGATCAACGCCACCGTCGAGGCCTACGTCGAGTACCTGACCTCGGGTACGGCCGAGCAGATCGCCGACCTGTACGCGCCCGGCGCGACCGTGGAGGACCCGATCGGCGCCGACATCCGCGACACCCGCGAACAGCTCGTCGAGTTCTACTCTGTGATCACGGGTATGGACGAGCGCACCGCCACCCTGAAGTGGAAGCGGGTCGCCGGCGACACCGCGGTCTTCGAGTTCACCCTCGTCACCGGGACCGCCGGTCTGCGCTTCGAGATCACCCCGGTCGACATCATGGTCTTCGACGCCGACGGCAAGATCGCGACGATGCGCGCGGTGTGGGAGGCCTCGGACCTCAAGCAGCTCTGACCCGAAGCACTCACGCCGCCGTGGATCGTGCCGTTCAGAACACAAGGCGGCGTGAGGGTTTCAGCTCAACTCTCGACCTCTACCAGAGGTTGGTTGTTTCACGTAGAACAACGCGGGTGTCATTTGCCGACCGTCAGCGACGACCGGTCGGGCGCAACACGATCTCGGTCGGATGGGCGTCGGCCGGGGTACGGACCGCCTGTGCGACCGCCGCCGCCACCGTCGTCGGCGCGAGGAACCGGGTCGGGTCGTAGTCCTTGCCCTCGATGGCGATCAGCTCACGCTGCATGTCGGTGTCGATCCGGCCCGGGAACACCGACGTCACACGGAGGTCCGGTTCCTCGAGGCGCAGCGCGTCGGCGAGTGCCCGGAGGCCGAACTTGCTCGCGGCGTATGCCGCCCAGCCCGGATTTGCGCGCTTTCCGGCACCCGAGTTGATGAACACGACATGTCCGCCGGCCGCGCGGAGTGCCGGCAACAGCACCCGCGTCAGTTCCGCCACGGCGATCAGATTGACCTCGAGCAGCCGGCGCCACTCGTCGGCCGGGGTCTCGCCGACCGGGCGCAGGCTGCTCCCGATCCCGGCGTTGTGCACCAGCACGTCGAGCCGGTCGATCCCTTCGGCCGCCGCGACGACGGCGTCGTGATCGGTCAGTTCGGCGGTGAACGTCGACGCCCCGAGTTCGGCGGCGATGCCGTCGAGTGCGTCGGAGCCGCGCCCGCCGAGGATCAGGTCGTGGGTGGGGGAGAGCTGTCGGGCGATGGCCGCGCCGAGCCCGCGGGCGGCGCCGGTGATCAATGCGGTGGACACGATCGCGAGCCTACTTCTCGCCGCCCGGCTGCCCGCGGCCCCGCCGGAGGCATGCGCTCAGACGGCAGGCAGGGCCCGGCCGGGGCAGAATCTACGCGTGGCGCGCAACGGATTCACCCAGACGCAGCTCGCGGCCCGGGCCGCGTACCTGCTGCGGGGCAACGACCTCGGCACGATGACCAGTGCCGCACCCCGGCTGTACCCGCACATGTGGAGCTGGGATGCGGCGTTCGTGACGGTGGGTCTGGCCCCGCTCAGCGTCGAGCGCGCGGTGATCGAGATGGACACCCTGCTCTCGGCGCAGTGGAGCAACGGGATGATCCCGCACATCGTGTTCGCCAACGGCCGGGACGGCTACTTCCCGGGGCCGCGCCGGTGGGAGTGTGCCCGTCTGGCCGCCTGTGCCCCCGACTTCCCCGACACCTCCGGCATCACGCAGCCGCCGGTGCACGCGATCGCCGTGCAGCGCATCCTCGACCACTCCCGCCGCCACGGGCGCACCACCCGGGCGGCCGCCGACGAGTTCCTGGACCGCCGCTGGGGTGCCCTGGTGCGCTGGCATCGCTGGCTGGCCCATGCCCGCGATCCGCAGGGCCGGGGCCGCATCACCATCTATCACGGCTGGGAATCGGGGATGGACAACTCGCCGCGCTGGGATGCGGCGTATGCCAACGTCGTCCCGGGTGACGATCTGCCGCCGTATCAGCGTGCCGACCTCGCCCACGTCACCGACCTGTCGATGCGGCCGTCCGACCACGAGTACGACCGCTACATCTGGCTGGTCGAGGAGATGAAGCGCGCCGCCTACGACGACGCCGCGCTGACCACGGCGATGAGCTTCGCCGTCGAGGACGTCTTCGTCAGCGCGATCTTCGCACTCGCCTGTGACGTGCTCGCCACGATCGGGGAGGACTACTCCAAGCCCCGCGCCGACGTCCGCGATCTGCGGGCGTGGGCCGACCGGTTCCGCACCGGGGTGGTGTCGTCGACCAACGAGCGCAGCGGTGCGGCGCGCGACTTCGACCTGCGGGCCAACCGGTGGATCACCACCGAGACCATCGCGATCTTTGCGCCGCTGCTGTGCGGCGGGCTGTCCCGCGACCAGGAGCGGGCGCTGCTGCGGCTGTTCGACGGCCCACGCTTCTGCGGTCATCCGGACCTGCGGTACGCGGTGCCGCCGTCGACGTCGCCGATCTCCCCGGACTTCCGGCCACGCGAGTACTGGCGTGGCCCGGTGTGGCCGGTGATGACGTGGCTGTTCAGCTGGGCCTTCGCGCGGCGCGGGTGGCCGGAGCGGTCGGCGCGGTTGCGTGAGGAGGGGCTGCGGCAGGCCACCGACGGCAGCTTCGCCGAGTACTACGAACCGTTCACCGGTGAGCCGCTGGGCAGCATGCAGCAGAGCTGGACCGCGGCGTCGGTTCTGGACTGGCTGGACTGAGGCCCGCCCGCACGACCATCGGCGCCCATCCGGCCGACCGCATGAGAAGGCCCCGCGGATCAGCCGGTTGTGGCGATCGACGCGGGGCCTGACTCGTTCCCTCGGACAGAGGTCTGGAATTCGGCGGGTCAGTACTCTTCGGCACCCACCAGTGCGTCCTGCGGGTCGACGTGGTGATCGGCGGCCGAGGCCACCCGCACGAAGCTCACCGTGATCAGGGCGACGATGCAGTAGGCGGTCGCGAACCACCACGGTGCGGCCACCGAGCCGAACCACTCGGCGAGGTAGGACACGAGCACCGCGGCGATCGCGGCACCGGCCCAGCGGGGGAAGGAGTAGCCGGCGCTGGACACCGAGCGCGGGGTGGAGCCGTCACCCGACGACATCGCGACGCCGGTGAACAGGGTGTTGAGCACACCGGAGGGGAGACCGGACAGGATCACGGCGACGCCGATCAGCCACACCTGGTGCTCGGCGGTGCCGATGCCGGCGACGATCATGGCCACCGCGTAGGTGCCGATCGCGATCATCACACCGCCGCGTTGTCCGACGGCGCGGGCGAGCTTCGGGGCGATGAAGACACCGGCGATGGCGGTCAGCAGACCCCACCCGAAGAAGATCAGGCCGGCGTAGATCGGCCGCAGTCCCATCGCGATGGGCGCCCACGCGATCACGGTGAACAGTGCGCCGGTGTAGAACGCCGAACCGATCGAGGTGATCAGCAGGGTGCGGTTGCGCAGTGCGAGGATCGGGTCGACGAGCCGGACCTTCGTCCGGGACGAGGCCGGGCCGTCCTTCGGCAGCATCGCCGCACACAGGATCGCACCGATCAGCATCAGGATCGCGGTGCCGCCGAAAGGGGCACGCCAGGTCCACTCGCCGAGCAGGGCGCCGATCAGCGGACCGACGGCCAGGCCCACGCCGAGCGCGGCCTCGTACAGCATGATCGCGCCGTGGTGGCTGCCCTCGGCCTCGCTGACGATGAAGGCCAGGGCGGTGGCCAGGAACAGGGCATTGCCCAGACCCCACAGCACGCGGTAGATGATCAGCTGGTCGATATCGCTGGCGAACACCGAGAGTGCCGCGGCCAGGATGATCAGGGTCAGGCCGGTGACGAGTGTGCGCTTGGGGCCGAAGCGCGACGCCGACCATCCGGTGATCAGCATGGCCACACACTGCACGCCGACGTACACGCCGAACAGCAGGGTCAGCTTGTTGGGCGGGGCGTCGAGCGCCTCGGCGATGCTGTGCAGGATCGGGTCCACCAGACCGATGCCCATGAACGCGACCACCGCGGCGAAGGCGGTGATCCACACGGTGCGGGGCTGGTGGGCGAAGGTCTGGAGGAACGACTGTCCCTCATGGGCGTCGGTGGACGACGACGCCCTGGAATCAACGGTGGTCATACGGCTTCCTCGGAACGGACACTGCGGTGGACGGTTTCTGCGGGGTATCCACTCGACGACGAGTGGGCCCGGTCAGACGGGGGGCTGCCCCTCGAGCGCCGTGTGCAGCGCCTGGAGGGCCGGGGCGGCGGCGGCCAGTGAGGCGCGGTCGTCGTCGGAGAGCTGTTCGACGGCGCGTGCGAGCACGTCGTCACGTCGGTCCCGGACCCGATGCACGGTGTCTTCGCCGTGCTCGGTCAGCGACACCAGCACGGCGCGCCGATCCGAGGGATCGGGGGAGCGCTGGGCCAGGCCGGTGCGGATGAGTCCGTCGATCACGCTGGTCGCGGTGGGCATCCGGATGGATTCGCGGGCGGCGAACTCGCCCATCCGCATGGCGCCGTGGTCGAGCAGGGTCACCAGGGCCGAGGCTTGCGCGGCCGAGTACTCGGGGGCCGGGGTATGCCGACGCAAGGACAGGTACATGCGGGTGATCGCGGGCCGTATCTGCCTCGCGATCGTTGCGCTGTCCGATCCTGCGGTGGTCATGTTCAGATACTCTAATACTTCGAGAATCTAAATAAAAGCGTTGTGGCGCGTTTCACCGGGGGCGGGGCTGGGTAGGTTGGACGGGTGAGCCCGTCGAAGAAGCGACCACTGTCCCCTCGATCGCGCGCGATCCTCTGTGTCGGTGTGCCGATCCAGTTCGCGCTGCAGGGCCTCACGCTCTGGGATCTCGCCCACCGTCCGGCCGATCAGGTGCGCGGCCCCAAGAAGGCATGGGTGGCCGCGAGCTTCGTCAACTTCATCGGGCCGATCGCCTACCTGCGGTGGGGTCGGCGCAACACCCCGCCCCGGTGGCCGCGGCGCCGCCGTCGATCTCGTCACTCTGAGTCGTAGCAGGACGCCGGGGCGTTCCGTTCGAACACGAAGTGCCGCACGCAGATACGGCTGGCTGAGCCGATGAAAACCTCCGCCGGCCGAGTTCGTGACGTCACCACGGGTGGGGACGTCCCGCGCTGATGTGGAGCGTTGCACGGTGGTTGAGCCGATGAAACCCTCCGCCGGCCGAGCTCGTCACGCAACCGGCGTCACGCAACCGGCGTCACCCGACCCGCGTCGTGGCCGGGGCGGTCGGATCAGAACCGTCCGCCGGTGCCGATCCGTCCGGAGCTCGACGACCCACCGAACGAACCGGGGCTGCGGCCACCGCTGGTGTAGCCACCGCCGCGATGCCCGCCGTATCCGCCGCCGCGGGTCGCGCCGCGTAGGAAGCTGTCCACCAGCACGCCGGTCAGTACGGCGCCGGCGGCCGATCCGTGCTGGCGCGGCGGTTGCTGGGTGCGCTGCCAACTGACCACGTCACCCTGGGCCGCCATCAGCGCCTGATCGGCCAGCGAGCCCGCGCGGCGGGCGGTGTCGGTGGCGGTGACCGGGTCGGACGTCGAGGCGGCGTGCGCGTCCTGCACCAGCCGTTCCGCCTCCGACAACCGGGTGCGGGCCACCGACTGCACCGCGCCGCGGCGGGTGGCGATGAAGTCCCGGGCGGCCGACACCTTGGCGTCGGCCGACGTCAGCGCCGCGGTGAGCACCTCGGCACGACGGGTGCGTTCGGCGGCGGCACCGCGCGCCGCGTCGAGCGCGTCGTCGAGTTCGGCGTCGGCGTCGACCAGCGCGGTGAACACCCCCAGCGGGTCGGTGGCGAAGCCGGACTTCGCCGCGGCCAGGGCGGCGGACGCGGTCTGTACCGCGGTCGCCAGCGCGGGCCCGCCGTCGGTGGTCAGCTGCGCCGCCTCGGCGAGCTCGCCTTCCACCTCGGTGATCAGCGCCGGCATCTGGGTGTGGGCCGCGGCGATGTTGCCCTCCGCGTTGTCGATGGCGTCGAGCAGTTTGGTGGCCTGGTCGATGGCGCCCTCGGCGGCCCGGATGTCGGCGACCGCCGGTCCCTGCTCACCGGCCGGGCGGGCGATCGCGGTCCGGCCCTGGTCGGCGCTGCGCTCGGCGAAGTCGATCTCCTCGCGGGCCAGGTCCACGTTGTGCAGGATCGGGGTGCAGGTCTGCTCGCCGTGGCGGGCGACGAGGTCGGCCAGCTGCGTCGTCGACGCCTCGATCCGGGTCCGCAGATCCACCAGCGAGCGCGTGATCTGGTCGAAGCGGGCCGCCGCGTTGATCAGCAGGTTGCGCATCTCGTCGAAGCCGGTGACCTGTTCGTCGAGTCGTTTGTCGGCGTCGGTGCAGGTGGTGATGATCTGCAGCAGCATGGTGCGCCGCTCGTCCGGGGTCTCCGGGATGTCGTCGTCGAGGCGCTGCCGCAGCATGAACGATGCCGCGAGTGCCTGCTTGGCATCGTTGAGGGCGTTGCGGAACGGCGCGGTCTGCGCCGGACCGAACTCGCCGACGGCCAGGGCGAGCTCTTCCTCGCTGGTGCGGATCGCGTTGTCGGTGTCGGTGAGGACCTCCCGCGACCACGGGTCGAGCACGTCGAGCGGTTGCGCGACGAGCTGGTCGGCGGTCAGCTCGTGTTCGCGCAATGCCTCCACCCCGCTCTCCACCGCGCGCCGCTTCTTGCGGCGTGAGTACATCCACGCGCCGCCACCGCCGACGACGGCGACACCGCCGACCGTCCCGGCGACGATCCAGCCGGTGTTGGACGGGGTCATCGCCGCGGCGATGCCGTCGGCCGCGGCGATCCCCGCACCGGCCCAGTCGGCCTTCTTCAGCGCCGGTACGACGTCGTCGGTGGCGATCGTGGCGAGGTCGGCGTCGGTGATGTCGGCCGTCGACGCGTTGGGCGGTGCGGTCAGCCGGTACTCGCGGTCGTCGGTGGCGATCGCGAGCAGGATGTCCTTGTCGCCGAGCAGGCTCAGTTCGGCGGTCTGGCGCGCCCAGGTGTCGTTGGCCATGCCGTCGAACGACTTCACGTACACCACCCACAGCTGGATGCCGTGATCGCTGTACAGGCGGTCGACCGCGGCGTCGACGTCGGCGCGCTGGGACTCGGTGAGCACGTCCGCCGGGTCCGACACCGGTTCGGGGAGTCGGCCGGGCGGTTGCGCGTCGGCTCGACCGGCCAGCACCGAGCCGAGCAGCACCGACGACAGCAACGCCAGGACCAGCGTGATCATCATGAGGGCTGCGGCGTGTACGAGACGCGTCATCCGAGCGGTTGCCATGCCGAACAATCTAGTCAACGCATCCGCCCGGATGGCCGGTCTCGTCCTCTGTCCGTGGACCGCCACGGCGAATCCGGCCAGCTCAGCCGCGCCAGCGGCAGAGCGCCTCCAGCGGGGTCAGGTCGTAGTCGGGACCGGTCACGCCGACGGTCAGCAGGGACACGCCCTCGGCGCTGATCGCGTCCGCATCGCGCAGCAGCGCATCCACGTCGCCCTTGAACTGCAGGCCGGCCGACCGCTCGATGGTCTCCGGGTCGCGGCCGACCGCCGCACAGTGGTCGGCGAGCACCGCCGTCTTGTGCCGGTAGGTCTCGATGTCGTTGAAGCCGTGCCACGTGTCGGCGTACTGGGCCACATAGCGCAGCGTCTTCTTCTCGCCGCTGCCACCGATCAGCACCGGGATGTCGCGGGTCGGGGCGGGGTTGAGGCGCTTGAGGCGGGCGTCGATGCGCCCGAGCGCCTGGCCGAGGTCGGCCAGGCGGGTGCCGGCCGTACCGAACTCGTAGCCGTACTCGTCGTAGTCCTTCTGGAACCAGCCGCCGCCGATGCCCAGGATGAGCCGCCCGCCGGAGATGTGGTCGACGGTGCGCGCCATGTCGGCGAGCAGCTCCGGGTTGCGGTAGGAGTTGCAGGTCACCAGCGCACCGATCTCGACGCGCTCGGTCTGCTCGGCCCAGGCGCCGAGCATCGTCCAGCACTCGAAGTGGGCGCCGTCCGGATCGCCGTAGAGCGGATAGAAGTGGTCCCAGTTGAACACCACGTCGACACCCGCGTCCTCGGCGCGCAGAACCGCGTCGCGGATCAGGGAGTACTCGGGGGCGTGCTGGGGCTGGAGCTGGACACCGATGCGAATGGGAAAGGCCATGCGCTCCAGTCTGCCCGCGCCGAGGGTGTTGCGGGTACAACGAGAACGTGAACACCGGTAACGCCCGTCCGCGCCCGACCGCCCCACCGCTCGCCGAATTGCGCCGTCGCACCAGTGAGAAGTGGCGCACCTACCCCGACGACGTGTTGCCGTTGTTCGTCGCCGAGATGGACTATCCCCTCGCGCCGGTGGTCGCCGAGGCGATGATCGAGCAGATCCGCACCGACGATCTCGGCTACGCGGGCAGTGCCGGTGCCGCCGGGGAGGCGTTCGCCGGTTTCGCCCACCGCCGGTGGGGATGGACGGTGGCGCCCGACGACGTGCACCCGACGACCGATGTGTCGGTGGTGCTGGTCGAGGCGCTGCGGGTGGCCATCGAACCCGGGGATCCGGTGATCATCACCCCGCCGGTGTACCCGCCGTTCTTCGACATCGTGCCCGAGGCCGGGGGCCGCACCGTGGAGGTGCCCCTGGTGGACCTGGGCTCGTCGTGGCGTCTGGATCTGGGCGGTATCCGCGACGCCTTCGTCGCCGGGGCCAGGGCGATCATCCTGTGCCATCCACACAATCCGCTCGGCCTGCCGCATCCCCGCACCGACCTCGAGGCCCTCGCGTCCCTGGCCGCCGCACACGGTGCGGTGGTGATCTCCGACGAGATCCACGCGCCCCTGGTGCATCCCGGGGTGGAGTTCGTGCCGTTCCTCGCGGTGAACGACACCGCCCGCGAGGTGGGGATCGCAGCCCATTCGGCGAGCAAGGCCTTCAACCTCGCCGGTGCCAAGTGTGCGTTCACCGTGGTCGGGTCCAATCCGATGCGGGCACTGGTGGACCGCCAGCCCGAGGAGGTCGCCTTCCGCACCAGCATCCTGGGGCGCGCGGGCGCCGCGGCGGCATTCGACGACGGTGACGAGTGGCTCGACGAGGTGCTGGCCACCATCGGTGAGAGCTTCGATCTGTTGGAAACCCTCGTGGCACAGCGACTTCCGTCGGTGACGATGCGCAGGCCGCACGCCTCGTATCTGGCGTGGCTGGACTTTCGCGCCACCGGCCTGGGTGACGACCCGGCCGACCCGATCCTCGAGCAGGGCCGTGTCGCGCTGCATCGCGGTCCGGCGTTCGGGGAACAGGGCAAGGGATTCGCGCGCCTCAACGTGGCATGCTCACCGGAGGTGCTCACCGAGGCGATCGACCGGATCGCCGCGGTGGTCGACGTCGCTCGCTGACGTGGTGTTCTTGCGCATGTGGCAATGCTCCTCGACGCGGCCCCGGCGGCATGCCAGAGTCGGGGCATGAGCGAACACGAGCACGGACCCGTCACCACGCATTCCGCCGACGAGTGGGATGCCCGGTACCGCGACGCCGACCGTCTGTGGACCGCCCACGTCAATCCGGCGTTGCCGGTGGAGGTCTCGGATCTGAGGCCCGGCCGGGCGCTCGAGGTGGGCTCCGGCGAGGGCGCCGACGCCCGATGGCTCGCCGATGCCGGCTGGACCGTCACCGCCGTCGACATCTCACAGGTCGCGATCGATCGGGCACGTGAGATCGACGGCCGCCCGGAGATCTCGTGGACGCGTGCCGATCTCACCGTCGACGAGGTACCCGGTGCCCCGTACGATCTGATCACCGCCCACTACTTCCCGATCCCCACCGAACATGCTGCGGTGGCCCGCAAACTGGTCGACGCCGTCGCGCCAGGAGGCACCCTGCTGGTGGTTGCCCATGCGCCTGAGGGCGTGCGCGCCCACGGCTTCGATCCGGACGACTACGTTCAGCCCACCGACTTCCTCGGCCTGCTCGGCGACGACTGGACGGTGGCCACCGACGAGACCCGAGATCGGGGCCGCCCCGCAGGCGGCGGTCATCACATCGAGGACGTCGTCGTGCGCGTGCAGCGGGCGGGCTGACGTCGAGTGGTTGCGTGACGAGTTCGGCCGGCGGAGGTTTCGACTCGACTCGTCGCTACGCTCCTCGTCGGCTCAACCATCGTATGGCAGTGGCTGGTGGGGTGTGGTGGCGGCTCAATCATCGTGCACCACTGGCTGGTTGAGTCGGGTTGGGTGAAGAGGTTGCTCAATCATCGTGCGCCACCGGGTGGTCAAGCCGGGACCGAGCCGCCAGGCGAGGACCCGTGTCGAAACCTGGTGAGATCGACTTGTCCGCAACCATCGTGCACCACTGGCTGGTTGAGTCGGGTTGGGTGAAGAGGTTGCTCAATCATCGTGCACTACTGGATGGTTGAGTCGGGTTGGGCGAAGGTGTTACTCAACCATTGTGCGCCACTGGGTGGTCAAGCCGGGTTGGGTGAAGGTGTTCTCAATCATCTTGCCCCACTGGGTGGTTGAGCCGGGACCGAGCCGCCAGGCGAGGACCCGTGTCGAAACCCGGTGAGATCGACTTGTCCGCAACCACATCCGAGCCGAGGTCAACCCTATCCGGTGATCAGCGGCCAGAGACCGTCGCGTCCGGCAGCGATCGCCGCGGTGGTGATCAGCTGGTCCCAGTGGTGGACCGACCCGAACTCCGACCGCCAGGCCAGTGCGGGTTTGGTGAACTCGTGCAGCCGATGTTCCATCGTGGTCCCGATCGCGCCGTGTACCTGATGGGCGTTGCGGACCACCACCGACGCCGCATGTCCGGCACACGAGCGGGCGACGGCGACACGGAACTCGAGACCGCTTCCCGACCAGTCGGTGTCGACCGCCTCGGCGAGGGCGCCGTCGGTGGCGGCTCGGGCCAGCGCGGCTTCGGCGGCCATGTCGGCGACCAGGTTCTGCACGGACTGGAACTTCGCGAGTGGGCGGCCGAACTGGGTGCGGTCGGTGGTGTGGGTGACCGACAGTTCGACGATGCGGTCGAGGGCGGCACACACCTGCAGTGCCCGGATGAGGGCTCCGCGCAGCATCATCTGGTCGATCACGGTGTCGGCCACCGGTATCCCCGACAACGACGACACCTCTGCGGTGACCGTGTCCCGGGGTTCGCCGGCGAGGTTGGCACCCGAGGACATGCCGAGTGCGGATGCGTCGACGTCGGCGACCACGAACCGATCGCGGTCGCGCCACACCGTCACGATCTTCTCGGCCGACGAGGCCCACGGAACGGCGCGTGCCACCCCGAATTCGTCGAGCACACAGAAGGTTCGGCGGGCGGGACCGGCATCCAGCCCGGCCGACTCGAGCAGCCATCCGGCGAGCAGGTCGTGTTCGGCGAGGGGGATGTGCACCCCGTGCCAGACCGCGGACCGGATCAGTTCGGCGGCCTCGAACCAGCCGGCGCCGCTGCCGCCGGCCTGCTCGTCACCGGTCAGCCGGACCAGACCCAGCTCCTCGAGTCGAGTCCACAACCCGGTGTCCCACAAGGCGATTCCGGTGGTGGGCGCATGCGTGCGGCGGTATTCGGCGAACACCGCCGACATCATCGCCACGAGATCGGGGTCGACGGTCGGGCGTGTCGTCATCAGCGCATCCCCAATCCCCGTGCGATCACACCGCGCAGCACCTCGTTGGTGCCGCCGCGCAGCGTGAAACCGGGGCGCTGGATCACCGCGTCGTCGAGCAACGCGTCGTACTCGGCGCGCACCGACGAGTGGTCCCCGGTGAGCAGATCGGCGAAGTCGGCGATGTCGCCCTCGGTGGAGGTGCCGAGGACCTTGACGACGGCGGCCGCGGTGTCGGCGGGCTCGTGACGTTCGAGGGCACCGGCCACCGCCGACGACATCTGGTGCAGACCCGCGATCCGCGCCACGTGACGTCCGAGGTCGGGATGGTGGGGGACGGTACCGGCCCGCATCTGTTCGGCGGTCTCGGCGAGCAGCTCGAACGTGGACAGGAACCGTTCGGGCCCACTGCGTTCGAAGCTCAGCTCCGAGGTCACCTGCGTCCAGCCGTCGCCGATCGACCCGAACACCATCTCGTCGGCGACGAACACGTCGTCGAGGATCACCTCGTTGAAATGGTGCCCGCCGTTCATCGAGACGATCGGGCGGATGTCGACGCCCGGTGACCGGAGGTCGACGATGAACTGGCTCAGCCCGTCGTGGCGGTGCTGCGGGTCGGGCGGTGCGGTCCGGGCCAGGCAGATGAACGCATGCGCGCGATGTGCGCCGGAGGTCCACACCTTGGTGCCGGTGATCGACCAGCCGTCGTCGACGCGGACCGCCCTGGTGCGCACGCTCGCGAGATCGGAGCCGGCGTCGGGTTCGCTCATCCCGATGCCGAAATAGCACTCGCCGCGGGCGATCGCGGGGAGGAACAGGTGTTTCTGGTGCTCGGTGCCGTACTTGAGCAGCGACGGGACGATCTGCCGGTCGGCGATCCAGTGGGCCGCCACCGGTGCGCCGGCCGCGAGCAGTTCCTCGGTCACCACGAATCGTTCGGCGTGGCTGCGGCCGTGGCCGCCGTACTCGACCGGCACCGTCATCCCCAGCCAGCCGCGGGCGGCGAGTGCGCGCGAGAACTTCTCGTCCCAGCCGGTCAGCCAGCTGTCGACATCGCGGCCGATCGTCCCGCCGTCGCGCTGCGCGGCGACGAAGTCACGGACCTCGGCACGCAGTCCGTCGAGGGCATGCGGATCGTCGGCGACCGGTGGCACCAGACGGCTGGTGGACATGACGGTGTCCTTTCGGTACGGGGCACCGGAGGCCGGCGCGCCCAGAACTGTGCTCGTCCCAACGTATCCGAGCCGACCACCCACCTGGACCGCGTGCGACCTTTCCTCGCACACATGTTCGAGGTAGGCTGCAGGTGTGGCGGCCCGACCGCCGGTACACCGGGTCCCGGAAATGCGGCCCGAACACCGCTTCTGAACAGCGAGGTCATGCCATGCACGTCCACAGTGCAGACCGCGCCGAGGCGTCGATCCTGCACGCCGATCTCGACTCCTTCTACGCCTCGGTGGAACAACGTGACGATCCACACCTGCGGGGCCGGCCGGTGCTCGTGGGTGGGGGTGTGGTGCTCGCCGCGAGCTATGAGGCCAAGGCCCGTGGCGTGCGATCGCCGATGCCCGGCCACGAGGCGCGGGCGCTGTGCCCGGACGCGATCGTGGTGACCCCACGCTTCGACGACTACATGCAGGCCAGTCGCGAGGTCTTCGAGATCTTCCACGACACCACCCCGCTCGTCGAGGGCATCTCGGTGGACGAGGCCTTCCTCGACGTGGCGGGTCTGCGCCACACCCCGGGCAGTGCCGGCACCCCGGTCGCTATCGCCGCGGAACTGCGCCGTCGTGTCCGGGTCGAGGTGGGCCTGCCGATCACCGTCGGCCTCGCCCGCACCAAGTTCCTGGCGAAGGTGGCCAGCGCGGTCGGCAAACCCGACGGCCTCCTCGAGGTGGCGCCGGGCACCGAACTCGCCTTCTTGCACCCGCTTCCGGTCCGACGGCTCTGGGGTGTGGGTCCGGTGACCGAGGCCAGACTCGCCGATGCCGGCGTGCACACCGTCGGCGACATCGCACAACTCGGCCCGAAGTCGTTGTCCCACATCGTCGGACCGGGTTCGGGGCGACATCTGTTCGCGCTGTCGATGGCGCAGGATCCGCGTCGGGTCGACACCGGCAGGCGGCGCGGATCCATCGGTTCCCAACGCGCACTGGGGCGTCGGCCACGTTCGGCCGACGAGATCGATGCGACGATCATCGCCATCGTCGAACGCCTCGGCAAACGTCTGCGCGCCGCCGAGCGTGTCACCCGAACCATCGTGTTGCGGTTACGATTCCACGATTTCGCCACCGCCACCAGGTCGCGCACACTGCCCGAGCCCACCGACCGCACCGAGATCATCATGGCCGGCGCGCGGGGACTCTTCGACGAGGTGAGACCACTGATCGCCGAACGCGGCTGCAGTCTGATCGGGGTGTCGCTGGCCAACCTCGACGACGCCGACACCATCCAGCTCACCCTGCCCTTCGCCGAGGACACCGGTGCCGCCCTCGACACCACGATGGATCAGCTGCGCAACCGCTTCGGCCGGGACGCGGTCACCCGTGCGGTCCTCGTCGGCCGCCACCACGGCGCCGATGCCCCGATGCTGCCCGACTGACCCCGGGTCGCGGTGCCACGGGAGCCACGGCCAGGAACCTGGCAGGTGAGCACCATGGGGCCACAAGGGTGGGGCGGCATTGTTGAGTCCGTCAGAGAGAAACGCCCACAGCGGATCTCGACTCAACAAGAGAGGGAGGGCCTCAATGCCCCAGCAGCGCAACGCCAACAAGAAGAACAACCAGACCCCGGCCCGCCGCAAGCGTCGCGTGCGTCAGTTCGACCCGCGCAGCCGTCGCTGGATCTGGGTCTGGGCCTGATCCTTCCGAAGCTTCTCTCGCCGGTCGACCCGGCAGAGCCTTGTCGATGACCCCACCCGTGGACGCCGGGTGGGGTCATCGGCGTCTGCGCGTAATGCGCAAAACACCAGTTACGCGCACAAGCGTGACTGTGATCTGGGTAACGCCAACACTTCTCTGGTAGCAGCCGACACAGGTGGTCGGTACTCGGCAGAAAGAGCAAGGCAATGTTGGTAGCACTCGGGTTGGCCATGGTCGCCACCTTCATGTTCCTGATCATCACCAAACGCGCGACGCCCGTGGTCGCGCTGATCCTCGTCCCGGTGGCCTTCGGTCTGTTCGCCGGTGCCGGACTCGGGATCAGCGACATGATCTCCGACGGCATCACATCCCTCGCGCCGACCGCGGCGATGCTGTTCTTCGCGATCGTCTTCTTCGGCATCATGATCGACGTCGGACTCTTCGACCCGATCGTCCGATTCATCGTCCGGATGGTCCGCAACGATCCCGCGCGACTGGTCGTCGGCACCGCCGTCCTGGCCGCGGTGGTCTCCCTCGACGGTGACGGCTCGACGACGTTCATCATCACCACCGCCGCACTGTTGCCGCTCTACCTCAAGCTCGGTGTGTCCCCGGTGGTGTTGACCGTGGTGGCGGGCCTGGCCAATGGCACCATGAACATCCTGCCCTGGGGTGGCCCCACCGCCCGCGCCGCCACCGCCCTGAAGATCGACACCAACTCGGTGTTCCTGCCGATGGTCCCGGCCCTGGCGGTGGGCATGCTGGTGGTCCTGCTGTTCGCCTTCCACCTCGGCGTGCTGGAGCGTCGTCGGATCGGCCGGATCGTCGTCAAGGACTCGATCCTCGCCCCGCAGGAGACCGAACTCGTCGGTGCCGGCGTCGGGGGCGCCACCGGCACCCCGACCGGCCGTCGGTTCCGCATCGGTGGTCGGCGTCGCCCGAACGGAGGCACCGGGTCCGATGCCCCCGGCACCGGGAGCGCCGGCAGCGCCGGCATCGGCGACGACGACGCACCGCACACCGCCGACCTGCCGGTCACCCCATCCGGCCGCGACATCCCATCCGGCCCCGACGCCCCGCAGCCGGTCCAGGGTGCCGACGCCGACCACTGCGCCTTCACCGGCGTCCTCGACCCCGAACGCAAGACCCTGCGCCCCAAGCTGTTCTGGGTCAATGCCGCCCTCACCGTCGCCCTGCTGGCGATCCTCGGCATGGACATCGTCGCCATCCCGGTGCTGTTCATGATCTTCGCCGCCATCGCCCTCGCGGTGAACTTCCCGCACCTGAAGGACCAGCAGGAGGCCATCACCCGGCACAGCTCCAGCATCGTGTCGGTGGTCGCCATGGTCCTCGCCGCCGCCGTGCTGACCGGCGTCTTCAGCGGTACCGGGATGGTCGACGCCATCGCCCACTGGATGGCCGACGGTATCCCCACCTGGATGGGCCCGCACCTGGCGATCGTGATCGGCGTCCTGTCCATCCCGCTCACCTTCCTGATGAGCAACGACGCCTTCTATTTCGGCGTCCTGCCGGTGCTCTCGGAGACCGCCACCCGCTACGGCATCGACCCGAGTGAGATGGCCCGCGCCTCCATCACCGGCCAGACCTTCCACATGCAGAGTCCGCTGGTGCCGGCCATCCTGCTGCTCGTCGCACTCGCCGGCGTGGGCCTGGCCGATCACCACAAGAAGGTCCTCTGGCGCGCCGCCGTGGTGTCGCTGGTCATGCTCGGTACCGGAGTCCTGGTCGGCGCCATCCCGTTCTGACCAGCGTCCTCGTTCGGACCACCCACCGCACCCGACTGCCTAGGCTGACCGCATGCGATTGCGAACGCAGGTACTGCTCCTGCAACTCGCCGTCATCGCGGTCAGCCTCGGCGTCGGGTTCGGCATCGTCGTCACCGGCGCCGACGACCGCATCCGCGACGAGTACGCCCAGCGTGCCCTCGCCATCGCCCAGACCATGGCGTCCGACCCCGACGTGATCGGGCAGGTCGCCGCACACCAGGGCACCGCATTCGACCACGACACCCTGGTCGCGGCACCCCTGCAGCAACAGGCGGTGGCCGTGACCCGCCGCACCGGGGCCCTGTTCGTGGTGATCGCCAACGCCGACGGCATCCGTCTGGCCCACCCCGACCCCGCCGAGGTGGGTGTCCACGTCTCCACCGACCCGTCGACGGCCCTGTCCGGCGACGTCGACATCACCACCGACCGCGGCACCCTCGGCGAGTCGGTCCGCGCCAAGGTCCCGATCTTCGTGACCGGTTCACCTGCACCTGTCGGCCTGGTCAGTGTGGGGATCTCCACCGCGAAGCTCGCCTCCGACACCCGGCATGCGGTGGGGGTCACCGTGTCGATCGCGCTGGCCGCCCTCGGCGTGGGGGCGCTCGGTTCGCTGCTGCTCGCCCGGCGCTGGCGACGACTGACCCTGGGGCTCGAACCCGACGACCTCGCCGAACTCGTCCGCGAACAGCGCGCGGTGCTGCACTCGCTCGGCGACGGTGTGCTCGCCGTCGACCCGTCCGGGGTGGTCCGCGTAGCCAACACCCGCGCCCGGACGCTGCTCGGCCTCGAGCGTCCGGTCGGACGGCACATCGACACCCTCGGGCTCACCCCGCGGGTGCGCAGCGTCCTCGACGTCCCCACCGCCGATCCGGTGGCCGCGACCATCGGCGACAACATCATCCTGTTGTCGTCGCATCATGTCGTCGCCGACGGCCGTGACCTCGGCATGGTGATGTCCATCGTCGACCGCACCGACGTCGAAGAACTCGCCCGCGAGGTGGACTCGATCCGGGTGATGAGCACCGCGCTGCGCGCCCAGCGGCACGAGACCGCGAACCGGATGCACGTCCTCGCCGGGCTGCTCCGGCACGGCCACGTCGACGAGGCGAGCGTCTACCTCGACGAACTCACCGGCACCGGCGCGGGCGGGGCGATCGACGGCATCGAGAACGTCGACGAACCGCACCTGCAGGCCTTCCTCGAGGCCAAGGCCGCCCACGCGCGCGAACGCGGGGTGGGTCTGCGACTGGGTCCGCAGACCTGGGTGGAGGGCCGGCTCACCGATGCGGTCACGGTGACCGCCGTGGTCGGCAATTTGCTCGACAATGCGATCGACGCGGCCGCCGGCTCCGCGCAGGCCGAGGTGGAGGTCGAGATCCTGACCGACGCCACCACCATGCTGATCACCGTCGCCGACTCGGGCCCGGGTATCGCCTTCGAGCGCCCGGACGACATCTTCGCCGAGGGCGTCACCACCAAGAGGGATCCGGCGGTGCCCGGCGGCCGCGGTATGGGCCTGGCGGTGGTGCGACAGCTGGCGCGGCGGATCGGCGGGGACGTGGTGGTCGCGGACCCGGGCGGGAATCTGGGCGGAGCTGTGCTGGTGGCACGCTTGCCGGGAGTGATCGACGACCCGGCCGCCGACGACCCCGGTGGCCACACCGACACCGACACCGAGACCGGAGGGCACCGATGACCGACACCGACGGGCACGGGGTGCTCATCGTCGACGACGACTTCCGTGTGGCGGCCCTGCACGCGGCGATCGTCGACGCGGTGCGCGGCTTTCACGTGGTGGCGCGGGCCGGATCGATCGCCGCCGCCCGCGCCGCGCTGGCCGATCACCCGGAGATCGAACTGGTGCTGCTGGACGTGTATCTCCCCGACGGATCGGGGATCGACGTCATCGCCGATCTCGACCGCGACTGTTTCGTGGTGGGTGCCGAGACCGATGCCGACGCGGTGCGGACCGCGATGCGGGCGGGTGCGCTGGCGTATCTGATCAAACCCTTTCCCGACACCGAACTCGCCCGCCGCCTGGCCGGCTACGCGCAGTACCGGCGGGCGCTCGCGGCACCGACGGTCGATCAGGGCATGGTGGATGTGGCGTTGTCGGCGTTGCGATTCGGTACCTCCCGCGCCGACCGGACGCGGGTCTCGCACACCGAACAGCGAGTGCTGGACCTCTTCGACGCCGACGCGGTGCTCTTTGCCGACGAGGTCGCCGAACGAATCGGGATCTCCGCGGCCACCGCGCGCCGCCACCTCGCCGCGCTGGTCGGTGCTGGCCGGCTCACGATGTCGTTGCAGTACGGCGGGACCGGGCGTCCGCGCCAGTCGTATCGTCGCGCCGAGGGGTGACGGTGGGCGGGTGCGGTCGCAGCCGTCCACCGAACCCATTGTGTGACTTCCTCGTTCATCGATCCGGCGAATTCCGGGGCCATATGCGTACAGGACAGACATTTCCGATGAAGCGTTGGTGAAGTGCCAGGGTGCTTCGGGCTGACACCCTGACAATGTCGCCGATGGCGGGTATGAAGGTGGTCAGGAATCGCAGGGAAATCCATCGATGTGCGCCATGTGTGTATTCGGCGCAATCGGTCCGTGCCGCACCATCGATTGAAGCGAAGGGGAAATCGCATGCCCGACGTTCGCGAGATACCGCATCGTTCCTACGAAAAGGCCGATCTCGCCGCCGATCTCCGGTGGTGGGACGCGGCGAACTACTTGACGATCGCGCAGATCTATCTGCAGGACAATGTGCTCTTGCGTGAACCGCTGGCCGTCGAACACATCAAACCGCGGTTGCTCGGACATTGGGGAACCAGCCCCGGATTGTCGGCGATCTATGCCGTCCTCAATCGCATCATCGCCGAGACCGGGACGGAATGGCTCTACATCACCGGCCCGGGTCACGGTGGTCCGGCGCTGGTGGCCAACACCTATCTCGAGGGCACCTATTCCGAGATCTACCCGCACATCTCCCGTGACGCCGACGGCGTCCGGCGGCTGTGCCGGCAGTTCTCCACGCCGGGCGGGATACCCAGTCACGTCAGCGTGCAAACCCCCGGCAGCATCCACGAGGGCGGCGAGCTGGGCTATGCCCTGGTGCACGCCGCCGGTGCCGCCTACGACCATCCCGACCTGGTGGTCGCCTGCGTCGTCGGCGACGGGGAGGCCGAGACCGGTCCGCTGGCGGGGTCGTGGAAGATCCCGGCATTCCTCAACCCGGCGCGCGACGGGGCGGTGCTGCCGATCCTGCATCTCAACGGGGCCAAGATCGCCGGGCCGACGGTGCTGGGCCGCAGCACCGACGCCGAGATCTCCGACTATCTGGGCGGTCAGGGCTGGCGACCGGTGTTCGTCGAGGGCACCGATCCGGCTGCGGTGTTCGGTGGTCTACGCGCGGCGATCGTCGAGGCGCACCGCACGATCAGGGCCGTCCAGGCCCTGGCCCGCACGGATGGGGCACAGCCCGACGATGCGCAGCCCGACACCGGGTGGCCGGCCATCGTGCTGCGTACGCCGAAGGGCTGGACCGGCCCGAAGGTGGTGGACGGCAAGAAGATCGAGGGCACACACTGGGCGCATCAGGTGCCGCTGTCGGGGGTGCGGGAGAATCCCGAGCACCTCGAGATCCTGGAGAACTGGCTGCGGTCGTACCGGCCCGAGGAACTGTTCGACGCCGACGGTGCGGTCGTCGAGCAGATCAGTTCACTGGCACCGGCGGGGGATCTGCGCCTGGGTGCGACCCCGTACGCCAACGGCGGTCGTCTGCTCAGACCGCTGCGGTTGCCCCCGATCGGCAACTACGCCCTCGAGATCGACGAACCGGGTGTGGTGGTGCACGAGACCACCCGGGTGCTCGGCGAGTTCATGCGTGACATCTACCGCGAGAACTCCACCCCGGACGGCGGCGGCACCTTCCGGCTGTTCTGTCCGGACGAGACCACCAGCAACCGCCTGGGCGCGGTGTTCGAGGAGACCGACCGCTGCTGGCAACTGCCGGCCACCGACTTCGACGACGGGCTGTCGGCGTCGGGCCGGGTGATGGAGGTGCTCAGCGAGCACCTGTGCCAGGGCTGGCTGGAGGGCTACACGCTGTCGGGGCGGCACGGCCTGTTCGCCACGTACGAGGCATTCGCGATGGTGTCGGCGTCGATGGTGGTGCAGCACACCAAATGGCTGCAGCACGCCACGAGCCTGCCGTGGCGGGAGCCGGTGGCATCGCTGAACATCCTGCTGACCTCCACCTGCTGGCGCAACGACCACAACGGCTTCTCGCATCAGGGGCCGGGTCTGATCGACCTGGTGTTGCCGCTGGCCCCGGACGTGGTGCGGGTCTGGCTGCCGCCGGACTCCAACACGCTGCTGTCGATCGCCGACCACTGCTTCCGCAGCCGCGACCACGTCAACGTGCTGGTCGCCGACAAACAGCCGCACCTGCAGTACCTGACCCTCGACGAGGCGAACGAGCAGGCGGCCGCGGGCGCGTCGATCTGGCCGTGGGCGGGAACCGAGCGCGCCGGCGTCCGATCCGGTGACCTGCCCGGTGTCGACGCCGGAGCACCCGACATCGTCCTGGCCGGTGCCGGTGATGTGCCGACCCAGGAGATCCTGGCGGCGGCACAGCTGTTGCGCGAGTGGGTGCCGTATCTGCGGACCCGGGTGGTCAACGTGCTGGACCTGATGGCCCTGCTGCCGCACGCCGACCATCCGCACGGGCTGCCCGAGGACCGGTTCATCGAGTTGTTCACCCGCGACACCGATGTGGTCTTCGCCTTCCACGGCTATCCGCGGGCGGTGCACCAGCTCTTGCACGGCCGTACCCATCCGGGCCGGTTCCACGTCCGTGGGTTCAACGAACAGGGAACCACCACAACGCCGTTCGACATGGTGGTGCTCAACCGGATGAGCCGTTATCACCTGGTGCTCGAGGCGCTCGCCCGGTCACGGCGCGCACCGGAGAAGGGCGCGGAGCTGGCCGAGTACTGCCGGGCCCAACTGGCCCGCCACCACGATCACGTGCGCGAACACTTCGAGGACCTGCCGGAGGTCCGTGACTGGGTGTGGTCGCCGGCGCACTGAGTGCCACGTGGCCGGTGGTTGCGTTCCGGCCCGGAAGATGGGCCGGAACGCAACCACTGCAA
This sequence comes from Gordonia sp. NB41Y, assembly GCF_030718915.1. Classification (NCBI taxonomy): domain Bacteria; kingdom Bacillati; phylum Actinomycetota; class Actinomycetes; order Mycobacteriales; family Gordoniaceae; genus Gordonia; species Gordonia sp. NB41Y. The sequence goes on from NZ_CP132196.1 coordinate 3,071,114, forward strand.
CGGTTCTCAGAAGCTGCCGTCGAGGAATTCGGCGTAGGCGGGCAGATCGAGCTGGCCGTGACCGGACAGGCCGATCACCACGACCTGTTCGGTGTCGTTGTCGGCGACGTGTGCGGCGCACGCGGCGATCGCATGCGTCGACTCCGGTGCCGGGACGATGCCCTGGGTACGGGCGAACTGCACACCGGCGGCAAAGGCGTCGTGCTGTCCGATCGCGATGCCCTCGACCAGACCGAGTTCCACGGTGTGGCTCAGGGCCGGGGCCATGCCGTGGTAGCGCAGACCACCGGCGTGGATCGGGTCGGGAACGAAATCCATTCCGAGCGTGTGCATCTTGAGCAGCGGGGTGAGGCCTGCGACGTCGCCGTGGTCGTAGCGGTACTCGCCCTGGGTGATCGACGGGCAGGCCGACGGCTCGGCGGCCACGATCCGCGGATTCGACCGGCCGTGGATCTTCTCCCGCAGGAACGGGAAGGAGAGGCCGGCGAGGTTCGATCCGCCACCGGCGCAACCGAAGACGACGTCGGCGCCACCGGGCTCGGCGGCGTTGAGCTGCTCGACGGCCTCCTGGCCGATCACACTCTGGTGCAGCACCACGTGGTTGAGCACCGAGCCGAGCGCATACCGGGTGTCGGCATTGCTCGCGGCCACCTCGACGGCCTCGCTGACGGCCATGCCGAGCGAGCCGGTGGTGTCGGGGTCCTTGGCGAGCATCGCGCGGCCGGCCTCGGTGAGATCCGAGGGGCTCGGGTGCACGGTGCCGCCGTAGGTGCGCATCAGGTAGCCGCGGTAGGGCTTGGAGTCATACGACGCCCGGACCTGCCACACCTCCACGTCGATGCCGAACTGGGCACCGGCGAAGGCCAGCGCGCTGCCCCACTGGCCGGCACCGGTCTCGGTGGTGAGCTTGGTGACCCCGTCGATGCTGTTGTAGTAGGCCTGCGCGACAGCCGAGTTGGTCTTGTGGCTGCCCACCGGGCTGACACCCTCGTACTTGACGTAGATGCGCGCCTTGGTGTTCAGCGACTGCTCGAACCGGCGGGCGCGGAACAGCGGCGAGGGCCGCCACATCTTGTAGATCTCACGGACCGGCTCGGGGATCTCGATGTAGGGCTCGGTGGAGACCTCCTGGGCGATCAGTCCCGACGGGAACAGGGCGGCCAGATCCTCGGGGCCGACCGGCTCCTTGGTGCCCGGGTGCAGGTGGGGCGGGATCGGCGTGTCGAGCTCGGCCGCGAGGTTGTACCAGTGCGTCGGGACGTCGACGGTGATCAGATCGGGGTTGGTGGCATCCGCATGCATCGTCATGGGTGTCCACTGTAGGCGGCGTCGCGGGGAGAACACCCCCGAACCACCAGGTGCAACGGACACACGGCACGAGCCGGACCAGGCCATGTCCGAGAATTGCGGGTGGCGCCCGACCCGCGACGACTCACCACGCCAGCGTCATGAACACGCTGTTCGGATCTGCCGGGTAACGCCCGAACGGACCGCACACAACGAATCCGGCGGAGCGGTAGAGGCGGCGGGCGGGCTCGAAGAAGTCCATCGAACCGGTCTCCAGCGACACCCGGGCCACTCCTCGCGTCCGGGCGTCGAGCAGCAGGTGCTCCAGGAGCAGCCGCGCGATCCCTCGTCCGCGTGACTCCGGAGCTGTTCGCATGCTCTTGAGCTCTTCGTGGCCTGGTTCGAGCCGGGCGAGAGCTCCGGTCGCCACCACGTCACCGTCCTGCCGGACAACCCAGAGCCGAACCGACGAATCCATGAGCTCGGCCATGGTCAGGGCGTGGCGGCTGGTTGCCGGTGCGGTCGGCGCGATGTCGCTCAGATGGTCCTCGAGGAAGCCGGTGAGGCCGGGGTCGTCGAAGTCCGCCCGCTCGATCCCGTGAGCTGCCGCCATCGGTGTCTCCCTCCGCCGCCACCGAAACCACCTGGTCCGCGGCCTGTGCAGTCGGCCTGGCAACGAGTCGGGCCGAGGCCTCCCGCGTGCCTCACGACAGCCGGCACCGCATGTCACACTCGACCGAGCCGACTCGAGAATGCCATTTCCGGAAAACGCCTGTCGATTTCTGAATCTGAATCTAGCATCAGAAAATGCCGACGGAAGTGAGCTCCGTCACTGCACTGGGGGTTGATGCGGATGGCGATGATGATCTGCGAGGAACGTGTTGCCTCGCCCGACGACGGCTCGCGTGCCACCGGCGCCCGCGGTGAGTCCGTGCCGTTCACCCCGGCGTTCACCGAGCGTCTTCTCGCGCTGATCCGCCGCCTCGACGGCGAGTCCGATCCGGTGCTGCGTCCGCACATCGCCCGGGTCGTCGCCGCCATCACCGCGCTGCGGGCGGTGTCGGCGCTGACGCCCGGGTCGTGGACCCACGACCTCGAACCGGTCGCCGGCTCGGTCGGGGCTCTCGTGATGACCCGGGCCGCCGACGCCGTCGCCGACCTCGCCGCGGCCGTCCTCGGTGACCACGCCGTCATCGACTTCGGTGACCCCGACACGATCGCCTGGAGCGAGTTCATCCTCGGGGTCCCGGTGCTCCACGTGGTCGGCTGCACCGACGAGTTCGCCCACGCCGCCATCGCCGGACGTGGCCTCGGCCTGTCGCAGCGCTGATCTCACCAGACCTCACCGACCGTCAGGAGTTCCCCACGATGGAATCGTTCATCCACCACACCAAGGGCCGTACGCCGCGGCAGCTGCACCGCGACCTCGACGGCCTCAAGGACGACGAGCTCGGCCGGTCCGGATTCACCGGCCGCACGGCAAATCTCTACCGCCGCAACGATCCGACCCAATACCGTGCGGTCGGCGATCTCGCCGGCGTCGACCGGATGATCTCCGACCTCACGCCCACCGACGAGACCGATCCGGCCGGGGAGCCGTTGGTGATGTTCCACAACGACGACTGCCGGATCTCGCTGAGCCGACGCGGTGCCGCCGCACCGTTCTGGAGCCGCAACGTCGACGGTGACGAACTGATCTTCGTCCATGCCGGAACCGGTTATCTGGAAACAGAATTCGGCCGTCTGCCCTACCGTCCCGGCGACTACCTGTACCTCCCGAAGGGCGTCACCCATCGTCAGCGGCCTGCCGAACCGTCGACGCTGCTGATCATCGAGGCCACCGACGAGTACCGGGTGCCCGAGGCCGGCGTGCTGGGCAGGCACTTCCCGTTCGACCCGTCGCTGGTGGTGGTCCCGGAGCCGGAGGTGTTCACCGACCCGGCCCCCGACGGCGCCGAGGAGTACGAGATCCGGTTCCGGCAGCGCGTCGGGGCCACCTCGGTGTTCTATCGGTTCCATCCGCTCGACGTCGAGGGCTGGCGTGGTGACAACTTCCCGTTCGCCTACAACATCGACGACTACGACGTGATCACCTCCGACTCGGTCCATCTGCCACCCACGGTGCATCTGTTCATGCAGGCCACCGGCGTCTACGTGATGAACTTCCTGCCCCGCCCGGTCGAGGGGCGGGCCGGGACCGAACGGCTGCCCTGGTATCACCGCAACACCGACTACGACGAGATCGCCTTCTTCCACGGCGGCGCCATGTTCGGCGTCGACATGCCGCCGGGCCTCATCTCCCATGCGCCGCAAGGCATCCACCACGGCATCCCCGAACGTGCCCGCGAGCGTGCCCGACGCCGCTTCGACACCGACACCCGCGTCGAATGGAAGGTGATCGCCGTCGACACCCGGCGTCGTCTGACACCCACCCCGGCCGTCCTCGGCACCGCACCCACCGAGGTCCCCGCCGAGGTGCAGGTATGAGCGGCAACCGATTCGAGTACGACCGCATCCCGTATCTGATCGTCTTCGACGACACCTCCGCCTACCGCGACACCTACGGCGGGGTCACCGAGTCGGTGGTGCTCGAGAGCTATCTGTTGAAGCCCAAGGGAATCGACTCCGACACCGTCGTCGTCTTCATGCATCCGATCGGAGGCGGCGCCTATCTCCCGATGACCAACGCACTGCCCCGGGCCGGCCATCACGTCATCTACTGCAACAGCCGCTACCGCGGGGTGGACAGTGCCCTGATCATGGAGAAGGTGGTCGCCGACCTCGGTGCATGTGTGCGAGATGCCAAGGAGCGACTGGGATATCGCAATGTCGTCCTCGCGGGCTGGAGCGGGGGCGGTGCCCTCTCGCTGTACTACCAGCAGCAGGCGCAGTACTCCACGGTCACCGCGACCCCGGCCGGCGAACCGCCGGACCTCACCCGGCTCGACCTGCCCGCCGCGGACGGTCTGATGCTGCTCGCGGCACATGTCAGCCGTCACGGCACGCTCACCGAATGGATGGATCCCTCCATCATCGACGAGACCGACCCGGCACAGCGTGATCCCGAACTCGATCTCTACAACCCCGACAACCCGAATCAGCCGCCGTACACCGAGGAGTTCCTCACCCGCTACCGGTCGGCCCAGGTCGACCGCAACCGCCGGATCACCGGATGGGTGAAGGAACAGCTGGCCGATCTGCGTGACTCCGGTGAGCCGCTGATGGAGCGAGGGTTCATCGTGCACGGCACCATGGCCGATCCGCGGTGGCTCGATCTCACCCAGGATCCCAACGACCGCGAACCCGGCTGCTACCTGGGTGATCCGCGGGTCGTCAACATGGGGCCGGTGGGTCTCGCGCGGTTCACCACGCTGCGGAGCTGGCTGTCGCAGTGGAGTATCGACGACGCCAACGGCGACGGCCCGCGCTGCGCAGCCGATCTCGCGGTCCCGGCGCTGGTGATCGGCAACTCCGCCGACAACGCCTGCACTCCCAGTCACACGCATCGCCTGTTCGACGGGATCGGCCATCCGGACAAGACCCTGCACACCATCGACGGTGCGACACACTACTATTCGGGTCGCGAACAGATCCCGCACCTGCACCGGGCGGTGGAGGTCATCACCGATTGGCTCGGGGAGCGTTCGTGGACGGGCGTGTGAGCGCGCCGTCGGCGGTCCCGATCTCCCCGGACGACATCCGCGCGACGTTGCGTGCGTACTTCTCCGCCGACCCGGCGGCCGACCGGTTCACCGGCCCCCGCGCCGAGGGGGTCGACGAGAAGTGCTGGGATCGTGCCGGATTCGATCCCGAGTGCTGGAAGCTCCTGGCCGGTCGGATCGGACTGGCCGGACTCGGCGCGCCGCGCCGGTCGGGCGGGATGGGACTCGGGCTCACCCATCTGGTCGCGGCGGTGGAGGAGTGTGCGGCGTCGGCGTATCCGGGCCCGGTGCGTGCGACGGTGCTGATGGCCCATCTGCTCGCCGTGGCCGGTGCCACCGAGATGTCCCGGCCGGTCGCCGAGGTGGTGGCCGCGGCGGTGGCGGGTGAGGCGGTGATCGGTGCACCGATCCAGGTCGGCGGTCCGCGTGCCGGATTCGCCGACGGGCTGGTCGGCGGACGGCTCGGGGCGATGACCCACGGACCCGTCGCCGACGCGGTCCTCGCCGAACTCGACGCCCCCGGTGGTCCGGCGCTGGGTCTTGTCGTCCTCGATTCCGCGGTGACGCAACGCTTTCCGATCCGCGGTGTCGACGGGGCCACCCCGCTGGCCTACGTCGAGGTGTCGGGGGCACCCGCCGTGTTGCTCGGTGCCGCCGGCGATCAGACGGTGATGCACCACCATCGGGCCGCCGCGGCGCTGCTGCTGGCCGCCGAACAGGTCGGCGGTGTCACCGCCTGCCTGCGGGCGATGGTCGAGTGTGCCGGGCTCGGCGGCGAGTCCGCCGCGCCGGCGGGGCCCACTCGGACGGTGTCCCACCGCTGTTCGGAGACCGCGGTGATCGGGGCCGCCGCCCGCGCCCTGGTCCATGCCGCCGCCGGACACCTCGATCGTCCCGACCCGGACCGACCCGACGCCGGCTACCTCCTCGCGCTGCTGGCCCGGGCGGAGGCCGCCGACGGCTACATCGCGGCGTCGAGCGCACTGGTCCAGATCTGCGACGGAACCGGTGCCGCCCGCGAACACGAAGCGCGCCTGCACTTCCGGCGTGCCCGCGCCGTCGCCGCGCTCGGCGCGACCCCGGACCGGCTGCGCGACAAGGCGGTTGCCGGTGGCTGTCTGGACCTCCTCCGCTCGGCGTGAGCCGGTATCGGACGTCTCGGCTTCCTGACCGTGGTGATCGGTCTGTCCCATCGGCGACGGTCGGGCGGGTGCACTGGTCTAGGCTGAAAACTGACTTGGGATTTAGTTCTGTCGCTGCGCACTGTGACGACGGACCAGCAGGACAGGAGGCGGTCGTGGTGGCCATGAGCAAGGGGGAACGCACCGAGAACGCGTTGCTCGAGGCAGCGCGGACGGTGTTCGCCGAGCACGGGTACTTCAACGCCAGGATCGCCGACATCGCCCGGGCGGCGGGCCGCTCACCGGGCTCGTTCTACAACTACTACGAGAACAAGGCGCAGCTCCTCGACGCCCTGCTCGATCAGTTCACCGACGACATGGTCGCCGAGTCGATGCGAGCGATGTCGGCCGACCCGTACGAGAGTGTGCGAGGCGCGGTCGCCGTCTATCTGCGGCATTTCCGGCAGAACATCCCGGAGATGATCGGCATGGTGCAGATGTCGATGACCGACCTCAAGTACGACCAGCGGTGGCGCGAGGTCCGTGCGGTGGGCGTGCGGGGGATCGGGGTCCACCTGGCCGCCGCCCAGACCGCCGGACACCTCGACGCCGACGCCGACCTCGGACTGATGGCGTCGGCGATCATGTCGATGCTGGAGTCGTTCTGCTGGGTGTGGGTGGCCGGCAAGGGCGATCTCGGGGTCGACCGACCCGCCGACGACCACGCGATCGACACCCTCGCATCCCTCTGGTACGCCGCGATGTACGGCCCGCACGGACCGGGCGCGTCGGCGCCGGCCCGATCCGATGCCGATCGCACCGGGTCAGCTCAGGTGATGTAGCACCTGGGGGAGCGCATCCTTCGGGGTCTTGCCCTGGAAGCCGTCGCCCACCGCGCGCAGCTTCCACTCGGCGCCCTCCCGGTGGATCACCGCCATCGTCACGCCGGTGAACGGCATCCCGCCCTGCAGCGTGAAGCGGGCGAGCTCGGCGCCGGTGGTCTCGTCGACGAGGCGGCAGTAGGCGTTGGCGACCTCCTCGAAGGTCTGGCCCTGATACGAGGTGACGATGAAGATCAGGTTGTCGATCGCCGGGTGGATGGCGGTGAGGTCGACATTGATCACCTCGTCGTCGCCCTCGCCCTCACCGGTGAGGTTGTCACCCGAGTGCAGCACGGAGTTGTCGCTGCTGCGCAGGTGACCGTAGTAGACCACCTCGGCCACCTGCCCGCGCGAGAACATCAGCACCGAGGCGTCGAGGTCGATGTCGCGGGACCGGCCGAAGAAGCCGCCCCGCTTGACCGGGTCCCAGCCCAGTCCCATCCGGATGCGGGTCAGGGCGACGCCGCCGTCCTTGCGGAGGGTGACCTTCTGCCCCTTGGTGAGGTTCACGCGCTTGTTCTTGGTGAGGCTGACCTCGGCCGGGGCGGCCGGCGGCGTGTACGCCGGGGGTGCGGGCGGAGCTGCGGGGGCCGGCGGCGGTGTGTAGGCGGGCGGTGCCGGTGGTGTGTGGACCGGCGCTGCGGGCGGGGGCGTGTACGCCGGCGGTGCCTGGGCCGCAGGTGTCGTCGCCGGGGCGTCGTCGACGGACACGCCGTGATCGCGGATCAGATCGGCGAAGCCGCCGGCATATCCCTGCCCGACGGCGCGCACCTTCCAGTCGGTACCGCGGCGGTACAGCTCGAGGGCCACCACCACCGATTCCGAACTCAGCTCGGTGATGGTGAAGGAGAACAGTTCCCGGCCGGTCAGGTCGGTGACCCGCGCGGTCGGCGGGGCCAGCCGACCGAAGCTCGACGACGCGTCGTCGAGGGTGATCACCGCACGCACCGCGTGGATGTCGGCGGGGATCGCGGCGGTCCGCACCACCAGGACGGGCTGTGTGGTGGGGTTCTGCAGTTCCACACCCGGCCCGTGCGGCTGGTTGTAGAAGACGAAGTCGGCGTCGGTGCGAACCTTGATGGCGTCGGTCACCAGCAGCGCCGATACGTCGGCGGCGGCGCCCACCTGTACCGAGATCGCGACGTCGGCGACGGGGAGTGCGGCGTTCTGTCCCTTGGTGAGAGCGGTCATGCCACCGATCATTCCATCACCGGCGCCCGACGCGGTGTCCCCGGTCGGCGGCGGGGCCCAGCCGTGGCCGCGCGGTCGTCATCGGGCCCCGGCCGTTCCGGTCCTGTGCCGCACGGCGATCGACCGGGCGTTCAGGCCAGCGCCCGGACGGCGTTCAGGTAGTCGTCGATCGCGTCGCGGTTGCGGGTGAGGCAGTCGATCCGGCCGCTCATCCGATCGCGCTCGCGTTCGAGGGTGGCGAGGATCTCCGGCGTCGCCTCGGAGAAGTGGATGGTGCGCGGCTTGTCCAGGCACGGCAGGATCTGCTTGATGATGCGGGTCGGTAGCCCGGTGTCGAGCAGACCGCGTATCTGGACGACGCGGTCGACCAGGAAGTCGTCGTAGTCGCGGTACCCGTTCGCCTGTCGCCTCGGCACGACGAGCCCTTCGTTCTCGTAGTAGCGCAGCGCGCGGGTGGATGTGCCGGTGAGCTCGGCGACCTCCCCGATTCTCATGTGTCGATCCCCATGTGTCCGGTCTCACTGTCGTCGGGCGGTGTCCGGGCTTGACCTTGACGTCAACGTCAGCCTTTGACGATGGTGCCATGACACGAATCCAGCCCCCGCCCACCCCCTCGCAACCGGCCGGCCCCTCGCAACCGGCCGGCCCCTCGCAACCGGCCGGCCCCTCGCAACCGGCCGGCGCCGTACGGGACGCTCCGCGTGCGCCCGACCGGCTGCCGCTGGCAGGTCTGCTCGCACTCGCGACCGCGGGCTTCATCACGATCATGACCGAGGCCCTGCCGGCCGGGATCCTGCCGGGGATGAGCGCCGATCTCGGCGTCACCGAGGCCGCGGCCGGCCAGACCGTCACCGTCTACGCGATCGGTTCGGCGCTGGCCGCGGTGCCCCTGACGGCGGCGACCATCGGGTGGCCGCGCCGTCGTCTGCTGATCCTCGCGGTGGCGGGATTCGCGATCGCGAACGGTGTCACCGCCGTGTCGCACAGCTATTTGCTCACCATGACAGCCCGGTTCGTCGCGGGTGTCGTCGCCGGTCTGCTGTGGGCGCTCCTGGCCGGATATGCCCGCCGCATGGTGACACCCGGACAGCGGGGACGGGCCATGGCCATCGCGATGGCGGGTGCTCCGGTCGCGCTGTCGGTGGGGGTCCCGCTCGGCACCTTCCTCGCGCAGCTCGTCGGCTGGCGGTTCACCTTCGGGATCATGACCGCACTCACCCTCGCCCTCATCGGTTGGGTGCTCGCCACCGTCCCGGATTTCCCCGGCCAGGCGCGGGCGGACCGCATCCCGCTCCGGCGCACCGTCCGCATCCCGGGGGTGGCCCCCGTCCTGGTCGTCACGCTGGCCTTCGTCCTGGCGCACAACGTTCTCTACACCTACATCGCCCCGTTCCTGGCACCCCTCGGCCTGGCAGGCCGCGTCGACGCGGTGCTGCTCGTCTTCGGTGTCTTCTCGCTGGCGGGTATCGCCATCACGGGTGCCTTCATCGACCGGCGGCTGCGTCGGCTCATGATCGGCTGCTCGGGCGGATTCGCCGCCGCGGCGCTCACCCTGGGTCTCGCCGGGGAGGTGCACTGGCTCGTGTTCGTCGGTGTCGCGGTGTGGGGTCTCGCCTTCGGTGGCGCGGCGACACTGCTGCAGACCGCGTCCGCCGAGGCCGCGGGCCCGGCCGGAGATGTCGCACAATCGCTGGTGGTCACCTGCTGGAACATCGGTATCGCCGGCGGTGGCGTCGTCGGCGGACTGCTGCTCGGCGGAGTCGGGGCGGGTGCATTGCCCTGGGCGGTGCTGGCCCTGCTGCTCCCCGCGATCGTCGTGACCGTCTGCGCCCGCGGCCACGGTTTCCCGTCACCTGCGGTCCGCCGGGAGCGTGAGCTCGCGGGGTGAGGACGACCCGCCGGGCGGTGGTCATGCCACTCTCGGCGGGCCCTCGGTGCCGGCACCGCGAGCGTCGCATGACGGCCTCGGCGCCGGTTCCGGCCGGGTTCGCCCGGTGAGCCCGTCGTTCTGACACGTTCTCCGCACCGTCGATCGGGAAGAGCCGGCAAAGCCGGAGCCGTGCACCGCGAAGTAGCGGTGCAGGTACGAGATCCGGGCCTCGAGGAGCCGATCGTATGCCCCGCCACGGCTGGTGGAACCCGATTCATGCTCGCTCGGCGTTGCGGCGCAGCCTGTTCGGGCCGATCTACGAGCGGGTCCACTCGAGTCCGAGGAGGGTCAGGGCGCGGGCCAGTTGCGGATCCGCGGCGTCGATCGGGGAGTCGTCGACGACGTCGATGTGCGGGCTCACATCGGGGTCGGCGGCACGTTCGTAGAGAGCCCACATACGCAGCCGGTCACCGTGGCGGGAGTCGAACTCGACCCCGTCGACCGCTGCCTGTCCGTGGTCGGTGAGGGCGTAGATCCAGTGGGAGATGGCTTGGGTGAGTCCGCGCGGCCGCCCGTCCCGGAGAGCGGCGGTGTCGAGGTCATCCAGCCCGTAGCGGATGGCCAGCGGCCGAAACACCGTCCGGAGGGTGGCGAGACTGTCCGGGTCGGCGGGCACCGCGAACCGTCCGGTCAGGGTGCCGTGGCCGAGCATCCGCGCCTCACACCACGATCGCGGAACCTGCCCGGGCGGCAGCGTGGGGTAGTGCTCCTCGTCCTCATCGTCGACGACGATCTCGTCGAGATCGGCGATCAGTTGCAGGCTGGGGCGGGCGAACGCAAGAACTTCGAGGTAGCAGGCCAGGGGAGTATCGGCGCAGTACAGGGTGCGCCACACCCCCTCGGGGTCATCCCAGCGGCCGACGAAGCGGCCGTCGGTGGCGTACTCCCACGGCGTCCACTCCCACGGACTCGGCGCGTACCCGACCCGATAGACGGGCGTACCGGTGTGGACGGTAGTGGTGATCGGGCCGCGTGGAGTGTCGATCGCCGAGCGGTGGTGCGGGTGGTTCATCCCACCGCGGCGAACTGGCGGGCGGCGGCGAGTACCTGGGGGCCGACGTCGGCGAGTTCTCCGTCGCGCAACAGCAACGCCGGCGCACGGTCGTCGAGGATCGGGTTGAGGCCCTGGAACCACGCTTGTGCGACGGCGGGGGTGTCGCGTTCGGTGATCAGCCGGGCGGCGCGGTAGGCAATCCGGAGCCGTTCGACGTCCTCCGGGTTGGCGATGGTGCGGGTGCCGGCGGCCCACTGCCGCACCGCACGCGTCTCGCTCACCCGGCCCAGGTAGGCAACCAACCGCGCGCCGAGCAGATCTCGCAACATGGACACGAGTTCGGGCTGCGACATACGAGCCGCTTCGGTGTAGGCGGCCAAGTCCGGTCGGGGATGCGCTGCTGTCATCATGATCACCTCTCGATCCCAGTATAGATCCCACATGGAATGACAGCTGGATACCATCGCGGATACCACCGTCGCCCGCACCAGGGATGGGCCCGAGCGAGGAACGCCGGGTGGTCGGCCGTTCGCGGCGACGAGCACACAGAGCCCGTGAGCAGCCGTTTCGATGGGGCTGTCGCCCGACTGCATCGGTATCCGGCTGTACACGCCACCAGGAGCCCGTGCCGGCCACCCGAGCTCCACGATCGCGGCGCTCGGATACGACGCCGTCGCCGAGGTCAACGATGAAGGTCACGGGACGGAAGTGCGAACGATGCTCACCCCCCCGTTCGACCTGCATCTGGTCTGCGAGCTGTCACGAGTCAGGTGGCGAGGGCCTTGGCCCCGCCCACCCGCCCGGTGAACCAGCGCAGGATCTCCTCGCCGGCGAGTGCACCGGGCCGCTCGGTGACCGTCACATGCGGTCGGTTCCAGCCCATCTCGTGCAGTTCGCCGTGGCACGGGCGGATCGCGTGGTCGGCGTACTCGAGCAGGTCGGTGTCGAGGCGGCCGTCGCCGGCGGCGAGCACCGGGGCGTCGGCGGGCAGCGTCCCGTCGGCGACGAGCCGGGCCCGCACCTCGGCGAGGGCGGCGGACTTGGTCACCGGCTGCGGCAGCGCATAGATCTTGCGACCCTGCTGCGACACCATCCACTGCCGGTCACCGCACCACTGCTGCCATTCGGGCAGGAAGTCGGCGGGCTGGGCGTCGAGGTCGACGACGAGGTAACAGAACAGATCGTCGGCGGTCCGCAGGGAGCGGACCCAGCGCTCGTCGATCCGGGCGCGCAGGGCGGCGGTCACCTCGTCGAGGGTGGCCGACGTCGACGCCACCCGCCGCTCGACGGTCTCCCGCCACGCCGCGTCGTCGGATCCGTCGGTCAGGATGCGCCCGCCACTGGAGACCACCGCATACCGAAACGGGCCACCCGGCAGCATGATCCGAGTGAACTGGGCCGGGGTGCGGGTGGTGACCGGAACCACCGGAACCCGGGCGACCAGCTCCTCCAGCAGGATTCGGGAATCGGGGGTGAGATACGACAGCGGTCCACCCTGATACATCTCCACACATTCCGGTGCGAGGCCGGCGAACTGCTCCTCGCCCATGGCGGTGCGGGAGAAGATCAGGGTGCGGTCGAGGTCGGTGGCGACCAGGGCGGTCACGCGTCCTCCTTGATCAGGCCCACACACGAGTACGCCAGATCGGGACGCACCTCGATCGGCACCCCGCGCTCGGCCGCGAGCAGCCGGATATGACGATGCTCGGGCAGATCCGGTGCGCTCACCAGCACCCGCCACGGCACCCGCCGCAGCAACACCCGGGTCGTCTCGCCCACACCGGGTTTCGCGAAGTTGATCGACGAGAGTCCGTACTCGGCGGCGATCGCCTCCACCGAGGCCCACCCCGACCACGTGGGCCGGCGGTCGGCGACGGCGGTCTCGGCGAACCGCATCTGCGAGACGCGGTGCGCCACGGTGTCGGCGACGGCGGAGAACCGGTCCGAGACGGTGTCGAGCAGCAGCCGCGACACGTCGTGATCGATCAGATGACGATAGAACTTGGCACCGTGGAACTCTCCGGGTCCGATGTGGTCGGCGTTGAGCACCGTCCTCGACACCAGCCCGGACACCGTCGAGTTCAGGCAGGCCGAGGCGATCAGGAAGTCGTCGCGGGTGCCGAATGTCGTCGTACACGAGCCCGGATCGGCCAGCACCGCCAGCTCGCCGTCCAGTCGCGGACCCCCGGCGGCGGCGTAGGCGTCCAGGGCCGCCGACAGCTCACGCGCGATCGCCCCCTTGCCGGTCCACCCGTCGACGAAGACCACCGATGCCGGGTCGTGCCGGGCGACGATGTGATCGATTGCCACCCGGTCGATCCCGCGGTCGCGGACGATGGAGATCGTGTAGTGCGGGGCATCGGTGCCGTGCGCGAAACCGATCCAGCGACGCATCAGGATGCCCACCGGGGTGCCGGCCCTCGCCAGTGACACCAGCGTGGGCACCTCGGCGCGCTCGGCGACGACGAGTTCGGCCACCACGCCGACCGCCTCGGCCAGCCGGTCCGCCGACGCGGTCAGCGTCTCGTGGAACAGTGCCTGATACTGCTCGCCCGGCTGATACTCGATCGGCAGGGACTCCGCGTAATGGGCTGCACCGGACTGGATCCTGCGTTCCCGCTCGGTGAGATCACCCTCGAGGGACAGATGCGAGAGGTCTTTGAGCAGCCACGTCACCTCGTCGGCGGCATAGGAGCCGAAGGCCGGTCCGTACAGCGGCGGGGTCACGGTGGTCGGGGTGCTCACACGACACCTTCCGTCTCGAGGGGCAGGGTGCGGCCGGCGAGTGCGGTGGGGGTGGTGGCCGGGACGATCGCCACGCACACGTCGTGACCGGCGGCGGTGAGTACGTCGAGCACCCCACCGTCGGCGCGCAGCAGGTCGGTGTCGGCGGGCGAGTCGATCACCAGCACGACCTGTGGCAGCGGTGCGTCGGCGGGGGCGTCGGCGGCCCGCACGTTGTAGACGAATCGCGGTGTGCCCGGGTCGGATTCCGGTGCGGTGAAGGTGAATCCGCGACGCAGCGGATAGCCCGCCTCGTCGCGGACATGGGCCGGTGAGCGCGTGGTGGTCTGATACCTGGTGGCCACCCCGGCCGCCGAGAGGCGTTCGGCCAGGCACAGCGGCAGGTACATCAGTTCCTCGTGACCGAGCACCACCACGTCACGATCGGCCGCGAGGGCGGGGGCGAGTTGCCCGGCCGCCGCGGTGACCGCCGCGTGGAACGCAGCCGTATCGGTACGCAGGAAGCCGTGCCGGCCGCCGTCGGGCAGGTCGGCGGGCCAGTCCAGCGTGACCTCGGTGACCGACCCGCGCATCCCGACCGGATTGAGCTCGGGTGCGGTCAGCGCCCACACATCGTCGACCAGACTGTCCGGCAACGTGATCTCACCCTGTGCCAGCGACACGTGGTCGATCCGCACCCCGACCTCGGCGGCGAAGCGCTCGGACTCGGCCCGGTGGGCGTCGGTGCGCATGTCCACCAGCGAGGCCACCACGTAGCGATCCCGCGGGGCGAGTGCGTGCAGTGCCGAGATCGCCCGGATCGCCGTCGACCCCGTCGAGATCTCGTCGTCGACGAGGACCAGCGGTGCGCCCGGATCGATGCGCAGCAGGGCGGCGTCGCTGGGCTGCAGCAGATGGGTGGTGGCGTGCGAATGCCCCTCCTCGAAGGTGCCGTGCACCTGCGCGTCACCCACCTGCCGACGCGTCGAGTGCAGGTACACCTGCGCCGAGATCCGCTCGGCCACGCAATGTCCCAGTCCGGTGGCGGTCTCGGCGAAGCCGATCACGGTGCTGCGGGCCCCATCCTGGGCGCCGAGGACCCCGATCACCGCGTCGCCGAGGGCGTCGGCGGCACCGCGCACCTGCTCGGGCGGGGTGGGGATGTGTTTGCCCAGCACCGTCGACACCAGCAGGTGGGCCCGACGGCGATTGCGGCGTAGGCCCAGGATCAGCAGATCCGAGAGCTCCCACCGGGCGTCGGGATCGCCGGTGATCTGCACCCCGAACCGTTCGGTCACCCAGTCGGTGGGACCCGTTGCCGCGGAGGTCGATCCGATCGCGCTCATGCGGCCACGTCCGCGGCGGTCAGCAGGTCCACGAAGCTGATCCCGGAGTTGGTCACACCGAAGGCGGCGGCGCGATCCATCACACGGTTGGCCCAATTGCGGTGGGGTTTCATCTCGTTCATCTTGTTCCCGTACGACGAGCGGGCCACGCCCCCGGCCTCGGTGGCGAGGACGTCGAGGGCGTCGTGGTACTCCTCGTGGGTCACCGCGCTCAGTGCGTGTACCGGGGCGACGTGGCGGGGGTGGATGACGGTCTTGCCGTTCATGCCGTTGGCCCGGTCCAGTGCGATCTCCCGGAGCAGGCCGTCCATGTCGCGGCTGACCAGCTCCTGGCGGAACCACACCGCGTCGTGGTCGCGGAAAGGCGTGTGCCGCAAGGTGGGCGCGAATCGTCGTTCGTGGTCGGCGAAGTACTCCCACACCGGTCCGGTGATGACGTGTCCGCCGTCGGCGCGGCCGAGGTGGTTGACCACGCTCGCGATCGCGTCGGCGGCCACCCGCACGTCGTAGATGGTCAGGTCGCGGTCGCGGCGGATCCCGAACAGCCCGCACATGTCGGTCGCACCGATCCGCACCGCGGGGACAATGTCGCGGTACTCGTCGAGATGGCTCGACAGGAGCGACAGCTGGTCATCGCGTGTCTCCCGGTGGACGATCGCCGCGGACTCCAGCACGGGCATCGCCCACAGATGCCGACCGGTCGCCGTGCCGGCGGTGCGGACGGCCTGCAGGGCGTGGATCGCGTTGTGGGCGTCGAACTTCGGGATCACGAAGCCGGTCAGCACATCCGAACCGCCGGTCAGGGACGCGATGGTCTCGATCTGCTCGGCGGTGCGCACTCGCACGAACAACAGCATCTGCCCGGCGGGGGTGCCCTCGAGTTCGGCGATCGCGGCGATCGCACTCGCGATGGCCGCCGGCTCCTCGTGATCGGCCACCGCATCCTCGAGGTCGATCACCATCGTCATCACCCCGGATGCGAACCGCCGCGAGATCACCTCGGCCAGATTCGGTCGCGTCGCCGGGACGTACAGCGTGGCACCGAGCGCCACACCCAGGCGGCGGGCATCCCAGAACTGCGAGATCGGTTCGGGCCGATGGAGAAACAGACGTTGCAGGGTGTCCTCGGCCAGGTGATGGAAATGTGCCGGGCCCTCGACGGCCGGTGCGGTGGTGTCCTCGGAAGCCGTTGCGGTCATCGCGCCGCCACCTGTCCTCTCATCCGGTTGACGATCTCGGCGACACGGTCCTCCACGGCTCGCAGTTCGGTCAGATATGCCCAGTAGTCGGGGTGAACGCGTTCGAGTCGGGTGTGCGCACGGGAGATCCGGTCGGCCTGAGCATCGAGTACCGATCCCCATTCGTCAACCAGGTTACTGTTCATCGCGAGGTGCTGTGCGTCACGCAGCCGGAATCGGACACGCTGCTCGGTGGCGGCCGGGTCGGCGCGGACCTGGCGCAGCAACTCCAGCCGGCTCAGCACGGAGTCGACGGCGAACTCCGCGGCGTCGAGATCGTCGCGGGCGTTCTCGGCGTCGGCGATGGCCTGGTCGGGGGCGTCGGCCAGGCGCTCGCGGGCCCGCGCGAGATCGGCCTCGGCGGCCTCGATGTTGCGACGGATACCGGCCTCGGCGGTCTGCAGATCCGCCGAGCACTCGCCACTGAACTCACGGCGCAACGCCGACATCGTCTCCGGTACCCGCTCGGCGCGGGTGACGATCCCGCCGCGGCGAGTATCGACCGATCGAATGACGCGCTGGGCACGCTCGGTGAATCCCGGCGCCGCCGACAGCGCCGTGTCCACCCGTTGGGCGGCGCTGATCAGTGCGTTCGCCGTGGATCGCCGGGCCGGGAGGTCGGTTGCCTGCTCGTAGGCCCCGATCGCACCGCTCAGGCCGTCGGCGGCCTGCGACACCGAGGTCAGCCGCATGAACGACGCCGGGGCCTGCTCGAGGGCGTGGCCGGCCGACGTCGCTGCGGTCCGGGCACGCTGATCGAGCACCCCGAGCTCGGTCACGGCATGCCGGGCCCGGTCGAGTTCGCGGGCGTGGGCCTGACCGAACCGTGCCATCTCGTCGGTCATCGCCACCAGGGCGTCGGTGCAGCGGGCGAACTCGTCGGCGCGAGGCGGCGGATCGGCGGCGGCCGCCCCGGACAGACGCAGGTACTCGGCGGTGACCTGGCCGTACCGTTCGCGCAGCGCAGTCCAGTCGGCCCGCACTCGGGAGCGGGGGTCGAGCTGGTGGGCCACCTGGACGGCGGAGTCGATGTCGGCGAGCGCGGTCTCCGACGCCAGGAACGCCGCCGTCATTCGTCCTGTGTACTCACCGAGGTCGGGATTCGGGCGTGACCTGGCCCCGAACCATCGACGCGAAGAGTTCCTGGGCACGCACCCGATGCTATCGACTATCTTCACCGTCGTACGCGGCCTGCGTCTGGCGGCCGCGGCGGCCGAGAGGGGTGGCGGGTGCAACTGGTGCAGCGTTCGAAGCGGGTCGTGGAGGCCCGGTTGAACAACACCGCGGTCCGTGCGTTGTCCGGATCGATGGTCGCCTACGAGGGACAGGTGAGCTTCAAGTCGGCCGGCTTCGGCGGGGGCGACGGTCTGCTCGCGGGGATGAAGCAACGGGCGACCGGCGAGGGCCTGTCGCTGATGGAGGCGTCCGGGACCGGCGTCGTCTACTTCGCCCACGATGCCGCCGAGACCACCATCATCGAGCTCAACGGCGACACCCTGCAGGTGGAGTCGCAGCAGCTGATGGTGCTCAACGGCAACCTGCAGACCAACATCACCTTCGCCGGGGTGCGCGGCGCGACCTCCGGGCAGGGCCTGTTCACCACGACGGTCAGCGGCCACGGGCAGATCGCCTTGCTGTCGCAGGGCGGTCCGCTGATCCACCTCGAGGTGTCGCCGCAGTTCCCGGTGGTCGTCGACCCGGATGCCTTCGTCTGCGCCCGCGGCGCGCTCAGCCAGTCGTTCGTCACCGACGTGACCTGGCGTGCAGCGGTCGGTCAGGGCGGCGGTGAGGCGTTCTCGCTGCGCTGGGACGGTACCGGCGTGGTCTCCATCCAACCGGCGGAACGGTAGGGCGACAACGATGTTCACCAAGGTCAACAGCAAGGTCGTGTCCGTCGACATCGGCCGCAGCGGCCCGATCGTGGCACGCCGCGGCGCGATGCTCTTCTACACCGGCAACGTCTACTTCCAACCCCACCAGGTCGCCGGTGCCCCCGGCGGGATGGGTGGGGTCGGCGGGATGGCCGGCCGGATGCTCTCCGGTGAGCACGAGTCGACGATGATCGCCCAGGGGCAGGGCGTGGTGCACTACGGCTTCAAGGGCATCGAGATCGAGATCGTCGACGTCGGGGCCGTCGGCGGGATGATCCGGGTGGAGGCCTCCCGCACCCTGGCCTACACCTCGGGCCTGCAGGCCTCGATCGTCTCGGTCGCCTCGCAGGGCGGTGGCGGCGGCGGTGGTGGCGGTGGCCTGTTCGGGTCGTTGCGCAATGCGGCCGCGGGTGCGGTCACCGGTCAGGGCATGTTCACCACCCAGCTCTCGGGGGCCGGGCAGGTCGTGATCCTCGGTCACGGCGGGGTCTTCGAGCTGGCCATCGCGCCGGACCGGCCGCAGGTCACCGTCGACCCGCAGGCATTCGTCGCATCCGCCGGGCAGGTCAACACCACCCTGCGGTCGGCGATGAGCTGGCGCAACGTCGGCCGGACCGGTGGCGAGGCAATGCAATTGGAGTGCAACGGACACGGCGTCGTATACGTCCAGGCGTCGGAGGAGAAGCTGTGAGCCAGTTGAACACGGTCTGGAACCCGATGTCGTTGCCGGTCGACGACAACATCCCGGACAACGACTACTCGTTCTGTATCGATCTCACCCAGCCGTGGTTCATGTCCAAGGGCGCGATGATCGCCTACTACGGGCAGATGAACTTCACCTCGCTGCAGCACGGACTGCAGGGAAGTCTGTTGCAGATGGTGGCCCAACAGTTCTCGGCACCGCTGTACCTGGGCGACTATGTGGTCGCCGAAGGGCACGGGAAGCTGATCATCGGCGACCGCGGCTACAACATCAACGCCTTCGACCTCGACGACGGCAACCTCACCATCCGGGCCTCGAATCTGCTCGCCTTCCAACCGCAGTTGTCGTTGCAGCAGTCCATCGTGCCCGGGTTCCTCACGCTGATCGGCAGCGGCAAGTTCCTCGCGTCGTCGAACGGTCCGGTGATGTTCGCCGAGCCGCCGCTGCGGGTCGACCCGGAGGCGCTCGTCGGCTGGGCGGACTGTCCGTCCCCGAGCCACCACTACGACCAGGTGTGGGTGAACTCCTTCATCGCCGCCGCCGGCGCCCGGTTCGGGATCAACTCCGGTGAGGAACGCCAGTTCGACTTCACCGGCAGCGGAACGGTTCTCGTCCAGTCCAGTGAGAAGGTCCGCAACGACATGTCGGTGATCCGCACCATCCAGGGGCAGATCCCGGGGCTGTCGGTGCCCGGTCTGCAGCAGATCAACCAGCACATCAACCAGCAGCTGGGGCAGCAGCAGGGGTAGGCCGCGCCCACATGTCGGCCGGTCGTCCTCGTTCCGTGGTCGGCTGTGGAGATCTCGACTCGTCTCGTCGCTGTGCGCGTGGCCGGTCTCAACCACCGTGTGGCCATTGGTGGTTGAGCACGACTCGACTTGTCGCTGCGCTCCGCGTCGGCTCAACTATCGTGTGGCCATTGGTGGTTGAGCAGGTCGTCCTCGCGCAGCGAGGCCGCCCGTCGTCGAAACCCGGTGAGATGTGCGTGTCCGCGACCACAGCCGAAGTGGTCACCCGCCGATGTTGGCCGGCGGAGGTGTCGACTCGACTTGTCGCTGGGCGGATTCAAGGGGTCAGCTCTGCGCTCCGCGTCGGCTCAACCATCGTGGACGGTGCGAGGCCACCCGGGCGTCGAAACCTCGGGCAGGTTGTGCCGGGACCCGACCGGCCGCGAGATGAACGAAACCCCCGGCACTCACCGAGTGCCGGGGGTTTGTCGTGTGCGATCGGATCTCCGCGATCAGATCTCGATGTGGTCCTTCGCGCCTTCGGGCTCGTTGCGGCGCCGGATGACGCTGGAGGCGAACGCGGCGCCGATCAGCACGATGCCGACGAGACCGGTGACGAGCTCCGGGACGTGGGTACCGATCGAGTACAGCAGGATCACGGCCAGTGCACCGATCGCCCAGTGGGCGCCGTGCTCGAGGTACACGTACTCGCTCAGCGTGCCCTTGCGGACCAGGTACACCGTCAGCGAACGGACGAACATCGCACCGATCAGGCCGAGGCCGAGCGCGATGATGATCGGGTCGGCGGTGATCGCGAACGCGCCGATCACACCGTCGAACGAGAACGACGCATCCAGGACCTCGAGGTAGAGGAACAGGAAGAAGCCGGCCTTACCGGTGGCCTTGGCCAGATCGGTCGGGCCGGAGCGTCGTCGGAGCTCGGTGTCGGCGACTGCGGCCGCCTCGTCGACGCGCGGATCGTTCTTGGCGCGTTCGTCGTCGGCCTCGTCCTCGTCCTCGCCCTCGTCGGTGTTGAACAACTCACCGAGTCCGTTGACCACCATGTAGGTGACCATGCCCAGGAGGCCGGCGAACAGCACGGTGGAGCGTTCGTCGTCGGGTGCGATGAACTCGGCGGTGATGATCAGCAGCAGCGCCGCGATGACCACCTCGAGCTGATCGAGCTTGCCGATCTTCTCCAGCGGCCGCTCGATCCAGCTGAGCCAGGTGATCTCCTTCTCCTCGAAGATGAATCCGAGGAAGAGCATCAGCAGGAACATGCCACCGAACGCCGCGATCTGCGGATGCGCGTCGGTGATGATGGTCTCGTAGCTGGGGCTGCCGTCCGCGAAGTAGGCGGCATCGCCCGGCGGCGGGTTGAGTGCCAGGTCGAGGGCATCGATGGGATTGAGCCCCGATGCCAGCCACACGATGGCGAGCGGGAACACCAGGCGCATACCGAAGACGGCGATGAGGATGCCGACGGTGAGGAAGATCTTCTGCCAGAACTCGCTCATCCGTCGCAGGACGGTGGCGTTGATGACGGCATTGTCGAAGGACAGCGACACCTCGAGGATGCCGAGGATCAGGGTCAGGAACAGTGCTGTCGGACCGCCGTACAGGAAGGCGATGATCAGCGAGAAGATCGTGACGACTATGGACAGACCGAATATTCGGAGAACCACTGGGGCGTGGCCTTTCTGGTGATGCGGTGGGCGTTACGCCGTCGATCGCGGGGACCGGCCCCGCGGACCGCGGTGGGCGCGCCGCGCTGCGACGCCCGCTGCACACGAATGCCGCACCCGGCGATGACCGGGTGCGGCATGCGTGACGTTGTCGATGACCGGGGAGGAGATCAGACGTTGACGCCGTAGTCGCGGGCGATCCCCGCGAGACCGGACGCATAGCCCTGACCGATGGCGCGGAACTTCCACTCGGCGCCGTTGCGGTAGATCTCGCCGAAGACCATCGCGGTCTCGGTGGAGGCGTCCTCGGACAGGTCGTAGCGGGCGATCTCGGCACCGTTGGCGCGGTTCACGACGCGGATGTAGGCGTTGCGGACCTGGCCGAACGACTGCGAGCGGGCGTCGGCGTCGTAGATCGAGACCGGGAAGACGACGCTGTCGATCTCCGGCGGGGTGCCGGCCAGGTCGATGTTGATGACCTCGTCGTCGCCCTCGCCCTCACCGGTCAGGTTGTCACCGGTGTGCTCGATCGCGCCGTCCGGTGAGCGCAGGTTGTTGAAGAAGACGAAGTGCTGGTCGGAGAGCACCTTCTTGGTTGTGCCCAGTGCGATGGCGCTGGCATCCAGGTCGAAGTCGGTGCCGGTGGTGGTGCGGACGTCCCAGCCCAGACCGACGGAAACCGCGGTCAGTCCCGGGGCCTCCTTGGTCAGCGAGACATTTCCGCCCTTGCTCAGGCTCACGCCCATGGTTGTCGTGCCTTTCTGTCGTTGAACGGCCAAACGCCACTCTACGTGCGATGGCCCTCACTGTATGTGAAGTGCGAGGCGACCCACCCGGGTCTGGTCTGTCATCCGAATGAACGTGGCATGTCCGATTTCGGTTCCCGGCCGGTCAGCCCAGCAGCTTTTTCTGCACCTTGCCCATCGCGTTGCGCGGCAGGGCTTCCACCCACCGGATCTCGCGGGGTCGCTTGTGCACCGACAGCTCCTCGGCGACGAACTCGATCAGCTCGGAGTCCTCGACGGCCGAGCCCACCACGTAGGCGACGATCCGCTGGCCGAGGTCCTCGTCGGGGACGCCGACGACGGCCACCTCCGACACCGACGGATGGGCCAGCAGCACGGTCTCGATCTCGCCGGCACCGATCCGGAAACCACCGGACTTGATCAGATCGGTGGCGCGGCGCCCGACGATGCGGTGCATCCCGTCGGGTCCGATCACCGCGACGTCGCCGGTGGTGAACCATCCGTCCGCCGACCACGATTCGGCCGTGGCCTCGGGTCGATGGAGGTATCCGGTGGCCAGCATCGGTCCGCGCACCAGCAGATCGCCGACACTCGCCCCGTCGTGCGGCAGCTCCTCGCCGGCCTCCTGCAGCCGGGTCTCCACACCCGTCACCGGCAGTCCCACCCAGCCGGGACGGCGTTCGCCGTCGGCCCGGGTGCTCACCGTGATCAGGGTCTCGGTCATGCCGTAACGCTCGACGATCTCGTGGCCGGTGGCATCCCGGATCTCGTCGAACACCGGGACCGGCAGCGGGGCGCTGCCCGACACCAGCAGCCGTGCCGGGGCGAGCGCGCGCGCCGACGCGAGGTCGGTGGCGATCCGCGCCCACACCGTCGGCACACCGAAGAACATCGACGCACCCGCCTGGGCGGCCGCGGCATAGTTCTCCGGGGTGGGCCGCACGGTGTGGATCAGTCGGCCACCGCGACGCAGCGGGCCGAGCACACCGAGGATCAGGCCGTGGACGTGGAACAGCGGCAACCCGTGCGCGAGGGTGTCACCGGCGGTCCAGTCCCAGGCGTCGGCGAGGGCGTCGAGACCCTCGGCGATCGCGTGCCGGGTGATCGGCACGCCCTTCGGCATGCCGGTGGTCCCGGAGGTGTAGAGGATCAGGGCGGTGGAGTCGGCCGGCGGCTCGGGATGTGAATGCCACGACTTGGCGTATCGACGGACCGGGATCGAGGGCAGTGTGGTGTCCGGCGGGGCCTCGCCGAGCCATGCCTGGGCCCCCGAGTCGGAGAGCATGTGGACCAGTTCGCGGTGCCCGGAATCCGGTGGGATCGGCACGATCGTGACGCCGGCGACGAGACCGCCGGCGATGGCCAGCACCGTCGACACGGTCGGGCGGGCCAGCACGGCGAGCGTATGGGCGCCGCGGATTCGTTCGGCCGTCGCGGTGGCCGCGCCGACGAGCTCCTCCCGGGACAGATGGTCGTCGCCGACGATCACGGCATCGGCGAGGTCGGGCGCATTGGGGATCATCGTCGGCAGCAACACAGGTATCACTGTGCCACGTGCGTCACCGGGCGGCGCCGATTACCGGGTCACACCGCGGCCACGATCTCCTGGGGCCGCACCCAGCCGTCGGCGAGCAGGTTGACCAGCAGCCGGGACTTGTTGCCGACGCTGCGCCCGACCGCCTCGTATCGCTGCACCACCCGGCGGTAGTGCTCGCGGACGGTGCTCTCGGCGACGTGATGGATCTCGGCGACCTCACGGGTGGTGCCGCCGAGCGCATAGGCCACCACGATCTCGCGCTCGCGCGGGGTGAGGCGGATGACCTGCGGGGTGCGGGTCCGGTCGTCGGCGACGTGCTGGAGGAAGGCCAGCAGTTCCGACGCCGCATTGGGGGAGTCGGTGAGATCGATTCCGTCGGGGTCGCCGGAGGCCACCCCGAGCCCGACGAACCGGGCGTCGGCGAGCAACGGATCGTTGCGGGCGGCCTCGATGTGATCGGCCGAGCGTGCGACGACCACCGCGATCGACGCCGACGTCGGCCGCAGCGGGTCGGGGCTCAGATCGGAGGTGTGCACCAGGAACGACGCGTGACCGGCGTTCTGCAACAGCGCGCACAATGCGGCGTCGGCGATGCCGCCCTCCGCGAGCACCGCCACGGTCAGGGCGGGGCTGTGGGAGCCGGCGGGTGGCAGTTCACGGCCGAGAACGGAGGTCACCGAACAAGCATTACCGCGAGTACCGCATAGATCAGGTCTCTGTTTGGCACCATCGCTCCGATTTCGAGCAGAAAACACCACCAGAGTCACAATCTCATGCGTGATTACGCATGAAGTCGCTTGATCGGACACAATGAGTGTCATGCCGAATGGTCTCCGGGTGCTGGTCGCCTCGCCGTTGGGGCGGATGGTGGCCGGTCCGCTCGCGACCGCACTCGAACGCGCCCACGTCGACGTGGCCGTCGACCGGGACGACTTCACCCAGCGGGTCGCCGGCCGGGTGCGCTACGACGTGGTGGTGGCCGATCTGGTGTGGAATCACCCGGTCACCGAGTGGGAGTTCGACGGGCTCGACGTGATCGATGCGCTCACCCGGTACGGCCGCCTGGCGCCGGTCGTGCTGGCCACGCAGGGACACAGTATGGAGCAGGACCTGCTCGACGAGGCCGGCCGCCGTCCCGAGGTGGTCGGCGTGATCGCCAAGTCCGCCGGTCTCGGCGCGCTCGCCGAGGCGGTCCGCACCGCCGCGCTCGGGCGTCGACTGCCGCCCACGCCGGTCACCGACGGGACCTCGCTGCACGAGCTGTTCGACGGCCGCCGCGGCGAGACCAGCGGCCGGATGGCCGGGGCCATCGCCGCCGGGCACGTCTCCGACAACGCCTCCCTGGCCCGCGTCGCGAAGGTGTCGCCGAACACCGCCAACAAGGTGACCAGTCATTACCTCGGTCCGATCATCCTCCGGCGGGGCGAGCACGATCCCGACATGCCGATGACCCAGGCCGCGGTCTACCGCTGGTGCGGTCTGCACGCGCGGTATCTGGTGAGCTGGTGCCGCCGCAACGGGCACGCCGACGTCCTCTCCCCGTCGAGCGGTTCCGGGCCGAACTGATCGTCGGGCCGTCACGGCGCTGAGGTCACGGCGCTGAGGTCACGGCGCCGAGGTCACGGCGAGGGTGTCATGGCGGTGGGATTGCGGGGGACGTTGTGTGTCGGCCGGCGCGGTCAGGGGCGCAGGACGACCTTGCCGCCGGCATGTCCGCCGGCCACCACCGACACGGCGTCCGGTGCCGCCGACAACGGATACGTCGCGGCGATCGGAACCACCACCTCGCCATTGCCGGCGAGTCGGATCATGCTGGTGCGCACCGAATCCCGGAACATCTGACTCTCCGGCTGCCGGCCCCCGAGTGCGATGAACCCGTCGGTCCGGGCGCGCGCGGCGGCGGCGACGGTGACGATCCGTGAGCGGTCGGCGACCAGGGCGAGGGAGGTGTCGACGGCCTCGTCGGTGCCCACGGCGTCGAGGGCCGCGGCGATCGGGATGTCACCGGCCAGGGCCAGGATGCGCTCGACGAGTCCGGGGCCGTACTCCACCGGCAGTCCACCGAACTCGCGCACCCGCCCGGCGCCGCCCTCGCCGGTGGTGCCGATCACCCGGAATCCGCGAATCCGGGCCAGTTGCAACAGGATCGAACCCACCGCCCCGGAGGCGCCGTGGAAGACGACGAGCTCGTCGCGGGCGACCTCGGCGGCACGGATCATGTCGGCGGCGGTCACCCCGGCCAGCAACAGGCCTGCCGCCTCGTCGAATCCGAGGGACTCCGGTTTGGCGAACACCGTCGACGCCGGGACGGTCAGCGAGGTCGCATAGCCGCCGTGGACACGGAATGCGAGCACCTCGTCGCCGATCCCCGCCGGACCCGAGGCGATCTCGGTGTCGGCGCCGATGGCCGCGATCCGCCCCGACACCTCGTAGCCGATCGGCAGTGGGAAGGTCTCGGCGCGCGCCGCATGTTTGAGGTCGGCCGGGTTGATCCCCGCGGCGACGACGTCGATGGTCACCTCGCCGGGACCCGGTGCGGGTACCTCGGTCTCGACGAAGGCGAAGTCGGCCAATCCGGCCGGACCGGTGGCCACCCAATGGTGTGCCGAGCTCATCGTCTGCCTCCCCATGACGTCGGTCGCCCCGACCTGTGAACCAGGGTAGGCCGAGGTCGGGCCCCTGCGTGGGACTCCGGTACGACCGATCTCGGCGGTGGTCACCGGTGCTTTCGCACCGGGGGCCCCGGGGCGTGAACTCAGGTGTTGACGCCGAACGCCGAGGCGATCGACAACAGGCTCGCATGCCGTTCGGCGGTGGCCCGGAATCGCCACTTGCCGTCCTCGAGCACCAGGCGCGCGTAGACCAGCGCCCGGACATCGGGCTGCCCGGCCGACAGCGAGTACTCGGCGAGTGCGCCACAGGAGCTGTCGGCGGCGCTGATCGTGGCGGCCTCGAACCGGCCGAACACGTCGGCGTTGTCATAGACCGTCACCACGATGGCCACCTCGCGGGCCTTCGGTGGCAGGAGCAGGGTGTCGACGGTCAGGCTCTCGCGCGGGTCCTGGGCGTTCCCGCCGACCAGCCGGACCGCCTTCTCGGGGGTGTCGTGCTGGTTGAAGAAGGCGAAGTAGTCGTCGCTGAGCACTGTGCCGTCGTCGCCGAGGACGAGTGCGGCGAGGTCGAGGTCGATCCCGGCCGGCGTGCGTGCACCGTCCCACTCGATCGCGACGGTGATCACCGCCAGGCGATCCGGAGTCGTCGTCATCGTTGTCCTCTCGTCATCTCGCCGCCGGCCGCTGCTCGGTGTAGCGCCGGGACGGTGGCAACCACAATCCCGCCGTGGCGAGCAGTCCGCAGACCACGATCGCCATGACGACCGGTCCGGCCAGCAGACCGAACAGCGAGAGCACGGCGAGGAAGATCGCCGCATATCGCGGCCACCGGTGGCCCCGCCAGGTACCGATCGTAAACAGTGCGTACGACGCTGCGAAGATCACCCCGAGCGCGATGGTGGCACCGATCCCGATGGAGTGGCCGGTGTCGACCCAGGTCCCGGCCACCCGGTCGGCCGTACCGGTCGGATCGGCATCGAGGGCGGCGTCTGCCGATGCGCGTACGCGCGACACCGCGATCACACCGAAGACCGTCTGCACCACGACCAGCAGGCCCGCGGCCGTGAGAGCGGCGGCGCTCAGCACGATCGCCGGTGGCCGCGGCGTGTGAACCGGTGCGGCGGCGGGGATGCCGAGATACCCGGATGGCGGCGTGCCGAAGGGCGCTGTCCCGCCCGGGTGCGGGGGTGGTGTCCCGGCCCACGCCGGTACCGGTGCCGGCGGCCCGAACGGATTCGCCGGCGGTGACGATTCGGTGGGCACCGCCGGACGGAACGGGTCGTTCCCGGCTCCCGGCGCAAATGGGTTGGGCCGGGCCGGGTTCGGTGAGAACGGGTCGGGTCCGAAGGGATTCGGGGGATGTGTCACGGCATGCGCTCATTCCTGGAGCACGTGGCGATCGGCGAGTACCCAGCGGATGGGATCCATGCAGCGGAAGGGGGAGATCCCGTTGGGGTGCAACCGTTCTCCCTCGGGTGACTCACCCAGGGCCGACACTGCGAAGAATCGGTGGTGGTACTGCTGTCCGGTCACCGGGTCCACCATGTTGAGCAACGACGGCCCGGCCCGCAGGCGCTGGAGCAGACTGCGCACCTCGGCGTCGAGGAGCTGTCCGTCGGTCTCGTCGTAGCTCCGGTTGACCAGGCTCGGATCCCGGTTGAAGGCCGCACCCGGATGACCCATCACCTGACCCCAGGCACTGTTCTTGACCCGTGAGAGTTCCTGCAGTGCATCGAATTTCGACAGGATGACACCGAGCCGGGGGTTCCCGCCGGAGATCAGCCGCATCACCACCCGCAGGACGTCGCGCGGATCGCCGCCGACCCGTGAGGAATCGGGGATCAGATCGCGGAGCTGATCGGAGACGTCTTCCACCCGGAGGGGATCGAACAGGAAGAACACCGCGTCGGCGCGGGAGAAGAACTCCCAGGCGGGTCCGGCGACCTTGGCCTCCTCCAGATCCTCACCGGCCACGTCGCGGATGACGAGGAACCGCTTGAGGCCGTCCCACACGCCGAGGTCGAAGATCAGCGGGTGATGGGCCTCCGACGCCGCACTCGGTGTCGCCTGTACGATCCCGCGTTCGACGAACAGCGGGGTCTCGTAGATCGCCGAATAGCGGTTCGCGGTCTCGTCGTCGGCGGGGATGACCTCACGGTGGAACCGTTCGGTGTACTGCTGCAGCTGTTTGATCAGGACGGCGATGAACACGGTCTTTCCCGTGTACCGGGCCCCGGCCATGGCCACGCAGGTGGCCTCGCCGTACCGCCACATCGGTGGCAGCGTGTAGTGGCAGGTCACGCACACCTCGACGTGCCGGTGCACATCGAAGCTGGCCGGAATCCAGTCGGGACTGTTCTCCGGGCGGTTCGCGGTGTGGACCTGCCCCGTCGACGTGGCGACCCCGGCGTAGGCGCTGGCGGTGGGGTTGTGCGCGACCGACTCCGGCGTGGCCTCGGTCCATGCGACCTTGTCGTGGGGCAATGCGGTGAAACACCGAGGGCATTTCACCGGTGCCGGGCCTGGTCCGGTCATCGTCGCACGCTCCCGAGTTCGGTCGCGGCCAGCAGTCCGGCGACGACGGTGGTGAGACGTTCGGGCGAGGCGATCAGTGCTTCCCTCGGGTCTCCACCGGGTTGTGGCGGTTCGATCTGCGCGCCGATGAAGCCGGGCCGTGTGGTGGCTGCCCGGGAAGGCGAGATCACCAGGGTGGCCTCACCCGAACGCGGGCCGGTGCCGGTGGTCAGCCCGGTCCCGGGTCCGTCGGTGATGACCACGGTCAGCGACCTGCCCACGGCCGGGCTCGTCGGCCGCGAGCCCACCAGCAGGCCGAATCCGTTGCCGGGCGGACGGGAGAGGAACTCGCCGAGATCTGCCGGGGCGATCTCTTCGGTGGCGCCGTCGGCCCGGGTACAGGCGATGGTCGGCCGGTCGCCGACGACAGCGGCGACGCCCGCGACGACGTCGCCGGCCGCGGCGACCGCACCCGAGGCGATCAGGGCCGCCATCGAGGCGGAACTGTCGACGATGCAGCGGACGGTCACCGCATCGGCCGCCGGGACCTGGTCGAGCCGGAGCACGCCGCGGCATGCGACTCGCGCCTTGGCGGCGAGCGGGGGCAGCGGCGCGTCGGGGATGGTCAGACGGGTCTGGACGACGAGGGTGTCGGGGCCGTCGGGGGCGACCGTCGCCAGCTCGATGAAGCTCATCCCGGAGACGTCACGGGGGGTCAGCTGTGCGATGTCGGCGCTCGGGTCGTTCCCGCCGTCGGGACCGAACGAGACATGCACGACGGTGCCCTGGTCGAAGTTCGATCGCCCGGCGTCGGGTACGGCGACGATGGTCGTCTCCACGTCGACCCGGGGGAGGATCAGCAGTCCGGGGGACTGCTGGATGACGCGGGTGGAGGCGCCGTCGGCGGTCCGGGCGGCCAGTCGTACACCCGTGGTGGGGGTGGCGGTCGCCAGCTGGACGGCCAACGGCCGGCGCGGCAGTGTTGCCGATGCCTTGCCGTCGAGAACGTAGGTGGCCATGTCAGCGATCCTCTCGGGAGCGGAGCCAGCGGAGCGGGGACTCCGGGCTGATGATCTTGAAGGACTCCAGCCATGCCGAGGCCTGTTTGGGGTGCTCGGCGAAGAAGTCCTGGGCGTCGGCGGCGGTGACGGTGCGAAGGGTGGGCCAGACGGCATCACGCAGGGCGTCGGCGGTGGCCGGCCCGTGATACCTCTGGTCCTGGACCGCCTCGTCCAGCAGTCGGTCGGCCCACGGCTCTTCGGTGGCGAGGTCGTCGGCGATGACGTGGTCGATCCTGATGTGCTCGAACTGCGACAGGTAGCTGCGCGCCGCGACCCAGCCGATGTCGAGCAGCTTGCGGCCGATGAGTATCCCCAGGAGATCGAGGAGTCTGTTGGCGGTGTCCGGCCGCTGGTGTGTGAGCCGCTCGTCGGCCGGACCCCCGGCGGTCGCGAACGCCGCCGCGCGGGACTGCGCGACGAGCATTCCGGCATACAGCATCCGGCGCAGATCCTCGGCGAGCGGCCGGTTCCACCCGACCGGATCACCCATGCATACGCGGACGGTCTCGATGAGGGTCGGCGGGTCCGGGATGTTGCCCGGGTTCATGTGAAACCTGCGCAGACATGCCGCGGCGACCAGGGCATCCTGTGCGGCGTCCACACCGCGCGGTTGTCCGGCCAGGTCGTAGAGCATGTCCGGCGTGGGATTCTCGTAGAACACGTGGTCGTGCAGCATGGTCGGCGAGGTCCGACGGGGCTTCTCGTGGGTCCACATCAGCAGATCGGCGGCGGCCGGTGCCTCGAGGCGGGTCAGTTCGCCGGTGAGGTCCCTGGCCTGCGCGTCGTCGAGCGTCAGGTCCTCGAGGACGAACTCGATCGCCTGGGTGACGGCCGCCTGTCGCTGTTCGGTGCCCAGGTTCAGGGCATCGGGTGTGCCTGCCGGGGTCCCGCGCAGGCACGCTGCCACCGCGATCGGGTACAGGCGCCGATCGGCATTGGATGGATTCGCCGGCGGTTCCAGGGGTCGACCCGAACCGTCGTCGAAGACCCAGTTCCACAACGGGCTGCGAAAGGCCTCGAGGTGCACACGATTCCAGCGAAGAAGACTGGGGCGCACGAACTTGGCTCGGACCCCCAACGGAATGAACACCAGATTCGACTGTTGGTTCGTATCCCAGATCACCGACGGGTCGATTCTCTCCCAGAGACGGGTGAGTTCGGCCTCGACCTCGACGAACTCGCTGTCATGACGCGCGAGCTGATCGAGCAGGATGGTGAGCCGGATGACGAAGATGGCGGTTCCGGTGGGCTCGTGGTCGACGGACTTCTCGGCATCGGCGAGCAGGGACGTGATCGTGGCACGTACCCCACTGAGGTCGACTGCCTGGACGGCCGGCAGCTTGCCGAACGAACTGGTGTGAAGCCACTGCCTGTCGTCGAGCGCGGCCACCAGGAACCGGGACGCGGGGATGCCCGGATCGGACTGGCCGGCGACGGCCTTGCGCAGCTGGGCAAGTGCCTCATCCGGGGTGATCGGGAACTGCTTGCGGGCCCGGGCGATCAACGCGGCGACCTCGGGAAGGGCGGCGGTGTCGGCCGGTTCGTCGTGGGCGACCACGCGGAGGGCATCGTCGTGGAACTCGTCGAGTGCGGGGTTCTCGGCGATCGCCACCGCCAACGGCCATGCCCCCGAGGTGGATTGCCCACCGAGTGCGAGTCCCACCTCGTCGCGGCGCAGGAGCACGGCGACGGCGGTGTCCTCGTCTTCGAGAACACCCTCGACAAAGGTGGACAGCGCCGAGACCGGCACCTCGCCGCGTGCGACGCGATGCACCGATCCCACATCTCCGAGCAGCGGCGCCTCGTTCTCGTCGATCACCAGGGCACCACCGAAGGTCGTGCGCTCGTCGACACTGTCGGCGGGGACGGCGATCAGATGTGTCCCGCGGTCGATGTGGGCCGGGATCTGATCCGGGCGATCATGGGTGGTCCATCCGAGTCGTCCCGCGAGTTCCGGGGGCAGCAGGTAGGACACGGCGGCGATCCACGCGGCCGATGCGTCGTGCGAGTGCGTCAGCAGCACCACCGCCGGGCCGTCCTCGAGGGCATGGGTGACGGCGTCGATCAGGACGCGGAAGACGCCCTGCCGGTCGACGGCATCGTCGGTCACGAACCGGACGACCGACGAGAGTGTGATGATGCTGCCGGGAGCGGGGATGTCGGCGGTACCGAGTCGGGCCGCGGCCACGTTCTCGGCGCGGTACGGCCGCAGCCAGTCCGGTGAACCCCAGAGCCGGATCGGCCGATACCCGGGCCGGTGGACACGGCTGCGGTCGACGGCGATGTGCGCGAACACATTGCCGGGCCTGCCGGTGGCATCCGGGCCGGCGGCCGTCGTGTGCCAGAACACCCCGGCGTCGTCCATCCGCGCGTACGCCAGCCGGCTCGGGCGCTCGGCGATCTGTGCCTCGGTGGGGAAGTCGGGCAGACGGGGATCGAGGTCGAACCGCGTGACGACCCGACCCACCAGCGTGTCGCGCTGGGCCGTGGTCAGATCCCCCCGCACCTCTTTGACCTGCCATCCGCCGCGCCCGGCGCCGTCGTCGAACGAGGTGTAGGTCAGTTGCGCGTACTGCGATGCGGGCGGCGGCGGCGCAGCCGTCATCTCTGGTCCCCCTGCGGTGTGGGCGCCCGGAACTGCCAGAGCTGCTGCATCGGCGGGTCGGTGAGCGCCACACGCGGTGTGCGGTCCGCGGTGTCGTCGACGAACACCCGCACGAATGCGAACTCGTTGCCGAGATCGACATAGAAGTCGGTGCGGTGCACCCCGGGTTGGATGTGGGGGAGCTGGCAGTGCGGAGTCCGTTGACCACGGACGAGGAACTGCAGATTGTGTCCGTCCCGGAGATCCAGTGGCAGTCGTTCGCGGTTTGCCACCAGCACCAGCGCCGGCGGGTTCGCGAGCTCGCTCTCCGAGCCGACCCACAGCCGCAGCACACGCGACCGGGGGTTGTCGGTCGGCACCGGTTCGAACCGGTACTCCATCCGGGTCAGGCCCGGATAGGCCAGTGTGGCGATCTCACCCCGGATCTGCTCGCCGCGCGAGTAGGCGACCGGTGCCAGGCAGACGGTACATCCGTTGGAGCTCAACGGTTGTGGCATGATGATCGCGCCGTCTCGCCGGTGCGTCGACGCCGTCACCTCGGCGGATGGCCGCGACTGGGAGCAGATCTGTTCCGGGCTCAGCGTCGTCGGACCGACGAAGACCTGCACCGCGGCCGCACCGGCCGGCCAGCCGAAGGTGATCAGTTCGGTGTTGAATCGTTCGATGATCCGCGGTTTGATCACCGCGGGCAGCGGACGTGTCTGCACCTGGGTGGTGCCGATCCGGACGCGTCCGTTGGCGAGGGTCACCGGGGTCAGGTAGGCGCGTTCCCAGTCCGGTGGCCACAGCACCCCCGTCATCTGGGAGGTGGTGGGATCGAGTGCGGTGACCGGGTCCTTGATCCGTGATTCCTCGGTGAAGCCCTGGACGGTGATCGCCGAGGCGTCACGATCCTCGTTCTCCAGGCCCGCCGGCGGCGCTGAGGCGAACCGGTGGATCTGGACCTGCTGACCGGATTCCGGTGTACTCCAGCGCAAGTCGAAGGTGCCGCCGGATTCGGACATGGTCACGGTCAGATCGGTGACCGGATCGAGGTCGACGGTGACCAGGATGTCCTTCTTGACCTGGCGGGACAGCCGCGCCGAGTCGTCGACCATCACCTCGGCCTGGACCGCATACAGGAATCGTCTTCCCCGGGTGGCGCCGGAATCGACGAATCCGGTGAGATTCGGCTGATCGGAACAGATCTGGTTGCTCGGGTTCGCGACCGGCGGTCCGCTGCCCTCGAGCGGGATGCGGTACACCCGGACGCTGCGGGTGCCCGTATGGACCGACCACTCGCCGATGACGCGTCCGGACTCCTCGGACAGACGCATCCCCTCCACCGGGCTGACCTCTTCGCCCTCGGCCCACTTCACCGGTTGTGCTGCGCGGGCGGAGCTTTCGTCGACGCCGACGTGACACCAGACCTGGAACACGCGGACGGCGGAGGCCAGGAACCGGCCGTCGTCGAGCGCTGCGGTGGCGGTGACGCCGATCAGCTCCCCGGACTCGGGCTTGTACGGTGCGACATCGTCGCCGGAGACGACGCGGTACAGCACGGTCTCCCGGCCTTCGGTCGGCCAGGATTCCCAACTCAGCTGGACGCCGTCTCCTGCGGTACCCACCTTGATCCGCCCGGGTTCGACATCCGTTTCGGGATAGTCGTATTCGCAGAAGTCGCCATGCGACCAGGTGCGTCCGGTGCCGGTGCCGGTGGCCGACCCGGCCTGACCGGTGGTATCGGCGGTGGTGGTGTCTGCGGCCGGGGCGCCGGATGCCGCCGGTGAACTCGGTGCGGTTGTCGGTGTCGGTGCCGGTGTCGGTTGTGACGCGGCCGGCGTGACCGGGGGCCGCGGCGTGCGACGGGGCTCCGGGGTCACCGTCTCGGGCTCGTCCGCGGCCTCGTCGGCGAACGCGGCGATCACCGTGGCGATCTCCGGGGCCAGGGCGGCTGCGGCACCGGTCAGCTTCCGCCGGATCTGGTTGACGCTGGTCTGATTGCGTCGCAGCAGGTTTCGGAGGGTGACGTCCTTGATGGAGTCGGCCCCCTCGACCCCGTTGGCGATCTGGGCGGTGCGCCACTCGATGAGTGCCCGCAGGATTCGGGCCTGCGGGTCGTCGGTCGCGGTGGCGGCGGCCGGCGGATCGTCGCGGCGCGGTGCCGGTTCGGGATCCGGCACATCGGGGGCGGCGCGCAGGTGTTCGGGCATGTGCGCGACGGCGATCTCGGGGGTGACCCCCAGGGTCGTCTGGGCCAGGAGGTGATCGATGGTCTCCCGGTACGCCGTCTCCAGCGGGCTGAGCGGACCGTCGGCCCACTGCTGCGGGATCCGGGAGATCTCCACGAGCCGCGGCGGTTCGGGAGTCGGGTAACCCTGGTCGGTTGCCCATCCACGCCAGACCTGCAGGGTGGCCAGGTATGTCTCGGGGCTGATGCTCGTCATGTCAGAACTCGAATCCTCGGCCGGGTTCGGGTGCCCGGAACTCGTCCGGTCGGGTCGCCGGACCAGGGGCCCCGGTGGGGTCCTGGCCGTTCCGGGAGACACCGAACCCGGATTCGATCGGCTGTGGCGCCGCCCAGTCGGTGTCGGCCCGCGGGGTCTGGTCGCCCACGGTCACCAGATGATCTGCGGTGAAAGCGTCGCTGAGCTGGGTTGCAGCGCAGATGATCCCGAGTCCCCACCGCTGGGCGCGCCGGTAGTCGATGTCGACCTTGGCGACGGCGTCCATGATCGCACCGTCGGTGAGGAGGTCGGTCGAGAACGACCCGCTCGGTTCGGTCGGCCGATCGATCCCGCCGAGGAACTCGTCGATGGTGGTCTCGGCCCGATCGATCGGTTGCACCGAGGCGAGCAGTCGCGGGACGAGGGTGCCCATCGGGCCGGCGAGCAGGTCGAGCGCATGCTGCCACACGACGTCGGCTCCCGAGGACGTGACGGCGCCGGTGTGGACCGCGGTCGAGAACCGGTCGAGCTGTGAGCCCGAGCGCCGGCCACGTTCGGACCACAGCGGTGACGCACCGACACCGAGGTCACGTGCCCCGGGCTGCGGTGGTGCGGCCCGCGTGATGAGGTCCTCCCACGAGCGGGTGAGCCACCCCGGCCGGAACAGATCCCGCCGAAGATGTCCTGCGATGGTGGCGATCTCGGCCTCGGCAGGCCGTGCGACACCCACCGAGGTGGACATCGGCATTCCACGCGAGATGTGCAGGACCTGCTCCGGGCGATGCAGGTCGGGTCCGAGCGGTGCCGCGAGGAAGCCGCCGATGACGCGGCTCCAGGCCAGGAACTGTCCGTAGGCCTGCGACAGACGACGCAGATCGTTGAGCGCCGCCCGCAGGTTCTGCAGATCGATCTCGTGCTCGGCGATGACGGATTTCCGTTGGTGCAGTAGGGCGAACAGTCGTCGTTGGGTACTGATGAACGCGCAGCCGAGCGCCACCACGAGCACGATCAGCGTGCCGACGATCACCGTCGGTGCCACCCACCAGTCCACGATCTCCGCGATCGCCAGATAGGTGAAGACGCCGGTCAGGATCAGCCACAGCACCACCGCCACCTGCACCCAGCGGGCCAGTCCGAGATTGCGGGATCCCGGGTCCGGCGGGGTCTGCGCGTTCATGAGTTTGGCGAACAGCCCCTGGACCTCGGACCAGCAGCCGGCGAACGACTTCGCGAGCTGGTCGCCGACGGCGGCACCGAAACTGCCGGAGTGCCGGCGCTGCCAGTCGTTCAACGCCGACAAGGTGGAACCGGCGGCGAGGCCGTTGTGCGGATCGCGCTGGAGATCGCCCAGGCGGCGGCGCAGATCCTCGACACCCAGGGCGTCCACGGCGTCGACCCCGTCGATCTCGGTCGCGGCACCGATCACACCCGGGATCGCGGTGAACCGTTCGCCCGGGCCGGGGACCACACCGGCGGCCTCGTGCACGATCCCGACCGCGGCCCCCACCGGGACCGGGGGCAGATCCGACGTGCGGTTGCCCGCATCGGCGAGGGTCATCGACGCCCGGGCGTAGTCCTGCCACAACCCCGACAGGTCGGTACCCGCGTCATGCACGGGGCCGGTGCCGGTGATCAGGCCACCCAGGTGATCGGAGGCCTCGCCGATGTCGGCCCATCCGGCGTGCTGGCCGTTGGCCCGGCGGCCGTGGGCGACCACCTCGTAGGCCGCGGGGGCGTCGGTGAAGACGGCCTGCTGGACGCCGATGGCGACGCTGCGGGCCAACCCGCCGGCGACCTTGTGGTACCAGGCCGCCGGGGCGTTCTTGATCGACGCCCAGAGGAAGCCGAGGAACATCTTGATGGCCGCCCAGGCCCCGATGGTCTCGACCGTCTGGGTGGGGTAGGACAGGCGCGTGCCACGCAGGACGGCGCTGTGCTTGGTCCACAGCGTCGAGGCCATCGTCCGGCCCGCCAGCCCGGCATCCTGCAGGTACACGACCTGCATGCGCTGATCGCTGGGCAGCGGCAGACGCCCGTCCTGCGCCAGGATCTCCGCGCGCAGGGACGACTCGACGTCGGCGGTCTCGAGTTTCCGGTAGAACGACCGGGCCAGCCGGATCACCTTGCCGGGCAACACCGGCGCGTCGTCGAGCGGGGCGTGCTCGATCCCGCTCCACAGTCCGGTCAGTCCCGCGATCACCGGACCGGCGAAGCGGCCGTGATCGATGGACGTGGGCTCGGTGGGGGTGGGGATGCGGCCGAACTCGGGGCCGCGTGAATCCTCCGGCGATACGACGACGTTGTGCCAGCCCTCGACCGACAGTGCCGTGGACGGTCCGTCGATCCCGGCGGGGCCGGTGAGCGCCACCCGGATTCGGACCACCTGTGCGGCCCCGGTGGCCGAGTGGAGCGCTCGGGTCACACCGAGTTCGGCGCCCACCGGAAGCCGGTGGGTGCCCTCGGCGATCGGCACGACCGAACAGATCCGCAGCAGCGTGATCCGCCGTGTGGTGACCAGTTCGGTCAGTGCGAGGTCGTGGGCGATCCCGCGCTCGACGACGACGAGTGACTGCACCGGCGTGGCGGTGTCGGGGTCGGTGACCCAGGCGAACTGGTCCACGAGACCGGCCGCCGACAGGTCGGTGAGTGCGGCCAGCACGCCGTCGGCGGGGCCGCTGGGGGCGAGGAACACCGTCAGTGCGGTCATCAGAAGATGCTCCCGCCGGATGCCGAACCGAAGTCCATCGACGGTGCCGACCAATCGTTCTCACGTCCCTGTACGGGTACCGGGCTCGGTGTGTCCGGGGCGATCGGCCGTTCGGCGTCGGCCACCGCCGCCGGGATCAGCGCCAGCAGTTCGCTGGTGACCCAGTACACGTCGGGGGCGAGGTCGCGGAAGATCGGGGTCTTCGACGCCTGCTCGCGCACCGAGATCACCGAGAAGACACCACCGCCCGGGGCCGGTGGGTGACCGTCGGTGCCGCCGTCGCCGGGGCGCATGAAGTGTGCACCCACAAAGGTGCGGTACTCGGTCAGGTATGCGGTGAGTCGTTCTGCGCGCGTGGCGATGTCGGAGCCCGGCCCGGTGTCGGCGATCACCGAGGCGATACCGGTGCCGAGATCGCCGGAGCGCAACCAGTCGGCGATGTTGCGGCGGGCGGCGAGCTGGTCCCGATCCATTCCGGAGGTGGTGTTCTGTGCGGCCGCGTCGTAGACCCGGCGCAGCGCCCGGTACGGATGCATCGAACTCATCGCCGGCGGCTGGTGCGAGTTGGCGATGGCCAGCAGCACGGATTCGAGAATCGCCGGGAGCCAGTCGTATTCGGCGAGGAACTCCGACGGCGGGGTGAGCAGCTGGGCGGGGAACGGCAACCACCGTTTGTTCTCCCCGTCCCAGACCTGCGCGGCCTGCGTGAACGGCGCCTCGGGAACCGAGACCAGGCCGAGGGCGCGGCCGAGGATCCATCCGCCGACCATCGCCCGGCGTTCGTCGACGTGCATCGGCAGGCTGGCCGCGAGCGGGCGGGCCCGACGATGGGTCCAGAACGCCTTGCGTTCGGCCGCCGACGATTCCAGCCACTGGCGGGACGCCGCCTCGACCACGGCGTCGTAGGCCAGCGGCGAGTAGTTCGGGTACGAGCCGAAGATGTCGATGCGCTTGATGTTGGCCTCGTCGGTGAGCGCGCCCTCGAGTGCGCGGACGCTGTTCTTGTCGACGCGCATCTGCTGCCCGAGGGTGGTCGACAGTTCGTCGGCGACGGTCAGGCTGTGGAAGGGCACCGCGGAGAACTTGTAGCGGTACATCATCTCGGAGACGCCGTGGATGGCCTGCATGGCGTTCTCGTTCACGCTGGCCAGCGGCCGGGCCAGGCTCACCGCCTCGCCGAATCGGAGCAGGAGGTCGCGTCGGCGGGCGGCCAGCTCGGACTCGGCCACCTGGGCGTCGCTGCTGGTCCGGCCGGTCACGTACTCGCGCAACGAGACCGAGCAGAAGCGGTGGAAGGCCTCGCCCGGGCGGGCCACGAATTCCCGTGCGCGCGAGAGAAGTTCGCCTGGCCGGATGTGGATGTCGAAGGTGGCGGGGGAGGCGATGAGGGTCTCGCCGCTCTCCGGGTGACGCGGGAAGGCCCGCGAGACCCATGCGGAGGTGCGCTCCACCGTCGGCTGGACGTCACCGGGTGCGCGGGTGCCGCCGACCGTGGTCCAGTGGCCGGTGATCACCTGGTGGGCGGCGCGGCCCACCGCCATGCGGAAGGTGTGCGGATCAGAGGTCTGGGCGCCGATCGAGCTGGGGAGGTCGATCTCGTAGCGCTGCTTGAACTCTCCCGACCGGGTCAGCATCACCTCGTTGTCGGCCTCGGAGAAGCGTTCGGCGACGCGCTCGTCGTTGTCCGACGGCCAGGCCGCGTACTCGGTGGTCTGCAGGTGGGCGAGGCCGGTCTCCCGGCGAGGCGCCGCCGCGGCCTGACGCAGCAGCGTCTGCGACTCGTTGAGGCCGGTGATCAGCGGGTCGAGGATCTCCCCGACGATCGCACTCGCGGCGTCGGCGACCCGGGTCGCCAGGGAGGCGTAGATCTCCTGCTGCACCGGACCGCGCAGACCGTCGAGGACCTGCTCACTCACCCCGGCCGGGTTGGTCAACGTGCCCTTGAGGGATGCGAGGGTCCGCGCGACCTCGGGTGACACCTCGACGACGTCGCCCGGCGCATACCCCGACAGCTGCTGGGATTCGGGCAGGATCACATCCGACATGAGGCGCGAGACCCGTTTCACCAGGCCGGTCGCATACGGGAGACCCAGCATGGCGATCGCCTCGGTGGTGACGAAGGTGAGTGCGTTGGCGAAGTTCTGATGCCAGGTGTAGGCCACCGAGTACGCGGTGGTGGCGGCGGCTCCCTTGACGGTGTCGCGTTGCTCGCCGAGCACCCGGTAGACCGAGGCCGCCCACTGTTCGCCGTTGACGCCGGGGTTCTGGTCGATGCGCGGGCGGACCGCGGCGTTGACGATCTGCATCCCGTGCGTGCTCACCTGCTCGTGCGACAGTACGGCCGGCGACGCCAGCCACTGGCCGACGAGGTTGCCGCCGGCACCCTCGGGCAGACCGAGCTGCCGGCAGATGTTGCCCCACTGGTTGTCCAGGATCGCGTTGACCTGTTCCTCGTCGGAGGCGCTGTTGCCGGGCTGGAGGTGGCCGTGCAGGAGCTTGTCGGCGCTGGAGCGGGCCAGTCGCTGGGCGGCGTACTCGGCGTAGCGGTCGCGTCCCATCGACAGGCTGGCGTAACCGAAAGTGCCCCACGGGATGTTGTTCCACTGCCGGTTGCCCCATCCGAGGAACTCCAGCGAACCCTGGTCGCCGACACCGTTGGTGAGGTCCCACTCGACGAACTGCTGCAGTGCCGGACCCGACATGGTCAGGCCGGCCAGACCGCGCCCGAGCCCGCGGTACACGGCGTTGGGTGTGCCGTCGCCGAAGACGGTGCGCTGGGCGCCGACGTATCGGCCCACCGGGAAGACCCGGGCGAACGGGATCCGTTCGCCCTCACCGCGTTCGTAGCCGAGGGCCCGCAACAGTGCGACGTCGGATTCGCGGGCCGAACCGGTCTGTGCGGCCACGATCTCGCCGAGCATGGTCAGCGCGTTGGCGCGGGTACCGGTGACCGCGGAAGAGGGCAACGTCTCGAAGATGTCGGGGGTCACCATGAACACGGCCATCAGGCGCGGGTCGACTCCCTGGACCAGGGTGAGGATGCGGCAGACGTCGAGTGCCATCGACGCACCGGCGCCACCGGCCATCGAGGAGACGACCAGCACGATCGGCTGGTCGTCGGGACTGTAGGTCCCGGCGCCGGGCATCGACAGCGACCGCATCTCGGTGTCGGTGGAGTTGAGGTACAGGCGATCCCAGGCCTGCTGCAGCGCGTCGCGGACCTGCCCCACCCGGCTGAGGGTGATCATGCGACCCAGCGACCGGTACTGGCCGGCTCCGGTGGACAGCGGGGTGTAGACCGAGTCCGGGTCGCGCGGGGCCCAGGTGGCGATCCCGTCGACCGCCTGGTTGGTGGCCAGGCGCTGGGTCATCGCGTTGTCGAGGACCTTGTAGCTGTCGCTCTCCGGGCCGGTGCCGACGTAGACGCCACCCTGGTCGCGGACGTTGCCGACACCTTCGACCCGGGACGGCGAGGTGGGTACGTCGAGATGGACGAACTGCCATCCGGCGGGCAACCGATGGATGCCGTGGCCGGCCAGGTCGGAGCGCAGCTGGTCCATCATGTAGGCCAGTGCGGCACCGCCGGATCCGTCGCGCGGCCGCTGCGCGATGTCCCCTCGGCGAACCGTTCCGGGCGACCGTTTCGAGGCGAGGGGTCAGCAGTCGTCCAGGAGGCGTGCGAGCGCATCGCGTTCGGCCGCGGTCACCCACAGCCCGTAGGCGGCCTTGACCTCGATCTGCCGTTCGGCGTAGGTGCAGCGGTAGGCCTTGTTCGGTGGCAACCAGGTGGCTGCGTCGCCGGCACCCTTGCTCTGGTTGACCGATCCGATCGTCGCCTGCAGGTTGCGCGGATCGTTGGCGAGGTCGGCCCGTTTCTCGGGGGTGAGGTTCTGGGCACCCTTCTGCCAGGCATCCGCCAGGGCGACGACGTGGTCGATCTGCACCTGCGACGACGTGTCGGTTCCGCGCGTGAACCGAACGGTCGTGCCGGTGTACGGATCGTCGAGGGTGCCGGAGAGGACGACGCACTCACGGGTCCCCGGCTTGACGGTGATGTCGGTGAGATCTCGACGCAGGATGTCGTTACGGGTGTCGCAACCGTTGTGTCCGCCGGCGACGTCCACGTCGTCGGTCCAGCTCTGGCCGAACTGCGCCCTGCTGTAACCGGTTTTCGGTGCCCGGCCCTTCACCGGGAGGGAATCGAGGGTCGTCTGCGCGGAAGAACTCTCCTCGGGCCGTTCCGTTCCGGTGCCCGGAACCGGCTGTGTGGCAGTGTCATCCGCCTCCGGGGCCGTCGACGAAACCGGTGGTTGGATCGAATCTGATTCCGGTGCAGCACATCCGGCGAGAAGTGAGCACGCGACCATCCCGGCCATGAGCAGGACGTGACGGGTGCGGCGACGGTGTGCGGTCATGTCGGTGATTGTGGCCGATGCCCCTGACACCGCACGCGGTCGGGTGATATCCCGCGTCCGCGGTCACGCCGATCACGGCGCAGCACACCGGCAACGAGTGTCGATCGAGCTGTGCGGGCCGGTCCCACCAGGGTCAGGACGGGAGTCCCAGCACGTCCTCGTGGCCATGTCGTCGGCACCAACTGACGATGTAGCGGGCGTGGAGGCCGCACCAGCGGTACACCGACGCCTGGGTCAGCGGCAACCGTTCGTCGTGTTCGTTCCGGGCCCGCATCAACGGCCCCAGGTAGGTGGTCGCCGCCTTGTTGGCGGTGTTGGTCGACACCCGGGCGATGGTCGCGAGACTGGCCACGTCGGCCGCGTTGCCCGATGCGATCGCGCCGGCGAGACGGGCCGTGGTGACCCCTCGGCGACTGTCGAACAACTCGAACAACGACGGTCGATGGGTGGTGGCGGCCGGGGGAGCGAGGCGTTGGCCGAACGCGACGGCGCGCAGTGAGTCGACGAGCGACTGAAGACCGTCCGACTTCGACACGACACCCGAGACGTCGTCGCGCACGCGTGCTTCGGCCAGGTGGTCCTCCTCCATCGAATGTCCTTGGGTGGCCAGGAGAACCGGTGAGAGCCGGTCGGCGGTGCGGAGCCCTTCGATCACGTCCAGGCCATCGAATGTCCACTCCAGGTCGGCCCGGTTGAAGATCAGGTCCGCGCT
The DNA here is from genome assembly GCF_030718915.1 of Gordonia sp. NB41Y. Classification (NCBI taxonomy): domain Bacteria; kingdom Bacillati; phylum Actinomycetota; class Actinomycetes; order Mycobacteriales; family Gordoniaceae; genus Gordonia; species Gordonia sp. NB41Y. The sequence goes on from NZ_CP132196.1 coordinate 3,113,810, forward strand.
GACCACGTCGAACCGGACCCGAGCGGAGATCGCGTTCTGGAACTCCGCCTGATCCTGTGCGACGACGACCGTGGAACCCGGGAACGCGGTCTGTAACGGTGCCGCGACCACATGGCCGAGGGGGGAGGCGATGAGGATGCGCAGTCCGGCGGTCACGTGCGACATCATGCCCCACGTGGTCGGTTCCGTGCATGATTCGACCTCCATCGTCGAATCCGGGGCCACATCCCACTCCGTCATGAGGCGAAAGTGTCGTCAGGACGGCTGACGTGCCGTCGGCCACTGGTGATCGTGGAAGGGCCCCGAGGATCCGTCCTCTCCACCGCGCGCCGTCCTCCCCTCCAGGAGTCTCGATGACCACTGATGTCGATGACGATCTGAACGTCCCCGTTCGCCCTCTCCCACCGAGCCGTTCGGTGGCGGTGATCGCCGAGCACGACCTCTCCGACGTCGCCTATCTCGCGTTCGTCGAACGCCTGGGATATCGCGCGGTGATCGTCGACGTCGACACCGGGAACCCGCTGCCGGTTCCGGCCCCCGCGGTCGTGATCGTGCGCAGCGTCGATCGGCTGAACCGGTTCATCGCGACGAGGGCATCGGCTACCGCGCAGATCATCGGGATCGGGATCCGAGACCTCCGGGTCAAGGGCATCAGGCTGCCGGACTCGCCCGGGGCGGTCGGGGCCCTGCAGCACGCGCTGGCCGCGATCATCGGGCCCGATCAGGAGGCACCGCAGCGGGTGCACCTGAGCAGCCGCGAGTGCGAGGTGGTGGTGACCTATGTCCTCGGTGCCACCGTGCGGGAGACGTCGTCGCGGCACTTCATCGCGCCGAGCACCGTTCGCACGCATCTCCGTCGGGTCATGGATCGGTATGTGGATGCGGGTCGGCCGGTGAACAACAAGTCGCAGCTGCTGATCGAGCTGATCGCCGACGGTTGGGTGGATCGCGCCCGGCTGCAGGCGTGGTGAAGGCACACATCCCATGAGAGATCAGGCGCGCCAGTTCTTCTCATGAACCGGGCACCATCGGCCGGTGTTGTCGCACCGTGCGCAGGTGAGCTTCCCCGCGATGCTGTAACCGCCGGCCTCACCGTCGCATCCAGGGCAGGGCGCCAACCGCTGTGTGCACCTCTCGCACGCGCCCACCATGTCCTCCTCTCGCTGTCCCAAGGTTATGTGTCAGACGATCGGATGACATTCCCCCGAATTGATGAATCTTCTCCGGGTCGGTGGCGAGGGTGGGTTGCGCCGACGACAACGGTGCCGCACACCGAAAGGTGTGCGGCACCGTGGTTCTTGCCCCGTCGGGTGATCAGCCCTCGATGATGAACGCCTCGAGCTGGGCGCGGGCGATGTCGTCGGCGACCTGCTCCGGCGGCGACTTCATCAGGTAGGCCGAGGCCGGCAGGATCGGGCCACCGAGGCCGCGGTCCTTGGCGATCTTGGCGGCGCGCACGGCGTCGATGATGATGCCGGCCGAGTTGGGGGAGTCCCACACCTCGAGCTTGTACTCCAGGTTCAGCGGCACGTCGCCGAAGGCACGACCCTCGAGACGGACGTAGGCCCACTTGCGGTCGTCGAGCCACTCGACGTGGTCGGACGGGCCGATGTGGACGTTCTTGTCGGCGATCTTGCCGGCGAGCGGGCCGGTCAGGTTCGAGGTGACGGCCTGGGTCTTGGAGACCTTCTTGGACTCCAGACGCTCACGCTCGAGCATGTTCTTGAAGTCCATGTTGCCGCCGACGTTGAGCTGGTAGGTGCGGTCCAGGGTGACGCCGCGATCCTCGAACAGCTTGGCCATCACGCGGTGGGTGATGGTCGCGCCCACCTGGCTCTTGATGTCGTCACCGACGATCGGGACACCGGCGTCGGCGAACTTCTTGGCCCACACCGGATCCGAGGCGATGAACACCGGAAGTGCGTTGACGAAGGCGACATTCGCGTCGATGGCGCACTGAGCGTAGAACTTGTCGGCCTGATCGGAGCCCACCGGGAGGTAGCTGACCAGGACGTCGACCTCGGCGTCCTTGAGGGTCTTGACGATGTCGACACCGTCGCCGTCGGCCTCGGTGATGGTCTCGCGGTAGTACTTGCCGAGGCCGTCGAGGGTGTGGCCGCGCTGCACGGTCACGCCGGTCGGGGCGACGTCGGCGATCTTGATGGTGTTGTTCTCGCTCGCGAAGATCGCGTCCGACAGGTCGAAGCCGACCTTCTTGGCGTCCACGTCGAATGCGGCGACGAACTCGACGTCACGCACGTGGTACGGGCCGAACTTGACGTGCATCAGACCGGGGACGGTCGAGTTCTCGTCGGCGTCCTTGTAGTACTGCACGCCCTGGACCAGGGATGAAGCGCAGTTTCCTACGCCCACAATGGCCACGCGCACCTTATTGGGCTCACCCATGGTCGGGTTCTCCTTCTTCTTGGTGGGTCGCAGCGCTGGGCTGCGACACCGGGGTTCGTCCGAGCGCCCGGGGCGTCTCGGCATCTTCCTGCCCTGCGACACCGGTCTGCGATGAATCGGTGTCCGGGAGTTCGGGGGAGGTCTGTGCGGCCGTGAGGTCGACATCGGTGGTCGTCGGACCGTGGGCGGCCGCGGTGTTCTCCGACGCCTCGGCGGCGATCAGTTCGTTGAGCCAGCGGACCTCTCGTTCGCTGGACTCGAGGCTGAGTTCATGGAGCTGGCGCGTGTAGCGGTCGGAGCTGCGGGTGGCGCGTCCGACCATCTCGCGCAGTCCCTCGCGGCGCTCCTCGACCTGCCGGCGGCGGCCTTCGAGGATGCGCATGCGGGCGACGGCGGGGGTGCGGCTGAAGAACGCCAGGTGCACGCCGAAGCCGTCGTCGGTGTAGTTCTGCGGTCCGGTGTCGGCGACGAGCTCGGTGAAGCGGACCCGGCCGGCGTCGGTGAGCTGGTAGACCCGGCGACCGCGGCGCACCTTCATCCCCGACGGTGCGGCGCTGGCCTCGTCGATCAGGCCGTCGGCCTGCATGCGCCGCAGGGTGGGGTACAGCGAGCCGTACGAGAAGGCGCGGAACGCTCCCAGGAGTCCGGTCAGGCGTTTGCGCAGCTCATAGCCATGCATCGGGGACTCCAGCAGCAGGCCGAGGATGGCGAGTTCGAGCATCGTCGACCTCCTTTCGCATCTGTATCCCCGAGATGACGCACCAACACCTCGCGCTGATGCATTTCTCAATGTATCGCACCGATATAAACGATGTCGATATCGGGTCGTTCGGATGAACCGATCGGACGACCGCCGACGACATGCGAAAGGGGGTCGACGTGGCGGTCGGAGCCGGGCAGGTCACACGGACGACGCGGGTGCCGACCACGTACTCTGGAACGCGTGCAACGCCAGATCGTCGACTACGCCCTGCAGCGTCGGTCGCGGCTGTCCGAGGTGACGTCGGGACGGACCGCCGTCGCCGATGTCTGCGACGCGAGTCCGTATCTGTTGCGTGCCGCCAAATTCCATGGTCGCCCGAGCAACACCCTGTGTCCGATCTGCCGGAAAGAGCAGGTGACGTTGGTCTCATGGGTGTTCGGTGACCGCCTGGGCCAGGTCTCGGGGTCGGCCCGTTCCAACGACGAGATCGCCCGTCTCGACGCCACCGCCGAGGAGTTCTCGGTGCACGTCGTCGAGGTGTGCCGGACCTGCAGCTGGAACCATCTGGTCCAGTCGTACGTTGCCGGTCTGCCGCCGCGGCCGCATCGTCGTCGCCGGGTGGCCAAGTAGGTCCACCGCCGCCGGGATCGTCGCGATCCCCGCCGGCGATGCCGCACGTCGGGGGCCCGTGACCGGGTTGGTCGCGCCCCTGGTCGTGCGTCACAGTGGGACGTCGGGTGAGGACAAACAAGTAGGGTGAGCAACGTTGCGCCGAAGAGCGGCGTGATTCATTGGGAGGTTCGACGTTGAGCGACGAACGCCGCACGTCGTCGTCACGTGCCGGTTCCGGAAGCGACACGGGAGACAGCAAGCGCTCGCGTCAGCGCATCATCGCCTGGCTGGTCGGGGCATTCGGTCTGATCGTCCCCGCGGTGGTCCTGATCGGTGTGATCGCCTTCGTGATCGCCTACGAGACGGCCACGGTGCCCAAGCCGGGTGACATCAAGCAGAACCAGATCGCCACGATCGTCGACTCCACGGGTAAGACGATCGCCAAGATCGTCCCGCCGGAGGGCAACCGCACCGACGTCAAGATCGCCGACATCCCCACGTCCCTGCAGAACGCGGTGATCGCCGCCGAGGACCGCGAGTTCCGCACCAACGACGGCTTCTCGGTGCGTGGCCTGTCCCGCGCGGTGTGGGGCCGGGTCACCAACAACGACCTCGCCGGTGGTGGTTCGACCATCACCCAGCAGTACGTCAAGAACGCTCTGGTCGGCGACGAGCACAGCTATGAGCGCAAGCTGCGCGAGCTGGTGATCGCCACCAAGATGTCCGAGCAGTGGTCCAAGGACGACATCCTCGAGGCCTATCTCAACACCATCTACTTCGGGCGCGGGGCCTACGGCGTCGCGGCCGCCTCCCAGGCGTATTTCCGCAAGCCGGTCCAGAAGCTCACCCCCGCCGAGTCGGCGGTCCTTGCCGCCACCATCCGGTCGCCTTCCTACTACGATCCGGCGGTCAACGAGGAGGCCGCGGTCGCCCGCTGGCACTACGTGCTCAACGGCATGGTCGCCACCGGTGCCCTGACCTCCGCCGAGGCGCAGGAGATGAAGTACCCGAAGGTCTATCCGGCTCCCGCCACCGGCGGTGAGACGGTCGGACCCAACGGACTGATCAAGCGTCAGGTCCTCGCCGAGCTGGCCGAGCTCAACATCTCCGAGCAGCAGGTGCAGACCGAGGGGCTCAAGATCACCACCTCGATCGATCCGCAGGTGCAGAACGCTGTGGTGCAGGCCGCCTGCCGCAAGAACGACGTCTACCCCTGCGAGAACGGTGTCCTCAACGGCGAGCCCAAACAGCTGCGCGACGCCGTCGTCTCGATCAACCCGAAGACCGGTGGTGTCGCCGGGTACTACGGCGGCGACGACGCCCAGGGCTGGGACTACGCCCAGGCGGGACTGCAGACCGGCTCGTCGTTCAAGGTGTTCGCGCTGGTCGCGGCCCTGGAGCAGGGCATCCCGCTGTCCAAGGTGTACAGCTCTGCGCCGTACTCCATCCCCAACACCGACATCACCGTCGAGAACTCCGACGGCGAGAGCTGCGGGTCGTGCAACCTGGCGACCGCGATGAAGATGTCGCTGAACACGGTGTACTACCGGCTGATGATGGACCTCGACAACAAGGCCGAGGATGTCGCGGCCGCCGCGCACAAGGCCGGTGTGGCCGAGTCGTTCGGCAGCGTCGAGCACACCCTGCAGAACGACAACGGTGCCGTCGAGGGCGGTGTGGTCCTGGGCCAGTACCCGTCCCGCGTCATCGACATGGCCTCCGCCTACGCCACGCTCGCGGCGTCGGGCATCTACCGCGAACCGTACTTCGTGCAGAAGGTGGAGACCTCCAGCGGCGAGGTGCTCTTCGACCGCCAGCCCAATCCCGGCAAACGGGTGTTCCCGGCCAAGGTCGCCGACAACGTGACCGCGGCCCTCGAGCCGATCGCGGCCTACTCCAACGGCAACTCGCTCTACGACTCGTCGCTCGGGTCCCGGCCGTCGGCGGCCAAGACCGGTACCGCGCAGCTCGGTGACACCGGCCAGAACAAGGACGCCTGGATGGTCGGCTACACCCCGCAGCTGGCCACCGCGGTGTGGGTCGGCACCGACAAGGGCACGGCCCTGACCAACTACGGCGGATCGTCGATCTACGGCAGTGGACTGCCCGCGCAGATCTGGAAGCGGGCGATGGACAATGCGCTCGACGGTGATCCGATCGAGCAGTTCCCGGAGCCGGAGGCCGTCGGCGGCCAGGCCGGTGTGCCCTACGAGCCGCCGCCCACCACCTACCAGCCGACCAATCCGTCCACCCGCACCCGACCGCAGATCCCGAGCATTCCGGGGACCGGAGCCGACGGGAACCTGACCGTCGCACCGGGTATCACCATCCCGATACCGGGTGCCGCGCAGCCGGGTGACGGCGGTACGGGCAACGGTAACGGCGGTACCGGCAACGGGGGCACCGGCAACGGCGGAACGGGTAACGGCGGTACGGGCAACGGCGGGACCGGGGATTCCGGCACCGGCGATACGGGCGACACCGGGACCGGCGGCGGTACCGGTGACGGCGAAGGAGTGGTCCCTGGCGTCCCAGGCGGCTGACCCCGGGCCGGGCGATCCGGAAACGGACAGCCCGGCTCCGCTGTCCGCCGACCTGCGCACCGACACCCGTCGGGTGATCCCCGGCCATCACGATGTGGTGGTGGCCGAGGCGGCGCGCGTCATCGGCGGGCCGTCGGGCGCGCATGCGGCGATCGGCCGCAGCCGCCACTGGACCCCGATCCGGGTGCTGTTCCTGCTCGCGTTGTGCACCCTCGCCCTGGGCTGGTTCGGCAAGGCGGGCTGCCTGCAACAAGAAGCGGTGGTCACCGGCCCCGACGGCGCGACGACGCTCGAGCTCGACCGCTCCGACCAGCGACAGTTCACCGACCTCTGCTATTCGGACGTGATCGCCCTCTACGGCGCCGAGCGGCTCGACAAGGGTGCGTTCCCGTATCGCACCTACTGGTTCGAGGATGACGGCAACGGCGAGACCATCAAGCGGTACATGGAGTATCCGGTCATCACCGGCATGTACATGTACGTCGTCGCCAAGGGCGCGCAGGCGTGGTCGTGGGCGATGGAGCACTGGGGTGTGCCCGGTGCATTGGAGTCGGTCCTGTTCTTCGATCTGGCCGCCCTCGGTCTGGTCCTGTTCTGGCTGGTCACCATCTGGGCCACCGCACTCACCGCCCGTGCCCGGATCTGGGCGGCCTGGGTGGCCGCGGTGTCGCCGCTGGTGATCGTGCACGCCTTCACCAACTTCGACGCCATCGCGACGGCGATGCTGGCGGTGGCCATGCTGTGCTGGGCGCGTCGGCGTCCCTGGCTGGCCGGCGTGTTCATCGGTCTCGGGGCGGCCGCCAAGTTCTATCCGGTGCTGTTGCTGGTGGTGTTGTTCCTGCTGTGCCTGCGGTCCGGGCGGCTCCGCACATTCGCCCAGACCGCGATCGCCGCGGTGGTCACCTGGCTGGTCGTCAACCTGCCGATCCTCACGCTCTATCCCCGTGGCTGGTACGAGTTCTTCCGCCTCAACTCCGAGCGCGGCGCCGACTCCGACTCGCTGCTGCGGCTGGCCGCCAAGGCGGTCGGCACCACCTGGGATGTGCCGATCCTCAACATCGTGTCGTTCGGCCTGATGATCCTGCTCGTCATCGGCATCGCGGTCCTGGCCCTGGCCGCACCCACCCGCCCCCGGGTGGCCCAGCTGATGTTCCTGCTGGTCGCGGGCTTCCTGCTGCTCAACAAGGTGTGGAGTCCGCAGTACTCACTGTGGCTGGTCCCACTCGCAGTCCTGGCGATCCCGCACACCCGGCTGCTGCTGGCATGGATGGCCGTCGACGCCCTCGTGTGGATTCCGCGGATGTCGCTCTACATCGACCCCAGCCGACGATGGCTGCCGCAGGAATGGTTCACCGCGATCATCGTCATCCGCGCGCTGTTCGTGATCGTCCTGTGTGTCATCGTGATCTGGCAGATCCTGCGTCCCGAAGAAGACCTCATGCGCCGGGACGGCGAGGGCAACATCCTCGACGACCCGGCCGGCGGCGTCCTCGACGGTGCACCCGACCGCATCGGGGCACACCGGCCGCGCGTCGCGCCGAACGGTGTCCCGCTACCCACTGGATGACGTTGCTGCCGTTGGTAGCCGGTTGTGGCGAAAACGGTTGTGGGAAACGATGGTTGAGCCGATGAGGGGCGGAGCCACGTAGCCGGTTGTGGCGAAAATTGTTGCGGGGAACGATGGTTGAGCCGATGAGGAGCGGAGCGACGAGGCGTGTCGAAACCTCCGTCGGCCGAGTTCGGGACGTGACCACTGGATTGGGGTGTGGTTGGCGACATTCTCGGCTCACCAGATTTCGACTCGGGTCCTCGCCTTTCCGGCTCGGTCCCGGCTCAGCCATCAAAGTGGTTGTGGGGGTTGACGGTCCTGGCACAAATTCCGTAAGTGGTTGCAGCTGTTGGTGGTTGAGCCGATGAGGAGCGGAGCGACGAGGCGTGTCGAAACCTCCGCCGGGCCGACCTCGGAACGCAACCAGCTCATCCCGTCGCATCCGAACCACGCTGAGCCGCGGTCGGAAACCGGAACCGAAACCTACGAGATCCGATCCAGCAAGCGGGCTTTCGCCTCCGGCCAGTCGTCGTCGATCATCGCGTACTGGGCGGTGGTGCGCCATCCGTCACCGAACCGGCGGTGCTTGCGTAGGAGTCCTTCGAACTGGGCTCCGAGTTTCGCTATGGCAGAACGGGACTGTGCGTTCTCGGCGTGGGTGTGCCACACGATCCGCACTGCGCCGCAGTCCTCGAAGGCGTGCCGCATCAGCAGGAACTTGGCCGTCGGATTGACCGTCGTCCCCTGAACCCGTTCGGCGTAGAAGGTGTAGCCGATCGCGGTTGCCAGAGAAGTGGCGTCGATGTCGTAGAAGCTCGTCGACCCCAGCAGGGTGCCGTCGGTGTTGTCGACGACGGCGTAGGCGACCCGGTGTTCTGGATCTGCGAGTGCGGTATCGATCCAGGCACGTGCGGCGTCGACGTCGGTGGGCACTCCGGACGTCCAGCGGAACCGATCCGGGTCGGCGACCACCTGTGCGAGTTCGTCGGCATCGTCGACGGTGAACGGCCGCAAGGTCACCCGCTCACCGACAAGGGCGCCGGTACCGAGCCAGGAACTCATCATCGTCTCCTCACGGATGGGGGATCCCGGGGCAGATCAGACCGGCGCGGGCACCGGCGTCGACTCTGGTTCCTCCGGTGCCGGCCGGCGGCCGATCGATGCGAGCGGCTCCCGCATCCCGGCGCGGACGAACCCGAAGATCAGATAGACCAGCAGCACCGCATGCACCCATACGCCCAGGTTCACCCCGCCGATCACCCACCACTTCATCGGGGCGCCCGAGGTGAGGATGCCGAACAGCCGGAAGATCGTGAGATCCAGGGAGAGGTCGGCGATCAGGTAGGCGACGATGACCGACCAGTGAATCCGCAGCAGCACGAACAGCGGCAGGATCCACAGCGTGTACTGCGGGGAGTGCACCTTGTGGAACAGCATGAACCCGGCCAGCATCGCCGCGCACACGCCGAGCCACGGGTAGGCCCCGCCATTGCGGTACACCCGCCATCCCAGGTAGATCGCGAGCGCGAACGACGCGACGATCAGGATCGGTGAGAGCACCCCGACGAGTGAGTTGTAGGTGTCGTTCTGGCCACCGGTGAGATGCCGCAGACCCCAGTACCAGATCGAGTTGGTGTCGACGTCGGCCCGGCGTTTGCCCTGGAACGTCAGTGCCGCCTTCCAGCCGTCGTAGCCGAGGATCATGAACGGCAACTGCACCAGGATCACTGTGATCGCCGCGGCCGCGGCCACCCACACCGCGCCCACCCAGTCGAGTGCCTTGCGGGCGCCGGCGACCACCGGTGCGCCGTCGCCGCGGGTCAGCACGTAGATCGCCAGCGGTAGGACGAAGAACCCGGGATAGAGCTTCAGACAGAACCCGATCGCCAGCAGCACCGACGCGACGATCCCGCTCGTGCGGAGACTCCACCGCCGTTCCCCGGTCGCCGGATGCAGGCTCGCACCCCATGCCATGGCCGCGACCGCGGCGACGGTGGTGGCCACCACCGGTAGCTCCCAGTTGTGGAAGGCGTAGAGCACCAGCGGCGGTGTGGCCGCCCACCACAGCACGTTCCAGCGGGTCAGCACCGCGAGCATGATGGTGATGGCCAGACCGAACGGTGCCAGCAGCAGTGCCGAATGCTGGAAGAACTGCAGGTCGGTGTGCGCACCGATCGCGCCCAGCCACATCAGCAGCCCCGACAGCACCGGGTACTCGACGACGCCGCCGAACAGCTGGCCGTCGGCGCCGATCCCGCCGTGGATGTAGGGGAAGACGTGATTGTTGATGTCGCGTCCGACCCACAGATACATCAGGTCCGAATAGCAGGGGACGATCGCGTTCGGGTCGCCCACCGGCCAGCGGTGACTGCGCCCGTCGGGGAAGTACGGTTCGCCACCGCACGCCGCCTTCACCTGGTGTCCCCAGGCCAGCAGCAACAGTGTCAGCAGCAGCGACACCGTCAGGATCAGCACCATGTCCCCGCGGCGCGAGAACGTGAAACGCCCGTACCGATACAGGGTGTTCAGGCCCTCAGACATGGGCTACAGGGTAGGGGGTCGTCGACGTCCCATGCCCGGCTACCCTGGGCGAAGAGGACGATTTCGCAGGTCAGGGCAACCTCGTGTATCTTGGACGGGTTGCCGACGCAGGCGACCCTCCTGCCGCGGACAGTCCGTGGCCGATGAGCCCATAGGAGGTGATGTGGTCACATGCGTCATTACGAATTGATGGTTATCCTCGACCCGAATCTGGACGAGCGCACCGTTGCTCCGTCGCTGGACACGTTCCTGAACGTGGTCCGCACTGATGGTGGCAAGGTCGACAACGTCGACATCTGGGGCAAGCGTCGTCTTGCTTACGAGATCGCCAAGCACACCGAGGGCATCTACGCCGTCGTCGACCTGAACGCCGAGCCGAAGACGGTCAGCGAGCTGGATCGCCAGCTCAAGCTGAACGAGTCGGTGCTGCGTACCAAGGTCCTGCGGAAGTAATCCACAGGCTTCTTCTGGATGTGCCGAGTTAGTCGGTACCGGGCCCTAGGGTGACACCCATGAGGCCACGATCCGTTCGTGGCCGCAGCCCGGTGCACATCGATCGACGAGTGCCCAACCACGACCAAGGGGAGACACATGGCAGGCGATACGGTCATCACCGTCATTGGCAATCTGACAGCCGACCCGGAACTCCGGTTCACGCCGTCGGGTGCCGCGGTGGCCAACTTCACGGTGGCCTCCACTCCGCGTACCTTCGACCGCCAGACCAACGAGTGGAAGGACGGCGAAGCGCTGTTCCTCCGCTGCAACATCTGGCGTGAGGCTGCGGAGAACGTCACCGAGAGCCTGACCAAGGGCTCCCGCGTCATCGTTCAGGGACGGCTCAAGCAGCGTTCCTACGAGACCCGCGAGGGTGAGAAGCGCACGGTCGTGGAGCTCGAGGTCGATGAGATCGGCCCCTCGCTGCGATATGCCACCGCCAAGGTCAATCGGGCCTCGCGCGGCGGTGGCGGTGGTGGCGGCGGCTTCGGTTCGTCTTCCGGTGGCGGCGCAGCCCGCAGCGGAGGCGGATCGGCGCAGTCGGTGCCCGACGATCCCTGGGGCTCTGCACCCGCGAGCAGTGGGTCGTCGTCGTTCGGCGGGGACGACGAACCACCTTTCTGATACATACGCGAACCTGTGGCGACGTCTACCCACGTGCGTTCGCAAGCATTTTGACTGGAGCAACACATGGCTAAGCAAAAAGGCCGGAAGGTTCGCGTCGAAAAGGTCACCAAGACCAAGGCGTGTTCCTTCTGCAAGGACAAGAAGTCCGTCATCGACTACAAGGACACCGCGCTGCTGCGTCGTTTCCTGTCCGACCGCGGCAAGATCCGTTCGCGTCGCGTGACCGGCAACTGCGTGCAGCACCAGCGCGACGTCGCCGTGGCCGTCAAGAACTCGCGTGAGGTGGCCCTGCTGCCCTTCACCTCGACCAGCCGATAAGCGGAAGGGAAGAGAACACACATGAAGCTCATCCTGACTGCTGCCGTCGAGAACCTCGGCGAGGCCGGCGATTCTGTTGAGGTCAAGGACGGCTACGGCCGCAACTACCTGCTCCCGCGTGGGCTGGCCATCAAGGCCACCCGTGGCGCGGAGAAGCAGGTCGAGGACATCCGCCGGGCGCAGGCCGCCCGCGAGGTGCGTGGCCTCGAGCACGCCAACGAGATCAAGCAGGCCCTCGAGGGTCTGTCCGGCGTCTCGCTGACCGTCAAGACCCACGACTCGGGCAAGCTGTTCGGTTCGGTCACCGCCGCCGACATCACCTCCGCCATCCGTACTGCGGGTGGACCGGTCGTCGACAAGCGCAACGTCGAGTTCCCCAAGGGCCACATCAAGGCCACCGGCTCGTACCCGGTCGTGGTGAACCTGCACGCCGACGTCACCGCAACCGTCGAGGTTGCCGTCGTCGCGGGCTGACACCTGCACGGACACAACGAAACCCGCCGGGCACACAGTGTCCGGCGGGTTTTGTCGTCGACCGGGCCCTCGAACTCGTTGACCGGGCCCTCGAACGCGTTGACCGGGCCCTCGAACGCGTTGACCGGGCGCTCGAATCCGTTGACCGGGCCCTCGAACGCGTTGACCGGGCCCTCGAGTTCGTTGACTGGGCGCCCGAATCCGTTGACTGGGCGCCCGAATCCGTTGACTGGGCCCTCGAGTTCGTTGACTGGGCGCCCGAATCCGTTGACCGGGCGAAGGCCCGCTACTTCGGCGGCGGGGGTGACGCCGGAAGCTGGTTCCAGTACTGCAACCGCGGTGGCAGATACCGTGGGGCGGGATTCGCGCTGTGCGCCTTGGTGTCCCAGGCCGGGAAGAAGAACTTGTGCCAGCCCGGGGTGAAGATCAGGGCACGAGCACCGGTGCGGCAGGCGACGGTGTCGGCGCGCGGGACCGTGCAGGTGACCCCGCCGATCGTCACCCGCTGACCGACGCGCAGCTGCGGCGGCCGGAAGCCGGTCTTGGAACCGAACCGGTAGGTCGGGTCACCCAGACCCGGCTGAACCCACCACGGGCCCTGCTGGTCGCCGGCGATCGCCGCACCCAGGGCGTTGCGTGGGGCCGTGGCCGGACGGCCCTGACAGCCGACGTAGCGGTATTGCGGGCCCACCTGGCACATCCACCTGCCGGTGGTGAAGAAGGAGCGTCCGTTGTCGGCGTAGGCCAGGGAACGGTAGTGGTCGGGATCGACCGGTGTGTACCGGGCCAGGTCGAACTCGACCGGCATCGTGGGGCCCGCAGGCGCGGCCTGCGCGGCGGGGGAAGACATGGTCGCGGGAAGCCCGAGGATGATTGCCGCCGACACCCCGACGGTGGCGATCATGCGGGCGACACCGGCCGACGATCGGAACCTGTGCACGGTCCCCATTGCAACACAGCGCGGGTCGGTTGTGAGTCACATCTCCGCATTCGTCGTCCCAAGCGTTGGTCAACCCTGTTCCACGCAGAGTTCATCGGCTGGTCAACAACTGTGAGTTGTCGAGTATCACAACACGCCCGGCATCCACATTCCCCCGACACGCCGTGGGAACAAAGAAGTTGTGCCTGTGGAATTTGAGAACCGCCTTGACCTGCACGGATGGGAGCATTCACACGCGAATTCCCCAGATATTCCACAGTGGGTGCACAACGGCTCCTGCGCTGCTCACACGCCCTCCACAATCGCTGCACAGGTTCATGCACAGGACGGTTTGAGCTGGTGCCGCCGCAGCCCCTAAGGTCAGCGCACAGACCATTGCACACGTGGCATGGGAGGGAATCCGGCCCCGTTTTTGTCGGAGTCGCGGGGTAATGGTTGATCCCGGTTGTAGGGGAAGTTTCGGTGTCGATCTCGGCGCCGGCCCCGTTCGGTGGAAGGTTGACGTTCAGTGGCTGTTGTCGATGATCGGGGGCACGACGGCGGATTCGACGGCGGCCGGAAAGGCAAGGGCGATTTCCGCGGCAAGGGCCGCAAGGACGACTTCGACGACGCCGACATCCCGGCCGAGGAGTTCGGCCGGCAGCCTCCGCAGGACATGGCCGCCGAACAGTCCGTCCTGGGCGGCATGCTGCTGTCCAAGGACGCCATCGCCGACGTGGTCGAGCGCATCCGTCCCGCGGACTTCTACCGCCCGGCCCATCAGGCCGTGTACGACGCGATCCTGGAGCTCTACGGGCGTGGTGAGCCCGCCGACGCGGTCACCGTCGCCGCCGAGCTCGAGCGCGCAGGCGAACTGCGCCGCGTGGGCGGTGCGCCCTACATCCACACCCTGATCTCGACGGTGCCGACCGCGGCGAACGCCGGCTACTACGCGGAGATCGTCGCCGAGAAGGCCATCCTGCGCCGACTCGTCGAGGCGGGCACCCGCATCGTGCAGTTCGGCTATGCCGGCGCCGACGGCCAGGACGTCGCCGAGGTCGTCGACCGCGCCCAGGCCGAGGTGTACGAGGTCACCGAGCGCCGCACCGCCGAGGACTACGTCCCGCTCGAAGAGCTGCTGCAGCCCACCATGGACGAGATCGACTCGATCGCCTCGCGGGGCGGTCTGTCGCTGGGCGTCCCCACCGGCTTCGCCGACCTCGACAAGCTCACCAACGGGCTGCACCCGGGGCAGATGATCATCGTCGCGGCCCGCCCCGGTGTCGGCAAGGCGCTCGCCCTTGACACCCCGCTGCCCACGCCCACCGGCTGGACCACCATGGGTCGGGTGGCCGTCGGCGACCGGTTGCTCGACGCACACGGTCGCCCCACCACGGTCGTCGCGGCGACCGAGGTGATGACCGACCGGCCGTGCTTCGAGGTCGAGTTCAGCGACGGCAACGTCCTCGTCGCCGACGCCCAGCACCAGTGGGTCGCCGACGTCGACGACCAGACCCAGGTGATGACCACCGAGACCCTGCGGGGGCATGTCGGCAGTGCGGTCATCCGCAACACCCGGCCGCTGGAGCTGCCGCGCCGCAACTTCGCCTACGGGCCCTACACCGTAGCCGCCCTGGCCGGGATGGCCTTCGACGACCCCGAGATCGGCATGCGGATCGACGCCGAGGGGCCCGTCGACGTGATGACGTTGATGGCCGACCTCGGTGGCCGGATTCCCTATGAGTACCTGCGCGGTTCGATCGCGCAGCGTCGTGCGCTGCTCGCCGGACTGCTCGACGCCCGCGCGATCGTCGACGACGACGGTTGGATCATCGTGCCCGCCGCCACCCGTCACATGACCGAGGTGGTGGCCGACCTGGTGGCCGGTCTGGGCTACACCTACCGCCGTTCGGCCACCGGCTGGTTGCGCGTCGACGCCGACGACGACGTGTTCACCGTCCATCACAAAGCGGTGCGGCACAAGGAACTCCGTCGTCGATCCGGTGTCCGCCGGGTGGTGTCGGTCCGTCCGGTCGACAGCGTGCCCGTGCGATGCGTGCAGGTGGACAACGAGGAGCACCTCTACCTCGCCGGTGAGGCGATGGTTCCCACCCACAACTCCACTCTCGCAATGGATTTCCTGCGGTCGTGCTCGATCCACAACGGCCTGACCGGCGCCATGTTCTCGTTGGAGATGAGCAAGACCGAGATCGTCATGCGCCTGTTGTCGGCGGAGGCGAAGGTCAAGCTCGGCGACATGCGCGGCGGCACCATGACCGACGACGACTGGACGCGACTGGCCCGCCGGATGGGCGAGATCTCCGAGGCTCCGCTGTTCATCGACGACTCACCGAACCTGACGATGATGGAGATCCGCGCCAAGGCGCGTCGTCTCAAGCAGCGCAACGACCTGAAACTCGTCGTGGTGGACTACATGCAGCTGATGACCTCGGGTAAGAAGGTCGAGTCCCGACAGCAAGAGGTCTCGGAGTTCTCCCGCCAATTGAAGCTGCTGGCAAAGGAACTCGAGGTTCCGGTGATCGCGATCAGCCAGCTGAACCGTGGACCCGAGCAGCGTACCGACAAGAAGCCACAGGTCTCCGACCTCCGCGAGTCGGGTTCGCTGGAGCAGGACGCCGACATGGTGATCCTGCTGCACCGCCCCGACGCCTTCGAGCGTGACGACCCGCGTGCCGGCGAGGCCGACATCATCGTCGGCAAGCACCGTAACGGTCCGACCGCGACAATCACTGTGGCACACCAACTTCACCTGTCGAAGTTCGTGGATATGGCGCGTGGCTGAGTAGCTGCCGCTATCGGTGAGTCTTGAGACTAGTGGTTCGTTTCTGAAATTGTTTGACGGTTGGCCTTTTTCAGGATTTCATCGGCGGTCTTGGTCCAGACGAATGGGTGTTTCCGATTGTTCCAGCCGGTGATGAATTGCCGGATCTTGGCGTTGAGGTCGGTGACGCTGGTGAAGATGCCGCGGCGGATCGCTTGTCGGTCGATGATCGCGAACCACACCTCGATCAGGTTGAGCCAGGAACCCGAAGTCGGGGTGAAGTGGGTGTGGAACCTCGGGTGCGCCTGTAGCCAGGCCCGTACTTCGGGGGTCTTGTGGGTGGCGTAGTTGTCCATGACCACGTGCAGTTCCTGGTCAGGGTAGGCGCGGTCGATCTGCCGGAGGAACGACAGGAACTCCTGGCGCCGGTGTTTCGGCTTGACTGCTGCGGTGACTTGTCCGGTCGCGATCTCCAACGCGGCGAACAACGTCGTGGTTCCGTGACGCTTGTAGTCATGGGTACGTCGTTCCACATCACCGGGCCGGACCGGCAGCATGGGGGCGGTCCGGTCCAACGCTTGGATCTGGCTTTTCTCGTCCACACACAGCACGATCGCATTGTCTGGTGGGGCCAGATACTCCCCCGACCACGTCGGTGACCTTGGCTACCAACTCCGGGTCGGTGGAGAACGTGAATGTCTCGGTTCGCCAGGGTTGTACCCCGTAGGCCCGCCATGCCCGGGCCACCGTGGCGTTACCGATACCGAGGTGCTCGGCCAGCAACCGTGAGGACCAGTGGGTGACCCCGTACTTCTTCGGTGGTGGCTTCAGTGTTGTGGTGATGATCCGTTCGGGATCGACATGTCGGGGTCGCCCGGTCCGAGGGGCATCGTCGAGACCGCATATGCCTTGCTGGATATAGCGTTTACGCCACTTCCATACCGTTGTCGTGGTCGTTGCGGTTGCGTCCGCGATCCGTGCGTTCGCGAGCCCGTCAGC
Organism: Gordonia sp. NB41Y; assembly: GCF_030718915.1. NCBI lineage: Bacteria > Bacillati > Actinomycetota > Actinomycetes > Mycobacteriales > Gordoniaceae > Gordonia > Gordonia sp. NB41Y. Next base: position 3,130,778 of record NZ_CP132196.1, read on the forward strand.
GGCCAGCAACACGATCCGGGCACGCAACGCCAGGCCCGAAGAGATCGTCGTGGCACGCGTCCACGACAACAACACATCCCGATCACCATCCCGAAGGATCAATGCTGGGGCCGGAGAATTCGCCATGCGGTAATTCTCACAAATCCACAAGAATTTAGGAACTAACGACACGAACCACTAGACGGGTGGGCTTGAGGAACGACCTGTCGCTTCGTCGCGTCAAGAAGCCACTGCGGTCGCAGTATTCGTGATGGCTGTGCGAGCTAGTGTCGCGAACGCAAACGGTAGTCGTTAGTTTGCTGCCAGGCTCGTCGACCAGCCGGAGATGGTCGATGGCGCTACCGAGGAACTGCCACACGTATTCCTGGAACATACGGAATCGTGTCGCTTCGGATAACCACCGGTCTGCCGGACGGGGTGTGTTTCGGCACCCCGTGGGGCGACGCCGGCGATGGCCTCGAGCGAGACTATCCGGGCAAAGTGGGCTAAGCCCGCCGAGGCGATAGAGCGCCTGGCTGAGCGGATTGGTGACCCCAACGACTTCGGGGTGAGGCCTGATAGCTCTCTTGCTGGTGACGATCGAGCCTCGCACCCGTTCGAGGTCAGTCAGACTCTGCGCCATCTGATCAAGAGGAATGATCAAGACCTGTGGATCTGGGAGGGCGTGCCTTCCCGCAAATATGATCCCGGTAGTCACTTGATCAAGTCAGCGTTGCAGCGCTGGCGGAAAGGCACGCCTCGTGCTCACGGTAGTCAACACCAATGAAGGTTCCAACCCGGCCGACGATCAGAGCCGCTCGATCCTCGATGAGATCGTGCGTGACGGCGCCCGACAGATGCTTGCCGCGGCGCTACGCGCGGAGGTGGCCGCCTACATCGACCAGTTCGCCGATCAGGTCGACGAGAACGGGCACCGACTGGTAGTCCGTAACGGGTACCACAACGCGCGGGAGGTGATGACCGCCGCGGGTGCGGTCACGGTGAAAGCACCGCGGGTCAATGACAAGCGTGTCGACCCCGAAACCGAGGAGCGGCACAAGTTTTCGTCGAAGATCTTGCCCGCGTGGGCGCGTAAGAGTCCGGAGATCTCCGCGGTGCTGCCGTTGCTGTATCTACATGGGCTGTCCTCGGGTGATTTCGGGCCGGCGCTCGAGCAGTTCCTGGGGTCGGGCGCCGGACTGTCGGCGGCCACGATCACCCGGCTGACCAAGCAATGGCAGAAAGAGGCCGCCGCCTTCGCCGACCGGGCTATCACCGCCGACTATGTGTACCTGTGGGTCGACGGTATCCACCTCAAGGTGCGTTTGGAGCAGGAGAAGCTGTGCCTGCTGGTGATGATCGGGGTCCGCGCCGACGGCAAGAAGGAACTCATCGCAGTCGCTGATGGGTATCGGGAATCGACCGAGTCGTGGGCGGATCTGCTGCGGTCGTGCAAACGCCGCGGCATGCCGGCGCCGGCTCTGGCCGTCGGGGACGGGGCGCTCGGCTTCTGGGCCGCGATCCGGGAGGTGTTCCCCGACACGCGTGAGCAACGATGCTGGTTCCACAAACAAGCCAATGTTCTTGCTGCGCTACCGAAATCAGCCCACCCCAACGCGATCAAGGCGATGCAGGAAATCTACAACGCCGAAGACGAACACCACGCCCGCCAAGCGATCACCGCGTTCGAGAAAGCCTACAGCGCCAAGTACCCGAAGGCCGTGGCCAAGATCGTCGATGACGACGACGTGCTACTCGAGTTCTACCGGTACCCGGCCGAACACTGGATACATCTGCGCACCACCAACCCGATCGAGTCCACGTTCGCGACCGTGCGACTGCGGACCAAGGTGACCAAAGGCCCCGGATCACGGGCCGCCGGCATCGCGATGGCCTACAAGTTGATCGAGGCTGCCCAATCGAAATGGCGGGCGGTCAACGCACCGCACCTGGTGAAACTGGTCCGTGACGGCGCCACCTTCGAAAAAGGCAAACTCGTCGAACCCGACCCCAACTCAGACTCCGAGGAGGCCGCCTGAAACTCGCCCATCCACAGGTCTTGACAATAACTCGGCGATGAGTGATGGCCGGTCAGAAGAACTTCGACGCCGACGGCGCGACCTTCATGATCTCGGTGGCCGCCGAGCTCGCCGGCATGCATGCTCAGACCCTGCGGACCTATGACCGCCTCGGTCTGGTCACCCCGCAGCGGACGAGTGGCGGCGGTCGCCGCTACTCCTCCCGCGATGTCGACCTCCTGCGTGAGATCCAGCGTCTCTCGCAGGAGGAGGGTGTCAACCTCGCAGGTATCAAACGGATCATCGATCTGAGCAATCAGGTCGAGGCGCTGCAGCAGCGCGTCCGTGAGCTCACCGACGAGGTCGCCGCGTCGCGGAACCGCCGCGGCGGCGAGCTCGTCCCGGTGCCCCGGACCAACGCCCTCGTCGTGTGGCAGCCGCGTCGTAAGCGTTCCGCCGACTGAGTGAACTGTCTCGTTTCACGAGACGCGAACCGACCGATCTCCCGAGGAGGCCGGTCGGTCCGCGTACGTTGGATGTATGGCATCCGACACCGTCACCACCGTTGACTCGGGCCCACATCGTGTTTCACGGCGCATCGTCGTCGACGCACCGGCCCACGAGGTCTTCGCCCTCATCGCCGATCCGCATCGTCACCACGAACTCGACGGTTCGGGGACGGTGCGCGACACGCCGGTCAAGGGGCCGGAGAAGCTCACTCCCGGTGCGCGATTCAGTGTCGGTATGAAGCAGTTCGGTGTCCCGTACACCATCACCTCCACCGCGACCGACGTCCAGACCGACAAAGTCGTCGAATGGAAACACCCCATGGGCCATCGCTGGCGTTGGGAGCTGGAGGCCACCTCACCGACGACCACTCAGGTCACCGAGACCTTCGACTACTCGACGCTCAGGATCCCCAAGATCATGGAACTGATCGGCTACGACAAGAAGAACGGTCAGGGCATCGAGGACACGCTGCGCGCGCTCGCGCAGCGGTTCGCCTGATCCCCGTGCTGTCACCTCACGACGCGAGCCAGAGGCGTCTCCGGGCCACCGATCTGATGGCTGCCACCGTGGCGACCGAGAAATCGCTGTGCTCGTCGTCCAGTGTCTCGAGTATGTGGGAGAAGTACTCGCGAGAGGTGATCCCGAAGGTTTCGAAAATCTCCTGGTCAGAGCCGCCGCCGTGCCGGTACCACTGCGCCAGGAAGTCCAGGGGCGTCGTCTGGTTGTCGGCAGGGAGGTTTCGTCGCTCATTGTTCGGACGGAGTTGATGGACGGTCATGGCTTCCTCCTCTGAGAGTGGCGGGCGGGTAGGTCGGTCGTCGTCACTGCGCTGCAGTGCGTTCTGCCTGTAACGCGGCCTCGAGTCGGCGAGCGACCTCGAAGAGCTGCGCCTCTCGACCCGGGCGGCCGATCACCTGCAGTCCCAGGGGCAGACCCTGATCGTCGCGGGCTCCCGGGACGACGACGACGGGCAGGCCGAGAAGCTGCCACGGCCTGCTGAGGATCGGCGAGCCGGTCGCGTCGAGGCCGGCGGGCGCCGGGCCGAGGGCGGCGGGTCCGACGATCACCGCGTTGTCCCCGATGATCGAGAAGAGCTCGGTGCGGGCCAGATCTCGACGATCCAAGGCGTCCCGGTGGGCGGAATCACGCACCAGACGTCCGTCATCGAGCAGGGCACGCAACTGCGGACTCAGTGACTCGGATTGGGCTGTGTGGACCGGTGCGAGCCTCCGACTCGCCTCGTACGACATGACGGTCGAGTGATCGTCGGAGAGGGTCCGCACCGCATCGTCCCACTCGAGCCGGCCGTAGCCGAGCCCTGCGGTCGAGAGGATCGCCGGGAGCGATTCAATGAGATCGAGCATCGCGGGATCCAGGACGCCGAGGTCGCTGCCCCTCCACATGAGTACTTCAGTGCCCGCGGTCTCACCGGACGCCGACGCGGGATCGCCGGTGAAAGCCGAGTAGACGTAGTGGAGATCGTCCACGGTGCGCGTGAGAATGCCCAGAGAGTCCAGGGTTTCGGACATTCCGGTGACACCGGCGAGGCTCGCGGACCCCTGCGCGAGCACCATCCCGGCAACCCCGCAGTATGACGCCGGTCGAGTCAGCGAGCCCGCTGTCTGGGTGCCCAACGCGATCAGGACGGTACCCGCGCCGACCGCGGCCGCCGACCCACTCGACGAGCCTCCGGGAGTGTGGTCCAGAGCATGTGGATTGCGCGTCGGTCCCGGGGCGAAGTAGCCGTATTCGGTGGTGACCGTCTTTCCCTGGATCACCGCGCCCAGTTCGCGCAGGCGGGCGATGCACGCCGCATCCGATGCCGCGGGACGGTCAGAGGTCGTCACGCTCCCGGCGCGGGTGGGCAGGCCGGCCACGTCGATGAGGTCCTTGACCCCGACGGAGATCCCGCACAAGGGCAGGTCTCCCGGCCGGGCATCGACAGCACGGGCGTCGATCGCCCCGGCGTCGTCGACGACGGAGTCGGACAACGTGACCCACGCCGCGAGATCAGGTTCCCGGCCGGCGATCTGTTCCCGGGTTTGCGTGACCAGGTCGCGCGCGCTGAGGACACCGTCGCGCACCGCAGCGGCCTGATCACCGAGCGGGAGGCTCCAGTGGTCGGTGTTCATCTCTCCTCCAGTGTTTGTCCGGTGGGACGATGTGTAGCCCGTCAACCGCGCGGGACGGTCGTCCATCCGGGGATCGTCGTGCGGGTCGAATAGCCCTGCGCTGTCATCTCTTCGACGACGCGCTCCCGGAATCCGTCCACATCGGCGGCTTCGGGGACGACGACGATGACCCCCCGGGCGATCGCGAGCAGGCCCAGATCGATGGCGAGGCTCGACACCGACCGCGAGTTGTGCGGAACGGACACGTGGTGGGATGCCGCCCGCCCCGTCGCGACCACCTCGACGATCGGCACCACCGTCAGTCCGTCAGAAGTCTTCTCGCGCAGACGTTGTGACGCCCGCTGTGCGGTCGGCAGATCGGCGCATGACAACACCACCGGTTGCTCACCGGTGTCGGTGAACGCGTCCTGGTCGCGCTTCAGGTCGCAGGCTCGGTCGACCACCGCGATGAAGAAACTCTCGGTGGACAGACTCTGGGGTGGATCGAGAGCCACGGTCACGGTCACCTCCGGGATCGGTACGTCGGTGGTGGAACTCTCCGTCCACAATCCCGCGGGCGCCATCGGAGGGTTCGATGAGCGGACCACCGCGGACCACGAAATGCCTCGTCGGTCAGGTGAGTCCGGTGAGCGGTCCGGGCTCTCGATCCACTCGTTCTGCTGCTGAACCATGCAGAAAGTCGAGAAGGTGAGGAAGAAAACGACTATGCGAGACACAGACAGTACGTGCGATCCGGCCTGGGACGAGGTTCTCACCGAGCTCGCCGAGAGGCGCTCGGAGTTTCACAAACAGGGCTACGTACCACGCGATTTCATCGAGAAGTTCTTCCCTCTTGGTGTCTACCGTCACGCGACCCCGGAGAAGTTCGGGGGTGAGGTGATCCCGCCCCATGAGTTCCTCACGATGGTGGAGCGAATCGGACGTGTGGACGGTTCCACGGCTTGGGTTGTCGCCTTCGCGTCGTCGAACACATATCTGGGTGCCCTGCCCGTCGAGACGCAAGCCGAGATCTACAGGAACGGACCGGATGTCGTCGCGGTGGGTGGTCTGTTTCCCATGCAGAAGGCAGAACGGACAGAGACCGGTTTCCGCGTCAGCGGGCATTGGAAGTTCGCGAGCGGCTGTATGGCCGCCGACTACATCAGTGTCGGGTTGCTGGACGAGTCGGCCGGGGGCAAACCGCGTGCAGCCGTCCTTCCCGCATCCCGCGTCACCACGGTGGACAACTGGGACGTGTCGGGTATGCGGGCCTCGGGGTCATTCGACACGATGGTCGAGGACGCCGAGATCCCTCTGGACTGGACGTTCGTCCGCGGCGGCAAACCGCTGATCGACGAGCCCCTGTTCCGGTATCCGCTGATCGGCTACCAGGCGCAATGCCACGCCGCGATCGGACTCGGAGTCGCGCAGGCTGCCCTGGACTACGCGCAGCAGGCCGGCTCCTACCGAGGGATCACAGGGGCGCCGCCGGTCGGCGAACGCGCCTACCATCGCACCGAGTTCGCGAAAGCCTATGTGGCGCTGAAGTCTGCGCGGGCGTATTTCCTCGATGTCGCAGAGGAGGTGTGGGAGACGGTGCGTGCCGGTGATGAGGCGCGCGACGAGCAGAAGGCCCGTATCCGTCTGAGCGCGGTCAACATGTCCGACGTCGCGAGTCAGGTCGTGCACGACATCTCCGCGATCTCGGGTGCAGCGATCATCAACAATTCACACCCCCTCAACCAGATTCGCATGGATGCCCAGGTTCCCCAGCTCCATGCCTCGTTGAGTCAACACATGTACGACGACGCGGGCGCGGTGTTGCTGGGCCTGCAACCGACCACGCCGGGCTTCCTATGACACCCCGGACTGACACCGATTCACCCGTGCTGGAGGAGGAATGACATGAGCATCAACGACCTGGACATCGAGATAACCGCCGACAACGTGCACGACCTGGCCCCCGCGGACCTCGTCCAGAGTGATCGCGTGGCAGGCCGCGTGTACACCGATCCAGAGATCTTCGAACTCGAGATGAAGAACATCTTCGAGAAGACCTGGATCTGGGTAGCACACGAAAGCGAGCTGCCCAAGCCGGGAAGCTTCAAATCGACCTACGTCGGCCGGAATCCGGTCATCGTGACCCGCGACCGTCGCGGCGAGTTCCGCACCCTGGTCAACCGTTGCCGGCACCGCGGCGCGAGCGTGTGCGAACAACCCAGCGGGCAGGCAAACGGCTTCACGTGCCCGTATCACGCGTGGTCTTACGGTCTGGATGGGAAGCTGCGCGGGATTCCCTACCCCGACGGCTATGAAGGCGTCATGGACAAGAAGGACATGGGCCTGAAGACCCTGCGGACCGAGAGCTACCGCGGCATCATCTTCGCCACGTTCAACGAGGACGCCGAACCGCTCGAGGAGTTCCTCGGCGACGTCAAGCTCTGGGCGGACCGGTTCCTCAAGCAGGGTGGCGGGTACCCGATCAAGGTCATCGGCACACATCGCTTCAAGTTCAAGGGAAACTGGAAGATCCAGCTCGAGAACACCACCGACGGTTACCATTTCCCGATCGTGCATCGATCGTGGATGGCCTCTGTCGACGCCGAGACGGCCGACATGTTGAGCTTCATGACCGACCCGGCGTCGACGTGCCACGACCTGGGGAACGGCCACAGCGTCATGCACATGGTCCCCGAGCACATCGACCTCGATGACGACGACGGTTCCGAGCCGCTGCAGCCCCGGTTCGACGATCTCGTGGCGGAACTGAAGTCCGCCGGCGTCGACGACGAACAGATCCGCAAGCTGGTCCGGTCGATGCACGGCACCGGTTCGAACCTCAACCTGTTCCCGAATGTGGGCCTGTCCTCGGCGTTCTTCCGTGTCCTGCGGCCGATCAGTGTCGACGAGACGGTGATCGAACATGTCGCCCTCGGGCCGGACGCGCCCGCGGAGATCGCGGGACCGGTCATCCGTGAGCGCCTGCGCATCCACGAGAACTTCCAGGGGCCTTTCGGTTTCGGAACTCCGGACGATGCGGAGGGGTGGGAACGGGTTCAGCGGGGCGCGCAGACGTCGCCCGAGATGCCCATCATGGTGAACCGTGGCCTGAATCGCGAAACCCTCGCACCGGAGGGTTGGCCGACTTCGCACAGCACCGACGAATCGGGAATGCGTGCCGCCTATCAGATGTGGAAGAAGATGATGAGTGATGACTGAGGCCATCGTGACGAGTCGCCTGGCAGACGTGCGTGTCCAGCGTGCGATCGAATTGATCTGGCGGGAAGCCTATCTGCTCGACAAGAAGGACTACGTCGAGTGGAAAGATCTCTACGCCGACGACGCGATCTATGTGATCCCCGTCGACGCGTCGACCAATGATTTCGACAACGCCCTCAACATGGTGTTCGACGACAAGCGGTTACGCGAGGAACGTGTCAAACGCCTGATCGAGGGCTATGCGATTTCGGCCGTCGACGCGGCGAACACGGTCCGTACGGTTTCCCGTTTCATGCCGGTGGCGGTGACCGACGAGATCGTGGAGATCGCGGCCGGGCAGGTGGTCGTGGCCTTCAAGCGCGGACGCCATGACCTGTGGGCGGCCGACGTCGAATACACCATCCGGCTGGGCGTCTCGGAAGGCGACGACCAGATCGCCAGGAAGGTCATCAGGTTGATCGACTCGGACTCGCCGGTTCCCGCCGCGGGTTTCCTGTTGTGACGCAACAGCAGTGATCACGAGGACAGGCGTCCTGGGGCTTCCCGAGTCCCCAGGACGCCCGTTTTCTGTGTCGGGCAAGAAAACAGTGAGAGGTTCAGAATGAGGATTCTGGTGTTTCCCGCCGAAGAGCGGATGGCAGTAGCAGAGGCGGACGATCTGAAGAGGTTCCAGGTCGACGTTCACGGCGAGGTGACCGAGCCGGGACTGAATCGTGCTCTGGGTGGACTGGGGTATGCGGACGGTGTCGAACACGTGTGGGTCTCCGTCGACGAGCTCGTCCGATCGTCAGGTCGAGCCGAGGATCCCGAGTGGTACAGCGCTTTCGGGAAGATGGTCGAGTACGCCGGATCGAAGGGGTGGACCGACGGGGACGGATCGCACCTACGGGCACACGTCGTCCCGGTGGCCGGCGCATCCGCGTAGAGCCGTCAACGACAAAGCCGTGGTCACCACCGAGATCTCGGAGGTGACCCACGGCTTCGTCGTGGATACGGCCGATCAGGAGTCGGCGGCGGTGCTGTCCGCGTACACGTGATCGTTGGTGTGGTCGGTGCCGGGAGCCTTGAGCAGGAACGACTCCGACGGGTAGCTCGAGGCGAAGAAGTCCGGCAGGTCGACGATCGCGACATTCTCGGTGCGGGTGCGCGTGATCTTCCAGACGCCGTCGACCTTACGGAACGCGTTGTTCAGACGGCTACCGCGGATCAGCGACTTGCCGTCCTCGAAGAGCCACGGCTGGAAGTGAATCCACTGGCCATCGGCCTCGTCGCCGTGAACATGGATCTGCTCGGACGTGAGGTAGTGGGCGTTCAGGAGCAGGCGGGGGTTCTGCTCCTTCGGCCAGAACCGATTGAAGTGCGCACGCAGTTCATCCTTGCCGACGGCCCGGCCGAACTGGTTGTCGTAGTACTCGCCGACGCCCTCCCACACGGCATCTTCGGTGTACAGATCGAGGATGAGCTCGATTCGCTGCGCGTCGTCCACGACTCCGAACTCGGGGCAGGGGGTGTCGCAGAGGAACATGTAGCGGGCCTGGATTCGGCGGATGTCCGCTTCGGCCTCGAGGGCTTCGATGCGCTTGACGAGGGATTCGATCGTGGCGTTGTCGGTCATGGGCTTTCCTTCTCTTGTTGATGGACGAGTCGTCCTGGCGAATCAGGACCAGATGACGTCAGTAGAGTTCGATGACGAGTTTCTCCGTCAGTGCCCGCGAAACACACAGCGCCATCTCGTTGTTGGCGGCTTTGTCGGCGGCGGAAAGGCAGTTGTCGCGGTGGTCGGGTACACCGTCGAGGACTCCGGAGACGCAGGATCCGCAAACGCCTTCTTCGCATGACTTGAAGACCTCGATCCCGTGCTCCTCGAGAACCTGCAGGATCGTGCGATCGGCGGGCACATCGTACGATTCGCCGTCGATCTCGACGACGAACGGACGGTCGCCCGCGGTGTCGATGTCCTTGGCGGTGAAGTTCTCGATGTGGACGTGTCCGGCGCCGACGGTCTCGCCGAACACCTCGGAGACCTGTTCCATGAATCCATCCGGCCCGCAGGTGTATACGTGACTGCGCGGCGTGAGCGTCTCTCTGATCGAGCGGAGGATCGCGGGTTGCTCCCGTCGCGGGACCCCGGGGTGCAGGAGCACGTTCGAGCTGAACTCGACGCCGCTCGAGAGGAGATCGGCGAACGCCATCTCGTCGCGGGAGCGGGCGAAATAGAGGAGTGTGAAAGCCGCTCCGCGGCGGTGGAGTTCGTGTGCCATGTTCAGCAGCGGGGTGACCCCGATGCCGCCGGCGACGAGGACGTGCTGATCGGCGCCGTCGTCGATCGCGAGGAGATTGCGCGGTTCGCCGATCGTGAGGCGGTCTCCCGGAACGACCTCGTGCAGGGCCCGGGAGCCACCCCTCGAATCCGGTTCGCGCTTCACGGCGATCAGCAGCCCCGACAGATCGGACGGTTCACCGCAGAGCGAGTACTGGCGGAGAACGCCCGTCGGACCTGTGACGTCGATGTGCGCGCCGGCCTCATAGGGACGGAACGGCGATCCGTCCTCGCGGACGAGTCGGAGGACCCGCACGTCGCGGGTCTCCTCGACGACCTCGTCGATGACCGCGGTGTGTGATCCGCCGAGCTCCGCGGTTGACGATGATCCGACGGCGGGGGAGGTCCCTGCGTCCTCCGAGATTGTTGTCACGGTGGCCCTTTCTCGTGCTGAGGGCGCGCGCAGGCGGCGCCCTACGGTGCCGATTGTTCTCGTACGCCCGACCAGGCGACATGATGTGGTCCGGTGACCGAACCCACAGCCGGATGGTGCCGAGCGGGAAGATGGAAAGTTCTTTGCTGCAACGGGGTTCGGTGAGCGAACCCGTTCGTTCCGCCGAGGTCTCGCGGCTGCGATCGTGGTCGGCGACACTGTGGACTCGAGTCAGGAGCACAACCATGACCGACGTGACCGTTCGATGCGGCTACGCCGACACCGACCTGGGGCAGTTGCACTACGCGGAGGCGGGCGGGGGCGGAGGTGCTCCGGTGCTGTTGCTGCACCAGACCCCGCGCTCCTGGGATGAATACCGTGAGGTGTTACCGCTGCTCGCAGCCAACCGTCGCGTCATCGCGATGGACATGTACGGATTCGGTCTGTCGGCGAAACCGCCGGTGGGAACGCCGCAGACGATCGAACAGTACGCCCTCGGCGCGATCACTCTCCTCGACGCCCTCGGCATCGAGAAGTTCTCGATCGTGGGCCATCACACCGGGAGTTTCGTGGCGTCGGAGGTGGCCTCGGCGGTTCCTGATCGCGTTGCCGCCCTGGTGCTCTCTGGCGCCGAGTACGCGGACGCGGAGTTCCGTGACACCGTGACCCGGGAGATGCACGGTGAGGAAGTCGAGGGTGGAACCGCCGGTGATGTCGACGTCGCGACCGTCGAGGACGACGGTTCCCATCTCCAGGTGCTGTGGAGCAAGCGAGCACCGGTCTATCCGGATCACCGCCCCGACATCCTCAACCGGTACATCCGCGATGCACTGGCACCCGGCGTCGATCCTGCCGAAGGTCACCTCGCTTGTGCCCGTTACCGGATGGAGGACCGTGTCGACCTGGTGTCCGCACCGATACTGATCCTCGCCAACACCGGTGACCCGGTGTCCTATCCGCATCGTGATCGCGTCCTGACGGCCTATCCCAACGCAACGTCGGTCGAGATGGTCGAGATCGTGGGTGGGACTGTGCCGGTCATGGAACACAAGACGGCCGAAGTGGTTGCCGCGCTTGAGGAATTCTTCGACAAAGTAGGGGTGTGAACCGATGACCGCAGAGCTTTCGCCGACCCAACTGGCATTTCGCGGCGCGATGGCGAACCTGTCCGCCGGCGTCGGCGTGGTCACGACCGACGGCGAACACGGCCGTGCGGGTACGACGGTCACCGCATTGTGCTCGGTGACGGACTCGCCGCCCACGATGGCCGTGTGCGTCAATCAGACGGCCACCGCGCATGACGCGTTCGTGTCGAACGGTCGTATCGGTATCAACGTGCTCGGCCAGGAGCAGCAGGACGTGGCGTTGATCTTCGCGAACGCCACAGACATCCCGCGGGAGAAGCGGTTCGACGACGAGCGGTGGGATCTCGCCGGCCATGGTGTTCCTGTCCTCGAGGGATCGATGGCCTCACTGGTGGGCCGGATCTCGACGGTGGCTCAGCACGGCTCGCATTCGGTGCTCTTCGTGGAGATCGACACCGTGCTCACCTCCGCCGACGGCGGCGGCCTCGTCTACTTCCAGCGAGAGTTTCATGCCGTCGGGTGAGGGCGGGGGCGGTTCGACCACGGCCGACAGTGAGACTCCGCGCATGACGCTCGTCTGTTACAACGACACCCACGGGTGGGGGTGGAAGCATGTGGACTTGTTCGTCCACGATGCCGCCGGCCGCGAACTCGGCTGGGTCCATTGGGGAGTGCCGGAAGACGGTCCCGACGCGGCGGACCGGGTCACCGCGACGGTGGAGCCGTCCCTGCGACGTACATCGGACTGGCGACACTCGCAGAGTGCAAGTGGCATGGACTATTGGGAGGCCGACGCCTCCTGGGCCGACCAGAGCTGATGACGCGCTGCTGCCGGAGACGCGCGTGTGGCTCTCCGGCAGCAGGAAACATCAGACCGCCCAACGCTCGGGACTGCGGCGCGGCCGGGTCGCCGGGCCGCCGAGCCCGCGCGAGATGTCGGCCGAGGCCGACCACAGCGCGTGAAGAACCTTCTGGTCGTCGCGGCGCTCGGCCGCCATCGAGATCGAGATGGCGGCAACGACTCCGCCGGTCGCCGGACCGAACACCGGGACCGCGATGGTCTTGTATCCGGGCACGCAGCGCTGGTTCTCGTCCGAGTAGCGGCGCTCACGGATGGACGCGAAACGTAGGTCACGTTCGCGACGGGTGATCCCGAGGTGGGGCATGGTCGCGGCGTCGAGCTCGCTCGGGGTGAAATCGCCGTAGGCGAGGAACAGCTGACCGGAAGCGGTGGTGTGCATCGGGACGCGGTATTCGACGGAAGCCAGAAGACGCATCTCGCGCCGTCCGGCGAACCGCTCGAGGTAGACACACTCCGAACCCTGCGGTACCGCCAGGTGGGTGACGCCCTTGGTCGCCGAGCGCAGGTCCATCAGGGCGGGCCGAGCCATGGACCGCAGGCTCGCGGGTCCGGGAACGAGCTGTCCGAGTTCGAACATGCGCCAGCCGAGTTGGTAGCCGTCGGGGGTCCGCTCCAGCAATCCGAGGGACGACAGTTCCATGGCCAACCGGTGGGCGCTCGCCTTCGGAACACCCGAGCGCCGGCTCAGTTCGGTGAGACCCATAGTGCTCGGGCCCGCACCGAACGCCGCCAGCAGTTGATGCGCCTTGCCCAGGACGGAGATCGGATGGGTGGTGGCGCCGCTGCCGATCTCGACCGTTTCGGTCTCGGCGATGTTCGACGCTGTGTTGATGTTGACCATTCTTGCTCCCGCTGCCTTGCCTGGGCGTTTTCCATTTGGACAACAGAATTCTGCGCAGATTGTGTTTCCGGTTGCAGCCGGTTCAAGTTACGAATGTGAAACGTTGTCCATTTGGACAACGACTCGCGTTCGGCTGGGTTCGGTCAGCGAACCGGAGCGTGGTCGAGGGTTCGAACGCTGTGTGATCGTGCCGAGGACCCGATCGCCAGCCGTCTGCGAGGAGCACCGTGCGCCACCCTGACCTGTCCCATCTCCCCGAGCCCGCGGCCCGCCGCCCCCGAGTCGAGAGCCCCGAGGCGAAAAGCGTGCGAGCCCGATGACCGCCGATATCACGGTGACGGCATCAGGTGTCGTCGAGGCGCTCCGCGGCAGGCTACGAGGCGAGGTTGCGACACCGTCGGACGCTCGGTACGGCGAGCTGGTCGCGGGATTTCATCTGGCGTTCGCCCATACGCCGCCGGTGGCCGTCGGGCCGACCGGCGTCGACGATGTCGTCGCCATCGTCACCCTGGCGCGAGAAGCCGGGCTACCGGTGACCGCGCTCGGGGAAGGACACGGTTTCCATCGCGGGGTGAGTGACGGAATCCTCGTGCGCACCCGCGGGCTGCGGTCGGTGACCGTCGACCCGGCCACGAATACCGCCAGGATCGGTGCCGGCACCAAGTGGCAGGAAGTCGCCGACGCTGCGGCCCCCTTCGGCCTGACGCCGCTGTCCGGATCCGATGCGGGTGTCGGTGCCGTCGGGTACGTGCTGGGTGGAGGCCTGGGGCCACTCGGCCGGACCTACGGTTATGGCGCCGACGCGGTCATCTCGTTCGACGTCGTGACCGGCGACGGGCGTGCGCTCACGGTCGACGACCAACACCACGCCGAGCTCTTCTGGGCGTTGCGGGGCGGCAATCACGGGCTCGGCATCGTCACCGCGATGACGGCCAGGCTCGTGCCTCTCGACACCGTGCACGGCAACGCGTGGTACTATGCGGCAACCGATGTCGAGGCGGTGCTTCGGGACTGGGTGCGATGGTGTGGCGGCATCCCCGACACCATGAACACCTACGCCCACCTGGTCCGGATGCCCGACGATCCCGAACTCCCCGAACCGCTCCGTGGCCAAACCCTGCTCGAACTGATCCACATCTACGTCGGCGACGAATCCGACGGTCTCGAATTGGTCGAACCTCTTCTCCGATCGGCCGAACCGGTGTTCCATGAGCCGGGAAGGGTGCGCGAGGACACGATGGCCCCGGTGACCGTCGCCGACGGCGGAATCTATCTCGACGACCTCGACGACGAGGCCGTCGACGCGATCCTGGCACTTGCCGGACCGCAACATTCCTACGACGACGTCCCCCTCGTCTCGGTGGGTCTGCAACGCCTGGGCGGCGCGCTGGCCTCGCCGAGGACGTCGAGCAATGCGGTGACCGGACGTGACGCCGCGTACGCATTCCACGTGATCGGCGCGGAGCCCGACGTGATCGACACGGTGATCACGGATCAGATCCGTGCCCTGCACTGCTGCGTGGACAGGTTGAAGAGCTCCGGAACGATCCCGAACTACATCGGAAAGGCCAACGAGCCGGGCGAGGTCGACCGCGCCTGGCTGCCGGACGTGCGCCGACAGCTGGGTCGGGTTCGCGAGCAGTACGACCCCGACGGAATCTTCCGGGACAGCCACACCAACTGACGCGTTCACGATCAACTGGCATACAAGGAGGTATCGCCATGGCCATGGAGTTCGTCCATGTGACAAATGAACAACGGGTCCTGTTCGGCCGGGGTCAGGTGACCAGACATCTCCGTGACGAGGTCGACCGCATCGGGGCTCGTAAACCCCTGTTGATCGCGTCGGCTCGGGACTCGGGACTGGTCGAACGAATGACGGCGGTACTGCCGCCCGTGGTCCGCATCGACGAGGTGCGGCAACACGTGCCGATCGAGAATGCCGAACGTGCGCGTCTCGTCGCACGTGAGTCGGGCGCGGACGTCCTGATCGCGGTCGGGGGCGGGTCGGCGACCGGACTGGCGAAGGCCATCGCCCTCACCGGCGGACAACCCATCATCGCGGTGCCCACCACCTATTCGGGGTCGGAAGGCACCGACATGTGGGGCTTGACCGAAAACGGCACCAAGACAACCGGGATCGATAGCGCGGTGCTGCCGGTCAGCGTCATCTACGACGCTGATCTCGCGGCGACGCTACCAATTGGGTTAGCAGTCGCGAGCGGCCTGAATGCGCTGGCGCACTGCGTCGATGCGCTGTGGGCCCCGCGTGCCGATCCCATCAACCAGGCATTGGCACTCGAAGCGACGCGTGCGCTGTCCGCGGCGCTGCGGGACATCGCCGGTGATTCGCCGGACATCGACGGCGAGGAGGCGGCTGCCGGCCGTGAGACCGCGTTCTACGGCACCTATCTCTCCGCGGTGGCCTTCGCGTCGGCCGGGTCGGGGCTCCACCACAAGATCTGCCATGTGCTCGGCGGGACTTTCGACATGCCGCACGCACAGACCCATGCTGTGGTCCTCCCGTATGTCCTGGCACTCAATGCTCCCAAGCTGCCTGCACTTTCCGGTCGACTTGCGGAGGTTCTGGGCCATCGGGTGGACGACAGAAGCGGGGCGCCCCACGCCGTCCAAGCCCTCGAGGCCTTGCGGACCGACGTGGCTGCGCCTCGATCACTGGCCGCTCTCGGCCTCCGAGCCGACGACATCCCCGAGGCCGTCGGCCGCGTGGTGGCGATCGCGCCCCCGTCCAATCCCGCGCCGGTGACCAGTGAGTCCATCGATGCGCTGCTCCGCGCCGCGTGGGCGGGTACGCCCGCGACGGAACTCCGCCCGAGCGTGTGATCAACCACCAAGGAGACAATCATGGCCCTGTCCACCCACGCCCGCCTCGATGACGACCACGAGCGGCAAGCGGTGCACGAACAGCTTCTGACCGATCGTGTCGTCGCATCCTTCGAGCAGGCGACCGATCCTCGCCTGAAGGAGGTGATGCAGGCACTGGTCCGACACCTCCACGCGTTCATCCGCGATGTGCGCCTGTCGGAGTCGGAGTGGCGCACCGCCATCGAATTCCTGACCGCCGCCGGACACATCACCGACGACAAGCGGCAGGAGTTCATCCTGCTGTCCGACGTGCTCGGTGCGTCGATGCAGACGATCACCATCGCCAATCCGTCCGTCGGGAATGCCACGGAATCAACCGTTTTCGGGCCGTTCTTCCTCGAGAACTCGCCCGAGATCCCGCTCGGAGGAGATCTCGCCGGCGGTGCCAGGGGTACGCCCTGCTGGTTCTCGGGTCGTGTCACCGACACCGACGGTCTGCCGGTGCACGGTGCGCGGATCGAAGCCTGGGAATGTGATGAGGACGGCTTCTACGACGTGCAATACGGTGACGACCGGATGGCGGCTCGTGCGCACCTGTTCACCGACGAGAACGGTGAATACCGTTTCTGGGGACTCACTCCCGTTCCATATCCCATCCCGCATGACGGCCCGGTCGGCAAGATGCTCGACGCCGTCGGGCGTTCACCGGTGCGCGCGGCACATGTGCACTTCATGGTGAGTGCCGACGGTCTCCGTACCCTGGTGACCCACATCTTCTCCCAGGACGATCCGCAGATTGCACTCGGAGACAGTGTTTTCGGTGTCAAGGACTCTCTCATCAAGGAGTTCGTGCATCACGACGCAGGTGAGGCGACACCCGACGGGCGTGCTGTCGGTGACCGGTCGTGGGACAGCGTCCGGTTCGACATCGTGCTCGCGGCCGAGGATGCCTGACCGCTCGCGACAACCCGAAACAACAGGTGGGCCGTCACCTCTGGGTGACGGCCCACCTGTTTGTCTGTCGTGACGACGGTCAGAGCTCGAACTTGCCGACGCCCTCGATGCCGACACGGGTGAAGGAGTTCTCCGGGATCGATCCCTTACGTGCCTTGAAATGCGGGATGACGTACTTGCCGATCAACTCGATCGTCTTGAGGGTCTTGGAGTGTCCGTACCCGTCGATCTTCAGCACGACCTCGTCGATGCCCATCGCCTCGAGACGTTCGCAGCGCTCGATGAAGAAATCGGGGTCGCCGACCATGAGCATCGGGGTGGTGTCGTTCAGGTACTGGAGATCATCACTGCGGTCACGGATGTTCTCGTACAGCTTCTGCCAGTACTGGTAGCCCGGCGCCTTGGTGCCGGCGAGACCCGCGGCGAGGTCTTCGACGCTCTTGAGCATCGCCCGCATGCTGACTGCCGCGTCGTCGAACGCCTGCTCCTTTGTTGCCGCGCAATAGGCGGGGAATGTGAAACCGGTGATGTGCGGATTGACGGGGTACAGGTTGTCGATCGGTTCCGCCTCTTTGAGTCCGCGCTTGTACTCGTCGATCACCATCTGCTGGTACTCCCAGCCCAGATAGCTGTCGGCGGTCATGACGCCGAGTCCCATCTTGCCTGCGAGATAATGGGTTTCCGGGCTGGTCGCGGTCGCATAGATGGGCGGGAGCTCCTGGCTCTCCAGACGCGGGGTGACCGAGACCCCGTCGATGTCGTAGTAGTCGCCGTGGTAAGTGATCTCATCCTGCGCGAGGGCGCGGATCACGACCTCGATGTGCTCGCGCCATTCGTCTCGCGTCTTCTCTGGGTCGACCCCGAACCCGCGCATGTACTTCTCGTTGTTGGATCGTGCCGTCGCGAACTCGAAGCGCCCGTTGGACAGGATGTCCATGGTGGCCACGCGTTCCGCAACGCGCAGAGGGTGATTGAAGCCCAGACAGGTGATCGCCATCTGGCGGATCTTGATGCTGTTCGTCCGGTCGGCCAGGATCGGCATGATGACCTCGGGTGCCGAGATCGACCACTGGCCCTCCATGAAGTGCTGTTCGGAGGTGCCGATGAAATCGAAGCCCATCTCCTCTGCGAACACCAGTTCCTTGATGGTCTCGCGGAGACGGACTCCGTACGACATGCCCAGGTTCACCTGGGCTTCGGAAACGACGCCGAATTTCACGGTTACTCCTTATTGCGTCAGGGGTTGAGGGGTCGCCTCGGTGATGAGCGCGTCCTTGTCGGGTGTGACGTGTCGGCATCCCGCCGATGGGATTTCACCCGTGCCGCCTCAGTGTCGGAGCCCGCACGGCGCCACTCCAGAAGGCGGACCGGTGAACGGACCCGGGAAGCCGTGAAAGGGCGCGAGTGTCCGTACCGTCGCATCTGTGAACGACCTCGATGCTCAACAGACCTATTACGCACTCGGATTGGCCACGCCTGAGCGCCCTCCGTTGTCCGGTACACACACCTTCGATGCAGTGGTCGTCGGAGCCGGTTACGCGGGTATCTCCGCGGCAACCGCATTCGTCGAGGCCGGAATGAGTGTGATCGTTCTGGAGAAGGCAACCGTCGCGTCAGGTGCCTCGGGCCGCAACGGCGGCATCCTGTTGCTCAGCGAAGGCACGCATCTCGGCGACGCGGAGGAGTCCTCGATCGTCGACGAGTCGCTCGGCGCGGCAGCCGATGAACTCGTCAGGTTCATCGAGGACAACGGAATCGATGCCGACCTACGACGCGGCTCCATCCGGTTGGCGATCACCAAGCGGCAGGCGGCCCAGCTGGCGAAGTCGGCGGTGGCGGGCTCCGAACAGGCCAGAGCCGGTCGACGGTATCTCGACCGCGAGGACCTGAAGGAGTTCTTACGGTCCGATCGCTATGAGGCCGGCCTCTACGAGCGTGACAACATCAACCTCAATCCGCATGCGCTCCTGGAAGGGCTTGCGGCTCATGCGGAGAAGCTCGGCGTCGTCATCGCCGAACACAGCCGGGTCACGGGGATGCACGCGGGCCGTGACCGGGTCACGGTGATGACCGATACGGGGGAGATCCATGCGCAGCGTCTGGTGGTCGCGGCGGGAACCGGCTCCGGTGACGTCGTCCCGTCCACCCAGAAGACCCTGTTCACTGGATACTCGCAGATCGCGGTGACCGAGCCGATCGACGAGGCGATTCTCGACGCGGCGATGCCGTCGTGGTACTCGACGTCGGAGATCGCGTCGTTCTCGCGCTACTTCCGCCGACTCCCGGGCAACCGCCTGCTCTTCGGCATCAGCACGCTGTTCGAGACCATCGACGGACCGGCGCTCGAAGACCGCATCCGCGACGAACTGCGGGACACCTTCCCGACGCTCGGCGACGTCGCGTTCCACAGCGCCTGGGAGGGTGCGATCGCCTCGACCGTCGAAGAGACGCCACTGCTGGATCGCATCGCGCCCACCGCCGTGGTCACCTCGAGCAACGGTGTGCTGGCATCGTGGAACGGCGGACGAATCGCAGCCGCGGCCACCAGCCCCGAATACGCCGCGTACGACCTCCTCCGCGGGAACCGGCACAGCAACTGGCCGCCGCTGGGCGCTCCGGAAAGACTGGTGCGCAAGGCCGCACAGAATCTGTTCCGGATCAAGGACCGTCTGTGACGGCATGACGCTGCAACTGCGAAGCGGGCCCGGAACGTCAGTGTTCCGGGCCCGCTGAGCATTTGGTGGCACGACCGAATTTGGTGGCCCGATCGTCAGAAACGAATCACGGCCCGACCGGTGACCGAACCATGGGAGAGCCGCTCGAGTGCTGTCGACGCTTCGTCGAGTGAGAACTCCTCGACCGTCACCCGGAGTGTGCCGTCCGCGATCTTGGGAAGCAACGACCGTGCGACCTCCTGTGCCCGAGGTTCTTTGTTCAGCAGGTTCACCGGTGCGATGGTGACGTCGGAGAAGAACCAGTTCGGAAGATCGATGGTCAGCTCGGTACCGGCCGTGTAGCCGAGACAGGCGACCTTGCCGCCCGGCTTCACCCACCCGATCCGTTCGCTCAGCGACTGGCCACCGATCGTGTCCAGCAACAGATCTGCCGATTTCGCGTCTCTCAACGCGGAGGTGGCCGCGGCGTCGTCGAGCGCCACACCCCGAACTCCCTCGGGCAGGCGTGCGAGGCGATCGGCGCGGGAGACCAGCGCGATGACCTCGGCGCCGGCGTCTTGTGCGAGTTGCAGTGCCATCGACCCGACCGCGCCGGTCGCACCGCTGACCAGTACCGTCTGTCCGCTTTCGAGCGCCCCGACATCGAAGAGCGCGACGTAGGCGGTGGTGGTCGGGACGAAAAACGTCGCGGCGATCGCCGGATCGAGCGGCGTACCGAGAGGCATCAGCGCGTCGTCGGACACGGCGACCTGCTCGCGCCACGTTCCGTCGCGATCGAGTCCGATGACTCCGTCGCGGAAGATCACCTGGGTGCCGGGCGCATGGGTATCGGATTCGAGGACGGTCGCCGCACCTTCGCAGCCCGGCACGTAGGGGAGCGGGGGAACCAACTCGAAGCGTCCGGTGGACACGGTGATGTCGAGATGGCTCACCGTCGCGGCGTCCACGCGGACCAGGGTCTCACCTGGGCGTCGCGTCGGAACGGGTATGTCCTCGACCACCGGGGGCTTGTCCCAGTCGTGGATTCGGGCGGCGCGCATGGTGAAACCTCTCGGTCAGGGTCGGAACATCCAGAATGGCCGGGAACCCCTGTTGCGCGAACGGCCGGTCCGCTGACCGAACCTGTGGCGGCCTCGTCGGCGGTCAGCCTGACCAAATGACCCAACACGTTCGCCGTATCGAAGTGGAACTCCGATACCGTGCAGGTGAAACGGACACGCCGGCACTCGACTCGGGGAGGACCACATGACGGAAACCGCGCCATCCGCGACAAGCGGCGGTGAGGGGGATCCGGAAACCCGGCGGCGTCTGCTGGATGCCGCGATCCACATCGCGAGCACCGATGGGCTCGGCAAGGTCACCTACCGGTCCGTGGCCGCGCACGCCGGCCTGTCACATAGCCTGGTGCGCTTCTACTTCGGATCAAAAGAAGCCATGGTCAGCGAGGCCCTCGAGCGTGCCGCGCATCTCGACGCGGACGAATCGCAACTCCGCGCAGACTCGATCGACGACTTCAACCGGGACTTCGTCACCGTCATGTCCGGTGAGCGCAACCGCGGCATGCTGCAGTACGACTACTTGTTACGGGCGGTACGCGGTGGTGTGCCCCTGGAGCGCCTCGTGGCCGTATACGACATCTACATCGGGCAGGTCTCCGCGACACTCGAGGAGATCGGTGTCACCGATGACGACGGTTCGCTCGCCGCACTCGTTCTCGCTGCGGTCGACGGGCTCGTGATGCAGCACGCCATCTACGTGTCGGACGACCGCTCGGAGCGCATCCTCGAACGGCTCCGTGAGGTGCTGCGCGTCCTGCAGAGCCATGGGGCCGCCGACGACTGACGGTTCGTGCGGCCGACGGTTCGGTCAACGGACCATCCGAGTGCTCTCCCGGTTGCCGATATGACACCTTCGGCGGGTACCGCGACCGAAGGAGACACCTCGTGCCCGCCACTCAGCTGTTGATCGGTGAGGAATGGGTCGACGCAGCGACCGGAGCCACCGGACAGACCGTCGATCCCGCCACCGGAGAGATCCTGGCAGACTTTGCCGAAGCGAGTCCCGCAGATGTGGACGCTGCCGTTTCCGCAGCGAGGTCGGGGTTCGAATCCGATGAGTGGCGGTCGCTGACGCCCGATGCGCGAGGGAAGATCCTGTGGCGCATCGCCGATCTGATCGAGGAGAACGGCGCCGAGCTCGCGGCGCTGGAGACCTCGGACCAAGGACAGCCCATCGGCGTCAGCACCAACGTCTCGATCCCGTTGGCCGCACAGACCTTTCGCTACTACGCGGGCTGGGCGACCAAACTCGAGGGCAAGGTGTCGCCGGTCTCGATCCCCGGTCAGTTCACCTACCAGCAGCGCCGCCCGCTCGGGGTGGTCGGCCTCATCACTCCGTGGAACTTCCCGTTCGACATCGCCGCATGGAAGCTTGCACCCGCGCTGGCCACGGGGAATGCCGCAATTCTCAAGCCGGCCGAGCAGACCCCCTTGTCGACGGTTCGACTCGTCGAGCTGGCACGTGAGGCGGGAGTCCCCGCAGGCGTCGTGAATCTGCTCACCGGTGGTCCCGAGGTGGGCAAGGCCCTCGTCGCTCATGACGGGGTCGACAAGATCTCGTTCACCGGGTCCACAGCCGTGGGACAGGACATCGTCCGCGCGGCGGCGGCGAGCCTCAAGCGTGTCGGCCTCGAGCTGGGTGGCAAGGCCCCGAGCATCGTCGCGCAGGACGCCGACATCGACGCCGCGGTGATGGGAAATCTGCAGGGCGCGTTGTTCAACACCGGACAGGCATGTGGCGCGTTCACCCGGTTCTTCGTTCACCGCTCGCGGGTGGACGAGTTCGTCGAGAAGATCGCGGCGGCGGCCGACGCGCTGAAGATCGGGCCCGGCTCCGATCCCGAGACCGTCGTCGGACCGCTCGCATCCGCCGAGCACCTGGCTCGGGTCCATGGCTTCGTTACCTCCGGGAAAACCGAAGGGGCACAGCTTGTCACCGGTGGTGAGCGCGTCGGCGGTGAACTGGAGAACGGGTTCTTCTACCGGCCGACGGTGTTTACCGAGGTCACCGACGAGATGACCATCGCACGCGAGGAGATCTTCGGGCCCGTGCTGTCGATCATGCCCTACGAGGATCTCGACGAGGCCATTGCGCGTGCCAACAACACCGACTTCGGTTTGGCGGCGGTCGTCTGGACGCAAGATCTCAAGACCGCACACAGCCTGCCCGAACGAATCGAGGCCGGCACGGTGTTCGTCAATCAGCTTCCGCTCATCGACCCGGGCGCCCCGTGGGGCGGGTTCGGCAAGAGCGGTTGGGGTCGAGAGATGGGTGCCTATTCGCTCGACGAGTACACCGAGACCCAGTCCGTGTTCATCAACCTGGGCTGAAACGCCCCAGGTATCAACGAAGTTCGACCAAGCAGCACCGAGACGGTGAACTCCGCCCCGCCGGGGCGTGGTGTCGTAGCCGGTTTCCGGGGCCCGGAAAGGAAGCTCGATATGCACAGCCACCTCTTCGACGCGTTGACCGCCGACGAGATCAGTGCCGTCTCCACCATCGTTCGCAAGGCCGGGATCGGCGGTGAGCGGCCCGGTTTCGGGTCGGTCTTCACCCAGGAACCCGACAAGGCGCTCCTCCGCGCCGGAGCGGCGGTGTCTCGTCAGGCGCGCGCACTCGTCCTCGATCGGACCTCGGCCGCGACCTTCGACGTCCTGGTCGATCTGGACGACGAGTCGGTTGTCTCCAGCACGCAGCTCACCGACGGTGGTGCGCAGATGCTCGAGGAAGAACTCGAGATCATCCATGACCTCGCCAAGCAGGATCCGCGCTACATCGAGGCACTCGCGAAGCGCGGCATCACCGATCTGACGCTGGTGCAACTCGATCCGTTCGGGGTGGGCAACCGCGCCGACCTCGACGTCTCCGGTCGTCGGCTGTGGGCCTGCGTGACCTACTACCGTCACTTCCCCGAGGACAACGCGTATGCGCACATCGTCGAAGGTGTGATCATCGTCGTCGACACCGTCCGCAAAGAGGTGTTCGACGTGGAGGACCACGGCGTCAAGCCGATGAACCCGACGTGCGACAACTACACCGCAGAGCACAATCAGCCGCTGCGCGACGACATCAAGCCGCTCGACATCATCCAGCCGGAGGGCGTCAGCTTCAGCCTCGACGGCCCGCAGATGGAATGGCAGAAGTGGCGGTTCCGCATCAACATGCATCCGCTGGACGGTCTCGTGCTGTCGGGTGTCGAGTACCGCGACGGTGACACCTACCGTTCGGTGATGCATCGTGGATCGCTGGCCGAGATGATGGTTCCCTACGGGATCCCCGAAGCGGCACACTACTTTCGAAGCGCATTCGACGCCGGCGAGTACGGACTCGGGAAGATGGCCAACTCACTGCTGCTCGGGTGTGATTGTCTGGGGGAGATCACCTACCTCGATGCGGTCATGGCCGACGACGACGGAAACCCGACGACGATCAAGAACGCGATCTGCATCCACGAAGAAGACGCGGGCATCCTCTGGAAGCACACCGACTGGGTCACCGGCAAGGTCGATGTCCGGCGGTCGCGCAAGCTCGTCGTCAGTTTCATCGCCACCGTGGGTAACTACCACTATGGCTTCTACTGGAACTTCTTCCAGGACGGTCACATCGAGGTCGACACCAAATTGCTGGGCATCGTCCAGACCATTTCCTACGAATCCGGCGAGGTGCCGCCCCATGCGACGCCGATCGCCGAGAATCTAGCGGCCACCTGGCATCAGCACCTGTTCTCGTTCCGTCTCGACATGGAGGTCGACGGCTGGGAGAACTCGGTGTACCAGAACGATGTCGACGCGGCGCCGGTCGGGGACGCCAACCCGTACGGGAACGCGATCGCGGTGACCAAGACACTGATCGGGCGTGAGCAGGACGGAGACGGCCTGACCAACCCGCAGACGGCGCGGAGCTGGACGGTCGTGAACCCGAACAAGGCGAACAAGTGGGGTATGCCGGTCGGCTACAAGCTCATCCCGGGCTGGGCGTCGGACACCCTGATCGCTCAGGAACCGTCGCTGATGGTCAAGCGTGCCGGCTTCGCAACCAAGAACATGTGGGTCACCCCGTACCAGCCGGATGAGATGCACTCTGCCGGTGACCATCCGAATCAGGACCGGTCCGGAGCGGGTCTGCCGACCTGGACAGAGGCGAATCGTCCGGTGGAGAACACCGACGTGGTCCTGTGGCACACCGTGGGAGTGACGCACATCCCGCGTTCGGAGGACTGGCCGGTGATGCCGACCGAGGTGGCCAGCTTCATGTTGGTGCCCAACAACTTCTTCGACAAGAACCCTGCTCTGGACGTCCCGGACCTGAGCAAGAGCCACTGCTCGTCCTCGGGGTGCAGCCATTGCCCTCCGGGTGAGTGCACCTGCGGCCACTGAGGGAGTCGTGATGCACACGATCTTGACCCTGGCCGCGTTGATCTCGATGGCGGTCGCGCTCATCGGTTGTGCGGAAGGCAAACGGATCGACGTCCGTAACCTCATGACTATGTCGGTCATGCTCCTCGGCATGGTCGACGTCATGGCACTGGACAGCCGGATTCTGCCCACCTTCGCATGGGTGGCGGTGTTCGCGCTCGCCGCGGTGTCGCAGCTCTTCGGGCCCGACGATTCCGGCCTGCGGTATGTGCGAGTGGCGACGTCGGCAGTCATGGCGGTCCTGTGTGGTGTCATGCCGGCTGCCCTGGGGGCTGGGCGCAGTGCGCATGCCGCGACCGCCGGCTCGGCTCCGGTCTCGCCTGGGCCGACGGGCCACTTGCGTACAGGCCACGGCGCCCACGGCGCGCACATGTCGGCCGATTCCGTTGCGACACAGGCGTCGACGGCCGGTGTCGATGGTTTCTGGCCCGCAGGTCTGGCGATCATGGTTCTGCTGGTGGTCGCGTACGCGGGATTCTTGCTGTGGCAGGTGAGGTTCGGCCGAGGCCGGCGGACCCTGCGATCTCGTATCGAGGTAGGGGCGGGAGTCGCGTCGGTCGGTGCCATGACCGCGATGCTCTTGCTGTGACTGCACATCTCGAAGGCAACGAAAGGGCCGGCAGGGCGGAGATATTCGCCCTGCCGGCCCTTCTTTGCTCTCGGAACGTTCGTCCGTTACCCCTATTTCGCTGCCGTGCCGGGGATTCAGGAAGATCTGGGGGGCGACGCTGTGGGCGACCCGGTTGAACTCCGTGTCGGCGTCGCGGACCTGCCGCTGCTCGGCGCGAGCGCTCGATCGCTGAACGAACACCGAGAAGGCCCCGGCCGGAACATGTCCGGCCGAGGCCTTCTCGGAATCTCTGTCGGATTCGTCAGATACGAGTCTGACCGATGAGCTCGTAGCGTTCGGGGTACTTCGCGCGCACCCAGAAGCCGAAGGCCAGGCCGGCCGCTGCGACGACCAGCAGAATCCAGGGCAGGTTGTTGACCCACCAGGTCGGCACACCGGTCAAGGCGCCGTAGTTGTCGATCCCGGCGTAGGTGCACAGGCTGAGAAGAATCGCCGCCAGTACCGGGGCTCCGACAGTCGTGACACCGATGACCTTACGGCGGAAGAAGAAGACCGCGATCGAGATCGACGCGACGGTAAGCATCCCCACCAGTCCGATGGTGCCCATACCGACCAGTGAGGTCGACATGTCCAGCAGCGGACTGTAATCCGCGGCGAAGTACACGACCGAGAGGAGGACGAACACCACTGCGATCGAGATCAGCCCGATCGACGGCGTTCCCGTCTTCGGATGCGTGACCCCCAAGGCTCGGGGCGCCATGTTGTCCCGGGACAGCGCGAAGAGATAGCGCGCCCCGGCGTTCTGGAAGGCCAGCACGCCGGCAAAGAGGCTGAGCGCGTTGAGGACCGAGAGGATATCCGTCCAGCCGGTTCCGACGTAGTGATCCGACAGGCGGAACACGAATGTGCCGGGGTCCTCGGCCACGGCCGGTACCAGCTCGTCGACGCCGGTGCCGGCAACCATGGCCCACGACGAAAAGGTGTAGAGCCCGCCGATGAGCACGAGGATGATGTAGGTCGCGCGCGGAATCGTTCGCCGCGGCGCCTTCGCCTCTTCGGAGTAGATCGCGGTGGCCTCGAAGCCGAGGAACATCGAGAAGGCGTAGATCACGGCGACCCCGACGGCTCCGGTGAACACCGTGGACGGGCTGAAGACGTCCAGTGTGAAGGCCGGGAAGCCCTGCTCGACAAGGATCGCGATGTCCACGACGAGCAGTCCGATGAGTTCGAGGGTCAGGATCACGAGGAGAACCCGGGCGGTGAGGGTGACACCGGCGACAGCCATGCCGGTCCCGATCACCACACAAGCGATGGCGACGATCAACCATGGCGGGTTGAAGTCGAAGAAGCGTTCCATCAACGCGGTGGCGAAGTAGCTGAACCCACCTACTACAGAAGCTCCCAGTGCGACGTAGACCAGCGCGAGGACGTACGCGGACGCGAGACCGGCGGGGCGCCCGAGACCGGCGCTCACATATGCGTATATCGCGCCCGTGTTGGTGATGTACGGGAGGATCTTCACGAATCCGACCGCGAAGACGGCAAGGATCAGTGACACCAGCAGTAGGGCACCGGGCATGCCGGCGCCGTTGCCGAGCAGCATTCCCAAGGGGATGAGGGCGACGGCCGAGGCGATCGGTGCGGCTGCGGCGATCACCATCGCGACGATGTGGGTGGTCCCAACCGTCCCGCTCTTCAGAGTTGTGGCGTCGTCTGGTGGCACCGGCGCTGCGGTAGAGGGGGTGAGACTGTCGGTCATATGGATTCTCCTGGCGGCTGGAAGCCGTGGCTGTGCAACCCCATGGGGCTGATAGGAGCAGCCGCGGGACAGCACTCGACGATGAGCGCGCGGCTGGCGTGGCGACCGACCTGACACACGCGTGGTCGACGCTGGGTCCGGTCACGACGTGTGCAAATCGGGTGTGGAAATCCTGAGGCCAAACCGTGTGTCGATCGACGCCCGGGTTCACTCATCGGACCGCCGGGGCGCCAACGGCATCCGATCGGCATTTACTTCCGACTCAAGCAGCCAACCCGCGATCGGAGACACGTGACCGCCTACTACCGCCCGTCCACTGAAGACATCACGACACCGTACAGAGCAGGCCGCATGGGTCATCTCCGCGAGGATGATGCGGTACGCACAGGATTCTGGATCGTCCGGCCGGATGAGACGCCTGGCCCGGTCACCCTCACGCTGCCGTTCGACCGGACGATCTACGTCGTCGAGGGTGCCGTCGAGTACGCCGTCACCGACGGTCCCACATACCGGATTGCCGCGGGTGACGCAGCCTCGTTCGTGAAGGGTTCCGAGGTGACGTTCACGGTCCTGGAGGACCTCCGCCAGTTCTACGTCGACAGCCTCTGAGGCGGATCGGTCCCCAGTGTGGTCCGCGGGTCCGGCCAGCGGACCACGCGCGGGTGAACTCGATTGAGCGACACCACAATCACTCTCACCGCCGCCCTGGGCTGCCGGTACCGACCATTTCGATGATAGGAGAATGATGTCCGCAAGCACAGCAGCCGACACCGTGCTGCGAGGTGGGCCCGTACTCGACCTCTCCGACTGGCAGCCGGGCGACCGTGCCACCGCGGCGTGGCTCAGCACGCGCCCGACGGCCATGGCCGTCAAAGACGGCGAGATCGTCGCGCTCGGAGATGACGCCGAGGAGCTGATCGGTGAGGGTACCGAAGTCGTCGAGCTCGACGGTTCCACCGTCATCCCCGGTATCAACGACGGGCACCTCCACTTCACGGCTTATTCCGTCACCACGCACACATACGTGAAGATGTGCACCGACATCTTCACCGACCTCGCACAGCTTCCCCAGTTCTTGACACGGGACAAGATCGATCCGAGCGGCTGGATCCGCGGACACGGCTGGGACGGCCTGGTCCTCGGGCGCAACCTTACTGCCGAGGACATCGACAAGGCACTGGAGGCCAACGGGATTCCCGGTACCCCGGTGGTTCTCTTCGACTGGAGCGGGCACTCGCTGACTGCTAACTCGGTTGCCCTGGAATTGGCCGGGATCACCACGGCAACCCCCGATCCTCCCGGTGGCCTCATCAGCCGCACCGCGGACGGTGCGCCGGCGGGTTTCCTCACCGATGCCGCGATCGCACCCATGATCGAGACGATCCCCACCGTCCCGAGAAGTCAGTTGATCGAGGCGTACCGGGCGGGGCAGGCGGACCTTCATGCCCTCGGGATCACGGCTCTGACCGAACCCGGACTGGGGCCGGGCCACGTGTCGCTGCTCGACGGGTCCGGGTCGGAGGCGGCACTCGAGGTCTTGGGTGACTTCGCTGAGTCCGGCGACCTGACGATGCGTGTCTCCGTGCTCGTGCTGCCGGTGGGTACCGGCGGCTGCAGTGCGAAGGACGTTCGACGGCACCTCGAAGCCGGACTCGCCAACGCCTACGACGACCGCGAGATCGATCCGCGGCGACTGAAGATCGTCGGGGTGAAGGTGTTCGCGGACGGGACCCCGCAGAACGGCACCACGTGGCACAAGGAACCGGTGCACACCGACAACGCGCCGGGGCATCGCTGCGGACACATGGTCATCGCCGGGGACAGCGACGTCGACAAGGTCGCCGAACTGGAAGAGATCATCAGGTACGTCGACGGTGCGGGGTTGCAGATCGGTGTGCATTCGATCGGCGATCAGACCGTGGAGACCGTGATCGACAAGATCGCCGAGATCGCCCCGAACAGCCCGGCGCGTCACTACCTGATCCACACCACCGAGCTCTATCCCGAGGGCATGAAGACCCTGGTGGACAACGGGATCGGCGCCTGCTTCAACCCGGTGATCATCTCGACCTTCGCCACGACGCTCCCAGAGGACCGCGTTCGCCGGACCGAGCCGATCGGGTCGGCGCTGCGCGCGGGGGTCAGGCCCGGGCTCACCTCCGATGCCCCGGTCGTCCCACCGGACTGGCGCCCGGCGGTCGTCTATGCAGTGTCCCGCTCGCATTGCTGGGAAGGCCCGGTCCCGGCCGACGATCTTGAAGGCATCACCAGTCTCGACGCGCTCGCCATGCTCACCCGCGAGGCCGCCTACCGCGAGCACGGCGAACTGTGGCGTGGGACGCTCAAGGTCGGACAGCGCGCTGACCTCGCCGTGCTCGACGGCACCTGGCCCGATGATCCCGAGGTCGAATCGTTGATGGGTCGCCCGATCGCATTGACGATGGTCGACGGCCAGATAGTGCACAGGGTCTGAACAGTCAAGTGGGCCGCGGCAACGCCGCGGCTCACACGGTCCGGGCACCGCAGGTGACGAAGTGTGCGTCGAACGGTCCGGATGCCACGGATCTCGTACCAGCCGCTAGGCTTCATGGGCAAACGTCGATGTGGAGGTGACGATGACCCAGGAACCGGCGGGCGGGGGACTGCCCGGATCCGTGGTTCTCGGGATATCTGTCGTGGACGACCAGATCGCATCCGTCGTCCGTGACGCCGACGGCCACATCCTGGCCAGCAATCTCGTCGACCTGCCGGACCCCTCTGCCCCCGCGGTCGAGACCGCGATCGTCGAACTCGTCGAGTCGGTCCCGGTCGTCGTCGATCAGATCGGCGTCTCCGTCTCCCGCGAGGACGTTCGCAAGCATCTGGCCCAGGTCTTCGCCTCGGAGACCGCGGCCGAGTCCTGGTACGACCGCGTCGTCGTCACCGGATATGCCTCGGCGCTCGCCGAGATCGCGTGCACTCACGCGACCCGCGGCGGCGTCGTCGCCGTCGTCGACCTCGACCGCGATGCCGCTCCGGCGGCCGGTACGACAATGGCCACGATCGACACGACGTCGGGCGCGGTCCTCGGGACGGCCGACTTCACCACCAACCGGCTCGCGCCGGTCACCGATCCGGACGGGGCGTCCGAGCTCTCGACGGCCGTCACCAAGCTGCCGCGCGGTCGCGACATCACCTCGATCATCGTCGTCGGGCCGGGGGCGGAGCTGCCGGGTATCGCCCCGGCCGTCGAGTACGCCGCGCAGCGGCCTGTGACGGTTGCCGGCAACCCGTCGCTGGCCTCGGCGATCGGCGCGGCCGACGCCGCCCTGGTGGCGCTGTCTGCGCCCGCGGGGGCCACGCGGGTGTCGACCGGACGACGCTGGTGGTTCGTCGGTGCCGCGATCGGAGCCGCGGTGTTCCTCGGTGCCGTCGGACTGGCCCTGCTCCTGGCCGGTGAGGGCGAGACCCCCGAACCCGTGTCGGTCACCATCACCGAGACACCCGCGGCCGTGACCGTCACCGCCGACGCGACGACGGTCACCCGGACCGAAACCGAGACGCAGGCCCGCACGACGACGGTCACCACCGCGCCGCGTCCGGTCACCCGGACGACCACGGTGACCGAAGAGATACCCGGCCCCTTCACGGTGACCGAGACGGAGACCACCACCATCGAGGTGCCCGCTCCGGGAGAACCGGGACAGTCGGCGCCCTGACGAGGTGAGCCGGGGAACCGGACCGACTAGACCGGATCGTGCTGGATACGGCTCGCCCGGACCCCGGCGATGATCAGCTTGCGCCGGGTCGCCTCGATCATCTGCGACGACCCCGCGATCAGCACCTGATGGTTCTCCCAGTTCCCGGTGTCGACGACGACGTCGGCGAGGGTGCCGATCCGGTGGTCGATCCCGAGTTCGGCAGGCGCCGCCACCGCGGTGATCCACCACGGATCCCGCTCCTCCTCCGACACCGCGGTGACCTGCAACCACGGATTGGTCGACGCGATACGCCGGAGCACACTCAGGTCGTAGAGCTCGCCGGGATACCGCATGCCGTAGAAGATGTGCGTCGGCGGCGAGTCCGCGCGCTTGGACATCTCGATGAGCAGCGCACGCAGCGGCGCGAGCCCGGTACCGCCGGCGACCATCAGCACGGGCCGGTCCCGGTCGACGTGCAGTGTGCCGTGACTCTGGGACAGCGTCCAGACGTCTCCGACGCTGGTCTCGCTGACGATGGCCGAACTGACCGTCCCACCCTTGATCGCCCGTACGTGGAACTCCAGTTCACCGGCCGGGTTCGGGGGGATCGACGGCGAGAAGTTGCGCCACTGCTTGGGCCACTGCGGCGTGTGGACCTCGAGGTACTGGCCGGCATTGAACGTCAGCGGTGCATGCGCGCTGACCGGATTCCCCGAGGCGATCGAGGCCACCTGGCCGCTGGCCACGGTGCAGACCTGCGTGGTGCATCTGATCCGCAACTCGATGCGGTTCGTGAACTACAAAGACCGCAAAGACGTCGCCCGGGCGATCAAACCGATCTACACCGCCCCCGACGCCGACACCGCTCGCCGCGAGTGGGAAGCCTTCCGGGACTCCGAGCTCGGGCTCAAATATCCGAGTGCGGCATTGGCTTTCGATCGCGCCTGGGACAGATTCATCCCGTTCCTAGCGTTCCCGCCCGAGCTACGCAAAGTCATCTACACCACCAACTCGATCGAGTCACTGAACTACCAGCTACGCAAGGTGATCAAGAACAGGGGACACTTCCCCAACGACGTCGCGGTCCGCAAACTGTTGTGGTTGGCGATCTGCGACATCGAGGACAAACGCGCCAGGCAACGCGAGAAAGAACGCGGCACGCCCGCCGCCACGCGCAGAGCCCCCGGACGACTCGTCGAGGGACAGGTCGTGACGAACTGGAAACAGGCCCTCGGGCAACTCGCCCTGGCCTACCCCGACCGCATCGAACCCCACCTCAGCTAGACCCACCAACAACCACAGGAACACCAGGAGTCACGTTCTTACACAGACATCTTGACAAGCTCGGTGGCCGCTTTGCATCGGTCAACAACACAGCGTCAGACACGATCTCGGCCACCGAGTTACACCACTCTATGGGGCACTACTGTTCACATTGTGCCCGTGTGTCCCGACACAGCCCCCCTATTGGCACCACCCCCACCCACCGACGAAAGAGCCGGTGCCCTTCAGCGGTCGTAGCCATCGACAACGCGACAGAACTCCAGGGCTTCTCGGAGGTTCGCGGGTTCCGTCGACGGGTAGACCACCCCTGCACCCAACCCGCGCAGCGGCGAAACCCGTGCGAGGGTGAGCTTGTCCACCGCTCATGAGCATGGACCCAAGCCACTCCGCATGCTCATTCCAAAAGGGCTGTACCGCAACAGGAAACGTCCCTCACGCGAGGTCGCTGATCTCAGTCATTCTTCGTCCGCATGATTAGCGAAGTCCTGCAGTAGTGTGCGATCCATGACAACAAAGACGATCACCACCCGGGCTCTGGTCACCGTCGCCGCACTGTCGACACTGCTACTGGCCGTCCCAACGACAGGATCAGCAGCCCCAGCACCACGACTCGGCGTCCTCGGAGACGACATCTGGGTCATGGGCAACAACGCCTTCTGCCACGGAGCCATCCACGTCGGAATCGACACCAACCCCGCCAAACGAGGCCAAGCCACCATCTCCCTCACCTCACGCGGATTCACCGGCACCCAACCCGCCTGGGGACGCAACCCCTCCTGCCGGGTCAACGTCGCGATCGGCTACTGGTCCGGCATCCAATATCGCGAGAAAGGCGTGCCGATGAACCTCGGACCACGACCAGAAGCGCCAGTCCGCGTGAACCTCCGCGGAGTCGGACAAGGCATCAACCTCATGTCCTTCACCACCCACCCCAACCTCAACAAGGGCGTCTCGTACTACGTCCGAATCCCGCAGCCCTGAGGCCGAACAGGCTCAGTACGAACAAGAGGGTCTGGTCCGCATCGGACCAGACCCTCTTCGTATTCGCACCAGCGAGTTCTCGACTTCTGACGGGCAGGTAGGGAGGCATACACGCCAACTACCGCCACGATCGCTGCGCCCACCAACACCACGACAGCGACAGAGATGGGCAGCGGGTTGACCAAGCTTCCCAGGACGATAGCGGCAATGAGCACGACGACGGCGGCGAGCAGCGCAGGGGCAAGGCGGGCCCGGCGTATCGCTGTCTCCTCAATGTCTGCACCCCGGACAGCGGCGGCGTGCCCAAGCATCGCCCCGACCGCTGCCGCTCCGGCCCCAAAACACCCCGATCATCACCCATCCGACTGCCGTGGCCACACCGCCAGTCGGGGCGATCGGAGGAGGAATGATCAAGACCTGTGGATCTGGGAGGGCGTGCCTTCCCGCAAATATGATCCCGGTAGTCACTTGATCAAGTCAGCGTTGCAGCGCTGGCGGAAAGGCACGCCTCGTGCTCACGGTAGTCAACACC
Organism: Gordonia sp. NB41Y; assembly: GCF_030718915.1. Lineage (NCBI taxonomy): Bacteria > Bacillati > Actinomycetota > Actinomycetes > Mycobacteriales > Gordoniaceae > Gordonia > Gordonia sp. NB41Y. Next base: position 3,164,832 of record NZ_CP132196.1, read on the forward strand.
AATGAAGGTTCCAACCCGGCCGACGATCAGAGCCGCTCGATCCTCGATGAGATCGTGCGTGACGGCGCCCGACAGATGCTTGCCGCGGCGCTACGCGCGGAGGTGGCCGCCTACATCGACCAGTTCGCCGATCAGGTCGACGAGAACGGGCACCGACTGGTAGTCCGTAACGGGTACCACAACGCGCGGGAGGTGATGACCGCCGCGGGTGCGGTCACGGTGAAAGCACCGCGGGTCAATGACAAGCGTGTCGACCCCGAAACCGAGGAGCGGCACAAGTTTTCGTCGAAGATCTTGCCCGCGTGGGCGCGTAAGAGTCCGGAGATCTCCGCGGTGCTGCCGTTGCTGTATCTACATGGGCTGTCCTCGGGTGATTTCGGGCCGGCGCTCGAGCAGTTCCTGGGGTCGGGCGCCGGACTGTCGGCGGCCACGATCACCCGGCTGACCAAGCAATGGCAGAAAGAGGCCGCCGCCTTCGCCGACCGGGCTATCACCGCCGACTATGTGTACCTGTGGGTCGACGGTATCCACCTCAAGGTGCGTTTGGAGCAGGAGAAGCTGTGCCTGCTGGTGATGATCGGGGTCCGCGCCGACGGCAAGAAGGAACTCATCGCAGTCGCTGATGGGTATCGGGAATCGACCGAGTCGTGGGCGGATCTGCTGCGGTCGTGCAAACGCCGCGGCATGCCGGCGCCGGCTCTGGCCGTCGGGGACGGGGCGCTCGGCTTCTGGGCCGCGATCCGGGAGGTGTTCCCCGACACGCGTGAGCAACGATGCTGGTTCCACAAACAAGCCAATGTTCTTGCTGCGCTACCGAAATCAGCCCACCCCAACGCGATCAAGGCGATGCAGGAAATCTACAACGCCGAAGACGAACACCACGCCCGCCAAGCGATCACCGCGTTCGAGAAAGCCTACAGCGCCAAGTACCCGAAGGCCGTGGCCAAGATCGTCGATGACGACGACGTGCTACTCGAGTTCTACCGGTACCCGGCCGAACACTGGATACATCTGCGCACCACCAACCCGATCGAGTCCACGTTCGCGACCGTGCGACTGCGGACCAAGGTGACCAAAGGCCCCGGATCACGGGCCGCCGGCATCGCGATGGCCTACAAGTTGATCGAGGCTGCCCAATCGAAATGGCGGGCGGTCAACGCACCGCACCTGGTGAAACTGGTCCGTGACGGCGCCACCTTCGAAAAAGGCAAACTCGTCGAACCCGACCCCAACTCAGACTCCGAGGAGGCCGCCTGAAACTCGCCCATCCACAGGTCTTGACAATAACTCGGATCGGTCCGAGCGCTGCAATTGGCAGACACTGAGTTGCTCGAGCGCCCAGTGTCGTACGCACGCCTAAAGCAGCTTGCTGCGAAGTACGGTCAGACCCCTCGGGTATGGTCTGCCACGAAAATCAGTCCTAAACTGTTCGCCGACCTGATGGAGGAAGCCTGCTGTGGCGCCGAGTACGACTGAGAACCGATTGATGGTCCTCTCCATTCGGCCCGAGCACGTGACCAATATTCTCGCCGGGACGAAGACCGTCGAACTCCGACGTACTCGCCCTCGGATCGAGCCGGGGCAACCAGTGGCGATCTATGCAACTGCACCGATGTCCGCCGTCGTGGCGACCTGCGAGGTCGACAAGGTCGTCAGTGGTCGGCCGACCACCGTTAAGCGTGCGGCTCTGCGAGATGCTGCTATCTCAGCACGGGAGTTCGACTCCTACTTCCGTGGGACTTCTTGTGCAACAGCACTTCACTTGGCGAGGGTGACAAGACTGAGCCCTGTCGTCACCCTGGCCGAGCTGCGCTCGCGCCGCATGTACCACCCACCACAAACGTGGCACTACTTCACGGATGTCACGCTCCGTGAACTGGTGGGTGACCATGAGTCGTACGTTGTTCTGACAGCACTTCTGCGCTGATGATTCTCACAGTCGCCGCATGAGCGGCAGTGGCGTGTCCCCATCTGCTCCATCAGCATGCTCTCGATGGAGCAGGCGAGATCGCTGATGGGTTGCAGCGTGTCGGAGCCGTCACCCCACCCGGTGTTGTCCGTCTTTCGCTGATCGACAGCCCAAGCCCGATGAGTTGACCCTTCCGCGATAACTCGCAGCTGGGAGCAATCCGGCCACTGATCCCGAGGCAATGACGAGGCTCATCGAAAGTGCTCAGCGATGCTCATCGAATCTGCTCACTTGTGAGCGGCTCCTACTGTAGCGGCCGGCGGGTGTCGGCGGTGGCGGTGCGTTGGTCTTGCGATCGTGCGTGGTGGTCACGCAGGCGGTAGGAATCGCCGTCGAGTTTGATCACGACTGAGCGGTGCAGCAGGCGGTCGAGCATGGCTGCGGCGACGGTGGTGTCGCCGAGCACTGCACCCCATTCGGCGACCGATCGGTTGGTGGTGACCACGATCGAGGTTTTCAAATAGCGTTGTGCCACAACCTGAAACAGTGCGGATGCCGCTTCGGCGGGCAACGGCAGATACCCGAGTTCGTCAATCACCAACAGAGTTGGGCCGGCGAAGAACCGCATGGTGGTGGCCCACTCGCGGGTGTCGGCCTCGGGGATTCGATGGACGCCATCGAAGCGATTGCCGCCGATGTCCGTGCCGAAGGCGTGCGGTCGCAGGCCATGGCTCTCGACATCACCGACGCTGCCCGGTCGGAGGCGGTGATAGCCGATGTGGTGAGCCAGTTCGGGCGACTGGACATTCTCGTCAACAATGCCGGGGCCGCAATCGGTGTCGGCGATTTCGCCGACGTCCCAGACGGGGAGTGGGAGCTCTCCTGGCAGGTCAACGTCCTCGGTGCGACACGAATCTCCCGACTCGCGGTGCCGCACCTTGCCCAGCACGGCCACGGCGCGATCGTCAACGTCGCCTCGACCGCGGGGCTCATCGGCATTGCAGGCTACGGTGCATACAACGTCGCCAAGCACGGCGTCGTCGGCCTGACCAGACTGCTTGCGGCAGAACTCGGTCCGCGCGGCATCCGGGTCAACGCAGTCGCACCGGTGACGGCGCTCATCGAAATTCCCCAGTGATGCTCATCTGAATTCCCCACCCGTGTGGCTCCGCCAGAGTAGGCGGGCCTCCCGTGATGCTGATGGTCTCTGACCACTCACCAGCACACGGGAGGCCCGCTTTCATGTTGACACGGGAGGAAGATGTGGAAGTACATGCTTTGCATAAACGGGGGTGGACGATCTCGGCGATCGCCCGCCATACCGGGCACGACAGGAAGACGATCCGGGCCTACATCAACGGCGATCGCGTTCCGGGTGAGCGCAAGAAGCCGGCGGTCGATCCGTTCGAGCCGTTCGTGGCCTATGTGCGGGCGCGGTTGGTCGAGGATCCGCATTTGTGGTCGCGTACGTTGTGCGACGAGCTCGAGGATCTGGGCTACACGCAGTCGTATCAGACGTTGACCCGCCAGATCCGCCAGCTCGGGCTGCGTCCCCGGTGCGAGGAGTGCGCGCAGGTGACCGAACGCGCGAACGCGGTCATCGATCACCCGCCGGGTGAAGAGACGCAATGGGATTGGGTTGAACTGCCGAACCCTCCTGCGCAATGGGGTTGGGGTGCAACGGCATTCCTGCTTGTCGGGTCGCTGGCGCATTCGGGTCGCTGGCGCGGCTATCTGGCGCCGGATATGACCCGCCCGCAGGTGATCGCCGGCCTCGACCGCATCACCCGCCGACTCGGTGGTGTCACCAAGAAGTGGCGGTTCGATCGGATGGCCACGGTGTGTCACCCCTCGACCGGGGCGTTGACCGCCGAGTTCGCGGGCGTGGCCAAGCATTACGGCGTGTCGGTGGCCGTGTGCCCACCCCGGCGTGGAAATCGTAAAGGGGTGGTGGAGAAGGCCAATCACACTGCCGCGCAACGGTGGTGGCGCACTCTGCCGGATGAGATGAGTGCGATCGAGGCGCAAGCCAGTTGCGACACGTTCTGCCGGACCCGTTCCGATGTGCGGATGCGGCGCACCAAAGACGGGCGGGCGAACGTGGCCACCGTGGCCGCACGCGAGCCGCTGAGCGCCCCGCCAGCGGCCCCGTATCCCGCCACGGTCACGGAGGACCCGGACCGTGTCCCGGCAGGCGCTGGTGGCGTGGCGAGGCAACCAGTACTCGGTGCCCCCAGAACTGGTGATGAGCGAGGTGACTGTCAGTGAACGTCTCGGTGACGGGCACATCGACATTGCCACCGAGTCGGGAATCGTGATCGCCCGCCACCGCCTGGCCCTGGCCGGGGCGGGGGCACAGGTTCGTGACCACGGGCATGTCTTGGCTCTGGATACCTTCGCCAAGGCCGCCACCGCCTCGGCCACCGGGCGGCCGCATCGCCGCAAGGAACGCATCCCACCCGGCCAGACCGCACGCGATGCAGCAGAAGTATTGCGCCACAACAACACAACCAACACCACCACCGACGATTCCGCCGAGACGTCGGTGATCGATCTCAGCGTCTACGAACGCGCCGCACAGAACAGGACCTCCCTTCCATGACCACCACCAACAACTTGACCCGAGTTAGCACGTCCAATACTGTTGAACCGCAACCACAATCAGCGGTCTCGGTGTATCAGCAACTGCGTGGGCACCTCGCGGTGCTCAAACTCGACGCCGTCGCCGAAGCATTGCCGCAGGTGTTGCAGACCGCTGGCGAGCAGGACTGGTCGATGACCCAGACCCTCGAGCACCTGCTGGGCATCGAGGTCGATGCGACCGAGGCCCGTCGACTGGCCGGGCGGTTGCGGTTCGCCTGCCTGCCCACCCCGGCCACCCTCGAGGGGTTCGACTACGACGCCGCGCCTGGTGTGGACCGGGCGCTGATCTGCGAACTCCGAACCTGCGCCTACCTCGAGTCAGCGACCAACGTGCTGCTCGTCGGCCCACCCGGGACCGGCAAAACGCACCTGGCCGTCGGGTTGGCCCACGCCGCGGTGCACGCCGGATATCGCACCTATGTGACCACCGCGGCCGACCTCGCCGCCCGCTGCCACAAAGCCGCGATCGAGGGCAGGTGGGCCACCTGCATGCGGTTCTTCGCCGGACCGACTCTGCTGGTGATTGACGAACTTGGTTATCTTCCGTTGCCCGCCGAAGCCGCATCCGCACTATTTCAGGTTGTGGCGCAACGATATTTGAAAACCAGCATCGTCATCACCACCAACCGGTCAGTCGCTGAATGGGGCGAAGTCCTCGGCGACACCACCGTCGCCGCGGCCATGCTCGACCGACTCCTGCACCGCTCAGTCGTACTCAAACTCGACGGCGACTCCTACCGACTCCGCGACCACCACGCCCGCACCCAAAACCAGCGGGCAGCTACCGCGCCGACACGCAGATCGCTACAGTAGGAGCCGCCCACAGGTGGGGAATTTCAGTGAGCACACCTGAGGAATTTTTCTGAGCCTCGTCACCGGGGTTCATCCACACCGACATGGGTGCCGCCGAACTCGAGATGCTCTCGGACGCAAGTGACACATCGGTCGAGGACGCCACCCAGGCGGCGGTGAGCGGCATCCCCCTCGGCCGACTCGGCACCGCCGATGACGTGGCCGAAGTGGTCGCCTGGCTGGTCTCCAGTGCAGCGTATGTGACCGGGACGATCATCCCGATCGACGGCGGAAGCGGACGCTGAGCAAGCTGGGCCGACCCGTCACCGCCATTCGGGATCACTGAGACACGCTGCTTTTCAACAGATATCGGTGAACTCAATCGCGCCATCACCGGGCGTCGTCCTGCGCGCATCACTGTGATCGCCGCATCGACGATGGCCTGGTGGTGGTCGGGTAACCGCACGGATTCGGGAATGGGGAGGTAGGGGCGGGGCCGCGCACTCCGGCTGTCGAAGTCTCGCGGTGCCACACTCGTTCCTCGGCGATGCCCGCCGTAACGCCCGCACCGACCCCGAAGTCCCCCCGCTCCCTCCTGCGCGACAGTCAGGTCGCCGTCCTCGACTGCGGTGCCGGGGCTTGCCGTTCGTGCGCCGCCGGATCTCGGCGACACCGCTGATGGACGTGGGGATCTTCGTGTGGACTCCTCGGTGAGGGTGGCCGTGGTCACCGATCCGGGAAGCGAAAGCCGCTGTCGTGCCGTATCACTGGTGGAATTGAGACAATCCCGGTGGGCACGGCGGAAGCCGGTGTCGGCCAGGCTAGGGTGTCATACCGTTGACGCCGACGTGCTCCCGCCGTCGGCGACGGATCACCCGAGAGCGGAATACCAGTCCTGTGCAGACCTTCGAGGTTATCGTCCAGATCCTTCTGTTCATCGCGCCCCTGGCCATCAGCGTCCGCTACGGGCCGATGGCCCTGATCGGATGTTCGGCGGTGTCGGTCTTCATCATGGTGGAGATCATGCGGATGGAGCCGGCATCACCGCCGTTGTCGGCGGTGTTCATCATCCTGTCGGTGATCTGTGCGACCGCCGCACTGACGGCCGCCGGCGGAATGGAATGGCTGGTTCGCCTGGCGGGCAAGGCGATGCGCAGCCATCCGCGCAGCATCCCCGTCGTCGGACCGCTGTTCGTCTGGCTGTTCACCGTCATGTCGGGGACCGGGAACATCACCTTCGCGCTCGTCCCGATCATGTACGAGGTGTCGTATGCGGCGAAGATCCGTCCCGAACGCATCCTCGGTACCGCGGTCGCGGTCTGCCAGCTCGCCCTGATGGCCAGCCCGGTGGCCGCGGTCACCTACGTCTTCCTCACTCTCACCGAGCCAGAGGGGAATACCCTCCTCAAGACGCTCGCCGTGACCATTCCCGCATCACTGATCTCCACCGTGCTGACGTCGATGGTGATGTCGCGGTACGGCAAGGATCTCGCCGACGACCCGGAGTATCAGCGGCGGCTGGCGGCCGGCGAGATCGAACCGCCGAACACCGATGCCGACGCCGCCGAGGATCTGCCGCCGCTGCGTGATCGTGCGCCGTGGAGCGCGTTCATCTTCCTCGGCGGCGTGATCTGCGGGTGCATCCTCGGGTTCTTCGAACCGTTGCGGCCCACCAATCAGGTTGTGCAGGCCGATGGTTCGGTGCTCGACCACACGGTGTCGATGGCCTTCATGATCCCGATCACGATGTTCGCCGTCGCCGGGCTGATCATGATCGTGTGTCGGGTCACGACCCAGGATGTGATCGGTCAGCCGATCATCGGTACCGGTCTCATCGCCGCACTGCTGCTGGCGTCGGTGCCGGTGCTCGCAGGCACGATCCTCAACGCGCACATGGACCAGGTGGCGTCGTTCGTCGGCAGCGCGATCGGGGTGTCGGTGGCGTTGTTCGCCCTGATCCTGTTCCTGCTCGCCTCGCTGATCCAGAGCCAGGTCGCGTCGCTGACGATGCTGGTCCCGGCCGCGTTGGCCGGGGGCCTGGCCGTCGGCCCGATGACCGGCATGCTCGGCGCCGCCAGCGGCAACAACCTGCTGGCCTCGATGAGCGGTCTGGGACAGGCGTGCATCCTCACCGACAAGACCGGCTCGACCAAACAAGGGTCGATCCTGATCAACGGGTCGTTCTTGCTGCCGATGCTGCTGGGATCGGTGTTCGCCATCGCACTCGGGCTCGGCATTCAGGCCTTGGTGTACTGACCTGTACCGGCTCGGAGTGTGCCGGTGCATGCCGTGGACTTCGGCTGCGAATCCTGAACATGGTGGGCCGGTTGATCGAACGTGAGCTGGGTTGATCGGGCCGCCGACGCGGCGAGAACGCGACTCGGCCGTCGATGCGGTCGATGCGGTCGATGCGGTCGATGCATCGGTGAATCCCGAAGCCCGGAAGCCCCGAAGTCGCAGCACCGTGAACAGGCGCGCTGATCACCGCGGTATCCAACCGCATCGGTGGCACAGGTGCGGTTGGGTACCGTCCGATCAACCCCGGACACGCGGACTCGCGATCGCAGCCTTCCTCCTGCAGTACCCGACGAGTTTCCCGATATCGAGATCGCCTGCAGCGGTCGGGTGTTCGCACAAGAGCTCGATGGCATGTCGGTAGAACGATGCGGGCGGCATGCCGAACTCGACGAACACCTCGTCGTCGCCACCACCATACGGTGCCCAGCGGGCAAGGAACCGAACCACCTCTCGTGTATGGGTGGCGGAGTAGCGTTCGTTGCACGACGGTGCGGCAAGTGACCGTGTGTCTGTCACCGGACCCCCTCAGTGCGCACTGGCCATGAACTCGATGAGCACGGTGGAGAACGTGACCGCCACAACCAGCGCGACACCGAGAAATCCGAGTGCCCACAGCTTCGCATTCAAGAGCGGAAGTGGGGATGCGGAATCATCGACAGGTGCCGAATCCCTGGAATGGGTTTCTTTCATGAGCCTAGATGTCCTTCCGGTAAATGATGTCGACGAGGACTCCGCCGATCGCGCAGATGGTGACGATGATTCCGCAGATCACCCATCCGACTCCCCCGCCGGAGTCTGCATACCAGCCTTGAGCGAAGATGACGATCAGTACGGTGAGGAGCATCGAGCAGATCGCCACGAGTCCGAGTAGGCGACGGTACTTGGCCCTCCGTGCTGTGGCCAGGTATTCATCGACCAGCTCGATGCTGGGCAAATGTGTTGTGTCCGACCGAGCGGTCTGGGTGGGTTGCATGGTTCTGGTCATCACTCTCTGTGTTGTCGGGTGAGATCAACCGCGGATGCGCGCGATGTAGGACTTGGGCTCGGTCACGATCACGAGTGCGCCGATGACCGTGCAGATCGAGCCGATGATGATGATGGCGCTGAAAGGTGCGCCGTACACCGTGAGCGAGAAGAACGATATGAAGAAGAATGCAAGAGTATTGGTGAGTACCCCTCCTCGGACCGCACCGGCATAAGAGATGCCGATGTAGTAGCCCATGATGATCCAGATGGCCCATCCGAATCCGATGACGGCGCCGAATGCGATGAGTCGCGGGTCGCTCCAGGCCTGTGCCGCGATGGTACGGCCTTCGGGGAACAGGATGAAGAGAAGGATGTTGGCGATGATCAAGCCGAAGAAGGCACGCCACCAGAGAAAGCCCTCCGCCGGCATGAGGTCGGTGCCCGCGGAGATGGCAAAGCTCTCGAAACCCCATGTGAGTACGCCACCGAAGATGATGAGTAGGCCGACCGTGAAGTAGATGCCGTGCGTGGGAGCGTTGACCTCTCCTCCCGAGACCGCGAGCCAGATTCCCACAGCAAGGGCGACGAGACCGATCAGCGTGGTGGGACGCAGGATTCGTTCGCGATACAGCGTTGCGGCCACGATGGCCCCGACCACGCCGGCGAGGCCGCCGATGGCACCGGCGAGCGCGCCTCCGATCAGTCCCGACGCAGCGGCGAAACAGATGTCGCCGACAAAGCCGCCGACCGCAACGAAGAGGTTCCACCAGCTGACGCGGTGCCCCAGGACACGCCCGGTATCCCGCCATGTGCCGGTGACCGTGAGGAACAGCGCGATGGCGAGGACGCCGAACGGTACCTGCAGGACGGCCACGAGGGTGAAGGCGCCGGTGGGTGCCTGTGCGTTGAACGGCGGTGCGCCCACGATACTGCCGAGGAGCCCGAATGCGAGGCCCAGAGATGGTGCGGCAAGAATCGCGTAGATCATGCCCATACGCGTCTTCTTACCGTCTCCCAGACGGGATTGCTCGGCGAGATCGACCGCCGATCCGGGGAAGGTCATGAGTTGCCTCCGGTCGCGAGAATCGTGCTCAGATCAGTGGGGAGATAGCGATTCAGGTTGAGCTGGTACTCGATCAGCGGCCGGGCGCTCGCGGCGAGCCGGTAGCGCCGGATGATCTGACCGCTGTGCTCGGCAAGAGCTTCGGTGGTCAGCCACCCCACCGTGCTCAATCCGATCAGATCCTCACGAAGCCCACTGAGGTCGCGAGCCGGGTAGTGCTGACGGAGAAGGCCGAACAACTGGTGTTCCCAGATCCCCTGTTCGTCGAGGTGGTACAGCACCATGGCTGCCTGATACTTGGGTGCAGGTTTCATTGATTCTCCTGAGGAAAAGCGCAATGGAAAGCGCTTGCCGGAACGATAGCGCGCTTGTGTGATCTACGTCAATGGTCCGAAACGAATTGGGGCAGAGGACCATTCCTGTGATCGTGGCGGTGGCGAATCCACGAGTTCGGAACACCATGTGCTGCTTCGGAACGCGAGGGGCCGAGTTCCGTCCTGGACGGAACTCGGCCCGATCATGCTGGAGCGCAAAATCATTCGCGCCCTAGTCGGTGAGAAGGGCAGGAGACCGCCGACTCCGGCCATGCACGCGAGGGAATCGGGGTCTCGCCTGACCTCAGACGGTCATCGCCGAGGTGGCCACGAGGATGTCTCGGAGGACGTCGTCGAACGGGCGGGCCCAGATGTCGGCATTGAAGATCTCGACCTCGATGTCGCCGCCGTAGCCCGCGTCGACGACCGCACGTGTCAGAGCCCGGAGGTCGATGTGTCCCTGGCCGGGTAGTCCTCGGGAGAGGAGGGCATCGGCCGGGAGCGGGGTGATCCAGTCGTTGATTTGATACGAGGATATCCGTTGCTGTACACCGGCTCTGGCCACCTGGGTGTAGACATCGGGATCCCACCAGATGTGGAAGGCGTCGACGACCACGCCTACCGTGGCCGCATCGAAATGCTCGGCGATGTCCAGTGCGGATCGCAGCGAGGAGATGACGCCCCGGTCGGCTGCATACATCGGATGCATCGGCTCGATGGCGAGGGTGACCCGAGCGGCCGCGGCGGCGTCGACGAGGTCGGCGACAGCGGTGGTGGCGCGTTCGCGTGCTCCCCGAAGGTCGGTCGACGCCTCCGGGAGGCCTCCGGCGACGAGGACCAGAACGGGCGCCGATCCGGCGGCACCTGCCGCGGCCAGCTGGGCGATCTCGTCGATCGCACGGAGATTGGCGTCGCGGGCCCGCTGCTGTTCCCCAGGATCGTCGGAGGTGAAGAAGCCACCGCGACACAGGCTCGAGACCCGAAGTCCGGAATCGGCGACCATCGTGCACGCGGTCGACAGACCGACGTCGTGGACGGGTTCGCGCCACAGTCCGATGGACGGGATACCTGCGGCCGCCGTCGCGGACAACGCCTGCGACAGATCGGCGCGTTTGATCGTCGCCTGGTTGAGCGAGAGTCGATCATGCATGGTCATGTGCCACCGCCGGTCCGATACCGACAGGCCGCGCCGGAGCGTCGACGCCGTGAAGAGCCAACAGAGAGTTCCACCGTGATGCCGCCAGATCCGGATTCTCCAGGGCACCGGCGTTGTCCGCCAACCGAATCAGTCGGGACAGGTGGGGGAGGCTGCGTGCCGACTGCAGGCCACCGACCATGACGAATGCGGGTTGATGGCCGTTGAGCCAGGCGAGGAACGCCACTCCGGTCTTGTAGAAGGCCGTCGGAGGACCGAAGACCTCACGAGCCAGATCTTGGGTCGGCTCGAGCAGTTGACGAAAGGTCGCCTCGTCACCTCGGTCGAGCGCGTGGAGGGCGGCGACAGCAACCGGTGCGCAGGTGGCGAAGGCACCGAGCAGTGCATCCGAGTGCGTCTCCCCGTCGCCGGCGATCATGTCCACATAGTTGAAATCGTCGCCGGTGAAGACGGACACATCTGCGGGCAACGTTCGGCGTAGGGCGATTTCGGTGTCCCCGTCGAGCAGGCTGACCTTGATCCCGGCCACCGATTCCTGGTTCTCGATGATGATCTGTTCGACGGTGTCGCGCGCCACCGAGGCGTCGGCCGAACCGAAGTACCCGGCCAGCGTGGGGTCGAACATCGGTCCGAGCCAGTGCAGGATCACCGGGGAGGAACACCGCGACAGCACCTGCCGATACACGTGGCGGTAGTCGTCGGGACCTTTGGCGATCCGGGCCAGATGTCGGCTCGCCATGAGCACCACTTCCGCGCCCTGACTCTCGGCGAACTCCAGCTGCTCGACATAGCCATCGACCACAGCCTGCAAGGACACGACGTCATCCTCGAGGTGATCGGTGTTGACTCCCACCACGATCGATCCGCCCACGGCTTTCGCCTCGGCTGTCGAGCGTGTGATCAGTGAACGGATGGCGGTCGGATCGAGTCCCATGTTGCGCTGGGCCGTATCCATGGCGTCGGCGACCCCCAAACCGCACGACCACAGGTGATGGCGAAAGGCGAGTGTGGAATCCCAGTCGATGTCGGCGGCGGAGTCGGGGACGTTGTTACCGGCGACCCGTGGCACGACGTGTGCCGCGGCATACACCCGGCGTGAGGTGGGGCGCCGAAGCACGGTCGTGACACCGATCTCGGGTGGCGACAGTTCGTGCGGACGCGTGGTACCGGCCTCGTCGATGAGGTGGATCGTCGGCATCAGAGGGCCACCGTCTCACGCTGCGGCACATCGAGCGAGATCTCCGGAACCGGAAGACGCCGACCGGATTCGGCGCTTCGGAGTGCTGCTTCTGCGAGCTGCACGCCGCGGGCACCGGACGCGAAGTCGAACGGGTGGGGTGCTCCTTCGACAACATGGCGGATGAACTGTTCCCACTGTGCTTTGAAGCCGTTGTCGATTGTTGCGTTGTCGGGAACAAGGCTCCAGTCGGCGCGGTAGTCGTGCGTCTCGCGCAGATCGGGATTCCACGTCGGACGTGGGGTGACCGAGCGATGCTGGACGCGGCAGTCGAACAAGCCGGCGACGGCACTACCGAGCCGGCCGTCGACCTGGAACTCGACCAGTTCGTTGCGATCGACGCGCACGGTCCAGCTGGAGTTGAGTTGGGCGATGATGTTGTTGTCGAGTTCGAAGATGGCGTAGGCGGCGTCATCGGCGGTGGCCGTGTACGGGATGCCGTTCTCATCGATTCTGGTGGGAACGTGGGTGGCGGTTGTCGTGTAGACGGATGTGACACTGCCGAACAGATACTCCAGTACGTAGCTCCAGTGGGGGAACATGTCGCTGACGATGCCTCCGCCGTCCTCGCTGCGGTAGTTCCAACTCGGCCGCTGGGCTTCCTGCCAGTCTCCCTCGAACACCCAGTATCCGAATTCTCCACGTACAGAAAGAATCTCGCCGAAGTATCCCGAGTCGATCAAGCGCTTGAGCTTGACCAGTCCGGGGAGGAAGAGCTTGTCGTGGACCACGCCGTTCTTGACACCTGCCCGTGCAGCGCGCCGTGCCAGATCGAGTGCGTCGTCGAAGCTCTCGGCGGTGGGCTTCTCGGTGTAGATGGCCTTTCCGGCATCGATGGCCTTGCGGAGTCCCGACACGCGCGCTCGGGTCACCAGGAAGTCGGAGTAGATGTCCCACCGCGAGTCGGCAAGGCAGGCATCGAGATCCGTCGAGTACTCCGTGAGTCCATGCCGCTCGGCGATGTCGGCGAGCTTGCGTTCATCCCGGCCGACCAGGATGGGTTCGACCTGAACCCTCGTGGATCCGTCGGAGAGCAGGACACCGCCTTGCTCGCGAATCGGCAGGATCGAACGCGTCAGGTGCTGGCGGTATCCCATTCGTCCGGATACGCCGTTCATGATGATTCCGATGGTGGTGGGCAGGGTCATGCTCGATCTCCTCTGTGATATCTCCATCTGTGATGGCAAGCGCTTTCCATAAAAGCACGCTGTACCGTTCGGCGGCAAGGATCGCGCACGCGACGGATGACTCTTCCCCGACCGCGATCGAGGGGACTCCACCGGGTGCGGGCGGAGGTCCGGATGGAGCGGGAGACGCAGGTGAGCAGCTATCGTGACCGTGGACGAGAGGAGCGCAGGATGGGATCCGAGGTCACCCTGCAGGACGTTGCCGAGCGAGCCGGGCTATCGCTTGCCACGGCCTCGCGGGTTCTCAACGGTGGCAAACGTGTCGTTGCGGCGGCAAGCACCGCCCGGATCATGCAAGCGGCCGAAGAGTTGGGTTACGTGTCGAACGGACCCGCGCAGGCGCTGGCCCGGTCGACCACGGCGGTGGTGGGACTGATCGTCCACGAGGTCGACGATCCCTACTTTGCGACGATCGCCAAGGGGGCGATGCGAGTCGCATCCGCACACGGCTTGCTGACCACGCTGGCAAACACTTTCGGCGATCAGGACCTCGAGGTCGACTACGTGCAGCGCCTCCAGGCTCAGCGGGTGCGGGCGCTGCTGCTGGCCGGTAGCCCACGTCTGGCCGACGACCAGCAGGCACGTTTGAACAGTGCGCTCGAGCGCTTCATCCGCGGCGGGGGGCGAGTCGCTGTCGTCGGCGATCATCGTGGCCCGTATTCTGCGGTACTGCCCGCGAACCGACGGGGTGCCGCGCAGGTGGCACGCCACCTCTTCGACCTGCGGCACCGCCGTATCGGCATCATCTCCGGTCCGGCGCACCTGACCACGGTGCATGAACGGTTGACCGGCTTCACAGACGCATGGGTCGATCTCGGCGGCACGCCCGACGACATCACGGTGGCCGACGGCGACTTCAGTCGTGATGGTGGATACTCCGCGATGATCCAGCTGGTCGAGCGGGCTCCGGAGGCGTCGGCCGTGTTTGCACTCAACGACCTGATGGCCATCGGAGCATTGGCCGCGCTGCATGATGACCTCGGTCGCGACGTACCCGGCGATGTGTCCGTGGTGGGCTTCGACGATCTGTGGATGACGGTGGATCTTCGGGTTCCGCTGACCACGGTGCGGCTGCCGTTGGAGGCCATGGGCACTCGGGCCATGGAGATGCTGGTCGGTGCCGACGCCGCGGTCGGTCCGCAACAGGCGCGGATGCCCGCCGACCTCGTCGTGCGCGCGAGTACCGGTCCGGCGCCGGTGTCTTCCTGACCGGTCGCCCGAACTCGTCACCGGTGCGTGTGTGGGGCGGACCCCGGTCATAGGACGGCCGCAGAGTGGCCCTTGCCACAGAAGGTCGCTGCCCGTACGCTAGCGGCAAGCGCTTACCGTCACTGATCCGGCAGTCGAGCTCACGATCGGGGCGCAAGTGCGGAGAGGACCCAATGGAACACGTGGATGTCGTCATCGTCGGCGCCGGTGCGTCAGGCGGTGTCGCAGCAGCCGCGCTGGCGTCTCGAGGATTCGGTGTGGTGTGTCTGGAGCAGGGCCACTGGCCCGATCGTGCCGACTATCCGGGGCAACGCATCACCTACGAACTCGAGGCGCGAAAGCAATGGTCGGCGAGCCCGAATGTGCGTGGCCGCGTGGAGGATTACCCGATCGATGACTCAGAGTCCGCGATCGCGCCGTTGATGTTCGCCGGCGTGGGTGGCAGCACGGTGCTCTACGCCGGCGACTGGCCTCGTCTGGTGCCGTCGGACTTTCGTGTGAGGAGTCTTGACGGCGTGGCCGATGACTGGCCGATCAGCTATGCCGACCTGCTTCCCTTCTACGAACGCACCGACATCGCCTTCGGGGCGTCCGGTGTCGGCGGGGACCCTGCATACCCCGGGGGTGCCGAACCACCGCTGCCGCCGCTGCCGATAGGCGAGATCGGGCACAAGATGGCGCGGGCTCATGACGAGCTCGGTTGGCACTGGTGGCCGGCGACACAGGCCGTGCTGTCCGCACCTTACAAGGGGCGGACCCCCTGCGTTCAGTTCGGCGCCTGCATGCAGGGTTGCCCAGAAGGGGCGAAAGCATCCACCGATCTCACCCACTGGCCGGACGCGGTCGCCCGCGGCGCGCGTCTGCTGACAGGTGCCAGGGTCTCCCGCATCCTGACCAATTCGTCGGGGCTTGCGACCGGGGTGGAATACGTCGATCCCGATGGTCGATGGCACTCCATCGGGGCCGACGCCGTGATCCTGGCCGCCAATGCCATCGGCACCGCGCGAATTCTGCTCAACTCGAGTTCGGCGCAGCATCCCGACGGACTGGCCAACTCGAGCGGGCTCGTCGGGAAGCGGTTGATGGTTCATCCCTTTGCCAACGTCACCGGGTATTTCGCCGACGATCTCGAATCATGGCAAGGCCACGTCGGAGCCAAGATCACCAGCTATCAGTTCTACGAGACCTCGAGTGATCGGGACTTCGTCCGGGGGGCCAAGTGGAGTCTGGCACCCACTGGGGGTCCGCTCAACGCCGCCATGCCCACACGTGCCGGCGAGAACAATTGGGGCCCAGGACATCATCAGCATGTCCGTCGCCATCTGGGACGGTCCATCAGTTGGGGGATCTTCGGTGAGGACCTGCCCGACGAGGCCAACCGCGTCACCATCGATGCCCGGCTCTGCGATTCGTCGGGTATCCCCGCTCCGAAGCTGACGTATGCGGTGAGTGAGAATTCGCGGCGCCTACTCGATTTCCACATCGCACGAGCGAGCGAGTCCCTGCGAGCGGCCGGCGCCACGGATATCGCCACGGAGTCACTGATGCGCTACTCGGGATGGCACCTACTCGGAACTGCGCGTATGGGAACCGATCCGGCGACCTCGGTGGTCGACCAGTACGGCCGTTGCCATGACGTGCCGAATCTCCACATCATCGATGGCAGCGTGTTCGTCACCTCCGGCGGTGTCAACCCCACCAGCACCATCGTCGCGCTCGCATTGCGTTCGGTGGAACACATGATCAGCCGGCGGATGGATGAGAAGGTGCCGGCATGAGTGGGTTCCTGACGCAGTCGGTCCCGGCAGCACCGTCGACGACGGCACCCACCGACCCGAGCGGAACAGACCTGCTCCGGTCTGCGGGGCTACGAGTCTGGCTGACCTCGATCGCCGACCATCTGATTCCCGCCGGAGATGGTATGCCGGCGGCCTCCGAGGTCGCGGTGACCGCCGATCAGTTGGGTCGGGTGCTGGCCGTTCGTCCCGATCTGGCGGCCCACCTCCGGCGGGCATTCGGGGCGACCGTGACCATGGCCGCCGCTGACGCCATCGATCTCCTGACGGGGTCGGACCCCGATGCCCTCGACGCCATCACGCTCACGGTCGCCGGAGGATACTACATGCATCCCGACGTGCGGCGCCGGCTCGGTTACACCGGACAACAGCCACGCACGATCACCATCGCCGAAGGTATCGACGAAGACATGTTGATGCGGGTCGTCGAGCGCGGTCCGATATACCGCGGTGCGTGACCGTCGAACACCGGACCGCAATGACACCGAACCGTAGTGACACCGAACATGGAAACCATAATGACACAAGGACACTCGTGACCACTTCAACTCTCACCACGGTCGACCCCACGACCCTCGAGCCGATCGGTGACTATCCCACGCACACCCCTGCACAGATCGACGAGATTGTGGAGCAGGCCGCAGATGCCGCTGCGACATGGAGGCACGAGCCGTTCGCCGCTCGGACCGCGGTCCTGCATCGTATCGCCGACCTCATCGAGGAGCGCAGCGCCGAACTGGGCGCACTGATCACCGCCGAGATGGGCAAGCCGCTCGCCGAGGCGGCCGCGGAGGTGGCGAAGTGCGCATGGAACTGCCGCCATGTGGCCGACCACGGCCCGACCGCACTTGCCGCGACGCCCCTTTCCGGTCCCGACGATGCCGCTGTGCGAATCGAATACGAACCGCTCGGAGTGATTCTGGCGATCATGCCGTGGAACTTTCCGCTCTGGCAGCTCTTCCGATTCGCCGCGCCCGCGATCATGGCCGGGAACACCGTCATCCTCAAGCACTCCCCGAATGTCACCGGCTGCGCACTTGCGATCGAATCCCTCTTCGCCGAAGGTCGCGGTGACATCCGGCTCCTGAGCACCATTCTGGTCGAGGAGTCGGTCGTGGGCGCCGTATCCGATCGCGTCATCGCCGACGCCCGCGTGGCTGCGGTGACGGTGACCGGCTCGACCAGAGCCGGGGCCGCGGTAGCGAGTTCGGCCGGGAGGGCGCTGAAGAAGTCGGTGCTCGAACTCGGTGGATCGGACCCCTTCATCGTCCTCGACGACGCTGATCTCGGCACCGCGGCAAACCACGCCGTGCGGTCGCGATTCATGTGCGCAGGCCAGACGTGCATCGCGGCCAAGCGAATCATCCTCGCCGAGAGCGTTATCGCCGACTTCACCCACGAGCTCGTCAGCCGAGTGGATCGGATCACCGTGGGAGATCCGACCGATCCGGCGACCGATATGGGCCCGCTGGCCCGCCCGGATCTCGTCGACCAGATTCAGCGTCAGGTCGACACGTCGGTGGCGATGGGTGCGACGGTGCTCGCCGGTGGACACCGGCTCGATCGGACGGGCAACTTCTATGCACCTACCGTCCTCGCAGACGTGACCCCTGATATGCCGGTGTACAACGAGGAGACCTTCGGTCCTGTCGCAGTGCTGGTCTCGGTGTCCGATGATGATTCGGCGGTCGAGACGGCGAATGACACCGAGTACGGCCTCGCGGCCAGTGTCTGGAGCCGTGACATCGACAGAGCGGTCGGTGTCGGTCGCCGAATCGATTGCGGTGCCTTCTATGTGAACTCATTTGTGGCATCAGACCCGCGCGTCCCGTTCGGTGGCGTCAAACGCAGCGGCTTCGGTCGAGAGCTCGGCGACCTCGGGATGCGGGAGTTCACCAATGCCCGCACGGTGTGGGTCTCCGGGACAACCGCGTGACACGCGTACTCATTGCCCCTGACAAGTTCAAAGGGTCGCTGACCGCAGAGCAGGTGGCCCGCGCGCTTCGATCCGGTATCGCGTATCAGGCCCCCGACTGGACCACATCGATCTGCCCGATCGCTGACGGCGGAGACGGCACCGTCGCTGCGCTCGTCGCCCATGGCTGGCAGCAGGTCCGCGCCACCGCCCGAGATGCCCTGGGACATCCCCGGGTGGTGGGCTATGCGCGACTGGACGACACCGTCGTGATCGAGCAGGCCGCTACGGTCGGCTTGGGTCAACTCCCGGTGGCCGGCCGAGACCCCATGGGCGCGTCGTCATTTGGCATGGGTGAGTTGATCGCACACGCTTTGTCGCAGGCTCGGGTGTCCACAGTGGTCCTGGCTCTGGGGGGAAGTGCTTCCACCGACGGCGGAGCGGGCCTCCTGCAAGCCCTCGGAGCCAGAGTGTTGGATCGCCATGGCTGCGAGGTGGCGCAGGGCGGTGCCGCCCTCGCGACGCTTCATCGCATCGATCTCGAACCCCTGGACCAATTGATCGGTGACACAAGATTTCTCGTTGCACGTGACGTCGACAACCCTCTGCTCGGTCCGGATGGCGCCGTGCGGGTGTTCGCTCATCAGAAGGGCGCCGACCTGGGGCAACAGCAGGTGCTGGAGGCGGGCCTGCAGCATTGGAGCCGTGTTCTCGGAGAGCGCAGACCGAGTGCCCCAGAGGCGGTGAACGCCCCCGGCGCCGGCGCCGGCGGGGGAGTGGGATACGCGGCGATCGCCGCACTCGGAGCCGAGACATGTCGAGGTGTCGATTGGCTTCTCGACATCATCGCCTTCGACGATCACGTCGAGCAGGCAGATCTCATCGTGACCGGAGAAGGCAATCTCGATACCCAGACGCTCTTCGGGAAGGCGCCGACCGGGGTCACGAAGGCGGCTGCCGCACGGGGCGTTCCGGTTGTCGCCGTCGCCGGTCGTTGCATGCTGACCGAGCAGCAGACGCGCGCTGCGGGATTCGATCGCGTGTACGCCCTGACCGACATCGAGCCGGATCTCGACCGCTGCATGACCCACGGAGCTGCGCTGCTGCAGGAGGTGGCGGCCACGATTGTGGAGGACACGAGGATGCGGGTCCAGGCAGACGTGCGGTGAGAGCACGGGACCGGATTCTCCGTGGATGCGGTGTTCTTTCTTGCCGAAGATCGGTCGGCCCACTCGTTCCCCATACGAATCCCTGAGGGGCAACGGTCCTACACCCCGGTGCCGATACCGAGGCTCTGCATGCGGTTGTACAGCGTCGATCGACTCACTCCCAGTTCGCGTGCGGCCTTGGTTTGATTGCCGCCGGTGTGGCGCAACGCCCGCAGGATGGTCTCTCGCTCTGCCTCTTCGCGCGGGGGGAGGGGGCGATGGTTGTGCCGATATCGGGACGGGAGGTCGTCCGGGGTCACATCGCCGGTTGTCCGCTGATCGGCGGCCGCCTCGACCACACGACGGAGCTCGGCCAGATTGCCGGTCCACATCTGGCCGGTGAGGCATCGAAGTGCTGCCGGACTGAACCGACGAGACGTTCCATGCGGTGTCTCGCCGAGCATCGTCGCCGCGATCCGGGGGATCTCGTCGCGCCGCGATCGCAGCGGCGGGATGTCTTCCAGGTGTCCGAGGACAGGTGTGTACACGCCGTACACACAGTCCCAGTCCGGTCCGGGGACGGCGGTCAGGACGACCCGGAGCCGCGTGCGTCGGAGGTGCTCGGCGAGGCGGACTACCTCGCTCTCACCGAGGAGATGCACATTCTCGATCAGCAGTCCGGCCGAAGAGAGCGCGGCCCGATCGAATGCGGCGTCGACTCGGCGGGCGAAATCTGATCTGCGCCCGGCATCGATGCCGTCCACGACGATGTGATCACCATGGCCGAGTAGCGCCCGCGCACGACTGGTACGCCCGGAACCGTGTTCACCCACGAGGGCGACGGGCCAGGCCGCATCGGTACGGCAACTGCCCTCCACCGGCGGTCTCGTCGGTGACGCGAGGTGACAGACAGGCGATCAGACCGGCTCCGTCGACGGCGGTCCAGCCCACGTCGACGGCCAGTCCCGACTCCAGCGTGAGCTCGTCGGTGGCGGAGAACCCCCGGAGGATGTCGTCGGCCATGGCTCGGACGGCCGCGTGATCCTTGCTGCCGAGCAGATCCAGCGCTTCGGGGGTCGCGATCACGGAGTTGTCGCCGAGGGCTATTCGTGCGTGACTGTGCCGGAACTGCGTCGAAGAGAACGCGGCGGCCAGCAACTGCTCTTTGCGCGGGCTGCGTTCGAGAATCACGGATGTGATGTCGTCCACCGCCCGCCGTGCGATGGCACTGAAGAGTGGATTGTCGGATTCTCTGCGGAAGCAGATGTTCACGACGCCGATCGTTCGTCTGGTGATCGGGTGGTACACGGGCCGGCCGTGACAGCTGAACTCCTTGAAGTCGTCGTGGAAGTGTTCTTCGCCCAGAACCGACACACACCGGCGTATCTCGATCGGGGTGCCGATCGCATTGGTGCCCGCATTGTCCTCGCCGAAGCGGGCGCCGGGTACCGCACCGAGCGAGGCCATCCACGCCGCAACCGACGAGTCGTCGGCGCCGATGTCGACGACACGAGCGAAGCTGTCGGCGAGCAGTACACCCGCACCGACATCGCGCAGGTCTCGGGCGACGGTCCGCACCACGTCGTCGGCTGCCGAGGCCAGCGATCCGGCGGGGACGCCGGCCTCCCAATCGAGTGACGGCGGCGCGCTGGGATCGACTCCGCTCAACCGGGATCGGAACCATGACGAGGCGATCTCGGGACGCAAGGAGGTCTGGCCACCCCCCAACGGCAGGTCGGGATCGGTGTCGCGCATCACACATCCGACGGTATCAGGTGGAAATGGCCTGGTGGGGTGGCCCGCGTGCGACCCCGGAAGGCCCGACCTGTCCAAGAATCTGGACAACTCTCAGGGCGTCCACGCTCGGAGCGTCTGTGGTGAGCGTCACCAATGAGACGCCATGCACCGACCGATCGATTCGTGAGGACAGCGGGAGAGCGGATACCGCCGGACCGCGTCGTCCCACCATCCACCGAAAGGGCTCTGATGACCACGACAGCAACCCCCACGCCGGACCTGCAGGCGATCACCGCCACGGATCTGGAAGATCTGGTCCGACGCCAGCGCGCGGCATTCCGTGCCGAGGGCATCGCGAGTGCCGAGACCCGGATCGGTCGCATCGATCGTCTCCTGCTGGCTGTGGTGAAGCACAGCGCCGACCTCGCCGCGAGCCTCGACAGCGAGTACGGAAGCCGTCCCCCCGCCTTGACGAAAGCCCTCGATGTGCTGCCCTCGGTGGGTGCTGCGGCGGAGCTCCGCGAGGGGATCGAAGAGTGGATGAAGCCGGAGGTCGTTGCCGGCGGCTACGTGCAGAAGCGGCCGTTGGGTGTGGTCGGTGTGGTCGGCGCATGGAACTTCCCGTTGGAGCTGACGATTCATCCGGCAATCGATGCGCTCGCCGCGGGCAACCGCGTGATCATCAAGTTCCCGGACTTCCATCCGCGTACCGGCGCGATCCTGGCCGCGGCGGTGGCCGAATACCTGCCGCCGGAAGAGGTCGCGGTGGTGGTCGGGGATCTCGAGACCGCACAACGTTTCTCGGAGCTCGACCTGGATCACCTGATCTTCACCGGATCACCCGCGGTCGGGCGCAAGGTCGCCGAGGCGGCCGCACGAAACCTCGTCCCGACGACGCTGGAGCTCGGTGGCAAGAACCCGGTGGTGATCTCCCCTTCGGCTGACCTGGATCTGGCCGCGCATCGTGTGGCCGGTACCCGTCTGCTCAACGCGGGGCAGGTGTGTCTCTGTCCGGACTACGTCTTCGTGACGAGCGCACTCAAGGGTGCCTTCCTGGAGAAGCTCGCGGCGGAGATCCGGGCGGTGTCGCCGCGGCCGGCGTCCGCGGCCGGCGTGGTGTCGATCGTCAATGAACGCAATCACTCTCGGGTTCTCCGTTTGGTGGAGGATGCGCTGAGCAAGGGCGCCGAGCGCGTCGATCTCACCGATCCCGGAACGGACGTGGGTTCGTCCACCACGAGTCGACGTATCGACCCCACGATCCTCCGGCGGGTCCCGGCCGATGCGCTGATCGCCGACGAGGAGATCTTCGGTCCGGTCCTTCCCGTCTACACCTACGACGACCTCGACGAGGTGATCGACTACATCGGTGCCCGGCCGGCGCCGCTCGGGGCGTACTGGTTCGGCAGCGACGATGACGAACTGCGAAAGTTCCTCGAGTTCACGACCAGCGGTGGCGTGACGGTCAACGATGCCATCGCCCACGGTTTCCTTCCGGGCACACCGTTCGGCGGGGTTGGGCAACTCCGGGACCGGCGCCTACCACGGGAAGGTCGGTTTCGATCACCTCTCCCATCACCGGACCGTCGCGGTCGCGACGACCGATGCCGGGCTGTCCGATGGTCTGGTCGGCCCGATACTCGCATCGGACGGGTTCGTGGCGGCGGTCGACGGACAGATCGATGCGGCGCTGCAGGATCTACAGACACGTGTCGCGGGTGAGTGAGACCGTCGCCGAGCGGAGCGAATGTCTGGGTGCTGATCACCGGCGACGGGCCGGCGTGATCTGACTCCGCGTCGGGAAACAGGTCCGATAGCACTTGCATGCATCGATGCATGCAAGTGCTATCGTCGTCCCATGTCCATGCGCACTCCCGACGACCAACCTGCGGTTTCGGCGTCTGATCGCGCCTTCCACCACGTGAAGGCAGCGATCATCCGCGGCGACTTCGCGTCCGGGACGATGATCAGCGAAGGGCTCGTGGTCGCCGATCTGGGGATCAGCCGGACGCCGGTCCACGAGGCGTTTTTGCGGCTGACCGCGGAGGGGCTGCTCGACCTGCTCTCGCGCAAGGGCGCGATCGTCCGGCCGATCGCCCCCAGCGAGGCCGAGGACGTCCTCGAGATGCGCGAGGCCATCGAATCGGCGGCAGCGCAGCGGGCGATCCGGCTCGGCGACATCGACACGCTCATGCCGAGGCTCCATCGGCTGCTCGACCTGCAGGTCGTCGCCACCGAGAACGCCGACGTCGTCGCCTATCTCGACGCCGACGACGAGTTCCACTCGGCGGTCGTCGAGGCGTCCGGGAACCGCATCGCCGTCGACTTCATGGGGCGACTGCACGACCGGCAGCAGCGCCTACGCCACCAGTTGGTCCGGGTGCGACCCGAACAACTGGTGGAGGGCCTGGCCCAACACCGGCAGCTGGCCGACGCGCTGGCCGCCGGTGACGGCGAGCGGTATGCGGCGGTCCTGCATGATCACGTCGCCTCGCATCGCGGGGCACTGTGATGGTGGTGTCGGCCGCCGCAACCGGAGTCACCTCACGCCTGCGCCCCTGGATGGCGGTGTGGGCCGGGATCTTCGCCTGCACCTGGGGCGGAAACCAATTCAGTCCACTGTTGCTCATGTACGAAGAGCGCGTGCACTATTCGTCGATCGTGGTCAACGGTCTCCTCGGGATCTACGTGCTCGGACTGATCCCGGCGTTGCTGATCGCCGGCGCGATGTCGGACCGGCGTGGCCGCAAGCGGCTGATGCTCGGCGGTGTGCTGGCGACGATCACCGGAAGCGTGCTGCTGGCCCTGGGTCCGTTCGGGCTCGGCTTCCTGGCCGCGGGCCGATTGTTCTCCGGGATCGGAGTCGGTGTGGCGATGGCCGTCGGGACCAGCTGGATGACCGAACTGTCCATGCGCCCCTACGATGCGGGTGCCCGCCCCGGTACGGGTGCGCGGCGGTCGGCGGTGGTCTTCGGCACCGGATCGGCGTGCGGCGCACTGGTTGCAGGTCTCCTCGCACAGTGGGGACCGCTGCCGGAGACGCTGCCCTTCCTGGTGCACATCGCGCTGAGCGTCCCGGCGCTGGCCGCCGTCCTCACCGCACCCGAGACCCATCGCGCACCGGCCGACACCGCAGAATCGGTGTCACGACGCGGATTCCGTGCGCCCGGCATGACCCACAAGCGTTTCCTTCTCGTCGTGATGATCGCCAGCCCATGGCTTTTCGGTGGCGCGGCGATCGGATACGGATACCTCCCGACCCGGCTCGAGGATGCGACGGGCGCCTACGGTCTGGTCTTCGCCACCAGTGCCTCGGTGATCGCGCTCGCGACATCCTCACTCGTGCAGCCGTTCGCGCGCTGGATCCACTCGGAGAACTCGGCTCGCGGACTGATCGTCGCGGTGCTCGCACTGACCGCCGGGATCGCCCTGGCCACGGTCAGCATCGACCTCCAGTCGATCATCCTGGCCGTGGTCTCGAACGTCGCGATCGGCGCCGGCATCGGGATCGGGCAGGTCTCAGGGCTTCTCGAGGTGCAGCGGATCGCCGGACCATCCGAACTCGCGGTGCTGACCGGCGCCTTCTACTCGCTGGCCTACGTCGGCTTCTTCCTGCCGTTGATCATCGCCGGACTGGCCGTACACGTCGGACTGTTCGTCGTGCTGTGGTCGGTGGTGGCACTCGCCGCGCTGACCGTTCTGGGACTGGCGTTCTCGTCCACGAAGCACCTGCCGCCGGTGCGCGGCCCCGTCGAGGTGGAGGTTCCCGACGAGGAGCCGGCGCAGCGGTGAGTGCGGTCGGTTCGGTGAATCGGACTCTGCGGAGCCCGATCCGGCGAGAGCAGCGCGCACTCAGCTCGACGTGTCGTCCGCGAGGGCGAGGGCCTGCGCCGGGCAGGCGTCGAGGACGTCACGGACGAGGTCACGCTGATCGTCCGGGATGTCCGGGGTGAGTACCTCGACGAGTCCGTCGTCGAGCAGGTCCGGTGCGTAGGCGACGCACATCCCGTGTCCGACGCAGCGACCCGGAATCGGTGTGATCTGCATGGTCATGCCGCTCCTCCGGTGGCGCGGGCGCGTCGAGGGTCCCGTCCGCTGCGTTTGATCTCCTTTGCCGCCCAGGGCAGATAGGCGAGGCCGATCGGAAGGCGGTCGAAGATCGGGCCGAGTGCCCTGATCACCCGAGCTGCCCGAAGGAATCTGCGTTCCCGGCTCGCCGACCACTCGATGCCCACAGCTGTTTTGACCTGTGCAGGAGGGGTTCCCGCGAGTACGGTCCGAGTGAACGCATTGATCGGGGTGGCGATCGGCCACCACAGCCATGCGGGGATCGGCCCTGGGCGGGGAACGCCTTTCCGGATGTAGCCTGCGCCGTAGCGGACCACCCGATTGGGTGCCATCCGGTCGAGCATGTCATCCCAGTACTCGACGAACTCGTCGTAGGTCTCCGGTTGGTTGCGCGCACTGACCCCCCGTAGAGCCGATACCACGCCTTGCCCTCCTCGAAGATCTGCTGCTTCTCCGCATACGACAACGGCCGGATGAAGGTGTCGGCACCGTAGATCACCTGATCGATGAATGTCGCATGCGCCCAGTAGAACAGCTCGGGATTGAGCGCGTGATAGCGCGACCCGTCGGGCATCTGCCCCTTGATCGGACGATGGAAGTCCCGCACCTTCTGCCCCCACGTGTGGGGATCGCTCGAGTACACCGTGTGCAGGACGGGGATGGCCGTCCGTCGGGCACGGCCGATGAAGTCCCCGAAGATGACGGAGTGGTCGTCGACGGCCTGGGCCAGTTGGGCGATGGAGTTCTCGGTGGAGGCGAGCCGCTGAAAACCCAGGAGCTGCACGCGCAGATCGCCGTAGTACCGCCAGATCAGCGAGTCCGGTCCCAGTGGCGGTGTGGCTCGGTGCGAGTCGTCCCCGACCGTCAGTGCGCGTGCCTCCCCGGTGAAGTCGTCGAAGGCCGACGATGCGCGCGGGCAGGTCATGTGTGCTCCTCGGTCCGCGTGCGCCGGCGCAGGACGATCGGCAGACCATCGGCCGGATACGGTCCGGTCAGATATCCCATGCGGGGTGAATATCCCTGGGGCACCGACCATTCGAAGTCGAGGAGCATGCGGTACAGGATGGATTTGGCTTCCATCCCGCCGAAGTACATCCCGATGCACTTGTGCACTCCGCCGCCGAACGGGGTGAACTGATGACGATGGGCCTTGTCCTCGCGGTTGTCCTCGGCAAAGCGGTTGGGGTCGAAGGTGTCCGGGTCACGCCACCACGGTTCCATCCGATGGCCGGACGACACCGCCGCGCCGACCAGGGTGCCCTTGGGGATGAAGTGCCGAGCAGTTCGGTGTCCTCGGTGGTCTTGCGGGCCAGTGCGCCGACCGGTGAGCACAGGCGCAGGCTCTCCTTGAACACCAGGTCCAGGGACGGCAGCTTGTCGATGTCGTCGTAGGTCAGGTGGTTGCGGCCGAGTGCCTCGCTCTCCTGACGGACCCGATCCTGCCATTCGCGATGTGCGGCAAGGTTGTAGATCATCATCGACACCGTGGTGGTGGTGTCGTGGGCGGCCATCATCAGGAAGATCATGTGGTTGATGATGTCGTCGTCGCCGAACTCGGCGCCGTCGTCGGCCTGGGCGTTGCACAGGACGCTGAACAGATCGGTGCCGGGGTTCGCGCGGGCTTGGGGGAGCTTCGCGCGGAAGAAGTCCTCCAAGGTCTTTCGTCCGCGGAGCCCCGCACGCCATTTTCCGCCGGGGACGTCGTGGCGCACCACCGACAGGGTCGCCTGCACCGCCGCGGTGAAGGCATCTCGCAGCTCCTGCGACTGCGCGTCGAGATCCTCGCCCATGAACACCTGTGAGGCGATCTGCAGGGTCAGGCGTTTGACGGCGGGATAGGTCATGAACTCGGTGTCCGGCGCCCACGACGTCAGCGTGTGATCGATGGTGGTGGTCATGGTCTCGAGGTAGCCGATGAGCCGGGGCCGGGTGAACGCCTGTTGCAGGGTGCGACGGTGGTAGAGATGCTCGTCGGAGTCCAGCAGCAGGATTCCGCGCCGGAAGAAGGGTTCGAGGAACTGCTCCCAGCCGGAGCCGGCGAACGTCTTGCTGCGATTGGACAGCACCTGCCCCACCGCGTCGGGGCCCACGGCCATCACCACGTCCCGGCCGGCCAGGCGGGTCCAGAACACCGGTCCGTACAACTCGTACTGGCGGCGATGCAGGGCCAGCAGATCCTCGAAGGCCTCGAAGGTGTGGCCGGCGATCGGCAGCCCCGGATCGCCCAGGACCGGCTGCAGCGTGGAATCGGCAGGCGGGGCAGCGAGTTCGCGTGCGGGCCGGTGCACGGTACGGGTCGCCCGGGCGAGCAGCGTGGTCATCGTACGGGTCATGGTGTCGCTCATGCGTCGCTCACCTGCTTGCCGAGTCGGGTCAGGTATTCGGCACGACGGGGATCGGCATTGGCCTCGGTACTCAGTTCTGCACCGCCGGCCTGGCGACGGAGTCCCTGTAAGACGCTGTTGGGCAGCAGATGTGATGTGCGTTCGGCAGCACCGAGCCAGCCCGGGATCACGATCTCGGCTCTGCGGTGGAGTGTGGATTCGACGATGGCGGCAGCGATGTCCTCCGGTTCGACGGTCACCGCGGCCGGCATCGACAGTCCGGCACCGAGATCGGTGTTGACCAGGCTGGGGAGGATCGTGGTGACACTCACGCCGTGGTCGGCGACCTCGTCGCGGACCGAGGCGCTCAGTCCGACCACCGCGTGCTTGGTCGCCGAGTAGACGGACCCGCCGGGAGTGGGCATCTTGCCGGCCAGCGACGCGACGTTGACGACGTGGCCGCGTCGTCGTTCGATCATGCCCGGCAGCACTTCTCGCATCCCGTTGATGGGTCCCCACAGATTCACGTTGATCTGGGTGGCGGTGACGGAGTCGGCCTCGTCGAGGAAGTTGCCCAGCGGCATCACACCGGCGTTGTTGACCAGGATCGAGATCGGTCCGTGTGCCGATTCGATCGCGGCACGGAAACCGGCGAACGATTCGCGGGATCCGACGTCGAGTGCCAGTGCCTGGCAACCGAGTTCCTCGGCGGTCGCCGTCGCCGCCTCGAGGTCACGGTCACCGAGGACGACGGTCGCGCCGGTGGCCACGAATCGTGCTGCGGTGGCACGGCCGATGCCGCGTGCGCCGCCGGTGACCGCGACCACGGCCCGATCGATGTCGATGCGTGGGTATTTCACGAAGAATGACATGGGGGTTCTTTCGTCGAAGAGGGTCGTTCGGGTGCTCAGAGTCCGAACCGGGCGAGGCCACGGCGGTGTGCGAAGCGCGTGGCGGCCCGGAACAGGGCACGTCGCCTGGGGGTGTAGGGGAACCAGTTGAGATCGTTGACGGGGACGGGAATCCAGCTGGTCGCCACCACCTTCGTGCGCGTGTACTTGAGCAGACCCTGCTCGGCGGCACGTCCGCCGATCCCCGAGGTCTTCCAGCCGCTCTGGGGGACCTCGGCGCACATCATGTTGGCCAGGAACTGGTCGATGTTGACCGCACCCGCGTCCAGACGAGCCGCGACCCGCTCGCCCTCCTGGGTGCTGCGGGCGAAAACCGTTGCACTGAGACCGAAGTCGGAGTCGTTGGCCAGTGCGATGGCCTCCTCGGTGTCGGCGACCTTGACGATCGGCAGGACCGGCCCGAAGGTCTCCTCCTGCATGATCAGCATGGAATGGTCGACGTCGACGAGCACGGTCGGTTCGAACCAGGTCCCGGGTCCGTCGACCTTGTGACCACCGGTGAGCACCCTGGCGCCCTTCTCGACGGCGTCGGTGACCTGCCGGTCGACGACGTCGATCTGGGGCGGATGGGTCAGTGCGCCGACGTCGCTGTTGTCCCCGACCCCCGACCTCAGCGAGCGCACCTTCTCGGTGAGCTGGTCGACGAAGGCGTCGTAGACCCCCGCGGCCACATACACCCGCTCGATGCCCATACACACCTGACCGTTGTTGGTGTAGCCGCCGTACAGGGCGCAGTTGACCGCGCGGGGAACGTTGGCACCGTCGAGCACGAGGAGCGGATCCTTGCCGCCCAGTTCCAGACTCACCGGGGTGACGGTCTCGGCGGCACGGGCGGCCACGCGTTTCCCGGTGGCGACCGAACCGGTGAACTGGACGAAGTCGACCACGTCGACGAGCGCCTGGCCGGTCTCGCCACCGCCGAAGGCGACGTCCACCACCGCGGGCGCCCCGATCTCCCGCCAGCCGCGCACCAGGGCCTTCACGCCCAGCGGTGTCACCTCGGAGGGCTTCAGGATCACCGCGGAACCGGCGAACAACGCCGGCAGGGCATCGCCGAAGGTCAACAGCAGCGGGTAGTTCCAGGCGCCGATCACGCCGACGAGGGGCCTGGCGGTCCGATGGACCGTGTACTTCTTTCCCAGGACGAGCAGTGACGAACCGCGAGTCGTGGTGGTGGCCATCAGCTTCGGTGCGACCCGCGTGTAGTGGTCGATCACCTCGACCATCAGGGTGAGTTCGAGGAGCGGTTCGTTTGCCGGCCGCCCGCCTTCGTCCTGGCCGATCCGGATCAACTCGTCGGCGTTGTCGAGCAGCCACTGGCGGAACTTCCGAATCCAGTGCGTGCGTTGCTTGACCCCGATCGCCTCCCATTGGGTCTGGGCCGTGCGGAGGCGCTCGGCCATCGCGCCGACCTGGTCGGCGTCGTGCAGGGGGATCTCCCCGAGAATGCTTCCGTCGCTGGGGCGCCGCACCGAGATGGTGTCGGCACCGGCGGGGATTTCCGGGTCTGTGACGTGCGTTGCGGCCATGCTTATCGAACCTTTGCGAGGATGCCGGAGAGGGCGCGGAGGAGTCGGCCGAACGGAACCCGGACGGCGTCGGGAAGGGAGCGGATCGCCACCACGGGACCGCTCAGCGAGACGGTGAAGATGCTGCCGAATGCGCGGCCGGACACCGTGTGGGTGGTGCCGTCGATCACGGCGTGACCTTCGAGGGTGGCGAAGCCGCTGACGAAGGCCACCTTGTTGCTGCCGGGGGCCGCCTTGATCGCCCGGCTCGAGGCATCACGCCGGGTGAAGGTCAGATCGATACTGCCCGAGTCGTTCTGGTCGGTGAGCCGGAACTTGTGGACGTATTCGACGCCCTCGTAGCGTCGGCGTTCGAGGACGTCGAAGCGGCCGGTGATGAAGTGGTGATGGTTCGAACCGTCCACCGAGACCGACGCGAACGGAACCGGATCACCCTCGGTGACGAAGCCGCCGGCCTGCACGACGACACCGTCGGGTCCCGCGCTCGGCGTCCAGTACCAGTTCCATCCGTTGACGAAGGTCGGCGGGCTGACCTCGCCGAGGTACGGCTCGAACCAGCCGAGCGTGCCGAACAGGTGCTCGACGTAGCCCAGGCCACCGACCTGGTACTCGACGTCACCGAAGGTGATCGTGCCGGAGCCGTTGAGCCGGTAGACGACCCAGTGCTTGAACTGGTCGTCGATGTAGCCCTCACGCTCGGCCTCCACCTCGGCGGTGTAGGTGATGTCGGCGACGATGTGTGCGCCACTGGCCGATTCGCCTTCGCTGTGCAGGTGATAGTTCGGGTAGGCACCGCAGAGTCGGGACGAACCCCCGCTCACGTCCATCGACGATGCGCTCGCCCGGATCGATCCGCTCGGCAACGGGCCCGAGCCGAAGTCGGCGATCAGTCCGGCGTCGGGGGAGATCAGCAGCCGGCGGACCTCCTCGATCACATTCGTGAACTTGGAGAAGATCGTGACCAGCGCCATGCCGTCGACCGGGGTTCCCGGTGCGTCGATGAGGAGATTGGCGTACCACCACTCGACCGGATGTGCCCGGCCGTCGGCTGCCTCCCCGACCTCGTTCGCTGTCAGCGTGCGTGCAGAGGCCACTCGGGCCACCTCCCGGGATTCACGGACCCATCTGGTAGAGATCCTTGCCAGAACAATTCTGGTAGGGGACCTTGCCAGACTGGTAGGGTCGCGTCAAGACCCCGATGACAGGAGATTGCGGTGGCTGATACCCCGCGACGGACCTACGCCGGCGAGACCGCCGCGGAGCGGACCGTGCGGCGTCGTGATGCCCTGGTCGATGCGGCGATCGCCCTCGTCGGCGAGCAGGGCTGGGCCGCTCTCCGGGTGGAGAAGGTCTGTGCCGCGGCGGGTTTGAACAATCGCTACTACTACGAGAGTTTCGGGAGCCTGGACGCGCTGTCGGTTGCGATGGTGGATCGGCTGACCGACGAGATCCTCGAACTGGTGGTGGTCGAGGATCTGTCGGGGCCGACCTCCGACCTGATCGAGGTCATGGTCGCGACCCTGGTGGATCATGCGGCGGCGTCTCCCGCCCGTGTACAGGTGCTCTTCGACGACCTCGGCACCAACCCGGCGGCGGCGCAACGGCGGACGGAGGCGGTGCGCCGGATCATCGACGTCCTCGTCCTCGACGGCCGGACCGTTCACCAGACCACCGACCCGATTGTCGAGGTCACTGCATCCGTGCTGGTCAACGGCAGTATCCGCACGATGCTCGACTGGCTCGACGGCCGCCTGGAGCTGACCCGGGACCAGTTCGTGCAGCAACTCACCCATATCTGGACCACCACCACGCAGGCGGTCCTGTCCGATCCCGCTGATCTCGGCGCCGACAAGCGCTGACCTCGGGTTATTGCCCATCGCCGGGCGGGGGCCGGCGATGGGCGACGGTGTTCGCCACCCGAGCCGTCGTCGCCCTTCGTGATAGACCGGTCTGGTCCGAGTGTTCTGTCGCATCGCCGGGAGGGTGGCCCGTGATCTGTCCGCGCTGTTCGCAGGAGGTCCGTCGACGCGAGCGCACGGATCGGGTGTGCGAGAAGTGCGGTCGCCCGTTCGCGCTGGAACCCAAGGAGACCATGCACGGCCTCCACGACGTGCGGGTCCGCAAGCTCTCGGCGAAGCTCCGCACCGCCGACGACCTGGCCTTCACCTACACCCAGTTCATCTACGCGACGGCCCGCAATCGATTGTCGTCGCTGAACGGGGAGTGGACGAGCTCGGTGGTCGGATGGGCGGCGGGGATCGTCGTGTTCTGCTACTTCCTGGTTCTCGTGTCGCTTCCGATCACGATGCTCGGCTCGCTGAGCACGCTGTGGACGATCCTCGCGCTGATCGGCTGTGGTGTGGCGCTGATCGTCGTATCCGTGATCGCTCATCTGGTGCGCAAACCGGTCATGCTCCAGAAGATCCGGATCTCGCTCGACGTCGCACCGGCCGACCTCGCCGAGGGGGTGGAGACCCGCTGGCGCAGTGTGTACGGCGAGCCGATACCCGGCGCGGTCAACGACGACGTCGCGCCGCTTCCGTACACAGACCACCCGCGGGTCGCGGTGGTCTGCCCGAGCCGGAGTGTGCTGGTCTGCCTGGCCGCCAACGGATTCGCCGACCGGTATGCCGTGGCGCTGGTCCACCATCCCGACGACGCACCGCCGGGCGTACCGGTGCTGGTACTGCATGACGCGAGTCCCGCGGGGGTGGCCCTGATGGCGTACGCCCGCGCCCGGCTCGGACCGCGCGCCCGTGACGTCGGGCTCGCTCCGCGGATGGTGATGGACTCGCCGAAGGCACTGATCCTGCACGAGCCGGCGTTGTCTGCGGCGGAGGCGGCCGCACTGCCCCCGGGGCTGTCCGAGCGGGAACGGGAGTGGCTGGCGTACGGATGGTGGTCGCCGATCGCGGCCGTCCCCCCGCGCAGACTCCTGTTCGCGGTGGAACGTGCCCTCCCGTCCCACCGCGGCGAACCGCAGGCCGGACACGACATCGGCTTCCTCACCTGGCCGAACGCGTGAACCTGCAGCTCAGACTGCGGATGGCAGAAACGGCGGCCGCCGCCTCGACCGCGGTGTGATAGATGTGGACCCACCACGTACGGACCGCAGAGCGATCATGATCTGCCCGGAGACCGGCCGAGGAGGACCCGTCAGATGACCACGAGGACACCCCTCCGGTCTCGGCGTGTCCATCTCCGGGAACTGCCGGATCGCTTCGTCGACGCCGTTCTGGCACGCGCGGTGCGGCGTGTCGGCGCACCCACCGATCTGCGGTTCACGCAGCGTCAGCTGTACTACGAGGTCTGTCGCACACTCCTGCCCGTGCATCGGTTGCCGCGCACGCCTGCCTTCACCGTCCCCGCGCCCGTGTCCTACCGCCGGTTCTGCACCTGGCTGCGGCGATCCGACGACGTGCCCGGTCTACTGCCTCCCCGGCCGGCGCGGACCGGCGGCACCGGTTCTCACACACCCGAACCCGACCTGTACGCCTATGGACTCCCGCGCGTGCTGTGCTGTCAGGATCAGGACATCGCACAGATGCTGCGCGCCAACGGGTTACCCATGGAGTCGGCCTGTCTGGTGGTCGGCGTCGACGAATTGCCGTTGTCCGACGGGATCATCCGGATGCTCGGCAACGTCGACGACGGTCCGGCCCGTGTCTACGTCCTCCACGACGACTCGCCGATCGGCGCGGAGCTGCCCGGGCGGATTCGCGAACTCGCATCGGTGCCGAATTCGGTACAGGTGGTCCCGATCGGCCTGCGCCGTGGCCAGAGCGCCCCACTGCACCTGACCCGCACCGGATTCGGAATGGGCTCCGACGTCGAGGTGGCCGCCGTCGCCCCGGCGATGCTGCTCCGGAGCGTTCACCGGTTGGTCCGCGAGGTGCACCGGCACCACGAACCCCTCGTCGACGTCCGCGGTGCGCGTGCGACGGGATTCCTGACATGGCCGCAGCGGTGAGGACGACACGATGAGCCAGGCGCGACGATGACCCGACCATCCCCCCGACAGCTCACCTACACCGACGAGCTCCTCGCCGACCAGAGCGTGTATCGCCGGTATGCCGACGGCCACCAGGAATGGCGCCGCCGCGACGAACAGGGTCGGGTGTGGTGGCGCGACGATCGGGGGAGCAGCGGTGTCGACGAACCCCTCGGTCCCCGGATCGTCAAACGCACCTACCACGACGGTTCGGTGATCTACGGGCGCGAGAACGGATTCGGGCGCACCCTGTGGAGTGACGGCACCCTGACCCTCAACCGCTCGCGCTTCGGCGGGCGTCTCGGCGGTGTCCTCGCCGCCGCGGCCGGCGGTGCGGTGGTGGCCGGCCTCGTCTATCCGCCGGAGTTCCTGACCCCGGAGCAGGAGGCGCAACTCCAGTCCGAGCAGGACGACCCGGGGAGCAGCGACGGCGGGGGCGATTCCTATTCGTCCTGGGATGATGCCGGTGACGACAGCGGCGGTGATTTCGGTTGATCCCGTGGATCTTTCGTCGCCACGACGGTCGTGGTTGGTCCCCCGGTCCGGTGGGGTGGTAGGTGTCGCGATTCATCGTCCGCCCCGCCACCGCCGATCGGACCGGCCACGACTGGGTGCTCGTCGACGAGCCGGGTGTCGCCACCGGGCCGCTGACCGTCGGTGGGTTCACCGCGATCGGGGAGGCCACGGTCTTCAACGGTGCGGTACTGCGGCGCCGGTTGACGGCCCCGGTTCCCGAATCCTGCACGGACATGGAGTTGTTGGTCCATGTCTATGCCCAACTCGGACTGCCCGGTGTGGCCGAGGCCGACGGCATGTTCGCGATGATCATCGGCGACGGTGCGGATCTCGTCTTGCTGCGAGATCACGTCGGTGCGCGCACCCTGTTCTTCGCATGTGCGGGCGGGGCGTGGGCGGCGGCGAGCTCGTTGCGGGCCTTGGCATCCTGGCCTGCGCTCGACACCGGGCTCGACGTGCGGGCGGTGCGGTCGTTCCTCACCTTCGCCTACCTGCCCGGAGCCGAGACCTTCTTCCGCGGCATCCGCGAGATCGGACCGGGGCGATGTGTCCGCCTGCGTTCCGGCGGCGGCATCGACGAGAGCGTGCTCTGGGAACCCGCCGAGGCCGACGATCCGCTGGGAACCGATCCCCACGGTACACGGCTGCGGAAGCTGTTGGAGGAGGCGACTATCCGTCGTCTCCCGGAATCCGGGCCGGTCGGGGTCCTGCTGTCGGGTGGGGTGGACAGCAGCCTGGTGACCGCATTGGCCGCCGGGTTCCACGACGGGCCGGTCACCGCCTACTCCATCGGATTCGACTCCGGCACCCCCGACGAACTCGCCTACTCCGGGCTCGTGGCGGCGCACTGCAACGTGGAACGCCGAGTGCTCACCGTGTCCGGGACCGCGATCGCCGACAGGATGGCCGAGACCGTCGCCCTGCTCGACTGCCCGGTCGGTGATCCGCTCACCGTCCCCAATCGTCTTCTCGCACAAGAGGCGGCCCGCGACGGTCACGCGGTGATCCTGAACGGGGAGGGCGGCGACCCGGTCTTCGGGGGTCCCAAGAACCTGCCGATGCTCATCTTCGAGCTCACCCGCGACGACCCGTCGGTGCAGGCCCGGGCCGCCGCCTACCTGTCGAGTTACCGGAAATGTCTCGACGATCTGCCGACCCTGCTCACCGGTGACGTCCTGGACGAGCTCGCCACCACCGCACCGTCCACCGAGGTCCTGCTCCCGTACCTGGGTCCTGGCCAG
Source organism: Gordonia sp. NB41Y (assembly GCF_030718915.1). NCBI lineage: Bacteria > Bacillati > Actinomycetota > Actinomycetes > Mycobacteriales > Gordoniaceae > Gordonia > Gordonia sp. NB41Y. The sequence goes on from NZ_CP132196.1 coordinate 3,200,782, forward strand.
ATGCGCAGTCTGCTCAACAAATTGCTGCACACCAATCTGAGAACCAAAGGTGCGCACCATATCCTGACGAAGGTGGAACGGCTGACCGCGGCCAGTGGTGTGGAGGGACGTGCCCCGCTGTTCGACCCCGCGGTCATCGACCACGCCTTCGCCATCCCGCCGGAGCTGAAACTGCTTGGCACCACGGAGAAGTGGATTCTCAAGCAGGCGGTGCGTGACCTGTTGCCGTCGACCATCGTCGACCGGCCCAAGAGCGGTATGCGGGTCCCGGTGCAGCAGTGGCTCGACGGCCCGCTCCGCGATCTCACCCACGACGTGCTGCTCAGCGCCGACGCGGACCGCGGACTGTTCCGCCGCGACACCATCCGGGCATGGCTGCGCAAGGACGGCTCCTTGCTTCCGCGTCACGGCGGAAAGCTCTGGCTGGTACTGACTCTGGAACTCTGGTTGCAATCATTCGAGGTGGGACAGTGACAGGTACGTCACCGATCAAAGCGCAGGCAGACGATGTCAACGAGGTGCACGACGTCGCGACCTTCGCCGATCCCGGACACAACGTCGTGACACCGGTTGCGCAGTTCGCCCCCGAGGTGGCATTGGCGGTGGTCTCGACGCTGGCGACCATCGTCACCCGGGCCAAGACGAGCACGGCGGCAACGACTCCCGACGCCGACGGCATCACGCGCTCGCAGGTCTTCGAAGAGGGCGACGTCTACATGATCGAGAAACCCTTCGACGGGTTCTTCGCCGACCGCTATCTGATGGACTTCTACGACGTCACCCAGCGCGACCTGTGTTCGCGGATGCACCTGCACACCGGGCTGCGTTTCGTCCGCATGATGACCGGCCCGGACACCAGGATCCGGGTCGGCAGTCTCTCTCCGTTCGCGGTCACCGATGTTCCCGGTGTCACCCCGTTCACGTTGCGCGCCTTCACCGACGAGCTCCCCGACACCCCCGACGGCGTCGTGCGGACCCGCTACAACCTCGTCGTACCGCCGTGTTCGTTCGTCGACATGCAGGTTCCCCGCGGGGTGAGCCACCAGTTCAATGCGATCGGCCCGCACGCGGTGATCGACTCGGTGCATCCGGAGGAATCGGTGGAGGTGTTCCGCGAACAGATGTCGGGCTACCGGATGATGGCCCAGACGGTGTTCCTCGCCGACGAACTCCACGCCGCGGACGGGTGCACCGACCTCGGGGACGCCGACGCCGAGCCCGGCAGCTGAGCCGGGGGCCGCGCTCAGCTGGACTTGGTCTGCGTGTCGCCGACCGTGTCGCGCATGGCGGTGAGGGAGGCGAGCAGGATCTCCACCATCTGCGGAGTACTGCTCTCCATTCCGAAACCCTTCTCGCTGAGCGCCTCGGTGGCGGTGGTGGCGAGTGTGCGGCCCTCATCGGTGATCGTCACGCAGGTGGCGCGACGGTCGGTCGGGTGCGGGCTGCGGTAGAGCAAGCCGCGGTCTTCGAGCCGATCGGTGGCCAGTGTCGCGGTGGTGGCGTGCACGAGCAGATTGCGCGCCAGGCTGGAGATGAGGCGGGTACCCGATTCCGACAGCATCAGCGTCATCAGCATCAGGTAGTCGGTCAGGTTCAGCCCGTGCTGCTTGAGTTCCACCTCGACCCGGTCGGCCACGATGCGCTCGAAACGCAGCAGTGAGGTCATCGCCTGGAATCGTCGGGGATCTCCGACGAGGTCCTGCTGCTCCCAATAGTGGGCGGCCCATTCGACGGGGTCGGTGATGTCGGGCAGCTGCCCCTCGGCCTTCTTCTTGGCCGCCATCGAAACTCCTCGCCGATCACCGGGCATATCCGCGATCGGCAGCCCTTCGTCCAGCGACGATACAGTCTAGCGCTCGAATGCATATGTCTGGATCGGCCGTGTCGGCGCCGTCTGCGATCCGGTGTCGGCGGGCGGCGCCGACCGAATCCGCCGGCCGGTCGGGGTGGGCCGATTCCCTCGCCCGGCTCGGCCGATCGGCCACGGAGGCAGGCGGTATCGGCGCGATCATGCGAGGCGACGGCAGCCGGTGAGGGAGAGTCTGTGCGTGGGCGTCGGCACCGGGCACGTTCTGCGGCAAAGCGCCCCACCGACGATGTTCAGGTATGCGACTATCAATTCCGCGACCAATTCGGCCGCGCCGTCGCGGCGGTGGGCCGGACCGGTCGAACGATGCACAACTGTTCTCGACCGGGATCGGTGGCCCTCTGGCGAGGATCGACCGCCCCTCGCGGAATCCGGATACAAAGTGAGATTTTCGACACATGAGCGCACCGCGTGACGGCAACCTGCCTGTCGAACTGACGACCTTCGTCGGTCGGCGGGAGAGCATCACCCAGGCCAAGAACCTCTTCGCCGGGGGCCGTCTGCTCACGTTGGTCGGCACCGGCGGGGTCGGCAAATCCCGCTTCGCACTCAGGATGGCGCGCGATCTCCGCCGAGACTTCCCGGACGGCGCGTGGCTCGTCGAACTCGCCGATCTCGGTGAGGGGACTCTGCTGGCACAGACGGTCGGGGCCGCCCTCGGCGTCCGGAGCGAGATGGCTGACGCGACGGACAACCTGATCACCTACCTGCGCGATCGCCGCCTGTTGCTGATCCTCGACAACTGCGAACACCTCATCGACGACTGCATCGACCTGGCCAGCCGGATTCTGCACGCATGCGCCACCGTCAAGATCATCGCCACGAGCAGACAGGTCCTCGGTATCGACGGCGAACAGGCCTTTCCCGTACCCCCGCTCACCTACGACGTCACCGCCGGGCATCTCCGGAGCACCACCGTGCTGCAGGCCACCGACCGCACCCGGGTCGATCGGCACCGGACGCTCGCCGCCGCCACCGACTGGAGCTATCAGCTGTGTACCCCCGACGAGCGGCGCCTGTGGGAACAGTTGTCGGTCTTCGCGTGCGGGTTCACCGTCGACGCCGCCGTCGCCATCTGTCTCCCCGACCCGGGTGACGACGCCACCGTGGCCGTCGCCGACACCGCCGACACCGCCGCCCACCGGGACGCCGTCCTGCAGGCCCTCATCGGGCTGGTCGACAAGTCGGTCATCTCCCGCAGCGGGACGGCGGGGCAGCGTCGCCGGTATCGCGTCCTCGAGCCGGTACGCCAGTACGGTGCCGACCGGCTGGCCGAGTCGCCGGATGCGCGGATGGTGCACCAGCGTCATCGGGACTACTACTTCCGGTTCGCGCAGCGGGTCGCCACCGAGCACGGAAGCGATCGCGACATCGACTGGTATGTCGCCACCCGGGCCGAACACGCCAACCTCCGCGAAGCCCTCGCCTACTCGCTCAAGGATGCCGACGACGCGCGATACGCGCTGGAGATGGCGACGGTGCTGGCGCCGTTCTGGCAGCAGTCCAGCTCCATCCGCGAGGGATACGAATGGATCTGCACGGCGCTCGGCAAGGTCACCTCACCGTGCCGGGAACGTGCCGCCGGTCTGGTCGCGGCGAGCATCTTCGGTTTCCTCCTGCTCGAGGTCGACGACGCCCGGGCACTGCTGCGCGAACACCGCGAACTCCTGGCGCAGCTGGGGTTGCCCGACGACTCCATGGTGACCCTGCAGGCCCTGGCACTCGAGACGTTCATCGACGGCGACATCGACCGCTCGCTCGCCTTCGCCGAACGGGCGGTGGAACGAGGGATCGCCGGCGAGAACCCGGGCCGGGTGTCGGAGGTGATGGCGCTGGCGGTGCTCTATGCGATCGTCTTCGAGAACGAGAAGGCCGAGCGGCTGGCCGAGCACTTCCTGGAGTTCACCGAACAGCATGACTCCCAACTGCTCAAAGTGGTCGCGATGTTCCCGCTCGGCGCGGTCAGGTGGCGCAAGGGTGATCTCGACTCGGCCATCTCGCTCATGCGCGACGCGATCAGCCTCTCCGACGAACTCGACAATCCGGGACCGGTCGCCGTGGGTATCGAAGGTCTTGCGTGGGTGACGGCCGACAGCGATCCCGAACGGGCGGCGACGCTCCTGGGGGCCGCGGGAGCACTGTGGCAGTACCGTCAGATGCCGTTCGCTCAGGAGGCTGTGCACCGCATCACCGCCAAGGTGGAAGCGGATCTCCGGAAAAGCCTCGGCGACAAGGAGTTCGAACAGCGGACTGCGCTCGGACGAGAGCTGTCGTACCAAGACGTGGTCGCGCTCTCGCTGGAGAGCAACACCGATGCCCGGCCCCGCAACCGCGCCAAGGATGCCGACCTGACCCAGCGTGAGGGCGAGGTCGCCGCGCTGGTGGCCGACGGGCTCACCAACAAGCAGATCGCCACCAAACTCGTGATCTCCCCTCGCACCGTCGACCCGCACGTCGAACACATCTTCACCAAACTGGGATTCCGCTCCCGGACGCGATCGCGCGCTGGCTGATGGCGTCGTAGCCCGCGGGCCGATGGTGGCGTCGCCGCTACTCGGTGGAGGCCAGGTACGACAGCATCTCGACGCCGGCCGAGGTGAGGCGGACATCTCCCACCCTGCGCGCCGACGTCGGGAACGAGACGAGCCCGAGTTGTTCGAGTCGGCCCAGCTCGGGGCAATCGAGGCGGAGGCCGTCGGTGTGGCGGATGGTTCGGGCGGTGTCGCCGGTGTCGGTGATCTGATCCGATGGGAATGGACCGCCAGCGTTGTCACCGCAACCTGTGTGAGCACACTCATGTCCGTAGCCTTCATGGTGATACCTCCTAGTCGAAGACCCCCCGGTTCCCCTGGAACCAGCCTGGACCAGGGGCTCGGCCGAAACCATTCGTCGAACTACCTAGGTGACTACCTATGATCTGCATAACTACGCGGTTTGTCTGTGTCGTGGGCCATGCACGGGGTGGGAGGGGCGGCCGGAAGACGTGCCGACCGCCCGGAGGTGTGATCGACGCTGTCGGGTCAGGCCTCGTGGCCGACGCTGCTGCGCCCACCTCGGATCGCCGTCCCCGGTCGCGGACCCATGTTCTTCGATGCCACGATGCCGACGAGCAGCACGGCGGCCACGACGACGATGAACCAGCCGGTGGTGTGGAGTCCGTGGTCGGTGATGGTGGCCCCGGCGGTCAGCTGCATGACGACGACGGCGAGGTTGGCGCCGATGAACGCCATGGTGCGGTACATGCCGATGGCGGTGCCCACGTCGTCGACCGAGGTGACCGCGTTGATCAGGTTCTGGTTGCCGATGTTGTTGAAGCCGTTGGGTATTCCAAGGACTGCTGCCACGAGCAGGAGGACGAGGATCGGGGCGGTGGACTTCTCGACCGAGGCGATCAGGATGCCGCCGACGAGCAGTGCCGCGGTTCCGATGAGCAGCGTGGTGCGGGCGCCGTAGCGGCGGTAGGTGCGCGAGCCGATCATCGTCGCGATCACGCTCACCCCGGCGACCGGCAGCATGGTGAGTCCGGCCTCGATGGGGGTCATCTCGCGGACGTACTGCAGCCACTGCGGGATTCCGAAGAACACGCAGTAGAAGCAGGTGTAGGTGAGCAGGGTGCGGCCGAGGGTGGCGCTCAGTGCCCGGTTGCCGAACAGTGCGCGGACATCGAGGAACGGTTCGGGGGTGTGCCGTTCCCACAGGACGAAGGCGACGGCGGTGACCACGGAGACCGGGAGTGCCCACCAGGCGATCGATGCGCGCAGGGACACCAGGAACACCATCAGGATGGTGAGGGCGGGGACGAACAGGGCGATGCCGGTCATGTCGATGGCATGTAGGGCCGCACGCACCGACGGGGGCCGGTCGCCGGCGAATCCGACGTCGGCGCGGAGGATGAAGATACCGCTCAGCGCGGCGACCGGGATGTTGACCCAGAGGATGGACTGCCATCCGAACGTGCCGACGAGCAGTCCGCCGAGGGTGGGGCCCAGGGCGGCCACCGACTGCCCGCACACGACGAGTGTGGTGATGGCCGTTCGGGATTGGCGCCGGTACTTCTCGGCATAGCTGCGGACCATCGTCATCGCGTTGGGCATGTGCACCGAGATCCCGATGCCGAGCAGCACGTAGGCGGCGATGAGCCATCCGATCCCCGGGGCGAAGGTACCCACGAGCGATCCGGCGCACACCAGGACCAGGCCGGCGATGAAGACCCGGCGGGCGCCGAACATGGCGCCGAGGCGTCCGGCCATCGGGGCGCAGACGGCGGTGGTGATGTACATCGCGGAGATCACCCAGGAGACGCTCGCCGAGGCGCCGAACTGGGCGGCGATCCCGACGATCGCCACGGCGATCATCGAGGAGTTGAGGGGTTGGAGGACGGTTCCGGATGCGGCGGCGCCGCTGACATCGAAGGGGACCGGACGTTTGTCCTCGGTGGTGGGCTGGTTCTGGGTGAGGGTCATCGAGCGGCGCCGGTGACGTCGTCGGCGGGGGTGTCCTCGGCGATCCTGCGCAGGAGGCTGCCCGCCAGGAACAGCAGGTCACGTTCGACGGGAGTGCAGTGCGTGCTGATCGCCTCGGCCAGCCATTCGTTACGGGTGCTGCGGTCGGCCTCGAGGGTCTGGTGGCCGACATCGGTGATCGAGATCAGGGCGGCGCGTGCGTCATCAGGATCGGGGTGACGGGTGACCAGGCCCTGTTGTTCGAGATAGGCGACCGTCCGCGCCACCGTCTGGGGGGCGACCATCTCGGCGTCGGCCAGTGCGCGTGCGCTCATCGGGCCGAGCCGATCCACATGCGCCAGGGCCTGTACCTGCGTCGGGGTGAGCAGATGGCGTCCGGCGTTCTTGGTGCGGATACGTCGGTTGAATCGGACGATGTCGTCCCGGAGCTGGTCGACCCTCTCGTCCATCCGGTCCTCCTCGATACTTGGCGGCAACTTGATACACAGCATAGCTGTCTAGTTGTGTCGAATATTCCAAGCTGGCTGGCGGCAGGCACTACAATATGGCACGCATTGCGTTCTATTTGGCGGATGTGTGGAGTCCATACAGGTCGGATGTGAGCTCCGCGTGGCGAGAGTCTCTGGTGGGCGAGGATCTCTCTCGGGCAGGGCGGACCCGGTGGGCATGGCGCGGACGTCGTGTCGGTGCCCGATCTTCTGTGTGGTGTCGTAACCGCAGCGATCGGACCCGATGAATCCCCCTGGGGTTTCGTGCCGCTTCCTTTTGGGTCAGGAAGGATGAAGCACATGCCGAAGAATACTGATCCCGAGGTCAAGGCTCGTGCGTTACGGATGTTGGCTGAGCATGGCGGGGAGCACTCGTCGACGACGGCAGCAGCTGCAGCGATCGCGAAGAAACTCGGAGTGGGTAGAGAGACGGTGCGCCGGTGGGCGGTGCAGGCCGAGGTCGATGCGGGTCGACGGCCCGGGGCCAGTAGTGCCGAGCTCGCCGAGCTGAAGCGTGTGAAGGCCGAGAACAAGCGGTTACGTGAGGACATCGAGGTGTTGAAGGCGGCAACGTCTTTCTTCGTGGGGGAGCCCGACCCCCGCAATCGATGATCGTCGGTTTCATTGATGAGATGCGTGCCAAAGGTGTTGCGGTCGAGTCGATCTGCCGAGTCCTGTCTGAGCAGGGTGCCGTGGTGCCGCCACTGGAGAAGTTTCGCGACGGAGCGGTCCGCCGTCTGGAGTTCCAGGCAAGGGTTCCCGATGTTCCGCGCCTGATCAAGATGGAGTCCGCGATCGAAGGTCCGCGGCTGGATTGACTCTATGAGAAGCACATCGAGCCACTTTTGTTCCGGCCGGCCGAGCCGCTGAAGGATTGTCGACCGCGGTGTTCTCACCCGCGACGATCTCCGCTCAATTCATTTTCTGACCGCGTGTGGCGGTACCGCGCCGTTCGTGGCGCGACCCCTCGCGACCCGTCTGTCCCGGACGGATCCTCTGTCGAAGACAGTGCGGCAGGCGCGGTTTGTGGCCGACACAATCGTTGCAGGAACAGAGAAGAAGGTCGCTTCGTCGACTCGACCTGCGTAGGCCCCGCTCGGAGAGAGGAAGCTCCTTGCTCGTTCAACGCAACCACCGACGGCCAGTGGTTGATTGAGGTGGGACCGAACTGGAAGGGGCGACGTGCTGCCGTCGGAAGTCGGTGGTCGAGAAGCCGGGACAGCTCGTCGACTCGTGGAACCACCATCCCGGACGCGGGCTGGGTCCACGTTTTGTGAGCCTGACGCTTGGACGGCGCGCGATCATGGCGTGTCGCGGCGACGGAACCCGGCGAAGCCGATGATCAGGAATCCGATGGTGAACAAGCTGATCCACAGCAGCCCCCACCAGTTCTGTTCTCCGGCAGACACATCGGGCACGTGATAGTAGGGACTGATGGCCAGTGCCCAGTCGGGGAGTTTGAAACTCGGTCCGAACAGGGTGAGCACGAACGAGGCGAGGACCCCGATCCATGCGGCGAGCATGACCTGTGGCCGTGCCCCGACCACCGTCACCGCTATCGCGATCACCGTCCAGACCGCCGGGATGGTGACGATCGCCTGCAGGACGGCGTCGCCGAAGGTGATCCCGATGCCGGCTGTGGAGGCGAAGATCCCCACGACCACACCGGCCAGGAGCAGGAAGAGCACCGGGGCGGCAAAGGCGACGAGAACGGTGCCCGCAAGATAGTTCTGCCGGCTGACCGCGGTGGCGAGTACCGGCTCGGCGCGATCGGCGAGTTCCTCGGCGCGGATGCGGACGACGATCTGGACACCGGCGATCGCGGCGATGATGCCGACCAGCGAGAGGATGGTGGTGAGGAATGCCGCAACCAGATCGGCAGGCGAGGCCGCACCCGAGGCGAACACGTGGGCCATGGTGGGATTGGACGCGAAGAGGTCGTCGACCGACCGGGTGAAGTAGCCGAACACCACACCGAGCCCGATGAACCCGATCGACCACGAGATCACCGCCGCGCGGTTGAGGTGGATGGACAGGGTCAGCGGTGTACCCGCCCGGCCCCGTGGGGGTCCCGGTTGCCCGGCGATCAGCCCCTGGCCGAAGTCCCGCGAGATCTGAAGGGCGACACCGATACCGGCGACGACGAGGGTGAATGCGACGCCGAGCAGCAAGGGCCACCAGTGATCTCCGGTCGCCGGACGGGTCTCCTCGATCCAGCCGAGCGGGTTGATCCACGTCGTCCATGCGGGTGCGCTGATCGAGTAGAGGAACCCGCGGAGCACGAACAGGACGCCGAGTACTGTCACCGCGATCGAGGTGGCGGTCCGCGCATCGGAACCGATCTGGGCGGTCACCGCGGCCACGGCCGCGAATATCCAGCCGGTGACGGTGAATCCGGCGCTCAGCAGCAGCGACGCCGCCCAGCCGCCGCCGCACAACCCGGTGAACACCGTGACGGGGCAATGCGGTCGCGACGGGCGACGGTGTGCGACCCCGGGCTCGGTCACGACCCGGTGAGGCGCCGGCGGGCCCAGGCCCAGTCGACCCGTTCCTGTTCGAGGCGGACCTTCTCGCCGAGTGAATCGTCGACGAGGTCGGCGTAGAGATCGTGCTCGGCTGGGGAGAGCCGGGTCAGCGTCGAGGTCGCCGGCCGATCCTCGCCGACCCATCGATCACGGTGCGCGAGCAGGGTTTCTCGATCCATCAGGACCGACTCGGTGTGCGGCAGCCAGGCACGCAATCGGTCGAGGATCGCGAAGCCGTGGGTGTCGAGGTCGCCCCAGTAGCGAACCTGCACATCGGCCAGCCAGGTCAGCCGTCCGATCCGATCGACCTCGAACCCCTTGCCCCACAGCACGAGACCGTGGTCGGGTACCTCGACACTCAGGTAGGTGATCTCGTTCTCGACCACGAGGACGTCGTGGGGCTGCAGCGTCAGCTGTGCGAGTTCGTCTGCCCGGACACTCATCTCGGTGAGTTGAGGCGGAAGCCCCAACGACGGCGACGGCCGGAACCGGATGAAGTCGGGCTTGGACCGCAGGCCGAGGCCGGACAAGAATCCGGCTGCCGTCGACGGAACCCCGAGCATCGCCGCCAGCACCACACGATGGCGCTCGGCGAACTTGGTGTCGACCCCGGGTGCGGTGATCTCCCGCAGGTGGTGTTGTGAATCCCGGTGTGTGTCAAGCCATGTGTGGGCGGCGATCAGCCGAGAGAACTCGGGGAGCAGGTCGATCGCACGCAGGGGATACCGGAGCACCCATGCGTACACGGGCGGGTGGCCGGCCGCGAGGTGTGCCACCGTGTCGAATTCCCGGACGGAGGCCGCCATGCCCAGCAGCGCCCAGGCCTGGTCGAAGGACGACACCACAGCACGGGCGGGAAGGGTGTTGCGACCGATGCGCCGGCCACCGACCGACTGCCAGACCAGGGTGTAACACCGGTCGTCACGACGTCCCCTGTCGAGGGCTGTCACCCAGGTGCGGGCGGCGTCGAGGTCGTCACCGATCTGCGACACGGTGGGGCCGTGCAGCGGGATCTCGATGCGCTCGAACGAATCTCCGTTCGCATACGCACGCAACAGGCTTCCATCGTCCCAACGGCGGCGGACCCTGGTGGCGATGTCGTCGGGTGAGGTCCACCGTCGGCTCACCGCAGCTGCCCGTCGCGGCGGCTGCGATACTCCTCGATCGTCATCGTCTGCAGCCGTGAGAAAGTGCCCGTGGGGTTGTCGACGAATCCGATGGCCTTCACGTACGGTTCGATCACGTGCACCTTCTGCAGGGGCGTGACGATCAGCAGCTGCAGTCCGAGCTTGGCGAACAGATCCAATGCGTAACGGGTCGACACATCCGACCCCCGTCCGAAGGCCTCGTCGATCACCGCGAACCGGAAGTCGCGGGACTTCTCCACACCCCACTCCAATCCGAACTGGTACGCAAGGGATGCCGCGAGGATCGTGTAGGCGAGTTTCTCCTTCTGGCCGCCGGACTTACCGTCGGAGTCGCTGTAGTGCTCCCATTCGACATCGGTCTCCACATCCCGCTCGGATGCGGAGAAGACGAACCAGTTACGGACATCTGTGACGCGGCGAGTCCAGTTCTTGTCGGAGTCGGCGTGGCCGTCGCGACCGCGGAATCGTTCGATGATCCGCTTGACATCGAGGAAGCGTTGTTCGGAGTACTGATCGCCGTCGACGGCGAGACTGTCGTCGGTCAGGCTCCGCAGGTCGACACGGAACTGGGCCACATCCTGATTCGTGGTGGACTCGCGTTCCAGCCGGATGAATCGGCCCGGGTTGTAGGGCACCGCCCCGAGTGCCTCGTTGATACGCGCGATGCGCTCGTCGATCGACGCGGCCTGCCGATTGAGCCAGTTGTTGAACCCGGCGAGCTCTTGGATGGCGTTCTTGTTCAACTGCTCTTTGAACTCGTATTCGAAACGCGGGAGGTCGTCGGTGGCGACCCGGTCTCGGAACGCGACGAAATCGGCGCGGGCATCGACGTCGGCGTCCATGTCCGCGCGCAGGTCGGGCCATCGTCGGAGCACGTCGGCCATGTACTGCGCCAGGCTCTGCCCGTAGCCGCCGAGCTCGCGGGTGAGTCGCTCGATCCGTTGGTGGAGTGCCGACGACAACACCGACTCGGCCGCCGCGCAGTCGTCGGCCCGGAGCGGCCGGGTGCCGTCGAGGCGTTGGGTCAGGGCGTCGTATGAGGCACGTGCGGAGTCGAGTTCGGTGTCGGTGTGTGCTGCGATGAACTCGTCGTCGGTCCGCTTGTCCTGTTCGGCCCGGTTCATCGCGGCGGCCGAGGTCGCCAGCCTGCCGGTCAGCCCTTCGATCGTCGCCGTCGTGGCGGTGGCGAGTTCGGCATTGCGATCCAACGCCGCCGTGATCTCCTGCAGGCGTGAGGAACCCGATTGCAGGCGAGCCCGCTCGGCTTCGTGTGCATCGGCACGGTGCCGGGCCTCGTCGACGTCGAGCTCGGCCCAGGAATGGAAACCCTCCAGCCGTGCGAGGGCCTCGCCGCGGCGCTGCACCGCATCACGTTGCCCCGACAGCATCGTCACCTCGCCCACGGCGGCCGTGCGTTGACGGTCGAGATCGGCGAGATCATCGACCAGTGCGGCGATCTTGCGTTCGTTGGCCCACCCGAGCACCCAACGGCGGGGGTCGTCCACACGGTGTCGGTCGTCCTTCTCGTGGCGCCCGCCGGAACGCACCTGACCCTCACGGGTGACCGCCCGCTTCGTCGCGCGGAACTCTGCGATTGTCGTCGTTCGCTGATGGTCGGCGCGCTTGAACAGTTCGTCGCGCAGATAGCCTTCGAAGGGGCCGTCCCTGACCTCGAGGCAGTCCGCGAGTACGGGTACTCCGAAGTCCGGACGTTGCAGCCGAATCCGCCGTGCCGGCACCCGCTCGTAGACCAGCCGGGCACCCACGGAGCGCCCGCCGGAGGCGTGGAAGGTGAGCCTGCGGTTGTTGACCCACTCGGTCACCGCCTCATAGTGCTGTTGCGGCACCAGCAATGACAACGCGAATCCGCGCAGCACCCGTTCGGCCGCGCCACGCCACTCACCGTGTTCCTCATCGACATCGAGAAGCTCACCCGCATAGGGCAGGTCGTCGTGGGTGAGACCGAGGTCGGTGGTCAGCTGATCCCGGATCTGCACCTGGTCGGGCGGCAGGTTGCTGGTGCGGTTGCGCAGGTCGTCGAGTTCGGCGCGGATGGCGTCGCCGCGTCTGGCTGCATCCTTCTCGCGCCCGATGGCGTCGGCGATCGCGGTATCCAGCGCACGTTTGGTCTCGGCCAGCCGCGTGCGTTCGTCGTCGATGAGGCCACGGAGCGCAGCGAACTGCTCTGCGGTACCGACCGGATCGAAAGCCGCATCGGCGACGGTGGCATCGAACAGTTCCCGACCGTGACGACGTTTTGCCACGTCGTCACGAGCGGCGGCAGCGAGGCGTTCGAGCTCGCCGACCCGATCGCCGCCGGCGCGCGCCCGCTCTTCGATGAGCGACTCACGCTCGCGGGACAGATCGCGTTGACGGGCGCGGGCCTCGTCCTGTTCGCGCAGCAGCCGCTCGCCCTGGACGGTGTGGTCGGCGATCTCGTCGGCGAGCAGCGCCGAATGATGCTCTGCGATGAACAGACGCACCGCCGCACGGTGTCGGTCCAGGGTGTCCCGTTCGGCCAGTGCGGCGTCGTATCTACGGGTCGTCGAGATGATGGGGTCGAGGGCCTCGAGCTGTTCGCGGGCGCGTTTGACCGCGTCGTGGGCCTTGGTGAGATCGTCGAAGTGGGAGATGATGTCGCGTACCCGGCCACTGGCGTCACTGGGTTCGAGCATGTGGTCGCGCACGAAGTCGTTGAGATTGCCGACGGACTTCATCGACACCGTCTGATGCAGCAGTTCCAATGCCTGCTCGGACCGGATGCCGAGGAGCCGCCGCAGCGACGTGGAGTACTTGGGGAAATCGTCGTGGACGTCCGCACCACCGGACCGCAGCCGCTTCCGCAGATCACCGAGCTGGGAACCGAAGTCGGCGAAGTCGGCGGCAATGGTCAGCTGCTTGGTCGCGGTCACATAGAACCGGTAGGGCTGTCCGGCGGTGTCGCGTTGCTGGAAGACCTGGGCAAGGGTGACGGTCTCGTCGTAGCCGGGGTTGGTGAACACGCCGAGGATGACCGAGTACGTGTTGCGTTCCTGCCGTAGACCCTTGGCGCGTGAGCGCCCGGTCGACTCCTGCCGCTCGGACTTGTAGTGGCCCTCGACGTAGGAGCGGAGCGTGCGCTCCTTGGCCTCGGCGCCGGCAGCCTTGTTGTAGGCGATCTTGTGGGCGGGCATCAGCAGTGTGGTCACCGCGTCCACCAGCGTCGACTTGCCTGATCCGATGTCCCCGGTGAGCAGCGCGGTCTCGGTGTTCGGGGTCAGTCGCCACACCTGCCGGTCGAAGGTACCCCAGTTCAACACCTCGACGTGCTGTAGCCGGAATCCTGCGCCACCGGCCGGCGCCGTCAGTTCGACCGTCGAAAACAGGCCGTCAGTCATCGCAGTCCTTCCGTCCCGCGTACTCGCGCAGCTTTCCCGCGAAATCCGACAGCGTCTGTGCGTCCACGTAGGCCTTGATGATCCGCCGCACCTCCCACTGGTCGGTCTGCCCACGCAGCTGGCGCAGGAAGCCCAGCTCGACGGTCTTCTTGATGGTGGACTCGGCCTGGTCGACCAGCCGGGCCTCGTTGGTCGACTCGGTCTGGAACAACCGCAGCATCTCCACGATCTGATCGGTGGACAGCACCAGTCGTCCATCGCCTCCGCTGATCTCGAACTCCAGCAACCGTTTACGCAGCAGTACGAGCAGCAGGCTCACGTGGTAGGTCAGCGCGCGTCGGCGGACCAGCCGTGGAAGCGGTTCCTCGCCCTCTTCTTCGGGGCGTGAGCGCAGATAGGCATATCCTTCGGAGTCGTCGACGACCACTTCGACGCCGATGGTGGCGAAGTGGTCGCGGACCCCGGCGCCGGACCGCTCGAGGGTGGCCCAGGTGTCCTCGTCGGACTCGCGATAGGTCACCCCCTGCATCATCCGGATGATCGCGCTCGCCACCGCGCGTTCGTCGGTCATCGTCGTCTCACCGTGACCTTCGGGAGGCGGGCGCGCTTCGTCGTGGTCGGGTCGTCGGGATCGGGATACTCCAGCAGCGTCTCGTCGGTCGCGTCGATGTCGACGCTGAGATCATCGTCGGTAAGGGCGAGATAGCCGACGATCTCGGCTGCCCCCTGCTCGATCGGGTACATGTCCACCACGTCGGACAGCAATGCCGATGATCTCTTCGGCAGAACGCTCCGGATGTTGGCGGCCAGGCGGACCTGGTCGATGTGGGTCTGGGCGAACAGCAGCTCGGCATCGAGATCCTCGGTCGCATCGTCGATGCGGCTCTCGACGGTCACCGTGGCGGCCTTCTGATAGAGCGGTCGTTCGAATGGCAGTGTGATGTCGATCCCGGGCTGATCCACCTCGAGCCCGAAATCGGGTGTGTTTCCACGCAATTCGAGGGCACTGCTCTCGACCGAACGGACCAGGTCGAGGACGCGTCGGTTCTCCAGCCAGACCTGGTCGTCGAGGAACCGGCGTAGTTGCTCGGAGATCTGACGTACGGTGCGCTGGGTTCGGTCGGCAGCCTCCGACCAGTCGTGGTGGATACCGCGGATGCGTGGGTCGGCGTCGACGATGCCGAGCGACGACACCTTGGCGAGTAGGTCGGCGAGCTCGGACTGGCGGGAGTCCGACAGCAGGAACTCGTAGAACGACCCGAAGCTGCGACCCTGGTCGGAGGAAGCGATCTCCGAGCGGTCGTCCACCAGTTCGGCGAGCAGCTCACCCTTCGGGCCGTCCCAGGCGGCGATCTTCTCGCGGGCGGCGCGGTCGAGGAGCCGGAAGTTGTCCTCGACCTCCCGGAAGTCGGCGAGCAGGTCGCGGGCGGTCGACGACAGCTGCTGGTAGCGGTCACGAATCCCGGCTCGGTCGAGCATGGTGATGTCGCCGGCCTCGACCGCGGCGATCTCGGCATCGATCTCGGCGCGACGGCGTCGGAGCTCGGTCAGCCGGATCTCGGGATCGACTTCCGTTCCGTGCACGATCTGACGAAGCAGTTCGACGACGGTGTGCAACCGCGATTCCGTCCCGACGAACGCCCTGCCCTGCAGGGAGATGATCCAGGCGTAGGCCTTCTCGAAGGCCGGGGTGACCTCGTAGTGGACCTCGTCGTCGCCGGTGGGGTAGAAGCGGCGGAGAAAACCTGCCTCGGTGGCCGCCCAGTCCTCGAGGTATGCGCGTGGTTCCTTCGGGAACCGAACGTGGTCGTCGTCGGTGGGCAGCACCGCGTTGAGCTCGTAGAGCAGGTCGTCCAACGCCGCGGCCAGCTCGCCGGCAGGACTCGCGCCTCGATTGTCCTCGACGAAGTAGGTTCCCAGGAAGGCCAGGATGAGGGGCGAGTGGTGCGCACGCAGCAGCCGCCACGCGGGATGCCGGTCCCACAGTGCGGTGAATGCGTGGAAGTCCATGGGCCAAGGGTAGACAAGGTGACCGACATCGCCGCGGCGGTCACCGACGTGTGTCGACGACCGGGGTCAGGGTTCCGGCTCGGATGACCGGATCGCTCGTCGCGATGGTCAACCCTCGTGGGGGCGTGGGCGATGATCATGGCGATGATCATGCTGTCGAACGGGTCGAGATGGTCCCCGATCGGTTGGTCTGAGGTCGCTGCGTCGGTCGGTCGATCGATCGCGAGAGAGACCCCGTCATCGCCCCCGGGGGTCTCTCCCCACGCCCCACCAGCGGGCAGCCACCATCGACAAGACCCAGTCCGGTCTCGATCGCGATCTGCCACGTCGGTACCGCAGACACGTACGAGGTGTTGGCCGGAACCTCGAGAGTGGCCATTGCCCGTGGATCGAGGCGGGTTCGGATCGGTGACCGACCACAGGACTGTGTTGGTGTCGAGCAGGACGTCGGTCATGGGCAGGCCTCCCACACCCCGGAGCTCGTCGGCGGGCAGCGGGACGTCGAGATCCGCAGGGACCTCCAAGCCCGGGAACTGCCCGAACCGACGCACCCGTGGTGTGATCGGGGCTGATCACGGACACCGGGCGACGATGGTCGGTGATGGTGATCGCCTGCCCTGTCTGCCCGACCTCGGCGACACCGCGTTGCGCCGCGCTGTGGCCTCGGTGCCGTTGATGGTCTTCATCGCACCAGTCGAGACCGATCGGATCAGTCGGACCGTCAGATTGACTCTCGGCTCCCACGGAGTCCACCGACAGGCGATCCGATCACTCCACCCGGCGTAGCACGCCCGGTTCGACGCCGTCGTCGGCGGCCAGTGCGAGCACCTCACCGAAGCCTGCGATCAGGCAGTCGGCGAACAGTTCCAGGTCGGTGACCGCGGCGCCGTCGGAATTGATTCCGAGACAGGCGGTTCCGTTGTGGGTGATCATGGTGGCCATCATGGCGCAGCCGGGCAGCGGTCCGAACGGGAACATCCGCTCCACCTTGGCGCCGGCCACGTAGGTGTCCCAGGGGATTCCGGGGACGTTGCTGGCCTGCAGGTCGTTCTGGCTGGCGGCCCCGCTGAACTGCATGAGCACCGTTCCCGGTAGCCAGGCCATCACCGAGCCGAGTGTGTTGAAGATGTCGACGGCCGGTTCGTGACGGGCCAGCCGCACCTGCTCGCGGATGGTGAGAACCCGTTCGAAGGGATCGGCGATGCCGACCGGCCCGGCGAGGCGTCCGACGGCGATCCGGTTGCCGCCGGCCGGGTCCTCGGGGCGGCGCACCGAGATCGGGATCGCCACCGGGATCGTGTCCACCGGGGAGCCCATCTTCTCGTGGTAGATCCGGAATCCGCCGATCAGGCCGGCGAGGTAGATGTCGTTGATCGAGGCGTTCACCGCCGTCGCCGCCGCCTTGAGGTCGGTGAACGGCACCTCGAAGGCGCTGAACCGCCACGAGAGACTGCGATGGGCGAGCAGGGGGGAGCCGGGCGGGCTCACCAGGCCGGCGACTCGTGGCACCGAGCGGCCGTAACGCAGTGCCGAACTCAGCGCCTTCCGTGGATTGGTGAGGGCGCGAACACCTTTGAGCGCCAAGTCGACGCGGTGCGGGATTCGCCCGATCTCGTCACCGATCTGGCGGCCGATGAGGTCGAGTGGGCCGATGTTGACCGGGTCGGGGCTCGGTGGCTGCGGTTTACCCGGATTGTGTTCCCGTGTGGGCGAATGCAGTTGGGCCAGACCGATGATCGCGCCGAGTCCGTCGGTGAGGGCGTGGTGGGCCTTGAGGAAGTACGCGGCCTTGCCGTCGGGCAGCCCCTCGATCAGGGTGCCCTCCCACGGCGGGCGTGCGGCGTCGAGGGCCGTCATCGCGAGCTGCTCGCACGTCACCAGCAGCTCGCGCATGCTGCCGTCGCCGCCCAGCTTGATGCGGCGCAGATGGTAGTGCAGGTCGAAGTCGGGATCGACTGCCCAACTGGGTGTTCCGGCACCAAGCGGGGAATCGACGACGCGTTGCCGGAACCGGGGGGCCATCCGGCTTCCCCATTCGTGGGCTGCCACGAGCCGATCCCAGTCGGGGCTGCAGTCGTAGATCTCCAGCATGCAGATGGTGCCGCGCATCCGGCGGTCGGTGTCGCCGCGCCACATGATGGTGTCGACGGAGCTCATGTGGGGTTCGTTGGCCCAGTCGAGGGGCCGGTCCTCGCCGCCTGTCATCTCGCCCTCGTCACTCACGAACGGTCCTCCTCGGTTGCCCGGTCCACGGTGTCGTTCGAGTCGTCGGCAAACGACTCGAGTGGCCAGTCGGCCAGCGCCGTCACATACATCTGTCGTACTTCTTCTGCGCGGGAAGCGATCTCGTCGGCGGTCCAGTCGGAGGTGTCGACCGGCGGCAGGACCATCACCTCGACGGTACCCGGACGGATGAGCTGCGAACCGCGCCACATCAGTTCGCCGGTGTTGCGCAGGACCACCGGGACGACGGGCACCCCGGCCTGCATGGCGATGTGGAACGGCCCCTTCTTGAACGTCCCGACCCGCGGTGTCGGCGAGCGGGTCCCCTCCGGGGCCACAACCAACGACATCCCGTCCTCTTGCAGGGCTTTGACCGCCGGCTCCAGCTGTTCGATCGCGCGTGACGGGTCGCCCCGGTCGATGAACACCAGACCTGCCTGATCGAGGATCTGCCCGAGTACGGGCACCCGCTGGATCTCCTTCTTGGCCACCCCGGTCGCATCCGCCCGGACGAGGTTGATCATCACCGGCAGATCGAGTTTCGACTGATGGTTGAACAAGAAGACGCACGGCCGTGCCGAGGTGAGGTACTCGCCGCCGTCGAGTACCTGGACGTGGATGCCGGCGAGTGAGAGCCCGACGTCGGTGCCGGTCGGCAGGATGTCGACCAGGGCATGCCGATCACGCCGGATCAGCCCGGTGGTGAGACCGACTGCGGCAGAGGCGATGAACGATCCGTAGAACGCGCCGGTGCGGGCCAGCATGCCCACCCGGTTGTAGGTGGGGTTCTTCAGGTCGATGATCGGCCACCCCCGGGACTCGGCCTCGGCGCGCAACACCCGCCGCGGTGACACCGCCGCCGGATTGCCCACCGACTCCAGGTAGGGGATGTCCTCGTCGCCGTCGCTGTAGGCGAACGACGAGGCCAGATCGATTCCCTGCTCCCGTGCCAGTGCCCGGACCGCGGCGGCCTTTCCCGGACCCCACAGCGGGCGGCCCAGGATGTTGCCGGTGACCACACCGTCGACCACCTCGACGTCGGTGGCGAGAGCGTAGTCGGCGTCGATCTCCCGGGCGATCGGCTCGATCTGGAATCTGGTGGCCGACGACGCGATGACGATGGTGTGCCCCATCTCGCGATGCGCGCGCAGGATCTGCCACATCTGGGGCCGCAGCTTGGATGCGGTCTCGTGTTTGAACAGCTGATCGCCGAAGTCGATCAGTTCGGCATAGGTCTTGCCGGCGAAGGTCGGCTTGGTGGCCTCGAGCACTTCGGCATAGTCCTGTTCGGAGACCACCCCGCGCAGCCCGATCAGCAGGAACTCGGCCAGTTCACCGAGGCCGAACTCCATGCTGCGCAACCGTGCCCGCATGATGTCGGCTGCCGAGAAACCCTCGATGAGGGTGCCGTCGTAGTCGAACAGTGCGGCCACCTTCTTGCCGGTCGGGGCGGAGCGGATGGCCTGCATCCGGTCGGTGAAGGCGTTCACCGTGCCACCTCCGATCCGATGGTCGGCTGGATCGCCTCGATCGAGGCGATCCGGGACAGCCGGTCACGCATCAGTTCCACCTCGTCGAGCCATTGTTGCCGGGCCGGCGGCAGATCGTCGGTGTTCTCGCCGTGGATCAGGCCCCGGTTGTCGGCGAGCTGGTAGCCGCCCTCGTAGAGATCCTTGGACACCGAATCCTTGCTGCGCACCACATTCTGCAGCGACAGCTGCTTCCCCAGACCGAGGCAGTCGGCGACCAGGTCGTCGCGGTCGCGGGAGGCCGAACCCAGTTGCACCAACCGGGTCGCCACCACCAGCTGCGCGTCGAAGAACGGTTGCAGGGTGCGCCGGGCCAGCAGGGCACCGGTGTGGCCGTGGAGCACCTCATAGGTCCAGTCCTGGGTGGGGGTCACCTCGCGCCAGCCGGGGGCGAGCAGGTCGAGTTCTTGCCCCAGCCGGTGCAGGAACTCGGTCTTGGGTGGGAAGAAGAACTCGAACTTGAGCAGGTCGCGGATGCGCAGTGCCTCCTGCTGGGAGGCCGAGAGCAGGCTGTCGTGCGACTCGGGATCACCGAGGTGGGTGACCTCGCCCTCGGCCACCGCCAGCATGCCGACCTCGACGATCGCGCGGTCGACGAAGTGGTGCAGTGCGCCGTTGCGGTAGTAGGCGGCCACCGCGCGGTTCTCCGGCACGATCGACCACACCGGCTCGACGCCACCCTCGAAACAACTCACCACGCCGTTGCCGGCCAGCACCCGCAGCGTCTGGGTCAGTCCGACACCGCGACACAGTGTCGGATCCGGTCCGGGCAGGTCGCTGCGGGCGATGTAGGTGAGCAGGGGGGACAGGATCGCCTCGATCTCGGGGAGTGTGTAGGCCCGGTCCTGGGCGCCGAGCAATGCGAATCCCACCAGCGACGTCGCCGTGATCGGTGTGGCCGAGTTGATCTCGTCCATCACGCGGAAGGCGACCTTGTCGAGCCGGGCGGGGCCGTCACCGGCGTCGGCGAGGGCCGCGCGGAGCGAGATCGGCGCACCGAAACGCACCCGCGCCTCGCCGAGGTAGTGCCGCTGCGCCTTGGCATACCGCAGCAACCAGGCGACACCCTCGGGCTTCTTGGTGCCACCGGCGTCCTCGGCGGCCATCGCCCCGATCTCGTGGAGCTGGTCGTAGACGATCGACGTGGGGACGATCGTCACGTCGGCGTCGTCGAGCTGGCCGACCGCATCGACGACGTAGGTGAGCAGGCCCAGCTTGGGCTGGCGCAGCTTTCCGGTCCGGCTGCGGCCACCCTCGATGTACCACTCGAGGTTGAAGCGCTTCTCGACGATGTAGGCGAGGTAGGAACGCATCGCGAACTTGTAGACCGGGTCGGCACCGAACTTGCGGCGGATGAAGATCATTCCGGCCCGGCGGGCGACCGGTCCGACCGGCCAGAAGGCCAGGTTGTTGCCGCCGAGGACCAGATTCGGGGGGAAGTCGTTGTTGCGCAGCACCTTCGCCAACACCAGCGGATCGACGTAGGAGCGGTGCGACGGCAAGAAGATCAGGCCGGTGGACTTGTTCAGGGTGCGCAGTTCGTTGAGATGGTCGACGTCGACCGACACATTCCACGCGCGCTCGTGCAGCCGGTTGAAGGTCGCGGAGAAGACGTCGTCCATCAGCCGGCTCTGCGTGGCGACGAAGGTCGACAGCTTGTCGGTGGCCTCGGCCATCACCGCATCGGTCTGTCTGCCGAGTGTCGCCGCGAGTGCGGCCGCACCCGACTGGAACCGGGCCGAGCTGCTGATCTGCTCGGCGACGAGCCGCGGGACCTTGTATCGGTCGCCCACGATCTGGCGTTCGGCCCGCTCCGCCGACAACGAGGCCTGCACGGAGACGAACTCGCCGAACGGTTCGCCCTCGGCCTGGCTGCGCGAGTAGCGGGACCGAAGTTCGGCGATGGTCGCGGGTGCGCCGGCGGCCACCCGCAGGCTGTCCGGGCGCCTGCTCTGGATCAGCGGCTGCATGAGCCGGGCGGGCCGCCGCGGATTGGACAGCACCAGCACGTCACCGAGTGAGACCCGCCGCTCGCCGCCCTGCCGGACGGCCGGGAGCCAGACCGGACGGACGGGGACGAGCAGCGCCTGCGGGGGCAGCGCGTCGTAGTCGACATCGGCCAACTGGTGGACCTCGGCGTCGGGATAGGTCGACGACGCCCAGTCGGTCACCGCACGCATCTCACTCGGCGTACGGGCCTTGGTCAGGACCAACACCGGATCGGTCATGCGCATCACCCCGCGTCTCATGGGCCGGTGCCGCCGTGGCACCGGCCATCCACGCCTTATTGTGACCTGGGTTACACAAAGGTGGGCGGGTTTTGGTGATGGAGATGGCGAGATGCAGGTGGAGAAGTCAGTCGAGTGATGAAACCGTGATGGTCTGACTCATCGAGTGGGTGGTCTGGCCGGGTACCTCGACCACGTCCGGTCCCGCATTCGCGGCCTCGACACACACGAACCCGCGCCAATGCGGGCCGACGTCGGCCATCCCCGAGGCCACCGCCTCGCCCGGATTCCACACCACCGCCGACCGCGCCCCCTGTGTGACGATCTCGATCCGACGTCCGAGCCCGGGATCGACGAGGAGATACCGTCCGCCGGCACCGGGATAGATCCGGTCACTGCGGGCGGGATCGGCCGGGAGCCGCCAGTCGCCGTCCTGCTCGTGGGCAACCATGTCGTCGAACTTGTCCAGGTAGGTCAGACCGGCGAGCCCGTCCACGTGGACTGCGGTGGCATCGGAGACGCGGAAGTAGTTGTGCAACGCCTCGGTGAGGCGGACCGGCCGGGTCCCCGGATTGGTGGTGGACAGCGTCTGTTCGAGCGATGACCCGATGCGCAGCGTCATCCGGAGCCGGAGGTCCAGATGGTCGAGGCCCTCGGGTGCCAGATGTACCTCCACGTCTCCGCCGTCGAGAACTCCGCCGCCCGTCACCGTCCACCTGGCGGTCCGCGCATAACCGTGTGACGGCACATCGCCGGTCAGCCCCTCCTTGCCGAAATACGGCCAGCAGACCGGGGTACCACCGCGGATCGGGGTGGGCGGCGCCTTGACGAGCGGCGACACCCAGAACACGTCCACCGCACCGGTGGGGACGAACGACAACACATGCCCGCCGAACAGGGAGACGGCCGCCCGGGCCTGGGGGGTCTCGACGATGATCGCCTCGAGGCCCTGGTGGGTTCCGATGCTGACGCCGGGGATCTGATCGAAGTCGCTCACCCCATGAGCCTGGCACACGACGGTCACTCGTCGATATCCACCTGATATGCCCGTGCCAGTGCCGCCAGTCCGTCGTCCCACCCCTGCCCGACGGCACGCATCTTCCATCGTGTGGACCCATCCGGATGTGTGAGTTGGTAGATCTCGAGCAATACCACCGCCCGGACCGACGGTTCGAGGCGTGGGACGAAGCCCCATGCTCCGGTGCGGCTTCGCATGGTGACCGCCGCTTGGGTCAGAGCGGAGAACGTCAGTCCCGCTGCGACATCCATGTTCGCGCTGACCACCACCTTGCGTACCGACGGTCGAAGTGCGCGAGGATGGATCACGGCGGACTCTGCGGTGGTGTCGCCCACGAACTTGCCCAGAAGGCGTGCGGTGCCGTCGGCAGCGCTGGGGTTGTTGTAGAAGACGAAGTCGTCATCGGTTGCGACACTGTCGAACTCGTCGACGAGAAGGAGAGACAGATCC
Source organism: Gordonia sp. NB41Y (assembly GCF_030718915.1). Lineage (NCBI taxonomy): Bacteria > Bacillati > Actinomycetota > Actinomycetes > Mycobacteriales > Gordoniaceae > Gordonia > Gordonia sp. NB41Y. Next base: position 3,224,108 of record NZ_CP132196.1, read on the forward strand.
GCGTCGGCGCCGCCGGATCGAAACTCCACGTGAAGCTCGAACTGTGCGTCCTCGGGGAGGTCGATACTCTCCCCACTACGCAGCGATTGGCAAGGCGGCGTCTGCGCGGAGGGCGCAGGCGGTGCCGACGGAGCGTTGTGCGGGGCTGTTCGAGCTGCCAGCCATTCGGCAAATCCGATGGGCGCATAGGGATCGGCGTCGGACAGACCTCCGAGTTGTTCCGAGGTACCGCTGAGCTCGGCATCGATCCGCCCGAGGACCGAGTCCGGCTCGTCCACGCAGTCGGCCACCAGGGCTGCGAGCGCCGGTATGTCGGTGAGGTCGAGTGGCCGGACGACACTGGAGATGTTGCCCGATGCGGTTGCCCGGATACTGCATCGGACGTCCGAACCGATATCGAGGATGCGCCAGGCGTCCTCGGCGGTCCGCCACGGGCGAGCCGCCATCGCCGATCTCGACCAGGTGCCGTAGGCGACCACTCCAAGGCGTTGCGTGTCGGGCATCCGGGTGACCACCGCGGCCGAGACCGCATCGATGGAGGGTGCCGTCGCGAGCCCTTCGAGCACTGCGGCGGCCAGATTCGACGCCAAGATGTGCAGCCACCAGCGCATGCGGTCCCGTTTCGGCATCGCCTTCAGCGTGGGGCGACCCGCCGGTGACGTGGCAGGCATCTGCGTCGGCAGGGTGTCGAGATCCGGGAGCCGCATGAGGATCGACAATGTGGTCCCCTGGACGCCGACAGCGCACCCGGCGGCCGGATTGTCTGCGAACGCGATGTTGACCGCTTCACACACCGTCGATTCATCGTTGTGGCACAAGGCCTCCCACCATTGTCCCGCCGCTGACTGCAGGGACTGGTGGATGGCCTCGCGTCGCTGGGTCTCTGCGGCGAGGTAGTCCTGGGCGGCTTCGCGTGCGCGGTCACGTGCCTGCGCTCGTGCGGTCCGGGCGAGTCGGCTGACGCCGGCGGTGAAGTGCGCCTGGGCCTGAGCCTGTGCCCCGGCGAACCCTATCGGCGGTGGTGGGGGCAGAACCGGATGAACAGACTGCCGGAATGGTTCCAGGTGTGCCGTCGTGGAATCGACCCGCATCCGGGTCAGTTCGCGAATGGCGGCATCACGGTCACTCTCCCGCTGGGCGCGCTCGGCGGCGCGTTGTGCGGCAGCCAACTGCGAGGGCGACGGACCCGTCGACCGCGACGTCCGGCGGACCGTCGTCCGCCGCCGCCCGGACGCCGGAAGCAGTGCGGTGGAGGCAAAGAACGGGCCCAGTCCGGTCGACAGGGTGGTACGTCCGCCGCCGACGTGTATCCGCGCTGCACGCGGACCCACCGATGTCCGTACCCCTCGGGTCGACACGCGGACCCGCATACCCGGAACCCCGACCCTGAACCCCATTGCCACATCGAGCAGCGTAGACGCGAGGAGTGGTCGGATGGGGGTTTCATGCGATCAGCGGCGTCGTCGGGGCCGAGCACTATCCGGCCCCTTCCACCTCTTCCACCACCGGCGACATCGCCACGACCACCGCGCCCACCACCGCGGCGACGAACGCGATGGCCGCCGGGATCTGCCATCCGGCGCGGGTGGTGTCGCCGAGCAGCGCGATTCCCACGACGCCGGGGATCACGGTCTCACCCACGACGAGCGACGCCGACGCCGCACTCACCGACCCGGTCTGCAGGGCCACGGTGAACATGTAGAAGCCGCCCGGTCCGCACACCAGGATGGCCCAGAACGCCGGATCGCCGATCAGCGTGCCGACGTCGAACGGGTCGAGTCCGCCGACGATGCGCACGGCGACGGCGAGCACCCCGAACAGCACGCCACCGGTCAGTCCGGCCAGGACGGCGACCCGTGACCGCAGGCGCACCAGCACGAGTGCGCCGATCACCAGCAGGCCCAGTCCGACGCCGAGGACCGCCCAGTGCATCCACCGGTCGTCGACATGCCCCTCATCTCCTGCGGCCACGCCGAGCACCACGAGGGCCGCGACCACCACGCCGATCGCGACCCAGTCGCGCATCGCAAGTCGGGCGTGTAGGAACAGCACCGCGAGCACCACGGTCACGACGAGATTGGCACTCACGATCGGTTGGGCGAGAAACAGCGGGAGCAGACGCGCCGCCACCATGTTGCCCAGGAAGCCCACACCGTCGAGAAGCAGTCCGGCGAGGTAGGAGACGGTCAGTACCGCGGCGACGGTCGACCGCAGGGTGGGAGCCGAACCGCTTGCCGGGCCGACGGTTTCACTGCAGACGCGCTGCGCTCCGCGCGCCTGCAGGACCGATGCGGCCCCATAGCCCAGGGCGGCGAGGACGGCGGCCGCGATACCCAGGAACATGACGTCAGTGCGCGGCGGCGTCGGACTTCTTGCGCTTCGGGATGAAGTGCATGATCAGCACCACGATCGCGCCGACGATCAGGCCGACCACCGCCGAGACGACGGTGCCCGCCGTCCACGACAGGACGCCCCCGAACCAGCCGTGGACGAGTTCACCGAACCAGTGCTCGAGGTCATGCAGATGGTCGGCGGGCCAATGGAATCCGGCCTCGCCCAGGTTGGCCAGCAGGATGTGGCCACCGACCCACAGCATGGCGGCGATACCGACGACGGTCAGCGTCGACATCACCTTGGGCATCGCGCGGACCAGGCCACGTCCCACGGTTTGACTGAACGCCGAATCCCGTTCGGCGAGAGCCAGTCCCACATCGTCCATCTTGACGATCACCGCCACCACGCCGTAGACGAGTGCGGTGATGACGAAGGCCACGACGACGAGGACACCCAGGCGTATGAAGAACGGCTCGTCCTCGACCGAGGCGAGCGAGATGATCATGATCTCGGCCGAGAGGATCAGGTCGGTCCGGATGGCGCCGCTGACCATCGACTTCTCGAATTCGGGACCGCGTTCGCCGGTGTCCTCGGCCTCCTCGTGATGTCCGGTGACGGCCTCGTAGACCTTCTCGGCGCCCTCATAGGAGAGGTACAGACCACCGGCGATCAGCAGATAGGGGAGGGCTCCGGGCAGGAACTGACTGAGCAGCAGCGCCACCGGGAGGATGATCAGCAGTTTGTTGCGGATCGATCCGAGAGAGATCTTCCAGATGATCGGCAACTCGCGGTCCGGGGTGAACCCGTGCACGTAGCGAGGGGTCACGGCCGCATCGTCGACGACGACCCCGGTCGCCTTGATACTGGCCTTGCCGGCCGCAGCGCCGATGTCGTCGATGCTCGCGGCCGCGGCTTTGGTGATCGCAGCGACGTCGTCCAACAGGGCGACGAGACCTCCGGCCACGCGAACCTCCTCGGAGTCGATGGGTGTGTTCGCGTCGAACGATACGTGGTCTGCGCCGGTCTGCGGTGTGTGACTGCGGCCGGGAACTGCCCGTTCGCCGGGCCGTTGTGCGTCGCGCGTCGAGGTGCTCAGACCATCGCACGCCGGTTCCCGTGAGCCGCCGCAGTCGGGAACCGGCGCGCGATGCCCACCTATTCGGTGGTGATCCGGGCGTCGGTGGCCGCGAGGACATCCCCTCGCGAGACACCCGGGGCCAACTCGCGAAGGGCGAGCGTTCCGTCGCCGACCACGTCGAGCACGGCGAGGTTGGTGATCACCCGGTCCACCACACCGGCGCCGGTGAGCGGCAGGGTGCAGGTCTCGACGAGTTTGGGGTTGCCCGCGCGATCGGTGTGTTCCATCAGCACGATCACGCGGTCGGCCCCGTGGACCAGGTCCATGGCGCCGCCCATCCCCTTGACCATCTTGCCGGGGACCATCCAGTTCGCCAGGTCGCCCCGCCCCGAGACCTGCATGCCGCCGAGAACGGCGGTGCCGATGTGGCCGCCGCGGATCATGCCGAACGACGTCGCCGAATCGAAGAACGCGGCACCGGGATTGACGGTGACGGTCTCCTTACCGGCATTGATCAGGTCGGCGTCGACATCGTCGACCGACGGGTATGCGCCGGTGCCGAGGATGCCGTTCTCCGAGTGCAGGGTGACGTGTACGCCGGCGGAGAGATGATCGGGGATCAGCGTCGGCAGCCCGATCCCGAGGTTCACGTACTGGCCGTCCACCATCTCCGCGGCGGCGCGGGCCGCCATCTGGTTGCGGGTCCAGCCCACCTGGGCGGTGACGGGGGTCGTGGCGGTCACTGGCGGGCTCCTTCGGCGTCGCTGACGGTGAGCTTCTCGATGCGCTTGTCCTGCGGTCCGGTGTGCACGATCCGCTGGACGAAGATGCCCGGCAGGTGCACCGCGCCGGGATCGATCTCGCCCGGTTCGACGAGGTTCTCGACCTGCGCGATCGTGATCGTGCCCGCCATGGCGGCCAGCGGGTTGAAGTTCATCGCCGACTTCTCGAACACCAGATTGCCCGCGGTGTCGCCGAGCTTGGCGTGCACCAGCGCGAAGTCGGCGCGGATGCCCTCTTCCAGGACATAGGTGCGGCCGTTGAACTCGCGGGTCTCCTTCGGCGGCGACGCGATCTCCACCGTCGACCCGTCCGTCGAGTACTTCCACGGGATGCCGCCGTCGGCGACGGGAGTGGAGACCCCGGCCGGTGTGTAGAACGCCGGGATACCGACGCCACCGGCACGGAGCCGCTCGGCGAGCGTCCCCTGTGGGGTCAGCTCCACCTCGAGCTCACCCGACAGATACTGCCGCGCGAACTCCTTGTTCTCGCCCACATACGACGCCGTGACCCGACGGATCCGGCCCTGCGAGAGCAGGATGCCGAGACCGTGGTCGTCGACGCCGCAGTTGTTCGAGAAGACCTCGAGGCCGGTGGACGCGGTCGCGGCGATCGCCTCGATCAGCGCATCGGGAATCCCGCACAATCCGAATCCACCGACGGCCAACGTCGCCCCGCTACCGATGTCGGCCACGGCCTCGGCCGCAGAGGAGAAGACCTTCGACATGTTCTCACCGCCTGATACTCGTTCATTGAACGGACGCATCCAGTGTGTGTCCGTTGGAGTGAGACCGAGTCTGCACGACAGAACGATGCTGGTGGAAGCCTTTGAGGGGCTCCCAGACAAGCTGCTCGGAGAATGATCGAACCCCTTATATGCGTTCACTCAGTGAACTAACCTCGAACCATGGAGACCTCGCCGGCAACCGGTGTCATCGAACGCGCCGCCGCGGTCCTGCGCGCGGTGAGCGCCCGGGCATCGGCCGGTGCGTCCACCACGGAAATCGCGCGGACGGTGGATCTCGCCCGGCCCACGGTGCACCGGCTGCTGACGACGATGGCCGACGAGGGCTGGGTGGACCGGGATGCCCGCTCGGGGCGCTGGACGCTGGGGCCGGAGCTGTACCTGCTCGGTGCGGGTGCCGCCGCACGCTATGACATCGTCGACCACGCCCGCGACATCGTCGACCACCTGGCGCGGGAATCGGGGGAGAGCGCCTTCCTCTCGGCCCGCCGGGGGGACGAGACCGTGTGCATCCACTCCCAGGAGGGCAGCTTTCCGCTGCGCTCCCATGTCCTGCACGTCGGGCTCCGTCTGCCGCTGGGTGTGGCCTCGGCCGGGCTGGTCATCCTCGGCCATCTGCCCGATCGGGAGATCGACGAGTACCTCGACCGTGTGTCGCTCGAGGGTCGCTGGGGTCCCGAGCACTCCGGCGACGGAATCCGGGAGCGCATCGCACAGACGCGTGAGACCGGGTACGCCACCAACCCGGCATTGCTCGTCGAGGGCAGTTGGGGCATGGGCGCGGCGGTCTTCGACGGACGCGACCGGCCGACGTGGGCGCTGAGCCTGACCGGGGTGGAGACCCGGTTCAGGCCGGATCGTCGGATCGAACTGGGACAACTCCTGCTCGAGCAGGCGCATCGGTTGACAGTGCGATTGCGGTAGGCGCCGTCGCATACTCGCCCCGGAGTGCGGGCGTACCCGAATCGTGCACCGTTCGCTATCGTCGACCCAGCATCGGCGGTCAGCGTGCCGCCGCACCGACCAGGTTGGGGGACCGATGACCGAGCGCGCCGCGTCCGACCCGCGGGCTGCGGTGGAGCCGCGCAATCTGGTGATCTGTCTCGACGGCACCACCAACGAGCCCGAGACCGGATTCACCAACGTGGCGCGCCTGTTCGACGTGTGCGTCAAAGACGACACACAGCTGGTCTACTACGACCCGGGGGTGGGGACGATGGGGTCGCGGGCCGCGGTCACCCAGATCGGGCGGGCCGCAACCCGATTCGGTGGCATGGTAGCCGGATACGGTATCCGCGACAACATCGAGGAGGCGTACGGGTGGTTGTGCACCCGGTACCGGCCCGGTGATCAGATCTACGTCTTCGGGTTCTCCCGCGGCGCCTACACGGCCCGTGCCCTGACCGGAATGCTGCGCACCGTCGGACTCCTCCACCCGGACGCACTCAACCTCGTCCCCTACGCCCTGAAGCTGTACACCACACGCGGTCCGGAGGACGTCCCGGCGGCTCCCGACGAGCCGAAACCCGCGGCTGTGCAGGAGTACTGGCGTCTCCGGAACGACTTCCGCACCAAGTTCGGCAATCCGGACTTCCCGGTGCCGTTCCGCCGTACCAAACAGGTCCGCTTCCTGGGTGTGTGGGACACCGTGAAGTCGGTCGGCTGGCTCAACCTCCGGGCCCGCGTCGAGATCGCGCGGTGGCCGTTCACCGCCAACATCGACAACGTCGAGACCGCCCGGCACGCACTGGCACTCGACGAACGCCGACGCCCCTTTGCCGAATACCGCTTCGCCGGTGAGAAACTCGACCGGCGCGACGTCCAGGAGATGTGGTTCGCCGGGGTTCACGGCGACATCGGCGGCTCCTGCCGCCCGGACAGCCGACTGCCCGACGTCGCGCTGTCGTGGATGGTCGACGAGGCACATGCCGCCGGAATCCGCATCAACCGCAAGGCATATCGGCGCAACCTCGACATCGGCTTCGGCACCCCGTTGCCCGACGACCGGGTGCTCGGCCCGATCGTCGGCAACAACGCCGTCTGGCGTCTGGCCCGGGGATGGCGCGACCGCGAGGTGCGGCACGACGATCTGATCCATCCCAGCGTTGCGCATCGGGTGCAGCACACCGCCGGTGACGCGAAGCCGTACCGTGCCCCGGTCAGGTCGGCCGAGGCAGGTCGATAGATCTCGTCGGCTGTTCGGCCCCGCCGAGCCGGCAAACGGGATGTCGGAGCGGCCGGTGAGTGGGGGCCCGACGGTGTGACCACTCACCGGGCGACCCCACCTGGGCTCACCTCAGCCGGCTCAATCCGATCGAGCCGAAGCCCACCACGTAGATCAGCGTCCACAACACCAGCCAGTCGATGAATCCGAGGGCGTTGCCGTACAGGCCGTCGGCGACCGCCGGTTCGTGTAGTACGTGTTGGGCGGCGAAGCGGTAGTACAGCAGGAACGTTCCGATTGCGAGGGCGAAGGTCAGGACCGCTCGGATCGGCGGGGCGAAACGGTTGCCGAAACCGTTGGCCCAGAAGATCATCCAGAACGCCCAGCAGACCCCGATCTGCGCCGGGAACTGATGGAGGACGCTGCCCAGCTCGGTGGTGGCGGTGGGACCGACCAGGAACTCGGCCAGCGGCACCATGATGAAGTAGATGCCGGTGCCGACGACGACGTTGCCGATGGTGGCGGCCAGCGCGGTCCGGCCACCGCCGCCGAACAGCTTCCACGGCCAGTTGTCCAGCGTCTGACCGGTCAGGATCACCGACACCACGATCGAGTAGAACCAGCCGAGTACGGTGTCCACCGACATCGGTGGATCGGCGATCGACGACGACACCGCGGGCAACCCGAGGACGACGTACAGGGCCAGTGTCGGGACCGCGACAAAGGCGATCTCGCACAGCCCGATCAGGGGTTGCTTCATCCCGAGCGCGGTCCACGGCCAGTGCTGCCAGTTGAGGACCACCATCACCCAGGTGCCGAACCCGAACAGGACGAACAGCGCCCCGGTGAAGTAGCCGAGGCCACCTTCTCGGGAGCCGGCGAAGTCGGGGAAGATCGCGCCCAGCCCGCTGCCGAGCAGCCAGGTCACCACCACGGCGAACACCGCGGTGCAGGCGAGGATCGCCAGGCCGCGAGCCGGTTGCCCCCACCGGTCGAAGCCGTGGAACTCGGCGTTGAAGCCGATGAAGACGATGAACAGGATGGCCCAGAACAACGCGGCGTTGAACGGCAGTGGATAGAAGTTCCACGGGCTGGTCGTGGGGTCCGCCAGCAGATACCAGGTGGCCAGCGACAGGGCCACCACGATGGCGATATTGGCCAGGCCGAACGCCACCCAACGGCTGTCGGCGGTGGTGGTTGCCGCCGATGGCGGTGCCACCTGCGTTTCGTCGGGCGGTTCGATACCGGTGGTTGCGGCCATGGCGGGACTCCTCGGGGGATCGCAGTCGATGATGCGCGCTCACTATGAGCTGACTCACACCGCGGGTGTCAGGGTTGCGAAGGGTTGCAACCGGCGACGGCGCCGGTACGCGCCGGCGGCTGCAACCTCCCACAACCCTTGGCTTCTGTGCTCCGGGTCACAACGATTGCTGCACATCGGTACCTGCCGACGAGAACAGGAGTCACAACGTCATGGACGCAATCACTTACGACACTGCCGGGCAAGCGATTCGATCGGCGGTGCGGGCATGAGCGTCGCACTCGTCACCGGAGGCGGTCAGGGAATCGGACGCGGGATCGCGCTGCGCCTGGCACGCGACGGACATGACATCGCGGTGGTCGACATCAACGAATCGACCATCGCGTCGGTCGTCGACGAGATCCACGAGATCGGTTCCAAGGCAGTGGGAATCGTCGCCGATGTGAGCGACCGCGACCAGGTGTTCGCGGCGGTCGATTCCGCGGCCGAGCAGCTCGGTGGTTTCGACGTGATGGTCAACAACGCCGGTATCGCACAGGTCGCCCCGATCGACGACGTGACACCGGCCGACGTCGACAAGATCTGGCGGATCAACGTCGACGGCGTCCTCTGGGGTATCCAGGCCGCGGCCGCCAAGTTCCGGGCGCTTGGATGCAAGGGCAAGATCATCAACGCGTCCTCGATCGCCGGCCACGACGGCTTCGCGATGCTCGGCGTCTACTGCGCCACCAAGTTCGCGGTCCGGGCACTCACCCAGGCTGCGGCCAAGGAGTATGCGGCACACGGGATCACCGTCAATGCCTACTGTCCGGGGGTGGTGGGCACCGACATGTGGGTGACCATCGACAAGCGTTTCGCCGAGCTGACCGGTGCCGCCGAGGGTGAGACCTACGACAAGTTCGTCGGCGGGATCGCCCTCGGCCGCGCCGAGACCCCCGACGACGTCGCCTCGCTGGTGTCGTATCTGTCCGGACCCGACTCCGATTACGTGACCGGACAGGCGATCCTGATCGATGGTGGCATGGTGTACCGCTGATTCCAGGAGGAGCGTAGCGACGAGGCGTGTCGAAACCTCCGCCGGCCGATCTGGGGAGGTGAGCATCTCGGAGGTGGTTGGGGACATTCTCGTCTCACCGGGTCTCGACTCGGGTCCTCGCCCTTGGGGCTCGGTCCCGGCTCAACCATCGGAAGTGGTGGCAGCAGTGGGTGGTTGAGCTGATGAGGAGCGTAGCGACGAGGCGTGTCGAAACCTCGGTTGGCCGGGTTCGGGTGGTGAGCACCTCGGAGGTGGTTGCGGACAGTGTCGGCTCACCGGGTCTCGACACGGGTCCTCGCCCTTGGGGCTCGGTCCCGGCTCGACCATCGTTGGGGGAGCGCTTTTTACGGTGGTTGAGCCGATGAGGAGCGTAGCGACGAGGCGTGTCGAAACCTCGGTGGGCCGAGTTTGGGTGGTGACCACTTCTGGGGTGGTTGCCGACATTGTCGGCTCGCGGGGTCTCGACTCGGGTCCTCGCCCTTGGGGCTCGGTCCCGGATCGACCATCCAAAGTGGTTGCGTCCGTTGTACGGTGGTTGAGCCGGTGAGGAGCGTAGCGACGAGGCGTGTCGAAACCTTGGTAGGCCGGGCTCGGGAGGTGACCACTTTGGAGGTGGTTGCTGACTTTGTCGGCTCGCGGGGTCTCGACACGGGTCCTCGCCTTGGCGGCTCGGTCCCGGCTCGACCATCGTAGGAAGTCGGGGGCTCGGTCCCGGTTCGACCATCGGAAGGGCGGCCGGATGCGGGGGTGACCACTCGACCGGTGAATGGGATCGGGGCGGACGGCGGTATGCCCCACACGCCGTCCGCCCCGATGTCTCACGACAGGTGCTCTCCGCAGGGAGAACACCCCAGAACTAGAGAACGATCGTGACGGTCTTGGGCTCGGTGTAGGCGAGGATTCCCTCGTAGCCGAGCTCACGACCGATGCCGCTGGACTTCACTCCGCCCCAGGGCAACTGCGGGGCCAACGGCGACCAGCCGTTGACACCGATGGCCCCGGACTCGATCTGGCCCGACACCGTATGTGCGCGAGACAGATCACGGGTCCAGATGGTGGCCGACAGCCCGTATTCGTTGTCGTTGGCCAACGCCACCGCCTGCTCGTCGGAGTCGAACGGGATCACGATGCCGACCGGGCCGAAGATCTCCTCGCGGGCGACGGTCATCTCGTTGGTCCCGGCGAACACCGTCGGCTCCACGAAATACCCCGGAACGTCGGGTACCGAACCGCCGGCGACCACCTGCGCACCCTCGTCGGCACCCTTCTTCAGGTACCCGGCGACCTTGTCGCGCTGGGACGCGTTGACCAGCGGGCCCATCGTGGTGGCCGGATCGAAGGGATCGCCCACCACCTGCGCCTGTGCGGCACCCTTGAGACCGTCGACCACGGCGTCATAGACCGAACGGTGCGCCAGGATGCGGGTACCCGCGGCACACACCTCACCCTGGTTCATGAACAACCCGATCGCGCAACCCTGGATGGCCGCTTCGAGATTCGCGTCCTCGAACACGATCTGCGGCGCCTTGCCGCCGAGTTCGAGGGCGGTGCGCTTGAACGTCGCCGCCGAGTTCTGCAGAATCCGGCGGCCGGTTGCGGTGGAACCGGTGAACGAGATCTTCTTGACGCCGGGATGCAGCGACAGCGCCTCACCGGCCACCGCACCACGGCCGGGCAGCACGTTGACGGTGCCGGCCGGGAAGCCGGCCTCGGCGACCAGCTCGGCGAACTTCAGGATCGACAGTGACGCGTCCTCGGCCGGCTTGATGATCACCGTGTTGCCGCAGGCGAGTGCCGGGCCCAGCTTCCATCCCAGGATCATCAGCGGTGCGTTCCACGGGATGATCGCCGCGACCACGCCCAGCGGCTCCCGCTTGGTGTAGGCATGCGTGGGGGCCATCCCCATGTAGCCGTCGTTGGTGATCAACTCACCGTTGATCTTGTCTGCCCACCCGGCGTAGTACCGGAGTGACCCGATCAGGTTGGGCACCATCATGGCCGCGCTCACCCCGACCGGACGCCCCATGTCGATCGATTCCAGCGCGGCGAGCTCGTCGAGATCGCGCTCCACCAGATCGGCGAGCTTGTTGATCAGTGCGCCCTTGGCCGACGGTGCCGTGGCACCCCACTCACCACGGAAGGCTGCGGTGGCCGCGGCGACCGCGGCGTCGACGTCGGCGGTGCTCGCCGCACCCAACTCCACCAGCGGTGCGCCGGTGGCCGGGTTGTGGGTGGTGAAGGTGTCTTGGGCGGCAAGCCATTCGCCACCGATGAACAGGCCGGTCCGTACGCCTGAGATGTCGATCATGAACTGCTCCTCGATTCTGCCGGCGGGCTCAGCCGGCGATGATGATGTCGGCGGCACGTTCGGCGATCATCGCCGCCGGTGCGTTGGTGTTTCCGGTGGTGACGAACGGCATCACCGAGGCGTCGGCGATCATCAGGTTGTCCACCGCGTGGGCCTTCAGACCGGGGGTCACGACGGCATCGGCGTCGACACCCATCCGGCAGGTGCTGGTCTGGTGGTGGTAGGTGTTGACCGCTCGGCGCACCCAGGTGGCGATCGCCTCATCGCTGTCGTCCACGTCGGGACCGGGCAGCGCCTCGGAGGCACCCCACTCGTCGGCGAGTGCGCCCTGGCGGGCCACCTCGCGGCACTGGCGCACCGACGCCACCAGCGCAGCGAGGTCGCGCTCGTCGTCGAAGAGGTTGAAGTCGATCACCGGTTCGGCGTCCGGGGCCGTACTCGACAGCGTCACGGTGCCGGTGGACCGCGGCCGGATCAAGCCGGCATGAAGAGTGAATCCCGAAGCCGGACCGGTCATTCCCTGGTCGTAGTAGAACGGGATGCTGAAGTTGATCGGCTGGGTGTCGGGTACCGGCTGCGACGGATCGCTCTTCCAGAACCAGTGGGTCTGGGTGACCGGCTGGAACGGCTGTGGCGGATCGATCGGCTTCTCGGTGCCGAAGATCACCGGCACCAGGAAGTGATCCTGCAGGTTGCGACCCACCCCGGCCGCGTCGGCGACGACGTCGACGCCCAGCGACTCGAGCTCGGCGGCCGGGCCGATGCCGCTGCGCAACAGGATGGCCGGGGAGCCCAGGGCGCCGGCGGCCAAGACCACCTGGCCGGCGAGCAACTCGCGGCGGGATCCATCCGCACCGACCACCACCACACCGCGAACCGCACCGTCGGTGACGATCAGCGAGTCGATCAGCGAGTTCACCTCGAGGGTCAGCCGCGGATGGTCGAGCACCGGCCTCATGTACGCGGCCCATGTCGAAAGGCGCTTGCCGTCACGGAGATTCAGCTTCATCCGCGATGAACCCTCCTGGACGCCGGAGTTGTAGTCCGGGTTCAGCGGAAGGCCATGGGAGACGGCGGAATCCAGGATCGCCTGCTGGATCGGCGAGAGGGTGGGCTCGACGACATCCATGTGGCTGTCGGCGTCGACCGCCTCGAGTCGCTTGAAGATCGGCGCCACCGACTCCCAGTCCCAGCCGGTGTTGCCGGCCGCGGCCCACTGGTCGTAGTCCCACGGTGAACCGTGGACCCAGATGGTGCCGTTGAGCTGATTGGAGCCGCCGACCACCTTGCCGCGCGGGATGTGGAGTCGACGGTCCTGGGCATTACGTTGTGGCGCTGAGAAATAGCCCCAGTCCTCGGGGCCGAGCCACAGTTCGCCGACCCGCGACATGTCGTGGATGGCCGGATTGGTGTCGTGTCCGCCGGCCTCCACGAGGGTGACGGCCAGGCCGGCGTCGAGGAGGCGGCGGGTGATGATGGAACCGGCTGTGCCCGCGCCCAGCACGAGAACATCGGGAGTCTGCATGGATTCTCCTTAGCGGTCGGGGCATGCGCGGACGAGAAGACGCCGGTGGGCGCCGACCGGGGGTAACTGGCCACAAGACATCGACCACGCTGTCAGGTCTCGGGATGGCGGCATGAGTGCCGTGCTCTCACGCTATCGGCCGAAAACACCGGCGACCACTGGGTGTTACCAACGCCGCGATAGGGGAATCCTTTACCGCGCAGCGTCGTCGGGGCCGGCGAGCGGCAGCGTCACCGCGACCGTGGTGCCGCGGGGTTCGTTCGGGAGATACCGGATGGTCCCGCCGTGGCGTTCGACGATGTGCTCGGAGATGATCAAGCCGATCCCCGAACCGTCCTGCTTGGCGCTGAACGCGCCCGAGGCCAACCGGTCCGACGGCTGGGCGGACTGCATGCCACCGCCCTGGTCACGGATGTAGACCACGGCATTGCCGTCATCGACGTCGGTGGTCACCGACAACTCTTTGACCTCGGTGCCCGGTTTGGCGATCTCGTCGATGGCGTTGACGCAGATGTTGATGATCACCTGCCCGATCAGAACGCTCTCGCCCTCGATCAGCATGTCCCGGTCGAGGATGTCGGCGAAGACGCGTACGCCCTGCTCGGCGGCCCGAAGACGCACGAAATACAAACTCTCCTCGACCGTTTCGTTGAGATCCATCAGCGTCGAGGTGCTCTCGATCCGCCGCACATAGCGTTTCACCGAGCCCACGATGTCGGCGGCACGCTGCAACTGCTTCTCGATCTGGTCGATTCCGTAGGCCAGGCGTTGCGGATCGGGATCGTCCCCGCTCAGGCGGGCGCGCAGACCGCTGAGATAGTTGGTCGACGCGGCCAGGGGCTGGCCCAGCTCGTGGGCGAGGATCATCGCCATGTCGCCCATCGCGTTGTACCTGCTCAGGTACTGCAGGTTGGCCTCCTGATAGGCGTTTCGGCGTTCCCACTCGACCCGATCGGTGACATCACGCACGGTGAGCACCCGTGAACGCATTCCGTCGTGCGCGACGATCTCCAGCTCACCGGCCAACCACGACGTGGACCCGTCGGCCTTGGCGACCTCCTGCAGGATACTCACCGAGCCGTGCCCGCTGCCGAGCCTGCCGATCACGTGATCGCTGGCGAGACGGGGTTCGCACCGGCCCAGGTCCTCCAGGTACACCCCCGACAACTCGGCGGGGGTACGCCCGAACAACTGGGCGGCCAGAGGGGAGATGTCGTCGATGCAGTTGTCCTCGTCGAGCACCACCACACCGGCCGCAGTGTGGGTCATGATGCGTTGCAGCGACGCCGACACCCAGGTCAGCTCCTCCTGTAGCTCCACCTCTTCGTCGATGTTGCGGAACTCGACCATCACCACCGGTCCGTCCACGCAATGGACCAGTGTTGCCCGTGCATCGGTGAGGAATTCGGTGCCGTCCTTGGCACGGTATTTCCACTGCTTTCGGCTCGACCCGTGGACCACCGCCGACTGCAGCCACGCCACACCCACCTCGCGCCGGTATTGCCGCTCCTGCGCACTCATGTGGTGGGCCTTGAGCGGTTTCAGTTCCTCGATCGTGAACCCGAACATGCGGCAGGCGGCAGGATTGGCCCACAGGATGTTCTTCGACGCCGCCTCGTGGATGAGGATGCCGGTTCCGGTGTTGCGGATCATCTGTTCGAAGTCACGCCGCTCCGGGAACATCGCGTCTGACCTCCCATCTCGTCGCGGCCGAGGCCGACGACTAAAGGATCACTTACCCCCGGGGCAGATAATCCCGATACCGGTGGCCTCTGGATCTCCATAGTGTAGCGCTGGAGAGGAATTCCGAATCTGAACGGAGACAGTCAATGACCGCCGAGAGTATGACCGAGCGCGTGGTGGCCGAACCGGCGGGACCCGCCCGTGAGGCGGCATTCGCCCACGCGCTCGACGTCCTGCGGGATCGGCGTGACGAGTTCGAGGCGCAGCGCTACGTCTCCCGCGACTTCATCGCCCTGCTCAAGCGGGCCGGTATGTACCGGGCGTCCACGCCCACCGAGTTCGGTGGCGAGCCGATGGCGCCGGCCGACTTCATGTCGATGGTCGAGCAGATCTCGGCAGTCGATCCGGCCACCGGGTGGGTGGCGAGCTTCGGGTCGTCGCTGGTGTACTTCGCCGCGCTGCCGCCGGCCAGCCAGGCCACGATCTACGCGTCCGGTCCCGACGTCGCCTACGCCGGCGGCCTGTTCCCGATGCAGGAGGCCGAGAGGGTCGACGGCGGCTATGTGTGCACCGGTGTGTGGCAGTTCGCCTCCGGTTGTATGGGAGCCGACATCCTCGGGATCGGCCTCGCGGGTGGACCCGACACCGCGGGCAAGCCGCTGACCGCACTGGTCGATCCGGCCGACGTCGACATCGTGGAGAACTGGAATGTGGCCGGCATGAAGGCCACCGGTTCGCACTCGGTGCGAGCCGACAGGCTCTTCGTCCCCGACGAGATGGTGTTCGTGCGGGGCGGAACACCGCAGATCGACGAGCCCATCACCCGCTATCCGGGTCTGGCCTATGCGGCGCAGGTCCTCGCGGTGGTCACCCTCGGTGCCGCCCGCGGCGCCCTGGACTATGCCGTGGAGGTGGGTGCCGCCCGCACCTCGATCACCGGTGGACAGGTCAAGGGGAATCGGTCTTTCTACAAGACCGGCGTGGCGCGCGCCGAGGCCGAACTACGTTCGGCACGTGCGTTCTTCTACGACGCCACCACCGAGGTCTGGGACAAGGCGGTTGCCGGGCAACCGATCTCGTCCTCCGACACCGCGATGCTGCGCCTGGCCGCCACCCACGCCGCCCACGTCGGACGACGCGTTGCGCTCGACGTGTTCGACCTCGCCGGCACCGGTGCCATCTACGACACCCATCCGCTGCAGCGCTATCTGCAGGACGCGATGGTGCCGGCCCAGCACGCCATGCTGCAGACCGGCACCTACGAGGCGGCCGGTGCCGTCCTGCTCGGTCTCGACGCCGGCATCCCCAGTTTTCCGTGATCGGCGTTGCACCGCCCGATCTCCGACCGTCTCAGTCCCACCATCCAGGAGAGCCCCACTCATGACATCCGAACCGTTACGCACCCTGTTCTGCGTCGGCAACAACCAGAACTTCTTCGACCTGCCCAAGGCCGAGATCGGTCCGGTGTGGGAGGCCACCCAGGAGTTCCTCGGTGCCCTCAAGGCCATGGACGGTGTCGAGGTGATCGGCACGATGGACGACGACGCCCACATGGTCGGTCCGTCGGCGGGATGGCCTTGGACGTTCTATGTGCTCGCCGACGTGGTGGATCAGCCCACCGTCAAGGCGGCGTGCAATCTGTTGCGTACCACCATGGTCGGCGAGTACGCGCTGTGGAAGTACTTCACGATCGAGGCACGGATGGGCCGTGAACTGACGATTCGCGACGACGTCGAACTCTGACTGTCGAACCCTGACCGCCCAAGTCAGGCCCGTCGAATTCCAGAACCACACCCACGGAACGCAATTCCGGTGCCAGCAAGGAAAGAACTGATCATGACAACCACCGAACGGCCCACCCGTCGATTCGCCGATCTCGCCGAGAACGACCGCGTCGCCGGACAGCTCTACACCGACCCCGAGATCTTCGCCGAGGAGATGCAGAAGATCTTCTACCGCACCTGGGTCTGGGTTGCCCACGAGAGCGAGATCCCGGAGGCGGGCTCGTTCAAGACCACCCAGGTCGGCGACCAGCCGGTGATCGTGGCGCGAGATCGCAAGGGCAACATCAACACCATGCTCAACCGGTGCCGCCATCGCGGTGCCACGGTGTGCGATCAGCGCAGTGGTAAGGCCAATGGCTTCACCTGCCCATACCACAACTGGTCCTACACCCTCGACGGTCGGCTGCGCGGCATCCCCTACCCCGACGGCTACGAGGGCGTCGTGGACAAGAAGGACTACCCGCTGCAGACCCTGCGCACCGAGAGCTACCTCGGCATGGTCTTCGCGACATTCAACCCCGATATCGAGCCACTCGAGGACTACCTCGGTGACGCGAAGATCTGGATGGAGCGATTCCTCAAGCAGTCCAACGGATTCCCCACCAAGGTGATCGGCATCCACAAGTTCCGCTTCCGCGGGAACTGGAAGATCCAGTTGGAGAACACCACCGACGGCTACCACTTCCCGATGGTGCACAAGTCGTGGATGGCCTCGGTCGATGCCGAGACCGCCAACATGATGTCGTTCATGGACGACCCCAAGGCCGAGACGCATGCCCTCGGCAACGGTCACAGCGTGGCCGTCATGGCCGCCGCACACGCCGACCTCGACATCGACGACGGGGACGAGGAGATCCAGCCGCGATTCGCCCATCTCGTCGAAGAACTCGAGGCCGCCGGGGAGAGCCCCGAACGCATCCGTCGCTATATGCGCTCGATGCACGGCTGTGGGTTCAACCTCAACATGTTCCCCAACATCGCGATGTCGTCGTCGTTCTTCCGTCTGCTCATCCCGATCAGCGTGGACGTCACCGAGGTGTGGCACATGGCGATCGGCATGGATGGTGGCCCCGAGTCGATCAATCGCGAGCGCCTGCGTATCCACGAGCACTTCCAGGGGCCGTTCGGCTTCGGCAGCCCCGACGACGCCGAGGGCTGGGACCGGGTGCAGATCGGCGCCGGCGGCAACCCCACCATGCCGATCCTGGTGAACCGCGGGGAGAACCGCGAGTACGTCACCGAAGAAGGCTGGGCCACATCGCATGTCACCGATGAGACGGGTATGCGGGAGTCCTACGAGATGTGGAAGAAGATGATGACCGATGACTGAGGTGCTGACGTTCACCGACACCCGCGTGCAGCGGGCGATCGCCCTGATCTGGCGCGAGGCCGAGGTGCTCGACGCCAAGGACTACCCGGCATGGGAGGAGATGTACACCGACGACGCGATGTACGTCATCCCCATCGACCCGGACACCGACGACTTCGCGGCGTCGCTGAACATGGTCTACGACGACAAGCGGATGCGCCACCTGCGTGTGGAACGGATGATGCAGGGCTACGCCCCGTCGGCGGTTGCCGCGGCCCGCACGGTGCGGGTGGTCTCGCGGTTCACCGTCTCCGAGGTCAGCGACACCTCGGTGACGATCCGCTCGGCCCAGATCCTCAACGCGTTCAAGCGTAATGCCTTCTCGACGATCGGTGCGGAGATGACCCATACCATCGCGCTGTCCGACGACGGCGACAGGATCAGTCTCAAGGTGGCCCGCCTGATCGACAGCGAGGACGCCGTGAGTGCCTCCGGGTTCCTCCTGTGAGCGCCGTGATCACCGGCGAGACCGTCACCGACACCGGACGGATCGCGGTGGTGACCGGTGCGGCCGGCGGTCTGGGTGCCTTCGTCGCCCGTCGCCTGCACGCACAGGGGCACCGGGTCGTGCTCGCCGACATCGCGGTCGACGACGCCACCGCGGTGGCCGCCGAGCTGTCGGCGGACGGCGCGACGGCCATGGCGCTGGAACTCGACGTGTCCCACAAGGCGAACTTCGAGGCCGCGCTGACCGCGATCCAGAACGTCTGGGGCACACCGTCCATCGTCGTCAACAATGCGGCCCGAACCCAGACGGCGGATGTGCTGACCGTAGGCGAGGAAGAGTTCACCGCGGTCCTCAACACCAATGTGAACAGCATCTTCTTCGGGTGCCAGGTGTTCGGATCGGCGATGGCCGACAACGGTTTCGGCCGGATCGTCAACCTCTCCTCGCTGGCCGGCCAGAACGGTGGCACCGCCACCGGCGCCCACTATGCCGCGTCCAAGGGGGCGATCCTCACCGTCACCAAGGTGTTCGCCCGCGAGCTCGCCGGCAAGGGCGTCACGGTGAACGCCATCGCCCCCGGCCCGCTGGATCTCCCGGTGTTCCGCAAGACCATCCCGGCCGACCAGGTCGATGCGATGATCGGTGGAATCCCGGTGGGACGACTCGGTGATCCGGGCTTCGTCGCCGACATGGTGGCGCTGCTCACCGCCGACAACGCCTTCTTCGCCACCGGCGCGTGCTGGGACGTCAACGGCGGCCTGTACGTCCGCTGACGCACGCGCCCGACCCCACGTGCCCTGACGACACGTGTGTACTGACCGCTGCCCCAGGAGAACTCACTCATGCCCCTCATCGACGTCGTCGTCTCACGGATCGTCCAGGAGACCCCCACGGTCAAGACGTTCTATCTGACGAAACCCGACGGCACCTCGATCGGTGCCTACACCCCGGGTGCACACATCGACGTGGTGGGGCCCACCGCGATCACCCGCCAGTACTCGCTGTGCTCGGCGCCCGACGGCCGGGAGCCGTTCGCGGTGGCAATCAAGCGTGAGGAGAACTCCCGGGGCGGGTCGGCGGCACTGCACGACGTCGCCGAGGGTGACGCACTGCAGATCAGTGAGCCCCGAAACCTGCTCGAGATCGACAGCAGTGCAGCGCATCATGTCCTGATCGCTGCCGGGATCGGGATCACGCCCATGCTCAGCATGGCGCGCCATCTCGACGTGGCCGGCGGATCGTTCGAACTGCACTACTTCGCCCGCTCGGAGCAGGAGGCGGCATTCCTGCCGCTGCTGCGCGATCGGTGCCCGGACAAGCTGCACGCCCACCTCGGTGTGGGACGCGATAGCCAGTCGCAACTGGTCGGTGACGCACTGATCGCGGCACCGTCCGGGTCGCATGTCTATGTCTGTGGCCCCGAGGGTTTCATGGACAAGATGGTGGCCGTGGCCGAGCAGTACGTGCCGGCCGAGGCCGTGCACATCGAGAACTTCCACGCCGCAGAACAACCCGACGCATCGGCCAACTCGGCCTTCGAGGTGGAGCTCGACGGCGAGGTCTACGAGATCCCCGCCGACAAGAGCATCGTCGACGTCCTCAACGAGAACGGCTGCGACGTCGACACCTCCTGTCAGGAGGGGATCTGCGGTACCTGCATCATGTCGGTGCTCTCGGGCACCCCGGAACATCGTGACAACGTCTTGTCCAAGTCGGAGAAGGACTCCGGCGAGGTCATCGCGACCTGCGTGTCCCGCTCGCAGGGTGAACGGATGGTCCTCGACTACTACTGAGCCGGACCGCGCTCGATCCTGATCGCCCGCATCCTCGATCACCCGCATCCCTGCTCGCCCTCGTCCTTTGATGGCACCGCCCTGAACATCCGGCTGCCCGGGTGCGGGCCGGATCAGGGACGGGGGTCGATCGGTACCGTCACGTCGTAGCGCAGGATGTCGCGGACCAGGGTGCTGATGCTGTCGGCGTCGGTCTTGCTCTTGATCCGGGCACGGTGCACGTCAACGGTTTTCACGCTCATGCCCAGCTTGCGGGCGATGTTCTGGCTGGGCAGTCCCTCCACCACCAGGGCGAGGATCTCGCGTTCGCGTGGGGTGAGTGACGCGACCTTCTCGGCCACCGAATGATGCGCCCGGTAGGAGTGGAAACGCTCGGCGGCCTTCTCCATCCCGGACTGCACCGCGTCGAGCAGCCGCTGCGGATCGTAGGGCT
Organism: Gordonia sp. NB41Y; assembly: GCF_030718915.1. Taxonomy (NCBI): domain Bacteria; kingdom Bacillati; phylum Actinomycetota; class Actinomycetes; order Mycobacteriales; family Gordoniaceae; genus Gordonia; species Gordonia sp. NB41Y. The sequence continues at coordinate 3,244,849 of NZ_CP132196.1, forward strand.
TCTCCAGGAAGTCCAGTGCGCCGGCCTGCATCGTCGACACCGACATCCGGATGTCCCCGTGCGCCGAGACAAAGATGATCGCCACGTGCGGGGCGATCTCGTTGAGCTTCTCCTGTAGCCGGGTACCACTCATCTGCGGCATGCGCATGTCGAGCACGATGCATGCCGGGTGATCTCCGGTGTAGGTCTCCAGGAATGCGGCGGCGCTGTGACAGATCCGGGGCGAGATCCCGATGCTGCCGAGCAGCCAGTCCACCGAGTCGCACAGTTCAGGATCGTCGTCGACCACATAGACGACCGTGCCGGGGTCGGAATCGACCCCGGCATTCGGTGTTCGAGAGTCGGCCGTCATCCGGCCGGCGCCCAGTCGGTCGTCGCATCGGCGGCGACGTCATCCCAGGCCGCATCGGCCGTCCAATAGTTCATGCCGACGACGCTGACCCGGTGCTCCCACGGCGAGGTCCTCCGCAACCACGGTTCCTCGCGGCGAACCGACTCGTCGGCGGCCTCCGGGCCGTCGGCCTCCACCGTCCAGTGCACCCAGTTGACCTCGCGGCCGTACTCGTCGTGCACGAACAGGTCGACGTGATGCCACCCGTAGTTGAACGTGTCCTCGTAGCAGGTGAGGAACATGCGGTGGTGGGTGACCGGGCGTGGCTTCATGGCCATGTCGGCGCGTCCTTTCTGCTCACGCGGGTTGCTGCGCGCGATGTTCGGTGTGAGAGCGCAGCAGGGGTTCCAGCTTGCGGGCCACCTCGAAGAGGTGATCCTCGAGTCCTGGTAGTCCGATCAATTGGACTCCCAGCGGTAGTCCCTCGCGGCTCAGTGCTCCGGGCACGATCACGACCGGGCAGCCGAGCAGCTGCCACGGGCGGCTCAGGATGGGCGAGCCGGTCGCCGACAGTCCTGCGGGCGCGGGGCCGGGGGCTGCGGGGCCGATGACGATCGCGTTGTCGGCGAGCATCTCCCGGATCATCTGCTGAGACTGGTCACGTCGGATCAGCGCCGCGGAGCGTGCGTCGGCGGTGGTTCGGCGCCCCTGCTCGACCAACGCCTGCAACGGCTGACTCAGTTGTGCCGCATGATGATCGAACACGTCATGCAGGGTGGCCGCGGCCTCCACCGACATCACGGTCAGGTGGTCGTCGGCGAGCGTCCGGACGTGGTCGTCTCCGGCGAAGGTATCGGTTCGCACCCCGGCGTCGGCCAGCAGTGCGGGGAGGATCTGGAGGAGTTCGGTCATGTCGGGATGCAGCGTGTCGAGGCCGCTGCCTGCCCACAGATGGGCGGTGGTCACGGCACTCGACCCGACCGGGGCCGCGGTCCGTCCGGTGAAGGCGCCGAACAGATATGCCAGATCGTCGGTGGTGCGGGTCAGGAAACCGAGCGAGTCGAGGGTTTCGCTGAGCCCGGAGATCCCCGCCATGCTGGTGGTTCCCTGGGCGAGCACCATGCCCGCCGCCCCACAGTACGACGCGGGACGGGTCAGCGACCCCGCGGTCTGGGTTCCCAGGGCCACCGGGACGGTGCCGGCGCCTACCGCGGCGGCCGAACCGCTCGACGATCCGCCGGGAGTGTGGCCGGGGTCGTGAGGATTGCGCGTAGGGCCCGGTGCGAAGTATCCGAACTCGGTGGTGACCGTCTTGCCCTGGATCACGGCGCCCAGCTCACGGAGCCGCGTGATGCAGGGGGCGTCGGAGCCGGCGGGGTCGGCGGAGGTCACCACCGAACCCGATCGGGTGGGCAGGCCGGCGACGTCGATGAGGTCCTTGACCCCGACGGACACACCGCGCAGCGGGCGGGTGCCGGACGCGTGATCCTGACGGTGCGCTTGGGTATCGAGATCGTCGGCCAGGCACACCCAGGCGTGCAGGTCGGGTTCGCGTCGTCTGATCTCCTCGCGCACCTGCAGGGCGAGCGTTTCTGCGGTCACCACACCGTCATGGACGGCGGTCACCTGATCGCCGATGGGCTGGGTCCACTGGGCCGGGGTCACCATTCCTCCTCTGATACGTACCGAACCAGTCTGCCCTCTTTGGGTCCGTCGCGACAGTAAAGATATCCCTGTCCCGACGGTAGTGAATCCCACGGCGGCGGCCTGGAGGTGACGGCGGACGACCGAGTGAGCACCCCGCGACGTCCGGCGCTCGGGTGTGGCAGGGGGTCTCACCGCGAGCCCGGTGGATTGTCCGGTCGCTCCAGACGAATTCCCGACCGAGCGGTAAAGATATCCCTTCTACCGTTGTTCTCCGGGCTGACTTAGGTTCGGTGACAGCGACATCCACACAGCGGGATGTCGGTGTCCACCGAGACCGAGGAAGCAACGAATGTCCGAGTCAGCAGTCAAGAACATCGACGGCCAGGTGTACCGCGAAGTGCTGGGGCACTATCCGACCGGCGTCGCCGTCGTCACCGGACGCGCCGACGACGGTGAGCACCTGGCACTGGTTGTCGGGACGTTCAGTTCCGTGTCGATGGATCCGCCCCTGGTGTCGTTCATGCCGATGAAGTCCTCGCGCACCTTCGATCGCCTCAGTCGATGTGAATCGTTGTGCGTCAACGTCGTCGGAGAAGATCAGCAGGATGTGGTGCGCACCCTGGCCAAGCGTTGGGAGAACAAGCTCGACGGTATCGAGTGGTTTGCCTCACCGTCGGGCGACGCGGTGCTCTCCGACTCGGTGGCCTGGATCGACACCCGGATCCGCGAGACCGTCGAGGCCGGAGACCACTGGATCGTCCTGTGTGAGGTCCACGACATGGCGGTGACCAACCCGGTGTCACCGTTGATCTTCCACCGTGGAGGTTACGGTGGATTCGCCTGCTCCACGCCGGCCTGATACTCGGCCGCGAGCGCGCGGCGCGACGTTCTGCAGACGGAGTTTCCCGTGTGCCAAGGTCTTCCCGTCGGTCGCCCGTGTGATCAGCACCTGCCACAACTGTTGACTCGCCCCCTGCTGCAGCGGAGTGGCGAGGACGTCGGCCCGCCCGTCGTGGGCTCCACGGACGAAGTCGGTTCCGTTGTGCACACCCACCGCGATCAGTCCGCGGTCGGCGACGGCGGCACTGGCCCCGATACTGGCCGCGGACTCCACCGCGCTGAGGAACACCCCGCCGTGGACGACTCCCCACGGGGTGTGGTGCTGCGGCCCCAGGTCGATCCAGCCGACCACCCGCTCACCGTCGGCTTCGGTGATCCGTAGCCCGGCGGCCTGTACAAAGGCGCTTGCGTTCTCCAGATCGGTTGCTGGGGTGTCTGTTTCGGAACTCATCGATGTCTCCCCGTCTGCTGATGTCTGCTCACCGTGCGTTCAGTTGCGGGTAGAGCGTCTCGATCGGCGCGGCCAGTCCGGCCTTGACCCGCCTGCTGATCTCGTCGGCGAGGATCTCGGCGTCCCCGGCCTCGACGCCGTCGTAGGCGGTGCGCACGACGTCGGCCGGATCGTTCTTGGGTGCATCGACGCCGGCCGTCATCGGGGTGTCGGTGTAGCCGAGATGGAGGGCTGCGACGTGAACACCCTGACGGGACAGGATGAGTCGCAGGGTGTTGGTTGCCGACCACAGTGCCGCCTTCGAGGCGCTGTAGCCGTCGCCGATCCCGATCCAGCTCAGCACCGACAGCACGTTCAGCAGTGCTCCGCCGTGGGCGCGCAACGCCGGGCTGAAGGCATCGGTGACGGTGAGGGCGCCGAAGAAGTTCGTCTCGAACATCGCCCGGAGATCATCCAGGTCGCCGGTCACGCCGGCGCCGTTGGAGATCCCCGCATTGTTGATCACGATCGTCACGTCCGGTGCCGACGCTGCCGCGGCGGCCACCGATTCGGGGTCGGTGACGTCGAGGCGCAGTGGTACCACACGGTTGTCCTCCCACTGCATCGGTCGGCGGGCCGCGGCGTAGACCCTGGTGGCGCCTCGGTCGAGTGCCTGATGGACGAAGTGGGTGCCGAGCCCGCCGTTGGCACCGGTCACCAGGACCACGGAATCCTGCAGAGATGTCATGGTGATCAGATCCGTTCGATGATGGTGGCGTTGGCCAGGCCGCCGGCCTCGCACATGACCTGCAGTCCGTAGCGCCCGCCGCCCTGCTCGAGGTTGCCCAGCAAGGTGGTCATCAGCCGCGCCCCGGATGCGCCGAGGGGGTGTCCGATCGCGATGGCACCGCCGTTGATGTTGACCCTGGCGGGGTCGGCGCCGGTCTCACGAAGCCACGCGAGCACCACCGACGCGAACGCCTCGTTGACCTCGAACGCGTCGATGTCGCCGATCGTCAGACCAGCTCTGGCCAGCACCTTTGCTGTGGCCGGGATGATGCCGGTGAGCATCAGGACCGGGTCGTCACCGACCACGGCGAACGAGTGGATGCGTGCCCGCGGGGTCAGGCCCAGGCGGCCTGCGGCCTCCTCGCTCGTGATCAACACCGCCGCCGCACCGTCGTTGATCGGCGAACTGTTGCCCGCGGTGACGTTCCAGTCGAGGTCCGGATACCGCTGCGCCCAGTATTCGCTGCGGAACGCAGGCCGTAACCCACCCAGTGACGCCACCGTGGAGTCGGGCCGGATGGTCTCGTCGGTGCGCAGGTCGGTGACCTGGGTGACCTGCGAGTCGAATGCACCGTTCTTCCATGCGGTGGCGGCGCGCTGGTGCGAGCGAGCCGAGAAGTCGTCGAGTTCGGCTCGTGACAGCGACCACTTCTGTGCTATCAACTCGGCGCTGATCCCTTGGGGTACAAGACCTTCTGAGTATCGTTCGGACACCTTGGGGCCGGTGAAGTCGCGGCCGAGCGACTGCGACCCGATCGGGACGTGACTCATCGACTCGATACCCGAGGCGATCACCACGTCGTAGGCGCCGGCGATCACGCCTTGCGCCGCGAAGTGCAGGGCCTGCTGGCTGGAGCCGCACTGGCGGTCGACGGTCACGCCGGGGACGGACTCGGGGAAACCCGCTCCGAGCAGTGCCCACCGTGCGGTGTTCCCGGACTGCTCGCCGACCTGTCCGACCGCGCCGCTGATCACGTCCTCGACGATCGCCGGGTCGATACCGGTGCGGTCGACGAGGCTCGCGAGAACCTGGGCGTGCAGGTCGACGGGGTGGATGTGGGCGTAGGCGCCGCCGGGTTTGCCCTTGGCGACGGGGGTGCGGACGGCATCTGCGATGACCGCGGTGTTCATGGTGTTTCCTCCCGGATCTCAGGTCGTGCGGAGCGACATTCTGGGGTGGGCGTAGGGCTGACTATGCAATCCCATAGTCAGAACTGTACCGGCTGGCTATGGGATTGCAAAGTGAGCGCTACGATGGGGATATGTCACAGGGTGAACGGGGTGCAGGCGATCCGGTCGACGACGCGCGGCCGGGGGGAGCGCGCGGGGAGTCGGACGAGGTGCTCGAACTCCAGGGTGCCTACGCCGACCGTGATGCGTGGACGGCCAAGGGCTTCTGCCGGATGGAGCGCGCCCTCGAGGTCGTCGGAACCCGGTCGTCGATGGTCCTGGTGCGCGAATTGCTCTACGGTGCACACCGATTCGACGAGCTTGCGCGCCGGGCGGGCTTGAGCGAGGCCGTCGCCGCGGGGCGACTCAAGCAGCTCCATGCCGACGGCATCGTCGACCGTCGGCCGTATCGGGAGCCGGGCAGCCGCACACGCTTCGAGTACGTCCTCACCGAGCGCGGTCGCGAGCTGTACACGATCTTCGTGGCACTCGTCGACTGGGGCGACGGACTCCGGGACGACCACCGTACCGGTGTGCGACTGGTGCACCGCGGCTGTGGCGAACCGTTGTCGGCGGAGGTGCGGTGCGCGCACGGGCATCGGGTCCCGGTGGAGGAGGCCGCGGCCGGACTGCGCGACGAACCGTGGGCGTTGCGGCAACGCTCTCGCGCCCGGTGCTGAACCGAGCGGCACCCTGGGAGCGGGCCGGGAGGTTGTCCTGGTACCGCGGGGAGGAACCGGTCAGGGGAGGGCTGCGCCCATCTGGTCGGCGCGCACCGCCGCGTTCGGCCACATCGCCGGGCAGCCGACGCCCGGGATCGATGTCTCCTCGAAGTGCCACCATTCGTTGGTGAAGGTGCGACACAGTCCCCAGCGGTACCCGTAGCGTTCGAGCCAGGCCGCCCCGGCCTGTGGGCCGACGTCGATCGCCTGCCCGCTGACGTGCGTGGACTCGTGTGGCGGCAGCACCCACTTGCGGGCCTCGGCCGGACTCCCGTACTCGGCGAGCCCGTCACGCCACATCTGCTGCTGCTCGGCGTACGACCGCTTCCCCGACGTGATCCACAGGTCCACGCCGTCGGCATGTGCCGCGGTGGACGCCTGCTGGTAGGCGGTTGCCAGTGCGGGGTCGAGGCCGGCGGTCTCCGGTGCTGCGTGGGCCGGCGCGCCGGTCCACGCCGACAGCGCTCCCAGGCTGCTCAGGGCCATCGCGGCGATCAGGATGCGGATGCCGGCGGGGCGTCGGTCGGGTCGGAACACCTCGTCGACGATACCGCGCCGGGCGGCGGGGTCTTGCCCGCTTGCCGTGGTGATCGAAGCTCGGGACGGCTGTTCGACAGCGAGGAATCTGGACACCGAGACCTGGGTTGACAGAATTACTCACCGGTAAGAAGATCTATGGCGCACATCACCGACACTCCGGTGATGGGCGTCGGTCACACCCGGGGGCTGCTGTAACGGTGTGGGACACGACGCGGCGGGGTGTCGGATGGACCGAAGAACACGGGGGTCGGGGTCAATGCACGGAGATCGGGGTTTGCGGACAGCGTCGGGGAGGTTCCGCCGTGGTGCGGTGCTCATCACCCTGCTGACGGTGGTGATCGCCGCGTTCGTTGTTCCGCCACCACCGGCCGATGCGGCGCCATTGGGTCTGAATCCGTTGCAGTGGACCAAGACCCATGATTCCGAACGGCAGAGGTATGCCGGCATCTCGGTCACCCCGAGTGTGCCGATCACCATGTCGGACGGCACGATTCTCCGTGCGGACATCTACCGTCCGGCCGATGGTGCGGGACGGGCGACCCGGGACAAGAACCCCGTCATCGTCAACCTGACCCCGTACAACAAGCTGATCGCGATGATCGCGGCCGCCGGGTCGAACGTGCCGGGGCTCTCGCAGCCGATGTTCGACCTGCTCGCGAGCATCAACCTGTCCGGTACGCCGATCTCGGGCACCGAACGGCTGCTGAAGGTGGCCAACGGTGGACTGCCGAGCGTGTTCTCGGTGGACCCGAAGCTGGTGCGCAGCGGCTACACGCAGATCGTCGTCGACGTCCGCGGTACCGGTACCTCCCAGGGCGTCTGGGATGTTTTCGGCAACCGTGAGCAGAAGGACACCGTCGAGGTTCTCGACTGGGCGCGCACCCTTCCGTACTCCAACGGAGACCTCGGTATGTCGGGGTACTCGTACTCCGCGATCAATCAGCTGCAGGCTGCGTCGAAGCGTCCCAAGGGACTCAAGGCGATCTTCCCGGCCGCGCCGATGACCGACATCGTCGCCGACGTCGTCGCGCCGGGCTCCGGATACGGCGCAGGCTTCCTGGCGCTGTGGCTGTTCGCGGTGAACGCCACCAAGGTGATCCCCGATGTACCGAGTCTGCTTCGCGGACAGTTCGATCCGGTCTGGTTGCGTGACCGCCTGAACAATCCGGCGGTGTTCGTCAAGGAATATCTCGAAGGGCTCACCGCCACCGACGTGAACTCGCTGAGCGGACGCACTCGTGAACTGGTGCAACTGGATTCGACCTATCGCAAGGCGCTGACCACCGACGCCGCACGCATCCAGATCCCGACCTTCGTGGTGGGTGGCTGGCAGGATCTGTTCACCAACATGGAGTGGCGTGCGCTCGACCAGCTCAGCGGTGTGCCGGCCGCGCAGAAGAAGCTGGTGATGAGCACCGGTGAGCACATGACCAACGGCTGGGACATGCGCGGCGCCCCCGGGCAACCGCCGTCGATGGCGGTGCTGCAGCGAGCCTGGTTCGACCGCTGGATCAAGGGTGTTCCCAACCGCATCGACGAATATCCTTCGGCCACAAGCCATCAGCAGGGTGGCGGCTGGGTGCAGTCGCAGCAGTTCCCGCGTGTCGACCAGCAGCATCGTCGGCTCTATCTGACACCGGCACGCAGCGGCACGTCGCCGACCTCGGTGCGCGACGGCTCGCTGTCGGCGAGTGGCCCGAAGACCACTGCCCGGTGGACGGTCAGCCCCGGTGTCACCACCCTGTGCTCGGGCGATGCCAACCGTGATCAGATCGGCTTCCTGAGTTCGTTCGACTTCTGCACCGGAGACAACCGGATCGCCGAACGCGGCGCACTGACCTTCACCTCACCGGCGGTCCCGCAGGCCACCTCGATCAACGGCCCGATCAACGTGCACCTGCGCACGCAGGTCGACGCCACCGACGGTTTCTACGTCGCCGTGGCCTCCGACGTGGCACCCGACGGCACCTCGAAGGTGCTCACCACCGGGTCGATGACGGTGTCTATCCGTAACCAGATCGACCGCGCCGCATCGCGATACGCACCCAACGGTGACCTGGTGGACCCGATCTACGCACTCGACGCCTATCGCCGCGACCTGGTGAAGCCGGGTGCGGTGCAGTACCTCGACATCGGGACCCTCGGCACCGACGCGCTCATCAAGCGTGGCCATCGGGTGCGGGTGAGTGTGTACGCGTTCAATGCGCCGCGGGCGGTGAGCTTCGGCCCGATCAGTCACGACAGTGGTCTCAAGCCCGAGCACGTGCTGCTCGATCCGGCCAACCCGAGCTGGGTGCAGTTGCCGAGCAGCCGACCCATCGGCTGAGCGGGGATCGTTCGAGGCGGGGATCGCTCGAGAGGTGGCGGGTGCAGGTCGTGACGGCTGCACCCGCCACCTTCGTCGTTGTGAGGGGGTGGCCGGCGCTCGACCTCGGAGCAGACGTCGGTTCCGTTGGGCACCAGCGTATCCGCTCCGGTAGCGGCACCCGACGACCTCCGATGGTGGATGGTCCACGAGTGGAGCCACTCACCACCGGAGGCCTCATTCATCTGCCCGGACCGGGTTTGGGGGACGGGATGATCCGGACAGACGTTCTTGGACAAGGGATTCAGAACGTATCCTCCGCTGATTCTCAGCGTCGGTACGCGAATCCCTCGAGATCATCGAGATTCTGTTGGGCGTAACCCTGATTCGCCTCGGATGCCGCGGTCGCAGCACCGATGGTGGCACCGACGACGGCGCCCAACGGTGCTCCGAGGGCTCCACCGACGACCGCTCCACCGGCGGCCCCCATCAGACCGCCGGCCGCGGCGCCCGCCACCGGTCCCACCGCTGTGCCGGCGACACCGACGATGATGCCGCCGATCACGGCACCGGGAAGGCAGCCCACCAGGAGTGCGGGTGCACCGGCGATGCATCCGGCCACCACGCCCGAGGTGGCTCCGACGATGGGTCCGACCACCAGGCCGGCCGTGGTCCCGGCCCCGATACCGGCTCCGGCTCCGACCGTTCCGCCCAGTACCGCACCGGTTCCTGCCCCGGCGACCCATCCGGTTGCCTCTTCGTTGACTCGTGAACGTGTTGCACACCGCGTCACCCCTCGACGCCCACGATGGTTCGATCTCTACATTCGGACGAGGTGAGCCGGGCCACGTTGTGAACAATCCTGTGCCAGTCGGGATTTGCCTTCACGTGGTGTTCCGGTGGTGCCGCGATACAGCGACACAAGCACGATCGGGGGACCGCCGCAACAGGTGTCAGTGACCGCGAGTAACAGGAGAAAGCGGCCGGATTGTCGGTCGACCTGCGCCGATGGTCCGAAACCTCCGAGGGGAGCTGTGATCGGCGTCCAGGTGAATTGGGGTCCAAGGTCCCCGGGGTGCGGAGACCTTCGCCTGTGCGCCGATGGCAGGGAAGCCGAGAGCCTGTGACGGAACGCGACAGGCCGGCGACGAATGATCTGTGACAGTGGATGTCCGCGCATGTTGACTGCGAGAACCACTGGGGGCATCGTGGATCCGGACGACGAGTATCAAACATGCCGGGAGGTGGGATGAAAAAGGCTTGTCTACAGCGTATTTCGATCCGAGCTCATCTGCGGCGCGACTCGGGTGATGCCGCTCACGCCATCGGGTGAGGGTGGTCGGCGTAGAAGTCCAGATGCGCCTTCGCCGCCTGCTCCCATGTCAGTGAGCGGGCCAGCGCGTCGCCCCGCCCTCGACGTCCGGCATCCGGCGTGCGGGCCGCGACCAGTGCTGCCGCCAGCGCATCGACATCCGCGGCGTAGGTGACGGTGTCGCCGAAGACCTCGCGGAGGATCGGTAGATCACGGGTGACCACCGGCCGGCCCGCCGCCAGTGCCTCCATCGCGGCCAGCCCGAATCCCTCTTTGGTGGAGGGAAATGCGAACACCTCGCAGGCGGCGACGAGCGAGGGCAGGTCGGACTCGCCGACGGTCCCCAGGACGATGGGTTCGATGCCGAGTTCGCGTTGTCGCCGTTCGAAACCGGCGCGATAGTCGCGATAGTCGAACAGCGTCTCGCCGCCGGCGAACACCAGGTTCAGGCCGGGATCCCGGCGGCGACGGATCGCGAACGCCTCGAGGAGGTCGATGCTGCCCTTGCGGGGTTCGATCCCGCCGACCGCAAGAACATACCGGCCCAGTTGTTCTCGCCAGACGTCGCGGGCCTTCGTGGCATCCTCGGAATCGGCTGCGGCGGCGGCGAACCGGTCATAGGCCACGCCGTTGGGAATCACCGTGGGATGCAGCCCCCAACCGTCCTCCACCTCGCTGGCGACCGCCTGCGACACACAGATCCGGGCGTAGGGGGTGGTCACCGCCTTCTCGTGGCAGTCGACGAGGACGGGCGTGGTGAAGTGATCGAGATGATGGATGGTCCGGATACACACACCCACCGCATTGGCGCTGATGCAGTCCTGGGCATGCACGATGTCGAAATCGCCTGGCCGAAAACCGGATCGGAGTGTGTCGATGGACCGGACGATACGCTCGGTGACATCCTCACCGGCCACGTCGTCGAACGGGAGCAGCTCGATGCGTACCGCCGGGTCGACGCTGCGGAAGAACCCCTGGTCGCCGCCGCGGGCCAGACTCCACACCGTGACATCGGCACCCAGACGGCTCAACGACTCGGCCAGATTCAGCGTGTGCACCACCCCGCCGCGCGGTTTGGTCGAATACGTCAGCAACGCGATCCGCATGGGGTGTCACCTCTTTCGTTCGTTGCCGTAGATCTCCGGGCGCAGTTCGGCAAGATGGTTGAGTACGCGTCGTGCTCGTTCGGTCTCGGCCTCGACGTCCACCTGCACCTTGGCCAGTCCGCCCTTGGATCGGGTGGTGGCGAGGACATCCCCACCGGGACCCACCACCTTCGCCTGCCCCAGGAACTGCAGTGAGCCGGTCACCCCGGTGAGATTCGACGACACCACGAACACCTGGTTCTCGGCGGCACGGGCACAGTCGTACAGGTCGAACAGTCGGGACTGCCGATCGGCGGGGAGCCGCGCGGCCCGATCGGTGACGCTGGCCGGCCACGCCGAGAGCGCGGCGATCACCCGCGCGCCGTCGAGGGCGAGTTTGCGGGCTGATTCGGGGAAGGTCTTGTCGTAGTCGATCAGCATGCCCAACGGCCCGATCGGGGTGTCGAACGTGCGAAAGGAGTCACCGGCCCCATACGCCAACGATTCCCCGGCCGGCTGATGCACCTTGCGGTGCGTGCCGAGCACGCCGTCGCCGGAGACACAGATCGCGGCGTTGTAGCGGGTGTCCCCGGCTGCCTCGGTGTAGCCGATGCACACCGTCATCGGACCCGCCGCCTGCACGATCGCCGCCAGCTCGGGGCCGTTCGGATCGAGGGCCGGTGGGAGGTCGTCGGGATCGGGGGAGCGCAGATCACCGATGTAGCCGCCGAGGGTCGCGTCGGGGAAGACGAGCAGGTCGACGCCGTCTCGGGCTGCGGCCTCGATGATTCCCACGGCCTTGGACACGCCTCGGGTGACGTCACGTCCGAAGTGTCCGGCGAGTGCGCCGAGGGTCACCGTCCTCATGTCACCGCACCCTACCGGTGCCGCCGATACGACAGCTCATGCTGCCCCCAGCCCGGTGACCGTGGACGCCACCGCGCCGGTGACCTCTCCGTCCGGCCACCGCAGCCGCACGCCGGCACCGGCGGTGAGCCGTCCGCACGGGGCGGCGACCGCGGGTCCGGGAACCTCGCGGACGGGATGATCGTCGGCGGTGAGCATCGCGAAGCCGGGGAAACAGGTCAACCATTCGCCGAGGGTCGAGTCGTGCGGCCGGGGGATCGCCGAGACGTCGAGTTCGGCACCGGTACCCGAGGACTCGGCGAGCATACCGAGGGTGCCGACCAGTCCGGCCATGCTCACATCCTTGGCGCATGCGGGCGCAGATCGGCGACGAGCGAACCCATCGCCCGAAGCTGTTCCCCGGAACGTGAACTGGTGCTGTCCCATTGGCGGCCCCGGTATCCCGGCCGCCACGAACCGCCGAGGTCGGCGATCACCGAGACCACATCGCCCACGCGTCCGCCGCCTGCGGCGAGCGGATGGGGGGTCTGGCCGAGCGCGGTGACCGACAACGATGCGTGCACACCGGCCTGTGTGTGGCCACCGAGGACCGGTGTGCCCCACGCCTGCGCGGCGGTCGAGATACCGCGGATGATCCGGGTGAGATGGGAGGTGGTGGGTGCGGCGACCGCGTCGAGCAGTCCCACCGGAGTGGCACCCATCGCGGCGAGATCGTTGAGATTGACCAGCACCGAACACCATCCGGCCCACTCGGGGTCACGCTCCACCATCGCCGGCAGCACCGCATCGCACGCCGCGATCAGGTCGGAGCCCGGCACCGGAACCCCGTCGTCGCCGCGGAATCCGGCCGGGCCCAGGCCACCCGGCTGACGACCCAGCGGGGCCAGGACGTCGGCGAGCATCGCCTTGGTGGTGTCGGCCGTGCGCTGGATCCGGCCGATGGGCCAGCCCATCCGGCGGTGGGCACAACCGCCGATGGTCGGACCGGGACCGCGGTCGGTCCAGCCCAGCATGGTGAACAGCCGCAGATAGCGCTCCTGGATGGTGGCATCGAAGCGCAGTACCCCGGCACCCTCCACATGTGCGCAGGCCGCACGGATCAATGCTCGTCCGATCCCGCCGGCGTGCGCGGTGTCGGCGACCACAAGGCGACTACCGGCCCACCAGCCGATGTCGGTGTCGGTGCAGGGGGCGACGCGAACCCCACCGACCACATGACCGTCGGCGGACACCGCCACCAGCACGACGGTCCGCGGATCGTCGTCCACGTCATCGTGGTCGGAGGTGGCGAAAAGCCCCTGGCGCTCGACGAACTCGGTGTGGCGCAGTCCGTGGTACCCGGCGAGCATGCGCGCGTCGTCGGCCACCGTGACCAGGTGATCCGGCGGGGTGGACAGTTCCGGCCCGGCGAGGATCGACAGATCCCGGGTACGGGCTCCGGGCGTGGAGATCGTGGTGTGCGGCAGACCCTCGAGCATCGCCTCAGCCTCCCACGGTCTGCAGGATGCTGCAGGCCCCGCATGCAGCACACCCGGCGCCCTGATCGGCACCGGCCATGCCGATCGACTCCAGGTGCCGCCCGACCTCCCGACTGATCTTCTCCACCAGCGCGGGATCCGGGGCCGGGGCGCCGTCCACATCCACCGCGAGCGTACCGGCATGCGGACGGAACGGCACCACAAAGGGATACACGCCCATGTCGGCGAGCTCGTTTGCGCCGGCGATCATCTCGTCCGGGTTCTCCCCGAGGCCGACGAGCAGATAGGTGGACACCCGGTTGCGGCCGAACACGCGCACCGCCTCGGCCCACGCCGCGCGATACTCCGACAACGGCACCGTCGACTTGCCCGGCATCCACCGGCGTCGGACATCGTCGTCGAGTGATTCGACGTGGATGCCGATCGCATCGGCACCGGCTTCGTACAGTTCGGTGATGGTGGCGAGATCGGCCGGTGGCTCACACTGCACCTGGATCGGCAGCTCCGGCACCGCGTCCTTCACCGCGCGGACACAACGCGCCAGATGCCGTGCGCCGCGGTCCTTCCCGGCGGAGGTCCCGGTGGTCATCACCATCTGGGCCACGCCGTCCAGATCGACTGCGGCGCGGGCCACCTCCGCGAGCTGTTCGGGTCGCTTGACCGCGACGGTGGTATCCGATCGCAACGACTCCTCGATGGAGCAGAACCGGCAGCGCTGATCCTCGCCGTAGCGGATACAGGTCTGCAGCACGGTGGTCGCGAGTACGTTGCGGCCGTGGAGCTTTGCGATCTTCTCGTACGACACACCGTCGGCGGTGTGCAGATCGTAGAACCGTGGACGCCCGATCACGCCGATGTCGAGGCCGACGTCGGTGCCGTCCCGGAAGACGCGGTTGCCGTCGAAGACGAAGGGGCTGTGGGGGTTCCGGGGGATGGCGGCATCGAAGCCGTCGACGACGAGGTGGCCGTCGTCGGTGGGTCCGGCACCACCGGTGCGGTTGAGTGGCGGTGTGCCCCGGAATCCCAGAAGAGCAAGGTCGACACGGGTGGAGGTGGTCATGATGCGTTCTCCGATCGGGTGCGGGCCGAATACGGTGCGGGGCCCGTCCCGCAGCCGGACAGTGCCCGCCTGCGGATCTTTCCCGCATCGTTGCGGATAGGACTGTGGGTCACCAGGATCTGGGTCGGTACCAGCTCATCGCCGAGCTGGGCGACGATGATCCGGTGGATGTCGTCGGGAAGCTGATCGGCGTCGGCGATATCCACCAGGACGGCCACACCGGTGGGGCCTTCGGTGGTGCCGAGGGAGAAGGCGACCGCACCCCGGACGTCGGGGTGGGCTTCCACGGCAGCCTCGACGTCGGCGGGGTAGACCGTGCGGTCCGGTAGCCGGATCGCATCGGCGGCACGCTCCATCACGTACAGCCAACCGTCGTCGAGGTGGCCGAGATCGCCGAGGGTGTCCCATCCGTCCGCGGTGCGCCGGGATGCGGCACCCAGATACCGGTAGGCGGGGTGATCGCCTCGGCGCAACCAGATCTCGCCGATCTCACCGTCGTCGGCGCCGGTACCGTCGGGGCGTCGGATGGCGATCTCGGTGCCACCGATCGCACGGCCCACGCTTCCGGGGTGGGCGAGCCAGTCGTGGCCACCGATCATGGTGAGTCCGTTGGATTCCGAGCCGGCGTACACCTCGACGACGCGGTCGGCTCCCAGCCAGTCCAGCAGTGCCCGTTTGTCGGGGATCGGACACCGGCCGCCGATGTGCAGCACCGACTCCAGCGAGGACAGGTCGTGACGGGCCCGCTCGGTGGCCGGGAGCCGGAGGGGTCGCCGGATCGACGGCGGTGACAGGACGGTCCAGGTCACCCGGTGCCGCTGCACGGCGGCGAGGAACCGGTACTCGTCGAAGCCGGGTTCGATCACCACACGATGTCCGGCGGTCAGTCCCCGGAACGCGTAGGTGAAGGCGGTGGAGTGCCACAGCGGTGCGGTCACCAGTTGTGTTGCCTCACGCGGGATGAACGCGGCCACCCGAGCATCGGGATCGACCAGTGCGGGGGACGCCGAGAGCACCACCTTGGGGGTTCCGGTGCTGCCCGACGACGGCAGGGCCTTCCAGCTTCGTGCCCAGCTATCCGGTAGCGGACGTACCGACCCCGTTGACGCCGACTCGCCGTCGACGAGGACGACACCGGGCGCGAGCGCCGCACCGCCGATCACGGCCCGGGGTCCGGCGAGGCTCTCGAGCATGTGCCGTTCGGACCGGTCGAGTGCCGGATCGATCGGCATCGGGGAGGCACCGGCACGCCAGATCGCGAAGCAGGCCACCACGAATGCGGTCGAGTTGGGCAGGAGAACCTCCACCAGGTCGTCGCGCACCACTCCCGCGTCGAGCAGCGTCCGCGCCAGGCGGGTGGCCGCGATATCCAACTCGCGGTAGGTCATCGGACCGGTGGGGTCGATGACCGCGATGTCGGACGGTCGGGAGACGGCCTGATCGGCGAGCACCGATGAGATCGAACGACGGGTCATGGCTGATCACCTCCGGGCCGGGCTGGACTACTGGCCCGATGCCAGCAGATGGGTCGAGAGCAGATGCGGCCTACGCGGACTCGTCGATTCGATGATCTTGTCGGCGAGATGTCGGGCGTCCCGGTCGATGCCGAGGAATCGTCCCGACCCCCAGGTGTGCATCCACGGGAGGCCGATGAAGCTCAGTCCCTCCACCTGGGTGATGCCGCGGGTCTGCATGGGCCGGCCGGCGCCGTCGAAGGCCGAGGCCTCGATCCACCGGTAGTCGGGGTGATATCCGATCGCCCAGATGATGCTGGTGATCCCGGCGGCGGCGAGGTCGAGTCGGGCGGGTTCCTCGTCGGGGGTCCAGACCGGTTCGTAGCGTGTCGGTTCCGGGGCGTCGATGCCGATGGTCGCGATGTGGCGGTCGATGTCGGCGCAGATCGAGTTGTACACCGAGTCGGCATGATCGAGACTCTCGGTCAGCGTCGGGGCGAACTCGAGTGTCGAGTCCTTGCCGCCGGTGAGGAGTCCGTAGAGCCGCATGCCCTCGAGGGCGAACTGTCGCAGGTCGACGTCGCGGCCGCCGTCGCGTCCGGTCACATAGTGGTTGGTCTTCTCCTGGGCGGCCTTTCCGCCCGGATACTCCTGGGTGGGTGTGTCGTAGAGACCCATGTCGGCCAGCCAGGTCATGCAGTCGCGGCCCCGGTAGGTGCGGGCGACCCGTGGGGCGTTGCCGATCGCGAGGTGTACCTCGCGCCCGGCGAGATGCAGGTCCTCGGCGATCTGTGCACCGGACTGGCCCGAACCCACCAC
Organism: Gordonia sp. NB41Y; assembly: GCF_030718915.1. NCBI lineage: Bacteria > Bacillati > Actinomycetota > Actinomycetes > Mycobacteriales > Gordoniaceae > Gordonia > Gordonia sp. NB41Y. The sequence goes on from NZ_CP132196.1 coordinate 3,261,698, forward strand.
GAGCACCGCCCCGTCGGCCAGTTGCCCGGGACTGAAGTACTCCTCGGAATGAATCTGTGCCACAGCCGGATCGAGCGCCGAAGCATACGGCGGGATCACCGGCAGCGGATATCCGCCGGTCGCGATCACGACCTGGTCTGCGGTGAGGATCTCGTCGCCGTCGTCGGTGGTCAGCGTGAGTTCGAAACCCGCAGTGTCGGTGTGGCGGATCCGCGAGACGGTGGTGCGTTCGCGCAGCGGCGGGGTGAATGTGGTCAGCCAGTCCGACAACCAGGACACCACCTCGTCGCGGGTCATGAACCCGTCGGGTTCGGGTCCGTCGTAGGCGTGGCCGGGCAGGCGGCAGTGCCAGTTGGGTGTGACCAGGGTGAAGTTGTCCCATCGCTTCGATGCCCAGGCGTGCATCGCGGTCTGCGATTCGATGACGACGTGGTCGACGTCGGCTTCGCCCAGATACCAGCTGACCGCGAGGCCGGCCTGACCGCCGCCGATGACGGCGACCGGGATGTGAGTAGGGGTATGAGCGTGTGTGCCCATGATGTCTCCAAGGAGGGAAAGTGTTGTGTGGAAAGGGATATCGGTGAAATCGTGACGCCGGTCAGGCCGGCAGGGGCGGATACATCGAGATGATGTCCACCGTGGACTGATCGTCGTAGCGCTGCGCCGCGGTGTCGATGGCCTCGGCACTCGCGGCCGCCGACGTGCAGGCGAAGCCGAACTTCGCCCGTACACGCTCGGCGGCCTCACCCAATGCGGTGGTGGCGCGGGTCCGGAACTCTCCGACGGTGTAGGTGGTGCCGATCTCGAGGTGGTCATGGATCACCAGACTCGGCGAATAGCATTCCTGCACAGCGCCGTCGGGCCACCGGACACTGAAGGTCATCTCAGGCATGGGCCAACGCCCGCCATTGCGCTCCGGTGGCGGCATCGGTGTCGGTCTCGGTGAGCAGACCGTAGGCGTCCGGGCGGCGGTCGCGAAGGTGGAACATGCCGGCCCGCATGGTGCGGAAGGTGCCTTCGATGTCGATGTCGGCGACGGCCATTCCCTCGTCGAGGAGGGTGGTGTCGAGGATGTTGCCGCCGGGGTCGACGATCTTGGCGTTGGCGACGTAGCGCAGTGAGCCGAAGGTGCCGGCCTGGTTGGATGCGATCCAGAAGACCTGGTTGTCGAGGGCGCGGGCGGTGTCGAAGAGGTTGAAGCGGTAGGTCCAGCGGTCGTCTTGCAGGTTCTCGGCGGTGGCGGTGCGTGCGGCGGGCCAGGCGGAAAGGCTGGCGATGATCTCGGCGCCCTTGAGGGCCATGACGCGCGCAGCCTCGGGAAACGCTTTGTCGTAACAGATCTGGAGTCCGACGCGACCGATGGGGGTGTCGAAGACATCCCAGTCTGTTCCGGATGAGTAGGACATGTTCTCGCCGAGCGGCTGGTGGACCTTGCGGTAGGTGCCGTAGACGTGGGTGCCGTCGAGGATGGCGGCGGCGTTGTAGCGGGTGTGGCCGTCGTCGGCGAGCTCGCAGAATCCGATGGCGACGACCATGTTGCCGATGATCGATTGCACGCGTGCGATTTCGGGACCGTCGAGGCGGATGGCGGGGGGTAGTGATCGTGTGGTGTTCTTGATGGTGTCGCCGTGGTTGCCGAGGCTGGAGAGGTAGCCGCCGATGGCGGCTTCGGGGAAGACGAGGAAGTCGACTCCCTGGGCGCGGGCCCGGGCGACATGGTCGGTGATGGCTTGGTAGTTCTGTTCGAGGTCGCGGGTGAAATTGGCTGCGACAGTGGCGATTGTGGTCATGGTGGCGTCGTCTCAGACCATGTAGGTGGAGTTGATGATGGCGCCCTTGCGGGAGTAGTGGATGATGGCGTCCTGGACGTCGAGGGGGTGGGCGGGGATGACGCCTTCGATGAGGTCTTCTTCACGTCCGCCGTGGAGTGCGAGCCCGAAGCGGCAGCAGAAGACGGTGCCGCCTTCGGTGATGAAGGTTTCGAGTGAGTCGTTGATGTTCTGTTCGCCGGGGAAGCCCGAATCGCCGGTGGTGGGGAAGCCGCGGGTGGCAAGGCAGTTGATGGCGCCGGGGCCGTAGAAGTAGATGGCGGATTCGAAGCCCTTGCGGAGGGCCCGGGTGGCCTGGAGTACGGCGACGAAGCTGACGGAGGATTCGTGGGCGATACCGTGGACCAGGGTGAAGTAGGACTCACCGTTCTCGGCCTTGTAGTCGGGGAAGATCTTGGTTCCGCCGTAGATGTTGGTGCCCTTGGGGAGTGAGGGGTGGGGGATCTCGCCGAGCGAGGTGGCGATGTTGGCGGTGATGGTCTCGTCGAATGCAGACATGGATGCTCCTGTGCGTGGACAGCGCGGACGGGTGATAATGGTCAGGCGACAGTGCCTGAAAGGCTTGGTGTTCGGGGCGACGTCGGTCCGAACGGGGTAGCGTTCGCTACGTTATCTAGTTCACGCCCGAGGTGTTTCGTAGTGGTTACGGACGGAATAAATGGGGAGCCGATCTGCGTAACATTAGTCGCGCCTTCTACGATGATTGAGCAGGGACCGAGCTGGAAGGGCGAGGATCCGAGTCGTAATCTCCGCAGCCGACGATGTCCCCAACAACCCCACAGGTGAACCCGAACCCCCAGGGTGAACGGCTTTCACAACTTATCCACAAATCTTGTTCTACTTGCTAATTCGGGTAGGTATCGCCTATCCGTGGCTCTATTGATCTTTCTGTGGGTCAATTACGCTGCGGGAGAGTAGGACACGCACCTCCCCGCGTGAGTGTCGACATCGCGATAAGGGCTTCGGGTGTATGAAATCCGTATGCGCGTTTCGTGATTGCACGAAGGTGCGTGTTGGTGGCTTCCACCCGCGCGTTCGACACGTCACTCACGATCGAGTTGTAAATCTGAGTCTTCTGCGCCTCGACGCTGGTGGCGAGTCCGCGCATCTCGATGATCCCGCTCTCTCGAGCACAGATGATCCACCGCCCGATCGCCCGCCAGGGGTCGTTGTGCTTGCCGTGGAATACATACCGCAGTTGCTCTTTGAGTTGATAGGCGCGGGCCAACTCATCGTTTGCCCGAGAAACGACTTTGTGCTGCAGATGCAACTGGGTATCGGTCAGGTTCTCTGGATTCTTCAGCATCGCCCACCGCAGATTCCGTCGCTCAACTTTACTCAGGCCCGTGATCCGATGCATGACTCGTTGCCGGGTTCGGTCCAAAGCTTTTGTCGCCCACTGGACCACATGAAACGGGTCCATGCACCAGATAGCGTCTGGGGCGCGCTCGGCGACGACCACCGCTATGTATTTGGCGGCGTCAGCGCTGACATGGGTCAACTGCGCGGTGCGTTGCTCCCCGAGCTCATCGAAGAAGGTGTGCAGGGTCTCCTTCCTGGCCCCCTCTCGCGCCCATACCAGCCGGCCGGAGTCATGATCGACGATCACGGTCAGGTATCGGTGACCTTTGCGGTAGGCGATCTCATCAATACCGATGCGCCGCAGGTTATCCAGGCGGTCGATAGTTCCGACGTAGTCAGTGACGACGCGTTCGACGCTCCGGGTCACAGTCCGCCATGACACGCGGAGATACTCGCACACCGCCGTTGCCGGACAATGCGCGGTCAACCACGCGGCAGTGTCGTCGAACGCCCTGGTCACCTTGGCCCCAGGCCTGGCCCAGGGCACTTCTTCGGTGAGCACACCGTGTTCTGGACACCGTACTCGTCGTACCGAGGCTTGCAGATAGCAGCGCCAGCCACCGAGGTCGAGGTGGCGCCAACGTCGTGGCTGATTGCTCTGATCGTATCCAGGACAACGCTTATGACATCGAGGACATCGAGATCGCGTCTGGGCGTGAGCCCGGACCGTCACCACTACTCCCGACGTGCCGACATTGTCGACAAACTCCACATCGAGCACCGTCAGGTGCTCGACTCCCAGTAGCTTCTGCAGTACAGTGGTCGTGCGCAACGCCTTGCTCCTTCTGTTTAGTCTTCGCAAACCAAACATTATGGGAGACAGGGCGTTGCGTGCTTTAGGCGCACCGTTGGGTGCCCACAGAATCGTCAGTAGTGCCCTATCCGTTCGATACAATGGAACGCATGCAGGGGGATCTGGACACCGTGATCGACATACTCACCAATTGTCGTTTCGACGACGATCCGACCGGGCAGATCGTCTTCGCGGACATGCAGAAACTGGTCACCATACGCAACCTCGTCGACTCGCTCACCGCCGCCGGCGCTGGTCGCCTCGACCGGCTGGGTTTGGCACAACGGCACGGCCACAAACCGATCGCGTTGCTGATCGAGATGGGGTACGCGCCAGCTGTGGCTGCGCGGATGCAGCGGATCGGGACGTCGGCGGTGGTGGAACGCACGCTGAAACATGCTGCCGACGGCGCGATCTCGGGTGAGCATGTCGATGCGATCGTGCGTGGGCTCAACCAGATCGGGTTACGTGCCGGGGAGGCGCCGGATGCCGAGACCTGGGCTGAGTTCGAGGGTGATCTGTTGGCGCAGGTGTTGTCCGGTGCCAAACCAGCTGAGGTGATGGCACGGGCACACCAGTTGGGGGACCATCACTCGTCGGATGCCGAGGGTGGACGTCCGGCGAAAGAGGACCGCAATCTGAATACTCTGGATATCGGGCGGACAGATGATGGGCGGGTTGCTGTCTCGGGGAGTCTGGATGTTGTTGTCGGGGAAAAGTTGGCGACGGCGATCGAGAAGCTGTCGGCGCCGGTTCCGCAACCAGATGGTTCGAAAGATCCACGTGAAGCACCCCGACGTCGCGCAGACGCGTTGGAGATGGTCTTGGATATGGCCGCTGGTGCGGGGGAACGGTCGGTGACCGCGCCACCTGCGGCGTTGATCAACCTATCGGTCCCCGCGGATGCGCCCGACAAGTCGGCGTTGGCGTTCGGTGGGTCGATCACACACGGCACTTTGTTGGAAACGAGTTGTGATGGTGTGGTGGTGATGACCATCGTCGACGGTGAGCGGGTGCCGTTGGATATGGGTCGGTCGAAACGGTTGTTCACCGCTTCGCAGCGGCGAGCCCTGTTCGAGCGGGATCGGTGTTGTATCAAGTGTGGTGCCCCGGCGTCGCGCACTCAGGCTCATCATATTGCGCATTGGTCGGATGGTGGTGCGACTGATCTTGCCAACGGTTGCTTGTTGTGTGCGTCGTGTCATGCCGATGTGCATCACAACGGGTGGGATGTCTACATGGGGCCGGATGCTCATCCATGGTTGATCCCACCCGAGGTAGTGGATCGGCGTCGTCGTCCGATTCCGGCGTATAACAGGCGGTTTGCCGACGAGTTGCCGAATGCTGCCTGAATCCCCCGGGGTTTCGTGCCGCTTCCTTTTGAGTCAGGAAGGATGAGCACATGCCGAAGAACATTGATCCCGAGGTCAAGGCTCGTGCGTTACGGATGTTGGCCGAGCATGGCGGGGAGTACTCGTCGACGACGGCAGCAGCTGCAGCGATCGCGAAGAAACTCGGAGTGAGTAAAGAGACGGTGCGCCGGTGGGCGGTGCAGGCCGAGGTCGATGGGGGCCGGAGGCCCGGGGCCAGCAGTACCGAGCTCGCCGAGCTGAAGCGTTTGAAGGCCGAGAACAAGCGGTTGCGTGAGGACGTCGAGGTGTTGAAAGCGGCGACGTCTTTCTTCGTGGGGGAACTCGACCCCCGCAATCGATGATCATCAGCTTCATTGATGAGATGCGTACCAAAGGTGTTGCGGTCGAGTCGATCTGCCGAGTCCTGTCTGAGCAGGGCTGTCAGATCGCCGCACGCACCTATCGGGCCTGGCGGTCGCGTCGGCCTGCCGGACGCACCCATTCCGATGCGGTGACGGTGGACAGGATTCGTTATATCGCTTGGCGGACCGATGGTCGTGGGCGGCGTCGGCTGACGCCCGAAGGGCTGTACGGGCGTGAGAAGATGCGTGCTCTGCTGCACCGGACGTGCCTGCCGGGGGTGTCTGTGGGATCGGTTGATCGGGCGATGAAGGTGTTGGAACTCAACGGTATTCGTCGTTGTACGAAGATTCGGACGACGATCCCTGCAGCGGGTGGGAAACGGGCTGGTGACTTGTTGAACCGGGAGTTCACCGCGCCGGCCCCGAACCGGGTGTGGGTCACCGATTTCACCTATGTGCGGACCTGGCGGGGTTGGGTGTATGTCGCGTTGATCCTCGATGTGTATTCCCGCAAGATCGTGGCGTGGCATGCGTCTACGTCGAAAACGGTTGAGCTGGTGATGATTCCGCTTCGGATGGCGCTCTCGGAGCGGGAGCGGGAAGGTCGGCCGGTGGTGGCGGGCGAGTTGATCCATCACAGTGATGCGGGTTCGCAATATACGTCGTCGGCCCTGACGGGCACGCTTGATCTGGAATCGATCACCGCGTCGATCGGATCGGTGGGCGACGCCTACGACAATGCGCTGATCGAGTCGACGAACGGCCTGTACAAGACCGAGTGCATCCAGACCACGGTGTTCCACGCTGGGCCCTACAGGGACCTCTCGGACGTCGAATACGCGACCCTGGGTTACGTCGACTGGTTCAACTCGACTCGGCTGCACGGGTCGATCGGCTTGGTCCCGCCCAACGAGTACGAGGCTGCCTACTATGCTGGGGTCACTACCAGCAGGTAGCCCACCAACGAGGTGGCACGAAACCTGGGGTGCTTCAGCCTGAGTGTTGATTGAGCTTGTGTTCTTTGAGAACTTCATAGAGATAGTGGTGGGTGTCGGAACCTCCGTTGGTTGCGTTGGCGAGTTCGGCCGGCGGAGGTTTCGACACGACTCGTCGCTACGCTCCTCGTCGGCTCAACCATCAACGGCTAGTGGCTGATTGAGCCGGGACTTTTACGATGATTGAGCCGGGACCGAGCGTAGCGAGGACCCGTGTCGAAATCTCCGCAGCGTGTGTTGGGTGGTGACCACGTCGGGGGTGGTTGCGTTGGCGAGTTCGGCTGTCTGAGGTTTCGACTCGTCTCGTCGCTTCGCTCCTCGTCGGCTCAACCATCAACGGCCTGTTGCTGATTGAGTTGAGATCTGGGTGGTTGCGTTGGCGAGTTCGGCTGTCTGAGGTTTCGACACGCCTCGTCGCTACGCTCCTCATCGTCTCAACCACCAACGGCTGCTTGCCGATTGAGCCGGGACCGAGCATCGCGAGGACCCGTGTCGAAATCTCCGCAGGCAAGCCTCCGGGTGGTGACCGCCTCAGAAGTGGTCACCTCGGCATCTCGGCCGTCGGAGGTTTCGACACGTCCCGTCGCTTTGCTCGTCGTCGGCTCAAGCATCAACGGCCAGTTGCTGTTCGAGTAGGGTGGTGTCGGATCATTCTTCGATGAACTTCAGGATGTCGGCGTCGAGGGCAACCTGGTAGTCGCCGTAGATGCCGTGTGGTGCACCGGGATACACCTTGAGCGTGCCGTCGGAGACCAGGTCGATGGACTTGCGGGCGGCTGCAGCGATCGGCACGATCTGGTCGTCGTCGCCCTGGGCGATCATGATCGGGACATCGAGGGCCTTGAGATCCTCGGTCTGGTCGGTCTCGGAGAAGGCCTTGACGCAGTCGTAGGCCGCGGCGAGATTGACCAGCATGCCCTGGCGCCAGAAATCGTCCTTCGCGCCCTGCGACACCGCCGAACCCTCCCGGTTGGCACCGAAGAACGTCTCTGCCAGATCCTGGTAGAACTGCGAGCGGTCCTTGAGCACACCCTCGCGGATACCGTCGAACACCGAGATCGGGGTTCCCTCCGGGTTGTCCGGAGTCTGCAGCATCAGCGGGGGCACCGCACCGGCGGTGATGATCTTGGCGACGCGCCCGGCTCCGTACCGGGCCGCATAGCGGACCACCTCGCCGCCTCCGGTGGAGTGGCCGATCAGGACCAGATTCGTCAGGTCCAGTGCCTCGACGAGGTCACGCAGGTCACGGGCATAGGTGTCCATGTCGTTGCCGGTGTAGGTCTTCGCCGACCGGCCGTGGCCGCGTCGATCGTGGGCGATGGCCCGGTAGCCGGCATCGGCCAGCAGCTTCAGCTCGACCTGCCAGGCATCCGACGACAACGGCCAACCGTGGCTGAGCACAACCGGACGGCCCGAACCCTGTTCGGTGTAGTAGATCTCGACGCCGTCGGTGGTGGTGATGAAAGGCATGGTGTCCTCCTGTGAGAGTGGCGGTGGTGGAACGTCACCAACTCTCGTCGTCACCGGGCACGATGTCGTCAGGGCTGACCACCGACCTCGGGCAGTGCTGTCGGTAACGACGACTACCGGTCAACCGGTAGTGGCACACGGACGCTGATCCGGGTACCGCCCCCGGGCGGGCTGATGACATCGATGGTTCCGCCGGCGGAATCGATACGATCGTGCAGTCCGATGAGACCGCTACCGGTCTCCGGCAGCGCGCCGCCGATGCCGTCGTCGGTGACCTCGAGGAGGAGGACTTCGTCGGTGGCGGTGGCCGTCACCCGGGCGACCTCGGCGCCGGCGTACTTGGCGGTGTTCGTGAGTGCCTCGGCGACAACGTAGTACGCGGCCACCTCGACCGGTTCGGGCAGACGGCGGGGCACGGAGATGGTGGTCTCCACCGGGATCGGCGAGCGGCGTGCGAGGGTCTTGAGGGCTGCGGCCAGACCACCCCGGGACAGGATCGCGGGATGGATGCCACGGGAGAGCTCCTGCAGGTCGCCGTGGATCTGCGAGAGCATGTCGACGGCGCGATCGATCTCGCCGCGTACCTCTTCGGCGCCGGCCGGAACGTTCGCCTGGATGGCGCGCAACTCCAGGCCGAGCGAGACGATCCGCTGTTGCGCGCCGTCGTGGAGGTCGCGTTCCAATGCCCGCCGTGCCGCGTCGGTGGCGGCGATCACGCGGGCACGGGATCGGGTGAGCTGGGTTCGGATCTCGTCGTTGACCACCGCAGTGGCCGCCAGATCGGCGAAATCCGCGATGTGATCGACGATGTCGTCATCGATCCGACCATGTGCGGTCGCCACGATCACCGCCCCCCACACGTCGTCGTCGACGACGATGGGAGCTCCGGCGGCAGCGATCAGGCCGTGCTCGCGGGCACGGCGGGAAACGGGATCGTCACCGTCGGCATAGGACAGCGTCGCGGTGGTGCCGGTGGATGCGATATGGCTGGCGATGTTGTGGCCACCGAGCGGTAGTCGATCGCCCGGCCGGACCCCGGCCGCCCCCTCGTCGTGCGCGGCGAGAACGGCGAACTGGTCTCCGTCGTAACGGATCACCGAGATGTGCCGGGCGTCGGCACTCGTCGTGAGTTCACGCAGCAGGGCGGCAAAGGTGGGGTCGGGCTCGGCTCGTCGGGCGACCAGCGTGGCCACCCGGCGCAGCGCGGACTGACGGCGGGCGAGCGTCGTGATCCGGGCATGACTGCGTCGTTGGCTCTCGTCGAGCTCGGCGGTGAGCCGATCACGTTCCCACACCGCCGACAACAGCGCCTCCAGGGAGGGGACCATCCGCCGTATCCTGCGGAGCCGGTCGGCGGACAGTCCGATCGGGACCAACAGATATCCGACGAGGATGTCGCCGTCGTGGAGCGGGATGGACGTGCATATGCCGGAATCGGGAAGGGGATCGGGTTCGGGGATGTGATCGGGGCCGGTGAGGACGGCGTGCGGTGCCGGGACATCCAGGACGCGTGAGAGCAACCGGCCCGCCGCGTCGAGGGCCTCGTCGGTGGTCGCCGCCCGCAGCATCGACCGTGCCAGCGCCGCCGCCAGCTCCGACTCGGCACTGCGCTGGCGCGCCTCGAGCGCCCGGACCCGCGACTGCCCGACGAGGAGATTGGTCAACAGGGCCAGGGTGAGGAAGACCAGCGCCGACGGTGCGAAGCTCTCACTGCCCTCGCTGACATGGATGGTCACATATGCGATCGCACTGGCCAGCGACGTTGCCAGCGCCAGATACATGCCCCAGCCGGCGGAGATCACCAGCACGCCGAAGAGGAAGATCGCACCGAAGGCGTTGTCCGGGGCGATTTGCTTGAGGGCGAGCACGATCGCGATCTCCGCCGCGATCAGAACCCCAGCGAGCACGATCCCGACGGACAACGGCGGTGACGTCGGCCGGAGGACCAGGGCGATCAGGCGTTCGGCACGAGACATACGGCCTCCCTCCGCGGGGTCGTGGCGCCACCGGCGATCGATTCGTCGCGGCGGATGTTCCGGGTAGCAGGGATGCCGGCAGGCCGGCACATCTGACACCCTGGCAAATATGGAACCGTCATCGGGGCACCTGACGTGTCTGATCGTCGATGACAGTGCCGCATTCAGGACCGCGGTGTGCGGTCTGCTCGAACGCGCCGGAATCCTCGTGGTCGCCGCAACCGGCGACGTCGACGAGGCGGTGGCCGGCTATCGACGCGAACATCCCGACGTGGTGCTGGTGGACATCGACCTCGGTGAACACAGCGGATTCGATGTGGTCGACGCACTCCAGGACCTCGACGCCGATGCCGGTGGACGGATCATCATGGTCTCGACGCATGACCCCGACGACTTCGCCGACATGATCGCCGAGTCTCCGGTGCGGGGATTCATCCCGAAGTTCGCGTTGTCGGCGGAGCGGATCACCGCCATGCTCGGCACCGACTCCGGCGCCGGCTCCGGTACCGGCGTCCACTGATCGGAGACCGTGGTCAGCTGGTGGCATCGAGGTAGGTGATGACCGCGCGCACCCGGCGGTTGTCGTCGGCCGTCTCGGGGAGGTCGAGTTTGGTCAGGATGCTGCGGACATGCTTTTCCACGGTGCCCTCGGTGATCCAGAGCCGGCCACCGATCCCGGTGTTGGACAACCCTTCTGCCATCAGCGTCAGCACCTCGCGTTCGCGGGCACTGAGTACGGCGAGTGGATCGGTACGCCGCCGCGTCGCCACCAGCTCGTGGACCAGCGCCGGGTCGATCACCGATCCGCCTGCGGCCACCCGGTTCACCGAGTCGAGAAATGTGGAGACGTCGGTGACGCGACTCTTGAGCAGATAGCCGATGGCGTGCCCCTCGTCGAGCAGTTCGAGGGCGTGGTCGACCTCGATGTGCGCGGAGAGCAGCAGGATCGACGTCCCCGGGGCCTCGCGGCGGATGTGCAGGGCGGCGTCGAGTCCTTCGGCGGTGTGGGTGGGCGGCATCCGGATGTCGACCACCGCGAGATCGGGCTCGTACCTGCGGACCGCCTCCAGCAGTTGGGTTCCGTCGCCGGCCTGGCCGACCACCTCGAACCCGGAACCGGCGAGCAGACTCGCCAGCCCTTCGCGCAGCAGTACGTCGTCATCGGCCACCACCACGCGCACCACGGGCATCGATCCTCTCGCCGGTCAGGACTTCACCGGAGAAGTCTCTCATCTCGGGAGGGGTGACGGCAGAGGTGTGCTCGGGTGGGCCGATCACCGGTGCTCGACGTGCTCCGGTGACGGGATGCGGCGGGGTGTCACCCGAGGTCCGCCGATCACCACCGCGGCGCCGGACCCCGGTTGTCCTCGGCGAGGCACAGCGACCGCAGTGCATGGTGGTAGACGACGAGCCCATAGGTGTTGGGCGCGTTGACCAATCCGCCGATGTGGGGGATCACGTCGGCCCCGCCGAGGACGGTGGCGACGATCTGCTCGGAGATGGCGTCGGAGACGATCCCGACGACCTGCGAGGTCAGGGCGTACACGTAGTAGGCGGCGGTGAGGGAGGCACTCACACTGACGTCGCCGAGCGGGATCATCTCCCCCGGATCACGGCCGTCGGCGATGTTGTGGCCGAGTCCGACCAGCGCGTCGGTCGCGGCGCCACCGACGGTGGGGATCAGACCGAGACCCATCGACGTGAGGTCCTCGAGGGTGCTGAAGTCGTCGGGATCGGCGGGCACCAGATTGTGCGGCACCCGGGTGCTGCGCATGAACGCCTGCAGGCGCTTGCCGGCCTCGGCGATGCGGGCGGCCGTTGCCTTGTCCGCGGCGGTGGCCGCGAGGTGGCCGATGGTGCGGTCGGCGATCCGGGACAGCGGCAGGGTGCCGATCGCCGGGCACGTCGCCGGATCGGCGATCATCACCTGACCGGCCATGTCCTCGATGATCGGTGGAACCTTCTGGTGGAAGTTCAAGTCGCGCACCGGTTGTCCGGCGCGGTCCCGCTCGTCGGCGGTCACCGACACGATGCACGCATCCACCAGCGCATTGCTGATGGCCTTGTACACCCGTTTGACGACGGCGAGGCCCACCGACAGCGGGAAGGTGACCAGCGTGCCCACCGACACCGGGCCCACCGAGGCGATCCCCGGCATCGCATCCTTGAGCAGGGTCAGCGGGATGATGGTGGTGATGTACAGGTACAGCCACACCGACTCGACCGCCTGCGACAGGGTGAGCTGCTCTGCGGTGATCACCTGACCGGACTGCCCCTGCCGCACCAGCATCAGTTGGGTGACGATCCACTGCGACAACGGATCCCGATAGTCGTTCATCGGGGCGTCGGGGCCGGCGCCCATCGCGGCGGGATGGTTGGACACCCACAGCGACGAGATGCGGATGGCATCCATGTCGTGATGTGCCCGCGCCCTGATCTGGGGTGCGTTCGCGCGCACCGATGCGGGCAACGATGGTGCGAACGAGTCGAAGACGGCGTCGTAGATGGCTCCGAATGTCGCGAAATGTGCACCGACACAGGTCTTGTCGTCCGGTCGGGTCTCGGTTGCCGAGACCGCCGGGGCGGTCGGGGCCGGCCGGGAGGAGGAACTCGGGCGGGTGGTCGGCGGTGCGGCGGCCGCGGTCCCGGCCAGGCGTGCCGTCGGTCCCGCCGTGAGCACCGCGAGGATGACGACGAGAGCGGCGATGCCGATCGTGAGTGCGCGACGCAGGTGCGCGACGGTAAGTCCCATGAGTTCCCCAACCCGGTCGGTGCCGTGAATCGGGCTGTGGTTCACGACGAACGGGGCCAACCTACGGATTGGATCAACTGATCCACCATGGGCCGGATCACATCTGGCCAGGATTCACCAGGCCGTCATCGGGTGGGGTGAGGCCGTTCATCGAAGCAACCCCGGGACGACGTGATCGCGCCGGTGGGGGACACTGGAAGCAGAGGTGATCGACGATCGGAGGAAGGTGTCTGCGCTGGATATGGAACCCGGCCTGGCGCGGTCGTTGCGGCGGATCGAACGCCGGGTGCTCGCCGAGGTACCGCTCTCGGCCAACGTCGTCCGCAGCATCTGGGCGGCCGTCGCCGTGCTGGCGTGTGTGTGCCTGGCGTCCTGGCTGACCAGCGACGTCGACGGCCACCGCACACTGCTGTCGCAGCTCGCGATCGGTCTGGGCGTCGCCGCGGTCGTCGCGTCGGCGGCGGCGGCGACGATGCGCCGCTTCGGCTGGTGCTGGCTGGCCGCGGCGATCAGTGCGATCGCGGTACCGCTGTCGGTGCTCGGCTACTGGTCGGCGCAGACCGGACTGGGCGTCGGGTCGTACTGGTTCCTGATCGGAACCTTGTGCCATGCGGTCCTGGTGGGCAACTGGGTGCGCTGCGCGCTCCCGCCCGAGCATGCGCGCGGGCAACGCTGACGCGACCCACCGGATCGACGACGGGCCACCGGTTCACACCGGTGGCCCGTCTCGTCTGTCGTGGTGGGGGTCAGACCGCGCCGACCGGCTCCATCGTGGGTACCTCGGCACCCGGGCCGAAGTGCGCGAACCGCTCGATGTGCTGATCCAGGCTCAGCGGGCTCGGGGTCCCGTAGGTGAAGTAGGTCTCCCACGGCAGGTTCGCCCCGCCGATCGCCAGGCCGGTGTCGATGTCGGACATCTGCCAGGTCTGGGTGGGGCAGTCGGGGTCCATGTGCAGGTAGCCGGCCTCACCGAACAGTTCGATCCGGTTGCCGCCGGGTTCGAAGACGTAGAGGAACTGGCCCTGCGTGATGCCGTGGCGATCCGGGCCGGCCTCGATCTGGATGTCGTAGTCGCGGAACATCTCGGCGGCGTCGACGTTGTGCTGGCCGTTGCCGTAGTAGAACGCCAGGTGGTGCAGCTTCCCGGCACCGCCGGTCATGTCCCGCATGCAGGCGACCTCGTGGCCGAGGATGTTGGAGCTCATCCAGGCGCCGATCTCCACGTCACCGTCGACGACCCGCTCGGTGGTGCGGAACCCGAGGTGACGCTCGAAGCCGTTCTTCACCGCGGTGACATCCGATGCCATCAGGTTGAGGTGGTCGATGCGCTTGACCGGGATACCCTGCAGCGGCTTCTTGGACGGGCGGGTGAGGATCTTGCTGCGCAGCTCCGGCGGCGCCACGTACTTCTCGGCCTCCCACACCAGCGCCAGGTTGTGGCCGTCGGCGGACTGGAACGACAGGGTCTTGCCGAAACCGAACTCGTCCTCGTGCCAGCGGGTGTCGACGTTGCCGTCCTTGAGTGACGCCGCCCGCCGCTCGAGTGCCTCCGGCGACGTGGTGCGCAGCGCGGCATGCCCCATGCCGGCCTGCGGGGCCTCGGTGATCTTCAGGCTCCACTGGTACGGATCCTCATAGGCCCGCAGGAACACCGACTGACCCTCGCGCTGGGTGACGTACATGCCGAGGAATCGGGTGAAGAAGTCCTCCGTCTCCTGCGGCTTGGGGCTGAACAGTTCGCAGCGCGCCAGGTGTGCGACCTCGAAACGGTCGGAATTCTCGCTCATCGGTTCTCCTGTGGTGACTCGTCGGGCACCGGATCGGCGGTGCCGTTCGGTGGATGGCTGCCACGAGGATGCCGCCCCGCTGTGACTCCGGTCACCACCGTTCCGAATAGCCGAACAACTGCCCCACATCGTCGGTCCCGATCCGGGCAGACCGTCAGCACCGCCCTGCCGGGGTCTGCGCTCCCTACCGTCATCGGCAACGAGTCGGCAAGACCGTGCCGCAGGACAAGGGAGAACCACATGAGTCGGTTGACTGCCGCGATCGTCGGATCGGGCAACATCGGAACGGACCTGATGTACAAACTGCTCCGATCGGCGCAGGTCGAGCCGGTGTACATGGTCGGTATCGACCCGGACAGCGAAGGGCTGCGCCGCGCCGAACGCGAAGGTCTGACCACCTCGGCCGGCAGTGCCGACTGGCTGCTGTCGCAGTCGCAGCTCCCGGATCTGGTGTTCGAGGCGACGTCGGCCAAGATCCATGCGGCCACCGCCCCGCGCTACGCCGAGGCCGGGATCACCGCCATCGACCTGACCCCGGCGTCGGTCGGCCCGTATGTGGTGCCCGCGGTCAACCTTGACGAGCACCTCGGCGCACCCAACGTGAACATGGTCAGTTGCGCCGGGCAGGCCACCATCCCGATCCTCTCCGCGATCAACGACGTCGCCGACGCCTCCTACGGTGAGATCGTCGCCGCCATCGCGTCGCGGAGTGCGGGCCCGGGCACCCGGGCGAACCTCAGCGAGTTCAGCGAGAAGACCGGACGCGCGCTCGCCCAGGTGGCCGGTGCCGACACCGCCAAGGCGATCTCGGTGATCAATCCGGCCGAACCGCCGATGAACATGCGCGACACCGTCTACGCCAAGGTCCGCAGGCCCGACGCCGCCGCCATCGAACGTGCCGTCGTCGACATGGTCGCCAAGGTCGCCGAATACGTTCCCGGCTACACGCTCAAGCTCGTCGACGTCGACGGAGACCTCGTCACCGTGATGGTCGAGGTGGTCGGCGCCGGCGACTACCTACCCACCTATGCCGGAAACCTCGACATCATCACCGCCGCCGCGGTGCGGGTCGCCGACGTGATGGCCCAGCAGAATCTCGTGACAGGAGCCCTCCAGTGACCACCCCGCCGAACAACCCCGACCGCAAGATCACCCTGGTCGACACCACCCTGCGCGACGGCATGTCGAGCGTGTCGCACCAGTTCACCACCGACAACGTCGCCGCCATCGCCGCAGGCCTCGACCGTGCCGGCGTCTCGACCATCGAGGTCGCCCACGGCATCGGCCTCGGGGCGTCGTCCATCCAGTACGGTTTCGCCGCCGCCACCGACCCCGAGTACGTGCGCGCGGCGGTCGGCGCCGTCGACAACGCCGACATCGCGGTGCTCTACGTCCCCGGTATCGCCACCCTCGGCGAACTGCAGGGCGCGATCGACGCGGGCATCAAGACCGTCCGCGTGGCCGTGCACTGCACCGAGGCCGACTGCGGGCAGCAGCCGATCGAGTGGGCCAAGGAACAGGGCCTGACGGTGATGACCTTCCTGATGATGAGCCACAAGCTCGAGGCCGAGGCGCTCGCCGAGCAGGCCGCCAAGCTCGACTCGTATGGCGCCGACGTCGTCTACGTCGTCGACTCGGCCGGGGCGATGGTGCCCGATCAGGCCGGTGCGCGTGTGGCGGCGTTGCGGTCGGCGATCAAGGCCGACATCGGTTTCCACGCCCACAACAACCTGGGTGTGGGGATCGCGAACGCGTTGTCGGCGGCGGAGAACGGTGCGACCTTCATCGACGGATCGTTGCGCGGGCTCGGCGCGAGCGCCGGCAATGCGCAGACCGAGGTACTCGCCGCGGCATTCGAGCGCGCCGGGTGGGACACCGGAGTGGACCTGTTCGAGCTGATCGACACCGCCGAGCATGTCGTCGCACCGCTGATGAAGGAACCGCAGATCGTCGACGAGACCGCCCTGGTACTCGGCTATGCCGGGGTGTACTCGACGTTCTTCCATCCCACCAAGCGTGCGGCCAAGAAGTTCGGTGTCCCCACCCGCGAGATCCTCCTCGAACTGGGTCGTCGCGGAGTCATCGGCGGCCAGGAGGACATGATCATCGACGTCGCCTCCGAACTGGCCGGACGTACCTACGAGATCCCCGAGGCGGCAACGGTATGAGCACCGACATCACCCCCATCGCGATTCGCCATCTGATCGGCGACACCTGGACCGACGCCTCCGACGGCGCGACCTTCGAGTCCCGCGACCCGCACGACGGCACGCTGCTGGCGACGGTGGCGCAGGGCACCGCCGACGACGGCAGCGCCGCGATCACCGCTGCGCGCACGGCCTTCGACGAGGGCCCGTGGCCGCAGATGTCGCCCAAGGAGCGGGCGACGATCCTGCATGCCGTCGCCGACGCCGTCGACGACCATCGGGAAGAACTGGCGCAGATGGAGACCCGCGATGGCGGCAAGACCATCACCCAGTCGCTGCACGCCGAGATCCCGCGTGTGGCACACAATCTCCGGTTCTTCGCCGACTATGTCGCGATGGCCGCCAACGAGGCCTACCCGGACGGCGACCTGTTCTCCTATGTGCTGTACCCGCCGGCCGGAGTGGTGTCGGCGATCAGCCCGTGGAATGCGCCGTTGATGCTGGCGACCTGGAAGATCGCCCCGGCGTTGGCCTTCGGCAACACCGCGGTGCTCAAGCCGGCACCGCAGACACCGTTGACCGCCAACCGGTTCGCCGAGATCGCGCTGGAGGCAGGGCTGCCCGCCGGTGTCCTCAACGTGGTGCACGGCTTCGGCGGCGAGGCGGTGGCCGGGCCGCTCACCGCAGATCCGCGCGTCGATCGCATCACCTTCACCGGGTCGAGTGCGACCGGGGTGAAGATCTTGCAGGCTGCCGCCGCCAACCACACCCCGGTGTCGGCGGAGATGGGCGGAAAGTCGGCCAACATCGTCTTCGCCGACGCCGATCTCGATGTGGCCGTGCCGATGTCGATCCGTGCGATCTTCGGCGGCAACGGTCAGGTGTGTCTGTCGGGGTCGCGTCTGCTGGTGCAGAACTCGATCCGTGAGGAGTTCCTGGAGCGGTTCACCGAGGAGGCGGCCAAACTCGTCGTCGGCGACCCGAAGGATGCGGGCACGTTCATGGGGCCGCTGATCGAACAGCGCCACCTCGACAAGGTGTCCGGCTATGTCGAACTCGCGCAGGAGGAGGGCGGCAAGGTCCTCGTCGGCGGTGAGCGTCTGGCCGGTCCCGACCACGCCGGCGGATTCTACTTCCCGCCGACCATCATCGCCGGGCTGACCAACGAGTCCCGTACCGCGCGTGAGGAGATCTTCGGTCCGGTCGAGACCGTCATCGGCTTCGACACCGAGGACGAAGCACTGCGCATCGCCAACGACTCGCCGTACGGCCTCGCCGGAATCCTGTTCACCCAGAACCTCGACCGGGCTCACCGCATGGCCGCGCGCTGGCGGGCCGGCACCGTGTGGATCAACACGTTCTTCGAGCGCGACCTGCGGCTGCCGTTCGGTGGCGAGGGGATCAGCGGGCTCGGCCGCGAGGGCGGACAGTACTCGCGTGACTTCTTCACCGAACCCCGTGCGGTGACGATGCGGTTGCGGGGCTGAGATGGCAACGCCGACCGGTGATACGCCGACATGTGTGGTGGTCGGCGCGACCGGAGCGATGGGTGCGGTCATCACCGCACGGCTGGTCGACCGCGGGCATCGGGTGCTCGCGGTCGGCCGCTCGGCCGACGAGCTCGACAAGCTCTCCGCCACCAGCGACCTGATCACGCCGTGCCGCGCCGACATCGCCTCCGACGACGCGATCGGGACCATCGGTGCGGCGATCGACGGCCCGGTCGGGCTGGCCTTGTTCGCCGCCGGTCTACCGGTGCGGGGATCGGTGGACACCATCGAACCGTCGGCGCTGGCGCTCGCGGCGAACATCAAGGTGGGCGGGGTCGCCCGCCTGTTGCAGTCGGTCCGTGACCGGCTGGTGGAGGGGTCGCGCTTCGTGGCGATCGCCGGATCGCTGGGTATCGAACCGGGACCGCTCGACGCCGGTCCCGGCACCGCGAATGCGGCTCTGCTCAACCTGATGCGTCAGATCGGCGCACTCTACGGTCCACGCGGTGTCACCACACACACGATCGCGCCCGGACCCGTCGACACACCACGGTTGCGTGCCCTGATCGAGACCCAGTCCGCCGAGACCGGGGTGCCGGAATCGGAGATCTGGGACCGCTACCGGTCGAAGACCACCCTGGGCCGGCTCCCGACCCTCGACGAGATCGCCTGGCTCGTGGAGACATTGCTGGCCCCCGAAGCCTCCGTCCTGCACGGTGCCGTACTGACCGCCGACGGCGGTGTGCGGCACGGCATCCTGTAACCATTCCGTCCACGAAGGCCGAACACCATGCCCGTCGCCCACTTCCACCTCCCCGCCGACACGTTCACCGCCGAGCAGGAGTCCGCATTGCTCCGGCAGGCGTCGAAGACCTATGCCCGCGTGCTGAACTCCCCGATCGATCGGGTTCGGGTGTTCCTCGTCCACTACCCGCCGTCATCGATCGCCGTCGCCGGGGAACTCGTGTCGGACCGCGGGATGGTGGCGCCGTACTTCACCGCCATCGTGCTGGCCGGCCGTCCGGCCGAGCAACGACACCAGTTGTTGTCGGAGCTCACGTCTCTCCTCGTCGAGATACTGGGGGTCGACCGCACCCATATACGTGGTCAGATCATCGAGGTGAGTCCCGAGAACTGGGGAATCGCCGGGGAACCGGCGAGCGGTGTCCGCGCCACCGAGATCGCCGAGCGCGCATCGACCGTGTAGGTTCTCGCTGTTCGCATATGGTGCAACCGTTTCGGATACCTGTGGTTCCGGAGCTGTGGCCGGGTTGGTGTGCCTGGCTGGCGGAGATTTCGACTCGGGTCCTCGCTTCGCTCGGTCCCGGCTCAATCATCGTGCGGAGCTTGATGGTTGAACCGGAACCGGGTGGGTGGACGTTGTCGGTGACGGCGGCGTCTGCTTCGGGTGTCTATTCAACTAGGTTGTGGTACTTGGTGGTTGAGCCGGAACCGAGCCGATAGGAGAGGCTCCGTGTCGAAACCGGGTGGGTGGGCGTTGTCGGTGACGGCGGCGTCTGCTTCGGGTGTCTATTCAACTAGGTTGTGGTACTTGATGGTTGAGCCGGAACCGAGCCGATAGGCGAGGCTCCGTGTCGAAACCCGGTGAGTTGACCTTGTCGGCGACCGGGGCTGTGGTCGGTTGAAACCACGGCCAGTGCTGCGCGTCCGCAACCACTTCGGGGACTGGTCGGTGAGGCAAACGACGCCTTGGACCGCCGTGCATACAGAGACCACAAACCGTGCAGCCGCAGTCATTCTCACCGCCGCGTGCCGACAATAGTGTTCCAGATCACAAGCAGTTGTGAACTCGAACACCTTGGAGGACAACGTGACCGCAGCCCAGACGTCGGTGAGTCCGAAGACCCCGGACTGGATCGCCGACATCACCATGCAAGAACTCGACGACGACCCGAACCCGATCTACGCCCGGTTGCGCGAGCAGGCGCCGGTGGCGTTCATCCCGGCGCTCGGCCTGCACGTCGTCGCGGCACACGATCTGTGCCGCCAGGTCGCGCAGGACGGCGAGAACTGGATGACGGTGATCTCGCCCTCCGGACACCGCACCTTCGGCGACAAGACCGTGCTCGCGGCAAACGGTGAGGAGCACAAGGAGATCCGCTCATGGATCGACCCGCACCTACGGCCGAATGCGGTCGACGAGTATGTCGATCGTCTGGTCCGTCCGATCGCACGAGAGATGATCGCGGCGATCGAGGACAACGGCTCCGCCGACATCCAGAAGGAGTACTTCGCGCCGGTCAGTGTCCGGGCGGTCGGTGACCTGATGGGGCTGACCGAGGTCCCGTCGGAGACGCTGGTCCGCTGGTTCCAGACCCTGTCCCTGTCGTTCGGCAACGCCGAGGTCGACGCCGACGGGAACTTCGTGAACCAGGAACTGTTCGAGGCGGGCGACCGGGTGAAGGACGAGATCATCGCCGTCGTCGACCCGCTGCTCGACAAGTGGACGGAGACACCGGATCACACATTCCTGTCGCACTGGCTCCACGATGGAATGCCCGAGGGGCAGGTGCGGGATCGCTCCGAGATCTACCCCAATGTGTACGTCTTCCTGCTGGGCGCCCTGCAAGAACCCGGCCACGTCATGACCACCACCCTCGCCGGCCTGTTCCGTCAGCCGGGGCAGCTCGAGAAGGTGATCGACGAGCCGCAGCACCTGCCGCGGGCGATCGGCGAGGGCGCTCGATGGGTGGCGCCGATCTGGAGCGCAGCGGTCAAGGTCGCCGCGGCCGATGTGGAACTCGGTGGGGTGGCACTGCCGGCGGGAACGCCGGTCCTGCTCGCCTACGGTTCGGCCAACCGCGACGACGACACGTGGCAGAACCCCGACAGTTACGACATGGATCGGCCGACGATGCCGCACATGGCATTCGGGTCCGGAAACCATGCGTGCGCCGGAACCTACCTGGGCACGTCCATCGTCCGGATCGCACTCGAGGAACTGTTCGAGGCGATTCCCAACATCGAGCCGGATGCCGATCGCAGCCCGGAGTTCTGGGGCTTCGTCTTCCGCGGGCCCAAGGAACTGTTCGTCACCTGGGAGGTCTGAATGCACACCGTGGTTGTGTCCGGCGACGGCACCGCGTTCCCGGTCGCGGACGGCCAGACGGTTCTCGACGCCGCGCTGCGCAATGGCGCGTGGCTGCCGCACTCGTGCACGCAGGGTACCTGTGGGACATGCAAACTCCGAGTTCTGTGTGGCGAGGTGGACCACGGCGGGACACCTGAGGAGACGCTCCCCGCCACCGATCGGCAGACCGGGATGGCGTTGGGCTGCATGGCCGTACCCCGGTCTGATCTCACGGTGCAGACCACTGCCGTCGTCGACGGAACCGTCCCCCGTCATCGACTGCGCGATCATGAGGCGACGGTCGTCATGCTTGACGACATCGCTGCCGACACCCGTCGCCTGGTCCTCGAACTGGACGACGACATGCAGTTCACCGCAGGTCAGTACTGTGAGTTGGTTGTTCCGGGTGTCGGTGTGTCGCGGCAGTATTCGATGGCGAATCCGCCGGGAGATCCACGCCGTCTGGAGTTCCACATCAAACGGACGCCGGGTGGGATGGCCACCGACGGATGGATCTTCAAGGATCTTGCCGTCGATGAACGGATCGCTCTGCGAGGACCGCTGGGACAGTTCGGACTGGCCGACAAACAGGACTCACCCGTGATCCTGATCGGTGGTGGAACCGGGCTCGCACCACTGAAGTCGATCGTGCACCATGCACTCGAACACGAACTCGCGCCCGAGATGTTCTTGTATCACGGTGGTCGTCGTCGGGTGGACCTGTACGATGTCGAGTACTTCACCGAACTCGCCCAAGCACATCCGGGATTTCACTATCGGCCGGCGATCAGCGAACCCGATCCTGACGACGGAGAGTGGACGGGGTCTGTCGGGATGGTCACCGACGTGGTCCTCGACGACTTCGCAAGCTGCAAGGGGATGAGCGCCTACCTCTGCGGTCCCCCGGCCATGGTGACCGCCGCGGTCAAGGCGCTCAAACGGCGACGGATGGCGCCACGACTGATCTTCCGCGAGGAGTTCACGGCGGCCCCGGTGGGCGTGTGACATACGTCGGATACAGGAGAACGCTCGGCCGGTGTCTTTCTCCGGCCGAGCGTTGTCGGTGTTGGTTTCGTCGGAAGTGGTCACCGCTCGACGTCGGCCGTCTGAGGTTTCGACTCGACTTGTCGCTTCGCTCCTCGTCGGCTCAACCATCGTAGGGGGCTTGTCGCTTCGGTTCTCATCCGCTGAACTGTTTTGTGCTCATGGGTGATTGAGCCGGGACCGAGCGAAGCGAGGACCCGTGTCGAAATCTCTGAGGTGGTCATGTTCCGTCGTTGGCTGTCTGAGGTTTCGACACGTCTCGTCGCTTCGCTCCTCGTCGGCTCAACCATCGTAGGGGCTTGTCGCTTCGGTTTTCATCCGTGAACTGTTGTGTGCTCATGGGTGATTGAGCCGGGACCGAGCATCGCGAGGACCCGTGTCGAAATCTCTGCAGCTTGCGCTGGGAGGTGGTCACGATCCGTCGTCGGCTGTCTGAGGTTTCGACACGCCTTGTCGCTTCGCTCCTCGTCGGCTCAACCATCGTAGGGGGTGTGTCGCGTTGCTCCTGTTTGGTTCAACCATCAACGTTTGGTGGGTGATTGAGCCTGGGCTGAGCATCGCGAGGGCCCGTGTCGAAATCTCTGAGGTGGTCACGATCCGTCGTCGGCTGTCTGAGGTTTCGACACGTCTCGTCGCTTCGCTCCTCGTCGGCTCAACCATCGTAGGGGGTGTGTCGCGTTGCTCCTGATTGGTTCAACCATCAACGTTTAGTGGGTGATTGAGCCTGGGCCGAGCATCGCGAGGACCCGTGTCGAAATCTCTGAGGTGGTCACGATCCGTCGTCGGCTGTCTGAGGTTTCGACACGTCTCGTCGCTTCGCTCCTCGTCGGCTCAACCATCGTAGGGGGTGTGTCGCGTTGCTCCTGATTGGTTCAACCTGAATCCACCGATCCAGATGGAAAAACCTGGGCCCGAAACGGCGTGGGAAACACGAAATGCCCTGTCCGAGTGTGAGAATCAGACTTATCGAAGGTTCGACCCACACACAAAGAAAGGGCATCTCGCAGATGCGATCCTGCCACACCTTGCCGGTAAAGTCAGCATCATTCGATGACCGCAACCTGATCGGGCCGGCCGGGGTGGTACCGGTGATGCGTCTGGCCCAAACGTGTGGCCTGCAAGAACTCGGCGATCAGTGGTTGACCATCCCCACCGATACCGGGGCCAACGCCGGCCGGAAACTCTCAGCAATCGTGATGGGCATGGTGATGGGCGCCGACACCATCGACGGATTGTCGATCATCGGCCACGGCGGGATGGGCACGATCTACGGCCACACCCACGCCCCGTCCACCCTGGGCACGTTTCTGCGGGCCTCCACCCGCGGCACGGTCGCCCAGTACGAGGCGATCGCCACCCGCCTGTTGGCCGGCCTGATCGAACACACCCACCTCCTCAACCCTGCTGGTGAACGGGTACTGGTCGATCTCGACGACACCATCAACCAGTGTTACGGCCACCAGAAACAAGGCGCGAAATACGGCTACAGCGGGGTCCGTGGGATCAACGCCCTCATGGTGACGGCCACCACCGCCGATCGGGCCCCGATCATCCTCGGTCACCGCCTGCGGGGCGGGTCGTGTAACTCGGTGCGCGGAGCCGCCGACCTGTTGACCCGATCGTTGAACACCCTGCGTCGGGCGTGGCCGGCCGGACGAGAGGTGCCGGTGTTGGTGCGGGGTGATTCCGCGTTCTACTCCCACGACCTGGTCGCCGCAGCCCACCGGGCTGGGGCACAGGTGTCGTTGACGGTGCGGTTGTACAGCAACGTGACGACCGCGATCTCCGCGATCGATGACTCGGCGTGGACCACGATCACCCTGGCCAACCCCACCCAGGTTGGTACAGACGGGCAGCTGGTGCGTACCGCCGAGGTGGCCGAGGTTCCCTTCGACGGGTTCGTCGGTAAACCGTCCACACCGGTCAAACCCGGGCGTACCCGGGCCCCGATTCCGGGTCGGTTGATCGTGCGGCGGGTCCTGGCCCTCAATCCTGATGGTGACTCGTTGTTCGATGTGTATCGTCACCATGCGTTCTTCACCACCGACATGACCACCGACAAAGTCGTCGCTGATCGTGTGCACCGTCATCACGCGATCATCGAGCAGGTCCATGCCGATCTGAAGGCGTCGGCGATGGCCCACATGCCCTCGGGGAAGTTCTCTGCCAACGCCGCGTGGTTGGCGTGTGCGGTGATGGCGTTCAACCTCACCCGGGCAGCGGCCACCGTGGCCGGTGGATCATTGATGCGTGCGACCACGACCACGATCCGGCGTGCGTTGATCGGGGTACCGGCGCGGATTTCGTCGTCGGCACGTCGTTTGTCGTTACATCTACCGGTTGGGTGGCCCTGGGAAGTGGAGTGGAATCGGTTGTATGCCAGTACTGTTCATTGAAATCCTGGTGTTTGACCTGACCATTCGGCTGTGTGTGGCCCTGATCTGAAACCTGGTGAAACAGGCCGACGTTGGAGATCGGCGGTACACACGTGTCTTTATCGGGTTGGTATCGGGGTCAAGGGCTCCAACATCATTCATCCGACCGTTGAAACCCGATCGGTGGATTCAGGTTCAACCATCAACGTTTAGTGGGTGATTGAGCCGGGACCGAGCATCGCGAGGACCCGTGTCGAAATCTCTGAGGTGGTCACGATCCGTCGTCGGCTGTCTGAGGTTTCGACACGTCTCGTCGCTTCGCTCCTCGTCGGCTCAACCATCGTGTGCACGAGCTACATCGGCGTGCTCACACGACTATGTGCTCACCCTTCGGTGGCCGCGGCCTGGCGCTCGGCGATGGTGACATCCCCGGCCGACCAGCGGGTGGTGGGGACCTCGCGCACCACGACGCGGATGTTGGCGACGGGGGCATCGAGGGTGCGGTGTGCTGCCATCGTCAACTCGTGCATCAATTCCCGGATCTGTTCCGGGGTGCGGCCCTGCGCGATGGTCACGTCGATGAACGGCATGTCAGCCTCCTGCCAGGGTGATCGAACCCAATGAGGTGAAGTGGGCGGCGACGCGGCTGCCGGGGGCGACGGCGACAGCGTCGGTCATCCCGCCGGTGAGCACCACCCATCCGGCCTCCAGGGTGACGCCCCGAACGCCGAAGGTGTTGGCGGCGAATGCTAGTGCCTCGGCGGGATGGCCCAGGACGGCCGAACCGGTGGCGCTGTCGACGATGTCACCGTCGACCTCCAGCAGACACGCCTCCAGGCTCAGGTCCACCTCGTCGGGACGCTTGAGCACCGGACCGGTCACATATGCACCGGACGAGTTGTTGTCGGCGACAGCATCTTCCAGGGTGAACTTGAAGCCGGAGTAGCGGCTGTCGATGATCTCGATCGCCGTGGTCACGTACTCCACGGCGGCGAGTGCCTGCGCTGCGGTGACGCCCGGTCCGGCCAGCGGCCGGTCGAGGACGAAGGCGATCTCCGGTTCGGCCCGCGGGTGGATGAGCTTGCCGCGCGGAACCGGCAGCCCGGCGGGCAGGGCCATCGCGTCGGTCAGCCAGGCCACTGACGGCTTGTCGACACCCATCTGCTGCTGCTTGGCGCGTGAGGTCAGACCGAGTTTGATGCCGGTGACGGTCTCGCCATGTGCGCGGCGATCGGCGAGGGCGATGTCCTGTGCCGCATAGGCGACGTCGAGGGTCAGACCCGGCCATTCGGCCTGGATCGAGGTACGTGAGGTCTGCGACCGCTCGGCGGTCAGCAGGATCTCGGCGACGCGCGCCGCACTCCACGCGGATGCGGTCGGGTTCTGCTCGGTCACTTGTCCGTTCCTTCCATGACTGCGGTGACGCTGCCGAGGCCGGCGATGGTGGCGACGACGGTGTCGCCCGGTCGGATCGGGACCGCCCTGGTCATCGAGCCCGGCAGCACCACATGCCCGGGTTCGAGGGTCACGCCCAACGGCCCCACAGTGTTGGCCAGCCACACCAGCGCGTTGAGCGGGGAGCCCAGCACGGCCCCACCGGCGCCGGTCGCGACCAGGTCACCGTTGACGTGCAGATTGCAGCCGGCGAGCCGCAGGTCGACGTCGGCCAACGACGACGGCTTGGACCCGAGGACCACGCCGCCCGATGACGCGTTGTCGGCGATGGTGTCGAAGATGCCGATCTTCCAGTCGGTGATCCGGGAGTCCACGATCTCCAGGGCGGGCAGGACGAACTCGACGGCCGCGGCGGCCTCGGCGATCGTCACACCGGGACCCCGCAGCGGACGGGAGAGCACGAACGCCACCTCGGGTTCGATGCGTGGCTGGATGAAGGTCCCGACCGGGATCGGAGCGTTCTCGAGATGGAACATGCTCGCGGTGAGATGCCCGAAATCGGGTTGGTCGACGCCCATCTGGCGCTGCATCGCGCGGGACGCCAGGCCCACCTTGTGGCCTTTGACGGTGTCGCCGTTCTTCTCCCAGTCCTGCACCTGCGCCAGCGCGATCTCGTACGCGGCCGACAGGGGTGCGTCGGTGAACTGCGGGGTGAGCGGGTCGATCGGGGTCATGCTGCGATAGGCGCCGAGGAGGGCGTCGGCGGCCTCACGGATCGGATCGTTCATGGGTGCGCTTTCTTCTCGGTCAACAGGGTTCCGGCGGATGAGGGGTTTCCGATGGGAACGGTATTGCGTCGGGTGTTCGGGACACGGCACGATGAACCACTGTGCGGCCACGACGAACCCAGAAGCCCGGCGCGGAGCTCGGGGCGGTGGCGCGGGCGATGCGCATCCTCGACATCGTCGGCGTGGCCGAGCACGCACTCGGTGTCTCGGAGATCGCGCGGCGCGCCGACATCTCCAAGTCGAGCGCCCAGCGGATCGCACTCGAACTCGTCGAGGGCGGTCTCCTCGAACGTGACGGAACGCGATACCGGTTGGGAATCCACGTGTTCGAGCTGGGCCAGCGTGTACCACGGCGACAGGGCGTGCGCGATGCGGCCGCCCCGTTCATGGATGATCTGCGCGAGGCCACCGGTTACACGGTACACCTGGCGGTGCTCGACGACGACGTCGTCATCTATCTCGACGTGCTGAACAGCCCCACCGCACCGCCGCTGCCCACCCGGGCCGGAGCGCGGTGGCCGGCGCATGCCACGGGGATCGGCAAGGCCATCCTCGCGTATTCGCCGGCGGACGTGGTCGCGCGGATCGTCGCCGGTGGCCTGCCGAGGATCAGTGAACGCACCATCACCAATCCGGGGATGCTGAGCGCCGAACTGGCCCGAATCCGTTCCCGCGGAATGAGCTACGACCTCGAGGAGTCGAGGCCCGGCGTCGTGTGCGTGGCGTGTCCGGTGTTCGGCACCGGAGGCGGGGTGGTCGCCGGTATCTCGGTGTCGGGGTGGCACAACCGGATCAACCTCGACGAGTCGGCGGCTGCCGTGCGGACCGCCGCACTCGGCCTGTCCCGGCAACTCGGTGCGCCGAGTCAGGATCGAGATACCGAGCCCGAACATTGACCACCTCACCCGGCGACCGCGTGCAGGGTGGGATTGCCCACCTCCACCGGGGCCGGGGCGGGCAGCGCGGACCCGAGGGCCTTGGTCACCGCGCCGGCCGCACTGATCACCGAGCGGCGGAACTCGTGTTGTGCGGCGGTGAAGCGTGACACGGGTGCGGTGATCGAGATCGCGGCCACCACCACACCCATCTCGTCACGGATCGGGGCGGCCACACAGTGGACCTCCGAGATTGCCTCGCCGAGATCGTAGGCACATCCCTGACGCAGAACGGATTTCAGCTCGGCGTGCAATGTGGACGGATCGGTGATGGTGTTCGGGGTGAGCCGGCGCAAGGGGGCGTTGGTGACGTTCCGGTCGATCTCGGTCGGGTGGCAGTGGGCGAGCATGGCCTTGCCCACCGCACTGCAGTGCGCATCGAGGTGTGCACCGATCCGGGCGCCGGAGACATTGATGACGTGATTGCCGACCACCTTGTCGACATACATCACCCGATAGCGGTCGAGGATCGCCAGATGTGTTGTCTCGCCGTACTTCTCGGAAAGGTTCTGCAGAATGGGCGCGGCGCAGGTCTTGACGTCGACGGTGCCCTGCAGGGTCTGGTTGAGTTCGACGATCCGCCATCCGATCCGGTACCGGCCCCGCGACCGGCACTGCAGCAGTCCGATGTCGACGAGGGATGCGAGCAGGGCGTGCGCACTGGATCGGGGGAGGCCGATCTCGTTGGCCACCTCGGACACGCCCCATTCGGGGCGCCCCACCGTGAACAGGTCCAGGACGGGACCGATCTTCTGAACGGTCTGAAGTGCTGCCATCACCGACCTTTCTTGATCCGGTGACGCGGGGTTGGCTGCCACTATGGGTTGCGTCACGCCAGGTGTCTACTGTTTTGTGCCGCAGAGCGGCACGCTGGGGGGTGTGGTGCTAGTCCTGTTCGGAGAACAGGATGGTCGCGCCCCCGGTGGCGAAGTTCTCCACGTCACCGGTCGCGGCCTGCCCGGCCGGCGACGACAGGGCGGTGAGCGCAGCCGACCTCGAATCGAACATCAGATAGGCGATTGCATACGCCGATGGTGCTGAGCCGGCCGGAGATTCACACTTTCCCCAGCTGAACCGCCGAACGTCGGGAAGCGCGTCGACGAGGGGCAGGTGCTTGGTGCGGTAGTACTCGTCGAAGGCCGCGGGATCGGTCGGCTGATCGTAGATGACGGTGATCACGTACATGGTTCTCCTCGGTTGTTCGGGTATCACGGACGGCCACGATGCCAACCGTTGTGATCTGGCACACTATTGATCGAGGAGGCGCCAGAGAATGACCGAGAACGCACCGATCGTTGCCTCTGCGTGCACCGACGCCGGTGATCTCCCGAACACCGTGGCCGTGAACACGCGCGGTCTCTCCGTGTCGCAGAGCCGTGAGGTCTGGTCGGAAGCGGTCGATTCGGCCTATTGCGACATGGACGTGGACTGGCCGCGGCCGCTGGCGGCGTTCGCGGCGGCGATCGTCGCACGCCCGATAGGTGACATGTCGGTGAGTGTGGTCCGTGCCGATCCGCACACGGTGCACCGGACGCCGGCCATGATCGCCGCCGATCCCACCGACGATCTCCTGGTGTGTCTGATCACCAAGGGGTCGGCGAGCATCGTCCAGGGCCGGCGGGTCGCCGTCCTCGACTCGGGGGCCTTCGGGTTCGTCGACGCCGCGGACCCCTTCGTGGTGACCGGGAACACCCCCTTCGAACAGGTGGTGCTGCGCATGCCCCGCAGCCAGATGTCGGCCCGCCTCGGGCGGTCGTTGGAATATTCGGCCGCACAGCGCATATCGGCCGATTCCGGGATGGGCCGGATCGCGTCGCGGCTGCTGGTCGACCTCGCCTCGCACGATGATCGGCTCGACTCCAGGGCGGGTGCAACCGTGGCGTCGGCGACCCTGGACGTGCTGGCCGCGGCCATCGACCAGACCGGCGCCGTCTCCCTCACCGACCGTGCGCATCATGAGGATCTGCGTCGGGTGCAGCGGACCATGCTCGCCCATCTCGACGATCCCGACGTGACCCTGACCGACATCGCCCGTGACGTGGGTGTCTCGGTGCGGTACCTGCACAAACTGTTCGCCACCGCGGGAACGACGCCACGTAACTGGCTCTACGCCAAGCGTTTCGAGCGAGCCCAGGCGATGCTCTCCGACACGGATCTGCCGGTTGGGGAGATCGCCGGATCGCTGGGGTTCCGTGACGTCGCACATTTCAGTCGGGCCTTTCGGCGGCACTGCGGCTCCAGTCCGACCGGATACCGGGCGCAGCACCGGTAGGGGGTGGTGCGCTCGGCCGGGTTGCCTCCCGGCCGAGCACAGCGGGTTGTGGGCGGGCATCGTCGGGTCAGAAGCCCCAGTTCTCGTCGTCCTGCAGCTCCAGTGCACGGAAACTGCCGGTGTAGAACAGCAACGGCCGGCCGTCGTCGAACCACAGCTCCTCCACCTGACCCACATGCAGGGTGTGGTCCCCGGCGGGATGGGAGGCGGTGACCGAGCACGACAGGTGTACCAGCGCGCCGTCGAGAAGGGGGACACCCTTGCGCCAGGTGAACCGCACCAGATCGGGTTCGGTTGCGGCACCGGCGAAGTGCAGCGACAGCGGTTCCTGGTGTCCGGCGAGGATCGACACCCCGTATCGTCCGGTCTCGGTGATCTTGGCGTTCATCCGGGCGCGGTTGGCGATCGAGACCAGCACCAGCGGCGGGTCGAGGGAGACCGACGTGAAGGCGTTGGCGGTCATCCCGTGAACCGACTCCTCGTCGGCCCCCTCGGCGGTGGTGACGATGGTGACGCCACTGGCGAAGCGGCCCAGGGCCTTCCGCATCCGCAGTGGCGTCGGGTCGAGCTCCGCGGCAGCCGGCTGTGCAGGGGTGGGGGTCATCGTCGTCACCGCCGGTCCCACACGATCGTGAGATCGTCGTTGTTGATCAGGTCGGGTCGGGTCCAGCCGTCGACGTCGTACTCCGACATGCACTGTTCGGCGAAACCCTTGAGCGCCAGGTCCTGACCGCTGGCCTGGTAGGCGAACAGGGTCTGGAAGCGGACGGCCTCGTGGTCGCCACCGTAGTTGCGTTCGTAGAGCTCGTGGCGCCCGCCGAACTCGGTGCCGACCGCGTCCCACAGCAGTTTCAGCAGCTGGACGCGATCGATCGCGGCGATACCGTTGGAACCGCGCACGTACTGGTCGAGATACGGTGCCACGTCGGGATTCTTCCAGTCGTCGGCATGGGAGTTGAGGTAGATCAGCCCGCTGCCGAGGACCTGCTGGATGATCTCCTTGATCCGGGGATAGCCGACTCCCATGAAGGTTCGATAGGCCAGGCCGTAGTTGATGTTCGGCTGCACCGCACCGTTGACCCACGGGTCCGGCGACTTGGCCATCGCATCGGACAGGCCCCAGAACATGTCGCGCCAGTTGAGGATCTCGCCGATCTGCATCTGCACGCCGCGGAAGCCGGCCGAACCGGTCATCTCCACGCCCTTCATCACGCAGCCGGCGATGAAGTCGAGCTTCACCGCGAGCCGGGCGCAACCGTGGAACATGAAGCGGTTCAGGAAGCCCGACTTCATCACGAAGCCGTTGGTGGTCTCGACGTCGTAGGCGAAGACGTTCTCCCACGGCACCAGTACGCGGTCGAACACCATGATCGAGTCGTTCTCGTCGAACCGGCTCGACAACGGGTAGTCGAACGGGGTGCCTGTGACCGCCGCATTCATCTCATAGGAGGTGCGGCAGAACAACTTCAGC
The DNA here is from genome assembly GCF_030718915.1 of Gordonia sp. NB41Y. Taxonomy (NCBI): domain Bacteria; kingdom Bacillati; phylum Actinomycetota; class Actinomycetes; order Mycobacteriales; family Gordoniaceae; genus Gordonia; species Gordonia sp. NB41Y. The sequence continues at coordinate 3,293,384 of NZ_CP132196.1, forward strand.
CCGGGAGAATCCATCGGGACCGTGAAGATCAGGCCGAATTCCTTCTTGCGCAACGGGAGCCCGTAGTGGGCGATGAAGTTGGCATTGGTGATCGCCGATCCGGTCGCGACCACCTTGGCCCCGGACACGATCAGTCCCGCATCGGTCTCGTCGACGACATGTACACAGACATCGGCGGTTTCGTCGGCGGGCTTGTCCCGATCGATCGGCGGGTTGACGATCGCGTGGTTCAGGTAGAGCACCCGCTCCTGCGACTTCTTGTACCAGTTCAGCGCGTTCTGCTTGTACTCGCCGTAGAAGTCGGCGTTGGCACCCAGGGTGCCGAGGAAGGAGGCCTTGTAGTCGGGGGAGCGGCCCAGCCAGCCGTACACCTCACGCTGCCAGGTGGCGATCGCGTCACGGGCCACCACCAGGTCGTCGGCGGAATGGGCGGTCTTGAAGAACGGGTGGGTGAAACCTCCGTTGCCGGTGTCGGTGGGGACCGACAGTACGCCCTGAGCTGCGGGTTCGTGCAGGGCGTCGTACATCCGGGCCACCGAGCGCGCGGAGTTCCGGAATGCCGGATGGGTGGTGACGTCGTCGACGCGCTCGCCGCGGATGTAGATCTCGCGACCGTCGCGCAACGATTCCAGATACTCCGCACCGGTCATCGGGCGCACATCGTTGGCGACTCCCGCGGTCGTCCGTTCGGCGAGGGGTGCAGTGGTCATCGGTTCCTCCTGGGATGGTCGCGCGGTGAGGTGACGCGAGGGGTCGGCCCCACGGCACTTACCGTGCGGCACTTGCCTTGTGGTGTTTCCGAGGCAATGGCTTCTCGCGCGGGACGTGTTGCGCGGTATATGGTGGCGGTGCCACGTCCCTGTGACGTAGAACACTAGAACCCGGAGGTGTGGCACAACATGGCTGAGCGCGCACGGTCTTCGGACTCTGCGCGACGGGAGCGCGAGAGCGTCCTGTCGCTGCGCACAGGAGAATTGGACCTCGGCGAGGGTCGGAACGAATGGCGGGCCGCACTGGGCTCGCTGTACGCGGAGATGGACGTCGACTGGCCCTCGACGCGTCGTGCCCTCGACGCGGAATGGGGTGGCCGGCCGTTCGGCGATCTGCACGTGAGCACCATCCGGTGCGACGAGCAGACGGTGATCCGGTCCCCGGCGATGATCAGGTCCGACTCGTGCGCCGATGTGCTGGTCTGCGTGGTCACCGACGGGGTGGTGCAGATCGAGCAGGCCGGGCGGCAGGCCGTCGTCGCGGACGGCGCCTTCGCCCTGCTCGATCTGGGTGCACCGTTCGTGTTCCACTCACCGTCGACCTTCGGTCAGGTGGTGGTGCGGGTGCCCGGTGAGCGGGTGGCCGCCCGGATCCCCGGCCTCGCCGACCGCTGCACCGGACGGGCCTTCGACGCCGGGGCCGGTTCGACGGCGATCGTGGGGCGGCTGCTCACCGACATCGCCGGCCAGGATCTGCCCACGGCCACCGCCGCCCCGTTCGCGGCGTCGGTGATCGAGATGCTGTCGGCGGCGGTGCTCGAGGCGGGTGTGGGCAACGAACCGCTCGACGGGCACCGGGCCCAGGACATGGCCCGGGTGCAGCGGGTGATCGCCGACCACCTGCACGACGCGGATCTGACCCTGCCCGACGTCGCCCACCTCAGCGGGATGTCGTTGCGGGCCGTGCAGAAACTCGCGAAGGGGGTCGGTGCCACACCCAGTGACTGGCTCTACGGTGCCCGGATCGAGCGGGCCAAACACCTGCTGCGGACCACCGGCGACCCGGTCTCGGTGATCTGCGAGCAGGTCGGATTCCGGGACCTCTCGCATTTCGGACGGGTCTTCCGGCGCCAGACCGGGACCAGCCCGGGCCGCTACCGTGCGCAGGAGGTGTGACGCACGCCGGTGACCCGGTGCCGTCGGGTCAGGCGTGGCCGGGGCCGACCGGTTCCGGTGTGGCCGATCGCGGCCGGTCGAGTCGTGCGGTGAGCTTGTCGCCCTCGATGTCGAGGTCGGGCAGGATGCGGTCGAGCCATCGCGGTAGCCACCACGCGTTGTCGCCGAAGATCGCCATGACCGCCGGGACGAGGGTCATCCGGACGAGGAACGCGTCGACCACGATGCCGAAGGCGAGGGCGAAGCCGACCTGGGCGATCATCGGGTCCGGGTTGTAGACGAATCCGGCGAAGACGCTGATCATGATCATCGCCGCGGCGACGACGACGCGGCTCGCCACACCGAACCCGCGGACCACCGAGTCACGTCCGGTGTACCCGTGGACGTGGGCCTCCTTCATCGACGAGACGAGGAACACCTCGTAGTCCATCGCGAGTCCGTAGAGGACACCGGTGATGATGACCGGCAGGAGACTGAGCACCGGTGAGGTGGCGTCCATCCCGAACAGCGGTTGCGCCCAACCCCATTGGAACACCGCGGTGGTCGCGCCGAAGGTCGCGGCCACCGACAGCAGGAAACCGACCGTGGCCTTGATCGGCACCAGGACCGATCGGAAGACGGCGAGGAGCACCACCAGCGAGAGACCGACGACGACGGCGATGTAGAGCGGGAGCACGTCGGTGAGGCGGTCGGAGACGTCGATCGCCAGGGCCGAGAAACCGGTCACCCCGATCGTCACACCGTGCGCGTCGGCGAAGGCACCGGCGCGATCCCGGATGCCGGTGACGAGATCACCGGTCTCCTGCGAGGTGGGTGTGGTGTCGGGGATGACGGAGAACGCCGCGGTGGTGCCGTCGGCGGAGAGTCCCTCGAGGGAGGTCGCGGTGACCCCGTCGATCGCGGCGAGGTCGGTGTGGATGCCGGCGAGCCGGCCGGCGGGGATGGGTGCGGGCGCGGAGGCGACGACGACGAGCGGCCCGTTGTATCCGGGTCCGAAACTCTCGTCGACGACGTCGTAGCTCTGTCGTTGCAGGGTGTCCGGGTGATAGCTCGCGCCCGACGGCAGGCCGAGGTCCATGGCCGGCATCGGGGCGGCGAGGATGCCGCCGATCACGAGCGCCCCCAGGGCGGCCACGTAACGGTGTTTCACGAGCATCCGTGACCAGCCGTTGGCGACCCTGTGCACCGAACCGTTCTCGTGCGCTGCCTGCGCTGTGGCGCGGGCGCCGGCCGAGCAGATTCGTTCGCCGACGAATCCGAGCAGGGCGGGCAACAGGGTCAGGGCGGAAAGCACCGCGATGACGACCGTCGCCGCGGCGGTGAGCGCCATGGTGGTGAGCAACTGGATCTGCACGACGGTGAGCGCCAGCAGGGCGATGACGACGGTGGTGCCCGCGAAGAACACCGCACTGCCCGCGGTACCGATGGCGCGCCCGGTGGCCTCGTGGGCGGTGAGGCCCTGGTCGAGGATGAAGTGGCGTTGCCGGTTCACGATGAACAACGCGTAGTCGATACCGACCGCCAGTCCGAGCATGAGTCCGAGCACCGCGGTGAGCGAGTGCATGGGGACAAACGAGGAGATCGCGAATGCGCCGCCCACGCCGACGGCGACACCCGACAACGCCGAGGCCAGCGGGAGACCGGCGGCGACGAGCGAGCCGAGGGTGACGATCAGCACGAGCGCGGCGATCACGATGCCGACGATCTCACCGACACCGACGAGCTCGGGGACGGCGACCATCGTCGACGACGGCAGCACGTCGATGTCCTCCCGGCCGGCCGCGGTGGCGGCCACGGCGATCGTGTCGTCGATCGTGCCCTCGGGGAGCTCGAATGTCTGTGCGTCGAAGGTGAACTGGAAGAGCGCGGTCTGCCCGTCCGGCGAGATCAGGACCCCCGGGACCGGCGCGTCCTGGACGACGAGCGGGGTTGCGCCGGCGGTGGCGGCCCCGCCCGGTGTCCCGGTGGTCTGTGTCTGGGCCTGTGCGATCGCGGCCGACGCCTGGAGCAGCCGGCTGTCGGGGCCCTTGGCGACCTCGGCTGCCATCGCCTTCCGCACGTCGATCACGTGGTCGGTGCGGTAGACGCGGTCGACCGCGTCGAGGAGTGCGATGAGTTTTCTGCCCTGGTCGACCCGCTGGTGGTCGGTGCTGTGGAACGCGAGGATGCCCTGACCGCCCGCCGCTTCCGGGAGCCGCTCGGTGAGGTCGTCGATGACCTCCTGCGCGGGCGTTCCGTCGATCCGGATCTCATTGCTCAGCTGTGGCGGGCTCACCACCATCACGCCCGCGATCCCGACGATGATCAGCGCCCAGATCCCGGCCACCCACCATCTGCCGACGAACGCACTCCGTCCCCATCGATACAGCAACGACGACATCTGATGTCCGGCCTCTCTGTGGTGGGCGCCGGCCGCCTGTCCGTGCCAGGGGAACGGCGATGCAAAAGTGATAGTCAACTATCGCTGCGGGAGTCTGCTATCACTTGTGGGGGTTGTCAAACGCTGACGGGAGATGGTGGGTATGGATTCGCCCGCGCTACGGGTCGATGCGATGGCGAGTGTGACGAGGATCGTCGACGCCGCCCGGCAGGTGTTCTCCGCAGGTGACGGCTCCGGGACGCTGAACCGGATCGCCAAGGAGGCCGGGGTGGGAATCGCCACGCTGTACCGGCATTTCCCGAATCGGGAGGCGCTGGCGATGGCGGTCTACGACGAGGTGTACTCCGCCGAGATCCAGCCGATCTTCGAGCAGTTCGAACGCACCGATGCGCCCAGGGAGATCTTGTTGCAACTGGGGGAGCGCCTGCTCGAGGTGTTCGACCGTGAACGCGGACTGGCGGCGTCGCTGGGCAACGTCGCCACCGCCACGCGGACGCTGATGCGACGCAACATGGTGACGATCGGCCCGGCGGTCGCACGTGCGCAGGCGGCGGGGAATCTGCGGGCCGACATCGTCGCCGACGACATCCCCAACCTGATCACGATGATCGCCGCGGGGTTCGGGTCGGTGCCGCCGGGGCCCGAACGGCGCCGGTACCTCAGTCTGTTGCTCGACAGTCTCAATCCTGCTCAGGCCCAGCCGCTGCCGGTGGTCTGAGTCTCGGGGAGGCCGGGTCTGGTCGCACCGGGCTTGGGTCACACCGGGCTTGGGTCGCACCGGGCTTGGGTCACACCGGGCAGGCGACGCGGCGGTTCCCGCTCAGCGCAGCTGCCGGCCGGGTGCGGCCGGTTGCCGCTCGGCGACGACGCGTGCCATGGCGTCGCGGAACGCCCGGATCGCCGGGTGATGTGCGCGGCCGGTCCGGGCGGCGGTGTAGAGCGTGCGGCGCGGGTTGCCCGGCAGGGCGAACAGTTCGATCCCGCGGGGATCACGGCCGGCGATGAGTGCGGGGACGAAGGCGAGGGCGTGTCCGGTGCGGACGAGGTGGGCGTGCAGGATCGGGTCGGGGCCCTCGAACCGGATTCGCGGTTCGAAACCCGCGGCGTGACACATGCGTTGGGCCCAGTCCCCGGCAGAGGTGTCGGGCGGGTCGAGTGCCCACGGGACGTCGGCGAGTTCGGCGACCGTCTCCGGGGTGCACGCCCACGGCCCCTCGGCCGGGACGACGAGGTACATCGGGTCGTCGACGAGGTCGGCGCGATCGGCCCCGGGCCGCACGGGCTCGGGCAACCCGGGGAACTCCTCGCCGAGGATCACGTCGAACTCGTGTGAGAGCAGACCGCTGTAGGCGTCGTCGACCTCGCGCTGGATGATCTCGATCTGCAGGCGCGGGTACTCGGCGTCGAGCAGGGTGAGCACCGACGGTGCGATCTCGACGACGACGCTCTGGAACGATGCCACCCGCAGCGTGCCGTGCACCTCGGGCTGGGTGGCGGCGAGGTCGGCCTCGGCCTGTTCGAGCCGGGCCAGGATCGCATCGGTGTGCCCGACCAGGGTCAAGGCGGCATCGGTGAGGCGCACCCCACGGCCGACGCGTTCGAGCAGGGGGACCCCGGCCTCGCGTTCCAGGAGCGACAGCTGCTGCGAGATGGCCGACGGCGTGTAGGAGAGCGCCTCGGCGACCTGCGCGAGGGTGCCACGCAGATGCAGCTCTCGCAGGATTCGCAGGCGCGGGACGCTGAGCATGGGATCTCCCGGATCGATGGCTGCCAAAAGATTAGTAGAACTTACTGGATATCGAAAGAAACGTGAACTGGACTGAGGGGAGCAGCGGGCGGATGCTGGGACGGTGATGACGGGAGTGCGCCAGATGAGATCCGCCGGGGGTACCCGGCAGGCAGTGGCCCTCGTCGCCGGATCGTGTATCTCGCTGCAGTTCGGTGCCGGACTGGCGGCGAATCTCTTCCCCACGCTGGGGGCCTGGGGGACCACGGTGCTGCGACTGGCGATCGCGGGGATCGTGCTGTGTGCGGTGGCCCGGCCGCGGATCGGCGGCTGGACCCGGCCGCAGTGGCGGTCGGTGCTCGCGTTCGGCCTCGCGATGGCCCTGATGAACGGCTTCTTCTATGCCGCGATCGCCCGCATCCCGCTCGGTGTGGCCGTCTCCATCGAATTCCTCGGTCCCCTGGTGCTGGCGGCGGTGCTCTCGCGCCGGCGCGCCGATCTCGCATGGGTGGGCCTCGCCCTGCTGGCGATGACCCTGCTGGGTGTGGAGAGCGTCCTCGACACCGTCGGCCTCGACCTGGTCGGCGTCGGATTCGCGCTGGCCGCGGGCGCGGCATGGGCCGGCTACATCCTCACCAGTTCGGTTGTCGGAGAGAAGATCCAGGGTAGCGGGGGACTGGCCGTGGCGGTGATGATCGCCGCGGTGGGAGTGCTGCCCGTCGGCCTACAGGGGCTGGTCCACGCCCACGTCGACGCCACGATCGTCCTGCTGGCGGTGGGGATGGCGGTGTTGTCGTCGGTGATCCCGTACACGCTCGAACTCGCTGCGCTGCGCCGGATTCCACGCCACGTCTTCGGCGTGCTGCTGAGTCTGGAACCGATGGCCGCAGCACTGGTGGGCTGGATGCTGCTCGGACAGGGGCTTCCCCCGATCCGGGCCACGGCCATCGTCCTGGTGATCTTCGCCAGCGTCGGTGCCACGCTGACGCAGGCGCGATCGTCGGCTCAGCTGGTGCGCCAGCGGGAGATCCGCGAGGAGTGCTCGGGCGACAGGTGTGCCAGCGGCTGCATCGACGCGGCCATCCCGAGCACGGATTCCAGTGGACTGGTGCGCGATTCCTGAAGCAGGCGCTTGGCCATCCGGAGTGCCTCGGACGGGTTCTTGGTGATCCGGTCGGCCAGTTCCCTTGCAGCGGTGATTAACTCGTCATGGGCAACCACGCGACTGACCATGCCCCACTCGAGGGCGGTGGCGGCGTCCACCTTGTCGCCGGTGAAGGTCATCTCGGCGGCACGGGCATAGCCGACGGCGCGGGGCAGGAACCAGGTGCCGCCGTCGCCGGGGATCAGGCCGACCTGCACGAAGCTCTCGGCGAAGGACGCACGCTCGGAGGCGATCCGGATGTCGCACATCATCGCCAGGTCGCAGCCGGCTCCCACCGAGGCGCCGTTGACCGCCGCGATGATCGGCACCTCGAGTCGCGAGAACGCCCGCGGGATGCGCTGGATGCCGTCGACGTAGGCGCGGCGCTGCGCGCGCTCGTCGACGCCGAACATCCCGGTGCGATCGGCCATCTCCTTGACGTTGCCGCCGGCGGAGAAGATCTTGCCCGCGCCGGTGAGGACGATCGCCCGCACCTCGAGGTCGGCGTTCGCCGCGTCCACCGCCGCCTCGAAGGCCTTCACGAACTCCGTGCCGGTGATCGCATTGCCGACGTCGGGCGAGTTGATCGTCCAGACCTGGACCGGTCCGGAGGTGGCGATGTCGAGGGGGGTGTCCATGCGGTCGGGGGTGTCCATGGCGTGGCCTTTCACGGTCGGTGCGGGGGACCTGCACCGACCGTAGCGGTGAGCCGGGCCACAGGTTCGGGCCGCCCCGCTCACACTGACGTGTGGGCTACCCCGCCCAGACCGAGCGGGCGCCTGAATCGCCGACCAGATAGATCATCACGATCGAGCCGATCGCCGTGACGATCACCCCGGCACCCAACACGATGCTCACGATGCGGGCGACTCCGGGTGAGACGGTGACCGGGAGGCGGGACATGATGGCCTCTTCGTGGAGTGCCCAGAACAGCACGATCGTGACGAACAGGGGAGCCACCCAGCCGATCATCATGCCGCCGAGTTCGGTGTGATGGTACAGGTCGGGTGTCTTCGGGGTCACCTTCTCCAGGGCTTCGCCGGCCGAGGTGGTCAGTGGGGTGGCGATCATCGCCACGAGTGCGACCAGCGGGGTGAACCAGCCGAGCCGGCGGCGGGCGGCGGGCCAGAGGACCGCGAGCAGACCCAGGATCGCGGCGAGTGGGATCACGACCACGGTGAGATGCACGAAGAGCGGGTGAGCCGGGAGTCCGCGAATGGTGTCCATGGGCTGCAGTATCCGCGGCCCGCGCTGAGGAGTTGCTGAAGTCGCCGATTTGCGTGGACCGGCGTCGTCCCGGCGCTCGCCGCCTATCGCCCGGGTCGACCGTCGTCGGGGTGCAGGACCTGGGCCTCATAGGCGGTCCGGGTGTCCGACCCGCGGACGGCCTTGACCTGGTTCGGTACGGCCAGCCGCATCAGGAGATCCCGGACCCGCTGCGGCAAGACGTTGGACACCCGCACCAGCGGGCCCACATAGCCGGGCAGGTTGACCTCGAACCGGGGCTTGCCGATCACCTTGACCACCGCGGTCGCGACGTCGGCGGGGGTGAGCATCGCCGCGGCACCGGTGGCGGTGCCCTTGGCGAGTTCGGTGTCGACGACGGTCGGCATGATCATCGACAACTCCACGCCGCTGCCCCGCAGTTCCTCGCGCACCGCGGTCAGATAGCCGAGCACGCCGTGCTTGCTGGCCGCATACGAGGCCTCCCCGGGCGGGGCCAGTCGCGACGCCGCCGACGCCACGGTCACGATGTGGCCGCGGCCGCGGTGACGCATCCGGGGTGCGGCCAGCCGGACGCCGCGGATGACGCCGTGCAGATTGACCGCCAGCATCCGATCGGTGGCGGCGTCGGGTTCGGTGTCGAACGGTCCGACCCACATCACCCCGGCGTTGTTGACCAGTACATCGATCGGCCCCAGCCGGGCCTCGGTGGCGTCGAGGAATCCGCGGAACGAGTCCGTGTCGGTCACGTCGAGGGCGAAAGCCGCTATGTCGCCGGATAATTCGGCAGCAGTACGCTCGGCCGCGGGGAGGTCCCGGTCGCCGATCGCCACGCGTGCGCCCGCCGCTGCGAGTGCCGCGGCGATCTCACGCCCGATCCCCTGTGCACCGCCGGTGATGGCCACCACGCGCCCGGTGATGGGTGGTGTCCTCGTCATCCTGCCCCGCCTCCCCTAAGTGACATGCCGCCATGTCAGATGATGTGTGATCAGTGTCGCACACCATGCAGGCCGCGGGCGACGACCGCCTCGAGGACTCGCTCCGACGCACGGTAGGGCTCGGTGTCCCGCGGCCAGTGCACGATCACGTCGGTGAAGCCGAGTTCGGCTGCGCGCCCGATCATCTCGTCGTACAGATCGATGCTCTCGAATGCGGTGCGCGGCGATGCGTCCAGACTGATCAGACGGGCGAATCCGTTGGTGCGTCCGGCCGCCGACAACGTCTCGTCGAGCAGCGCGCAGTTGCGGGCGATCCCGTCGAACCAGTCGTCGAGACCGTCGGCCGTGGTACCGGTGGTCACCCAGCCGTCGCCGGTGCGGGCGGCGTAACGCACCGACCGCGGTCCGTTGCCCGCGAGCAGCAGCGGCACCCGATCGCGGACCGGGCCGCCCACCAGCCGCATGTCCCGCGCCGAGTAGTACGTCCCGCCGAAGTCGACGTGATCGTCGCGCAACGTGCGGTCGAGCAGCTCGGTGAACTCCTGTAGCCGGTCGACGCGCTGTTTGGGCGGGAGCCGATCGCTGCCGAGGACGGTGTCGTCGGGGGTGCCGCCCGCGCCCAGGCCCAGCAGCAGCCGGCCGTCGGAGATGTCGATCAGGGTCTGGATCTCCCGGGCGAACGACACCGGATGCCGGAAGTTCGGCGAGGCGACGAACGTGCCGAGCCCGATGGTCGAGGTGGCCGTGGCCGCCGCGGTCAGCGTCGGGACACAGGAGAACCACCGCGAGTCGGGCAGGCCGCCCCACACCAGATGGTCGTAGGTCCACACATGGTCGAAGCCCATCGCCTCCGCCCGCTCGTACAGCGGTCGCGACTGGCGCCAGGTCAGGTCCGGGAGTATGCAGATGCCGATACGCACCCGACGAGCCTATCCAGCCCGTTGTCGGAGGTGTGTGGTTGATTGGTCGGCATGGGGGACCGATGGCCGACGCAACAGGTGCTGGCGCTCGCGCCGGACGCGTCGTCGGCCGCGGCGGGCCGCAAACTCGGCTCACCGGTGCCGTGGAGTGACACCGGGGCCACCGATCGGGTGGTGTGGGGATCATGTGCGGGCAGCGGCAAGAAGCCCTATCAGGCGGTCGTCGAACTGTCGGGGCCCGCCTACACGTGCTCGTGTCCGTCGCGGAAGTTCCCCTGTAAACACGTCCTCGGTCTGCTGCTGTTGTGGAGCGAGGGCGGCGTCCCTGACGCGGGTGAACCCGCCGACCACGCCGCCGCATGGCTCGCCGGGCGCGCCGCACGAGCCGCCGCCACACCCTCAGCAGCGGCCGCGCCGAAGGACCCGAAGCGGGCGGCCAAGAATGCGGCCCAGCGCGCCGAACGCGTCACCACCGGTCTCGACGAACTGCGGATGTGGCTCGGTGACCAGGTCGGACACGGGCTCGCGGGGCTCGAGGCCGATGCCTACGCCCGATTCGACGCCGTCGCCGCCCGCCTGGTGGACGCGCAGGTACCCGGGATGGCCAATCGCGTCCGCCGGCTGCCCGCGGTGCTCTACGCACCCGACGACGCCACCGATTCCCGCGCCGACTGGCCGTCTCGGCTGCTGCAGGAGTTCGGCGCCCTGTGGTCGCTGGCCGCCGCCCACGACCGACTGCCCGACCTCCCCGACGAATTCGCCGCCACGGTGCGTCGCCACATCGGCTATCCGGTGGCCAAGGCCGACGTGCTGGCCCGGCCCGCCGTCGTCGACGACTGGCTGGTGCTCGGCCGCCGGGACACCGAGGAAGACCACCTGCAGGCCCGGCGCACCTGGTTGCGCGGTGCCCACACCGGGCGTTTCGGTCTGATCCTCGACTACGCCCCGGCCGGCGGCACCCTCCCGGCCCGGCCACCCGTCGGCCGGGTGGGCCACGCCGCGCTGCACTTCTATCCGGGAGCGCCCGGCCATCGGTGCCTCCCGGCCGACACCGACCCGGCACCCGCACCCGACACCCCCGAATCGGCAGCGCAGGATGCGGAGATCGCGGAACCGGCCACCCCGGAGATCACCGGCACCGACCTCGCCACCGCCCGTCGTGTCCGGGCTGCGGCGGTGGCCGGTGATCCCTGGATGTCGGGGTTCCCGGTGATCATCACCGGACGGCTCGGCACCACCGCCGACGGGCTCCCCGCACTGATCGACCGCACCGGCGACGCCGTCGGGCTGCGCGACGGTGAAGGACTCTGGCCCCTGCTGCTCGCGGTGACCGAGGGGGACGAGGTGCAGGTCTTCGGGGAGCTCGGTGCGCGGGGACTCGATCCGCTCACGGTGCATCGCGCCGGGGTGGTGACCGGGCTGTGACGTACTGGGAGAACGTGGTGGCCGCAGCATTGGTCGGCGTCCACAACCGCAGCGTCGGCACCGATGACGCCGATCCGCTGATCGGGGAGCGGATCGCCGAGCACACCGCCGACCCGGTCCGCCGCACCCTCGACACCGCCGCACTCACCGCCGTGGCCCGGCTCGCATCGGGGCCCGCCGGTGTGCAGGCGCAACCGATCCCGGCGGCACCCACCGATCCGCGGCCGCCGGTCTCCCCGACGGCCTCGACCTACGTCCTGCATGCTTTCTCGTTGTCGCGGTGGATGATCGACTGGTGCCTGGATCTGCTGGCCACCTCCGGCCGACGACCCACGGGCGGGCTGCTCACCAGTCTGCTGGTGAGGACCGCCCGGGACGCCGAGCACCGCGCGGTGATCGCGACCATCGTCGGCCCCCGCGGGCGGTGGCTGGCGGATCTGGCGCCGGAACTCGGTGCGGTGCTTCCTCATCCGGTCGACGGGATCGGCGGGGCCGAGCCCGATCCGGGGGCCTGGCTCCACGGCGACCTGCCCACCCGCGTCGCCCATCTCACCGCACTGCGCCGACGCGACCCCGGCGCGGCACGCGAGTTGCTGGAGCAGAGCTGGCCGGCCGAACCCGGTGCCGAACGCGACGCCTTCATCGAGGTGTTCGCCTTCGCACCCACCGCCGACGACGAGGCATTCCTCGAGCACGCCCTCGACGACCGGCGCCGCGCCGTGCGCGCCGGTGCGGTCCGTGCCCTCGATGCGATCGAGGGATCGGCACTCCGGCAGCGCATCTTCGCCGCCGCCGCACCGATGCTCACCGTCGAGAAACGGCGACTCGGCCGCCCCCGGCTGACGGTGCACCTGCCCGAACGACCCGGTCCGGCACTCGTGCGCGACGGTGTCGACCCCACACCGCCGCGCGGTATCGGTGGGGCGTCGTGGACTCTGCGGCAACTGATCTCACGGATCGACCCCACCGAGTGGGAGGCACACTTCGGGCGAGGTGCCGATGAACTCGTCGGCGGTGTCGACCCGGAGGAGAAGGCACTCGTCGCAGGCCTGTGCGCGGCCGCCGTCACCTACCGTGCCGCCGACTGGGCAGACGCCCTGATCGGGCACCCGGCCACCGAGTCCACGGAGGTCTTCGGCATCGCCCACCCCGAACGGCTCCTCGACCACGTCGGCACACAGCACTACTCGAGGGTGCTCGCCGCCCTGCAGGTGTTGCCCACACCATGGCCGGACAAGCTGTGCCTCAAGGTGTTCGGCGATCTGATCCGCACCCTCGAGACCGAGCTGCGGGTGACCCCACCCAGCGCGGCCGTCGTCGACCTGCTCGCCGTGGCCCTACCCGCCACCGACCGCTGGCAACAGATCGTCGACGACGCCCGTGCCCGCGTCCCCGTCGCACCCCGGCAACTCGCCGTCCTGGGTGAAGCCCTCCGCATCCGTTCGATACTCACCAGGGAGCTGACGTGACCACCGACAACCTGCTGCGCCCGCACGCCGAGCAACTGTTCGCCGCCGAACTCGAGGCCCTGGACGTCGCCGACACCGGCACCCGCCCACCGAGCTGGAACCTCTCACCGTCGGCGGTGGTCACCTATCTGATCGGCGGCACACTCGACGACGGCACCGAGATCACCCCCAAGTACATCGGGCCGCGCCGGCTCATGGAGATCGCCGTCGCCACCCTGGCCACCGACCGTGCACTCCTGTTGCTCGGCGTGCCCGGAACCGCCAAGACCTGGGTGTCCGAACACCTCGCCGCCGCGATCAGCGGCACCTCCACTCTGCTGGTGCAGGGCACCGCCGGAACCCCGGAGGAGGCCATCCGTTACGGCTGGAACTATGCGCGCCTGATCAGCGAGGGACCCAGCCGCGACGCGCTGGTCCCCTCCCCGGTGATGACCGCGATGGGCGAGGGCCGGATAGCCCGCATCGAAGAGCTCACCCGCATCCCGTCCGATGTCCAGGACGCGCTGATCACCGTACTGTCGGAGAAGACGCTGCCCATCCCCGAACTGGCCGCCGAGGTGCAGGCCGCCAAGGGATTCAGCGTGATCGCCACCGCCAACGACCGCGACCGCGGCGTCAACGACCTCTCCTCGGCGCTGCGCCGCCGGTTCAACACCGTCGTCCTGCCACTGCCCGCGACCGCCGAGGAGGAGGTGGAGATCGTCACCTCCCGGGTGGCCGCCCTCGGCAAGTCGCTGGAACTGCCCGAACTGCCCACCGCCGCCGAGGAGATCCGCCGCGTGGTGACCGTGTTCCGCGAGTTGCGGTCGGGGGTCACCGAGGACGGCCGCGCCAAGGTCAAACAGCCCAGCGGCACGCTGTCGACCGCCGAGGCGATCTCGGTGATCACCCACGGGATCGTCATGGCGGCACATTTCGGGGACGGCACGCTGCGGCCCGCCGACGTCGCCGCCGGTATCCACGGCGCCGTGGTCAAGGACCCGTCGTCGGACTCGGTGGTGTGGACCGAATACCTCGAGGGCGTGGTGCGCGACCGCACCGACTGGGCCGACTTCTACCGCGCGGCACGCGGGGCGCTGCGCTGAGGTGGTGGCGATGACACCCCACGTCCTCGGCATCCGCCACCACGGGCCCGGGTCGGCGCGCGCGGTGATGGCCGAGCTCGACCGCCTGCGCCCGGACGCGGTGCTGATCGAGGGCCCCGCCGACGCCGACGCACTGATCGCGACGGTCGCCGACCCCGATCTGCGTCCACCGGTGGCATTGCTCGCCTACGCCGCCGACGACCCCGGCACCGCGGCGTTCTGGCCGTTCGCCGAGTTCTCCCCGGAATGGCAGGCGCTGCGCTGGTCCGTGAGAGCCGGTGTGCCGGTACATTTCTGCGACCTGCCCGCCGCGCAGACGCTCGCCCATCGTGCCACGCCGCAACGCGACCCGGCCGAACCCGAACCCGCCGGACAGACCGACCTGTTCGACGAGCCCGCCGACGAGTCCGCCCGTATCGCCCGCGCCGACCCGATCGCCCTGCTCGCGTCGGCGGCCGGCTACGACGACCCGGAACGCTGGTGGGACGACGTCGTCGAAACACGCGGTGACAGCGGCGGTTTCGATGCGATCACCGAGGCGATGGGGGCGCTGCGCCAGGAGATCGGGGAGCTCGGTGAGGACGGCCACGACCTGCGCCGCGAAGCCCACATGCGCCAGATCCTGCGCAAGACACTCAAACTGCCCGGGGTGGAACGGGTTGCGATCGTCTGTGGCGCCTGGCATGCGCCGGCGCTGGCCGGGAAACTGCCACCGGCCGCCCACGACGCGAAGCTACTCAAGGGCATGCCCAAGCTGCGGACCAAGCTCGCCTGGGTGCCGTGGACCCATTCGCGGCTGGCCGGCGCGAGTGGATACGGCGCCGGGGTGATCTCGCCCGGCTGGTATCACCACCTGTTCACCACGTCCGACGACGTCGTCGTGCGCTGGCTGATCCACCAGGCCGATCTGTTGCGGGAGAAGGACATCGACGTGTCCTCGGCGCACATCATCGAGACCGTGCGCCTCGCCGAGACGCTCGCGGTGATGCGCCGCCGGCCACTCGCCGGACTCGCCGAGATCTCCGAGGCCACCCTCGCGGTGATGTGTCAGGGCGATTCGGGGCTCGCCGATCTCATGTACCGCGAGGCGGTGATCGGCGAACGGCTGGGTGAGGTGCCCGCCGACGCGCCGGTGGTGCCGCTGCAGGCCGATCTCACCGCGAGCGCCAGATCGGCCCGGCTCAAACAGGATCCGCGGGCCAAGGAGCTCGACGTCGACCTCCGGCGGCCGGTTGATCGTGCGAAATCGGTGCTGCTGCACCGGCTGGGCATCATCGGCATCCCGTGGGGTGTGGCTCGCGACGTCACCGGCAGCGGCACGTTCAAAGAGGGCTGGACCCTCACCTGGAAACCCGAGTTCGTCGTCGAGGTGGTCATGGCGTCGGTGTGGGGGACCACCGTGACGGCGGCGGCCACCGCACGGATCACCGACCGGGCGGCGTCGGGTGCGTCCCTGGCGGAGATCACCGGGGCGCTCGAGGCGGCTCTGCTCGCCGATCTCGCCGAGGCGCTCCCCGCCGTGCTCACCGCGCTCGCCGACCGCGCCGCGATCGACCACGACGTCGAACACCTGATGGCGGCGCTGCCCGCACTGGGACGCGCCCGCCGTTACGGCGACGTCCGCGGCACCGACGTCACCGCACTCGGCACCGTCGCCTCGGCATTGCTGGTGCGGATCTGCGCGGGACTGCCCGCCGCGGTCACCGGCCTCGGCGACGACGCCGCCGCCGAACTGAGGACCCGACTCGACGCCGTCCACGAGACCGTCGCCCTGCTCGATCCGGATGACCGCACCCGCTGGGTCACTGCGCTGACCGCACTCGCCGCACGCCACGACGTGAACGGCCTGCTGCTCGGCCGCGTCACCCGACTCCTGCTCGACGGCGGGCAGATCGCTGCCACCGAGGCCGCCGACCGGCTCACCTATGCCCTCTCCGGCGGCGCCACCCCGATCGCGAAAGCCCGGTGGATCGAAGGATTCCTCGGTGACGGCGGCCTGCTGCTGGTGCACGATCGTGAACTGCTCGGCATCCTCGACAACTGGCTCATCACCCTCGCCGAACGCGACTTCGTCGACGTCCTGCCGCTGCTGCGACGCACCTTCGGGGTGTTCGATCCGTCGGTGCGCCGCAACATCGGCGACCGGGTCGCCAACCTCGACGGCCGGGCCGCCCCGGCCACTCCGACCACCGCCTTCGACCGGGAACTGGCCGCCCCCGCGGTCGCCGTCGTCGCCGACCTGCTGGGACTGTCATGACCCGACCCGAGAACCCCGACACCCCCGTCGGCAGCACCAGCCGGGACACCGCCACCGACCGGGACACCACCGACCGGGACCGGCGCTGGCGGCTGGTCCTCGGTGCCGCCGCCGAGGACTCGCTGACGACCCTGTCCGGCGCCGACACCGCGATGGACGGCGCCCTCGGCAAGCTCTACGACCAGTCCGGTGATCGCCGTGGCGGACTGGGAAGATCGGCACCCGGTGTGGCCCGCTGGCTCGGCGACATCCGCGAGTACTTCCCGACCACCGTCGTGCAGGTGATGCAGCGTGACGCCGTCGAGCGGCTCAACCTGCATGCCCTGCTCGCCGAACCCGAGATGATCGACGCCGTCGAACCCGACATCGACATGGTCACCATGCTGATCGGTCTGGGCCGCGCGATCCCGGCCAAGTCCAAGGCGTCGGCGCGGGCGCTGGTCCGCAAGGTCGTCGACGAGGTGGAACGCCGCATCGCCGACCGCACCCGCAGCACCCTCGGGGCCGCCCTCGACCGGTCGGCGCGCACCCTCCGCCCGCGGTTGCACGACATCGACTGGAATGCCACGATCGCCCGCAACCTGCGCCACTACCTGCCCGAACAGAAGACCATCGTGCCCGAACGGCTCGTCGGCCACGGGCGGCGCTCGCAGCGTGTCAGCAAGGACATCGTCATCGCCATCGACCAGTCCGGGTCGATGGCGGCGTCGATCGTCTACGCGTCGATCTTCGGGGCGGTGATCGCCACGATGCGTGCCATCCGCACATCGCTGGTGGTCTTCGATACCAGCGTCGTCGATCTCACCGACAAACTCGACGACCCGGTGGACGTGCTGTTCGGCACCACCCTCGGCGGCGGCACCGACATCAACCGTGCGATCGCCTACTGCCAGGGGCTCATCGACCGTCCCGACGATTCCATCTTCGTGCTCATCTCCGACCTGTACGAGGGCGGCGTGCGCGACGAGATGCTCAAACGGATCCACCAGATGCGCGACGACGGCGTGCAGGTGATCGTGCTGCTCGCGCTGTCGGACGAGGGTGCGCCCGCCTTCGACCGGGAGATCGCCGGCGACCTCGCCGCGATGGGTGTCCCGGCGTTCGCCTGCACCCCGGATGCCTTCCCCGACCTGCTCGCCGTCGCGATCAGCCGGGGCGACATCGTCGGCTGGGCCGATGCCAACGAACTGTCCCGCCGCGGCATGGACGACTGACCGGCAGGGCCGATCGGCGTCACCTACCAGCCGGTTCGGGCCCCGACGGCGCATGTCTCGCGCGACAATGAAGCCGCCGCATCGTCGCACCGGAAGGACCCGCAAATGTCCGAGTTGCCCGAGATCACCGACGAAGAGATGGACACCATGATCCCCATGGCCCGTCACTATTCGGTGGTCATCCTCCGTGAGGGCCCCGAGTACGGTTCGCCCGAGGCGAAGCCGATCATCTGGGAGCACGGCCGACGGAACTTCGCGCTGCGCGCCGCCGGTGCACTCGCGGTGGTGATGCCGGTCGAGGACGCCACCGATGTCTGCGGGGTGGGGATCTTCGACCGTTCCGTCGAGGAGACCGCCGCACTGATGTCCGACGACCCGGGCGTCCAGGCCGGGGTGTTCACCTTCGACGTCCATCCTGCACGCGGCTTCCCAGGCGACTCGCTGCCCACCTGACCTGCGCTTTCGTCCCCGCCGACCCCCGCCCGTAGACTGGGCGGGCGTGCCGAGCGGAGGAGAACGCGGATGACCGAGGACCTCGTGGTGCTCGTCGACCCCGCCGGACACCCCGTCGGAACCGCCGATCGCACCACCGTGCACACCACCGACACCCCACTTCACCTGGCCTTTTCATGCCATCTGGTGGACGGTGAGGGTCGTCTGCTGATGACCCGGCGGGCACTGGTCAAACGCACCTGGCCGGGGGTGTGGACCAACTCGTTCTGCGGACATCCGCGCCCTGGGGAGTCCTTCGACGACGCCGTGCACCGGTATGCGGTCCGCGAACTGGGCGTCGAGATCGCCGATCTCCGCTGCGTGCTGCCGGACTTCCGCTACCGCGCCGTCGATGCGAGCGGCGTGGTGGAGAACGAGGTGTGCCCGGTCTATCTGGCCCGGCCGGTCGGCACGGTGCGCCCCGACCCCGACGAGGTGATGGAGTTCGCGTGGACGCCGATCGCCGACATCTGGGCGGTGGCCGAGCGCAGTCCGTGGTTGCTCAGCCCGTGGTTCGTCGATCAGGTCGACGCACTCGGTTCCGCCGAGGACCCGTACCGGGCGGCCACGCGGGAGAACTGATGGGACTGCGCAGGACCCGCGTCGATCACGCGCGGCCGGCCGACCGCTACGACGCGGTCGCCGATGCCAGTGCGGCGCTGGTCATCCGCTCCTACTCGTCGTCGTTCGGGCTGGCCAGCGGACTGCTCGCCCCGCAGATCCGCGGCGACGTCCGCAACATCTATGCACTCGTCCGCGTCGCCGACGAGATCGTCGACGCACCGCGGCCCGACCAGGACGCCGCCCAGCGTCGCCTGGCGCTCGACCATCTCGAGGCGCAGACCCTCGACGCCATCGGGTCCGGTGCCAGCACCAACCTGATCGTGCATGCCTTCGCCCGCACCGCACGTCGAACCGGGATCGACGGCTCTCTGATCACACCGTTCTTCGCGTCCATGCGCGCCGATCTCGACCCGCAACCGCATGACACCGCGAGCCTGCAGACCTATATCCACGGGTCGGCCGAGGTGATCGGCCTGATGTGCCTGCGGGTGTTCGTCGCCGAACTGCCCGAGCCGGAGACCGTCTACCGTGAGCTGTCCGAGGGCGCCCGGCGGCTCGGGGCCGGATTCCAGAAGGTCAACTTCCTGCGTGATCTGGGTGTCGACGGAACCGACCTCGGGCGCGGCTATCTGGTGGATCTCGACCCGGCCGATCCCGACGAGGCGGTGTGGCGGGCCTGGCTCGACGACGTCGACGCCGACCTCGCCGCGGCCGCGACGATCATCCCGCGGCTGCCCGCCGACAGCCGGATCGCCGTGTGCGTGGCCCACGATCTGTTCGCCGAGCTGTCGGCGAGACTGCGGGCCACGCCGGCCCGGGTGGCCGCGCGCCACCGGGTACGGGTGTCGGGGCCGGTCAAACTGCGGATCGCAGCCCGTGTGGTGTTCCGTGGGGGGATGCCGGTCGAGAGTGTCGGGGGAGTCGGAAAACGATGAGTGACAACGGTTCTCGGGTAGCGATCATCGGTGGTGGGGTCGCGGGTCTGGCGACCGCGGCGCTGCTGGCCGAGGACGGCCACGACGTCGAGGTGTTCGAGAAGAACCCCGACCTCGGTGGTCGTACGGGCTCGTGGGAGCACGATGGATTCCGGTTCGACACCGGACCGTCGTGGTGGCTGATGCCCGAGGTGTTCGAGCACTTCTTCGCCTTGCTCGGCACCTCCGTCGCCGAGCAACTCGACCTGGTCACCCTCGACCCCGGATACCGGGTGTTCTTCGACGACGCCCCGCCGCTGACCGTGGCGGCCGGCGCCGAGGCCAACATTGCGATCTTCGATGGTCGGGAAGCCGGTGCCGGCCAAGCACTCTCGGACTATCTGGCATCGGCGCGGGACACCTACCGGATCGCCGTCGACCGTTTCCTCTACACCAACTTCGACACCCTCCGGTCATTCACCGCACCGGAGGTACTCGCCCACCTGCCGAAGCTGGCCGTACTGCTCGGCCGGAGCCTCGGTGCCTTCATCGCCGATCGTTTCGGCGACCCCGGCCTGCGGCAGGTACTCGGCTATCCCGCGGTCTTCCTCGGCTCCTCACCGGGGCGTGCCCCGGCGATGTACCACCTGATGAGCCACCTCGATCTCGAGGACGGAGTGCGTTATCCCGCAGGTGGTTTCATCACCTTCATCGATGCGCTGGAACGGCTTGCCCGCCGTCGTGGGGTCCGGATACACACCTCGGCGACGGTGCTGTCGATCGGCACACGGCGTCAGGAACGCCGGGGCCGGGTGCGATGGGGACGGGGTCCACGGGGACGGGTGCCATGGGGACGGGGCGAGACGGTCAGCGGCGTGGACGTCCGGTTTGCCGACGGCACCTACCGTCGGGTCGACGCCGACATCGTGGTGGGTGCCGCCGACCTGCACCACCTCGAGACCCGCCTGCTGCCCAGGCATCTGCAGACCTACCCGCAGACATGGTGGGACCGGCACACCTCCGGGCCCGGTGCGGTGCTGGTGTTCCTCGGCGTCCGGGGCGAGCTACCGCAACTGGCCCATCATTCGCTGTTCTTCACCGACGACTGGGACACCAACTTCGACGCCATCTTCGGGTCGCCGACCCGCATCCCGGACCCGGCGTCGCTGTATGTGTGCCGGCCGTCGGCGACCGATGCGACCGTCGCCCCGGACGGCCACGAGAACCTGTTCGTGCTGATCCCGATGCCGGCGGATCCCTCCCTCGGGCACGGCGGGACGGACGGGACCGGGGCCGCGGCCGTCGAGCGGATCGCCGACGCCGCGATCGCCCGGATCGCCGACCGCGCGGGTGTTCCCGACCTCGCCGAGCGAATCGTGGTGCGCCGCACCACCGGGCCGGCGGACTTCGTCGACGACGTCCACTCGTGGTCCGGCGGTGCCCTCGGTCCCGCACACACCCTGCGGCAGTCGGCGTTCTTCCGTGCCGACAACATCTCCCGCAAGGTCGACGGCCTGTTCTACGCCGGCAGCAGCACCCGTCCCGGCATCGGACTGCCGATGTGCCTGATCTCGGCGCAGCTGGTCCGGAAGCGGTTGCGCGGAGACACTTCTCCCGGCCCCGAGGTCATCTGATCCGGTCCGGGGTGAGCACCGCCAGGCGGGCGGTGGCGCGGGTCATCGCGACATAGCGGTCGACGGCGGCGGTGATCCCGGCGGTCTCGGCCGGACCGACCAGCACCACCAGGTCGAACTCGAGTCCCTTGGTCTGCTCCGGTGTCAGCGACCGCACCCGATCCGGTAGGGCGGTGGTGGGCACCGCATCGGCCGCCTCGGGTTCGACGATCACGCAGGCGGTTCCCTCCGGGTTGTCGGCGAGCCATCCGGTGAGGGTCGAATCCAGTTCGGCGACATGACCATAGGTCACCGGTATGTGTGAGCGCCGGATCGATGTGGGGATGTTGGCGTCCGGCAGCACCGCCCGGATCACCGGTGCGGCGACCTCCATGATCTCCTCCGGCGTGCGGTAGTTGACGTTCAGGCCGGCCAGGGTGATGTCGGACAGGCCGATCCGGGTGAGTCGCTGTGACCACGATTCGGTGAAGCCGTGGCGTGCCTGTGCCCGGTCCCCGACGATGGTCAGGCTGCGGGTGGGGCATCGGGAGACGAGCATCGCCCACTGCGCATCGGTGAGCTCCTGGGCCTCGTCGACGACGATGTGGGCGAAAGTCGCGTCGAGCGGATCCCGATGGGGCTCATCGATTCCCGACTCGTCCATCAGCACCTCCCGGAGATCCTCGCTGCGGAGCATCGACGCGAGACCCTCGCCGTCGTCGTAGGTGTGGGCGGCGAGCAGATCGTCGACCACCTGATCCATCTGGGCGCGTTGCGCGGCGAGCGCGGTCTCGCGTCGCCGGCGCTTGCGGGAGAAGTCCGGATCGCCGAGTCCGCGGCGTGCGAGGTCGAGGAACGGCAGGTCGGCGTCGGTCCACGGCGAACCCTCGGGACGCTCGAGGATGCGACGCCGGTCGGCAGGCAGTGCCGGCGCGCAGTACGCGAGAAAGGCGGGCACCGCCCACAGATCGGCGACGAGGGTCGGCCCGTCGAGGACCGGCCAGGACCGGGCGAAGGCCTTCCGCAGATCGGTGTTGCCGCTCACAGCCGCTCGCAGTTGCCCGACCCCCGAATCGATGTCGGCGTGCTTGTCGAGGACCGTCTGTACCAGGGCATCCCACACGTCCTCGCGGGTTTCGTTGTGGGGCACCGAGGGATCGGCGGCGTCGAAGGCTGCGGCCCACTCCGCCGGGGTGATGGTGACCTCGTCCCACGGGGTGTCGATGGTCGTCGGCGAGGCCGGCGGCTGCTGATAGAACCGGATCGCCGCGTCGATCGTCGTCAGCGGATCGAGGTGTGCCTTGAGACCGGCCACCGCGGAATCGGATTCGTCGACGGCATCGGCGCCCTCGGGAACCATGTCGCGCAGGGTGCACGTGCGGACGCCCTCCTCGCCGAGCGCCGGCAGGACGTCGGAGATGTAGGCGAGATACGGTTCGTGTGGTCCGACGACGAGCATCTGCCCCCGGTTCCCGCCGAGCCGGGGGTCGGCATAGAGAAGATAGGCCGCACGGTGCAGGGCGACAACGGTTTTACCGGTTCCCGGGCCGCCGTCGACGATCAGCGCGCCGTGGCTGCCGGCCCGGATGATGGCATCCTGGTCGGCTGCGATGGTGCCGAGCACGTCCCGCATCCGGGGTGAGCGGGCCGCCTCGAGGCTTGCGATGAGAGCCGAATCGTCGTCAAGGGCCAGCCCGTCGGTGCGCTCGCCGAAGGCCTCGTCCCAGTAGTCGACGATCCGGCCGTGCGCCCACCGATACCGGCGGCGGCTGCCCAGACCCATCGATCGGGCGGCGGTGGCCGCGAAGAACGGTTCGGCCATCGGGGTGCGCCAGTCGACGAGCAACTGCCGACCGCCGGTGTCGGTCAGTCCGATTCGCCCGATGTAGACCGGCTCGGTGCCGTCGGCGGGGACGATCCGGCCCAGGCACAGATCCTGGCGGTGACGACGCAGCGACTGCAGCCGATCGGTCGTCTGGTGGATCTCCAGGTCGCGGTCGACGGCGCGCCGTCCGCCGCCACCGGCCTGCCTACGTAGCGCGGCGAGACGGTCCTCGAGTGAACGGATCGACGTGGCAAGGCAATCGGCGACGGCGGTGAGGTGACGGTCGTCGTCGGCGACGAGCTCGGGTGCGGTCTTGTGACCCAGGGAGTCGGGGAGGTCGAAGGTGCTGGTGGAACCGGGAGCGCCGGTGGCGCGCGAGATCATGGCGCCCATTGTGCGACGCCGACGGGCCCTTGCCGCAAGCCCCGGTCCTCGCGTTACAGTGAAAGGGGAAGATCAGTGGGAGTATTCGTCCATCTTCACGTCCCGCGCCGCCCACCACGCCGACAATGCTTGGACGACAACCGGAATCCCGAGCATCCCGAGTGCGATCGTCCACGACCCGGTGAGATCGTGGAGCGCGCCGGTGACGAACGGCCCGAGTGCGGCCAGGACATAGCCGATCGACTGCGACATCCCCGACACCTGCCCGGTCTGCTGGGGTGAGGAACTGCGCAGCACCATGAACAACAGGACGAGGCTGATCGAGGATCCCGGGCCGACCAGCGTCAGGATGGTCCACAGCACCGGGACGTGACCGATGGTGAGCAGCCCGGTGAGTCCGACGGCGGTGAACGCCACCGCGACCAGGGTGATCACCCGCTGATCGGCGAACCGGCCGGCGATGATCGGCGCGATCAGCGAGGCGAACAGGGCCACCGTCTGCCCGATCGCGAGCACGGTGCCGGCGGCGGCCGCGGTGTGGCCCTCACTGATCAAATACGTGGGCAGCCAGGCGCTGAAGGTGTAGAAGATCAGCGACTGGGCGGCCATGAAGATGGTGATGGCCCAGGCGATCGGGTTGCGGTACAACGATCCTCGTCGCGCCACCGTCTCCGGTCGGTGCCGCGTCAGCTGCGGGAGCCAGCAGCATGCGGTGATCACGGCGAGGATCGCCCACGACGCGAGACTCATCCGCCAGTTGCCGTCGAATGCGTGGTTGATCGGCACGATCACCCCCACGGCCACCGCGGCACCACCCGACAGCGTCATCGAGTACAGGCCCGTCATCAGGCCGGAGCGGTGCGCGAAGTCGCGTTTGATCAGGGCGGGCAGCACGACATTGCAGATGCCGATCGCGATGCCGACCACCGCGGAGCCCAGGAACAGGCAGGCGGTGTCGGGGATCAGGCGCAGCAGGGAGCCGACGATCAAGAGCAGCAACGAGCCGAACACGGTCCGTTCGATCCCGAACCGGGCGGCCAGTGGTGGGGCGAGCGGTGAGACCAGGCCGAAGAACAACACCGGCAGGGTGGTCAGCATCCCGGCCATGGCGCTGCTGTAGCCCTCGTCGCGGGTGATCTCGTCGAGCAACGGCGACACCGCGACCACCGCGGGGCGCAGGTTGGCGGCGACGAGCATGATCGCCACCGCGGTGAAGACGGTGAACAGGCTGCTGCGGCCCCCGGGGCCGGTGCCGGCGGTGATACCGGCGGCGGTGATGTCGGGCTCGGTGATGTCGGGGTGAGCGCGACCGGTGTCGGGGGAGTTGCCGGTGGCCGTCACCGGGCAGCGTCCCGCGCGGTGACGTCCAGGGCCGTCTCGAGGTAGCGGTGTACCGCGTCGCGGGCGCGGGCGGGGTCGGCGTCGGCGATGGCCTCGACCACGTCGTGGTGTCCGCGGGGGTGTCCGGTCCCGCTGGTCGCGTCGGCCAGATCGCGGTGGTTGCGCCGCATCACCTCGCCGATGCCGTCGTAGAGCTCGATCAGCAGAGGGTTGCGGGACGCCGTGACCACCGCACTGTGGAACTCGAGGTCGAGGAGCGCATACCGCTCGACGTCCCCGGCGTCGAGGGCCGCGACGGTGTCGGCGAGCAGGGCCTTCAGCCCGGTGACGGTGTCGGCGTCGGCGTGCTGTGCGGCCAGTGCCGCGGCTTCTGATTCGAGTGCGCGCCGGGTGGTGATCAGGTCGGTGATCTCGGGATCCGGGGTGCAGCGCGAGATGGCTCCGGCCAGTGGATTGCGTCCGCACACGTAGGTGCCGTCACCGCGGCGCGGGGCGAGCAGCCCGGCGTGTTCGAGGGCACGCACGGCCTCGCGGATGGTGTTGCGGCCGACGCCGAACAGCTCGACGAGTTCGGGTTCGGACGGGATGCGGGTCCCCATCGGCCACTGGCCGTCGCGGATCAGTTGACTCATCCGGTCGACGACGAGCGAGCTGGTCCGCGCGGGAGGGGTGATCAACGGCACCGAAAGAGCCTAACATCCCATGTTTACGCTCGCGGGTTCACGACCCGTCCTTGCGGTACTGCCGCAGGGTGGCCAGCTCGGCAGCGATCCGGTCGGCGTCCGGACCGTCGTGCCAGGTGGGGCGGTGATCGTGGGGTCGGTGGGCACGGGTGGCGATCCCCGCGAGATGGCCCAGCGGGATCGGGTGGGGGTCGCCGACCTTTCGGTGCGTGCGGTAGACGACGGCGGCGATGGGGACGACGACGAGAACGGTCAGGGCGATGGTCAGGGTGGCGGTGAATGCGGTGCTCATGACAGAAATCATCCGGGCGATAACTTTCTGCCACCAGTGGCAGTCACGCCAATATCCACAAAGTTTCTGCCATACTGGGTGGGTGTTGAAATCCATCGGTGTGCTCCTCCACGGCAACGTCGCACTCTTCGAGTTCGGCGTGCTCAGCGAGGTCTTCGGACTCGATCGCACCGACGACGGGGTACCGGCGTTCGATTTCCGCGTCGCGTCCCCGACTCCCGGGAACGCGCTGAACGTCGGCAACGGCGTGACCGTCGCCGCCCCCTACGCCCTCGAGGATTGTCGCGACGTCGACCTCGTGGCGATTCCGGGCGGAAGCATCGCGAACGACTATCCCGAGGAGATCCTCGAGACGATGCGGGCGGTCGTCGACAACGGTGGCCGAGTGCTCACCGTCTGCTCGGGTGCCTTCGTCGCCGGCGCCGCCGGACTCCTCGACGGTCGACGCTGCACGACGCACTGGCGTTACGGGGCGAGGCTGGCGCGGATGTATC
This sequence comes from Gordonia sp. NB41Y, assembly GCF_030718915.1. Classification (NCBI taxonomy): domain Bacteria; kingdom Bacillati; phylum Actinomycetota; class Actinomycetes; order Mycobacteriales; family Gordoniaceae; genus Gordonia; species Gordonia sp. NB41Y. The sequence continues at coordinate 3,319,654 of NZ_CP132196.1, forward strand.
CCCGCGCCGAGGTCGACACCGACGTCTTGTTCGTCGACGACGGGCCGGTCACCACCAGCGCGGGCACCGCGGCCGGGATCGACGCCTCGTTGCACCTGGTGCGCGAGGCGTGGGGACCGACTGTCGCCAACCGGATCGCCCGTCGTATGGTGGTGCCACCGCATCGTGACGGTGGCCAACGGCAATACGTCGACGCGCCGGTGCCCACCTGCACCGACGAGGGCTTCGGCGAACTGCTCGACTGGATGGTCGGCCATCTCGACGAGGACATCTCGGTGGACGATCTCGCCGTACGGATGCACATGTCGGGGCGGACCTTCGCCCGGCGCTTCGTCGACGAGGTGGGGCTGTCGCCGCGTCGCTGGCTCACCGAGCAGCGGGTGATGAAGTCGAAGAGTCTTCTCGAATCCACCGACATTCCGGTGGAAGAGGTGGCGCGTAAGGTGGGTTTCGCGTCGGCGACGCTGTTGCGTCATCACTTCCAGGCGTCGGTGGGTGTGGCGCCGCTGGTCTACCGGAAGCGGTTTGCGTCCGGGGCGGCCCGCGCCTGAGTGCGCTCTCCATGCAAAGGGGCATGAGATGTTCGAACTGTCCGATCTCGAGATCCCGGTCGTCGCCGCGCCGATGGCCGGTGGGCCCAGCACCACCGCTCTGGCGATCGCAGTGAATCATGCTGGTGGACTGGGCTTTCTGGCCGCAGGCTATGCCGACCCCGGTGTGCTGGCGGGGCAGATCGAGGAAGTCCGTGTCGCCGCCGGTGCGCCGTTCGGCGTCAACATCTTCGTCCCCGGACTCCCGGTCCGCGACCGTGTCGCAGTCCAGGAGTATCGGGAGTCGCTGCGGCCGTTGGCCGACCGGTACGGAATCGACCTGCCCGACATCGTCGAGGTGGACGACGACGGCTACCGCACGAAACTCGATCTGGTGATCGAGCATCGGGTGCCGGTGGTGTCGTTCACCTTCGGTCTGCCGTCCGCGGAGGATGTGGCTCGATTGCACGATGCCGGGATCTTCGTGGTGAGCACCGTCGCCGATCCCGACGACGCCGATCGGGCGGTGGCCCTGGGTGTCGACGCGCTGTGCGTACAGGGTGTGGAGGCCGGTGGCCACCGCGGGACGCTCGACCTCGATGCGGTGCCGAATACGACACCCACCGTGAGGTTGGTGCGAGAGGTGGTGGACCGCAGCGATGTTCCGGTGATCGCTGCCGGGGGGATCGGCGACGGTACGGCGATCATCGCCGCCTTGGCCGCGGGTGCGAGTGCGGTGCAACTGGGTACGGCACTGCTCGACACCGACGAGGCGGGCACCAAGCCGACCCATCGGGCGGCGCTGCGCGACCCGCGGTTCACCGAAACCGTTGTCACCCGCTGCTTCTCGGGGCGGTACGCACAGGCGCTGCGGAATCGGTTCACCGATACGTACTCGCCGTCGGCTCCCGCCGAGTATCCGGCGCTGCACCACCTGACCAGTCCGCTCCGCAAGGCCGCCGCCGCGGCAGGCGACGCCGACGACCTGAATCTCTGGGCAGGCCACGCCTTCCGATCGGCGCCCACCGGACCGGCAGCCGAGGTGATCACGACCCTGTGGGCCGACGCCCGTAGGGGCTGACTGCTCGGTCGTCTCGGCGTCACGGTGGTGGTTGCGTTGGGGAGTTCGGCCGGCGGAGGTTTCGACTCGACTCGTCGCTTCGCTCCTTGTCGGCTCAACCATCGTGGGGCGGTGGGTTTTTGACTGTAGCGTTGTGGTGCTTCGCTCCTTGTCGGATCGACCGTCGTGGGGTGGTGGTTGGTGGTTGGGTTGGGGAGTTCGGCCGGCGGAGGTTTCGACTCGACTCGTCGCTTCGCTCCTTGTCGGCTCAACCATCGTTTTGCATCTGTTTGTCTGCTCAATCAGTTAGGGCTGCACCATTATTCGATGGTTGAGCCGGGACCGAGCCGATAGGCGAGGACCCGTGTCGAAACCCGGTGAGACGAGGATGTCCGCAACCACCGACCGCGGTCACCCGAGCCGGCGCAGCTCCCGGGCGAGCAGGTGCAGCGACACGGTCACCGAACGCTCGCGGACGGCGGCCCGATCACCGGGCAGATGCAGAGTGCGGGTGAGGGTTTCCCGGCCGGCGATCGCCACGCCGAAGCACACCGTCCCGACCGGCTTCTCGGGCGAACCGCCACCCGGTCCGGCGACACCGCTGGTGGAGACCGCGGTGTCGGCACCGAAACGGGCCAGTGCCCCTTCGGCCATGGCCGCCGCCACCGGCTCGCTCACGGCACCGAACTCGGCGATCATCGTGTCCGGGACGTCGAGCACCCCGGATTTGACGCTGTTGGCATACGAGACCGCGCCGCCCAGAACGTAGTCCGAGGAACCGGGGCGATCGGTGAGCCGTGCGGCGATCAGCCCGCCGGTGCACGACTCGGCGGTGGCGATCAGCCGGCCCTGCAGGAGGCCGGCGATCTGATCGTCGATGGTGGCGCCGTCGGTGGAGAAGATCTGTGTCTCGTGGTGGGACAGGAGTGCCTGTGCCAGTGAGGTGTACGAGTCGGCGGCGGTGGCGGGGAAGCGCGTCACGATCTCCACCTCACCGCGACGCAGGCAGGTGGTGATCTCGAGATCGTCGAAACCGGGGATCTGCGGCTCGATCGCCCGCAGCGTCGCGGCCAGCTCGGATTCGGGGAGGCCGAACGCTCGGATCGTCTCCTGCCGGTGCTCGGTCCGTCCGGCGATGGCGGCGGCGACCGGATCGGCGGCCAGCGCCCCATCCCACATGCCCTGCAGTTCCCGGGGCGGGCCGGGCAGGATCAGGATCGCGGGCACCGGCGCATCGGCGTCGGCGACCGCCGGGATGGCCACACCCGGAGCGGTTCCGACCGGTGGGATCGACTGTGCCCCTTCGGGAACCAACGCCTGCTTGCGGGTACCGGCACGGGTGGCCTCCGGGTCGAGACCGCCGGTGCCGCGGGCGCGTTGCCAGCGCGCGACGATCTCGCCGATCCGGGCTTCGAGCTGCGGATCGACATGCAGTGGCCGACCACAGAAGTCGGCGACCGTCTCGACGGTGAGATCGTCGGCGGTGGGGCCGAGCCCACCGGTGGTGACGATCAGCGAGACCCGCTCACCGGCGAGGAACCGCAACTGTGCGGCGAGGTCTTCGGGCCGGTCGCCGCAGACGGTGATGTGGGCGACGTCGACGCCGAGTTCGAGCAGCCGCTGCGAGACCCAGGGGCCGTTCTGATCGGCGATACGGCCGCTGAGGACCTCGGTTCCGGTGACCACGATTCCCGCGCGTACATTCACCCCGCCGAGCATAGTGTTCACCACGCTCGACGGGGTGTGCCGACGGTGACCGATCGGTGCGGGCGCGGCCCTCAGTTGTAGTTGGGGTTGTTGAAGTACGGGATCTGGATACTGATCGGCATCCGTAGTTCGGCCATGTAGAACAGGACGAACTGGCGGAGGAATTCGTCGAACAGCCAATAGGTCTCGCGGGGGATGCCCGCGGTGAGCAGTCCCTCGCGGATCGCGACGTAGGGGCCCCACGCGGTCTCGAGCAGCGGACTCCACACCGGCTCGCGGGGGATGTCGAGCCAGTTGGCGATCTTGTCGCCCAGGACGAATCGCGTCAACGCGCCGAGCACGCCGCGCGAGAGCAGCGTGAGGTCGAGGTTCATGCCCAGGTCGAGCAGCATGTCGGCGAGCTTCTTGCCCTCCGGGGTGGGCGCCAGGATCGGGTCGAGGACCTGCTGTGCCTGCGCATCCGCGGCGTCCCAGGAGTTGGGGATGTACTGGTCCTGGACGCCCAGCATGTGTGCGGTGATCTGCCAGGAGTGCAGGAACCCGGCGGACTCGTCGGCGGCGATCGGCACCTTCCACTTGCGCAGGTTGCGCATCACCGACGTCGGCAGGCTGTGCCAGGTGACCATGATGTCGGCCTGCGAGATCGGGACGTCCTCCGGCGCCGACCGCACCCAGTGCGCCGACCGCGGCAGCAGATGCCGCACCCCGGCATGGGCCATGCGGGTCTTGACACAGGTCACGATCATCTCGCCGCCTGGCTGGTAGGCGTTCAGCGAACCGATGTCATAGCCGAGCTTGGCGGTCTTGGAGATGCGGTCCTTGAGGTCCCAGCCGCCCTTGGAGTAGTAGACCGCGCGGGCCTCCTTGGGGATGACGGTGCTCATCATCCCGCTGGCGAAGCCGTAGAGCACGCCGAGGTAGGTGCCACGTTTCTGGTTGAAACGGACTGCGGCCGCGAGCTTGTCGTGGTCGGTCCAGGCCGGCAGTTGCCGGGCGTGCTCGATGAAGTCACGCAGGTCCGACGGCAGCCCGGCCGGCAGGGGCTGGGAGTTGGTGCGCCAGTTCTTGAGGATGGCATTGACCGATTCGACCTGCCCGCTGTCGATGACGCGCGCGATGACCTGATCGGCCTCGTCGTCCCAGACCGCGTGGGGATCGGTGCCGCTGCCGACCCCCGGCACCGAGTGCGCCGGTGACCACGTCCACGGCGTCGCCTGTGTGATGGATGCCAGGGCACCGACGGCGCCGAGCGTGCCCCCGGCACGCAGGACGGCACGTCTGTTGAGGTGTTCCCGGTTGAGCTGATTCATGTGTCGTCTCCCGCCTATCGCCACCCGACTCGATGACGCGATGAAACAACGTGAGTAACGTTGTATCATCAGGCGTAGCACACGGTGATCGCGGTCACAATGGGTTCGGGACGGATTTGTGGAGGGAATGGATGGCTTCACCGACACCGGCGCCAAAGACCTTGCTGGAACGCGCATATGACGACGTGACCACCGCGGCCGAGGACGGCGCCGCCGACGACCCGACGCGGACCAGGCTGCTCGACGCCGCCTACGAGCAGTTCTGCCGCATGGGCATCCAACGCTCGTCGATGGACGAGGTGGCCCGACGGGCGGGTCTGTCGCGGGTCACGATCTATCGCAAGTTCGCGAGCAAGGACGCCCTCGTCGAAGAGGTGATGCGGCGTGAGTTCGGCACCTACATCGCACGCTTCCTCGACGACATCGCCCCCGGGGAGAGCGCCGCCGACCGCCTGGTCCTGGGGTTCGTGAGTTCCTACCGGTCGATCTCCCGTAATCCGCTGATCGCCGGACTGCTCGAGGCGGAGCCGTCGTTGGTGGCCGGCGCCGTGGTCGGCGGCGACGGCCGGACCATGGCCGTGGTGCGTTCCTTTGTGGCCCAACAGCTCCGCCGAGAACAGCGGGCCGGAACGGTCCGCGCCGACCTCGACACCGAACTGACCGCGGAGATGATGGTCCGGATCTCCACGTCGCTGCTGACCATCCCGAGCCACATCGTCGACCTCGACGACGATGCCGCCCTCGCGGATGTCGCACGCCGCTATCTGGTCCCGATGCTCGAGGCCGAACCACGCGCACCGGCGGGGCGGGTCAGCCGGTGAACTGCCACGCCATCGCGGCGGCGACCGCACCGATCCCGTTGGCCGCCCAGTGCAGCGCCATCGGTGCCAGCAGACTGCCGCTGCGCAGCCGCGACCATCCCAGCAGTGCGCCGGCGGCGGCGGTGACGGCAACCGCGAGCAGCACCCCGACCAGGGAGGCAAAGGTACCGTCACCGACGATCTCGCGGAGCCCGTCGTTACCTGCGGTCAGTCCCTGAGACGATCCGACATGCCATGCCCCGAACAGCAGGGCCTGGATCCCGAGCGCGACCCGCGTCGACGAGACGCGCAGCAGCGCACCCAGCAGCGCACCCCGGAACAGCAACTCCTCGCCGATCACCGTCTGCAGCGGGATCAGCACCCCGGCGGCGAACAGCGCCTCCGGCAGGTCGGCATAGGCGTCGTTGCGGAACAGCTCACGGGTGAACGGCAGCGCGACCCCGACCGCGGCGATCACCGCCACGACCACCACGATCACCACGGCCCACCGGATGCCGCGACCCAGCGTGTGCCGCGAGAGTCCGAGATCGGCCCAGCTCAGGCCGGCCAGCCGGACGGCGATCGTCACCGCCACCGCGACCCCGAGTACCAGCCACGAACCGGGTACACCGAAGACGTAGATACACAGCTGCACCACGACCAGTGCCGCCACGATGCCCACCACGATGCCGACATCACGGGCTCTGCCCATCCCACCTCCCGATCGTGGCGCGCCGGACACGACTCGTCGCGTACCCGGTGTTCTCCCGATCTGCCACGATAAGACCGATCGGACCCGATCGCCGCCGTTGTGAGGAGCCCGTGTTGCCCGACACACCCGATGAGAACGCAGCCGACCGATCATCCCCGGCCGAGTCGACGCCGGCCGAGTCGACCACCAGGGAGTCGGCCGGCGACCGGGCATCCGTCGATGCATCGGCCGGCGCGACCGCCGAGGACACCGCGGTCGACACCACGGCGGGCGACTCCACGGGGGCCGAGACCACGAGGGCCGACACCACGGGGGCCGACGCCGAGTCCGACGACGAGTCGAAGCGGGGATGGTGGCGGTCGTATCGTTCGCGGATCTCCTTCACCGGACTCGTGGTCGGCACCGTCTTCCTGTGGCTTGCGGTCACGCCGTCGCTGCTGCCTCGCGGCCCCCTGTTCCAGGGCATCGTCAGCGGTGGTGCCGCCGCCCTCGGCTATTGCATCGGGGTGTTCTTCGCCTGGCTGGCCAAGTTCATGGTCTCGCGCAACCGGCGCTGGCCCAGTCCCGGCCGCTGGTTCTGGCTGGGTCTGGCCGTCGTCTTCGTCGTGGGCTCGGTGGTGATGCTCTACTGGTTCTCGGTGTGGCAGGACGAGATCCGCAGCCTGATGGGTGTCGAGCATCTGTCCTGGACGGCGTACCCGGTGATCATCGTCGTCGCGATCGTCGTCTTCACCGTGCTCATGCTGATCGGGCAGGGCTGGGCGTGGCTGCTCACCTGGCTGGTTCGTAAGCTCAACACCGTTGCACCACCCAGGATCTCGGCCATCGCCGGTGCCGTGGTGGTGGTGCTGCTGACCGTCTTCATCCTCAACGGCGTGGTGGCGAAGTACTCGATGCAGTGGCTCAACGCCAGCTTCGCCGCCGCCAACGACGAGGTGGGGGCCACCACGGGCGCGCCGGCGTCGACGCTACGGTCGGGTGGTCCGGGTTCGCTGGTCAGCTGGTCGTCGCTGGGCCGTGAGGGTCGCATCACCGTCGACGGCGGCCCCACCGTGGAGCAGCTGAGCGCCTTCAACGGTGCGCCCGCGATGGAACCGATCCGTGCCTTCGTGGGTCTCGGATCGGGTGACGACCTGCGCGCGAATGCGCAACTGGCCGCCGACGAACTGGTCCGGATGGGCGGTCTGGACCGCAAGGTGATCGCGATCGGCGCCACCACCGGATCGGGCTGGCTGAACAAGGCGACCATCGACACCATCGAGTACATGTACAACGGCGACACCGCGCTGGTGTCGATGCAGTACTCGTATCTGCCGAGCTGGCTGTCGTTCCTGGTCGACAGCGAACGTGCCCGTCAGGCGGGGTCGGCGTTGTTCGAGGCCGTGGACGCGCGGGTGCAGCAGGTGCCGGAGGCACAACGCCCCAAGGTGGTGGTGTTCGGTGAGAGCCTCGGATCCTTCGGCGCCGAGGCCGCATTCGGTACCGTGCCCACGGTCGCGGCCCGCACCGACGGCGCCCTGTTCGTCGGCCCCACCTTCAACAACACCCTGTGGGGGGATGCCACCGCGGCCCGCGATCCCGGCTCGCCGGAGTGGCTGCCCGTCTACGACGACGGGCGTCAGGTCCGGTTCATCGCCGACCCGTCCGACCTCGATCGGCCGGACGCACCGTGGACGGGTACACGCGTGGTGTATCTGCAGCACGCCTCCGACCCGATCGCATGGTGGTCGCCGAGACTGATTCTCAACCAACCGGATTGGTTGCGTGAGGAACACGGTCGCGACGTCCTCGGTGCGGTGCGCTGGATTCCCTTCGTCACCTTCCTGCAGGTGTCGGCGGACATGGCGGTGTCGGTGGGCGTGCCCGACGGTCATGGCCACCACTATTTGTCGGCGATCCCGTATGCCTGGGCCGACATCCTGCAGCCGCCCGGGTGGACACCGGAGAAGACCCAGGAGTTGTTGCCGCTGTTGCACCGTGACTGACCGCACCAGGGGCGTACGGTGGGATCCGTACCGTCCCCTGGAGGTGTGACGAGCATGACCACAGTGGTGATAGTCGGCGGCGGTCTGGCCGGGGCCAAGACCGCCGAGGCCCTGCGGGAAAAGGACTTCGACGGCAACGTCGTCCTGTTCGGGGCAGAGGAGCGGCTGCCGTATGAGCGGCCGCCACTGTCCAAGGAGTTCCTGGCCCGCAAGAAGAAGCCGGACGAGTTCACCGTCCACGACACCAACTGGTACCTCGACCACCGCGTGGACCTGCGGCCGGGCACCGCCGTCGAGCGGGTCGACGCGGAAGCGAAAACGGTTGTGTTGCCGGATGGTTCGACAGTCGCCTACGACACGCTGGTGCTGGCCACCGGATCGTCGTCGCGGCACCTCGACCTGCCGGGAGCCGACGCCGCCGGTGTGCACCATCTGCGGACACTCGACGACGCCCGGGCTCTGGACGAGGCGATCGCCGGTGGCGGGCGGCTGGCGATCGTGGGCGGTGGCTGGATCGGGTTGGAGGTGGCCGCCACGGCCCGCGAACGCGGCATGGCGGTGACCGTCGCCGAGGTGGAATCGTTGCCGTTGCTCCGCGCGCTGGGACCCGATGTGGCACAGGTCTTCGCGAATCTGCACCGCGCGCACGACGTCGACCTGCGGACCGGGGTACAGGTCACCGAGATCCTGACCGCCGACGGCCGGGCCGCGGGCCTGAAGTTCGCCGACGAGACCACCGTCTACGCCGATGCGGTACTCGTCGCCGCCGGTGCGATCCCCGATCTCGATCTCGCGATCAGCGCCGGTGTCGACATCGACGGCGGCGGAGTGCTGGTGGATGCCGGACTACGCAGCAGCGATCCGTCGATCTATGTGGTCGGCGACATCGCGAACGCAACGCATCCTATACTCGGACGTCGGGTGCGGACCGAGCACTGGGCCAATGCCCTCAACCAGCCGGCGGTGGCCGCGGCGAACATCGTCGGTGAGCACGCCGAATACACCAATCTGCCGTATTTCTTCACCGATCAGTACGACCTCGGGATGGAGTACAGCGGGCTGGGCGGCGCCGACGACCGCGTGATCACGCGGGGCGATCTCGCCAAGCGCGAGTTCGTCGCGTTCTGGGTCGACGACGCCGGACACGTGCGCGCCGGGATGCAGGTGAACATCTGGGATCAGCTCGACGACATCAAGAAGCTCATCGAATCCGGCAGTGCGGTCGACGTCGATCGCCTCGCCGATGCGCAGGTGCCATTGGCATCCCTGTTCTGAGCAGTTCGGGTTCGACCAGCGGATGGCCGTCGGCGTCGGGTGTCAGTTCCGCCCGAAGAACCGGGCGATCGGCCCGCGTTCCCGCTCGTGCCCGGCGCAGCGCTGGGAGGTGGGGATGCCGCGCATCACCTCGTCGACGTGCCGGCCGCAGCCGCGCCACGTCGGTTTGCCGCACTTGCCGCAGGTGACCTTCTGACACATGTGATTCTCCTTCGGTTGTCGATCTTCTCAGGGCCTGAACCGGGTTCGGGTGGCGCCTGGTTCAGGCGTGGACGGGCTCGGCGTCGGGGACGACGAGAAGTCCGCCGGCGTCGCCGAGTCGGGCGCGCAGCGTCGACATCCCGCCCGAGAGATGGGCGACGTCGAGGCCCGCGGCTGCGAGGATTCGGGTCGCCAGATAGGAGCGCATACCGGATTCGCAGTACACCCGGAGCGGGCGACCGGCGGCGAATGCGGTGATCTCGTCGAGACGTTCGCGGATCTCGGTGTGCGGCACCAGGAGTGCATCACGCACGTGCCCGGTCGCGTACTCCTGCGCCGAGCGGACGTCGAGCACCGCGGCCGACGATGCGACCTCGGCGAGCCCGTCGGCCTGCCACACGGTGACGGTGCCGTCCACGACGTTCTCGGCGATCATCCCGGCGAGGTTGACCGGGTCCTTCGCCGAGCCGTACGGCGGGGCGTAGGCGAGATCGAGGTCCATCAGGTCGGCGGCGGTCAGATGGGTGCGGATGGCGGTGGCCAGCACGTCGATCCGCTTGTCCACGCCGTCGGCACCGACCGCCTGTGCACCCAGGATCAGACCGTCGGTGACGCGGATGTGCATCAGGAGGTGGATGGCCTGCGCGCCGGGGAAGTACCCGGCGTGACTGTTCGGATGCAGGTGGACGGTCTGGTAGCCGATCCCCGCGGCCTCGAGTGACCGCCGGTTGGCGCCGGTCATCGCTGCGGCGAGGCCGCCGATCCGCACGATCGCGGTGCCGACCGGGGCCGGCATCGGGCGGGCCTTCGCGGGGCGCAGGACGGCGTCGGCCACCAGACGGCCCGCCCGGTTGGCCGGGCCGGCCAGGGCGACCGGCCGGCGCAGACCCGTGACCGCGTCGGTGCACACGGTCGCGTCACCCACCGCCCAGATGCCGTCAATGCTGGTCGCGCCGTGCTCGTCGACGACGATGGCACCGCGTTCGCAGGCGACCCCGGCCGTGGCGAACGGTGCGGTGTCGGGGGTGACCCCGACCGACAGCACGACGATGTCGGCGGGCAGCCGTGACCCGTCGGCCAGCACGACGGTGGCGGCATGCCCGGTACCGGTGTCGGTGTCGGTGTCGGTGTCGCTGTCGATGGAGACCGCGGCGACGCCGTCGTGGACGGTGATGCCCAGGTGGCCGAGTTCATCCCGCACGAGTGAGGCCATCTCGGTTTCCAGCGGTGGCAGCACGTGGTCGGCGAGCTCGACGACGTCGACCTCGAGTCCGCGCATACGCAAGGCCTCGGCGGCCTCGAGGCCGATGAAGCCGGCGCCGAGGACCACCGCACGCCGGGCTCCGCCGAGGACGTGCTCGCGCAGCGCGACGGCGTCGCCGACGGTGCGCAGGGTGGTCACGACCGGGGAGTCGACACCCGGGATCGGTGGACGGACGGCGCGGGCGCCGGGCGCGAGGATCAGCGCGTCATAGGCCAGGGTGGCGGTGCCGTGCGGGGTCTGCACGTGCACCACCTTGGCCGCGGCGTCGACGGCGGTGACGTCGTGGTCGGTGCGGACGTCGAGATTCAGCGAGTTGCGCAGGGACTCCGGGGTCTGGACGAGCAGATCCGCCTCGGCGGCGATCTCGCCGCCGACGAAATAGGGGAGTCCGCAGTTCGCGAACGACACGTGCTCGCCCCGTTCGAGGACGATGATCTCGGCGTTCTCGTCGAGGCGGCGTGCGCGCGCCGCTGCGCTCATCCCACCGGCGACTCCGCCGACAACGATCAGTTTCATACCCCCGAGGGTATATACCCAGGGGGGTATCAACAAGGGTAGGTGGTCCAGATCTCAGGGAGCCACGGAGAGCCAGTCGGCCAGACCCGACGGGTCGTGCCGGCCGAGCGCGCCATGCTCGAACAGCCCCCATCCCTGCCGCTGCGTGCCGTCGGCCTCGGTGCACACCGCACGGCCGACGTGGTCGATCACCCCGAACGGGATGCGGCCGGACACTGCCGGGTCGGCCAGATCGTAGGTGTGCCGCTCGGTGAAACCCGCACCGCGCCAGACGCCGTGCGTCCAGTCCGGATCCCCGCCGTAGCCGCCGCCGACGTGGATCGGCGCGGCGAGCAGTGAGCTCACCTCGAGCGTGACCGGCGCCCCCGACGCATCCGTGGCGGTGATCGTCGCGCCGTCGGGAATCCTCGTGCCGGAGCGGTAGTGCACGACGATCCGTGGCCAGCCGAGCTGTTCGACCCGGCCGTCTCGCCAGATTCGCGTGCAGTCGTTGAGGATTCGGTATCCGTCGGGCTCCTCCTGGACGATCAGGACGAGCTGGAAGTCGTCGAAGGCCATCGGGATGTAGTTCCACCACATGCCCTCGAACGGCGGATCGGCGGGCCGGCCCGCGGGTTCGGGCTCACCGACCGGACGGATACCCCAGGAGCGGTCACGGCTGCCGATCCAGACCGCCGGGTCGACGGCGACCTCGGTGCCGTCCACCGTGATCGACCCCGACCAGGAACCGACCTGCGCAAAACGCTGCGCCTCCAGGGTGACCCGCGTCCCGGTGCGCATGATGTGCGGGAGTTCCCGGTGTGCTCCGAACAGTCCGGTGAAGGTGAGGTCGACGGCGATCCCGTGGGTGTCGTCGAGCGTGAGGTGCAGGCGCCGAAGGGGTTCGACGACGTCGACGGCGTAGGCGCCGACACGCTGGTTCAGCCGATCGGCGTCGATCGCGTCGGACAGGTGTACCGCCGTGTGGGTGGTGCCGCCGCGGTTGATCAGCACGAAGGCGTCCTTGACGCCGAGATTGGGGTAGTAGCCGATCCCGGTGATCAGGAAGATCTCGCCGGTCCGGTCGTGGGCGTTGAAGTAGGAGCGGTCGTAGAAGTTCCGGTCCGAGGTCCCCGGCCACGAGATGGGTTGTGGTGTCTGATGAATCGGGAACTCGTCGGCGGGTGACAGCATCTAGGCCTCTCCTTCGATCAGCCGGGCGAGCAGGTTGCGGTGATAGAAGAACTCGACGTCGATGTCCGACGGTGGTGGTTGCTCGCCGAAGTGCACGCGGCGTGCACCGGCCCGCAGGAACACGCAGCACCAGACGACGCCGGCGAACACCGAGAACCAGCGCAGGTCGGCCAGTTCCACCCCGGTGCGCTCGAGATAGCGTTCCCGGACGTCGTCCTCCCGGAGCAGATCCGGCATCCCCGGGAGGCCCGCCATATCGGCGAGTTCCTGGAAGACGTTGTGGGCGAAGATCAGCCACGAGACATCGAGCTCGCGGGGGCCGAGGCAGGCCATCTCCCAGTCGAGCAGTGCGACCGGGGTGAAATCCTCGTAGATCACGTTGCCGATCCGGGCGTCGCCCCAGCACAGCACCGGTGGTCGGGCGGCGGCGTCGGCGGGGAGGTTGGCCGTCAGCCATGCGAGTGCGCCCTCGGCCAGCGGCGAACGCCCGACGGATGCCGCCGACGACTCGTACCAGTCGGCCAGCCAGGCGAGTCTGCGGTGCAAGGTGTCGCCTCCGGCGGGCATCTCGTCGTCGAGGAAGCCGAAGACGGTGGGCGCATCGGTGATCGAGTGCAGCTCGGCGATCCGGTCGATCGTCGAATCCTGCACCCTCCGTTGTTGTTCCGGAGTGGCGTCGAAGAGCCAGTTGGTGCCGAAGGTGTACGGCATCACATCGGGTGGGATCAGGCCGTCGATCCGCTCCATCAGGAAGAACGGCGAGCCGAGTACCGCGCCGGTGGTCTCGAGGTGGTGCACCCTCGGGATCGGGACCCCGGTGGTGCGGGCGAGCAGCGACATCACCTCGTACTGGTGGTCGAGGCGGTAGTGGTCGAACACCGGGATGTCCTCCGGGCGTGGCTGCATCCGCATCACCCAGCGCTCGGATTCCGGGTGGTGGCCGGAAGGCCATGTGGCGTCGACCATCACGGTCTCCGATGACATCCCGTTGGCGTCGGTGCCGGCGTCGACGGTCAGGGCGGGCCGTACCCCGGAGCCCGCGGCGAGATGGTCTGACAGGGTGTCGGCGAAGGCGGCGATGTCGCGTGCGGAGCGTTGAAGATGCATGAGAAAACCTCCCGTCGGCCACGCTACGTCGAGACGCGTTGCGGACGGGAGGTTTTGGCAGGACCGCTTGCTCAGCTCCGGACGAAGTCGAGCAGGGCGGCGGTCACCTCCTCGGCGTGGGTCCACAGCAGGCCGTGCGGCGCGCCCTCGATCTCCACGTAGCGGGCCGCCGGGACGGCCTCGTGGAAGGGACGGCCGGTGGCGTCGATCGGCAGGATGTTGTCGGCGGTGCCGTGCAGGATCAGGGTCGGCTTGCCGGAGTCGCGAACCGCGGCGACATCGGGACGGAAGTCCTCGATCCAGGTCGGCACCACCTTGTAGGCGGCGACCGGCGCGCTCGCGACCGCGGTGTTCCGGTTGGCGTCGACGACCTCGTGCGAGATCCGGGTGCCGAGGTTCTCACCGAGGTTGTAGAAGTTGTCGTAGAACTGCGTGAACCAGGCGTAGCGGTCGGTGTAGGCGGCGGTGTGGATGCCGTCGAAGACCTCTTTGTCGACCCCGGTCGGGTTGTCGTCGGTCTTGAGCAGGAACGGCTCCAGGGAGGCCAGGAATGCGAACCGGGCCACCCTGTCGTGACCGTGGTTGCGGGTGTAGCGCGCGAGTTCGCCTGTCCCCATGGAGAACCCGACGAGGATGACGTCGCGGAGGTCGAGGGTCGTCAGCACGGTGTCCAGGTCGGCGGCGAAGGTGTCGTAGTCGTATCCGATGCCGGCCTTGCTGGACTGGCCGAAGCCGCGGCGGTCGTAGGTGATGACGCGGTACCCGGCGTCGATCAGTGCCCGGCTCTGCAGTTCCCAGCTGTGTCCGTCGAGGGGATATCCGTGGATCAGGACGACGGCCTGTCCGGTGCCGTGGTCTTCGTAGTACAGCTCGATGTCGGTCGAGTTCTCGGTGCCGACGGTGATGTAGCCCATGGTGGTCCTCCTTGTCGGGACCGGCGAGAACGGGCGTTCTCACCGGTGTCCGCTAGAGTAGAGAACGATCGTTCTCAGTGCAAGGGTATCGATCGGTGAGAAGGTATGAGCGTGACTGACAGCGTGCGAGAGCAGGTGGTGGAGGCAGCCGACCGGCTGTTCAACGCCTACGGGGTACGCGGCGTGGGGATGGACCGCGTCCGCGACGAGGCCGGGGTGTCGCTGAAGAAGCTCTACTCGGTGGTCGACTCCAAGGAAGACCTGGTCCTGGCGGTGCTGGCGAACCGCAGCCGGCAGTGGGCTCGGGGTATCGACGCCGCGGCGGCCCGGGTCGACGGGCCGCGCGAGAAGCTGCTCGCGATCTTCGACTTCCTGCTCGACTGGTTCGCCGACGACGAGTTCCGCGGGTGCGCGTTCATCAACGCGTTCGGCGAACTGGGCGGCCAGATGCCGGCCGTCGTCGAGGCCGTCCGGCAGCAGAAGGCCGATTTCCAGGGCTACGTCGCCCGGCTGGCCGATGAGCTGGGGGCCGCACCGAGCCTGGCACCGCAGCTGTCGTTGCTGGCCGAGGGGGCACAGACCACGGCGGCCATCGCCGGCGGCGTGGATGCCGCCCGCGATGCCCGCGCCGCCGCCGAGGTGCTGATCGAGGCCGCACTGCGCTGACCGGGGCCGTACCCCCGATCAGACCGGTGCTCGATCAGACCCGTGCTCGATCAGACCTTGGCCTGGGTGTCCTTGCTCTCGGGATCGGTGTCGGCGATCCGCTGCGCCCAGCGGTACAGGCCGACGACGAACAGGATGAACACGGCGAGGCCGAGCCACTTCGCGTAGTCGTCGAAGCTCTCGCCGACCACGTTCAGGGTGTCGTCGCGCCCGCTGATCGCGACGATGCCGGCGAACACCACACCGAAGAGGCTCTCGCCGACGATCAGGCCGGTGGCCATCAGCACGCCGATGCGCTTCTTGTGCTCGACGTTCCCGCCGGACCGCTCGGCCCACTTGTTGTAGCCCACACCGAGGAAGGCGCCGATCGGGATGATCAGGGTGAGCGACATCGGCAGGTACATACCCATACCCACGGCCAGCGGGGGCAGGCGCAGCCGGCTGCTGGTCTTGCCCAGCACCTCGTCGACGATGATCACGCCGACACCGATCAGTGCGCCGATGCCCAGCAGGCCCCAGTCGAGCGACCCGCCCAGCACGCCGGTGGCCAGATCCGACATCAGGCGAGCCTGCGGTGCGGCCAGGGCGTCCTCGCCGGCACCCGGGGCACCGGCGAACCCGAAGGCATTGCTCATCAGTCCGAGGACCGGCGGGATGATCGCGGCACCGAACATCACGCCGATGATCAGGGCGACCTGCTGCTTCCACGGGGTGGCACCGACCAGCTGGCCGGTCTTGAGGTCCTGCAGGTTGTCGTTGGAGATCGTCGCGATACCGAACACGATGGATGCGGTGAACAGTGTGAAGGCGACCAGCGGCAGCGTCTGGTCGTCGTCGGAACTGCCGAACACCAGCTTCACGAGGATCGCCGCGATCAGGACCACCAGGATGCCCACCCCGGAGATGGGGCTGTTGGACGATCCGATCAGGCCGGCCATGTAGCCGCACACGGCGGCGATCAGCAGACCCGCGATGATGACGAAGACGA
Organism: Gordonia sp. NB41Y; assembly: GCF_030718915.1. NCBI lineage: Bacteria > Bacillati > Actinomycetota > Actinomycetes > Mycobacteriales > Gordoniaceae > Gordonia > Gordonia sp. NB41Y. Next base: position 3,335,862 of record NZ_CP132196.1, read on the forward strand.
TCATGGTGATGATCAGTGCGGCCGACGAGTGGGCGATGCTGGTGTCCTGCACGAAGTCCCACAGCATGAAGCCGATCGGGATCATCAGCACCAGCACGGTGCCGCCGACGTAGGTGATCGGGATGTCGCGCTCGGTGATGTCCACGGTGACGCCGGCCTGACGGGAGCGCATCGAGGTCATCGAGTTGCGGATGCCGGTGATGATCGGGCCCATGATCTTGACCAGCGTCCAGATCGCGGCGATCGCGATCGCGCCGGCACCGATCAGGCGCACCTCGCCGGAGAACGCCGACGAGATCACGTCGCCGATGGCGGGGCCGTTCGTGAAGTCGCCCCAGGTGCGGATCGGCAGCAGCACCACGAACGAGATGACCAGGCCGACGAGCATGGCGATACCGACGGTGATGCCGACCAGGTGGCCGATACCGATCAGCGCCAGCGACAGGCTGGCGCCGAACATGCTGCCGCCGGTGCCGATCTTGTACACCGCCGACAACGAGTCACTGACCAGGCGCATCTTGGCGAGCAGGGCGAACAGTGCGGAGGCGACGGTGCCGATCAGGATGGTCCACAGCCCGGCCTTGTTGCTCTGTGCGCCCTCGCTGGTCTCACCGACCTTGAGGACCTCGGCCGCGGCCACCCCCTCGGGATAGGGCAGATCCGATCCGGTGACCAGCGCCCGGCGCAGCGGGATCGAGTACATGACGCCGAGGACACCGCCGACCGCGCAGACCGCGAGGGTGGTCCAGTAGGGGAACCCGACCCACCAGCCGATCATCACCAGGCCGGGGATGACGAAGATGATCGCTGACAACGTGCCCGCCGCCGAGGCGACGGTCTGCACGATGTTGTTCTCCACGATCGAGTGATCGGAGAAGGCGCGCAGCACCGCCATCGAGATGACCGCCGCGGGGATCGCGGTGGCGAAGGTCAGACCGACCTTGAGACCGATGTAGGCATTGGCCGCGGTGAACACCAGGGTGATCAGGCCACCGAGGACGATCGCACGAACCGTGAGTTCGCGGATACCGGGGCCGGCCGGCCGGGCCGGGGCCGAGGTGGATTCGGACATGTCAGTCCTTCGCGTCGACGGTGGGGTCGGACAACACCCTATGCCTGTCGGCCGGTGTGCCGGTGACGCATCCGGCAGTGCTGTGCGAGATCGAGATCTGCGCCACTCGTGCGGCGTGCGGCCGTGCGCCCGTACGGTGGTGCAATGGCCCGAACCATCGCCACCACCGACACCGTCGACCTCACCGCCCTGCTCGAGTTCGTCCGACCCCGGCACCGAATGTTGTTGGGTACCACCCGCGCCGACGGGCGCGTGCAGTTGTCGCCGGTCAGCGGGGGCGTCGACGACCAGGGGCGCCTGGTGATCGCGACATATCCGGGTCGCGCCAAGACCGCCAACGCACGCCGGCGTCCCGCGGTCACCGTGTGCATCGTCTCCGACGAGTGGAACGGCCCGTGGGTGCAGATCGACGGCACCGCCGAGGTTCTCGACATGCCGGATGCCGAGGACGGTCTGGTCGACTACTTCCGGTCGATCGCCGGCGAGCACTCCGACTGGGACGAGTACCGGGCGGCGATGCGACTGCAGAACAAGTCGCTGATCCGCGTCACCCCGACCTCATGGGGCCCGATCGCCACCGGTGGGTTCCCGGCCGGGGTCGCCGCGGATCTCGACGCCCGCGACGCACAGGGCTGACTCTCCGGGAACCGACGGCCCCGGGTCCGGCGGCCCGGGTCAGGCGGTCGTCTCGGCGATCGCCTGCTCGAGGATCTCCAGACCCAGGCGTAGCTCGTCGTCGGATGCGGTGAGCGGCGGCGCGATCCGGAAGGTGCCGCCGAGTCCGGGCAGTTGCACCACGTTCATGTGCAGACCGAGCTCGTAGCAGCGGCGGGTGATCGCGGCACCGAGTTCGTCGGAGGTGGCGGCGTCGGTGTCGGTGAGTTCGAGCCCCTGCAGCAGTCCGCGGCCACGGATGTCGCCGACGACCCGATGGCGGCGCGCGATGTCGGCCAGTCCGCCGCGCAGGAGGTCACCGGCCTCGGCGGCGCGGACGTCGAGCCGGTCGCGCTGCAGGACGTCGAGGACGGTGTTGCCCACGGCGGCCGGCAGCGGGTCGGAGACGTGGGTGGTGAAGAACAGGAATCCGCGGTCGTGGGCGATCCGTTCGATCTCCGACGACGTGACGGTGGCCGCGAGCGGGAGACCGGCGCCGAGCGTCTTGGACAGGGTGAGGATGTCGGGGACCACGCCGTCGCGCTCGAAGGCGTACCAGGAACCGGTGCGGCACAGGCCCGTCTGTGCCTCGTCGAGGATCAGCAGCATGCCGCGCTGCCGGCACTTGTCGGCCAGTGCGGCGAGGTAGCCGGGCGGGAGGTCGATGACGCCGCCCGAGGACAGGATCGGTTCGACGATGCACGCGGCCAGCGACCCGGTGGACTGGGCGTCGATCAGCGAGAACCCGAAGTCCAGTTGCCGTTGCCAGTCGAGGGTGCCGTCGGGGTGGGTGAAGTCGGGCCGGAAGGCGTCCGGGGTGGGCAGTGCGAAGTTCCCCGGACCGACCGGACCGTATCCGCCGCGACCGGCGCTGTAGGTCGCGGCGGCCGCGGCGGCGGTCATCCCGTGCCACGACCGGGCGAACGACACGATCTCGTGTCGGCCGGTGACGAGTTTCGCCATCCGGATGGCGGCCTCGTTGGATTCCGCGCCGGTGGTCAGCAGGATCACCTTGTCCAGCGGGTCGGGGAGGGTGTCGGTGAGCCGCTCGGCGAGGTCGAGGACGGGGGCACTGAGCATCCCGCTGAACAGGTGGTCGAGGGTGGCGATCTGATGGCTCACCGTGGCGACGATCTCCGGGTGTGAGTGCCCCAGGATCGCCGACATCTGACCGGATGTGAAGTCCAGGATGCGCCGGCCGCCGGCGGTGTGGACGAAGCTGCCCTCGGCCCGGCCGATCAGCTCCGGGGAGATGGTGCCGCCGTACCGGATCAGATGACGGGTGAGGTCGGGGGCGGTGACCGGCTGCGGATCGGTGGGGGCCATGCGCACAACGGTACGGCCGAACACCGTTCAGATGCCGAGTGAACCGGCGGTGGTGTTGGACGCCCACGTGCCGATGTCGTTGATCTGGCCGCGCGGGGCGTACAGCCAGATCGCCGGGCTCCACCCGGTTCCGCAGCGCACCCGGACCGGATACCGGCCGGGCCGCACGGTGTTGCCGCGGACGGTCAGCGTGCGGGTGGCGGTGTGGCGGGCGAGGACCTTCGATCCCAGGGTCACGGTGCAGTCGGGGGCGGATCGGGGCGCGCTGCCGGGGCTGTAGGTGAGCTGCCAGTCGGTGGTTCCCGACTGGGTCACGGCCAGCGTGGGGATGGTGGCGGCACCGGCCGGACCGGTGCCGGCAACGGCTCCCGTGATGGCCGATGTGACGGCGACAGTGCAGGTCAGGGCGGTGATCACGGCTTTACGACGCATCGGTACTCGACTCCTTCGGAAGGCGGGACGAACAATGTTTCACATTTCATATATGAAGTATGTTAGCGTTCAGTCCGACAGTTCGAGATCTGGATCACATGCGTTGTCGGGTGTGGTGCCCACCGCCTCAGCGGTGGACCTGCCCGCCGACGCGCGCCGCACCGGGGGGTCGTATGGCGTTCGAGTTGCCCGCAGCCAAGGGGCCGCTTCGTGACCTGGCCAACGAGGCCGGACACACACTGGGCTTTGCGCTCCAGTCGATCGGCGCGCTCGTCGTCGCCCTCTGCCGCTTCCGGCTCTCGATCACCGAGACCGTCAACCAGACCGTGTTCATCGGCCGGGTCAGTACCGGTCCCTCACTCCTGCTGATGCTGCCGGTGGGTGTGTTCATCGCGGTGTCGGTCGGCGAACTGGCGGGCCGGATCGGTGCCGGCGGCTACTCGGGAGCGGTGGTCGCCTTCATCATCGTCGGGCAGGCCTCGGCACTCGTGAGCGCCCTGATGATGGCCGGTGTCGCCGGCTCGGCGATCTGTACCGACCTCGGCTCCCGCAAGATCCGCGAGGAGGTCGACGCGATGGAGGTCATGGGACTCAACGTGATCGAGCGTCTCGTGGCCCCTCGAATCGCCGCCGCGATCATCGTCTCCGTGGTGCTGTGCTCGCTGATCACCGTCGTCGGCGTGGGTGCCTGCTACCTCTATCACGTCTACGTACAGCACCTTCCGGCCGGCGCGTTCATGGCCACCTTCAGTCAGTACGGCCGCACCTCCGACTTCGTGATGGCCTTGATCAAGGCGGCGATGTTCGCCCTGCTCTCCACGATCGTGGCCTGCTTCAAGGGATTACACGCCCGTGGTGGACCACGAGGGGTGGCCGACGCGGTGAACGAGGCCGTGGTGGTGGCCTTTGCCCTGGTGTTCATCTTCAACACGGTTCTCTCACAGCTCTATTCGGTGATCGTTCCGGCAGTGGGGGCCTACTGATGGTTGCGCTCGACCTCACCTACCGCGTCCGCGTCCGCTCGCGCCGGCGCATCGACGACTTCGTCAACGGCTTTGTCCGCCTGGGTGAATACGTCACCTTTGTGCTCCGCGCCGTCGCCGCGGTGCCCTACACCCTGGTGCACTACCGCAAACACGTCCTCGCCCAGATCGCCGAGGTGACCTTCGGCAACAAGTCGCTGCTCTCCGGCGGCGGCACCATGGGCATCGTGCTGGCCATGTCGCTGGCCGCGGCGATGATGCTCGGCGTGGAGACCTATCGCGGCCTCCAGCTGGTGGGCATGACCAACCTGTCGGGCATGCTCTCGGCCATCGCCAACACCCGCGAACTGGCGCCGGTGGTGGTGGCGATCGCCCTGGCCGCCAAGGTCGGTACCGGGTTCACCGCCCAGATCGGGGCCATGCGGATCTCCGACGAGATCGCCGCCCTCGACGTGATGGCCATCCGCTCCATCCCGTTCCTCGCCACCACCCGGATGATCGCCGCGATGGTCTGCATCCTGCCGATCTACATGATCGGCCTGCTGTCGAGCTACATCGCCACCCGCCTGGTGGTGGTCTGGTACAACGGCGAGTCGTCGGGCACCTACGACTACTTCTTCCACCTCGCGCTCACCCCGGCCGACCTGGTGTACTCCGCGACCAAGGCGGTGGTCTTCGCGGCCATCGTCACCCTCGTGCACTGCTCCTACGGGTACTTCGCCAGTGGCGGCCCCGAAGGGGTGGGGCAGGCGGCCGGCCGGGCCCTGCGCACCTCGATCCTCGCGATCGGCATCTTCGACGTGATCTTCACCTTCGGACTGTGGGGCCTGGTCCCGCAGATCCCGGGAATGGGGATCTGAGATGTCGACGATGCTGCCGGGGAATCCGGTGTCGAAGTTCGGGTACATCGTCCGGGCCGCCGGCGCGCTGATCGTGATCGCCGTGTTCGCGGTGTGGATGGTGGGCCGCAGCACGGGGCTGACCAGCAACGATCCGGTGATCCATGCCGAGGTCCCGGTGGCGGCCGGACTGATCTCACCCGGAGCCCCGGTGCGCTACCACGGGGTCAAGGTGGGGCAGATCTCGTCCGTCGACGCCGGCCGGGATTCCTCCGAGGTCGGGATGACCATCGAGAAGTCGGTGATCGGATCGATCCCGGCCGGGGTGATCATGCGCGTACTGCCGCGAACGTTCTTCGGCGACATCTACGTCCAGCTCGTCCCCATTCCGGGACGTGAGCAGGGGTCGGCGCTCTCCGACGGTGACGCGATCGCGGTGGACTCCGGACCCGACGCGGTCAACCTGTACGACATCTTCAGCAAGATGTCGGATCTGATCGCCGAGGTGGAGCCGGAGAAGATGACCGTCGCGCTCGCCGCGGTGAACAAGGCGATCGGCGGGCGGGGGCGCGACCTCGGCGTGATGATCGACCAGTGGGCCGCGTCGTCGCGCCAGCTCGAGGACTCGGTGAACCAGTTCATCGACGCCACACCACGATTCCGCCGCGTGATGGAGTCGCTGGAGCGAGCCACCCCGGCGATCACCGAGACCCTCGCCTCGGTCACCGACATCTCCCGCGGCATCGTCGACCATCAGCAGAACCTGGCCTCGTTCTTCGCCGCGGCGTCCGGATACCTCGACACCGCAGCACCTTTCGTCGCAGCACAGAAGCAGAACCTGATCCGGGTCATCGACTCCACCGGCAAGATCCTGTCCACCGTGGCCGACAACCCGGCCGGGATCTCGACGACGCTGCGCGAGGCCGACGCCTTCGCCGTGGCCGGCGCCCAGGTCTTCTCGACCGGGAAGTTCGACATCACCGCGGTCCCGACCTTCGCCCAGCCGATGCCCTACACGGCGGCCGACTGCCCGACCTATGGGCCGATGCGTGGCAGCCAGTGCTTCGGAACCGGCTCCGAACGCGGCGTGGGACCGGTCCGGGCCCCGGGCACGGGCAACGGCACCGTACTGAACCCGCCACGACGCACCCCGCAATCACCCACACCGACACCACAAGCCGGCGTTGCACCGTCGGCGTTCGGCGGAGAGGTGTCGATCGACGGCACCGGTGAGCGCGAGGCGCTGCGCGGCCTCGAGGGGATGGTCACCCGGAACAGCACGACCATCGAATCGACCGACGGACAGCCGAATCCGGCCACCGTCATGATGCTCGGACCGATGGTCCGAGGGGCCCAGGTGAGCGCATCGTGACCACACTGTCTCCGATGACCGTCCTCAAGGCGGCGTCGTTCGTGATCATCGGCCTGATCGCCGCGGTCCTGGTGGTCAACACCCTGCGCGTGCCGGTCGCCGGGGCCACCGACACCTACGTCATCGACTTCACCGACGCCGAAGGGCTCGTCGCCGGCAATCCGGTCAAGATGTCCGGGGTGCGGATCGGCCGTGTCGACGGCATCCGACTCGTCCACGGCGACAACGGAACCGCAAAGGCATCGGTGACCGTCGAGATCGAGAAGGGGCAGGTCGTCCCGGAACGGGTGCAGGCCGCCGTCCGCTACGGCGACATGCTCGGGGCACGCTACATCGCGCTGAGCCCCAGCACCGACACCCGGATACCGGCCCGCAGCGGCAACGAGATCCCTTTGGCCGCAACCACTCCACCGATCGATCTGACCGCACTGATGAACGGCTTCCAGCCCTTGTTCGACGCCCTCGAACCGAACCAGGTCAACGACCTCGCCCGGGGATTCGTCGACACCTTCGAGGGCCGACAGGGGTCGGTGCACCTGCTGCTGACACAGATCGCGTCGATGGGTGAGAACCTCTCGGCCAACGGGGCGATCTTCGCCCGGCTCGTGACCAACCTCAACGTGCTGATGGAGACCGCCGAACGGCGCAGCCCGCAGATGACCGAACTGTTCACCGGCCTCAACCAGCTGACCTCGGCGATCGTCGGCGACGACGGGCAACTCGGTGCCCTCCTCGACAGCGGCGACCGCGCACTCTCGTCGCTGGCGCAGATGATGACCGCCGCCGACGGCCGGTTCGCGTCCACCCTCACCGGGCTGCGCGATGTCACCGGCAGCTGGATTCCGCAGACCGCACAGTTCGAGAAGTTCCTCGACCAGTTCCCGGTGATGGCGGGCAAGATCAACGACTCCGGCCGTTACGGCGGCTTCATGATGCTCTACCTGTGCAACTTCACGCTGAAGGCATTCGACTTGGAGGCAAATATCTTCGGGCCCACCCACTCCCCGGTGTGCAGGTGATCGGCGATGTTCCTGGTTCGTCTGATCGACGTCTTCGTCGGCATCCTCGAGTTCGTCTTCAAATCCGACAAGCGCTCACAGGGTGCCTCCCCGGCGGTCCTGGGCACCGCGGGCATCATCACGCTGCTGGTGCTGATGCTCGTCGCACTCGGTGTCCCGCAGCTCACCTACCACGCCAAGACCTCGCCCTACACCGCCGAACTGGCCAATGCCTCCGGGCTGACCACCGCCGATCCCGTTCTGGTTGCGGGTGTTCCGGCCGGCCGGATCGAATCGATCGACCTCGCCGGTGACCGGGTGCGCGTCGGATTCCGGCTCGACAACCACCAGCCGCTGGGCAACCGGACCCGCGCCGGGGTCCGCCTGCGGACCGTACTGGGCAAGCGCTACCTCGACATCACCCCGGGCGGGCCGGGGCAGGTGGGGCCCGACGACACGATCCCGTTGGCGCGCACGGACACCCCGTACAGCCTCGACGACATCTCCGCCGCCTCGGTGCACTCGGCCGGCGAGATCGACCCGGAGCTGCTGCGCACCATGATGTCCACGATGAACTCGATCCTGCCGGACTCGGCCACCATCAACGACTCGATGCGGGGTGCGGCCGGCGCCGCAGCGGTGATCACCGGAACCGGCTCGCAGCTCGACCAGCTGCTCGCGCTGTCGAAGCGACTGGCGACGGTGACCGCGGCACAGACCGATTCGATCACCGACGCCATGGTCGGTGCCCAGGCCATCGTGCAGACCCTGGTGGTGCGCAAGGTGGTACTCACCCGGCTGGCCGACAATCTGCGACTGGTGCTCGGCCAGATGGCCGCCACCTTCCCGCAGGTCCCGATGGCACAGCTGACCACCAACATCGTCTCGGTCACCACGACGCTGAAGGACAACGTGGACAACATCGACGCGATCCTGCATCAGCTGCCACCGGCACTGCGCACGATCACCGACACCACCGGCAACGGCAACTGGGCCGACGTGGCCTCGCCGTCGGCGGTGATCCCCGACAACATGCTCTGCGTGCTCGGCGTGATGCGGGGGTGCAGCTGATGGCATTCCGTCAGGTCCGTGAGGTCCGCCATCGAAAGCACTACGGCGGAAAGATATTCACCGCACTGTTGTTGGTCGGCGCACTCGTCGCCGGGGCCTGGTATGTCTTCGGCCGGACCCCCGACACCAAGACCGTCCACGCCGACTTCGCCTTCGTCAACGGTCTCTACACCGGTTCCAAGGTCACTGTGCTCGGCGTGCCGGTGGGCAAGATCGACGACGTCGAACCGCGCGGCGACCACGTCCGGGTGACCATGACCATCCCCGGTGACGTGCGGCTACCCGCAGCTGTGCAGGCCTACGTACTCAACCCGTCGGTGATCAGCGACCGGCACCTCGAACTGGGTCCGGCCTACACCACGGGCCCCGAACTCGGCGACGGCGCAACGATTCCGCAGGATCGCACCCACTCGCCGATCAGCTTCGACCAGCTGATGGAGAGCCTCGGGGTGCTCACCAAGATCATGGGACCGTCCGACGGTCCGCAGAAGGACGACCTCGGCTCCCTGCTGTCCCGCACCGCACGGTCCTGGGACGGTGGCGGAACCGAATTCAACACGGCGGTCGGACAACTCGCATCGGCGTCGGGAATCATCGGTGCGCGCGGGGAGGACATCCAGGACCTCATCGACAGCCTCAACCAGCTGATGCAGACCTTTCACGCCAAGCAGGTCTCCCTGGACGGGTTGATCGACTCGATGGGGGTGCTGAGCAACCAGTGGGCCACCGCCGATCAGGACATCACCACTCCCATCGCCGATCTCAAGACGGTGTTCGACGAGGTCAATGCGTTCGTCATGCAGCACGGTGACGACGTCGGAGTGGTCGCGGAGAACCTGCAGGTACTCGGCGAGACCCTCGCGGCCAACAAATCCGGGCTCGCCGAGTTCATGGACCTCGCGCCGTTGATGATGCAGAACCTGTCGAGCACCATCGGCCCCGACCGTCGCGGCCGGATCCGGCTCAACGTGTCCACCACGCTGACACAGTTCACGACGCTGAAGCCGCTGTGTGATCGGTTCCCGATGCCGATCTGTATCGGAGCCGGCCTGACCAACCCGATCTCGTTCCCGATCTCCGCCTCCGACCCGCTGGGCATCGTGTCCGCGGTGACCGGTGGCGCACTGCCCCCGAAGGGAGGCAACTGATGTCGCGGACACGATGGGCCACCGGACTGCTGGCGCTGGCCGCGTCGGTCGCGAGTGTGTCCGGATGTGCGGTGGGACTGCAGGACATCCCGCTCGCCGGCGCACGTGGGACCTTCGAGGTGACCGCCGAGCTGACCACGGCCGACGGCGTGGTGGACGGCTCGGACGTGCGCAACGGGCAGCAGGTGGTGGGGCGCGTCACCGACATCGGACTCGAGGGGAATGACGCCCGCCTGACCCTCGCACTCGACGACGGCACCGAACTCCCGGCGAATGTCCTCGCCACCGTGGAGATCCCGTCGGCGCTGGGTACTCCGTTCATCCGGCTGACCGCCCCGGAACATCCCGAGGGCCGCCTGGCCGACGGCGATCACATCGAGTTGTCGGAGACCAGCGTCGGACCGCAGGTGGAGGGCACCCTCGCCGCGCTCGGGAACATCCTGCAGGGCAGCGGGATGAGTCAGATGCAGTCGGTGATGGCCAGTCTCGGTGAGGCCTTCGAGAACCGCTCCGACGAGGTGGGCACCCTGATCGACACGCTCAACCGGTTGTTGTCCCGATCATCGCACTACACAGCCGATTTCAATGCCGCGATGTCGGCGGCCGCAGATGTCACCGACGTCCTGGCGGGCCAGCGCAACCTGGTGGACCAGTTCCTCGCGCAGACCCCCGCCGCGGTGACCGTCCTGGCGAAGCAGCGTCAACAGCTGGTGCGGCTGATGGATCAGACCACATCGCTGGCCCGCAGCGCCGACGCCATCGTCACCGGCCGTCAGCCGCAACTGAACTCACTGGTCACCGACGCGAACACCCTGGTGAACTCGTTGGCGTCGTTCAACTCCGGGGTCGGCGAGACCCTCGGCCACATGAACTCCTTCATGACGAACTTCAACCGGTCGATCCGGGGCGACTACCTGGTGTTCGACGGCGCACTCGACATCCCCGGCGGCATCGACAAGATCCTCACCGGGGGCATCCTGCTCGCCGGACAGCCCTTGCCGACACCGAAGGACCTCCGGGATGCGCTGACCGGCGGACTGGCCTCGGCCACCGGACAGGGCGCACCCGCTGCCGGTACCCGACGGGGAGGTCACTGACATGGCCCGCACCGCCACCGGCAAGAAGCGGTTCACCCTGCCCACCGGTTCCGTCCAGTTCGCCATCTTCCTGCTCATCGCGGCCATCGTGATCCCCTACGGGATCAACTTCGTCGCGGGCCCAGAGGGATTCGGCTCCAAGATCACCTTGCACGCGCGGATGGACGACGCCTTCGGGCTCTCCAGCGGAACCGGCGTGACACTACGCGGGGTCGACATCGGCACCGTCAGCGACGTGACCCTGGCCGCCGACGGCCGGGGTGCGGAGATCGAGTTGGTGGTGCGGGGTGACACCCGCATCCCGCACGACGCCTACATGCAGGTCAGCATGGCCACGATGGCCGGCATCCAGTCCGTCGACATCGTCCCGGCGAACGACGATGCCCCCTATCTGACCGACGGTGACTCCATCGCCGCGCCCGCCGACAGGCAACCGATGCAGATGGACAAGATCATCGTGCAGGCCGCGAAGATCATCGACAGCATCGGCCCGGGCAACATCGCCACCGTCGGCAACGAGCTGTACAAGGCGTTCGGCGACGACCAGGAATCGTTGAGCACCCTGATCTCCAACGGACTGGCACTCTCGGATCTGGTGAGCCGCAATGCCCCGATCCTGCAGGGACTGATGGGCGACTGGCTCGACGTCCTGGGTGCGATGAGCGACAACACCGTGTCGTTCGAGAAGGGGATGCGATCGGTCGCCACGTTCACCGATCAGCTCGACGCCAACCAGCCGGTGTTCGTCTATCTGCTCGACCGGTCACCGCAGGCACTCGACCACGCCCAGCAGGTCTTCGACAAATACCGCGGCACCTTCGGTGGTGTGCTGGCCAACCTGGTTGCCGTGGAACCCGTCATCAGCGGCCGGTCGGCATCGCTGGCCACCGGCCTGCAGACCATCCCGCAAGGGCTGAAGGATCTGCGGTCGATCGTCAAGAACGGCCGCGCCGACTTCGCGCTGATCGGAACCCAGGGTCCGGTCTGCATGTTCTACGACGAACCGCGAAGGGCCATCGGGGATCTCACCCCGAGCGATCCCAATCTGACCCGATACTGCCCGCCGGGCAACGGGTACGGGCAGCGCGGGGCGGTCAATGCGCCGCGGCCCGACGACCTGGGCACCCAGAACTGGACCTCCCCCGGCGGGGTGTCGGGTCCACCCGCGGTCACCGACCCGCTACTGATCCCCAACGGCGCCGAACTCCTCGAGTGGTGGCGAGAGCTACTGGAAAGGGCACAATCCCATGGCAACTGACCTCACCGACACCGCCGATATCACCGACATCGCTGATATCGCCGACACCGGTACCGACACGGCCGATGCCGACACCAGCGATGCCGACACCGCGGATGTCACCGATACCAGCGAGGAGTCGTCGGCCGCGTCGTCGACCGTCGTGCGCACCAAGCCCCGCCGACCGTCGACGACGTGGGTGATCGCGATCCTCGCGGTGCTGCTCGTCGCCGCGGTCGGCGCGGCCGGCTACTTCGGTGTGCAGTCCCGCACCGACGCCGATTCCGGGGCGGTGAGCGTCGAGATGCGTACGCAGGCGGTCGACACCGCCCGCGACTACGCGATCAAGCTGTCCAGCTTCGACTACCGCGACCTGAACAAGAACAAGGACGCGATCGCGGCGATGTCGACGGAGAACTTCGCCGCCAAGTACAGCGAGATGGTCGGCGCCCTCACCGAGATCGTCACCAACGGCAAGGGCGAGGCCACCGCCACCGTCCCGCACGCCGCGATCGAACAGATCGACCCCACCAAGGCCACCGTGCTGCTGTTCGTCGACCAGGAGGCCCGCAACGTGGTGGCCCCCGACGGCAAGAAGCAGCCCTACCGGATGCTGGTGACCCTGCAGCGCTCCGGTGACCGCTGGCTCGTCGACAACGTCGAGACCATCTGATCCACAGCACAATCCATCATCCCGACTCGAGAAGGTGCAGTCATGGCCGCCGGCTACCTCCCCCCGCTGGACACGACGAAGGCCGAATTGACCACGGCCCAGACGAGAATCAAGATCACCACCCGCAAACGCCGGGTGACGAGCCTGCGGAAACCGGCGCGAGTCCAGGAGGCGCTGGACTTCTGGTCGTTCGCCGGGGCCGCGGCCAACGTCGTCATGCAACTCGGCTGGCCCGAGGTGGCCTACGGCGTGATGGAGTCCAAGGTGGAGTCCGGCTCGCTGATGCATCACCCGTGGAAGCGTGCCCGCACCACCACCCAGTATCTGGCGGTGGCGATCCTCGGTACCGAGGAGGAACGCACCGCGTTCCGGGAGGCGGTGAACTCCGCACACCGGCACGTCCGCTCCGACGAGCGCAGCCCGGTCAAGTACAACGCCTTCAACCGGGAACTGCAGATGTGGGTCGCCGCATGCCTGTTCATCGGCATCGAGGACTCTCATCAGCTGCTGCACGGGGTGATGGACGAGGAAGAGGCCGAGGAGTTCTACCAGTCGTCCAAGACACTCGGCACCACCCTGCAGGTCCCCGACGACATGTGGCCGCCCAGCCGCAAGGAGTTCGACCACTACTGGAATGTGGCGAGCCAGCGGATCGTCATCGACGACACCACCTGCGAGTTCCTCAACGACCTGGTGGACCTGAAGATGATCAACCCGCTGATCCGGCTGCCGTTCGTGAACCTGCTCCGATTCCTCACCATCGGATTCCTGCCACCGCTGTTCCGCGATCAGCTCGGGCTCGAGTGGACCACCGACGACCGGCGTCGATTCGAGCATCTGTTCACCTTCGTCTCGATCGTCAACAAGTTTCTGCCCAAGTCGATCCGCTTCGGTGGCAGCCGCTGGCTGATGCGGGATCTGCGGCATCGGATCAAGCACGACAGGCCGATGATTTGAGTGCTCCGCATCGGGGCCTGGTGGGTCTGGCCATCGAAGATCGCATCCGGCGGTATGAGAAGGCCGTTCGCGCCGTACGGTTGACATATCGTGCGTGCCCGCCGGCACTCCGGACCGGTCGTGGGACCAGATGCCGGAGACAGGCGGTCGGACGGTTACGTCAAGTCGGTCGGGGATGAAGAGAGGAGAACCGACGATGGCTGCTGTGCGACTCGGTCGCCGACAGCTCACCGACGAGGTGGCCGATCATCTGCGTACCCGCATCATGACCGGCGACATCCGGCCCGGCGAGTTCATCCGGCTCGACGAGACGGCGTCGGCGCTCGGCTGCAGTGTGACCCCGGTCCGGGAAGCATTGGTGACGCTGCGGGGCGAGGGCCTGGTGCGATCGTCGCCGCACCGCGGGTTCATCGTGGAGAGCCTCGAGCGTGGTGACATCGTCGACATCTTCTGGATGCAGGCGGAGTTGTCGTCCCGGCTGGCGGTGCACGCCACCGCCGACCCGGACCTGCCGCGGGCACTGACCGAACTCGCCGAGATCGTCGACGAACTCGATACGGCGGTCGACGCCGGGATTCCCGAGCGCGTCCTCGACCGTGAGTTCGCGTTCCATCGTCGGGTCAACCTGATGGGCCACAGCAAGAAGCTCGCGTGGTTCCTCTTCTCGGCCAACAAGTACTCGCCGCATCAGCTGTACGCGCAGGATCCAGAGTGGGGCCGTCAGGCCGTGGCGAGTCACCGTCGGCTGATCGGATTCCTGCGTGACGGTGACGCCGAGGCGATCCGCGGGGAGATCCAGGCACGGTTCGCCGACGCACGGGATCGCCTGATCCGGAGTCTCGATGACATCGGTTTCTGGGATGAGCCCGACTCCGACGCCCAGCGCGTCCATGCGTCCTAGCGGTAGGGGATTCCTGGGCGCCACCGCGTCCTGACCGTCGAGTAAGATCCAGTCGCATGTCGAACACCCCGGCCACCACGACGTCTGCCGCCGGTTCGCGCCTCGACGGCGCGCGGATGGTGCTGCGACTGCTCGGCGGACATCAGGTGCAGCCCGACGTCGAGACACCGCACACGGTGCTGCACACCGGCGAGCACCGTACGTTGCGCCGTTACGGCGACCTCGAGGACCGGCGTGCCGCCCGTGCGGCGGGCCGGCCCCCGGTCCTGCTCGTGCCGCCGCTGGCGGTGCCCGCCCGCTGCTACGACCTCGGCCCCGGTCAGTCGGTGGTGGCCGAACTGCTCGCCGCCGGCCGGGTGCCCTACGTCGTCGACTTCGGTGACGTCGACCGGTCCGACCGGCATCTGGGGTTCGCCGACTACTTCGACGACATCGTGCCCGAGGCCGTCGGACGGGTGCTCGCCGATCATGCCGGTGCCGACCGTGACGGTTCCAGTTCGGTCGATGTGGTCGCGTGGAGCCTCGGCGGCACCGTCGCGCTGCTGACCGCGGCCGCACATCCCGATCTGCCCATCCGGTCGATCACCGCGATCGGCACCCCGCTGGACTACGATGCCGTCCAGCCGTATCCACTGGTCAAGAAGCTCATGGCACCGACCGGAGGCAAACTCGTCACGGGCGCATTGCATGTGCTGGCGGGTATTCCGGCGCCGCTGGTGCGCATCGCCTATCGCGGTACCGCCTGGCAGCGGGAGCTCAAGAAGCCGGCGTATATCGCACGCAACGCCGGCGACGTCGAGGCGCTCGGGCGGATGCAGGTGATCGACCGCTTCCAGAACTCGATGCCCGGCTATCCCGGCAAGGTGTCGTTGCAGATGTGGGAGAACTTCGTCTACCGCGGTGAACTGGCCACCGGGGTGGTGGATTTCGACGGTCGGTGCGTGGATCTGACGTCGATCGCGCGACCGGTGCAACTGTTCGGCAGCCATCGCGATGCGATCACCAGTTGGGCCGCCGCCCGGCACGGCGTCGACATCCTGGCCGACGCCGAGGTGCACTTCACCACCGTCGAGACCAGCCACCTCGGGCTGATCGCCGGTGACGTAGCGAGCGCCGAGACCTGGCCGCGGGTGGAGACATTCCTGGGAGACCTCGACGCACGGTGACGACGTTCGAGGCACCTGCCGACGTCGCCTTTGGGGCTCGGTCCCGGCTCAATCATCAACTAAGCGTTGATGGTTTCAGTGTCACTCTTGTGGGGCCACCAAGTTGGTGGTTGTGTTCAGTCCACCGGGCATCTGGCTCTGTTGCTGGTTGACCGTTCCCGACACCTGTTGGGGATTGGTCATGGCTCATTCTGCCGATGCCCGGGTGGACGGACCGACCGGATGTGACTTGATAGGAGCGTGGCAACCGCCCCCACTGAGATATGTCCTACCGGCCGGCCCGACTGTCACCATTCCGTTCGACAGGAAGGCATCTTCCATGATCATCGTTGGCGCCGATGTACACAAGCGCTCACACACATTCGTCGCGGTCGATACCGCCGGCAGACAACTGGGCACCGTGACGGTGCCCGCCACCACGACCGGTCACCAGACCGCTCTGCGGTGGGCCCATGCGAAGTTGGGTACCGACTTGGTGTGGGCGATCGAGGACTGCCGCAATATGTCGGCGCTCCTCGAACGTGACCTGCTGACCGCGAACCAGAAAGTGGTGCGGGTGGCTCCGCATCTGATGGCCGAACACCGCAAGACCGGCCGTCAACCAGGTAAGTCCGATCCGATCGATGCTCTGGCCGTCGCCCGGGCCGCTGCCCGTGAACCCAACCTTCCGATCGCCTCGCACGACGAGGTCAGCTACACGGTGAAAGCACTCACCGATTATCGGGAATCGCTTGTTCACGAACGGACTTCGAAGATCAATCGGGTGTTGTGGCGGGTGCATGCGATCGATCCCGAACACGAAGTGAAGAAAGGGGGTTTGAACCGGGCGAAGCATCAGAAACTCCTCGCAGCCTGGTTGCAAACCTGTGTGACCGCGGCGCTATCGATGTGCTGTTGGCGATCAAAGAGGTGGCTGCGATCGCGGCGTTGACCGTGGAGATCAACGAGGTCCACAAGCAGCTGTCGGCGTTGGTTGCGGCGGCGGTGCCGTCGCTGGTGGCGTTGCCTGGTTGCGGGATCCTCAGTGCGGCGAAGTTGCTTGGCGAGTCGGCCGGTATTTCGCGTTTCGGTACCGAGGCTCAGTTCGCTCGGCATGCCGGGATCGCTCCGGTACCGGTGTGGTCGGGTAAGTCGGCTGGTAGGCATCGGTTGACGCGTTCGGGGAATAGGCAACTCAATGCGGCGGTCCATCGGATTGCGTTGACCCAGTCTCGTATGCCTGACAGTCTCGGGCATGCCTATTACGCGAAGAAACGGGCCGAGGGTAAGAAGTCTCGTGAGGCGATGCGTTGCCTGAAACGGCGACTCGTACGCACAATTTTTCATCGTCTGGTCACCGATCACGCTGCCCGCTCACACACCGAAATCCTGGTTCCACGAGCAGCCGCTTGACATAGGAGCGATGAGCCGATGAGGAGCGTAGCGACGAGGCGTGTCGAAACCTCAGACGGCCGACGTCGCCAACCCGGCCACCTCGGAGGTGGTTGGCTCCCGACGTCGGCTGCGGAGATTTCGACTCGGGTCCTCGCCTTTCCGGCTCGGTCCCGGCTCAATCATCCATGGTGGAGCGTGGGTTGTCTTTTGTCTCAAGTGGTTTCGCATCGGTCCCGGCTGAATCAGCAAATAGGCGTTGATGGTTGAGCCGATGAGGAGCGTAGCGACGAGGCGTGTCGAAACCTCAGACGGCCGACGTCGCCAACCCGGCCACCTCGGAGGTGGTTGGCTCCCGACGTCGGCTGCGGAGATTTCGACTCGGGTCCTCGCCTTTCCGGCTCGGTCCCGGCTCAATCATCCATGGTGGAGCGTGGGTTGTCTGTTGTCTCAGGGGGTTTCGTCTCGGTCCTGGCTGAATCAGCAACTACGTGTTGGTGGTTGAGCCGATGAGGAGCGTAGCGACGAGGCGTGTCGAAACCTCTGTCGGCCGACGTCGCCAACCCGGCCACCTCGGAGGTGGTTGGCTCCCGACGTCGGCTGCGGGGATTTCGACTCGGGTCCTCGCGATGCTCGGTCCCGGCTCAATCATCCATGGTGGAGCGTGGGTTGTCTGTTGTCTCAGGGGGTTTCGTCTCGGTCCTGGCTGAATCAGCAACTACGTGTTGGTGGTTGAGCCGATGAGGAGCGTAGCGACGAGGCGTGTCGAAACCTCAGACGGCCGACGTCGTCAACCCGGCCACCGCGGAGGTGGTTGGCTTCCAACGTCGGCTGCGGGGATTTCGACTCGGGTCCTCGCGATGCTCGGTCCCGGCTCAATCATCCATGGTGGATCGTGGGTTGTCTTTTGTCTCAAGTGGTTTCGCATCGGTCCCTCCTGAATCAGCAACTAGGCGTTGGTGGTTGAGCCGATGAGGAGCGTGGCGACGAGGCGTGTCGAAACCTCTGTCAGCCGACGTCGGTTGGTGGCCACCTCGGAGGTGGTCGCTGACATCGTCGTCTCACCGGGTTTCGACTCGGGTCCTCGCCCTTCGGGCTCGGTCCCGGCTCTACCATCCATGGTGGAGCGTGGTTGTCTGTTGTCTCTCGGGGTTTCGCTTCGGTCCCGGCTCAATCATCAACGGGTCGTTAACGAGGCGTGTCGAAACCTCAGACGGTCGACGTCGGGTGGTGGCCACCTCGGAGGTGGTCGCTGACATTGTCGTCTCGCCGGGTTTCGACTCGGGTCCTCGCGATGCTCGGTCCCGGCTCTACCATCCATGGCGGATCGTGCGACGCGTACGCTCGATCCCATGCGTATCGATCCCTCGGTTCCTGCAGTCGCTGTCGGCCTGGTCGGCGGTTATGGCATCGCCCGTGCCACCGGACAGCGCCCCCTCGGCGGTGTGGTGCTCGCCGCCGCCGGTGCCTACAGTGCCAACCAGTGGCGCCGACGTGGCCCTGCGGTCACCGCCGGTCTGCTCGCCACCTACCTCGGCGCCTTCGGCGCATCGCACCCGCTGGCCAAGAAGATCGGCGCCTGGCCGTCGGTCGCCGTGGTCACCGCCGCCGCCGTGGCCACCACCGGGGTCCTGACGCAGTAGGCCCCGGCCCTCTTTCAGTTGTCGGGGACATCGGTGTGGTCACCGGCGTGAACGCGTTCGGGCACCCGATCGGCGGGTTGTGATGACACAATCGGTGCCGTGCGCTCAACCGATCCCGGCCGTGTCGGCCGTCCCCACGTGGTCATCATCGGTGCCGGCTTCGGCGGGATCAACGCGGCACGGCGTCTGCGCGACGCCGATGTCTCGGTGACGGTGATCGACCGCGGTACCAGTCACCTCTTCCAGCCGCTGCTCTACCAGTGCGCGACCGGGGCGCTCTCGGAGGGATCGATCAGCACCCCGATCCGGCATCTGCTCCGCCGGCAGCGCAATGCCGAGGTCTACTGCGCCGAGGCGACCGGCATCGACCCGGTCGCCAGGACGGTGACCGTCACCCGGATGGATTCGTCGGTGGCCGAGGTCGGCTACGACTACCTCGTCGTCGCGGCCGGGATGCGGACCTCCTATCACGGCAACGAGCACCTGATGGACCACGCGATCGGGATGAAGACCCTCGACGACGCACTCGCGATCCGCCGCAAGATCTTCGCCGCGTTCGAGGTGGCCGAGACCCTGTCGGACCCGGAGGCCCGCAAACCGTGGCTGACCTTCGCGGTGGCCGGCGGTGGTCCGACCGGCGTCGAACTGGCCGGGCAGATCCGGGAACTGGCCACCCTCGCCCTCGAACGCGAGTTCCGCTCCATCGACCCCGCCGAGGCGCGGGTGCTGCTGTTCCACGGGGCCGACCGGGTGCTGCCGTCGTTCAGCGAGACATTGTCGGCACGGGCCCGCGAGACCCTCGACGCGATCGGCGTGGAAACCCACCTCGGCGTACACGTCACCGATGTCACCGCGGAGGCGGTCCAGACCACCGACAAGGCGACCGGCACGGTCACCACCTACCCGGCACGCACCACCTTGTGGACCACCGGCGTCGAGGCGGTGCCGTTCGCCGGCACGCTCGCCACGGCACTCGGCGTCGACCAGGCGCGCGGCGGCACCATCCCGGTGGGCGACGACCTGTCGGTGGACGGGCACCCGGAGATCTTCGTCGTCGGCGACATGAGTTCGCACCGGGGGCTACCCGGTGTCGCCGAGGTGGCGATGCAGGGCGGACGGCATGCCGGTGCGGTGATCGCGGGCCTGGTGGCCGGTGGCGCCGACCGGCCGGGATTCCGGTACCGCGACCTGGGTAGCGCCGCCTACATCGCCCGCCGCCACGCCCTGCTCGAGGCCGGCCGGGTCCGGCTGTCGGGGCGGATGGGCTGGCTGGCGTGGGGTGCCATCCACATCGCCTTCCTCGCCGGCGTCCGCAACCGGGCCGGCACTGTGCTGGTCTGGGCGACGTCGTTGATGACCGACACCCGCCGGGAGCGGGCGATCACCTACGGAGATCCGCAGACCGCACGAAAGTCGTTCTGAGACAACAAGGATCGAATCATCGCGAGGTGAGGGTGGCGTCGAGCCAGTCGAACATGCGCTCGGCGGTCAGCGCCCGTGCCATCGGCTGACAGTGCCCACTCGCGCCGTCGGCGGCGGTGAACTCGACGACGACGGTGCGGGCGCTGGTCATCATCGCGGCCAGCCGCTCGGACTGTCCGGGCCAGAACTGCTCGCCCTCGGGGGAGGTGATCAGCATCGGCGTGGTGATCTGCGCGGCCATCTCGTCGGTGAGGGTGTACTCCCGGACCTTCTGCAGCACATCGAAGTAGCGGCCGTCCCACCCGTAGGGCCGGGCCCGCCACACCCACATCCGCTGCAACGCCTTCTGTCCGGTCATGCCGAGTTTCATGTCGCGGTCGAACTTCGCCGCGGCGGTCGGGTCGTGGAGCATCGCGGCCAGCGGCTTCGGCAGATGCGCGAGCCACGACGCCGAGACGTCGACCACTCCGGGGTCGGCGACAGCCGCGGCGTACCGGTGCTCGACGGCCAGCGCCCGCGGCACCCAGTACCCGGCCTGGCTGATGCCGTAGACCGCGAGCCGGTCCGGATCCACACCGGGCAACCCGAGCAGCGTGTCGGTGACCGGGGTCAGCACCGCCTCCCAGTCGGGCCGGAAGCCCACCCCGTGCTCGAACAGCATCGACTGCTGGCCCGGGCCGTCGAACAGCAGGACGTTGTACCCGCGGTCGAGCGCGGCCCGCGCCCCGGCGCACCACACCCCCGACACCGATCCGTCGCTGCCGTTCACCATCACCAGCGTCGGCCGGCCGGCGGAACCCCCGGTGGCGGAACCCTCGGTGGCCCGGTCGGGCCGGACGAACCATCCGGGCAGCGTCATGTCCTCGTAGGGGATCGCGATCCTGCGGGCGGTGAACGGCCCGCACTCGAGGAACCCGTCCCACGCGGCGCGGTGCTCGGCGAACACCGCCAGCCGGGCACTGTCGGTGCCGACGCCGTCGAGGCCGTCGAAGGCGGTCGACAGATAGTTCGCCGCACGCAGATACGCCGACGCGGCGCTGATCGTGTGCCCTGCGGCCTGGGCGGCGCGCGCCGACGACGCCACCCGCCGGCCCAGCGCGAGCCACGCGTGCGCCCATGCGTCGGGGTGACCGTCGTCGAGGCCGTCGATGGTGGCCAGCACCTCGCCGGCGTCGGAGCCGCCGGAGCCGGCGTAGCCCAGCAGGAGCCGCACCTCGAAGTCACGGCCGTCGTCGGGGTAGAAACCCCGCGAGTATGCGCGATGTGTCGGGTGCCGTAATTCCATCTCGTCTCCTCACGAGGTCCCCCGACGTATTCTCCTCGTTCGGAACCGGTCGTGCAGTCGTACTACGGTCATGACAGACAATCGGGGCACAACCCGACAATTCGGGCTCAGGAGGCCAGATGTTCGCGATCGGTGTCATTGCCGCATCCCTGGCGGCGGTGGCCTACGGGCTGTCGACGGTCCTGCGTGCGCTCGGGGCCCAGCGGGCCGCCCGCACCCAGGGGGAGGCGGCGTCGGCCAAGTCGACGCTGGCGGCGTTCACCGACCCGGCATTCCTGATGGGCACCCTGCTGGTGATGATCGGCTTCTTCGGCGGTGGTGTCGCGGCCCGCATGCTGCCGCTGTTCCTCTCGCAGACCATCGTCGCGGCCAACCTGGTGATCACCGCGCTCCTGGGCACCGTGCTGCTGGGTACCACCCTGCGCGGACGCGACTGGGCGGCGATCTTCCTCGTCGTCGGCGCCCTGTGCATGCTGGGGGCCTCCGCCGGCCACGAGGCGACCACCAAGGCGTCGTTCACCTTCCACTGGTGGCTGTTCGGCATCACCACGGCCCTCGCGGTGGTGGGCCTGGTGGTCCTGACCCTGCTCAAGCAGCGGGGCGCCCTGTTCGGCGGCGCGCTGTCGGGCGTCATGTACGGCGCCCTCGCGGTGGCCGCCCGCGTCCTCGAGGGCATCCACCCCTTCGATCTGCTCACGCTGATCACCGACCCGGCCGCGTGGACGATCGCGATCGGCGGCGCGGTCGCGTTCTACGTGCAGACCGTGGCCCTGCAACTGGGCCCGGTGAACGCCGTGACCGCGGTGCTCGTCGTCGGCGAGACCGGCGGACCGTCGATCATCGGGGTGCTGTTCCTCGGCGACAAGGCCGTCGACGGCCTGCAGTGGATGGCCTACGTCGGCTTCGTCGGCGCGATCGTGGGTGCGGTGACCGTCGCCTGGCTGACCACCATCGACGACCCGAGCAGTTCCACCACCGCCGGCGCGGCCGAACCCAAGCGGCGCACGCCGCTCCTCAAGGGTGCGGACACCGCGACCTAGACTGGCCGTCATGAGCACCGACGCGGTTGTCGAAGAGATCCTGGCTACCTACGACACGATCACCGTGGTGGGGGCGAGTGCCAATCCCGCCAAGGCGGCCAACGAGGTTCCCGCCCACATGCAGCATCTGGGCTGGCGGATCATCCCGGTCAACCCGACCGCCGACGAGATCGTCGGCGAGAAGGTCTACCGCACCCTCGCCGACATCCCCGAACAGGTCGGGCTGGTGGACGTGTTCCGGCCCTCCGCCGACACCCCCGAGATCGCCCGCCAGGCCGTCGCCGCCGGTGCCACCGCGCTGTGGCTGCAGCTCGGGATCAGTTCGCCCGAGGCGCGGGAGATCGCCGAATCGGCCGGCCTGCTCTACGTCGAGGACCGGTGCCTGATCATCGAGCAGCGTCGCACCGGGATCACCCCGTCGGCCTGAGCGTCCGCCCCGGACGCCGGGGGAGCACATCGCAGGGGAGTCGCGGGGAATCGGGGCCCGCGGCGCCTACCATGGGGAACGCGGGAAGGAGCGATACGCCGATGACCGAATCCGAGGTGGCCACCGCCGACAATCCGCTGCTGCTGGAACGCCAGGTGTGTTTCGCGCTGGCCGTGGCGAACCGGTCGGTGCTGCGGATCTACCGCCGAGTGCTCGAACCACTGGGTCTGACCCATCCGCAGTATCTGGTGATGCTGGCGCTGTGGGAGGAGTCCCCCCGCGCGGTCAAGGACATCGGCACGGTGCTGCAACTCGACTCCGCGACGCTCTCGCCGTTGCTCAAACGGCTCGAGGCCAACGGACTGATCGTGCGGCGGCGCCGTGACGACGACGAGCGCAATGTCGACGTCGAGCTCACCGACGAGGGGCGTGCCCTGCGCACCCGGGCGCTGCCGATCCCGCACCAGGTGGTCGAGGCACTCGGGGTGGGTCTGCCCGACCTCGAGGAACTGCACTCGGTACTCACCCGGGTCAACGCGGCCGCGGTCCGGGCCGTGCGGGAACAGGAGTGACGGCCCGGGGGATCGGCGCGGTGTCGGCATCGACGAGCGCGGTCGAGGGATAGGGTCGGGGTATGTCAACCATCGGGATCATCGTGGTCGTCGTGATCGTCGTCGTCGCAGTGAGCATCCTGGCCGGGGCCGTGTGGTTCGCCTGGGACTCCGACAAGCGCATCCGCGCCTTCGCTCACTCCACCGACCTCATCCCGGGCAAGGCGAGCCGGGCCCCCAAGTCGTGGACCACCGCCACCTCGCCGGAAGCCTTGCTGCACCGCCGGGTTCGGTATGCGATCGCCGACGTGCACCAGAACCCGGCCATCCCGCACGACCCGGCCACCCTCGCCGAGCGTGACCGTCTGGACGACGCGGTGTTCACCCTCGACGACGCGCTGATCGCGGTACAGGATCTCGCCGGCGGGGAGAAGGACGAGCGCCTCGAAGAGCTCGAGACGGCCGTCAAACGCCTCGAGGAGCTCCCCCGTCAGTTGTGGGAGGCCCCGTTCGAGCAGCAGCGCTCCGACATCGACGACGTCATCGCGGCGATCGCCCGCACGTAGCCTCCGCGCCCGGCGGTCAGGCCCAGCGTGTGCTGTCGGCCGGGTCGAGGCGGGGCAGGCGGTCGAACCAGGGGTTCTCGCCCGGGTGACCGATGTTGACCACGAGGATCGACTTCCACCGGCCGTCGGCGAAGAACTCGGCATCGACGCCGTCGGAGTCGAAGCCGGCCATCGGACCCGCGGCCAGGCCCAGCGCCCGAACCGCGAGGATGAAGTAGCCCGCCTGCAGTGCGCTGTTGAAAGAACCTGTGCTGCTGCGCATCTCGTCGTTCGTCGCGAAGACATCGGCGAGTTCCGGCCGGAACGGGAGCAGGGCGGGGATGTGCTCGTGGAAGCGCGTGTCGACGGCGAGTACGGCCACCGCGGGCGCCGACGCGGTCTTCTCCTTGTTCCCGTCGGCCATGTGCCGGACCAGGCGGTCGCGGCCTTCCTCGGTCCGGACGAACAGCACGCGCAGCGGCTGGGTGTTGGCGGCCGTCGGGGCCCACTTCGCGAGTTCCCAGATCTCGCGGAGTTCGTCGTCGCCGACCGGCGTGGGCGCGAAGCTGTTCGCGGTGCGGGCGGCGGTGAACAGCGTCGACCGGCCGTTTCCGTCGAGCGGCGTGGTTGCGGGCAGGTTCTCGGCCAGCTCTGTCATGGTGCTCTCCATCCGGTGGTTCAACTAGGGAATCAGATGTCGCTTCGAAAAAACTAGTTACTTAGGGTCACGCTAGCACGATTGCTACGCTCGGCAGCATGGCAACCGGGGAGCGTGAACCGCGCGAGTGTGACGCCGCGCTGGTCCGTGCCTTCGAGTTCCTCGGAAAGCGCTGGAACGGAGTGATTCTCGCGACCCTGCTGTCGGGGCCGGCGGGTTTCGCCGAGCTACGGCGCGCGGTCGGCGGGATCTCCGACTCGGTGTTGTCCGACCGTCTCGGTGAACTCGGCCGGGCCGGACTGGTCGAGCGCGTCGTCGACGACGGGCCGCCGATCACGGTCGGCTACAGCCTCACCGCATCCGGGGAGGCACTGCTCCCGGCGTTGCGTGAGATCACCGCGTGGGCCACCGCCAACCTCCGGACCTGATCACCCCGTCATCACTCGACCAGTGTGATCAGCGTCCGCACCGTGCGCAGGTTGCGTCCGGTGCCCTGCACACCGAGGGTGCGCGCGATCACCGGGGCGGTGAGCTTGGTGCCGGCCACACCGTTCGCATACCGGATGTGCAGGTCGGCGCCGATGACGACGAGCTCGTCGTCACCGAAGTCCTTGTCCACGAGGGCATGCGAGGCATCGGCGGTGGGTGTGCCGGTGAGGAAGTAGATATGGGCGAACTTCTCCTCGTCGACCACGAACGGGTAGGCGTCCACCGCATCCCGCAACTGCTCGGCGGTGCGTCCGATGACCTCACGGTAGAACCCGTAACGCTCCTGTATCGCCGACTCCAGGGCGCGGGCGAACTGCTCGGGTGTGTCCGGCGGTGCGGCAAGCAGATTGCCCGACGCGATGTGGGTGGCGATGTCGGTGGCGCCGAGATCGGCTGCGATCTCCCGTAATTCGGCCATCGGGAGCTTGGCCCCGCCGACGTTGATCGCGCGGATCAGGAACACCTGGCGTGTCATGGGTTCCAGTGTGACACGCCCGGTGGCCGGTCATCGGCCGCTCGGTGCGGGGCCGACGTAGCGTGCGGCCGGCCGGATGATCTTGCGGACCCGGGCCTGCTCGAGGATGTTCGCACACCAGCCGACGGTACGGCTGACCGCGAAGGTCGGGGTGAACATCGCCCGCGGCACCCCACAGCATTCCATCACCACGCCCGCATAGAACTCGACGTTGGCGTGGCGCGGCCGATCCGGATGGGCCTCGGCGAGTACCTCGGTGATCGCCGACTCGGCCTCGACTGCCCGATCCACCAGCGGGCCACCGAGTTCCAGCGCGATCTCACGCAACATCACCGAACGCGGGTCGGCGGTGCGGTAGACGGCGTGCCCGAAGCCCATGATCCGACGATGCGCGGCCACCTGTTCCCGGGCCCAGGCGTGGGCGTCGCCGTGGGCGGCGATCTCGTCGAGTGCATCGAGTGCACGGTCGGGGGCGCCGCCGTGCAGCGGGCCGGAGAAGGCGCCGATCGCACCGCAGACCGCGGCGTACACGTCGGCGCCGGTCGATGCGATCACCCGGGCGGTGAAGGTGGAGGCGTTGAACCCGTGGTCGATGGTGGCGATCAGGTACTGCTCGATCGCCCGGACCTGCGCCGGACCGGGGACGTGGCCGGTGACCAGATAGAGCCAGTTGGCGGCGACCCCGAGATCGGGACGCGGCTGCAGGGGCTGCTCGCCCGAGCGGATGCGGTGCAGTGCGGCGAGGACGGTCGGGGTCAGTGCGGCCACCCGGATGGTCTGGTCGCGGCGGGCGTCGTCGTCGCAATCCCACAGCGGCCGGGCCCCGGTGGCCGGGCCGACCGCCGACAGCACCGTGCGCAACCCGGCCAGCGATTCGCGCTCACCGCCGAGAAGGGCCGCGGTGGTCAGGATGGCGCCGACCTCGTCGGGGATCGCACGACATGCCGAGGTCTCGTCGACGAACGCCGACAGGTCGCCCGCGGTGGGGAGCCGACCGTGGGCGAACAGATACCAGACCTCCTCGAACGAGCGGGTCCGCGCCAGCTCGATCGCCGAGTGCTCGCGGTAGTGGTAGTAGCCCTCCCGGCCACGTACGTCACCGATCTCGGTGTCGGCGACGATCACATCGTGCAGTCCCGGCGGTGCGATCAGGGGTTCGGTCATCAGGTCCTCCTCGTCGGTTCCCGTGATGCCCGGTGAGGGGCGGGGTATGCCCCACGATGACGAGGTTGATCAGGGTGCGTCAATGTTGATTCAATCAATGTGTGGACCGCATGCACAGCCGCCGATTCCCGACGCCGATCCGCCACGACGGCCGGGACTACCTGACCACCGATCAGGTGTCGAAGGTGTTGGGTGTCAAGACATCCACCATCTACTCGTATGTCAGCCGCGGGCGACTGCACAGTCAGCGGATCAGCGGCCACGACGGCAGTGTGTTCGCCGTCGACGAGGTGGAACGGCTCCGCGACGGCGTCCGTCACCGGCCACCCGCCGGTGTCGCCGAACGGATCGCCACCCAGCTCACCCTGCTGCGCGACGATCGGCTCCACTACCGCGGTGTGCCGGCGACCGACCTCGCCCGCGACGAGACCCTCGAGGGGGTCGCCGCGTTGCTGTGGCAGCGCCGGTGGACCGGTGGCGCCGATCCCGCGGTCGCGGCGTCGGTGCGTGCCCTCGCCGGGCCGGCGAGTCGCGGACTGGATCGGATCAGGCTCGTCGTCGACCTCCTGGGTGCGCGAGATCCGCTGCGACACAAGATCGACGACGAGTCGGTGACGCGGCGTGCTGCGGCCGTGATCGGTACCGCCGTCGACGTGATCGGTGACGGACCGTCGGAAGGGTCTCTGGCGCAACGGCTGTGGCCGCGACTGACCGACGAGCCGGCGACGGTGTCGACCACCCGGCTGCTCGACGCCGCCCTGATCCTGCTCGCCGACCACGACATGTCCGCCGGCACCGTCGCCGCCCGCGTCGCGGCCAGCGCACGGGGCAGTGTGTATGCGGTGCTCGGTGCCGGTCTGGGCGCCTTCGACGGACCGATGCACGGCGGCGCAACCACTTTGGCGTACCGATTCCTCGCCGGTGCGCTCGACGACCCGACCGCTGCGCTCGCCGAGGCGCACTACGGTGATGTGGCGATCCCCGGTACCGGACACGTCGTCTACCGCCACCACGATCCCCGCGCGGAATGCCTGATCGCGATGCTCGGCCGGATCGGCGGCGGTGACCGGCGTGTGATGGCCGCCCTCGCCGCCGTCGTCGACTCGCTCGCCGAGGGCGACTTCGTCAATTCCGACCTCGCGTTGGCCGCGCTCGCCCTCCGGTTCCGGATGCGCCCCGACGCCGCCGAGACGATCTTCGCGATCGCCCGGATGGTCGGCTGGGTCGCCCACGCCCTCGAGGAGTACCGGGCGCCACGACTGCGGTTCCGGCCCGAGGGCATCTACACCGGGGTCCACCCGCAGGCGCGTTGACCTGCCGGTGGGTCGGGCACCCCCGGCTCAGCCCTCGAAGGCGGTGGCCACCGCGAAGGTCCGGCGGAACGGCATCGTGGTGCCCCACGGCCGCTCCGGGAACACTTCACGCAGGCGGGTCTTGAGGTCGTCGGCGAACTGTTTGGCGAGGTCCTCGGGCAGGGCCTGCAGGAAGGGGCGGGCGCCGGTCCCCGACAGCCACTCGTACACCGGGTCGTCGCCGACCAGGACGTGTAGATAGGTCGTCTCCCAGGCGTTGACGGTGAAGCCGCGTTCGCTGAAGAACTCGAGGTAGTCGATCGGGTCGGTCAGGCTCAGCCGGCTGACGTCGTGCAGATGTGTGACATACGGTTCGGTGGCGGCGAGGTCGGCGAGCAGGGTGCGGGTGGGGGAGTCGGCGTTGCTCGGGACCTGGACGGCGAAGGTGCCACCCGGGTTGAGGTGGGTGAGCAGCCGGCCGATCACCTCGAACTGGTTGTCGACCCACTGGAACATCGCATTGGACAGGATCAGGTCGACCGGTTCGAACGGGGCCCAGTCGTCGGCGTCGGCGATGTCGTAGTTGGCGCCCGCATCGGCGTTGGCCCGCAGCGCCTCGTCGATCATCTCCGCCGAGGAGTCGATGCCGAGGATCTGTGCGTCGGGCCATCTCGCACGGAGGTGACGGGTCAGGTGGCCGGGGCCGCAGCCGAGGTCGACGATGGTGGCCGGGTCGGTCGGGACCTGGGCGATCAGATCGAGGAACGGGCGTGCGCGGGCGTCGGCGTATTGGAGGTAGCGTGCTGGATCCCAGACAGGCATGACTCCACCCTAGAGCGATTCGGCGACCGGTGGGAGGGCTGCGCGCACCCAGGTTGTTTCCGTGCGTGACCACCCGCCTGGGTAATCTCGATGGAATGGTGAGCAACGGCAGTCCGGACGACGAACAGGGTGGCGACGACGTCGTCGAGATCTCCACCGACGGCGCCTGCCTGGGCAATCCGGGGCCCGGCGGATGGGGTGCGGTGCTGCGGTACAAGGGGCACGAACGCGAGATCTCCGGCGCCGATCCGGACACCACCAACAACAAGATGGAACTCACCGCGGCCATCGAGGGGCTCGCCGCCCTGACCCGATCGTCGTCGGTCGTCCTCTACACCGACTCCAGCTATGTCCGGAACGGCATCACCAAGTGGGTGGCCGGATGGCAGTCCAACGGCTGGAAGACCAAGGACAAGAAACCGGTGAAGAACGCGGATCTGTGGCGCCGGCTGGTCGAGGAGGAGAAGCGGCACCAGGTGACGTGGCGCTGGGTGAAGGGCCACAACGGCGACCACTACAACGAGATCGCCGATCAGCTGGCCACCTCGGCGGCCCGGACGGTGAAGTCGTGAGTGCCGCGGGTCTGGCGGTCGCCGTCGAACCGTTCTCCGACGAGCACATCGTCGCCGCCGTGGAACAGGCCGGCGCACGGGTGACCGGCCTCGACGAGGCGCGCGTACTGATCTGGCTCGGCGGTCCCGACGGCTTCCCGGCACTGCCGGACGGCATCGAGTGGGTGGCGCTCAAAACCGCCGGGATCGAGGCATTCGTCGCGGCCGGGGTGATCGACGACAAGCGGATCTGGACCAATGCGTCGGGGTTCTACGCCGAGAACGTCGCCGAGCACGCCCTCGCGCTGCTGCTCGCCGGGCTGCGCCAGATCCACACCGCGGTGCGCGATCACTGGGCCAAGGAACCGATCGACACCTCCGTGCGCACCCTGCGCGGTGCGACGGTGGCGATCATCGGTGCCGGCGGTATCGGGGCGTCGCTGATGCCGCGGTTGCATGCCTGCGGTGCCGACGTGCTGGCGGTCAACCGGTCCGGGCGTCCCGTCGAGGGCGCGGTGCGCACGCTGCCGTCGTCGCGGATGGACGAGGTGTGGCCGGCGACCGACCACGTGATCCTCGCCGCCCCGGCCACCGCCGAGACCCACCACCTGATCAACGCCACCAGCCTGGCCGCGTTGCCGTCGCACTGCTGGCTGGTCAACGTCGCGCGGGGACCACTGGTCGATCAGCAGGCGCTGTACGAGGCCTTGCGTGACGGCGAGATCGCCGGTGCCGCACTGGATGTCACCGATCCCGAACCGCCCGCCGACGACGATCCGCTGTGGTCGTTGCCGAATGTCATCATCACCCCGCACGTGGCGAACCCGGCATCCGGGCTGACCCGGGAGATGGCGCCGTTCGTGGCCCGCAACATCGAGGCATTCGTCGCCGGTGAACCGCTGATCGCGACCGTGTCTGCCGACCGCGACTACTGATACGCGAGGATCTGTCTCACCTGCGCGGGCAGCTACCAGATGCGCGGGCAACTACCACCTGCGCGGGCGGCTACCACCTGCGCGGTAGATCTACCGCGCACCTGACAAGTGCGTGGGGATTCATATCAGCCCCAACCGGGTCAGCTCCGGCGTGAGGATGCCGACGACGCGGTTCGCCGTCAGATCCGCCCAGATCCACCGGATCACCACCACACCGCATCGTCGGATCTTGTCCTCGCGGATCTTCTCGTCCACCACGACGGCCGACGCATCCTGGTCGGCGCCGAGTAGTTTCTCGTACTTCACGAACCCGTCGAACTCGCCGACGAGACCCTCCCAGTAGTAGTCGGCGCGGGCGAAGAGGTTGCCGTCGTCATCGTGGAAGGCGTGCTGCAACTCGGGGACGGGCAGACCGGCGGCGATCATCTGCGCCCGGCCCCACGACTCCGCCGGATTCTCCGACAACGGATCGGCGAGTCCCAGAGCATATCTCGCGAGGTTCACACCCGCGCCGCGACCGGCGAGCATCTGCGTCATGAGTTCGCGGTCGGCGCCGAGGCGCAGAGCGGAATCGCAGACGCTCAGCGCCGGGGCGAGCTGACCCACACTGCGGGCGACGTCGACGGCGGTGCGCTCCAGGCCGGTCACCCGGATGCCGTCGACGACGACGATCTCCTGGGCGTCGAGGGCGCCGTTGTGGACATGTTTGTGCGCGTCGATGCGCCCTCCCCTGGCGGCTCCGTTGGTGACGTGGACGCGGCCGAGGTCCGGCAGCAGCATCTCCAAGCCGTGCAGCGTCGCAGCCGACTGATGACTGACCACCTGATCTGCACCGGAGTGGTCCATCGCGGCGCGGACCCGGAGCCGGTGCAGGTCGACGGCCTTGGCCGGGAGCCGGTCCCTCGGCACGAAGGCGCCGGTCCAGATGCGGACCAGCTGACCGCTTCTGGCGGCGCGGGCGAGTTGGTTGTCGGTGATGCCGGAGGCCAATGCCTCGCGACGCAGGAGGATGCCGTGGGTGTCGGCCGGGAACGTGGTCATGCAGGATTGGACGCAGCGCGGCGTCGTCTGGTGCCACTTGCGGCGATATTTCTCAGGGCCGCCGGGTAAATCCCCACGCACTTGTCAGGTGCGCGGTAGATCTACCGCGCAAGTGGTAGTTGCCCGCGCACCTGGTGGTTGCCCGCGCACCTAGTCGTGGCCGCGTTCCAGTTCGCCGGCGATGCCGCGTTCGAGGACTTCGGCGGCGGGTGGCGGGACGTCGATGAGGCCGTCGAGTTCGGCACGGGCGCGGCGGTAGGCGGCCTGCCGCTCGGCGGGGGTGGCGGCGTCGTCGGCGGCGATCCCGATCAGTTTGCGGGCCCGGTCGAGGGATTCCCGCTCGATCGGCGAGAAGTCGGACTGCTTGCGCCGGCGTGCCTCACGTTCGGCGGCGTCGAAGGCCACGACGTAGGCCTGGACGGCGTCGCGGTAGGCGGCGAAGGACTCCGGGTCGAGGGTTGCCTCCGGGCGGGGCCGGAGGTCGTCGGCGCGCACCTTGGCCTCGTGGAAGGCGCGGGTGAGCGGTTCGCGCATGTCGATCAGCATCGGGTACTCGATGAGTGTGGCGAGGTCGAGCTCGTAGGCGAACCACGTGGCCTGGACCTCGTCGTGGCGCGCCAGCGTGCGTTTCACCTGCGCGGCGTCGGCCTGGGTGATCCGTAGCCGTTCGGTGGCCGCCGCCGCCTTGATCCGGGCCAGCTCGATCTTGTCCTGGCGACGCTTCTCGTTGTACCGCGCAAGCGACCTGGCCCAGCCACCGGTCAGCGCGCCGATCGGGAAGATCAGCCACCAGAACTGGCCCGCGAAGTGGAGGAATTGGTCCACGAGACAACTCTACCCAGATCCCGCGACGGGGCAGGGGACGGTTTCCCGAGCCCGCCTCACCCGATCGAACGCGCTACTCGGTGTCCATCGCACCGGCGAACTGGCTGCGGTAGAGCCGGCAGTAGGCGCCCTCGGCGGCGAGCAGCTGTTCGTGATCGCCCTGCTCGACGATGTGCCCGTCCTCCATCACGATGATGGTGTCGGCGTCGCGGATCGTCGAAAGCCGGTGTGCGATCACGAAGCTGGTGCGGTCGGCGCGCAGGTTGGCCATGGCCTGCTGGATCAGCAGCTCGGTGCGCGTGTCCACCGAGCTGGTCGCCTCGTCGAGGATCAGGATGACCGGCTTGGCCAGGAACGCCCGCGCGATGGTGATCAGCTGCCGCTCACCGGCGCTGACACCGCCGCCCTCGTCGTCGAGCACCGTCTCGTAGCCGTCGGGCAGGGTACGCACGAAGTGGTCGACGTGGCTCAGCCGCGCCGCCTCGAGTACCTCCGCACGGCTCGCCGTGGGGTCGCCGTAGGCGATGTTGTCGTAGATGGTCCCGCCGAACAGCCACGAGTCCTGCAACACCATGCCGGTGCGTTCGCGCAGGTCGTCGCGGGTCATCTGCCGGGTGTCCACCCCGTCGAGCAGGATGCGGCCGGAGTCGACGTCGTAGAACCGCATGATCAGGTTGACCAGGGTGGTCTTGCCCGCACCGGTCGGCCCGACGATCGCCACCATGTGCCCGGGACGCGCCACCAGCGACAGGTCCTCGATCAGCGGCCGGTCTTCCCCATACCGGAAGGACACGTCCTCGAAGGTGATCTCGCCGCGGGACACCGCCGGGGACTGCGGGTCGTCCGGGTCGCCGATCTCCTCCTCGGCGTCGAGGATCTCGAAGATCCGCTCCGCCGACGCCACCCCGCTCTGCATCAGGTTGATCATCGAACCGATCTGGGTGAGCGGCTGGGTGAACTGGCGGGAGTACTGGATGAACGCCTGCACCTCGCCGAGCGACAGACTGCCCGACGCCACCCGCAGACCGCCGACCACCGCGATCGCCACATAGTTCAGGTTGCCCAGGAACATGATCGTCGGCATCACCATGCCGGAGATGAACTGTGCCCGCCAACTCGACTGGTACAGCTTCTCGTTGCGCTCGTCGAAGGTGTCCTCCACCTCGCGCTGCCGGCCGAACACCTTGACCAGTTCGTGGCCGGTGAAGGCCTCCTCGATCTGGGCGTTGAGCTTTCCGGTCGACGACCACTGGGCGATGAAGTGCGGCTTGGAACGTCGTGCGATCACCGCGGTCGCCACCACCGCGAGCGGCACCGTCACCACCGCGATCAGCGCCAGCAGCGGCGAGATCCAGATCATCACCACCAGCAGCGCGATCACGGTGAGCACCGAGTTCACGAACTGCGAGATCGTCTGCTGCAGACTCTGCGACAGGTTGTCGAGGTCGTTGGTGACACGGCTGAGCAGATCACCGCGCGCCGAGGCGTCGTAGTAGCGCAACGGAAGCCGGTGCACCTTGGCCTCGATCTCGGCACGCAGCTGCGTGATGGTGCGCACCACCACCACGTTGAGCACGGTGAACGCCAGCCACGACAACAACGACGATGCGGCATAACAGACCGCGACGATCAGCAGGGTCTGTCCGACCGCGGTGAAGTCGATGCCGACACCGGGGGTGAGATCCATCGCCGACACCATGTCGGCGAGCGTGTCCTGCCCGCGGTCCCGAAGGCCCTGTACCGCCTCGGCTTTGGAGATCCCGGCGGGCAGCTCGCGGCCGACGATGCCGTTGAAGATCAGGTCGGTGGCATGGCCGAGGATGCGGGGCGCCACGGCCAGCAGGACCACCGACCCGACGATCGCCGACAACACCGTGATCATCCGCAGCCGATACGCCATCAGCCGGGTGACCAGGCGCTTCATCGACGGCCCGAACGAATGTGCCTTCTCCAGCACCGGTCCGGCCATCATCGGCCCACGGCCCGGACCCGGACCGCCGGGTGTGCCGCCGCGGGTCATGCCGGTTCTCCGATCGACAGCTGCGAGCGCGCGATCTCGGCGTAGGTCTCGCAGGAGGTGAGCAGGGCGTCGTGCCGGCCCAGGCCGACGATGCGACCACGGTCGAGGACGACGATCTGGTCGGCGTCGACGATGGTGGAGATGCGCTGTGCGACGATCAGCACCGACGAGTCCGCTGTCGCCGGCTTCAGTGCCGCACGCAGTTTCGCGTCCGTGGTGAGGTCCAGCGCGGAGAACGAGTCGTCGAACAGATACACCGCAGGACGTCGGATCAGGGCCCGCGCGATCGCCAGGCGCTGACGCTGGCCACCGGAGACGGTGGTGCCGCCCTGGGCGATCGGGGTGTCGAGACCGTCGGGCATCGCGGCGACGAAGTCGGCGGCCTGCGCGACCTGCAGCGCCTCCCAGATCTCGTCGTCGGTGGCGTCCGGTTTGCCGTGCCGCACATTGGAGGCCACGGTGCCCGAGAACAGATACGGGCGTTGCGGGACGAGGCCGATCACCGACCTCAGCTCGTCCGGATCGAGCTCGGCGACATCGGTTCCGCCCACCCGCACCGATCCGTCGGTGACGTCGAACAGGCGTGGTACCAGACCGAGCAGGGTGGTCTTGCCCGATCCGGTCGACCCGACGATCGCGGTGGTCGTGCCGGGGGTGACCCGGAAGTCGATGTCGGCGAGCACGTTCTCGTCCGCGCGCGGATAGCGGAAACCGGCGCCGACGAACTCGACACCCGCCCCGCGGTCGGTGAAGCCCACCGACC
Organism: Gordonia sp. NB41Y; assembly: GCF_030718915.1. NCBI lineage: Bacteria > Bacillati > Actinomycetota > Actinomycetes > Mycobacteriales > Gordoniaceae > Gordonia > Gordonia sp. NB41Y. The sequence goes on from NZ_CP132196.1 coordinate 3,371,107, forward strand.
GCACCGGCGGGCGCACCGATGTCTCGGTCTCGAGCACCTCGGTGATCCGCTCGGCGCACACCGCCGCGCGCGGCGCCATCATCGCCAGGAACGAGGCCATCATCACCGACATCATGATCTGCATCGCGTAGCTCATCAGCGCGGTGAGCGCACCGATCTCGACGGTGCCGTCGGAGACCGCATGCCCGCCGAACCAGATGATCGCGACGATGGCCAGGTTGGTGATCAGCATGACCGACGGCAGCATCATCGCCATCAGCCGGCCGACGAGCAGCGTCGACGCCGACAACTGGTCGTTGGCGACGGAGAACCGGTCCATCTCATGGCGTTCCCGGACGAAGGCGCGCACCACCCGGATGCCGGTGACCTGCTCGCGCAGGATGCGGTTCACCGCGTCCAGACGTACCTGCATCGCCCGGAAGCCGGGGATCATCTTCGCGATGATCACCGACATCGTCACGCCGAGGAAGGGCACCGCCACCAGCAGCAGCCACCAGAGGCTCGGCGCCACATGGATTCCCATCGCGATGCCGCCGACACACATGATCGGTGCCATCACCAGGATCGCGGTGCTCATCACGATCAGCAGCTGCACCTGCTGCACGTCGTTGGTGGTGCGGGTGATCAGCGACGGCGCACCGAACGACCCCACCTCGCGGGCGGAGAAGGTGTTGATCCGATGCAGCAGATCGTGGCGGATGTCGCGTCCCGCACCGAGGGCCGCACGCGCCCCGAAGTACTGCGAGGCCAGGGTGCACACGATCTGCACCACCGTGACCAGCAGCATCCACCCGCCGATGTTCATGATGTAGCCGGTGTCGCCGAGGGCGACGCCCTTGTCGATGATGTCGGCGTTGAGGGTGGGCAGATAGAGCATGGCCGCGGTGGCGACCGCCTGCAATCCGATCACCGCGACCATGTGGAAGGGATAGCGGGCGAGGTATGTGCGGATCAGCTGGGTCAACATACGGCGTTCACCCGATCGACGCTAGCAACTCCCGGTGGTGCCCGGCCATCGGATTCCGGCTCACGGGCGACCGCGCAGGTCCACGGTCACAGCAGGCCGAGTTCGTGGGCCTGCCGGGTGAGATCGTCACGATGTTCCGGTGCGGCGATCCCGATCAGCGCAGACGCCCGCTGCCGCAGTGACCGGCCGCGCAGCCGGGCCACCCCGTACTCGGTGACGACGTGGTCGACGGTGTTCTTGTGGGTGGTGACGACGCTGCCGGGGGACAGTCGCGCCGAGATCTTGCTCAGCCCCTTGGACGTGGTGGCCCGGGTGACCAGGAAGCCCTGCCCGCCCTCGGAGTACAGCACGCCGCGGGCGAAGTCGACCTGTCCGCCCGACGAGGAGTAGTACCGTCCGGCGATGGTCTCGCTGGCCGCCTGACCCATCAGGTCGACCTCGGTGGTGGCGTTGACCGACACCATCAGCGGTTCGGCACCCACCCGGCGCGGATCGTTGGTCTGGTCCACCGGGATCAACGCCACGCCCGGATTGTCGTCGATCCAGTCGTAGAGCGCCCGCGAGCCGAGTGCGAAGGTCGCCACCGCCAGTCCGCGGTGATGGGTCTTGCGGGCGCCGGTCGCGGTCCCGGACTCGACGAGCCGCATGATCCCGTCGGTGAGCACCTCGGTGTGGATGCCCAGATCCCGGCGATGTCCTTGCAACAGACCGGCGATGGTGTCGGGGACGCTGCCGATGCCGAACTGCATGCATGCGCCGTCGGGGACCCGGTCGACGATGAACTCGGCGATGGCGCGGTCCCGCGGGTCGGTGCCGGCCGACGGCGGCTGCTCGTACAGCGGGCGGTCGACCTCGGTCCAGCCGAGGACCTGGCTGATGTGGATCTGGTTCTCGCCGTGGGACCGCGGCATCTGCCGGTTGGCCTCGAGGAAGAACGGCGCCTCCCCGATCAGGGCCGCGCAGTAGTCGGCGTTGGTGCCCAGCGAGAAGTAGCCGTGCCGGTCGGGTGGGCTGGCCGCGGCGATGACCACCTTCGGGCCGTCGAGTGCACGCAGCAGCAACGGCATCTCGGAGAAGTGGTTCGGGACCAGGTCGCACTCACCGCGCGCGAAGGCGCCGCGGGTGCCCGGCCCGAGGTAGTAGCCCACATGACGCAGCCGGTCACCGAACTCGCCACGGATGTAGGCCCGCTCGTCGTACTCGCCCATACCGTGCACGCGTACGCCGGTGAGCTGCTCGTTGCCCTCCTCGAGGGCGTCGAGCAGGCTCTCCGGGCAGCCGACGAAGATGGGGGCGATCACCTGCGTCCCCGGCTCGAGGTGATCGAGCAGCCTCGACGCGGGGACCGGTCCGGACGGACTCACGCCTGGGTCAGGGCGACGGCGGCTTCTCCGGTGTAGGCGAGGAAGGTGAACGACTCCTGGAAGTACAGGTTGACGCGGTCGGCGTCGTGCGAGTCGTAGCCGATCGACACGTCCTGGCCGATGGTCAGCTCGAAGTCGCCGCCGCGGGTGGACAGCACGAAGGCGCCGGAGATCGCGGGGGCCCAGACGATCTCACCGTCGATCAGTCGTTTGATGTGCTGGCTCACCGGGTAACCGTGGTTGGAGGTCTCGTTGATCAGGTTGTACACCTGGGCGGAGACGGCGATCGAGTACGGTCCGTCGATCGACGCGAGCTTCAGGGTCGACAGGGCCTGGCTGAAGGCCTCCGGATAGTCGCGGACGTCCTCGGGTAGTGCGATGGGCTTCGCGGTGGCCTCCGACCGGATTCCCGAGATCCCGGCTGCGGCATAGCCTTCGAAGATCGCGCGATCTTCGGCGAGGGCCAGCTGACGGGCCGCGTCGACCACCGGATCCCAATCCGAGTCGGACGCACCGCGATCCACGTCGTCGATGGCCTCACGGGTGACGGTGAACGGCACCTTGAGCTCCACCAGCGGCTGCACGTTGCGGCTGAACGCCAGGATGCCGTCGGCGGGGGAGTCGATCTTGGTGCGGTGCCCACGGGTGACCGAGGAGGCCTCGAGGCCCAACGGGCCCTTGACCTCCACGAGCCGGCGTCCGGCGATGCTGCGCTTGAACGACCGCGCGGCCTCCTCCTCGATGGCCTCCCACGCCGACGCGGAGATCGGGGCGAGTTCGCGATGCAGGTTGTTCATGATGCGCTCCTTGTGTTTCGGCGGGGTGGGTCGGTGTGCGGTGCGGTCTCGGCCGGTCGGTTCAGTGCAGGGAGCCGATACCCAGCGACCCGTCCGCGGGGCGTGGGCGGGTGGGGATGGGAACCGCCGGAGGTGTGTCGGTGGTGGCGGTGTCCTCGTCGGCGGAGTCGTCGGCAGGCGCGGGTGCCGCCGGTAGGTCCTCCAGGAAATCGGTTGTCGGGGTGAAGAACTGCGCCCCGGTCACCGCGGTGGTGAAATCGAGCAGCCGGTCGTGGTTGCCGACCGGCTCGCCGACGAACATCCGGCGCAGCATCGTCTCGGTGATCTCCGGCGACGACGAGTACGCGATGAAGAAGGTACCGGCCTCGCCGGAGCCGGAGACGTCGCCGTAGGGCATGTTGTCGCGCACGATCTCGATCTCCTCGCCGTCGGCGTCGGTGACCACGTTCAGGGCGATGTGCGAATTCGTCGGCTTGACCTCGTCGGACATCTCGACGTTGTCGAGTTTGGTTCGGCCGATGGCATTTTCCTGCCCGGTGACGCCCAGTGCGTTCCAGGCGGCGAAGTCGTGGATGTAGCGCTGGACGGCGACGTAGCTGCCGCCGGCGAACGCCGGGTCCTCGTCGCCGACGGTGATGGCGTCGATCGCCGCCTGGCCCACCGGGTTCTCGGTGCCGTCGACGAAGCCGATCAGATCGCGGAGATCGAAATAGCGGAAGCCGTGTACCTCGTCGACGGTGGTGACCGCGTCACCGAGGTCGGCCATCAGCAGCCGGCCCAGCTCGTAGCAGAGGTCGGCCTGATCGGACTTGATGTGGATCAGCAGGTCGCCGGGGGTGGCCGGGGCGGTGTGCACCTCGCCGGCGACCTCGACGAACGGGTGCAGGAAACGGGGCCGCGGACCGGTGAACAGCCGGTCCCAGGCGTCCGAACCGATCGAGACGATCGCGGTCAGGGCCTGCTCCGGTGCCCGTGACGACACCGAGTTGATGCGGGACCCCAACTCGCCCAGGAAATCCCGGACGGTGTCCACGCCACCGGTGTCGATGGTCAGGACCAGGAACAGGGCTTGTTTGGTCTTCCGTGTCAGGATCGTCTGCGGTACCGGCACCCGATCCACCCTAGTCCTTCTCGTCCGGGTTCACCCGGGACCTTCGGCGTACTTCTGTCCGGGCCGGTGCGGTCGGCGGCATCTCGGTCAGGGCCGGCGTCGGGCCACGGCCCGCCCGGCGGCGCGACCGGAGAAGATGCAGCCGCCCAGGAAGGTGCCCTCCAGCGCGTTGTAGCCGTGCACGCCACCCCCGCCGAAGCCCGCGACCTCACCGGCGGCGTACAGACCGTCGAAGACGGTGCCGTCGGTGCGCATCACCGCCGAGTCCAGGTTGGTCTCCAGGCCGCCGAGGGTCTTGCGGGTGAGGATGTTGAGTCGCACCGCGATCAACGGGCCGTGCGCGGGATCGAGCAGGCGGTGTGGCTTGGCGACCCGCACCACCTTGTCGCCGAGATACTGGCGCGCATTGGTGATGGCCATCATCTGCGCGTCCTTGGAGTACTTGTTGGCGACCTGTGCGTCGCGTGCGGACACCACCCGTTCGATCTTGCGCAGATCCAGCTGCGGGCCGCGGGCGATCCCGTTCATCCGGGTGACGAGTTCGGCGAGGTTGTCGGCCACCACGAAGTCCTCGCCGTGCTCGACGAAGGCGGCGACCGGTCCGGGTGCGCCCTTGGCCAGACGGCTCTTGGCGGCGAACTTCAGGTCCTTGCCGGTGATGTCGGGATTCTGCTCGGACCCCGACAGCGCGAACTCCTTCTCGATGATCGACTGGGTGAGGATGAACCACGAGTAGTCGTGGCCGGTCGCCAGGATCGCCTTCATCGTCGAGTTGGTGTCGAAGCCGGGGAAATTCGGTGCCGGGAGGCGGTCGCCGTTGGCGTCCAGCCACAGCGACGACGGCCCCGGGATGATCCGGATGGCGTGGTCGGGCCAGATCGGATCCCAGTTGACGATGCCCTCGGTGTAGTTCCACATGCGGTCGCGGTTGACCAGACTGGCACCGGCGTCCTCGGTGATGGCGAGCATGCGGCCGTCGACGTAAGCCGGTACGCCGGAGATCATCTTCTCGGGGGCGGGGCCGAGCCGATCGGTCGGCCAGTTCTTGCGGACCAGGTCGTGGTTGTGGCCGATGCCGCCGCTGGTCACGATCACCGCGTCGGCCCGGATCTCGAACTCGCCGACCACCTCGCGGCCCGAGGCCACCCCACGGTCGAGGTCGCTCGCCTCCAGCAGCGCGCCGCGGACCCCGGTGGCCGCGCCGTCGTCGACGATCAGTTCGTCGACGCGGTGACGGAAGCGGAACTCCACCAGCCCGCGCCGTTCGGCCTCGAGTACCGGCTCGGCGAACACCCGGACCACCTCGGGACCGGTGCCCCAGGTGAGGTGGAAGCGCGGGACCGAGTTGCCGTGGCCGTCGGCGAAGCCGCCGCCGCGCTCGGCCCATCCGACCACGGGGGTGATCCGCAGGCCCAGATCGTGCAGGTACTGCCGCTTCTCGGTGGCGGCGAAGTCGATGTAGGCGCGCGCCCACTGCCGCGGCCAGTAGTCCTCGTCCTCGCGGTCGAAGCCGGCCGATCCCATCCAGTCCTGCAGGGCGAGTTCGGCGGAGTCGTGGATGCCGAGCCGTCGTTGTTCGGGCGAGTCGACCAGGAACAGTCCGCCCAGCGACCAGAACGCCTGCCCGCCGAGATTGTTGCGGTTCTCCTGGTCGACCACGATCACCTTGCGGCCGGCCTGGGTGAGTTCATAGGTGGCGACGAGACCGGCCAATCCGGCTCCGACGACGATGGCGTCGGCCTGCTGTTGTGTCACGCGGGACCTCCTCGGGAGCGTTGGCACAGACACTAATCGTGGTGCGTCGCGGTGGCGGCGACATCGATGGGACGACACGCGAAACCCATGTCAGGGCATTTCGGACATGCCCGTCCGAGCCCGGCGGTGTGATCAATTCGACGCGCGACCGTGATCGTTGCAGGTGATGCCCGTCACCGGCGGCGTGGTTACGCTGAACGGGCTCGCCAGCCTTTGCCGAGGCGTTATGCAGCCGTTACTATCACCCGCGATGGGGATCGGTCTCCGGCGGCGCATCGCCGTGACCGTGGAGGGCCGAGATCCCGGAACAGCCGAATGACGAGCCCGCCCGGGCGCCGATCGTAAGGAACGACTGAAACATGCTGACTCGCGCCCGTAAGCGCCTGGTCGCCGGACTCGTGGCGCTGGTCGCTGCCACCGGTGTCACCATGGTCGCCGCGCCGACCGCTCAGGCAGCCCGCGGCTGCAACGTCGAGCGCGTCTACTCCAACGCCATGCACCGCAGTGTCCCGGTGTGCATCGTCTCGGCCGGCGGCTCCAACAAGCCGACGCTGTACCTGCTCGACGGCCTGCGCGCGCCGGCCAACAACAGCGGCTGGCTGATCAACACCAGCGTCGCCGGCTGGATGGCCGGCAAGGGCACCAACGTGGTGATCCCGTTCGGTGGCGGCGGCAGCTTCTACACCGACTGGCAGAAGACCGACCCGACCCTCGGCGTCAACAAGTGGGAGACCTTCCTGACCCGCGAGTTGCCCGCCTACATGGCGAAGAACCACGGCAGCGACAACCGCCGCAACGGCATCGCCGGTCTGTCGATGTCGGGCACCTCGGCGCTGAACCTGGCCTCGCGCCACCCGAACTTCTACAAGGCCGTCGCGTCCTACAGCGGCTACCCCACCGTCACCATGCCGGGCTTCACCCAGGGCATCCAGGCGTCGGTGATCGAGATGGGCGGCAACCCCACCAACATGTGGGGCTTCTACCCGGCCGGTGAATGGTTCCAGAACGACCCGTTCCTGTCGGCGGCCAACCTGTCCGGCAAGCGTGTCTTCGTCTCGGCCGGCACCGGTGTCGGCAGCCGCTACGACTCGTCGCTGACCCCGGGTGCCGCCGGATTCAACGCGGTCAAGTTCGCGCAGATGATCCCGCTGGAGGTCGCCGCGTCGACCAGCAGCCAGCTCTACATCGCTCGCCTCAAGACCCTGCCGGTCAAGCTCACCACCCGCATCACCCCGGATGGTTCGCACTGGTGGGACTACTGGCAGGACGACTTCAAGCAGTCCTGGCGGTCCACCTTCGCCCCGGCGTTCTTCTGAGCCACGGGGTAGGCCTCTGACGAGGCGCCAGATCCACGACGAGGGCCGGTGATCACATGATCACCGGCCCTCGTCGTCTGCTGTGACCGTCGGTTAGGTATCGGCGCCCGCCTCTACGCGCACCCGGCCCACCCTCCGGACGTCCCGGTCGTCCCGTCAGGACGCCACAGGGCACCGGACGGCACCAGGGGACGCCACAGGGCACCGGACGGCACAGAGGACGCCACAGGCGCACACCGGACGGCACGGGGATACGAACCGGGTCCCAGGACGGCACGGGGGTACGGACGACACAGGGGGTACGGACGACACAGGGGGTACCGACGACACCGGGGGTACCGACGACACAGGGCCCGGGGCACATGATGTGCCCCGGGCCCTGTCGTCTGATGACCGCGGCTACCCGCGCGGTGGGATCAGCGTTCCGGCCGGTCGACCGGACCGAAGTCGCCGTCGGTCCGCGGCGCCGGACCGTCGACCTTCGGGATGCGCTGCGTCGGGCGGTCCCACATGTAGCCGTCGTCGGTGGCGTCACCGTCACCGGCGGCGGGCGCCGGCGACTTGCCCAGGACGACGGTCGGGGCACCCGCGGCCGGCTCGGCGACGGTGCGTGCGTCCGGACGCTCGACCACCTCGGTCGCCGACTCGTCTGCCGCGACGCCTTCGGCATCGCCATCCGCTGCGTAGGCGTCGCCGTCGAGCGGTTCGTCCGAACCCGGCTCACCGGACCTCGCCGAGCGGCCCCGCCAGAACAGGAACAGCCAGGCGAGCACCAGCAGGGCGCCGACGATGCCGAGGATCAACGGCAGCCAGAACCCGCCGAGACGCAGCTGGCCGTCGTACTTGTCGGCGCGTGCGGCCTGCTGGGTGACGGTCTCGTCGGACCACTTGAAGGTGGCCTTCAGCGCGTCCAGGCGGAAGTCGCGGATCGGCTGGGCGGTGTCGTCGCTCTGGTCCGGTGAACGGAAGTACTGGTGCTGGTCCTCACGGCCGTCGACGATGGTGCCGGTCGCCGGCTCCACCCACACGTGGCGGGTCGCGGTGGCGTAGCGATGCATGTTGATCGAGTCGTTGGGCTTGACCCCGGTCCCGGTGATGCCCCACCACTTGGCCGGCATGGTCAGCATGGTGCCCAGGGCCGCCTCGTTCTGCGGGTTGGGCAGGCTCGACAGGTCGGTCTCGGGGACCTCGGTGACGAAGTGGTAGGTCTTGACACCCTTGATGGTCTCCTCGCCGACGAACTTGGCCTCGGTGTCCTGGCGGGTGTTGGTGTCGTAGTACAGGTAGGAGCGCTGCTGCACGTCGAACCCGAACTTGTACTGGAATCCCTTGCGGTTGGTCAGCTGGACCGACACGTCCTTCGGGTCGACACCCTCCGGTGCGGCCTCGAGCTGCAGCGAGCTGACCGTGCCGTTGGGCACCGACGTCTTACGGTTCAGCGACACCCGGTCGATGGTCGCGGTGAGCAACCCCGACGCGCAGGTGAGATCACCGGAGGTGTTCGGTCCGGGCGGCGTGACCTCTTCACCGTTCGCGGTGCGGATCCGGTCGATCTGGACCGTCTGCGCCGACTGCACCGTGGCCTGCCGGCTGTCGGACGGCTCGATGATCACCGATCGGCGCTGCTGGGTCAGATGCGCGCCGAAGGTCTGCGCCTTGGCCTCGCCCACCGAACACCGGTCGAAGATCACCGCCGGGAAACGCTCGCCGGGGGAACCGTCGGTGGCGACGGTGGTGGCGTCGGAGGTGATGTCGAGATCGAGCGGGACCACGCGGAGCTGGGGGACCAGCCAGGCGGGAACGGCGATCGCCGCGGTGATGCAGGCGATTCCGAAGAACGCCAGCACCGCCGGCAAGACTCGCTTCATTGTCGGCTCCTGTGCCTCTCAGCTCGGCAGTATCGGGCGGTCACTCTGCCCGATTTCGTTGCACCACCCTAACCGGGGTCTGGCCACTGTCCGGGTAGCGCCCGTCGATGTCGGGAGTGGCGGATCGGCGATCACGCTCGGCCTCCTTCATGATCCCGGCCATGTAGCCGTAGATCTCGCGGTCGCTCATCGCCTTCCAGCGGGGTGCGAGCAGCTTCATGTACTTCTCCACGTAGAGCAGTTGTTTGCCCACCAGGACCAGCTCCCGGGGCAGGCGGGCGTCGTGGGCGCGGGCCACCGCGGCGAGCTGTCGGCCCAGGTCGGTGTAGCTCATCGACCCGAGATCGGTGGTCGACAACGGTGCGGCGACCTTCTGGATGTCGGCCCCGCCCTGAGCGGTCGATCCGGGGCGTCGCACCGCGCCGAGCAGGAAGATGGCCCGGCCCGCCGACTCGTAGTCGTTGCGCACGATCAGGTCGACGACGAGTTGCCGGAGGATGCGGCGGGTCCGCGGGGTGAATCGGCCGACGATGCCGAAGTCGAGCAGCACCAGCGTGCCGGTGTCGTCGACGAGGACGTTCCCGGCATGCAGGTCGCCGTGGAACAGTCCGCCGTGGAACGCCGATTCCAGCAGCGACAGCAGCAGGTTGCGGCACAGTGCCACACCGTCGTGGCCGGCCGCGCGGACCGCCGCCGCGTCGTCGATCCGGACGGCGTAGACGCGTTCCATGGTGAGCACCCGTGCGCCGCTGTACTCGTCGTACACCTCGGGCACCCGCACGCGGCTGCCGTAGGGGCCGTCGCGCAGACACTCGTACCATTCGCGCATCGTGGCCGCCTCGTTGCGGAAGTCGAGCTCGGCGGCCAGGCCGTCGGCGAAGTCCTCCACCACGTGGCGGGCGCTGAGCATCCGGCCGTACTCGGACAGTTCGGCGAGGCCGGCGAGTCGTTCCAGGATCGCGACGTCGGGGGCGAGTCGCTCGCCGATGCCCGGCCGCTGGATCTTGACCACCACCTCGGTGCCGTCGGTGAGGGTGGCGGTGTGGACCTGGGCGATCGAGGCCGATGCGATCGGGATGGGATCGAAGGTCGCGAACACCTCCTCGGGCGGACGCCCGAGCTCGGCGACGAAGACCTCCCGGACGGCGGCGGGGTCGGCCGGGGTGACCTGGTCGAGTAGGGACTCGAACTCTGCGGCGAGGGTCTCGGTGAACACCCCGGGACTCGAGGCGATGAGCTGGCCGAGTTTCACGTAGGTGGGGCCGAGGTGTTCGAAGGTGGTGCGGACCTCGTGTGCGGCGCGTTGCGCGCTCGGCAGGCGCAGGTGGACGGCGTCGACGGCGGTCCCCACGGCGAATCGGCCGAGTCCTGCCGCCGCATGGATCGCGGTGGACCCGAACCGGGAGAGTTCGGCGATCGTCGACACCGGCCGGAGGCGTGTCGGGCGTCCGGTCGGTTCGGGGTCGGATGAGCTGCGCGCGGATGGACTGTGCATGGAGGTCACCGCGGGCCAGTGTAACGACACCGGGGCGCCTCGCGGGGCTCACTCGTGGGCGGGTTCACCGGTGATCTTGTGGTCGGCGAGGTTGATCGCCTCCCCGATCAGGCGTGTCATGTGTCCGTCGCGGATGCGGTAGATCACCCGGCGACCGTCCCGGCGGGTCTCGACCAGGCCGGTGAATCGGAGCTTCGCCAGGTGTTGACTCACCGCCGTCCGTGACGCCCCCACCGCCTCGGTGAGGGCGGTGACGTCGAACTCGCCGGTGGTCAGCAGCCAGAGCAGGTGCAGACGCGTGGGGTCGGCGAGCATCCCGAAGGTCGACGACGCAGCGGCCAGCCGGTCCGGGTCGGGCTGGACCGGGTGATGCAGGCTGGGACCTGCGGGATCGGGGGCCGGGGTGCGGTGGGCGTCGGTGCCGTCGCTCATGATCGCCGCGTTCACCGCCTCTACCGGGTCGCCGGTTGCCGTGCGCAGACCGTCGGGTCCATCGTAGGCGAGTCGATCCCGGCGGCCGGGACGTTCGGGGCGGTCACCCGGCGCCAGCAGCGGGCCGCACCCACGGTGGCGGCCGCGCCCAGCAATGCCAGCACACCCACCGCGGCGGCGGTCCCGATCAGTGCGGGTCCCCATCCGGCGATCGCATAGGTCAGCAGGAAGGCCGCATGCGAGGTGGAGAACTGGGCGGTGAAGACGTCGTCGCGGTCGGCGTCGGTGTGGTCGCGGATCGTGCGCGGGATGGTGGTGCCGATCATCGAGGTGGCCACCCCGAGCACCACCCAGGTGCCGAACAGCGCGGTCGGCTGCGGGCCGGTGTACGACCATGCCGTGGTGATCGCCAATCCGGTGGTGGCCAGGGCCGCGCCGGCGACCATCACCCGCATCGGGCCGAACCGTCGCAGCATCATCGGAACCGTGAATGTGGTTGCCAGTGAACCGATCCCGAAGGCGGCCAGGGCCAGGGCGACCGCGGTGTCGTCGGCGCCGAGATCGCCACGGACATAGCCGACGGTGCCGACCAGCACGATCGCGGTGGCCGCGGCGACGGCGACGTCGATCCAAATGAGACCACGAAGCGACCTGCGGGACAGCATGATCCGGATGCCTCGCAGGATCCGGTCGGCGACGGTGCCGGTGTCGTCGGGGAGCGCGGGCGGGTCCGATCGGTCGAGACGACGCAGACCCGAGCCGGCGACGAGGAGTGCCGATGCGGCGAAACCTGCTGCGGTGAAGGCGAACAGCGCGGAATAAGGGAGCACGAGCAGTGCGACGCCCGCCAGGAGCGGGCTGGTCAGCGCCTCGAGGTCGTAGGCGATCCGGGAGGCCGACACCGCGACCGTGTACTGGTCGCGGTCGGGGACGACGCGTGCGATGGCGGCGGAGAAGGTGGGTGTGAAGGTGGCCGAGGCGGTCTGCAGCGCGAAGATCAGCAGGTAGATCTGCCAGGTGCCGGTGACCCACGGCAGACATGCGGCCATGCCCACGCGGACCACGTCGGCGCCGATCAGCACGCCGGTGGCCGGGAGCCGGGTGACCAGCGCGCGCATCAGCGGGGCCATCGCGACGTAGGCGACCATCTTGATCGCCAGGGCGGTGCCCAGGACCTGGGCGGCGTCGGTGCCGGCGAGGTCGTAGGCCAGCAGGCCCAGTGCCACGGTCATCAGTCCGGTACCCGCCAGGGAGATCACCTGGGCCGGGTAGAGGCGGGTGAAGACCGGATTCCGCAGGAGGGGATGCACCAGGGGATCGTATCTCTCATGTGCGCATCTGCGCACATGAGTGTGATGAGGTCGACGACCGTCGAGAACCGGCCCTGTCGGCCACGGGCGTGTCGGCGTAGCCTCGGGGGAGGTTTTCGACTGGGAATCGAAAACACCCCCGGAGGGTTGTCCCGAGGGGAACCGGCGAACGGAGAACGGGATGAGCGGCGTGACTGGTGGCGCGGTGTCGACGAGTGCCGATCTCGTCGTGGTGGGCGCGGGAGTGGCCGGGCTGACCGCGGCGCTGTCGGCGGCGGCACTGGGTCTGCGCGTCGTCGTCGTGCACAAGGGGCCGCGGTGGGACGCCGACCGCGCCGAACAGGCCACCTCCACCTTCTATGCGCAGGGCGGCGTCGCCGTCGTCGCGCCGGACGATCCGCTCGACTCGGTCCGCCGGCATCTCGACGACACCCTCGCCGCGGGCGCCGGGCTGACCGATGCCGCCGCGTCCGGTGAGATCCTCGCCGGGGGATGGGCGGCCGTGGCCGAGCTCATCGGGCGGGGGGCGCGATTCGACCGCGACGCCACCGGCGCCTATGCGCGCACCCGGGAAGGGGGCCACAGCGTGCGCCGCATCCTGCATGCGGGTGGGGATGCGACCGGGGCGCACCTGCAGCGAACCCTGGGTGCGGCCCTGACCGCGGCGCGGGCGACAGGTGAGATCGACTGCCGCGACGACACCTTCGTGACGCGGGTGCTCACCGACGTCGACGGGCGGGTGGCGGGGCTGGCATGCCGGACGATCCTCGCCGGTGGTGGACATGACGGGGGTGTGCGCGACGAGGTGGTCACCGCCCCGACGGTGCTGCTGGCCACCGGGGGCGTCGGCCATCTCTACCCGGCCACGACCAATCCGGCCGGCGCCACCGGCGACGGTATCGGTCTGGCCCTGCGCGCCGGGGCGCGTGTCGCCGACCTGGAGTTCATCCAGTTCCACCCGACCATGCTCTTCACCGGTGGCGAGCGCGGCCGGCGCACCCTGATCACCGAGGCCCTGCGGGGTGAGGGCGGACGTCTCGTGGACGCCGGGGGACGCTCGGTCACCGCGGATGTGCATCCGCTGGGTGATCTGGCGCCGCGCGATGTGGTCGCCAATGCGGTGTGGGCGGCGATGGACCGTACCGGTGAACCCTGCGTATACCTCGACGTCACCGGCGTCGACGACGTCGAACGCCGGTTCCCGACGGTCACCGCCGGGGTGCGGGCGGCCGGTCTCGACATCACCTCGGGGCGTATCCCGGTGGTACCGGGTGCCCACTATCTGTGCGGCGGCGTCGTCACCGACACCGAGACCCGTACATCGGTGCCCGGTCTGCTCGCGGCCGGGGAGGTGGCCCGCACCGGGTTGCACGGTGGGAACCGGCTCGCCTCCAACAGTCTGCTCGAGGGTCTGGTGATGGGCGGGCGTGCCGCGGTGGTGGCCGCCGCACAGGCCGGTGGGCACCATGACCGGCCGGTCGGTCATGGTGCATCGTCGGTGGCACCCGTCCCGGAGCTGTTGCCCGCCCTGGAGCGGACCGCCCTGCAGGACGCGATGGGACGTCACGTCGGACTGCGCCGGGATGCCTCCGGGCTGGCCGAGGTGGCGACCCTGCTGCAGCACGCACCGCGTCGTGAGATGGTCACCGTCGCCGACGCCGAGGACGCCTCGCTGACCCTGGTCGCGAGCGCGGTGGTGGCCGCGGCGTCGGCTCGTGCGGAGTCGCGCGGGTCGCATGTACGGTCCGATTTCCCGCACACCGCCGACCATTCCGGCTCTCGGATCTTCGCCCTCGCCGGGGGCGTGGTCACCGAGATCGGCAGCGACGAGCTCGCGGTGAGCCCGGGGTAGCAACCCGACCGCTTCCTTCGTAGACTGGCCGCGGGCTCCGCCATTGTCGCGATGGTGATCGCCGGCGGTCTGACGGTGACCGATTCACATCCGGTACGAAATGTGCGCGGTGACGGCGCGGTGGGGCGTTGGAACGGAGGGCTCGATGGACGGCGAGGGTTGCTGGTCGACGGTGGTGAGCTCGTCGACGGAACGACGAGCGCTGGGGCTTCCGGAATCCGCGGGCTGGATGTTGCAGTGCCGCCTCGGTGCCGGACACCACGGCAATCACGCCACCGACGGGGGCACGTATCCGGTTCCGGGCCGCCGATTCTGGTTGGAGTGGAACGACTTCGACCCGCGGGCCCAGTCCCTGATCGAACGCAATCCGTGTCCGGTGGGCACCCGTGAGGGTGGTGCCTGTCTGTTCTTCCACGGTCACGGTGGCCCGCACATCTTCGCGCGGTCCAACGGCCACGCGCCGACCGCGATGTCGGGGGCGGCCGCCGGACGCCCGGCCGGACCCGCGCCCTCACGCTCCGGTGCCCCGCTCCCGCATACGGCCGCCCCGATCCACCGGGGTCCCTCGACCGGGGATCTGCCGGTCAGCGGACCCAGTGGCGCACATCGGCTGCCCGATCACCGGCAGCCGGGCCCGCCGCCGGAGACCACTCCGCCGCCGGTGAGCGCACCCGCTGCACCCGCTGCGCCGGTGAGCGCACCCGCCGGGACACCCGCGGATGCCGGATATCGCGGTGGCCGGCGTTCCACCGATTCGGTGCCGCCCGCCGATCAGGTGCCCTATCGCGGGCATCATCACGGCTTCGGCGACGCGACCTCGGTGATGAATCCCCAACCGGACGCCACGCCGACGCCCGCACGCGGACTTCCGGTGCCGGCTCCGCAGGATTCGGGCCCGGACTCCGACGCGGCGCGTCTGACCGCGGTGGGCGATGCGCTCGCCGACGTCGCGGCGGCGCTGAGCCGTCTCGCCGATGTGATGCGGCGCGCCTGACGCCAGGTCCTCCCGTCGGTCTCCCGTGGGTGACGCACACCCCGAACTGAATACCCTAGGGGGGTAGCGTTTCCACGTACTCCGGTGTATACCAGTAGGGGGTACCAGGAACGGAGGCGCCGTGGACCACGCCGAACACGGATACATCGAGCGCAAGGACGACTATCTGAAGCGTCTGCGCCGGATCGAGGGGCAGGCCCGCGGTCTGCAGCGGATGGTCGAGGAAGAGCAGTACTGCATCGACATCCTCACCCAGGTGTCCGCGATGACCAAGGCACTGCAGGCGGTGAGCCTCGGTCTGCTCGAGGAGCACATGAACCACTGCGTGGTGCGAGCCGCGCAGGAGGGGGATGCCGAGGGCCGCGCCAAGGTCGACGAGGCCGTCCAGGCGATCGCCCGGCTCGTCAAGTCCTGACCCGACCCGATCCACCGCCGCCCGGAGGCCGACTCCGGGCCCGATCCCACAGGGAGAACAACATGGCAACCCAGACCTACACCGTCACCGGCATGACCTGCGGCCACTGCGCGTCGTCGGTGCGTGAGGAGATCGAGGAGATCGCCGGCGTGACCGGTGTCGAGGTGACCCTCGAGGGCGGGCTCGTCGAGGTGAGCAGCGATGCACCACTCGAGCGCGCCGACGTCGAGAAGGCCGTCACCGAGGCCGGATACCAGCTGGCATGACCCTGAACGCGATGGCGACCAACACGGCGGTGCGGGTCGCCGCATTCGCGGTGATGCTCGCCGCCGTGTTCGCCATCGCCTTCGCGATCGGCCACACGGTCGGACCGGCCACCGACACCGCCCCGCACCAGGGCACCCACCAGGCCCCGACGACCGTCGGGGACCGACCCGCCACCGACCCGCACGGGGGCCACCCATGACCACCACCAGCACCAATGCCCGCATCGATCTGGACATCGAGGGCATGACCTGCGCATCGTGCGCCGGTCGTATCGAGCGCAAGCTGAACAAGCTCGACGGCGTCAGCGCCACGGTCAACTTCGCCACCGAACGCGCCCAGGTCGACTATCCGGCGGAGCTGACCCCGACCGATCTGATCGACGTGATCCGGTCGGCCGGATACGACGCAGATCCCGTCGACGACCATCCGGTCGCCGACGACTCCGCCGACGGCGCCGGCCACACCGATCCCGAGCTCGACGAACTGCGCCGACGCGTCGTCATCAGTGCGGTGCTGACGGTGCCGGTGATCATCCTGGCGATGGTCCCGGCCTGGCAGTTCACCTACTGGCAGTGGCTGTCGCTGACCCTGGCCGCACCCGTCGTCGTCTGGGGCGCCTACCCGTTCCACCGTGCCGCCTGGATCAACCTCCGCCACGGCGCCACCACCATGGACACGCTGGTGTCGATCGGCACCCTGGCCGCCTTCGGGTGGTCGTTGTATGCGCTGTTCCTGGGGACGGCCGGCGAACCGGGGATGACCCACGGATTCGACCTCGTCCCGCAGCGCGGTGACGGCGCCGCCAACATCTACCTGGAGGCCGCCGCCGGCGTCACCACCTTCCTGCTGCTCGGCCGCTGGTTCGAGAAGCGGGCCCGGCGTCGCGCCGGCGATGCACTGCGCGCGCTGATGGAACTCGGCGCCAAGGACGTCGTGGTGCTGCGCGGCGGCGTCGAGACCCGCATCCCGATCGAACAGCTCGGTGTGGGAGACGAATTCGTCGTCCGGCCCGGCGAGAAGATCGCCACCGACGGCGTCATCGTCGACGGCTCGTCGGCGGTGGACACCTCGATGATCACCGGCGAGTCGGTGCCGGTGGAGGCCACCGAGGGCGACACCGTGGTGGGGGCCACGCTCAACACCAGCGGACGGCTCGTGGTGCGGGCGACCCACGTGGGCGCCGACACCGCCCTCGCGCAGATGGCCAAGATGGTCGCCGACGCCCAGGCGGGCAAGGCCGCGGCCCAACGTCTCGCCGACCGCATCTCGGCCTGGTTCGTCCCCGTGGTGATCGCGATCGCCGTTGCCACACTGGGCTTCTGGCTCGGTGCCGCCGTCGCCGACGGCTCCGGGGTGAGCCTGGCGTTCACCGCGGCGGTGGCCGTACTGATCATCGCCTGCCCCTGTGCACTCGGTCTGGCCACCCCGACCGCGCTGATGGTGGGTACCGGACGTGGTGCGCAACTGGGCATCCTGCTGCGCGGCCCCGAGGTGCTCGAGCAGACCCGGCAGGTCGACACCATCGTGCTGGACAAGACCGGCACCGTGACCACCGGCGTCATGCAGGTGTCGGGGGTCCATGCGGTGGATGCCACCGGCGCCGCCGACGACGCCACCACCAGCCGGGTGCTCGCCGCCGCAGCCGCCGTCGAGGCCGCCTCCGAGCATCCGATCGCCACCGCGATCGTCCAAGCCGCACAAGATCTTCCGGTCGGGTCGGTCAGCGGGTTCCGCAGTACCGAGGGTGTGGGCGTGACCGGCATCGTCGACGGTGCCACCGTTCGGGTGGGCAGTCCGCGCGAGTTCGCCGACAGCCTGCCGGCGGCCCTGCGGACGGCGGTCGACGCCGCCCACGAGCGGGGTGCCACCGCGGTGATCGTCACCATCGACGCCGCCGACGGCTCCGGCGTCCCCTCCGCGCAGGGGGTGATCGTCGTCGGCGACGAACTGAAACCCACGTCGGCAGAGGCGATCTCGGAGCTCAAGCGGATGGGCCTCACCCCGGTGCTGCTCACCGGCGACAACCCGGGCGCCGCCCGGCACGTGGCCGCACAGGTCGGCATCGAGACGGTGATCGCCCAGGTCCGCCCCGACGAGAAGGTCGCCGCCGTCGTCGAGCTCCAGCAGCAGGGTCACACCGTCGCGATGGTGGGGGACGGCATCAACGACGCCGCCGCCCTCGCGCAGGCCGACCTCGGATTGTCGATGGGGACCGGTACCGACGTGGCGATCGCCGCCGCCGACCTGACGATCGTCGACGGCGATCTGCGCAAGGTGATCGACGCGATCCGGTTGTCGCGCCGGACCCTTGCCACGATCAAGGGAAACCTGTTCTGGGCGTTCGGCTACAACGTCGCCGCGCTGCCGCTGGCCGCCGCGGGACTGCTCAATCCGATGATCGCCGGTGCGGCGATGGCCTTCTCGTCGGTCTTCGTCGTGGCGAACAGTCTGCGGCTGAGGCGATTCCGATCCGAGATCGGCGGCTCTCGGGCCTAGCTGCCGGTGCTCTCAGGCCTGGCTGCCGGTGCTCTCGGGCCTAACGGGCGGCGGCGTGCCGGCCCGCCCGGCGCCCGAAGTAGGAGCCCTCACCGAGTTGGGTGCCGCTGGCATAACCCTTGCTGTCCTGGGCGATGTTGGCGGCGCACGCACCGGCGGCGTACACGCCGCCGATCGGTGTGCCGGTGGCGTCGAGCACCTCGCCGTCGACCGATGTGGACATGCCGCCCATGGTGAATCCGGCGTACATCGCCTTGCCGAGGCTCATGTCGAACACCGCCCACGGGCCGTTGTCCTGGGCGGCGAGGAATTCCGGCGCCTTGTGGAAGTCCGGGTCCTCACCGCGGGCGGCGTTCGCGTTGTAGCGATCGAGCGTCGCCTGCAGCCTTCCGGCCGGGATACCCAGGGACTCCTCCATCTCGGCGATCGTCTCGAAGCCGTCGAGCAGCGGCACCAGGGGCATCCGCGGACGCTTGAGGTGGGTCTCGTCGACGATCAGGTAGGCCCTGGACTCGGGCTGTTCGAGCGCGAAGGCCGACGTCCGTGAGTGATAGGAGTCCTCGGCGACGAAGCGTTCGCCGTCCTTGTTCACCGCGATCCCGGTGAGCAGGATCGCCGGCGGATACAGCGGGGCGGTGCAGAACGCCTGGTCCATGTGCTCGAGCACGGCACCCACCGACACCCCCAGCCGCAGGCCGAGGCCGTCGTCGTAGGTGTTGCCGAGCACGTAGGGCTTCTCGGCGAGCCACGGCACATGCTCGGCCACCATCTCGGAGTTCATCACGAAGCCGCCCGCGGCGATCACGGTGCCCTTGGCGCCGATCACCCCCTCGGTGCCGTCGAGGGCACGCCAGGCCACCCCGGCCACCGAGCCGTCGGTGCCGACGACGAGGTTGCGGGCACCGGTCTCGTAGCGCACCTCCACACCCAGCTCGGCGAGCCGCTTGACCAGCAGGTCGACGATCATCGCGGCGCCACCGGTGTCGCCGGGCACCGGGACCTTGTGGCCGCGCGGTGCGGGTACGGCCATCGTGTTGAACGGCCACACCTTCTCGTTGCCGGTGTACATCAGCCCCTGGGTCTCGGGCTGGACGACGTCCTTCTCCGGGTAGTAGCTGCGCTCGAAGGTGAAGCCGAGGGCCTCGAGCCAGTCGAAGTGGTCGACACTGTCGACGCAGTAGGCGTGGATCTTCTCCGGGTCGGGGTGCGCCGACACCGCGGTGATGTACTTCTCCATCTCCTCGGCGGAATCGGCGTGGCCGGTGGCCTGCTGCACCGCGGTACCGCCGCCGAGATAGAAGTGTCCGCCGGCCAGGGCGGTGGTGCCCCCGGCCTGCGCCGCCCGCTCGAGTACGACGACCCGGGCGCCGTGCGAGGCCGCCTCGACCGCGGCGCATCCGCCGGCGATGCCGAGGCCGATGACGACGACGTCGACCTCGTCGCTGAATTCTGTGACGTCGCCGAGGGCGACGGTGTCCGGGATCTCGGTGCCAGCTGCCATGCCGACAGCGTAACCAAGAACTAGAACTTGTTCTAGAACTTGTTGCAGTTTTGTCCCGGGGGTGGCGGGCCGGTGTCGCGCGTCCGATCGACGCCGGGACCGTGCACCTGTCCGCGGTGGCCGGGCAGGCGTATCAAGGGGACATGACATCCGCGACCGGCCGTCGATCACCCACCGGGATCGGCGCGTCGACGGTGGCCGCGCTGGTCGCCGGACTGATCGCGGTGGGTGCGGCGCTGGCCGCCGGTGAACTGGTCGCGGTGATGGTCTCACCCGACGCGACCCCCTTCCTCGCCGTCGGCTCCACCGTCGTCGACCACACCCCGACCGCGGTGCGGGAGTGGGCGATCACCACCTTCGGCACCTCCGACAAGGTCGCCCTGTTCACCGGGATGGCGGTGATCATCGCCCTGATCGCCGCCGGATGCGGGCTGCTCGAACGCCGGTGGCCGCCGGTGGGTTCGGTGGTGATCGCGGTCTTCGGTCTCCTCGGGGTCCTCGCCGCACTCGGCCGTCCCGGATCGACGGCGTCGTTCGCGGTGCCCTCGATCGCCGCTGCGATCGTCGGCGTGGTGGTGCTGCGCGTCCTGATCGGGCTGATCGGGGCTCGCGGGACCACGCCCGCCACCGCCACCGCCACCGACGGCACCGACACCACCGAGACCGCCGACGCCGGGGTGTCGCGGCGTTTCGTCATCACCGCCGCGGCGATCGCGGCGGGTGCGGCCGCCGTCGGTGCGATCGGGCGGGCCCTGATCGCCGATGCGGCCGCGACCGTCGCCGACCGTGCCCGGGTGCTGCTGCCGACCCCGGCGCACCCCGCGCCGCCGGTTCCCGCCGATGCGGATCTGCACGTGCCGGGCGCCACCCGCTTCGTCACCCCCAACGCCGACTTCTATCGCATCGACACCGCATTGCAGGTACCGCGGCTGACCACCGAGGGGTGGAGCCTGCGGGTACACGGGATGGTCGACGAGGAGTTCACCCTCGACTGGGACGACCTGGTCGCGATGCCGATGACCGAACGTCTGGTGACCCTGACCTGCGTGTCCAACGAGGTGGGTGGCGACCTGATCGGCAATGCCCGGTGGCTGGGCGTGCGGATGGCCGACCTGCTCGAGCGTGCCGGCGTGCGGCCCGGCGCCACCATGCTGCTCTCGACCAGCTCCGACGGCTGGACCTGTGGCACCCCGGTCTCGGCGATCACCGACAACCGGGATGCGCTCCTGGCGATCGGGATGAACGGCGAGCCGCTGCCGATCGAACACGGATACCCGGTTCGGCAGGTGGTGCCGGGCCTCTACGGCTATGTCTCGGCCACCAAGTGGGTCGTCGACTGGGAGCTGACCACCTTCTCCAAGGCACGCGCGTACTGGACCGATCGCGGGTGGTCGGCGACCGGCCCGATCAAGATCGCCTCGCGGATCGACCGGCCGTCGTCGAGGGGGGACCTGCCGGCCGGGAACGTGGTGATCGCGGGCACGGCGTGGTGTCAGCACGTCGGGATCGAGGCGGTGCAGGTCCGCGTCGACGACGGTCCGTGGCAGCCGGCGACGCTCGCCGCCGACTACAGCGAGGACACCTGGCGGCTGTGGCGTTTCGACTGGGCTGCGACGCCCGGTGTGCACCGGGTCGCCTGCCGTGCGGTGGGCAAGGACGGGCGGGTGCAGACCTCGCAGATCGCCGACCCGGTGCCCGACGGCGCGACCGGTCTGCACTCCCGTCAGTTCACCGTGACCTGAGCTGACCGGCTCGGCAAAAGATCGTTTTGCTAAACAATTAGCTGTGGAAAGACGATCTGCGGACAGGCGCCGCGACATGCGCCGGATCACGACGGCGGCCGCGGCGGCATGTGCGGCAGTGTCCTTGTGGGCACCGGCGTCCTCGTGGGCACCGGCGGGAGCGGCCACCGACGAGCCCGCGACGCCCGTGGTGCGCGCCCAGCCGGGCTGGCTGCCGAAAGACCTGGGCCGCGACGCGACGGTGATCCTGACCCCCGGGACCGGCGACGAGGTCGCGGTCACCGGTGCCGACATCGTCGGTGGCGGCTCGGCGGTGGGCGGTGCGCAGTACGGCCGCACCGTGGGGATCGGCTTCTACGACCCGTTCCGGCCCGATGTCCGCTTCGTGAACTACCCGCAGGCATTCGGGTTCAACGCATTCGGTCGCACGATCGATCTGCTCGGTGAGGGCACCTATAACGACTCGGTGGACGACGGCACCCGGGAGGCGATCTCGGATGCCCGAAAGGCCTGGGCTGCACAGGGTTCCACCGGCTCGGTCATCCTCAACGGCTACTCGCAGAGCGCCCCGGTGGCGATGAACGCCGCCTACCGGCTCCATCGGCAGTCGCAGGCCGGCGTCCCCGGCGCCATCGGCGACGACCACCTCGTCGTGATCTCCGGTGCCGACACCCGGTTCCCGGAGACCGGGGTGGAGGCGGTGATGCCGAGCGTTATCCCGGGTCTGTTCACCAACGGTCCGCGGGACGAGTCCGCTACCGGAGACATCGACGTCATCCAGTACTGCGTGCGCGGGGATGCGGTGTGCGGCATGGGAAATCCGCTTGTCGACCCGTTCGCCTCGGCGTTCTACCTGATCCCGGGTGCCACCATCCACGGCAAGCTCGGCGACCAGGTCAACACCTATCCGGTGGAGCGGACATGGACGGTCGGCAACACCACCTATGTGGTGCTCGACGCCGGCAACCCCTGGGGGGTCGAGCTGCGGCGCAACGGAGTTCGGCTCCCGAAGGACTTCGACGCCACCCTCGACCGGCTCGTCCCGGTACCCGTGCCCGGGCAGGCCGCACACGATGCGGCCGGGCGACGCATCGCCACCCCGCGCGAGATCCAGCAGGCGTGGATGCACTCGCTCGGGCTGCAGGCACCGGTCACCGATCCCGACGCCGTCGCCCACGAGCGGCAGGCGACCGCCCAGAAGAATCACATCCCGCAGAATCCCACTCAGCAGAATCCCACCCAGCAGAATCCTGCCCCGCAGGCCGCGGTCTCCCCGAATCCGGTCCCGCGGAATCCGGGCGCGATGCCGACCGTGCGTCAGGACGCATCCGGGACCTCGGTGAGCATCGCGGGGATCACGCTCACCGTCGGCGCACGCGGGGTGTCGCTGGGTCTCGCCGACGCCGATCCCGCTCACTGAGTCGCCCCGCCGACCCGGCATCCCCGGCATCCGACACCGCCCCGCCGACCCCCCACTCGGGGGGTCGGCGGTTTTGTCTGTCCCGCACACCGACCCGTACACGGCTCGCGACGACCGCCCATAACGCGAGGTCGGGGCCGATTCGGTGACGTCGAGATGAACACAGGGCGCTGGTGTACCAGCGGGTAAGTCAAGACTAAAGTGACCAAACCAACTGAGTGATCTCCCACGGATGTCCGCATGTTATGTTCGTCGGACGTTTTTCTTGAATGTCGGGCCGGCGGCTGACCGCGTCGTGCCCGGCGCATCCTCGTCGCATGGCCGAAGCGTGACCCGACCGGGCCGCTCGCCGCTGCCGACAAAACCGACTAAGTGAGAGACAACAAGATAATGAGTGTGGGTGTCGTTCGCGAGACGGCCCCGGGGGAGCGCCGTGTTGCGCTCGTCCCGAAGGTGGTCGCCTCGTTGGTGGGCAAGAAGGTGCCCGTGATCGTCGAGGAGGGAGCCGGTCTGGGGGCATTGATCCCGGATCAGGACTTCGTCGATGCGGGCGCGACGATCGGTGATCCCTACAGCGCCGATGTGGTGCTGCGGGTGTCGCCGCCGTCGGATGCCGAGATCGGGCGGTTGCGCAATGGGCAGAAGCTGATCGGTTTCCTGGCGCCGCGGAACTCCGACAACAAGATCGGTGCGCTGAAGGCCGCGGGTGTCGAGGCATATGCCGTGGAGGCCATCCCGCGTATCTCGCGTGCCCAGGTGATGGACGCGTTGAGTTCGCAGGCGAATGTCTCGGGCTACAAGTCGGTGATCGTGGCGGCGGATCTGTCGACACGGTTCTTCCCGATGCTGACCACGGCTGCGGGCACGGTGAAGCCGGCGACGGTGCTGGTGCTCGGTGTGGGCGTTGCGGGTCTGCAGGCCCTGGCCACGGCGAAGCGTCTGGGTGGTCGGACCACCGGGTACGACGTTCGCCCCGAGGTCGCCGAACAGGTGCGGTCGGTGGGTGCGCAGTGGCTGGATCTGGGTATCGACGCCGCCGGTGAGGGCGGCTATGCGCGTGAGCTGACCGATGCCGAACGTGCCCAGCAGCAGCAGGCGCTGGAGGATGCGATCAAGGGCTTCGACGTGGTGATCACCACCGCGTTGGTGCCGGGTCGTCCGGCGCCGCGGCTGGTGACGGCTGCGGCCGTCGAGGGCATGAAGCCGGGCAGCGTGGTGGTCGATCTGGCCGGCGAGACCGGTGGCAACTGTGAGCTGACGGTGCCGGGTGAGACGGTCGTGCGCCACGACGTGACGATCACCTCGCCGTTGAACCTACCGGCGACGATGCCCGAGCATGCGTCCGAGCTGTACTCGAAGAACGTGTTCGCGCTGATCGATCTGATGCTCGACGACAACGGTGCGCTGGTGCCGGACTTCACCGACGAGGTGGTCGCGTCCGCCTGCGTCACCCGCGATTCGGAGGTGTCTGCCTGATGGTCACCGGAATGTATACCGGCCTGTTGGCCAACATCGCGATCCTCGTGCTCGCCGGCTTCGTCGGCTTCGCGGTGATCTCGAAGGTCCCCAACACCCTGCACACCCCGCTGATGTCGGGCACGAATGCCATCCACGGCATCGTGGTGCTCGGTGCGATCGCCGTCATCGGTTCGCTGCCGCCGAATGCGGGCTGGGGCGTGTACCTGATCTCGTTCGTCGCCCTGGTCTTCGGAACGCTCAACGTGGTCGGCGGCTTCCTCGTCACCGACCGCATGCTGGGCATGTTCAAGAGCCGTCCGGAACCGAAGAAGGACGGTGACAAGTGAACATCGACATCTTCAACGTCTTCATCGTCCCCACCCAGACCGCTCCGTCGAGCTGGAGCTATCTGGTGTCGGGGCTCTACATCCTGGCATTCGGTCTGTTCATCTACGGTCTGATGGGTCTGACCGGCCCGAAGACCGCGGTGCGCGGCAACTGGATCGCCGCGATCGGCATGATCATCGCGATCATCGCGACCATGCTGAACGTCCCGATCCGCAACGGTGAGCTGGGTGGCCCGGCCGGGTCGGATGCGTCGACGCCGACCATCAACTGGGTACTCATCGCCGTCGGTCTGATCGTCGGTGTGGCACTGGGTATCCCGCCGGCGCTCAAGACCAAGATGACGGCCATGCCGCAGCTGGTGGCGCTGTTCAACGGTGTCGGTGGTGGCACCGTCGCGCTGATCGCGTGGGCGGAGTTCATCGAGACCGACGGGTTCCATCACTTCCGTGACACCCCGGCCGGTCCGGTGGTGGCCGGTTCGCTGATCGCCGCGATCATCGGTTCGGTGTCGTTCTGGGGTTCGCTGGTCGCCTTCGCGAAGCTGCAGGAACTGCTGAACAAGAACCTGGAGAAGTCGCTGGTCAAGGCGGCCAAGAGTTTCCAGCTCGCCAACATCGTGCTGATGGTGATCTCGCTGGCGATCGCGATCTTCCTCGCGGTCGACGCCGCCAATGGCGGCGGCGCGAGTGTGTGGTGGATCGTCGGTCTGCTGATCGCCTCCGGTGTGATGGGTCTGTTCGTGGTGTTCCCGATCGGCGGCGCGGACATGCCGGTGGTCATCTCGCTGCTCAACGCCCTGACCGGTCTGTCCGCGGCGGCTGCGGGTATCGCGCTGAACAACACCGCGATGATCGTGGCCGGCATGATCGTCGGCGCGTCGGGTTCGATCCTGACCAACCTGATGGCCAAGGCGATGAACCGGTCGATCCCGGCCATCGTGTTCGGCGCCTTCGGTGGCGGCGACGAGGGTGGTGCGGGTGCGGCCGGTGCGGCCGGCGGCACCGTCAAGGCCACCTCGGCCGCCGACGCCGCGATCCAGATGGCCTACGCCAACCAGGTCATCGTGGTGCCCGGCTACGGTCTGGCCGTGGCGCAGGCGCAGCACGCGGTCAAGGAGATGGCCAGTCTGCTCGAGAGCAAGGGCGTGGAGGTCAAGTACGCGATCCATCCGGTCGCCGGCCGGATGCCCGGGCACATGAACGTGCTGCTCGCCGAGGCGGATGTGCCGTATGACGCGATGAAGGAGATGGACGACATCAACGGTGAGTTCAACCGCACCGATGTCGCCATCGTGATCGGCGCCAACGACGTGACCAACCCGGCCGCACGTAACGATCCGAGCAGCCCGATCCACGGCATGCCGATCCTCAACGTCGACCAGGCGCGCTCGGTGATCGTGCTCAAGCGCGGTATGAGCTCGGGTTACGCCGGTATCGAGAACCCGCTGTTCTACCTCGATCAGACGTCGATGCTGTTCGGCGACGCGAAGAAGTCCGTCGACGCGGTGATCGAAGAGCTGAAGGCGCTGTAGGACCGCAGTACGGTAGCGGTACACACCCTCCGACCACCCCGGGGCCACCGGCCTCGGGGCGGTCGGCGTTATCGGACCGTCACCGGATGCGTGCCGGGCTGTTGCCGAAGACCGATACTGTTACGCCAGTGACTGGTGTGACCAGAGTGAAGCGATTCCGTTATGTCGCGGCCGGGGTGATCGTGGCGTCGGCCGTGACCGGTGCCGCGGTGGGCTCGATTCCCGTGGGGGAGCATCCGCGGGTACAGACCGTGGCCGTGGCCACCGATCCGGCGACGCTCTACAACGACGCCCAGCAGAAGTTCGGCACCGGCGACGTGACCGGCGGCCTGGACGCCCTCCGGCAGGCGGTCACGCTCTCGCCGGCCGACGGCCAATCGCTGGCCCTGCAGGCGATCTGGAGCGATCAGGTCGACGATGCGAGCACCGCGTCCGCCGCCCTGCGGCGGCTCGCCGTGGTCAACCCGCTGCTCGCCGGAACCGCGCGAACGGTCACCGAGGCGGTGACGGCCGCCGCGGCCATCGTGCCCGCCACCCAGCCGCAGCAGGTGGCCGGCAACCCGGCCATCGTCATCCTCGGATTCGGGTTGAGTCCGAAGGGTGAGATGGCCCCTGAACTGGTCAAACGACTCGAGGCCGGGCTCGCGCAGGCGCAGGTGCTGCCGTCGGCGCCGATCGTCGTCACCGGCGGCAAACCGCAGAACGGGGTGACCGAGGCCGGTGCGATGCGGGCCTGGCTGATCCGCAAGGGCGTCGACGCCACGCGGATCGTCACCGAGGAGCAGTCGGTCTCCACCGTGTCGAATGCGCAGAACACCGCCCCGATCCTGCGGCCCCGCGGCATCACCGACATCGTCCTCGTCACCTCGCCCAACCACATTCGCAGGGCGGCAGCCGATTTCGGATCGACCGGGCTGAAAGTGGTGAGCACCGTGACCACTCCCACCGATCTGGCGAAGTACACCACCCCGCTGGCCAAGGACAAGCAGACCGGTATCCGGGTGGAGGCCACCCGCACCGCCGGACTTCCCGCCTCCCGCAAACCGCTGTTGTCCACCGACGAACTGCCCGATGTGGGTCCGGGTCTGCTCGGTGAGATCGGCGGCAAGGTGCTCGAACAGTTGCGCAGTGGAGGGTCTTCCGGAGGCTGAATCCTGCTCACCGTAGGATGACCGCCATGAGCTCACCTGGCGCCTACGACGTCGACCTGCGCTCACTGATCGACGTGCTCGGCACCAACCTGTACTCGAATCCGGGTGTCTACGTTCGCGAATTGGTGCAGAACGCCCTCGACGCACACACCGTCGCCGGTACCGCCGACACCGAGATCGCCATCGAGACAGACGGTGTGGAGTTCCGTATCGACGATCACGGCTGCGGGATGTCGCGGTCGGTGATCGCCGACCTGCTCGGCACCATCGGGCGCAGTTCCAAACGCGACGATCTCGGATTCGCCGCCGAGGACACCATCGGACAGTTCGGGGTGGGGCTGCTCAGCGCCTTCCTCGTCGCCGACGCCATCGACGTCGACTCCCGCACGCCCGGCGGGCAGCCGGTGGGATGGTCTGGGTCGGTGGCCGGCCGGTTCACGGTGGCCGACGGCACCCGCGCCGAGCCCGGCACCACTATCCGGCTGCGTGCCCGGCGCGGCAGCGAGAAATGGTTGCATCCCCATCGGGTGCGGCGGCTGGTCACCGACTACATCGGTCTGCGCCGGACCCCGGTCCGGGTGAACGGTGAGACCATCACCCCCGTGGCCGATCCGTTCGGTGCCGATCTCAACGCAGGCGAGCGTGCGGCCCGGCGGATCGCCTTCTGCCAGGACGAATTCGGATTCACCCCGCTCGAGACCTTCGAGTTGTCGGTGCCCCAGGCCGGGTTGCGTGGCGTGGCCTACGTGCGGCCGTCGGCGTCGGATCCCACCCAGCGGGCCGGGCACCGGTGCTACGTCAAGGGGCTGCTCGTCGGCGACCTCGCCGACCTCCTGCCCGACTGGGCCTATTTCGTGCGGGTGGTGATCGACGCACAGGGCTTGGCGCTCACCGCATCCCGGGAGGGGCTGGTGCGCGACGAACTGTTCGCCGAGGTCCGTGACGGCCTTGCCGCCCAGGTGAGTGACTGGCTCGTCCGACTCGGTGATCACACCTCGGCGCGCGAACGGTTCCTCGCCGTCCACGAACTGGGGATCAAGTCGATCGCCCACCGGACACCGGAACTGCTCCGCTTCGTCGACCGGCACTGCCGGTACGAGACCAATGTGGGGCCGATGTCGTTGTCGGCGTTCCGCGCCCGCTTCGGCACGCTGCGATACACCTCGAGTGTCGACGACTTCCGGGTGCTCGCCGACATCCTCACCCATCGTGGTGTGGGACTGATCAATGCCGGTCATGCCTTCGAGACCGCCGTCATCCGGGAACTGCTCCACGCGAACCCCGACGTCAGCTGTGAGCCGGTCACCCAGCAGTACCTGCTGGGCCAGATCGGGGTGGCCGGCACCGACGACGCCGACACGTTCGCGGTACTGCTCGACGCCGCCCGGCGTGCCCTGCTGCGTTTCGACTGCCGCGCCGAGATCGGCGCCTTCGCCCCGGAATCGGTTGCCGCGCTGCTGATCACCGATGATTCGGCACAACTCGACCGCGATCGTGAGCAGCTGCTGGCCAATGTCGAGGGCAAGGCCGACGCATGGTTGTCGGCGTTGGCGGGCCTGGTCACCGACACCGAGCCGGTGGACGGACGGCCGACCCTGGTGCTCAACACGACCAATCCGCTGATCCAGCGGCTCAACGGAATCCACGATGAGCTCGTCCGCGGGGCGGTGCTGCGGACCATCTACGGCCAGGCCGCCATCCGTACCCGCCGACCGGTCAGCGGGGTGGTGGCCGCGGAGGTCGACGAGGCACTCGGAATCCTCGCCGATCTCGCCGCGCGGAGCGTTGATGTGGTGAATTCACCTTCGCCACAGTCGGACTCGTGAAGAATGGAGACCTCGAGAGGTGACGATGGCCGGTCCGTCCAGGGATGACGACGAGCTCGAGCGGTTGCAGCGCGACCTGTGGGAGGCCCGCCACGGGCACGGCGGGCCCGGGGAACACGACTTCACCCCGTATCCGTCGCTGATCGCCCGGGCCGACGCGCTCGGGGATCGGCGGACGATGTTCACCGCCCGGCTCGATGCGGCGATGGCGGCGGCGTCGTGGGGTCCCTCGGTGGACCAGCTGACGCTGGTGGCCTGGATGCTTGCCGACCTCGACGCGCGCGGACCCGAACTCCGACTGCACGAGTACGAGATGTTCGAGGTGTACGTCAACCTCGCCGACGTCGTGATGAACGCGATCGAACTGCCGGCGATGGGCTTCGACCAGATCCGGGCCCTGGTCGCCGACTGGACCGTGCGCGCCACCGCCGGGGGCTACGACCCGTCGGCCGTCGAGGCATACGTCGAGGCCGAGATCGCGCTCCACCAGGGCGATCCGGGGCGAGCCGTGGAGATCATGGAACCGATGCTGGGTACGCCGCCGCCACCGGGATTCTGTGACGACTGGATCGAGGCCTGCCTCACGCGGTACTACGCCGAGGCCGGACGTGACCACGACGCGGTGTCGCTCGGCGAGGGCGGACTCGCCGACAACGGGAACCGGTGCGGGTTCTTCCCGGCCGAGCCGTCGTATCCGCTGGTCGGTCCCTATGCGCGCGCGGGCCGCCGCGACGACGTGGTCACCGCGGTCCGCGCCGTCGACCGGGTGTGGCGTCATCCGGCGATGATCGGCCGTGCCGCCGAGTCGCTGATCGGCCTGTTGCACGTCGACGAGCTCGCCACCGCACATCAGCTGGTCCTGCGCCACCTCGACCGGATCGACGAGGCGTTCAGTCCGATGACCGAGCTGCAGCAGGCGACGGCGATCGGTGCCGTGTTCGCGTCGGTGGCCGCAATCGATCCGGATTCCGTGGTGGCGCAACGTATCTCGCCGTCGCAGCCCGCCCGTGTCCGGCCGGTCGGTGAACTCGCCGACGAATTCGCCACGCGCGCCCGGGAACTGGCGCAGCGGTTCGACATCCGCAATCGCACCACCGCGATCTCCGACCGCACCGAGCGGCTGCTGGCCGTGCGGGGCGGCGGATACCCGGAGTCCGAGGTGGTCCCGGTGGCCCGGCGGGATGCCGCCGGCCTGCTGTCGGGGATGTTCGTCTTCCGCCCGGTCTCGGAGCGTCGTGCCGAACAGTGTGCGGAACTGTTGCGGGACAAGCTTTCCGATCTCACCGAGCTGGAACGGGTCCGTGCCGAACAGGCTCTGGCCTGGGATCGTCGGCGTACCGATCCCGACCTGTCGGTCGCCGAACTGCGTACCGCCGCGGAGCGGGCGTCGGCGATCGGCCGGCCGCACTGGGCGATGCAGTCGAGGTTGCTCGCCGACGCACTCGAGGTCGATCTGAGCGCCGGGTCGTCGCTGCCGGCGGCCGATGCCGTCCCCGATCCGGGCTGGGAACCCGAACGGCAGGCGAATATCTGGAACATCCGGGCCATGCTGATCTCGGGCACCGACACGTCGGCGGCGATCGCGACCCTCGACCGGGGACTGGCCGTCCTCGCCGATCCCGATGCCGCTGTCCGGTTGCGTGAGGGCGCGGGTTCACCGGTGGCCGACTCCTGGATGCTCAAGGCCACGATGCACCGTGCCCGCGCCAATCTGCGCGGGTCGCAGGATCTCGAGTTCGCCGACGACGCCGACGCCGCGGTGTCGGCGGCCCGTCGCGCCGTGGCGTCGGCGACCGGTTCGGATCAGCGGATGGAGGCGCGCGCCGAACTGGTCGAGGCGTTGCGGCTGGCATCGGCCGATCAGCAGCAGCGGGACCCGGCCGGGGTGGAACCGCTGCTGGACGAGGCGCTGACCCACTCCCGCTACGTCCAGCGTGCCGAGGTGCTCATGCATCGTTACGAGATCCGGCTCGCGGCAGGCGATCTCGGCGGCGCGGTGGATGATGCCGAGCATGCGCGGGCGGTCCTCACGGTGGAAGGACTCGCCCACACCGCCGACAGCGTCGCCCTCGATCTGGCGGGGGTGATGGTGGAACGGGGAGACGACGCGCAGTCGGTGATCGACATCGTCGGACCGGTCACCGACCGGATGACCGCCCTCGGCGACGACTATCACGCCGATCGTGGCCGGCGGGTGATGGCCACCGCCCAATCGCGGGCGGGCCTGCACGCCGAGGCCGCGATGACGGTGACCGCGGTGCTGGAGACGCTCCCGCCGGACTCCCCCGAGGACGACAGGGCGCGGCTGCTGCGCTTCCGGGCCGACGAGCGCGATGCGGTCGACGACGCGCCGGCCGCGATCGTCGACTACCTCGCGGCCGCCGACGTCTTCGAGGCGATCGGGGCGGTGGTCGATGCGGTGGATGCCCTGCGCCGCGCCGCGATGGCGTCGCACACCCTGCACGATGTCGCCGTCGCCGAGGCCCACCTCGCCCGTGCGGGCCGGCTCCTGGCCGTGCTGCCCGACGGCCCGGAGACCGTCTACACCCGCGCGCAGGTCGACATCGCCGCCGCGGACCTCCGTGCGGCGGAGGATCCCGATGGTGCGCGGGTGCTGCTCGCGGCCGCGCTCGAGGCCGCCCGGCACAACGGGTGGATTCCGCTGGTGGTGGCCGCCTGTGCGTCGGCTGCCTGGGTGGAGTACCAGCAGGACGACCGGCAGGCCGCCGACGCCCGGATCGCGGAGGGGCTCTCCTATGCCCCGGACGACTCGACGCTGCTCGACATGCGGACGTTCATCGGCGAACTGCCCGACTGAGCCCCCCGGGTACCGACCGAGCCCCTCGGGTACTGGGTGGGGTCAGAACATGACCGAGCGGAAGTGCGTGATCAGCCGATCGCCGTCGAGCATGTGGAAGGCGACGCCCGGCGGCTGACCGCGGTTGACGATGTCCTGGCCCTCGAACGGCAGGTTGAGGGTGGAGGCGACGCCCGGCGCCACGCACAGCGGGCGGCCGGCGAATCGGGTGACACATGCCGAATGGGCGTGACCGCACAGGAATCCGACGATGTTCGGGTGCTGGTCGACGAGTTCGGCGAGCCGTTCCTCCCCGGTCTGGCGGATGGTGTCCATGAAGGTCATCTGGATCACCACGGGCGGATGGTGGAAGGCCACCAGCACCCGGGTGTCCGGACCGGCCGCGGTGATCTGCGCCGACATCCAGGTGAGCGTGTCGTCGTCGATGAATCCGTCGTTGCGGCCGGGGATGGAGCTGTCGACGACGAGGAACAGCACACCGTCGATCAGGCGTGCGGAGTTGACCGGCGCCGAACCGGGCTCGCCGAGCACGAACTCGCGGAACCCCTCACGGGTGTCGTGGTTGCCGACGGTGATCAGGGTGGGCAGCGGGCTGTCGATCACCCGGTGCGCCTCGCGGTACTCCGACGGGCTGCCCTCGTCGGCGATGTCGCCGGTGATCAGGAGTGCGTTGATGCCGTCGGCGCGCGCGTTGACGTAGTTGAGCGCCGACTCGATACGGGCGCGGTTGAAGCGCGTCCCGTTGAAATGCAGGTCGCTGATGTGGGCGACGACGAACACTCGGGCTCCCTCGGTCTCGGCTTCCCTGAGGCTAGCCGCAGGTGCCTACCGGGGCACGGTGAGGGTGCCCGCCACCCCTCAGTGCAACGTGCGGGCGAACAGCTTGCGCAGTTCCGCGAAATGATGCTCGGCGGCGTCGTGGTTGTACTCGGCGGTGTCGGACATCGTGTAGCCGTGGCGGGCACCCGGATACACCGTCGTGTGATGGGTCACGCCGGCGGAGCTCAGGGCGTGCTCGAACCGGGCGATTGCCACCGGCGGCAGGGAGCGGTCGTGGTCGGCGTGCACCGCGAGCACCTCGCCACGCACGTCGGTGACCCACAGGTGGGGACTGGCGGAGGTGTCGGTGACGAGACCTCCGGTGTGGAACATCCCGATGGCGGCGACGTCGTCGGGCAGGGTGGCCCCGGCCAGCAGGGCCAGCCGTCCGCCCATGCAGTAGCCGGTGGCCCCGATCGGTCCCGGCGACACCTCCGGGCGGGCGTGCAGGGCGTCGACGTAGGCGCGCAGATCGGGGGTCGCGAGGTCGGGGGTGAGCCGGCGGATGCGCGGCATCGCCCCGGCGAAGAACTCCGCCCGCGACTCGTCGTCGAGGAACTCCACCGAGGGCGAGGTGGCCGCGGCGTCGCCGTCGCGGTAGAAGACGTTGGGGGCGAGCACCACATATCCCCACGAGGCGATCCGGTCGGCCATCGTCTCGATCCGGGGCCGCAGACCGATCGCATCCATGATCAGCAGCACCCCGGGCAGCGGGCCGCCCGGATTGTCGGGGTCCGGAACGGGTTGTGTCAGATAGGCTTCGGCGGTTCCGTCGGGGGTGGTGACGGTGATCGTCGTACCGCGGGTGTCGGTCATCTGATGGTCCTCTTTCCGCTCATGGGCCCGTTGTGATGATCACAGATCGCCGGGCAGTTTGTCCCGGCGAATGCCGCGCCAGCTCGGGTGGCGCAGATGTCCGGTGGAGGTCCAGTCCATGAACTGCACCTCGCCGACGATCTTGGGCAGCACCCACACCGCGTTCGCGGCGACCGGCCGGTCGAGCTTGTCCAGGAACGGCGACCGCGAGATCCGCAGCGGCTCCAGTTCGGCGGCCAGAGCGGTGAGCCCGGCGTCGGTGAACCCGGTGCCGACGCGTCCGACGTAGCGCAGCCCGGTCTCCTCGGGCAGGCCGAGGAGCAGCGAGCCGATGGTGTGGGCGCGGTTGCCGTTTCCCGGTCGCCAGCCGCCGATCACCACCTCGATATCACTCCAGTTCTTGTGTTTGAGCCAGGTGGAGGTGCGGCGTCCCTGCTGGTAGGTCGACGTGCGACGTTTGGCGACGACCCCCTCGAGATGGTGTTCGCGGCTGTGGGCCATCGCCGCGGCGCCGTCACCGCCGAGCAGTGGCGGGACCTCGACGTGGCGGGAGTGCCGGAATGCGGGTGCGAGCGCCTCGAGCAGTGCCCGTCGCTGCTCCCACGGCGTGCGCAGCAACGACGTCCCGTTCAGGTAGAGGATGTCGAACAGGTACAGCTTGAGGGTGAGCGTTTCGGTGGCGCTGTTGCGTCCGGCGAGCAGGGTGAAATTGGTGCGACCGGCGGAGTCGAGGGCCACCACCTCGCCGTCGAGGACGGCGTCGATCAGCCCGAGATCGTCGGCGATGGAGGCGAGTTCGGGGAAGTCGGCGGTCATGTCGAGTCCCGAGCGCGATGTCAGCCGGAACTCACCGCCGACGTATCGCACCAGAATCCGGTAGCCGTCCCACTTCCCCTCGAAGGCCCAGTCCTTCTCCGACAGTCCGTCGATCGGTTCGTCGGTGGCCAGCATCGGTCGCGGATCGCGCAGGCTGTCGGGCAGGATCGGTCGGGCCTCGTCGGTCATCAGATGCGCCAGCCAGTTCTGCTCGCCGGTGCGGATCAGGGCGTAGCGGCCCTGGATTCTGGTGCCGTGCAGCCGCACGATGACCTCGTCGTCGCGCCACTTCTCGGTCTCGTAGGTGCCGCGGTCCCAGATCTCGACATGCCCTCCGCCGTACTCGCCGGCCGGGATGTCGCCGGCGAAGTCGGCGTAGTCGAGCGGGTGGTCCTCGGTGTGCACGGCGAGGCGGTTCTGGTCGGGGTCGGTGGGCAGGTTCTTGGGGATCGCCCAGCTGACCAGCACCCCGTCGCGTTCGAGGCGGAAGTCGTAGTGCAGGCGCCGTGCCCGGTGTTCCTGGATGACGAAGATCGGTCCATCCGATGCAGGGGCGGTCTCGGCGCGCTGCTCGCGGATCGCGTCGTCGCCGAACGGTTCCGGGGTGGCCGTTGCGTCCCGTTTGCGCCGGTACTCCCGCAGGTTGATCACCTGGCCGGAAGTGGTTCCCGCGGGAAGGGATTCGTCGTGTGGTCCCGGGTCCGCGGATTGCTCGGCGGGGTCGGGATCGATGCTGCCGGGATCGGCGGGGTACGGATCGTCGAGTCCGTCGAGCAGGTCACCCATCTCGTCGATGCGTTCGAGGACCTCGGTGTAGAGCAGTTGCCGCACATCGGGGTCGTCGAGTTCGTCCCAGGTGCGTGGTGCGGCCACCCACGGCTGCTCCCGCCCGCGCAGCGAGTACGGGGCGAGGGTGGTCTTGGCGGCGCTGTTCTGGCTCCAGTCGATGAAGATCCGCTGGTGGCGTTCGGTTTTCGCCATGGTCGCGGTGATCGCGTCGGGATGCGTCTGGGCCAGGGTGGTGGCGATCTGCCTGGCCACGGTGCGGGCCGAATCCGACGACACCGGGGTGGGGAAGCGTGCGTAGACGTGAATTCCCTTGCCGCCGCTGGTGACCGGATACGACGCCAGTCCGGCGTGGTCGAGCATCTCGTGGATGGCGAGGGCCACCTCGGCGCATTCACGCAGCGGCACTTCCGGTCCCGGATCGAGATCGAGGACGAGGCGGTTGGCCTTGGGGCCCTCGGCGGCGAACCTCTGCAGCGACTCGTCGTCGCCGGTGGGTAGCCGCCACTGTGGGGTGTGCAGTTCGAGGGCGGCCATCTGCGCGAGCCACACCAGGGTGGCGGCGGAGTCGGCGACGACGTACTCGATGATCCGGCTGCTGTGTTCGACGCCGTGCCGGGCCACCCAGTCCGGGATGCCCTCGGGGACGGCCTTCTCGAAGAACGGTGTGCTCTGCACGCCGTTGGGCCAGCGTTTGCGGGTGATCAGGCGCCGTGCGAGGTGGGGGAGCATGACGTCGGCGACGCGTGCGTAGTAGTCGATGACGTCGTATTTCCGGGTCCCGGTCTCGGGGTAGAGGATCTTGGCCAGGTTGGTCACCGTGATGTGGTGGCCGTCCACCTCCAGGGTCTGTCCGGATGCCATGGGTCCAGCGTGCCACGCCCGCAAGCGCAGATGTGATGGCACAATGGCCCACATGCGCTCGATCTGGAAGGGCGATCTGAGCTTTGGCCTGGTGAACGTGCCGGTCAAGGTGTACTCGGCCACGGAAAGCCACGACCGCAAGTCCTATCAGGTCGACTCGGCCGACGGCACCCGCATCCGCTATCGGCGGGTTCGGGAGGGCACCGACACCGAGGTGGACTTCGCCGACATCGCCAATGCCTACGAGGCCGAGGGCGGTGAGACCGTGGTGCTCACCAAGGACGACCTGTCCACGCTGCCGGTGCAGAAGAGTCCCGAGATCTCGATCCTGGAGTTCGTGCCGGCCGATCAGGTCGATCCGATCTACTTCGACAAGCCGTACTACCTGGAACCGTCGTCGAAATCCCCGAAGGCCTATGTGCTGCTGGCGCGGGCACTGCAGGAGACCGACCGGCTGGCGATCGCGTCGTTCACCCTGCGCAACCGCACCCGGATGGCCGCCTTGCGCGTGATCGAGCCGGGTGTGATGACCCTGCAGACGCTGTTGTGGCCTGACGAGGTGCGCGTCCCGGACTTCGGTTTCCTCGGTGAGGACGTCGAGATCCGGCCGCAGGAGCTGTCGATGGCGTCGTCGCTGATCGAGTCGATGGCACAGGACTACGACCCGAGCGAGTTCTCCGACACCTACCAGGAAGAACTGGCCAAACTCATCGAGGCGAAGGCCACCGGAGACGAGGCGTTCCCGGAGACCGACGAGGATGCCGGCGCCGACGAGGACTCCGAGGTCGCCGACCTGCTGGCCGCCTTGCGTGCATCGGTGAAGGACCGCGGCGGATCCGCCGAGCAGGCCGCAGAGAAGGCCCCGGCGAAGAAGGCCCCCGCGAAGAAGGCGGCTGCCAAGAAGGCCCCGGCGAAGAAGACGACGGCTGCCAAGAAGACGACGGCTGCCAAGAAGACGACGGCTGCCAAGAAGACCACCGCGAAGAAGACGGCCCGCCGCGCCAGCTGACCGGTCTGCCTGTGGTGGGGTTTCGAGGTCGGCCGGCGGAGGTTTCGACTCGTCTCGTCGCTTCGCTCCTCGTCGGCTCAACCAGCGTTTTCGTGCTCCTCGCCGGGCTCGTACAGTTTCTGATCGGGTGGTGCCCACTTCTGAGGTGGTGGGGTTGGGGACGTCGGCCGGCGGAGGTTTCGACTCGTCTCGTCGCTTCGCTCCTCGTCGGCTCAACCAGCGTTTTCGTGCTCCTCGCGGGGCTCGAACAGTTTCTGATTGGGTGGTGGGTAGTGATTGCTGATTGAGCCGGGACCGAGCCCTGAAGGGCGAGGACCCGTGTCGAAATCTGCGCAGCGTGGGGTGGGTGGTGTCTGGTCTCGTCGCTTCGCTCCTCGTCGGCTCAACCGGCGTCTATGTGGTCCTCGCCGGGCTCGAACAGAGCTGATTGGGTGGTGGGCAGTGATTGCTGATTGAGCCGGGACCGAGCCCTGAAGGGCGAGGACCCGTGTCGAAATCTGCGCAGCGTGGGGTGGGTGGTGTCTGGTCTCGTCGCTTCGCTCCTCGTCGACTCAACCAGCGTTCTTGTGCTCCTCGCCGGGCTCGACCCGTGCCGATCGGGTGGGTGGTCGCGACCGCGGTTCGAGCCGGTGGTGACCCGCTCCGAGGCCGTCCAACCGACGGCGGGCGAGCCGACCGGCGCCGAAATCCGTTCGCCTCGGCGGGGCGGGATCGGGCAAGCTCTAGTGGTGAGTTCTACCGCGTCGTCCACCACCGTGCTGCCGAAGGCACTCCGACCGTTCGTCGGCGGCCAGTACCGGTTGCTCGCCGCCGGCCTGGTGTTCGCGCTGTTCTCCGACGGCGTGTGGACCATCGCCCTGGTGTGGCAGGTGATCGCCCTGGGGGGCGGGCCCGCGCAGGTGTCGATCGCGACCGGTGTGGCCGCGATCGGGATGGTGGTCTCGACGCTGGCCGGTGGTGTGCTCGCCGACCGGGTGTCGCAGCGTCGGATCATCATCGGCCTCGAGGTGGTCAAGACCCTCGCCTTCGTCTCGGTGGGTGTGTGTGCGCTCGTCGGGGTGCTGTCGTTGCCGATCGTGGTGCTCGCCGCATTGTTCGGCGGGATCACCACCGGCATGTACTACCCGGCGTATTCGGCGTTGCTGCCGAGCATCGTGACACCGTCGGAACTGCAGGCCGCCAACGGGATCGAAGGATTCCTGCGGCCGGTGCTGTTCCAGGCGGTGGGTCCGATGGTGGCCGGTGCGGTGATCGCGGCAGCGGCACCCGCGCAGGCGATCGTGGTGGCCGCCATCGCCAGTGTGGCCGCCGGTGTCTGCTATCTGGCGATGCGCCCGGTCCCGTTGCGTCGTGACGTGACCACGCTGCGCGGCAACGCGTTCCGGTCGATCGTCACCGACATGGCCGAGGGTTTCGTCTACATGTGGCGGACCCCGTGGCTGTGGTCGACGTTGTTCTTCGCGACCATCCTGGTGCTGGCGACGATGGGTCCGATCGAGGTGCTCATCCCGTTCGCACTGCGGGAACGCGTCCACGGTGGTGCCGGTGACCATGCGCTGGTGCTGGCCGGTTTCGGTGTGGGAGCGGCGATCTCGTCACTGGTGTTCGCATCCATCCCGATGCCGCGGCGGTATCTCAGCGTGATGTTCGCGGTCTGGGGATTCTCCTCGGTCCCGTTGGTGCTCATGGGGATCGCCGGTCACACCTGGGTGTTCATCGTCGCCGCCTTCGTCACCGGTGTCCTGTTCGACGGTCCGATGGTGTTGTGGGGCACGCTGTTGCAGCGTCGGGTCCCGCCCGCCCTGCTCGGGCGGGTGGCCTCGCTGGACTTCTTCGTCTCGGCGGTGCTGATGCCGGTGTCGATGGCGCTGGCCGCACCGCTGGCCCATGCGATCGGCCTGCAGGCCACGTTCATCGTCTGTGGGCTGCTCCCGGTACCGTTCGCGCTCTGTTTCTATCTCGCCGCCCGGTTGTGGCGTGACGAGGTGGACCACCCTCTCGTCGACGACGAGCCGCACCTCACCGCGGTGCCCGCGCCTGCGGACTGAGGTGCCCGACCGGATCGAGATGGGTGGCCGCGGCGTCGGCGATGTAGTCGGTGAGTGCGGTCAGCAGCGGTGAACTCACCGTCCAGTACTGCCAGTACAACGGGACGTCGACGTGGCGGTCGGTGAATCGGACCAGCCGACCGTCGGCGAGTGCGCCGGCGATCTGCACGGTCGGCGCCGCACCCCATCCCATCCCGAGTTCGATCGCACGGTGGTACTCGACCGACCCGGGGATGTACACCCCGGGCGGATCGCCCGGGGTGTCGGTGAGGATGCGCAGGACGTCGCGTTGCAGCTGGTCACTGCGGTCGAAGAGCATCATCGGCGCGCGGGCGAGTGCGGCGTCGGTGGGGCCGTCGGGCATCCACGTCGCGAGGAAGTCGGGGGTGGCGACCGGTAGATAGCGCATCGAGCCGAGCGGCTGCACCCGGCAGCCGCGGATGCGGTCGGGGATCGAGGTGATGGCGCCGAGCACCTCACCGGTCCGCAGGTACTCGCTGTTGCGGGACTCGTCGTCGCGGCGGACCTCGACGGCCGCGGCATGGTTGCGGTGGAAGTCGGCGAGGGCGGGCAGCAGCCAGGTGGCCAGGGAGTCGGCGTTCGCCGCGATCGGCAGATGGACGAGCGGCCGGTCGGTGCCCGGTGGGCCGTCGGCGGACCCGGCGAGTTCCTGACCGGCCTCGGTGACCAGCAGTTCCCACTGTTCGGCCAGACGCACCAGGACCTCGCCGTCACGGGTGGCGCGCACCGGTTTGGTGCGGCGCACCAGGACCC
The DNA here is from genome assembly GCF_030718915.1 of Gordonia sp. NB41Y. Lineage (NCBI taxonomy): Bacteria > Bacillati > Actinomycetota > Actinomycetes > Mycobacteriales > Gordoniaceae > Gordonia > Gordonia sp. NB41Y. The sequence goes on from NZ_CP132196.1 coordinate 3,411,273, forward strand.
GGCCGACCGAGTGCTCGAGGGCCTTGATGCGCTGGCTGACCGCCGACGGCGTGATGTGCAGGACCGTCGCCGCGGCCTCGAACGTGCCCTCGCGCAGTACCGCCGACAACGTCTGCAGTGCGTCCTGACCGATCTCCATATGAAGTGAGTCTAATGATTCATGAAAAACATTCGCTGGTCTTCGGGTGGAGACGCTCCTAGCGTCGGAGAACGTGAACGCATTCCTGCTGCCGGCGCTGGCCGGCCTGCTGACCGGTATCGGGCTGATCGTGGCGATCGGACCGCAGAACGTCTTCGTCCTGCAGCAGGGGGTGCGCCGGACGCACGTCGCGCCGGTGGTCGCGGTGTGTGCGCTGTCCGACGTCGTGCTGATCGTCGCGGGGGTGGCCGGGCTCGGGGCGCTGATCGCGGCCCATCCGCGGGTGGTGACCGTCGCGACGATCCTGGGCGGCATCTACGTGATGGTGCTGGGCGGGATGGCCGCACGGCGATGCCTGCGTAGTGGTGAGGCGATCACCGCCAACCGCGCCGAGGCGGCGACGGTCAGCCGGTGGGCCGCCATCGGTACCGCGTTCGCGCTGACCTGGCTCAATCCGCACGTCTACCTCGACACCCTGGTCACCATGGGCGCCATCGCGAACGGACAGGGCGCCGGGAAGTGGGCGTTCGCCGTCGGCGCGAGCCTGGCGAGCGTGCTGTGGTTCTCCCTGCTCGGCGGCGGCAGCCACCGCGTCGCACCGCTGTTCGCCAGACCTGCGGCGTGGCGGGTGATCGACGGGGTGGTCGCGGTGATCATGATCGGGATGGGGGCGGCCCTGCTGGTGTCGGCGTGAGCGGCCCTGCCGGCCCGGGGCAACAGGGCAACCGGGCCGGGGGTGCGTGCTTTACTGTGGCCACCGTCGAATTCGGGAGGGGTCACCGATGACCGCAGGCTGGGGCCGGGCACGTCAGAACGACATCTACGGTGCAGGTGTGCACGGGCGGAAGCCGGTGGTGCCCGCGGATTTCGCCGGCCTCGAACGTCGCGCACGCACGGTGATGTCGGCGCGGGCGTGGGCCTACATCGCGGGCGGGGCAGGTGAGGGCCGGACGATGACCGCCAACCGCGAGGCCCTCGACCGGTGGGCGATCGTGCCGCGGGTCCTGCGTGATGTGTCGCAGCGCAGTCTCGAGGTGGATCTGTTCGGGACCCGGTTACCCGCCCCGATCCTGTTCGCACCGGTCGGCGCCGGCGGCCTGGCACATCCCGACGCCGATGTGCACATCGGTCACGCAGCTGCGGAACTCGGTGTGCCGTACATCTTCTCGAATCAGGGCAGCGCCCCGATGGAACGCATCGCCGCGGAGATGGATGCGGTGCGGCCCGGCGCGCCACGCTGGTTCCAGCTGTACTGGTCGGTCGACGACGACCTGGTGGACTCGCTGGTGCACCGCGCCGAGACGTCCGGGGCGCAGGCCGTCGTCGTCACCCTCGACACCACGATGCTCGGCTGGCGCCCTCAGGATCTGGCCCTCGGGTCGCTGCCGTTCGCGCGGGCCGAGGGGATCGCCCAGTACACCTCCGATCCGCGCTTCGCCGAGATCGTCGCCGAGCGGACCCGCGCCGCCACCGATTCGACCGAGCGGCAAGAGATCTCGGTGGGTGCCATCAAGACCTTGTTCGCCATCGCCCGCAACACCCCGGGTGCGTTGCTACGCAATCTGATCCGGCCGGAACCTCGGGTCGGTGTGCAGACCTTCCTGGACATCTATTCACGGCCGTCGCTCGGCTGGGCCGAGATCGCATCACTGCGGGACAAGACGTCGTTGCCGATCGTGCTCAAGGGAATCCTGCACCCCGACGATGCACGCGCCGCCGTCGACGCCGGGATCGACGGCATCGTCGTCTCCAACCACGGTGGCCGCCAGATCGACGGGGAGATCTCGTCGGTCGACGCCCTGGCCGATGTCGCCGACGCCGTCGACGGTCGTGCCACGGTCCTGGTGGACTCCGGGATCTACACCGGCGCCGATGTTTTCAAGGCGCTCGCGCTGGGTGCCGACGCAGTGTGTATCGGCCGGCCGCATATGTACGGGCTGGCACTCGCCGGTGCCGACGGTGCTCGCGACGCCGTGGCGAACATCATCGCCGAGCTCGACCTGACGCTCGGGTTGTCGGGGCACACGTCGGTGTCCGAGCTGGATCGCGATGCGCTGAAACAGATTCGGTGAGCCCGTGCCGGCGTCGGCCGGCTGCGCTCAGACCAGCGGCCGGTGGGTCCGCATACGCCACTTGACGTCGGCGAGCAGGAGATTGAACGGGAAGGCGCGCAACGGCTTCGGGAATCGCCGGATCAGGGCGCGGGCGATGGCGTTGTGGATGTCGAAGAACCGTTGCTGCCACGGCCGCATCTCCACGCCCATGGCGGTGCGGAATCCCTCGGGGAGGAAGCCGATGGTGAAGATCTCCGAATGCCAGCCGAACAGCTTCGACATCACCGGCCCGGCGAACTCCATCCGGGCGATCGACATCAGGTGCTCGCGGATCACCGGATCGATCTCCAGGTCGTCGAGCATGCCGTTCCAGTAGTCCTCGAAATCGGCGCGGGTGGCAGGCCACATCTCCCGCGGCATCTGCAGTGTGGTGCCCATGACCGCACCCTGCTGGTAGGCGGTCTCGGTGATCGCCGCCGGATCGCCGTAGATGCGCTGCACGTCCTCCCACCCCTTGTACAGGCATGCGGCCACCCACAGCTGCAGCGTCGGATCGAAGGCGTTGTACTTCACCGGACTCTCCGGAGTCGAGCGGACCTTGGCGTGGGAGCGGCCGACCGCACGACGATATGCCTTGCGCACCTTGGGATCATCGCAGCTGGCCACCGCCAGGTACGACAGTGTGGTGCGGGTGCGCTTGAGCGGATGCTTGAACAGGTTGCCGGAGTCGACGCGGCTCTCGTACACGCCGTACCCGACGGCGGGCAGGGCCAGCTGCATGATCACGTTGGCAGGTCCGGCGAGTGCGGCGATCCCCAGCAGCTCCAGGTTCGCGGCCGGGAGTGCGTCGAGCTCGGCGCGCGACATCCGCGCGGCTTTCGGCAGGAACTCGGTGTCCGGTGAGTCGGCGGCCAGGTGGGCGGCCAGGGCGGATTCGGCTGTGCCCGGGTCGTTCCCTGCTGTGCTCAGGTCATCGCGTGCCGCGGTCATGACGTCCTCCCCGATCTGTCGTGTGCCCGGTGTGTGATCGTCACCCGGCGTGTCTGGCGAATGTCGGGACGGCACCCCTCGAGCCGTCCGGAAATTCTGGAAACGCATGTTTCCTGATTGATTGAACCGCTCCGTGCGGTGGGGTGTCAAGGGTGAGGATGCCAAGATGGGAGCCGTGACCGACGCTTCCCGGCCCGTCGACGGCCAGTCCGAGCGGAGTGCCGCGCTGCGCTCCTACGGTGGGGTCGACGGTGACGAGCGGATCGCGCGGCGTCGGATCGCCCTGATGGATGCCGCCCTCGACCTGCTCGGCGCCGACGGCGGGGGATCGGTGACCGTCCGGGGGGTGTGCCGCGCATCGGGGCTCAACCCCCGTTATTTCTACGAGAGTTTCGACTCGGTGGAGGCCTTGGTGGCCGCGACCTTCGACCGGGTGGTCGACGAGATCTCCGACTCGGCCCTCGCCGGATTCGGTGCCGGCGACGACATCGACGACAAAGTCGCGGGGGCGGTGGGTGCGATCGTCGACATCATCGACGACGACCGGCGCAAGGGCAGATTGCTCTTCTCGCCCAAACTCCTGTCGCCGACGATCGCCGACAAGCGCAGCGAATCGACGGCCCTGTTCGCGATGCTCACCGTCGACACCGCGTCGAATGCGCTGGCCAAGCAGGTGTCGCCGGAGGCGATCGGCGCGGCCCAGTTCGAGGTCGGCGGGCTCGCGCGATTGCTGTCGGCCTGGCTCGACGGCGACGTGGCGCTGGGGCGTGACGAGGTGGTCGCGCTCAGTGTGCGACTGATGATGTCGCTGGTGGATGCGGTGGCCGGGTAGGCATCGGGATATGTTGGTCACATGAGTGGCGGAGTCGAGCAGACGCAGGTGGAGTCCGCGGACACCCCCGAGAGCACCGAGGACGGCTGGCGGGACTACGGGGTCGAGGAGCTTCCTGTGCCACTCGCGGCTGCGCTCGCGGCGTTCGCCGAGCACGGCTATCACGGCACCTCGGTGCGTGAGATCGCCGCGCGGGCCAACCTCTCGGTACCCGGTCTCTACCACCACTACCCGTCCAAGCAGTCGCTGCTGCAGGGCCTGCTCGAACGCACCATGACCGATCTGCTCGCCCGCTCGGAGAAGGCCATCGAGGAGGCCGGCCCGGAGCCGATCAACCGTTTCGACGCCGTCGTCGAGTCGCTGTTGCGGTTCCACATGTACCGCCGTGAACAGGCGTTCGTCGGGTCCACCGAGATCCGCAGCCTCGACGACGACTACCGCCCCACCTACATCGGCTACCGCGATCGCCAGCAGCGGATGGTCGACGAGATCGTGTTCGCCGGGGTCGGGGAGGGCGTCTTCGCCACCGAGTACCCCAAGGATGCCGCCCGTGCGGTGGCGACCATGTGTGTCGGTGTGTCCACCTGGTTCAAGCTCGACGGTGAACTCGGTGCCGACGAGCTCATCCGCCGCAATCTGCAGCTCGCGCGGTCCATCGTGGGATACCGCCCGCAGTCGTGAGGGGTTGACCCACGCGGATGAGCCTGGCAGTCTGACTCCGACAGAACGAGCGATCGGTCGGTACGCTGATCGTGTGCCCTGAGGAGGAATGCATGGCCATCGACCTGCGGTACGGCCCGGACGTGGTCGACGTCGTCGAGAAGACGACCCGCTTTGTCCGCGAGTACGTGTTGCCGATCGAAGATCGCTTCGGCGGCGACATCACCGCCGCCGGCGGCGACGAACTGCGGCGCGAGATGAATGCCAAGGCCCGCGCCGACGGCATCCTCGCCCCGCACGCGCCGGTCGAGTTCGGCGGACTCGGACTCGACATGTCCGACCGTGTCCCGGTGTTCGAGGCGGCCGGATACTCGACGTTCGGGCCGGTGGCCCTGCACATCGGCGCCCCCGACGAGGGCAATGTGCACATGCTCGCCCACATCGCCGACGACCGGCAGCGCGAGCTCTACCTCGGTCCGCTGGCCACCGCCGAGGTCCGATCGGGCTTCGCGATGACCGAACCGGCCCCGGGTGCGGGCGCCGACCCCAATGCGCTGCGGACGCAGGCCACCAAGGTCGACGGCGGCTGGAAGATCAACGGCATCAAGCACCTGATCACCGGTGCCGAGGGTGCCGGGTTCTTCATCATCATGGCCCGCACCGCCGGTGCCCCCGGCGACCGTGGCGGCGCCACGATGTTCCTGGCCCCGGCCGACACCCCGGGTATCGAGGTGGGCCGGCATGTCCCCACCATCGACCGGTCGATGATCGGTGGTCACTGCGAGGTGCTGTTCACCGACGTGTTCGTCCCCGACGAGGACGTCCTCGGTGAGGTCGACGAGGGCTACCGCTATGCCCAGGTGCGCCTCGGTCCGGCCCGCATGACCCATGTGATGCGCTGGCTCGGCGCGGCCACCCGCTGCCACGACGTCGCCCTCGACTATGTCTCGCGCCGTGAGGGTTTCGGTGGCCGGCTCGGTGATCTCGGCATGATTCAGCAGATGGTCGCCGACAACGAGATCGACCTCGCCGCCACGCGGTCCCTGCTCGTCAAGGCCTGCTTCGAGCTCGACCAGGGCAGTCATGCCTCCATCGAGACATCGATCGCCAAGACCTTTGCGGCCGAGGCATTCTGCCGGGTGGCCGACCGGTCGATGCAGATGTGCGGCGGACTCGGTGTGTCCGACGACCTGCCGATCGCCCGACTGCAGCGGGAACTGCGCCCGTTCCGGGTCTACGACGGGCCCTCCGAGGTGCATCGCTGGTCCATCGCCCGTCGGTCGATCGGGCGCGCCCGCAAGGCTGCCGCGGCAGCAGAGGCGGGCCAGGTATGAGCGACACCGGGACCGGGATCGACCCGCTCAGCGTCCTCGACCCCGTCGTTCTGCGGAAGTTCTTGGTGGACAACGGTGTCGCGGTTGCCGGTGACCTCCAGATCAGCCTGATCAGCGGCGGCAAGTCCAATCTGACGTTCACCGTCACCGACGGGGTCACCCGCTGGATCGCGCGCCGCCCGCCGACCGGTGGACTGACGCCGTCGGCCCACGACATGGCACGCGAGTGGGCGGTGACCAGCGCGCTCGGCGGTACGGACGTACCGGTCGCGCCGACGGTGGCCTTCGATGTGGAGGGCGAGGTCCTCGGGGCGCCGTGCACCGTCGTCGAATTCGTCGACGGGCGGGTGATCCGTACCCGTGCCGATCTCGACGAGCTCTCCGATGCCGAGGTCGACCGCAATCTCGACGGCCTCGTCTCGACCCTGGCCGCCCTGCACGCGGTGGACTACGAGGCCGTCGGGCTCGGCGAATTCGGCCGTCCGGCAGGGTTTGCCGCCCGCCAGGTGAAGCTGTGGGCGCGGCAGTGGGGGATCGTCAAGTCCCGCGAGCTGCCCGACGTGGACAAGCTCGTCGGGCTGCTGTCCGAGCGGGTGCCGGCGGACGCCCGCAACACCATCGTGCACGGCGACTACCGGGTGGACAACACGATCCTGTCCGCAGACGACCCGGGAAAGGTTGCGGCCGTGGTCGACTGGGAGATGGCCACCCTGGGCGACCCGATCACCGACGTCGCCCTGATGTGTGTGTACCGGGAGCCGGTGTTCGACGCCGTCGTCGGATTCGACGCCGCGTGGACCTCTCCGCGCTACCCGTCGGCCGACGACATCGCCCAGCGCTATGTGACCGCCACCGGAAACGAGCTGGGGGACTGGGACTTCTACCTGGCCCTGGCGAACCTGAAGCTCGGCGTGATCGCCGAGGGCATCGCCCACCGGGCGCGTGCCGGGGCGTCGTCGGGCGCCGGTGCGGAGAAGGCCGACCAGGCGACCGGTGAGTTCATCGCCGCCGGTCTACGCCGGCTGGCCTGACCGGCCGCAATCCCACGAGATCATCGCGAGGGCGTGTTGCCGTCACCGGAAGGTGGCGACACCGCCCTCGCGGTCGTCGAGGTGGGCGTGCTCGTTGAACGACACCACCGACACCCCACGACGTCCGACGATCAGCTTGGTGACCGAGGCGTTGACCATCGCGCGTGACACCGCGGGCCACTGCCGTCCGGGAACGTCCCACAGGGCGGCGATCCACTGACTGATCACGCCCGCCGACGACACCACCAGCACCGTCTGACCACTGCCGGCCTGCTCGGTGGCGGTCTGCGCGGCCGCGCCCACCCGGTCGCGGAATCCCGCATAGCTCTCGCCGCCGCTGCCCGCGGTCGGCACGGTGTCGTCGAGGTCGATCCACGCCCCGAGTGCGGCGTCGAGACGCTGCTGATAGTTGCGGCCGTCGGCGTACTCGGCGGCGCTGGCCTCACCGACGAGCGCGGGCAGGGCGTACTCGTTCCACCGCGGGTCGATCAGGGGTGCCGGTGTGGAGTCGAAGGCCGACAGGACTCCGGCGAGCGTGTCGCGCTGACGCGGGAGATCGCCGCAGAACGCCGAGGTGATCTCCCCGGTGCGGGCGGCGAGCAGCTGCCCGGTCAGCTTGGCCTGCAGCACCCCGGTGGGCGTGAGGCCGCCGATCTCACCGGACGCGCTCTGCGATGCGGCATCGACGATGCCGTACGCCTTGGGATCGGCCTGACCGTGCCGGACGAGATAGATCACACCCATGACTGCAGCCTAGTGCTTCTCATGTGAGTCCCAAAATACTTGGGGGGCTGGAGCAGTGCACCAAGGTCGGCCCTGGGCGGTTCGAGATTCGGGTTGATCGCCGCCGGCATTTCCGAATACTGCAGCTGTCAACAGACCGGGACGTTCACGGCGAGCCCACCGAGTGCGGTCTCCTTGTACTTGGAATGCATGTCTTCTCCGACCTGGGCCATGGTCCGGATTGCCGTGTCCAGGGATACGTGATGGTGGCGTGGTCCCTCGTACAGGCTCAGCGTGGCCGCCTGTACGGCGGTCACCGCTGCGATCGCATTGCGCTCGATACAGGGAATCTGAACGAGCCCTCCAACGGGATCGCAGGTCAGCCCCAGGTGGTGTTCGATGCCCATCTCGGCGGCGGCCCCCACCTGTTGAGGTGACCCGCCCATTGCCGCGCACAGGGCGCCGGCCGCCATCGCGCAGGCGGTCCCCACCTCACCCTGGCAGCCCACCTCGGCTCCGGAGATCGAAGCACCGGTCTTGACGATGCCGCCGATCGCCGTGGCGGTCAACAACATCTCGGCAACGCCCTCGGGTGATGCACCTGCGGTACGCGTGTAGTGGTCGATCACTGCAGGCAGGATGCCTGCAGCACCATTGGTCGGTGCCGTCACCACGCGGTTGCCGGCCGCATTCTCCTCGTTGACCGCCAGCGCGGAGAGTTGGATGCGGATCAGGTCGGCTGCGGTCCCGGTCTCCCGCGCTTGCAGGGCAGTGGCGAGATCTGGGGCACGGCGCCGTAGTCCCAAACCGCCAGGAAGCGAGTTGGTCTGGCGTTCCTTGCCTCTGGCGATGCAGTCGCTCATCGCCGACCAGATGGCAGCGGCATCGAGATCTGGTCGATTGCCCAGTCCGATCTCGTTGCGCCTGACCACCTCGGCGATGCTCCACCCTGTGCGCCGGCAGACGCCGACCAGTTCGTCGAAGCTTGCGTACTCGATGTGGACTCGACTGGGCTGAGCCGGTTCCCGGCCCGTCTCGACGATGAAGCCCCCACCTGTCGAGAGGTAGCAGCGCGCCACCAGTGGTATGTCGTCGCCGTCGAGGGCGATCACCTCCATTGCGTTGGGATGAGCGGCGCTCCGGTCCTGCGGGGCGAGGACGATATCCAGCGAACTCAGTGCGACACGTCGTCGGCCGATGGTGATGAACGGGTTGGCGTCCTCTGGCTGCCAGAGACCGTGAACCCGCTGTGGATCGCAATCATGTGGTTGCCAGCCAAGCAGTCCTGCGACGACTGCGTCGGGTGTGCCGTGCCCGATTCCGGTCGCCCCGAGCGCGCCGAGGAGTCTGACCCGGATGCGACTCACTCGGTGTATCGACGACCGCAGCAGGGGGTCTCGGGTGAAGGCGCGAGCAGCACGCATCGGCCCCACCGTGTGGCTGCTGGATGGACCGATACCGATTGTGAACAACTGGTTCATCGGCACATATGACGGCACTGTTTCTCCCGCACTAGCTGAAGTATTCCGCACAGACGCTATCGTGCCTGCTCTGTGCCGTGGGTCGCAACCCGGGCCACACCAGCATGTTTCGTGGATGTTTCGTTCCGGAAAACAGAGACGGCACGGTATTGCACTCTTACCGCACAGCGATAAGTTTGCCGTACAACTTCCTCATGCTTCCCCTCTCGACCCCCGGAGATCCGTATGACACAAACCAACTCGCCGCTGATCGAGGAGCTGACGATTCAGCCCGTGCCGGCCGACAAGCGCACGGGCAGTGCGCGCCACCTGTTCGCCGTCTGGTTCGGCGTCCAGGTCATGCCGCTGACACTGGTCACCGGCGTCCTGGGGCCGACGGTTTTCGGACTCGGCGCAGCAGCATCGATCGTCGCCATCGTCGTCGGTAACCTCATCGGCGCCGTCTTCATGGCCCTTCACTCGGTGCAGGGGGCCAAACTGGGTGTTCCTCAGATGATTCAGGCGCGTGGACAATTCGGGATGTACGGCTCCCTCTTGGTCCTGGTGGTCGTCATCCTCATGTATCTGGGATTCCTGGCCTCGATCATCGTTCTGGCCCGAGATACGTTGGTTGCTCTCGCCCCTGGCCTCGATCCGACACTCGCCCTGGTGATCACGACTGTGGTGGCCCTGGTCGCGGTGGTCTTCGGATATGAACTGATTCACCGCCTCAACCGAATCTTGCTGGTGCTCTTCGCGATAGCCGTCGCGCTCGTCGCCGTCTATGTCCTCAGGGCGGCAGGTTCGGACACGACGGGCACCGTCGCCCAGTCATTCGACCTCATCGGCTTCGTCGGTATGGCCTCGATCGCAGCTGTGTGGCAGATCGCCTATGCCCCATATGTATCGGACTACTCTCGCTATCTTCCTGAAGAGACACCCGCGCGTACCGCATTCGGCTACACCTTCTTCGGTTCGATTCTCGGTGCGATTCCGATGATGGCGCTCGGTGCACTCCTGGTCACCGCTGCTGGTGGAGACGGAACCATCGGACAGTTGGTCGACATCATGCCGGGCCCGGTGTCGGCTTTCGTCCTGGCGATGTTGTTCCTCGGCGCCATCGACGCCGCCGTCATCAATCTCTATGGTCCGGCCTTGTGTACGTTGACTTTCATTCAGACATTCCGTCCGACCTGGTCGCCCGGAGCGGCGGCACGTAACACCGTCGCCACGATCACCGCGGGTATCGCTTTTGTCGTCGCGCTGTTCTTTGCGGACAACTTCTTGGTCAACTACTCGAGCTTCATCCACTTCCTGATGTGTCTGCTCATCCCGTGGAGCGTGGTGAACCTCGTCGACTACTACCTGATTTCGAAGGGGCACTACGACGTTGCCTCCTTCAGTGATGCCAATGCCGGATACGGAAAGTACAACATCCCCGCGCTGGTCACATATGTCGTCGGGTTCGTGGTGCAGATGCCCTTCATGTCGGGGGCGTTCTTCACGGGATGGATCTCGGCGGCAATGGATGGTGTCGACATTTCCTGGCTTGTCGGATCCATCGTCAGCTTCGCGCTCTACCTGGCACTCGTTCGAGCCCGCAGTACCTCGCGTGTCGAGGCCGTGGCATCACCTTCCACGGTCTTCTGAAAGGAGAACCATCATGCAGATCACACCCGCCACCGATTCCCCGGCGCTCGATCACATCATCGGGGACGGAGCCGACCGCCAGCGTTTGATGAACAGCACGTGGACGCACCATATCCCCACACCGTTCGCGCAGGGGTGGCGAGTGGGAAATCTCGTTGTCACCGGAGGCCAGCTATCGGCCGACATGCACGGAAACGTCGTCGGTGAGGGGGACATCGAGGTGCAGACCCGAAATGTGTTCGAGTCACTCACCTCCATTCTCACCGAGGCCGGGGCGACCTGGAGCGACGTCATCAAACTCAACACCTACTACTGCTTCGAGGGTTCCGGCGACGAGGTTCAGCAGAACTGGGAGACCATGACGCGCGTTCGGATGGAGTATCTCCCGGACGACGGTCCTGCGGGGACCGGAGTCCGCGTCGCCGGGCTCATGTACGACGGCTTCCTGATCGAGGTGGAAGCCATCGCCGTCATCACCCGAACCACTCCTGATACCGAAAGCTGAGGCAGATCATGACAATCAGTACCACCGCTATGGCCCTTGACGATGCCACTGCGCACCGGCTCCGCATCCACAAGGTGACCGAACAACTGAACGCGACCGGCGGTCACCTGCTCTCCGGGGACGCCTACAAGGCATCTCTGCGCGACGGACGTCGTGTCATCAGCTCTCAGGGCGAGGACATCGCAGATGTGACCACGCATCCCGACCTGCGCGCGGTCAACACCCTCGCCGCCATCCAAGACGCCCAGTTCGATCCCGCCACGCGGGATGTGCTCACATATGTCGGCGAGGACGGTGGCCGACGTGCCATCGGCTGGCAGGTCCCACGCACCCGTGAGGATCTGATGGCCAAGCGTGAGGCCACTCGGTTCATCACCAGTCAGACCATGGGAATGTACGGTCGACCCAATGACTATGGCGCAATGATGGCATTGGGATTCCTGTCCACCATCGATCGTATCGAGGCCGAGAACCCCGAGTTCGCCCAACATGTCCGTGATTTCGTGGATCTATCCGGAGACCACAATCTCCTGAGCACGGACTTGATCGCCGATCCTCAGTCGGACAAGAGGATTCCTCGAGACAAACGCCCGTCTCAGCTGCGAATCGTCGAGGATCGACCCGATGGCATCGTGGTCTCGGGAGCGAAGGTCGCCGGCAGCATTGGGTCGCTGGCACACTTCTTCACGCTGTCGACGACACTCGGCGGAGGCGTCGGCCCGGAGGCGGCGATCTGGGCAGCGATTCCGGTCAACTCTCCTGGTCTGACCCTGATCCTGCGAGAGCCGACCGCCAAGATGAACGCTCCACGCAGTGACCATCCGCTCGATCATGCCGGGGAGGAGCTCGACCAGACCATCATCTTCGACAACGTCTTCATCCCGCGGGAGTACGTCTTCAGCAAGTACAACCTTGATCTGTTGACGTTGTACTATGAGTCCTGCGCCTACTCGCTCTGGTCTGTGATGACCCGGTTGGCTTTCCGTGCGGAGATGTTCACCGGTGTCGCGCAGGTGATCACGGAGATCCTGGGTACGGACAAGATCCCCGGTGTCCAGGCGGCTGTCGCAGATATCACCCTCTATGCGCAGACACTGAAGGCCTACTCGCTTGCCACCATCCACGAGTCGGTCGAATGGTGTGGTTTGCAGGTGCCGAACCCTGAACTGACCACGGCCGGGCGCCTGTACTCCATCGAGAACTACCCGCGGATCACCTATCAACTGCGGGACCTGTGTGGTCAGGCATTGATCGCACGATGGCCCGAGAAGGTATGGGATCACCCAGAATTCGGTGATCGAATGGCCGAGTTCTTCCCAGGAACCGGAGTCAGCGCCCGAGACAAGAACACCTTCTTCAACTTCGTCTGGGACTTGGTGGCGGGGGCGCATGCCGGACGTGTCGGTCTCTTCGAGAACGTCAATGCCACACCGCCGGCCTTCGTACGGCAACTCGTCTACTCGAAGACCGACCGATCGGCCGCTGCTCGACGTGTCCGTGACTACGTGGGGATCGAGTGATGACCCAGATGGTCCCCGACAAGCGAAATGCGCTCTTGTGGCAGGGGACCGGGCCGGTCTCCGATTCTGTGGCCGCCGAGGACTTCCGCGCATCGATGCGCAAGCTCGCCTGTGGGGTCGTGGTGGTGACAACGTTGACCGACGGGCGCCCATGGGGAGTCACGCTCAGCTCGGTGTCGTCCTTTTCCGCTGATCCGGCAAGAATTTCTTTGTCTGTTGGGAAGAACACTGCGACTGCGCAATTCATCGTCGAGCAGGAGAAGTTCGGGGTCGCGATCCTGTCTGCGGAGGACGAGGCGCTTGCCAGGTCGCTCGCCGCTCCTGGGCAGCCGAAGTTCATTCCGGACGAACAGCTCGATCGACCGAGCGCAGAGTTGGGCGTGCCGGTGATCGCGCAAGCACTCTACAACCTCGAGTGTCGCGTGGCCTACGTCGTGGAGGCGATAGATCACCTGCTCGTCATCGCCGACGTGATCACCGCCCGGATCGGCGCGGGGGCCACCGGGGTCGGACCGTTGACCTTCTACGACAGCACATTCGGTTCATTCACTGCCGCTCATTCGAAAGGTAACCTCACATGACCACCACCGAACGCAGTCAGGTTCCCGCGCTGGGGGCGCAACTCCTCGATGGGAGACCGACGATTGTGGATCTCACCCGACCGATCTATGAAGGGATGCCGATGTGGTTCGGCCATCAACGCACCTTCACTCCGGTCAACCAGACTCACGAGCAGTTCAAGGAAATGTACGGTACGGCGGACGGATTCTATGCTCGGAATCTGGTCATCAGTGAGCATGCCGGAACCCATACCGATGCCACGATCGAGTACGACCCCGCCGGATGCACGATCGACAACACGCCGTTGAGTTACTACTACGGTTCGGCGGTTTGCTTGGATCTGTCACATGTTCAGTTCCAGAGTCCTGACGACGATCACCTCGGGTATGCGGATGTCGCCGCCATCAAGCGTGCAGAAGACAAGCTTGCCGAAGCCGGGCAAGAGATTCGCCCGGGGGACATTATTCTTGCCTGGTTTGACTACGGTGACCGCTGGTTTCCGCAGCGTAAGTACATCGATGAGAATCCAGGATTCTCTTGGGAGGGTGCGGAATACCTCGCGCAGAAGGGGGTGGTGAATATCGGTACGGACTGTAATGCGATCGACAACAGTCTCGACAACACTTTTTCCGGCCATATGGTGTGTAAGAAGTATGGAATTGTCAACACGGAACATCTGACCAATCTGGGGCAGCTGATCAACAAGCGCTTCGACTATTTTGGCCTACCCCTGAACCTCGTCGGAGGCACCGGATCGCCGATCCGCGCTGTCGCGGTGATTGATTGACCGTGGGACCTGGTCGCAGGCAGAGGATCGCCCGACGACACGGTGGACGACATCAGAAAGTGGGTGGAGTGTTCACCCACACTATGCGGGCCGTCGTCGGGCTTCGATTGAAGTAGCTGTGAGGCCGAGTGCTGGTGAAGGTCATCGAGTCGCCGGTACGGAGTTCGATGGTCTCGACTCCGTCGAGCGTCAGCTCGATCTCGCCCTCGATGACAGTCAGGAACTCTTCACCTGCATGGGTCATCGGCTCGCCGCTACCGAACCCTGGTCGTACCGTGACCATTTGGGATTGGAGTACCGTCGAGGACTCGTAGAGATTCTCGATGATGACGCCTTCGGCCCCAAGTGGTAGTCGCTTGCGGCAATCGGCCCGTACCACCGCGCTCTCCTCGGCGGCAGGAACGCCGAGGAGGTCCGGGGTCGTTGTTCCCAGAGCGTGCGCGATCTGGGTGATTCGTCCGATGCTCGGCTTGCTCTGGCCTCGTTCGAAGGAACTGAGCGCTGATGGGCTCATCCCGATCTCACGTGAGAGTTCACGAAGGCTCATGTGCTGACGCTGCCGCAGCGCCTTGGCCCGGGCGCCGAGTACCGGGTTCGCATCGTTGTCGGAATCGGCTGGTTCTGCTGGATGATCGGGATCGGCTCCCAATGCCTGACGGACACCTACCGCTGTCATCGACTTCGAGTCGAAGAGACGTCGGATGCGTTCGAGGCGACGCACGTCGGCGACAGTGAAAAGTCGCTGCCCGGTGGGCGTCCGGTGAGGGCTGATCAGTCTCTCGCTTTCCCACAGCCGAATACGCGACGGCGAGACACCGACCAGTTGAGCGACCTGGCCGATCTTGAGCATTGCTGATGTCTCGCCGTTGCCGTCCGGGCTCGGCGACCGGGATTCAACAGACATGTACTCAGCAAACCTCTCACGAAAGGAGAAAGCACGTTGGCCGCTGTAGATCATATCGTTCTGGTGGCCGAGGACCTCGATCGAGGTGAACGCGTCCTCGCCGATCGGCTCGGCCGGCGCTTCGTCGGTGGCGGTGTCCATCTGGGTGTCGGCACCCGGAATCGGATCATGCCGTTGGGTAACTCGTTTTTGGAACTGGTCACCGTAGAGGACGAATCCCAGGCGGCCACGCATCCATTCGGGCGGCTTGTGGCGGCGGCTCTGGCACATCGCCGAGCATTGGCTGCGTGGGTGGTGCTGGGGACCGCTGCCGGCGAAGCCTCCGTCGAGCTGCGGCGCGAGGGAGCGGCGGTCTGGTTGGTCGGATGTGATCGGGCCATCATGCGCCCAGACATGCCGTTCACGCTGGAACGGCCACCCGGGCAGGAGTTCCCAGGAGGGAACGGGGCGCCCTTGTTGAGATCGATCGAGATCAGCGGCCCGGTGTCGCGTATCGGAGGGCCTGCCCCCGACCACGCCGCAGACACCCCGACCATCTGTCGGCAAGCCGGCCCGCCTGGGCTGATCGCGGTCACCATCATGTCGGGATACGGACCACCGGTCCGTATCGACAGTTCGATATGGGAGCAGATGTGAAGGACGCTGAACTGATTGCGCTGCGTCACGAGTTGCACCGGGTGCCGGAGGTCGGAATGGATCTCCCTGTCACTCAGGGCATTCTTGTGAAGCACTTGCGGGACGCAGGTCTTGAGGTTCGATGTGGGGCGGCGATGACCTCGGTCACCGCGATCGTGCGCGGCGGTGCAGTCGACCGCACACGGCTCGACCAGGTACCTACCGTGCTGGTCCGCTCAGACATGGACGCGCTGCCCATTCAGGAGGAGACCGGCCTGGAATGGGCGGCCACCAACGGGGCGATGCATGCGTGTGGACATGACGTGCACATGGCGGTCGTCGTCGCGGCCGCCATGTCCACCTACGCGAACCGAGACGAACTGAAGGGTGACGTCATCTTCTTCTTCCAACCCGGAGAAGAAGGCCACGGGGGTGCCCAACGTGCCTTGGCCGAAGGGCTGCTCGACGCTGCTGGTGCCAGGCCCCGTGCTGCCCTCGGGCTACATGTGCTGTCGCATCTCCTGTCCCAGGGGGAGATGGCCTCGCGTCCGGGCGCGGTGCTGTCGGGGTCGACCCTCGTCGACATCGTTGTCACCGGTCGGGGAGGCCACGGATCGGCGCCGCATCTCGCGGCCAGTCCGCTGACCGCCGCCGCCGAGATGGTGGGAGCGACGACCGCCGCCGCCGCACACGCTGTGTCGATGTTCGAGCCTTCGACCGTCACATTCGGCGCCCTCCAGGCAGGCGAGGCGCGCAACGTCATCCCCGACAGAGCCGAGTTGTCAGGAGTCATTCGGGCGTTCTCCGAGGCGACAACGAAGACGCTCGAAGGTGTCGTGCGGCGAACCGTCACCGGGATCGCCGCTGCTCACGATGTGACGGTGGAGATCGAACTGCGTCGGGACACGCTTCCGACGATCAGTGACCCGTGCGAATTCGATGCACTGCTCGCGATCGCCGACAAGTACGGCCGTCAGGTCACACGACTGTCTGAACCGGTGAGTATCTCGGAGGACTTCTCCTGGATCCTGAACGAGGTCCCAGGGGTATTCCTGCTGGTCGGTGCCCGAACCTCGGACGAACCGAACCTCCCGTCGAATCACTCGTCGCGAGCGACCTTTTCCGACGTTGTGTTGTCTCCGACGGCCGAGCTGGTGACCAACTGGGTGCGTGAGCGTCTGGAAGGATTTGCCGCCTCGCTCGCATAACGTCACCGACCACCGTGTGCGGCGGCCGTCTCCAGATCGCAGAGGCGGCTGCACCGATGAATTCCACGGCCCCCGTTGGTCATACCCGTGGCGCCCGGGGTGGCCGAGTCCCGCGGGCCGAGGAGGTATGTCGTGTCGCCGACACTGTTCGTCAATCTGGCGGTTGCCGAGATATCGCGTACCCGTGGCTTTTTCAAAGGGCTCGGGTTCGTCTTCGACGAGATGTTCAGCGATGGCTCCACCCTGTGCATGCCGGTCACGCCGAACGCCGTGGTGATGATGCACCGGAGTCACCGGTTCGCGGGATACTCGGCAGGTCCGGTACCCGATCCCGCCGCCGGCCGGGAGACGGTGCTCGCGATCTCGGTGCCCGCGCGCAGCGACGTGGACCGGCGCCTCGACGCCGCGCTGCACTGCGGTGCCACCGTCCTGCGGCCGCCCACCGACCTCGGCTTCCTCTATGCCCGCACGTTCTGCGACCTCGACGGCCACGCCTGGGAGGTGGTGTGGACCGATCCGCGCCGCCCGGCCACGTCAGCCTGCTGAGACCTCGTACGGCACGGCCGGCAGACCGAAGCGGGCGAACTCCGCCTCGAGGTCGTCGCCGAAGAAGGCGACGACGTGGGCGACCTTGCCGGATGGATCGAGGTCGAGGACCTGCAACTGGAACGGGCGATGCACGTCGTCGGGGCCGCGCATGTACAGGCCGAAGGCGGGCTGCCCGTTTGCCGTGGCCGGCAGCAGGATCTGGTCGCCGGCCTTCTCGGCGGGGCAGTTACCCCGGATGAGGGTCGCGATCGACTCGGCCCCCTGATACCACCCGGTGAACGGCGGCATCTCCCAGATCGAGGAGTCGGTGAACATCGCTGCGATCGCGTCGACGTCGTAGCGTTCGAACGCCGAGACATAGCGTGCGAGCAGGTCGCGCGTCGCCGGATCGTCGATGGTGACCGGGGCGTCGGGGTCGGGCCGGTCCGCGCGGAGCTGTTCTCGGGCGCGCTGCAGCAGACTGTTGACCGCCGCGGTGGTGATGCCGATCGCGTCGGCCACCTCGGCAGCCCTCCACTGCAACACATCCCGCAGGATCAGGACGGCACGCTGCCGCTCCGGGAGGTGCTGTAGTGCGGCGATGAAGGCGAGCCGGATCGATTCCCGGGCACCCACCACATATGCCGGGTCGGCGTCGTCGCCCGGGGCGACCTCGTCGACGGTGCCCGCATACGGCTGCAGCCACGGCACCTCGTGGTCTTGCAGCAGCGTGTCGGTGGGGTCGAAGGCGTCGCCGCCCAGCCCCGACGGCAGGGGCCGGCGCCGCGATCCGTCGAGTGCGGTGAGGCAGGTGTTGGTGGCGATCTTGTGCAGCCAGGTGCGGACCGAGGCGCGGTGATCGAACTTCGGATACCCCCGCCAGGCGCGCAGGTAGGTCTCCTGGGTGAGGTCCTCGGCGTCGTGATGCGACCCCGTCATGCGATAGCAGTGGGCGATGATCTCGCGTCGAAAAGGCTCGGTGACCTCCAGGAACTCGCTCTCCGAAGGGCTCGTCTCGGTGCTCGTGGACATGTGATCCAGGCTACGTCGGGCCACCGACACCGGTCGGGGTGTGACGAAGTCACCTCGCTGTCCGGGTTGCCATGCGGTGACGCACGTTGTTAGCTTGACACCCATGCACGCGAACGAGCAGACCCGCATCCCGGAGGTGACCTATATGATCACCGCCCTGGGCTGTCGCCTGCCGTTCGCTCGTGTCCTCTGTTGTTGTCGAATGCGCTGACCAGCCGCTCTCGAGGTGCGTCCGTCGTCGGACGCCGTGCGGCTGCTGTTTCTCCGATCCGCCCCGAAACAACGAACTCGCCGCAGAGTGTCGCCCGACCGGTCGCCGACGACCGGTGTCGGATGCCGACAACCGCCTGCGGTCCACTCCGTGAGGACACGAAACATGACTGCCACCATCGATCACCGCAGCACCGCCACCGTTCCGGCCCCGGCCCGACCGGCACCGCCGCGGATCTCCCGTCCCCGCCCCACCGGTAGCCGGGTCAGCTCACCCCGAACGACCCGCACCCAGGGAGGCCGGCCGATTCACGTCGCGACCCCGCAGCTCGAACTCTCCACCAAGCCGGCGGCGCTGGTCCTGCGCACCGCCCGGCTCTCGGGCCCGCTGTTCCGGGACGAGGCCGCCGAACTCACCGGTCTGTCCATCTCCACCGTCAACCGCCAGGTCGGCACCTTGCTCAAGGCCGGGCTGCTGCGTGAGCGCGCCGACCTCGCCCCGGCCGGCGCCATCGGCCGTCCGCGTCTGCCGTTCGAGCTGAACGTTGCCGACTACCTGACCCTCGGCATCCACATCGGTTTCAAGGTCACCTCGATCACCACCCACGACCTGCTGCACCGCGTCGTCGGCGCCATCCAGATCCCCACCCCGGTCGCCGAGTCGCCGGAGCAGACACTCACCGCGATCGGCGACAGTGCGCGCCGCTTCCTCGGCCGCTGGAACAACCGTCGCATCCTGTGGGCCGGGGTCGCCGTGGGCGGCCGCGTCGCCTCCGGTGGCTTCGTCGACCACCCGCGTCTGGGTTGGACCAATGCGCCGGTCGGGCGGATCATCGCCGAGTCGGTGGGCCTGCCGGTGTCGGTGGCCTCGCATGTCGAGGCGATGGCCGCCGCCGAGCTCGTGGTGAACCCGGGCACGGTCACCGACGACGATTCGCAGCGCGCGAGCTTCCTCTACTTCTACGCCCGTGAGATGGTCGGTATCGCCTTCAGTGTCGACGGCACCGTGCACACCCCGGCTGCCGGTCCGCCGGTGATCGGGCACTTCCCGGCTGCGGGCACCACCCTGCTAGACCCCAATCGCACCGGTCGGCTCGAGCCCGCGGTGAGCGACACCGGCGTCGTCGAGGCGGCGCAGTCGCTGAATCTTCCGGTGGAGGATGTCGACGGGGTGATCGCGCTCGCCCGTGCCGGTGATCCGACCGCGCAGGCGCTGCTCGAGGAGCGCGCCGAGGTCCTCGGCCGGACCGTCGCCCTGATCGCCGACATCTTCAATCCCGATCACGTCATCCTGGGCGGTCAGGCGTTCACTGACTACCCGTCCACCCTCCCGGCCGTGGCAGCGGCCATCCGGGGGACCTCGGTGGTCGCCAATCGTGATGTGCGCGTGTCACATTCGGGTGCCTCTGTCCAGCAGCAGGCAGCCGGTGCGGTCTCGCTGGACGCGGTCTACAGCGACCCCATCGCAGCACTCGCCGCGACGGAGTGACCGACTCGATCCCCCGTTCTCCGGACGGTGGGTCGGGTGCGTCCGTCGTCGTCGACTCTTCCTCTTCCTCCTCCTCCCGAAAGTAGGGGAAGGTGACTTTCCCCTACTTTCGTGGCCTTCCCCGGATTTCAACTAGGGGAGGGTGGCGAAACTAGGGGAGGAGCAGCCTTCCCCTGGTTTCGGGAGGCGGGCGCGGCGATGGGCGCGGGCGCGGGCGCGGTGTGTGTTGCGGTTCGGGGCGTCGGCGACTTTCCCGTATTTTCGTGGCCTTCCTCGGGTTTCAACTAGGGGAGGGTGGCGAAACCAGGGGAAGAGCAACCTTCCCCTGGTTTCGGGGAGGGGGCGAACCGTTCGAAGTGCTGGAGGGCGGCGGGGTCGTCGACGGTGTCGGCGCCGACGACCTCACTCATGGCCGCTCCCTGGATGATCCGTTTCACCGGGATCTCGAGCTTCTTGCCCGTGCGGGTGTGGGGGATCGCGGGGACCGCGATGATCGCGTCCGGGACGTGGCGCGGGGATGCGTTGGTGCGCAACGCCTCGACGATCCGCCCTCGCAGCGCGTCATCGAGGACATACCCCTCGGCGACCACGACGAACAGCGGCATCCAGTACCGGCCGTCGTCGAGTTCGGCTCCGATGACGAGGGATTCGCCGATCTCGGGGAACGGGTCGACGACGGCGTAGATGTCGGCGCTGCCCAGCCGCACGCCCTGCCGGTTCAGGGTGGCGTCCGACCGTCCGGAGACCACGACCGAACCCCTGCCGGTGATGGTGATCCAGTCGCCGTGCCGCCACACTCCGGGATAGGTGTCGAAGTAGGCGTTCCGGTATCGCCGGCCATCCGGGTCGTTCCAGAATGCGACGGGCATCGACGGCATGGGGGATGCGATGACGAGCTCGCCGACTTCGTCGACCACGTTCTCGCCCAACCGGTTCCAGGCCTGCAGATCGACGCCGAGCAGCGGCGCGGAGATCTCGCCGGGCCACACCGGGGTGGTGGGGGCGCTGCCCGCGAACCCGCTGACCACATCGGTGCCACCGGTGGTGGAGGTGAGCTGGATGTGCGGGCCGACATTGTCGTGGACCCACCGGTATGCATGTGCCGGCAGAGGCGCACCGGTGGACCCGATCGACCGCAACGCCGACAGGTCGACGTCGACATCCGGTCGGACACCGGCGGTTTCGGACGCGGCGAGATAGCCCGGGCTCACCCCGAGGACGGTCACCCGGTGCTCGGCGGCGATCTCCCACAGCCGCGACGGCGTCGGATGGCCGGGCGCGCCGTCGTAGAGGACGACGGTGGCGCCGGTGAGCAGGCCGGACGCGACGAGATTCCACATCATCCAGTTGGTCGTGGTGAACCAGAAGAACCGGTCGCCGGGCCCGAGGTCGTTGTGCAGGCCGAGCAGCCTCGCGTGGTCGAGGGTGACGCCACCGTGCGAGTGCATGATCCCCTTGGGGACACCTGTGGTGCCGGAGGAGAACAGCACCCACAGGGGTTCGTTGAACTCGACCCGCTCGAAGACGGGCTCGGCCGGGGTCGAGATCACCTCGTCCCACAACCCCACGGGCACAGGCTGATCGGGAAGGCCGCCGGAGTGGACCCGGGGGACGTGTAGGACCGCGCGCAGCCGGGGCATCGACGCCGCGAGCGCGGTGGTCTGGTCCCGGCGATCGTGGGTCCTGCCGTTCCAGCGGTACCCGTCGGCGGCGATCAGGACGACCGGATCGAGCTGCCCCAATCGTGCTGTGGCACCGTCGGAACCGTAGTCCTGACCGCATGCCGACCAGATCGCGCCGAGTCCGGTGGTGGCCAGCATGCCGACGAGTGCGGCCGGCGAGTTCGGCAGGTAGCCGACCACCCGATCCCCTGGCCCGACCCCTTGCTCGCGCAGCCACCGCTGCACCGCACCGACCATGCCGCGCAGTTGCTCCCACGACACCGCCGTGGTGGTCCCGCCCTCGTCGACCGCGACCACCGCGGTGCCCTCGCCCCGGTGCCGGAGCATGTTCTCGGCATAGTTGACACGTGCACCCGGGAACCAGCGTGCACCCGGCATGACCGGATCCGGCAGGACGTCGGCCGGTATCCCGTCGACGAGGATGTCGAAATGGTCGACCACGGCAGACCAGAAGTCCTTCGGATGATCGACCGACCATCGCCACAGGTCGGGATATGACGGAAACCGTTGTCCGGTCGACGTTTCCACCCGTTCGGTGAAGGCGTGGAGCCGGGTGGCGGGGAGGGCGTCCGGGTCGGGCTGCCAGATCGGGTGGGGTGAGGAACTCATGGCGGTGTCCTTGACGTGCTGGGGGTGGGAACCGTGGACGTGGCGTCAGGCCGCGCTGTGTGCCCCGGTCATGAGGGCCGCGAGGTCCTCGGGCTGCAGGAACGACGGCGGCGGCGGAGGTCCCCAGCTGAACAGACCCCGCGCCCCCTCGACGATCTCGGGGGTCCACAGCTGGTCGTCGACGATCGAGTCCATGTCGGAGTAGTACTCGCTGAAGTTGCCGGCCGGATCCTTGAGGTACCAGAAGAAGTTCGAGCCCGCGTAGTGACGGCCGAGGCCCCACACGTGGCGATCCGGATCGGCCTCCAGCATGCGCATCGCGCCCCGACCCACCTCGTCCACGTCGTCGACCTGCCACGACGTGTGATGCAGGAAGTTCACCGGCGCCTGCTGCACCAGCACATTGTGGTGGTCGGTGGAGCAGCGCAGGAAGGCGGCGAGTCCCGGGACCTCGTCACTGATCTTGAATCCGAGTCCGTGCGTGAAGAACCGTTGGGTGACAGCGTGATCGGTACTGCCGATCACCGCATGACCCAGTTTGCGCGGCCGGATCGGTCCGTCTCGCAGCACGCCGGGTGCGCGGCAGGTCTCGCGCTCGAGCCGGCCCGGACCGTTGTACGGTGTGCCCTCGACGGGTGACTGGGTGACACGGGGCGCGACCTCGACGCTCACCGTCACCCCGGTGGCGGCCTCGACGGCGGTGATCCGGGTTGCGTCGCCCTGGTAGGGGATGTCGAGTCCGGTCAGGTTGTGTGTGATGCGCTCGAGGTCGTCGGGGTGGTCGGCACCGACGGTCATCGCGACCAGACGGCGGGACGGTGTTTCGACGATCCGCAGCTGCCGTCCGCCGTCGGCGGTGGAGAACCAGCCGTCGGGTCCGGGGGCGAGCCCGAATTCGGTGTAGTACTGCGATGTCTCGGCGACATTCGGCACACCGATGGTGACCGAGGCGAGTCGATGAAGGGACATGATGATTCTCCTGTTCGGCTAGTCGGTTGCCCGGCCGGCGGCGACGAAGGTCTGGTGCAGCGAGCCGATGCCGGTGATCCAGCTGTCGAGACGCTCGCCCGGCTGCAGGAAGCGCTGTGGCTGCCGGCCCGCACCGACACCGGCCGGGGTGCCGGTGAAGATCACGTCGCCGGGGTAGAGGGTGACCGAACGCGACAACCCGGCGACGAGCTCGGGCACCGAGAAGATCAGGTCGCGGGTACGGCCCTTCTGCATTTCCTCACCGTCGATGGTGCAACCGAGTTCGAGATCGTCGCGGTCGCGCAGCTGATCCGGGGTGACCAGCCACGGACCCTGGGGAGAGAATCCCGGGAACGACTTGCCCAGGCCGAACTGCGGTGCCGGACCGCGTGTCTGGGTGATCCGCTCGGAGATGTCCTGCCCGACGGTGAGACCGGCGATGTGATCCCAGGCGTCGTCGGCGGACACCTCGTGTGTCTGGCGGCCGATGATCGCGACGAGCTCGACCTCCCAGTCGACGGACCCGCCGTCGGGGATGGTGACGGTGGTGTCGGGTCCGGAGAAGCTCGACACGTACTTGGTGAAGACAGGCGGAAGGTGTTCCGGTGACTCGAATCCCGACTCCGAGGCATGCGCGTGATAGTTGAGTCCCACCGCGAAGACCTGCCTCGGCCGGGGTGACGGTGCGGCCAGTCGGGCACGATCGAGCGGTGTCGACGTCGCCGCCGGGATGTCGAGGTCCTGTGCCCACGAGAGGAGCTCGGACCAGTTGTCGTACAGGGAATCCGGATCCGGACCGAAGCGTCCGGCGGAGGCGGTGGCGAGATCGATCACCCGCTCGTCACCGTCCTCGCCGATCACCAGGGCGGCGCGGTTGTCGTGGTTGGCGATACGCATGTGAGTTGCTCCTCAGGGTTTCGGGGGTGGCCGTCAGATCATCGGGGTGATCGGTTCGTCGACGCCGAGCAGCGCCTTGCCGTACGCCTCGTAGCTCACCGCCGGCGAGACGATCGCATGGCGGGCGGCGGTGGCGGAGTCACGCCAGGTCCGTTGCAGCGGACTGAATTCCGCGAAGGAACCGGCCCCGTGTGCCGAGAGCAGGATGTCGATGGCGCGGGTGATGCAGTCGGCGACGTAGCCGGTGTCCGAGCGCACGCGCGCACGCACCAGGTGGTCGGGGTACTCGCCGCGGGCGGCGGCCTCGTCGATGTCGGCGGCCGCGCGGTAGGCGTGCAGATGTGCGGTGTCGATGAGCCGGGACGCCTCGGCGACCTGCAGCTGGAAGGCCGTCGACTCCTTCTGTGAGTCGAAGAAGGTGTACGAGATGGGCTTTCGGGCTGCCTTCTCGACGACGAAGTCGAGGGCGGCGCGTCCCATACCGAGCTGCGGGCCGACCAGGACCAGGGCCAGCATGGGGATCAGCGCCGAGCGATAGAGCACCTCGTCGGTGTGCGGGGTGGGGTAGTGGCCCTCGATGGCGGGCGGCACACTCATGACCCGGTGATCCGGGACGAAGACGTCCTCGGCGATCAGGCAGTTGCTGCCCGATGCCCGCATACCCGCGACGAACCAGGTGTCCTCGAATCCGAGGTCGGTGCGCGGGATCAGGGCACAACCCTGGTCGACGACGGCACCGTCGGCGTCGGTGATCGGGATGCCCATGACCGCCCAGGTGCAGTGATGTGAGCCGGAGTTGTAGTACCACTTGCCGTTCACCCGGTAGCCGCCGTCGACCTTGCGTGTCTCGGCGGTGGGGGCGAGCACCCCCGACACCCGGGCGTCGGGATCGGCGCCGAACACCTCGTCCTGTGCCTCCTGTGACATCAGGCCGACCAGCCAGTTGCAGACATTGGTGAGCGTGACGACCCAGCTCGTTCCACCGTCGGCCTCGGCGACGACGGCCGACACGTCGAGCATCGTGCGCATCGACGTCTCGTATCCGCCATAGCGTTTCGGCACCGACAGGCGGAACAGTCCGGCGTCGGTGAGTGCCTGGATGCTCTCGGCGACGACGCGCCGGTCGCGTTCTCCCTGGGCGCTGTTGGCGGCGAGCAGAGGCTTGAGTTCGGTTGCCCGGGCGACGAGTTCGGCATCGCTGGGGACGGCCTGGGTGGGGTTGGGGGCGGTGATGGTCATTGTTTCTCCTGGTGGGGGGTGCGTCAGACGGCGCAGGCGGTGATCTGGTCGACGATGGTGGGGCGAGGGCGGGCGGCGTACCGCGAGTGCGTGCCGAAGGTCCGGTGGGCGTAGACGAGTGGGGGCCGGTGCACCGACGCGGCGCGGGTGACGGTGCCGACGAGGAGCAGGTGATCGCCTGCCTCGACGGTCTGGGTCACGTCGCAGGACGCCCAGCCGGCGATGTCGTCGAGGCGGGGGAGCCCGTCGCACGTCGACCACCCGGTGGTGCCGAACCGGTCGACGCCGCGTGAGGCGAAGGCCGTGGCGACGTCGTCCTGCGTGGCGCTGAGCACGTTGACGCCGAATCGGCCGGTGGCGCGGATGCGGCCCAGCAGCTGTGAGTTCTGGTCGAGGGCGATCGAGAGCAGCGCCGGCCGCAGTGACAGCGATGCGAGTGAGCTGACCGTGGCGCCGTGCGGACCGTCGGCGTCGCCGGTGGTGATGACGGTGACGGGTGCGCACACCCCGGCCATCAGGTCGCGGAACTCCTGGGTGAGCATCGTCGACCACCTCCTAATAAGTAATGATTAATTGCGTAGGTCACATCATGACGGTGATGTGGATCACCTGTCAAGGGATTGATCGTATTGATCATGATTGTTTTTCTGAGGCAGGGAAATGCCTGATCAGAGGTGTTGTCGAGAAGGTCGCGAACGTCCGGAACGCCGGGGTCGGGCGAAAAGCGGTGTGCGGGTACCGGGGCCGAGGCGGCGGGGTTCGCCGGTCAGTCGGCGGAGGCGGGCGCCCGCAGGATCATCGTCGGGTCGGTCCGGCAGAGCGCGTCGACGGCGGCGTCGGCGTCATGCGCGGCGAGCGCGTCGACCAGCTGTTCGACGACGTCGGCGAGGCGGTCGAGGTACACCGGCGTGCGGCCGTCGACGGCCTCGAGCTGGGCGCGGAGATGGGATGTGCCGACGTCCATGATGCTGAGGTAGAGGCTGTTGAGCAGTTGACTGTGGCCGACGCTCGCGAGGTGTTCGTGAACGTGCCATGCCGCCCAGACGAAGCCGGAGATGTCGTGCTCGTCGCGCGTCCGGCGCATGTGGTCGACACGCGTGCGCATCTCGCGCACGTCGTCGTCGGTCAGCATCGAGAGTGCCTCGGTCACGACGAGAGGTGCGATCGCATCGCGGATCTGGATCGATTCGGCGAGCGCCGAGCTGTCCTCGGCGGCGGATCGGAACCACCCGTTCATCCGCGACAGCGGCGAGGGGTCGGCGGCGAAGATCCCGCCGCCGGGGCCCGGTCGAGAGGTGATCACCCCGCGTTCCAGCGCGAGCTTGATGGCCTCGTTGACGGTGCCGACCGACACCCTGGTGATCTGGCGGATGTCGTCCTTGCTGCCGATCCGCTCGCCCGCCGGCGTCCCGGCGGCCAGGCGCGCTATCTGGTTGGCGGCCTGCTCGGCGCGGGAGAGGCCGATCGAGACGGTGCCCGGCAGGTTGATCGGGCGTCGCCACATCTCCGGCGTGTAGGCCGGGATGTCGGGTGCCCCCGAGTCGGGGTCGTCGTCGGACACCGTTCGATCGTAGCCATGTCGATCATGATGGATCGCCGCGACCTGCGGCGGAGCCGTGCCCGGTGTGAAGTCCTGACCGGTGCGGGGCTGATCAGTCGGCGGTCCGGCGGTTGTAGCCGCGTACGGCGAACGGGGCGAACACGGCGGTCAGGACGATCGCCCAGATCAGGGTGGCGAGCTCGGGATGGCGCATCGGCCAGGCGGCGGTCTCGGCGGCCTCCGGCCCGTTGCCCCACAGGATGCGCATGGCCTGCACGAGCGCCGACAACGGATTCCATTCGGCGATCGCGCGCAGCCACGGCTGCATGTTGGCGGTGGGGACGAAGGCATTGGACACGAAGGTCAGCGGGAACAGCAGGGTGAACATGAACCCGTTGACCGCCTCGACCGATCGCAGCCAGGAGCCGATGAGCACACCGAACCAGATCATCCCGAAACCGAACAGCAGCACCAGGGCGAAACCCAGGATGCCCTCGCCGACCGACGTGGTGATCCGCCAGCCGATGATCAGCCCCGTCACCGCCATCACGACGATGCCGATCGAGGAGTGGATCAGGCTGGCGATACTGCGGCCGACGAGCACCGAGGAGCGTCGGATCGGCAGCGAGCGGAAGCGGTCGACGATCCCCTTCTCGATGTCGGCGGTGATGCCGGTGGCCACGATGAACGCGGTGAACACGATGGTCTGCCCCATGATGCCGGGCAGCAGGTACTCCTTGTAGCTCACGCCGGGCACACCGAGGCTGATCGCCGGTCCGAAGACGTAGGCGAACAGCACCACGAACATGATCGGCTGGATCGTGACGTCGGAGAGCATCTCCGGCATGCGGCGGGTGTGGATCAGGTTGCGGCGAACCATGATCCAGGATTGCTGCCAGATGTTGGTCTGATGGATCGCAGGTGCCGAGGCCGGCGATCGCGGCGCGGATGCTGAGGTCGAGGTGGCGGCGGTGGCGGTCATGCGGATTCCCCCTTGGTGGAGGCGGTCGGGTGGGCGGCGCCGGAGGTATCTGCGCCGGAGTTGTCTGCGGTGTCCGCTTGGGCACGATGTCCGGTGAGCGAGAGGAACACGTCGTCGAGGCTCGGCCGGGCGAGGCCGAGATCGTCGACACCGATCTGTGATTCGTCGAACCAGCCGGCGATCCGGGTCAGATCCGACAGTCCCGAGGCCGGGGTGGTGACGGTGCGTGAGGCGGCGTCGACGAAGACCTCCTGGCCGTGCCGGGACAACAGTTCGCGTGCCGGTTCGAGATCGGAGTCCGCCGACACGGTGACCACCACACTCGCCGCCCCGGCCTGCTGTTTGAGTTGCAGTGGGGTGCCGTGCGCGATGATCGTGCCGCGGTCGATGACGACGATGTCGTCGGCGAGCTGGTCCGCCTCCTCCAGGTACTGCGTGGTGAGCAGCAGTGTGGTGCCGCCGTCGACCAGTTCCCGCAACACATCCCACAACTCGTTGCGGCTGCGCGGATCCAGTCCGGTGGTCGGCTCGTCGAGGAACAGCACCGGTGGTGCGGCGAGCAGACTCACGGCGAGGTCGAGTCGTCGGCGCATACCGCCGGAGTACGACTTGACCTGTTTGTTGCCGGCGTCGGTGAGGGAGAACTGCTCGAGCAGGCGGTCGCTGCGTTCGGCGAGTTCCCGGCGGCGGATTCCGTAGAGGCCGCCGATCATCCGGAGATTCTCGCGGCCGGTCAGGATCTCGTCGACGGTGGCCGCCTGGCCGGTCAGGCCCATGTGCCGGCGGACCTCCTCCGGGTCGTCGCGGATGTCGAACCCGGCGATGCGGGCGGTACCCGAGGTCGGCTCGGACAGCGTGGTCATCATGCGGACGATGGTGGTCTTCCCGGCGCCGTTGGGGCCGAGCAGTCCCAGGACCGATCCCTGGGGGACGGAGAACGAGACACCGTCGACGGCGGTGAACTCACCGAAGGTCTTCACGAGGTCGACGGCCTCGATCGCGGGGGTGTCGGAGCCGATGGCCCCGGTCTCGACTGCTGGTTGTGCGGTCATGTTTCTCCAGGCTAGGGAGGCGCGGGTCGGGGCGCCAGCGATTTTCGGTGAGCTGTCCTCGATACAGACCACCACACTCGGCAGAACTCATCGGCAGATCGCCGCCGCAGGTCTGCGACCATGAACGAATGCCAAGCGACAGTTTTGATCACGATTCCGAATCATTCGAGAACGGCCTGCGGGTGCGGCGCGCGGTGATGGGCGACGACTTCGTCGACGCGGCACTCGCGCGGACCGACGGAACCGCCTCGGCGACGCTGCAGCAGTTCGTCACCGAACATGTGTGGGATGCGGTGTGGAACCGGGAGGGACTCGAGCGGCGGGACCGCAGCCTGCTCAACATCGGCATCCTCACCGCGTTGCGTGCGCACGAGGAACTCGTCGGGCATGTCCGTGGCGCGCTCACCAACGGACTCACCCAGGAGGAGATCGTCGAGGCGATCGTGCACACCGCGGGGTATTGCGGTGCGCCCGCGGCGTTGTCGGCGATGAAGGTGGCCCAGCAGGTCTTCGACGCTCACAACGCGTCCTGACGCGAGTGAGGCGTCCCAAGGTTCCGTGTTTGCGGACCTAGAACTGACATCTGTCCGCAAGTGCGGTTAGGGTACCCGCATGGTCGCAATCAGGATCAAAGAAGCGGCGGCGCTGCTCGGGGTCAGTGACGACACCGTGCGCCGGTGGATCGGTGCAGGGGCACTGACGGCCACCAGCGCCGAGGGCGCGACCACCGTCGACGGTGCCGAACTGGCCGCACTCGCGGCCGACCGTGCCCGCGACCCGGGAGGCGACGACGACCGTGTGCTGACGTCGGCCCGCAATCGCTTCACCGGTCTGGTCACCGACGTCGAGATGGACGGGGTGATGGCCAAGGTCGGCCTGCAGTGCGGGCCGTTCACGGTGACCTCACTGATGAGTGCCGAGGCCGCTCGTGAACTCGGCCTCGAACCCGGCGTGATCGCCAGCGCGGTGGTCAAGGCGACCACCGTGATCGTCGAGCGCGACGCGCACCGCTGACGCCGCCCGGCGTCGGACACCACCATGGACAGTTGTCGAGGGAGAAGCAGGATGATGCTGCGCAGCAAGAGGATTCGTCAGACTTTCGCGGCCGTCGGGGTGGTTGCGGCCGCGGCCGTCACCGTGGTCGGGTGCTCGTCGTCGGACGACGGCGGAAGCGGTGAGAAGACCGTCCTCAACGTCTACGCGGCCGCATCGCTGAAGAAGACCTTCACCGAGCTCGAGAAGGCTTACGAGGCAGAGCATTCCGACGTCGACGTGAAGATCAACTTCGACGGGTCGTCGGCGCTGGTCAACCAGATCCAGCAGGGCGCCGACGTGGATGTGCTCGCCACCGCCGACGAGGCGACCATGAACAAGGTGACCGACAAGGTCAACCCCCCGCAGATCTTCGCCCGCAACACCCTGGTGATCGTGACCGCACCCGGAAACCCCAAGCACGTCACCGATTTCGCGAGCCTGCGCAACCCCGACGTCACCACCGTGGTGTGTGCGGTGGAGGTTCCGTGCGGTGCGGCGACCGCCGAGGTCGAGAAGAACACCGGCGTCGACATCACCCCGAAGAGCCAGGAGACCTCGGTGACCGCGGTGCTGACCAAGGTCACCAGCGGGCAGGCCGACGCGGGTCTGGTCTACGTCACCGATGCCAAGGGTGCCGGCGACAAGGTCACCACCGTCGTGGATCCGGCCTTCGCCACGGTGGTCAACAACTACCCGATCGCCACCCTCAAGGCGTCGAAGCACGAGCAGCAGGCCCAGGAGTTCGTCGACCTGGTGCTCGGGAGCACCGGTCAGAAGATCCTGACCGACGCCGGCTTCGCCGCGGCCTCCTGATCGGGTTCAGCGTCAGCAGATGAGGCGCGTCCCGCTCTGGATTCACGTCCCTGCCGCCCTCGGGGTCGCGCTGATCCTGATGGGTCCCATCGCGATCCTGTGGCGGATGCCGTGGGGGACCTTCTGGGAGTCGGTGACGTCGCCGGACTCGGTGGAGGCACTGCGGCTGGGCATGCTCACCGCGGTGACCACCACCGTCGCCTGTCTGGTCCTCGGTGTGCCGATGGCGATCGTCTTCGCCCGGTACGACTCGATGTTCATCCGGGTGATCCGTGCGGTGGTGCTGCTGCCGCTGGTGCTGCCGCCGGTGGTCGGCGGTGTGGCGCTGCTGTATGCGCTGGGCCGGTACGGGCTGATCGGGCAGTACCTCGACCGGGCGGGGATCGTCATCGCGTTCACCACCCCGGCGGTGGTGATCGCGCAGACCTTTGTGGCACTGCCGTTCCTGGTGATCAGCGTGGAGGGTGCCCTGCGAACCGCCGGTGATCGGTACGAGCAGGTCGCCGCCACACTCGGTGCGGGGCCGACGCGCACACTGTGGCGGGTCACGTTGCCGCTGATCGTGCCCGCACTGATCGCCGGCAGCGTGCTCGCCTTCGCCCGGGCGCTCGGCGAGTTCGGTGCCACGATCACCTTTGCCGGCAACCTGCCCGGGACCACCCAGACGGCGCCGTTGAAGATCTATCTCGACGCCATCTCCGATCCGCTTGCCGCACTGCCGATGTCGTTGGTGCTGATCGTGATCGCCCTGGTGGTCGTGGTGGGCGTGCACCTCCGGAAGGGATCGGGGGTGATGACGTGACCGAGGAGTCCGCGGCCTTCCGCGCCGCCGTGCGGTGTGAACTACCGCCGCTCACCGCCGATCTCGAGGTACCGCCGGCGACGACGCTCGGCGTGATCGGCCCCAACGGCGCCGGGAAGTCCACCCTGCTGGGCGTTCTCGCCGGATTGCGCCGCACCCCCGGTTCCGAGGTGCGGCTGGGTGAGCGGGTGCTACAGGGGCGCGGTGTCTTCGTCGAGCCGCAGCGGCGTTCGGTGGTGCTGCTCGAGCAGAAGGCGAAGCTGTTCCCGCATCTCGACGTTCGGCGCAACGTGGCCTTCGGGCCGGCGGCGGCCGGGCTCTCGCGCCGTGCGGCACGCGCGCGCGCCGAGCACTGGCTGGAGGCGGTGGGCGTCGCCCATCTCGCCGACCGGATGCCGTCACAACTGTCCGGCGGGCAGGCCCAGCGCGCGGCGATCGCCCGGGCGCTGGCCACCGAACCGTCGGTGCTGCTGCTCGACGAACCGTTCGCGGCACTCGATGTGGATGTGGCACAGCAGATGCGAACCCTGGTGCGATCACTGCTGTCCGAACGTGCCGGGTGTACGGTGCTCGTCACCCACGACCTCGTCGACATCGTCGGACTCGCCGACACCGTCGCCGTGCTCGACCACGGCAGGCTGGTGCAGACCGGCCCGACCACCGAGGTGCTCACCCATCCGGAGACGTCGTTCGCGGCGTCGCTGTCGGGGGTCAACCTGGTCACCGGTCGCTTCGCCGGGTCGTCGACGATCGAAGGGCCGCAGGGGATCACGGTGGTCGGGGAGCCCTCCGAACCGCTGACCGCCGGACAGGCGGCGGCCGCGGCGTTCTCCCCGCGCGCCGTCGCGGTGTATCCGCAAGCGCCGCACGGGAGTCCGCGGAACAGCTGGACGGGCACCGTCACCGAGGTGATGCCGCGTGGCGATCATGCCGTGGTGTGGTCGGACTGCGGCGGAGTGCGTATCGGTGCCGAGGTGACCTGGGAGTCGGTGGCCGAACTCGGTCTCGGCCACGGCAGCCCGGTGTTCCTGGTGGTCAAGGCCACCGAGGTGCGGATCTACGGGACCGTGGGACCGGCGTCGGTGTTCTCCGATCCCGCTGAATCCGACCGGTTGTAGCGGTTGGCCGTCAGCACCCTCGCCTTGAGCCGGCGGTAGCCGCGCACCGAGAGCGTGGGGATCGGCCGCAGATGGACCGACGGTGTGTCGGCGAGCTCGTCGGCCACCGCCTGATCGACCAGAGTCGTTCCCGGACGGGCCGATCCGCAGAGCCGGGCCGCGATGTTCACCGGCTCGCCGAAGACGTCGCCGAGCCGGGTGAGGATGTGGCCGCGGGCGAGGCCGACCCGTAACGACGGGATGCGGTCGTCCTCGCTGAGCCGGTGGATCGCCAGCGCGGCCTCGGCGGCGCCGGATGCCTCGGTGAAGGTGAACATGACCGCGTCACCGAGGGTCTTGATGACGGTCCCGCCGCTCTTCGCGATGATCTCGTGTGTCTGGTCCTCGAAGATCTCGAGCAGGATCTCGAGTTCGGCCATCCCGATCCGCCGCGACAGGCTGGTGTAGCCCACGATGTCGACGAATCCGACCCCCAGTTCCTGGGATTCGTCATGCGGATGGGCGATGTCACGTTCGAGGGCCGCCGACAGGTGACGCCGCCAGATCATCTGCTGGATCAGGCCCAGTGCCAGCGCCATCTGGTCGCGCGTCCACGGGATCTCGGGATTCTTGTCGAACTCGATCAGCTGTTCGGCCTGCCAGTCGGCCAGCCGTGACATGGTCTGGCCGATCGCCCGCGCGACCGGAACCTGCGCGGCCTGCGGGATGGTCTCGTCGGAGTGGGCGAAGAACCGCAGCGCCTCCACCTCGGCGGCGGTGAAGACCTTCTCGTCGGTGTTCTGCCGCGCGAAACCGAAGGCATTCCACATCTTCTCGGCGTACTCGGTGGAGATCCCGAGTTCGGCGATCAGTTCGTCCCGGGTGTACTCGGGCTCGCCCGCGCTGGTCATACCGAGAGTATGCCCTTCATCAGGTACGCCATGGTGGCCGGGAACTCGGGACGGTTGACCCCGCGTCGCACACGGACCGCGTCGTTGACGATCGACAGTGCGGCATGGACCGCGATCGCCGCCTGCGCACGGTTGAGGTCGGGATGGGCGGCGCCGAGCAGGTCGATCCACCGTGTGACATACCGTCGCTGCACGTCCAGGAGATCCCCCGCGGCCGGTTGACCGGCCAGTGCGTAGGAGTTGTTGAACGCCACCGACAGGTCGGGGCTCGACGTGATCACCCCGACGTACGAATCCACCAGCCGGGCGAGCAGTGCCGCCGGATCCTGGGTTCCCGGTTCGGTTGCGTCGTCGCGGACGGCCGAGTTCGGTACGGCGGCATAGGCGGCCATCACCCCGGCCTCCAGACGGGTGCCGCTGCGTTGGCCGATTCCCAGCAGGATCGCCAGCTTGGACGAGAAGTGTTTGTAGACACTGGGTCCCGTGATCCCCACCGCGGCACCGATGTCGTCGACGCCCACTCCGGCATAACCCCGCTCGGCGAACAGATCGGCTGCGGCGTCGAGGATCTCGTCCCGGCGCGTCCGTGTGGAGGTGCCGATCTGGGGTGGGGCGGTCAGCGGTGGCGCCGACGACGGCTGCAGGGCGACCAGCCGGAGCACCAGGACCCCGAGCTCGGCCTGCGCCCGAGTGGTGGAGAGCCGGGAGTTGTGGACCGCGAGGCTGCCCGCGACCGAGAGCATCGCCCAGGCGATCTGGATGGCATTGCGCTCACCCATACCGGTGGCGGTGTCGATGGTGGCCGCCCAGCGGTGCAGCACCTCCCGGGTGCGCAGCACCACCTCGCGGTTCTGCTCGTCGGTGAGGTGCTGGCTGGCCGAGCGCCACAGTGACGTCGACTCCGGTCGTTTGGCGCCGAGCACGCACAGCCGGGTCACCAGCCGGTCCATGCTCTCGCCGCCTGCCAGCGCGCGGTCGGTACACGACTCGAGGTCGTCGACGGCGGCGATCACCGCGGCGTCGAGCAGGGCCAGCTTGTCGGTGAAGTGCCGGTACACCGACGGCGCGGTGACCCCGGCGGCACGGGCGATGTCGGCCACCGAGACCTGTTGGTATCCGCGTTCGGCGAACAGCGTCGTCGCGTGGTCGACGAGCTGCCGTTTACGGTCGGCCGGACGCGTGCGGCGCGGTCCGGACGGCGGGGTGGAGGTAGACATGGTGAATCGACCTTAGCTGAAAATCGAATGGTTCATCTAGTCCTTGACCTCCAGGTATAGCCAAACAAGTTATTCCGCGTTAGCCTGAGGTGAAACCATCGCTGGTTCGTGTGAAAGGAACACTCTCTCGTGGCCGATCAAGCATTCATCTACGAGGCACTCCGCACGCCTCGTGGCAAGCAGCGCGGTGGAGCGCTGCACAGCGTCAAGCCGGTCGATCTCGCTTCCGGAATCATCAACGAGGTCCTGGCCCGCCACGGCAGCCTCGATGCCTCGCAGGTCAACGACGTGATCCTCGGAGTCGTCTCGCCCGTCGGTGAGCAGGGCGGCGTCATCGCCCGCACCGCGGCGCTCAACTCCGGTCTGCCGGAGAACGTCCCCGGCACCCAGATCGACCGCTTCTGCGCGTCGGGCCTGGAGGCCACCAACCTTGCCGCGGCCAAGGTCGCCAGCGGCTTCGACGACCTGGTCCTCGCCGGTGGCGTCGAATCGATGTCGCGCGTGCCGATGGGCAGCGACGGCGGTGCGCTCTTCACCGACCCGATGACCGCCTACGAGAACTACATCGTTCCGCAGGGCATCGGTGCCGACCTGATCGCCACCATCGAGGGCTTCACCCGCGACGACGTCGACGCCTACGCCGCCGAGTCGCAGGCACGCGCCGAGAAGGCCTGGACCAGCGGCTTCTTCGCCAAGTCCGTGGTACCGGTGCGCGACATGAACGGTGTCATCCTGCTCGACCACGACGAGCACCGTCGTCCGGGCAGCACCGCCGAGTCGCTGGGCAAGCTCAAGCCGGCATTCGCCGGGCTGGCCGAGATGGCCGGCTTCGACGACGTCATCCTGCAGCGTTACCCCGAGGTGGAGCGTGTCAACCACGTCCACACCGGTGGCAACAGCTCGGGCATCGTCGACGGTGCCGCAGCCGTCCTGATCGGTAGCGAGGAGGCGGGCAAGCGCAACGGCCTGACCCCGCGCGCCCGTTTCGTGTCGTTCGCACAGGTCGGCTCCGAGCCGTCGATCATGCTCACCGGCCCCACCCCGGCCACCGAGCTCGCCCTCAAGCGCGCCGGCCTGACCGTCGACGACATCGATGTCTTCGAGCTGAACGAGGCGTTCGCGTCGGTCGTCATGAAGTGGATGAAGGACCTCAAGGTCCCGCACGAGAAGGTCAACGTCAACGGTGGCGCCATCGCGATGGGTCACCCGCTCGGTGCCACCGGTGCCATGATCCTGGGCACCTGCCTCGACGAGCTCGAGCGCACCGGCGGTCGCTACGGCCTGGTCACCCTGTGCATCGGCGGCGGCATGGGTATCGCCACCGTCATCGAGCGCGTCTGATCCCCCCTCGACAGATCAAAGGACTTTCGAAAACACCATGACTGACAACATGATTGCGTGGGAGAAGGGCGCCGACGGCGTCGTCGTGCTCACCATGGACGACCCGAACCAGGGCGCCAACACCATGAACGATCTCTACATGACGTCCATGGAGGCCACCGTCGATCGGCTCGAGGCCGAGAAGGACGACATCACCGGTGTCGTGCTCACCTCCGCGAAGAAGACCTTCTTCGCCGGCGGCGACCTCAAGGACATGACCGCCGAGCGCACCCAGACCAAGGAAGAGATCGCCACCGCGATCACCACGCGCACCAACGCCATGAAGAAGGTGCTGCGTCGGCTGGAGACCCTGGGCAAGCCCGTCGTCGCCGCCATCAACGGTGCCGCCCTCGGCGGTGGCCTGGAGATCGCGCTGCACACCCACTACCGCGTCGTCGCCGACGTGAAGGGGGCCGTCGTCGGCCTGCCCGAGGTCACCCTCGGCCTGCTGCCCGGTGGCGGCGGTGTGGTCCGCACCGTGCGTCTGCTCGGTATCCAGAACGCCCTGATGGGTGTTCTGCTGCAGGGCCCGCGCCTGAACCCGACCAAGGCCAAGGAGATCGGCCTGGTCAACGAGGTCGTCGCCTCGACCGACGATCTGGTCCCGGCCGCCAAGGCGTGGATCGCCGCCAACCCGGAGGCGCAGCAGCCCTTCGACGTCAAGGGATACAAGATCCCCGGTGGCGACCCCAAGAACCCGAAGTTCGCCGCCAATCTGCCCGCGCTGCCGTCGCTGCTGCGCAAGCAGATCAAGGGCGCCAACATGCCGGCCCCGCGCAACATCCTCGCCGCGGCCGTCGAGGGCGCCTACGTCGACGTCGACACCGCCGACATCATCGAGACCCGCTACTTCGTGAACCTCGTGACCGGTCAGGTCGCGCAGAACATGATCAAGGCGTTCTTCTTCGATCTGCAGCACATCAACAACGGTGGTTCGCGGCCCGAGGGTTACCCGAAGTACACCGCCAAGAAGGTCGGCGTCATCGGCGCCGGCATGATGGGTGCGGCCATCGCCTACGTCTCGGCCAAGGCCGGCATCGAGGTGGTCCTCAAGGACATCGACATCGAGGCCGCCAAGCGGGGCAAGGGTTACGCCGAGAGCCTCGAGGCCAAGGCGCTCTCGCGCGGTAAGACCACGCAGGAGCGCTCCGATGCGCTGCTCGCCCGGATCACCCCGACCGTCGACCCGGCCGACTTCGCGGGCGTCGACCTCGTCATCGAGGCCGCGTTCGAGTCGGTCGAGGTGAAGAACAAGGTGTTCCAGGAGATCGAGGACGTCGTCGAGCC
Organism: Gordonia sp. NB41Y; assembly: GCF_030718915.1. NCBI lineage: Bacteria > Bacillati > Actinomycetota > Actinomycetes > Mycobacteriales > Gordoniaceae > Gordonia > Gordonia sp. NB41Y. The sequence continues at coordinate 3,449,017 of NZ_CP132196.1, forward strand.
CGACGCCATCCTCGGCTCCAACACCTCGACGCTGCCGATCACGATCCTCGCCCAGGGCGTCAAGCGCCAGGAGGACTTCATCGGCATCCACTTCTTCTCGCCGGTCGACAAGATGCCGCTGGTGGAGATCATCCGCGGTGAGAAGACCTCGGATGCGGTGCTGGCCAAGGTCATCGACTACACCCTGCAGATCCGCAAGACCCCGATCGTCGTCAACGACAGCCGTGGGTTCTTCACCAGCCGCGTGATCGGTACCTTCATCAACGAGGCCATCGCGGCCGTCGCCGAGGGCATCGAGCCGGCCCTGATCGAGCATGCGGGCACCCAGGCCGGTTACCCGGCCGCACCGCTGCAGCTCAGCGACGAGCTGAACCTCGTCCTGATGCAGAAGATCCGTCTGTCCGGCCAGGAGGCCGCCAAGGCCGAGGGCAAGGAATTCCCGCACCACGGGTCGTTCGACGTCATCGACTACCTCGTGGAGCAGGGTCGCCCGGGCAAGAAGGACGGCGCCGGCTTCTACGAGTACGACGAGAGCGGCAAGCGCGTCCAGCTGTGGCCGGGTCTGCGGGAGAAGTTCAACTCCGGCAGCGGTTCGGCCACTCTCGAGGACCTCAAGGAGCGCATGCTCTTCGCCGAGGCCGTCGAGACCGCCCGGTGTATCGAAGAGGGCGTCATCACCTCGGTGCCGGATGCCAACATCGGCTCGATCTTCGGCATCGGCTTCCCGGCGTGGACCGGTGGCGTCGTCCAGTACATGAACCAGTACGAGGGCGGCCTGCAGGGCTTCGTCGACCGTGCCCGCGAGCTGGAGGCCAAGTACGGCACCCAGTTCACCCCGCCGGCCTCGCTGGTGGAGAAGGCTGCCAAGGGCGAGAAGTACTGATCTCGTTCTCGGACCGCTGAACTGACAGACAGGGCCCCGACCGGATTCCGGTCGGGGCCCTGTTGGCTGTTCGGTTGCCGCGTACGGACGTCGTTTCCGCCTACCGGAGCAGGCAAGCGGGAAGCGGACGAGTACGCCAGAACACGGTCAGCGGTCGTCGTCGGACGCGACCGGCCGGGCGGCCGCAGCGTCTGCGTCACCGACGGCGAGGACGACCTTGGCGCCGTACGGCGCCTCCTGCACCAGCCGCAGCCGTGCGAGTGCCGGGTGCGCGTCGAGCAGCCGGCCGGCGTTGGCCAGTGCACGCAGGGCGGCGGTCTCGGCGCGGGCCTTCTCGAGTCGTGCCTGCCCCTGCATCTTGGCGGTGATCAGTTCGAGTGCCGCCGAACGGATCTCGGAAGGCGTGATCACGTCCTTGAGGAACACCGCCTCGACGTCGATACCCATGGTGGCACCCGCGGTACGGGCGGCCTGCAGGATCGAGCCGACGTCCATGTTCTGGTCGCGGGCGAGCAGCTGCTCGACGGTCGACGACGCGCAGGCATCCCGGAGGGCGACCTGGGCGGCGAGATAGACCGCCGACCACGGGTCGGCCGTGGTCTCGGTGTAGGCCACCGCGTCGGTGACCCGGGCCCGCAGTGCCATGGTGACCCGGACCGAGACGGTGTCGGCGGTCAGGACCTCCTGCGGCGCAACGGGAACGATGCGCGTACGGAGGTCGACGTCGACATACGACCCCGTGCGCCGTACGCGATGCCGACCGGGGGCCAGCGTGCGCGACAGGCGGCCGCCACGGTATTCGAGGACCGTGTGACCGGGCTCGATCTCCTGATGGGAGAACAGCTTCCGCTTGGGCTGGAGTGCGAAGGTGAAGGACATGGCGAACCTCCTTCCGTGTGCGCCGCGCATGTCGATGTTCGGTTGTGGGTTCCACGTGGAACGCGACGGCATGCGACACCGCCCGCGGGCGGGTGCACCGGTGGGGACACGCGCGGGAAGAACCGGACGCGAGCCACAGGACCGATGCCACCCGGAACCCCGGGGGCGGTGCCAGGACGGAGGAGTCGAACCCCGGGCCTTGCCGGCCGTTGCCATGTGGAGGCACGAGAGTGTCACGCGCAGAACATGATCGGCGGTACCCCGCGACCGGCTGCTTCTCTCGTGTCGATATGACTCTGGCAGATCCGACGACCCGGGCGCAATCGATTAAACGTGTGTCGGTCAGCGGGCGAGGAAGGCCGCGACCGCGGACTCGAAGGCCTCCTTGGCCTCGATCATCACCCAGTGCCCGCAGTTGGGGAAGATGTGCAGCTCGGCCTGCGGGATCAGCCGCATCGGGACCATCGCCATGTCCGGCGGGCTCACCCTGTCGTCACGGCCCCAGGTGAGCAGTGTCGGGCACGAGATCTTGTGCATCATCGACCAGTACGGCGGGATGTCGGAGTCGGCCATGAACTTCTGTTGCATCGCAAAGGATGCCGACCCGTACATCATCCTGCCGGTCTGCAGGGCGTCGGGATGCATCGCGGCCTCCCAGCGTTCCTGGATCAGTTCCTCGGTGACCAGTGCCGGGTCGTAGACCATACCGCGCAGCCAGCGGACCAACTTGTCGCGGTCGGGGTCGTCGGCGAACTCCTGCAGCAGTCGCAGTCCTTCGGAGGGGCTCGGGGAGAAGACGTTGGGCCCCACCCCGCCGATGGTCACCAGCTTCTCGACGCGGTCGGGCTTCTTGATCGCCAGGTTGACGCCGACGACGCCGCCCATCGAGTTGCCGATCATCGGCGCCGAGTCGATGCCGAGGGCGTCCATGAACGCGATCACCGACTTGCCCGCGGTCAGCACGGGCATGCCCTCCCAGGCGTCGCTGACGCCGAATCCCGGGAACTCGACGATGTAGCAGTGGTGGGTCTCGGCGAAGAATCCCAGGTTGCCGCGATAGTTGCGCCAGCCGTTGACGCCCGGCCCGGACCCGTGCAGCAACAGCAGCGGCGGGGCGTCGGGGCTACCGGCCTCGTGGTAGCGCAGCACGCCCTTGTCGGTGGTCAGTTCGCGTCTGGTCGCGTCATAGGTGACATCCACCCCATCAGACTAGAACGTGTTCTAGTTCTTTGTCACCGGGTCGCCGCGCGTCGACCCTCGACGTCTCGGCTGTCCCGCCCTGTCCGGTCGGCCAGTAATGCGTCGAAAGACTGGCCAACGGCTGTCCGGATTGCGACGATCACCCAATGGGCTGAGGATATGCTCATATGTTCAACTGAACAGACTTTAGAGGTGGTAAATGAAGCGGCGTGCAATGCTCGCGATGGCCGGAGCGGTGGCGATGCTCGCGGCCGCCTGTTCCGGCTCGACGGACGAGCAGGACGATCGGCTGGTCCTGGCCGCCGGGTACGAGCTGGGTGACTACAACCCGATGATGGGCTACGGGCAACTCGGTGTCTCCCCGATCTACGAGGGATTGCTGCAGCCGCAGGCCGACGACGACACCGTCGTCCCGGACCTGGTCCCGGCGCTCGCCGCGGCGGTACCCGCCCGGATCGGAGACACCAACACCTGGCGTATCCCGTTGCGGGAGAACATCTCCTTCTCCGACGGAACCGCCTTCGACTCCGCCGACGTCGTGGCCACCTACCGGGCGGTGCGCAACCCGGCCGTCGCATCGGAGATCTCCACCGATGTCGCACCGATCACCGAGATCACCGCGGACGGGCCGAACGCGGTGGTGGTGAAGCTCGACACCGCAGCCGACCCGTCGCCGTACCTGCTGCTGGGCATCGTCCCGTCCGAGCGGGTGCAGGACGCGCCGGCCGCCGAGTGGACGCTCAACACCGAGCCCGTCGGCACCGGCCCGTACCGCCTGGACTCCCTGCAGCCCGACCAGGCGGTCCTGGTCGCCCGCGACGACTACTGGGGCCGCGCGCCGCAACTGCGCCGCGTCGTCTACAGCTACGTCCCCGACGACAACACCCGTGCCCAGCGGATCGCCGCCGGCGAGGTCGACGGCACCAACCTCCCACCGCGACTGGCGAACACGCTCGACGGCCGGGACGGTGCACAGGTGGTGGCGGTGCGCTCGGCCGACTGGCGTGGCGTGTCGTTGCCGGCCGGCAACGCCTTCACCGCCGACGTGCAGGCGCGACTGGCGATGAACCTCGGTGTGGACCGGCAAGCGCTGGTCACCGACGTCCTCGCCGGCCGGGGGGAACCGTCGTCGACGCCGATCGCACCGGTGTACGGCGAGGCCTACGACGCCGCAACACAATTCGGGTACGACCGGGCCGCGGCGGAGGCCGTCCTGGAGCGTGCCGGATGGATCGCCGGTGGTGACGGAATCCGCGCCAAGGGCACCGATCGCGCGTCGTTCACGCTGCTCTACAACGCCCAGGACACCCTCCGCCGCGATCTGTCGGTGGCCTTCGCCGCGGCGATGAAGCCGCTCGGTGTCGAGGTCACCCCGCGAGGCACCAGCTGGGACGACATCGACACCCGACTCGGCACCGACGCAGTGCTCCTCGGTGGCGGCTCCACCCCGTACAGCATCGACTCGCAGGTGTACGACACGCTGCACACGCGCGTGCCGGACTCGTCGCCGTACTCGAACCCGGGGAACTTCACCGCACCCGGACTCGACGCACTGCTCGACGCCGCCCGGATGAGCGCGCCGTCACCGGAGAACACCGAACCGTACCGGCAGATCCAGCGGGTCTACGCCCAGGCGCCGTCGTCGGTGTTCCTGACCTTCCTGCACCACACCTATGTCTCCCGGCCCGGCGCATGGACACATGACGCGCCGATCCTCGAACCCCACTCCCACGGGGTCACCTGGGGGCCGTGGTGGAACCTGCCGTCGTGGACCGAGGGCGGCCGGTGATGACCGCCACCGTTTCCGCCGACTCGACGTCGGACCCGAAGGTCGCTGCACGACAACAGGGTTCCGAAGAGCCGATCGATCCGGGTGTGGCCGGCCGCCGGCGGCCGTCACGGAACCGGGTGGCGCTGCGACTGCTCGCCCGCCGGCTGCTGATCGCGATCCCCACCATCGTGCTGGTGTCGCTGGGGGTGTTTCTGGTGGCGGGGATGTCGCCGTTCGATCCGCTGACCGCCCATCTCGGCGACCGCTACCAGTCGGCGACCGAGTCCCAGCGCGAAGCCGTCCGCGAGGCCTATCACCTCGACCAGAGCTGGCCGTCGGCATGGTGGGACTGGTGCCGCAACCTGATGCACGGTGATCTCGGCTGGTCGGCGACGCAGTCGCAGCCGGTCGCCGACGTGATCGCCGCACGCATGCCGTTCACCGTCGGTATCTCGCTGGCGGCATTGCTTGCCGCAGCGGTCATCTCGATCATCCTGGGTGCGGTGATCGGCATGCGCCGCGGCGGGCTCGTCGACCGGGTCTGCACCGGTCTCGCAGCGGTCCTCGCCGCGACACCGCCGTTCGTGGTGTCACTGTTGCTGGTGAGCGTGTTCGCGGTGGGGCTTGGGGCGTTCCCGACGTCGGGCGCCCGACGGCCCGGCGACGACTACAGCGTCGACGGTATCCTCACCCATGCCGTGCTCCCGTTCGTCGCCCTGACGGTGTCGATGATCCCCTGGTTGCTGCTGTCCATGCGGGCGGCGGTGATCGATGCCGTCGACTCCGATGCGGTGCGCGGTGCGCGCGCACGCGGGATCGGCGGAATCCGTTTGCTCCGAGGCCATGTCGCGCCGATGTCGGTTCTGCCCACCCTGGCCCTGTTGGGTACACGCCTGCCCGAGCTCATTGCCGGGGCCGCGATCGTCGAGACCGTGTTCGGCTGGCCCGGACTGGCCCAGGCGCTCGTCGATTCGGCTGTGGCCCTGGACTTCCCGCTGCTCGCCTCGCTCGCGGTGGGATCGGCGGTGCTGGTGCTGATCGGCTCGGCACTCTCCGACGCCGCAGCCGTCTGGATCGACCCGCGGATCGGACTGACCGCATGACCGCCGGAAATCTCGCCGGAGGTGCAGACGTCCGGACGCGGACAGCCGGCCGTGCACAGACCGTCCGGGATGCCGCCGCTCGGCTGTGGCGGCACGGGCCCTGGGTGGTCCTGGCGCTGGTGGCGGCCTTCGCCGTAGTCGTCCCGCTGCTCGCCGGTGACCAGACCGCCGACTTCGCCGCCGCCCTGCGCGCGCCGGGCGACGGAGCATGGCTGGGTACCGACCATTCCGGCTACGACCTCGGTGTCCGGACCGCAGAGGGCCTCCGTATCTCCCTGCTGATCGCCGCCCTGTGCGCGGTGATCTCGACGGTCCTGGGCCTGGTGGTGGGGATCGGTGCGGTGACCATCGGTGGCTGGTTCGACGCCGTGGTGATGCGCGTCGTCGATGGGGTCAACGCGCTGCCCCACCTGGTGGTGGGTGTGGTGATCGCCGCGATGTGGCGCGGTGACCCGGTGGCCATCGTCGCCTCCATCGCGCTGACCCACTGGCCGTCGGTGGCCCGCGTGGTGCGTGCCGAATTGCTCGACAACGCGCACGCCGGATGGATCGAGTCGGCCCGGCTCGCCGGCGCGTCCCGCTGGTTCGTCGCACGCCGGCACCTGCTCCCGGCGGTCACCGGACAGGCACTGGTGGCCATGATCATCCTGTTGCCGCACGCGGTGTGGCACGAGACCACCCTCTCGTTCCTGGGGGTGGGGCTCTCGCCGGACGAGGCCAGCCTCGGCACGCTGCTCGGGCAGGCCCGCGGTGACGTCCTGACCGGTGCCTGGTGGACGCTGGCCGTCCCCGGGCTGGCGCTGATCATCGCGGCCCTGGCGTGTACCGCGGCCGGATCGGCGTTGCGCCGCAACCATCGTCCGCCGAGTGGGGAGGTGTGGTGATGGCCGAACCGATCGCACGGGTGACGGGTCTGACCGTCGACATCGCCACCCGCCGTGACCGCCGTGCCGACACGGTGCGGGTGCTCGACGACGTCGACCTCTGCCTGGCCGCGGGGAGCGTCACCGCACTGATCGGTGAATCCGGTTGCGGCAAGTCGATGCTCGCCGCCGCACTCACCGGTTTGCTGCCGCCCGGGTCGCGGGTCGGCGGCACGGTGACCGTCGCGGGTGAGACCCTCGGCGTCGACGACCCACGCTGGCGGGCCCTGCGCGGCAGGCACATCGGCCTGGTCCCGCAGTCCCCGATGACCTCGTTCACCCCGGTTCGCACGCTGGGTGACCAGCTGTCCGAGGTCGTCGACGTCCTCGGCGGCTCACGGACCCCGGCCGAACTGTGCGCCGACGTGGGACTTCCGGTCGATGCGCTCGACTGCTACCCGCACGAGCTGTCCGGGGGGATGGCGCAGCGCGCGGCGGTGGCCGCCGCGATCGTCGCCGAACCGGCCGTGATCGTCGCCGACGAGCCCACCTCCGCACTCGACCCGGAACGGGCACAGGCGATCTGGGCATTGCTCGGCAGCCTCGCCGAGCGTGGTGCGGCGGTACTGGTGATCACCCACGACATGGACGCGCTGACAGAAGCCCGCGTGTGCCGCTCCATCGCGGTGATGCGGGCCGGGAGGATCGTCGCCGAACAGGACCTCCAGGCGTGCGCCGAGCATCCCGACGACTATGTCGCCGCGTTCTTCACACCGATCCGATGAGCCGGAGGATTCCCATGCCGCACACACCGACCGCGCTCCGGCAGACCTCCGGCCTCGTCGCCGAGCGACTGCGCGTGGGCTTCGACGGGCACACGGTGCTCGACGACGTCGACCTTCGGGCGCGGCCGGGTTCCATGATCGGGGTGACCGGTCCGTCGGGGACCGGGAAGACCACGCTGCTGCGGGTGCTCGCGGGTCTGGTCCCGGCCGATTCCGGCACCGTCCGGTACGGCGAGCGGGACACCCCGGCGCCGGGTGCGATCGGCATGCTCGCCCAGCATCCGCGCCTGGTCGTCAACCCGCGCTGGACACTGCGCCGCATCGTCGCCGAACCGGCCGTGATCACCGGCGGCGATGTCGACGTCGATGCGATAGCTGGGCGCGTCGGACTGGAATCGTCTCTGCTGGAGCGATTCCCGGCCCAGGTCAGTGATGGACAGCTGCAACGGGCCTGTGTGGGACGCCTGCTGGTTCAGGCACCGCACATCGTGCTCGCCGACGAACCCACCTCGATGCTCGACCCGGTGGCCGCCCGATCGGTGATCGGCCTGCTCCAGGAGATCGTCGACGACGGAGCGGCCCTGGTCCTGGTCAGCCATCACCGCGGGCTCGTCGAATCGCGGTGTGCCGAGATCGTCGAGCTCGGGAGCCGGTGAGCGGCAGTGGGTCAGAGCGCGCCCATCGCCGCGGCATCCTCCCCGAACCTCTCCTCGAGTTCGGCGGGGGAGTAGTCCAGATCGATCTCGGCGAGGTCGCGCCCGCGCGCGGACTCGATGGCGCCGAGGCGGCGCTGCGCGCGGTCGGCGGCATAGGCGACGAACTCGTCGTTGTCGAGACCGAACGGCTGCTCGTCGAACTGGTCGTTGACCCAGTTGATCAACCCGACGGCCAGCGGCAGCAGTTCACCCATCCGGTCGGTGATGACGGTCCACAGCGAGTCGTCGGCGGCCACGTGCCGCCGGCAGGTGAACGTGCCCCACGCCATGTGGCGGCGCTCGTCGTCGCCGATCAGCCGGATCAGGTTGCGCATACCGGGGAAGATCTCGTACTTGGCGCAGACCTTGTGCCACGCGTGATATCCGGTGAGCGCCAACGAGCCCTCGACGACGTGGTTGTAGGTCACACTGGCGCGCACCTGATTTCGCGGTGACGGATCGGCGTGGAGTGCCTGCAACGACGTCGGCAGCTCCTCGTAGAACAGTTGCCGGTAGTAGGGGTTCTCGGCGACATACGGATTGAGGTCGGCGGTCAGGCCCACCGCATCCATCCAGAGCCGGAACACCTGGGTGTGTTTGGCCTCCTCGAAACAGAACTGGCTCAGATACATCTCGTCGCCGAACCGTCCCTCGGCGGCCATCGCATCCATGAACGGCCGGATGTCGGCGGTGACGGCCTCCTCGCCGGCGACGAACTCCGACACCAGGAAGGTGGCACTGCGCCGTTGCTCGGCGGTGATCTCCTGCCAGTCCTCGGCGTCGGCACCGAAGTCGATCGCCGTCGGATCCCAGAAGCGGGCATTGCCCTTGGTGAACAGGCGCAGGGGCAGGGAGTTCCAGTTCAGGCCGCCGCGGCGCAGGGAGGTGAAGTCCTCCCGAAGGTCCGCGGTGTGATCGGAGAGGGTCATCGGACACCAGATTTCACGTCAAGAGGGCTGTGATGCCGACGCTAGCCCTGATCGTCGACGCGGACCCCGGATTCGGCCGAACCCGTTGCGGGAACCGGTGTTCCGCCGGACTTGTCGTCATCGGTGGGGTCGGTTCGGGCGGGGTCGGTTCGGGAGAGGGCGCTCGGCCACCAGATCCGACGCCCGATGTCCAGGGACAGCGCGGGGACCAGTAGTGTCCGGACGATCAGCGCATCGACGAGCACACCGAAGGCCACCAGGAAGGCGACCTGGGCCAGGAACAGCAGCGGGATCACCGCCAACGACGCGAAGGTGGCCGCCAGCACCACACCCGCCGAGGTGATCACACCGCCGGTGGAGGTGAGCCCGGCGATCACCCCGGCCCGGGTGCCGTGCCGCAGCGATTCCTCCCGCACCCGCGTCATCAGGAAGATGTTGTAGTCGATCCCGAGCGCCACCAGGAAGACGAAGGCGAACAACGGGACGGTCGGATCGGCGCCGGGAAAGCCGAACGGCCCGTTGAACAGCAGCGCGGCCACACCCAGTGTGGTCGCGAACGACAACACCGTGGTGGCCAACAGCAACAGTGGTGCGACCAGACTGCGCAGCAGCAGGATCAGCACGGCCAGCACCACCAGCAGCACCACCGGGATGATCAGATTGCGGTCGGCCTTCGCGGTGGTGCGGGTGTCCAGCGCGACCGCGGTGGTGCCGCCCACCTCGGCGTCGGCGCCCGGGATGGCGTGCACCCGGGTGCGGATCCGTTCGACGGTGTCCTGGGCGGCCAACGACTCGGCGTTGTCGGCGAGGGTCACCTCGACCGCCACCCGGCCGTCACGCACGATGGGTGCGCCGTTCTCGCTGCTCACCGACACCTGTGCGACCCCGTCGACGGTTTTCGTGGTCGCGACCACCTGATCGGCGGCGGCGGCCTCGGTGAGAATCCACGTCGGGCTGCCGCCTCCGGCGTCGAAATGCTGCGCCTGGATCTCGGCACCGGCCACCGAGTCGACGTCGCCGAGGAAGAAGTCGGTCTGGGCGATGCCGTCGGAACGGAAGGTGGGGGCGAAGGCCGCGCCGACGATCAGCACGATCAGGGTGCCCACCCAGACCGCGCGGGGGCGGGCGGCCACCCACTCGGCGATGCCATGCCAGAAACGGTGCGTCGGTTCGCCGGCGGTGCGGTGCGGGCGCAGCGGCCAGAACGCGGAGCGGCCGAGCAGGGCGAGCACCGCGGGCAGGAAGGTCATCGACGCCAGGAACGACGCGACGATGCCGAGCGCGGCGATCGGGCCCAGGCTGCTGTTGGAGTTGAGGTCGCTGAGCAGCAGACACAGCACACCGGCGATCACCGTGCCCGCCGACGCCGCGATCGGTTCGATCGTGGCGCGCCAGGCCCGGGTGATCGCGGTGACCCGGTCGTCGGTGGCGGTCAGCTCCTCGCGGAACCGTGAGACCAGCAGCAATGCGTAGTCGGTGGCGGCGCCGAACACCAGGATGAACAGGATGCCCTGACTCTGACCGTTCAACTCGAGCAGCCCGGCCCGGGTGAGTGCATAGACCACCCCGCAGGCCAGGGCGAGGGCGAACACCGCCGAGATGATCACCACGAACGGCAGGATCGGACTGCGGTAGACGACGATCAGGATGGCGATCACCACCAGCCCCGCGACCAGCAGCAGGATGCCGTCGATCCCGGCGAAGGCCTCACCGAGGTCGGCGATCTGTCCGGCCGGTCCGGTGACCAGTACGGTCAGGCCGTCCGGGGCGTCGTCGAGCGCCGTGCGCAGGGCCTCCACGGCATCACCCGGATCGGAGTCGACGGTGGAGACCGGGATGAACACCTCGAGCGCGCGACCGTCGGACGACGGGATCGGTGGTGAGACGGCCGTACCGAAACCGGGGGTGCCCGCGACGCCGCCGGTGGCGTCGGCGACGAACGCACGGTCGGCCGGGGTGATCCCGGATGTGCGTTCGGCGATGACGATGGCCGGCACCTCGTCGGTGTCCTGGAATGCCGCGAGTTCCTCACCGGCACGGGTGGATTCGGCCGAAGCGGGCAGAAAAGCGCTGCTGTCGGAGGTGGTGACCGAGGAGAGTTTGCCGGCGAACGGTCCGGTCAGACCGCCGATCGCGATCCACAGCAGGATCAGCAGTGCGGGCAACAACCACCGGAGGGTGCGGACCCGACGGCCGGAGGCATTCGGGTCGTCGGACGCGGGCTCGGCCATGACATCCATCCTCGCACGGGGCACCGTCCCGGTCGCGCATCGAATACGTCATTCCCATGCGGGCCGGCGCATCCATGGCCGACGATGTGATGTGAGGCACAGATGGTGCCGGAAAGGTGTGGGGCGCGTGAAGACCAAGGGTGCGATTCTGCGGGAACCCGGACAGCCGTGGCAGATCGAGGAGATCGAGATCGGTGATCCCGTCGCCGGTGAGGTCCAGGTTCGCCTGGCCGCATCGGGACTCTGCCACTCCGACCATCATCTGCGGACCGGTGACAGTCCCATCCCGATGCCGGTGCTCGGCGGCCACGAGGGCGCCGGCGTGGTGACCAAGGTCGGTCCCGGTGTCACCAGACTCGCCGAGGGCGATCACGTCGTCACCGCGTTCATCCCGGCGTGTGGTGTGTGCGAACCGTGTTCGCAGGGGCATCAGAACATCTGCGACGAGGGTGCGCGGTTGCTGAGCGGACTGTCGATCGCCGACAACACCCACCGCATCCACACCACGGATGGCACCCCGGTGACCCAGATGTGCCTGCTCGGCACGTTCTCCCCCTACATCACCGTCAGCGAGGCGTCGGTGGTCAAGATCGAGGACGACATCCCGCTGCGTGAGGCCGCACTCCTCGGCTGCGGTGTGGCCACCGGCTGGGGCTCGGCCGTGGAGATCGGCGACACCCACACCGGTGACACCGTGGTGGTGATCGGTATCGGCGGCGTCGGCATCAACTCCGTGCAGGGCGCCGCGGCGGCCGGTGCACGATTCGTGATCGCGATCGACCCGGTCCCGTTCAAACGGCAGATGGCCGAGAAGGTGGGTGCGACCCACTCGTTCGCCTCGATCGAGGAGGCGGCACCGGTGATCGGGGAGATCACCTGGGGAAAGATGGCCAACACCACGGTGATCACCGTCGGCGAGATCTTCGGCGACATCATCGCACCGGCGCTGGGGCTCACCGGCAAGGGCGGCCAGGTGGTCGTGGTGGGTATGGGCAACTTCGCCGCCGAGGACGTCAAACTCAACCTCTTCGAGCTGACGCTGCTGCAGAAGCGGGTCCAGGGAGCGATCTTCGGTGGTACCGGTCCACGCACCCAGATCCCGAACCTGCTGCGCGAGTATCGTTCCGGATCACTGAACCTCTCGGATCTGATCACCACGACCTATCGGCTGGACCAGATCAACGAAGGCTATGACGACATGCTGTCGGGCAAGAACATCCGTGGCGTGATCGAGTACACCGACGCCGACTACTGATCGGTCGGACCGCTCCGGTGGTTGCGCCGGCGAGGTCGGGTTGCGGGGGTTTCGACACGCCTCGTCGCTACGCTCCTCGTCGGCTCAACCATTAATGGGCAGTGGGTGATTGAGCCGGGACCGAGCGTAGCGAGGACCCGTGTCGAAATCTCCGCAGGGTGGGTTGGGTGGTGGTCACTTTTGAGGTGGTGACGCTCCTGAGGTTGGCCGTCTGAGGTTTCGACACGTCTCGTCGCTTCGCTCCTCGTCGGCTCAACCATCAATGGGTAGTGGGTGATTGAGCCGGGACCGAGCGTAGCGAGGACCCGTGTCGAAATCTCCGCACCGTGGGTTGGGTGGTGACCGCTTCTGGGGTGGTTGCGTTGCTGGGGTCGGCTGTCTGAGGTTTCGACTCGACTTGTCGCTCCGCTCCTCGTCGGCTCAACCATCGTAAGGGGCTGCGTCGCTTCGCTCCTCGTCGGCTCGACCACCGTAGGGCATCGGCGGTCGTGTAATGCTTTTCAGCCGTCTCCTTGTTTGCGTTTGTAGTTCACGAGCAGGGTCACCAGCCGAAGTCCCAGGCCGATGAGCACTACGGTGCTGACCATCTGGACCGACACCATCGCCCGGGAACCCTGTGACGCCGGGGTGATGTCGCCGAATCCGGTGGTGGTGAACACGGTGAGGCTGAAGTACAGGGCGTCGATCCGGGTCAACCGCTCGGACATGCTGCCCGGCGAATACTCGGAGAACAGGTAGTACGTGGTGGCGAACGAGATGATGTAGAGGCTCGCGACCGCCACCATCATCTCGAGTGCGGTGGCCACCGGATGGCGTGAACGCATGAAGTGCCGGACCTCCCACCCGCAGAACGCGACGAGCAGCGCGGCGCCGACGACGAATCCGATCCCCTTGTAGCCGCTGTCGGCGTTGATCGGCAACAGGAAGTAGCCGACCAGCAGGACCAGCCCGGCCAGGATCGGGCGCAACAACGCCACGGTGACCTGGCCGGGGGTGACCTGCATGCCGTCGAACTCCGGCGGCTGGTCGGAACTACCAGATGCGAACACGGTCGGCGTCCGGGAGGTACAGGTCATCACCCTCGGAGACGTCGAACGCGTCGTAGAACGCGTCGATGTTGCGGACCACCCCGTTGCACCGGAACTCCGGCGGCGAGTGCGGGTCGATCGACAGACGTCGGATCGCCTCGGCGTCACGGGTCTTGGTGCGCCAGATCTGGGCCCAGGAGAAGAACACCCGCTGGACGCCGGTGAGATCGTCGATCACCGGGGTCGGCGTACCCTCGGTCGCCAGGCGGTAGGCGACCAGGGCGATCGACAGGCCACCGAGGTCGCCGATGTTCTCACCGATCGTGAACTCGCCGTTGACCTTGTGATCGGCATCCAGGCCGGCCGGGGTGAACTCGTTGTACTGCTCGATGAGTTTGCGTGTGCGGGTGGAGAACTCGGTGCGGTCGGAATCGCTCCACCAGTCGACGAGGTTGCCGTCGCCGTCGTACTTGGCGCCCTGGTCGTCGAAGCCGTGGCCGATCTCGTGCCCGATGACCGCGCCGATACCACCGTAGTTGGCGGCGTCGTCGGCCTCCGGATCGAAGAACGGCGGCTGCAGGATGGCGGCCGGGAAGACGATCTCGTTCATCCCGGGGTTGTAGTAGGCGTTGACCGTCTGCGGCGTCATGAACCACTCGTCACGGTCCACCGGGGTGCCGATCTTGGCGAACTCACGGTCCTGCTCGAACGACGACGCACGGGCGACATTGCCGATCAGATCGCCGCGATCGACGGTCAGCGCACCGTAGTCACGCCAGCGGGCCGGGTAGCCGATCTTGGGGGTGAACTTGTCGAGCTTGGCCAGCGCCTTCTCGCGGGTGACCGGGCTCATCCACTCCAGATCGGTGATGTTGCGTCGGTATGCCTCGACGAGGTTGGCGATCAGCTCGTCCATCCGGGCCTTGGCCTCCGGCGGGAAATGCTTGTCCACGTACAGCTTTCCCACCGCGAATCCGGCCGCGTCCTCGACGAAGCCGACACCGCGCTTCCACCGTTCCCGGATGGTCTCCGCGCCGGTGAGGGTGCGTCCGTAGAAGTCGAAGTTCTCGTCGACGAACGCCGCGGACAGATACGGTGCGGCGGCGCGCAGCAGCCGCCAGGTGAGCCAGGTCTTCCAGTCCTCCAGGGGAGACCCCGCGATCAGCGCACTGGCGCCGGTGACGAACGACGGCTGGCCGACGACGGTCTCGGCAAAGGTGACCTCGCCGGTGGTGCCGAGTCCGCCGAACCAGGCAGAGAGATCGAAACCCTCCGCAGTGGAGGCGAACTCGTCGAGGCCGAGGAGGTTGTAGGTCAGCTCGGCGTCGCGGCGGCGCACCACATCCCAATGATGTGCGGCGATCGCGGTCTCGAGGTCGAGCACGGTCTGTGCCCGTGCATCGGCGTCGTCGAATCCGGCGAGGGCGAACATCCTGCCGATGTGGACGAGATAGGCCTCGCGGATCGCGGCGTGCTTGTCCTCGCGGTAGTACGACTCGTCGGGCAGGCCGAGACCGGACTGCACCACGTGGACCAGGTAGCGGTCGGACTGCCGGGCGTCGGTGTCGACGTAGAACCCGAACAGGCCGCCGACGCCGCGGCGTTGCAGGCGGCCGATCTGGGCGGCGAGCCCGGCGGTGTCGGAGATCGCCGAGATCCGGTCCAGCTCGCCCTGGACGGGGCCGAGGCCGAGCGCCTCGATGTGGTCGGTGTCCATGAACGAGCCGTAGAGGTCGCCGATCTTGGCCGCGTCGGTGCCGCTGTCGGGGTTGGCTTCCGAACAGGCGATGATCAGATCGCGGACGTTCTCCTCGGCGCGGTCACGCAGGACGTGGAAGGCGCCGTCCACCGACCGGTCGTCGGGGATCTCGTGGGTCGCCAGCCACTTGCCGTTGACGTGTGAGAACAGATCGTCCTGGATACGGACGGAGTCGTCGACCCAGTCGAGGTCGAGACCCGAGATCACGGTGGCATTCGGGGCAGGGGTCTTCGAGGCAGTCACGCCGTCCATCCTGTCACCGTCGGGCGGATCCGTCAGCCACGTCGCCGCGTCGGGGTGGCCCGGCGGCGGCCGGTCAGAACTCGCCCAGCGCCCGATCCATCGCCCAGATCAGCACCTCGGCGTCGGTCTCGGCGGTCATGTCCTCGCCGCCGGTGTCGCGTCCACGTGCCGCATCGCCGGGTCCGAGCGTGAACCGCCCGCCGGTGGCGTCGGCGACGGTGAGTTCTCCGCGGACGACGAAGACATGGGTGAAACGTGCGGCCGGGAGGGTCAGGTGGCGGCCGGCGGGCGGGCGCGCGGCGTACAGGGTGGCGCCGCGGTTGGCGATCGGGATGGCGGCCCCGTGTGCGGGATCGCCGGAGGCCACCGCGACGAGTCCGCCGGTCGCCAGGTCGGCGGAGATGTCCTGCTGGGCGTAGGACGGGTCGGTGCCGTGCTCGTCGGGCAGGATCCACATCTGCACGTAGTGGGCGGTCTCGGTGCCCGATCCGGGCAGATCGGGCCACGGATCGTTGCGTTCGGAATGGTCCACGCCGTGACCGGCGCTCATGCGCTGCGCCAGCCCCGGGTACACCACGCCGGCATTGCCTGCGGAATCGCGATGTACCAGGGATCCCGAGGTGACCCATGTGACGATCTCGGATTCTTGGTGATGGTGTGCATCGAACCCGCATCCAGGTGGCAAATTCTCTTCATTCGATGCAATCAATGCCCCATGATGGGTGTTGTCCGGATCGTAGTGGTCACCGAAGGAGAAACTATGGCGGGAGGAGAGCCAGTCGGTCTGCGTCAGGCTCCTGTCGCCGGCCCGGATCACGGAAAAACCCATGCCTCATTATGGCCGTCGGGTGAGCCGGACCATTCGGGCCGGCACCGGCGCGATGCCGAGGCCGATGATCCCGCCGAGACCACTCCTCCTCGGACGGCCCGACCCCGGGACGTGCCCCCGGTCACAGCCGCTACGCCCACGGTAAAACCCCAGGTCGAATCGACATCTGGCGGCGAATCCACAGCAACCCGCCAGAAACCCGGCCCGCGAGACCGGATCGTGACCGGTCCGAGTCCCGATCGCAAGAGGCCGGTATCGAATTCTCGTGTGACTAGAGTGAAAATTGTGACTATGGGTTCTCGTGTGAAGTGGGCGGTGCTTGCCGCCGGTGTGGTGGTGATCTGTGCTGCCGCGTTCGGCATCAAGTCGTTGGTCGCCTCGACACCCGACACGGGAGCCGTGGCCGCGATCGACACCTTCGCCGAGGCGTGGAGCCGCCAGGACGCGGCCACCGCGGCGCGGTACACCACCGCCCCCGAGCAGGCGAGCGATGCGCTGGCCCAGACCTTCCAGGCGATGAACGCCAAGGCCGTCGACGTGACGGTCGAGAAACCCGTCGAGTACAGCGACGGCACCGCGTCGTTCGACCTCAAGACCACGTGGCACTTCGACAAGGACCGCTCGTTCACGTCGACCAGTTCGGGGACCGCCCGCCACCTCTCCGCGGGCTGGCGGGTGACCTGGGAACCGGCGGTGGTCTACCCCGGCATGCCGGCCGGCGGCAACCTCCGTGAGATCCGCACCGAGGCCACCCCCGCACCGATCGTCCGCAGCCGGTCCGGCAAGACCTTCATGTACCTGCAGCCGGTCAACGAGATCGTCCTCGATCCCGCCCAGACCCGCGACCTCCCCGCCTCGGCGCGATCGCTGGCCGACTCGATCAGTCCCATCGCACCCCTGGTGACCGCCGCGGTGATCAACCAGAAGCTCGCGGCGTCGCAGGGCAAGCCGATCACCGCGGTCACCCTGCGGAACTCCGACATGGAGGTGCTGACCACCGATCCCGGCCGGGTCCCGGGTGTCACCGTCCGCAAGACGGGGATGCTGGTGATGGCCGACCGGCGGTTGTCGTCACCGCTGGAACCGGGGCTCACGAACTACTGGCAGGCGATCCGCGACGCGACCGCGGGCTGGCAGGTCCAGCTGGTCGGTCCGGGACTGGCGCCGCAGCGTCTCGAGGGCGAACAGGGCCCGGCCGGTCCGAACGTGCAGACCACGATCGACCAGGGCGTGCAGCTGACCCTGGGCGACGCCGCCGTCGAGGTGGGACAGCCCGCCACCATCGTGGCGCTCGACGCCAACACCGGCGGCATCCTGGGGATGGCCCAGAACTCCTATGCCGTCGACCGGGGGATCGGCATCGACGCCGCGTACCCGGTCGGTACCACCCTCGACCCGGTGTTCGCCGCGGTCGACCGCATCGCCCACGACGGTCAGCAGAACGCCGACGCCGCCCTGGACCGTCTCGGTCTGGGCGTGCAGTTCTCCATTCCCGGCGCCAGTGCGCCCAGCGTGGGTCAGCCGGGCGCGGCCACGATCGACTTCCGGCCGCAGAACGCCACGATGTCGATGAGCAACATGGCCGCTCTCGGGGTGGCGCTGGCACGTTCGGCGTCGGGTACCCGCTCGTCGGTGGCGCCCTTCGTGATCCAGGGAGTCCCCACCAAGATCTCCGGTGGTGAACTCGGTGACCTCGACCCGGCGCTCACCACACCGGTGTGGCAGGCGATGACCACCACCGCCAAGACCGGTGACGCCAGCGACCTCACCAAGGCCGCCGGGCTGCGTGCGCTGGTCGGCACCAACGGGCCCGAGGGTCCCGGATGGTTCGTCGGCGTGCAGGGCGGCAAGGTGATCGTGATCTACACCGAGGGACCCAAGTCGGGCACCGCCGCACTCCAGGTGGCGCAGAAGTACTTCACCATCCGGTGAGTCCGGGCCCCGACGGGCTCAGGCGTTGCGGCGTACGACGAATGCGGCCAGTGCCCGCCAGCCCAGCAGGAACAGGGCGAGGACCGTGGCGGCGACGATGATGAAGCTCACCGCGACGCCCTCGTGGAACAGGTAGCGCAGGATCATCCCGACGGTGACCGTGCAGAACCAGATGAACAGGCCGGCCGGGACGATGCGATCGGGGCGGAACTCGCGGCCGAACCACTCCCTGGAACGGACGTGGGAGTACACGTAGTCGATCGACCAGCCGACGGCCGCACCGGCCAGGAACGGCCAGAGTGTCTGCAGCACCCCCAGCAGGGCATACCCGTTGTGATGGGAGGACCGGCCGATCAGCACGAAGACGGTGATGGCGACCGCATCGATCAACGCGGTGACCGGCAACGACACCGACGACGACGTCGTGGACCCCCCAGAAGTCATGGCCGAACTCGACATGGTCCCCAACGGTAGCGCCAAACCCCCGCCGAACGTCAATCCATGTGATCAATCCGCGTCGTCGTCGGGTCGGCGCAAGGGCCGTGTGTCGGGTGCATCCGACGCCGACCGGTCGGTGGCGCCACGTGCCGGGCCGTCGGGCCCGGGCCGTTTCTCGAGCCGTTCGGTGTCGGTCCGGTCGGGATCGGGATCGGGGGGACGTTCCCGGCTCAGCGGTGCGGTGTCGACCTGATCGGCGTCGGGGTCGATACCGAGATCGCGGTCGTACTCGTCCTCGAGGGTGTCCTTGTCGCGAATCCCGGTGCGGAACTTCACCAGGATCACCACCCAGCCCACCGCCGAGACCAGGACATAGCTGATCAGCCGGTAGACCAGAACCGCGGTGAGCGCGTCGGCGGCGGGCATGTCGGCGGTGGTCAGGGCCGGCACCAGCACCGCGTCGACGACGCCGATCCCGCCCGGCAGCAGCGGCACCGCGGTTCCGACGGCCTTGCCCGCGGCATAGGCGACCATCACGCCGGAGATCGCCGGATTCGCGCCCACCGCCCAGCAGGCGAACAGCAGACATGCGATGTCGGTGATCCAGTTGAACAGGCTCCAGCCGAAGGCCGTTGCGGTGTCACGACGGGTCAGCTGCACCGCTCGCAGCTGGTCGAGGATCTCCGACAGCCGGGCGACACCGTGGTCGGCGGGTTTGTTGCGGAGCTGGTTGATCCACCCCAGTGCTCGCTCGCCGCCGGACTGCAGCGTCTCCGGATGCGTTGCCAGATACTGCAGTACGGCCACCACCGCGATGAACCCGATCACCGAGAACATCACCGAGAACGGGCTGGTCCTGGCTCCCGCGAGCACGGCGCCGCCGAATCCGAGGACCGCCAGACCGACGCCGGCCAGCAGTCCCGACATGACGACCTGCCACGACGCCACCACCGGGGAGGCGCCCCACTTGCGGGTCTCGCGGTAGGTGAAGGCCGGTGCCAGCACCTGGCCGCCGGGCATCGTCTGGCTCAGCGAGTTGGCCGCGAGCACCACCGACAGCGACTTCATCTGCGAGACCACCACTCCGGCCGACCGCAGCAGCGCCCGCTGCACCTGCGCGAAGCTGTCCATCGACAGCATCGCGGCAACGATGCACGCCACCAGCCAGACCCAATCGAGCTGGTCGGTGCGTTCCCACGCCTTCTCCAGACTGGGCCAGATCAGCACCACCTCGACCGCGAGGATCACCACGACGACGGCGAGCAGCACCCAGCGCGCCCACCAGAAACGGTGGCGCCTGTCGGGGTGCGGCACCGTCGGCGAGTCGGATGACATGTGCCCCACCCTATCCACAGCTACCCTGACTCCCGTGAGCGATGGCGACTCAAGGGCAATGGCGGCCGACGGCGGCGGGGCCGCGGCGACCGGTGACGGGGGTCCGACCCGATTCCGCGGACTGGCAGATCTCGACCGGTCCAAGGTGCACCCGATGGTCCGGGCCGCTGCCGAATGGTCCTGGCGGCTACTGCTCATCCTGGTCGCGATCTACGCTGCCGGCAAGTTGTTCCGGCAGTTCCAAGAGGTCGCCGTCCCACTGTGTCTCGCCGTCCTGCTGTCGGCGTTCCTCGTCCCCGCGGTGGACTACCTCAACCGCCGTCGCGTCCCACGGTCGATCGCCGTGGTGCTGGTGCTGGTGCTGGCGCTGGGTGTGGTGGGCACGGTGCTGACCTTCGTCGGCCGGGCCTTTGTCTCCGGCTTCCCGGATCTGACCCACGAGGTGATCGACACCATCGGTCAGCTGCGCACCTGGCTGGCCGAGGGGCCGCTCCAGATCGACGAGGGTCAGGTCAGCCACCTCGGCAACAACATCATCTCGCTGATGGAGAACAACCAGGCCAAACTCGCCAGCGGCGCGCTGGCCACGGCCACCACCGCGACCGAACTGGTCACCGGCGGGCTGCTGATGATCTTCTTGCTGATCTTCTTCCTCTACGGCGGCGGCCAGATCTGGGAGTTCTGCGCCAAGCTGATCCCGTCGGGATCGCGTGAGAAGGTCACCGCCGCCGGTATCGCCGGCTTCGGCACCCTCGTCGCCTACGTGCGGGCCACCGTGGTGGTGGCCCTCGTCGACGCGGTCTGTATCGGTATCGGTCTCGCCATCCTGCGCGTTCCGCTGGCCCTGCCGCTGGCGACGGTGATCTTCCTGTTCTCGTTCATCCCCATCGTCGGTGCACTGATCAGCGGTTCGCTGGCGGTGGTCATCGCGCTGGTCACCCAGGGATGGATCACCGCGGTGATCGTGCTGGCCATCCTGATCGGTGTGATGCAGCTGGAAGGCCATGTGCTGCAACCGTTCCTGATGGGCCGGTCGGTGCGACTGCATCCGGTGGCGGTGGTCCTGGCGATCGCTGCGGGTCTCGTCGCCGCGGGTATCGTCGGCGGCCTGCTGGCCGTCCCGCTGATCGCGTTCTGCAACACCGCGATCCGCTATCTCCACGGCGAACCGCTGACCGAGGTCATCCACGGGGAGGGGGCATTCGAGGCGTCACCCGATCCGCCGATCTGGGATCGGGTCCACCTCGACAAGGCCATCGCCGACGCCGAAGGGCTGACCGACGAGATCTCCGAAGGCCCCGACACCGACGAGACCAAGACGCCGGACCCACGCTGAGTCCGGCGTTCCCGATGCCGGGCCGGTCCCTACCGGTGCCGGCCCGGCCCTCACCGGTGGCGGGCCGGTGTCGATCGGCCTGGGCCCGGCCGGTCCCGATCAGTTCTGGTCTTGATCTCCGGACCGGCTGCGGCGCAGCAGATCCTGCACGCTGATCTTGTCGCCGTCGGCGTTGTCCCGGGCATGTCGATCGGCCCCGGTCGAGCGTGACGCCGAGGCGTCGGAGGGGGTATCCGGATCGGTTGCCCCGGAATCGGTGGTCGCGCCGGGCCGGTTCGGCGCGGACGGTGTGAGTCCTTGCGACAGACCACGATCCATCGGCGACGGTCCTCCCGCGGTGCGGCCGGGGGCCGACGGGGAACGATCCTCCGGGCTCAGCGACGCGGCCAGCGGACGACGTCCGGTCTGGTCGAGTTCGGGCCGTCGGCTCAGCGGTGACCGGCCGGTACCGGCGGGCCCAGCCGGGTTCTGCGGCACCGACGGTACTCCGTTTGCTCCCGAATCCTGCTGTGCGGGTGCCGGATTCGGCCTCGGTGCCGGACCGGTGCGGCGCGCCGGGGGCGTTGACGGACGGGGCTGCGGCCGGGCCGGTCGTCCGGTGGCCGGCGGGCGCGGCGCGGTGGATGCCGGCGGTGTGGTCGCGGCGGGCGGGGTCAGGGCGTCCGGCGTGATGGCCGGTCGGGGACCCGACACCGGATTGCCGGTGGTACGCCGTGCAGGTCGCGGGTCGACGTCGCCGGTGGCCTCCACGCCGAGTCGGATTCCGCCCTCGCCGAGTCGCCAGCTGCCGGTGTCGGGCCGGTCGACGTTGCGCGGCGAGTACCGGCGCGGCGGCATCGGACGCTGATCGGCGGGCATCGGGGGAGCAGACGCGGACGGGGGCATCGGCGGGCGCGGGGCCTGCCGGCGTGCGGTCGGCGGAGCCGAGGGGCCCACCCGGGCCGGGGTCGCACGCGATCGATCGGCTTCTGACGTACGCGACCGATCGGGATCGGTTGCGTACGGCCGGGCGTGTTCGCGGGTCGGATCGGCGGGGCCGGCGGTCGGTGCCGGCTGTGCGGCCGGGGCCGATCGCGTCGGGGCCGGGGCCGATGCGGGCGCCGCCGGCTGGGGCTCCTTGCGGACCGAGACCCCGACCGGACGTGCGGCACGCATCGCGGTGGTCGGCACCTCCGACACGAGCGTGCCCGCGCTGATCGCACGCCCCGCCGCCCCGGCGGGTGCGGCGACCATGTCCTCGGGCTCGTCGTCGAGGACGGTCTCACCCAGGCCGATCTTGCGCTGCAATGTCTGCATCCAGCGGGGGGCCCACCAGCAGTCGTCGCCGAGCAACTTCATCACCGACGGCACCAGCAGCATGCGGATGATGGTGGCGTCGAGGATCAGTGCCGCGATCATGCCGTACGCGATGTACTTCATCATCACGATCTCGGAGAAGCCGAACGCGCCGGTCACCACCACGAGGATGGCCGCGGCAGCGGTGATCAGACGGCCGGTGTAGGCGGTGCCCATCCGGATCGCCTCGGTGGTGGAGGCACCCTTCTGTCTGGCCTCCACCATGCGGGCGAGCAGGAATATCTCGTAGTCGGTGGACAGGCCGAACACGATCGCGATGATCAGCACGAGTACCGCCGCGAACAGCGGTCCCGGGGTGAAGTTGGCGAGGGTCGCACCGTGGCCGTCGACGAAGATCCAGGTCAGGATGCCGAGGGTGGCGGCGAGGCCGAGTGCCGACATGAGGGCGGCCTTGATCGGCAGCACCACCGAACCGAACGCCAGGAACATCAGCAGACCGGTGATCAGCACCAGCATCACGGCCATCAGCGGGAGCCGTTTGAGCAGCGCGTCGATCGAATCCTGGGTGAGTGTCGGCGTACCGGTCACCCACATGCTCACACCGTCGTGGTTGATCGCCCGCAGATCCTTGATCGCCGCGGCGGCGGTGGTGCGGTCGACCAGACCCGCCGACATCTGCACCACGGCCGGACCGTTGTCGCCGTAGGTACCGAACTTGGCGCCGGCGTCGTCGGCGGAGATGCTGAACGGTTTGGTGAACCCGGGGACCTTGCTGGCCTCCTCGGCGATCTCGGCGATCTTCGCGTTGGCGGCGGTGTCATCGGGGTTGTAGGCGATGACGATCTTGATCGCCTCGGTCCGCTCGGTGGGGAAGTAGCTGTCGAAGTTCTCCTGCGCGATCCGGCTCGAGTTGTTCGGCGGCAGGTACTGCTCGCTGATACCGCCGAACTTGATGCCACCGAACGGGACGGTGAGCAGCAGCAGGATCAGGACGGTCGGCACCGCCGTCGCCACCGGATGCTGCATCACCCAACCGGACAGGCGACCCCAGAAGCCGTGCTCGATCTGTTCGCGCGACTTGGTGCGGCCGGTCAGGTCGGCGACCTTGTGCTCGAGCGATTCGGCCTTGGCCGGGGAGAACTTCCGCACGATCGGGAACAGGGTGAACGACAGCATCCAGCGCAGCGACATCGCGTCGATGCGGGGGCCCAGGATGCCGAGGATCGCGGGTAGCACGGTGATCGACAGGATCGCGGCCAGCGAGACAGAGAAGATGGCACCGTAGGCCACCGACTTGAGGAAGCCCTGCGGCATGATCAGCAGACAGGCCAGTGCGGCGACGATGATGGTCGCCGAGAACACGACGGTCTGACCGGAGGTCATCACTGTTCTTCGGACCGCGGCTCTCGTCGTATAACCCTCGGCGAGTTCTTCTCGGAAGCGGCTGACGATGAACAAGCCGTAGTCGATCGCGATACCGAGGCCGATCAGCGTGACCACCGACTGCGCGAAGATGTTGACCTCGATGGCCTGCGCGAGGATCTTCATCATGCCGAGCGATCCGGCGATGGTCAGACCGCCGATCAGCACCGGCAGACAGGCGGCGACCACGCCACCGAAGATGAAGAACAGCATCAGCGCGACCAGCGGCAGGGCGATGATCTCGGCACGCCTGATGTCGTCGTCCATACCGCTGGCCATCGCACCGGCGACCGGTTGCAGACCGGCCAGCTGGAAGGTGGCGCCGGGGATGTCGAACCGTTCGGGGATGTTGTCGAAGAACGGTTCGATGGTCTTGTAGTTGTTCAGCACGGTCGTGTCGTCGTTGCCGGTGACGCCGATACTGATGAACGCGTGCTGTTTGTCCTCGGTGAACAGCCGGGACCGTTTGATGTCGAGGGCGGCCTGGCCGCTGGCGCTGGTGTCGGAGGTGTCGAACGGGTCCACCACACCCGGATCGTTGCGGTTGACGATGTCGGGATGGGCCGCGATCAGGTCGTTGACGAAGGTCTCGACCTTCGCGCCGAACTCGGGGTTGTCGACGGTCGTCCCCTCCGGGGGTGTGACCAGCAGGATCACATCGGAGGTGTGGTCGCGGCCGAACGAGCGGTCGGCGACCACCGCGCCCTTGGAGGACTCCGACGTCGGGTCGAACCATCCGCTCTGGCTCAGATACTTGTTGAGGTCCATGCCGTAGAGGCCCAGACCCGCCATGAGCACGACCATGACGGCGATGACGGCGAAGCGCATCCGATAGACGAATGTGCCGATGGCTCCGAACACGCCGAGTCCTTTCGCAGAGATCGGGAAGTGATTCTGTCAGCGCCGCCTGAGTACTCCCTGAAGGATGTGTCCCATCACAGGTGTTCCCGGCCGTGGCCCGCGAGGTGCGGGCACGCGGCCGGTGGTCGGCGTCGACGTCAGCGCAGGAGTGCGCCGAGGGGGCGGAACGGGGCGAGCCACGCGCCGTCGTCGGGGAGCGAATCGAGGCCGATGCGCGGCAGCGGCTCACGGAACACACCCGGGATGTCTTCGAGGTCGATGAACTCCAGTTCCTCGGTGGTCAACGCCCAGCTGGCGTGTTCGCGGAACCCGATGACGGTGACCGGCGTGCCCTCGGCCGCGATCTCGCGCAGCGGGTCACGGAAGGCCTGCCCGTCGGCGGAGGCCACGATCAGGCCAGCTAATCCAACAGTGTGCCTGCGAAGCTCGATGTGGTCGAGCATGTCGGAGTCGACGTCGCTGTCCTCGGACAGTTTCGGCTTGGCGAAGACGGCGTAGCCGACGTTGCGCAGCGCCTCCACCCACGGGCGGACCACATCGGCGCTACCAGGAACGATGTTGGTGAAGACGGTGGCCTCGGGTTCCACCGCCGACGCCGAGCCGTTGGTGGTGCTCGCCACCGATGTGTCGGTGGACACCTCCGCGGTGTTCTGCGCGCGGGCGGCCGAGATGTCGGCGGTCCGCGACAGGATCCAGCGGCCCAGCGCATCGAACCGGGGCCGGTGTGCGGCGGTCGGCCGGCCGCCGAGGATCGCCCCGAGACCCATGTCCATGTTGGGGGCGTCCCAGACGAGCAGCACCCGTGGCGCGCTCGCCTGCCCGGAGATGGTCTCGGCGAAGCGCGTACGGCCGGGCGAGCTGTCGTCGCTCATGGCTGGTCCTCACTGTCGGGGTCTGCGATGTCGGGATCTGGGCTGTCGGGGTCTGCTGGGTCCGGGTCCGCACCGCGGCGGGTGGAGACCGGTTTCACATAGACGAACTCGTTGACCTCGCGGCCCTCCCGCTCGGCCCGGCCCTCGAACTTGGTGGTGGGCCGGCTCAGCGAGATCGGGACCGCGGTGGTGGCGGGGATCACGTGCGGTCGGGTGGGGTCCTGGGTGGCCAGGACCTCGGCGATCCACTCGGCGTAGTCGGCGTGATCGGTGGCGATGTGCAGCACACCGCCCTCTCGCAGCCGGTCGGCGATCAGTTCGATGGTCCCGCGCTGCAGGAAACGCCGCTTGTGATGACGCGACTTGGGCCACGGGTCCGGGAAGAACACCCGGACCCCGGTCAGGCTGCCCGACGGGATCAGCTCGGTGAGCACCACCATCGCGTCGCCGCGGATCAGCCGGATGTTGGTCAGGCCGTTGCGGTCGACCAGGCCGAGCAACTGCGCCAGCCCGGGCTTGTAGACCTCGACGGCCACCACGTCGACGCCGGGTTCGTCGGCGGCCATCGCGGCGGTGGAGATGCCGGTGCCGCTGCCCACCTCGAGGACCCGCGGTGCCTGCCTGCCGAACAGCGTGTCGAAGTCGATCGGCTGTTCGGGGGTCTGGGTGCGATCGACCGACAGATCGCGGCCCAGGGTCGGCCACAGGGTTTCCCAATTACGCTGCTGACCTGGGGTCAGGGTGCCGCGGCGGAAGCGGAAACTCGTGACCCGCGGGTACAGGCGCGCACGGTCGAGCGCGTCGCGGGGGGCCGGGTCGGGACTGTTGCTCACCGGTCCATCGTGGCCCATCGTCGCCGTTGTCTCACAGTCGACACCCTCATCCTGTGTATTTCCGTCTGCCGGTTCGGCCGATCCGGGGTTAGGCTGCGACCAGCGAAGACGACTGGCCGGATGCAGGGGGAGCGCCATGATCGACGCGAATGGGGAACTCGGGCGGATCCTGGAGGGGGTGCCCGAGGGTGTCTCCGGGGTGCCCCCGGGCTTCGACACACTCGTATCGCAGTACCGTCGGGGACTCACGATCGCGGTCGTGGGTCGGCCCGGCGTGGGCCGGGACACCATGGCACGCGCGGTGCGCAGCAGGTTGTCGGTGGCCGCGCTCGGTCCGGGGGAGGACGCCTCGGTGCTCCTCGACGCCGACCTGTGGCTGTATGTACTGACCGGGGTGCCGCGCGCCGACGACCATCGGCTGCTCGAGGAGTTGCCGCGGGACCGGACCATCGTGGTGCTGGGCAAGGCCGACACCCACGGCGATCCGGAGACCGCGGCTGCCGTCGCATCGGCGGCCGCCGGGATGACCGGGGTGCCGGTGAACCCGGTGTCGGGGCTGCTGGCCTGCGCCGATGTCACCGACGACGAGTGGGGATTCCTCACCGGTCTGGCGGAGTCGGGGGAATCGATGCCGTCGATGGCCGGACAGTTCCTGGTCGGGCCTCCCGGCAGCCGGGAACGGCTGCTGCGGCACCGGCTGTTGCGCCGGCTCGACCGGTTCGGGGTGGACATCGCGCTGACCTGTCTGGCCGACGGCACCGTCGCCGACGTGGCATCACTGAACACCATCCTGCGCGCGATCAGCGGGATCGACGCGCTGCCGTCCCGGATCGCCGGCTGCGTGGCGGCCGTGCGCCGGGAGCGCGAGCGCGATGTGCGCGCCGACCTCGAACGACGGGCTGCCGAGGGTGCCGAGCGGGACATCGCCGAACGGCTGCTGAGGATGCCGGAAGTGGTGCTCGGATGAGTACCGACGGGCCGATCGTGACGATCCCGGCGGGGCGAGGACGTGCTGCGGACGCCGCCGCGGCCTCGATGATCGATCGGGTGAACCGGCTGATCGGGGTGCAGCTCGCCGATTGCGGCCCGCTGCCGGCGGACCCCGGATCGGTGATCGTCACCGGAACCTCGGACATGGAGGTCGACGGCGTCGTCGACGCCTGCCGGCGGCTGGCCCCGCAGGTGTCGTTCACCGGATTCGACGAGCGGCCGCACACCCCGGGAAGTGCGGTGGCGTTGCTGGTGGTGGACCCGTCGTCGGATGTCGGTGCCGAGGAGCAGGCCCTGCTGAGCGGACTGCGGACACGGGTCGGGACCGTGGCGCTGGTGTGTACGCGGATCGACGCGTTCTGGGAGTGGCCGCGGATCCTGCGCAGCCACCGCGCCGTCCTCGACCCCGCCTCGGAACTGCCGGTCTTCGCGGTGTCGGTGGCCGCGGCCGATGCCGGCGCCGACGACGAGTCGGGCATCGCCGATCTCGTCGACTGGCTGGTGGAGACGACGTCGGCGCCGCCGCGGGCACGCGCGGAGCGGGCCCGGGCGGGGATCTGCCTGGGTGAACTCGATCGCGCACTCGCCGATGTGGTGGCCGCCGACCGGGCCGCGGGCGCCGAAACGTCAGCCACCGAGGATCCCGGCGCCCAGGGACTGGCGGCGGTGCGCCAGCACCTCGTCGCGACCCGCGACCGGGGACGCAACGACCGGCTCGGGGCGATCCGCGCGGGTCTCGCCGGGGTACGGGCCAGTGCCCTCGCCGATGTCGCGGTGGGGGTGCGATCGGTGGGCGCGATCGCGACGGCCCGCTGTGCCCGGCCGGGATGCCGGCCCGACGAGCACGCCCACCGGCTCGACGCCGAGATCGCGGCGCTGGGCGCCCGGATCGACGGCATCGTGACCGATCGGCTCGAGGAGGTCGCGGCGGTCGCCCTGCTCGGTGTCGAGGGTGCCGATCCGACGATGCCGGAACCGGACACACCCGCCGAGCAGGTGCGCCGGCCGCTGCCCACCGGCCGGCGCGGCGCCGAGGACGCGCTGGTGGTGCTGATCGGGGCGTCCACCGGGCTGGGGGTCGGACGTCTGGCGGTGGCGCCGATGGCGTCGGTACAGACCTTGCAGTGGATCTCGATGCCGCTGACCCTGGCGTTGGGTGTCGCGGCGGCGATCTGGGTGATCCGGGTACGCCGGGCCACCGTGCGTCGCACCGACCTGCGCGGATGGTCCCTGGAAGTACTCGCCGACACCCGCGGCCGGCTCGAACACCGCATCGCGATGCGGGTGGCCGACGCCGAGTCGCGGCTGGCCGGTCAGATCGGGCGGCATCACGACCGACGCGTCCGGCAGGTGGCCGAGCAGGTCACCGAGATCGATCGGCGGTTGCGGGAGCTGCGGGGATCGGCGGCCCGGGAGCACAAGGCCCGCACGGAGTACGCGAGGCAGGTGCGGGATCTGCGCGCCGAGGTCGCCGGCCGCGCCGAGGAGATGTGGGCCCGTCGGGGGCGCGAGCACCGGGACGGGCAACAGGGAGATCTGCGACGAGGAGATGGGGAGTGCCGTGACGGATCCGTTCATGTCGGGTGAGGGGGCCGATTCCGAACCACTGTCGTTCGGCGGGTTCGACGACCCGCTCGGAGTCGAGTCGGCGGCCCACGTGCCGGTGTTCCCGGACGAACCGCTGCCGGGCGAGATGGAGCCCGGCGGGGATGTGGCCGATCACCTGTGGATGCACGACGCGGGCCGGATCTGGGACCTCGGACCAGCCGACGTCGACACCGACGCCGACGGGATCAACGACTCGCTCACCCGCAACGGGCCGGAGGGATTGACCGTCTACACCGACGCCGATCGTGACGGTCAGGTGGACACGATCACCCGTGTCGGGGCCGACGGCAGCTACGCCGCGCAGGTGCTCGACCCGGCGACCGGGCGTTGGGTGCCGACGGACTCGGGGCGGCTGGAGTGATCGCGCGGCCGTGACGACGATCTGTCGACCGCGGTCGCCGAGTAGGAACTCCCCGGTTTTCGCCAGGTACGAAAGTCACCGAACAGAGGCGATAATGGCCGGTCACGGCCCTGATTCGCGCGGTTCGCAGTTCTGCGCGAAATATGGAAATGTGGCGTAGACCGCATCTGTCGGACCCAGGCCGAAACGGTCGCTCGGTCATCGTATCCTGGGATGAAGCCGCCGTACCGGCCGCCGACGTGGGTTGGCCGACTCCGAGGAGGAGAAATGACCTCAGCAACAATTCCCGGATTGGATCCGAGCAGTGCTCCCACCAAACACCAGGGGCTGTTGGCCTGGGTCGCCGAAGTCGCCGAGCTGACCCAGCCCGACCGCGTGGTCTGGTCGGACGGCAGCGACGAGGAGTGGGCACGGCTCACCGAGCACCTCGTCTCCGCCGGCACCCTGGTGAAGCTCGACGAGGAGAAGAAGCCGAACTCCTTCCTCGCGAAGTCCGATCCCGCCGACGTCGCCCGCGTCGAATCGCGCACCTACATCTGCTCCAAGACGAAGGAAGGCGCCGGCCCCACCAACAACTGGGTGGAGCCCGCCGAGATGCGCGCCACGATGACCGAGCTGTACCGCGGCAGCATGCGCGGCCGCACCATGTTCGTCATCCCCTTCTGCATGGGTCCCCTCGGCTCGGACGACCCCAAGCTGGGTGTCGAGCTCACCGACTCCGAATACGTCGTCCTCTCGATGCGGATCATGACCCGCGTCGGTCCGCAGGTCCTCGAGGCCCTCGGTGAGGACGGCTTCTTCGTCAAGGGACTGCATTCGGTGGGTGCCCCGCTGGCAGAGGGCCAGGCCGACGTGCCGTGGCCCTGCAACCCGGACAAGTACATCACCCACTTCCCCGAGGACCGCGAGATCTGGTCCTACGGCTCGGGCTACGGCGGCAACGCGCTGCTCGGCAAGAAGTGCTACGCGCTCCGCATCGCCTCGGTGATCGCCCGGGACGAGGGCTGGATGGCCGAGCACATGCTGATCCTGAAGCTGACCAGCCCGGAGAACAAGGTCTACTTCGTCGCCGCGGCCTTCCCGAGCGCGTGTGGCAAGACCAACCTCGCGATGATCCAGCCCACCATCCCGGGCTGGAAGGCCGAGACCGTCGGCGACGACATCGCGTGGATGCACTTCGGTGAGGACGGTCGCCTGTACGCGATCAACCCGGAGTTCGGTTTCTTCGGTGTCGCCCCGGGCACCAGCGAGGACTCCAACCCGAACGCGATGCGGACCATCGAGGCCGGAAACACCCTGTACACCAACGTCGCCGAGACCGACGACGGTGACATCTGGTGGGAGGGAATCGGTACCGACGCCCCGGCGCACCTGACCGACTGGCTGGGCAATCCCTGGACGCCGGAGTCCGATCATCCTGCCGCACACCCGAATTCGCGGTACTGCACCCCGATCTCGCAGTGCCCGTCGCTGGCGAGCGAGTGGGACGACCCGAAGGGTGTGCCGATCTCGGCGATCCTCTTCGGCGGCCGTCGCAAGACCACCGTCCCGCTGGTGACCGAGGCCCGCGACTGGCAGAACGGCGTCTTCATGGGCGCCACCGTCGGTTCCGAGCAGACCGCCGCCGCCGAGGGCAAGGTGGGCACCGTCCGCCGCGACCCGATGGCCATGCTGCCGTTCATGGGCTACCACGTCGGTGACTACTTCCAGCACTGGATCGACATCGGCAAGAACGCCGACGCCTCCAAGCTGCCGAAGGTCTTCTACGTCAACTGGTTCCGTCGTGGCGACGACGGCCGCTTCCTGTGGCCCGGATTCGGTGAGAACAGCCGCGTGCTGAAGTGGATCATCGGCCGGATCGAGGGCGAGAACGAGGGCGTGCAGACGCCGGTCGGCATCGTCGCGAAGCCGGAGGAGATCGACGTCGCCGGTCTCGACGAGCCGGCCGAGGACCTCGTCGCCGCACTCGACTTCGACGTCGAGGAGTGGCGCCGCGAGATCCCGCTGATCGAGGAGCTGTTCGAGTTCGTCGGCGACAAGCTGCCGACCAGCCTGCGTGACGAGCTCGACCAGCTCAAGCAGCGCCTGGCCGAGTGACCCACGCCTGACGCACGGGTTGCGACCCCACCCCATCCGGTACGTCCGTTCCGGTCCTGCGGGGTGAGAGTCGCATCCCAACCCTCCAGTTCTCCTTGAGCTGAGGGGGGTGTTCTCGGGTATCGTTGCCCCCTATGAGACTTCGCTCATGGGGGGCAACGTTCATCTCTGCGGCAGCCATCGCGACCTCGGTCGGGGCCGGAGCGGCCGTCGCAGAACCCGCCCCGACGACGGTGACGTCGCGGTATGTCGACTCCGCGATCGTCAACGGAATCCCCACCTTCGGCGCGATCTCCGGGATCGACCGGCTCGCCAACGCCGAGTACGCGATGATCTCGACCGACGTGGGCCGCGCCGGACCGGCACGGTTCTACACCAGCCACGTCGGCTACAACAGCGAGGCAGGACTGCTCGGACGGCCCCAGGTGACCCTGGGCGGCGGCACGGTCCTGAGCCCGCAGAATCTCCCACTCCTGCCCGGCGACGCCCAGTTCGAGGGCATCCGGCGGCTCGGCGGCGGCTATGTGGTGGTCAGCGGCGGCAACCACCAGTTCATCCGGCAGATCGGCCCGATGGGTACGTTCGTGCGGGATCTGGCGTTGCCGAAGGCGTGGCGTCCCACCAAGAAGACCGGCGTCAACGGTCAGAAGGGGCTCACCGGCGTCACCGTCGGCCCCAACGGGGAGATCAGCGTGATCACCGCCGGGGCCCTGCGCCAGGACCCGGGCGGTACCGCACGTCTGCTCACCTACGCCGGACGTGGCACGAAGGAATTCGTCTACCGCCCCGGTGGCGGACGGGTCGTCGCCGACGTGCTCGCCGTCAACACGACCGACTACCTGGTCCTCGAACGCGGCAAGGGCCGCGTCACCCGGATCTTCTGGGCCACCACCGACGGAGCCCAGCAGGTGGGCGGCTCGGCGAAACTGAGCGGTGGCGAGAAGGCGATGCGCAAGGTCGAGATCTTCTCCACCGAGCCGGTGCCGCGCCTGGCGGCGGGCAACATGTCGTCGATGGCGTGGGGCAACTGGCTGGCCGACCGTCCGGGCAGCAAGTCCCGTGCGCGGATGCTCTATGTGGTGACCAACGACATGTTCGCCGGACCCACCCGTCTACATGCCTTCGAGGTGCGTTTCCCGCGGAGCTGACGCAGGTCGGGGCGGTTGCCGGGGGATTTCGGGCACCGTCCTGGGGGTCGACCTCAGGGAGATTCCTGATAGCGTCGGCGCCCGCAACCTGGCACCGTGGTGGCCATGACATCAGCGCACGCACAGATTCCCCGCAGCGACCCCGAGACGGTGGCCGCCGGTGCCGAGAATCTCACGAAGGTCTACGGGGCAGGTGATACCGCTGTCCATGCGTTGCGCGGTGTCACCATCGAATTCGCGACCGGCGAGTTCACCGCCATCATGGGGCCGTCGGGGTCCGGAAAGTCGACGCTCATGCACTGTCTCGCCGGCCTCGACGACGCG
Organism: Gordonia sp. NB41Y; assembly: GCF_030718915.1. NCBI lineage: Bacteria > Bacillati > Actinomycetota > Actinomycetes > Mycobacteriales > Gordoniaceae > Gordonia > Gordonia sp. NB41Y. Next base: position 3,482,323 of record NZ_CP132196.1, read on the forward strand.
AGCGGTGGCCGCGCCTACATCGGCGACGACAATCTGACCGGTCTGTCCGACAAGGAGATGACCAGACTCCGTCGCGACCGCATCGGCTTCGTCTTCCAGTCGTTCAACCTCGTCCCCACCCTGACCGCCGCGGAGAACATCACCCTGCCCCTCGACATCGCCGGCCGCGACGTCGACCAGCAGTGGTTCGACGCGGTCGTCAACCGGCTCGGCATCGCCGACCGGCTCGGGCATCTGCCCACCGAACTGTCGGGGGGCCAGCAGCAGCGCGTGGCGTGCGCCCGTGCGCTGGTCGGCCGGCCCGCCATCATCTTCGGCGACGAGCCCACCGGCAACCTGGACTCCCGCTCGTCCGGTGAGGTGCTCTCGATCCTGCGTGCGGCCACCGACGAGTTCGGCCAGACCGTCGTGATCGTCACCCACGACCCGCGTGCGGCGTCCTACGCGGATCGGGTGGTGTTCCTCGCCGACGGCCAGATCGTGCGTGAGCTCAGGCGTCCCAGCGCCGACGACGTCTTCGAGGTGATGCGCCATCTCGACGGGGCAGGCCGCTCGGGTGATGCCGCCGAGTCGGACGGTTCCGGGGCCGCGGACGGCGGCAAGCACGAGGCAACCGATGCCGACGCCGCCACCGACTCGACCACGCAGGGCACCGAGGCTCGCTGACACCATGGCAACCTCCTCGGTGATGCGGAAGGTCTCCACCAGAAACCTTCGTGCACACAAACTCCGACTCGTCCTCACCGTCTTCTCGATCGTTCTCGGGACGTCCTTCGTCGCCGGGTCGATCGTGTTCACCTCGTCCATCTCCAATGCGTTCAACTCGATCTTCGACAGCAGCATCCCCGGTGTCGCCGTGCAGGTCACCGCGGAACGGTCGGCGGCGGCCGGCGTCCCGGATTCGGTGGTGAAAGATCTGTCCGATCGCAAGGCCGAACTCGGCGTCGCCAAGATCGAGACCAACCAGGAAGGTCTGGTCACCCTCGCCGGTGCGGACGGCAAGGCCGTGCAGACCGGCGGTGCGCCCAGTATCGGAACCGCGTATATCCCGGCCGACCAGGCGATCTCGCCGGAGGCCATCCTCCCCGGCGGCCGTGGACCGACAGGGCCCGGCGAGATCGCGATCAACTCGTCGGCAGCCGACGAGGCCGGACTCCACGTCGGGTCCAAGACCAAGGTCGTGATCGGGCAGGGCAGCAGCGCCCCGCTCGAGGTCACCGTGGTGGGGCTGGTCGACCTGCCGAGTTCGACCGGCGGTTACGTCAACGTGCAGTTCGACCAGGCCACCGCAAACCAGCTGTTCTCCGACGGCAGTCATGTTGCCGTGGTGAACATGTCGGCGGTGCAGGGCGTCGGCGACAGTGAGCTCGCACAACGTGTGAGCACCGCGCTGAACTCCGACAATTACAAGGTCCGTACCGCCGACCAGGTCCGCTATGACCAGAAGGCCCAGGTCAACGAGTTCCTGACGATCTTCACCGGAATCCTGTTGGCATTCGCGGCGATCGGCCTGATCGTCGGAACGTTCATCATCTACAACACCTTCTCGATGATCGTGGCGCAGCGTAACCGTGAGCTCGCGCTGCTCCGGGCGATCGGCGCGAGCCGACGGCAGGTGTCGCGGTCGGTGCTGTTCGAGGCGTTCATCGTCGGCGTGATCGGCGGTGCCGTCGGCCTGGGTATCGGTGTCGGCATCGCCGCCGGCCTCAAGGCCATCATCGGTGCGACCTCGGGTCTGCCCAATGGTCCACTGCAAGTGGGTGTCTGGGCGGTACTGGCCGCATTGTTCGTCGGCGTCGTGGTCACCATGGTGAGCGCCTGGGTGCCCGCTGTCCGCGCGTCGCGGGTGTCGCCGGTGGAGGCCATGCGCGCCGGGGTGACCGAGGGATCGGCACCGTTGCGCACCCGCACACTGGTGGGCGTGCTGTTCCTGCTGATCGCGATCGGCACGATCGCGTGGGGAGCGATGGGCGAGGGCCTGCTCCGCGCGGTCATGGTCGGTACCGGCGCCGGCGCGGCCATCGTGGCGACCGTCCTGGCCGGGCCGGCCCTGTCGCGACCGGTGGTCGGCGCACTGGGCCGGGTGATCGGCGCACCGTTCGGTACCGTCGGCCGGCTCGCTCGGACGAATGCTGTTCGTAATCCACGACGTTCGGCCGCGACCGCATTCGCGCTCACCCTCGGCATCATGCTGGTGGCGGTGATCGGTACGCTCGGCAGCTCGTTCAAGGGCACCGTGGACAGTGCCGTCGACAGCGGGGTGCGCGCCGACTACATCGTCAGCGGTACCAACAACCTGCCGCTGGCGCCGACCGTCTTCGAGGCCGTCGAGAAGGTCCCGGGGATCGCCGACGCCGTGTCGTTCGGCATGGTGCAGACGCAGATCGACGGCACCAACCGGACCGGATATGCCGCCCTCGGCGGCAATGTGGCCGCGGTGTCGGTGGTCGACATGCTCGACGGTGCCTCCGATCAGCTGCCGGCCGACGGCATGTTCATCAGTGCCCGCACCGCCGAGGATCGTGGCTGGAAACGCGGTCAGACCCTGACCTTCGCCGCCCCGGACGGCACCACCGTCCCGGTCACGGTGTCCGGTGTCTACGCGGACAACGAGGCCTTGCAGCCCTGGCTGATCGGCTCGGAGGTGTACGAGAAGATCATCCCGCCGATGGCACGGGTCACTTTCGGGGTGTTCGTCAAGGCCGCGCCCGGGACCGATCTGGCCACCTTGCGGACCGGCCTGGAGAACGCGACCGCCGACTACCTGACCGCCCAGGTGCAGAGCCGCGAACAGTACAAGAACAGCATCTCGTCGCAGATCGACCAGATGCTGGGCGTGCTGTACGCGATGCTCGGACTCGCGCTGGTGATCGCGGTGCTCGGCATCATCAACACGCTCGCGTTGTCGGTGGTGGAGCGCAAACGCGAGATCGGCATGCTGCGTGCGATCGGCACGCTGCGTAGCCAGATCCGTCGCACGATCTACATCGAGTCCACCCTGATCGCGATCTACGGCGCGGTGCTCGGGGTGATCCTCGGAACGATCATCGGGTGGGCGCTCGTGCGCGCACTCGCCCGCTGGGGCATCGGCGACCCGGTGATCCCGTGGACCCTGATCGTGTGGACCCTGGTCGGTTCTGCGGTGGTCGGCGTCCTGGCCGCCCTGTGGCCGGGGATCCGTGCGGCCCGGACCAAACCGCTCGAGGCGATCGCCGAGGGCTGAACCTGCCGATCGGATGACCGACACCGGATCGCCGGTGTCGGTCATTTGGCAGAATCGTCGACATGACCCAACCGCCGGGGGAGCCCAGAGACCCGAATCAGCAACCGCCGCACACGCGTGCATTCGGGCCCGACGACAATCCGGCGATCCCGCCGGAGACGTCGTACGGCTACTCCGCGGCACCGCCACCTCCACCGCCCGGGAACGGGGGTCCCGGCGGGTCGAACGGCGCTCCCGACGGTGGTGGCGGCGGGAATCGGCGCACCCTGTACCTGTCGCTCGCGGCGCTCGTCGCACTGATCCTGGTGATCGGGCTCGCCGCACTGATCGTCAAGGGCGAGGGCGACGACACGTCCGCCACGGGTTCGGCCACGTCCACGGTGACGTCGTCGCCGACCACCTCGACGACGAGCACCAGCACCACCAGTCCGACGACGCAGGAGACCACCACCACGCCCACCACGACCGTGGTCGCCGGGTCGGTGGTCTACCAGCTCACCGGTAACGGCGACGTGATCGGGCTGCGCTACCGCAGCGGTGGGGATTCGGTGTTCGTCGCCGCAACCGGTACCCCGTGGTCGCAGAACACGCGTGTCGACGACGGCAACGCCGAACTGACCGCGATCGTCGTCCGCGGCCCGGTGACCTGCACGATCATGCAGGCCGGCGAACTGCTCTCGTCGGCCACCAGCAACGGCGGCCCGCTACGGTGCGGAGCCCAGCTACCCGGGTAGGCGCACTGGCGATCTCGTGAGGTTGTCGATATCGATCAGACACCGGCACACGATGATTGAGCCGACGAGGAGCGTAGCGACGAGGCGTGTCGAAATCTCCGTCGGCCGACCTGGTCCGTCGGATTGAGCTTGTCGAGATCAACCATAGTGTCTCAACGAGCCACGGGGGCACGATGATTGAGCCGATGAGGAGCGTAGCGACGAGGCGTGTCGAAATCTCCGTCGGCCGGGTTGCTGAGGTGGCCACCTCTGAGGTGGTCGGCCCCTGACGTTGGCTGCGGAGATTTCGACTCGGGTCCTCGCGATGCTCGGTCCCGGCTCAATCATCGTGGAAGGCGCGGCTCAATCAGTATCTCCTGGTGGGTGGTTGGGCTGATGAGGAGCGTAGCGACGAGGCGTGTCGAAATCTCTGTCGGCTGGGTTGTTGAGGTGGCCGCCTCTGAGGTGGTCGCCCTCAGGCGTTGGCTGTGGAGATTTCGACTCGGGTCCTCGCGATGCTCGGTCCCGGCTCAATCATCGTGGAAGGCGCGGCTCAATCAGTATCTCCTGGTGGGTGGTTGGGCTGATGAGGAGCGTAGCGACGAGGCGTGTCGAAATCTCTGTCGGCTGGGTTGTTGAGGTGGCCGCCTCTGAGGTGGTCGCCCTCAGGCGTTGGCTGTGGAGATTTCGACTCGGGTCCTCGCGATGCTCGGTCCCGGCTCAATCATCGTAGAAGGCGCGGCTCAATCGGTAACGCCTAGTGGGTGGTTGGGCCGATGAGGAGCGTAGCGACGAGGCGTGTCGAAATCTCTGTCGGCTGGGTTGTTGAGGTGGCCGCCTCTGAGGTGGTCGGCCCCTTGACGTTGGCTGCGGAGATTTCGACTCGGGTCCTCGCGATGCTCGGTCCCGGCTCAATCATCGTAGAAGGCGCGGCTCAATCGGTAACGCCTGGTGGGTGATTGGGCCGACGAGGAGCGTGGCGACGAGGCGTGTCGACATCGCCGCCGGTCGCGCTGCTCGACCGGGTGGTGGTACTACCTCTTCTGCAGCACCACAACGAGATTGGTGGCAACGACTTCGCGTAACACCGGGATTCGCAGCACCCACCATGCCCATGCGGGCACGTACCGGGGGAAGGTGGCGACGACGTCGGCGACATCGGTGCGCGACCTCGCCCACCGGAGTCCCTCGGTGGCAGTGACCTTGAACAGGGAAGTGCCGTAGAGGTTCTTGGGCGGATGACCGTGGCGTCGGGTGTACCAGCGAGCCGCACGATGTCCGCCCGCGTAGTGGGTCAGCCCCATCTCGTGACCACCGAACGGCCCCCACCACAACGTGTAGCTGACGATCACGATCCCGCCCGGGCGTGTCACGCGGATCATCTCGTCGGCCATCTCCCATGGCCGTGAGGTGTGTTCGACGACGTTGGACGACAGGGTGATGTCCATCGACCCGTCGGCGAACGGCAGATGCTGACCCGACGCCCGCACGGTACCGCGGTGCTCGAGACCGCCGGCGTGCATCTCGGTGGGATCGGGCTCGGCCGCCAGATAGCGGGCACCCCGCGCATCGAAGGCGTCGGCGAAGTAGCCGGGCCCGCCACCCACGTCGAGGATCACCGCGCCATCGAGACCGCCGGTCGCGTCGTCGGCGGCGAAGGCCTCGACCATCCGGGCGGTGTCCTCGGCGAGCGCGCCGTAGAACCGGGCCGGGTCGGTCTGCTCGAATCGGAAGTCGGAGAGGAGGCCGACGGCCCGGCGGAAGGTGGCGATCTGCGCGAACCGTCGCGTCGAGGTCTGGGCTCTGGACACCCGGTCGAGTCTAGGGTGTGGCCGGGGACCGCCCGACACCCCGCACTATCGAGAACAGTTGTCGAAAAGGTTAGGCTGCGAACAGGCCGATCACCCCCGGACCAGAGGAGCGTCACCGATGACGATCGTTTCCCTGACCACCGACCTTCCGCTCTCCGCCGCGCGCGTGCGTGAACTCGCCGCCGTCCCCGAGGTCATGCAGTTCGTGCTGGCCCCCGTGCTGAGCTTCTCGATGGAGCAGGCGCCGCCGCCCGACGCCGCCGTCACACCGGGGTTCCGGGCACGCGGACGGGTGCGCTGGCTGGGGGTGATCCCGTCCTGGACACATCAGATCGAGATCGTCCGCCTCGACGACCTCGAGATCTACACCCGCGAACGCGGCGGTCCGGTCCATGTGTGGAACCACCGGTTGACCTTCGAACCGACATCGGCGACCACCTGCCGCTACACCGACGAGGTGGAGGTGGAATCCGGGGCCCGGGGTCTGGTGGCCGCGACATTCGTGCGGCTGATGTTCCGGCACCGCCATCGCCGGTGGCGGCTGCTCGTCTCGGTGCTGGCCGCCGAGCGCGACCGCACCGGGGCCGGTCGTCCCGGCTGACCGCCGCCCGGTCAGCCGCGATGCGGGGGCCGGGCAGGCTCGACCTGATACCGGATGAGGCGAGAGCTGTTGAGCACCACCGCGACCGACGACGCATTGTGCAGCACCGCCGCCAGCACCGGCGACAACGCACCACCCGCGCCGATTGCCAGCCCGAGCCCGTTGACCGCGATCGACATGCCGTAGTTCTGCCGGATCACCTCGACGGTGTGTGCACCGAGGTCCCGGATGTCGAGCAGCTTGCGCAGATCGTCGCCAGCCAGCGCGATGTCGGCGGTCTCCACCGCGACATCGGTACCGGCGAGACCCATCGCGATGCCGATGTCCGCGGCGGCCAGGGCGGGGGCGTCGTTGATGCCGTCGCCGACCATCGCCACCACGTGCCCCAGCGACTGGAGCTCGCGCACCACGGCCAGCTTGTCGTCGGGGGTCACCTCCGCCGCCCACCGGTCGATGCCCAGTTGCGCGGCGATGGTGGCGGCGGTGACCGGATGGTCGCCGGTCAGCATCGCGATCTCGGTGACACCGCTCGCACGCAGCGCATCGATCACCTCCCGCGCCTCGGGCCGCACCTCGTCGGACAGGCTGACCAGCCCCACCAGCGTGCCGTCCACGGCGAGCAGCAGCGGTGTCTCACCGGCGCGTCGCAACCGCTCCACCCAGCCCAGGGCGTCGTCGGAGATCGCCACACCATGCCGGTCGAGCAGGGACGGATTGCCGAGCAGCAACACCCGGCCGTCGTCGGCCCGGGTGCGCATACCCAGCCCGACGATGACCTCGCAGTCGGCATGGGTGGGGATCTCGATCCGCCGTTCCTCGGTCGACCGGATGACCGCCTCGGCCAGCGGATGACGCGAGTGGATCTCCGAACTCGCCGCATACGCGAGGACCTGCTCGGGCTGCCAGTCGCCGGAGAACGACACCACGTTGGTGACCACCGGACGTCCCACGGTCAGCGTGCCCGTCTTGTCGAAGACCATCGCCGAGATCCGCCCCGACGCCTCCAGGTGTGACCCGCCCTTGATCAGGATGCCGCGGCGGGCGCCGTTGCCGATCGCACCGCTGATGGCGGTCGGGGTGGACAGCCCCACTGCGCACGGGCACGCGATGAGCAGCATCGTCATCGCACGACGCAGATCCCGGGTGACCAGCAATGTCAGCGCCGACAACGCGAACGAGGCGGGGACGAAGCGCCGGGAGAAGTTCTCGCCGACGGTCTGGATGGGTGCCCGGTCGCGCTGCGCCTCCTCGACCCGGCCGATGATGCGGCCGATCGACGTGTCGTCTCCGACGGCGTCGGCGGTGATCACGATCCGTCCGGTGAGCACCACCGAACCGGCCTGGACGCGGTCGCCGACATCCTTGGTGACCGGCAGGTTCTCGCCGGTGAGGGCGGACTGGTCGACCACCGCCTGACCGTCGACCACCACCCCGTCGACGGCGACGGCGACCTGCTCGTGCACGATCACCGCGTCGCCGACACGCAGCGAGTCGACCGGCACTTGGATCTCGGTGCCGTCGTCGAGCCGCATCCACGCGGTGTCCTGGGTGCCGCGCAACAGGTCGGAGATGGCGCGGCGGGTGCGGCGCAGGGTGAGGTCCTGCAGGAACTCGCCGATGTTGAGCAGCCACAACACGGTCAGCGCGACGACGTTCTCGCGTAGTAGCAGGCTCGCGATGGTGGCCGCCGACACCAGGGCGTCGGTGCCGGCCCGCCCACCGCGCAACGAGCGCAGCGCGCCGCGGAGGAACGGATACCCGGCGAAGATCGTGACCCCGGTGGCGGCGGTGCGTGAGGCCGGACCGAGCAGCGGCGGGCGGCGGAAGCCGTAACGGCGGAAACCCAGCAGGACCAGGGCGCCGGCACCGATTCCCATGCGCAGCAGATCGGCGTTGGTGACATCGGCCGAGTGCGGTGTGCGGTCGGGCAGCCCGGCCCGGTCGACGACGGTGGCCGCGGCGATCGCCTGGTCGATGGCATCCCGGTCGGTGTCGGCTCGCAACCACACGATCACCGATGCGGTGCGCGGATAGGCGTGGACGGCGCGCACCCCGCCGACGTGCGCGACGCTCTCCTCGATCGCCACCGCACGCCGGTCGGCGTCGAATCGGCTGGTCACGCGCAGCCATGGCACGGTCAGGCGTATCCGTCCGGCGGCCGCGGACCGGACCGTGATGCCCAGCTCGGCGATGTCGACCGCCGCTGGTGGGGCGGGCACGGGTCAGTGATCGTGGTCGTGGGAATGGGTGACGGCGGTTCCCGGCGGTGTGGACTCCTCGCCGATCCGGTCCTTGGCCTCGGCGACGATGTCGGCGGTGTTGAGTCGCACCGACTCCGCGACCTCCTCGGCCTTGCGCGTCCCGCGCAGCCCCCACGCCGTGGCCACCACAGCCCCCTCGCGCAGCGGTGCCCGGCGCACGACGGCGCGAACCGCGTCGTAGGCGACGGCGCCGACCAACCCGGTCGCGACCGCCGTACCCGCCCTGCCGATCCATGCGTGAATTGCCATGTGCTTCCTCGAATCCTAAAGGCGTACAACGGAGTTCTCGCTTCTCCACGCTACTACGGGTCGCCGCCGGAACGCACCCTTCCGGTCACCTCGGATGGATCGGGGCGACGCCGGCATCCCGGTCTGCACCGCGCGGTCCACCCGGGTGGCTACCCTGTATCCCGATGACTCCTCCGTCCCGCGTGCTGCTGCTGTGCTGGCGCGACACCGGCCACCCGCAGGGTGGCGGCAGCGAGCGCTACCTCGAGAGCGTCGGCCGCGAGCTCGCCGCCCGCGGCTCCGACGTCACCCTCGTGACCGCGCAGTACCCCGGGGCGCCACGCACCGAACACCGCGACGGCGTGCGCATCCTCCGCGCAGGCGGACGCCTGGGCGTCTACCCGCGTGCGCTGCTGACGATCCTCGCCGGACGTCTCGGCCGGGGTCCGCTGGCCGGATACGCCCCCGACGTCGTGATCGACACCCAGAACGGGATGCCGTTCTTCGCCACCCTCGTCACCCGCGCACCGACCATCCTGCTGGTGCACCACTGCCATCGCGAACAGTGGCCGGTCGCCGGCCGCGCGCTCGGGCACCTCGGCTGGTTCCTCGAATCCCGGGTGTCGCCGTGGGTGCATCGCCGCAACCACTACGTCACCGTGTCGGCCCCGTCCAAACGCGAACTCGTCGACCTCGGCGTCGACGACGGCCGGATCACCGTGATCCGCAACGGGCTCGACCCCGTTCCCGCGGGCATACCCCCGCGACCCGCCGGGCCCGACGGCCCGGTCCGGATGTGTGTGCTGTCGCGGCTGGTGCCGCACAAACAGGTCGAACACGCCCTGATCGCCCTGGCCGACCTGCGCCGCGCCGGTGTCGACGTGGAACTCGACGTGATCGGTGGCGGATGGTGGTCGGACGAATTGATCTCCCGTGCACGCGATCTCGGCGTCGACGAGGCGGTGGACTTCCATGGACACGTCACCGAGACCGTCAAACACCAGATCCTGGCCCGGGCGCGCGTGCACCTCATGCCCTCACGCAAGGAAGGCTGGGGGCTCGCGGTGATGGAGGCCGCCCAGCACGGTGTCCCGACCATCGGCTACCGCAGTTCGGTGGGTCTGATGGATTCCGTCGAGGACGGCAAGACCGGTCTGCTCGTCGACGGGATCGACGAATTCACCAGCGCCGCCAGAAAACTCATCGACAACCCGGATGAGGCGAGCCGGCTCGGTGACGCCGCACACCGCAAGTCGCAGCGCTACTCGTGGGGTGCGACCGCCGACGAGATGCTGTCGGTGTTCGCGCGCTTGTGGCGTTAGGAGATGTTGCGGCGCTGGGAGATGTTGCGGCGCTGGGAGATGTTGCGGCGCTAGGAGATGCTGCGGCGCCAGAAGATGCTGCGGCGCTGAGGATTCTTACGGTATCGGCCCAGTGCGGCTCCGAGTACCGCACCTGTACCGGCCACGATGAGTGTGAGCCAGACGATGTGTGCTGTCCACGCGGCGGCACGTGCGGTGCTCGACGCGCGCTCGGTCCGGACGCCGTCGATCTGGAACAGGACGAGATCGTCCCCGGCGAAAACCGGTGCCCGCGTGGCGAGATCGTCCGGAACGCCGATGTCCTCGGAGCCCGTGCGTTCCACCAGGACCCACCCGACGCCGAGCCGGGCCAGCTCGGCGGGATCGCCACCGGTGGCCAGAACCGCATCCACCCGTTGCGCATCGGGGGCGGCCGGGTCGACCACCACGCCGTCGACGCGGAGCTCGCCCGACTCGATCACCGGGGCGGCCAGCATCCGGGCCGCCGGGTCGAGGGATACGGTGTCGGCGAATCGGTATCGGCGCACCGTATCCGACGGCCACAACGCCACCGCGCCCCGATCTGCGGGGACCATCGCGGCAACCGCCTGCCAGTCCGCCGGATAGTGCACCGGTGCCACTTTCCCGCCGACGCCCCAGGCCAGATCGGGTAGCGGCGCGACCACCAGCAGTCCGACCGCCGCGAGCGCGAAACCGGAAGGGACATGGCGTCGGAACACCGCGATCGCCCCGGCCGCACCCACCGCGAACAGCGGGGTGACCAGCGCCAGCCACTTCTGTGCGTCGCGGAGCAGGCCCGCACCGGGGATCGCGTCGATCACCGCACCCAGTACGGTGCGGCCGGCACTGGTGGCGGTCAGCGCCACCAGGACCACCGTCACCGCTGCCAGAATGCCCAGGGCGCACAGCATCCGGCGATCGGCCACGGCCATCGACGCCCGGCTGCGCCACACCCCGACCAACCCGACCACGATCACCACGAGCAGACATGCGGTGGCCACCGCGGCCCACCACATGGTGCGGCTGGCCGGGACGGCGTCGGCATTCCAGATCCCGCCCGATCCCAACGCGGTCCCCAGCGGTCCGAGGCCGGGCTCCGACCGCAGCCCGAACGCGCGGGCCCCCGCGGTGCCGTCGGAGGTCACCGACCCCGACCCGGCCGCCGCGGCGACCAGCCAGGGCGACGCCGAGAACAGCCACACCACAGCACAACCCGGGAGGATCCGGGGTGCCACCGCCGCCGCGGTCACCGCCGCCACGATCAGCGCCAGCACCGACCCGGTGGGGGTCAGCCCGGCCACCGCGAGCAGCCCGGCGAGCTGGACCCACCGCACCCACCGCGGTGACGGCCCCAGACCGGACGACCCCAGACCGGACGACCCCAGACCGGACGACCCCAGGCCGGACGACCGCAGATCGGCCACCCCGACGATGATCCAGCCGAGCGTCGCCCACCCGACCAGCAGGCTCCAGTGTCCCTGCAGCAGTCGTTCGGCCACATACGGATTCCACACCGACACCACCGCGGCGGCCACCGCCCCGGTGCGCCCGCCCTGCGGGACCAGCCGAAAGGCCAACCGGCCGAACCCGACCGCCGCGAACACCAGCGCGGCCGCCAGGATCACGACCACCACGATCCCGCCGTCGACCACCGAACTCGCGAGGGCGACGAACCAGTCCTGTGGCACCGCACGGGGAGCGAGGTCGCCGACACCCAGCGCGGCGTCGGTCACGAACGACCGCGGCGTCGACACCGCATCCCGGTACAGCAGGTGACCGGGGGTGGCGAGCGGCGCGAGGATCACCGCGGCCAGCACGAATCCGGTCAGGTACAGCACCGGCAGGACGCGCATGCGGGTCACGGTCGTCGATCCCTCACCGTGGCACCGCGACTCACCGGTCAGTAGTGGTAGGTGTCCGACGGCGGCGGAACATGGCCCGGGTCGACGTCGTAGTCGGACTCGACCACCGCGTAGGCGCGGGCCAGATCCAGGATCTTGGTGGCACGGGCGATACGCGGCAGATCCGAGCCGTTGCGGATCTCGCCGCCGGCACGCTCGAACTCGGCGAAGAACTCACGCGCCCAGGTGATGTCGTCCGGCGACGGCGAGAGGCCCTCGTTGACCGGGTGGCACTGATCCGGGGTGAGGCAGATCTTGCCGGTCATCCCGAACTCCACGCTCACCGCGGTGGCCTCCGACAGCTTCAGCGCACCCGATCCGACCGTCGGTCCGTCGATCGCGCTCGGCAGGTGTGCCGCCTTGGCCGCGATGGTGAACCGGGACCGCGCGTAGGCCAGGGTCATCGGGTTGTCGCCGAAGCCGGTGTCGCGGCGGAAGTCGCCGATGCCGAATGCCAGCCGGAAGGTGCCCTTGGCGGTGGCGATCTCGCTGATCCGCTCCAGCCCGCGCGCGGTCTCGACCAGTGCGACGATCGGCACGTTCGGCAGCCGCTTGGCGGTCTCGGTGACGTGGTCCATCGACTCGACCATCGCCAGCATGACCCCGCCGACCGACGTCTTCGACAACGCCTCGAGGTCGTCGGCCCACCACGGGGTACCGAAACCGTTGACGCGCACCCAGTCCCCGGCGCCGCCGGGATGGTCGTCGGACTTCTCGGCGAGCCACCGCACCACGTTGTCGCGGGCGGCCTCCTTGTCCTTGGGGGCGACGGCGTCCTCGATGTCGAGGACGACGATGTCGGCGCGCGAACGTGCAGCCGGTGCGAATCGCGCATACTGCGCGCCGTTCACCAGCAGCCAGCTTCGTGCGAGTACCGGATCGATCCGGAATCCGATGTCCGATGGATCGGTGTCAGTGGTGACGTTCTGGTCGTACATCCCTGGCCTTACCTCGTACCGTCGCCTGGCGGCGATGAACCACTCTCCATGGTTCCACACCCATCGCCCACGACGATCCCTACCCGGTCGCCCGCCACCGGCGGTCGGGCAGACTTGAGCACATGGTCGGTCCGGGGCGGGTACGTGGCGTGATCGGCGCCCTCGGCTGGGTCGCCGTGGGGTCGATGGTCGCCAACATCGCGGCCTATCTCGTCTACGTCGGGGCCGGTCGCTGGCTGCTGCCCGGCGACTACGGGCAGTTCGCGCGGTTGCTGTCGGCGATGCTGATCCTCGGCGTGCCCGCCCTCGCGCTGCAGGCGGTGATCGCGCGCGAGGTCGTCCGGGGCCGGGCAGGCAACCTGCGCCGGGTGTCGATCACCACCACCCTCGGGGTTCTCGTCACCGCTGCGATCGCGGTCCCGATCGTCGCCGCGGTCGCCGACACCGGTATCCCCGCCACCGTCGCCGCGCTCGCCGCCGCACCCCTGCTGGTGATCATCGCGGCCGGTCAGGGAGTGCTGCAGGGCCGCCAGGAGTTCCGGGCACTCGCCTGGGTGCTCGCCGTCGTCGGTGCGCTGCGCTCGGTGCCGATGCTGGTGGCATTCGCCGTGGGTGCCGGGCCGGCCGGCGGTCTGGCCGCCGGGACGCTCGGTGCGGTGGTGGCCGCGGGCATCGTCGGCGTGGCCGTCCGGGCCACCGGCACCGGCCCGCTCCATCCCGGCCGGGTCGGCCGGGATGGCGACGCCGACGGCGACGGTGCCCGTGATCGGGTGTCGGCGCTCAGCGTGCTGCGGGCGTCCCAGGTGCAGCTGGTGCTGATCGTCGCGGTGTCGATCGACCTGCTGCTCTCACGCACCGCTCTCGACGAGGTCGACGCCGGGATCTACGGCCTGGGTGCGGTGGCCACCAAGGCGGCGTTCTGGTTGCCGCAGGCGATCGGCGTGGTGCTCTATCCGCGGCTCGCCGACCCGGCCCGCTCGCGCACATCGCTGCGGCAGGCGGTCGCGGTGGTCGCCGGGATCGGGGTGCTGGTCACCGTGGGTGCCGGGGTGGCGGCACCGCTGGTGCCGATCGTGATCGGGGAGGAGTACCGGCCGCTCGTGGGCATCCTGTGGCTGTTCGCCTACACCGGCGCGGCGATGGCGGTGCTGCAGGTGGTGCTGCTCGCGGCGATCGCCGCCGACCGCACCCGGGTCGCCGTCGGGACCTGGGTCGCGGTGGTGATCGAGGCCGTCGTCACCGTGACCGTGGTGCATTCCATCGTCACGCTGGCCCTGACCGCGGCGATCACCGTGACCGTCGCGGCGGTGGGCACCGGGGTCTACTGCCTGCGGGTCATGTCCCCGACACCGGCACCGCCGTCTGAACCGGAGACGTCAGACGTCTGATCCGGCCCGGGATCCGTCGGCGTCGGTCCGGGCCTGGCCGGTCTCGGTCCCGTCGGTCTCGGTCTGGTCGGTCTGATGGTCGGGCGCATCGCCCCGGCCCCGGACCGTCAGCACCGCCCCGCCGACGACGGCCAGCACGCCCAGCACCCCGGCGGCTATCGGCACCACACGCCCCCAGATCACCAGCGGCGTCCCGAGCCGTTGCGCCTGGTCGGCGAGGTCGGCACGGGTCTGCCGGTCGTAGGCGAAGGTCGCGGTGAGATTGGTGAGCCGGTACCCGTCCAGCGTCGGATCGGCGATCCGATAGGCCTGGTCGACGTCGATCCGCTCGTCGACGATCACACCGGTCGCCTCGTCGACGGCGATCTCCCAGCGCGAGGTCTGATGCAGTGTCGCGGTGAGCGGACGGGCCGGGTCGCCGCCGACGCCGAACCACGACGCGGGCCGGGTGATCCGGGTGGCCGGCACCCCGGTGTCGGCGGCGCCCGCGCCGACCGCGTCGAGGTCGGTGTCGGGGACGTCGGCCACGAAGCGCAGCGCCGTACGTCCGTCCACCTGGGTCGTGCCGGTGTGGACCAGCGGCACCGACCGCCTGCTGACCGGGTCGAAGAACCGCAGGCCGTCGGCGTCGGTGCCGAACGGCAGCACATAGGTGTACCCGGTGCGGTCGGGAACCTGCACCGGAGCGGCGTGGCTGTCGTACTGGATCTCCGAATTACCGCGCACCCCAGAAGAATTCGCTCCCAGATCGGGTAGTGCGGTCCGACGGCCCAGGGTCACCCGGTCCTTGATCGCCGACAGCGTCGCGTCGGTACACGCCGGCTCGCCGTCGGCCGCGGGCTGCTCGGACCCGGGGCGCGGGGTGTCGGCGTCGACGCCGCGCCCGTCGAGCCAGATGCGTTCGGCCTGCACCGATGTCCCCGCCTGCAGGGTCACCACCCGCTTGTCCGACGGCTGCACCGCCACCACCCGCTGCTGACGCACCAGTTCGGCACCCACGGTGCGGGCGGCCGGCGAGTTCAGCGAGCAGCGGTCGAGGATCGTCGCATTCGGCTCGGGATCGCCGACACTCGTGGCGACCGTCGTGACGTCGGTGCTCAGCGGGATCAGCCGCATCTGGCCGACCAGCAGCGTCGGCAGCGCGAGGGCGGCGGCGATCAGGAATCCGCCGACGAAGACCAGGGTGGGGCCGATCAGATCGCGCGTCGACCACCGGCTCGATGCGGGTGGTGCGCTCACGGGAACGGGGCGGTCACCGGAATCGGGCATACGGCGAGGGTAGCGGCAGGTGAATCGGACACTCGCTACCCTGTGACCCAGCATGACCGCAGAACAGACCGCCAGCCCGGCAACCGCCGACACCGTCGAGGAGCAGACCCCCGAGTACCGGAGGTTCTTCCCGCAGCTCGAGGGGATGCGTGCGGTGGCCGCGATCGGTGTGCTCACCACCCACGTCGCCTTCCAGACCGGGGCGGTCGGCATCCCCGTGCTCGGCCCCGTCCTGGGCCGGCTCGATCTCGCGGTGGCGGTGTTCTTCGCGTTGTCGGGGTTCCTGCTGTGGCGTAACTGGGTGGCCGCGGCGCACCGGCAGGCGCGGCGTCCGGCGGTGCGCCGCTACCTGCGTCACCGCGTGGTCCGGATCTGGCCCGCCTATGTGGTCGTGGTGGTGGCCGTGCTCACCCTGCTGCCGGAGGCGCGGGGCGCCGACCTCACCGTCTGGCTCGCCAACCTGACCCTCACCCAGGTGTACGTGCCGCTGTCGCTGACCGCCGGACTGACCCAGATGTGGAGTCTGTCGGTGGAGATCAGCTTCTATCTGCTGCTCCCGTTTCTCGGGATCGGGCTGTTCCGGCTGCGCGGCACCCGTGTGGGTCTGCGGGTCCCGGTGCTCCTCGGGCTCGGGGTGATCAGCCTGGGCTGGGCGTGGGTGGGGCGCGCACTGCCGCTGCCCGACGGGACCGAACCCACCAACTGGGTGTTCGGGCACCTGCCGTGGTTCATCGCAGGCCTGCTCCTCGCCGAGGTGTCCGGTGCGGCCGAACTCGGCGGGTCGACACGCCTGACCCGGATGCTCGAGCGGGCCGGTGCCCGGCGCGGCGCGATGGGGCTGCTGTTCGTCGTCGCCTATGCCGCGGCGTGCACCCCGATCGCCGGGCCGACCGGCCTGGGTGACCTCGCGCCGTGGCAGTTCGCGATCAAGATGGTGCTCGGCGCCCTGTGTGGATTCGCCTTGCTGGCCCCGCTGGTGTGCGACGCCCCGTCCGGTCACCGCTCGACCGCCGCCCGACGACGGTTCCGGGTGCTCACCTCGCCGTGGATGCTGGCCCTGGGGCGTTGGTCGTACGGCATCTTCATCTGGCATGTCGCCGTCCTCGCGGTGGTCTTCGGGCTGTTCGGGATCATCCCGTTCGCCGGCGACACCCTGCTCGTGTGGTGTCTCACCCTGGCACTGAGCATCGGGGTGTCGGCGGCGAGCTATGCCTTCATCGAGGAACCGGCCCGGGACCGGTTGCGGCGCCGCGAGAGTGCGCGAATCCGGTCCCGCCAGGCGGTTGCGGGTCCGTCGGATGCCGTCGCGTCGACGACCGGGGCGAGCAGTGCCGAGACCATCACCGACGACACCGCGACCAGAGCGGGCAACTGAACCCACCACGAGAAGCCGTGATAGCCGGTCGGTGACTGCCACGGACCCGACGCCAGGCCGACGGTGGCGAGCATCATCGCGACGAACACCGTCACCACCACCGCGGGCGGCCGGAGCACGAGTACGCCGACGCCGGTGACGATTCCGACCCCGAGCACCCACCATCCGCCGAGCAACCAGCACGCACCCAGCCAGCCGACGGCGCCGACGACCGCTGACGCGGTGCCGGGGACCGGTGCGGGTGACTGATCGTCCGCGACGGTGTGCTCGGCGGTGAGCGTGTCGCCGGCGGGTTCGGGATCGTCGCTGTGGTGCCGTGATCGACGGGGGCCGAAGGCGAGTGCGAACAGTGCTGCCAGGAGCACGAATCCGACGACCAGCGACCAGCGGTAGAGGCTGTCGTAGCGGAACGACAGGGTCACGGTGCCGGACTCGCCGGCCTCGACGATCCAGCCCTGCTGCCAGCCGTCGACCACCACCGGTTCCAGGGTGTGCCCGCCGAGTTCGGCCACCCAGCCCGGGTTGGTGCTCTCCGGGACCGACAGGATGCGTTGCACGGCAGCGGAATCCACGGTGACGGTGCGGGCGGTGGCCGCCCAGGTACCGGTCTCGGGATACTGCGTCCCGGCCGCGTCGCCACCGGTCGTAGCGGCGCCGGTTCCGGCGACGGGCAACCACACGGCGTCGACGGTGAACGCCGATCCCGGGTTCGCCGACAACTCCTGTTCTCCCGCACCGAGACCCACCGGCACCGCCGAGCAGGGGCGGGCCACCACCGGTTCGCCGGCGCGCAGCGCGGCGGCCGTCGTGTGTACCGACATCCCGATCACCTGGCCCGACACGGTGATCCCGATCCCGGCGTCGCAGCCGATGTCGATCGGCCGGTCGGCGGCGGGCGCGGCCGGCGGCGCCGGGGTGATCTGTACCTCGGCGATGCCGACCGGTGCGGGACTGGTGAATCCGAGGCTGTTCACGTCGAGCAGGTCGGTACGGTCGAGCAGACCGATCTTGATGGTGTCGGTGACCGCCGGGGTCAGAGTGACCACGCCGTCCTCACCGAGGGTGTGTTTCTGCGGGCCGGTGCCGAGGTCCACCGACACCCGGGTCGGCGCCGCGGGATATCCCTCGGGGGTGATGATCCGCAGCGACTCGACGGTCTGCGGTGCGGGCAGCCGCAGCGTGAGCGTCGGTGATGCACCCTTCTTCTCGGGTTCGGCTGCGGTCCACACGGTTCCGGGATCGCCATCCACCGCGGCCGACGCCGATGCCCGCGGATCGTTGACCGTCGACGCACCGGATGCGCGGATGCCGCGCGCCGCCGACAGCAGTGCGTCGAGTCCGTCGCCGGGGGTCGGGCGCAGCACCATCGTCGGCTCGACCGCCGTCGCCGACGGCACCGACAAGGCGCGGGTCAGCACTCCCGGGTTCTCCGGTGCCAGTCCGAGGCCCGGGGCGCAGTGCTCGCGGGCGCGGCGGTCCTGGCCGGCCGGTTCGGTCACACATGCCGATCGTCCCGAGAGTTCCTGGGTGAGCAGCCATCCCGACACCGGGGTGTCGGCGGGCAGCTCGGGCAGCACCACGCGGTGGCGGATGGACAGCGGCATCCCGGAGGCCAGGTCCACCACGCCGACCTCGGCGAGGGCGAACTGATTTCCCGCCGTGCCGTCGTCGGTGGCGATGGCCGTGATCTGCACCCAGCGGGTCGGCCCGCTGGGGGCGGTGACGGTCACCGGTTTCCCCGGCTCCAGGCCGGAGGCGACGGTGGTGCCCGCCTCGGTGGTCACCAGCACCGACGTCACATCCGGCCCCAGGGCCTTGGCGGTGGTCAACTGTAGGGCCAGATCCCTTTGCGGAGAATCGAAGTCGAGTCGAAGCCACCGGCCGACGGCGGAGGAAAGGCCACTGCTCGCCCAGGCCGTGGACGGATTGCCGTCGAATGCCGCGGCCGCCGAGCTCGCCGGTGACGTCTGGCCCGGCTGGGTGGCGTCGGCCGCCGACCCCGACGTCGACACCCGCACCTCGCCGGGCCGGTTGTCGAGCAGCCACTGCCCCTCGGTGAGCGGCTGGTCCTCGACCGGGTAATCCGGTGCGGCGTTCTGGGTTCGCCGTGCATCGTCGGGGGAGCGGATCGCCGAGCTGTGGTCGTCGACCCGGCCGAAGTCCACCTCGCGGTCGGCGGGGGTGTCGGTCACCACGACCGGCCCGGCGGCCAGCCCGGCCCGCCGGGCATCGGATTCCAGCAGTACCGGACCCAGCGCGGGCTCACCCAGGCGTGCCCGTGCATCGTTCAGTGCGGCAACGGCTTCCGGTCCGCCGGCGATGCGGGTCATCGGAGCGGTCGCCGACAGGCGCGGTCCGGTGCCGGTGTCGCCGTCCACCGCATAGATCTGGACGGCGGGCATCGGTGGCCGTAACCCGTTGTCGCGCACCACGCCGTCGACCGATGTCTGGCTGACCTGGGGGCCGAAGGTCGCCACCCGGTGCAGGCCCGGCGAGCCGTCGAGGGCCTGCTGGGCGAGCAGCGGGCGGGCCGATCGTGACGTCTCCGGGTCGAGATCGGCGCGCAGCACCACGAATCCGATGCCCTGCCCGCTCAGGGTCGCGGCCAGGCCGGGTGACGGCCGGCCGTTCGCGAGATCGCGTTGTACCGCGTCCAGCGCGCGGATCGCGCCCGGCGGGGTCAGCGGGATCGCGTCACGCACCGCCCACGGCGTCCCCGACAACGGCTGCAGGACCTCGTCGCGGGTCAGTCCCCACAGCTGGTCGGCGAACGGCGAACCGGGAACCACCAGAGCACGTCTCGGCGCACCCGAGTCGGTGCCGGAATGCTCGTCGAGCCACTGCGCGGTCTGCCGCCAGTATCCCGGCAGCGCCTTGTAGGCGCCGTCGGGGGTGAGCTGGCCGGTCCACATCAGCGAGCCGGCACCCACCAGGGCGACCACGACGACCACCGCGGCGGCGACCGGCCGGGACCGTTGCGGATGTGCGAACGCCGACAGCCATTCCCGTCGGGGCGCGGCGGCCGGGAACGGGACCCGCGCCAGCAGATGCGCCAGCCCGAGGACCAGGGGCAGCCGCAGGAACGGCTCGAACTTGTGGATGTTGCGCAGGAAGGCGCCGGAGCCGTCCAGGAATGCGCGAACCGGTTCGGCGACGGGCGAACCCAGCCCGCCGGCGTATCCGCTGCACATGAGCACCAGGCCGACCCCGAGGATCACCACCCAGCGGCGTCGGAACGGCATGTGCCGCATACACAGTCCGGCCAGCCCGGCCGCGGCGAGGGTGCCGGTGGCCAGGACGGCGGCCGGCTGGGTGACGAGCACCGCACCGGCGACCCGTTCGGGGGAGACGAACGGTGTCCACGACGACGTCCCGCGCAGCACCTCGGTCAGCGACGCCCACTGGGTGGTGACCCGCGACGACTCGATGAAGTCCAGGAACGGTGGGGACACCCGCGACAGGATCAGCAGCGGCACCACCCACCACGCGCACGCCAGGACCGCCGCACCCGTCCAGGCGAGGCCGAACCGCCACCAGCGGCGCAGGTCGCCGCGTGCACACAGCAGGAACCACACCACCGACACCCCGACCGCGGCGAGGGTGGCGACCGCGTTGACCGCACCCATCAGTGCCACCGCCACCCCCGAGCGTGCGGCATGGCGCCACAGCGGCGTGCCGTCGTCGGGATGGTCGAGGGCCCGGACCACCGGGGCCAGCACCCACGGTGCGAGCATCATCGGCAGCGTCTCCGACGAGATCGACCCCAGGGTGGTCAGGACACGCGGGGAGAGCACGAACACGATGCCGGCCAGCACCCGCGAGCCGGGTGACCCGATCCGCAGCGCCTCGGCCAGCCGCACCACGCCGACGAAGCCGACGGTCAGCAGCAGCGCCCACCAGAGTCGCTGGGTCACCCAGGGCGGCACCGCGAGGAGGTCGCCGAGCGCGAAGAACGCGCCGTGTGGGAAGAAATAGCCGTAGGCCTGGTTCTGGACCTGCCCGAGCGGGGCTTGCGGTGTCCAGAGGTGTGCCGCGCGGGCCAGGAAGCCGATCGGGTCGGCGGTGAGATCGAGTTTGGTGTCGGCGGCGATCAGCCCGGGGGACTGCAGGAAGGAGACCAGCAGTGCGACGACGGCCGCGGTCGCGACGCCGCGCGGCCCCAACCGGCGGGTCACCGCGGCAGTGGACGGCGCGGTGATGCCGGGGAGGTCGGGCCGGTCACTGGGTGTCGCCGGCGCCGCCCCGTGAGCCGTAGTCGACCGAACCCTGTACGAAACCGTTGGTGGGGTTGATGTTGTTGACGTCGGTGGACGGGCTGTTCTCCGCAGACAGGAAGCCGCCGAGGAACACCGCACCGAGTCCGACGACGATGCCGGCGACTCCGGCGACGGCTCCGGCGATCAGGCGGTTGTTGCGCATGGGCTAGAAACTACCATCGCGACGCGGCAGGGCCGGCAGGTCACGCGATCACCGGTGGGTCGGCCCGAGCAGCCGGGTGGCGGCGGCCGAGGCGAGGGCGACCGCACACCCCACGCCGACGCCGATCAGCGTCTCCATCAGCCGGTCGGTGATCAGGCCGCCGGGTGGCTGCGGGGCGGCGAGATCCACCATGATCAGGGCGGCCAGGGTGATGAACATCGATGCGATGGCGTAGTGCCACTGGATGCACAGTTCCACGGCGGCCTGGCAGATGACGGCGAGGACCAACAGCACCGCGGTGGGTGTTCCGACCAGGAACAACACACCCACCACCAGCACCCCGACCACCGTCCCGGCCAGGCGCTGCACGCCACGGGCCAGGCGGAAGTAGGTGTTCTGGCCGGTCACGGCGGTGAGTGCGGCCACCGATGCCCAGTACCAGTGCCCGGAGAGGGCGACGATCGCGGCGAGCCCGCCGAGAAAGGCGGTGACGCCCATCACCAGGGCCGCCGTGCCGGCGGTCGGCGGTGGATCCCACCCGGGTGGCCGTCCGCCGAAGTCGCGCAGCGGCATCTCCCGCAGTCCGAGTCCGATCACCACCAGCACGCTGAAGCCCACGGTGGCGGCGCCGACACCGGCTGCGGCGGCGAACGAGGCGGCGGTCGCGGGCACCGACGCGCACGCGCCACCGCCGAACACCGCGAAGATCGCGCCGGGCGGGGTCCAGCCGAGCCCGAACGAGAGATGGGCGACGACGGCGGCGACGACGCCGATCACCGCCGCACGCACGATCAGGGGTGCGTCCAGGTAGGACAGCAGCGTGCCCAGCAGCATCGACACGACGATCGCCGTCCCCGCGCCGAGCTGGACCCACATCCGCTTGCGGTGATCGTCGTAGCGGCCGTAGACCGCGGCGAATGCACCGAATCCGGCATACAGCGCCCACTCGAGCCGGTCGGCCGCCACGAGCACCGTGAGGGGTACGGCCAGGCCGATCGCCGCACGGGTGGCGGCGCCGAGGGGACGTCCGCGCGGACCGAACGAGACCGTGGCATGCCAGAGGGGGGTGAGGTGGCCGCGCATCATCCGGAGTCGGGTCGCACCGGGATCGTCGTCGGGTCCCACCGGAATCGTCGTCGCTACGGCGTGACGCTGGGTTGCTGGTCGCAGGAGGCCGGGACGATGAACACCGGGCGGTGGCAGTGCCGGAGGACGCGTTCGGCGACGCTCGAGTGCAGCAGTGCCTTGAGGCCGGTGTCGCCGCGGGTACCGGTCACCAGCAGGTCGACGTCGAGGGCGTCGGCGGCGGCGACCAGCGCACCCCACACCGTCGACTCCACCTCGACCAGCGTGCCGGTGGCCTCGAGCCCGGCGTCGCGGGCCATCGCCACGCCGCGGGCGTTGATCTCGGCGGCCTCCTCACGCAGCGAGTCGTCGACCTCGATCTCCAGTGGCGCGGTGTCGACGAAGGGCTGGATCCCGGCGGAGAGGGTGGACATCCGGGTGGGGCTGAGGGCACCGGGCTGCCATGCGGTCACCACATGGGCGATCGGCGCGCGCAGGAACTGTCCGGCATAGACGACGGCGCGTTCGGCGTTGGGGCTGCCGTCGAAGGCGATCATCAGGGCCTGTGCGCGCCCTGGGTCGGCGCGACCGGGGCCGGGCCGGGACGCTGCGGAAATGGACCGCGAATCCATGTTCCGAGGGTACATGCCAGACTCGTGCCATGGGCTCAACTCGACGACGTCGAACCCGCACCGTCCGCGACCTGCTGTGCCTGGTCACCGCACTCGGCACGGTGACGGCGATCCTCACCGCGTGTGACTCCGACCCGTCGCCGGCCGCCGGGGGGACCTCGTCGGCGACGACCACCGCGTCGTCGCGGTCGGCGCCGTCGAGCGCCGCGTCGAGCAGTCCGGCCTCGGCCTCGGTGGTGCCGGTGGGCTGCGGTGCCGACGAACTGGAGTCGATGACGCTGCGGCAGAAGCTCGGCCAGTCGATCGTGGTCGGCGTGACCGGGACCGCCGATGCGCTCTCGCTGGTCTCGGCCGAGCCGGTCGGCGGCATCTTCATCGGCAGCTGGACCGACAAGTCGATCCTGACCGACCCCGCCGCCCTGAAGAAGGTCCAGGCGAAGTCGACGGTGCCGCTGATGGTCACCGTCGACCAGGAGGGCGGCCGGGTGTCGCGGCTGTCCTCGCTCGGTATCGACAGCCCGTCGGCGCGGGAGCTGGCCCGTACGCAGACCCCCGAGCAGGTGCGGGCCCTGGCCACCCGGCTGGGCGAACAGATGAAGGCCAAGGGCATCACCGTCGACTTCGCCCCCGACGTCGACGTCAGCGACGAGGCCGACGACGAGGTGATCGGCGACCGCTCGTTCTCCGACGACCCGGAGACCGTCACCCGCTACGGGCAGGCCTTCGCCGAGGGGCTGCAGGCGGCCGGAATCATGCCGGTGTACAAGCACTTCCCGGGCCACGGTCACGGGTCGGGCGACTCTCATCTGGGCGTGGTGCGCACGCCGCCGCTGAATCAGCTGATCGGCTCCGACCTGGTTCCGTACAAGACGCTGCTGCGCGACCCGGGCAATGCCGGGGTGATGGTCGGCCACCTCATCGTGCCGGGGCTGACCGTCGGCGACACCCCGGCGAGCCTGAGCGCCAAGGCGATCGGGATGCTGCGCTCCGGGCAGCCCTATGGCGGCCCGGCGTTCGACGGCGTCGTGTTCTCCGACGACCTGTCCGGGATGGGGGCCATCACCCAGCGGTATCCGCTGCCCGAGGCGGTGCAGCGGTTCCTGGTCGCCGGCGGCGACATCGCGCTGTGGATCAGCACCGATGCGGTGCCCGCGGTGCTCGACCGGCTCGAGGCCGCCGTCCGCTCCGGGAAGCTGAGCGAGCAGAAGGTCAACGCCTCGGTGGTGCGCATCCTGCGTGCCAAGGGGCAGCTGACCTGCTGATAGAGTCGGACGATCGGCCTCCGGACGAAGCATGAACTTACTGCCTGGTAAGTTTGCGGGTAGGGTAGCTCGATACCCTGCCAAGAATGTCTGGAGGCGACGATGGTCGGCGGAACCAAGCGACTGCCACGCGCGGTGCGCGAGCAGCAGATGCTCGACGCCGCGGTCACGGTGTTCGCGGAGAACGGTTTCCGGGACGCATCCATGGATTCCATCGCCGCGCAGGCGCAGATCTCCAAGCCGATGCTGTACCTGTACTACGGCTCCAAGGAGGAGCTGTTCAGCGCATGCATCGCCCGTGAGTCCGGCCGGTTCATCGATGCGATGGCGACGGGATTCGACCCCGGCCTGCGCCAGAGCGAGCAGGCGCGCACCGTGGTCCGCGAGTTCCTCCGCTATGTCCACGAGCACCGCGAGTCCTGGCGGGTGCTCTACCGCGTCGCTGTCGGCACCACGAACTTCGCCGGCATCGTCACCGAGAGCCGTGAGCGTGTCGTCGAGGCCGTCGCCGGGTTGATCCGCCGCGGTACCACCGTCGAGAGCGCCCGCGACATCGACTTCGAGCTGACCGCCGTCGCGCTGGTCGGGGCCGGTGAGGCCGTCGCCGACCGGATCAGCGAGGGCGACGTCGACCTGGAGACCGCCACCGACCTGCTGGTCGGTATCACCTGGCGCGGCCTGAAGGGTGTCGGCGTCCACACGCCCTGACCCTGCGCCCCGACGGCATCGGCACCGGGCAACTGCGCGCGCATCTCCGCGCTGCGCGGTCATCTCCCATCTGCGTGGTGGATTCACCGCGCAGATGAGTACTGCGTGGGGATCTCCGGTCCCCCCGCCCCGGTACCGGTTCTTCCGCCGCACCGGACACACTCCTCGCCGCGCAAACGCAGATCCGCCCCACCACGGTGATCTGTGGTGGGGCGGATCTGTGGTGCGGTGACGCGCGGAGCCGGACTCAGCCCTCCCGGGTGGTCGCGGTCAGGTGCGGATAACCCTTGCGCCGGTTGAGGATCGAGATGTCGAAGCCGCCGGGTCCGCCGGTGCGGTGGGTGTACACGTTCACCTTGGCGGGCAACAGGATCGGCTTGCCCCATCGGGTGGTGTAGACGACGTTGCCGGGCAGCTGGGCCTCGACGTTGGCCACAGCCGCTGCGGCACTCCACATTCCGTGTGCGATGGCCTTCGGGAAGCCGAATGCCTTGGCCGGCAGGTCGCCCATGTGGATCGGATTGCGGTCACCCGATGCCGCCGCGTACTCACGGATGCGGTGCAGGTCCACGGCCAGAACCGAATCCGGCGGCGGCGGGGCCTGCTCGCGCGGTTGCGGGCCGCGCGGGGCATCCGAGAGGCTGGTGCGCTGCTGGGTGAGGAAGGTGGCCACCTGCCGGGTCACCAGCTCGGAGCCGACGGTGAACTCGCTGATCATGTCGACCAACATGCCCTTGCGGTGCTCACGCAGGTTCTCCGCGTGTGTCTCGATGGTCAGCGGCTCGTCCACACCGATCGGCCGCAGCCGATGGACGGTGTTCTCCAGATGCACCGAACCGACTGCACCGAAAGGGAAGTCGTCGTCGGTCATGATCTTCATCGCGAGCGGGAACTGCAGGACGAACGGATAGGTGATCGGTAGCGTCGCGCCGAACCGCTGACCGGTCGCCCGGGTGTAGGCCAACAGGGCGTCGGCGTCCACCCGGACGTTCTCGAGGCGGTAGCGGGTGTCGGGCAGCGGTGTGTCCGGGCGTACCGGACCCGACTTGCCGATCACCGGCAGCATGGCGGCCACGGCCTTGCCGTAGACCTCGACGGTCGACGGCGGGCCGTCGAGGACGATGGTCTTGCTCATCACGCCCCCAGGAAGCCCTGGCCGCACACGCGCACCACGTTGCCGGTGATCGCATTGCTGGCCGGGTTGGCGAAGTAGGCGACGGTCTCGGCGACGTCGACGGTCTGGCCGCCCTGCTGCAGCGAGCTCATCAGGCGGCCCGCCTCCCGGGTGGCCAGCGGGATGGCCGCGGTCATCTTGGTCTCGATGAAGCCGGGTGCGACGGCGTTGATGGTGATGCCCTTCTCGGCGAGGATCGGGGCGTAGGCGTCCACCAGACCGATGACGCCGGCCTTGGAGGCGCCGTAGTTGGTCTGGCCGCGGTTGCCCGCGATACCGGCGATCGACGACACGTCCACGACGGCACCGCCGGCGCGCAGGGCGTCCTTGGCGACGAGTGCGCCGACCAGCTGCTGCGGGGCGATCAGGTTGACCGAGATCACCGAGTTCCAGCGGGCGTCGTCCATGTTCGCGAGCAGCTTGTCGCGGGTGATGCCGGCGTTGTTGACGATGATGTCGATGCCGCCGTGACGCTCCAGGGCGTGCTCGGCGAGCTTGTCCCCGGCGTCGGGGGCGGACACGTCCAGCGGGAAGGCGGTGCCGCCGACCCTGTTGGCGGTCTCGGCGAGTGCCTCACCGGCGGCCGGGATGTCGGCGCAGATGACGTGCGCGCCGTCGCGGGAGAGGACCTCGGCGATGGTCGCGCCGATGCCGCGGGCGGCACCGGTGACCACGGCGACCTTGCCCTCGAGCGGACGATCCCAGCTCGCGGGGGCGGTCGCGTCGGCCGCGCCCACCCGGATCACCTGGGCGTCGACGAATGCCGACTTCGCCGACAGCACGAAGCGCAGCGTCGACTCCAGGCCGGTCAGACCGGTCTTGGCGTCGGGGGAGACGTACACCAGCTGCACGGTGGAACCCTTGAGCAGCTCCTTGCCGAGCGAGCGGGTGAAGCCCTCGAGGGCGCGCTGGGCGACGTGCTCGTCGGGGTCGGTGATCAGCTCCGGGGTGGTGCCGATGACGACGAACCGCGCGCAGGCGGCGGTGGAGCGCATGACGGGCTGGAAGAACTCGAACAGCTGCTCCAGCTCGGCCGGCTTCGTGATGCCGGTGGCGTCGAAGACCAGGCCGCCGTACTTGTCGGCGCTGCGGCCGGTGGTGGCGTTCTGGATCAGGGTGTAGTCGTCGTCGGCGAGGATCTCGCGCAACGGCTCGACCAGCCGGCCCTGTCCGCCGAGCAGCACGGGGCCGGGCAGCGGCGGCTCGGACGGCTTGTAGCGGCGCAGCCTCGGCGGCACGGGCAGGCCGGCCTGCTTGGCGATGAACGCACCGGGTCCGGAGTGGACGAAGCTCGAGTACAGGCCGGGGTTGGCGTTGGCAGCCACGTGGATCTCCTCTGTCTGATTCGCACGTCTCGTGCTGGATTGTCGGCGTCCACCCGGGTGGCCGCCGTTCGACAACGAACTTACTCTGGAGTAAGAATACGCTATAGACACCAATCGACACCCCTGGGAGTTCTCTCGTGGCCAACACACCCAAGACCCGCACCGAGCGTCCGGTCGCGATCCTCGGCGGCAACCGCATCCCGTTCGCGCGGCAGGACAAGGCATACGCCAAGGTCAGCAACCAAGACATGTTCACCGCGGCCCTCGACGGGCTGGTCGGGCGCTTCGGCCTGCAGGGTGAGCAGCTCGGCATGGTGGCCGGTGGCGCGGTGCTCAAGCATGCACGTGATTTCAATCTCATCCGCGAATGCGTCCTCGGCTCGGCGCTCTCGCCGTACACCCCGGCCTTCGACATCCAGCAGGCCTGCGGCACCGGCCTGCAGGCGATCACCGCGGTCGCCGACGGCATCGCACGCGGGCGTTACGACGTCGCCGTCGGCGGTGGCGTGGACACCACCTCCGACGCCCCGATCGGTGTCTCGGAGGGAATGCGTCGTCAGCTCCTCGAGGTCAACCGCGCCCGCTCCACCAAGGACCAGCTGCTCGGCGTGCTGAAGGTGCTGCCGCAGCTCGGTATCGAGATCCCGCGCAACGGTGAGCCCCGTACCGGGATGTCGATGGGTGACCACGCCGCGATCACCGCCAAGGAGTTCGGCATCAAGCGGGCCGATCAGGACGCGCTCGCCGCCGCCAGCCACCAGAAGATGGCCGCCGCCTACGATTCCGGTTTCTTCGACGACCTGATCACCCCGTTCCTCGGGCTGACCCGCGACCAGAACCTGCGCGGCGACTCCACCGCCGAGAAGCTGGCCAAGCTCAAGCCGGTCTTCGGGGTCTCCCTCGGCGACGCCACCATGACCGCGGGCAACTCCACCCCGCTCACCGACGGCGCGTCGACGGTACTGCTGTCGACCGACGAGTGGGCGCAGGAGAAGGGGCTGCCGGTGCTCGCCTACTTCGTCGACTCCGAGACCGCCGCCGTCGACTACGTCAACGGCCCCGACGGTCTGCTGATGGCCCCGACCTACGCGGTGCCGCGCCTGCTGGCCCGCAACGGGCTCACCCTGCAGGATTTCGACTTCTACGAGATCCACGAGGCATTCGCATCGGTCGTGCTCGCGACGCTGCAGGCCTGGGAGTCCGAGGAGTACTGCAAGGAGCGCCTCGGCCTGGACAAGGCGCTCGGCTCGATCGATCGCGCCAAGCTCAACGTCAACGGCTCGTCGCTGGCGGCCGGCCACCCGTTTGCCGCGACCGGCGGCCGGATCGTCGCGCAGGCCGCCAAGCAGATCAAGGAGAACGGCGGCGGTCGCGCGCTGATCTCGATCTGTGCCGCCGGTGGACAGGGCGTCACCGCGATCATCGAGGGCTGAGTTCCGGTAGGCCTCACCAGTGGCTCGAGCGGCCCCACCGTCCGGTGTTTCCGGCGGTGGGGCCTTTCGTCTGCCGGCGCCGGTCCGGGGTGTGACGTAGATCGCAATATACACACGGCAGAACCTGTATGGTCGCTCTGACCTGCGCAAACGTGACGCCTGGCAGTCGTTGTCGAAGGATCGTCAATCGTTGGATATCGATTTGCAAACAGTTGGGCGTGGGGGGCTGTAACGCCCGGCAGGAGCGGGTAGATATACGGGTTAGCTTCGGTTGAGCTGTCAGACCCCCGACCCGACAGCTCAGCCGGGGCGCAAACCATATCGAGGGCTTGGCCTGCGGATAGTCCGCACGCCAGGCCCTCGATCGCAATCCGGCATCAGGAGGCCGGGTCGCATTTGCCACATTTGTTCGGTATGAGTGACACAGTGAGATCCGCGCCGCGACGCCGCATCACGGCAGTGCTCCGCGTCGGGATCTGTGTGACCTCCGTCATAACCCTGCTGCTCGCCGCCGACCTGCTCGTCACCGACGGACACACCGCGCGCGGCGCGGTGACCGCCGGTCGCGACACCGGAAACCTGTCGGCCGCGCAGCTGTCGCCGCAGATCGCGGCGATGACCGACCGGACCGAGGCGCCGGTCTCGGTGCGCACCACGTCCGGTTCGGCACAGATCGGCCCGGATGAACTGGGTCTGACCTTCGACGCCGAGGCCACCGCCGACCGGCTCCGGGACCAGCCCCGCAATCCGTTCAGCCGGTTACTCGCGCTGTTCGGGCGTTCCCACGTCGTCGACCCGGTGGTCGGCGTGGACGCCACGGCCCTGTCGTCGGCGATCGACGCCCGGCGCGGCGATCTCGAACGCGCCGCGGTCGAGGGCGGCGTGCACTACGACGGGACCGAGCCGGTCGCCGACAATCCTCGCGGCGGGCTACGGGTCGACCGCGACGCCGCGGCGTCGGTGCTGGCCCGTGAGTGGCTGACCGGCAGCACCGTCGATCTCCCGATGGAACCGTTCTCGCCGACGGTGAGCGCCGCGGTGGTCGCCGCGACCGTCGACGGCGCAGCCGAACGCGCGGTCTCCGCCGACGTCGTCGTCACCGGCCGTGACCGCGTCTCGGTGCGGCTGACCCCCGAACAGATCGGCATGGTTCTCACCTTCGTCCCCGACGGTCGCGGCGGCCTGGTCCCGCACATCGACCGCACCCGGGGCAAGAAGGTGCTCGCCGGGCTGGTGCGCTCGGAGTCCAAGCCGGTGAACGCACGGTTCTCGCTCGCCTCCGGGTCGCCGACGGTCGTGCCGTCGCGAGATGGTGCGGCGATCGACTGGGAGAAGACCTTCGCCGCGATCGAGCACGTACTCGTCACGGCCACCGCCCCACGGTCCGCCGAGGCCGTCTACCGCCCGTTGCTCCCCACGCTGACCACCGCGAAGGCCCGGGGGCTCGGTGTGCGTGAACTGGTCTCGGAGTTCACCACCGGCGGCTTCTCGTCGGCGTCGGGGGAGAACATCCGCCTGACCGCAGCGGCGGTCGACGGCGCGCTGATCCTGCCCGGACGCACCTTCAGCCTGAACGGGCACACCGGCCCGCGCGGCTCGGCACAGGGATATGTGACCTCCACGGTGATCGACCACGGCCGCGCCACCAACGCTGTCGGCGGCGGCATCTCGCAGTTCGCGACCACGCTGTACAACGCCGCCTACTTCGCCGGGCTCACCGACGTCGACCACACCGAGCACTCCTACTACATCTCCCGATACCCGGAGGCGCGCGAGGCGACGGTGTACGACGGCGCGATCGACCTGGTGATCGGCAACGACACCCGGCACGGCGTCCTGATCGAGACCAGCTGGAGCCCGTCGGCGGTGACCGTGCGGATGTGGAGCACCAAGACCGTCGAGGTGGAGTCGATCACCGGTGCGCGCTATGCGCACACCTCCCCGGAGCTCAAGAAGGTCCCGCGCGGCAGTGACTGCATCGCCAGTGGTGGCGGGCGCGGATTCACCACGTCGAACACCCGGGTGATCACCGATGCGAAGACCGGTGCCGAGATCAGCCGGCACACCCGAACGGTCCGCTACGAGCCGGAACCGAGGATTCGCTGCGTCTGAGTCGTGTCGGGTGCGACTCCGCTGCACGACGCCCGCGGAGGCGGGTGCACCGGATGTGCGCCCGCCGCCGGACCGGCACCGATGACCGGCCGGGATCGGTCATCCGGTGGCGAGTGCCGATCCGGCGTCACGGCGGTGGTCGCCGGCGACCGGTGCCGGCGTGCTGCCCCGGCGCGGCACGAGCAGCGTCGCGGCGGCGCCGAGCAGGGCGATCCCGGCGAACAGGTAGAACGCCGAGTCCGCCGACACCCCGGCGCCGATCAGCATGCCGCCGATCATCGGGCCGACGATGCCGCCGAGCCGACCGAATCCGGCGCACCACGCCACACCCGCCGCGCGCGCCCGGGTCGGGTAGTAGTTCGACACGTAGCCGAAGATCAGCACCTGGGTACCGATGGTGCCGGTACCGGCCACCGCGACCGCGATCAGCAGGATGGGCAGCGACAGCCCCAGGGTCAGGCCGATCAGGGCGAAGGTGGCCAGGCAGAACGACGTGGCGACGATGCGCTGCGGTCCGCGGGAGTCGGCGAGCCGGGCGGCGATCAGTCCGCCGACGATCGCCCCGCCGTTGAGCACCAGCAGGAAGCCCAGCGATCCCTTGGTGTCGAAGCCGGACGACTTCATGATCTGCGGCAGCCAGGTGTTGAGACCATAGGTCAGCAGCAGTCCGGCGAAGCTCATCATGCCGAGCAGCGCGGTCGGGGCGAGCAGCGGACGGCGGGCCAGGGCGGAGAACCCGATCCGTTCGGTGCGCTCGGTCGGCGTCGGGGACGGCGGTGCCAGGTCCACCGGGATGCCGGTGCGCACGCTGATCCGACGTGCGTCCTCGGTGCGGTCGCGGGCGACCAGCCACTGCGGCGACTCCGGCATCCGGAGCACCGCGAGGGGGAGCAGGGTGACGATCGGCAGGGCACCGACCAGGAACAGTCCGCGCCAGCCGATGTGGTCGGCGAGCAGCATCGCCAGGACGGCCGCGAGTACGCCGCCGGCCGGGACGCCGCTGTAGACGATCGCGTTGAACAGGTTGCGTTTGGCCGGAGGGGCGAACTCGGCGACCATCGCGCCGACGGTGGCGACCAGGCCGCCGATGCCGATGCCGGTGAGGCAGCGCAGCAACCCGAAGGTCACCAGGTCGTGGGCGAGGGCGGTGGCGGCCATGCCGATGGAGAACCAGACGATGTTGGCCAGCATCATGGTCCGACGACCGAGCCGGTCGCCGAGTGCCCCCGCGATGAACGCCCCGATCATGACGCCGACCAGGGCATAGGAACCGAGTGCGCCTGCGGTGGCCGGACTCAGCTCCCCGATCTGGGTGGGATCGTCGAGCAGCGTCGGCAGGACGGTGCCGTAGACGACGAGGTCGTATCCGTCGAAGACGATCGCGATCGTGGCCAGGGTGACGATCCAGATCACGCTGCGGCGGTGTTCGGGGCTCGACCAGCTGGCGGTGGGTGGGGCTGACATGGGCTGCCTCTCGATAGACGTGCTGTGGAACACGATGATTCGCGAGAGGTGGCGTGCATCACATCGGAGCTTTGCCCGGTTCTGGCCAAGGGTGCGATTGATCAGCGGGATCGCGTGATTGAGACCCGGGGGCGAGGGGTTCGCCGCCCGTGCCGGTGCTACTGAGCGACCGCTAGTTCGGGTGGGTGTGTTGTGCAGGACACACCCGTCGTAGTCTGTCGACGTGGATATCAACGGAGCAAGTGCAATCGTGACGGGTGGGGCGTCCGGTATCGGCGCCGCGGTGGTCCGCCAGCTGGCGGCCAAGGGCGCGAAGGTCGTCATCGCCGACCTCAACGCCGACAAGGGTGCGGAGCTGGCCAAGGAGGTGGGCGGGGAGTTCGTGCCGGTCGACGTCACCGACACCTCGTCGATCGAGGCCGCGGTCAACGCCGCAGGTGAACTCGGCCCGCTGCGCGTGCTGGTCAACTCGGCCGGTATCGGTTCGGCACAGCGCACCATCGGCCGCGATGGTGAGTTCGCCTCGGCGCACAACCTGGACGTGTACAAGAAGGTCATCGCGATCAACCTGGTCGGCACCTTCGACGCGATCCGCCTGGCCGCCACCGCGATGAGCCGCAACGAGGCCGCCGCGTCGGGCGAGAAGGGCGCCATCGTCAACATGGCCAGCGTCGCCGCATTCGACGGCCAGATCGGCCAGGCCGCCTACTCGTCGTCCAAGGGCGGCGTCGTCGGTATGACCCTGCCGGTCGCACGTGACCTGGCCGCCGCCGGGATTCGCGTCAACACCGTCGCGCCCGGTCTGATCGACACCCCGATCTACGGTGAGGGTGAGGCGTCCGAGGCGTTCAAGGCCAAGCTGGGTGAGTCGGTGCTGTTCCCGCACCGGCTCGGCGAACCCGACGAACTCGCCTCGATGGTCGTCGAGCTGGTCACCAACTCGTACATGAACGCCGAGGTCGTGCGTGTCGACGGCGGCATCCGGATGCCACCGAAGTAGTCGGCGGCCCAACACTTCTCGACGAGCACAGCGGCCCTCCCGGAATCTCCGGGAGGGTCGCTGTGCGTTGTGGTCGAGACCGGATCACGATCGGTGTCGACACCGATCGTCGATGCCGCGTCCTGATCCTCGGCGACGAGGGACGCGTCCGCTTCGACGACGACCCGATCCTTCTACGACCAGCCGAGTGGCGTGGGGTCTCACCGGTCAGAAGGTGACGGCGCAGGCGCGGCCGGTCGGACGGTCGGGACATCCGGGAGTTCACCGTGACGATGGAGTCGTCGATGGGGTCCAAGCGCTCCGGCAGCGAGGGCGGATTCGTCGCGGCGATGGTCGCACTGGCCACCGCCTTCTATGCCGAGGTGGTCGAGCGGGTGCGGTCGGGACGCGACGTGTGATGTCGCGGCCCGACCGTTTTCGGGTACTCCGGGTGTTGTCGGCCCGGTGATCAGGAGTTCAGGATCACCTTGAGCGCCTTGGTCTCTGCGGCCCGGCCGAACACATCGTAGGCGTCGATGATGTCGCCGAGGGCGAAGCGATGACTGATGAACGGGTCCGGGTCGATCCGCCGCTGCGCCACCAGCTTGAGCAGGGTGTCGAGGGTGTTGGTGTTGACCAGTCCCATCGTCATCACGATGTTGGAGATCCACAGATCCTGTAGTGGTAGATCGACCGACGAGCCGTGCACCCCGACATTCGCGACATGTCCTGCGGGGCGGACGATGTCGAGACACATCTGGAAGGTCGCGGGGATGCCCACCGCCTCGATGGCGACGTCCACGCCGAGGCCGTCGGTCATCGCCAGCACCTGGTCGCGCCAGTCCTTCGCCGACGACACCACACCGTCGGTGGCGCCGAAGAGGCGTGCCTGCTCGACGCGGTTGGCGTCGAGGTCGATGGCGACGACACGACTGGGGCCGTACAGGCCGGCGGTTGCGATGGCCGCCAATCCCACTGGGCCCGTTCCGATCACGGCCACCACATCACCGGGTTTCACGGCACCGTGGCGTACCCCGATCTCATGGCCGGTGGGCAGGATGTCCGACAGCAGGGTGCCCTGTTCCGGACTCACCGTCGCCGGGAGTTTGTACACCGAGGTCTCCGCATAGGGCACACGGACGTACTCGGCCTGGGTGCCGTCGATGAGATGGCCGAAGATCCAGCCGATCCCCGAACTGCCCTCGCTGCCCAGACAATGGGAGAACACACCCTGTTTGCAGTAGGCACATTTGCCGCACGCCGAGATACACGACAGGATCACCTGATCGCCGACGGCGAGAGTGGTGACGGCGTCACCGATCTCGGTGATGGTGCCGACACCCTCGTGGCCGAGGATGCGCCCCGGTGTGACGGCCGGGACGTCGCCCTTGAGGATGTGCAGGTCGGTGCCACAGATCGTCGTGGTGTCCATCTTGACGATGATGTCGGTCGGTTCGCTGAGCTCGGGATCGGGAACGTCCTCCCAGGCCTTCTGTCCGGGGCCATGGAATACAAGAGCTTTCATCGTTACACCTACGTCTTCGTCATCGTGTGGGTCGAGAGGGTGGTGGATGGCCGATCCGTTCCCACGCTACGTCGCCGGCGCGGTCGCCTGGAAGGGGTGGGACACTGCCGGGCCGTCTCAACATGAGACATCGGCGGTGATCAGCGGGGCATGCTCGCATCACGCGCACCGATCTCGGTGAGCCGCCGGATCAATCCGCGCCGCCCGGATCGCATCATGTGGGCGTGATTGGCGCGAAGAAAAGGACGAAGCGGCCAGAGTGGCGCCACGGCAACATGTTTGGTGAAGTCCACCTGCTGCAGGAAGTGCACGACGGTGCGCTCGGGATCCGCATCGGGGCGGACGGTCCACTGGCTCCAGCCGACCAGGTCACCGTCGAGCCGGGCGCGCAGCACCCCGGCGGCCGGGTCGACGAGGTCCTGGCGCAACCGGACGGAGAGCGAGACCGGCAACAGCGAGCGGAACCGCGCGCGGCCGGAGTCGGCGTCGATGCGCTGGGCGTCGTGGACCTGCGGCCACCAGGACTCGTAGCCGTCGGCGTCGGCGAGGACCGCGAACACGTCGTCGTGGCGGAAGGGGATCCGCCATCGACTGCTCATCTGGAAGCTCCGTGAGCCCACGGACCCCAGTATGCGCCGTCCGGCGCCTCGGGTGTGCGCAAGTGACGCCGAGCGGCCCGGCCCGGTCCGCAGACAGACCACCGGCCGGGACCCGTGGGGCCCCGGCCGGTGGCGGTACTGGAGGTGGAGCTGATCGTCAGATCAGAACGCGGCCTCGTCGAGTTCCATCAGATCGTTGTCGACGTTCTCGACGGTGGTGCGCACCGAGGTGAGCAGCGGCAGCATGTTCTTGGCGAAGAAGCTTGCGACGGCCACCTTGCCCTCGTAGAACGACTGGTCGTCGCCGGCGCCCTCGTCGAGCTTGGCGATGGCGATCTCGGCCTGACGCAGCAGCAGCCAGCCGATGAGCAGGTCGCCCACCGACATCAGGAACCGCACCGAGCCGGTGCCGACCTTGTAGAGCTCCTTCGGGTTCTCCTGCGCACCCATCAGGAAGCCGGTGAGGGCGGCGGCCATGGCCTGGACGTCCTGCAGCGCGGTCTGCAGCAGGGCGCGCTCGGTCTTGAGGCGACCGTTGCCCGCCTCGGAGTCGATGAACGACTGGATCTGGCCGGCGACGTGTGCGAGGGCCTGGCCCTTGTCGCGGATGATCTTGCGGAAGAAGAAGTCCTGCGCCTGGATGGCAGTGGTGCCCTCGTACAGCGAGTCGATCTTCGAGTCGCGGATGTACTGCTCGATCGGGTAGTCCTGCAGGAAGCCCGACCCGCCGAGGGTCTGCAGCGACTCGTGACCGAGGTTGGCGTACGCACGCTCGGAACCGACACCCTTGACGATCGGGAGCAGTAGGTCGTTGACCCGGTGGGCCAGCGCCGGATCGGCACCCGACACGATCTGGGCGGCGATCGGATCCTGGTGCGAGGCGGTGTAGAGGTACACCGCACGCAGACCCTCGGCATAGGCCTTCTGGGTGAGCAGCGAACGACGCACGTCCGGGTGATGGGTGATGGTCACGCGCGGTGCGGCCTTGTCGGTCATCTGGGTCATGTCCGCACCCTGCACACGCTCCTTGGCGTACTCGAGGGCGTTCAGGTAACCGGTCGACAGGGTGGAGATGGCCTTGGTGCCCACCATCATCCGGGCGTGCTCGATGACGTCGAACATCTGCGCGATGCCCTTGTGGACCTCGCCGACGAGCCAGCCCTTGGCCGGGATGCCGTGCTGGCCGAAGGTGACCTCACAGGTGGCGGAGGCCTTGATGCCCATCTTGTGCTCGACGTTGGTGACGAAGGCGCCGTTGCGCTCGCCCAGCTCACCGGTCTCGGGATCGAAGTGGAACTTGGGGACGAAGAACAGCGAGAGTCCCTTGGTGCCGGGGCCTGCGCCCTCGGGGCGGGCCAGCACCAGGTGGAAGATGTTCTCGGTCATGTCCTGGTCGGCGGAGGTGATGAAGCGCTTCACGCCGTCGATGTGCCAGGAGCCGTCCTCCTGCAGGGTGGCCTTGGTGCGGCCGGCGCCGACGTCGGAACCGGCGTCGGGCTCGGTGAGCACCATGGTGGCGCCCCAGCCGCGCTCCGAACAGAGGGCCGCCCACTTCTTCTGCTCGTCGGTGCCGTTGTCGTAGAAGATGTTCGCGAAGCCGGAGCCTGCGGCATACATGAACACCGGCGGGTTGGCGCCGAGGATCATCTCACCGATGGCCCAGTACAGCGACCGCGGTGCGGGCAGGCCGCCGAGCTCCTCGGCGACACCGATCTTGTCCCAGCCGCCCTCGACGAGCGCGTTGTAGGACTTCTTGAAGCCCTCCGGGATGGTGACGCTGTGCTCGTCCGGGTCGAAGGTCGGGGGATTGCGGTCCGCGTCGGCGAAGGAATCGGCGATGACGCCCTCGGCGAGGTTCTTGACCTCACGGAGCATGTCGACGGCGGTCTCGTGATCGAGATCGCCGAACTCGCCCGACTCGAGAACCTTGTCCAGTTCGAAGACCTCGAAGAGGTTGAACTGGAGGTCGCGCATATTGCTCTTGTAGTGGCCCATCTGGAGTTCCTATCTGACTGCGGGCTGGTCCCTGCGGTTGGCGTCGCCGGAAAACGTCGGTGGCGAATGGCGTGCGCCCGAGGCGGCCGGTGGTGGCAACGTTCGGTACGCGTAAGTTACTCGCCGGTAACCTCAAGAATACCGTGCCTGCGCGTAACGGACAACCCGCGGAGGGATGTGAGATCGGGCAACCTCCCCCGGAACGGATTCGGCCCACACAGACGGGAGAACGGGCGCACCCCGCGGCACGGGGTGCGCCCGTTCTCGGACGTCGGGAGTGGGTCGATACCTCAGAGCGCCGAGCGCAGGTACTCCAGATCGGCCGGGATTCCCTCGGCCGGGGTCTCCAGGATCACCGGGGCGTCGGC
The DNA here is from genome assembly GCF_030718915.1 of Gordonia sp. NB41Y. Taxonomy (NCBI): domain Bacteria; kingdom Bacillati; phylum Actinomycetota; class Actinomycetes; order Mycobacteriales; family Gordoniaceae; genus Gordonia; species Gordonia sp. NB41Y. The sequence continues at coordinate 3,520,413 of NZ_CP132196.1, forward strand.
GGCCTTGGCCACCGCGGCCAGCACCTCGGGGTCGATGTGTCCGGACGCGAGGTTCGCGTGGCGATCGCGACCCGAGTCGAACTCGTCGCGCGAGTTGTTCAGGTGCACCAGATCGATCCGTCCGGTGATCTCCTTGACCCGCTCGACCAGGCCGACCAGATCCTCGCCACCGGCCCAGGCGTGGCAGGTGTCGAGGCAGAACCCGGCCTGCTCGAAGTCGCCGACGGCCTCCCACAGCCGGTCGATCGACTCGAGGGTGCGGGCCATCGCGTGATCGCCGCCCGCGGTGTTCTCGATCAGGATCGGCACGCCGAATCCGCCCTTGTCGGCCTGACGATCGAAGAGCTTGCGCCAGTTGGCGAATCCCTCTGCGGAATCCTCGCCGTCGCGCAGATGGCCACCGTGGACGACGAGGCCGAAGGCGCCGAGTTCGGCGGCTGCGTCGGCCTGCTCCACGACCGCCTTGCGGGAGGGCATGCGCAGCCGGTTGTTCAGGCTCGCGACGTTGATCTGATAGCTCGAATGCACCACCACGTCGACCGGCGACTCGCGGATCGCCGCCGCATGCGGATTGGGTTTGGGCTTGGTCCACTTCTGCGGATCGGTGACGAACATCTGGAAGACGTCGATACCGAGTTCGTCGGCGGAGGCGAGGGGATCGGCGTCCTCGCGCAGGTGTGCTCCGATGCGCATGCCTCACACCTTAGAGGTCAGTCGTTGGGCTCGGTTTCGATGGTGATCGGCACCCCGGAGGCGATCAGCAGGCGGCACGGCGCCTCGGTGCCGTGATAGAGGTTCAGCCACTGGTGCCCGGCGCCTTTCGCATAGACGGCGTCGAGCGCGCGATCGAGACGTGCCTCGGCCTCCTTGCTGATGATGTAGCGCTGATCGCCGTAGCGCAGGAATCTGTTGGGCATCGTGACCTCCGGGCGCCGTACTCCGGCCCATACGGCCGGTTTCTCGGTACTTCCACAGTGTGACCGAGAGCACTACCGAGTGGGGGAGTTCGGGATGATCTGACACACGCGAGGCATCCCGAACGGAAGACCAACGAGAGATGTTCATTAGGCTGACTTCTGGTTACGGCTTGACGGCAGGACGCAAGCCACGGTGAGGGGTGAGCGTTGAGCGTTGACGAGACGACGTCCGGCCGCTCCTCCGAGGCGGATCCGCCTGGCCTGGAGCCCATCCTCGACGACGTCGCGGCGGCCGCCGAGATGGAGGCCGAACCGGAGAAACGTCGCGATCTCACCATGGTCCGCCGGGTGGCGGTCCTCGCGTGGGTCGTCTTCATGGGCCTGGAGTTCTGGCAGCACGGACTCGCCTTCGACCGCACCCGCCTGATCCTGCTGCTGTGTCTGGGCCTGATCGCCGCGAGCATCGGCCGCCGCAAGGTGATCACGGTCTTCCTCGACTGGGCGCCGTTCGCGCTGATCCTCATCCTCTACGACTGGACCCGCAACGTCGCCCAGATCATCCAGGTCCCGGTGGCGTGGCATCTCGCCCCCGATGCCGACCAGGCGATGTTCGGGGTGGTCCCCACGACCTGGCTGCAGGAACACCTCAAGCAGGCGCAGGCCCCGTGGTGGGAGGTCATCACCAGCCTGGTCTACATGTCCTACTTCGTCGTCCCGTATGCGGTCGCCGCGGTGCTGTGGCTGCGCGATCGTGGTGCCTGGCGCCGGTTCGCCGCCTGCTTCGTGGCCACCACGTTCCTCGGCCTGGTCGGCTACACCCTGGTGCCGGCCGCCCCGCCCTGGGCGGCGGCGCGCTGCACGGCGGCCGAGGTGGCCGACGGTCCGCGCGAGGCGATCTGCATGACCACCCCGGAGGCCTCCAGCCCCGGCGGCATCCTCGGTCCGATCGACCCGGTGCATCCCGACGCCGCACCCTATGTGGAGCGGATCTCCGCCCGCGGCTGGGAGTACCTGCACATCCACGTCGCGTCCAACCTGATCGAGATCGGGCAGGGCAAGTCCAATCTCGTCGCCGCGATCCCGTCCCTGCACGCCGGACTGACCATGCTGCTGGCCCTGTTCATGTGGCCACGCGTCAAAGCGCTGGGCAAGACACTGTTCATGGGGTACGCGGTCGCGATGGCCTTCACCCTCGTCTACACCGCCGAGCACTATGTCTTCGACATCATCCTCGGCTGGGGACTGGCCGCGGCGGTGATCGTCGTCTATCAGATCATCGACCGCTCGATCGTGCAGCCGCGCAACCGGCGTCGGGAGGAGCGACGGCTCGCCGAGTCGGCGGATGCGGCCCCGCGTGATGTCACGGATCCGGACGCGCCGGTCGCCTCACCAGCGAGTGGCTAATCTGGGAACATGCACTTGCGCCGTACCCGCCACCTGCCGTGGTGGGCGCGCGTCGCACTGATCCTGACCGTCGCGCTCGCGTTGGCGCTCATGCACGCACTGGTCGCCGGACCGGCGATGCCGATGCCGATGCACGACACGCAGAACGCACACGGATCGCATTCCGCGCCGGGTTCGGCCCCCACGATGACTTCGCCGTCGAAGGCCACCGACACCCACATGGGTAGCGGGGACCACTGCGACCTCGGCCACCAGTGCCACCTCGTCCGAGGCGACGACGTGCCGTTGCCGCCGGTGATCCTGGTGATCCTGATCTGGGTTCTGGCGGCGCCACCGGTGCTCGCGGGAGTGTGGTCGGGGGCGGTCCGCCTCCTGGGACGACCACCACCGTGGGCCGTGCCCACCCATCTGGAACTCGCGGTGATCCGCTGCTGATCGGCAGGTTGTGCCCACACCACCGATCAACAGGCGAATTCACCTCCCAGACAGGAGTTCACGATGAACCACCTTTCCACCCGGGCCCTCGTCGCCGCGGCCGGCGCAGTCACCGCCGTCGCACTCGTCACCGGATGCTCATCCGATGACAACACCAGCGGCGATGGGCACGGCGATCACGCGCACATGACGATGATGTCGGCGACGCCGTCGGGCACCGTGGCGTCGACCGCGGGCCAGAGTGCCCACAACCAGGCCGACGTGATGTTCAACCAGATGATGATCCCGCACCACGAGCAGGCGGTGGCGATGGCCGACCTGGTTCCCACCCGAACCGACAACGCCGAACTACGGACCCTGGCGACGCAGATCCGTAGCGCCCAGCAACCCGAGATCGACCAGATGAACGCCCGATTGGCGTCGTGGGGTGTCGGTTCGGGGATGGGCTCGGGCAGCGGGGGCTCGGGCACCGGGGATATGGGCCACGAGAACATGGGACACGGAACGATGAACGGCATGATGACACCGGCGCAGATGACCGCCCTCGAGCAGGCGAGCGGCGCCGAGTTCGACAAGCTGTGGCTCACCGGGATGATCGCCCACCACGAGGGCGCGGTCAGCATGGCCGAGACCGAGCTCGCCGACGGCGTCAACCCCGAATCCCGGGCCATGGCAACGCAGATCAAGACCAGCCAGCAGGCCGAGATCGATCAGATGAAGACGATGCTCGGGCAGTGACCGGCAGGTGACTCGCGTGCCGCCGGAGGTTTCTGGGTTGCCCGGAGGCCTCCGGCGGTCGCGTTCCGGCGGTGATCAGCTGCGTTGCAGGGGTAGCCGCATCAGGTACACCTGATAGCCGTAGGAGATCGAATACGTGAAGTACAGCATCGGTCCCGACGTCGACCACGGATGGATGTACGGCGCGTAGCCGGAGTACGGGTCGTTCTTCGACACCACCAGCTGGCCCCGGCTCCAGGGTCCGGCCGGGTTGTCGGCGGTCCGGAGCTTCACGCCCTCTCCGGTGGTCGACAGCGAGATGAACTTGCCCAGATAGGAATTCCACGCCACCGACAGTTCTCCGGTCGGGGCGGGCATCACCGGGGTGGCGGCACCGGGATCGTTGCGGACCCACCGGCCGTACGAGAAGTACTCGTAGGCACCGAGATTCTCGATCGCGTGCTCGGGGACGCGGGCGAGATACACCGCGCCGTACCGGCCGTCGGGGGTGCCGTAGGTGTAGACGGTGTCGCCGACCTTCAGCAACGCCGACATATGGAACTTCTTGTTGCCACCGCCGTTGGGTCGGAATGCGTTGACCGAGTGCCAGTTCGCACCGTTGTCGGTGGAGGCCACCAGCCCCGACCAGTTGGTGATCCAACTGCTCGGATTGCCCCAGTGCTTGACCGACATGACGCTCATGTACTGCTTGCCGTTGGCAGCGATCCCCGCGGTCGGGATGATCGTCACCTCACGTCGCAGATTCGGCTTGAGCAGGCGTTTGGCATGCCCCGGCGGACCGGCGTGGCCGGTGAAGGTCATGCCGTCGGCAAGGTTGCGATCGGTGCTGCGCAACAGCACATTCGAGCGCCAGTAGAACAGCTGCCCGTACAGCAACGACCAGCCGTTGAACGACTGCGTGTCGCCGAAGGCGGTGAGGATCTCGCCACGACCGTTGTCCCACATGACGCCGAGATCGGTGCCGATGATGTCGTGCCGGCCGACGGTGTCGTTGATCGCGCCCGGACCGGTGAGGCGGGCCACGATCGACCCCATCCCGGATGCGGCCGGGGCCGCGGCCACCGGTGCCTGCACCACCACTCCGGCGGTCAGCGCAGCAGTGGTGGCGGCGACGGCGAGGGCGGTGCGGAATCGTGCGAACGATCGGCGCATGCGGTGGACCCTAGCAAACCCCGGCACCCGCCGTGTGGCCGAGAACACATATCCGTGATGTGGCGGTCGTCACGCCTCGCGGTAGCGTGCGCCGGAATCGACGGTGGTGAAGTCGATCTGGGCGGCGGCGTTGTTCACCGCGGTCACCATCCCGGTGCCGAACATGCCGTCGGCGTCGTACAACCCGGCGGTCGACACCGAGATCCCGTCGTGTTCGGTGTGCGAATCGGCCTCGATGCCGATCCGGGTTCCACGCGGCAGGCGTGAAAGTGCCATGGTCAGATCGCAATTGATGAAGCCGATGCCGGTGGAACCCCAATTGCAGACCAGGCTGGTCGATTCCGCGCTGATCGCGGCCTGCACGAACGGCGTCAGCGGCTCCCCGGCCACGGCGGGTGCGGCCGCGGCCCACAGCCGCTTGCGGGTGGCGGTCTGGTGGCTGCCGATCTCCCGCGTCCACTCACCCGCCGGGACGCCACCGAACGGGGCGTCGGCGGGGTCGGTCGCGAAGAAGGGCATCAGATCGTCGGTCGTCTCCGCCGGCGGGACGAAGCTGACGGCGGAGTCCGGCCGGGTCCACCGCTGCCCCGGAGGATTCTGCGATTCGCGCAGGTACACGGTGGTGGCCCGGGCTGCCAGTACCTCCTCGCCGTCGGCCGGATGCTGGAACACGTCCACCTCGGCGACGCGGATACGTCCACCCGAGCGGACCAGCCGGGACCGCATCGACGTGGGCAGGTCGAGGGCTGCCTTGAACATGTCGACGGTGAATCGTGCGGGGCGGAAGCCGGTCTCGGCGAACTCGACCTCGGTGTGGTGGGCCGCGATGGCGCACACGGCCGGTCCGTTGAGCGTGCCGGGCGCCCACAGGCTGCGGGAGAAGTGCGTCGGCATCACGCGTCCGTCGGATACCGGACAGAAGAAGGCGAGCTCGGTCATCGTTCCTGTCTACCGGCCTGGGTCGACGTGTTCTCATCCGGGAGGGGTGAAACCGCATGACGCCTGCGCCGAACGGCGATCGGCGGGATACGCTTCGACCATGACTTTCGCCGTGTACAACAAGCAGTTCCCCGATGAGCTCATCGGCGCGGTGCGCACCGCACTCATCGCCTCCGCGATCGCCGGAATCGTCCTGGGCCTGATCGCGGTCATCTGGCCCGGCATCACCGTCATGATCCTGGGCGTCCTGTTCGGTATCGCCCTGATCGTCGGCGGCATCTTCCGTGTCTCCCAGGCGTTCGCGGCGTCGTATCTGTCCGGCGGTATCCGCACCCTGCTCGGTCTGCTCGGTGTCCTGACCATCATCGTCGGCGTGTTCGCCCTGTTCAGCCCGGCCAGTGACGCGGTGTGGCTGCTCGCCCTGTTCATCGGTATCGGCTGGATCTTCCAGGGCGTCAACGACCTGTTCGCCGCGGCCAGCAAGTCGGCCCACGCGCCCACCTGGTATCTGGTCTTCTCCGGCATCATCTCGGTACTCGCCGGCATCGTGATGATCATCGCCGGACAGTTCGCACTCACCGTCTTCGTGTGGGTCGGCGGCATCATGCTGATCGTGCTGAGCATCGCCACCCTGTTCACCCTGCCGAAGAAGGTCGACACCCCCGCCGTCTGAGCTGCTCCGTCCGGGGTCACATCCGGGATCTGAGAACTCACGCCTCCTGGTGTCGGGACCGTCCCGACACCAGGAGGCGATCATCACTCCCGGCGCCGCCAAGACCACCACGCCCGTCTCGGTCGACGCCCCGATCATCGAGCGGCGTTACGCCGAACTCGACCACCTCACCGTGGCGTTCGAGACCTTTCCGGTCGACGTCGACGCCGCACCCTGGTTCGCCGGCCTGCGCGGGCGGCCGCGGCGACCGAGGTGTTCATCGCCGATGCCTTCGCGATCTCGCGAGCGATGACCTGCGTGTCCGGCGGTGATCGCCGGCGCCCTGGCCACCTACCGTCGGATCGGGGCGCACCGGTGGTATCGGCGACGGTCGGATCGGCCTGAAACCGGCTTCACCACAACCACTTTCGTGCTGCGTCCGGTGGGCGACCAGGTGTGGGAGGTGGGCGCCCGATGCGGTGTCGACGGTGCGCGCGCTCGCCCACATCACCGAGGTCCAGCCGGAACGCGGCAGACACCTGCCGCGGTACACACCGGCACGACGTGCGAGTACACGCCGCTCGGCGACCCGGTCCGCTGGATCACCGACGACGCGCGGCGGTGACCGCCCCGGTCGGCGTCACCTGCGCGCGTCGCGTCAGCGCTTCGTCCAGGGGGCGATCGGGTTGCCCTGCCACCGGGTGTGCGCAGGCACCACGTCACCGCGCATCACCAGCGAGGCCGGCCCGACGGTCGCCGACTCGCCCAGACCCGACGCCGGCAAGGCCACACAGTGCGGACCGAGGGTGGCACCGGCGCCGAGGGTCACCCGATCGATGGCCATCACGCGATCGTGGAACAGGTGGGTCTGGACCACGCAGCCACGCTGTACGTTGGCGCCGTCGCCGAGGGTCACCAGGTCGGCCTCGGGCAGCCAGTAGGTCTCACACCAGACACCGCGGCCGATCGTCGCGCCCGACATGCGCAACCACAGGTTGAGGATCGGGGTACCGGTGGCCGCGTTGGCGAACCAGGGGGCGGCGACGGTCTCCACGAACGCATCCGACAGCTCGTTGCGCCACACGAACGAACTCCACAGCGGATGCTCGGAGACCCGGATCGGGCCGACGACCAGCCATTTCGCAGCGGCCGCGATACAGCAGGCGGCAGCACCGGCGACCAGCAGCAGCAGGCCACTGACCAGCCCGGCGACGACGAAGTCCGACTGCGAGGCGATGTACTGCAGGCCCAGCAGCATGAAGATGCCCAGCCCGAACGACACCATCACCGGGATCAGGCGCAGCGTCTCGATGACCGCGCGCGCCACCTTCAGCCCGGTGGGCGGGTCGAAGGTGCGGGAGGTGTCGGTCTCGGCGGCGGTGCGGCGCAGGCGGACCGGCGGGCTGCCCAGCCAGCTCGATCCCGACTTCGCCCGGTTCGGGGCCGCCGACAGCACTGCCACCAGACCGTTCTTCGGGACCTTGCGTCCCGGGCCGGTGATACCGGAGTTGCCCAGGAACGAGCGCTTGCCGATCTTGGCGTCGTCGATGTGCAGCCAGCCGCCACCGAGTTCGTAGGAGGCCACCATGGTGTCGTCGGCGAGGAACGAACCGTCGTCGATGGTGGTGAACTTCGGCAGGATCAGTGCGGTGGAGATCTCGGTGCCCTTGCCGACCTTGGCGCCCAGGATACGGAACCAGACCGGCGTCAGCAGGCTGGCATACAGCGGAAACAGGTAGGTGCGGGCGGAGTCGAGGAGGCGTTCGGTCAGCCACACCTGCCATCCGACGCGCGAGCGCACCGGGTGATAGCCCTTGGTCAGACCCAACGACAGCAGCCGCACCAGCACCGCGGTGATCAGCGCGAACACGAACAGGCTGGCGATGGCGGCCGGGGGGATCAGGGCCAGCGCACGCAGACCGACATCGCGCAGGCGGTCGGCGCGCAACGCCCACGACCCGATCACCACCAGGCCCACGGCCAGCGAGATCAGCGGGATGGCGGCCAGCAGCAGCGACGACAGTCCGTAGATGGGCACCCACATGCTGTGCCGGGCCGGACGGTGCTGGGGCCAGGGATGTTCGGCCTTGCCGACCTTGACCGCCGGCGACCCCGCCCAGTGCTGTTCCTTCTTGACGTGTCCGAAGACCGCCGATCCGGGGGAGACCTCGGCGTCGCGGCCGATCACCGCGCCCGGCGCGAGGGTCGAGCGGGCACCCACCGACGCACCACGTTTGATCACGACCTCGCCGATGTGGACGACGTCGCCGTCGATCCACCAGCCCGACAGGTCCACCTCGGGTTCCACCGAGGCGCCCTCGCCGACGGTCAGCATGCCGGTGACCGGCGGGATGGTGTGCAGGTCCACCCCCTTGCCGATCGAGGCGCCCAGCGCGCGGGCCAGGTAGATCATCCAGGGTGCGCCGGAGATGTTGGCCGCACCGGAGGCGTCGAGCAGCCGCTCGGCAACCCACAGCCGCAGATGCACCGATCCGCCGCGCGGGTGGTCACCGGGTGTCACGCCACGCAACAGCAGGCGGGCGCCGACCGCGGCGATCACCATCCGGCCGGGCGGGGTGATGAACACCAGGAATGCGACCAGCACGATCCACCAGTCGACCTCGATCAGCCACGGCACCGACACGTCGAGGCGGTCGGCGATCCAGGCGCCGACGTTGTTGGCCACGCCGAGCCAGGTGGCCCACTGCAGGCCGGTGAGCGTGGTCAGCGGCACCGACAGCAGGATCTGGATCAGCCCGGTCGGTGCCGGGGTGGGGGTGACGATGCGTTCCTCGACGACCGTCGTCGGGGCCACCGCGTCGAGCATCTCGGCGAGCGATCCCAGGCGCGGATGGTCGTAGAGGTCGGCGACGGTGATCTGCGGATACCGCTCGCGCAGGGCGGTGACCAGCTGTGCGGCGGCCAGCGAGCCGCCGCCCTCGGTGAAGAAGTCGGCCTCGTCGCTGGTGACGGTGACGCCCAGGACGTCGGTCCAGCGCTCCGCCAGCCACTGCTCGGTACCGGTCAGGTCGTCGGCGGCCTCGACGGTGGCCGCCGAGCCGGGCAGCGGCCACGGCAGCGCATTGCGGTCGACCTTGCCGGAGGTGCGGGTGGGCAGCTCGTCGACCAGCGCCAACCGCGGCACCATCGGTGCGGGCAGCTGCTGGGTCAGGCTGCGGTGGGCGGCGTCGACGTCGAAGGCGGGGTCGGCCGACACCAGATAGCCGACCAGCAGACTGTTGCCTGCGGCGGATTTGCGGACCGCGGCGGCCGCCCCGGACACCCCGGGCAGGTTCTGCAGGGCGTTGTCGATCTCGCCGAGCTCGATCCGCCGGCCACCGACCTTCACCTGGTCGTCGGCGCGACCCTGGAAGACCAGACCCTCGGCCTCCAGCCGCACCAGGTCGCCGCTGCGGTAGGCGCGCTCCCAGCCCAGGGTGGGCATCGGGGCGTACTTCTCGGCGTCCTTGGCCGGATCCAGGTAGTGCGCCAGGCCGACGCCGCCGATGATCAGTTCACCGATCTCGCCCTCGGCGACCGGCCGGCCCTCCCCGTCGACGACGGCCAGGTCCCAGCCGACGAGCGGCAGACCGATCCGCACCGGTCCGGGACCGCCCAGCGGGGCGGCACAGGCGACGACGGTGGCCTCGGTGGGGCCATAGGTGTTCCACACCTCACGGTCCTCGACGGCCAGACGTTCGGCGAGTTCCGGCGGGCAGGCCTCGCCGCCGAAGATGAGCAGCCGGACAGCCTCCAGGGCCTCCGACGGCCACAGCGACGCCAGCGTCGGGACGGTCGACACCACCGAGATGTCCCGCTGCACCAGCCATGGCCCCAGGTCCATACCGCTGCGCACCAGCGAGCGCGGGGCGGGCACCAGGCACGCGCCGTTGCGCCAGGCCAGCCACATCTCCTCACAGGAGGCGTCGAAGGCCACCGACAGCCCGGCCAGCACCCGGTCGCCGGGGCCGATCGGATCGTCCTGCAGGAACAGCAGGGCCTCGGCGTCGACGAATGCGGCGGCGTTGCGGTGGGTCACCGCCACACCCTTGGGGGTGCCGGTGGACCCGGAGGTGAAGATGATCCACGCGTCCTCGGCGATGGTCGGACGCGTGGCCGCCTCATCCGACGAGGCCTGGGATACCTCGAGATCGGTGGGTTTCGGCCCGGTCGGATGGATGCCGTCGGCATCGATCAGGGCATCGATGTCGGCCTCGCCGAAGACCAGCTCGGCGCGTTCGTCGGGGTCGTCGGCGTCCACCGGGACGTAGGTGGCGCCGGCGTAGATCGTCGACAGGATCGCGGTGTAGAGATGCCGCGTCCCCGACGGCATGCGGATGCCGACGCGGCTGCCGCGGCGGACCCCGATGTCGTTGAGGCGGTCGGCGCCGCGGCGGATCACCGCGAGCAGCTGCGCATAACTCAGGACCACCTCGCCGTCGTCGACGGCCGGGGCATCGGGATGTCGGGCGGCGGTGTCATCGAGAACGTCACACAACGTGCGTGGCGCACTGGCGTGCGCCGACAGCAAGAACTGTGCTGGGATTTCCACACTCACCACCGTTTTCTCGAACATAGGAACGTGAAATATATCCCGCCGTACTCGACTGTCGGCCATGGCACGGGTGAACGTCAGGTGTCGTACTCGTCTAGTTTTCGCCGTCCGGTGAGATCCTGCGCGGCGATCCCGGTATCGACCGCCGGGGCCGCGGGTCCGGTGTAGGTTCACTTACACCGGAAGCTCGTGTGAGGTGACGAGATCAGGGAGGGGGCGATCATGCCCGTCGTTCACCACCGCAAGCCCAGCCTCGGTTCGTACCCGATCTGGGTCGGGAGCCGGCTGTTCCTCAAGCCGTTGCTGTCGTTGTGGCCGCTCAACCGGTCCGGGATGGCCGGACTGTTCCTGATCGACCGGATGTTCGCGGTCGGTCCCAAACCGCGCCGGGTGGTGCGCGAGCAGATCGAGCTCGGCGACCGTCCGGCCGAGTTGATCCTGCCCACCGGGCCGTCGCGTCGCGATCCCGACACCGCGATCCTCTACCTGCACGGCGGAGCCTTCGTCGTGGGTGGGGTCGGTACGCACAGGTCGATCGCCGCCCGGATGTCGCAGAAGTGCGAGGTCCCGGTGTTCTCGCTGGTCTACCGGCAGCTCCCGGCCGCCGGTGTGGGCACCTCGGTGGCCGATGCGCTGTCGGCGTACCGGGAACTGATCACCGAGCGCGGATACCGTCGCGTGGTGGTCGCCGGGGATTCGGCCGGCGGGTTCCTCGCCGCGAAGGTGATCGAGGGTGCCGTCGCGCAGGGGCTGCCCGCGCCGGTCGCCTTCGTCGGGTTCTCGCCGCTGCTCGATCTCGACCTGGGATCGCATCCGGACCGATGCAGCCGCTCCGACGCCTACCTGCCCAAGGCCAAGATGGCCGAGCTCGCGCCGGCCTTCGACCGTGGCCCGCTGCAGCTGGCCGGGGTACGCCGGATCGGTGACCTCGAGCCCGCGATCTTCCCGCCCACCATCCTGATCACCGCCGAGAACGAGATGCTTGAACCGGACGTGATCGCGCTGGTCGAGGAGCTCGACGAGGCGGGGGTCGAGGCCGTCGCCCACAGTTATTCTTGGCAGGTCCACGCGTTCCCCGTCTTCGGGTCACATCATCGCGAGACGATGGAGGCGATCGAGGCGTCGGCGGCCTTCGCCGGTCGCGCGATACGAGAGGCCAAGGACGCCGATGAGCGAAAGAGCCAGTGGGCCGGCTGACCCCGAGCACGTCCCGACGGTGACCGGCGCCCCGGATGCCCGCTTCACACTCGCCAACGAGCGGACCTTCCTGGCCTGGATTCGTACCGCGCTGGGTTTCATCGCCGGTGGCGTCGCCGTGGTCTACATCGCCCCCGACATCACCAGTTCCCTGCTGGAGAGCACCCTCGGCCTGATCATGGTGGCGGTGGGGTGTGCGGTGGCCGTTCTGGGTGTGGTGCGGTGGCGCCGGACCGACCGGGTGCTGCGCGAGGGCGGTCCGATGCCGGGGCCGTCGCCGGTGCTGTTCGTGGTCGCTGCCATAGTGATGGTGTCGATCGCGTTGGCGATCTCGATCGTTGTCCAGAACTGAGGCGGTGGCGAAGTGTTTGCGGCGAGTGGTCCGGGGGCCCGGCGAAAGGTGATCCGATGACCAGCCATGATTTCCAGCGCACCGCCCAGGGGTTCTCCCGGATGATGGTGACCGTCGGCGCGATCATCCTGATGGTCTGCGTCGGATTCCTCACCTATACGTGGTGGCGCGACGGCCGGTGGCTGTGGGTTGCGCTCGGTATCGCGCTCATCGTGGTCAACATCGCGATGCTGGTGATGACCTACCGCAAGGCCAAGCTCACGCCGCCCCGTCCGCTCGACGACGAGGACGACGACGACGACCGGTAGGTCGCCGTCCGGTCGGTGATCGGGCAGGTAGGCGGGTGGCCGTCGTCGGCGGCGTCTCACGCGGTCAGTTCCTCCGGATCGTCGTCGGCCCCGAACTGGGTGCGATAGAGCTGGGCATACCGTCCGCCATGGGCGAGCAGGGTGGCGTGATCACCGCGTTCGACGACGCGACCGGCCTCGATCACGGCGATCTCGTCGGCCGCCCGGATCGTCGAGAGACGGTGTGCGATCACGATCGACGTCCGCCCCGCCAATGCCTCGGCCAGGGCCTCCTGCACGGCGGCCTCCGACGTCGAGTCCAGATGTGCGGTGGCCTCGTCCAGGATCACCACCGCCGGGTGGGCCAGCAGCAGGCGGGCGATCGTCATGCGCTGGCGTTCACCGCCGGACAGGCGGTAACCGCGCTCGCCGACGACGGTGTCGAGACCGTCCGGCAGGGATTCGACCAGGTCCGCCAGACGCGCTCGGCGCAACGCATCCCAGACCTGCTCGTCGGTGGCATCCGGCGCGGCCAGGGCCAGATTGGCGCGCACGGTGTCGTGGAAGAGGTGCCCGTCCTGGGTGACCAGACCGACGGTGCGGTGCACCGATGCCGACGTGAGGTCGCGGACGTCGATCCCGTTGAGCCGCACCGCACCGGAGTCGACGTCGTAGAGGCGGGTGGCGAGCGAGGCGATCGTCGACTTGCCTGCACCGGAACTGCCGACCAGGGCCACCATGTGTCCGGCGGGGACATCGAGGTCGATGTGGTGCAGCACCTGTTGGCCGCCCCGGCTGTCCAGCTGTGCCACCTCCTCCAGTGACGCCAGAGAGACCTTGTCGGCCGACGGGTAGGCGAAGTCGACGTCGTCGAAGCGCACCGACACCCCGGCCTCGGGATTCGGGACGTCGACGGCGTCGGGTGCGTCGGCGATCAGGGGCTCGAGGTCGAGCACCTCGAAGACCCGCTCGAACGACACCAGCGCGCTCATGATCTCGACGCGGGCGTTGGCCAGCGCGGTCAGCGGCGCATACATCCGGGTCAGCAACAGGGCCAACGAGACGACAGCGCCGGCGGACAGATGCTGGTGCACGGCCAGCCAGCCGCCGAGGCCGTAGACCAGTGCCAGCGCGAGCGCCGACACCAGGGTCAGCGCGGTCATGAAGACCGTCTCGAGCATCGCCCGGCGGACGCCGATGTCGCGCACCCGGTCCGCACGCGAGGTGAACTCGGCCGACTCGACCTCGGGGCGGCCGAACAGTTTCACCAGGGTGGCGCCGGGTGCGGAGAACCGTTCGGTCATCTGCGTCGACATCCGCGCATTGTGTTCGGCGGCCTCCCGGGACAGCGCGGCCATCCGATGACCCAGCCGCCGCGCGGGCAGCACGAACACCGGAAGCAGGACCAGGGCGAGGATGGTGATCTGCCAGCTGATCGCGATCATCACGCCGAGGGTCAGGGCCAGGGTCACCGCATTCGACACCACTCCCGACAACGTGTCGCTGAACGCGCGCTGTGCGCCGATCACGTCGTTGTTGAGCCGGCTCACCAGTGCGCCGGTGCGGGTGCGGGTGAAGAACGCGACCGGCATCCGCTGCACATGGTCGAACACCGCGCGCCGCAGATCGAGGATCAGGCCCTCGCCGATGTTCGCCGACAACCATCGGGTCACGATGGACGCCGCGGCCTCGGCGACGGCGATCACCGCGATCAGCGCGGCGAACCCGGCGATCGCGCCGGCCGCCGCGGAATCCTGCTCGGTGATCAGGTTGACCACATGCCCGGCCAGCAGAGGGGTGACCACCGTGAGAACCGCGGTGGTCACCGACAAGGCGAGGAAGACGACGATCCGTCGCACGTGCGGGCGGGCGAATCCGGCGATCCTGCGCAGGGTGACGCGCCGGTCCTGCTGTCCGTGCGCGGTGCCATCCGGGGAGGTCATCGACTTGTACATGACGTCCCAGGCCACCGATTCCATGCTCATGCGACCAGCGTAGGACTTCAAGTGAACTTGAGGTCTAGTCGAGATTCGGGGTGGCGTCCGCCATATCCCGGGCCTGACGTGTGCGGCACCGGTGAGTAGGTTGGTTTCCAGATGCAATGAGCAGGAATGTGAACGGTGACGGCCGGTGGCCCGGCAGTGAGGTGGCGAGATGTCCCAGCAGTTGAAGCTCGGTTTCAAGGCGTCGGCGGAGCAGTTCGATCCGCGTGAGTTGGTGGAGATCGCGGTGGCGGCCGAGGAACGTGGCATGGATTCGGTGGCGGTGAGTGATCATTTCCAGCCGTGGCGGCACAACGGTGGGCATGCGCCGTTCTCGTTGGCGTGGATGGCTGCGGTGGGTGAGCGGACGTCGCGGGTGCAGATGGGGACGTCGGTGATGACTCCGACGTTTCGGTACAACCCGGCGGTGATTGCGCAGGCGTTCGCGACGATGGGGTGTTTGTATCCGGGGCGGGTGATGTTGGGTGTGGGTACCGGTGAGGCGCTCAACGAGTATGCGACGGGTTTTCAGGGGGAGTGGCCGGAGTTCAAGGAGCGGTTTACGCGGTTGCGTGAGTCGATTGCGTTGATGCGTGAGTTGTGGACGGGTGCGGAGGTGAACTTCGACGGTGAGTATTACCGCACGCAGGGTGCGTATATGTATGACGTTCCGGAGCAGGCGATTCCGGTGTATGTGGCTGCGGGTGGTCCGGTGGTGGCGCGGTATGCCGGTCGTGCGGGGGATGGGTTCATCTGTACGTCGGGTAAGGGTGCGGAGTTGTATCAGGAGAAGTTGATTCCGGCGGTGAAGGAGGGTGCGGAGAAGGTTGGTCGTGATTTCGGTGCGATCGATCGGATGATCGAGATCAAGATCTCGTATGATCCGGATCCGCAGTTGGCGTTGGAGAATACGCGGTTTTGGGCGCCGTTGTCGTTGACGCCGGAGCAGAAGCATTCGGTGAACAGTTCGGTGGAGATGGAGCGGTTGGCTGATGAGTTGCCGATCGAGCAGGTGGCGAAGCGGTGGATTGTGGCTTCGGATCCGGATGAGGCGGTGGAGAAGGTGAAGTTTTATACGGATGCGGGTTTGAATCATCTGGTGTTTCATGCGCCGGGGCATGATCAGCGTCGGTTCTTGGAGAATTTCGAGTCGGATCTGGCGCCGCGCCTGCGCAAGCTGACTCCGGCTTCGTGAGTTCCCGGCCCAATCATCAACCATGAGTTGATGATTGGGCCGATGAGGAGCGTAGCGACGAGGCGTGTCGAGCTCGGTCCCGGCTCAATCAGCAACGCCCAGTGGATGGTTGAGCCGACGAGGAGCGTAGCGACGAGACGTGTCGAAACCTCCGTCGGCCGAGTTGCTGACGTGACCACCTCTGAGGTGCTCACCTCCCAGCGCAGGCTGCGGAGATTTCGACTCGGGTCCTCGCGATGCTCGGTCCCGGCTCAATCAGCAACGCCCAGTGGATGGTTGAGCCGACGAGGAGCGTAGCGACAAGTCGTGTCGAAACCTCAGACAGCCGACGTCGCCGACGTGACCACCTCCGAGGTGCTCACCACCCAACGCAGGCTGCGGAGATTTCGACTCGGGTCCTCGCCCTTCCGGCTCGGTCCCGGCTCAATCATCGTAGAAGGCGTGGCTCAATCAGCCACTAGCCGTTGATGGTTGAGCCGACGAGGAGCGTAGCGACGAGACGTGTCGAAACCTCAGACAGCCGACGTCGCCAACCCGACCACCTCTGAGGTGCTCACCACCCAACGCAGGCTGCGGAGATTTCGACTCGGGCCCTCGCTACGCTCGGTCCCGGCTCAATCAGCAACGCCCAGTGGATGGTTGAGCCGACGAGGAGCGTAGCGACGAGGCGTGTCGAAACCTCCGTCGGCCGACGTTGCCGACGCAACCACCTCTGAGGTGCTCGCCACCCAACGCAGGCTGCGGAGATTTCGACTCGGGTCCTCGCGATGCTCGGTCCCGGCTCAATCAGCCACGCCCAGTGGATGGTTGAGCCGACGAGGGGCGTAGCGACGAGACGTGTCGAAACCTCAGGCGGCCGACGTCGCCAACCCGACCACCTCTGAGGTGGTCGCCACCCAGCGCATGCTGCGGAGATTTCGACACGGGTCCTCGCTACGCTCGGTCCCGGCTCAATCATCGTAGAAGGCCCACCTCAATCAGCAAGGTAGGCGCGGCTCAATCAAGTAAGACGGCTCAGCTCAATTAGCCACGCTCCGTTGATGGTTGAGCCGACGAGGAGCGAAGCGACGAGACGTGTCGAAACCTCCGCCGGCCGAACTCGCCAACGCAACCAGCGGAGGTCCCGACAAACCACTATCTCTATGAAGTTCTCAAAGAACACAAGCTCTATCAACACTCAGGCAGCATTCGGCAACTCATCGGCAAACCGCCTGTTATACGCCGGAATCGGACGACTCCGTCGATCCACCACCTCAGGCGGAATCAACCACGGATGCGCATCCGGCCCCATGTAGACGTCCCATCCGTTGTGGTGAACATCGGCATGACACGACGCACACAGTAGGCAGCCATTGGCCAGGTCGGTGGCACCACCATCCGACCAATGCGCGATGTGATGGGCCTGCGTGCGCGATGCCGGGGCACCGCACTTGATACAACACCGATCCCGCTCGAACAACGCCCGCCGCTGCGAAGCGGTGAACAAGCGTTTCGACCGGCCCATATCCAACGGGACCCGCTCACCGTCGACGATCGTCATCACCACCACACCGTCACAACTGGTTTCGAGCAGGGTGCTGTGGGTGATCGACCCACCGAACGCCAACGCCGACTTGTCGGGCGCATCCGCGGGGACCGACAGGTTGATCAACGCCGCAGGTACAGCGGTGACTGACCGTTCCCCCGCACCAGCGGCCATATCGAGCACCATCTCCAACGCGTCAGCCCGACGTCGGGGCGCTTCGCGGGGATCTTTCGACCCGTCGGGTTGCGGTACCGGCGCCGACAGTTTCTCGATCGCCGTCGCCAACTTCTCCCCTACAACAACATCCAGACTCCCCGAGACAGCGACCTGAATCCCCCGGGGTTTCGTGCCGCTTCCTTTTGAGTCAGGAAGGATGAGCACATGCCGAAGAACATTGATCCCGAGGTCAAGGCTCGTGCGTTACGGATGTTGGCCGAGCATGGCGGGGAGTACTCGTCGACGACGGCAGCAGCTGCAGCGATCGCGAAGAAACTCGGAGTGAGTAAAGAGACGGTGCGCCGGTGGGCGGTGCAGGCCGAGGTCGATGGGGGCCGGAGGCCCGGGGCCAGCAGTACCGAGCTCGCCGAGCTGAAGCGTTTGAAGGCCGAGAACAAGCGGTTGCGTGAGGACGTCGAGGTGTTGAAAGCGGCGACGTCTTTCTTCGTGGGGGAACTCGACCCCCGCAATCGATGATCATCAGCTTCATTGATGAGATGCGTACCAAAGGTGTTGCGGTCGAGTCGATCTGTCGAGTCCTGTCTGAGCAGGGCTGTCAGATCGCCGCACGCACCTATCGGGCCTGGCGGTCGCGTCGGCCTGCCGGACGCACCCATTCCGATGCGGTGACGGTGGACAGGATTCGTGATATCGCTTGGCGGACCGATGATCGTGGGCGGCGTCGGCTGACGCCCGAAGGGCTGTACGGGCGTGAGAAGATGCGTGCTCTGCTGCACCGGACGTGCCTGCCGGGGGTGTCTGTCGGATCGGTTGATCGGGCGATGAAGGTGTTGGAACTCAACGGTATTCGTCGTTGTACGAAGATTCGGACGACGATCCCTGTAGCGGGTGGGAAACGGGCTGGTGACTTGTTGAACCGGGAGTTCACCGCGCCGGCCCCGAACCGGGTGTGGGTCACCGATTTCACCTATGTGCGGACCTGGCGGGGTTGGGTGTATGTCGCGTTGATCCTCGATGTGTATTCCCGCAAGATCGTGGCGTGGCATGCGTCTACGTCGAAAACGGTTGAGCTGGTGATGATTCCGCTTCGGATGGCGCTCTCGGAGCGGGAGCGGGAAGGTCGGCCGGTGGTGGCGGGCGAGTTGATCCATCACAGTGATGCGGGTTCGCAATATACGTCGTCGGCCCTGACGGGCACGCTTGATCTGGAATCGATCACCGCGTCGATCGGATCGGTGGGCGACGCCTACGACAATGCGCTGATCGAGTCGACGAACGGCCTGTACAAGACCGAGTGCATCCAGACCACGGTGTTCCACGCTGGGCCCTACAAGGACCTCTCGGACGTCGAATACGCGACCCTGGGTTACGTCGACTGGTTCAACTCGACTCGGCTGCACGGGTCGATCGGCTTGGTCCCGCCCAACGAGTACGAGGCTGCCTACTATGCTGGGGTCACTACCAGCAGGTAGCCCACCAACGAGGTGGCACGAAACCTGGGGTGCTTCAACCCGCCCATCATCGGCCCGCCCGATATCGAGAGCATTCAGATTGCGGTCTTCCTTTGCCGGACGTCCACCCTCGGCATCGTCAGCGTGATGGTCCCCCAACTGGTGTGCCCGTGCCATCACCTCAGCAGGCTTCGCACCGGACAACACCTGCGCCAACAGATCGCCTTCGAGCTCGGCCCAGGTCTCGGCAGTCGGCGCCTCCCCGGCACGTAACCCGATCTGGTTGAGCCCGCGCACGATCGCATCGACATGTTCACCCGAGATCGCACCGTCGGCGGCGTGTTTCAGTGTGCGTTCCACTACCGCCGAGGTGCCGATCCGCTGCATCCGCGCAGCGACGGCGGGCGCGTACCCCATCTCGATCAGCAAGGCGATCGGTTTGTGACCATGCCGCTGCGCCACGCCCAGCCGATCCAAGTGCCCAGCTCCCGCCGCGGTCAGCGCGTCGACGACGTTCCTGATGGTGACCAGTGTCCGCATGTCCGTGAGTACGACCGGCCCGGTCGGATCGTCGTCGAAACGACAATCGATGAGTGCGTCGAGAATGGTCTCCAGCTCCCCCTGCATGTGTTCCATTATAGCGAACACATAGGGCTCTATTGATCTTTCTGTGGGTCAATTACGCTGCGGGAGAGTAGGACACGCACCTCCCCGCGTGAGTGTCGACATCGCGATAAGGGCTTCGGGTGTATGAAATCCGTATGCGCGTTTCGTGATTGCACGAAGGTGCGTGTTGGTGGCTTCCACCCGCGCGTTCGACACGTCACTCACGATCGAGTTGTAAATCTGAGTCTTCTGCGCCTCGACGCTGGTGGCGAGTCCGCGCATCTCGATGATCCCGCTCTCTCGAGCACAGATGATCCACCGCCCGATCGCCCGCCAGGGGTCGTTGTGCTTGCCGTGGAATACATACCGCAGTTGCTCTTTGAGTTGATAGGCGCGGGCCAACTCATCGTTTGCCCGAGAAACGACTTTGTGCTGCAGATGCAACTGGGTATCGGTCAGGTTCTCTGGATTCTTCAGCATCGCCCACCGCAGATTCCGTCGCTCAACTTTACTCAGGCCCGTGATCCGATGCATGACTCGTTGCCGGGTTCGGTCCAAAGCTTTTGTCGCCCACTGGACCACATGAAACGGGTCCATGCACCAGATAGCGTCTGGGGCGCGCTCGGCGACGACCACCGCTATGTATTTGGCGGCGTCAGCGCTGACATGGGTCAACTGCGCGGTGCGTTGCTCCCCGAGCTCATCGAAGAAGGTGTGCAGGGTCTCCTTCCTGGCCCCCTCTCGCGCCCATACCAGCCGGCCGGAGTCATGATCGACGATCACGGTCAGGTATCGGTGACCTTTGCGGTAGGCGATCTCATCAATACCGATGCGCCGCAGGTTATCCAGGCGGTCGATAGTTCCGACGTAGTCAGTGACGACGCGTTCGACGCTCCGGGTCACAGTCCGCCATGACACGCGGAGATACTCGCACACCGCCGTTGCCGGACAATGCGCGGTCAACCACGCGGCAGTGTCGTCGAACGCCCTGGTCACCTTGGCCCCAGGCCTGGCCCAGGGCACTTCTTCGGTGAGCACACCGTGTTCTGGACACCGTACTCGTCGTACCGAGGCTTGCAGATAGCAGCGCCAGCCACCGAGGTCGAGGTGGCGCCAACGTCGTGGCTGATTGCTCTGATCGTATCCAGGACAACGCTTATGACATCGAGGACATCGAGATCGCGTCTGGGCGTGAGCCCGGACCGTCACCACTACTCCCGACGTGCCGACATTGTCGACAAACTCCACATCGAGCACCGTCAGGTGCTCGACTCCCAGTAGCTTCTGCAGTACAGTGGTCGTGCGCAACGCCTTGCTCCTTCTGTTTAGTCTTCGCAAACCAAACATTATGGGAGACAGGGCGTTGCGTGCTTTAGGCGCACCGTTGGGTGCCCACAGAATCGTCAGTAGTGCCACACATAGGCGAACCATTAGCGAATAAGAAAGCAGAACAACATTTGTGGACAACTTGTGACAGCGGTTCACCCTGGGGGTTCGGGTTCACCCGTGGGGCCATCGAGGTTGAATACCGACATCGTCGGACCACCGGATCGACGGTGTCGAGACAAAACGCCTTGTGTGATGACTCGCGCACCGCGACCATGAGTCGATGACCCGACAACCGGTGAACCTCTCGACGCTCGCGGCAACGGTGACCGTCGTGCTCTGGGCGTTGTCGTTCATCGCGATCCGGTCGGCCGGGCACGCGTTCACTCCCGGTGTGATGGCACTCGGCCGGCTCGCGGTGGCCGTGGTCGCATTGGTGGCGATCGTGATCACTCTGCGTCGCAAGCGATCACGGTCGGCGTTCATCCCGCCCCGCGGCCGGGCGCTCGCCCTCGTGGTCGCCTATGGGGTCGCATGGTTCGGGGCGTACACCGTGGTCCTCAACTGGGCCGAACAGCATATCGACGCCGGTACCGCCGCGCTGCTGGTGAACTTCGCCCCGATCCTCGTCGCCGTGTTCGCGGGATTCTTTCTCGGCGAGGGGTTCTCGCCGCCACTCGTGATCGGTATCGCCATCGGATTCGTCGGCGTCGTCCTGATCACCTTCGGTGGCGGCAGTGCCCACGCCGATTGGCTCGGTGTGGGGCTGCGGCTGCTCGCCGCACTTCTCTACGCGGCCGGGGTCTTGCTGCAGAAGGTGGCCCTCGGTGCGGTCGATGCGGTGTCGGCGACGTTCTGGGGTGCACTCGCGGGTCTCGTCGTCACCCTGCCGTTCCTCCCCGCCGCGATCACCGAGGTCGGGCAGGGCTCCGCCGCCGACCTGGGCTGGGTGGTGTTCCTGGGTGTCGGACCCACCGCCGTCGCCTTCACCACCTGGGCGTATGCGCTGGCCCGTACCGACGCGGGCACGATGGCCGCGACGACGCTCGTGGTGCCGGCACTGGTGATCATCCTGTCGTGGCTGCTGCTCGACGAGGTGCCGACCGGCCTGCGTATCGCCGGCGGTGCGCTGAGTCTGGCGGGTGTCGCCCTGACCCGGGGTCTCATCCCGGTGCCGCGACGACGTTCAGGCGTCCCGCGGCCCGTCGCCCGGGGCGCCCGTGTCGAGAGTGAGCTGAAGGAACACGAGATCGAGCCATGACCCGAACTTGGTGCCGACCTCGCCGAGTGCGCCGGCGTGGGTGAAGCCGAGTCGTTCGTGCAGGCGGATGGACCCGGTGTTGGCGCCGTCGATCGCTGCCACCATCACATGCAGCCCGGCGGCCCGAGCACGGACGATCAGCGCCTGCATCAGCGCCGTACCCAGCCCCCGGCCACGCGCATCGGCATGCAGATACACCGAATGTTCCACCGAATGCCGGAAGCCGTCGTGGGGACGGAACGGGCCATAGGTCGCGTAACCGAGCACCGCCGCCCCGTCGACGGCGACGAGCACCGGGAATCCCGACCGCTGCCGCTCGGCCAGCCAGGCACGCCGGTCGTCGACGTCGACGAGGCTGTCGTTCCAGATCGCGGTGGAATGGGCGACGGCGTCGTTGTAGATGTCGCAGATCGCCTCGGCATCGGCCGCCAGCGCGTCACGGATCTCCATCTACCCGGCCTCCTGACGGCGCACCATCTCGGTGATCCAGATCGGTGCGAACGGTGACACACAACCGCGCGCCGTCGGATAGTCCTTCAACACCTCCAGCCGCTCACCGATGTCGATGGCCCGGGAACGGTGGTCGGGATGGTCGATCCCGATCCGGGCGAGGCAGCCGTTCATGGCCCACTGCAACCGGTCCGGGGCGTCGGCCATCTGATCTTCGATCCGGGTGAGCAATTCTGGCAGGTCGAGACCGTCGGCACCGGAACCGATCCGATCACCGGTCAGCGTCCAGCCCGCGCCCGCCACCACCGGATCCGGGTCGTCGAACCAGGCCACCCGCAGGGTCTCGACGTGGGTGCTCTTCTTGACGACATAGGAGATCAGCCAGTCCTGCACCTTGGGTGTCCGGGCCTGGCGCAGCATGGCGTCGAGCTCGTCGGCGGTGAACAACCGGGGCCGGCAGATCAGCACGGCCAGCAGGCGGGCAGCGGAGTCGTCGGTCGCCCACAGTGCACACGCCAGGTCATGATCGGTGCGTACGCGTTTGGCGACGGCCCGAAGCCTGGTGAGATTGACCGCGTGCTCGTCGCCGTGTCGCTCGTTGACCGCCAGGATCGCGGGATCGGCGAGGTCGGACAACTCGGCCATCAGGGAATCGACGGTCTCGCCGGTCGCTCGGGTGTCCACGTGGTGTCTCCGTCCGGTCGGGTCGGCGGTCGTCGCATCCAGCGTAGGCGCCGGGGCCGACAGTCCGTTCCGCCGTCGGATACCGTTTTCTCCCATGGATCGCGATCGCATGGTGGATGTGGGTGTCGGCCTGGTCTCGCGGTTCGGGGCCAAGGCATTGAGCCTGACGTCGGTCGCCCGGCACGCCGGCGTGGCCCGCGCGACCGCCTACCGGATGTTCGGCGGCCGGGACGCGCTGGTCGCGGCGATCGTCGACCGTGAGGTCGCCACCCTGCGTGTGCTGCTGCGCGAGTGGGCGGCCCCCGAACCCGACGCCGCGGGCAAGATCCGTGCCCAGATCCGCAACGTGCTGCCCTATATCCGTGAGCACGAGGCCTTGCAGTACGTGCTCCGCAAGGAACCCGAGGAGATCGTCCGGGCACTGGTCACCACCGACCAGACCGAGGGGCCGTCGCTGGTGTCGCGGATCGTCGATCAGGCACTGCCGGATCTGGAGCCCGCGATCGGTGAACAGCTCGTGCCCGATCCCCGTGCGGCCGCGGAATTCCTGGTGCGGATGATCTTCTCGGTGATGCTGGAACCGGAGAGTTCGCTGACCGACGACCAGATCGCCGACCTGGTCGTGCGGGCGATCGTCCGGACCGGTCCGGACGCCGCCGGGCACGGGTGAGACGGTTCCCACCGGACCGGGTGTGCGCAGCGGCCCTTGCCGGCGGCGTCCACACATTAGGCTGACGGGCATGGGCGACGACGCAGCGACCTCGACCAGCATCTACATCGCCTCCGCCGAGGGAGGAACCGGGAAGTCGACGGTCGCCCTCGGCATCCTCGCGTTCCTGTCCGCCACCGGCGGGCGCGTGGGCGTGTTCCGGCCCATCTCCCGGGCGGCGGCCGGTGAGCGCGACTATCTGCTCGAGATGCTCATCGAGCACACCTCCACCGACATCGGCTACGACGACTGCATCGGTGTCACCTACGACCAGGTCCATGCCGCACCCGACGCCGCGATCGCCGAGATCGTCGCCCGCTATCACGCCGTCGAGTCCCGCAGCGACTCCGTGGTGATCATCGGTTCGGACTACACCGACGTCGGCAACCCGTCGGAACTCAGTTACAACGCGCGGATCGCGGCCAACCTGTCGGCGCCGATCATCTTGGCGCTCAAGGCCGCCGGGCGTGCCCCCGCCGAGCTCCGTGACATCACCGACCATCTGCTCACCGAGATCGCCGCGATGCACGCGACCACCGCCGCCGTCGTCGCCAACCGTTGCGATCCGGCACAGATGCCGGCCATCCAGGCGGCGTTCCTGACCCTGGATGTACCCACCTGGTGCCTGCCGGAAGACCCGGTGCTGGTGGCCCCCACCATGGCCGAGCTCAAGGAGGCGCTGGACGCCAGCCTGTTCAGCGGCGATCCGGAACTGCTCGACCGGGAGGCGTTGCGGGTGATGGTCGGCGGCATGACCGTCGAACACATCCTGGAACGGTTGTCGGAGGGGACCGTGGTGATCGCCCCGGCCGACCGCTCCGACGTCCTCCTCGCCCTGGTCACAGCCAATGCCGCACAAGGATTTCCGCGGTTGTCCGGGATCATCCTCAATGGCGGGCTACGGCCGCATCCGATGATCGATGCACTCGTCGGCGGGCTGGAGTCGACCCTGCCGATCATCCTGTGCGGGCACGGAACCTACGACACCGCACGCACCGCGGCCAACACGCGGGGCCGGGTGGCGGCCGGATCGGCCCGCAAGATCGAGGCGGCGCTGGAGCTGATGGACCGCCACATCGACGCCGAGACCCTCACCCGGGTCCTCAAGGTGCCCACCACCGAGGTGATGACGCCGCAGATGTTCGAGTACGGACTGATCGCGCGGGCCCGCGCCGACCGCAGGACCATCGTGTTGCCCGAGGGCGACGACGACCGTATCCTGCGGGCCGCCGGACGACTGCTCCGCCGGGGTGTGGTGAACCTGATCATCCTCGGCGACCCGGGTCGGATCGCCCGTCGTGCACAGGATCTCGGCCTCGACCTCGACGGTGTGGAGCTGATCGACCCGGCGAACTCCCCGCTCACCGACGAGTTCGCGAGGATCTACGCCGAACTGCGCAAGCACAAGGGGGTCGACTTCGACCGGGCCCGTGAACGCATGCTCGACGTCTCCTACTTCGGGACCATGCTGGTCCACACCGGACGCGCCGACGGAATGGTCTCGGGTGCCGCACACACCACCGCACACACCATCCGCCCCGCCTTCGAGGTGATCAAGACCGCGCCCGGGGTGTCGACGGTGTCGAGCGTGTTCTTCATGTGCCTGGCCGACAAGGTCCTCGCCTACGGCGACTGTGCGGTGGTGCCCGATCCCACCGCCGAGCAACTCGCCGACATCGCGATCTCGTCGGCCGCCACCGCCGCCGGGTTCGGGATCGAACCGCGGGTCGCGTTGCTCTCGTACTCCACCGGCAGCTCCGGCTCCGGCGCCGACGTCGAAAAGGTCCGTGTGGCCACCGAACTGGTGCGGGAGCGGGCGCCGGAGCTCCTGGTGGAGGGCCCCATCCAGTACGACGCCGCGGTCGATCCGTCGGTGGCGGCCACCAAGATGCCCGACTCACCGGTGGCCGGTCGCGCGACGGTGCTGATCTTCCCCGACCTCAACACCGGCAACAACACCTACAAGGCGGTGCAGCGCAGCGCCGGTGCGGTCGCGATCGGCCCGGTGCTGCAGGGCATCGCCCGCCCGATCAACGACCTGTCCCGCGGCGCACTGGTCGACGACATCGTGAACACCGTGGCGATCACCGCGATCCAAGCCCAGAATCTGACAGCCCAGAATCTGGCGGGCCGCAGCGACGCCGAGCAGGTGGATGCAGCGGCGGCGGGTGCGGAAACGGCCGGTACGGGTGCGGGGGAGTCGAACGGTGAGTGACGGTATCGCGGGCTCGGTCCTGGTGTTCAACGCCGGGTCGTCGTCCTTGAAATATCAACTGGTCCATCCCGAATCGGGTGAGGTCACCGCCGAGGGCATCGCCGAGCGGATCGGCGACCACGGCGGGTCGATCACCCACTCGCAGGGCGGGCTGGAGGTGACCGAGCAGATCGAACTGCCCGATCACACCGCCGCGATCCGCCGGGTGATGGAATTGTTCGCCGACGGTGGGATCGACCTGGCCGCAGCAGGTCTGAGTGCGGTGGGGCACCGCGTGGTACACGGCGGGCGGTCGTTCTTCCGGCCCACGCTGATCACCACCGAGGTGATCAGCGAGATCGACCGGATCTCCACCCTCGCACCGCTGCACAATCCGGCGAATCTCACCGGAATCCAGGCGGCCCGGGAGTTGCTGCCCGATGTGCCGTCGGTGGCGGTCTTCGACACCGCGTTCTTCCACTCCCTGCCCGAGGCCGCTGCCACCTATGCGATCGATCGTGGTGTCGCGAAGCTCCATGCCATCCGCCGCTACGGTTTTCACGGCACCAGTCACGAGTACGTCAGCGGCAAGGTTCCCGGACTGCTCGGCAAACCGGCCGGCGAGGTCAACCAGATCGTGCTGCATCTCGGCAACGGTGCGTCGGCGTCGGCGATCGCCGGTGGTGCCCCGATCGACACGAGTATGGGGATGACGCCGCTGGAAGGGCTCGTCATGGGGACCCGCAGCGGCGACATCGATCCCGGCGCGGTCCTGCACCTGCATCGGGTGGTGAAACTCGGCGCCGACCAGATCGACACCCTGCTGAACAAGAACTCCGGGCTCAAGGGCCTGTGTGGTGACAACGACTTCCGTTCGGTCACCGAGAAGCTCGCCGCGGGCGATGCGTCGGCGAAGCTGGCCTACGATGTCTACATCCATCGCCTGCGCCGCTACATCGGCGCCTACATGATCGAACTCGGCCGGGTCGACGCGATCACCTTCACCGCCGGGGTGGGGGAGAACGCGACCACCGTGCGCGCCGACTCGCTGGCCGGCCTGGAGAACTATGGGATCGTCATCGATCCCGACCGTAACGCGGTGCGCAGCAGGCAACCACGCAAGATCTCCACCGACGATTCCACGGTGGCGGTGTTCGTCGTCCCCACCAACGAGGAACTCGCGATCGCCCAGCAGGCGGCCGAGGTGGTGGCCGCCTGATCGGTGCGACCGGTATCGCTGACCGGTCGTCCCCGCCCGGTCGTCCCCGCCCGGTCGTCACCGGGCGGGGCATCACCGACGAGATTTGCAAGCAGTCTGGACTGTTTGTGAAAGTGTGGCTACCATCACAGTCATGCTCGACACCGAGACCCCGCCGACCTCGACAACCGGCCGGACCCAGGCCCAACGATCGGCGCTGACCAGGGAAAAGGTCCTGGATGCGACGGTCGACGCCCTCATCGAGCTCGGCTATGCCGGCACCACGACGCAGGAGGTCAACCGGCGTGCGGGAGTGTCCCGCGGCGCACTGCTGCATCAGTTCCCCACCCGGGAGGCACTTGTCGTGGCCGCCGTCGCACATCTCGTCGACCGTCGTAAGACCGAGATCCTGTCCCGGCCCCGCACCGGTCACGAGGATCTGAACATCCTGATCGAGGTCTTCGACGGCCCGCTGTTCTATGCCGCGCTCGAACTGTGGGTGGCCGCCCGTACCGACGCCGCACTCAGGACGGCGATCATCCCGCTCGAACGCCGGATCGCCGACGAACTGATGGACACCGGTGCCGCCCTGTTCGGCGACCGGTACACCAGTGCCGAGCTCGAGGTGGCCGCCGAACTCGCACGCGGCCTGGCGATCTCACGACTACTCCGCGATCCCGCCACGGATCGGCAGTTCTGCGAGCACATCTTCACCACCTGGACGGAGGGACGACGTCGATGACGACCACACCCGCAACCCCCGGCACCGCACCGGCCACACCCGCCGGAATCGCCGTCGACGGGCTGCCCGCCGAGATCGACGTGCTCGTCGTCGGTGCCGGATTCGGTGGGCTGGCCGCCCTGCACCGGTTGCGCACCGACCATCCGAGCCTGTCGGTGCTGGCGGTCGAACGTGCCGCCGAGGCCGGTGGCGTGTGGCTGGCCAACACCTATCCCGGTGCGGCATGCGATGTCCCCACCGCCCTCTACTCGCTGTCCTTCGCCGACAACCCGAACTGGTCGCACACCTTCGGACGGCAGTGGGAGATCAGGCAATACGCCACCAAGGTTGCCGCCGACTACGCCGACGTCATCCGCTACGACTGCGAGATGCTCGCGGCGGCATGGGATGACGCCGCCCATCGCTGGGTGGTGGACACCGCTCACGGCACCATCCGGGCCCGATTCCTGATCACCGCCCCCGGTGCCCTGTCGGAACCGGTCATCCCCGACATCCCGGGTCTCGACGAGTTCACCGGCGCGGTCTTCCACACCGCGGCCTGGGACCATTCGTGGGATCTCACCGGCCGCAAGGTCGCCGTGGTCGGCAGTGGTGCGTCGGCCGTCCAGGTGGTGCCCGAGATCGTCGACAAGGTCGAGTCCCTGGTCTCCTTCCAGCGCACGCCGTCGTGGGTGATCCCCCGTCTGGACCGCAAGATCGGCCCGCTGGAACGGGCGATCTACGGCCGATTCCCCAAGGCACACCGAGCAGTTCGGATGCTGAACTGGTTCACCCACGAGTTCCACGTGGTGGGGATGGCCCACCAGCCGGCGGTGCTCCGGGCGTTCTCGCACATCGCCAACCGGCACCGCGCCCGGCAGATCTCCGACCCGGCCCTGCGTCGCCGGCTCACCCCGCACTTCACCATGGGCTGCAAACGAATCCTGATCAGCAACAAGTGGTATCCGGCGCTCGATCATCGGTCGACCACCGTCACCGGTGCGCTGCAACGACTCACCGCCACCGGCGCGGTCAGCGCCGACGGCACCGAGTTCGACGTCGACACCGTCATCTTCGCCACCGGATTCGAGCCGACCAGTCCGCCGCTGGCCCGCGTGATCACCGGCCGCGACGGCCGCCATCTCGCGCAGGTGTGGAACGGCTCGCCCAGCGCCTACCGCGGGGTGTCGGTCCCGGACTTCCCCAATCTCTTCCTGCTGTACGGCCCCAACACGAATCTCGGGCACAGTTCCATCCTGCTGATGCTGGAGTCGCAGGCCTACTACATCGGTGCCGTGCTGGCGCATCTCGAGGCGCGCCGGGCGCAGACCGTCGAGGTGACCCGCAGTGCCCACGACGCCTACAACGCCCACCTCGACACCCAACTGGCGCATACGGTCTGGAACACGGGCGGCTGCGGGAGCTGGTACATCGACGCCACCGGCCGCAACTCGGTGATGTGGCCGACGTTCACCTCGACCTACCGAAAGATGATGTCGCACTTCGCTCCCACCGACCACGTCTTCGGTGCGGCGGACACCGGCGATCGGCGCGCCGGCACCGCATCCCTGGCCCATCCCGGATAGGTCTACCGGGCCGGCGGATCAGAACAGGCTGTCCGGTCGCACGTAGTTCGCCAGGTCGACCAGCAGGAACCGGTGATCCCGGTTGCTGCGGGTCTGGCGGGCCAGGGCCCGCAGGCATCGTTCGGTACCGGCGCGCAGTCCCCGTTCGGTGAACGGCACCTCCAGTAGCCGGTCCGGGCCGCCGGTGTGGTCGGGGTGCGCCAGAATCCAGCCCAGTGCGGTACCCAGGACGATCAGCTGCAGTCGCGCCTTGCGGGGTTCGGTGTCGGGCATGACCTCCAGACGCTTGGCGGCCTCGACGATCTGACGCTTCTCCACATCCCTCGGGTCCCGGCCGTGGACCAGGGTGAGCACGGCGGTGGCGCGTGCGGTGTTGTAGTGGCGGCTGGTCGGCGGGACCTCGTCGAGCGGTCTGATCGCCGCGTCGAAATCCCCGCGGGCCACGGCGAGCCGGGCCAGCCCGAAGGCGGCGGTCACGATCGCGTGGTCGGTCAGCCACAGGTCGTGATAGTGGTGGGTGGCAACGTCATACAGCTCCGCGACCTTGCCGACCGTGCCGTAGGAGCCGTCCCGGCCGCCGTGTTCGGCCGACAGCCAGCGGCCGATCAGTTCGGCGGTGCCCGCGGTGGCGAGCTTCGGGGCCACCTCACCCGGCATGGCCTGCAGTACGTCGGTGAATCGTTGATATGCCAGTTCGGGTTCGGCGTTCATCAGCGCACACATCCCCATGTACCACTGCACCCGCCATGAATCACCGTGCTGGGCGGACACATTCCGGAGGATCTCCAGGGCGGTGTCGACGTCGTCGAGCTCGAGATGCGCGCGGGCCTCGGCCAGGTCGATCTCCAGGGACGGATGCGCGCTGGTGGATCGCCGTCCGAGCAGGGAGGCGAATCCCTCGGCGCGCACCGCCGAGATGGAGTCCAGGGTCTGACGCGGGTCCGAGAGCGCCGCCGAGTTCAGCAGTCCCGCAGCCGGATCGTTGGGATTGACCAGCGGTACCGGCAATGCCCGGGCGATGTCCACCGGGTCGTGGAACGACCCCTCCTGCGGGTCGAAGAATCCGTCCACCGGGGCCAGCATCAGATCGGTGCCGAAGGTCGAACGCTGCGGGGTGAACACCGTCGACAGCGACGGGCGGGGTACGCCGGTGTGCACGGCGACGGTCTCCCGCAGCACGTTGAGCAGCTGGGTGGTCATCTCCTCGGCCGAGGCGAACCGGTCGGCCGGATCGGGGGCCGTCGCACGTTGGAGCAGAAGGTAATACGACGGATTGTCGGCGAAGACGGGGGTGGTGTCGGGGTCGGGGAGACCGTCGACGTAGCGGCCCTTGGACATCGGCATGTCGACGGTCAGCACGGCCAGGGTCCGGCCGATGCTGTAGATGTCGGTGACCACCTGCGGCCCGGTGTGGACGATCTCCGGGGCCTGGAAACCCGGTGTGCCGTACAGATGTCCGTACCCGTTGATCGCCGACACCGCACCCAGGTCGATCAGCTTGACCTCGTCGCTGGAGACCATGATGTTCTCCGGTTTGACGTCGTTGTAGACCAGACCCACCGAATGCAGGTATCCGACGGCGGGCAGCACCTCGAGCATGTAGGCCATCGCCTGTTCGATCGGCATCAGTCGCGACGGCCCGTCGGCGGTGATCTGTTTGAGCGTCTGGCCGCCGATGTACTCCATCACGATGTAGCCGAAGGTCTGTTCGTCGGCGGTGATGTGTTCGACGAAGTTGTAGATCTTCACGATGCCGGGATGGTTCACCGACGCCAGGAACTGGCGTTCGGCCAGGGCGACCTGCTGCGCTTCGGAATCCGACGAGTTCAGCAGGCCCTTGAGCACCACCGGCCGGTCCGACACGTTGCGGTCGATGGCCAGATAGATCCAGCCGAGTCCGCCGTGGGCGATGGCACCGGCGATCTCGTACTGGCCGGCGACCAGCGTGCCCGGCGCCAGTCCCGGGACAAAGGAGTAGCGAGCCCCGCAGTGCGGGCAGGTGCCGGTGAGATCGCCGGTGTCGGAACCGGATTCGCGTCCCACCGGGCGTCCGCAGCGCCAGCAGTTGCGTTTGCGTTCGGCGATCACCGGGACGTCGAGGACGGCGTCGGCCGGTTCGATGTCGGTGATCTTGGGCAGTTCGACGAGCCCGCTGCCGAGCCTGCGGTCGTGGACGGCCGACATCCGGCTGGGGACGAGGCGACGGGTCTGCCCCACCGAGGCGAGGGCCTCGGTGGGGATGAGTGGACGTGACCGGACGACGGGGTCGGTCGACGCGGTGGCGGGGGTGGCCTGGGTCCCGAGCTGATCGGTGGGATCCGAACGCTGGGTCCCGAGGTCGACGTCCAGGTCTGCGGGGTCGGCGCGTTGCGTCCCGAGGGCGAGGTCGAGATCGGCGGGGTCGGTCCGCTGCGTGCCGAGGGTGAGGTCCAGATCGGCGGGGTCGGTCCGCTGGGTGCCGAGGGTGAGGTCGAGGTCCGCCGGATTCGCCCGCTGCGTGCCCACCTCGGGATCCTGATCCACGCTCTCGCCGCGCTCGGTGCCCACATCCCGGCGGGTGGCGTCGTCGCCGTCGACACCCGCAGGCGTGACGTCGGTCGGTTCGTGTCGGCGCACCATCGTTCTCAATCCCGGTAGACAGCTTGTGGCGGGCCGTATCCCGGACCCAGGTTGGCCAGCCACCGGTTGTAGATCTCATACCATCGACCGTCGGTGCGGGTCTGGGCCAGGACCCCGTTGACGAATCTGACCATGTCGTCATGGCCCTTCGGGATACCCACGCCGTAGTACTCGGCGCCGAGTCCCGGACCGATCATCTCCACCCACGGATCCTGTGCGGCCAGGCCCGCGAGGATCGCGTCGTCGGTGGACACCGCATCGGCCTGTCCCTGCTGCAGCATCACCAGGCAGTCGGCCCAGGTCGTCGTGGTGACCATGGTCGCCTTGGGCTGTTCGGCCTGGATCCGGCCGATCGACGTCGAGCCGCGGGCGGCGCACACACGCTTGCCCGCCAGGCCGTCGATGTCGTCGATGCCGGAATTACGCGGCACCAGAATCCGCTGCGACGCAATGTAGTACGGAGACGAGAAGCTCACCGATCGAAGCCGGTCGCAGGTGATCGACATGGTCTTGACGACGATGTCGACGTCACCGGTCTCCAGTGCCTCGCTGCGTTCGGCCGAGGTCAGCACCCGGTACTCGATCCGGTCGGGGTCGCCGAAGATGGCGTCGGAGATCTCCCGGGCGATGTCGACGTCGAATCCCTGGATGTCACCGGTGATGGGGTCGCGGAAGCTGAACGGATTGGAGCCGATGTCGGTGCCCACGATCAGCCGGCCGCGCCGCTGGATCGCGGCCATCGTCGAACCGGCGGGCATGTGGCCGGGTTCGGGCATCTGGGCCGGTGGCCGCAGGCTGACCGTCGCATCGCACGAGTCGGCGCTGGGGGTGGTCTCCCGGGGCACGTTGGTGTCGGCACCCTGCGGTGACGGCATCACCGCGGTGGCGCTCGGCGGCGGCGACTCGGGCGCGGTGAACCGGACGCAACCGGTCATCGTCAGCATCGCGACCAGCACCACGATCATCCAGAGCACGGGCCGGGTCGCCGCCGGTCCACGACGACGCCCTGCTTCCCGTGCGGCCGTCATCGGTATTCCCGGACCCTCGGGATCAGGCCGAGCACCAGGGCGGCGGTCGCGAAGATGGTCAGCAGCAGCACACCGGTGCCGGTGAAGCCGAGCACGCGTTGCGCGGTGTTGATGTCGTCGCGGAAACCGGTGCGGGTGGTGGTGATGGCGTCGACGAGGGCGGAGTCGACGGCGGCATAGCTGCTCGCGGTACTCGACGGCTGGGAGCCGACGGTGAGGGTGCGGGCGGTCGCGAAGTCGCCGGTGTCCATGGCGCTGCGGGTCTTCTCGTCGGAGGTCCGCCACTGATCCAGGGCCGAGGAGACCGAGTCGATCTGCCGGGTGGTCAGCGGCCCGTCGGAGCCCGCGGAGGTCTGCGACTGCAGGTCGTCGAGGATCGAGGTGATCTGCTGGGTGGAGGTGGCGAAGGTGCGTTCCAGGTCGGTCTGGTCGCCGCGTCGGATCAGGGCGAGGGTCTCGGCCGACCGCGCCTGCTGGGTGAGGATGCGCGCCTCGGTGAGTTGTCGGAGCGGATCGACGCCGTCGGATTTCGCCGACGACGTGGCCGCCACCGACATCAGACCGGACGCCAGCAGCCACACCAGCCCGCCGATGATCGCGACCAGCGCCAGCACCACCCCGATGTTGAAGCGACGTCGGGTGCGTCTGGCGAGATACCGCGACGTCCCGATCAGGGCCAGCGCGACGAACAACAGTCCCGCATACACCCCGTACGGCGGGATGGTCAGGGCCTGCTGGGGGTCGGCGATGGCCGCGTAGCGCCGCTCGTAGAGTCGTTGCGCGGCCGGCAGGATCTGGCTCTGCATCAGCGCCGACGCCTGCGTCAGATAGGAGCTGCCGACCGGGTTGCCGAGGCGGTTGTTGGTGCGGGCGGTCTCGATCAGCCCGCTGTAGACGGGGATCGTGGTGGCCAGGGTGGTCAGGTCGGCGGTGACCGCTCGGGTGTCGGCGTCCGGGTCGGTGCCGGGAACACCGGAGGTGCCGGCCGCCCGCATCAGCGCGGCCGACGCGGTCGCCAGGGAGTCGGAGTAGCGGGTACGCAGTTCGGGGGATTCGAGTCCCCCGGAGATGAATGCGGAGTTGGCCGCCGCGTCGGCGATCGACAGCGAACTGTAGAGCACCTGGGACGCCTCGGCGAGGGGTTCGGCCCGGTCGACGATGGTCCGCAGGGTGGCGGTCCGGTTCTCCAGCACCGTCGAGCCGTACCAGCCGGTGATCAGCATCGCCGTCGACAAGGCCGCGACGATCATGATGAGTTTTCCCGGGGTGGTCCCGGCGTAGTGCCGCAGCATGGTGAGCGGGGAGCGGCCGGGCTCACGGCCGAAGGCGACCTGCTCCCGGCGGTCGGCGAGGACCTCCCGGATGGGCGGGGCCGCGAGATCTGATCGCAGCGACCGCCCGGCACGGGTGAGCACCGTGCGCACAGGGGATGCGTCGCCGGTCACCACTATCCCTTCCGACCGCTCGCGGTCGTTCGCGCGCCGGGTGGCGTCCACGTCATCCGGCGTCGCGATGTGCCGCGGTCCTACTCGGTCCATCGTCTCCGGCCGTCGATCTGTTTCCCAGCCTAAGACGATCGGCCCGCCCAGGTGCGCCAGGCACGCGGAACCGGGCGATTCGGCGAGGGCGTGTCGGAATCATCCCTGGCCCGCGTGGCCACCCTCACATACGGTAGGGGCGAGGCCGGGACGGCTGGGTGTCAGGAGGCGCGGTGCGTGGCGACGGAGACGGTTGGGTCATCGATCCGGATGGATCGCGATACTGGGGTGTGCACGGCGCGGCGGGTCTGCTGCTGCGTGCGGCGGCCCCGGACGGCGCGACGCTGATCCTGCTGCAGCATCGTGCGGCATGGTCACATCAGGGCGGTACCTGGGGATTGCCCGGTGGTGCCCGCGATTCGCACGAGAGCGCGGTCGACACGGCCCTCCGCGAAGCCCAGGAAGAGGCCGGTATCGAGGCCGACGACATCCGGGTGGTCGCCGCGGTGGTCACCCACCAGGCCACCTCGGGGTGGGCGTACACCACGGTGATCGCCGAGGCGTCCGAACCGGTCCGGACCGTGGCGAACGGCGAATCCGCCGAGCTGCGCTGGGTGGGTGAGTCCGAGGTGGGTGATCTCCCCTTGCATCCGGCGTTCGGTGAGGCCTGGCCCGGCCTGCGCAGCCGGATGGACGCACTCGACCTGCCCGGATGACCCTCACCGATCGCGCTCGCGACTGGCTGGGTCACGACCCGGACCCGACCACCCGCGACGAGCTCGCCGGACTGATCGCCGACGCCGACCGCAGCCGGCCCGGTGCGCTCGCCGCACTGGCCGACCGCTTCGCCGGTCCCCTCGAGTTCGGTACCGCGGGCCTGCGCGGACCGGTCGGCGCAGGTCAGTCGCGGATGAACGTCGCGGTGGTGACCCGGGCGACCGCCGGTGTGGCCCGCCATCTGCTCGACACCGTGGGAGCCGATGCCCGCGTGGTGGTCGGCTGCGACGCCCGCCACGGGTCGTCGGCCTTCCGCGACGCCGCCCTCGAGGTGTTGTCGGGGGCGGGGCTGCGCGCACTCGCATTGCCGGCCCGACTGCCCACCCCGGTCACCGCCTACGCGGTGCGAGCCCTCGACGCCGACGCCGGGATCATGATCACCGCGTCGCACAATCCACCCGCCGACAACGGCTACAAGGTCTATCTCGGTGGCCGTGCCGCCGACCCGGACGGCCGCGGGGTGCAGATCGTGCCGCCCGCCGACGCCCAGATCGCGGCACGGATCGCCGACGCCCCGCCGGCCGATGCCGTACCCCGCAGCACCGAGCACGTCGAACCGGTCGCCGACGAGGTGGTCGAGGCCTATGTGAGCCGGATGGCGTCACATCGACGCGACCCCGAACCCAGCCGGGTGCGTGTGGTGCTGACCGCGATGCACGGGGTCGGCGGCGCCACCGCCCTGCGGGTGCTCGACGCCGCACGGATCACCGACGTGCACGTCGTCACCGCCCAGGCCGACCCCGACCCGGACTTCCCGACCGTCGCGTTCCCCAATCCGGAGGAGCCCGGCGCCCTCGACCTGGCGCTGGCACTGGCCGCCGACGTCGACGCCGATGTGGTGATCGCCCTCGATCCGGACGCCGACCGCTGCTCGGTGGCGATCCCGCAGGCCGACCGGACGTGGCGGCAGCTCACCGGCGACGAACTCGGCGCCCTGCTCGGCGATCAGGCCGCCCGCGACGACTCCCGTCCGGGCACCACCCTGGCGTGCTCGATCGTGTCGAGCCGGCTGCTCGGGCGGATCGCGCAGGCCCACGGGCTGCGCGGGGTGACCACCCTGACCGGGTTCAAATGGATCGCCCGCGCACCGGACCTGCGGTTCGGGTACGAGGAGGCGATCGGGTACTGCACCGATCCGCAGGCGGTCCGCGACAAGGACGGGATCGGTGCCGCGGTCCGTGTGGTGACGCTGGTCGAGGAACTCGCCGGCCGCGGCGTGACACTCGGGGGCCGCCTCGACGAGCTCGCCCGGCAGCACGGGCTGCACGCGACGGCGCAACTGAGCATCCGCGTCGACGACCTGTCCCGGATCCGTGATGCGATGACGCGGCTGCGGGCGCGGCCGCTCACCGTGCTCGCCGGATCGGCGGTGATCGAATCGGTCGACCTGTCGGTCGGGTCACCGGATCTGCCGCCCACCGACGGCCTGATGTTCCGGACGGCCGCCGACGACCGGGTGATCATCCGGCCGTCGGGTACCGAACCGAAACTCAAGTGCTACCTCGAGGTGGTGTTCCGGTGCGACGACGAGGTGCCGCGTGCCGCCGCCGCCGATCGTCTCGCCCGGATCACCGAGGCCCTGTCGGACGCGATCCGCCTGTGACGGCAGATGGTGTCCGGGGTGGGCCGGGGCAGCTCAGGCGTCGGGCTCGAGCAACCGGTTGGCGCCGGCGACGAGGGCGTTGACGTTCGCCTCGTCGGCGGTCGCGCCGTCACCGTAGACCCAGCACTGCCGGTGGTTGTGCTCGCACAGCATGAACGCGGTGATGCCGTCGTCGGTCTGGCGCTGATGCACCGAGACGACCTGGACGGGTGCGCCCATCTCGTGCAGGATCGACGTCATCGCGCCGACCGGTCCGGTCGCCGTCGCCGACATCGACATGATCCGGTCGGCGTAGGCGATGGTGGCGCGACACTCGATCATGTCGGCCGGGGCCGGGTTCAGCGACCACGACCCCAACCGGATCGCACCCGTGCCGCCGAAGGAATCGTCGAATTCTTGCCAGGTCATTCCGTGTGCCTCCTCGCGAATGCCTCGGGGGAGCGGAGCGCCGAACCGAGCCAGGAGCTCGTCGTGGACACCGGCGTCACGCTCGCTACACGAACACGATGACTCGGAGAAGTGAAGGCTGCGCATCGGGAAAACTCGTTTCGGTCGAAGAAAAGGTGACCGACGAGAACGTGCGACGACCCCGCAGCGGGGGGCCGGTCGAAGTCAGGCCCCGCTGCGGCGGGATACGAGCACGTTGTGGATACGCATGATCGGACCACCATAGACCCCGACCTGCGGGTCCGGCAACCGCCTTCCGGTGGGATCCGGACCGGTGGGGGATCAGGACAGGCAGGGGATCAGGAAAGGTGGGGGATCAGGGCCGACCGGTGCCCGCACGCAGACGGGTGGCCGCGGCGGCGGGGTCGCCGGCGGCGGTCAGTGCCCGCACCACCACGATCCGGGACGCGCCCGCCTCGACGACCTCCGGCAGCCGCTGCTCGTCGATGCCGCCGATCGCGAACCACGGTGTCGACGGCGCACTCGCCGCCACCTCGCGGACCAGGCCGAGGCCGGGGGCGACGCGGTCGGGTTTGGTCGGCGTCGGCCAGCACGGCCCGACGCAGAAGTAGTCCACCGCCGGGTCGGCGTCGGCGCTCCGGGCCTGATCGGGGTCGTGGGTCGACGCGCCGACGATCATCGCATCGCCGACCACCTCGCGTGCCCGCGCCGGCGTCAGGTCGCCCTGCCCGAGGTGCAGGACGTCGGCTCCGGCGAGCGCGGCGATGTCGGCGCGGTCGTTCACCGCGAGCAGCGCACCGTGCGCGTCGGCGAGCCGGCGCAACTGTGCGAGCAGGTCCAGCTCGGCGCGGGCCTCCAGGGTGCCGAACTGCTTCTCTCCCGCAGATCCCTTGTCGCGCAACTGGATGATGTCCACGCCACCGGCGAGTGCGGCGTCGACGAACTCCATCAGGTCGCCACGGTCGCGGCGGGCATCGGTGCACAGGTACAGCCGGGCCCCGGCGAGGCGAGTTCGGATGTCGGGACGGGCGGAGGCGGACGGGTGATCGGTGGCCATGACCGAAAGGTTATGCTGGGTACGACAACACGGGAGTCCGGGGTTCGCCGGGCTGAGAGTGCGGGACGCCCCCGCTGACCGTCACACCTGATCCGGATCATGCCGGCGAAGGAAGGATGCGACCGACCCATGTCGTCCAGCGAAACATCGCGCACACCCCGCCATCTCGTCGTGGTCGGCGGCGGTGTCATCGGCCTGACCTGCGCACTCCGTGCCGCCGACGAGGGCTGGCAGGTCACCGTCGTCGACGCCGGAGAACATCTGCGGGCCGCCTGGGTGGCCGGCGGGATGCTCGGTTCGCTCGGTGAAGGTCATCCCGGCGAGGACGCCCTGCTCGAGCTGTCCGAACGTTCCGTCGCGCGCTGGCCGGACCTGATCGTCCGGCTCGGCGACCCGGATGTGGTCGCCGCACACGACTCGCTGTTCGTCGCGGCCACCGCCGCCGACGCCGGATACCTCGCTCAACTCGCCGATTTCGTCTGGTCGCGGCGTCCGCGCAGCACCGATCGGCTCACCCCGGTCGACGCCACGGTGATCCGAGAGCGCGAGCCGGCGATCGGATCCCGTTTGCGCGGTGGCTATCTCGCCCGCGGGGAGGGGGCCGTCGACAACCGCCGCCTGCTGGCCGCACTGCGTGCGGCCCTGATCGCCGCCGGTGGGCGGATCGAATCGGGTCGCATCGCCGACCTCGCCGAGCTCGACGGCCATCGCCCGGATCAGATCCTGCTCGCCGCCGGTGCCGGGATCGCCGACCTCTGGCCCGATGCCCCGGTTCACCTGGACAAGGGGGAGGTGCTGCGGCTGCGGGCCGACCGCTGGACCGTGCCCCCGCCCCTGCATGTGATCCGCGCGCGGGTCGACGGCCGCACGGTCTACCTGGTTCCCCGATCCGACGGGATCGTCGTCGGTGCAACACAATACGAGGGGGACGCGCACGAATGGCGCAGTGGTGCCGCCGGTGCCCGGGCCGCCGGGGTCGCCGACCTGCTCGCCGACGCCATCGAGGTCTATCCCGGATTGCGCGAGTACACCCTCGCCGAGGTCGGCGTGGGATTCCGGCCCTGTTCGCCCGACGGCCTGCCGATCATCGGCCGTCTCGACGAGCGGGTGCTGCTGGCGTGCGGTCACGGCCGCAACGGGATCATGCTGGCGCCCTACACCGCCGACGCGTTCGCCGCACTCCTCGCCGAACCGGGCGACGAGACACCCTGCACCGCAGACCTTTCCGAACAGACGATCACCACCGGAGGGATAGGATGACCATCACCGTCAACGGAGATGCCGCCGAGCTCGACGCCGGCGGCACCGTCCGCACCCTGCTCGCCGCACTGGGCCTGCCGGACACCGGGATCGCGGTCGCCGTCGACGGTGCGGTGCTGCCGCGCCGGCACTGGGACACCGCACTGTCCGAGGGGGCCGAGGTCGAGGTGGTCACGGCGGTGCAAGGTGGCTAGCCCGGTGACCGCGACGGACCCCGACGTCTTCTCGATCGCCGGCCGCGAGATCGCCTCCCGGCTGATCATGGGTACCGGTGGCGCGGCCAACCTCGACGTCCTCGAACGTGCCCTGGTGGCCTCCGGGACCGCACTGACCACGGTGGCGATGCGCCGGGTGAGTGGTTCGTCGACAACCGGAGTGCTGGATCTGTTGCGGCGCCTGGATATCGCGCCGCTGCCCAACACCGCCGGCAGCCACACGGCGGCCGAGGCGGTCCTCACCGCACTACTCGCGCGGGAGGCACTCGAGACCGACTGGGTCAAACTCGAGGTGGTCGCCGACGAGAAGACCCTGCTACCGGATCCGGTGGAACTGCTCGACGGTGCCCGGCGCCTCGTCGACGACGGGTTCGTGGTGCTGGCCTACACCAACGACGACCCGATCCTGGCCCGCCGGCTCGCCGATCTCGGTGTGGCCGCGGTGATGCCGCTCGGTTCGCCGATCGGCACCGGCCTCGGAATCCGCAACCCGCACAACATCGAGATGATCGTGGCCGCCGCACAGGTGCCGATCATCCTCGACGCCGGCATCGGAACGGCCAGCGATGCCGCCCTGGCGATGGAGTTGGGTTGCGATGCCGTGCTTTTGGCGACGGCGGTGACCCGTGCGGAGAATCCGGAACGGATGGCGCAGGCGATGGCGCATGCGGTGACGGCGGGCCGGCTGGCCGCGGGGGCGGGGCGGATTCCCAAGCGTTTCTGGGCTCAGGCCTCGTCACCGGGTGTGTAATGTCGGCCGTGTGCTGAAGGTCGAGAACCTCACCAAGGACTACGGAAGCGTCCGCGCCGTCGACGATCTCTCGTTCGACGTGGAACCGGGCCGGGTCACCGGATTCCTCGGTCCGAACGGGGCCGGGAAGTCCACCACCATGCGCATGATGCTCGGACTCGACCGTCCGACGTCGGGCCGCGCGACCATCGACGGTCACCCCTATGCCGAGCTGGAGAACCCGCTGCGGCAGGTGGGTGCCCTGCTCGACGCACGGTGGGTCCACCCCAACCGCAGTGCACGCTCGCATCTGCGGTGGCTCGCGGTGAGCAACGGCCTCCCGGTGAGCCGCATCGACGAGGTCCTCGAGATGGTGGGCCTGACCTCGGTGGCCAAGAAGCGGGCGGGCGGGTTCTCGCTCGGCATGTCACAGCGCCTCGGGCTGGCCGGGGCGATGCTCGGTGACCCGCACACCCTGATGTTCGACGAGCCGGTCAACGGGCTCGATCCCGAGGGCATCGTCTGGATTCGCAACTTCATGCGGCAGCTGGCCCGGGAGGGCCGCACCGTGCTGGTGTCGAGTCATCTGCTCACCGAGATGTCGCTGACCGCCGACCACCTCGTCGTCATCGGGCAGGGCCGGCTGATCACGAGCTGCTCGGTGGGCGAGTTCACCGCCTCGGCGCGGACCACGGTCCGGGTCCGCACGCCGGAACCGCAACGTCTGCACGACGCGCTGGTCACCGCCGGGCTGGCGCCCCGGCCGGAAGCCGACGCGCAGGGCCGTCCGGTCGTCGCGATCGACGACGTGACCACCGACCGTGTCGGCGACGTCGCCGGGGACGCCGGTATCCGTCTTCACGAGCTGGCCGCCCACACAGCCACGCTCGAGGAGGCGTTCATGGCGATCACCGCCGGGTCGGTGCAGTACCAGGGCGGGACCACCGCCACTCCGTACGCCGGACCGCCCGTCGCCGGACCGCCTCACTCTGCCACCCCGCTCGCCGGACCGCCTGTTGCCGGACCGCCCTTCGCCGGCCCCCCGCCGTCCGCGCCGATACCTCACCCGATACCCCAGCAGCCCCCGCAGGCCGGGTCACCTCAGACGCCGTCCGCACCGTTCGACGGAGGTCCCCGATGATCGGCGCACTGCGGGCCGAGCAGATCAAACTCACCACGATCCGATCTCCCTACTGGTGTGTGGGACTCGCGGTGATCCTGTCGCTGGGTGTCACCGGACTGTTTGCCGGCCTCGCCGACAACACCGACGGCACGCCGGTCGACGGCGAGACGATGTTCGTCGCACTGATCGGGCTGCACCAGTTCGCCGTCATCGTGCTGATGATCATGGCGATCCTCGGCATCACCAGCGAACACCGGTTCGGCACCATCCGGTCGACGTTCCTGGCCGTCCCCAAGCGGCCGGTCGCGCTGGTCGCCAAGGCGGTCGTCTACGTGGGTCTGACATTCCTCGTCATGCTGATCCTCACGGTGATCTGTGTGCTCGTGCTCAAGGCCGGGATCACCGGCGTCGACCTGGGCAGTTCGGGGGTGATCCGGCAGATCTGGGGCATCCCGGTGTACGCGGCGCTGTGCGTGCTGCTCTCGATCGGCGTGGGCGCACTGATCCGGCAGACCGCCGGCGCCATCTCGCTGGTGCTGGTGTGGATGCTCGTGATCGAGACCATCCTGAGTGCGGTCCCCAAGGTCAGCGACTGGGCGGCGCCGTTGCTGCCGTTCGGCAACGGGACCCGGTTCCTGTCGGGTGTGGAAGGCTCGGACTACCACTGGGGACCGACGGTCTCGCTGATCTACTTCGCGATCTGGGCGATCGTCATCTTCGTGATCGGTGTGGTCGTCACCGACCGACGCGACGCATAGATCTACAGCCGACGCACAGCCGGTGTACAGCCTGATCGGCAACCGGTGTCCGTCGGCGCGGGGACACGACGTATCGAACTCCTGATCAACCGACTAAAATTCTCCGCATGCCGGCGAACTGGCCTCTGGTCGAGCGCGAGAAGGAGTACCGGGCGATCTCCGCGGCACTGCGGGGGGAGGCCTCGGTATGTGGCGTGGTGCTGACGGGGGATTCCGGGGTGGGTAAGACCACCTTGGCCCGTCACGTCACGGCGGGAATCGAAGGTGGCGTGCGGTGGGTCGCCGGAACGGAATCGGCACGGTCGATCCCCCTGGGTGTGTTCGCGCATCTGGTGGGGCCGGCGACGTCGAGCGATCCGGTCACCTACCTGGCCGCCGCCCGGGAGTCACTGCTGTCCGGTGGCAACGTCGTGATCGGTGTCGACGACGCCCATCTGCTCGACGAACTGTCGGCGACGCTGCTGCACCAGCTGGCGATCGACCGGGCGGTGCACATCGTCGCCACGGTGCGCAGCGGGGAGACCGTCCCCGATGCGGTGACGTCGCTGTGGAAGGACAACCACCTCCTGCGGATCACGCTGTCGCCGTTCACCAAGGAACAGAGTGTCGAACTGGTCGAGTCGGTACTCGGCGGGCAGCTCGAGGAGCATTCGGCCGACCGCATGTGGGCCGCATCCGGTGGCAACGCGCTGTTCCTGCGTCATCTGGTGGAGGGGGCGCGGCAGGCCAACACCCTGCGGCAGGTCAACGGGGTGTGGCAGCTGCGCGGCCGCGCAGCCATCACCTCCGAGCTG
This sequence comes from Gordonia sp. NB41Y, assembly GCF_030718915.1. NCBI lineage: Bacteria > Bacillati > Actinomycetota > Actinomycetes > Mycobacteriales > Gordoniaceae > Gordonia > Gordonia sp. NB41Y. The sequence continues at coordinate 3,563,956 of NZ_CP132196.1, forward strand.
GCCTCCCTGCTGGAGGGCCGGATCGAGCAACTCGACGAGTCGGTGCTCACCTCGCTGAAGTACGTGAGTCTGTGCGAACCCCTGAATCTCGACGTCCTGGCCGAACTCGCCGGTGAGGAGGCCATCGAGCACGCCGAGATCGACGGGCTGGTACGGATCGAACGTGCCGGACGTGATCTCAACGTCGGCTTCCAGCATCCCCTGTTCGGCGAGGTGATCCGACGCCGCCTGGGCTTCGCCTCCTCGCGTCGGCTCCGCGGGAATCTGGTGCGTGCGTTGAAGTCCCGCAGCCTCGACACCCCCCTCGACCGGATCAGGCTGGCCGAGCTGGCGCTGGAGAGCGATGCGTCGGCGGTGGATCTGAGCCTGTTGTCGTCGGCGGCCGACGATGCGCTGAACCTGGCGCAGACCCCGATGGGGGAGCGGTTCGCGCGGGCCGCACTCGAGGAGGGCGGCGGACCCGCCGAGGCCGAACTGCTCTCGCGCGCACTGATGTGGCAGGGACACCCCGATCAGGCCGAGGAGATCCTCACCGACATCGACGTCACCGGACTCGATGCGGCCCTGACCCTGCGGATCGGGCTGCAGCGCGTGGGCAACATGTTCTGGGTGATGAACGACGCCGAACGTGCCGCCAAGATCCTCGACGAGGTCCGCACCCGCGTCGACGATCAGAATCTCATGCTCATCGTCGACGGGATCGCCTCGGCCTGTGCACTTTTCGAGAACCGGATCGGGGACGCCATCTCGATGGCCGATTCGGTACTCGCCGAGAAGACGGCGCTGCCGTGGGCGGTCGAATGGGGTGTGTTCGGCGGGATGCTCTCGCGTGCGGTCGCCGGGCGCGGCTCCGAGCTGGGGCCGATGGCCGACCGTGCCCGCAAGGCGGAGCGCTTCACCGACGGTCTGCTGCGTTACCCGGCCGGGATCGGCGAGGTCCTCGGCCTGACCCTCACCGGGCGACTCGACGACGCCGACGCGGCCGTGCAACGCTACGTCGCCTTCGCCAACACCGCGCAGTATCTGAGCTGGGCGATGTCGGGGGTGCTGGTCTCGACCATCGAGCTGGCGCGCGGCGACTGTGCGGCGGTGGTTCGGCGGATCGAGCAGACCCTGGCCACCCTGGACGGCGAGGAGTACTCGGCGTCCTGGAACCATCCGGCCTATGTTTTTCTCGCACAGGCACTCAGCGCGTTGGGTGAGCCGGACCGGGCCGAGGCCATCCTCGACCGGGCCCGCGCCCGCGGCGGACGCCATGTGGCGGTGTTCGACCCGATGCTCGGGATCGCCGAGGCCTGGCAGGCGGCCGCCGCCGGAGTGGTGTCCAAGGGGATCGAACTCTCTCACGTCGCCGCCCGGGCCGCTGCCGAGACCGGTCAGCTCGCGATCGAGGCGGAGGCATTGCACTCCGCGGCACGCTTCGGCGACACCACCGGGGCGCCGCGGCTGGCCGAGCTCGCCGAGGTGATCGACGGCCCGCTCGCCGGGATCTATGCCCGGCACGCGGCCGCGCTGGCCGACGGTGACGGCGTCGAACTCGACGTCTGCGCAGCCGAACTCGAAGAACTCGGGTTCAAGCTGTCGGCGGCCGACATCGCCGCCCAGGCCAGCACCATCCACGACGCCGCGGGCAAACGGTCGGCGACGGTCGCGTCGTCGTCGATGGCCAACCGGCTGGCTGCGGCCTGCGGTGGGCTGCGCACCCCGGCGCTGCTGGAGGCGGCGCAGCCGCTGCCGCTCACCTCACGGGAACGCGAGATCGCCAACCTGGTGGCATCGGGCCTGAGCAACAAGCAGATCGCCGAACGTCTGACCGTGTCGGTGCGCACCGTCGAGGGCCACATCTATCGTGCATGCGCCAAACTCGACGTCACCGACCGTGACGGGATCGCCGCACTCATCCTGCGGGACAGGTGATCTCGCGGCGATCCGCACGTCGGGTCGTCCGGGTCGGGGGACCGGCCCGGGTCAGCTCTTGCGGCGTGTACCGGGCAGCACCCCGGCGTCGATCAGGGTCTTGACGTACGGCCGGAGCTGTTCCACCACGTCGTCGAGACCGGTTGTCGTCCACAGGGGTTCGGTCAGGGCGTCGGTGGTCGCCTCGATGTCGTCGTAACGGGCCGCACCCTCGGCGGTGAGCCGGTGCCCGGTGTCGGTGCGTTCGGCCAGACCCCGGTCGACGAGGCGGTCGACGCTGTCCTCCCATTGCTGCTCGGACCACTGCCGGGTAAGCAGCGTCATGTCGCGGCCGAGGACGCGGCGCCGAACCGTCGGGTCGGGGAGCTGCGCCTCGTGGAAGGTGCACGCATCGATCCCGTTGATGCCCTCGACGACCAGTGCGGCGATGTGGTTGTCGCCGCGCCATTCTCGTGCGACGGCCAGCGCATGCCAGAGGCGGACGGCGGGTTCGCGGGGAGGTTCGGCGGCGAGCCAGGCCGCCCCGAGCGGACGTCCCGACGTCGGCAGGCCGGCCGCCGCGGTGAGGATGCGGTCGGCGGCCTCGGTGAGATACGGATGGTCGGCGGCATCACCGAGGATCTCGTGGTACTGCTCGTCGAGCATCCGGTAGCGGACCTCCGACAGCCGTTCCAGGCCGACGGCGCGGGCGCTGTCCCAACTCGCGCGCAGCGGGGCGGGATTGAAGTTCACGAATGCGGCGGCGACCACCGCCGACGAGCAGTCCCCGAGCGGCGCGCCGCGCGTGCCGGTGTAGAAGGCGAACTGGTCGAGTCCGGTCTCCCGGGTGGCCGCGCCCAGCCCGCGATTGAAGTACGCCAGGACGTGGAACGGCTCGAGGGTGTCATAGGCAAGGCGCGCGCGAGACGGCGCGGTCGAGGTCATGTCCCCACCTTGTCGGTGGGCCAGACCACTGTCAAGGACGGGCTCGCCCGCCCTCGAGGCGGTGCCGGATCACTGTCGAGGACGTTCCGACGGCTGTCGGGGTGGTCTCGGCGACGGCCCGACCGGGTGGATCGGCGGGACCGGATCGGTCAGTCGGACGGGCGGTGACCGAGTCCGTTGCGCACCGGTCCGCGGTCGGTGCCGTCGGACCGCACGTCGCCGGGACGCAGGTCATCGGCGGGCCGGGAGTCCAGGTCGGACCGGGAATCCAGCTCTGACCGGGAATCCAGGTCTGGCCCGGACCCGAGGTCGGTGGTGAGGTCGCAGTTGAGTGCTGCGGCGTCGTCGGGCACCGGCGGGATCCGTGGCACGTCGGGGGCGGTCTCGTCGATCGCCTCGAGTTCGTCGAACTCCACTTCGTCGTCGTAGTCGTCCTCACGTCCGCGCCGCCAGCCGCCCTTCATCGGCGGTGCCTCACCGAAGTGGTCGGGATCGCCCGAGCCGTACCAGGCGACGAGCACCGCGCCGACGAATGCGCCGATGAAGCCGACCACCGCGAGCCAGCCGAGGCCGGCCTTGGCGGTGTCGCCGAGGAAGACCACGCCCACCAGGCTGGGGCCGGCGGTCTCGCCGACGACCAGCGCGGCGGTCACGCCGTTGACCGCGCCGAGCTGCAGGGCCACGGTCTGGACGAAGAAGCCGACCGCGCCGGCCACCGCGATGGTCCAGGCGGCGGGGTCGAGGAGCAGCGTCGTCGGCTCGAAGGGATGCACGCCGTCGAGGATGCGGACCGAGATGGCGATGATGCCGAACAGCAGACCCGACATCGCGCCGCCGACGATGGCCCCGTGCTTGCCGAGCTTGTAGACCGCGGCGAGGGCCAGTCCGGCCACGACCAGCGTGGTCAGGAACAGGCCCCAGTGGATCGAGGCCTCCTCACCCTCACCGGTGGTGGTCGACGAGGAGAAGCCGAGCAGGCACAGCGACAGCACCACCAGCCAGATCGCCACCCAGTCGCGGGTGTGCAGGGCGATGTTCAGCATGATCGTGCCGAGCAGGGCGGTGACGATGAGGTTGGCCGAGACGATGGTCTGCGACAGGAACAGCGGCAGGAATCGTGCGGCGATGGCGCCACCGGCGAAGCCGATCACCACCATCACCGTGCCGAGGATGAACGACGGGTCGACCAGCGTCGACATCGTCGAGGTCAGGGTGGGGCCACCGGCGGCATTGGTGTCGTCGACGCCGCGTTCCCGGTCGGCCTGCGCCACCCGTCGGGCGCCCAGTGCACGCAGCACCGTCGACATTCCGTATGCGACCGCGGCCAGACATGCGGACACCACTCCGATGAGAAAGAGCATCCGTGCCTCCCGAAGACCTCATGCCGCCCGGACCACCCCAGTCGGCCCGTTCGGCGCCGGCACTCCCGTGAGACCGACAACCCCAACCTAACAATCAGCTAAGAAGAACAACGACTGCCGTCCGGCTATTCCGGGTGACGCGGCGTGCTCGGCGGTGCGGCGACCGGTGCGCGGCGTCGGCGCTGGCCGGTACCGCCGAGCACTACACTCACCGGGGTGACCTCTTCCGGCAAACATGTGCTCATCACCTTCGGACGGTCGTTTCTCTCCCTGAACCTGGCGCGGCTGCTGGCCGCGGGCGGGCATCGGGTGACCACGGTCGACAGTATCCCGGTGGCGATCACCCGGGTGTCGAATGCGGTCACCGGGTTCCACAAGGTGCCGCCACCGAAGTTCGCACCCCAGGAGTACTGCCGTGAGCTGGCCCGGATCGTCCGGGCCGAGTCGGTCGACATGGTCATCCCGATCCACGAGGAAACCGACGTGCTGTCGATGATGCAGGGGCTGTTCCCGGCGGAATGTCAGCTGTTCCTCTCCGATTTCGAGCTGGAGAACCGCCTGCACAACAAGTTCGAGTTCCAGGCGATGCTCGACGAGCGGGGTGTGCCGACGCTGAAGTATGCGCAGTTCGCCTCGCGTGCGGAGATCGCCGGGCTGGACTTCGACGGGCCGTTCGCGGTCAAGCAGGTCTATTCACGCGGATCGCAGAAGGTACACAAGGTGTATCCGGGCGATCCGATGGACTGGCTGGAGTTCGACGACGACAACCCGTGGCTGGCGCAGCAGTGGTTGCACGGCGACCGCTACTGCACCTACTCGGTGGTGCGGGACGGCAAGATCTTCGCCCACGCCACCTACCCGGTCGGTTACGCCATCGGCGGCAGCTCATGTCTGTCGTTCACCAACGTCCACCACCAGGGCATCTTCGACTGGGTCACCGACTTCCTGGCGGACACGTCCTTCACCGGCCAGGTCGGGTTCGACTTCATCGATCACCCCGACGACGGCCTCTACACCATCGAGTGCAATCCGCGCGCGACCAGCGGGATCATGATGTTCCGGCCGCACAACCGCGTCGACCAGGCGTTCTTCGGTACCAACGACGAGCTGATCACCCCCGACGACGACGTCGAACGGATGATCAAGATCGGGATGGCGCTCTACGGCTGGAGGGCCGACGCCCGGCAGGGCCGCACCATGAAGCAGTACTTCCACGACATGCGGACCTTCGACGACGTGATCGGCGTGCCCGGTGACCGCAAGCCGGGTGTGCTGCTGCCGGCCGCCTACGCGGGAATCCTGCGCAGCTGTGTGAAGTACCGGGTGGGACTCGCGGAGGGCTTCATGCACGACCACGAATGGGACGGCCACACCATCTGAGCGGGGCCCGGCGGCGTCCGGGGTGTGGTGTCGTGCGCCCGGCGAGCCGGAACGCCGAAGTTGTGCTTCGGTTACGTAGGTGAGTACTCATGTTCACCTCGGGCACATCATCCACATCGCGGGCCGTCCGGCGGTCGGCGAGGCGGCCGCCGCGCTCGTCGACATCCCGCAGGGTGCGCTGGCCTACGACGACGAGACCGGCGTCATCGAGTTCTGCGGTCCGCGTACCGAACTCCCGACGCGGCTCACCGACCCGGCCGGCCATGACGTCCACGATCACGGGTCGGCCTACATCATCCCGGGGTTCGTCGACGCCCACATCCATTTCCCGCAGACCTATTCGCTGGACGCCTACGGCGGCGGCCAGCTGCTGGAATGGCTCAACACGTGCATCTTCCCGGCCGAGGCACGTCTGGCCGATGTCGGGTTCGCCGAGATGGCGGCCCGTGATTTCACCGCCCGCCGTGTGTCGACCGGCACCACCGCGGCGATGGTGTTCGGGTCGGCGTTCCCCGATGCGCAGGATGCCCTGTTCGCCGAGAGCCTGAAGGCCGGTCTCCGTACGGTCAGCGGCCGGGGTATCCAGACCGTCGGCCCCGAATCGGCTGCGCCGCTGCTCACCTCGGAGGCCGATGCCATCGCGCTGACCCGCGCGGAGATCGAGACCTGGCACGGAAAGGGTGAGCGCGGCAAGCGCAGTGCCCTGCTGCACACCGCGATCGTCCCCCGGTTCACGCTGTCGGTGACGACGCAGACGCTCACCGAACTCGGCGAACTGTACGGCGAGGTCGCCGGCTCCGGGGTGTACGTCCACACCCACCTGAACGAGAACAATCGTCCCGGTACCGGCGAGATCGACACGGTGAAAAAGCTTTTCGAGGTCGACTCGTACCTCGACACCTACGACGGTAACTTCCTGCCCGGCTCGGCGACCGGTGGTAAGAGCCTGCTCGGGCGGCGCACCGTCCTGGCACATGCGGTGCACTGCACCGACGCCGAACTCGCCCGGATGGCCGCGACCGGGACGTCGATCGCACACTGTCCCACCTCACAGCTGTTCCTGGGGTCGGGAACCATGCCCTGGCTGCGCACCGTCGCCTCCGGGGTGACCGTCGCCGCCGGAACCGATTGCGGTGCAGGCGATGAGTGGCTGATCTCGCGGGTGCTGTCGGATGCGTTCAAGGTGCACATCTCCGAGCCGGGGGAGGCGGGCTACTCCATGCACCCGGCGGAGTTGCTGTTCACCGGCACCCTCGCCGGTGCCCGGGCCCTCGACGCCGAGGACCGGTTCGGCAACTTCGACGTCGGCAAGGAAGCCGACTTCCTGGTGATCGAACCCGACCGCTGGCCGCCGCTGGCGAAGTCCCTGAACCTCGGAATCCGTTCCGACGACGCCGAACTCGCCCGCGATCAGGAGCTGTTCACCTTGCTGATGGGTCTGCGTGAGCCGGCCATCGCCGAGGTCTACGTCCAGGGTCGCCACGTCGACGCCGACACCTCTACGGTGGTTGAGTAGGTCGACCGACTGGTTGTCGACACCGATACCCTTACGGTGGTTGAGCAGGTCGACCGACTGGTTCTCGACGCCGGCACCCTTACGGTGGTTGAGCAGGTCGACCGAGCGTAGCGAGGACGTCCGTCCGTCGAAACCTCCTCCGGCCGACGACGCGACTGGAGCCACCGTCGACGCCGGCGCCCCGGCGGTGGTTGAGCAGATCGACCGACTGGTTCTCGACGCCGGCACCCCTACGGTGGTTGAGCAGGTCGACCGAGCGTAGCGAGGACGTCCGTCTGTCGAAACCTCCCCCGCCCGACGCCGGCACCCTTACGGTGGTTGAGCAGGTCGACCGAGCGTAGCGAGGACGCCCGTCTGTCGAAACCTCCTCCGCCCGACAACGCGACAGGAGCCACCGTCGACGCCGGCGCCCCGGCGGTGGGTGAGCGGGTTGATCGGGCGTAGGTGATCTGTCGTCCGTCGGCACGGATACCCTTACGGTGGTTGAGCAGGTCGACCGACGTAGCGAGGACGTCCGTCCGTCGAAACCTCCTCCGCCCGACGACGCGACAGGAGCCACCGTCGAGGCGGGTACAGACAACGTCACCTCGTCGAGCATGGTTCATTCGGCCACTGCCACCTACCGGTCACCTTCTCGCGCAGCGTTTTCTGTCAGACCCCTGGCATATGGTGGAACACGAGATCAAGCGCCGCTCCGTGGGAGGAAACACCATGGTCGCCACTGCCACTGCTACCACCGGAACCGACGCCGCATCGATGTTCACCCTCACCGATCCTGACGCCGATTACCTCCGCCTCCAACGTCTTTCGTCGACGGAGGTCGACTCGGTGGCGGAATCACTGCAGCGCGACGAGTACCGGCTGATGGCACGTAAGGTGTTCGCGGCGAATCGGATCGCCGAACACACCCTGGACGAGATGATCGTCACCGCACCGATCACCACCGGGTACATCGCGCGCCAGGTGGACAAGACCGCTGCCTCGCAGGTGGCCATCGCGTTGAATGTGCCGCCGAAGGTCGCGCGCGAATGGATGTGGCTGGCACTCGCTCTCGCCGACTGGCCGGGTATTCGCGCCGCATTCCTGGATGGTCGGTGGAGTTTCTCCCGAACCTCGATCATGGTCGCCGAACTCGCCGTACTGACCGATCCGGAGGTGCGGGCCTTCGCCGAGGTCCGGGCCATCGCACTGGCGGATCGGCCGACCGCGGAACGTACCCTGCGCAACCAGATCGCGGAGATGGTGATCGCATTGGACCCGGATGCCGCGGCCGAACGGCGCAAGGATTTCGCGGAGTCCGCGCAGAATGTGACCGTCACAGACGAGGCGCACGGACATGTGAACGTGCATGCGACGGTACCGGCGGAGGTAGGCCTGTTCCTGGCCTGCCGGATCCGGGAACTGATCACCGAGCGTGTGTGCTCCAGGGACCCGCGGCCGCTGGGTCGGCTGCGGGTCGAGGCGCTCAAGGAGATCCAGGGCATGCCGGGCGAGTCTCTGCAATGCGCCTGCGGGGACGAGTTCTGCAGTCGGGGGATTCCGCTACCGCCGGTCCCACAACCGGATCCCGAACTGGATCTGGACTATGCGCCCCGGGCAGAGTCCGGTGCCGATCCCGTCCCGAACCCGCCCCGAGATCAGAGAACGACGACGCCGCCGATCCCGCAGCGGCTCGGAGGGTCCGATCCGGCGCCAGAGCATCAGTCGCCTCGACTCCCGGTCGCACTCGTCCCACCGCGATCGCCCATCACGCCACGGCAATCCATCGCGAGGCAGTCATCCCTGACCGTGATCACCGATCCCGCGGGAATCGCTTCACCCCGGTTGGTCGGATACGGGGCGATCGATCCGCAGCATTGGCACGACATCGCGGCCGGGCAGCTGGTGACCAGGATGGATGCACCGGAGCTGGACCTGCCCGAACTCGATGATCCCGGTGTCGAGCTCGCCGCGATCGGCCGGGATCTCGCGGCCTGGCAGACCGTCGACGTCGGCGCCGACCGCGGTCCGGCACCACCGGTCGATCCCACCGGTCACGGCGGATATGCGGTGGCACCGAGAGGGGCACTGCGATACCGGCCGCCGGAGTGGCTGCGGGACAAGGTCGTCGCGCTGGACAAGATCTGCCGCTATCCCGGTTGCGGGCGCGATGCGTCCGCATGCGAACTCGACCATGTCGTGAAGTTCGACCATGCCGACCCGGCATCTGGCGGCTGGACCGTCGAATTCAATCTGATGCCGTTGTGTCGTGCGGATCATCAGCGCAAGCATCTGGGTCTGTGGATTCCGACGATGCTCACCGATCGTGCGATCGTCTGGCGCAACCCGCTCACCGGCAAGACGGTCACGACGTTTCCCGGGTAGGTCCGGGCCGGGGCGAAACCCGCACAAATCCCGCGAGAACGCGCTGGTCAACGTACGCTCAGCGGGTGAGCACCACGGACACCCAGACCCTCGACGACAGGGCTCCGGCCCGCGCCAAGCTGGTGCTGGCGGCGCTGATCCTCGTCGCCGGCGTCGCCAACATCAACCTGGCCGTCGCCAACGTGGCGCTCCCCGACATCGGCCGTGCCCTCGACGCGAGCTCCACCCAGCTGAACCTGATCGCCGTCGGCTACTCACTCGGTCTGGCGGCGTCGGTGCTGTACTTCGGTGTGCTCGGCGACCGCTTCGGCCGCAAGCGGCTGCTCGTCGCGGGCATGTTGCTCACCATCCCGGCGTCCCTGATCGCAGGGTTCGCGGGTGATCCCAACGTGCTCTTCGGTGCTCGCGTCCTCGGTGGTGTCGCCGCCGGTCTGGCATATCCGACGACGCTGGCGATCATCACCGCACTGTGGGGTGGTTCCAAGCGGACGGCCGCGATCGCGGCGTGGTCGGCGATCGGTGGTGCCATCTCGGCGATGGGCCCGGTGCTGTCGGGTGCACTGCTCGAGCAGTTCGACTGGAAGTCGGTCTTCCTGGTCACCATCCCACTCGCGGTGATCGCCTTGGGCGCAGCATGGTTCCTGGTACCCCGCGACGGCGGCGACACCGCGGTCAGCGTGGACAACTTCTCCGGTGTGCTGTCCATCGTGCTCGTCGGCGCGACCGTCCTGGCCATCAACTTCGCCCCGCTCGGCGACATGGGTACCGCGGTCTGGATCCTTGCCGCGGTCGCGGTGATCTCGACCCTGGTGTTCGTGTGGCGGCAGCTGCGGATTCGGGTACCGCTCTACGATTTCCGGATCGCATCCCGCCCGACGTTCTGGGTTGCCGCGGTCGGCGGCATCATCATCTTCGGCACCCTGATGGGCGCGATGTTCGTCGGTCAGCAGTATCTGCAGAACGTTCTCGGCTACTCCACTCTCGCTGCCGGTGCGCTGGCACTGCCGGCAGCCGCGGCCATGGTGATCGTGGCGCCGCAGTCGGCCAAGATGGTCGAGTCGATCGGATCGCGGTACACGCTGATCATCGGATATGCCTTCATCATCGCAGGACTGGTGGTGGCACAGGTGTTCTGGCGTGACTCGGCCTCACTGTGGGCGGTGATCGGAACCTACATGCTGATCGGTGTGGGCGTCGGATTCGCCGGAACCCCGGCATCGCATTCACTGACCGGTTCGGTGCCGGTGTCCCGTGCAGGCATGGCGTCGAGTACGTCGGATCTGCAGCGCGACCTCGGTGGGGCGATCATGCAGTCGGTGCTCGGCGCCATCCTGACCGCCGGATATGCCAAGGCGCTCACCGAGACCATCCACGATTCGCCCAATGCCGCCCAGATCAGCTCCGAGACCCAGGCCGCACTGACCAAGTCGTTCGCCAGCGCCGCCGATCTGGCCGAACGCTATCCGCAGTACGGCGAGCAGATCATCAGTGCCGCACGGGATGCCTTCGTGCAGGGTGACACCCGCGCCTACTCGGCGGCGATCGTCATCGTGGCCACCGGTGCACTGCTCGTGTGGCTGTTCTATCCGAACGCCGCGGGCGAGCGCGAGGCCATGGCGCGGTACGCTGCCGAACGTGAGGACACTGAAGTCGGTGACACGCCAACCTGATTCGCGCAGGACACCGTGGCATCGCCGACATCGGATGGCGACGGCCGCGCTCGCCGGTGCGGTGGTGATCGCCGTCGGCGGAATCGCCGGGTGCGCACGGCCCATATCCGGTGAACCGGTGGCGACCGGCGCGGCTGCCGGAGGTGCGAACCAGGCGGAGCCCGGCGCCGCGTTCCCCACCACCACGATCCCCACCACCGCGACAACCGCCCCGTCGAACACGCCGCGGAGCTTTCCGACGCGAACGACGCCGGGCACCCCGCGTCCCCGGTTGCGTGACCACGTCCTGCCCAGCGATTGTCTGCTGACCGGGGCCCAGATGTCGGCGCTGGCGGGAGTGGCCCTCGACGACGGGGACGACACCCGGCTGATCAATCAGGGCCGACCCGATTCGTACAACTGCAGTTACTACCTCACCGCCGGTGGCATCCTGTCGTTCACCGGCACCATCAAAGTGCAACAGCCGGAGTCGGGTCCGATCACCGACGAGATCGTCGCCGGTCTGACCGAGCCGGGATCGACGACGGTGCCCGGGATCGCGCGGGCGGTGATCATCACCCCGCCCGACGACTATCCGCAGATGTGGGTGATCACCGACGACTATGTGGTCAGCGTGGTGCTGGTGGGCAGCAACCTACCCGCCCAGCCGTCGACCGCTGCATGGACCACCGCCGCCCGTGAAGTGGTTGCGGCACTGCCACGGTGACCGGTGGACGCCGACGAACCCGGCGCCTCAGCCGACCTCGAATGCCGGGCTCACACCGGTGAACGACGACACCCGCCCCGACGCCGACTTGGCGTCACCGAAGTAACGGATGCGGTGACGGCCACCGGTGCCCTTGGGGATTCGCCAGACGATGGTCACCACCGACGCGGATGTGCTGCCGTTCGGGCGTTTCCAGGTGAGTTCGCTGTTCCAGCTGTTGTCGTCGGACGCGGTCACCCACGATCCGTTCTCGAAGCGTTCGACCACGAAGTAGCCGTCGGCGGGTCGGGTTCCGCCGGGGGCGGTACGGCGCACCCGGTTGGCCGGATGGGCGCCGGAGAACGACACCGACACCGTTTGTCCCGCAGCATACTTCGCCTTGGGTGCGGAGGTGACGTCACCGAACCGGGTGCCGCGCACCGGGGTGTCGGCGGGCACGGGCGTCAGCAGGTCGGGTTGCAGGCCGCTGTAGTCGGACGGCGTGGGTCCGCGTCCGGCCCGCGGGCCGCCGGCCATCGACCGGGCGAGCTTGTCGAACTCCTGCATGTACGCGCACAAGGTGTAGCGGCCGAACAGGGTCTCACCGCCCTCGTACTGCTGCGACAGATACTCCTCCGGGGTCGTCACGTACTGGCTGTATCCATTGGAATATCCCTGTAGCAGAACATTTTCCAGAGGAACCCCGAGGGTGTCGGCGACGATCCGGCGGATGCGCAGGCCGGCGACGATGGTGAATTCCGCGGGCCCGGCCGCAAGCACGAGGTCGCCGATCCGGATGAGCTGGATCGGTAATACCTGCTGAATCCACGGGCGCGGAGGGAGCAGGCCGAGCGGGAACAGGTCGAGTTTGGGGGCCTGGATCGCCTGTACCCACGCGGGCGGGGTGGCCGAGGTGGTGGCGCCCAGTGCCGCGGCGAAGGGCAGCACCATGCCTTCCTTGAGGAAGCTCAACTGGCTACGGGTGTTGTCCTCGGTGCTGGTGGCCGCGGCACCGGCACCCATGATCGCCGGGCTGGTGCGGGCCGGCTTGCCGTCAGGGGTGTAGCGCCCGTCGATACAGACATCCGACAGGTCGACGAAGCGGTAGGCGTAGTCGATCGACCCGGTCAACGGGGTGGTGGCGCCCAGTGCCCGTGCCCCGGCCCGATGCTGCCGCTCGCCGATGATCGCGCAGTTGGCGCGACGATCCTCGGTCGGGCCGCCCGGATTCATCTTGCGCACCCACAGATTCGGGGTCATGTCGCCGGCATTGGTCTGCGGGAACGCGGCGACGACACCCGGATTCTGCAGTTCGGCCAGATACGACGCATAGCCCTTGTTGTCGGTGGAGATCAGGGTGTTGGCATCGGTCAGTGACGTGCCGTGGGTGGCGAACCAGGTGATCTCGCCGATCGTGGTGCCGCCCTGCCGAAGTCGCAGGGCGGTGACCTGCGGATCGATGTGCTGCGGGAAGTGTTTGCGGTCGGCGTCGGGATTCTTCTGGAAGGCCTCGAGCGAGCGATTCGCGCTGGCATCGTGCAGCTCGGTGTGGCCGATCTCCAGCGTGCCGGGGGCGAGCGACTCGTGCGCGGCGACGATCGCGTCGACGATGCCGTCGACCTCCGCCCGATAGGAGTTCTCGCGATGTCCCAGCGCGGCGAGCACATAGGCGTAGTCCCAGGCGGTGCCACCGCACGAATTGTGGTTGTGGGTCGCGTTGAGGTTGACGTTGTCCTCGGAGTACAGGTTGCCGAACCGCTGTCGCAGCGCCTTGACGACACCCACGCGATGCGACTCGAAGATGATCGCCAGGTCGGCGTTGACGAAGACCACACGCTTGCCGGTGGCGGCGTCGGCGATGATGTAGGCACGCGCCCAGACCCGTTGCAGCAGACCGGTGGCCACCTGTTCCAGGTCGGAGTAGCCCATCATGCCCTGGCCGGCGATCACGCCGGTCACATCGCCACGTCCGGCGCCGACCAGGTATCCGCCGGCCGGGTCGGCCGCCGCCGGGCCGGAGCCTGCCGCAGCGGCTCCCGCGATCCCGATGCCGACCGCTCCGGCGACCGCGGCTCCGCCGAAGAATCCTCGGCGCGACACACCCGGGCGATGTTCTGATGACGTGCTCACGTTGCGATCCCCAGTCCCCTCGGCTCCGCGCACAGGTCACCCTGACCCGACACCGTCGGTGGTGGCGTCAGACGGCGTTGGCGTGGAGTTGATCAAATGGTCAACTACTCGTTAGGTCAACTATGCACCACGGCGGCGATCATGTCATCGAGAACGGGTGACCGGACAACCGGGAGTCGTGAACGCTGCCGGGACCGGTGTCCCTGGGCTACCGTTGACCCATGCCCTCAGGTCCTTGCACAGGTCCTCCTCGCTCGATGACGGTCGCCCTGTTCGCCACCTGCTTCAACGACACGATGTGGCCCGGTACGCCCCGGGCCACGGTCGCACTGCTCGAGCGTCTCGGCGTGCGCGTCGAGTTCCCGGAGGCACAGACCTGCTGTGGGCAGATGTTCACCAACACCGGTTACGCCGACGAGGCGATCCCCGGGGTCCGCCAGTTCGCCGACGTCTTCGCCGGATTCGACGCCGTGGTCGCGCCGTCGGGTTCCTGCGTCGGATCGGTCCGCCATCAGCATCCCGGGCTCGCCCGCCGTTCCGGCGACCCCGGTCTGCAACGTGCCGTCGCCGAGTACGCCCCGAAGGTGTACGAGCTCAGCGAGTTCCTCGTCGACGTACTCGGCGTGACCGACGTCGGCGCCTACTACCCGCATCGCGTGACCTATCACCCGACCTGCCACTCGCTGCGGATGCTACGGGTCGGCGACAAACCCCTGCAGCTGCTGCGGGCGGTGAAGGGGATCGACCTGGTGGAACTACCTGCCGCGCAACAGTGTTGCGGGTTCGGTGGAACCTTCGCGATGAAGAACGCCGACGTGTCGGTGGCGATGGGCTCGGACAAGTCCGCACACGTGAAGGAGACCGGCGCGGAGGTCCTGGTCGCGGGCGACAACTCGTGTCTGGCCCACATCGGCGGCCTGCTCACCCGTGAACGCGCCGGGATTCGCACCATGCACCTCGCCGAGATCCTGGCCTCCACCGAGGAGGAGCCGGCATGACCCCGGCCCCGCTCTCGGCAGCATCGGCGGTGTCGGTCCACCCGCACGTCGGGGTCACCGCCACCTTCGTCGGGATGCCGAAGTTCCCCGAGGCCGCCAAGGCCGAGCTCGGCAACACCACCCAGCGCCGAAACCTGGCCCACGCCACCGGGATCATCCGGACCAAACGGGCGAATGTCGTCGGTGAGCTCGACAACTGGGAGGAGCTGCGGCTCGCGGCCGAGGCCGTCAAGAACCGCACCCTGCGCAACCTCGACACCTATCTGCTGCAGTTCGAGGAGAAGGCGACCGCCGCCGGTGCCACGGTGCACTGGGCGCGAGATGCCGCCGAGGCCAACCGCATCGTCGTCGACCTGGTCCGGCGGACCGGCGCCGACGAGGTGGTCAAGGTGAAATCCATGGCCACACAGGAGATCGAACTCAACGAGGCACTCGCGGCCGCGGGTATCGACGCGTGGGAGACCGACCTCGCCGAACTCATCGTGCAGCTCGGGGACGACTGGCCGAGCCACATCCTGGTGCCGGCCATCCACCGCAACCGCAGCGAGGTCCGGGAGATCTTCCTGCGCCGCATGAAAGAGGTGGGACGCCCGGCCCCTGACGACCTCACCGACGAGCCGAGACGGCTCGCCGAGGCGGCACGTCTGCACCTGCGGGAGAAGTTCCTGCGTGCGAAGGTCGGGATCAGCGGGGCCAACTTCGCCGTCGCCGACACCGGCAGCCTGGTGGTGGTGGAGTCGGAGGGCAACGGCCGGATGTGCCTGACGCTGCCGGAGACCCTGATCTCGGTGGTCGGCATCGAGAAGATCCTGCCCACCTGGGCCGATCTCGAGGTCTTCCTCCAGGTGCTGCCGCGGTCGAGCACCGGCGAACGGGAGAATCCCTACACCTCGGTGTGGACCGGCGTCACCCCCGGAGACGGTCCGCAGAACGTCCACATCGTGCTCCTCGACAACCACCGCACCGATGTCCTCGCCGACGAGGTGGGCCGAGATGCGTTGCGCTGCATTCGATGCTCGGCATGTCTCAATGTGTGCCCGGTGTACGAGCGGGCCGGCGGACACGCCTACGGCTCGGTCTATCCCGGCCCGATCGGCGCGATCCTCACCCCGCAGCTGCGCGGGACGTCGTCGGCGGTGGACAAGTCCCTGCCGTATGCGTCGAGTCTGTGCGGGGCATGCTTCGACGTGTGCCCGGTGCGCATCGACATCCCGGAGATCCTGGTGCACTTGCGCACCCGCGTCGTCGACGAGAACCGCGGCGGATTTCCGTCGGGGGAGGCCGCCGCGATGAAGGCGATGGCCTGGACCTTCGCCGATCACCGTCGCCTCGAGGCCGCGCAGAAGGCCGCCACCACCAGCCACCGGTTCTTCGGCAAGCGCACCACCATCGGGGCGCTGCCGTGGCCGCTGTCGGCGTGGAGTTCGGCCCGTGACGTCCCGGTCCCGCCCGCCGAGTCGTTCCGCGACTGGTGGAAACGCGAGCGCGGCAACCGGTCCGAGGATGGCGGACCGCGGTCATGAGCACCGCTCGCGACGAGATCCTCGCCCGTATCCGCAGCGCACTCGACGATGTCGACGCCGAGTCCGCCGACGTCACCGTCGACTGGACCTATGGGCGGCCTGTGTCCACCGGTGCGCTGGACACCGTCGCCCGGTTCGCCGAACGGGTCGCCGACTACCGTGCCGCCGTGGAGCGGGTCACCGAAGACCGGCTGGCGCCCTCCATCACCGCCGCACTCATCGGGATCGCCGGACCGGTGATCGCCGATGATCGAGTCCGGCGCCGGATCGCCGCGGACATCGACTGGATCGACGACGACGCCCTCACCGCGGACCGTCTCGATGCGGTGGGGGCGGTGATCACCACCGCCGCGGTCGGGATCGCCAACACGGGCACCATCGTGCTCGACCACACCGCCGGTCAGGGGAGGCGGGCGGTGTCCCTGGTTCCCGACGTCCACGTGTGCATCGTCGACGCCGGCCAGATCGTGAGTGATGTCCCGGAGGCGGTGGCGAGGCTGATCGCCGACGGCGCCGACACCCGGCCGCAGACCTGGATCAGCGGTCCCAGTGCGACGAGCGACATCGAACTCGACCGCGTGGAGGGTGTGCACGGCCCGCGGACCCTGCACGTCCTCATCGTCGAGGCCGGGCACGTCGCGGACGGCCACGGGGACGAGGGGTAGGCGAGACCGTCCGGACCATTCCGGGCCGGGTGGATCGACGATCTGAGTGGATCGGCTGATCCGACGCGTTACGACTGAGACGGAATCGTCTGATAGTCTCATCGCCGGTGTCGGGGGGCTCCGTGTTGCGCCACGAACTTACCTGCCGGTAGGTTCCAGCGCATCGATGCTCGTCCCGAAGGGGGAACCGTGTCCGCCACCACGCCGCGTCTGCGCTGGTCAGCAATAGTTCTCGCGCTGCTGTCGGCGCTGATGGGAACCGCCGTGCTCGCCGGCCCGGCCCGTGCCGCCGACATCGACCGCTACCTCGATCTGCCGCTGACCAACCGGTTTGCCGACAAGTCGGCGGGTGGCGTCAACGCGGCCCTGCCCACCGACGTCACCGTCCTGGCGAAGCTGGTCGGACAGGCCCGGGCGAGCGGCATCGATCCGCAGCGCTACCAGGCATTGCTGTTCCAGTGGCGGCTGGCGCAGGCCACCTCGACGGCGGGTATCGACCTGGCCGCGTGGAATCCGCAGAAGGGGTTCGAGGCCAACCGGTCCAACATGATCAAGTCGTACCGCCTGTACGAGGATCTGCAGATCGCACACAAGAACCTGCAGTGGGCGGGTATGGCCGGCCTCGTCGGCGCCGACTTCGGCGGCGGTATCGCCGACGTGGTGATGATGGGTGACATCTACGCCATCCGCGGTCTGCAACCCCTTGCCGCACAGATCATCGAGGCCACCACGAGCGTGGCCGGACCGGGATTCGTCGGGATCTTCCCGAAGGGACTGCAGACCCTCGCCTACGGCGCCGACAAGATCACGCCCGCCGACCTCACCTGGTTCACCAACCGGATCCTGGTGATGCAGAAGGCCATCTTCGGCGACCTGATGCCCCTGCACATGGCCTACGTGCACGACGGCATGAACGGCATCACCGAGATGCGCCGCGCCGGCGTGATCGACGATCAGGTCCTCGACGCCTGGCGCGATATCGACTCCCACGACCCGGCACGCGTCGGGCGCGGCAATGCCACACTGCTGCACCGCGAACAGTACGACGTGGTCGGGTGGCAGTTCGACGATGTCCGCAACTACCGCAAGGCCGACGGGGTGGGCGCCGCCCTGACCTACGCGATGACGCTGGCCGGGTCGCCGTCGATCGCCGGGGTCCCCGCGCTGCGTGACTTCATCCCGTTCACCTACACGACCCGTCTGGCCGACGGTCGCACCCTGTCGGTCAAGACCCCGATCGCCGACTGGGACTGGTCGGTGTTCGACCAGCGCTGGAAGTACGTGACCACCGAACTGCTGCCGCGCTACCAGAACATGGTCACCAACCACTGGGGTGAGCTGGTCGCCACCATGAAGGTGCCCTACGAGACCCAGTTCGAGTCACACCGTCCGGTCTGGAACCTGCACAAGATCCTTGGTGACGCCGCGGCGAACACCGTGGTCACCATCCGCTGATCGAGGGCCGCGCAGTGCCGATGCCGTTGCCGCACACAGTGACAAGGCGATCGACGCCACGAACACGATCACCAGGCCCTGATGGAACGGTCCCGACAACAGCTGGGGGAAGAACTCGCCCCCGGTGAGGTGTTGCTGCTGCGTCGGATCGAGGGTGTCCAGGATGCCGGTTCCGCGGAGCAGTTGCTCGATCGGGTTGCTGCCCAGCATCGCCGAGAACAACGACGTCACCGGTGGCAGGTCGGCCACCCGGGTCGCGATGTCGGCGGGGACACCCTGCTGCTGCAGACCCGCCGACATCGTCGCCGGTAGACGCTCGGAGATCCCGACGATGATCAGCGAGAAGAACACCCCGATCGACAGTGCGGTCCCGGAGTTCTGGAATGTCGCCCGCATCCCGGACGCCACCCCGCGATAGCGCGCGGGCACACTGCCCATGATCGACGCGGTGTTGGGTGCGGCGAACATGCCGGTGCCGATCCCGTTGAGGGCGATCAGGAGGGCGAAGGCCCAGTACGGGAACACGATCGGCAACAACAGCAACCCGACGAAGCTCGAACCGAACAGCACCATCCCGATGGTCGCGAAGACCCGTGCACCGAAGCGGTCGGAGAGCGCACCGGTCAGCGGCCCGGAGATGAAGAAGCCGATGGTCAACGGCAGCAAGAAGATCCCGGCCCACAGCGGGGTGTCGGCGTAGTCGTAGCCGTGCAGCGGCAGCCAGATCCCCTGCAGCCAGATGATCAGCACGAACTGCAGGCCACCCTGCGCCAGCGAGGCGCACAGTGCGGCGATGTTCCCGGCGCTGAACGCGCGAATCCGGAACAGATCCAGGTCGACCATCGGTTCGGCGACGCGCATCTCCACGCCGACGAAGCCGGCCAACGATGCGACGCCGACCGACAGGAGCAGGATCACCGCCGGGCTCGTCCAGCCCATGGTGTGTCCGCCGTACGGTTGCAGCCCCATCGTGATGGCGATCAGGATCGCCCCGAGTCTCAGGGCGAACAATCCGTTGCCCCACCAGTCGATCCGCCCGGGATGCCGTTCACCGGTGTCACGCAGTTTGCGATAGGCCCAGACGGTGAAGAACAGTCCGATGGGGACGTTCACCCAGAACACCGCCCGCCAGTCCCAGGCCGCGAGGAGTCCGCCGAGGACGAGTCCGGTCAGCTGACCGGCCAGTGCCGCAACCTGATTGAGGCCCAGTGCGAATCCCCGTCGATCGGCCGGGAAGGCATCGGTGAGGATGGCGGCGGAGTTCCCGGTGAGCATCGACCCGCCGAGAGCCTGCAGCAGGCGCCACGCGATCAGCCAGACGGCGGCCCCGGATGCGTGAAAAGGGTCGAAGGACAACAGGATCGATGCGATGGTGAACACCGCGAAACCGGCGTTGTAGATCCGGACGCGGCCGTAGATGTCGCCGAGCCGGCCGAGCGTGGTGACCGCCACCGCCTGCACCAGGCGATACCCCATGATCATCCACAGCAGGAAGCCGATGTTGTGCGGTGCCAGCGGATCGAGATCGATACCGCGGAAGATGGCGGGCAGGGCGATGATGACGATCGACCCGTCGAGGGCCGACATGAACACCGCGGCGGTGGTGTTCGACAGCGCGACCCACCGGTAGCCGTCGGACGGTGGCGGGGCCGCGACATCGGGGCTTTCGGGGGTTTTCGTCAGCGGGGTGTTCGTGGCTACCTCCGGGAGTCGGGGGAGGGCGGCACCTGCAGTGCGTCGACGGCGCGGGCCAGGAGCGGCAGCGCCGCGGCGACGGTGTCGAGCTCGTCGTCGGTGAGGGTGGTACCCAGGGCGTCGGCGAGGGCGCGGGTGCGGGTGTTGCGGCGGTCGGTGAGGGCCGCGCAGCCGGCCGGGGTCAGGTGCACCAGTACCCGCCGGCCGTCGTCGGGGTCGGGTTGCCGGGCGATCAGCTCCCGGCCGAGCAGTCCGGTGATGGTGGCGCCCATCGACTGCGGGGTGACCTGCTCGCTGCGCGCGAGGTCGGCGGCGGTGGTCGGACCCTCTCGGTCGAGTCGTGCGAGCACCGAGGTCTCCGGGACCGGGTCGTCGGGGGAGCGGATCGTCCGGAGTCGCCGGATCAGTCCACCCAGGGTGAGGCGCAGGTCGGAGGCCACGTCGAGGACATCGGGAGACGTCATGATCATCAGTCTAGGCTTATCAGTCAAGACTGATGATCCCCTGCGGCACTCGCCGCGGAATCCGCGATATTGACTAATGGTCGTACCATTAGTAGCTTCGGAGGCAGTCGCCGATATCGCGTGCCGGACGACGTCCGGACAGGCCGAGTCGCGCGGGGAACAGGTGATGTGATGAGCGAGATCGTGGTCA
This sequence comes from Gordonia sp. NB41Y, assembly GCF_030718915.1. Lineage (NCBI taxonomy): Bacteria > Bacillati > Actinomycetota > Actinomycetes > Mycobacteriales > Gordoniaceae > Gordonia > Gordonia sp. NB41Y. The sequence continues at coordinate 3,584,893 of NZ_CP132196.1, forward strand.
AGGACCCGGCCGACAGCGGTGCACTGATCGTCGGCGGGACCGCCGGGATCGGGCTGCACAGTGCGTTCGCGATGGCCGACGTCGGGGTCCGGCGGATGGTGATCGTCGGGCGGACACAGGCTCGTGGTGACGATGCCTGCGAGCGGCTCCGGGAGCGCGGGGTCGACGCGAGGTTCGTCGCCGGGGATGCGCGCAGCGTCGAGGGGGCGACCGCCATCGAGGCGCAGGCGTCGGAGTTCCTCGGCGCCATCGACATCCTGATGTGTACGACGGCCGCCGACGTCCGCCCCGAACTGTTCGGCAACATCCCGGCCACCGCCATCGCCACCACCCTCGACGACCTCGTGCTGCCCTCCATGCTGATGGCGTCGGTGGTGCTTCCGGGTATGCGGGAGCGGCGTGGCGGCGTGGTGATCAACGTCGCCTCCGACGCGGGGAAGACCGCGACCCCCGGCGAGACCGTCATCGGGGCGGCGAAGGCCGCGATCATCATGTTCACCCGAGGCCTCGCCATCGAGGAGAAGCGGTGCGGTATCCGGGCCAACGTCCTGACGCCGTCATTGGTGCACGGCACCGCCTCCACCGAGCGGATCACATCCGACGGGTTCAGCGCGAAGCTGTTCGCGAGTGCGGCCAAGCAGGCACATCTCGGGGTGGCGACCGCCGACGACATCGGCGCGCTGGCGGGATTCCTGGTCACCCGCGCCGCGGCCAAGCTGACCGGACAGGCGATCAGCGTCAACGGCGGAATCTCGGCCGCCTGAGGCGGCCGGTGCCGTGACCGTGAAGGCCGTGACCGGGATGATCGGGACGCGGTGGCCGACACGACCGACGAGACGTCAACAAGACAAACAACTGGAGGTGGCGACATGCCCGGAGTGTGGTTCGACGAGCTGACCGTGGGACAGCGGTTCGAGCATCCGATTCGACGGACGGTGACCGAGACCGACAACGTCCTGTTCACGGCGATGACGCACAACCCTGCGTTGTTGCACCTGGACGAGGAATACATGAAGGACACGCCGTTCGGTCAGCGGATCGTCAACAGCGCCTTCACCCTCGGCCTGATGGTGGGGATCTCGGTGGGCGACACCACGCTCGGCACCGCGGTCGCCAACCTGGGGTGGGACGAGGTCCGCTTCCCGAAGCCGCTGTTCCACGGCGACACCATCCACGTCGTCTCCGAGGTGATCGAACTGCGTGATTCCAAGTCCCGTCCCGACCAGGGGATCGTGACCTTCCTGCATCAGGCGTTCAACCAGAACGACGAACTCGTCGCCTCGTGCAAGCGCAGCGGCCTGCAGAAGAAGAACCCGCAGCGATGAGTGCCCCCCTCCGGTCCTTCCTGTTCGTCCCCGGCGACAGTGAGAAGAAGCTCGGCAAGATCGCCGAATCCACCGCCGACGCGGTGATCCTCGACCTCGAGGACTCGGTCGCCGAGAGTCGTAAGGCATTGGCCCGGGACATGGTGTCGGAGTTCGTGGTCGCACAACTCGGTGCGGGCAGCGGCCCCCAGCTGTGGGTCCGGATCAACCCGCTCGACGCCGCCCATGCGCTACCCGATCTCGCCGCGATCACACCCGCGGTGCCCGCAGGCGTGATGATTCCCAAGATCACCGGTCCCGCCGATGTCGCGCGGGTCGACCACTACCTCGAGGCGCTCGAGGTGGCCCACGGGATCGCGCCCGGCACGATCCGGGTGCTCCCGGTGGCCACCGAGACACCGCTCGCCCCGTTCCGCCTCGGCGACTTCGCCACGGCCGGTATCGCACGGCTCTACGGATTGACCTGGGGTGCCGAGGATCTGAGCGCTGCCCTGGGAGCGTCGACCAACCTCGGACCCGATGGTAGGTGGGCGACCACCTATCAGCTGGTGCGCTCGCTGATGCTGATGGGCGCGCATGCCGCAGGCGTCGAGGCGGTCGAGACGCTGTATGTCGACATCCGAGACGACGCCGGACTCGCGGAGTCGTCACGCCGTGCCCGCTCCGAGGGGTTCAGCGGCCGGATCGCGATCCATCCGGCGCAGGTGGACACGATCAACGCCGCCTTCACCCCCTCCGCCGACGAGGTGGCCTTCGCCGGCCGCGTGGTGGAGGCCTTCGCCGGCGACGTGGGAACGGTTGCGCTGGACGGCAAGATGCTCGACCTGCCGCATCTGAAGCAGGCGCAGCGGGTCCTGGCACTCGCCGACCGCTGAGTCGGCACGACAGGTGTTCGCCTGTCGAATCCTCCCCCTTCTGACGAGACCGCCGGTGTGACAGAGATTGTCACACCGGCGGTCTCGTCGATACCGAAGTGGATCAGAATGCGGTGGAACCGCGCTTGTAGATGTCGCCGGAGATGATGCGCTTCTGGATCTCGGCGCTGCCGTCGGCCGCCACCAGGTAGGCCATCACGTCACGGTAGCGGGCCTGATGCGGGAATTCGGCTGCGTAGCCCAGGTTTCCGTGGATTCGCATGGCCACCTCGATGGCCTGCCGCGCGACCTGCGGCGGCCACCACTTGCTCATCGACGCCAGTGCCGTGTGCGGGAGGCCGGCCTCCCGCGACCACAGGGCCTTGTAGCAGAGCAGCCGGGCCGCCTCGACCAGGGTGGCCTGCTCGGCGATGCCGAACGAGACGCCCTGGTAGGTCGAGATCGGCTGGCCGAAGGTCTCGCGCTGCTCGGAGTAGGTCACCGCCTCGTCCAGACTCTGCCGGGCCGCACCCAGGCACATCAAACCGATTGCGGCGCGGCTGAAGTCGAAGTGGTTCATCACCGCTGCGAATCCACGGCCCTCCTCGCCGACCAGGTGGCTGGTGGGGATGAAGACGTCGTCGAGGTGGATCGAGCCCCAGCCGATCGGCAGGCATCCCATCCCCAGCATGTGATGGCGGGTCACGCCCTCGGCGTCCATCGGGACGACGAAGCAGCTCACGCCCTTCGAGCGGCTGGTGCCCGGGGTCCGGGCATAGACGAGCGTGGCCGAGGCGTTCATGGCCCAGCTGATGGCGGTCTTCTCGCCGGAGAGCCGCCAGCCCCCGTCGACCGGGGTGGCGGTGGTCCGCAGGGCGCCGGCATCCGAGCCGGAGCCGGGCTCGGTCAGCGCGATGGCCAGGGTCTCCCGGCCCTCGATCAGTGCGGGCAGATACCGTTCCTGGACTTCGTCACTCGAGTGAACGAGCTGGGAGCCCACCAGCCCGACCTGGATGGGCGCCGATGCCAGATTGATGTCACCCTCGGCCAGGACCTCGGTGGCCAGGCCGAGCAGCAGTGGATCCTCGGTGCCGGTGCCGCCGAACCGCTCGGGAAGCCCGATGCCGAGCACCCCCAGCTCTCCCAGGCGCGCGAATGCCTCGTACGGGAAATCGGTGCTCGCCGCACGCCGGGTGTAGTGGGGGAGAAGTTCTTTGGTGCTGAAGTCGCGCAGCACCTTGGCGAACTGTTGTTGTTCCTCGGTGAACTCGAAGGAGATCATGGACCATCCTGACGTCGTGGTGATTGTCGCGCCTATTGGCGTAATAGATCGTATGGTACGACCAAACAGATGAACGATCCACAGCCCATCACGAGATGGGCCGAGATGGTTGACCGTCCACTTATTTGGTCATACCATAAACACAACGAAAGGAGGGCGAGATGCAGACCTCGCAGACCACTGCCGCTTCCGCCGACATGGTGCGGTTCGCTCTGGCTTGGGCGCCGTTCGACACCCCGGAGGAGGAGATCTTCCTGACCTTCGGGATGCCGCCGTCGGCGTTCTACACCCGGGTGCGTTCGGCACTACGGGCGGGCCTGGTCCGCCTCGACGTCGCACAGTCGGCCGCCCTCGACGAGCATTGCCGTCGGCGGATCGGTTCAAGGCACAATCGCAAACTGCTGCTTCCCCTGTAGGCGGTTCGGCCGGCAGAGGCTTCGACACATCTCGCCGCTTCGATCATCGTCGGCTCAACCATCCACGGGCTCTGAATCTTTGAAGGTTGAGCCGGGACCGAGCATCGCGAGGACCCAACAACCGCCGCACCGTTTGGTGGTTGAGCCGGGACCGAGCATCGCGAGGACCCGTGTCGAAACCTGGTGAGTCGGCGGTGTCGGTGAACGCCTCGAATGTGGTGGCGTTGCGGGGTTGGCCGGCGGAGGTTTCGACACGTCTCGTCGCTTGCGCTCCTCACCGGCTCAACCATCAACCGCGGCTGCATCTTTTGATGGCTGTCAACTCAATCATCAACGTCGGCAACAAAATTTGATGGTTGAGCCGGGACCGAGCATCGCGAGGACCCGTGTCGAAACCCGGTGGGTCGGCGGTGTCGGTGACCGCCTCGAACGTGGTGGCGTTGCGGGGTTGGCCGGCGGAGGTTTCGACACGTCTCGTCGCTTGCGCTCCTCACCGGCTCAACCATCAACCGCGGCTGCATCTTTTGATGGCTGTCAACTCAATCATCAACGTCGGCAACAAAATTTGATGGTTGAGCCGGGACCGAGCATCGCGAGGACCCGTGTCGAAACCCGGTGGGTCGGCGGTGTCGGTGACCACCTCGAACGTGGTGGCGTTGCGGGGTTGGCCGGCGGAGGTTTCGACACGTCTCATCGCTTGCGCTCCTCACCGGCTCAACCATCAACCGCGGCTGCATCTTTTGATGGCTGTCAACTCAATCATCAACGTCGGCAACAAAATTTGATGGTTGAGCCGGGACCGAGCATCGCGAGGACCCGTGTCGAAACCCGGTGAGTCGGCGGTGTCGGTGACCACCTCGAACGTGGTGGCGTTCCGGGGTGCAGCATATCCGCATTCGCCCGGGCCGGACGATTGTCGACGCGGATCAGTCGAACATCAGCACCGGCTTCACCACACCGCCGTCGTGTTGGATCTTCACCGCCGAGTTGATCTCGGCGAACGGGAAGGTGGTGACGAGCTTCTCCAGGGGGAGGCGACCGGCGAGGTGGTGCTCGACCAGTTCGGGGATGAACTCGTCCGGCGTGGAATCCCCCTCGATGATGCCCATGACGGTCAGGCCGAGGGTGAGCACGGCGATGATGTTGAGCTCGATGGCGGCGGTGGCATCCGAGGGTACCCCGATCAGGCCGACCGATCCGCGGACCGCGGTGGCGCCGATGAGTGTGGTGACCACGGCCGGGATTCCGGTGGTGTCGAGGACGTGGTCGACACCACGTGCCACGATTGCCCGGATCTGTTCGGTGACATCGCCTGCCGCGGGATCGAGCGCATGGGTGGCACCCAGTTCGAGCGCGAGCGCACGACGCCGTTCATTGGGCTCGACGACGATGATCGTCGCACACTCGGCGAGGACCGCGCCCATCACCGCCGCCAGCCCCACCGAACCGCCACCGGCGATCGCGATCGTCGATCCCTTCTGCGCCTTCAGGGATCGGGTCACCGCACCCACGCCGGTCTGGATACCGCAACCCAGCGGGGCGAGCATCTCGAACGGTATGTCGGCATCGATCTTCACCGTGTTGCGTTCGTTCGCCAGTGCGACAGTGGCGAACGACGACTGACCGAAGAACATGCCGCCCACCGGCCGGCCGTCCTGGTGCAGCGGCTTGCTGCCGTCGTCGCGGACACCGCCATAGTTCTTCAGATTGAAGTTCTCACAATAGGATTGGCGTCCGGTGGTGCAAGTGTGGCAGTGCCCGCAGCTGTTGAACGTCAGGCTGACCCGGTCGCCGACACCGACCTTGGTGACGCCCTCGCCGATCGCGATCACGGTGCCCGCACCCTCGTGGCCGACGACCCCGGGGTACTCGATCGGCAACACGCCGTCACGGGCCGCGAGATCGGTGTGGCAGAGTCCGGCGGCCGCGATCTCGACCAGCACTTCACCGGGACGCGGGCCGTCGATGTCGATCTCGGCGATCTCGAAGTCGCTGCCGACACCGGTCAGCAGGGCTGCAGTGGATTTCATGATTTCTCCTCTGGGTGGGATCTCAGATGGATGCGTTTCGGCCGGTTCTCGGCCCTCGGTTCACGTGTGCGCCACACTGCGGGCGATGAGTTGCTTCAGCGGTACCGATGGATCGGCCAGAGTGGCCGGATCGACCGTGACGCCCGCCTCGATCAGCTTCTTACCCGCCATGAAGTCGGCCGGTGCGTCCACCGCCTCGACCGCGCCGACGGTGCCGTCGGGTCGGATGTGGAAGAACGACACCGACGTCCCGGTCGGCGACCGGCGGGTGACGACCTGGTCGTCGGGCATGACGAGGCCGGCGATCTTGAGCTTGAGGTCGAACTGATCCGACCAGAACCAGGGCACCTCGGTGCGGCCGGGCTCGAGTCCGAGGATCGCCGCCACCGCCCGCTTGGCGTGGTCGGTGGCCGCCGGAATCGATTCGAGACGACGCAGACCGTCGTATCCGGCGACCGGCCGGCGGGCGACATCGCCGATGGCGAAGACGTGCGGATCGCTGGTGCGGCCGTCGTCGTCGGTGAGAACGCCACCGTCACACGCCAGCCCGGCGGCGGATGCCAGGTCTTCGGCGGCGACGGCGCCGACTCCGACCAGTACCGTGCCGCAGTCGATGACGCTTCCGTCGTCGAGGGTCACGCCGGTGACCTCGGTGCCCACCCCGCGAACCTCCGAGACCGATCGCCCGGTCACGATGCGAACACCGTGACGCCGATGGTGCTCGGTGAGCAGCGACGAGAGCTCCGGTCCGGCGACGCGCGCGAGGATTCGGTCCTCGCGCTCGATCACCGTGACGGCGATGCCCCGATTCCGGGCGACCGCGGCGACCTCCATCCCCACATAGCCGCCGCCGATGATCGCCAGATCGCCACCGCGCGAGAGTGATCGGCGCAGTGCTCCCGCGTCGTCGATGGTGCGCAGGGTGTGCACATCGGACCGCGACGACCCGGCGACGTCGAGGACCCGCGGGCGGGAGCCGGTGGCCAGCACGAGCGTGGCGTAGGGGATCTGGGTGCCGGTCTCGGTCACCACGACCCGCTGGTCCCGCCGGATCTCGCTCACGGTGACCCCGAGCCGCAGGTCGATCGCGTTGCCGGCATAGAACTCTTCGGGACGCAGGAGCTGCCGCAGTGTCGCGTCGTCGAACTTCTTCGACAGGGGCGGCCGATGATAGGGGTGGTGTTGCTCGGTCCCGAGGAGGGTCACCGGACCGGTGAAGCCGGATTGCCGCAGCAGTGCGGCGATTCCGGCGCCACCGTGCCCGGCGCCGACGATGACGACCGGACCCTGGGGTGTGGTCACCGCTGCCTCAGGGTGAGCCGTACCGGCATGTTCTTCAGACCGCCGACGAAGTTCGTCTGGATGAACCGTGCGTCGCCGTCGAGCTCGACGGCCTCGAGATGCGGCAGCAGGGTCTCGAACATGATCTTGAGTTCGAGCTTGGCCAGATGCTGGCCGATGCACATGTGTGGCCCGTATCCGAAGGCGATGTGCTTGTTGGGCCGGCGGTCGATGTTGAACACATCCGGATCGACGAACACGTCGCTGTCGCGGTTTCCGCTCTGGTACAGCAGCATGAACCGGTCACCCGGGTGCAGATCGACACCTCGAAGGGTGTAGGGCTGCAAGGCTGTTCGCATGAAGTGCTTGACCGGCGACGCCCACCGCAGTGACTCGTTGACCAGGTTGGGGACCAGTGACAGATCCCCTTGGAGCCGCTGGAGCAGTCCCGGATTCTGTGCGATCGCCCGCACCCCGCCGGCCAGCGTCGACGAGGTGGTGTCGTGGCCTGCCGTGGCGATCGCGATGAAGTACCCGTAGGCCACCTCCTTCGGGAAGTAGTCGCCGTCTGCAGTGGTCGCGGTCGCGATGATCGATGCCAGATCGCCGGTCGGGTTGGCCCGCCGGTCCATCAGCAGCTCGTCGAAGTAGGCGTAGAAGTCGTTGATGGTGGCCACCCACTGCTGGGCGGCGGCATCCGGTGTCAACGGTTCCACGTCATCGCGGGCCGCGTCGGGGTCGGCGGTCCCGAAGAACTCCTGGGTCAGGGTCATCATGCGGGGCTCGTCGGACTCCGGGACGCCGAACAGGCTCATGATCACGTGCAGCGGGTACTGCAGGGCGAAGTCCTTGACGAAGTCGATCCGGCCGTCGGTGGCCAGGAGCCGGTCCACCGACTCGCGGGCGAGTACCCGGATGGCGTCTTCCCATTGCTTGAGGTTGTTGGGCCGGAACCACTCGGCGGCAATGTCCTTGACGACGGTGTGTTCCGGCGGGTCGAGGTAGGTGAGTGTCTCCAGGATGCGCAGGCTGCCGTTGTTGATCGACCTGGTGAACTCGTCGCCGGCGCGATTGGCGAGAATGGGATTGAAGGCGCCCTTGTTCTCGCCCCCGGCGCTGGTGAAGATGTCGGGCTGACGCTCGATCTCCATGATGTCGGCATGCTTGCTCACGAGATACACCGGGTCGTACCCGTCGACGGATGCGAGCCCGAGCGGCTGGTTGTCGCGCAACCACCGGTAGGCCTCGAAGAGGCGATCGTCGTCGCGATGTCCCTCCGGGAGGACGATCTGTGCGGCGACATCGTCGGGGACCGTGGTGTCGGACTCCGGCCGGATCGTTGAGGTCATGGGATCTCCTGCGTCGAATGGCTGTGGTACGACCAGTTTCTGCGACTGAGTAGTGACGGGCGTCACCCTGGAGTGGGGGACGCGGTGGCCGCTGGAGGGATATCGGAGCGGCTGGGGTGACGCCGATGACGGCGGACGGAGGGCGGTTCACCCCGATGGGGGATGCCGATCCCCCGCCCTGGTGATGAACTCCACGATCTGTGCTCCTCAGAATCGATGTCACGCAACCGATCCCAGTCCTGCGTATCAGTACCGCCGGGTGGTCGCCGGTCCGCGATCCCCTTCACCACCAGGAGTTCCCATGGCCAAGGTCACCTATCATCTTCCCGACGGCGAGGCGCGAACCGTCGAGGTCCCCACGGGTCAGAGCGTGATGGACGGATCCGTTCGCAACAATCTTCCCGGCATCGTCGCCGAGTGTGGTGGCAGTTGTTCGTGTGCGACCTGCCATGTGTACCTCCCGGCCGGCGCGCACGCACAGTTCGACGACCCCACGGAGGAGGAACTGGAACTCGTCGAGTTCCTCGATGGCGCGCAACCCAATTCACGGTTGGCATGCCAGCTGATCATCTCGGATCAGGACGAGATCCATGTGGAGGTGGTGGATTCGGGGCTGTGACGGCCGAACCGAGCCCGCCGTATCTGGCGATCAGCTCGGACCTGTTGGCGGCGTTCAGCTTCCGGAGAATCCGTTTGACGTGCGACTTCACGGTCTCCACGGAGATCGTGAATCGCTCGGCGATCTGGGAATTCGATGCCCCGGAGACGACCACCTCCAGTATCTCCCGTTCCCGGTCGGTGAGATCGGCGGTGGTCGTCGCGGTATCGTCCTCGGGCTGCGGGGCCGGGCCGAGATCGTCGTCGATGTTCCTGTCGGCCAACGTCATCAACCGTGCCCCGAGCAGACCGAGCTGCTCGGAATGCAGACGCAGGGAACGCCGGGCGGTGATGCTCTCGGCTGCCGCTGCGGCGACCTCGGCCAGCAGGGTCACCTCGTCGAGCCCGTCCCGGGCCGGTCGGCCGGCCAGGAGAAGTGCCGATCGTGTTCTGGCTCCGGGGAATGCGGGCACATCGGCGAGAACGGGCGCATCGGGCAGGAGTGGCGCATCCGAGAACACCGGGACGCAGGTGACGACGCGGGTGCGCGCCGAGGGGGGCGTGCCAGTCGGGGAGATGACGGTCGGGGATATGACGGCGGGGGATATGACGGTCGGGCCGTCGAGCGCACCACGCACGATCCGCGACCAGTCCTCGGTGCCGAGCCCGGCGTACAGGTCCGGGCAGGGGAGCGAATGCGACACACGTCGGCCGCCGTCGTCGCCGATCTCCACGACCTCTGCGGCGTCGGCGCCGGTCAGTACGGTGCCGAACTCGGCGAGCAGGAGTGCGATCTCGTTCTCGTTGCGCGCCTGGGTGATCGCGATGATCGCCCGGTCCAGATGGGCGGAACCGCCGTTACCGCTCACGAATGTCGTCACCGCTCACGTAGCTCGGGGCCGGAGAATCGTGGCGTGTGAGGAGTGGCGCACTCACGACGCCGAAGTGTGTGCTGTCCGGGCCCGGTAGAGCGCCGCGGCCTGTGCGCGTGTCTGGACGCCGACCTTTCGGAAGATCCGGTGCACATGCGATTTCACAGTGCCGTCGGAGATGTACAGATGTTCGGCGATGGATCGATTCGACGCCCCGGTCGCCAAGAGGCGTAGCACCTCGTGCTCCCGGTCGGTGAGGCTGTCGATGGGGCCCGTCGTCACCGGGGCCGCTGTCGCCGAGGCTGTCGTCGATGTGCCGAATACCGTGTCGGACAGTGGAATACGGTCGGGCGGGGCCGGATGTCCGGATGGCGGCGACATCGCCGCCAGGGCTGTGCGTACCGCGGTCTGCTGGTCGCGCACCCGGGCCCGTCGCTCCAATGTGGAGTAACTCAGGCTGCACAGGTGTGCACTGCGGGCCAGCAGCGTCAGATCCTCGGGGCCGACGGCGTCGGCGTGGTGATCGACGTGCAGGATCGCCACCGTCCGGCCGAAGGCCACGATGGGTGCGGCTGCATAGGCGGCCGGATACGAGAGGTCGATGAGTGGGCGGTAGGAGTGCCGGTAGTCCTTCTTCCCCAGGATGAACGGTCGGCGGTAGCGCACCAGGTCGGCCTCGCGAGGCGCCCGGAGAAGCGGTACCGCCGACCCGTCCACTGCGTCGATCAGGTCGTCGAACACCGTGTCGAGGGTGGGGGAGACGAACACTGCCGCCGGCCGCCACGCGGGACCGTCGACCCACGAGAACATCGCCTTGCAGAACCCGAGATCGGTGCACGCCGAGGCCACCGCGGTCGAGGCGAAGCTGTCGAGGTCGGCGGCACGGAGATTCCGCAAGAACGCGGTCAGCGCACGTGCTTGCGAATCCGGCGTCTCCGGATTCGACATGGAGTCGCCTCCTTCGGGGCGGGCTGTGATATGGCGCACAGTGTACACGGTGTTCGACGACCCTCCGATCAGCCCGCCGGCGGGAGGTAGACGGTGTGCAGTTGCTGGAACGCGTGCAGTCCCTCGGGTCCCAGCTCGCGGCCCATCCCGCTGTTCTTGATCCCGCCGAACGGTGCGACCGGGTCGTTGGAGTAGTGGTTCACCCCGACGGTGCCCGAACGCACGCGGCTCGCCAGCGCCGACGCACGCTCGATGTCCGACGACCAGACGGTGCCGCCGAGGCCGTAATCGCTGTCGTTGGCGATCGCCAGGGCCTGCTCGTCGTCCTCGAACGGGATCACCGAGAGGACCGGGCCGAAGATCTCCTCACGCGCGATGGTCGCGGTGTTGTCCAGATCGGCGAAGACGGTGGGTTCGACGAACCATCCGGAATCGAGTGCCGGGCGGCCGCCGCCGGTGGTCAGCCGAGCGCCCTCGGCCTTGCCCTTGGCGATGTAGCCCTCGACGCGGTCCCGCTGACGGGACGAGACCAGCGGGCCGATCTTGGTGGCCGGATCGAGCGGGTCGCCGATCTCCAGTGACGATGCCAGGGCGGTGATCGCATCGACGACCTCGCCGTAGCGCGACCGGGGTGCGAGTACGCGGGTGTTGAGCCAGCAGATCTGGCCGTTGTTCAACAGTGTTGCGGCGAACAGGGATTCCATCGAGGCACCCAGGTCGACGTCGTCGAGCAGGATGGCCGCCGACTTGCCGCCGAGTTCGAGGGTGACCGGCCGCAGCAGCCGGCCGCAGGTCTCGGCGATGGCGCGCCCGGCCGCGGTGGAACCGGTGAACGACACCTTGTCGATGCCGGGATGCTCCACCAGGTAGGCGCCGAGTTCGCGTCCACCGGGCACCACGTTCAGGACGCCCTCGGGCAGACCCGCGGCGAGGGCGGCCTCGGCCATCAGGAAGGCGTCGAGGACGGTCTCCTCGGCGGGCTTGAGCACCACGGTGCAGCCGGCGGCGAGCGCGGGCGCGAGCTTGAGGAAGGTGATCGCCTGGGGCACATTCCACGGCACGATGGCGCCGACGACGCCGATCGGCTTGCGTGAGACGAGGGCGGTCCCACCGAGCATGCCCGGACGGGTGTCGACCTCGGCGGAGTTCACCATCATGTCGCTGAAGTAGCGCACCAGGACCGACGGGAAACCGCCCTCGAACTGCTCGGCGAGCCAGATCGGCATGCCGTTCTGGATGGTCACACGGCGGGCGGTCTCACCCGCCCGGGACTCGAGCTCGGCGGCGAACCGCTCGAGGACCTCGGCGCGCTGCTTGGGATGCCAGGTCGCCCAGCCGGTCGGATCGTCGAAGGCGTTGCGGGCTGCGGCGACGGCGTTGTCGATGTCACCGGGTGCGCCGGCCGGCACCGACCCGATGATCTCCTCGGTGGCCGGGGAACGCACCTCGATGCGGTCGGCGGTGGTGGGCCGGTGCCACGCTCCGCCGAGGTACAGCTCGGGATAGTCGATGGTGGTCATGGGGCTCCTGTCTCGATTCCGGATAGTGCTTCTGGGGTGGTGATCGTGGGGAGTCGGGGTCGCTCCGAAGGCCTCGGATCGGGGGCCGTCCCGGATCGGGCGAGCCCTGGAATCCGCGGGGGACCGTTCCCGGTGAATGTGAACGGTGTCACTCCAGAATTGCCAGTCGGAACCACCGGCGCAATCGACTTTTCGGTCTGACCAATGAAGATACCCCCGATGGGGGATCGAATTCCCCCGGAGGGGTGATCTTTGCGCGGGTCCGAAATCGGACAACCGAACCCTATTGATTTTTCGGTCAGACCTTTTTAACCTTTGGACGTATGCAAGACGATGAGATGGAGGCCACATCATGAGCGGTGGACGCAACCTGGGTCGCTACACCCAGGAACAGATCGACGAGTACTACGCCGCCGGCCAATGGGCCGACGAGAACTTCACCGAACTGCTGCGGTCGCGCGCCGAGTCGATGCCCGACAAGGTCTTCGTCACCGACGGGGTGCACGCCCTGACCTTCGCCGAGCTGTACACCTCGTCGCAGCAGCTGGCCGTCGGACTCCATCGCGGTGGGGTCCGGGCGGGTGCCCGTGTGGCCGTGCAGCTTCCCAACTGGGCGGCATTCATCGTCGTCGCGGCATCGCTCGCACGGATCGGGGCCGTGATGGTCCCCATCATGCCGATCTACCGCAAGGACGAGGTCGCACACGTCGTCTCCGACGCCGAGGTGTCGGTGGCGATCGCCCCGTTCGAGTTCAAGGGATTCGACTACGCCGGCATGTTCGAGGAGATCCGCAAGGACTCGCCGACCCTCGAGACGATCGTGGCGGTCCGCGCACCGGAGTCGGTACGGCCGGCACTGGCCGAGCGCGACATCCGGGTGCTCGAGGATCTCATCCTCACCGACGTCGATCCGGCCGCCGCCGACGCCGAACTCGACATCCGGGTGCATCCTGACGATCCGTTCGTCATCGTCTACACCTCCGGGACCACCTCGCGGCCCAAGGGATGTGTGCACACCTTCAACACCTATGCCTCCGGTGCCCGCATGCTGACCGTCGCCTTCGGTCACACCGAGGACGACGTGCAGTTCGGGCCGTCGCCCATCACGCACACCACCGGCCTGGTGACCAGCGTGCTGATCCCGCTGATGGCCGGTGCGGCCACGCACGTGATGGCCGAGTGGACCCCGCAGGCCGGGCTCGCCGACATCGCGAAGTTCGGCTGCACCTCGGCGGTCACCGCGACCACCTTCCTGCAGACCCTGATCGCCGCGGCCGAGGAGGACCCGACCGCGGATCTGTCGACGCTGCGGATGTGGACCTGCGCCGGCTCGCCGATCCCGGCCACGGTGGTCGAGAACGCCACCGCGAAACTGCCGCAGGCACGCATCCTCTCGCTCTACGGTCGCAGCGAGAACCTGTCGACCACCACCTGCACCGTCGGCGACGATCCGTCGCGGGCGATCACCTCCGACGGCTCCGCACTGCCCGGCGCCGAGGTCAAGGTGGTCGGTCCCGACGGCTACGAGGTACCCCGAGGGGCCGAGGGCGACATCGCCTATCGCGGTCCGTCGCACATGATCGAGTATCTGAACCGGCCCCAGGACACCGCCGAACTCTTCACCCCCGAGGGATTCTCCCGCTCCGGCGATCTCGGCGTCATGGATGCCGACGGATTCGTCCGGGTCACCGGCCGCACCAAGGACATCGTGATCCGTGGCGGGATGAACATCAGTGTGCGTGAGGTCGAGGACAAGCTCGCCGGCCATCCCGACCTGCTGGCGCTGGCCGTCGTCGGCATGCCCGACGAGAAGCTGGGCGAGAAGGTGTGCTGCTACGTCGTCGCCAAGGACGGTCACACCGCGCCCACCGTCGAGGAACTGCGCGCATACCTCACCGATCGCGGTGTCGCCGTGCAGAAGACACCCGAGCGCGTCATCCCGATCGACTCGCTGCCGATGACGGCGACCGGAAAGATCCAGAAGCACGTGCTGCGCAAGCAGATCGCCGACGAGTTGCAGCAGCCCACGGCGGCTGGGGCACACTGAACAGATGACGACATCGACATCGACCGAGTTCGTGGTCTCCGGTGCGGAGGCCTTGCTGCGGGTCGATCTGGTGGGGCTGTCGGCGACGTCGGCGGAACTGTCCATGACCGCCGGTCCCTGGCTGGCCGATCCGGTGGCCGGTGTGTGCCGGGGTGCGCTCGGCGTCCCGCTGGACGATGTCACCGGGTACGTCATCGCATCCGGTGCGCCGCAAGGTAAATGGCCGGTCAGCCTCGGTATCCGTGTCGACTTCCTGGCCGATCCGCCGGTCGACGGCGCGGCCGTCTCGATCACCGGCGAGCTCGTGGCGCGGGACGAGCGCGGAGGGGCGACGCGCGGATCGGTGGTCGATGCCGCCGGGGCCACCGTCGCCCTGATCACCCAGCGATCACATCTCGTGGCCGTCGAAGAGCAGCCCACGAGTACGGCCGCGACCATCGCGGCCCCCGCTCCGGAGGTGACACTTCGTGAGGCACTGGGTGTGCAGGACTTCGGATCGGGCGTCGTCGAGCTGGCGCCGACACCGTTCGCGGCCAACGGCATGGGGAACATCCACGGCGGAATCCTGATCGTCGGGTCGGAGCTGGCGGCGATGTCGGCGGTCGATGCGCACGGCGAGCTGCGGACCACCAGCATCGACATCTCCTATGTGCGTCCGGGGAATGCCGCCGACACCACCGCTTTTCGCGCAGAGGTGCTTCATCGAGGCCGGTCGCTGATGGTCGTGCGGGTGGCCGCGGCGAACTCGTCGGGCAAACCGTGTGCGCTGGCCACGGTCGTTCTCCAGCGGTACGAGTCATGAAGGCGATCGTGATGTCGGAGTTCGGCGATCCGGGGGTGCTCGTGCCCACCGACGTCGACCTGGCAGACCCCGGGCCCGGATGGGTGACCGTCGAGATCCGCGCCGCCGCGCTCAACTGGCACGACGTGCTGGTCCGTCGGGGCCGGTACGCCTCGCCGCTGCCGCACACCCCTGGCGCCGACGGTGCCGGTGTCCGCACCGACACCGGTGAGGAAGTCCTCATCCTGCCGTCCCTGTTCTGGGGCGACCGGACGGATGCGCCCGGGGCCGGGTTCCAGATCCTCGGCGACTCCACGCCGGGCACCTACGCCCAGTACGTGAACGTGCCCGAGGAATGCCTCGCACCGAAACCCGCGGGGTACTCGTGGGAGCAGGCCGCAGCGCTTCCCCTGGTCGGGGTCACCAGCTTCCGTGCCCTGGTGACCCGCGCCGGACTCCGGGCGGGTGAGTCGCTGCTCATCATCGGGGCGGGCGGGGGCGTCTCCACCATGGCGTTGTCGCTGGCAGGCGGTATCGGGGCACATACCCATGTGACGGGCTCGTCGGAGGAGAAACTCGCGGGTGCTCGCGCCGCGGGTGCCGCCGGCGGCGTGCTGCACACGCGGGACACCTGGCCCGAAGAGGTGAAGGAACTCTCGCCCGATGGAAAGGGATTCGACGTCGTCCTCGATCCGGTCGGCCTGTGGGACCATTCGCTGCGGGCCCTGCGACCCGGCGGTCGGCTCGTCGTCCTCGGCGCCAACGTCGCCGAGCACGTCACCCTCGACGTACGCAAGTACTTCTTCGGGCAGTTCAGCCTGCTCGGCACCACCATGGGTGGTCCCGAGGACTTCCGGGGTCTGATGAACCTGATCGCGGCCGGCGATGTCGCCCCACCGCCGATCGCCGCCACCTATCCACTCGGCGATGCCGCCGAAGCCCATCGACGTCTGGAAGCCGGGGGCGAGTACGGAAAGATCGTCCTGGTCCCCTGAGTGCAATCACCAGCTATCGCTGCACAATTGATGGTTGATCCGGGACCGAGCCGCCGCCAAAGCTGTGGGTGGTTGAGCCGGGACCGAGCCGTTAGGCGAGGACCCGTGTCGAAACCTGGTGGGGTGGCGGTGTTCGCAACCACTTCTGGGGTGGTGGTGTTGGTGAGTTCGGCCGTCTGAGGTTTCGACTCGTCTCGTCGCTGCGCTCCTCGTCGGCTCAACCATCCACTGGCGCTGCAACTTTGGATGGTTGAGCCGGGACCGAGCCGTTAGGCGAGGATCTGTGCCGAAACCTGGTGGGGTGGCGGTGTTCGCAACCACGTTTTGGGGTGGGGGCGTTGGTGAGTTCGGCTGTCTGAGGTTTCGACTCGTCTTGTCGCTGCGCTCCTCGTCGGCTCAACCATCAATTATTGGCGGTGTCAATGACTTTGGTGGTTGAGCCGGGACCGAGCCGTTAGGCGAGGACCCGTGTCGAAACCCGGTGAGGCGACGATGTCCGTATCCACGTTTTGGGGTGGGGGCGTTGGTGAGTTCGGCTGTCTGAGGTTTCGACTCGTCTTGTCGCTTCGCTCCTCGTCGGCTCAACCATCAACTGGCGCGGCTACTTTGGTGGTTGAGCCGGGACCGAGCCGTTAGGCGAGGATCTGTGTCGAAACCTGGTGGGGTGGCGATGTCCGTATCCACGTTTTGGGGTGGTGGCGTTGGTGAGTTCGGCTGTCTGAGGTTTCGACTCGACTTGTCGCTTCGCTCCTCGTCGGCTCAACCATCAACTGGCGCGGCTACTTTGGTGGTTGAGCCGGGACCGAGCCGTTAGGCGAGGATCTGTGTCGAAACCCGGTGGGGTGGCGGTGTTCGCAACCACTTTTGGGGTGGTGGCGTTGGTGAGTTCGGCCGTCTGAGGTTTCGACTCGACTTGTCGCTGCGCTCCTCGTCGGCTCAACCATCCACTGGCACAGCTATTGTGATGGTTGAGCCGGGACCGAGCCGTTAGGCGAGGACCCGTGTCGAAACCCGGTGGGGCGACGATGTTCGCAACCACTTCTGGGGTGGTGGCGTTGGGAGTTCGGCTGTCTGAGGTTTCGACTCGTCTCGTCGCTTCGCTCCTCGTCGGCTCAACCATCAATCAGTCACGGTCGCAATTACTTTGATGGTTGAGCCGGAGCCAATCATCCAACCATTCACTGGCACAGCTATTTTGGTGGTTGAGCCGGGACCGAGCCGTTAGGCGAGGACCCGTGTCGAAACCCGGTGAGGCGACGATGTCCGCAACCATCTCCGACGTCGGCTCCCGGGCTTCGACGACCGGTGTTCAGGCCGCGGACTCCGATGCCGTCCGTACCCGGGCCTTTCCGGAGATCACCACGCGGTCACCGACCTTTGCCTCGAGGGTGAGCGCAGCGATGTGGTCGGTGGGGTCGACGTCGTCGACCCGGCCGGTGAGCACGAGGCGGTCTCCGATCGCCAGTGGCGAGGCGAAACGCACCGAGTACGTCACGAGGTTCTCCACATGCACCAGATCGGTGACCCATGCGGCGAGCATTCCCGCCTGCATCTGTCCCATGGCGATCACATCCGGGAGCCCGGCCCGGCGTGCGTATCCGGCGTCGTGGTGCAGGGGGTTGAAGTCTCCGCCGGCGCCGGCGAATCGGACGATGTCGGTCTGGGTGATCGGGCCGATCTCCCGCGACTCGAGTTCCTGTCCGGTGGTCAGGACGATGGGCGCGCGGGTCATCAGGCACCCCGCTCGATCAGAACCTCGCGCTGGGTGACGGCGACGTCACCGGCGGCGTCGACCCAGGCCGTCTCCAGGGTGACCAGGCGCATCGTGCCACCGCGCTTTCCTTCTCTGGTCGCGTCGTCGACGATCCGACGGGTGCCGGTCAGGCGATCGCCCACCAGCAGCGGCCGCGCGTACTCCCACTCGACCGAGCCCACCACCACGCGTTCGATCGCGAGACCCAAGTTCTCGACGAACCGCCTCTGGTCGCGGTGATGACCGGCGACCACCACATGCGTCGGGGTGGCGGCGACGGCCGTCAGACCGGCGTCATGTGCGGCGTCGGCGTCGGTGTGTACGGGGTCGGCGGCGTGTGTGGCGCGCGCGAACTCGCGCACTTTTCCGGCCTCTACCTCGAACGACACGACGTCGAGCACGGTGTTGCCGGAGTCGATCTGCGCCGTGGAATTCGGCATGAGAACCTCCTGGATTTTATGGTCAGACCTATTGTAACGTTGGTCCTAATGAACTGGAGGTTCGAATGGATCTGAGCGATTCGCCTGACGAGGCACGGTTCCGGGATCGGGTCCGCGGCTGGCTGACCGACACACTGCCCACGCTGCCGTGGCCCGAACCGGCGCGGCTCGAGGCCAAACGCGAGTTCTGGTCGGTGTGGCAGCGAATGCTGTTCGACGCCGGGTTCGCCGGCCTGTCCTGGCCCCAGGAGTTCGGCGGGGCCGGTGCCGATGCCAAGACCAAGGCCATCTTCAACGAGGAGATGGACCGGGCCGGGGCGCCGGACCGCCTGAACATCATCGGCGAGGACTTCGCCGGGCCGACCATCGTCGCCTTCGGCAACGACGAGCAGAAACAGCGGTACCTGCAGCCGATCCTCACCGGCGACGAGATCTGGTGTCAGCTGTTCTCCGAGCCCGAGTCGGGATCGGACCTGGCGTCCCTGCGGACCAAGGCCACCAAGGTCGACGGCGGCTGGTCGATCCAGGGACAGAAGATCTGGACCTCACGCGCCCAGATCGCCGACAACGCGATCCTGCTCGCCCGCACCGGTGGCGGCGACCGGCACAAGGGCATCAGTTACTTCCTGCTGCCGATGGACACACCGGGCATCACCGTCCGGCCGCTCGAACACATGCTGGGCGAGGCCGAGTTCAACGAGGTCTTCCTCGACGACGTCTTCGTGCCCGATTCGGCGCTGGTCGGCGAGGTCGACGGCGGCTGGAAGGTCGCCATGGGCACGCTCGCCTTCGAGCGGGTGGGTATCGCCACCGGCCGCGTCAACACCACGCGCGCCGTCGCCGACCTGGTCGAGCAGATCGGCCGCTCCACCGACGACGACGGTGCGCCGCTCGCGGGGCAACCGGCGATCCGGCAGCGCATCGCCGATCTCTACGGCCGTGCACTGACCCACTACCTCATCGGTCAGCGGGTGATCACCGGAGCCGCATCGGGACAACCGCCGGGTCCGGTCACCTCGATCGGCAAGCTCTACTTCTGTCCGCTCGTCGAGGACATCGCCGACTTCGGTCTCGAACTCTCCGACTTCGGTGGACAGTTCGGCCTCGCCGACGCGCCGGAAACGGGCGAGCGCGCCGTCGACGCCGGGGACCCCGACCAGCAGCGGTGGCTACGGCTGGCCTACCAGGCCCGCGGCACCGCGATCGCCGGCGGTTCGACCTACATCCAACGCAACATCGCTGCCGAGCGCGTGCTCGGCATGCCCCGAGGCCGAGAGTGATGCGATGAGTACCTACGTGTGGAATCCGACCGCCGACCACCTCGCGAACGCCAACGTGCTGCGCCTGGGCCGCAGGCACGGAATCGACTCGATCGGCGAGCTGCGTCGTCGATCGACCGAGGACGTGGCCTGGTACTGGGACGCCGCGATCACCGATCTGGGTATCCCGTTCGCGACCCCGTACGAGCAGGTCCTCGACACGAGCGCGGGCGTGGAGTTCCCCGAGTGGTTCGTCGGCGGGACGTTCAACGCCGTCGACGCGTGCATCACGCGCTGGCTCGACGACGGTGCCGACCGCCAGGCGATCATCCATGAGGCCGAGGACGGTACGGTCCGCACCCTCACCTACCGCGAACTGGCCGATCAGGTCGGCCGGGTGGCCGCAGGGCTGGTCGACCTGGGGATCACCGAGGGAGACGCCGTCGGGATCTACCTGCCGATGATCCCGGAGGCCGTGGTCGCGTGCTACGCCGCGGCCGGGATCGGTGCGGTCCTCGTCCCGCTGTTCTCCGGGTTCGCCGCTCCGGCAATCGCTTCCCGGCTCGCCGATGCCGACGTCAAGGCGGTCGTGGTGGCCGACGGCACCGTTCGCCGGGGCCGCACCGTCGACATGATCGGCGAACTCGCCAAGGCCCTCGACCGCACGCCGTCGGTGACCTCGGTCATCACCATCGACAACGTCGGCAGCCCAACAGATCTCGACGGTCTCGATGCGACCGTCACGCGCTGGGACACACTGATCTCCGACGATCGCGTCCCCTACACGTTCCGTCCGTTCCCGGCGATGCAGACGCTGATGCTCGGATACACCTCCGGCACCACGGGAAAACCCAAGGGGGCGGTGCACACCCATGCCGGGTTCACCGTCAAGGTAGCCACCGAGGTCGCGTACTCGTTCGATGTGAAACCGGGGGAGACCTTCTGCTGGATCACCGACATGGGCTGGGTGATGGGGCCGTTGGCGGCCTTCGGCACGCACGCCAACGGGGCCACGCTGGTGCTCTACGAGGGATCGCCCGACGTCCCCGACGCCTGTCGGCTCTGGGATCTGGTGCAGCGACACCGGATCACCATGCTCGGTGTCTCACCGACCCTGATCCGGGCGCTCAAGGCGACACCGCTCGACGAGATCGCCGCATACGATCTCGATTCGGTCCACGTCCTCGGGTCGACGGGGGAGCCGTGGGATCCGGACTCCTATGACTGGCTGGCGCGTGACGTCTTCGGCGGAGCCGTCCCGGTGATCAACTTCTCCGGCGGTACCGAGGTGGGCGGATCGTTCCTCGCCCCCTATCCGGTGGAACCGATCCCGAGCTGCTCGCTGGGCGGACCCTCGCTCGGCATGGATGTCGACGTCGTCGACGACGAGGGGAAGTCGTTGCGCGGCAGCATCGGTGAGCTGGTGTGCCGCCAACCCTGGCCGGCGATGACGCGGGGCGTGTGGGGTGACCGTGAGCGTTACCTCGAGTCCTACTGGTCGACCTTCCCCGGCATGTGGTGCCACGGCGACTTCGCCCTCGTCGACGACGACGGACAGTGGTACATCCTGGGCCGCTCGGACGATGTCATGAACGTCGCAGGCAAACGGCTCGCACCGGCCGAGGTGGAGTCGGTGCTCACCACCCATCCGGCGGTCGCCGAGGCCGCTGCGGTCGGTGTGCCCGACCCGAAGAAGGGCGAGACGGTCTGGGCCTTCTGGGTTCCCCGTCCCGGCGCCGACACCACCGGTGTGTCCGAGCAGCTGCGTCGTCTGGTGGCCGACGGTGTCGGAAAGCCGTTCGCGCCGGCCAAGGTGTGGACGGTCGACGCGCTCCCGAAGACCCGCTCGGCCAAGATCCTGCGTCGCGCGGTCCGTGCGGCCGCCATCGGCTCCGATCCCGGTGATCTGTCGAGTGCGGAGAACCCCGAGGCGGTCGACGCCATCCGAGTTGTCGTGCACGGCGCGAACGCGAGCTGAGGAGAAACCATGCATTGGGAACTGTCCGACGAACAGGAGATGTTCGCGTCCTCGCTGCGGGAGTGGATCACGGCGAAGTTCCCCACCGAGACGGTGCGGGAACTCCAGGGCTCGTCGTCGAGCCCCTTCACCGATGCGCTGATCGGCGAGGGCTGGTGGGGGGTGGGATACCCCGAACAGGCCGGCGGCCAGGGCGGTGGCGTCCTCGAACTGGCCTTGGCCGCACGAGAGTTCGGTAGGGCCGCGGTACCCGATTCGGGGTGGTTCGCCGCGGCGATCGTGGCGCCGTTGCTCACCGATGCCGACCTGACGGCGCTGGTCGAGGGGCAGCGACGCGCGGTGCTCGCGACCCGGGCGGATCGGCCGCCGGTGACCGGGCCCGATGCGATCGACGCCGGGACCGCCGGCGACACGCTGAGCCTCGTCGTGCCCCATGTGCTCGGTGCGGCCGAGGCCGAGGTGTTCGTCGTCCCCGTCCGCGGCCCGGACGGGCCCGCGCTCGCGCAGGTGGCCGCGGCCGACGCGGTGATCACCGCCGACGATCTGCTCGATCGCTCCCGGTCGACGGCGACCGTCGAGTTCCGTGACGCACCCGTCGCGGGTCTGGTCCCGGTGGATGCGGAGTCCCTGGCGGCCTCGGCCCTGCGCGCGCCGGTGCTCGTCGCCGCCGATGCCCTCGGCGCCGCCGAACGCATGCTCGATCTCGCCGTCGGCTACAGCAAACAGCGTAAACAGTTCGGGCAGTTGATCGGTGGCTTCCAGGCGGTCAAACACGCCTGTGCGCAGATGCTGGTGACGGTGGAGGCGTCGTACTCGAGTGCGCTGTACGCCGCGGCCGCCGTGGACGCCGCACTCGCCGATGCCCCGACGATCGCCGCGGTCGCCAAGGCCCAGGTGACCAGGTCGGTCGCCGATCTCGCCGACACCGCGCTCACCGTGCACGGGGCCATCGGTTACACGTGGGAGCACGACCTGCACCTGTTCTACAAGCGGGCCAAGCTCGACCGCACGCTGTTCGGCACCCCCGCGGCGTGGAACGAGCGCATCGCGGTGGCCCTGCTCGGCCCCGTAAACAGTCCCAGCTGACCCCTTGCGTTATTTGGTCAGTCCATTGATATAGTTGTCTGACCGGAGAGATGGAGAACCGACGTGGATTTCGCACTGACAGAGGACCAGATCACGATCCGTGATGCGGTCGCCGAACTGGCCGCCAAGTTCGACGACCAGTACTGGCAGGAGAAGGACGAAAAGCACGAGTTCCCGCGGGAGTTCTACGATGCCTTCGCCGCCGGCGGTTGGCTCGGCATCACCACGCCGGAGGAGTACGGCGGCCACGGCTACGGCATCACCGAGGCCTCCATCCTGCTCGAACAGGTCGCCGCATCCGGTGCCGGGATGAACGGCGCGAGCTCGATGCACCTGTCGATCTTCGGCATGCACCCGGTGATCGTGCACGGCAGCGAGGAACTCAAGCAGCGCACACTCCCGCGGATCGTCAACGGTGACCTGCACGTGTGCTTCGGCGTCACCGAGCCCGGCGCCGGCCTCGACACCACCAAGATCACCACCTTCGCCAAGCGCGAGGGCGACAAGTACATCGTCAACGGGCGCAAGGTGTGGATCTCCAAGGCCGTCGAGTCGGAGAAGATCCTGCTGCTCACGCGCACACAGAAATTCGACGAGTCGCCGCGCAAGACCGACGGTATGACGCTGTTCCTCACCGACCTCGACCGCAGCAAGGTCGACATCCGGCCGATCAAGAAGATGGGCCGCAACGCGGTCACCTCCAACGAACTGTTCATCGACGGACTCGAGATCCCGGTGGAGGACCGCGTCGGCGAAGAGGGCAAGGGCTTCACCTACATCCTCGACGGGCTCAACCCGGAGCGGTGCCTGGTGGCGGCCGAGGCCCTCGGGATCGGCCGGGCCGCCATGCGTGCGGCAGTGCGGTACGGCAACGACCGCGAGGTCTTCGGCCGGGCCATCGGCAAGAACCAGGGAATCCAGTTCCCGCTCGCCGATTCCCTCGCCCGCCTCGATGCCGCCGAACTCATGCTGCGCAAGGCCACCTGGCTCTACGACAACGGTCAGCCCTGCGGCCGTGAGGCCAACACCGCCAAATACCTGTGCGCCGACGCCGGTTTCGAGGCCGCCGACCGCGCCCTGCAGACCCACGGCGGCATGGGCTACTCGGAGGAGTACAACGTGGCCCGCTATTTCCGCGAGGCCCGACTGACCCGTATCGCACCGATCAGTCAGGAGATGATCCTGAACTACCTCGGCTCACACGTCCTCGGCCTACCCAGGAGCTACTGATGACCGACAACTCTTCCCTTCCCGACGGCATCGCGGTCTTCGGCCTCACCGGCCGCACCGCGATGGTCACCGGTGCCGGCGGCGGCGTCGGTGCCGCGGTCGCCGAGGCATTCGCCGCGGCCGGAGCCCGTGTGCTCGTCACCGACATCAACAAGGACGCCGCAGCCGCGGTCGCCGAGCGCATCATCGCGAAAGGCGGAGTGGCCGAGGCGTTCGCGCTGGACGTGTGCGACGCCGACAACGCCCGGGACGCGGCCGCAGCGGCCGCCCGGCTCGGCGACGGCACCGTGCACATCCTGGTCAACAACGCCGGCGTGATCAAGCCCGCGATGTTCCCCAAGATGGACGAGGCGAAGTTCCGTGCGGTGCTCGACACCCATCTGATGGGCACCTACCACTGCAGCCATGCGGTACTCGACCACCTGCCCGACGACGGCACCGGCCGCATCATCAACGTCACCTCGGCGGCCGGCCTCACCGGCACCATCGGACAGGCCAACTACGGCGCCGCCAAGGCCGCGATCGTCGGATTCACCAAGTCGCTGGCCCGGGAGCTGGCCCGGCAGTCGGTGACGGTCAACGCGATCGCCCCGCTCGCCGCGACCGCGATGACCGAGAACATCCGCAGCAACGAGAAGCTCGCGGAGAAGACCTTGGCTCGGATTCCACTGGGGCGCTGGGCATATCCGGACGAGATCGCCCCGTCGTTCGTGTTCCTCGCATCCGGGGCCGCAGGCTACATCACCGGCCAGGTGCTGCCGGTCGACGGCGGGACGGTGATCTGAGATGGCGTCACGAGTGTCGGGTCCGTTCACCCAGGCGGGCCGCGAGGTCGTCATCGCCGAGGCCGTCCGCACCCCGATCGGCCGGTCACATCCCGAGAAGGGGTGGTTCCGCGACGTCCACCCCAATGCGATGCTGGCCGCCTGCTATCAGGATCTGGTGGCGCGCACCGGGATCGACCCCGCCGTCGTCGAAGACCTGGTGATCGGCTGCACGGCACCGTTCGGCGAGCAGTCCCGCAACATCGGCCGTAACGCCTGGTTGCAGGCAGGATTCCCGGCCGAGGTCCCGGCCACCACCCTGGACCGCCGCTGCGGGTCGGCACAGACCTCGGTGAACTTCGCTGCGGCACTAGTCTCCTCGGGTGTCCACGACATCGTGATCGCCGGCGGCGTCGAGCACATGGGTCATGTGCCGATGAACTCGCCGGCCAAGATCAGCGAACTCTACG
Organism: Gordonia sp. NB41Y; assembly: GCF_030718915.1. Taxonomy (NCBI): domain Bacteria; kingdom Bacillati; phylum Actinomycetota; class Actinomycetes; order Mycobacteriales; family Gordoniaceae; genus Gordonia; species Gordonia sp. NB41Y. Next base: position 3,610,170 of record NZ_CP132196.1, read on the forward strand.
GCGAGCCGTGGCCCGCGGAACTGCGTGAACGCTACGACTTCGTCACCCAGGGCGAGAGCGCCGAGCTCATCGCCGACCGCTGGGGCATCTCGCGCACCGAGATGGACGAATTCGCCGTCCGGTCGCATGCCCTGGCCACCGCCGCCATCGAGGCCGGCCGGTTCGCCGACGAGATGGTCCGGATGGAACTCGACGGCGAGATCCGCCTGAGTGACCAGACCGTGCGTCCCGGAACAACACTCGAGACGCTGGGCAAGCTCAAGCCGGTGTTCCGGCCGGAGGACGGCCGGATCACCGCAGGCACCTCGAGCCCGATCTGCGACAGTGCCGCCGCGGTGCTGCTGTGCACCCGGGAGGCCGCCGAGCGGTACGGACTGCGAATCCGTGCGCGGATCGCCGACCAGACGACCGTCGGCGTCGACCCGATCATCATGCTGACCGGTCCGATCCCCGCGACCCAGAAGATCCTGGAACGGAACCGACTGGGCATCGACGACATCGACCTGTTCGAGGTGAACGAGGCGTTCAGCTCGGTGGTACTCGCCTGGCAGCGCGAGCTCAAGCCGGACGAGGACAGGGTCAACGTCAACGGCGGTGCCATCGCGCTCGGACATGCGGTGGGCGCGACGGGTTCACGCCTGATCGCGAGCATCCTGTCCGAGATGGAACGGCGTGATGGTCACCTCGGATTCGTCACCATGTGCTGCGGCGGAGGCCTCGGTACCGGCACCCTGATCGAACGGGTCGAGTGATGGTGGACTTCGGTGGGCTGCTGAAGCCGGGTATGGGGGTGTGGTGGAGTCAGGCGGCCGCCGAACCCCGCCCGCTCGTCGACGAACTCCTCGCCCAGGCACCCGCCGTCGGTCCCCTGCGCCTGTTCACCGGACTGAGTTGGAACGATCAGCTCGCACAGTCGATCTCACCGGCCGACACGATGGTGTCCTACGGCGGTCTCGGTGCCCTGCGCGCATTGGGCAAGACCGATCAGCTCGAAGTGGTCCCGTGCCACTACTCGGCGTTGCCGAGGATGTTCGCCGAGCACCGGCTGCCCAGCGACGCCGGGTTGCTCGCGGTGTCGCCGCCCGACCGGGACGGCATGTGTTCGCTCGGGATCGGCGTCGACTACATGGCCGATGCCATCGAGCACACGTCGTTGCTGTTCGCCGAGGTCAATCGGCAGATGCCGGCGCTGCCCGGCTCGCCGCGGATTCCGTTGCGCCGGTTCGCCGCCACCATCGAGACCGATCGGTCGCTGCAGGAGGAGACGACCCGCCCGCCGGCCGACATCGATCGGGCGATCGCCGGGCACATCGCCGAGCTCGTCGACGACGGCGACACCCTGCAGGTGGGCATCGGTTCCATGGGCGCGGCCGTGCTCGACGCATTGTCGGGACACCGCGACCTCGGCTTCCACGCCGGGATGATCACCGACGACGTCATGCACCTCATCGACAAGGGGGTGGTCACCGGCCGGCGCAAGCAGGTCGACGTGGGGTTGTGTGTCGCGGGCACCGCACTCGGTTCCGCCGACCTCTACAGCCGGGTCGCCGACCTGCCCGTCGTCTTCCGCCCGACCAGCTACACCCATGCGCCGCAGGTGCTCTCGCAGTTGAGTTCGCTGGTTGCGGTCAACTTCGCGATCGAGGTGGACCTCACCGGACAGGTGGGCGCCGAGGTCAGCCGCGGTACCTACCTGGGTGCCGTCGGCGGCCAGGTCGACTTCGCGCGGGCGGCCGCGCTCACCGGGAAACGGTCGATCATCGCCCTGCGATCCACCATGCGCGGGGCGTCGTCGATCAAGTTCGCCCTCGACGAGGGGGTCGTCACCACCGCGCGTGCCGACGTCGACTGTGTGGTCACCGAACACGGCATCGCACACCTGCGCGGACAGCCGCTGGCCGAGCGGCGTCGGCGTCTGATCGCCGTCGCGGCACCCGAATTCCGTGACGAACTGGCCGGCGCCGCGCGCGCCGCATCCTGAAAACACACAGGGCATCCTGAAAAACACTGGGCAACAGCAGAACATCGAAAGGAACCATCTCATGAGCAATCGAGTCGCACTGGTCACCGGCGGAGCACAGGGAATCGGCGAGGGCATCTCCCGCAAACTCGGCGAGGCCGGCTTCCGGGTCGCCGTCGCCGACCTGAATCTCGAAGCCGCACAACAGACCGCCAAGGAGATCGTGGCCGCGGGCGGCCAGGCCATCGCCGTGCCGATCGACGTCACCGACACCGCATCGGTCAAGGCCGCCGTCGAGCAGATCACCGCAGAACTCGGCCCCGTCGAGATCGCGGTCAACAATGCCGGGTGGGACGACTTCATGAAGTTCCTCGACACCACCGAGGAGTTCTGGGACAAGATCCTCGACATCAACTTCAAGGGTGCACTCCGGGTCAACCACACCGTGGTGCCCGGGATGATCGAGCGCGGCTTCGGGCGCGTCATCAACATCGGCTCCGACGCCGGCCGCGTCGGATCGTCCCTGGAGGCCGTGTACTCCGGCGCCAAGGGCGGGATCATCGCATTCACCAAGACCCTTGCACGCGAGGTCGCCACGAAGGGCGTCACCGTCAACACCGTGTGCCCCGGCCCCACCGACACCCCCGCGCTGCGGAAGTTCGCGAACAACTCCGGCCAGGACGCCGACAAGGTGCTCGGCGGTATGACCCGCGCGGTGCCCATGAAGCGTCTGGCCGATCCGTCCGACATCGCCGCCGCCGTGGCCTTCTTCGCCTCCGACGAGACCGGATACATCACCGGTCAGACGCTGTCGGTCAGCGGCGGCCTGACGATGGCCTGAGCGGTATCGAGTCCAGCGGTATCGAGCCACGATCCGAGGAGAGAACTGTGTCCGACACCGCCGTGGAGTGGTCGACGGTCCGTCGCTACGACGACGTCGACTACTCCCGTACCGACGACGGGATCGCCAAGATCACCATCTGCCGGCCGGAGGTGCACAACGCCTTTCGCCCGCAGACCCTGATGGAGATCTCCGACGCCCTGACCCTGGCGCGCGAGGATCCGTCCATCGGCGTGATCATCCTGACCGGGGAAGGGGACAATGCGTTCTGCTCGGGCGGTGACCAGCGGGTCCGTGGCGACACCGGCTACCTGACCAATCCCGACGATCCCCAGGCCGTCGGCCGCTTCCACGTCACCGATCTGCAGGTGCAGATCCGGCGTCTCCCGAAGCCGGTGGTGGCGATGGTCGCCGGATATGCGATCGGCGGCGGGCACGTCCTGCAGATCGTGTGCGATCTGACCATCGCCGCCGACAACGCCCGGCTCGGACAGGTCGGGCCGCGGGTCGGTTCCTTCGACGGGGGCTTCGGCGCCGGACTGCTGGCGAATCTGGTGGGACAGCGCAAGGCCAAGGAGATCTGGTTCCTGTGCCGCCAGTACACCGCGGAGCAGGCGCTCGAGATGGGTCTGGTGAACACCGTCGTACCGCTGGCCGATCTGGAGGCCGAGACGGTCGGATGGTGTCGCGAGATGCTGGCCCTGTCGCCGCTCGCGCTGCGTCTGATGAAGGCGAGCTTCCACGCGGCCGAGGACGGCCTGGCGGGTATCCAGCAGCTCGCGCACGACACCAACCTGCTGTTCTACTCCACCGACGAGGCCAAGGAAGGCCGGGAGGCGTTCAAGGCCAAGCGCACTCCCGAGTTCGACCGATTCGCGCGACGCGCGTGAGCGGGATTCGAGAGGATCACTGACATGACGACATTCGGGGTCAACGCATTCGGCGTCGGAACCGGCCGCGACCGGTTCACCACCATGGTGGAGCTCGCCCGCGAGGCCGAGGAGATCGGTTGCGCGGCAGTGTGGACGAGCGAGCTCTACAGTCGCTCGGCGACCGTACCGATGGCGATGCTCGCCGCAGGGACCGAGACCATCTCGATCGGCACCAACATCGCCTACGGTGTGGGCCGCAGCCCGCTCATGTGGGCGGCGGAGGCCCGTGACCTCGACGAGTTGTCCGGTGGGCGGATCATTCTCGGTATCGGTAACGGGACACCCAAGATGATGGAGGCCTGGCACGGGGTGAGTGGGGAGGCCCCGGCCGAGCGGATGGCCGAGTTGCTCACCGTGCTCAAGAAGCTGTGGCGGCTGCACGAGGGGCCGGTCCACCACGACGGCCGGTTCTATCACGTGCATCTGTCTCCGACATCCGATGTCCCCGAACCCGTCCGGCCGGAGATCCCGATCTGGATCGCCGGTGTCAACAAACTGATGTTGCGGACCGCCGGACAGCATGCCGACGGACTGGTCGGACACCCCATGTACACCGCCGACTATGTGCGCGGTCCGGTCGCCGAGGAGGTGGCCCGTGGTGCCGCGGAATCCGGGCGTGATCCGTCGGAGATCACCATCATGGGAATTCGTATGTGCGCCATCGACGACGACGTCGACACCGCCCGCCGTCAGGCGGCCTACGCCATCGGCCAGTACGCGGCGTCACGGGTGTACGACCGGCTGTTCGCCATCCACGGATGGAGCGCCGAGCAGGAACGCATCCGCCAGGCCGCACGTGATCGCGATACCGACGGCGTCATCGCCGCGGTGACCGACGACATGATCGACACCATCGCCATCGCCTGTACCCCAGAAGAATTCCCCGATGCGCTGGCCCGCATTCCCGACGGATTCGACCATCTCGATCTCATCGCACCCCCGTGGGGTCTGACCGACGAACAGACCCGCGCCATCAACACCCGCATCCTCGCGGGTCTCCGCCGACACCTGAACGTGCCGGCGCAGATCTGAACTCACTATCCTCGGGTCTGCTCAATCATCAATGAGCGGTTGGTGGTTGAGCCGTTGAGGAGCGGAGCGACGAGGCGTGTCGAAACCTCAGACGGTCGTCGTCGACGGCGTGACCACCTCTGGGGTGGTCACCATCCGACGTAGGCTGCGGGGATTTCGACTCGGGTCCTCGCTTCGCTCGGTCCCGGCTCAATCATCAACGAGCGGTTGGTGGTTGAGCCGATGAGGAGCGGAGCGACGAGGCGTGTCGAAACCTCAGACGGCCGACGTCGGAACGCAACCACTTCAGAGGTGGTCACCTCCCAGCGCATGCTGCGGGGATTTCGACTCGGGTCCTCGCTTCGCTCGGTCCCGGCTCAATCATCAAATTGTGGTCCCTGCTCAATCATCGAGTGTTGCACGGTGGTTGAGCCGATGAGGAGCGTAGCGACGAGGCGTGTCGAAACCTCAGGCGGCCGACGTCGCCGACGTGGCCACCTCGGGGGTGGTCGCCTCCCAGCGTATGCTGCGGGGATTTCGACTCGGGTCCTCGCTTCGCTCGGTCCCGGCTCAATCATCAAATTGTGGTCCCTGCTCAATCATCGAGTGTTGCACGGTGGTTGAGCCGATGAGGAGCGTAGCGACGAGGCGTGTCGAAACCTCAGGCGGTCGACGTCGCCGACGTGGCCACCTCGGGGGTGGTCGCCTCCCAGCGTATGCTGCGGGGATTTCGACTCGGGTCCTCGCTTCGCTCGGTCCCGGCTCAATCATCAAATTGTGGTCCCTGCTCAATCATCGAGTGTTGCACGGTGGTTGAGCCGATGAGGAGCGTAGCGACGAGGCGTGTCGAAACCTCAGACGGTCGACGTCGCCGACGTGACCACCTCTGGGGTGGTCACCATCCAGCGTATGCTGCGGGGATTTCGACTCGGGTCCTCGCTTCGCTCGGTCCCGGCTCAATCATCAAATAGGGGTTCCGGATCGATCATCGCCGGGGAGTCTCGCTCAATCATCAAATAGGGGTCCCGGATCGATCACCGGGTGCTGCAGGGTGGTTCGGCCCGGGCTGCTCCTACTTACGGATCTCGATCTCGGTGCGTTCTTCCACCTGGACGACCGCCTCGGCGTAGCCGTGCACGTGCTTGGTCATCCGTCGGGTTGCGGCAGCCGAGTCGCCGGCCTTGATGGCGTCGGTGATGGTCTTGTGCGCCTTGTACGTGGTCTTGCGGACCTCGTCGTCGACGAACGCCTTGTTCTCGGTGGAGCTGTAGATGGCGTTCGACAGCGCTGTCATGAAACCGGTGAGCAGTTCGTTGTGACTGGCGACGGCGACGCCGATATGCCAGTCGACGTTGGCCTGCAGGAACGCCTCGAGTGAGATGTCGAGGTCGTTGATCGTCTTGTTGGCGTTCTCCAGGACGGCGATGTCCTCGTCCTGGCGGTACTTCGCGGCCAGTCCTGCGCACGCAGGCTCGATGGCCTCACGGGTCTCGAGGAGATCGATGAGACGAAGCTGCTGGCCCCGGATCAGGAGGTTGACCGACGTCGCGACGGAGTCTCCGCCGGGCTGCTGGACGAACGCCCCACCCGAGCGGCCGGTCTTGATGGTCACCAGGCCCTGCACCTCGAGGATGCGCAATGCCTCACGGACCGTGGTGCGGCTCATCCGGGTCTGGGTGACCAGCTCGCGTTCCGGCGGCAGCGCCGTACCCGAGGGGAACTCGCCCCGGAGGATGCGTTCGCGCAGGTCATTGGCGAGGACGTCGGATGCCTTCGGTACCTGCATGGGCTGCAGTTGGACCGGGTGTCGTGCGACTGCGCTCGACTCGGGCATGAACAACCTGCTTTCTCCTGCATATGGTCTTACCTAATTTACCAGCACCCATGCGGGCGAGGCGAGATGGCAGCAGATCGTGTCTGTCGGATCACCCGTCGAGTCCGTCGGCCACCCCGATCGGGGGATGGGTGAGGGGATAAAGGGGGGAACTTCGCCGCTGGATCTGCCGCAAGCGGGTGTGACCTTCCTAACGTCGAGGCAGTCCGTCGGATCACCACTCCGACATCGACGGAAGGAAGACGATGACCACATTCGCGACGCCGACCCGCACCCAGGTCCCCGACGAGATCGCCCGCCGAATCGTGCTGCCGGAGGGACACAGTGACAACGCAGCACTCTACGAGGCCTATCGATGGCTGCGGGAGAACGCACCGCTGGCCAAGGTGAGCGTCGACGGCTACGACGACCTCTGGCTGGTCACCAAGCACGCAGACCTGATGGAGATCGAACGTCAGCCCCAGATCTTCAGTGCCGGTGGCGGCGAGGAGAAGGGCACGCACAACCCGATGTGCGCGAATCAGGCCGGTGATGCCTTCACCAAGCAGCTGACCGGTGGCTCCCTGCGAATCCTCGATGCCCTGCCGTACCTCGACCCGCCGGAGCACAGCACGGTCAAGGACGTCGCCTTCGACTGGTTCCGGCCGGCGAACCTCAAGAAGTGGGAAGACCGGATCCGCGTCATCGCCAAGGATGCGGTGAGCCGATTGGCCGATGGGCCAAGGGATCTGGATGCGGTGCAGGACTTTGCGGTGTTCTTTCCGCTGCACGTGATCATGACGCTGTTCGGGGTCCCCGAAGAGGACGAGCCGCGCATGATGGGCCTGACCCAGGAACTGTTCGGCACCGCCGACCCGGATGCCGCACGCGATGATGTCGAGCACCAGTCCGCGGATGCCGCAGCCCAGCAGTGGGCGGCGGCCATCGCCGACTTCTACGCCTACTTCGACACGCTGGTCGAGGATCGCCGCGCGAACCCGAAGGAAGATCTGGCCACCTTGATCGCCGTGGCGCGGCAGGAGGACGGCGAGTACTTCCCGAAGACCTTCGCCTACGGATGGTTCGTCGCCATCGCCACCGCCGGGCACGACACCACCGCGAGCACCATCGCGGGCATGTTCGAGCAGTTCGCGTTGCATCCGGAACTGCTCGAGTCGGTTCGCACCGACCTCTCCCTGATCCCCAACCTGATCAACGAGGCACTCCGAATCGTCTCTCCGGTGAAGCAGTTCACTCGTATGGCGGTCGCCGATGCCGAGGTGCGCGGACAGCGGATCGAGACAGGCGACCGGCTGATGCTGCTGTTCCAGTCGGGCAACCGCGACGCCGAGGTCTTCGACGACCCGGACACCTTCCGTCTGGATCGCCGCCCGAACAAGCAGATCGCCTTCGGATACGGGCCCCACATGTGCATCGGACAGCACCTGGCGAAGCTGGAGATGCGTGTCTTCCTCGAGGAACTGCTCCCGCGCCTGACCAAGGTCGAACTCGCCGGTGAGCCCAAGATGATCCAGACCAACTTCGTCGGCGGACTGCGCCATCTTCCGGTGCATCTGACCCTCCGATGACATTGCCATCCACCCCGAACCCAACGAACCGAAGGAGGCGCTCATGCCGATCGTGACCTATCACCTCCCGGACGGAACCGCGACCGACGTCGACGTCCAGGTGGGGCAGACCATCATGGACGGATCGACCCGCAACAACCTGCCGGGAATCGTCGCCGAATGCGGCGGCAGTTGCTCCTGCGCCACCTGCCACGTGCATGTGGACGCGACCAGCAACGGTCTCTTCGCCGAGCCCGCCGAGGAGGAGACCGAACTGCTGGAGTTCCTCGACGGCGCATGCGACCGGTCGCGCCTGTCCTGTCAGCTCGTCGTCCCCGACACCGACGAGCGGATCGAGATCCACGTCGTCGACAGCCGTTGAGCGCCGGGGGACTGCGATGACCACCGACTCGATCGTCATCATCGGCGGCGGGCATGCCGGGGCCAATCTCGTTGCGCTGCTGCGCCAAGAGGGATTCACCGGTGATGTGGTGCTGCTCGGCGACGAATCCCATCAGCCCTATCATCGGCCCCCGTTGTCGAAGAAGTTCATGAGCAGCGGTGTGCGGCAGGACCTACGCCCCGACGACTTCTACGACGAGATGAAGATCGACCTGCGCCTGGACACCGTCGTCACCGAGATCGCACCCGAGAGAAGGGAAGTGATCACCGAATCCGGCGAACGCATCGGCTACGGATCCCTGGTGATCGCCACGGGTTCGCGGCCGCGGGCGCTGCCCCTGCCCGGCGCCGACGCCGACGGTGCGCTGACACTGCGGACCCTCGACGATGCGAGGGCGTTGCAGGCCGCGGTCGAACGCGGTGGCCGACTGGTCATCATCGGCGGGGGATACATCGGCCTGGAGGTCGCCGCGGAGATGCGCAAGCACGGACTTCCGGTGACGGTCCTCGAGCGGGAGGACCGGGTGCTGGCCCGCGTGGCCGGCCGGGAGTTCTCCGAAGCGCTGACCGCCCACCACCGGCAACTCGGCACACAGATCCTCACCGGCGTCGACGTCACCCGCATCCTCGTCGGTGATGACATCGGCGGTGGGGATCATGTCGGCGGTGGGGACCGCGTTTCCGGCGTGGAACTGTCAGACGGGCAACAGATCCCGTGTGATGCCATCCTGATCGGGATCGGTGCGATACCCAACGACGAGCTGGCCGTCGCCTGCGGCATCGCCTGCGACGGCGGCATCATCGTCGACGACGACGGACGGACCAGCCTCCCGGACGTCTACGCCATCGGCGACGTGACCCGCCGGCCGGTCGGCGGCGACACGATGCGGTTCGAGAGCATCCCCAGTGCGCTCGAACAGGCGAAACATGTTGCAGCCCAGCTGTGTCGGTCGGACAAGCCGGGTGCCGAGGTCCCGTGGTTCTGGTCCGATCAGTTCGATCTGAAACTCAAGATCGCCGGGCTCGTGCACCACGGGGTCACCGCCGTGGTCCGTGGCGATCCCGGTGCCGGCAAGTTCGGGATCTTCCACCTCGACCGCGCCAACCGGGTGGTCGCTGTGGAAACAGCCAATGCCCCTGCGCTTTTCATGGCAGGTAAGCGTTTCATCGCCTCCGGGGCCGAGATGGACCCGGCCCGTCTGGGGGATGCGGACGCCGACATCCGCTCCTGCGCGGTGAGTGTGTGAACCGTCGATGAATCGGGGTTGATCGCGCCGGGTGCGCGGTCAACCCCGATCGACGTAGAGCGAGATGGCCTCGGATCTGTTCACCGCGCCGATCTTGCGCAGGATCTTCTTCACATGCGACTTCACCGTCTCGACCCCGATGAACAGCTGGTCGGCGATCTCGGCATTGGATGCGCCCGAGGCGATCAGACGCATCACCTCGGTCTCCCGGGTGGTGAGCCGCTGCTCGAGTGCCTCGTTGACCGGCAGCCGGGACAGGGTCTGCGCTCGGGGAGGCGAGACGACATCCCCGCCGATCTCGAAATCGGTGCGCGTGACCCGTACGGCATCCTCCACGATCCGCGACAGTGCCGCCCGGATGGTCTCCTGATGTCGCTGTGCCTTGTCCGACCATCGCTGCCGGGCGACGATCGCCGACACCGCAGTCTGGTACAGCGCGACGAAACCCAGGTCGAGGTCGTCGACGGGAAGCCGATCACGCCGTCCCACATGCAGGATCGCCACCGGTGCGTCCCCGGCGACGATGGTGGCGAGCGCGTACTCCTCGGCATCGAGGACCCCGGCCATCGGCGCGGCGATCCGGTCACGTGTCGCGAGCGACGGCCGAGGGTCCGCCGCCGCGAGACAGGCGGCTTCGGCGTCGTGCGGGTCGAGGTCGACGTCGAACGGCGCGACGTCCAATCGGTCGGTGCCGGCGACCGCCAGCACCGACAGCCGATCCCCGGTCACCGCGGAGAACGCCGCCACCGCGAAGCCGGTGTGCCCGACCAGCTCGGTACAGACCTGGTGGGCCAGACCGTTACCGTCTGTCGGGGAACCGAGGCGGCGAAGCGAGGCCGCCAGGGACACCGCGGTGTGCTCGCGCTGTGCCGCCAGCGCGGTGCGCAGGTCCAGCTGCAACCTCAGGGATTCGGCGACCAGGGTGGTCACCTGACTGCCGGCCGTGTCCGCCGGGTCCGTCGCCATCGCGGCCTCGGTGGACCGTGCCGCGTCCTCGAGAAGGGCCGTCGGGGACGTGGCCTCCGGTGCTGCGGGCAGCGCCAGCAGCGCCCGCAGCCGGCGGTCGGCGATCGCGAGCCGGGTCGCCAGTCGTGATGTGTTGCCCGGGGTGACCGGGTCTGTGGGGTTCACCGGGGCTGCAGGCAGGCCTGGCTGCTCAGTTGCGCGAACCGGGCGACCGCTGCGGCCCGGCTCGTCGTCCCGAGCTTCTTCGAGATCTGCTTGAGATGTGATTTGACCGTCTCCTCGGAGATGACGAGTGCAAGCGCGATCTGGGCGTTGGTGGCGCCGGTCGCCATCTGTGTGAGCACCTCCCGCTCGCGGGCGGTGAGGAAGCCGCTGTTCGGGCCGGCCGACGACTCCGTGGGCCGGGCGAACCCGGGATCGGTCAGGGTACGGTCGGTCTGGGGGCGATCGGTCAGGACGGGATCGGCTACCGGGCGGCGGTCGGGGGCCGGGGCGCCGGCGATGTCGGAGAGCTCGGCGGTGATCTCACCGAAGACCTCGTCGACCCGGGCCGAGCTGCGCCGCAGCCGTTCTTCCAGGATGGCCCGCTCGAACACCGACGACAGGCACTCGCCGAGTGCACTGAGGATCGCGAGGTCGGAGTCGCGGACACGGCTCCTGTCGTTCGGCCGGTCGGCGTGCAGGATGCCGATGACCCGGCCCCTCGACATGATGGGTGCGGCCACGTATCCGTCGCAGTGGGCCACCTCGACGATGGTCTTGAAGGTGCGGCGGTCGTCGTCGGGGCGTGAACTCATCGCCGAGGTCCGGGTACGGACGATCTCGGTCTCCAGCGGTGCCTGGGCGAGCGGGATCCGGGCGCCGTCGACGTAGGACAGGAATGCCGAGTTCTCCGGACTGTCGTCGCATTCGATGTGCAGGTGCCGCGGGATCCACACCGCGGTCGCGATGGACGAGATCATTGCGCGACCGAAGGAGAGATTCCGGCAGATGCGTTGCGGTACTTGATCGATCAGGCCGTCGGTGTCGGTCTCGATGAGATCGCCGACGATGCGCCGGACCTCGTCGGCGGCGTGGGCGGTCCGGACGGTGTCCTGGTGCAGGCGTCGCGTCTGATCCTGGTGGATGCGAAAGAGCAGGCGGCAGGCAACCATCTGCCGGTCGTCGTCCGGGTCGGCGTCGGCGAGAAACCGTTCGAGCCGGCGTCGTGTGTCGCCGAGCAGGACCGCCGGGTCACGCCGGATCTCGATGGTCCGGGAGTCCTGCAGGAACGCCAGGCTCTCGGCGACGAGCTGCCATGTCGTGTCGTCGGGCGCCGGGTGGACGGTCACGGGCGCTCCTTTCGATGAGACGTGGATCACTCCACAAACCATAGTGCACCCGATCGGCTCCGGTGTGCAAATGGTTGGACCAAGGCCGCCGGTTGCGTCCGGTCACCCTGTCGGGGGAGCGCAGGGTGGTCTTCGAGTGATCCTGCCGCAGACCCCTCGTCTGCGGCGATGCGACGTCCCTACCGTCGGCCCATGCGGAGTTGCCTTCCGGGCGCCGCGTACCGCCAGACATCACCCGTTTTCCCCAAGGAGTCAGTCCCCATGGATGTAACCGCTGTCGTCGTGCCGTCGGTCGGCGCCGAGTTCGAGCTGTCGACGGTCGACCTCGCCGACCCCGGTCCGGGTGAGGTGCGGATCAAGATCGCCGGCGTCGGACTCTGCCACACCGACCTCGCCGTCAAGGAAGGACACCTGCCGTTCCCGCTGCCGGGTGTGCTCGGTCATGAGGGCAGCGGGGTGATCGAGGCCGTCGGCCCCGGGGTCACCACGCTCGCCGTGGGCGACCGGGTCGCGGTCAGCTTCAACAGTTGCGGCGAGTGCAAGTGGTGCCGTCGGGACGAGCCGGCCAGTTGCGCAGCGTTCATGCCGTTGAACTTCGGCGGCGTACGACCGGACGGGACGTCGACGGTGAGCATCGGCGGAGCACCGGCCGGCGGCAACTTCTTCGGGCAGTCGTCGCTGGCCACCCATGCGATCGCCAACGTGCGCAACGTGGTCAGGGTCCCCGACGACGTCCCGCTGGAACTGGTCGGCCCGCTCGGCTGCGGTGTGCAGACGGGTGCGGGGGCGATCCTCAACTCCCTCGACGTCGAACCGGGTTCGAGTGTCGTGATCAGCGGTGCGGGATCGGTGGGGTTGTCGGCGGTGATGGCCGCCGCGGTCCGCAAGGCCGCCCACATCGTGGTGGTCGAGCCCAACGCGGACCGCCGCACGCTGGCGATCGAACTGGGTGCCACCGCCGCGATCGACCCCGCAGACGGTCCGGTCACCGAACAGCTGCGGGCCATCGTGCCCGACGGATTCGACTACGCCGCCGACACCACCGCACTCGTCGGGGTGATCGGAGACCTGTTCGGGGCCATGGCCATTCGCGGTGTCATCGGGCTCATCGGGGTGCCCGCGGACCCGGAGGCCACCTTCGGCCTCCCGCTGGTTCCGGCGTCGGTGCTCGGCATCAGCATCCGGGCGATCATCGAGGGCGACGCCGATCCGCAGACCTTCATCCCCCACCTGCTCGACCTGTACAAGCAGGGCGTCTTCCCCTTCGACAAGCTCATCACCACGATGCCGCTCGCCGAGGCCAACGAGGCGGTCAAGGCGCAGCTGACCGGCGAGGCCGTCAAGGTCGTCCTGCTCGCCGACTGACCGCCGGAACCCACAGCGCATCAAAGGAGAACCACATCATGAGCAGTACCACCGAACACAACGCCTTCTTCATCGGCGGGGAGTACCGGGCCCCGGCCGGGACCGGACGCATCACCGTGATCTCGCCGAACACCGAGGAGCCGATCGGGTCGGTACCCGACGGCACCGAGGCCGACATCGACGCGGCGGTGGCCGCGGCGCGGCAGGCGTTCACCGACAAGAGCGGCTGGGGCGGATGGTCCCCGGCGCAGCGGGCGGACGCGATGGAGCGACTGGCCGACGAACTCGACAAGCGGGCAGCCGATCTCGCCCAGGCGGTCAGTGCGCAGAACGGGATGCCGATCGCCATCGCCGGGCAACTCGAAGCGGTCTTCCCTCAGCTGTTGTTGCGCTACTACGCCGGTCTCGCCCGGGAGTATCCGTTCGAGGAGACCCGGCCCGGCCTCCTCGGTGGGTCCACGCTCGTCACCGCCGATCCGGTCGGTGTGGTGGGGGCGATCGTCCCGTGGAACTTCCCGCAGGCGCTCGCGGCGTTCAAGTACGCCCCGGGCCTGGCCGCCGGTGCCACCTTCGTGTTCAAGCCGTCGCCGGAGACCGTGTTCGACGCCTACATCCTGGCCGATGCCGTTGCGGCCGCGGGCATTCCCGACGGTGTGATCAACATCGTCCCCGGTGGCCGAGAGGTCGGCGCCTACCTGGTGGCCCATCCGGGTGTGGACAAGGTGGCGTTCACCGGGTCGACCGCCGCCGGCCGCACCATCTCCGAGGTCTGCGGGCGGCTCCTGCGCCCGGTGACCCTGGAACTGGGCGGGAAGTCGGCGGCGATCATCCTCGACGACGCCGACCTCGACCTGACCAGGGTCGGTGAGCAGATCTTCTCGGCGACGCTGCTCAACAACGGCCAGACGTGCTTCCTCGGCACCCGAATCCTGGCTCCGCGCAGTCGATACGACGAGGTGGTGCAGACCTTCGCGGGCCTCGCCGGATCACTGCAGGTCGGCAGTGCCCTCGAGGCCACCACCCAGATCGGGCCGATGGTCTCGGCCCGTCAGCGTGAGCGTGTGGAGTCCTACATCGCCAAGGGCAAGGGTGACGGTGCCACCGTCGCGGCCGGTGGCGGGCGCCCGCAGGCGCTCGACCGCGGGTGGTTCGTCGAGCCCACCGTGTTCGCCGGCGTCGACAACAACCATGCGATCGCCCAGGAGGAGATCTTCGGCCCGGTGCTGTCGATCATCTCCTACGACGGCGACGACGACGCGGTGGCCATCGCGAACGCCAGTGACTACGGGCTCGGTGGATCGGTGTGGACCTCCGATCACGACCACGGCGTCTCGGTGGCGCGGCGGGTGGAGACCGGCTCGATCGGGATCAATGCCTACCTGCCGGACCCGACCGCGCCGTTCGGCGGTGTCAAGTCGTCCGGTCTGGGCCGGGAACTGGGGCCGGAGGGATTGGCCGCATATCTGGTGAAGAAGTCGGTGTATCTGTGAGTCGCCGACCGTCGGGTCCCCGGCGGTAGCGGAGCGGCACTCCGGAGGTGTCGATGCGGGTGAGGAGTGCGGATGCGCACCTCGCCCGCATCGTCGTATCCCGGCGTAGCGATACAAGCTTTTGGTATGACCAAAATAATGGTTGACTATGTCTGGACCCCGACGTTAGCGTCGACGCAGGAGGCCGCACACGGCCTCGGATGCGACCGTGAGATGCAAAGGATGAACATGGCAGATCAGGCACACGAAGTGGTGACGTGGCAGTCGACCTCGCCGGGGATTCTGGCGGTCACCCTGCAACGGCCGCCGGCCAACGCCCTCGGCATCCCGCTGCTCGACGGCCTGCACCTGGCGATGGACGCCGCCGAGAAGGCCGGCGACGTCAAGGTCATGGTGATCTCGTCGGCGAACCCGGGCTTCTTCGCGGCGGGCGCCGACATCAAGCACCTCTCGTCCATCGACGCGCAGAGCTTCACCGCCTACGGGGACAAGATGCGTGAGGTCAACGACCGCCTGGCCGCCTCGCCCTGGATCTCCATCGCCGCGATCGACGGTGTGGCACTCGGCGGCGGCCTCGAACTCGCGATGGCCTGCACCCTGCGCGTGGCCGGACCGAACGGCAGGTTCGGCCTGCCCGAGGTCAAACTCGGACTGATCCCCGGTGCCGGTGGCACACAACGACTCCCGCGTCTCGTGGGTCGGGGGCGCGCCCTCGACATCATGCTGACCGCCCGCCAGGTACCCGCCGACGAGGCCTACCGGATCGGCCTGGTGGACCGGCTCACCGACGGCGACGTGGTGGCCGCGGCGAACGAGTTCGCCGACCAGCTCGTCGGTCCGTCACTGCCCGCCCAGCTGTCGGTGGTGCGGACCGTCGACGCCGCCTTCGACCTGCCGCTCGAGCAGGGCGCCCGATACGAGGTCGAGCAGATCCAGGCGCTGTTCGAGGACGGCGAGGCCGCCGAGGGCATCCGGGCGTTCGTGGACAAGCGCAAGCCGCAGTTCCGCTGACCCGATCACATACCGATTCGCCGTCCTGACAAGGAGTCCGAGGATGAAGACACTCGACCGCACTTTCGAGACCCTCCGCGCCGAGGAGGTCAAGCCGGGCATCGTGCTCGTCACACTGAACCGGCCCGACCGGTACAACGCGATGACCAACACGATGTTCGTGGAACTCGAACAGCTCGCGTGGGGGCTCGGCGACGAGGACGACCTGCGCGTGGTGATCCTCACCGGTGCGGGCAAGGCGTTCTGTTCCGGCTACGACCTCGCCGATGCCGACGACCTGCCCCACCTCGGGGCGCTGGGCATGCTCGACCAGCAGGAGCGTGCCGCACGTGCGCTGTCGGCGATCCGCTCGGTGCGGGTCCCGGTGATCGCCGCGGTCAACGGTGCCGCCGCGGGCGGTGGTTTCTCCCTGGCCCTGGCCGCCGACATCCGGATCGGCAGCGCGCAGGCCAAGTTCAACGCGGCCTTCGTCCGGATCGGACTGTCCGCCGGTGATCTCGGCACGTCCTGGTTGCTCACCCGGCTGATCGGGCCGGCCAAGACCAGCGAGATCTGTTTCACCGGCCGCGTCGTCGCCGCCGAGGAGGCCGCCGATCTCGGGCTGGTCAACTGGATCAGCGAGGACGACGTCGTCGCCGACGCGCTGGGGCTCGCCGAACAGATCGTGGCCAATTCGCCGGGCGGGGTGCAGCTGTCCAAGCGTGCGCTGCAGGCCAACCTCGAGGTCGGCTCGTATGCCGCCGCACTCGAACTGGAGAACCGCGGACAGGCCCTGCTCACCCGCAGTGCCGACATGCCGGAGGCGCTGGCCGCGTTCAAGGAGAAGCGCCCGCCGGTCTTCCAGGGCAACTGACGCACACCACACTCCACCCATCCCAGCAGAGCAGGCGCAGATGACCATCGACTTCCCCTCACTCGACACCCTCTCCTTCACCGAGGCCGAACCCGGTATCGGCATCCTGCGGATGAACCGCCCGCAGCGGATGAACTCGCAGACCGTCGCGATGTTCCACGAGTACCTCGCGGCGGGTCGCGCCCTGCGGGACAGCGGACTCCGCGCCCTGATCGTCACCGGTGCCGGCGAGCGCGCGTTCTGCGCCGGATTCGACCTCGACGAGATCTCGGTGATCACCGAGATGGGGGTCCGCGAGTTCCTGAAATTCCAGGAGACCGCGACCGGCGGCATCCAGGCGATCCGCCACCTGCCGTTCCCGGTGATCGCCGCCATCCACGGTCCGGCCACCGGCGGTGGTTTCGCCCTCGCGCTGGCCGCCGACATCCGGCTCGCCGCGCCCACGGCGAAGCTCAGCGCCGCGTTCGTCAAGGTGGGGCTGTCGATGGGCGAGTTGGGCACGTCCTACAACCTCGCCCGCCTGGTGGGCCCGGCACGTGCCGCCGAGATCGGTTTCACCGCACGCATCGTCGAGGCGGCGGAGGCCCTGCGGATCGGCCTGGTCAACCAGGTGATCCCCACCGAGGACCTGCTCGACGAGGCGCTGGCCATGGCGCGCCTGATCGCCCAGAACTCTCCCGGCGGGGTCCGGATGTCGAAGCGGGCGATCCAGCGCAACACCGAGATCGGCTCGTACGAGGCGGCGCTGGAGCTGGAGAACCGCGGGCAGGCGCTGCTCACCCGCACCGACGACATGCCCGAGGCATTGGCGGCGTTCAAGCAGAAGCGCGCGCCCGAGTTCACGGGGCGATGACGAGATGAGCTGGGACTGGAGCGAGACCGATCTCGCGCGGCTTCAGGAATTCCTCTCCGAGCGGGGAATCCTGAACGGCCCCATCACGACCCGCCGGATCGGTGACGGGCATTCGAACCTCACCTTCCTGGTGTCCGGCGGGGATTGCCGTGTCGTCGTGCGCCGCCCGCCGCCCCCGCCGATTCCGCCCGGCGCCAACGACATGCTGCGCGAGGCGCGCGTGATGTCGGCGTTGAGCGCCACCGCCGTCCCGGTGCCGGAGGTCCTCGCCGTCGCCGAGGAGGGCGAGGTGCTCGACGTCCCGCTCTACGTCATGGGTTTCGCGCCGGGGCCGGTCGTCACCACCTCGACGCCGGCACCGCTGGACACGCCCGAACACCGTCGGGAGACGGCCCACGATCTCGTCGACACACTCATCGCACTGCACGATGTCGACTGGCGTGCAGTCGGTTTGGGCGACCTCGGCCGTCCGGAGGGCTTCAATGCGCGGCACGTGGCACGCATGCGCCGACTCGTCGCCGACGAGAACGGGAATGCGCCCACGGAGTTCGCCGACATCGATGCATGGCTGTTGGCCAATACGCCACCCGAGTCGGATGCGACGTTGATCCACTGCGACTTCCGGATCGGCAACGTCGTCCTGGAACCCGGCGCACCGGGACGCATCGCCGCCGTGCTCGACTGGGAACTGTGCACGCTCGGTGACCCGCTGCTCGACATCGGCTACTTCCTCGCCACCGTCCCCGAGGCCGGCCACACGCCCAACCCCACCGCCGAACTGGGAACCGCGATGCTCGAGGACGGCTATCCGACGCGTGCCGAGCTCCGCGACCGCTACGCGCAGCGCAGCGGACGCGATCTCACACATCTCTCGTGGTACACCACGCTGGCGTTGTGGAAACTGGCGGTGCTCTACGAGTACAGCCGCCGACGTGTCGACGACGGGATCGGCGATCCCTACTATGCCGACCCCGCCCTGGTCACCGCCTTCCTCGCCGACGCACGGCGCGAGGCCGGACTCCCCACACCCGTCGTGGCCGACGCCTGACCCATCGATCGCCCACAACCCCGACACACAGGATGGACCCTGCAGTGACTGGCAATCAACCCTTGGTACGCAACGACTTCCATGATCGTCTGGTCACCCCCGGGCAGGCCGGACTCCCCGACCGGTTCTTCGACCGGTTCGTCTTCAACCTGCACGCCGAGGATGCGCCGTCGCCGTCGGTGCTCCTCGGATTCGGCATGTACCCCGCCAAGGACACCGCCGATGGATTCGTGGTGGTCTCCGATCGCACCGAACAACGCAACCTGCGGTACTCGACCGAACTCTCGGCCACCGAGGGCGACGGCGCCGGACCCTTCCGGTTCGAGGTGGTCGAACCCAACGCCGTCTGGCGGTTGTCCCTGGACGACAACCCGATCGGCGTGGAGTTCGATCTCACCTGGCGGGCTCGCACACCCGCATGGTTCGGGACCGTTGCGGTGGCCAACGCGACCGACGAGTCGACGGAGTTCGAGCATCTCTTCCAGTCCGGCCGGTACGACGGCACGCTCACCATCGACGGTGTCACGCAGGCCGTGGACGGCTGGTACGGGCAGCGCGATCGTTCGAGGGGGGTCCGGACGATGGCCGGCGGGCAGGGCCTGCACATCTGGTATCAGGCCCAGTTCCCCGACTATTCGATCGGCTTCCTGCTGGTCGAGACCCGCGGCCACGATCGCCTGCTGCTCGAGGGCGCGGTGATGCACGAGAGTGGACTGGTCGACCCGATCATCGATGTTCGGCATCGCCTCACCTTCGACGAGAACCGTGATCTGGTGGAGGGGATCGTCGTGGTGGACACCGAATCCGGGAGTTCGTTCGAGGTCTCCGCGGATGCCCGGGCGGGTGGCGGCTACATGGCCGGTGCCGGATACGGCGGACACCACGGCAAGCAGCTCGGGATCGACCACGTCGAGTCCGATCGGTATCGGCTCGACGGCTCGGTCAATCCCAACACCCTGGACTCCGCGCTCACCGATCGTCTGTGCACCTTCGCATGTGACGGCCGGCAGGGGAGCGGGATCTTCGAGTTCGCGCTCACCCGTAGCCGGTCGTACCAGTACACGCCGTCGGTGTGACCGGCGTGGCCATCTCTCCTCGGGAGATGGCCACGCGTCCGCCGTGGCCGGGCGGGTCCGCATCGTCGCGGCCCCGCCGGCCCGTGCGGTGTCGTTGTCGGTCCGGGGTGTCTCGGCTCGGGGCCTTGCCCGGTATCGACTAACTCGGGGACAACTGCCGGGAGAGATGACCCGCATCCCAGTACGCCGCAACGGATACCGCCCTTCCGTGCTCGTCGACTCCCCAGACGTCCATCCCGGCGACCTCGAAGCTGCGCCCCGACGGGGCCTCACCGGGGCGGTACCCGACTCCCGAGTCGGAGCCGGTCATGATCCATTCCTGGGCGACGGTTCGAGCGACCTCGTCGACCAGGGGACGGCCGACGGGTTCGAATCGCAGGTCCGGGAATGCCTCCCACCCGAAGAGGAGGAAACCTCGGGCTCCCTCGCGGGAGGTCAGGGGAGTGGGCAGCAATGGATCGGTCCATCGCAACGTCGGCGCGAAGGCGTCGAGGGCCTGTTCGATGTCCCGTTGATTCCAGCTGGCGAAGTAGCGTTCCGGGTAGCTTGCGAGATCTGTTGTGGCAGTGTGCATCACGTGTCCTCCTGTAGTCGGCTGATCGACTGATCGCGTCGTCCGGTGTGATCGGTGTCGAGAATCCCCGATATCGATGAATTCAAGCATTTCGACGTGGTTCTCACATCACCACGGTGAGGGGTTCGCAGACCCCGCATCGGGGTGGTCAGAACAAACTCCCTCGTTTGACGTCAACATGTTCCGGCACGTGTGCTCGGCCGTGATCTGCTGTAACATAACGGTATTCGGCCATATCGATCGTCGACTTCTCCTCGATGTGTATCGCACCCGATCGTGGTGCATCGGCCGATCCTCACCCTTTCGGCGATAGGACTCTGATGAATCCGCTCGGTCTGGCAACGTGGCTCTCCGCCCGCGCACAACGTGATCCGCACAAGCCGGCTCTCACGTTCGAGAACGAAACCTGGAACTACGCCGAGCTGCAGCGAAGGGTGGAGGAGCAGGCTGCATTCTTGGCCTCGACCGGGGTGTCGGTGGGTGACCGTGTGGCATATCTCGGGATGAACCACAGCAACTTCCTGGTCGCCCTGTTCGCGGTGAATCGACTCGGCGCGACGTTCGTACCCTTGAACTATCGGCTCGCCGACGACGAGCTCACCTACATCCTCGATGACGCCGGCGCCACCGCGCTGATCGCCGACCGACAGCATGTGCCGATCATCGACCGAATCCGCGGTTCGCTTGTCGTGCAGTCCTATCTGACCTTCGACGGCGAGTTCGACGGCTGGCTTCAGCACGGTCCCGCCGAGGTCGGTTCGGTGCCGGAGGTCGAGGTGTCGCCGGACGATGTCGCGGCGATCCTCTACACCTCGGGAACCACCGGCCGCCCGAAGGGTTCGATCCTCACCCACCGCAATATCTGGACCGGGAACGTCAACTGGATGCTCGCGGTGAACTATCACGGTGAGCACATCGCGTTGACCTCGGCGCCGCTGTTCCACTCGGGTGGGTTGTGTGTGATGACCCTTCCCGTCCTCATGGCCGGCGGCCACGTCATCATCCATGAACGGTTCGATGCGGACCGGGTTCTCGCCGATGTCGAGACCTACCGGGTGACCTCACTGTTCCTGGTGCCGACGATGATGCTGTACCTGACGCAGGAGGCCACATTCGATTCCGTGGATCTGTCGTCGTTGCAGATCATCGTCGCGGGCGCCGCGCCTGTACCGAAGCATCTGCTGGAGTTGTTCGGTTCTCGGGGGATTCCGGTCAGCCAGTGTTGGGGGATGACCGAGACATCCACCGGTGCCACCTTCCTCGGTACGGAACGAGCATTGGACAAGCTGGGATCGTGCGGCACCCCGGGCATGCTCAACGAGATGAAGCTGATCGACTTCGACGGCAACGACCTGAACACGCCCGGTGTGCCCGGAGAACTGTGTGTCCGGGGCGACACGGTGACCCCCGGATACTGGAATCTCCCCGACGCCACCGCTGCGGCGCAGCTCGACGGAGGTTGGTTCAAGACCGGTGATGTCGCCTACCAGGACTCGGATGGCTTCTACTTCATCTGTGATCGACTGAAGGACATGATCATCTCGGGTGGTGAGAACGTCTATCCCGCCGAGGTCGAGAGTGCCATCTACACGCATTCCGCCGTTGCCGAGGTCGCCGTGATCGGCATGCCCGATCCCGAATGGGGTGAGCGGGTGGCAGCGGTGGTCGTACCCAAACAGGGTGCGACGATCGAACTCGACGAGTTGCGCGAGTTCCTGGGCGGAGCCCTGGCGCGGTACAAGCTCCCGCGTGAGCTCGTGGTGGTCGACGAACTGCCCCGCAACACGACGGGCAAGATCATGAAGCATGTACTCCGCAAGGATGTCGGCGCCGTCCGCTCGTGACTCGGCTCATCGGGTCGATCATCCACTGAGCGTCGGGGGTGGTCACTATCCGACGTTGGCTGCGGAGATTTCGACTCGGGTCCTCGCGATGCTCGGTCCCGGCTCAATCAGCCACGGCTAGTGGGTGGTTGAGCCGACGAGGAGCGTAGCGACGAGTCGTGTCGAAACCTCGGACGGCTGATGTCGTCGACGTGACCACCTCTGGGGTGGTCACTATCCAACGTAGGCTGCGGAGGTTTCGACACGGGTCCTCGCTGCGCTCGGTCCCGGCTCAATCAGCCACGGCTAGTGGGTGGTTGAGCCGACGAGGAGCGTAGCGACGAGTCGTGTCGAAACCTCGGACGGCTGATGTCGTCGACGTGACCACCTCTGGGGTGGTCACTATCCAACGTAGGCTGCGGAGGTTTCGACACGGGTCCTCGCTGCGCTCGGTCCCGGCTCAATCAGCCACGGCTAGTGGGTGGTTGAGCCGACGAGGAGCGTAGCGACGAGTCGTGTCGAAACCTCGGACGGCCGACGTCGTCGACGTGACCACCTCTGGGGTGGTCACTATCCAACGTAGGTTGCGGAGATTTCGACACGGGTCCTCGCTGCGCTCGGTCCCGGCTCAATCATCAATTGGAGTCTCGGCTCAATCAGCTACGCCTGGTGGGTGGTTGAGCCGATGAGGAGCGTAGCGACGAGTCGTGTCGAAACCTCAGTCGGCCGATGTTGTCGACGTGACCACCTCTGGGGTGGTCGCCACCCGGCGTTGGCTGCGGAGATTTCGACACGGGTCCTCGCTGCGCTCGGTCCCGGCTCAATCATCAACCGGTAGCCCTGCTCAACATCAACGAGAGTCCTAGCTCAATCAGCCACTGGCTGTTGGTGGTTGAGCCGATGAGGAGCGTAGCGACGAGGCGTGTCGAAACCTCGGACGGCCGAGCTCCCCAACGTGACCACCTCGGGGGTGGTCACCTTCCAGTGTTGGCTGCGGCGATTTCGACTCGGGTCCTCGCTGCGCTCGGTCCCGGCTCAATCATCCATGGCTAGTGGGTGGTTGAGCCGATGAGGAGCGTAGCGACGAGTCGTGTCGAAACCTCGGACGGCCGAGCTCCCCAACGTGACCACCTCGGGGGTGGTCACCTTCCAGTGTTGGCTGCGGAGATTTCGACTCGGGTCCTCGCTGCGCTCGGTCCCGGCTCAATCATCCATGGCTGGTGGGTGGTTGAGCCGATGAGGAGCGTAGCGACGAGGCGTGTCGAAACCTCAGTCGGCCGACGTCGTCTACGTGACCACATCGGGGGTGGTCACCTCCCAACGTCGGCTGCGGAGATTTCGACTCGGGTCCTCGCTGCGCTCGGTCCCGGCTCAATCATCCATGGCTGGTGGGTGGTTGAGCCGATGAGGAGCGTAGCGACGAGGCGTGTCGAAACCTCGGACGGCCGACGTCGTCGACGTGACCACTTCGGGGTGGTCACCACTCAACGTCGGCTGCGGAGATTTCGACACGGGTCCTCGCTGCGCTCGGTCCCGGCTCAATCATCCATGGGGCGCCTGCTCAACATCAACGAGAGTCCTAGCTCAATCAGCCACTGGCCATTGATGGTTGAGCCGATGAGGAGCGTAGCGACGAGTCGTGTCGAAACCTCAGTCGGCTGATGTCGTCTACGTGACCACCTCCGGAGTGGTCGCTATCCGACGTAGGCTGCGGAGATTTCGACTCGGGTCCTCGCTGCGCTCGGTCCCGGCTCAATCATCAACCGGTAGCCCAGCCCAATCAGCCACTGGCCATTGGTGGTTGAGCCGATGAGGAGCGTAGCGACGAGTCGTGTCGAAACCTCAGTCGGCCGACGTCGTCGACGTGACCACCTCTGGGGTGGTCACTATCCAACGTTGGCTGCGGAGATTTCGACACGGGTCCTCGCGATGCTCGGTCCCGGCTCAATCATCAAAAGGAGTCTCGGCTCAATCAGATACGGCTAGTGGGTGGTTGAGCCGATGAGGAGCGTAGCGACGAGGCGTGTCGAAACCTCAGTCGGCCGAGTTCGCCTACGTGACCACCTCTGGGGTGGTCACTATCCAACGTAGGTTGCGGAGATTTCGACACGGGTCCTCGCTGCGCTCGGTCCCGGCTCAATCATCAACCGGTGGCCCGGCTCAATCATCGACCGGTAGCCCGGATCAATCATCCACGGGCCGTGGATGAGTTGTGGGGACACGAGAACGGCCGCTGTCGGTGACAGCGGCCGTTCTCGGTGTTGCTGGTGTCAGACGCTTCGCTGGGACTTGCTCGATTCCGAAGCGGCCTTGCTGGTCTCCTTGATCTGCTGCCAGTCGGCGTCGGACAGTGTGGTCAGACCGGCGAAGGTGCCGGGTCCGGCCAGCATCTGGCCGCCGTCCATGGCGATCGTCTGGCCGGTGAGGTAGTCACAGGCATCCGACAGGAGGAACATGGTGAGGTTGGCGAGCTCGTCGATCGTCCCGGCCCGGCCGGCGGGGATCTGATCGGTCTGCGTGGCGCCCACCGAACTCTTGTCGGTGGGGTTGAGCATCTCCCAGGCGTAGTCGGTGGGGATCGGTCCGGGGGCAACGGCATTGACCCGGATGTTGTACTTGGCCCACTCGACGGCCAGGGACATGGTCATGGAGTGCACCGCGGCCTTGGCCATCGCCGACGGGACGACGAAGGCCGACCCCGTCCACACCCAGGTGGTGAGGGTGGACAGGATGGACCCGGGGAGTTCGTCGGCGATCCACCGCTTACCCGCGGCATGTGCGGTGTGGAAGGAGCCGTTCATCACGGTGCTCGTGATCGCCTGGAAGGCGCGCGGACTGAGATCCTTGGTCTGCGCGATGAAGTTGGCCGCGGCGTTGTTGATCACGCCGGTCAGCGGGCCGTGCTCGGACCAGATGGCACCCATGGTGGCGTCGACGTTCTCGTAGTCGCGAACGTCGACGGTGTGGTAGTGCACCGATCCGGGACGCGGTTCGGAAGCCTCGGCCGCGGCCTCGGCGAGGACCGCCTCACGCCGGCCCCACAGATGGACCTCGGCGCCGTGTTCCACCAGGTGGCGTGCAACTCCGCGACCGAGGCCGGTACCGCCGCCGGTGATGAGAATGCGTTTGCCGGACAGCAGTTTTGAGGAGAAGGGGGTTTCGCTCATCGGACACCTCGTCGATGGTCGGGGCCGGCAGATTGCCTACAGGCCGATGTTCTTCGCGATGATCTCGCGTTGGATCTCGTTGGTGCCACCGTAGATCGGCGGAGCCAGGGCGCGGCGGACCTGGCCCTCCATGCCGTATTCGCGGGCGTAGCCGTAGCCGCCCATCATCTGCATCGCCTCGAGTGCGGTGTTCTTGGCGATCTCGGTACAGCGCATCTTCGCCATGGCACTTTCACGGGCGAGATCGTCCTCGAGGCCGGCATCGATCTTGGCGGCGACGTCGTAGACGAACACCCGTGCCATCTCGATGTCGGTGGCAAGGTCGGCGATCCGGTGACGCAGGGCCTGGAACGACGAGATGGGCCGGCCGAACTGCTCGCGTTCTCCCGCATAGGCGATGACGTCGTCGAGCGCGCGTCGCGCACCACCGATACTCATGGCGGAGATGATCATCCGCTCGATCGAGAGTCCACGCATGAGCTGCTTCCACGCCTGACACGGGGTGCCGACAACCGCCGAATCCGGGACCACGACGTCGGTGAAGAACACGTCGTTACAGGTCCGCGGTTCCATCGTCTCGATGCCGCGGATGGTCAGCCCCGGGGTCGAGGTGGGCACCATCAGCAGGGTCATACCCTGATGTTTGGTGCCGCTGGAGTCCTCGCGTGCCAGCACCAGGATGTGTTCGGCCACATGAGCTGCCGAGATCCAGGTCTTCTGGCCGTTGAGTACGTAGCGGCTGCCGTCGCGATGGGCACTCACCCGGAGTCCGGCGAGGTCAGATCCCGCGCCGGGTTCGCTGAGTGCGATCGCCTCGAGCCTGCCGGCCACCAGGTTGGTGACGACGGTCTTCTTCTGGTCGTCGGTGCCCCACCGCAGATAGGTCTGTGCGGCGGTCAGGCCGGTGGAGTAGGCGGTGATCGGGGCCAGTCCACGGGTGGACTCCTCCAGGAAGATGCACTCCTCGACGAATCCCGCACCGCCGCCGCCGAACTGTTCCGGCAGCGACACCCCCAGCCAACCGTTGCGGGCCATGTCGGCCAGCACCGTCGGACTGTTGGCCAGGGTCCCGCCGTCGGTCACCGCATCGCGCTGGGCGACGGTGGCCAGTTCGCGGCGGCAGTAGTCCGACACTGCCGCCGCGAACTCACGCTGTTCTGTGGAGAACTGCACGGTCACTTGCCCCGGTAGGGGGTGAAGTCGGGCTTGCGCTTCTCGTTGAAGGCGGTGATGCCCTCGCGGGCCTCGGGGGTCTCGCCGAAGATCTCGAGGGTGGAGTACGCCATCTGTCCCACGCTGACGAAGTGCTCGGTGTCGGTGTTGAGCGACTGCTTGAGCACCTTGAGTGCGGTGGGGGAGAAGTCCAGCATCTGGTCGGCCCAGGCGCGCACCTCGTTGCGGAGTTCGGCGGCCGGGACCACCTTGTTGACCAGACCCCAGTCGAGTGCCTCCTCGGCCGACAGGCGGCGCAGCATGAACCAGATCTCGCGTGCGCGCTTCTCACCGACGACGCGTGCCAGGTAGCCCGAGCCGAGTCCGGCGTCGAAGGAACCGACGCGCGGGCCGTTCTGCCCGAACTGGGCGGTGTCGGCGGCGATGGTGAGGTCACACAGGACGTGCAGGACGTGGCCGCCGCCGATGGCCAGGCCGTTGACGGCCGCGATCACGGGCTTGGGGTTGTCGCGGATCACGCGGTGCAGCGACTCGACCTCGAACAGGCCGCTCTGGGAGGGGCCGTAGTCGCCGGTTTCGGCGCGCTGCTTCTGGTCGCCACCGGCACAGAATGCCTTGTCGCCGGCGCCGGTGAGGGCGACGACGCCCACGTCGGAGCTGGCCCAGGCGCGCTTGAAGGCGAGGATCAGCTCGTCGACGGTCTGCGCGCGGAACGCGTTGTAGCGCTCCGGACGGTTGATGGTGATCCATGCCAGCCCGTTGTCGACCTCGTAGGTGATGTCGGTGAATTCGCTCATCAGACTTGGGTGTCCTCTCGCTGTGTAGATGGGGTGACGGCCCGTCGCGTATATGGACTGACCATTTACGCCACACTAACCGTGGAACCTTGCGGGACGCAAGAGTGGTGGTCGACGTCGTCGCCGGGATGGCGCGTGTCGCCGGGTGACTGTGTACTAGGTCCGATATTTACTTTTGGTCGGTCCATATGTTTCAGTGTGTGACGTCCGGCACACCTGGACCGGACCTCTTGGACGACACCCAGACCGCAGGGGAGTTCGCATTGACCATGACCACGACGCCCGCACGCACCGGCCATCTCAATCGATGGTGGTATGTGGCAACGGGATTCTTGACCCTACTGTTCGGCACCGCCACGGTGAACGTGCTCTTCAACATCCTGGGGAAACCCATGACCGAAGAGTTCGGGTGGAGCCGTGATGTGATCACCAACGGATTCTCGATCGAGACCGTCTTCGTCGGCATCAGCATCATCGTCCTCGGCGTGCTCGTCGACCGGTACGGACCGCGAATCCCGACGCTGCCGATGACCCTCGGCTTCGGCATCGGCCTGATGCTGATGGCCGTGATCCCCAACAGCCAGATCGCCTTCTACGCCCTGTGCGTGCTGATCGGGGCGAGTGCGGGTGCGGTCAACCCGGTCGCACATGCCACGGTGGTGAGCGCCTGGTTCGTCGACCGGCGTGGGCTCGCACTGGGCCTGCTGATGGCCGGCAGCGGTGCCTGCGGCGTGCTGATGCCCTACCTGGCCAACTGGCTGGTGGGGCTGATCGATTGGCGCGGAACATTTCTGGTGATCGGTGCACTGTGCACGGCCATCCCGACCGTGGTGTACGCCTTCGTGACCAAGATGCCCGCAGACTATGAGCGCGAACGTGTCGCGGCACGATCGGAAGGCCGTACGGCCGGTGAGTCGCTGTGGCGCATCGCCCGCACGTCCCGACAGTTCTGGCTGCTGTGCGCGGCGATCTTCCTGGTCTCGTCGGCAACGTTCGGGTTGATGTCGCAGGTGGTCCCGATGACCACCGACAAGGGGATCGACAAGACGCTGGCGGTGACATTGCTGTCGGTGCTGAGCCTCTCGTCCATCGCCGCCCGACTCGGCGTCGGATACCTCCTCGACCGGATCTTCGCATCGTTCGTCGGCGCCGTCATCTTCGCGCTGTGTGCGGTCGGTGTCATCCTGCTCATCTCGTCGACCTCGAGTCCGGCGCTGTTCCTCGGGGCGGTGCTCATCGGTCTCGCACTCGGCGCGGAAGGCGACGTCGCGGCGTACATGACGAGCCGGTACTTCCCGAAGCACTCGTACAGCCGGGTGTTGGGTTGTGTGTACTTCCTGTTCGCGATGGGCTCGGCGGCCGGTGTCTTCCTGCTCGGGCAGGTGTACACGATCACCGGGTCGTACACCGCGAGCATCGTTCCCATCGTCGCGATGGTCGTGGTGGCCATCGTCTGCCTGCTCGCGATGGGCTCCTATCGCTACTCCCTCGACCACCAGGAGATCTCGGTGGACTCCGAATCACCGGCCGAACAGGCCGCGATGACGAGCTGACGGGACCGAACCGACGGGACCGAACCGACGGGACCGAGCTGACGGGACCGAGCTGACGGGACCGAGCTGACGGGACCGAGCCGACGGGACCGAGCCGACGGGACCGAGCTGACAGGACACAGTGGCGAGCCCTGGCCGGCATCATCGGATGCCGGCCAGGGCTCAGTTCTGTTCGGGGACGCCGGTGTCGGTCGCGGCCGCCACCACGGCTGCGGCGATCTGTTCGGGTGTGCGGTCGGCCGATCCGTCCACGGTGCGCAACCGTATGTGCTCGGGTCCATCGGTCGGGCCGGGACGGCTTGCGGCCGAGTCCAATCGGATCACCGTCCCCGCCCCGAGTTCGGCCATCGTGTGTCCGGCGATGTCACTGACGAGCTCGGGTCCGCCGGTACAGGACACCACGATGTCGGGGTCACCCAACGCGGCGGACAGCTCGGCCACCATCCGTTGGGCCTCGGCCGGTGCGGACATCTCGCCCGAGGCGGCGACCGACCACATGCCCGACGCGGCGCCGAAGACCGCGCGTGCGGTGTTCTCGGTCTCGGCGGCGTCCGATCCGATGATGCCGATTCGCTGCGAGCCCGCGCGAACCAGGTGCAGCGCCACCAGCCGGCCCACCGGGGTGTCGCCACCGACGACGAAGACGGTCGAGTCGGTCAGTCCGCCACCGGGTGCCGACGACGAGCTCATGGTCGCGGTTCCAGGGTCAAGGGCACCGGTTCGTGGTGGTGGTCGAGTGAACCGTCACAGCCCTGGCAGCGCGGAGCCGCCTCGGTCTTGCGTTCGGCGAGAAAGCGTCTCGTGGCGGTGTCCTGGGGTTCGGTCCGCGCGATCGCACCCAGGTGTTCGTCGCGTGCGAGCAGCCCGGCCCCGTACGCCCCGGCGATCTGCGGTTGCGTCAGGATCTGCACCGGATGACGCAGGGCCTTCTCGATGTAGTGGCGTGCGGCGGCGTTCTGGGCGACCCCGCCGGTCATCACCGTCGGGGTGTCCTTGCCGACCTGCGCCACGAGGCCCAATGTCCGTGCCGCGACCGCCTTGTGCACCGACGCGGCGATGTCGGCCTTGTCGAGTCCCTGCGCCAGCATGGAGATCACCTCGGTCTCGGCGAAGGTCGCACACATACTGCTCACCTCGAGGCCCTCGGTTCCCGACAGCGCGAGATCGGCGATCTGGTCGATGTCCACCTCGAGCGCACGCGCGAGCACATCGAAGAACCGGCCGGTGCCGCTGGCGCACCGGTCGTTCATCGCGAACCGCTCGACGAGGCCGTCGTCGCCGACGGTGATCGCCTTGCTGTCCTGGCCGCCGATGTCGATCACGAGCCTGACGCCGGGATGCATGGCCGCGGCCCCCCGTGCATGGCAGGTGATCTCGGTGAAGGACCGGTCGGCACCGGGTACGAGTTTGCGCCCGTAGCCGGTGCTGACGATCCGTCGGATCTCCGAGGCGTCGACGCCGGCATCGGCGCGGGCGCGGTCCATCGCCACGGCCACCGCATCGCGGCTCACCGCACCCATCTGCACGACTGCCGACCCGGCGATCTCACCGGCGTCGTCGACGATGACGGCCTTCGCTGTCGTCGACCCGAGGTCGACTCCCATCACATACCAGGACATCGTCAGACCAGCATCTTCGTTCGCTGGACGTCGATGGCCTCCAGCATCGCCTCGAGCCGGCTGTCGAAGAGCTCGTCGTTGTAGAACGACGCGTCGGCGACGTCACCCTCGAAGAAGAAGGACTTGACGCCCCGCTCGCGCTCGGCGGTCTTGGCCAGCATGGTCTGCGGGTTGGTCATGGCCCGGCAGGTTCGGGTGGAATGGAAGGCGATCCCGTCGATCGCGTACTCGTCGAGACGCCGGATCAGCAGCTCCTGCAGGTTCTTCAGCCCGTGATTGAGCGGGCACAGCAGATAGTGCTGGGCCATTCCGCGCAGGGGGTTGTCGACGTCGATGAGTTGCGGTTCCTGCCAGAAGGATTCGTGGGTGTAGCGTCCGGCGACCACGGCCACGTCGTACTCGGCGAACTTCTTGGTGAGGAAGCCGAGCTTGTTCCAGTTCATGATCCCGTCGAAGTAGACGCGGTATCGCTCGTCGGCGATCGCCGGGACACCGTCGACCAGGCGCTGCTCGATCTCGGCCTTCACCCCGGCGAAGTAGTCGACGAGTGCCTGGTTTCCGGGCAGGAAGTTGATCGGGGCGATGCTGGCGACCCAGTCCCAGTAGGTGGCGGGGGTGGGTGCCTGGGTGCACAGGGCCATTCCCTCCAGGCGCAGCTCGGATGCCTTCTTGATGTAGGACATGCTCTCGCTCAACACATCCCAGTCGAACGGCCGCCCGGTCTGGTGCTCGAGGAAGGCGACGAGTTCACGCAGCTGGCCCTCGGCGTAGTCGCTGACCTCCTCCCATTCCTCGCCCCGCATGTAGCCGGCGTCGGGCTTGTTGCCCCACAGCATCGGGAGCGAGACGTTGAAGACCGGGAGCTGACGGTCGAAGACCCGGTAGGTCATCGCATCCCACTGCTGGCCGGTACTGCAGCCGGCATAGCCGTTGACGAAGAAGTCGGGTGCGGGCAGCTTGGCGGCCAGCTCCTGCTGGTCGAGCATGCCGACCACACCGGTCTCGCTCTCGGTGAGATTCTGCTGGGTCAGGACCGCACAGCCGAGGTGGGTCCTTGCGTAGGAACACAATTCACCGATGTAGCCGTACTCCGCGCCGGCCAGCTGGGCGGGTTCCTCCAGGTGCTGTGCGGCGAGGCGGGCGGCGAATGCCTCACCGTGGCACCATTCGAGGCCCGCGGCCTGGAACAGCGGGTTCATGGCGGCGCCGTTGTACCAGACGACATGCTTGCCGCGTTCCTTCGCGGTGAAGATGTTCTCCCAGTAGTCGGCGGTCATCTTTCCGCCGACGCGGGTGCTGGCGAGCTTGTTGGTCTTGTTCTTCTGGAAGAGTTCACTGGTCATGATGTCTCCTGGGTTCAGACCGCGATCGGGGCCGGACGGCGGCGGATTCGTTCGACGAAGGTCTCGAGCTGCGTGCGCAGTTTCTCGAGGGGCAGACCCTCGTGCTCGGTCTCGATGAGCAGCAACGGGATACCGTGGGCGTCGAGGGCCTTGCGCAGCTCCGGGTAGTACAACATGTGCGGTTCGCAGAACTTGGCCATCAGGACCACCACACCGTTGGCGCCGCTCTCGGCGACCGAGTCGAGAAGGTAGGTGTCCCAGTCGACGTCGCTGGTCACCCGGGTCGGGCAGGGTGCGTTGACATTGCGGTCCAGATACCACGTGGTGAGCGCGGCGAGCGGATCGTCGGTCTCGGGCACGTCGGTGGAGATGTAGCGGTAGCCGGTGTAGAGGTCGTCGTCGACGACGATCGCCCCGGAATCCTCTATGGCGTCGAGGATCTCGGGTCGAGGGGCATGACAGAAGTGGCCCGACAGGTGGATTCGGACCACGTCGGCCGGTGCATCCTGCTCTACCCGGAGGTCGGCGAGGATCGTCCGCAGGATCGTGGTGTGCTCGTCGATGTCCATCACCATCGACGACTTGACCAGCAGCTGCATCTGGCTCGCGGTGATGTGTGCCCGGCCCGACTTGCGCAGCGCGTAGAACTCCCGGAGGAGTTGCCGGTTGCCGTTGTAGGCCCGGATGCTCGCGGTGATCCGCTCGGGTGTGACCGCGGTGCCGGTGACCTTTTCGATCTCGGCGGTCAGCTCCGAGATCCGGTTCTCCACCCGTGGTCTGGTCAGTGCGCCGTCCATGGCGCTGGTGAACTGGGCGAAGTGCACCGGGGTGTCCGGACGCTTGTAACGGATGACGTCGACGGCCCCGAGCAGCTGGACGCAGTGGTCGGCGGCGACGAAGGCGTCGATGCCGTCGAGTTCACCGATGGCGATCTGGTCGGCGACGCTGCGGGTGTAACCGCAGTAGAACTCGGCGAGCAGGCTGCGTCCCTCGGTGATGGGTGTGCGGCTCTCCTGGATGATCACCGGATGGGCGTTCGCCGCGTGGACGAGTTCGACGGGGAAGTTCATCGGGAACGTCCCGATCGCGGGACGCCCGTGCGCGGACTTCCATCGTTGTACGTAGGCGGCGGGATCGTCGGCGGCCGACTTCAGGAGGGCCATGGAGGGTGCGTGGAGTTGGCTCACGATGTTCCTTTGGCTGAGATGAGACGCGGTGGCTGTGGACGAGTCGAGCTCATCGGGCGTCACCTGAAACGATACATTTCATGCTAGATCATGTCTAGATGTGTAAAACGTCGAGGCGGATCCGTGGGCGGTCGGGGATGACGGGGTGGCCGGGTGTCGATACCTCTCGGCATCGTCCGGTCGTCAGTCCGGCCGGGCGATCTCCAGCCAGTGGGCATGCGCGGCGGGGGCGCGTTCGGTGCGCAGCTCCTGTAACCGCCGGATCACGGTGAGGCCGGGCCAGTCGGGCAGGAGCTCCTGCGGTAGTTGGGGATCCATGTAGGGGGTGTGGCGCAGTGCGTCGATCAGCTCGATGTGCGCGACCAGTGCGGCCTTGCCGGTGAGATGGTCGTTGTTGTCGAACCGTGCGCGGAGGGACTCGTAGGCGCTCGACACCTTGTCCAGATCCCAGGACCGCTGCACGATCTCGGACTCGGAGATGCCGACCGTCGTGGGCGATCCGATGAACGAGATCGTATTGGATTGCAGGTCAAGGGATTCGATGGCGGACTGGGCCTCGGACAGGCGGTCGGCATGCGGCGACACCCAGATCCCGGCACTGGGGTTGCCGAAGCCCGCCCATCGGAGGGCGGCGTAGAGCTTCTTGCGGGTGGCCCGCTGTGATTCGGGGATCGGGACGATCAGGACGAGCCAGTTGCCGTCCCAGCGCTGCGCGGAGGTGTCCGGGAACACGCGGGTGGTGCCCTCGCGGAACAGCTCGTATGACCGCTCGGTGACCGCCCACTTCGTCTCGCGGCCGTCCCGCTCGGGGGCGATCAGGCCGGATGCACCCGCCCGGGAGATCGCCTGCCGGCTCGCCGACTCGCCGAACCCCACGCCGGTGAGCGCGTAGAGCAGTGCGGCGGTCCGTACCGGCCTGCGGTAGGGGGCGACGAGCTCGCCGAGGATGGAGATCAGTGCCGATCGGGCGCTCTTGATGGAGGTCGTGGTGCCTTCCAGGATCTCGTCGCACTGATCGGTCATGAGCGACATCGTAGTCAGCGGGGATCGTCCCGACGGAGTCGACGGGAGCGGCCGGCCTCGGCGCGGCGCGGTCGGCGTCGTGGCGGTCTGCGCGGGTGGGGTCATCGGATACCTCCGGGGTGAGCGGGGTCGGGCCCGTCCTTTTTGATACATCTCTGGATAGATCCGCATCCATAGTGTAGAACGTTAACCAAGGCGCGGATACCCCTCGACGACGTCGGGGCGGCGCGCACAGCCCTTCGTCACCACGGTGCGGCGTGACCCGGTCCCGGGTCGTCGGACACGTCGGTGTTCGTCTTCGAGAGGTGAAGTCGTGTCAGAATCTCCCCTGGTCCGGACCTACGCGGACTCCGGTGCACTCATCGTCGGCGGGACCTCCGGTGTGGGGCTCGCGACCGCGCTCGGCCTCGCCGGGGCCGGTGTCCGGCGAATGGTGCTGGTCGGCCGCGACAAGGAACGTGGCGACGCCGCGCGTCAGGCCGTGCGTGAGCACCATCCCGATGCGGGCGTCCACTTCATCTCCGCCGATGCCACCGACGAGTCCGAGGTGGAACGCGTCGTGTCCACCGCTCACCGCGAGCTGGGGTCGCTCGACATCTGCGTCAACTCCACGACCACCGCCTATCGCCCCGAACTGCTGCACCGGACACCGGCCACGGACTTCTCCGGCATCCTGACCGGACAGGCACTGCCCCCGATGCTGTTCACCCGCGCCGTGCTCCCGCTGATGCAGGAGCAGGGGGGCGGGAGCATCGTCAACATCGCCTCCGACGCGGCGAAGGTGCCCACCCCCGGGGAGAGCGTCCTGGGGGCGGCGATGGCGGCGATCGTGATGTTCTCCCGGGTCGCGGCGATCGAGGCCAAGCGAAATGGTGTGCGGGTCAACGCGGTGACGCCGTCGCTGATCAACGGCACCCGTACCGCCGCCAACGTCCTGAGTGACGGTTTCAGCCGGTCGCTGTTCGAAAAGGCGGCCACCCAAGCGCATCTGGGAGTCGCCGAGGCCGACGACCTCGCCTCGCTGATCGTCTTCCTCGCCGGCCCGGGGGCCGCGCGTCTCACCGGGCAGTCCATCAGCGTCAACGGCGGGATCTCGGCCTTCTGATCCACGCCGTGTCTCCTCGTCCCGTCGGACCACACCCGCGATGGAGGTCGGAACATGTTGGTCGACAGCACTTCCCGATCGGATGGTGAATCCGGCGGGGTGACCATGGCGGAGACGGCGTCGATGCCGATCAGCTACATCCACGGACCGCCGGAGCAGGTCTTCGGTGTGGCCGGTGTGGTGGGCACGAGCCTGGCCACGGTCGGCGAGATGACGCTGGACGCCTCGATGACCGGGCCGGACGGCGTCACCCCGGGCGTACTGGGGGTCCTCGTCGACACCGCGATCGGCAGCGCCGCGGTCGCCTACCGGCCGGCGGGCGGCTGGGCGGTGACCACCGATCTCACGATCACCTTCTGCGGTCGCTTCCCCTCCGCCGCCGGCACGCGGCTCGTCGCGCGAGGCCGCTGCGTTCACCACGGGTCCACCGGTGCGAGCGCCACGGGAACCGTCACCGACGGGAACGGCGGCATGGTCGCCGCAGTCGTCGAACGCATCGAGTTCAGCACGGCGTCCCCGCATCTGCGCACGGTGCGGGGCGAGGGCGAACCCGCCGGTTCGGGCCGGCCGTTGCCTGCGCTGCTCGGACTCCGACGGTCGGCCGGGACGGTGGAACTCGACGTCGTCGACCCGCTGGTGAATCCGGGCGGGTCGCTGCACGGCGGCATCGCGATCTACGCCTCGGACCTGGCCGGGGCCTCCGCGGTGTCGGCGAGGGTGCCGGGCCTGGTCACGGCGTCGCTGCACATCACCTACCTCCGCCCGGGACCGGCGGGATCGACGCTGGGCTTCGTCGCCGACGTGGTGTACATCGGACGCAACTCGGCGCTGGTCACCGTCGACTCCGTCCGCCCCGACGGCAAGGTGTGCACCCGCGCCTCGATCGCCTACCGCCGCCCCTGACGGCCACCGCCGACCGGCCGCCCCTGGATGTGGACGGCCCCGACCACCTGCCCCAACGCTGCTCGACCCGAGAGGACGCACAGATGCCACCATTGCTCACACCCGAACAGGACAACATCCGCAAGGCCGTCCACGACTTCGCCGACCGCCGCCTCGCCGACGGCTACCTCGCGCGGGCCAAGAGCAGCGATTTCCCGTGGGAACTGCATCGCGGCATCGCCGAACTGGGCGCCCTCGGGCTGCTCGCCGGTGAGAAGTACAACGCGCTCGGGACCGAGGACTACGTCACCGTCGGCCTCGTGATCGAGGAACTGGCCGCGGCGGACTTCAACATGGCCAACGCGGTGATCCCGGTGATGCTGATGAGTTCGCTGCTGGCCGCTCATGCCGAACCCGAGGTGCAGGACACCTGGCTGCCACGTCTCGTCGCGGGGGAGACCTATGTCGCGTTCGGGCTCACCGAACCGGAAGTGGGTTCGGATGCCGCCCGGATTCGGACGACGGCGACCCGGGTCGACGGCGGGTACCGCATCACCGGTGAGAAGACCTCGGTGACCATGCTCCCGAACTCCGAGGCGATCCTGCTCGCGGCCAGGACCCTGCGCGACGGTTCGGATGTGGGTGTGTCGACCTTCCTCGTCCCGCTCGACGCCGCGGGGATCGCCACCTCGGAGGTCGCCGACACCGGGTGGCGTCCGCTGAGCCGCGGCGTACTGCACCTGGAGGACGTCGTCGTGCCCGACGTCAACCGGGTGGGTCCGGAAGGTCGGGCATTCTCCAAGGTGCTCAACGGATTCGACTTCACCAGGCCGTTGCTCGCATTGGCCGGCATCGGGACGGCGCAGCGGTCGGTCGACGAGACCGCCGAGTACGTGCGGCACCGGGAGGCGTTCGGTGCTCCGCTCGCGACATGCGAGGGGGTGTCGTTCCCGCTGGCCGAGCATCTGACGAAACTCGAAGCGGCACGGTTGATCTGCTACTCGGCACTCGAGAAGCGGAACCGGGGTCTGCCGCATACGGCCGAGGCGGCGATGGCGAAGTGGTTCGGGCCGGTCACGGCCTCCGCGGCGATCAAGGATTGCCTTCTGCTGCACGGGAACTACGGATACTCGAGCGAGCTGCCGTTCGAGCAGCGGTTGCGGGACGCGATGTCGGTGGAGATCGCCGACGGGACGGCGCAGATCCAGAAGATCATCATCATGCGTGAGACGTACGGCAAGGATTTCATCCCATACTCCAGGTGAACGGCATGCCGACCGGTACCCGCCCACGATGTCGTGGGCGGGTACCGGTCGTCTTTGCTGTTGATCTGAAATACGTTGCGGCGCAACGGTACTTTCCCGACATTGTGGTTGCATTTGAATGGTACGACCTTTATTATGTGATGTGAGCCACTCATCCGTGAACCTGTCCGGGTACGGTTCACGTAGCTGATCGGAGCCGAATCCATGCCACTCACCATGTCTTCCTGGCCGGCCGTCGCCGGTTCGGGTGTCCGGGACGTCACCCTGCCGCAGTTGATCAGAGAAGGGGCGGCCGCAGATCCGGACCGGATCGCACTGGTCGACGCGGTCGCCGACGTCGATGCGCGACGCAGCTGGACGTATGCGGAACTGGTCGCTGATGTCGAGCGCTACGCGAAGGGGCTGCTGTCCGACTTCGCGCCCGGCGACCGGATCGCGATCTTCGCGCCGAACAGTGCGGACTGGGTGATCCTGCAGCAGGCCATCGCGATGGCGGGCATGATCGTCGTCGCGGCCAATCCGGCCTACCGGGCCGACGAGCTCGAGTACGTGCTGGGGCAGTCCGGGGCCTCGGGGATCTTCTATCAGGCCGAGTATCGCGGGGTAGATCTCGCGGCGATCGTCGAGCAGGTGACCACCGCGCTGCCCGCGATCCGGCTGGCGGTACCCGACGCCGAGTGGGCCACCTATGCCGAGCGTGCCGACCCGGCGACGGTCCTGCCCGACGTCGAGGCGAGTGCACCCGTCCAGATCCAGTACACCTCCGGTACCACCGGATTCCCGAAAGGTGCACTGCTGCACCACAAGGGAATCGTGAACGAGGCGACCTTCGTCTTCGAGCGTGCGGGTATGGGGGACGGCGGGGTCTGTGTCAACGCCATGCCGATGTATCACATCGGCGGTGGTGCGGTGACCGAGCTGGGCACCTTCTCGGCGCGCGGAACCTACGTGGTACTACCGGGATTCGACCCGGCCGCGGTACTCGAGGCGTATGAGACCTATCGGGGCACACATGGTCTCCTGGTACCCACGATGCTGCTGGCGCTACTCGATCACCCGGATGCCGCGACCCGCGATCTGTCGAGCATGCAGACGGTGATGTCCGGCGCGGCGGCGGTGCCCGAGGCGCTCGTCCGTCGGGTCACCGCGCAGTGGAACTGCGACTTCTCGATCCTGTTCGGCCAGACCGAGATGCACGGCGTCATCAGCCAGACCCGGATCGGTGACAGCCCCGCCGACCAGGCGACCACCGTCGGACAACCCCTGCCGGAGCTCGAGGTCCGTCTGGTGGACCCGATCACCGGCGAGGTGGTGGGGCTGGGTGAGCAAGGCGAGATCTGTTGCCGCGGTTATCAGAACATGCTCGGCTACTACGACATGACCGAGGCCACGGCCGCCACCATCGATGCCGAGGGCTGGCTGCACATGGGCGACCTCGCGACCATGGACGACCGGGGCTTCCTGAAGATCACCGGACGTCTGAAGGACATGGTGATCCGTGGCGGCGTCAACATCTATCCCCGCGAGATCGAAGAACTGCTCTTCGGCCATCCGGACATCAGTGACGTGGTGGTCGTGGGCGTGCCGGACGAGTACTGGGGTGAACAGATCGCCGCGGTCATCCGCCCTGCCGACGGTGCCGCCCCGCCGGACCCGCTGACTCTGAAAGAATGGTGCCGCGAACGGATCTCGGCGCACAAGGTGCCGTCCCTGTGGTTCTTCACCGATCAGTTCCCGATGACGCCGTCGGGCAAGATCCAGAAGTTCCGGGTGCGTGCCGACATCGAATCGGGAGATCTGGTCCCCGATGCGGTGACGAGTGGCAGGTCGTCGGTCGCCAAGGCGTGACGGGGGCGCGCAGGGTGGTGATCGGACCTGCGCCTTCGCGCATGGCGGCGCCGTGATCTGACCCTGTGCGATGATCGGACCATGCGTGATCCGGGTCCACAGCTCTCCGCCCGCGAGCTGGCGTCGATGCTCGGTACCTGGCGCTCCCACGACGGCACGTTGAGTATCGGCCTCGCGACCGCCATCGCCCACCTGGTGGAATCGGGGGAACTGAAAAGCGGTGTGCGTCTTCCCGCGCAGCGTGTTCTGGCAGGCGAGCTGGAGGTCGCCCGCGGAACGGTGACGACGGCGTACGAGATCCTTGCCGGCGGCGGATATGTCACAGCAGAGGTCGGGCGGGGCTCGACGGTGAGCCCACCCAACAAGCCGCGGTTGCGTCCGCTGGACGACCCGGGTTCGGGGTTGTCGTCGGTGGTGGCCGATCTGTCGACCCAATCCCTGCCGGCCGGCGGTACCTTCGTCGACGTCATCGAGCGGATGCGGTCGAACTCCCTGCGGCCGTATCTGGAGACCGACGGCCACAATGCCTTCGGGCTCGCCGCTTTGCGCAATGCGGTGGCGCGGTATCTCACCGTCGGTGGCACGCCCACGGTTCCGGAGCAGATCCTGATCACCGCAGGTGCGCAGCAGGCGTTGTGGCTCACGGTCTTCGCGCTGGCCGAGACCGGGGACACCATCATGGTCGAGGATCCCACCTACCGTGGGATCCTCGCCGTGCTCGCCGGGTGTGGCCGCGATCTTCGCGTCGACACGCTCCCGTGGTCGGACTACACGCTCACCCGGCGGGGCCGACATGGCCCGGCCATGGTCTACGCCCAGTCGTCGGTCCACAGCCCGACCGGACTGGTGCGCTCCGAGGAGATGCTGCTCGACCTCGCCGAGTCGGCGAACAGGCAGGGATTCCTGGTGATCGAGGATCGGAGTACAGCCGATCTGATCTTTGACCCGGAGATCCAGACGTCGGGGCTGGCGGGTCACATCGCACCCGACAAACTCCTCACGGTGGGGACCCTGTCGAAGCTGTTCTGGGGCGGACTACGCGTCGGGTGGATCCGAGGGGAGCCGGCGATGATCGCCCGCGTGGCCGACGTCAAGCAGACGATCGATGTCACGACATCGGTGCTCGACCAGGTCGTGGCGTCCGAAGCGCTCCTCGGTGCCCGCGCCATCGCCGAGGAGCGTCGCAGATCGCTGATGGACCATGCCGCCGCAACCGTCGGTGTGGTGCGCCGGTGTCGGCCCGAATGGAATCCGCTGCCCCCCGAAGGGGGCAGCGGACTCTGGGTCGACATCCATTCCGATGCCATCGACTATGCGATGGCCGCACAGGCGAGTGGCATCCGTATCGCCGCGGGACCGGCCTTCTCGGCGACGCGCGGTTTCGATACCCACATCAGACTGCCGATCTGGCACCCTGCCGATGATCTGGCCGAGCTGCTCTCGTCGCCGGTGTGACCGCGAGTCAGCCCGTGGTGCCGGCGGCGAGCAACCCGGCAAGCTCGGGAACACCGGCCGGATCCGGGTCGAATCCCAGTGGGAGCAGCCATGACCGGTCGAGTTCGAGTCGTCGGAGGGCGTGAGCCAGGACGGTTCGCTCGACGCCTGCCCGTTGTGCGGGCGCGAGCTGGTCGGCGGTCCGCAGTACGGCGGTGACCTCGTCACCGAGACCGGCGATGACGACCGCATACCCTTCGGCGGTGGTCTCGGGGTCTGCGATGCGGGCCATGGCCGCAGATCGGATGCCGCCCAGACGGGCGGTGGTCGCGTCGTCGACCGCGTCGAGCTCGGCCAACCTGCCGACGAGGTCGATCAGTGCGATCGCCTCCGCCCGGCGTCGCGCCGCGACGAGATCGACACGGTCGGCCACGAATCGGATCGCGTCCCAGACGAGGTGGGCCTGCTCGAGCGCCTGCTGTTCTCCTGCAGCGGACAGTGCGGGCAACACGGCGTCCTCCATCGCCTTTGCCGCGGCCTTGAGCGTGATCGTGGTGTAGTCCATGGTCAGAGCACCTCCTGGAGTTGACGTCCCAACTGGCCGAGCAGGATCGGTACCGTACCTTCGAGCCGAGCCAGCAGGACGTCCTGATGCGATCGTCCGAGCTGGGCGATACGCATGGATGTGGCGAGCGTCTTCACCGTGGCCGAGAACCCGCAGAAGATCGAATACCAGCGCAGGCGTTCGGGATCGACGGTGAGTCCGGATGCCTCGGAGTAACGCTCGAAGAACTCCTCGCGTGGGACGAGTCCGGAGACCAGGAACGTCTCGCCCGTCTCGTCGTAGTGGCCGAAGAGATCCTGTGCGCAGTAGGCGAGATCATAGTGCCGGTCACCGAGGTGGGCCGACTCCCAATCGAGCCAGGCCGTGATCGTCGCGGTGTCCTCGTCGAACAAGAAGTTCCCGCTTCGGAAGTCACCGTGGACCACGCTGACCCGATCCATGACCGGAAGGTTGCGGGCGAGCCAGTTGGCCGCGAGCTCCATGATCGGGGAGGCGTCGAGGCTGTCGAGTGTCCAGAGCTGACGCTCGAAGTTGAGCTGCCGGCTCGCACGCTCGGTGGTCCCGGCGGCGGGGACGGTGAGAGCCTCGGAACCCCACGAACCCGGATCGATGGTGTGGAGTGCGGCGAGCCCCGCGATGAGCTGATCGCCGAGCGGTTTACGCAGCGCCGGACCGAAATCGGTGCCCAGACCACTGACCTGACCGGTGGTGGCGAGCGTCGGCTTGGTCACGCCGGAGACGAAACCGCAGACCAGGCCCGGCTCGGGAAGATGACACGCTTCGTCGTCGACCCAGAGCACCTCCGGCGCGGGGAGTACGCCCGCGACGCCGCGGAGGATCTCGAACTCGCTCGTCTTGATGGTCGCGTTCAACGATTCGGGAGGATCCATGCGGAGCAGGAGCTTCCGTGGTTCGGGGTGCTCATCGGAGACGAGGTCGAAGGCCATCTGGATCTTCGATGCACCACCGGTGAGCCAGCGCGAGTTGCGGAGTTCGACATCGGTGCCGGCATCGGCCTGGGCGGCGATCAGCCCGCGCAGCGCCTCGGTCAGCTCGTCGAGACCGATCGGGGACCAGCCCGGCCCCTGACGGCGGGTGAACTTGCGATCGATCGCGCGCTGGGCGGCGGGGTCGGTGGGGAAGCGGTCGCGGACCTCGGCCACCGTCGCGGTGGAGATGCCGGGTGCGGAGAGTGTTCGGGTCATTCTCAGTCCTGTTGTCGGGGATCAGATTCCAGGTCCGAAGGCCTGCGCGGTCAGGGAGCCGTGACGCGAGGTCCGATCGGCGAGGAATTCGATGCCATAGGTGTCGGCCTGCAGTCCGTAGGCATGTCGGCCGTCGAGTTCGTAGTGCATGAGCGATTGGAACGTCACATAGGACGGGCTGAAGGTGTACCAGGGCGCACCGGCCACCGCCGAGCCGCGCACCGTGATGGTCCGGCCGGTGGAGTCGGTGACGGTGATCTCGTTCTGGAACGGGCTCAGCCCCTGCTGGTTTGCCGATACCGATGCCCGGGTTATCCCGTACACCTTCTCGCCCTCGTGGATGTAGCCGAATCGTAGTGGGCCGTAGACGACGTCACCGCCCCGCAGCTCGA
Organism: Gordonia sp. NB41Y; assembly: GCF_030718915.1. Classification (NCBI taxonomy): domain Bacteria; kingdom Bacillati; phylum Actinomycetota; class Actinomycetes; order Mycobacteriales; family Gordoniaceae; genus Gordonia; species Gordonia sp. NB41Y. The sequence continues at coordinate 3,652,892 of NZ_CP132196.1, forward strand.
TTCCGGTGACCAGATGGATACCCAGATCCTCGTCGAAGGGGATGTGGATGTAGGCGATGGCGGCCTGTCCGAGTTCGGTGCGGGTTCCCCAGCTGCGATCCATGCCGCCCATCGAGTCGATCTCGTAGGTGCGGCCGCGCAATGTCAGGCTTCCGCGTACCCGGCCGAGGAAGTCGAGATGGCCTCCCGCCCAGGCATCGCCCAGGCCGAGATCGGCATGGGCGTCGTCGGGTGAGTCCAGGAGCGGGTTCTCGGCGGGATCGTTCGGGTCCCAGGCAGGCATCGCGCCGTCGAGGGTCATGTCGAACGAACATGCCCCCGCGATGTTGTCGTAGGCGAACCGGTAGTGGTTGGGGGCCTGGGTGACCTCCACGCGCAGCCCACTCTGCATCTCGAACGACATCATGGAATCCGGGCAGGGACAATGCATCTGCGGATCGGTCAGATCCACGGTGAAGGGGTGACGGTTGAGCCCGGCGACGACGTTGACGGACGAGATCGCCGCGCCGACATTGGGTCTGGCCAACACGTACACGTTGCCGTAGAGGTTCTCCTCGGGAACCGCGAACCAGAAGCCGATCGTCTCGGTCCAGGTGGTGAGCGACGGATCGACGGGGTGCAGGTCGGCGTCTTCGGGGTGGATCATTGCTGCCTTTCGGTTTCGGCGTCAGGATCAGGCCGTCAGGATCAGGGCGGGGGATCAGGCCGTCAGGATCAGGCTGACGGGATCAGGCGTCGGGAACGAGGACGAGCTTGGTCACCTCGCCTCGCTCCTGCGCCGCGATGGCGTCGTTGATCTTGGAGAACGGGTATGTGGTGATGAGGGTGTCGAACGGGAAGCGTCCCGCGGCATGATGGGCGAGCAGCTCCGGGATGAACGTCTCCGGCACACTGTCACCCTCGACGATCCCGGTGATGGTGAGTCCCTTCTGCATGGCACCGACGATGTTGACCGGGAGGTCCACCGAGAAGTCCGCGGGCACACCGACGAGACCCACGACGGCATTCTGCGCGGCGGCATCGATCGCCGCCCCGATGACGTCGACTCGGCCGGTCGTGTCGAAGATGTGGTCGACCCCGTCCGGGGCGATCGTCCGCAGCGCCGCGGTCAGATCCGTACCGATCGGGTCGATGACGTGTGTGGCCCCGAGTTCCGTGGCGACGGTACGCCGGGATGCCATCGGTTCGACGACGATGATCGGGGTGCAGCCCTGGATGACAGCACCCATGACCGCGGCGAGGCCCACCGGTCCGCCACCGAGAACGACGAGGGAGCGGTCTGCGGCACAACGCATCGAGTTCATGATCGCGCCGGCACCGGTCTGGATTCCGCATCCCAGCGGTCCGACGAGTGAGATGTCGAGGTCGGTCTCCACCTTGACGGTGTTGCGTTCGTTGACCAGTGCGTGCGATGCGAAGGACGACTGGCCGAAGAAGTGTCCGTGGACCGGAGTCCCGTCGGATGACATCGTGTCCGTTCCGTCCGGTCTGCTCCCGATGTAGTTCTCCGCGGTGAACTCGGTGCAGTAGGCCGGCCTTCCCGTGGTGCAGGGGCGGCACCGCCGGCAACTGCTGAACGACACGGCGACCTCGTCGCCGACGGCGACGGTTGTGACGTCGTCGCCGACCGCCACCACGACCCCGCTCCCCTCGTGGCCGAGGACGACGGGATAGGGGAGTCCGTAGACGCCGTCGCGGGCGGCGATATCGGTGTGGCAGAGACCGACTCCTCGGATCTCGACCACGAGCTCGTCGTTGCGGGGTGCTGCCAGTTCGACTTCTTCGATGGTGAAGTCCTGGTGGGCGCCGTGTGCCACGGCTGCGGTGATCTGCATGGGAACCTCTTTGCGCGGAATTGGCTGGGCCAATGTGAGAATGCGGGAAACCATTGCGATTCGAAAATGGTTAGGCCAAAGTGTAGGGAAGAGTGGCGTGGAACACAACAGGTGGTCGGGCCGGGTTTCGGTAGGCGGTGGCAGCACAGATGGTGTCGGAGACAGCAGGGATGGGATCGGGGACGACGACGGCGTCGAGGACCGCACCGGTGGATCCGGCGGCTGCCGGTCGAATCGATCCGGAGCGTCTCCTGGTGGACGTCGCACGTGCGATCCGCGACGGGAAGATGGAGCCGGCAGAGTTCGCGGACGCGGACCGCATCCTGGGGCAGCTGGACGCGGTACGTCGAGGTGCCGGACGCGCGTCGGTGAACCGAATCCTCGCCACCGCCGAACTCATGCGCGACCTGGTCTCGGCAGATGTCGGTGCTCCCGACGAGGCGGTGGACGCCACGTTCCGCCCGGTGGCCGCTGCACTCGGGTTTCGGCGCGCACTGTTCTCCACCGTCGACGACGGACGATGGTGGCCGTCATGCCTTTTCGTCGAGCACGGCCTGGCCGACACCCACCTGAGGCTCCGTGAGTACCTCCTCGACAATCCGATCGACCTGCATCAGGCGCAGGTGGAGAGACTCGCGGTCAAGGGATGTGAACCGCATCTCGTGACCTCGCCGCACACGCACAGCATGACCTACAAACCGTTGATGTCGGTGTCGGATTCACATGGTTACGTCGTCGCGCCGGTGGTCTGCAATCGCACCGTGGTCGGCATGATCCATGCCGACCGATTCGACGAGCCCGCCACCGCCGCCGATCTCGAACGTGTCACGTTCTCCACGCAGATGATGGCGATGGTCGCAGAGCGGGTGGCACGGCGTCGGCATCTGGCCGAGCTCGCCGCGCGGCTCGCCGACGTCGTCACCTATGCCGAAGAGGTTCTGGCCGGGCGCGCCGATCTCGGCCCGGCCGGTACCGCCCCGTCGTCGGTCCGGCGGGATGTCCATCCCGGACTGACGGTCCGCCAGCACTCGATCATGCGCCGGCTCTGTGAGGGGGCCACCAATGTGCAGATCGCACGGGAGCTCGGTGTATCCGAGGGGACGGTGAAGACCCACGTGCGCAACATCTATCGTGCCCTGGGCGTTCGGAGCAGAGCCGGCGCGGCCGCTGCCTACCGGGCGGGCCTCGACTCCCGGCCGACACGATGACCGTCGCTCCCGCCGGTGTGGTGGAGCGGCTGCGTGATCTTGCCGACCGCGGGAAAGCGCTTGTGGCCGAGGGCTCCCCGGGGACAGTCGATCTCATCGAACTCCGGGCCGAGACGGCGTCCGGCCTCGCCGAGGTGGAGGCTGCCCTCGCGCACGAGGACCGGTCGCACACCGTGATCCCCGACGGGCTGCGGTCGGCATCGGCTGCACGGGTGATCCGGTACCTGACCGTGCACGAGTGTCTGCTGGATGTGCTCGACGGGATCGATGCACGCCTGTTCGGATCGCTCTCCCTCCTGGTCTCCCGGCTGCGGACCGGTGACCGGGACTCGCGACGACAGGCCCTGGTCGACGCCGTGCGGGCCGCCACCCACCACCCGGTCACCGCGGCCGTCGCCGAGGCAGGTCACGTCGATGTGTCCGCCGCACGGCAGCGCGGTGCACTCGTCGTCAGGGCCGGCGAGGAGTGCATCGTCGTCGACGTGGGTGGGCACGCGCCGTCGTCGGCCCTCACCGGGTATCTCGCGATGATCGAGGCCATCGCGGCCGGTGTGGCCAAACACGATGCCGAGGCACGGGGACTGAGCGAACTGGTGAAACATGCAGCAGCTCAGTCGAATTATGACGGCCACCCGGGGCCTGCGGTCGCAGGACGGCCTCCCGGTCTCGCGCTCGGTGACCTGACCCGGCGTGAACGCGAGGTCGCGACACTGGTGTCGCGGGGATTGTCGAACCCCGAGATCGCCGCCGAACTGGTGATCTCGGTGGAGACCGCCAAGAGTCATGTCAAGAGCATCCTGCGCAAGAGCGGTGCGGGCAGCCGCGCCGAGTTCGTGACCCGATCGGCGCGGTACTGACGGGCTGTTCCGTTGGGGTGATGTTGGGGGCGCTTCTGGGGGATATCGCGTGACGTGCGCCACTGCGACGTGAGTTCGGGCGGATGCTGTTGGCACGTGACCCGTCGGGTCCGAAACGTCGAACTCGCAAGGAAGCAACATGATCCAAGAACACGATTGCGATTTCCATGACCGCGATCCGGAGGACTGGACGTGGACCGAGACAACCGCATTGATCTTCAGCGTCCCGGAAGCCGGGATCCTGGGCAATGCCTACGTCCTGGCCCGCCCCAATCTCGGTGTGGCGCTGTCGTCGGTGGCGCTCGCCCAGGGGATGTGCCCGTCGCCGGCCGAGATGGATCTCGCCGACTGTCAGGTCCATCTGCCGTGCCCGGAGTCGTTCTCCGACTTCGAACTCGCCAACGGGCTGAGCGTCAAGGTGTCCGATGCGCCGCGGGACTACCACTTCCGATACGAGAACGCGCTGGACAACTGCGCGTTCGATCTCACCTTCGAGGCGACCCATCATCCGTTCGACATGCACGATCCCGCCGAGAACGCGCTGCTCACCGCAGCCGATTCGGTGGCATCGGCCGACACCCATGGTGACGGCTGGGCGAACGGCCACTTCGAGGTGAAGGGACATATCACCGGCGAGCTGGAGTTGCGGGGCAAGCGGTATGCGGTCGAATGCTACGAGAGCATGGACCACAGTTGGGGACCGCGCCGTGACCTGGGAACCTGGGCGGTGTCGTGGATCTCGGTGAACTTCGGTCCTCAACTGGCGATGCATCTCGCAGTGGAGATGACCATCGAGCGGGGGCAGGTGAAGTACGGCGACCTCCGATTCGGATTCGTCACCCGGAACGGAGTCACGGAGAGTCTCGTGTGGGCTCGCGTGGAGGCGGCACGTGTGGACATGCTCACCGTCTCCAACCACCTGAAGGTGCGGAGCGCCGGTGGCACGGAATGGGAGTTCCGTGGCAGCGCGATCGCCGCCCATCCGTGGTACGGCTTCAACCCGCGAGACGTCGCCTTCCAGAGCCTGCACCGGTACGAGTACGACGGTGTCGTCGGGTACGGGGAGATGGCCGACATCTTCGGTCTGGACTACCTGTCCGAACATGTCTCCAAGCATGGACGGGGGGCGTGACATGACCACCGTGGAACCGCATACAGGTTCGCTCGACGACTTCGGTCGCCGTGACGATCCGTCGCCCGAGTTCATCGAGGATCTGCGGCGTCGATTCCCGGTCGACGCCGAACTCGACGCCATGCTCGTCCGAAAGATGCAGCGACGTAACGGGAGTCAGTATCAGAGAGTGACCCTCGACGAACTCGTCGGCTATCTCGAGTCGATGCTGGCCGACACCGTCGACGGCCCGTTCACGATCTCCGACAGCCGATGGCTGTCCGGCGGTGCCTCGAAGATGCAGATGCGCGTGACGCTGCAGTGGACCGATCCGCACCGCGGCGACGTCACCGATGTCCTGGTCGTGCGCATGGACCCGGCCGAATCGCTCAACGCCACCAGCCGTAAGCAGGAGGCCGAGATCCTCGGTGTGGTCGGCGACGTCCTACCCGTGCCCACGGTGCGATGGCTCGACGCGTCCGGTGAGTGGTTTCCCGAGCCGGCGCTGATCTACGACTTCGCCTCCGGTGTGACCAAGCCGACCGCCACCGACTCGGGTGCGGTGAGCGGACTGGGGACCATGTTCGGGCCAGAACTCCGAAAACGACTGGGGCGACAGTTCGTCGACCAGCTCGCGGCCCTCCATTCGCTGGATCCCACCCGACTCGACCTGCGGTGGTTCGACCGGCCCGAACCGGGTACCACCCAGGCGGCGGAATGGAAACTCAACCACTATCAGCGGGTGTGGGAGGAAGACCGCGGTGAAGACCTCCCGTTGATGGACGTGGCGGGACATTGGCTTCGACGCAACCTGCCCGTCGTCGACCACGTGAGCATCATCCATGGCGACTATCGAAGTGGGAACTTCCTTTTCGACGAGAGCACCTCGGATATCACCGCGTGGCTGGACTGGGAGTACTGCCATCTGGGGGATCGCCATCGCGATCTCGCGTGGGCCACCGACGCCACTTTCGGCCACACCGATCCCGAGACGGGTGACTACCTGGTCTGTGGTCTGTTCACCGAGGAGGAATTCCTCCGCGAGTACGAGCGTGCATCGGGATTCACCGTCGACCGTGAACGGTTGGCCTACTACAAGATCGCCAACACCTACCAGCTGATCGTCGCCACACGGGCCACGGCATATCGCATCTCACGGTTGGGTAAGACGCATCAAGATGTGCTCCTGTCCTGGGTCGGGGGCATGGTCCCGGTGCTGTCGCGACAGCTGATCGACCTGCTGAAGGAGCGGATCTGATGATCGATCATTCCGAGAACGCATTACGTGCGGTGATCAAATCCCTGAGAGATGTGGTGGCGCCTGCGGTCGATCCCGGCGATCCCATGGCGCAGGAGCAGTTGGCACTGTCCTTGGGCACCCTCGAGTTCCTGCATTCCCGGCTCGACCGATCGGACGCGCGGGCCCGGTTCGAGTTGCGGGCCCGCCTGCACCTGGCCCGTGGACTCCATGTGGTTCTCCCGAGCGGGTCGGTCCAGATGGCGGAAGCGATGGAACAGGCGGAAGGACTGCTCGGAAACGTCGACGCACAGGTCGCCGAACTTCGGGCGGCGAGCGCTCGTCTGGGTGCCGTCGTCGCGCAGGTCATGGCTTCCGAGGTGGACGCCGAGGTCCGGACGGCGATGGAGACCGCGGTTCTCGACGGTTCCGAGGCGCTGGTCGAGTTCGAGCGGTCCTGGTATCGACCGCTGGGCTTCGACCCGCATCCGGAGAGCATCCGGTCACTCGACGACATCCTCGGCGCCCGGGGTTGAGCGTGGTCTCCACCGTCACTTCGGCGGGTCTTCACCGACCGGAAAGGTCCGGGGTGCCGTGACCGGGCTATGGTATGACCAATAGAGGTGAGTGGGTGGAGCGCGATGGGAGCGAGGATGGCCGTGGAGTCGATCGTGAACGGCCGGGATCTCGGTGGGTTACCCGTCCGGGGTGGCGGCCGGACGCGGCAGGGCGTCCTGCTGCGCAGCGATGCGCCGTATCTCGGTGACGCCGATCCGGTCCACATCGCGTGGCCACCGGCCACGGTGGTGGATCTGCGTGACGGTACCGAGGCGGCGAAGCTCGCGGCGTCGTGGGGTACCGGTGTCCGGGTGGTCAACAACCCGGTGTTCTCGGGTGCGCGGCTCGATCGGCTGGTGCAGGTGTCACTGGTCGATCTGTACGACCGGATGCTGAACACCTCCGCCGAGCGGATCGCCGGTGCGCTCAACAGCTTCGATCCGGACGGGTCGACCCTGGTGCACTGTGCGGCGGGCAAGGACCGGACCGGTGTCGTCGTCGCCATCGCCCTGATGCTGGCCGATGTGGAGCCCGAGGCGATCGTCGCCGACTACCTGCGGACAGGGGAGGCGATCGAGCACATCTACGCCCGGATGTCCGATCGTCGTCGGCTGCCCGCGGCCATCGGTGTCGATCACCCGGTCTTCGGGACGCCGTCGGAGGCCATCGAACTCGTCATCGACAGGGTGGGCGGGTCGGCCGGTGGCGCCTGGGGGTGGGTGGCCGGCAACGGCGCCGACGAGCAGCGACTGCGGCGCTGGGCCGAGCGGTTCGGGTCGGAAGTCTGACCTCAGGCGCATCGGCAATCGGTTCGGAAGGGCCGAAGGTCCTTGTGGGGGAGTGCTATCGCTCCCATTGCCGCCTGGTGGTGAGAATCATCGATCCCTCACAGAAGAATCGGCGATACGCCGTAGACTCGCCACATGGCGATAGTCAACAGGGGTTTCGTCGGCCGCCGTGACCGCAACGCCGAGCGTCTGCCCCCGGGACAGTACTCGACGCTCGATTTTCCGGTGTTGTCGGCCGAGCCCACTCCGGTTCTGCCACTGGACAAGTGGCGGTTGACGATCCAATCGTCGGATCACCGGGCGCACACCCTCGACTGGGCGCAGTTCGGTGCGCTGCCGCACCAGGACGTCACCACCGACATCCACTGTGTGACGCACTGGTCGAAGTTCGACACCCGTTGGCGCGGTGTGTCGTTCGACGATCTGCTCGCGACCCTTCCGTGGGCGCCGGACACGTTCGTGATGGCGCACTGCTACGGGGGATACACCACCAACATCCCCCTGGCAGATCTGATCGATGGGCGTGCGTGGCTCGCCGACACCTTCGACGGTGAGCCCCTCGCGCCCGAGCACGGCGGTCCCGTCCGGCTGCTCGTGCCACACCTGTACTTCTGGAAGAGTGCGAAATGGGTTCGGCGCCTGCGCTTCATGCCTACCGACGCACCAGGATTCTGGGAGGAGCGGGGCTACCACATCTACGGTGACCCCTGGCGTGAGCAGCGGTACTCGTGACCACCGCATGGCAGATCACCACCGTGATCGGGGACGAGTGGCAGAGCCCCACCGCACGCACGCTGCGTCTGGCACTGAGTGAACCGGTCCACGCCGAAGCCGGTGCACATGTCGACATCAGGCTCACCGCCGCCGACGGCTATTCCACCGCGCGTGCCTACTCGCTGTCGGATGTGCGGGAGACCAGAACCGTGGAGGTGACGGTCGAACGCACCGAAGACGGTGAGGTCTCGCCATATCTGGTCGACGTGGTCGAGGTCGGCGAGCCCCTGGAGATCAGTGGCCCGCACGGTCGATGGTTCACGTGGAACATCGAGGATGCGCAGCCGGTCCAGCTGATCGGCGGCGGCTCGGGGATCGTCCCACTGATGTCGATGATCCGGATGCGTGAACTCTGGGCCCCGCAGACACAGTTCAACCTGGTCTACTCGATCCGATCACCGGAACGGCGGTACTTCGCCGCCGAGTTACGGCAGCTGACCGAGCACAATCGCTTGCCCATCAACATCTTCCACACTCGCGTGGCACCCGAGGACGACATCCGCCCGCCGGGGCGGGTCACCGCCGACGAGCTGATCGAGGCGACGATCCCACCGGAGTTGCAACCGGTGATCTACATCTGTGGCACCAACGGCTTCGTCGAGCACTGTGCGACGGCGATGGTCGCGGCCGGCCATGCCGCCGGGCGGATCCGGACCGAACGGTTCGGCTGACCGATCGGTGTCGGTGGCCCTCGTCGGCCACGTCGGCCTGCGGCCTCCCCCGATCGGGGGAGGCCGTACTCGGCCATCGGTTCCCACCACCGGTGGAGTCCGCATCACGGCGGGGCACGGCAGAGTCGGTGATGTCAGAAACACAGAGCCCGGACCCCACGGACCACGCACCACACACGGTGCGGACCACGATGGGCCTGGACCCGAGGCCGAGGAGTACGTCGTGAAGATCACCAAGAGCATCAAGAACCGCACGATCGCCGGCCTGGCCGGCGTGGGTGTCGCCGCCGGCCTGGCCCTGGGCGGCGCGGGACTGGCCAGTGCCGGCACGATGCCGGTCACCCACCCCGGGGAGCCCACGATCGCGATGACGATCACCAACCACACCGATCAGACCGAGCGGCTGGCCGGGGCGACACCCGGAACCGGCCAGTGGGTGCAGGCACCTCGGGCGACGCTGGCACCGGGGGCGAGTGAGACGGTGACCACCGTCGCCCCGAACAGCTCCTACGAGACGGTCTTCGTCAACTACCGGATCGGTGCCCTCGGGCCGCGTGCCACCTACAACGTCGAGGACGTGCAGGGTGATGTGAACACCGCGATGACCGGGATCTCCGGTGGCGGGCACTACATGATCAACGCCCCGCAGATCGACTCCGGATACCCGAATGTGAATGTCTCCTACGATCTGTGGTGAGCAGAATCGACGGCGGTGGCGGCCTCACCCGAGGCCGCCACCGCCGTGTCGAGCGGGCCGATCAGCGGGTCGACAACCCGAAGTGTTCGAGGTCATCGCGCAGTTTCTCCCGGCCGTGCAGTGCGGCGGTGTCGCCGAGGCGGGCCAGCACGCGATCGCTCCAGTTGCCGGTCAACCCGAATCGGCCGTAGTATTCCTCGACCGCGGCGTCGTAGCGCGGGATGTCGGCGTCGGCGCGCTCGGTGTCGTACACCTCATGGTGCAGGACCGCACTCTGCGGCAACCGCGGTTTGATCCCGGCGTCCTCGGTGGGGTCCGGGGTGCCGATGGCCATCCCGAACACGGCCACGGTGTGCGGAGGCAGCCGGAGCTCGGCGGCCACCTCGCGCGGATGGTTGCGGATCGCCCCGATGTACACGGTGCCCAGGCCCACCGATTCCGCGGCCACCACCGCGTTCTGTGCTGCGAGCGATGCGTCGATCACCCCGATCAGGGTGCTCTCGAGATGGTTCGCCCCGTCCAGCGGTACACCGGCGCGCGCCGCCAGCCGATGGGCCCGGTCGAGATCGGCGATCCACACCAGGAACAGCGGGGCGTCGACGATGTGCTGCTGGTCACCGGACAATGCCGACAGGCGGGCCTTGCGCTGCGGGTCGCGCACCGCGACGACACTCCACGCCTGCAGATTCGACGACGTCGGGGCGGACTGGGCGGCGGCGATGACGGCGTGGAGGGTGTCGTCGTCGACGGGGGCATCGGTGAACTTGCGGACCGAACGATGGGCCAGCGCGACGGTGAGGGATTCGCTGGTGACCTGCAATTCTGCGGTGGCATCGGCATAGCGTTCGGTGACGGGCACGTCGTTCTCCTGATCGGTCGGGGCGGGGGTCAGTTGTGGGAAACCTCGCGGAGGGGTGATTCGATTCCCGTGGACGCAGCCGGATCGACGAACATCACAGTCCGGTGCCCGTGGCCACGGGAATCGCGGGATCTGGGACGGTCGAGGTCGATCCATCCGATCTGTCGGGTCTGACCGGGGGTCGGACTGACAATCCGTCGGTTGCCCCTGGCGGAGTGGCGCAGCAAAGTGTCGCCATGACCGCTTCTCCCGACACCACGGCCGCCGGCACCGTCGACGCTGCGCGCACGGATTACCGCGACAAGGTCCTGGCCGTCGAGCCCGGCGGCAACGAACCCATCCCGCTCGAGGCCCGCCACGGCAAGCCGCGGGGCCTGTTCTGGACGTGGGCGGCGCCGAACCTCGAGTTCGCGACCATCTTCGTCGGCGTCATCTCCGTCGCCTACTTCGGTCTGTCGTTCTGGCAGGCCGTGTTCGCGATGGTGATCGGCAACGTGCTCGGTGCGATCGCGCACTTCCTGCTGTCGGCGGAGGGGCCGCTGCACGGCGTGCCGCAGATGGTGTTGGGCCGGTTGAGCTTCGGCTATCGGGGCAACATCCTGCCGGCCACGTTCATGGCGGTGATGTGTGGAGTCGGCTGGTTCGCCACCAACAGCGTCAGCGGTGCGTTCGCGCTGTCCACCCTGTGCGGGATCACCCCGCTGGCGGGTCTGGTCCTGATCGTCGTGATCCAGACCGCGTTCGCGTTCTTCGGCCACAATCTGGTGCAGCGGTTCGAGCGGCTCGCCGCCCCGATCCTCGCGATCATCTTCCTGGTTGGCGCGGTGATCATCTTCGGTAAGGCCGACGTCGCGATGGGGTCGGCAGAGGGCGGCTTCTCGATGGGCGGGTTCCTGCTCACCATGGGTGCGGCCTTCGGCTACACCGCCGGCTGGACCCCCTACGCCGCCGACTACACGCGGTATCTGCCGCCGACCGTGTCGCGAGTACAGACCGGACTGTTCGCCTCGGCCGGACTGTTCGTGGCCACCACCTTCCTGATGGTGGTGGGTGCGGCGTCGATGACCATCGGTGGCGTCGAGTCCGACAACCCCACCGAGGCGTTCACCGCCAACTTCCCCGGCTTCGTCGCCAACCTGACGCTGCTGGCCATCGCGGTGGGTGCCGTCGCCGCCAATGCGATCAATGTGTACTCGGGCGCAATGGCTTTCGTGACGATGGGATTCAAACTCCCGGTCGGCGCGCAGCGTGCGCTGGTGTCGGTGTTCTTCGGCGTGGTCGGATTCCTGGTCGCCTGGTGGGCGCTGGCCGACGCCGCCGCGTCGTATGAGGCGTTCCTGCTGCTGGTGGCCTACTGGATCGGTCCGTGGCTGGGCGTCGTGTTCGCCGACCGGCTGCTCCGCAAGGAGCCGCCGTCCCTGACTCTGCTCTACGACCGCAGCTACACCAACTGGGGTGGTGTGGCCGCATTCGTGATCGCGCTCGTCGTATCGGTCCTGCTGTTCTGCAATCAGGAACGGTTTGTCGGCTATGCGGTGCGTGCGATCCCCGAACTCGGTGACATCGGCGCATTCGTCGGGTTCGTGCTCGCGTTCGTGGGATACGTGATCCTGGCCCGCGGCCGCGTCGAGAGTTCGCAAGGCCGGTAGAGGGGGAGCAGACCCGGGGTCCGGGCCGGCGCCGACGGGCGGCGGTCCGGACCCCGTTCCATTTCTCCGATCAGTGGGGACGTGCGCGAAGAACGCTGAGTGCCAACAACACCGACGGGTACATCTCGGGTGTGGTCGGATCGAATCCGAGTAGTCCGCGAATCCGGTCGAGGCGTTGATACAGGCTCTGCCTGCCGATGTGCAGGGCTGCGGCCGAGCGCGTCGCGCTGCAGCCGTACCGCAGGTGGACGTCGAGGGTGTGTGCGAGCTGAGCCGATTGGCTCTCGTCATGTGCGCGAAGGGGTTCGAGGAGGCGGGCCAGTTCCGTTCCGACCCCGTCGGGCAGGGTGCGTGCCGCGGCGTCGACCGCCAGCTCCCGGGAGGTGAACACGCCGTCGCCACGGGAGCCGTCCCGACGCTCCGCGATCGCGATGGACAGCCGTTCCGAGCAGGTGCGCAGTGCATCGGCGAGCACCCCGGACAGTCCGGCCCCGGCGTCGAATCCGCCGACGGCGATGGCATCCCCGACGACGGCGGTGACCCGTCCGACCCGTGCCGCGGCCGCGGCCATCGCCCGATGGGTCCGCTCGACGGGATCGGCGTCGGCGTCGGCGGGGTCGCGGGTGCCGGGTACCACCATCAAGGCGTGGACGGTGGCATCGACGGTGGCATGCACCACCGCGCCGGAGGCGTCGGCGCGGGCGAGGACCGTCTCGGCCATCCGCGGGTCCGGGGCGTCGATCGCGACTGCGACGAGATGGGACGAATCGGTCAGTGGTACACCGGAACTGGTCAATCTGGCGTACAGGTCGGCCCGCCGCACCGGACGCCCGTCGAGCAACTCGGCGACCAGCCGGGCGCCGATCGCCGAGCGGCCGGGACCCGACCGGGTGAGTGCGGCGCCGACCGGCCCCGCACCGACACCCAGCAGCTCGGTGATCTGATCCGGGTCCGCGGGTCCCGAAACCTGATGACCTGCACGGGGTCCCGCGTACAGCGTGCCGATCTCCCGGTCGCGCACGGTGATCGGCATCGAGGCGATCGCGGAGTCGACCAGACGCCATGCGGCGCGGTCGTCGTCGGCGCCGTGCGCGGCGAGCAATGCACCGCCGGCGCCGACCAGCACGATCGGGCATCCGGTCGCGTCGGCGATGTGGGTGATCATCGCCGCCGTACCGCCCGAGGCGGTCAGTGCCGCATGCAGCCGGGCGTCGAGGGTGCTGCGCAGTCGCAGGCCGGCCACCTCGTCGGAGACGATGGCGGTGTTCGCGGCGCGGCACACGTCGATGAACGGCACCACCGTCCGCAGCTCGATGATCGGCAGGTGCACCGCCGAGCCCTCACGGATCATCTCCTCGGGCACCTCGTCGAAGGTCCGGCCGATCTCGAAGGCCAGGGCGGCGACACCGCGTTCGGCGAGGTCGCGGATGTAGTGGCGGCGGATGCCCGCGTCGAGTCCGGCCAGCCCGAGGCCGGTGGTGAGCAGCAGTTCGCCACCCGACAACAGCGGGCCGATCTCGAAGATCTCGCTCGAGTGCACCCACGACACGGCCACGTCGAGCCGGTCGTGGGCGGTCAGCACCCGTGGGTCGGAGGCCGCGAGGTGGCGGTCGATCACCTCTCGCAGGGTGGGGGTGCCGGTGGTGTCGCGCATGGATAGACGATATGCACGTCGAGACCTGGCCGCGAGGCGACGAACTGTCGGTTGCTGCGGCGTCGTCGGGGGCGGATCCTCGAATGATGACCGCCATCCCTGATCCGGTGACCCTGCTCGACACCGCCTATCACCAGGCCATGACCGGCCTGGCCGAGGGCGGAATCCCGATCGGCGCGGCCCTGTTCGCCGCCGACGGAACGCTGCTCGGCGAGGGGCGTAACCGTCGTGTGCAGCAGGACGACCCGTCCGTTCACGGTGAGACCGACGCCTTCCGTGCGGCCGGCCGCCAGCGTGACTACTCGTCGACCATCATGGTCACCACCCTGGCGCCGTGCTGGTACTGCAGCGGCCTGATCCGGCAGTTCGGCATCGGTTCGGTGATCATCGGCGAGAACCGCAACTTCGCCGGTGGCGAGGACTGGCTGCGTGAGCTCGGGGTGAACGTCACCGTCGTCGACGATCCGCGCTGCGTGGCCATGATGGGTGAGTTCATCGAGAACCATCCGGCCGTGTGGAACGAGGACATCGGCGTCGTCGATCACGAGGAGGCGAAGTGACCGGCGCCGCGGGTGCGAGCCCGATCCTGACCGTCGACCTGTCGCAGTGGCGCGCCGGCGGTGAGGCGGCCGCCAAGGTGTGTGCCGACGTCGACGAGTCGCTGCAGAAGGCCGGCTTCCTGCTGGTCACCGGCCACGGTATCGATCCGGGGCTGCCGGCCGCGTTGCGTGCGACCGCGCGGCAGTTCTTCGCGATGCCCGACGACGTCAAGTCCCGGTATGCGGTGACCGTGGGCGGGCGGGGCTGGATCGGTCCCGGTCTGGAGGCCAACGGCTACTCGGAGGGCACCGAGACCCCGCCGGATCTGAAGGAGACCTACAACTCCGGTGCGCAGACACCGGTGGGTATCCCCGAGATCGACGACTACTGGTTCGCTCCCGACGTGTGGCCCGCCGAGGTGCCGAAGTTGCGTGAGCTGTTCACCGCGTGGACGTCGCAGATGAAGGCGCTCTCCGACGACCTGCTCGCGCTGATGGCGGCATCCCTGGGGTCGGCCCCGGCAGACAATCCGTTCGCCGACCTCGCCGGCAACTCCACGTGGACGTCGAACATCAACCACTATCCGCCGATGACGGTGGTCGGCGAGCCGGAGCCGGGTCAGTTCCGGATCGGCCCGCACACCGACTTCGGTACGGTCACCATCCTCGACCGCGAGCCCGGGGCCGGTGGCCTGCAGGTCCACAGCGACGAGGGTGGTTGGGCGGATGCGCCGTACGATCCGTCGGCGCTGACCGTGAACATCGGTGACCTGCTCGAATACTGGTCGGGTGGCCGTTGGCCGGCCGGGCGCCATCGTGTCCTGCCGCCGCAACCCGATGCACCGGAAGAAGACCTGGTGTCGTTGATCTTCTTCTACGAACTCGACCACGACGCCGTCGTGACCCCACTCGAACCGCCGGTGGGCAAGGTCGGCGGGCGGCCGCCGGTGGTGTCCGGAGAGTTCATCAAGGAACGGCTGGACGCGATCACCGTCGGCTGATCGAACCGAGATCCACTCGCCCGCGTATGTTGGGGCGAGTGGATTTTCGTATCTTCACCGAACCCCAGCAAGGCGCCACCTACGATCAGCTGCTCGCCGTGGCGAAGCGGGCCGAGGCCCTCGGCTTCGACGCGTTCTTCCGCTCGGACCACTATCTGGCGATGAACGCCGACGGTCTGCCCGGACCCACCGACGCGTGGCTCACCCTGGCCGGTCTGGCCCGAGAGACGTCGACCATCCGGCTCGGCACCCTGGTCACCTCCGCCACCTTCCGGCACCCCGGACCGTTAGCCATCTCGGTGGCCCAGGTCGACCAGATGAGTGGCGGGCGTGTCGAATTCGGTCTCGGCGCAGGCTGGTTCGAGGCCGAGCACACCGCCTACGGCATCCCGTTCCCCGGCCTCGGCGAGCGATTCGACCGATTGACCGAGCAACTGGAGATCATCACCGGACTCTGGCAGACGCCGGTCGGCGGCACCTTCGACCACGCCGGCAAGTTCTACACCGTGCAGGACTCCCCGGCCCTGCCGAAGCCGACGCAGGAGCGGGTGCCGGTGATCGTCGGCGGGATGGGCCGCAACCGTACCCCGGAGCTCGCGGCGCGGTTCGCCACCGAGTTCAACATCCCGTTCCAGTCGCTCGACGCCGTCGCCGGTCAGTACGCCCGCGTTCGTGAGGTCTGCGGACAGGTGGGCCGCGACGCCGACGACCTGACCTACTCGGTGGCGCTGGTGCTGTGCTGCGGCCGTACCGAGGACGAGCTGGCTCGCCGTGCCGCCGCCATCGGTCGCGAGGTCGACGAGCTGCGCGAGAACGGTGCCGCCGGTACTCCCGACGAGGTCGTCGCCAAGATCGAGGCCTACCGAGCACTCGGCGCCACCCGCGTGTACCTGCAGGTGCTCGACCTCGACGATCTCGACCACCTCGATCTCGTCGCCGCGGAGGTTGTCCCGAACGTCGGAGGGTGATCGGGTCTCCAAGCGGTTGCGCGTCGTGGGGCGGGCCGGAGACCTGCCCCTAGACTGCCAGAATGCGCGGCAAACACATCACCGGCTACGACGTGGCCAAGCGGGCCGGCGTCTCGCAGTCAACGGTGTCGCGGGCATTGCGAAACGACCCACGCGTGATCCAGGAGACGCGGGACGCGATCCAGGCTCTCGCCAAGGAGATGGGCTACGTCCCGCACGTCGCCGCGCGCAACCTCATCACACGCCGGTCGGCCGCGATCGCGGTGATCACCGGTGATCTGCGCAACCCGTCGTTTCCATTGCTCGTGAACACGTTGCAAGACCGCTTCGCCCGTGATGACTATCGCGTGCTGCTGATGAACGACCGCGAACGCGGGGAGATCGGCAAGGACATCGAAGCGTTGCGCGGCGGGCTGGTGGATGGAATCGTCTTCATCTCGGCCCGCAAGGATTCACCGATCGTCACCGAGATGATCGACTGGAAGATGCCGCTGGTGATCCTCAATCGTGACGTCGACGAGAGCCAGGCGCACCGGGTGGACCGGATCACCTCAGACAACGTGGGTGGAGGGCGCCTGGTCGCAGACCACCTCGTCGCTTTGGGGCACAGACGCGTCGGTCTGATCTCGGGTCCGCTCACCAACCCGAGCGTGGTGCTCCGTGAACGGGGTTTCCGGGAAGGGTTGGCCGCGCATGGGATCGACCTCGACGAGTCCCTTGTCGCGCGCGGTCCGGTCGATGCCAAGACCGGACTCGACGGTGGCCTGGAGCTGCTGGCGCGACCGCAGGCGCCGACAGCGATCTTCTGTATCACCGACTATGTGGCGTTCGGGGCGCTCGATGCCGCGAAACGGTTGCAGATGAGTGTTCCGGATCATGTCTCGGTGGTGGGATACAACGATCTCGACATCGCGAGCTGGTCGCTACTCGATCTGACCACCGTGCGACAGCCATTGGAGGACATGGCAATTGCGGCAGCCGAGTTGCTGCTCGCACGAATTGACGGTGCCACGGGTGCGCCGGTGCACCGGGAGTTCGAGGTCGGCTGGGTTCGGCGCGGGAGTGTGGGCACGGCACCGGAGAACAGCGCGTAGCGAAGGAAACATCTTCGAAACAGTGGGGCCATGGGCGCGTAAATGACGATCAATACATTCGAAGTCATGACCGGCGCTGAGGCGGGTCATCTTCTCTCCTCACTTCCCCTATCTCCGTTCTGTACCTCGATCGTCAGGAGCACTCCCATGGATATCGGCGTCTTCATTCCCATCGGCAACAACGGCTGGCTCATCTCCAAGAGTGCTCCGCAGTACATGCCGTCGTTCGAGCTCAACAAGGAGATCGTCCAGCGTGCAGAGCACTACGGACTCGACTTCGCACTCTCGATGATCAAGCTGAAGGGTTTCGGCGGCGAGACCGAGTTCTGGGACCACAACCTCGAATCGTTCACGCTGATGGCCGGTCTGGCTGCGGCGACCGAGCGCATCAAGCTGTTCGCCTCCACTCCGATCCTCACCCTTCCGCCGGCCATGGTGGCCCGAATGGCCTCGACCATCGATTCGATCGCTCCGGGGCGTTTCGGCGTGAACATCGTGACCGGCTGGGCGCCAAACGAATACACCCAGATGGGGCTGTGGCCGGGGGAGGAGTACTTCGGCTACCGCTACGACCAGGCCACCGAGTACGTGACCGTCATGAAGGAACTGTGGGCAGATGGTGTCAGCAACTTCAAGGGCGAGTACTACACGATGGACAACTGTGTCCTGTCTCCGCGCCCGACGGGTGGCACGGCCCCGATCGTTGCGGCCGGACAGTCGAAGTCGGGGATGAAGTTCGCCGCTGAGATGGCCGACTACAACTTCATCATGGGGACCGGGATAAACACGCCCACAGCGATTTCCGAGGCAACAAGTACCTTGGTGGAGGCCGCCGCCACGACCGGACGTGATGTCGGCGCGATGACCCTGTTCATGATCATCGCCGCGGAGACCGATGAAGAAGCCCAGGCGCGGTGGAAGGACTACCACGACAACGCCGACCTCGCGGCCCTCGGCTACATGGCCGACCAGTCTGCCGCCGACACCGAGGCCGACGGCGAATCCACCGCTCGCACGATCTCTCTGCCCGAGGGGGCTGTGAACTTCAACATGGGAACGCTGGTCGGTTCGTTCGAGACCGTTGCCGGGATGCTCGACGAGATCGCCGAGATCGACGGAATCAAGGGCATCATGCTGACCTTCGACGACTTCCTCGAGGGAATCGAGAACTTCGGCACCCGAATTCAGCCGCTCATGATGAGCCGCAAGGAGGTCATCGAGCCGGCGGCATAGTCGACGAGACCTTCTCTGAACGATCTCCACTCACGACGGTGTGGCGGGCGGTGCGACGATGATCGCTCGCCACACCTCTTTGCCGAAGGACTCCCCGACATGTCTTCCCGCACAATCGCCATCGCCATCGCCCAGGCCGGTGGCCTCGTCGAGGACATCGACGCCAACATGGCCACGCTGGCCGATCTGGTCCGGACGGCTGCCGCCCCGACCGCCGATGGGGGAGCTCCCGATCTGGTGGTCCTGCCCGAACTCATCACCACCCCCTACTTCTGCACCACCCACGAGGTCGACCGATCGGGTTGGGCGCAACCGATTCCTGGACCGGCAACTGCGATACTGGCCGATGTCGCGCGGGAATGCGGCACGGCGATCGCCTTCGGGATGTTCGAGCGGACCGTCGACGGGACCACGCACAACTCGGTTGCGATCCTCACCGCCGATGGTGACGTGGTGGACTGGCACACTGCGACAGGTGAGCTGACGCCGGCGTACCGGAAGCTGTCGCTTCCGGCCTCCAAGGTCGGCGACATCGACATCGACGAGAAGTACCACTTCGCACCTGGGCCGGCCCCGGTGACCGTCGACCTTCTCGGCACCCGTTTCGGTGCCGTCATCTGCTATGACCGCAGTTTTCCCGAGTACTGGGGCGTCGCCCGGTTGGCCGGTGCGGAGGTGATGCTCGCGATCGTCTCGTCCCTGGGAACCCGGGAGGCGCTGTTTCTCGCGGAGTTGCAGACGCGCGCAATGGAATCACAGACATGGGTGATCGCCGCCAACCGTGGCGGACCAGAACACCTCGACGGGACCACGGTCTCGTACTTCGGCCTGTCGTGCGTGATCGCACCGAACGGCACGATCGTCGCCCAGGCGCCCGCACACGAGGCCGGTGCCGTACTGCGCGCGACCGTCGACCTCGATGAGGTGACGCGCACGCGTGTGGCCTTTCCGCTTATGCGTGATCGTCGCCCCGAGGTGATGCACCAGCTCGCCGCTCTGTCCGACAGATCCCTCACCCCGAATCCGATCGGGGTGGCGGCCGGCACGATGTCGATCCAAGGGTTGGCCACGTCTGGGGGTCGGTGGTGACCGCTCCGTACTATCCCGATCTGACCCGTGGTAGCGCATCATCACCCGACGAACTGCTTCCTGCCGCGACCGCTGACATGACGGAGGTGCTGGAAACCTCGCGCAGCAGCCCATTGCCGTCGGCACCGGATGCGCCGGGTTCGGAGCCCATCGACTTCATCGCGGTGTTGCACGGCGCATCCGTGCCCGGCCGGTTTCCGGGACTGCCGGTCCCGCCGACACCCATGCGGCCCGACGTTCCCTTTCATGATCTCGGCGTCGGAGAACTACTGCACGCCTATGCATCTGGCCGCGCAGCCGTTGTGGATGTCCTGTCCGTACTCCGAACCCGCTGGGATAGAACAGAACTGGCTCCGGGTGCGGTCCTTGCTGTGATCGATGGTCTCGACGAGCTCGCCGCCGAGGCGGATCGCCGATGGCGCAGCGGCACCGCCCGGCCGCTGGAAGGTGTCTTCTTCGGTGTCAAGGACATGATCGACGTGGCCGGGGCGCCGGTCA
This sequence comes from Gordonia sp. NB41Y, assembly GCF_030718915.1. Classification (NCBI taxonomy): domain Bacteria; kingdom Bacillati; phylum Actinomycetota; class Actinomycetes; order Mycobacteriales; family Gordoniaceae; genus Gordonia; species Gordonia sp. NB41Y. The sequence continues at coordinate 3,673,212 of NZ_CP132196.1, forward strand.
CGGCCGGTTCGGTTGTCACCGGTGATCGGATCGCCACTCGGGACGCCGTGGTCGTCGCCCGGCTCCGTGCCGCAGGCGCGATTCCCGCATTGATCACCGCGACGACGGAGTTCGCCTGCGGTGCACCGGTCAACGCCCGATACGGCGTGGTCCGCAACCCATGGGACACCGATCGCTGGACTGGCGGGTCGTCGACCGGATCGGCCGGTGCGCTTGCCGCAGGACTGGTGCCGTTCGCCCTCGGCACCGATACCGGCGGATCGATCCGGGTGCCGAGTGCGCTGTGCGGATTGTCCGGTCTGAAACCCACCTACGGGCTGGTTCCGCGGACCGGGGTCGTCTCGTTGGCGTGGAGTCTCGACCACGTCGGGCCGATGGCCCGGTGTGCCGACGACCTACGTCTCGTGCTGCCGCATCTGCTCGGTACGGATGCCGGGGATGCCACCGGCTCGCCGACCCAGGTGTGGGACCAGGTGAGGTCGCAGTCGCTCTCGCCTGACCGACGGCCGTCCGTCGGTGCACAGCGAGTCGGAGTACCCACCCGCTGGTTCACCGACCTCTGTGATTCCGGCGTGCGTCAGGCCTGGCACCAGGCGATCGGACGACTCGCCACGGCGGGAGTGGAGATCGTCGACGTGGATCTGCCGTCCATGCGGTTGATCCATGACGAGCTGACCGTGATCCTCACGAGCGAGTTGGCATCGAACCAAGAAGCCGTCGCCGACCGATTCGCCGACCACGACCTCGGCATGCAGGTCCGGATCGTTCGAGGTGGGGTGCCGTCGGCGGTCGACTACCTCCGGGCATTGCGCCGCCGGGCCGGTGCGCTGCGTGACACGATCGCCGCCTTCGATGCTGGTGCGGTGGACCTGCTGATCACTCCGGGTGTCGGTGGGGTCGCTCCCGAATTGTCCGACCTGAGGATCGAGGTCGACGGTGACCGGATTCCCATGCAGGCGATGATCGGCCGTAACACCGGACCCTTCGACTACCTGGGACTGCCGGCCGTGATGATCCCCGCCGGAACATCGGCGGGCCTGCCGGTGGGAATGCAGATCGTCGGCCGCCCCTGGGCCGACGATGCCGTGCTCGGGCTCGCGTCGGTGTTCCAGACCCTCACCACGCACCACCAGCGTCGCTTCGATGACCGATGACCTGGCGGTAGATGTTGCAGTGCAGCGACATTCACGCCCGTGGCTGGTGTTCGCCACCACGAGCATAGGGGTGCTGGCGGTCTTCATCTCGATGAGTGGCCTGACCGTGGCCTTGCCCACGTTGACCCGTGAGCTCTCGGCGACTCCAGCACAATCGACGTGGATCGTGCTCGGCTACATGGTGGTCACGACCGCCCTGATCCTCGTGTTCGGACGACTGGCCGACATCGTGGGCCGAAGGCCGTTGTACCTCGGTGGACTGGCGGTGTTCGCGGTGGCGAGTGCGGCGTGTGTGTTCGCACCGTCGGCGGAGTGGCTGATAGTCGCACGAATCCTGCAGGGTGTCGGGGCGGGTGCAGTGGTCACCAACAACACCGCCCTGCTCACCGATGTCTTTCCGACACATCTACTCGGCCGCGCGCTCGGGTGGAACGCCACCGTTGCGGCGCTCGGGCAGGTCGTGGGTCCGCTCATCGGGGGTGCTGCCACGGCTCTGCTCGGCTGGCACGGACTGTTCCTCGTGGTGACTCCGCTCGCGGTGATCGCCACCGTCACCTCGGTACTGGTCATCCCGCGTTCGCCTCGGGTCCGACGTCGGCGCGAACACTTCGATGTAGTGGGTGCACTGCTGTCCACAACACTCTTGACAGGGATCGTCCTCGCCCTGACCCCGGGCTTGTCCGGGCCCGCATGGATGCCATTTGTGTACGGCACGGGATCGATGGTGCTTGCCGTCGTGATGGTCGCGTGGTTTGTCCGGCGGAGTGAACCGCTCATCGATCTGACCCTCTTTCGGGATCGGCGGGTCGGCATCATCATGGTGGCGGCACTTCTCACGGCTGTCACCACATACGCTGTTCCACTGATCATCTCGCTGTTCGAGCAGGCAGCAGAAGGAACCTCACCGTTCGTTGCCGGAATCCTGGTTATGCCGGTGGCCCTGGGTACCGTGCTGGCGGCATCGGTGGCCGGATCGGTGGTGAATCGGTACAGCCCGCGGACGCTGATGGCGATCGGGCTCGTCTTGATCACCATGGGATTGGGCGGCATGACGCTGCTGCTGACGCCGGACTCGACGCCCCGATGGGCCTCGGCCCTGTGTCTTGCGTTGATCGGTATGGGTATCGGATTGTTCATGACACCCAGCACGAGCGCGCTGATGCTGACCGTGGACCCGCAACGACGGGGAATCGCGAACGGTTTGCGATCGATGCTGCAGAACGTGGGCAATCTTCTCGGCACCGCGCTGATCCTGTCCATCGCCACGATCGGACTCGGGGCGAGTGCTCGCGAGGCCACCTACGCGGGGGCGACCGATTCGCTCGGCGCGGCCGACATCGGGGTTCTGATCGGCAATCTTCGGTGGGGTGGTCTGGTCCTGACCGTGGTCGCCGCCATCGGAGTCCTGGTGTGCCTGATGTTTCCTCGAACCCCGGTCACCGTCACGCCGGTCGACCTCGATGACGATGACCCGATCTCTGTGAAGGAGCCAGTATGACCATCGGTGATGGGCGAGCCGCGCAGGCCGCCGACTATGCCAAGGCCGGGTTCGGGCTGCCGCTGGAGCCCGGGGACCGCCCGGCGGTGATCGTGGTGGATCCGGCGCGCGCCTATGTGGACGTCGACTGTCCGCTGTACGCCGGTGTGGAGGCCGCGGCCGAGGCCATGCGGGCGTTGGTGGAACTCGCCCGCGAGCGCGGCATCCCGGTGATCTTCACCGAGGTACGACTACGTGCTGATGGCCGTGACGCGGGACTGTTCTTCCGGAAGTCCGGAACTCTGCAGGCCTTCTGTGAGGGAAGCCCGTTCGCCGAACCGATCGACGGGCTCGAGGCGCGTCCTGGCGAGTTGGTCATCACCAAGAAGTACGCGAGTGGCTTCTTCGGGACGCACCTTGCGTCGTCGCTCAATGCTGATCGGATCGACACGGTGCTCATCGCAGGACTCTCCACCAGTGGATGTGTGCGCGCGACAACGCTGGATGCCATGCAGAACGGATTTGTCCCAATCGTCGTCGAGGATGCTGTGGGTGATCGGGATGATGTCATCCACCGATCGAATCTCTTTGATATGCAACAGAAAATGGCAGAAGTCTGGCCACTCTCGCGAGTCTCTGAGTACGTGGCTGGACTCGCAGTCCCTGACGCGTAGACCACATCTGGGCGGGGGTCCGGCGTTTACACAACGCACACAATCTCGTCGGTAGACGCAACATGCATTCGATACATTCGAAGTCACAGAATACATTCGAAGTCATGCCAGTCTGGTGATGTGCCTACGTCGTCACGATCCTGCTGGATGTCACCCTCCTTCCACCTCTCATCGCGCAGGAGTTCCATGTTCATGTCCACAGCAGCATCCCCATCCACCCGACGAGTCGGTCGTAGTCTGTTTGCGGCGGTGAGCATCAGCGCTGCCCTGTCCCTGGCGGCATGTAGCGGCGGTGCATCGGGATCCGACGCATCGGAGGCCGACATCAAGGCAGGCATAGAAGCCGCGTCGGCGCAATTGGCGAAGTACTCCGGGGATCCCGAATTCACCTTGGACGCACCGGCGTTCCCGATGAAGAACATCGCAGGGAAGACCATCTTCGCGATTCCCACCAGCAGTGAGAACCCGTACAACGTCGCGGTCGACGAGGAATCGAAGAAGGTGGCCGAGCGGTACGGGGCCACGTGGATCGAGTACACCAATCAGGGGCAGCCAACCCAGTGGTCGATGGGCGTCGAGCAGGCCGTGAATCAAAAAGTCGACGTGATCGTGCTCTCGCAGGGCATCGATGCATCGCTGATCAAGCCGGCTCTGGAGAAGGCCAAGGCCGCGGACATTCCGGTGGTCCTCAGTCACACCATCCTGACCGGCGAGCAGATGCCCGAAGACCTGCAGCCACTGATCGCGGCCTACACCGATGCTCCTCTGCGAGAAGCCAACCGGCTCACGGTCGACTGGATGATCACCCAGACCGAAGGCAAGGGCAATGCCATCATCATCACTTCCGACGAGGTGCCGCCGGCGAAGGCAGAAGTGGTGGCGATGGAGGACGAGATATCCAAGAACTGCCCGGCTTGTACCTACAAGGTGGTGAACGTTCCGGTTGCCGACTGGGCCACCAAGATCCAGCCGGAGATCCAGTCGGCGCTCTCGGCCGATCCCTCGATCAATTTCGTTCTGCCCATCTATGATTCGATGTCGTTATACGCACAGGCAGGAATCCAGGCTGCCGGCGCCAAGGGTAAGGTGCAGATCTCGTCGGTGAGCGGAACGCCCGCTGTCCTCAAGATCCAGCAGGATGAGGGCATCGTGACAATGAATGTCGGCGAGTCGATTCCGTGGCTTGCGTGGGCAACGCTGGACCAGGTCGGACGGCTTCTCAACGGCTTGCCGCCGGTCGCCGATGGCGCAGAGAAGACGCCACTGAAAGTGATCACCGCCGAGAACATCGACGCGTTCGGTACTCCGCCGGTTGCCGGGAAGGGCTACGGCGACGCATATGTGAGGGGTTACGAGGCGCTGTGGGGCGCTCCGTGACCGGCATGTCACCGACTGCCCGGGTGGAGCGGGACCCGGTGGTCAACATCGTCGGGCTGTCGAAGACCTTCGGCACCCACCGGGTCTTGGACAACGTGGGAATGACCATTCATGCCGGGGAGGTCCACGGACTACTCGGTGAGAACGGATCCGGTAAGTCCACGTTGATCAAAGTTCTGGCCGGATTCCACGAACCGGATCCCGGCTCGTCGCTGCAGGTTCGAGGTCGAGATATCGCCTTGCCGATCAGTGCCGGGGGGTTTCGGGAACTCGGGATCAGCTTTGTGCATCAGGATCTCGCGCTCGTACCGGATCTGTCTGTGGTGGAGAACCTTCGGGTCGGCCAGGTTGTCGCCGGCTCGTCGCCGTGGATCTCTTGGCGTCGCGAACGTGACTATGCCAAAGACCTTTTCGCCACATACGGTATCGACATCGATCCGGCGGAACCGGTGTCGGCGCTCAGTGCTACCGAAAAGGCGCTGCTGGCGTTGATGCGTGCGGTGGACGAGCTGGACGACAGACGCACTCTGCTCGTACTCGACGAGCCCACGGTGTTCCTGCCCCGTGAGGGTACGGACCTGTTGTTCTCGGTGGTGCGTAACATCATCGCGGACCGCAAAGCCGCAGTGCTGTTCGTTTCGCACGACCTCGACGAGGTTCTGACGCATACCGACCGGGTGACGATCCTGCGGGACGGCAAGCCACAAGGGACGCACTCGACATCCTCGCTGGACACCGAGAGCCTGATCGAGCTCATCGTCGGGTCCGCCGTTGCAGACGAGCGCCATAATGCGCCTAGGGATTTCAACGGGGTGGCCGCACTCGCCCGTGTCCGGGAACTGTCTTGCGACCGCGTCAACTCGGTAGATCTGAGTGTCCATCCCGGTGAGATCGTCGGGATCACCGGCATCGCAGGATCGGGATATGACGACGTACTGCCCGCGCTCTATGGCGCGAGCCGGGCCGACGGCGGCGAACTGTCGGTGGGTGAGCACACCCTTGCGCTGGTATCGGTGAGTCCGATCGAGTCACTCGAAGCCGGAGTGGTGTACATCCCGCCAGATCGAAAGGTCGAGGGGAGTGCGCCCGAACTGTCGGTCGCCGACAACGTCACGCTTCCGGTGTTGTCTCGGTTGGTGCGGCCTCGACACCTGAAGACCGTCGCGATGCGGATCGCGGAGACGTGTGACGTCCGTCCGCGGGATCCCTCTGCAACATATGGTTCGCTGTCGGGTGGAAATCAACAGAAAGCACTGTTCGGCAAGTGGTTGCAGCTCGATCCGAGACTGATACTGCTCGCCGAACCGACCCAGGGCGTCGATGTGGGCGCGCGTGCCCGCATCTTCGAACTCCTCCGCGCCACCGCAGACGGCGGCGCGGCCATCATGGTGGCCAGCTCCGATTATGAGCAACTCGCGGTTCTGTGTGATCGCGTCTTGGTCATGGCGAACGGCGACATCGTCACCGAGCTCACCGGGAGCGACATCGCCAAACGAACGATCTCAGATACCGTGCTCAGCTCGACCCGAGAGGTTGTGAACGTCTGATGCCCACCGAAGTCTCTTCGCCTACGTCGGGCGGTGCTGCAGCCGCCGACACCGCGGTCTCGAAGACCACCGATCTCGTCGTCGCCGAGCCGAAGTCCCCACGACGGTACCTGCGCGGGAACGGACTGTTCGAACGCTACGCACTGGTTGCGGCGCTGGTGGTGGTGTTCGCCTTCTTCTCGATCCTCAAACCGGAGGTCTACCCGACTGCGAGCAACATCCAGAACATCCTGGGGTCACAGGCCGTACTGCTGATCTTGGCGCTGGGTCTGATCGTGCCGCTCACCGCAGGCGAGTTCGACCTGTCGAGCGTTTCGGTGATGTCCCTGTCTGCCATGATGATCGCGGTCTTGAACGTCCAGCATGGCTGGTCCCTCGGTTCGGCAGTGATAGTTGCGCTGATCGCGACATTGGTGGTCGGTCTGATCAATGCGTTCCTTGTCGTGCGGCTCCAGATCGATTCGTTCATTGCCACTCTGGGCTCTGGGACCGTGGTACTCGGTGTAGTGCAGTGGATCTCCAAGTCCACTTCGGTCACGGGAATTGATTCGGCACTCGTCGAGGCAACCGTCGGTACTCGCGTCTTCGGGGTGTCGTTGCAGTTCTACTATGCGTTGGTCCTGGTGGTCATCGTCGCGTTGATCTTCCAGTTCACCCCGGTCGGCCGCCGACTGCTGTTCGTCGGCCGGGGTGCGGCCGTCGCACGACTCAGTGGACTGCACGTCGATCGGATTCGGGCAGGCGCTTTGGTCACCTCATCGGGTATCGCCGGTATCGCGGGCATCATCTACGCGGGCATGCTCAGTGGCGCCGACCCGTCGTCGGGGCAGTCGTTCATGCTGCCGGCATTCGCCGCCGCCTACCTTGGTGCGACCGCGATCATCCCGGGCCGGTTCAATGCCGTCGGGACCTTGTTCGCGGTGTACTTTCTCGCCGCGGGTGTCGTGGGACTGCAGATGCTCGGTGTGGCCAGCTTTGTGCAGCAGCTGTTCTACGGTGGGGCGCTGATCATGGCGGTCGCATTGTCGGGGGCTGTACGTCGCCGGTCGACCACCAAAGCCCCTGCACGTAGGTGAGGTAGGTGTCGAAATCACCGCTGGTCGCGGGGGGCGGTGACCACCTCCGAGGTGGTCACGTCGACGACGTCGGCCGACAGAGGTTTCGACACGTCTCGTCGCTTCGCTCCTCATCGGCTCAACCAGCAACGGCCAGTGGCTGATTGAGCGGGAACCCTCCTCCGATGATTGAGCCGGGACCGAGCCGGAACGGCGAGGTCCCGAGTCGAAATCTCCGCAGCCTACCTCGGATGGTGACCACCTCTGAGGTGGTCACGTCACATCGTCGGCTCAACCAGCAACCGCCAGTGGCTGTTTGAGTCGCGACCGTCCTCCGATGATTGAGCCGGGACCGAGCCGGAAGGGCGAGGACCCGTGTCGAAATCTCCGCAGCCTACCTCGGGTGGTGAGCACCTCGGAGGTGGTCACGTCGACATCGTCGGCCGACAGAGGTTTCGACACGCCTCGTCGCTGCGCTCCTCATCGGCTCAACCAGCAACCGCCAGTGGCTGATTGAGCCGGGACCGTCCTCCGATGATTGAGCCGGGACCGAGCCGGAACGGCGAGGACCCGAGTCGAAATCCCCGCAGCCTACCTCGGATGGTGACCACCTCCGAGGTGGTCACGTCGACGACGTCGGCCGACGGAGGTTTCGACACGCCTCGTCGCTCCGCTTCTCATCGCCTCAACCAGCAACCGCCAGTGGCTGATTGAGCCGTAACTCGATCACCACCGATCAGAACGGTGGCGGGTTCGCCTCATCCCACCGCCGACGAGCCAGATCAGCCCGACGCCGATGCTCCCGATACAACTCGGCGATCTTCTCCCGCGCCGGATGATCCGGCGGCTTCGGCACCAACTCGGCCAACCCCAGGAACAGATCGGTACCCCGATACGCATTCCCCACAAAGTAATGCCCCGTCGGCGACCCGAACACCGCCCGCCCGAACTCGTCGGTGAAATCCCGCCACCCGGTGAACGTCTTCATCCGATGATGAAGACGACACAACGGTTTCAGATTCCACCACTCCGTCGGACCCCGCTCCGGATGACCATGATCATAGGGTTCGGTGTGATCGACATCCGACGACCACGCCCGATTGTTACACCCCGGCCACGTACAACACAGATCGGCGGCAAAGGCGTACGCGGTCTTCTGTTTCCCCGGCCGATACCGCATCCGCGCCGACCGCTGCATCATCTCCCGGGTGATCGCGGTGGTCCGGGTGAACTCCTGCATCGCCAACTCCCGGACGGTATCGGCATCGATCACCCCACCGTCATCGGTGAACCCCGGCTCGTCATCTTCACCATCGAGGGTCGACTGACTGGCGATCACATGAATCACCACCCCCACCACCGGAGCCGCACTCCCATCAGGGTCAACGCCCGCATCGGGTTCCCCGCTCGTATCGGGGTCGGTGAGCGGGGTCGGCTCCGACACCGCAACCTCGGCCGCGGCAACACACTGCGGGCACAGACACCGCAACTGCTGGTGCACCGAACTCGCGATCAACGCATCCGAACGACGCTGGGCCAGACTCCGCGGATCCTCGGCATGCACCGACTCGGCCATCGCGGTCAACCGGGCATCAACCAGGGCGGCATCCACATCCGGCAGACTCGCGGTGATCCGCGACTGCCCCGGCACGAACCGATCCTGGGTCACGGTCACCTTACGTTCGGCCTTCGCATGAGCGCGACGCCGTTTCACCGCGTCCGGATCGACCACGGCCACGGTCTTGTCGACCATGGTGGTGAACCGCTTCACCGACATCTGGTCACGGGCATAGATCTGCTCGGCGATCCGGGCGTCGACCTGCTCGATCGATTCCGGAGTCACCAACCGGGTCCTTGCCACCACGATCCGGAAACGTTGCTCATCGATCCGGCCCTGCGCCAGGGTGGCCGCGGTCAACGGCACCCGATACCGCAACGCATCACCGAGGGTGATCACCTCACGGGCCACCGCCGGCGGAACACACAACACCGCACCCACATGCGCGATGGCCTGTTCCAAACCATCCGGGCCATAGCGGGCCCGTGGATCCTCACCACAGCGAGCAGCGGTGACCGCCGCCTCGAACGCCTCGATCGAGTCCATCTCGCCCGAGGTGTGTTCGGCCATCTGCTGGTGATGAGACTCTTCGTAGTCCTCGTAGAGCAACGACGCGGCCTGCAACATCCGGTACCAGGCCGTCGCCCGGGTCGCCGCACAGTGGGCGAGGATCTCGGTCAGGTCACCGGCATCGAGTTCCTCATCGCCCCAATACCGTTCGGCCACCGGTACCGCAAACGGCTGCAACTCCACCAGGTCCTGCCACGACAACCCGCCCTCACCGGCCGTGCCGGCCGGTTGTGCTGACGCCATCCCCGAGGTCATGCACCGAACATACAGACGAGGTCCGACAAACTGAGGGCCTGCCGCGATCGGGGCGGCCGATGAATGTGCGTGGCACGGGATGTCGACGGCTCGCGCCTTCCTTCACGTGTGCTGTTCGCAGGCGGTTCTGCCGGTGCCCGGCCATCGGGAGCGTGTGTGGCGGGTTCGTTTACACAACGAACACAATCGAGGGGACCGATGCAACATGACCTCGATACATTCGAAGTCATTCACGATTCATGAAGGAGTCACGCCAGATGATCACCACCGTCGTAGCCGGAAATCCGAAGGCCGGCTCTCGGACGCTCGACGCAGCAACCCGGCTCGCCGCCACGCTGACCGGCGCGGATCCGACCAATATCGTCGACATCGTGGAGTTGGGTTCCGGTCTCCTGGGATGGGGAGACGAAAAGGTCTCTGCCGCCGTGGAAACGGTGGCGAAGTCGGATCTGGTCATCGTTGCGAGCCCCACATTCAAGGCGACGTACACCGGAATCCTGAAGCTCTTCCTGGACCAGTTCGCGACCGGCGACGGGCTGCGCGGCGTCACGGCGGTGCCACTCATGCTCGGTGCGGGTCCCGCACATGCGATGGCGCCGGACCTGCTACTCAAGCCGGTGCTCGTCGAACTCGGTGCCACCTGCCCCGCTGCAGGCCTGTATCTGATCGATTCCACCTACACCACCGACACGCGCATCGCCGACTACACCGGTCGATGGGGATCGACGGTGCTCGCGTCGGCACGAGACGAGGCATGATGGCCATGAATGGAATCCCCCTCGACGGAACGGCTCTCCGCCACGCGTTCGCGCACATCCCGGCCGGGGTCGTCGCCATTTGTGCCGAGGCAGGCGGCGAGCGTATGGGTATGGCCGCGAGTTCTTTTGTCCCGGTGTCGCTGGACCCACCGCTGGTCGCCTTCTGTGTGCAGAACACGTCGTCGACCTGGCCGCAACTGGCGGCACTGCCGCGGCTCGGAATCAGTGTTCTCAGTGCCGATCACGCGATCGCGGCCCGGAGTCTCGCGGCGAAGTCCGGTGACAGGTTCGCCGACGTCGACACCCGCACGCATGATGGTGGTGCGGTCTTCATCGAGGGGTGTGGCATTCACCTCGACGTGACCGTGGAACAAGAGCTTCCGGCAGGTGATCATCGGATCGTCTTGATGCGTGTGCACGCCGCACACTCGGCCGGTGAACCCGACACCCCGATCGAACCGATCGTGTTTCACCGCAGCATGTTCCGGACTCTGGTGGCGTGATGGGAAGCATCGAGACCGCGCTGGCCGACCTACGAGCGGGCAAACCGGTACTGGTGATCGACGACGCCGGCCGTGAGAACGAGGGCGACGTGATCCTGCCCGCCGCATCGGCGACGACCGAGTGGATGGCGTGGACCATCCGGCACACGTCGGGCTATGTGTGCGTCGCCATGCCCGACGGTCGCGCAGATCAGTTGCACCTGCCGCGGATGGTCGAGCAGAACGAGGATCCACGGGGGACGGCCTACTGCGTGGCCGTCGACGCGGTGGCCGGGGTGACCACCGGAATCAGCGCCGCAGACCGGGCCACCACGGTGCGAGTGCTGGCAGACCCCGACACTCGCTTCGATGACCTGTCGCGACCCGGCCATGTCGTCCCGCTCCGGGCCCGAGCCGGAGGAGTTCTCGAGCGGCCCGGTCACACGGAAGCCGCCGTGGATCTGTGTCGCTATGCGGGGCTGCCGCCGGTCGCCGCCATCTGTGAGTTGGTGTCAGATGACGGCTCGATGATGCGGGCACCCGAGATCGCCGATCTTGCAGCTGTTCACGGTCTATCGGTGCTGACGGTGGCGGACCTGATCGTCTACCGTCACTCCCATCCGATGCCCGAGTCGGCGGATTCGCCACGGGTGAGCCGTGCGGCCGTCACCTCGATTCCCAACGCCTACGGGTCGTTCCGGGCGTACGGATACGCCGACCATGTCACCGGCGCCGAACACATTGCCCTGGTGTCGGGTTCACCCGGTCGCGGCGCGTTGGTGCGGGTGCACTCGGAGTGTTTGACCGGCGAGGCATTCGGGTCACGCCGCTGTGACTGTGGCCCGCAGTTGTCTGCGTCGATGGAGCGGATCGCTCGTGATGGCGGGGTCATCGTCTACCTGCGTGGCCACGAGGGACGCGGCATAGGCCTGGTGAAGAAGCTGGCAGCATATGCCCTGCAAGATGCCGGGATGGACACGATCGCCGCGAACACGGCTCTCGGTGAGGCTGCCGACGGCCGTGAGTATGGCGCTGCTGCAGCCATACTGAACGATCTCGGGGTTGCGGAGGTTCGGCTGTTGACCAACAATCCGGACAAGATCACGGCGATCGAAACCGCGGGTGTGGGTGTGCGGCAACGTGTACCGCTCGTGGTTGGAGCGATGCCGGACAATGTGGAGTACCTCGCGACCAAACGTGAGCGTATGGGGCATCTCCTTCCGGCCGAGGGGGTTCGCACATCTCGGTTGGCGTAGCGGTTGGCCGGATACCGGCTTGTCGTTGCTCACGCTGGGAGATTGATCATCTCCGAGGTGGCGGGTCGGCGAGTTCGGCCGGCGGAGGTTTCGACTCGACTCGTCGCTGCGCTCCTCGTCGGCTCAACCAGCTACGGGCAGTGGCTGATTGGTCTGGAGCCAAGCCCCAGAACTGACGCTGCGGTGGCTTCGGAGGTGCGTCACCGGATCACGAGGTCGGTGCTCGTGGCACTCAGGGTGATCGGGGCGATCTTCTTCTGCCGCATCCATCCGCGGTAGAACGCGGCCACGGCCGGATCGGTGCTGCGGGTGGCGTAGACATCGTCGGGAAGCTCGATGGCGCCGATCAGATGTCTTGGCGTACCTGTCAATCCGGGCTGACTGGGGGTCATCCGCATCCCGTCGGCGGTGTGGAGCAGGACGGGGATGTCGATTCCGTCCGGTGTGGTGACCGTGGCCTCGCGGCTGGTCACCGCGGGATCGAAGTGTTTCACCGACAGTCGGTATCCGGACGGTGCGGCCGACAGCCCGATCTGGTCGAGTAGGCGCGGATCGACGACGCTGTAGGGAAGGCCGATGTCGATCATCGTCTGACCGTCGACGAGGGCGGTGCGCGACGGCAGAGATGCCGACAGGTTCCACGGCGTCGGTGCTGCCAGGGTTGCGGCGGACATGTCCTGGCCGGTGTTGTCCAGGACCGGTCCGTGCAGTGGCCCGCCGGTCGGTACGAACACCCAGGTCGAATCGTGTAAGCCCTTGCGCCAGTAGCCGACCTCGCCGTTCTGACGTCCTTCGACGCGGAGTTCGCGGCGTTCGGCGCCCGGCCCGGTGGAGATGACTGTGATCGCCGAGGTGATCTCACCGGGGATCTTGGGTTGCCGTTTCCAGTCGGGTGCCGGAAGCTGAACCGCCGCGGTCGACCGATCCCAGGTCTCCTGCGTCAGATCGGTGGCGCTGGGCAGTCCGTCCTGGCTCTCCCAGCTGTAGCGGAAGAACACCGAATCCGATCCCGACGAGTCGAAGTCGAAAGTCCGCGTGAACATGTCGCCGTAGCGATTGATGACGAGCATCGTCGACGCCGATGCCGACAGGGCAACGGACCGGAAGCGGCCGCCGAGTGGGCTGCTGATCTCATAGGACCGATCGTTGGGCAGCCAGGGGTCGGCGTACACGATCCGGCTGCCGTCGCCGACCAGGGCGGGGATCATCGTCATCTTGGCCTGGCCGCTCGGGTGCACTCGGCCGGCGATGTCGAGGTATTCACGGTTGTCCGACGGCGAGGTGACCGACAGGGCCCAGCCGTGCGGGCGCACCGTGTTGGGCGGCAGGGTCTGCCCATCGCCGAACCACAGCATGGCGCCGAAGCGCGACGTCCAGTTCCACAGGCGCGGCGAGTGCGTGACGTTGTCCATCGTGTAGATCCACCGACCGCCGTCGATGCCGACCATCTCGTCGTCGTCGAGCGAGATGGCGGTCAGTTGCCCGCGCAGACAGGACGGAAGCGGCACGACGCGCCAGGTGCCGGTGTGCCGCGGACGAGCGATCAGGGTGTGCCCGACCAGGGCGAACTCCCAGTACTTGTTGAACTGCATGCGTTCGGTCCGCAGTTCCACCTCGGCCGGTGCCCCGGTGCCCTGGTAGCGGGGGAGATCGTCGAAACCGGTGCGGTCACCGGTGGCCGGGGCACCCGGCGGGAGCTGTGCGGTCCCGAACGGCACACATGTCGCCGGACCGGCCGCTGCCGGTGCGGGTGCCACGAGTACCGGCAGGACGATCGCGGCGGCAACCGCCGTGACGGCGGCGCTCAGATGTCCTCGGCGAAATCTCATGCCGAGGATGATAGGTCTTTTCCCGATCTGCTCAGGCCGGTCGTCGAACACCTCGACACATCTGGTCCCGGAATTGGGGAGGCGATCTCGCCGACGGTTCCGAACCTCCGTGCGCGAAACCCTGTGACCGGGAGCGGGCTGGACGTAACTTCACTGCTCAATCCAGCCCTCCACATCCGGGAGCACGTCGGTGACCCTGCAACTCGAACCGAGCAAGACCGCGGAACCGAGCAAGACCGCGGAACCGAGCACGACCACGGAACCGAGCGGTACGGCGACCGGCGACGTCGACGCATCGGTATCGACGTCGGGGTCAAGGGCCCGGCGTGCGCTCGATCCCGTACGGTCCTGGCTGTTCGGCGGGCCGGCGATCCGCCTGCTCCGCCAGTCGATCGGCCTCGTCCTGGTGGTGGTGATCTGGCAGCTCGGTGCCCGAACCTGGCTGGGCGCCACCACGCCCGCCCCCACCGAGGTCGTCGACGCAGGGTGGCAGCTGGCCACCAGTGGCGAACTGTGGCATCACCTCGCCGCGTCCACCAGACGCGTCGCGATCGGTCTGGCGATCGGCATCACGATCGGCACCCTGCTCGGGGTGGCCGCCGGACTGGTGCGCGTCGCCGAGGACCTGATCAACGCGCCGGTACAGGTGCTCCGGATGATGCCGGCGGTGGCGCTGGTCCCGGTGTTCATCATCTGGTTCGGGATCGACGACGTCTTCAAGATCGCACTGATCATCGTCGCGCCGATCTTCCCCATGTACGTCAACGTCTTCGCCGGAATCCGCAGTGTGGACCAGAAACTCATCGAGGCCGCGGAATCGTTGAACCTCACCCGGTTCGAGCTCATGCGCTTCATCCTGCTGCCCGGTGCACTCCCGCAGACCTTCGTCGGGTTGCGTCAGGCCCTCGGCATCGGCTGGCTGGTGCTCGTCGTCGCGGAGATGCAGACGACGACGGTGGGGCTCGGCTTCGTGATGAACGACGCCAAGGAATATCTGCGCACCGATCAGATCTTCCTCGTGCTGGTCATCTACGCGGTCCTCGGCCTCGTCACCGACTTCGCCGTCCGGCTGCTGGAGAAGCGTTTCCTCCGCTGGCGCAACGGATTCGAGGGACGATGAGTACGACTGTGCCGTCGGTGGGAACGGCAAGTGGCCTCGACGGCGTCCGGGTCCACGACGCGACACGGCGCTTCGGTGACCGCACCGTACTCGACGGCATCGACCTGACCATCGAACCCGGCGAGTTCGTCTCGCTGCTCGGCGCCAGCGGCTCCGGAAAGTCCACCTTGTTGCGGGGGATCGGCGGCCTCGACGACGGGTTCACCGGAACCATCGAAGCCCCCGACGCCAAGGCGATCGTCTTCCAGGAGCACCGGCTGGTCCCGTGGCTTCCGGTGTGGCGCAACGTGGCCCTCGGGCTGCGCGGTGGTCGGGCGCACGAGCGTGCGGTGGCCGCGCTCGGCGAGGTCGGGTTGGCCACCAAGGAGAACGGCTGGCCCACCACCCTTTCGGGTGGAGAATCCCAACGCGTCGCACTCGCCCGGGCCCTGGTCCGCGAACCGCGACTGCTCCTGCTCGACGAGCCGTTCGGGGCGCTCGACGCCCTCACCCGGATCAACGCACAAGCACTCGTCGAGCACCTGTGGCAGGAACACCGGCCGGCCACCCTCCTGGTCACCCACGACGTCGAAGAGGCCGTGCTGCTGGCGGATCGGGCCCTGGTGTTGCGCGACGGCCGGATCTCCGAGGACATCCGCATCGACCTGCCCCGACCCCGCGACGTGACCGACCACCGATTCGTGGCCTACCGCAAACAACTGCTCGCAGCCCTCGGCGTCGGTGTCGACCACCGCCCCGTGACCACCCACCAGCCCACCGCGACGGAGACAGCGTGACCGAGACCCTCACCCTCACCACCGATGTTCTGATCCTCGGCGGTGGACCCGCCGCGACCTGGGCGGCCATCCACGCCCGTGACGCCGGCGCGGATGTGATCATCGCCGACAAAGGCTATTGCGGGACATCGGGTGCCACCGCCCCGGCCGGGACGGGAGTCTGGTACGTGGTGCCCGACCCGGAACGGCGTGCCGAGGCCAAGGCGAGCCGCGAGAAGCTCGGCGGCTACCTCGCCGACCACGACTGGATGGACCGCGTCCTCGACCAGACCTATGCCAACATGCGTCGCCTCGGCGACGAGGGACGCTATCCGTTCCCGCAAGACGCGCAGACCGGGGAGCCGATCCGCACCGGGGTCCAGGGGCCGGAGTACATGCGCCGGATGCGGGCCTGGGTGCAGCGCAAGGGAGTTCGTATCCTCGATCATTCGCCTGCACTCGAACTGCTCGTCGACGCCGACGGCCGGGTGTCCGGTGCCGCCGGTGTGCGGCGTCAGCTCGGCGTCGACTATCGGATCACCGCCGGTGCCGTCGTCCTCGCAACCGGCGGCTGCGCCTTCCTGTCCCGCGCACTGGGCACCAATGTCGACACCGGCGACGGTGCGTTGATGGCCGCCGAGGTGGGTGCGGAGTTCTCCGGGATGGAGTTCGCCAACGCCTATGCCATCGTGCCCAAGGGCGCCACCGTCACCAAGACCGCCTACTACGGTTATGCGACGTTCTTCCACGAGGACGGGCGCATCGTCGAGGGTGCTGGGTCGACCAAGGGCCGTTCGGTGATCGCACGAACCCTGCTGCAGGAGAAGGTGTATGCGCAGCTCGATCGCGCCGACGAGCGCACCGCCGCACTGATGCGCCAAGGGCAGCCGAACTTCTTCCTGCAGTTCGACCGACGTGGGATCTACCCGTTCACCCAGCGGTTCGAGGTCGATCTGCTCGCCGAGGGCACGGTGCGGGGGACCGGCGGGATCAACGTCGTCGACGACGACTGCTGGACCGGGGTGCCCGGCCTCTACGCCGCCGGTGACGCCGCGACCCGCGAACGCATCTGTGGTGGATTCACCGGTGGCGGCAGCCACAATTCGGCCTGGGCGATGTCGTCGGGGACTTTCGCCGGGAAGGCCGCCGCCCGCGACGGACTGGCCCACGGCCACCGCGGCCGGCTCGCACTGTCCGGTGCGGGACGCGTCGGACTCGGCACCGGACATCACGCCCCGCAGGCCGCAGAGGTGGTGGCCGCGGCGCAGGCTCAGCTGATCCCGTTCGAGAAGAACTACATCCGGCACGGCGACCGGCTCGCCCCCGCGCTCGGCGCACTCGACGGCATCTGGGAGTCGTTGTCGGCCGGTGATTTCGGTGCGCCGTCGACCTCGGAACGGATCGCCACCCGGCAGGCGGCCGCGATCACCGCGGTCGGACGGTGGATCTACGCCTCGGCGCTCGCGCGAACCGAGTCACGCGGGATGAGCAAACGCGACGACCACCCCGACCAGGATTCCGGTCAGCACGGCCACATCCTGTCCGGGGGACTCGACGAGGTGTGGGTGCGACGAGTGCCCGCGCTTCCGGGCGCCCTGGCCGACCGGGCGGCGGGAGTGCTTGTCGCATGATCGAACTCGTCATCGCCGACGCGTGTATCGGCTGCGACAAGTGCGTGGCCGCGTGCCCGACGAATGTCTTCGACAGCACCGAGTCCGGGGTCCCGGTGATCGCGCGCCAGTCCGACTGCCAGACCTGTTTCATGTGTGAGGCGTACTGCCCCACCGACGCGCTCTACGTCGGTCCGGACTCGGCCCCGGCCGACCCGCAGACGTTCACCGCCCCCGCCGATCTGATCGGCAGCTACCGGGCCCATCTGGGCTGGGGGAGCGGGCGACAACCGGGCAGCCGCACCGCGGTGGGACCGCCCATCCCGCATGGCGATCCGCCGCCGCGCATCGACGAACGTATCGCCGCCGCGGCAACTGGCACACCCTGACCCGGCCGGACATCCGATCGGTCGTACCCCTCGACCCGCTCACCCGAATCGCACAAGGACTCCCATGCCCCGCACCCGCGTGGGCCGCATCAGCGCGGCCCGCCTGCTCGCCCTGTTCGGATCGATGCTGCTCGCCGTCGTCGCCCTCGCCGGATGTGGCGGTGGTCAGGACGACTCGGCCGAACGCGACGTCATCGGCACCTTGCGGATCGGGGTGATCGGCTCCACCAACACCCTGACCGGACCCATCGGCTTCGCCCACAGCCAGGGAAAGTTGCTGGAGGCGTTGAAGCCGCTGGGGGTCGACAAGATCGAGGTGTACAACTTCCCCAACGGGCCCGACCTCAACCAGGCGCTCATCGGTGGCCGGCTCGACGTCGCCCAGTACGGTGACACCCCGGCCCTGGTGGCGCGCGGCAGCGGCCTCGACACCCGCCTGATCTCGATCACCCAGTTCAATCTGAACGCCGGAGTGGTGGCCAAGGACCCGAACATCAAGACCCTCAAAGACCTGGCGGGCAAGCGGATCGGTGTTCCCAAGGGCTCCTATATCGACCGGTACCTGCAGGGAGCGTTGCAGGCCGAGGGGATCACCGCGGAGTTGGTGCACCTGTACCCGGCCGATCAGGAGGCGCCGCTGAACTCCGGGGAGATCGCCGGGGCGGCACTGCCCGGAGTGGTGCCGTCGGTGACGTTGCAGAGCTTCCTGCTCAAGGGATTCCACCTCGTCGACTCGGTGTACCAGAACCATCCGGATCTGGCCGGCACCAGTGTCACCGTCGCCGCCGACGCCTTCCTGGGCAAGCACCCGACGTTCGGTGCCGCATGGCAGAAGCTGCACGCCGACGCGGTGACCTACACCAAGGACAACTGGAACGCCTACGTGGACTTCGAGATCGCCAACTCCAAGGCGCCCGCGGAGGCCATTCGGCAGGCCGCCAACCCGGACAACTTCGCGCCGGAACCCTTCCCGGCGAGGGCAGTGGAACTGTTGACCGGGACCAAGAAGTTCCTGGCCGAGCAGGGGAGCCTCAAGGAGAACTTCGACCTCGACAGCTGGTACTACCGCACCGACACGTCGTCGGACTCCTGATCGGAGGGCACTGTGGGCGCCGGACCAGGGAATATACCCCGCCAGGTATCCATTGAAACCGTCATGACAACCCGTGAGATCACCCTGTCCAACTTCGACGACACCATCAAGGAGGGTGGCATCGTCCTGCTCGACTTCTGGGCGGCCTGGTGCGGACCCTGCCGGATGTTCGCGCCGGTCTTCGAGAAGGCCGCCGAGACCCACACCGACATCGTCTTCGGCAAGATCGACACCGAGGCGCAGCAGGAGCTAGCCGGCGGCTTCGGCATCCGATCCATCCCCACCCTGATGGCCTTCCGCGACGGGATCATGGTGTTCAACCAGGCCGGAGCGCTCCCGGCGCAGCAGCTCGAGCAGCTGATCGAGGCGGTCGAGGGTCTCGACATGGACCAGGTCCGCAAGGAGGTCGCCGCGGCCCAGGCCGAATGACGCCGGTGACCGACCTCACCGGATAAGCCTCACCGGGTACGGATACGGGTCTTGACCGGCCCTGACCGGGTCTGTACAAACGTACATGTACGTTTGTACAGACCGCACAGCGTCAGGAGCCGTCATGCCCCCATCCACCCGCGACCCCGCGGGCCGTCGCGAGCAGATCGTCATCGCGGCCGCCGAACTGTTGTGCGCCGGTGACGGTAAACCGACCCACCGGCGGGTCGCCGAGCATGCCGGCGTGCCGCTGGGGTCGACGACGTACTACTTCTCGACGCTCGACGACCTCACCACCGCCGCGCTCGAGTACCTGGCCGATCAGGTCGACACCGGCCTCGCCGAGACCGCGGAACTGGTGGCCGGCGGGGATGCCACCCCGGAGACCGTCGCGCGGCTGTTCCACGAGTACCTGTCCGACCGCGACCGGGTGCGCGTCGAGATCACGATCTACACCGCAGCCCTGCAGCGACCCGAACTCGTTGCGCTCACCCGGCGGTGGTTCGACGGGCTGGTGGAGATCCTGTGCACCGTCACCGACCCGGCCACCGCCCGGCTGCTCGCCGTCTTCGTCGACGGCGCCTGCATGCACGCCGCGATCCACGAACAACCCCTCGAACTCGAGGTTCTCGAGAAGCTCACCCGCACGTTGATGGGCGGGCCGGGATGCGCCGCCGGATCGGACCGGCCATGACCGTTCTCTACTCGCTGCCCACCAATCCGGATGGCACCCTGAAGGATCCGATGCCGACCTGGCGTCGCTGGGCGTCGTTGACGGTGCTGTCGGTGGCCCTGCTGACCGTCGTCATGGACCTGACCGTGCTCAACGTGGCCCTGCCGTCGATCAGCGCCGAACTCACCCCGTCGGCAACCGGCCAGCTGTGGATGGTCGACGCATACTCGCTGGTCCTGGCGGGTCTGCTGATCCCGATGAGCGCACTCGCCGACCGCTGGGGGCGTCGGCGGCTCCTGATCCTCGGCTTCGCCGTCTTCGGTCTGGCCTCGCTGCTGGTGCTGTGGGCCGATTCCACCGCCGCGGTGATCGCGCTTCGTGCGCTGCTGGGGCTGGGCGGCGCGATGATCATGCCGACCACGCTGTCGATGCTGCGCGTGGTGTTCACCGATCCGCATGAGCGCACCCTCGCCCTCGGCGTGTGGGCAGCCGTCTCGGCGGCCGGTGCGGCAGTCGGGCCGATCGTGGGTGGCCTTCTGCTGGAACACTTCTCCTGGCATGCGGCATTCCTGGTGAACGTGCCGCCGATGATCGTGGCGATCGTGGCCGCGGCATTCCTGCTGCCCGAGTCGCGAATCACGGCGGCAGGCTCACTGGACCTGATCGGTTCGGTGCTCGCCGTCGGCGGTGTGGCGACGCTGGTGTGGTCGATCAAGGAGTTCGGCAAACACTATGTGGCCGACGGCTTCGCCAATCCGCCGGCCTGGATCGGCCTGATCGGTTCGGCGGTGGTGCTCACGCTGTTCGTGATGCGGTGCCTGCGCCGGCCGGAACCGCTGCTCGACGTTCGGCTGTTCCGTCGGCCGCAGCTGACCGCGGGGGTGCTCGCGGCACTGTTCTCGATGCTGGCGATGGGTGGCGGACTCCTGCTGCTCGCCCAATGGCTGCAACTGGTGGAGGGTCACTCGCCGCTGCAGGCCGGAATCCGGCTGCTCCCGTTCGCGGTGGGTGCGATCCTCACCTCGATCCCGGCCCGGAATCTTGTCGACCTCCTCGGCGTGCGCATCGTCATGGGTATGGCGCTGCTGTTGCCCGCGGCCGGATTCCTGCTGTTCTACCTCGCACCCGAACCACTCACCTATCCGTGGGTCGCGACGGCGATGCTGTTGCAGGGTGCCGGCGCGGGCGCCCTGGCGATCGGCTCGGCGATGATCATGTCCGGCAGTCCGCAGGACAAGGCGGGCAATGCCGCGGCGATCGAGGAGACGGCCTACGACCTCGGCAACGTCTTCGGCGTGGCGCTTCTCGGGACCATCGCCGCGGTCGCCTTCAGCAGCAAGATCCCGGTGGACGTGCCCGGCGCCGACGAGTCGCTGGCCGAGGCCATGGAGGTGGCGCGGCAGACCGGCTCCGCCGAGCTCGCGGCCATCGCGCAGACCGCGTTCACCGACGCGATCGCGCAGGTCGGCATCGTCGGGGCGGTGATGCTGGCGATCGCCGGGGGGATCGTCTTCTGGCTGACGCCACGCGGACTGGACCTCGACATCCAGCACTGAACCGCAGGTCGGGTGAGGTGTCGTGCGTGCGGTCCGCCCCGCGCGCACGGCACCTCATGACTCGCGCAGGCCGACCGCGTCGTCGTCGGCGGTCGCGGTCCGGGGTTCGCGGGTGATCACCCACCCGAACGCCGGGGTCAGGATGTACATGACGATGGAGTAGACCGCCGCCGGGACGGCGACCATCGCATTGTCGAGCACACTGAGCGCGATGGTCAGTGCGATCGTGGTGTTGTGGACACCGATCTCCATCGAGGCGGCGACGGCCTGCGGCCGGGTCAGCCGTAGCAACAGTGCGGCACCGAAGCCGCACGACAGGCTGATCAGGCAGAAGAGGCTCACCACCACTCCCACCTGCCGCGCATAGTCGACGACGTTGTCGCGCTCGGCGATGATCGCGCCGGTGGTCACGACGACGAGCACCGCGATGGAGAAGATCCGGACCGGGCGGTCGGCGCTCCGGGCGAAGCCGGACCATCGCGAGCGCACCACCATCCCGATCGCCACCGGGGCCAAGACCAGCGCGATCACCTGGACGACCTTGGTGAACTGCAGACCCAACGCGCCGTCGGCGTCGAAGTGGCCGATCGCCAGATTGGTGATCAGCGGGATGGTGAAGGCCGCGAGTACCGAGTTGATCGCGGTCAGTGAGATGTTCAGAGCGACGTCACCGCGAAAGAGATGGCTGAACAGGTTGGTGGTGGTGCCGCCCGGTGACGCGGCCAGCAACATCACGCCGACGGCCAGCAGCGGCGGCAGGTCGAAGACGAGGACAAGCCCGAAGGCGATCACCGGGAGAACCAGGATCTGGACGGCGAGTATCCCGATCACCGCGCGCGGTGTGCGTGCGACGCGGGCGAAGTCCCCGGGTGTCAGAGACAACCCCAGGCCGAACATGATGATCGCCAGCGCGATCGGCAACCCGGTCGAGATCAACACAGAATCCTGCACTGCCACACCTCCGTCTGATTCCGTCCACTCTCACACGGCAATCGGTGCAAAACGGACCGATCGGCGCAGACGCGCGAGGTTTCGACGTCCGATGTGGGCGTGTCGTCCCGGTGGTCCCCAACCGGAGTCCGCCGAGCTCACTACGGTGGAGCGGGTGGGCATCACACTCGAGAACGTGGGTATCGCCGTCGACGATCTGGATGGCGCCATCGCCTTCTTCACCGATCTCGGCCTCACCGTGCTCGGCCGGGACGAGGTCAGCGGTGAGTGGGCCGACGTCGCCGTCGGACTCGACGGCAACCATGCGCGGATCGCGATGCTCGGGACACCCGACGGCCACGGGCGCCTCGAACTGTTCGAGTACATCCATCCGGCGGCGATCCCGACCGAACCGACGCTGCCCAACGAGATCGGCATGCATCGGGTGGCCTTCGCCGTCGACGACATCGACGAGGCGTTGGCGACGGCGGCGCGGCACGGATGTCATCCGCTGCGTGGCGTCGCGAACTACCGCGACATCTACAAACTGACCTATGTGCGCGGACCCAGCGGGATCATCGTGATGCTGGCCCAGGACCTGACGAAGGCATAGACCCGGATCTGTCTCGGCCGAAACGGATTCGGGGGCAGGCGGATTCGCCGGGGCTCAGGACTCGTCGGTCTCGGGCTCTTCGAGAGCGCGGCGACGGTCGGCGTGCAGGGACTTGACGCGCCGCTCTTCGCGACGGACCTCCACCTGGGTGGCCCGCTCGGCGGCGAGCCACTCCGGCATCTCGGCGAGCAGGTCGTTGATCTGGGCGGTGGTCAGGGCGTCGGTGATCCCGGCGCGCGACAGTCCCGAATTGGAGATGCCGAGCCTGGCCGCGACCAGGTTCTTCGGGTGCGGGCCGTCGGCGCGCAGGGTGCGCAGCCATTCCGGCGGATCGGCCTGCAGTTCGGCGAGTTCGGACCGGGTGATGGTGCCCTGCTGGAACTCGGCAGGCGTCGCCGGCAGGTACACGTCCAGTTTCTTGGCGGCGGTGGCCGGCTTCATCGACTGCGAACTCATCCCTCGAGGGTATCGGGCGGTAGCCTTTCTGCGTGATGACACCCGGCGACGCCCCCACATTTCGACTGGCGTACGTCCCCGGCGTCACCCCGAACAAGTGGGTGCGGATCTGGGCGGAACGGCGACCCGACGTGCCCCTCGACCTCGTCCCCCTCGCCGTCGCCGACTGCACGGAAGCGGTGGGGCAGGGGAACGTGCAGATGGCGATCACCCGTATCCCCGACGCCCTCCACCACGGCGACCCCGGCGCACACCACGTGATCGAGCTGTACGTCGAGACCACCGTCGTCGTCCTGCCCAAGGATCACCTGCTGACCGCGGGCGACGAGCTCACGATGGACGACCTCGGCGGCGAACAGTTCCTCTGGCCCCTCGACGAGCCGCTCGCGGTGCCGCACCGACCCGGCGCCGAGATCGACCATCGTCCCGAAACCGTCGGTGACGCAATCGAACTCGTTGCCGCAGGGATAGGTCTGCTGCTGGTTCCGCAGTCGTTGGCGCGACTGCATCACCGCAAAGACCTGGTCTACCGGCCGGTGACCGATGCTCCCACCGGCGCCGTCGGGCTGCTGTGGCCGCAACCCACCGACGAGCTCGCCGACGAGTTCGTCGGCATCGTGCGCGGACGCAAGTCGACGTCGTCACGGGGCCGGTCCGAGCCCGCACCGAAGCGGTCGGCCAAGGAGAAGGCCGCAGCCAAACGGGCGGCCCGCGAGGCGGCCGGGAAGATCCCGGGCAAGAGCACACGGAAAGGTGCCGGGCGTCCCCGACGGCACTGAGTCGCCGCCGCTCGGCCACCCCGATCGCCTGCACGAGTCGTGGCAGACTCGCGTGCCCAATTTTTATGTGCGACACAACTAGGTTGTGCAACACATAAATCGGGGCTATGTTGGTTCTCGTGAGCAACCCACGCCTCGACGACCAGCTCTGCTTCGCCTTGTACGCCGCCTCCCGGGCGGTGATCGCCGCGCAGCGCCCCGGTCTTCGGGAGTTGGGCCTCACCTACCCGCAGTACCTGGTGATGCTGGTGCTGTGGGAGGAGCGCGAGGTTCCGATCGGGCGGCTGTGTGCCCGGTTGCACCTCGACTCGGGCACCGTCTCGCCGCTGGTCCGGCGCCTGGAAAAGGCCGAACTGGTGGTACGCCGCCGTTCGGACACCGACGAGCGTTCGACGATCGTCGCCCTGACCGACGCCGGTGCCGACATGGCAGATCGTGCCGACTGCGTCACCGCGGCCCTCGGCGACTCGATCGTCGCGGCCGAGGAGGCCGATCCCGATGGCGTCCCGCAGTTCGGTGTCGCCGACGTCGGCGCGCTCCGCGAAGCCTTGCACAACCTGATCGGCGAACTCGACCGCATCGAGTCGCCCCAACCACGCTCGTGAAGGAGAACGTGATGAGTCATCTCTACACCGCAGAGGCACTGGCAACCGGCGACGGCCGTAACGGACACGGGCGCAGCTCTGATGGCGTCCTCGACGTCGAACTCGGAATCCCCAAGGAACTCGGTGGCAACGGTGCCGGCACCAACCCCGAGCAGCTGTTCGCCGTCGGCTACGCGGCCTGCTTCCACAGTGCACTGCGCACCGTGGCACGTGCCGAGAAGGCCGATGTCTCGGATTCGGCAGTGGGAGCGCGTGTCTCGCTCGACTCCCTCGACGGAGGTGGATTCGGGCTCTCGGTGGAACTCGAGATCAGCCTGCCCGCACTGTCGGCCGACGAGGCGCGCGCCCTGACCGAGAAGGCACACCACGTGTGCCCCTACTCGAATGCGACCCGCGGCAACATCGACGTCACGCTCACCGTGACCGAGGACTGAGGGGTTCGACGATGACGATCTCCACGTTGACCGCGCCGGCCACGACACGTCAGAGCCGCGGCCGCGGCATCGCACGGGTGGCGCTCGGCTCGGTGCTGGGGCTGGCCGGTATCGGTCATCTGACGTTCCAACGCAACGAGTTCCAGGCACAGGTGCCGACCTGGGTGCCGCTCGGCAAAGATGCCACGGTGCTGGCCTCGGGAGGAGTCGAGATCGCACTCGGGTCCGCCCTGATCGCCCTGCCGCGTCACCGCCGGTTGGTGTCGGCGATCGTCGCGGCCTTCTTCGTCGCGGTCTTCCCGGGCAATATCCACCAGTACCGCAACCACATCGATGCCTTCGGACTCGACACCGACGGCAAACGGCTGGCCCGGCTGTTCGGTCAGCCCGCCCTCGTCGCCTGGGCCCTCGCCGCGGGCGGCGACGGCAAGAAGTAGTGCTTCTCGTTGGCTCAACCATCCACCGCTGCTTGCTGATTGGGCGAGGGTCCCTGCTGGTGATTGAGCCGGGACCGAGCGTAGCGAGGACCCGTGTCGAAATCTCTGTAGCTTGCGCTGGGTGGTGACCAGCTTCTGGGGTGGTTGCGTTCCGTCGTCGGCTGTCTGAGGTTTCGACACGTCTCGTCGCTGCGCTCCTCGTCGGCTCAACCATCCACTGCTGCTGGCTGATTGAGCGAGGGGCCCTGCTGGTGATTGAGCCGGGACCGAGCGTAGCGAGGACCCGTGTCGAAATCTCCGCAGCCTACGCCGGGTGGTGACCACCTCTGGGGTGGTTGCGTTGTTGAGCTCGGCTGTCTGAGGTTTCGACTCGTCTCGTCGCTGCGCTCCTCGTCGGCTCAACCATCCACTGCTGCTTGCTGATTGAGCCGGGACCGAGCGTAGCGAGGACCCGAGAAGTGGTTGCGTTCCGACGTCGGCTGTCTGAGGTTTCGACACGTCTCGTCGCTGCGCTCCTCGTCGGCTCAACCATCCACCGCTGCTTGCTGATTGGGCGAGGGTCCCTGCTGGTGATTGAGCCGGGACCGAGCGTAGCGAGGACCCGTGTCGAAATCTCTGTAGCTTGCGCTGGGTGGTGACCAGCTTCTGGGGTGGTTGCGTTCCGTCGTCGGCTGTCTGAGGTTTCGACACGTCTCGTCGCTGCGCTCCTCGTCGGCTCAACCATCCACTGCTGCTGGCTGATTGGGCGAGGGTCCCTGCTGGTGATTGAGCCGGGACCGAGCGTAGCGAGGACCCGTGTCGAAATCTCCGCAGCCTACGCTGGGTGGTGACCACCTCTAAGTGGTTGCGTTCCGACGTTGGCTGTCTGAGGTTTCGACACGTCTCGTCGCTGCGCTCCTCGTCGGCTCAACCATCAATGGGTGGTCGCTGTTTGGCTGGTTGTGTGCTCGTTGTTGTCTCAACCATCAATGGGTGGTGGCTGTTTGGCTGGTTGTGTGCTCGTTGTTGTCTCAACCGTCAATGGGCGGTTGCTGTTTGGTTGTGTGCGCGATGGCGACTCAACGATGAGTTGGTCAGCCCGGTCCCGGTCCCGGTCCCGGTCCGGAGCCGTGATCGCGGTCGTCGGCGGGGCGGGTGGTCACCTCGGTCAGTGCCATGAACTCGTCACGGACCCGGACCACGGCCGGACTGGAGTCGTCGCGCCGCCACGCGATCCGCATGTCGACGTCCGGTGACGGCTCCAACAGTGGCAGGAACACCACGTGGGGGTCGTTCGCGTTGCGGGCGACGGAGGCCAGGGTCAGCGAGCATCCCACCTCGGCGCCGACCAATGCCAGCGCGGTCTGGGTATCGGGTGCCACCTGGACGATGTTCGGAACGAATCGGGCCGCGTGGGCGAGTCGCCGAAGGCGGTCGGGCAACACCGCGCCCTCGTGGGCGGGGAGTGACACGAAGTGTTCGTCGGCCAGCGCGGCGATCGAGACCTGTCCGGCATCGGCCAGCCGATGGGTGTCGGGCACTGCCATGACGAGCGAATCTGATTGCACGACATGGGCGTCCACCTCTGTCGGGATGATGTCCCATCGGCCCAGTGCGATGTCGGTGTCGTCGTCGAGCAGTCGTTTGAGCGCCGGCTGCGCGAAGTTCTGGCTGGACAGCTCCAGCTGGATTCCCGGCCGCTTGGAGTGCACGGCGCGGGCCAGTCGGGCGATCATCCGGTGGGTGGAGATCCCGGCGAATGCGATGCGCACGATGCCGGTGTCGCCGTCCTCGGCGGAACGGACCGCGGCCTCGGCCCGGCGGAGTCCGGCGAGTGCCTCGTGTGCAGGTGCGATCAACGCGGCGCCGCTCGCGGTCAGACGCACCGACCTGGTGTTCCGGTCGAACAGGCGGGTGCCGAGCTTCCGCTCGAGCTGCTTGATCATGCGGCTCAGCGGCGGCTGGGCGATGTGCAGACGTTCGGCCGCCCGGCCGAAGTGGAGCTCCTCGGCCACGGCGAGGAACGCGCGCAGATCGTCGTAGTCCACCTCGTACCTCCGGAGCGAGCGAGACAATTGATACTGAATAAGAATAACAGGGCTGTTGATTAAGTATTGGACTGTGATCAATGGCGGGGGCATGGTCTTCTCATGGTCAGCAGTAATCCCGACGTCCCCGACGATGTGTTCGCCGATGTCGTCGCGCAGGTCCGCCACTTCGTCCGCACCCATGTGGTGCCGAGGGAAACCGAGATCCTCGCAACCGACGAGATCCCGGGCGACCTGCGCCAGAAGGCAAAGGACATGGGTCTGTTCGGCTACGCGATCCCGCAACGATGGGGCGGGCTGGGACTCGACCTGATGCAGGACGTCGAGGTGGCGATGGAGTTGGGCTACACGTCGCTGTCCCTGCGGTCGATGTTCGGCACCAACAACGGCATCGCGGGGCAGGTCCTGACGAACTTCGGGACCGAACAGCAGCAGGATCGCTGGCTTCCCGGGATCGCCGCGGGCGAGGTGGTGGCCTCCTTCGCACTGACCGAACCAGGTGCAGGTTCCGACCCGGCCGGTTTGCGGACGGTCGCAAAGGCCGACGGTGATCAATGGATCATCAACGGCGGCAAGCAGTTCATCACCAATGCGCCCGATGCGGGCCTGTTCGTGGTCTTTGCCCGGACCGATCCCGCCCCGGAGAAGGGCAACGGTATCGCCGTGTTCCTCGTGCCGGCCGACACCGCGGGACTGGCAGTGGGTCCCAAGGACGCGAAGATGGGGCAGGAGGGCTCCCGGACCGCCGACGTCACCTTCACCGACGTCCGGGTGGGGGCCGACGCCCTGGTCGGCGGCGATGCGGCGGTGGGCTACCGCGCGGCGATGACGTCCCTGGCGCGCGGTCGCGTGCACATCGCCGCACTCGCAGTGGGGCAGGCCCAGCGCGCCCTCGACGAGTCGATCGCGCAGTCCGTCGGCGCCACGCAGGGCGGCACCCCGATCGGCGACTTCCAACTGGTGCAGGCGATGATCGCCGACCAGCAGACCGGTGTCATGGCCGGACGGGCACTCGTCCGCGACGCCGCACGCGCCTGGGTGGAGGGCACCGACCGGCGGATCGCGCCCTCGGTGGCAAAGCTGTACTGCACCGAGATGGTCGGTCGGGTCGCCGATCTGGCGGTCCAGGTGCACGGTGGTTCCGGATACATGCGTGAGGTCCCGGTCGAACGCATCTACCGCGACGTCCGCCTGCTGCGCCTGTACGAGGGCACCAGTGAGATCCAGCGGCTGATCATCGGCGGCGGACTGGTCCGCGCCGCGAAGGCGAGCGCCTCGTGACCCTGCCCCTCGACGGCTTCACCGTCGTCTCCCTGGAACAGGCGGTGGCCGCCCCGCTGGCCACGCGCAACCTCGTCGACCTCGGCGCGCGTGTCATCAAGATCGAGCGGGTGGACGGTGGCGACCTGGCCCGGGAGTACGACCACGTCGTCGACGGAACCGGCGCCCACTTCGTGTGGCTCAACCGGGGCAAGGAATCGCTGGCCCTCGACCTGAAATCCGATGTGGGACCAGATGTGGTGCGAACGCTGATCGCCGGCGCCGACGTCTTCCTGCAGAACCTCGCGCCCGGTGCCGCGGCCCGCCTCGGGCTCGACGCGCCCACGCTCCGTGCCGACCACCCCGAACTCGTCGTGGTCGGGGTCTCCGGGTACGGCGTCGGGGGCCCACTCGAACACCGCAAGGCCTACGACATGCTGATCCAGGCCGATGCCGGGCTCATCTCGATCACCGGAACGCCGGACGAACCGGTGAAGACCGGAATTCCCACCGCCGATATCGCAACGGGAATGTACTGCGCACAAGCCGTTGTGGCCGCACTGCTGCGCCGTGCCCGAACCGGGGAGGGTGCCGAGATCGAGGTGTCGATGCTGGAGGCGACCGTGGAGTGGATGGGGCATGCGATGTACACGCAGATGTACACCGGTACGCAGCCGTCACGAATGGGCGTCAGTCACATCTCCATCGCACCGTACGACTCGTTTCCCACCCGTGACGGGCAGGTCCTGATCGGTGTGCAGACCGACCGGGGGTGGCAGACGCTGGTGACCGAGGTGCTCGAGAACCCTGCCCTCGGCGCCGACCCGCGGTTCCATACCAACATCGACCGGGTGCGCAATCGCGACGCGTGCAACGCGGCGGTGGCGGAGGGGACCCGCCGGTGGACCAGTGCCGAACTCGACCGGCGGCTCGCCGCCGCCGGGGTCCCGGCCGCCCAGATCAAACAACTCGCCGACGTCGTCGAGCACGAACAGCTGCGGGCGCGAGACCGGTGGCGCACCGTTGCGACCGAGAACTCTTCGGCCAGAGCGCTTCTGCCACCTGCGTCCTTCGGTGACTTCGAGCCGCCGATGGGGCCGGTGCCCGCACTCGGTGAGCACACCGTGCCACTGCTGCGCGAGGCGGGACTCGACGATGCCGCGATAGGTGCCCTGCTCGCCGACGGTGTCGCTCGCACACCCGCCGACGTCCCGGCCGCGGCTCGTTGACATGTCACCTGAACCGAAAGGAAAGACCTTGCTCGACAACAAGACCGCCGTGATCACCGGCGGTGCACAGGGAATCGGAGCAGCGATCGCCCGGGCCTTCGCCGAACACGGTGCCCGCATCGTCATCGGCGACGTGGACGCCGCACAGGCGCAACGCACCGCCACCGAGCTCGGTGCCGACGCGATCGGCATCGGATGCGACGTCACCGACGGGGCGAGCGTCACCGCGCTGCTGGATGCGGCGCGATCGGCGTTCGGCTCGGTCGACATCATGGTGAACAATGCGGGCATCACCCGTGATGCGACGATGCGGAAGATGACCGAGGCCCAGTTCGACGACGTGATCGCGGTGAACCTCCGCGGGACCTGGAACGGGACACGCCTGGCCGCCGCGATCATGCGCGAGAGCGGCGGTGGGTCGATCATCAACCTGTCGTCGATCTCCGGCAAGGTGGGATTCGTCGGGCAGACCAACTATTCGGCGGCCAAGGCCGGCATCGTCGGACTGACCAAGGCGGCGGCGAAAGAAGTTGCACACCTGGGTGTTCGGATCAATGCCATCCAGCCCGGCCTGATCCGGACCGCGATGACCGAGGCGATGCCGGCCAAGGCATGGGATGCCAAGATGGCCGAGATCCCGATGCAGCGGGCCGGCGAACCGTCGGAGATAGCCTCTGTCGCATTGTTCTACGCGTCGGATCTGTCGTCCTACATGACGGGAACGGTGGCCGAGGTCACCGGGGGACGGCACATCTGAGCCCGGCCGGTGGCGTGCGCCGACATGGGGCGAATGCTGTGACCGGTTGGGTGCATTCTTGTGCCCGTTTGGTTCGTTTCAGTGCGTCCGTACGACGTTTATCACGCGATTGACTAGGGTGAATCATCGAGCAGCTGTCTGCTCGGTGGGGCGGCGTGAACAGCGACGCCCATGCTCGACCTCCGCTCACTTCTAGTGAAAGAGACACACCACATATGTGCACTCGGGTCATGTGGCCGGACGCCAACGGATCAGTCATCGTCGGACGGAACATGGACTTCCACCAGGATCTCCATACCAACCTGTGGAAGCTTCCTCGCGGGATCAAGCGCGACGACCGGATCTCCGGCAAGCTCGAATGGACCGCCAAGTACGGCAGCGTGATCGCCGGCGTCTACGACATCCTGTCGACCGACGGAATCAACGAGCGCGGTCTGGGTGCACATCTGTTGTGGCTGGCGGAGTCGGACTACGGCACCCCCGACGATTCGCGGCCGCAGCTGGCCATGTCGATATGGCTGCAGTACTACCTGGACAACTTCGAGACCGTGGCCGAGGCCGTGGCGTGGACCGAGGAGCACCAGCCCCAGGTTGTCCCGATGGCCGACCCGACCGGTCACAGCAAGCCGGCGCTGCACCTCGCGATCGAGGACGCCAGCGGTGACTCGGCGATCATCGAGTACATCGACGGCAAGCTGGACATCTACCACAGCCGCGACCACCTGGTGATGACCAATTCGCCCACCTACGACAAGCAGCTGGAGCTGGTCAAGAAGTACAAGGGCCTCGGCGGCGACGATCCGCTCCCGGGTACCTGCCTGGCCAGCGATCGTTTCGCCCGCGCGCAGTACTACGTCGGGGTGCAGCCGCAGCCGACCTCGCAGGTGCAGGCGATGGCCGCGATGCTGAGCATCATCCGCAACTGCGCCCAGCCGTTCCGCAACCCCGAGCCGGGCAAGCCGGATGCCTCGCAGACGCTGTGGCAGGTGGTCCTGGACCTGACCAACCTGCGCTACGCCTTCGAGTCGACCACGCGCCCCAACACCGTGTGGGTGGATCTCAAGGACCTCGACTTCTCCGAGGGCTCCGGCGAGGCCAAGCTGGACCTGCTCAGCAAGCTCGCCCTCGAGGGCGGCATCGCCGGTGAGGTCCACAAGCACTTCAAGGGCCACCACAAGTTCCACATCGTCTCGATCGAGCAGGCCAAGCTCATCGGCGAGGTAGTGGCGAAGGCTGCCAAGGTGATCGGTGCGGCGAAGACGACCGCCGAGGAACACGAGAACAAGATCCAGGACGAGGTCCAGGCGAAGCTGACCTCGTTCGTCGCCGCGGAGTAGCGGTTCGACGAACCTGTCGATCGCCGGCCCCGAGTCTGGGAGAACACAGATTCGGGGCCGGTGCTCGTTCACCCGCTATCAGGGAGTGAGGTCGGTAGGTGGCAGAAGACACCGCAACGAGCCCCGATTCCGTCGGCGGGGACAACGAGATGTTGGAGCTCATCGCCACCGTCGGTGAGGCGCTGAACCGGTCGATGTATCCGGTGTCGCAGACCAAACAGGTGATCGCCGAGATCAACGAGGCCTACGGCAACGAGATCTCCGCCGAGGTGTTCGCGACCTACACCATCGCGCTCGACCGCCGAAGAGGCGACGTCACCGTGACCAACACGGGTTCGATGTACCGATTCGACCAGGCCGCACAGACCGAGTCGCTCATCCACGAATTGCGGTCGGCGGCGATGCCGGTCCGGCAGGCGTTGCGGGAACTGCGTGCGATCGCCGACACCCCGGCACCGTTCAACCCGGTCGTGCGGGTCATCGGATTCATGCTCCAGGCACTCGGCTTCTCGCTCTGCTTCCAGATGAGCCTGCCGGCAACGATTCTCGCGGTGGTGATCTCGGCGCCGGTCAGCATGGTGCTGCTGTGGAGCAGCGTCAGGGGAACGTTCGCCGCGCTGATGCCGTTTCTGCTGACCTTCCTGTCCTCCCTTGCGATCGCGTTGTGGGCCGTGCACATCGGTGTGGACGACCCGGTGCGACTGGCCGTGATCCCGGTGCTGACCCTGATCCCGGGGGCCGGCCTGACCACGGCACTCATCGAACTCACCGCCGGTGACATGATCGCCGGGGCATCCCGGCTGGTCTCCACCCTGATCGTCTTGCTGTCGATGGCCTTCGGTCTGGCGCTCGCCGTCGACATCGTCGGTCTCTCGCCGAGCGATCTGCAGGACGTCACCAGTGCACACGCACCGTCGTGGGTGCTCTGGCTCGCCGCACCGGTGTTCGCCGTCGGCAACATCATGTTCGCCTGCACGCCCCGCCGCGCATGGATCTGGACGGTGCTCCTCGCGTGCGGCACCTTCGGGCTCTCCCACCTGCTGCAGAAGTCGATCAGCTCGGCCTTCGCATGCGGTATCGCGATGGGCGTCGCACTTCTCGTCGCCTTCGTGATGAACGCCCATGTGAAGGGTCGACCGAGTGTCCTGGTGATGTACATGCCCACCTGGTGGCTCATGGTCCCCGGCTCCATGGGATTCGTGGCACTCAGCGGTGCCATCACCGCCAACCGTGAACTCGCCGACCTGGGCACCTCGGCGGTCCTGGCGCTGATGAGTATGGCGGTCTGCATCATGATCGCCAGTGTGCTCACTCCCTTTGTCGCCCGGCCACTTCCATCCAGACGGCAGGGTCGGGATGGACCGGGGAAGCCTGGTGAACCGCTGGCGGACACCGGGTACGACGTCGACTGACGGCGTCATCGGGCAATGGCATCACCGGGCAATGGCATCACCGAGCAATGGCGTCATCGAGCAACGGCGGCAAGGGGCGACGCCGGCTCAGGGCAAGGTCCAGGCGACGCCGACCTCGTTCGTCGCCGCGGAGTGACGGTTCGACGAACCTGCCGGTCACCGGCCTCGAGTCGACATGAGCGCATTCGGGGGCCGGTGCTCGTCGACCCGACCACGAGCGTGCGGAGCCGGTGGGTCGACACCGCGGGGTCACTCGGGTGTGATCATGCGTTCGCGGTCGTCGATCTTCAACGCACGCATCTTGCGGTAGAGCGTGGTGCGTCCGATCCCCAGGATGTCGGCTGCCCGCGACTTGTTTCCCTCGGCCTCGTCCAGAGCGCTCATGATCGTGTCGCGTTCGGCCTGTTCGTAGCGGCTCAACGACGACCGGTTCGTCTGACGCATCGCGTGTGGCAGGTCTCGGGTCTGGATCAGGACACCCTGCTCCGGGTCGGGGAGTCCGGAGAGCAGCCGGACGAGTTCGGCGACGTTTCCCGGCCAATGCCAGGCGAGGACCACTTGCAGGGCGGCAGGGGAGAAGCGATGCGGCGGCGCCCCAGGGTGGAGCTCGGCGCCGATCTCACGGATGAGTTCGGTGAGCTCGCCGCGGAGTTCGGTCAACGACGGAACCCTGACCGTCCCGGGACCGGCAGGCACGTCGTGCAGGGCTCCGAGCGCGCTGCGTTCGGTGAGCACGACCTGAGGCCGACGGTCGTCGTCACCCTGCAGGCGGAGGGCGGTCTCCGCCAGGTGTTCGCGTAGGGCATCCGAGATGCCTTCGGCCCCATGAACGATGATGCCACCGTCTCGTGCGGCCGACTCGAGCCCGGCCCAGGCGGTGGCGTCGTCGGACAGATCGGCGGCCTCGACGATCACCGGTTCCTTCCCGGTGTGCTGACGTAGCCACCGGCGTGACTGGTAGCGCTTGCCGGTACCCGCGGCGCCGACCACCGTGAGCAGTCCGGGGGTGGCGGCCGCGGCGGTCAACTGCACCTGGACGCCTGCATAGGGCGCCGGTGACCGCCGGCCGCCCAGACGTGCCGTCGAGTCCCCGGTGAGACCGGTGCCTCGGCGGTGCCCGGGGGCGGTGACGGCGTCTTCGCCGGACGTCACCGGCTCGCGGAACTCGAGCGCGAAGATGGAGTCGGGGCCGGGACGCCCGAGCCGATGCACTGTCGCGGTGGCTCCCAGAGAGGGAAGGTCCATGTGGGCCTCGTCGTCCTCCCACCGATGCCGCCGCAGGCTCTCCCACAGTTCGGCATGGGACTCGGCGTCGAGGTGCGAGAGCGCCGGGACATCGGTCATGACCGTCTCCGCGTTCATCACCAGCACCGGATGCCGTGATGAGCGCAGTGCGCGGTAGGTACGGGCGAGCTCGAGGTCTCGTGAATCGGCCATCAGCTCGAGGGCCTCGGCGATCTCGTCGCCGGCCTGTCGCACCATCGCCACCATCAGCGGACTGGCGGTGGTCACATGCGAGGCGATGGACAGCGAACCCACCACCCGTCCGGTGATCGGATGTTTGATCGGTGCACCGGCACAGGCCAGTCGGGCGAGCGCATCATTGAAATGCTCACTGCCGCGGACGAATACCGTACTGCGTGCCTCCAGTGGTGTGCCCAGTCCATTGGTGCCGAGGGATTGTTCGGAGAAGTCGAATCCCTCGACCGCGTATGCCCGGTCGAGGAGCCGCACGTCTTGGGGGTCGACGGTCCTGCGGGACAGGATGCGTCCGGTGTCGTCGGCGAGCAGCAACGTCATCCGCGAGTCGGCGAGATTGGTCTGCCACTGGTCGAGGATGCGACCGGCGGCCCGCAGGATCACGCTGTCGGGGTCGATCTCACCGAGAACGTGCGGATCGGCTGCCGGGTTCACGCGGTGGGAGACCGAGCGGCGCCAACTCTGCTCGATCTCCTGGGGAACGAGCGAGGTGGGTACGGATGCGTGGATCAGGCCCTGGGTGATCAGGTGTTCCCGGGCCTCCCGGATCTCGTCCTCGCGTCGCGTCATCATGGTCCACTGTCCCTCATCCGTGCCGACCGCACACCGGATTCACGCGGTCAACACGATTCGACCGGCGACGGCACCGGCCGTCAGGTCGTCGAGGGCGTGGGCCACCGATTCGGCCGACAACGGGCGGGTGAGGATCGGTATGGTGGGCAGTTCCCTGGCCTGTGCGATGCGGACGAGTGCACGTAGCTGGGTGAGTGTGCCGACGAAGCTGCCTTCGATGCGGACCATCCGGAGTGAGAGCAGGGCCGTGGGTACCACGACCTCACCGCCGAACAACCCCACCTGGACGAGGATGCCAGCCTTGGCGACGAGATCGAATCCGGCCGTGGCGGTGACACCGTTGTTGACGAAGTCGATGACCGCCGATGCAGGTCCGCCTGCCACGGCACGGATGTCCGGAGTGCTGTCGGCCGATCCGGACAACACCGTGCCGGAGGCGCCCATCTCTTGGGCCAGAACGAGATTCGCCTCGGCAACATCGACGACGCAGATGTTGCGATGGCCGCGGGCACGGAGGAGCGCGATGGCGGTCAGTCCGAGACCGCCGGCGCCGAAGATCACGACCGGCTCATCTGGCTCCAGCGGGAGGATCTTGTCGACCGCGCTGTAGGCGGTGAGCCCTGAACAGGCCAGTGTCGCAGCCCAGCTCGGATCGAGACCGTCGATGCCGACGAGGAAGCGCTCGTCGGGGACGAGGACGTACTCGGCGTAGCCACCGTGCCGGGCCACGCCCAGATTCTTCCCGGCGGCACATCGATTGTCGTTGCCCGCGAGGCATACTCGACAATCACCGCATCCAATCCATGGGTAGATCAGTCGTTTGTCGCCCGGGGCAACATCTTTCACGTCCGGCCCGATCTGCTCGACGACGCCGACGATCTCGTGGCCCAGCACCATCGGGTATGCGATACCACGGTCCTTCATGCTCATATGGCCGCGGCTGCCGAGGTCGTAGCCGCCTTCCCGCAGATGTGTGTCGGTGTGGCAGACGCCGGCTCGGACCACTTTCAGGAGCACCTCGCGTCCGTTCGGACGTGGTGTGGGGACATCGAGATCGTGGATCGCGGTGTCGTCGGGAAGGACGGCGTAGGCATGCATGGGCACCTCTTCGGGAGTGTCATCGGTAGTCGATGTCTCAACATCATGAACAAATGCGCGGTACGGCACCAATACCAAATGGGCCCCGATTGGTGCAGATCTGATCATCAATCGATGTGTGTCGGGGGGTGCGGCCGAGGTGTTTCACATCGGAACACAGCGGTGCCGAGCGCCGGTCATAGCTTTGGGCCATCGAGGTGGTGCCGATCACATTCAGACATCACCGACGATGGCCAACACATCCGGGCCGTGGACGGTCCGCAGAACCCCGAGGGCATCATCATGAGCAACAACAACTCCGCAGCGAGCGGCCCCACCGCAGTGGATCATGGCCGGAGTGACGTCCTGAGCGACCTCTACCGGGACTGGTCGGAGATCATGTCGTCGACCGAACTCACCATGCGGTTGTTCCGTTCGATCTTCGACGAATGGCATCAGCCCACCGTGGAACCGGAGGGTGTCACCTACCGGGAGGACGTCGTCGGGGGTGTCCCCGGGATCTGGGTGCAGCCGACGGATGCGGACCCCAGCAAGGTCCTGCTGTACATGCACGG
Organism: Gordonia sp. NB41Y; assembly: GCF_030718915.1. NCBI lineage: Bacteria > Bacillati > Actinomycetota > Actinomycetes > Mycobacteriales > Gordoniaceae > Gordonia > Gordonia sp. NB41Y. The sequence continues at coordinate 3,710,809 of NZ_CP132196.1, forward strand.
AGGCGGCTTTGCGGTCGGCTCCGCCGCCAGCCACCGGAAACTGGCCGGTCACGTCGCGAAGGCGCTCGGGATGGTGGGCTTTGTCCTCGACTACCGCCGCGCCCCCGAATACCAGCACCCCGCCCAGGTCGAGGACGGTGTCAGCGTGTTCGACGCGCTTGTCGCGTCGGGAATCGCACCGGCCGATATCACCACGATCGGTGACTCGGCGGGCGGCAATCTGGCGATCGCGATCGCCTTGTCGTTGCGTGACCAGGACAAGGCAGGTCCCGGACAGGTCATCGCCTTCTCGCCCTGGCTCGACATGGAGAACATGGGCGAGACCCTGGTGACCAACAACGACACCGACGCGCTGATCACACCCGAACTGTTGGAGGGGATGATCGCCGGTGTGCTCGGCGATGCGGTGGATCGCACCACTCCGCTCGCCAATCCGCTGTACGCCGACTTCGTCGACTTCCCTCGGCTCTTCATCACCGCCGGGAGTGTCGAATCGCTGTTGGACAACGCCACTCGGTTGGCCGACCGCGCTCGTGCCGCAGGCGTCGATGTGACCCTGTCGATTGGCGAGGGGCAGCAGCACGTCTACCAGTTCCTGGCCGGCCGTTCGGATCTCGTCGATACCGAGTTCGAGCAGATCGCCAAGTGGATCAAGGCCTGAGCGTGACACCCGGCGAGAACAGCCGTTGAGAAATCCTGCTGTTCCCAACATCTTTCACCCGTAAACCTGCATTCGGCAACCGGATGCGAACACCCCGAGGAACAATCATGAATGCTCGATCCGTCCACACCGTCGACGCGGTGATCATCGGTGCCGGTTTCGGCGGAATCTACGCCATGCACAAGCTCGCCAACGAGCAGGGGCTGTCGGTAGTCGGCTTCGACAAGGCCGGCGGTCCCGGCGGTACCTGGTACTGGAATCGCTACCCTGGCGCACTCTCCGATACCGAATCCCATGTATACCGTTACTCTTTCGATCCGGAGCTCCTCGCCGACGGCACCTGGGCGAACACCTACGTCACCCAGCCCGAGATCCTCGACTACCTCGAGGGCGTCGTCGAGCGGTTCGATCTGGCCCGCCACTTCCGATTCGGCACCGAGGTCGTGTCAGCGGTCTACTCCGACGACGACAACCTGTGGGACGTGACCACCGGAGGCGGCGAGGTCTATCGCGCCACGTATGTGATCAATGCTGTCGGCCTGCTCTCGGCCATCAACGTCCCGCAACTGCCAGGCCTGGACCGCTTCGCCGGCCAGACCATCCACACCGGCGCGTGGCCTGAGGGAGTTAGTCTGGCCGGCTGTCGCGTCGGTGTGATCGGAACCGGCTCCACCGGACAGCAGGTGATCACCGCGATGGCACCGGAGGTGGAGCATCTCACGGTCTTCGTGCGGACCCCGCAGTACTCGGTCCCGGTCGGCAAGCGGCCGGTGACCAGCGAACACATCGACGAGATCAAGGCGGACTACGACGCCATCTGGCATCAGGTCAAGAACTCCGCGGTCGCCTTCGGCTTCGAGGAGAGCACGGTTCCGGCGATGAGCGTGTCGGAGGAGGAGCGTCGGCGGATCTATCAGGAGGCCTGGGAGTACGGTGGCGGATTCCGCTTCATGTTCGGCACCTTCGGTGACATCGCCACCGACGAGCAGGCCAACGAGACCGCCGCCGCCTTCATCCGCGAGAAGATCGCCGGGATCATCGAGGACCCCGAGACCGCGCGGAAACTGATGCCCACCGGGCTGTTCGCCCGCCGCCCGCTCTGCGACGACCACTACCACGCCGTGTTCAACCGCCCGAATGTCGAGGCGGTGGCGATCAAGGAGAATCCCATTCGCGAGGTCGTGGCCGACGGGGTCATCACCGAAGACGGTGTGTTGCACGAGCTCGACACCCTCGTCTTCGCCACCGGTTTCGACGCCGTGGACGGAAACTATCGGCGCATCGAGATCCGTGGACGCGATGGCATCGACATCAACGACCACTGGGCCGGCCAACCCACCAGCTACCTCGGTGTGGCCACGACCAACTTCCCCAACTGGTTCATGGTGCTCGGACCCAACGGCCCCTTCACCAACCTGCCGCCCAGTATCGAGACGCAGGTCGAATGGATCGCCGACACGATCCGCTATGCCGCGGCCAACGGGATTCGGGCGATCGAACCCACTGCCGAATCCGAAGCGCAGTGGACCGAAACCTGTACCGAGATCGCGGGTGCCACCGTGTTCACCAAGGTCGACTCGTGGATCTTCGGAGCGAACATCCCCGGGAAGAAGCGCAGCGTCCTGTTCTACCTCGGGGGACTGGCCAACTACCGTGCGACCCTCGCCGACATCGCTGCCGACGACTATCGCGGTTTCGACCTGTTGCCGGCTGCGGCCGCTGTGGTCTGACCTCACCAGAATCCGAAAAACATTGTCTTGATGTGGGTTCGGGCGTGAGATCCTCGCGCCCGAACCCGCCCGAACGAACCACGAGGAGAACACATGGGCTCGTACACGACGATCGATCCGGCCACCGGCGAGTTGGTCGCCGAGTTCCCGGAGATCTCGAATGCCCAACTCGACGAGCTCATCGGGCTCAGTGCAACCACCTACCGGTCATGGCGCCGCACGCCGCTCGCCGATCGTCGCGTGGTGCTGTCCCGCGTCGCCGAACTGCACCGAGAACAGGCCGACGACCTCGCCAAGATCCTCACGCTCGAGATGGGCAAGCCGATCGCGCAGGCAAGAGGAGAGGTGGAACTGGTCGCGTCGATCTACGCGTACTACGCCGAGCGCGCCGACGACCTGCTCGCCGACGAGCATCTGGACATCAGTGGCCCGGGGACCGCTGTTGTCCGGACCGAGGCCATCGGTCCGCTCGTCGGCGTGATGCCGTGGAACTACCCGTACTACCAGGTGGCCCGGTTCGCGGCGCCGAACCTCGTGCTGGGCAATACGATCATCCTCAAACATGCCCGGAACTGCCCCCAGTCGGCACTTGCCGTACAACGGATTCTGTCGGAGGCGGGGCTGCCCGATGGCGGCTACCTCAACGCTTTCATCTCATCCGATCAGGTCGCGCTGGCCATCGCCGACCCACGCGTGCAAGGTGTGTCGCTGACGGGATCGGAGCGGGCCGGGTCTGCGGTCGGGGAGGTTGCCGGCCGGCACATGAAGAAGTGCGTTCTCGAACTCGGCGGTTCGGATCCGTTCATCGTCCTCGATGACGCCGACGTCGATGCGGCTGCGGGCGCGGCGGCGGTCGGACGCTATGCCAACGGAGGGCAGGCCTGCACAGCATCGAAACGGCTTCTCGTGCACACCGATGTGTATGACGAGTTCGTCAGCAAGTTCATCGCGGCCACCGAGGGATGGGCGCCTGGTGAACCGACCGATCCCGAGACGATGCTCGGGCCGTTGTCGTCGGAGTCGGCGGCCGATGAACTCGACGGTCTCGTCGTCGATGCCGTCGATCAGGGGGCCGAAGTCCTGGTGGACGGATTCCGCCGCAGATCGGGCGCCTTCTATCCGCCGACCGTGCTCACCGCGGTCACCCCCGACATGCGCGCCTACGCCGAGGAACTCTTCGGCCCGGTCGCGGTGGTGCACCGTATCGGATCCGTAAAGGAAGCAATCGATCTGGCCAACGATTCACCGTTCGGTTTGTCGTCCAGCGTGTTCACCGGCGACCCGGACACGGCTGCGCACGTCGCCGCCGAACTCGAGACCGGGATGGTGTGGATCAACTCGACGAGCAGGTCGGCACCGGATCTGCCGTTCGGTGGAGTGAAGGCATCCGGCATCGGCCGTGAACTCGCACGCTTCGGTATCGACGAATTCGCGAACAAGAAGCTGGTGCGCAACACGAAGGGGTAGATCCTTCCGTGCCTTCGGGGAGCGCATGGACGGCCGATCAGCGAGTGGGCCCGGAACTGCCGACGGTTCCGGGCCCACCGCGTCGCTGTTGTCGGGCATCTGCCAAGGCGCCATTCGGCTTGACGGTGGCGAAATACCAAGGGGTAGAACACTACCGATGCGGATCGACGGTCAAGACAATCCGCGTGAGATCGCGCGGCCGGCGGTCTGTAGCGCCGTGGTGAGGGGAGTGCTGTCGGTGTCGAGGGGGACCACCACCGACAGGGCTGCGACCACCGTGGGGCCGCGGCGGATCGGTGCGGCGATCGCGAGGGTGCCCTGGTTCAGGTACTGGCGGGCGACGACGATGCCGGTCCGGCGGATCTCGGCGAGCAGGGTGCGCAGCGTCGGCTCGTCGGTGATCGTGTGCGGGGTGAACGCGCGCAGGCCCGCCGCGAGCACGGCGTCGTAGATGTCCTGATCGGCGTGCGCCAGCAGGACGAGACCACCGCTGGAGGCGTGTAGGGGTAGCCGTCCACCCATGCGTCCGACCAGCCCGACGGCGTCGTGACTGGACAGGCGTTCCAGGTAGACGGCCTCGAGGTGGTCACGGACCACCAGTTGCACGTTCTGCCGGGTGATGTCGTGCAGGTCCTCCATGAACGGCATTGCCACCGACCGCAACTCGTGGGCACGGGGTGCTCCGGTCCCGATCTCCCAGACCCGCAGGCCGATCTGGAAGCGGGAATCGTCGCCGCGCTCGAGCAGCCCGAGCCGGGTGAGTTCGCGGCAGATGCGGAACACGGTCGGTATCGGGAGGCCGGAGCCGGCCGCGAGCTCACTGATCGTCTGACGTGGGTGCTGCGGGCTGAAGAGTTCGAAAAGCAGCACGGCCCGCTCGAGCATCCCGGAGGGAACGTCAGAGGTTTTCACTCATCGAAAACTACCTGTTGTCCGGCCTGCCGAATCCGCGAACATGCTTTTCAATCGCAATTTCCGATCAAGGAGTGTCCCGTGAATGTTCCCCCGATCCGCACCCGAGTCGGCATCGTCGGGGCCGGTCCCGCCGGACTGATGCTCGCGCACCTTCTCCATCTGCAGGGTATCGAGTCCGTCGTCCTGGAGGCCCGCAGCCGGGAGGAGGTGGAGGGCACGATCCGCGCGGGGATTCTCGAGCAGAACACGGTCGACCTGCTGGTCGAGGCCGGTGTCGGCGATCGCCTACTCGCCGAGGGACACCGGCACACCGGAACCAAGATCAGGTTCGCCGGCCAAGGGCGCCGGATCGACTTCGAGGCGCTCACGGGCCGGGCGGTCACCGTCTATCCCCAACACGAGGTGCTGATCGACCTGATCGCGCGCCGCCTCGCCGACGGTGGGGACATCCGGTTCGGGGTCGGCGACGTCGAGGTGCACGAGCACACCGGAAGCCGGCCGTTCATCACCTTCGTCGACGGCGATGGCCAGAGGCAACGCCTCGAGTGTGAACTCGTCGCCGGGTGCGACGGATCGCGCACCGCCACAAGGAACCTCATCCCCGAGCCGGCGGTGAGAACCGACTACTTCCGGCAGTACCCGTTCGTGTGGTTCGGCACACTCGCCGAAGCGCCCCGTACCTCCGACGAGCTCATCTACGCCCACAGCCCCAGCGGTTTCGCGCTCTGCAGCACCCGCACCGAGACGGTGCAGCGGCACTACCTCCAGGTCTCGGTCGACGACACCGTCGAGGACTGGTCCGATGCACGGATCTGGGACGAGCTGCACCGACGGGTGGACGGACCCGGCGCTGAGGTCCGGGAGGGTGCGATCTTCGCCAAAAGTGTTCTGCCGTTCCGCAGTTTCGTGTGTGAGCCGATGCAGTCCGGCCGGTTGTTCCTCGCCGGCGACGCCGCACACACCGTTCCGCCGACCGGTGCGAAAGGCATGAATCTCGCGATGGCCGACGTGTGGGTCCTGGCCGATGCCATGACCGGATTCCTGGTGTCGGGGGATCGGCGAGGACTCGACGGGTACACCGCTGCGGTGCTTCCCCGCGTGTGGCGGGCACAGCACTTCTCGTGGTGGATGTCGACGATGCTGCACACCGCACCCGACGCGTCGCCGTTCGACATCAGGCGACAGGAGGCGGAACTGGACACCGTGACGAGCTCCGATGCCGGCCGGACGCTGATCGCGGAGAACTACACCGGACTGCCGCTGCGGGAGCGCGTGTACGAGAGGGTGTGACGGTGCGGTCGTGAGACAGAACTGGGGCGTGCCCTCGATGGAGGACACGCCCCAGAGATCGAACCGATCGATCCGGCGTAGAGAAGAACTGGGCTACGGAGTGTTCCACCAGGTCCAGAAGGCGCGGACCGTCTCGCCCTTGGCCTTGCCCTTACCGCAGTTGCCGTAACCGATGTCGGCGCCGATCACCGCACCGATTCCGGCGCCGATGACCCAACCGACGATGACGAACAATCCGATGAGGCCGCCGATCACGGCGCCGGCGATGACCGTCGGCGCGGCGCAGCTCCAGTTGTTGTTGGCCTTGCGGATCATGTCGTCATAGGCCTGCGCCTTGGTCAGTCGCTGTGGCTTCTTGTTGGCCACCTCGTGCCTGGTCGCCTGCGGCACCAGATCCGCGACGGTGCCGTCGGCCGAGAGGGTCGCCTTGAGCGGCACGACCTGGTCGGCGGCGGCGAAGTGCGCGAGGTCGATGGTCTCGGTGGTGACACCCGAGGCGTTGACGACATGCAGCGAGTTGCCCGCCTGCCGGAAGTGGCTGCCGTGGGCGAGCTCGACGATGATGGAGCCGTAATCGGCTCCGCCCAGCGACACCTTCGCGGCCCCGCCGTTCAGTGCGGCCCGCGATGCCGCAGGATCTGCGTGGGCCGTCCCCGACGGAACCACGAGCAAAGTGACCATGGCTGCGGCGAGCAAGCCCAGAATCGACGCGAAGCGCCTCATTCATCCCCCTAGTAATCGGCTGCAGCGAACCCGCAGCGTCGTCATGTAACCACAGAGGTTTGCCAAAGTGGATACTCGACAAAGAGATTGGTCTGGTTGAAGTACACCCGTGCCAGTATCTGTGCGAACACCGCCTGGGCGGCGCATGGTCGACGGTCCCGCCGAGGACGTGAATGTGTCGGGTATACCCCGGTCGCTGCGGCGGGGACTGCAACGAAATTGCTTGAAAGCAAGAAAGTTTGGGATAGGAAACGGTAGTGCTGTGCGCTCGAGGTGAGTACGGAGGGGGCGCCAGACGTGCGGCACGCATGAGGTCGTGGACGATGGGGCCATGCGGTACTGACCGCTTCTGCATGCCCCGAGCATGCGGAGGCCGCTTGGATCGTGGGATCGAGTCTGTCTTCGTCGCATCGTTGCGAGTGCGCTGTCGACGAGGGGGGCGCACAGCACGGGGATGTGGTTTTGCGGTTCGGGTGTTCGCCTGATCGAATTCGCTCGACCTGCGGTGATGGTAGAGCCGATGGCGCGAATCTAACTCGCGTACTCAGCTTGGGAACGTGTTTCGGCGGCCAAACGGGCGTTCGATCTACCTGCGTCGAAACGGTTCGTGATCACTCCATATGCGCTGCGTAACGGGCACTTTGGCGCGGTTTACACGCGGTACGGGGTGGGTCGTGGGCGGTCCATAAACACCCCGTAGTTACACCAGGTGGAGTGTCTGGGGAGTGTATGAGAGAGCCCGGAACCGCCGTGACGATTCCGGGCTCAAGGGGGTGTGCGTCAGGAGCCGGTGACGGCCAACTTGCACTGCCAGCACTCGTACGACGGCGAGTCGGCGGGGACGTTCTGCTGGGCGTTGCATCGCGGACAGACAACCGAGCGCAACCCCGTGGGGACCTTCACTTGCGCGGGCAGGAGCACGATGACGAGGAGCGCTATCCACCCGAAGAAGAATCCAGCGAGCGCCCATCCGGCTTGATCGCGGTTCTTCTTTCCGGCGAGGTAGCCCACGACGAGGCACAGCACGAAACAACTCACAACCCAGAACAGAAGAAACATCGCCGTCCAGTCGGACGCGGTATCAACTCCACCCATCGCTAGCTCCTGTCGTTGCCGTGTCCATGCGCATCTCCTTCGTTTTGTCGGTTTGACCGATATCTAACACCACCAGCGACTACGACCGTCTGGCTCTGGACCGTTTGGCTCTCGCCGTATGGGGTAGGTGACCGTGTCCGCCGACGTCAAACCTCCCCACAACGCCACGCTCGCGGCGTTTGGTGAGCGCGTGCGCGCACGGCGGCACGAACTCGGTTGGAGCCAGGAAGTCGCTGCCGATCACATCGGTATCCATTTCACGTACCTCGGTCGGGTCGAGCGCGGTCAGCGCAGCCTTCGCCTGGAATCGGTCTTGAAGATCGCCGCTGGCCTGGGTACGACGCCAGGGCGCTTGATGGACGGTCTACCTATCGAATAGCGAGAACCCCGCCTCACCGGACCAGGACGGGTCGGTGAGACGGGGTCTCGGTGAGGACGCCCCGGCTTGGGGTTCGGGGACGTCCATCTACGAGGGAGGGCAGCCCTCGTAGTTGTCGACGGGTTGGGCGTTCAACCCGCCTGCTTGGTGGCCGCGCTGCGGCCTGTCTGGGGTGGTTGAGCTCTCGGTGGGCCGTGTTGCGGGGTGCGCCGGGGGCCGTGGGGTAGGTAGCGGCATCTCAACGCTTCAACCGGGTTCCGGCCGGCGATCGGTACCGAGTTTTCATGGTGCCGAGGCTCCGGCCCATCTTGTATCCAGACACTGTCGTCGCGGCTACGTACGCCGCCGACGCCGGAATGGTGTGAGGCACCGCTCGCGGCGCTGGAGCCAGAAACCCGACAGCCGCGCCCGCGAGAGCAGCCCGACGAACCGTGCGCTTACGCTGCGCCCTGGCTGTCCGACGAGCCGCCGCGATCTCGGTAACGCCGTCCTCCGCGCGCCGTAGCGCGGCCTCGGCTTCGTCCAGAGCGCTGAGCACCCGCTTACCGGGCGTCGCCGCGAAGCGGCCCCGACTATCGCGGATGTAGTTGCGCGCTATCATGACGGCCCCGGTTGATTGCGCAACGCTCGGCGCTGCGCCATTTCTTCACCGAGGGATCGCAAGCCGTCGGCAGTCTTCGCGTCGACCCTGGGAGCCTTGCCCTGATAACGACCGCCATGGCTCGGTGGCGCGTCTTCGAGGCCCTGAGGCACCAAACCGGCACCCCAGGACATCTCCGACTCGAACTCGGACTTGGCCGACATGTCGCCGCTACTTCCAGTTCCAGGTAGGAGCTTCGTACGCGCCCGAAGCTTTGACCTGCACGATGCACGCTGCACCCCGATAGCGGACGCCCGTGCCAAACGAGCGCTGGAAGAACGAATCCTGCAGCGGGTAGCGCTGGTCTTTGCCGGGGATCATGCGCAAACCCCGGTACGCGCTGTTGGCGTGCTGCCGGAACGCAACCGGGTTGACGCCGCTGTTCGCGCCGCCGGTTGCCACAACGGCGATGTAGCCCTGCGGCAGAAAGTAACTCGGCACGATCCACGCCGGACCGTACGAGCCGCTCACCTCCAGCCCGGACCACTCGGCGGGCGCGATCTGGCCGACCACCGTCTCGCTCGTGAGGTACGGGATGGAACTGTTCGACGGGATGAAGTCGTACTTGGACTCGACGCTGTTGGTCACCTGGCCAGCGCGGAAAGTCGAGATGATCTCAGCTTCCTTGGGGTTGCACAGCACGATCAGCCGCGAAGCGCCGTCGATGCCGAAGCCCTTGGACGTGACCTGATTGATCGCGTCGGTGAGATCGCCGGGATCGAGCGCGGTATTGCCGCTGACGAGGTAGTGACTCGTGCTCGCCGGGAAGTCTTGCCCTGCGAACGACGGCGGGGTGATCCCGTCCGTGCCCGTGTAGAGGCCGTAACACGTCTGGCCCATCTCGTTGAGGACGGGAGCCGGATCGAAAAGCCGCCGCAACAGTGTCCCGGTGATGAGCCGGTTGTCCGACTCCATGGCACGGTTGACGAGGTCGTAGACCTGCTCTGCGGTGGCGCTGCGCAGGAATTTCCACGTCGCCCGCGTGGCCAGATCCCAGTCGCGCCAGTTGTAGCCGACGATCAGCGCGTCCGGCGCGGTCGCGATACCTTGCGGCTCACCGTATTCCGAGGCTTCCTCAAAATGATCGCCACCGATGGTCTGCGGGATAGCGTCCCCGACGGCGATGGTCGGATAGCTGATCAGCGCGGCCAGGGCGGTGCGCTTCCGATTCCAGGCCGACATGACCTGATTCGCCTCGTTCCAAATGACGTTGAGATCAACGCCGTCGGCCGTCTTGTTGACGAGGACGTCGCCGTGCGTGCTGTAGCCGCGAGCGTTGTCGCCACCGAACGCGAAGAACTGCGCCGGGGCGGGAGGGATGGTGGACATGCTGTGAACTCCAATTCGGAATGGTCCGGAATACCGGACGGTGAGAAACGAGAAATCCGTGACGCCTGGTCAACGGAAGCTCGGCCCTACCGAACTGGATGTGAAGTTGTGGCGCGACTGCGAGTCGCGAAGTATGTAGTTAGCGGCGGAGACTGTCACGCCGTGGAGAGCGCTGCTCTCGGTGCTGGCCAGTGTAACACCTTTGTGTTGCAACGGTTCTCAACGATCTACGTGCATCGTGCCGTGGCGCATGCGCGGCGTGGTAAGCTGTACGTACGGCGCACCCAGGGGGTGGCCGGATGTAGGGGCCGAGTCCCACATCGTTTCAGACAGAACTTGTCTGGGAGAGATGTGAGGGTGCTCGGCCTTTCTCGTTTCTTCCCGACACTATCTCGGGAGCGAATATGTCTCGTATCGCCACTTCGGCGGTGGACCCGGCTGCGGTTACCGTCACCACAACGCAAGTCGAACCGGCCCCCTGCATCCCAGGGATTGACCCGCTCGATATCAACAATCTCGATGAAGCGCAGGTGTTTGCCTACCTGCACGAGATCAATAGCCACATCACGAGGCGGATGATCCGCGATGCGGTTCTGCGCAAAGAACTGCGCGGAGTCCGCCGTGGCAACAAGGGGCTCTTCAGTCGCCGCGCTGCCCTTGCCTGGATGACCGGGGAGGACGCGTGAACGAGCATTTCATCGACCAGAGCGCGGCCAGTTTCGACGCGGGCAACTGGACTAACGCGAATGTTCACTTGTTCGAGATTCCTTGGGTTCGTTCACAACTCGACAGGAAGCTTGCCCCGGTGTCTCCGACCGCCAGGGATGTTCTGATGCTCATGTCGTATCTGGAGAGCAACGCGCCCGACCGGGAAAGGCAGCCCTATCGCGAGCACGGTTACAACAAGGAAGCACTGCGCGATCTGTGGTGTGAGGCCGGAAGCGCACACGACCTGGCGGTCGAAGAAGCCGCATTCGACAACTACGTGGAGCGAGTGGCAGATAACGGACGCCCCGCGCATTCGGTTCAGTTGTACGACTGGGCATACTACCGGGATCACCAAGGCGAACAACCCGACTATGACGATCCGCCGCAGTACGCGACAGGCGTCGTGACCTGGCCAGTTCTTCTGCACTCGTCGGTGGAGCGAGTGATGCTCGCGCTGATCCACGGCGGCTGCATGACATGCGGGCTATGCGGAACCGTCAAGGGCCGCATGTGCGACGTCGAGGGCTACGGGACTTCTTGCCGGTGTACTTCGGCGCTATCACGCGGGTGTATCCGGTCTGTGGCCGGTGTCTGAACCGTATCCGTCTCGCCTCCGACGAGCCTACCCGTGTCATCACTCTGGACGAAGTGCTTCGCTTCCGCCGCACCGGATATGAGGCGGACCGGCGACGAGAGGGGTTGTGATGAAGACTGCGATCGTGGCGGGGGCGGCGTGTCCGAAGAATCCGGACCTTCTGTTGGGCTTCGTGAAGAAGATCGTCTGGCGTTGGGGTGTCCGGATCGCCGTTGATGAGCGCGGCCGGGAATGGCTGGTGTCGCGGAGGCGCGGCGTGAGGCTCGTGGAGGCGTTCGAGATCGTCGATGAGGTCGTGTGCGGCGTACCCGCGCCGGTAGTGCGGCCAATGCGAGCGGTTTCCCAGGGCTCTGAGCATTCGCGTGGCGGGCTTGCGGCGGCGGTAGGCGGTACCGGCACCCCGCCAGGCTTCTCAACGGGTGAGGCCCGCTCAACGCTGGGCGAAGAGCGGGCCTCGTGGAGAGCGGGGACTTCTCCTGTGATCAGCGCTACCGATCACTAACAGCTTATCTCCGTTGTGGCGCAACGGATTCTAACTATGTACGGGGATCGCTGACCGGTCTTGTTGGGCAGGACGGTCGGCATTCTCCGGTCCATCTACACGTGAAAGGCAATCGTGCCTACTAACCTCGTGCTTTCACGCTGATTTCGTGTCGTGAATGAAGAATGGTGCCCTGACCTGGGATGATTGAGATTGCGAAGTCATCAATCGGACCAGATCGAGGAGCACCATTCAGGTGAGTAAGTCTACGTCGCCCTACCCCGTGCTGTCTGCAGATGGCACCGGAACCGGGGTGGTGTCGCAGGCCGGCGCCACGGTGTTGTTGCGGACAGCCGAGAAAACGGGCCTGACCACCGATTTATCGGACGCGTTGACGCCGTGGCGTAAACCCCTGGCGACCCACGATCCAGGCAAGATCATCACGGATCTGGCTGTGGCGGTCGCGATCGGCGGTGATTGTCTGGCCGACATCAACCAACTGCGCGCCAACCCCGCGGTATTCGGTCAGGTCGCCTCCGACCCCACGGTGTCACGACTGATCTCGGCGTTGGCCGCCGACGCCCCAGCGGCATTGACGGCCATCAACTCCGCCCGCGCTGCTGCCCGGGCAGGGTGCTGGTCAGCAGCCGGCACCACCGCCCCCGATCATGACGCCGATACTGGCGATCCGCTGATCGTCGATCTCGACGCAACCGTGGTGACCGCGCACTCGGAGAAACAGGATGCGGCACCAACCTACAAGCGCGGGTTCGGTTTCCACCCGCTATGTGCGTTTGTCGATCACGGTAGCGAGGGCACTGGCGAACCCCTGGCGATCCAATTGCGGCCCGGCAACGCCGGCGCCAACACCGCCGCCGATCACATCACGGTCACCGCCGCCGCACTCGAGCAGCTACCGACGGTGCAGGGGTATCGGGTCGGCAAGTCGGTGCTGGTGCGCACCGACTCGGCCGGCGGCACCCACGAGTTCCTCGGCTATCTCACCCGCCGGCACCTGGCCTATTCGGTGGGATTCGGGCTGACCGAGACCACCGCGGCCGTGACTGACCGGATCAGTCCCGAGGCGTGGACCCCGGCCTATGATGCCGACGGCGTGCAACGCGACGGAGCGTGGGTAGCCGAGTTGACCGGGCTGATCGACCTATCAGGCTGGCCGCAGGGGATGCGCGTGATCGTCCGGAAAGAGAGGCCGCACCCGGGTGCGCAATTGCGGTTCACCGACCGTGATGGGTTGCGGCTGACCGCGTTCGCCACTAACACCGTCCGTGGCCAACTCGCTGATCTGGAGCTGCGTCACCGGCGGCGGGCTCGATGTGAGGACCGGGTCCGTACCGCCAAAGACTGTGGCCTGACGAATCTTCCGCTGCACGGCTTCGATCAGAACCGGATCTGGTGCGCGATCGTGATGCTCGCCTGCGAGTTGATTGCCTGGACGCAGATGCTCGCGTTCACCGATCATCCTGCTCGCCGGTGGGAACCCAAGCGACTGCGCCACCGCGTGTTCTCGATCGCAGCCAAGATCAGCCGCCACGCCCGGCGAACCCGCATGAAGATGGCCACCCACGCTCCGCACGTCGATCTGCTACTCGACGGGATAGCAAGGCTTGCAGCACTTCCAGCGCCGGCCTGACCACCAGACCGACCAACCTTCGAACCAGAAAGGACGTCACACCTCGGGGCCGTGAAACCCGACGCACACCGACGCCTCGGACAACACCACACGGCCCACACCCGGAATTCGGTCCTCAGACCACCACTCCGGGCCCCTCAAACACCGGGCGACCCCCGACGAAACATCGAGGCTAATGCTAACGCTGGCCGCAATGGGAGGCGGTACAGGCGATTAAGTCCTGATTCTTTCGTGGAGAACGCGAAGACTCTGGTCCAGCTGGGGTGGCACCCCATCCCGCTTGGCGGTGAAGGTGGCAAGGTTCTTTTGGTCGGCGGCGTTACCGGACACGGAGGCGTCGATGTCACCGACGAGGAGGCGTTCCGCGAGTGGGCTGACCGCTGGGCCGCGACTGGTGACGGGCTGAACCTGGCAACGCGAATGCCGGTTGGCGTGATCGCGATTGACGTGGACTGCTACGACGGCAAGCCTGGCGCGCTGACGTTGGCCGAACACGAACAGCGGTGGGGAGCGCTCCCGGCTACATGGTCGGTGACGGCCCGCACCGACGGTAGCCGCAAGTTGTTCTTTCGGGTGCCCGGGGGATGGACTGCGCGCGGTGTCCTTGGCGCGGGCGTCGAGATTGTGCAGCGTCATCATCGGTATTCGGTGGCTCCGCCGAGTGTCCACGACGCGGGACTGGTGAAGGCGTTTGCGCCGAACGGCGACGACTGCGGACAGCTACCCCCGCCGGATGAGCTTCCGGCGCTTCCGGAGACGTGGCTTGCAGGGTTAGCGCACGACGCTGCGAGTACGCGTAAGGGTTCCGACGAGGACGCCGCCGTAATCGTGGGATCGTTTCGTGGCGGCGCGATGACGCCGAAGGTGCTGGCGCACCTGAATGCGTTTCTGACTGCGGTGGCTGAGCGGTCGAATCGCTTTGACGCGATGCGTGACGCGGTGATGGGGTTGGTGCGCCTCGGGGCGAAGGGCGAGCGCGGAGTAGACGCTGCGCTGCGGTTGATCGAGGCCGAGTACGTGGACGCCGTAGCCGATAAGCGCGGTGGTGAGCGCACAGCGCGCGAGGAGTTCCAGAAGGCGAAGCACGGTAGCGCGCAGATCGTCGCGGGCGACTCTGAGTATTGGGCGATGGACTACGAGACCGGCGAGGCTTTCGGTCCCGAAGGTTTGTGGGGACCGGGCTCGCGCTGGACGCCGGTCGTGGTGGGCGGCGAGAGTCTATGGCAGCGCACCCGAGGCGAAGAGCCGGCGACCGAGAGCGAGGCGCGAGTCCGGTTTGAGGCTGTTCCGGCGTCGGCGTTGTCGGGGGCTATTCCGCCTATGCAGTGGATGGTCAAGGGCGTGTGGGCGCTGAATAGCTTTGGTCCGCTCAGTGGCGAGAAGAAGACCCTGAAGTCGTACAACCTTCTGTCGTTGTCGGTGGCGGTTGCCAGCGGGGAACCGTTCTTCGGAGAGTTTGAAGTCGTCAGTCCTGGGCCGGTCTTGTACTTCGCAGCCGAAGGAGGCCGCGATGAACATCAGCGGCGGTTGCAGACCATCGCCCGCGCCTACGGGGTGCCGCTGGACGATCTGCCCCTCTACACCGTGTTTGAGGCGGGCGCGCTAGACAGCCCCGAGCTTCTAGCGGCGGTGAAAGGACACCTGGATCAGCTACAGCCGCGCCTTGTCGTGATCGACCCGCTGTATGCGTTTCACCCGACAGGCGTGGAGGCGCAGAACCTTTACGAGCGCGGGCGGATGCTGAGCGCGTTTCAGTCCGAGGTGGGGAATGAGACGTCTCTCATCATTGCCGATCACTTCAACAAGACAGGCAAGGGCGACCTAGACCTGGACAGCATCGCGCAGGCGGGTATGGGGCAGTGGGCCGACAGCTGGATACTTCAGCGCCACCGCGAGCAGCCCGACATGGACGGCGGCAAGTTCAACCTGACGGTGCAGTTCGGCTCGCGCCGCTGGGGAGGGCGCGACTGGAACCTGGACTGGGCGCTGGCTTCGGCCGAGGCGATGGAGCGCGGCGAGGTAGGGGAAGTGTCGTGGACGATCGCTCGGTCTACCGGGACCCGGAACGGACAGCCACAGGAAGGTGAACTGGCGCTGAGGATTCTTCGGGAACTGTGGAAGACCCCCGGCGTCCACACGAAGTCCGAGCTATCGCGCATGGTGACCGGGCGTAAGGCAGACATCGGCAAAGAGATAGACCGCCTGATGGAAGAAGGCGTGGTGTACGAGCAGCCGACACCGCGCTCTGAGGGTCAGCGCACCGTAAAGCGGAACCTTCTGTTCGCCAACAAGGCCGAAATCAAGGTGCCGGGAGCCGGAAAATGAGCCGCTGCGGGGCTTGTGGCCGGGGGCGTGTTGGGGGCGAGTTGCCCCGGGAAAGCGGCAAAACCGCAGGTAGAGCGGCAAAACCAACTCGCCCCCACATCGGGGGCGAGTTGCCCGGCGAGGGCACCGTGCCGGGCGGGCGGGGGCAACATGCCCCGCCGCCCCGGCCCTTAAGGGGGCGAGTTGGTGGGGGCGAGTTGGATTTGGGGGTTTTGTCGAGTCGACAAGGACGACGAAGACACCGACAACAGGGAATTGTCGTCGGGTCGGTTTGGAGGTCTGGCTGGGGCTGTGACCCCTGGATTTGGCCTGATTTGGAGCACATCGTGGAGAGAGACGCAAACTCCGCGCGAGACGGATCACTACGAAACTGGACGCGGAAAGCGTTCGAACAGAAGGGAATTGGGACGATGACGAGTAAACGTGGAAAGCGTTCGGGCAGAACGAATTCGGGACGACCTGACAGATTCACTGGCGACTACGGAAAGCCTTACGCGCCAAAGGAATACCCGCGATGGGTGTACGACGAGATTGTCGCGGTGAAGCGCCTCGATGACCACGCCCTGGCTGCGGAAGCGCGCGACGAGGAAGACGACGCCGAGCCGGTGTCCGCGTCGGCCGAGTCGTCGTCGCCTACGGCAGTCGGGCCTCGCGTGCCGAGGAAGCTGTTGCCGATGGAAGACGCCCTCGAACAGTTGCGCGCTCCGGACCAGCGCCCGCCCGCGCCATAGGCCAGCGCCACCCACGGCGAGGGGTGTCCCGCCCCCCTGACGTCGCCGTCGACGGCCCAATGACGCCGGTACGGCACCCGCGCACCTCACGCCCCATCTCAACGGGCATGACACCTCAAAAGCGTTGTCGGACAACGGTTTAGACCCCCTGTTGAATTGTGATCTATGTCACTCGAAAGTAGGCTGAGGGGTGCAGGGGGTGCGGCCACGATCGCACCCCTCGGACACCATAGATCAAGGGAGACAACATGACTGAGTTCCACGGCGGAACAATCCCCACCGACAAGGAAGCATGGACAGTTGCGTTCAGCGACGGCGTCTTCTGCGAGGAGTTGGACGTGCTCGCACCACTCGGCAGCGCCCCGGCCGACGTCCGCGCTATCGCCGCGCCACTCATCGCAGCGGACTACTTGCCCGGGATGCAGATCGTGGACGTGTCGCCGTTTCGTGGCGTGACCATCTGGGGTGCGCGATGAAGGTCGTTGGGTACGTGCGCGTGAGCACCGATCGTCAGGGCGACAGCGGTCTCGGCCTGGAAGCCCAACGCGAGAGCTTGGAGCAGTGGTGTCGGCAGCGGGGTCACGAACTGCTCACCGTCACCACCGACGTCGTCAGCGGAGCCAAGACCGACGCGATGTTCGGACGAGAGGTGGCCGTCGCTGCTGTGGAGTCGGGCGTAGCTCAGGGATTGCTCGTGCGCGCTCTGGATCGCGTCACCCGCGACCAGCTGGACGCCGCCCAGATCATGAAGCGCGCCAACGACTACGGGTGGCGACTGCTCGACACCGAAGGCGCAGACAGCGGCGACCCGAGCCAGCGTCTCGTGGCCGACGTGCGGTTGGCCGTGGCAGCCGAGGAACGCCGCAAGATCGGCACCCGCACCCGCGAAGCCCTCGACGCCAAGCGTCGCAAGGGTCAGCCCGGACTGATCAGCGTCAGCGCGCAGCGCCGTATCCAGGTCCTCGCGTCGCAGGGCCTCGGCGCGAAGGCCATCGCCAACCGACTCACCGCCGAGGGCGTTCCGACTGCCACCGGAGGCGACACGTGGTCGTACTCGTCGGTGCGGCGCGTTCTCAACCGACTCACGCAGGAGGTCGCCTGACATGGCGCACATCAGAACACGCACCACGACACAGCAACACCGCAACGGTCGAAAAATTGTCCACCACGAGGTTCGGTGGCGCGAGGACGTGAGAGACGAACGCGGGCTTCCGATTCCGGTAGACCCGAAGCATCCGGAAGGCCGCAAGCAACAGCGGACCCGGCAGAAGTCGTTCCGCGACAGGGAGGCAGCCGAGCGGTTCCGCGACACGCTCAACACCGAGCGCCACACGCCGGGCGGTGTCGCGGTCCCACGGGATCAGCTGTTCGCCCACGCAGCGGAGGCGTGGCTGGAGAGTCGGACCGACCTGAAGCCCCGGACTCGTGGCGAGTACGAGAACCTGCTCAGCCCGAAGAAGCGCGCCCGCAAGGATTCCCAGGGCAACAGCACAACGCATCTGTCGATCATCGCCACGTTCGGAGGTAAGGCCGTCGGCAGTATCACCCGACAGCAGATCGCGGAGTGGGTGCAGGCGCTCAGCGCTGCGGGCAAGTCGCCGTCGACCGTTCGGCACGCCTACTTCGTCGTGAAGATGGTGTTGGAGCAGGCGGCGGTGGACGGGCTCCTACGCGACAACCCCGCCGATCACGTGAAGCTTCCGAGCGAGCGCACCGCCACCAGTGGCACTCCCGGAGTGGTGGACGACCCTGACATGTTCCTCACGGCCGAGCAGGTGTCCGAGCTCGTTGCCGCTACGCCCCGGCCCTACAACGTGCTGGTCCACGTGGCGGCGTGGAGCGGCCTGAGAGCCGCAGAGATAGGCGGGTTGCAGGTGGGCGACGTAGAGCTGCCCCAACGGCAGGTCAACCCCAACGCGAGGCCGAAACCCGGTCTCCTGCGAGTAGAGCGCACCCTCAGCCCGCGCCCGACGGGCGGCTACGACACCCCCAAGACGAGGGGGAGCCGGCGACGGGTCCCGCTGACTCCCGCGACCGTGGACCTCCTGCGGGACTACCTGGCCTTGCATCCGCGGTCTGGCGATCCCACCGCGCCGCTGTTCCCGACCTTCCGGCTGACGCCGCCGAAGCAGACCGGCGTCGCCGTCGATCCCAACCGAGCGTCGCGCGAGCCAGCGAGCGCGAAGGCACAGCGCAACGCCGACGCCCTGGCCGCGCTCACCGTGGACGAAGCCGAACAACGCCTGGAACTGGACTGGACCAGCCCTGTAAGGCATCAGAACTTCTACAAGGCGGTGTTCCGCCCGGCGGTGCTGCGGGCCAACCGGCAGGCCAGTGGCCGAGCGCTACCACCCGCACTCAAGTTCCACGCGCTGCGCCACACCTACGCGAGTCTGTGCGTCGCGGCCGGTATCCCGCCGCTGGAGATCGCACGGTTCATGGGCCACGCCAAGGTCACCACCACGCTCAGCGTCTACGCGCACCTATTCGAGGACGACCACACCGACGCTATGTCGGCCCTGGCGGCGATATCCGTACCAACGACCGGTGAGAACGTGGTGAGGTTGCGGGGTCAAGCCTTTGGCACGTAGTCGAGACTCTCAGCATCAGCAAACGAACTGTCCGGCCGTGGGTAAGTAGCGACAATCTGTTCTCCGCTTCGGCTACGTGAGCCGCCAAACCAAAATCCGGAGGGGCCGGGAAACCTGTGAGGCATGCGGCTGACCTGTACCCCTAGAAACGACTCGGTTCCTCGCAGTTCGATGACACGCAACTCCTTTGAGGTTGGCTCGCCTGAGGGAGTTGTTCCACCCAGTCGAATCCGTCTATCCGAGGCAACTCCATGGATTCCCCCACGCCACCCTCCGTGGAGCAACCAACCCTCTAGCGAATATCCGTTTGCGGTCCCGGCGGCCCATGAGAAGTCGTCCATGTCCTCCTGTCGGATTATCAGGTCGGACTTCCGGGGTGTCTCTACAGCCTTGTAGTCGTGTAGTCCCCAAGCGGAAATTCCGAACGCGGGGCCGGTCGGCACTCCCTCGTCAATGGGCACCGAAAACACGCCGATTCCTTTTGGTAGACCGAGTGGATTGATTCCTGAACGAATCTTGCCATTAACTTCGCTGCTGAACTGCACGAGCCCGTCACGATGATGCGACAGCTTGGCGCGGTCCGAAGCCGTGTAGTGAACGGCGTCTTCAACCGAAATCCATTTCCCACGCGGTCCGTATCCGATTCCGATGGGCAGTTTGAATAGCCAGCCTTCGCGCGCCTCGTGATACGGGCAGATTACGGAGTATCCCGGCTCTTCCTGATTGAGAGTGCCCGAATGGGTGTGCGAGTCCACTAGATGTAGGTCCGATTCGGTGGTGAGCCGCTGGGCTCGTGGCGGGTCCTGTGGTGTGAAGATGAAAGCTCTCACACACCCAATCCGAACACCAACAGGACCCATGACGCAGCGTAGCGCTATTGCCGACACGATTTGCCGCACGATCGAACTCGGCGTCACGATCACCGATGCCGCCATCGACGGCGAGGACCGTACCCACTTGTTTTGCCAGCTCCTGGACCCGAAGAACACCTGCCCGACGTGCGGGCAGGCGGGTCGGCTGCGTGATCATGTCGACCGTGAGGTCGCCGATCTGCCCATCGTCGGGCATCCGACCCGGCTGCACCTGTCGGTGCCGCGCTATGTGTGTGCCACCACCGACTGCACGACGTCGGTGTTTCGTGCCGACATCAGCGCCATCGTGGCGCCGAGGGCGCAGGTCACCCGCCGCACCACCACCTGGATCATGCGAGCGATGATCAGCGACAAGATGAGTGTGAAGGCCGTCGCGGCTGCGGTCGGGTTGAGCTGGAACACCGTCAACACCCTCGCCCTGGCCGCGGTCAAGAAGCTGGCTGCTGCACCGGCCCGGTTGGCCGGTGTGCGGGTCCTCGGGGTCGATGAGCACAAGTGGAAACACGTTCGCGGCAAGGGTGATCCGAATTTCGTGACCGTCCTGGTCGATCTCACCCCGATCGTGGATGGAACCGGCCCGGCCCGGTTGCTGGATATGGTCGCCGGCCGCTCCAAAGCCGCGCTCAAAGACTGGCTCGGCGCGCGGGATCAGGGGTTCCGCGACCGGATTCGGGTGGTCACGATGGACGGGTTCACCGGGTATCGCACCGCCACTGCCGAAGCCCTCGACAAGGCGCGTGTGGTGATGGACCCCTTCCACGTCGTGCATCTGGCAGCGGAGAAATTGACCTTGTGTCGTCAACGCGTGCAACAAGATACGTGCGGGCATCGCGGTCGATCCGGGGATCCGCTCTACGGCATCCGTCGCACCTTGTTGACCCGGATCGGGTTGCTCACCGACAAGCAGAAGACTCGGCTGCGCGGCGGCCTCGATGCCCGCGAGGAGCACGTGGCCGTTGCGGTCACCTACGCGATCTACCAGGAGTTGATCGATGCCTAC
Source organism: Gordonia sp. NB41Y (assembly GCF_030718915.1). Classification (NCBI taxonomy): domain Bacteria; kingdom Bacillati; phylum Actinomycetota; class Actinomycetes; order Mycobacteriales; family Gordoniaceae; genus Gordonia; species Gordonia sp. NB41Y. The sequence continues at coordinate 3,731,992 of NZ_CP132196.1, forward strand.
GAGCAACCCACCAAGCGGGACAGCAAGATCGCAATGTACAAGCTGCTCAAGAAGATCAAGACCGGCGTGCCCGCCGGACTATCAGAGCTGGCCCAACTCGGGCGTTCGTTGTGGTCACGACGGGCCGAGATCCTCGCCTACTTCGACACCGGCGCCTCCAACGGCCCAGTCGAAGCCATCAACGGGCGCCTCGAGCATCTGCGCGGCATCGCCCTCGGGTTCCGTAACCTCACCCACTACATCTTGCGGTCGCTCATCCACTCCGGCCAACTCGCAGAAAGCCTGCGCGCACTCTGAATTAGGAAGAGCCAGTATCCCCCGTCGGCCAGCGCCTGGATCTTACAGATGCCACGCAATACTGCGTTGGTGTCCTCGACAACGATGCGAAACCCAGAGGAGCTCACCGGCGATCAAATCTCCATTTCGTCAGCGATGAGTTCATCCCGTTGGCGAATGATTTGCTCCAATAGCTGATTATCCATATGGATGGACACCCCCACAGGGGCATCGATGTTGTCGCCTCCTGCAGCTATTAGCTTCTCTTTGAGACTTCGGACAGTCTCGACATATGTATCGATGAAGTCGTCGACGCCTTTAATGGGCATATCGGACAGTCTCGCGCAACTATCCATGACATTCATGTACGCGGATGGAGTAGAGGCTCCACGTGCGCGCTGAGCCAGTTGAATGAAGCGGTCGTAATAGTCCATAAAACGGTTGGCGACGTTCACAATTGCATCAGCATCCTCGGAAAGCTGATTCGGTTCCCCAAATGCAGCACGGAAGGCGTCGGTCGAAACCAGCTGTGCCATCCGGTTGCCGACTTGCTCGACATCGTTGACTGCGTGGAGTAAAAACTCTGCGAGCTCGTCGGTGTTGGTGATGCGGATTTCATTCTGGGGTGCATATCCGAGTGCGAGATCGCGCAGCGCCTTGCCAGCTGTTGATCGCCTCTGGACGAGCACAGATGCGAAGGTTGCCCACTGCCATGAGTGTGGCCGTTCACGGACTAGTTTTGCCAAGCCTTCTTGGTCGTCGGCTACCTCGGCGAAAGTAATCTCGTCGCTGGCCTCATCCTTACTATCTGTCCGGCAGTCCCGCTCGATGGCTGCACTGAGCTTCTTGTTGAGCCGCTCCACGACACCAGGAACGCCAACCATCAGCCCGTTGACGTAACCGATGCTGTTCAGCAGCCCGGCGACCTCATCGAGCTCTGTGTTGTCCAGCAAGACCGGAAGGATGTAGGCGCCAGGGCTGCTGAGACGCTTCGAAAGAGCAGCCCGTCGCTCGAGTCTGGTCCATTCTTTCTCGTTGTACTCACGAGAAATGAACATCACTACATAACGAGTGCTCTTCGAGTAGATTTCTGTGAAGACCTCGGTTAGTTCTTCGCCCCACAGCTCCGCTTCGAAGTCAGCATCGTAGAACACGCGCCCCTCAGGTAGATCGACACCCCTGACGACTGCCTCGACGAACTCGCGCTGCTCGCCTGCAAACGAGACTGCCAGGTCGTACTTGTATTCGGGGGCACCAGTCGCATCCTCTGTCACGCATAGATCATGTCAGACGGCTACGAAATGCTGTTGCACGAAACGCCACCACTCGGAGTGTATGGGGAGTGTATTTGCTGTCGCGGGTCGGCCATTCGACGACTGGAAAACCGCTCTACCTGCGGTGATGGTGGAGCCGATGACGGGAATCGAACCCGCGTATTCAGCTTGGGAAGCTGATGTTCTGCCATTGAACTACATCGGCGTGCGGGCTTGTGACCCGCGACGCACACTGTAGCAAACGTCGCGGGCGGTGGCCGGGAGCAGGGGGTGGGTCGGGGCGTCGCGGGGGACCGATCGGCAAGAGTGTGCCAGGTGTGACTCAGACTTGTGGATGCGGAGTGGGCTGTCGGATTTGTCGGCTACTGTTTTGCAATGCGTACAGGTACGGGCCGTTCTCGGCGGTCGACTCGTCTTCTGGTTTCTGCTCTCGCCGTGGCGGTTTCGACCCCCTTGATGGTGATGACGGCAGGCTCTGCCGATGCCGCACCGGTGGTGGACCCCAAGGCCGGGAAGGTGGTCGCGAAGACGGCCTTCGACGTCAAGCGCGACGGCTTCTCCTTCGAGAACTGGGGGCCGGACGACGGAGTGCATCGGCGCGGTCTGACCGTGGACGGTATGCGTGCGGTCTTCGGCGATGTCGTGTGTGCCCGGATCACCCTGGGCGTGTGCTCGCCGACCACCGTGGCCGAGCTGCTCCAGGACGAGCTCAACGAATCGATGTCCGGCGGCCACTGCTACGGCATGGCGGCGCTGGCCGGGCTGTACTCCACCAAGCGCCTGAACCCCCTGCCGTTCGCGATGCCCTGGCAGTCGGTCTACGACATGAAGCCGTCGGGACCCCTCGATGAGCTCATCGCCCGGATGTTCATCACCCAGAGCTTCCCGCCCACCGCGCAGACCGAGGCCGCACTCCCGGCGTCGGAGATCCTGACCCGGCTGCGGGCCGCATGGGCGCGCAACGACAACTACATCCTCGGCATCTACACCGACGAGAAGAAGGAAGCCGGGCATGCCATCACGCCCATCGCGATCCGCGAGCTGGGCGACGGCAAGTCCGGAATCGTCGTCTACGACAACAACTTCCCCGGCGTGGAGAAGATGATCATCGTCGACCCGGCGGCGAACTCGTGGTTCTACTCCACGGCGACCAACCCGAGCGAGCCGACCCTGCTGTTCGAGGGGTCGCCGGCCAACCCGATGTCGCTGACGCCGCTGTCCACCGCGCTCGGCCACCACGAGGCCCCGTACGTGCGGGGCGACTACACCCTCGTCATGGTCACCGACACCAACGGGTCGGCGCGCGGTGTGGGTGATGTCGACTGGGACCTGCGGGTCACCGACCTCAACGGGAACCCGATCCCGGGCATCGACCAGCGAATCCTGCTCAACAACGACAACACCGGCTCGATCATGGTGCCCAAGGGCAAGAAGTTCCGCATCGTCGTCGACGGGGTGGACGCCGGGCGCGTCGCCGACATCAACACCACCGTGGTCAGCGCCGGTGGGGCTGTGGTGGTGGACGACATGGAGGTGCCTGCCGGTGCCACCGCCACCCTCGACGTCGACCCCACCCGCCATGCGGTGACGGTGCGGTCCACCGCACCCACCACCGCCGGCTTCGAGGTGGCCACCCAGGACTCGCTGCGATCGGTGACCACCCAGACCAGTCAGCTCGCCATCGGTCCGGGAGCACCGGTGTCGGTGGGCGCCACCTCACGGTCCGGGGTCACCGTGGCATCGCAGGGTCGCGCCCAGAAGGTGCAGCTCTCCGTCGAACGCAGCGACGCCCTCACCGACCGGAACGCCGCCAGCCGCACCCCGATCACCGTCGGCTCCGGTGGCCGGATCGACGTCCCGGTGAACACCTGGACCGGGTGGGAGCCGCTCACCGCGACCGTGCACTCGGGCGGGACCACCAAGTCGGTTCCGATCCCGACGCGCTGACGCCACCGGCCGGCCGGTGGTCCTCGGGGCCACCGAGCCGGTCCGTGGCCGGTTGATAGCCTCGCAGGGTGTTGCTTTCCGACCGGGACATCCGCGCGGCCATCGATGACGGCCGCCTCGCACTCGACCCGTTCGACCCTGCCCTCGTGCAGCCGTCGAGCATCGACGTCCGCCTCGACAGCCTGTTCCGGGTCTTCAACAACACCCGATACACCCACATCGACCCGGCGCAACGGCAGGACGAGCTGACCACCCTGGTCGAACCCGCCGCGGGCGAACCGTTCGTGCTGCACCCCGGTGAGTTCGTGCTCGGCTCCACCCTCGAGGTGTGCACCCTTCCCGACGACCTCGCCGGCCGCCTCGAGGGCAAGTCCTCGCTCGGGCGCCTCGGCCTGCTGACGCACTCCACCGCCGGATTCATCGACCCCGGCTTCTCCGGCCACATCACCCTGGAACTGTCCAACGTGGCGAACCTGCCGATCACCCTGTGGCCGGGCATGAAGATCGGCCAGCTGTGTCTGCTGCGGCTGACCAGCCCGGCCGAGAACCCGTACGGCAGCGCCGCGGTCGGCTCGAAGTATCAAGGGCAGCGCGGACCGACACCGTCCAAGGCGTACCTGAACTTCCTGCCCGACACCGCCCGCTGACCTGCTCGTAACCTCGTTCAACTGCCCGTCACCGGGTCCCGTCGGAGTTCACCGACACGACGCGTCGCCGCCACTGTTCTGTCGGCTGCACGCCCCGTTACCGGCGTAGCTCTGACAGGTATGAAGCTCACGGTGATCGGATGCGGATACCTCGGCGCCACGCACGCCGCCTGCATGGCCGAACTCGGCCATGACGTTCTCGGCGTGGACGTCGACGCCGACAAGATCGCCCGCCTGGCGGCCGGCGAGGTGCCCTTCTTCGAACCCGGACTCTCCGATCTGTTGCGCCGCAACATCGATGCCGGTCGGCTCGCCTTCACCACGTCGTATCCGGCTGCCGCCGAGCATGGTTCGATCCACTTCATCGGGGTCGGCACCCCGCAGCAGGCCCGCGGGCTCGGCGCCGACACCACCTACGTCGAGGCCGCCGTCGACACCCTCGTCGGGCACCTGCGCGGTGATCACCTCATCATCGGCAAGTCCACCGTCCCGGTCGGCACCGCCGCCGCCCTGCAGGCACGCATCGATGCCCGCACCGACGACGACACCATCGTCGAACTCGCCTGGAGTCCGGAGTTCCTGCGCGAGGGCTTCGCCGTCGAGGACACCCTGCGTCCCGACCGCCTCGTCGTCGGCACCGACCCCGACGCGCAATGCTCGGCCGCGGTGGCCGTGATCGACGAGATCTACCGCGAGATCCTCGAAACCGGCGTGCCGTTCATCACCACCGACTGGGCCACCGCCGAACTGGTGAAGACCTCCGCGAATGCCTTTCTGGCGACCAAGATCTCGTTCATCAACGCGATCAGCGAACTGTGCGAGATCGTCGGTGCCGACGTGTCCACCCTCGCCGACGCGATCGGTCACGACAACCGGATCGGCCGACGGTTCCTCAACGCCGGCATGGGTTTCGGCGGTGGCTGCCTGCCCAAGGACATCCGCGCCTTCATGGCCCGTGCCGACGAACTCGGCGCGCACCGCACCCTGGGCTTCCTGCACGAGGTGGATGCGATCAACATGCGGCGTCGCACCGCGATGGTCGAACTCGTCGAACGTGTCTGCCGTCGCGAACTGATCGGCGCGAACATCGCCATCCTCGGTGCCGCGTTCAAACCGGAAAGCGACGACGTGCGTGACTCCCCGGCACTCAGCGTCGCCGGACAACTGGCCCTGCGCGGTGCCACGGTGACCGTGTTCGATCCGAAAGCCGCCGACAACGCCCGCCGCATGTACCCGATGCTGCACTTCGCCGACTCCGCCCGGGCGGCCGTCGCCGCTGCCGACGTCGTCGCGGTCACCACCGAATGGGCCGAGTTCGTCCACATGGGTCCCGACGAGCTCGATCCGCTGGTCCGGGAGCGGGTGATCGTCGACGGCCGACGGTGTCTTGCACCACATATCTGGGCTGCTGCAGGCTGGGAATACCACGCTCTCGGTGGCGTGAACCGCAGTCATTCCCCCGCTCGGACCACACGCGTGACCTCGGATGACCCGCACGCCCGTGCTAGGTTGAAGGCCATCTGACGTACCCGGGGCACGCCACCGGCCCCCGCCAGGCACAGGAAATCCGACCATCATGACCGTTCACCGCATCCCGAATCCGGGTGTTGCGCCGATGACGGTGCTGCCGATGTCGATCCGCGACCACCTCCACGAGATCGACGCGCCGATCATCGCCGTCCTCGACCTCGACGACGCCGGTAGCCGCGTGATGGTCGCCGACCTGCTGGCCCGGCGCGTGCTCGCCGTCGACCCCGCCGACCCTGCGACCTCGGCGAATGCCCTCGATCGGGCCATCGCCGACCATCTGGTGGCCGACGGTCGCGTCGAACGGCCGGTCGGCGAGGAATGGCAGGCCGAGCTGCTCGGCGTGGTCGGCCGGGCCCGGGCAGCGCTCGCCGGCTCCGACGGAACCTTCCTGATGGGCGACAACCACGTCCGCCTCGTCCGGGTGAGTCGTCGCGACGTGGACGTGGCCACCGCACCCCTCGCCGACCACGTGAGCGACCGGATCGAGCAGACCCTCGACACTCTGGGCGTCACCGACGCTGTGATCGTCCTCGCCCCGACGCACATCCGGTGGCCGGGGGCCGTCGGCCGACTCAGTGCGACGACGCATCGTCGGATGCTGGTGATGGACGGCCAGACGGTGCGTGCGGTCGAGGCGCCCGGCGCGGTACCGATGCCGGCCGCTCATGCCCGCGATGCCGTGGTCGAGGACGCGATCACCGAGGAGATCCCGGCGATCACCGACCCGGCCGCCCCGACCGTGTACGCGTACGACGAGGCGGTGGAATCGCCGGATGTGGTCGGACCGCCGGTCGGCGCCGATGCCCTGGTCGACGTGGATGCCTCGGTCGATGCCGAACCCGAGTACGAGCAACATCACGAACGTTCCCGCAACTCGTCCGGCCAACGCTGGCTGCTCGGCGGCGCCGTCGCCGCCGTGCTCGCCGTTCTCGGCACCGCGACGGTCGTGGCCTTCACCGGCACCACCGACCCCGGACCCACCCCGCCCGCGGTGATCGCCGCAGCGCCCACCGGACCGACCACCTCCGCATCGACCGAATACGCCGACCCGGCCGACCTCGTCGCCGCGCAGGAAACCGCGGTCCGCTACACCACCCCGCCTCCGCCCAAGACCACCAAGAAGTCGACGACCCGCAGTCAGCGTCGGGCACCGAGCTCGCCGAACGGCGGTCAACCGCGCATCACCATTCCCGTACCCGGATTCCCGCCGATCGTCATCCCGTAGCCGGCTCCCGGCGCGTTGTTGCGTCGGAGTTGGTTGCGGACGTTATCGGCTCACCGGGTCTCGACACGGGTCCTCGCCTTGGGGGCTCGGTCCCGGCTCGACCATCCATGGTGGGTGCGTGCGGTTTACGGTGGTTGAGCCGGTGAGGAGCGTAGCGACGAGGCGTGTCGAAACCTCGGTGGGCCGGGCTCGGGTGGTGGGCACCTCTGGGGTGGTTGGGGACGTTGTCGGCTCGCTGGGTCTCGACACGGGTCCTCGCCTTGGGGGCTCGGTCCCGGCTCGACCATCGTGGGTGGGGGGCCTCGACACGGGTCCTCGCCCTGGGGGCTCGGTCCCGGCTCGACCATCCATGGTGGGCACCTCTGGGGTGGTTGCGGACGTTGTCGGCTCACTGGGTCTCGACACGGGTCCTCGCCTTGGGGGCTCGGTCCCGGCTCGACCATCCATGGTGGGTGCGTGCGGTTTACGGTGGTTGAGCCGGTGAGGAGCGTAGCGACGAGGCGTGTCGAAACCTCGGTGAGGTGGGCTCGGGTGGTGACCGCCTCAGAGGTGGTTGGGGACATTGTCGGCTCGCGGGGTCTCGACACGGGTCCTCGCCTTTGGGGCTCGGTCCCGGCTCGACCATCGTGGGTGGGGGCCTCGACACGCGTCCTCGCCTTTGGGGCTCGGTCCCGGCTCGACCATCGTGGGTGGTCGCCGGGACCGAAGATCTCGCCGCAGCTCACCTGCCGTTCACCTGATCGCGCTACGGTCCGGGCATCCCTCGCGCATCAGGAGTACGCACATGGACGCCGTGACCACCGACGACCACCCCTCGATCCTCCGGCTGCGGGCGCAGATCCTCGATCTCATGGATCTCGCGCTGGCCGCCGAGCGAGCCGTCGACCTCTCGCGGATTCATCCCGACCACCGCAGCGGTGCGGCCAACCTGCTGCACTACCGGGCGCTGCGGGCCCTGGACCTCCGCGCCCTGCAGGCGGAGTTGAGTCGGCACGGACTCTCGTCGCTGGGCCGGATGGAACCGCGGGTGATGGAGAACCTGGCGGCGGTCGCGGCCATCCTGTCGCGGGCGGCCGGGCAACCGGTACCCGAGATCTGCCGGCCGTTCCCGACCGGGGAACCGGAAACCGATGAGCTTCAACGGAATGCCGATGCACTGTTCTCCGCGTCGTCGGGCGTGACGGCGTCGCATCCGGGGACCCGCATCATGGTGACCCTGCCCAGCGAGGCCGCCACCGACCCGACGCTGGTGCGCGACATCGTGCAGGCGGGCGGCGACGTGGTGCGGATCAACTGCGCCCACGACGGGCCCGACGCCTGGCGGGCCATGGCCCGCAACGCGCGCTCCGCCGACCCGCGGACCGCGGTGTCGATGGATCTCGGCGGCCCCAAACTGCGGACGGGGCCGATCACACCCGGACCCCACGTGCTCAAGGTGAAGCCGCGACGCGACCCGCTCGGCCGCGTCGTCGAACCGGGCATGCTGTGGCTGGTCGGGGAAACCGACACCGCCACCGATCTGCAGTCGGCACCGGTCACCGACGCCGAGACGCTCGACCTGCTGACCGTCGGCCAGGACATCACCTTCCACGACACCCGTGGACGCCGACGCATCGCCCGCGTGGTGCGCACCGAGTCGCGACGGGTCCTCATCGCCGCCGACCGCACCTACTACCTCACCCCGGGTGCGCGCCTGAGCTGCTCCGGCGACGACGGCCGCCGCATCCGCCTGACCATCGGCGAACTGCCGTCGTCGGGGCAGTACTTCCTGGTGCGTGCCGGTCAGCGGATCGTGGTGACCGCCGACGACACCCCGGTCAACCCCGACGACCCGTCCACCGACCTCACCACCATCGGCTGCACGCTGCCGGAGGTGTTCTCCGCGGTCGCCCCCGGACATCGAATCCTGTTCGACGACGGGAAGATCGAGGGCATCATCGAGTCGGTGTCGGTGGGCGGTGGCGGCGCCGACTCGCTGGTCGCCCGGATCACCCGCGCCGGACTCGACGGTGCGAAACTACGTGGCGGCAAGGGGATCAACCTGCCCGACAGTTCACTTCCGGTGCCGGCCCTCACCGACGACGACCGCAAGGACCTCGAAACCGTCGTCGAGATCGCCGACATGACCGCACTGTCGTTCGTGCGCAGCGCCGGTGACGTCGCCGAACTCCTCGACACCCTCGCCGACGAGGCGGATACCGGCACGCACCGTGGCACCGACCTCGGCGTGGTGGTCAAGATCGAGACCGTGGAGGGTTTCACCGCCCTCCCGGAGATCCTGCTGGAACTGATGCGGCACCGTCGGATCGGGGTGATGATCGCGCGCGGCGACCTCGCGGTGGAAGCCGGTTTCGAGCGTCTCGTCGAGGTGCAGGAGGAGATCCTGTGGCTCTGTGAGGCCGGGCATGTGCCGACCATCTGGGCCACCCAGGTCCTCGACTCGCTGGCCGGCAACGGATTGCCGACCCGATCGGAGATCACCGATGCCGGCGCCGCCCGGCGCGCCGAGTGCGCGATGCTCAACAAGGGGCCCAACATCGTCGCCGCGATCGGTGCACTCGACGCCGTCCTGGATCGGATGGGCAGCCACCTCGACAAGAAATCCCCTGTCCTGCGCCGACTCTCGGCCTGGACCACCCCGGGCGACGGACCGGCCGCGACGGCAACGGGATCAGAGATCGAGGACGAGGCGGTCCCCACCCGCCCGTGACACGCACGGCAGGATCTGGCCGGTCTCACGCTCGGGTTCGGTGAGGATGTTGTCCCGGTGATCCACCGCACCGGAGACGGTGTGCTGGCGGCAGGTGCCGCAGAACCCCTGGCGGCACGAGTACGGCAGATCCGGCAGCTCACGCTGCAGGGCGGTGAGCAGGGATTCGTCTGCGGCGACGGTGATCTCACGCCCGGTGGACGCGATGGTGGCGGTGAACTCGCGGCCGTTCTCCACCGGCGGCGGACTGAACCGCTCGTAGTGCAACTCGATGTCGGGCCGGTCGGCCAGATGGGTGCGCAGGTTCTCCAGGAGTGCGGTGGGACCGCAGCAGTAGACGGCGAGACCCGATGGCGTACGGCCGGTCTCGGGATCGACGGGGCCCAGGAGTTCGGTCATGGTCGGTACCCCGACCGGCCCATCGGCGCCGGGGGCGTCGTCGGTGCGGATGGTGATCCGGTCGGCGAAGCGTGCCACCTCGTCGCGGAACGGGATGGACTCGAGGGACCGGCCGGTGTAGATCATCGACCAGTCCAGCCCGAAGCGTTCTGCGGCGGTGATCATCGGCAGGATCGGGGTGATGCCGATGCCCGCGGCGATGAACCGCAGTCGGGTGGCCGACGATCCGTGCCCGGGTAGGGAGATGGGAAAGGCGTTGCGGGGGCCCTTGATCTGGATCAGATCGCCCACTCCGACACCGTCGTGTACCTCGACCGACCCACCGCCGCCGTCGGGGATGCGCCGCACCGCGATGCGATAGGTGTGCCGGTCGGCGGGATCGCCACACAGGGAGTACTCGCGCATCCGCCCCGACGGCAACAACAGATCCAGGTGTGCACCGGCATACCACCGGGGCAGGACGCCGCCGTCCGGGTTCGCGAGGGTGAGAGCGACGACGTTCTCGTCCTCGGCGACCACCTGGCGGTCGACGACCTGCACCACGGTGACGCCGTCCTCGGTGCCCGGTGTCTCGTGCAGCGGTGAGAGGTTGCGCCACAACGGGAACCAGACCTTGGCGAAGGCGGTGCCGAACACCAGCACCGGGTCGTGCCGCCACCGTCCGTACAGATGGGGTGGTGGGCTGGTCAGGGTGGTGGTGTGCGGATGCGCGTGCTGGTTCACGTCGCTCAACTCGCGTTCCGGGCCGCGGGCGACGACGCCAGGTAGGCGACGGCCTGTGCGGTGGAGCCGATCTCGTCGGGATGGAAGCCCGGCCGGAAGTAGCTGAAGGTGGCCAGCGCGATCCGCGACAATCGCGGCAGGACCCCAGCCCGCACGGCACGGCGGTACTCGATCTGCCGGCGGACGAAGCCGTACTCGCGGGTGGCGGGATCGGAATGCTGCATGAAGCGATATCCGCGCAGCAGCACCGCGAACAGGGTGGGCAGCACGACGAGCATCGCGCGCCCCCGCCGGATGTAGCTGTCGCCGAAATAGACTGCGACGTCGTGGGCGACGGCGCGATGCTCCACCTCTTCGGCACCGTGCCACGTGTAGAGGTCCACCATCGTCGGGTCGGCGGCGTGCTCCACCCAGGCGGAGTTCAGGGCGAAGTCACCCAGCAGGGCGGTGTAGTGCTCGAGGGCGGCGATCAGCCAGAGTCGCTCGATCAGATCCTTCTGTGCCGCAGCCGGTTCGGTTCCGGCCTTGGGGGCCAAGAGCTTGCGGAACAGCCACTCCATCTGTGCGACGAACGGGCGCGGATCGATGCCGTGGTGATCGAGGAACTCCCAGATCACGTGGTCGTGCGCCTCGGCGTGCATGGCCTCCTGGCCGATGAACCCGCGCATCGCGGCGAGGAGTTCCTCGTCGCGGATCAGCGGCAGGGCCTCGTTGAAGGTCTGGACGAACCACCGTTCCCCTTCGGGGAGCATCAGATTGAAGGCGCTGACGAAGTTCGATGCGACCGGGAACCCGGGAATCCAGTGCAACGGCGACCGCGTCCAGTCGAAGGCGACGTTGCGGGCGTGGATCTCCACCGGGCCGGGGTCGGCGGAGCCGGTCGGGTCTGTCGAATCGGAGGGTACATGCATCGGAGTGCTCCTCACATGGGGTCGGAACGGCGTCAGGACGGCCGGGCGGACACCGCGGACCGCGCGGTGCCTGCAGGGTTCGGGGTGCCTGCAGGGTTCGGGGAGTCGGCGGGGCGCGGGGCGACGGCCGCGATGTGGTCGCGGACGTTGTCGGCGACGAAGCCGGGATCGATCAGCGGAAGCCAGTGCCCGGTGGCCGACTCGCGGCGGGTGAGATTCTCCGCATATCGACCGGTGAGCGCGAAAGTGGTTGTCCGGATGGCGAAGTCGCGGGTGTTGATCAGTTCGAGCACCGGAATCCGGGTGGGCCGGGGGCGGGGTCGGATCAGGCGTCGCAGCATGTTGGCCCGGTAGTAGGCGACCCCGGCGATCATGTCCCGGCGGAACGTCGGTGCGACCTGGATGACCTCGCGCGGGGTGCCGTCCATGACGTGGATGTACTCCCGCCACACACGGGGGATTCCCAAGACGCTCAACAGGAGTCGCGGAACCAGCGGCAGATGGAAGACCGCGATGTAGGTGGAGGCGATGGCCTGGAGTGCGGTGGCGCGCAGCGAATCCCGGGTGGGCGGGGAGAAGTTCTCCCGCACCAGGGTGCCGACGTGGTCGAGGCAGGGGCCGGAGATGGTGGTGTACGACGCGAACACGTCGTCGGCGCCGGGCCGCGAGACCGCCTCCCAGGAGAGGATGGAACCCCAGTCGTGGGCGACGAGGTGCACCCGGCCGCCGGTGTTGACCTCGCCGGCCACCGCGAACACGTCGTCGGCGAGGGTCTCGATGCGGTAGGGCGAGATCCCGTGCGGCCGGTCGCTGTGGCCGAGACCGCGGCAGTCGAAGGCGAAGACCCGCGCATCCGGGAGCAGTGCCTCGGCGACGCCGTCCCAGACGATGTGGGTGTCGGGCCAGCCGTGGACCAGCAGGACCACGGGACGGTCGTCGTGCGGCGCGGCGGGTCCCCCCGGGCCCGCGGCGGCCTCGAAGACGGCGAGGGCGACGCCCCCGCTGACGACGGTACGTTCAATCCACTGGACCATTCGATTCCCCCTGTGAATCTCTCAGTGGGGTACACGTTACCGAGCGTAACGGGAATGTCCAGGGGTTTCGGGGTCTTACCAGGTCACTGGCGGTACGACGACAGGAAGTTACCGATCCGCTCGATGGCCTCACCCAGATCGCGGGCCCACGGAAGGGTCACGATGCGGAAGTGGTTGTGGTCATCGAGGTTGAAGCCGGTGCCCTGCACGACGAGGATCTTCTCCTGCAGCAGCAGGTCCTGGACGAACAGCTCGTCGTTGTGGATCTCGTGGACCTCGGGATCGAGGCGCGGGAAGGCATACAGGGCGCCCTGCGGCTTGACGCAGCTGACACCCGGGATCTCGTTGAGCTTCTCCCAGGTGACGTTGCGCTGCTCGTAGAGGCGGCCGCCGGGGGAGACGAGCGCCTCGATGCTCTGGTAGCCGCCGAGGGCCACCTGGATCGCGTGCTGGCCGGGCACGTTGGCACACAGACGCGTCGACGCGAGGATGCCCAGCCCCTCGATGAAGCCCTTCGCATGGTCCTTGGGGCCGGTGATGACCAGCCAGCCCGCGCGGTAGCCGCACACCCGGTAGGCCTTCGACAGGCCGTTGAAGGTGATACACAGCAGGTCGGGGGCCAGCGACGCGATGTTGGTGTGCACCGCGTCGTCGTAGAGGATCTTGTCGTAGATCTCGTCGGCCAGGATCAGCAGCGAGTGCCGGCGGGCGACGTCGACGAGCTGCTCGAGGACCTCACGGGAGTACACCGCGCCGGTCGGGTTGTTCGGGTTGATCACGACGATCGCCTTGGTACGGTCGGTGATCTTGGACTCGAGGTCGGCGATGTCGGGGTTCCAGTCGTTCTCCTCGTCGCACCGATAGTGCACCGCCTGCCCGCCGGAGAGCGCGGTCATGGCCGTCCACAGCGGGTAGTCGGGGGCCGGGATCAGCACCTCGTCGCCGTCGTTGAGCAGCGCCTGCATCGTCATGGTGATGAGCTCGGAGACGCCGTTGCCCAGGATGACGTCGTCGACGTCGAAGTAGGGGAACTCCGGCAGCAACTCGTATCGGGTCACCACCGACCGGCGTGCGGACAGGACACCCGCCGACTCCGAATAGCCCTGCGAGTAGGGGAGTGCGTGGATCATGTCGCGCATGATCACATCGGGTGCCTCGAACCCGAACAGGGCCGGGTTGCCGATGTTGAGCTTCATGATCCGGTGGCCCTCGGCCTCCAGGCGCGCCGCGTGCGCATGCACCGGCCCACGGATCTCGTAGCACACGTTCTGCAGCTTCAGGGACTGCTCGAGCGGCTTGAGGTTCTGGTTCAGGTGCGATACATACGGCCTACTCACGAGTTCGATTGTCGCAGGCCGACGCAAATGGATTTGCGCGGGTGGCGCAGGCTCACGCCATCGTCGGATGCGCGGTGGGTCCGGGTGCGCAGGGCCAGACGCACAGGGCCAGACGCACAGGGCCGGACACTCGGGACCAGACAGTCGGGGCCGGACACTCGGCGCCGACGCACAGACGGCAGTCGCGCACAGCCGGCAGTCGCGCACAGCCGGGACAGCGACGGGTTCATCTGCCCCATGACGACGGAGGAGTCGACCAGATGGTCGACTCCTCCGTGGGTCCTACGTCGGTAAAGCTGTGATCAGCGGTGGCCGGGCCGCTTCTTACCTGCGGCGATCCCGAAGCCCTTGGCCTTGGCGGCGCCGGTCTCGGCGATCGTGCGCTCGTCCGGCTCGGAACCGTTCGACGACGGCGCCGCGACTGCCTCGGCGGGTGCCTCGACGTCTGCCGCGGCCGGTGCGACCGTCTCGGTGGGAGCCTCGGTCTCGACCGGGGCCGGCGTCTCGGCCGGTGCCGCGGGTGCTGCTGCGGCGGCCGGCTTGGGGGCGGCCTTGCCGATCCCACCGGGACGCTTCTTGCCCGCGGCCATGCCGAAGCCCTTGGCCTTGGCGGGGACGGCCTCGGTGGTCAGCGCGGCGGTGTCGGCGACGACCTCGACAGGTGCCTCTGCAGCCGGAGCCTCAGCAGCCGGAACCTCGGCGGCCGGAGCCGGCGCAGCTTCGGCAGCGGGTGCTGCTGCGGCGGCCGGCTTGGGGGCGGCCTTGCCGATTCCGCCGGGGCGCTTCTTGCCCGCGGCCATGCCGAAGCCCTTGGCCTTGGCCGCAACGGCCTCGGTGGTCACCGCTTCGGTGGCGGGGGCCTCGGTCACCGGCTCCGCAACACCCGCGGTGGGTGCCGCCTCGGTGGCGGCCTCCGCAGCGGGTGTGGCGGCTGCCGCAGCGCCCGGCTTCTTGGCTCCCGGACGCTTGCCCGCGGCCATGCCGAAGCCCTTGGCGGCGGGCTTCTTCTCGACAGCAGGTGCGGCGGCCTCGGGGGCAGCGGTCGCGGCGGCAGGTGCGGCTGCAGCCGGGGCGGCCTTGGCGGCAGCGCCGGGCTTCTTGCCGCCCTTCATGCCGAAGCCCTTGGCAGCGGGCTTCTTGTCGGCCGGTGCTTCTGCCGGTGCGGCAGCGGTGGCCTCGGCGGGCGCGGCTGCGGCCGGAGCGGCCTTCGCGGCACCCGGCTTCTTGCCGCCCTTCATGCCGAAGCCCTTGGCGGCCGGCTTCTTGTCGGCCGGTGCCTCTGCCGGTGCGGCGGCGGCAGCAGCGGGCGCAGGCTTGGCCCCACCCGGCTTCTTGCCGCCCTTCATACCCAGTCCGACCTTCGGCTTCGGGGCCGTGGCGGTCCCGGCGGCGGCCGTGGCCGCAGCAGCCGCGGGGGCTGCCACTGGCTCGGGCTCGGGCTCCGGTTCCGGAGCGGGCTTGGCGATCGGGCCGAGGAAGCGGCCGCCACGGGTCACCTCGGGGGCGCCGCGCTTGACCGACTCCAGCAGCAGCTGGGCGACGTCGACGACCTCGATCTTGCCCTCGTTCTCGGTACCCGAGGTCCGGGCGGTCACACCGTCGGTGAGCATCACGCGGCAGAACGGGCAGCCGGTCGCGACCTTCTTGGTGGCGGTCCCCGGATCGCCCAGGGTCGACAGGGCCTCGTCGACCCGGTCGATGTTGATCCGCTTGCCGATCTGCTCTTCCATCCACATCCGGGCGCCACCGGCACCACAGCACATGGATCGTTCGCCGTGACGCGGCATCTCGGTGAGTGCCGAGCCCGATGCGGCCATCAGTTCACGCGGGGCGTCGTAGACCTTGTTGTGGCGGCCCAGGTAGCACGGGTCGTGGTAGGTCACGCCCTCACCGAGCGGGGCGACCGGCACCAGACGCTTCTCCCGCACCAGGCGGTTGAGGAGCTGGGTGTGGTGGACGACCTCGTAGGTGGCACCGAGCTGCGGGTACTCGTTGCCCAGCGCGTTGAAGCAGTGCGCACAGGTGACGACGACCTTCTTGCGCTGCTGCGGAGCGGTCGAGAAGACCTCGTTCATCATCTCGATGTTCTGCTGCGCCAGCATCTGGAACAGGAACTCGTTACCCGCGCGGCGAGCGGAGTCACCGGTACAGGTCTCGCCCTCGCCGAGGACCATGAAGTTCACCGCGGCGATGTCGAGGAGCTCGGCGACGGCCTTGGTGGTCTTCTTCGCGCGGTCCTCGTAGGCGCCGGCGCAACCGACCCAGAACAGGTACTCGAAGCCCTCGAACGACTCGACGTCCTGACCGAACACCGGGATCTCGATGTCCATCTCGTCGATCCAGTTGGTGCGCGCCGAGGCGTTCTGGCCCCACGGGTTGCCCTTGTTCTCCAGGTTCTTGAACATGCCGGCGAGCTCGGACGGGAAGTCCGACTCGATCAGCACCTGGTAGCGGCGCATGTCGATGATGTGGTCGACGTGCTCGATGTCCACCGGGCACTGCTCGACGCAGGCACCACAGGTGGTGCAGCTCCACAGGGTCTCGGTGTCGATCACCGCACCGAGCTGCTCGGGATCGAAGGCGCCGTCGACGGCCTCGATGCCCTCGCCGCCGCCGATCACACCCTTGGACTCGCCGACCAGCTTGCGGGCGGCCTCGGCGCGGGCCGACGCGGGGATCTTGGCGAGTGCGGCCTCGTCGACGTTGCCGTCGGCGTCGACCAGACCGACCTCGTCGCCGCCCATGTCGGTGCGGCCACCGGCGATCAGGTACGGCGCCTTGGCCTGTGCGTGATCACGCAGCGACATGATCAGCAGTTTGGGGCTCAGCGGCTTGCCGGTGTTCCATGCCGGGCACTGGCTCTGGCAGCGACCACATTCGGTACAGGTGGTGAAGTCCAGCCAGGCCTTCCAGGAGAAGTCCTCGGCCTTGCCCGCACCGAAGGCGTCGACGTCGGGGTCGGCGGTCTCCATGTCGAGGACCTTGCCGCCCGACATCATCGGCTTGGCCGCACCCAGGGCGACGCCGCCGTCGGCCTCACGCTTGAAGTAGATGTTGGGGAAGGCGGCGAAGCGGTGCCAGGCCACACCCCAGTCGATGTTGCGGCCGACCACGGCCAGCCAGATCATGCCGCTCATCAGCTTGACGACGGCGGCGGCGGTCACCCAGTAGACCGAGCAGCCCTCGAAGAGCTGCGCGAAGTAGTGGGTGAAGAACGACGTCCAGATGGGGGCGTGCTCGAGGCCGGTGGCGATCTTGAAGGTCTTGACGAAGATCATGCCCAGGCCCTCGACGAGGACCACGAGCTCGACGAAGTACGCGGCGCCGAAGCGTGAACCGGAGAACCGGGAAATGCGTTCGGGGACGCGCGGGTGGTTGAGCTGGCGAATGACGATCAGCGTCGTGATGCCGATGACGGTGCCGAGGCCGAGGATCTCGTCGGCGAAGATGTAGACGTTCCAGCCACCGATGATCGGCCAGTGGAAGCTCGGGTCGAAGATCTGACCGTAGGCCTCGAACCAGAAGATGGCGCCGATCAGGAAGCCGAACATCACCAGCCAGTGCGCCCAGCCGACGGATCGGAATTTGACCATGCGGGTGTGGGCGACGAACTCCTTGAGCATCGTCCACAGTCGCGGGAAGAACGGCCAAAAGCGCGAGCTGTCGACACGCTGTCCCTGTGCGATCGCGCGGACCATGGTCCACACGCCGCGCAGGAAGAGCGCCCAGCAACCCAGGCTGATGACCGCGGCGATGATGCCGATGGTGATCGTCGTGGCATTCACGGCGTCCGGCCCCTCTCTGGTGTGTCGCCGAACCTCCAGCGCAGGGCTGACGTGCGCGAGGTCGGACGTCTCGTACAGGTAACCGTAAATCCTGAGGACACCTGAGCGCTGCGAAGGTTGCCCTAAGTAGCGCTTGGTAGGACTGATAGGTTGCCGCGCTTACGATACCCGCCAGTAACTTACTTGCCAGTCAGGAGATGGATCTGACACTGCGACCTTGTCCGTCCAGCTGCCGGTGAATGACCTGTGTCATGTCGATCCGTCACTGTGTCGGACATCACGAAATGGTCAGGCCGATCGGCTTGCCGGTGGCGAATCATCTGCAGGGTGGTGTGGAGATGTCGGTCAGGCGGTGATGTTGGTCACCGGAAATGCGCGATTCGGTCACCCCGGCAGATCTGCAGCCTTCTCCAGCTCGTCGAGGGCGGTGTCGAGATGGGTGAGCAGGCGCTGCAGGCTCGGAAGCTCCTTGCGTGCGCCGATCAGGCCGAAGTTCACGTGCTCGGCCGTGGTGGTCACGGTGATGTTGAGCGCCATACCCTCCATCACCACCGACACCGGGTAGACGCCGTCGAGCCGTGCCCCGTTCCAGTACATGTGCTCACTCGGTCCCGGCACGTTGCTGATCATCAGGTTGAACTGCGGTGGGGTGTAGCGGACGAAGCCGGGCACCGGGGCCAGCGCGAGCGAGACGATCGTCGCGGCACCGTAGGCAAGTGCCTGCAGCGGTGACAGGCTGCGGATCACCCGCTTCGACTCGCGCATCGAGTTGACCAGGGTGTGCAGACGCCGCTCCGGGTCGGGCTGGTCGGTGGCGAGATTGGTGAGGATCGCGGTGATCGCGTTGCCGTCGGAATCGCCCTCGTCGTGCATCGACACCGGGACCGCGGCCAGCAGCGGCGCCGCCGGCAGGGCGTCACGGTCGATCAGATACGACCGCAGCGCACTCGAACACATCGCGACGATGACGTCGTTGATCGTGATGCCCATCGCGGAGGCGACCGCGCGCACCCGCTCGGTGGACCACTGCTGTGCGGCGAAGCGTCGGGCACTGCCGATCGGCACGTCGAGGATGGTCCGGGGGGCCGGGCGGAACGGTGCGGCGAAATCGGAGTTGGTCATCGCGGTCCATGCGATCCGCGCGGCGGCGGGACCGATCCCCACGAGCTGGGTTCCGATCCCGACGGCGGTGCCGGCGAATCCGAGGATCCCCGAGATCGGTGACGACGGCGAGGGCGCGTGCGCCGGATCGCGGCGACGCCGGTGCCGGGTGAGCGCCGGGTCCCACGGGGCGGTGCCGGAGCGGTCGTCGGGGTCTGCGTTCAGCGTCCGCTGCAGCAGTCGCAATGCCGACACCCCGTCGATCAGCGAGTGATGGAGTTTGGAGTAGAGCGCCACCCGGCCGTCGTCGAGGCCCTCGATGATGTGCAGTTCCCACATCGGCCGGTTCCGGTCGAGCAGGGCGCTGTGATGCAGCGAGACGTACCGGAACAGCTCGCGGATGCGGCCGGGGCGGGGCAGGACGGCGTGGCGGACGTGATAGTCGACGTCGATCTCGTCGTCGTGCGACCACGCGAACACCCCGAGCATGCTCGCCGGGGAGGCCGGCCGCTTGCAGAACAGGGCGTCGATCTCGGTGCAGCGGGTGAACCGGTCGATCATCTCCTCGGCGAGCTCGGTGCCGGTCTGGCCCTCGCGGGGGACGAACAGCTGCAGGCCGCCGACGTGCATCGGCTGCTCTCGGGTCTCCGCGATCAGGAACATCGATTCGGTGACGGGCATGTACTCCATGGCGCTGCGCCTCCCTCCGCGTGCGTGGGGTCCGGGCGCACGACGGCCCGAACCTTCTGTGGTTCAGGTCACAGTACAACGGGTTCACTACCGTGGTGCGGGTGAGTGTCCGTTTCGTCGCGGGGCGTCTGGTGGTGTTCGGACTGATCGCCGTGGAACTGATCGTCGCGATCGCGGCGACCTGGGTGTACGTCGCCGCGGCCGGCCGGGTGCTCGACGCCGGCACCCTTCCGCGTGACAGCACGCTGGTGGTTCTCGGGTCACTGGTCTCCGACGGTGAACCCGGTGACTATGTGCGGGGCCGCCTGGAAACCGCGCTGGACCTCTACCGCGACGGTCATGTGGCGCGAATCATCAACTCGGGCAACGGCTCCGCCGATGCCGGTGACGAGCCCGCGGTGATGCGCGCCTACCTCGAGGCGCGCGGGGTGCCCGCCGCGGTCATCGTCGACGACCCCGTCGGCTTCGACACCGCCGACACCTGTCGCGGACTTCGTGATCGTTTCGAGGTGCGCCGTCCGGTGCTGATCACCCAGGACTTCCACCTCGACCGGGCGATCGCCCTGTGCCGGCGCCTGGGCGTCGACGACCCCACCGGCGTGGTGGCGGGGTGCGCGTGCTCATGGCCGACGGTGTTCCGCAATCACCTGCGCGAGACGTTCCTCGCCCGGCCTCGGGCACTGTTGACCGCCATCTCGGGCTGATACCGTGCCATGGCGTCTATTCGTTGCGCTCGACCAGTTCGGCGACGAGATGAGCGATGGCCACCTTGCCCGCCGGGCGTTCATGATACGGGGCCGGCGCCTCCCAGCCGTACAGCCAGGGATCGGCGGTACACACACCGTGACCTCGGCCGGCGTGGGACGCCCGTACCAGGTGTGCGCCGGCCTCCGTAGCCGCCTCGGAGATCGCCTCGGTGACGTTGTCGAGGACGTCGAGGGTCAGCGCCAGTTGCTCACGTGTCAACGGCATCTCCGAGCATGGCTCGTCGCCGTGCTGGGCCAGGGGTGGATAGTCGACGAACACCACCCGGGCTTTCGGCGCCCGCTGTTCGATCTCGACGAGCATGTTGTCGAGGGACTGGTTGAGTTCGGCGTATGCCGAATCCGGCGGCCGTGGTGAGGGATGGGGGTTGCAGTGGCCACCGGGCTCGAACGGCCCGGCCGTCAGGCAACTCTGCGCCATCACCCGGGGGATGTAGGCGATGTTGTTGCCGCCGATCGTGACCGTGATCAGCGTGGTGTCGGCGGTGATCGCCTCGATCTGCGGGGCGCTCGCCGCATTCGGCTGAGCGCGATGCAGGATGTCCTCGGTGGTGGCCCCCGAACAGGTCACGTCCACCAGCCGCATACCGAGCAACTCGGCGACCTTGTTCGGATAGTTGTCCTTCGACCGGCCACACGGGGCGTCGGTCAGGACGCTGCCGCCCGGTCCGGCGGCATAGGAACTGCCCAGCGCCACATACTGTTCGGGCGGTCCCGAATGAGACCCGGAGGACGGTGGGAGCGCCTGCGGTGCAGCCGTGTCCGAGTTGGTATCGGTACAGGCGGTGGCCGCGAGGGTAACGGCGATGATCGTGGCAAGGGTCGATGCGAGGGTGGGCGTGGCGCGGCCCGGGTCCCTCGCCACGCCCGATCGTGCTGGGAACATCACGGTACGGTCTACATCCTCAGGAATTGATCGGTGCAGGGTCAGCCGCCGGGTCAGCCGATCTGGCACACCCACTGCTGGGTCGATTCGGCCCAGATGTAAGTGCCTGTCGCGCCGCTCTGGTCGGTGCATGCGTGGCCGCCCGGGTCGTCATCGCGCACTGGCGATTTGGTGGTCGTGGTGACTCGCGGTGCATCGCCGGTGATCTCGCAGATCCACTGATTTCCCGTGTTGTCCCAGACGTATTTGCCCGGTGCGCCGCTCTGGTCGGTGCACGCGTGGCCGCCCGGATCGTCGTCGCGCGCCGGAGTGGTGGTGTTCTGGTGCTGGCTTTGCGGCCGGGTGGTCGTGGCCGGGGCGTTCTGCTCGGCGTCGTTCGGGGTCGTTGTGGCCCTCGATGTGGTGACCGATGACGATGGGGTCGACGGTGACGGCTTGGCGCTGGAGCTCGACACCGGGGTGTCGCCATCGGATCCGCTGCACGCGCTGAGGGTCAGGACGGCTGTACTCAACAGCCCGGCTGTGATCAGCGCTCGATTCGGGGTTCTCATGTCGCCTTTCGCTCTCTGGTGCCCAAGGGGAACCCGAAGATCGGGTAGGGCGCGGTCCTCATCAGAAGCGACACTATTGCTCGACCGCCGGCACCGAAAGGAAGTCAACAAAACGGTTACATCGGACAACACTCGTTTGTCGACCGCGGTTTCGTGTGTGGGCGCGCGGTACCGTGACAAAGTTCGTGTGCGACGCGGTTTTTCGATTTCACACGAAACTATCGCATTCCCGATATGTCCGATATGCTTCGTCACCATGTGCGTCGGGCGACCAGAAAGGCCGTGATGAGACACCCGCCGCGACGCGTCGGCCCCCTGTTCGTCGGGCTGGTCGCGTTGATGGTGCTCTCGGCCTGTGGGCAGAGCTCCGGTAGTGCCCCGGCGGTGGATTTCCCCCACACGTCCTCCTCGGCTGCCGCCGAGCCCGATCCGACACCGGTCCGCCGCGCGTCGAATGTCCCGATCAGGCCGTTGGCGCCCGGTGAGAAGCCGCCGCAGTTCGTCCTCTTCTCCTTCGACGGCGTCGGGGTGTCGAAGAACTGGGATCTTTTCCTCGAGGCAGCCGAACGCTCCGATGCGCGATTCAGCGCATTGATGACCGGCCTCTACTTTCTGACCGACAAGGCAAAGAAACGTTACCGCGGCCCGGGATACCGGCCCGGGGAGTCCGCACTGGCCTTCGGTGGAACCAAAGCCGAGGTGATCGAACAGATCGAATACCTCAATCGCACCTGGTATGGCGGTCACGAACTGGGTACCCACTACGTCGGACACTTCTGCGCGGGCACGCGCAATCCGGGGAAGAACTGGAGTACCCGGGAATGGAATCACGAGCTCGACCAATTCTTCTCGTTGATGGCCAATTGGCGCAGCAACGACGGGATAACCACTGGCCCCGATCTGGCCTTCGGGCCGCAGGAGGTCAAGGGTGGCCGGACCCAGTGTCTCGAAGGCACCCCAGCGAAACTCTTTCCGGCGCTGCGGGCGCACGACATGACGTGGGACTCCTCGATGCCTGCCGCCCAGCCGGGGGTCTACTGGCCGTCGAAGATCAGCGGTATCTGGGAATTCCAGATCCCGTACGCGTGGTCACCGCCGCTACGGAAACGACAGACCGTGCTGGACTACAACTTCTGGTACACCGTCAACGGTGCACAGGACCGGCCCAAGGACAAGGCCCGGATCAGACGTGTCGTGCTGGACACCTACCGGTACATGTTCAAGCGGGCATATGAGGGCAACCGCGCGCCGCTGGTGATCGCCAATCACATGAACGACTGGAACGGCAATGCGTTCAACCCGGCGACCGCGCAGTTCATGACCGAGACCTGCGGCCGGCCCGAGGTGATCTGTGCGACGCACGCCGATGTGGTGGCGTGGCTCGAGGTGCAGGACCCGAAGGTGCTGCAGGAGTGGACGAGCCGACCGCCGGTTGCGGTGTCGGCAAACCAGTGAGGTGCGAATGAGGCGATTCGGGGACCGGGCCGTGACCCGGACGGCACGTCTGAGCGCGGCCGGGCTCGCGATGGTGCTGGCCGTCGCGGTGGCCGGTTGCTCGTCGGGGAGCGACGACACCTCGGCCGGGTCGACTGTGACGTCGGCATCGGGGACGTCGGCATCGGGGACGTCGACGGCGGCATCGGGTGGCGAGTCGACCGCCGTCGCGCGCGACGGCGCCCTGGCCGCACGTGTCCCCGAACCGATCCGTGGGCGGGGCACCCTGATCGTGGGGACAGCGGTGCCGTTCGCGCCCGGTGAGTTCGGCGAGGACGGTCGGATCGTCGGCTTCGACATCGACGTGATCGATGCGGCCGCGACGATCCTCGGATTGCGTACCGACATCCGCACCACCGATTTCGCCGCCGTGCTGCCCGGCGTTCACGACGGCACGTTCGATGTCGGGGCGAGATTGATCTTCGACACCAAACCCCGCGAGGAGCAGGTCGACATGGTCACCTACTTCAGCGGCGGGACCCAGTGGATGCAGCGGGCCGGCAGCGATGTCGACCCCGAGAACTCCTGTGGTCTGAAGGTTGCGGTGGAGACCGGCACCGTGCAGGCCGACTCCGAACTGCCGGCCAAGAGTTCGGCCTGCGAGACCACCGGCGACAAGCCGATCGACGTGGTCGGATTCGAGACTCTCGACCAGGCGGTCAGCGCACTGCGTGACGGTCAGGTCGACGCGGTCAGTGCGGACTCACCGGTGACCGCGTACGCGGTCTCCCGCTCGTCCGGCGCGTTGAGCGTGGCCGGAACCCCGTTCGACACCGAACCGTATGCGTTCCCGGTACCGAAGGGATCGGCCCTGGCACAACCACTTCGCGACGCGGTTCAGAAGCTCGTCGACAGCGGGCGGTTGTCGGCGATCGCGCACCGGTGGGGGCTGCAGGACGGACTGATCGCCACGTCCACGATCAACGGGGCGACCGAGTCATGACCACCCAGCTCAGGAGTCGCCGGACCATGCGAACCACGGTGCGCCGCACGCTGACCGGACTCTGCGGCGCACTCGCCGTCGGGCTCGTGCTCGCCGGCTGCTCGTCGACCTCCACCGACGCGGTGCCGACCGCATCGACGGCCGATCCCGGCGCGGCCGCAGCAGATTTCGCGAAGGTGGTGGCCTCGTCGAATGTCGATGCCCGCCGCTACCTCTATCCGACCACCACAGGCAGCCGCGACGACGACCAGAACTGGGCCGATGTCTTCCTGCCGAAGGGGGCGCAGGGGGAGAACTCGGTGCCGCTGGTGATCCTCATCCACGGCGGATCCTGGCAGTCGCAGGTCGGTGCCGACACCTTCGTCACCTTCTCGCGGCGACTCGCCGAGCGCGGCCTCGCCGTCTACAACGTCGAGTACCGGCGTGTGGGGTCCGGGGGCGGATGGCCGACCACCTTCCAAGACGTCGCCGCCGCACTGGACTACGTGCCGACCGTGGCCGCGAGCATCCCGGAGATCGACGAGCGCAATGCGGTGGTCGTCGGGCATTCGGCGGGCGGACAACTGGCGATGTGGGCGGGCACCCGGCACAAACTCGAGTCCGGCGAGGTGGGTGCCGAACCGAAGTTCCGTCCCACCAACGTCATCTCACTGGCCGGTCCACTGGACATGCGGGTCGCGGTGAAGCTCGGTGACGACCGGATCGTGCGGGCGCTGGGCGGTGAACCCGACGAGGTCCCCGACCGCTACACCTCGGTCGATCCGATCCAGAACCTCGACCCCGCCACCCCCACCATCGCGATGGTCGGCAAGAACGACAAGGTGGTGCCGCCGGTGCTGTCCCAGAACTACGTGGCCGCCGACAAGGCCGCGGGTGGATCGGCGCGATTGGTGTTGCTCGACGACACCGATCACGGCACCATCGTCGATCCACGGGCGCCGGCGTTCACGGTGGTGCTGGAGACCATCAGCCGTGCCGCGCACAACGCGCAGCGGTCGGGCTGACCATTGATGGTTCTTCCTGAACTGGTGGTTCGTCTCTGAATCGGGTTGGGGGTCGACCTGTTTCAGATCCTCGGTCGGCGGAGTGGTCCAGATGAATGAGCTTTGGCCCCAGACCTTGGACAAGGGGTGTGATCCGGCTGATTCTGGCGTGGGCAGCGTCGGCTGAGGCAAACGCGATGGGTTGGTCTGTGGCGTCGAGTTCGGCGCACGCTCGTTCGACGTCGGCGGGGTGTTGCCGCCGGTCTGGTGGTTGATCAGCGACCGCGCCGCGATCGCGGAGAACGGGTGCAGGTATGTGGCTCTTCCTAATTCAGAGTGCGCGCAGGCTTTCTGCGAGTTGGCCGGAGTGGATGAGCGACCGCAAGATGTAGTGGGTGAGGTTACGGAACCCGAGGGCGATGCCGCGCAGATGCTCGAGGCGCCCGTTGATGGCTTCGACTGGGCCGTTGGAGGCGCCGGTGTCGAAGTAGGCGAGGATCTCGGCCCGTCGTGACCACAACGAACGCCCGAGTTGGGCCAGCTCTGATAGTCCGGCGGGCACGCCGGTCTTGATCTTCTTGAGCAGCTTGTACATTGCGATCTTGCTGTCCCGCTTGGTGGGTTGCTCGTAGGCATCGATCAACTCCTGGTAGATCGCGTAGGTGACCGCAACGGCCACGTGCTCCTCGCGGGCATCGAGGCCGCCGCGCAGCCGAGTCTTCTGCTTGTCGGTGAGCAACCCGATCCGGGTCAACAAGGTGCGACGGATGCCGTAGAGCGGATCCCCGGATCGACCGCGATGCCCGCACGTATCTTGTTGCACGCGTTGACGACACAAGGTCAATTTCTCCGCTGCCAGATGCACGACGTGGAAGGGGTCCATCACCACACGCGCCTTGTCGAGGGCTTCGGCAGTGGCGGTGCGATACCCGGTGAACCCGTCCATCGTGACCACCCGAATCCGGTCGCGGAACCCCTGATCCCGCGCGCCGAGCCAGTCTTTGAGCGCGGCTTTGGAGCGGCCGGCGACCATATCCAGCAACCGGGCCGGGCCGGTTCCATCCACGATCGGGGTGAGATCGACCAGGACGGTCACGAAATTCGGATCACCCTTGCCGCGAACGTGTTTCCACTTGTGCTCATCGACCCCGAGGACCCGCACACCGGCCAACCGGGCCGGTGCAGCAGCCAGCTTCTTGACCGCGGCCAGGGCGAGGGTGTTGACGGTGTTCCAGCTCAACCCGACCGCAGCCGCGACGGCCTTCACACTCATCTTGTCGCTGATCATCGCTCGCATGATCCAGGTGGTGGTGCGGCGGGTGACCTGCGCCCTCGGCGCCACGATGGCGCTGATGTCGGCACGAAACACCGACGTCGTGCAGTCGGTGGTGGCACACACATAGCGCGGCACCGACAGGTGCAGCCGGGTCGGATGCCCGACGATGGGCAGATCGGCGACCTCACGGTCGACATGATCACGCAGCCGACCCGCCTGCCCGCACGTCGGGCAGGTGTTCTTCGGGTCCAGGAGCTGGCAAAACAAGTGGGTACGGTCCTCGCCGTCGATGGCGGCATCGGTGATCGTGACGCCGAGTTCGATCGTGCGGCAAATCGTGTCGGCAATAGCGCTACGCTGCGTCATGGGTCCTGTTGGTGTTCGGATTGGGTGTGTGAGAGCTTTCATCTTCACACCACAGGACCCGCCACGAGCCCAGCGGCTCACCACCGAATCGGACCTACATCTAGTGGACTCGCACACCCATTCGGGCACTCTCAATCAGGAAGAGCCAGGTATGTGGTATGCCGCACCGGCGAGGGAGGTGAGCCGGGCGATGGGCGACCACTCGGATTCCGGCGGCATCACCGATGGGATGAATGCATCTCACTTTCGCCCTGCCCGCGGGAGCGCTCGACGCAGGCGGTTGCTCCGCCGACGATGCGCCTGCGGAGTCCGCCGGCGCGAGCCCACCGAGTACTGCGAATCGATCACGACCGTCCGGCCGATGAGTTCGTCGGCGGGACGACCACGGCTGCCGCCGTTGTGGTGACAGGCCTCAGCCGACGATGGGGAGCGAAAGTTGCCGTCGTCGACGGCATTGCGTACCAACACTGTGAAAGTACGAGTGGAAGGCCCGTCAGCTGACGCCGAGCTTGCTCCCGGCCTGGGAGCGCTCGCGCTGTTGCAGGGTGCATTCGTCGAACTCGGTGCGCCAGTTGTCGGTGACGGTCAGACCGCGTGCGAAGGCCTCTTCGACGGCCAGCTCGACGGGGAATCCGTACCGGTCGTAGAGGATGTAGAAGTCCTCGCCGGTGAGCGGGCGGTTCTCCTTGCCCAGACGCCGCAACTCCCGCAGGCCCTTTCCCAGGGTGCGTCGGAAGGAGCGTTCCTCCTTGGCCAGGGTCGCGAGGATGTCGTCGCCGGCCGCGGCGATGTCCGGGTACGCGTCGGCGTAGATGTCGATGACGACGCGCGCGACCTCACCGATCGCGGAGTCGGGCAGTTCGAGTCCGTGGGCAAACCGGATCGCGCGGCGGATCAAGCGCCGCAGCACGTAGCCGTGCTCCTTGCCGGCCGGTTTCACCCCGTCGCCGATGACAAACACCGCGCCTCGGATGTGGTCGGCGATGATCCGCATGGCATGCGTGTTCTCGTCGTAGGTCCGACCGGAGAGGGTCTCCAACCTCTCGATCAGAGGCCACAGCGTGGACACCCGATAGACATCGGGGCTGTCGATGGAGGCTGCGGCGATGCGCTCCAGACCACCGCCGAAATCGACGTTGCGCCTGCCGAGTTCGCGCAAACCGGATTCCGTGCGGGTGAACTGCATGAACACCGAGTTGCCGATCTCCAGGAACTGTCCGCCGTCGGAGTTCGGGTGGCTGTGGCGCCCGAACGCGGTGTCGTGCTCGACCTGGGGGAAGTAGTAGAACACCTCGGTATCGGGGCCGCCGGGATCGCCGATGGGCATCGTGTCCGGGCCGCCTCCGCGTGACCACCAGTTCTTGTCGCGGTAGAAGCAGATGTGGGCTCCGTGATGACCCTCGTCGTCACCGCGTTGTTCGGTGTCGAGCACGATGCGGTCGGCTGAAACCCCTGCAGCGGTGAACAATTCGGTCCAGATGTCGGCGCTGTCGGTGTCCCGGGGAATGCCGAGCGCCTCGTCGCCGGAGTAGACGCTCACGTAGAGTCGGTTCGGATCGAGGCCGACGATCTCGACGAGGAACTCCCAGAGCATGCGGATCTGCTCGTCCTTGAAGTATCCGCCGAGGCTCCAGTTGCCGAGCATCTCGAAGAACGTGGTGTGACGGTTGTCGCCGACCTCGTCGATGTCCTGTGAACGCAGGCAGGGCTGGACGTCGGCGAGGACGTCTCCCTGCGGATGATCGGCGCCGAGCAGGTAGGGCACCAGGGGCTGCATCCCGCTGCCGGTGAAGAGGGTCGTCGAGTCGTCTCGGAGCACGAGTGGTGCCCGATCCACGATCTTGTGGCCACGGGCTGCGACGAGATCGAGAAAGCCTCGACGAATCTCCTCCACGTTCAACAGAATGAGCTCCTTTGTCGGCGATGAATTCGTCGATTATCCGAGGTGATCGATTGTCGTATCGGGGGATGGCGGATATCTATCTGTTCGACACCCCCATGGTGGCCCTGGCCGTCATTGAGTTGAGTGGACCATCGAGTTGGGTCGACCATTGCGTCGGGTTGACGAAATCAGGTCTCTGTCAATGGAACCAGGTTGGTGGAGGACATACGAATCGAACGTATCGAAGGCACCCCAACCGGCGCATCCCCCTCGACCCTGAACGGGTGATAGTCAGCCTACGATGTGTCGACAATTCTCGGCAAGGCCATTTGCTCAACAGTATGTGTAGGGTTCACAACCCGGTGTTGTCACTGTTTGTGGAGATCGATCTCGGCAAATGATGAATTAATATCGATTTCCATGACCGAAGTTTCAGGAGTGGCCGAGGGTGACACGCCGGGAGATGCGGGCCGTGTCGCGACACGGGCGTCGGTGACCGACGCCGACGAGACATTCCGATCCGGCGCCGTCGCACAGTCGCTGTCCCGGCTCGGACGCCACGCTCGCGACATCGCGGCGCACGCGCCGGTGGCGATCACCCTGAGTGGGGTCCTCCTCGTCGTCGGGCTCATCACCGGAACGTTGTGGGCCGGCACCGAGGGCAAGAGCTGGTTCACCGACATCGCCTACGGCGTCCCGGCTCTGCGTGAGGGCCGATGGTGGACTCCGTTGAGCGGCATGCTGTTCGGGCTGACGCCGGCTCAGCTGGTGAGCATCGTCGTGCTTCTGCTGATCGTGGGGTCGTGGGCGGAGTGGCGTCTCGGCAGCGTCCGCACACTCATCGTGATGATCGTCGGTCAGCTCGCCGGGATTCTGGTGACGTGCCTGTTCGCCTGGGGATTGAGCGCGGACGTCATCGGCGGGATCGGTTGGGGCTGGCCGACGCATCTGGCGACGGTGCGCGACGTCGGCATGACCACTGCCGTGGTCGCCGCGGCTACCGCGGCCACGGCCACGCTCCGCTCACCGTGGCGGCTGCGAGCACGGCTTGTGCTCACTGCGTACGTATCGCTGTCGATTCTGTTCGAGGGCACCTTCGCCGATGTGAGTCACCTCGTTGCCTTCGCGATCATGTTGGTGGCCGGCGAGCGATTGTTCAGTACCGGCGAACGCGGATTCGCTCCGCGAACCCGCCGCGAGGTCCGACTGCTGAGCTTCGCCGGTCTGATCGTGATTGCCGGCTCTTCGATTCTCGTGTGGTTCTTCCCCGGGTCGGGCCCGCTCGGGCCCACCGATTCCGGCGACTCGTCCGTCTGGGCCATGTGGGTTCACGTCGCGGTGATCGCGGTCGTCGCCATGGCATTGCGGCGTGGGCGCCGATGGGCGTGGTGGGTGACGGTGGTCTTCGGTTCACTCAACGTCGTCGCCGTCGTGCTCGCGGTGACCCTGGCGGCGGTCGCCGACTATGCGCCCGAAGGCGTTGTCACGCTGGGCACCTCGCTGTTGTGGCTCGCAGAGGTGGGCATCCTCGTCAGTGGGCGGTTCGCCTTCACCGTCCGTGGCCGCAGCCGTATCTCCGACGGTCCCGGGGTCGATGCGGTCAAGCAACTCCTGCACACCTACGGCGGCGGGACCATGTCGTGGATGACGACCTGGGACAACAACCAGTATCTGTTCGACGCCCCCGGCGCCCCGAGTTCCGTGGTCACCTATCAGCGGCGCGCGGGTGTCCTTCTCGCTCTGGCGGATCCGGTGTGTGCACCAGACCAGGTCGCGGAGACCACGCGGGCATTCACCCGGTTCGCCGAAAGCAGCGGCCTGGTGCCCTGCTGGTTCTCCATCGGTACCCAGACCGCGTCGATCGCACGCGAGATGGGCTGGCGCACAGTTCAGATAGCCGAGGACTCGATCGTCGACCTGCCGGACCTGCAGTACAAGGGCAAGAGCTGGCAGCATGTGCGATCGGCGCTCAACAAGGCGAAGAAGGAGCAGATCACCCATCGCCTCACCCATCTGGCCGACGAGTCCTTCGCGGTGCGGGCGCAGGTCCAGGCGATCTCCGAGGAATGGGTCGGCGACAAGGGGCTGCCCGAGATGGGATTCACCCTGGGTGGGGTCGATGAGGCCCTGGATCCGGAGGTCCGGGTCTCGCTGGCCGTCGACGCCGACGGAAGCATCCACGGTGTGCTGTCGTGGCTCCCGGTCTACGGCCCCGAGAACACCATTCGCGGATGGACTCTGGATGTGATGCGACGCCGCACCGACGGTTTCGGCCCGGTCATCGAGTTCCTCCTGGGTTCGGCGTTCATGGAGTTCAAGGGCGAGGGCGCCCAGTTCGCCTCCCTGTCCGGCGCGCCATTGGCGTCGTCGGACGATTCCGGTGACCGCACCGCGACCGACAGACTGCTCGACATGCTGGGCGCGGCGATGGAGCCGTTCTACGGGTTCCGGTCTCTCCATGCGTTCAAGAAGAAGTTCGGCCCGCGCTATGAGGGCGTGTACCTCGCCTACCGCGATGAAGGCGATCTGCCGCGTATCGGCGTGGCGATCTCGCGCGCATATCTTCCCGACGCGACCCCGGGGCAGCTCGCACGTCTGGCGATGAGCCGCGACGGCGGCGGTCACTAGTCGTTCGGCCACTGGTCATTCGGGATGGCGCGAGCCGTCCCGATGCGGTTCACCTGCGGTCAGAGTCTGGCCTCGGCGGCTCTGGCCTCGGCG
The DNA here is from genome assembly GCF_030718915.1 of Gordonia sp. NB41Y. Classification (NCBI taxonomy): domain Bacteria; kingdom Bacillati; phylum Actinomycetota; class Actinomycetes; order Mycobacteriales; family Gordoniaceae; genus Gordonia; species Gordonia sp. NB41Y. The sequence continues at coordinate 3,763,447 of NZ_CP132196.1, forward strand.
GCTCTGGCCTCGGCGTTCTCGGCGGCGCGAAGGCCGCCGAGTTCATCGGAGATCACTGCGATGGTCACGATGCCCATCGCGATGCTCGCCAGTGCGGCGAAGCCGAATTGTGCGAAGTCGGTGACACCGCCGATCAGTGTGAATGCGATCGCCGCCGTCCGGAGGAGCCGCAAGGGCCATTCGGCTTGTGGTGGTCGGCGCCGTGAGCGTCGCCGCGCGATCATCGCGAATCCCGACACCACGAAGGTCGTCGCACCGAGAACCACATAGGTCAGATTCGACACATGGACGAGTCCCGCGGTGTCGTCTGTGATCCCGAACAGGACTTCCGAAGGGCGCCAGGGGATGTCGAGCGCCGACGTCACGGCGACGTGGAGCGATACGGCGACCATCAGCCACCCGAAGATCGTCGTCCACACCGGAGAGCGCACCAGGGTCGGTGTGTGCGCGCGGAGTCGACGGGTGACCGCATGGACGCGATCGGGTGCGGATTCGCATACTGCGAGCATGTCGGTGACGGCCTGCACCGACCGTGGATCGACTCCCTTGGCGTGTGCTGTCTGCAGGAGATTCTCGGCATCCGCGCGCCGTCGCGGAGTGAGTCCGCTGGTCACGCCCTGCGCGGCGATCATCGCCGCGTTGGCGAGGGATTCGTGCGGGGTCGGCCGGCGTGCGATACGGACGATGTTTCCGCCGAGAATGATCACGAGAACGGTGATGTAGATGATGTCGGCGCTGGGGTGATAGAAGTAGTCGTTGGTCTTCGTCACGAATTTGCCGACCTCGTCGACGAACAACCCGAAACCGATGCCGCCGATGATCACGCTGGTGGTGCGGACACGGAATCCGATGAACAGCCATTGGATGGTCAGGGCGACGGTCATCAGCGCTCCGCCGTACAGCGCGTGCGCGATATGCAGTGACCCGCTACCGATCTGCGGGTATCCGGTGATGTCGAGGTAGGCGCGCGTGACCATGATGGTGATCGTCGCCGCGATGATGAAGAGTGTCACCCACGTGACGCCACCTGCGGAGCGCACGAAGTTGTGTGGTGCCCACGCCTGTCGACCGACTGCATCGAGTCGGTCGACAGTGGTGTTCTGCACGGGGTATGCCCAATCTGTTCGTGACGGGCCCACGACGTACCACCACGGCCCAGCGGGTGGAAATTCAGTGGAGGACATACGAATCGAACGTATCGAAGGCACCCCATCCGGCGCATCCCCCTTGGTGAAGCGCTTTCCACGCTAACTCGACGACGGGCCCGGTGGCAATCGGATGCTCCCACAACTCTTCTGACAATCGACAAGCATTGCTTGTCGTCCCCTGTCGGCGCCGTGGGTGGGATGTCGCTGTGGGTGGGTCGGCGCTGTGGATGGGATGCCGCTGTGGGTGGGACGGTGGTGGGGACAGGCAACGCCGCATCTGTCGTCGGCCTGGCCGTCACGTCAGGTGTGGAACCTGCCAGTCGAGGAGCACTGCGAGAGTGCGTAATCCGAATGTGGCCACGAAGCCGCACCACAGGGCCACCGCCGGCCGCCCGAGGTACGTGAGGGTCACCGCGACGACCAATGCACCCGCCAACGCCGCTGTGCCATAAACGCTCTGGGACAAGACATAGGGTGTCCTCCCGAGTAGGACATCACGGATGATTCCTCCGCCTGTGGCGCTGATGCCGCCGATCACGGTTGTCACCACGATGCTGCACCCCATGCCGAACGCCTTCTCCGCGCCGGCGATCGCGACGAATGCCAAGGCGGCCGCGTCGCACAGCGCGAGGGCCGTCGCCGGGACGGCGTCGGCCAGTCCGACGAGCACGAATGCGACCGTGGCGCCGGTGAGTGCGGCGACGACGCGCGACGAGGACCTCAGAGATGCCGGTGGCAGAAAGCCGAGCAGGACGTCGCGCAGGATTCCGCCACCGAGGCCGACGATGAACCCCACGACGAGGATTCCGAGGATGTCGAGATCGGTCTGGGCGGCTGCGGCAGCCCCCTCGAAACCGAACAATGCGGTCGCGACGAGGTCGACGGCGGTGAATGTCCGCCCGCTCAGTTGCGAGCGATTGCCGCTGTCAGGCGTCGCCACGACCACTTCTCGACCGGTCCGGCGCGTAGCGCACATTGCTCTACCTACTTTGCGGCATCGTCGATGGGTGTGGGGAGGTCGCCGCGATGATAGTCGACGATCCGACGGTGATGCTCGGGATACAACCACGCCGTGTGGGCCCTCAGATAATCGTGTCGAGTGACCTGCTTGCGGACCCGCACTCAGATGTCCTAGCGTCAACGTTGCGTCACCACAAGGGGATTCGCCGAATGTCGCACACGATGTCGCCCACCGTAGGAGGGAGTCGTATGTCGACGAACCAGCAGTCTCCGATGCCCGGTCGGGATGGGGCGCACCACCCCGGCCCCCGCCCGTATCGGCCCCGGAAGTGGTACGACTGGGCCTTTCTCATCGCGGCGGCACTCGGGCTCCTGTTTTTCGGCATCGGCGAGATGACAGACATCGTCGACGATCCCGGCGCCGGTGGGGTCGCGCTGATCGCCGCACTGATCGAGATCGCGATCTTCGCTCTGATCGTACGTTTCCTCATGCCGGTCGACCGGTTTCCCCGCACCCGCATCGACATCGTCTCCGCGGTGATCTGGGGCGGTCTCATCGCGGCCGGGATCGCCGGGAACCTCAACAGCCTGGGCACGGGAACGCTGATCGCGCCGTTCAGCGAGGAACTCACCAAAGTCGTCGGAGTACTGGTCGTGTTGGGGTACAGCGCGATCGTGGTCACCCCGGCGGGTGGTTTCGTCATCGGCTTTGTCATCGGAGCATCGTTCGAGGTCGTCGAGAACATCGGTTACATCACGGGAGCGGACACCAATGGTGGGGATGCGGTGTCGACGGCCCTCGCCCGAACCTGGATCGGTTTTGCGCTGCATCCGATGTGGGTTGCGGTGACCGGAGCCGCCCTCGCCTACGCCCTCACGCAGCGGTCCACTCGGGGGTGGCTGGCCTTCGCGGGCGCGGTGATCGGCGCGGTGATACTCCACGGAGTGTGGGACAACGTCGCCATCCCGGTTGTTCTTGCCCTCGTGTACGTGGTGATCGTCGTGACCGTCGTCGTGGTGGGGTTCCGGGTCCGGCGCGGCCCAGCGGCTCCGGCGACGCTGCTGCGCCGGCCCGTGCTCGATACGTGAGAATCGGTACGGGAGGGCCGGACTATCCGTCGAATCGTCCGGCAAGCGCCTCCTGGACCCGAACCTTCATCTGTTCCACCGGCTTTCGGTAACGGGCTTCTCGATGTCGTGAGCGCTCCATCGCCGACGGTCGGTGGACGTAGCGGCGCCGGGCCCACGGTGAGTCGGGGCGCGCCAGGCGCACACTCCCGACGATCAGCAAGGGGACGAAGAACATCCCCAGCAGACCTGTCCAGATCTTGCCCTTGAGTAGCGTGACGACGGCCAACGAGTATTGGATCGCCAGTACGACGATGCCGATCGTGATGCCGAACCATCGACTATCGCCGTCAGAGCTGCTGAAGTCGTTGCCGTCCAGGCCGATCGGATGAATGCCCAACACGAACATCACGGTGATCGCGAAGGCGACGAAGATCGCGTCGATGCTGGTGCGACCTTCAGCCGACCAGTAGACATCGCGCAGGTGCAGGACGAGTGCGAACTCGTCGAGGACCAGCGCCGAGCCGATCCCGAATCCCGACGCGAAGACGCAGTTGAGAACCGGGGTGTGATAGCTGGCCACGGCGATGAAGCCGAAGCCGGACACCAGCATAGCGATGAGCCCGAACACGACATGGTGGATGTGGACAGTTCCGGTGGTGATGTTGCCGGGCCACCAGCGCACCTCGGCGCGGATCATCCGGGTACTGAACCGGATGAACAAGAACGTGAGAGCGAAGGCGACCATCATCATGAACAGCGGTAGTCGGCCGGTGGCGACGATGGTGTCGGAGAACGTATGGATCATCGTGGAACTCATTCCAGGTCGGAGGATCTCGGAGTCGGGGAGGACTTTTCGACTCGGCCCAACCACCACGCGGTGAGGCCGTAGGCCACGACGCTGAACAACACGGTGGTGACCACGGTGTACAGGGCGACGGAGGCGTCGTCGATATCGGAATCGGCGAGCTTGGTCCAGGCGAGCAGACCGAAGACGATCGAGGCCGTTCCGCGGGGACCGATCGCGGCGACCATCAGTCGCTCTCGGAAGTTGAATCGAGAGCGGGTCAGGGACAGGGTGACCGGTACGATCCGGAGCACGGTGAGTGCGGCGATCGCGAGCAGCGGGATACCGAATCCGGGCCATCCGATCTCGAACAGGTAGCACACCGCGACACCGAACATGAGCCAGACGACGATGTTGGCGAGCGTCGCGATGTCCTCGACGAGCACGAGTCCGGCAGTCTGACGTCGTCGCGATTGCGTCGCCTGATACGCGAGGCCGCAGACGAATGCTGCGACGAAGCCGTTGCCGTGGAACACCGTTGCTGCTGCATAGGCGAGGACTGCGGCCATCACCACCGTCATACCGAGGGCACGGTTGTCGGTGAGTCCCCGGCGCAGTGCGGCATTCGTCGACACCGCGGTGACCGCGCCGCAGACGAGGCCGACCGCGACGGCCACACCGGTGGCGGCGAGGGCCTCGCCGATCGACTCGAGAAGGGAGGCCTCGTCATCCTGGGCGAGGGCGAGGGTGAGGCCGAACACGAATATCGGCGCGACGATGCCGTCGTTGTATCCGCTCTCGACATTCAGCAGATGGCGCACACGTTGGGGAAGTACCCGGGACCGAAGCAGATGGCCCGCCGGGGACAAGTCGGTGGGCATCACCGCGCAGGCGATGAGCACCAGCACGGCGACGGAGTTCGTCGGGAGCAAGAAGAGCCCGAGGATCACCGCGCCACCGACCGACAAGGGCAGCGCGATGAAGAGCAGACGGAGCGCGGCCCCGCGGTCATGGCCGAGAAAGCCCCCGCGGACCTCGGTCGCGTCGACGAACAGCAAGAGCGCGAGGATGATCTCGACACCACGCTCGACTGCCGAACTGTCGAGGAGTTCGCTCATGTCCGGCCGGTACAGCAGCCCGGCCACGATCCCTGTGGCCAGCATGATCACCGCCGGCGAGATGCGATGCGCGTCCAGCGCGCCCGCCACGAGCGTCCATCCGATCCCCGACAGTAGGCCGATGATCAAGATCTGTGTCACCGCAATACCTTTCGTTGGTCATGAGGAGCAGTCGTCGTCAGACATGAGCTCAGGCGGAACGAACGACGCCCGTGGCCGCCGCCGTCGGCTCAGCCGGCCCGGCCCACGGTCTCGGCGACCAATCGGGCGATGGCCGACTTACCCTCGGGGTTCTGGTGGTACGGGGACGGGCCGTGATATCCGTACAGCCACGGCTGTGGCGAACACACCCCGTGCGCGCGACCCGCCCGAGAGGCCTCGACCACGTGGGCGTCGACCTGTGATGCCGCGTCGGCGAGTGCTTCGGTGATGTGGTCGAGTACCACCGAGACCTCGGCGATCTGCTCGTAGGTCAGAGGCAATGCAGCGCAGCCGAAGTCGCCACGAATCGCCAGCGGTGGGTAGTCGACCACGACGACCGTCGCATTCGGTGCGCGGTCGGAGATCTCGGTGACGACCCGGGTCAACGAGTCCGACAGTGCCTCGAGGTCGTCGGCGGTGGGGAGCGGCGGCGCCAGTGGATCGCATCTCCTGGTGTTGGGGACGGCGCCCGCGGCGGCGCAACTCCAGGCCATTGCCCGTCGCATGTAGTCGATGTTGTTTCCTCCCACGGTCAGGGTGACGAGCGCGGTGTCGACGGTCACGGCATCGATCTGTGGCGCGTCGGCCGCACCCGGTTGTGCCCGCTGCAGGATGTCGGTGGTGGTCGCGCCCGAACAGCTCACATCCACCAGATTCATCCTCAGCAAGCCGGCGACCTGGTGCGGATAGTTGTCGTCCGACCTCCCGCACCGCCGATCGGTGAGGCTGCCTTCTGGCCCGGACGCGTAGGAACTCCCCAAGGCCACATAGCGCTTGGGAGTCGCGTGAGGTGACAGGGATGCGTGAGGTGACAGGGACGTCCGGTCGGGGGACGGGCCTTCTGGGCCCGGTGCGGGTGAGGCGCACGCGGTGAGGGCGACGGCGATCATCACGAGGCAGAGATGCCATCGTCGGAGGCCGCGCCACGGTGGAGTGCTCATCGTCGGAGTCATCCTTGTCGGTCGAGTCCCAATCTGGCTCCGAGCCAGGGCAACTGGGCGCGAAGGCCGCGTGACCACACGGTGAACGAGTGTCCTCCGGGAACGGTGGAGAAACGGACGTCCATGCCGGCAGACTTCGCGAGCGAGAAGATGGATTCCAGTCCTGTCCGGTACTCGTGGTCGTCGGCCCCCACCACAAAGGCACCCGCCACCCCGGGGAATCGCTCGCGACGAAGGATGTCGGCTGGATTGACGGCCGCGAACCGCGCGGAATCGCCGTGGAATGCCGCGGCAACGGTCTCCTGGCGGCTGCCGAGTGTGGGCTCGATCTGGCCGGACATGTCGATGAAGGTGGGATACATGAGGGGGAAGTTGGTGGTCAGCTGCAGTGCGCACGTACCGCCGTAAGAGAGGCCACCGACGGCCCATCGGGTGCGGTCCGAGTCGACCTGCAGTGCCCGGGCTGCCCAGGCCGCGACGTCGGTGGTGAGATAGGTGGCCACATTCCCCAATGCCGAATCCATGCAGAGTGGGTTCGCCAGTTCCGACCCCGTGGCGTCAGCCATGATCACCACCGGCGTCAGCCCGTTGTGGCTGGCCGCATACGCATCCATCGTCTGGACCAGTTGTCCGCCGGTGAGCCAGTCCACGGGCGCTCCCGGCTGACCGGCGAGCAGGACGAGGACCGGCAGGATCGGACGCGGCTGGGCGAAGTATGCGGGAGGCAGATAGACCTTTGCGGGTCTGGCATCGAAATGCGAGGTCGCGCCTGGTATCTCGGCCTCGCCGACGCTTCCACCGGTGGGTAGGTCGGAGGGCTTGCGCCACTGGTCGAGCGGCACCGTGGAGGTGTGTGCGATGTCCGCGAGATCCACGGTGGGGTAGTCCCGGAGGTCGAGCGCGACACGGAGCGTGGGATATTCGCCGAAATGACGGTTGACGTGGGCGGCCACCGCCAGCGCCACCACTGCAGCGGTCAGCACACTGAGTACCCGCACCGTGACACCGGTGCCGATGGTCAGTCGGCGAATGGCCGCGACGAGGCCGAAGATCGCCACCGAGATCCAGACATAGACCTGATCGGGGATCGGATCGGCGAACGGCTTCCAGATGGAGTTCACATACCACCTGATGAGCAGGGTGCTCCCGAGTGCGACGGCGAGCGATATCGCAGCGGTCACCAGGGAATCCATCCACGAGCGTGATACGACGAGCCAGATCACGGCGACGATCGCGAGGGCGGTGAGTGTCCAGAGAATCCAGCCGTCGGTGATGGAGGCGTCGAGAAGGGCGTTCATCGGTTCGTCGATTCCGAACGAATGGTGCGGCTCCATCGAGAATCCGCCGTGAGTCGACGCCGAGGGAAGTTCCAGAGCTGCACTGGTGCAGGCGATGTCGACTCCGCGGCGTCGGAGGTGTCAGCGGTCGTCATGAGGTCATGGTAGAGGCGGAACGATGATGAGATCGGCGACGATTCGCGAGGTGGCAGGTGATCTTGTTGTGTACAAGAACGTTGCGTCGATTCACAATTACTTGTGTTTCCGTGGCTATTGCACCTCGACGGGTGGGTGTGGTTCACCTCGATATCGACCCCGGAGAGGGCGAGAATCCGGCGGTCGCGGATCGCGAACTCCCGGCTACACCTTCTTGGCCACTCGGCGAGCGAGGTTCCACCGCAATGCTCCGACAAGATCCTTGCCCTTTTCGAAGAACGTGTGGTCGTCCAGCAGCATGTCGTCGGCCAGCGCCTGCCGGAGGTCGTTGCCCGACACGGCCAGTGCCGCATCGAAGTCACGGCGCAGCGGTCCATGGGCGCCATATCCACAGCGCCGGTATTCGGCTGCGATCCATGGCTTGAAGAGGCGAATGCGATCGTGGAGGCCCGACGAGTACGACAACCCGTGCTTGGGGCGGTTGATCACGTAGTCGGGCAGCGCGTCGTCGAATGCACGACGCAGCACCCACTTTTCCTGCCCATCTCGCGTCTTCATCGACATGGGCAGGCGGAGGGCGGTCTCGACCACACGCTCGTCGAGGAACGGTACCCGTGCCTCCACCGTGGCGGACATGCTCGCCCGGTCGACTCGCTGTAGTTCGGTGCGTGACAGTCCGTGGAGTTTGTGCAGGAACAGATCCCGCCGTTGGTCTTCCGGAATGGTCTGATACATCGGGTAACCGCCGAACAGCTCGTCGGAACAGTCGCCGCCGACGGCGATCCGGATCCCGTCCTCGGCGATGGCGGTGAACAGCACTGCCGAGATCACCGCGTTGATGATGTCGCCGTACTCGGTGAGCTCGGAGAACCGGACCGCATCCATCACCGCGGACCGACCGATGTCGGACGGTCGCACCTCGATCACCCGGTGCGGGATGCCGATGTCGCGGGCGAGGCGGGTGGCATGGTCGATGTCGGGGCTGTCGGGGGTTCCGATCGTGTAGGCCACACATGTGGAGTGTTGCTGGGCAGCAAGGGATGCCACGATCGAGGAATCGAGACCGCCGGAGAGGATGATGGCGATCGGCAGGTCGGTCCGGACACGCGAGTGCACTGCGGACGTCACCGCGGAGCGGACAGCGCCGACGGCCTCGTCGACGGAAGTGAACTCGTGACCGCCGGCGGTGTGGAGCGCCTCGTCGAGATCGTAGTAGCGGCGTAGCGAGGCGCCGTTCTCGGCCGATATCCAGCCGTGGTGTCCGGGCGGAACCTCCATGATCGGTGCGTCGATGGTGACGAGCGCCTTGATCTCGGATGCCACCGAGACCAAGCCGTCGGCGATCGCGTAGTAGAGAGGCTTCACGCCCAGCCGATCGCGTGCGACGTAGACCGACCCGTTGAGTTCTGCGGCGAAGGCGAACTCTCCGGAGAGGTGCATGACCGCGTCGTCGGTCCACGTGATCAGGCTCAGGGCGACGAGTTCGGTGTCGGACTCGGTCGTCGGAGTGTGGCCGTGCTCGGCGAGCTCGGCTCTGATCTCGTCAGGATTGTAGATCTCGCCGTTGTAGCACAACGTGTAACGCTTGTTCGGACCGAATCGCCACGGTTGGATGGCATGCTCGCGGTCGACGATGGGGAGTCGGCGGGTGGCCGCTGCGAGATCGTGCCGTGTCCAGCGTTCGGTGACGGTGCCGCGTGACTCGATCGAAGAGATCATCGCGTCGAGAGTGCGCTCCTCCCACCCGACGCCGACGATCATCGCTATTCCGCACATGGTTCGCCTTTCACCGTTCTTCTCATCCGGGGGTTGAGGCAGATGTGCCACGCCTGTCCCTCGTCGATGACATTGATCTCCGCCGCATCGGCACGATCGAGGAGAACCGCGGCGAGAGCGTCACCGAAGCCGAGTCGGGTCATCCAGTCCATCTCGATGTCGGCAGCCCATCCGAGGCAATGCGCGCTGCCGGATGCGGCGGTGTAGCCGGAGCCTCGCATCTCGTCCTGGTAGGCGACGCTGCGGACCAGGCTGTTGACCCACGGACGCGGGGCATTCGGGGCGCGGTGTGCGAGGTCGTCGGCGATCGCGTTGAGCACAGCGATCACCTCCGGACGGCCGTACGGCAGCCGCATGCCGATCGTCCTTGGCGAGTGCCGGGGGCGCAGTCGTCGATCGAGCGCACGGACTCCACGTCGTGGGAGGTCGAAAACCTGTGTGCGGAAGTCGAACCGAAGCTCGCCACGTGACCTGGCCTGGCGCAGATCGATCAGTCCGGCATCGGTGGTGACCTCGATGTCGGTCCGGAAGGGACGGGTACCCGCCCACCACACCGCATCGAGGGTCGACAGGAGGCGGACCTTCAGCAGGGCGGGAACGTCACGCGCCGATGACAACCCGTTGGGGCGAAAGGTCATTGCCGAGTGGATCAGGTCGGCGGTGAACTGCTCCCGACCATCGGCGTCCCCGAGGTGATGATCGAGCACCGCAGAAATCGCCGGGGTGTCGAGACCTCGCCGGATCACACCGCCGAGATCCTGCACCGGGCACGTCGCCGCCTGCGTGGCCAGCATGTCGACCGCACGTCGGAATGTCGCCACGGTCAGCGGGCTTGTCAGCTCGGATTCGAGTCTTTCCGAACTCTCGGAATATGTCATCGGGTCAGATTCCTCGGAGGGGGTTCCGGCATGTCGTCGGCAACGTAGTCCATACATACTCCCCATCGGGGGTGAGTTGCGAGCGCAACGCGCCGTCGGTGAATTCCAGCGCGAATACCTTGTCGGACTCGGGTCGGGCGACCGAAAAGAATACTGCGGCACGCGGGATCGCGCCAGGGTCACCATCAATTGTTGCGGTCACACAAGAACTGCTTGTGTATTGTGGATTGCTCATTGTTGCGTCATTGTGGCGGGGGATCTTTGATCGGTCGGATCAGCGGTCCGAACGGATCGGGTGCCTCGACAGTCGGAGGCCGACGATCTGACTTCTGACGGGCCACGGCGGGTATCACCGTGGCTATCGCGATGGCCACGACAGCTCCGGAAACACGATGACGTCGGGGAAGATCTCGTCTGCGGGCCACGTGATCACTTGCCGAACAGCGCATCGCGAACCGGTGAGGGGGATCCGTGCGGGAGCCATATTGCCTGGAGTGGGATCTTGGGTGCGTCCTGGAACTCGATCACCCGGACCCGCCCGCCGAAGACATCGCCGGCCGGGTCGGTCACGAAGGCACATGCGGAATCGCTTGTGGCGACGGCGGTACTCGGCGGTGTTCCCTGGATGGGGTTGACGAGCAGCGAAGGCTCGAAGCCCTCTCGGTGGCACAGCGACACCACGAAATCGGTGTAGAACGACTGGTTTTCGGGACCCCAGACGATGATGGGGTAGTCGGCGAGGTCTGCGGTGACCACGACCTTTCGGTGGGCGAGTGGATGATGCACCGACACCGCGAGACGAAGTGTGTGGTAGGTGGCGACCGTGGATTCGAGGTCGAGTGAGTGATCGATCGCCCGTCGGAGCGCGACATCGATGGCACCCGAGTGGAGTTCATCCCGAATTCGATCGGGATAGACCTGGGTGACCTTGAACGGCTGGGCCGACATCTGCGACAGGAGTGGCTCGATGAGCTGGTAGACCTCTTCACCGGATACCGCGGGTGTATGGCCGATCACGAACGGTCGGGGCGTTTCCTCGATCGCGCGGTGCACCGCTTCGACGGTCTGCTGACCGCCGGCGAGAAGTGCCGGGGCACGACGGTACAGTTCGCGGCCCGCGTGATTTGGCAAAAGTGTTCGACCCGATCGGGAGAAGAGATCGACCCCGAGATCGGATTCGAGCTGTCGTAGTGATGCGGAGAGCCCTTGCTGGGTCATGAACAGTTGTGTTGCCGCAATTCGGAGATTGGGTGCCTCCACGGCGGTGACGAACTGATGGACTCTGCGTAGATCGAGGAAACGTGGTGCAGGTCCGCCCCATTCGGTTCGCTCGGACGGCTGATCCGTCACCCTTGCTCCTCCTGTTCAGAATCTGGTCGGTCTTCGCCCGCGTAGTGTGACGACACTCGTTGTCAGCGTTCTTTGTGGTCGTCAATTCATGCGCACGACGTACTAAACATCGATTCCACCGGACGCGCCAACAAGCGGTGTTTGACGAATATCAACCGATGATGTGAGCGACAGGCCCAGTGCGGTGCCCGTGGACCTCGGGCCATGCATGTCGCTGACGAATGGGGGCTTCGATCACCTCGATTCGAGACGGATGAATCACGGAAGAGTGGTCACGGCGAAACAGATCGTTGTCGATACGACGGGGGTCGGGTCAGGCGCCGAGGAATGCACGTCGAACCGGTGACGTGGTGTCGCCCGACCAGACGGCATGCAGTGGGATCTGTGGTGCCTGCCGAAGATCGAGTACCAGGACGCGCCCACCGAAGGTGTGGCCGGGCGGTTCTGTGACGAAGGCGCATGCGGTGGTGTCGGCAGCGACAGCGGCGCTCAGCGGGAATCCGTCGATCGGGTTCATGAGCAGCGTCGGTTCGAAGCCCTGCCGGCGGCACCACGACACCAGGAAGTCGGTGTGGCGCGACGTGTGGTCGGGCTCCGAGACGATCAGCGGGAATTCCGCCAGATCAGTGGTGTCCACGACCTTCCGAGTCGCGAGCGGATGGCCGACGGAGACCACCACGCGCAGGGTGTGGTGTCCGACCACAGTGGATTCGAGATCGGATGTGGCGTCGACCGCCCGCTGCAGTGCGAGATCGAGGGAACCGGAACGAAGTTCGTCGCGGACCTGGTCGGGGTGAATTCGGATGACCTTGAACCGCTGAAGGGGCATGCGTGCCGACGCCGGGCCGATGTGCCCGTACGCCTCTTCTCCGGAGACCTCCGAGGTGTGTCCGATCACGAAAGGGACTGTGGCCGCATGAGTCGCCGAATGTAGCGCGTCGACGGTCAGTCGGCCGCCGGCGAGGAGTGCCGATGCACGGTGGTACAGGACGCGGCCGGCCTGGTTCATCTGGAGTGAGCGCCCGGAGCGGGTGAAGAGCTCGACGCCGAGATCGGTCTCGAGCCGGCGCAGGGATGACGACAGTCCCTGCTGCGTCATCGACAGCTCGGCCGCTGCCACCCTCAGGGTGGGAGCCTCGACCGCGGCGACGAAGTGATGAAGCCTGCGGAGATCGACGAGCAGCGGGATCTCGCGATCTCGTGAAGACATCCGGCGGGGCACAACAGGTACTGAACATCGAATGCTGCAGTGGTGCCAAACAGATAGCAGTTGTCGATCGACAAGAACAGATGGAGTCCACTGGTCGGCGACGGATGTCGCCGACGACGATCAGGAATCGTGTCCCGGGGAGCCGTGACGGGTCGGCCTGGTTCCGATCCCGTTCACGGAGTCGGACAGCGTCCGCGAGAAGCGGATCGGTGTCGGCGTCAGGCGGAGATCCGCTCGCCCCGTTCGGTCTGCTCGGCACGTTCGGTCCGGCCCCGACGCCACTGACGCACGCGGCGTCCGGCGTCGATCGGCAGGCGTGGCCGTCCGGTCAGATACAGCGACCCGGGCAGATGCCGCAGGATCTCCACGAGCAGCAACGACCCGGCCAGGGTGGCGAGGTAGACCGTGATCGTGCCCCACGGCTGTCCGAGGGCGGCCAGGATCGTCGGCTGGCCGTCGGTCTTGGGATAGAGGATGAAGAACAGCACCAGGACGTGGACCAGGAACACCCCGAACGACCGGTTGGAGGCGAAGGCCACCGCGCGGGCGAACCGGGGCGTGAAGTCGCGCCAGTTCTGCGCCCAGTACAGGGCCGCCGCGTACAGACAGGTCACCGCGACCACCAGGAACGGCAGCAGCGTCGGCTGGAAGGCGGCCGCGGCGTAGATCGGCCGCTGGCCGTCGCTCCACACCCGCCACAGATACGTCCCGACCGCCAGCGCGCCGGTGCCCACGAGTGCGGTCGCCAGCCACCAGAACTTGCCCGACAGCCAGGCGGTGATCTCCTCGCGATGCACCGCGGCGACGGCGCCGAACAGGATGAAGAACTGATACGGCACGAAGGTGGCGTAGTAGTGCCACCAGTACTCGGCGAATCCGGCCGGGGGCTGCCAGTGCGTGATGGTGACGAAGATCGCGAACTGCGCCACCACGCTCACCGCCATGAGCAGCCGGTGATGGCCGGCGGTGGCCCGGACCAGCCACAGCACCAGCGGGAACAGCAGATAGATCTGCAGCATCACGAACAGGAAGTACATCTGGAACCCGGACAGGCCCCACATCGCGAGTTTGCCGAACTCGTCGAGACTCGACGGCACCTCGGTCAGCCGGCCGTGCGCCCACATGTCCTCGATCACCCAGTAGATCAGTGACCAGGCCAGATACGGGAAGATGACCAGCTTGATCCGGCGGCGCCAGAACGACCACGCCGAGAAGTCGGACTTGTCGAAGTTCTGGTACATGAGCACGAAGCCGCTGAGTGCGAAGAACGTGTTGCGGGTGAAGTGCAACAACAGTGACGTGCTGTTGACCCCGACGCTGTCCCACTCGTCGGTGGTCTGGGTGAGGCAGTGGACGAAGATCACCAGGGAGAAGGTGGTGGCCCGGATCAGGTCGAGATGGTGGAGGTAGGCCTTGCGGGCGCGTCCGGTGGACTTCGACCGGCCCTTGTCCTGCTCGTCGGTGTGCTGCGCGCCGGCGTCGGTCGCGCGCGATAGAACTGTCGACATACTCCGTCTCTCGAATGGCTCGGTACAGGCCGGAGCCGCAACGACCCACTCAACCCCGTGATCAATCCGTGATCTGGTCAGCCTAACAGCGCCACCTGAGCGCTTGCTGGGACGGATCTGTCAATCCGTGTCAGGCGCTGACCGGCCGGTATCGGCGCCGTCGCCGATCCGATTGCCATGAACGTAATCCTGTCGCGGTCGACAGGGACCCGGCACGCTGGCCCGCATGACTGAGATCACAGGCAGTGACACCACTGCGAATGCCAAGAAGACGGTCGCCATCGTGGGGGCGGGACTGGCCGGGACGAGCGCGGCACTGGGCTTCGCCGACGCCGGATTCGACGTCACCCTCTACAGCGACCGTGACCGTGCATCGCTGCGCGACAAGGTGCCGCCCACCGGGGTGGGTGTGCTGTTCGGGGCGTCCCGCGAATGGGATGCGCAGATCATCGAAGACCTCTACGAGGTCGGCAACACCACCGGGATCAGCGTGCGCCTGCACGCCGGGGAGGGCGACGAGCGTGCCGACGTGCTCGCCTTCAACCCCGACTACGGCTATGTGGCGCAGGCGGTGGATCTGCGGCTGCGCGCCGACGACCGGCTCGGCCGGTTCCTCGACCGTGGGGGCCGCTTCGAGGTGGGCCACGTCGACGTCGCAGCCCTCGACCGGATCGCCGCCGAGCACGATCTCACCCTGGTGGCCACCGGCAAGGGCGGGCTGTCGGGGGTGTTCGAGGTGGACGCCGAGCGCACCAAGTACGACGCCCCGCAGCGACGTCTGCTGCAGGTGACCCTCGAGGGCGTCGACCACGGTCCCGACACCTTCGCCTACCGCTCCCGCGAGGGCGGCGGGCATGCACTGTTCAACCTCGACAGCGACAACGGTGAGATCTTCGTCGGACCGTTCCTGCACAAGGACGCCGGCGCCACCTGGTCGATCATCGTCTTCGCCAAGCCGGACGGCGCCTGGGCGCCGCTGATCGACGGCGTCGTCGACGTGCACTCGGCGCGGCAGGCCGTGGTGGACATCTTCGAGGGGTTCTTCCCGCACGACGCCCCGGTGATCTCGGCGCTGCAGGTGATCGAGTCCGACCCGTACGCCTGGCTCACCGGTGCGGTCACCCCGACCGTCCGCAAGGCCGTCGGGCAGACCGCGGGCGGGCATGTCGTCGGCGCGATCGGCGACACCGCGATCTCGGTCGACCCGGTCGCCGGCCAAGGTGCACAGAACACGCTGGTCCAGATCGCCGAACTGGTCGCCGCCGCCCGTGACCGTCTCGCCGCCGACCCGAACGCCGGCTTTGGCGCCGACTGGCTGGCCGAGGAGTTCGAAAAGCACTGGGAGCGCCGTGGACTGGCGTCCACCGAGGTGACCCGTCTGTACCTGGGCGACCCCGACTACGCGACCCACCTGGAACTGTCGTTCCCGGCCGCAGCGGTCAACACCGACGTCGCGTCGGCGCTGTTCGGGCTGTTGTCCGACCCGAATCCGTTGCTGTCGTTGAAGACTCGCGACGACGTCGTCGGATTCATCACCGCCGTCGCCGGTGAACCCGCCGACGACGTGCTGGCCCGATTCGCCCCGGCCGGACAGTTCAGTTCCGCCCCGCGTCCGGTGGGGGTCTGAGCCCGGGATCCGGTCAGCCGGCCGGGGTACCGGCCGCCTGGACGATCTCGTCGACGAGGACCCCGAAGGTCGACGACCGCGGGTCAACGATCGATGAATGTGTCTGTCCGGCAAGCAGAACGAGACGTGCGTGGCCGCCGACCGCCTGGTCGGCGGCCACGTAGCGTTCGGCCAGCTCCGGACGCACCACCTGGTCCCGGGTGCCGGTGACGACCACGATCGGGATGGTCGGGTCGATGTTCTCGATGGGGTCGACCGACGCATAGCGGGACGGCACCTGGCCGGGGGTGCCGCCCAGCACCCGGATCACCGCATGGTCGCCGAGGGCCACCGCACGCCGCAGGTCCAACGGCCCGGCCAGGGAGAACACCCGGGATGGACGGAACCGTGGACCGGAGCCCACCTCGCCCGGGGCGAGGTGGGCTCGTGTGGCTGCCCACACGGCCAGCTGCGCGCCCGCCGAGTGCCCGACCACCACCGCATGCGAGGCGTCGACCTGCCGGTACCGGGCCGCGACGGCGGGCACGTGGTCCATCGCGGCGCCGACGTCGGTGAACGTGGTCGGCCAGCCGCCGCCCTTGCCGACCCGCCGGTACTCGACGTTGAGGACGGCGAGCCCACGCTCGGCGAGGATGCGGGAGAAACCGGAGAAGGTGGATGCCCCGATCCGGGACTGCCAGCCGCCGCCGTGCAGCAGGATCACCAGGGGGAAACGAACCGGTCGCGTCGACGGGCCGGGCGGCGGGGTGAGGTCGGGGAGATAGAGATCCATCCAGTTCTGGTGCGGATCGGGGTGCCCGCCGGGAACCGGATATCGCAGATGTTCGACGGTGACCCCGGTGGCCGTGTCGGCGGATCGGGTGTGCACGGGACGGATCGGGACGACCTCGGTGTGCGCGGCCCGGGGTGGATCGACCGACGGTCGGATGTCGGGCTGCACCGGCGGTGCCGACGCGCAGCCCGCCACGACCACCAGAGCCCCGAGCATCGCCGACATCCACCGGTGCAGGCGGGGATGCGGCGGTCGGAGCACCTGACCAGTGTGCCCGCGTGATCGCCACCATGTACCGACTCCGGGCGGTCGGCCGCCGCCGATGTGGTACCAAGATGCGACGAATCGCCCATAGGAGCTCGCCACATGCCGAAGCAGCGCTGGACACCGGCCGACGCGCCGTCGCAACGCGGACGGGTCGCCGTCGTCACCGGGGCCAACTCCGGGATCGGTCTCGAGACCGCCCGCCAGCTCGCCGGCCTGGGTGCGCGGGTCGTCCTGGCATGCCGCAACCCCGACGCCGCGGCCCGCGCCCGCGACGACATCGCCGCCACCGTCACCGGCGCCCAGCTGGAGATCGTGCGACTGGATCTGTCGGATCTGTCGTCGGTCCGTGAGTGCGCCGACGAACTGCTCGCCGAACATCCCTCCATCGACCTGCTGATCAACAACGCGGGACTGATGCGCCAGCGCCGTGAACTCACCGCCGACGGCTTCGAGATGGACTTCGGGACCAACTTCCTCGGGCACTTCGCGCTGACCGGCCGACTGCTCCCGTTGCTGACCGCGGCCGAGGCCGGTCGCATCGTGACCGTCGGGTCCAAGGTGTACAAGGCCGGGGTGATCGACTTCGACGACCTCACCATGGAACGCGGGTTCTCCACCGCGCGTGCCTATTCGAGGGCCAAGCTGGCCGAACTGGTCTTCGCCGTCGAACTGCAGCGCCGGCTCGAGCGACGGCCGGGCCGATCCCCGATCTCGGTTGCCGCCCATCCCGGTGCCACCCAGTCCGGGGTGATGCGCGATCAGGCGGTCCTCGGCTGGCTGTTCACCACGCCGTCGCTGCGCTGGATTCGCCGGACCTTCATCATGGAGGCCCCCGACGGTGCGGCCGTCACGCTGCGCGCCGCCACCGACCCGGCCGTCCTCGGCGGCCAGTACTACGGTCCGCACGGCGTCTTCGGGTTCAGCGGTCCGCCCGCACAAGAGGTGCTGACCGAGAAGGCCACCGACCCGGTCCTGGGTGAAAAACTCTGGGGGACCGCAGAAAAACTCACCGGGGTGAGCTACGAGCTGTAGGCCGCGGCCGGACCGGGCGGTCAGTCGGGTTTGCTACCCAGCACGTACTGCCCCTCGCCGATCAGGGACTGCTCGACATGGCGAACACCGTTGCGGTGCAGTCGATCGATGATCTCGTCGACACCGAAGATGCGGAAACCGCCGATCCGGGCGAACAACCCGACGCCGGGGATCGACGACACCGGACCGGCCGCCGAGGTGAACACGACGATCTCGGCGCCCGGTGCGGCGACGCGGACCATCTCGTCGAGTACCGGCAGCGGATCGGGGATCAGGTACAGCGCCGCGAGACAGAGCGTCTGGTCGAAGGTGTTGTCGGGGAACGGGAGTACATGCGCATCGGCCCGGAGGTAGGCCGCGCGGGGTGAGCGGTTGGTGGCCAGTGCGGTGCGCAGCATCGCCGACGAGAAGTCCACACCGATCACCCGGCCGTCACCGGTGAGACCGTCGGCGATCTGGCCGGTGTAGTTGCCGGGGCCGCACGCGACGTCGAGCACCAGCCGCTCACCCGGCCGGGACAGATAGGCGCGCAACGCCTTGTCGTAGTCGGCGGTCTCGGTGCTGCCGTGACTGAACGCGCGGGTGAACACCGGGCGCCAGATGTCCTGATAGATCCGCGAGAACAGCGGATTGCCCATCAGCCTCGACGCCGGCGTCGACACGGTTCAGACCCGGGTGTCGGGCTGCACGCGCAGGGTGTGCAGGGTGGTGGCGAGTGAGTCGTACTGACCGACCAGGAGGACAAAGGCGATCGTGTGGCGCTCGTCGAGATGCCGGCGGAGCGCGGCCCAGGCGAGCTCGGAGATGTCCTTGTCGGCGACCAGTTCGTCGACCGCCCGCAGGATCGCCCGCTCACGGTCGCCCCAACCGGCGTCGGGGCCGGCCAGGATGCGTTCGATCTCGTCGCCGGACAGCCCGGCACGTTTGCCGAGCCGACGATGATGATCGAGCTCGTACTCCGACCCCCGCAGGTGTGCGACCCGGATGATGACCATCTCGGAGTCCTTGCGCGACAGCGTGCCGAAGGGCATCTGCCGGGCCGAGAAGTACAGCCAGGCGCGGAAGAGGCCGCGGCTGCGGCCGAGTGTGCTGAAGATGTGGGCGTTCTGCACACCGATGGCCTTGGCCGCCACCGTCGCGAAGGCCCAGTTGATCGGACCGAGTTCGCGGAGGCCACCGGGAGGGATCCGAGGCGTCGTCATGGGGCCACGGTAGACTACGGCGACTATGACGACCATCACTCCGCGTACGTTCAGCAGTGTCGAATCACTCAAGGCGGTCATCGGCGAGGATCTCGGTTCCGGTGAGTGGCTCGAGATCACCCAGGACCGCGTCAACGCCTTCGCCGACGCCACCGGTGACCACCAGTGGATCCACGTCGACCCGGAGCGTGCCAAGAGCGGCCCGTTCGGGGCGCCGATCGCCCACGGCTTCCTGACGCTGTCCCTGCTCCCGGTGCTCGCCGGCTCGATCTTCACCGTCGAGGGACCCAAACTCGTCATCAACTACGGCATGAACAAGGTGCGTTTCCCCAACCCCGTCCCGGTGGGCTCGCGGATTCGCGCCAATGCCGTGATCACCGAGATCGAGGAAACCCCCAAGGGGGTGACCATGGTGGTGCGCAACACCGTCGAGATCGAGGGCGTCGACAAGCCCGCATGCGTCGCCGAGAACGTCCGGGTGATGGTCTACTGATCGGTCCTCGACCGGATTTGTCGGGATCTCTGCTGGTCGCGTCGACGACGACGGCCGGCGGAGATTTCGACTCGAGTCCTCGCTTCGCTCGGTCTCGGATCAATCATCGTAGGGGGTCGACGTTGGGTACCGGTTCGATCATCAATAGTCAGTTGACTACTGGGTCAGTGTATTTGGTGGTTGAGCCGGGACCGAGTCGTTAGGGGGCTGTTGCAAAATGGGGTGGCCAGGTTTTGGCGCCTGTCGCACACCCATTCTTGGGGTGTTGTAGACGATAATGGGTTGGTGGCCAAGGGATATCGACCAGTCGACCGTGATCAACAGTATCTGTTGCCGCCGAGCATGCGGGAATGGTTACCCGCTGACGATCCGGTGTGGCTGGTCATCGATGCGGTCGCCGGACTCGATACCAAGAAACTGCATGCCCGCCGATCCGTCGGTGGTGTGGGCCGGGCCGGTTATCACCCCGACATGTTGTTGACGTTGCTGATCTGGGGATGGGCCCAAGGCCAACGATCCTCCCGGAAACTGGAACGGTTGTGTCACCGCGATATCACCTACCGCATCATTTGTGCTGGTGACGTCCCCGACCACGTGACGATCTCAAGGTTCCGCGCCGAGTGCGCCGAGGTGGTCGAGGACCTGTTCACCCAGGTCTTGATGTTGTGTGCACGGGTTGGGATGGTCGAGTTGGGGGTGGTGGCCCTCGACGGTGTCAAGATCGCCTCGAACGCCTCGTTGGGAGCCAACCGCACCGAAGCCGGCCTGCGTAAAGCACTGGCCGCCGAAGCCGCCCGCGCCGCCGCCGAACACGCAGACACCGATGCCGACGAAGACACCACAGACGGTGACAGTGGTTCTGGTGACCAACTACCGGCCGAGTTGGCCGAACCCAGCATCCGGGCACAACGGATCGCTGATGCCCTCGCCCAGATGCCCAAACCCGCAGTAGATCCGATTGAACGGGCCCGCTCCGAGGTTCGCGTGCGGGAGAGCTCGTATGCGCGGGTCGCAACGATCCAGCAGGAACGGATCGACCGCTGGTATCAAGGCCGGGTAGGACGTCCGCCGAAACCGATCGATGAAGCCGTGACGGTCGTACAAGCCCGTGCCCGACTCGATGCGGCGATCACACGCGCCGAGCAGGCCGTCGCCGCTGCAGCATCCGACACTGGCGCCAAATTGGATGGGCCGCAACGTAATATGACCGACCCGCAGTCGCGGTCGATGCCGATGCGTGGGGGTGGGTGGATTCAGGGTTACAACTGTCAGGCCGTGACGAGTTCGGATGGTGTGATCATCGCGGTCGAGGTTTCCAACAATCCGTCTGATGGTGCGATGTTCGTCGGTATGAGTAAACGGGCTGTTGCGGCTGCCCAGGTGATCGATGCGGCACGACCAGAAGGGGCCGACGCCAACGGTATTGGTGTCATTCTTGCCGATGCCGGGTATCTGTCCGAGGAAGCGTTGACTGCTGGGGGTCCTGACCGGCTGATCGCGACGGGAAAGTCACGCGAGCTCAATCGCACCGCCCGTGACCAGCCAACTGTTGGGTCACCTCCCTCCGATGCCACCCCGGTTGAACAGATGGCTCACCGGTTGGCCACGGTTGAGGGTGCCGCGCTGTACCGGCAACGGAGTCATATTGCTGAGACACCGTTCGGGCATGCCAAACACAATTTGGGTTTCCGTCGATTCACCAGTCGTGGACAACGCCGTGCGACAGCGGAATTCACGTTCCACGCGTTGACTCAGAACCTGTTCAAGGCTTTGGGGGCAGGTCGTCTGGTTCCTACTGCTGCTTGACCGGCACCGTGGGGGCACCCCTCACTGGTGCCGCCGGCCGGTGGTCGTCGGGGGCCGAGGATGGAGCGGTACCCGAAGTCCATTTTGGAACAGCCCCAAAGGCGAGGACCCGTGTCGAAACCTGGTGTGGGTGGTGTGTCCGTTACCGCCTCTGTGGTGGTTGCGTTGGGGAGGTCGGGCGGCGGAGGTTTCGACTCGACTTGTCGCTTCGCTCCTCGTCGGCTCAACCAGCAACTGCTCCAATCGATTTAGGGTCGATTGTCGTTGGGGGTGGGTGCGTTGGCGACGTTGGCCGGCGGAGATTTCGACTCGAGTCCTCGCTTCGCTCGGTCTCGGCTCAATCATCGTAGGGGGTGGACGCTGGGTATCGGTTCGATCATCGTATGGGGCGGTGCTCGGCCCGATCACAATGTCATGTAGGGCGACACCGACGAACCGTGCTCGGTGATCCGCAGTGTCGAACCCAGTGCGGGGAAGGCGCGTTGGGCGCAATGCTGCCGCTCGCATACCCGGCAACCGGCGCCGATCTCGGTGATCCGGGCCTGCGGCCCGATCTCCAGGCCGTCGGAGTAGATCACCCGGGCGGCGTGCCGTAGCTCGCATCCCAGGCCGATGGCGAAGGTCTTGCCGGGCTGGCCGAATCGGGCGGCCCGACGCTCGACGGTGCGGGCGATCCAGAAGTACTCACGGCCGTCGGGCATCTCGGCGATCTGCGTCAGGATCTTGCCGGGCGAACCGAAGGTCTCGTAGACATTCCACAGCGGGCAGGTACCGCCCGACGAAGAGAAGTGGAAACCGGTGGCCGACTGACGCTTCGACATGTTCCCGGCCCGGTCGACGCGGACGAACGACCACGGCACCCCGCGCAGGTTGGGCCGCTGCAGGGTCGACAGCCGGTGACAGATGGTCTCGAAACTCACCGCGTAGAACGCCGACAGTCGTTCGATGTCGTAGCGGAAATCCTCGGCCGCACCGTGGAATTGGGCGTAGGGGAGCAGGGTCGCCGCGGCGGAGTAGTTGGCCAGGCCGTAGCGGGCCAACGACCGTGCCTGGTCGCTGGTGAACCCACCGACCTCCACCTGCTCGTCGATCAGGTCACCGAATTCCAGCAGGGCCAGCTCGGCGGCGAGCTTGAAGGCACGCTGCCCCGAGGAGAGTGCCGCCGACACCTCGAGGCGACGGGATTCCGGATCGAAGCGGTGCAGGATGTAGTCGCCCAGGTCGACGCGCCGGGCGATGGTGACGCCGTGGACCTTCTCGAGCCGGTCCATGATCTCGCGGCGGATGTCGCCGGAGTGCATCCGCATGCGGGTGGTCAGCTCCTCCGCGGCGATGTCGAGCTCGTGAATGTAGTTGCGGCGCTGGTAGAAGTAGTCGCGCACCTCCTCGTGGGGTGCGGTGATGGACCCGCGCATGGAGCGGTCGTTCCGGTCGTCGGTGGCGGCCGCGAGGTGGTCGGTGGTGTTGCGGTAGCGGCGGTAGAGATTGACCATCGCCTGCGCGATGTCGGGGTGGGCGGAGACCATCGCGGAGATCTCGGCGGCATCGGCCGCGGTCTCGGGGGCCTCGACGTCGTCGTCGAGCAACACCTCCCGGAGCTCGGCGACCAGGCGCACGTCGTCCTGCGAGTCGAAGAATCCGCCGTCGACGCCGAAGGTCTCGGTGATCCGGGCGAGGACCTTGGCCGACAGCGGACGCGCGTCGTGCTCGATCTGATTGAGATACGACGGCGAGATCTCCAGGGTCTGGGCGAGGGCGACCTGCGAGAGGCCGCGCTCGGAACGCAGCTGGCGCAGGCGTGAACCCACGTATGTCTTCGTCGGCATCGGTTGACCTCCGTGTTCAGGGTACGGTGAGGCGCGTGCATGGGGGACGGGGAGCGGTGCGCGTCGCGGCGGGGATGGTCGCCGTGATCACCGCTGGTGGTGCGGTCGCGGGGTGTGGTGCGGGGCAGGCCCCGATCCCGGTGGTCGGCAAGGCCCCGGCCGACCTGATCCTCGACCCGGGCGGGCTACCCACCGGGTTCACGCCCTCGCCGCTGACGGTGGACCAGCTCGTCGCCGCCGACGCGGCATCGCTGAAGGCCGCCGCGAACACCACGATCGTCCCCGAACAGTGCCGGCCCACCGCCGACGCCGCCCTGCAACCGCAACTGTCCGGCACCGACGCCGCGGTGCTCGCCGCCACCTCGGGAACCGGGACGCTGGTGGAGCTGGTGACGACCGCCGAGCGGGACATCGCCGCCGACGTGGTGGCGACCACCGGCCGGTGCGCGCGTACCGAGACCACCATCATCGACGGCAACATGGCCGGGACCCGGGTGACGACGGAGTACACCACCCTCGACGACCCGGACCTCGCCGAGCACCGCGACGCGGTGGAACGGATGCACCTCGTGGCGTCGGCGATCACCACCACCCTGCCCGACGGTGGCCGCCAGTCGCGGATCTCCTATGCCGGATATGCGCTGGTCCAGCGCCCGGGGAAGAACGTGGTCACCGTGCAGCTGACGGTGTCGGGGGAGCCCACCGCCGCGACCGCCCCGGATATGGCGGCCCCGGCGGCACGCGCACCGATGCCCGCCGAGGACTTCGTGGTGCTCTTCGGCGATGCGGTCCGGGCGGCCGCCGACCGCAGCTGACCGGGCAGGTCCACCACTCGGATGTGTGAGAGTCGTCACATCGACGGCCCTGGGCCGGTGTCCGGTGTCGCGATCCGGCCCGGCCAGGCCCTCCGGGGCACGTCGACGGGGCCCGGGAAAAATCCCAGTACGCGCGTACTTTTTGGCGCTGCGACCCGACGTCTTCACACAATCAGATTCGCAAACTTTGCAAATTGTCGCCAAATCCTCGCCTCGGTTCACAGCGAAAGGGGACTGGACCTGCAGGTTTGGGCTATGGCACTCTTGGTCCCAGGCAACACCGAGGGATCACCGAGAGTTGGCAAACCTCGAGACCGAAACCCCGTTTCGGCCCCGAAATCACAACACTCACTCATCTCCCGGCTGTCTGAAGACAGGGTTCGTGCGGACAGCGCGGACCACCTTCGGCCGGACACCTGGGCCGAGCAGCAGCACAACGAAAGCGAAGTGGCCAATGAGCAACGTCGGAAAGCCCCGTACCGCCGCCGAGATCCAGCAGGATTGGGACACCAACCCCCGTTGGAAGGGCATCACCCGCGAGTACACCGCGCAGCAGGTCGCCGATCTGCAGGGCTCGGTCGTCGAGGAGAACACCCTCGCCCGTCGCGGTGCCGAGATCCTCTGGGAGGGTGTCACCAAGGGTGACGACTCCTACATCAACGCGCTCGGTGCGCTGACCGGCAACATGGCCGTCCAGCAGGTTCGCGCCGGCCTGAAGGCCATCTACCTGTCCGGTTGGCAGGTCGCTGGTGACGCGAACCTCTCGGGTCACACCTACCCCGACCAGTCGCTGTACCCGGCCAACTCGGTTCCGGCCGTGGTCCGCCGCATCAACAACGCGCTGCTGCGCGCCGACGAGATCGCCGCCGTCGAGGGCGACGACTCGGTGGACAACTGGCTGGTGCCGATCGTCGCCGACGGTGAGGCCGGCTTCGGTGGCGCCCTCAACGTCTACGAGCTGCAGAAGGCCATGATCGCCGCGGGTGCCGCCGGTACCCACTGGGAGGATCAGCTCGCCTCGGAGAAGAAGTGCGGCCACCTCGGTGGCAAGGTGCTCATCCCCACCCAGCAGCACATCCGCACCCTGACCTCGGCTCGTCTGGCCGCCGACGTCGCGAACACCCCGACCGTCGTCATCGCCCGTACCGATGCCGAGGCCGCGACCCTGATCACCTCCGACGTCGACGATCGCGACAAGCCGTTCGTCACCGGTGAGCGCACCTCCGAGGGCTTCTACAACGTGCAGAAGGGCATTGAGCCCTGCATCGCCCGTGCGAAGGCATACGCTCCCTACGCCGACCTGATCTGGATGGAGACCGGCAAGCCCGATCTCGAGCTGGCCCGCAAGTTCGCCGAGGCCGTCAAGAGCGAGTTCCCCGACCAGCTCCTGGCCTACAACTGCTCGCCGTCGTTCAACTGGAAGCAGCACCTGGACGACTCGACCATCGCGAAGTTCCAGAACGAGCTCGGCGCGATGGGCTTCAAGTTCCAGTTCATCACCCTGGCCGGCTTCCACGCCCTCAACTACTCGATGTTCGATCTGGCCTACGGCTACGCCCGCAACCAGATGACCGCCTACGTCGACCTGCAGGAGCGCGAGTTCGCTGCCGAGGAGCGCGGCTACACCGCCACCAAGCACCAGCGTGAGGTCGGCGCCGGCTACTTCGACCGGATCGCCACCACCGTCGACCCGAACACCTCGACCGCAGCCCTGAAGGGCTCGACCGAGGAAGGCCAGTTCCACTAGGAACTCGCCCGGCGAGACGCCACGCGTGACTGACAGCCCGGGGCGAGTGGGGAAACTCCCGCTCGCCCCGGGCTTTTCGCTATCCGGGGACCGGTCTGTCGGTGAGTCCCGACCAGCCGGCTCCCGTCCACTCGAGTCCTGTCCACCCGACCGTGAGGAGTCGACCGTGCCCAGCGAGAACACCGCGCGCCCGGGCGAGAAGATCAGCCGGGTCGGCGTGATCGGTGCCGGGCAGATGGGTGCGGGTATCGCCGAGGTCTGCGCCCGGGCGCACGCCGACGTCCTGGTCTACGAACCCACCCGGGAGAGCGCGCTGGCCGGCCGCACGCGCATCCTGCGCTCGCTCGACCGGGGTGTCTCCAGCGGTGCGCTCACCGAACGTGAACGGGAACAGGCGGCCTGGCGGCTGCGCTTCTGCTCCGACCTCGAGGACTTCGCCGACCGGCAGCTGGTGTGCGAGGCCGTCGTCGAGGACGATGCGGTCAAGACCGAGATCTTCGCCCGGCTCGACGCCGTGGTCGCCGATTCGCATGCCGTGCTCGCCTCGGCGACATCGTCGATCCCGATCGTGACGCTGGGGGCGGCCACACGCCATCCGGACCGGGTGATCGGGTTGCACTTCTTCCATCCGGTCCCGGTGTTGCCGCTGGTCGAGATGGTCACCACGGCGGCGACCGCGCCGGAGGTCGGCGCCCGTGCCGAGGCCTTCGCCAACGACGTGCTGGGCAAACAGGTGATCCACTCGGGAGACCGATCGGGCTTCATCGTCAACGCCCTGCTGATCCCGTATCTGCTGTCGGCGATCCGGATGGCCGAGAGCGGATTCGCCTCCGTCGAGGACATCGACAAGGGCATGGTGCTCGGGTGCGCGCATCCGATGGGGCCGCTGCGGCTGGCCGATCTGATCGGTCTCGACACCGTCGTCGCGATCGCCGAGAAGATGCACGCGGAGTTCGACGAGCCGCTGTATGCGCCACCGGCCCTGCTGCGTCGGATGGTGGCCGACGGCCGGCTCGGGAAGAAGTCGGGCCGCGGTTTCCATGTCTATGCGGAGAACGCAACCGGTCGCTGACGTGGACCGATGGTGTCCGTGAGGTCACCGGGGCCCGGGTCGACCGCTTTGTCCGGCTCCGGGTGGAGCGTGCCGGAGAGACGCTGCTAACAAAGTGCTTGCAATTGCTAGCAGAACATGGATACTGGTGGAGAACCCGAATCAAGGAGGCCCGCCATGACCACCGCCGACCGTACCCTCACCCAGCCGTTCTACGCCGTCATCGGCGCCGGGGACCTTGCCGTCTCGCAGGTCACCGAGGCCGTCGCCCAGCTGCGCGAGCGCACCGAATCCGTCACCGACACCGCGACCTCGCGGTTCGAGGAGACCCGCACCAAGGTTGCGGGCCTGCCCGACGAGGTGCCCTCGGCCATCGAGGAGCTCCGCGCCAAGCTCAGCCCCGAAGAGCTCCGCAAGATCGCCGAGCCCTACGTGGAGCTCGCCACCACCCTGTACAACTCGCTCGCCGAGCGCGGCGAGGAGACCGTCGAGCGTCTCTGGCGTCAGCCGCTGCTGCAGGAGGGTCTGACCCGCGCCGAGAAGACCTACAACGACGCCGTCGACATCACCGAGGACGCCCTCGGTGTGGTCTCGCACCAGACCCGCTCCGTCGGTGAGCAGGCCGCCAAGATCGCCGGCCTGGTCGGCGCTCGCGCCGGTGAGGTCTCCGACGACCTGGCCGAGGCCGCCGACAAGATCGGTGACGTCGTCGACGAGGCCGCCCTCGAGATCGGTGAGCGCCTCGACGACGCCGCCGAGGCCGCCGCCGCAGCCGGTGCCGACATCAAGGAGCAGTCCGCTGCCGCCGCCGCCAAGATCGACGGTGCCGCAGGGACCGTGGAGGGCAAGGCGCGCACCGCCAAGGCCTCGCCGGCCAAGAAGATCGCCGCCAAGCGGGCCCCCGCCAAGAAGGCCCCGGCCACCGCTGCCGACGACGCTGCCGATACCGACGAGTGATCGTCCATCGCATCTGAATCACCGCCGCATCCGGATCGCGGCAACAGCTGAACAACGAAGGCACCCGAGGGATTTCCCTCGGGTGCCTTCGTCATTGGCCGTCGGTGGGCTGGCCCCGAAGCCAGCCCTCGTCGCGGGCATACGCCCGCATCGCGTTCACGCCCGCGGTGAGTTCCGGTGAATCCGACCGGCCGGCATGCCAATTGAGCATCCAGGTCACCTCGATCGTCGGACCGAGTGGGCGCCAGCAGAATTCGGGTCCGGCGTCGTCGGCGACCGATTCCAGGCAGATGAGGACGCAGCTGCCGTCGGCCACCATGTCGCTGCCGGCCACGATCCCGAACACCGTCGACGCCGTCCAGCGCGGGCGGCGACGATGGCTCGCGAACCAGCCGGTCACCCAGTCGTTCCATCGACTCAGTCGGTCGTCGATGGACACCAGCAGATGCGGCGCGATCGCGGCGGCGCACACGGGATCGGTGGGGCGTGGCCCGGTGCCGGCCAGCGGATGTCGCGGGGACAACAGGATTCCGACGCGCTCGGCACGCATCGGGATGGAGCGCAGCTCGCCGGTGAAGGCCTCGTCGTCGGACCGGGGCGGACCGAGAGTGAGCGAGACATGGCCACCCGGTTCGTGGTGGTCGGCGGTGGACTCGGGCAGCGTGGTCTGATGCAGCGCCAGTTGCGGATGTGCGGCCCGCACCGCACCCAACAGGCGCCGGGGTGTCTGCAGCGCAGGCTCTTTCACGTGCACGGTGAGCTCGGGGCGACCCACGGTGGTGGTCTCGCGGACCGCCGCGCGAACCCGTTCGAGGATGTCGCGGGCCTCGCGGGCGAGGGTCTCCCCGGCCCGGGTGGTCTCCACCCGCCGGCTCGTCCGCTCGAACAGTGACACGCCCAGGCGGCGCTCGAGCCGGATGATCGCCTGGCTCAACGCCGGCTGGGCCATGTGCAGGTCGCGTGCCGCACGGGTGAAGTTCCGCTCGGCGTCGACCGCCACCACGTACTCGAGCTCACGGAGCGACACATCCAGCATCTCTCGATGCTAGATCGATCGCGGTTTGGTCTTGGTGTTCTCGACGATCGAGCGGTCACGATGTGGGCATATCGAACGAAAGGACGTCATGCCTGATCGCCCCGGGGGCCCCCGCCCTGCCCCGCGCCGTGTCGTGGACGCGCATGTCCACCTCTGGGACCGCGCCAACCCCTGGTATCCGGGGCTGGCGGCGATGGCCGCCGACCTCGGCGACCCCGACATGTTCCCGACCTTCCTGCTCGAGGACTATCGGCGAGATGGCGCAACCGCGGGCGTCGACGGGTTCGTCCACGTCTCGGCGGTCACCGCACCGCAGGCCCACCACGACGAACTGCGGTGGGTTGCCGATCTCGCCGACCGCGCCGGGGTGGACATGCGGTTCGTCGGCACGGTCGACCCGCAGGGCTCGTCGTCGGAGATCATCGCCGACCTCGACGCACAGCTCGCGATCACCGGCCGGCTGAGCGGCATCCGGGTGCTCTACGACTTCCCGCCCGAATCGGCTGCGGCACAGACGGTCCTGCGCTGGCTTGAGGAACACGGGCTGGTCTTCGACCTGGTCACCCACCCCGGCGACATGGACGCCTGGATTCGGACGATCTCGGCATTCGACGGGCTCACCACGGTCCTCGAGCACACCGGTTGGCCGGACGGCACCGACCCCGCCGCACATGCCTGCTGGCGCACGGCCGTCACCACCTGCGCTCGGGAGACCGCGGCCCGCTGCAAACTCTCGGGCCTGGGCATGGTCACCGGAGAGCTGTCGGCGGAGGCGTTGCGGCCGTGGCTCGAACCCGCGCTGGAGGCCTTCGGCTGGGATCGGGTGATCTTCGGCAGCAACATCCCGATCGAGCACATGGCCGGTACCCACACCGACCTCCAACACGCCCTCGACACCGTTCTCGGTGCGGGTGCGCCGGGTGATCTGCAGCGGTTCTACGCCGACAACGCGATCACCACTTACGGATTCGAGGAGGAACGATGACCGATCTCGACGGACAGGTCGCCTGGGTGACCGGGGCCGCGCGCGGACAGGGCCGGGCCCATGCCCTGGCGCTCGCCCGGGCGGGTGCCCATGTGATCGTCACCGACATCGCCGGTCAGATCGACACGATCCCGTATCCGCTGGGTACCTCCGCCGAGCTGGAGGCCACCGCCGCCGCGATCGCCGACGCCGGCGGC
The DNA here is from genome assembly GCF_030718915.1 of Gordonia sp. NB41Y. Taxonomy (NCBI): domain Bacteria; kingdom Bacillati; phylum Actinomycetota; class Actinomycetes; order Mycobacteriales; family Gordoniaceae; genus Gordonia; species Gordonia sp. NB41Y. The sequence continues at coordinate 3,793,638 of NZ_CP132196.1, forward strand.
AAGGCCACGACGGCGGTGGTCGACGTGCGCGACGCCGACGCCGTGAACGAACTCGTCGGGCAGGTCCGCACCGACCACGGCCGTCTCGACATCCTGGTCGCCAATGCCGGGATCTGCGCGTTCAACCCGGTCGACACCATGACCACCGCGCAGTGGGACGACATGGTCGCGACCAATCTGAGCGGCACCTTCCACTGTGTGCGGGCCGTCGTCTCGGTGATGAAACAGCACCGGCACGGGCGCATCGTCGGGGTGTCGTCGGGTGCCGGCCGCGGCGGCATGCGGGATCTGTCGCACTATGCCGCCACCAAGTGGGGGATCATCGGCTTCATCAAGTCGGTGGCCCTGGAGGTGGGTGCCTATGGCATCACCGCCAACGTCGTCTGCCCCACCACGGTGGACACCCCGATGGTGCTCAATCCCGCGTCGCTCAAGCACTTCCGGCCCGACCTGGCCAACCCCACCGCCGACGACGCGCGGGCGATCTTCGCCGGCCTGAGCCCGCAGGGGGTGCCGTGGCTGCAACCCGAGGAGGTGACCCGGGCGGTGATGTATCTGGTCGACGATCCCGGCAACACCACCGGATCGGTGATCGAGGTGAACCTGGGGACGTCGGCCTCACGCGCCTGAGGGCGCGGTCACCGCCAGAACAGGAAGGTGTTCCATCCCCACCCGGCCAGCTGTGACGGTACGCCGGACAGGTCGAAGAACCAGAACACGATGTCGAAGAACACTCGGTTCAGCTGCGGGATGAACAGCAACGCGAAGATGATCAGGAAGCCGTAGGGCGCGATCTTGGCGGCGGTCTGGCGTGCCTGCGCCGACAGATAGGGCTCGATCGCGCCGTATCCGTCGAATCCGGGCATCGGGATCAGGTTCAGGATCGCCGCGGTGATCTGCAGGAACGCCAGCATCGCCAGCGCCGACCACAGGGTGATCAGGTGGTCGGAGACGAAGAACACGCCGAACGGGGTCTCGGCGAACGGTCCGAAGGCCCGGATCACGGTCAGCAGGATGAATGCCAGCAGCAGGTTCATCACCGGACCGGCCAGCGCGACGGTGGTGCGCTGGCCCCGGCTGAAGCCGCGCTCGTCGAGGTACACCGCGCCGCCGGGGAAGCCGATGCCGCCGAGCAGGATGATCAGCAGCGGCAGGCCCAGCGAGAGCCCCGGATGGGTGTAGCGCAGCGGATTGAGGGTGAGATATCCGCGGAGTTCGGCGTTGTGGTCGCCGAAGCGGTACGCGGTCACCGCGTGTGCGAACTCGTGCAGACACAGCGAGATCACCCAGCCGGCCAGCACCAGCAGCACGGTGCCGATGGTGGCGGTGGTCGAGGTGCGTTCCAGGCCGGCGTCCACACACAGCCATGCCCCGACCCCGGCGACGGCGATCAGCGCCAGGAACACCCAGCTCGGCGCCACCGCGCGCACCACCTGGGACAGCGACGGGGTGCGGCGGGCGCCGCCCTGTTCGAGGCCGCTCATCGGCACACCAGCTTCAGATCCACGTCATGACGGTAGAACGTCGACCGCTTCACCGCGCGTTCGGTCAGCGCGCCCTCGCGTTCGACGACCAGATTGCTGCCACCGGTCTGCACCGCCCGCCCCGGATACCAGGGTTCGCGGCGCCACAGCCGGCGCCATCCGGCGGGTGCCTCCAGCCTCGCGCGCAGCCCGGGGAGCTCGCGGGTGGGTTCGATCCGGATGCCGGAGACGGTCCCGGAGAACAGCCGGTGATCGTCGACGTAGCTCTCGCCGTGCAGCCGGGCGCCCTCGGCGCCGAGGTGCCGGGCACTGCCGAGCAGCACGGTGGCGGCGTCGTCGCGGATCAGCGGGAGGCGCACGGCGGTTCCCTGTTCGGCGAGCTCGCGGGCCGCCGCGCCGTGCGGGAGCCGGTAGACGGCGGTGGTCTCGGTGGGCTGACCGGGGGCGTATCCGACCTCGACGTCGAGGCGTTCGGCCCGCATCAACACCGCGATGACCTGCGACAAGAAGCGGTCCGGGTGGGTGTCGTCGGGTCCGGCGGTGACGATCAGCCGGCTCACCGCCGGGTCGGCGATACGGGCCTTCACCTCGTCGCGGACGGCGCGTGGGGAGGCCGTCGTCGCGGGCACCTCGGACGACGCGATGAGCACAAACGACATGCGCATAGCGTATCGACCGACCCGAACAAGTAGGGTTGTCCCGGTTCGGACTGTGCCGACAGTCAGAATCATTTCCGATCATGAAGGGGAGTGGGAGTCCATGGCCGCGATCGTGCTTATCGGAGCCCAGTGGGGTGACGAGGGCAAGGGAAAGGCCACCGACCTACTCGGCGGTGCGCTGCAGTGGGTGGTCCGCTACCAGGGCGGTAACAACGCCGGGCACACCGTCGTGCTGCCCAATGGTGAGACCTTTGCGCTCCACCTGATCCCGTCCGGCATCCTCACGCCGGGCGTGAACAACGTCATCGGCAACGGTGTCGTCGTCGACCCGGGTGTGCTGCTGACCGAGCTGGGCGGTCTCGAGGACCGTGATGTCGACACCACCGGCCTGATGATCTCCGCCGACGCACACCTGCTGATGCCGTACCACGTGGCCATCGACAAGGTCACCGAGCGCTTCCTCGGCAACAAGAAGATCGGTACCACCGGCCGTGGCATCGGCCCCTGCTACCAGGACAAGATCGCCCGCGTCGGCGTGCGCGTGGCCGACGTCCTCGACGAGAAGATCCTGACCCAGAAGGTCGAGGCGGCCCTCGAGCTCAAGAACCAGATCCTGGTCAAGATCTACAACCGCCGCGCCCTCGACCCCGCCCAGGTGGTCGACGAGGTGCTCGGACAGGCCGAGAGCTTCAAGCACCGCATCGCCGACACCCGGCTGCTGCTCAACCAGGCCCTCGAACGCGGTGAGACCGTGCTGCTCGAGGGTTCGCAGGGCACCCTGCTCGACGTCGACCACGGCACCTACCCGTACGTGACGTCGTCCAACCCGACCGCAGGCGGCGCCGCGGTGGGTGCCGGTATCGGCCCCAACCGGATCACCACCGTGCTCGGCATCCTGAAGGCCTACACCACGCGCGTCGGGTCGGGTCCGTTCCCGACCGAACTGTTCGACGAGTGGGGTTCCTACCTGGCCAAGACCGGCGGCGAGGTGGGTGTCACCACCGGCCGTGCCCGCCGCTGCGGCTGGTTCGACGCCGTCGTCGCGCGTTACGCGACCCGCGTCAACGGCATCACCGACTACTTCCTGACCAAGCTCGACGTGCTCTCCAGCGTCGAGCAGGTGCCGATCTGCGTGGCCTACGAGGTCGACGGCGAGCGGGTCGAGGACATGCCGATGACGCAGACCGGGTTCCATCACGCCAAGCCGGTCTACGAGTACATGCCCGGATGGTGGGAGGACATCTCCGGCTGCAAGAGCTTCGAGGACCTGCCGAAGAACGCCCAGGACTACGTCCTGCGTCTCGAGGAACTGTCCGGCGCGCACATCTCGTGCATCGGCGTCGGCCCGGGCCGCGATCAGACGATCGTGCGCCGCGAGATCGTCTGACCCCGGACCCGCACCGTCGGACGTACGCGGGCGGCCTGCCTCATGCGGGCAGCCACGCCCCGTGCAGTCCGGCCGGTACCCGGATCGGCAGATCCACCGTCGCGACCGGGCCGGCCGCCGGGTCGTCGGCGGCGAGCAGGTAGAACCGTGACCGCATCGACTCCGGGTCGGTGCCGATCGCACCCCACAGGTCGCCGTCGGCGCTCGGGATGAAGATCGGCTCGCCGATCGCCACCCCCGGGGTCCAGCACGTCTCGGTGCCCGCCTGCAGGTCGTGGAACCACAGGCTGTCGAGGTCGCCGGAGTCGCCGGGTCCCTTGGCGACCGTCGCGACACGGTGATGATCCCGGGTGAGCAACCGGTCGTCGACGCGGGGGAACTCGAGGTTCACCGCCTTCTCGCTGATCGTGGTGCGGGTGACCGGGCCGTTCGGGTCGAGCCGGGCCCGGACCAGCGCCGAGGTGTCGCGCCGCGGATCGTCGGTGAATCCGTTCGGATAGGTCCACTCGACGTAGTCGACGGTGACCGAGCCGTCCGGGTTGTCGAAGGCGTTCGCGAAATGCCACACCCAGATCGGGTCCATGGTCAGCCACCGGACCGGACCGCCGTCGCGGGGGATGAGCGCGATCCGGGTGCCGTCGTCGGGGCGCCACGACAGCAGGGAACCACCGGTCATCGCGGCCACCAGATCGAACCGCAGCGGGCAGACGAACAGGACGATGTAGCGCTCGGTGAGCGCCATGTCGTGGATCATCGTCGGGGTGTCGAGTCCCTCGACCGGGGTGGGGGTGCGCACCGCCGACCCGTCGGGGCCGATCACCGACCAGGTGAGGAACGGGGCCTCGAGCCCGTAGTTGAACAGCACCAGCTCACCGGTGACCGGATCGATCTTGGGGTGGGCGGTGCTGCCGACCCGCATGGCGCCGTCGCAGTCGGTGCGGGCCAGCGTCGCGAGATCGGCGGGGGCGAGCAGGTAGGGGCGGTCGGCCTCGGCCATGGCCATCAGCCGGCCGGCGTGGGAGACGATGTTGATGTCGGGGAGTTCGCGGACGGTGCCGGCGAGGTCGGGGCCCACCTCGGCCACCGACGGGGTGTGCCCGTCGGTGATCCCGGACCAGATCGCTTGTCCGGCAGCCTCTTCGGCGATCACCATCGGTGTCCGGACGAACCGGTTGCGGTAGGCGGCCTTCCCGTCGGCGAGGGAGATGGCATGCACCATGCCGTCGCCGTCGAGGGGATAGACGTAGGAGCCGATCGGATCGAACCGCGGGTTGGGGCCGTTGCGCAGATAGCTGCCGCGCAGTGACTCCGGCAGGCTTCCGGTGACCGGGAGGTCGTCGACGTCGACCTCGGTGCGTTGCGGGGCATAGACCCCGGTGAGATGCGAGTGGTGGGCGAGGTCCACGGGGGCGGGGCGTGTGGGGCTGGTCATGGCCGTACCTTTCGGTGGTGCTGTCCGGCATGTGGCGGGGCAGTCGACGCGGTGATGTCCGGTGATGACCACTGTCCTCCGCTGCGCGGGTGCGGCAATCGGTGTGCTGACCGAGGTTTTGGTGCCATCCCGGGCCGGCTCCCTGCCGCCGGTCAGCCTCCCTTCCGCCGGTCAGCCTCGATGCCGACGGGCCACGACCAGCGCGGCCAGTTCCACCCGGGTCCGCAGCCCCAGTTTGGTCAGCGCGTGCGACACATGTGTCTGCACCGTCCGGCGGGACAGGACGAGGCGCTGGGCGATCTCCGGCCCGCTCAATCCGTCGGCGACGAGTTCGGCGACGGTGACCTCCGACCGGGTGAGACTGTCCCAGCCGGTCCGGGGCCGATCACGCACCGCCTTCGGGTCGAGCCGCAGGCCCAGGGCGCGCAGCCGGGAACTGATCCGGGTGGACGAGGTCACCGCGCCCATCTCCTGGGTCACCGACAACGCGCGAATCCCCAGGTCCTTGGCGGTGGTCTTGTCGCCGAGGGCCGCGGCCGCACATGCCCCCTCCTCCCAGGCCGAGGCCGCGCCCAACCGGTCGCCCATCTCGCGTGCCCCGGTGGCCGCCGTGATCGCCAGCTCGGTGACCGGTGCCGGCGGGACCTCGCCCTGGGCCGTCGCGCAGAGGGCGTCGGCCAGCAGGACGCCGGTGGCAGCGGCCGGAAGTGGACGGGGCAGCGCCGAGATGCCTTCGCGGATATCGCAGATCAGGTCGTCGTCGTGTGCGCGGAGCGCGATCCGCGTGGTCTGCAGGACCACCATCGGCATCCAGCCGTACAGGTTCAGCTCGCGTGCCCGGCGCCACGCCGCGGCGGCCTCGGTGGCCGCCGGACGGAGTCGGCGCAGCGCCTCGAGTAGGGCCGAGTGGGTGGCCGTCACGGTGGGGATGCCGAACTGGTGGGGAAGACCCGACGCCGTGTACTCGTCGAGTCGTGTTGCCGCGGCACCGAGTTCGCCCCGATGGATGTCGACCAGGGCGCGGCCGGCCTGCGCCAGGGAGGTCCAGCCCATCTCGGTGGCGCCGAGATGCTCGAAACCGGCGTCGAACCGGGCGGCTGCGTCGGAGAGGCGTCCGGCGATCAATTCGATTCCACCGGAAGTGAATTCGTGATAGCTGGTCATCCAGTTGGTGCCGCGGTCGGTGCGTAACTGCGTGACGTGGTCGAGCAGGGTGGCCGCGGCCCGGGGGCCGTTGGCGTATAACTCGATCAGCGGTGGCCAGATGTCGGCGGAGGTGGTGACCGCGCGATCGGTGTCGGGGGCGGCGCCCTCCAGGCGGGAGGCCTCCATCGCCAGTTCCAGACAGCCGGTGAACTCGCCCCGCAGGAACTGCCGCAACGCCTCGGTCACCAGACCCGTCGGCGAGGTGGCGGTGTCGAACGGCGACTCCGGGACCGCGGCGCCGCCCTCCAGGATTCCCAGGTAGGCGAGGAGGTCCCGCAGGGTGCGTTCGGCGGCGTCGCCGACCGGCAGCTCGAGGGTCTCCACGATGAGTCTGCGCGCCTCGGCGGTCCGTCCCTGTGCGATCAGGGTGAACATCTGGATTCGGAGCAGCATGGCGAGCTCGTCGATGTCGGTGGTGATGCCGACCCCCTCGGCCGCGACCTCGGAGGCGCGCCGGAGCTGGCCGGTCCGTGCCAGGGCCTTGGCCAGTCCGAGTCGGATGCCCGGTGTCGGTGCCCCGGGCCGGTCCCCCACCGAATCGAGCAGGTCGACGGCGACCGCCGGGGTGTTCACCAGGTCCTCCTCGGCGCGGCGCACGGCGTCGGACACCCCGGCGGCGTCGTCGAGATCTGCGGCGAGGACGTGATGGGCCACCAGCTGATGGGCACCGCGGGTGCGCTGCAGCCCGGCGATCGCCTCGTGCAGCACCGATCGCAGGGCCGGGGCCAGGCGGGCGTAGACGACCTCGGCGTACAGATCGTGGGTGAACGACAGCTGTCCGCTGTCGCTGATCGCGATCACCCCCGCGTCGACGGCGGACTGGGCGGCGGCCACCAGCGCCACCGGCGGTGAGGCGTCGAGGGCCGCGAGATCGGGCAGGGTGGCTGGGCCGCCCCAGACCGCGAGTTTGCGGAGGAGGTCGGTGGCCCGGGGATCGAGCAGCGCCAGATGGGTTCCGACGACGTCGCGGACGTCGGCGAGCGCGGTCCCGGCGTCGGTGTGCCCGGTGGTGGCGCGGCCCTGCTCGACGGTCAGCTCACCGGAGCGTTGCAGTCCGCGCAGCAGGGTCAGGGCGTGCATCGGGTTGCCGCCGGCGGTGGCCAGCAGTGCGGTCAGCGCCGCATCCGGGGCGGCACCCAGGACCTCGGTGGCCATCACGGTCACGGCATCGTCGGTCATCGCCGGCAACGTCCACTCGCGCACCGACCGGCGTGCGACGAACTGTTCGAGCATGGTGCGCCGGGGGAGCTGACGACGCGCCAGCAGCAACACCAGCGGAAGGTCGGCGGCGGCGTCGACCAGCCGCCCCAGCATCTCCAGGCTCGCCGCGTCGGCGTTGTGGGCGTCGTCGACGACGAGGGTCAGCCGGTCCGACGCACACATCTCGTCCACGCGATCGAGCAGGGTGTCCTCGAAACCCTCCGGGACCGGATCGGGGGCGGCGACCCCGAGCAGGGTGCAGGCCACGTCGAACGGCCGGCGCCAGGACAGTTCGTCGGCGCACGCGCGACGCACCGTACCGGGCAGCGACGCGGTCAGCTCCCGCAGCAGATGGGATTTGCCGGTTCCCGGACCGGCGGTGACGACCGACCCCGGGGCCGCTGCCGGAACCGCGCCGGTGAGGGCGGCCCGCAGGTCGGTGACCACGGCCAGGCGCATGTCCTCCGGTGGCCGCTGCCCCAGAGCTGTCGACGCCATGGGCAGAGTCTAGGGCGAGACACGCCCCGATGTCCGGGTTGCCCGGATGCCCACCGGAATCGGTGGCGTCGCCTACGTGCGTCGCCGCTGTGACACAGTGTCTGCATGCTCGGTGCGCGGGGGACACGGGACTACGGATCGATTCTGCTCGGCTCCAGCACCGACAGCGGCTTCGTGCAGCGGCTGCGGGTGCAGACGGTGCTCACCGCATCCCTGGTGATCGCCAACCTCGTCGGGGCGATCGTCGCGATCGCCCTCGCCTCGGTCGGCATCCCCGAACCGTCGGTGTTCGTGGCCGACCTGTGGTGGGTGAACTTCATCACCGTGCCGGTGTACGTGGTGGCGGCCTTCGTGGTCGGGATCGGCGCGGGCACCGTGATCGTCGTCCGTGACCTGCAGTGGGCCATCCGGGACCGACGGCCCACTGCGCGGGACGCACGTCGGGCCCGCCGGGCACCGCGCTGGCTGATCGGGATCCAGGGTCTGCTGTGGCTGGGCGCGGTCATCCTGTTCACCCTCTGCTACGGGATCATCCACCCGCATCTGATCCCCAAGGTGCTGTTCGTGGTGGGGATGAGCGGGGTGGTCGTGGTGGCCGTCTCGTATCTGCTGATCGAGTTCGCGATGCGGCCGGTGGCCGCCGAACTGATCAGCGCCGGATACGGCCGGCGCCGGCGGGGCAGCGGGGTGCGCAGCCGGTCGTTCGTGTCGTGGCTGGTGGGTTCGGCGATCCCGGTGGCCGGCATCCTGCTGGTGGTGCTGTTCGGGGCGTTCCGGGACGAGACCAGCAAGCTCGACATGTTCGTCGGGGTGGCGGTGCTGGCGGTGACGGCACTGTCGACCGGACTGATCCTGACCGTGCTGTCGAGTCTGAGCATCACCGGACCGATCCGCAGCGTGCGCACCGGGATGCAGCGGGTGCAGGCCGGTGACCTCGACGACGCCGAACTCGTCGTCTACGACGGCACCGAACTCGGCGACCTGCAGGCGGGATTCAACTCCATGGTCGGCGGGCTGCGCGAACGCGAACGCGTGCGGGATCTGTTCGGCCGGCACGTGGGCCGCGACGTCGCCGAGGCCGCGCTGGCCTCCGATCCCGAGCTCGGTGGCACCGAGCGGGTGGTGGCGGCGATGTTCGTCGACGTGATCGGCTCCACCCGGCTGACTGCCGAACGCACCCCCACCGAGGTGGTGGAGATCCTCAACCGGTTCTTCGCGGTGATCGTCGATGCCGTCGACACCCATCGCGGCCTGGTCAACAAATTCGAGGGCGACGCCGTGCTGGCGGTCTTCGGTGCCCCGATCTCGTTGCCCGACAGTGCCGGTGCCGCACTCGCGACCGCCCGCGAGATCGCCGACCGGCTGGCCGTCGAGGTGCCGGAGCTGTCGGCGGGAATCGGCGTGGGTCACGGGCCGGTGGTGGCCGGGAACGTCGGTGCGATCGAACGATTCGAGTTCACCGTGATCGGCGACCCGGTCAACGAGAGCGCCCGGCTGTCGGAACTGGCGAAGCGGGATCCGCGCCGCCCGTTGGCATCCGGACGGACGATCGCCGCCGCCGCCGCGCACGAGGCGGCACGCTGGCGGGAACTGGAGACCGTCACGCTGCGGGGTCGTGCCGCCGAGACCGAGGTCTACGAGCTCGCCGAGATCGGTGAACCCGCCGTGGCCGGGACGACCGCGCCGGTCGGGTAGAGGTTCAGCTGTCGCCGCGGTCGGTGAGCCCCTCGGCGAAGTCCAGGCGCCGCATGGCCTTTCGGAACACCTCGTCGTCGATCCGGGCGGCGCGCCGTTCCTCGACGAACACCTTGCGCTGCACCTGCAGCAGTTCGATCCGGATCCGGTTGGCCGCGGCGGTCGGGCTCTCGCCGATCGTGTCCGGGCCGCGACCGAGCTCCTCCCAGGCGGTATTGCGTTGTGTGGTCACCCATTTGCGCAGCATTCCGATCTGGTGCCGGCGTACGTCGTCGGGCGCCATGGCGGCCTCGATCTCGTCGAGCCGGAGTTCGGCCTCGCGGGAGGCACGGTCCTGTGCCGCGGCATAGGTGAGCCGATCGGCGGCGGTGTCGTCGTCGGCGACCCCGAGACGCCGGATCAGCCACGGCAGGGTGGTGCCCTGCAACCCCAACGTGCCGACCACCACCACGAACGTCAGGAACAAGACCTCCGCGCGCGCCGGGAACGCCTCCCCGGACTGGGTGGTGAGCGGGATGGTCGCGGCCGCCGCGAGGGACACCACCCCGCGCATCCCGGCCCAGCCGACGATGAACACCGACGCCGGTGTGGGCGGGGGCTCGGCCTCCCGGATGGACCGCGACAGCAGGCGCGGCAGATACGTCGCCGGATACACCCAGAGCAGGCGGGCCACGATCACCGTGGCCAGCACCAGTACGGAGTCGACGGCGATGTGCGCCCACGATTCCCCGGCCAGCCCCCGCACCAGGTCGGGCAGCTGCAATCCGATCAGCAGGAACACGAAGGACTCGAGCAGCGCGTCGATCGACTTGCGGACCGACTCGTCCTGCAGCCGTGTGGCATAGCCGACCCGCAGCGACCGCTGACCGAGCAGCAGGCCCGCGGTGACCACCGCGATCACCCCGGAGGTGTGCAGCTCCTCGGCGACGAAGTAGGTGCCGAACGGGACCATGATGCCGATCGCGGTCTCCAGCGTCGGATCGGTGAGCCAGTTGCGTACCCAGCCGGTCAGATAACCGATCGCCAGGCCCACGACGACACCGCCCACCGCCGCCAGCAGGAAGGTGGCGACCCCGTCCCAGACGGTGGTGGTGGCACCGATCGCGGCGGCCACCGCCACCCGCAGTGCGGTCAGTGCGGTCGCGTCGTTGAGCAGACTCTCCCCGCCGAGCAGCGTCATCAGGCGCCGGGGCAGGCCCACCCGGCGCCCGATCGCCTGCGCCGACACCGCATCCGGTGGGGCCACCACCGCGCCGAGGACCAGCGCCGCCGCCAACGGCAGGTGCGGGACCGCACCCCACGCGACCAGCCCCACCAGCAGCGTCGTGAACAGGGGCAGGCCCACCGCGAGCAGGCCGATGGCCCGTCCGCTGGCGCGGATGTCCTGGTAGGAGCTGTCCTGGGCGGCCGAATACAACAGGGGCGGCAGGATCACGAACAGCACGAACTCGGGATCGAGGGTGGCGCTGGGCAGCCCCGGGATCCACCCGATACCCAGACCGACCGCGACCAGCACCAGCGGTGCCGACAACCGGAAGTGGCGGCACACGGCGGCGATGGCGAGTGACACCGCCGCGACGAGGAGAAGTGACGCACTCACGCGCTCGAACCTAGTGGGGATAATGGGCCCATGCGAATGTTCGGACGTGGCAACGGCGGGAACGACGCACCGGGTGAGGCCGGCGGTGCCGCGGCACGCTGTCCGGAACTCGGCACGATCGGCGTCGACGAGGCCGCCGATCCGCCCGCCGCGACCGGTCGGGCCGACGAGTGCGAGGACTGTGTGGCGATGGGGGAGCACCATTGGTCGCACCTGCGTAAGTGTCTCGAGTGCGGTCACATCGGGTGTTGTGACTCGTCGCCGCGCCGGCACGCCACCGCGCACTTCCACGACTCCGGACACCCCGTCATGCGTTCGGCTGAACCGGGTGAGCGGTGGCGGTGGTGCTACGTCCACGAGGTGATGGGCTGAACACAGGGTTTCTGCAGGTCTGAGACGTTGTGAAACCGCAATGCGACTCCCGTGGTGCCGCATCCGGATGATCGGGTCGCCACGTAGAATTCGGGGATGACCTCGAACCCCGAGAGCAGCGCGTCGACTCCGACGCCACAGGAGCCCGTCGTTGCGGTGCCGCCACCCGCGGCCGATCCGGCGCCCGAGGCCGCCCGGCCCTCGCTGAACAAGTCGACCCCGGACGCGATGGCGGAGTCGGGGGTTCCGGCCGCCGCGAACGCTCCCGCACAGCCCGCCGCGAACGCTGCACCCGCGCCCGCCGAGCCGGCCGCTGCCGCCCCGGCGGCGCCGGAGCCGAAGCCCGCCCCCGACGCCCCGACCCGGATGCAGGCGACCCGTCCGTCGTCGGTCGGGCCGCCCGACGTCATCGGAACCCCGAACTCGCCCACCGCGACGCGCGTCATGGTGCTCGGCGCCGGTGAACTCGGCAAGGAACTGGTCATCGCATTCCAGCGCCTCGGCGTCGAGGTGATCGCGGTGGACCGGTACGAGGGGGCGCCGGGACAGCAGGTGGCCCACCACGCCGAGGTCGTCGACATGACCGACGCGGATGCGATCCTCGCCCTGGTCGACAAGTACCGACCGAACTATGTGGTGCCGGAGATCGAGGCGATCGCCACCGAGGCCCTGCAGGTGGTGGAACGACGCGGCCAGGCCGAGGTGATCCCGACCGCCGCAGCGGTGATGGCCACGATGAACCGTGAGGGCATCCGGCGGCTCGCCGACGAGGAACTCGGTCTGCCGACCTCGCCGTACCTGTTCGCCGGCTCGCTCGAAGAGATGACCATCGCGGTCAAGCAGATCGGCTACCCGTGTGTGGTGAAGCCGGTGATGTCGTCGTCGGGCAAGGGCCAGACGGTGATCAAGAGCGCCGACGACATCACCGCCGCATGGGAGTGCGCGACCACCGGTGGCCGCGTCGCCACCGATCGGGTGATCATCGAGGGCTGGGTCGAATTCGACTTCGAGATCACCCTGCTGACCGTGCGCGCGATCGACCCCGCGACCGGTCGGATCACCTCCCATTTCTGTGCGCCGATCGGACACAAGCAGGTCGGCGGCGACTACGTGGAGAGCTGGCAGCCGCACGAGATGAGCCCCGACGCACTCGGCGCGGCCACCTCGATCGCGGCCCGGATCGCCACCGCCATGGGCGACGGAAAGCTCGGCGGCCGTGGGATCTTCGGCGTGGAACTGTTCGTCAAGGGTGACGACGTGTACTTCTCCGAGGTCAGTCCGCGACCACACGACACCGGCCTGGTCACGATGGCCACCCAGCGGCTCAGCGAGTTCGAGATGCATGCCCGCGCGATCCTCGGACTGCCGGTCGACGTCACCCTCGCCTCACCCGGTGCGTCGGCGGTGATCTACGGCCAGCTCGACGAGAAGGCGATCGGCTTCACCGACGTCGCACAGGCACTCATGGTGCCCGAGACCGACATTCGGCTCTTCGGCAAGCCGGAGAGCTTCCACCGGCGCCGCATGGGCGTGGTCACCGCCACCGCCGACGACGTCGCCACCGCCCGTGAACGTGCGGTGCGGGCGGCCTCGATCGTCACCCCGGTCAGCGGTCGCGAGGCCAAACACGGTGCGCCCGCACCGGTTCCGCCGGTCATGCCCACCCGTCCGCCGGTCCCGCCCGCCGGTCCGCAGGGTCCCGGAGCACACGGTCCGCAGGGCCCCGGAGCGCCCGGTCCGCAGGGCCCCGGACCGCACGGTCCGGGTCGGCCCGCGCCGGGACCGCGTGGTGCACAACAGCCTCCGCGTCCTCCGGTGGGCCCGGCCGGTGGCGTACCGGGCCGTCCCCCGGTCGGACCTCCGCCGGGGCCGCGTCAGCCGGGCCGGGGTTTCCCGCCGCCCGGCCCGCCGCATCAGGCCGGCGGTCGTCCGCCCGTCGCCCCGCCGGCAGCTCCCACACCCGCACCCGACGAGTCGACCACCGACCCGTCACGCGCCGTCGTCGACTGAGCGGCGCGTCGATGCCGCTCTACGGCGACATCATCGTCGGCGTCGTCATCCTGATCGGGCTGCTCGGCATCGTCATCCCGGTGATCCCGGGGACGCTGCTGGTCGTCGTGGCGATCCTGGTCTGGGCGGCGATCGTCGGCGGATGGGCATGGGCCGTACTCGGTGTCGCGGTGGCTCTGATCGCGATCACCGAGACCGTCAAATATCTTGTCGCAGGCCGGGTCCTGCGGTCTGACGGAATCCCCAACCGCACCGTCGTCGTCGGTGCGGTCGTCGGGATCGTCGGCTTCTTCGTGATCCCGGTGGTGGGACTGTTCCTCGGCTTCATCGTCGGTGCGATGCTCGCCGAGCTCGTCCGCACCCGCTCCACGACGCAGGCCTGGCGGGGGACGGTGTCGGCGTCCCGGGCGGCCGCCTACACGATCGGGATCGAACTGTTCGGCGGGTTGCTCGCCGCAGGCACCTGGCTCGGTGGCGCGATCGCGTTGTGAGCGTGGGTTGTCGGCGTCGGTGGGGTTGCGTTCGTGTGGTGGCCGCCGGAGGTCTCGACTCGGGTCCTCGCCTGGCGGCTCGGTCCCGGCTCGACCATCGTGGGGGGCTGGTGGTTTGTGGGTGGGCGGAGGCGCGGTCGCGGTGTGAGCGTGGGCGGCGGAGGTCTCGACACGGGTCCTCGCGGTGCTCGGTCCCGGCTCGACCATCGTTGGGTGCGGGGGCCCGACTCGAGACCATCGTGGGTCGGCGACCGACAGCGGCCGCCGAACTCACTCGGACATGGGCACCTTGCGGGCGCTGTGCGTCCCGATCGGCACGATCATCGGACCACCGAAGACGGGGTCGGTGATGATCTCGGCCCGCAGACCGAAGGCCTGATCGAGCAGTTCGACGCTGATCACCGACTCCGGGGGCCCCTGCTCCACCAACTGGCCGTCGCGCATCACGAACAGCGAATCGCTGTAGCGGACGGCCAGATTCAGGTCGTGGAGGACCATCACGATGGTCTTGCCGTGATCGACCTTCAGCGAGTGCACCAGGTCGAGCACCTCGAGTGAGTGCGTCAGGTCCAGGTAGGTGGTCGGCTCGTCGAGCAACAGCAGATCGGTGCCCTGCGCCAGTGCCAGGGCGATCCACACCCGCTGGCGCTGACCACCCGACAGCGCATCGAGGGTGCGGTCGGCGAGCGCGGCGGTCGCGGTCAGCTCGAGCGCCTCGTCGACGGCCTCCTCGTCCTCCGACGACGCCTGCCGATACCACTTCTGGTACGGGTGCCGGCCGCGCCCGACCAGATCGCGGACCGTCAGACCCTCGGGGGCCACCGGGTTCTGCGGCAGGATGCCGAGGGTCTGGGCCACCGACTTGGGTCGCAGGGTGGTGATGTCGGAGCCGTCGAGCAGGACCGTCCCCGACTTCGGCGGGAGCAGTCGCGCCAGACACCGCAACAGCGTGGACTTGCCACAGCCGTTGGGGCCGATGATCGTGGTGACCGCGGCGTCGGGCACATCGACGTCGAGTCCGTCGATGATGATCCGCTCGTCGTAGCCGACGACGAGATCGCGGGCCGAGAGTCTGCTCATACGGTGGCCTTTCGGGAGATCGAGACCATCAGGTAGATCAGGAACGGGCCGCCGATGGCAGCGGTCACGATACCCACCGGCAGGCCATCGGGCAGGACGGTGCGGGCCAGGATGTCGCCGCCGACGACGAGGATCGCACCGATCGCACCCGACGCGACCGGGGTGGGCACGGCGCTACCGGTCAGGCGCATCGCGATCTGCGGGGCGAGCAGTGCGACGAAGGCGATCGGGCCGGCCGCCGACACCGCGAGTGCGGCCACCACCACGGCGATCAGCAGCACCGCCGTCGACACCGCCATGGTGCGCACCCCGAGCCCACGGGCCAGGTCGTTGCCGAGGGTCATCGCATCGATCTGCCGGGCGAGCACACCCACCCCGACGACGGCGACGACCACGGCGAGGGCGACCGGCCACACCGACGCCCACGACGTGTTGGACACCGAACCCACCAGCCACACCTGCGCGCGCCCGACGTCCCGGATGTCGGCGCGGGTCAGCCAGTACGCCGTCACCGACTGCAGGATCCAGGTCATGCCGACACCGATCAGCACCAGCCGGGTCGGATTGATCGCACTGTTGGCCTTGCGTCCCGGCCAGGCCAGGATGTACATCACCGCGGCCACCCCGAGCCCGCCGATCAGGGCGGCGGTGGGCACACCCAGGTCGGCCAGCCATGCACCCCAGGTGGAGCCGAAGGCGATGGCCGCGACCGCGGCCATGCCGGCCCCGGCGGTGATCCCGAGCATGTCCGGGGTGGCCAGGGGGTTGCGGGCGATCAGCTGGGTCAGCGACCCCGACAACCCGAGCGCGAAGCCGACCAGTACCGACACCAGTGCGCGGGGGACGGCGTCGTCGAGGATCACGACGTTCTCGATCCGGGTGCCGCCACCGAGCAGGATGCGTATCACGTCGGCCGGCGTGACCGGGTAGTCGCTGATCGTGATGCTCAGCAGGAACAGCACGAAGGCGATGACGAACGCCACGGTCACGCTGAGCACCATGCGGGGACGCAGGACCCAGGCGGTCGGGCCGACACGGACGATCCGGGAGGGGCTGTCGAGGATGCTCATACGCTCGTCAACTTCGTTCGTCGGACCATGGCGATCAGGAACGGGGCGCCGACGAATGCCAGCATCACACCGACCTGGATCTCACCCGGCCGGGCGATGACCCGGCCGAGGATGTCGCAGACCAGCAGCAATGCCGCACCGATCAGGGCGGAGAACGGGACGATCAACCGGTAGTCGGGGCCGGTGATCGCCCGCGCTATGTGGGGTACCACGAGCCCGAGGAACACGATCGGTCCGCATGCGGCGGTCGCGGCACCCACCAGCAGGGTGATCGCGAGGATGCCGATCGCCCGGATCAGCAGCACCCGGGACCCGAGCGCCTTGGTCATGTCGTCGCCGAGGCTCAGGATGTTGAGGAAGAAGCCGCTGGCCACCGCCAGCACCAGTCCGACGACGACGAACGGAATGGCGGCCCAGAAGATCTCGATGCCGCGCCCCGACGTCGACCCGACACTCCAGAACCGCCAGGTGTCCAGGGATGCGGTGTCGGTGAGCACGATCGCCGATGTGATGGCGATGAGCAGCGCCGACAACCCGGTACCGGCGAGGACCAGCGTGATCGGTCCGGTGCCGGTGAGTGCCGAGACCCCGAACACCGCGGCCGCGGCGATCACCGCACCGATCATGCCGAAACCCATGTAGGCCAGCGGTGCCGAGATGCCGAAGACGTAGACGCCGGTGACCACCGCGCAGGCGGCGCCGGCGTTGACGCCGAGGATGCCGGGGTCGGCGATCGGGTTGCGGGTGTGGCCCTGGGTGATCGCGCCGGCCGCACCGATCGCCGCGCCGACGATCAGGCCGAGCACCGTGCGGGGGACGCGCAGATCCCAGACGATCCCGGCGGTGTCGGTGGACTTGTCGATCTGGGGGGCGCGCAGGTCGAACACGGCACGCCAGATCTCGGCACACCCGGAGGTGAACGCATTCCAGGTGGCATCGAAGGGTAGGTCCCGCGTGCCGATCAGAACCGAGGCGATCGTGCCCGCGACCAGCACCCCGAGGATCAGGATCAACCCCGCCGCACGTCGCACGAAGGGAAACCTTACCTCACGCCGGCGCCATGTCCGGTTTGTTTGATATGGATGACGAAGTAGTCGCCGGACGGCAACTTTTCTGAATCATCGGTAACAGGACCCTGTGAGACTGCGATAAACCTTCACGTAACCATCGGTGCCCCCTCGGGCGCTGTGGACTCGAGATCTTCGGGTCCGTCCGACGCAAGAAGGAGTGACATGAAGAAGTCGATGAAGCGTGCGGTCGCCGCCGTGGCCGCCGCCGCCGGAATCGCCGGTGGATCGTTCGTCGCCACCGCACCGGCCCAGGCCGCGACCCCCAACCTGGTCCTGACCGGCGATGTGTTCTGCAAGTTCGGGTTCACCCCCGGCCAGCCCTGGACCGACGGCATCTGGAACATGACCCGCTACATCAAGGTCACCGCCCAGGGTGCGGACTTCCCCAATGTCACCCTGCAGGAGTTCAACGGCGAGAAGAAGTTCGTCCGGACCCTGAAGAAGGGCGATTCGGTGACCATCAAGACCGTGTGGCGCGGCTGCTTCCCGTCGTCGATCTCCGGCTACACCATCTCCAGCAACGCCGACAACCTGATCGACAACGCCGGCTTCTGGTGGAACCTGCGCCAGATCGACAACATCTTCTCCCCGAGCGGTGTCGCGGCCCCGAACAACGGTGGCGGCAACACCACCCAGGCACAGGCACAGCAGGCGGCAGCCGACTTCGCCGGCTGACCGAGCGCTTTCCCTCTCACGAAAGCGACGAGGGGCGACCGGAGTTCCGGTCGCCCCTCGTGGCGTTTCCGGGTGTGAGGCACGTCAGGCCTTCTGCGCCTTGTCCGGCTCGGACGCGGCGAGCATGTCCTCACGCTCGACGACCTTCACGCGTTCGCGGCCCTGGGCGGCGCCGAGGGAGCGTTCGTGCTCGTCGAGGCGGTACCAGCCGTCCCAGGTGGTGAACGGGACGTTCTTGGACTCGAGCAGTGCGATCACGGCGTCCTCGGACGGGTCGGCCGGGACGTTGAGGGCACCGTTGGTCATGTCCTCGATGATGCATTCGACGGTCTCGTTGGCGTCGCCCTTGGTGTGGCCGATGAGGCCGACGGGGCCGCGCTTGACCCAACCGGTGGTGTAGAGGCCGGTGATGTGGGCGCCCTCGTCGAAGACACGTCCGGCCTCGTTGGGGATGACGCCGGCCTGGTTGTCGAACGGGATCTCCGGCAGGTTGTCGGAGAGGTAGCCGACGGCGCGGTAGACGGCGGTGACGTCCCAGTCGGTGGTCTTGCCGGTGGGCTTGACGTTGCCGGTGCCGTCGAGCTCGGTGCGCTCGGTACGCAGCCCGACGACCTTGCCGTCCTCGCCGAGGATCTCGGTGGGGTTCTCGAAGAAGTGCAGGAACAGCTTGTGGATGGCGCCCTGCTTGGGTTCGCGGATCGCGTAGTTCTCGATGATCGTGGCGACCTGGTCGGTGATCTTCGAGGAGCGGCGGGCCACGGCCGAGCCCTCGTCGTACTCGATGTCCTCGGGGTTGACCACGACCTCGATGTTGGGGGAGTGGTCGAGCTCCTTGAGTTCGAGCGGGGTGAACTTGGCCTGGGCGGGACCGCGACGGCCGAAGACGTGGACCTCGATGGCCTTGTTGGCCTTGAGTCCCTGGTAGACGTTGTCGGGGATCTCGGTGGGGAGTAGCTCGTCGCCGGTCTTGGCGAGGACGCGGGCGACGTCGAGGGCGACGTTGCCGACGCCGATCACGGCGACTTTTTCCTGGTCGAGGGGCCAGGTGCGGGGGAAGTCGGGGTGGCCGTCGTACCAGGCGACGAACTGGCCGGCGCCGTAGCTGCGTTCGAGGTCGACGCCGGGGATGGTGAGGGCGCGGTCGTCGGTGGCGCCGGTGGAGAAGATCACCGCGTCGTAGAGCGATTTGAGCTCGGCGAGGGTGATGTCGGTGCCGTAGTCGATGTTGCCGAGCAGGCGGACCTGCGGCTTGTCGAGGACCTTGTGCAGGGCGGTGATGATGCCCTTGATCCGCGGGTGGTCGGGTGCGACGCCGTAGCGGATGAGGCCGAACGGCGCGGGCATCCGCTCGTAGAGATCGATGCTGACGCCCCGATCCTTGGCGGTATCGGACTTCATCAACGCGTCGGCGGCGTAGATCCCGGCGGGACCCGCACCGACGATGGCAACGCGCAACGGACGGCTCTGATCTGTCATAAGGTGTCGGTACCTCGGTTCTCGATGTCTCCGACGCCCGCGGTGCACGGCGGTGCGTCGACGCTTATCCCTTCTACGGTAGGCGCTGCGCGCCCAGAGCCAAAATCCCGGTTAAGGGTCACCTTACTTCTGTGGCTGCCGTGGCGATCGGCTCGACAGCCTGCGAGGCGACCCAGGGAATGGTCAGAACGGTGGGAACCGACATCGCCGAACCGACCTGCTGGTCGAGGTACGCGACTCGTTTACCGGTCACGAACGGCTGCCGGTTCCACGCCGCGTCGGACTGCAGTTTGGCGTTGGAGCCCTGCCAGTCGATGGCGACGACGATGTCGGCGGCGTCGAGCATGGACACGTTCTCCGGTGACAGAGTTCCGTAGAAACCGCTGGTGATGGTCGATTTCAGGGACTCGGGGAAGGCGAGGCCGTAGTCGATCAGGGTCTGTCCGCGGCCGTCGCCGGCGCCGTACACCGAGATCGAGCCGTCGGCCGACCGGGTCACCGCCACCGCCGTCTTGCCCGCGAACTCGGGGTGATCGGTGCGGATCGACGCGAGCTGCGCCTTGACCTGGGCGATCTTGTCGGCGACCGCCTTGGGCTGTCCGACGGCCTTGCCGATCTCGGTGGCCTGGACGTCCCACGGCACCTGCCAGTCGGGATAGTTCGCGGGACGAACGATGGTCGGGACCGCCGCGGTCAGCTTGTCGTACTGGGCGCGATCGGGGGCGGCACCGACCGCGGTGATCAGCTGGGGGTCGGTGGCGAGGGTCTTGGGGATCATCGCGCCGAACTCCGCGGAGACGTTCGGCAGGATCACCGGCTGGTTGTCGCCGAGCAGCTCGGCATTCCACGGTGTGACCCGCTGGGTGGGGTCGGCGAACGGTGCGATGGTGGTCGGCTGCACGCCCAGGGCGAGGAGGGTGTCGGCATCGCCCACGCCCATCGCCGCGACCCGGGTGACCGGTTCGTCGATGGTGGTCGACCCGTACTGGTGCTCGATGGTGACCGGGATCGCCCCGGCCTCCGGGGCGGGCGCGGTGGCGCCGCCGTTGTCCTCGGCGGGAGAACTGCAGGCACCCACGACGAGGGCGGTGGCCAGCGCGAGCGTGGCGACCATCCCGTGTCGGCGGGTGATGCCCGACAGATGGGCGCGGCGACGGCGGTGGTCTCGACTGGTGAACATGATCTCCCTCCCCGGCCATTTGGTGAGGGTCACCTTACGCACCGGACGGGTCCGATGGGGCGGATCGAGGGCGGCGACAACTACTGCGACATGCGTCGATAGACTGATCGCCATGGCCAAAGGTGCGCGCAGGAGTTCGGCGCCGGAGCCCACCGACCCCCAACCCGACGACGCACCACCGCCCTCGTGGCGCAATGCCTGGCCATTTCTGGTCGCGCTGGTCGTCGTCGCCCTGGCGGCGCTCGGGATCGGGCTCTCGTATCTGTTCCGACCCGCGGAGGAACGGGCGAGTGACGCGGCGAAGGTGCAGTACGCGATCAACGATCAGTACACCGCACGCAACAACGTCGACTACGCCGCCTATCGGGAGTCGACCTGCGCCGCGGAACTGGCCTCGACGGGATTCCCGTCGGAACAGACCTTCACCACCGAGAACCAGGCGTCGTTGGAGGCCAACGGGCGGGTGATCATCCCCGAGATCACCGACGTCTCCGTCGACGGCGACCGGGCGACGGCGAAGGTACATTGGCAATTCGACAAGAAGTCCGACCAGACGCACACCGTCGACACGGTGGTCGTGCGCGAGGACGGCAACTGGAAGGTGTGCAAGGCATGACATATGCCGGAGATCTGACCCCGCAACAGGCATGGGAAAAGCTGGAGAACGATCCCAAGGCCAAGCTGGTGGACTGTCGCACCCGACCGGAGTGGGCCTACGTCGGCGTCCCGGATCTCGAGATCCTGGGCAAGCAAACACTTTTCATCGAATGGGTGACATTCCCCGAGGGTCGTGCCAACGAGTCGTTCGTCGCCGAGCTGCGTGACGCAGGGATCGCCGACGACGACGAGGTGATCTTCATCTGCCGGTCCGGGCACCGCTCGATCGGCGCGGCCGAGGCCGCCACCGCCGACGGAATCGCCAAGGCGTACAACATCGTCGACGGATTCGAAGGACAGCTCGACGAGTTCGACCACCGTGGCGGAGCGGGCTGGCGGGCCCTCGACCTTCCGTGGAGGCAGTCGTGATCTACCGGCAGAACCTTCCCGAGGGCGTGTCCGCCGACACCCTCGCCGTGCGCGGCGGTCTGACGCGGTCGGGTTTCTTCGAGACCTCCGAGGCGCTGTTCCTCAACAGCGGCTACGTCTACGACTCGGCCGAGGCCGCCGAGCGTGCCTTCACCGGTGAGGACGAGCGATTCGTCTACTCCCGCTACGGGAATCCGACCGTCGAGATGTTCCAGGAGCGACTGCGTCTGCTCGAGGGCGCCGAGGCGTGCTTCGCCACCGCGAGCGGCATGTCGGCGGTCTTCGTGGCACTCGGTGCGCTGCTCAAGGCCGGTGACCGGCTCGTCGCCGCGCGCAGCCTGTTCGGCTCGTGTTTCGTGGTGGCCAACGAGATCCTGCCGCGGTGGGGTGTGCACACCGACTTCGTCGACGGCGAGGACCTCACCCAGTGGGAGCAGGCCCTCTCGACGCCGGCCGACGCGGTGTTCTTCGAGACCCCGTCCAATCCGATGCAGACCCTCGTCGACGTCGCCAAGGTGTCCGAGCTGGCGCACGCCGCAGGCGCGAAGGTGGTGCTGGACAACGTCTTCGCCACCCCGCTGCTGCAGCGCGGCCTGGACCTCGGGGCCGACGTGGTGGTCTATTCCGGCACCAAGCACATGGACGGCCAGGGCCGGGTCATGGGCGGTGCGGTGCTCGGCACCACCGAGTACATCGACGGCCCGGTGCAGACCCTGATGCGGCACACCGGCCCGGCGCTGAGCCCGTTCAACGCGTGGACCCTGCTCAAGGGGCTCGAGACCATGCGGCTGCGGGTGGATGCGTCGGTGGCCTCGGCGCTGCGCATCGCGCAGTTCCTCGAGGACGACCCGCGCGTCCGCTGGGTGAAGTACCCGTTCCTGAAGTCGCATCCGCAGTACGAGCTGGCGATCGAGCAGATGACCGGCGGCGGCACCGTGGTGACCTTCGAGCTCAACGACCACGACGGCGTCGGTGGCAAGGAGCGGGCCTTCGAGGTGCTCAACCGGTTGCGGGTGATCGACATCTCCAACAACCTGGGCGACTCGAAGTCGCTGGTCACCCACCCGGCCACCACCACCCACCGTGCGATGGGACCGGAAGGGCGTGCGGCGATCGGCCTGAGCGACTCCGCACTCCGGCTGTCGGTGGGTCTGGAGGGGATCGACGATCTCCTGACCGACCTCGATCAGGCCCTGGGCTGAACCGCCCGGACCCGATCGGTATTCAGCTCTGACGCGGGGTCATCCCGGCGGCCGGAAGGTCGTCGAGGGTGACCCCGAGTGCGTTGAGCACCGTCTGCAGCTTCGCGGTGGTCTCGGTCAGTTCGGCCTGCGGGTCGGAGCCGGCGACGATCCCGCCGCCCGCCCACATGCGCACCCCGGTCCCGGTGCGATCGAGTTCGAGGCAGCGGATGGTGACCATCCACTCGCCGTTGCCGGCGGCGTCTGCCCAGCCGACCGCACCGGCATACAGGCCGCGCGGTTCCTCGTGTGTCCGGATGAACCGCGCCGCGACGTCGGCCGGCGTACCGCAGGTGGCCGGGGTGGGACTCAGCATCATGGCGAGATCGAGTGCGGTGGAATCCGATTCGGTCAGCACCGCGTGCACCGGGGTGGCCAGGTGCCACATCTCGCCGGTCGACAGCAGTTCCGGCCGCCCGCCGATCTCGAGGTCGGTGGCGATCGGGGCCAGTCGCCGACGCAGATGTTCGACGACGAAGGTGTGCTCGCGGTGGTCCTTGGCCGAGCCGGCCAGCGCCTCCCGGGACCGTCGATCGGCGGCGGGATCGGCGTGGCGCGGCGCCGAGCCGGCGTAGGGCAGGCAGGTGACCTCACGACCGTGCTTGCGCAGCAACAACTCCGGGCTCGCCCCGACCAGCCGGCCGGTTCCGGTGTCGACGGCGAACGCATTGTGTTCGTGATTGCCGCCGGCCAGTGCGGCCAGCAGGTCGTCGACGTCGGCAGGGGCGTCGAGCCGGCCGGTGAGCGCGCGTGCCAGCACCACCTTGTCCAGACCGCCGTCGGCGATGGCGGCGACGGCGGCCTGGACGCGCGCCAGATGCGTTGCCAGGTCGGGGATCTCGACGACCGAGGTCAACCGTCGTGTGGTGGGTTGTGCGCCGGGCAGCGGGATACGGGTGTGGTGCAGCGCGGTGGGGGCGATCAGGGCCGAGGGCTCGAGCGGGTCGAAGGCGAGTGCGCCGACCACCGAGTCCACCCGCCTTTCGCGTAGATCGCGGGCGGCGGCGGCCGCATCCGGGTAGCGGCGGACGACACCGGCGGCCCGGACCACACCGTGCGGCCGGGACAGGATGAACACGTCAGGACTCACCTCACCCAACCTACCGAGCCCGCACGCAGGGGTTTCGCTCACGCTGGGTGAAAATTGACACCCCGCCGGCGGATCGGCCACTCTGGGTGCAGGTCATGAGTGCCAGCGACAAGCCCCGGCTCGCTGGTCGGCAACCCTCCTCCGCGGTGGGGTGCTCCGGGTGACGACCTGGCCGTGTACCGACCGGGCACGGCAAGCGTGGATCCTCCGAGGAGTTCAACCGATGACTGCTGTCGTCAGCCAGACAATCGTTCCCACCGTCGCCGACACCCCCGTCGCCGACACCACCGTGTGCGATCCGGTGCGCGACACCGCGATCGCCCCGCTGGCCGCCGTGGCCGGCGCCGACGAGTGTGCCCCACTCGCCGACGGCACCGAGATCGCTTACGCCAACCTCGATTACGCCGCGAGTGCCCCGGCGCTGGCCGCCGTCGCCGAGGCCGTCACCACCGCCCTCACCGGATACGCCAGCGTGCACCGCGGCGCCGGTCACCTCTCGCAGGTCACCACCCGCCGGTACGAGCAGTGCCGGGAGACGGTGCGGCGCTTCGTCCGTGGCCGCACCGACGACACCGTCGTGTTCACCCGCAACACCACCGATGCGCTGAACCTCGCAGCGCACTGCGTCCGCGGCGACGTCGTCGTCCTCGACATCGAGCATCACGCCAACCTGCTGCCGTGGGTCTCCCGGGAGACCGGCGCCACCCGGATCGTGACCGCCCGCGACACCATCGAGGCGACCCTCGACGCGGTGGAATGCGAACTCGCCGCGGCCCCGGCCGCGCTGCTCGCGGTGACCGCCGCGTCCAATGTCACCGGTGAGGTCCTGCCGATCGGACGGCTCGCCGCGATCGCCCACCGTCAGGGTGCGCGCATCCTGGTGGATGCGGCGCAACTGGTGGCGCACCGGCCCGTGTCGGTCGTCAGCCACGGCATCGACTACCTGGTGTTCTCCGGCCACAAGCTCTACGCACCGTTCGGTGCCGGGGTGCTGATCGGACGCCCCGACTGGCTCGATGCCGCCGACCCCTACCTGGCCGGCGGCGGTGCCTCGGCCGCCGTCGCCGTGGTCGGCGAGCCCGACGCCAACTGCGCGTCGACCGCCTGGCATACCGGCGCCGCCCGCCACGAGGGCGGCTCCCCGAACGTCCTGGGTGCGGTGGCGATCGCCGCGGCCTGCGAGGCGATCACCGAGATCGGCTTCGAGACCATCGGTCACCACGAGCACATCCTGCGGAAACGGCTCGACGCCGGCCTCGCCGCGATCGACGGTGTCACGCCGCTGCGCATCTTCGACGACGCACCCGATCGCGTCGGGATCGCCGGATTCGACGTCGACGGCCACACCCCGCGTGCGGTGGCGGAGTATCTGAGCGATCACCACGGTATCGGGGTGCGCGACGGCAAGTTCTGTGCGCATCCGCTGCTCAACCGGCTCGGCAGGCCCGACGGTGCGGTCCGCGCCAGCTTCGGGCTCGGCACCGGTTCCGCCGACATCGACCGCCTCGTCGACGCGGTCGGCCGCCTCGCCGTGCCGCACCGGGCCGACGCCCACCGGCCGGGCACCCGATGCGCCGGCACCCACCACACCGACATCCACCACACCAGCGACCACCACACCGGAGAACCGACGTCATGACCATCGAACTCGCCGACCACCGTCTGCTCAGCATCGGCCGCCCCCCGCTGAAGGTGGCGCTGGCCGGGGACGTCCCGGCAGATCAGCTGCCGATCGTCGTCCGCCGTCCCACCCTGCGCGACGCCCAGCGGGCACGCTCGCTGCTGCGTGCCGGTTCCCGCGACACCGCCAACTTCAGCGTCGCGCTGGAGGTGGAGGTGGCCATCGCCCCGCATCCGGCGTCGGCACGCGCGGCGGTGGCGCAGCTGCCCGACGAACTCGACGGTGGCACAGTGCGTTATGTGGGCACGCCGAGCGGTCTGCTCACCCTGATCCGCGACATCTACGCCGCGGAGGTCGCCGACGCCGTGCTGCTCGTCCCGCTCGACGGGTCGGCCACCGAGAACCGCATCCGCCAGCTCGTCCTGCCTGCGGTGACCTCGGTGGTTCGCGCCGCCTGAGTCGTCGAAGCCCTCGGGCCCGGACGGACGCCCGGACCCGGACAGGAACCGAGTACAGACAAGAAACAGCAAGCGCGGCAAGACCTCTGGTCTCGCCGCGCTTGTTCTGCCGGTGCTCGCGGGTGTTGCCGGTCAGGCCTCGCCGCGCTCCCACTGCTCGATCAGTGCGGTCTCGGCCTCGTCGGTGAGGACGCCGTACAGCTTGAACCGGGCCATACCGCCGTCGGGGAACACGTCCATCCGGGCCTCGGTCATCGGGCGATCGAGATCGATGACGAACCGATGCCGGGTGTCGGGCTGCAGATCGGTGCGCGGCAACACCTCGAACCAGTCGCCGGTCTCGCCGTCGCGGCCGCGGACCGTGGCCGAGCCCGGGGCGTTGCCCAGGAAGTAGCTGGTGTCGAGTTCCACCAGGTTCACGCGGCCCTGTCCGGCCAGGCGCACCTGCACCCAGTCGTTGCCGTCGTCGCGGCGGCGCGAGGTCTCCCAGCCCTCACCCATGTGCCGGGCGCGGCCGGGCATCAGCAGGTTGTTGGGGGAGCTGTAGAACATGTTGGAGCATGCGGTGATCAGGCCGCCGTTCTCCAGCGCGGCCAGGTCGAAGTGCCCGTAACGGAAGAACCTGGGATCGGGGACGCCGCGGCCGTGCACCCGGAACCGGGCGACACCGCCGTCGGGATGCATGGTGAGCCGGACGTGGGTGAACCGGCTGGTGGCGTCGACCTTGAACGGGTTGCGGGTGTCGCCGTCCACCGGGCTCTTCTCGATGATGGTGGTCCACTCGGTGTCGTCGAGCAGCTGCTGCACCGACGGCACGCCCTCGACGGCGGCGGCCTCCACCGAGATGAACGGCGGGTAGTTGCCCTTGAACCAGGCGGTGTCGACGACGACGCCGTACACCACTCCGGGGGCGCCGAGGCGCACGATCGCCTGGTCGACGCCGTCGCTGCGTCGTCGGCGGGTCTCCCAGCCGTCGTAGATCTGTCCCTTGTGTCCGAAGGTCGCCGGCCGGTACTCCGCGGGACCGGTCTTGATCAGGTTCTGGGCCTCGGCGAACAGGTCGTCGTTGCACCACACCACCGCACCGCCGAGATCGCGAAGTGCCAGGTCAGGCATCGAAGTGAAGTGGGGGCGGGTACCTGAATGGGGAGGCGGCGGCTGCGGGGTCACGAGTTCTGATCCTAGTGGGGTGTTGCCCCGCGTCGAATCGGGGCGCATACTTGCTGGCGCCAACTAATTGCTGTCTGCAACTGATTGCGCATTGCACGTAAATCGGACATTTCACTCCTGGACGGGATTCCGGCATGCTCGACCCCCAACTCATGGACCAGCTGTTCGACAGTCTGATCCGGTTCGTCCGCATCCGCGAACGGGCCGTCCACACCACCTTCCGGACCTCGGAGGGCGAGGTGGAGACCGCCGCGTTCAAGGCGCTCTTCCCGCTCTCCCGCAACCCCATGCGGTCGCGGGAACTCGCCGCAGAACTCACCGCAGACCCGTCGACGGTGAGCCGGCACGTCGCCGCACTCGTCGACCTCGGACTGGTGCGCCGCGAGGCCGATCCCGCCGACGGCCGTGCCACCCTGCTGGTCATCACCGACGCGGGACGGGCCCGTGTCGAGGCCATGCGTTCGATCCGGCGCGAGGCCATGGACCGCGCCATGGGTGACTGGACCGACGGCGAGCTGGCAACCCTGGTCACGCTGCTCACCCGTTTCGTCGACGCCGCCGAGACCTTCCTCGTGCCCGACTGCGGGCGTCCCGACAGCCCCGGGACGACCGCCCCGCCCGCCTCGAAAGGATCACGATGACCGACAACCCCACGCGGGCGGCGACGCCCGCATCAGTGGAGGACGAACACGCCGGTGCGGGGTTGACCCACCGGCAGATCCTCACCGTGATGGCCGGACTGATGATCGGCATGTTCCTGGCCGCCCTCGACCAGACCATCGTCTCCACCGCCATCCGCACGATCGCCGACGACCTGCACGGCTACGACATGCAGGCGTGGGTCACCACCGCCTACCTCGTGACCTCCACGATCGTCACCCCGCTCTACGGCAAGCTCTCCGACATCTACGGGCGCAAACCGTTCTTCCTGCTCGCCATCTCGATCTTCGTCGTCGGCTCGCTGCTGTGTTCCATGGCGACGTCGATGTACATGCTCGCCGGGTTCCGCGCCCTGCAGGGCCTCGGTGCCGGCGGTCTGTTCACCCTGGCGCTGACCACCATCGGTGACATCGTCCCGCCGCGCGAACGCGCCAAGTACCAGGGTTACTTCCTGGCCGTGTTCGGCACGTCGTCGGTGCTCGGCCCCGTGCTCGGCGGCTTCTTCGCCGGGCAGTCCTCGATCCTGTGGGTCTCCGGCTGGCGCTGGGTGTTCCTGGTCAACGTCCCGATCGGCATCATCGCGCTGTTCGTGGTGTACGCGGTGCTCAACTACGACCAGCACAAGGGCACCGGCACCCGCACCGACTACTGGGGCGCCACCGCCCTCGCCGTCACCGTCGCACCGCTGCTGATCGTCGCCGAACAAGGACGCATCTGGGGCTGGTGGTCGGGGTGGGCCGTGCTCTGCTACGCCGTCGGCGTCATCGGTCTGGCCGTGTTCGTCTGGATCGAGAAGAAGATGGGCGACGACGCACTCATCCCGTTGCGTGTCTTCGCCAACCCGGTCTTCGCGCAGGGCATCGTCATCTCGATGGTGGTCGGCGCGGTCATGTTCGGCGGGATCTCGATGCTGCCGCAGTACTTCCAGGTGCTGCGCGGGTCGAGTCCGATGGTCGCCGGGCTACAGATGCTGCCCATGGTGGTCGGCCTGATGAGCGGATCGATCGTGTCCGGTCAGCTGATCTCGCGAACCGGGCGCTACAAGGTCTTCACCATCGTCGGATCGGTGCTGATCACCATCGCGACCTTCCTGCTGCACCTGATCACCACGTCGACGCCGGTGTGGCTGGTGATGGTGCTCGCCGCGCTCCTCGGCTTCGGACTGGGCAACCTGATGCAGCCGATCACCCTGGCCATGCAGAACATCCTGCCGCCCAAGGACATGGGGCTGTCGACGGGTACCGCCACCTTCTTCCGGCAGATCGGCGCCACCCTGGGTGTCGCGGTGTTCTTCTCGCTGCTGTTCTCGCTGACCGGACCGAACATCTCCGACGAGATGACCGCCGCGGCCGGCCAACCGGGCTTCTCGGCCGGGGTCGTCGAGGCCGTCCGCTCCGACGACCCGCAGGTCAAGGCGTTCGGTCAGGCACTCGTGGAGGCCGCGCAGCACCCCGGTCAGACCGGTGGCTCCGCCGACAGTGTGATGAGCGACACCTCGGTGATCGCGAAACTCCCCGACAGTCTGTCGCAGCCGATCATGACCGGGTTCGCCAACTCGATGGACACCGTGTTCCTGACCGTGTCGATCGTCTCGCTGCTCGCGATCATCGGCACCATCACCTGGAAGGAACTGCCGCTGCGACGCGGACGTCCGATCGATGTGTCCGAGGGCGCCCCGGCCGGCTGACCGTCCGGATCGGCGAAGACACCGCTGCCCACGGCCCCTCCGAGGGGTCGTGGGCAGCGGTGTCGGTCCTACCGGGGGCGATCAGTGCGAGCCGAAGCGCTCCACCGAGGCCTGTGCGACCTTCTCGGCCTCTTCGCGGCCGACCCAGCCACCGGGGGTGACCTCCTTGCCGGGCTCGAGGTCCTTGTAGTGCTCGAAGAAGTGCGCGATGGCCTTGAGCTCGTGCTCCGGGACGTCACCGAGGTCCTGGATGTGATCCCAGCGGACGTCGCCCGCCGGGACGCAGAGCAGCTTGTCGTCGCCGCCGGCCTCGTCGGTCATCGTGTACATCGCGACGATGCGCGACTTGACGATGACACCCGGGTAGACCGACTCGGGGAGCAGCACCAGCGCGTCCTGCGGGTCGCCGTCCTCGCCGAGGGTGTTGTCGATGTAGCCGTAGTCGGTGGGGTAGCCGAAGGCGGTGTAGAGGTACCGGTCCAGGTAGATCTTCCCGGTCTCGTGGTCGACCTCGTACTTGTTGCGACTACCCTTCGGGATCTCGATGGTCACATCGAATTCCACGCTTCCTCCTTGATCGTGGCAATGGTCGGGCTCAACGATACTGTGGGAGGCGTTGCGTCGACGTTCGAGACCCGGAGGTTGTGTGGGCACACAGCGCGGACCCGCTCCCGCGAATCGGCCGCGGCGGCGTGGTCGCCGGATCGTGTGGTCACTGCTCACGGTGGTCCTGGTCGCGGTGATCGCCGTCGGATCGGTCGTCACCTACCGCGAGTTCACCAAGCCCGAACCGCTGCCGCCGGGTACCCCGGACCGGCCCGCGCTGATCGCGGTGAACCCGCAGATCGCGGCCGTGTCGGCCACCGCCCCGCAGCCCACCGCCGCCGGGGTGAGCCGCGCCATCGCCGCATCCCTGAAGAATCCGGCGCTGGGCACCCTGACCGGTCAGATCAGCGATTCGCTGACCGGGACGGTGCTGTGGTCACAGGGCGCCGACCGACCGCGCACCCCCGCGTCCAACGCCAAGATCCTGACCGCGTCGGCGGCGCTGCTGGCCCTGCCGCACGACCAGCGGATCAGCACCACAGTGGTGGCCGGCAGCGGCGGCCGGGTGATCCTGGTGGGGGCCGGGGACCCGACGCTGTCGGCGCAACCCGCCGGTGCCGAGACCTTCTACACCGAGCCCGCGCGCATCGCCGACCTCGCCGACCAGATCCGACGATCCGGGGTCGAGGTGTCGTCGGTGGCGGTCGATCTCAGCGCATTCGGCGGCCCCACCATGGACCCCACCTGGGACCGCCGTGACATCGCCGGCGGCGACATCGCCCCGATCGAGTCGCTGATGGCCGACGGGGCGCGGACCAGACCGCTCGACGAGTACTCGCCACGCGTCGACGATCCCGGGATCGCCGCCGGGAAGGCCCTCGCCGAGGCGCTCGGCGTGTCCACCGACGTCGCCGAGACCACCGCCCCGGCCGGTGCACGCACCATCGCCACGGTCACCTCCGCACCGCTGGTGACCCGCGTCAACGACATGATGCGCTTCTCCGACAATGTGCTCGCCGAGGCGCTCTCGATCGAGGTGTCGAGGGCGCGCGGTGGCCCGGCAACCCTCGCCGGCGGCGCCGACGCCGTGGTGAAGACCTTGGCGGACAACGGTATCCGCACCACCGGTGTCACCCTCACCGACTCGTCGGGGTTGTCCTACGGCAACCTGGTCCCGGCGTCGGTGCTCGACGAGCTGATGGCCGCGGCGAGCGGGCCGACCGAACCGGCCACGTCGTCGGGTGCCACGTCCACCGCGGCCGGTGCACCGTCGGCCGACATCGACGACAAGCTGCGGCCGATGCTCGACGGCCTGCCCATCGCGGCCGGCACCGGCACCCTCGCCGACCGCTTCGACGCCGGCACCAACCCCGGTGCGGGGTGGGTGCGCGCCAAGACCGGAACACTGACCGGGGTCAGTTCGTTGACGGGGATAGTCCAGACCGTCGACGGGCGTGTGTTGTCCTTCGCGTTGATGTCGGGTGGAACCTCACCCGCCGATGCGCGTCCGGCACTCGATGCGATCCCGGGTGATTTGAGAGAGTGCGGATGCCGATGAGCACAGACAGCACGTCCACCGAGATCTCCCCCTCCGGTGCGGTCCCGGCCCGGGCCCTGCACGCCGACCTGGTGGGCGCCCGGATCGACTGGGGTCTCGCCGCGGGTGTCGGCAAACGGCTGTCGCGGCCGGGGCCGAAGATGACCTCCTACACCCGTGATGCGGCCCGTGCCGAGCTCGCCGACGCGGCGGTCCGCGCCGAGGGTCCGGTGCGCGAGGTCACCGGCCTGGCCGACGGACTCGCCGTCCCCACCGCGCGCGTCCTCGACCGTGACGAGTGGATCGACGCCGCGGCCCTGTCGATGCGGTCGATGCTCTCGGGCGCACTCGACGACGCCGACCCGTCACCCGGACTGTCCGGCCGGATCGGCGGACTGCAGGCATCGGGGCTGCTGGCCTTCCTCTCCTCGGCGATCCTCGGCCAGTACGATCCGTTCTCGGCCGGCCCCGAGGGGTCCGACGATCCCGGTGTGCTGATGCTGGTGCTGCCCAACATCGTCGGCGTGGAACGCTCTCTCAAGGTGGTGCCGTCGGATTTCCGGCTGTGGGTGTGCCTGCACGAGGTGACCCACCGTGTGCAGTTCTCGGCCAATCCGTGGCTGCGTGACTACATGCTCGACAACATCGCTGTCCTGACCTCGGAGACCGGGGAATCGGTGGGCGAGTTGGCCGGCCGGGTCACCGACATGCTCCGCGGCGACAAGCCCCGGGAGAAGGGTGTGATCGGGGCGATGCAGCTGCTGCAGAGCCCCGAACAGTACGACGCCCTCAACCGGATGCTCATGCTCGGCACCCTGCTTGAGGGTCACGCCGACCATGTGATGGACGCCGTGGGACCGGCTCAGGTGCCCACGGTCGCGTCCATCCGCGCGGCCTTCGACAAGCGCCGGACCGGACCGCGAAACCCGGTGCAGCGCATCATCCGTGCCCTGATCGGCATGGATGCCAAGCTGGCGCAGTACATCCGGGGCAAGGCATTCGTGGACGAGGTGGTGTCGAGGGTCGGGATGGACCGGTTCAACACCATCTGGACCTCCGCCGAGACCATGCCGCTGCCCGACGAGATCGACGAACCGGCGAAATGGATCGCGCGGGTGCTCTGACCCGGGCGGTCGCGGCATTCGCGGCCGACCATCTGCGCGCGGACGAGGTCTGTGTGGGACTGTCCGGTGGTCCGGATTCGTTGGCGCTCACCGCTGCCGCGGTCCACGCCGGGCTGTCGGTGCGGGCACTCGTCGTCGACCATCGGCTGCAGCACGGTTCGGCCGATGTCGCTACCGCCGCCGCCCGCGCCGCCCGTGCGCTCGGGGCGCGCGCGGAGGTCCTCGAGGTGTCGGTGGGTCACGACGGTGGGATGGAGGCCGCCGCCCGGGATGCACGGTATACCGCACTCGAGCTGGCGCGTGACGGGCTGCCGGTGTTGTTGGCGCACACCATGGACGATCAGGCCGAGACGGTCCTGCTCGGCCTGGCACGTGGCTCGGGATCGCGTTCGATCGCCGGAATGCGGCCGTGGTCGCCGCCGTGGGGGAGGCCGCTGCTCGGGTTGCGTCGCGCCGACACCGTCGGGGCCTGCGCCGACTGGGGTCTGGCACCACATACCGATCCGCACAACAGCGACCCGCGCTTCACCCGGGTCAGGCTGCGGGCGGAGGTGATCCCGCTGCTCGAGGACGTGCTCCACGGTGGTGTGGTGGAGGCGTTGGCGCGCACCGCATCGGCACTCCAGGGCGACAACGACGCCCTCGACGACCTGGCCGAGCAGGCATACCGTGCCGCCGGTTCCGGCGAGGATTCGACGGAGCTCGGTGTCGGCGGGCTCGCCGACCTACCGGATGCCGTGCGCACCAGGGTGTTCCGCCGATGGCTGTACGACGTCGGGGCCACCGGGCCGACGAGCCGGGTGATCGGCGCCGTCGACGCCCTGGCCGTCGGCCGCACCCGCGGACACGTCGCGATCGGTGGGACGCCGCAGTATCGTCGGGTGGTCTGCAGGGTCGGTGACCGCCTGACGATCACCGACCTGCCGCGATGACCGACGCTGTCAACCGACCATCGGTGATCGATCGGGGAACGTGCCTGTTGGTGATTGAGCCGGGCCCGAGCGTAGCGAGGACCCGTGTCGAAATCTCCGCAGCCTACGTTGGGTGGTGACCACCTCGGAGGTTGTTGCGTTGGCAACTCGGCTGTCTGAGGTTTCGACTCGTCTCGTCGCTGCGCTCCTCGTCGGCTCAACCATCAACGCCCGGTGGGTGATTGAGGGGGAGTGTGCCAATTGGTGATTGAGCCGGGACCGAGCATCGCGAGGACCCGTGTCGAAATCTCCGTAGCCTGCGTTGGGTGGTGACCACTTCCGGGGTTGTTGCGTTGGCAACTCGGCTGTCTGAGGTTTCGACACGTCTCGTCGCTGCGCTCCTCGTCGGCTCAACCAGCAATGGGCAGTGGATGATTGAGTGGTGACGCACCTGTGGTTTCGGCAGCCGTCTTGTCGCTAAAGCTCTTCGTCGGCTCAACCATCAACGCCCGGTTGGTGATTGAGGGTAGGTGTGCCGGTTGGTGATTGAGCCGGGACCGAGCATCGCGAGGACCCGTGTCGAGATCTTCGGAGCCTACGTTGGGTGGTGACCACCTCGGAGGTTGTTGCGTTGGCAACTCGGCTGTCTGAGGTTTCGACTCGTCTCGTCGCTGCGCTCCTCGTCGGCTCAACCAGCAATGGGCAGTGGATGATTGAGTGGTGACGCACCTGTGGTTTCGGCAGCCGTCTTGTCGCTAAAGCTCTTCGTCGGCTCAACCATCAACGCCCGGTTGGTGATTGAGGGTAGGTGTGCCGGTTGGTGATTGAGCCGGGACCGAGCATCGCGAGGACCCGTGTCGAGATCTTCGGAGCCTACGTTGGGTGGTGACCACCTCGGAGGTTGTTGCGTTGGCAACTCGGCTGTCTGAGGTTTCGACACGTCTCGTCGCTGCGCTCCTCGTCGGCTCAACCAGCAATGGGCAGTGGATGATTGAGTGGTGACGCACCTGTGGTTTCGGCAGCCGTCTTGTCGCTAAAGCTCTTCGTCGGCTCAACCATCAACGCCCGGTTGGTGATTGAGGGTAGGTGTGCCGGTTGGTGATTGAGCCGGGACCGAGCATCGCGAGGACCCGTGTCGAAATCTTCGGAGCCTACGTTGGGTGGTGACCACCTCGGAGGTTGTTGCGTTGGCAACTCGGCTGTCTGAGGTTTCGACACGTCTCGTCGCTGCGCTCCTCGTCGGCTCAACCAGCAATGGGCAGTGGATGATTGAGTGGTGACGCACCTGTGGTTTCGGCAGCCGTCTTGTCGCTAAAACTCCTCGTCGGCTCAACCATCAACGCCCGGTTGGTGATTGAGGGTAGGTGTGCCTGTTGATGATTGAGCCGGGACCGAGCATCGCGAGGACCCGTGTCGAAATCTCCGTAGCCTACGTTGGGTGGTGACCACCTCGGAGGTTGTTGAGTTGGCAACTCGGCTGTCTGAGGTTTCGACACGTCTCGTCGCTGCGCTCCTCGTCGGCTCAACCATCAATGGGCAGTGGATGATTGAGTGGTGACGCACCTGTGGTTTCGGCAGCCGTCTTGTCGCTAAAACTCCTCGTCGGCTCAACCATCAACGCTCAGTGGGTGATTGAGGGGGAGTGTGCCGGTTGATGATTGAGCCGGGACCGAGCATCGCGAGGACCCGTGTCGACATCTCCGCAGCTTACGTTGGGTGGTGACCACTTCCGGGGTGGTTGCGTTGGCAACTCGGCTGTCTGAGGTTTCGACACGTCTCGTCGCTGCGCTCCTCGTCGGCTCAACCAGCAATGGGCAGTGGATGATTGAGTGGTAACGCACCTGCGGTTTCGGCAGCCGTATCGTCGCTAGAGAACGTCCGCGGGACGCGCTCAGAGGAATGCGGAGATTCCTGTCTCGGCCCGGCCGATCAGCAGCTTCTGGATCTGGCTGGTGCCCTCGTACAGGGTCATGACGCGGGCATCGCGCATGTACTTCTGTACCGGGTACTCGTCGACGTAGCCGTAACCGCCGAATGCCTGGATCGCGAGATTGGCTGCCTTGACGGCCTTCTCGGAGGCGAACAGTTTGGCCTTGGATGCCTCGATGCCGAACGGTTCGCCCCGCTCGATCAGGTCGGCGGCACGCCAGGTGAGCAGTCGGGCGCAGTCGGCGTCCACCGAGATCTCGGCGATCATGTCCTGGATCATCTGGAACGATGCGATCGGCCGGCCGAACTGGCGGCGCTGGGTGGTGTAGGACACCAGTGCATCCAGGCAGCCGGCGATGATGCCGGTACATCCGGCACCCACCGACACCCGGCCCTTGTCGAGGGAGTGCATGGCGATCGAGAAGCCTTGTCCCTCTTCACCGAGCATCGCATCGGCGGGAACCCGAACACCGTCGAGATTCAGTTCGGCGGTGGCCTGACCGCGTAGCCCCAGCTTGCCGTGGATCTCGGTGCGGCCGAAGCCGGGTGTGTCGGTGGGGACCAGGAAGGCCGAGATTCCCTTGGCGCCAGGACCTCCGGTGCGGGCGAACACCACGCACACGTCCGCCCAGGTGCCGTTGGTGATGAAGATCTTCGAGCCGGTGATCACCCAGTCCGATCCCTCGCGCACCGCCCGGGTGGTGAGGTTCGACGGATCCGAACCGTTGTCGGGTTCGGTGAGTCCGAAACATCCGAGCAGGGTGCCGTTCGCGATACCCGGAAGCCAGCGCTGCTTCTGCTCCTCGGTGCCGTGGGAGAGCACGATCTTGCCGAACAATCCCATCGACACCGACACGATGCCGCGGACCGAGGAGTCGGCGTGGCCGAGTTCCTCCATGCCGATGCAGTAGGTGATGTAGTCCCCGCCCATACCGCCGTACTCCTCGGGGATGGTCAGGCCGAAGAAGCCGAGTTCGCCGAGCTTGGGGATCAGTGCGGTGTCGACCGCTTCACGCCGGTCCCACTCCACACGGTGCGGGACGACCTCTTTGTCCAGGAAGTCGCGTGCCAGCGTACGAAATGCCACCTGTTCCTCGGTGAGGGTGAGATCCATCAGATCGCCTTTCCGACACGCGCACCGGTGTCGTCGTAGAGGTAGATGCCGCGGCCGGTCTTGCGGCCCAGATCACCGCGCTCGACCAGCGCGGACACGGTCGCCGACGGGGCGTCGGCAGGGTCGCCGGTCTCGGCGAAGCGGCCCATCTTGGTGTGATATCCGATGTCGACACCGGTGAGGTCCATCAGTTCGAACGGGCCCATCGGGTAGCCGAGCGCGGTGCGTGCGGCGGTGTCGATGGCCTCGATGCCGGCATATCCGCCCTCGTAGAGGGCCAATGCCTCGTCGCGAACGGCGTTCAGGAGACGGTTGGCCACGAAGCCGGGGATCTCCTTGTCGAGGACCACCGGAAGTTTGCCGATCTGCTCGACAAAGGCGACGGCGGTCGCGGCGGTCTCGTCGCTGGTCTCGGGTCCGCGCACGACCTCCACGCAACGCATGACCAGCGCCGGGTTGAAGAAGTGCAGGATGACGAATCGGTCGGGGCGACCGGTGGTCGATGCCATCGCCGACGGCACGAAGCTCGAGGAGTTGCTGGCCAGGATCGTCCCCGGGCCGCACAGGGCATCGACATCGGTGAAGAACTGCCGTTTGATCTCGAGCTTCTCGACGATCGCCTCGATCACCAGGTCGACGTCGCCGGTGAGCGCGGTGGTGGTGGTGAGTCGGGCGAACGCGGCGTCGACGTCGTCGGCGGTCCGCCGTCCCTTGGCGACCTGGGAGTCCATCCGGCCGCGCAGGGCGGCGACGGAACTCTCCAGCATCGTCGGGTCGAGGTCGTAGAGGGTCACCTCGTGACCGGCGAGCGCGGTGACCATCGCGATCTGGGACCCCATGGCGCCGGCCCCGGCGACCATGACCTTCATCGCCGTCACCGGCCGGTCCATTCCGGGGTGCGCTTGGCCAGGAACGCCTCGGCGCCCTCGCGCTTGTCGTCGGTGGTGTAGAGCAGCGCCTGGGCGAGACGTTCGACCACCTGACCGGTGCGCTGGTCGGCGTCCATCCCCGACCGGATCACCAGCTTGGCCAGACGGACCGCGAGCGGGCCCTTGCGCAGGATCGTCGCGGCGAGTTCGCGGGCGTCGGACAGGAGGTCGTCGGCGGTGGCGACCTGGGTGACCAGACCGGCGGCCAGGGCCTCGTCGGCGGTGAGCATGCGGCCGGTGAGGATGAGGTCGATGGCCCGGCCGACGCCGATCAGGCGCGCCATGCGCTGGGTGCCACCGGCACCCGGCAGCACCGACAGGGTGGTCTCCGGAAGGCCGAATCGGGCTGCGGTGGAGGCGATTCGGATGTCGCAGGACATGGCCAGCTCACATCCGCCACCGAGGGCGTAGCCGTTGACCGCGGCGATGGTCGGCTTCTCGAAGGACTCGACCTCGTCGTAGAGCCGCTGCATCGTCGACGCCAGGCCGGTGTGCAGGGAGTAGTTGCGAAGCTGTCCGATGTCGGCGCCGGCGGCGAACGCTTTCTCGCCAGAGCCGGTGAGGATCACCGCGCCGAC
The DNA here is from genome assembly GCF_030718915.1 of Gordonia sp. NB41Y. Lineage (NCBI taxonomy): Bacteria > Bacillati > Actinomycetota > Actinomycetes > Mycobacteriales > Gordoniaceae > Gordonia > Gordonia sp. NB41Y. The sequence continues at coordinate 3,831,844 of NZ_CP132196.1, forward strand.
CGCGTCGTCGGTGCGGACCGCGTCGAGGACGGTGCGCAGATCCGCCTGGACCTGCGCATTGATGGCGTTGCGGACCTCCGGCCGATTGATGGTGACCACGGCGATGCCGTCGGTCACGTCGACCTGAAGGGTCTCGAGGGAGTGGGTTGTCGCGGTGAGGGTCATCGCGCCTCCGGGGCGTGTGAAGGAATGTTCAACAACGGTGAACGTAGATTCATTCTGCGGGGCTGTCAAGGTCCGCACAGGGCGAAGCCGCGTCGAGCGGGAGCTCGACGCGGCTTCGGGGCGACCCGGCCGACGGGGTGGTTCGGCCGGGCGGGTCGGGTGTGGACGGTGGGGCGCGGCCGATCAGCGCGGCGGCGGGACGAACGGGGAATTGATGGTCTGGAAGTACTGCCAGGCGGCGACGATGAGGCTGCCGCCACCGCCGAGGACGGTGCCGACGATGCTGCCGACGGTCGCGCCCAGCGCGAGTCCGGGAATGCAGCCGACCCCGGCGAGGGCGAGTCCGGGGATACAGCCCACGATCGCGCCGATCACCACACCCAGCACGATGCCGACGATGGTCGAGACGGTCATCCCGGCCATCAGTTGCTGGTTGAAGCGGGCCAGCGCCTGGTCGTCGCGTTCCTGTTTGGTCCGTGGCGGGCTGGACTGCTTCTTGGCGGCCACCGTGCGCACGGCATCGACCTGCGTCTGGTCCAGCACCCGGGCCTGCGCGGGATTCCGGGAGGGCGTTAGTGTCGCCGAATTCCCGGATATCGACACCGCGATCGGGAACTCCTCGTATTCCAGGCGGTAGGTCAACGGGAGTCGGGCAACGGTCACCCCGGAATCGTCGACGATCGCGAGCGAATTCTGTGCCTGCCGGAATGTCGCATGGGAGAGGTCGACGGCGATGTGTGCACCGATTCTCGAGACCGTCCACTGAACCGGATCGGGTGGGGGATCGGCCGCTGCCCGGCCTGCCTGCGACAGCGGGACCACGAGGGATATACCGGCGAAAAGTATTGTGAAAAAACGGATTCTGGAGACAGGCCGGTGTGGTGTGGCCGGTGTCGTCGGAAACGATGAGATCATGCTGGATGTCCTGCGGCCGGGGTCTGTGACGGACCCCGGCCGTGTGTCGGGACCGTGGATTCGCCGATCGGATCATGGTGTCGGGGAAAGTGATGACAATTCCTGTTTGCGTGGATGAATCGACCGGTTCTTCATCCGGGTCGATATTCTTCGCGCATATCGCCGGAGGTCGGCCGAGAATGCGTTGGATGAGGCGGGTGGGGAGTTCCGTTACTCGACTGTGACGCCCAGGGGCATCCGGGCGGCGGGCGTGTACATCACCCGAAGGACCCCCCGGCCGGGGCCCGGGTCGGCTGGTCCGTGCCGGAGACGGGTGGCGGCATGACAAGCTGGATGTGTGGCGAACGAGATCGAACATCACTATGGCGACGACATCGAAGCGGTCCTGATCAGTGAGGAACAGATCAGGGCACGGACCGCCGAACTGGCCCAGTCGGTGGCCGCCCGATATCAGGACATCGACGAGGACCTGGTGCTGATCGGCGTGCTCAAGGGCGCGATCATGTTCATGACCGACTTCGCCCGCGCGCTGCCGATCCCCTCCCAGATGGAGTTCATGGCGGTCTCGAGCTACGGCTCGTCCACATCGTCGTCGGGGGTCGTGCGCATCCTCAAGGACCTCGACCGCGACATCGCCGGCCGCGACGTCCTGATCGTCGAGGACATCATCGACTCGGGTCTGACGCTGTCGTGGCTGCTGAAGAACCTCGCCACCCGCTCGCCGCGGACGCTGGAGGTGTGCACCCTGCTCCGCAAACCCGACGCGGTGCGCGCTTCGCTGGAGGTCGCAGACGTCGGATTCGACATCCCCAACGACTTCGTCGTCGGCTACGGACTCGACTACGCCGAACGCTACCGCGATCTTCCCTTCATCGGACGCCTCCGCCCCTCGGTCTACCAGTAGCGTTGCGGTCGCCGGAACAGTTTTCCCTCCTCCTTCGTTGACCGGTAGCCTTTGTCAGTAAGTCGATGGGAAGGACAATGGGAACGGCGGTGTCGCCGGCCCTGCACCAACACGCATGAACCGCAAGACAGTCTTCCGCAATCTCGCCATCGTGGCGGTCATCGTGCTGGCCTTCTGGGGCTGGAGCGTGTGGCGCGACGGCGATCGCGACTACACCGCCGTGGACACCTCGGTCGCGTTGACGCAGCTCAACGTCAAGAACACCAAGTCCATCCAGATCGACGACCGCGAGCAGCAACTGCGGATCGAGACCAACACGCCGGTCAAGGTGGGTGACAACAAAGAGGCCACCAAGATCAGCACCCGCTACCCGGCGGCGGCGAGTGAAGAGATCTTCAACGACGTCAAGGCCACGGGCGCGCCATACCAGACCAACGTCAACGAGCAGTCGGTGATCTGGCAGCTGCTGATCTTCATCCTGCCGATGCTGATCCTGTTCGGCTTGTTCTTCTTCGTGATGAGCCGAATGCAGGGTGGTGGTCGCGGCGGTGTGATGGGCTTCGGCAAGTCCCGCGCCAAACAGCTCACCAAGGACATGCCCAAGACGACCTTCGCCGACGTCGCCGGCGCGGACGAGGCGGTCGAGGAACTCTACGAGATCAAGGACTTCCTGCAGAATCCCGCGCGCTACCAGGCGCTCGGCGCGAAGATCCCCAAGGGTGTGCTGCTCTACGGTCCTCCCGGCACCGGTAAGACGCTGCTGGCCCGTGCCGTCGCCGGTGAGGCCGGGGTGCCGTTCTTCACCATCTCCGGCTCGGACTTCGTCGAGATGTTCGTCGGTGTCGGTGCGTCCCGCGTGCGCGACCTGTTCGAGCAGGCCAAGAACAACAGCCCGTGCATCATCTTCGTCGACGAGATCGACGCCGTCGGTCGCCAGCGTGGTGCCGGCCTCGGCGGTGGACACGACGAGCGCGAGCAGACGCTGAACCAGTTGCTCGTCGAGATGGACGGCTTCGGTGACCGGTCGGGCATCATCCTGATCGCCGCCACCAACCGTCCCGACATCCTGGACCCCGCGCTGCTGCGTCCCGGTCGCTTCGACCGTCAGATCCCGGTCGGCAACCCCGACATCGCCGGTCGTCGCGCGATCCTCAAGGTGCATGCCAAGGGCAAGCCCATCGATCCCGACGCCGACCTCGACGGTCTGGCCAAGCGCACCCCGGGCATGTCCGGTGCGGACCTGGCCAACGTCGTCAACGAGTCGGCGCTGCTGGCCGCCCGCGAGAACGCGTCGTCGATCACCGCACCGATGCTCGAGGAGGCCGTCGACCGTGTGATCGGCGGACCGCGTCGCAAGAGCCGCATCATCAGCGAGCACGAGAAGAAGGTCGTCGCCTATCACGAGGGCGGACACACCCTCGCCGCGTGGGCGATGCCCGATCTCGACCCCATCTACAAGGTCACCATCCTGGCGCGTGGGCGCACCGGCGGGCATGCGCTCGCCGTGCCCGAGCAGGACAAGGAACTGATGACGCGCTCGGAGATGATCGCGCGTCTGGTGATGGCGATGGGCGGCCGTGCCGCCGAGGAACTGGTCTTCCACGAGCCCACGACCGGTGCGTCGTCGGATATCGATCAGGCCACCAAGATCGCCCGGGCGATGGTCACCGAGTACGGCATGAGTGCCCGCCTCGGGGCGGTCCGCTATGGGCAGGAACAGGGCGATCCGTTCCTGGGCCGCTCGATGGGCAGCCAGAGCGACTACTCGGCCGGGGTCGCCGGCGAGATCGACGAGGAGGTGCGCCGGCTGATCGAGGCCGCGCACACCGAGGCGTGGGCGATCCTGTCGGAGTACCGCGACACCCTCGACGTGCTCGCCACCCAGCTCCTCGAGAAGGAGACGCTGACCCGTAAGGATCTGGAGAAGATCTTCACCGAGGTCGAGAAGCGTCCGCGGATCACCGCGTTCAACGATTTCGGGGATCGAACCCCGAGCGACAAGCCGCCGGTGAAGACCCCGGGTGAACTGGCGATGGAGCGCGGCGAGCCGTGGCCGCCGCCCACCCCGGAGAAGGTCGCCGAGCCGATCGGTGCGGGCACCGCGGCCGTACCGGCGCCCTATCCGGGTGCCCCGGCCCCGGGTGCGCCGGTCTACCCGCCGCAGGCCGCGCCGGGTGGGTATCCCGCCCAGCCCCAGCCGTATCCCGCGCAGCCGGCCCCGGGTGCTCCCGGTCAGCCGGGGACGTGGCCCGACTACGGCGCCCCGCGTGACTGGTCGGCGCCGGGCTGGCCGCCCCGCGGGCAGGAACCGGGTGCACCCCAGCACGGGAACCCCCAGCACGGGACCCCCCAAAACGGGGCTCCCCAGAACGGGGCTCCCCAGCACGGAACGAACGGTCACGGGGGTGGCGAGTACGGTCATCCCGGTCAGGGCCCCGGCGGTTACGGGCCGAACGGCAACGGCGCGAACGGTAACGGCGCCTGAAGGGTCGATCGATGACGATCAGCAGTAACGGTCACGAGGTTCGGCTGGATGCCTCGGCGACGTCGAATGGTGCGGCTCCCGCAGGGGAGCGGCACGCATTCGATCAACAGCGTGCCGAGGCGGCCGTGCGGGAACTGCTCCTGGCGGTCGGGGAGGACCCCGACCGCGAAGGGCTGGTGCGCACCCCCACCCGTGTCGCCAACGCCTACCGCGAGATGTTCGCCGGTCTCTACACCGACCCGGACGAGGTACTCGCGACCACCTTCGACGAGGATCACGACGAGCTGGTCCTGGTCAAGGACATCCCGATGTACTCCACCTGCGAGCATCACCTCGTCTCCTTCCACGGGGTGGCCCATGTGGGCTACATCCCCGGGGTGAGCGGGCAGGTCACCGGCCTGTCGAAGCTGGCACGTCTGGTGGATCTCTACGCCAAGCGCCCGCAGGTCCAGGAGCGCCTGACCAGTCAGATCGCCGACGCGCTGGTGCGCCGGCTCGATCCGCGGGGCGTGATCGTGGTGATCGAGGCCGAGCACCTGTGCATGGCGATGCGCGGTATCCGCAAGCCGGGTGCCACCACCACCACGTCGGCGGTGCGTGGACTGTTCAAGACCAGCGCGGTCTCCCGCGGCGAGGCACTGGACCTCATCACCCGGTGAGCCGACTACCCAGCGCGGACCGCACCCTGGTGATGGGTGTGGTCAACGTGACCGCCGATTCCTTCTCCGACGGAGGGCGCTATCTCGACACCGACGCCGCGGTGGCGCACGGCATCGAGCTGCTCGCCGACGGTGCCGACCTGATCGACGTCGGCGGGGAATCGACCCGGCCCGGCGCGATCCGTGTCGATCCGACGATCGAGGCACAGCGCGTGGCGCCGGTGATCTCGGCGCTGGTCGATGCCGGGGCGGTGATCTCGGTGGACACCATGCGCGCGTCGGTGGCGGCCGCCGCCATCGAGGCGGGGGCGACGATCGTCAACGACGTGTCCGGTGGCCGTGCCGATCCCGACATGGCGAAGGTGATGGCCGACGCGGAGCTGCCGTGGGTGCTGATGCACTGGCGGCCCGCGCAGACCGATGCCGACGCCGGACGCCATTTCACCCACCGGGTGGACGACCGAGGGGGCTACCACGACGTGGTGGCCGAGGTGACCCGCGAGCTGCTCGGCCAGGTCGACGCCGCGGTCAGCGCGGGGGTTGCCCCGCAGAACATCATCCTCGACCCCGGTCTGGGATTCGCCAAGACCGCCGACCACAACTGGGCGCTGCTGCATGCGCTGCCGACCTTCGTCGGATTGGGTTTCCCGGTGCTGATCGGGGCCTCGCGCAAGCGGTTCCTCGGGTCGTTGCTCGCCGTCGACGGGGCCGACCGGCCCCCTGCCGGACGTGAGGCCGCCACCGCGGCCATCAGCACGTTGTCGGCGGCCGGCGGCGCCTGGGGCGTTCGGGTCCACGACGTCGCATCGAGTCGGGACGCGGTGCGGGTGGCGCAGGCCTGGCGTGACGGTGGCCGCAGCCGTGCGGGCGCGGGCCGAGGGGAAACGGGATGCGGGGGAACGGGGCGCGCAGGTGCCCCGGACGAGACAACTGTGTCGAGACAAACGGAGGTGGGTCGGTGACCGATCGGATCGAGTTGCGGGGGCTACGGGTCCGCGGCAACCACGGCGTCTTCGACCACGAGCGGGCCGACGGCCAGGTCTTCATCATCGACATCACACTGTGGCTGGACCTGCGGGCCGCCGCGGCCTCCGACGACCTCGCCGACACCGTCGACTACGGGGCGCTGGCCCAGCAGGCGCACGACATCGTCGCCGGCACGCCGCGCAACCTGATCGAGACGGTGGGTGCCGAGGTCGCCGACACGGTCATGGCCGACGAGCGGATCACCGCCTGCGAGGTGGTGGTCCACAAACCGTCCGCGCCGATCCCGCTGACCTTCGACGACGTCGCGGTGGTGACCCGCCGCTCCCGGAAGACCCCACGATGAGTCGTGCGGTGCTCTCGGCGGGGGCCAATGTGGGCGACGCGCGGGGTGCGCTGCGCACGGTGGTCGACGGGTTCGCCGACGAGCTCGTCGCCGTCTCGCAGGTCTATGCCACCGCCCCGTGGGGTGGCGTCGAGCAGGACGACTTCCTCAACATCACCCTCGTCGTCGAGGGGAACCGCACTCCGCGGGAGTGGTTGCGGCGTGGCGCCGAGCTCGAACAGGCCGCCCACCGTACCCGCAATGTGCGGTGGGGTCCGAGGACCCTCGACGTCGACGTGATCACCGTCGACGACGACGGCCCGGTGCGCAGCGACGACCCGGTGCTGACCCTGCCGCATCCGCGCGCGGTCCACCGCGCCTTCGTGCTGGTGCCGTGGCTGGAGATCGATCCCGACGCGATGCTGTGGACCCCGGCCGGGACCCGCCGCGTCGACGATCTGGTCGCCGCACTGCCGTCCGCCGAGCGCGAGGGGGTGCGTCCGGCCGGTCGGCTCGACGCACCCACCCCGACCGACACCTCGTCGGGGACCGCCCGATGAGCACGCCGCGACGCAACCCGCAGGGCGACGACGAACGGTCCGGGCTGGGACCGACCAAACCGTTCGACCTGGCCGTCATCGCGGTGATCGTCGGCGTCACCGCGTGGATTCTGGTGCGCTACAACTATTCGAGTCTGCCGCCGCTGCCGACGCTGGCCGGGATCGTGCTCTACATCCTCGCCGTGATCGAGGCGGTCACCGGGTTCGTCGTCCGCGCCCGCGTGGAGGGGCGACAGGTCGGCCGCGCCCGTGGCCAGCTGCATCCCCTGACCGCGGCACGGGTCGTCGCATTGGCCAAGGCGTCGGCCATCCTCGGTGCGATAGCCACCGGTCTGTGGGCGGGGTTGCTGGTCTTCCTGCTGACCCGGCACGGGGTGACCGCCGCCGAGCACGACACCCCTGCCGCCATCATCGGTCTGATCGGTGGTGTGCTCCTGACCGCGGCGGCACTGTGGCTGGAATTCTGCTGCCGTACCCCCGACGATCCGACCGAGAACTCCGTCGACGGGGCCTCCAACGGGCATCCCGGACCGGCCTGAGTGGACTGACCGAACAGTAACCCCCACCAGGGTGATCGAGGCCACCGACGAATCATGACTCTCCGCCGGGCTTGTGCGGCATCGGTGGGGCCAGCGGGTAAGTTGGGTCGATATGACGACCTCATCCGGCCGTTCCTCGGACGCCCGCCGCACCGGCCGCTCGGTCGGTCAGTGGCTGCTCGGGCTGCTGATCCTCCTGGCGGTTGTGGCCAGTGTGCTCATGGTCGTCACCGACTCGCTGTCGGTGACCGGCACACTCGCCGTCATCGCGGCATTGTGGGCGGCGGTGATCGGCGCGATCCTGGTGACCCGGTTCCGCAAGCAGGCCGAGTCCGCGGAGGCCAAGAGCCGTGACCTGCGTCTGGTGTACGAACTGCAACTCGAACGTGAGATCGCGGCCCGCCGACAGTACGAGCTCGACGTCGAGGCCACCATCCGCAAGGAGGTGGCCGCGGAGTCCGGTGCCGAACTCGTCGCCCTCAAGGAGCAGGTGATCTCGCTCCGCTCGAGTCTGGAACGACTGCTCGGCGAGGCGCTGCCCGACGACCAGGTGGCCCTGCCGAACGAGAAGCTCCGTGAACTGGCCTCGGGTATCGGCAGCAGCGGTCTGGAACCCGAACGCTTCGGTTCGCCCGCGGGTTTCGGTGTGCACGACGACGACCTGCTGGCCGCGCGCGACTTCGCCGCGACCGCCCCGACCGCCGACGACGGCCGGCATCTGCAGGGGCATGTCGACCCCAACGAGATGACCGAGGTGATCCCGGTGGTCACCGACGACCCGCTGTCGGGACGGATCGCCACCGAGGTCCCGCTGCCGGCCGACGAACCGTCCTACCCGTCGTATGCGCCGTACGTCTCCGCCGACGACACCGAGGATGCGACCGTCGTCGAGGAAGCGCAGGCCGATGCGGCACCGGCCGAGGTGTCCGCCGTGGATGCGACCGGCGCCGACGACACCCCCACCGACGAGTGGCCGCCGTCGCAGCCGATCCCGGTGATCCACGGTCGGCACGAGGGCGCCGCTGACGTCGAGGCCCCCGAGGCACCGCACGCAGCCGAGACACCGCAGGACGACTCCGGTGCGGGCGACGCCGGTGGCCGACGCCGCCGCCGCGACGCCGATGCACCGGGCGTGATCGTCACCGAGGCGCCGGCCGAGACACCCGAGGACGACCCCGACGCCGCCCATTCGAACGGGCTGCCCGTCGCCGAACTGCTCAAGCAGTTGCGTGAGGCCGACAGCTCCGGTGGGCGTCGCCGCCGCCGCGACTGAACCGCTCACAGACCGTCGTAGAGAACACCCGTGGACGTCCGGACCGGACGACCACGGGAGTTCTCTCGTCTGCCGGTGATGCCTGTCACACGATTGGCCCCGGCTGCTCCCGAACGCCTAACCTTGGCCTGCAACGTCTGGTACCTGCGCCGTCGACGTCCCGCGAAACCGCTCCGGGGCTTCTCGGCAGCCCTGCAGGACTGGAACGACCTGGAGGACAGCGGTGACCTCACCGAATCACGACGCCCACGTGGCGTCTACTGGTGTACCCGCTTCCGCTAGCGGCCGTTCGGCCGCCATCCCGGGCATCACCAATCTGCCCACTCCTGCGCGTCTGACCGTCGGCATCGTCTCCGCCGGACGGGTCGGCACCGCACTCGGCGAAGCCCTCGAACGTGCCGGCCACGTGGTCGGGGCGGTCGTCGCACGATCGGCGCACTCGCGCCGGCGCGCCGCCACCCGACTCCCCGACTCGGCCGTCCTCGACCTCGGCGACGTCGTCGCCCGCGCCGAACTACTGGTCATCGCCGTCCCCGACAGCGAACTCGTCGAGGTGGTCGACCGGATCGCCGACTCCGGCACGCTCCGGCCCCGCACGCTGGTGGTGCACACCGCCGGGGCACACGGCGTCGGCGTCCTCGCCCGGCTCACCGCACTCGGCGCGCTACCCCTGGCGATCCATCCGGCGATGACCTTCGTCGGCACCGACGACGACACCGCACGTCTGGCGCAGGCCTGCTTCGGGATCACCGCCGCCGACGAGGTGGGGGAGGCCATCGCCTCCGCACTCGTCCTCGAGATGGGTGGCGAGCCGGTCCGCATCGCCGAGGCCGACCGCACGCTCTATCACGCGGCCCTCGCCCACGGGGCCAACCATCTGATCGCCCTGATCACCGATGCCGTCGCCGCCCTCGACGCGGCCATCGGCGGCCCCGACGGCAGTGCCCAGGCCGCCACCGTCGACGGCGATCCGGTCCGGCTGGCCGAACGCATCCTCGGCCCGCTGGTCACCGCATCCCTGCAGAACGTGTTCGACCTCGGCCGGGATGCCCTGACCGGCCCGGTGGCCCGCGGCGACGCCGCTGCGGTGGCCGCCCACCTCGATGCGCTGCGCGCCCTTCCCGGCGGCGGTGCCCCCGATTCTCTCGCCGAGGCCTATCGCATGATGGCCCGGCGCGCGGCGCACCAGTCCGATGCGCCGCACCCCGTTCTCGATGTTCTGGAGCCCCGATGACCGGCCATGTGATCGCCACGGAGGACAACCTCTTCACCCCGGGCACGGTGACCGTGCACCGCGACCCGGCGACCCTGCACCGGGTCAGCACCGCGCTGCGCCGCACCGGCAAGCGTGTGGTGCTGGTGCCGACGATGGGCGCGCTGCATGCCGGCCATCTGCAGCTCGTGCGCGCCGCCAAGAGCATGGGCAACACGGTGGTGATCGTGTCGATCTTCGTCAACCCGCTGCAGTTCGGTACCGGTGAAGACCTCGACGCCTACCCGCGGACCCTCGACGCCGACATCGCGCTGCTCGCCCCGCTCGGCGTGGAACTGGTGTTCGCACCCACCGAGTCGCACATGTACCCGAACGGCCCGCGCACCGTCATCCATCCCGGTCCGGCCGGCGAGATCCTCGACGGTGCTTCGCGCCCAGGACATTTCGCCGGGATGCTCACCGTCGTCAACAAGCTGCTCACCATCGCGGCGCCGCATGCGGCGTACTTCGGGGAGAAGGACTACCAGCAGCTGGTGCTGATCGGTCAGATGGTGTCCGACCTGAACATGGACGTCGAGATCATCGGTGTGCCGACGGTGCGTGAGGCCGACGGTCTCGCGATGAGCTCGCGCAACCGCTACCTCGATCCCGAACAGCGTGCCCTGGCCACCACCTTGTCGGCGGCCCTGACCGCCGGGGCCCACGCCGCCCCGGCCGGCGCCGACGCGATCCTCGCCACCGCTCATGCCGTCCTGGCGGCCGCCCCCGAGATCGAGCTGGATTATCTGGCGCTGCGGGGGCGTTCCCTGGAGGAGCCCCCGGTGAAGGGCTACGGCCGCCTGCTGGTGGCCGCCCGACTCGGCTCGGCCCGCCTGATCGACAACGTCGGGGTGGCCATCGGCCTCAGCCTCGAAGAACGCGACGCCGGAACCTGACCGCCGAACCCGCCGCCCCAGATCTCTGCAGCCCACAGATGATCCATTCCCACCACCGAAGAAACCGAGGGGAACACAAATGTTTCGCACCATGATGACCTCGAAGATCCACCGCGCCACCGTCACCCAGGCCGACCTGCACTACGTCGGCTCGGTCACGATCGACGCCGATCTCCTCGACGCCGCGAACCTGCTCGAGGGTGAGCAGGTCAGCATCGTCGACATCACCAACGGCGCCCGCCTCGAGACCTACGCCATCGCCGGCGAGCGTGGCAGCGGCGTGATCGGGATCAACGGTGCCGCAGCACATCTCGTGCATCCCGGCGACCTGGTGATCCTCATCGCCTACGGCGTCCTGAACGAGGAGGAAGTGCGCAACTACTCCCCGAACGTGGTGTTCGTCGACGCCGACAACCGGGTCCTCGAGTCCGGTGCCGACCCGGCCCACGCCCCGGAGGGTTCGGGCCTGCTCGACCCGCGCCACAACGACACCCTCACCGGCGCAACGGCCTGACGCCGGGCCGCGGCCACACCCGACTGGCATCATTGCGCCATGCTCCTCACCGTCGACGTCGGCAACACCAACATCCACCTCGGTGTGTTCGCGGGTATCGGCGAGCACGCGACCCTGGTGCGGGACTGGCGGATTCACACCGACCCGAATCTGACGGCCGACGAGCTCGCCCTGCTGTTCCGCGGGCTCCTCGGATCCGACATCGAGCAGGTGACCGGGGTGGCCGCGCTCTCGACGGTGCCGTCGCTGCTGCGGGAACTGCGCGTCATGGTGCCGCGCTACTTCGGTTCCGGTCCGCACGTCCTGCTCGAGCCGGGCGTGCGGACCGGAGTGCCGCTGCTGGTGGACAATCCGAAGGAGGTCGGCACCGACCGGGTCGCGAACAGTCTTGCCGCCCACCATGTCTACGGGGGGCCGGCGATCGTGGTGGCCTTCGGTACGGCCACCGTCGTCGACGCCGTGTCGGTCAAGGGTGAATTCCTCGGCGGTGCGATCGCACCCGGGGTGAACCTCGCCGTCGAGGCGCTGAGCGAACACACCGTCACCGTTCGGCGTGTGGAACTGATGCCCCCGCGCAGCGTGCTCGGCAAGAACACCGTGGAAGCCCTGCAGTCGGGCATCCTGTTCGGATTCGCCGGACAGGTCGACGGACTCGTCGAGCGGGTTCGGGACACGGTACCCGGATTCGACGGCGACGACGTGACGGTGGTCGCCACCGGTTTCCTCGCCCCGCTGATGTTCGACGAATGTCGTTCTCTCACCGCTCATCACACGTATCTGACCCTCGAGGGTCTGCGGTTGGTGCACGAGCGTTCCAAGCAGCAGGGGCGCGGTCGCGGGCGCTGAGGTGGTCACGCGATCGGTGCAGGGGTGGCCGAGAGCGTCGAGATGTGGCAGACTGTCTGCCGTGATCAAGAGCTGTCAGGAGTGTTGTCAGGGCTGAGTCCGCGTTTGTCGCGGCGGCCCTTTGTCGACCCTCCCGCTCATTTCGATCACTTTCGAGGTTTCTCTCCCATGACCGCATCGGTCCAGGTTCTCGCACCCGTCTCCACCCCCATCCCGGCCCCGGTCTCCGCTCCGGCGCCCGGCGCCCCGCTGTCGATCCAGGTGACCGACTATCGAGCCGTCGTCGCCGCGGGTGCCACCGCAGTGGATCTGCGCGCACACCACAAGCGTCAGACCGACGGAGCGCTCTTCGGGGCCCTCGCCGTCGACGCCGCCGAAGCCCTCGACCTGCTCGACCCGGCCTCGCCGAACTCGTTGCGTACGGCCACCGCCGACGCCCGCTGGATCCTCATCTCCGACGACGGCCACGAAGCCGAATGGCTCGCCTGGCATCTGCAGGCCCTCGGGGTCACCAACGCGGTGTTCGTCGTCGGCGGCTACCAGCGTCTGCGTCGTGCCGGCATCAACGGCCGCATCGACGACGCCGAGTTGGCCGTCTACTCGGCGCACTGACATCGTCTCCGGACGCGCCTGCCGGGAACACCCTCGGGCGGCCGGTGATCGTGACCGGCACCGCACCGAACACCGTCGATCCGGGGTGCAACTTGGAGTACACCGTGGACAGCGAATACTCTCACGTGAGTGAGTGACGCCCAGACTTCCCAGGCACCCGTGACCGCTGCACCCTCGTCCGACGACGACCAGACCCCCGAGCAGCTGCGGATTCGCCGGGAGAAGCGGGAACGCATCCTCGAGGAGGGTCGGGAGGCCTATCCCGTCTCCATTCCCCGCACCCACAGCCTCGCCGAGATCCGCGCCGCGTACCCCGACCTCGAGGCCGGCACCGAGACCGGAGACCAGGTCGGCGTCGCCGGTCGCATCATCTTTCTCCGCAACAAGGGCAAGCTGTGCTTCGCCACCCTCCAGGAGGGCGACGGAACCCAGCTGCAGGCGATGATCAGCTTCAACGGGGTGGGCGAGGAATCGCTGGCCCGTTGGAAGGCCGACGTCGACCTCGGCGACATCGTCTACGTACACGGCCAGGTGATCAGCTCCCGCACCGGCGAGCTGTCGGTGATGGCCGACGCCTGGGAGATGGCGTCGAAGTCCCTGCGCCCGCTGCCGGTGGCCCACAAGGAGATGAACGAGGAGACACGCGTCCGCCAGCGCTACGTCGACCTCATCATGCGGCCCGAGGCCCGCAGCATCGCCCGCACCCGCATCGCGGTGATGGCCGAACTGCGCAAGGCGCTCGATGAGCGTTCCTTCCTCGAGGTCGAGACCCCGATGCTGCAGACCCTGCACGGCGGTGCCGCCGCACGCCCGTTCAGCACCCACTCCAATGCCTTCGACATCGACCTCTTCCTGCGCATCGCCCCCGAGCTGTTCCTCAAGCGGTGCGTCGTCGGCGGTATCGAGAAGGTCTTCGAGATCAACCGCAACTTCCGCAACGAGGGCGCCGACTCCACCCACTCGCCCGAGTTCGCGATGCTGGAGACCTACCAGGCCTACGGCACCTACGACGACTCCGCGGTGATGATCCGTGAACTCGTGCAACAGGTTTCGCAGAACGCCATCGGCACCCTGACCCCCACCATGCCCGACGGTTCACTGTATGACCTGTCCGGCGAGTGGACCTCCCTGGAGATGTACCCGTCGCTGTCGGAGGCCCTCGGCGAGGAGATCGTCCCGGCCGGCAATGCGGACGAGACGACGGTCGCCGAACTCCTCGCGATCGCCGCCCGCGTCGGCCTGGAGATCCCCAAGGACAAGGGCTACGGCCACGGCAAGCTCGTCGAGGAGCTGTGGGAGCACATGGTCGGCCAAAGGCTGGCCCAGCCGGTGTTCGTGCGCGACTTCCCGGTCGAGACCTCACCGCTGGTGCGGTCGCATCGCAGCGTGACCGGCGTGGTGGAGAAGTGGGACCTCTACGTCCGCGGCTTCGAACTGGCCACCGGCTACTCCGAGCTCGTCGACCCGGTGATCCAGCGCGAGCGCTTCGTCGACCAGGCCCGGCTGGCCGCCGCCGGCGACGACGAGGCGATGGTCCTCGACGAGGAGTTCCTCACCGCGATGGAGTACGGCATGCCGCCGACCACCGGAACCGGTATGGGCATCGACCGCCTGCTGATGGCACTCACCGGCCTCGGCATCCGTGAGACCATCCTGTTCCCGCTGGTCAAGCCGATCCCGCGAGGCTAGACCGGCTCGATCAGCCACATACGGTGGTTGAGCAGGTCGTCCTCGCGAAGCGAGGCCGTCCGTGTGTCGAAACCTGTGTGGGTTGCGGCTGGAACGCTCCCACTTCTGGGGTGGTCACCACTCGAGGTTGGCGGGCGGAGATTTCGACTCGTCTCGTCGCTGCGCTCCTCGTCGGCTCAATCAGCCATACGGTGGTTGAGCAGGTCGTCCTCGCGAAGCGAGGCCGTCCGTCTGTCGAAACCTGTGTGGGTTGCGGCTGGAGCGCTCCCCGCTTGTGGGGTGGTCGCTACTCGAGGTTGGCCGGCGGAGATTTCGACTCGTCTCGTCGCTGCGCTCCTCGTCGGCTCAATCAGCCATACGGTGGTTGAGCAGGTCGTCCTCGCGCTAGCGAGGCCGCCCGTCTGTCGAAACCTCTGTGGGTTGCGGCTGGAGCGCTCCCCGCTTGTGGGGTGGTCGTCACCCGGGGTTGGCCGGCGGAGATTTCGACTCGTCTCGTCGCTGCGCTCCTCGTCGGCTCAATCAGCCATACGGTGGTTGAGCAGGTCGTCCTCGCGCTAGCGAGGCCGCCCGTCTGTCGAAACCTCTGTGGGTTGCGGCTGGAGCGCTCCCCGCTTGTGGGGTGGTCGTCACCCGGGGTTGGCCGGCGGAGATTTCGACTCGTCTCGTCGCTGCGCTCCTCGTCGGCTCAATCAGCCATACGGTGGTTGAGCAGGTCGTCCTCGCGCTAGCGAGGCCGCCCGTCTGTCGAAACCTCTGTGGGTTGCGGCTGGAGCGCTCCCCGCTTGTGGGGTGGTCGCTACTGGAGGTTGGCCGGCGGAGATTTCGACTCGTCTCGTCGCTGCGCTCCTCGTCGGCTCAATCAGCCACATACGGTGGTTGAGCAGGTCGTCCTCGCGCTAGCGAGGCCGCCCGGCTGTCGAAACCTGTGTGGGTTGCGGCTGGAGCGCTCCCCGCTTGTGGGGTGGTCGCCACCCGGGGTTGGCCGGCGGAGATTTCGACTCGTCTGGTCGCTGCGCTCCTCGTCGGCTCAATCAGCCACATACGGTGGTTGAGCAGGTCGTCCTCGCGCTAGCGAGGCCGTCCGTCCGTCGAAACCTCCGCCGGCCGACGTCGGCACGCGACCACCTCCGGGCCGCTCAGTCGACGCGTGAATACGGTGATCGATCCGGGCGCTCGGTGGTCTCGGGACGCCCCAGTTCTCGGCGTACCCGATCCAGCGAACCCGCGCCGGCGTCCACATGTGCCCACTCGGCACCCGGTGTCTCCAACGACCGTGTCTGCCGGCGTGCCACCGCGGCATCGGCATCCGATGCGTCCGCACCCCGCGAGGTGATCCGCGAGATACGTTCGGCCTCACCGAGTTCCAGCCAGATACCGACGAAGCCACATCCGCAGCCGTCGGCGACGGCCGCGATGGCCTCACGCTGGATGCCCCGGCCGAACACGGCGTCGGCGATCACGCTCATCCCGCCCGTCAGGTCGTCGGTGGCCAGTCGGTTCAGCTCGGCGTAGACGTGTGCCCCCATCTCCGGTGTGTAACCGCTTGCCGGGAGCCGGGTTTCGGCGGGTACCCCGGCAAGTCGTTTGCGCAGCACGTCGCTGCGCAGGATGCGGGCGCCCGGCGCCGGCGCGAGATCACCGCCGACAGCCCGTGCCGCGGTGGACTTCCCGGTGCCCGAGCCGCCGCCGATCGCGATCAGTCGAGCCGGTTCGGGGTCGGTGAACGCCAACGCCAGGTCGAGGTAGTCGCGTGCGCGGTCGATCGCACCCTCCGCGGCGCCGACGTGGGCGCGCACGGTCGCCCGCACCGACAGCAGGATCGGCATCAGCGCGAAGCCGTCCTCGTCGTCGGGGGAGAGGTCGAGGTAGGTGTTGATCACCACGTTGGCCTCGTGGCGCAGTCCCCGGGCCCACAGGTCCATGACCAGGAAGGCGACGTCGTAGAGCACATCGGTGGTGGCCATCTCGGCGTCGAACTCGAGGCAGTCGAACGGGACCGGCTCCCCGTCGATCACCGCGATGTTGCCCATGTGCAGATCGCCGTGCCCGTGGCGCACCCGACCGGCGCGGGCGCGGGCGTCGAGGAGATCGGCGTTGGCCGCGATCATCGCGGTGAGCCGATCGGTCAGCAGCGTCGCCCGCAGCGGGTCGAGGATCTCCGGGAACGCCGACATACTGCCCAGGTTGCCGTCGACGACCTCCTGGATGCGTGCGGCACCCTGCGGATCGGGGCAGATCTCCGACGCCGCATGCAGTTCGACGGTCCGCTCGGCCAGCCGGCGCAGCAGCGTGTCGTCGAGGGTGCCGGTCTGTGCGTGGGTGACGAGCAGTGCGTCGTCGTCGAAGCGGGTCATCTCCAGTACCCAGTCGGGGCCGTCCTCCCCGGCGACCTCGTGCAATCCGAGATACACGTCGGGGGCGATGCGGCGGTTGAGCCGCAACTCGGCGTCGAGCGCGTCGTGACGCAACGTCGGGGTGGAGAAGTCGAGGTAGCGGTAGCGCACCGGCCGCTTCATCTTCCACGCGCGATCGGCATTGAGGAAGATCACCGCGCCGTGGGTGACGATGCGTGTGGTCTCGACGTCGGGATCGAGAATCCCTGCCCGGGTGAGGGTCTCGGTGGTGGGGTCGGTGCCGAGCATCGTCATGACCAGGCCACCGTCCCGCGGTGCGCGGACCCGTCGGGTGCGGTCCACACCGCAGTCATCGTCCCGGCGACATCTCCGGAACCGGTTGTGTCCGTGATGATCCGGTTCACCTGCCACGCGTCACCGCCGCCCTGGACCGCCACCGTGTCGTCGACGGTGTCGCTCGCCGACTGCGCCTGGGCGCGAACCTCACCGCGGGCCAATGCCGCGAGCTGGGCGACGAACACCGGATCGGACGGGGCGTCGTAGACGTAGCGGATCCCGAGGACCCCGTGCGCGGCGGTTCCCACCAGGGTGGCGCCGTCGAGGTGGACGCCGCGATAGGTCAGGGGCACCACGTACGTGAGGTGATCGGCGACGGAGGTATCGGTGACCAGGAGGATCTCCATGCCCACCTCGCCTGCGGGATCATCGAGACGGAACCCGCCCGATCTCACCAGGTGCGGGGCATCCGAGCCGCGGAACCAGGGCTGGTCGGGCAGCCACGCGGTCAGCAACTCGAGTTTCGACGGGACGAGGGTGGTGTTGTGAATCGTCGCCACACACCCATCCGATCACAACCGGTCGATCGCCGCCACGGTGACGGTCACAGCGATTCCGGGCCGACGTTGGCGCGGTGGGCTCAGGCCAACTCGCGTTTGACGATCTTGCCTGCCGCATTGCGTGGGAAGGCGTCGACGATCACCACCGACCGCGGCACCTTGAAGTTCGCGAGGTGCTTCTTGGCAAAGGCGATCACCCGCTCTTCGTCGAGGTCGGTGCCGTCCCGCAGCGTCAGGTAGGCCCGGCCGACCTCACCGAGCCGCTCGTCGGGCACCCCGATCACCGCGGACTCGGTCACGCCGTCGAGGCGGGCGAGGGTCTGCTCGATCTCGGCGGGGTACACATTGAACCCACCGCAGATGTACATGTCCTTGAGCCGGTCGGTGATCTTCAGGTTGCCGTCGTCGTCGATGGTGCCGATGTCGCCGGTGTGCAGCCAGCCGTCGGCGTCGATGGTGGCGGCGGTGGCCGCCGGATCGTCGAGGTAGCCGCGCATCACCATCGCGCCCCGCGCCAGGACCTCACCCGCATCGGAGAGGCGGATCTCCATACCCTCGAAGGCACGGCCACAGGTGTTGGCCACCGTCTCGTCGTCGTCCTCCGGGGTGCAGGTGGACACGAAGCCGCTGGCCTCGGTGAGCCCGTAGGCGGTGATCACGGTGTCGACGCCGAGGTCGCGCTGGATGCGTTCGATCAGCACCACGGGCACGATCGCGGCACCGGTGACCACCAGCCGCAGCGACGACAGGTCGTGGGTGGCGCGGCCGGACTCGTCGTCCAGGATGGTCCCGAAGATGGTCGGGGCGCCCGGGAACACCGTGATGCGTTGGGACTGGACGAGATCCATCGCTGCCGAGGTGGAGTAGACGGCCAGCGGGACCATCGTGGTGCCGAACAGGACGCTCGGCAGGATGCCCGCCTTGTACCCGAAGGTGTGGAAGTAGGGGTTGACCATCAGATAGCGATCGGCGGTCGACAGGCGGCCGTTGGAACCCCACGCATGGGAACCGGCGATGGTCTGACGATGCTCGGCGAGAACACCTTTGGACTTGCCGGTGGTGCCCGAGGTGAACAGGATGTCGGAGAGGTCGTCGGGTGCGACGGCACCGGCCCGGGCATCGGCCTGCGTGCGGGTGTCATCGGTGCTGCGCGACAGGAATTCCGGCCAGTCCAGTGCGCCGTCGGGAACCGGGGACGGTTCGGCGGACAGCGGAATCCGGACCACCAGGTCGGGGAGGGCGTCCCGGTGCTCGGCGAGCAGTTCGGCCGCATGGTCGGCACCGAGGAACTCGCCGGAGACGAACACCGCCTTCGCGTCGGCACGTTCGATGACGTCGACGGCCTCGCCGGCGGTGTATCGGGTGTTGAGCGGGACCAGTACCGCCCCGGCGTAGTGCACGCCGAGTGCGGCGATCGGCCAGTGGAAGCTGTTCGGCGACCAGATCGCCACGCGGTCGCCGGGTCGGATGCCCGAGGCGATGAGCGCGGCGGCGGCGTCGGCCACCCGGGCATGAAGCGCCGACCAGGTCAGTTCGACGGTTTCGCCCCACTGGGTGTCGACGAGTGCGGGATGATCGGGCCACTGCCGTGCCGCGCGGATCAGTGCGGCAGGTGTCGTCGAGACGCTGTCCATGGCTCTAACCTAGCAAGTGCTTGGTAGGTTATGCTAGCGATCATGACCCCGATCAATCTCGCCGACAGGTCACTGGATCTGGGCGAATGGGCAGCTCAGACCCCGGATGCAGCCGACATCTTCGCCGCTGCCGTGCGCGAATGGCTCGAGCAGAACCTGGTCGGCGAGTTCGCCGAACTCAAGGGCCGGGGCGGTCCGGGCAGCGAGCACGAGTTCTTCGCACAGCGATTGGAATGGGACCGTCACCTCGCCGCGCACGGGTGGACCTGCCTCGGCTGGCCGACCCGCCACGGCGGCCGCAACGCGACCCTCGAGCAGCGCATCATCTTCCATCAGGAGTACGCCCGGGCCGACGCCCCCGCGCGGGTCAACCACCTCGGCGAGGAACTTCTCGGCCCGACGCTCATCGAGTACGGCACCGAGGAACAGAAGCAACGCTTCCTCCCGGGCATCGTCGACGTCACCGAACTGTGGGCGCAGGGCTACTCCGAACCCGGCGCCGGCTCCGATCTCGCCGGTGTCGCCACCGCCGCACACCTCGACGGCGACACCTGGATCATCAACGGCCAGAAGGTCTGGACCTCGCTGGCACACGTCGCGCAATGGGCATTCGTGATCTGCCGCACCGAGAAGGGTTCGACCCGGCACAAGGGGCTCAGCTTCCTGCTGGTCCCGCTCGACCAGTCCGGTGTCACGGTCCGGCCGATCCAACAGCTCACCGGCACCTCGGAATTCAACGAGGTGTTCTTCGACGACGCCACCACCGACGCCGACCTGATCGTCGGCGCACCCGGCGACGGCTGGTCGGTGGCGATGGGCCTGCTGCAGTTCGAGCGCGGTGTGTCCACCCTCGGCCAGCAGGTCGGTTTCGCCCGGGAACTCGAGACCATCACCGACATGGCGCGGGTCAACGGCGCCCTCGACGACCCGTCGATCGCCGCGCGGATCGTGCGCGCCGACATCGGACTGCGCGTGATGCGTGCCCATGCCCACCGCACCCTCGACGGCGACATCACCAGCGAGGCCGGTGCCGCGTCGGTGGCAAAGCTGTTGTGGGCCAACTGGCATCGCGACCTCGGTGAGCTCGCCGTGGCAGTCGCCGGGGCGGCGTCGCTGATCGGCCCGGACGCCACCGCCGAGGGTGTGCCCAATGACCTCACCCGCCCCGACCACGTCGAACTCGACCAATGGCAACGGCTGTTCCTGTTCACCCGCGCCGACACCATCTACGGCGGCTCGAACGAGGTGCAGCGCAACATCATCGCCGAGCGTGTGCTCGGCCTTCCCCGAGAGGCACGCGCGTGACCCAGACAACCGACTCCGCCGACGTCCAGACGGGCCGCTCCCCGCTGGCCACCCCGCCGGCGGAGACCCCCGGACACGGACTCCTGTTGGGCCGCAAGGTGGTCGTCACCGCCGCGGCCGGCACCGGCATCGGCTTCGCCACCGCCCGTCGCGCCCTGCTCGAGGGCGCCGATGTGCTGATCAGCGACTGGCACGAGCGACGACTCGCCGAGACCCAGGCGAAACTCGCCGGGGAATTCGCTGACCGGACCGTCGCCCAGGTGCCCTGCGATGTCTCCGACACCGCCCAGGTCGACGCCCTGATCGAGCGTGCCGCAAGTGAACTCGGACGCATCGACGTCTTGGTCAACAACGCCGGCCTCGGCGGCGAGACCCCCGTCGCCGACATGACCGACGAACAGTGGGACCGCGTCGTCGACATCACCCTCAACGGCACCTTCCGCGCCACCCGCGCCGCACTGCGCTACTTCCGCGGTGTCGAACACGGCGGCGTGATCGTCAACAACGCCTCGGTCCTCGGCTGGCGGGCTCAGCGCGGCCAGGCCCACTACGCCGCGGCCAAGGCCGGGGTGATGGCCCTGACCCGGTGTGCCGCAGTCGAGGCCGCGGACTTCGGGGTGCGGATCAACGCCGTCGCCCCGTCGATCGCCAAACATCCGTTCCTGGCCAAGGTCACCACCGACGACCTCCTCGACGAGCTCGCCTCCCGCGAGGCCTACGGCCGCGCCGCCGAGGTGTGGGAGGTGGCCGCAACCATCGCGATGCTCGCCAGCGACTACACCACCTACCTCACCGGCGAGGTGGTCTCCATCTCCAGCCAACGCGCCTGAAACACCGGTAACCACAGACTCATCCACAGATCTCGCCATCCAGGAGGACCCCATGTCCGCACCCCAGGCCTACATCGTCGACGCCATCCGCACCCCGGTCGGCAAGCGCAACGGATCACTCGCCAAGGTGCATCCGGCCGACCTCGGCGCCCACATCATCAGCGCGCTGATCGAGCGCACCGGGATCGACCCGATGATCGTCGACGACGTGGTGTTCGGCTGCCTCGACACCATCGGCGCCCAGGCGGGCAACGTCGCCCGCACCGCGTGGCTGACCGCCGGTCTGCCCCTGGACATCCCGGGTACCACCGTCGATCGCCAGTGCGGATCGAGCCAGCAGGCCATCCATTTCGCCGCGCAGGGCGTGATGAGCGGTACCCAGGACGTCGTCGTGGCCGGTGGTCTGCAGAACATGAGTGCCATCCCGATCAGTCAGGCGATGATCTCCGGTCAGGAGTTCGGCTTCTCCACCCCGACCGCCGAATCACCGGGCTGGCAGGCACGATTCGGCGACGCCCGGATCTCGCAGTTCGACGGCGCCGACCTGATGGCCACCAAGTGGGACATCAGCCGCGAGGACATGGAACGGTGGGCGCTGCAATCGCATGAGCGGGCCAAGGCCGCCATCGCCGCCGGCCGCTTCGACGCCGAGACCGTCGCACTCGGCGACTGCATCGTCGACGAGTGCCCGCGGGAGACATCGCTGGAGAAGATGGCCGGCCTGGCGCCACTGGCCGAGGGATCGCGCCTGACCGCCGCGGTGGCCTCGCAGATCGCCGACGGCTCGTCGGCGACCCTCGTCGTCTCCGAGCGTGCACTCGAGGAGTACGGACTGACCCCGCGGGCCCGCATCCACCACATGTCGGTGCGGGGCGACGACCCGGTGATGATGCTGTCGGCGCCGATCCCGGCCACCCGGTACGCACTGGAGAAGACCGGAATGTCGATCGACGACATCGACGTCGTCGAGATCAACGAGGCCTTCGCCCCGGTGGTGCTGGCCTGGCTCAAGGAAACCGGTGCCGACCCGGCCAAGGTCAACCCCAACGGCGGCGCGATCGCGCTGGGTCACCCGCTCGGTGCCACCGGCGCCAAGCTGTTCGCCACCCTGCTCAACGAGCTCGAGCGGACCGGTGGGCGGTATGGCCTGCAGACCATGTGCGAGGGCGGCGGAACCGCCAACGTCACCATCATCGAACGTCTCGGCTGATCATCGCTGCTGGTCACAGGTGATTCATGGGTCATCTGGACACGGGTGTCGCCACATGTGTGTGATGTGGCGCATACTATGGAGCGACAAGTGAGCGCATTTGTCTCAACCCGTCCCGCACCGGGGCGGGTGGAGGCGGATGCGGTCACGGTTTCGACAAACCCACGGGAGGGCGGCCATGACCAAGCCTGCAGATGTCACGAGCAAGATCGAGGGGCGGATCTCCTCGGAGGCGCACTCGATGACCGAGTTGCTGGAGATTCAACGCGCGGCATTCCTGCGCGACGGCATCCCCGACGCCGAGACCCGCATCGACCGCATCACCCGGCTGTCGTCGCTGCTACTCGACCACGCCGACGAGATCGCCGATGCCCTCACCATCGACTTCGGTTCGCGCCCCAAGGAATTGAGCATCGCCGCTGATGTCGCCGGCTGTCTCGTCGACCTCACCCACCAGCGTCGCGGTGTTCGCGAGTGGATGGCCGACTCGGTGTCGGCGAAGATCCAGGGGGCACTCGGATTCAAGCAGCGCGTGCGGCACGACCCGCTCGGCGTCATCGGCATCATGGGGCCGTGGAACTTCCCGCTGCAACTGACCTTCGTCCCGGCCGGTTCGGCGTTCGCCGCGGGTAACCGTGTGCTGATGCGGCCGTCGTCGATCACCGCCCGCACCACCGAGGTGATCGCCAAGTACGCACCCGACTACTTCTCGATCGAGGAGCTCGCCGTGATCACGTCGAAGCACGGCTCCGGCTCCGATTTCGCCAAGCTCAAGGTCGACCACATGTTCTTCACCGGGTCGCCCGAGGTGGGGGCGTCGGTCGCGCAGGAGGCGGCCAAGAACCTGGTGCCGGTCAGCCTCGAACTCGGTGGCAAGAACCCGGCCGTGGTCGACGTCTCCGCCGACATCGACAAGGCGGCCACCATGCTCGCCGACGCGCGCATGGTCAACGGTGGTCAGGTGTGCCTGTGCCCGGACTACGTGTTCGTGCCGGAGGCGCGGCTCGGCGAGTTCACCGACAAGGTGATGGCCCGCTGGACCGCGAATTTCGCCACCATCTATGACAATCCGGAGTACACCGCCACCATCAACCAGAAGAACTTCGACCGGATCGTCGATCTGATCGACGACGCGGTGAACCTCGGTGCCGAGAAGCGTCAGGTGATCCCCGGCGGTGAGCCGCTGCCGGCGGCCGAGCGTCGCAAGATCCCGCCGACCCTGCTCACCGGCGTCAAGGCGGGTATGAAGATCGCCGAGGACGAGGTCTTCGGTCCGGTGCTCACCGTGTATCCGTACCGGGACCTCACCGAGGCGATCAATCACATTGCCGGACATCCGCATCCGCTGACGATGTACTGGTGCGGCGACGACAACGAGAACTTCGCACGGCTCGCCGACAACACCCGCAGCGGATCGATCAACGGAAACGACTTCGCGCTCCACATGTTCGGTGCGGAACTGCCGTTCGGTGGCGTGGGCCGCAGCGGAATGGGTGCCTATCACGGCAAGACCGGCTTCGACACCTTCAGTCACGCACGCGCGGTGGCCTTCTCGAAGATGTCGTTCACCGTCGCCGAGATGATGTCGCCGCCGTTCACCAAGCGCGACAAGCGACTGACCGACCTGCAGATGAAGCTGTGGACCAAGCTGAATGCACGCGCACAGAAGAAGGTGCGCCGCCGCTGATCGGCGAGGCGTGTGTGGCCGCCCTCATACCCAAGCGCTTGCTAGGGTATGGGGGTGGCTTCACGTAATGGTTCTTCTCGTCGCGAGGAACTGCTGACGACCGCCAGTCGCATGTTCGCCGAGCAAGGACTCCGGTCCACCACGGTTCGTGACATCGCCGACGCCGCGGGCATCCTGTCCGGCAGTCTCTATCACCACTTCGACTCCAAGGAATCGATGGTCGACGAGATCCTGCGCGGCTACCTCGACAAACTCTTCACGCGGTACCAGGAGATCGCCGCATCCGGACTCTCGGCCACCGACACGTTGCAGCAGTTGGTGGTCGCCTCGTTCGAGTCGATCGACGCCGACCGCAACGCCGTCGCGATCTATCAGGACGAGGCCAAACGGCTTGCGTCGCAAGAACGATTCGCCTACCTGGGGGAGCGCAACACCGAGTTCCGCGACCTGTGGCGCACGGTACTCACCCGGGGGGTCGCCGACGGCGAGTTCCGCTCCGACCTCGACGTCGAACTGGTCTACCGATTCCTGCGTGACACCGTCTGGGTGGCTGTGCGCTGGTATCGCCCCGGCGGGTCGCTGTCGGTCGACGACATCGCCAAGCAGTATCTGTCCGTCGTGCTCGACGGGATTCTGCCGCGCTGACCTGGTGCGCCCGGGCTCGGTTCCCAATACTTGGTATCCCTAGTAAGTTGTGATGGAAGCTACACCGCGCAACGGACGAAGGGTTGGTCATGGGATACAGCGAGACGACGCAGTCGGCTATCGCCACGGCACGCGAGCACTCGATCGGGGCGCTCCTGCACCGTACGGCGCAGCGCTACCCCGACAAGACGGCCGTGATCAACGGCGACGTGACCCTGACCTTCGCCGAGTTCGACGCCGCGGTGAACCGTGCGGCCAACGCACTCGCCGCCCGCGGCCTGCAGCGCGGTGACCGCCTCGCCCTGATCAGCCACAACTGCTGGCAGTTCGGTGTCCTCAACTTCGCCGCGGCACGCATCGGCGTCATCCTCGTCCCGGTGAACTTCGGACTCGGCGCCGACGAGATCGCCTTCATCCTCGCCCACAGCGGTGCGCGCGGTGTGATCACCGAAGACGCACTCGGACAGACGATCTCCGATGCCATCGAGCGCGCTGCGGTCGTCGTCGACATCCGCGGCTGGATCGCATTGTCGGGGACGGCGGCACCGGAGGGGTGGGAGGACGTCACCGCGTGGATGACCGCCGGCGACGCGAGCGACCCCGGCATCGTCGTCGGTGACGACGAGCCGGTGCGCATGATGTACACCTCCGGTACCGAATCCCGGCCGAAAGGTGTTCTGCTGTCGAGTAAGTCGCTGATCACGCAGTACATGTCGTGCATCATCGACGGCGGTATGGAGACCACCGACGTCGAGATCCACTCGTTGCCGATGTACCACTGCGCCCAGCTCGACTGCTTCTTCTCCACCGACATCTACCTCGGTGCCACCAGCATCATCCTGCCCGCACCCGATCCGGCGACGATCCTCGCGACCATCGAATCGCAGGGTGTCACCAAGCTGTTCTGCCCGCCGACCGTGTGGATCTCGTTGCTGCGTCACCCCGACTTCGACACCCGCGACCTCTCGTCGCTGCGCAAGGGCTATTACGGTGCATCGCCGATGCCGGTCGAGGTGCTGCGTGAGCTCGCCAGTCGCCTGCCCGACGTGCAGCTGTGGAACTTCTACGGCCAGACCGAGATGAGCCCGATCGCAACGATTCTGCAGCCGCAGGACCAGATCGAGCGGGCCGGTTCAGCCGGTCGCGCCGCGCTCAATGTGGAGACCATCGTCGTCGACGACGACGACAACCCGGTGCCGGTCGGCGAGGTCGGCGAGATCGTGCACCGGAGTCCGCATGCGGCACTGGGCTATTACAACGACGAGGAGAAGACCGCTGCGGCGTTCCGTAACGGCTGGTTCCACTCCGGCGACCTCGGGATCATAGACGAGGACGGCTACCTGTCGGTGGTCGACCGCAAGAAGGACATGATCAAGACCGGCGGTGAGAATGTCGCCTCACGCGAGGTGGAGGAAGCGATCTACCTGCTCGACGGTGTCGCCGAGGTCGCGGTCTTCGGTGTGCCGCACCCGAAGTGGATCGAGGCCGTGACCGCGGTGATCGTCCCCAAGGCCGGTGCAGAGCTCACCGAGGAATCCGTCGCCGATCACCTGGCCTCCGTGCTGGCCGGTTACAAGCGACCCAAGTACGTCGTCTTCGTCGACGCGCTGCCGAAGAATCCGAGCGGCAAGATCCTCAAGAAGGAGTTGCGCGTCGAGCACAAGGGCATCGCCGGGTAAGGACACACTGCGGCGTCGACTCCCGTTCCTCGGAATCGGGCATGGTGTGTGTAGGGACCTGTGCTGGTTGCGCTGGCGAGTTCGGTCGGAGGTGGTTTCGGCGCGCCTCGTATATGGCCCGTTGGTGATTGAGCCGGGACCGAGCATCGCGAGGACCCGTGTCGAAATCTCCGCAGCGTGCGTTGGGTGGTGACCGCCTGGCGGGATGGTCGCGTTGGCGACGTCGGCTGTCTGAGGTTTCGACACTCTCGTCGCTTGGCTGACCCCTTGAATCCGCACTTCGCTCCTCGTCGGCTCAACCATCAACGGCAAGTCGATGATTCAGCTGCGATGCCGGCGCCGCACCGCTGTACCGAGGGCAGGACGGGTACCGACCGGCCCTCGACCGTGACGGTGACGGGATCGCCTGTGAGGGTGGCGGTGCGCGCTCGTCGCCGACGCCGCGCGTGCAGCCGACACCGAAGCCCACACCGCGACCACGTGCTCAGCCCAAGAAGAAGGCACCCAAGTCGACACCGAGTCCGTGGAGCTGGGGGTCGGTCGAGCTCTTCCCCTAGCGAGCCCCGCTATGGCGAACTCTGCTGCCGGAGGACGGAGACATCGCCCGCCGGTGTGATCTCGCCGGTAGCAAGAGTTCTCGGTTCCGCGAACAACGGGGCGATGAGATTGCCGATGAACTCGGCGATGTGATCGGCGTCGGACTTCCGATGCAGTCCGTGGGTGACCGCGAAGACCGCACCCTCGAGCAGGGTGATCAAGCGATCGGCATCGGCTCGGGGGTCGGTGCTGCCGCGTCCGGTCATGAGCGCGATTGCGGCATCGGTCGAGAAGAGACATCGTGCGAGGATGTCGCCGGTCTCCGTGGGCAGCGCTGCATCGAGTAGCAGCGCCTGGCGGGCGAGTGCATCGGTTCGTCGTTCGGTGAGCAGCGTCGTCATGTAGTCCCGGATCACCCGGTCGGGTGAGGCGTCACCGATGGCGAGATCGCGTTCGAATGCTGCGCGAGATCGGATCAGAAGCCGATCCGCGGTCGCTGCGATGAGATCTTCCCGCGTCCGAAAGTAGTACGACGTCGACCCCTTCGGTAGATCGAGGTGACGGTCCACTGCCAGGTGGGTGATCGCATGAGTTCCTCCGGCGGCTGCCAGTTCGAGGGCGGCGTCGGTGATGAGCTGTCGGCGGTCGGGGCGAGGCACAGTTCACAGGATAGCCGAGCTCTACGATGATAGAGTCACGCTATGCGCTGGTCACTCAGATCGCAGGCGACGCCGCGACCACTGTCCGCTGAGGGCTTCGTGGCGGCGGCGGATCGGGACGGGTTGACGCTCGACGACTCGCAATGGCGGGTCGTGGATTCGCTTGTGGGGCTGTCGAATGTGTACCTGACCGGGGCGGCGGGTCGTGGTAAGACGTGGTTGCTGGATGCTCTGGTGGGGCTGCAGCCGCCGCGGTCGGTGCTTCGGCTGCATTGGCACGAGTTCGTTCGTGATCTGCACCTGCTCATCCGGGATCGAGGTGGCCTCGCCGCCGCGCTTGATCATCTACTCGTCGGACGAAGCATGGTGTGCTTCGACGAACTCCTGGTGGACGACCGGGCCGACGGCATCTTCTTGCATGCGCTGATCGATCGGATGATCCGGCGAAACATCCGCTTCGTCATCACGTCGAATGTTCCGCCGAAAGGGCAGATGCCGTCGCCGCTCCTTCACCCGACCTTCTTGCCGACGATCGAGCTGCTCGAGAACCATTGCCGTGTGGTCGAACTCGATGGCGGAGTCGACTATCGAGATGGCGCCAGCCACGATGCCGGGTTCTCCTCGGGTCGGTGGGTCGTCATCGAACGTGAACGTCCGGCGGCGTGTGCGGTGGAGATCGATGGCCGGCGGATTCGGGTGTGGGAGAGCGGGTCAGGGCATCTCGGTGTCGGATTCGACGAGATATGTGGACGTCCGCTGGGGGCGTCGGACTACCTGGCATTGGCGCGCCGCCATGCCACCTGGACGATCAGCGGTGTCCGTTCACTTGCCGCGGCGGGGCCCGAACCTGCCCGACGATTCGTGTACCTCATCGATGTGCTCTACGACCATGACGTGCCGACGACGATCGAGAGCCCGGTACCCCGAGACATGTTCGAGGTCGGTGCCGACATGGCCGGCCGAGCGCGTCTCCTGAGCCGGCTCTCGGCACTGCGAAGCTGACCGGCGGATTCTGATTGCTTTCCTGCGTCGGGATTCTCGTACGTCGCTGCCCTCGCGGTCGCGAGTCCGACCGACGGACGGACGTACCCGGGGGCACCCCACGGGTGAACCAGAACCCCCAGGGTGAACAGCTTTCACAACTTATCCACAAATACTGTTCGGCTTGCCAATTCATCGGTGAGTCGCCTATATGTGGCACTACTGACGATTCTGTGGGTACCCAACGGTGCGCCTAAAGCACGCAACGCCCTGTCTCCCATAATGTTTGGTTTGCGAAGACTAAACAGAAGGAGCAAGGCGTTGCGCACGACCACTGTACTGCAGAAGCTACTGGGAGTCGAGCACCTGACGGTGCTCGATGTGGAGTTTGTCGACAATGTCGGCACGTCGGGAGTAGTGGTGACGGTCCGGGCCCACGCCCAGACGCGATCTCGATGTCCTCGATGTCATAAGCGTTGTCCTGGATACGATCAGAGCAATCAGCCACGACGTTGGCGCCATCTCGACCTCGGTGGCTGGCGCTGCTATCTGCAAGCCTCGGTACGACGAGTACGGTGTCCTGAACACGGTGTGCTCACCGAAGAAGTGCCCTGGGCCAGGCCTGGGGCCAAGGTGACCAGGGCGTTCGACGACACTGCCGCGTGGTTGACCGCGCATTGTCCGGCAACGGCGGTGTGCGAGTATCTCCGCGTGTCATGGCGGACTGTGACCCGGAGCGTCGAACGCGTCGTCACTGACTACGTCGGAACTATCGACCGCCTGGATAACCTGCGGCGCATCGGTATTGATGAGATCGCCTACCGCAAAGGTCACCGATACCTGACCGTGATCGTCGATCATGACTCCGGCCGGCTGGTATGGGCGCGAGAGGGGGCCAGGAAGGAGACCCTGCACACCTTCTTCGATGAGCTCGGGGAGCAACGCACCGCGCAGTTGACCCATGTCAGCGCTGACGCCGCCAAATACATAGCGGTGGTCGTCGCCGAGCGCGCCCCAGACGCTATCTGGTGCATGGACCCGTTTCATGTGGTCCAGTGGGCGACAAAAGCTTTGGACCGAACCCGGCAACGAGTCATGCATCGGATCACGGGCCTGAGTAAAGTTGAGCGACGGAATCTGCGGTGGGCGATGCTGAAGAATCCAGAGAACCTGACCGATACCCAGTTGCATCTGCAGCACAAAGTCGTTTCTCGGGCAAACGATGAGTTGGCCCGCGCCTATCAACTCAAAGAGCAACTGCGGTATGTATTCCACGGCAAGCACAACGACCCCTGGCGGGCGATCGGGCGGTGGATCATCTGTGCTCGAGAGAGCGGGATCATCGAGATGCGCGGACTCGCCACCAGCGTCGAGGCGCAGAAGACTCAGATTGACAACTCGATCGTGAGTGACGTGTCGAACGCGCGGGTGGAAGCCACCAACACGCACCTTCGTGCAATCACGAAACGCGCATACGGATTTCATACACCCGAAGCCCTTATCGCGATGTCGACACTCACGCGGGGAGGTGCGTGTCCTACTCTCCCGCAGCGTAATTGACCCACAGAAAGATCAATAGAGCCCTATATGTTCGCTATAGTGGAACGCATGCAGGGGGAGCTGGAGACCATTCTCGACGCACTCATCGATTGTCGTTTCGACGACGATCCGACCGGGCCGGTCGTGTTCACGGACATGCAGACACTGGTCACCATCAGGAATGTCGTCGACGCGTTGACCGCGGCCGGAGCCGGGCATCTTGATCGGCTGGGGGTTGCGCAACGGCACGGGCACAAACCGATCGCGTTGTTGATCGAGATGGGGTACGCACCGTCGGTGGCTGCGCGGATGCAGCGGATCGGTACCTCGGCGGTGGTGGAACGGACGTCGAAACATGCTGCTGACGGGGCGATCTCGGGTGAACATGTGGATGCGATCGTGCGCGGGTTGAACCAGATCGGCTTGCGTGCCGGGGAGGCTCCGGATGCAGAGACCTGGGCCGAGTTCGAAGGCGACTTGTTGGCGCAGGTGTTGTCCGGTGCGAAGCCTGCTGAGGTGATGGCACGGGCACACCAGTTGGGGGACCATCACTCGTCGGATACCGAGGGTGGACGCCCGGCGAAAGAGGACCGCAATCTGAATGCCCTGGATATCGGGCGGACCGATGATGGGCGGGTCGCTGTCTCGGGGAGTCTGGATGTTGTTGTCGGGGAGAAGTTGGCGACGGCGATCGAGAAGCTGTCGGCGCCGGTCCCGCAGCCGGATGGTTCGAAGGATCCGCGTGAAGCGCCTCGACGTCGGGCTGACGCCCTGGAGTTGGTGTTGGATATGGCGGCTGGTGCGGGGGATCGGTCGGTGACCGCTTTACCGTCGGCGTTGATCACCCTGTCGGTCCCTGCGGATACACCCGACAAGGCGGCGTTGGCGTTTGGTGGGTCGATCACCCACAGCACCTTGTTGGAAACGAGCTGTGACGGTGTGGTGGTGATGACGATCGTCGACGGTGAGCGGGTGCCGCTGGATATGGGGCGGTCGAAACGGTTGTTCACCGCTTCGCAGCGGCGGGCGTTGTTCGAGCGGGATCGGTGTTGTATCAAGTGTGGTGCCCCGGCATCTCGGACTCAGGCTCATCACATCGAGCATTGGTCGGAGGGTGGTGCCACCGACCTTGCCAATGGGTGCTTGTTGTGTTCGTCGTGTCATGCCGACGTGCATCACAACGGGTGGGATGTGTATATGGGGCCGGATGCTCATCCGTGGTTGATTCCGCCTGAGGTGGTGGATCGGCGTCGTCGGCCGATTCCGGCGTATAACAGGCGGTTTGCTGATGAGTTGCCGAATGCTGCCTGAGTTGTGATTGAGCTTGTGTTCTTTGAGAACTTCATAGAGATAGTGGTGTGTCGGAACCTCCGCCGCCAGTGGATGATTGAGCCGGGCCTTCTACGATGATTGAGCCGGGACCGAGCGGAGCGAGGACCCGTGTCGAAATCTCCGTAGCGTGCGTTGGGTGGTGACCACCTCGGAGGTGGGCGCGTTGGCGACGTCGGCTGTCTGAGGTTTCGACACGACTTGTCGCTTCGCTCCTCGTCGGCTCAACCATCCACGGCGAGTTGCTGATTGAGCGAGAATACCCTGTTGGTGATTGAGCCGGGACCGAGCGGAGCGAGGACCCGTGTCGAAATCTCTGCAGCGTACGTCGGGTGGTGAGCGCCTCGGAGGTGGGCGCGTTGGCGACGTCGGCTGTCTGAGGTTTCGACACGACTTGTCGCTTCGCTCCTCGTCGGCTCAACCATCCACGGCGAGTTGCTGATTGAGCGAGAATACCCTGTTGGTGATTGAGCCGGGACCGAGCGGAGCGAGGACACGTGTCGAAATCTCTGCAGCGTACGTCGGGTGATGAGCGCCTCGGAGGTGGGCGCGTCAGTAGCTCGGCCGGCGGAGGTTTCGACACGCCTCGTCGCTTCGCTCCTCGTCGGCTCAACCATCAACGACGAGTTGCTGATTGAACTTAGTCCGGGGTGTTTGGGTTGGCGACATCGGCTGTCTGAGGTTTCGACACGTCTCGTCGCTTCGCTCCTCGTCGGCCCAACCATCAACGGGGATTTGCTGATTGAGCCGGGACCGAGCATCGCGAGGACACGTGTCGAAATCTCCGCAGCGTACGTCGGGTGGTGACCACCTCGAAAGCGGTCACGTCAGCAACTCGGCCGACGGAGGTTTCGACACGACTCGGTGACGTTCAACCGGCAGACGGTGTTCCGTGTCGTGGGCACTCAGCCGAGTGAACCGAGTGTCTTCAGTCGTTCATGTGTCCGGGTCATGATCGACTGGATCAGCTCGTCGCAACTCGGCAGGTCGTCGATCATGCCGACCACCTGCCCTGATGCAAGCACCCCGGCACGGGTGTCACCTTCGACGAGTCCGGCGCGCAACAGCATCGGGGTGTTGCCGGCCATGATGATCTGCTGCCAGGTGCGTTCCCCGGACTTGCGCATGGCACGCCCGTCTCGCAGCATCGTCGTCCACTTCATGCCGGTCAACTGCTTGAACTCGTTGGCATTGCGGGCCGCGGCCACCAGGGCTTTGGCGGGGCTACCGCTCTCGAGGGCCTCCACCAGCGGGGTCTTGAGCACGCGGTGCGGCATGCCGTCGACCTTCACCGACACGACGGTGTCGTTCAGACTGCGCGCAAGGTACTCCTGCTTGACCGCATCCGGCACCGCCGAGTCCGACGTCAACAGGAATCGGGTCCCCATCGCGACGCCTTCTGCGCCATAGGCCAGCGCAGCGGCAAGGCCCCGACCGTCGAAGAATCCACCCGCCGCCACCACGGGCATATCCGAACCCGCGGCGGCCAGCGCGTCGAGCACCGACGGCAACAGCAGGGTGGTGGCGACCGGACCGGTATGACCGCCGCCCTCACCGCCCTGCACGATCACCGCGTCGGCACCCCACGATGCCACCTTGACCGCATGCTTGGCCGCACCGATCGACGGAACCACCACCACACCATGGTCTTTGAGCTTGGCGATCAGCTCCTTCTTGGGGGCCAAGGCGAACGACGCCACCTTGACACCCTCGCGGATCAACAGGTCGATCCGTTGGGGTGCATCGGTGGCATCGGCGCGGATGTTGACGCCGAAGGGCTTGTCGGTCAACGACTTGGTCTTGGCGATCGCGGCCTCGAGTTCGCCATAGGTCATCGTCGCCGAGGCCAGGATGCCCAGACCGCCCGCATTGGAGGTGGCCGAGGTCAGCGACGGCCCCGACACCCAACCCATGCCGGTCTGCACCACCGGATACTCGATGCCGACCAGATCGGTGAACCGGGTCGACAGGGCCGCAGCCCGTCCCTGTGCGGTCATTTCACTTCTCGATTCCGAACACCCTTGGGATCGAGCACATCCCGGATCAGCGCCAGTTCGGACTCCGACGGGATGCGGCTGACCGGCGCGTCGGCGAGACCGGCCACCTCGAAGGACGTGTTCTCGGCGACCTCGTCGGCACCGACCCCCGGATGCAACGACACTGCCCGCATGGTGTGGTCGGGACCGCCGAAGTCGAAGACGCCGAGATTGGTGATGACCCGGTGGATGTCGAGATCGTCGAATGCCGGATTGTCGGGATCGACCTTGTCGTAACCGATTCCGGACACGATGTCGACGGTGTCACAGAACACTCGGGACGAATGCCGTCCCACCCAATAGCTGGTCGGATGGTTGATCGTGTTACCGGGCGCGCCACGCACACCGAACATCTGGCGGGTCGGCTGCTGCAGCGGACCGAATGCCGACAGGTTCTGGTTGCCGTGGCGATCGATCTGATTGGCGCCCATCACCACATGGCGACGACCCGACGCGACGACGTCGAACACCTTGGAGAACGGCATCCAGCCCTCGATCGGACCGGTCTTGCCGATCGCCGGGGTGTCGGCCAGGATCAGCGCCTCACCGTCGGTGATCAGCAGGTCCTGCTCGAAGGTCAGGCGCGCCAGCCGCGCACCCAGAAGGGGGACCGGTGCCATCGGCGAGGCCATGATCTCGCCTGCGCCACGGAATATCTCGGCGCATGCGACAACACAGATCTCGGCGCGGGTGACATCCGCGGGGGCTTCGGTGGTGGTCACTTCGCTGCCTCCTCCTGCTCGGCACGCCATGCGGCGACCTCGCGCTGATATGTCGGTTCGTCCACCTCGAGGAACCGTTGCGAGAACGCCTGCCACGTCTGCGGGTCCTTCGCCGACTCCACATAGAACCGCTGGAACGCCTCGTCCCGGGCGTAGTCCGCAGTGGGGTTCGGCCCGGTTTCGGTCGCAGTACCTGCGAAGGTGAAATGCGCACCGTTCGGTGTGTGCACCACGCGGTCGACGTTCATCCGATTGAGCAGAAGGCGCTGTGTGGGTACCGATTTCACCAGGACCTCGGTGGAGACCAACTGATCGGTCTCGAGGTAGCGGCGATCGGCGGCGGCGCAGTAGAGATCGTCGAAGTACGGGTCGACACCGGTGTAGGCGGCATTGCCGCGGTTGTCGGCGAGATCGAGATGGACGAATGCCGCGTCGAGCTTCAGCGCCGGCATCGCGATCAGCGTCTGGGTGCGGCCGTCGGCGTCCGGGTAGGGGGAGGTGACGGTCTTGAGCTCACCCTCCCAGAACGTCAGGACGTCGGAGCCCAGTCCGGCGCGGATCGGCTGGAACGGCAGACGTGCGGCGGCGGCCTGCAGGCCGGCCTTGATCATCCCCTCGTCCATCTCACGGGCCTCGATCGCGCCGGAGGTGCGTGCGGTGGCGAACCACGGATCGTAGAAGGGAGCGGAGTCGAGTGAGACGAAGCCGTAGTAGGCGCGGCGGACCTTGCCTGCCGCGCAGAGCAATCCGAGGTCGGGTCCGCCGTAGGTCACCACGGTCAGGTCGGTCACCTCGGAGCGGGCCAGTGCGCGGACCAGGGCCATCGGCTTGCGCCGTGATCCCCAGCCGCCGATGCCGATGGTCATGCCGTCCCGCAGCTCGCCGATGACCTCGTCGAGGGTGCTGGTCTTGTCGGTCGGTGTGGCGCCCATGTCAGCCACGTCCCCCTGTCTTGAGTGCCTTGCTGTTGGTCAGTGCGCGGCCGGTCGCGACGAACTCGTCCCGGTGCTCGTCGGCGACGCCGCTGAGGTTGAGCTCGAACGTGTAGCCCTGTTCGAGGCGGTAGCTGGCCTTCACGTCCACCGGATCGATGTGGTTGATCGCCGACTTCGCCGCCCGGATCACCCGGGTGTCCTTGGCTGCGATCGTCTCGGCGACCTCGGTGGCCGCGGCGTCGAGCTCGCCGGCCGGCACCACCCGGTAGACCGAACCGAAGTGCAGCAGTTGCTCGGCGGTGACGTTCTGCGCGGTGTAGTAAAGGGTGCGCATCATGTGCTGCGGCACCAGACGTGCGAGATGCGTCGCGGCACCGAGTGCTCCACGATCGACCTCGGGCAGGCCGAACACCGCACCCTCGGTCGCCACGATCACGTCGGCATTGCCGACCAGACCGATACCGCCGCCGACGCAGAACCCGTTGACCGCGACGATCACCGGGACCGCACAGTCATAGACCGCACTGAACGCGGCCGCACAGCCGTGGTTCGCGGCGATCAGGGCGTCGAAACCCTCGGTGGCCTGCATTTCCTTGATGTCGACGCCCGCATTGAATCCGCGGCCCTCGGCGCGCAACACCACCGCGTGGGTGGTGGGGTCGTCACCGGCCGAGGTGATCACCTCGGCCAGTTCGAACCAGGCCGCCGACGGCAGGGCGTTCACCGGCGGGAAGTCGACGGTGACCGTGACAACCCCCGTGTCGGTGCGTGAGGTGGTGATCGGCACGCGTGCTCCTCTCGGCTGTACTCGCCGAACGTCGGGTACGGAAACGTCCGGGAAACCAACCAAGCAATTGCTTGGTTCTTTGGTAGGGTAGCACCCATGAAGACATCGGCACAGGTACCCGCGAATGCGGATCCCGACCATCGCGGACCGGACCTGGGACTCGAGGGAAAGATCGTCCTCGTGACCGGCGGGGCACGCGGCGTGGGTCTCGGGATCATGCGCGTGCTCTCCGAATTCGGTGCGGTGCCGATCGCCTGCGCCCGTCATGCAGGTGACGCACTGTCGACGGTGTCCCGCGCGCGGTTCATCGCCTGCGATGTCCGCGACGAGGAGGCGGTCACCGCGATGATGGGGTCGATCGTCGCCGACCACGGTCGTCTCGACGGCGTGGTCAACAATGCCGGCGGTTCACCGTTCGCCCTGGCCGCCGAGGCCTCGCCCCGTTTCGCGAGCAAGATCGTCGAACTCAATCTGCTCGCACCGCTGCTCGTCGCACGGGCCGCCCATGCGGTGATGGTGCACCAGGGCGGGGGCGGTGCGATCGTCAACGTGTCCAGCGTGAGCGGTCACCGACCGTCGCCCGGGACCGGCGCCTACGGTGCGGCCAAGGCCGGCCTAGACAACCTCACCGGCACCCTCGCCGTGGAGTGGGCGCCGCGCGTGCGGGTCAACAGTGTGGTGGCCGGGCCGGTGGAAACCGAACTGGCACACCTGCATTACGGTGACGCCGCGGGTATCGCGGCGGTCGACGCCACCATCCCGATGGGCCGAATGGCCCGACCGGCCGACATCGGTGCCGCCGTGGCGTTCTTCCTGTCGCCACTGGCCGCCTACATCACCGGCAGCACCCTCACCGTTCACGGCGGCGGTGAGAAGCCCGCGTTCCTCAGCGCGGCCAATGCCGGAAACGACGCCTGACACCGGATCACTCCGGACCATCTGAAAGGGAGAACAACTGTGGGTGAGAGTGCCTTGAACACCGACCGCGTGGTGATCGTGACCGGAGCCGGTCAGGGAATCGGCCGGGCGCATGCACTGGCCTTCGCCGCCGACGGCGCCCGGGTCGTGGTCAACGACTACGTCGCCGACGCCGCGAACGGCGTGGCCGGCGAGATCCGTTCGGCCGGAGGGCAAGCCGTGGCCGCACCCGGCGACGTCGCCGACTGGGACACCGCCGCCTCGATCGTGGCCACCGCGGTCGAGCAGTTCGGTGCCCTCGACATCCTGGTCAACAACGCCGGATTCGTGCGCGACCGCATGCTGGTGTCGATGTCGGAGGACGAGTGGGATGCGGTGGTGCGGGTGCACCTGAAGGGGCACTTCGTGATGCTGCGGCATGCCGCCGAGTACTGGCGCGCGCAGGCCAAGGTGGGTGCCCCGCGTCAGGCGCGCGTGATCAACACGTCATCCGGCGCCGGACTGTACGGCTCTGTCGGACAGGGTAATTACGCGGCGGCCAAGGCCGGGATCGCGGAGCTGACCGTGCAGGCCGCCGCCGAGATGGGCGGCTACGGCGTCACCGCCAATGCCATCGCGCCCGCCGCCCGTACCCAGATGACCATGGGTGCCGGGGAGGCGATGGCGGCGCAGATGGCCGCCCCCGCCGACGGTTCCTTCGACGCGATGGACCCGGCCAACGTATCGCCGCTGGTGGTGTGGCTGGCCTCGCCGGAGGCCGCCGGCGTCACCGGCCGGGTGTTCGAGGTCGAGGGCGGAAAGGTCTCGGTGAGCGACGGCTGGCAGCGTAGTGTCGAACGCGACAAGGGATCTCGCTGGGAACCGGCCGAACTCGGCCCGGTGATCGAGGAGATCCTCGCCAAGGCGCCGGTCCCGATGCCGGTGTACGGGGCCCGCTGAGCATCTCGTGTGCTCCGGGACCGTGGACCCGGGACCGCAGATGA
The DNA here is from genome assembly GCF_030718915.1 of Gordonia sp. NB41Y. Classification (NCBI taxonomy): domain Bacteria; kingdom Bacillati; phylum Actinomycetota; class Actinomycetes; order Mycobacteriales; family Gordoniaceae; genus Gordonia; species Gordonia sp. NB41Y. Next base: position 3,870,068 of record NZ_CP132196.1, read on the forward strand.
AGAAGAGTGGTGGATGAGCGATTCCGTCGATGACCGGCGCAGTGCGGCGGCCAAGGCCTACATCGATGCACTGGTGACCCACGACCCCTCGTCGGTGTCGCTGCATCCCGCCTGTACGCGTGTGGAATTCGGGATCAAGACCGGCCGCAACGGCGACCACATCGCACGCAGCCTCGCACGCGGACCGCAGTTCAGGGTCATCCACGCGATCGGTGACCTCACCACCGAGGTCGCCGGCCACACCGTCACCACTCGATACTGGGTTCACGTGCGGCCCAAGTTCGTCGGGCTCACCGCCCCGGTCTCGGAAACGTTCGTGGTGGACGACGAAGGCCGAATCCGCACCATCGTGGCGAGATTCGGCCTTCCTCGTCGGCGTCTCTGACCGAGTCGGACCACGTGGTCGGCTAGGCGCCGGGGGTGCGCACCACCATCGGGACGCCGGGGAAGTACGCGGCCATCTCCGACCGTGACTTGCGCAGGGCGGCGGTGCCGTAGCCGTGCTTGCGGCGTTCCGGGTGGATCCAGATGCGGACGTCGACCTCCCCGGACTTCAGCTCACCGAACACGATGCCCACCTTGGCCTCACCCTCGGTGGCCACCAGCCAAACGGCCTCTTCGCTCTCGACGCGGTCGCTGCCCTTGGCGATCTCCTCGCTGACCGCGGAGGCCGGGGCGCCCGACCCGTCGCCGGCCAGGCCGAGTTCCTCGGTGCGCACGGTGAACAGGTCGGCGTCGTCGGACGGGGAGAAGGGCCGCAGGTCGATGGTGTCGCCGCTGCTCGCGGGCCGTTCGGCGAGGGTGAAGGTGAGCTCGGTGTTGAGATCGTCGAGCTCGGCCTGGTTCTTGCGCCGCTGGTCCTTGGTCAGCTGGTCGAGCTTCATGCCCAGGATCGCCTCGACCCCGAGGTGCGACTTGTCGAGGAGGGTGGTCAGCGCCGCGACGGCGGCGTCGTGGTCGTCGGCGTCGACGATGACGTCGAGCACCTCGTGGCGCCGTTCGAGGGCGGTCAGCAGTGCGTCGGTGATGTCGCGTCGTGTGGTCGTTTGATCAAGATCGGTCATGTCGTCGATGGTAGAGAGCTACTCACGGGTACGACATGGAACGTGTTCTAGTTGTTCGGGTTGGCCATGTGGCATCCAAATTGCCCTGTCAATGATGTGGTGTCGGCAACACACTTCCCCAAAAATGGAACACGTCCTAGTCTTGGCCGTATGAGTGTTGAGACATCGACGTCCGAGTACGACCCCCTGCGGAGCGGAGTCCACCTCGGTGACCTGATGGTCGCCGCGCTGCGCCGCCACGCCGATCGCAATGTCCTCGAGCTCGGTGGCACGGTCCTCACCGGCCGCCAGATGGCCGACGCGACGAGCCGCTACGTCCAGGCCTTCGAGTCCCTCGGGGCCGGCGCCGGATCGGCGGTCGGGCTGCTGGCGCTGAACCGCCCGGAGGTGCTGCTGGTCATCGGGGCGGGACAGACCCAGGGCTGGCGCCGGACCGCGCTGCACCCGCTCGGGTCCCTCGACGACCATGCCTATGTCCTCGCCGACGCCGGGGTCACCACCCTGGTCATCGACCCGGTGCCGATGTTCGTCGAACGGGCGCTGGCCCTGATCGAGCGGGTCGGCAGCCTCGAGCAGGTGCTGACCCTGGGACCGGTGCCCGAGGCCCTGGCCGGTGTGGGGCGTGACGTGATCGCCGAGGCCGACGGATTCGAACCGATTCCGCTCGTCTCGACGCCGCTGCCACCCGACCACATCGTGTCCATCACCTACACCGGCGGTACCACCGGCAAACCCAAGGGCGTCATCGGGACGGCGCAGGCGATGGCCACGATGACCCAGATCCAGCTCGCCGAGTGGGAATGGCCGGAGAACCCCAGATTCCTGATGTGCACCCCGCTCTCGCATGCGGGCGCGGCGTTCTTCGTGCCGACCCTGATGAAGGGCGGCACCATGATCGTGCTGGCGAAGTTCGATCCCGCCGAGGTGCTGCGCGTCATCGAGGAGAAGAAGATCTCCGCGACCATGCTCGTGCCGTCCATGCTGTACGCGCTGCTCGACCACCCGGACTCGCGCACTCGCGACCTCTCATCCCTGCAGACGGTGTATTACGGTGCGTCACCGATCAATCCGGTCCGACTGGCCGAGGCGATCGAACGGTTCGGCCCGATCTTCGCCCAGTACTACGGCCAGTCCGAGGCGCCGATGGTGATCAGCTACCTCGGCAAGGACGATCACCCGCTGCCCGGCGGGGATCCGCGTCGCCTCAGCAGCTGCGGGCGTCCCTCGGCCTTCCTGCGCACGGCCTTGCTCGGCCCCGACGACACACCTGTCGCGCAGGGGGAGCCCGGCGAGATCTGTGTTGCCGGACCGCTTCTCGCCGGCGGCTACTGGGGCCTGCCGGAACAGACCGCCGAGGCGTTCCGCGACGGCTGGCTGCGTACCGGCGACGTCGCCCGCGCCGACGAGGACGGATTCTGGTACATCGTCGACCGCACCAAGGACATGATCGTCACCGGCGGCTTCAACGTGTTCCCGCGCGAGGTCGAAGACGTTGTGGCCGAACATCCGTCGGTCGCCCAGGCGGGTGTGATCGGGGTGCCCGACGACAAGTGGGGTGAGGCCGTCACCGCGGTGGTGGTGCTGCGCGCCGAGGCCGCCGCCGACGACGCGGCCAAGGCGACGATCGTCGCCGAGATCCAGGAGTCGGTGAAGACCCGCAAGGGTGCGGTGCAGTCGCCCAAACAGGTGCTGTTCGTCGACGCCCTGCCGCTGACGGCACTCGGCAAACCCGACAAGAAGGCCCTGCGCGCACGGTTCTGGGAGACAGCCGAGCGCGGCGTCGGCTGAGGCGGGATCGGGGACGGGCCGGACCGGTCCCGTCCCCGGCACCGCCGACCCTCAGTTGCAGTCGCAGCAATCGCAACAATCACAGCAGTCGCCGCAATCACCGCAATCGCAGTCGCCGTCGCACGCTTCGGGTTTCCACTCGTCGCTGCAGTGATTCCAGTGGTCGGTGCAGCATGCGCGGCCCGAGCACGAGTTGCCCACGAACGGGGCGATCCGTTGCCAGAAGGGTCGCCCCGGTGGGAACGGTGGCGGGTACGGCCAGTGCTCGGGGAAGCCGTCCGGCCGTTCCTGCGGCCAGGCCGGTGTCGTGGGCCGCTCCCATTCGGCCCGGCAGCTGTGCGTCCGGGACAGTCCGAGAGCCTTCACGCGACGGTCCACGGCCTGGGTGAGCCCGTCGAGAAGTACCGCGCGCAACAGCCGGTCGTCGACCAGCTCGAGGCGACCGTAGGCACGTCGGATCGCCCGCATCATCCGGCGGCAGTCCTCGACTGCCGCAGCGGGACTCGTACCGGTGGCATCGAGCGGATTGAACGATCCGTCGGCGCGATCGGCGTCGATGTCGTCGATCGCGTCGAGCAGGTGGGCGATGGTGCCGAAGTGTGCACCGATCTCGGTGAGCGCGTCACGATTTGCCGGGGCACCCGCGGCGTCGGCGGTGGCGGCGAACACCCGGGCGGTGGCGGCCGCGGTGGGCGCGGTCAGTTCCGCCAGCGGGACACCGCGGTCCAGGCCGCTCCGTTCGACGGTGGCCTGGACCGACAGATCGGCCAGGACGGAACCGACATCGAGTGCACCGGAACCGGATTCGGCTCGCCGTCGCAGACGCCGGCCGACGATCGAGGCCACCGTCGACCGTGTCCGGGCCGGCGGGGCGAGGGCGAGATGCTGCTCGGCCACCACGTCGTCGGCCTTGGCCGCGGCCAGTGTCAGGGATGCGGTCGCCGCGAGCTGCACACCCGGGTCGCTGCCGTCCACCACCGTCGCGGTGCGCATCCCGCGCAACGGGCAGGGCCCGGCGGTTCGTGTGGCCGGCGAATCATGCTGTGCAGCTGTGAGAATCGAGATCATCACCGCATCGGTGCTGGTGGTGAGCCGGGCGGCCTGGCCGTGACCGTCGCGCAGTGTCAGACACAGTCCACACAGGTGGGCGCGCCATTGGGCGCTCAAGTCGTCACCGAGGACGTGCTGACATGGCGTCAGGATGCCGAACATGTCGACATCCAATCATTCCGGGCCGTGTCCGACGATCGGACACGGCCCGGTGTCGGTCACTGAGCGGACACAGGACATCCCGAGTAGCGGACCGGTAGGTCCTTGACCCCGTTGAGCCAACCGGAACGGACACGTCGCATGTCTCCGACGCGTTCGATGTCGGGGAGGACATCGGCGATGGCGTCGAAGATCAGATTCAGTTCCAGCCGGGCGAGATTGGCGCCGATACAGAAGTGCGCCCCGTTGCCGCCGAATGCCAGGTGCGGGTTGGGATCGCGGGTGATGTCGAACGTGAACGGGTCGTCGAAGACGTCCTCGTCGTAGTTGGCGGACCCGTAGAACAGTCCGACCCGCTGCCCCGCGGCGATCGGCACGCCGCCGATCTCGGTGTCGGCGAGTGCGGTGCGCTGGAAGGCGTTGACCGGGGTGGCCCACCGGAGGATCTCGTCGATCGCGGTGCGCGGACGCTCTTTTCGGTACAACTCCCAGGCATCGGGACGGTCCAGGAAGGCATTCATGCCGTGGCTGGTGGCGTTGCGGGTGGTCTCGTTGCCCGCGGTGATCAGCAGGATGACGAAGAACCCGAACTCCATCTCGTTGAGCGCCTCGCCGTCGATGTCGGCCTGGACCAGCGTGGTGACGATGTCGTCGGTGGGATCGTTCCGGCGCGCCTCGGCCATCTGGTAGGCATAGCCGAGTAGTTCGGCGTTGGCCGTGGTCGGGTCGATCGTCTGGTCCGGGTCGTCGGTGTTGATGATCGCGTCGACGAGTTCGTGGATACGCGGCCGATCGGGTTCCGGCACGCCGATCAGATCCAGGATCGCCTGCAACGGCAGGTGGATCGACACGTCGTCGACGAAGTTCCCGGAGTCCTTGGCGGCGGCCTCGGAGACGATGCGCCGTGCGGTGTCGGCGAGCTTCTCCTCCAGTGCACCAACGGCTTTCGGCGTGAAGATTCGCGAGACGATCTTGCGCAACCGGGTGTGCTCCGGCGGATCGTGGTTGATCAGCAGGGCCTTGGTGAACTCGATCTGATCGGCGGTCACATACTCCGGCAGGCGGATGATGGCGCCGTTGGCGTTGGTCGACCAGAGTTGATGATTCTTCGAGATCTCGCGGATATGAGCGTGTTTCGAGATGGCCCAGTACCCGCCGTCATGGAATCCGCCACCCGTTCCGGGTTCCTGGGCGTTCCACCACACGGGTGCGGTTCGGCGTAGTTCGGCGAACTCCCGGACCGGAATCCCCTGTTCCAGCAAGTCCGGGTCGGTGAAATCGAAGCCCGGGCCGAACGGGCAGACCTTGGTTGTCGTCACTTGTTCCTCCCACGGCGCACCGGCTGTGTGCGCGATCACCACACCATACACCTATTTGTGAGGCGTATGGTCGGATCGGCGGGGCCGGATCTCGTCGGTGACCGTGCCGCGGCGGGTAGGCTGATCAGCCATGAACTGGGCCGGCAGGCGAGACGAGCGGCGCTGATGCGCACACATGGCTGGTCCGGGCGTGTGCCGGCCACCGACGCCGAGGCGGTGGCGCGGATTCTCGCCGCCACACGTGAGGTGATCGACGAGCGCGGCGCAGCGACCAAACTGTCCGACGTGGCCCGCGTCCTCGGCGTCACCCGGCAGACGGTGTATCGCTACTTCCCCAGTACCGAGGCGCTGCTCGCGGCGACCGCGGCCGAGGCGGTCGGGACCTACCTGGACGGGATCAGCGCGCGGTTCGCCGGGATCGCCGAGCCCGACGCCGCGGTGATCGCAGGTGTCTGCGCGGTTCTCGAGACCGTCACCGACGACCCGTACCTCGGCATCCTGATGAGCCCCGGGCATCAGACGCTGCCCGCGATCGGCGGCATCACGTCCGACGGGGCGCGGGTGTTCGCACGCGCGATGGTCGAGCGGATGGACGTCGACTGGGCGGCCCGCGGCTACGGCGAGCCCGAACTGGGGCTCGTCGTCGAGTTCATCCTGCGCACGCTGCAGTCGTTCATCCTCGATCCGGGCGGCTCGTCGTCGGTGGCCGGTCGTCGGGAACTGCTCGACGCCTGGCTCGGTGCCGCGATCCGGGCGCTACCCGCGCGGACGGCCGTCGGTCGCTGACCCCGATGGTCGGGCGCGGGTCCCGACCGCCGAGCTCGTCTCCGAGGTGGTCGCGATCGGAGGTCGGCCGGCGGAGGTCTCGACACGACTTGTCGCTGCGCTCCTCGTCGGCTCGACCGGCAATTGGTGCGTGGTCGAATGTGGTGACGGAGTGGCGCATGTCGAGGCGTGCCCCCGGTCGGCTCGACCGGCATTGGTGCGTGCTGTTCGGGTGGGACGTCCTGGTGAAGGCGGGGCCGGCTCGACCGGCAATTGGTGCGTGGTGTCCGGGTGGCACGCCGTGGTGGAAGCGGGGTCGACCGTCGCGACCGTCAGCGCGGCGAGCAGATCACCACCGGGATGGTGCGGTCGGTCCAGGAGTCGTAGTTCTCGAAGTCGGCGTACATCTCGACGAGTTTCGGCCACAGTTCGGCGCGTTCGGCGTCGTCGGCGGTCCGTGCGAGGAGTTCGTGGCGCTCGCGGCCCACCTCGATGACCACCTCCGGGGTGGCCTGCAGATTCAGGTACCACGCCGGATTGTGGGGCAGGCCGCCCTGTGACGCGACGACGATGAAGTCGTCGCCGCGCCGTAGGTAGAGCAGGGGAGCGGTGCGGGGTTCACCCGACTTGCGGCCGATGGTGGTCAGCAGGCACACCGGGGTGGGTTTGTGGGATGCCGAACCCACCCGCCAGGTGCTGCCGATCCTCCCGCCACTGGCGCGGTAGATCCCGGTGTTGAGGCGCGAACCCAGCTTCATCAGCTTCTGGACGACGGGCGAATCGAGCTGCCCCGGACGCTCTTTGGGGAGCCCGGCCATCTCAGATCCGCTCGATGATGGTACCGGTGGCCATCGCGCCGCCGGCACACATGGTGATCAGTGCGGTCTGTCCGCCGGTGCGCTCGAGCTCGTGCAGTGCGGTGGTGATCAGTCGGGAGCCGGTGCTGCCCACCGGATGTCCGAGTGCGATGGCGCCGCCGTTGACGTTCACCTTGTCCATATCGGCATTGTGCACCTGTGCCCAGCTGAGCACCACCGATGCGAACGCCTCGTTGATCTCCACCAGGTCGATGTCCGACAGCGCCATCCCCGCCTTGGCGAGGACCCGCTCGGTGGCCTGCACCGGTCCGTCGAGGTGGAACTGCGGTTCGGCGCCGACCAGTGCCTGCGCGCGGATGCGGGCGCGCGGGGTGAGTCCGAGGGCGCGGGCCCTGGCCTCGTCCATCAGCAGGACCGCGGCCGCGCCGTCGGAGATCTGCGACGACGTCCCGGCGGTGTGGATGCCGCCGTCGATCACCGGCTTGAGTGCGGCGAGCGACTCCCGGGTGGTCTCGCGCAGTCCCTGATCGCGGGTGACGTCGAGGACGGTGCCGGTGAGCTCGCCCTCCTTGGTGCGTTCGGGGGCCTTGACCGCGAGGATCTCGCGGTCGAAGCGGTGCTCGTCCCATGCCTGCCGGGCGCGGTGCTGGCTGCGCACGCCGAGTTCCTCGATGTCGTCGCGGGTGATGCCGCGGCGGCGCGCGATCCGCTCGGCGGCCTCGAACTGGTTCGGCAGGTCCACGTTCCACGAGTCGGCGTGGTACGGGCCGGCGGTGGTGCCGACGTTGGCGCCCAGCGGCACCGTGCTCATCGTCTCGACGCCACAGGCGACGCCGACGTCGATGGTGTCGGTGGCGATCAGTCCGGCGATCAGGTGATTGGCCTGCTGGGCCGATCCGCACTGGCAGTCGATGGTGGTGGCCCCGGTCTGTTCGGGCAGCCCCGACGACAGCCAGGCCTTGCGGGTGACATTGCCCGCCTGTGAACCGGCCTGGGTGACGCACCCGCCGATCGCCTGCTCCACGAGGTTCGGGTCGATCCCGGCCCGCTCGAGCAGTCCGCGCTGGGTCAGCCCGAGCAGTTCCTCCGCGTGTAGCCCCGACAGCCACCCGGCACGCTTGCCGATCGGTGTCCGCACGGCCTCGACGATCACCGGTTCGCCCATATCCGTTTCCTCTCCGAGGTCCTCAGTGTCTCCTGCCAAATTTAGAACAAGTTCTTGTTTCAGTCCAGGGCGAACGCCGAAAAACGAGAACAGGTTCTAACTCGATTCGGGGCCCACTGGGACGGTCGACCAGCTCGGAAAATATGCCCCGAACTGGGGCGGGTGTCCAGAAAAACCTAGAACGAGTTCTCGTCAATGGACATTGTCGGTGTGTACCGTAGGTCACAGATGAGACCGAATGCGCTTCTCATCTCAACGACGGTAGTGACAGGTGGTGTGATCAGTGGTGAGTACGGTCAACGTGCCCCGGGGGGTGTCGTCCGCCGACGCCGAGGAGGGGCTCGAGTTCACGAAGCAGGAGGGGTGGGACTTCACCAACCCCGAGCTGTTGGAGAAGGGGATTCCGGTCCGGGAGTTCGCGCAGCTGCGCCGGACGGCCCCGGTCTGGTGGAACGCACAGCGTCCCGGCAAGGGCGGTGGCTTCCACGACGGCGGCTACTGGGTGATCTCCAAGCATGCCCACATCCGCGAGATCTCGAAGAACAATGCCGACTGGGCCACCTCGCCCAACGGTGTGATCATGCGGTTCGACGACGAGATGACCCAGGATCAGCTCGACGTCACCAAGGCGCTGCTGATCAACCACGACCCGCCGGAGCACACCCGGCTGCGCAAGCTCGTGTCCAAGGCGTTCACCCCGCGTGCCGTGCAGGCACTCGAGGAGAAGCTCGACGCCGCGGCTCGCACCATCGTGCAGCGAGCCCTCGACGAGGGGTCCGGTGACTTCGTCCACGACGTCGCCGTCGACCTGCCGCTGCTGGCCATCGCCGACCTGCTCGGCGTGCCGGAGGCCGACCGGGTCAAGCTGTTCGACTGGTCGAACAACATGATGAACTACGACGACCCGGACTTCACCGAGGATCCGCAGATGGCCTCGGCGGAGATCCTGGGTTACGGCTACACCATGGCCGAGGCCCGCAGGAAGAACCCGGTCGACGACATCGTCTCGGTCCTGGTCAACGCCGACATCGACGGCCAGGCCCTCGACGAGACCGAGTTCGGCTTCTTCTTCATCCTGCTCACCGTGGCCGGCAACGAGACCACCCGCAATGCGATCACGCACGGCATGAACGCCTTCCTGGAGCATCCTGACGCGTGGGACCTCTACAAGCGTGAGCGCCCGGCCACCGCGGTCGATGAGATCGTCCGCTGGGCCACGCCGGTCAACGCCTTCCAGCGCACCGCCAAGCGGGACACCCAGGTCGGTGGCGTCGACATCGCCGAAGGCCAGCGCGTGGGTCTGTTCTACGGTTCGGCCAACTACGACGAGGAGGTGTTCGAGAATCCGTACACCTTCGACATCATGCGAGATCCCAACCCGCACGTGGGATTCGGTGGCAACGGCGCGCACTTCTGCGTCGGCGCCAACCTCGCGCGGATGGAGATCAACCTGATGTTCAACGCGCTCGCCGACATCGTCCCGGACATCACCCGGCTCGAGCCGCCGCGGCGCCTGCGGCACGGCTGGATCAACGGGGTCAAGGAACTCCGGGTGGACTACGGGGCGAGATGACCACCACCAGCAGCGACACCCCGGCGTATCTGAACATCGACCGGGACAACCATCCGGCGGTACTCGCCGGGCGCCGATCGCGGGAGGCGGTCGAGGCCCGGGACAAGCAGGCGTGGATCGACAACTTCGCCGACGACGCCACCGTCGAGGATCCGGTCGGGCCGTCGATGTTCGACGCCGAAGGGAACGGATTCACCGGTAGGCAACGGATCTCGGAGTTCTGGGATCTGTCGATCGGGACAACGGAGAAGATCGAGTTCGTCTTCGACGAGGAGATCATCTGCGGCAACGAGGTGGCCTACATCGGAACGATCGTGACCCACATCGCGGGCCACATCTCCGAGGCACGAGGGGTGTTCACCTACCGGGCCGACGCCGACGGCAAGCTCAGCGCACTTCGCGCCTTCTGGGAGGTGGAGAAGACCATCAACTCGGTCCGCAAGGCCTGAGGACGCTGCAGCAGCCAGGACGAGGGCTGAACTCACAAAGGTGTTGGTGCCTTTGTGAGTTCGGCCCTCGTCGTTGTCGTGTCCGCCGAACGGTGACGACCAGCACACTGTGACGTGCGGCCATGGCCTTGTCACACCGCAGGGTTCGCGTCAGGGTGGAGACACGGCGATTGCGGTGCGGGGCCCCGTCCGCCGCGCGAGTCCGGCCCCGGATCTGGAAGGTGTGGACAATGAGGTCGCTCGAACGCATACGGATCAACGCCAAGGCCCTCGGCTCGGCCAAACGTCACCGGGGAGACCTGTTCTCCTGGTTGGGACGCCGACCCCAGATACTCGCGGCGGTCGGCGTGTACGAGACCGCCGTCCTGCTGAGCAACAAACTCGACCCGACCCTCAAAGACCTCGCCGAACTGAAGTCCGCCGGACTGGTCAACTGCGAGTTCTGTCTCGACATCGGCTCGGCCATCGCCACCCACTCCGGGGTCACCGCACAGCAGATCCGCGACCTGCCGGTCTATCGCGACAGCGATGCCTTCACCGAACTGCAGAAACTCGTCATCGCTTTCGCCGAGGCCATGACGAGTACCCCGGCGTCGTCGGAGACGCTTGCGGAACTGCGGGAGCGGTTGCTCGCACAACTGAGCCGGGCGCAGGTCGCCGAACTCGCGACCACGGTGGCATGGGAGAACCAGCGTGCCCGGCTCAATCAGTCACTCGGCGTGCGGCCCACCGGGATCTCCGACGGTGCGGCGTGCGCGCTGCCGGAGTGACCGGGGGTGATCGCCGAGCCCGATTCCCGAACATCAACTCTGGGGCTTGTCCACCCCGAGCAGCCACATCGAGAAGTACTGGGAGCCACCGCCGTAGGCGTGGCCGACGGCCTTGCGGACATCGCGCACCTGATGTGCGCCGCCCTTGCCCATGACCTGGATGGCGGCCTCGGCGAAGCGGATCATGCCCGACGCGCCGATCGGATTGGACGAGAGCACACCGCCGGAGGCATTGAACGGGATACGTCCGCCGATCTCGGTCTCACCCGCCTCGGTGAGCTTCCAGCCCTCACCCTCGGGGGCGAAGCCCAGATTCTCCAGCCACATCGGCTCGAACCACGAGAACGGCACGTAGATCTCGGCGGCGTCGATCTCCTCGATCGGGTTGTCGATGCCACCGGCCTTCCACAGCGCGGCCGCGGCGTCGCGACCGGCCTGCGGGTTCACCACATTGCGATGGGCGAAGGCCAACGGCTCGGTGCGCATCGCGGTCGCATGGATCCAGGCCACCTTCTCGCCGTCGGCGAGGGCCGCGTCGGCGACGGCCTCGTCGCCGATCACCACCGCACACGCGCCGTCCGACGACGGGCAGGTCTCGTCGTAGCGGATCGGGTCCCACAGCATCTGTGAGGCCAGCACGTCTTCCACCGTCTTGTCCGGTTGATGCAGGTGCGCAAGGGGATTGAGGGCACCGTTGCGGCGGTCCTTGGCGGCGACGATCGCCCCGATGTGTGCGGGTGCGCCGGAGCGTCGGATGTAGGCACGCACGTGCGGGGCGAAGAAGCCGCCCGCACCCGCACCGACCGGCTTGGTGAACGGCACCGGAAGCGACAGCGCCCACATGGCATTGGACTCCGACTGCTTCTCCCACGACACCGCCAGCACCCGACGGTGCACGCCGGCGAAGACCAGTGACGCCGCGACATTGGCGGTGGACCCGCCCACCGATCCGGCGGTGTGCACCCGGATCATCCGTTTGCCCACCGCACCGATCGCCTCGGCCATCGCCAGCTCCGGCATCATGGTGCCCTCGAACAGATCCGGGGCCTTGCCGATCACGATCGCGTCGATCTCGTCGATGTCCACCCGGGCGTCGGCGAGGGCGGCGTCGATGGCCTCCCGGCACATCCCGGCCATCGTGACATCGTGACGCTTGGCGACGTAGGTGGTCTGGCCGGTGCCCAGCACCGCCGCACGATTGTGGTGTGCCATCAGTTCTCGTCCCCCAGATGTGCTCGGTCGCCCAGCGTGACCACCATGTTCTGCTGCAGGAGCGGTCCGCTCGTGGCATGGGCGACGGCGGTGGATGCGTCGCCGTGCAGGATCTCGTGTGCGGCATAGCCGATGCGCTGCAGTCCCGCCGAGAACAGCGAGTTGCCCGCCAGGAGACCGCCGGACGGATTGATCCGCACCGAGTCCGGGAGGTTCAGGGCCTGGCGCACGATCAGCTCCTGATGGGTGAACGGTGCGGCGATCTCGGCGACGTCGACCGCACGGCTCCGGTCACCGAAGGCGGTGTCGCCGGCGAGCACCGTCGACGGCGACACCGTCAGATCCCGTGCACCGAAGTTCGGTGAGTCGATCCGATGATCCCACCCGGTGATGTAGGCCGGGTTGGCGACGAGCTCCTTGGCCCGCCGTTCGCTGGCGACGATCACCGCGGCGGCGGCGTCGGTGTAGGGCGCGATGTCGTGTGGCCGAAGCGGATCGGCGATCGGTGCGGTGGCCAGCAGCTCGTCCACCGAACCCCCGCCGGCGCGTGCGGCGACCGCCGCCATGTCGGCCTCGGTCCAGGCGCCGGACTCGATACCGGCCCGCGCCTGCAGTGCGGCGAGGGAGGTGGCGCTCGGCCACAACGGTGCCACGGTGTACGGATCGGTCTGTAGGGTCAGGGTGAGATCGGAGTTGCCGGCGGTGGCCTTGCCGAAGCCGTAGGCCAACGCCAGGTCGACCTCACCGGTCGCGATCTTGACCCATGCCTCGTACAGTGCCCAGGCGCCGTCCATCTCGACGTGGGACTCGTTGATCGGTGGCATCGCACCGATCGAGTCGATCGCCGAGATGAACGAGAAGGCGCGTCCGGCAAGATAGTCCGACGATCCGCTGCACCAGAACTCGATGTCGGTGCGGGTGATGCCGAGTTCGGCGTAGAGCTTGGAGAAACACGGGATGAGCATCTCGACACCGTTGGTGGTGCCGTGCGTCCCGGCGATGTTCGGGCTGTGTGCGAACCCGACGATCGCGATCCTGGGAAGGGTCACGGGTACTCCTTGGTCAGTGAGAGTGGTTCGCGGTCAGAGAAATTCGCGATAGGTCTCGTACTCGGCGTCGGGCTCGCCGGTCGGCCGGAAGTGGCTGATGCTGCCCATCGACAGTTCGCGTTCCTCCTCGGGGGCCCACACGGCCTGCACCCGCATACCCATGCGGACCTCGTCGGCGGGACAGTCGAGGATCAGGTGCAGGAACGGGATGTCGGAACCGTCGAGCAGCACATACGCCGCGACGTACGGGGGTGCGATGCGCTGGCCCTGGAAGGGCACGTTGACGATGCAGAAGGTGGTGACGATGCCGGTGTCGGGCAGTTCCACCCGCTCCACCGCCACCGCGCCGTCGGACGGACTGACCTGGCGCGGCGGGAAGTACACCCGGCCGGCGTCCACGCCGGTGCCGATCCGCGACCCGTACAGCTTGCCGTTGCGGAGCCCTTCGAGATACCAGGACTCCTCGGCGGTGGCCGAGTGCACGATCGAGGTGGTGATCGGCGTGGTGATGACGACGTGCTCGTCGTCGGGATGCTCGATCTCGTTGGGTGCGGCGGCAACCGGGGCGTCGCCGGCGGCGAAGTATGCGATGTCGTCGATCCGTCCGGTCCGCGCCGCACGCCACACCGCATGCACCCGCATCCCGGTGCTCATCTGCTCCGGGCCGTCCACCGACACCACGTGCAACAGTGCGGTGTCGGCGCCGTCGAGGCGGATCAGCGCCCATGCGAATGCGGTGTCGAGTGGCTGTGCCGCAACGGGTTCGGGATTCCACGACCAGGTGGTGACGGTTCCGGTGGCGGCGACGTCGACCAGCTCGGTGGACAGTGAACCCGTCGTCGGGTCGAACTCCACCGGTGGCACCGCGACCCTGCCGTCCGAACCGCGGGAGCCGACGATCCGGCCGTCGCGCAGGCCCAGGGCGAACTGGCTCAGGACCGGTCCCAGGGATCGCGTGTATCCGAAGGTGTTGGTCAGTGGGGCGGTGAGGACGGTGGTCTCGGGTTCGGGCACCGTGGCGACCGGGCTCGACGCCCCCCTGTCGGCGCTCGTTGTGCTGATGCTCACTCTTTGAGTAGAACACGTTCTAGTATTGATGACAAGGCGCATGTCACGGCCATTCCGCGAGAGAGATGAGGCGTTGTGAAACTCGCACTGCAACTGGGCTATTGGGGGGCCGATCCGATCGCGGAGGCGCCCGCTCTGGTGGCTGCGGCCGAGCTGAACGGGTTCGACGCGGTGTTCACCGCGGAATCCTGGGGGTCGGATGCCTACACCCCGCTGGCGTGGTGGGGGGCCGCGACCAAGCGGGTGCGGCTGGGTACCGCCGTCGCCCAGATCTCCGCCCGCCCGCCGACCGCGCTGGCCATGCATGCGCTGACCCTCGACCATCTCTGCGGCGGTCGGCACATCATCGGACTCGGGGTGTCGGGTCCGCAGGTCGTGGAGGGCTGGTACGGGCAACCCTTCGCCAAACCGCTCGCGCGGACCCGGGAATACGTCGACATCGTGCGGCAGGTGCTCGCCCGGCAGGCGCCGGTGGTGAGCTCCGGGCCGCACTATCGGCTGCCGTACCCCGCCGATGCGTCCGGCTCCACCGGGCTCGGCAGGTCGCTCAAGCCGATCACCCATCCGTTGCGGGCCGACATCCCGATCTGGCTCGGCGCCGAAGGACCCAAGAACGTCGCCCAGACGGCCGAGATCGCCGATGGCTGGCTCGCGGTGTTCTACAGCCTCTCGCTCGCCGACCGGTACGAACAATGGCTGGCCGAGGGCTTCGCCCGCCCGGGTGCGCGTCGCCGCCGCGACGACTTCGAGGTGGCCGCGGGGGCGCAGGTGGTGATCACCGACGACGTCGCCACGGCGGTCGACCGGTACCGGCCGTCGACGGCGCTGTACGTGGGCGGGATGGGCGCCAAGGGCACCAACTTCCACGCCGAGCTGTACACGCGGATGGGATACGGCGACGAGGTGGCCGAGATCGGTCGGCTGTTCCTCGCCGGGAAGAAGGCCGAGGCCATCGCCGCGGTTCCCGACGAGATGGTGCGCGAGACCATGCTGGTCGGGACGGCCGAGGAGGTGCGCGCCCAGATCAAGCAGTGGGAGGCCGCGGGTGTCGGCATGCTGATGGTCACCGCGCGCGACGTCGCCACGATCGAGCAGCTGGCTGCGCTCGTCTGACATCCGGGCCAGACCCTCCACACTTACGCAGACCCCCCGACCTGAAGTCGGGGGGTCTGCGTAAAAGTGGAGGGTCTGCGTGCGACCGGCGGTCACTCGCCGGTGAACACCGGCTTCTGCTTGGTCGCGAACGACTTCGGCCCGACCTTGGCGTCCTTCGACTGGAACACCTTGATGCCGATCGGTGCCTCGATCTGGAAGGCGTCGAGCTCGTGCATGCCCTCGGTCTCGCGGATGGTCCGCAGGATCGCCTGCACCGCGAGCGGTCCGTTGGCCGCGATGGCGTCGGCGAGTTCGAGGGCTTTGTCGAGTGCCGAGCCGTCGGGCACCACATGCCCGATCAGGCCGAACTCCTTGGCCTCGGCGGCGCTGATGTGCCGTCCGGTGAGCAGGATGTCGCAGGCGACGGTGTACGGGATCTGACGGACCAGCCGCACCGCACTGCCGCCGAGCGGGAACAGTCCCCACTTCGCCTCGGACACACCGAACTTGGCACTCTCGCCGGCCACCCGGATGTCGGTGCCCTGCAGGATCTCGGTACCGCCGGCGATCGCCGGACCCTCGACCGCGGCGATCAACGGCTTGGTCAGGCGGCGTCCCTTGAGCAGTGCGGGCAACGACGCCGGGTCCCAGGTGCCCTGTTTGACCGTGTCGCCGGGTGCATTGCGCGACATGGCCTTCAGGTCCATGCCGGCGCAGAATGCGCCACCGGCACCGGTCAGGACGGCCACCCGGATGTCGGGATCGGAATCGACCCGGTCCCAGGCCTCGGTCATGATCGCCATCATCTCCGACGACAACGCATTGCGGGCCTGTGGCCGGTTCATCGTGACGATCAGGACGTGATCGCGCTTCTCGACCAGGCAGTGCGGAGCGTGGTCGGTGGCGGATTCGGCGTCGGACGTCGTGGTCATCTCGCGGACCCCCGTGGGTGAAGTTGAGCGAATTCGGACAAACCCTTGTCCCAAACAGTAACACGTTCTAGTTTTGGGTCATGGCATTTCACATCGCCGACCTGATCGAGCATGCC
This sequence comes from Gordonia sp. NB41Y, assembly GCF_030718915.1. Taxonomy (NCBI): domain Bacteria; kingdom Bacillati; phylum Actinomycetota; class Actinomycetes; order Mycobacteriales; family Gordoniaceae; genus Gordonia; species Gordonia sp. NB41Y. The sequence goes on from NZ_CP132196.1 coordinate 3,886,460, forward strand.
GTCGACCTGGTTCCAGACCGGATCGCGCTCGAGACCGAGGGGCAGTCGGTGACCTATGCGGACGTCGAACGGCAGGCGAACGCGCTCACTCACGAGCTCCTGGAGCTCGGCGTCGAACCGGGGGATCGGGTAGGTCTGTACAGCAGGAACACCATCGAATGCGTGATCGCGATGATCGCGATCTTCAAGGCGCGCGCGGCGATGGTCAACGTCAACTACCGCTATGTCGAGGCCGAACTCGAGCACATCGTCACCGACTCGCAGATGGCGGTGCTGATCCATGAGCGCCAGTACGGTGATCGCGTCGTGAACGTGTTACCGAATTGCCCGGAACTCGCCCATCTCGTCGTGATCGACGACGGCACCGATGTACCGGTACCCGACGGAGCGCTGCGCTACGACGACATCGTGGCGACGCGATCGGGTGACCGCGACTTCGGGCCCCGCTCCGACGACGACATCTACATGCTCTACACCGGTGGCACCACCGGCCGCCCCAAGGGAGTGGTCTGGCGTCAGGAGGACATCTGGCGCGTCCTCGGCGGTGGCATCAACTTCTATACCGGCGAGCGGATCGCCGACGAGTGGCAGCAGGCCCGGGACGGGGCGAAGAACGGCCAGCTGGTGCGCTTTCCGATCCCGCCGTTCATCCACGGCGGTTCGCAGTGGGCGGTGTTCCAGGAACTGTTCGCCGGCGGCAAGGCGGTCATCTACCCGGAGTTCGGTGGCCACCAGGCGTGGTCGATCGTCGAGAAGCACAGGGTCAACGTCGTCATGATCACCGGCGACGCGATGGCGCGGCCGATGGTGGAGGCACTCGAACAGGGCCACCCCGAGGGGCGCCCGTACGACACGTCGAGCATGCTCTCACTCGCGTCGTCGGCGGCACTGTTCTCCGCCAGCGTCAAGGACCAGTACCTCGAGATGCTGCCCAACCTGCTGATCTTCGATGCCATCGGGTCGTCGGAGACGGGATTCAGCGGCATGTCGGCTGCGCAGAAGGGCACCTCGCATGTCGGTGCACCCCGCGTGACCGCCGACAAGGCCGCGGTGGTGCTGCGCGAGGACGGCACCCGGGTGCAGCCGGGCAGCGGTGAGGTCGGCATCCTGGCGCGCTCGGGCCACATCCCGCTGCGCTATCACAACGATCCGGAGAAGACCGCCAAGACCTTCAAGGAGTTCGGTGGCATCCGCTACGCCATCCCGGGTGACTTCGCGACGGTGGAGGCCGACGGTTCGATCACCATGCTCGGTCGCGGTTCCCAGTCGATCAACACCGGTGGTGAGAAGGTGTTCCCGGAGGAGGTCGAGGCCGCCCTCAAGGCCCATCCCGACGTCTTCGACACCGTGGTCGTCGGTGTTCCCGACGAGCGATACGGGCAGCGGGTGGCGGCGGTCATCGCCGGTCGCGCCGGTGCCCGGCCGAGCCTGGCGAGCCTCAACGAGGTGGCGCGCACCGCGATCGCCGGATACAAGTGCCCGCGCAGCATCTGGTTCGTCGACTCCATCAAACGTTCACCGGCCGGAAAGCCGGACTACCGGTGGGGGAAGTCCGTCACCGAGTCCCGCGCGGCTGACGAAATCCAGCAAGTCATCTCCGGAAGGGCCTGAAACACCATGGCAGCAGCGCGAATCCACACCGAGCTGACCGAACGGTTCGGTATCGAGTACCCGATCTTCGGATTCACCCCCAGTCAGCACGTCGCGGCCGCGATCAGCCGTGCCGGGGGACTGGGCGTCCTCGGATGTGTGCGGTTCAACGACCCGGACGAGCTCGACGAGGTACTCGAGTGGATGCACGAGAACACCGACGGCAAGCCGTTCGGTGTCGACGTGGTGATGCCGGCCAAGATCCCCACCGAGGGAACGCAGGTCGATCTCGCCGCGATGATCCCGCCGGAACACAAGGCCTTCGTCGAGCGTGTTCTCGACGATCTCGGGGTGCCAGCGCTGCCCGACGGCGAGCGTGTGAACGCCGGAGTGCTGGGGTGGCTGCATTCGGTGGCACGCTCGCATGTCGACGTCGCCATGGCCCACGCCGACAAGTACGGACAGATCAAGCTGATCGCCAACGCGCTGGGATCGCCGCCCTCCGACGTGATCGCGACCTCGCACGAGCACGGTGTCGCGGTGGCCGCCCTCGCCGGTGCGAAAGACCATGCCCTGCACCACGTCGAGGCCGGTGTGGACATCGTCATCGCCCAGGGCTACGAGGGCGGTGGACACACCGGTGAGGTCACCTCCATGGTGCTGTGGCCCGAGCTGGTCGACGCCGTCGGCCACACCGCACCCGTCCTCGCCGCCGGCGGGGTGGGCAGCGGCAGGCAGATGGCAGCCGCGATCGCCCTCGGGGCCCAAGGGGTCTGGATGGGGACGTACTGGCTGACCGCTGCCGAATACCAGCTCGGGGTGCCCGAAGGGCATGAAGGACCGTCGACGGTGCAACAGGCACTGCTGGCCGCGTCGTCCCGGGACACGGTGCGACGTCGGATCTACTCCGGAAAGCCCGCGCGACTGCTCAAGACCCGGTGGACCGAAGCCTGGGACGCCGACGGTGCGCCCGAACCGTTGCCGATGCCGCTGCAGAACATCCTGGTGTCGGAGGCACATGCCCGGATCTCGGCCTCCGACGATCCGGGTGTCGTCGCCATGCCCGCCGGCCAGATCGTCGGACGCTGCAACGCGATCACCCCGGTTGCCGAGCTGATCGCCGACATGGTCAGTGAATACGAGGAGGCCACCGCACGGATGGGTAAGACGCTGGAGGCGTGACCGCGCCGGCCGGCTCGGAACGCGATCGCCTCGGTGGGGGTCGTCTCCCAGCGCACGCTGCGGAGATTTCGACTCGGGTCCTCGCGATGCTCGGTCCCGGCTCAATCATCATAGGATGCTGGGCTCAATCTGCCACTCGCCGTTGGTGGTTGAGCCGTTGAGGAGCGTAGCGACGAGGCGTGTCGAAACCTCAGACGGCCGGCGTCGTCGGCGTGACCACCTCGGTGGTGGTTGCCTCCCGACGTGGGCTGCGGAGATTTCGACTCGGGTCCTCGCGATGCTCGGTCCCGGCTCAATCATCCATGGGTTGTGCGTTTTTGGTGGTTGAGCCGGTGAGGAGCGTAGCGACGAGGCGTGTCGAAACCTCTGTCGGCCGGGGTTGTCGGCGTGACCACTTCGGTGGTGGTCACTTCCCGGCGTGGGTTGCGGGGATTTCGACTCGGGTCCTCGCTCCGCTCGGTCCCGGTTCAATCATCCATGGGTCGTGCGTTTTTGGTGGTTGAGCCGGTGAGGAGCGTAGCGACGAGGCGTGTCGAAACCTCTGTCGGCCGGGGTTGTCGGCGTGACCACTTCGGTGGTGGTCACTTCCCGGCGTGGGTTGCGGGGATTTCGACTCGGGTCCTCGCTCCGCTCGGTCCCGGTTCAATCATCCATGGGTCGTGCGTTATTGGTGGTCGAGCCGGTGAGGAGCGTAGCGACGAGGCGTGTCGAAACCTCTGTCGGCCGGGGTTGTCGGCGTGACCACTTCCGGGGGTGGTTGCCTCCCGACGTGGGCTGCGGAGATTTCGACTCGGGTCCTCGCTCCGCTCGGTCCCGGCTCAATCATCCATGGGTTGTGCGTTTTTGCTGGTTGAGCCGTTGAGGAGCGTAGCGACGAGGCGTGTCGAAACCTCAGACGGCCGGCGTCGTCGGCGTGACCACCTCGGTGGTGGTCACTTCCCGGCGCATGCTGCGGAGATTTCGACTCGGGTCCTCGCGATGCTCGGTCCCGGCTCAATCACCAATGCCTGGCGACGAGGCGTGTCGAAACCTCTGTCGGCCGGGGTTGTCGGCGTGACCACCTCGGTGGTGGTCGCTTCCCGGCGTGGGGTGCGGAGATTTCGACTCGGGTCCTCGCTCCGCTCGGTCCCGGCTCAATCATCGTAGGATGCTCGGCTCAATCTGCCACTCGCCGTTGGTGGTTGAGCCGACGAGCGCAGTCTGGGTTCAATCGCCAGGGGGCGCAGGCGGAGTGAACGTGTGTCCCGACCGCACCCAGGTCGGCGGCTGATCGGCTTGGCGGAGATGTCGTTTGACCGTCTTGAACGTCGCGGTCTCCGGTAGCGCGTCGACGATGCGCACCCGATGTGGCCACTGCTTGGGGCCCAGATCCGACTGGGACTCCAGGAATCGGGTCAACGACGACGGGTCGAGGGTCCCGTCGATCACCAGCGCCGCCTCGATCTCGTCCCCGATCTCCACCGGTACCCCGAAGACCGCTGCCTGACGTATCTTCGGATGACGCAGCAGGATTCGCTCGATCGGGCCGGTGCCGAGGTTCTCGCCGTCGACGCGCAGCCAGTCGCCCAGACGGCCGGCGAAATGAATGTAGCCGGCGTCGTCGACCCAACCGAGATCACCGGTGTGGTAGATACCGCCGCGCATCCGCTCGGCGGTGGCCACCGGATCGTTGTGGTAGCCGCTGAACAGTCCCGGACCCGCGGCATTGACGATCTCACCGATCTCTCCGGTGGGCACCGGAACCCCGGTCTCCGGGTCGACGATGGCCGTGGGTGTGCGCAGCGGCCCCAGCGCGTCCACCGGGGTGTCCGGGGTTCGGGTGATCGCGACACCGCCCTCGGTGGAACCGAATCCGTCGATCACCCGACAACCGAAGCGGCGGGCGAATCGTTCCCGATCGGCGGCCGGGGCCTCGTTGCCGTAGACGATCCGCAGCCTAGTGTCGGCGTCGTCGGGCTGCTCGTCGGTGGCCAGCACATAGTTGAGCGGTTTGCCGACGTAGTTGGCATATGTCACGCCGTACCGTTTGACATCGGCGACGAAGCCACGAGCGGAGAACCTGCGGCGCAACGCGATCGACGCCCCGCCGGCCAACGCCACCGACCACCCGGCGATCATCGCGTTGGAGTGGAACATCGGCATCGACAGGTAGACGACGTCGTCGGCACCGATCGAGAACCGCTCGGCCAGCATGGTTCCCGCCGCCGCGAAGGTGCGTTGGGTACAACGCACCGCCTTCGGATCGCCGGTGGTACCGGAGGTGAAGATCAGCATCAGGAGATCGTCGGCGTCGGGGGAGTGCTCGGGAGCGACCGCCGAACCCGCGGACCACTGTGCCGCGTCGGCCACGTCGACCACCGGCACCCCCACATCGACCCCGTCGAGAAGGCCCGCGGTATCGGAATCCACCAGCACCAGCTGGCATTCGGACCGCGCGATGTCGGCGGCGAGTGCCGCGCCCCGTCGGGTGGTGTTGAGCCCGACCACCACCAGGCCGCCCATCGACGCCGCCGCGACCAGGACACTGAACTCCACCACGTTGTCGAGCAACACCCCGACATGTGGTGGACGTGTGGGGTCCAGGCGATCACGCAGCGCCGCACCGCGCACCCGCGACAACCGGAGATGCTCGGCCCACGAGACGAATCCGTGCTCACCCATCACCCCGCGGTCGTCGACATCGGCGAGGGCGTCGAGCAGAGAACCGATCGTCGCATCGGACACCGCCGGTGTGGTCATCGGGACACCTCAGGCGGGAGTGGCGGCCAGTGCGGAACCGATGTGGGCCAATGTGACCGGCCCCGAACCCAGCGTGAACTCGTTCTGCTTGGCGCGGAGGAAGTATCGGTGCACCGGATGGGTGGTGTCGAGTCCGACGCCGCCATGCACGTGAACAGCGGTGTGCGCCACCCGATGGCCGGCCTCACACGCCCAGAACTTGGCGGTCTGGACAGCGACCCGCAGATCCGGGGCACCGCCGTCCTCGCCGTCGCCGAGCGCGAATCGCCAAGCGGCCTGGGTGGTGGTCAGCGACAACCCCTGCGCGTCGATGTAGCCGTCGGCAAGCCGTTGGGCCACCGCCTGAAACGATCCGATGGCCCGGCCGAACTGTTCGCGTTCGGCGGCATAGGCCGCGGTCAGCTCCAGTGCCCGCGTGACGGTCCCGCTCTGGTCGGCGCACACGGCCAGCGTCATCCGGTCGGCGAGTTCGGCCACGGTGGCGGCCCCGCCGGCGAGGATGTCGTCGGCACCGACCGCCGCGTCGTCGAACTCGACGATCGAGACCGGGGTCCGGCCGGTGGTCAGGGTGGGGACCACCGTGACCCCGGGGGTGCCGGCGGGGACGAACACGACATGGGCCCCGGCGTCGTCGACCGCGTTCACCAGGAATGCGCCGGCGACGTCGGCATATCCGACGTTGACCTTGGCCCCGGAGAGCCGCACGCCGTGGTCGGTGTGGACCAGCCGTGCCTGCGGGATCAGCGGATCGGTGCCCAGGTCCTCCTCGAGTGCCACGGTCAGCACCAGCGTCCCCGATGCCGCGGCCGCCGGGAGCGAGGCACGCAACGCCGGTGAACCGTGTGCGGCGATCACCGGTGCCGCCGCCACGGCATGGGCCCCGAACGGAACCCGGGCGAGCCGACGGCCCAATTGCTCGGCGACGGTGACCGATTCGACCATGCCCAGGCCCAGCCCGTCGGAGGTCTCCGGGATCTCCACGCCGAGTAGCCCGGCCGCGGCCAGTTCACGCCACAGGGCGTCGTCGACCGGGGCGTCGGCGGCCTCGAGTTGCTCGGTGCGCTCGTCGGTGCAGATCTTCTCGGCGATGTCGCGGGTCAGGTCCCGCAGCGCTACGGCCTCGTCGGAAAGCGTGAAATCCATGATGACTCTTTCGGATTCGAGATGATGTCGGGATCAGCGGCGCTGGTGGGGCTGGCCGAGGGCGAGCATCGCGATGATGTCGCGTTGCACCTCGTTGGTGCCGCCACCGAAGGTGAGGATCAGTGAAGTCCGCTGGAACCGCTCGAGACGGCCGCGCAGGTGCGCACGATCGCTGCCGGCCCGGATGGTGGCGGCCGGGCCGACCACCTCCATCAGCAGACGGTAGGCCTCCGTGGCGAACTCGGTGCCGAACACCTTGGTCGCCGAGGCATCGGCCGGATTGGGCGCCCCGCCCGAGGCCGCCGCCGAGGCGATCTTCCAGTTGATCAGCTTGAGGAACTCCACCTCGGCGTGCACGCGTGCCAGGTTGTGGCGGACCCAGTCGGTGTCGATCAGCGCGCTGCCGTCACCGGTCTTGGTCTGCTGGGCGAAGGCCACGGTCTCCCGCAGTGCGGTCTGGATCGGCGCGGCGCTGCACAGCGCCACCCGCTCGTTGTTGAGCTGGTTGGTGACCAGCGACCAGCCGCGACCCTCGGGTCCGACGAGCGCGGTTGTGGGCACCCGGACATCGGTGTAGTAGGTGGCGCTGGTGTCGACCCCGGCCATCGTGTGCACCGGGGTGTAGGCGAAGCCCGCGCTGGAGGTCGGCACGATCAGCACCGAGATGCCGTGGTGCTTCTTGACCCCGGCGGCCTTGCCTTCTGCGGTGAGTGCGGCCGGGTCGGTGCGGCACGCCAGCCAGATGTAGTCGGCGTAGGGCACCAGGCTGGTCCACATCTTCTGCCCGTTGATCACGTACTCGTCGCCGTCGCGGATCGCGGTGGTGCGCAGCGCGGCGAGGTCGGTACCGGCCCCCGGCTCGGAGTATCCGATCGAGAAATGCAGCTCCCCGGCGGCGATCTTCGGCAGGAAGAACGCCTTCTGCTCGTCGGTGCCGTACGCCATGATGGTCGGCGCCACCGAGTTGATGGTCAGGAACGGCACCGGCGCCCCGGCGATCGCGGCCTCGTCGGTGAAGATCAGCTGATCCATCATCGAGCGGTTCTGGCCGCCGAACTCCTCCGGCCAGCCCAGCGCCAGCCAGCCGTCGGCACCCATCTGGCGGACGACGTCGCGGTAGGCGTCTCCCTCGCCGAGTTCACCGTCGCCGCCGGAGAGGGCGGCGCGGCGTTCGTCGGTCATCAGACCCGCGAAGTAGCTGCGCAGTTCGGTCTGGAGGGCGGACTGTCGATCGGTGTAAGCGATTCGCATCGTGGGCTCCGTGATCGTCGCCGAGAGGTATGTCGGATCGGCGGGCCGGGGCGCGTCCCGTTCCGGCTGGGATCCGCGCCGATACTCGCCAATATCTGAAACACGTTCTAACCTGTTTGACGTAGCCCGTCAACCAGCGGGGGGAATGAGAGGGAGTGGCTGCCATGCGAATCAAGGCTGATTTCGACCTGTGCGAGTCCAACGCGATCTGCGTCGGGATGGCGCCGGACGTCTTCGATCTCGACGACGACGATTACCTGGTGATTCTTCAGGAAGAAGTTCCTGCCGACCGGGTCGAGGAGCTGCGCCAGGTGGTCGCCAGCTGCCCGAAGTCGGCGTTGTCGCTCGAGGAGTGAGTTTCTGACGAATCGGCCACGGCTTGACGCCGCAACCGGCTAACGTGTTAGAACAAGTTCTAGTTTTTCGTTCAGGCCGGTTCTCGGATAGGGGTTTGCAGTGGCTGGATCGTTGGAGGGGCGCGTCGCGGTGGTCACCGGGGCGGGTGCGGGACTCGGCCGGGCGGAGGCGCTCGGCCTGGCCGCCGACGGGGCGGCGGTCATCGTCAACGACCTCGCGTCCGCACTCGAGCACAGTGACGTCGTCGACACCATCCGGGCGGCCGGTGGGACCGCCGTACCGGTGGCCGGCGACATCTCCGACGCCGCCACCGCCACCGAGATCGTGCGCACCGCGACCGACGACCTCGGCGGCCTGCACATCGTGATGAACAACGCCGGGATCACCCGCGACAAGATGTTGTTCAACCTCACCGACGACGACTGGGACCTGGTCATCCGGGTTCACCTGCGGGGCCACTTCCTGCTCACCCGCAACGCCGCCGCGTACTGGCGGGCGGAGTCCAAGGCGGCCGGCGCGCCGGTCTATGGCCGGATCATCAACACCTCGTCGGAGGCGGGTCTGCTGGGCCCCGAGGGGCAGGCCAACTACGGTGCCGCGAAGGCCGGTATCACGGCGCTGACGCTGTCGGCATCGCGGGTCCTCGGTCGATATGGGGTGCGCGCCAACGCGATCTGTCCGCGCGCCCGGACCGGGATGACCGCGGGCGTGTTCGGCGAGGCCCCGACCGACGGCATCGACCCGCTGTCCCCGGAGCACGTCGTGCGACTCGTGACCTATCTGGCCGGTCCGGATTCGGAATCGGTCAGCGGGCAGGTGTTCGTCGTGTACGGTCCCCGAGTCATGGTGATGCGTGCACCGACAGTCGACGAGGTCTTCACCGCGGACGGCGATGCGTGGGATTCGGGGGACCTCGCAAAGGTCCTGAGCAGTCATTTCGCCGACCGTGATCCGAGGCGGACCTTCTCCGCGAGCGACCTGATCGGTTGAGTCACAGACCGAGCCGGGGGGAGTGGGTCAACTGACCTACTATGGTGCGGTCGAGTGTTTACGTTGCGCATGACATCCGAGGGATGAGGAGTGCTGTGCTGAACAGGCTGGCGGGGCCCCTCGACGGGGTGGGCGATTTCGTCGCGCTCGGCGTCGATTCGGCTCGAGAGCTCTTCCGGCGACCATTTCAGTGGCGCGAGACTGTCGAACAGTCCTGGGCGATCGCCCGGGTGTCGATGGTGCCGACCCTGCTGGTCGCCATTCCGTTCACGGTCCTGGTGAGTTTCACGTTGAACATCCTGTTGCGTGAGATCGGCGCCCAGGATCTGTCCGGGGCCGGTGCCGCACTGGGCACGATCACCCAGATCGGGCCCATCGTCACCGTGCTCATCGTCGCCGGTGCGGGTGCCACCGCGATCTGCGCCGACCTCGGCGCCCGAACCATCCGTGAGGAGATCGACGCGATGAAGGTGCTCGGTATCAATCCGATCCACCGGCTCGTCGTGCCGCGCATCATCGCCTCCACCGGGGTGGCGCTGCTGCTCAACAGCCTGGTCTGCACCATCGGCATCGGCGGCGGCTTCGTCTTCTCGGTCTACCTGCAGGACGTCAACCCGGGCGCCTTCATCGCCAACCTGACGCTGCTCACCGGCTTCGGCGAACTGATGATCTCGATGGTCAAGGCAGCCCTGTTCGGACTGTTCGCCGGCATGGTCGGCTGCTACCAGGGCCTCAACGTCAAAGGCGGCGCCAAGGGCGTCGGCGACGCGGTCAACGAGACGGTGGTCTACTCCTTCATGGCACTGTTCGTGGTCAACGTCGTGGTGACCGCGGTCGGTCTGAAGGCGACGGCGGGCTGACATGGTACTTCCGTTCACCACCCGCCTGCGTACGGCACGGGTCGCGGTCAAGCGTGCCGGCGAGGACTGGAACCAGATCGGCGACCAGGCACTGTTCTACTGGGACAGCATCGTCGCCATCCCCCGCGCCCTGCGTCTCTACAAGAAGGAGACGCTGCGCCTGATCGCCGAGATCTCCATGGGCACCGGCGCACTCGCCATGATCGGCGGCACCGTCGTCGTGGTCGGCTTCCTGACCCTGTTCACCGGCGGCACCATCGCCGTGCAGGGCTACAGTTCGCTGGCCAACATCGGCGTCGAGGCGCTGACCGGCTTCTTCTCCGCCTTCATCAACGTGCGCATCGCGGTGCCGGTGATCTCCGGTATCGCCCTGGCCGCCACCATCGGCGCCGGTGCGACGGCACAGCTGGGTGCCATGCGGGTCAGCGAGGAGATCGACGCCCTCGAGACCATGGCCATCTCGTCCATCCCGTACCTCGTGAGCACCCGGATCGTGGCCGGCATGATCGCGATCATCCCGCTGTACTCGCTGGCCTCGCTCGCATCCTTCCTGGCGAGCCGGTTCGCGACGGTCGTCCTCTACGGCCAGTCACCGGGCGTCTACGACCACTACTTCGACACCTTCCTGATCCCGTCGGACATCCTGTGGTCGTTCGTGCAGGCCATCTGCATGGCCATCGCGGTGATGCTGATCCACACCTACTACGGCTACAACGCCACCGGTGGTCCCGTCGGCGTGGGCGTCGCGGTCGGCAACGCCGTGCGCGCCTCGCTGGTCGTGGTCGTGGTGATCACCCTGCTCACCTCCCTCGCCATCTACGGCGCCGACGGCAAATTCAACCTGGCGGGCTGAGCGATGAGCAGACGACAAGAACGCAGTGTCGGGGTCCGACGACTCGCCGCGGTCATCATGGTGGGTGTGCTCGTCGCCCTGGTCGTGGGCGCATCCGCGCAGTTCCTCGGGTGGTTCGCCTCCACCGAGCGGGTCACCCTGCAGGCCCCGCGCGCCGGCCTGGTGATGAGTCCCGACGCCAAGGTGCGTCTACGTGGTGTCCAGGTGGGCAAGGTCGCCTCGATCACCGAGAACGGTGAGCAGGCCGTCCTCGAACTCGACATCGACTCCGGTCAGATGTCGCAGATCCCCGGCAACGTGACCGCCCAGATCAAGTCCAACACCGTGTTCGGCGCGAAGTCGGTGTACTTCGAGGTGCCCGACAACAAACCGTCCGGCACCCTGCAGCCGGGACAGGTGATCGGCGCCGACCACGTCGTCGTCGAACTCAACACCGTCTACCAGCAACTCGTGTCGGTTCTCGCGACGCTGCAGCCGGAGAAGCTCAACGCCACCGTCGGCGCGCTCACCACCGCCCTCGACGGCCGCGGCGAACAGCTCGGCCGGTCGCTGGAGGACCTGCACGAACTGCTCGGCAAGACCAACCCGCATCTGCCCGAGCTCAACGAGCTGATCCGGCAGACCGCGGCCACCACCGACGTCTACGGCGACGTGGTGGACGACCTGATGCGGACAGTCGACAACGCGGTCTACACCGGCAACACGCTGCGGGCCAACGCCTCGAACTTCGCGTCCCTGCTGCTGAACGTGACCTCGATGGCCGACACCATCGACAACGATGTGGTCGCGCCGTCGAAGAAGGACCTGATGGCCACGCTCACCCAGTTCGACCCGGTGTCGCAGCTGCTCGGCTATCAGGCCCCGGGCATCGCCTGCTTCCTGCGCACCTCCGCGGTGGCCTCCGACATCGCCAAGCCCTACATGGGCGGGCGCAACGGGACGCTGCTGCTGTACGCGGGTCTGCTGCCCGGCAAGGAGCCCTACACCTATCCGCAGAGCCTGCCGCGGGTCAACGCCGACGGTCCGCCGACGTGTGCGGGCGGTCTGAGCGATCCGACCACCACTGCGCACTCGGACTTCTACGTCACCGACAACGCACCGACGCCCTATCAGCCGCGCACGACACCGAAATTCGATCGGACGAAGCTGTTCCAACTCCTGTTCGGGGAGCCGAAACTTGGATAACCGCGCACGCGCCTTCCGCGCGACAGTGATCAAACTCGGTGCCTTCGCCGTCGTGATGGTCCTGGTGTTCATCGGCCTGGTGGTGGTGTTCAGCAACTATCGCGGCGGTGGCTCCGACGGCTACAAGGCGATCTTCACCAGTGCCTCCCAGATCAAGTCGGGCAGCAAGGTCAAGATCGCCGGCGTCGAGGTGGGCACCGTCAAGAACGTCTCGCTCACCCGCGACAACCAGGCACTCGTCGGCTTCAGCGTCGACGACAAGTACACCTTGCCGAGTTCGGTGCGGGCCCTGATCCGCTACCAGAACCTCACCGGTGACCGCTACCTCGAACTGACCCAGGGCGCCGCCGATCCCGGCGAGACGCTGTCGGCGGGCGACACCATCCCGGAGACGCAGACCGAGCCCGCCCTCGACCTCGACAAGCTGCTCGGCGGGTTCAAGCCGCTGTTCCGCACGCTGAACCCGAACGAGGTCAACGAGTTGTCGGCGTCGCTGGTGGAGGTGTTCCAGGGCCAGGGCGGTGCGCTGAACAAACTGCTCGCCGACACGTCGTCGTTCACCAACGCGCTCGCCGACCGCGACCAGCTGATCGGTTCGGTGATCGACAACCTCAACGACCTGCTCGGCACCCTCGACGGCGACCGCAAGGGCCTCGACACCAGCCTCGACCAGATGCAGCTGCTGATCAGCGGGCTGTCGGCGCAACGCGGCACCATCGGCAACGCGATCAGCGAGACCGCCGAGACCACAGAGGGTCTGGCCGATCTGCTGGCCGACACCCGCCCGGCCCTCAAGTCGACGCTGACCAGTATCGGGGTGGCCTCGGACAACGTGGTGCAGGCAGAACCGTTCCTGCGGTCCCTGTTGCCGCGACTGCCCAACGACTACAAGATGTTGTCGAACCTGGGCAGCTACGGGGCATGGCTGCAGATCTACTTCTGTCGAATCCGGTTGTTGCTCAGCGGACCCGACGGCAAGCAGTACTTCTTCACATCCAACGATGTGATGGGTGACAAGACCAAGGCCGGGGGGAGGTGCAGTTACCCGTCATGAGCGGACCTTTCGGAAATCTGTTCCGCAGTCATCGATCTGAATCGGATTCGGCCGATGTCGAGCGTGAGAACAAGCGGGGCGGCCGCACCCGCACCCAGATCGGTGTGATCGGCATCGTGGTGACGTCGATGGTGGTGCTGGTGGCATTGCAGATGGACAAGCTGCCCTACCTCTCGCCGATCAGCACCTACACCGCCTACTTCGACGACGCCGGCGGCCTGGTCACCGGTGACATCGTGACCGTCGCCGGCATCAATGTCGGTACGGTGGAGAAGATCTCGCTGGCCAAGACCGACGACGGCACCAAGGCCGCGGTGGCCTTCCGGCTCGCCGACAGCGTCGTCATGGGCACCGAGACGCAGGCGGCGATCAAGACCGAGACCGTGCTCGGCCGACGCAATGTCACCATCATCCCGCACGGTGCCGGCCGAATCGAGCCCGGCGGGGAGATCCCAAACCGCAACACCGTTGCGCCGTACTCGCTGACCGACGCCCTCGACGACGCCACCGATACGCTCGCGAAAACCGATACGACACAACTCAACCGGGCCCTGGGCGTGATGTCGGAGACCTTCTCCCAGACCCCGGATCAGGTGCAGGGTGCCGTCGACGGTGTGGCACGGCTGTCCAAGGCGATCGCCGACCGCGACAATGCGCTGCGCGAGCTGCTGGCCAAGGCCAACTCGGTGAGCTCGATCATCGGTGACCGCAACGAACAGATCAATCGCCTGCTGATCGACGCGAACTCGTTGCTGGGGGAGTTGCAGTTCCGGCGTGCGGCGATCGCGCAGCTGATCCAGGGCACCCGCGACGTGGCCGCCCAGATCAGCGGCTTCATCGACGACAACAACGCCCAGCTGACCCCGGTCCTGACCAAGTTCAACCAGGTACTCGACATCCTCAACGACAACGAGCAGAACCTGAAGGACACCGTCGACCGGTTGGGGCCGTACGCGAATGCGCTCGGCGAGGCCGTCGCCAACGGTCCGAACTTCGACTCGCTGGTCGGCGTCAGCACCTTCGGTGACTACACCGCCACGTTCATGAAGATCCTGCAGCAGAAGTACCCGGAGGTCGCAAAGGCATGGGGATACAGCGGATTCCCGCTGCTGCCGCAAGCATGGGGGCCCGAACCGACGCCGCGCACCACGCGGCCGGCGGTACCGTCGCCGACCATCCCGACGCCGGAACCGGCGCCGTCGACCAGGTCGGGAGGCTGAGATGAGTTCTCGCACCCTGGGAATCGGCAAACGCACCTGGCTGGTCGCCGCGGTGGTGGTGCTGCTGGCGCTGGTCGCCGTCGCCGCCTACGTCGGCTACAACCGTGCGACCACCAAACACATCACCGCGTACTTCCCGACCACCACCGGGCTCTACAACGGGGACCCGGTGAAGGTGCTCGGTGTCGACGTCGGACACGTGACGTCGGTGACCCCTCGGGAAGGCGACGTGAAGGTCACCCTCGAGGTGCAGCGCGACCTGCAGATCCCCGCCGACGCCAAGGCCGTCGTCGTCGCCCAGTCGCTGGTGTCGGGCCGGTTCATCCAGCTCACCCCGGTGTACTCGACCGGTCCCGAACTCGCCGACGGCGCCGACATCCCGATGGAACGCACCGCGGTGCCGATGGAGTGGGACCAGGTCAAAGAGCAGCTGGAGCGGATCACCGAGGCGGTCGGCCCGAACGGAACCGACAAGGGCACCGCGGCCGAGGCCATCGACGTCGGCGCCCGCAACCTCGACGGCAACGGTGAGGCGATCCACCAGTCGATCACCGAGATGTCCGACGTGCTGGCCACCCTGTCCTCGGGCCGCGACGACCTGTTCGCCACGATCCGCAACCTGCAGAAGCTGACCGACGCACTGTCGACCAGCCACGAACAGCTGGTGCAGTTCAACGGCCGCATCGCCTCGGTGTCGGATGTGCTCGCCGACAACACCGAGGCACTCGACGGCGCCCTGCACAACCTCGACTCGGCGATGGGCGACGTGCAGGACTTCATCGACAAGAACCAGGCCGCACTGACCGCGTCGGTGTCGAAGCTGGCGCAGACCACGGGCATCCTGGCCGAGAAGAACGAGCAGATGCGCGGGCTGCTGCACTCGGCGCCCAACCAGCTCGCCAACTTCTACAACATCTACAACCCGCTGACCGGATCGCTGTCGGGGGTGTTCGGTCTCGGCATGGGCAACAACCTGATCACCCTGCTGTGCGGCACGATGGAGGCCAACAACCGTCCCGGCCAGAGCGAGGCCGACGTGAACTTCTGCGTCGACACCCTCGCACCGCTGCTGTCGCAGATGTCGGTGGCCTACCCGCCGTTCATGATCAACCCGGTCACCGGCGTCAACGCCACCCCGGACCAGGTGACCTACCAGAACGCGAGCGTCAAGGCCCGCGCCCAGGCCGGGATCCGGGCGCAGGATGCCGCCACCCGCAAGGCCAACGGCGGTGGGCCACTGGCCGACCTGCTGGTCCCGTGGGGCGGTGAGGGCTGATGCGACGCACACGCCTGGGGCGTACACGTCTGACGGTGGCCGTCGCCACCGTCGCCGTCGCGGCCATGGCCACCGGTTGCGGATTCGACGGGATCAACAGTCTGCCGGTGCCGGGTGCCGAGGGCACCGGCTCGGGGGCGTACAAGATCAGCGCGGTCATCCCGAATGCCGCAGGCCTGGTGAACAATGCGCCGGTGATGATCGACGACGCGACGGTCGGCAGTGTGGGCTCGATCGACGTCGACAACTGGAACGCCAAGCTCGACCTGCGACTCAACTCCGGGGTGCAGGTGCCGGCCGGTTCACACGTGATGGTCGGTATGACCAGCGTGCTCGGTTCGACGCATCTCGCGATCGTGCCGCCGGAGCACCCGACGGGCGCATACATGCAGCCCGGCGATCAGATCCCGTTGCCGAAATGTCCGGAGAGCCCCAACCTTCCGCAGCCCGGCGGGGAGCGGATCCCCGACGTCACCTCCGCACAGCAGGTGCCCGGCTGCAGCTATCCGACCACCGAGCAGGTGCTGAGCTCGTTGTCGGTGGTGCTCAACGGCGGTGGACTGTCGCAGTTCGGTGACATCGTGCACGAGGTCAACGCGATCTTCGACGGCCGCGACAAGGCCATCAAAGCCCTGATCCCGCAGCTCAATGTGCTCGTCGCCGACCTGAACGGGCAGCGCAACAACATCATTCGTGCGATGGAGGGTCTCGACCGGCTGACCGCCGGGATCAATGCACAGACCCCCACCGTGCAGAAGGCGTTGCAGGACGGGCCGGAGATCCTGAAGTTGCTCAACGAACAGCGTCAGCAGTTCGTGGCCGCCCTGGACTCGGTGGGCAAGTTGTCGGCGAACACCAACGACATCCTCGAGCAGAACGGGCAGGACATCCGGACCATCGTGGACAACATGTCCAAGGCGTTCCAGGGTCTGGCCGACGCAGGTCCGGCGCTGCCGGGTTCGCTGCGCATCCTGCTGACCTTCCCGTTCCTGGAGGAGATGATCCCGACGATCGTGCGCGGCGACTACGTCAACTCCGACCTGGTGCTCGACCTCACGGTGCCGACCCTGCAGAAGACCATCCTGCGGTCGGTGGGTGTGGTGGGTCCCGAGGGCGTCTCCGGGACGCCGGCGGGCTCGGCGGGACGCGGACTCAATCCGTTCACCTCACCACTGGTCCCGAGCGGCGAAGGGGGTAACTGATGAAGATCACCCGGTTCGTCCGGATGCAGCTGACGATCTTCGCGATCATCACCGTCATCGCCATGATCGCCATGGCCGTCTACTACGTGCGGGTCCCGGCGATGTTCGGGATCGGCCGCTATCACGTGACCCTCGAACTGCCCAGCACCGGCGGCATCTACGAGAACGCCAACGTCAGCTTCCGCGGCGTCAACGTCGGCAAGGTGCAATCGGTGCGCCTGACCGACGGCGGCGTGCAGGCCGACCTGTCGATCCGCAGCAGCGCGAAGATCCCGGCCAACTCCCAGGCGGCGATCCGCAGTGTGTCGGCGGTCGGTGAGCAGTACGTCGAGTTCACCCCGCCGCCCGGCGACACCGGCACCGAGATGCTCGCGAACGGTTCGGTGGTGCCCACCACCGATGTGCCGGTGGAGATCTCGGCCGTGCTCGATCAGGCGACGGCACTGCTCGACGAGGTCGGCGACACCCAGTTGCGGTCGCTGATCGACGAGGCGTTCACCGCGTTCAACGGCACCGCCGAGGATCTGCGACGACTCGTCGACTCGATGATCCTGTTCGTCGGTGACGCCAACAAGAACGCCGATGTCACCGTGCAACTGGTCGAGCAGGCCGGACCGCTGATGGCCACGCAGTCCACCACCGCCGGCCAGATCCGGGCGTGGACCGCCGACGCGGTCAAGGTGACCGATCAGTTGCGGGCCAACAATCCGGAGATCACCGACCTGCTGCAGAAGGGTCCGTCGACCGCGGCGTCGGCGCAGCATCTGTTCGAGCAGATGGACCAGTCGTTCCCGCTGCTGATGAGCAACCTCAACGTGGTGTCCAAGACCACCGCGGTGTACCTGCCGAACCTGCAGCAGGTGCTGGTGATCTACCCGCGCCTGATCGATGCGCTGCTCACCTCGCTCAACGCGGGTAGCCCGGAGTACGGCCCCAGCGTGATGTTCTCCCTCGGACTGCAGGATCCCGCGCCCTGCACCGTCGGCTACCTGCCGAAGTCGGAGTGGCGTTTCCCGTCGGCGCAGACCGCCCGGGAGCTCCCGCCCGGCATGCTGTGCCGGGTGCCGCAGAACTCGCAGATCGCGGTGCGCGGCGCCCGTAACTTCCCGTGTGTGGAATACCCCGGCCGCCGGGCGCCGACGCCGGAGGAATGCGCGGAGGGCTACACGCCGATCAGCAACCGTGTGGTGCCGTTCCCTGAGGGCATCCCCGGAGTGCTGCCGGCACCGGCCGGATATGTGACGCCCGGGACGCCGTCGAACCACGAGTCCGGACCCGCCGTGTACGCCACCACGTACGATCCGGTGTCGGGGGACTTCATCGGTCCCGATGGCAAGACGTACAACGCCGGGACCGGCGAGCAGGACCAAGGACGAGACTCTTCATGGCAGAACCTGATCACACAGGCGGTGAGCGCCAAGTGACGGTGCCGGTACGGTCGGCACCGCTGCGGCGTCGCCGCAAGGACACCAACCGACCGTCCACCGATGACACGCCGGCCGCCGACAAGGTCGCCGACACCGGGACGACCGGCGGCGAGGTCACCGAGGACACCACCGTCGACGACACGGTTGCCGGCGAGACGGTTGCCGAGGACGCGGTTGCCGAGCACACGGTGGCCGGCGAGACGGTCGCCGACACGGGGGCGGAGGAGACCGCCGCCGATGTGGCCGCGATCGAGGTACCGCCGGGCGAACGATCCCCGGTCGCGCTGACCGAGTCCGACGACGATGTGGCCGCCGGCGACGCCGACACCGTCGAGGCCAACCTGTCCTATCGGCAGCGTCGCCAGCGCCGGCAGGCCACGACCGGGGAATCCGGTCCGGGCGGGGTCACCAGATCGTCTGCGCTGAAACGACGTTCGGACCGGCCGATCGGCTGGCTGGTCGCGGGACTGCTGTCGGTGGTGGTGATCATCGCGCTGCTCGTCACCGCGGCGGTGTTCGCGATCGGGTTGAACCGGATCGATCATCGCAACGACCTGCGTGCGGAGTACTCGCAGTTCGCCCAGCAGATGACGGTGTCGATGACCAGTCTCAACCCCAAGAACGTCGACGCCGCGCTGAAGACCATGCAGGACAAGACAAGTGGCACCGCGCAGCAACGGTTGTCGCAGTCGATGTCGCAGGTGGTCTCGCTGGTGCGGGAACAGAATCTCGAGGTCGCATCGACGGTCCTGTCCGACGCGGTCACCAAGGCGACCGACTCCGACGGGTCGGTGATCGTGGTCTACGGCTGGCAGATGAAGCCGGAGGACCCGAAAGAGGAGACCATCGTGCAGACCTTCCGCTGGCGGATCGACATCACCCGGATCAACGGGGAGCTCAAGATGACCAACTTCGAGTGGGTGACCTAGTGCGGATCACCACCTCGCGCATCGTCGGTGCGATCCTGGCCGTGCTGCTCGTCGCATCGGCGGCAGTCGCCGGTTTCCTGGGCTACCAGTACTTCGACGCCCGCGCCGTCGAGAACTCCCGAGACGAGTCCCTGGCCGCCGCGAAATCGTATGCGACGACGATGTTCGGCTATGACCCGGGCAATGTCGCCGAGCATGTGTCGCGCTCCCAGTCGGTGGTCACCGGATCGGCGAAGTCCCAGTACGACAAGCTGATCCAGACCCCGATCGAGGGGCAGCAGATCACCTTTGTCGAGGGCGTCAAGAAGCAGCAGGTGGTGTCACGGGCGGTGATCCAGGACGCCGGGGTGGTGACCAACACCCGTGACACCTCCACCGTGCTGCTGTTCATGAACCAGTCGGTGAGCCGCAACGGCAAGGATCTCGTGCGCGTCGACCCGAGCCGGCTGACCTTCACCATGGCAAAGCAGGACGGGCGGTGGATGATCGAGAACATCGACATCATCACCGACGACTCGTTCCGCAGCCGCATCTCCCAGGTGTCCACCCCGCCGTCGAACGCCGTGCCGCTCCCCGGCCCGAGTTCGGCGCCGGCGTCGGCGGTGCCGTCCCAGCGGCCGGCGGGGTAGCCTCCGTCGCAACGGCTTTCGTGGTCGGCCCGGTTCGGTCATCGACTCGGTCCATGGGATGGCGGCGAATGCGCCGGGTCCACATCCCGAGATGGCCGGGCCCGCAACCGGTCCGAACGCACTCGACCAACGAGAAGGGCCCGCCGGCCGGCGGGAGCCCTTCTCGTACTGCGTGTCTCAGCTGATCAGGGCTGGTAGCCCAGCGGCAGCATCGTCGACTTGTGCTCGACGAAGGCCTCCAGACCCTCGGGGCCGCACTCGCGTCCGATGCCGGAGTTCTTGTAGCCGCCGAACGGGGAGCCCGGGTCGATGGCGTAGAAGTTGATCCCGAAGGTCCCGGTGCGGATCTTCCCGGAGATCTCGATCCCGCGCTCCACATCGGAGGTCCACACCGACCCGGCCAGGCCGTAGTCGGAGTCGTTGGCGATCGAGATGGCCTCGTCGACGTCGTCGTAGGCGATCACCGACAGCACCGGACCGAAGATCTCCTCCTGGGCGATGGTCATGTCGTTGGTGACGCCGGTGAAGATGGTCGGGGTCAGGAAGTGTCCTCCGTCGAGCCCTTCGGGGCGGCCACCCGCGAGCGCCATGGTGGCGCCGGCCTTCACCCCGGCCTCCAGATAGCCCTCGATGCGCTGGAGCTGTCGTTCGCTGATCACCGGGCCGAGCTGCACCTCGGGGTCGGTGGGCAGACCCACCTTCATCGCCTTGGCGGCGTCCACCATCGCCGCGACGATCTCGTCATGTCGGCTGCGCGGCACCAGGACCCGTGTCTGTGCGACGCAGGCCTGGCCGGTGTTGAACAGGCCCAGGAACACCAGCATCCCGACATTGGCGGCGAGGTCGACGTCGTCGAGCACGATGGCCGCGGACTTGCCGCCGAGCTCCAGCGAGCACCGCTTGAGCGACTGCGCGCACACCGCGCCGATGGCCTTGCCCGCCGCGGTGGAACCGGTGAAGGTGATCTTGTCGACGTCGGGATGGGCGACGAGGGCCTCGCCGGTCTCGGTGTCACCGGGCACCACCGAGATGACGCCCTCGGGAACGCCTGCCTCGGTGAAGATCTGGGCGATCAGGTTCGCGGTCAACGGGGTCTCCGGCGCGGGCTTGAGCACCACCGAGCAGCCGGCCGCGAGCGCGCCGCCGAGCTTGTTGCACACCAGGAACAGCGGCACGTTCCATGCGGTGATCGCACCGACCACACCGACCGGATCGCGGGTGACCTTGGTGGTGCCGAACAGGCCGGTCCGGAACTCCTCCCACGGGTAGGCGCGGGCGGCGGCGGCATAGCCGCGGAGCACGCCGGTGCCGGGGAGCTTCTGCAGCATGTCCACGGCCGACGGCGGGGCGCCCATCTCCGACGACACCAGCGCACTGATCTCCTCGGCGCGGGCATCGATCAGGTCGGCGACACGGTCGAGGACATCGGCGCGATCGGCCGGCGGGGTGTCGGCCCACACCCCAGACTCGAAGGATGCGCGGGCGGTGCGGACCGCGGTGTCGACGTCGGTGGCGTCGGCGCTCGGGACCGAGCCGACGCGCTCACCGGTGGCGGGGGAGAACACCTCGAGGGTGTCGCCGGAATGCGGGTCCACCCACGTTCCACCGATGTACAGCTGGGTGTGATCGACGCCGGCCCCGACCCCGCGCTCGACGATCTCGGTCATGAATGCGCTCCTCGATTGTGTGATCCCCCCGCGCTGCGCGGGAAATGTGAACTACTCCACAATCGATACTAGAACACGTTCTAACTTGGTGGCGACGGCTCCGCGGCGATACCTCTGGGTCAGATGACCCGGTGTCAGGCCCCGAATCGGATGCGGGCGATCAGGGTTACCACCGCGTCGTCGAGCACTCGGGCGCGGGTGGCCGGATCGTCGGCCTCGAGCAGCGTCTGCCGGTCCGCCGAGCCGATCGGCAGCCGCGCCGCCCAGCCGTACACCCCGACCGCGGCGAGGTCGTCGGCGTCGAAGCGGGGGACGTCGTCGTCGATGGGGACCCCACGGGCGGTGAACGTCTCCTCGACGAGTTCGCGGATGCGTGCGCCGACGTCGAGCAGGCCGGGGACCGGTGTGGGGTCGTCGGCGGGTTCGGACAGGCGCCGGATGCGGGCCCGCGGGTACGGGTCGTCGGGCAGCCACTCCTCGACGACGAAGCGCCACCGCCCGACGCAGGTGAGCGTCGACTGGCCCGTCCCGGGATCGGTGACGAGCTGGTCGATGGTCGCGAAGGTGCCGATGTCGTAGCGTTCCTCGCCGCCGCCGACCTCGTGACCGCGGGCGATCAGCACCACCCCGAACCCGGACTGCTGGTCCTCACCAGCGTTGTCGGTGACATCGGACAGCATCTGGCGGTAGCGCGGTTCGAAGATGCGCAGGGGTAGTTGCTCCCCGGGCAGCAGTGCGCTGCCCAGGGGGAACATCGCGATCGACACCGACGGTGCGGCGTCGTGCCCCGGTTCGGTCAGGGCTTCGGCTTGGCGTCGAGGACGACCTCGAACTCGAGCAGATCGGCTCCGCTGGCGACCGGCTTCTGCCGTTCACCGGCGTGCGCCTCGCGGGCCGGGCCCGATGCCCATGCCTGGAAGTCCTCCTCGGTCTCCCACTGGGTGACGACGAAGTAGCGGTCGTCTCCCTTGACCGGGCGCAGCAACTGGAATCCGAGGAATCCCTTGGAACCGTCGACCGACCCCGCGCGGTGGGCGAAACGCTTCTCGAGTTCCGCGCCGGCGCCCTCGGGCACGTGGATTGCATTGATCTTCACAACTGCCATGCGTCCCACCCTAGTCCGGGTCGTCGGCAGCCGAGTTCGATCTGCCCGGCCCGGCGTGTGCGCAGGTAACGTCGTCGACTGTGGGGAATCCTGTGACGAGACCGGTGGCCGATCGGGGGCTGCTCGACCACGGCGGACTCGGGCCCGACGATGCGGGGAGCCTCGGGCCGATCGTGCTGGTGCACGGGCTGATGGGACGTGGCCGAACGTGGCGGCGGCAGGTGCCGTGGCTGCGGCGATACGGCCGTGTGTTCACCTTCGACGCCGCTTTCCACACCGGCGCCAGAGCGGAGGGACCGGAGGGCCCCGACGACCTCGCCACCGAACGATTCGTCGCCGACCTCGCCGAGATCCTCACGTGGATCGACCTCGGCCCCGCGGTACTGATCGGGCACTCGATGGGTGGGCTGCACGCCTGGTGCACCGCGGCGCAGTACCCGGAGATGGTGTCGGCGATCGTCGTCGAGGACATGGCTCCCGACTTCCGTGGCCGCACCACCGCCACCTGGACGCCGTGGTTCGCGTCGTGGCCGGAACGTTTCGCCACCGAGGCCGATGCCGTCTCGATGTTCGGTTCGGTCGCCGGACGCTATTTCTACGAGGCCTTCGACGACGGCCGGCTGCACGGCGAACTGTCGACGTGGGCGGAGGTCGCCGAGGAGTGGGGCCGCCGCGACTTCTGGACCCAGTGGCGCAAGGTGGGCGTCCCGACGCTGCTGGTGGAGGCCGAGCACGGGGTCACCCCGCCCGGGCAGATGCGAAAGATGGCCTCGATCAACGACACTGCGATCCACTTGCGAGTGCCCGGTGCGGGGCATCTGGTTCACGACGACGCCCCGGATCTGTATCGCGGTGCGGTGGAGGCATTCCTGTCCGGGCTGCCGCCGAGCCCTCACTGACGCGCCACGACGACAAACCCCCCGTACCCGACGACAAACCCCGTACCCGACGACAAACCCTCCACACTTCTTCGGATGCACCGCCTTTGGGGGTGATGCGTCTGTCGAGGTGTGGAGGGTTTGTCTCAGATGGGGGTTACTGCGGGGCCGGGGCGACGTAGCCGCCGGACATGCGCCGGTAGCAGTGCGCGTAGAACAGCTGCCCGATCGGCCAGGTGACGATGAGCCCGACGTAGCACAGGAGGGTGCCGACGTAGGACAGGGCATTGGCGACGACGAGGGTCAGCAGCGAATTCGACACCGACGTCTTCGCGAGATTGGCCGATTCGCCGAGCGCGGCCGTCGGCGAACTGCTCTTGTCGATCACGAAGAACACCGCGAACTGCAGGAAGAACAGCGCGACGAGGCCGGGGATGATGCACAGGATCAGGCCGATGCCGACGATCAGGCCGACCAGCAGGCCGGCGAGGAACACCTGACCGATGCGCTGCGGCTTGAGGAAGGTGGCCACGGTGACCGGTTCGCCGTTGGCGACGCGCAGGGCGCCGGTGGTCATCGACACCTGCAGGTAGATCAGCACGATCGCCATGACGATGTAGATCAGGATGCCGATGATGAAGCCGCCGACGCTGAACGAGGAGACCTCGTAGCTGTAGCTGTATCCGTTGCCGTAGTCGGCGGTCTGCGTGGTGGTCGTGCTCGACAGCGCGGCGACGACGAAGTAGAGCGCCGTGGCGACGGCCGCAACGACCAGCACCAGGAGTCCGGGCACGATCATCGGTCCCGGGTTGGCCTTGAACTGGGCCCACGCCCAGCTCAGCGCCTCACCGATGTTGACGTTCTGCGGTGCACCGGGAGCCCCACCATAGGGCGCGCCGGCCGCAGGCACACCGTATCCGGGGGTGGCCCCGTAACCGGGAGTGCTGCCGTAACCCGGGTTGCTGCCGTAGCCGGCAGTGCTGCCGTAGGGCGGCGGGGTGGCTCCGGGCGGGGTGGTTCCGGGCGGAGGAGTGCCGTAGGACGGGGGCTGCTGGTCGCCGGGGGTGCCGTACGTGGGCGGAGTGCCGTAGGACGGGGGCTGTTCGCCACCTGTGGGGGTGCCGTAAGGCGGTGGGGTCTGCGGCGGCTGGTACTGGCCGCCGGCGGGGGGTTGCCCGTATTGCGGTTGCCCGTACTGGGTCTGGCCGTACGGATCGGCACCGCCGGCACCCGGCTGCTGGGACGGGTCGTCGTCGGGGCCCTTGGAGAAGTTGGGATTCTGATTAGGGGGCTCGCTCATGGCGGTCAAGGTAGCAAGCCGAACATACTCCGGAGAAGACCGTGTAGAGCGTCCGCCGTACGTGGCGCGCGAACGGCCCGCCGATCGGGTAGGCGGTCAGGCCCCCGATTCCCCGGCGAGACAGAACCTGCCGTCCGCGGTGACCTCCACCAGGCCGTCGGTCAGCAGCGAGTCGAGCGCGCGTGAGCGCTGTGGCGGATCGGTGGTCCACACCTCGTCGAGCAGGGTCTTCTCGACGGGGATCTCGCTGCCGCGCAACACATCCAGGAGCAGCCCCCGAACCTGGCGGTCGGTCCCCGCGAACTTCTGCGCGGCCCGGCGCGGCCCGGTGTGTGCCGGTCGGCCGCGTGCCACCCAGGCGCACTCGGGGACCGGGCATCGATCGCAGTCGGGGTTGCGCGCAGTACAGACGAGCGCGCCGAGTTCCATCAGCGCCGCGGAGAATCGTGGCGTGTCGCGGGCGTACGCACCCCGGCGTGTCCGCGGCAGGATCGCGTCGGTCTCGGCCAGATCACGCTTGCTGGGGTTGCCGGGCTCGGCCCGACCGTGCACCGCACGGGCGATCACCCGGCGCACATTGGTGTCGACCACCGGGACCGCCTGGCCATAGGCGAAACATGCGACGGCGCGTGCGGTGTAATCACCCACCCCGGGCAGCGTCAGCATGGTCGCGACGTCCTCGGGGACCCGGTCGTCGTGCTCGGTGGCCAGGACTCGCGCACACTCGTGCAGCCGCAGCGCACGGCGCGGATAGCCCAGCTTTCCCCAGGCCCGCAGCACGTCGGCCTGGCTCGACGCGGCCATCGCCGACGGGGTCGGCCAGCGCTGCACCCACTCCTGCCACGGACCGACGACCCGGGCCACCGGAGTCTGCTGCAACATGATCTCGCTGATCAGGATGTGCCACCCGCTCAACCCCGGCTCTCGCCAGGGCAGATCCCGTTCATGGACGTCGAACCAACCGACGATTGCGGAGAATGGCAAAATGGATGGCATGGCGAATATGACCCCGAAGCGTGCGTGGCAGGTTCTCGTGGAAGGCAACAAGCGTTTCGTCGCCGGTGAAGCGAAACATCCCAGCCAGGGTATCGAGGATCGGAACCGGCTCGTCGGGGGGCAGAATCCCCACGTCGTGCTGTTCGGATGCGGTGACTCCCGCCTCGCTGCGGAGATCATCTTCGATCAGGGTCTCGGCGACATGTTCGTCGTCCGGACCGCCGGCCACGTCCTCGACTCCGCGGTGCTCGGCTCGCTCGAGTACGCCGCCGAGGTTCTCGAGGTCCCGCTGATCGCGATCCTCGGCCATGACAGCTGTGGCGCGGTCAAGGCGACCCTCGAGGCCCTCGACGACCTGCAGATCCCCGGCGGATACATCCGTGACGTGGTCGAACGCGTCACCCCGAGCATCCTGGCCGGCCGTAGTGAGGGACTGACCCGGGTCGACGAGTTCGAGGCCCGCCACGTCGTCGAGACCGGCCAGCTGATCATGCAGCGCAGCCGGATCATCGCCGACCGTGTGCTCGACGGGAAGCTCGCGATCGTCGGCCTCACCTACCGGCTCAGCGAGGGCGCGGTGCAGTTGCAGGGCGTCTACGGCGACATCGGCAGCACCACCCTGCCGCCGCGCGCGGCGGCCACCGAGGCGCTCCCGGCCGGGCAGTCCGACGCCGAGTCGGCCTGACCGGGTCGTGGTCTTCTCCGGCCGTTAGCGCACGATCGCCCTACCGAAGTGGCGACACGCCGATGACGGTCGCCCGACCCCGCCGATCCGGCCGATAGCGTGGGGGCCGTGATCGAACCGCAGGGCCCGCTCCCATCAGAGATCTACTGGCGACGACGCATCGTCGCCGGTGGAGTGGTGGTCGCCGTCGTGGCCCTGGTGATCGGTCTGATCGTGTGGACCCAGACCGGTGGTGACGACAACGCCAAGAACGCGGCCACCACCGCGTCTTCGAGTGCCACCACGACGCCGTCGACGGCCACCCCGAATGCCTCGGTCGATCCGTCGCAGGCCCCGTCCGGTGGCGGCCTCGGCGGTGGCGGTGGAGACGCCGGCACCGCACCCGAGTCCAGCACCCCGGTCGAGTCGTCGGCCCCGGTCGTACCCGGTGCCACCCCGGCCGACGGTTCGGTCCCGCTGTGCACCGACCAGTCCATCGCGGTGGTGCTCTACACCGACAAGCCGACCTACACCACGGGCAGCCAGCCGGTGTTCACCATCGTGACCACCAACGCCGGCCTCGCCGCGTGCACGCGGGATGTGGGCAAGGCCGCCCAGAATGTCATCGTCCGCACCCTCGACGGCACGCGGACCCTGTGGTCGGCACGTGACTGCTCGCCGATCAACACCGTCGACAACCAGGTGCTGCAGCCGCAGCAGCAGGTCAAGGACGAGATCACCTGGTCGGGGACCACCAGCACCGCCGGCTGCAAGACGCCGCGTCAGCCGGTGCCCGCGGGCTCCTACCAGGCGATCGGCAAGATGGGCGAGAAGGAGTCGGCGCCGGTGACGTTCAACGTCGTCGCCCCGGCCCAGCCCTGATCACCCCAGCCCTGATCGCTCGTGCCCTGATCACCCCGGCCTGACCATCCCGGTCCGGCCCTGATCGCCCGTGCCCTGCCCGGGCAGCCCGATCACCCCGCCCTGACCTGCCGCGGCGTCGTGATCGGAGGTCAGGTGGTGGCGCGCACCATCAACTCGACCGGCAGACGTGTGCTCTCCGCGTCACGTCCGGCCACCACATCGAGCAGTCGACGTGCCGCGGTCGCACCGATCTGACGTGCGGGGGAGCGGACGGTGGTCATCGGTACCGGGAGCTGCGCGACGATCGGGATGTCGTTGTAGCCGATCAGCGCCAGATCGTCGGGGATCTGCAGACCCAGGTCGCGGGCCACACCCAGGACGCCGATCGCGATGGTGTCGGAGACGGTGAAGACCGCATCCGGCCGGTCCGGGCGATCGAGCAGCCGACGGCCCGCCTCGATCCCGCCGTCCACCTCGAATGCCGACGACACCACCCGATCCGGTCGCAGCGGTATCCCGGCGGCATCGAGTGCGGAACGGAACCCGGCGAGCCGGTCGGTCGACGTCGTGGCATGGTCGGGCCCGCAGATCACCGCGAGGTCGGTGTGACCGCGGTCGAGCAGATGCCGGGCCGCGAGATAGCCGCCGTGGTGGTCGTCGGCGCCGACGAACGGCAGCCCGGCGTCGGCGTGCCGGGTCACCGTCACCATCGGCACCGACACGGTCAGCGATTCGACGAAAGCCTTTGCCGGTGCGTGCAATCCGCTCAGCAGTAGGCCGTCGACCTGACGTCCGGCCAGCAGGTCGATGGCGTCACGCTGGGCATCGGCGTCGTCGGGTGGACTCGACAGCAGCACCGAGTAGCCGGCGCGCGCCGCCGCCTCCTCGATCCCCTGATAGGTGGTGGCGACGACGCCGTCGGTCAGCCGCGGCATGACGACGCCGAGTGTGGTGGTCTTGCGGGTGCGCAGGCTGGCGGCCCAGACGTTGCGGCGATAGCCGAGTTCCTCGGCGGCCTGGCGTACGCGCAGGGCCGACTCCGACCAGCCGTCGGCGGGCTCGGGCTGTCGGAGGACGCGCGATGCGGTGGACACGTGGACTCCGGCGCGTTCGGCGATCTCCTTGAGCGTCGGTGCCCGATCGGTTCCCATGTGAGTCGCGTCCTCCTTCGGTGCCAGGTGTCTCGGCCGACCTGGTCGTCGGGGAAGGTTGACCGAACCCCGGTGATGGATCTAGCCTACGTGATGCAAACGTTCTTGCAAACGTTCTCGCCACCTAGGAGGAGCCCATGTCCACTCAGAGTCTCGGTGAACTCTTCGCCCTCGATTCCCTGCTCGACGAGGACGAGATCGCCATCCGCGACACGGTCCGCCGGTTCGGGGCCGAGCGACTCCGTCCGCACATCGCCGACTGGTTCGAGGCCGGTGACATCCCGGCCCGGGAGATCGCCAAGGAACTCGGGCAGCTCGGCGCCCTCGGCATGCACCTCGACGGCTACGGCTGCCCCGGCACCAGTGCCACCGCCTACGGTCTGGCCTGCCTGGAACTCGAGGCCGTCGACTCCGGCATCCGCAGCCTCGTCTCGGTGCAGGGTTCCCTCGCGATGTTCTCCATCCACCACTGGGGCAGCGAGGAGCAGAAGAACGAGTGGCTGCCGAGGATGGCCGCCGGTGACGCGATCGGCTGCTTCGGCCTGACCGAACCCGACTTCGGCTCCAATCCCGCCGGGATGCGTACCAACGCCAAGCGCGACGGTGACGACTGGATTCTCAACGGCACCAAGATGTGGATCACCAACGGCTCCATCGCCGACGTCGCCGTGGTCTGGGCCCAGACCGACCTCGAGGACAGCCCGCGCGGCATCCGCGGCTTCGTCGTCCCGACCGACACCCCGGGATTCTCCGCCCCGAAGATCACCAAGAAGCTGTCCCTGCGCGCATCGGTGACCTCCGAACTCGTCCTGGAGGACGTGCGCCTGCCCGCATCGGCGATGCTGCCCAAGGCCGCAGGCCTGCGCGGACCGCTGACCAGCCTCGGTGAGGCCCGCTTCGGCATCATCTTCGGCGCCATCGGTGCCGCCCGTGACTGCCTGGAGACCGCCGTCGAGTACGCGCAGTCCCGCGAGGTCTTCGACAAGCCGCTGGCCGCCTACCAGATCACCCAGACCAAGATCGCCGACATGGCACTCGAGGTGGGCAAGGGTCATCTGCTGGCCTACCACCTGGGCCGGCTGAAGGACAGCGGGAAGATCCGCCCCGAGCAGGTCAGCACCGGCAAGCTGAACAACGTCCGCGAGGCCATCGCGATCGCCCGTGAATGCCGAACCATCCTGGGCGCCAACGGGATCACCCTGGAATACCCGGTGATCCGGCACGCCAACAACCTGGAGAGCGTGCTCACCTACGAGGGCACCTCCGAGGTGCACCAGCTGACCATCGGCAAGGCACTGACCGGGTCGGGCGCATTCCGGTGACCGACGGTGCTCTCGACGGACTGGTGATCGCCGACTTCGGTCGTGTGCTCGCCGGGCCGTACGCCACGATGCTGCTCGCCGACCTCGGCGCCGAGGTGATCAAGGTGGAACGTCCCGGAACCGGGGACGACACCCGCACCTGGGGCCCGCCGTGGGTGGGTGACCAGTCGTCGTACTTCCTCGGCGTCAACCGGAACAAGTCGTCGGTCGCCATCGACCTCGCCGATCCCGAAGGACTCTCCGCTGCACGGGAACTCGCAGCCCGGGCCGACGTGGTGGTGGAGAACTTCCTGCCCGGCACGCTGGATCGGCTCGGCCTCGGCTACGACGATGTGGCGCAACTCAACCCGGACGTCGTGTACTGCTCGGTCACCGGCTTCGGCGGCAACAACCTGCTGCCCGGATACGACCTGCTGATCCAGGCCGTCGGCGGTCTGATGAGCATCACCGGCCCCGATCGCGACACCCCCACCAAGGTGGGCGTCGCGATGGTCGATGTGATCACGGGATTGCATGCGGCCGTGGGCATCCTGTCCGCACTGCGGTATCGCGACCGCACCGGCACGGGGCAGCGGGTGGAGGTCAATCTGCTCTCGTCGTTGCTGTCGGCGCTGGCCAACCAGTCGTCGGGATATGTCTCGGCCGGTGTGGTCCCGCATGCCATGGGCAACCGGCATCCGAGTATCGCGCCGTACGAGGTGTTCGCCGCGTCGGATCGTCCGCTGGTGCTCGCGGTCGGCAACGACCGCCAGTTCACCGCGCTCGTCGACGTCCTCGGCCGCCCGGAACTGGCCGTTGATCCGCGGTTCGCCACCAACACCGACCGCGTCGCACACCGGGAGGTGCTGGTGGCGATCATCAACGAACTCCTCGCCGCCGACACCGCCGACGGCTGGTTCACCCGGCTGACCGAGCGGCGGGTCCCGTGCGGGCCGCTCAACGACATCGCCGACGCGATCGCGCTCGCCGAGCGGCTCGGCCTGTCCCCGGTGGTGGAGATCGACGATCCGAACCGTGACGAGCCACTTCGACAGGTGGCCAACCCGATTCGGCTGTCGGCGACCCCGGCCACCTATCGGTCGGCACCACCGCGACTGAACGAGCACGGCTAGTCGCGGCCGCACCGCACCGCGGGGCCGGGTGGATGATCCATTCGTCCCGCGGTGCGGTGCACCTGTGGGGTCCGCCGAGTCCCGATCACCGGTGTCGGCCGAGTGCTATAACGGGGCATGGGCGAATCCGTACTGTACGAGAGCTCCGGTGAGATCGTGACCATCACGATCAACCGCCCTCATGTCCGCAACAGCATCGACGGCCCCACCGCGCTCACGCTGCGCAACGCCTTCCGGCGGTTCGACGACGACGCCGGAGCCAAGGTCGCGATCCTCACCGGAGCCGGTGGAACATTCTGCGCCGGAGCCGATCTCACCTCGGTCGGCGATCCCGAGCGGCGTAACGATCTCGACCCGGAGGGCGGCGGTGCCGGCCCCATGGGGCCCACCCGCATGACACTGTCCAAACCGGTGATCGCCGCGATCGCCGGTCATGCGGTGGCCGGTGGACTCGAACTCGCCCTGCTCGCCGATCTCCGCATCGTGGAACGCGATGCGGTCCTCGGGGTCTTCTGTCGACGCTGGGGTGTACCGCTGATCGACGGCGGAACCGTCCGTCTGCCGCGGATCGTCGGACTCGGGCGGGCATTGGACCTCATCATGACCGGACGGCCCGTCGACGCCGACGAGGCACTGGCGATCGGACTGGCCAACCGCGTCGTCGAATCCGGCCGATCACTTTCGGCGGCACGTGAACTCGCCGAGCAGCTGGTGACCTTTCCGTTCGAATGCCTGCTCACCGACCGGGCATCGGCCTATGCCGGTCTCGACATGACCGTCGCCGATGCCCTGCGCGCCGAGGGGGTGGCGGGCGTACCGGTCGTCGCCAGAGAGGGAGCAGCCGGTGCGGCACGCTTCGTCGGCGGTGCCGGACGGCACGGACAGTTCGACGAGGATCCGCCCGAACCCCGGTGGTGAGCGCCCCGGCGGGGTCAGTTCACCGCCACCGGTGCCGCGGCCCCGACAAAGGCGACGATCTGCAGTCCGCCGGGATTGGTCTGCAGCGGAACCTCTTTCCAGTTGTTGGTGACCCACACATTGCCGGACGGGTCGACGATGATCCCGGTGCTTCGGGTCAGCCCGTCGAAGAAGTAGCCGAGTCCGTCCGGCGAGATCGCATCACCGGTCCGGCTTCCCGGCGGGCAGGTGGACGGGTCGGCGCCACAGAACTTCGAGACACGCTTGCCGACGAAGTTGCCCACCCAGACGTTGCCGTCGCCGTCGGTGGTGATGCCCCACGGAACGGTGACGCCACCACCGTGCAGCGGACCGGCCAGGGTCTTTCCGGTGGCGGTCAGTGCCGCGACCGAACCGAGGGACCCGGTTCCGGTGGGTCGGTCGGGACACGGCAGCGTGATGATCCCGGAGTTGGCGATCCACACGTTCCCGTGCCGGTCGGTTGCCAGACCCAGCGGATTGTCCACCTGCGGTCCGGAGATCGGGCTGCGCAACGGATGTCCCTGCCGGTCGAGAATCGCTATCTTGCTGTCGGCGAGACCGCTGACGAACAGTGCGCGCCCGTTGTCGACGATGTGGAACGGCTGCTTCACCCCGGCGGGGACATTGCGCGCGCGACGCGGATCGCCGTCGGGGTAGACGGTGAGGGAATCGTTGCCGCAGTTGGTGGTCCAGACCCTGCCGGTGCGGTCGGTGGTCATCCCCTGCGGCCAGTCGATCTGCCCCTGCGTGAAACCGGTCGCGGGAGAGAGCGCCACGCCGTCGGGGGAGAACTTCGACATCGAGTTGTGCGGCGGCTGATCGGCTGCAGGACAACCCGGTTCGGGTGCGGCGAAGCCGAAGTTGCTCACCCAGATGTTGTCGGAGTGGTCCCGGGTGATGCCATAGCCGGCCCCGCTGAGCCCGCCCCCGGTGATCGGCCGGCCACCCACCAGCCTGCCGTTCGGCGAGAATCGGAACAGATACCTGCTGCCGCACACCGGGGTCCGTGGATCACTCGCATACTCGTAGTTCGCGTTGACCCAGACATCGCCCTGCCTGTCGATGGTGAAATTGCCCGGGCCGGAGAGCAGTCCGCCACCACCGTCGAATCTCAGCGCCAGCGTCCAGGCCACCGGCGGGACCACGAGTGCGCCCGGATTCCGTGGTGCGCGCACAGACACCGCGAACACCTCGGCCACCTTCGACGACGGGCTCTTCGCGAGGTTCGCCATCCCGGCCATCACGGTGCCGGGGCGCCCGTGTGAGGCAGTGGTGGTCGCCTGTCGCAGTGCCACACACCCGGCGGTGGCGGTGGTACAGGCGGCCACCGCATTCGACAACGAGGTGAACGCGGCCATCGTCGAGGTCTGGGGACCGTTGGGAGAACTGCGCAGTACGGACCCGATCCGTCCGGTGACCGGATCGGCGAGATCACCTGCCATCATCGCCGCATTCCGGACGCCCGGTGCGCGCCCGCCGATACCCCGGCCGCCGGCACCCCCGATGAACTGGGCCATGCCGTATCCGGCGGCCACCGTGGTCATCTCGTTGACGGTGAGATGTCCGGGAACCCCGGGGCTGATCGCGGCGAGCGAGAGGAACGAACCGGGTTGTCCTGCGGGTGTGGCGGTCACGTAGAACGCCTCGCTCGGGCCGGGACGTGCCGTCGGGCGCAGGGTGAACCGCCCATCCGACGAGGTGAGCGCGGTGCCGGCGGGCCGGGCGGTGCCCTTGGCCGAGCCGGTGATCCACGCCTGCACATCCCAGGCCCGGGATGGGCCTGCGGTGGCCACCGTGCCGGTCACCGTCGACCCGGCCGGCGCGGCGTGCGCAGGTGGGGTGGTGGCGACCATCGTCGAACCCAGCAGCAGGGCCGTCGCCGCGATGACAAGGGAGATCCGTCGGATACGCACTGATCCTCCGATGTTCCGGTGGCGCGGTCGGGCCTGCCCCGCGGTGTCGAGGGGCAGCGTACCGGGCATCTCGGGCGTGGGTGCGGGGATCGGTGAACCCCGATCGCGGGTGTCGGTGCAGAACAGGGTGCCGGACAAAGATGACACCTCAGAGCGGGTTCGGATGGACTATCCACCCGAACCCGCTCTGAGGTGTCGGTTCTGTTCGGGACTCAGCCCTCCAGGGAATACTTGTCGATCAGCGGCGCCAGGAGCTCGGCGGCGCGGTCGCCGGTGATCACATCGGCCTTGTCCACCTTGGTGATCTGCTTGGAGGCGCTGTCCTCGTAGACGTGCTCACCGATCATCCGCACGTTCTCGTCGTAGGGCCACACGAAGGCCAGTGTCCGCCGGACGAGGTAGTAGGCATCCGGGTCGTAGGCGCTCTCGGAACTCTCGGCCGCGTCGTCGCCGATCGAGGCGAAGACGTTGTCGCCGAGCATCTTTCCGGGGACGAACTGGTTGAACTCGGCCTCTCCGGCGAATCCCCAGTCGGCCACGGCCATCTTCTGGCGTCCGGTCCACATGACGAGCATGTCGATGTCGGCGAGGGTCCGGTAGAACTCGTGGACCTGATCCATCCCGTCGAGGATCACGCCCTGGCCGCCCTCGAACAGGCGGTAGTGGGGGTGGCGGACGGTCATGTTCTCGGCGAGCAGCTCGTCATAGCGGCCGGACACCTCCAGCAGGCCGTGGCGGCGGTAGTTGACCAGGATGCGCCGGTGGGTGGGGTTCTGCTCCTGCTCGATGAGGGTGTCGATGTCGTCGAACATGTGCACCAGCTCATGCTCGTAGGGGGTCTGCGGCTGGGCGGACTGTTCGGTCGAGGCGAAGGCGGTCATGGGTTCTCCTGGTGATGTGCGGCGGCGGATCGACATCCGACGCCGAGTGGGCTGAGTGGGGCTGTGGTCAGAGGTAGCGGCTCAGATCGGGGTATCCGCCGATCTCGTAGCCGCCGTCGACGACGAGGCTGGTTCCGGTGACGTAGCTCGCGGCCGAACTGGCCAGGAACACCGAGGGTTTGGCCAGTTCGGAGGGGTTCGCCGGACGTTTGATCACGGCGTTCTCGTTGAACTCGCCCATGATCCCGTCGTTCTGGATGATGAAGCCGGCCATCGGGGTGTCGACCAGGCCGGGAAGGACGGTGTTGACCCGGATGTCGTGGCGTGCGAGTTCGAGTGCGGCGTTCTTGCTGAACATCTCCACGCCCGCCTTGCCCGCGGCATAGGCGCTGCCCGCATACAGCGGCATATGGGCGTTGACCGAGGCGATGTTGACGATCGCGCCTCCCTTGCCGCCCGCGATCATCGACCTCGCGGCGTACTTGGTGCACAGGAAGACCCCGCGCAGCACGACGTCGATGGTGAAGTCCCAGTCCTCGACGGTGAGGTCGACGATCGGTGCCGGGCGCAGCGCGCCCGCGACGTTGAACAGACTGTCCAGCGGACCCTCGAGTTGGACCTCCGCATGGGCCACGGCCTCCTCGACGACCTCCGGGTCGGTGACACTACCGGAAAACGGCACATAGGCGTCGCCGAATTCCTTGGCGCCGAGCGCCATTGCCTCGGCATCGAGGTCGAAGGCCAGAACTCGCCCACCCTGCGCGATGACCTCGGTGGCGATGGCCTTGCCGATGCCGGAGGCGGCGCCGGTGACCAGTGCGCGCTGTGGAGGGGTCGATACGTTCGTCATTGAGTGCTCTCCCAGGGGACGATGGATGTCGATGACGCGGCCGGCCAGTGGCGAGGACTGGTCTGCCGGACCGCGTCGGGTGAGGTGATGCATTGGACTGCATCGGTTTTCGGATCGGCGCCGGGGCTGCCGGTCGCGCATCACAACCTTCTCGCAGCCCGGCTGTGATGTCCATTACATTCCTGGAGTCGATCTGTTAGCCTGATGCTTAACCTGCCAGGTAGAAGGAGTGCACAGCCCGTGGCATCCGAAATGGCATCGGCCATCGATCTGAACCTGCGACAAGTCCACTACTTCGTCACCGTGGTCGACGAGGGGCATCTGGGGCGTGCGGCCGATGGGCTGTACATCAGTGCTCCCGCACTGTCGCAGCAGATCCGCAAGCTCGAGAAACGGCTCGGTACCGAGCTTCTGGATCGCTCGGCACACCCGTTGCGACCCACCCGCGCCGGCGATCGTCTCCTTGCCGAGGCGCGTGTGCTGCTGCAGTCGGCGACGCGTGCGGTGGAGGCCGTGCAAGAGGATTCCGCACGATTGCGGATCGGATTCATGACCGCGTCGATGACCCCACAGACGCGACGGCTGCTCGCCGAACTGCGTGACCGTCATCCCGGATGCGAGATCGAACTCGTGGAACTCGCTTGGGACAAACAGGCATTCGCGGTTCAGAAGGGCATCGTCGACGTGTCACTGATGCGGCCGCCGGTCGCCGATCCAGAAGGGCTGCGGTTCGATCTGCTGTGTCGCGAAGGGCGAGTGGTGGCGCTGCCGGTGGATCATCCGTTGGCACAACGGGTCTCGGTGGCACTTGCCGATCTGGACGGAGAGGTACACGTCACCGACGACGAGGCCGACGCGGTGTGGGTCCGCTGGTGGGCATGCGATCCGCGGCCGAGTGGACGGCCGGTGGTGTACGGCCCGTCGGTGCACACCATGAGCGAATTGCTGGAGGTGGTGGCCGACGGGAACGGGATCTCGATCACCGGCGAGTTCGTCCCCTCCGCCCACGTCCATCCGGACGTGGTGTTCGTCCCGGTGTCCGACGTCGAACCGTCGTCATTGTGCCTGTGCTCGCGGTCGGGCGACTCGTCGCCGATGGTCCGGGCCGCCAGGGAGGTGGTCCGGACCATCGGGGGTGCGGCGAACGACCGTGTGGGGTCGTGACCTCGCCAGGGTGAGGTCACCCGGTTGCCGAAACCTCCGCGGCGTGCGGTGGAGCGTGTCCGCCTGGGGTGGTGGTTGCGTTCCGGCCTCGGGTTGCGGGGGTTTCGACTCGACTTGTCGCTACGCTCCGCGTCGGCTCAACCATCAACTGCTGCTTGCTGGTCGACTGTTTGTCGCTACGCTCCGCGACGGCTCAACCTCAACTGCTGCTTGCTGGGTCGGTTCAGCCATCAGATGCTGCTTGTTGGGTCGGTTCAACCGTCAGATGCTGTTTGCTGGGTTGGTTCAACGGCCAACTGCTGCCGGCTGATCGACTGTGTGGACGTGATCCGGGAGGAAGAAGTCAACCGGCGGCAGGCGCAATGGTGCGGCTGTCGCCGCGGAACTCGGCCACCACGTGGTCACCACACCGCACGGTGACGTCGTAGATACCGTTGCGGCCGAACCGTTCCCGCTCGACCGCCTCGGCGACGAGGGTGTCGCCGAGGCGGGTCGGGCGGAGGAAACGGATGTCGGCCCGGGCGGCGACCGCGGCGTCCGAGCCGCTGTTACATGCCATCGCGAACGCGGTGTCGGCGAGGAGGAAGACGAAGCCCCCGTGGGTGATCCCGTGACCGTTGACCATGGTCGCAGTCACCTGCATGGACATTCGCGCGCGCCCGGGACCGAGCTCGTCGAGCACGATCCCCGAGGCGCGGGATGCGACGTCGGCGTCGAACATGGTGCGGGCGATCGGATGGTCGGTGCCGACCGCGGACTCGGTGGCCGTCATGGGTCAGTCCTGTTCCGGCTTGGCGACCAGGGTCAGCACATCGTAGGTGGCCACCGGGTCACCGTCCTGGTTGGACACCACGGCATCCCACCGGACCTCGCCGTAGTCGGCGCTCTGCCGCGGGGTGATCTGCTTGGCGGTCAGCGTGACGGTGAGGGTGTCGTCGGCCTTCACCGGGGTGAGGAAGCGCAGCCCGTCCACCCCGAAGTTGGCCAGCACCGGCCCCGGCGCCGGATCGACGAACAGTCCGGCCGCCAGGGACACCACCAGGTAGCCGTGTGCCACGATCCCGCCGAACAACGGATTGGCCGCGGCGGCCTCGGGATCGGTGTGTGCGTAGAAGGTGTCGCCGGTGAACTCCGCGAAGTGGTCGATGTCGGCACGGGTGACCTGCCGAGGGCCACCGACGATGGTGTCGCCGAGGCATAGCGCTCCCAGATCCTTGCGGAACGGGTGGATTCCGGACTCGATCCGGTCGGCACCGGTCACCCACTGGCGGCCGACGGCGGTCAGCACGTTCGGGGTGCCCTGGATCGCGGTGCGCTGCATGTGATGCAGGATGCCGCGGATACCGCCGAGCTCCTCGCCGCCGCCGGCCCGGCCGGGACCGCCGTGCACCAGGACCGGGAGGGGAGAGCCGTGACCGGTGGACTCCCGGGCGTTCTCGGCGTTCAGCACCAGCACACGACCGTGATAGGCGGCCAGCCCGCGGACGATCCGCCCGGCGAGAGCCGAGTCCTTGGTCACCAGGGATGCCACGAGGCTGCCCTTGCCGCGTGCGGCGAGCGTCACCGCGTCGTCGGCGTCGGTGTATCCGATGACCGTGGCCACCGGGCCGAAGGCCTCGATGTCGTGGGGCTCGGGAGCGTTGCTGTCGTTGGCACGCAACAGGATCGGCGAGAGGAACGCCCCGCGTGCGGGCTCGGCGCCGACGACGTCGACATGGTCGGGATCGCCGAAGACGATCTCGGCCGATTTGGTCAGACCCCGAAGTGAGGTCAGGACCTCGTCGCGCTGCTCGAGCCCGGCGAGTGCACCCATCCGCACATCGGGGTTCGCCGGATCGCCGATCACCACCTGTGCCAGCCGTTCGGATGCGGCGGCCACGACGTCGTCGACGAGGGCGGCGGGTACCAGTGCGCGTCGGATGGCGGTGCACTTCTGTCCGGCCTTGGTGGTCATCTCGTTCACGAGTTGCCCGACGTACAGATCGAACTCGGGATCGGAGACCTCGACATCGGGACCGAGGATCGACGCGTTGAGCGAGTCCGCCTCGGCGGTGAAGTGCACCGCGGCCGAGACCACCTGCGGATGGGCCCGCAGGATGGCTGCGGTACCCGCCGACCCGGTGAAGGCCACCGAGTCCTGGCCATCGAGATGATCGAGCAGATCCCCCGCGCTGCCGCACAGCAGCTGCACCGAACCCTCGGGCAGAACACCGGATTCGACGATCCGCCGGAAGACGAGTTCGGTGAGGTAGGCGGTGTTGCTCGCGGGCTTGACGATCGACGGCACGCCCGCGATGAAGGCGGGTGCGAGCTTCTCGAGGAATCCCCACACCGGGAAGTTGAAGGCATTGATCTGCACCGCGACCCCGCGTCGCGAGGTGTGGATGTGCCGGGCGACGAACGTACCGTTGCGGCCCAGCACTTCGACCGGACCATCGAGGTGGACGGTGTCGTTCGGCAGTTCCCGACGTGCCTTGCTCGCATAGCTCAGCAGGGTGCCGAAGCCCCCGTCGATGTCGATCGCCGAATCTCGAGCGGTGGCACCGGTGTGCCGGGACAGCGCATAGAACTCGTCCTTGCCGGCCATGAGGGTGAGCGCGAGCTGCTTGAGCAGGGCTGCGCGCTCGTGAAAGGTCAGGGCGGCCAGTGCCGGGCCGCCGACCTCACGGGCATGGTTCACCATCGCGGCCCGGTCGAGTCCGGTGGCCGAGATCCGGGCCACCTCCGAGCCGTCGACCGCGCTGAGCAAGGGGGTTCCCCGATCGGCGGCACCGAACCATCGGCCTTGCGTGTAACTCTCGAGCAGTGTGCTCACATTCGACTCCATCCACCGTCCATTCGGTCGGTAATTACGATGGGCCGGGGCCCGGTGGAATGTCAAGGGTGCGGGTCAGGCGGAGGTGTGGCCCAGGCCGTGGAAACTCATCCGGACGATCGCGTCGGCGATGGTGTCGGCGTCGGCGCCGGCCCGCGGGCGATACCACTCGATGAGCGAGTTGACGGTGCCGAACAGCAGGCGGGCCACGAGTGCGGGATCGATGTCGGGATCGAGGTCGCCCTCGCGGACGGCTTGCTCGACGAGGTCGGTGACGAACGCGTCGAACTCGCGGCGACGGGCGAGTGCGCGGCGTTCGACGGCGCTGTTGCCCCGGACCCGCAGCAGCAGGGTCACGTAGGGGAGCTCGGCGATCAGGATCTCGACACTGCGCCTGACCAGGTACTTCAGTCGATCGATGTAGGGGCCCTCGGTGCTCCCGGACTCGGTGGTGGCCGCGAACAGTGCGTTGAGGGCACGGTTCAGTGCGAGCTCGAGCAACTCCTGCTTGCCGGATACGTGGTGATAGATCGAGGACTTGCTGAGCCCGAGCCGGTCGGCCAGGACGTCCATCGACGTCCCGTCGTAGCCCTTCTCGTTGAACACCTTGACCGCCACCGCCAGCAGCGAGTCGAGGTCGTATCCCGGACGTCCGGGCTTACCGGTGCGGCGCGTGACGGGTCTGGTGCTCATGTCGCCATCCTTCCATTTGCGGGGGTGTGGACTCGGCCCCGGCGGCGGCGCGGTCTTGAAACCGACCGAAAGTTCGGTTATTAATTGTTCTCACACCCCAAGGAGTCCGGCATGAACACGATCACCCTCGAGGTCCACGACGACCGGTACGTGGTGACCCTCGACCGTCCGGCGCGCCGCAATGCCATCGACGCCGAGATGATCGGCGAACTGCATCAGGCCTGCGCGAGCATCGAGACGACGCCCAGGCCGGTCCTGCTGACCGGAAACGGTGACCACTTCGCGGGCGGCGCCGACATCGGTGAGCTCCGCGACCGTGGCCGCGAGCAGGCCCTCGCCGGCATCAACCGCAACCTGTTCGACCGGATCGCTGTGCTGCCATCGCCCACGGTGGCGGCGGTGAGCGGATACGCGCTGGGTGGTGGGGCCGAGCTGTCGTATGCCTGCGACATCCGGATCGCCGCGCCGACCGCGGTGTTCGGCAACCCCGAGCCTG
The DNA here is from genome assembly GCF_030718915.1 of Gordonia sp. NB41Y. Lineage (NCBI taxonomy): Bacteria > Bacillati > Actinomycetota > Actinomycetes > Mycobacteriales > Gordoniaceae > Gordonia > Gordonia sp. NB41Y. The sequence goes on from NZ_CP132196.1 coordinate 3,927,157, forward strand.
CCCTGGGCATCATGGCCGCGGCCGGTGCCGGCTACCGGCTGCCCGGCCTGGTGGGCCACTCGGTGGCCAAGCAGGTACTCCTGGCCGGACGCACCCTCGATGCCGCCGCCGCACTCGCGGCCGGACTGGTGATGGAGGTGGTCGACGACCCGGTCGCCGCAGCACATGGGGTGATCGACCGCATCGTGCGCCAGTCGGCGCTCGCGCTGCGGCTGACCAAGACCCTCGTCGACGCACCCGGCGCACACGCGTGGGCCGACGACATCGCGCAGGCGGTGCTCTTCGAGTCCGAGGACAAGTACGAACGGATGACCGCATTTCTGGAGAGGAAGCGATGACCAGCAATCCCACCCACGTCGGCGTGATCGGAGGTGGACGGATGGGTGCAGGGATCGCACAGGTCTTCGCAGGCCTGGGCGCATCGGTGACGCTCGCCGAGTCCGCCGACCGTGACGCCGCCCGTGCGCGTATCGACGAGGGCCTCGCGCGGGCCCACGAGCGTGACAAGCTCGGCGGCGCCGACCCGGCCCTGATCGGGGAGCGGATCGTCGTCGTCGATGCGGTCGAGGCGCTCCCCGGAGGTCTCGACCTGGTCGTCGAGGCGGTGCCCGAGGACGCCGCGTGCAAGCTCGCGGTGCTGTCGGCGGCCGAGAAGATGGTCGACGACACCACCATCCTGGCCTCCAACACGAGCTCGCTGTCGATCGGTGAACTCGGTGCGGCGCTGAACGATCCGAGCAGATTCATCGGGATCCACTTCTTCAACCCGGTGCCGGCGTCGGCGCTGGTGGAGATCGTGCGGGCACCGGCCACCGCCGCGGGCACCGTCGAGAGCGTCCGTGACTGGGTGGCGGCGCTCGGCAAGTCGGCGGTGGTGGTCAACGACGCGCCCGGCTTCGCGACCAGCCGCCTCGGCGTGTGCCTCGGGCTCGAGGCCATCCGGATGCTGGCCGAAGGGGTGGCGTCGGCTGCCGACATCGACCGCGCCATGGAACTGGGCTACCGCCATCCGATGGGCCCGTTACGCTCCACCGATCTCGTCGGCCTGGATGTGCGGCTGGCCATTGCCGACCATCTCGCCGACACCTTGGGCGACCGCTTCGCCGCACCGGACCTCCTGCGCGACAAGGTCGCCCGCGGTGAGCTCGGACGCAAGACCGGACGCGGCTTCTACGACTGGGAGGACGATCGACGATGACGGTGACCCTGGAGGTGGACGGCGCCCTGGCGACGATCACCATCGATCGCCCCGCTGCGCACAACGCACTGGACCTGGACACCAAGACCGCATTCCTGCGGGCGGTGCACGCCGTCTCCGGCGACGGCACGATCCGGGCGGTGCTGCTGCGTGCCGAGGGCAAGAACTTCTGCGTCGGACAGGATCTCGGTGAGCATGTCGCCGCACTCGAGGTCGACGCCAACACCGCGATGGATACCGTTGCCCAGCACTACAATCCGCTGATCGAGGCACTCGATTCCCTGCGGGTCCCGGTGGTCGCGGCAATCCAGGGTGCCTGCGTGGGGGCGGGCTGGGGTATCGCGCTGACCGCCGACATCCGCGTGGCCGGTACCCGGACCTCGTTCGCGACCGCCTTCACCGGTATCGCCCTGGCGAGCGACTCGGGTCTGAGCCGCGGCCTGGTGGCCGCCCTGGGCCCCAGCCGGGCATCGGGTCTGATGCTGTTGGGCGAGAAGGTGTCCGCGGCGCAGGCCGCCGAATGGGGACTGGTGCACCGGCTCGTCGACGACGCCGACGTGCACGATGTCGCCCGTGAGATCGCGGCGACCCTGGCCGCCGGCCCGACCGCGGCCTATGTCGAGGTCAAGGCCCTGATGCGGGCGGCCGACGGCACCCTTGCCGAGACCCTCGACCGGGAGGCGAAGGCGCAGTCGCGGCTGGGCGCCACCGCCGACCACAAGGCCGCGGTCACGGCTTTCCTGTCCAAGACCCGACCACAGTTCATCGGGAGCTGACCCGGGACGGGCGCAGGCGCCCTTGTGTCCCGGGTCACCTTCCGGCATACTATTACCGACCGATTATTCGGTATTGAAAGTAGGCTCGATGTCCACCTCGAATGTCTTGGACACCAACGCATCCGACGATCTGGCAGCACAGTTCGACCAGATCGTCGCCGACGGTGCTCGAATCGAACCCCGCGACTGGATGCCCGACGGCTACCGCAGCACGCTGATCCGGCAGATCGCACAGCACGCACACTCGGAGATCATCGGGATGCAACCCGAGGGGAACTGGCTGACCCGTGCCCCGTCGTTGCGCCGCAAGGCGATCCTGATGGCCAAGGTCCAGGACGAGGCCGGTCACGGGCTGTACCTGTACTCGGCCGCCGAGACCCTGGGCGCCGACCGGGCCGACCTCACCGGCAAACTCATCGAGGGACGCCAGAAGTACTCCTCGATCTTCAACTATCCCACCCCGACCTTCGCCGACGTCGGCACCATCGGCTGGCTGGTCGACGGTGCCGCGATCTGCAATCAGGTTCCCCTGTGCCGCACCTCGTTCGGTCCATATGCCCGCGCGATGATCCGGGTCTGCAAGGAGGAGTCGTTCCATCAGCGCCAGGGCTACGAACTGCTCACCACGATGATGCGGGGCACCCCCGCGCAGCGACGGATGGTCCAGGAGTCGGTCGACCGGTGGTGGTGGCCGGCGCTGATGATGTTCGGCCCACCCGACGACTCCTCACCCAACACCGCGCAGTCGATGGCGTGGGGAATCAAACGCCACACCAACGACGAACTGCGCCAACGCTTCGTCGACATGAGTGTCCCGCAGGCCGAGGCGCTCGGCGTCACCTTTCCCGACCCCGACCTGGTGTGGAACGCCGAACGCGGGCACCACGACTTCGGTGAGCCCGACTGGAGTGAGTTCATGGAGGTCGTGAAGGGGAACGGTGCGACGAACCTCGAACGCATCGCGGTGCGTCGCGCCGCCCACGAGGACGGTGCCTGGGTTCGTGACGCCGCCACCGCATTCGCCGCCCGAGAGCAGGAGGACGACCGATGAGTCGGATCAAGGCCGAATGGCCACTGTACGAGGTGTTCATCCGCGGTAAGCGGGGGCTCAACCACGTCCACGTCGGATCGCTGCACGCGGCCGACGACGCGATGGCGCTGCGGCATGCCCGCGACGTCTACACCCGGCGAAACGAAGGGGTGAGCATCTGGGTGGTCCGCTCCGACGACATCATCGCCACCAGCCCGTCCGAGAAGGACCCGTTCTTCGCCCCGAGCGGAGACAAGGTGTACCGCCACCCCACCTTCTACGACATCCCCGACGCCGTCCCCCACATGTGAGCGCCCCGATGACCGATCATGACCTTCTCCACTCCGACCACCCCGACGGTGACCATGCACATGGGGGACTCGACGATCCGCAGGCCCATGGACAGTGGGCATTCGGAACCGGCTTCGACGACCCACTCGCCGGCGTCGACACCACCGTGCCCGCCGACGTCGACCCCGCCGCACTGGGCGCCTACTGCCTGATGCTGGGCGACGATGCGCTGATCAGTGCCCAGCGCCTGGCCCAATGGTGCGCCCACGCACCCGAACTCGAAGAAGAGGTGGCGCTGGCCAACATCGGCCTCGACCTCCTCGGACAGGCGCGACTGCTGCTCGCGCGGGCCGCCGCGGCCGACGACTCGGTGGTACCGGTGATCTCGGCGACCTCACCGATCCCGGCCGACGACGCATTGGCCTTCTTCCGGGACGAATCGGACTTCCGCAACGTCCATCTCGTCGAACTCGCCAACGGCGACTTCGCACAGAGCATCGTCCGGCTGCTGGTCTTCGCCACCTGGCGACTGGCCCTGTTCGACCGCCTGCGGACATCGACCGATCCCGTCCTCGCCGCCGTGGCGAGCAAGGGGGTCAAGGAGTTGACCTATCACCGCGACTACTCCGCGCGCTGGGTGGTCACCTTCGGTTGCGGGACGGCGCAATCGCGGCGCCGCCTGTCCGACGCGCTCGCCGCGGTGTGGCCGTACGTCGACGAACTGTTCGTCCCCACCACCGAAGAACGCATCCTCGCCCGGTCCGGTGTCGGGGTCGATCCGAGTACCCTGCGCGCCGAGTTCGACGCCGTGATCACGCAGGTGTTGTCGGCCGCCGAGACCGAACTCGTTCCCGGACCCCGGATCGGGCGGGTGGCCGGCCGGGCAGGACGGGCCGGGCTGCACACCGGACAGATGGGCTACATCCTCGCCGAGATGCAGTCCGTCGCCCGCGCCCACCCGGAAGGGGTCTGGTGAGATGGACTGCGCCACAACCATCGCCCCGCGAGAGATCGTCGGATCGGTCCTCGACCCGGAGATGCCGATGGTCACCCTCGACGATCTCGGGATCATCCGGGCGGTCGACGTCGACGGGTCCGGAGTGCAGGTGACCATCACACCGACGTACTCGGGGTGCCCGGCGATGGCCACGATCCGGGACGACATCACCGCGGCCCTGAACCGAGCCGGCCACCTGCGGGTGCAGATCCACACCGCGCTGCACCCGGCATGGTCGACCGACTGGATCTCCGAGGCCGGACGACGCAAACTACGGCAGGCCGGATACTCGGCCCCGGGTGCCGCACCACGTCGTGCCCCGGGCCCCGTCCCGCTGACCCTCACCGTCCGGCCGCGGCCGGTGCACTGTCCCCAATGTGATTCCGACCGAACCGAACTGATCTCGGAGTTCGGTGCGACACTGTGCAAGGCGCACTACCGGTGCCTCGCCTGCGGGGAACCCTTCGACCATGTGAAGGAGATCTGACGATGAGCAGCCCCACCATCGCCGATCCCACCGCCACCGCTTCGGCAGGCGACACCCCCACCCCGCTCGACGGTGCGGTGCGTGCGAACACCCGTACCCGTGGGTTCCACACGCTGACCGTCGCCGACGTCGAGTCCCTGTGCGACGATGCGGTCGCCGTCCGATTCGATGTGCCCGACGAACTGCGCACCGCGTTCGACTTCCGGCCCGGACAGTCGCTGACCTTGCGGCGTGAGGTCGATGGTGTCGAACACCGTCGGACGTACTCGATCTGCGCGCCCGCCGGACAGGCACCGCGGGTGGGGGTCCGCGAGGTCACCGGCGGATTGTTCTCGACGTGGTTGGTGCGCGAGGTCCGGGCGGGGGACCGGATCGACGTACAACCGCCCGCGGGTGCCTTCCACGCGGATCCCGGCATCGCCGCCCGGCACCTGCTGATCGCCGCCGGGTCGGGCATCACCCCGATGCTGTCGATCGCATCGTCGGTGCTCGCCAACCCGCAGGCCGCGGTCACCCTGATCTACGTCAACCGGCGTACCCGGTCGGTGATGTTCGCCGAGGAACTGGCAGATCTCAAGGACGAGTACCGATCCCGGATCGAGATCATCCACGTGCTCTCCCGCGAACCCCGGGATGTGGAACTGTTCAGCGGACGCCTCGACCGGGAACGACTCGGCGAGATCCTGGAGAGCGTCGTCGCCGTGGACGACATCGATCACGCGTGGCTGTGCGGTCCGCTCGAGATGGTCGACGGCGCACAACAGACGTTGCGGGAGTACGGGATCGGCGCCGACCGGATCCATCACGAACTGTTCTACGTCGAGGGGGCGGCGCCGGCGGTCGACCGTCACCGCGAACCTGGCGTCACCGGACCCACCAGCGCGGTGACCATCGTGCTCGACGGACGAGCCGTCACCGGCGACCTGCCCCAGGACCAAACGCTGCTCGACGCCGGGGAACAGCTGCGCGCCGACATGCCGTTCGCGTGCAAGGGCGGAGTGTGCGGCACCTGCCGCGCCAAGGTGACGTGCGGCGAGGTGGACATGCACCGCAACTACGCTCTCGAGGAATCCGAGGTCGACGCCGGTTTCGTCCTCACCTGTCAAGCATTCCCCGTCTCAGACACCGTGACCGTCGACTTCGACGCCTGACCACCCGAACTGGAGCTTCGCGATGACCAGCACCTTGTCCACCCCGGCCGGCGGTCCCGACGCCGCCGACATCGAATTCGCCTCACGAGATCAGATCGCCGACCTGCAGCTGCACCGGCTGAGATGGTCCTTGCAGCACGCCTATGACAACGTCGAGCACTACCGGCGGGCCTTCGACGACCGCGGCGTACACCCGTCCGACCTGACCGAACTCTCCGATCTGTCGCTGTTCCCGTTCACCGGGAAGGCAGATCTGCGGGCCAACTATCCGTTCGGGATGTTCGCCGTCCCCCAGGATCAGGTCTCGCGGATCCATGCATCGTCGGGCACCACCGGACTTCCCACCGTGGTGGGCTACACCGCCAACGACCTCGGCAACTGGGCGGACCTGGTGGCGCGCAGTCTGCGGGCCGGCGGTGTGCGCCCGGGCGACAAGGTGCACGTCGCCTACGGCTACGGGCTGTTCACCGGGGGACTCGGTGCCCACTACGGCGCAGAACGACTCGGGTGCACCGTGATCCCGATGTCCGGGGGGATGACCGAACGTCAGATCCAGCTGATCGAGGACTTCCGTCCCGACGCGATCATGGTGACGCCGTCCTACATGCTCACCATTCTCGACGCCATGCTCACCAAGGGACTCGACCCGGCCGCCACCTCGTTGCGCACGGGCATCTTCGGTGCCGAACCGTGGACCGAGAAGATGCGTCACGAACTCGAGCAGCAGTTCGGCATGGACGCCGTCGACATCTACGGGCTGTCGGAGGTGATGGGCCCGGGGGTCGCGCAGGAATGCGTCGAAACCAAGGACGGGCTGCACATCTGGGAGGATCATTTCTACCCGGAGATCATCGATCCGATGACCGGTGAGGTACTGCCCGACGGGTCCGAAGGAGAACTGGTCTTCACCTCGCTCACGAAGGAGGCGATGCCCATCATCCGATACCGCACCCGCGATCTGACGCGACTGTTGCCGGGGACCGCGCGCTCGATGCGCCGGATCGAGAAGATCACCGGACGCAGCGACGACATGATCATCCTGCGCGGTGTGAACCTGTTCCCCACGCAGATCGAGGAACTGATCCTGACCGTTCCCACCCTCGCACCCCAGTTCCAGTGTGTCCTGGACCGACCGGGACGCATGGACACCCTGACCGTCCGCGTCGAGTACCGGCCCGAGATCCCGCGCACCGAGGACCGTGCCGCCGCCGACACCCTGCGTGCACTCATCAAGAACCGCATCGGGGTGAGCGTCGACGTCCAGATCGCCGAACCCGGCCGTCTGCAACGATCGACCGGCAAGGCCAGACGACTGATCGACAACCGCCCGAAAGACCAGAAGGAGTTCTCCGCATGACGATCCGACTGTCGGTCTGCTATGGACAGCCCGCCGATCCCGCCGCATTCGACGAGTACTACGCGCGCGTCCACATCCCGCTGGCCAACGCCATTCCCGGCCTGCAGGAATTCACCTGGGGTCCCGTGGCATCCCTCGACGGTTCGGCGCCACCGTACTACGCGGTGGCCAATCTGTTCTTCGCCGACGCCGACGCGTTGAAGGCCGGATTACAGTCGGCCGAGATGGGCGCAGCCGCAGCCGATGTGGCCAACTTCGCCGACGGCGGCGCCACCATGTTCACCCAGGAAGAAGTGTCGGTTCGAGCCGGCTGACCGGTTCCTCGCGATTTCTCGGCCCCGGCTCAATCATCAACTCGTCGTTGGTGGTTGAGCCGATGAGGAGCGTAGCGACGAGGCGTGTCGAAACCTCAGACGGGCGGGCTCGTCGACGTGACCACTTCTGAGGTGGTTGCCACCCGACGTAGGCTGCGGAGATTTCGACTCGGGTCCTCGCGATGCTCGGTCCCGGCTCAATCATCAACTCGTCGTTGGTGGTTGAGCCGATGAGGAGCGTAGCGACGAGGCGTGTCGAAACCTCTGTCGGCCGGGATTGTCGGCGTGACCACCTCTGAGGTGGTTGCCGCCCGGCGTTGGTTGCGGGGATTTCGACTCGGGTCCTCGCGATGCTCGGTCCCGGCTCAATCATCCATGGGCCGTGCGTTTTTGGTGGTTGAGCCGATGAGGAGCGTAGCGACGAGGCGTGTCGAAACCTCTGTCGGCCGGGCTCGTCGACGTGACCACCTCTGAGGTGGTTGCCGCCCGGCGTGGGTTGCGGGGATTTCGACTCGGGTCCTCGCGATGCTCGGTCCCGGCTCAATCATCAACGGGCTGTTGACGAGGCGTGTCGAAACCTCTGTCGGCCGGGATTGTCGGCGTGACCACCTCTGAGGTGGTTGCCGCCCGGCGTGGGTTGCGGGGATTTCGACTCGGGTCCTCGCGATGCTCGGTCCCGGCTCAATCATCAACGGGCTGTTGACGAGGCGTGTCGAAACCTCTGTCGGCCGGGATTGTCGGCGTGACCACCTCTGAGGTGGTTGCTTCCCGGCGTGGGTTGCGGGGATTTCGACTCGGGTCCTCGCGATGCTCGGTCCCGGCTCAATCATCCACGGGTGGCCTCTGTCGGCCGGGGTCGCAACCACCTCGGACGTGGTTGTCGGATCGGCGACCGGGCCGTCATCGTAGCGTGGCCAGCCGATCGAGGACGTGCTCGGGGGATGCGGCGGCGGGGATCGTCGCCAGGAGGATGTCGGCACCCAGGATCCCGGGATCGGGATCGCCCGACGACGTCCAGAACGTCTCGGGGACCGTCGCGATCACGACGTCGTCGGCCGCCTCGACCATATCGGCGTGGCGCAAGGCCACCGACCAGCCGACGTGCTTGGCGACGTTGGTCACCGAACCGTACTCCGACAACGATTCCCGCGTATCGGCCGGCGAGCCGACCGCATCGAGCAGGACCAGCGACACCGGGACCGCGCCGAGTCGTCCGAGCCATTCGGCGATGTACATCGAGGCGCTGTCGGCGGCGTCCTCGTCCACCTCGTCCAGATCGGTGCCGGCCACCCCGTGCGCCCACGACAGCCAACTCGCCGGGGACGGTACGTGCAGGACGACCGGCCGTCGTGACGACGTACCGATGGTGGTGACCGCGGTGACGAGGCCGGCGACCAGGTCGTCGTCGCCGAGCAGGGTCCGCAGTGCGTAACCGGTGCGGGAACGTCGCCCCATCTCGGTGACCAGATCGGGGGTGCGTTCGAGTTGTGCCTGCTGCCAGCGGCGGACGTCCAGCCACACCGCATCGGGGTCGAGCAGAGAACGGGTCTGACCGAAATGGCCGACGAGAGCGGCGAGATCGGTCCACGGGATGGGTGCGCCCTGGCGGATGACGGCCGTCGCGTAGGCGGTGTCGTCGATGAGCAGTGGACGGGTACGGCCGCTGGGCGGTGCCGAGGTGAGACCGGCGAGACTCATGGGGAACTCCTGGGATGTCAGGGAATCGGGGTGGGAAGGCCGGGTGCGTCCACCGCAGGGGTAAGTGGACGCACCCGGCCGGTCGGGGGCGAGATCAGCGCAGGCGCCGCACCTTCTCGCCGTGCTTGGCCTCCAGCTCGGCCACCCGCTGCTCGAGCGTGGCGATCTTCACCTCGCGGCGATCGGGGATGTTGATCAGCGGCAGCTCGGCGAGCGGGGCGGTCACCCGGCTCGGGCCGTCGATGGTGAACACCGTGGCGGTGAGATCCTCGGTGTCCGAACCCCAGGAACCGTAGTAGTGCAGATCCTTCGGCGGTTCCGGCGTCACGAACTCGGCGCAGAACTCGGCGAACGGCCTGCCCCGCTGCAGCCGCGCCTTGCGGGCCGCGGTACGGGCGGCATCGGTGCCTTCGACGTCGAGCCGGAAGGTCGCCGGATCGTAGTGGACGGCGAAGATGTCCTCGGCCACCTTCTGGCTGATCCGACCCAGCTCGGCGTCGGCGACGACGGACTCCGGGGAACGCTCCAGTGGATCACCGTAGCCACCGCCGGCACCCTGACTGATCATGTACAGCTCGCCGTCCTTGGCGAGATCGAACTGCAGACCCATGTGATAGGTCGAGTACCGGCCGTCGGGGAACGGCTGGTTGTTCATCACCTTCTCGATCGACAGATCGAAGGTCTTGTTGTCCCGGCGGAAATGCTCGTAGACATTGGTGCCCTTGACCATCGCCAACGGATAGGTGCCACACCCGTAGCCGCCGTACATCCCGTAGATCGAGGAGAACTTGGCGCCCGAGGTGACCGTCATGAAACCCCACTGCGGGGTGCCCTCGGCGGCCACGATCATCTCGTAACCCATACCGCCGGTGAACTTCCCGAAGCCCATGTTGTCGCGCACCAGCCGCTTGGCGACCAGCTGCATGAACGGCACCTCCTCTTCCATCACCTCCTGCTCGGCGGTGTCGGCCATCGCACAGAACAGCGGGGAGACCGCATCCTCACCGTCACGGAACGGCTTTGCGCCACCGGGCATCCCGTTGAGGTCGGCACACAGGTTGCCCACCATGTCGCCGTGCTGGGTGATACCACCCCACAGGAACGTGTTGATCTGGTTGAACCAGTTGGCCACCACGTTCGAGTACTTGTGCGGAGTGGAGAACGACATCCGGCTGTAGAGCGCCTGCATCGCCGAGAACCCGCGGAACGATGCCTGCAGCGACTGGCCCATCGGCGCGTCGTAGGAGGCGTCCGCCCAGGTCCCCTCGTCGGAGATGATCTCGATGCAGCTCATCGCGGCCGTGCAGCGTGGCAGATCCGGCCACCAGAACGCCAGGATCGCCTGCATCATCATCGATTTCACCGAACACAGCGGCGAGTTGATGGCGCGGTTGAGGATCTCCGGGCCGGTACCCCGCAGGTCAACCGTCATGTGATCGCCCTTGATGGTGATCTTGCAGGCGAACTTGATCAGGATGTTCTCCTTGAGCGTGGAGTCCATGAACTGATCGAAACGGTAGGTGCCGTCGGGAAGTTCGGCGATGCGGCGGCGCACCTCGGCATCGACATCCTCCACCGTGGTGCGCAGGGCGCCCACGAAGGTGTCCACCCCGACCTCGTCGATCACCTTGTTCACGCGTTCCATGATCTTGTTGACCGCGGTGATCTTGACCTTGAGATCGGCCAGCTGCAGCTTGGGGTCACGCACCGAATGCTGCAGGAAGGTCAGCAGATCGCGACGCAGATGACCGCGTTCGACGATCTTGAACGGACTCATCCGCAGGCCGTCGTCGAAGGCGGTCTCCGAACCGGACGGCATACCGCCCGGTTCACATGCCCCGTTCTCACCCTCGTGGATGGTGGCGGCCACCCACGCGATGATCTCGCCGTCACGGATGATCGGCATGATCATCGACTGGTCGGTGTTGTGCACGTTGCCGTATCGGGCGTCGTTGTGGATGAAGCCGTCACCCTCGTGGATGCCGACGGTCGGCTCGTCCTTCCAGTACTTCATGATATACCGGATCGGGTGGTGCAGGATCGCGCTGAACGCGATCACGCCGTGGCAGGAGAGATAGGAGACGTCGCCGGACGCGGTGTAGATCGCGGTGGTGAGGTCACCCCACTTGGCGCCCGGCGCGGCACCCTGCGCCTCACACATCTCGTAGCCCTCGTCGAGGGCGCCGGCGATACGTTTGCGGATGCGCTCCACCTGCATCCGGTCCACACCGGCGGCGATGGCCAGTTCCTCGTGGTCGGAGCGCTCGGAGATGCTGTGGCTGCGCATGATCTCGCGATCAGGGCCCAGGAACAGCGTGGTCTCGTCCATGAACTTGTCGACCCACTCCTGCTCCTCCGCGGTCAATGCGGGGGTGGTGGGGCGATCGTTGAGTGCAGTCATCGTGTGTCCTTACAGATTTGGTCGATGTGCGCGAAGCGGGTCAGTCCTGCAGGAACCAGACGGCGCCCTGCGGGGTGGGTTCGAGTCGCCACGACGGTTCCACGAGGAAGGTGGTGTTCTCGGTGGTGACGATCGCCGGCCCGTGGATCACCGACTCGGCGGTCAGGGCGTCCTGGTCGTAGACCGGGGTCTCGATGGCCTTGGGATGGCCGATGAAGTGCACCTTGCGGTGTCCGGCCGGAGCGGGTTCGCGGCGGTCGCCGCCGACGGTGAGCTCGTCGAAGTTCACCACATCGCCCTCCACATAGGACGCCACCCGCACGGTGTTGCAGCGGATTCCGGCCTCCGGCGCCGCCGACGAGGCACCGAACCGGTGGCTGTACACGTCGCCGAAGATCTTGATGATCTCCAGCACGTCACCCACACCGTCCATCCGGTTGATGTCGGGCAGGGTGACCGCCTGGGTGAGCAGCTGGTTGCCGTAGCGCATGTCGAGCTCGAGCCGGTGCCGCACATCGTCGGCGGAGAAGCCCTGGCGGACCAGGTCCTCACGCCCCTTGGCCTCGAGTTCGGCGACCACCGTGTTGAATTCGACGTAGTCGTCGTAGAGCGAACGGGTGGTGGCGTTGTACATGGTGACGTGTACGCCGCGCTCGTGGAAGTGCAGCTGGCGCATGTTGCCGGCACCGCATGCGGAGAACACCGACGAGAACGGGGGTGCGAGAACTCGTTTGATCCCGGCGTGGCGGGCGACGCCGCAGGCGTGCAGCGGACCGTTGCCGCCGTAGGCGAGCATGGTGAAGTCCTCCGGCAGGTAGCCGCGGACGCGCAGCTCCTTGCCGATGCCGATCGCCATCTGCTCGTCGACGCCGTCCTTGATCACCCGGGCCACCTCGACGACGTCCATGTCGAGGTGGTCGCACAGGTTCTCCTCCAGGGCGAACCGTGCCCGCTTCGGGTTGAGCTTGATGAACCCGTTGGCGTAGTTGTCCGGATCGAGATAGCCCAGCACCAGGTCGGCGTCGGTCACCGTCGGCTTGAGGCCGCCACGGTCGTAGCAGGCCGGTCCGGGATTCGAGCCGGCCGACTGCGGGCCGATCTTGACCGAGTTGTGGATGCGGTCGTAGCTCGCGATGGAACCGCCACCGGCACCGAGGGTGTCGAGGTGGACCATCGGCACGCTGACCAGCCAGCGGTCGATGGTGGGCAGGAAGTCGTAGTGCTTGACGCCGCCCTCGGGGACCAGGCCGATGTCGAAGGAGGTACCGCCCATGTCGGTGGAGATGACATGCCCGATCCCGGTCTCGTTGGACAGATGCTCGGCCGCACCGACACCGGCGATCGGGCCGGAGTGGATGGTCTGCAACGCATCGGTGGAGTTCATCTGCGCCATACCGCCGGAGTTGTGGATCACCAGCATCGGCTTGTCGTAGCCGAAGTCGCGCAGGTTGTTCGACAGCTGGGACAACGCATGGAACATGATCTCGTGCAGGTAGCCGTCGATGATCGTCGACGTGGCACGCACGTACTCGCCCTTGCGGCCGGACACCTGATGACCGAGCAGCACCGGGATGGCGCCCAACTCGTGCGGCGGGAACTCGTCGAGGATGATCTCCTGGATCGCCAGCTCGTGCTCGGGGTTCTCGGTGGCATTGGTCAGCGAGACGACGATCGCCTCGGCGCCGGCGTCGACGAGTTCGCGCACCACCGACCGGACGTCGTCGGGATCGAGTGCGGCGACGACCTTTCCGGCGGAGTTGATGCGCTCCTTGACCGAACGGATCATGGCGCGCGGCACCAGCGGTTCCGGACGCTCGGCGGCGGGCAGGTTCTGCTGCATCGAATAGTCGAGGCCCTCACCGTATCCGCGACCACGCGAGAGCGGGATGGTGTCCTCGAACCCGTGGGTGACGATCGCGGCGACCTGCGGGCCGTTGCGCTCGATCAGGGCGTTGGTGCCCAGGGTGGTGGCGTAGCGCACCGAGTCGACCTCGCTGAGCACCGTCGAGCGGTCCAGTCCCGCACGCTTGCAGGCCAGGTCGAGGGCGTCGTTGAATCCGATCGCCAGATTGTGGTGTGTGGTCAGGGATTTGGCGTCGACGTAGATGTCGTCCCAGACGAAGAAGCAGTCGGTGAAGGTTCCGCCGATGTCAACGGAGATGCGTTTCATGGGTTCTCCCGGAAGAAGATCGAATAGTGGTTCGGGTCAGCGGATCTGGCCGGCGGCCTTCAATGCCGCGGTATAGGCCTGGGCGTCCTCGCCGGGGCCGTAGTTGAAGACCTCCTCGGCGTCGAGACCGCGCTCGGCCCACTGCCGGCGCAGCGCGGCGACGTCGACCTGGATGTCGTTGGCCGGCGGATGGCCCGGGGGCAGGTACTCCACCTCGATCTGGGTGGCGCATCCGGGGCAGTAGTACTCCAGGATGCGGCAGTAGGTGGGATCGGGGCTGAATGTGTACTCGTAGCGCTCCGGGTCGATGATCGGCTGGTGGATCTCGCGCGGATCACGGTCGTACACCAGCGTTCCCGGCTTGTAGTTGTCATGGGCCGAACCCATGTCCTGGGCGCAGACGCGGCACACCCAGCGTTCGGAGTCGAGGTCGATCAGCAGGTATTCGGTCATCGGGACTCGCATGGGAGTCCCTCCTTTCGTACGGGAGTGGGGGACAGTCGGTTCGGGAGGATCAGCCGACGTCGGTGAGCAGCAGGTCGCCGGCCGAGGTGACCCGGAAGTGCCAGCCGGGCAGGACCCGTGCGGTGAAGAAGGGGCCCTCGATGATCGCCGGGCCGTCGCCGCTGTGCCCGGGGGAGAGGTCCTCGAGCACATGCACCGGTACCTCGTCGACGGTGTCGGCGGCCGACCGGACCCGACGGGTGCCGGTCGCCGGGGCCGGTGTCTCGTCGACCGATTCCTGTTCGGCGAGTTCGGGATGCGGCAGCGGCGCGGTGGTGGTCAGTTCCAGGGTGAGCGTGTGACCGGGGTACTCGACGTCGTCGCCCGGCGCATACGGCACACGCGACCGGGCGCCGGTGTCGGTGCTCTCGAGGACCAGCTGCCACCGGGTCTCGCAGTCGGCGAGCGCATAGCCCTCCTGGAACATGTCGCGCTCGGCGCGGGCGAGGAGCTCGTTGTGGGTCGCCAGGGCCGCGTCGGCGGTGGCCTCGTCGATCACCACCTCATAGGTCTTGCCGACATCGGAGAACGCGATCCCGAAGGCGGAGAAGACCGCGGCGGTGCGCGGGATGAGCACCTGACGCACACCGGCCCGGCGGGCGGCACCGGCGGCACTCATCGGGCCCGCACCACCGAAGGCGAGCAGCGTGGTGTCGGATTCGACCCACGACGAGAACGACTGTGCCAGTGCGGTGAAGAACGCCTGCTCCATCCGGATCAGCGCCTCGTCGAGACCGATCCCGAGCGGCTCGGCGATGGTCTCGGTGATCACCGCGCGGGAGCGTTCGGCGTCGAGGGTGAAGGTGCCGTCCAGGTAGGTGTCGGCGTCGAGCACCCCGAGCAGCAGGTTGACGTCGGTGATGGTGGCCTGCTTGCCGCCGAAACCGAAGCACGCCGGTCCGGGGGCGGCACCGACCGATTTGGGACCGACGGTGATGGTGCCGTCGGTCACCGCGATCACCGACGATCCGCCGACACCGGTGGAGCGCACATCGCTCATCTCGTAGGAGATGTCGACTCCCTCGATGGCGCCGCGGTCGAGGACGGCGACCTCACTGTCGCGCACCATGCCGACGTCGGTGGTGGTACCGCCGATGTCCATCATCAGCGCATGCGGCAGGCCGTATACGCCGGCGAGCGCCGCGGTGCCCTCGAGTCCGCCACGCGGTCCCGACGAGTACGTCTTGAGCGCCACCGACTTGGCCACACGGGAGGATGCGCCGTCGTTGCGGTACACCAGCAGCGGGTTGGCCACCTTGTACTCCTTGAGCCGGCGTTCGGCGCCGTAGAGGAACCGCTCCATGGTCGGGTGCAGGAAGGAGTTGATCACGCACGACCAGGCGCGGCGGGCGTCGTCGCGGTCGCCGGCCAGTTCCCAGCTGTAGATCAGCGGCACCGAGCCGAGCAGATGCCGCGGGAAGCGACGCAGCAGCACATTGCGCAGCGTGCGCTCCACCTCGGCGTCGCCACCGACCACCACGACGCGTGCGGCGCCCTGCGTGGTGAGCCGGTTGACCAGCTGCACGATGTCGAAGTCGAGGGTGTCGGCGTGGGCGTCGACGGTGTGCACACGGTTGCCGATCAGGCCGTCGAACAGCTTGGTCTGGGCGTCGTCGCGCTGCATCTGCTCGGCGAGACCGTCGACGCTGGTGATCACACCGATCATCGGGCCGCGCCGCTCGACCAGCGCATTGGTGCCCTGCGTGGTGGAGTAGCGGATGTGTTGCGCCTGATGAAGCAGCCGCGTGGTGTCGGCCCTGCCGTACAGCTTCTCCGAGGCCTTCTCGATGCCCGTGAACAGGCATTCCGACAGGTCATGCGGGGTGGTGAGGGTTTTGGTGAAGCTGATCGAGGAGCCGTCCCACACGCAGATGTCGGTGAGCGTGCCCCCGTTGTCGATGTTGATGAGTGTGTCCATACCGGTCCGTTCGTCGCCAGTGGATGGGGAGGGTCGAGTGGCGTGCGCCACATCGGATTCCCACTCTGGTGTGGTCTCAGTCACTCGAGATGTGTCAAGATCGGACACATTCGCGCTGGACTATGACTTGGGTCTCATCCACGATTGGTCGAGGACCGAGAACGAGTGCCCGCCCCTGCGGGCGGTCCGGGTGAGGAGCGACGATGCCCAACAGTGCGAACCGGTTGTTGAGGGTGGCGGCTGCCCGTGCAGACTTCCTGGACTCCGGGGTGCAGGGTGCCGCCGGTGTCCCCGACACCGTGGTCGCCTCATGGGAACGCAGCCACGAGGCCGGTGTGGACGTGATGGCGCCGCGCAGCGAGTACACCGAGGACATCGACACCGAATCGCTGCTGCACCGGTGCGCACAGCCGGTGCTCGATCAGCTGATCAGCGACATCGTCGAGATGCCCCTGGTGGTGGCGCTGACCGACAGTCGGGCGCGGATCGTGCGGCGTATCGACGTCTCACCGGCCGTCGGCCGGCTGCTCGATCGTGTGGAGCTGGCGCCGGGATTCCGCTATGCGGAGAACACCGTGGGCACCAACGGCATCGGCACCGTCCTGGAGGCGGGCCGGCCGATCAGCGTCATCGGTCCCGAGCACTTCACCGAACAACTCCAGCCGTTCGCCTGTACCGGCTCACCGATCATCGACCCGGTCACCGGCCGGGTGGAGGGCATCCTCGACATCTCCACGCTGACCACCACATGGAGTCCGGTGATGCACGCGCTGGTCAAGAGCGCCGCCAAGGACATCGGCAACAACCTGCTGATGGACCGCAGTCAGGCGCAGCAGGCGATCTTCGCGACCTACCTGCGGGCCTCGGCGCGCTCGTCCCGACATGCGGTGTTCGCCTTCGGGGATGCGGTGTTCATGGCGAACACGAATGCGCAGAACGGTTTCGACGCCGACGAACAACGCTCCATCCGGGAGCACGCGACCTTCCTGATGAGCCGCACCGGCCACACCAGCGACACGGTGACGATGCCGGGCGGGCGACTGGTGCACATCCGCGGCACCCGCATCGAGATCGGGAGTGCGGTGGTCGGCATGGTGGTGACCGCCGAGGTGATCTCACGCGGCCGTCGACGCCCCGTCGCCGCACAGGGTTTCGGGGTGCAACGGCTGCCCAGTGCCGGGGTGGCGACCGCGGCGACCACGGCATTGGCCGGTGACCTGGGCCGAACGCACACATCGGTGGTCACCGGTCGGTCACCGGCGTGGCAGCGTGCCTGCGACGAACTGCGCAGCGCACTCGAGCACCGGCGGCCCGTGGTGGTGATGGGGGAGACCGGGACCGGGAAGTTCACCCTGGCCGGGGAACTGTTCCACTCGTTGTACTCCGGGGCCCGCAGCGTCGTCATCGACGCCACCCAGGCCGATGGCACCCAGTTCGACGGTGCCCAGTTCGAGGGTGCCCGGTTCGACGCCGACAGCCGGGTGGACGATGTGCCGCCGCTGGTCGAGGAGGTCGACGAGCCCACCCTGATGATCGTGCGGAACATCGATCAGTGTTCCACCGACGGTGTGGAACGGCTGGATGCGCTGTTCACCCAGATCGGTGCGGTCGACGGCCCGGTGTGGTTCCTGGCGACGCTCTCGGATTCGGCACTCGACTCGCATCTCCCGTTCCGGCAGTTGCTGTCCCACTTCGACGGTTCGATCGCGGTGCCACCGTTGCGGTGCCGCACCGACGATCTCAATGCCATCGTGTCCGCGTTGTCGGCGGAACTGGCCGGCGGTCGCAGCGTCCGCTTCAGTCCGGAAGCGTGGCGGATCATCACGCACTACTCGTGGCCGCGCAACATCTCTCAGCTGCGTGAGGCGCTCGATCATGCGCTGCACCGCCGGCCGGCCGGTGAGATCCAGGCGACCGATCTGCCCGGCTACTGTCACACCGTGTCGGCCCGCACGCTGACCCCGCTGGAGAACGCCGAGCGGGACATGATCGTCGCGGCACTGCAGAACAACGGTGGCAATCGGGTTGCGGCGGCGACCGAGGTGGGGATGTCGCGGTCGACGCTGTACCGGAAGCTCAAGAGCTACGGGATCACCGCCTGAGGGATGGGCCGTAAGGGGGATTTCGGTGTATATCCGCTGATCCCGGGGTGTTTCGGCGGTTGTGGTCGGCGGTGTGATGCACAGGTGCGCTGTGAGAACGCTGAGAGCGCACCCCTGGAATGGTAAGGCTTGCCTGGGTTACGTTGGGCCACCGAATGATCGGACAGACCAACCTGGGGTGGGCTCATCGTGGAACTTTCTCGTCGGCACTTCTTGGCGGCCGGGCTCGGTGCATCCGCGCTACTGGCGCTCGCCGCGTGCGGCGGCAACGGCGTGGCCTCGGTCGATGACGTCGTCGCCGACGGTCCCGATGCGGTGGTGATCACCACCGCAGCACCCAACCGGGAGCTCCCGTTGCTGTTGCGGCTCATGACCTTCACCGTGAAGGAGGGCACCACCGACTTCACCTCGGCGAACGGCACAGGTCCGTTCGAACTCGAGTCGTACACCGACGGGAACGCGCGACTGGTGCGCAACGAATCCTGGTACGGGGGTGCGCCCCGGCTGGACGCCATCGAGGTCACCCGATTCGACAGCCCCACAGCGATGGCGAACGCAGTGCTCGCCGGTCAGATCGACCTGGCCTCGAATGTCGGTGCGGTGGCGGGACGTACCGCCGAGGGACGCTCGGACCTCACCGTCGTCCGACGCCCCAACGACGTCGTGATCGCCGTGGTGATGCGTACCTCCGGCGGTCCGTTCGCCGACCCGCGGGTCCGTGAGGCGCTGCGCCTGGCCACCGACCGCGAGGCGATGGTCACCCAGGTGGCCTCCGGATACGGCAGTGTGGCCAATGACGTTCTGGGCGTGGGTGATCCGCTCTACGACAAGTCGCTTCCCCAGCGCCGTCGCGACCTCGCCCGCGCCCGGCAGCTCCTCGCCGAGGCCGGCTTCGACACCGGGGCGACCTACCCCCTGGTCACCAAGGAGGAAGCCGTCGGGGAGGTCGATTCGGCGAAACTCTTCGCCACCCAGGTCGCCGACATCGGCGTCACCGTCGACGTGGTGGTTCAGGACGCCAACACCTTCTACGACGAAACCTGGTTGCAGGCACCGTTCTACACCGTGAACTGGGGGACCAACGACTCGGTCATCTTCTTCGCGAGCAAGACCATGTACTCCGGAACCAAGTGGAACGAGACCGATTTCCACGACCCCGAGTTCGACGCGGCCTACACCGCGGCGCTCTCGGCCGCCGACGACGCGAGCTACACCGCGGCGAGCACCACCCTCCAACGGATCCGGTACGAGCGTGGGGGCTACATCGTCTGGGGCATGGTCGACGGGGTCGACGTCGCATCGTCGAAGGTCTCCGGCCTGCCGACGCTCGGCGGGTACGGCCGTGTCCAGCTCGAGAAGGCGTGGCTGTCGAGTTGATCACGCCCGGTGCGGCGTTGGTGGAAGCATCGGGGTCGTGGCCGAGGCGGTCTGCCCCCACCGTGATCTGGATCGCCACCGTGATCGCACAGCGGGCGTTGCTGCTCCTGGCCGTCCTGACCCTCGTGTTCGCCGCCGTGGACTTCCTGCCCGGAAATGCGGCACGCGCAGCACTCGGTCGCGATGCGACTCCGGAACAGATTGCGGCATACGAGCATGCACTCGGCCTGGACCGGCCCCTCGCCGTCCGCTACGTCGACTGGTTGGGCGGACTGCTGACCGGCGACCTCGGAACCACCGTCCGCGGCATCCCGATCGGCGAGGTCGTGTCGACCAAGATGCCCAACACGTTGCTGCTCGGCGGGCTGGCGCTGGTCGTGACCGCGCTGGTCACCGTTGCCGGTGGTGCGGTGTGGCGCTGCGACCCCGCGGGATCTCTGCGCGGGTGCTGTCGCCGTCGACGACGATGATGATCGCCGTACCCGAATTCGTGGTCGCCACCATGCTGGTGTTCGTCTTCTCGCTGGGGGCCGGCTGGTTTCCGGCGGTGACCATCACGAATGCGGCAGGCGCACCGGCGAGCCCGTCGATGCTGGTCCTCCCGGTCCTCGCCCTGGCCATCCCACAGTCGGCGTGGAACATTCGTGTCGCCCGTGCGGCGCTCGTCGACGCATCGGGCTCACCCCACGTGTCGGCCGCAGAACTCGACGGGCTCGGGCAGCGGCACATCCTGTTCCGCCATGTGCTCCCGATCGCCCTGCCCACCATCGCCACCTCACTGGCCACCTCGGTGGGGATGCTGCTCGGCGGTGCGCTGGTGGTCGAGACCATCTTCAACTATCCGGGGATCGGATCGGTCCTGGCCGGATCGGTGGCCGACCGTGACGCCGTGCTGGTCGCATCCGTTGTCGCCCTCACCGGTGCCGCGATCACCGTGATCCTGCTGGCCGCCGACCTCCTGCGCGTCTGGGCGGTGCGTGGACGATGAGGATGCCGGCCATGAGAACCCCGGCCAGGAGAACCCCGGCGATCGCCCCGCGGGTACGGGCGGTTCTCCTGGTGATCCCGGCGCTGGTGATCGTCGGCATCGCCGTCGTCGGACCGTGGATCGCCCCGCACCGCGTCGACGAGGGCGTCGGAATCCCCTACGCACCGGCATCATCACAGGCTCCTGCCGGAACCGATCACCTCGGCCAGGACGTCTGGAGTCACCTGCTCACCGGCGGCTGGGGGCTGTTGCTGTTGGCCACGGTGATCGCCCTGCTGGTGACCTTCCTCGCGGCGGTGATCGGGACCATCGCGGCCGTGCGACCCGCCGTGGGGGACGCCATCGAACGGTGCACGGACCTGTTGATGCTGGTACCGCCGGTGTTGGCGATCCTGCTGGTGATGCTGTCGTGGCCGCAGTCGGGGGCCTATGGCCTCGTCGGGATCGCCGTGGTCATCGGAACCCCCTATTCGGCACGGGTTTTCGCGGCCGCGGCGGCCGGGATCGCGGTGAGCGGCTACGTCGAGGTGGCCGTCGCCAGTGGAGAGCGACTGTGGTACCTGGTCTTTCGTGAGGTGCTCCCCAATCTGCGGCACACCGTGACCACGCAGCTCGGGCTGCGATTCGTCGAGGCGATGTATCTGGTCAGCACCGCCGCATTCCTGCAGCTGCCCGCCACGCTCGGCCGAACGAACTGGGCGGTGATGGTCCGGGAGAACGGCGCGGGCATCCTGCTGAACCCGTGGGCGGTGGTGCTGCCGAGCATTGCCATCGGTGTCCTCGCGATCAGCGTCAACCTCACCATCGACGCGCTACTCCCCGACGACCGACGGATGCGCACATGACCCGGCCGCATGTCGTCGTCGACGACCACACCGTGACCACATCCGACGGTCTCCACACACTGCTGACCCACGGTGAACTGACCCTGCGGCCCGGGAAGATCACCGCGATCAGTGGTGAATCCGGCTCGGGCAAGACCACATTGATGCAGGCGGTGCTCGGTCACCTGCCACCCGGTGCGCGACTCGGTGCGAGCAGTGTCCGTGTCCTCGGACATGATGTCCTGAGGCTGCCGCCCGATGAGCTCCGTGCGCTCCGACGCGAGCACCTGGCCTTCGTGGGGCAGGATCCGGGTTCCGCACTCAATCCGACGATGCGGGTGCGGACCCTGCTCGGTGAACTCGCCGACGACACCGCGCGCCGCGATCCCGGTTGGGCGCTCGATCGGGTGGGCCTGCCCGCATCGATGACGGGCCGGCGGCCGGGAGAGTTGTCCGGTGGGCAACAGCGCCGGGTTGCGTTGGCGCGAGCGCTGGTTCGGGGTGTGGACGTGCTGCTGGTGGACGAACCGTTCGCCGGACTCGACGCCCGGGTCCGCGACGGCATCGTCGAGCTCCTCCGCGAACTCGCCGACGAGGAAGGTCTGGCGATCGGGGTCTCCGGTCATCAGGCCGCCACCCTGGACGCGCTCGCCGACGAGCACGTCGTCGTCGGACCGGCCGTGCCGGTGTCGTACACGCCGGCCCCGTGCACGGCCACTCCCGCCGGGCGCGGAGCATCGGGCGGCAGGATATCCGGTGGTACAGGCGATTCGGTGATCCTCGCCGGTGCCGGAATCCGGCTCGTCCGCGGTGGGCAACCCGTGCTCGACGGTGCCGGCATCGCCCTGCGGCGCGGTCGTTCGACGGCGGTGGTCGGAGCGTCGGGTGCGGGGAAGACCAGCCTCGCCCGGGTGCTGGCCGGACTCGAATCCCCGGCCACCGGAACCCTTCACCTCGACGGTGACCGCATCAACCTGCGCGGATCACGCCGACGCCGGGATGCGCGGCGGGTCATCCAGCTCGTGCCACAGAATCCGATGTCGACGCTCAATCCGGCCAGGACGGTGGCCGAGACCCTCGCCCGTCCACTGCAGCGGTCGGGAGTCGGGGACCGGGGCCGACGCACACAGGTGATCGACGAACTGCTCGAATCGGTGGGGCTGACCGGCGAGCACAGGACCCGGTACCCCCATGAGCTGTCGGGCGGTCAGCGACAACGGGTCTCGGTGGCGCGTGCCCTCGCCCATCGGCCCGAGGTGTTGATCTGCGATGAGGTGACATCGGCGCTCGACGAGGCCACCGCGGCGTCGATCATGGAACTGCTGCGCGATGTGATGGACGAGCGGCGGATCGCGGTGATGGTGATCAGCCACGACCTCGACCTGGTCCGACGGTTCTGCGACAGCACCCTCACCCTGACCGCCGGACGGCTGGTCGAGACGTGACCGGGGACGGTTCGGGCCGCTCGGACGGCTCGGATGCCGCGCGGCCGGTGGGTGCAGACGCCGACCCGATGACCTACCGGCGCACCGGCCGTGAGCTGGTGGGGCTGTCGGCGCCGATCGCCCTCACCCAGCTCGCGCAGGTCGCGCTGACCACCACCGACCTCGCGATGATGGGACTGATCAGCACCGAGGCCCTCGCCGCCGGTGGCCTCGCGATCACCCTGTTCAACCAGGTCCGCACGATGGGCGTCGGCCTGATCACCGCGGTGGGCAACCTGGTCGCGCATGCGGTGGGGCGCCACGACCGGGCTTGCGCGGCCGGCGGAGACCGGGCGATCCCGGATGGCCCGGACGCCACCGATGTCGCCGACGAGATCCGCGACATCGTGCGGTCGAGCTTCCTGATCGCGACCCTCGCCGGGATCGCCGGCGGCGTGGTCCTGGTCGCGCTCGGCATGGTGCTGCGTGTCGTCGGAGTGGGCGCCACGGTCGCGGAACCGGCGATGTGGATGCTCGTCGCGCTGGCCCCGGGACTGTTGCCGTGTCTGTGGTTTCAGGTGATCCGACAGTTCACCGTCGGCATGCGACGACCCAAGGCGCTTCTGCTGATCACCGTCGTGTCGCTGCTGATCAACATCGCGCTCAACTGGATGTTCATCCACGGGACCTTCGGGATGCCCGCCCTCGGACTGACCGGGATCGGACTCTCCACCTCGCTGGTCTATCTGGTGACATTCGTGATCTTCGCGATCGTGGTGCGGCGCGACCGTACCCTCGCGCCGATCTTCGGTGTGGCAGTGCATCGTTCGCAGGCATCCACGGTGCGGCGCATCCTGCGTCTCGGGACGCCGATCGCCGGGACCTACGGCAGTGAGGCCGGTCTGTTCACGGTGGCGGCGATCATCATCGGCGGATTCGGGGCGCCGGCCCTCGCTGCGCACAACGTGGTCGTCGTGAATCCGGTGATGCACCCGGCGAGTACGACCCGGGCGACCTACGATCGCGGTACCCGACGGTGTCGGGACGCAGGGCGCGGTTCGGGCCGGACCGCGCCGTGGGCTGCCCGAGGACTGTGTCGTCCGGGAAGGACCTGATGGAGACCTCCGCGACATTGCGGTTCGCGCTCTTGCTCACCTGTGCGAGCGGATTCCTCGACAGCTACACCTTTCTGGTCCGCGGCGGGGTGTTCGCGAATGCGCAGACCGGCAACGTCATCTTCTTCGGGATCGATCTCGCCGGGCGGCAGTGGCATCAGGCGCTCGGGCATCTGTGGCCGATCATCGCCTTCGTCGTCGGCGTGGTGTCGGCGGTACACATCAAGGCCGGCCGCCTCGACCGGATACTGCACTACCCGATCCGCGTGACGGTGGCGCTGTTCGCCGTGATCCTGTGCGCCGTGGGATTCGTGCCCACTTCCGCGCCACACTGGATTGCGACCATCCCGATCGCATTCCTGGCGGCGATGCAGATCGAACTGTTCCGCAGTATCGGTGATCTCAACTATGTGTCGGTCGCGACCACCGGCAATCTGATGCGCCTGGTGGAGGCCGGATATGCCACCTTGGCCGATCGAGACAGCGTGTCCCGGTACGCCTTCCGCGTGTATCTCGGGGTGGTCGGGATCTTCGCTGCCGGGGCGGTGATCGGTGCGTTCGCCTCCCACGAGTGGGGTGCCCGGGCCGCATGGATCCCGGCGGCCTTTCTGGCGGTCACCCTGGTGCTGTTCGTCGTGGACGAGCGGCGAGCCGAACCCGGGACCTGAACGCGGTGATCGTCCCTCGCCCCCGATACCGCGGTTCACCGTGCCCGATGGCGCCGCGGTACCGATGATGGACGGGGGAGCCGAAACGAGGAGATGGGTCGCGATGACGACGACACGCACAGTGGTGATCACGGGCGCCAGCAACGGTATCGGCGCCGTGGCGGCGCGAGAACTCGCGGGGGAGGGGACCGACCTCATCGTCGTCGGTCGCTCGGTGGACAAGACCGAGGCGATCGCCGCGGAGACCGGTGCCACCGCGTTCACCGCCGACTATGCGAGACTCGACGACGTCCGCGCACTCGCCGAACGACTATCCGAGCGCGTGCAGACGATCGATGTGCTGATGAACAACGCCGGTGGCACCTTCGACCCGAGACACCGGACCGTCGACGGGCACGAACCGAACTTCCAGATCAACCATCTCGGCGGCTTCCTGCTCACCAATCTGCTGCGTCCCCGTCTTGCCGCGGCGTCGGGTGCACTCGTCCTGAACACCTCGAGTATCGGCAACCTGGCCGGCAGCGTCGGTCTCGACGATCTGGACTTCACCCGGCGCCGAAAGCTGGAGCTGCGGTGTTACGGCACGGGAAAGCTGGCGAACATCCTGTTCACACGAGGTATCGCCGAGAGATGGGCCGATGACGGGATCGTCTCGGCTGCAGTACATCCCGGACCGGCTGCCACCGGATTCGGCCGCGACTCGTTCGTCGTCGGGCTCCTGTATCGGTCGCCGCTCAAACGGTTCGGCACCATCACGCCGGAACAGGGTGCGGCCCCGTTGATCGCGTTGGCCGACCGCGGTGCCGACCCGGAGATCAACGGTGTGTACTTCAGCCGGTTCACCGCCAACGGTCGGGAGAACCCGCAGGCGCGCAAGCCCGAACTCGTCGACGGACTGTGGACGGCGTCGGAGGAGCTCGTCGGGATCGGGTGAAGCGGCCAAGGCGAAGTGGTGGACGTCGGAACTTCAGGAGCGCGTCGCATCGGGGGCTTCGACCCGGTCTTCGAAATCGATCATCAACGAGCGGTCGGTGGTTGAGTCACTTCTGAGGTGGTTGACATCCGATGTTGGCTGCGGGGATTTCGACTCGGGTCCTCGCGATGCTCGGTCCCGGCTCAATCATCGTAGTAGGCGCGGCTCGCTCATGGAAGACGGATTGGATCAATCAGCAACGCCGAGTGGGTGGTTGAGCCGATGAGGAGCGTAGCGACGAGGCGTGTCGAAACCTCTGTCGGCCGAGTTCGCCGGCGTGACCACCGCTGAGGTGGTTGACATCCGATGTTGGCTGCGGGGATTTCGACTCGGGTCCTCGCGATGCTCGGTCCCGGCTCAATCATCGTGGTAGGCGCGGCTCGCTCATGGAAGACGGATTGGATCAATCAGCTACGCCGAGTGGGTGGTTGAGCCGATGAGGAGCGTAGCGACGAGGCGTGTCGAAACCTCTGTCGGCCGAGTTCGCCGGTGTGACCGCCGCTGAGGTGGTCGCCACGCAAGGTTGGCTGCGGGGATTTCGACTCGGGTCCTCGAGATGCTTGGTCCCGGCTCAGTCATCGTGGTAGGCGCGGCTCGCTCATGGAAGACGGATTGGATCAATCAGCTACGCCGAGTGGGTGGTTGAGCCGATGAGGAGCGTAGCGACGAGGCGTGTCGAAACCTCTGTCGGCCGACTTCGCGGGTGCGATCACCGACGACGTGTGCGAGCGGCCCCACCGGATCGGTGGGGGCGCGGGGTGGGGACCGGTGGTGGCGCGGATTCGCCACCGCCAGCCGGGCCGCGATCGCGTGGGTGATCACCTCGCGGATCGCCGGGTCGTCGGCATCGGCGGCATCGGCGCGGATCTGTAGGGCCAGCTCGGCATCGTCCCGATATCCGTTACGGTGCAACAACTCCCGATGCTGCGTCCGCAGGGTGTCACCCAACTCCGCTTCACGCGCGCAGATGCCGAGGATGTGTCCGGCGACCTTGGTGCGGTAGGCGACGGTCGGGTCGGCGTCGGATGCGGTGGTGCGGAGGAAGTCCCGGACCGCCGAGATCAGGTCGGCCGACGTCGGGATGTCGAACAGGTCGGGAAACGATCCGGTGGGGTCGTCGAGGTGGAGTACATACGGCTGCCATCCGAGGAGTTCGAGCAGGTCGTGCTCGCACTCGGCGATCCGACGTCCGATGGCGAGCAGTTCCATGCTGTTGTCGGTGCCAGGCCCGTCACCGCGATCGGCCTGCATCTGACAGATCACCGCCCAGCGGACGGTCGCGAAGAGCTCCCACCACGCGACGGTGTCCGGATTCGGGGTCACCCCGCTCTCGTCGGTGTAGCCGCGGAAGAGTTCGTCTCGGGAACCGAAACCGCCGACCGGATCGGGGGCGCCGAATCGCCAGGTGCGGCAACACAACCAACCGAGGTCTTCCATCGGGTCGCCGAGATGGACCAGTTCCCAGTCGAGGACGGCCTCGATGCCGTCGGGTGAGATCAGCAGGTTGCCGTTGCGGAAGTCGCCGTGCACCACGGTGATCCGGTCGGTCGACGGCCGGGTGGCCGCCAGCCGGCGGAATGCCGCGTCGAGGATCGGCCGTGGCGTCATGGTGGTGACGTACCGACCGTAGATCTCCTCCAGCGGATCGTCGAACGAGAGACCTACGCCGGCACCGGCATCGGTGAACGCCGACGGTTCCATCAGGTGAATCCGCGCGAGCTCGCGGCCCATCAGATAGGGCAGCCGCGTGCGGATCGGGGCATAGGCGTCGTCGCGCAGGAGCCGTTGCGGCAGCGCTTCGCCGTCGACCCGGGCCATGATCAGGTAGGAACCGGCGAGCGGACCGGTTGTCTCGCTGTTCTCGGTGAGTACTTCGGGCACCGTCACCCCGGACCGCCGTGCCTCGGTGAGTGCTGCTGCCTCCCTGGCCATCTCGTCGGGCTCGTCCCCGGACGGATCACTGACCGAGGGGTCGTGGCGCAGGATCAGTGCATGCCGTCGGCCGTCGGCGGTGGCGGCGTCGAATGCCCAGGTCGCGCGACTCGCGCCGGCGGTCACCCGTTGCAGCCCGGTGACGGTGCACGGGGCGCCGAGTGCCGTGCCGACGCGGGCGGCCAGCACGTCGGCGAGGTCGGGATCGGTTGCGGTGTGCGTCATCAGCGGTCTCCGGTGCGTTCAGGGGGTGGCCGACGGATCGTGGTGGCCGACCGTGTCGAGGGCGATGCGCTGGTGGGATTCGACGATCTCGTCCGGACTCATCGCGCCGTCGGGGTGATACCAGGTGGCCACGGCCGTGCACGCGGTGACGATGAACCGTGAGGCGGCGATGGGATCGGCGGCGCGGAAGACACCACGCTCGGCCCCGTCGACGATCACGCGATCGAACATGCGACGCTGGGTGTCTCGCTTGCTGACGATCAGCTCACGGGCTGCGGGCTCGAGGCTGCGCAGTTCGGAGTTGCCCAGCAGGCTTTCCCGCAGGCCGGAGACGTGGACCCGGACATGCGCGCCGACGATGGCGCGGAGGCGATCGGCGGGGTCGGTACCGGCGTGGAAGAGGGCGTCCTCGGTGTGGGCGATCAGTCCGTCCATCCCGCGGTTCATGATCAGCGCCAGCAGATCGTGTTTGGACCCGAAGTGGGTGTAGATGGAGCCCGATGCCACTCCGGCGGCGGTGGCGATGTCGCGGACCGAGGTGCCGTGATAGCCCTTGGCGGCCATGGTGGCCAGGGCGGCGTCGAGAACGGCCACGGCGATGGGGTCGTCGGAGTCGTGGATCACCGAACTCCGCGACGGGTGGTCCGGGGTCTGCTCCGGGGTCTGCTCCGGGCGCCGGGACGTGGCCTTCGTCGACGTCGTCACCACCACCCCTCCTTCCCTGATCGATCGTTCATTCCGTCGGTCATGTCGGCAACGCTAACACCGTCGGTGGTGCGCCTGTTTGCGGAATTCGCACATTCGGCGTCGACGATCACGCTAGCGTGGCCTGAACGATCGTTCATGGAGGAGATTCGGATGGACACCGGCATCCCGGCGGAACTGCACCAGTTGCTCGATGATCTCGACGCGTTCATCGAACGCGAGATCGTGCCGCTACAGGCACAGGACGACAACGAGAGGTTCTTCGATCATCGCCGCGAGTGGGCACGCACTGATTTCGAGGCGGGTGGGACGCCCCGGGAGGAGTGGCATGAACTGCTGATGGAGATGCGACGCCGTGCCGACCGTGCGGGCTTCCTGCGGCGTGATCTACCGGCCGAACTCGGTGGCCATGACGCCACCAGCCACGAGATGTCGGTGATCCGTGAGTATCTCGCCCACCGAGGGCTCGGTTTGCACAACGACCTGCAGGACGAGTCGTCGGTGGTCGGCAACTTCCCGAGCCTGCACCTGGTGTGGAAGTTCGGGACCGACGAGCAGAAGCAGGAGTTCACCGAGCACCAGATCACCGGCGAGCGTGGCCTGGCCTTCGGCCTCACCGAACCCGATCACGGGTCGGATGCCACCTGGATGGAGACCACCGCGACCCGCGACGGTGACGACTGGATTCTCAACGGCGAGAAACGGTGGAACACCGGGATGCACATCGCCACACACGACCTGATCTTCGCCCGCACGTCGGGTGAGCCGGGGCATGCGCGCGGTATCACCGCCTTCATCGTGCCCGCCACCGCACCGGGCTTCTCCGTCGACGGCTTCCGCTGGACCCTGAACATGCCCACCGACCACGCCGATGTGAGTCTTCGTGATGTGCGCGTGCCCGATTCGGCGATCCTCGGCGAGGAAGGGCGCGGCCTGGAGGTGGCGCAGACCTTCGTCCACGAGAACCGGGTCCGGCAGGCCGCATCGAGTCTCGGTGCGGCGCAACACTGTATCGACCGGTCCGCCGCATACGCCCGCGAACGCGTCACCTTCGGGCAGCCGCTGGCCACCCGGCAGGCCATCCAGTGGCCGCTGGTGGAACTGCACACCGAGGCGACCATGCTGCGGCTGCTGATCCGTGACACCGCGGCCCGACTCGACCACGCCGAACACATGGCCGTGTCGGACCGGGTGTCGATGTCGAACTATCGCGCCAACCGGCTCGTCTGCGAGGCCGCCGATCGCGCCATGCAGATCCACGGCGGGATGGGCTACAGCCGGCATCTGCCGTTCGAGCACATCTACCGACATCACCGCCGGTACCGGATCACCGAGGGCGCCGAGGAGATCCAGATCCGCAAGGTCGCCGGACATCTCTTCGGGTTCATGGGTGGCGGACCGAAGAGATGACCGGCGACGGCCGGACCGGTAGGATCAGGAGATCGCGTCGTCGGCGCGGTCGCGCCTGACGGTGTCGCCGACCTCGGGAACCAGCCCGAAATCGGTGAGGAGCTTACCGATCTGGGTGTGGTCGAGCTTGGAGATGATCCGGTTGCCGATGAACTTGGGCCCGGGGAGTTCGACCTCCTCGCCGTCGCGCAGGCGTGAGGTGGCCTTGAGCAGGAAGCGCAGGTCGTAGGTCGAGTTGAAGACCTCCGGGACACCGCGATCGACGCCGAGGAGTCGGTAGGCGGCTTCCATGCCGGTGCGGACCGAGTACTCGGTGGTGAAGATGGTGTCGCGGGTGGTTTCGGCGAACTGCCCGATGAAGGCGAAGTTCACCGCGCCCTCGGGGACGACGTCGGGCCGGTCACCGGCCTTGCGCGGCATGAAGAACGAGGTGACATACGGCATCATCACCGGCACCGTCTTGGCCTTGGTCGCCGCGAGATCAGGGATGTCCTCGACGGGAACGCCCATGTGGTAGAGCCATTCCTGGGTGATCTCCTCGCCGGTGCACTCCTGCATCGGCTTCTTGACGAAGTCTCCGGGGGTGTCCACGAACAGGCCATAGACCCAGACGACGATCTCGTCCGGCGACTGCTGCTTGAAGTGGGGCTGGCGGTTCACCGTCCAGCTCAACAGCCACGACGAATCCTTGGCGGTGACGATGCCGCCGGTGACGACCTTGCCCGCGAAGGGATCTCGCTGGGCGATCTTCTCGATGTAGCGGGGGATCTCCGGGCCGATGGTGGTGACGGTTGCCGACTCCCACTTGGTCTTCGGGATGTCGCCGGCGAAGACGTCGGGGCGGCCGAAGGACGGATCCTTGGCAGCGATGCGACGCCAGAGATCCCAGGCGGGGGCGGGACCTTCGTCGAGGGATGCCGGGTGGTGGTGGTCGCCGTCGACGGAGTTCTCGGTGAGCGAACCGATGGTGGTGAGCACCAGGTCGTCGGGTCCGAGGTCGACGCCGCCCTCGACGCCGTCGGAGATCCAGTGGATGCGGGTGGCCTGTTTACGGCCTCCGTCGATCGCGAAGTCGATGTCGGTGACCTCGGTGGAGAAGTCGAAGGTGACGCCCTGGTCGAGCAACCACCGGTACATCGGCAGGACCAGCGACTCGTACTGGTTGTACTTGGTGAACTTCAGGGCCGACAGATCCGGAAGGCCTCCGATGTGATGGACGAACCGGTGGAGGTAGAGCTTCATCTCGAGCGCGGAGTGCCACTCCTCGAAGGCGAACATGGTGCGCCAGTACAACCAGAAGTTGCTCTGGAGGAACTCTGCGCCGAAGACCTCGTCGATCCGCTTGTCCTCCATCTCCTCCCGGGAGGCGAGGAAGACCTTGACCATCTCTTTCTGGGCGGTGTCACCGAGACCGAACTCGTTGTTGGTCTTGGCATCCTGGCCCTGGTTCTCGGTAACGCGGCACAGCGAGTAGTTGGGGTCGGCCTTGTTGAGCCAGTAGAACTCGTCGAGCACCGATCCGTCGACCTCGAGTGAGGGGATGGTGCGGAACAGATCCCACAGACACTCCATGTGGTCTTCCATCTCACGGCCACCGCGGATGACGAATCCCTTGTCGGGCTTACGGATACCGTCGAGTGCGCCGCCGGGGAGGTCGAGGCGTTCGAGGATGGTGATCTTGTTGCCGGGTAGCTGGCCGTCGCGGATCATGAAGACGGCCGACGCCATCGATGTCAGTCCTGCACCGACGAACCACGCGCTCTTGTTCTCCACGCCTTGGGGCTTGAGTGGGCGGGCGAAGGCCTCGTAGTTTCCGCTGCTGTAGTACATCTGTGCTCCTTTGCTGCGACGGGTCGACAGGACGGCGAGCGCTCACCGACGGCGCCTCGCGTGGGTCGGGCTCTCCCCTGCGAGGACTCGCCATCTCGCTACTCCGATCAAACGATAATGAGCATACTCATTAATGAGTATACTCACTAATCTGGGAGTTGGCCAGGAAGCGGATGGTGAACTCTGGGGGTTGCCCGGGTGTGCCGGGAGGTCCCATGGTTGTGGTGGTGCGTGTGTGAGCTCGGCCGGCGGAGATTTCGACACGACTCGTCGCTGCGCTCCTTGTCGGCTCAATCACCGTTGGGGAGCGGCTCGTCGAAGCGCTGCTCGTCGGCTCGATCAGCGAAGGGCGGCGTGTCGTCGGCTGCGCTGGTCGTCGGCTCGATCAGCGAAGGGCAGCGTCTCGTCCGCTGCGCTCCTTGTCGGGTCTATCACCGTTGGGGGAGCGGGTCATAGTGGCGGTGTCGGTGGGCGACGCTAGTGTGATTCAGATCACCAAGAATAAAGAAGTTGAGCGAAATAGACTCAACCTTGTTCGCGTTGGACTCTTCGAAACGCCATACTTGAGCGTTAGAGACTTAAGAACGTAGAGAAAGGTGCAGAAGTGGACAGCTTCACCCCCACCACCAAGACCCAGCAGGCGCTGAGTGCTGCGGTGCAGGCGGCGGCCGCTGCTGGCAACCCCGACGTACGTCCCGCCCATATCCTGGTCGCCCTGCTCGATCAGTCCGACGGCATCGCCGCACCGCTCCTCAAGGCAGTGGGGGTCGATCCCGCCTCGGTTTGCACGCAGGCCCAGGCGATGGTCGATCGTGCGCCGACGGTGTCCAGCTCGAGCGCCCAGCCCCAGCTCTCCCGTGAGGCCATCGCGGCCGTCACGACCGCCCAGCAACTGGCCACCGAACTGAACGACGAGTACGTCTCCACCGAGCACCTCGTCGTCGGCCTGGCCACCGGCGACTCCGACGTCGCCAAGCTGCTGCACAACGTCGGAGCCACCCCGCAGGCCCTGCGGGAGGCATTCGTCGCCGTGCGCGGCAGTGCTCGGGTGACCTCCGAGGACCCCGAATCGACCTACCAGGCACTCGAGAAGTACTCGACCGACCTCACCAAGGCCGCCCGCGAGGGCAAGCTCGACCCGGTGATCGGCCGTGACGCCGAGATCCGCCGCGTGGTGCAGGTGTTGAGCCGACGGACCAAGAACAACCCGGTCCTGATCGGTGAACCCGGCGTCGGCAAGACCGCGATCGTCGAGGGACTGGCCCAGCGCATCATCGAAGGCGACGTCCCGGAATCGTTGCGCGGCAAGACCGTCATCTCCCTGGACCTCGGTTCGATGGTGGCCGGTGCGAAGTACCGCGGTGAGTTCGAGGAGCGCCTGAAGGCCGTCCTCGACGAGATCAAGGGATCGGCCGGACAGGTCATCACCTTCATCGACGAGCTGCACACCATCGTCGGCGCCGGTGCCACCGGCGATTCCGCGATGGACGCCGGCAACATGATCAAGCCGATGCTCGCCCGCGGTGAGCTGCGGCTGGTCGGTGCCACCACGCTGGAGGAGTACCGGCAGTACATCGAGAAGGACGCCGCACTCGAGCGTCGCTTCCAGCAGGTGTACGTCGGAGAGCCCAGCGTCGAGGACGCCATCGGCATCCTGCGCGGGCTGAAGGAACGGTACGAGGTGCACCACGGCGTGCGCATCACCGACTCCGCACTGGTCACCGCCGCAACACTTTCCGATCGCTACATCACCTCGCGCTTCCTGCCCGACAAGGCCATCGACCTGGTCGACGAGGCCGCGTCGCGCCTGCGGATGGAGATCGACTCGCGCCCCGTCGAGATCGACGAGGTCGAGCGCATCGTCCGCCGGCTCGAGGTCGAGGAGGTCGCGCTGGAGAAGGAGCACGACGAGGCGAGCAAGCAACGGCTGGAGAAGCTGCGTCAGGAACTGGCCGACCAGAAGGAGAAGCTCAACGAGCTCTCGGCCCGCTGGCAGTCGGAGAAGACCGCCATCGACGCGGTCCGCGACGTCAAGGAGGAACTGGAAAACCTTCGCGGAGAAGCTGATCGCGCCGAGCGTGACGGCGATCTGGGCAAGGCTGCCGAGCTGCGGTACGGCAAGATCCCGGCGCTGGAGAAGAACCTCGAGGCCGCGATCGCCAAGACCGGCACCGACCCCGACCAGGACGTGATGCTGCAGGAGGAGGTCGGCCCCGACGACGTCGCACAGGTCGTGTCGGCGTGGACCGGCATCCCCGCGGGCAAGATGCTGGAGGGCGAGACCGCCAAGCTGCTGCGCATGGAAGAAGAACTCGGCAACCGCGTGGTGGGACAGTCGGCCGCGGTGGTCGCCGTCTCCGACGCCGTGCGTCGCGCCCGGGCCGGTGTGGCCGACCCGAACCGGCCGCTGGGTTCGTTCCTGTTCCTCGGTCCCACCGGCGTCGGCAAGACCGAGCTGGCCAAGGCGCTGGCGGAGTTCCTGTTCGACGACGAGCGGGCGATGGTCCGCATCGACATGAGCGAGTACGGCGAAAAGCACGCCGTGGCACGGCTTGTCGGTGCACCTCCCGGCTACGTCGGTTACGAGCAGGGCGGTCAGCTGACCGAGGCGGTGCGGCGTCGTCCGTACACGGTGGTGCTGTTCGACGAGGTCGAGAAGGCCCACCCGGACGTCTTCGACATCCTGCTGCAGGTGCTCGACGAGGGACGGCTCACCGACGGCCAGGGCCGCACGGTGGACTTCCGCAACACCATCCTCATCCTCACGTCCAACCTGGGCTCGGGCGGTGACAAGGACCAGGTGATGGCGGCGGTGCGCCACGCGTTCAAGCCGGAGTTCATCAACCGTCTCGACGACGTGGTGATCTTCGACGCGCTGAGCCCCGAAGAACTCGTCTCCATCGTCGACATCCAGCTCGACCAGCTCGGCAAGCGTCTCGCGCAGCGCCGACTGGAACTGCAGGTCACACCGAAGGCCAAGGAATGGCTGGCCGAGCGTGGCTTCGACCCGCTCTACGGCGCCCGCCCGCTGCGGCGCTTGGTGCAGCAGGCCATCGGCGACCAGCTCGCCAGGGCACTGCTGGCCGGCGACATCCGCGACGGCGACGTCGTGCCGGTCAACGTCGGCGCCGACGGCGACGCGCTGGTGATCGGCTGATCCGAGCCGCAACGATCTGAGCAGCCCTCAGGAAACGGCGAGGCCCCTTCCCACATCCGGTGGGAAGGGGCCTCGCCGCATTCGCGTGCCGTCGACCTGCCGGCTGTCCCGCGCGCGACCGAATGGGTAGCGTGCAGGGCTGCGGGGTGTGTTCGGCCACGCGGCTTCTCACACAGGCAGTGTGTACGTACGGATCGCGTTGAGACGGATAGGGAGTGTCGTCATGGTCGAGGTGGTTGTGGGCGCCGACGGTGTGCCGCGATGCGTGTGGGCGGCAGTCGAACCCGAGACCACCTACCACGACACCGAGTGGGGCTTCCCGCTGTCGGGCGACACCGCGCTGTTCGAGCGGGTGTGCCTCGAGGGATTCCAGTCCGGGTTGAGCTGGCGGACCATCCTGACCAAGCGGGAGAACTTCCGAAAGGCCTTCAGCGGCTTCGACATCCCCACTGTCGCGCGGTTCTCCGATGCCGACGTGACCCGTCTGCTCGGTGATGCCGGGATCGTGCGTCACCGCGGCAAGATCGAGGCGTCGATCAACAATGCGCGTCGAGCCGAGGAACTCATCGACTCCGAGGGCTCGCTCGAGGCATTCTTCTGGCGATACGCGCCCGCCCCGGACCATGAGCCCGGATCGATGACGACATCCCCGGAATCGGTTGCGCTGTCGAAGGATCTGAAGAAACGAGGCTGGCGGTTCGTCGGCCCGACGACGATGTTCGCGCTGATGCAGGCCGCCGGTATGGTCAACGACCACTCCTTCGACTGTGCGATCCGAGAGAAGGTGGCCGCCGCGATCGCGGCGCATCCCCGACCATGAGTCGAGATGTGATGTAAATCACACTAGTCGGCATCCTGCCGCCTATCTCAAATACTGGGACAAATGGCCGCGAACGTGTGACTGGCGTTAATGGTGTGGGTGGAAATGGTAGTTCACCGCGCAGTTGTGGGGAAATTTCCACGCACTGACCTGGGGAAATCATCCTTGACTCGAACGTGTGTATGGCTACCATCGAAGTCATGCAGGGGGAACTGGAGACCATTCTCGACGCACTCATCGATTGTCGTTTCGACGACGATCCGACCGGGCCGGACGTGTTCATGGATATGCGGACACTGGTCACCATCAGGAATGTCGTGGATGCGTTGACCGCGGCCGGGGCCGGGCACTTGGATCGGCTGGGGGTGGCGCAACGGCACGGGCACAAACCGATCGCCTTGTTGATCGAGATGGGGTACGCGCCGTCGGTGGCTGCGCGGATGCAGCGGATCGGGACGTCGGCGGTGGTGGAACGCACGCTGAAACACGCTGCCGACGGCGCGATCTCGGGTGAGCATGTGGATGCGATCGTGCGCGGGTTGAACCAGATCGGCTTAGTGCGGGGGAGGCTCCGAATGCTGAGACCTGGGCTGAGTTCGAGGGTGATCTGTTGGCGCAGGTGTTGTCGGGGGCCAAGCCTGCTGAGGTGATGGCCCGGGCGCATCAGCTTGGTGACCATCATGCTGGCGATGCCGAGGGTGGACGCCCGGCGAAGGAAGACCGCAATCTGAATGCTCTGGATATCGGGCGGACCGATGATGGGCGGGTCGCGGTCTCGGGGAGTCTGGATGTTGTTGTCGGAGAGAAGTTGGCGACGGCGATCGAGAAGCTGTCGGCGCCGGTCCCGCAGCCGGATGGTTCGAAAGATCCGCGTGAAGCTCCTCGACGTCGGGCGGATGCGTTGGAGATGGTGTTGGATATGGCGGCTGGTGCGGGGGATCGGTCGGTGACCGCGCTACCTGCGGCGTTGATCAATCTGTCGGTCCCCGCGGATACACCGGGCAAGTCGGCGTTGGCGTTTGGTGGGTCGATCACTCGCAGCACGCTGTTGGAAACCAGCTGTGATGGTGTGGTGGTGATGACCATCGTCGACGGCGAACGCGTGCCCCTGGACATGGGACGCTCGAAACGCTTGTTCACCGCCGGTCAGCGGCGAGCGTTGTTCGAGCGGGATCGGTGTTGTATCAAGTGTGGTGCCCCGGCATCGCGCACGCAGGCCCATCACATTGCGCATTGGTCGGAGGGTGGTGCCACCGACCTGGCGAATGGCTGTTTGTTGTGTTCGTCGTGTCATGCCGATGTGCATCACAACGGGTGGGATGTGTATATGGGTCCGGATGCGCATCCGTGGTTGATTCCGCCTGAGGTGGTGGATCGGCGTCGTCGTCCGATCCCGGCGTATCACAGGCGGTTTGCTGACGAGCTACCGAATGCTGCCTGACCTTTTGTAGAAGCTTGTGTTCTTTGAGAACTCCATAGAGATGATGGTGGGTGTCGGAGCCTCCGTTGGTTGCGTTGGCGAGTTCGGCCGGCGGAGGTTTCGACACGCCTTGTCGCTTCGCTCCTCGTCGGCTCAACCATCAACGGCTGGTTGCTGATTGAGCCGGGACCGAGCATCGCGAGGACCCGTGTCGAAATCTCCGCAGCCTACGTTGGGTGGCGAGCACCCCAGAAGTGGTTACGTCAGCAACTCGGCTGTCTGAGGTTTCGACACGTCTTGTCGCTTCGCTCCTCGTCGGCTCAACCATCAACGGCTGGTTGCTGATTGAGCCGGGACCGAGCGTAGCGAGGACCCGTGTCGAAATCTTCGTAGCGTGGGTTGGGTGGTGAGCACCTCGGAGGTGGTCACGTCAGCAACTCGGCTGTCTGAGGTTTCGACACGTCTCGTCGCTTCGCTCCTCGTCGGCTCAACCATCAACGGCTGGTTGCTGATTGGGCCGGGACCGAGCGTAGCGAGGACCCGAGTCGAAATCTCTGTAGCCGACGTTGGGTGGCGAGCACCCCAGAAGTGGTTACGTCAGCAACTCGGCCGGCTGAGGTTTCGACACGTCTCGTCGCTTCGCTCCTCGTCGGCTCAACCATCAACGGCTAGTTGATGATTGATCCGGGCCTTCTACGATGATTGGGCCGGGACCGAGCGTAGCGAGGACCCGTGTCGAAATCTTCGTAGCGTGGGTTGGGTGGTGGCCACGTCGGAGGTGGTCACGTCAGCAACTCGGCCGGCTGAGGTTTCGACGCGTCTTGTTGCTTCGCTCCTCGTCGGCTCGACCTTCAATGGCCGGTTGCTGATCGGGTTGAACCCGACCTCTCGCTCGTGGGGGCCGGTAGCCTGGACGTATGACCAGTGATGCGAGCCGGCCCTTCGATGCAGCCACCGATGCGAAGTATGTGCAGCTCACCACCTTCCGGAAGGACGGCACTCCGGTGTCCACGCCGTTGTGGGCGGCGGTCGACGGTGACCGTATGTACATGTGGACCGAGACCGAGTCGTGGAAGGTCAAGCGGATTCGGCGCGATCAACGGGTGATCGTGCAGGCCTGTGACGCCCGCGGCAAGAAACTGACCGGGCAGCCGGTCGACGGGACCGCCGAGATCATGGACGCCGCGGGCACCGAGCATGTTCGAAAGCTCATCTCGGGCAAGTACGGCATCGTCGGGTGGTCGCTGGTCCGGATGAGCATCCTCCGACGCGGCAAGTCGGGCACGATCGGCGTGGCGATCAGTCGCACCGACTGACCACCGTCGTCGGCCTTCTGCAGTTGCGCGAGCCCGATGCCAAGGTGCCGTCAAGATTTCGCGGTGACGCGTATGGAGAGCGTTAAGAACCTGCTCGGGTGGCCGAAACGCACACATGCTGTGGTCCGGGCGATCACGAACCGGTGATCGCCACGCCCAGAGGAGTGTGTGCATCGTGGCCGACGTGCTCTACGTGAGTGCCGTGTTCATCGGTTTCGCCGTCTGTGTCCTGCTCGTCGTGGTGGTCGATCGTCGGGTGAACCGATGAGCACGGCGGCCGCAGTGGGCCAGGTGGCGACGGTCCTGGTGATCCTGGCCGCCGCCTACATCCCGCTCGGCGACCACATGGCTCGCGTGTACCGCGGGGATCGAGACCTGGCGGTGGAACGTGCGGTCTACCGGATCGCGCGGATCGACCCACGCCGGCCGCAGACCTGGAAGGGATATGCCCTTGCGGTGCTGGCGTTCTCGCTGATCTCGGTACTGCTGCTCTATCTGCTGCAGCGGCTCCAGGGTGTGTTGCCGGGAGCAGAC
Source organism: Gordonia sp. NB41Y (assembly GCF_030718915.1). Taxonomy (NCBI): domain Bacteria; kingdom Bacillati; phylum Actinomycetota; class Actinomycetes; order Mycobacteriales; family Gordoniaceae; genus Gordonia; species Gordonia sp. NB41Y. The sequence goes on from NZ_CP132196.1 coordinate 3,966,269, forward strand.
GGGAAGCCGGGGGTGAATCCGGCGATGGCCTTCAACACGGCGGTCTCGTTCGTCACCAACACCGACTGGCAGTCGTACTCTCCGGAACTGGTGATGTCGAACCTCACCCAGATGCTCGGTCTGGCGGTACAGAACTTCGCGTCCGCCGCGGTCGGCATGGCCGTCGCGATCGCCCTGATCCGGGGTCTCGTCGCCCGCCGGGCAGGCACCGGGCTGGGGAACTTCTGGGTCGACCTGATCCGCGGAACGGTACGGATACTGCTGCCACTCGCCGTGATCGTCGCGATCATCCTGCTCACCCAGGGCGCCGTGCAGTCGTGGCACACCGGCTTCGACTACACCATGCTCGACGGCCGGGATGCCCGCAGCATCGTCGGCCCCTTCGCATCCCAGGAAGCGATCAAGGAAATCGGCACCAACGGGGGAGGCACGCTCGCCGCCAACTCGGCACACCCGTTCTCGAATCCGACGCCGCTGTCCAACATTGTCGAGATCGCCGCACTGCTGCTCATCCCGGTGTGTCTGACCCGAACCTACGGAACGCTCGTCGGGGACCGGCGGCAGGGACTGACGTTGCTCGGCGTGATGGCCACCATCTGGACCGCGATGCTCGCGGTGACCTGGTGGTTCGAGGCGCACGCCACCGGTGCCGCGCGGACAGCGGCCGGTGCGATGCTCGAGGGCAAGGAACAGCGATTCGGGATACCCGGGTCGGTTCTGTTCGCCGTGTCCACCACCGGCACCTCCACCGGAGCGGTCAACGCCTCGCACGACAGTTTCACCGCTGGGGGTGGCGGTGCGGTGCTGTGGAACATGCTGCTCGGCGAGGTGGCGCCCGGCGGTGCCGGATCGGGCCTGTACGGCATGCTGATCCTCGCCGTGATCACCGTGTTCGTCGGCGGTCTGCTGGTCGGCCGGACACCGGAATTCCTGGGCAAGAAGATCGGCAGACACGAGATCACCCTGGCCGCACTGTCGGTGCTGGTCATGCCGGCGCTGGTGCTGACCGGCACCGCGATCAGTGTGCTGCTCGGCTCCACCACCGACGCCCAGGGCAACAGCGGACCGCCCGGCACGCCGGGATCGATCCACGGGTTCACCGAGGTGCTCTACGCGTATGCGTCGGCGGCCAACAACAACGGCAGTGCCTTCGGCGGGCTCACCGTCACCGACACCTGGTTCCAGACATCGCTGGGAGTGGTCATGCTGTTCGGCCGATTCCTGCCGATCGTGTTCGTCCTCGCCCTCGCCGGACTGATGGTGCGACAAGTTCCCCGGGCGGCCGCGGTCAGCTCGACACTCCCCACACACGGCGTCCTGTTCGGCGTGCTGCTGCTCGGCACCACGCTGCTCGTCGCCGGACTGACCTTCTTCCCGGCCATGACGCTGGGACCGATCGCGGAGGCCCTGCTGTGAAGATCCCTGCCCGCAACACCGGTTCTCTGAGCATCCCTGTGCTGCCGACGTTCCGGAAGCTCACCCCACGGGAACAAGTACGCAACCCGGTGATGTTCGTCGTGTACCTGGGGTCCCTCGCGACCACCGTGCTCGCGATCTGGCATCCGTCCTGGTTCGCGTGGCTGATCGCCGCCTGGCTGTGGTTCACGGTGCTGTTCGCGAGCATGGCCGAGGCGGTCGCCGAGGGCCGCGGCCGTGCGCAGGCGGACAGTCTGCGAAAGGTCAAGCGGGACACCATGGCCCGACGGCTCGACGCCGACGGGACGATCACCGCGGTCGCCGGAGCCGAGCTGCACGTCGGAGACCGGATCGTCGTCGAGGCGGGGGAGACGATCGCCGGCGACGGCGACATCGTCGACGGGATCGCGACCGTCGACGAATCGGCGATCACCGGCGAATCCGCCCCGGTCGTCCGGGAATCCGGCGGCGACCGATCGGCCGTCACCGGCGGGACCGTCGTCCTGTCCGACAAGATCATCGTCCAGATCACCACCGAACCCGGGCAGACCTTCGTCGACCGGATGATCTCGCTCGTCGAAGGCGCCGAACGCACCAAGACCCCCAACGAGATCGCCCTGAACATCCTGCTGTTGACGCTCACCGCGATCTTCCTGTTCACGGTGATCGCCATCGGCCCGATGCAGCACTATGCCGGACAGAGTCCCGACCCGATCACATTGATCGCCCTGCTGGTCTGCCTCATCCCCACCACCATCGGGGCATTGCTGAGCGCGATCGGGATCGCCGGCATGGATCGGCTGGTCCAGCACAACGTGCTCGCGATGTCGGGGCGGGCGGTGGAGGCCGCCGGTGACATCGACACCCTGCTGCTCGACAAGACCGGCACCATCACCTTCGGCAACCGACGGGCCACCGTGCTGCACCCGGCTCCCGGCGTCACCCTCACCGAACTCGCCGACGTCGCCCTGCGCTGCAGCCTCGCCGACGACACCCCCGAGGGACGCAGCATCGTCGAACTCTGCCGCACCACCTGTGGACTCGACCCCGACGGCCCGATGCCCACCGCCGAGGTGGTGCCGTTCACCGCACAGACCCGGATGAGTGGGATCGACCTGGACGACAACCGGATTCAGTACCGCAAGGGGGCCGCGGACGCGGTCTCCCGGTGGCTGTCAGCGGTGGGCGGATCGATGCCCGGCGTGGTCTCCGACCAAGTGGCCGAGGTGGCCGCCGAGGGCGCCACACCCCTGGTGGTCGCCGTGCACGACGACACCGGTGCGGGCGGCGTCGCCGGACCGGACACGAGAACCCGTGGCACCGCGGGCAGCAGTGACACGGCGGGCAGCAGTGGCACCGCGGTCAGTAGCGGCACGGCCGGTCCGGGCAACGCCGGGCGGCACATCGGCGGTGGCGGTGCCGCGCGAGACATCGGCGGTGGCGGTGCTGCGCGAGTCCCCGGCACACAGGGTGCTGCGACGTCGCGGGTGCTGGGCGTGATCGTGCTGTCCGACGTGGTGAAACCCGGTATCGCCGAACGGTTCGCGCAACTGCGGGCGATGGGTATCCGCACCGTCATGGTCACCGGCGACAATCCGCTCACCGCCCAGGCCATCGCCGGCGAGGCGGGTGTGGACGATGTGGTCGCCGAGGCCACCCCCGAGGACAAGCTCGCCCTGATCCGCGCCGAACAGTCACGGGGCCGCCTCGTCGCGATGACCGGCGACGGCACCAACGACGCCCCGGCACTTGCCCAGGCAGATGTCGGCATGGCGATGAACAGCGGGACGTCGGCGGCCAAGGAGGCCGGCAACATGGTCGATCTGGACTCCGACCCCACCAAGCTGATCGATGTGGTGGCGATCGGCAAGCAACTGCTGATCACGCGCGGCGCGCTGACCACCTTCTCGCTGGCCAACGACCTCGCGAAGTACTTCGCGATCCTGCCCGCCATGTTCGCCGGGGTGCTGCCGCAGCTGGGCGCGCTCAACATCCTGCACCTGCATTCGGCGTCGTCGGCGATCGTGTCGGCGGTGGTGTTCAACGCCCTGATCATCGTCGCGCTGATCCCGCTGTCGTTGCGGGGCGTGCACTATCGGCCGAGCTCGGCGTCCCGCCTGCTCGGCCGCAACCTGCTGATCTACGGCGTAGGCGGGGTGATCACGCCGTTCATCGGGATCTGGCTGATCGATCTGCTGGTCCGATTCATCCCGGGAATGGGGTAGACCATGTTCACGCTCGTCACCGGTTTCGTGCGCCAGTGCGGTGCGGCCCTCGCGGTGCTCGTCGTCCTGACCGTGGTCCTCGGCGGGGCCTACCCGGCCGTGGTCTGGGCGGTGTCGCGGATCGACACCACCTCGGCCGAGGGATCACCGGTCACCGACGCGCACGGCTGCGTCGTCGGCTCGTCCCTGATCGGGGTCGACCCGCAGGTGCCGGCCGGACAACCCGACTCGTTTCTGCATGCCAGGGTCGCCGGCGCCCCCGACGATCCGATGGCCCCCGGTGATCCGGCGGCGTCGGCGGCGAGCAACCTGGGGCCCAACAGTCCCGAGCTCGCGGCGGCGATCACCGCACGTCGGATGATCATCGCGCAGCGAGAAGGTGTCAGCCCGGCCCAGGTCCCGGCCGACGCCGTGACCGCCTCCGGGTCGGGACTCGATCCCGACATCAGCCCGGCGTATGCCGCGTTGCAGGTGCCCCGGATCGCCCGGGCCACCGGCCGCACACCCGCCCAGGTGCAGGCGATCATCGACGCGCACACGAGCGGCCGGCAGTGGGGCTATCTCGGTGAACCGGGCGTCGATGTGCTCGAGGTGAATCTCGCGCTCGGCCACCAGGTGTGCCGATGAGTTCCGGCGCACCGGCCGGTGCGGGATAGACTCGCCCCATGGCCTCGTCAGCAGTGGGCCGCGGGCGGCTCGAGGTGTTCCTCGGATGTGCCCCGGGGGTCGGGAAGACCTACGAGATGCTCTCGCAGGCAAGGGGACTGGTCGACGAAGGGGTCGACGTGGCGATCGCCGTCGTGGAATCGCACGGCCGTGCGGCGACCACCGCCATGGCCGAAGGCCTCGACACGGTCCCGCGACGTCGGATGGAATACCGCGGCACCACATTCGACGAGATGGATCTCGCCGCCGTGATCGCGCGGCACCCACAGGTCGCGATCGTCGACGAACTGGCCCACACCAACGCGCCCGGATCACGCAACACCAAGCGCTGGCAGGACATCGACGAACTCCGCGATGCCGGGATCGATGTCCTGACCACCGTCAACATCCAGCATCTGGAGAGCCTCAACGACGTCGTCGCCCAGATCACCGGGGTGCCCCAGCGCGAGACCGTTCCCGACAAGGTGGTGCGCGGGGCCGACCAGATCGAACTCGTCGACATCGCACCGGAAGCCCTGCGGCAGCGTCTCGGAGCAGGAAAGGTGTACCCGCACAGTCGGATCGACGGTGCGCTGACCAACTACTTCCGGCAGGGCAATCTCACCGCGCTGCGCGAGCTCGCATTGCTGTGGCTGGCCGACCGGGTGGACGAGAGTCTCGCCGACTACCGTGCCGCCCATGCCATCACCGACACGTGGGAGACGCGGGAGCGGGTGGTGGTGGCCCTGACCGGTGGACCCGAGTCGGCGACATTGTTACGGCGGGCGAGCCGCATCGCGTCGCGATCGAGTGCGGAACTGGTGGCGGTGCACGTCGTGCGCGGGGACGGGCTCACCGAGAGCGTGCCGGTGGATCTGGCCGGATTGCCCGATCTCGCCGCCGGGTTCGGGGTGCGCATCCACACCGTCGTCGGCGACGACGTCCCGACCACCCTGCTCGACTTCGCCCGCGGGGTCAACGCGACGCAACTGGTCCTCGGGACATCGCGACGTCCACGATGGCGGCGGATCTTCGACGAGGGTGTCGGTGCGGCGGTGGTCTCGCACAGCGGACGGATCGACGTCCACATGGTGACCCACGACGAGACCCGCCGGCGGTCGCGACTCGACATCCGCGACACCCGGTGCCACCGGCCGCTCAGTTGGGTTGCGGCCGTGACGGTGCCGCTGGCCCTGACCGGAGTGCTGTGGCTGGCCGACGGCAGCCTGGGATTCGCGTCGGAATCGGCATTGTTCTTCGTCGCGGTGCTCGCGGTCTCGATGCTCGGTGGCGTGGGTCCGGCGGCGTTGTCTGCGGTGGTGTCCGGGCTGCTGCTGAACTACTTCTTCACCGACCCGCGGTTCACCTTCACCATCGCCGCGCCGGACAACCTGATCACCATCCTGGTCTTGCTGGTGATCGCGATCGCCGTTGCGGTACTGGTGGATTCGGCGACGGTCCGCAGGGTGCAGGCGCAGCGCGCGGCCCGCGACGCGGAACTGCTGGCGATGTTCAGCGATGCCGTACTCGGCGGGGTGGGGGTCGGCGGACTGCTCGAGCGGGTGCGGGAGACCTACGAACAGCGGGCGGTGTCGGTGATCCGCCACGGCACCGCCGGAGCGCCCGTGGTGGAGGTGTCGGTGGGGACCACACCGCCGACCACCACCGACGAGGCGGACACCGTCTGCTCGGCCGGTGACGGGGAATACGACCTGCTGCTGGCCGGCCCGCCACCGGGGGAGCGCGACCGGCGGGTCCTGACGTCGGTGGCCGCCCAGGCCGCCGCGGCGGTGGAGCGATCCCGGCTGGAGGGGGAGTCCGCCGAGGCCCGGGCCCTGGCCCACACCGACGAACTGCGCCGGGCCCTGTTGTCGGCGGTCAGCCACGATCTCCGGACCCCGCTGGCCGGAGCCAAGGCGGCGGTGTCGAGCCTGCGCAGCACCGACGTCACCTTCGGACCCGAGGACACCGCCGAACTGCTCGCGACCATCGAGGAGTCGGTGGACCAGCTCACCGCCCTGGTGGCCGACCTGCTCGACTCCACCCGGCTCGCCGCGGGAGTGGTGCGTCCCCGGCTGCAGCGCACCTACCTGGTGGAGGTGGCACACCGGGCCGTGGCCGCGGTGGTACCGCGCGGTGGGCCGGAGGTCGCGATGTCGTTCGACCACGTATGGGCCGACACCGACGCCGGCCTGCTCGAGCGGGCCCTGGCCAACCTGATCGACAACGCGATCCGCCACGGTGGCGGCCGCGTCGAGGTGGCCGTGTCCCGGACGGTCGCCGACGACGGCACCCTGCGCTGTGAGATCCGGGTGATCGATCACGGCGCCGGGCTGCCCGCGGACCGACGGGACCGGCTGTTCACTCCGTTCGCCCACGGCGACGACCGTGACGGGTCCAGAGGTGGTGTGGGACTCGGGCTGTCGGTGGCGCAGGGATTCGTGTCCGCAGTCGGCGGGACGGTGTCGGCCACCGACACCGACGGGGGCGGCACGACCATGGTGATCTCACTGCCCACCTCGGACGACGACGGGCAGCAATAATGAGTACACATGCGGTGCGGGTCCTCGTCGTCGACGACGAACCACAGCTGCTGCGCGCATTGCGGATCAACCTGAATGCGCGCGGATTCGCTGTCACGACGGTCTCGACCGGCGCCGATGCACTGATCGCGGCGGCGCGGGTCGACCCGCAGGTGGTGGTTCTCGACCTGGGACTCCCGGACATCGACGGGATCACCGTACTGCAGGGCCTGCGTGGCTGGACCACGGTGCCGATCATCGTGCTGTCGGCGCGCGGCGAATCGGTGGACAAGGTGGCCGCACTCGATGCCGGCGCCGATGACTACGTCACCAAACCCTTTGGTATGGAAGAATTCCTGGCACGCCTGCGCGCCGCGGTGCGCCGGGGAGCGACGACCACGGCGACCGGGGGCGCACCGGTTGTCGACGCGGGGACCTTCGTCGTCGACCTCGAGGCGAAACAAGTCCTGCGGCAGGGGGTTCCGGTGCACCTCACGCCCACGGAGTGGGCCGTGCTCGATCTCCTGGTCCGCAACGAGGGCAAACTCGTCACCCAACGGGAGATCCTGGGCGCGGTGTGGGGGCCGACCTATCTCGACCAGACCAACTATCTGCGTGTGTACCTGGCGGGACTCAGGCGCAAACTCGAAGACGATCCCGGATCGCCGCGCCACCTGCTGACGGAGTCGGGAATGGGCTATCGCTTCGTGCGCGACTGAATGGTGCCGGACCGAAAAGTGCTTCGGTGCAGGTCAATGCGGTGACATGATCGTGACCTTTGGTGAGCCGTACCGAAAGCTGACATTCGCTTTGCGAAAGGGTATGAAGGACATAGGGGTTGTATGGGACCATCCGCCACGCGATGGATCCCGAGACCGACCGAGCCCATGCGCCGGTCGGTCGGAGGTGGTTCTCGGGAGCGAAAGGCGCCGAGACGACACGTAAATGGTGGATGCCCTATGGCTCGAGATCCCTGTGACCGAGTCGCGGCGTGCAGCTCCCTGTCCACCGGGAAGGCATCATGGCCACGGCATCTGCGCACAATGCGTATGACGAGCTTGCGCCCGATCCGGATACCCCGGAGGGAAAATCGCTGCTCCGCAAAGCGATCGGCGCATCCGCGATCGGAAATGCCACCGAGTGGTACGACTACGGCGTCTACGCCGCAACCGCCACCTATCTCACGCACGCGTTCTTTCCCGGCGAACTCGGCTCGATCGGCACCATGCTGGGCTTCGCGATCTCCTTTGTCCTGCGTCCGCTGGGCGGTATGATCTGGGGTCCCATCGGCGACCGGATCGGCCGAAAGTCGGTACTGGCCATCACGATTCTGCTGATCTCCGGGGCCACCGCCCTGATCGGTGTGCTGCCCACCCATGCCGTCGCGGGTGTGTGGGCACCGATCCTGCTGATCACCCTGCGCGTGATCCAGGGCTTCTCCACCGGCGGTGAATACGGTGGTGCGGCAACGTTCATGGCCGAGTACGCACCCGACGCCAAGCGCGGACGCTTCGGCTCGTTCCTCGAATTCGGCACCCTGGCAGGGTTTTCCGCCGGAACGGCGATGGTCTTGTTGCTCGAACTCGGCCTGTCGGACGAGCAGATGCAGACCTGGGGCTGGCGCATCCCGTTCCTGCTGGCCCTGCCCATGGGCCTGATCGGCCTCTATCTGCGGTCGCAGATGGAGGACACCCCGGTGTTCGCCGAACTCGAGCAGGAGGACGAGATCGCCGGAACGCCCTGGTCGCGGCTGGTCGATCTGGTCTCCAACTACTGGCGGCCGATCCTGATCATGTTCGGTATGGTGATCGCGCTCAACGTCGCCAACTACACATTGCTGGCATATCAGCCGAGCTACCTGAAGGACACGATCGGACTGTCGGAGACCTCCGGGTCGACGGTCGTGCTGATCGGCCAGCTCGCGATGATGGCGATGATCCCCTTCTTCGGTTCCTGGTCTGATACGACCGGACGGAAACCGATGTGGTGGTGTTCGCTGATCGGACTGTTCGTGCTGGCGCTGCCCCTGTACTGGCTGATGGGTCAGGGATTCGCCTGGGCCATCATCGGATTCGTGGTCCTGGGCTTGCTGTACATCCCGCAGTTGGCGACCATCTCGGCGACCTTCCCGGCGATGTTCCCGACCCAGGTGCGCTACGCCGGATTCGCCATCTCCTACAACGTCGCGACCGCCGCATTCGGTGGTACCGCACCCCTGGTCAACGACGCCGTGGTGGGTGGCACCGGCTGGAATCTGTTCCCCGCGGTCTATCTGATGGCGGCCTGCGTGATCGGCATGATCGCCCTGGCCTTCCTCACCGAGACCGCCGGCGCGTCCCTGCGCGGTACCGAGATCCCTGCGCGGACCGAAGATCTCGAGTTGTCGGCGATAGCGGACAAGGTGGCCGCGGCCGAGGGTCGCTGACCCCCGGGCCGCGGGCGCGGCTGCTCGGGTAGGTGCGGTATCGGCGTCTACCCGAGCAGTTCCAGGGCCATGCGCGTGTAAGCCCGTGCGGCCGTGGACAGATCGGCGATCGACACCGACTCGTCGGGCTTGTGGGCCTCGGCGTTGATGTCGCCGGGACCGCAGACGATGGTCGGGATGCCGAGGTCGCTGCTGACGAAGCCGCCGTCACACGCTGCGGTCCACCCACCGACCGAGGTCTCGGTGCCCGTGGCGGTGAGCGCGTCGACGGCGGTGGTGACCAGCCGATGGTCGGCCGGCGTCTCGAAGCCGGGCATCTCCATCGTCACCCGCACATCGACACCGATTCCGTCGGTGTCGATCCCGGCCGCGGAGATCCGGTCGCGCAGCCAGGCGGCGATCTCGTGCGCGTCGTCGTCGGGCATCAGCCGGCGGTCGATGCCGAGGTAGGCCATGGGTGCGACCACCGAGATGCCCTGGCCGCCCGAGATGGTGCCGACATTCCACGTGCCGGAGCCGAGCAGGCCGCTCGCCGCGGCGGTCATCGCGTCGTGGTCGGCGGCGACGATGCCGACGATCGCTGCGGCCGCGTTGATCGCGCTGCGCCCGTCGTCGGGACGGCCGGAATGTGCGGCGCGCCCGGTGATGTCGACCTCGATATAGGAGGCGCCGCGGCAACCGCGTACGACGGTGAGATCGGTGGGCTCGGCGACCACACATCCGAGGAAGTCGCCGACCTCGTCGGGCCGGCCGATCAGGTCACGCACCCCGGCGCCGTGTTCCTCCTCGTCGACGGTGCACACCAGCTGCACCGGCCCGGACAGTGCGGCACCCGAGCGGGACAGCGCCGACATCGCCGCCACGATCGCGGCGATCCCGCCCTTCATGTCGGTGCTGCCGCGACCGATGATCCGGCCGTCGGCGATGCGTGCCCGATACGGGTCGCCGGTCCAGTCCGGGCCCGCGGGCACCACATCGGAGTGTCCCAGGAACATCAGCCCGGGACCGTCCCCGCCGGGGAGGGTGGCGATCAGATTCGGCCGGCCCGGCGTCACCTCCTGCGTACTGACGGTGAAACCCGCACTCTGGCAGGCCTTCTCCAGCACGGAGACGGTGGCAGCCTCGGTGCCGCCGGGATTCTCGCTCGGCGTCTCCACGAGGGCGACGGTCAGCGCGACGAGCTCATCGGTGTCGATCGTCGACGCGACGGCCTCGGCGTCGATGCGTGGGCGGTCGGCGAGTGGGCCGGGATCGCTGATGGACACCGCAGCAGTCCTTTCCTCGGGGGTCGTGTCCCCATCCTGTCACCGACCGGTGCCACCCCGCGCGATCCCGGGGCGACGCGCCGCGGTCAGACCCACTGCACGAGCTGCCAGATGATCCCGTTGGGGTCGGCGAGCTGGCAGAACCGCTCGCCCCACGGCTCGGTCTCGGGCGGTGTGACCACCGTCGCCCCGGTCGCGGCGATCCGCGTGAACTCGTCGTCGAGGGCCTCGACCACCAGGACGAGCAGCAGGCCCTGTCCGGCCGGCCCGGCGACGGACTGCGGGACGAAGGTCTCGAGGCCGACCTCGAGGAAGATCACGTTCAGGTCGGTGTCGGGGTGGGTGAGCGAGACGAATCCGTCGGCCGACATGGCGTCGACGAATCCGAAATGGGTGCGTGCGAAGCCGGCGGAGGCGTCGACGTCGGCGACGTTGAGCGAGATCGCGGGGGACGAGATCTTCATGGGGACTCCTGATTCGTCGGTCATCCGGTTCACCTGGTGATTCGGGGGACCGGGGGCTGGTCGTCTGCGGTCGTGCGGTGTGTGACCGGGCGGAATGCGGGTCCGGGCAGGCTTGGGAGAACCCGCAGTCAGAAAACTCTGTACGCCGTCCGTAATTGTACAGTGTACAGAGTGGAGCTGATCGATCTGCTGTGGCGCGGGCACCCGGATGCGCCGCGGGGCGGTGCACGCGGACCCCGGGCGCGGCTGACCACGGAAGATGCGGTGACCGCAGCGCTGGCCACGGCCGACGCCGAGGGGCTGTCGGCGGTCACCATCCGGCGGTTGGCCCGGTCGCTCGGGGTGTCGACGATGTCGGTCTACACCTATGTGAGTTCTCGCGAGGACCTGCTCGTGCTGATGGTCGATGCCGCACACCGCGACATGACGGCGACCCCGTACACGGCCGCGGACTGGCGAATGCGGCTCCGGTACCTCGCCGAGGACAACCTCCGGCTGCTCACCGCGCGTACCTGGCTGCTCGACGTCGACGACCCCAGGGCCGCGCTGGGGCCCGGGACGATCGCCAAGTACGACCGTGAACTGCATGCCTTCGACGGGCTCGGATTCGACGACGTCGACCGTGATGCGGCCCTCTCGTTCGTCCTGGACTTCGTCTCCGCGTCGGCGCGGACCCGCGTCGTGCGGCACGTCGGACGGGCCGACGACGGTGCGGCCGGCCCCGAGAACACGGTAAGCGCTGAGGGCACGGTAGGCGCTGAGGAGACGGCCGCACCCCGGGACGCCCCGGTCATGGCCGAGGTGTGGGCGCACACCAGGGATCGACTGGCCACCTATCTCGGCGCCGACCACCCGCTGGCGCAGCGCGTCGGTTCCGCCGCGGGGGAGGCGATGAACGATGTCCATGACGTGCAGCGCGCCTGGGAGTTCGGGATGGCTCGGATGCTCGACGGGCTGGCCGGGATGATCGCCGACCGCGCACCGGAGTCGTCGGCCTGAGGGGCCGCGGCGCGCGATCGGGACGAGAGGATCTGTCGCGCAGCCGTTCTCGGTTCGCCCGTCGACTCCTGCCCGGTTCCGGCCGCACTTCGGTGCAGGATGAGTGCAACACGGTGCCCGTCGGTGCGTCTGTGTACTCCGGGTGCGGCCGGCGCGGCGCCGTCGCCGGGATGTGGTGCCGGTCGGTGCCCGACGTCATGCTCGCAACCAACGTGTCTGATCAAGTACCGTCGATTCAGTACAGCAAAGTGTCGGTGGCGGGGGTCGGAATGAGGGCGACAGGTGTCGGGATGCGAACGCTGTGGGGAAGTGTCGTGCTCGCCTGGGCGGCGGTGGTGCCGCCGGCACTCGCGGTGATCCTCCCCGGCGGGGATCGGCTGGCCGGTCCGCTGGAGCTGCTGGTCGTGGCCGCGGCACTGTGGGGGATCGTCCTGGTGACCGGCGTGCGCGGCCTGCCGTGGCCCCTGGTCGTGATCACGGCTGCGGCCTGGGTGGTCCTCGCGGCCGCGGCGGTGGCCCGGGCGATCGAACACTGGCCGGCCTGCACGTGGCGTCGGCAACACCGGCCGGCATGGTGGTCGGGCTGGCCTATGCCGCGGTGTACACCGTGGTCATCGTGGCGATCGGGACACGCTGCCGGACACACGGGCGAGCGCTCGGCGAGGGCCGGCGTCGGGTGAACGGGTGAGTCGAGGGGCTCGCGCGGCGCGGGCCGCGCCCCGTCTGAAGTAGTCTGTAGCGCGATGACCATCGTCTACTTCGTGATCGCCGCCGTCGCACTCGCGGGTGCGGCGGTCTTGTTGTGGCTCGATCGCCGCCGAACCTCGGTCACGGGGCATCAGCGTGCGATCTGGGGCGAGGAGCACGACTTCAAGTTCCGCGAGTCCGACACCAAGCTGCGCACCGTCTTCGGCCGCGCCACCATGAACGCCCCCGGGCATGTCTCCGTGCAGGACGTGGCCTACGGCCACTACGGCGGCGCCGAGGCCGTGGTGTTCGATCTCGCCGAGACCGCCACCGTGATCGCCGTGCGACGCTCGGCGGCGTCGAGTGTCGTCGTCGACCTGCGGCACGAGGACGTCCTCGCACCCGCGGAGGACGACGTCGAACTGCTCGGCGCGATGGGTCCGCGAGTGATGTTCTCCAACAACCTCGACGCGGCCCGCCGCGTCTGCGACCGGCGCATGGTGACCCTGGCCTCCAAGGCGCCCGCATACATCGAGGTGCTGTGGAACGAGGGCAACTGGGCGCTCGGTTCGCTCCCGCTGACCAACGACCCGGAAGAGCTCGACACCTGCCTCGAGGTGGTCCGGCGGTTCGCCGACCTGCTGCGCGTGCTGCCCCCGCTCCGGGAACCACAGGACGCACCGGACCCGCGCGATCCGCACGGCCCGACCCGGGCCGAACTGGCCGACGAGAAGACCGAGAACATGCGCGACAAGAACCGTCGCGCACGACTCGAGGCCGTGGCCGATCCCGCCGACGACGAACCGCCGGCCGAACCGACCGTCACCCGTCGCGCCGCCGCCGTGATGCCGCCGCCGCCCGCCCGCCGCGGTCCCAGCGACATGCCGGAGTCGCGGAATCGTCACCGCCGGTCCTGACCGGCGCGTCCGCCCGGACCCGCCTCGGCATGCTTCACCGCTGTTCCCCGTCCCACCGTTACACCCATCGAGAGTGAGTTCACCGTGCCCGCATCCGCACCGATCGTCGACGCCGCCGACCGCGAGGTGCTCGCGGCCCTGGTGACCGAACTGGCCGTCGTCCACGGTCGGGTCACCCTGTCCTCGGGCAAGGAGGCCGACTACTACGTCGACCTGCGCCGGGCCACCCTCCATCACCAGGCGTCACCGCTGATCGGGCGTCTGATGCGGCAGCTCACCGCCGACTGGGAGTTCGACGGTGTCGGCGGTCTGACCCTGGGCGCCGACCCGGTGGCCACCGCGATCATGCATGCGCCCGGCCGGGCGATCGACGCCTTCGTGGTCCGCAAGGCCGCCAAGGCCCACGGTATGCAGCGCCGCATCGAGGGTCCCGATGTGGAGGGCAAGCGCGTGCTGATCGTCGAGGACACCTCCACCACCGGCGCATCGCCGTCGGCGGCGGTCGAGGCGGCCCGTGAGGCCGGGGCGATCGTCGTGGGCGTGGCCACCGTGGTGGACCGTGCGACCGGTGCCGATCAGGTGATCGAGGCGCTCGGCGTCCCCTACCGCTCCCTGCTCGGTCTCGGCGACCTCGGGCTCGCCTGAGCGGCAGTGACCGAGGAAATCCGCGAGCCCGAACCCGTCGAGCCCGATCCCGTCGCGCCCGGCCACGAGGAGCCGGGGCCGACCGAGTGGCAGTCGCGCTCGGTGCCGCCGGTCGGTGTGGGCCCGTGGGTGGAGGAACACCCCACGCCGGTGCCCGACGATCCACGGTTCGACCCGGAGCTGATCGCCGCCGGTGACACACGCAACGTCGTCGACGCCTACCGGTACTGGACCCGGGAGGCGATCGTCGCCGACATCGACGCCCGCCGCCACCCGTTCCATGTCGCGATCGAGAACTTCGCCCACGATGCCAACATCGGCACCGTGGTGCGCACCGCCAACGCCTTCGCGGCCGCCGCGGTACACATCGTCGGCCGGCGACGCTGGAATCGTCGCGGCGCCATGGTCACCGACCGCTATCAGCATCTCGAACACCACGACAGCGTCGCCGACCTGATCTCCTGGGCCCGCGCCCACGACCTGGCTGTGGTGGCCGTCGACAACACCCCGGGTTCGGTTCCGCTGGAGACCGCCGATCTGCCCCGGGAGTGTGTGCTGCTGTTCGGGCAGGAGGGCCCCGGCGTGAGCGCCGACGCCCAGGAACGCGCCGATCTCACGGTGTCGATCGCACAGTTCGGTTCGACCCGGTCGATCAATGCCGGCGTGGCCGCCGGGATCGCGATGCACGCCTGGATTCGTCAGCACGCCGATCTCGGCACCGCATGGTGACCGGTGACGTCCGGCTGAACGATGGATGAAATCCTGCGACACATCTCGCGATCTGGATCGTGAGATCAGGTCCTGGTGTTGCCCGCATGACCGATGCTGCGCCAGAGTGATGGCCATGTCCTTACGCGTCCGTTCTGTCCTGCTCTCCGTAGTCACGCTTCTGGCGTTGGTCGGGGTGGGCACCGCGCAGGCCGCCCCGGCCCCCGCGGTCGCGCCCGCCGGCTTCAGCACCGCCCAGCTGGTCGGTCCGTACCCGTCCGACATCCCGCCGGGCGGCACCTACCTGCCGGAGCTGGACGGCTTCACCTACCTGCGGGAACACCGCCCCGACATCATCAAGCAGAACCTTGCCACGGTGATCGCCACCAACAACTCGGCGACCAAGGCGCAGCAGACCGACGCGATCGCGATCAACTACGACGACCGGCTGATCTCGCTATCGGAGGCGTTGGGAACCAAGGTCGGATCGACCTTCCGCGCCCTGCTCGCCGACGGCAGGCTCCCGAAGGCGGCCGCCCTCGCCGAGGGCGACACCGCACGCGCCGGCATCCCGATGGGGACGACGCTGCTGGAGAAGACCTTCTACAACAACCCGCGCCCGTTCATCGTGGCGCCCAACCAGATCAAGCGGTACGACCGGCCCGGCGGCCACCTGTACGCCGAGGTCGCGACCAACGGCTCCTACCCGTCGGGACACACCAGCATGGCGTACTGGAAGGGCGCCCTGCTCGCATACTGGCTGCCCGAACTCGGCCCGCAGATCTTCGCCCGCGCCTCGCAGATCGGCCAGAGCCGCATGGTCCTCGGCGTGCACTACCCGCTCGACGTCATGGGTGGCCGCATCATGGGCACCGCGATCGCCGCGGAACGTCTGGCCGACCCGGCCTTCAAGAAGCTGATCGACGAGGCCGGTACCCAATTGCGCGCCCAGCTGACCGCCGCCCTCGGCAGCCCGATCGCGACCGCGATCGCCGCCGACTCGGGTCATCTGCCGACCTCGCAGGCCACCGGCGAGTTCCGTGAGCGCATGACCTACGGATTCGCCCGCATCGCACCGGATCAGCGCAACGCGATCCCGGCCGAGGCCGCAGGCCTGCTCAAGACCCGCTTCCCGAACCTGAGCGACGCACAGCGTCTCGAGATCCTGCGTCGGACCGCGATCCCGGCCGGCTACCCGCTCGACCAGGCCGGTGCCGACGGCGGCTGGCTGCGCATCGACCTCGCCGCCGCCTACGCCGCGACCCCGTAGCCACAGACGGCGTGCGTGCGGGACGGTTCCCCACGAGGTGACCGACCCGCACGCACGGCCACGCCGGCAGCGGGACGTGCGTGCTGTCACGTGATCGCGTGCTCGACCGCCAGATACGACGAACTCGGCCGGGAGCCCCACGAGAGGGCTCCCGGCCGAGTTCGTCTGGTCAGGGCAGAGACTGCCGGCCGGCGATGCGCGCCGATCCGGACCGGCGATCATCTGGAGGGCCGATCCGGGCCGCCCGGCGATCGGTGAGACCGCTGATCCGGGCGGGCCGAGGATCAGACGGCGTCGGTCTGATCCTCGCGGTCGGGGGTGGCTGCGTCGGCCGGGGTGGCGGCAGCGGCCTTCTTGGCCGCGCGCCGGCGTCGGTACCACTCGATGAACATCGGGGCCACCGACACGACGACGATCAGGATGAAGATCGGCTCGATCAGCTTCTGGACGATCTCGAACCGGCCCAGCCAGTAGCCGAGCAACACGATGCCGGCACCCCAGACGATCGCACCGACGATGTTGTAGACGGCGAACACCGAGTACTTCATCTTGGCGGCGCCGGCGACGAT
Source organism: Gordonia sp. NB41Y (assembly GCF_030718915.1). Classification (NCBI taxonomy): domain Bacteria; kingdom Bacillati; phylum Actinomycetota; class Actinomycetes; order Mycobacteriales; family Gordoniaceae; genus Gordonia; species Gordonia sp. NB41Y. The sequence goes on from NZ_CP132196.1 coordinate 3,983,026, forward strand.
CGGGGCCAGCGTGCGCACGATCGGCACGAAACGTGCCAGGAAGATGGTGATCGGCCCGTGCTTCTCGAAGAACTCGTTGGCCTCGTCGAGGTAGCGCTGCTTGAGGAACCGGGCGTCGGGTTTGAACATCTCGGTACCGATGTAGCGGCCGATCCAGTATCCGATCTGCCCGCCGATGACGGCTGCGATCGGGATGAAGACGAGGAGTTGCCACAGGGAGGCGAACTTGTCGATGCCGTCCTTGCCGCCGGCGGCGACGACCATGCCGGCGACGAACAGCAGCGAGTCACCCGGCAGGACCGGGAAGAGGACCCCGGACTCGATCAGGATGACCAGCAGCAGGCCCCAGAAAGCCCAGGCACCGAAGTACCCGAGAAGGTTGATCGGATCGAGGAACCCGGGCATCAGCGCGACGTTCGTCGTGGTCTGTTCGAGAGCGGTGGAGATCACGGGTCCCCAGGATACCCGGCGAGGCTTGGTGTTCCCTGGGTGCGCGAATGGTCACGAGAGGTGAGCGCATGTAACGGGGCGCACCACCGACTGCGCGAGCCCGACCAGCCCTTGCCATACTGATCGGGAGTGATCGACTCGAGAGCGTGAAAACCTTACCCGGTTGGAGGACGTGGATATGCCCATTGCAACCCCAGAGCAGTACGCGGAGATGTTCGAGAAGGCCAAGGCGGGTGGTTACGCATTCCCCGCGATCAACTGCACCTCGTCGTCGACGATCAATGCGGCCATCAAGGGCTTCGCGGATGCGGGAAGTGACGGGATCATCCAGTTCTCGACCGGTGGCGCCGAGTTCGGTTCCGGTCTGGGCGTCAAGGACATGGTGACCGGTGCGGTCGCGCTGGCCGAGTTCGCGCATGTGGTCGCCGCCAAGTACGACGTCACCATCGCGCTGCACACCGACCATTGCCCCAAGGACAAGCTGGACACCTACGTGCGTCCGCTGCTCGCGATCAGCCAGGAGCGCGTCGACGCCGGCCGCAACCCGCTGTTCCAGTCGCACATGTGGGACGGCTCGGCCGTGCCGATCGACGAGAACCTCGAGATCGCCCAGGACCTGCTGGCCCGGGCCGCTGCCGCCAAGATCATCCTCGAGGTGGAGATCGGCGTCGTCGGCGGTGAAGAGGACGGCGTCGAGGCCGCGATCGACGACAAGCTGTTCACCACCCCTGAGGACTTCGAGAAGACCGTCGACGCGCTCGGCGTGGGTGACAAGGGCAAGTACCTGCTCGCCGCGACCTTCGGCAACGTCCACGGCGTCTACAAGCCGGGCAACGTCAAGCTGCGCCCCGACGTGCTGAACACCGGCCAGGAGGTCGCCACCAAGAAGCTCGGCCTGGCCGCCGGCTCCAAGCCCTTCGACTTCGTCTTCCACGGTGGCTCCGGCTCGCTGAAGAGCGAGATCGAGGAGGCCCTGAGCTACGGCGTCGTCAAGATGAACGTCGACACCGACACCCAGTACGCCTACACCCGTCCGGTTGCCGGCCACATGTTCGCCAACTACGACGGCGTGCTCAAGGTGGACGGCGACGTGGGCAACAAGAAGACCTACGATCCGCGCTCCTGGAGCAAGAAGGCCGAGACCTCGATGAGCGAGCGTGTCGTCGAGGCCTGCAACGACCTCAAGTCGAACGGCAAGTCGATCAGCGCCTGATCCTGTCGGCCTGATCGTCGTACCGACCCGAACGCGGGCGGGAACCCCCACGCGGCGACGCGTGTGGTGGGTCCCGCCCGCGTTTGTCGTCGGGGCCGATCGCCGGCCGGGCTGGTCGGGAGGATCGGTTCGAGCGGGCTCGGTGGGCTCGTACAGCTCGGTGGGCTCGGACGGCTCAGATGGTGAGGATGCCGACGAGGACGCCGAGTGCCAACAGCACCATCACGATGGCCGCGCCGATGACCAGTGGATCGGCGCGGTGCCGGCAGGCGGAGGAGTCGCGGCCGGACCGGCGCGCTGCGGCTGCCGGGGACACCGCTGCCGTGGAGGCCGGTTGGAACGTGCGCGGCCGGGCCGGTCGGCCGGCCGCAGGAACCTGGTGCGGGGTCGCCTGGGGTCCCGGAGCGTGGGGCCCCGGGGCCTGGGGTGCGGACTGCGCCGGCGCGACGGGTGTCGGGGCCGCGGGTGAAGGACCGACCGACCAGGCGTGGAACGTGCCCGGCGGGGTGGCCGCGGCGGGTGGTGGCGCCACGGGCGCCTGCGGAGGCACTCCGGACTGCTGTGGCGCCGGGTGCGGTGCCGGTCCTGCCTGCGGTGTCGGCTGGGGGACTGGTGCTTGTTGGGGGACCGGGGCCTGCTGGGGGATGGGTGCCGGCCGGGGTGCCGGTGCCTGCTGCGGTGTGGCCACCTGCCGGGGTGCGGGTGCCTGCGGATCGTCCACGTGGTGGGAGCCGGGGCGCGCCACGGTGCCCTGCGGTCCGGCCGGACGAGTACCCATCGGCATCGGCGGACGATCCGGCGGAGGTGCGGGCCGCTGGTGACGGCCACGCGCCGACAGCGGGCGCGTGGCGGGCTCGTCGTCGGCGCCCGGCGGGGTCGCCTCCCCGCCCGGCACATCCCGGGTCACTGCGGGGTGCAGACCTTCCAGTCGTCGCCGGACTTCTGCACGTTGATCGCCACGACCTGCGGGTCGCTGGGGGCGCTGGTGCGTTCGGCGGTCACCTCGACGACGGCCGAGTTGCCGTTGTCGTCGACCCGGACCGCATTCACCTTGAGGACGCGGACCAGCTCGTTGCGCTGCTTCTGCACGTTGTAGACGCGGTTCCACTCTTCGTCGCTGATGCCCTGGTAGTAGGCCTGACGGTCACCACAGGTGATCTGACGCAGGGTGGCCAGGTCACCGTCGTAGGCGGCGGTGGCGAAGGTCTGTGCGGCGTCGGCGGCAGCATCCTCCGGCGCGACCGGTCGCGTCTGCATGTAGGCGACGATGCCGATCACGATCGCGGCGATGACGACGACCGCGGCGACCACCGAGATGATCGCGCCCTTGCGCTTCTTGCCGCCGGACGGGGTGTCGGTGGAACCCGGGATGACCTGCGGCTGATGGGCGGTGGTCGACCACCCCTGGGTGGCCGCGGCTCCCGCGGTGGGAGCTCCTGCGGGGGTGGAAGCGCCTGCTGCGGGAGCACCTGCGGGGGTGGCAGCAGGAGCAGCTGCGGCGGCGGTTCCGGCAGCAGCTGCCGCAGCGGGCTTGTTCAGCACCGGTCGCGGGAGCACCTGGGTCGCGGTGTCGGCGTTGCCGTCAGTGGTGTCGGCTGTGGGGTCTTCGGTGTCGTCCGATGTGGCGTCTTCGGTCTCGGCGTCTGCCTCGGGGTCTGCTTCTGCCTCGACCTCGGCCTCTGCGTCTTCCGCTGCGTCCTGGACCGACTGCGCGTCGGGCTCGTCTTCCGACTCGGCGCCTGCCTCGGGCCGCTCGGACTCGGTGGCTGCGGCTTCGGCCTCGTCGGCAACGTCATCGATCTCGTCGGCGACGTCATCGGTGTCGGCGACCGGCTCTTCGACCTGGTCGGCGGGCTCCTCGGCCTCCTCGGCAGCGGAATCGGCCGGTGCCTCGTCTGCTTCTGCCTCGTCGGCTTCTGTCTCGTCCGCCCCGGCGGTCCCGACCGGCTCGGTCTCGGCCGCCTCGGTGTTGTCAGCTTCGGTGCTGTCAGCCTGGGTGCTCTCCGCCTCGTCCGCTTCTGACTCGGGTGCGGTTCCGGCGTCGTCCGACTCGCTGACTTCCGACTCGCTGCTGTCGGTCTCGGTCTCGTCCGTGGCCGCTTCGGTGTCGGCAGCTTCGGGGTCAGCGCTCGACGCGGCGACTGCGTCACCTGCGGCCACCACCGCGGCGGCACCGGCAGCGGTGCCGGCCGACGCATCGGTCGCGGTGTCGGCTGATTCGGTGTCGGCTCCCTCGGAGTCCGCCGGCTCGGTCTCGTCTGTCTCGGAGTCCTCTACCTGGCCGGACTCGACCTGGCCAGACCCTGCCTCGTCGGATTCCGACTCGGAGTCCGCTGCCGCCGCGCTGTCGGCCTCGGTGTCCGTGGCTGCGGCGGTGCGGTCGGCGTCAGGCGCATCGGCCGCGTCGTCGGCCTCTGCGGCCACGGTGTCGGTCGTCGCGTCGTCCGGCTCGGTGTCTGCCGCCTCGTCGGACTCGGTGGCCGCGTCGGCGGTCCCGGTCTCGGCCACATGCTCGGGGGTCGCCGGCTGCTGGGTGACCGGCTCTTGGGTCGCCGGCTCTTGGGCATCGGCTGGCGTGTCGGTGTTGCCCGGCCCGCCCAGCGGATCGATGTTCTCCAGGTCCTCGAGGTCGCTGGTGTCCGGCAGGCTCGACCGTGCGATCACCTTGGTGGCCGAGTCGATTCCGCGGCCTCCGCGTGGGGTCGGGCGATCGGTCACCTGTTCTCCTGAGGTCGAGGTCGCGTCGTCGGTCGATTCGGCGGGGGACGTGGATGTCGCAGCGGCGTCGGGCAGGTCCGGCTCCGGCTTGTCCGGGCCGGCGGGTTGGGCCTTCAACGGCTGGGTCGTGATCGGCCGGGTCGGCGTCGGCCGGGCGGCCGGGATCCGGATCGGTGCGGTCGGTGCCGATGACAGTGAGCCCGGGGCTTGTGAACCCGAGGGGGTGGTCGACGACGGGGTACCCGATGACGGGGCGGGCGTCGACGGCCGCAGGACCGGGGGCGGCGGGGCGGTGGGATTCCGCGGTGCGCCGGCACGACCCGAGCGGGCCTTGGCGCGTCGTTCACCCATCTCACGCAGTCGTGAAAAAGCCCTGGTGACGGCCGATTTCTGGTCGTCGGACTGCGTCATCGGTGATCACCCAACCTTCCTCGAACCCCCACGCTCGAATGCATCAGGAACCGCCGAGATCTCGGCGAATGTGGTCGCGACGCGACTCCAGTGCGACTTCACCCTAGCGAACTGCCCCGACGAGCATCATCTGGGGAGACCGGACCATCGGTGATTGAATGACAAGGTGACTTCCTTCGGAGACCTCCTCGGCCCTCAGCCGGTTCTGCTGACCGGTGACGACGACGCGGAATCGGACCTGCTGAACGGTGCTGACCCGGCGACGGTGGCGGCGACCCACCCGACCGCCTCGATCGCGTGGGCATATCTCGCCGAGGCCGCGCTGGCCGGTGCGGCCGACGACCCGGGTAAGAGCAAGGTCATCGAGGCCTATGGCTACGCCCGGACCGGCTACCACCGCGGCCTTGACCAGCTGCGTCGGCACGGCTGGAAGGGATTCGGTCCGGTGCCGTGGCGACACGAGCCCAACCAGGGGTTCCTGCGCTGCGTCGGCGCACTCGCGCGTGCCGCGCAGTCGATCGGTGAGGAAGACGAATACCTGCGCTGCCTCGACCTGTTGAACGACAGCGACCCGACCGCTGCGGGTGAACTCGGCCTGGCCTGAGCGGAGCGCCGTGATCTCGTGGGTCCGGGACCGGTTCCAGGCGCTGCCCCCGGTGCTGCGGGTACGTATCCGGCGGCTGTGGCTGTCGGCGGGGCCGATCCTGCAGTGTTCGGTGGCGGCCGGCCTGGCCTGGTGGTTCGCCCTCGACATCCTCGGTCACGCGCAGCCCTTCTTCGCGCCGATCGCGGCGGTCATCTCCCTCGGCCTGTCCCTGGGACGACGCTGGCGACGGGCCGTCGAACTCGTCGGCGGCGTCACCATCGGGATCCTCGTCGGCGACCTGCTGATCACCCAGATCGGCTCGGGCGCGTGGCAGATCGTGGTGGTGGTGGCCCTGGCGATGGCGGTCGCGGTGTTCCTCGACGACGGCCCGCTGATCCCGATGCAGGCGGCGTCGTCGGCGGTGCTGGTGGCCACCCTGCTGCCACCGGGTGGGATCGGTGGCTTCCATCGTGCGATCGACGCGCTGACCGGTGGCCTGATCGGCATCCTGGTGGGGGCACTGCTGCCGGCCAATCCCACCGCCCGGGCCCGACGCGATGCCGCCGGTGTGCTGGCCATCGTGCGTGATGCGGCCACCGAACTCGCCACCGGCCTGCGCGAACAGGACGAGGACCTCGTCTACGCCGCGCTGCTCAAAGGACGTGGCACCCAGGCCGCGATCAACACCATGCGCTCGGACATGCGAGGCGGGCGCGAGATCGGCACGATCTCGCCGCTCTACTGGGGTTCGCGGATGCGCCTGCAGAAGATCTCGGCGACCGCCGACCCGATCGACAACGGCGTGCGCAACTTCCGGGTGGTCGCGCGACGAGCCCTGGCCATCACCCAGCGCGGTGAAGAGGTCCGGCCCGAACTCATCGAGATCATCGCCGACCTGTCCGGTGCCTTCGAGATCCTGCGCGAGATGATGCTCGCCGACCCCGGCCAGTCCCCGGACGCCGCCGACGCGGCCCGCGTGCTGCGCACCGTGGCACGCAAAGCACGCCCGGAGCTCGTCGCCGATCGCGGGTTGTCGGAGACGGCGCTGCTCGCCGAACTCCGATCATTGCTGGTGGACCTGCTGATGGTGGCCGGTCTGCGACGCTCGTCGGCCCTGGCCACCCTGCGCTGACCCCCTGGCGGACCGGTGAGGGTGACCTAACCCTTGTCATATATGCGAACTCGTGCATATATTGGGGATGTCATGGGTCACTCACATTCGCACTCGCACGCACCGGTCGACGTCGCCGACGCCGCACGACGCCGCATCTGGCCGATGGCCGTCGCCGTCGGCCTGATCGGCGGCTACTTCGTGGTGGAGCTGACCGTCGGTATCGCGGTCAACTCGCTCGCGCTGATCGCCGACGCCGGACACATGCTGACCGACGTGGTCGCGCTCGTCATGGGTCTGACCGCGCTCCTGCTGGCCCGACACGGCCGGACCACCGACACCCGCACCTTCGGATGGCATCGGGCGGAGGTGTTCACCGCCGTCGCCAACGCTGTGTTGTTGATCGGCGTCGCGGTCTTCGTCCTCTACGAGGCGATCGAACGGATCGGCTCCGACCCCGAGGTCCCCGGCCTCACCCTGATCATCGTCGCGCTGATCGGTCTCGCGGTGAACCTCGGCGTGATGCTGTTGTTGCGCGCCGATTCCCGTGAGTCGATCGCGGTCAAGGGCGCCTACCTCGAGGTGCTCGCCGACGCCGTCGGCAGTGTCGGGGTGCTCGTGGCCGGCATCGTCGCCATGGCCACCGGATGGGGCTACGCCGACATCGTCGTCGCGGTCGGGATCGCCCTGTGGGTGGTGCCGCGGGCGCTGCGACTGGCCCTCGACGCCCTGCGCATCCTCAACCAGCAGGCCCCCGCGCACCTCGACGTCGACGCACTGCGTCGGGAACTCGCCGAGATCCCGCAGGTCGACGATGTCCACGACCTGCACGTCTGGTCGCTGACCACCGGCATGGACGTGGCCACCGTGCACCTGACCAGCGCCTGCCCGAATGCCGAGGTGCTTCCGCAGGCGCACGAGATCCTGGAACGGCACGGCCTGGCCCACGCCACCGTGCAGATCGACCCGTCCGACGAGAGCGAACACTGCCGCGAACACCTCACCTGGTAGTCGCGGTCGGTCGCCCGGCCGTCGCTCAGGTACCCGCCGGTGACTCGATGGTGAGCACGGCCAGCGCGCTGTCGTCGCTGCGGTAGGTGTGCTCGGTGTCGGAGACCCAGTGCAGGCTCTCGCCCGGCCCGGCCGCCGATTCCGCGCCGGTCGGGCCGGCGACGAGATGTCCGCGCACCACCTGAAGGTGTTCGACGACGCCGTCGCCGTGCGCGGGTGAGACCCGCATCCCGGGCCCGACACGCAGCCAGAACACCTCGGTCACCCCGCCGTCCGGGTGATGCTCCACATGCAGCAGCCGTGCCGAGAGATGGGGGTCGGCGCCCTCGGTGCCGGACTGTCCGCCGAGCAGTGCGGTGAGTGGCACCCCGAGGGGTCCCGCGACGGCGTAGAGGGTGTCGAGCGTCGGATTGCGTTGTCCGGATTCGAGTTCGGACAGTGAGCCCTTGCCGATTCCGGCGGCGCGCGCCAGAGCGGACATACTCAACCCGCGCTGCGACCGGAGGTCGGCGATGCGGGCACCGACCATCCGGCGCCGCGGATCGCCGGGTGCGGTGTCTGTGGTCATCGAAATCCTGTGGTCATCGAAATCCTGGGGTCTTCGCGGTGTCGGCCGGTCGAGATCCGGTCCGGGAACATGCGTTCCGTAAACAGAACGATATCGCTATGCTGGGTCGGTGACCACCCCCGCCCGGACCTCTCTGAGCGAACCGATCACCGCCGGTGTCGTCACCGCGCTGGTGGGATTCACCTCGTCGTTCGTCGTGGTGGTGGCGGGTCTGCGTGCGGTCGGTGCCGATGCCGGCCAGGCCGCCTCCGGGCTCCTCGCGCTCACCGTGACCTTCGGGGTGGGCATCATCGTGCTCTGTCTGCGATACCGGATTCCGATCACGCTCGCGTGGTCGACGCCGGGTGCGGCCATGCTCGTCGCCGCCGGTGCCGACCATCACGGCGGCTGGCCCGCAGCGGTCGGTGCGTTCCTGGTGGTCGGCGTGCTGATCCTGGCCACCGGCCTGATCCCGGCGTTGGGGGATCTGATCGGCCGCATCCCCACGCCGATCGCCCAGGCCATGCTCGCCGGGGTGTTGCTCGTGCTGTGTCTGGCGCCCATGGAATCGCTTGCCGTCCAGCCGCTTCTGACCATCCCGATCCTGCTCGTGTGGCTGGTCGCCACCCGCTGGCTGACCCGGTGGGCATTGCCGCTGGCGCTGGTCACCGCATTGGTGGTGATCGGGATCTACGTCGGCGTCCACGAGGTGAGCGTCCCGGCAACGTCGTCATGGTGGCCGCAGATCGCCTGGACCACACCCGAATTCGACGCCTCGTCGATCATCGGTCTGGCGATCCCGCTGTACGTGGTCACGATGGCGTCGCAGAACGTGCCGGGGGTGGCCGTCCTGAAGTCCTTCGGCTACGAGACCCCCTGGCGTCCGGCGATGTTCGTCACCGGTACGGGAACGGTGATCGGCGCACCGTTCGGCGGTCATGCGATCAACCTGGCCGCCCTCTCGGCCGCGCTGGCCGCGGGGGAGGAGGCCGGCGCCGACCCGGCACGACGCTGGATCGCCGGGGTCAGCGCGGGGATCTCCTATCTGGTGCTCGCCGCACTGTCGGGGGTGCTCGTCACCATCACCGACCTCGCCCCGCACGGCCTGCTCGAGGCGGTCGCCGGCCTGGCCCTGCTCGCGACCTTCGCCAACGCGCTGCTCGGTGCATTCGGACGACCCGAAGTCCGCGTCGCCGCGGCGCTGACCTTCGTCACCGCCGCCGCCGGTGTCACCTTCTGGGGGATCGGCGGCGCATTCTGGGCCATCGTCGTCGGACTCATCGCGCACATGGTGCTCGGTGGTGGACCCGGATCGCCGAGCCGAGCGTCCGCCGAGGCGGAGTGAGTTCTGCTCGACCGGCAGTGAGTTTGTCTCGCCCGATCTGGTTGTGGCCGTCGGCGGTTGGGCCGGTGGTGGGTGCATCGGGGCCTTTGATGGTGTGACCGGCTCGGAGTGGTTGCGATCCGGGGCGGGTTGCGGTGATTTCGACACGGGTCCTCGCCCTTCGGGCTCGGTCCCGGCTCAATCATCAACGGGTGGTTGGTTTTTGGTTTGGTGGTGTGTTTTTGGTGGTTGAGCCGGTGAGGAGCGTAGCGACGAGGCGTGTCGAAACCTCAGGCGGCCGAACTCGCCTACGCAACCACTTCTGAGCTGGTCACCGCCCCACGTACGCTACTGAGATTTCGACTCGGGTCCTCGCCCTTTGGGCTCGGTCCCGGCTCAATCAGCAAAGAAGTCGCGGCTTGCTCATGGAAGAGGGATCAGCTCAATCAGCAACCCGCAGTGGGTGGTTGAGCCGGTGAGGAGCGTAGCGACGAGGCGTGTCGAAACCTCAGGCGGCCGAACTCGCCAACGCAACCGACTCTGAGCTGGTCACCGCCCCACGCGCGCTACCGAGATTTCGACTCGGGTCCTCGCCCTTCGGGCTCGGTCCCGGCTCAATCATCAACGGGTGGCGTGTTTTTGGGTCTGTTGGTGTGTTTTTGGTGGTTGAGCCGGTGAGGAGCGTAGCGACGAGGCGTGTCGAAACCTCAGGCGGCCGAACTCGCCAACGCAACCGCCTCCGAGCTGGTCACCGCCCCACGTACGCTACCGAGATTTCGACTCGGGTCCTCGCCCTTTGGGCTCGGTCCCGGCTCAATCATCAACGGGCCGTTGGTTGTTGTGGCCGGTAGTGGTTGGGAAGATCTTGACCCGGGGTGGTCAGTCGTCGAGTGTCCGGATGCGCTCGAGTTCGGTGGCGACGTCGAAATCTGCTGGGGGCCAGTCCAGATCGAGTCCCGACAGCGCACTGATCAGCAGCTCACACACCGCCAGGCGGGCGAACCACTTGTGATTGGCCGGGATCAGGAACCAGGGGGCGGTATCGGAGTCGCAACGATCGAAGATCGCCTGGTAGGCCTGCAGGTAGTCGTCCCAGAATCCCCGCTCGTCGATGTCGCCGGGGTTGTACTTCCAGTACTTGTCGGGTCGTTCGAGACGCTCGGTGAGGCGTGCCTTCTGCTCGGCCTTCGACACCACCAGCGCGCACTTGATGACGGTGGTGCCGGACTCGACCAGTTCCTTCTCGAACTGGTTGATGATCGCGTACCGCTTCTCCCACTCCGACTGCGGCACCAGGTTGTGCACGCGCACCGGCAGGACGTCCTCGTAGTGCGACCGGTCGAAGATGCCGAGCCGCCCGGCCGGCGGCAACGCCTTGTGGACCCGCCACAGGAAGTCGTGTTCGAGCTCCTCCGGGGTGGGTTTGCCGAAACCCTTGATCGCCAGCCCCTGCGGGTCGAGCAGTCCGCCGACGTGGCGCACGATGCCGCCCTTGCCCGCGGTGTCCATACCCTGCAGGACCAGCAGGACCGACCGGTTGTCGCCGGCCCGGCCGTTGGCGTACAGCAACTCCTGCAGGTCCGCGAGCACCTCGCCCCGTTCGGCGAGCAACTGCTCGCCCAGCTCCCGGGAACCGGAGAAACCGGGCGTCGAATCGGCGTCGAAGCCGGCGATCGGTCCGACCGCCCCGACCCGTAAGGCGGTGACCGCCGGGGTCAGCCAGCCCGCCGGGTCGTTCTTGCCGTTCTTACCGCCACCGTTCGTACCGTTGCCGTTCTTACCGTTCTTGCCCATGGGTGTGGATCTCCTCGGGTCGGTCGGGGTCGGTCAGGCAGGGGAATCCGTGGCGGTTCCGGCATCGGGATCGGTTTCCGCGCCGGGTTCGGGTAGTGGGGCGGGGTCGGGCATGGCCGGCGGGTCGGCCATGAACAGTTCGCGGGAGCCGTTCGACGTGGCCACGCCGACGATCGAACTCCACACCATCATCACCAGGTAGTCGATCAGTTCGGGCAGCTCGATCGGCCGATCGACCATCCACCAGTCGACTGCGCGCTGCATGGCCCCGACCAGCATGTACGACCACACCTGGGCGCCCGAGGAATCGCCGGACCGCTCGTCGAAGCGGCTGACGAGGGTCGCGTTGAGCAGTTGCGCGACGATCTTCTCCGACTCCGCGGAGGTCACCGACGACGTCGGCGACGCCGACCAGGCGAACCGGTACAGGGCGGGCTCGTCGGCGACGGCGTTGACGTAGACCTCGATCACCGTGCGGGTCAGGGTGTACTCGTCGACCTCGTCGCTGATCGCGTCGGTCAGCCGGGGTAGCAGTGTGGTCTCGAAGAACCGGAAGGTGACCGCGACACCCAGGTCGTTCTTGTCGGTGAAGTACCGGTAGAGCACGGTCTTGGAGATGCCGATGTGCCCGGCGATCTCGTCCATCCCGACATCGGCGCCGAGTTCCCGGATCGCGGCGATCGTGCCGTCGGTGAGTTCGGTCCGGCGGGCCTGTTTGTGCTTCTCCCATCGGGCGCGACGGCCGTCGGGCTTCGGCCCGGACTCGGCGGGTCCCCCGAGCAGCGCATGCTCGATGCCCCGGGTCACCGTCGCCGCGGCCGACACCGCGGCGCGGGCCGCGGATGCGGGGCTGGGACGATTTGCGATCACCACGTCAGCGTAGTGGCTGCAAGCGGGTACAACTGAGGGGGTGTCAACACTGAGTCCCGACATCACGGGCGCCGGGCGTCACCGGAAGCCGGAGTCGGCATCGGCTCCAGGGTTCGGCGCCGGTGACTCCGTGGCCGACGAGAAGCGGCGACGTGACCTGCGCAAGATGAAGATCGTCGCGACCGCCATGCTGCTGGTCGCCGCGCTGATCTACCTGTTCACCAGGTATCTCGAGCACCGTGACGGCGCCGACGTGGCCGCCTGGGTGGGGTACGTCCGGGCGGCGTCGGAGGCGGGCATGGTGGGTGCGCTGGCCGACTGGTTCGCCGTCACCGCATTGTTCAAGCATCCGCTCGGCCTCCCGATCCCGCACACCGCACTGATCCGTAAGAAGAAGGACGAGATCGGCGACCAGCTCGGTGGCTTCATCGAGGACAACTTCATGACGCCGGAGGTGATCGTCCAGCGTGCCGAACAGCTGGACATGCCGCGGCGGGTGGCGACGTGGCTGGCCGATCCGGCCAACGCACCACGCGTGTCCGACGAGGCTGCGCGGGCACTGAAGCTCGCCTCGGAGATGCTGCGTGACGAGGACATCGAGCAGTTCATCCAGGCCGCGCTGCGTTGGGCGGCCGAACCGGAGTGGGCACCGCCGATCGGCCGTATCCTCGACCAGCTGATCGCCGAGGAGCGACTCGAACCGGTCTTCCAGCTCCTGTGCGACCGAGCCCACGAGTGGGCGCTCGGCAGCCAGGAAGTGATCGACCGGGTGGTCGAGGCGGATGTGGGCCCGTCGTGGAAACCGAAGTTCGTCAGCGTGCTGGTGGGCGACAAGATCTACCGTGAGCTCGTCGACTTCACCGAGAAGGTGCGCAACGATCCGCAGCACGACCTGCGCAAGTCGATGCACCAGTTCGTCGAGAAGTTCGCCCACGATCTGCAGCACGACCCACAGATGGTGGCCCGGTTCGAGGGCATCAAGCACGAGCTGGTGGGCAGCGACGAGGTCGCCGGTGCGGCGTCGACCGCCTGGAACACCGGCAAGGCCGTGATCGAGCAGATGCTCGCCGACCCCAACTCGACGCTGCGGAACACATTGTCGGATGCAGTGATCAACCTGGGGGTGCGGATCCGCGACGACCGCCCACTGCAGGAGAAGATGAACGGCTGGGTGGCACGTGTCGCCAATCACGTGGCGACCAACTACTCGCGGGAGATCATCTCGGTGATCACCGAGACCGTGCGCGGCTGGGACGCCGACGACACCAGCCGCAAGATCGAGCTGCAGGTGGGGCGTGACCTGCAGTTCATCCGGATCAACGGCACCGTCGTCGGTTCGCTGGCCGGGCTGGTGATCTACACGATCTCGGTGCTGATCTTCCATTGATCGGCGGGGCAGCGGCACCGCCGGGCGGCCTCACAGACTCGCGGTGCATGCACAGTGCTTGCATGAGTTAGCACCTGCGCCGATACTGGCTTGCACCATGCGTGGCACATCCAAGACCCCTGATCCCTCTCATCCCGCCTACGACGACCCGGCAGGGTCGTCGGGGGACGGGGCGCCGGGAGACGGGACGGATCCCGGTCCGGCCCATGACACACATTCCGGTGGGGTCGGGCACGCCGTCGAGAACGTGACCGCGGTCGCGCAGGATGCCGTGGCGAACGCCGCCCAGGACATCGGGGCGTTCATCCGGTCGCAACGGCTCGGTGCCGAGGTCTCGTTGCGGCAGCTGGCCGAACGGGCCGGCGTCAGCAATCCGTATCTGAGTCAGATCGAACGTGGTCTGCGTAAACCGTCGGCCGATGTGCTCGCCCAGATCGCCAAGGGTCTGCGCGTCTCGGCAGAGGTGTTGTATGTCCGTGCCGGAATCCTCGAAGAACGGCCGGCCAGCCCGGTCCGGGATGCCCTGGTCGCCGACGACTCCATCAACGAGCGGCAGAAGCAGATGCTGCTCGAGATCTACGAATCCTTCCGTAAAGAGAACGCCGCAGAGGTGAACGGCCCAGCGGCAACCGGCCCAGAGGTACATGGCACAGAGGTAACCGACCCGGCGGGAGACGCCCCAGCGGGCAGTGACCCGGACGGTCCCGACTCCGAGGAGTGACCACCATGCTCGACAACCCGTTGACCAGCGCACTCGGCCAGGTGTCCGCGCTGTTGACCGATCTTCGCGAGCGAGGCGAGGCCGCGACCGGTGAGGCGCCGTCGCGGATCGCCGACACGGTGGGCGGGGTCCAGGCCCGCATCGCCGGGGGGATCGAGGAGACCCAGTCGACCATCGACGAGGCCCTGGCGGCGGCGCTCGCCGCGTTCGACGACGCACGGTCGAAGCTGTCGGCGTTGCCGGTGGAGATCCCGGCCGAGATCGACGAGCTGGCCTCGCGGTTCTCGCCGGACGAACTGCGGCGGGTGGCCGAGGCCTATCTGGCCGTCGCCGCGGCCCTGCTGACCTCGTTGTCCGAGCGTGGCGAGCAGGTGGTGGGCAGGCTGAAGGCACAGCCCTCGGCGCTGGAGAACCGGCCGAAGCTGGAGAAGCTGTACACCGATGCGCTCGCGCTGACCGAGGAGGCGTTGGGCACCATCGCGTCCTCGGCCCGACTGGTCGGCGAACGGGCCGTGACCGACGTCGAGACGCTCGTCGTCGACGCGGAGATCGTCGACGACCCGGCGATCGAGGCCCCGAAGGTGTCGGCACCGGTGACGAAGGCGGCACCGGTGACGAAGGCTGTGCCGGCGAAGAAGGCTGTACCCGCGAAGGCCCCCGCGAAGAAGACGCCGGCTGCCCAGACGGTCACCCCGGCGAAGACGGCTACACCGGCCACAAAGGCGGCACCTGTCGACAACGCTGCGCCGGCCAAGAAGACCACGCCGGCCAAGACGGCTGCAGCGAAGAAGGCTGCGCCCACGAAGTCGGCTGCAGCGAAGAAGGCTGCGCCGACGAAGTCGGCTGCAGCGAAGAAGACCACGACCGCAGCCAAGCGGGTTGCGCCGGCCAAGACTGCAGCGAAGACGACTACGCCGGCAAAGACCACGGCAGCCAAGAAGACCACGCCGGCCAAGACGACCGCGGCGAAGAAGGTCACGGCAGCCAAGAAGACCACGCCGGCCAAGAAGACCACGGCAGCCAAGAAGACCACGGCAGCCAAGAAGACCACGCCGGCCACGAAGACGACCGCAGCGAAGAAGGCAACCGCAGCGAAGAAGACAACCGCGGCGAAAAAGTCGACCGCCGCGAAGAAGGCCGCACCGGCAAAGAAGGCCACGGTCCCGCGATCCACGACGTAGCGGTCCACGGTCGGTGATGGGCACTCCTGGGCGGGCCCAGCCCGACCGGCCATGGGCCCGGTCGCGTCGGGCGTCTGCCGTGTATGTCGGTCTAGAGTGGTCGCTGTGAGTCTTGTGGGAGTTCTTGCGGCCGGCCAGAACATCGTGTTGTGGCTGCTGACCGTCGTCGCCGGCGTGGCCGCCGTTGTCGCCCTGATCCATGCCAGTATCCAGCGCAAGGACGCATTCCCCGCGGTGGACAAGCAGAGCAAGGTGCTGTGGGTGTCCCTGCTCGCTGCGGCGACGGTGTTCATCTGGATCTTCCAGGCTCCGACGATCCTGTACCTGATCGGCGTCGTCGCCCTCATCGTCTACCTCGTCGACGTACGTCCGCGCGTCGACGCAGTCCAGGGCAAGTCCTGGTTCCGTAAACACGGCTGACCGGCCGAACCGTTCGCTTTCCGAGCAGCTACTCCGCATGGGGTGGCTGCTTTTTTCTGTCCACTTCCGGGGTGGTGGTTGCGTCGGGGAGGTCGGGCTGCGGAGGTTTCGACACGCCTCGTCGCTACGCTCCTCGTCGGCTCAACCATCGTTGGCTCACGCCTCGTCGGCTCGGCTCAACCATTGCTGGCGCACGGCTCGATCACCGTGGGTAAGCGTCTCGATCGCCGTTGGCACCGGCGCCTCGACCACTGATTCCCAGGTCTGGCCGCCGCCGGGCAAACGTGACGAGGACCACGTCCCAATAATATGCATCTCAGATGCAAATTATGGTGAAGTGTAGTTGTGCAATTGACCCGGTTCACCGACATCGGCCTCCGCGTGGTGATGCGGCTGGCGGTGCAGGGGGACGGGTCGATGACCACACGAGCACTGGCCGATGACCTCGAGGTGCCATATACACATGTGGCGAAGGTCGTCGGTCGGTTGTCCGAGCTCGGGATCGTCCACTCCCGGCGCGGTCGAACCGGTGGGCTCGTCATCACCGAACTCGGGCGGACCGCCCGGGTCGGGTGGCTGGCGGGGCGGCTGGAAGGGGAGGGGGAGGTCGTCGACTGTGACGGCCTCACCCCCTGCCCGCTCCGGATCGCCTGTCGTCTGCGTGGGGCGCTTGCCGCCGCACGCCGGGCGTTCTTCGCCAGCCTCGACGAGCAGACCGTCGGCGACCTGGTCGCCGACCCCACCGGTGCGGTGCTGCTCACCCTCGACCTGCCGCGGCGAAACGTCGCCGAGGTGGACCGGGTCGCCGAATAGCCCTCGGCGACCTACCTTTCCCGCCCGGATACCCAATCGGTACCCGCCCGGGGACCTATCGAATGGAGAATGCCGTGCTGTCGCAGGCCACTCGTGAAACCGTTGCCGCCACCCTTCCCGCTGTCGAAGGTGCGCTCGGCGAGATCACCCCGAACTTCTACAACCGCATGTTCACCGCGCATCCGGAGTTGCTCGACAACCTGTTCAACCGCAGCCATCAGCAGTCCGGGGAGCAGCCGCTGGCCCTCGCCGGCTCGATCGCCGCCTACGCCCACCTGCAGCTCGAGCCCGATCTGCGTCGTCAGCGGTTCATCATCGACCGGATCGCCCACAAGCACGCCTCGCTCGGCGTCACCCGCGATCAGTACGCGGTGGTCCACGAGCACCTGTTCGGTGCGATCGTGGAGGTCCTCGGTGCCGCGGTGACACCCGAGGTCGCCAATGCGTGGGACGAACTGTATTGGGACATGGCCGATGTGCTGATCCGCGAGGAGGCCGACCTCTACGCCGCAGCCGGTGTCGAGCCCGGACAGGTGTGGCGCGATCTGCTGGTCACCGGCCGGACCCAGGCGTCGCCGGACACCGTGTCCTTCGTGCTGGCCCGACCCGACGGTGCCGAGCTGCCGACTTTCCATCCCGGACAGTACATCTCGGTGCAGGTTCCGCTCGCCGACGGCGCACACCAGATCCGGCAGTACAGCCTGACCGGCCCGGCCGATCGCCGCGCCGAGTGGACGTTCAGCGTCAAGCTCGCCGGTGAGGTGTCGGCGCACCTGCACGAGCACGTCTTCGAGGGTGACACCCTGCATGTGTCCACACCGTTCGGCGATCTCGTTCTGCCCGATGATGATTCGCCGCTGCTGCTGGCCTCGGCAGGGATCGGCTGCACCCCGGTGATCGGTCTGCTCAACGCTCTGGGCGCCAACGGCCGGCAGCGTCAGGTCACCGTCCTGCACGCCGACCGTTCGCGTGCCCGCCAGCCCCACCGCGGTCAGCTCGCCTCCCTGGTGGAGAATCTCGACGACGCCCGCCTGTACCAGTGGTACGAGCAGGGTGTGGAGCATGTGAACTCCGACGACGTCCGCGTCGGCCAGATGTCGCTGGACGGGATCGAGCTCGCCGACGGCGTGCACGCGATGCTGTGTGGCCCGGCCGGTTTCATGGGCGCCGTGCGCGAGCAGCTGCTGGCCCGCGACATCCCCGAGGACCGGATCCACTACGAGACCTTCGGTCCGGAACTGCTGCGCACCGGCAGCTCCCGATGAGTACCGCCTCGGCGTTCGCCACCGCGGCCACCTTCCTGTGGCTGGGGATGGTGTTCGCGATCTCGTTCATCGAGGCACCGCTGAAGTTCCGGGCCCCCGGGATCACCATCCCGCTGGGCCTGGGCATTGGCCGGCTGGTGTTCCGGGCGCTCAACGCCGTCGAGGTGGTGTGGGCCGTCGTACTGGTGGTCTGCGCCGCCGCCGGCGGCTGGATCGGGGACGCCCAGGGCATCCTCGTGATCATCGTCGCGGTGCTGCTGGCCATCCAGGTCGGCGGCGTCCGCCCGGTGCTCAACCGTCGCTCCGACGCCGTGCTCGCGGCCGGCGACGCCTACGTCGAGGGCCCGCGCAGCAACACCCACCTGGTGTATGTGGCATTCGAGGTGGTCAAGGTGGGCGTGCTGATCGCGATCGGAGTACTGCTTCTCGCGTGACGCGCGGGAGCGGGCCGCATGCGGCCGGATCGAAGCGGAATAGACTGACCTGCGTGGCTGAGTATCGGATCAACGACCTTGCCGAGGCGTCCGGGGTCAGCGTGCGCAACATCCGCGTCTATCAGGACCGCGGTCTGCTCCCGCCCCCCACCATCCGGGGACGCACCGGCTGGTACACCGAGGACCATCTCGTCCGGTTGAACCTGATCTCCCGGATGCTCGAGCGTGGGTACACCTTCGCCACCATCAGCGAACTGCTGCACGCCGCGCACTACGGGATGAAGGTCGAGCACGTGCTGCGCGGCACCCCACCCAAGGGTGGCCGGTTCCGCAACTTCAAGCGGGCCGCGACCATCACCTTCACCGAACTGCGCAAGTCGCTCAACGCCAGCGAGCGCTCCATCGCACTGAGCCAGAAACTGGGTCTGCTGGTCAAGGACGGCGCCCACTACGCGGTCAAGAACCCCGAGGTCCTCGAGGGTGCCGAGGTACTGGTCAAGAGCGGGATCGACATCGACGTCCTGCTCGACCGCTTCGTCCGTGTACAGGGTGATCTCGAGGACGCCGCACGCAGCTTCGTCTCGATCATCACCGACAAATACGTCAACGAGAACCTGCCCGACCTCGGCGAGGACACCATCAGCAAGGTCGCAGACCTGATCCAGACGGTCCGGCCGATGGCCCACGAGATCGTGGAGACCACCTTCCGTAAGGCGCTCGACGACGAGATCACCCGCGCGATCGGGCAGGCGTCGACCTACTTCGACGTGACCGCCGACGACGACGCGGGCATCACCGTCCTCGACGACCGCGACACCGCAGCCGATCGCGACACCGCCGACGGCCACGACACCGCAGCCGACCGCGACTCCGCCGGCGCCGGCGAGGCCGGGAATCGTGATCTCACCGATCTCGTTGACGGGGAGGAGACGGCCGGAAAGACGGCCGAAGGATAGCCCGCGTGGCGACGCGCGGAGATGGACCGAAGACCTGATCGTCGGGTCTTGGAGGGGGAGAGAACCATGCGAACACGCACTGCACTCATGGGTGTGGCAGGAGCGGCAGCCGGTGCCGTGGCGGTGGGGGCCGCAGCCGGGATCGGCGGCATCTTCGCCGCACTCGCGCGCGAGGCACTGACCGCCGAACGAGCGGTCGACGACGGCCCGGACGAACTGATCGCCACCCCGGCGGCCGAGCCGATCCGCCGGGAGGTCGTCGCCACCGACGGCACCCACCTGTACGTGGAGATCCACGGACCCGATCCGGCCACATCCGATGCCGAGGTGATCGTCGCCGCACACGGATGGACCTGCAACACCAGCTTCTGGAACGCCCAGATCAACCGGCTCACCCCGGAGCGGACCGTGGTGGTCTACGACCAGCGCGGACACGGCCGCAGTCAGGTGAGTCGCACCCGTCCCACCATCGACCTGCTCGGCCAGGACCTCGACGCGGTGCTCACCGCGGTACTCCCGGCTGGACGCAAGGCCATGATCATCGGGCACAGCATGGGCGGCATGACCGTCATGTCGTGGGCGGCGCAGTTCGCCGGCAAGGTGCCCGACGTCGCGTCGTCGGTGGCGTTGATCTCCACCGCGGCGGTCGACGTGCTCGGCAACCATCGCCTGATCCCTGAGAACCTGCCGTTCTACAGCCGGCCGTTCCAGCCGACCGTCGGACGCCTCGTCACCTCCACACCCGTGCCGTTGCCACACACCGCGTTCAACGACCGGTTCTCGCACTACATCGCGCTCGGACCCCACGCCCGCGCGGCACATGTCGCCTTTGTCGACGCGATGGTCTCGCAGTGTCCGGCACGGGTCCGGGCCGGATGGGGTGCGGCGATGGGCCGGCTCGACGTGCTCGCCGGGCTACGTGCGCTGCGGGTGCCGACCACCGTGATCGTCGGCGATCGGGACCGGCTCACCCCGGTGATCCACGCCGAACGGATGGCACAGGTCCTGCGTGACCAGGGCGATCTGCGCGACCTGGTGGTGCTGGAGGGGGTCGGCCACATGGCCCCGATCGAGGCGGCCGGCGTGATCGACGACATCCTCGAACAGCAGGCCACCGAGACCGGCTCGACGCTGCCCGCCGACCACTAGTCCCCGGACCGGCCGGTGTCCTCCGCGTCGGCGGGGGCACCGGAGCCGTCGGGTGCGGTGGCCTCGGTTGCCGGGGTGTCCCCGGGTGCGTCGGTGAGCGGTATATCCAGCCGGAACGTGGCGCCCGGTCCGTCGGTGTCGAGCAGACTCAGCTCGCCGCCGTGGGAGCGGGCCAGCCCCCGCGCCACCGCCAGTCCGAGTCCGGCGCCGCCGGAGCGGCGGTCCCGGGAGACATCGAGCCGCACCATCTGGTCGAAGATGCGTTCCCGGTCGGCCTCGGGCACCCCGACGCCGGTGTCGGTGACCGTCGCCGAGACCGTGGTCGGCGTTGCCGAGACGGCGACCGCCACCCGTCCGCCGGCCGGGGTGGCCTGACAGGCGTTGTCGACGAGATTCGCCAGGATCTGCGACACACGCCCCGGATCTGCCCAGGTCAGCGGGGCGTCGCCGGAACAGGTGATGTCGAGGTCGGGATGCAGCAGGGCCACGCGCCGGCACTGTTCGTCGGCGAGCGCGGTGAGGTCGGTGGACGACGGTTGCAGTGTCAGACCGGCGTCGATCCGGGCCATGTCGACCATGTCGTCGACCAGCCGCCCGGCGCGTCGGGTCTCCTGCACGAGCAGCAGCAACAGTTCCTCGCGTTCCTCCGGGTCGGCGTCGGGGCGCATCTGCAACAGCGTCTCGGCGATCGCCTGCACCCCGGTGACCGGGGTACGCAGTTCATGGGCGGCATCGGCGACGAACCGACGCACCTGCTCCTGTGCCGCACGCTGGCGTGCCTCGGCACCCTCGAGCGAGTCGAGCATGTCGTCGAAGGCCGCCGCCGTCCGCCCGAGTTCGGTGTCGGTGCGCGCCGGGTCGAGGCGGGTACCGCGCCGGCCTGCGGCGATGGATCGCGCCACCGAGGTCATCGAGTCGAGCGGCGACAACGCGTACCGCATCCCGAACCACAGCAGCAGGGCGGTCACGGCGAGTGCGACGACGCCCGTGACGACCATGTCGACGAGCAGCCGGGAGCGCACCTCACCGAGCAGGTCACCGTCGATCGCCAGGGTCACCTCGGCGTCGTCGCTCCACGACCGGCCCGACCCCTTCAGCCGGACGTCGCGCTGGGCGACCGAGCCGCGGGTGGGCCGGCCCACCTCGGTGCCGTCGGCCAGCCGGACGCGTGCGCGCACCGACTCGTTCTCGATCCGGCGCAGGAACATCTCGGGGTTCGACGAGTTGCCGGCATACTGCTGGGCGAGGGCTTCCCGATCGGCCAGCAGGGCCTCGGCGGCCTGGTTGCTCGCCACCGTGAACAGCGTCGCCCCGATCGCGATGATCGCGACCAGGGCGAGGGTGACCACGGCGACCGCGGCCAGGGTGACCCGGGCCTGCAGCGAACCGCCGGTGATCCGGCGGCGCAGCCTCACGATCGGCCCGCCGCGGTGGCGGCGCCTGCGGCATCCGGTGCGGCGGGCCGCAGCGTGTAGCCGCGGCCGCGTTCGGTCTGCAGCAGCCGGGGCCCGTGGGCTTCGAGTTTGCGGCGCAATGCGCTCACGTTGACCTCGACGAGGTTGGGGTCGTAGTGGTCATATCCCCACACCCCGGTGAGGATCTGGGTCTTGGTGACCACCCGGTCGCGTCGTTGGGCCAGGAAGCACAGGACGCGGAACTCGGTGGGGGTCAACGCCAGTGGCGTGCCGGCACGGGTGGCGACCCCCTGATCCTGGTCGATCACCAGATCGTCGACGTAGAGCAGGTCGGTGTGGGCGCCGCGTCTGCGCAGCACGGCCCCGACGCGGGCGACGAGCTCGGCCATCTCGAACGGTTTGGTGATGTAGTCGTCGGCACCCTCGGTCAGACCGTGTAGCCGGTCGGCGACGGCGTCGCGCGCGGTGACCATCATGATGCCGGCGTCGCTGCGGCGTCGGACGACGTCGAGCAGGGTGAAGCCGTCGGAGCCGGGCAGCATGACGTCGAGCAGCACCACGTCGGGGGCGAACTCGTGGAGATCGTGCTCGAGGCGGGCGCCGTCCTCGCGGGCGATCACCCGATGCCCGGCGTCGGTGAGGGCCGCCGTCAGGGCGACCCGGATGGATGTGGAGTCCTCGATGACCAGGACCGTCGCGTTCACGACTTCAGATTCTGCCAGTGCCCGGGCCCGGCGGGGACGACGCCGGACCCGATTCGCACGGTGCTCAGCTGGGGGTGCCGGCGGTGGACGGGGCGCTCGGGGTGTCGGTGCCGCCCGGCGTACCGGAGTTGCCCTGCGTACCGCGTTCGGGTGCCTTGGCGATGCGGGTGGCGGTGATCTTGTCGCCGTCGCGGTCACCGGCCACCATGACCTCGTCGCCGACGGCGAAGTCGCCGCGCTCGGCCGGTGCGCGGCCGGTACCGAAGCCGGTCTCGCCGCCGACGGTCACGGTGATCTCGGTGTCGTCGCCGGTGCGGACGGTCCAGGTGTCGCCGTTGATCGCGGTGATCTCACCCATCACGCCGCGTCCGCCACGCATGCCGGGGCCGTTCTCGCCACCCATCTGACCACTGCCCATCTGACCGCCGCCCATCTGTCCGCCGCCCATGCCGCCACGGCCGCCGCGGTCACCCTGGCCGGAACCGTCCCGGTCACCCTGCATCTGGGAGTGGCCGCCGCGTCCGCCCCGATGACCGTCGCCGTCACCGCTCGCCGCCCAGCCGATGCCGCCGCCGATGATCCCGCCGACGATCAGCGCGGAGACGCCGGTGATGATCGCGGTGCGGTGGGAGCGGACGAACGACCAGCGCGAGCTGGATGCCGGGGCGCCGGCCGCTGCCGGGACAGCCCCTGCCGGAACCGCGCCTGCCGGTTCGTTGCCGGAGTAGGGGGCGGTGGGTGCCGCGGGGATGGCGGTGGTCGGGTCGGCCGGGTGTGCCGTGGTGGGGGCATCGTCGGGGTGGACGACGGGGGTGGTCTCCGCGTCGCCGTCGATGTTGTCGTTGTTGTCCTGCGGTGCACGTGAATCACTCATGGGACATACGGTATGGATCGGACAGGGGCCGCAACTGAAGGGTTTCTGAAGGTGTCCGCAGCGGTCGGGGTGCAGCGGTCGGGGTGCGGCGGTGTCCCAGGTCAGGCACCCCGTCCTGGACCGGGGCCGGACCCGAGGAGAGGAGTGCCGGTGGGTGGATCGCACGAGCAGGCCGACGATCCGGGCAGGGGCGGGGAGTTCGAGAAGGTCGACTTCGGCAAGACGTCGGCCGACTACCGGGCGCGCCGCGGGCGATTCGACATCGTCGACGTCCCGGCCAGGTCGTATCTGATGATCGACGGCCACGGTGACCCGAACTCGGCACCGGAGTTCGCCGAGGCGATCGCCGCGCTGTATCCGGTGGCGTACGCCCTGAAGTTCCACAGCAAGCGGGAGCTGGGTCGCGACTACGTCGTCCCACCGCTCGAGGGTCTGTGGTGGGCCACGGATCCGGATTCCTTCACCACCGCACGCGACAAGTCCCGCTGGGACTGGACCTTGCTGCTGATGATCCCGGACTGGCTCGGCGCCGAGGATGTCGAGGCGGCGTTCGGTGCCGTTCGTGCCAAGCGTGCGGTACCCGGCCGGATCGACGACATCCGGGTCGCCGGGCTCACCGAGGGACGCTGTGTGCAGACGCTGCACGTCGGGTCGTTCGACGACGAGGCACCGGTGCTCGAGGAGATGCACCAGCGGTTCATCCCCGCGCACGGACTCGCGATGACCGGCACCCACCACGAGATCTATCTGAGCGACTTCCGTCGGACGGCGGTGCAGCGGCTCCGCACCATCCTGCGTCAGCCGGTGGGGCCCGCCTCCGACCCATCCTGAGGGGCGCCCGGACGCGGTCGGATCGGGGGTGCGGGCATCGGCGCCGCCGTGGCGGCGCGTTCCCGATCGGCCAGCAGTTCGCGGCCGGAGGTGTGCAGTCCGTGATGTGCCGGCCACCGTCGCCGGGCCCACTCGGGTTCACAGTGCGCGGCATGCCGGAGGGCGGCGGCCCCGGTCCGCAGGGCGTGGTCGAGCCGACGGTGATGGGGCAGTGAATCGGGTTCGGTCGCGGCATCGGTGATCGACGCGGCCACCCGCGCATTCGCATCGGCGAGGATCGACCGGTGTGCCCGGGGCAGGACGACCCACAGCACGGTCACCGCGACCGTCACACCCACGACGGTCTCCAGGATGCGGGCGAACAGGGTGGGGCCCAGCGATGCCGGCGGCGCCAGCTCACCCAGGATCATGGCCAGCGGAGTGATCACGATCATCGCGATCGAGTAGTTCACCACCAGGAAGACCTCGGTGACCGCCATCAGCACCGCCACGGCGATGATCAGCACCGCCGGGATCTGCAGGGGTACGGCGAGGGCAGCGAGCACCAGTACTCCGAGCACGGTGCCGACCAGGCGGTGCACCCCGCGCCAGCTGCCGAGGAGCCGGTCGGGTCCCTGGTGCAGGATCATCGCCGCGGTGATCACCGCCCAGTCGGGGCGGGGCAGGCCGACGGCGATCGCGGCGCCACCGGCGATCACGCAGGCGAGCCCGAGGCGCAACGCGAGGGTGCGGGTGCGGACGCTGCGGTGTCCCCAGCGCAGCCGCTCGGCCACGGTCGGGGTGTCGGTGCGTTCCGGGTCCGGTGTGGACGTGATCGCCGGCGAATCCGTGTCGGCCCGGCCGGTCCGGGACCGCCACACATCGGGGAGTGCCGCGCACAGCGTCACCAGCAGCGCCGACCCCGCCCCGGCCGCCGTCCATCCGATCACCGCACCGACCGAGGCCGTCGAATGTGCCACCAGCACCCCGGCGAGTTCGGCGCACAACACCAGCAGAAACGAGCCGGGCGCGGGTTCGCGGAGCAGATCCACCCAGACCGCGGCTCCGACGGCGATCGCGATCATCAAGGCGCACAAGGCGATCCAGCCGAGGGCGGTCGGCCACGAGCGCATGCCGTGGCCGACCAGCGCACCCGCGGTGGCGCAGCCGACGAGGACCACCCCGTAGCCGCACACCACCTGCCACCGGACCCGGTGCAGGCGGCGTTCGCCGTACACCACCGCGAACGCACCGAGGGTGGAGACGGCCGCGCCGACCCCGCCGCCGACGGCGAGCCCCACCAGACCCGGCAGGGCCACCGCGATCAGTGCGCGGAGTGCACCGCCGATCCGTGACCGCGCGCCGTCCACCCCGAACAGGATGGTGCGGACCGAGGGGCGATGCGGAAACCCTTCGTGGACGGTCGGATCCGACCGGACGGGGAGCTGGGTGGGGTCGGCGGTCGGTGTGTGTTCAGCGGCCGGAACGGGATCGGCGGTCACCGGAACGCGCGAGCGGAGATCACAACGAGCACCCCACCAGCACGGGCTCGGGGTGCAGCACCACACCGAAGGCGTCGGCCACGCCGTCGCGTACCTCGCGGGCCAGGGCGAGTACGTCCGACGTCGACGCCGAACCCCGATTGGTCAGTGCCAGAGTGTGTTTCGTTGACAGTCGGACGAGCGCATCGGGGCCGGGATGGCCCTTGGCGAAGCCGGCACGCTCGATCAGCCAGCCCGCCGACAACTTGGTGCCGCCCTCGGCCGGGTACTCCGGCACCGCGGCATCGGGACCCACCTGTGAGCGGATCCGCTCCAGGACCGATGCCGCATCGGCGTCGGCGACGATCGGGTTGGTGAAGAACGAGCCCGCACTCCAGGTGTCGTGGTCGGCGGGGTCGAGGACCATCCCCTTGCGTCGTCGGGTCGCCAGCACATGCTCGCGCACCTCGGCGGCGTCGGCCTGCCCGCCGGGCTCGACGCCCATCGACTCCGAGAGCTCGCGGTAGCGCAGCGGCCGGCTGAGCCGGTCGTCGTTCAACCAGAACGACACCGCCACCACCACCATCTCGTCGCGGTGCTTGAGCCGCGACGTGCGGTAGCCGAGTCCGAGTTCGTTGGGCGAGACCCAGCGCAGGTTGCCCGCCCGCCGGTCGAGCACCTGCACCGACCGCAGGATGTCGGCCACCTCCACGCCGTACGCCCCGACGTTCTGGACCGGGGTCGCTCCGGTCGAACCGGGGATGCCCGACAAACATTCCAGACCGCCGTACCCCTCGGCGACGGTGCGGGCCACCAGGTCGTCCCACACCACCCCGGCGTCGGCGGTCACATGGGCGCGGCCCGACTCGCGGCCGGTGCCGAACTCGATCCGGGAACTGCCCACCACGATCGCGGTGCCGGGGAACCCGTCGTCGGAGATCAGCAGATTGGACCCGCCGCCGATGATCAGGACCGGTTCGCCCGCGGCGTCGGCGGCGGCGATCTCCTCCACCAGGTCACGCGTCTGCGCGCAGCGGATCAGTGCGCGGGCCGGTCCGCCGACTCGCAGAGTGGTCAGGCCGGCGAGCGGCACCCCGTGCTGCAGCGATGTCTCGGTCACGGCAGTGAGGGTAACCCGGCCACCGGGCTCGTGAGATCTCGGCGATCGGCGTCCCGGCCCGGCGCACACGTGGCCGAGCCGGGACGCGGCGCGGTCCGCCGGAGGCGTCGAGTAATCTCCTCGGCATGGCGAGCTCGCTCAAGCACTCGGTGTCCTTTCCGTTCTCCACCGCCCGGTACTGGGACATCGTGTCCACCGAGCAGTACTGGCATGACCTGCTCGAGGCGACGAACTCCAGCCACGGCTCGCTCGAGTCGTTCCATCGCGACGGCGACACCGTTGTGATCGAACTCAAGCAGGGCGTCCCCGAGGACCGGCTGCCGTCGGCGGTCACCGCCGTGCGTCCCGGCGACCTCGAGATCCCCCGCACCGTGCGCTTCACCCGTTCCGGCGACACCATCACCGGCACCATGACGGCCACCGTCACCGGTGCTCCGGCCAAGGTCGACGGCGAGATCTCGGTGAGCGGCGACCCGGCCACGGTCGGCTACACCGGCTCGGCGACGGTGAGCATCCCCTTCCTCGGCGGCAAGATCGAGAAGGCCATCATCGGCGAGCTCGAGGCACTGCTCGACAACGAGCGAGAGAAGACCGTGACCTGGGACGTCGAGCACCCCTGAGCCCCCACCCCGGCGAAGGTAACGGGACGGTCACGTACGCTAGACCGTTATGGCACGACGTCTCAGCTACTCCGCGCGCTACACCCATGCGCCGGAAAAGCTCTACGAAGCTCAATGCACCCGTCAGTACTGGGATGACATGATGGCGGGCTTCCAGATGATCTCCCCACACTGTGAGGTGGAGGATTTCCGGGCCGACGAGACCGGCATGAAGGTGATCCTCAAGCAACACATCGGCCGCGACCAGCTGCCGGCGATCGCCCAGACCGTCCTGATGAAGGACATGGTGATCACCCGTGAGGAGTCGTTCGGACCCTTCGATCCCGACAACACCAAGGGCGACTACACCGCGTCCATCCCGGCCGGGCCGGGCAGCCTCACCGGATGGCAGGAGCTGCTGCGCACCGAGACCGGCTGCACCCTCCGCAAGACCACCGAGGTGAAGGTCTTCATCCCGTTCGTCAACGGCAAACTCGAGCAGCTCATGCTGGTCAACGTCGTCGATCTGTTCCGCGCCGAGGCCGAGTACGCCAAGGACTGGATCGACAAGAACCTGTGATCGCAGGGCGGTGAAACCCGCGGGCCGGATCACTCGCGGCACGACGAACATCAACCGTCTGCGCCGGATCGACCGGTGGATGGCGAACTCGCCGGCGATCACCGGCGCACTGACGTCGGTACCCGCCCCGCTGGTCGTCGACCTCGGATACGGCGCCCGCCCCGACACCTGCGTCGAGATGGCGCACCGGCTGCGCAGCGTTGCACCCGGCCTGCAGATGGTGGGTCTGGAGATCGACCCCGACCGGATCGTCGACCCCCGCGACGGGGTGCGCTTCGCCCTCGGCGGTTTCGAGCTGGCCGGGCTGCGACCCCATGTGGTGCGGGCGTTCAACGTGCTGCGCCAGTACGACGAGTCCGAGGTGGCCGATGCGTGGGCGCAGATCTGTGGCCGGCTGGCCCCCGGCGGACTGCTCGTCGAGGGCACCTGTGACGAGATCGGCCGCCGGTGCGCCTGGATTCTGCTCGACGCCGACGGTCCGCGCACCTTCACCCTGAGCTGGGCACCCCGGCACACCGCCCGCCCCTCGGATCTGGCCGAACGGCTGCCCAAGGCGCTCATCCACCGCAACGTCCCCGGTGAACCCATCCACGACCTGCTCGTCCTCGCCGACCGATGCTGGGACAACGCCGCAGGCCAGACCGTATTCGGGCCCCGAGCGCGGTGGGCGCAGACGCTGCGATTGCTGCGCGCCGAAGGTGTCGACGTCGAGATCCCCCGACATCGATCGGTCGACAACGTCCTCACCGTCGGATGGTCGACGGTGGCCCCGCGGCAGGGGTGAGCACTGGTTTAGGGTGAGCCGCATGCGCATTGCCATGGCCCAGATCAGCACCGACGTCGATCCCGCGGAGAACCTCTCGGCGGTGGCCGCGGCGACCGCCGAGGCCGCGGCGGCCGGCGCACGTCTCGTCGTGTTCCCGGAGGCCACGATGTGCCGGTTCGGTGTGCCGCTCGGGTCCATCGCCGAACCGCTCGACGGCCCGTGGGCGCGGGGCGTCTCCGACATCGCCGCCGCGCACGGCGTCACCATCGTGGCCGGGATGTTCACCCCCGCCGACGACGGCCGGGTGTTCAACACCCTGCTGGCCGCCGCACCCGACGGTGTCCGCACCCGATACGACAAGATCCACCTCTACGACGCGTTCGGCTTCCGGGAGTCGAAGACCGTCGCCGCCGGTGACACCGCGGTCGTCATCGACGTCGACGGCGTCTCGGTGGGACTGGCGACCTGTTACGACATCCGGTTCCCGGCCTTGTTCGCCGCACTCGCCGAGCACGGCGCCGAGGTGATCGTGGTGCCCGCGTCGTGGGGGGCCGGTCCCGGCAAGATCGACCAGTGGCGCACGCTGGCGACCGCCCGGGCGCTCGACGCGACCGCCTACGTGGTGGCCGTCGGACAGGCGGAACCGGTCGATGAGGCGGTGCGCACAGCCAAGGCCCCCACCGGGGTCGGACATAGCCAAATCTCAGATCCCTTCGGTAGCGTGGTCGCGTCATACGAGGGGGACCACCGGATCGGCGTGCACGATCTCGATCCGGGTGTGGTCGTCCGAGCGCGCGAGCAGCTCGCCGTGCTGGCCAACCAGCGCACATTCCACTTCTGACCTTTTCCGACGATGCCGAAGGACCGAACGCATGTCCGAGGACCCCAACGACGAATCCCGCACCGCGCCGAGCACGGAGGACAGTGGCGGCGTCGGTCGATCGCAGGACGTCCCGGCCACCGGTCATCCGGCGACCGACGACCCGGCGACCCGTGAGATGACCGGGGCGAATTCCGGCGAATCACCCGACAGCGCAACGACAGACAGCGCAACCACAGACAGCGCAACCGCCGGGGACGAACCGGCGGGCGGTGAACCGTCCACCGAACCCGCCGAGAAAGCGGCCACCGACATGTGGGAGCCCATCGCGACCGCCGAGCAGCCGCGGGCGTACTCGCAGATGTCCGAGGCGCCGACGAGCCCCACTCCGACCGATCCGCGCAACGCCGCATCGGCCAAGCCGGCAACGGCGACGTTCACCTCGACCGGGACGCAGACCCTGCCGCCGCAGGAACCGCCGACCCAACCGCCGGCCGACGGCGTGGTGACCAGCGCACCCGGCCGTGGCGGCAAGGGCAAGTTCATCGCACTCGGCGCGGTCGGTGTGGTGCTGCTCGTCGTCATCGCGCTGGTGGGATCGGAGTTGTTCTTCCGCAGCCGGATCACCAACTGCCTCCAGGACCAGCTCGGCGAGATCACCGGACAACCGGTGAGCGTCTCGCTGAGCAAGAAACCGGTGCTGGTGCAGGTGATCAGCAAGAATCTGCCGTATGTCCAGATCGACACCGACGATTCCGGTGGCAGCTCGGCCATCCGCCTGCACGTCCGCGCCGACGGTGTCACCCAGAGCGGTGATGCGGTCAAGATCGACTCGGTGAAGGGCACCGGGTTCGTGTCCTTCCAGCGCATCGTCGACCTCAGCAAGGACGGACAGTTCGGGCTGGGCGGGCAGGGATCCGGCCAGACCGGGGGAACCACCGGCGGCACCGGGGGCGAGAACTTCCTGGCCAACACCCAGATCACCTCGCTGGTCGGCAATCCCGCCGACGGCACCATCAAGGTCGACGCCGCCGCACAGCTCGGGTTCATCCCGATCCCGGTGAGCCTGACCCTCAAGCCGGTGCTCGACCAGGGCAAGGTCACGTTCACCGCGGTCGAGGCGAGCGCCTTCATCTTCGGTATCCCGGCCGACTACGCCCAGCAGTTCGTCGACGGCTTCGGTGACACCTTGTTCGGCGAGCTCACCGACGACATCACGGTGCAGGACCTGAAGGTGACCGAGCAGGGCGTGGACTTCTCGGTGACCGGATCGAACCTCGACCTGTCGCAGATGCAGACCGCCGGCGGGCAGCAGACGAGCAGCTGCTCACTGTTCTGATCCCGGTAGTCACTGTTCTGATCCCGGTAGGCTGGGAGATGTCCGATTCTCCACCCGGCTCCCGGAGGTCACCGTGGGACAACTCCTGCTGATCGCGCTCGTCATCCTGCTCGTGGTGGGGGTGGTGGTGATGGTGCAGCAACGCAGCGGCGCATCCCGTGCCCGCGACCTCGACGACGCGAAAGCCGATGCGCGCCAAGCGATCGAACGCCTGGGGGGACAGGTCTATCTGCTGACCGGGGACTCCCCGGCCGCCCGGCAGGCACTCGCCGATGCCTCCGAGCGGCTGAATGCGGCCGGCTCGCAGATCGAGCAGGCGAGTACTCCGGTCCAGGCGCGACTGGCCAAACAGACCGCGATCGAGGGCCTGTACTACATCCGTGCCGCGCGGGTCGCGATGGGTATGGACCCGGGCCCGGTGGTTCCCGAGCTCGAGGGACAGAAGAGTGCCGGACAGGTGACCGAGGACCGTGTCGTCGACTTCGAGGGCCGCAAGGTCGAGGCGTCACCCACCCCGTCGACGTCGACCCCGAACTATTACCCGGGCGGTCGGGTGGCCGGGCGTCCGGTGCCCGCAGGCTGGTACTCCGAGCCCTGGTGGAAACCCGCACTGATCGCCGGTGCCTGGGGTATGGGATCGATGCTGCTGTTCTCGTCGCTGTTCGCCGGGATGTCCGGGGTGGGCTACGACGCAGCCGGGTTCGAGAGCGGCGCGGGTGACGGCACCGATGCCCTCGACACCGGCGCCGGTGACACCGGCGGTGACGACTTCGGCGGTGGCGGTGACGATTTCGGTGGCGGCGGCTTCGGTGACTTCGGCGGCGGTGGAGACTTCGGTGGGGGAGACTTCGGCGGTGGCGGCGACTTCGGCGGGTTCTGACCGATCAGACCGTCCCGATCGGCCGAACCCCCGAGATCGGTCGACCCCGAGGTCAGATGAACACCGAGATCAGTTGAACACCACGGTCTTCCGGCCGTGGACGAGCACACGATCCTCGAGGTGCCAGCGCAGACCCCGTGCCAGGACCAGGGTTTCGATGTCGCGGCCCTGACGCACCATGTCCACCACCGCATCCGAGTGGTCGATGCGGGTCACGTCCTGCTCGATGATCGGTCCGGCGTCGAGGTCGGCGGTCACATAGTGGCAGGTGGCGCCGATCAGTTTGACGCCCCGCGCGAAGGCCTGGTGGTAGGGCCGTGCGCCGACGAAGCTCGGCAGGAAGCTGTGGTGGATGTTGATCGCCCGTCCGGCCCAGGCCTCGCACAGTTCCGCCGGCAGGATCTGCATGAACCGCGCGAGCACCACCGCGTCGGGGGAGTAGCCGTCGACGATGGCCTCGACCTGGTCGAAGGCGGCCCGCTTGGCGCGTGCACTGACCCGCGTCCGGCCCCGCGCGGCCCCCTCCGGCGCGGTGAACGGCACATGGTGGAACGGCACGCCGAAACGTTCGGTGAGCTGCTCGAGGTCGGGATGGTTGCCGACCACCGCCGACACCGTCGCGGGCAGTTCGCCGCGATGCGCCCGGCCGAGCAGGTCGATCAGGCAGTGGCTCTCCTTGCTGACCAGCAGCACCACGGACTTGGGTTCACCGGTGTCGGTGAGCTTCCACTCGGTGTCGGGACCCCAGTCGGCGGCCACCTCGGCGAACCGCTCACGCACCTCCGACAGCGGCATCGCCACGGAGTCCGCGCGCACGGCCTGGCGGGTGAAGAACCAGCCGGAGTCGTCGTCGGAGTGGTAGGCGGCCTCGGTGATCCATCCACCGATCTCGGCGA
The DNA here is from genome assembly GCF_030718915.1 of Gordonia sp. NB41Y. Lineage (NCBI taxonomy): Bacteria > Bacillati > Actinomycetota > Actinomycetes > Mycobacteriales > Gordoniaceae > Gordonia > Gordonia sp. NB41Y. The sequence goes on from NZ_CP132196.1 coordinate 4,015,671, forward strand.
GGAAGCTCGAGATGCGCGCCACGATGCCGGTCTGGTCCGGACAACCGAGGGTCAGGACGTAGCGGCGGTCGGAGATGGCGGCGGTGCCGGTGGGGTGCGGGGCGTCGGAGGGGATCACGGTAGTCCAGTGTGCCAAGCTCGACGATGTGACCACCACCGACCTCCGTCGTTCCGATGTCGCCGCCCTCGTCGACCACACGCTGCTCAAACCCGAGGCCACCCGCGCCGACGCCGAGGCCACCGTCGCCGAGGCCGCCGAGCTCGGCGTGTACGCGGTGTGCCTGTCGCCGTCGATGCTGCCGATCGACACCGGCGCCCAGAAGACCTGTGTGGTGGCCGGATTCCCGTCGGGTAAGCATCATTCGCTGGTCAAGGCCGCGGAGGCGCGGCTGGCGGTCGACACGGGCGCCGACGAGGTCGACATGGTGATCGACGTGGGTGCGGCGGTGTCGGGGGCCTTCGACGAGGTCTTCGCCGACGTCCTGACCGTCCGGGAGGCGATCGGACCGGATGCGGTGCTCAAGGTGATCGTCGAGTCGGCGGCGCTGCTCGAGCTCGCCGGCGAGGACACCCTGCGTGAGGTGTGCGTGCGCGCTGCGACGGCGGGGGCGTCGCTGGTGAAGACCTCCACCGGGTTCCATCCGGCGGGTGGCGCGAGCGTGCGGGCCGTGCAGATCATGCGTGAGGCCGTTCCCGCGACGGTCGGCGTGAAGGCCTCCGGCGGAATCCGCGACGCACGGTTCGCCGCCGAGCTGATCGCGGCCGGGGCCACCCGGCTCGGGCTGTCGGGGAGCCGCGCGGTGCTCGACGGCTTCCCCGACTAGGCCGTTCCCGCCGGTTCGTGCGGGCCGGCGGCTCAGACGGGTGCGGCCGCACTCGTCCGCCGGGCGAGCGCGCGCGTCACGTCGGCGTCGGCGAGATCGGCGTTGATCAGTGCCCCGGCCTGCACCCCGGCCGCCGCCGACGCCCCGACGATCGCCGACAGGTCTGCCGCGTTGCCCGCCGCGAAGACGCCGGGAACGGCTGTGCGCCCGCCCATCTCGGTGGGGATGAAGGTTCCCATCGGGTTGTCGGAGAGTTCGCCGCCGAGTGCGGTGAACAGATCGGTGCGGGCGACGAAGCGCGGCGTGACGGTCAGCGCGTCCAGTTCGAGTTCGGTGCCGTCGGCGAGGATCGCCGCACGCAGGCGGCCGCCGGCGGTGTCGAGACGCCGGACCGGTCCGCGGACCAGCGGCACACCGAGGGCGTCGAGCCGTGCGTGCTCGTCGGCCGACAGTTCCGGCAGCGATTGGTCGATCAGCGTCACCTGGTCGCTGAGCTGGGTGAACAGCAGAACCTGGTGCATGGCCATCGGCCCGGTGCCCAGCACCCCGATCCGCCGGCCGCGCACCTCGTAGCCGTGGCAGTACGGGCAGTGCAGCACGTCGCGGCCCCAGAGTTCGCCGATCCCGTCGACGTCGGGGAGTTCGTCGACCAGGCCGGTGGCGAGCAGCAGCCGTCGGGCGCGGTACCGGCTGCCGTCGGCCAGTCCCACCTCGAAGGCGGGATCGGTTCCGTCGAGCCGGACCGCGGCGGTGACCTCGCCGTCGACGATCGTCGCACCGTAGCCGAGGGCCTCGGCGCGGCCGGCGGCGAGCAGGTCGGCCGGGGCGATGCCCTCGCGGCCGAGCAGGTTGTGGGCGCCGTCGGCGGGGGCGTTGCGGGGTCGTCCGGCGTCGACGACGACCACCGAACGCAGTGATCGGCCCAGGGCGACGGCGGCGGAGAGGCCGGCGGCGCTACCGCCGACGATGACGACGTCGGCCGGGGTGGCCGGTGCGGGCTGCGCGGAGTGGTCGGGGGTGGTGGTGGATGTGCTGGTCATGGATTCGACGCTAACCGCGTCATGCCGAACTGGCATATGATCTTGCGTATGGAGCAAGAAATCGATGCGGTGGTGCGGCAACGCATCCGTGCCCTGCGGATCGCGAAGGGCTGGACCCTCGACTCGCTCGCCGCGCGGTGCGGTCTCAGTGCCTCGACGCTGAGCCGGATCGAGACCGGTCACCGGCGGGTCGCCCTCGATCAGCTGGTGCCCATCGCGCGCGCACTGGACACCTCGCTGGACGTGCTGGTGGAACCGATCGGCGACGCCGACGTGGTGATCCGGCCCGAACCGCACTGCACCGCGGGCGTCACCGTGTGGCCATTGTCACGGGAGGGCACACCGGCCGGTGTGGTGGTCGCCAAGTTCCGCTTCGAGCCCGAGGTCGCCGAGGCCGCCCGGGAACTGCGGGTACACCCCGGGCAGGAGTGGTTCACCGTCCTGTCCGGGCGGCTCCGGCTGCGTCTGGGCGAGCGGACCATCATCGTTCCCGCAGGTCACGCCGCCGAGTTCCGGTGCACGGTGCCGCACTCGCTGGCCCCTGACGGCGGCCCCACCGAGATCCTGTCGATCTTCGACGCCGACGGTCAGCGGGCGCATCTGCGGGGTTCGGCCGCCGGGACCCGGTCGTTGACCTGAGGCCCGCCCCCGGTGCCGGTCGGGACCGCCGCGCTGTCGTTCACTCGGTGTCCTCACAGGAGGTGGAGCAGCAGTTCACAGCAATGCGCCGGTACGCTGGTATGGCCATGACTACGAACGCCACGCCCACCCGACGCACCGTCCTCGCCGCTGCCGGCCTCGCCGCCGCGGGACTCGTCGCGGTGGCCTGCGGGCGTTCGGACGGTTCCGGTTCCGGTTCCGACGGCCCCAAGACGCCGACGGTGTCGGTGACCTACACGCCGGATCTCGCGTCCCCGGACGCCCCCAACCCGACCGCCAAGGTCGAGGTCACCGCCAACGGCGGCGTCCTCAATCCCGACATCAAGCTGCTCAACCCGAACGGCAAGTCGGTCGCCGGCACGCTGTCGGAGGACCGCAAGACCTTCACCATCACCGAACCGCTCGGTTACGGCACCACCTACACCTGGGCGGGCACCGCCGTCGGGCAGGACCGGATGTCGGTGCCGGTCGAGGGCAAGTTCACCACCCTCGATCCGGAGACCCAGGTCAATCTGGTGGTCAACATCGCCGACGGTCAGGAGGTGGGCATCGCCGCACCCCTGATCCTCAAGTTCGACAGCACCGTCACCGACAAGGAAGCCGTCGAGAAGGCGCTGACGATCACCACCACCCCCGAGACCGAGGGGGCGTGGGCGTGGCTCGGCGAGGACAACGGCTCGCGTGTGCACTGGCGGCCCAAGGAGTACTACCGTCCGGGCACCAAGATCCACATGAGTGCCAAGCTCTACGGTCTCGACCACGGCGACGGCGCCTACGGTGCCGCCGACGTCACCAGCGACTTCGTCATCGGCCGGTCGCAGATCGTCAAGGCCGAGGCGTCTTCGCACCAGATCGTCGTGGTGCGCGACGGGTCGACCCTGATGACACTGCCGTGCAGTTACGGCGAGGGCGACCTCGACCGCAATGTGACCCGCTCGGGTATTCACGTGGTGAGCGAGAAGCACGAGGACTTCTACATGTCCAACCCCGCGGCCGGGTACTTCAACGTCCGCGAACGGTGGGCGGTGCGCATCTCCAACAACGGCGAGTTCATCCACGCCAACCCGGAAACCGTTGGCGTGCAAGGATCGTCGAACGTCACCAACGGATGTATCAACCTGTCGCTGGCCAACGCCGAGCAGTACTTCAACACCGCGATATACGGGGACCCGGTGGAGGTGACCGGCACGCGGATCGCGTTGTCGGAGGCCGACGGCGACATCTTCGACTGGATCTACGACTGGGAGACCTGGAAGAGCATGTCGGCGATCAAGGGCACCCCGCAGTCGCAGTCGGTGCCCGCGACCCCCAGCGGGGCACCGTCGACGGTGCACGGCCCGAGCTGACCGGAGCGTCGCGGCACCGGCCGATCGCCGCACCCCGCAAGGTATCTCGTCCTCGACGGGGTGCGAGCGGTGACGGCTATCCGGTCTTGACGTTGCGGCGCGCGCTGGCCTGATCGCGCGGCTTGAGCACGATCAGGTCCAGGTTCACATGCGGCGGCCGGGATGCGACGAAGCCGATCACCTCGGCCACATCGTCGGCGACCATCGGCGTCAGGCCCTGGTAGACCGCGTCGGCACGTTCCTGGTCGCCGTCGAAACGCACCAGCGAGAAATCGGTCTCGACCATGCCCGGGGCGATCTCGGTGAGCCGGATCGGCTTGCCCAGCAACTCGAATCGCAGCGTCCGGTGCAGCACCCCCTGCGCATGCTTGGCCGAGGTGTAGCCGGCGCCGTTGTCGTAGGCCTCGAGGGCGGCGATCGAGGTGATGGTGACGATCAGGCCGTCTCCGGACGCCTCCAGCGCGGGCAGCAGGGCCTTGGTCACCCGCAGGGTGCCGATCACGTTGGTCTCCCACATCCAGCGCCAGTCGTCGAGATCGGCGGTGGCCACCGGATCGAGGCCCTTGGCGCCGCCGGCATTGTTGACCAGCACCGACACCGTGTCCAGGCCGGCGACGAAGGCGGTCACCGAATCCTCGTCGGTGACGTCGAGTTGCCTTCCGGTGCCGCCGATCTCGGCGGCGAGGGCCGCCACGCGATCGACCCGGCGGGCACCGAGGACCACGTGGTAGCCCTGTGCGGCGAGGGTACGGGCGGTGGCCGCGCCGATCCCGGAACTGGCCCCGGTCACCACGGCGACCGGACGGGAGTCGGAGGAGGACGGTGCGGACGGGGCAGCGGGGGAGTCTGTCATGGTCTCAGAGTTTACGGCCCGTGGCCAGCGGCGCCGCCCGGCCGGACCTCGGCCGGGACGGGATGCCCGGATTCGCTGATACATTCGTCGCATGCAGGCAGTGGTCCCGGCGACGCTTCAGGTCACCTCGACCCCGGCGGCGTTGGTGCTGCAGGCGATTCGGGTCGGTGCACCCATCACCCGCGACACGATCGCCGCGGACACGGGGCTCTCCCCGGCGACCATCAATCGTCAGATCGTCGCCCTCGCCGACCTCGGTTTCGTCACCGAGCGTCGCGACCTGGTGCATCACGGCGGCATCGGCCGGCCCAAGAACCCACTCACCCTCGACCGTGACGGTCTGTGCGTGGCCGGGATGCACATCGGTGCCCGCCGCACCCTGCTCGCCCTGGCCGACCTGGGTGGACGCACCCTGTACAGCCACGCCGTCCGCACCCCCGACGGTCCGCCGGATGCCGCCGTGGACGAACTGTGCGCCCAGCTGCGTACGCTGGCCGACCGGTTCTCCGGGCGCCGGCTGCTGTGGGGCGGGGTGGCGATCGGTGGACGGGTCGACACCGCGACCGGCGTCGTCGACCATCCGGTCCTCGGCTGGCGCAAGGTGGGGTTGGGTGAGCGGCTGGCGCAGACGCTCGGTGTCCCGGTGTCGGTGTGCGAGCACGTGCAGGCGATGGCGGCGGCCGAGTTGCTGCTCGGTTCGCCCCGCAGTACCGACGAGTCCGGACTTTTCTTCTATGCGCGCGAAACCACCGGCATGGCCGTCACGGTCAACGGTCGGGTGGTGGTCCCGGCCCGCGGCGCGGGCACCATCGCGCATGTGCGGGTCGACGCCCCGGTGCTCGGTCCGGGCCCGGAGACACTGCAGGGGGTGATCGGCGTCGCCGCCGCGACCCGGGCCGCCGAGCGGCTCGGGGTGTCGCCGGATGCGTCGTGTATCGCCGACGAGCGGGCCGCGATCCTGGGTGAGGTGGTCGCCGGGTTCCGGGACGCCTTCAATCCCGACACGGTGATCGTGGCCGGGGATGCCTTCGCCGCCCACCCGCAGGGGCTCGCGCCGGTACAGGCCGCCTTCGACGCCGCGTCGTGCGCGGGTTGGCCGCTGGAGCTGACCCCGTCCCGATTCGGGCACGGGGTGCAGGAGAGTGCGGCAATCGTGGTGGCGCTCAGCGTGATCTACGCCGACCCGATCGGGGCGATGGCCTGACCGCCCGCCCCCGGCGGCCCGGACGTTCGCCCCGCGTTCACCGGTCACGCCCCCGACGCCTACGGTGAACGCCATGTCGACCCCCACACGTGAGGTGAGCGCGCACCTCGACATCACCGTGCACGCACCCACCGAACTCGAGATGCAGATCGCCGTCGCACATCTGCCCGGTCTGACCATGACCGAGACCCTCGAGATCTCCGTCGACGGCACACCGATCACACCGACCGAGATCGTCGACGACCACGGTGGCCGCATCCACCGGGTGATGCTGGAGGCGGGGCGGCTCGTCATCGGCTACCGTGCCTCGGTGACCACCCCGGCCGAGCCGGTCGCGGTGCGGGCCACCGACCGATCGATCTACCTGCGGCCCAGCCGTTATGCCGAATCGGACACCTTCTTCGGCTTCGCCGCCGGCCAGTTCGACGCGAGTCTGCCGCCCCGTGAACTCCTCACCCAGGTCACCGATTTCGTCACCCGGCGGCTGCGCTATGTGCCCGGTGCCAGCGACCCCATCGACGGCGCCGCCGACACCCTGCTCGCCGGTGCCGGGGTGTGCCGGGACTATGCGCATCTGGTGATCGCCCTGCTGCGTGCGCTCACCATCCCCGCCCGGCTGGTGGCGGTGTACGCGCCGGGATGTTCCCCGATGGACTTCCACGCCGTCGCCGAGGCGCTCGTCGACGACGAATGGGTGGTGGTCGACGCCACCCGGCTCGCACCCCGGCAGACGATGGTGCGGATCGCCACCGGACGCGACGCCGCCGACACCGCCTTCCTCGACAACCACGGCGGTGCGATCTCCCTGGACTCCTACCGGGTGGACGCGTCGGTGCACGGAATCCTGCCCGCCGACGACCATCACCGGTGGGCTCACCTAGGCTGAGTGGGTGCGCGCACTGACGTGTCCCATCTGCAATGCCCTGTCGGGCTTCACCAACCAGAGCTGCCCCAACTGTGAGACCACCGTGGGCGTCCACCTCCCGAGCCGTTCGCTCGTCGTCGCCTCCGAGGAGGGCGTCGAGATCGACGGCAGGCGGTGGGAACGCTGTTCCAACTGGGAACGATTCGGCTGCAACTGGATGACGCCGTCGGAGTACACCGACGCCGACGCCGGGATGCGCGGGCTGTGCTTCGCCGATGCCCTGGTGCGGCGGCTGCCCGACCGGTCCGACACCATCGCGATGGAGAAGGTCCCGCCGACGCTGTCGGATCTGCGGCTGCTGGTCTACCAGCTCGTCGACCTCGGGCTGCCGGTGGAGCCGCACTGGCGCACCAAGGGCGGGTTGGCCTTCGATCTGCTGTCGAGTCTCTCCTCGAGCGACCGCGTGATCATCGGCCACGCGAACGGCGTGATCACCCTGGACCTCGCCGAGACGCTCGACGCCTACCGTGAACGTCTGCGGGTGCAGCTCGGTGAGCCGTACCGCACCATGCTCGGCCATTTCCGGCACGAGGTGGGGCACTACTACGAGCGCGTGCTGGTCGAGACCGGCGACGGTGCCGACATCTATCTGCAGAAGTGCCGGCAGATCTTCGGTGACGAGCGGGCGAGCTATGCCGAGGCCCTCGACCGGCACTACCGGCAGGGACCGCCCGCGGACTGGCACGACTCGTTCATCTCCGAGTACGCGACGATGCATCCGTGGGAGGACTTCGCCGAGTGCTTCGCCCACTATCTGCACATCACCGGAACCATCGACACCGCACGCGAATCCGGTCTGATGCTGGAGAAGGATCAGGTGCGGTTCGCGATGGACCGCGACATCGTCCCGTTGCAGTCCTATGCCGACCAGCCCGTCGAACGTCTCCTGTACGACTGGAAGTGGTTGTCCACCATGTTCAACCGCGTCAACCAGGCGATGGGCCGCCGGCCGCTCTATCCGTTCGAGATCCCGCGTCCGGTGGTGCGCAAACTCGGGTTCGTGCACCGGGTGATCCGCGAGAGCGCCGCGCGCGTACCGGTCACCGATCCGCTGGTGGTGTGAGGCGCCCGCCCGACGTCCCGGGCGGGGCGCCGGGTCAGGCGGAGCGGGCGGGGCGTCGGGTCAGACGGAGCGAGTGCCGAGGGCCTCGGCCCGGCGGGCCGCGACGTGGGCGAGTACCGCGGCGACGGCATTCGGATCGTCGATCCGGTACTGCGCCAGCGTGTTTCCGGTGCCGACCTTGATGCTGAGGTCGATGCCGGTGCGCAGATGCGCGAAGGCCTTCTCGTCGGTGACGTCGTCACCGAGATAGATCACGACGTCGGCGCCGGAGCGCTCACGCAGGACGTCGAGGGCGATACCCTTGCTGGTCTCGATCACCGCGAGTTCGATCACCGCCTTGCCCTCGGTGGCCTCCACGCCGTCCCAGGACGCCGGACCCCGCCGCGCGCGGGTGAGCGCGCTCTCGGCGTCGTCGGCGGTGGCATTGCGGACGTGCAGTGCGGTGCTGACGGGTTTGGTCTCCACCGTCACGCCCGGGTGATCGGCTGCGATGGAACGGAATTCGCCGACGATACGGGCCAGCAGATCACGGTGGCCGGCGGTGATCTCCTGAGGGAAACCGGTGTCGAACTCGCTGCCGTGGCTACCGATCAGGGTGATCGCCGAGTCGCCCAGCCCGGACAGCCGGGCCAGGTCGGTCAGCGCCCGGCCGGAGATCACCGCGACCGGTGTGCGCTCGAGGGCGGCGGCGTCGAGCAGCGCGGCCCGCGACTCGGGCAGCGGACGGGCATCCTCGGGACGGGACACGATGGGCGCCAGGCAGCCGTCGAAGTCCGATGCCACCAGCAGCACCGGGACCGTGGCCGCATGGTCCAGGGCGGCAACGAGATCGGCCGGGAGCCGATCCGCCGGGAACCGGTCCGGGCTCATTCCTGCGGTGTCCCGGGCTCGTCGACGACCGGCGGGTTCATCAGGTGCAGACCGCGATCGGCCTCCGACTCGGTGGATGCCGTCTCGGTGAGGGTGTCGAGGAAGCTCGCCGCCCATTTCGCGACGTCGTGGGTCAGCACCTGGCGGCGCAGGGCCCGCATCCGGCGGCGGCCCTCCTGCGGTGTCTGGGTGACCGCCGCCTCGATGGCATCCTTCACGCCGTCGAGGTCGTACGGGTTGGCCTGGTACGCCGACCGCAATTCGGCTGCGGCACCGGTGAACTCACTCAGCACCAGGGCTCCGCCGAGATCACTGCGGCAGGCCACGTACTCCTTGGCCACCAGGTTCATGCCGTCGCGCAGCGGGGTCACCAGCATGACGTCGGCGGCGACGAAGAACGCGATCAGCTCGTCACGGGGGACCGGGCGGTGCAGGTACTGCACCACCGGCTGGCCGACCCGCGAATAGGTGCCGTTGATGTTGCCGACCAGTTGCTCGATGCCGGCCCGCATCTGGATGTAACTCTCCACCCGTTCGCGGCTCGGGGTGGCCAACTGCACCATGACGGTGTCGTCGGAGTCGATCCGCTTCTCCGCCAGCAACTCGGACAGCGCACGCAGCCGGACGTCGATGCCCTTGGTGTAGTCGAGCCGGTCGACGCCGAGCATGACGGTCTTGGGGTTGCCGAGTTCGCGGCGGATCTCGGCGGCCCGCTTGCGGATCTCCCGGGAGCGGGCCTTGGTGTCGAGCTCACCGGAGTCGATCGAGATGGGGAATGCGCCCACGCGCACGGTGCGGAAGCCCACCTGCACGACGCCGAAGCGCGAACGCACGCCGACGGTGCCCTTGCTGGTGGCCTGACCGGCCAGTCGACGTGCCAGGTAGAGGAAGTTCTGGGCGCCACCGGGCAGGTGGAAGCCGATCAGGTCGGCGCCGAGCAGGCCTTCGACGATCTCGGTGCGCCACGGGTTCTGCATGAACAGCTCGACCGGCGGGAACGGGATGTGCAGGAAGAACCCGATCTTCAGGTCGGGGCGCAGCATCCGCAGCATCTTCGGCACCAGCTGCAGCTGGTAGTCCTGCACCCACACGATCGCACCCTCGGCGGCGGCCTTGGACGCGGCGTCGGCGAAGCGGCGGTTCACCTCGACGTAGGTGTTCCACCATTCGCGGTGGTACTCGGGTTTGACGATGACGTCGTGGTACAGCGGCCACAGCGTCGCATTGGAGAAGCCCTCGTAGTACTCGGCGATCTCCTGCGACGAGAGCGGTACCGCCTGGATACCGATGCCCTCGACCTCGGGGTTGTCGTCGGAGTCGGCGATGCCCGACCAGCCGACCCAGGCACCGGTGTGCGACCGGAGGATCGGCTCGAGGGCGGTGACCAGCCCGCCCGGACTGCGACGCCAGTGGACTTCGCCGTCGGGGCCCACCTCCTTGTCGACCGGCAGCCGATTGGCGACGACGACGAACTCGGCACCGCCCTCGGGGATGCCGCTACCCGGAACGGGTGCGACGGTGTCCTCGGTGGGGGTGCCCGTGTCGGGGGCGTCGGGGATGGTGGACTCGGGAACCGCTCGGCTGTCCGAGGTCACGACTCAGGCGTTCTCGCCCGGTGCGATCCCCAGCATGGCCAGCAGCATCCGGCATTCCTCGGCGTCGGTGGCGTAGGCGGCGACGACGCGGCGTGCCGAGTTGGCGGTCTCGTCGGCTACCGGCTTCAGCTCTTCATCGGCGATGTCGGTGGTCTTGGCTGCCATCATGTCCCCTCGGTCGGTGCCCCGGGTGCGGGGCGGACGCTGTCGGTCGGATGTCGTTGCGCGCTCACGGCGGACGGGGCCGCCGGTGAGGCGCGGCGACCCGGGATGCGGGTCGCGCGACATCCCATTCTACCTGTTCGCCGACGATGCGTTCACCGGCGACGCCATCGGCCCCAGTTCGGCGGCACCAGCTTGGGTGTACGCAGGCTGCGGGCGACGAACTCGCCGAGGGTGACGCCGGCGGCGAGGGCGCATCCGATGGCGAGGGCGCTGGCCATCCAGGTGAAGCCCTCGAGGGTCTGTTCGTTGAGGATTCCGTAGAGCCCGCGGTAGGCCGCGAGACCGGGGAGCAGCGGGGTGATACCGGCCACCGCGACGACCAGCGGCGGGGTCAGCGCACGGCGGGCCAGCAGGCCACCGAGCAGGCCGACACACACCGCGGCCACACCGGCGGAGATCACGTCGCCGACCGGGATGAACGTCGCCCCGGCGGCCACGCCCACTCCGATCGCCCCGGCCAGGAATGCCACCGGCAGTGCTCGACGCTCGGCATAGCTGGCCAGCGCGAATGCCATCGCCGCGACCGCGCCGGCGGCCACCCGGATCGGGACGTCGACCGCGGCGAACTGGGTGGAGGTGGTGATGGTGGGCAGGTAGATGCCGAAGGCCTCCAGCATCCGCAAGGCCATACCGACGCCGGCGATGATGCCGCCGGTCATCAGCAACAGTTCGAAGAACCTGGCCACACCGGTGATCGGGGCGCCCGTGATGGCATCCTGCACCGAGCCGACCAGCGACAACCCCGACAGCAACACCACGATCCCGGCGGCGATGACCTGCGAGGGGGCGATGGTCACCCCGAGGTCGCCACCGATCTGGAAGACCAGGGCGGCCGGGACCACGGCGATGAAACCGCCGGCGACCTGCTGGAAGAACAGTGGTGTCCCCAACCGGTTGAGCCAGCGGTTGAGGGTGACGGTGGCGCCGGTGGTGACGAACGCCAGCAATGCCACCAGCGGACCGCCGCCGAGCAGGACCGAGACCGCGGCCGCCATCAGTCCCCACGCCGCGGTCGCCACCACATAGCGGTAGGGGTGTGGGGCGTCGACGATCTTGTCGATCATGCGGTGCGCGGTGGACGGGGCGATCGGGACGTCGCGGATGTTGCGGATGAGCCGGTCCACCTGGGCGAGCCTGGTGAAGTCGAGGGACCGGTAACGCACCGTCTGCATCGCGGTGATCGGCGGCAGCGTCGGCCCGCGGCGGGCACTCACCACGATCGTGTTGTAGGTGACGTCGACGTCGAGGTCGGAGAGCCCGTAGACGCGCGCCACGAACCGGATCTGGTCGGCGGTGTCGATCGCACCGGTTCCCGAATCGAGGAGGACCGCACCGATCTTGGTGGCGAGGTCGAGGACCTCGGTGATCGACGCGACGTCGAAGCGGTCGATGGGTCGGCGCGGCGCGATCCGGATGGTGCCGGGTTCGATCGTGTCGATCGTCGCCGTGCTGGTGCCGGTGAGGCGCCGCACGGCCGTGCGGATATACTCGCGCAAGCAATGCCTCCTTAGCTCAGTGGTAGAGCACTCGCCTTGTAAGCGAGCGGTCGTCGGTTCAATCCCGACAGGGGGCTCCAACACACTGTGCATGAACAGGCGGCGCGGTGGGGCGCTCGGGGTCGGGGTCCGCAGGGCCAACGACGTGGCGCGCGCCGGTTGTTCCGGGACGTGCGCGAGCTCACGCGGCCGACGATCGAGCGGGTCATCCGTTGAGTGCCACCCCCCATCGATGATCGAGCGGGTCATTTGTTGAGTGGCACCCCTCAACGATGATCGAGCCGGGATCGGCGGGGCATCTCTGAGTGGCCCCCTGGCGATGATCGAGCCGGGACCGAGCCCGAAGGGCGAGGACCCGTGTCGAGATCTCGGTGCGTGGGGCTGGGTGGTGACCATCTCGGTGATGGTCGCCTCGATTCGTCGGATCGCTCGTCGTCGACACCCCCCGTCGATGATCGAGCCGTGACCAGCGGGTCGTCCGTTGTGTCGCACCCCTCGTCGATGATCGACCTGGGATCGGCGGATTGTCTGTTGAGTGGCGCCCCTCAGCGATGATCGAGCCGGGACCGAGCCCGAAGGGCGAGGACCCGTGTCGAGATCTCGGTGCGTGGGGCTGGGTGGTGACCATCTCGGTGATGGTCGCCTCGATTCGTCGGATCGCTCGTCGTCGACACCCCCCGTCGATGATCGAGCCGTGACCAGCGGGTCGTCCGTTGTGTCGCACCCCTCGTCGATGATCGACCTGGGATCGGCGGATTGTCTGTTGAGTGGCGCCCCTCAACGATGATCGAGCCGGGACCGAGCCCGAAGGGCGAGGACCCGTGTCGAGATCTCCGCGGGTAGGGCTCGGTGGTGACCATCTCGGTGATGGTCGCCTCGATTCGTCGGATCGCTCCTCGTCGACACCCCGACTGCGACAAGCTCGATCCGGCGGCGGTACCGACTCGGGTACCGCATGATGGACCGGTGAACAGCAGATCAGCGGTGGTGGAGACCACGTCCGGGCCCTATCGCGGTGTGGTCGAGGGGCCGGTGACGGTGTGGCGGGGTATGCGGTTCGCGGCACCACCGATCGGTGAGAACCGGTGGCGCCGGGCACAACCGGCGCCGGTGCACACCGAGATCGTCGAGGCCGACCGTCCCGGCTCGGTGTGTCCGCAGCAGGTGATCCCGGTGGTGGGGCTGGGCCCGGATGCGGTGATGGACGAGGACTGCCTGTTCCTGAACGTGTGGTCGCCGAGTGGGTCCGACGGCCCGGCGCTGCCGGTGATGGTGTGGCTGCACGGCGGGGCCTATGTCTACGGGTCGGGCAGCCAGCCGCTCTACGACGGGACCGTGCTGGCGCGCACGGCGGGGATCGTCGTGGTCACCGTCAACTATCGGATCGGGGCGTTCGGATTCGCCGACATGCGAACGGTTGTCGACGACGCCGAGTCGAATCCGGCGCTCAGCGACGTCCTCGCCGCCCTGCGCTGGGTGCAGGACAACATCGCCGGGTTCGGCGGCGACCCGGCACAGGTCACGGTGGCCGGGGAGTCGGCCGGCGGCGGGATGGTCACCACGCTGCTCGCGATGCCCGCCGCGACCGGATTGTTCGCGCGGGCGATCTCCCAGAGTTCCCCTGCCAGTACGATCTTCACCGCCGAACGGATGGCCGTCGTCGCCGATCTGCTGCACCGGGGGATACCGGCGGGGCTGCGCGATGCGAGCGCCGAGCACCTCGTCGAGGCCGGGATGTCGGCGTTCGCCGATGTGCCGCAGGCGAGTCCGGGCATCCTCGCCTACACCCCGACGGTTGACGGCGACCTGCTGCCGCGACATCCGATGGACGTCTTCGCGGCGGGCGAGTCGTTGCCGGTGCCGCTGCTGATCGGCAGCAACCGTGACGAGGCAACGGTGTTCAAGTACATGAAGTCGCCGCTGATGCCGATCGACCTCGACGTCCTGCGCCGGATGTTCCTCCGCCTTGCCGACGAGCGTCCCGACCTCCCCATCCCGGACGAGCACGTCATCGAATCACTCTATCCACGAAGGAAATCCGCGGCCGGGGTCGGTATGGCCCGCGACCTCGCCTTCCGGATGCCCGCATTGTGGGTGGCCGAACCGCATTCGCGCATCGCGCCGGTGTACCTGTACCGATTCGACTGGGCCCCACCGATGTTCCGGGTGATGCGGCTCGGCGCCACCCATGCCGCCGAACTGGGTCTGACGTGGGGCAACATCTCGATCGGCAAGCGCGACATCACCTATCGTCTCGGCGGCCGGGGGACGGCAGAGACGTTGTCGGCACGGATGCTGGCCCGCTGGGGTGCCTTCGTGCGCGGTGCGGCACCAGATCACGTCACCGGCGCCACCCTGAACGGCACCACCCTGAACGGCACCACCCTGAACGGCACCACTCTGAACGGGTCCGGCGCGAACGGATCCGGGCCGAACGGTGCTGGGCCGAACAATGCTGGGGTGAGCTGGCCCGCGTACACGCCGGAACGGCGGGCGACGATGGTCATCGGGGCGGCCGATCGCGTCGTCGACGATCTCGACGGTGCGCTGCGGCAGACGTGGGGAGAGGTCGCCCTGGGCTTCCGCTGACGCGACGACCCGACCGACTTGCATCCGAACTGAGACACAGTTACTGTTCCGTCTCAACCATTCCTTACTGTTCGGTAAGGAATGGTTGTCACTACACACACTGTGTGACCTCGGTCGGGGGAGGGATCACCGAGGACGAAGGTGGATCACAGGGATGTCCCTGCCCTTGTCGGCTGCGTTGTCGGCCGCGCTCGTTTCGACGACGCGGGCCCGGCGCCTGCTCGCAATGCTCACCACGACCGTGGCACTGGTGCTGGTCGGAGGGGTGTCGGCCGGTATGGCCGTCGCACCCACGGCCGATGCCGCGCCGCCGAATCGCACGCCGCAGCCCGGCGAGGTGTTCAACGGTTACGTGGTGGGCACGTTCACCTCCGGGCGGATGGCGAGCCCGCAGGAGATCATCACCCCGCTCGTCTCCGGTGATCCCTTCTACACCGAGCCCGCCCTGCGCGGCGGCGAGAAGCCCGGCACCCTGCTCAAGGCCAAGAAGGTCGACGTGCAGTTCACCGGCTTCCGCCCGGGTGATCTCGACGCCTACAAACTCATGTACGTCAGCCGGGGCCTGCACGACGAGCCCGACATCTCCACCGGCATCCTGATGGTCCCGCGCGACGGCCGCACCAACCGCAAACTGGTCGGCTACCAGTACGCCAACGACAGTGTGGGCGCCTACTGTCATCCCTCCACCATGATGACCGGCGGCGATCCGATGGACGGCGCGGTCTGGTCCGCGCTCGGGCCGCTGGCCCAGATGTTCGGCAAGGGCTATGCGGTGATGGTCTCCGACGTCGGCAACGACGGTGACCCCCAACCGCACGGCGTCTTCGCCGGCAAGGCCGCCGCCAACATGATGCTCGACGGTCTGCGCGCGGCGCTGGCCCACGAGCCGGCGAAACTGCCTGCCACCACCCCGATCTCGCTGTTCGGTGTCGCCGGTGGCGGGGTGGGTGCCGCCTTCGCCGCAGAGAATGCGGCCCGCTATGCCCCGGAGCTGAACATCAAGGGCACCGTGCTCGAGGGCATGGTGGTCGACCAGCGCAACTTCATCCGCACCGCCGACGGTTCCCTCGGTTCCGGGTTCGCCTTCGCCACCCTGCTCGGGCTGGAGCCGCGTTATCCGGAGATGCGTATCGACGACAAGCTCACCCCGGCGGGCAAGGCGCTCGCCGACGTCTTCCGCACCCAGTGCCAGACCCCGGCCTACTTCGGTACCCCGTTCGTACCGCTGCGAACCCTGTTCACCGGTAACCGCGATCCCGCCGACATCCCCGAGTTCCAGCACGTCTACCGCGACAACCGGCTGGGCACCCGCAGCCCCGACGCCCCGGTGCTCATCGCCTCCTGCGCCCGCGACGACTCGCCGATGTCGTTGATCCCGGCCGCCGACGCCCGAACACTGGCCGGCACCTACCGGCGCGGGGGTACCCGGGTGGACTATCAGCCGACCGACTGCAGCATGCTCCATTTCCTCACCGACATGTACGGCTGGGGGACCGACCTGTTCGGCATGCAGACCATCGACTGGATGTCGGCGCGCCTCGAGAGCTGATCGGCGGTACCCGACCCCGATCGGGTTCGGGCGCACGTAGACTCGCGACATGTCCCGCGTGCGCCTGAACTCCTCACCCGCCCTGCACGACGGCGGATTCCCCTACAGCGCCACGGTCTCGGCCGGCCCGCTGATCTTCACCGCGGGGATCTCTCCGCTCGACGCCGACGGCGCCGTGATCGCTCCGGGCGACGTCGTCGAACAGACCCGTGCCTGCCTGCAGAACCTCACGACGGTTCTCGCCGAGCAGGGGGCATCGCTCGGTGACATCGCCAAGCTCACCGTCTACGTCGCCGAACGCCTGCAGGCCGACCTCGTCGTGGCCTGGGAGGCGATCACCGCCGGATTCGGTGACGCCGTACCGCCGCCCGCGATGATGATGGGGGTGACCGTCCTGCCCTACGACGATCAGGTGGTCGAGATCGAGGCGGTCGCCGCACCGCCGGTGGCATAGGTCAGGGCTGAACCCAGACCCCCCCATCGCCCAGACCCCCCATCGCCCAGACCCCACATCGCCGAGCCGAGACGAGCCACAGATGACCCGCCCGCACATCACCGACCGCCGGCGTCGTAACCGGCTGCTGCGTCGGCACCATCTCGCCGCCGACCACCGTGGCACCGATGTCGTCACCGTCGCCGACGACATGGTGGGTCTGCACGCCACCACACCGTCGACGGTGTACCTGAGTGCCTGGGCGCGCCTGGCCGACGGGTTCACCCCCGCCGACCTCGATGCAGCCCTCTACACCGACCGCACCCTGGTCAAACAACTCGCGATGCGCCGCACCCTGTTCGTCGTGCCGCGCCCACTGCTGCGAGATGCGGTGGGCGCCATAGGCTCCCGGGTGGTGGCCTCCGAGCGCACCAACCTGCGCCGGCACCTGCGCGACGGTGAGGGATTCGGCGATCCGGACGAGTGGATCGACGCCGCCCGTACCGCCGTCGCCGGCGTGCTCGACGGCGGTGACTTCCTCACCTCCGCCGAGATCCGTTCACAGCTCACCGAATTCGATCGCAGCGTGATCGTCAGCCCCGGAAAGTCCTACGGTGGACCGAGTCCGATGTTGCCCCGCATCCTCAACCTGATGAGTGCCGGCGGCGAGATCGTGCGCGCCACCAACGACGCCGAGTGGCACCGGTCCCGGCCCCGCTGGTCGTCGATGACCGGCTGGCTCGGGGAGCCGCTCGCGCCGACCGATCCGGCGGTGGCCCACGTCGACCTGATCCGGCGCTGGCTGGCCACCTTCGGCCCGGGTACCGAGACAGATCTGGTCTGGTGGCTCGGCTCCACCAAGACCGCAGTGCGCAAAGCACTCTCGGAGATCGAGACCGTCGAGGTCGATCTCGACGACGGCTCCGTCGGCCTGGTCCTCGCCGACGACGTCGACACCCCCGACGACGCCGACGTCGCCCCGCAGGCACTGGTGCTGCCCGAACTCGATCCCACCACGATGGGCCACAAGATCCGCGACTTCTATCTCGGTGCCCACACCGGACATGTCTTCGACAGCAACGGCAACGGCGGCCAGACGATCTGGTGGGACGGGCGGATCGTCGGCGGCTGGTATCGCACGGATACCGGGAGCGGGGAGTCGGGTATCGGGACCCAACTGTTCGAGAACCTGCCGGCATCTGCCCGGCGGGCCGTCGACGCCCGCGTCGCCGAACTCCGGGAGTGGCTCGGGGAGGTACGGTTCACTCCCGGCTTCCCGCCACCGTTCATGCAGGCCCTGCGCAGCCGGAGTTGAGTACAGTGAAGCCGGTGAACGTATCGGGCCTGGTCATCGTTCACAGGAAGCTCCCAGCCTGAACCCAGTTCGGTGGCAGATTGGGGGTGTGAGGTGGTTCTCGTGAGTGACAAGGGTCAGGGAAGCAGCCAAGGCGCGAAAGTGCTCGTCGTCGACGACGAGGTCAACATCCGCGAGTTGTTGTCGGTGTCGTTGAAGTTCCAGGGATACGAGGTCGAGACCGCCGCCGGCGGTCCCGAGGCCATCGATCGCTGCCGGAACTTCAAACCCGACGTCCTGATCCTCGACGTCATGATGCCCGGCATGGACGGCTTCGGACTGCTCCGCCGCCTCCGCGCCGACGGCATCGCCGCCCCGGCGCTGTTCCTGTCCGCGCGCGACAGCGTGGAGGACAAGATCAACGGACTGACCATCGGCGGGGACGACTACGTCACCAAGCCGTTCAGCCTCGAAGAGGTCGTCGCCCGCCTGCAGGTGTTGCTGCGGCGCAGCGGATTCGACGAGCGTGCCAAGGAATCGTCGCGAATCACCTTCGCCGACATCGAACTCGACGACGAGACCCACGAGGTGTGGAAGAACGGGCAGCTGATCTCGTTGTCGCCCACCGAGTTCACCCTGCTGCGCTACTTCATGGTCAATGCGGGAACCGTCCTGTCCAAGCCGCGCATCCTCGACCACGTGTGGAACTACGACTTCGGCGGCGAGGTCAACGTCGTCGAATCGTATGTGTCCTATCTGCGTCGCAAACTCGACACCGGCATCACCCCGCTGATCCACACCCTGCGCGGCGTCGGCTATGTGATGCGAGAGCCGCGCTGAGCGCGACATCGACATGACCAACTCTGTGCGCGGCATCCGCCGCGGTGTTCCACTCCGTATCTCGCTGGTCGCGTTGACCCTGGTGCTCGTCGCCGTCGGGCTGCTCGTCTCCGGGATCGCGGTGACCTCGGCGATGCGGCAGAACCTCACCGACCGCACCGACCAGGGGCTGGTGAGCGCCGTCGACACCTGGGCCAAGCCGCGCATCCCCGAGAGCGGGGCTCAGCCGGGCCCACCCATCGGGCCGCGCCGCCCGCCGTCGTCGTACTTCGTGCAGATCACCGCCGATGACGGGATGGTCATCACCAACTCCTCGGACTTCACCGACCAGCCCGACCTCAGCGGGCTCGGTGACGGCAGCGCGGAACCGATCACCGTCGACTCCGCCGACGGCGACGGCCCGCAGTGGCGGGTCCTCAAACGTGTGTCCCCCGACGGCTCGTCGATCGTGGCGGTCCCGTTGACCGACGTGAACAAGACCCTCTCGCGGCTGGAGTGGCTGCAGTTCGGGATCGGTGCCGGCGTGGTGGCCCTGCTCGGGATACTCAGCTATCTGCTGGTCCGTTCCAGCCTGCGACCGCTGCGCCGGGTGGAGGAGACCGCGCACGCGATCGCGGCGGGCAACCTCAACATGCGGGTCGACCCGGGGCCGCCGAACACCGAGGTGGGCAGCCTGTCCGGGTCGTTGAACACCATGCTCGTGCAGATCCAGCATGCCTTCGCCGCCACCGCGGCCTCCGAACAGCAGGCGCGGCGATCCGAGGAACAGGCGCGTCACTCCGAGGAGAAGATGCGTCGCTTCATCGCCGACGCCAGTCATGAACTGCGCACCCCGCTGACCTCCATCAAGGGGTTCTCCGAGCTGTACCGGCAGGGTGCGGTCAGCGATGCCGGGGATGCGATGCGCCGCATCGACGACGAGGCAGGGCGGATGACGCTGCTGGTCGAGGACCTGCTGATGCTGGCCCGCCTGGATGCCCAGCGTCCGCTGAGTTCGGAGCCGGTGGACATGATGATGCTCGCCGCCGACACCGTGCAGGCCTCCCGTGCCGCCGCCCCCGACCGTGACATCCGGTTGCAGGTCAGCCCGTCGGACTGCCCGCCGATGGTGCTCGGCGACGCCGCACGCCTGGTGCAGGTGATCCGCAACCTGGTGAACAATGCCGTCGTGCACACCCCGCCCGATGCGTCGGTCACCATCGGCCTCGGTGTGGACCAGTCGCCGGCGCCCGGTCCGTCCGGGGTCGCCCGCCGGCCCGAGGTGGTGGTCACCGTGACCGACACCGGTCAGGGGCTCACCGCCGAGGAACAGGCCAAGGTCTTCGAACGGTTCTACCGCGGCGACAGTTCACGCTCCCGCGGCGGGAACGGCGGCGGGAGCGGTCTCGGACTGTCGATCGTGTCGGCGCTGGTCGGCGCCCACGGCGGCCAGGTCGGCGTGGACTCCGCGCCCGGTCAGGGTGCGCGGTTCTGGGTGCGGTTGCCCCTGCTGGTGGACTGACGCCGCCGGTGGAGTGACGCTGCCGGTGGAGTGATGCTGCCGGTGGACTGTCGCTGCCGGTGGGCCGGGCTCCGTCCCGGACTGGTGTGTCCGTTCAGATCAGGCGTCGTAACCGGGCGAACTCGGTCAGATCGGTGCGGAACCGGTCAAGGCTCTCCAGCGTGTACATGCCGTCGATCTGCTGGTCCTCCCACAACCGGTGGATTCGACGCAGATCGGATTGGCGTGACTTCCAACCGATTCCGTCGATGACGGCGAGGACCACCTGTCGCGGCAGCCGGACCTCGGCCATCTCCTCGATCTCGCGCACCGCGTCGGTCAGCTTGGAGCCGGTGGAGTCGAATCCCTTGGCGGCCACCACGATGTCGGCCGACGCCTCGTCGCCGACGATCAGGTCGGCCGGGGCGGTGCGACCGTTACGGCCGGTGAACCGCGACCGAGTGACATAGGACAGGCCCAGATCGCGGGCGATGTCCTCGATCTCGTCCTCGATGCGCCGGCCCGACGCGCCCGCCCGGGTCGCGGTCACCCGGGTACCGGCACGGGCCACGAGGATGTCGGCAAAGGTGTAGGTGCGGTGCATCTGCGTCTCCAGTAGACGCACCAGGTCGAACTCGGAGTCGAGCCACGTCACCAGTTCCACCGGCTTCGCGCGCGCCAGCCCGTACCAGCCCGACGTACCGAACCGGTCGCGGAGCACGTTCTTGAGCTTCTCCTGCGACAGCCCGATCGCCAGCCCCAGCACCGGCACATCGGCCGGATGGTCACGCACCCACGCCGAAAGACCTGCGATATCGGTCACCAGCATGTCGCCGAGGCTCGCGGTCGCGGCGGTGAGATGTTCGGTCTCCGGCGTCGTCTCGGTGGGATCCACGTGAGCGGTCAAGCGCCCCAACGAGGTCAGGTACTCGTCGAAATCCGGGACGGCGTCGGCGGCGGTCATCTGACTCAGTCCCGTCCGATGAACAGGAATTCGCTCACGTCGCGGCGGGTGGCCGCGGCATGCGTCCCGAAGCTGTACTTGTGATCGATCGCGATCACCTCCACCGACGGCTTCACCTTGCCCAGCAGGTCGACGATCCGATCCGGTCCGGGCAGCGCATTCGACGAGTACGACAGCACGATCGCCCCGGCATCCTCGAAATGCTCGAAGGTCCGCACCAGGGCGTCCTCGATGGTGTGTTTGTACGCGAACGGCGTGTACCGCTTGGGCAGTTTCTTGGTCTTGGTGTTCTCCATGATCGTCATGCCCTTCCAGTAGGCCGACAGGCCCTCCAGGAAGTGGTAGCGCTTGATGTAGTCGTTGTCGTCGGTCGGCGGGGCATACGGCGGATCCAGGTACACCAGATCCGGGGCGCCGCCCAGCGCCCGCTCGGTGTCCAGATCGAACACGTCCCCACACGAGCTGTGGTGCCGCAGACCGTTGGAGAACACCGTCGCGTTGTACTCGGCGACCGAACGCAGCCGGAAATGGTCCCGCAACGACATCTTCAGGTCCCGGCGACCGTCGGCATAGCGGCTGGAATCGGTGAAGGTGAACACCCCACGCGGCTGTTTGCGTGCCGCCGACAACACCAGCGCCGAGATCGCCAGATCACGCCGGTACCCGCGCAGCCGGTCGATGTGCGACCACGCCGAATCCAGGAACGCCCGATCCTCGGCATCGAAGTACAGGCCGTCGAACGTCGACGAGATGAAGTCCCGGTCGTCGGCGGGGGGACCGCAGATCTCCTCGACCAGCTCCGGCTCCAACCGCACCGACGAGTTCGTGACCGTCGCCCGCGTGATGATGTGCGGGAAGTTCAGGAAGTCGTTGCTGGCCACCGCGAAGCCCTGCGCCTTGAGCAGATACGACACCACCCCCGACCCGGAGAACGCATCCACCGCGGTGGATCCGCCCAGCTCGGCGAAGGTGCGCTCGAGGTGCGGCAACAGCCGATACTTCGAGCCCATGTACCGCAACCGGGGGAAACACTGCGCCGCGCCGACGACGTCGGTGGATGCGGCGCTGCGGGCGCGGGTGGGCTTGGGGGTTCGGCGACTCACCAGAAAAGGATGTCACGGACCCCTGACAACATTTACCCAACACCACGGTGAACACGCGGTGGTGTGCCTGAGGCATTGGTCGCAACCTGGCACGAATGCCGCGAACCTCGCCCTCGACGACCCATAGACTGGTCCCCATGTCGTCGGTATTCACGAAGATCATCAACGGAGAACTGCCCGGTCGATTCGTCTGGCGTGATGGCCAGGCCGTCGCGTTCCTCACCATCGAGCCGGTCACCCCCGGCCACATCCTGGTGGTGCCCCGCAAGGAGGTCGACCACTGGGAGCAGATGGACACCGCGACCTTCACCCACCTGACCGACGTCGCCCAGAAGGTCGGCCGCGCCGTCAAGGAGGCCTTCGGTGCCCCGCGCATGGGCATGCTGATCGCCGGTCTCGAGGTCCCGCACGTGCACGTCCACGTCTTCCCCGCCCTCACCATGGAGACCTTCGACCTGACCAACGCCCGTAAGGACATCACCCCCGAAGAACTCGACGCCGACGCGGAGAAGATCCGCGCCGCCCTCATCGCCACCGGATACCGCGAATACGTCGACGACTGAGTGACTGCCTCTGAGGTGGTCGCCGACAATCGCGTCTCACCGGGTCTCGACACGGGTCCTCGCCTGGCGGCTCGGTCCCGGCTCGACCATCCATGGTGGTTGCGGGGGTCTCGACACGGGTCCTCGCCTAGCGGCTCGGTCCCGGCTCGACCATCGATTATTGCTGGTTGAGCCGATGAGGAGCGGAGCGACGAGGCGTGTCGAAACCTCCGTCGGCCGACGTCGGGTGGTGACCCGCTCTGAGGTTGGTTACCGACAATCGCGTCTCGCCGGGTCTCGACACGGGTCCTCGCCCTGGGGGCTCGGTCCCGGCTCGACCATCGATTATTGCTGGTTGAGCCGGTGAGGAGCGGAGCGACGAGGCGTGTCGAAACCTCTGTCGGCTGACGTCGGGTGGTGACCCGCTCTGAGGTTGGTTACCGACAATCGCGTCTCGCCGGGTCTCGACACGGGTCCTCGCCCTGGGGGCTCGGTCCCGGCTCGACCATCGATTATTGCTGGTTGAGCCGGTGAGGAGCGGAGCGACGAGGCG
Organism: Gordonia sp. NB41Y; assembly: GCF_030718915.1. Lineage (NCBI taxonomy): Bacteria > Bacillati > Actinomycetota > Actinomycetes > Mycobacteriales > Gordoniaceae > Gordonia > Gordonia sp. NB41Y. The sequence continues at coordinate 4,039,119 of NZ_CP132196.1, forward strand.
TGTCGAAACCTCTGTCGGCTGACGTCGGGTGGTGACCCGCTCTGAGGTTGGTTACCGACAATCGCGTCTCGCCGGGTCTCGACACGGGTCCTCGCCCTGGGGGCTCGGTCCCGGCTCGACCATCGATTATTGCTGGTTGAGCCGGTGAGGAGCGGAGCGACGAGGCGTGTCGAAACCTCTGTCGGCTGACGTCGGGTGGTGACCCGCTCTGAGGTTGGTTACCGACAATCGCGTCTCGCCGGGTCTCGACACGGGTCCTCGCCTGGCGGCTCGGTCCCGGCTCGACCATCGATTATTGCTGGTTGAGCCGGTGAGGAGCGGAGCGACGAGGCGTGTCGAAACCTCCGTCGGCCGATGTCGGGTGGTGACCCGCTCTGAGGTTGGTTACCGACAATCGCGTCTCGCCGGGTCTCGACACGGGTCCTCGCCTGGCGGCTCGGTCCCGGCTCGACCATCGAAGGGTTGCCGGGTCTCGACACGGGTCCTCGCCTGGCGGCTCGGTCCCGGCTCGACCATCGAAGGGTCACCGGGGTCTCGACTCGGGTTCTCGCCTGGCGGCTCGACCATCCATGGTGGTGTCGAAACCTCCGTCGGCCGATGTCGGGGGGTGACCACCGACGGGTCGTCTACACCGTTCGGTGGATCAGCAGCGGTAGGACAGCCGTTGCGCCCGCCTCGCGGAGCGCGGCGGCGGCCAGCGTGACCGCCCAGCCGGACCGGCTCTCGTCGACGACCAGCAACACCACCTGACCGCCGACGTCGTCGGGTGCCGGGCCCAGCCGCTGCTGCCAGTGGGTGGCCTCCGCGGCGCCCGGCAGATCCCGCGACGGCGCATCGCCCATCTGTACCGGCATCGAGGTACCGGGACGCCGGCCCACCCGGCACAGATGTGCGGCGAGTTCCTCGGCGAGAGTGGTGCCGGTCAGGCGTAGCGAACAGATCACATCGGGACGCCGACCGCCCTCACGCCCCCATGCCGCCAGCGTCGCCACGGCGGCCTCGCCGAGATCGGCGAGTGCCTGCTCATCATGATTGCGTGCGGCTGCCAGCAGATCCGACCACTCCGGGGCGTCGGCATGCGCCAGCACCCGCCCCGGTGATGCCATCAGTTCCATCGGGATTCGGCCGCGCTTGCCGAAACTGCCGCCGGGGTACATCTTTCGGGGTTCCAGGACCTGGGCGGAGCGGCGCAGGCTCACCGTCACCGACCGCACGATCGCCGGATCGACGTCGGCGGACAGGGCCTCGCTGAACCGGCCGCGGCACACCGAACACCGTCCGCACGGTGTGGCGTCGGGATCGTCGAGGGATTCGGTGAGCAACTGCATCAGGCATTGCCGGCCATGGACATAGGACCGCATGATGTCGGCCTCGCGGCGTCGGACCGCCAGCACACCGTCGTAGTGTGCGGCGTCGAAGGTCCAGGGTCTGCCGGTGGAGATCCAGCCGTCCTGGCCGCGTTCGGTGGCACCGTCGACGGCGAGTTGCTTGAGCATCAACTCGATCCGTCCGCGACGCTGCCCGGTCTCGGCCTCCAGGGTCGGCACCGACATCGGGGCGTCGGCGGCGGCCAGGGCGTCGAGCAGGGCGGTCATCCGTTTGGGGTCGGGGATGGTCGACGTCGCGAAATGCTCCCACACGGCGTCGTCGGTGGCCGACGCCAGCAGCATCACCACCGCGTCGTCGAGGGCGCGCCCGGCGCGACCCACCTGCTGGTAGTAGGAGACCGGGGACGGCGGTGACCCGACATGTACCACGAAACCCAGATCCGGTTTGTCATAACCCATTCCGAGGGCCGACGTGGCGACGAGCGCCTTGACCTCGTTGCGCAGCAGCGAGTCCTCGAGGGCGTGCCGGCGGTCGGCGTCGAGCTGGCCGGTGTAGGCGGCCACCGGCAGCGAATCCCCGTGTACCGCCTGGATGGCCGCGACCAGCCGGTCGGCGTCGGCGACGGTCAGGACGTAGACGATCCCGGACCCGGGCAGGGCGGGCAGGTACTGGGCCACCCAGCCGTACCGCTGGATGGGGGACAGTCCGTCGAGGATGTTGAGCTGCAACGACTTCCGGGCCAGTGGTCCGCGTAGCACCAGGGTCCGGTCGGCGCCGTCGGTGTCGGCGGAGAGCTGGGCGGCGACGTCGGCGGTGACCCGCTCGTTGGCGGTGGCGGTGGTCGCCAGCACCGGGGTCGACGGGTTGAGCGTGCGCAGCACGTCGGCCACCCGGCGATAGTCGGGACGGAAGTCGTGACCCCAGTCGGAGATGGCATGTGCCTCGTCGATCACCAGCAGGCCCAGCCGGCCGGCCATCGCGTCGAGCACCCGCCGGCCGAAGCCCGGATTGGCCAGCCGCTCCGGCGACACCAACAGCACGTCGAGATCGCCGGACCGCAGCGCCGCCTCGATCTCACCCCACTCGTCGATGTTCGACGAGTTCAGCGTGGCCGCCGACAACCCGGCACGCCCCGCGGCGGCCACCTGATCACGCATCAGCGACAGCAGCGGGGAGACGATCAGCGTCGGCCCGGCGCCGCGGGAGCGCAGGATGGCCGTCGCCGACCAGTACACCGCCGACTTGCCCCAGCCGGTGGCCTGGACCACCAGCACCCGGGCACGCTCGACACCGACGAGGCCGGTGACGGCCTCCCACTGGTCGTCGCGCAGCCTCGCCTGCGGGCCGGCCAGGTTGGTGATCACCGCACCGGCGGCCGCGACGTCGGACTCTGAGAGCACATCCACCCCGGTCATGGGCACCAATCTAGTCCCGCTCACCGACATCGCCGCGACCTGCACCGATCGCCTGTGGACAACTCCGCCGGATACGCCCGGGCCGTCCGGCGGCAGGCAAAGATCCAGGTACGGGGCGGATCTGCCGGCCGGTCCGGAGCGACGTGGGGAAGTGTCGCCGCACGCGCGCGACCGCTCACAGGAAACTGGCAGGTCGAGTGCAGAGTGAGGTCAGTTGAACAGCCAAAACTGGTTCCCATGACGACAGAAGCGCTCCCACAGGCCGCCGCCCCGATCGCGGTGGTCGCCGACACCTCTCCCGCCGCGCCGGTCCTCGACATCGTCGTCCCGGTCTACAACGAAGAGAACGACATCGCAGACTGCCTGCGACGACTGCACGCCCACCTGCGGGTGCATGTCCCGTTCACCGCGCGCATCACCGTCGCCGACAACGCGAGCACCGACTCCACCGTCGCGATCGCCGCCGCGGTCGCCGAGGAGATCGGCGGCATCCGCGTGGCACACCTCGAGGAGAAGGGCCGCGGTCGCGCGCTCAAGGCGGTGTGGTCGCGCAGTGACGCCGAGATCGTCGCCTACTGCGACGTCGACCTCTCCACCGACCTCAACGCGCTGATGCCGCTGATCGCCCCGCTGATCTCCGGGCACTCCGACATCGCGATCGGCACACGGCTGTCCCGCTCGTCGCGGGTGGTCCGCGGCCCCAAGCGTGAGTTCATCTCCCGCTCCTACAACCTGATCCTGCGCACCGCGATGCGGGCCCGGTTCTCCGACGCCCAGTGCGGCTTCAAGGCCATGCGCACCGAGATCGGCCGCCAGGTGCTCCCGTACGTCGAGGACACCGGCTGGTTCTTCGACACCGAACTGCTGGTGCTGTCGGAGCGGATCGGCCTGCGGATCGCCGAGGTCCCCGTCGACTGGATCGACGACCCGAACTCCACCGTCGACATCGTCTCCACCGCGGTCGAGGACCTGAAGGGTTGTGCCCGTGTGGGTTACGCGCTGGCAAGCGGTCGACTGCCGATCGCCGACCTGCGCGCCACCATCGGCCGTGACCGTGCCCCGGGCCCCGCGATCGACGGTGTTCCGCACGGCATGGTCGGACAGCTCGCCCGGTTCTGTGTGGTCGGCGTGGCCTCCACCATCGCCTACGCGGTGCTCTACCTGCTGCTGCATTCCTTTCTGGGAGCACAGGTCTCGAACTTCGTCGCACTCGCGGTGACCGCGGTCCTCAACACCGCCGCCAATCGTCGCTTCAGCTTCGGTGTCCGCGGCCGCAAGGATGCGATGCGGCACCAGTTCTTCGGGCTGGGCGTGTTCCTGTTCGGCTGGATCGTGACCGCCGGATCGCTGGTCGCCCTGCACCAGTTCGCACCCGACGCCGGCAAGAACATCGAGCTGGTGGTCCTGGTGGTGGCCAACCTGGTCGCGACGGCCACCCGATTCGTGGGGCTACGGTGGGTGTTCGGCGTCCACAAGGACCGCACCGAGGCGGCCACCGCCCAGTGACCGAGACCTCGCCCGGACACCGGGCCCCGGCCCGATCAGCCACCCGATCAGCCCCCTGATCAGCACCGCCACGTCGACCATCAGAGAGAGATGATGACCTCGAGCACAACCGAATCGGCGACGGCCCCGGAGAGTTCCTCCCGGGGCCGTGGCCCTGTCTTCACACCCCCCGCCGACCCTTCCCCGCGATGGAAGTGGTCGTCGTTGGCGGTTCTCCTGATCGGCACCGCGGTGATCGACCTGTGGCATCTGTCGATCAACGGCTGGGCCAACTCCTTCTACACCGCGGCGATCCAGGCCGGCTCGCAGTCGTGGAAGGCGTGGTTCTTCGGGTCGTCGGACATGGCGAACTCGATCACCGTCGACAAACCTCCTGCCTCGCTGTGGCTTCCGGCGATCTCGGTGCGGATCTTCGGCCTCAACTCCTGGTCCGTCCTGGTGCCCAACGCGCTGATGGGTGTGGCGACGGTGGCCCTGATGTACGTGATCGCGCGAAAGTGCTTCGGGCACTGGGCGGCGATCGGTGCCGGGGCCGTCCTCGCGCTGACGCCGGTGGCGGCCATGATGTTCCGCTTCGACAATCCCGAGGCGCTGCTGATCCTGCTGATGGTGGCCGCGGTGTGGGCGATGCTCAAGGCGGTCGAGGACGGCCGCACCCGCTGGCTCGTGCTCACCGGCGTGTTCGTCGGATTCGGTTTCCTCACCAAGCAATTGCAGGTGATGCTGATCGTCCCGCCGCTGGCGCTCACCTACTTCGCCTTCGGCCCGCACTCGTGGCCGAAACGTCTGGCGCAGTGCTTCGCCGCACTCGGCGCGATGATCGTCAGCGCCGGCTGGTGGATTCTCGCCGTCGAACTGTGGCCTGCGTCGTCGCGGCCGTGGATCGGTGGCTCCCAGAACAATTCGATCCTCGAACTCACCCTCGGCTACAACGGACTCGGCCGGCTCAACGGCAACGAGACCGGCAGCGTGGTCCCCGGTGGCGGTGGCCGCGGCGGCTATGGGGCGACGGAGATCCCGGGCATGCCCGGTGGCGGTGAGTTCCCCGCTGGCCCAGGCGGTCCCGGCGGGCGTGGCGGTATGTGGGGCCAGACCGGCATCCTGCGCATGTTCACCGCCGAGCAGGGCGGGCAGATCGCCTGGCTCATCCCGACCGCACTCATCCTGGGAATCGGTGCGCTGGTGCTGCTGGCCCTCGCGTGGCGCGCGGCCGGACGTGACGCGGTGCGTCGTCCGATGGCACACCTGAGCGTGTGGGGACTGTGGCTGATCCTCACCATGAGCGTGTTCAGTTTCATGGCCGGGATCTTCCACAGCTACTACACCGCAGCCCTGGCACCGGCCGTCGCCGGTCTGCTCGCCGGCGGTGCGGCCGTCGCCTGGTATCACCGGGACAGCCTGTGGGTGCGCGTCCTGCTGGCCGCGGCCGTGTGGTTCGCCGCGATCTGGGGATACGTCCTGCTGCAGCGGTCGCCGGACTTCGTGCGGTGGCTGGCACCGATCGTGCTGTTCGTCGGCCTGGTCGGCGGCGCGGTGATGCTGCTGGCCCACCGCGAGTACCTGGGGGCGCTGGCGCTCGGGTTGTCGGTGGCGGCCGGCCTGGCCGGTCCGCTGGCCTACACCGCCGACACCATCACCACCGCCAAGGAGGGCTCGATCATCAGCGCGGGCCCGCGCGTGGAGAACGGTGGCCCCGGCGGTTTCGGCGGTGGTGGTCGCGGTGGACGTGACCGCAACCGTGAGTTCCCGCAGGGCTTTCCGGGTATGGGGCCCGGCGGCATGGGTGGCGGTACCGAATACGACGGTATGGGCGGCTTCGGCGCGATGATGGAGATGGGCGGTGGCCCCGGTGGCCTGCTCAACGGGTCCCGGCCGAGTGCGGAGATGATCGAGAAACTCACCGCCGATGCCGATCGGTACACCTGGATCGCCGCGGCCATCGGGTCCAACTCCGCATCGGGCTATCAGCTCGACACCGGCTACTCGGTGATGCCGATCGGCGGGTTCAACGGCACCGACCCGTCGCCGACCCTCGAGGAGTTCCAGACACTGGTGTCCGAGCACAAGATCCACTACTTCATCGGCGGTGGCCGGATGATGGGTGGCGACTCGCGTGGGACGTCGGGACAGATCGCCGAATGGGTGGAGCAGAACTTCACGTCATTGACGATCGACAATGTGACGTTGTATGACCTGACATCCCCCAAATGAGGGGCTAAAGTGCCCGCGTGACATCGAGCATCGGCCATCGGCTGACCCGGATGACCGGTCGCGACCCGCATCAGCACGAGCGGGCCGCCACCAGTCTGGAACTGTTCTACGATCTCGTCTTCGTCGTGGTCTTCTCGGTCGCGGGCACCCAGGTCGCGCACTATCTCGCCGAGGGGCACTATCGCACCGCGGTCTTCGGATACGTGTTGTGTACCTTCGCGGCGATCTGGGCGTGGATCAACTTCAGCTGGTTCGCCTCCGCCTTCGACACCGACGACTGGTTCTTCCGGGGTGTGGTGCTGGTCCAGATGATCGGCGTCGCGATCCTGGCGCTCGGTGTCAACGATGTCTTCGCCTCGATCGACGCTCACGAGCACGTCGACATCAGGGTCCTGGTGATCGGGTACGTGGTGATGCGCATCGGCCTGCTGACCCAGTGGATCCGGGCCGGACTGCAGAGCCCGGAATTCCGGCGCACCTGCTTCACCTATGCGATCGCCGTGATCGTCGCCCAGGTGCTGTGGGTGGTCGTGGCGGTGATCGACCTGGCCCTGTGGCCGACCATCGTCGGCATCCTGATCTGTGCCGCCGTGGAACTGCTCGGCCCGGTTGTCGCCGAGACCCGCGTCAAGGCCACCCCATGGCATCCGCATCACATCGCCGAGCGCTACTCACTGCTGACCATCATCACCCTCGGTGAGGGTGTGGTCGGCGTCGTCGCGGTGATGCAGGCGCTCGTCGAGGAGGACGGCTGGACCACCGACACCGCGATCTTCGGCCTGGCCGCCATGGTCATCCCGTTCGCGATGTGGTGGCTGTACTTCATCGTGCCCACCGGCGACGCGTTGCACAGGCATCCGGAGAAGTGCTTCCCCTGGGGGTACGGGCACACCCTGATCTTCATGGCCGCCGCGGCCACCGGTGCCGGACTCGAGGTGGCGGCATTGTGGAGCGAGCATCACGCGAGTATCGGGGCGGGTGCGGTGATCGCCTGTGTGGCCGTCCCACTCGGTGTCTACTGCTTTGGCATGCTCACCTTCTACGACTATCTGGTCGGCTTCGACCGGCTGACGCTCTTCGGCGGTGCCGGCGTGATCGCGATCCTCGCCGCGGCGGTGTGGTCGGCGTCGGCGGGGGTGTCGCTGACGTTTGCCGTCGTCGTGGTGGCGCTCGCGCCACTGTTCCTGGTCGTCGTCGACGAGTTTCTCGGTGCGCCCCGCCGCGCCCGGGCGGTCGCCGGGCTGTCGGGGGCGGAGTAGTCGCGCGGGCGTCATGGCCCGACCGTTAGAGTCGTGGACGTGCGCGTACTCGTGATCGGCTCGGGCGGCCGCGAACATGCCCTCCTGCTTGGTCTCGCCAAGGACCCGTCGGTGACCGACCTCCACGTCGCCCCGGGTAACGCAGGCACCGCCGCGGTGGCCACCAACCACGCCGTCGACGTCGCCTCGTCCGACGAGGTGGTGGCCCTGGCGAAGTCCCTGGCCGCCGACCTGGTGGTGATCGGACCCGAGGTCCCGCTGGTGCTCGGTGTGGCGGATGCCTTGCGCCACGCCGGTTTCGCCACCTTCGGTCCCGGCAAGGATGCCGCGCGGATCGAGGGGTCCAAGGCCTTCGCCAAGGACGTCATGGCCGCTGCCGGGGTGCGTACCGCGCACGCCGAGGTGGTCGACAACCCGGCCAACCTCGACGCCGCCCTCGATCGTTTCGGACCCACCTGGGTGGTCAAGGACGACGGGCTGGCCGCGGGTAAGGGCGTGGTGGTCACCACTGATCGTGCCGCCGCCCGCGATCACGCCGCCGAATGCCTCGAGAGCGGCCACCCGGTACTGCTGGAGAGCTTCCTCGACGGCCCCGAGGTCTCCCTGTTCTGCCTCGTCGACGGCGAGACCGTGGTCCCGCTGATCCCGGCGCAGGACCACAAGCGGGTCGGCGACGGCGACACCGGTCCCAACACCGGCGGCATGGGCGCCTACACGCCGCTGCCGTGGCTCTCCGACGAGATGACCCGCCGCATCGTCACCGAGGTGGTCGAGCCGGTCGCCGCCGAGATGGTCCGTCGCGGCTGCCCGTTCAACGGCCTGCTCTACGCCGGTCTCGCGATCGGCGCCGACGGCCCGGCCGTCGTCGAATTCAATTGCCGCTTCGGTGATCCCGAGACGCAGGCGGTGCTGGCGCTGCTGGAGTCGCCGTTGGGACAGGCGCTCGGCGCGACCGCGGTCGGTACGCTGGGCGACCTGCCGCCGCTGGAGTGGACCGACGGCTCGGCCGTCGTTGTGGTGATCGCCGCCGAGAACTACCCGGGCACCCCGCGTACCGGAGACGTGATCGCCGGGGCCGACGCCGAGGGTGTCCTGCACGCCGGCACCAAGCGCAATGCGGAGGGGCAGATCGTGTCCGCCGGTGGCCGTGTCCTCGGCGTGATCGGCGTCGGCGCCGACCTCGAGGCCGCCCGCGCCCAGGCCTACGAGCGGGTCGCCGCGGTGAAGCTGCCCGGCTCGCACCACCGCACCGACATCGGCAAGGCCGCCCTGGAAGGCCGGATCTCGCTGTAACACAGGGTGAATCGTGAACCACCCGCCGGTCCTCGGGCCGGCGGGTGGTGTCGTCTGCGGGCCGTGTGCGGAGGACTGCTCAGCGGGCCAGGTTGCGGCCCAGGAACTCCACCTGATCGGGCAGCACGCCGCGCCAGTACCGGTTGGTGTGTCCGCCGGGGCCGGTGCTGAACACCGGCGGCGGGTGCACCCCGGCCACCCACTGGCGGGTATAGGTGAAGAACTGGTCGCTGGACCCGATCGAGATCATCAGCGGGATTCGGCGGAACGCATCCTGTTGTCCGAACAGCGAATTGCGCTGATAGTCGTCGAACCCGTCGAAGGCGCGGGCCGGGAAGTTCCGCGGATCGGCCCACAGCGCGGGTGAACTCACCGCGATCGCGGTGACCCGCGGGGCACCCAGCAGTGCACCGAGGCGCAGTGCGCCGTAGCCACCCATCGACCAGCCGAACAGGCCGATCCGGTCGACCGACAGATCGAGATCGGGATTAGACCCGAGCATCGGGATGAACTCGTCGAGCACCATCGCGCCACCGTCGGTGCCGTCGGTGCGCGCATGCCAGTAGTTGGCCGCGCCGTCGACCGCGGCGATCGCGAACGGCGCGTTGCCGGCGTCGACATAGGTCTGCAGCACCTTCTGGATGCCCAGTTGCGAGCTGAAGATGGTGTGTTCGTTGGTGGTGAGGGCGTGGAGCACCACCACCACGGGCAGGGTGCCGGTCACCCCGGTCGGCCGGGCGACGGCCCAGCGGGTGGGCCGACCGCCCATGTGCGCGGAGTCGAAACTGCCGGTGATCAGCGGGGGACCGTCGGTGACCGGGGCCGCCGACGTCTCCGACGGGAGCAGGTCGTCGGCGGCGGACTCCACGCGGCGGTTCTCCACCGTGACGGTGTCGTCGTCGGCGGCACAGCCTGCGAGTCCGAGGGCGGTGAGCCCGAGCCCGGAGGTGAGCACCGCGCGCCGCGAGACCCGGGCGGGTCCCGACGGGTGGTCGGCAGCCGGGTGCGAGGAGGCGGTGCGGCGGAGCGGCAGCGATCGGTGGCGGGACATCGAGTTCACAGGGTAGTGGGTGTCGCGTCGCCGATCGAGTCGCCCGAGCGTCGCAGGTACGTGCGCTGTGGGCCGAACGGACTACAGCGAATCGATTGCCGCACGCAGCCGGGTCGCGGCGTCGGCGGCCACGTCGGGCAGGCCGGGGGCGTCGGCGACCTGCACCATGATGTCGGGGTTCATGGCCTCGACGATCACCGCACCGGGCTGCTCGGTGCTGTCGCGGACGACCACATTGCACGGCAGCAGCAGGCCGATCTGCCGGTCGACGCCGAGGGCACGGTGTGCCAGCTGCGGGTTGCAGGCACCGAGGATCAGGTAGTTCTCGATGTCGGCGTCGATCTTCTTCTTCAGCGTCGCGGTCACGTCGATCTCGGTGAGGACGCCGAATCCCTGCCCGGCCAGGGCCTCCCGGATTCTGGCGACGGCATCGTCGAAGGTGGTCTCGGTCAGGGTGGTGGCGATCGCCAGGTCCATGGTCGGTGTCCTTTCGGTGGGTGCCCGGGTGGGCCGGGGTGCGCTCAGGCGAGCGCGAGGAACAGCTTCTCGAGCTCTTCCTGGGTCATCGGTTCCTTGCTCGTGTCGTCGCCGGCGAGGCATTCACGCAGGCCGGTGGCGACGATCTTGAAGCCGGCGCGGTCGAGCGCCTTGGACACCGCAGCCAGCTGGGTGACGACGTCCTTGCAGTCACGGCCGTCCTCGATCATCGAGATGACGCCGGCCAGCTGGCCGTGCGCACGGCGCAGCCGGTTGAGGACGACGGTGATCGATTCCTGGTCGCCTACCATGGGGTACCTTCCTGAGCTCGGGTGGTGATGGGTTCCCACCGACTGCCACCCACCATACCCCTCGGGGTATGACGGGCCGGTGTCTTCCGACGGCGGCACGATCGGGACCAGGGCGGTCGGGACCAGGGCGGTCGGGACCAGGGTGTTCGGCTCACGGTGATCGGTTCAGTGACCGAACGAGATCGCGGGCAACATACGGTCGAGCCATCGGGGACTCCACCACGCGGCATGCCCGGTGATCCGCAGCAGCACCGGCAGCAACACCAGTCGGATCAGAGTCGCGTCGAGCAGCACCGCGACACCCAGGATGATGCCCATCTCCTTCGGCGGCAGCGGGTCGGCGAGGGCGAAGGTGAAGAACACCGCCACCATCACCGCCGCCGCGGCGAAGATGATCCGGCCCGAGTAGGCCAGCCCGTTGATCTGGGCGTGGTGCGGATCGCCGGTGTGCTCGTAGTGCTCCTTGGCGGTGGCCAGCAGGAACACTGTGTAGTCCATCGCGATCGCGAAGATCATCGCGAAGAAGAACACCGGCCCCCAGCCGTCCAGGAAGCCCTGCGGATCGATGCCGAGCAGCGACGCCCCGTGGCCGTCCTGGAAGATCAGCCGGGCCACGCCGAAGGCCGCGGCCGTCGACAGCAGGCTGACCAGGGTGCCCAGCAGGGCGATCAGCGGTGCGCGCAGGGCGACGAGCAGCAGCAGGAACCCCAGGGTGAGGATCACCGCGACGATGATCGGGAACCAGTCGTCGAGGGCCTGCTGCAGGTCGATGTTCTCCGCCGGCGCACCACCCACCAGGGCGGTGGCCGGAAGGTCATCGCGCAGGGTGGACAGGATCGTCGACATCTGCGGATCCGACGGGTCGACGTCCGGGATCGACTGCAGCAGCACATGTCCCGATCCGTCGGTGGCCTGCTGCGGCGGGGTGACCATCGCGATCCCGGGCACCTGCGCGGCGGCCGAGGCGGTCGTCGCGGCGTCGGCCTGCGGCACCACGATCTGCAGGGCACCCGGTGCGCCGGGGCCCATCGCCTCGGCCACCACGGCATAGCCCTGGCGGACCGGGGCGTCGTCGGGGACGACGCCGATCGACGGCATCGCGACCTTGATCCCGATCGCCGGCAGGGCCAGGGCGATCAGCACGGCCAGCGATCCGAGTGCGAACGGCCACGGATGACGGTGCAGCAGTCGGCCCCAGCGGGCGAACACCGGTGACCGGTGCTGCTGCCCACGGGCCCACGGCAGGGTCCCGGCGTCGACCTTGGTGCCCAGCGCGGACAGGACCGCCGGCAGCAGGGTGAGGGTGGCGGCCAGGACGAAGGCGACGGCCACCATGATGCCGATCGCCATGGTGCGCACCGCCGGTGCGGGCACCAGCAGCACCGCCGACAGGCTGACCAGCACCGTCAGGCCCGACAGCAGGACCGCCTTGCCCGCGGTGTCCATGGTCTCGGCCACCGCATGCCGCGGCGAATCATGGGCCGTGACCGCGGCGCGGAACCGCGACACGATGAACAGTGCGTAGTCGATCCCGAGCGCGAGGGCGAACATCATCGCGAAGTTCATGGCCCACACCGAGATCGGGGTGACGGTGTTGAGCAGGACCAGACCGCCCGCCGAGGTGACCAGACCGGCGATGGTCAGCAGAAGCGGAAGTCCCGCGGCCACGATCGAACCGAAGGCGACGATCATGATCGCCAGGGTGATCGGCCAGGACACCATCTCCGCGGAGATCATCGCGGTGTGGTTGGCCTCGTTGAAGTCGCTCCACAGCGCCGACGCGCCGGTGGGGTAGACCTCGATCCCGTTGCCGGACAAGCCGGTCAGCGTCTCCTTGTGCTCGTCGACGGCGCGGACCATGTCGTCGGGGTCGGCGGCGGCGCCGATGATCGCGATCCCGGTGTGGCCGTCGGGGCTGATCGTCATCCCGGGCTGCGGGGCGATCACCGCCCCGAAACGTGGGTCGCCGGAAGCGATCCCGGTGATCTCGTCGACGACGTGTGCAACCGACGGACTCGCCATGGACTCGGTGTCGGAGTGGATCACCACCTGCACCGCCGACGACGCGTTTCCCCCGAAATGCTGTTGTGCCAGTTCGCGAACCGCCACCGACTCCGATCCGTTCGCCTGCCAGCCCGCACCGGCGAGGGAACTGAACACGGTCGGCGCGGCGGCGCCGAGGCCGATCACGAGCAGCGCCCAGATCCCGAACACCCACCGGCGATGCGTGGCGGTCCAGGTGCCGAGGCGGGCGAGCGGCCCGCCGGTGATGGGGGTGGCTCCGGGCGACGGTGCGGCAGGTGGCCCGTTGGTGCCGGTTCTGCCGGTTCTGTCGCTGCCGGATAGGTCGCGGTCGGATGTCGCGGTCACGGTGTCTCCTCGGGATTCACGCCGAAATATACCCAGGGGGGTATGCAATGAAGGCGAATGTACCCCCGGGGGTATACCGGATGCAAGCATGCGTCGAGGTCCGACCAGGGGCAGGCCGGGAACGGGATCAGGCGGGCCGGGATCAGGCGGGCCGGGGAGCGCTGACCGGCCGTCCCTTGCCGTCGAAGGCGAGGGCCACCGTCGAGACACCGTCGGTGATCACGCACGACGATGCGCCCGCGGCGACGGCACCGTCGGCCCGCCACACGATGTGCCAGCCGGTTCGTACCGCGAGCCCGTGGACGGCCACTCGGTGATCGCCCACCGGGATGCCGGCCAGTAGGCCCGGAAGGCAGGCCGCCACCTCGGAGAGTGTGGGTTCGCCCGCCTCCGGGCGGCCCGTGTCGGCGCCGGGGCCGGACACGTCGGGTCCGGACAGGAGGAACACCCCGTGACGGCCGTCGTCGAGGTCGACACAGTGGTAGGGACCGGTCCCGACGATCTGGACCGCCACCGCGCCGATGGTCTCCAGGGTGCGTGTGACGTCGGTGCCGGCCGTCAGGGGGATCGTCGGTTCCAGCAGCTCGCGCAGCCCCAGACGTTCACCCGCCCGGCGGAGTTCGACGCCCCGGAGGTCGGCGGGTGAACCGGCCGACGACGGCTCCGCCCAGCCCCATCGCAGGCCGGTCACCGACGCGTCGATCGACGCCACCAGCCATGCATGTGCCTCGATCCGCCGAGTCGGATCGGCGTTCGCCGAGAACACGATTCGCGGACCGTCCACCACTGTCGTGTACTCGCCGAGGTCGCCGGCGAGGCGCCGGTTCAGGGCGTCGCGGCGCAATGCGGCGTACCAGGCGCCGCAGTCGGCGGCGGCACGCAAGCCGTCCAGATGCATGCGGCTCACGCTAATCCGTCCTGGACGGTCCGCGGGCGTGTGTCAGGTGTCCGAACGACCGCCCGCGGGCGGGAGAGAATCCCACGAAAACCGGCCGGTGACCGAGATCACCCTGGCAGCATGGTCGGCATGACATCGGCGGCGACCCCCAAGGGCACGAGGCGTCGGTCGCAACTGATCGAGGCCGCCGGGACCCTTCTGCTCGAGGGTGGCTTCGATGCCGTCCGCCACCGTGCGGTGGCCGACCGGGCCGGGATGCCGCTGGCCTCGACCACCTATTACTTCGCCTCGCTCGAGGATCTGCTGGCCGAGGCGGCCGCCTATGTCACCCACAACGAGCAGGAGGCCATCGCCACCCGCAGCGCCGCGCTCACCCGCCGCAAGCGGGGCGGGCACGCCACCGCGGAAGCATTGTCGGAGGTCTTCGTCGGTTCGCGGACGCCGATCACCGCGCTCGCCGCCCACTACGAACTCATCGCGCTCGCACCCCGGTATCCGCGGTTGCGGCAGGTGGTGGAGCAACGGCGCGGATTCGTGTCGTCGGTGCACACCGAGGTGCTCGAGAAGTCCGGCCGGGACTGCGGCCCCGACGACGTCGCCCGCCTGATCGCCGTCGAGGACGGTGCGGTGGTCGGCGCACTCGGCTGCGGGGCGGGCTCGCCCTACGATGCGACGCGCGACGCACTCGACGGCGTGATCGACGTCCTCGCACCCCGCCGATGATCCGCGGTCGGGCGGAGACCGATCGGCGCGACATGGCGACGGCGGGCAGACGGCAGCGGACAGACGACAGCAGACAGATGATGGGGGACAGATGACGGGGGAGAACAGATGACGGGGGAGAACAGATGACGGGGCGGATTCGACGGTGGCTGACCACCGTGATCGTCGGTGCGGGGATCGGCCTGGCCGGGATCGGGGCGGGGCCGGCGCAGGCGGCGCCGAGCGGACCGGTGGATCCCGGGGTGCCGTTCTCCTCGGTGGTCTACGGCACCGGCTGCACGTATTCGCTGGTCTCGCCGGTCAATGCGAGCGGGCTGGTCAGCTTCTACGAGCAGCGTCGCGGATACCCGCCGATCCTGATCGGGCGGGCCCAGGCCTACCAGCTGGTCGCGACGGTGTGGTGGACTCCGCGCCGGATCGGTGACCGCATCCTCTACGCCGAGCAGAACGGGGTGCGCGGGCCGTCGATCGTGGCCCGCGTCCACCAGGGATACGGCTCGGGCGGAGTGTGTTTTGCCCTCTAGACCTCCGGTCGCGGGCGGTCCGCCGGTGGGCCCGGTGCGCCTGTCGGTGATCTGGGTGAGGGCGTCGCGGGCGCACCACTAGACTGTTCACGTGCCGAAACCTGCCATCTCCAACGTCCTCGCGAGCCGCTACGCCTCGGCCGATCTCGTCGAGATCTGGTCGGCGACCAACAAGATCGCCACCGAACGCCGCCTGTGGATCGCCGTCCTGCGGGCCCAGAGCGACCTCGGGATCGACGTCCCGGAGGGCGCGATCGCCGACTACGAGCGGGTCGTCGACCAGATCGACCTCGCGTCGATCGCCGAGCGTGAACGCGTCACCCGCCACGACGTGAAGGCGCGCATCGAGGAGTTCAACGCGCTGGCCGGGCACGAGCAGATCCACAAGGGCATGACCAGCCGCGATCTCACCGAGAACGTCGAGCAGCTGCAGATCCTGCAGTCGCTGCGGTATGTGCACTCCCACGGTGTCGCCGTGCTCGCGCGCATCGTCGAGCGTGCCGCGCAGTACTCGACGGTGGTGATGGCCGGCCGCAGCCACAACGTCGCCGCCCAGGCCACCACCCTCGGCAAGCGGTTCGCGTCGGCCGCCGACGAGCTGATGATCGGCCTGACCCGGCTGTCGGAGCTGATCGACCGCTACCCGCTGCGCGGGATCAAGGGCCCGATGGGGACCAGCCAGGACATGCTCGACCTGCTCGGCGGGGACGCCGGCAAGCTGGCCGAACTCGAGTCGCGGGTGGCGACCCACCTCGGATTCGCGCGATCGCTGACCTCGGTCGGCCAGATCTATCCGCGGTCCCTCGACCACGACGTGCTGTCGGCGCTGGTGCAGGTGGCCGCCGCGCCGTCGTCGCTGGCCCACACCATCCGCCTGATGGCCGGTCACGAGCTGGTCACCGAGGGTTTCCAGCCCGGCCAGGTCGGGTCGTCGGCGATGCCGCACAAGATGAACACCCGCAGCTGTGAGCGGGTCAACGGCCTGCAGGTGGTGTTGCGCGGATACGCGTCGATGGGTGCCGAACTCGCCGGGGCCCAGTGGAACGAGGGCGACGTGTTCTGTTCGGTGGTGCGCCGCGTGGCACTGCCCGACGCCTTCTTCGCGATCGACGGCCTGATGGAGACCTTCCTGACGGTGCTCGCCGAGTTCGGCGCCTACCCGGCCGTGATCGCCAACGAGCTCGACCGCTACCTGCCGTTCCTGGCCACCACCAAGGTGCTGATGGCGTCGGTGCGTGCCGGTGTCGGCCGTGAGACCGCCCACGAGGCGATCAAGGAGAACGCCGTCGCCGTCGCCCTGGCGATGCGCGAGGAGGGCCGCGAACCCGATCTGCTCGACCGGCTCGCCGCCGACGACCGCATCCCGCTCGACCGCGTGCAGCTCGATGCGCTGCTCGAGGACAAGGAGGCCTTCGTCGGTGCCGCCGGCCGTCAGGTCGCCGACGTCATCGCCGCCGCCGAGAAGGTCCTCGCCGCCAGCCCGGAGGCCGCCGCCTACACGCCCGCCCCGATCCTCTAGGCCGTTCGGTCACCCCAGACCCTCCACTTTTGCGCAAACCCACGGGGGTAGAACCCGGGGCATCTGCGTAAGTGTGGAGGGTTTGTCGGTTCTGTGGATGGCCATCCGGCGTTGACGTCGGATCGTGCGACGCTGCTCGGCATGGATCAGTCCACCGAGATCACCCGCCGTGCCGAGGTGCTCGGGCGAGTCGCCACCGATCGCGTACTGCAGGCCGTCGTCCGCGACGGTGAACGCGTCCGGCTCTGGCCGGGGACCTTCATGGACTGGCCCGACCACGACGCGCTGAGCACAACCGAGCGATACCGGATCACCGCGATCGAGTCCGCGCGCAAGGGCGGACCGAACCGCACGCTCAGTCACGTGTCCGCACTCGCCGTCCACCAGGTCCCGATGCTGCGACCCGATCTGCGCCGGGTGCACTACATCGCCTCCGCACCGACCCGGCACACCGCCCGGGTCTCGCGACACAACGGAATCCTCCTCGACGACGAGCGCGAGCAGGTCGAGGGTGTCTGGGTCACGACACGTGAACGAGCGCTGTGCGACGCCGCTCGTCTCGGCACCTTCGAGCAGGCCGTGGCGATGCTCGACGCCGGGCTGCGGGCCGGCGCCGACCCCGTGCTCATCGACGCGACCATCGAACGGCTCCGCGGTCACGTCGGCGTCGAGCGGCTCCGGTATGCCAACGGTTTCGCCGATGCGCGGTCGGAGAGCGTGGGCGAGTCGTTCAGCCGTGCGCTCATGGCGGGTATGCCCGAAGTCCCGACGCCGGAGCTGCAGGTGGAGATCCGCGACGCGGCGGGCCGGTCGATCGGTCGCGTCGACTTCCTGATCGGCGGCGTCCTGGTCGGCGAGTTCGACGGCAAGGTCAAGTACAGCGGCACCCTCGGCGACGACCCGCCGTCGGAGGTGGTCGTCAAGGAGAAGATCCGCGAGGACGCGCTCCGGGCAGAAGGCTATGTCGTCATCCGGTGGACATGGGAGGACCTGCTCGATCCGCGTCGGTTCCGGGCGGTCCTGCGCAAGGGGATGCGGGCCGCGGGACTGCTCTGAGCGTCGGCCCACCCAGACCCTCCACACTTGCGCAGACCCACGGGGGTAATACCCGGGGTATCTGCGTAAGTGTGGAGGGTTTGTCGGTTGCTCCCTCGAAGGCCCGCGGTGCTACTCGGCCGCCTTGTCGGCGTGGCCGAGGGCCCAGTCGGGCAGTACCGCATCGCGGACGCGGCGCTTGAGTTCGGCGGCGTCGGGGAACCCGCCGTCGGCCTTGCGTTCCCAGATCTGTGTGCCGTCGGCGTCGACGACGAAGATCCCGCCGGTACCCGGCTTGAGCGTCACCGCACCGAGATCCGCACCGAAGGTGTTCAGCAGTTCGCTCGCCATCCAGCTCGCCCGCAACAGCCAGTTGCATTGGGTGCAGTAGGTGATCGTGATGTGCGGTGCGGTCATGGCCACCCAGACTGCCAGATCACGACGCCGCGCACTAAGGTCGACACCATGCGCCCGGCACTTGAGTCATACACGCACATCGCCTCGGGCAAGGTGCGTGAGATCTACGCGATCGACGACGACACCCTGTTGATGGTGGCCAGCGATCGGATCTCGGCCTACGACCACGTCCTGAGCCCGGTGATCGGTGACAAGGGACGCATCCTCACCGCGATGAGTTTCTTCTGGTTCGACGCCCTCGGCGTGCCGAACCACCTTGCCGGCGGGCCCGAGGACGAGCGCATCCCGGCCGAGGCCGTCGGCCGTTCGATGGTGGTACGCAAGCTGCCGATGGTGCCGGTGGAATGTGTCGCCCGCGGTTACCTCACCGGTTCCGGTCTGATCGACTACAAGGCCACCGGCGCGGTGTGCGGCGTCGCACTGCCCGACGGTCTCGGTGAGTCCGACAAGCTGCCCGAACCGATCTTCACCCCGGCCACCAAGGCCGAACAGGGCGACCACGACGAGAACATCAGCTACGACGCGGTGGCCGCACAGGTCGGCGAGGAGCTCGCCTCCGCGCTGCGCGACACCACCCTCGACATCTACTCGCGTGGTGCGCAACTGGCCGCCGAGCGCGGGATCATCCTGGCCGACACCAAGTTCGAGTTTGGTCGTGATGCCGACGGCGGCCTCGTCCTGGCCGACGAGGTGCTGACGCCGGACTCGTCGCGCTACTGGGAGACCGCCACCTATACGCCGGGGCAGGTGCAGCCGAGCTTCGACAAGCAGATCGTGCGGAACTGGCTCACCTCACCGGAATCCGGCTGGGACAAGGCCTCCGACACCACCCCGCCCCCGTTGCCCGCCGAGGTCGTCGACCGCACTCGGGCGCGATACATCGAAGCCTACGAATGGATTTCGCAGAAGTCCTTCGACGATTGGCCCGGCCCGGCCTGACCGGGCGGGTACCACAACCGGGTCCACCAGAAACCGGGCAAAGGAGTCCTGTGAGCGACGCGACGCCGTCCACCCCAGCCGCCGGCCGCAACGGTGCCCCCGTTGCCAAGAAGGTGCCGCTCCCGCGCACCCACCACGGCGACACCGTGATCGACGAGTACGAATGGTTGCGCGACAAGGACGATCCCGAGGTGATCGCCTACCTCGAGGCCCAGAATGCCTACACCGAGGAACACACCGCGCAGCTCGCCGGTCTGCGCGCCGACATCTTCGGTGAGATCAAGTCGCGCACCAAGGAAACCGACATGTCGGTGCCGTCGCGCCGCGGCGGATTCTGGTACTACGGCCGCACCACCGAGGGCAAACAGTATGCGGCGCATTGTCGTTGCCCGATCGGTGACGCCGACGACTGGACCCCGCCGGAGGTCTCGGAGACCACCCCGCTGTCGGGGGAACGGGTCCTGCTCGACGCCAACCTGGAGGCGCAGGGACACGACTTCTTCAGTCTCGGTGCACTCTCGGTCAGCGACGACGGCAACTGGCTGGCCTACAGCACCGACGTCGTCGGTGACGAGCGATACACGTTGCGGTTCAAGGACCTCCGCACGGGGGAGCTGCTGCCCGACGTCATCGCCGACACCGCGGGCGGCGCCGTCTGGTCGGCCGACGGCGCGCACGTCTTCTATCAGACCGTCGACGAGGCGTGGCGCCCGGACACGGTGTGGCGCCACGACATCGGTGCCGGAACCGACGACGTCAAGGTCTTCCACGAGCCGGACGAGCGGTACTGGGTGGGCATGGGGTCCACGCGCAGCGACAAATACCTGATGATCGCCGTCGGCTCCAAGATCACCTCCGAGTGCTATGTGCTCGACGCCACCGACCCGACCGGCGAATTCCGTAGTGTGGCACCACGTGTCGAGGGTGTGGAGTACACGGTCGAGCATGCCGAGATCGGTGGCCGCGACTACTTCCTGATCGTCCACAACGAAGAACGTGACGGGGTCAAGTACGAGGACTTCGCCGTCGACATCGCCCCGGTGGACGATCCGTCGGACCGTACCGAGTTCATCGGGCACCGTCGGGGTGTGCGGGTGGAGGACGTCGACGCCTTCCGCGACTACCTGGTGCTCAGCTACCGTGCCGACGCCCTGCCGCGGGTGTCGATCGCCGACCTGCGTCGGATCGACGGGATGCCGGTGGCCGAGGACTTCATCGAGGTGGCCGCCGCCCAGGAACTGTTCTCGCTGGGGCTGGCCGGCAACCGCGAATGGACGACGCCACGACTGCGTTTCGGCTACGGCAGCTTCATCGAACCGTCGGAGCTGTTCGAGCTCGAGGTCACCACCGGCGAGCGCATCCTGCTCAAACGTCAGCCGGTACTCGGCGGGTACGACCCGGACGACTACGTGCAGACCCGCGAATGGGCGACCGCCGCCGACGGCACGCAGATCCCGTTGTCGATCGTGCGGCACCGCGACGTCGCCGCACCGGGGACCGAGGGGGCCGCACCCGCACCGCTGCTGATCTACGGCTACGGCTCCTACGAGGCCAGCTATGACCCGGGGTTCTCGGTGTCGCGGCTGTCCATGCTCGACCGCGGCATGGTGTTCGTCCTCGCCCACGTCCGCGGTGGTGGCGAGATGGGCCGGCACTGGTACGAGACCGGCAAGACGCTCACCAAGAAGAACACCTTCACCGACTTCGTCGACTCCGCACGGCATCTGGTCGCCCGCGGCTGGACCACGCCGGGTCAGATGGTGGCCGAGGGCGGTTCGGCAGGCGGTCTGCTGATGGGTGCGGTCGCCAATCTCGCACCGGAACTGTTCAACGGCATCCTCGCGTCGGTGCCCTTCGTCGACGCGCTCAACTCGATCCTCGACCCGTCACTGCCGCTGACGGTGATCGAGTGGGACGAGTGGGGTGACCCGCTGCACGACCCGGTGGTCTACGAGTACATGCGGTCCTACACGCCGTACGAGAACGTCACCGCCCAGCCGTATCCGCCGATCCTGGCGCAGACCTCGCTCAACGACACGCGGGTGCTGTTCACCGAGGCCGCCAAGTGGGTTGCACGGCTGCAGGAGCTGTCGACGTCGGACAACCCGATCCTGCTCAAGACCGAGATGTCGGCGGGCCACGGCGGTGTCAGCGGCCGGTACAAGCAGTGGGAAGAGGCGTCGTTCGAGATCGCCTGGATCCTGGCGCAGACCGGGGCGTACACCGCACCGGCGGAATAGGCACGCACAAAGCCTGCACACAGACGCAGAACCCCCGGAATCTCAGAAGATTCCGGGGGTTCTGCGTTACAGCCGGGACGAGCTCAGTGCATGAACGTCGGTGCGCGGTCGACGTCCTCCTCGACCAGCGGCGACTCGATCTTCTTGCGGGGCAGGAAGAACGCCGGGATGATCGTCAGCGCGATCAGGACGGTCGCCACGATGAAGGTGGTGCCGAATGCCTCGGCGGCCCAGTCGAACCACTGCGCAGGCGGTTGCGGCGGCAGCAGTCCGGCCTTGACGCCCTCGGCGTACTTCTCCGGTGCCGCATTGGAACCGATCGCCACCAGCGACTCGGCATGCTTGTTGAACATGGTGGCCAGGACCACCGAGATCACCGCGGTACCGATCGACGACGCGGTCTGCTGGACCACGTTGACCAGGGTCGAACCGTCGGGGACCTGTTTGTTCGACAGGGTGGCCAGCGCGGCCGACATGATCGGCATCATCGTCATACCCATGCCCAGACCCTGGACGAACAGGGCGATGCAGACCGCCCAGTACGGGGTGTCGGCGCCGAGGAAGACGAAGTATCCGATGCCGAGGAAGATCAGCACGATACCGCTGAGGACGAACTTGCCCGGGCCCATCTTGTCGGTCAGCTGACCCGCGATCGGCATGGTGAGCATGGCGCCCAGACCCTGCGGGGCCAGCAGCAGACCGGCCATCAGCGTCGACTCACCGCGCACGCCGATGAAGTACTGCGGGTAGAGCAGGGATGCACCGAAGAAGGCGATCATGAACAGCGTCATGGTGATCACCGCGATGGTCAGCGTCCGGTTCTTGAACAGACGCAGATCCAGCAGCGGGTTCTTCGCACGCAGCGCGTGGAAGATGAATCCGGCGATCAGCAGGGCGCCGACGATCGCGGTGGACAACACCTTGGCGTCGATGAAGGTCCCGGCCTCCGCCGACGACGAGATGCCGTACAGGAACAGCGCCAGACCCGGGGAGAGCAGCAGCAGCCCGACGAAGTCGATGGTCGGGCGGGTGGTCTCGCCGTCGTCACGCAGCACGATCCACGCGTAGATCATGGCGACGATGCCGATCGGGACGTTGATCAGGAACACCCAGTGCCAGCTGGCCTTCTCGATCAGCAGGCCGCCGAGGATCGGGCCACCGATCGGGCCCAGCAGCATCGGGATACCCAGCACGGCCATGACCGAACCGACCCGCTCGGGGCCGGCGGCCTTGGTCAGGATCATCATGCCGATCGGCATGAGTAGACCACCGCCGAGGCCCTGGACCACGCGGAAGGCGACCAGCGACCCGATGTTCCAGGCCAGCGCACACAGCGCCGAACCGATCACGAACAGGACCAGCGAGGTCAGGTACACCTTCTTCGTGCCGAAACGGGCTGCGGCCCAGCTCGACAGCGGGATCACCGCGGCGAGTGCCAGCGTGTAGCCGGTCATCGTCCAGGCGGCACCGGCGGCGTTGGTGTCGAAGGTCTCCTGGAAGGTGTTCTGCGCGACCGACACGACGGTGACGTCGAGGATCGACATGATCGCACCGAGTACGACCACGCCCGCGACGGACAAGACGTGTTTGTCGAGTTTGGTGTCTGGTGGCCCCTCGTGGAGCTCACCACCGGTGGAAGATTTCGTCATGAAGAGACTTTCTGCTCGTGGGCCGGCCGGCAGGTGGCAGGAGTGAGGTCGAAGAAGTCGACGTCGGCGTCGACGATCGGACGCAATGCCCGGACGAGTCCGGTGCGCAACTGATCGGGGAGGCCGGCGAGGAACGCGGTGACCAGATCCTTCTTGACCGCCAGCTGTTCGTCGAGGAATCGCTGACCGAGTTCGGTGAGGGTGATCCGTTTGACCCGACGATCGGCGCTGTCCTCACGCCGGTCGAGGAAGTTCTGACGGACCAGACTGTCGACGGTGCGCCCGGTTGCGGCCAAGGACAGACGGATGGCGTCGCCGATCTCGTGGACGGAGATGGCTTCCTCGCTGGCCCCGACCGCGCACATCACCCGGAACTGGGTGAAGGTGAGATCGGAACTGGCCATCGAATCCATCGTGTCGGTCTTGGCAACACAGGCGAGTCGGTCGAGGAATCCGTGCAGGACAGCGCACGCTTCTTCGGAGGACTCTGGGGTGGACACCGGAAGATACTAACGCCGATGCAACTATCTCGTCCACGCAATTATTGGTGACATGGAGGCGAGGCGTCCCGGGTTGTGAAGTGGCTCACACGGATGTGCGGGGGTGTCGTCGATAGGCTCGGAAGATGACCAACATCAAGGACATCCCGGTTTCCGCCCTCGACGGCTCCGCCCTGAACCTCGCCGACTTCGGTGGACCGCTGCTGGTGGTGAACGTCGCCAGCAAGTGCGGCCTCACCCCGCAGTACGCGGGCCTCGAGGAGATCGCCACCACCTACGCCGACCGTGGCCTGACCGTCGTCGGCGTGCCGTGCAACCAGTTCATGGGACAGGAGCCGGGTTCGCCCGAGGAGATCGCCACCTTCTGTTCGACGACCTACGGTGTCACCTTCCCGCTGCTGGCGAAGGCCGACGTCAACGGCGACGACCGGCACCCGCTGTACGCCGAGCTCACCAAGACCCCCGACGCCACCGGTGAGGCCGGCGACATCCAGTGGAACTTCGAGAAGTTCCTGGTCGGGTCCGACGGTGCGGTGCTGGGCCGGTTCCGTCCGCGCACCGAGCCGCTCGCACCCGAGGTGATCGAGGCCATCGAGTCCGCACTGTAGGCGGCGCCGCAGGACAACCCTGTAGGCGGCGCCGCAGGACAACCCTGCGGGATGGCGCCGTGGGCCGGCGGTCCGCTCGGATTCCGTGGCGGCCGGCGGCCCAGCACGCGATCTCATCCGCGCACATCGCAGGCGGTAAGGTGTTCGGTGTTCGGTGTTCAGCCAACCTCCGCCCCCACCTCCGGGGAGTGGGGACAGAGATGGGAGCGTGTGCCGATGGCACGTGTGGTGGTCGACGTGATGCCCAAGGCCGAGATCCTCGATCCGCAGGGGCAGGCCATCGTCGGTGCGCTGGGGCGCCTGGGATTCTCCGGGATCGCCGACGTCCGGCAGGGCAAGCGATTCGAGCTCGAGGTCGACGACGACGTCGACGACGCCGCGCTCGAGCGCATCGCCGAGGAGCTGCTCACCAACACGGTGATCGAGAACTTCAACGTCTCCCGGGTCGCGGAGTAGGTCGCGCGAGATGACAGCACGTATCGGGGTCATCACCTTCCCCGGCACCCTCGACGACGTCGACGCCGCCCGTGCGGCCCGGATCGCCGGTGCCGAGGCCGTCGAGTTGTGGCACGGTGACGCCGACCTCAAGGGTGTCGACGCCGTCATCGTCCCCGGCGGTTTCTCCTACGGCGACTACCTGCGCGCCGGTGCGATCGCCAAGTTCGCACCGGTGATGGGGTCGGTCATCGAGGCGGCGGGCAAGGGTATGCCGGTTCTGGGTATCTGCAACGGTTTCCAGGTCCTCTGCGAGGCGGGCCTGCTGCCGGGCGCACTGGCCCGAAACGAGGGACTGCACTTCATCTGCCGCGACCAGTGGCTGCGCGTCGAGTCCAACACCACCGCCTGGACCACCCGGTTCGAGCGGGGTGCGGAGATCCTCATCCCGCTCAAGTCGGGTGAGGGACGCTATGTGGCCCCGCAGCGCAAGCTCGAAGAACTCGAGGGCGAGGGCCGGATCGTGTTCACCTATGCCGGTGACAACCCGAACGGCTCGGCACTCGACATCGCCGGGATCTCCAGTGCCGACGGGCGAATCGTCGGTCTGATGCCGCATCCCGAGCACGCCACCGAGGCCCTCACCGGCCCGAGTGACGACGGACTGGGACTGTTCTACTCCGCGATCGACGCGGTGCTCGCGAACGCCTGAGGGTCCTGGATCCGATGAGCACCCCCACGCTGCCGACGTCGGCCACCGCGACCGGTCTCGGCGAGTTCGTCGACGCCTCGCCGTCGCCGTTCCACGTGTGTGTCACGGTGGCCGCCGCCCTCGAAGCGGCCGGCTATCAGCGACTTCACGAGGAACATGAATGGGCCACAGAGGTTTTCGCGGCCGCCCGCAACGGCGGTCCGCGGAGCTTCTATGTGATCCGTGGTGGGTCGATCATCGCCTTCGACCTCGGTGAGGCCGACGACTTCCGCATAGTGGGCGGGCACACCGACAGCCCCAATCTGCGACTCAAGCAGCATCCCGACCGCACCTCGGCCGGGGTGTCGATGGTGGCGCTCGAACCGTACGGCGGGGCGTGGCTGAACTCCTGGCTCGACCGTGATCTCGGGTTGTCGGGGCGGCTGGCCTACCGTGACGGCGGCGCCGTGGCGCACACGCTGGTGCACGTCACCGAGCCGGTGGTCCGGGTGCCCCAGTTGGCGATCCACCTCTCCGCCGACCGCAAGGGCGTGACCCTGGACCCGCAACGTCATGTCGACGGACTGTGGGGGATCGGCGACGACGTCCCCGGCGTCCTCGACTGGGTCGCCGAGTATGCGGGCATCGATCCCGGCGCCCTGCTCGGCTGGGAACTGATGACCCATGACGTCGCCCCGTCGCGGCTGCTCGGTGCCGACGAGGATCTGTTGTCGGCGCCACGGCTGGACAACCAGGGCACCTGCTACGCCGGACTGAGGGCACTGCTCGACGGTGCCCCGTCGATCCACACCCGGGTGCTGGCGCTGTTCGACCACGAAGAGGTCGGCAGCGGGTCCGAGCGCGGCGCGGCGTCGGAGTTCCTGCCGACGATCCTCGAGCGAATCGTGTTGGCGCGCGGTGGAGATCGCTCGGACTTCCTGCAGGCGATGGCCTCCAGTATCTGTCTGTCGGGGGACATGGCACACGCCACCCACCCCAACTATCCGGATCGGCACGAGCCGTCGCACCGCATCGCGATCGGCGGCGGGCCGGTACTCAAGGTCAACCAGAACCTGCGCTACGCCTCGGATGCGGTGGGGGAGGCGATCTTCGCGCTCGCCTGCGACACCGCTGGGGTCCCGATGCAGCGTTACACCCATCGTGCCGATCTGCCGTGCGGTTCCACGATCGGTCCGATCACCGCCACCCGCACCGGCCTGACGACCATCGACGTCGGTGCGCCGCAGCTGGCCATGCACAGCGCGCGGGAGTTGATGGGCGCCGCCGACGTCCCGATGTATTCGGCTGCGCTACAGGCGTTCCTGAGCAGCTGATCTGATCGGCCGGCGGTTGCGACGGTTGGCGATCGAGCCGGGGCCCGCATCGCGAGGACCCGTGTCGAAATTTGCGTAGCCTAGTTTGGGTGGTGACCACTTCCGAGGTGGTCGCGTTGGTGATGTCGGCCGTCTGAGGTTTCGACACGTCTCGTCGCTTCGCTCCTCGTCGGCTCAACCATCGTGGTGTGCTCGGCCGTCTGAGGTTTGCTGCTCAACCATCCTCTGGCCGTTGGTGATTGAGCCGGGACCGAGCATCGCGAGGACCCGTGTCGAAATCTCCGCAGCCCACTTTGGGTGGTGACCACTTCCGAGGTGGTTGCGTTGGTGATGTCGGCCATCGGAGGTTTGCGGTTCAACCAGCCTCTGGCCGTGGGTGATTGAGCCGGGACCGAGCATCGCGAGGACCCGTGTCGAAATCTCCGCAGCCTACTTTGGGTGGTGACCACTTCCGAGGTGGTTGCGTTGGTGATGTCGGCTGTCTGAGGTTTCGACACGTCTCGTCGCTTCGCTCCTCGTCGGCTCAACCATCGTGGTGTGCTCGGCCGGCAGAGGTTTGCTGCTCAACCGGCTTCTGGCCGTTGGTGATTGAGCCGGGACCGAGCATCGCGAGGACCCGTGTCGAAATCTCCGCAGCCTACCTTGGGCGGTGACCAGCGGCGAGGTGGTCGCGTTGGTGCGCTCGGCCATGGAGGTTGCGACGGCCGGGCCCCTCGATGCAAAAAACCGTGCGGATCACGGAGATCCGCACGGCTGATGTGCTGTTGGTGGGTCTGGTCAGATCGGGCGGAACCCGGCGCCAGGGCCGCCGCTGCGGTCGAGGGCGGCGGCGATGGTGGCCCACTTGGTGGCGACCATCGGGGTGAAGACCGGGATGGCGGGATGCGCGCAGGCGATGGCGATCTCGGAGTTGGTCAGCGGGATGCGGACGTACTGGCCGCCGGTCAGCATGCCGACGAGGCGGTTGCCCTGCACCACGGGCGCACCGGAATCGCCTGGTGCGCCACAGACATAGCCGAAGCCGATGTTGCGGGTCTGGCTCAGCACCGGGCCGCAGGTGTGGCCGGTGGTGCGTCCCGACTTGCAGACGGTGGCGCCCTGACCCGGGAAGGTGCCGGTGCGGGCGATCGTCGAACCGCCGAAGTTGCGGGCCCCGTAGACCTTTGCCGAATCGAGTGCGATCACGGCGTAGTCGACGGACTTGTCGACGGCGACGACCCGGCCGATGGTGCCGGCACTGGTCTTGTTCTCGAGCTGGATGCGTGAGCCGATGTTGCCGCAGTGTCCCGCGGTGATGCCGACGAAGCGTCCGGCGCGGTCGTGCCCGACGGAGGTCATGGTGCAGGCACCCTTGCCGTCGATCACGATGGCACTGCCGCCGCCGACCGCCAGGCGCGGTGCGGCCTGGGCGGTGCCGGTCGGGATGAGCAGTGCTGCCAACCCGATGAGTGGGATCGCGATCCGCAGAAGGCGTCGCATGTGTCTCCGATCCGTTGAGGCCTCAAGTAGTTCACGATAATGAACTCCTGGGCAACCTTAGCGGCTCCGACGTGCCTGTCGATCACCGAACACGATGCCGCCCGCCGTCGAGCTCAGTACCCGCGAGCGTAGCCGAGAACGTCGGACACATAGGTCATGGAGTTGTTGTAGCGCAGCACCGCGGTGGTCTGGGACGCCACATTCCGCAGGTCCAGGTGGCCGTCGCACAGGTAGCGCGCGGTGGTGAGTGCGGCGTCGAAGATGTTCTGCGGATCGGCCACACCGTCCCCGTTGCCGTCGGCGGCGTACTTCTTCCACGTGGACGGGATGAACTGCATCGGGCCGACGGCGCGGTCGTGCACCGAGTCGCCGTCGAGTGCGCCACCGTCGGTGTCGGTGATCACCTGGTTGCCGGCCAGCGAGCCGTCCAGGGTGGGGCCGAAGATCGGGGTCTTCAGCTCGCCGTTCGCGGCGATGTCGCCGTTGTTGGCATGGTGGGACTCCACCCGGCCGATCCCGGCGACGAGCTTCCAGTCGATCCCGCACGTCGGTTGGGTGCGCGCGATGGTGTCGGCGGCCGCCCGGTAGGCGCGGTAGTTGATCGCCGGTACGTCGCCGGCGGTGACGCTCGCCGGGAGCGGGTCTGCGGCCGGCGGAGCGGATGTCTGGGTCTGTGCGACCGGGGACGGGGTCACCGCCGTGGGGGATGCCGGGGCCGGCGTCGACGAGGACGACTGTGCGACCGGCTGGGCGGTGACCGACGAGGTGGCGGCGGGAGCGGCGACGCTCGGTCCGGCACCGTCATCGGTGGTGGCTGCTGCGGCCGCGGCGACGACGCCGACGAGCGGGACCAGTGCGGTGGCCAGCAGCGGGCGGTGGGAGCGCTGCAGCAGCGGGATGCGGGGTTTGGAATGCTTACCCAACGAAACGACCTCAATGTCTGGAACTCGGAGTGGATGCGCGTCGGACATGGGTGCGCACCCGGACCGCAGGCGACGGTACACGTGAACGTTGCCGTTCCGTTATCGCGGCGTTATCGAATCCTGGGAGCCGGCTGAGTGGTCGCTGCGGCATCGCAGGTCATCGGTGATGCCGGTCCGGTGACTGTGAGACCGGCCACATGGCGGTACTGCGGTACCTCTGAACTGCTCGAATCGGTCAGATCAGTGCGGCCGCAGCATGCTCAGCGTGGTGCCCTGCTCGAGGACGACGAACCCGTCGACGACGCGGGCACGGCCGAGGATCGGCTGCGCCCATGCGACCGAGCCCCGCGCGGGATCGAAGGCCGTGATCTGTCCGCCGTTCGCGAAGACGAGCAAGCCGCCAGTGGACCCCACACAACGCAACTGGTCGATGTTGGTGTCCGGTGACTCGACGTCGGGTTCGGGCAGGTTGCCGAGATGGCTGCCGTCGGCGAGCGCGTACACTGCCCGCGACCGGTCCTTGAGCGCGAAGGCGACATAGGCGCCGCACGGGCGGGTGTTGGCCTTCGACAGCTCGGGATCGGTGATCTGCCAGAGCGCGCGGCCCTGCGCGGGATCACGGATCTCGTACTCGCCCTGGGTGGCCTCCATCTGTGCCTGTCCGGTCGCGGTGAGCACCGGCAGCGTGGACGCACCCGGCACCACCCGCAGCCCCGCCGACCGTGCCGTCGGCTCCGGCGACAGCGTGCCGTCGCTCACCGCGTAGGTGTCCACCCCCCGGGTGTCGAGTCCGTCGTGGGAGACCGCGATCCCGGTCGGATAGGTGGTGATCGAACACTGTGAGCAGTGCAGCAGGTCGCGTCCGGTGGCCGGGTCGACGAGGAACTCGGTGGCGTCGTTGGTCGAGATCTGCAGGAGCCCGTTGTCGGTGACCTGCGCCGATGCCGTGGCCGCGAACGAGCGGGACCACACCTCGTCGCCGTCGACGGTGCGCATCGTGACCCGGTACCCGGACTGGTTGATCCGCAGGAACGACGATCCGACGCCGACCACCGAATGGGTGTCGTCGAGTGGGGTCGGACGGGTGGGGGTGCCGTCGTCGTCGACCAGATAGAAGGCATCGGGCAGCGCGGTCACGTCGACGGCGCAGCCGACCACGCCGTCGGCGGTGATCGCACAACTGCCGGTGCCGACCTTGAGCGGGGCTTTCCATATCGGATGACCCGATCCGCGCTCGATCAGCAGGTAGGCGCGTCCGATCCCGGACGGATAGGAGATCAGCCACCGATCCCCATGTGTGCCGGCCACCTCGATCCCGGCGTCGGAGCTGTAGTCGGGAAGGTCCTGCGACGAGAGCGTCCAGGCGGTGTCGGGGGTCGACGGATACGAGCGGAGCTGACCGGCGGTGTATCCCGACGACGGGCGGTCGGGGCTACCGATCGCCAGCACCCCGCCTGCGGTCGCGATCAGGGCGGCCGCGAGGACGAGCGCCACGGTGCCGATCCCGGGCACGCGTGCGCGGAGACTGTGGAGGCTGGATCGGACGCGGCCGGACCGGGTGGGCATGGCCATCAGTCAATCAAAGGGATCGGCCGTTTCGGGTGTGCGACCTGCCGCCGACCCATGACGGACGGCCGCCGCCGTCGGAGAGGGTTGCTCTCCGACGACGGCGGCCGGGGGTCGGGACGATCAGGCGAGTGCGGTGCGCAGGACCTCGACGAGCGGCGTCGACGGCCGGCCGACCAGGGTCTGCAGGGCGGTCGACTCGGAGTCGAGGGCGCCCTGGGTGATCCCGGTGTCGGTGCCGGCCAGGAATCCGGCGAACTGTGCCGGGATGCCGGACTTCTCCAGCGCGGCGGCGTAGTCGGCCTCGGTGAGGTTCTGGTAGGCCACGGCGGTGCCGGTGGCCTCGGTGATCGCGGCGGCGATCGCCGCATAGTCGAGGTGCTCGGACCCGGCGAGCTCGTAGACCTCGCCGCCGGTCGCGGTCACCAGTGCGGCTGCGGCGGCCCCGGCATAGTCGGCCCGCGCGGCGCCGGCGATCTTGCCGTCACCGCCCGCACCGTAGAGCACCCCGCTCTCGAGTGCGGCCTGCGCTCCGGACAGGAAGTTCTCCCAGTACCAGCCGTTGCGCAGCAGGACGGTGGGTATGCCCGACGCGGCGAGCAGCTTCTCGGTGCCCAGGTGCTCCTCGCGCAGTGCCAGCGGGGTGGAGTCGGCGCGCAGCAGGCTGGTGTAGGCGATCAGGCCCACACCGGCGGTGACGGCCGCGTCGATGACGTTGCGATGCTGCGGAAGACGCTGTCCGACCTCCGAGCTCGACACCAGCAGGAGGCGATCGACGCCGGTCAGCGCGGTCTGGAGGGCGGCCGGGTCGGTGTAGTCGGCGACGCGGACGGTGACGCCTGCGCTCTGCAGGGACCGTGCCTTCGCCGTGTTACGGACGACGGCGACGATGTCGGCGGGTGCGACCCCGCGGGCGATCAGGGCGTCGACGGCGAGTCCGCCGAGTGCTCCGGTGGCTCCGGTGACGGCGTAGGTGGTCATGGTGTCCTCCTCGAACGGTGGGGCCGACAATCGGCTACCCGGCAATCATGCACTTACTATTCGTATAGTGCAACCATCGCGATGCCGTACGCACGGAATCAGTAGCACTGCGTCCAGAGGTGGCATAGAATCCGGGCATGTCCGCCGAGTCCTCGTCTTCCGAACCCGCGTCGTCCGAAACCGGCGATGGTCTGACGCCGGAGTTCGCCGACACCCTCGAGGCCGACGTCTTCGCCCGCAACTGTGCCTCCCGCGATGTCCTGCAGAACGTCACGAGCCGGTGGGGCCTACTGGCCCTGGCCGCCCTGGCCGAGGGAGAACTGCGTTTCAGTGCGCTGCGGCGACGGGTCGACGGTGTCAGCGAGCGCATGCTGTCGCAGACCCTGCACACCCTCGAACGCGACGGATTCGTGACCCGAACCGTGTTGCAGTCCATCCCGCCCAAGGTGGAGTACTCGCTCACCGACCTCGGCGCCGACGTGGCCGGACGGCTGACCGCCATCATCGAACTCGTCGAGGGGCGCGTCGACGACGTCTCCCACGCGCGCCGGGAGTACGACGCGCGCGGGGATCGTCCCTAGGGGCGGCGGCGGGTCGTCAGAACAGCTGGCCCACGTAGAACCGGGCTCCCTGGTCGTCGGCACACAGTGCGATCGCCCCATAGGGTTGGCGCGACGGCTCGTCGATCACGGTCCCGCCCGCGGCGCGAACCCGCTCGACCGCGGTGTCGACGTCGGTGACATTCCACATCGGCACCGCCACCGATTCGTCTGCGCCGCCGGCGATCCCGATCTGCGGATGCACGTCGTCGACCTCCCAGCCGTCCTCGATCCGGCCCGGGCGGAACGTCCAGCCGAGCACCGCCCGATAGAACGCGCGCAACCGCGCCGAGTCGGGGGTGTGCACCGTCAGATACGACAGGCCGCCGACGTCACGGGGATGCTGCTCGGGCCGCTCGTCACCGGGTTCCGGCGTGTAGACGGCGAATTCGACGCCCTGATCGTCGATCGCGTCGAGTCCGTGCGGATCGTCGACGGCACGCCCTCCGGCCCGTTCGACGGCGGTGCGTGTGGCGTCGAGATCGTCGACGGCATAGGCGCAGAACACCGTCTGCGGGCCGTCGGTGTGGACGATGGCCAGCGGATGCGCCGCATTGGTCACCCGCCGCGTACCGGCGTCGAACTCCCACCCGAGGACCGCGCCGTAGAAGCGTGCCGCCCGCGTGACGTCGTGGGTCTGGACGGAGACGAATCCGATGTCGCCCACATGGATTCGATCCGGATCGGGTGCGGCCGACAGCATCGGTCCGGTGAGCATCCACCGGTGCCCGAACGGGTCGACGATCACCGCGGTCCGGGTGCCGTGCGCCTCGTAGGGTTCACGGCTGACGATGGCATCGCCGCGGCGTGCGCGGTCGAGGACCGAGTCGGTGTCGTCGACCGTCAGCATCAGGCTCACCGACACATGCCCCGGTGCCGGAGCGCGCAGCCCCATGTCCGGGAACTCCTGCGCGAGATAGACCACACCACCGCCCATCTCGAGTTCGGCATGGCCGATCCGGTTGTCGTCCATCAGGATCGGCTCACCACGCAGGTGCGCGCCGAGGTGGGTGACATACCAGTCGATCGCCGCCCGGCCGTCGGCGACGGCCAGATACGGCAGTGCGCCGGGCCGCTCGACCACCGGGGTGGTGGCAGCGGGTTCGGTTGCGGTGCTGGACAGTTCGTGTTCGAGGGCGGTGGTGTCCACGATGACTCCTTCGGGTAGCCGGGCGCCGCGTTCGAGTCGCTCGCGCAGTCGGCGGGCGAAGTCGGGGTCGGGTGCCAGCGGGATGGGATGGTGGGCGGAATCGGTTGCGCGCAGTGCGGTGAACGGGTCGTACGGTGTACCGGCGCCGGTCCGGTCGTGCGGGTTCATGCGCGACCTCCTTCCCGGCCGATCCCGACCGACCGATCGGGGTAGGCCGCGCGGAAGGCCCGCTTGGCCCGGGTGAGCAGTGCCTCGGTGGCCCCCACCCCGCGGTCGAGTGCGGCGGCGCACTCGGCGACCGGCAGATCGTCGACGTAGCGCAGGGTCAGCACCGCCCGGTGGACGGGCGTGAGCTGCGCGAGGGTGTGGTGGGCGAGTATCCGGTCGAGGTGGATGTCCCACTCGTCACCGTCCGGCGGTGGGTCGGGGAGTTCGTCGACCGGTTCCGGGGTGCGCTGGACCCGGCGCCAGTGGTCGGCGAGTTTGTGTCGGGCCACCCCGATCAACCACGCGACACCGGGGGTGAGGGTCGGATCACGCCGCACCGTGTCCAGGGCGGCGAGGAACGTCTCCGAGGTCACGTCCTCGGCGACCCGACGATCCGGACAGCGGCGGTACACATAGCCGAACACCGCGGGCAGGGCGTCGTCGTAGACATCCAACAAGGCCTGTCCGCCACGAGCCCCCGCACCGCGGCCCACGGGGGCGTCCCCCGTGCCGCGGGTCTCGGTGCCTTCGGATTCTGGGCCGCTCACACCGTCATTGTCGTTCCCGGACGCGGGAACCCGACGCGGGTCGGGCAGAAAATATTTCGGCGCCGCTGCCGGCCGGGTTCGGGATCGGCGGGTCTAGGCACCGGCCACGACGGCGTCGACGACGGCCTGCGGCCGATCGAGTGCGACAAAGGTGCGTGCACCGGGCACCGCGGTGAACGTCGCCTGGCCGAAGACGGCGGCGAGGCGACGGCCCAGCTCCGGCCGGAAGGCCTTGTCGTCGGCGCCCCACACCACCGACACCGGGATGGTCAGCCGGGACAGCCGGGGAGTGGTGCCGGCCAGTTCGGTGCGGTCGATCGCGTCGAGGAAGGCGACGAAGTCGTCGCGGATCGCGGGGTCGGTGCGCAGCGGCTCGAACACCGAGCGGGTGTACTCGGCGTCGGGGTTCGTCACGAGCAGACCCAGGCAGATCGGGGAGTGGCGCAGGGCGCGCACCTGCATGGGGCCGGCGATCAGCGGACGGAGCAGCCGCCGTCGACGGAGCAGGGCGAAGATCAGCCGGAACGGCTGCGGCGGGAACTGGTCGAAGGCGTCGCAGTTGGTGAACACCACCCGGCCGACGAAGTCCGGGTCGGCGTCGAGGGCGAACTGGCAGATGGCGCCACCGGTGTCACAGCCGACGAGGGTGGCGTCGGTGAGTCCGAGTTCGGTGACCAGCTCGCGCACGAGTGCCGCCGCCCCGCGCGGGGAGCGGTCGTGCGCCGGACCCCACGGGATGTGGTGGGCGCCGAGCGGCAGGGTCGGGAGCACGCTGCGATATCCGGCGGCGGCGAGCAGGGCGGCGACCGGTTCCCACATCCGTCCGTCGACCGCCACGCCGTGCACGAACAGCACCGGCGGGTGCGGCGACGACTCGGGGCCGGTGACGCGGTACTCGACGGTCCCGGTCCGAAGGTGGGCGACGAGTGGTGAACCCATGGTGGACTCCGATGGTCTGATCCCGGTCACTGACGAACGCTCGTCACGAAAGCTACGGACGGTTCGCGCAGAAGTCCACGAATCGACCCATCCTGCCGGTGGACGACGCGAAAACAGGGTCCTGCGGCCCCCGACGTGCCCGTTCGCTCACGGCGTAGCGAACCCGGAACAGGCCCGGACGCTGGGCTGTTGTACATCTCGATGCCCGAACGTCCCCCGATTCACCCACAACCGGGGCGGGCGTTAACTGTAGGTGCACTCCATGCGACCACTAGAGTGGAAGCAGGACGGTCGTCGTGTACCCGACACCGCCACGATGGTCGCCATCGTGGTCCGGTTCCCGGGGCACCGGGAGAGCATGACGACCTGGGCGACAGCGAAATGAGGGAGAACAATGTTCGAACGGTTCACCGACCGCGCTCGACGGGTTGTCGTGCTCGCCCAAGAAGAGGCGCGGATGCTCAACCACAACTACATCGGCACCGAGCACATCCTGCTCGGCCTGATCCACGAGGGTGAGGGTGTCGCCGCGAAGGCACTCGAGTCGCTCGGCATCTCCCTGGAAGGTGTTCGCAGCCAGGTCGAGGAGATCATCGGTCAGGGCCAGCAGGCACCGAGCGGGCACATCCCGTTCACCCCTCGGGCCAAGAAGGTCCTCGAGCTGTCTCTGCGCGAGGCGCTGCAGCTCGGCCACAACTACATCGGCACCGAGCACATCCTGCTCGGCCTCATCCGCGAGGGCGAGGGCGTGGCCGCACAGGTGCTGGTCAAGCTCGGCGCCGACCTCAACCGGGTCCGCCAGCAGGTCATCCAGCTGCTGTCGGGGTACCAGGGCAAGGAGCCGCAGGAGGCCGGCACCGGTGGCCGCTCCACCGAGGCGGGCACCCCGTCGACCTCGCTGGTCCTCGACCAGTTCGGCAGAAATCTGACCGCCGCCGCGGCCGAGGGCAAACTCGACCCGGTCATCGGCCGGGAAAAAGAGATCGAACGGGTCATGCAGGTGCTGTCTCGACGCACCAAGAACAACCCGGTGCTGATCGGTGAGCCGGGCGTCGGCAAGACCGCCGTCGTCGAGGGCCTCGCACAGGCCATCGTCAACGGCCAGGTCCCCGAGACGCTCAAGGACAAGCAGCTCTACACCCTCGACCTCGGTTCGCTGGTCGCGGGCAGCCGCTACCGCGGTGACTTCGAGGAGCGCCTGAAGAAGGTACTCAAGGAGATCAACACCCGCGGCGACATCATCCTGTTCATCGACGAGCTGCACACGCTCGTCGGCGCAGGTGCCGCCGAGGGCGCGATCGACGCCGCGAGCATCCTCAAGCCGAAGCTGGCCCGTGGCGAGCTGCAGACCATCGGTGCCACCACCCTCGACGAGTACCGCAAGTACATCGAGAAGGACGCCGCCCTCGAGCGCCGCTTCCAGCCGGTGCAGGTGGGCGAGCCGTCGGTGGAGCACACCATCGAGATCCTCAAGGGTCTGCGCGACCGGTACGAGAGCCACCACCGCGTGTCCATCACCGACGGTGCACTCGTCGCGGCGGCCACCCTCGCCGACCGTTACATCAACGACCGGTTCCTGCCGGACAAGGCGATCGACCTGATCGACGAGGCCGGCGCGCGCATGCGCATCCGCCGGATGACCGCGCCGCCAGACCTGCGCGAGTTCGACGAGCGGATCGCCGACGCCCGCAAGGAGAAGGAGTCCGCGATAGACGCGCAGGACTTCGAGAAGGCCGCCGGGCTGCGCGACAAGGAGAAGCAGCTCGTCGCCGAGCGCGCTGAGCGTGAAAAGCAGTGGCGCAGTGGTGATCTGGACATCGTGGCCGAGGTCGACGACGAGCAGATCGCCGAGGTGCTCGGCAACTGGACCGGTATCCCCGTGTTCAAGCTCACCGAGGAGGAGACCACCCGTCTGCTCCGTATGGAGGAGGAGCTGCACAAGCGGATCATCGGCCAGGAGGACGCGGTCAAGGCCGTCTCCAAGGCCATCCGCCGCACCCGCGCCGGTCTGAAGGACCCGCGTCGCCCGTCCGGCTCGTTCATCTTCGCCGGCCCGTCCGGTGTCGGTAAGACCGAGCTGTCCAAGGCACTCGCCAACTTCCTGTTCGGCGAGGACGACGCGCTCATCCAGATCGACATGGGCGAGTTCCACGACCGCTTCACCGCGTCGCGTCTGTTCGGTGCCCCTCCCGGGTACGTCGGTTACGAAGAGGGCGGCCAGCTCACCGAGAAGGTGCGCCGCAAGCCGTTCTCGGTGGTGCTGTTCGACGAGATCGAGAAGGCCCACTCGGAGATCTACAACACCCTGTTGCAGGTCCTCGAGGACGGTCGCCTGACCGACGGTCAGGGCCGCACGGTGGACTTCAAGAACACCGTCCTGATCTTCACCTCGAACCTCGGTACCTCCGACATCTCGAAGGCCGTGGGACTGGGCTTCAGCAAGGGCGACGACACGCAGTCGAACTACGAGCGGATGAAGCTCAAGGTCAACGACGAGCTCAAGAAGCACTTCCGGCCCGAGTTCCTCAACCGTATCGACGACGTCATCGTGTTCCACCAGCTCACGAAGGACGAGATCATCGAGATGGTCGATCTGATGATCGCCCGTGTCGAGAAGCAGTTGAAGAACAAGGACATGGACATCGAGCTCACCGAGAAGGCCAAGGCGCTGCTCGCGCGGCGCGGCTTCGATCCGGTGCTCGGCGCCCGTCCGCTGCGTCGCACCATCCAGCGTGAGATCGAGGATCAGCTCTCCGAGAAGATCCTGTTCAACGAGCTGACCCCCGGTCAGATCGTGCTGGTCGACGTCGAGGACTGGGACGGCGAGGGCGACGGTGACGGCGCCAAGTTCACCTTCGTCGGCTCGGAGAAGCCGCGCGAGGTGCCCGACGCACCGGTCGAGCTCAGCAAGGCCGGTGACGGCAGCGCCGACGTGGGCTGACGGACAACCTGATTGACCCGACGACGCCCGCCGCATCCACCCGGATGCGGCGGGCGTCTCGGTGTGGAAAGGGTCTGCCGATCTCCGCGCCCGGTCGGTGCCGGACGTCGGGTTGCCGGGTTGCCGCGATGATCGGGGCGGATGTGACGGTGGTTACCATCGAGTCCGAGAACCGCTTGTGGCAGAGGAGCATCGATGGCAGACACCGGACGGGTCATCAGCGTCGACCGTGACGACGAGATCGCGATCATCACCCTGAACCGCCCGGATCGGCTCAACGCCTTCACCACCGAGATGGGTGCGGAGATCCGCACCGCACTCGACGAGATCGACGCCGACGACGCGGTGCGCGCCGTGGTGTTCACCGGGGCCGGACGAGCATTCTGTGCCGGTGCCGACCTGGGTGCCGGCGCGTCCACCTTCGAGCTCGACTCCGATGGTGGTGTGCCGCGCGACGAGGGTGGCCGCCTGACCCTGCGCATCTTCGAATCCCTCAAACCGGTGGTGATGGCGATCAACGGTCCGTCGGCTGGTGTCGGTGTCACCATGACCCTGCCCGCCGATGCCCGGATCGCCTCCGAGAACGCCCGATTCGGCTTCGTCTTCACCCGCCGGGGACTGGTCCCCGAGGCCTGCTCGAGCTGGTTCCTGCCGCGTCTGGTCGGGCTGCCGACAGCGCTGCGCTGGACGATGGGCGGACAGATGGTCCCGGCGTCGGAGGCACTCGAGGCAGGACTGGTGCAGCAGGTGGTGCCGCCCGAGCAGGTGCTGCCGACGGCGATCGCGACCGCCCGTGAGATGACCCGCGGGACCGCTGCGGTGTCGGTGGCGCTGACCCGACAACTGTTGTGGCAGATGGCCGGAGCGCCGAGCCCGTGGGACGCACACCGTGCCGACTCGGCGGCGATCTACTTCCGCGGCACCATGCCCGACGTGGCCGAGGGGGTGACGGCGTTCCTCGACAAGCGCGACCCGGTGTTCACCGACACCGTCTCGGCCGACCTGCCCGAGATCTTCGGAGTGGAGCTGGAGCCAACACGTGGTGGACCCGACACCGGGGATCCGTCCCCGGCGCACCCGGATATGTGAGACTGGGACGGTTATGTCGCGCGCACTCTTCTATCGTGGCGCGACGGCCCTCGCTGCACTGGCCGTCGCGGCCGTCGTCGTACTCCCCGGGAGCGCGAGCGTGCAGCATGCCGTCGCCGGCCCGGTGTCCACCGTCGCCGCATCCCAGCACGACGAACTGCCGAGCACACCGGCGCCGCCCCCGGCGAAGTATGTGGCACTGGGCAGTTCGTATGCCGCCGGTCCGGACGGGCCGGAGTCGCTGTCGAATCGGTGCCTGCGTACCTCCGACAACTACCCGCACCAGGTGGCCGGCGCACTGGGCATGACGCTGATCGATGCGACCTGTTCGGGTGCCACCACACGCAACATCCTGTCGGTACCCCAACGCTTCACCGCACGACCGCAGATCGACGCCGTCACCCCCGACACATCGCTGGTCACCATCACCACCGGCGGCAACGACGTCGGCTATGTGCAACGTCTGCTCGCGATGAGCTGCCGCAACGTGACACCGGCGGTGGCCAAGGAGGTCGCCGCCCGCACCTGCGCGCTCGGTCATCCGATCGCCGAACCGGGCCCGGAGCGCTTCGCCGAGGCCGAGTGGGCGATGTACGAGACGGCGCTGGCGGTCAAGGCCCGCGCCCCGCATGCGCGCGTCGTGTTCGTCGACTATCCGCCGGTCGTCCTCGCCGGGGAGCGTGCGTGCTCGTTGCTGCCGCTGAAGCCGGAGGAACTCGCCGCCACCGTCCGCGTGTACGACGAACTCGCCGCGGCCACCGCGCGCGCCGCCGAGGCCTCGGGATCGCAGCTGGTGCGCACGATGCCCGCGGCCACCGGGCACACCGTGTGCTCGG
This sequence comes from Gordonia sp. NB41Y, assembly GCF_030718915.1. Taxonomy (NCBI): domain Bacteria; kingdom Bacillati; phylum Actinomycetota; class Actinomycetes; order Mycobacteriales; family Gordoniaceae; genus Gordonia; species Gordonia sp. NB41Y. The sequence continues at coordinate 4,079,111 of NZ_CP132196.1, forward strand.
CCGACCCCTGGCTGAACGGCTTCGAGCTCCCCATCCCGTATCACCCGAACGACGCCGGCAAATCGGGTGTCGCGAGTCTGGTCATCGACGCCCTGCGCTGAGACGGAGCGTAGCGACACGCTCCGGTGATTGAGCCGACGAGGAGCGTAGCGACGAGGCGTGGCGCCCCGGTGTTCGAGCCGATGAGCAGCGCTGGTGACGTGGCGTGGCGCCCCGGTGTTCGAGCCGATGAGCAGCGCTGGTGACGTGGCGTGACGCTCCGGTGTTCGAGCCGATGAGCAGCGCTGGTGACGTGGCGTGACGCCCCGGTGTTCGAGCCGATGAGCAGCGCTGGTGACGTGGCGTGGCGCCCCGGTGTTCGAGCCGATGAGCAGCGCTGGTGACGTGGCGTGACGCTCCGGTGTTCGAGCCGATGAGCAGCGCTGGTGACGTGGCGTGACGCTCCGGTGATTGAGCCGACGAGGAGCGTAGCGACGAGGCGTGTCGAAATCTCCGCCGGCCGACCTCGAGTGGTGACCACCAGCGGAGACGGCTGCGGTAGGGGACCAGGCCGACACCCCGGTGTTCGAGCTGACGACCAGCACTGGTGACGTGGCGTGACACCCCGATGTTCGAGCCGACGACCAGCACTGGTGACGTGGCGTGACACCCCGGTGATTGAGCCGATGGGCAACCTTGGCGACGTGGCGTGACCCCCGGTGTTCGAGCCGATGGGCAACCTTGGCGACGTGGCGTGACCCCCGGTGATTGAGCCGACGAGGAGCGTAGCGACGAGGCGTGTCGAAATCTCCGCCGGCCGAGTTCGAGTGGTGACCCCAGGCGAGATACGCCGGGTGCCGGATCAGACCCGGCACCCGACCACGGTCACACGGTCTCTTCGGCGACCTTGCCCTCGCGCACCTGGCGCCAGTAGACGAGCGCCATCGAGAACACCAGGAAGGCGCCGGTGGCGGCGATCAGGTTGCCGGCCCACATCTCGAAGCCGAGGCGCACGATCACGCCGATGACGATGCCCATCAGGCCGACGGCGGTCGACCGGCCGGCGTTCTGTACGCGCCAGTCGATGCGGTTGCGTCCGGTCGTGATCAGGCTGATCGGGCTGCGACGCAGGGTCTCCACGATGAACACGGTGAGCGCCACCGTCGCCAGGTAGGCGATGATCACGCGCGGAACGGCGGGCAGCGATGTGGTGGCGATCTGCGGCAGCAGGGCGTACAACGCGAGCGCATGTGCCAGGTAGATGCCGAACGACCGGTCCGACGCGGTGCGCATCAGGCGGTCCGGGATCGACCCGGGGGTGCGACGTTCCTGCCAGATGGTGCCCAGGGAGTACAGGATGATGATGATCGCGATGAACGCCCACATGTTGTGAAGCATGAACACGTTGGTCGCGCGGAACAGATCCTCGCCGTGGTCGACGACGTACAGGTAGTACACCCAGGTCGCCAGCATGACCACCAGTCCACCGGTGATCAGCTGCCGGCGCCAGCGCTTGACGAATCCCTGGAACGCCTCGAAGTGCATGGCCGCCACACAGCCGGCGAAGATGAAGAACTGGTACGGGATGATCGTGACGACCAGGTGACTCCAGATCTCGCCCTGGATTCCCCAGGTGAGGAACGACACCGGCGGCCGCACCATCATGTACATCACGACCATCTGGACGACGAGGCTGACCGCGAGCAGGTACCGGTGGTAGCCGCACGACCGCTTGAGCACCCACAGCACCAGCGGGAACACCAGGTAGATCTGCATACTCACCGACAGGAAGTACAGGTGGTAGGCGGCGTGACCGGTGATCAGGTCGTAGACGATGCTCTTCACCGAGCGTTCCACGGCGTCGAAGCTGTTCCACGCGTTGGTGATCGCGTCGACACCGCCGAACTTGTAGCGCGTGTAGAACCAGTAGAACAGGCTCCAGGTGACGAACGGCAGGCCGATCAGCTTGTAGCGTCGCCGCCAGAACTCCGTCGCCTTCAGGTCGCGCTTGCGGTACTGATAGGTCAACACGAAGCCGGTGAGCGCGAAGAAGCCGTACCGGGTGTAGCGCAAGAACATCTCGACCGCGCCCGCGGCGACGTTGGTCGGCGCGGTCACGCTGAGCATCACGTGGTCGAGGATGACCCCACCGAAGGTGACCAACCGGACGAGGTCGATCTGGTAGAGATGCTTGTCTTTCTTCTTCGCCGGTGGCGCCGGGGTGTCCGCCGCGGCGGCGTCGGTCACGTTCTGTTCGGGTGTGTCCGATGCTTTCGGTGCCTGCGGTGACGATGTACCGGCCGAGGGCTGTTCGGTGACGATCGGTCTTCCTCCGTCCGGTGATTTCCGGCGCGATATGCTGCTGCGCGCGTTCGGGTAGGCAGGCTACTCCGTATTCCTGTGAGCCCTGAAATCAGACAGGGCCCCGCCGAGACGTTCATCGGCGGTCCGCTCGGATGTCGTCGGTGGCCTGCAGCCGGGCGACGGGGCGTCGTCGGGCGGCGGCGCGCCACCCGATCAGACCCACCACCGCGGCCAGGAAACAGGCGGCCGCGCCCACCGCGAGGCCGATGCGGGCCCCGGCCGCCTCGGAGATCCAGCCGATGATCGGACCACCGATCGGTGTGGACCCCATGAAGGCCACCGACCACAGTGCCATCACCCGTCCCCGCATGTGAGGTTCGGAGTTGAGTTGCAGGGTGGCGTTGCCGGTGGAGAGGAACGACACGCTGAGCCAGCCGGTGAAGAACAAGGCCACGATCGCCATCCACAGTTCGGGGACGACGGCGGTGATCGTGATGGTGATGCCGAAGCCCACCGCGGCCAGGGTCAGGGTGCGCAACCCGATGGTGCCGCGCGCGGCGACGATCAGCCCGCCGACCACCGCGCCGACCCCCATCGACGCCGTCATGAACCCGAACGCCTGGGGTCCGCCGTGGAAGGCGTCCTTGGCGGCGGCGGGCAGCGACACCTGGAACTCGTAGGCCAGGGTGCCCACCACACCCATCATCGCCAGCGGCACCCACAGCAGTGGTTCCCGCGCGACGTAGACGAAGCCCTCACGCAACTGTCCGCGGGCCCGCGTGATCGGTGTCTCCGGGGTGATCTCGTCGGTCCGCAGACTCACCAGGGAGACGACGACCGCCACGAAGCTGGCCGCGTTGATCGCGAAGCACCAGCCCGCGCCGACCGCGGCGAGCACCACACCGGCGACGGCCGGGCCCACCGCGCGGGCGGCGTTGACCATGACCGAGTTGAGGGTGACGGCGTTGCGGATCAGATCGTTGCCGACGATCTGATGGAGAAAGGCCTGCCGGGCGGGATTCTCGAAGGCGTTGCCGAGCCCGAGGAGCACGGCGAGGACGCCGACATGCCAGACCTGCACCCAGCCGCCGAGGGCGAGGACGGCCAGGACCACCGCCAGCACCCCCATCGCCGACTGCAGCACGATCATCGTGCGGCGACGATCGAGGCGGTCGGCGAGCACTCCGGCGTAGGGGCCGAAGAGCAGGATGGGCAGCGCCTGCAAGGCGACGATCAGACCGAGGACGGCTGCGGAGTCGCTGAGGGTGAGGACCAGCCACGCCTGCGCGGTCGCCTGCATCCACGTCCCGACGAGCGAGAGTGTCTGACCGGCGAAGTAGAGGCGGTAGTTACGGACCCGGAAGGATGCGAACATGCCACGCTGCTCGACGGGCTCCCGACGCCCGGGCTCCTCGGCCTCGGGAACTCGGTGCGTGGTCATCATCTGCCACTGTATGCCTCGGTGTCCCCGGGTCGGGGCATGGTCCGGGACCGATCACCCGGCCCGAGCCGGCGTGCACCGTAGTCAGCGTCGGCCGGTCTCGCCCAGCCGCAACGCCAACGCCGGACACGCCGCCACGGCGCGATGGGCGTGACGACGCTCTGCGGGCAGAACGGGGTCACCGTCGACGACCGGGAATCCCCACTCGTCGAGCCGGATGTGTTCGGGCACCAGCAGGGCGCACAATCCGTGGCCGTCGCAGCGGGTCCAGTCGACGACGAGTCGGCGTGTGGTGCGAGGGTCACGCCGGGTCATCGCGGGCCCCCGATCGGGTCGTCGGGGTCGTCGGGAATCGGCAGGACTCCCAGGATCCGCCGACCACAGCCGCCACGGAGGTGCGCATCGACCTCGTGGCCGAACCGCGTCAACGCCGATGCCGCGAAGCGGGCCACACCGTCGGGGTGGTTGCAGCTCCCGCGACCGGCCATCACCCCCAGACGGCGTCGGATGGCGTCGGGGTCGCGACGTTCCCCGCGCGCGAGTGCGGTCATGTCCGCGGCGAGGGCGTCGAGGCCGAACACGCAGGGGCCACACTGGCCCGCGGAGCGGCGCGCCGACCACTGCACGACCCGGGCGATCTCGCCCAGTGCGCAGGTCTCGGTGGGCAGCACGACCACGCTGCCGACGCCACGCCCCAGATGTCGGTCGTGCAGGAAACGGTGATCGAGCGGTATGTCGAGTTCGGTCGTCCACGCGCCGTGATATCCGCCGAGCAGAACCGGCTCCCGGGTCGGCCCGGTCAATCGGGACAGGCGTGTTCCCACCGGCACCTCGGCGACCGCCCGGAATGGGACCGCGCCACCGGTGGTCATCAGCATGGTCCCGCGTTCGGGTCCGAAGCCCAACTCGGCGAACCGGTCGACGCCGAGGCCGGCGAGCAGTCCGAGCTGGGCGAATGTCTCGACATTGGACGCGAACGTCGGTGCCTTCCCGATCCCGCGGCGCGACGCCGAGACGCGGCGCCCGGTGGGCACCGCCGGTCGTCCGTCGAGGGCCTCGATCAGGGCGTGCACCTCACCGGACACGACGCTGTGGCCCGTGCGGGTGACGATCCGGTACCGAGCGGCATCACCGCGTTCGTCGCATGCGGCGGTCAGCGAGTCCGCGGCGACCGGGTCGGGGACCACGATCGTGATCCGATCCGTCTGCAGGGCGGCCGCGACGAGCAGCGCACCGTCCACCACGTGATGGGGGGCCAGGCACAGCAGCGCCTTGTCCTTGCTGCTGGTGGGGTCGCTCTCGCTGCCGTTGACCAGCACGTGGGTGCGCCTGCCCGGTGCCACCGCGGCGAGCTTGTCGGCGACCGGGAACCCGGCACCTCCGCGTCCACGCAGGCCGACCCGGTGGGCGGCGTCGATCAGCCAGGTGCGGTCCCGATGGGGTGCCGCGCCGGTGAGCGCACGGTGGCGGGAATGGCCGACCCGGCCGGCAGTCGTCCCGGCGAACAGCCGGTCGGCTCCCAGGTGTGCCACCTGCACCGTGGATTCCATGGGCCGGTGATACGCGGCGGTCACCGAGTTCGAGTTCGAGGTCGCCGTCATCGCAGCATCTCCTGTCGGGTGGTGGCCGTTGCCGTTGCCGTTGTCGTTGTCGTTGTCGTTGTCGGGGTCGGGATCCGGAAAGGATGATGAATCATGATGCCCCGCAAGAGAAGTGACATACCGATGGAACCGGTGCACAGGCCGTGGATCGAGAGGGCCCACCAGGTGTCGGTGCCGGCACTGAATCCGTGATAGATCGCGGCGGCCCATGCGAGGTAGGCGGTGGCGTGAACCGTCCGCCAACTCCGGACCGCTCCGGCCGACGACGCGAAAAGCCTTCTCGTGAAACCGGATACGGCAGCAAGGGTGAAACCGTACAGTGCGATGACCCCGAACGCCACGGCCACCGGGCGGTAGCCCGATCCGAACGGGAGGAGTGCCGCCGCCGGTGGGACGTCGACGGCGGAGTCGACGAGGATCAGCGCGATGTGCATGAGGAGCGCGAGGAGCCCGATCACGGCCAGCGTGCGGTGGTGGAGCTGCCGGGTGATCCGGCGTTCGGCCGCCCCCGGGTCCGCGCGGTGCCGGGACGGGGTGACGACCCCCGCCAGAACGCCCAGGCAGATGCTCCCGGTGAGTGCGACGAGCGCGACGAATCCCAGTGCGCGGATCAGGTACCAGAGTGTCATGCGGCGGCCTCGATCACCTCGGGGTCGTCCGGCCAGGCGCCCAGCCGTGTCACGCGGCCGTCGGTCCCGACGAGGCGCGCCGGCCTGCCTGCGGTCAGCAGGTCGACCACCGCACTCGCCGCGTCGACCAGCACCCAGGTGCTCGCGATGTTGGCGCCCAGTGCGGTCGGCGCCCACACCGACGCCGACCGCCACCGGCCGTCCACGGACGTTCCGGTGGACGGGTCGATGATGTGATGCCGGGCGGTCCCGGCGGCATCGGTCCACGACCGCGCGAGCACAGACGATGTCGCGAGGCCGCCGTGGGTCAGGCCGATACGGGTGGGATCGTCGCCTTCCCGCTCGGCGACCTCGATTCCCCAGGGTGCCGGTCGTGCGCCGGCAGTCGAGAGGTCACCTCCGATCGACACCAGCACCGGGCGGCCGGTGCGGGCATGCGCGCGGCGTGCGGCGGCATCGGCGGTCCAGGCCTTCGCCGTCGCGCCCAGATCCACCGTCACCCCCGGTGGGAGCGTTACGATCCGGCGGTCGCCGTCCAGGCGTACCGATCGCCAGTCCGTGCGGCCCGGGTGACCACCGTGGGGACGCGAGATGGTGCGGTCTCCGGGTTCCCGGCGATGCCGGACGACGGCGATGTCGTAGTCATAGCCCGCCCGGATCAGGTCGCCCCCGACCGTCGGATCCACCGCGCCGCGGGTCGCCGAGGCGGCGTCGAGGGCCACCTGGAGGAGTTGAAAAGCCAAGGGGGAGAGAATTGTCGGCGCTCCACATGCGGAGTTCAGCCGGCTGATCTCGGAGTCCGGGTCGAATCGGTTGACCGCAGCCGCGACCCGGCTCATGAGTTCACGGACCTCGACGCCGGCATCGCGGGTGAGGTCGGCGCGCCGGGCGGGTTCGCGACAGTCGACGGTCAGCTCGACCGTGCACGACCACGCCGTCCATCGTTCGAGGTCCCCGGCGGCGGTCATGACGCGTGACTCGATCCGTGCATCGGGCCACCTTGATACGGGGTCAGCGCACCCGTGCCCGAGTTCTCTGGGATGTCATCGGTCGTCTGCCCGGTCGACCCCAGGTCGGAGGTCTGCGACCGCGTCACCGTGGACGTGCCGGTGACCGGTGTGCCGGCAGATCCGCTGCCGGTATGGGCTGCCGCGACGGCGAAACCGGCCGCGGCCGCAAGACTCACCCCGGCGGCGGAGAAGGAGAAGATGCGGTTGCGGGACCGGATGCGGTCCCGTCGATCGTCGGCCGGGTTGTGCTGTGTGGGATCTGGCGGGCGCAGCTGCATGTCACCACGGTGTGCGCATCCACGTCAGGAACGCCTTGTCGGACCGTCAAATCCAGGTCAAGAAAGCGACATCCGCACGCCCCGCATCCCCGACGCCGCATCGGTGATGAGCTCCAGCGCGCCGCCGGTGTTCTGCGCCACCGACCGGGCGATGTCGAGGCCCAGGCCACTCGATCCGCGGTCGCTGCGGCCACGGGCGAGGGCATCTGCGGCGATGCCCGGACCGCGATCGAGGACGTCGATCGTCACGTCGCCGTCGCGCTGCGCCACCCGGACCGCGAGGTCGGTTCCCTCGGGAGTGTGGGCCAGGACGTTCTCGATCAATGCGTCGAGCGCTGCGGCCAGATCCGCCCGCGCGGCGCGGACCGGCACCTCGCCGGTGGGCAGATCGATGTCGAGGCGACGCCCCTGATCCTCGGCGAGGGGCGCCCAGAATCCGGCCCGGTCGGCGGCCACGGCGACGGCATCGGACCGGGGATGCAGCCCCTCTCGCTGGGGACGACGGGCGGCATGGATCACCTGCGTGAGGGTGCGTTCCAGATTCGCGACGTGGTCTTCGAGCTCGGAGGTGATCTCGCCGGGCGGCAGTGCCTCGACGGACAGGCGGACCGCGGTCAGCGGGCTCCGGAGTCGATGGGACAGGTCGGCGACGTTCTCACGTTCGGCCAGCAGCAACTCGTCGATCCGGTCGGCGAGGGCATTGAGTTCCACGGCGACACGGGCGACGTCGGCGGGGCCGGTCGCCGGGGCGCGCGCCGTCAGGTCGCCCCGGCTCAGTCGTTCGGCCGTCTCGGCGGTCCGCTGCAGCGGGCGGACCAGCCGTCGGGAGGTGATCTCTGCTGCGGCCCCCGCGATCAGGAGCAGGCCGGCCGCGACACCGATGACCAGCAGATAGCGCCGCAGGACCTCCTCGCGGAGGATGTGGGCGGGCGTGAGGGCGTAGACGTGGATCTGCCCGCCCGGCCCGCCGACCGTGGCGGATGCGAGCACATCGCCGTCGGGCAGGCGCGATGTGGCAGCGGTGGAGACCACGTCGAGTCCCGAGTATCGGGGGTCGCGGTCGTGCTCACCGTGGCCTTCCGCGTGTTCTTCGGCGGGATCACGAGGCGAGGTCGACGGGGACGCCGAACCCGGTGCCGTCGAACCCGGTGCCGTCGAACCCCGGGGCGCGGCTGTCGCGTCCGAGGGCAACTGCGCGCCGAGCACATCGCCGTCGGGCATCACCACCGTGACCCGTTCGTCGGAGCGCTCGTTGCGGCGGTCGAGGTACTGCGTCACCACCATGTCATCCGCATATCCACCGGTGCTGAGGTAGTCGGCGGTGCTCTGCGCGGCGTCCCGGGTGGTCTGCTCGGTGTGGTTGTAGGAGTCCGCACGCAGCAGCACCGCTATCGGTACACCTGCCAGCACGATGATCAGTACGGTGATGCCGATGGCCAACAGGAGGATTCGGGCACGAAGGCTCACCGGCCACTCCCGGGGTCGACGAGTTTGACACCGACACCCCGCACACTCGCGAGATAGCGCGGACTCGCCGCGGTCTCACCGAGCTTGCGTCGCAGCCAGGACAGGTGGACGTCGACGGTGCGGTCGGCACCACCCCAGGGCTGTTGCCAGACCTCGGCGAGCAGCCGGCTCTTGGAGATCACCTCTCCCGGGTGTTGCATGAGTATCTGCAAGAGGTCGAATTCCTTGCGGGTCAGTTCGATCGGACGGCCGTCGAGGGTGGCGACGTGTGCGACCGGGTCGAGGCACAGGCCCCCGACGACGAGGACGTTGTCGGGTGTCGACGGTGCGGACCTGCGGAGTACCGCCCGGATCCGCGCGTCCATCTGCGCTGCCGAGAACGGTTTGACGAGGTAGTCGTCGGCACCGGCGTCGAGGAGTCGGATGATGTCGCGTTCGTCGTCGCGTGCGGTCGCGACGATCACCGGTACGTCGTGGATCTGCCGAGTCACCGCGAGGATGTTGGCACCGTCCATGTCGGGCAGGCCGAGGTCGAGGATCACCACTTCATGTCTGCGGGCGTCGAGGGCGGTGATGGCCTCGACGCCCGATGCGACCGGGGTCACCGCGTGCCCGTGGTCGGCGAGGCCCCGGGTGAGGGCGTGCCGGATGGCAGCATCGTCTTCTACGAGCAACACCTGGACCATGAAGCGACAGTAACCCCACCGGGATGCTCTACTCTATAGACTATGGTCCGCAGGTCAGGGGCACCGGCGTCGCGCAGCGTCCGACGACGTCCGCGGCTGTCCGACGAGGTGTCGGAGTACGTGCGTGAGCTGATCGTGTCCGGGCAGCTGCAGCCCGGTGAGTTCATCCGGCCGGAGAACGTGGCCGAAGAACTGGGGGTGTCGGCGACGCCGTCTCGCGAAGGTCTGCTCTCCTTGCAGAGTGAGGGACTGCTGCGTGTGGAACCCCGGCGCGGATTCGTGGTGGCCCCGCTGAGCGGCGACGACATCGAGGATGTTTTCGCCGGGCAGGCACTGCTCGCCGGCGAACTCACCGCACGTGCCACACCGCGACTGTCCGCCGACGATCTGGCGCGACTCGAACAGCTACAGGAGGAACTCGAGACCGCGGCCGCCGCGGTCGACGGCGACGAGGTGGAACGGCTCAACCACGAGTTCCACCGCACCATCTACCGTGCGGCCGGATCTCCCAAACTGTCGTGGATGATCAAGTCCTCGCTGGGATATGCGCCGCGCCGGTTCTTCGCGTCGGTGCAGGGCTGGCCGGACGCGTCGGCGCACGACCACCGCGCCATCCTCGACAGTCTGCGTCTTCGTGATCCCGATGCCGCCCGCAGCTCGATGACCGACCACGTCCGTAAGGCCGGACAGCTCCTCGCCGAGCATCGGCGCGGGGAATAGCCGCCACCCCGGTCCGAGGTGGTCGGTGCCGGAGGTTGCGACCCGGCTTGTCGCTGCGCTTGTCGTCGGCTCGATCATTGTGTGGGCGCAACTCTTCGGCTTGGTGGTTGAGCCGCGATCGAGCGTCGCGTGGACGCGTGTCGAATCCCGGTGAGGTTGTGACTGGGCTGGTGGTCGGCTCGATCATTGTGTGGCGCAACTCTTCGGCTTGGTGGTTGAGTCGCGATCGAGCGTCGCGTGGATGCGTGTCGAATCTCGGTGAGGTTGTGATTGGGCTGGTGGTCGGCTCGATCATTGTGTGGCGCAACTCTTCGGCTTGGTGGTTGAGTCGCGACCGAGCGTCGCGAGGACGCGTGTCGAAACCTCGGTGAGGCTGCGTCGGGAACACGCCGACGTCCGACATGAGGGTGAGCTGCCGTGGATCAATCGTCGCGCGGGTGTCTCGTCCTCGGGTCGGCCAGTGCTCCGGCGATCGCGAACCGCACCGACGTGTCGATGAACTCCTCGTCGAGGGGGCGATCCACGAGAAGCGCGCGCAGGTACGCGGGGGCGACGAGCGTCTCGATCAGGCGGAAGGCATCGGTGCCGGCGGGGAGCTCGCCCCGTGCGATCGCCCGGTCGACGAGCGGGGTGGCGTTGGTGAATCGTCGAGGGAAGAAGGCGGCCTTGGCCGCGATCACCGAGCTGTCGTCGTCGTCCATTGCGGCCGCACCCCGGACCACCCGGAGTACCCCGCGGCGGCTGAGCAATGCGACGATCTGCCGGAGGAACGCCTCGAGATCGGTCTCGAGAGTTCCGGTGTCGGGCAATGGGTTGTCTCGTTCGGCGAGCTTGACCAGTGCCGCTGCCGCAAGGTGATTGGTGGTCGGCCATCGGCGGTAGACGGTCGTCTCCGCGACACCCGCGGCCTGGGCGACACCGCGGATGGTCAGGCCCGGGAGTCCGCGCTCGAGCAACTGTTCCAGCGCGGCCGCGGCGACGGCATCCTGCACGCGCGCGGACCTGCCGCCGGGTCGTCGCCGACCGGGAGACGGCGATTCGGGAGACGCCGATTCGGCAGACGGCGACGTATTCGGCTCCGACACGTACACCAGCATCCCAGGGCAGTGCACCGTTCACGTCGGGCGCTCGCCGTTGACGAGTCTCGTCGTCCCGGCTACCGTTCGCTAACGACAGTCTATCTAGCGTTAGGTGGCGTTGTGTCAGTGACGGAGTTGGCGATCGTCGCCAAGATCGGCCGCGAGGTGTTTCCTCGCGCCGATGTTCTCGCCTGGGAAGACATGCGCATCGACGCTGCGGCGAAGAAGATCGGCGCTCCGGCACCGGCCCCGGCTCCGATCGCCGACCGGCGCGAAGCCTGGTTGCGAGTCAAGCAGGACCTCGGCAACGACGAACTGCTGCGCCGCCTCAGGCGGGACACCACCATCGCGGGCGCGATGGCGCGGATGGCGAAGCTCTCGGGTCGTCGGCGCAAGAGCGTGACGGATCTGTTCGTGCCGGGCGGTTCGGCGCGGCACTTCACCGAGTGGTTCACCGGGATCACGGTCGCCTCCGACGAGGCGGCGCTGCTCCGGGCCTGCCCGGACCACTTCGTGCTGCGGATGCACAGCGGAACGCAGCAAGTGCTCGAGACGAACGGCGGCAGTCCGGTCGCGGCGTTGTTCGACATCGACTACGACGATGTCTCCTCGCTCACCACACCGATCGATGTGCAGTTCCCGTACCGGCTCGACGGTGTCGCCCGGGGATCGGACGGCACACCCATCGGCGGTGTCCGACACCAGTTCCGAGACACCTCCGACGGTGTCCACGCCCGGCTGCTGGTCGAGTTCCCGTTGACCGTGCCCGGCATCGTGGTCCGCGGTCACCGGTGGCACCTGGCGTGCGAGTTCGCCAACTGGTTCGAGGCCGCGGTCGCCTCGGGGGCGGCCTGATCGTGGGAGACCAGACCATGGGATGCGGGGGATTCGATCCCGACCTCGCAACCCCATCTGCCACCACGGACTCCGGAGAAGGACTGATGGACGGGCGATCAGAACCGCTGACTGGGCACCTCATCGCCGGCGGAGACCACGGTGTCGTTTCGGTTCGCGGCGGTGGGCGACAGCTTCACCGAGGGCGTCGGCGACCCGCGGCCGAACGGCACGATGCGCGGGTGGGCCGACCTGGTCGCGGAGGGACTGGCCACCGCGCGGGGTGAGGCGATCGGCTACGCCAACGTCGCGGTTCGCGGGCGACTGCTGGCACCCATCGTCGACGACCAGCTGGCGGCCGTGCTGGCCCTCGACCCACCGCCGACGCTCGTCACCCTCAACGGCGGCGGAAACGACATGCTCCGCCCGCACTGTGACGTGAGTCTGCTGCGCGACCGGACCGAGGAGGCGATCCTCGCCTGTGCCGCCTCCGGTGTGCGGTTGGTACTGCTCAGTGGCCCGGACCCCTCGGGACGGTTGCCCTTCGGATCGGCCATCGGTGCCCGGGGAGCCGAACTCACCGCGATGTTGGCCGGCCTGGCCACCGCACACGACGTGGAGTTCGTGGATCTGTTCCACACCATGGCGTTACGCCACCCGGGCTTCTGGTCGTCGGATCGCATTCACCTCAATCCCGTGGGCCACCGTCGTGTCGCGGCCGAGGTGCTCACCGCGCTGGTCGACGCGACGCCCGAGGTGCCGTCACCGCCCGCGGGGTCGTCGTCGACGCCGTGGGATGCCGTCACCTTTGGGCGTGATCATCTGTTGCCGTGGGTGATCCGGCATGTGCGGGGCCGGTCGTCGGGTGATCTGATCGAACCCAAGCACGACGATTGGGCGGTGATCGGTCCGGCTACGCCGGCGTGATCGCGGCGATGATGCGCTCGGCACGCGCGACGACCGGCGGGTCCACCATGTGCCCGTCGACCGCCACCGCCGACGAGTCCGACGACGCAGCTTCCAGAATCGAACGCGCCCAGGCGATCTCCTCTTCCGAGGGGGCCAGGCAGGTGTGGACGGTGACGACCTGTGCGGGATGGATGCACAGCTTGCCGGTCAGCCCGATCCGGGCGGCATAGGTCACGTCGTCGACGAGCTTGTCGGTATCGCGGAGGGCGGTGGTGACCCCGTCGATCGGCGCACCGATCCCGGCCGCCGCCGATGCCGTCGCCAACGTCGACCGCGCGAACAGCAAGGCCTCGCGGTCTTCCGGATCGGCCCCCACCTGAACCGCGAAGTCGATGGCGCCGAAGGCGATTCGCACCACACCGTCGAGGTCGGCCAGCGCCGGGGTGGTGAGGATACCGCGTGCGGTCTCGACCAGCGGGATCACCGGTGCGCCTGTGGCGGTGGTCACCGCGGCCACCTCGTCGGGGAACTGGGCCTTGGCCAGCACCACCGGCGCCGAGAGTCGTTGCGCGAGAGCGACATCGTCGTCATGCCACGGGGTTCCGGCGGCGTTGATCCGGATCACCGCCGAATTGCCTGCGCCGAACCATTCGGCGATGTGCTCACGGGCGGCCGGCTTGTCGTCGGGGGAGACGGCGTCCTCGAGGTCGATGATCACCACGTCGGCACCGGCGCCGGCGGCCTTGTCGAACCGTTCCGGCCGGTTGCCCGGAACGAACAGGAATGTCCGTGCGGTGGAAAGGATCTGCGCGGTGGGCGCAGCCGTCGTGGTCATCAGAACTCTCCCTTTCCGGAGACGTGCACCGTGCCGTCGCCCGTGATCACCTGCAATGTGACGATGCCGTCGTCCCCCGGGGCGCCCTCGACGCGGAACCGATCGCCGGCGAACAGTGGACGTTGAAGTCGAAGCGAGAAGGTGCGCAACGACGTCCCACCGTTGTTGGCGCGAGCCAGCTCGGCCAGATAGGTGGCCAGCAGCGGTCCGTGGACGACGAGATCGGGATAGCCCTCCACCTCGCTCGCATACGGCAGGTCGTAGTGGATGCGGTGGGAGTTGGAGGTCAGCGCCGAATACCGGAACAGGGTCGGCGGTGCCGGGGCGGGCTCGGCAGTCCACGCAGCGGTGGCCGGGGCGAGCTCGGCGGCCGGCCGCTCGAATGTCGTCGTGTGCCCGGAGTCGCTGCGGTACACCAGATCCTGCTCCTCGGAGAGCAGCGTCGTGCCGTCCTGGACATAGGTGGTGGTGACGGTGACGAACAGCAGGTCGCCGGTACGGCCGTGCTTCTCGGCGATGTTCGTGATCGCCGAGCGCTTCTCGGTTCGGACACCGAGGCGCAACGGCGCGGTGGAGGTCATCCGCGACCCGGCGAACATCCGTCGGCGGTCGGGGATCGGTGGCAGGAAATGCCCCTCGGCGGGATGGCCGTCGGCCCCGAGTGCGGCGGTCGCCGGCCACTCGGAGAAGTAGATCCAGTGCCACGGCAGCGGCAGCGCGTCACCGTCGGCGAAGGTGTCGGGGAGGTCGAGGGTGCGCGCGAGGCGGGTGGCCTGCGCCGGATCGAGCCGGTCGGTCTCGACGGTGGGTTCGGGGTTCCAGCCGGCGATGTGATCGCCCAGCGTCGGTGGGGTGTTCGTCACGACAGTCCTCTCAGAGATCGAGCCCGCCGCGCTTGACGAGCTGTTTGGCGATCACGTTCTGCTGGATCTCATTGGTGCCTTCGCCGACGATCATCAGCGGGGCATCGCGGAAGTACCGTTCCACATCGTATTCGGTGGAGTATCCGTAGCCGCCATGGATCCGGACGGCGTCGAGGGCGATCTCCATGGCGGTCTCCGAGGCGAACAGTTTGGCCATGCCGGCCTCCATGTCGCAGCGCTCACCGGAGTCCAGGCGTGCGGCGGCGTCGAGGAGCAGGCTGCGGGCGGCGGCGAGTTTGGTGCCCATGGTGGCCAGCATGTTGCCGACCGCCTGGTGCTGCCAGATCGGCCGGCCGAAGCTCTCCCGTTCCTGGGCGTAACGCAGCGCGTCGTCGAAGGCCGCGCGGGCGACGCCGGTGGCGCGGGCGGCCACCTGGATGCGGCCGGTTTCCAGCCCCTTCATCATCTGGGCGAATCCCTTGCCCTCGGTGCCGCCGAGCACCGCGTCGGCGGGAACGCGGGCGTCGACGAAGTTCAGCTCGCAGCTCTCCACGCCCTTGTAGCCGAGTTTGGGGAGATCCTTCGAGACGGTGAAGCCGGGGACCTTCTCGACCAGCAGGATCGACACGCCCGTGTGGGCGGGTTCGGCGGCCGGGTCGGTCTTGCACATCAGCGCGACCAGGCCGGACTTGCGCGCATTGGAGATCCAGGTCTTGGAGCCGTTGATCACGTACCCGTCACCGTCGCGGCGTGCGTGGGTCGTCATGTTCTGCAGGTCCGAGCCGCCGCCGGGTTCGGTCAGCGCCATGGTGGCGCGCAGTTCGCCGGTGGCCATCCGGGGCAGATACTTCTGCTTCTGCTCTTCGGTACCGAAGGTCAGGATCAGTTTGGCGACGACGGTGTGGCCGCCCATCGCCCCGGCCAGGCTCATCCAACCGCGGGCGAGTTCTTCGGTGACCTGGGCGTAGCAGGGCGTCGACACCTGGGCGAATCCGTACGGCTCGGGGATCGCGAGGCCGTAGATGCCCATCTCCTTCATCGTCTCGATGAGCGCTTCGGGATAGGTGTTCGCGTGTTCGAGCTCGCGGACGACCGGACGAACCTGCTTGTCCACGAACTCGCGCACGGTCGCGACGATCGCCTGTTCCTCGGTGGACAGTGTGGGCATGGAGCCTCCTGGCTGTTCCTGGGGCGTCTTCTGGCCGACCCATTCTCTATGAAACATAGACTATAGAGTTTGGCATCGGAAGTCACCCGTGGTCTGACCGTCCGCAGGTCAGGGACTGAATCGGAGCCGGTACGCCGACGGCGCGACGCCGTATCGTGCGACGAAGTTCTGGCGGAAGGTCACCTCGCTGGCGAAGCCGCAGGTGTGGGCGACCTGGCGGAGGTCGTGGTCGGTGGTCTCGAGCAGCGAGCGCGCGGCCTCGAGACGTTGCTGCACCACCCAGCGGGCCGGCGTGGTGCCGGTGCTCTCCCGGAAGTGGCGGAGGAATGTCCGCCGACTCATCCGCGCTCGTGCCGCCAGCCGGTCGACGCCGAGGTCGTCGTCGAGATGGGTGAGCGCCCAGTCGAGCACGGCACTGACCGACGTCGGGTTCCGGGTCTCGGGCAGCGGTCGCTCGATGTACTGCGCCTGCCCGCCGTCGCGATGCGGGGCCACCACCATCCGGCGGGCGACGCGGTTCGCGAGGTCGGTCCCGCGGAGACGCCGGATCAGGTGCAGGCAGGCGTCGATCGACGAGACGGTCCCGGCGGAGGTGATCACATCGCCGTGATCGATGTAGAGCACCGAGTCGTCGACGCTGCCGCACCGTCCCCGTCTGGCCAGAACGTCGGTGGCCACCCAATGGGTCACGGCACTCCGTCCGGCCAGGATGCCGGTGTCGGCGACGGCCACCGCGCCGAAACACAGACCCGCGACGACGGCGCCGCGCGCATGGGCCGCGCAGATCAGCGCGGTGAGATCGGCGTCGGGTTCGGGCCAGTGGTCGGGCCACGACGGGATGATCAGGATGTCGGCGTCGGTGATCGCCTCGGGTCCCGACACCCCGGTGAGCCCGTGCCCCTCGGCAAAGGACACGGCGTCGGGCGTCGTCGACCACAGGGTGATGCGCCAGTCCCCGGTGTCGGGGGCGAGATCGGCGGCGTCGCGGAACACCATCTGCGGTGCGGCGACGTGGAACATGCTGACGCCGTCGAACACATAGATCGCGATGTGCATCGGTTCACCTCCGTGGCGCAATCTCATCGGAAATCGGCATTCGTGCCACTTCTGGGGACGACGATACCGCCGCAGACTGCTCACACGGGCCCGAAGACGAGCCCCTGCCGAAAGGAACTCCGATGACCGCACCCCGCCGAGCACTGGTGATCGTCGACGTCCAGAACGAGTACTTCCAGCCGCCCATGCAGGTCCAGTACCCGCCGGTCGACGACTCGCTGGCCAACATCCTCCGGGCCATCGACACCGCGACCGAGCAGGGCCTGCCGATCGTCGCCCTGCAGCACACGCTTCCGGCGGAGGCCCCGGTGTACGCCGAGGGCTCGCACGGCTGGAAACTGCACCCGGAGATCGAACGGCGGGTGCGTCCGGAGTGGAAGCTGGCGACCAAACAGTTCGGTACCGTCTTCGGCGGAACCGATGTGGCCGAATGGCTTTCGCAGAACAATGTCGACACCATCACGGTGGTCGGATACATGACCAACAACTGCGACCTGGCGACGGCGGCCGAGGCGGAGGTGCGCGGGTTGTCGGCGGAGATCCTCTCCGACGCCACCGGCGCGATCCATCTGGCTAACGACGCAGGCAAGGTGTCGGCCGAGGTCCTCCACAACACGCTGATGGTGCTCTACCACTCGAACTTCGCCGCCGTCGCCACCACCGGCGAGTGGCTCGACGCCGTCAATTCCGGTGCGGCACTGGCCAAGAGCAACCTCGTCGAGTCGGCGATCTCCGGAGCGCAGGCGCAGGGATGAGAAACGGGGGCCGATGCGCCCCGATCTGATCGACGCGGACGTCCTCGCCACGGCGAGGGCGTCCGTCTCGTCTCCCCGTCACGTTCGAGACCGATGTCCGCAACCACAACCGACAACCCCACGGGTGAACCCGAACCCCCGGGGTGAACAGCTTTCACAACTTATCCACAAATATTGTTCTGCTTGGTAATTCGTCTGATGCTCGCACATGCATTCGCTACAATGGAACGCATGCAGGGGGAGCTGGAGACCATTCTCGACGCACTCATCGATTGTCGTTTCGACGACGATCCGACCGGGCCGGTCGTGTTCACGGATATGCGGACACTGGTCACCATCAGGAATGTCGTGGATGCGTTGTCCGCGGCCGGGGCCGGGCACTTGGATCGGCTGGGGGTGGCGCAACGGCACGGGCACAAACCGATCGCCTTGTTGATCGAGATGGGGTACGCGCCTTCGGTGGCTGCGCGGATGCAGCGGATCGGGACGTCGGCGGTGGTGGAACGCACGCTGAAACATGCTGCCGACGGCGCGATCTCGGGTGAGCATGTGGATGCGATCGTGCGTGGGCTCAACCAGATCGGGTTACGTGCCGGGGAGGCGCCGGATGCCGAGACCTGGGCCGAGTTCGAGGGTGATCTGTTGGCGCAGGTGTTGTCCGGGGCGAAACCTGCTGAGGTGATGGCACGAGCACACCAGTTGGGGGACCATCACTCGTCGGATGCCGAGGGTGGACGCCCGGCGAAAGAGGACCGCAATCTGAATGCCCTGGATATCGGGCGAACTGATGATGGGCGGGTCGCCGTCTCGGGGAGTCTGGATGTTGTTGTCGGGGAGAAGCTCACGACCGCGATCGAAAAGCTGTCGGCGCCGGTCCCGCAACCGGATGGTTCGAAAGATCCCCGCGACGCACCCCGACGCCGCGCTGACGCCCTGGAGATGGTCCTTGACGTGGCCGCCGGTGCCGGGGAACGGTCGGTGACCGCGCTACCGTCGACGTTGATCAACCTGTCGGTCCCCGCGGATACACCCGACAAGTCGGAATTGGCGTTCGGTGGATCGATCACCCACAACACTCTGCTGGAAACCAGTTGTGATGGTGTGGTGGTGATGACGATCGTCGACGGTGAGCGGGTGCCGTTGGATATGGGCCGGTCGAAACGGTTGTTCACCGCCAGTCAGCGGCGTGCGTTGTTCGAGCGGGATCGGTGTTGTATCAAGTGTGGTGCCCCGGCATCGCGCACTCAGGCCCATCATATTGCGCATTGGTCGGATGGCGGTGCCACCGACCTGGCCAACGGGTGTTTGTTGTGTGCGTCGTGTCATGCCGATGTTCACCACAACGGATGGGACGTCTACATGGGTCCGGATGCGCATCCGTGGTTGATCCCACCTGAGGTGGTGGACCGGCGTCGTCGTCCGATTCCGGCGTACAACCGGCGGTTTGCTGATGAGTTGCCGAATGCTGCCTGACTTTTTGTAGAAGCTTGTGTTCTTTGAGAACTTCATAGAGATTCGGGTTGGGTGTCGGAGCCTCCGTTGGTTGGGTTGGCGAGTTCGGCCGGCGGAGGTTTCGACACGTCTCGTCGCTTCGCTCCTCGTCGGCTCAACCACCAACGGAGCGTGGCTAATTGAGCTGAGCCCTCTTACATGATTGAGCCGCGCCTACCTTGCTGATTGAGCCGCACCTTCTACGATGATTGAGCCGGGACCGAGCGTAGCGAGGACCCGTGTCGAAATCTCCGCAGCCTACGTTGGGTGGTGACCACCTCAGAGGTGGTCGGGTTGGTGACGTCGGCTGTCGGAGGTTTCGACTCGACTTGTCGCTGCGCTCCTCGTCGGCTCAACCACCAACGGCTGCTTGCTGATTGAGGTGCGCCTTCTACGATGATTGAGCCGGGACCGAGCATCGCGAGGACCCGTGTCGAAATCTCCGTAGCCGACGTCGGGTGGTGACCACCTCAGAGGTGCTTGCGTTGGCGACGTCGGCTGTCGGAGGTTTCGACTCGACTTGTCGCTGCGCTCCTCGTCGGCTCAACCATCAACGGCTGCTTGCTGATTGAGCCGGGACCGAGCGTAGCGAGGACCCGTGTCGAAATCTCCGCAGCCGACGTCGGGTGGCGAGCACGTCGGAGGTGGTCGGGTTGGCGAGCCCGGCCGGCGGAGGTTTCGACACGAACCACTGGGGATGCCTACACCCAGCCGTCGCTGGGCCGGCCGGCCCAGTTGGCGAGTCGCTCGGTGGGGCCGGCCTGGGGGCGCGGAGTGACCACCGCGGCGAACGGGACCTGGTCGTCGGCACGGATCTCGGCCGGGATGAACCTCTGGGCGATCTCGATCGTCGTGGCGACGACCTCGGGATCGGCCTCGGGGTTCTGTCCGGTGGCGACCGCGAGATCCCATCCGTGGACCAGGGATTCGTTGACATATCCCCACAGCGCACCGGCACCCGGGACCGTTCCCCAGGGAACGGTGACCGGAGCGGCGAGTTTGGCGTCGTCGGCCCACAGCTCGATGGCCTCGGCGACGGTGGCGGCGTAGGTGTCGACGTCGAAGACATCGGCGACGGGGTGAACGGCGAAGACGTCGGCACCCGACCCCAGCGCGACGGCCCGTCGGGCGGTGCCGATCAGGTGCGAGGCGAGTGTTCGGACGTCGAACTCGGTGCATGGGGTGCGGTTGTCCCACTGGTCGGATCGGACCGCCGACCACAGATCGGTCACCCACGACGTGGCGGCGGCATACGCCGGACGCGGATCGGCAGGTGCGGTGGAGGCAGTAGGAGCAGGAGTAGGGGACGCAGTGGTTCCGGGCTGGGTCATGGGTCTGTCCTTTACAGGCGAATCCGCGGGCATCTCCCGCGCTGAACACCACTCAACGCCCCATACATGACACCTTCTGTCATGTTTTCCCGGACAATCGACACCATGCGGGCCGAACGTCTGTTGTCGCTGCTCATGCTGCTCAAGGTGCACGAGCGGATGACCGCAACCCAGATCGCCGACGAACTCGGGGTGTCGGTGCGCACCGTCCTGCGGGACATCGACTCCTTGTCGTTGTCGGGAATCCCGGTCTATGCCGAACGCGGCCGCGCCGGTGGCTTCGCCCTGCTCCCCGGATACCGGACGGACCTCACCGGTCTGACCGCCGACGAGGCGACCTCGCTGCTGGCCGGAACGGGCCGGCTGGACAGCCCGGCCTTCGCCGCGGCGCTACGCAAGGTCGCGGCCGCACTTCCGGAGGCGCATCGAGCGCAGGCCGTTCGCTCGGCGCAGCGCGTCCTGGTCCGCCCCGAAGGTTTCGTCCGGTCGCCCCAGAACCTCGACGCCCTCGGTCCCGTACAGCAGGCGGTCTTCGACGGCCGGCGCATCCGCATCCGGTATCGCCGCCCCGACCAGGCCTCGTCGCACGAGCGAATCCTCGACCCGGTGGGACTCATCGTCGCCGGCGACATCTGGTATCTGGTCGCCAACACCGCCGGTGAGGAACGGCTCTACCGGATCTCGCGGATGAGTGTGGTGGAGATCCTCGACCAGCCGGCCCGCCGCGATCCCGACGTCGACCTCGCCGAGATCTGGGAACGACGACGCCGCGAGTTCCGGGGACGCTTCGAATCCGTGGACGTGGTGGTGCGCTGCGCGGCCGAGGACGTCGTCGGATTCGAGCCGAGTGCGCAGGTGGGTGCCATCGGCGAGCCCGACGAGGACGGACGTGTCCGGGTGACGCTCGGCTTCGGCGACCGGCGGATGGCCGTGAAAGTCCTGTGGATGGGGCTGATGGAACGTGACTTCCAGGTGCTCGCACCGGACTGGATCCGCGAGGCGATACGACGAAAGGCGGAGGACATCGTCGTGGGGCATGATGCGCGGAGTGGTCAGGGGTGAATCGTCACAACTGGCTAACAGCGGTTGCCAGGATTTCCTGGTCGCCACCGACTCGGATAAGCTCGGATGGGCTGTTACACGTGTGACTTAAGGGGCTAATGGTGCGTACGGGATGGAAGCGGACCGTTGCGACGGCGGCGGCTGCGGTCGTCGTCGGATCTGCGCTGACCGGTGTCGGCGTCGCGGCGGCCGATCCGACAACGACCCCCGAGGCTCCGACGACCGGCACCGCGGCAGTGGATCCGACCAACCCGGCCAATCCCGCGCCGATGAACTCGTCGAAGATCGAGACGCTGGTCCGCGACTCCGCGCAGCAGACCACCGCGATCGTCTACTCCGCGGCGATGAACAAGCTCATCCCGGTCACCGTCCTGCGTCCCAAGGACACCAGCACGCCCGCACCCACGCTGTACCTGCTCAACGGTGCCGGCGGCGGTGAGGACTCGGCGACATGGGCGGCCAAGACCACCTACCAGCAGTTCTTCGCCGACAAGCACGTCAACGTGGTGACCCCGATCGGTGGTGCGTACTCGTACTACACCGATTGGCAGAAGGACGATCCGGTACTCGGCCGCAACAAGTGGACGACCTTCCTGACCAAGGAACTCCCGCCGCTGATCGACAAGGAATTCGACACCACCGGCGTCAATTCGATCGCCGGGATCTCGATGGCGGGGACGTCGGTGCTCAACCTGGCGATCTCGGCACCCGGGCTGTACCGCTCGGTGGCCGCCTACTCCGGATGTGCCCGCACCAGTGATCCGCTGGGCCTGGCCTACATCCGCATGGTGGTCGGCGACCGCGGCCGCGGTGACATCGCCAACATGTGGGGCACTCCGGGCGGTCCGGGCTGGAAGGCCAACGATCCCTACATCAACGCCGAGAAGCTCAAGGGCACCAAGGTCTACATGACCAGCGGCACCGGCCTGCCGGGCCCCAACGACCAGCTCAACGCACCGCTGATCGACGGTGACCCGCTGACCCTGGGCAACCAGATCGTGCTCGGCGGCATCATCGAGGCCGCGGTCAACCAGTGCACGGTCCAGATGACGCAGCGGATGAACGAACTCGGCGTCCAGAACAAGGTGATGTTGCGACCCACCGGTACCCACTCGTGGGCGTACTGGGAGCAGGATCTCCACGACACCTGGCCGCTGATCGCCGCGGACCTGAAGAAGACGGGCGACCAGAACTAGGCCGGAACCAGACGCCGCACCCGGCTCCGGTCGGGCATCGGCCGAGACGGACGAACCCCGGAACCTGTGATCAGGGTCCGGGGTTCTGTGTTTCGGTGTCAGGCACCAGCAGGCACTGACTCAGTAGGCCATGAACAGGATCTCGTCACGCGAGTAGTCGTGTCCGGGGTGGTTGTCGGCGAGGTGTTTCTGGACCTTCTCGACGAGCTGGTCCTCGTCCTCGCCGCGGAGCATCTCGCCACAGGGGCAGGTCAGTCGGGTTTTCATGACGCGACCCTATCTTTCAGCAGCAGCCGAACGGTCAGTTCGAGACGATTGGTCACATCGGTTGCCGAGGCGCGTCGGGTCAGCCACTGCACCAGGTTCGACATCCACACGTCGGCGAGCACGCGGGCGATCGCGAGATCGTCGGCCGTGGGTTCACCGTCGTCGACGATCGCGCCGGCGAACAGCCGGTCGATGATCCCGGCGACCTGGTCGACCTCGGCGGTGGCCGAGGCGTCGGCGAACATGAACGCCCGGGTCATGGCCTCGGTGAGCAGCGGGTCCCGCTGCATCGAGAAGGTGATCATGTCCAGCACATGCCGCAGTCGTTCGATCGCGTTGTCGCCGCGCAACTGCGACCGGTCGACGCGTGATTCCACGCGGCCGAGTTCACGGGCGAGGGCGGTCACCAGCAGGTGCACCTTGGACGGGAAGTAGCGATACAGGGTGCCGACGGCGACGTCGGCCTTCTCCGCGACCGTGCGCATCTGCACCGCGTCGTAGCCACCCTTGGATGCGAGGCTGAGGGTCGCGTCGAGGATTCGACGACGACGGTCACGTTGTGCCGCAGACCCGGACTCGGTGGTGGCCGGGGTCGCGCCGGAGCGCGAATCGGCGGTGTCCGTGGCGGTTACGGCATTGTCAGATGCTGCCATGAGCTCTCAGGCATCCTCACATCGTCGGGGGACAGGTCGGGTACCGCTCACGCGGCCCTCATGGCATATTAGAACAGGTTCTAGTTCTTGGTCACCCCAACGACACAGAGGAATCCCGTGACTCTCGCCACGTCCCCCGAACAGACCGCCGTCTGCGCGGCCATCTCGGCCTGGTCGGCGAAGGCCGGCACCGCCGACTCTGCCCGCTCCCACCTCGACAAACCCGACGATCAATGGCGCGGCCTGTTCCCGCAGATCGCCGATCTCGGACTGTTCGCGGCAATTTTACCGGAGTCCGATGGCGGGATCGGCGCGTCGTTCGCCGACGTCGCGGCCATGGTCGAGCAATGCGGACGGGAACTGGTCCCGGGGCCGATCGTCGAGACCGTCGCCCTGGCCGTGGCGCTCTCGAGGATCGCCGATCCGCGGCGGGACGAACTGGTCGCCGCGGTCGCCGAGGGCGCGGTACCCGGTGTGGTTCCGGCGCGAATCCGTGCCGGTCGTGGCGCCTTCGCCGTGGTCGAGGGCGCGGTGGACCTGGGTTGGGTGCCCGGCGCCGCCGACGACGCGGCGATCCTGGTGCCACTGGCCTTCGACGGCGGCCACGCCCGCTGGCGGATCGTCCCGGCCGGTGCCGGGGTCCGCGAGGTCACCGCCGAGGCCGTCGTCGACGGCGCCGGACCGGTCTCCACGGTGCGGCTGATCGGTCTCGCCGAGGACGATGTGATCGATTGTGGTGCAGAAGGGTTCGACGTCCTGATCCGCGGTGTGCTGTCGGCGGGACTGGCCGCCCGGCAGTCCGGGGTGTGCCGCTGGGCGCTGGACACCGCCGTCGACTACGCCAAGGTGCGCACCCAGTTCGGTGTGCCGATCGGATCGTTCCAGGCGATCAAGCACATCTGCGCCGACATGCTGTGCCGCACCGAACAGGTCGAGGCCGTCGCCTGGGACGTCGCCCGCGCGGTCGACGACGCGATCGCCGGTGATTGCGAGAACCCCGCTGCCGGTGAGCAACTCGCCCTCGCCGCGGCGGCTGCGGAGGTCCTCGTCGCCGATCTGCCGGTCGCGGTGACCAAGGACTGCGTGCAGGTCCTCGGCGGGATCGGCTTCACCTTCGAGCACGACGCACACCTGTACCTGCGATCGGCCCTCGCCGCCCGGTCGCTGCTCGGACAGGGCGCGCACGCCCGGCACGCCACCGCCCGCGACGGGATCGCCGGGCGTCGCCGACAGTTCGAGGTCGATCTGTCGGCGGTGGAGGATCGCCGCGCCGACATCCGTGCCCAAGCCGAAAAGATCGCCACGGCAGCAGAATCCGACCGGCGTGGTCTGCTCGCGGTGAGCGGGCTGCTCATGCCGCACTGGCCGGCGCCGCACGGGCTCGGCGCCGACCCGGCCCTGCAACTGCTGATCGACGCCGAACTCGATCGGGTCGGCGTCACCCGCCCCGACCTGGTGATAGGGGCATGGGCCATCCCGACCGTCCTCGAACACGGCACCGACGGGCAACGGGAACGGTTCGTCGCGCCGACGCTGCTCGGCGACATCGTGTGGTGCCAGCTGTTCAGCGAGCCCGAGGCCGGCTCCGACCTGGCATCGCTGCGCACCCGCGCCACCCGTGTCGACGGCGGCTGGACCCTGTCTGGACAGAAGATCTGGACGTCCCAGGCGCACAACGCGCAGTGGGGGATCTGCCTGGCCCGCACCGACGCCGATGCCCCGAAGCACAAGGGCATCACCTACTTCCTGATCGACATGTCGGCGCCGGGTATCGACATCCGGCCGCTGCGCGAACTCACCGGCAAGGCCAACTTCAACGAGGTCTTCCTCGACGACGTCTTCGTGCCGGACGCCGACGTGGTGGGGCCGATCGGCGGCGGATGGCGGCTGGCCCGCACCACCCTCGCCAACGAGCGGGTCGCGATGGGCGGCTCCGGCCTCGGCAAGGAGATGGACGCGCTGCTGACCCAGGTCGCCGGCCTCGGCCGGGAACTCACCGACGCCGAGCTCGGCGGGGTGGGGCGGCTGGTCGCCGACGCCCATGTCGGTCGCGTCCTCGACGCCCGGGCGGTCATCCGTCGCCTCGCCGGGCACGATCCCGGCGCCCTGTCGAGCGTTCGCAAGCTGATCGGCGTCGCCCATCGGCAGTCGGTTCCCGACTTCGCCCTCGACCTGCTCGGTGTGGACGGTCTGACGGCCGGTCCGGTCGCCGAGCTCGTCCTGCAGAACCGGTGCCTGTCGATCGCCGGCGGCACCACCCAGATCCTGCGTACCGCCGCGGCTGAACACATTCTCGGTCTGCCGCGTTCCTGACCGGTCCCCGGCCGGCAACTGTGGCCGGAACCCCCTGATCATCCCCTAAAACCGACATGGGTACCGTCATGTCTGCTACAACTAGAACAGGTTCTATTTCCAGTGAGGAGGCGCAGGTGGACTTTGCGCTCGACGCGGAGGCCGTCGCCGTCGGCGACGTGGCCGCGGACGTGTTCTCCCGGCATCAGTCGCAGTGGGAGTCGAAGTTCGGCCGAGAGGCCAGAGACCCCGATCCCGCGGCCGTACCCGGAGGCTTCGACGACGTTCTCTGGCAGGCGCTCGGCGCCGCCGGACTGACCGCGCTCGCGTTGCCCGCGGCACTCGGCGGCGACGACCTCGGTGTGCTCGCCGTCCTGCCGCTGCTGCGGCGGATGGGCGAGTCGGCCGGGGTGGCCCCGGTCATCGGATCGCTGACCTCGGCGCTGGTCCTGGCGGCAGTCGGCGCCGACACCGCAGACCGGCAGCCCGCTGGTCCGCGGGACCGGTGGGCCCGCACCCTCACCGGCGGGGCCTGGCATGCGATCGCCCTCGGCGAGGTCGGTGACCCGCTCACCGCCACGCCGCGCACCACCCTCGCCGACGGCACGCTCACCGGCACCAAGACCGGCGTGCTGCACGCCGACGGGGCCACCGCCTTCCTGGTCGCCGCCGACGCCGGGGTGGTGGCCGTGGCCGCCGACGCCCCCGGCATCAGCCTCACCCGGACCACCACCTCGAGCGGGTGGGGCGAGTTCACCGTCACCTTCGACGCCGTGCCCGTCGCCGCCGACGACCTGCTCACCACGGACCTGTCCGTGCTGCGGGATCGCTACCGGATCGCCCTGTGCGCCTATGCCGACGGCCTGGTCGCCGGGGCCACCCGGCTCACCGCAGACCACGTCTGCACCCGCGAACAGTTCGGCAAACCGATCGCCCTGTTCCAGGCGGTCGGGCAGCAACTCGCCGACATCTACGTGATCGGCCGGTCGATGACCCTGGCCACCACGGCCGCGGCCTGGCGCATCTCCGAAGGCCTTGACGCACAGCAGGATCTGGGAATCGGCACCTACTGGCTGGCCGCCGAGATCCCCGCCACCCTGCGCACCATGACCCACCTGCACGGCGGTGTCGGCGTGGATCTGACCTACCCGCTGCACCGGTACTTCTCGATCGCCAAGGACCTCGCCCGCCTGGCCGGTGGCGGGCAGGAGCGCCTCGACGAGCTCGCCGCAGGCGGTCACCCCACGACGGACGTAGCGGGAGCCGCCTGATGTTCATCGACCTGACCCCCGACCAGCAGGCACTCAAGGCCCAGCTGCGCGAGTACTTCGCCTCCCTGGTCGGCGCCGACGACGCCCGCACCATGCTCACCGAGCGGCACGGGCCCACCTACCGCCGGGTGATCAAGCAGATGGGTACCGACGGCTGGCTCGGCGTCGGCTGGCCGAAGGAGTACGGCGGCAAGGGTTTCGGTGAGATCGAACAGCAGATCTTCACCAACGAGGCGGTCCGCGCCGACGTCCCGCTGCCCGCGGTCACACTGCAGACCGTCGGCCCCACCCTGCAGGTCCACGGCACCGCCGCGCAGAAGGATCGGTTCCTGCCCCGAATCCTCTCCGGCGACGTACATTTCGCGATCGGCTACACCGAGCCGGACGCCGGCACCGACCTCGCCTCGCTGAGCACCACCGCCGTCCGCGAGGGCGACCACTACGTCGTCAACGGGCAGAAGATCTTCACCACCGGCGGCCACGACGCCGACTACATCTGGCTCGCCGTCCGCACCGACAAGGACGCCCCGAAGCACAAGGGGATCTCGATCCTCATCGTCGACACCACCGATCCCGGGTTCTCCTGGACCCCGATCATCACCGCCGACGGCGCCCATCACGTCAACGCCACCTACTACAACGACGTCAAGGTGCCGGTCGACATGCTGGTCGGGGAGGAGGGTGGCGGCTGGAAGCTGATCACCACCCAGCTCAACCACGAGCGCGTCATGCTCGGACCGGCCGGGCGCATCGAGGGCCTGGCCGCACGCGTACGGGACTGGGCGCACCGCCCGGGCGTCGACGGCACCCCCATCGCCGACCAGCCCGACGTCCGGCGCGCGCTGGCCCAGATCGACGCCTATGCCCGCATCAACGAACTGCTCAACTGGCAGGTCGCCGCCACCGGTGAGGCCATCTCGATGGCCGACGCCGCCGCGACCAAGGTCTTCGCCACCGAACGGCTGCAGTCGGTGTGCCGGATGATCGACGAGATCGTCGGCCGCCACGGCGATTTCACCGACCCCGACACCGCGGCGCTGGTCGACTGGTTGGATGTGCAGCAGAAACGCAACGTCGTCATCACCTTCGGTGGTGGCGTCAACGAGGTGATGCGCGACATGATCGCCACCGCCGGACTGGGATTGCCGAGGGCCAAACGATGACATCGGTTGCAGCGCAGCCCGTTCACACGCCGGAACAGATCCGTGCCGCCGCCGGCCAGATCAAGGCCGACGGCCCCAGCGCGCCGGTCACCGGCCGCGACCCGGTCAATCGTCCGATGATCAACAACTGGGTCGAGGCGATGGGCGACACCAATCCGATCTACGCCGATGCCGACGCCGCGCGGGCCGCCGGTCACCCCGGCATCGTCGCGCCCCCGGCGATGGCCCAGGTGTGGACCATGCGCGGACTCAACGGGGTCCGCACCGCCGACGACCCGCTCGGCCGGGCCACCGAACTGTTCGACGCCGCCGGTTACACCTCGGTGGTCGCCACCAACTGCGACACCACCTATCACCGCTATGTCGAGGTGGGCGAGGAGGTGGAGCTCAGCGCCGAACTGGTCGACGTCGCCGGACCCAAGGCCACCGCACTGGGCGAGGGCTGGTTCTTCACCACCCGCAACACCTGGTCGGTCGGCGACGAGGTGGTCGCCGAGATGGACTTCCGCATCCTCAAGTTCCGCCCGGCCGCCGACACCCACACCGACTCCGACACCGACGGCATCACGGTGGCCGATGTGCCGGAGGATCTCGACCCGTCGACCATGTTGCGCCCCAGCGTGTCCCGCGACACCGAGTTCTTCTGGGACGGTGTCGCCGCACACGAACTGCGCATCCAGCAGCGGGCCGACGGCAGCCTCGGCCATCCGCCGGTGCCGGCCACCTGGAAGCCCCGGGCCGGCGACGGCACCGTGCCGGTCACCGACTACGTCGTCGCCGCCGGTACGGGCACCGTGTTCAGCTACATCGTGCACCGCGCCCCCAAGGTGCCCGGCCGGCAACTGCCGTTCGTCGTCGCCCTCGTCGAACTCGACGAGGGAGTGCGGATGCTCGGTGAGCTCCGCGGCGTCGAACCGGACGATGTGCGGATCGGAATGTCCGTGCGCGCAACCTATCTCGACTTCCCCGCCGACGATCGTGGAGCGGCCTGGACGCTCTACGCGTGGGAACCCCAGGAAGGACCGGCATGACCATCGAGGCCACCTCCGCGCCGGTCACCGGGGATGCGGTGTCCGTGGGTGACACGCTGCCCCCGCTGACCATTGAGGCCACCCCCACCTTCATCGTGTCCACCGCCCTGGCCACCCGCGACTTCCAGGACGTCCACCACGACCGGGATCTGGCCCAGGCCAAGGGATCGGCGGACATCTTCGTCAACATCCTCACCGACACCGGGCTGGTGCAACGCTTCGTCACCGACTGGGCCGGACCGTCCGCCCGGATCGGATCGATCCGACTCAAGCTCGGTGTGCCCTGGTACGCCTACGACGCGGTCACCTTCACCGGTGAGGTCACCGCACGTGACGGCGATCAGGTGACCGTCGCGGTCACCGGTACCAATTCGCTGGGCAAGCACGTGATCTCGACGGTCACCCTCACCCTCGGCCAGAAAGGCGGGCACTGATGGGCACCCTGTCGGGCAAGGCGGCGATCGCCGGGATCGGCGCCACCGAGTTCTCCAAGGATTCCGGCCGCAGCGAGCTGCGGCTCGCCGCCGAGGCGGTGAACGCCGCGATCGCCGACGCCGGTCTCACCCCGGCCGACGTCGACGGCCTGGTCAGCTTCACCATGGACACCAACGCCGAGATCGCCGTCGCCCGCGCGGTGGGGATCAAGGAGATGACCTACTTCTCCCGCATCCACTACGGCGGCGGCGCGGCCTGCGCCACCGTGCAGCAGGCCGCGATGGCCGTCGCGACCGGGGTCGCCGACGTCGTCGTCGCCTATCGTGCCTTCAACGAACGCTCGGGATTGCGCTTCGGACAGGTCAATTCGGCGGTCGCCAACCAGGAGAACTCCTCGGGCACCGACAACGCCTTCTCCTACCCGCACGGCCTGTCCACGCCGGCGGCGTTCGTCGCGATGATCGCGCAACGCTACATGCACGACTACGGCGCCACCAGTGCCGATTTCGGGCAGATCGCGGTGGTCGACCGCAAACATGCGGCGGTCAACCCGCATGCCTTCTTCTACGGCAAGCCGATCACCCTCGACGACCACCAGTCCTCGCGCTACATCGCCGAACCACTGCACCTGCTCGACTGCTGCCAGGAATCCGACGGGGGTGTGGCGATCGTGGTGGTGTCGGCGGAGAAGGCCAGAGACCTCCCGCATCGCCCGGCAGTGATCGCCGGTGCCGCGGCCGGCAGTGCCCAGGACCAGTTCATCATGACCAGCTACTACCGTGACGATCTCGCGGCCCTGCCCGAGATGGGGCTGGTCGGTCGTCAGCTGTGGAAGCAGTCGGGACTGCGACCCGAGGACATGGACGCCGCGATCCTCTACGATCACTTCACCCCGTACACCTTGCTGCAACTGGAGGAGCTCGGCTTCTGCGGACGCGGTGAGGCAAAGGATTTCGTCGCCGAACCCGGCGCACTCGAGGTGGGGGGCCGCCTGCCGCTCAACACCCACGGCGGACAGCTCGGCGAGGCATACATCCACGGTATGAACGGCATCGCCGAGGCCGTTCGCCAGCTCCGTGGCGACTCGGTGAACCAGGTTCCCGAGGCCGCCCGCGTGGTGGTGACCGCCGGCACCGGCGTCCCCACCAGCGGTCTGGTGCTGACCGCACCCTGAACCGCCCACACCCACACCCCTTCCCCTCCTCCGACCGCAGATCCCATCAGCCCCTTCCCGATTCCACCTCAGACACTTCCCATCTCCGACATTCGAGGCCCCGAGGAGTTCGACCAATGAGCCCAGAATCCGCCGCCGAGACCAAGTTCAACCTGGCCGATGTGTTCGAGACCGTCGCCGACGCCGTCCCCGATCGCATCGCACTGAGCTACGAGGGCCGCCAGATCAGCTACCCGGAACTGGACCGTCTGGCCAACCGCGTCGCACACCTGCTGCTGGACAACGGCATCGGTGCCGCCGACCACGTCTCGCTGTTCCTCAAGAACAGCGTCGAGCACGTCACCAGCCTGCTCGGCGTACTCAAGATGCGAGCGGTGCCGGTCAACGTCAACTACCGCTACACCGATCCGGAACTGCAGTACATCTTCGACAACTCCGACTCGCGCGGCATCATCGTGGAACTGCCCGAGCATCAGCGCAGCGTCGCCGCCCTGATGGGGGAACTCCCCGAACTGCGCACCGTGTTCGTCATCGGTGACATCGTCGACGAACTGTCCGCCGCCGCAGCCGATCTCCCCGACGGACGGATTGTGTCGATCGTGCCGTTCGCCGAGGAGGCCGGCAAGTCCGAGGCACGCGACTTCGAGCCGCGAACCGGCGACGAGCTGTATCTGATCTACACCGGCGGCACCACCGGCTACCCCAAGGGGGTCATGTGGCGCCACGACGACTTCTTCCGCAAGCCCATCTCCGGTGGCAACCCGTACGGCGACCCGCGCAAGGATCTCGCCGAGATCGGCACCGCGGTCAAGGATTTCCCGTCCATCGCATTCCTGCTGGCCGCCCCGCTGATGCACGGCGCCGCGTCGTACTCGCTGTTCACCTTCTTCACCCTCGGTGGCCGGCTGGTGCTGATGCGCGACTTCGACCCGTCCGGTATCGCCGGTCTCATCGGGCCCGAACAGGTGCAGATCGTGCTCATCGTCGGCGACGCCATGGGGATGCCGCTGGTGGAGGAGATGGAGCGCCGCAAAGACGAGATCGACCTGTCGTCGCTGTTCTCGGTGACCTCCGGCGGCGCGATCTGGTCGCACCACAACCGGGAACGGTTCCTCGCACTCAAACCGGACCTGATGTTGCGTGACAACTTCGGGGCCTCGGAGTCGGGCAACGACGGCGAGATCATGATGGACGACAACGGCAACCTCACCGTCCCGCCGACCGATCGCATGATGGTCGTCGATGAGCGGCTCACCCCGATCGAGCCCGGATCGGGCGACGTCGGCTACATCGCGCGCATCGGCAACGTGCCGCTCGGCTACTACAAGGACGAGGAGAAGTCGGCGCGCACCTTCCCGACCCTGCCCGACGGCCGGCGGATCTCGATCCTCGGCGACATGGGCACGGTGGAGGCCGACGGCACCATCGTCTTCCTCGGCCGCGGCTCGCAGTGCATCAACACCGGTGGCGAGAAGGTGTACGCCGAGGAGGTCGAGGCCGTCCTGCACGCCCACCCGGCGATCGCCGACGCCCTCGTGGTTCCGGTACCCGACGACCGGTACGGCCAGCGGGTGGCCGCGGTCGCCCGGATCGCCGACGGGATGACCGAGCCGTCGATCGACGACATCCAGGCGTTCTGCCGGGAATCACTTGCCGGATACAAGGTTCCGCGCACCGTCGTGTTCGTGGAGGAGGTCAAGCGCACCCCGGCCGGCAAGGCCGACTACCGCTGGGCCAAGTCCACCGCGGCATCGGCCGAACAGCCCACACCGGCCTGAACCGGCCGGCAGGTCACCCCAGAACCCGCAGCCCCGCCCACAATGCGACGACGGCCGCCACCAGTGTCGGTGGCACCGTCACGGTCCCGAGCAACAGGAACCGCCGCGTGGTCGGGGCTGCGGTGTGCCGGTGCATGAGGTCGCGCCACAACAGGTTGGCGAGGGACCCGAAGTAGCCGAGGTTGGGGCCGATGTTCACCCCGAGCAGCATCGCCAGGGCCAGCCCCGGTTCGTGGGCCACCATCGGCAGCAACAGCAGCGTCGCGGGCAGGTTGTTGAGCAGGTTCGCGATCACCGCGGCCAGTGCGGCCACGGCCAGCAGCGCCCACAGCTGCGTGCCGGACGGGATCAGGGTGGCGATGCCGTCACCGATGGGGCCCAGCCGGATCGGCAGGATGATCACACCGAGGGCGGCGACGAAGGCGAGGAACCCGATGTTCGCCGCCCGCACCACGCGCACCGTCGTCGACAACGGGGTGCGACGCATCAGCGGTGCGACCATCACGACCGCACCGATCGCGGCCACCACCGCCAGCGGCACGCCGAGCGGCTCGGCGACGACGAACCCGATCAGGATCAGCCCCAATGCGATCAGTGTGCCGATCGGGGGGCGGCGGACGGTGCCGGCGGTGTCGGCCGGGCGGTCGGCGTCGCGGGGAGGGCGCAGCTGGTCGGCGAAGAACCACCGGAACAGCAGGTACTCCACCACGATCGCGGCCACCCACGGTCCGGCCATCAGCCCGGCGAATCCCAGGAATCCGAGGCCGGTGGCCGAGAACGCCAGCAGATTGGTCAGATTGGAGACGGGGAGCAACGTCGAGGCGCTGTTGGCCAGATGTGCGGTGGCCGCCCCGACCGGCGTGACCCGGGCGCCGATCCGGCGGGCGGTGGCCACCGCGACCGGGGTGAGCAGGACGATCGTCGTGTCGATCGACAGCACGGCGGTGGTCACGGCCGCCGCCGCGAACACCAGTCCGAGCAGACGTGTCGGCGATCCCCGGCTGGATCGGGCGAGGACGGCGCCGATCCAGGCGAACACCCCGGTCCGGGCACACACCTCGGCGATCACCAGCATCGCGGCGAGGAATCCGATGGTGGGGCCGATGAACTCGAGCTCGGTGCCGATCTGCCCCCACGAGACCACCCCGAGCACTGCCAGCAGCACGGCCGCCGGGACGGCGACGACGGCGGCCGGAATCCGGGTGGCCCACACCGCGACCCCGATCACCGCCACCAGCGCGCACACCGCGAGGACGGTGCCGAGAACGCTGTCGGCGGTCAGCACCGCCGTTCCCCGGACGGCGAAACCCCGGGCAGCCAAACCCCGGGCAGGGCAATGCCACTCGGAACGACACCGGGCAGGGGATCAGCAAGCATGGGGGGTCATCGGTTCAGTCCGGCTGTGACGCGGGGGTCCGCTCGGGTTCCGGATCGGGCTGCGGGTCATCGGTGTGCCGGTCGTCGGGATCGGTCGCGGCGGGGTTGGTCTCGTCGGGGTCGGTCTCACCGGGGTCGGGGTGGGTCTCGCCGATGAAGGCCTCGAGGGTGACCACCTGACGCGGGGAGATCACCGTGATCGCCACCGAGCCGACGAGCAACACGGCACCGAGCACCACGCAGGCCTGGTTCATCGGGTCGACGAAGGCATTCCGGGCGCCTTCCAGGATCTGGTCGCCGAGGGCCCCGGGCAGCCGTCGGGCGACCTCGGTGGCCTCGGCCAGCGATCGGGTGATCCGGTCGGCGGCGTCGCCGGCCTGCGCGATGATCATCTGGCCGCCCGCGGTGTCACCGGCGGCGATCTGTTGTTCCCCGGCGGCGGTGAGCTGTTCGCGGGCGGCGTCGGCGGTGGAACCGATCCGGTGCGCGTACCCGGCGGCGAGGAGGCTGCCGGCCAGGGCGATGCCGATCGCGGCGCCGATCTCGCGGGCGGTGTCGTTGACCGCCGACCCCACGCCCTGATTGTCCAGGGGTGTGTTGGACATGATCGCGGTGGTCGACGGCGCGGTCGACAGGCCGATACCGATCGCACACACCGCGAGCATCCATGCCAGCGTCCAGTAGGTGTCGTAGTCGATCAGCCCGATCAGCAGCAATCCGACACCGGCGATGAAGATGCCGCCGCCGAGGACGAAGCGCAGCGAGTCGAACCGCACCGCGATCCAGTTGCCCAGCAGCGCGAACACACTCACCCCGAGCACCATCGGCATCAGTGCGAACGCCGAACCGAGCGGGGAGTAGCCGAACACCAGCTGCAGACGCTGCAGCAGCAGATAGAACGCGCCGAAGGAGGCGAAGAACTGGAGTGCGACGGCCAGCGACCCGGCACCGAAGGCCCGGTTGGTGAACAGCCGGACGTCGAGCAGTTTGTTGTCGAGACGCAGTTCGACGACGCAGAACACCGCGGCGAGCAGCAGGCCGCCGATCAGGGTGACGAGCACCAGGGCGTCGTCCCAGCCGCGGTGCGGGGCCTCGAGCAGGCCGAAGACCACGCCGGCGATCGCCAGGATGGAGATGATCGACCCGATGAAGTCGAACCGTTTCGGGTGCTGATCGCGCGAGGTGCCGATGGTCAGGCACAGCAGTGCACTGACCACCGCCGACACCGCGAAGGTGATGAAGATCGAATGCCACGAGAAGAACTCGAGGAGGATGCCGGAGACGAAGAACCCGGCGATGGCGCCCGCACCGGCGATCGCGGCCCAGATGCTGATGCCGAGGCTGCGTTTCTCTTCGGGCACACCGGAGGTGATCAGCGACAACGTCGTCGGCATGATGAATGCGGCGCCGATGCCGGCGATGATCCGGGTGATGATCAGCTGGGTGGGGTCGACCGCCCAGATCGCCACGAGTGAGCCGATCGCGAAGACGACGAGCCCGGCGATCAGCAGTTCACGGCGGCCGAAGCGGTCACCGATCGCGCCGGCCGGCAACAGCATCGCGGCCAGCGCGAGGGTGTAGCCGTCGGCGATCCAGGTCATCTGGCCGGTGTCGGCGTTGAGGTCGATCGCGATGTCGGCGAGGGCGGTGTTGAGTGCGGCCATCGCCGCGACCACCATGCTCACCGACGCACAGGCGATGAGGATCAGCCACGCCGAGCGGAGGTCGACGGCCTTGAGTCGCTGGATCATTGTCTTCTGCCCCACTGTTCGATTGCCCCCGGTTCGCACATGCGTCCATTCCACAGCCCGTGCAGGCGAAATACGACACGCGAGCCGGAGAGCGAGACACCACGCGCAACGTGTGACACATTTATCACTGGAGTCACAAACCCGGGATGCACGATAGTCATCCGCGGGTCCCGGCCAAGCGAAAGTGGGAGATCATGGCCGCACCGGTTGCCTCTTCACAATCCACCGACACCCAGACCGTGCGTCTGCACATCTGGCGCGTCCTGACGATGCTGGTCGCACTGATCGGCGTGGTCTTGACGCTGGTCCTGATCGTCGTCACCGCAGCCTGAGAAACGGCTCGCCGCGCCGCCCCGCCGGGGTGTTCCCGACGGTGACGACGCGGCGAGTGGGTCACGCGTTCTTCTCGATGGCTGCGCCGACGGCGGGCAGTGCGTCGGCGACATAGCCCTTCGCCTTGCCGCGCAGCGAGCCGTAGGCCCTGGCCAGGGGTGCCTTGGCGTTCTCGGCCTGCGCGTCGGTCACCGCGAGCAGTGCCTCGGCGGCGGCGTCGGAGTCGGCGGCCAGATGATCACCGAATGCGGTGCCCGCGGGCTTGGCATCCCAGAACGGCTGCAGCGCGGCGACGAAGTCCGGCAGCATCATGTTGGTGGCCTTGGCGACGATGTCGGGCTTGACCTTCTGGGCCGTCGCGTAGGCGGCCTTGACCGCGGCGCCACCGAGACCCTTCTGCGCCGAGACCTGGCCGTCGATCACCCCCACGAGGTCGTCGACCACGGCCGCGCGGTTGGTGTCGAGCAAGGACTGCAGCGAATCACTCATCAAGGTTCTCCTCGTCGGTGACGGATTCCGGTCGGATGGCGATCACCTGATGTGACCGATCCCAGAGCAGGATAGTCGGCCCGACCGAGATTGCCGGTCAGCCGCGGACGAGGACCACATTGCCCAGCGCCGGGGCATCCTGACGGTCGGCGACGGTGGCGGTGATCAGCAGCCGATCGCCCTCGTCCCAGATGGCGACGGTGAGTGTCTCGCCGGGAAAGACGACGCCGGCGAAGGTTGCCGAGAAGTCGGCCACCGCGGTGACGTCACCGCCGAGTACGGCGTCGACGACGGCGCGGCACACCGTCCCGTAGGTGCACAGGCCGTGCAGGATCGGCCGGTCGAAGCCGGCCTTCGCGGCGAACTCCGGGCTCGAGTGCAGCGGATTGCGGTCACCGCACAGTCGGTACAGCAGAGCCTGATTCGGCAGGGTCGGCACCGAGATCCGGTGGTCGGGGGTGCGGTCGGGGTAGGTCACCCTGGTCGACGACCCGCGCTCACCGCCGAAGCCGCCCTCGCCCTTGGCGAAGATCGACGAGCGCGCGGTCCACAGCGGCAGGCCGTCCTCGCCGGTGGCGACCTTCTCCTGCACGATCACCGCCGCCGATCCCTTGTCCTGGATCTCGGCGATGGTGGTGCGCACGGTGGCCTTTCCCGACGCGGGGATCGGGCGGTGCGGGGTGATCTGCTGGCTGCCGTGGACCACCTTGGCCAGGTCGATCTCGATGCCGGGGAAGCTCACCTTGGGGGCCTCGACGGCGTGGAAGGACTCGGCGACGGTGGTGAAGGTGGGCAGCACCTTGGGGTCCGCGTCGTCGACGTAGGCCAGGCCCGCGGAGTCGAGCGGGTCGGCCGCCGCGCCCACCGCGAGGTGATAGAGCGCCACATCCGACGCCGACCACGCGAACGACACCTCGGGCAGTTCGGCACCGAGCGCCACGGACAGGTCGATCGGCATGCTCAGTTCTCCTTGTTCGGTCCGGATGTGCCGGTCGCCGAGGCTGTTTCGGCGTCGGCGGGCGAGGCGCAGTCGAGTGCGGCGAGATAGCCGAAGACGATCGCCGGGCCGATGGTGGCGCCGGGTCCGGCGTAGGTGTGACCCATCACCGGGGCGCTGGTGTTGCCCGCGGCGTAGAGGCCGTCGATCACCGAACCGTCGGCGCGCAGCGCGCGGGCGTGCGAGTCGGTGTCGATGCCGCCCTTGGTGCCGAGATCGCCGGGCACCATCTTGACCGCGTAGAACGGGGCCTTGTCGACCGCGCCGAGGCTCGGATTGGGCTTGTTGGTGATGTCGCCGTAGTAGTGGTCGTATCCGCTGGTGCCGCGACCGAAGTCCTCGTCGACGCCGGCACGGGCGAAGCCGTTGAAACGATCGGTGGTGGTACGCAACGCATCTGCGGGTACACCGATCTTCTCGGCCAGCGCCTCGAGGGTGGCGGCCTTGACCACCACGCCGGATTCGAACCACTTCTTGGGCAGGGGCTGGCGCGCGTTGACACCGGCGAACAGGTAGCGGTTGCGGCAGCGCTGGTCGAACACCATCCACGCCGGGACGTTGGCGCCGGGGCCGTCGCCCTGACCGAACTCGCCGCCGTACATGTGGTGTACCGCTTCGACATACGGCAGCGATTCGTTCATGAACCGTTCGCCGCGCTCGTTGACCATGAAGGTTCCCGGGACCGCACGCTCGGACAGCGCGAACCAGGGGCCGCGGGGCAGCGGGATGGTGGGACCCCACCAGGCGTCGTCCATCAACGACACCGTGGCGCCGATCTTGAGTCCGGCATTGATGCCGTCACCGGTGTTCGAGGGTGCGCCGGTGGTCCAGTCCGAGCCGATCGGCGCACGCTGGTACTTCTTGCGCATCTCGACGTTGTGCTCGAATCCGCCGCAGGCGAGGATCACGCCACGGTCGGCGCGCATCTCGATCCGGGTGCCCTCGTGCTCGGCGATCACGCCCACGACGCGGTCGTTCTCGGTGATCAGATCGACCAGACCGGTCGAGAGCTTCAGCGGCACACCGGCCTTGCGCACACCGAGCAGCAGTTCGGCCGCCAGCGCCGCACCCATCGCGATGAGCTTCTTGCCGCGTGAGCGCGCCCAGAAGAACCGGCCACCCACCTTGGCCATCCGCAGCGGGCCGCGCCAGTGCCGCAGTCCGGTGTTGAGCCAGCGGTAGTCCGACTGCAGCACAACCATGTTCAGCGGTGCCTTGGTGTACTGGGGGTGCAGGGTGTCGAGGTCGGCACCGAGGGCGCGGGCGTCGAAGGGCTTGGGTTCCACGCTGCGTCCGCCGAGGCGTCCGCCGGGTGCCTCCGGATAGTAGTCGGAGTAGTTCTTGACCCATTCGAGTTCCAGCGGGGCGTGGGCCATCAGGAAGTCGAGGGCCTCGGCGCCGCGGTCGATGTAGGTGTCGATCTTCTCGGCCGGGGCATGGTCACCGATGATCGCGTGCACGTACTGGCGGGCGAGTTCGCGGTCGTCGGGGACGCCGTCGCGCTGCAGGACGGAGTTGCCGGGAATCCAGACACCGCCGCCGGAGCGGGAGGTGGAGCCGCCCCAGTACGGGGACTTCTCGATGATCACCGTGCGCAACCCCTGCGCGGCGGCGGTGATGGCGGCGGACAGGCCCGCGGCACCGGCGCCGACGACGATGACGTCGTAGCTCTCGGTCATGAATGGTCCCTTCGTGTGCCACTGGTGGAACGTGTTCTCATTCAGAATTAGAACACGTTGCAGAAGCGGTGCGCCAGTGGGTACGACTAGATGGTGTGCGCGCCGGGACGAGTGCGCGCGAGCCTCGAGAGGAATGCGGCATGCGAGAACTGCGTGAGTACGGTGCCTGGGCGGTCATCGCCGGTGGGTCGGAGGGTGTGGGGGCGTGCTTCGCCCACCGGCTCGCCGACGCCGGGGTCAACCTGGTCTTGATCGCCCGCAAGCCGGGCCCGCTGGCACAGGTGCAGGCCGAGGTGCAGGCGAAGGGGGTGCAGGTGCGCACCCTGGCCGTCGACCTCGCCGCACCCGGCTCGGTGGGACAGATCGTCGAGGCAACCGCCGGCCTCGATGTCGGCATGCTGATCTACAACGCGGGCGCCAACAGTCACGGCGGGGAGTTCGTCGACGGCGATCTCGACGGCTTCCGGACGGTGCTCGACCTCAACGTGTCCACCCCGCTGGCACTGGTCCATCACTTCGGGGCGGCGATGAAGGAGTCGGGTCGGGGAGCGATCGTGCTGGTCGGGTCGATGAACGGATATCTCGGCGCGGTGGGGCAGAGTGTGTACGCGGCGTCCAAGGCGTTCGGCCGGATCTTCGCCGAGTCGCTGTGGCTGGAGCTGCGCGAACACGGTGTCGACGTACTGGAGCTGGTTCTCGGGGTGACCCGCACCCCGGCGATGGAGCGGGCCGGACTGAACTTCGACATCCCCGGCATGATCGTGAGCGAGCCCGACGACGTCGCCGCGGAGGGGCTCGCGCATCTGGCAGACGGCCCGGTGTGGGTGGTCGGCGAGAACGCCGGACACGTCGAGGCCCGCAACGGTGCCGATCGCGCCACCATCGTGCTGCGCGCACACGAGATGATGCGTCGGCTCGTCCCCCGCGCGGATGCGCCGCGATGAGTTCGCCACCGCCGAAGGTGGGGGTGGCATCCCCGATCGTCACCCGCTATCCGGGAGCGCACGGCGAGTGGGAGGCCGGCGCCGGGATCGCCGAACTCGCCGCGATCGCCGCCGACGCCGATGCGCTCGGCTACGACTTCCTCACCTGCAGTGAACATGTCGCGGTTCCGGTGGAGGTGGCCCGCGAGCGCGGCGGCACCTACTGGGATCCGTTGTCGACCTTCGGGTTTCTCGCCGCCCGCACCCGCCGGATCGGGCTGGTCACCCAGGTGCTGGTGCTCGGCTATCACCACCCGCTCGAGATCGCCAAACGCTACGGGACCCTCGATGAGATCAGCGGGGGCCGCGTCACGCTCGGGGTGGGGGTCGGATCGCTGCGCGAGGAGTTCGACCTGCTCGGCGCCTCCTTCGACGACCGCGGTGCCCGCGCCGACGACGCGATGCGCGCACTGCGGTCATCACTCGGCCGGAACGTGGTGGAGTTCCACGGCCGATCCCACGACTACGTCGACATGGTGGTCGATCCCTGTGCCGCGCATCCGATTCCGCTCTGGGTGGGGGGACGGACGCGACGCTCGCTCCGGCGTGCCGTCGAACTGGGCGACGGGTGGCTGCCGTTCGCACTCGGTGGCCGGGAACTGGCCGCGATGCTCGGCGAGTTCGATCTGCCCGCCGGCTTCGACGTCGTCCTCGCCGTCGGCGGGCTCGATCCGATCGGTGAGCCGGATCGGGTCCGCGACCGGATCGGCCGCCTCGGTGAGGTCGGCGCGACCCGGGTCGTCGCCGGGTTCACCGCCGATTCGGTCGACCACTATCGCGAGCAGCTCGTCGCGCTCGCCGACATGTACGCGCTGGAGGCGATGACACCATGACCGACGATCTCGTCGCACGTCTTGCGGCACTGGAGAATCGACTGCAGTCACTCGAGGACGAGCGGGCCATCCGTGACCTGATCACCTCGTACGGGCCCCTCGTCGACGACGGCGACGCCGCCGCCGTCGCCGACCTGTGGACACCCGACGGTGTCTACGACGTCGACGGCTGGTTCATGGACGGGCAGGGCGCGATCGCCGACATGGTGAACTCCCCTGCGCACCAGGGGATCGTCGCGACCGGATGTGCACACGTGCTCGGGCCGGTGCACATCCGGCTCGACGGCGACACCGCGGTCGCCGTCGGATACTCGCTGCTCGTGGTGCGCGACGACAAGCGATTCCTCGTCGCCCGGGCCACCGCCCACCGCTGGGAGCTGGCCCGGACCGACACCGGCTGGCGTGCGCAACGCCGGACCAGCCGGGCACTCGACGGCAATCCGGAAGCACATGCACTGGCGGCCGAAGTGATCCGTGAGTCCCGCCAGGTATGACACCGGTCAGGGTTTCGGCTTGTCTTGTCAACGGCCGGTTGCTGATTGAGTCGGGACCGAGCCGGATGGGCGAGGACCCGTGTCGAAATCTCTGCAGCGTGGGCTGGGTGGTGACGACGTCGGAGGTGGGCACGTTGGCGGGTTCGGCTGTCTGAGGTTTCGACTCGTCTCGTCGCTTCGCTCCTCGTCGGCTCAACCATCAACGGAGCGTTGCTGATCGGGGCGGTCGCGTTGGTGAGTTCGGCCGTCGGAGGTTTCGACTCGTCTCGTCGCTTCGCTCCTCGTCGGCTCAACCATCAACGGACTGTTGATGATCGGGGTGGTCACGTTGGCGAGCTCGGCTGTCTGGGGTTTCGACTCGTCTCGTCGCTTCGCTCCTCGTCGGCTCAACCATCAACGGCCGGTGGCTGTTTGGGTGAGAATCTCCGGTTGATGATTGAGCCGGGACCGAGCCGGATGGGCGAGGACCCGTGTCGAAATCCCCGCAGCGTGCATCGGGTCGTAACCGCGTTGGAGGTGGTCATGCCGGCAAGTTTAGCCGCACTGAGTACGACGGGGGCATACCCTCATCACGGTAGACAGACTGGTCGTTCTGGCAACTGTACGCCGAGTGTCCGCCGGGCGCCGGGACTCGGCCCGGGGCGGCGGCGCTGCTGCCTCGCCGGGGACCCGTGACCAAAACTGGAACGTGTTCTAAACTAGAACACGTTCACACTTTGGAGAGCGAGGACAATGTGGCCGTCGACCAGGTAGTTCGGGCGCAGATCGCCCAGGATCTGTGGGATGCGGAGAGGTCGGCGTCGGCGATCGGTCGGCCGTCGGACGTGTATGCGGGTCTGGATGTGGTGGATGCGTATGAGATCCAGTTGATCAATGTTCGTCGGCGGTTGGGTGCGGGGGCGTCGGTGGCCGGTCACAAGGTGGGTGAAGCACCCCAGGTTTCGTGCCACCTCGTTGGTGGGCTACCTGCTGGTAGTGACCCCAGCATAGTAGGCAGCCTCGTACTCGTTGGGCGGGACCAAGCCGATCGACCCGTGCAGCCGAGTCGAGTTGAACCAGTCGACGTAACCCAGGGTCGCGTATTCGACGTCCGAGAGGTCCTTGTAGGGCCCAGCGTGGAACACCGTGGTCTGGATGCACTCGGTCTTGTACAGGCCGTTCGTCGACTCGATCAGCGCATTGTCGTAGGCGTCGCCCACCGATCCGATCGACGCGGTGATCGATTCCAGATCAAGCGTGCCCGTCAGGGCCGACGACGTATATTGCGAACCCGCATCACTGTGATGGATCAACTCGCCCGCCACCACCGGCCGACCTTCCCGCTCCCGCTCCGAGAGCGCCATCCGAAGCGGAATCATCACCAGCTCAACCGTTTTCGACGTAGACGCATGCCACGCCACGATCTTGCGGGAATACACATCGAGGATCAACGCGACATACACCCAACCCCGCCAGGTCCGCACATAGGTGAAATCGGTGACCCACACCCGGTTCGGGGCCGGCGCGGTGAACTCCCGGTTCAACAAGTCACCAGCCCGTTTCCCACCCGCTGCAGGGATCGTCGTCCGAATCTTCGTACAACGACGAATACCGTTGAGTTCCAACACCTTCATCGCCCGATCAACCGATCCGACAGACACCCCCGGCAGGCACGTCCGGTGCAGCAGAGCACGCATCTTCTCACGCCCGTACAGCCCTTCGGGCGTCAGCCGACGCCGCCCACGATCATCGGTCCGCCAAGCGATATCACGAATCCTGTCCACCGTCACCGCATCGGAATGGGTGCGTCCGGCAGGCCGACGCGACCGCCAGGCCCGATAGGTGCGTGCGGCGATCTGACAGCCCTGCTCAGACAGGACTCGGCAGATCGACTCGACCGCAACACCTTTGGTACGCATCTCATCAATGAAGCTGATGATCATCGATTGCGGGGGTCGAGTTCCCCCACGAAGAAAGACGTCGCCGCTTTCAACACCTCGACGTCCTCACGCAACCGCTTGTTCTCGGCCTTCAAACGCTTCAGCTCGGCGAGCTCGGTACTGCTGGCCCCGGGCCTCCGGCCCCCATCGACCTCGGCCTGCACCGCCCACCGGCGCACCGTCTCTTTACTCACTCCGAGTTTCTTCGCGATCGCTGCAGCTGCTGCCGTCGTCGACGAGTACTCCCCGCCATGCTCGGCCAACATCCGTAACGCACGAGCCTTGACCTCGGGATCAATGTTCTTCGGCATGTGCTCATCCTTCCTGACTCAAAAGGAAGCGGCACGAAACCCCGGGGGATTCAGGGTCTGGCGTCGGAGGCGATGCAGAAGATGATGGGGGTGGATGAGCCGGATTATGGTCATCTGCTCGATGAGATGCGGTTTTTCGAGTCGGTGCCGGTGGATTCGTCGCGGTTGTGTTTTCCGCGGGTGGAGGTGGAGGTGGGGTTTGTCTTGGGGGCGGATCTGCCGGGGGCGGGGTGTACG
The DNA here is from genome assembly GCF_030718915.1 of Gordonia sp. NB41Y. Lineage (NCBI taxonomy): Bacteria > Bacillati > Actinomycetota > Actinomycetes > Mycobacteriales > Gordoniaceae > Gordonia > Gordonia sp. NB41Y. The sequence continues at coordinate 4,123,272 of NZ_CP132196.1, forward strand.
AATGCGGATGTGGTGGAGGCGGTGGAGTGGGTGGTGCCGGCGATCGAGTTGATCGATTCGCGGATTCGGGATTGGGAGATCACGTTGTGCGACACGATTGCGGATAATGCGTCGTCGTGTGGGTGGGTGTTGGGGGAGGGTCGGGTCCCGATCGGTGAGATCGCGGTGGCTGATGTGGATGCGGTGTTGCACCGTAACGGTGAGGTCGTGGCGGAGGGGAATTCGTCGGCGGTGTTGGGGGATCCGTTGACGGCGGTGGCGTGGTTGGCGCGGAAGGTGGAGGGTTTCGGGGTGCGGTTGCGTGCGGGTGATGTGGTGTTGCCGGGGACGGCGACGCGGGCGATCGATGTGGTGGCGGGGGATCGTTTCGTGGCGGAGTTCGCGGGGTTGGGTTCGGTTTCCCTCGACTTCATCTGACCATCTGCGCCGACCAAGAGACGGCGAATTCATATGACCGACAACAAGATTATGGACTTTCATTTCTAGGAGGTGGCCCGTGGCGGCATTGACTGCGGCGATTATCGGATCGGGCAACATCGGTACCGATCTGATGTACAAGTTGGAGCGTTCGGAGGTGATCGAACCCCGCTGGATGGTGGGGATCGACGCCGACTCCGAAGGCATGAAACGTGCGGCCGACCACGGCCTGATCACGATGAGCGGCGGCGCCGACGAACTGCTCGCGTCGTCGGAACGTCCGGACCTGATCTTCGAGGCCACCTCGGCCTACGTACACCGTGAGTACGCACCGAAGTACGAGGCGGCCGGGATCGTGGCGATCGACCTCACCCCGGCGGCCGTCGGCCCGGCGGTGGTCCCGCCGGCCAATCTGCGCGAGCACCTCGACGCGCCCAACACCAACATGATCACCTGCGGTGGTCAGGCGACCATCCCGATGGTCCACGCGGTGAGCTCGGTGGTCCCGGTGCCCTACGCGGAGATCGTGGCGTCGGTGGCGTCGGTCTCGGCCGGACCGGGTACCCGCGCCAACATCGACGAGTTCACCCGCACCACGTCGAAGGGCATCGAGACCATCGGTGGTGCCACCCGCGGCAAGGCGATCATCATCCTCAACCCGGCCGACCCGCCGATGATCATGCGCGACACCATTTTCTGCGCGATCCCCGACGATGCCGACACCGATGCGATCGCCGAATCGATCCACAAGCGGGAGAAAGAGATCCAGTCGTACGTACCCGGCTACCGGCTGTTGCAGGACCCCCAGTTCGACCCGCCGAGCGTCCTCAACGGCGGACACGCACGCGTGTCGATCTTCGTCGAGGTGGAGGGGGCGGGCGACTTCCTGCCGCCCTATGCCGGCAACCTCGACATCATGACCGCCGCGGCCACCAAGGTGGGCGAGGAGATCGCCAAGCAGAAGATGGGAGCGAGCGCATGAGCACCGACCTGATGGCCGACGCGCGTAAGTATTCCGACACCCTCGACATCCGGATCACCGACTCGTCGCTGCGCGACGGTAGTCACCACAAGCGCCACCAGTTCACCGAGGAGGAGGTGCGCTCCATCGTCGGCGCGCTCGACGACGCCGGTGTCCCGGTGATCGAGGTGACCCACGGTGACGGACTCGGCGGGTCGTCGTTCAACTACGGTTTCTCCAAAACACCTGAGCAACAGCTGATCAAGGCAGCAGCAGAGACCGCCAAACGGGCCAAGATCGCATTCCTGATGCTGCCCGGTCTGGGTACCAAGGACGACATCCGCGCCGCCCAGGACAACGGCGGCCAGATCTGCCGGATCGCTACGCACTGCACCGAGGCCGACGTGTCGATCCAGCACTTCGGACTCGCCCGCGACCTGGGACTCGAGACCGTCGGCTTCCTGATGATGAGCCACTCGCAGCCGCCGGAGGTGCTCGCGCAGCAGGCCCGGATCATGGCCGACGCCGGATGCCAGTGTGTCTACGTCGTCGACTCGGCCGGAGCACTCGTGCTCGAGGACGTCACCGTGCGCGTGCAGGCCGTCGTCGCCGAACTCGGTGACGACGCGCAGGTCGGCTTCCACGGGCACGAGAATCTCGATATCGCCGTGGCCAATTCGATCAACGCGATCCGGGCCGGTGCCCAGCAGATCGACGGGTCCATCCGACGCTTCGGCGCCGGGGCGGGCAACACACCCACCGAGGCCTTCGTCGGTGTCTGCGACAAACTCGGCATCACCACCGGCGTCGACTTCATGAAGATCGCCGACGCCGCACAGGATGTGGTCCGTCCGGCCATGCCGAGCGAATGCCTCGTCGACCGTTCGGCGATGATGATGGGCTACGCCGGTTGCTATTCGAGCTTCCTCAAGCACGCCGAGGGACATGCCGAACGCTACGGGGTCTCCGCCGCGGAGATCCTGATCGAGGCAGGCAACCGCAAGCTCGTCGGCGGACAGGAAGACCAGCTCATCGACATCGCACTCGAGCTCAAGAAGAAGGCCGACGCGAACGCCGGAGTCTGAGTTCCCATCACACCGATCACGGCCACGGCCGGTTGATGATCGAGCTGGAGCAACTTCGCTGATTGAGCCGGGACCGAGCCGGAAAGGTGAGGACCCGTGTCGAAATCTGGTGAGTCGACGGTGTCGGTGACCACCTCTGAGGTGGTCGGGTTGGCGAGTTCGGCTGTCTGAGGTTTCGACTCGTCTCGTCGCTTCGCTCCTCGTCGGCTCAACCACCAACAACCAGTGGATGATCGAGCTGGAGCAACTTCGCTGATTGAGCCGGGACCGAGCCGGAAGGGCGAGGACCCGTGTCGAAATCTCTGTAGCGTGGGCTGGGTGGTGACCCAGCTCTGAGGTGGTCGGGTTGATGACTTCGGCTGTCTGAGGTTTCGACACAGGTCCTCGCGATGCTCGGTCCTGGCTCAACCACCAACGCTCAGTTGATGATTGAGCCGGGACCGAGCCGGAAGGGGGCTGTTGCAAAATGGGGTGGCCCGGTTTTGGCGCCTGTCGCACACCCATTCTTGGGGTGTTGTAGACGATAATGGGTTGGTGGCCAGGGGATATCGACCAGTCGACCGTGATCAACAGTATCTGTTGCCGCCGAGTATGCGGGAATGGTTACCCGCTGACGATCCGGTGTGGCTGGTCATCGATGCGGTCGCCGGACTCGATACCAAGAAATTGCATGCCCGCCGATCCGTCGGTGGTGTGGGCCGGGCCGGTTATCACCCCGACATGTTGTTGACGTTGCTGATCTGGGGATGGGCCCAAGGCCAACGATCCTCCCGGAAACTGGAACGGTTGTGTCACCGCGATATCACCTACCGCATCATTTGTGCTGGTGACGTCCCCGACCACGTGACGATCTCAAGGTTCCGCGCCGAGTGCGCCGAGGTGGTCGAGGACCTGTTCACCCAGGTCTTGATGTTGTGTGCACGGGTTGGGATGGTCGAGTTGGGGGTGGTGGCCCTCGACGGTGTCAAGATCGCCTCGAACGCCTCGTTGGGAGCCAACCGCACCGAAGCCGGCCTGCGTAAAGCACTGGCCGCCGAAGCCGCCCGCGCCGCCGCCGAACACGCAGACACCGATGCCGACGAGGACACCACAGACGGTGACAGTGGTTCTGGTGACCAACTACCGGCCGAGTTGGCCGAACCCAGCATCCGGGCACAACGGATCGCTGATGCCCTCGCCCAGATGCCCACACCCGCAGTAGATCCGATTGAACGGGCCCGCTCCGAGGTTCGCGTGCGGGAGAGCTCGTATGCGCGGGTCGCAACGATCCAGCAGGAACGGATCGACCGCTGGTATCAGGGCCGGGTAGGACGTCCGCCGAAACCGATCGATGAAGCCGTGACGGTCGTACAAGCCCGTGCCCGACTCGATGCGGCGATCACACGTGCCGAGCAGGCCGTCGCCGCTGCAGCATCCGACACTGGCGCCAAATTGGATGGGCCGCAACGTAATATGACCGACCCGCAGTCGCGGTCGATGCCGATGCGTGGGGGTGGGTGGGTTCAGGGTTACAACTGTCAGGCAGTGACGAGTTCGGATGGTGTGATCATCGCGGTCGAGGTTTCCAACAATCCGTCTGATGGTGCGATGTTCGTCGGTATGAGTAAACGGGCTGTTGCGGCTGCCCAGGTGATCGATGCGGCACGACCAGAAGGGGCCGACGCCAACGGTATTGGTGTCATTCTTGCCGATGCCGGGTATCTGTCCGAGGAAGCGTTGACTGCTGGGGGTCCTGACCGGCTGATCGCGACGGGAAAGTCACGAGAGCTCAATCGCACCGCCCGTGACCAGCCAACTGTTGGTCCACCTCCCTCCGATGCCACCCCGGTTGAACAGATGGCTCACCGGTTGGCCACGGTTGAGGGTTCCGCGCTGTACCGGCAACGGAGTCATATTGCTGAGACACCGTTCGGGCATGCCAAACACAATTTGGGTTTCCGTCGATTCACCAGTCGTGGACAACGCCGTGCGACAGCGGAATTCACGTTCCACGCGTTGACTCAGAACCTGTTCAAGGCTTTGGGGGCAGGTCGTCTGGTTCCTACTGCTGCTTGACCGGCACCGTGGGGGCACCCCTCACTGGTGCCGCCGGCCGGTGGTCGTCGGGGGCCGAGGATGGAGCGGTACCCGAAGTCCATTTTGGAACAGCCCCGAAGGGCGAGGACCCGTGTCGAAATCTGGTGAGTCGACGATGTCGGTGACCACCTCTGAGGTGGGGTGGTTGTGTTGGCGAGTTCGGCTGTCTGAGGTTTCGACACGTCTCGTCGCTTCGCTCCTCGTCGGCTCAACCACCAACAACCAGTGGATGATCGAGCTGGAGCAACTTCGCTGATTGAGCCGGGACCGAGCCGGAAGGGCGAGGACCCGTGTCGAAATCTCTGTAGCGTGGGCTGGGTGGTGACCCAGCTCTGAGGTGGTCGGGTTGATGACTTCGGCTGTCTGAGGTTTCGATACGTCTCGTCGCTTCGCTCCTCGTCGGCTCAACCACCAATAACCAGTGGATTATCGAGCTGTCCGGCGGGGGTCTTGGCTCAACCATCAATGGGGCGTTGGTGATTGATCCGGGACCGAGCCGAGTGGGCGAGGACCCGTGTCGAAATCTCCGTAGCGCGGCCATGGCCTGTCGCCACCTCGTTCGATGTGCTCCACGTCACTCTGGCTGCTATCCTAACAAGAATTCATTTCAATTTTGAAGGTCGGGCGGCGGGGGCCGGCCGGGTTGGTTCTTGGAGGCACCATGAGCGTCATCGACACCGGCACACGGCGTGACCTGCCGCCGTCCATGCTGGAGCGGATGACCCTGATCGTCGACGCCTTCGACGGTCCGACGCAGCGGCTCACCCTCGAGGAGGTCGCCGACCGCACGCGTCTGCCGCGGTCGACGGTGCATCGCATCCTCGACCAGCTGGTTCGGCTCGACTGGATGGAGCATGTGTCGTCGGGCTACCGGATGGGGCGGCGCGCCATCGGATTCGGTGGCCACGCCGGTCACACACCGTTACGGGAGGCCGCCGCGCCGATCCTGCACGACCTGCACATCCAGACCGGGATGGTGGTGCACCTGTCGGTGCTCGACGGTGGCGAGAGTTTCTACCTCGACAAGATCGGCGGGCGGGCGGCCACATCGGTGCCCTCGCGGGTGGGTGGCCGCGTCCCCGCCTACTCCACCGCCTGCGGCAAAGCGGTGCTGGCCTGGACCGATCCCGAACGGGTCGACGCGCTGTACCCAGAGCAGCTCAACCGCTACACCGGGCGCACCATCCCGGATCTTCCTGCGCTGCACCACGAACTCAACCGCATCCGACAGCGCAACGGCCTGGCCTTCGAGTACGGTGAGTCGTTGCGCGGGATCGGTTGCGTGGGTGCGGCCGTCCGCGGCCGTCCGCGGCCCCGACGGTCCGGTGGCGGGCATCTCGCTGTGCGGTGATGAACAGCCGCTGCGGCTGAGGCAGGTGGCGCCGCTCGTGGTGCACGCGGTTCGCGTCGTCACCCGCGCCCTGTACCCCGACGCGATCGGCCGGCGCCGCGCTCGTGACCAGGTGGGCCCACCGGTGGCGGAACCGGGGTCGGCGTGGCCGCCGAACACCCTCGACCACCTGCTCGCCGACCCCTGCCAATGGCTGTGACACCAGACGACTACTGTTCGCGAAGGGGTCCACAGAAGACCAGGAGGATGACCGGTGCCCAGGATCGCCGAGGTCAGGGATGCGGCCGAACCGAATTCGGAAGGCCAACGGGCACGCCATGTCCGCATGCTCGCGGCGGCCTCGGAACTGGCCACCGACCACGAGCTCGCCCGGGTGCAGATGCAGGAGTTCGCCAGGCGCGCCGACGTGGCGATCGCGACGCTCTACCGCTACTTCCCGTCCAAGACCCACCTGTTCGTCACGGTGATGCTCGAGGAGATCCGCCACATCCAGGAAGCGCTCGAACGCAGGCCGCCCGACGGTGTGGTCGGCACCGATGCGATCTATGCGGTGCTGGTGCGGGCCACACGCTCGCTGCTGCGGCGACCGCTGCTCGCGAATGCGATGATCCAGTCCAACGCCACCGCGAACTCGACCGTGGTGCCCGACACCGCGAAGGTCGAGCAGGAGTTCTGGGCGATCCTGCTGACGGCCGCCGGGGTGAGCGAACCCACCGACGACGACAGCACCGCCGTCCGGCTGCTCACCCAGTTGTGGCTCGGTGTCCTGCAGTCATGCCTCAACGACCGCATCACCGTGCCCGACGCCGAGGCCGACATCCGGTCGGCCTGCGATCTCCTGCTGGTGCGGATGTCGGTGCACACCACCGGCTGACGAACGACGGTGTGCACGGACCGGCTCACGCCTGGATTCGGTGCCGCATGATCTTCCCGGTTGCATTGCGGGGCAACACCTCGTCGGTGATCCGCCACTGCGTGGGAACCTTGAAGTAGGCCAGCCGTTCGGCTGCGAACTCGCCCAACTGCTCCGGGGTGACCTCGGCCCCGGGATGCAGGACCACCACCGCGGCCACCTCCTGGCCGAGATCGGGGTGGGCGACCCCGAGGGCGGCACACTCGGCCACATCCGGGTGCTCGTCGAGGCACTGCTCGATCTCGGTGGGATAGATGTTCTCCCCGCCGCGCAGGATCAGATCCGACCGGCGCCCCGACAACCGCAGACGCCCGTCCTCCATCAAGCCGTGATCGCCTGTGCGCAACCAGCGTTCGGAGTCGATCGCCGCACGGGTCGCCGACTCGTCCTCCCAGTACCCGAGCATCACGAACGGGCTGCGGACACACACCTCGCCCTCGACTCCGTCGGCGACGGGGACTCCCAGCGGATCGCGGATCTCGACGTCGACGGTGATGATCGGCCGGCCGAGCGTGCCGGGAAAGGCGGCGATGTCGAGCGGGGTCGCCACCGACACGGCGGTGCTGCACTCGGTCAGGCCGTAACTGTCGACCAGGGCATTGCGGGCAAAGGCGAAGGTCTCCTGCAACCGCCCCTTGAGGGCGATCGACGACGGCGCCGACGCCAGCGCGAACGCGGTCAGCGACGACAGGTCGAAGCGGTCGGTGTCGGCGACCTCGAGCAGACGTGCCGCCATCGTCGGTACCGCACCCCAGTTGGTGACCCGCTCACGCTCGATGAGGGCGAGCACGGTCTCGGCGTCGAAGGCACCCTGGTTCATGATCACCGCACCGCCGGTCGCCAGGCGCGGCACCACCAGGTTGTGCAGGCTCGCGATGTGGAACAGCGGCGAGGTCAGTAGGTGTCGGGACCTACTCGGGGTATCGGGATCGTATGTGCGCCCGCAGAACTCGTCGATGACCGCGTCGTTGAGGCGTTGATAGTCGACGACGGCGAGCAGGTTGCGCTGCGAGTGCAGGGCACCTTTCGGGCGGCCGCTGGTCCCGGAGGTGTAGAGGATGACCGACGGATCGTCCTCGTCCACCTCGACCGTCGGCATCGGAGAGCCGGTGAACTCGACGATGAGGGCGGGCAGATCCTCCTCCATCGTCAGCACGGTCACCGAGTCGGGGAGTTCGGGCAGTGCGCTCGCACGCTTGGCGTCGACGACGAGGATCGTGGGCCGGCTGTGGTCGACGGCGTAGGCCGTCTCGCGGGGCGTCCACCACGCGTTGAGGCCGACCGTCACCGCACCCAGCGCCTGCGTCGCCCAGAACGCGGTGACCCATTCCGGGGTGTTGGCGGCGAGGATGCCCACCCTGTCGCCGGGGGCGACGCCGTAACGGTCACGCAGTGCGGTGGCCAGCGCCGCCACGGCCCGGGCGTGCTCGAGGTAGGAGATGCGGCGGTCGGCGGTGACGATGTAGTCGGCGGCTCCCCAGCGCAGCGACCGCGGCAGCAGGTCGGCGACGGCGCGCAACCGGTTCTTCATCACCGGGATCGCCGGACCCAGGACGGGTTCGGTGACCAGCTCGAAGGCGCCGTCCGGGCCGGTCAGACGGGCCATCGCCTGCCCGAATGCCACGGCTGCGTCGGTGGAAGCGGTCATGGTGAGCCTTTCGTCGGGGATGCGAATCCGCCACAAAATCTCACACCCGAGACGCTCACGGCGGCCGGTACCACATGAGTGGGACCTGGCCGGTGAGAAAACTCGGGACGGTCCCGAACGTCACGTCGAAACCGTTATCCGCCACCACTTTCAGACCAGGACCGGCCTCGGCCGGTGCGGCTACATCCCGGCCGGCGGATGGCCGAGGCAGAAGATGGCGCCCATCGGGTCCTTGAGCGCGGCGAGCGTGCCGTAGGGGGTGTCCTCACCCGCCATCAGGATCTCGGCGCCCAGTTTCTCGGCGGCGGCGACGGTGGCACGGACGTCGTCGACGCAGATGTACACCTGCCAGAACGACGGCACCTCGGGTGGGTACATCCCGGCGGCATCCATCACCCCGGCATAGGCGGTGTCACCGAAGAACAACTGCGAGTAGCGATCCGGGCCGGGCTGATCGGGATCGGACTTGGCGATCACCTCGTCGGTGCGGGCGCCGACCACCTCGGCGTAGTACGCCAAGGTCTTGTCGTAGTCCTTGCTGTGACACTCGAACCAGTACGGGGAACCGTGCACACCCCACTCGGTGAACCCCTTGTGCTCGTTGGGCTTCCAATAGCTGATGGCGGCACCGGCGGCGTCGAGGGTGACCATCATCGTCCCGGCGGGGCCCACCTCGATGGGCGGTACGACGACGGTTCCGCCCGCGGCCTCGGTGTTCTTCGCCGTGGCGTCGAGGTCCTCGGAATGCAGATACACCGACCACACGTTGGGTGGTCCGCCCGCCTCCTGCATGTATGGGCTGAGCCCGGCGACATACCTCCCGTGGGTGGTGAAGTTCTGGTAGCCGCCCATCTCGGGATTCGGCGGTGCGTCCACGTCCCAGCCGAAGAGTTCGTGGTAGAAGTCGGCGGCCTTCGCCGGATCGCTGCTCATCAGGTCGAACCAGATCGGCGCGCCCAGCGGCGCGGAGTACTCGGACATGGCAGGTCCTCTCGAGTCGGGGTGTGACATCAGGATTGACCTCCAGGGTCGTCGGAACTCATCGGTGTCGCGCGCGAACCCCCGAATTCGCGACATGCGTGAGGAAGTCGCGGGCCGCCCCGGCCTCGGGCCGGTTACCGCCGAGCCACACCGCACGCAACGACCGGCGCAGGTCGACGCCGACGACGTCGACGGCGACCAGTCGTGACCCGACGTCGTCGCGGACCGACAGATCCGAGAGCACGGCCGGCCCGGCACCGGCGATCACCGCCGACCGCACCGCCGCGGTGGTCGACAACTCGAGGACCGGTTGCGGCCGCACGGTGTGCTCACCGAGCGCATGGGCCAGGGCGTGGTCGAGGACAAGGCGTGTGCCCGAACCGAGTTCACGGGTGACCAGCGGGGTGACCGCCAGTTCGACGGCGGTCACCGGACGGCGTCGTCGTCGGGCCCACGGATGGGTGGGCGGCACCACCAGCGTGAGACAGTCCTGGGCGACGACGCGGCTGCGTACGCCCGCCGCCACGGCGGGGCCCTCGACGAAGCCGAGTTCGACGTCCCCGGCGCGGACCATGTCGCAGGCGCGTTCGGTGTTGGTGGCGGTGAACGACACCTTCGGCGGTTCGCCGCCGGTGGTGTCGGCGGCGAAGGACACCAGCCAGCGCGGCAGCAGGTGCTCGGCGATGGTGAGGCTGGCCGCGATCCGCAGCTCCCGGCGGCGCTCGTGGCGCAGGGCGGCCAGACCGGTGTCGAACTCGCCGGCCAGCGCCAGCAGCCGGGCCGCCCATTCGGTGACGATGGTGCCGGCCTCGGTCAGTGTGGTGCCGGTGGGGGAGCGGTTGAGCAACGACACCCCGAGTCGGGTCTCGAGGGCGCGCATCCGCGTCGACACCGCCTGCTGGCTGATGCCGAGTTCGGTTGCGGCAGCATTGAGACTGCCGCTGCGGGCCACGGCGACCAGGGTCTCGAGGGATGCCAGATCCGGCATCCGGGCGGAGAGGGACACCCGGACAGGTTACAACCATCGGTTGTAGCCGTTGCAGAAGATTGGTCTCTACCGGGACGGCGCCCCGACGGCGAGGGTGGAGACATGACCATCACCGCACCGCGACTGCGTGCCGCACGGCGAATCCGGCCCACACCGCTGCCGGTGCGCCCGGAACGCTTCGCCCACCTGCCGCCCAACTGGTTCGCGGTGGTGATGGGCACCGGGATCATCGCCGTGGCCGCCCACGGGATGCCCGGGCATCCGGCCTTCCTGACGCCGGTCGCGGTGGTCTTCTGGGCGCTGGCGTGTGTGGTGTTCGTGCCGGTGGCCGGGGCGACCGCCGTGCAGTGGTTGCGGCACCCGCACATCGCCCGCGGCCATCGGCGGCATGCGGTGACCGCCCACTTCTACGGCGCGGTGCCGATGGCCACACTGACCGTCGGCACCTCGACCCTGGTCGGTGGCTCGACGGTGATCGGGCACGACACCGCGCTCGTCATCGACCTGGTGTGCTTCGGCGTCGGCACGGTCGGCGGTGTGATCACCGCGGTGACCATCGGGGTGCCGCATCTGCTCGGCCGGCGCGGTGACCGCACCGAGGCCTTCGGCGGCTGGCTGATGTCGGTGGTGCCGCCGACGGTGTCGGCGTCGTCGGCGGCCCTGCTGGCCGCGACCGTCACCCCGGCCTGGGCCCGGTGGACGCTGATGGCGGTCGGCGTCGCATGTCTGCTGTGTTCGATCGCGGTGTCGGCGCCGATCCTGGCGATGGTGTTGCGACGGCTGGTCACCGGCGGGGTCGGGGCGGCGCCGATGGTCCCGACCTGGTGGATCGTGCTCGGTCCGCTCGGCCAGTCGGTCACCGCCGCCGGTCTACTCGCCGTCGCACCCGCCGGCCTCGTCGACCCGGCCACCCTCCGCCTGCTCGATCAGCTCGCCGTCGGCTACGCCGTCCCGGTGTGGTCGCTGGCGCTGGCGTGGATCGGGATCGCCGCCGCGGTGACCGCGCACACCGTGCGTTCGGGGATGCCGTTCGCGCTGACGTGGTGGTCGTTCACCTTCCCGGTGGGCACCTTCGTCACCGGATCGAGCGTGCTGGCCGCAGCCACCGGCCTGGCGGTCTTCGCGGTGGTCGCCTGGGTCGCCGGGGTGGCGCTGCTCGCGGCCTGGCTCGTCGTCGCCGGTCGGACACTCGCCGGACTGGCTGCCACCGATGGACGCCCACACCGCTGACGCCCACACCGCCGACGCCCACACCGCCGATGTCCGCACCGCGGGTGGCAGGCTGGAGGGATGACCGAGACACGTTCTGTCCGTGACCGCATCGCGGTGGCCCTGTGGCCGGCGATGGTGGTCGTGGGGCTGCTCATCGTCGCAACCTCCCAGGTCACCTGGGGTTATTCGAATGAGGGAGTGGGCCTGCGGATCGGCGGACTCGGCGGTGTGGGCGCCAGCTCGGCCGCACGTGAGGACGTCGAGGCGTTCTTCGCCGACCACACCCAGCGGCCGGGACTGGTCACCCTGGCGATGGGACTGGTGATCGTGGTGGCCGCCGTGGTCGCCTGGTGGCGGCCGTTGCGCGGCAAGCGCGGCGTGCAGGTGGGTGCCGCGGTGATCGGTGCACTGGCGGCGATCGTGACCGTCATCTGGTCCGCGGTGGTGCTCGCCGACCCGGCGGGCCACCTGTTCAGCTCGACGATCATCGACGCGATGGACCTGCCCAATCCGCTGCTGCAGCCGGGCTGGGGACTGATCGCGACCCTCGTCGTCGGCGTGCTCGCCCTGATCGGTGCGGCGACGGCCGCGGTGTTCGCCGTCGGTGGCCGGCGCCCTGACGACGAATGGTCGGCGATCGGCGCCCCGGACGGCCCCGATCCCCGGCAGTCCTGATCAGCACAGGCCCCGATCGGCGCAGGTCCTGATCGGCGCAGGTCCTGATCACCAGTAGCCGTCGGGATCGACCTCGGGGGACTCGGCCGGGATGATGCCCTCGGCCACACCGTGGTCGATACTCGCCGACAGCCTCGGGCAGGTCCGCATCATCGCCGGGTTGCCGCCGATCCGGCGGATCTCGTCGAGCTCGTCGCACCGTGCGCGGGCGGCGGTGTTCCACTGCACGCTGGTGTGGTGTGGGCTGGTCTTCTTGACCATCACACAGGCATGGCACGACCGGCATTCGATCTCGGTCATCCCGCCGCGCAGATAGTGGTCGCGGTCGCGGGCGGTGGCCCGGTGGACACGGTCGGCCCGCTCGGGATCGCCGCTGAAGTCGGGCGCCTTGGCCCACCCGGTACCCCCGACGGTGGAGACCGTCGGGGTGTCGATGTCGTCGATGGCCCGGGTCATCGGACTCAGACCCGCGTCTCGGTGGATTCGGCCGATTCCGCCGCGGCGGCCGCGGCCTCCTCTTCCTGGCGGCGCCGGATGTTCTCCTGCACCTCGATGTTCCAGCTCTCGACGGCCTTGGTGGTGTCGATCTCGTACTCGAAACGCTGCGTCATCTCGTCGGTGACGTCGGCCTTGTCGACGTAGAACTGCTCGTACCAGCGGCGCAGCTGATAGACCGGGCCGTCCTCCTCGACGAGCAGCGGGTTGTCGATGCGGGTCTTGTGTTTCCAGATCTCGACGTCCTGCAGGAAGCCCACCTCGATTCCGGCGGTGATCTTCTGCGCCATCTTGGCGCCCTGCTCCTGGGTCAGGCCCTCGGGGATCTTCGCCATCACGCCGTACATCAGCACGAACGAGTTGGCGTCGATCGGATAGTGGCAGTTGGTCAGGATGGTCTCCACGGCGTAGCCGCCGTAGTACTGCACCATCGGATTGAGCATGTAGGACGGCCCGTAGTAGGCGGCGATCGACTCCAGGCGGGTGTCACCGTAGGCGGTGCCCAGCGAGATATCCGGGCGCCCATGGGAGTTCATGTACTGGGCGGCGGTCTCACCCTCGAAGACGTTCTTGAAGTAGTCCGGCAGGGCGTAGTGCACGTAGAAGAAGTGCGCCATGTCGACGACGTTGTCGATGATCTCGCGGCAGTTGGAGCCCTCGATCACGATGCGGTTCCAGGTCCAGGCGGTCCACTGATCGGTGCCGACCTCGGTCAGCTCGGGGATGATCGACTCCTCCGGCGGCGCGTTGCCCTCCGGATCGTTGTAGACGAAGACCTGACCGTTGCGGACCATGGTCGGCCACGCCCGGGTCTTGGCGAGCTTGGGATTGCGCTTGGCATAGGGCACGCCTGCGCACCGGCCGTTGCCTTTCCACAGCCAGCCGTGGAACGGGCAGGCGACGTTGTCGCCGCGCACATTGCCCTGCGAGAGGTCGCCACCCATGTGCCGGCAGTACGCGTCGAGGATCTTGATCTCGCCCTGGGTGTCGGCCCAGACGACCAGCTTCGTGCCGAAGATCTCCACCGAATGGGGCTTGCCGTCCCGGAAGTCGTCGACGAGGCCCAGGCAGTGCCAGCCACGTGCGAACCGTGTCGGCGGGGTGCCGGTGTCGATCTCGCGGACCCCGGTGTCGGCTGCTCCGCCCGGTCCCGACGTGTGCTGCGTGATGCTCATCGGATCACTCCTGTACTCGGTGCCGGCGCCGTCCAGGTGGAGATCCACTGACCACCACACAGGGGGCGGTGGGGTCGGCGCGCGTTGGTTGTCATCCTCTCCGGATACTAGAACATGTTACAAAAAACGCACCGGATGTGGGGTCCGAAGGGTTGAATGGGGCAGGAAAGGGTGCAAAGTCCCAGTACTCGACATAAATGAGAACGTGTTCTAGTCTCGGATCCGTACCCGCAAACAACCGGGTGGTGCACACCACACGACGAGAACAGGAATGGGTGACATGCCACGTCAGCGCAGTGAGGCCGCCGAACAGGTCCTGGAAAAGATCAACGCACTGCTGCCGGAGATCGAGCAGCGCGCCCAGCAGACCGAGGATCTCCGACGGATTCCCGACGAGACGGTGTCCAGCCTGGAGGGTGCGGGCTTCTTCCGGCTCCTGCAGCCCGAGCAGTGGGGTGGCCTGCAGGCCGATCCGGTGACCTTCTACGAGGCGGTCCGACGCCTGGCCACCGCATGCGGATCCACCGGCTGGGTGGCCGGCATCATCGGCATCCACAACTGGCATCTTGCCCTGTTCGACCAGCAGGCGCAGGAGGATGTGTGGGGTGCCGACACCTCGGTGCGCATCTCGTCGTCGTATGCACCGATGGGTATGGGCGAGGTGGTCGACGGCGGCTACAAGGTGAACGGCAACTGGGCGTTCTCCTCCGGCTGCGAGATCGCCGACTGGACCTTCGTGGGCGGTCCGGTGTTCAAGCGCGGCAAACCCGTCGACTTCGTCAGCTTCTTGATCCCGCGCTCGGACTACACCATCAAGGACGTGTGGAATGTGGTCGGGCTCAAGGGCACCGGCTCCAACACCCTCGAGGTCAAGGATGTCTTCGTGCCGACCCACCGGGTGCTGAGCATGCGCACCATGGCCGAGTACCGCAGCCCGGGCCTCGAGCGCAACACCGCGCCGGTCTACAAGATGCCGTGGGGCACCATCCATCCCAGCACCATCTCCACCCCCATCGTCGGCATGGCCTACGGCGCCTACCACGCCCACGTCGAGCACCAGGGCAAGCGGGTGCGCGCCGCCTACGCCGGGGAGAAGTCCAAGGAGGATCCGTTCGCCAAGGTCCGGATCGCCGGTGCCGCCAGTGACATCGACGCCGCATGGCGTCAGCTGTCGGGCAACCTGCAGACCGAGTACGACCTCATCCTGGCCGGCGAGGAGATCCCGATGGAACTGCGCCTGGCCGCCCGCCGCGACCAGGTGCGCGCCACCGCCCGCGCCATCTCCTCGATCGACTCGCTCTTCGAGAACTCGGGAGCCGGTGCGCTGAACAATGATTCGCCGATCCAGCGGTTCTGGCGCGACGCTCACGCCGGCCGCGTGCACGCCGCCAACGACCCCGAGCGCGCCTACGTCGCCTTCGGCAACGGGGAGTTCGGGCTCCCCGTCGGCGACACGATGGTGTGACGCGCACCGGATCGCCGATTCCCCACCCACTTCAGGAGCAACAGATGACCGACTGTCCGATCAGGTCCCTCGGCTACATGCGCATCGAGGCGACCGACGTCGCCGCGTGGCGTGAGTACGGACTCAAGGTCCTCGGCATGGTCGAGGGCAAGGGCACCACCGAGGGTGCGCTGTACCTGCGTATGGACGACTTCCCGGCCCGCCTGGTGATCGTCCCCGGCGAGCACGACCGACTCTCGTCGTCGGGCTGGGAATGTGCGAACTCCGCGGCCCTGCAAGAGGTCCGCGACCGATTGTCGGCGGCCGGCGTGGTCTACCGGGAGGCCAAGGACACCGAACTCGTCGACCGCTGCGTCGATGAGATGATCATCTTCACCGACCCGGCGGGTAACACCCTCGAGGCGTTCTGCGGTGTGGCACTGCAGCATCGGCGCATCGTCAGCCCGTACGGCCACAAGTTCGTCACCGGCGACCAGGGCCTCGGGCACGTGGTGCTGACCTGCTCCGACGACAATGCGGCCCTCGAGTTCTACCGCGACGTTCTCGGTTTCTCCCTGCGTGATTCGATGCGACTGCCACCACAGGCCGTCGGTCGCGAGGAGGGCGACGAGGTGCCGTGGCTGCGGTTCCTCGGCTGCAACCCACGCCACCACTCGCTGGCCTTCCTGCCGATTCCCAACTCCACCGGCATCGTGCACCTGATGGTGGAGGTGGAGAACTCCGACGACGTCGGTCTCTGCCTGGACCGCGCGCTGCGCAAGAAGGTGCCGATGTCGGCGACCCTGGGCCGTCACGTCAACGACCTGATGCTCTCCTTCTACATGAAGACACCCGGTGGCTTCGACGTCGAATACGGCTGTGAGGGAAGGCAGGTCGACGACGGCGACTGGGTGGCCCGGGAGAGCACCGCGGTCAGTCTGTGGGGTCACGACTTCACCGTCGGATTCCGCAACGGGTAGCCGTGGACACCGCGACGATGAATGCTGCGACACCCGGGGCCGACGGATTCCACCCCGCCACACCGTTCGGGTCCTCGGACTTCGATTCCCGGCAGTTCCGCACCGCGATGGGGCAGTTCTGCACCGGCGTCACCGTGATCACCACCCTCGACGCCGACGGCCGGCCGGCCGGATTCGCCTGCCAGTCGTTCGCGGCGTTGTCCCTGGACCCGCCGCTGGTGCTGTTCTGCCCGCAGAAGACCTCGCGGACCTGGGCGGTGATCGAGCAGCGCGGGGCGTTCTGTGTCAACGTGCTCGCCCACCGGCAGCAGGATGTGAGCGCCAGCTTCGGTGCACCCCGTGAGGACAAGTTCGCCGGGGTGGCCTGGGACCCGTCGCCGTCGGGGCTGCCGGTGATCCGGCACTCGCTGACCTGGGTGGACTGCACCATCGAGAACGTGACCGACGGCGGCGACCACCACATCGTCATCGGCCGGGCGCAGACGCTCGGAGACGTGTTGCAGGACAAGCCGTTGCTGTTCTACCGCGGCGGCTACCTGTCCACCGAGCATCCGCGCGTCACCCCCGCCCAGGCCGAACTGGAGAACTTCCTGACCTGGACCGGAGGGGATACGTGGTTGTGACGCCACCCGACGGGGTGACCGCCCCGTTCACCGCGGCGATCGCCGAGGCGGAGACGCTGATCGCATCGGCGCCGTTCGTCACCGGCGAGCAGGATCTGGCCGAGGGATACGACTACCTCGCCGGGTCCATCTCGGCGATCCTGCACCTGGTCCGGGCGCGCAGCCTGAGCCACCCGGTGTTCGTCACCTCCACCGGCCCGTATTCCAAGATGGGCCTGGACAATCCGGACACCCTCTACTATCACGCCGACATCGAACCGTCGGGCACCTACCGGGTGCGTGGCCGGCGGGGCACCACCACGGATCTGAGTTTCCAAGTGCTGCGGGGCGACTACTCGCCGACCGAGGTACCCGGCGGTGCCGACGCCTTCGACGACCGCCGTGTCCCGGTCGCCGCCGACGGCGGCTTCGAGCTGACCTTCGGCCCGGCCGAGGCGATCGAGCCCGGCCCGTCGTCGTTCCCGCTGGGGGAGGGGGCCTCGATGCTGGCGGTGCGCGAGGTGTACTCCGACTGGTCCGAACGCAAGGGCGACATCACGATCGAACGTGTCGACACCGTGGGGTCGGCCCCCGACGAGCCCGATCTGGAGCGTGTGGCACGCCGCTACCGTACCGCCGCCAAGATGCTCACCGCGCGAATCCACACCTGGTTCAACTTCCCCAAATGGTTCTATCTCGACGAGCCGGTCAACACCTTCACCCCGCCGCGGCCGACACCCGGTGGGCTGTCCACCCAGTTCTCGTCGGTGGGACACTTCCGCCTCGCCGACGACGAGGCGATGGTGATCACCGTCCCGAGATCCGATGCGCCCTACCAGGGATTCCAGCTCGGCAGCATGTGGTACATCTCGCTGGACTACGTACACCACCAGACCAGCCTGAACTCTGCTCAGGCACAGGTCGATCCGGACGGGATGATCCGGATGGTGGTGTCACACCGAGACCCGGGGATCGTCAACTGGATCGAGACCACCGGCCGGCGCACCGGAATCCTGCAGTTCCGCTGGCAACGCACAGACACCCCGATCGGTCCCGAATCGGGGCCGAGTGCGCAGGTCGTCGATATCGGGGACGTGGCCGCGCACCTGCCGTATCTCGACCACAACCGGATCGACGCCGAGGGATGGGCTGAGCGAATCGCGCTACGGCAGAGGGGTTTTGCTGCGAGGATGTTGGGATGAGCTCAGAGCTGCTCGCAGGCAAGGTCGTGGTGGTGTCGGGGGTGGGACCAGGGCTGGGTAGGTCGATATGCCTGCAGGCGGCGGCCGCGGGGGCTGCTGTGGTGCTGGCCGCCCGCACCGAATCCCGGCTCACCGACATCGCCGCCGAGATCGAGTCCGGCGGCGGGCGATCGCTGGTGGTGCCGACCGACATCACCGACGACGACGCCGTCACCGCCCTGGTGGCCGCGACCCTCGCCGAATACGGCCGGGTGGACGTCCTGGTGAACAACGCCTTCGCCCTGCCGTCGATGAAACCGTTGGCCCGCACCGACTTCGACCAGATAGCCGCCGGACTCGACCTCACGGTGCTCGGCACCCTGCGGGTGATCAAGGCGTTCACCGAAGCGCTCGCCGAGACCGATGGCGCCATCGTCAACATCAACTCGATGGTGATCCGGCACTCCGAACCGCGGTATGGCAGTTACAAGATCACCAAGTCGGCGATGCTGGCGATGTCGCAGACCCTGGCGACCGAACTGGGCGACAAAGGAATCCGGATCAACTCGGTGGCACCCGGATACATCTGGGACGACCAGCTCAAATGGTACTTCGGCGAGGTCGCGACGAAGTACGGCATCACCCCCGAGCAGGTGTACGAGCAGACCGCGTCACGGTCGGACCTGAAACGACTACCCGAACCCGACGAGATCGCCGACGCGGTGGTCTTCCTGGCATCGCCGCTGGCCCGGGCGATCACCGGACACACGCTCGACGTGAACTGTGGGGAATACCATGACTAGTGCGCGGACCAGCGTCGGAACCGTCGACGATCTCCACGAATCAGCCACCCGTGCAACCGGACTCGACGACTTCGGGGACGATTCCTATCGTGAGCCGCTGCAGATCCTGCTCGATTCCTACCGTACCGAGGCCGGTCTCACCGAGGCCGGCAGCAAGATGTTCCGCTTCTTCCTCAAGGGAGCATTGATCGCGCGGCTGCTCAGCGAGGCGTCGTGGCAGGCCAACCCGGGGTACGCCGACGTCGAGATCACCCGGCCGGTCTTCGTGACCGGCCTGCCGCGCACCGGCACCACCGCCCTGCACCGGCTGCTCACCGCCGACCCGGGGCATCAGGGACTCGAGATGTGGCTGTCGGAGTTCCCGCAGCCCCGTCCGCCCCGCGAGACCTGGGCCGAGGACCCGGTGTTCCGGCAGATCAATGCGGGCTTCGAGCAGCACCACGTCGACAATCCCGAGTTCATGGGCCTGCACTACATGAATGCCGCCGAGGTGGAGGAATGTTGGCAACTGCTGCGGCAGAGCGTCATGTCCATCTCGTACGAGTCACTGGCCCATGTGCCGAGCTACTCGCAGTGGCTGGCCGGGCAGGACTGGACGCCCGCATACGCACGGCACCGGCGCAACCTGCAGCTGATCGGATCGAACGACCCCGGCAAGCGGTGGGTGCTCAAGAACCCGAGCCACCTGTTCGCCCTCGACGCCTTGATGGCGACCTATCCGGATGCACTGGTGATCCAGACGCATCGGGCGCCGGAGACGATCATCGCGTCGATGTGCAGTCTCGCCGAGCACGCCACACCCGGGTGGTCGACCACCTTCGTCGGCGAGCAGATCGGGCGATCCCAGCTCGAACTGTGGTCGCGGGGTTTGCGCGAGTTCTCCGCGGCGCGGGCACGATACGACCAGAGTCAGTTCCTCGACGTCGACTTCACCGACCTGCGGACCGACCCGTTCGGCGTGGTCGAGCAGGTGTATGCGGCGCTCGGTACCGAACTGTCGGAGGATGCGAGGGCGGCGATGACCGCCCTCGACGAGGAGAGCCGTTCCGGGGAACGCAAACCCCAGCATCGGTATCAGCTGTCGGATTACGGCCTCGACGAACAGCAGGTCGCGGCCGCGTTCGAGGGAGCGTGACCGTCGAACAGGGGTTCTCGACTCGACTTATATACGGAGAGTGGATGATTGAGCCGGGACCGAGCCTTGTTGCTGATTGAGCCGGGACCGAGCCGGAAGGGCGAGGACCCGTGTCGAAATCTCCGCAGCTGACGTTGGGTGGTGACCACTTCGGAGGTGGTTGCGTTGGTGAGTTCGGCCGTCTGAGGTTTCGACTCGACTTGTCGCTACGCTCCTCGTCGGCTCAACCATCAACTGGGCGTTGTTGATTGAGTAGGACCGTGTCGAAATCTCCGCGGCCGACGTTGGGGTGACCATCTCTGAGTGGTTGGGTCGTCGGCTCAACCATCCACTGGGCGTTGGTGATTGAGCCGGGACCGAGCATCGCGAGGACCCGTGTCGAAATCTCCGCGGCCGACGTTGGGTGGTGACCACTTCGGAGGTGGTTCTGTTGGCGAGTTCGGCCGTCTGAGGTTTCGACTCGACTTGTCGCTACGCTCCTCGTCGGCTCAACCATCAACTGGGCGTTGTTGATTGAGTAGGACCGTGTCGAAATCTCCGCGGCCGACGTTGGGGTGACCATCTCTGAGTGGTTGGGTCGTCGGCTCAACCATCCACTGGGCGTTGGTGATTGAGCCGGGACCGAGCATCGCGAGGACCCGTGTCGAAATCTCCGCAGCCGACGTCTGGTGGTGACCACTTCGGAGGTGGTTGCGTTGGCGAGTTCGGCTGTCTGAGGTTTCGACTCGACTTGTCGCTGCGCTCCTCGTCGGCTCAACCATCAACGGGCAGTTGCTGATTGAGTAGGACCGTATCGAAATCTCCGCAGCCGACGTTGGGTGGTGACCACCTCTGAGGTGGTTGCATCGTCAAATCAACCAGCAACGAGCAGTGGCTGATCGAGCGCAATCCGCGTGAGGAGCACTCCCACGCGATCACGACGGCCGGACGATCTCCTTCCAGAACGTTTCGGGGAGTTGACCTCCGCGGCGGAGCAGGATGGACAGGCCGGTGGCCATGGCCACGCCGAGCAGTCCCAGCCACAGCCCGACGCCGGCGATGACGACCAGTGCGACGACGCGTGCGGCCGGCCAGGGGTCGACGATCAGCAGGATGGGTGCGAACAGAACTCCGGTGCCGATGTACCACGACGACGCGGTACGGTCGCAGTACATGACGATCTTCAGCCACCGTGGCATGGGGTGGACCTCGTGGGATGTGGTCATCAGATGCCTCCGATCCTTGGTCCCCACCATTCGATCGCAGCACCAACGCCCCGGCAATTACCTTGGACGTCATGACCGATTCGGTGATGACCACCCCGTCCGGCGCGGGTCACCTGCTGCGTGACTGGCGGGAACGGCGTGGGCTCTCACAACTCGAGTTGTCGAACCGGACGGGGATCTCGTCGAGGCATGTCAGCTTTGTCGAGACGGGGCGCTCCACCCCGAGTCCGGAGCTGATCCATCGTCTGGGCGAAGAACTCGACATCCCGCTCCGCCACCGCAACCAGATCCTGACCGCGGCCGGCCATGCTCCCCGCTATCCGCAGCGCGCCGTCGACGCCCCCGAACTGGCGGTGGTCCGGCGTGAACTCTCGGCGATGATCGCCGCGATGGCGCCGAATCCGGCGGTGATCATCGACCGGCACTGGAATCTGGTCGAGGCCAATGCGTGCATCGGGCCGCTGCTCGACGGATGTGCCGCCCACCTGCTGCAACCGCCGGTCAACGTGCTGCGGCTCGGACTGCATCCGGACGGGATCGCCCGACGGGTCACGAACTTCGCGGAATGGAGCGCACACCTGATGGGGCAGGTGCGGCGTCGGGCGGCCCACACCGGCGACGCCGAGCTCGTGGCGCTGGCCGCCGAACTGGAGGGATATCTTCCCGACGGCACCGGGCATCATGATTCCGTCACGGTCGGCACCGATGCCGTCGTCCTGCCGTTGCGCCTGGACCATCCGGACGGTGAGCTGGCGTTCTTCTCGGTCGATGCCGCCCTGACCTCGGCCCGGGATGTCACCGTCGAGGAGCTGACCGTGGAGATCTTCTCACCCGCCGATGCCGCCACGGCCGAGTTCCTGCGCCGCGTGGCGAGCGCGTGAACACCGGCCGGTCCGCCCCCGGCGTCAGTCCTGGGGTTCGAGTTCCCCGTCGTCGGTCTGCCCGCGGGTGAGCAGCCACTCCATCGGACCGGTCAGGACCAGCATCAGCAGCGGCCAGCTCCCTGACGGTGGGACGACGATCGCGATGATCAGGGCCACCGCGAGCAGGATCATCGTGGCGTAGCGTCCCCGGCTCGTCATCCACTTGCGGGTGCCGGGATCGTCGACGTCGTCGAGCAGGTCCGGATGTGACACGCCCCAGCGTTCGAGCGCGGTCAGCGCGATCACCGACAGCAACAACACGCCGATGTACAGGTCGTTGGCCCAGTCGATGTCCTTGCCGTCGAGCAGGGCGGTCGCGAACGGCAGCACCACGATGGTGAACAGCCACAGGAACGTCAGGTTCATCAGACCCGAGTCGTAGGACTTGAAGTACTCCATCGACCGGTGGTGCTGCCGCCACAGCACCCAGATCACGATGAAACTGATCACGAAGCTGATCAGTTCGACGTCGTGGTCGGCGAAGACGGTCCCCAGGTCTGAGCCGCGCTCGATCTCGCCGGCGAAGTCGGCGAGCGGCAGAACCAGCAGGGTCAGGGCGATGGCGACCACCGCATCGGTGAAGGCGATCAATCGCCGGAAGCCTTCTTCGGTGCGACGTTCGTCCAGCGTGGCCATGGCTAGCAGGGTAAATGCCACGGGCTCCGGCTTCTACCGATGTGGGCAACTCTGGCACGAGTCTCCACGTTCTGTCACAGCGCGTATCGCGGGTCCTGCACAATTCGACGATGCACCTCGATCCGCGGATGGGTGCCTTCGATGCCGTGATGTTCGGCGTGGAGGGTGATCCGTTGCTGCGATCGGTGATCATCCTGGTGGCGATGCTCGATCGGTGCCCGGACCGCACCGTGATCGACGACCGGGTCGATCACATGACCCGACGCATCCCCCGGCTGCGGCAGCGGGCCGTCGGCAACCCGTTGTCGCCGGCACCGCCGCGGTGGGAGACCGACCCGAACTTCGACCCCACCTTTCATCTGCGGTGGCGTCGGGGCGACGACAGCTGTTCGGCTGTCGACGCGGTCCTCGCATACGCGGAGCGGATGAGCGAAGCCGACTTCGACCATGCCCGCCCGCTCTGGGAGGTGGCGATCCTCACCGATCTCGCCGACGACGCCGCCGCGTTCGTCCTGAAGATCCACCACAGCATCACCGACGGTGTCGGCGGGATGGCGATGGCCGCCGACATGTTCGACCTGCAACGTGAACCCGCGTCGTCGCCGCCGAGCCCGGATGTGCCGCCACCGGCTCCGCTCGGCATGGTCGGCCGGATCGGGCAGGACATCGGCTTCGAGACCCGGGCAGCCCGCGACACCGTCGTGACCAAGATGCAAGTTAGACTGTCGGCGTGTCTGATCAAATGTCCGCCGTCATCTACTGCCGAATCTCACAGGACCGCATGGGTGAGGGGGCCGGGGTCGAGCGTCAACGGCAGGATTGCGAACGACTGGCTGAGCAACTGGGGTGGATGGTAGTCGAGACGTACATCGACAACGACGTGTCGGCGTACTCGAAGAAACCTCGCCCGGAGTATCGGCGGATGCTCGACAAGATCGCGGCCGGCGGTGTCGGCGGCGTGCTCGCGTGGCACACCGATCGGCTGTACCGCTCAATTCCTGACCTGACCGAGCTCGTCGAAGTGTGCGACGAGCACGGCATCGAGATTCGCACGTGTCGGGCCGGCGAAGTCGATCTGGCCACGCCGAGCGGCCGGCTCAGCGCGACGATGTTCGCGGGAATCGCACGGTACGAGGTCGAGCGGTCCGCCGAGCGGATCAAGGCGGCGAAGGACCAGCAGGCGTTAGACGGCCGGTTCCGGGGCGGGCCGCGCCCGTTCGGCTACAAAGACGGCGGGATGGAGATCGAGTCGGCTGAAGCAAATATGGTCCGCGAGGCGGCCGAACACGTGCTGGCCGGCGGGTCGATCATGTCGATTCGCAAGCGGTGGAACGCTGCGGGCGTCACGACCTCGCGAGGTGCGGCGTGGACCGGGACGTCGGTCAGGAAGGTGTTGCTGCGGGCGCGTAACGCCGGCCTCGTAGAACAGCAGGGCAAGGTGATCGGTCCGGCGAAGTGGCCGGCGATCTTCGATGTGGACACGTGGCACGCGGTGCGGGCGATCGTGACCGATCCTGCTCGCCGAACCTCGACGTCGTACGAACGGGCGCACCAGGGCGCGGGCGTCTACCGCTGCGGTAAGTGCGGTGGCCCGATGAAGGTGTTCAAGGCTCACGGAAACGAGCGGGACTACCGCTGCCAGGAGACGCCCCACTTGTCGCACCGCAAGGCCGCACTGGACGAGTTCGTGAGTGCCCTTGTGGTGGAACGACTTTCACGCCCCGACGTTGCTGAGGTGTTTGCCGTGGATTCGGCGGAGACTGACACGTGGAAACTTCAGGTCGAGCGAGACGGGTTGCAAGCACGCAAGGACGAGCTCGCCGGCCTTTTCGCGTCCGGGGCGATCGACGGTTCTCAGTTGTCGAGGGCGAGCAGCGATCTTCAGCGGCAGATCGACGCGTTCGATATGAGGCTCGCGGCGGTGCGTGAGACGTCGCCGGTGGCGAGCCTGATCCTTGCTGATGACGTGGCGGCGCGGTGGGCTGAACTGTCGGCGGATACGCGGGCGAAGGTGATTGACGCGCTGATGACGGTGACGGTGTTGCCGGTTGGTCCGGGTCGCCGGCGGGTGGTCGTGGGGGACCGCGTGCAGATCGAATGGAAGAAATAGAACCCACGAACGCACGACCGTAAAACGGAACCGGACACCCAAGGCGCAACCTCTTAACTGTCACGGTCACGAACCCTGACAGCACCCACCACACCAGCCCTCACGGGAGGTTGCCCCATGCCCGAAACCGACCTGGCCGAGCGCGTCCGCCAGCTCGTCGACGACGCCCCACCGATCACGGCCGAGACACGCGACCGGATCGCAGCCCTCGTCAAGGCCGGCGGACGATGAGTGCCAGCGCCCCGCGACGCAAGGCCGGCGCGAAACGCAAACCACGGCCGAGGCCGGCGCCGAACAAGCGGAAACGTCCACGCCGCAACCGGCACGCACCGAAGCCGCCGACACCGACACCGACACGGCAGACCTACCGCAAACCGCAACGAGGCACCAGCGACCCGTACCTCTGGGCCGAGAAACGGATCAACGGTGACCGCTACCTCGTCGAGATGGCCGCTCAGGAGTTCATCGGCCGGAGCAGGGTCACACTGTGGGACTGGCGCCGGCAAGGGCTCGTGATCGCTCGCCAATGCCGATTCCCTGACGGGTCTAAGCATTGGCTATATCACGCCGGATCGTTGAGGGCGGCGAAACGCGAGACGGACCGCCGGAAGCGCGATCAGCTCAGGGTCGGCGGGTCGGGACGCGGACACCGTGGACGCAGATCGAAGATCGAACTGGCCCGTGCACGGGCTGACGCGCAACGACGCCGAGACGAACGCAACGCCGAAAAGGCAGCACGCCGACGCGCCATGCGTGAGGCAGCAGAGGCAGCAGAACGCGCCGAGGACGAGCTATACGCCCGCCAGAATGAAGGATCGTGAACCGGCCCCCGCCGGGAAGACACCTTTACGCGCCCACCCGCGCGATACCACACGATCAGCATTCGCGCAACGTGAAATAGACCACACGTCAAGATTCGCGATCGTGAATCTCGTATGAGGACTGATCTGAATGTACCTAACCAAGGCCCAGGCCGCTAGCCGCCACAACGTCAAGACGGGAACGATCGACCGCTGGGCGCTCGCCGGTTGCCCGTTCGTGACTCAACCGAGAGTCGGCCGGCTGTACCTCGTCGAGGACATCGACCGGTACGCCGCTCTGATGCGAGCACGGTCACGGGTCGGTAAAGGCCGGCCGAAGGGTGCCCGCAACAAACCGAAGTCGGACACCGCGCATACCGTCACACGCCCAACCAACACGGAGGACCAGTGAAGACCGGAATAACGTTCGACTGCCCCTGCGGAGCAACGGGTGTGCCGCTCGGGTGGGGCTGGAAGGCGTACGCGCATGAGGCCGGCAAGCCGTGGGATAAGGGATCGGCCGGCCGGGCGGTCCACAACGACACGCGATGCTCGTCGGCGCCTGCCGATCTGTTCAAGCACTTCCTGAGAAACGCCGGCATGGCCGTTTACGGACCATTGGCCGACGACATGCGGCTTGCGACCGATGCGGAGATTGCGGCGGGCATCTTTGTTGGCGGGCCGAACGACAAAGGGTCCCACACCGAACAAGGGGAACTGTTTTGAGCGGGCAGGCGCGGCAACCGATCGTCTATCACGGGACGCTCGAAGCGCCGTACCAGACCGCACCGCTGGCCCTCGCGAGAGATTCAAGCCTTAGCGACGGCGCGCGTTCCGTGGCGCTCTGGCTGTGGTCGCACAGCGACGGCTACCGAATCTCGCAACGCTCAGTCATGGAGAAGATGGGCAAAGGGCAGGGATCGGTCCGGAGCGCGTTCGATCACCTTCAGGCGGCGCGATGGATGGTGCGCCAGCCCGTGGTAGCCAACGCCGGCGGTCGTGCGCTCGGATTCCATTACCACCTAACGCGAGGCGAGCCGTTCACCGACTCCGAGGTGGAACGACTCACGCGCGAGATTGTCCTGAACTCGGAGTCGACAGGTGCATCCGAATCAGACGCACCGGAACCGGAGCCGTCGACAGGTGCATCCGAATCAGATGCACCACCCGTATCCGAATCAGATGCACCACCCGTATCCGAATCAGATGCACAAAGCAGTGAGAGAAGAAGTGAAAGAAAAGCAGCTAGCGCGCGAGATGAATCCGAGGACCAGGAGCACACCGACGAGATGACCAACGACGAGCACACCGAATCGGCGTCCGACATCCTCGCCCGTGGAATCCGCAACGTGGCCGACGAGCATCGAGTCATAGCCGGCGGGTACCGCTACCTCGCCGGCGGGCGATTCGTGCGAAACGACTACGCCGACAAGCTGGCGCCCAAGGGGAAACCCATGCGGATCGTGGGAGATGGCACCTCGCCCCAACGCGAGGACTTCCCGAACGTCTCCGACGACAACTACCACGCGGCCGAAGCAAAGAACCTGATCCGCTGCGGCTGGCTCGCCCGCAAACAAACTGAGTCGCTGGGCAAGGGTATCGACAGCCCTGCTCGCTGGCTGGCCAAGGCGATAGCCGGCGAGCAGGCACGCGAGACAGCACCACGACGACGATTCCAGGAAGTGTGAGCGATGACCGAGAATCTTCAGGACCACATGGACTTGCGGCGCCGCCGGCCTCGTGGTGATCTGACCGACCTCGCTCACCGCAACCGGCAACGCCAGTCGGCTAAGGGCGAGCTTGGTCGATTGTTTGTGTGGCGTGCTCGGTCGGTGTCGGGTGAGTCTGCGGTTGGTGTCGGTCGGGGCCGCTAGCCGCCGGCCTTCCCGGTGAGCGGTCGAAGGTGGTGGCGTCGTTGCGGGAGTCGGGGTTGAGTATCCGGGCGATCGCAGCGGCAACGGGACTAGGTCGCGGCACTGTCGAGCGTGAGATCGAGGCACCTGTCCCAAATGGGACACCTGAACCGATCACCGGCACGGACGGTAAGACGTACACGCCGGCACCGAAACCCGTCGAGGTAGTCGAAGAACCCGCACCGGGGTAGGGGCCTCACCGCCACCACGACCAACCCACCACGGACAGATTCGGCCGGTAGTGGTCGTCTCCCCCCGCGTGGCCGCCCCCATCGCGCGAGGCACTAGGCGGCTGAGAGCCGTTCTGACGGCTTTGGGACGTACGTCCGTCTAATCCATCCATTCCGACGCGAAATCGCGTCACCTTTGAAATGAGGGCTGTCTATGACCGTTCAGAGTGAAGACAAGCGGGACGCGATCGACCTACTGAGGGCAGTGGTCGACGAAGACCCCAAACGATGGGCTGATGTTCAGAAACGCATGTACGGCCGGTACGGCGCGCCGGAACGTGTAATGGCCGTGTTGGCCGGGCTTGCGCTGCAAGCGTCGGTGCCGGGCGACCGGGCCGGACATCCCCGCGTGGCCGGGCACTGCGTGTCGGCGCCGGTGCAGTCCGAAATCGAGGTCGGCTGATGGCATGGTGGCGGCGTCACACGCCGCAACTCGACGAACCACTCGCCACGGACGCGGTGACGGTGCTCGACAAGACACCAGAGGACCTGTGGCGGGAACAGCCGTACCTACGGACCGTGATCACGTTCCTCGCCCGCAACGTTGCCCAGCTCGGAGTCCACACCTACCGGATCGACGAGGACGGCGGACGTGAGCGGGTCCGGGACCACGCGTTGCCGAAGCTGATCAGCCGGCCGAACCCGCAAGACACGACGTTCGACTTCGTCCAGAGGCTTGTCGGCTCGCTGGCACTGTACGACCGCGCGCTGGTGTGGGTGACTCCGGACGCGGTGGGTGAGCCGGCCGAACTTCGGGTCATCCCGGAGACGTGGATCGTGGAAACGACGGACTCGATACCGTTCCGGGTGGGTTCGTATGTGTTGCAACCGGAGTCGTCGCCGGAGTCACGGGTGACGGTGCCGGCGTCCGACGTGATCGAGTTTCACGGTTGGAATCCTACCGATCTGCGAATCGGGGCCTCGCCGATCCCGTGCCTGAAATCGGTTCTGGCTGAACAGATTCAGGCTCAGTCGTTCCGCCGGCAAATGTGGGAGAACGGCGGTCGTGTGGGTTCGTACCTGACCCGACCGAAGGATGCGCCGGCGTGGTCGAACGAGGGCCGGAAACGGTTCAAGTCCGGTTGGACCGCAGCGTATACCGGTGACGGTGCGAAGGTCGGCGGCGTGCCCGTCCTCGAAGACGGAATGGAACTGAAGCGCGTCGGATTCAGCGCGAAGGAAGACGACTATGTCGAGGGCTCAAAGCTCGCCCTGACTACGGTTGCGTCTGTCTTCCACGTGAACCCGACGATGATCGGTTTGCTCGACAACGCGAACTACAGCAACGTTCGCGAGTTCCGTCGCGGCCTGTACGGCGACACTCTGGGGCCGATTATCGCGATGATCGAGGCACGACTGAACGCCGACCTCGTGACACGGTTCAGCGACACGCAAAACATGTACGTGGAGTTCAATATTCGCGAAAAACTCGAAGGCAACTTCGAGGAACAGGCCGCGCAACTCGCGTCCGCCCTGAGTGCCGGCTACATGACACCGAACGAGGTTCGGGCGCGGCTGAACATGCCGGCCCTGCCCGGCGGTGACGTCCTGCGGGCACCGCTGAACATGGCCGACGTCGAGGCGCCGGCAACCGACGACAAGGTGGGATCGGATGAAGCATAAGCAAGCGGCCGGCGCGCTCGTGAAGTCGACCGTAGAAAACGGATTCGACGGCTACGCAAGCGTTTTCGGAGTCAAAGACTCGTACGGCGACATCGTTCAGGCCGGCGCGTTCGCCGACACCCTCAACGAGTGGAAGGCCAAAGGCCGGCGGATTCCCGTGTTCTACGGGCACCGCACCGATGACCCGGAAATGTGCATCGGCCATGTCGTCGAGGCCGGCGAGGACGATCACGGGCTGAAAGTGTCCTGCCAGCTCGACATGGACTCACCGAAGGCGATCCAGACTCACCGGATGCTCGCGGACGGGCGGATCGGCGAAATGTCGTTCGGGTACATCACCCGCGACAGTGAACAGAAGTCAGACCATCTACTGCTGAAAAACGTTGAGCTACTGTAGGTTTCAGTGGTTCCAGTTGGTGCGAATCGTGCCACGTCGATCAGCAATGTCAAGGACGCCGGACAGTCCGGCGACCACAACCCGAAGGGTGACCGCATGAACGTGAAGACCGCTCAGGACCGTGCCGCTGCGATGTCCAAGGCCGACGAACTCGCGGCTCAGGCGAAGGCCGGCGAGCTCGACGACGCCGGCAAGACCGAACTGGCCGGCCTCGTGGAGGAAGTGAAGGCGTTCGACGAGCGCGTAAGCAAGGCCCTCGAATCGAAGACCCTGATCGACGCGGTGGCCGCTCTGGGCGGCGAGCCGAAGACCGGCGAGGACGGCGAGAAGTCCGGTGAGGCCCTGACCGGCCGAAAGTACCTGGCGTTCAGTGGCCGTAAGGCGCGCGCCATGTCCGGCAACCTGTCCAAGGCGATGCTCGGTGGCGTCGGTACCAAGGCCCTCGTCTCGTCGGGGTCGGTAGTGACCGGCACCCCACTCGAAAACCAGTCCCCGATCGAGCTTCAGCGTATCCCGACCTCGCTGCTCGACGTGCTCCCGGTCAAGGTTCACGGCACGCCCCGCTACCGCTACCTGCGGCAGACCTCGCGGGACAATCAGGCGGCGCCGTGGACGTCGGGTGCCAAGCCGGAATCCTCGTACGGGATCGAGTCGGTGGATGCCGAGCTGACCGTGATCGCGCACGTCTCGGACGGCCTGAACGAGTACGACGTGCTGGATAACGCCGAGCTCGCCGGGTTCGTTGAGGCGGAGATGCTGCACGGTTTGCGGCGTGCTGTGGAGGCTCAGGTGATCGGCGGTTCGGGTACTGCCCCGAATCTGCGGGGCATCCTGAACACGTCCGGGATCGTGGTTCAGGCGTTCGCTACCGACCTCGTGACCACGACCCGCAAGGCGATCACTGCTTTGGAGTCGGCCGCGTTCGTGCCTCACGCGTTTGCGATGGCGCCTCAGGTGTGGGAGGCGATCAGCCTTCAGCGCAACACGGGCGGCTCGTTCGATCTGGGCAACGTTGCCGTGGATCGTGCGGCTCAGCGTCTGCATGGTGTGCCGGTCGTGGTGTCGACCGCTCTGCCGGCCGGTAAGGCTCTGCTGCTCGATCAGTCGTCGGTCCGTGTGGATGTGGATTCGGCCGGCGTCCTGACGAAGTGGGGGACAGTCGGTAACGACTTCGCCGAGAACGTGATCCGGGTTCGTACTGAATCCCGGTTTGGTGTGTCGGTGCTGCGGCCGGGTGGTGTGGTGTCGATCGAGACTGAGTGATGTTCTCGGACAACTGAATAGAGATGGAAGCGCCCGGCGCTGGCCCTTGATTGGGTCGGTGCCGGGCGTTTTTCGTGTTTCTGGGCTATGAGTGAGACGGACCGGGGCGAAGGTAGCGCCCCGGTCCGCCACTGACCATCTTACCCTGACCAGCAATTTCGCCCGCGCCGACGAAAAGACTGCGGGCGGACCGCCACAAGCGGACGTGAACAGGCTTTCTTCCCCTACGGTAAAGAACGGGACCGGGGCGAAGCTACCGCCCCGGTCCACCGGGGCTCATCTTACCCTGACCGGCACTTTCTCCCGTGTGGGAGAAAAGACGGCGATTCGGCGAACGATGCCGGACGGGACAGAGTTCTGGTCGGCGCGTGACCTGATGCCGCTGTTGGGGTATGCGAACTGGCAGCAGTTCTCCCCCGTGATAGACCGGGCGAAAATCACGATCGAAGCGTTGGGCGAGGACGTGACCAGGCTTTTTAGTCCTACGACTAAGAACTCGACGGGCGGTCGTCCCGGCGCTGACGTACTCATGACGCGGCTCGCGTGCTACCTCGTGGCAATGAACGGCGACCCGCGCAAGCCAGAGGTCGCAGCGGCACAAGCCAATCGACACCCTACGGGTGGCCAAGCATTGAACCCCATCGCCGAATCGACCCACGGACCAAGCACTTACCGCGTAGAACCACGACCGATTGCCACCCGACCCGAAGGGCAGGCGGTAACCATGTGGCACCGGGGCCGCGTTGATCAGACTCGGAACGGTGGCCCTCATCGACGGTGAGGGACTGAGCTACATCGAGCAGGCTGGTTTGCGTCGGGCTCTGCAGAAACGACGGGCGCGAGGTCGGAAACCTGTTACGCGCGCTCAGTGCCCCGGTGCCGCTATGACGCGGCTACGGCTGAACCGTCCGGGGCCGTTCAGGTCAACGGGCAAGCAACGAGGCGTACACGCCGGCGGCTCGGTTGATCACAGCGACGAACCCCAACGGATCAGGCGGACAGAAAGTGTCGATGTACAGCCACGGATCGACTTTCCCGGTGTCGGCGTCGATCGACCGCCCTACGCTGATCGTGCGGTTGACGTTGCCGTATCCGGGGCCGGTAAACGTGCGCTCGAACATGGTGTGGGTCACGTGCCCGTCACTGTCGATGTCGATATCGACGATGGTCAGTCCGCCGGGGGTGGTGATCGGGGTGTTGTTCAACAGATCGACTTTCTCTCAGAGTGCCGCGAACAGGGCGGCGCGGAACCCGCCGTCGTATGACGGGTTGTCTTCGGGGTCGGGCTGGACGCGCAAGAGTCTTGCGGCGAAGACGGGCACGAGAGGCCCGGGGAGCTGGCCGAGGAGTTCGGTAGCCGATTCGTGGCCGGCATTCCAGTCGGACATGTTCACGCCGACACCTCGTTCCGGGCGTGCCGGCACTCACCCCGGTATCGGCGTGCGACCTCGACGTCACCGAGGCCCCACCGGTCGTAGAACCGGTCGAGGAGGTCGGAGTGGTGCGGGTTGAGGTAGTCGTGTTCAACGGTGTGTCGGCCGCTCATCGGGTCACCTGCCGGAGGTGGTCGGGGTGGACGAGTTCGGCGGGCCGGTCACCGAAACGCACCATCACGCAATCCCGACGGAATCGGACGATCCGGCACGGCATGGCGAGTTGACCGCTCATGCCGATGTAGGTGGCTGGTCCGGTGTGGAGTCCCCATGTGTTGGTCATGCGTGCCATCCGAGGCGGACGCAAGCCCAGAGGGCGGCAACGGGCAGGGGATAGGCGAGGGCGAAAATGATCGCACCCTGAAGTAGCATTGAGCCACGGCGCATTACGAACTCTCGATTCGTATCGTCGGAGGCTTGCGCGAGGTGTTGGTAGCACCGGCGTGAGCCGCTATCGGTCGATAGCAGCTCTAGTGATACCTCCGTCGTGGCCGCCGCGGGGTTCGTCCTCGCGATCGCCCGTGACGGGCTGACCCACCCGGTGCGCACCGTGACCTCGGCCGCGACGACGACAACGGCGATGATCCGGATGCTCGAGCCGCAGAGCACGCCACGATCGGAGCTGATGACGAAACGCTCGCTGTCGTCGTCGTTCTCGATCCTCGACGTCCCGCTCGACGAGTTACGACGCGCGGCGACGGTCGCCGACACCACGATCAACGTCTGCTTCGTCGCAGCCGTCGCCGGTGCGGTGCGTCGCCACCACCAGCGTCTGGGGCACCCGCTGCCCGAGTTCCGGGTGAACATGCCGATCAGCCTGCGTACCGACGCCGACGCCGAAGGCGGGAACCAATGGGTACCGGCACGATTCATCGTGCCCACCGAGCCCGACGACCTTCGGTCACGGATTCGGCGCCTCGACCCGATCCTGCACAAGGCACGCACCGATCCGGCACTGCACCTGTCGACCATCGTCTACCAGTTGCTCACCCTCCTGCCCCGGCAGGTGACCACCTCAGTGGCCGGATCGCTGATGAAGGGAGTCGACGTCGCGGCCACCAATGTGCCGGGGCCGCCGATCCCAGTGTTCACCGGTGGTGCCGAGGTCACCGCACTCGTGCCGTTCGCCCCCAAAGGCGGTGCGGCGGTGAACGTCGCACTCATGTCCTATGCCGGGCGTGCCTACCTCGGGATCAACTGTGACCCGGCCGCCGTCATCGACCCGGAACTGTTGACCGACTGCATTCGGGAGGGTCTCGCGGAAGTGGTGGCGCTGCACTGAGGGGTGTCGGAGATGGTCGCCAACGTGGTCGGGCTGCGGAGATTTCGACTCGGGTCCTCGCCTTTCCGGCTCGGTCCCGGCTCAATCATCGTAGTTGGTTTGGCTCGATCATCAACGGCGGGTTGGTGGTTGAGCCGATGAGGAGCGTAGCGACGAGGCGTGTCGAAACCTCGGTGAGCCGAATTTGTCGGCGTGACCACCTCGGAGGTGGTTGCTATCGTGCTGGGGTTGCGGTGATTTCGACTCGGGTCCTCGCCTTTCTGGCTCGGTCCCGGCTCAATCATCGTAGTTGGTTCGGCTTAATCATCAACGGCGGGTTGGTGGTTGCCAACTCGGGTTGCGGTGATTTCGACTCGGGTCCTCGCCTTTCCGGCTCGGTCCCGGCTCAATCATCGTAGTAGGTTCGGCTCAATCATCGACGAAGTCTCTGCTCAATCATCGAAGTGGGTTCGGCTCGATCATCAACGGCTGGTGGGTGGTTGAGCGGTCATGGCCCCGTGCAGGCGTTTTGCCAGTTCGGTGACGACGCGGTGGGGCTGGCCGAACAGCAGGGCGCTGCCGTGGGCACGCTTGAAGTACAACTGGATGTCGTGCTCCCAGGTGATGCCGATGCCGCCGTGTAGCTGGATGGCCTCACCGGTGACGGTCGCGAACGATTCCGAGCAGTAGACGTGGGCGGCGGCGGCGAGCTCCGGGGCGTCGGCCGCCCCGGCGGCGACGGCGTCGAGTGCGGCCCGGGAGATCGACCGGGACGTCTCGACCAGCGTGTACATGTCGGCCATACGGTGTTTGAGGGCCTGGAACGATCCGATCGGCCGGCCGAACTGCGAGCGCTCCTTGGTGTACTGCACGGTGAGGTCGAGGGTGCGGGCGGCTCCGCCGACCTGCTCCGCCGACAGCAACGCCCAGGCGGCGGTGCGCAGTGTGTCCTCGGTGTCGGCCTTGGCCGTGATGGTGGTGGCGGCGACGTCGTCGAAGGTGACCGATGCGAGTGGCCGGGTGGGGTCGACGACGGGCCGCGGCGTGATGGTGATGCCCTCGGCGTGCGCGTCGACGTCGTGGACGGTCAGGCCGCTACTCGTACCCGCCAGGACGAGGAGATGATCGGCCGACTCGCCGTCGAGGACGTAATGGGCGGTGCCGGTGAGCAATCCGGCCTCGGCGGTCACACCGGGGGCGGCCCACCCGTCGGGTCCGGCCCAGCACAGCGCCACCGACTTCTCGCCGGAAGCGATACCCGGCAGCAGGCGCCGGGCGGCGTCGGTGTCGCCGGTGGCCAGGATCGCCGCGGTGGCGATGGCCGCGGAGTACACCGGCACCGGGCAGAGCACCGCCCCGGTCTCCTCCAGGATCACACCGGTCTCGGCGAAGCCGGCTCCGGCGCCGCCGAACTCGTCGGGGACGGGGAGTGCGGCCACACCGATCTCGGTGCACAGGGTCTGCCACAGCGGGCGGTCGATGCGGCTGGGACTCGACATGGCGGCGCGGACGGCGTCCGGTCCGGACCGCTGCTTGAGCAGCCCGGCCACCGAAACCCGCAACGCTTCACGGTCTTCGGCGGAGATGGTCGCCGCGTCATGGTCGGTCGTGGTGCTCACAGCGTCTCCAGAATCCGGGCGCGGTGCGCCGCCGGGGTACCCCACGCCGACACCAGCGCCCTGGTCTTGGTCAGATACAGCGACAGATCGTGTTCGCGGGTGTAGCCGATCGCCCCGAGGACCTGAAGTGCCTGCCGTGACGCGAGGTGGGCGGCGTCGGCGGCGGCGACCTTGGCCGCCGAGATGTCACGGGAGACGTCGGTGCCCTCGGGGGCGCCACCGTCGACGCCGACGGCGGCACCGTGGACCAGGGGCCGGGCCATCTCGAGGGCGATCGCGACATCGGCGAGATGATGTTTGACCGCCTGGAAGGAACCGATCGCCCGGCCGAACTGCTTGCGGGCCACCGCATACTCCGCGGCCAGCGACAGCATCCGTCGGCCCAGACCGAGCAGTTGTGCGGCGGTCGCCAGCGCACCCAGATCGACGGCGGCCGAACCGTCCACGCCGGTGGCCAGCGGGGCCCCGGCATCGACGTCGGACACGGTGCGCGCCGGGTCGACCGTGCGCAGCGCCGCACCGGCGGTGCCCACCGAGAGTGTCTCTCCGGTCAGCAGATACACCGTCGAGACCGCGTCGGCGTCGGCGGCGCGTGGCTGCACCGGGGCGGCCGCCACCGACACGACACCGCCGGCGGCGATGGCCTCGAGCGGGTCGGTCACCCCGGCGGCTCTCAGCAGTGTCGGTGCGACGGCGATGGTCTCGGCGAGCGGTCCGGGAACGCCGTGACGGCCGAGCTGTTCGAGGGCGACGACCATCTCGACCGCACCGGCACCGGCACCGCCGAAGGCGTCGTCGACCATCAGCCCGAACACGCCGGTCTCGGCGAGCTGGGCGAACACCGCTTCGGCGGGGGTGCGGTCGCCGTCGGCCCAGGCGCGGGCGACGGCAGGCGAGTCGGCCTTGGTCAGCAGCGCGTCGATGCTCGAGGCGAGGTCGTCATGAATGTCGGAGAGCAGGAAATCCATCGGTTCCTCACCGGTCCCCACGCGGCAGGCCCAGCAGGCGTTCCGCGATCACGTTGCGTTGGATCTCGTTGGTGCCGGCGTAGATCGGCCCCGACAACGAGAAGAGATAGCCGTCCAGCCAGGCGTCGTCGAGTTCGGCGTCGGCGCCCTGCAGGTCGAGGGCGGTCTCGTGGGCGGCGATGTCCCACTGCGACCAGAACACCTTGTTGATCGACGACTCCATGCCGAGTTGTCCGCCGGCGGCCAGCCGGCTCACGGTCTGATACGTCGACAGCTCGTAGGCGCGCGAACCGATCCAGGCGTCGGCGACGGCGGCATCGGTGCCCGCGGTCGGCGGTACGTCGTCGCGCCGCGACCGCCACAGATCGAGCAGGCGATCGGTGGTGGCCAGGAAGCGCCCGGGGGACCGCAGCGAGAGACCGCGCTCGTTGGCGGCGGTACTCATCGCCACCTTCCAGCCGTTGTTCACCTCGCCGATCACCCCGGATTCGCCAGGGGCGGAGGGATCGTCGGGGACGAAGACGTCCTCGAGGAACAACTCGGCGAAGCCCGCCTCGCCGTCGAGCTGGGCGATCGGACGGACGGTGACCCCGGGACTGCGCAGATCGAACATGAAGTAGGTGATGCCCTTGTGCCGCTGGGCCTGCTTGTCGGTGCGGAACAGCCCGAATCCCCAGTCGGCGAAACTCGACCGCGAACTCCAGGTCTTCTGCCCGTTGAGCAGCCAGCCGCCGTCGGTGCGGGTGGCCGTCGACCGCAGCGACGCCAGGTCGCTGCCCGACTCGGGCTCGCTCCAGGCCTGGCCCCAGATGTCGTCGGCGCGTGCCATGCGCGGCATGATCCGTTGCAACTGTTCGGGATGGGCGTGCTCGAACAGGGTGGGGGCGAGCAGGAAGATGCCGTTCTGGCTGACCCGCCCGGGCGCCCCGGAACGGTAGTACTCCTCCTCGAAGATCAGCCAGTGCAGCAGCGGCTCGTCCCGGCCGCCGAACTCGGCCGGCCAGCTCACCACCGACATGGCGTCGGCGGCCATGGTGGCCTCCCACTGCCGGTGTGCCTCGAATCCCTCGGCGGTGTCCATCGACGGGAGTGGCTGTGCCGGAACGTGATCGGCCAGCCAGGCGCGGACCTCGGCGCGGAATTCGTGTGCGGCGTCGTCGAACAGCAGATCCATGTCAGGCCCCCGCACCGTTCCCGGAACCGGCCGCCTTCATCGACCTGGCATCCATCCCGCCGAGCGAGTCGCCGGTCTCGGCGTTGGCCGAGTGTGCGTAGTGGTGCCACCCGAACACCGAGTCCATCGCATTGCGCATACCCATCTGGTCCTCGCAGATGTTGACCGCCTTCTTCGACAGGAACAGTCCCTGCATCGGCATGGCGGCGGCACGTCCGGCGATGTCGTCGACCTTGGCGGCCAGCTCGTCGCGCGGGACGACGTGGTTGACCATTCCCCAGTCGGCGGCCTGTGCGGCGGTGAAACGCTCACCGGTGAACAGGATCTCCTTGGCCCGGCGGGTGCCGAGCGCATAGGCGTGTGCGAAGTACTCGACGCCGGGGATACCCATCCGGGCGACCGGATCGGAGAAGAACGCGTCGTCGGAGGCGACGATGAAATCGCAGGTCCAGGCGAGCATCAGACCGCCGGCGATGCAGGCGCCGTGGACCTGGGCGATCAGCGGCTTGGGGATGTCGCGCCAGCGGCGGCACATCCCCATGTACACCTCCATCTCGCGGGCCAGGCGCTGGTCGGCGCCGGTCTTGTCGCTGTGATCCCAGTGCAGCACCGCGACATTGTCGTAGAAGGTGTCGAAATCGCGTTCGGGCGTGCCGATGTCGTGGCCGGCCGAGAAGTGCTTGCCGTTGGCGCGCAACACGATGACCTTGACCGCCGGGTCGTCGACGGCCTTGCGGAAGGCGGCGTCGAGCGAATAGGTCATCACCGAGTTCTGTGCATTGCGGTACTCGGGGCGGTTGAGCGTCACATAGGCGATCGCGTTCGCGTCGCCGCCGGTCTCGTATGCGACCGGGGTGGTGTCGGGTCCGAGATCGTCGGGACCCAGGGGTGGGGGGATGACGGCGTCGCTCATGCCCACGAGCGTAACCTAGCAAGTGCTTGGTTGGTAGCCGGGTGAAGAATCGCGATCCCGCGGCACCCCGTCGGCGGTCCGGGCTCAGCGCACCTGCAGGGTGCCGCTGCACGAGGTGGTGGGGATCGACCACAGTGCATTGCGATTGACCGCCGACAACGTCACCCGAACCGGTCCGGTCCCGGTGTTCAGGCGGAAGGTGGGGCCGTTGACGTAGAGGCGGATCGGCGCGGCGTCGACGGCGGTACCGCGCTTGCCGGTGCGCAGGTTGTGCCAGTCGAGGCGCCCCACCGACTCGTATCCGCCGCGCCAGAAGCTGGAGATGTCGCGGACCGCGGCGGTGACGCGTCCCGGGCCGTCCGGGCTGACGAACAGCCGGGCGGTGCTGTACGGCTGGTCGACGATGTTGGGGCTGATCCCCCAGCATCGGTCGAGCGGGGCGACGGTCTCGGCGGAGGCGGTGCCGGTGCCGAGGATGCCGGTGCCGAGCAGTCCGGTCGCGGTGATGGCGGCGGCGACGGTTCCGGCGAGTCGGCGCGTGGTGGTGCGGGGCATGTCGATCCTCCTGTGTGTGGTGCAGCTGGTTTCCAGCGGGTTCACAGGGAATACCGGTCGGGGCGATGAGATCGTTAGCAAGGCTGTCTGTCGAACGGACCACCGGCGCGCCGGGGGACAATCGGATGGGTGCGGCCGGCGCGGCGGCATCATCGACACGCGGCATCATCACGAGACAGCAGCATCAGGAGGCGTCATCATCAGGAGGCGACATGAGCAGGGGGACGGCATGAGCAGGGAGGCGGCATGACCGCACCGGGCAGGGCGCACTACGAGCTGAGCCATCTCGACGCGCTCGAGGCCGAGTCGGTCCACATCTTCCGGGAGGTGGCGGCCACCTTCGAGCGGCCGGTGCTGCTGTTCTCCGGCGGCAAGGACTCGGTGGTGATGTTCCACATCGCCCGCCGCGCGTTCTGGCCCGCACCGATCCCGTTTCCGCTCATGCACGTCGACACCGGCCACAACTTCGACGAGGTGATCACCTACCGTGACCGCGTCGTCGCCGAGACCGGGGTGCGGTTGATCGTCAGTTCGGTGCAGGACGACATCGACGCCGGGCGCGTCGTGGAGCAGACCGGTCCCGGCACCAGCCGCAACCGGCTGCAGACCACGGCGCTGCTCCGCGGGATCACCGAGAACCGCGTCGACGCGGTGTTCGGTGGTGCCCGCCGCGACGAGGAGAAGGCTCGCGCCAAGGAGCGTGTGTTCAGCTTCCGCGACGAGTTCGGCACCTGGGATCCGCGGGCGCAGCGCCCGGAACTGTGGCACCTCTACAACGGCCGCCACCACGCCGGTGAGCACATCCGGGTCTTCCCGCTGAGCAACTGGACCGAACTCGACATCTGGGGATACATTGCCGCACAACAGATCGAGTTGCCGCCGATCTACTACGCACACGAGCGGGCGGTGGTACCGCGCGACGGGATGTTGTTGGCCGACACCCGATTCCTGGAGCGCAAACCGGGGGAGGAGTCGCATGTCGAGCGGGTCCGGTTCCGTACCGTCGGCGACGCCACCTGCACCGGCTGTGTGCGCAGCGACGCCGTCACCGTCGCCGAGGTGATCGAGGAGATCTCGGTCACCCGCCTCACCGAGCGTGGCGCCACCCGCGCCGACGACCGCATCTCCGAGGCCGGGATGGAAGACCGCAAACGGGAGGGATACTTCTGATGAGCACCGATTCCGTTGCCGCACAACCACTCGTCCGGTCGGGGGAGTTGCTGCGACTGGCCACCGCCGGATCGGTGGACGACGGCAAGTCGACGCTGATCGGCCGGCTGCTCTACGACTCCAAGTCGATCTTCACCGATCAGCTGGAGTCGATCGAGGCCACCTCGGCGGCCCGCGGCGACACCCAGGCCGACCTCGCACTGCTCACCGACGGGCTTCGCGCCGAGCGTGAGCAGGGCATCACCATCGACGTCGCCTACCGGTACTTCGCCACGCCGCGAAGGAAATTCATCATCGCCGACACCCCGGGGCATGTGCAGTACACCCGCAACATGGTGACCGGTGCGTCGACCGCCGACCTCGCGATCATCCTGATCGACGCCCGCAAGGGGGTCCTCGAGCAGACCCGGCGGCACGCCTTCCTCTCGTCGCTGCTCGGTATCCCGCATCTGACCATCTGCGTCAACAAGATGGACCTGGTGGACTGGTCGCGGGAACGGTTCGACGAGATCTGTTCGGAATTCGTCGACTTCGCCGCCAAGCTGAACGTCGGTGACCTGACCTTCATCCCGCTGTCGGCGTTGCGGGGCGACAACGTGGTGGACAAGTCCGCCGCGATGCCGTGGTACGAGGGGCGTCCGCTGCTCAGTCATCTCGAGAACGTGCACATCGCGTCGGACCGCAACCTGATCGATGCGCGGCTGCCGGTGCAGTATGTGATCCGCCCGCAGACCGCCGACGGCGCAGACCATCGCGCCTACGGCGGTACCGTCGCCGGTGGGGTGTTCGCCCGCGGTGACGAGATCGTCGTCCTGCCCAGCGGTTTCACCACCACCATCACCGACATCTGGGGTCCCGGCGGCACCCGCGTCGACGAGGCGTTCGCGTCGATGGCGGTGTCGGTGGAACTCGCCGACGAGATCGACATCGTCCGCGGGGACATGCTCGCCCGGCCCAACAACCGCCCGTATGTCGCCCGGGACATCGACGCGATGGTCTGCTGGTTCGCCGACGACGCACCCCTCACCGAGCACTCGCGGTATGTCCTGCTCACCGGCACCCGCGCCACCAAGGCCGAGGTCACCGGCGTCAACTACCGCCTGGACGTCAACACGCTGCACCGGGACACCGAATCGAAGAAGCTGGCGCTCAACGAGATCGGCCGGCTGACCCTGCGCACCCAGCAGCCGGTGATGTTCGACTCGTACCGTCGCAACCGGGAGACCGGCAGCTTCATCCTGATCGACGAGGCCACCAATGCCACCGTCGCGGCGGGCATGATCACCGCCCCGGTCAGCCACGACAGCCACATCGTCTGGCAGACCACCAAGGTGAGCCGCGAACACCGGCCGCATCACGGGGCGACCATCTGGCTGACCGGTCTGTCCGGGTCGGGGAAGTCGTCGCTGGCGATCGAACTGGAACGCCGCTTCGTCGCCGAGGGGCGGCCGGCGTACCTGATGGACGGCGACAACCTGCGTCACGGCCTCAACTCCGACCTGGGCTTCGGCGACGACGACCGGCGCGAGAACATCCGGCGCACCTCCGAGGTGGCCGCCCTGTTCGCCGATTCCGGGGCGGTGGCGATCGTGTCGCTGATCTCACCGTTCGCCGGCGAGCGGGTCCGGGCGCGTGAGATCCACGCCGAGCGCGGCCTGCCGTTCTACGAGATCTTCATCGACACCCCGCTCGACGAATGCGAGCGGCGTGATCCCAAAGGGTTGTATGCCAGGGCGCGCCGCGGTGAGATCAGTCAGTTCACCGGGATCGACTCGCCGTACGAGCGACCCGAGAACGCCGACGTCGTGGTCACCCCGACCGACGGCACCCCGGCCGAGGCCGCCGACACGGTCCTGCGGAATCTGGGACTGTAGAGGCCGGCAGGAACGACAGGAACGACCAGGGAGGTCTGGATGGACGACCGCGCACTCGCGGGACAACTCGCCACCGAGGCGGGGAAGCTGCTGCTGGAGATCCGCGCCACCAGCGGGTTGAGCGGTAAGGCGCTCGGCAAGGAGGGCGACCGGCGTTCCGACGACTTCCTGCTGGAACGCCTGGCCGCCGAACGCCCCGACGACGCGGTGCTCTCGGAGGAGTCCGCCGACGACAAGTCCCGGCTCACCGCGGCGCGCGTGTGGATCGTCGATCCGGTGGACGGCACCCGCGAGTACGGCATGGCGGGCCACTCCGACTGGGCGGTGCACGTGGCGCTGTGGTCGAAGACCGACGGCCTGATCGCCGGGGCCGTCGCCCTGCCCGGCCTGGGGATCACCTATGTCGACGACGCCGACCCGGTCACCCCGACGCACGGACTGGCCGCCACCGCCCGCGGTGACGTGCCCCGCGTCGTCGTCAGCGGGTCACGGCCCCCGGCCTTCTCGCAGCCCGTCGCCGACGCGATCGGCGGTGAGGTGCTGTCGATGGGATCGGCCGGGGCCAAGGCGATGGCCGTGGTGCGCGGTGAGGCCGACGCCTACGTGCACTCCGGGGGACAGTACGAGTGGGACTCGGCGGCCCCGGTCGCCGTCGCCACCGCCAAGGGACTGTGG
This sequence comes from Gordonia sp. NB41Y, assembly GCF_030718915.1. Taxonomy (NCBI): domain Bacteria; kingdom Bacillati; phylum Actinomycetota; class Actinomycetes; order Mycobacteriales; family Gordoniaceae; genus Gordonia; species Gordonia sp. NB41Y. The sequence continues at coordinate 4,166,136 of NZ_CP132196.1, forward strand.
TGCGGACGCATCGACGGCTCGCCGCTGGTCTACAACAACGACGACACCTACCTGCCCGACCTGGTGATCTGCCGGCCGGAACTGCGCGAGGCGATCATCGCGGTGACATCGCAGGGCTGAGGACCGTCCGACGACAACTGCGTGGGCATCTACCTCACCGCCCGAGGTCGATTGCGATCAGCTGTGCCATCTCCTCGAGCTCATCGTCTTGGGGTTCCTCTCGATGATCGACGTCGAAATACACGTTCTGGCGCCGTCGTGAATCGCGTGGTCCCGAGCGGTTTCCGCGGTGCAGCACTCATCCCCACTCGGTGTGAGCCGCAGCGTGATTCGTCGTGTCGCGCACGGGACAAGGGGATTGATCCCCACCACCTACCCCCCTGCGCGGTAGGCCCACCGCGTAGGGGGTAGTCGCCCGCGCAGGCTGCGGTTCCACGCAGTTCTCGGTGTCGGATCGTGCCCGGTGTCCGGTCGTGGACTCAGCGCCCGACGGCGAAACCCGACAGCACCGAACCGAGTGCGGCACGCAGGTCGACCGCCTCGATCCGGACGAGGTCGTCGTGGGTCAGGGCGTCGAGATCCGACGACGCCGACAGCCGGTGCTCGCGTTCTTCCTCGGCGGCCTCGACGACATTGCGGATGAACCGGCCGTTGCCGGCCAGGTCGGTGGCGCGCAGTGACCCCGACGGCCCTTCGCGCACATCGTGATACAGGGGAGTGCAGGCCAGTTCGAGTTCGGCGGCGGCCTCGGCGGTGAGGACCGAGTCGCGGCGCGAGGCCAGGTGTGACCCGATCCGGGCCAGCTCGGCCGGGGTGTAGGAGTCGAAGCGGATGCGCCGGGCGAACCGGGATGCCAGACCGTCGTTGGCGGCCAGGAACCGGTCGATCTCGGCGTCGTAGCCGGCGATGATCACGACGAGGCGGTCACGGTCGTCCTCCATCCGGGCGAGCAGCGTGTCGACGGCCTCGCGGCCGAAGGCGTCACCGCCGGACAGGCCCTGCTGGATCAGTGTGTACGCCTCGTCGATGAACAGCACCCCGTCCATCGCCGAGTCGATCAGCGCGGCGGTCTTGATCGCGGTGCTGCCGAGATGCTCGCCGACCAGATCGCGGCGGGTGGCCTCCACGACCTTGTCGGTGGCGATGAACCCGAGCCCGCAGTACAGCTTGGCGATCACCCGCGCCACCGTCGTCTTGCCGGTGCCGGGTGGCCCGGTGAATGCCAGATGCAGGCTGCGGGCCGCGGTGGTCAGGCCGCGGTCGGCGCGCACCCGCGCCAGGGTCGCGGCCGAGCGCAGGCGTGCGACCTGCTCCTTCACCGACTCCAATCCGATCTGCGCGTCGAGCTCGGTCTGCGCGGTGTCGACCAGATCCGACGGCGAGCCGTCGACCCGTGGCCCCACCCCGTCGGCACCGGAACCGGCCGGTCCGGGGGTACCCGACTCCGCCGACCCGGGAACCGACCCCGGATCCCACGGATCGCTGCGCCGGGCGATCTCCTCGGCCGACGTCACCGACAGCCGGACGCTCGGCGAGCGCAGGGCCTTGCCCGCCGCGACGAACGACGGGTCGCGGGCGAAGGCCGCCTCGAACATGGCCCGGGCCTTGTCCTCCTGTCCCTGCTCGCGCAGGGCCAGACCCAGGCCGTACATGGCGCGGGTCGCACACGTCGGGATCGGGCCGTCGACGGCCTGTTGCAACCGGCGGGCGCCCTCGCCGAACAGGCCGAGCTGGATGCAGGCGCTCCCGCCCAGATAGTCGGCGGCACACGCCAGGTGCGGGTCGTTCCAGCCGTCGGCCCCCGACAACGCCGACAGCACGTCCGGCCAGCGCTGCGCGGTGAAATGCAGCACGGCCGTCATGAACTCGGCGATCGGTACCCGCGGAGTCGGCGGGATGGTGGCCAGGACGTCGGCGGCCCCGGCCAGATCGCGCCCGCGGATCAGCGTCGAGGCGTAGGCGGCGGTCGCGTGGACCGCGTCGACGAGCGGATAGTCGAGGAACATCCCGGTGTACCAGCGGCCCACCAGCAGACCCGGCGGAAGCCCCAGTCGCCGCTGTTCGACGCCGATCGCACCGCGGGCCCGGTAGAGCCCGAGCAGGGCCTCGTCGGAGGTGTCGCCGGACGCCAGCCGGCCGATCCAGGCGTCGGCCATCTGCGGGTCCCACTCGCTCGCGCGGGTGAACGCCTTGGCCGCCTGAGCGGCGTCGTCGACCGGCTCGGTGCCGTCGATCGCGATGCCCGACGAGAGCACCCCCAGCTCGAACAGTTGTCTCGCCTTGCCGATGTCGGCCATCGAACCTCCCCCGTGCCCGCCTACCCGCCGTCCCCGCCGAAAGCGTAATGCCTGGACGGCTAGAATGGGCCGGTGAGCGACAAGAGCGCAGCGACCGCCACCAGTGCACTCGATACCGTCTCGGCGGCAGCCCAGACCCCCGATCATCCGCAGCCCTACCGGGAACTCGGACTCAAGGACGATGAGTACGAGCGCATCCGGGAGATTCTCGGCCGCCGCCCCACCGACGCCGAACTGGCGATGTACTCGGTGATGTGGTCCGAGCACTGCAGCTACAAGTCGTCCAAGGTGCACCTGCGCTACTTCGGTGAGACCACCACCGAGGAGATGCGTGCCGGGATGCTCGCCGGTATCGGCGAGAACGCGGGCGTCGTCGACGTCGGCGACGGCTGGGCCGTCACCTTCAAGGTGGAATCGCACAATCACCCCAGCTACGTCGAGCCCTACCAGGGTGCGGCGACCGGCGTCGGCGGCATCGTCCGCGACATCATGGCCATGGGTGCCCGCCCGATCGCGGTGATGGATCAGCTGCGCTTCGGTGCGGCCGACGCCCCCGACACCCGTCGCGTCGTCGACGGTGTGGTCCGCGGCGTGGGCGGCTACGGCAACTCCCTCGGCCTGCCCAACATCGGCGGCGAGACGGTCTTCGACCCCAGCTACCAGGGCAACCCGCTGGTCAACGCACTGTGTGCGGGTGTGCTGCGCACCGAGGACCTGCAGCTGGCCTTCGCCTCGGGCGCGGGCAACAAGATCATCCTGTTCGGCGCGCGGACCGGCCTCGACGGTATCGGCGGTGTGTCGGTGCTGGCGTCGGAGACCTTCGACGACGACGGTGATTCCACCGGACCCAACCGCAAGAAGCTGCCGAGCGTGCAGGTGGGCGATCCGTTCACCGAGAAAGTGCTCATCGAGTGCTGTCTGGAGCTCTACCACGCCGGCCTGGTGGTGGGTATCCAGGACCTCGGCGGTGCCGGCTTGTCTTGTGCCACTTCCGAACTCGCCTCCGCCGGCGACGGCGGCATGCACATCGACCTGGAGCAGGTGCCGATGCGTGCGGTGGGTATGACCCCCGCCGAGGTGCTCTCCAGCGAGTCGCAGGAACGCATGTGTGCCGTGGTCACCCCGGACAACGTCGAGGCCTTCCTCGAGGTCTGCCGCAAGTGGGACGTGCTGGCCACCGTGATCGGTGAGGTCACCGACGGTGACCACCTGGTGATCGACTGGCACGGCGAGACCGTCGTCGACGTCCCGCCGCGCACCGTCGCCCACGAGGGCCCGGTGTACGAGCGTCCGGTGGCCCGCCCCGACTGGCAGGACGAGGTGACCGCCTCGACCACCGCGTCGCTGGCACGCCCGGCCGGCGCCGACGAACTGCGCGCGACCCTGCTGCAGATGCTGGCCTCGCCGGCGCTGTGCAGCCGCAAGTTCATCACCGAGCAGTACGACCGCTACGTCCGCGGCAACACCGTCCTCGCCGAGAACGCCGACTCCGGCGTGATCCGCATCGACGAGTCCACCGGCCGCGGCATCGCGCTGTCGACGGATGCGTCCGGGCGCTACACCTACCTCGACCCGTACCGCGGTGCGCAGCTCGCCCTCGCCGAGGCCTACCGCAACGTGTCGGCCTCGGGGGCGAGTCCGCGGGCCGTCACCAACTGCCTCAACTTCGGTTCCCCCGAGGACCCGGCCGTGATGTGGCAGTTCCAGCAGGCCGTCCGCGGCCTCGCCGACGGCTGCGCCCAGCTCGGCATCCCGGTGACCGGCGGCAACGTCAGCTTCTACAACCAGACCGGCTCCACCGCGATCCTGCCCACCCCGGTGGTCGGCGTGCTCGGCGTGATCGACGACGTCCACCGCCGACTGCCCACCGGATTCGGCACCGAACCCGGCGAGACGCTGATCCTGCTGGGTGAGACCCGCGACGAGTTCGACGGCTCGATCTGGGCGCAGGTCGCCCACGATCACCTCGGCGGCGCCGCCCCGACCGTCGACCTCGACCACGAGAAGTTGCTGTCGGACATCCTGGTCGCGGCCTCCCGCGACGGCCTGGTGTCGGCGGCACACGACCTCTCCGAGGGTGGCCTGATCCAGGCGGTCGTCGAGTCGGCGCTGGCCGGCGAGACCGGCTGCCGCGTGCTGCTGCCCGAGGGGGCCGACCCGTTCGTGTGGCTGTTCTCCGAGTCCACCGGCCGTGTGCTGGTGGCCGTGCCGCGCACCGAGGAGTCCCGCTTCTCGGCGATGCTCGACGCCCGCGGCATGCCGTGGACGCGGATCGGCGTGGTCGATCAGGGCAGCGACTCGGTGAGCGTGCAGGACCTGTTCGACGTGCCGCTCACCGAACTGCGTGAGGTCCACGAGGGCACCCTGCCGAAGCTCTTCGGCTGACCGCCGCTCCTACCCCAACAGTTCGACGACGCGCTGCGGGTCGTCGGTGGTGATCTGGTCGGCGCCGAGTGCGCCGAGCCGCCGGATGATCGCCACCGACCCCGCATCGACGTCGGCGACGGTGTACACGTCCACCGCCCGCTCCCGCCTATGGAAGGCGCCGATCAGGTCGACGCCGCGGTCGGCGGCGGTCAGCACCAGGCGTTTGTCGAGGTAGATCATCTCGGCGCGAGGCGATTTCGCGATCGCGTCGTCGACGAACCGACGGTAGGTGCGCCACCGCAACACCCGGTCGATCGCGCCGTGATGGCACGGGTCGTAGCCGACGTGCAGCGCGGGAACGGCATCGGTGAGGATGCGGACCGCTGCGGCGTCGCCGCACGACAGGATCGCGGCGTCGGCGACGGGAGAGACCGCGTCCGCGAAGTTCGCGACCGTGCCGGCGTCGAGCACCGACGCATCGTCCTTGAAATCCAGTTGCAGCATCGCACCGTCACCGAGCGCGGTGTCGGTCATCAGTGCGGCCAGGTCGGCGAGCAGCAGGACCGGTTCGGTGGTCGGCCGGGAATCGTTGTCCCGCAGGTGCAGTCGGCGTAGCTGTGACGACGTGGCGAGCGCGACCGGGCCGGTCCCGGTGGTCGCGTGGTCGAGCAGGTCGTCGTGCAACACCACGAAACCGTGGCCGTGCCCACCGGGATCGGGGGCGTGCACGCGGAGGTCGATCTCCACACTCGCGCCGGCACGCAGGCCGTCGGCGATGCGGGTCGGGGTGAACGGGGCATCGGTGGCGGTGCGTCGTCCCCGATGCCACTTCAGGAGAGTGCGGTGGCCGTCCACGTCGATCGCCACCGGTGCCGGTCGGGTCATCGGGTCAGAACACTACCGCCGAAACCCCCACGACGAACTGTAACGTGTTCTAGTTTGAGGGCATGACCTTGCGCGTGGTGGAGTGGTCCACCGGAACCGTCGGACGGCATGCGATCGCCGGGATCGATGCCCATCCGGACCTCGAACTCGTCGGGGTGTGGGTTTCCGACCCGGCCAAGGTGGGGCGCGATGCCGGTGAACTCGCTGGGCTCGGCCGCGACCTCGGGGTGCTCGCGACCGACGACCGCGACGCCCTGCTCGCCCTGCGTCCGGATGCGATCGTGCACACCGCGATGACCGACGACCGTGTGGTGGAGGCGATCGCCGACCTCACCGCCTTCGTCCGCGCCGGGATCGACGTCGTCTCCTCGGGTCCGGTGGTGCTGCAGTTCCCGCACGGGGTGCTGCCGGACGGGATGGTCGACGACATCGTCGCCGCCGCGAAGCAGGGTGGGGCGAGCCTGCACGTCAACGGCATCGACCCGGGATTCGCCAACGACGTCCTGCCGCTGGCCATGACCAGTCTGTCCCGGCGCATCGACGAGGTGCGGTGCCAGGAGATCGCCGACTACTCCACCTACTATCAGCCGGTCGTGATGGCCGACCTGTTCGGCTTCGGCGGACCGATGGACTCGGTGCCGATGCTGCTCACCCCGGGCGTGCTGTCGCTGGCGTGGGGGAGTGTGGTCCGCCAGATCGCCGCCGGGCTCTCGATCACGCTCGACGAGCCGCTGGTCGAACGGGTCGAGCGGGTCGCCGCCGACCGCGACTACTCGACGGTGTCGGTGGAGATCGCTGCGGGGACCATGGCCGCCTTGCGGTTCGAGGTCGTCGGCCAGGTCGGCGGCGTCGATCGCGTGGTGCTCGAGCACTACACCCGGACCCACCCCGACCAGTGTCCGGCGTGGCCACGCCCGGCCGAGGGGGACGGCTGCTATCGCATCCAGATCAGCGGGGAACCGCAGATGCAGGTGGAGTTCGGCCACCACGGTGAGCACGGCGACCACAATGTCTCGGGCATGATCGTCACCGCCATGCGGCTGGTGAACTCGGTTCCCGCGGTGGTGGCGGCGCCGCCCGGACTGGTCACGGCCCTCGATCTGCCGTTGGTGACCGGCCGGGGGCTGGTCGCAGGGTCGGCCGCCGCGGAGTAGCCCTCGCCGATCCATCTGGTCGTTTGGCCTGAAATGTCCGTTCCGGCAACGGAATCGGCCCAATCGGACATCATCCCATCTGGTGCCGGTGGCCGGGCCGGTTATGTTAGCCTCGCCTACCATGGTCACCGAAGAGGTTGTCCCGGCGAAAGATTCGGCGGTTCGTCCGCGCCCGGAGCGGCGCAGCCGAGCCGCCCGCAAGCCGGTCCGGCGTGCTCTCGTCGTCACGCATCGATGGATGTCGATCGTGCTGGGTCTCGTGCTGGTGGTGATCTGCACCAGTGGGGCCGTCCTCGTCTACGAGCCCGAACTCGCACGTGCGAGCCACGGTCAGCTGTTCGCCTCGACCCCGTCCGATCATCCGGTGTCGTTCTCGGCCGCGGTCGCGGCGGTCCGCGCGGCCGATCCGGACTTCGACCCGATGTACCTGTCCTACAAGGACGGCGTCTACTTCGTCGACTCCGCCGACGAGGGGGCGGGCACCTGGACGGTGGACTCCGGGACCGGAAAGGTCAACGGGCACGGCGACATCGACGGTGCGGTGCTCGGCTTTCTGGTGAACCTGCACGACTGCGGTCTCACGTGTGAGGGCTACCCGGGTTACATCGACTGGCTGGCGCAGCCGGCACCGCCGGCCACCTGGGGATGGTTCACCGCCGACATGACCTGGGGTGCGGTGATCCTCGGGCTGACCGGACTGCTGCTGGTGATCCTGGCGATCTCCGGGGTGGTCATCTGGTTCCCGGGGCTACGGAAGTGGCGCAACGGTTTCCGGGTCCGTATCGGCAAGGGTCGATTCGCGCGGGACACCGACCTGCACAACGTGATCGGGATCGTCGCGGCGATCCCGCTGCTCATCTGGGGCCTGACCGGGATGAACTTCGAGATCCCCGGCGTCGGGAAGGTCTGGTATGCCGCGACCGGCGGGGTGGCCCCCGCCGACGACGTCTACGACATGCCCTCATCCGGTGCCGAGGGGCCGGAGATCTCGCTGGACGAGGCGATCGCCGCGGCGCAGGCCTACTATCCCGGATCGCAGGCGACCTGGGTGGGCCTGCCCACCGACGGCGACTACTACTCGGTGGATCTCGTCGTGGGCGGGCCCGATCTGTGGTCGGCCAATGCCACCTATCACGCGAACCGCGAGATCGGCGTCGACGCGCACGATCCCACCCTGATCAAGGAGTTCGCCGGTGCGCCTCCGACGGTGTCCAACACGATCATCGACGACTGGGCGAAACCCACACTGCACTATGGGGTCTCGGTGAACGGATGGTGGCGCGCACTGTGGTTCGTCTTCGGGTTGGCGCCGCTGGCGTTGCTGATCACCGGGCTGAGCACCTGGCAGATCAGGATGCGTACGGCGCGACGTCGGCGTCGGGTGGCCCGCGATCGGGCGCAGTCGGCATCGGTGGCCCCCGCGTGAAGCCCCGCGGATGAATCCGTCGGTTGCGCTGATCATCACCGCCATGTGCGGACTCGCCGCATGCTGGTCGCTGGCCGGTGTGGTGCCGCGATGGGGGCGGTGGCCGGAGCGGGTGACCCTGGTGATCGTCGTCGCGGTCCTGGCCTGGATCGCAGGCGGATTGGTGATGTGGCTGACCGGACACGGCGGTCCGGCGCGTCCCGGGGTGTTCGCCGGCTATGCCGCGACCGCCGCGGGACTGGCCGCTCTGGGGATACCCGCCGCGGGTGGACTCCGCCCGCGCGGTGCGGCGGTGGTGCGGGCACTTGTGTTGGCACTGCTGGCCTTTGCGTGCTGGCGCGCCGAATCGGTGTGGATGTCGGAACTCCCCATGGCCGTCCGGTGACGGTGTCCGATGGCGGCCATCGCGGCCGGGACCAGGACGGTCCGGACGTGTGATCGATGGCACCGCAACGACTGTGGGTATTGCGGCGAGCTCCAGGCGGCCAGATCGGATGATCAGGTACTCGGGCGAGATGTCCGAGTGGGGAAATGTGCGGCCACGGCGTCGTATCCGCGGGTGGAGTCGGTCGGGTGGATCTGCATCGCCGACAGGAACACCAGATCGGCGGCCCGGATCAGATTCCCCACGAATGCACGGGTTCGCCCTCGTGCATCAGGCCGACATAGTCGCGCAGCATCCCACGTAGTGCATCCGATCGGTGGTCACCGGCCTGTTCACGCTCGGCGACGGCTCGGCGCTGCCACGCCGCCCCGGTCTGCCGGTTCAGGCACCGGCCCTCGATCACCGACAGGTACCGGCTGCGGGCCTTGTCGGACACCCCGAACGACTGCAACCCGTGATCGGCGATCGGCAGCAGCCGGCGCAACGTCAGCTCGTCGGGGCGGACCCAGCCGATCGACGGCCAGTACAGCTGGGCGTCGAGGCCACGTCGTGCACCGGCGTGCAGGTTCTCCGCCGCGGCGTCGAACGACATCTGCGACCACAGTGGGCGGTCGGCCTCGACCAGCCCACGGACCAGGCCGTAATAGAAGGCGGCGTTGGCCATGGTGTCGACGACGGTCGGCCCGGCCGGCAGCACCCGGTTCTCCACCCGCAGGTGCGCATGGCCGTCGACGACGTCGTAGACCGGGCGGTTCCAGCGGTAGACGGTGCCGTTGTGCAGGCGCAGTTCGTCGAGGGCGGGGATCTCGCCGGCGTCGAGCCGGGCGAGCGGATCGACGTCGGTCGACACCGGCAGCAACGCCGGGAAGTAGCGGGTGTTCTCCTCGAAGAGGTCGAAGATCGTGGTGATCCACCGTTCGCCGAACCAGACCCGTGGCCGCACACCCTGGTTCTTCAGTTCCAGCGGCCGGGTGTCGGTGGCCTGTTCGAAGACCGGGATCCGGCTCTCGTGCCACAGTGCGTTCCCGGCGAGGAACGGCGCGTTCGCGGCCAGGGCCACCTGGACTCCGACGATCGCCTGTGCGGCGTTCCAGTGTGCGGCGAAGTCCTCGGGCGCCACCCGCAGATGCAGCTGCAGCGACGTGCACGCCGCCTCCGGCAGGATCGAGTCGGTCTCGGTGTGCAGCCGCTCGACGTCGTGGTGATCGCCCAGCGGCACGCCGGTGATGTCGATCTCGATGTCCTCGCCGCGGGCCGCGAAGATCTGCTGGTTGAGCAGGTCGTAGCGCGGGTTGGCCGAGATCCAGTGGTGCGCGAAATGTTCGGTGCGCAGCGTCGGGAGCATGCCCACCATCACCAGGTGACTGTTCACCTGCGCGGCGTGGCCCTCGGCGCGGTTGAGCGAGGTCCGCAGCGACTGCTCGAGCGACATCGTGTCATCGGTGGTGAACGGTCGTGGCGCGACGTTGATCTCGATGTTGAACTGGCCGAGTTCGGTCTGGTAGTCGGGGTCGGCGATGGCGTCGAGCACCTCGGCGTTGGCCATCGCCGGTTCCATGTCGTCGTCGACGAGGTTGAGCTCCACCTCCATCCCGAGGAGCGGTTGCGGTGGCCGGCCCTGATCGGTGAACAGGCCGTCGGCGAGCATGCGGGCGATGGCCTCGGTGCCGCGTCCGACCTGTCGGCGGAACCGCACGCGGTCGGCGCCGGTGAACTGTTGGCGGCTGACGTCGGTGCCCATGGGTCAATCGTCGCCCAGAACGGTCCACAACCTGGCCCGAATCCGTGCGCCGGACGGATAATCCGCGTCGTGGCCGGATCTTGACCACGTCTTGGCAGGTGTGTCCACACTTGAACCCGACGTGAGGCAGACAGGTCATCTCCGCCCCGACGGCACCTAGTGTCCGGCGCATGACCACAGAATCACTGACCGCGCTCAACGACGTCGACATCGCGGCCGTGGGCCGGCTCGTCGAATCGATCCAGGCCGATCCCGCCAAGGCCAGGACCACCTGGGCGGCCCGGGTCCAGTGGAATCGTGCGTTCGCCTCGCAGGCCAGGGTGCGTGGATTCGACCCGATCGCCTCCGACGAGCCCGCCGGACTGGGCGGCGCCGACACCGCACCGAATCCGGTCGAGCAGTTGCTGGGCGCGCTCGGCAACTGCCTCGCGGTGGGCTACGCCGCCAATGCCACGGTCGCCGGGATCGAACTGAAGGATCTGCGGGTGGACGTGAAGGGCGACGTCGACCTCACGGTGTTCCTCGGGCTCGGGGAGGGTCACGCGGGCTTCGACTCGGTCACGGCGACGGTGACCATCGACTCCGACGCGCCGCGCGAGCAGCTCGAGGCCCTGCATGCCAAGGTCCAGGCGAGCTCCCCGGTGGGACACACCATCGGCAACCGGGTTCCGGTGGAGATCACCCTGGCCTGACCGGGTGGGGGCCCGGTGTGGGGGAGGGCGCCGGTGATCATGTCCCGCATGCCGGGGCATGATCACTGGCGTGCCCGCGCGTAAACCCATCGATCCCGCCGCCGCCCGCGCCGCCGTCGTCGCCGTGGGGCCGTGGCTGCGGGATCGGTCCCTGCCCGCCCCGGCCCGAGCCGAGCTCGCCGCCGCCGTGCGCCTGACCGCCCGCACCCTCGAGGACGTCGCCCCCGGCAACTCCGTGGAGGTGCGGGTGCCGCCGTTCGTGGCCGTGCAGTGCATCGAGGGGCCGCGGCACACCCGCGGTACCCCGCCCAACGTCGTCGAGACCGACCCGCGGTCATGGCTGTTGCTCGTCGTCGGTGCCGTCGGATTCGACGATCTCGTCGAGGACGGCACCGTGAGCGCATCGGGCAGCCGGGCCGGTGAGGTGGCCCACTGGATGCCGCTGGTGCCGCTCGATCTGCGGTGAGACACATCACGCCGCGCCCCGCACGGGCGCTGGCCGGGGAATTTCGGACCGCGCCACGATGGTGAACGGTTCGCCTTCGGTCGGTGACGGCCGGTAAACTCCGGGGAGGTCTCCCAGCCCGACGTTGCATCGACCCTGGATCCACATCGACCCGTTGATCCACGGGATCGCGGTAGCGCCGTATGTCCGACCCCGCCGCCCAGCCCCAGGGAGCTCGTCGATGACCGAAATGTCGCCAGCCGGCCACCACCCGGTACCCACCCCGCCCTGCCACACGTCACCCGGCCACGGTCCCGAACCGGCCGAGGAGATGGAGAACGAGCCGCGCGAGGAGTGCGGTGTCTTCGGAGTGTGGGCGCCCGGTGAGGACGTCGCCAAGCTGAGCTATTACGGCCTCTACGCGCTGCAGCATCGCGGTCAGGAAGCCGCCGGAATCGCTGTCGGCGACGGCTCGCAGGTGCTGGTCTTCAAGGATCTCGGCCTGGTCAGTCAGGTCTTCGACGAACAGACCCTCGGCTCGATGTCCGGGCACGTCGCGATCGGCCACTGCCGATACTCCACGACCGGTTCCACCACCTGGGAGAACTCCCAGCCGATCTTCCGCACCACCGCCGCCGGCACCGGCGTCGCGCTCGGGCACAACGGCAACCTGGTCAACACCGCCGATCTCGCCAGCCGCGCCCGTGAACTCGGCATCAAGTCCACCGCCGCCACCTCCGACTCCGACATCGTCGGCGCACTGCTCGCGCACGGCGCCGCCGACAGCAGCCTCGAGCAGGCCGCGATGGCGCTCCTGCCGACCCTGCGCGGTGCGTTCTGCCTGACCTTCATGGACGAGCACACCCTGTACGCGGCCCGCGACCCGCACGGTGTGCGTCCGCTGTCGCTGGGCCGTCTCGACCGCGGTTGGGTGGTGGCCTCGGAGACCGCCGCCCTCGACATCGTCGGCGCGTCCTTCGTCCGTGACATCGAGCCCGGTGAGCTCCTCGCGATCGACGCCGACGGCGTCCGCAGCACCCGGTTCGCCCCGGCCACCCCGCGTGGCTGCGTCTTCGAGTACGTCTACCTCGCCCGCCCGGACAGCGTGATCCACGGCCGGTCGGTGCACTCCACCCGGGTCGAGATCGGCCGCCGCCTCGCCAAGGAACATCCGGCCATCGGTGACCTGGTGATCCCGGTGCCGGAGTCGGGGACCCCGGCCGCGGTCGGGTTCGCCCAGGAATCGGGCATCCCCTACGGGCAGGGCCTGATGAAGAACGCCTACGTCGGGCGCACGTTCATCCAGCCGTCGCAGACCATCCGCCAGCTGGGTATCCGGTTGAAGCTCAATCCGCTGCGTGAGGTGATCCGCGGTAAACGCCTGGTCGTCGTCGACGACTCGATCGTGCGTGGCAACACCCAGCGGGCGCTGATCCGGATGCTCCGGGAGGCCGGTGCGGCCGAGATCCACGTGCGGATCGCCTCGAGCCCGGTGCGCTGGCCCTGTTTCTACGGCATCGACTTCGCGTCGCCGGCCGAACTCATCGCCAACGGCATGGACTCCGAGGAGCACATGGTCGAGGGGGTGCGGCAGGCGATCGGTGCCGATTCGCTCGGCTACATCAGCATCGAGGAGATGATCGGGGCCACCGATCAGCCGGCCTCGAATCTGTGCGCGGCCTGCTTCGACGGCAACTATCCCATCGAGCTCCCCAAGGAGACCTCGATGGGCAAGGCGGTCCTCGAGCACATGCTCGCGAATGCGGCCGGCGAGGATCGCGGCAACCCGTTGAGCGCAAAGAACGACAACGTCAGTGCCGTGATGCGGCCCTGACCTCGGTCTCGGGTAGCGTATATCCGGCGGATTGGTCCGCCAGGGACGAGATCGCCGATCGGCGGCGATCTTCCTGACCTGATTCGAACAAGGGGTGCTTCGCCGGAGATGAGCGAACAGGATTCGGCCACCGAGAACACGAACACCACGCCCGAGGGCCTGTCGTATGCGGCCGCAGGTGTGGACATCGACGCCGGTGAGCGCGCTGTCGAGCTGATCTCGAGTCACGCCAAGCGGGCCACGCGCCCGGAGGTACTCGGCGGACTCGGCGGCTTCTCCGGTCTGTTCGCCCTGAAGGGCAACTACCGTGAGCCGGTGCTCGCCGCGGCGAGCGACGGCGTCGGCACCAAGCTCGCCGTCGCCCAGGCGGTCGGCAAGCACGACACCGTCGGCCAGGACCTCGTCGCCATGTGCGTCGACGACCTCGTCGTCTGCGGTGCGGAGCCGCTGTTCCTGCAGGACTACATCGCCATCGGCAAGGTGGTGCCCGAGACGGTCGCCGAGATCGTCGCCGGTATCGCCGACGGCTGTGTCATCGCCGGCTGTGCCCTGCTCGGCGGTGAGACCGCCGAGCACCCGGGTCTGATGCGTGACGACCACTACGATCTGTCGGCGACCGCGATCGGCGTCGTCGAGGCCGATCAGGTGCTGTCGCCGGAGAAGGTCCGGGCCGGCGACACGGTGATCGCGATGGGTGCGTCGGGACTGCACTCCAACGGTTACTCGCTGGCCCGCAAGGTCCTGCTGGACTGGGGTCACATGGATCTCGGTGGGCACGTGGAGGAGTTCGGCCGCACCCTCGGTGAGGAGCTGCTCGAGCCGACCCGTATCTACGCCCGCGACTGCCTGGCCCTGGCCGCCGAGACCGATGTGCGCACCTTTGCCCACGTCACCGGTGGCGGACTGGCGGAGAATCTGGCCCGGGTGATCCCGGAAGGACTCGTCGCCGAACTGGAACGCAACACCTGGACCCCCGCACCGATCTTCGCGATGATCGCGCAGCGCGGTCGCGTGGCGCAGGCCGAGATGGAGCGCACCTTCAACATGGGTGTGGGCATGGTCGCCGTCGTCGCCCCCGAGGACACCGACCGGGCACAGGCGGTCCTGACCGCACGCCACGTCGACAACTGGGTGCTGGGCACCATCAAGCGGTCCTCCGACGCCGCCCCGCGCGCGACACTGGTCGGCGAGCACCCGCGCTTCTGAGTGCCTGCCGGCCACGGCAACACAGACACGATAACGACAGAGCCCGTCGACACCGAGAGATCGGTGTCGACGGGCTCTGTCGTATGTCTGTGGGGAAACCCGGGGACGCCCCGAAACCCGGGGACGGCCTGAAACCCGGGGACGGCCCGAAACCAGGGGACGGCCCGAAACCAGGGGACGGCCCGAAACTAGGGGAAGGTGTCCTTCCCCTAGATTCGTGGCTTTCCCCTGGTTGCAACACGGGGAAGGTGACGAAACTAGGGGAAAGTCGCTTTCCCCTAGTTTCAGGAACAGCGGGACCTTCCCCTAGTTTCAGGCGCGGCGGGAGCGCGACTGACAGGGGAGCGGCAACAGCCGCCGGGCAACGACCACAAGCGACGGCACCGGCCACCGGCGTGGCCCGGGCAGGGGCTCACAACCGGTGACCGGCGTCGTCGCTTGCGATTCGGAAGCTACCGTGCCTGCGTCGGGGTGGTCGACGTCAGGTCCAGGTCAAGAGGCACTCGACTCCACGCCGTCAAGCGTGGCGCCACTCGTCCTCTTCGGCCCACTCCTCCACCACAGGATCCGGGTGATGATCAACCGAATCCCCCGACCCCGACAGCTCGCGCTGCAAGCTCTCGAAGTCGGTGTGGGGAGTGGAGTACTTGAGCTGACGAGCAACCTTCGTCTGCTTTGCTTTAGCCCGGCCGCGGCCCATATGGGACCCCCTCGCACAATGACGGGGCGGCCAATGTGTGGCGGCCCCGTTCTCTAGGTAGTTGAGTATGTCGTGGGGACCAGTCTAGCGCGCTCTTGCCGATTCCGTTGACTCCCCTGGTTACGGCACGCCGACCCGGTCAGGCACGGGCCAGATGCTTGGTCGCCTCGCGCCGTACCTTGGGCGGGAGATCGTCGCCGGCGAGCAGGGCCCGCAGGTCTGCCGCGGACGTGCCGAAGATCAGGTCGCGAACCCTCACACCGTGATCGGGTCGATGGACCACCCGCACCTCGTCGCCCGCGCCGACCGTTCCCGGTGTCAGAACACGCAGGTAGGCGCCGGAATCACCGCGCTGCATGAACCGCTTGACCCACTGCGGTTCCTCCGCCCACGCCGCGAAGGTCCGGCACGGGATACGGGGGATGGTGGTCTCCAGGACGAGGCCGTCGTCGCCGACCGCCCAGCGCTCACCGACGATGGCGTCGGTCACCGGCATCCCCTCGATCCGGAGGTTCTCGCCGAACCAGCCGTAAGCAAGCTCACGCCCGAGCTCTCCGGCCCAGCGCCGTGCCTCGGCGTCGTCGTAGGCGTAGACCGCCTGATCGGCACCGCCGTGGTGCTTCGTGTCACACACGTGGTCGGTCACCGGGCCCAGCTCCCCGACGACGACGCGATCCGGCTGCGGGCGCTTGTCGATGGCGCTCACCCCGACCGCACCGAGGTCGACGTCGTCGGTAGCCACGCACACGGCGAGGACCCGGCCCATCGGCAGTGCGTCGGTCCCGCCCACCTCAGGCCCGTCCACGGAGTCGTTCGACGGCGGCCCGCCCGGCCTGGACGTGCTCGTCGGCGGCCACCGAATCGGGATCGATCCGCGCGGCCATGGCGTCCTCGTCGCCGACGACGAGATCGATGTCGGCACCGATCCCGCGCTTGACCAGACCGAGCGCCACCGGACCGAGGTCGAAGTGGTCGACGACGGTCCCGAGCCGGCCGACCGTGCGTCCGCCCGCGGTGATCGGGCCACCCGGTGCGGGCCGGTGGTCGCTGGAGCCGTCGAGGTGCAGCAGGACCAGTTGGCGGGGCGGCTTGCCGAGGTTGTGCACCCGGGCGACCGTCTCCTGCCCGCGATAGCAGCCCTTGTCGAGGTGGACCGCCCCGAACTCGGCGGGACCGCCGATCCAGTGCGCCTCGTGCGGGATGGTGCGCTCGTCGGTGTCGACACCCAGACGCGGCCGTAGCCCGGCCACGCGCAGCGCATCGAAGGCCCAGCTGCCGGCCATCCGGGCGCCGGCCGCCACGAGCTCGGCCCACCAGGTCAGCAGATCGGGTTCGGGCACCACCACGTCGACGACGGGCAGCAGGGCGTCGGAGTGCGGTCCCTCCGACAGCGGCGGCATGATCCGCCAGAACCCGAGCGGTTCGTCGTCGTGGTGGGTCTCCGGCAGGTCTCCGGCCTGATAGACCGCGGCGTCGGCGGGGATGCCGAGCACGTCGGCGATCGGTCCGCGCACGGCGTCGGCGCCGATCAGGGTGAGCACTCGCAGATCCGGGCGGCCGGCAGGCTCCACCTTGGCCCAGAAGACCATCTTGGTGAGGAAGTCCAGCAGTGCCCGGCCGCGCGCGGGCTCGGTGTCGATCCAGGTGACGTCGTCGATGTCGGTGAGGACGAAGTGGTCCTCGACCCGGCCGTTCGTGTCCAGCGAGAGCGCCTCGGCGCTGTGGCGGTCGGCGAGATCGGTGAGGTACTGGCTGCAGATGGTGTGCAGCCAGGTCAGCCGTTCGGGGCCGGTGAGTTCGAGCACCGCGCGGTCACTGCGGTCGACGACGATCGCACCGGTGATCGCGGCACGCTGTTCGCCCAGCGGGTCGCCGTAGTGCCACGGGGTCTCGTACCCCGGGGTCTCGTGCGGGGAGCTGTCGGATTCTGGACTGCCGGTGCCTGCGGGATCGGCAGCGACGGCCGAACCGACCGCTCCCTCGCCGGAATACCTGGTCAGGATGGGTGAGCGGGTCACGCCTCGAGTCTAGACACTTCGATGCCGATGCCACACCGCCGTGCCTGCCCGCATACCCTTGGCGGTATGGCGCAGTCGATCCTGGTGACCCTCGATGGCACGGTTCTCGATCCGGACACCCCGTTCCTCCATGCCGACGACCTCGCGGCGGTGCGGGGCGACGGCATCTTCGAGACCCTGTTGATCCGCGACGGCCACGCGCGCTGCGTCGACCTGCACCTCGACCGGCTCGCCCGCAGCGCCGTCATGCTGGACCTGCCCGCCCCGGATCGTGCCGCCTGGCAGGCCGCGATCGACCTGGCCGCCACGACCTGGACCGAGCGTGCCGGGAGCCGGACCGAAGGCCTGCTGCGCCTTGTGTACTCACGCGGCCGGGAGAGCACTCCGGCCGGCCCGCCGACCGCCTACCTGACCGTCGGCGAGGTCGCCCCGCGCGCCGTCGCCGCGCGCGAGTCCGGGGTGTCGGTGGTGACCCTGGAGCGTGGCTTCTCCCTCGACCTGGCGGAGGCCGCACCCTGGCAGCTGCTCGGCGCCAAGACACTGAGTTACGCGACGAACATGGCCGCGCTGCGGTACGCGAACTCACTCGGCCACGACGACGTGATCTACGTCAGCAGCGAGGGGGCCGTTCTGGAGGGTCCGCGGTCGACCGTGGTGGCCGTCACCGGCGAGACACTGGTCACGCCTCCGGTCGAGGTGGGCATCCTGCCCGGGACCACACAGCTCGCGACGTTCGCGCTCGCGGAGTCGGAGGGGTGGGCGACGCAGACCCGGGTGCTGCGGCCGGCCGACCTGTTGGTCGCCGACTCGGTGTGGCTGATCAGCAGCGTCACCCTGGCCGCGCGGGTGACCGCGCTCAACGGCCGTGCGATGCCGGAGCCCGAGCATGCGAAGAAATTCGTCGATTTGGTCAACCGCGCGATTTCGGTTCTGCCAGAATAAAGTCGAGTCCGGAATGCGTGACTCCTACCACAAGAGAGACTCGGCCCACAACTGAATCCGCGGTGGCGGGACCTTGGTCGCTTGTCGGGCTATTCGGGCCGGCGTAACGTCGCCGACATAGGTACTACGCGCCGTAGTACTAAGGCGTCAGTGGTGTCGCACCGGTGTCGCTGCGTCAGTGCCTATGCTTGCGTCCCTGTTCGCGTCTCGCAGCCCGAGGCGCGGCCAAGCGATTTGAGGCGAATTTGAACGCTCTGGATCTGTCCCGGTGGCAATTCGGCATCACCACCGTCTATCACTTCCTCTTCGTGCCGCTGACCATCGGGCTCGCGCCCCTGGTGGCGATCATGCAGACCGTCTGGCACAAGACCGGCAACGAGCAGTGGCTGCGCGCGACCAAGTTCTTCGGGAAGCTCTTCCTGATCAACTTCGCGCTCGGTGTCGCGACCGGCATCGTGCAGGAGTTCCAGTTCGGCATGAACTGGAGCGAGTACAGCCGCTTCGTCGCCGACGTGTTCGGGGCGCCGCTGGCACTCGAGGGCCTGGTGGCCTTCTTCCTCGAGTCGACCTTCCTCGGCCTCTGGATCTTCGGCTGGGATCGATTGCCCCGCAAGGTGCACCTGGCCACCATCTGGCTGGCCGCGATCGGTGTCACCGCCTCGGCGTACTTCATCATCGCGGCCAACTCGTGGATGCAGCACCCGGTCGGCGTGGCCTGGGATGAGACCCGCAATCGTCCGGCGATGAACGACTTCTGGGCTGTGATCACCAACAACACGACCCTCGCCGCGTTCCCGCACGTCCTCGCCGGTGCGTGGCTGACCGCGGCCACCTTCGTCGCGGCGATCGGCATCTGGTGGATGTCGCGGAACATGTGGCGCGCCGAGAAGCTGCGTGCTGCCGCCGAGACCGGTGAGACCCCGGATCTGCCGCCGACCACCGCGCCCAGCCAGGTCGACGCCGCCGCCGACGACCTCGAACGCGACGCGCACCAACTGTGGCGACCGGTCACCCGGTTGGCCCTGTGGGTCACCATCGTCGCCGGGGTCGCACTGTTCATCACCGGTGACTTCCAGGCCCAGATCATGTTCAAGCAGCAGCCGATGAAGATGGCCTCGGCGGAGTCGCTGTGCACCAGCGAGACCGGTGCCGGCTTCTCGGTCCTGTCGATCGGCCGGCAGAACAACTGCGACAACATCGATCACGTCATCGAGATACCGAACATGCTGTCGTTCCTGGCCACCCACCGGTTCGACGCGGACCTGCAGGGCGTCAACGAACTCCAGGCGCAATACCAGGAGTACTTCGACATGCCGGGCCAGAACTTCGCACCCAACCTGTTCGTCACCTACTGGGGATTCCGCGCCATGATCACCTGGGCGCTGGGCTCGGTGGTCGTCGCCCTGGGTGGCCTGTGGCTCACCCGGAAGAAGCGGGTGGTGGAGTCCAGACGGTTCGGCATCCTCGCCTTGTGGATGATCCCGACCCCGTTCCTGGCCAACGCATCCGGCTGGATCTTCACCGAGATGGGTCGCCAGCCGTGGGTCGTCGCCCCGAACTTCCAGGACAACCTCGATCCGCGCCAGATCAGCATGATGGTGCAAGACGGCGTCTCCAACCACACGCCACCGGTGCTGTGGGTGACGATGATCGGCTTCACCATCCTCTACGGTGCGCTCGGCGTCGTGTGGTTCATGCTGCAACGCCGCTATGCGCTGGAGGGACCGGCCGCCTATGACCACATCGCCCCGGAGATCAGGTCCGACGACGACTCCGATGCCGATGAGCCCAAACAACTCTCGTTCGCGTACTGAGGAGTGACGACTGATGCTGGCTAACTTCTGGTTCATCCTCGTCGCCGTCCTGTTCATCGGCTACTTCGTGCTCGAGGGCTTCGACTTCGGGGTCGGCATGCTCATGCCGTTCCTGGGCCGGACCCACACCGGAGGCGACGACCGGGTCGCCGCCTCCGACGAGGCCGCCGACCCCGACAAACGACGACGAGTGCTGCTCAACACGATCGGTCCGGTCTGGGACGGCAACGAGGTGTGGCTGCTCACCGCGGGCGGTGCGTTGTTCGCCGCGTTCGGTGGCTGGTACGCCACCATGTTCACCGCGTTCTACCTGCCGCTGTTCATCATCCTGATCGGCCTGATCACCCGGGTCGTCGCCATCGAATGGCGCGGAAAGATCAACGATCCCAAGTGGCGTCAGTGGTGTGACATCGGGATCGGGCTCGGCTCGTGGATTCCCGCGATCCTGTGGGGCGTGGCCTTCGCCAACGTGGTCCGTGGTCTGCCGATCGACGCCGACCACCAGTACACCGCCGGGTTCTTCAACCTGCTCAACCCGTACGCGCTCCTCGGTGGGCTCACCACGCTGCTGGTGTTCCTCACCCACGGCGCGATCTTCCTGGGCCTCAAGACCAGTGGTGTGCTGCAGCAGGACGCGATGAAGTACGCGAAGCTCCTCGCGATCCCGACCCTCGTGGTCGCGGCGGCGTTCTTGCTGTGGACGCAGTTCGCCTACGGCAACGGCTGGACCTGGATTCCGGTGCTGATCGCCGCCGTCGCAGCGGTCGTGATGGTGGCCGCCACCCAGGTGCAGCGGGAGGGCATCGCCTTCGCCGCGACATGTATCGCGATCGCCGGCACCGTGGCCACCCTGTTCTCGGTGCTGTTCCCGAATGTCCTACCGTCGACGACGAATCCGGCCTGGAACCTCACCATCGACAACACCGCGTCGAGCAATTACACCCTCACCGTGATGACCTGGGCCGCGGTGATCATCACCCCGGTGGTGATCTGCTACCAGGGGTGGACGTACTGGGTGTTCCGCAAGCGGATCAGCGTCGAGCAGATCCCCAAGCCGGCCGGCCTGCCGTCCCTGCGCGTGGGGGAGTAGGCATGTGCCACCAGCGATCACCACTCGCTCACCGGTGGTGACCGAAGCGGCCGGCGGCGGCGCCCGACGTGCGGCGCCGCCGCTGGACCCGCGACTGCTGAGGTACTCCCGGACCACGCGTCACTATGTGGTGGTGACGGCGTTGTTCGCCACGGTCACCGTGGTTGCGGTGATCGTCACCGCGGCGATGACCGCGTCGATCCTGTCCGAGCTGATCACCGATCCGGGCCGTCGCAGCCTCGGTGCCCAGGCCTGGCATCTGGGGATTCTGGTGGCGGCCCTCGCCATCCGCGTCGGCGCCTCTTATGCCCACGACCGGTATGCACACCGATCGTCGGCGCAGGCGATCGCCGAACTGCGGGGTCGGGCGCTCGAGGGTCTCACCGACCCCGACCAGACGTCGCCGCGAGAGTTGTTGCGGCGCCGCGACCATGCCACCACCACGCTGCTGCGCGGACTGGACGCGCTCGGCCCGTACCTGTCCGGGTACGTGCCGGCGCTGATCGTCACGGTGCTGGTGACGCCGACCGTCGTGACGGTGATCGCGCTGACCGACTGGCTGTCGGCGGTGATCATCCTGATCACCCTCCCGCTCATCCCGCTGTTCATGGTGCTGATCGGGGTGATGACCCGCGATCGCACCGAACGCAAGCTGGCCACGATGAGCCGGCTCACCGGCCAACTCCTCGACCTGGTCGCCGGTCTGCCCACCCTGCGTGCGCTCAACCGGGCCCGCGCCCCGGCGGTCCAGGTGGCCGAACTCGGACGCGCACATCAGCGTTCGACGATGTCGGCGCTGCGGGTGGCATTCCTGTCCGGCGGTGTGCTCGAACTGCTGTCGACCCTGTGCGTGGCACTGGTCGCAGTGGGTATCGGCCTGCGTCTGGTGGGTGGCGAGATGAGTCTGTACGCAGGCATTCTCGCGTTGATCCTGGCCCCGGAGGCCTACCAGCCGTTGCGTGAGGTGGGTGCGCAGTTCCACAACTCCGCCGACGGTGTCGCCGCATCCCGCGAGGTGCTCGACCTCATCGAGTCGGGCGACGACGATGCGCCACACGCCCGCAATCGCACGTGCACCGTTGCCGGACAACCGATCCGGTTGCTCGATGTCGGCGTGCACGGCCGGGACGGATGGGCGCCGCACGAGTTGTCGGCGACGGCGAATCCGGGTGCGCTGACGGTCTTCACCGGACCGAACGGTTCCGGCAAGTCCACCGCGATCGCCGCGATCCTCGGTCTGCTCGCCCCCGAGGAGGGGTCTGTGCTCGTCGGTCCGATCTCGGTGGCCGAACTCGAGCCCGGCGCCTACCACGAACAGATCGCCTGGCTCCCACAGCATCCGGTGGTGGTCCCCGGGACCGTCGCCGACAACCTCGCCCTGTTCGGCGCCCTTGACCCGGAGGGTCTGCGACGGGCCTGTGCCACCACCGGATTCGACGAGGTGCTCGCCGCCCTGCCCGACGGCCCCGACACCGTGCTCGGTGCCGGGGGAGTGGGGCTGTCGGCCGGTCAGCGACAACGCCTGGCGCTGGCCCGCGTGCTGGCCGCACCCGCACCGCTGCTGCTGCTCGACGAACCGACCGCCCACCTCGACGCGGCCGCCGAACGCACCGTGCTCGAGGCCCTCGCCGCCCGTGCCCGCGCCGGTGACACCGTCATCGTCGTCGCCCACCGCGACGTCGCGCGCGGCCTCGCCGACGAGGTGATCGAGTTCCCGGAGGTCGTCCATGTGGGCTGAACTGCGTTCCGACCCGTTGATCCGCGCACTGGGGTTGCTGGGCCTGCGGGCCCGGGCGATCGTGCTGCCGCTGATCCTGGGCGTGGCCGGGGCGCTGTCGGCGCTGGGGCTGGCCGCGTTGTCGGCCTGGCTGATCACCCGTGCCTGGCAGATGCCGCCGGTGCTGTACCTGTCGATCGCCATCACCGCGGTTCGGGCACTGGGCATCTCGCGCGGCCTGTTCCGTTATCTCGAACGCCTCGCCACCCACGATCTGGCGCTCGGCGCGATGGCCACCGCCCGCGAGCGTGTCTATCTGGCGCTGGCGTCGGGTTCACCCGCGTACTCGGTGACCCTGCGCCGCGGCGAACTGCTGACCCGCACCGGCGACGACATCGACGAGATCGGCAATGCACTGATCCGCGCGATGATCCCGATCGGGGTGGGACTGACCACCTCCGCGTCGGCGGTCGCGATCATGGCCCTCGTATCCGATTGGGCCGCAGTGGTGCTGGCCGTGGCCCTGATCGTGTCCGGGGTGATCGCGCCCTGGCTGGCGGCCCGCGGATCGGCCCGCACACTGGCCGACGGTGCGCAGGCCGTGCACCGGTCCGCCGACGCCACCACCACCGCGCTGTGGCATGCGTCCGAACTCGTCGTGGCCCGTCGCCGCGAGAGCGTGCTCGACGCCGCCCGCCGTGCCGATGCCGACGCGATCGTGGCCACCGACCGTGGCCGTCGGATCGAGGCCGCGGCGCGAGCCGCCACCCCGCTGTCGCTGGGTGTCTCCCTGCTGGCGGCCTGCCTGATCGGAATCGGTCTGGCCGGGCAGGTCACCGGATCGCTGGCCGACGTGTCCTCGGTGACCGGAGCGCTCACCCCGATGCTGCTCGGTGTGCTGATCCTGCTCCCGCTCTCGTCCTTCGAGTCGACGGCACCGCTCACCGAGGCCGGTATCCAACTCGAACGCAGCCGCCAGGCGGCGGCCCGGGTGATGACACTGGTCGACGGCGCCGCCGGCCACGGGCGGGCACATCCGGGCGAGCCGGACGACATCGAGCAGATCGACGACGTCGCCGTACATCCCGGACCGGTCGCCCTCGACCTGCGGGGTATGCGCTGGGGGTGGTCGACCGAGCAGACCCTCGGCCCCGCCGACGGTCTCACCCGCACCCTGCCGCCCGGTTCCCGGCTGGCCGTCGTCGGTCCCAGCGGGGTGGGGAAATCGACGCTGCTGCTCACCCTGTCCGGGCTGCTCACCCCGTGCGCGGGCACGGTGACCGCCGCCGCGACCGGCGCGCAGAACGGAGATCGGGTCGAACTCCGTTCGGCCGCCTGCTATTTCGCCGAGGAGGCGCATATCTTCTCGACGTCGGTGCGGGAGAACCTGCGCGTCGCCCGCGGCGACGTCACCGACGCCGAGATCGATGCCGCGCTCACCGAGGTCGGCCTCGACGGCTGGGTGGCGCGGCTGCCCGAGGGGCTCGACACCGATCTCACCGGCGGGGCGGAGGCCCTCAGCGGCGGGCAGCGTCGGCGAGTGTTGCTGGCGCGCGCCCTGATCCATCGCGCACCGGTGGTCCTGCTCGACGAACCGACCGAGCATCTCGACACCGCCGACGCGCAGCGTCTGCTGGACCGCCTGCTCGACCCGACGGACGCGCTGTTCGGGCCCGACCGGACGGTCATCGTGGTCACCCACCAGCTGCCCGACGGCGCGGCCGCCGACGTCATCCGGCTGGAGCCGGCCGTCCTCGGATGAGCCGTGCGGGCCGCTTCGCGAAAACCCGTTGCCGCGCCCCGAAGATCGGGCGTAACTTCGGGAGTACACGAGGAAGGAGGTGGTCCGAGTTGAGTTACTCAGGGACATGTGAGGTGACCATCCGCTGACGCGGAGTGCCATCTGATATCCGCTCAGGAGGTCTCTGCACCGCGAATACCAGGTGGTCACCCGGCCCCCGCACCCGACCCGTCCGGTCGACACGCCCGATGCCTCGGGCGGTGCGGGGGCCGTTTCACGTTTTGCGGGTAGCGCACTACTCGTGTCCGGCCCGCCCGTGCGCGGTGCACTGGAACAGCCGGCGGCACCAAACCGATCCGGCGTCCGGAACGAGGAGTACTGCGATGACCGTGATCACCACCGAGATCGGCGCACCTCGACGCGTCGCCGACCGCTTTCTCACCCCGGGCGACCCGGAGTGGACCGACGACGGCGCCGCCACCTGGCTGACCGGGCACGCCGGCGGACTGACCTACACCTGCACCCCGGGGCGCGCCGACTCGCGCCTGACCCTGCACAACCGCGGGTGCGGTGACCTGGCCGTACTGTCCCTGCCGGGATTCACCGGCACCACCGGCACACGGTTCACCCATCTTCCGAGCGGGTCGTCGGCGGCGTTGCCCGACAGCGAGTTCCACATCCTGCAAGGGGAACGGCTGGATGGCCGACCGGTGCTGGTCGGCCAAATCGTCGACGACCCGGTCCGCGCCGACGAGGACCCCATCGTGCTCGTGCACCCGCCTCGGCCGGAGGCGGTCGACTGGTCGCAGATGCCCGGGGCCGACGAGTTCTGGACCCCCGGCACCGCCCCGCGGCCGGGGCGCGACGATCACCGCCTGTGCCTGGCCGATGTGGGTGTGCACTACACCGACGTCGGGGGGATGGTGGTGGTCCACAACGACGGCTGCGCCCGCGTCGCGGTGCTGATGACCGGTATCGGCGGAGCCTTCGATCTGGTCGTCGCCCGACCGGGAGAGCGCATCCCGATCCCACCCGGTCCGGGCCTGCACTATGTGCAGGCGGCTCGTCACCGCCGCCGGCCGGTCGTCGTCGACGTGCTGCAGGTATTCGCCTGACCTGCTGCTTCACAGCGAGCCTGTGAGAACGCTGAAACGTCCTGAGCGCCGGGACCTCGTGTGAGGCAAGGCTCTCTTTACTGTCATCGCGCTGTCCGAATTGACCGATGGGAGTGGGATTCGATGAAGCGAACCAGACGAGCGGGCCTGGTGGCCGCAGTGCTGGCGGTGGTGCTGGCGGGAACCGTCGCCTGCAGCGGCGGGTCGGACGAGGGCGGCGGGACAGGCGACGGTGACGGCTCGCTGACGCTGTACTCGGGCCGGTCGGAGTCCCTGGTGGGTCCGCTCGTCGAGGGTGTCGACGTCGGCGTGACCGTCACCCCCGCCTACGACAAGAAGGCCGCACAGATCCTCGAGGAGGGGGAGCACTCCCCGGCCGACCTGTTCTTCGCGCAGGACGCAGGCGAACTGGGCGCCCTCGCGATGGCCGGGCTGCTCGAACCGCTGCCGGCCGACATCGTCGACCGGGTTCCGGCGACCTACCGGTCGGAGTCGGATGGCTGGGCGGCCACGTCGGCACGGTCACGCGTGCTGCTCTACAACCCGTCGAAGGTGCCGGCCGCCGACCTGCCCGCCGGGATCGACGGTCTGCTCGATCCGCGCTTCCGCGGCCAGGTGGGCTATGCGCCGACCAACCCGTCGTTCAAGTCCTTCGTCACCGGACTGCGCCTGATCCGCGGTGACGACGCCGCACGCGACTGGCTGACCCGCTTCATGGCCAACGAGCCCAAGGCATTCGACGGCAACGGGCCGCTGGTCAAGGCGGTCGACGACGGGACCGTCGCGACCGGACTGACCAACCACTACTACTGGGTGCAGGAGGTGGAGGAGAAGGGGATCGACGCGGTGGCCTCGCGCCTGCACTTCTTCGCCGACGGCGACCCCGGAGCGCTGGTCAACGTCGCAGGCATCGCGGTGCTCAAGAGCTCGCCGAACAAGCAGAAGGCCTTCGACTTCGTCCGGGCGATGTTCACCGCCGACAACCAGAAGTACTTCACCACCGAGGTCGGCGAGTATGCGATCACCGGTGACATCCCGATCCCGGTGGCCGGCATCCCGCCGCTGCTCGCCGATCTGCATCCGCCGACCGTCGATCTCGACGACCTCGCCGATGTCGCGGGGACCGAACGGATGCTCACCGAGGTGGGTGCGGTCTGAGGTACTCGGTCTCGTCGGGGTCGCGTGCCGACCGGGGCATCCGAGTCCTCGCGGGCGTCACCGGTATCGCCGTGGCGATGCTGGTGACGCTCGTCGTGGTGTACCTGGTGATCCGCGCGGGCGGTGCCGGAGGTGACACCGTGCGAGCCGCGGTGTTCCGGACGCGGACCCTCGATCTGGTCACCAACACGGCCCGGCTGGCGCTCACCGTGACGGTGCTGTCGGTGCTGATCGGGGTGGGCCTGGCGGTGGGGGTGAGCCGCGGTGTCTCCCGGGGCCGACCGATCTGGGTCACGATGCCGGCCGCCCCGCTCGCGATCCCCTCCTATATCGCCGGATTCGCCTGGGGCCGGCTGATTCCCGGGTTCGAGAGATTCGGTGCCGCCGTGCTGATCCTCACCATGACTTGTTATCCGCTGGTCATGCTCCCGGCCGTTGCGGCGCTGTCGGGGACGGGGCGTTCGGCCGAGGATGTGGCCCGCACCCTCGGCTGCACACCGTGGTGGCCTTCCTGCGCACCACCGGGCCCGGGATCGCCCCGGCGGTCCTCGGTGGGGCACTGCTGGTGGCGCTGCATGCGATCAGCGACTTCGGTGGACCGGTGATCGTCCGATACGACGCGTTCACCGTTGGGGATCCACAACGCGTACAACGGTTCCGTCGACCGGTCGCCGGCCGCGGTGTAAGCCTGCCTGCTGGTGACGATGCCGTCCTGGAGGTGCGCCGCCCCCTGCATTTCGTCGCCGACGACCGGCCGGGTGGGCCGGTCTAGCCGACGTGGCGGCGCAATTTGGCCGACAGCCGCGGGATGAGGTCGCCGTCGGAGTCGACGCGTTCCTCGACATAGGCCAGGTCGCCGTCTTCGACAAGACCGTAGAGACGTTTGGCGCCGCCGGTCCGGAAGCCGGATTCGGACTTGATCACGACGTCGGTGGCCAGTTCCCACGCGGTCTGGTTGAGCGGTGTCCCGTAGAACAGCTCCACCGAACCCTCGGCGTGTGCCAGTAGCAGCTCGATGGTGTCGTCCTCACCGATCCGCCAGTACCCGGTCTCGCGCAGGTCGGGGCGCACATAGTTGGCGTCCTCGTCGATCACCCACGACCGCGACTCCCAGTTCAGGAAGTTCTGGCCGTCGTGGCTGACCACGATCTGCTGGGCGAAGTGATAGTCCTCGCCGGACTCGGGATCGTTGGCCTCGCCCTCACCGCGCCACACACCGACCATCGGCAGCAGGGCGAGCAGACCCGGATGCAGGTCGGCGCCCAGACGCAGGTTGGCGGTGTCCGGGGGGAGCGGGATGTCGTCCCAGGTCGGCAGATTGCGTTCGCGGCTGCCGGACTCGACGGCGCGTGCCTCGGCCTGACCGATCGCCTCGTCACCCGACCGCCGGGACGCCGGGGTGGCGTCGTCCGGGTCGGGTCGGGGCCCTTCGGAGGGAAGGGTCACGACTCGTCGGTGACCAGGCGGTAGAGGACGTAGAGCGCGAACCAGATGATCAGGACCGACGCCAGTGCGAGCAGAACCTCGAAGAAGATGACCACGTCGGACAGTTTACCGCTCCGGCTCGTGGCCGCTCACCACGGCCACCCGTTTGGCGCCGGCGGTGACCACGACTGTGATGCACGACGCCGTGAACGTCACAGGGCCCCGATCACCGGGATGGTGATCGGGGCCCTGTGGGACCTTCGGTGATGCCTTACTTGGCGACGGTGATGTCGCGGGTGTGCACGCCCGGGCCCTCGGGGCTCACGGTGGTGTCACCGTTGCCGACCGAGCTGAGCGCACGCAGCGTCCAGGTGCCGGGGGCGGCGAAGAAGCGGAAATCACCCGTCGGGCTGGCGACGACCTCGGCGGTGAACTCACCGGTCGAGTCGAGCAGCCGGACGAAGGCACCGGCAACGGGGCTGCCGGCCGAGTCGGTGACCTGTCCGGTCAGGACGGTCTCCTTCTCGACGTCGACGCCTGCGGGCAGGTTCTGCCCCTGCTTGGGTGCTGCACACATGATTACTTACCTTCTCCCAGTTCGACCGGAACGCCGACGAGTGAGCCGTACTCGGTCCAGCTGCCGTCGTAGTTCTTGACATTCTTGTGGCCCAGCAGCTCCTGCAGCACGAACCAGGTGTGGCTCGAGCGCTCACCGATGCGGCAGTAGGCGATGGTCTCCTTCGCCCCGTCCAGACCGGCTTCCTTGTAGAGCTCGGCGAGCTCGTCGTCGGAGCGGAAGGTGCCGTCCTCGTTGGCGGCCTTGCTCCACGGCACGCTGATCGCGGTCGGGATGTGGCCGGCGCGCTGGCTCTGCTCCTGCGGGAGGTGGGCCGGGGCGAGGATCTTGCCGGAGAACTCGTCGGGCGACCGGACGTCGACCAGGTTCTTCACGCCGATGGCGTCGACGACCTCGTCGCGGAACGCGCGGATGGTGTTGTCCGGGTCGGCGGCCTTGTACTCGGTGGCCGGGCGGGCGACCGACTCGGTCGACAGCGGGCGGCCGTCGAGCTCCCACTTCTTGCGGCCGCCGTCGAGCAGCTTCACGTCGTCGTGGCCGTACAGCTTGAAGTACCAGTAGGCGTAGGCCGCGAACCAGTTGTTGTTGCCGCCGTAGAGGACGACGGTGTCGTCGTTGGCGATGCCGCGCTCGGAGAGCAGCTTGGAGAACTGCTCGCGGTCGACGAAGTCACGACGAACCGGATCCTGCAGATCGGTCTTCCAGTCGATCTTCACGGCGCCCTCGATGTGGCCGCCGTCGTAGGCGCTGGTGTCCTCGTCGACCTCGACGAGAACGACCTTGTCGGTGTGCAGGTTCTGCTCAGCCCAATCAGCGCTGACCAGGACGTCGGAACGTGCCATGGGTTTTCCTCCCGGAATGGGTTTTCAAGGGGTGGGAACGAGAGATGAGGATCTCGGCGTCAGGAGCCGAGGACCTCGGCGGAAGATGACGGATGACGTTCGCTCGGGGCACAGGAGGCCTGTGAGGGTGCGCTGGCGCCGGCCGGCATCTATCGGTGAACGCGCCGGCAGGAATGCGCCACGATCACCGTCTAGCGACAACAACAGTCGGCGACACGACAGAAGTCGATCGCCCGGCGGCGGGTGAGCAAGAACTCACGGCGCAGTTGCATGGAGGCCAGCCTACAGCAGCGATCGCGGTGGCTCGACGTGTGGGCCCGCCTTTCGCGCGCGGCGGGCCGATCAGGGTGTGACGGTGGCCGTCGAGGGGGCGGCGAACCGGTCGACCTGCAGGTCACGGGCATCGGCGTGGGCCTCGAGCACCACATCGCTACCCGCACTGTGGGCGCCGGTGGCGGGCAGATCCCACGGCATCGGCAGCCGCGGGAGGGTTGCGGTGAAGCGGTCGAGGACCGCCTGGCGCAGCGGCGCGTCGAGATCGGGGACGTCGAGATGCTCCTCCGGGCCGCGGTAGAAGTCGACGGCCTGCAGATGGAGCCGGCCGTCGACCACCGACAGGTCCACGCTGACGCTGACCCGCACGGTGGGGCCGGCATAGCCCGACGCCGACGGCGAGTTCTGCGGGGTGGGCCGGCCGTCGGCTGCCGGGGCCGACCCCGGCGGGAGTGCCACCGTCCCGGCCAGGACCACACCCGAGGTCCGCTCGAGGTTGCCGAACTGCGGCCCACCGCCACCGACCCGGTCGGCGGCGGCCGGGGTGTTGACGGTCAGATCCAGGATTCCGAGGAAGCGGCCCAGGTTCACCGAGTTCAGCAACGAGTACGCCTGCACCGATGAGGTGCGGATCACCGATCCGGGGCCGATGTCGAAACCGTCACCGACCGAGAACGGGCCGAGGGTGACGCCCAGCTCCGCGAAACAGCCCGGCACATCACCGCCGGTGTGGGTGCAGCCCGGGGCGGGCACGCCCCGGGCGGTGATGGTGGCGCCGGTGAACTCGCCGTCACGGGCATGGGTGAGGAACGGGAAACCGCCGAGGGTGACCTCGGGGTGATAGGGCAGACCGGCGGAACCGGGCAGGTCAGACGCGGCGAGCGATTCGGACAGTCGGTGTTCGGCGCGAGAGGCGGCGACGGTGTCGGCGACCAGTCCGCCCGCACACACCGCCACCACGACGGCCACTGCGACGAGAACGGCGCGGCGCAGTCGTGGTGGGGTCGGCGGCGGGGCAGTGGCATCGGCGGCGGGGCCGTGCGGCTCCGCCTTGTTAACAGCGTGTCCCGGCATTGCGGTTATTCTGTCATCTATCGCGCACACGTTGGTAAGGCGGCGTAAACATCCGCCGAGTGGGTGCGAGCTGATCGTTCGCCTCAGCGTCGAGGCCGGTCGGACGGGGTGGATAACCGAAGCGGAGCGTAGAAGATCGGAGTGATTCGTGGATCTCCTGCTGTTGACCGCAGACCCCAATCCGGAATCGGTGTTGCCGTCGTTGTCGCTGTTGGCACACACGGTGCGGGTCGCACCGACCGAGGTGTCGTCGCTGATGGAGGCCGGTAACGCCGACGTCGCGATCGTCGACGCGAGGTCCGATCTCGCCGCTGCACGCGGGCTGTGTCGCCTGCTGGGCAGTACAGGATCGGCGGTTCCGGTGGCTGCGGTGTTGACCGAGGGTGGCCTGGTGGCGGTGAACGCCGACTGGGGTCTCGACGAGTTCTTGCTGCCCGGAACGGGACCGGCCGAACTCGATGCACGTCTACGACTGTTGGTGGTGCGGACCCGCGGGGTCAGCACCGAGGAGATGTCGGGCAAGGTCACCCTGGGTGAGCTGGTCATCGACGAGGGCACCTACACGGCGCGGCTGCGTGGCCGTCCGCTCGACCTCACCTACAAGGAGTTCGAACTCCTGAAGTACCTGGCGCAGAACGCAGGTCGGGTGTTCACCCGCGCGCAGTTGCTGCAGGAGGTCTGGGGATACGACTTCTTCGGCGGTACCCGTACCGTCGACGTGCACGTCCGGCGTCTGCGCGCCAAACTCGGCGCCGACCACGAGTCGTTGATCGGTACCGTGCGCAACGTGGGCTACAAGGCCGTGCGACCCGCCTCGCGGGGCGGTCGGGCCGACGCCGGTGACACCGCTGCCGACGATGCGCCCGAGGATGCCGGTCTGTCCGACGACGAGTCCTTCGACGAGGAGTTCAGTGCCCACTGACGCGCCGGTGGTGCTCGACGCACTCACCGCAGACCAGAGGGCGTGGGTCCACCGCGTCGTCGACGCCGCCACCGCCGCCGACGGCGTCGCACCCCTGTCCGAGCAGTCGGTGCACGCCGTCGACGCCCCGCCGGGCACGGTGCGGCACGTGGTGTCCTCGGCCGGATACGCCAACGTCACGCCCGGTCGTGACGGCGAGCCGCCGATGATCGAGGCGGTCGTCGATCCCGCGGCACGCCGCGCCGGTCACGGTCGTGCGCTGCTGACCGCGGCATTCGCCGTCGCCGGGGAACTCGGTGACGGTCCACGGGCGTGGGCGCACGGCGACCTTCCCGGAGCGGTCGCGCTGGCCGCCTCCCTGGGGTTGGGTAAGCGTCGAGAACTGTTGCAGCTGAGGCGAACCGGCGGTTCGGCCGGGCTCGGCCCGATCGTCGTCGCCGACGACGTGGTGCTGCGCGTGTATGCCGGTCCGGCCGACGACGCGGAGATCCTGCGGGTCAACAACGCCGCATTCGACTGGCATCCGGAACAGGGTGGCTGGGACCTCGGGCAGATCACCGAGCGGACGGCCGCCGACTGGTTCGATCCCGCCGGGTTGTTCCTGGCGTTCGATGCCGCCGACCCGGACACCCTGCTCGGCTTCCACTGGACCAAGCGTCAGGGCCCCGGGCTCGGTGAGGTCTACATCGTCGGCGTCGATCCGGCGGCGCAGGGCCGCGGGCTCGGACGGCTGCTGACCCTGGCGGGTCTGCACTACTTCGCCGAACGCGGTGTGGACGAGGTCCTGCTCTACGTCGAGGGGGACAACACCGCCGCACTACACACCTACGAGCGACTCGGGTTCACCCGGTACGCCGTCGACGTCGCCTATGGCTGATCCGGGGGTCGCACCGGCGGGGCAGCGTTCGGGCCTGCGTGCGGTGGTCGGTTGGGCGGCGACCCTCGTGGGGGTCGCCGGGGTCTGCGTCGGGATTCTCGCGGTGGCCGCCCACTATGCGTCGTGGGTCTCCACCACGGCGAGCCGGGTGGCCGCGTTCACCCCGGTGCTGATCGTCGTCGGCGCGGTGGGGACGGTGATCCTGCTGGTGGCCCGGCGCTGGGTGCTCGGGATCGTCGGGGTGCTGGTGCTGGCGGTCGGGATCGTCACCCAGGCACCGCTCTACATCGGCGAGAGTTCGCCTGCCGACGGCGATCTCGTCGTCATGCAGGCCAATGTCTACCTCGGTCGCGCCGACACCGCCGCACTCGCCGACACGGTTCGCGAGAACCGGGTGGACGTGCTCACCGTGGTGGAGCTGACCCCGGCGGCGCTCGAACGGATTCAGGCGTCCGAACTCGTTGCCACCCTGCCGTATTCGTTCACCTCGCCCGGGCCCGACGGTCGCGGGGTGGGGGTGTTCGCGCGGTATCCGATCACCGACGGCGAACTGCTCGAAGGGTATCGGCTCGGCAACATCCGGGCCGAGATCGAGCTCCCCGGACACGGCACCCACGCACTGTATGCGTTGCACCCGCTGCCGCCGTGGCCGGAGGAGGCATGGCGCTGGTATGCCGAACTCGACCGTCTCAGTGAGCGATTGACCGCCGAACGGCTGCCGCTGATCATCGGTGCGGACATGAACTCGACGTGGGATCACAGCCGCTACCGCGACCTGCTCGACGTCACCTCCGACACCCCGGGGCTGATCGATGCCGCCGAGCGGGTCGGAGCGGGATTCGCGCCCACCTACCCGGCCAATTCGACGCTGCCGCCGCTGATCGCGATCGATCACATCCTCACCCGTGGCGGACCGCAGCCGACGTCGTTCCGGACCGTGGCGCTGCCCGGATCGGATCACCGTGGTGTGATCGCGACGGTGCGCCCGGCCTGATCCGGGAACGGCGGTCGCTCAGCGCAACCGGGGGATCAGCAGTTCGGCGACATGTCGTGCCTCCGACGCCAACGGCCACCCCGACAGCAACCAGATGTCCACCCCGGCCTGTTCGGCGACGGCGTTCATCGTGGCCGCGACGTTCTCGGCGCTGCCGACGAAATAGGTCCCGGTGCCCTTGCCCGCGATGTCGAAGGGCGGCTCGGCCGCCGTCCACGTGGTGAGCCCGGCGGCCATGTTGGGACCGAAGCGCAGCGAGTCGATGTCCGGGATGCGGCCGGCGCGCAGGGCGTCGATCCGGGCCTGCACCTGTGGGTCGTCGGCGACGAGTTCGTCGAGGCCGGGGAAACCGAAGCTGCGGAGATTGCGGTCGGCGGTGGCCAGGACGGTGTCCGGGGAGGTGGCCGCGAGCTGCTCGGCGAACCGATCCCAGGCCTGTTCCTCGGTCTCACGGACGATCACGCTGGCCAGGGCGCCGAACCGCACGGTCCGGCCCCGTTCGGCGGTGGCCGCACGGACCCGTGAGAACAATCCGGCGAGCTGGTCGGGGGTGGACAGGAACGCCAGGTAGGCGTCGAGGACCTCGGCGGCGTGCTCGATGCCCTCCGGGGACGCCCCGGTGCCCCAGACCTCGATCCCGCCCGGCTGCCGGGGGCCCGGTATCGCGGGCTTGTAGCGCGGGCCGTAGGAGAGGTACTCGCCGTCGTAGGCGTCGGTCTCGTCGGCGTAGAGCCGCTTCACCTGCCGCCAGTACTCCGCCGACAGCCGATACCGTTGCTCCTTGGAGGTGAACTGGCCGTAACGGGCGAGGACCGGATCGGCACCGTTGACCTGGTTGTAGATGAGGCGTCCACCCGAATAGTGGTCGAAGACCTGCGCCTGCTCGGCGAGCAGTGCGGGCGGGGTGACACCGGGGTAGACCGGGATCAGGAACCGCAGATCCCGGGTGCCGGGAACGAGCGCGATGGGTTCGCGGGCGGTGGTCAGCGCTCCGTCGAAGCCGAGGGAGTCGAGGTTGCGTGCCTGCTCGACGAGCGTCGACAACGAGGGCGTCACGCGGTGCCCGGGTTCCCAGGGGACCTCTCCGTCGGCGGGATTGATGTACCAGAAGACCTCAGGAGCCATACCTACGCAGGTTAGCCTATCCTTTTAGAGTGTTCGAATCAGACATTTCCGCCCCGTTCCCGATCTCCGACTATCTGGCGCGGATCGGACTGGATCGCCCCGAACGCGTGGGGCCCGATGAGGTGCAGCGCATCGCCACCGCCCATCACGCGGTCTTTCCGTTCGAGAATCTCGATGTGCACCTGGGGATTCCGTACGAGGTCGACCCCGAGCGGATCGTCTCCCGGCTGCTGTACGGCCGGCGTGGTGGCTGCTGTTATGACCTCAACGGGCTGTTGCTGCTGGCCCTGCAGGCCCTGGGGGTGGACGTCGCGGCGATCGGCGCCCGGGTCGACGCCGGTGACCGGCTCGGTCCGCCCCTGGGGCATATGGCGCTGATCGTGTTCGGCCACCGGTCGCCGTTGCTGGTCGACGTCGGCTTCGGCGGTGAGATGGTCTGGCGTCCCATCGATCTCACATCCGAGACCGATCTCCGGGTCGACGTCGGCTCGGCCGCCTATGTGCTGGAGGATCGCTGTCGGGACCTCGTCGAGTTCGAGGCGATGGCCTGGTGGCACAGCACCTCTCCGCGATCACGGTTCACCCGGTCGCTGATCTGCACCCTCGTCGTCGACGGTGTGCGCTGGACACTCGGTGACGCCGACGATCCGGGCGTCTACCGGCTGGTGGTCACCGATGCCGCCGGACGACGCACCTCCGAACTCGACCTCGCCGGCGCGCGGGATGTGCTGTCCCGGGTGATCGGGCTCGACATCGACGGAAT
Organism: Gordonia sp. NB41Y; assembly: GCF_030718915.1. Lineage (NCBI taxonomy): Bacteria > Bacillati > Actinomycetota > Actinomycetes > Mycobacteriales > Gordoniaceae > Gordonia > Gordonia sp. NB41Y. The sequence goes on from NZ_CP132196.1 coordinate 4,201,735, forward strand.
ACCGCTGACTGCAGCCCGATTCGAAGGGATCACCCTTGTTCCGGCCGCCACGGGGTAGGGAAGGGCAGTCCCACGTAGACCTCGCCGAGGGCCTGCTGTTCGGCGTCGGAGGACGCCCAGCGGCGCAGCCGTGCACGACGCAGGCCCTCGTCGAACGGGTCGTCGGTGAAGCGGTGCAGGATCGAGGTGAGGGTCCAGGAGAAGTTCTGGGCCGCCCAGATCCGCGGCAGTGCGGTGTCGGTGTAGGACTCCAGCCACGAGCGGTCGCCGCTGCGGTAGAACTGCCCCAGGGCGTGGGACAGGACACAGGCATCCGACACCGCGAGGTTCAAACCCTTTGCGCCGGTGGGCGGGACGATGTGGGCGGCGTCGCCGAGCAGGAACAGTGACCCGGTCTGCATCCGTTCGGTGACCACGCTGCGCAGCGGGGCCAGGCTCCGGTCGAAGATCTCGCCGGTCTCCAGTTCCGGGTGGTCGTCGGAGGCGCTGCGGTGCTTGAGCTCGGCCCAGATCCGGTCGTCGGACCAGTCGGCGAGGTCGGTGTCGGCCGGAACCTGCAGGTACTGCCGGGTGATGTGCTCGCCGCGCATGCTGTGCACCGACAGCCCGTCGGGGTGGGCGCAGTACATGCCCTCCTCGGTGACCGGGGTGGTGTGGGCGAGGATGCCGAGCCAGGCGAACGGATACACCCGCTCCAGGGTGCGGACGTCGGCAGGCAGCAGGGTGCGCGAGATCCCGTGGAACCCGTCACAACCCGCGACGACGTCGGCGACGATGTGCTCCCGGCGTCCGTCGACGGTGTAGGACACCTCCGGGGTCGCCGTGTCGATGCCGTCGATCGTGACGTCGGATGCCTCGAACACCAGCGGCAGGCCCGCGGCCTTGCGGGCGTCGATCAGGTCGGCGACGATCTGCGCCTGGCCGTAGACATAGGCATGCCGCCCGTCGAACCGATGGAAGTCGAGGTGATGGGTGGTCCGGTCGAATCGGAGATAGAAACCGTTGTGTACCAGTGCTTCCCGGTGCAGCCTGTCGGCCACGCCGAGGTCGGTGAGGACGTCGACGGTGGAGTTCTCGATCACCCCGGCGCGCACGCGGGCCCGCACGTACTCCTCCGAGCGTGCCTCGATCACCACGGCGTCGATGCCCTGGCGGGCGAGCATGTGGGCGAGGGTCAGGCCGGCCGGCCCCGCTCCGATGATCGCGACCTGGCAGCGGGTCATTCGCCGGTACCTCCTGTGGGATCGTTGGCGGTCGGTTCCGGGCGTGCCCCGGACAGCCGAAGCAGATGGTCGGGAACCCGGGACAGGGCCCGCGAGATGGTCTCGGCGGCAAGGTGTTCGGTATGGAAGGCGGCGGCGAGGCACATCCGCCCGCCGACCAGGGCCGAGGTGACGGTCAACCCCGACCGGTGTGGCGGATCGGCGACGGCGAGCACCTGGGCGCGGTCGTCGTCGAGCCAGCGCCACCGGCCCGCACGCGGCACGTACCCGACGCTGGAGTGCAACAGGTCGGTGGTACCGGTCGCCGGGGCCGGCGCGGCCTCGGCGAGGTGGGCCGGCGAGGTACCCGCCCGCAGTGTCTTGACGGTGGTGATCAGGAGGTTCGCCACCGGTCGCCCGATCTCCGCCGCGGTACGCAATGCGTTCTGGAAATCCGCCGGGTCACTGCCCGCGGGAACCGGGAAAGCCAGTCCCGCAGAGAAATTGGCGAGGGTGTCCCAGGACTTCGGCAGATACACCCGGGCGTCGAAGGGGGCGGTCACGGTGGGGGCGAGGTGTACGCCCGCCTCGGTGAGCGCATCGACGAGAGCGACGGTGGTCAGGGTGTAGAGGCTCACGCCCGGCATGGTCGTGTCGCGCGCCGCGCGGACCGCGGTGAGGGTGTCGGCGTCGATCCCCACGCCCGCACCCCGGGGCCGCAGCGAGGCCAGGACCGGACCGGGCATCGCGCCGGACTCCGAGGCCGGCTCACCCGCCTGCGGCAGGTCGGGCTGCTTGCGGAGCAGCCGGGCCAGGGCGATCAGCCGGCGCGGATCGGCGCCGACCCGCGCCGCGGCCAGGGCCAGCGGTGGGACCCGATGCCGAAAACGTTGCCAGGAACCGGGATCGGCGGGATCGGTGACACCCATCATGACGTCGAACAGGGTGTGCAGCATTCCGGCGTCGCCGAGTCCGTGATCGAAGTCGACGGCGACGTGGTCACCGCCGAATGCCACCCGCAGCGGCTCGGTGCCGTCGGTGCGGACCGCGTCGAGCAGACGTAGCGGATCGTCTCCGGGGTCGTCGGCCTCGGTCACCACGATGAGATCTGCATCACGGTCGTGTTCCCAGATCCGCCGGTCGGCGCGGGGATGCAGTCCGACCCTGGTGTGCGGTCCGGCGGCGGCCATGGCACACAACCGATCACGTGCCTGCTCGACGGTCGGTACGTCGACCGGGCCGAGGACGAAGGCCGAGCGCAACCGACTGTGATGCCGGTCGACGGCGGTGCTGCGCACGTGCTCTGGTGCGGTTTGTCCGCTCTGTTGTCTCGCCATGATGCTCCCGGCGAGTTTAGCAAGCCTTACCTAATCGCATGTCGCGAGGTCGGTTCCCCGATCGTCAACCCCCAATTCATCTCTGGTTAACCCGGGGTAGAGAGGTCGGCCATCGCGTCGACCTAGCGTCAATTCGGTCGTTGCGGACAGCATTGTGCTGTCCCGACTCGAATGAACTGAAAGGGCGACACACGCGTGAACATCAACCGGAAGGGTGCTCTGTCGGCCGCGGCCGCAGTTGCGGCTGTCTCGCTGATCGCTGCATGTGGCGACAGCGGCGGCGACAGCGGCGGGACCATCAGCGGTGAGGGCTCGACCGCACAGCAGAAGGCCATGCAGCACTTCGCCGATGTCCTGACCAACAACGGCAATATCGTCCTCGACTACACCGGCAGCGGCTCCGGTGACGGAGTCAAGAAGTTCATCGCCGGCGACGTCGACTTCGCGGGTTCGGACTCGCCGCTGTCCGACGAGGAGGCCGTCAAGGCCAAGGAGCGCTGCTCGGGCAACGACGCCTGGCACATCCCGCTGGTCGCCGGACCGGTCGCGATCGCCTACAACGTGCCGGGTGTCTCGGACCTGAATCTCAACCCGACCGTTCTGGCCGGGATCTTCGACTCGAAGATCACCAAGTGGAACGCCCCGGAGATCGCCGCCCTCAACCCGGGCAAGACCCTGCCGGACCTGGCCATCGTCCCGGTCCACCGCAGCGACTCGTCGGGCACCACCGACAACTTCCAGAAGTTCCTGACCGCGTCGGCCCCCCAGGCATGGACCAAGGGGGCGGGCAAGGAGTTCAAGGGAACCGGCGGTTCGGCTGCCTCCAAGTCGACCGGTGTCGGCGACACGGTGAAGAAGACCTCCGGCGCGGTCACCTACGTCGAGTGGGGCTTCGCCGCTGAGAACGACCTCGGTGTCGCGGCGATCGACTTCGGTGCCGGACCGGTCAAGCTGACCTCCGAGTCGGCCGGCGCGGCGCTCGACGCCGTGAAGTTCACCAACCCGGGTAGCAAGAACCTCGTGGTCGACACCCCGGCGCTGTTCGCGTCGAAGACCCCGGGTGCCTACCCGCTGCTGCTGACGACCTACGAGATCGTCTGCTCGACCGGATACAGTGACAGCGCCATCAGTACCACGCTGAAGGATGCGTTCACCACGATCCTCAACCAGGGGCAGGACGGCCTGGCGGACCTCGGATACGTCCCGCTGCCGACCGCCTACAAGAACACCCTGCAGGGCACCGTCGACGCTCTGACCGGGTCCTGATGTGTGACGTCCCGCCGGTGGCCGGCGACCCCTACGGGTCGCCGGCCACCGGCGTGGACGGACCACGGCGACGATCGTCACCTGCGGACAAGATGAACGGGCGCATCTGATGACCAAGGCACAACCAACAGAGGAACACATGACCACGCTGGACAAGGGTGGGGTGACCCAAGGTGGGGATCCCACACAGAGCCCGCCTCCGCCTGACGACAACCAAGCCACCCTGAATCGAAGCGTGCACCACCGAGTCGGTGACCAGGTGTTCCGGACCCTCGCGGTCGGCTCGGGATTCGTGGTCTCCCTCGTGATCTTCCTGATCGCGGTGTTCCTGCTCGCGCAGGCGATCCCGTCGCTGGCCAAGAACTCCGAGAACTTCTTCACCTACACCGGTCCCTGGGAGACCAGCGGCGACAGCCTCAAGTTCGGTATCCCGCAGCTGTTCTACGCCACGGTCGTCGTCTCGGTGATCGCCCTGCTGCTGGCCATGCCGGTGGCCCTGGGAATCTCGATCTTCCTCACCGAGTACGCACCGAAGCGTCTCGTCGGACCGATCTCCTACACCGTCGACCTGCTGGCCGCGGTGCCCTCGATCGTCTACGGCCTCTGGGGCATCCTCGTGCTCGGCCCCGCCCTGGTGCCGCTGAACAACTGGCTGGTCGGCAACGTCGGCTGGCTGCCGTTCTTCCAGGAACCGTCGCAGGTGGCCAACATGTCCACCGGCGGCACGCTGCTCACCGGCGGCATCGTCCTGGCCGTCATGATCCTGCCGATCATCACCGCCGTCACCCGTGAGGTGTTCACCCAGACCCCGGTCGGCCACCGCGAGGCGGCCCTGGCGCTCGGTGCCACCAAGTTCGAGGTCGTCAAGATCGCGGTGCTGCCCTTCGGCTTCTCCGGCTACATCTCCGGTGCGATGCTCGGCCTCGGCCGCGCGCTCGGTGAGACCATGGCCCTGCTGCTGATCATCTCCACGGTGGGCCCGATGAACTTCAACCTGATGGAGAGCGGCGAGACCTTCGCCACGAAGATCGCCAACAACGCCGCCGAGTTCGACTCGCCGGCCAAGACCGGTGCCTACATCTCGGCCGGCCTCACCCTCTTCGTCCTGACCTTCATCGTCAACGCCGCGGCACGCGCGGTGGTCGCCGGAAGGAAGTAGCGACATGACCCTGACCACCGATCAAGCACACGATCCCGTCAAGCGCCGGCCACCCGGCTTCACCCCGATGTCGCTGCGGCGCCGGGTCACCGACAAGTCCGTGTCGGTGCTGGTGGTGCTGGCCCTGGTCGTCGCCCTCGTCCCGCTGGTATGGCTCATCGTGACGCTCGTCGCCCGCGGTATCGGCCCCATCCTCGACGTCGACTGGTGGACCCTGCCCGAGCGCAAGGGCGGTGCCGCCAACGCCATCGTCGGCACCATCGTGCAGACCGCACTGGCCGCGGTGATCTCGATCCCGCTGGGTATCTTCGTCGCGATCTACCTGGTGGAGTACAGCAACGGGAAGTCGTTCCTCGCCCGGTTCACCACCTTCATGGTGGACATCCTCTCCGGTGTCCCGTCGATCGTCGCCGCCCTGTTCGTCTACGCGGTCTGGCGGACCACCCTGGGCCTGCCCCGGATGGGCTTCCTGGTCGCGATCGCGCTGGTGCTGCTGATGGTCCCGCTGGTCGTGCGCTCCACCGAGGAGATGCTCAAGATCGTTCCGCAGGACCTGAGAGAGGCGTCCTACGCGCTGGGTATCCCCAAGTGGAAGACCATCGCGCGGATCGTGTTGCCCACCGCGATGTCGGGCATCATCACCGGCGTCATGCTGGCCATCGCCCGCGTGATGGGTGAATCGGCCCCGGTGCTGATCCTCGTCGGCGCGACCCGGGCGATGAACTGGGACCCGTTTGCGGGCAACCAGCAGTCGCTGCCGCTGATGATGGTGCAGCAGTACAACAACGGCCCCGGTGCCTTCGACCAGGTCTGGGGCGGTGCACTGACCCTGGTGATCCTGGTGGCGATCGTGTACTTCGGCGCCAAGGTGGTCAGCCGCTTCACCGGACCACGCGGCTAGCCGCACCGACACCTCCCGAACCAGATCTTCCCAGAACGGACTTCACGGAACTCCCATGGCCAAGCGACTCGACATCAAGAACCTCAACATCTACTACGGCAACTTCCACGCGGTGAAGGAGGTCAGCCTGGAGGTCCCGCCGCGCTGCATCACCGCCTTCATCGGACCGTCGGGCTGTGGCAAGTCGACGGTGCTGCGCACCCTCAACCGCATGCACGAGGTCACCCCGGGCGCCTACGCGACCGGCACCGTGCTGCTCGACGGTGAGGACGTCTACGGCAAGGGCGTCGACCCGGTGAGCGTGCGGGCGACCATCGGCATGGTGTTCCAGCGCCCCAACCCGTTCCCCACCATGTCGATCCGCGACAACGTCGTCGCCGGCCTCAAGCTGCAGGGCGTGCGCAACAAGTCCCAGCTCGACGAGGTCGCCGAGCGCAGCCTGCGCGGCGCCAACCTGTGGGACGAGGTCAAGGACCGTCTGGACAAGCCGGGTGGCGGTCTCTCCGGTGGTCAGCAGCAGCGTCTGTGCATCGCCCGCGCGATCGCGGTCTCGCCCGACGTGCTCCTGATGGACGAGCCCTGCTCGGCACTCGACCCGATCTCGACCCTGGCGATCGAGGACCTGATGGGCGAGCTCAAGAAGGAGTACACGATCGTCATCGTGACCCACAACATGCAGCAGGCCGCCCGCGTCAGCGACCAGACCGCGTTCTTCAACCTCGAGGCCGTCGGCCAGCCCGGCCAGCTCGTGGAGATCAACGACACCGAGACCATGTTCTCCAATCCGACCAAGAAGGAGACCGAGGACTACATCTCGGGTCGCTTCGGCTAGGCGGCACCACCGGGTCCACCCCGGTCACCGCATGACAGACGCCCCGGTCGCCACAAGCGGCCGGGGCGTCGTCGTATGCAGATGTCGTGTGCAGATGTCGTAGGGGAGGGTGAGCCGGGAGGGGCTCACATGTTGAGGTACAAGATCACCAGGAGCGCCAACAGCGACGCGATGGCGCCGGTGTAGATGATGATCTGACGTGCACGCGGGTGCGACGGTTCGTCGTCGGACTCGGCATTGAAATCCGGTTCGCTCGGATAATGGACGCCCATGCCGGTAACACTAACGGCTCCGCCCGCCCGGATGCACGTCCATGGTGTTCCGGTGGGGCGAAGCCGTCAGTGGGGTGAGGCGTGTGACCTGGATCAGGCGTTGAGCTGCTCGGGGGTCTTGCCGGTGGCCTGGAAGACCACCCGGCGGCCGATCAGCACCGCATGGTCGGCGAACCGCTCGTAGTAGCGGCCGAGGAGGGTGATGTCGACCGCTGCGGCCACACCGTGCTTCCAGTCGCGATCCATCAGCACGGTGAACAGGTGACGGTGGAGGTCGTCCATCGCGTCGTCGTCCTCTTCGAGGCGGATCGCGGAGGCGGGGTCCTGGGTGTCGAGGGCCTCGCGGGCGTTCTCGGCCAGCTGGACCGCGAGGCGACCCATCTCGGCGAAGTAGCCGGCGACCTCCTCGGGGAGGGCCTTCGCGGGATGGCGGCGGCGGGCGACCTTCGCGACGTGCAGCGCCAGCGCCCCCATCCGGTCGACGTCGGCGACGATCTGCAGGGCACTGACCACACCGCGGAGATCACCCGCGACGGGTGCCTGTAGGGCCAGCAGACCGAAGGCCTGTTCCTCGGCCCGCCCGGTCAGATCGTTCATCCGCTCGTTCTCGGAGATCACGTCCTCGGCGATGGCGAGATCTGCCTGCAGAAGTGATTGGGTGGCGCGGGACATTGCCGAGCCGGCGAGGTCGCACATCTCACCGAGGATCACGTTGAGTGAGTGCAGCTGTTCCTGATAAGCGGTGCGCATGGACCAAGGTTACTGCCATCGGGGGAACAACCCGGCCGCCCACGTGGTGAACACACCGTGAACGCTCGCCGTCGAGTCCGGGGCAGCACCGGTCCACCCGCCGCCGACCAGGGCTTTCGCGCCTCAGGAGCAGGTGGTGTCCCCGGCGTTGGTGACGGCGAGGTCATTGGGGAGACTGCCACTGTTGGACGCCTGCGGCAACTGCTCGACCGACAGGGTGGTGCCCACCGAGGGGGCCGACCCCACCGATCCGTCGAAGTCGCTGCCGAGGATCACCTCGACGCCGGACCGCACGGTGCGGTCGAGCTGGACGTTCGCACCCGGGAACATCTCGGCCAGGGTCGCCGCCGAGTCCAGCTCGCCGACACCGTATCGGATGACCGTGTCGGTGCGGTTCTCGGAGGCGTCGGCCACGCCGCGGACGTCGAAGCCCTGGGCGCTGAGCTGGTCGGAGACCTCGCTGGCGGCACCGGTGCGCCCGGTGCCGTTGAGCACCCGCACACCCACGTTGCCCGGGTTCTGTGCGGTGGCCGAGGCCCGGCTCGGAGTGGTGGCGGTGACGGTCGGCGAGCTGGGTCCGGCCGAGGACGTCGTCGAGGTCTTGCGCTTCTGCTCACCCGGCAACGGCTGGTCGTCGATGATCGCGTTGAAGATCGCGTCGACGTCGTCGGTGCGCGGGATCTCGTTGTTCTCGCCGTCGGTGGACGTCCCCGAGGTGGGGATGGTCAGGAATGTGACCCGGCCGGCGTCGATGCCCTGCATCGATTCGGCGAGCTGGATCAACGAGTTGGTGTCGACGTTGTCGACGTAGCTGTACTCGATGAACGTCTTGATGATCGAGTTGAGTTTCGCCGGGTTGGACAGCACATTGCCCGACAGCGTGGCGCGCAGCAGCGACGACATGAACAGCTGCTGGCGTTTGATGCGGCCGTAGTCGCCGTTGCCCTCGGTGGACACCGTGCGTGCCCGCACATAGTTCAGGGCGCGTCGTCCGGTCAGTTTCTGTGTGCCCGGCTTCTTCAGGATGGTGCCGAGCTCGTAGTCGTACATCGGGGCGGTCGAGCATACCTCGACGCCGCCGACCGCGTTGACGACCTTCTCGAAGCCGTAGAAGTCCATCGCGATGAAGTGGTTGATGTTCAGACCGCTCATCTGGGTGATCACCCGCACCAGACACTGCGGGCCGCCGAGCGCGTAGACGCTGTTCAGCTTGACGTGGGTCTCGGCGGGCAGGGTCTCGCCGTAGGTGCCGTTCGCGTTGTCCCACTGCTGGCATTCGGGGCGGTCGACCTGCAGGTCACGCGGGAACGACACGGCCACGACGCGGCTGCGGTCGGCCGGGATGTTCACCAGGATGACGGTGTCCGAGCGCGCGCCGTCGGCGTCGGCGGTGGTGCCCGCACCGACCTTGGAGTTGTTGCCCGCACGGGTGTCGGTGCCGACGATCAGATAGTTCTCGTCGCCGTACTGCGCATCCTTGTTGCGGATGTTGGTGTCGTCGGGGTCGACGGCCATGATCGTGTGCCAGTTGCCGTTGGTCGACTTGAGGAAACCCCAGACGAAGCCGGTGCCGACGAGGGCGAGGACGCAGGCCACCGACACCAGGATGCGGCCGGTGACCGTGGCCGACCGGGCCAGCGACCGGTCCGCGGAACGCCCGGCCACACGCCGGGGCCGGCCGCGGGCGATCTCGGTGAGGTCGGGGGTGCGCTGCAGCGGTTCGGGTTCGCCGACCGTGGGGGTACCGGCCGCGGCGGAGGTATCGGCGGACGGAGCGTCGGTGGGGGCATCGGCGCGAGAGGTATCGGCGCGGGGGATGTCGGGCGGGACCGGGACGAAACCGGTCGGTACGTCGTCGGCGCCCGCGGTGTCGGCACCGCCGGTGGAGGTGGGGGGCTGGGCACCCGGGCCGTTCGGGACCGCGGCACCCGGCGGGGCGACATGGCTGCCCTGTGCCCGGGACTCCTCGATCGCGCGGCGGGTGGTCGCCCGGTCGGACAGGTCCACACCGGGTTCGGCACCGGCGTCCACCGGCGGGATCTTCTGGGTGACGTCGTTGCCGACGGGTATCCCGGTGCCGAACTGCCGGCTCGGGTCGTCGACGTGGCGTGGAGCCGGTGACCGGTGATCCGGGATCGGTGCCGGGGGAGTCTGGGATACCGGGGGCGTCTGGGATACCGGGGGAGTCTGGGGTACCGAAGGAGTCTGGGGGCGCGGCGGCCGGTTGCGGCGGCCGCGGGTGGTGGGGATCGCCTGGGTGGGGGACTCGTCCGGTGCGGAGGGGGCGGTGCCGGCCTCGGGCTCGGCCGCGTTCATCTGCTCCATCAGCTCGCGGACGGTCAGCCGGGTCCGGCCGCGGACGAAGCGGTCGGCCGACCGGGGTTCGCGGAGACGGTCGGCGGCAGGCATCTCGCCGGTGGGTGGGGCGGCATACCTCGACGAATCGTCGGACCCGCCCCGGGAGTGCTCGCGGCGGGCGGCGCGGGCGTCGTCGCCCGCGTCATCACCCGACCCGCGGCGGCGCGGTTTCGGCGTCCAACGACTCACTGTGAAAGATCCTCATTCCCTCTGCCGGTGTGCTCCCGCTGCGTCGGGGAGAAACGCTGCGGCACCTCACGATGACGGCCCCTGCCATGGCAAGGGCCTTGCGTCATCATACTGATCGCCCGGCGGCCACGACGGTCACCGAAGCCGCCAGGGCCCTCACCGGCCTCCGGCCTGCGCAGATCAGCCGCCCGAGTGCATCACTTCGGCACCCTCGGGGACGACGTCCTCGTACGGATCGTCGAGCCATCCCTCGGGCAGTGCGACCTTCGCCGGGGTGCCCTGCCGGCCGCGGGGGCCGTGTCCGTCCTCGGGGAACGGGGCGTCGGCGGGCAGCGTCGACAACAGTTCGCGCAGCTCGTCGAGATTCTTGACCAGCGACAGCCGCGAGCGCAGATCCGAGCCGGCCGGGAAGCCGCGGAGATACCACGCGACGTGCTTGCGGATCTCCCGGCATCCCTTGTCCTCGCCGTGGTGATCGGCGAGCAGCTCGGCGTGCCGGATGATGATCTTCGACACCTCGCCGAGGTTCGGCGCCGCCGGTGCGGGCAGGCCACCCAGCTCGGCGGCGAGTTCGGCGAACAGCCACGGGCGTCCGAGGCAGCCGCGGCCGATCACCACGCCGTCGCATCCGGTCCGAGCCATCATCCGGACCGCGTCGGCGGGCTCGAAGATGTCACCGTTACCGAGCACCGGGACGTCGGTCACATGCTCCTTGAGCCGGGCGATCTCGTCCCAATCGGCCTCGCCCGAATATCGCTGCGACGCGGTACGGGCATGCAGCGCAACGGCTTTCGCGCCTTCCTCGGCGGCGATACGGCCGGCGTCGAGGTGGGTGCGGTGCTCGTCGTCGATGCCGATGCGGAACTTCACGGTCACCGGGATGTCGGTGCCCTCGGTGGCCCGCACCGCCGCGGCGACGATCTTGCGGAACAGGGTGCGCTTGTAGGGGATCGCCGAGCCGCCGCCCTTGCGGGTGACCTTGGGCACCGGGCAGCCGAAGTTCATGTCGATGTGGTCGGCGAGCCCCTCGTCGACGATCATCTTGGCGGCCTCGTAGGTGTAGCGCGGGTCGACGGTGTAGAGCTGCATCGACCGCGGGTTCTCGTCCGGGCCGAATGCGGTCATGTGCATCGTCACCGGGTGGCGCTCGACCAGCGCACGGGCGGTGACCATCTCACAGACGTAGAGGCCCGACACGGTGCCGGTCCGGGCGAGCTCCAGCTCGCGGCACAGGGTGCGGAAGGCGATATTGGTGACCCCGGCCATCGGCGCCAGGACCACCGGACTGGCCAGTTCGATCGACCCGATCCGCAACGGTGCGCGTCGTCGGGCAGACGACAGCGCACCGGCGCCCTCGTCAGAACTCGAGGGTGCCGGCGCGGTCAGGGGTGCTGTGGTACTCAGGATGCCTGCTGCTCCCGCTTCTTGGCCTCGCGGGCGAGCGAACGGTCGCGCATCTCCTCGAAGCGGACGGTGTCCTTCTCGAGCTGCTCGAGGAAGGCCGCGAGCTCCTCGCGGGTCTTCTCGCCCTCGGCGGAGAAGTCCTCGCGCTCGAAGACGTTCCACTTGCGCAGAACCGGCTGGATGACCTCTTCGAGGTGCTGACGCAGGTCGTAGATCCCGTGCTTGGCCATCAGCACGCCGTTGCGACGGAAGTTGGGCATACCGGCGCCGGGCATCTGGAAGTTGGTGACGATGTCGGTGACCGCGCGCAGCGTCTGATCCGGGGAGATGTCCATGCCCGCACCGCAGATGTTGCGGTAGAAGATCATGTGCAGGTTCTCGTCGGCCGCGATGCGCTGCAGCATCTTGTCGGCGATCGGGTCGTTGCAGGCCTTGCCGGTGTTGCGGTGGCTGACGCGGGTGGCCAGCTCCTGGAAGGTGACATAGGCGACCGAGTGCAGCAGGCCGAGTTCGTCGGCGTGCTCCTCGAGCTCGTCGGCGCGCCCGGCGGCGGCCAGCATCGGGTCGTAGCCGTTGGTCATGTGGATCATGCGGGCCTCTTCGAGGGCGACCGGGTCCACGCCGCGGGTCACCACCAGGTAGTCACGCATGACGATGCCGTGGCGGTTCTCCTCGGCGGTCCAGCGACCGACCCAGTGGCCCCACGCGGAGTCCATCGAGAAGTTGTCGGCGATCACCCGGTGGTACGAGGGCAGGTTGTCCTCGGTGAGCAGGTTGGTGACCATCGCGGCCTTGGCGACCTCGTCGAGTCGGGACTGCTCGGGGTCCCAGTCGTCGCCGCCCAGTGCGGCGAAGTTGCGGCCCTCGTCCCAGGGCACGTAGTCGTGCGGGTTCCAGTCGCGGGCGATCTTGAGGTGCCGGTTCACGTTCTCCTCTGCAACCGGAGCGAGTTCCTGCAGGAGCTCCAGCTGTGTCAGTTCACGTGCCATTGATTTCCTCCGAACGGTGTTCGTGCGTGAAAGCCGGTCTTCGGCAGACCGCACGTCAAATGATCAGTGGTCAAGGTTACGGCACTTCGGAGATCAACCCAAGCCCGTACCTACGCAGTCGTAACCTGGCCCGCCGGCGTTACGTCGGCCGGGCCGGCCACCATCGTGCTCCGGCGGATGGGGCCCCGTCCACATCCGTCGGACTACTCACAGCCGATCCGCAGCCGGTCGGCCAGAGGCGAAAGCCGGGCCGATCCGGCGCATCCATCGAGCTGCGCTGTCGTCGAGGGTACCGAGGTCGGCGGCCTTTTCGCACCACCGCATCGCGGCGTGCCCGAACTCCATCGGGTTGTAGACGTCTTCTTCGCAGGACCAGAGACCGTCACCGGCATAGGTGAGGATGGTGATGTTCGTCGCAGTGATGTGGGTGCCGTCCCCGGGATCGCGCATCGGGTTGTCCACCTCGCAGATCACCCGGCCGGTCGGGGCGTCGACGACGTGCCACAGCGCCGGGAACCCGGTCATGTGGCTGCCGGGGAAGGCGGTCATGGTGCGCCAGATCCACTCCCGGATCTCCTCGCGGCCGTGCATGGTGCCCAGGGCGTGCTCGATGTACTCCGCATCCGGGGTGAACAACTCGGCGAAACGATCCCAGTCGCGGGTGTCGCCGATCTCGGCGACCGTCTTCTGGAAGTCGGCGAAGGCGTCGTGGAGTTCGGTCGCGGTGAAGGTGGTGGACACGTGTCCACGCTAGGGGAGTGGGACCGATCGCCGTGGCCGATCGCGAATTCTCCGGCGATCCGACGGCGCATCCGGCCCGGTGGAGAGCAGAATGGACAACGGGGTGGGCGTGGTGCCGACCCGGGTGGGTCGGGGTGACACCCATGGGTGAGCAGAACGAGGTGGCAAGATGCAGCGGTTGAGTGGCCTGGATGCGTCATTTCTGTACATGGAGACCAGGTCGCAGCTGATGCATGTGGTCGGGATCATGGAACTCGACACGTCCACGATGTCCGGCGGGTACTCCTTCGTTCGGATGCGGACGCAGATCGCCCACCGGGTGGCCGGGATGCCGATGCTGCGTCGCAAACTCGACAACTCCGCACTGAACATCGACCACCCCGTGTGGATCGAGGACGACGACTTCGACATCGAACGGCATGTGCACCGGGTGGCGATGCCCGCGCCGGGCGGCAAGGCCGAACTCGCCGAACTGTGCGGCCATCTGGCCGGGCAGACCCTCGACCGGGGCAAACCGCTGTGGGAGCTGTGGATCATCGAGGGCAGCGCCGACGGCCGGATCGCGGCCATGCTGCGGATGCACCACGCCGGCGTCGACGGCGTGACCACCGCCGACGTCCTCGCCCAGCTGTGCACCCTCAGTCCCGACGAGCCGGACCCCGACCCCGACCGGCTGATGCAGACCGCCGGCGGTTCCAACCGCACCGCAATGGTGCTGCGGGGTGCGGTCAACTACTTCGTGCAGCGGCCGATCTCGATGGCCAAGCTGCTCCCCACCACCGCCGCGGTCCCGTTCGAGTGGCTCCGGCGGTCACGGTCGAAGACCAGCATGCCGGTGCCGTTCGCCGCCCCGCGCACCGTGTTCAACGGCCCGATCTCCCCGCACCGGGCGATCGCGACCACCCAGCTCTCCCTCGCCGACGTCAAACGGGTGAAGAACCGGTTCGGTGTCAAGATCAACGACGTCGTGCTCGCCATGGTCGGCGGTGCGCTGCGCGACTACCTCGACTCCCATCAGGACCTGCCCGACCGGCCGCTCGTCGCGCTGGTCCCGGTGTCGGTGCACGGCGCCGACGAGAGCGGCCTGGTGGTCAACGGCACCAACAAGGTGACCGGCATGTTCACCGAACTGCCCTCCGACATCGCCGATCCGGTCGAACGGCTGGAGAAGGCCGGTGAGCTCTCCCGGCGCGCCAAGGAACACCACGCCGACATCGACCCCAACATCCTGCGGGCGTGGGCGCAGTTCGCGCCCGGGATGACGTTGTCGACGCTGATGAAGTTCTACGGCGACCGGAAACTGTCGATGAACCATCCGCCGGTCTACAACGTCACCGTGTCCAATGTGGCCGGACCGGACTTCCCGCTGTACTTCTGCGGCGCCCGGATCGCGGCGATCTACCCGCTGGGCCCGATCTTCCACGGGCTGGCCCTCAACATCACCGTGTTCTCGGTGGACGGTCACCTCAACGTCGGCATCCTGACCTGCCCGGATGAGGTGCCCGACGTCGAGGAGATCGCCGCCGCCTTCGACCGCCAGCTCAAGGAACTCATCGAGGCGTGCGACGACTGAGCGTGTGACGGTGTCGTCGCGGTGGTGGTGTCGTCGGGCGGTGGTGTCGTCGCGGTGGTGACCGCGTGGCGTGCCCTGGGCACTAGGCTTTGACCCGTGTCTGTCTACGACCATGGATTCGTGCGGGTCAGCGGTGCCGTACCCGTCGTGCGCATCGCCGATCCGCGTGCCAACGCCGAGGCGACGATCGAGCTGATGCGGCGAGCCGCCGCCGACGGCGCGGCGCTCATCGTCTTCCCCGAACTGGGCCTGTGCGGCTACAGCATCGACGACCTCGTCCAGCAGGATGCGCTGCTCGACGGCTGTCTGGAGGCCCTCGCCGCGGTGGTCGAGGCGAGTCGCGGGATCCGGTCGGTGGTGGCGGTCGGGCTACCGCTGGTGGTCGGTGACGGTCTGTTCAACACCGCGGTCGCGATCCAGGACGGCGTGATCCTCGGCGTGGTGCCCAAGTCGTATCTGCCGAATTACCGCGAGTTCTACGAGCAGCGGTACTTCGCGGCCGCACGTGACGCCACCGTCGACACCTGTGTGGTTCTGGGGCAACGGGTCCCGTTCGGCCCGGATCTGCTGTTCACCGCCGCCGACCTACCCGGGTTCGTCCTGCACCTGGAGGTCTGCGAGGACGGCTGGGTGCCGATCCCGCCGAGTGTGCCGGCGGCGCTGGGCGGGGCCACGGTGCTGGCCAACCTGTCCGGCAGCCCGGTCACCGTCGGCAAGGAGGCCTACCGACTGTCGTTGTGCAGCAGCCATTCCGCGCGCTGCGTCGCCGCTCATCTCTACGTCGCCGCCGGTTTCGGCGAGTCCACCACCGATCTCGCCTGGGACGGCGACGCGCTGATCACCGAGAACGGGTCGCTGCTGGCCCGCAGTGAACGATTCGCGATGGACTCCCAGATCATCAGCGCCGACGTCGACCTCGACCGGCTCCGGCAGGAGCGGATGCGGATGATCAGCCTGCGCGATCAGGCCGGTGACCTCTCCGCCGAGCTGAAGTCGTTGCGGCGCATCGAGTTCGCCTTCGACGGGCGCGACACCGCAGCCGTCGAATCCGCCGAACCGGGATTCGCTCACGCCGACAGCCTGCGCCGTACGGTGCCGCGGTTCCCGTTCGTGCCCAGCGGGCTCGCCGACCGCGACGAGCGATGTGCCGAGGTCGGGCACATCCAGGTCCAGGGTCTGGCCGCCCGGTTGCGGTCCACCGGTCTCGACAAGATCGTGATCGGGGTGTCGGGGGGACTGGACTCCACCCTCGCGCTGCTGGTCGCGGTGGACACCTTCGACCGACTGGGCCTGCCGCGCACCAACATCCTGGCCTACACCATGCCGGGGTTCGCCACCGGTGGTGCGACCCTGGCCCGTGCCCACGTGCTGATGGACACGCTCGGGGTGAGTGGGGCCGAGCTCGACATCCGGCCGTCGTGTGAGCAGATGCTGGCCGATCTCGGGCACCCGTACTCGCGGGGCGAGAAGGTCTTCGACGTGACCTTCGAGAACGTGCAGGCCGGTGAGCGCACCTCGCACCTGTTCCGGCTGGCCAACCACCACGGCGGGATCGTGCTCGGTACCGGTGACCTGTCCGAGCTCGCGCTCGGATGGTGCACCTACGGTGTCGGCGACCAGATGTCGCACTACAATGTCAACTCGTCGGTACCGAAAACCCTTGTCCAGCATCAGATCCGCTGGATGATCTCGACCGGTACCTATGCGTCGGAGACCACGGCGGCGCTGGTGGAGATCCTCGAGGACGTGATCAGCCCCGAGCTGATCCCGCCGGGGGAGGACGGGGCGGTCCAGTCCACCGAGGACACCGTCGGGCCGTACGAGTTGCACGACTTCTTCCTCTATCACCTGACGCGCTACGGCAACCGGCCGTCCAAGATCGCCTACCTCGCACAGCAGACGTGGGGTCCGCGGTCGCGGGGGTTGCCGTGGGATTCCGAGGCCGTCGAGTCCCGCAACAGCTACGACGACGACACCATCGAGCACTGGCTGGGGGTGTTCCTCAAGCGGTTCATGGGCAACCAGTTCAAGCGCACCGCGATGCCCAACGGCCCCAAGATCGGGTCGGGCGGCTCCTTGTCGCCGCGCGGTGACTGGCGGTCGCCGTCGGATGCGTCGGCGCGTGCCTGGCTGGATCAGTTGCGCAGTATGGAGTGAGAACCCGCTAGAGTCCCAGATCTTTCGCGATGATCGTCTTCATCACCTCGCTGGTGCCACCGTAGATCCGGGAGACGCGGGTGTCGGCGTAGAGTCGGGCGATCGGGAACTCGGTGATGTAGCCGTAGCCGCCGTGGAGTTGCAGGCATTTGTCGATGACGCGGCCTGCGGTGTCGGTGGCGAAGAGCTTGGCGCGTGCGGCATCCGGCACGCTGAGTTCGCCCGCGTTGTGCAGGGTGAGGGCGCGGTCGACGAACTGCTGGACGGCCTCGACCTCGGCGGAGCATTCCGCGAGGACGAATTTGGTGTTCTGGAACGACGCCACCGGCCTGCCGAACACGTCGCGTTCGCGTGTGTAGGCGAGGGCGTGCTGCAGGGCGGCGGCTGCGGTCGCGGCGGCGCCGATCGCGATGGTCAGCCGTTCCTGGGCGAGGTTGTGGGTGAGGTAGGTGAAGCCCGCTCCCTCGTCGCCGAGGCGGTCGGTCACCGGTACCCGCACCGAACTGAACGAGAGTTCGGCGGTGTCGGAGGCCTTGAGGCCGATCTTCTCCAGTCGCCGGCCCACGCTGAATCCCTCGGAGGTGGTGTCCACCACCAGGATCGAGAGTCCGGCGCGCCGGTCGGCGGGGTCGAAGGGGGAGGTGCGGCAGACCACGAGGATGCGGTCGGCGAGTGCACCGCCGGTGATGAAGGTCTTCGCACCGTCGAGGACGTAGTGGCTGCCGTCGTCGTCGAGCCGGGCGGTGGTGGCGATGTTGGCCAGATCCGATCCGGTGCCGGGCTCGGTCATCGCGATGGCGAACATGAGGTCACCGGAACAGAATCCGGGAATCCACCGCTGTTTCTGCTCGTCGGTGGCGTACTCCATCAGGTACGGCAGGATCAGGTTGGCGTGTACCGAGTAGCTGCCGAAGGTCACCCCGGCCCGGGCGCATTCTTCGCTGATCACCATCGAATAGGTGAAGTCCGAGGCCCCGCCACCCCCGAACTCCTCGGGTGCCTCGATGCCGAGGACGCCGAGTTCGCCGAGCTTGTTGTAGAACTCGCGCGGCGGGTGGCCCTGCTTCTCCCACTCGTGGTGGACCGGTTCCACCTCCTTGGCGATGAAGTCGCGGACGGTGGCGCGAAAGGCCTCATGATCGGTGTTGAACACGGTGCGCTGCATCGGTTGTCGTCTCCCCCTGGTGAGTGATGTGGATCGGCCGCGGTGGGTACTCGCCGGTCCCGTGCGATGCACCCACCATGCCCCGCGTCGGGGGGGTGCCTGGTACCGCAGTTCGGCTAACGGTGCCTTAGGAACAGGCAATGTGTGGGCGGATCACCGGGCACTATAGGTCGTGGCTATGTCTGTATGAGCATCAAACTCCTTGAGATCGCCGCCGCTTCATGGTCGATTCGATGGCAGTGGCGACCGGCGCCGCCGGAACCCACCCGCACCCGAGATCGCCTGTACCCGAGATCGCCGATACCCGAGGAAGTCGTGACATGACAGATGCAGTGATCGTGGACGCAGTCCGCACCCCGATCGGACGCCGTGGGGGTGCGCTCTCCGGAATCCACCCGGCCGATCTGTCGGCGCATGTGCTCGAGGCGCTGGCTGCCCGTACCGGTGTCGATCCGGCAGTCGTCGACGACGTGATGTGGGGTTGCGTGAGCCAGAGCGGTGAGCAGGCGGGCAACATCGCCCGCACCGCGGTGCTCGCCGCGGGCTGGCCGCAGTCGGTTC
Organism: Gordonia sp. NB41Y; assembly: GCF_030718915.1. Lineage (NCBI taxonomy): Bacteria > Bacillati > Actinomycetota > Actinomycetes > Mycobacteriales > Gordoniaceae > Gordonia > Gordonia sp. NB41Y. The sequence continues at coordinate 4,220,591 of NZ_CP132196.1, forward strand.
CGGGTACCACCGTCACCCGTGCTTGCGGATCGAGTCAGCAGACGCTGGCGATGGCTGCTGCCGCGGTGATCTCCGGCCAGCTCGACATCGTCGTGGCCGGTGGCGTGGAGTCGATGTCCCGGGTTCCGATGGGCAGTGCCGCGCCGAACGGGGAGAGCCAGCCGGCGACGGTGCTCGACCGCTTCGGCGTCGATCGGTTCAGTCAGGGGATCGGTGCGGAGATGGTCGCCCGCCGTTGGGATCTGGACCGTACCCGGGTGGACGAGTACTCGTTGCGGTCGCATGAGCTGGCGGCGGCCGCAGCCGATTCCGGTGCCTTCGATGCACAACTCGCCACCCTGCCCGGTGTTCTCGAGGGTGACGAGGGTATCCGTCGTGGCGGCACCCTGGAGTCGTTGGGCAAGCTCAAGACGGTATTCGACGAGAACGGTGTGATCCATGCGGGCAATGCCTCACAGATCTCCGATGGCGCCGGCGCGCTGCTGGTGATGTCGAGTGAGACGGCTGCGGCGCACGGGCTCACCCCGATTGCACGGGTGCACACCACCGTGGTCGCCGCCGACGATCCGGTCATCATGCTGACCGGCCCGATCCCGGCCACCGCCAAGGCCTTGGCCCGTTCGGGTCTGACGATCGACGAGATCGGTGCGTTCGAGGTCAACGAGGCCTTCGCGCCGGTTCCCCTGGCCTGGCAGATCGAGACCGGTGCCGCGGACAAGGCGCTGAATCCGCTCGGCGGGGCGATCGCCGTCGGCCATCCGCTGGGTGGTTCCGGTGCCATCCTCGCGACCCGCCTGATCCATCACATGCGCGACAACGGAATCCGCTACGGCCTGCAGACCATGTGCGAGGCAGGAGGAATGGCCAACGCGACCATCTTCGAGTTGGTCGGCTGACGCGTGAACCCGGCCGCTGGCCGCTGATGGCTTCGCGATGCCCAGTACCGGCGCAATCATCAACTGCCCGTTGATGGTTGAGCCGATGAGGAGCGTAGCGACGAGGCGTGTCGAAACCTCCGCCGGCCGATGTCGCCAAGGTGACCACCTCTGAGGTGGTCACCGTCCGACGTCGGCTGCGGAGATTTCGACTCGGGTCCTCGCGATGCTCGGTCCCGGCTCAATCACCAACAGGGCCCCTCGCTCAATCAGCAAGCAGCGGTTGGTGGTTGAGCCGATGAGGAGCGAAGCGACGAGACGTGTCGAAACCTCAGACGGCCGAACTCGCCGACGTGACCACCTCCGAGGTGGTCACCACCCAACGCACGCTGCGGAGATTTCGACACGGGTCCTCGCTCCGCTCGGTCCCGGCTCAATCACCAACAGGGCTCCTCGCTCAATCAGCAAGCAGCCGTTGATGGTTGAGCCGACGAGGAGCGCAGCGACAAGTCGTGTCGAAACCTTCGCCGGCCGATGTCGCCAAGGTGACCACCTCCGACGTGCTCGCCACCCGACGCAAGCTGCGGAGATTTCGACTCGGGTCCTCGCTCCGCTCGGTCCCGGCTCAATCACCAACAGGGCTCCTCGCTCAATCAGCAAGCAGCCGTTGATGGTTGAGCCGACGAGGAGCGCAGCGACGAGACGTGTCGAAACCTCAGACAGCCGAACTCGCCAACCCGACCACCTCCGACGTGCTCACCACCCGACGTCGGCTACGGAGATTTCGACACGGGTCCTCGCTACGCTCGGTCCCGGCTCAATCATCGTAGAAGGCGCGCTCAATTAGCCACGCTCCGTTGATGGTTGAGCCGACGAGGAGCGAAGCGACAAGTCGTGTCGAAACCTCCGCCGGCCGAACTCGCCAACGCAACCAACGGAGGCTCCGACACACCACTATCTCTATGAAGTTCTCAAAGAACACAAGCTCAATCAAGACTCAGGCAGCATTCGGTAGTTCGTCGGCAAACCGCCTGTTGTACGCCGGAATCGGACGACGACGCCGATCCACTACCTCGGGTGGGATCAACCATGGATGAGCATCCGGACCCATGTAGACGTCCCATCCGTTGTGATGCACATCGGCATGACATGACGCACACAACAAACAGGCTCTTCCTAATTCAGAGTGCGCGCAGGCTTTCTGCGAGTTGGCCGGAGTGGATGAGCGACCGCAAGATGTAGTGGGTGAGGTTACGGAACCCGAGGGCGATGCCGCGCAGATGCTCGAGGCGCCCGTTGATGGCTTCGACTGGGCCGTTGGAGGCGCCGGTGTCGAAGTAGGCGAGGATCTCGGCCCGTCGTGACCACAACGAACGCCCGAGTTGGGCCAGCTCTGATAGTCCGGCGGGCACGCCGGTCTTGATCTTCTTGAGCAGCTTGTACATTGCGATCTTGCTGTCCCGCTTGGTGGGTTGCTCGTAGGCATCGATCAACTCCTGGTAGATCGCGTAGGTGACCGCAACGGCCACGTGCTCCTCGCGGGCATCGAGGCCGCCGCGCAGCCGAGTCTTCTGCTTGTCGGTGAGCAACCCGATCCGGGTCAACAAGGTGCGACGGATGCCGTAGAGCGGATCCCCGGATCGACCGCGATGCCCGCACGTATCTTGTTGCACGCGTTGACGACACAAGGTCAATTTCTCCGCTGCCAGATGCACGACGTGGAAGGGGTCCATCACCACACGCGCCTTGTCGAGGGCTTCGGCAGTGGCGGTGCGATACCCGGTGAACCCGTCCATCGTGACCACCCGAATCCGGTCGCGGAACCCCTGATCCCGCGCGCCGAGCCAGTCTTTGAGCGCGGCTTTGGAGCGGCCGGCGACCATATCCAGCAACCGGGCCGGGCCGGTTCCATCCACGATCGGGGTGAGATCGACCAGGACGGTCACGAAATTCGGATCACCCTTGCCGCGAACGTGTTTCCACTTGTGCTCATCGACCCCGAGGACCCGCACACCGGCCAACCGGGCCGGTGCAGCAGCCAGCTTCTTGACCGCGGCCAGGGCGAGGGTGTTGACGGTGTTCCAGCTCAACCCGACCGCAGCCGCGACGGCCTTCACACTCATCTTGTCGCTGATCATCGCTCGCATGATCCAGGTGGTGGTGCGGCGGGTGACCTGCGCCCTCGGCGCCACGATGGCGCTGATGTCGGCACGAAACACCGACGTCGTGCAGTCGGTGGTGGCACACACATAGCGCGGCACCGACAGGTGCAGCCGGGTCGGATGCCCGACGATGGGCAGATCGGCGACCTCACGGTCGACATGATCACGCAGCCGACCCGCCTGCCCGCACGTCGGGCAGGTGTTCTTCGGGTCCAGGAGCTGGCAAAACAAGTGGGTACGGTCCTCGCCGTCGATGGCGGCATCGGTGATCGTGACGCCGAGTTCGATCGTGCGGCAAATCGTGTCGGCAATAGCGCTACGCTGCGTCATGGGTCCTGTTGGTGTTCGGATTGGGTGTGTGAGAGCTTTCATCTTCACACCACAGGACCCGCCACGAGCCCAGCGGCTCACCACCGAATCGGACCTACATCTAGTGGACTCGCACACCCATTCGGGCACTCTCAATCAGGAAGAGCCAACAAACAGCCGTTCGCCAGGTCGGTGGCACCACCATCCGACCAATGCGCGATGTGATGGGCCTGAGTGCGCGATGCCGGGGCACCACACTTGATACAACACCGATCCCGCTCGAACAGGGCACGCCGCTGCGAAGCGGTGAACAACCGTTTCGAGCGTCCCATGTCCAGCGGGACGCGTTCGCCGTCGACGATGGTCATGACCACCACACCGTCACAGCTCGTTTCCAACAAGGTGTTGTGGGTGATCGACCCACCGAACGCCAATTCCGACTTGTCCGGTTTATCCGCGGGGACCGACAGGTTGATCAGCGCCGCAGGTAGAGCGGTGACGGACCGTTCCCCTGCACCAGCGGCCATATCGAGCACCATCTCCAACGCATCAGCCCGACGTCGAGGCGCTTCACGCGGGTCCTTCGAACCATCCGGTTGCGGGACCGGCGCCGACAGCTTCTCGATCGCCGTCGCCAACTTCTCACCCACGACCACATCCAGACTCCCGGAGACAGCGACCCGGCCGTCATCGGTCCGCCCGATATCGAGGGCATTCAGGTTGCGGTCCTCTTTCGCTGGACGTCCACCCTCGGCGTCATCAGCATGATGGTCACCAAGCTGATGCGCTCGCGCCATCACCTCAGCAGGCTTCGCACCGGACAACACCTGCGCCAACAGATCGCCTTCGAACTCGGCCCAGGTTTCGGCGGTCGGGGGTTCGCCGGCGCGCAAGCCGATCTGGTTGAGTCCGCGCACGATCGCGTCGACGTGTTCACCGGAGATCGCCCCGTCGGCAGCATGTTTCAGTGTGCGTTCCACGACTGCTGAGGTGCCGATCCGCTGCATCCGCGCAGCGACGGCGGGCGCGAGCCCCATCTCTATCAATAACGCGATCGGTTTGTGCCCGTGATTCTGTGCGACCTCCAGCCGGTCGAGACTCCCGGCGCCGGCGGCGGTGAGCGAGTCGACGAGGTTGCGTATGGTGACCAGTTTCCGCATGTTCGTGAAGACGATCTGCCCGGTCTGATCGTCGTCGAAACGACAATTGGTGAGTATGTCGATCACGGTGTCCAGCTCCCCCTGCATGTGTTCCATTGTAGCGAACGTATAGGCGATGATTACTCGAATTGGCAAGCAGAACAGTATTTGTGGATAGGTTGTGAAAGCTGTTCACCCTGGGGTTTCGGGTTCACCTGTGGGGTTGTTGGGGACATTGTTGGCTGCGGAGATTTCGACTCGGGTCCTCGCCCTTCCGGCTCGGTCCCGGCTCATCGCTCCTATGTCAAGCGGCTGCTCGTGGAACCAGGATTTCGGTGTGTGAGCGGGCAGCGTGATCGGTGACCAGACGATGAAAAATTGTGCGTACGAGTCGCCGTTTCAGGCAACGCATCGCCTCACGAGACTTCTTACCCTCGGCACGTTTCTTCGCGTAATAGGCATGCCCGAGACTGTCAGGCATACGAGACTGGGTCAACGCAATCCGATGGACCGCCGCATTGAGTTGCCTATTCCCCGAACGCGTCAACCGATGCCTACCCGCCGACTTACCCGACCACACCGGTACCGGAGCGATCCCAGCATGCCGAGCGAACTGAGCCTCGGTACCGAAACGCGAAATACCGGCAGACTCGCCAAGCAACTTCGCCGCACTGAGGATCCCGCAACCAGGCAACGCCACCGCCGCCGTAACTAACGCCGACAGCTGCTTGTACACCTCGTTGATCTCCACGGTCAACGCCGCGATCGCAGCCACCTCCTTGATCGCCAACAGCACATCGACAGCGCCGCGGTCACAGGTCTGCAACCAGGCTGCGAGGAGTTTCTGATGCTTCGCCCGGTTCAAACCCCCCTTCTTCACTTCGTGTTCGGGATCGATCGCATGCACCCGCCACAACACCCGATTGATCTTCGAAGTCCGTTCGTGGACAAGCGATTCCCGATAATCGGTGAGTGCTTTCACTGTGTAGCTGACCTCGTCGTGTGAGGCGATCGGGAGGTTGGGTTCACGGGCAGCGGCCCGGGCGACGGCCAGAGCATCGATCGGATCGGACTTACCTGGTTGGCGGCCGGTCTTGCGGTGTTCGGCCATCAGATGCGGGGCGACCCGCACCACTTTTTGGTTCGCGGTCAGCAGGTCACGTTCGAGGAGCGCCGACATATTGCGGCAGTCCTCGATCGCCCACACCAGGTCGGTACCGAACGTGGCGTGGGCCCACCGCAGAGCGGTCTGGTGACCGGTCGTGGTGGCGGGCACGGTCACGGTGCCCAGTTGTCTGCCGGCGGTATCGACCGCGACGAATGTGTGTGAGCGCTTTTGTACATCGGCGCCAACGATGATCATGGAAGATGCCTTCCTGTCGAACGGAATGGTGACAGTCGGGCCGGCCGGTAGGACATATCTCAGTGGGGGCGGTTGCCACGCTCCTATCAAGTCACATCCGGTCGGTCCGTCCACCCGGGCATCGGCAGAATGAGCCGTGACCAATCCCCAACAGGTGTCGGGAATGGTCAACCAGCAACAGAGCCAGATGCCCGGTGGACTGAACACAACCACCAACTTGGTGGCTCCACAAGAGTGACACTGAAATCAGCAACGGGATCGCGGCTCAATCAGATACTCGCCGTTGATGGTTGAGCCGATGAGGAGCGTAGCGACGAGGCGTGTCGAAACCTCCGGCGGCCGGGCTCGCTGAGGTGACCATCTCTGAGGTGGTCACCACTCAACGTTGGCTGCGGAGATTTCGACTCGGGTCCTCGCGATGCTCGGTCCCGGCTCAATCTGATCCATCCCGGAGTTTCCGGAGACTGTGTCTCACGGAAGGATGGATGCCATGGCATCAGGAACGAAGCGGTACCCGGCTGATTTGAAGCGGGACGCGGTGGACATGGTGGCCCAGTTGGTGGCCGACGGGTCGACGGAGTGGGCGGCAATGAACAAGACCGCCGGCCTACTCGGGATCGGGTCGGCGGAGACGGTACGCAAATGGGTCCGCAACGTCCCCGAAGCAGCCGCTGCGGTGTCGGAGGCAGCGGTCGACGGTGATGAGGTCAGACGCCTGCGGAAGGAGAACGCGGAACTCAAACGCGCCAACGGGATCTTGAAGGCGGCAGCCAGTTTCTTCGCGGCCGAGATCGACCGGCCACACCGCTGATCGTGGAGTTCATCGCCGCTCACCAGGGCAACCGGGTGGGCGGCGATGGTCTTGTCTGGGGAGTCGATCCGATGTGCCGAGTGCTCACCGAGCACGGTCTGCCCATCGCCCCACCCACATACTACGAGCACGTCAACAAGCAGCCCACTGCACGTATGGTCGCCGATGCGCAGGTCATCGACGCGATCTACTCACTCCGGAAGGAGCAGCAGCTCTACCAGGTTCTCGGCTCGCGGAAGATGTGGAGTAAGTTGCGCAGCAACGGAATTGACGTCGCCCGCTGCACCGTCGAGCGCCTCATGCGGGAGATGGGGTGGCACGGCGCGTTGAAGAAGAAGAGCCCGCACACCACCCGCCCCAACCATGACCACGAGCGGCCGGAAGACCTGGTCGATCGCCGGTTCTGGGCGGCGGAACCGAACCGCTTATGGGTGGCCGATTTCACCTACTGCCGTATCGCGACGGGGTGGGCGTACACGGCGTTCGTCACCGATGTGTTCGCCCGCAAGATCGTCGGCTGGAAGGTCGCCTCACAGATGACGACGGACCTGGTCACCGCCGCCATCGATAACGCTACCGCGGCCCGAATGCGTTCTGGCGTAACGGATCTGGACGGTTTGACCCATCACAACGACGCTGGCTCGCAGTATACGGCGCTCGCGTTCACCGAGCGCCTCGCCGAGGCCGGGATCGCCGCTTCAGTCGGAAGTGTTGGAGACAGCTACGACAACGCTCTGGCCGAATCGGTGAACTCCGACTACAAGAACGAGCTCGTCGACAACCAGCCCCGGTTCCCCGGGGTCACCGAACTGTCACTGGCGACCGCGCAATGGGTCGCGTTCTACAACCAGGAACGGCCGCACACCTACTGCGACGACCTGACCCCAGACGAGGCTGAACAGTTCCACTACGATCACAGACGTGCCCTCAGACCGGAGGAAGCACTCACAAGATGAGGTCTCCGGAAACGCCGGGATGGTTCAATCATCAACGCCCAGTGGGTGGTTGAGCCGATGAGGAGCGTAGCGACGAGGCGTGTCGAAACCTCAGACGGCCGACGTCGCCAACGCAGCCACTTCGGAGGTGGTCACTTCCCGACGCAGGCTGCGGAGATTTCGACTCGGGTCCTCGCGATGCTCGGTCCCGGCTCAATCATCGTAGAAGGCGCGGCTCATCATCAATGGGCCAGTGGAGAGGACTGTTCAGTCGGTGGTGACGCGGCGTGCGATGTCGGCGAAGGCCTGGCCGGCGAGGGAGAGGGTGCCGGGGTCGAAGACGAGGGCGAAGGTGCGGGCGAAGCGCGGATTGACCGGGCGGACGACGGCGCGGTCGGCGACGGCCTCGGCCACCCGACGCTCGGCCAGTGTGCCGCCGATTCCGGCCAGTACCATGGGGATTCGCTCCTCACGGTGATCGGACACCACGGCGAGGGGGAAGCGTACCCCGGCCTCGCGGATCGCACTCGCGATCTCCTCGGCGACCGATCCGCCGCGGGGCACGATGATCATCGGTATCAGCGGGAGGTCGGCGAGGCCCACCGGCCCGGGCGGCAGGTCGGTTCCGGGTGGGTAGACCAGCCAGAACTCCTGCTCGCCGAGCACGACCACGTCGAGATCGTCACCGACGGTGGGTAGATGGGTGATCACGAACTCGCAGCGGCCCTCCTCGAGCATGGTCATCGCCTGTGATTCCTCGCGCAGCTCCCCGAGACGGACTGTGGCCGAGGGGTTCTCGGTGCGGAAGGTGGTGATCAAGTCGGTCACGACGCCACCGCTGACGAACGGGGAGGCCAGCACGTCCACCCGGCCGGTCAGCTCACCGCCCTCCGCCGACAACGCATCGTCGACGGCGGCGATGTCGCGCATGATCTGACGTGACGAGCCCACCAGTGCACGTCCGGCCGAACTGGGCACCATGCCGCGGCCGATCCGATGGAACAGCGGCACCCCGAGTTCGCGTTCGAGGGCCCGAAGCGCCTGGGACACCGTGGGCTGGGTGACGCCCAGGGCGGCCGAGGCGCCGCCGATGCCGCCGTGTTCGACGACGGCCAAGAAGTACTCGATCTGTCGGAGTTCCACGCCTCACCAGTCCCGGCCGTCGAGTGCGGAGACGTCCGGCGCCCCGCAGTGGGCGCGGGCGACCGCGATGAATGCGGCGGCCGCCGGCGACGGCTGACCCGAGCGCGTGACCAGTCCGTAGTCGCGGCGCAGTGGTGGGTCGAGCTCGACGATCGTGGCGTGCGGCAGGGTCTCGGCGGCGATGGGGCGGGGCAGGACGGTGGCACCGACACCTCGCGACACGAGTTCCCACGTCGCCGCCGGGTGGGCGCAGTCGACCACCACGTTGCGGGCGTCCTCGGCGACGAGATCGGCGATCATCGCCGCGGTCGGCTGATCGGAATGATCGACCACCAACGGGATGGCGCGGACCGCGGCGCGCGGCAGGATCGTCGTGGAACGGTCGGGCAGCAGTGCGGGATCGGTGGCGAGCACCATCTCCTGCGTCCCCAGCGGGAGGGCGACGAAGCTGGCGTGGTCGGCGTCGGAGTCGATCAGCCCGAGCTCGGCCTCACCGTGACGCAGGGCGGCGAGGATGCCGGCGGGGCCGTCGGCGGAGACGACCCGGACGACGACGTCGGCGAACTGCTGCCGGAACGCCCGGACCATGCCGACGAGGGGATCAATGGCGAGTGTGGAGTTGGTGACGATGTCGACTCGCCCGGAACGCAGTTCGCGGACCCGGGCGACCCGGTCCTTGGCGCGGTCGACGTCGGCGAGGATGCGCCGGGCGGCCACCTCGAGCCGACGCCCCGCATCGGTGAGCTCGAGCCGGCGGCCACTGCGGTCGAACAGGGTGACGCCCAGACGTTTCTCGAGGGTCCGGATGGCCTGCGACAGCGACGGTTGCGAGATGTAGAGGGCCTGTGCCGCCTTCGTGATCCCGCCGTGGTCGATGACCGCGACGAAGTAGGCGGTCAGATGCAGGTCCACCTGCTCATCCTAGAAAGGAATCCGTCCCGGCACCTGCACCGGGGCGGAGATCAGAGCAGTGCACGCGGTCCGTCGATCCGGCTGGGCGACACCATCGATTGCGGTATCCGCGCCGCCGAGCCGACGGCGGGCGCCATCACCGGACGATATCCGGCGGCCGGGCCGCGTCCGGCAGCCATCCGACGGTAGGCCGCCACCCCGGTGGTGGGGTGTCGGGTCAGCGTGGGATCGGTCCGGACATCCACCCGGTAGAGGCCGAAACGCGAACTGTAGGTGCCCCATTCGTAGTTGTCGGTGATCGACCAGTGGTTGTAGCCGACGATGGGGAGCCCTTCGCCTCGGGCCCGTTGCAGCCAGAACAGGGTGTCGTCGACGAAGTTCCCGCGCGTGTAGCCGTCGGCGCGAGGGCGGCCGTCGTCGGTGGGCATCCCGTTCTCGACGATGTAGATCGGCTTGCCCGGATAGGCCTGCGCATAGTGGTGGCAGGCCTGGTAGATGTCGTCGGGCTGCGGGCGGATCTTCGCGAAATCGCTGGTGGCCCCGTAGATCGCGGTGAGATTGCTCAGCGCCGCACCGTAGTAGTAGTCGATGCCGACGAAGTCGAGGGTGTCGCGGACGCGGTCGAAGAACACGGCGTCGACGGCCGGGGTGACCGCGGGCAGGAAGGCCTCGTTGGCGCCGACCCGGGCCGCCGGATCGGCCCGATGCGCGGCGCGATAGGCGACGCGATGCGCCTGTGCCACCCGGTCGAGGAAGCGCGGCAGGTCGGTGGCGGTGACCGTGCCGACCTCCATCTCGTGACCGAAGAAGACCACCGGCTCGTTGATGGTGATCCACATGGTGTCGGAACCGGCATAGCGTTCGGTGATCATCTCGACGTGCCGTGTCCAGTCGTCGAGGGTGCGGGCACCGAGGAAACCGCCCTGGTCGACGACCCATCCCGGATACACGTAGTGCAGCAACGTGATCATCGGGCGCATACCCGACGACCGGATGGTGGCGACGACGTCGTCGTAGTAGGCGAGTGCCTCCCGATCGATGTGGCCGCGGCGTGGCTCCACCCGGGCCCACTCGATACCGAAGCGAAAGGTGTTGAGGCCCATACCCTGTGCGAGCCGGATGTCCTCGCGGTAGCGGTGCCGGAAGTCGACGGCGTTGCCGACCGGGTCGACCTCACCGGTCGCCGAGGCGCGGTCGGTGTAACGCTTCCAGTTGGAGTCCGGGTTGTATCCCTCCGCCTGGAACCCGGAGTTCGCGGCACCGAAGCAGAATCCGTCGGTCCACCCGGGAACCGGTGGCGGGGTGACGAATCCGGACGGTGCTGCCGTCGCCGGGCCCGACCCCAATGCGCCGGCCCCGAGCACACCGGTACCGAGCGCACCGGTACCGAGCACGCCCGCACCGAGTGCGTAGACACCCGCCGCGCGCAGGACGTCGCGGCGGGACCGCTCGCGGTTCACCGGCCGGTCCAGTTCGGTGCGCGCTTCTCGGCGAACGCCAGGGCGCCTTCCTGCGCGTCGGCGGAGGCGAACACCGGGTCGAGGGGGACGCTCTGGGCGGTGAAGAGGTCGGGGTCGGTGTAGCGGACGGCCATCCCCAGCACCTGCTTGGTGGCCTTCACCGCGAGTGGGCCGTTCGCGGCGATACGTGCGGCGAGTTCCCGTGCGCCGTCGAGTGCCCCGCCGGATGCGGTGATCGTGTTGACCACGCCGAACTGGTGGAGCCGCGGCGCGGTGACGGGTTCGCCGGTGAGGGCGATCTCCGAGGCGAGCTGGTAGGGCAGGATCTTGGGCAGCCGGAGCAGGCCGCCGGCCGCGGCGACCAGTCCGCGTTTGACCTCGGGCAGACCGAACTTCGCGTCCTCGGCGGCCACGATCAGATCCGCCGACAGCGCGAGCTCGCAGCCACCGGCCAGCGCCCACCCCTCGACCGCGGCGATCAGCGGCTTGGTGGGCGGTGACTCGGTGAGACCGCCGAAGCCGCGACCGGGGACGAAGGGCAGCTCACCACGGGTGAAGGCCTTGAGATCCATTCCGGCACAGAATGTCCCACCGGCGCCGGTGAGGATGGCGATCGAGATGTCGTCCCGGCGTTCGAGCTCGTCGACGGCGGCGGCGAGCTCGGTGGCCACCTCCTGGTTCACCGCATTGCGGGCGTCGGGCCGGTCGATGGTGAAAACGGCGACGCCGTCGGCGAACTCGGTGGTGACAGAACTCAACGGGACTCCTCGTGCCGGGTGAAGCTCGGGTGGGTCGGGCCGTGCGGGTCAGGCGGGGGCGGTCACCGACCACCGGACGGGCTCGGTCTGGGCGTCGGGCTCGGTGGCGGTGAGCACGCCGCGGGCGGCCAGCACCAGCATATGCGCGTGGGTCTCGCGCAATGCCATGTGCGACAGCGGCACCGACAGCTCGGCGAACGGCCGCGACCAGGTCACCGAGCGGGTCACGTCCCATGCGGTGATCTCCGGGTCGGCGGCGACGGCGGCGGTGATCTCGTCGAGCCGCTCCTCGTGATGGGCCAGCAGGTCGCCGACCCGGGTGGCCAGCCCGCGGAAGCGGTACTCGTGGGAGGGCAGGGCCTCGTGGTCGGGGAGCTGCTCGGTGTTGGCCAGCGAGATCAGGTAGTCGGCCAGGGGGCTCTCGGCCTGGAACGGATTGGTCGACACGTTCGGGCTGATCCGCGGCAGCAGGTGGTCGCCGGTGAAGATCACCCCGGCGGTGTCGTCGACGAAGCACAGGTGCCCGGCGGTGTGCCCGGGTGTCCACACCGCGCGCAGATCCCAGCCCGGCACGCCGATCGGGTCGCCGTCGGCGAGTTCGACGTCCATCGTCCGGCCCTTGGGGAGCCGGGTGAACTGGTTCAGGCCGATGTCGACGGCGTTGTCGGTGACGCCGAGCCGCAGCAGTTCGGCCTGCCCCTGGGCGAGCTGGCGGCCGACCTCGGCGTCGGTGTGGAACCGCAGGTGCCGGGCGTCGTTGCGATGCATCCCGAGGATCGGGTCGGCATGGTCGAGCAGGCGCGGCACCATCCCGAAGTGGTCGGGGTGCAGGTGGGTGATGACCACCTTCTTCACATCCGAGACGTCGTGTCCGGTGGCGTGGATGCCGTCGACGAGCATCTGCCAGCCCTCGTCGGAGTCCCAGCCGGTGTCGATCAGGGCCAGCGTTCCGTCGGAGGCGGCCAGCGCGTAGACGAGGATGTAGCGCAACGGGTTCTGACCCATCGAGACCGGGATCGACCAGAGCCCGTCACGGACCTCTTCGACGGGCGGAATCTCCTTGCGCGCCCATGCCTCGCGCTGTGCATGGCCGGTGATCTCGATGGTGACGCTCATCTCAGCATCTGAACACGGAAATCCGCTGTGCGCAAAGATCGGTCGGTTCACAGACCGTGAGTCAGCTCCTATGACGCGATGTCCGGGTCGTGCGCGACCGGACCCGCGGTGCGCGTTGACACCGCTCGGGCGCACCGGCGAAGGTGCAATGGTGACCGATGCCGAACCGCAGGCCGCACGCGCGGACGACCTGCCGCTGACCGGATTGACCGTGGTGGCCCTCGAGCAGGCGGTGGCCGCACCGCTGGCCACCCGTCATCTCGCCGATCTGGGGGCGCGGGTGATCAAGATCGAGCGGGAGGACGAGGGTGACTTCGCCCGCCACTATGACGCCGCGGTGGACGGCCTGGCCTCGCATTTCGTCTGGCTCAACCGGGGCAAGGAATCGTTCACCGTCGACCTCAAGACCCCGCGCGGACAGGATCTGGTGCGGCGGCTGATCGCCCGGGCCGACGTCTTCCTGCAGAACCTCGCACCCGGTGCCGCCGACCGGCTCGGCCTCGACGCCGACACTCTGCGCGCCGGCCATCCGGGGCTGATCGTGGTCAGCATGAGCGGCTACGGCACCGACGGCCCGATGCGCGACCACAAGGCCTACGACATGCTCGTGCAGGCGGAGACCGGACTGATCTCGGTGACCGGCACCGCCGACACGATGGCCAAGACAGGGGTTCCCACCGCCGACATCGCGGCCGGTATGTACGCGCTCACCTCGGTGCTGTCGGCGCTGGTACGCCGGGGAGTCTCGGGTCGGGGCGCGCGGATCGACGTGTCGATGTTCGACGCCGTGGTCGAGTGGATGGGGCACCCGATGTACATCCGGATGCATGCCGGCCGGCAGATCCCGCGGTGTGGGCTGGGACACGCGGCCATCGTCCCCTACGACGGCTATCCCACCGCCGACGGCGAGATCCTGATCGGGGTGCAGAACGATCGTGGCTGGCGCACGCTGGTCACCGACGTCCTGGCCGCACCGGAACTCGCCGACGACCCGCGATATGCCACCAACATCGAACGCGTGGCGCGTCGGGCGGAGGTGGACGGACTCGTCGCCGACCGCACCCGCACCTTCACCACCGCCGATCTCGACGCGAAGCTGGCCGCCGCGGGCATCCCGGCCGCGCAGATCCGCGACGTGGGCGGCGTCGTCGACCATCCGCAACTGGCCGAACGGGACCGCTGGCGCACCGTCGACACCGAGATCGGCCCGATCCGGGCGGTGCTGCCACCGATGACCTTCGATGACGTCGAACTGCGGATGGGTGCGGTGCCCGCGCTCGGTGAACACACCGCGGCCATTCTCGCCGAACTGGGTGAGGCCGAACTGGGGGAGCAGGCGGGTTAGGCGGGCGGACGCTGCGTATCCCACACCGACAGCAACTCGGTGAGGATGTCGACGGAGCTGCCCAGGGTGCTGAGGTGACTCTCGCCCGGCAGCGCGAGGAGTTTCGCGTCGGGTAGCAGCGACACCATGTGCCGGCCGTGATCGAACGGGATGATGTGGTCGTGGTCACCATGCCACCACCGCACCGGGGCGGTGACGTCGCCGACGCGGAAACCCCAGTCGCGGGCGAAGACGAGGATGTCGGTGAACGGCGCCTCCATCCGGCGCCGGCCACCGTGGAGCAGGTCGTCGAGGAACATCGCGCGGAACTCGGGGCGGGCGAGCAGTTCGCGGTCGGCGCTCGGTGAGAACCGCCCGTACAGCCGGATCGCGGGGTCGGCGACCGGACGCGCGATGGACAGGAACGAGCTGATCGCCTGACCGAGCGGGGCACCGGCGACCCGCACCAGGGGTGCGGCGAGGCTGCCGTAGGTCATCGCCCCGCCCGTGATGGCGTCGGGGCCGACCGTCGGGGCCACCCCGCCGAGGATGCCGACGTCGACCACCCGCGTCGGGAAGGCATAGGCGGTGGCCAGGGCATATGGCCCGCCGCCGGACAGGCCGACCACCGAGAACTCGTCGATCCCGAGGGCCTCGAGCACCGGGCCGAGGTCGGCCGGGAAGTCGATGACCCGCTGGTACCGGTGGGCCGTGGAGCTGCCGACCCCGGGCCGGTCGAGGCCGATCAGCCGGATGTGGTTGTCGGCGGCGAACTGCCGCGCCTCGGTGGGCACCTGGCGCCGTGCGCCCGGAGTGCCGTGCAACCAGATCACGGCGCGGCCGGTGGCCGATCCGAACTCGGCGAAGCCGATCCGACGGCGTCCCCCGTCGACCCCCACCGAACCCTCGATCTTCGGACGATCGACCCCCATCATGTGATCAGCATCTCATGTCGCCCCGACAGGCCGGCTCGACAGGTCGGGGGCACGTCGTCGTAGTCCGGTCGTGTCCGCATCGATTCGCGTAACGTCGTAGGAGTGAGTTCAACTGCCAAAGATCGGATTTCTCGGGCCCTGCGCGTCGACGGACTCTATGCCGACGTCCGTGATCTTCCCGCAGGTCGCATGGTGGAACTGCCCGGCCGGGGGACGACCTTCGTCACCGACTCCGGGCCCGCCGAGGCGCCCGCGATCTTCCTGCAGCACTCGGTGATGACCACCGGACTGCTGTGCTGGTATCCGGTGATCCCCGAACTCAACAAGCGTTATCGGGTCGTCACACTCGACCACCGCTGGCACGGCCGCGGGATCCGGTCGGATCGGTTCGATCTGCGTGACTGCGCCGACGACGCGGTGGCCCTCGCCGACCAGCTCGGCATCGACCGCTTCGTGACCGCGGGCTTCTCCATGGGCGGCGGCATCTCGCAGCTGGTGTGGAAACGGCATCGTGAGCGGGTGGGCGGACTGGTGCTCTGTTCCACCGGTCCGTTCTTCAGCACCAACGATCCCCACCTGCGCGAGCAGGCCAACCGCACCGGCCGATTCCTCAAGCCCGTGTACAAGGTGATCCCGCGACCCTCCGATGCGAGCCTGGACAAGCCGTCGTCGACGACGATGGTGTGGGGGATGAAGCAGTTCCTCTCGACTCCGCTCTCGCACACCGGCGACTTCGGGGAAGGGCTGGGGCGCTTCGACTCCCGGCCGTGGCTCGGTGAGATCGACGTGCCGACATCGGTGGTGGTGTCGACCCGTGACCGCGTCGTCGATCCCGACCGTCAGCAGTTGCTGGTCGACGGCATCGCCGGGGCTCAGCGGTTCGAGGTCGACGGCGGTCACGCATGCTGTGTGATCGGTGCCGACAAGTTCGTGCCGCCGTTCCTCAAGGCGGTCGACTCGGTGGTGCGTGCGGCCGATCTGACCGCGCCGCCGCGACTCATCGTGCCCTGAGTTCCCCGCCCGGCGCTGTGTGCGCCCGGTGTGCGGCGGCGTCCATCGTCGCGACGATCCCCTCGGCGCTGCGGGCCGCCGCGCGGCAGACCCGGGTGGTGAACGAGTCGTTGAGCGGATGCCCGGCCCGCCCCCGCCACCGTTGTACGGCGGCGATGGCCGCCGGCCGGCCGGACGTCATGGTCTCGAACGGGTCGAGGCCCAGCCGATCGTCGGCCGAGGTCCCGTAACCGCCGATCAGGCGGGTCGCGTCGACGATCTCACCGTCGGAGAGCGTGGTGCGCCGCGATCGCAGCATCCCGAGCAACCGGACCTCCTCGAAGCCGTGGACGTCGCCGAGCATGCGGCGCACCTCGTCGGCGAGTGGCCGGGTGGCCGGTGTCGGATAGCGCGCGAGGATGCGGGTCAGCTCGACCAGCGCCGAATGCACCTTGAGCTGTTCGGCGCGCTGCCCGAACTGCACGTCGACGATCTGCTGCAGTTCGACCAGCCCGCTGCGCGCCAGCAACTCCTCGGCGAGCGAGTTCGCGTCGGCCACCCCTCCTTGCACGAGCGCGACACCGATCCGGATGCCGAACAGGCCGAACCGCCGGATCAGGTGTGTGCGGGTCTCCGCCTCGAGCGGCAGTGTCGATTCGTCGCGGGTGAACCGGTCGGCGGAGAGCATCGCCAGCTGCAGGTCCTCGGCCGGGGCCGACGCCAGCGCCGACAACGCCCGGAACTCCCGCTGGCGCATGGTGCGTGCGGTCAGCGCGAGCAGTCCGGCGACCGGCACCACCGCCTGGCACAGACCCGACGCGGACAGGTCGGCGGCCGACCTCGCCGCGACCTCCTTCGCCGAGAGCATCGCGTCGATCCGGCCGACCCCGATCTCGTCGGCCCGGGAGATCACGCCGATCACGCCGAGGGGTGCGCCGCTGCCGCCGACCTGGCGGCTCAGCTCGGAGAGCGTCGACACGTCCGACGCCGTGGTCGACCGCATCAGGTAGACCACCGCGTCGGCGCCGGATACCCCGTCCTCGGGTGCCAGCAGACGCATGGTGCGCGCGGACACATCGGAGTTGAGTGAGGCGGTCCCCGGGGTGTCGATGATCGTTCGGCGTGTGAGTTCAGTTGTCGGCCAGGACACTTCGAGCCTGTCGATGGCGGTGGGGTCGAGGGTGTCGAGATCGAAGTCGAGGTGACCGTCGACGCGGGCGATGGGGACCGGGGCGCTGAGGCCGTTCATGTGGTGTGCGCGGACGGTCGGGGTGGGGCCGTGGTGGAACCAGGTGACGATCCTGGTGCACTCGGTGGCATCGGTGGGCGCGAGTTCCTCGCCGATCAACGCGTTGAGCAGCGTCGACTTCCCGGCCTTGAGTGCACCGGCCAGGGCGATCCGCAGTGGTTCGCCGAGTCGTCGGGAGCAGCGGTCGAGGTCGTCGAGGGCGTCCTCGGGCGCGCGGGAGGTCTCCCGGTATGCCTGGGTGGCCGCGGCCGTCATCGACCGCACACGGTCAGACGTGCTCACGGTCGCCTCCGCCCGCCCAGGTCGAGATCTGTCCCAGGAATGCGAGGTCGGCCTCGATCGCCTTGGCCCTGGTCTCACGGTCGGCGACCTGTGTGCGTGCCGACTCCTCGATCGCCTTGATCGACTCGGTGAGCGACCGGGTGGTCTGTTCGGCGATCTCCCGGAAGTGGTCGCGCAGCAGACGCTGGATGGTGCGCAGCCGATACCGGGATTCCCGGCCCACCTCGAACAGCACGTCGTCGACGAAGCGCCGCACCGCGGCCTTGGCCTCGGCACGGCGTCGGGTCAGCCGCGCCTCGGCGTCCTCCTTGTAGGACTTGCGGCCGAGCATCACACCCGCGGCCACCGAGAACGGGTTGATCATCGTCATGCCGACCAGCGTCGACATCATGCCGAACATCATCATGCCGCCGTAGGAACCGCGGAGTCCGGTGACGAGCTTGTGCACCATGCCCGACGGCGCCTGCTCGAGATCGGACAGTCCGTCGACCGGTGCGATCTCGTGGCCCACGGCTGCCAGATCGAGTCGGGGTATCGCGACATCACCTGTGTCGGCGAAGGATTCGGCGACACGCTCGGCCAGTGCGAGGGATTGCTCGTGGGTCCAGATGAAGTTGTCGCCGACCGCCTCGGCCACCTCGTTCTGCAGGTTCTCGCCGAGTTCCGCCCAGATCCGGGCGGGGTCGGTCGCATCGATCCTCGCCTCGTAGTCCTTGAGCAGCCGCCGCGTCCGGTTGCGCAGGTCGTAGTCGGAATCGGCGGACAGATCGGCGATCCCGTCGCCGAGCACCTGCTGCCACATGGCGGTCCGGGCGGTCAGCTCCTTGGCCTCGGCGCGTGCACGCTCGAGTTCGGCGACGAGTCCGGCCTTCACCCCGGGATCCTTGAGCGCGGTCAGTTCCGGACGCATGCTCAATGCGAGATGTTCACAGGTGGAACGGATCTCGCCCTTGACGAACTTCTGCATCGCGTTGCCGGCCTCGGTGAGCACCTTGCCGCCGAGGAAGTCGAGGATGCCGGGGAAACCGGATTCGGTGTTCAGGTCGGTGTCGTCGAGGCGGATCGCATGCGAGCGCAGCACCGACGACACCGGATGCGGTTCGAGGGGGGAGCCGATCCGGCGCAGATGGCCGACGTCGGCCGCGACCACCTCACGCCACATCGGGTAGAGGTCGGTCTTGGTGGCCACCAGCAGTGCGTTCTCGCAGAGTTCGGTGGCCTGCCGGATGAATGCCATCTCCGGGGCGGTGTACTCCTGGCTCACGTCCGAGGCGACGATGATCGCGGTGGATGCGCTCAGCAGGCCGAGGGTGGCCGCGGCGTGGGGGGAGCCGACCCCGCCGGATCCCGGGGTGTCGACCAGGACCAGGCCACGCTGCAGCAGCGGGCTCGGGATGTCGACCTCGACCCGCAGGACCTGGGCACCGCCGGCCTCGGGGGCCCGGGACAGATCGCGGGAGATGTCGTCCATGGTCAGGGGGATGACCCGGCCGGTGCCCGTGGTGCCGCCGTGCTCGTCGGTGTCGGCGACGACCAGCCGGGCGGCGGGTTGCTCACCGTGTCCGATGACGGTGATGGTGGAGGTGGTCTCGGCGTCGCCGACCCGGCACACCGGGACGTTGAGCAGTGCATTGATCAGG
Source organism: Gordonia sp. NB41Y (assembly GCF_030718915.1). Classification (NCBI taxonomy): domain Bacteria; kingdom Bacillati; phylum Actinomycetota; class Actinomycetes; order Mycobacteriales; family Gordoniaceae; genus Gordonia; species Gordonia sp. NB41Y. The sequence goes on from NZ_CP132196.1 coordinate 4,239,994, forward strand.
TGGCTCTTGCCCTGTTTGAGCTGACCCACCACCACGACCCGGGCGCGGGGGTCGGTGACCCGATCGCGGGTGGCGGCCATGCGGGCGGTGAGGTCCTCGCGACCGGCGGTGCCCGCCATGTCGGCGAGACGGTCGACGATCTTGACGACTTTCGCGGTGTTGGCGTCCATGTCGGTCCCGGTGTTCGAAGCGGATGAAAGCGATCAGGTGGGGGATCGTCCCCGGCGGCCGGACGCGGGTGGCATGCGGCCGCCGGGGAGGCGGTGACCGGCTCAGAAGATGTCGCCGAGTGCGTCACCGATGGCGTCGACCGCGTCGCCCGCGACATCGGCGATCCCGCCCGCCGCATCGGCCACACCGCCGGCGATACCACCTGCGATGCCGCCCGCGACGTCCCCGTACGCCCCGGCGACGCCGCCGGCCGCATCGGCCACGCCACCGAGCAGGTCGCCCGGATCGAAGCCGCTCTCGGAGTGGGTGTGCTGGGAGTTGTCGTTGAACGAGTCGTTGGTCGAGTTGTCGTCGTGCGAGTCGTAGCTGCGCTCGTCGTTGAACGAGTCGCTGATGTCGTGCGAGTCGTGGGTCTCGGTGTAGTGGTTGCTGTTGTCGCTGGTGATGCCGCCACGGGTGTATCCCAGATCGATTCCGCTGAGGTCGACGTTGCCACCGCCGTCACCACCGTCGCCGGCGCCGCCGAAGCCCCAGCCGCCGCCGTCACCACCGTCGCCGCCGTCGCCGCCCCCGGCGTGGACGTTCAGCTGGTTGTGGCTGTCGTTGGTGCTGTTGTCCTCGATGTGGGTGTTCTGGGTGTTGCCGCTGTTGTTGCCGTGTACCGATTGATCGACCCAGGTGCTGTGGTCGTCGTAGCTGTTGCCGACCGAGTTGCCGTCGCCGGCCACGCCGCCGGTGGTGGCGATCGGTCCGGAGGCGTCGCCGCCCACCGCCACCGATCCGGTGCCGGATGCCGAAGTGGTTGTGGAGGAATCGATTCCGGCTGTCTGCTGTCCGCCGGTCCATTGGTTGGTCATTGTTCTGTCCTTGTCGGGGAAGGGTTTCGGTGGGGAGTCGCTGAGTGGTGTTCAACGATGTGACCAACGCTATGGGCTCGGCCGTGGAGTCGAAACGGGGTTGGTCCCCCCTCTGGGGTGGGGGTTGTCGGGGGATGGTGGGGGCCTGAAGGGGTGTCGATCGGGGATCGGTCCCCTGCGCCCATCACGCCCATCACACCCGACGGCGTCCGGCCGCCATCTCGCCGAGATGGCCGCCGGACGTGTCGACGCTGTGACGTTGTTCGAATAGTGCTGTCCGAGATCAGAATCCACCGCCTCCCAGATCGCCCCCGCCCAGATCGCCCCCGCCCGGGTCCCCGACGCCGTAGTCTCCACCGCCGGGATCGGTGATGCCGGCGGACACCTCGGACCCGCCGGTGTCGGGGACGAATCCGGTGTGGTCGGGGGTGTATCCGGGATCGGCGCCGAGGTCTGGGACGTGATCGACACCGGTGTTGTCGGCGTGCTCCGCACCGAGCCCGCCGGCGGTCGGATCGGTGGTCAGCGGATCTGTGGTCAGGGGATCGGTGTTCGTCGGACCCAACGGGTCGTGCGTCCCCGGGAGGTCGAACGGATCGCCCGGGGTGTCGTGCCCGGTGTCGGTGATGTCGGGAATGCCGGTGCCCGAGCCGGAATCCGGTGCGGGGTCGGCGATGAACGGCAGGCCGTGCTCACCGGGCAGGATGGTCGGGACGTCGCCGAAGGGCGCGAACGATTCCCCGCCGGTCAGCTGGGCGCCGGTCATCACCGCGGCTGCCGGGTCCACTGCGGCGGTCGTCGGGAACGGCGGTGTGGTGACCGCGACGGGTGGCGACACCGGCGCGGTGGGAACGGTGGTCACCCCCACCTTGTTGTGGCTGTCGTTGGAGCTGTTGTCGGCGATGTCGGTGGACTGGGTGTTGCCGCTGTTGTTGCCGTGCACCGACTTGTCCACCTCGACGCTGTGGTCATCGGTCGTGTTGCCCACCTCGTTGTCGTTGCCGGCGACGCCGCCGGTGGTGGCGATCGGCCCGTGGGCGTCACCGCCCACCGCCACCGACCCGTCGCCGTTGGCGCTGGTCTGGGTGGTCTCGACGGTGTTGTTGTCGCCGATGATCGTGGTGTTGCTGATCTGCTGGTAGTAGTTGTTCGTCACCTGCTGCAGGATCTGTGCGGGGCTCCCGTGATCGGGGATATTCGGCGTCCAGCCCGTCCCTGAGCCTGATGGAGCCGGAACGCTCTGTGCTGCAACGGTGATCGCCTGGCTCACCTCGTGGGGTGTCACGTCGCCGAGGCCGACGTCGTCCAGACATCTGCCGGGATTCTCCTTGAAGGCGGCGGCCTTGCTCTCGTCGTCGAACAGGCTCTTGATGAACTCGACCAAGGCGTTCTCGGTGATCATCGAACTCATGGGGATCTCCTTGTGATTCCGGCCTCCCTTCGCGGAGACATGACTTCACGCTATGAGCCGACGGGCCGCCACCAAACGGGGTCGAACCACCGTCCTCGGGGTGCGAGTTAGGGGAATCGATACGCCGATCACCGGGGGGGTGTGGGGGATCGCCGGGGATCGTGGGGGATCGGCGGCGGCGCGGGGGTGGGTACCCGGATGTCGGGCGGACCGGATCAGAGATCCGGGAGCGAATCGAAAAGTGATCCGGCGGAATCGTTCTCGCCGAGATCTGGATCGAGTCCGTGGGTGTGGCCGGTGATGTCGGAGTGGTCCGTGACGTCGGGGCCGGGCTGATCGGGGACGGCGTGATCGAAACCGGGCTGGTCGAAGCCCGGCTGGTCGAAACCGGGCTGGTCGAAACCGGGGTGATCGAATGCCGGCTGGTCGAAGCCGGGTGGGTCGAACGGGGGAGTGCCTGGATCGTCCCCGACGGGGGGATCGACGCCGACGGGTGGTGTGGCGCCGACGGGTGGTGCGGCGCCGAAGGGTGGTGCGGCGCCGAAGGGTACCGACGAACCGTCGGTGTGCACTGCGCCCGAACCGTCGGTGTGCAGCGCATCCGGGTCGTGGGGGGTGATCGGCATGGAGACGTCGTCGAGGGCGTCGAAGGCGTGTGCCACACCGCTTCCCGCCCAGATGTCGGTGGCCGGTGCCGCGGCGGCCCCCGGGGGCGGCGCACTGCCCGTGGCCATCGGGAGCAGGCTCTCGATGTCGGCGACGGACACGCCGTGGAGGTCGGCGTCGGCGATGGCCTGTTCCGGGTGGTCGGCGAAGGCTGCGGCGGCCGCGGGGTCGTGTGCCAGCGCCATCACGAACTGCAGCAATGCATTGGCGGGCACGGTCTCTCCCCTCTCGGCTCAGGTCACGCGTGCGCTTCACGCGGGCCGAGTGCCGGCGTCGGAGTGTGTCGGCGACGTCGTCTCCAGTCCGAGGGTAGTCCGGCGACCGACCCCCGATCACGGGTATCGGCCCGAACCCCGGATGCTGTCCACTAGGGGCCTGTGCCTAGTACGCTTTCGGTATGCGTAGGGGATCCCCGGTCCGCCGAACGCCGCACCCGCAGTGTTCGCGATGGGGGATGTGCGGGGAACCCCCAAGGGATTCGAGTAGTTCGCTACTCGCGCATCCGGCGCCGGGGGCGCCTTCACTCGATTCAGGTCGCCGGACGGGACCGATCATCGATCGCGTCGGGACGGCCACGGGCCGGTTCCACGGGAGCGCCGACCCGCCATCACGGTCCGGGGTGTGAGGCCCCGGAACGGTTCAGCACGAAAAGAGACGGATCGATGGTCGCGACAGCCCTTGGGGTCTCACTGGGGACGCGCAACCTGCGTGCGTGTACCTTCCCGCCGCCGGTCGAGGTGGTCACCCGACATTCGGCGGTACTCACCTCGATACCCAATCAGAAGCCCGAAGTCGGTACACCAGAAGAGAATCCGAGATCCAGCCGCGGTGGTGTGACGCTCGCCGGGTTCGTCGAACGGGTCGGCGACCCGGTCCCGCTGACCGCGCCGGACGGATCCGCGCACCGGCCGGAGGCGGTCACGGCGACCGCGGTGGCGAGCGTGATGCGAACCCTGGCCCCACAGTTCCGGCAGTCCCCACCGGTCGTCGTCGGATATCCCGCACACTGGACCGCGCAGGCCGTCGACGCCCTCCGCGGTGCACTGCCCGAGGCGGGGGTGCGGGCCGATGCCCATCTCGAGTCGGATCTCACGTGCGCACTCGCACAGCTGGGGACCCTCGCCGACATGCCGCGCACCGGGCTGCTGGCCGTGGTCGATGCCGGTGCGTCGGGAACGTCGGTCGCGGTGGCCGACCCGGCGACGGGCTCCGTCCTCGGCGACGTCGTTCGCGTCGACGAGCCGAGCGGGGACGATCTCGACCATGCGGTGATGCGGTTCGTGCTGTCGGAGGTCATCGACGATCCGACGGTCTTGTCCAACCCGGATGCCAATCTCACCGCGGCGTTGACCGGTCTGCGCCGACGCTGCCGGGCGGCCAAGGAGGAACTCTCACGCGCCACCGTCGCCATGGTCGACGTCGACCTGCCGGTCTACCGCGGCGACGTCCGGATCACCCGAACCGAGTTCGAGGATCTGCTCGGCGACCCGCTGTCGCGGCTGGGACCGGCCATCCGGGAGGCGCTCGACCGGGCCGGGCGGGCGACCACCGACCTCACCGCGATCGCGGCGATCGGCGGCGGTGCGTCGATCGGCCTGCTCACGCAGCAACTGTCCGGTGAATTCCATCTGCCCGTGCTCACCGAGCGTGATCCGGCGTCGACCGTGGCCCGCGGTGCCGCTCGGATCGCCGGGCGTTCGGCGCCGCCGATGCCCGCACCCCGCGGTTCGGCCGACACCCCGGTGCGCGGGGCCCCCGACACCGCGTCGGGGCGCGGCATGGCCGGTGCGGCGGGAGTGGCGGGTGCGGCCGCCGGTGGCCTCGCCGGTGCGGCCGGGGCGCGGGCGTCGGTACCCGAGTCGCCGCACAGCAGTGCCATCCCGGTGCAGCCGCACAGCAGTGCCATCCCGGTACAGCCGCGCAGCAGTGCCCTCCCGGTACAGCCGCGCAGCGGCGCGATACCGGCCCCGGGCACGGGACACCGCCCGCCGCCGACCCCGCCACCTGCCGACCGGGCTGCGCATGCCGAGGGCGGACCGCCCGTCGGCAACGGCCCACGGCGTCCGGTGCTCAGCTTCACCGACACCCACGACGGTGGCGGCGACGACGCTGCCGAGGCGGACACCGGTGGCGGACACCGACGGCGTGCCCTCATCGTGGCGGGGACGGCGATAGTGCTGGCACTGTCGGCCGGGACGGTGTGGGCGGTGACCCACGACGACGGCGGCGGGTCCACACCGCCGGCCACCGTGACCACGACCACCGAGGCGAGCACGACGACCACGGAGACGACACCCGCGGCCACCGCCCCCGAGGTGGGTGAGGAACCGCAGGTCGGCAACCAGCAGGTCCCCACCGAGACCGCCACCCACACCACCGAGCCGTCGGAGACCGAGCCGAGCGTGAGTGTCACCACGGAGCCGCCCCCGGTCATCACCGAACCGATCCCGACCGGTGGCGCCGGCGGTGGTGCGACCACCGCGGCGCCGAATCCCGGTGCCGAATAGTGCCGGTCATGTTGACCGAGCAGGGTGCCGAACTGTTGTCGGTGCTGTCGGAGGACCCGGGACGGCCTCGTGCCCTCGCCGTTCTCGGCGTGGCCGGCTCGGGGAAGAGTTCGCTGCTGTCGCAGGTCCGAAAGGCGTTGCGCGAGGCGGGTCTACGCGTCGCCACGCACACCCGCGTGCCCGTCGGGGACTGTGACGCCCTCGTCGTCGACGATCTGGATCTGCTCACCGAACCCGAGCTGCGGACCGTTGCGGGCATCGTCGACGGTGGTGCGCATGTCGTGGTGGCGGCCACCCGCCCCACCCGGCACTCGGCCGCGCTGCGACCCGTACTCGCCGCCCTGACCCGGGAGTATCCACCGATCCGGTTGGCGCCGTTGACGTCTGCGGAGATCGAGGCGGAGCTGTCGGCGGAGGTCGGCATCACCGACCGTCGGGTGGCCGCGACGCTGCACACGCGGACCGCGGGCCGGCAGTGTCTGGTGGCGGCGGCGGTGGCGGCCCTGCGTGCCGGAATCGATGTGCAGGGGCTGGAGGCGGTGACGGGCAACGAGATCCGCGAGCGCCTCTACGAGATGGACCCGGCGGAGGTCGCGGTGCTGGCGCTGGCGACGCTCGACGTCCCGATCGGGGCCACCGAGGTCTGCGCGACCCTGGGCGTCGACGCCGGACGTGCCGCCGAACTGCTGGATGCCGCGCGCTGTTCCGGATTCGCCGGCGGCCCGGAAGCCTTTGTCGCCGAGGTGCACCGGCAGGTGATCGCGGTTCTCGGGCGGACCCGCGTGCGTGACATCGAGGTGGCCTTGCGAGATCTGCTGGCCGGTGCGGGTGGTGTCTCGGACCGGCTGGCCGCGCAGTTGTCCTCCGACGGCGTGGACCGGTCGGTGGACAGCCGCCTCGAGGGAGTGCGGCTTCAGGTGCTGGCCGGCGATCTGCGCAGCGCCACCGAGACCATCGATGCGCTCTGGGGGCGGATGGACCGGGCACAGAGCGCGCGCTCGGTGGAGGTGGCGTCGGTGATCGCGATCGTGCGTGGCGACGCACCGCGCGCGGCACGGCTGTATGCCTGGCTGGCCGACGCCGCCGACGGCGGGTCACCGATGCCGGCGGGCGGGTGTTCCCGGATCTGGGCGATCGTCGATGCCACCGCGGGCGATGCGCGACGCATCCGCGGGCTCGGCGACGGTGCCGACGGTCAGGTCGTCACACCCAGGCTGGCCGCACAGGTGGAGGCGATGACCGCCCGGGGGCTCGCCGAGTCGTTCGCGAGAACCGATGCCGCCGCACTGCACACGCTGATCTGTGCCGCCGCACTGGAGCGGGACTGCTCGGCTACCCGGCTGTGTGCCGACACCGCTGCGGCCACCGCAGCACTCCTCGCCCTGCATCGCGGCCAGGCGTCGAGGGCACGGACGGTGCTGACGCGGACACCCGCCGACGCACTGCCGCCGATACACCGGCTGCGCCGTCGGATCCTGCTGGCGTGGGTCACCCTGTTCGAGGGAGACGTCGCCGCGGCGGCGCGAGAGGTCGAGGCGGTGGCACGCGAGACCACCGGTCAGGCACACACCGGACAGCGTGACATTCTCACCGTCGCCGCACTGCGCGTCGCGGTGGCGCGGCGCAAGGGCGATGCCGGGACGCTGCGGGCGGCGTGGGATGCGGCGATCGATCCGCTCGGCGAGTACACCCCCGACCTGTTCGGGCTGTTGTTCGTCGGCGAATTGTGGGTCGCCGCGGCGCAACTCGGGAAGCTCGACGAGATGACGCCGACTGTCGAGCGGATCACCGCCGTGCTCGCCGGGATCGGCGACGCACCACAGTGGTCGGCGGCGGTGCACTGGTACGGGGTGCACGCGGCGATCGCCGGTCGAGCACCGAACGATCTGGTTCCCCACGCACGCGCACTGGCCGAGGCGGGGCGGGCCGACCCACAGGCCGCGGTGCTGGCGCGGGCCGGCCGGGTGTGGGTCAACGTGCTCGGTGGGGAGGTCGACCCGGACCAGGTGGAGGAGGCCGCACGGACCCTCGACGAGTTCGGGTACACCTGGGACGGGGCACGCCTGGCCGGGCAGGCCGCCCTGATCGCCGACGATCCGCGAGTGGGGGCGGCGATGCTGCAGGTGGCGCGCTCCCTGCGCACCTATCGGCAGCCGGTCGCCGCCGACGACGCGGAAGCCGAACGGAAGTCGTCGGTGGCCGTCCTCAGCGAGCGTGAGCGTGAGGTGGCGACGCTGTTGCTGTCGGGGATCACCTACAAGGGAATCGGCGAGCGGCTGTTCATCTCCGCCAAGACCGTCGAGCACCATGTGGCCCGAATCCGTCAGCGCATCGGTGCGCAGAGCCGGGCGGAGATGCTGGCGATGCTCCGTGCGATGAAGCTCGGGGACGAGTTGAGTGCATGAGCGGGCGGCTTCCCGACAGATTCGCGGAGGTTACTCGGACAGACGAAACGGGACCGATACCGCGCGGGGTTATGCGGTACCGATCCCGTTTCTGATCGGCCCACTCGTCGTGGGCCGATCCTCCTGTGAGAGGTCTGATCAGGCGCCCTGACCGGCCTCGATCTCGAGGGTGATGGTGATCTTGTCGCCCACCACGACGCCGCCGCCCTCGAGCGGCATCTCGATGTCGATGCCGAAGTCCTTGCGGCTGAGTACAGTGCTCGCCTCGAAGCCGGCGACCGGGCCGTTGCCCATGCCGGGGTTGACGCCGTTGAACTCGAGCTGCAGGTCGACCGACTTGGTCACGCCGTGCAGGGTGAAGTCGCCGGTGAGGACGTAGTCGTCACCCTTCGGGGTCACTGCGGTGGAGACGAAGGTGGCGGTCGGGAACTGCTCGGCGTCGAAGAAGTCTGCCGAGCGGATGTGGGCATCGCGCTGGTCGTTGCCGGTGGTGATCGAGCGGACGTCGATCTCGGCCTGCACCGACGGGGTGCCGTCCTCGGCGATGGTGATGGTGCCGCTGAAGGTGTCGAACTTGCCGCGGACCTTGCTGACCATCAGGTGCTTGACGGAGAAGGCGACGGCCGAGTGGACCGGGTCGATGGTCCAGGTGCCGGCTGCGATCGGTGCGGTGACGGTGGGGGTGCTCATGGGGTGCTCCTACGCTCTGCGGATTTCTGCTGAGGTCTGGTGGGCCGCTCCTCGACCCATCACCACTATAAGCGGACTGCGGTCCGATTTCATTCCCGGATCGGGAGAATTTTTTTCGAAGTTCTCATGACCAGGCGAAAACCGGCTGCTCGAATCCGTCGACGCGGGTGTCCCGGCCCCGCAGGACCACCTCGGCGAACTGGTAGAGGATGGCTCCGGTGGGGGCGTGGACCAGCGAGGTGCGCCCGCTCGGCGAGGTGTCGGCCGGATCGCGACGTACGCCGGGGATCGGCATCTGGATCACCGGCCGCGGCGACTCGGGGATGGAGATGAAGCGCGGTTCGGCCAGTAGGTGCTCGAAGCGGATGAAGTACCACTCCGACACCTCGTCGGGGTTGGGGGTGGGTTCGGGGGCCCGTCCGGCCCAGCACACGACCGGCGTGATCACATAGCCCGAGCGGGTGGCGTAGTCGTCGAGGCGGCCCAGCACGGTGTCGGCGTCGAGCCGGACACCCATCTCCTCGTGCAGTTCGCGCAGTGCCGCGTCGATCTGGTTCTCCCCGGGATCGAGGCGTCCGCCGGGCAGGGCGAACTGTGCCGCATGACGCCGCATCCCCATCGGTCGGCGCAGCAGCCAGATGCCCTGTTGGTCGTCCTGCTCGACGATCACGAGAGTGACGGCGGCGGCGGTGCCGCTCGTCGATGCCGCGCGGCGATCGAAGGTGGTGAGGCGTTCGGTGGCGACGCTGCGTTCGAGGCGGACCATGTCCACCAGTTCACCACGGCGGCCCGACACGTGGGTGGTCACCGCCGCCAGGTGGGGTTCGTGCGCTATGTCGTCGATATCCGATATTGGTGGAATCGATTGCAGAGCAACATGATCCGAGAAGTGCATACTCGAGGGATGAGCTCGACTCCGCCGCCGCTCGACCTCGGGTCGGTGCCGACCTCCTGGCAGGTCGACGTGGTGACGGTTCCGGTGGTCCTCCTCGCCGTCGGGGCCTATCTGGTCTGTCTGCGGCGTTCGGGGCTGCCCTGGGCGCGGGCCGTTCCCGGTGTCGCCGGTGGGGTGGTGTGGCTGGTGTCGGCGTGCAGCTTCATCGGCGTCTACTCCGACACCCTGTTCTGGGTGCGGGCCCTGCAGGTGGTCCTGCTGCTGCTCGTGGTGCCGTTCTGTCTCGCCCTGGCGATGCCGCTGACGGTGATACGCGCCGCGCTGGGGCCGCGAGGGCAGGAGCGGGTGGATGCCGCCCTCGGCACGCGGTTCGCCCGGGTGTCGGCGTCGCCGGTGGTGACCTCGGCGGGAGTGATCGTGACGCCGTGGCTGATCTACCTCACCGGGTGGTATCCGGCGATGCTGCGGTCCGACGTGCTCGACGTCCTGACGCGGCTGCTGCTCGTGCTCTGTGGGCTCGGCTACTTCTACGCTCGCCTCCAGCTCGATCCGGTGCCGCGTCGGCATGCGCAGTCGCTGACCCTGCTGCTCTCGCTCGCGGAGACCATCGGCGGCGGCGTGCTCGGCGTCGTGCTGTGGCAGGGGCCGATCGTGGCGGCGTCGTACTACGAGTCCCTCCACCGCACCTGGGGACCGTCGATCCGCACGGACCAGACCATCGGGGCGGGCATCCTGTGGATTCTGGGCGATGTGATCGGGCTGCCGTTCCTGCTCGTCGTGTTCTCGCGGTTCCGGGCGGAGGAACGTCTCGTGGAGGAGGTGGTCGACGCCCGTGCGGAGGAATCGGCCCGGGATTCCGACGAGCAGGCCCCGACGCTGTGGTGGCAGGAGCATCCGGAGTTGCGGGAGCGGTTCCGGTGAGCGTCCGCCGCGTTCGGAAACCGGTGGCGACCCGTACCTCGCCGAGCACGGCGGGTGGCCACCGATCGTCGGTGTGCACAGTGCGAATCCGGTGGGCGTGGAGTGGATCACCGGAATGGTGACGCGGTACGGCCCGGGGATCACCCGCGCAACTGTGGCGCGACGCTCCCGGCTGGTGGCCAGGGCCGGGATCGAACCGGCGACCTTCCGCTTTTCAGGCGGACGCTCGTACCAACTGAGCTACCTGGCCGGACGACATCGGTCCGATGCGCTGATGCGCACCGGACCGACGCCGAGATGGCGACCCTGACGGGACTCGAACCCGCGACCTCCGCCGTGACAGGGCGGCGCGCTAACCAACTGCGCCACAGGGCCATATTCTGTTGTCCGAACTCGTGAGAGTTCAGGCGTACCCCCTACGGGATTTGAACCCGCGTTACCGCCTTGAGAGGGCGGCGTCCTAGGCCGCTAGACGAAGGGGGCCTGGTCTCACACGCGGAAGCTATCCGCATGGGAGCTGCACTAGCGTAGGACACATTCGGCCCAAAAAGTAAATCGCCTGGTCAGAGGGATGGAACCGGGGCTTCGGCGGCGTCTTGGGTCGCGTGTGCGGTCTCGCGCTCCACCAGGTGGTACGAGATCACCGCGAGGGTCAGCGCACCGATCGTCAGGCCGACGATCGCCCCGAAACCGTCGGTCGCGAAGTCGACGAGGGCGTTGGTGAAGGTGTAGACGATCGCCCCGATCCGCAGTGATCGCAGCGGCCACGCCGCGGTGGTGCGGTTGCGTGCGATCATGGCCGGCAGCGCCAGTGGAAGGGTCAGTGCGCCGCTGAGGAACAGGATCCATCCGGTGGTGTCGTCGGTGCCGAGTTCCAGGGTGATGTTCAGTTCGGCGAGGCGCTCGGGATCGAGCGTCCACTGCAGGATGCCGACGATCACCGCGACCGCCGATCCGGCCACCAGCAGCCAGCCGCTGAGGGTGAGCAGTTTGGGGCTGCGGCACACGCCGGGGATCGCCCGGATGCATCGCTCACGGAGCTGCAACAGACGGTCGGGGGTGTCGGGTGCGGCGTCCACCAGTGCACGGATGTGCGCGACGATCTCGGCGTCGGCATCGGTTTCGCCTGTGTAGGTGAGTAATCGGAGGGCCGCCGCACGTCTGCGCGGGGTGAGTCCATTCGTGAGTCCGTCGGCGGCGATGGCCGCGGCATTGGCCAATGCCTCTGCGGCAGAGGGCTTCCGAAGATCTCGAACCGCTCTGCCGATCACCAGGATCAGTAGGACGAGAACATACATGATCTCCGCGGCCGGGCCGTAGAAATAGTCGTTGTCCTTGGTGACGAATTTGCCCACCTCGTCCAGGAACAGTCCGAATCCGATGCCGCCCAACAAGATCGTCACGGCTCGGGCCGTCGGTCCGAGGAACATCCAGCCGGCCACCAGGGCCAGCATCATCAGTGCACCGCCCCACAGCGCATGTGCGATGTGCAGGGTGCCGCCGCCGACCTGTGGATAGCCGGTGGCCGCCAGATATCCGCGAGTGACCAGGATCGTGGCGACGGCGAAGATCAGGAACCATTCGACCGCCGATGTCCCGTTGACGGTGCGGGTGACGGCGGGGGTACGGCTCGCGGGCATGACTGAAGTATTGCCGCGTTGCCGGAATTGTCCACAGGGGTCGGGGAAATTCGGTGACGACGGAGTATTGTCGGTGGCCTCGTGTACCGTGATCTGTAATCGAACAACAGTTCTTTACTGCAGGTCACAAGCACTCTGGGGGAGGTGATCAGATGACGAACACACCCACGACATCACTGTCGTTCACCGATTCCCGCTGGCCGCAATTGCCACTCGACAATGCCGATCTATTGGGTGGGGTCGACCCGAAAACACCCGAACAATCCTCCACCAACGACCTACTGATCGGGTTACGCGAGATCGATCGAGGGCGGTCGTTCCTCGCCTGGTCGACCTATCGGTCGGTGATGGAACTCATCGGCCGCCACGTCGACGCCGACCGCGGTGTGGCCGGGGCACCATCGGGGTTCGTCGACCTGGCCAAGAAGATCTCCCGAGTGCGTGGCATCACCCAACGCGCCGCCGAACTCCTCATGGACGAATCCATCGCCGTTCTCCACCACCTCCCCCACGTGGCGGAAGTATTGCGGGACGGTTGGATCACCCCCGAGTTGATGAAGGTGGTGGTATCGCGGACCGCGCTGGTCCACGGTCGCGAATCGGCACCCAAGGTCGACGCCGAGATCGCCGAGCTGATCCGCCGACGCCGACGACTGTGGTCGAAGAAGACCATCACCGACATGACCGACCGAGTCGTGTTCCGCCACGACCGTGACGCCGTCCGTGAAGCCCGGGAACGATGCCTGGACAAACGGGGTGTGTGGACCTCGTTCAGCACTGACGGGACCGGGGAGATCACCGGCACCATGGCCGCCGACCGGGTCGAACTGTGTGGTCTCGTGATCGGTGCCCTCGCGAACACGGTGTGCCCACATGATGGGCGATCCTCGCAGAACCGGAAATCCGATGCCATGTTCGCTCTACTGTCGGGGACCCAGTTCGAGTGTGAATGCGGGCGGGAGGACTGCCCGGCCGAGATCCCCGAGGCCGGGTCGATCCCGAAGGTGCAGTACGTGATCCACCTGTTGGCCAACGAGGCCACCGTCGCCGACCTCGACACCGTCACCGGCCGACCCCAACCCCGACCCGCACCTGCCACACCCGAACCTGAGCCGGAAGTACACAGCGGCAACAGTTCCGAGACTCCGCTCGATCTCGGCGCCCCGGCGACCGGTGCCACCGAGCGGCCCGACGACACTGCTACACCCGACGACACTCCCACACCTGACGACACCCGTCGGTCGGCCCGCCTCGAGCGTGACGCGGCGGCCGAGGCGGTCGAGGCGGTCGAGTCGGAACCGGCCGGTATCGACACGCCCGCGAATCCGGTTGTCACACCGGATGTTGCGTCCACTGGTTCCTCGGATCTACCCGCCGGTGCGGCACCGGGGTATCTGTTCGGCAAGGGTGTGATCGCCCCGGAATTCGTGCGGGACCTCGCCTCCCACCCGAACGCCCGGTTCACGCGGCTCGTCCCCCGGGGTGTGCGGCCCGAGGATGTGGTGTTGCCGCCGACCCTGCCTTCGGATCCGTACCGGCCGTCCGCCGCCCTCGACGAGTACGTGCGTCTGTCCTATGGCACGTGTGCCGATGTGGCGTGTACTCGGAGCTCATTCGATGCCGATCTCGATCATGTCACCGAATACGACCACCACAATCCGGCGGCGGGTGGGCAGACCACCCCGATCGGGTTGAATCCGAAGTGCCGGTTCGACCATCTCCACAAAACACACTCCGAGTGGGTCGATGATCAACACCGCGACCCCCACACCGGCCGGTTGATCATCGAATACACCACCCCGGAAGGGTTGATCCTGCCCGGACCGGCGGAAACCATGGAAGATTTCTTCCCCGGCCTACGCCGCTACCGCTTCGACGACCCACCACAAGCCCCACCCACCCCACCAGGACCGCCGGGTACGCCCGGACCGCCGGGTACGCACCGCAAACCGGATGGGGAACGAATCCTGGACCGGGAATCCACACTGGCCCGCAAACATCGCCGTCGACGACTCGAGCGGCAACGCAACCGTGCCCGCAACCAGACACCCGCCACCCAGACACCCGCCACCCAGACGGACTCGCCCGACCCGCCCTTCTGAGGGCGGTCACCTCCGGTCGTAACCCGGATACGAAAAAACCCACCGTTTCCGGTGGGTGATCTCTTGGTGGCCAGGGCCGGGATCGAACCGGCGACCTTCCGCTTTTCAGGCGGACGCTCGTACCAACTGAGCTACCTGGCCGAACGGTGCCGGTCATGAACCGAAACCTTGGCGACCCTGACGGGACTCGAACCCGCGACCTCCGCCGTGACAGGGCGGCGCGCTAACCAACTGCGCCACAGGGCCATATTCATTTATGTCCGAACTCGTGAGAGTTCAGGCGTACCCCCTACGGGATTCGAACCCGCGCTACCGCCTTGAAAGGGCGGCGTCCTAGGCCGCTAGACGAAGGGGGCCGGTTCTCCGGTCGGAGGCGCTCCGTTGGGAGCTGAATCAGATTAGGACACCGCGCGACAAAAACACAAATCGGCAGGTCAGGCATGCATTTTGGCCAATCCGACATACCGGGGGTGGGGGTTGCGTGACCGCGCCGACGGTCGGGGTAAACTCTGTTCGGCTCCGCTCCGGCGGGGCCTGCCTGCCCCTATAGCTCAGTTGGTAGAGCTACGGACTTTTAATCCGCAGGTCCCAGGTTCGAGCCCTGGTGGGGGCACCACGATCCATCGGCATCGCCGTCGGTCATCGACGGCCATGCACCGTCGACCACGTCGTAACTGCCGTTATGGGCGTCCGTGGTCGCGGTGAGGTCAGAAGCTCTCAGGAAGTGGCGCTACGGTGGCGCCGGCCGGGCAGGTGATGTCCGGCCGTGGTCATGTCATCTCCTGAAGGGAACTCGATGTCCGCGAACAGTCACCGACTCGGGGACGAACCGTCCCGCCGCAAGCGGGCACTCGGTCCTGTGATGCGGAAGCTGTTCGGCGGTGTCCCGCTGTTTCTCACCGTGGTGCTGGTGGGCGTCATCGCCGGTAGTGTCACCTTCCTCGCGGTCGGTCCGGACAAGCATTCGTCCGCCGCGGACCCGTCGACAGAGCAGATCGAGTCGGCCCGCGAGTCGGTGGCGTCGGCCAAGATGATGTTCGGACTGATGACGTCGGCCCTCGGGAGTGCCACCGGCAGCATCAAGAGCATCTCGGAGGGGGCCGACAGTGTCTTCGACGCCGTCGACACCGCCCACACCGCGTCCGGTCAGATCGTGTCGGCATTCGATGCCGCACCCGGCACCTCCGGCGCCGGTGGCGATGTGCGCAGCATGACCGTCGCGATGTCCAACGGCCTCGGCGACCTGCAGTCGCTGGCCTCCACCGCCGGGCAGCTCGATTCGCTGATCAGCCCCGTCATCACCTTCCTGCAGAAGAACAAGGTTCCCGGCAGCGGCGAGTTGCTCACCAACCTGACCGCGCTGCAGTCGTCGTCGCGGGAGATCTCGAGTCAGCTCGGGAACCTCGACGACCTCAAGAAGGAGATGAAGACGCTCGGCGACGCCGTCGACGAGGCGAGTGGGCACCTCGACGAGGGGGTGGCCCAGGCGCAGCAGGCCGCCCAGCAGCTGAACACCGGACTGGGGCAACTCGCATCGGCCCGCGGCGACACCGTCGCCGCCGCGAACTCGGTCAGCAAGGGCGTCGGCCAGCTCACGACGGTGCTCAACTCGATCTCCAACAACCTCGAATCGGCCGACGACAACCTCACCCCGGCCGGGGAGCAGGGCGTTCTCGCGGCGCCCGTCGTGCAGGTCGACAACTCCGACCGCACGGCGACGGCACTGCTCGTCGGTGGCGGGTCGGCGCTTCTGGTCATGATCCTGATGCTCGTCGTCGGCCGCGTCCTGCGACGGGACGGCCGGCAGCCGGGCGATGAGACCCCCGACGACGAGATCGCCGGCGATGCGACCCCCGATTCCGACGACGCCCCGGAGACCGAGGAGTTCACCGCACTCCCTCGGTGACCGCGTTCGGTATGACCAGAGGGCGATCGGCCCTGGTGTGACCCTGCTCATTCGGTACGCTTTGCAGTGATATCGACGGCAGGGAAGGCGCATGAGGCCAGCACGCAATACCGGTGTGGCTCCGGCGTCGGATGGCGGAACCCGATGGACTCGGGCCCGGCGGCGCTACGCCGCGCGGGTCTGGGGCGTCGACGGGGAGCCCGGCGCGCGGGAGTGGGCGGGGCTCGGTGCTGCCGATCGCGGTCGACTGGCCCGGCGCGCCATGGCGGTGGCCGTCGCATCCATCGTGATCAGCAACGCCCTGATCGGCCTGGAGACCTTCCTGCTGGTGCAGCTGTCCTACAACGGCGGCCAGCTCACCGTCGAGGGAACCATCGGCGCCCCGAACTTCCCCGACATCGTCACCGCCGTCGTCGTCTGCATCGTCGTCAACGTGGTGCTCGGGGTGGTGATGCTCCGGCCCCAGGTCCGGTGGTTCGAGCTCGGATCGCCCGCCGATCATGCCAGGCGTGTTGCGGTGCAACATATTCCGGGTCTACAGGTGGTCGGCACCATGATCGCCTGGGCGGCCGCGGTGCTCAGCTACGTCATCCTGTCGGCGCGCGATCTCACCACGAGCACCCTGCTGGGCGTCACCGTCGCATTCACCCTCGCGGGGACGTCCTGCGCGTGCCTGACCTATCTGTTCGCCGAGCGGGCGTCGCGACCGCTGATGATGGTGGCCCTCGCCGACGATCCCGCGTCGACCATCGTGCACAGTGTGCGCGGGCGGATGCTGGCGGTGTGGGCGGTCAGTTCGGCCGTGCCGATGATCGGTCTGGTCATCCTCAACACGGGCCGTCACCTCGATCTGCTGCCCCGGGTCACCGGCTCGGTGGACTGGGCGGCACTGGTCCTCGCCGTGGTCGGGCTGGCGTCGGGCGCGCGTGTGGTGGTGCTGGTGGGGCAGTCGCTCAGTGACCCGCTCACCGAACTACGGACGGCCGTGGAGAAGGTGCGCGCCGGAGACTTCGAGGCCCATGTCGACGTGTACGACTCGTCCGAGATCGGCGTGCTGCAGCACGGCTTCAACGAGATGGTGACCGGCCTCGACGAGCGTGAACGCATGCGTGAACTGTTCGCCCGCCACGTCGGCGACACCGTCGCCGAGCTCGCCATCGAGAAGGGGATGGGCCTGCACGGCACCAACGCCGAGGTGGGGGTGCTGCTCGTCGACATCATCGGGTCGACGACGATCGCCCAGGAACGCCGTCCCGAGGACACCGCGGCCCTGCTCAACGAGTTCTTCGAGATCGTCGCCCAGGTGGTCGACCAGCACGCGGGATTCGTCAACAAATTCGAGGGTGACGCGGCGCTCGCGGTGTTCGGGGCGCCGGTCAAGATCGACAACCCGGCCGGCGCCGCACTCGCCGCGGCACGTGAACTCGCCCGCGCGCTCACCGAGGCCCTCGACGTCCAGTGGGGCATCGGCGTGTCGTTCGGGGTGGCCTTCGCCGGCAACATCGGCGCCGAGCGGCGCTACGAGTACACCGTGATCGGCGACCCGGTCAACGAGTGTGCGCGGCTCTCGGAGATGGCCAAGACCAGCCGGGTGTCGGTGCTCGCCAGCGGGGCCGCGATCGCCGACGCCGCCGACGAGGCGGGCGAATGGGCGCTGCTGGGGGAGCGGGTGATGCGGGGCCGGGCCGAGCCGACCGCGATCTACGGGCCCGAGGCGCTGGTGCCGCGCGGCCCGGCATCGGTGGGCGAGATGCTCACCGGGCTGTTGCGCCCGGCACGCTGGCTCGGCACCGCGGGCGTACTGAAGTCGGACTGAATCGAACAACCCGCCCCGGTGCACCGGGGCGGCAACCACAGGGGGAGAGACATGAGCGGATGGTCGACCAAGGACATCCCGGACCAGTCCGGACGGACCTTCGTGGTGACCGGCGCCAACAGCGGCTTGGGGGCCGAGACCGCGCGAGCGCTGATCGACGCCGGTGCGCGGGTGATCCTCGCCTGCCGCAACACCGTCAAGGCCGACGCGGTGGCACGTGAACTCGGTGAGCGGGCCGAGGTGGCCGCCCTCGACCTCGCCGACCTGGCCTCGGTGCGGTCCTTCGCCGACGGCCTGCCCGGCGTCGACGTCCTGATCAACAATGCCGGCGTGATGGCGGTGCCGCTGGGGCGCACCGCCGACGGATTCGAGATGCAGATGGGCACCAACCATCTCGGGCACTTCGCGCTGACCGCACTGGTGTTGCCGAAGGTCGCCGACCGGGTGGTGACGTTGTCGTCGGGTATGCACCAGCTGGGGCGGATCGACCTCGACGATCTCGGCTGGGAACGGCGCCGATACCGAGCCTGGCAGGCCTACGGCGACTCCAAGATGGCCAACCTGATCTTCGGGCAGGTCCTCGCCGAACGGCTGACCGCCGCCGGTGACAGCAGGAAGTCGCTGATCGCCCATCCCGGCTATGCGGCCACCGGACTCCAGGGACACACCGAGTCGATCATGGACAAGGTGATGGTGGTCGGCAATCTGTTCGCCCAGTCCGCCGCCGACGGCGCGCTGCCCACCCTGTTCGCGGCCACCGCGCCGGACGCGGTGAACGGGACCTTCTACGGGCCGACGAAGCTGTTCGGCATGCGCGGTGCGCCAGGGGAGTCGGGGTTCAGCGGACGGGCCCGCGACGAGCGGATCCGTACCGGCCTGTGGACTGCGTCGGAGAACCTCACCGGGACCTCGATCACGCTGTAGCGCAACCGGTCACCACACACCCGGCGGGCGGAACTGCACGCTGATGCGGGGGCCGACACCGGTGCACTTGGGTATCGCGTGCTCCCAGGTGCGTTGACAGCTGCCGCCCATCACCAGCAGGTCGCCCGCCGACAGGAGGAAGCGTATCGACGGCCCACCACCATTGGGGCGCAACGCGAGTGGGCGAGGCGAGCCCAGTGAGAGGATCGCGACCATGGTGTCGTCGGTGGCGCCCCGGCCGAACCGGTCACCGTGCCACGCAACCGAATCCGCCCCGTCCCGGTACAGGCACAGCCCCGCGGTGGCGAAGCCCTCGGGCAGTTCGGGGCGGTAGTGGGCGCTCAGCGCGTCCCGCGCGTCGGCGAGCAGCGGATCGGGCAGTGTCGCGGTGGCGGGATACTGGGCGAGCAGCCGGGGGACGTCGACGACGCGGTCGTACATCCGGCGGCGCTCGGCACGCCACGCCGCGTTCTCGTGCAGTGCGTCGAACAGTGCATCCGCGCCGGTGATCCAGCCCGGCCGCAGATCCACCCAGGCGCCGTCGGTGAGTTCGCGCCGGGTCACCGTATGGCCCAGGCGCCCGATCTGCGGTTCGGTGTCGTCGAGATCGAAGATCGAACCCTGCATGCCGACGGACGTCATACCGCCAGGGTAGCGGCTGTCGAACGAATGTTCTAGCCCGATCGGAGGCGTGCCCTTGCTCACAGACCGAGGGCGATGGTGGCCGTACGGGAAAAAGTGGAGTAGAAAGTTCCAAGTGTTAGTCATGCACACTTTGTGCTGCTGACATCGTGTCCGACACCTTGCGTCCAGTCGACAGAGGAACCCCCACATGGCTTCAGTGCTCTTCCGGCTCGGCCGGTTCTCGTTCAAACACAAGTGGTGGGTGATCGCCGCGTGGCTGATCGTCCTGATCGGGGTCGGCTCGGCCGTCGCCGGACTCAAACCCACCCTGGCCAAGGACTTCGACCTGCCCGGAACCGACTCCGGCACCGCCACCAGCCAGGTGCAGGAGTACTTCCCGCAGGTCATGGCGCAGCAGGAGCATGCATCGACCAGCGTGCTGGTGGCCGCCGACGACGGCCTCGCCAACCACACCGAGCAGATCAACGCCCTCGTCGCCGACCTCAAGACGCTGCCCGACGTCGTCGACGCGGACTCGATCGCCAACCCGGTGGCCGTGGCCCAGGCGCAACCCGCACTCGCCGCATCGGTACTCGGTGACAACGGCAAGGTGGGTCTGATCCAGGTCCGTCAGAACATCAAGATCATGGACCTCACCGTCGACGAGAAGAAAGAACTCGTCGACATCCTCGAGAAGAACCGCGGCAACGGTCTGCAGGTGGAGGCCACCGGCTCGCTGATGCAGGTCATGGAGGCCGGGGGAACCGCCGAGCTGATCGGTTTCGCGATCGCCTTCGTGGTGATGATCGTCGCCTTCGGTGCACTGGTCGCCGCGTTCATCCCGCTGATCACCGGCATCGTCGGCGTGGCACTGACCATGCTGCTGCTGTACCTCGGTTCGGAGTTCATGACGGTCAACGAGACCGCCACCGGCATCGTCACGATGCTCGGCATCGCCGTCTCGATCGACTACGCACTGTTCATCGTGTCCCGCTACCGCAGCGAGCTGCGCCGGGGCGGTGATCGCGCCGACGCCGCCGGACGGGCCGTGGGCACCGCGGGTACCGCGGTGGTGTTCGCCGGTCTCACCGTGATCATCGCGGTGGTCGCGCTGATGGTGGTCGGCATCCCGCTGATCACCCAGATGGGTGCCGGTGCCGCGGTTGCGGTGGCGGTCGCCGTCCTCAGTGCGTTGACCCTGATCCCGGCGTTGCTCTCGGCCACCGGGCGGTTCACCTTCGCGCCCAGGATCCCGTGGATCAAGCACGCCGAGGAGTCGGCCACCGAGGACACGCTGGGCGTCAAGTTCGGCCGGACCGTCACCCGTCGCCCGATCCCGTTCATCATCGCCGGCCTGGCAGTGCTGATCGTCGCCGCGATCCCGACGTCCAAACTCGATCTGGGCATGGAGCTGACCAGCGACGACGAGGTGGCCGCGCAGAGCCTGCTGCAACGTGGCTTCGGCGAGGGCATCAACGGCCCCCTGCTGGTGGTCCTGCACGACGACGACGGCCAGGTGGCCGGCATCGCCGATGCCGCGGTCGCCCACATCAAGACCCTGCCCGATGTCGCGAATGCGGCGACCCTGACGTGGATCGGCAACGGCCCGTCGCAGCAGAACCCGAATGTCGATGCCAACACCGCGCTGATCATGGTCACGCCGAACGGCGGACCGGCGTCGGCATCCACCCATGACCTCATGGAACACATCCGTGACTACGCCCCCACCGTGGAGAAGGCCGGTGCCGAACTGCACGTCGGTGGCCAGACCGCGATCATGTCCGATCTCTCCGACCGGCTCGACAAGGCGCTGATCCCGTACCTGCTGGTCGTCGTCGGTCTCGCGTTCCTGATCATGATCGGTGTGTTCCGGTCGATCTGGGTTCCGCTGATCGGCACCATCGGCTTCCTGTTCTCGGTGCTCGCGACCTTCGGCGTGACCGTCGCGATCTTCCAGGAGGGCTGGCTGGGTCTGATCGACCACACCAAGCCGATCCTGTCGTTCCTCCCGATCTTCCTGATCGGTGTGGTGTTCGGCCTCGCGATGGACTACCAGGTGTTCCTGGTGACCCGCATGCGCGAGGAGTACATCCACGGCATGTCGGCGAAGGATGCGATCATCGCCGGATACCGGCACGGCGCCCGCGTGGTGACCTCGGCCGCGATCATCATGATCAGCGTGTTCGCCGCGTTCATGCTCGCGCCGGACACCACGTCCAAGATGCTCGGCTTCGCCATGGCGATCGCGGTGTTCTTCGACGCCTTCATCATCCGGATGACGGTGGTCCCGGCGGTGATCGCGCTGCTCGGTGATCGTGCCTGGGGTCTCCCGAAGTGGCTCGACAAGCTGGTCGTCGACTTCGACATCGAGGGCGGTGCGGTCCGCAACCGTGGCGTGCCGTCGGCGGCCGCGGAGTCCGACGGGTCCACCGATGAGCGGGACGCCTCGGCGGAAGCAACCGTGACGAGCTGATAGAGAACTGAGGTCATGACCACGATGTCGGACCGCTGCCGGTCGGGCGATCCGGGGAAGTCCCCGGGTCGCCCGCTGGGCTTGCGCGGTCAACGCAAACAACGCACCCGGGCCGCGATCCGCGAGGCCGCGCTGCGCCTGTTCGAGAGTCAGGGGTACGCGCAGACCACCGTCGAGCAGATCGCCCGCGAGGCCGGGGTCTCGCACACCACTTTCTTCCGGTACTTCGTGTCCAAGGAACAGATGGTGATCGCCGACGACCTAGACGACCTGCGGGAGGAGACCCTCGCGGCGATCCCGCCGGGACTCGGTCGCTTCGATCTGCTGCGCGCGCTGATCCGGGCGTACTACAGACTGGCGATGGCCGACCCCTGGGCGTCCAGTCCGGTACGGGCACGGCTGATCACGAGCGAGCCGACCCTGCGGGTGGCGAATCAGATCGAGGCCGACGCCGCGATCTCACAGGCCACCGAGTTCTTCGCGCGATACCTGGGGGTGGAGGCCGACGACCGGCGGCTGCAGGTGTTCGTCGCCGCGGCCGGGGGAGTGATGTTCCACATCGCGTGCGGTGTGCCCGACATGTCGGATGACGGTGTACTCGACCACCTGCTCGACGCGGTGGACCTGCTCGAGGCCGGACTGCCGATCTGATCCGGTCCCCGGCCGCGGCCGGGTCAGGCCAGGCGGCGCAAGCGCCTGGCGGCCTCGGCGATGACGTCGTCACGCTTGGCGAAGGCGAAGCGCACCATGTGATCCCACGGTTCGGTGTGGTCGGCGAAGACACTCACCGGCACCGCCGCCACGCCGATCCGTGCGGGGAGCATCCGGCAGAACTCCGCGCCGTCGGTGTAGCCGAGCGGACGCGGGTCGGCGCATACGAAATACGTTGCCTCGCTGCGATGTACCTCGAATCCGGCGTCGATCAGCGCGGCCGACAGCAGATCTCGCTTGTCCTGGAGCGCGGCGGCATTCGCGAGCACCCAGTCCTGCTCCTGTTCGAGGGCCACGGCGACGGCCGGCTGGAACGGTCCCGACCCCACATAGGTCATGAACTGCTTGGCCGCGCGCGCCGCCGCCACCAGCTCGGCCGGGCCGCTGATCCAGCCGACCTTCCAGCCGGTGCAGTTGAATGTCTTGGCCGCACTCGAGATCCGTAGCGTGCGCTCCCGCATCCCGGGGAATGTCGCCAGCGGCCGGTGGGTACGTCCGTCGAACAGCAGATGCTCATACACCTCGTCGGTGACGGCGACGACGTCGTGTTCGACACACAGCCGGGCGATCTCGGCGAGGTCGTCGTCGGACAGCACCGTGCCGGTGGGATTGTGCGGCGTGTTCACCAGCACCAGCGCGGTCTGCGGGCCGAATGCCGCGGCCAGCGCACCCCGGTCGAGCCGGAACCCGTCGCCGTCGCCGACCAGCGGAACCGTGCGCCGCACCCCGCCGGCCATCGCCACCGTCGCCGCATACGAGTCGTAGTACGGCTCGATCATCACCACCTCGCGACCGGGCTCGGTCAGGCCCACCACCGCACCGGCGATCGCCTCGGTGGCGCCGACGGTGATCAGCACCTCGGTGTCGGGGTCGTAGTCGAGGCCGTAACGGGCGCGCTGGTCGTCGGCCACCGCACGCCGCAGCCGCGGGACACCGATCCCGGGCGGGTACTGGTTGTCGCCCGCGGTGATCGCCGCACATGCCGCCGCCAGCATCGACGCCGGACCGTCGGTGTCGGGGAAACCCTGCCCGAGGTTGACCGCGTCGTGGGTCACCGCCAGCGCCGACATCTCGGCGAAGATCGTGGTGGTGAACGGTTGTAGGCGGGTGACGGTGGCCATGGCTTCAGGCTGTCACACCGCTTCCATGGCGATCCCAAGTGTCCCGCAAGCGGCGCACGTGACGCTGTCGGTCCAGACAAACCCGACACGAGAGGACCTGCCATGTCTGCCCCCGAACCGTCTGCCCCCGAACTCTCTACTCCTGAACCGTCCCTGATCCGGCCCGGAGCGCGCCTGGCCTGGCGCGCCGCGGTGATCGTCGGCTGCATGGGCTTCGCACTCCTGGCGGCCTGTTCGGTCAGCGTGGGCACCGACAGCGATGCCGTCAACAAACCATCGGACATCGCGACCGGCGAATGCCTGACGCTGGGACCCGACGACGATCCCGCCAAGGTCGCGGCCACGAAGGTCGACTGCGACACCGGTGATGCACTGGCCTTCTACGCCGCGTCGACGGTGGCCGCCGGCGACACCTGCAGCGCCGACAACACCTCCACCCTGACCTTCGGCGGCGACGGGGGAGTCTGCCTGACCCCCAACTTCACGGCCGGCAAGTGCTATCAGATCCCGGTCGAGGGCGGGCGTCTGGCCGACTACCGACTGGTCGACTGCGGGGCGAGCGCCGTCGACGCCACCGTGATCGGACAGACGGTCAGCCGCGGTGACGTGTCGGTCGAATGCGATACCGATGCCACCAAGTGGTCATTCACCCAACCGCACCCCGTCGGATACTGCCTGCGTGAGGTCGTGTGACCGCTCCTTGCGCGCGCGTCACCCGGTAATGTTCGAGCCTGAACGCGAGGAGGGGTGACGGTGGTCTACACACCCGGTGAGTCGTTTGCCGGCTACACGATCGAACGGTTGATCGGGCGCGGCGGCATGGGTGAGGTCTACCTGGCCAAACACCCGTCGCTGCCGCGCAAGGAAGCCGTCAAGATCCTGCCGGCCGACCTGTCCCGCGACCCGATGTTCCGTCGCCGCTTCATCCGCGAGGCCGAACTCGCCTCGAGCATCGTGCATCCCTCGATCGTCACCATCTACAACTCGGGGGAACACGACGGCCACCTGTGGCTGGCGATGGAATACATCGACGGTGTGGACGCCGGTGCGCTGCTGGGCCGGCGTCCGGGTGGACTCGACCCCGCCATGGTGTCGGCGATCGCCACGTCGGTGGCGTCGGCACTCGATGCGGCCCACGCCCACGGGCTGCTGCACCGGGACGTGAAGCCGGCCAACATCCTCGTCGAGGAGGCCGCCGGGGCGGTCCCGGTGACCGCCCCGCGGGTGTTGCTCGCCGACTTCGGGATCGCCAAGTCCCAGCAGGACGTCAGCAACCTGACGTCGGCGAACGTCTTCCTCGGGACCGTCGCCTATGTGGCCCCGGAACAACTGCTGGGCACCGAGATCGACGGTCGCGCCGACCAGTACTCGCTGGCCGCGACGTTGTTCCAGTTGCTGTGCGGCCGGCCACCGTTCGAGGGCAGCACCCAGACCAATGTGGTGGCCGCGCACCTGAACAGTGCGCCGCCGGTGCTGTCGTCGGTGCGGTCGGGGACCTCGCCGGCCGTGGACGCGGTGTTCGAGCGGGCGCTGCGGAAATCCCCCGACGAGCGATACCGATCCTGTGGCGATCTCGCCGCCGACCTCGTACGTGCGCTCGGGCAGCCGAGCGCACCCGGTGCCGGGATCGCCGGGCCGGGCCCCACCGAGGTCATCCCGACCGCGCCGACGTCGGCGGGACGGGGGACGCCGGTGTATCCGTACCCGCAGGCACCCTATGGTCAGGCGTCATATGGTCAGGCGCCGTACCCGCAGGCACCGTACGTGCCGTCGGGCCATCCGGGCGCCTCCAACCCGAACGGGCCGATTCCGCCCGGGTCGATTCCGCCCGGGTCGATTCCGCCGGGGCCGATGTCCGCGCCGTTCGGCGCCACCGGCCCCTACGGGCAACCGATCCCGGTGCCGCCGAAGAAGTCCTCCAAGATGCCGCTGATCGTGGTCGCCGTGGTGGTGGCGCTCGTGGTGGTCGTGGGTGCCGGCATCCTCGTCGCCAACGCGCTGTCCGGATCCGACGACGACACGACCGCCGGCGGGGCCACCACCACGTCGCCGACGGGCGCCGGCACCAGCCCCGCCACCCCGCAGTCCACCCCGTTCACCCGGCCGCCGGTGACCCAGCAGGCCACACCGGTGTCGAGCCCGGACCAGTTGTCGGTGGGTGACTGCGTGCAGTTCGGCCGGCAGCGTGACTCCTCCGGCAACGTGCCGACCGAGCGGGTCGACTGTGCCACCCCCGCACTGACCTTCTATGCGGCCCGCTTCGTCTCGGCCGCTGCGGACTGTCCCAACGAGCGCAATGCCAGCCTCACCTTCGACGGGTCGTCCCAGAAACTCTGCCTGACACCGAATTTCGTTCCCGACGAGTGCTATCAGATCCCGCGGACGGGTGGGTCGCTGGCCGACTACCACGAGATCGGCTGCAGTGCTTCACCATTGGCGAACACCGTCGTGGTCCGGGTCACCGGGCGCTCGACCAGCCAGGTGACCTGCTCGTCGAGCGAGACCCGGTGGACCTTCGAGATCCCGGAGTCGCTCGGCTACTGCCTCGAGCAGATCGCCTGAGGGTTTCCGCTGCGGCGGGGCTCACTCCTGCGGGGTGCCCTCGCCGATGGTCGGGCCGAGCAGATCGTCGGCGTCGGTGATCCGGTAGGCGTAGCCCTGCTCGGCGAGGAACCGCTGACGGTGCGCGGCGTAGTCGGCGTCGAGGGTGTCCCGCGAGACCACCGAGTAGAAGTGGGCCTGCCCGCCGTCGGCCTTCGGGCGCAACAGCCGGCCCAGCCGCTGGGCCTCCTCCTGCCGGGACCCGAAGGTGCCCGACACCTGCACCGCGACCGATGCCTCGGGCAGGTCGATGGAGAAGTTCGCCACCTTCGACACCACCAGAGTCTGGAGTTCACCGGACCGGAACCGGTCGAACAGGGCCTCGCGGTCCTTGTTCTTGGTCGACCCCTGGATCACCGGGGCGTCGAGTTCGCGGCCGAGTTCTTCGAGCTGGTCGATGTAGGCCCCGATCACCAGGGTCTGCGACTCGGCATGGCGGGCCAGGATCGAGCGCACCACGTTGACCTTGGTGTGGGCGGTGGAGCACAGCTTGTACTTCTCGTCGGCCTCGGCGACCGCATACTGCAGGCGTTCCTCGTCGGTCAGCGTCACCCGCACCTCGATGCACTCGGCGGGTGCGATCCAGCCCTGCGCCTCGATGTCCTTCCACGGGGCGTCGTAGCGCTTGGGGCCGATCAGGCTGAACACGTCGCCCTCGCGGCCGTCCTCGCGCACCAGGGTGGCGGTGAGTCCGAGCCGGCGCCGCGACTGCAGGTCGGCGGTCATCCGGAACACCGGTGCGGGCAGCAGGTGCACCTCGTCGTAGATGATCAGACCCCAGTCGCGGGAGTCGAACAGATCGAGGTTCTTGTACTCGCCCTTGGACTTACGGGTCATCACCTGATAGGTGGCGATGGTGACCGGACGGATCTCCTTGCGCTCGCCGGAGTACTCGCCGATCTCCTCCTCGGTGAGCGAGGTACGGGCGATCAGCTCACGCTTCCACTGCCGCCCGGCGACGGTGTTGGTGACCAGGATCAGGGTGGTGGCCTGCGCCTTGGCCATCGCGGCCGCACCGACCATCGTCTTGCCCGCACCGCAGGGCAGGACCACGACGCCCGAGCCGCCCGCCCAGAACGAGTCGGCGGCCATCTCCTGGTAGTCGCGCAGATGCCAGGCATCCTGCTCGAGGGTGATCGGATGCGCCTCGCCGTCGACGTACCCGGCGAGGTCCTCGGCCGGCCAGCCGACCTTGAGCAGGATCTGCTTGAGCCGTCCCCGCTCGGACGGATGGACGACCACGGTGTCGTCGTCGAGTCGCGCCCCGAGCATCGGCGCGACCTTCTTGTTGCGCATGATCTCCTCGAGAACCGCGCGATCGAGGCTCACCAGGGTCAGGCCGTGCGCCGGGTTCTTGACCAGCTGCAACCGGCCGAAACGGCCCATGGTGTCGACGATGTCCATCAGCAGCGGCTGCGGTACCGCATACCGGCTGAAGGTGACCAGCGCGTCCACCACCTGCTCGGCGTCGTGGCCGGCCGCGCGGGCGTTCCACAGCGCCAGCGGCGTCACCCGGTAGGTGTGCACGTGTTCGGGTGCGCGTTCGAGTTCGGCGAAGGGTGCGATCGCGGCCCGCGCCGACGCCGCGTCGGGGTGATCCACCTCGAGCAGCAGCGTCTTGTCGGATTGAACGATCAGGGGTCCATCAGTCACTCGATCCATTGTCCAGATGGGTGCAAGTCCCGTCGAGTCCGGAAAAAGTTCTTAGGGTTACCTAATTACGCTGGTGGCGTGGGGTCATGTCGAAACTCGCACCGTCTCCGCTCGATCCCGTCTCCCGCGATGTCGTCGAACCGCTTCATCGGCAGAGCAAACGGCAACTGATCTCGGCGGTGGCGCCGATGGCGGTACGCGCGGTCACCGGGCGCATCCGGGAGGGCACCTGGGACCCCTCCCGAACCGAGTCCGGCAAGCGGTGGCTGGCCGACAAGATGGTCGCACTCGACCCGCAGAAGGCCGCGCTGTGTCACCTGCTGTGCCGGTCGATCGGCGCCCGCCTGGTGGAGGCCGGGACCTCCTACGGTGTCTCGACGATCTACCTCGCCGCCGCCGTCCGGGACAATCTGGCGGCCGACGGGGCCGGGTCATCCGACGGGGCCGCCGGGCCCGTGGTGATCGGTACCGAACACGAACCCGGCAAGGTGGCCGCCGCGCAGGCCAACATCGCCAGGGCCGGACTCGCCGGCCTCGTCGACATCCGCGAAGGTGACCTGCGCGAGACCCTCGTCGACGTCGACGGGCCGATCGACTTCATGCTCGTCGACATCTGGATCCCGATGGCGCTCCCGGCGCTGGAACTCGTCACGCCGCGGCTACGGCCGGGAGCGCTCGTCGTCTGCGACAACGTGGTCAGCGGGGCCCGCGAGTACCGCGACTACCTGGCCTTCGTCCGGGACCCGGACGGGCCGTTCACCTCGGTGACCATCCCGGGGCAGGGCGGTCTGGAGATCTCGATGAAACGCTGAACCCCTCACCCCTTGACGCAGACCACCTGTCGCAGGTGGGCCACCACCTCGACGAGATCGGTCTGCGCCGCGATCACCGCATCGATGTCCTTGTAGGCCGCCGGGATCTCGTCCACCACGCCGGCGTCCTTGCGTGACTCGACACCTGCGGTCTGGGCCACCAGATCGTCGGCGGTGTAGGTCTTGCGTGCCCGCGTCCGGCTCATCCGGCGTCCCGCACCGTGCGATGCCGAGTAGAACGACTCCGCCGAGCCCAGTCCGCGCACCACATACGATCCGGTGCCCATCGATCCCGGGATCAGCCCCAGGTCGCCTGCGCCCGCCCGGATCGCACCCTTACGGGTCACCAGCAACTCCAGGCCGTCGATGTGCTCGGTGGCAACGTAGTTGTGGTGGCAGCTGATCGGCTCGTCGAAGGCGACCGCCCGCCCCGCGAAGGTCTCGCGGACCGCCTCGCACACCAACGCCAGCATCACCCGACGGTTGCGTGCCGCATACTCCTGAGCCCACTCCAGGTCATGGCGATAGGCATCCATCTCCGGTGTGCCGGAGAGGAAGACGGCCAGATCGCGGTCGGCCAGGTCGGCGTTGTGCGGCAGCTTCGCCGCCACCGACATATGCCGCTCGGCGAGTTCCTTGCCGATGTTGCGCGACCCCGAATGCAGCATGATCCACACCTGCTGCTCGTCGTCGACACAGACCTCGATGAAATGGTTTCCGCCGCCGAGTGTTCCCAGCTGCCGCCGGGCCCGGTCGTCGAGTTGACGCACCCCACGGTGCAGTTCACCGAAGCGGTCCCAGAATCCGGCCCAACCGCCGCCCAGCCGGTGCCGGACGACGTCCACCGGCTCCCGGTGCCGCTCGAATCCCACCGGCACCTTCGCCTCGATGGCCGACCGCAGACCCGACAGGTCGTCGGGGAGATCGGCGGCCACCAGGTCGGTTCGCACCGCGGCCATGCCACAACCGATGTCGACGCCGACCGCTGCCGGACAGACCGCATCGCGCATCGCGATCACCGAACCGACGGTGGCACCCTTGCCCACGTGGACGTCGGGCATCACCCGGACGCCGTACACCCACGGCAGCGTCGACACCCGGCGCAGCTGATTGCGCGCCTGATGCTCGATCGATTCCTCGTCGGCCCACAACAGGGTCGACGCGGCTGCGCCCGAAAGGGATACGGGGAACTGGCTGTTCATGATTCTTCCGTTGCTCGTGTCGGTGTCCCGACGATTGTCGGCGTGCACACGCTACGGTGCGCCGGTGGCCCAAGTCCAGTGGTTTTCGGACGATCGCCCGAGATCGCGCGGTGGCGGCGTGTGGCCTGGCGGCTCGGTCCCGGCTCAACCATCGAATGTTATTGGGGTGGAGCGTGCTTGGTGGTTGAGCCGATGAGGAGCGTAGCGACGAGGCGTGTCGAAACCTCTGTCGGCCGGGGCTGGGTGGTGACCACCTCGGGGTTGTGGTTGCTGACATTGTTGTCTTGCTGGGTTCGACTCGGGTCCTCGCCTGGCGGCTCGGTCCCGGCTCAACCATCGAATATGGTTGTGGCGGTTGCTGATGATGTTGTCTGCTCCGGCTGACTCATCCAATGGGATTGGGGTGGAGTGTGTTTGGTGGTTGAGCCGGTGAGGAGCGTAGCGACGAGGCGTGTCGAAACCTCTGTCGGCCGGGGCTGGGTGGTGACCACGTCGGGGTTGTGGTTGCTGACATTGTTGTCTTGCTGGGTTTCGACTCGGGTCCTCGCCTGGCGGCTCGGTCCCGGCTCAACCATCGAATGTTGTTCTGGAGGTAGACGATGCTGCTGTTGGTCCCGGCTCAACCATCGAATGTGGTTGGGGTGGTAGACGATGCTGCTGTTGGTCCCGGCTCAACCATCGAATATGGTTGTGGCGGTTGCCGATGCTGCTGATTCCGGATCGAGCATCGAATGCTGTCTTTGTATCCCTACTCGTTCAACAGCTCCACGCTCGTGATGCGGTGCAGGGAGAAGTGCTGCTCGTCGTCGGTACCGTCCTCGGTGCCGATCAACTGACCTGCGCTCATGATGCGGGGATGGACGATGTGTCGGCTCGCCGAACCGTGGGCGTTCACGTAATCCACGCGCAGCGGGCGATTGGCCCGCAAGGCCAACTGGATCAGGGCCGTGGTGGTCTCACCGTTGCCCGCGGCACGCACCGGGGTGGTCGAGCCCTTCTTCTCCCGGGCCGGTCTCGCCGCCATCGCCCGGTCATGCGAACGCAACCGCGACACCACCTCCCGCACCTGGTCGGAGTTGAGGGCGGAACGGCGCGGCGGGATCAGGGTACGTCGCCCACGTGTGGTCGCCACCCGGCTGCCGCGGGTGCGCATGTCCACCAGCTCGCCGGCCGAATCCTCGCCGGCCGGCGCGAAACCGGCGGATCGCAGCTGCTCGAGGACTTCGCGGATCTCGCTGGGCGACACCGCGACCGTGGGGGCCAGGGCACGCAAGGCCAAATGGTCGGCGGCGTCGCTGCGTAACACCGCCGCCAGCGTGGCGGCATCCTCGCACCGGATGAACGACGACGCCAGACCCACCCGCAGCTGGCCGTGGCGGCGGGCCACGTCCTCGATCAGATAGGTCAGCGACTGGGGGACCGGGGTGCGGGAGTGCGCGGTGAACAGGGTGATCAGTTCACTGCTGGAGCGTCCCGCGTCGAGCGCACGCCGCACGCTGTCCTCGGTGACGCGATACACCGATGCGGCTCCACCGGATTCGAGGTCGGCGACCAGCTCCACCTGCTCGGCCAGATCCGGGGTCATCGGACCCGGCACGGTGATGGTGAGATCGGCCTGGGCGAGGAAGTGGTCGACCGGCTCGGGCAAGGCCTTACGCATCGCGGCGAGGGTCGCGGCATCCTCGTCGTCGGGTTCGGCGGCGAGGAGCGCGCGCCCCACCGACGACAGTGCCGCATGTGCGACGATCCCGAGTTCCCGTGCTTCGGTGAGGGTTTCGTCGACGACGCGGGTGGTGATCCGACGCAACCCGTGCGGATGATGCCAATGCAGAGCGGCCACCAGACCCGCCACCGACACCCGGGTACCGGGGGCGGTGTTGGCCAGCCCGGCCAGGATGGTGTGCCGCTGGGCGGGTGCATGGGCGTCCTGGTTCTCCGCCGACAACGCCGGGATGGTGGTGCCGTCGCGGTCGGGCTCACCCACCTGCCACGCCCGGCGGGGCACCGACAGCCATGCCTGGGCCAGGGTCAGCCACTGCCGTTCCGGCGGCTGGTGCAACCAGGCGTCGGCCTGGGTGGTGGGCGCGAAGGCGTGCTCGCCGGTGTCGTTGGCCGGCGGCGGATCGGGGAAGCCGGCATCGATCAGACGGGCATGTGCCAGCAACTCGACGATCAGCGCCACCCGTCGCTGGTCGAGACCGGTGGCCTTGCTCAGCCGGCGCAGCTCACGCACGCCCAGCGCACCCGACCGCAGCACCGCGGCCGGGGCGGTCCCCAGCACCCGCAGCAGGGCGACGGTGTGCCGGATCAGTTCCAGCGCCTCACCACCGGCCGCCGCGTCGATGTCACGGGCGGAGAACCGCCGGGATGCATTGTCGTCGTCGGGCACCGGCCGGTGCAGGTCGTCGCTGCGCAACGGCGGCTCACCGCGCAGGATCTGCCCGACCTGCGGTGGCAGTTCGACGGTCTGGTGATCGATCCGGGCGAGCAGGCCGTCGGCGATCAGCCGGGCCACCGGCGCCGCCGGATCCGCGTCGGGGGCGGCGTCGCGGCTGCGGCCCAGCGCCGGCCCGCGTGAGAGGGTGGCGAGCAGGTCGGACCGACGCTCGTCGAGACCGTCGAGCCGGGCCCGCACCTCGTCCGGGGTGAGATGGCCGAGCGGGCCGGTCAGATGCAGTGCCCGCCACGGCAACGCCGCGGCGGTGTGCGCCCCGACGTGCAGCGAGTCGTCGTCGCCCCAGATCAGGGCCAGCCGCCGGAGATGGTCGACACGTGCGGCGAGGTCGGCGGGCTCGGCGCGATCGGACAGTGCGTCCACGATCGCCGACACGGTCACCGGTACCGGCGTCTTGCGTCGCTTCGGGGGCGTACCCAAGACGATCGCCTGCTCCAGCACGGCCACGTCGAGCAGATCCAGCGACTCGCCGGCCAGCGCGATCGATGCGGCCGACAACGCACGCTGACCGAGGACACCGGTCCCCTGGGGTGGCGGCGCGGCGAGATCGGGCCGGAGCGCGAAGAGTTCGGCGAGGTCGTCGTCGGAGCGACGCGCCAGATCGACGGCCAGTGCGTCCGCGCGGGTATCCGAACTCATCCGACCGATTCTACTGAGTGCCGGGTATGCCGCTGCGGGCGCGCCGAACCCCGATCAGGCGGGGAGGGTCAGCTTGACCGGCGTCGACCGGTCGCTGGTGCTGCCGTCGCCGAGCTGGCCGACGTCGTTGTGGCCCCAGCAGTACACCTCGCCGGCGGAGTTCCGCGAGCAGGTGGAGCCGCCCGCGGTCTCCACCGACACCGCCTGACCGGTCAGGCCGGTGACCTCGGCGGGGGTCTGGCGGCCGTCGCCGGTGGTGCCGAGCTGGGAGTTGTCGTTGTCGCCCCAGCACCACACCTTCGCGTCCGCGACGGCACAGGTGCTGCCCCAGCCGGTGCTGATCACCGACGCCCCGGACAGGCCGGTGGCCTGGGTCGGCACCGATCGCTGCTGGGTGCTGCCGTCGCCGATCTGGCCGTAGGCGTTGTCGCCCCAGCAGTAGGCGCCGCCACCGGAGGTCGCACAGACCGTGACATAGGCGGTCGGCGTGTCCTCCGAGTTGTTCTTGGTGTAGGTGCCGACCGACAGCGAGGTCACGTCGGTGAGATTGGCGACCTGGACCGGCGACTCCTGCCGACTGGTCGACCCGTTGCCGATCTGGGCGTTGTCGTTGTCACCCCAGCAGTAGGCTTTGCCCTCAGCGATCGCGCAGGTGGTGCCCTGTGCGGTGGCCACGGCGGTGGCCGGGGGCAGACCCGCGACCTTGGTCGGGGTGGTGGTCTCGTCCACACCGGGCAGACCGAGCTGCCCGGAGTCGTTGTCGCCCCAGCAGAGCACATCGCCGTTGGCGACCGCACACGTCGACCCGTATCCGGTGGCGATCGAGGTCACGCCGGTCAGATTCGGGACCTTGGTGGGCGAGGTCTTGTCGGTGCCGGAACCGGTGGCGCCGTCGCCGATCTGGCCGTAGTGGTCGTTGCCCCAGCAGTAGGCCTCGCCGCCGGCCACCGCACACACCGTGGTGCGCGAGTTGCGGTCGCTGTCGGCGTACCCGCCCACCGAGATCGCGGTGACGCCGGAGAGTCCGCCGACCTCGACCGGGGTGGTGCTGTCGGTGGTCGAGCCGATACCCAGCTCGCCGGAACCGTTCTTACCCCAGCAGTAGGCCTTGCCCGCCTGCACCGTGCACGTCGTCTTGCCGTAGGCCGACATGGTGAACGGCTGCGCCGCGGTGACATCGTCGTCCTTGCTGCCGCTGAACGCACCCGCTGCGAACGCGATTCCGACCGCGGCCGCGACGATCACGACCGCGGCGACGGCGATCACACCCACGATCAGGCCGGTGCGCTTCTTGCGCTGCGGTGGCTGCGGCTGCCCGTACGGCTGCCCCGGAACACCGCCGACGAGGTGGTTCGGCTGCGACGGCGGGTAGGTCGGCGGCTGCCCGCCACCCAGCGGCACGGTGCCCGGACCGCCGAGTCCCGCAGTCGGATTCGCCATCGTCGGACCGGAGGCGATCCCCGGCTGCGACGGATACGGCGTCGGCGGCGGGGTGCCCGGGTATCCCGGTGACGCCGGGTAGGCGCCCGGGTTCGGCTGTGCCGGATTGGGATAGGACCCCGGATTGGGGTGCGAGGGCGGATTGGGGTGCCCCGGATTGGGGTAGGACGGCGGGTTCGACAGACCGCCGGGCGGGATCGGGGTCCCCACCGGAGCCGGGGTGGCGGGACGATGGCCCCCCGCCGGGCCGATCACCGTTGCCTCCCCGGAACCGTCGACGGCCGACTTGAGGGCGGCGGCGAAGGACCGGCAGTCCGGATAGCGGTCCGCCGGGTTCTTCGCGAGCGCCCTGGTCAGCACCGCGTCGAAGGCGCCGAGGTCCGGTCGCAGGGAGCTGATCGGCGGGATCGGCTTGGTCAGATGACTCATCACCAGCGCCGACGGCGTGGTGGTGGTGAACGGTGCCTGACCGGTGAACAGCTGGAAGACCGTGCACGCCAACGAGTACTGATCGCTCATCGCGGTCGCGTCGTGCCCCTCGATCACCTCGGGGGCGCAGTAGGCGAGGGTGCCGATGAACGCACTCGTCGCGGTCAGCGAGGTGGAGTTGACCAGCTTGGCGATACCGAAGTCGAGGACGGTGACCCGCTCGATACCGCCCCCCGAGGCATCCCGGCTGACGAAGATGTTGGCGGGCTTGACATCCCGGTGGATCACCTGACGTCGGTGGGCGTAGTCCAGGGCGTCGGCGACCCGCTCGGTGACGGTCACCACGTCCGCCGCGGAGATGGGGCCGTGGGTGAGGTCGGAGCCCTCCAGGTAGTTCATCGTGAACCACGGGGTGCCGTCGGTGATGCCGTACTGATGGATCGAGATGATGCTGGGGTGATCCAGCGACGCGGTGGTCCGCGCCTCGTTGGTGAATCGGCGCTGGAAGTCGGGATCCTGAGCCCCGGCGAGCGAGATGACCTTGAGGGCCTCGCGGCGGAGCAGCTGCGGATTCTCGACGAGGTAGACCTCGCCCATTCCGCCCGAACCCAGCAGTGAGACCACGCGGTAGCCGGCGATCTGTGAACCTGGACTCAGTGGCACGTCTTCCCCTTCGATGCTCGTCGGACCTTGGATTGTGACCCTACCGCCACCGATGACACGGGTGCCGCCATATCATTCGAACGGAGGGTGGGTGGTCGGCCTGCCCGGCAGGTGTCGGGCATGGCACAATATGCGCGTGGCTGAGAGCAATTCGAAGAATCACTACGTCGACAACGGCTGGCCGAGGGATGGCGACGGCAACGTGCCCGACCATGCCGTCTCGGAGTTCGCGACCCACGTCGCCGGTGCACTGTCCCCGTTCGGGGACGTCGAGTTCCCGCTGCCTGCGGACAAGGTGCACTACATCAACCCCAAGACGGACATCAACAGCTGAGCCGTGACCGGCGAATCGCTGTCACACATCGACGACTCGGGCACCGCCCGGATGGTCGATGTCGGTGACAAGTCGGTCACCCGGCGTCGGGCGGTCGCCTCGGGCACCTTCCGGACCACCGCACGGGTGATCGAACTGCTCACCTCCGCCTCCCTGCCCAAGGGAGACGTGCTGGCCACGGCCCGCATCGCCGGGATCATGGCCGCCAAGCGCACCGATGCGCTCATCCCGCTGTGCCATCAGCTGTCGCTGGCATCGGTCGACGTCGACTTCGAGGTCGGCACCGACAGCATCGACGTGACCGCGACGGTCACCACCGCCGGTCAGACCGGCGTCGAGATGGAGGCACTCACCGCCGTGTCGGTGGCCGGGCTCACCCTGCACGACATGGTCAAGGCGGTCGACCGGCGCGCCAGCATGGACGGCGTCCGGCTCCTGGAGAAGTCCGGCGGCCGATCGGGCCACTGGATTCGCGACGAGGACCCGGATCGGTGACACCCTCGCGTTCGGCGCGGGTGATCGTGGCGTCGACCAGGGCGAGCAGCGGGATCTACCAGGACCGATCCGGCCCGATCATCGTCGACTGGCTCGCCTCCCGCGACTTCGCCGTCGACGAGGTGGACGTGGTCGCCGACGGTGACCCCGTCGGAGCGGCCATCCGCGCCGGCGTCTACGCGGGCGTCGACCTGATCGTCACCTCCGGCGGAACCGGCCTCTCACCCACCGATCGCACCCCCGAGCAGACCCGGACACTGCTCGACATCGAGATCCCCGGCCTGGCCGATGCGATCCGACGATCCGGACTCCCCGACGTCCCCACATCGATCCTGTCCCGCGGAACCGCAGGCATCATCGGCACCACCCTCGTGGTCAATCTGCCCGGTTCCACCGGCGGGGTGCGCGACGGGCTGACGGTGCTCGGCACGGTCCTCGACCACACCCTCGACCAGATCCGCGGCGGTGACCACCCATGATCCCGGAACCGTCCGCGGTACAGGTCGTCCACACCGCACTCGCCACCGAACCGATCACCCTCGCCGAGCACGAGGACCTCGTCACCCGTGCCGCGGGTGGGGCCGCGGGGGCCGTCGTCGGGTTCGTCGGCGCGGTCCGCGATCACGACGGTGGCCGTGGCGTCACCCTGCTGTCGTACTCGGCACACCCGAGCGCCCCGGCCGTGCTGGCCGAGGTGGTCGCCGAGGTCGCGGCATCGGCACAGGGCGTGCGCGCGGTGGCCGTATCCCACCGCGTCGGCGACCTGCGGATCGGCGACGTGGCCTTCGTCGTCGCCGTGGCCGCCGATCACCGTGGACCGGCATTCGAGACCTGCGCGCGGATGGTCGACGAGGTCAAGGCCCGGATACCGGTGTGGAAACACCAGTTCTTCGACGACGGCAGAGACGAATGGGTCGGCTCCGCCTGACGTGACGAATGGGTCGGCTCCGCCTGACGTGACGAATGGGTCGGCTCCGCCTGACTCACCCCGGAATTGGAAAAGGGCCCCGCACGGCGTGATGCATCGTGCGGGGCCCTTCGTCTGGGTCGCTCAGGGGAGCGGGATCAGGCCCTTGTTGTCGTTGAACAGGCGCAGCTGGTCCGGGGTGAGCTGGTAGCCGCTGCTCTGGGCGGCCTTCAGCAGTCCCTGGACCTCGGGGCTGACGCCGGCCTCACCGAGCTGATCGAGGGCTTCCTGGGTGCTGGTGGCATCCGGGGTCTGCTCGAGACCGGTGGCGGGCTGCTGCGGGGTGGACGGCGCCGGGGTCGGCGCGGCCTTGCGCAGCGGGGTGGTGTCGGCGGGGGCGGTGCGCGGGGTGGGACCCGACAGCGGGCCACCACAGCTCGGCCAGGCGCCCTTGCCCTGCGACGCCAGCACTCGCTCGGCGACGACGATCTGCTGCTCGCGGGTGGCCTGGTTGGCGGTCGGGGCGAACTCGCCGCCGCCGTGCCCGGCCCAGGTGCTCGGGCTGAACTGCAGCCCGCCCTGGTAGCCGTTGCCGGTGTTGATGGCCCAGTTGCCGCCCGACTCACACTGCGCGACCTGGTTCCACTCGGCGTCGGTGGCGGCCTGGGCGGAGCCCGTGCCCAGCAGGGCGGCGCCACCGCCGAGGACGGCGCCGGTCAGCGCGACCTTGGCGAAGGTCTTGGTGGTGGTCGAGGTCGTCGGCTTGCGGTGACGTCCGGACATAGGTGTTCGTTCCCTCTCTCCACGCGCCTGCGAAGTCAGCTGTCGGGTTCGAGCGAGAGGTGCTCGGTCGCTATGGCCGGTGTGGCCGCGGACTTAACCCCAAGGACGTCGGTCGACGTCCGGTTCCCGGATGGGAAGGTGGGTCCCCCGTCCTCGTTCCCAGATGTTTCTCGTCATCCCACCGGTGGAACGAGGCTCGGCGCGCCCGGTGGAACGTTATGGATGTGTTGGTCTGGCTGTGACCTTCCGAAGTAGGTCGACACGAACCCTACGTCGTTCGAGCGGAGGATTCACGCCCCATCCCGCAACCCATTTCGAGTGTCCGAACGGGACTTTCGGCCCCATTTCAGTGTCACCGCAGTTCACAGGCATGATGGTCGTCTCGTGTCCATCCCGTTACCGGGCCGTTATGTGAGAAAGGTCACAGGACGGTTGCGGGTCATCCGCCGGCAAACGGCGGGAGGACGTCGAGCACCCGCACCGGTGCCAGGCGGCGGGTGCGGTCGCACAGGGCGGTCTCGTCGCGGAGATACGAGCACCGTTCGAGGACCCGTGCGAGTTCCGGATTCCCGTCGGCCAGAGTGTGTTCCAACTCACCGAGGGTGATCGAGTCGGCGACGTCGACGACGGTCTCGTCGACACCGGCCGCGGCGCGCGCGGCAGCGAAGAACCGGACGGTCACCTGCATCCGACTCAGCCGCCGATCGCCGACATCGGCCGGTCCGGCTGGTGGAAACCGGCGGAGTTGACCGCGTGGCCGGGGCCCTTCGCCCAGGCATTGCCGCGCCACAGCCGCGCGATGGCGGCGTCGGTGTCCACCGACAGCGGCCCGCCGCGCAGTGCGGGCAGCAGCGACGTCTCCGACGTCGCGAACAGACAGTTGCGCAGGGCGCCGTCGGCGGTCAGGCGGGTGCGGTCGCAGTCCCCGCAGAACGGGCGGGTGACCGACGCGATGACGCCGACCCGGGCCGGTCCGCCGTGGGGCTCGGTGTACCCGTCGACCAGCCAGGTCTGGGCCGGGTCGGCCCCCCGTGGCGTCGGATCGGGCCGCAGGTCGAAGCCGGCCTGCAGGGTGGCCAGGATCTCGTCGGCGGTCACCATCGACGCCCGGTCCCAGTCGTGGCCGGCGTCGAGCGGCATCTGCTCGATCACCCGCAGTTGATAGCCGTGGTCCAGGCAGAACCGGAGCAGGTCGGGCAGGCG
The DNA here is from genome assembly GCF_030718915.1 of Gordonia sp. NB41Y. NCBI lineage: Bacteria > Bacillati > Actinomycetota > Actinomycetes > Mycobacteriales > Gordoniaceae > Gordonia > Gordonia sp. NB41Y. The sequence goes on from NZ_CP132196.1 coordinate 4,279,450, forward strand.
GGACAGATCCGACCGGTCCGGGAGGACGGCGTTGACCTTCACCGGGTGCAGGCCGGCGGCCCGCGCGGCGGCCAGTCCGTCGAGTACGTCGCCGAGCCGGTCGCGGCGGGTGATCTCGGCGAACCGGGCGGCATCGACGGTGTCGAGCGAGATGTTCACCCGCGTCAGCCCGGCGTCGACGAGTCCGCCGATACGTCGCGTCAGGCCCAGCCCGTTGGTGGTCATCGCGATGTCGGGGCGTTCGTCGAGCCCGGTCACCGCGGCCACGATCTCTTCGAGATCGCGGCGCAGCAGTGGCTCGCCGCCGGTGAAGCGGATCGCACGCACCCCGAGGTCGCGGACCGCGACGGTCAGCACACGGATGAACTCGTCGGTGGTCAGCAGGTCGTCGCCGGGCAGCCAGTCCAGACCCTCGGCGGGCATGCAGTAGCGGCAGCGCAGGTTGCAGCGGTCGGTCACCGACACGCGCAGATCGGTCGCGACCCGGCCATGGGTGTCCCACAGCCGGTTGTCCGGGCCCGCAGGCGTGGTGTCGGGTGCGCACAGACCGGGCAGGCAGGGATCGGCTGTGCGGGAGGGGAGGGGCAGGCCCAGATGGACGGTGGTCATCGTCGGGCCTCGAGGGCGCGGAAGCTGCTGGCGTGGAAGACCAGGGGTTCGATGTCCGGATCCGAGCGCAATGCCTCGATCCGGAGCAGCACCACGACGTGATCGCCGGCCGGGACCTCCTGGGCGACGGTGCACAACAGATGTGCGGCGGCCTGCGGGACGAACAGTGCGCCGTCGTCGACGCCGGTCCGCGTTCCGGCGTCCGGACCGAACGGGTCGATCCCGTCGAACCGGTGCTCGGCGGGTCCGGCCATCTGCCGGCACAGCTCGGACTGGTCGGCGGAGAACACGCTGACGCCCAGCGCCCGTGACGCCCGCAGCCGCGGCCAGGTGGTGGAGGTGTTCTGGACGCACACGCTGACCAGCGGCGGGTCCATCGACACCGAGGTGAACGAACTGGCCGCCATCCCGATCGGTTGCGGGTCGTGGGGGCCGCCCACATCGCTGCAGACGGCGACGACTCCCGACGGGAAGCAGCCGAAGGCCTGCTTCAAGGCCCCGGGGTCGGTGACCGCGGAGAACTCGCCGGGCGGGGCGGTCACCGTGTCCGGCGTCCGGTGCGCAGGGCCGCGGCGATGGCCAGCAGGAATCCGAGCGGGGCGCACAGTGCCAGCAGATAGACCGCGGTCGGTGCCGTCTCGCCGTCGGCGACAGCCGGCATCACGAACAGTGCGATGAGCGCGATCAGGCCGATCACGAACACCACGATCGCCACCGGCAACAGCCGCGATGATCGCTTCTTCTCCATATCACCCACGGTAGAACTCCATGTCATCCACGGTAGAACACCCGGGCACCTCCTGTGGACCGTGGCAGTGCAGGGGTACCGGAACCGCTCGCCCACACCGGCACGGGTGCGAGGGGCGTTCGGTGGACGGTAATGGGTGTGACCCGGTGCGGGACGGTTGGCTAGGATGGTGACGACCAGGCGCCTGTTGCTCATCGTTCTGTGTGGGACCGGGCGCCTTTTTTGTTGTGACCGACCGATTTTCAGTGAGGGTGAGCACAGTGCCGACGGGCAAGGTGAAGTGGTACGACGCCGACAAGGGCTTCGGTTTTCTCGCTCAAGAGGGCGGCGAGGACGTGTACGTCCGTGCGTCGGCCCTTCCCGAGGGCATCGCGGCCCTCAAGCCGGGGCAGCGAGTGGAGTTCGACATGGCCGCCGGTCGCCGGGGGCCGCAGGCGCTGCGCGTGAGCGTGCTCGAGCCGGCACCCAGCATGGCCAAGAACGCCCGTGAGGCCGCCCGGGAAGCCGCCCGCAAGGACGTCAAGCGGCACAGCCCGGACGAACTGCACGGCATGGTCGCCGACCTGATCACCCTGCTCGAGAACAAGGTGCAGCCCGACCTGCGTCAGGGCCGCTACCCGGATCGCAAGACCGCGCAGCGGATCTCCGAGGTTGTGCGCGCGGTCGCCCGCGAACTCGATCACTGATCGCCCCACCCCGATCACCCGGATCGTCCTGCCCGGATCTCCCGGCAGGACGATCCGCGTGCGGGTCAGATCGCCGGGACGGCGAACCCGACCGGCGCGGTCTGCACGGCCAGGGCGCCGCGTGCGGTGTCGATCGTGCCGTCGGCGTTGACCACCGCGGACGGCACGATCACGGTGATGCCGACCAGCACCCGATCGGGCTCTGATTCCAGCTTCACCGTGAAGGTCGTGCCGGACTGCAGGATGCGGGAATCCTCGTAGAGGCCCTTCGGCGTCGCATACAGCGCGGTCAGGCTCCAGGGACCCGACGCGATCACCGACGGCACCGACAGCAGCACCGACGTGCCGGTCGGGACCGGGACGTGCGGTGTCTCCCGCTGCGGCTGGTTCGGCGGCGGTGTGCACTCGGTGAGGAACACATCGCACCAGCGCACGGGTTCGACGGTGTGCAGCTGGTCGCCGACCGCCAGGTGCAGGTAGGCGCCGTCCTCGTCGTCGGAGTGGGCGGTGGCCACGAGCACACCGACCGCACTGCCCACGACGGCAACCACCACGATCGCGACCAGCGCGATGATCGCGACGGCCTTCTTCTCACCGGAACTCATCACGGTCTAGTGATATCCCATCCGCTTGGTGGGCTCGTCGCCCGGTCCGGGTCGACGCCGCGGCGGTTCGTGCCGCGTCGTCGGATGGCTGTAGTGGGTGGTCGGTGCCGCCGCGAACGGGGTGGTGGGGGCGGTCTGGTCGGGGCGATGCCCACCGAGGCCGGGGATCAGTGAGTGTCCGCGGACGGTCAGCACGGTCTGGGTCAGGCCGACCCCGAGGAACGCCGCGACCACGGCGAATCCGATCCACAGTGTGGTGGGCAGCAGCACGCCGAGTGCCGCGCCGGTCACCCAGCACAGCTGCAGGACGGTCTCCGACCGGCCGAACGCCGACGCCCGCGACTCCTCCGGCAGGTCGTCCTGGATGGACGAGTCGAGGCACACCTTGCCGATCGCGCTGGTCCCGGAGGCGACGAGCGCGGTGAGCGTGGCCATCAGCATGTTGCCGAACACGGCCGTCAGAACGGCGAACACGAAACATGCGGTGGTCGAGTAGAGGACGATCTTCTGCGGGTTCTTCAGCTCCAGCCGGGTGCCGACGCCGTTGCCGATCATGTTGCCGATACCGGCGGCCGCACCGACCACACCCAGCATCGCCAGCTGCTTCCAGTCCGAGTGCACACCCTCCTGGGCCTTGGCGTAGAAGGCGATGTAGAGGGTCAGGAACCCGGTGAGGATGCGGATGGTCCCGTTGCCCCACAGGCCTGCGACGACCCGGCGTCCCAGCGGCCGGCGCATCGTCGCGGCCAGCACCTTCGCGCCGTCCCGCACACCGCCGCGTCCTTCACGTCCCTCTCGGCCGGTGCGTGGCGGCTCGGCGGTCGTCGGACCGTGGTAGGTGAGGGTGGTGGGCACCTCACCCTCGGTGACCTCCACCCACGACGGGATCCGCATGCACAGGTAGGCGCCGACGGCGGCCACGATCGCCAGCCACACCATCGCACCCGGCAGGTGGAAGGGCAGCACCTTGGCCAGCAACAGCTCGAACACCGCGGCCACCGCGCCGCCGAGGATGGTGCCCCCGATCAGGCCGAATGTGGTCAGTCGGGAGTTCACCCGGGGCAGGTCGATGGACGGCGGCACCACCCGAGGGGTGACCGCCGACTTGAGCACGCCGAACGATTTGGACAGCACCATCAGACCCAGCGCGCACGGGTAGAGCACCCACGGGTCGTAGTTGAGTTGCTGTGCGGCGGCATCCCACGTGACATTCGCCATGATCAGCAGGGCCAGCACCACGCGGGTGCCGAAGGTGACCGCCATCGCCACCCGCCGCCCGTGCTGCAGCCGGTCGAGGAGCGGACCGATCAGCGGGGCGATCAGCGCGAACGGGGCGATCGTCAACGCCAGGTACAGGGCCACGCTCACCTTCGATTCGGCGGTGGCCGCCGAGAAGAACAGCGTGTTGGCCAGGGCGACGGCCATCGCGGCGTCGACGGTGAAGTTCGCGATCACCGGCAGGGTCAGTGCGGTCAGACCCGACTGGTCGGCGCCGTCGGCGGTCGCGGCCTGGTGGATCTTGCCGATGCCCGCGGCGGTGAGCTGCCTCGACCGCATCGCCGCCACGCGGGCGACGGTGATCTTCTTGGGCAGCTTCGGCTGGTCGGGGTCGGTGGGCAGGGCCTGGGTGTCCGACGATCGCGGCGGTGCCGACGGGTCGTCGAGGGGCGGCAGATGCGGATTGTGCGTCCGCGGCGGCAGATAGGCGTCGCCACGGTTGCCGCCGGGAGGATTGTTGCCGCCCGAACCGCGGCCTGTACCCGGATCACGACCCGGCTGCGGCCGGCGGCGACGGCCGTCGGCCGGATAGTTCGCGGTACCCGGATGGTCGACCGGGTTGCGCCGGGTACGCCCGCCCACACGGGGGTCGGTGGCCCCGGCGTGTGTGTCGGCGCGGTCCTGCGGCTTCCATCCGGTCACGCGTCAATTGTTCCCTATCCGGCGACAGGCGTGGCGGATGAGGTGCTCGGCGATGTGTCGCACGCACCGCCTCCCGCGGCAGACCTCCGGTGGATCGCCCGGCACCGGCCGGAAGCACCCGGCACCACGTGTGCACGCGGATCCGGCGATGTTGCACACTGGAACGGTGACTGGAGTTGTGGACGGGCCGCGGTTGCTCGATGCCGTCGATATTGCCCGTGCTGCGCTCATCGAGGACGGACACCGTCCGGGTGAGCATCGTCACGCCGTCGCGGAGGGTGAGTGGGCCGCCGCCCACTACTTCGACGCCGATCTGATCGGCTACCGCGGATGGCAGTGGTGTGTCGTGGTGGCCGGTGCCCCGGGCAGCGACGAGGTGACCGTGTCCGAGGTGGTTCTGCTGCCCGGTGACGGCGCGCTGCTGTCGCCGTCGTGGGTGCCGTGGTCGAAGCGGGTCGCCCCGGGCGATCTCTCGGCCGGCGACGTCCTGGCCGCCGATCCCGACGACGTGCGTCTGGTCCCGAACCAGATCGACACCGGCGACGAGTTCGTCGCCGATCCCGACGAGATCGCGCAGATCTCCGGTGCACTCGGCCTGGGTCGCAAGCGGCTACTCAGCAGTGAGGGACGCGACGAGGCCGCGCAGCGCTGGTACGACGGCGACTTCGGACCGGGTTCGGAGATGGCACAGGCCGCCCAGTTCCCGTGCTGCACCTGCGGTTTCTACATCCCGCTGTCGGGGTCGCTGCGCGCGGCGTTCGGTGCGTGCGCCAACGAGTTCTCCGCCGACGCCCACGTCGTCTCCGCCGAATACGGCTGTGGCGCACACTCCGACATGGTCGCCCCCAAGGGTGAGGGCACCCCGGCCTTCGACGCCTTCGACGACGGTGTGCTCGAGATCGTCGCGGTGTCGGCCGGTGCGGGTGCCGACGATCCGGACGGCCGGTCCTGACCACTCCCGATCGGTTCGGTGCGGCCGCCCTGCGGGAGGCCACCGTCGCGGCGTGGCGTGATTCGCCGACCCGACTCGCCGAGGACGCCGCCGCCGAGGCGGACCTGGCGACGGTCGGGTACCGCGACCGGCTCGTGGTGGAGCTGGTCACCAACGCCGCCGACGCCGCACATCTGGGCGGGGTCGCCGGACATGTCGCGATCTGGGCCGACGGCGCCACCCTGCACATCGCCAACACCGGTGCGCCCCTGACCGAATCCGGTGTGCGTTCGCTCACCGCACTGCGGGTGTCGGCCAAGGACCCCGCGGGCACCGACGGTGTCGTCGGCCGGTTCGGGGTCGGCTTCTCGGCCACCGCCACCGTCGCCGACCGGGTCGAGATCCGTTCGGGGCCCGGATCGATCGTCTTCGACCGGGATCGGACCGGGGCCACGCTGGAACAGGCCGGGATCGATGCCGACGAGGCACTGTCGCGGCACGCCGTTCCGCTGCTGCGCCTGGCCTGGCCGCTCGACGCGGCACCCCGCGCCGGATTCGCCACCGAGATCGTCCTGTCGTTGCGGCCGGACACCGATGTGGCCGGCCTGCTCGCCGTGGCCGCCGGGCAGGCCGCCGACCTGTTGCTCGCGCTGCCCGCACTGGCGCGGATGGACGTGGGCGAGCAGACCTTCACCGTCGAGCGCGGTGACGACCGGATCGTGGTCGAGGAGTCCGGCGGCGGCCGTCGCGAGTTCGCCGTCGCCACCCACGGCGGAAGCCGGTGGTCGGTGGAGCTGCGCCAGGGCACCGTCGTCGTCGGCGACCGGGACGTGGTGTGGGCACCGACGCCCACCGATATCCCGATGTCGTTGCCGTGCAGGCTCTACACCGACGCCCCGCTGACCGCCGACCGTCGCCATCTGCATCCGTCGGCCGACATCGTCGGTGCCGCCGCCGGGTATCCAGAGATCCTGCGACTCGTCGATCCGGTGGACCGACTGTCGTTGGTGCCCTTGCCTTATCGTGCACACGGCGGTGACGACACTCGGATGATCGAGGCCGTCCTGGCCGCGCTGCGCACCTCCGGCTGGCTGCCCGGCGCGGGCGGTGACGATCTGGTTCCCACCCGGGCGGTGGTGCTGATCGGACTGTCCGACGCCCTCGCCGAGGTGCTCGGTGAGGTGTTCGCCGACCTCGTCCACCCGGAACTGTCGTCGGCATATCGCCTTCCGGTCCTCGAGCTGCTCGGGGTGGATCGGATCGGACTGGCCGTCGTCGCCGAGCGGCTGGCCGGGGTGGACCGCGATGCGCAGTGGTGGCACCGTCTCTACGATGCGCTGGCGCCGCTGGTCGGTACCGGTGCCGACGTCGAAGAACTTGCCGCACTACCGATCCCGCGATCCGATTCCCGGATGCACATCGGTGCCCGCGGCCTGTTCACCACGACGGTCGACGTGGGTATCCCGCTGCGATGGGTGCCCACCGTCGATCCCGCCGCCGATCACCCACTCCTGGAACGGCTCGGCGTGCAGACGCTGTCGCCGGCCGAGGCGCTGGCCGACCCGGTCCTGCAGTCCCTCGTCGACGACGAGGCCGAGGACCTCGCCGAAGAGGTCCTCACGCTGCTCGCCGCCGACCCCGACGCCCCGGTTCCGGGCTGGCTCGCACGCCTGCCGATCCCCGATGCCGACGGGGAACTGTGCAGTGCCGACGAACTGCTGCTCGCCGAGTCGCCGTTGCTGTCGGTGCTCGTCGACGACCACCCGTTCGGGATCGTCGACCCCGAGCTGGCCGAGCGGGTGGGGGCCGACGTCCTGCGCCGCCTCGGCGTCGGATGGGGGTTCGCCCTGGTCTCCGACGAGCTGCCGGTCGGACCCGACCACGAACTGCCCGACGAGGAGCAGTGGTGGGAGTCGCTGCCCGATGCTCCGGAAACACTCTGTGCCATCCGTGATCTCGACCTCGTCGATCCCGACCGGTGGGCGAGCGCGCTGACCCTGATGGCCACCGACGAGCGCCTCGCGCCCGCCTTCACCGGCCGGGCCGACTACACCCCGTGGTGGCTGCGGCACTTCGCCGAGGTCGACGGATCGTTGCTCGGCGAGTTCCGTGCGCCGTCGGACGCCGGCCTCGCCGGTGTGCTCGATCCGCTCGATCACCCGCATGCCGACGACCTCGCCACCGCACTCGGGGCGCTGCCGCCGGAATCGGCGACCGACGCCTCGGTACTGCTGGCGCGACTCGGTGAGGACGGGCGCGACGTCACCCCCGGCGTGGCGGTCGGCATCCATGCGGCCATCGTCGGCGCCTGCCGGTCAGGCGCGCTCGACCCGGCGGATATCGACGTGCCGCAGTCGGTCCGGACATTGTCCGGCGGCGTGGCCGACGACGCCGTGGTGGTCGACGCGCCGTGGTGGTTGCAGACCCTCGACGACGCCGAGGCCGTGATCGCCGGACTGCCCGTCGTCGCCGCCGATGCGGCGATGCTCGCCGAGATCCTCGATCTACCCACCGCCGGTGAGCAGTTCACGGTCATCCTGGGAGGGCCAGGACGGCCGGTCGAGACGACGTCGGCCGAGGCCGTTCGCTGGTCGGCTACAGCCGGAGCGGTCGCCGGCCCGATGCGCATACACGACGAACTCTGGGTGTTCCTCGAACACAACGGCACCCGCCGCGAGAAGCGCGTCGACTGGTGGGTCGACGATCGCGGTGTCACCCACCGCGGACAGGTGAGCTGATCGGCTGTCTGAGGTTTCGACGCGACTCGTCGCTGCCCGGGGCTTCGATTGGTGCTTGAGCCGGAACTTCCATTGGTGATTGAGCCGGGACCGAGCGTAGCGAGGACCCGTGTCGAAATCTGGTGAGCTGACGATGTTGGTGGCCACTCTTGAGGTGGTTGCGTTGGCGAGTTCGGCTGTCTGAGGTTTCGACACGTCTCGTCGCTTCGCTCCTCGTCGGCTCAACCATCTTGTGGGCGTTGGTGATTGAGCCGGGACCGAGCGTAGCGAGGACCCGTGTCGAAATCTGGTGAGCTGACGATGTTGGTGGCCACTCTTGAGGTGGTTGCGTTGGGGAGCTCGGCTGTCTGAGGTTTCGACTCGTCTCGTCGCTGCGCTCCTCGTCGGCTCAACCATCGTGTGGCACTGGTTGTTTGAGGTGGGGCTTCTATTGGTGATTGAACCGGAACTCCCATTGGTGATTGAGCCGGGGCTTCTGTTGGTGATTGAGCCGGGACCGAGCGTAGCGAGGACCCGTGTCGAAATCTCCGTAGCGGGCGCTGGGTGGTGACCACGTCTGAGGTGGTTGCGTTGGGGAGCTCGGCTGTCTGAGGTTTCGACACGTCTCGTCGCTGCGCTCCTCGTCGGCTCAACCATCCACTGGGCGTTGGTGATTGAGCCGGGACCGAGCGTAGCGAGGACCCGTGTCGAAATCTCCGCAGCCGACGCCGGGCGGCGACCACCTCAGAGGTCTTGGCGCAGGCGGGTATGTCGGCCGTGTCAGGCTCGCGCGTCGATACCGGTGGTGAGGATCGACGCCAGCTGGCGGTAGGCGCGGGCGTCGTCGAGGCCGGTGGCCGCGGCGACCTCGCGCCGCTGGATACGGGCCATCATGGTTGCCGCGAGGTCGGCGGCGAATGCCGCGTCGACGTCGCGGAAGTCGCCCGCGGCCACCCCGGCGTCGATCAGCTCCCGCACCCGCGCTGCCGCGGCCTCGGTGTTGCGCTCGTAGAGCTCGCGGGTGGGGGCAAAGGCATGCAGGTCGGACATGAACTGCGCGGACGCGGGGGACAGGGCCTCGCCGACGGCGATGAGATAGGTGGTGACCGCCTCACGGGCCGAGCCGGCCTGCCCGACCCGCTGCTCGACATGGTCGGTGGCCGTCCGGAAGAAGTGCGCGACGGTCCTGGTGACCAGTTGCTCCTTGCTGTCGGCGAGCGTGTAGAGCGTCGACTTGGAACACCGCAGTCGGGTCGCGAGATCCGACACCGACAGATGTGCGAACCCCTCGGCGAGCAGGAGCTCGAGCATCGCATCGAACAGGACGCCGCGTCGGCGGGTGGCGAAGTCGCCCCGCTGCGAACCCGCGTCGCGTGATGGGGTCACGGCCTCCTCCTTTCGTTCACCTGACAAGAATAGTACTGTGCGAGGTACTTGAGTACTGTTTCTATACTCCACGGAAGGCCGACCATGCCTGTTGACCGCCTGCTCCCCAGTGACGAGGCCCGCGATCTGATCGCACTGACCCGCGACATCGCCGACAAGCGGCTCGCCCCCATCGCCGATCAGCACGAGAAGGACGAGACCTACCCCGTCGGCCTGTTCGCCGAGCTCGGCGAGGCCGGTCTGCTGGGATTGTCGTACCCCGTCGAGTGGGACGGTGGCGCCCAGCCGTACGAGGTGTACCTGCAGGTCCTCGAAGAACTCGGTGCCCGGTGGGCGGCGGTCGCGGTGGCGGTCAGCGTGCACGGCCTCGCCTGCCACCCGCTGTTCACCTTCGGCACCGAGGAGCAGAAGCAGCGGTGGCTGCCCGATCTCCTGAACGGTCGCCTGATCGGCGCCTACAGCCTGTCCGAGCCGCAGGCCGGGTCCGACGCGGCTGCCGTGAACTGCCGTGCCGAGGCCACCGACGGCGGGTACCGGGTGACCGGTACCAAGGCGTGGATCACCCACGGCGGGATCGCCGACGTCTACAACGTCTTCGTCCGTACCGGCGAGGGGTCCAAGGGCATCTCGTGTCTGCTCGTCCCGCGGGACACCGAGGGCCTCACCTTCGGCAAGCCGGAGGAGAAGATGGGTCTGCACGCGGTCCCGACCACCGCCGCCACCTACGACGACGCCCTGATCGACGCCGACCGGCTGATCGGCACCGAGGGCCAGGGCCTCCAGATCGCCTTCTCCGCACTCGATTCCGGCCGGCTCGGGATCGCCGCCGTCGCGACGGGCCTCGCCCAGGCCGCACTCGACGCCGCCGTCGAGTACGCGCAGGAACGAACCACGTTCGGCCGCAAGATCATCGACCATCAAGGTCTGGGCTTCCTGCTCGCCGACATGGCGGCGGCGGTGGACTCCGCCCGCGCGACCTACCTCGACGCGGCGCGTCGTCGTGACGCCGGCCGGCCCTACTCGCGCGCCGCCGCGACCGCCAAGCTGATCGCCACCGACACCGCGATGAAGGTCACCACCGACGCGGTGCAGGTACTCGGCGGCAACGGCTACACCCGCGACTTCCGCGTCGAGCGCTACATGCGCGAGGCCAAGATCACCCAGATCTTCGAGGGCACCAACCAGATCCAGCGTCTGGTGATCAGCCGCGCCCTCGCGTCGCAGACATAGTCGTGGCCCGGCCCGGTGGGGTCGGTCGGCGATCCAGGACGTCTCTACCCTGGTGGGCGTGACCCCGACCGTCCTCGCTCTGCCCCACCTCCGACTCGACGACGAGGTGATCGGCTGGGTGGTCGACGACCGGCGTGAACCGTGGGTCGGGCTCGCCCATGCGGTCACGGTGCTGGGCAACACCCTCACCCTGACCGTGATCTGCCTGGTCGTCGTGGCCGCACTGCTGATCCGGCGGAAGGTCGGCATGGCGGTGCTGCTCGGCGCGGGTGCCCTGCTGGGCTCCGCGGCGATGGTGACGCTCAAACACATCTTCGGCCGCACCCGTCCACCGGTCACCGACCGGCTCCTGACCATCGAGAGCTACTCCTTCCCGTCCGGACACGCGATGATGTCGATGGTCGTGTACTGCCTGCTGGCCGTCGTCGCATTCGGTGTCAGCGGATGGGTACGCGATCACCGGTGGGTGCTGCTCGCGGCCCCGCTGCTGTCCATCGCGATCGGACTCACCCGGATCTACCTCGCGGTGCACTGGCCCACCGACGTCCTCGCCGGGTGGGCGTTCGGCGCGATGTGGGTGGTGCTGTGCGTGTGGATTTTTGGTCTCTTCGAACGATGGACCCATCGGACAGAGGTCGGTTCTACTTGAGGGATGTCCGATTTGGGTTCGCGCGACGACCATTCCCAGGAAGACGACCAGACCGGCCACATCGCGCGGCCCGCCCCGCCGACCACCATCGGCTCGGACCCGGCCTACAACCCGACCATGGCCCGTCCCATCCCCGACCCGGCGGCGATGTCGGGTCCGATGCCCACCCAGCCCGGGCCCCATCCCTCCGGGCCGTACGCTTCCGGGCCGTACGCTTCTGGGCCGTACGCTCCCGGTGCGCACCATCCGAGCGGCCCGTATCCCGGACCCGGGTACCCGCCCGGCAACTACACAGCCCCCGCCCCGCAGGGCTCCCGACGAGGGCCGCTCCCATGGCTGCTCGCCGCGGTGGCCGTGCTGTGCGTCGTGGCCCTCGTCGTCGGCGGGCTGGTGTGGTGGCAGCACGGCCGTTCGGGTTCCGACGACGAGACCCGGGCCCTGTTCCCCGGCCAGCTCACCGGGGCGTTCCCGACGGCGCCCACACCGGCCTGGACGCTGCGGCCGTCGGATCTCGGGGGTGAGCGCTTCGTCGGACCGACCTCGTCGCTTCCCACATACGGCAGCGTCGGTGTGGTCGCCGACGACACCACCGTCGTGACGCTCGCCGGTGGATCGGCGGCCTCCACCGGTCGCCACCTCGTCGGCGTCGACGCGGCCACCGGCACGCACTGGACGTCGCAGCAGCTGTTCAAGGCGTGTGCCGACACCATCGTCGACCGGCGCATCGCCTGCATCGACGCCGATCACATGGTGTTCCTCGACACCACCGACGGCACGGTGCTCGCCGAGCAGCCGATGCCCTCACCGCAGGCGTTCAGCGTCGCCTACAACGGAACGGCCGCGTTCACCCGCGTCTACGAGACGTACTCCGATTCCGTGCGGCTGGTGAAGATCACGCCCACCGGAACCGAGTGGGCCAAGGAATTCGTGATCCCCAACCGCAGCGGCAGCGGCGACGGCTACACGTTCACCGCGACCGATGCGCTGGTGGCCATCGCACACGGGGGATCGGTGATCGTCGCCTCGGCGGTCGACGGGCGCGAGATCCTGCGTCGTCCGGGCAGCATCGAGATCGGGACACTCGCCGACGGGTCCCTGGTCACCACGCTCGGCAGCGGCGGGATCAACGGCACCAGGGGGCCGATCGCGGTGATCCGCCCCGACGGCACCGTCAGCGAGATACCCGGCGCCACGTTCGGCGTCCCGCAGGTGGCCGCACCCGATCTGCGGGACACCGTCCTGGTGGACGGCAAACTGGTCTCGGTCGCCGACCGTACGAGCTCCTGGGCCACCGGTGTCTTCACCGAGCCCGTCTACTCGGCCAGGGTTCCGGTCGCCGACGACCGCCAGGTCGTCACGATCGGCGCGGGCGGCCAGATGATCGCCGCCGACACCGCCACCGGCGTCGTCCGGTGGTCGCTGCCGGTCGAGACGTCGGGCTACGCCGACGACGTGGCGGTGACCGACGGCACCCGGATCCTGGTGGGTGGTGAGGGCGGTGCCCTGACCGCCGTCGACCTCGAGTCCGGTGTGCCGCAATGGAACATCCCGGGAGCGCAGCTCGGCGACGGGCAGGCACCACTGGTCCTCGCGGTCGGCGGTCGACTGGTCACCGTCACCGGCACGGCGATCACCGCCTTCGCACCCACCGGCGGCGACGCGGTGGCACCCGGGGCACCGCCGGCACCGATCGAGGCACCGGCGGGCTATGTGACCCGCTGCGGCACCCCGCCGCGATTCGTCCCCGACAAGTTCGTCACCACCCCCGCCGGGCTGGTGGTGACGATGAAGGTGGTCGCCACCTGCCCGAGTGGAGACGTGTTGTCGGGCAACAAGACCCGGATCAGCATCAGTGATCCGAGCGGACTGATCGCCTCCGGTGACTTCGACTTCAGCTCATCGCCGCTCGCCGTCGGGTCCTCCGACGCCGGTTCCGGGATCACCCTGGACCTGACGTATCCGCCGGGGTCGTTCTTCCGCACGCCGGACACCCTCGGGTCGGTCGGTGGCGCCGCCGGGAGCACCTCGGCCGGTCCGATCGTCGTCGACTGCGTTCCGGGTCCGCCGACCACCGACACGCTGCCCGCCCCGGCGGACGGGTCGACCGCCGCGCCGCAGACCGCGACCGGGGCGGTGATCCCGCCGGGTGTCGACGTCTCGGCGACCACCGGCAACGCCTTGCGCGCACAGGCCGATTCCGACCGCGCGTTCATCCTGGCCAACCTGAACAACCGGTGGGTGGCGCAGCTGTCGTCCAAGCGGCCGGGGCTGGTCGCCGACGGCAAGACCTGGGACAACCAGGCGATCCTCGACGAGTTCCTGGCCAACCGCCTGCGCTTCGGTGATGCGCGGCTGCTCTACAGCGACGAGTGGAGCGTGTTCAACTACCGCGGTTGGTGGGTGACGGTCGCGACACCGACGTTCCCGGGCCCCGACCAGGCCAATGCCTGGTGTGTGCAGCAGGGCTTCGACGGCGACCACTGCTTCGCCAAGCTGATCAGCACCACCGCGTCGCCGGACGGGTCCACCCGCTACCGCTGATCGGCACCCCGTCGGCGACCCCTGTCCGGCGTCTTCTTCGTGAATGCCGGACAGGGTGAGGTGCGCCCGCGTATGGTCGTATTTCATATTTGATGTACGTCTACGCGGGGTGGCGTGCACCGAGTGTGGTCGGGGGACGAGATGAGCGGTGCGGCGGTGGCGGGAATCGTGGTCGGGGCGGTTCTCGTCATCGGCGTGCTCGCCATGGTGGGCGGGATCGTCGCCTACGGACTGGCGACGCGCCCGGACCGGTTCGCGGTACGGGAGATGCGCCTTGCCGATGTCGACCGCTACATCGAGAAGACCGCGTCGTTCGCCATCGTGCTGGAATGCACCACGCCGCTGTCGCGCGGGGAGGTGTGGTCGCGGTTGATGCAGGTCCGGTATCTGTCGTCGCTGCCCTTGCTGGCGGGGCCGACATGGACCGATGCGACCGACCGAAGTGAACCGGTCGTCGGTGCCGGGCGGACCATGTCGGGCACGATCCTGTCGGTCGCGCAGCGGGTGATCTGCGTGATCCCCGGCGAGCGGCTGACCCTGACCGGTACGGGGATCTCGGTGCCGTGGGCCATCGCGGACTTCGCCGAGCGGTTCACCATCGTCGACGGGCCGCGTCCGCGCACCGTCACGGTGCGGTGGGAGATCGCCGGGTCGCCGCGCTGGGTGGGCTGGTTGCCGTGGCGCTGGTGCGTACCGATCGCCCGGCCGGTACTCGCTTTCGTGGTACGGCACATCCTGCGGCTCAAGCCGTTTCGCCGCCCGACCGATCACCCGGGGGTGCCCGGCGGGCGGTGCGGGAACTCAGATTTCGGCTAGATATCCGGCGAGTCGTTCGGGTATCACCATCGCGGGCAACGCCATTCGCAACTGCGCCTCGACATAGGCGTCGAAGCCGAATTCGGCACCGAAATGCCACTGCTTGAGCGCCCATCCGTGGGCCAGCATCATCAGGTCGAAGACGGCGAGGTCGGCCTCGACGTCGGCGCGGATCAGCCCGGCGTCGACCGCGGCGAGGATCGCCTCGCGCATCGGCCCGGCCGTCTCCACCTCGAGCTGTTTGATCCGTTCGCGGCCCCCGGCGTCGAGCGTGCGGCTCTCCCGATAGGTGAGCACCACCGCATCCCGGTTCTCGTCGACGATCCGCGCGTACTGACGGAAGCCGGCGATCAGCTGCTCCACCGGGTCGTCCCCGGCGAGGTCCATGGCCGGCTGGAGCTGATCGCGGAACTTCTCGAGGATGTCCACGATCGCGGCCAGGAGGATGTCCTCCTTGTTCCCGAAGTACTTGTAGAACAGTCCGACGCTGACGCCCGCCTCCTCGGCGAGTGCCTGCATCGACATCTGGTGGAACCCGGTGCGTTCCATCACCGCGACCGCGGCGTCGAGCAGTTGACGGCGCCGCGAGGAGATCCGTACCGCCCGCACCGCGTCCTCGACGCTGCTCGTGCCGTCCACGCCGGTGCGTGCTGCTGCCGCCTTTGCCACCACTCCTCCTCGATTCGGGTGAACTCCTGGAGTCTAGTGGTCAGATTCCCAGGTCTTTTGCGATGATCGTCTTCATGATCTCGGTGGTCCCGCCGTAGATCGTCTGGATGCGGGCATCGATGAACGCCCGCGACACCGGGTACTCCCGCATGTAGCCGTATCCGCCGTGCAACTGCAGACAGCGGTCGGTGGTGCGGACCTGCAACTCGGTGGCCCACCACTTGAGCCGGGCCGCGCGGGCCGCGGTCAGTTCACCGGCGACGTGTTCGGCGATGCAGTCGTCGAGGAAGGTGCGCGCCAGGTCCAGTTCGGTGGCCAGCTCGGCGAGCACGAACTGGGTGTTCTGGAACGACGACACCGGTGACCCGAAGGCGGTGCGTTCCTGCACGTACTCCAGGGTGCGGGCAAAGGTGCCCTCGGCGGCGGCGACGGCCCCGATGGCCAGCGACAACCGTTCCTGCGGCAGGTTGTGTACCAGCTGGTAGAAGCCCTGCCCCTCCTCGCCGAGCCGGTTGGCCACCGGCACCCGCATGTCCTCGAAGGCCAGTTCGCTGGTGTCCTGGGCGTGCAGGCCGATCTTGTCGAGCTTGCGGCCGCGCACGAAGCCGGGGGTGTCGGCCTCCACGACGAACAGGGTCAGACCCTTGTGCTTCTCCGGGCCGGTGCGGGTGGCGACGACGAACAGGTCGCCGTTGCGGCCGTTGGAGATGAACGTCTTGGAGCCGTTGACGACGTAGTGGTCGCCGTCGCGGACCGCCGAGGTGCGGATACCGGTGAGATCGGACCCGGCGCCCGGCTCGGTCATCGCGATACCGAGCACCGTCTCGCCGCTGACCACACCGGGCAGCCAGCGCGCCTTCTGCTCGTCGTCGGTCATCTCGGTGAGGTACGGCAGCACGACGTCGTTCTGCAGCGAGAAGGCGATCGCCTCGGCGGCCGCACCGGTGCGGGCGGTCTCCTCGATCACGATCGCGTGATACCGGAAGTCGTCGACGCCGGGGCCGCCGAACTCCTCGGGTACCGGGAAGCCGAGCAGGCCGTTCTTACCCGCCTCGGTGAACAGGCTGCGCTCCCACAGCCCGGCGTGCTCCCACTCCTCGTGGTGCGGGGTGATCTGGTCGGCGACGAACTTCGTGACGGTGTCGCGGAACTGACGGTGCTCGATGTCATGGGTGAGTGCGCTCATGGTGTGTCCCTGTGGTCTCGCGGGTCGGTGATGAGAGGAGCGGCGTGGCCGATCCGGTTCAGCGGAAGGCGTTCTCGCCGGTGAACGCCTGGCCGAGGACGAGCTGGTGCATCTCCGGGGTGCCCTCGTAGGTCAGCACCGACTCGAGGTTCACCATGTGCCGGATCACCGGGAACTCCAGCGAGATACCGTTGCCGCCCAGGATGGTTCGCGACGTGCGGCAGATCTCGATGGCCTCCCGGGTGTTGTTGAGCTTGCCGAAGCTCACCTGGTCGGGGCGCAGGCCCACGGTGTCCTTCAGCCGTCCCAGATGACAGGCCAGCAGGTTGGCCTTCTGCAGTTCCACACCCATATCGGCGATCTTGGCCTGGGTCAGCTGGAAACCGGCGAGCGGGCGGCCGAACTGGGTGCGGGCCTTGGCGTAGTCGACGGCGGCGACCCATGCCGAGCGGGCCGCGCCGACCGCACCCCAGAGGATGCCGTAGCGGGCCTCCGACAGACTCGCCAGCGGCGCCTTGATCCCGGTGCCGCCGTACGAGTTCCGGCCGTTCCCGTCGACGCCGCCGGGCATCATCGCATCCGCGGGCAGCCGGACGCCGTCGAGCACGATCTCACCGGTGGTCGAGGCGCGAAGCGAGAGCTTGTGCTTGATCTCCGGGGTGGTCACCCCGGGGGTGTCGGTGGGCACGATGAAGCCGCGGATGCCCTCGTCGGTGCGGGCCCAGACGACGGCCACGTCGGCGATGGGGGAGTTGGTGATCCACATCTTGCGGCCGTCGAGGATCCAGTCGGAGCCGTCGCGGCGGGCACGGGTCGTCATCGACGCCGGGTCGCTGCCCGCGTCGGGTTCGGTCAGGCCGAAGCATCCGATGGTGGTGCCGGCCGCCATCCCCGGAAGCCAGTGCTGCTTCTGTTCCTCCGAGCCGTTGTTGTAGATCGAGAACATCGCCAGCGACCCCTGCACCGACACCATCGAGCGGATGCCGGAGTCGGAGGCCTCGAGTTCGAGGCAGGCCAGACCGTAGTGCACCGCACTCGATCCGCCGCAGCCGTAGCCGTCGAGGTGCATGCCCAGGACACCGAGGTCACCGAACTGCTTCATCAGGTCGCGCGCGATCGGGATGGAACCCTGCTCGAACCAGTCCGCGACGTGCGGGGTGACGTGCTCGGTGAGGAAGCCGCGGACCGAGTCGCGCACGGCGAGTTCGTCGTCGCTGTAGCCGAGGTCGATGTTGAGGGGATCGGTCGCCGAGAATGCCGGCAGGGCGGTCTGGGTGCTCATGATTGTGTTCCTTGGGGCTTGCGGGGTGCGATGAACCGGCCGTCGGACATCTCGGCCGCGGCGGATTCGGTTGCCTTGTAGTGCAGCTTCTTTCCGGTCGCCGACACCGGCAGGGAGTCGACGATCCGGTAGGCGCGGGGCCGTTTGAACTGCGAGAGCATCGGGTGGTCTCGGCAGAACTCGTCGAGTTCCTCGGCGGTCGGGGTGGTGCCGTCGGCGGCCAGGACGTAGGCGACGACGACCTGCCCCCACCGCTCGTCGGGGACACCCACCACCAGGGAGTCGGCGACGTCGGGATGGCTGTTGAGCGCCTCCTCCACCTGTACCGGGTGCACGTTCTCGCCACCGGAGATCAGCATGTCGTCCTTGCGGCCGACGATGGTGACGAACTCCTGGGCGTCCCAGGTGGCCAGGTCGCCGATGTGCAGCCAGCTGCCGTTGTACTTGGCCTTCTCCTGAGCCGGCGAATCATAATATGCGGCTGCGCATTTGGGGGATCGGATGATCACCTCGCCGACCTCGGAGCCGTCGCGGGCGACGACCTCGTCGGGGGAGGCGAGGTGGCCGTCGTCGTGCACCTTGACCACGCGGACGTCGTCGTCGATGCAGGCACGGCCGGCCGTTCCGGCATGGTCGGGCAGATCCACCGGGCGCAGGAAGGTGTTCCAGAATCCCTCGGTGCTGCCGTAGCCGTTGAAGATCCGCGGCGTGAGGACCTCCTGGTAGCGCAGGGCGGCCTCGCGCTCGAGTGGGGCGCCCATCGTGACGATGCCCCGCAGACTCGACAGATCACGGGGCCGGGCGACCTGGGCGGCGGTCAGCATGGCGAGGTTGGTGGGCGCGCCGATCAGGAAGGTCAGCCGGTACTTCTCCACCCAGTCGAGGGTCAGCTCCGGGTCGAAGGTCCGCATCGGGACCAGGGCCGACCCCAGGTAGAACGTGGGATTGGGTCCGGCACAGTACAATCCGCCGCGGTGGAACCACGGCGTCATGTTGAGGGTGCGGTCCTCGGGGGAGAGCGGGAAATGCATGATGACGTCGTGCGCGGAGAAGATCTCGATCGCGCTGTTCATCGGTACGGCCTTGGGCATCCCGGTGGTGCCCGAGGTGTAGAGACGGGTGGTCTCGTCGAACACGCCGCGATCGACCTGGGGCGGAGCCGAATCCGAGGGCAGATCGGCGAAGCGGATCGAGACCGCGCCGTCGACCAGCGGGCCCGCACCCACGCCGACCAGCACCTCGGGGGTGTGGTCGGCGCGGGCGATCGCGTCGGTGACCATCGGGGTGAACTCGGTGTCGTAGACGTACACCTTGGGGCGGCTGACATCGAGGATCACCGCGGTCTCGCCGGCGGCGAGGCGGAAGTTCACCGGTGACCCGACCGCACCGGCCGCCTGGGTGGCCAGGTACAGCTGGGCGAACTCCGGACCGTTGAGCAGCTGGTAGGCCACCACGTCGCCGGGTGCCACACCGCGGCCGGCCAGGCCTGCGGCGAGGGCGTCGACGGCGGCACCGAGCCGGCCGTAGGTCCATTCGGTGTCGGTGGTCGGGTCGATCATCGCCACCGTGCCGGCATACCGGGACACGTTGCGGCGGAAGCCGTTCAGGTAGGTGAACTCGTGCTCGAAGAACGACCGGTACTGATGGGCGTCGTAGACGTAGGGAGTCTCGGAACGAGGCGAGGCGATGGTCATGTCGGGATCTCCGGTGGTCACTCGGGGGTGGGGCCGCTCAGCCGGCCATGGTGAGTCCGCCGCTGACGCTGATCACCTGTCCGGTGATGAACGACGCCGCGGGGGAGGCGAAGAACAGGACGGGCGCGGCGACCTCGTCGGGCCGGGCCAGGCGGCGGAACGGGATCGCCTTGACCAGAGCCTCTTTCAGCTTGTCCGGCTGCGCCTGGAACAGCGGGGTGTCGGTGGGGCCGGGGCACACCGCGTTGACGGTGATCTGGTAGCGGGCCATCTCGCGGGCCAGCGACTTGCTCAGTGCGATCACGCCGCCCTTGGCGCCGGCGTAGATGCTCTCGCCGGCCGAACCGACGCGGCCGGCATCCGAGGCGAGGTTGATCACGCGGCCACCCTGCCAGCCCTCGGACTTGGCGGCCTCGACCATGCCGGGCAAGAAGGCGCTGGCCATGTGGACCGGGCCGAGGTAGTTGATCGCCACGACCTTCTCGGCGAACTCGGGGGTCGCATTGAGGAACTGGTCGGTGCGGTCCCAGCCGGCGGCGTTGACCAGGATGTCGGGGACACCGACCTCGGCGTTCACCGCGTCACGCAGGGCGTCGACGGCGGCACGGTCGGCGACGTCGACCTTCATCGGGACGATGTTCGCGGTGCCCTCGGCGGTGCGCTTGGCGGCGTCGAGGTCGAGGTCGGCGGCGACGACGGTGACGCCCTGGGCGGCGAAGGCCTCGGCGATCGACTTGCCGATACCCGATCCGGCTCCGGTGACGACGGCGATGCTGTTGGTGATCATGGTGTTTCGGTGTCCTCTCGGCGTCAGACGACTCAGATGGCGGCGTACTTGTTGAATTCCGGCATCCGCTTCTCGGCGAATGCGGTGGCACCCTCGGCGCCCTCGGCGGTGTGGTGGGTGAACAGGTCCAGGGCGCTCATCGCGAGGTTGGACAGGCCCGCCTGGTGGTCGGTGTCGGCGTTGAAGCTCTGCTTGAGGAAGCGGATCGCGGTCGGCGACTTCTCGGCGATCTCGGCGGCGATCTTCTTGGCCTCGTCGAGCAGGTCGGCGGCCGGGACGACCCAGTTGACCAGGCCCCAGCGCTCGGCGGTCTCGGCGTCGTACTGGCGGCACAGGTACCAGATCTCACGGGCGCGCTTCTCGCCGACGATCCGGGCGAGGAAGGCCGAGCCGAAGCCGGCATCGAAGGAGCCGACCTTGGGGCCGGACTGGCCGAAGCGTGCGGTGTCGGCGGCGATGGTCAGGTCGCAGAGCACGTGCAGGACGTGTCCGCCACCGATGGCCAGACCGTTGACCGCGGCGATGACCGGCTTGGGGATGTCGCGAATCGTCTTGTGCAGGTTGCCGATCTCGAACATGCCGCTCTCGCTGGGGCCGTAGTCGCCGGTCTCGGCGCGCTGCTTGACGTCCCCACCGGTGCAGAATGCCTTCTCGCCGGCGCCGGTGAGGATCACCACCTGCACCTGCTGGTCGGCCCAGGCGCGGCGGAAGGCGTTGATCATCTCCTCGACGGTCTTCGCGCGGAACGCGTTGTACCGCTGCGGGCGGTTCATCGTGATGATCGCGGTCGGGCCCTCGACGGTGTAGTCGATGTCTTCGTAGGTGGGGTTCATGACGTGCTCCCTTGGTGAATCGACGGACGGTGTGATCACCGCTTCACTGTGAATGAACGTACATTCACCCATCCGGGCGTGTCAAGGGTCACAGTCGGGGATCCGGCGGACATCTCGGTGTCGGGAAAGCACAAAGCGAGGTCACGGCCGGTGCTCGGGGCACCAGCCGCGACCTCGCGGATCGGCGGGAAGGGGGTCGGGATCAGTGTGCCGAGGCGACCTCGGCACCCAGACCGGTCTCCGAGCGCACGATCATCTCCGCGAACTTCTCGTCCGCATCGGCGGCGCCGGTCCGGTCGGGCCGGCTCAGCAGCGAGCCGACGACGCAGGCGATCAGGCTCAACGGCAGGGTGATCACCACCGGCAGCTGGATGGTCAGCGGCGCCGGGCCCGAACCCGGCCACAGGGCCGGGGTCAGCATCAGCGTGATGATCGTCGACGACAGGCCGACGAGGATGCCGTACATCGCCCCGGTGGCGGTGAAACCCCGCCAGTTGAGACTCAGCACCAGCGCCGGGAGATGGGCGCTCGCGGCCACCATGAACGCCATCCCCATGAAGTAGGTGATGTTGGTGTCGTCGCCGATGACCATCGTCAGCGCGATCGCGATCAGGCTGAACACCACCGCACCGTAGCGGGCGACGACGGCCTGCGACTGGTCGTCGACCTCACCGGCCGGGGCCCGGGTGACGGTGGGCCACACATCGCGGGCGAAGGTGCCCGCCGCCGAGATCACCACCCCGGCGACGACGGCGATGATCGAGGCGAAGGCAACCGCCGACACCATCGCCAGCGCCAGCGACCCGCCGATCGTCCCGGCGCCACCGCCGAGGTCGGTGACCAGCGCGGGCGCGGCGAGATTGCCCGACGTGCCGACCCGCTCGGAACCGTTGGCGCCCAGCAGTGCTGCCGCACCGAAACCCATCACGACGACGATCAGGTAGAACATGCTGCACAGCGCCACCGTCCAGCCGAGGGACCGGCGTGCGGTGGCGGCCTCCGGGACGGTGAAGAAGCGGATCAGGATGTGGGCCATCCCCGCGGTGCCCAGGGCGAAGGTGAGGGCATAGGAGACCAGGTTGACCGGCCCGCCGGAGCCGAAGATCTGTCCCGGACTCAGGATCGCGTCGCCGGCCGCGGCATTGTGGGTGGCCGAGTCGAGCAGGAGCGGGAAGCTGAAGCCGAACTTCGACAGCACGCCCACGCCGATGATGATCGCCAGGATCGCCAGGATCGACGACTTGATCACCTGCACCCAGGTGGTGGCCAGCATGCCGCCGACGAAGACGTAGACCGCCATCAGCAGGCCGGCCACGAGCACCGACACCCAGAACGGGATACCCGCGACGGACTCGAGAAGTGTTCCGGCGGCGACCATCTGGGCCAGGAGCACAAAGGTGCACGTGGCCAGGGTGCTCAGCGCGACGGCCACCCGCACGCGGCGTGACCCGGAGCGGAACACCAGCACGTCGGCGATCGTGTACTTGCCGATGTTGCGCATCTTCTCGGCCAGCAGGAACAGTACCGGGAGGAACGAGATCACCGACGCGAACAGGATCACGGTGCCGTCGACACCCTGATAGAAGATCAGGCCGGTGGTGCCGAGGAAGCTGCCGGCGGAGATGAACTCGCCGGAGATGGCAAAGCCGTTCTGCCAGCTGCCGATCGAGCGGCCTGCGGCGAAGAAGCCGTCGGCACTGCGGGACCGGCGGGCGACGGCGAAGGTCACCCACAGCGTCAGTGCGATGACCGCGACGCAGATGGCGATGGCGAGATGGTCGGTGCCGTGGGTCATCGGGCGGTCTCCTTGCTCTCGGACGCGGCCGACACCGCGGCCAGGGCGGCGTCGGCGGCCGGTTGGATGTAGGTCCGGGCCAGCCGGAAGTAGCAGAACACCAGCACCCAGGTGCCGACGAACTGCGACAGCACCACCCACAGCGACAGCGGGACGTCGAGGATCTCGACGCTGCCGAGCACATCCGGGAAGCCGGCGAAGCCGACGACGAAACCGCTGAACAGGGCGATGGTGAGCACACTCATCAGTGCGGTGACCCGGCTGCGGCGCCGGCGGAGCTCGGTCACCTCGGGGAGGGCCAGGACGCTGCTCCACGAGGTGGGGGAGGTGACGGTCAGGTCGATCATGGCCGCACCGCCGCACGTCGGGCCGTGTCCAGGGCGAAGAGGTTCTCGTCCCAGCCGTCGGCGAGCGGGCCGAAGAAATGGAACCGGACCTGCTTGACGCGGTAACGCCACACGCCGTCGACCTTGACCACCTGGTCGGTGTAGCGGCCCGCCGCGATCGAGGCGGTGCCGTCGGTGACGCAGGGCTGCCAGAGAAACGAGTGCACGGTGGCGGTGTCGCCGTCGAGTTCGATGTCGAGATTGGTGATGAAGTGCCAGAACGCGGTCAGGCCACCTGCGGCGAGACCGGCGCAGAAGGTGCGCAACTCGGCCTTGCCGCGGGGGTGACCGAGTCCGTCGAACTCGCCGTCCTCGGTGAACAGGTCCAGCAGGGCGTCCCAGTCGCCGTCGTCGAGGTGACGGCAGTAGCGGGCGTCCAGGGAACGGATCTGCTCGAGGTCTTCGAGACGGGTCAGCCGATCGAGTGTCGACGGCGTCAGAGGTGTGGCCGGCGTGCTCTCGGTGAGAGGGGAGGCGGGGGGATGGGACATGAGGTCCTCCGAAGGGTTGGGGAGGGGTTAACGAGCGTTCATGTGATTGAGACCATAGTCCGCCGAACCGTCCTGGGTCAATGCCCACAGATGGAGCCGTTCTTGCAGGTGGGGGTCGTGGTACCTACGCTTCGGTACATGAACAGTCGATCGTCGAGCGCGCAGATGTCGGTGCGAGACCGGATCGTCGAGGCGGCGCTCGACGAGTTCTTCGCCTCCGGATTCCATGGGGCCAACATGCGGAGCATCGCCAAAATCGCAGGTTGTAGCGCTGCCAATGTCTACAACCATTTCGAGAACAAGTCGGCACTCCTCGTCGAGATCCTCCGGGTGGCCAGTGACGAGCAGTTCACCGCCACCCGCAACGCCCTGCGGAAGGCGGGGGCCGATCCCGCCGAGCGATGGCGTCTGGCGGTCGCCGCACATGCGCACTTCGTGGCGACGCATCCGCGCGAGTGCCTGGTGGCCAACACCGAACTCCGCTATCTCGACGAGATCGACCGCAAGCGCGTCGTCGGGTCCCGTGATGCGCAGGAACAGCTGTTCGTCGAGATCGCCACCAAGGGCTCTGAACAGGGAGTGTTCTCTGTCGGCAGGGTGTCGGAGGCGGTCACGGCGGTGTTGACGATGTGCTCGGGTATCCCGCTCTGGTTCCGTCCGGACGGCCCGCTGTCCGCCCGTGAGGTGGCCGACGACTACGGCGACTTCGCGCTGAACCTGATGGGCTTCCGGCCGGCGGGGGCCGAGATCACCCGTTGACCTCGGGCCGGGGACATGCTGTACTGGTGAACGCTTGTTAATCACATTCCGGTGATCGAGCGCGCTGATCCGCAGATCGTCCAGGAGCTCATATGACCCACCGACCGTCGCAGCCGCGTACCGACAGCCCCCGCTACCTCACCGAGGAGCGCATCGCCATCCGCGATCTGGCCCGGGAGTTCGCCATGACCCAGGTCCTGCCCGTCGCCAACGAGCTGGACCCGGTGCAGGGCACCATCCCCGACGCACTCAAGAAGGCGATGGCCGAGGTCGGCTTCTTCGGGATCATGATCCCCGAGGAGTTCGGTGGCCTCGGCCTCGGTGTGTTCGAGTATTGCCTTGTCGCCGAAGAACTCTCACGCGCCTGGATGAGTGTGTCCGGCTTGCTGGCCCGTGGCAACGGGATGGGCGGCGGCTTCACCCCGGAGCAGGAGGCGGCACTGCTGCCGCGGGTGGCCCGCGGTGAGTACCTCGGCGCCTACGCGCTGTCGGAGGCCGAGGCGGGTTCCGACGTCGCCAACATCTCCTGCCGGGCGACCCGGGAGGGCGACGAGTGGGTGGTCAACGGCACCAAGATGTGGTGCACCTACGCCGATGAGGCCGACTACCTGGTGCTGTTCGTCCGCACCGACCCGAACAAGGACCCGGCCAAGCCGCACCGCGGCATCAGCACATTCCTCGTGGAGAAGGAACGCGGCGTGTTCCCCGAGGGCATCTCGGGAACCAAGGTCCGCAAGATCGGCTACTTCGGCTGGAGCACGTGGGAGCTGTCCTTCGAGGACTTCCGGATTCCCGCCGACCGCATGCTCG
Organism: Gordonia sp. NB41Y; assembly: GCF_030718915.1. Lineage (NCBI taxonomy): Bacteria > Bacillati > Actinomycetota > Actinomycetes > Mycobacteriales > Gordoniaceae > Gordonia > Gordonia sp. NB41Y. The sequence continues at coordinate 4,304,980 of NZ_CP132196.1, forward strand.
GTGAAGAGGGCAAGGGTTTCTACCTCGCCGTCAGCGGTCTGGAGGTGGGCCGGGCACATACCGCGGCCCGCGCCATCGGACTCGCGCGCGCCGCCCTCGAGGACTCCATCGCCTACCTGCACACCCGTCGGCAGTTCGGCCACGAGCTCGCCGACTTCCAGCACCTGCGGTTCAAGGTCGCCAAGATGGCCGCCGACATCGAGGCCGCCCGCCAGCTCATGTACTCCGTCGCCACCGACATCGACACCGGTCGCCGCTGCTCGCTGGAGGCGTCGATGTGCAAACTCGTCGCCACCGAGATGGCCGAACGCGTGACCAGCGAGGCGGTCCAGATCCACGGCGGCGCCGGCTACACCACCGATTTCCAGGTCGAGCGCCACTGGCGTGACGCACGCCTGACCAAGATCTTCGAAGGGACCAGTGAGATCCAGATGCGCATCATCTCCGACGAGCTCCTGGGCCGGGGGCCGGCCGCATGAGTACCGCCGTGACCGTGGCCGGTGCCCGGACGGTGCGGGTCGGCGACCACACCGACTGGCGTCGTGACCTCGATCCGCTCGCCCAGGCCCCGGTGCCCGGTGCGGTCCGGATCGGCTCCTCCTGGCAGGTCGAGGGACCGGCCGGCGGGACCGGACCACGGTGGTCGGATGCGGTGATCACCCGCGTCACCGCCGCCACCGTGCACCGCGACATCGTCGTCACCGACGCCGCCGGCGCGGTGTGCGAGCGGGGCACCGAGGTCTGGCAGCTGTCCGATGCTCTGGAACCCATTGCGGCGCTGAACTTCTGCTCGCCGGAATGGGCTGAGCTGATCGGTGTCCGCCTGGCCGCCGACGACGCCTTCGTCGCCTCGCTGTCCACCTGGGACGGCGCGATCGGCCTGCGGTGCGACGAGCGCGAGATCCAGCTGCGGATCTACAAGGGACGCATCATCGACGTCACCCGCCGCTGCCCGCACGGCGCGACGTTCACCTTCATCGCCTCCGGCCGTGCCTGGGTCGATCTGGTGTCCGACGCCGACAACGACTTCATGCGCCGCGCGATCCGCGGCGAGTTCAGCAGCTCCGGAGACGGATACGAGTACCTGCGGCTCACCAAGCCGCTCGACATGATCGTCGGCCACGCCCGTGCGATCGCACGGGAGGTGTCGGCATGATCGAGGCACGCTATCTCGAGATCGGCGGGTCCACCGGCTTCGTCGAGATCCATCTCCCGGCCGCGCACGGCCCCGCCGGCGCGGGCCTCGGTACCGTCCTGTGTATCCACACCGCAGGCCAGAGCGGGGTGCAGTGGCGTCACGCCGCCCGCGCCCTCGCCGCCCGCGGCTACCGGGTGATCGTCCCGGACCTGCCCGGACACGGCCGCTCCGAGCCCGCGGTCGGAGGACCGGTCACCGACCTGGTCACCTACGGTGACTGGCTGGTGGAGGTCCTCGAGGTGCTCGGCGTCGAGCGCCCCTACGTCCTGGGCTGCTCGATCGGCGGGAAGCTCACCCTCGAACTCGCCTGCCGGCCCGACACCCCGCTCGCCGGGGCGCTCGCCATGGCCGCCGACGCCGCACCCGGCGCGGTCAACGGGCTCTTCAGGATTGACGGTGCGTGAAACAGGTTCTATCGACCACAAGATGTAGGTCGGATTCGCGGGTGTGAGCCGCGTGATGTGGGCGGGTCCTGTGGTGTGAAGATGAAAGCTCCTACACACTCATCCGAACACTCACAGGACCCATGACGCAGCGTAGCGCTCTTGCCGACACGATTTGCCGCACCATCGAGTTGGGGGTGACGATCACCGACGCCGCCATCGACGGCGAGGACCGTACCCACTTGTTTTGCCAGCTCCTGGACCCGAAGAAGAGCTGCCCGTCCTGCGGGCAGGCGGGTCGGCTGCGTGATCATGTCGACCGCGAGGTCGCCGATCTACCGATCGTCGGGCACCCGACCCGGCTGCACCTGACGGTGCCCCGCTACACATGCGGCAACGACGCCTGCTCGACGTCGGTGTTCCGCGCCGACCTGAGCGCGATCGTGGCCCCGCGGGCACAGGTCACCCGCCGCACCACCACCTGGATTCTGCGGTCGATGATCTGCGACAAAATGTCGGTCACCGCGGCGGCGGCCGCGGTGGGATTGAGCTGGAACACCGTCAACACCCTGGCGTGTGAGGCGGCCCGGACGCTGGCCGCAGCACCCGCACGCCTCGCCGGCGTCCGCGTTCTCGGAGTCGATGAACACAAATGGAAACATGTTCGAGGCCAGGGTGATCCGAGTTTCGTGACCGTCCTCGTCGACCTCACCCCGATCGTGGACGGCACCGGGCCGGCACGCTTGGTGGACATGGTCGCCGGCCGGTCGAAAGCCGCGTTGACCGACTGGCTCGACGCTCGCGATCAGGCGTTCCGAGATCGTATCCGGGTGGTCACGATGGACGGGTTCACCGGCTACCGCACCGCCACCGCAGAGTCCCTCGACAAGGCACGCGCAGTGATGGACCCGTTCCACGTCGTGCATCTGGCCGCGGAGAAACTCACCCTGTGTCGTCAACGAGTGCAACAGGATACGTGCGGACACCGGGGACGGTCCGGGGATCCGCTCTACGGTATCCGCCGTACCCTGCTGACCCGGATCGGGCTGCTCACCGACAAACAGAAGACCCGGCTACGCACGGGTCTGGACGCCCACGACGAGCATGTGGCGGTGGCCATCACCTACGCGATCTATCAGGACCTGATCGACGCCTATGACCAGCCGAACAAGCGGGACGGGAAGATCGCGATGTACAAGTTGCTCAAACGCATCCACACCGGCCTACCGGCCGGCCTCGCGGAGGTGGCTCAACTCGGACGGTCGTTGTGGGCCCGACGTGCCGAGATCCTCGCCTACTTCGATACCGGCGCCTCCAACGGCCCCGTCGAAGCCATCAACGGGCGCCTCGAGCACCTCCGGGGTATCGCGCTCGGGTTTCGCAACCTCACCCACTACATCTTGCGGTCGCTCATCCACTCCGGCCAACTCGCAGAAAGCCTGCGCGCACTCTGAATTAGGAAGAGCCGGTCAACGTCAACGGATTGCGCCGCGAACTCGAGGACGTCGCCGGACCGTCGCGCGCCGAACGCACCTACCTGGGCACCCTCGCCTCGGTGGGCCGGTCGGTGCCGAAGGAGACCGCCCACCTCATCGGACTCATGCACAAACGGGAGGACCCGGAGATCTCGTCGTCGGACCTGATCGGCTGGGGTACCCACGACGTGCGTCACCGGCTGGCCGACCGGACCTGCCCGATCCATCTGGTCTGCGGTGTCGACGACCCGTGGATCGACGTCGAGCGGGTCCGCCGACGGGCGGCGGGCCTCGCATCGTCGGGCCCGGCCGCAGACCGGCGTGCCGTGACCTTCACGGCCCTGCCCGGGATCGGCCACTACCCGATGGAGGAGATCGCCGACTTCGCCGGCCTGGCCGCCGGATGGATCGACGAACTGCGGTCGACCGCAGCCGATCCGGAGAAGACGGAGGTGTCGGCATGAGTGTCACCCTGGACGCGTCGGCGCTCGGTGCGCTCGGCGCCGACCTGGTGTCGGCCGATCCCGACGCGGTGGCCGTCTACGACGTCGTCGACGGCCGGCCGGTCCCGGTCACCCGCGGGCGGCTCGCACACCGCGCCGAGGTCCTCGCCCAAGAACTGCGTGCGGTGGGGGTGCGCCGCGGACACTGCGTCGCGGTGCTGATCCCCAACTGGTCCGACGCCCTGGTGTGGCAGTTCGCCGCCGCCGCGCTCGGCGCCCACGTGATCGGCATCAACACCCGCTACAACGTCGGGGAGGTGCGTCACATCCTGGTGGCCGCCCGGCCCGTCGTGGTGGGTCTGGCCACCGACTTCCACGGACTCGACCTCACCGGGATCCTCGTCGACGCCGCCGCATCGGCGGAGGTGACACCACCGATCGTCGCCGCGGTCGCCGGGCCGGGCGCCGCCGGCGATCCCGTACCGGCTCCCGACCTCGGCTCGGGCACCTGGATCGCCGGACACGGCGGCACCGAGGGCCTGCGCGTTCCCGACGTCGGCGATGTCGCGGTGCTCACCGCCGCCGGGATCGACGACCGGGCCGATGACGCCCTCGCCGTGGCCTTCACGACGTCGGGCTCCACCGGTACGCCCAAGCTTGCCGCCCACCGGGATTCGGCGGTCGTCGACCACGCCCGTGCCGACGCCGCCGTGATGGGCATCGGCCCCGGTGACGTGGTGCTGTGCGTGCTGCCGGTGTCCGGGGTGTTCGGGTTCAGCACCGCGCTGGCCGGTCTCGCCGGGGGTGCGGGCCTGCTGATGGAGCCGGTGTTCGACGCCGCGGGCACCCTGGCGCGGATGGCGCGACTCGGGGTGACCCACGCCGTCGGCGGCGACGACCTGTTCGGGCGTCTGTACGACACCTGGCACGGCGGCGAGCGCGCCGATCTCAGTGCATTGCGGTGGATCGGGATCGCCGACTTCCTCGGCCGGTCCCAGGCGATCGCCGACTGGGCCCGCACCGAGTTCGGCACCCACACCACCGGGGTCTTCGGATCGTCGGAGGTGTTCGCACTGGCATTGCTCTGGGCCGACACCGATCCCGAGGCCCTCAGGTGGAACGGTGGGGGACGCCCGGTCTCGGATGCGGTGCAGGTGCGGATCGCCGACCCGTTCGACCACACCGAGGTCGACACCGGCGTACAGGGCGAACTGCAGTTCCGCGGAACCAATGTCGTCGACGCCTATCTGGGAAACGCAGCGGCCGCACAGGATTCGTTCACCGCCGACGGCTGGTTCCGCAGCGGTGATCTGGGTGTGGCCACCGGCGACGGCGGATACACCTATGTCTGCCGGATGGGAGATGCCCTGCGGCTGCGCGGTTTTCTCGTCGACCCGGCCGAGATCGAGCATCGCCTCGCCGAGCATCCCGCGGTCGCGACCGCCAAGGTGGTCGGTACGACGGCCGACGACGGCCACACCGTCGCCGTGGGATTCGTGGTGCTCGACGAGGTCGCCGTGAGTGGCGGTACGGCCGAGCCGGTGGACGCCGCCGTGCTGAAGGACTGGTGTCGCACGAGCCTGGCCGCGTTCAAGGTGCCCACCACGGTGCACGTGATCGAGGCGATGCCGACCACCGTGGGCGGAAACGGTAGCAAGATCAAGGCCGCCGAGCTGCGCGTCTGGGCGCAGCGGTGGGCCGATTCAGAAAGGGACCATCGTCGTGTCTGACCTACAGGATGTCGTGATCTGTGAACCGCTGCGGACGCCGGTCGGCCGGTACGGCGGTGTCTTCGTCGACGTCCCCGCCGCCGACCTCGCCGCCGGGGTGATCACCGAATTGCTCGCGCGCACCGAGATCGACGCGGAGTCCATCGACGATGTCATCTTCGGCCAGTGCTATCCGAACGGTGAGGCCCCGGCGATCGGCCGGGTCGCCGCGCTGGACGCCGGACTGCCGGTGACCGTTCCCGGCCTGCAACTCGACCGGCGCTGCGGGTCGGGGCTGCAGGCGGTGCTCGACGCCGCGATGCGCGTACAGACCGGCGTCGCCGACGTGGTGATCGCCGGCGGGGTGGAGTCGATGAGCCGCGCCGAGTACTACACCGAATCCATGCGATGGGGCGCCAAGGGCCGGCCCGCGGCACTGCACGACCGGCTCGCGCGTGGCCGTGTCACCGCCGGTGGCCGCAACCACCCGGTGCCCGGCGGCATGCTCGAGACCGCCGAGAACCTGCGGCGCATCTACGGCATCAGCCGTCAGGAGCAGGACGAACTGGCCGTCGAATCCCACCGCCGCGCCGTGGCCGCGACCGACGGGGGACGTTTCGCCGACGAGATCGTGCCGGTGTCGGTCCCGCGACGCAAGGGCGACCCCGAGATCATCGACCGCGACGAGCATCCGCGTCCCGATGCGACCGTGGAGTCACTGGCCCGGCTGCGTCCGGTGATGGCCGCCGACGACCCCGACGCCACCGTCACCGCGGGCAATGCCAGCGGCCAGAACGACGGCGCCGCAGCCTGCCTGGTGACCAGCCGGGCGATGGCCGAGCAACTCGGGATGCGCCCGCTGGCACGCCTGGTCACCTGGGCGGCGGCCGGTGTCGCACCGTCGGAGATGGGGATCGGCCCGGTCCCGTCCACCGCGAAGGCCCTCGAACGTGCAGGCCTGGACCTCGCCGACATCGATCTGATCGAACTCAACGAGGCCTTCGCCGCGCAGGCCCTCGCCGTGACCCGCGAATGGAAGTTCGGTGCCGCCGACTTCGAGCGCACCAACGTCAACGGTTCGGGCATCTCGCTGGGCCACCCCGTCGGCGCCACCGGCGTCCGCATCCTGGCGACCCTGCTGCGTGAGATGGACCGCCGCGGCGCACGCTACGGCCTGGAGACCATGTGCATCGGCGGCGGACAGGGCCTGACGGCCGTCTTCGAACGGGTGAACTGACACCGGTGGTTGGTGGTCGAGCCGGAACCGAGCCCACTTCTGAGGTGGATGCGTTCCTGAGGTCGGCCGTCTGAGGTTTCGACACGTCTCGTCGGTGGCCGGTTGGTGATTGAGCCGGGACCGAGCCGGATGGGGGCTGTTTCATTTTCAAGAACATAGCCAGCTGGTCCTCGGAAAAGAGGGGCTGAATCGCCGCGTAAGCGATTTGGGGACCAAATCACCTTCGGCGAACTGAGCGTTCGACCTCAACATTCTGGCTGTCGGCCATTTTGAAACAGCCCCGATGGGGGCTGTTCCAAAATGGACTTCGGGTACCGCTCCATTTTCGGCCGCCGACGACCACCGGCCGGCGGCACCAGTGAGGGGTGCCCCCATGGTGCCGGTCAGGCAGCAGTGGGAACCAGACGACCTGCCCCCAAAGCCTTGAACAGGTTCTGAGTCAACGCGTGGAACGTGAATTCCGCTGTCGCACGGCGTTGTCCACGACTGGTGAATCGACGGAAACCCAGATTGTGTTTGGCATGCCCGAACGGTGTCTCAGCAATATGACTCCGTTGCCGGTACAGCGCGGAACCCTCAACCGTGGCCAACCGGTGAGCCATCTGTTCAACCGGGGTGGCGTCGGAGGGAGGTGGACCAACAGTTGGCTGGTCACGGGCGGTGCGATTGAGCTCTCGTGACTTTCCCGTCGCGATCAGCCGGTCAGGACCCCCAGCAGTCAACGCTTCCTCGGACAGATACCCGGCATCGGCAAGAATGACACCAATACCGTTGGCGTCGGCCCCTTCTGGTCGTGCCGCATCGATCACCTGGGCAGCCGCAACAGCCCGTTTACTCATACCGACGAACATCGCACCATCAGACGGATTGTTGGAAACCTCGACCGCGATGATCACACCATCCGAACTCGTCACGGCCTGACAGTTGTAACCCTGAACCCACCCACCCCCACGCATCGGCATCGACCGCGACTGCGGGTCGGTCATATTACGTTGCGGCCCATCCAATTTGGCACCAGTGTCGGATGCTGCAGCGGCGACGGCCTGCTCGGCACGTGTGATCGCCGCATCGAGTCGGGCACGGGCCTGTACGACCGTCACGGCTTCATCGATCGGTTTCGGCGGACGTCCTACCCGGCCTTGATACCAGCGGTCGATCCGTTCCTGCTGGATCGTTGCGACCCGCGCATACGAGCTCTCCCGCACGCGAACCTCGGAGCGGGCCCGTTCAACCGGATCTACTGCGGGTTTAGGCATCTGGGCGAGGGCATCAGCGATCCGTTGTGCCCGGATGCTGGGTTCGGCCAACTCGGCCGGTAGTTGGTCACCAGAACCACTGTCACCGTCTGTGGTGTCTTCGTCGGCATCGGTGTCTGCGTGTTCGGCGGCGGCGCGGGCGGCTTCGGCGGCCAGTGCTTTACGCAGGCCGGCTTCGGTGCGGTTGGCTCCCAGCGAGGCGTTCGAGGCGATCTTGACGCCGTCGAGGGCCACCACCCCCAACTCGACCATCCCGACCCGTGCACACAACATCAAGACCTGGGTGAACAGGTCCTCGACCACCTCGGCGCACTCGGCGCGGAACCTTGAGATCGTCACGTGGTCGGGGACGTCACCAGCACAAATGATGCGGTAGGTGATATCGCGGTGACACAACCGTTCCAGTTTCCGGGAGGATCGTTGGCCTTGGGCCCATCCCCAGATCAGCAACGTCAACAACATGTCGGGGTGATAACCGGCCCGGCCCACACCACCGACGGATCGGCGGGCATGCAGTTTCTTGGTATCGAGTCCGGCGACCGCATCGATGACCAGCCACACCGGATCGTCAGCGGGTAACCATTCCCGCATGCTCGGCGGCAACAGATACTGTTGATCCCGGTCGACTGGTCGATATCCCTTGGCCACCAACCCATTATCGTCTACAACACCTCAAGAATGGGTGTGCGACAGGCGCCAAAACCTGGCCACCCCATTTTGCAACAGCCCCGATGGGCGAGGACCCGTGTCGAAATCTCCGCAGCGTGTGTGGGGTGGTGACCACTTCTGTGGTGGTTGCGTTGGCGAGTTCGGCCGTCTGAGGTTTCGACTCGTCTCGTCGCTGCGCTCCTCGTCGGCTCAACCACCGTAGGGGGCCTTGCCGCTGTGCTCCTCGTCGGCTCAACCACCGTAGGGGGTCTCGTCGCTGTGTTCGGCGTCGGCTCGACCAGCGTCTGGGTGGTTGCGTTCGGAAACCGATCCGGCGGGTGGCTAGTCCAGTCCGCGTTGGGCGGTGCGGTCACCGCGTCGGGATGCGGCGCGCTGGACGAGGAAGATCGTCGTCCCGAGCAGTCCGACGATCAGACCGACCAGACAGACCCACAGGGTTCGTGAACCACCCCACCCGGTGACACCGACGATGATGCTCGCCACCAGCCAGGCCGCCATGCCCACCACGATCACCGGCTCCGGGGCCCGAAGGGCCTTGGGGAGTTCGGGAATCGGTGCGGCCGCTGCCTCGGGCCGGGTTGGTTCGGACATGAGCCTCAGGGTAGCTTTCCCGTGTGTCAAGCGATTCGCCGAGTGAGTCCACCACGCCGCCGCCCGCAAGCACCGCGACTGCCAAGAATCCTGTCGACCGCTTCTTCAAGATCTCCGAACGCGGCTCGACCATGGCCCGTGAGGTCCGCGGCGGACTGGTCACCTTCTTCACGATGGCCTACATCGTCGTCTTGAACCCGATCATCATCGGTGGCATCCCCGGCGAGTCCAAGAACGCCGACGTCCTGGGACATGTGCTGCCGATCGCGCAGGTCGCGGCGGTCACCGCGCTGGTGGCGGGCGTCATGTCGATCATCTTCGGCCTGGTGGCGAACTATCCGTTCGCGATCGCCGCCGGCCTCGGTATCAACAGCCTGCTCGCCGTCACCATCGCACCCGAGGTCACCTGGCCCGAGGCGATGGGCCTGGTGGTGGTCGACGGCATCATCATCGTCGTGCTCGCCGTCACCGGATTCCGGACCGCGGTGTTCAATGCCGTCCCGGCCGAACTCAAGGCCGCGATCGCCGCCGGTATCGGCTGCTTCATCACCTTCGTCGGCTTCGTCGACGCCGGCTTCGTGCGTCGCATCCCCGACGCCGCGGGCACCACCGTGCCCGTGCAGCTGGGAATCGGGAACTCGGTGGCCACCATCCCGACCCTGGTCTTCGTGATCGGCGTGCTGCTGATGGGTGTGCTGGTGGCGCGCAAGGTGCCGGGCGGACTGCTCATCGGCATCGTCATCACCGCGGTGCTCTCGGTGATCCTCGAGTCCGTCTTCGACCTCGGATCCGGCGCGACCAACCCCGACGGGTGGGGCCTGTCGGTGCCGTCGATCCCCAGCTCGCTCGGCGGGCTGCCCAACCTGAGCCTGGTCGGCGACGTCGACCTGTTCGGTGCGTTCACCCGGATCGGCGTGCTCGCCGCATCGGTGTTCGTGTTCGCGCTGGTGCTGTCGAACTTCTTCGACGCGATGGGCACCATGACCGGACTCGGCAAGGAGGCCGGCCTGGCCGACGACAAGGGCAACCTGCCCGGCATCGGCAAGGCCCTGGTGGTGGAGGGCACCGGCGCGATCGCCGGTGGTGTGGCGTCCTCGTCGTCGAACACCGTGTTCGTGGAGTCGGCGTCGGGTATCGCCGAGGGAGCGCGCACCGGCCTGGCCAACGTGGTCACCGGCCTGCTGTTCCTGGCCGCGATGTTCTTCACCCCGGTCTACGAGGTCATCCCGTCGGAGGCGGTCGCCCCCGCCCTGGTGATCGTCGGTGCGCTGATGATCGGGCAGGTTCGCACGATCGACTTCACCGACTTCACCATCGCGCTGCCGACCTTCCTGACCCTGGTCACCATGCCGTTCACCTACTCGATCGCCAACGGTATCGGCGTCGGCTTCATCAGCTGGGTGGTGCTCAAGGTGGCCACCGGCAAATGGCGTCAGGTGCATCCGCTGCTCTGGGCCGTCGCCATCGTCTTCGTCCTCTACTTCGCCCGCCAACCGATCTCCGACTGGATCGGTTAGCCGATTTCATGAATCCATGTGGTTCGTCCAGCGGATTTCACAGGTCGGAAGCGTCGGATCCAGAGTTGCAAACCTAGTCTTTAGGCGTGAAAGCAGCCCAGGACACCGATGAGCACCTCGCCGGCGCGTTGTCCCTCACGATCGTGCGGATGGCGCGCCGGCTGCGGCTGCGTCGCGAGAACGAGCTGGTGTCGCTCACCCAGCTCTCCGCGCTCAACACCCTCTATCAGGAGGGTTCCATGTCACCGGGTGCCCTCGCCGCGGCCGAACGGGTCAAACCGCCGTCGATGACCCGGGTGATCGCCTCGCTCGCCGACCTCGGCATGATCAAACGCGAACCGCATCCCACCGACGGCAGGCAGGCGGTGGTCACGCTCGCCCCGCTCGGACAGCAGGTGATCTCCGCCGAACTCGCGGCCCGTAAGGCCTGGCTCAACGACCGGCTGGCCGAACTGAGCAGCAGGGACCGGGCCACCTTGTCGGCGGCGCTGCCGATCCTCGACGGGATCATCTCCGCAGAGGAATGAACCCGGCGGAATGAACCCGGCGGAATGAACCCCGCGGAATGAACCCGGGGGAGTGGACCCGACAGGCCGGGCCGCTCAGAAGAACGTGCCGGCAAACGGTGCGTGGGCGGTGGAGAACGCGCGGTCGAGCGCGTCGAGGGTGGCGTCGGAATCGGTCCACAGCCGGCCCGCCGCGGCGAATCCCCGCGCCGACAACCCGCCCAGGTAGATGCTCGAGAGCACCGAGACGTCCAGACGCACACTCGGCCGCTCCGACGACTCGGTGACCGTGGCGATCCCGTCGTCGGACACCGTCAGCGCGAAGACGCCGCCCTGTCCGGCGAATCGGTCCTCCACCCCGAGGACGACGTCGAGGCCACCGCGATACCGGCGGGCGGTCAGCGCCGTCGGGATGTCGAGGATCCGTACCCACATCTTGTCGTCGTGACCGGTCACCTCCACCGCACGCAGGTCGATCATCTTGGCCGGCAGCGGATCGTCGACGGGGATGGCGGCCCGCAGCGTCGGGATCAGGTCGAGTGACGCCAGCACCCGCCACAGTTCGGTGTGTGCGGCGTCGGTGACGGCGACCACTTCCTCGACCTCGGCGCGGACGGTGCCGTCGGCGACGTCCTTGATCACCCGGTAGCTCGCATAGCCGTCCTCGTGCAGCAGGTAGTGCAGGCCGCTGGCGGCCGGGGGACGCTCCGACGACCGGTCGGCGAGGATCGGGGTCCACCAGGATTCGGTGCGGGCCAGCGCACCCGGCCGGGTCGCCGTCCACCGGCGATGGATGTCGGGGATCGCCGCGGCCACCTCGTCGGCGTTCGCGAACCGGACCTGCGCCGCGGCCGGCGGTGCGGCACGCAGCTGTGCACCCGACGCGATCTGCACGGTGTGGGCGAAACAGGCCGGCCCGAAGCCGAACCGCTCGTAGATGGTGCCCTCGGAGGCGGTGAGGATCGCGAACGTCTGGTTCTCGGCGAGCCACTGGTCCCGCAGTTCGCTCAGCATCCGGCGCAGGATGCCGCGTCGACGATGGGTGGCGGCCACCGACACCCAGGACAGTCCCGCGGCGTCGGCCTGTGCGCCGCCCGGCAGGGTCATCGACATCCGGTAGAACATCGACACCCCGACCAGCGGTGCCGAGGGGAGGGACGGGTCGCGGACCACCACGACGTCGTCGTCGGCGACCTTGCGGCGTAGATCGTCACGCTCGTCGTCGGCGAGCGGGTTGCGCATCGCGAATGCCCGCGCATCGGCGGCGATGATGTCGTCCCAGTCGTCGTCGGTCGCCCGCGTCAGTGTCAGGTCGTCGATCACATCGATGTCACTCACCTGTCCACCGTGTCATATCGACCGGGAGTCGAGGCGTCTGGTGTGTCGTTTGGCAGACTGGGAGGCCGTGTCAGAAATCGTGTGCCCCGCCGCCCCGGAGATCCGACCGTTGCCGGTCCGCGTCGTCGACATCGACGATCCCGACGACGACAGGGTGGACGACTTCCGCGATCTGAACTCCGTCGATCGGCGCCCTGACCTGCCCGCATTGCCCGGCGGACGACGCGGCAAGGGGCTGGTGATCGCCGAGGGCGTGCTCGTCGCCCAGCGGATGATCGCCTCGCGGTTCACCCCGCACGCCTTTCTCGGCGTCGACCGTCGTCTGACCGAACTGTCGGCGGATGTGGTGATCGACGACACCGCGACGGTCCCGTTCTTCCGGGCGTCGGCGGAGGTGATGGCCGAGATCGTCGGCTTCCACCTCAACCGGGGCGTACTCGGGGTGGCCCGTCGGCCGCAGGTACTCACCGTCGACGAGGTGCTCGACGGCGCGCGGACGGTCGCCATCCTCGAAGGGGTCAACGACCACGAGAACATCGGCAGCATCTTCCGCAATGCCGCAGGTCTCGGCGTCGACGGCGTGCTCTTCGGTGCGGGCAGCGCCGATCCGCTCTACCGGCGCAGCGTGCGCGTGTCGATGGGTCACGCCCTGCTCGTGCCGTTCGCCATCGCGCCGGACTGGCCGCGCGACCTCGACCGCGTGCACGAGCACGGGTTCACCACGGTCTCGCTCACCCCGGATCCGTCGGCGGTGACGCTCGCGCAGGCCGTCGACGCCGAGAAGATCGCCTTCCTGGTCGGCGCCGAGGGCCCGGGCCTGACCGCGGCGACCATGCGTGCCACCCACGTCCGGGCCCGGATCCCGATGAGTCGCGGCACCGATTCACTCAATGTGGCAACGGCTGCCGCGGTGGCCTTCTACGAACGGGTCCGGTCGGGCACGATGTAACGGTGACCGCCACCCCGCCCTCGCCGCCCCCGACGACGCCCGGTGTCGCGACCTCCGGATGGGAGATCTATGTCCCGCAGGCCGAGCGGGTGGTGGTGGGGTCCACGCCGCTGGGGGACCTCGAACCGTGGCGGCATGCCGAACCCACACCGTGGTCGCTGGGTGTCCTGGTGACCGCCGTGAGTGTGATGTTCTGTGCGCTGACCCTGGTCGGGGTGTACACGCTGATCGGTGGGATCGTCCGCTGGGCCGGGCTGGTCGCGGTGCTGGTGGTGGCGCTCGCCGGGTCGTGGACCCTGTGGGAATTCCGGTTCCGACCGGTGTGGCGGTGGCTGGTCTGGGGTTCCCTGACCGGCCTGCTCGCCGGATTCGGTTCCGCCATAGCGCTTTTCGCGCTCGGTCAGTGATCGGCGGGCGAACCGTACCGGCTCAGCCCTCGCCGCCGAACCCGAAGTAGCGGGCGAGTCGTCCGCGTTTGCGGGGCTGCGCGGGTACCGTCTCGGCGTCGGGGATCGGTTCGCCGGGAACGGGTCCGGCGGCAGCGGCGGGGTCGGCGCCGGGAACCCGTTGCGGGACCTGGTCTCCCGGGCGTGCGCCTCGCGACGCCGCACGATAGCGGTCGTCGTCCTCGACGGTCGGCACGTAGTCGGCCGGATGGATCGCGTAACCGGTCACCGGGATGGCGGCCGGGTCGATGTCGGTGGGGGCCAGGGGATGGGTGAACCGGAATCCCAGCCACGCCCGGTTGGACTCCTCGGCCAGCTGCTGCGGGTGGAACGGCAGGGCCAGCGGGTCAGGACTCACCCCGGCGGCGTAGTGCAGCGGCTGCTCACCGGCCCAGAACGGGCGCTCGAACGGATAGGGGAGGCCCTGGTCGTCGAAGATGTCGACCGGGGTGGCCGAGAACGACCGCTTCAGCTCGCCGTTCTCCCACCGTGCGAAGGCACCGATCCCCGAATCCGGGTCGGTGTGCAGCAGGGTTGCCGCCGCGCTCTGCCGGATCGAGGCGACGGTGCGGGTCAGTTCCGCCGGCCGGACGGTGGCGAACAGCGAGCAGGAGACCACGCACAGCCGTCCGTAGTATCCGGCGTAGACGTGCGCGTCACCGGCGTTCATCGCCTCGGCGAGGGTGGTGTCGACCATCGGGAGCAGTACGTTGTCGCCGTAGATCGACGACGCCAGCCGCTGTGCGGCCGTGACGTCGTGTTCGACGCCCGCACGCAGCGATCCGACCGGATCGTCGGTGTCGATGAACCAGAGTGTGACAGCACGCGCCGACATCGTCCCCCTCAGCTGTTCGGGTGGCTACGGACACCCAGCAGTACATCCTCCCATGCCGGCACCGCGGGTTTGCGGCCCTTGCGCCGTCGGGCCGCGGCGACCGGCGCAGGCTTCGGTCCGTGCTGGTCGGAGCCGTCGTCGTCGTTCTCGTCGGCGGGGTCGTCGTGGTGATCGTCCTGCGGATCCCCACCCGGACGGTCCCGGCCCGGACGATCATCGTGTTCGGCCCGGCTCGGGTGGTCCGGCCGTACCCGCTCGTCGCCGGTCTCTACGGTGACCTCGACGTACTCGGCCTCGACGACCTCGAAATCCATGGCATAGGTGCCGTGCTCGTCGAACGGGGCGGGACGCGGGTCGTTCAGGGTGCGCTGGGCGCCGATGATCGAGTCGGCGTCGAAGGTGACGTGCTCCCGGCCGTCGTCGTCGACGTCGACATTCGGGTGCCGCGGCGACGCCTCGACGACCGGGGTCAACGCCGGCATCGCGACCGGCGACAACCGCCGTCGGGTCTCGATCAGCTCGGGATGGGTCATCTCCTCGGCCAGGTCGTCGAGGGGATCGGTGGTCCCGCCGTGCGAGCCGGGCTGGAACCGCCAGTGCGCGCGATGCTCGGTGTGTCCGAGATTCCAGGACACCTGCACCGCCCAGTGCCCGTCGTCGCCCTTCCACGCATCCCAGCTCGAATCGGCCGGGTTGACGCCGAAGGCGACCAGCGCCTCGGTGGTGGCGTCGGCGAGGGTCGACTCCGACGGCCCGTCGTGCCGGATCGGATGGGACAGGGCGGCGAGTTCGGCCGCGCGGGTGCGTTCGAGCAGCACCGGGTGGGCGAAGCGTTCGATCTTGTCGGTCCCGACACCGGCGATCGCGGCCACCTCGGCCACGGTCGCACCGGCGCGGATGCGTGCCTGGATCTCGCGGGGGCGCAGCGCGCTGGTCATCTCGATCTCGATCTGACCGAGTCGGGAGAGGTCACCGCGGGCGGCGGCGCGCAGGCGCTCGTCGGCGGGGACGGTGAACTTCTCACCCGACTCGGGATCCTGGAAGATGACCCGGGAGCCCTCGGCGTCGACGCCGACTACTCGAAGCTCGCGCATCTGCTCCTCCTCCGGTTGACCATGAGTGCGGGCATTGGGGCCAGGGTAGACCACAAACCGTCCTCTGGACGCCGGGACACGCGGCAAAGCCGCAGTTCAGCGCGGCCCGATCGCGGCGACCGATGTCTCAGAGGCGCTCGACGACGTAGTCGATGCAGGCGGTCAGCTTGCTGATGTCCTCCGGATCGATGGCCGGGAACATGCCGATGCGCAGCTGGTTACGGCCGAGCTTGCGGTACGGCTCGGTGTCGACCACACCGTTGGCGCGCAGGGTCTTGGCGACCGCTGCGGCGTCGACGTCGTCATCGAAGTCGATGGTGCCGACCACCTGGCTGCGCAGCGCCGGATCGGTGACGAACGGGGTGGCGAACTGCGACTTCTCGGCCCAGCTGTACAGGCGCGAGCTGGAGTCGGCGGTACGCGCGACACACCAGTCGAGGCCGCCGTTGGACAGCATCCACTGCACCTGGTTGTCGAGGAGCAGCAGGGTGGCCAGCGCCGGGGTGTTGTAGGTCTGGTTCTTGCGGCTGTTGTCGACGGCGGTCGGCAGCGACAGGAACTCGGGGCACCAGCGGTCGGTGTGGGCGATCTGGTCGATCCGCTCGAGGGCGGCCGGGCTCATCAGGGCCAGCCAGATACCGCCGTCGGCGGCGAAGCACTTCTGCGGTGCGAAGTAGTAGACGTCGGTGTCGGCGGCGTTCACGGCCAGGCCGCCGGCACCGGAGGTGGCGTCGATCGCGATCAGCGCGTCGTCGGAGCCGTCGGGGCGGACGACGGGCACGGCCACACCGGTCGAGGTCTCGTTGTGGGCCCAGCCGATCAGGTCGACGCCGCCGAAGTCGTCGGCGGTCAGGGCGGCCGGGTCGGGGGCGGTGCCCGGATCGGTGGAGATCACCGCGGGCGAGTCCAGGAACGGGGCCTTCTTGGCGACGGTGGCGAACTTCGACGAGAACTCGCCGTAGGTCAGGTGCAGCGAACGGCGGTTGATCAGGCCGAAGGCGGCGGCGTCCCAGAACGCGGTGGTACCGCCGTTGGACAGGATCACCTCGTAGCCCTCGGGCAGCGAGAACAGCTGGGACAGGCCCTCACGGACCGAGCCCACGACGTTCTTGACCGGGGCCTGTCGGTGGCTGGTGCCGAACACCGAGGCGCCGGTGTCGACGAGGGCCTGCAGCTGCTCGGGGCGAACCTTCGACGGGCCGCAGCCGAAACGGCCATCGGCGGGCAGCAGGTCGGCGGGGATGGTGATCGGTGCGGTGGCGGCGTCGCTCATGGGGGCAATTCTAGGGATGTGCGCCCGGACACAGGGTTACCACCCTGCACCAACGCGTCCGCACCAGCGGATTCGACCTGGTCGGTCAGGGTCGATCCCCGCCGAGCGGACACCTCGACCCGCCCCTCGGGTGCGGTCGGCGGCCGGGCATTCACCGTCCGCTGCCGGCGAGTTCGACGCCGGCCGCCCAGCCCGGGGCCCGGCACCCGCCGGGTGGGCCGATCGGGTCCATTTCGAGTCCGGCCATCGTCAGCATCCAGGCCACCGCCGAATTGGAGTTCCACATCTCGGTGGTGCCCGGTGCGCGCCGGCCCCAGGTGAGTTCGGGGACCAGCGCGGTGTACTCGACGACGCGGCGCGAGCGTGCGGGGTCGTCGGTGATCACCCGGCTCTGGACGGCGTATGCCGCATCCGGGATGTCCCCGTCCGGCCGGCAGCGGATCTCGTAGCGGAAGAACCGGGACATGCCGAGGGGACCGAGCCCCACCGGTCCGGTGCGCCGCACGCCGCGGTCACCGGCCGGGACACCCCACGCCGGTGCCATCTCCACCGCGTACCGCCGCGCGTCCACGCCGACGATCAGGGCGGCGTGGACGAGTCGCCGGGGCCGGCGCCGGGCGGTGCCGGCGCAGATCGCCTCGTAGACGCGGCCACACACCGGGACCACCCGGCCGCCCGCGCCCAGCGGAATCCACTGCAGGGTGACGCTCACCTGACCACGATAGGACCCGGGCGCGCATCGCGCCGGGGTGTGATCGGGCGGGGTGTGATCGGGCCGGGTGCGATCGGGCCGGGCCGATCGGCAGACCCACGGGTCGGGGCGGGTCTAGCCTCGGGGTATGCCCATGACCGGGGATGTGGTGATCGATATCCGGGGTCTGCGCAAGACCTTCGGGCGTTTTGTCGCACTCGACGGACTCGACCTGACGGTCCGGGCCGGGGAGACGGCGGGCTTTCTCGGGCCGAATGGTTCCGGGAAGTCGACCACCATCCGAATCCTGTTGGGCCTGTACCGGTCCGACGCCGGAACGGTCCGGATTCTCGACGCCGACCCGTTCGCCGATGCCGTCGCGGTGCATCGTCGGCTCGCCTATGTGCCGGGCGATGTGAGTCTCTGGCCGCAGCTGACCGGCGGCGAGTGCATCGACCTGCTGCTCGACATGCGGGGCGTGGGTGACCGATCCCGTTCCCGCCGTGCCGAACTCGTCGAGCGATTCGAGCTCGATCCCACCAAGAAGACCTCGTCGTACTCCAAGGGCAATCGTCAGAAGGTGGCGCTGGTGGCGGCCTTGAGCGCCGACACCGAACTGCTCGTCCTCGACGAACCCACCGCCGGACTCGACCCGCTGATGACGCGGGTGTTCGCCGACTGTGTGCGTGAACGCGCCGCCGCCGGCACCGCCGTGCTCATGTCCAGCCACATCCTGTCCGAGGTGGAGGAGCTGTGCGATTCGGTCACCATCATCCGCGCCGGACGGACGGTGCAGGCGGGAACCCTTGCCCGGCTGCGGCATCTGCGACGATCCCGGGTCACCGCCCTGGTGCTCGGCGATCCCGGGTCACTCGCCGGCATCGACGGCGTCCACGACCTCGAGGTGGGTACCCCGGCCGAGCACGGCACGCCGGTCACCTTCACCGTGGACGCCGCCGCGCTCGGTGCGGTGACCGGGGCGCTGGCCCGCGCGGGTGTGGGTGATCTGTCGGTGGAACCGCCGACGTTGGAAGAGCTGTTCCTGCATGCCTATTCCGACGGTGTGGGGTCCTCGGCGACTCCGTCGGCGGGTGCGTGATGAGGGATCTGTTCACGCACACCGGACTCCTGGTGCGTCTGGTCGCGCGTCGGGAACGCATCACCATCCCGGTCACCGTGATCGTCTTCGTCGTGATCAACGCGGCCACCGCGGCGTCGATCGCCGCGTCCTACGGGGATGCGGACAAGCGGCGGATGTTGCTCGCCGGACCCGGCTCCAATGCCGCCTTCCGGTTCCTGCTCGGTCCGGTGGACGGCGCCGATTCCACTGCGGCACTGGCAGTATGGCGTGCCGGACTGTTCATGGTCACGGCGCTCGCGGTGGTCGCCGCGCTCACCGTGGTGCGCCACACCCGCAAAGAGGAGGAACTCGGCCGTGGGGAACTGATCCGGTCGGCGGTGACCGGTCCGCTGGCCGGCCCGGCCGCGGCCACCGTGGTCACCGCCGTCCTGTGCGCCGTGGTGGCCGTCGGCATGGCGGCGGTACTGCTGCCGCTCGACGGCGGTACCGAACCGATCCCGCTGTTCGCGGTGTTCTGCCAGTACGCGTGCACGGGTCTCGCCGCGGCCGGGGTCGCATTGCTCGCCGCGCAGGTGGCCACCACCGCGCATATCGCCAATCGTCTTGCCGCGGTGGTGATCTTGTCGGGGTATCTGCTGCGCGGCGTCGCCGACACCGTTGACGGATGGGGGTGGCTCCGGTGGGTGACGCCGATCGGCTGGGCCGAGATGATCGAACCCTACGGGGCGAACGATCTGCTGCCGGCACTCGCCTGCCTGGTGCTCTTCGTGGTCTGTGCGGGTGCCGCGGGATGGGTTGCCCTGCACCGGGACCTGGGTGCGGGCATCCTCACCCCGCGCCCCGGGCCCGCCCATGCCGGGCATCTGGGTTCGATCGGTGCCATCGCGATCCGGTTACACGCCCCGGTCCTGGCCTCCTGGGTGGTCGGGATCGGCGCCTACGCCCTGATCATCGGCTTCATCCAGCCGTCGGTGGCCCAACTCGCCGCCGGCAACGCCCAGGTCACCGAGATGCTGCGGCAGTCCGGGGCGGCGGCCACCCTCACCGATCTGTTCGTGTTCACCATGCTCTCGCTGCTGGCGGTCGCCGCGTGCGGGTGGTCGGTGAACCTCGCCGAGCGGGTGCGGGCCGAGGAGGCGGCCGGCCGGACCGAGGTGTTGTTGACGACGCCGTTGGGCCGCACCCGATTCCACGTCGCCCAGCTCGGCTTGGTGGTTGCCGGATCGATCGCCCTGCCGCTGGTCGCCGCGTCGGCGATGACACTGGGCAACGGGATCGCCGGGGGCGGCTGGGCCCGCCCGGCCGGCCATGCGTTCGCGGCCGCGTCCGCGCAGATCCCGGCGGTGCTGGTGATCGCATCCGCCGCGGTGCTGCTGTACGCGATCCGGCCGGGGCTCACCCATCTCGGATGGGGGCTGGTGATCGCGGCCCTGTTCCTCGGGCCGCTGGCCGGGATGTTCGATCTGCCGCAGTGGGCGAGGGATCTGTCACCGTTCGGTCACACGCCGGTGGTGCCGATCGAACCGATGCGCTGGTTGCCGCTGATCGTCTGTACGGCGATCGCGGTGGCCCTCGTCGCGGCCGGCTGCCGGTGCTGGGCCGGCCGCGACGTGGGCTGATCGTCGGATCAGGAGAAGACGCGGTCCTTGGCCTCGACGGCCTTGTCCTTGGCGTCGAGACCCAGCTTGGCCACGACGGCGGCGCGGGCCGCCGGATCGAGCTGATCGATGGTGTCCTCGATCTTCGCGGTGGTGGCGTCGACGATGGTCTTCTCACGTCGGAGGATCACCGTGAGTGCCACGAGAGCCCCGAGGCCGAGCACGATGAGAGCGATCTTCACATTCTTCGACATCGACGGATATCCCTTCGGTTTCGGTCGTCACGTCGGTCGTGACCCACCCTCCAGCATGCCCGGCGGCGGGCGTCTGTGGGGACAGGCGCGGCCGAACGTCACAAACCGGGCTTCACCACGTCACCCCAACCGTCGACGTCCTCCGGTCGGCGGGGTGCGGCACCGGTGTAGGCGGCGGCCGGGCGGACCAGCTTGCCCAGTCGCTTCTGCTCGAGGATGTGGGCACACCAGCCGGCGGTGCGGCCGCAGGTGAACATCGCGGGCATCATGTGCGTGGGCACCCCGGCGAAGTCGAGGATCACCGCGGCCCAGAACTCGACATTGGTCTCGATCGCCCGATCGGGACGACGTTCGCGCAGCTCGTTCAGGGCGGCGAGCTCCAGCGCCGCGGCCACCTCGTAGCGCGGCACCCCGAGGTGCTGGGCGGTACGGCGCAACACCCGGGCCCGCGGATCCTCGGCCCGGTACACGCGATGGCCGAAGCCCATCAGCTTCTCCTTGCGGTCGAGGATGCCCTTGACCAGCGCACGTGCGTCGCCGGTGCGCTCGACCTCCTCGATCATCGGCAGCACGCGGGCCGGTGCACCACCGTGCAGCGGCCCCGACATCGCGCCGATCGCCCCCGACAGGGCGGCGGCCACGTCGGCGCCGGTGGAGGCGATCACCCGCGCGGTGAAGGTGGAGGCATTCAGGCCGTGCTCGGCGGCACTGACCCAGTAGGCGTCGATCGCCTCGATGTGCCGGGGGTCGGGGTCACCCTGCCATCGGGTCATGAAACGTGCTGTCACGGTAGGACACTCGTCGATGATCCGCTGCGGCACGGCGGGCTGGTGGATGCCGCGGGCCGACTGTGCGACATAGGACAGCGCCATCACCGACGCGCGGGCGAGGTTGGCGCGGGCGGTCGCGTCGTCGATGTCGAGCAGCGGCTGATATCCCCAGATCGGGGCCAGCATCGCGAGGGCGGCCTGCACGTCGACGCGGACGTCGCCGGTGTGGATGGGCAGCGGGAACGGTTCGGCCGGCGGCAGCCCGTCACCGAACCGGCCGTCGACGAGCAGTGCCCACACATCGGCAAAGGTCACCTTGTTCTCGACGAGGTCCTCGATGTCGACGCCGCGATACCGCAGGTTGCCGCCGTTCTTGTCGGGCTCGGCGATCTCGGTGGTGAAGGCCACCACCCCCTCGAGGCCGGGGACGAAATCGTCGGGGACCTTCACCGCCATGGCGGGACCACCTCTCTCCACGACGTCGTGGGAAGTTGTGTGATGCCGGGCTGTGGCATCTCACCAGCACTTTAGGTCAGCGAACCCGGGGTGGCACACCGGGGAGCCGACCGTCGGCCGCGGGAGTAGGTTCTACAGGGGTGAGCGACACACCGATTCCACCGGCGACCCCGATCCCGCCGATCGATCTGCCCAACATGCGGGTGGGATACGGCGGCGGCATCCCGCCGAATGTCGGCGACGGCGATCGGGCGGCGGGCGCCGACGGTGTCCGCGACAATCTCGATCCGAGCTGGCTGCGCGGCGACCCACCGTGGCTCGACCTGTTCGGGGTGTGGCTGCGCGAGGCCGTCGAGGCCCGGATTCCCGAACCCAATGCGATGGTCCTGGGCACCGTCGACCCCAACGGCGTACCCAACACCCGCACCGTGCTGTGCAAGGGTGCCGACGCGTCGGGTGTGGTGTTCTTCACCGGCTACGACTCCGACAAGGGCATCGATCTGGCCGCCAATCCGGTGGCCTCGGTGACCTTTCCATGGATCGCACTGGAACGGCAGGTGCATTTCCGGGGTGCTGTGGTGCCGGTGAGCCCGGAGGACACCGAGGCCTACTGGCGGATGCGTCCGCGCGGCTCGCAGTTGTCGGCGCTGGCCTCGGATCAGTCCCGGCCGATCGGCAGCCGGCACGAACTCGAGGCCAAGGCCGCCGACATCGCCGCCCGGCACGGCGGGCTCGACGGCGACGACCCGATCCCGGTCCCGGCCGACTGGGGCGGTTACCGGCTGGAGCCGGCCCGGGTGGAGTTCTGGCAGGGCCGGGCCAACCGCTTGCACAACCGTGTCCGGCTGTCGCTGATCGACGGGGTCTGGCAGGCCGCACGGCTGCAGCCGTGACGTCGCGGTGACCGGCCGGGCCCGGACGGAGCGGTGGCCGGGCCCTCGATAGAGTGGTGTCGGTGCGCCGATTGCTTGCCGATACCACTTCACTGCAGAATCCGTTCTTCCGGCGGCTGTGGACGGCGAACATCGTCACCGTCATCGGTGCACAGCTCACCGTCGTCGCCGTCCCGGCCCAGATCTACGAGATCACCGGCAGTTCGGCGTATGTCGGACTGACCGGCGTCTTCGGTCTGGTCCCGCTGGTGGTCTTCGGTCTGTGGGGCGGTGCGCTCGCCGACGTCCTCGACCGGCGGCTCATCCTGGTGTGCACCACCATCGGACTGATCGTCTGCAGCGGCCTGTTCTGGATGCAGGCGGCGCTCGACCTGCAGAACGTCTGGCTGATATTGGCGTTGTTCGCCGTCCAGCAGGGATTCTTCGCGGTCAACCAACCCACCCGGACCGCGGTGCTGCCGCGGTTGCTGCCCGAACACCAACTGCCCGCGGCGCTGAGCCTCAACATGACGGTGATGCAGGCCGGGGCCATCGCCGGGCCGCTGATCGGCGGCGCACTCATCCCGGTCCTCGGGTATTCGATCCTGTACTTCCTCGACACCCTGCTGCTGATCCCGACACTGTGGGCGGTGATCCGGTTGCCGAAGCTGCCGCCGGACAGCGCCGCCGCACCCAAGGTGGCCGGGCTACGGTCGGTGCTCGAGGGCCTGCGCTACCTGGCCGGACACAAGATCCTGATGGCGTCGTTCCTGGTCGATCTCATCGCGATGATCTTCGGTATGCCCCGTGCGCTGTTCCCGCAGATGGCGCACGAGAATTTCGGCGGCCCGGCCGGCGGCGGTCTGGCCTTCGCCCTGCTGTTCGTCGCCATCTCCGCCGGTGCGGTGTTCGGTGGCGTCTTCTCCGGCTGGGTGACCCGGGTCGAGCGGCAGGGGCTGGCGGTGATCGTGTGCATCCTGATCTGGGGTGCGGCGATCACCGCGGCCGGTGTCGCGGTGGCCTTCGCCGGCGGGTCGGCGATGCCGATCCTGCCGGTGGTGCTGGTGCTGCTGATGATCGGTGGCGCCGCCGACATGGCGTCGGCGGCGTTCCGGCAGACCATCCTGCTCGCCGCGGCCAACGACGAGGTGCGCGGTCGGCTGCAGGGCGTGTTCATCGTGGTGGTCGCCGGCGGACCGCGGATCGCCGACGTCGCCCACGGTGCGGCCGCGGCCACCGCGGGCGTGGCGCTGACCACCGCACTCGGCGGTGTCGGGGTGATCATCGGGACCATCGTTGCGGCACTGGCCATCCCGGCCTTCGTGGCCTACCGCGTGAACCGTCCGGGACAGGCCCTCACCGATGTCGGATAGCGTGTGATCAGCGAGTTCTCCGATTCGATGTCACCATGGACGCCATGACTGCCCCCGTCCACCCCGTGGAATCCTTTCACGTACCGGCCATCGACATCACCCCGTATGTCGCCGGGGGTGATCCCGCCCAGCGGGCCGTGGTCGCCGCGCAGATCGACGACGCGGCGAGTTCGCTCGGATTCATGCAGATCCTCGGCCACCAGATCCCGTCGGTGGTGATCGAGGAGTTCACCGCGGTGATGGACGACTTCTTCGCCCTGCCGCTCGAGGAGAAGAAGGCCTACCGCACCCCGGCCGAGATCAACCGCGGCTATGCGCCCCCGAAATCGGAGTCGCTGTCGCTGAGTCTCGGGATCGAGTCGGCCGACCGGATGAACGACTTCTTCGAGGCGTACAACGTCGGCGTCGAGGCCGGGGAGTACCCCGACCTGGAACTGCCCGCCGACCACTACGCCGACAACACCTGGCCGGCGGTCGAGCACTTCGAGGCGGCGGTGTCGACGTACTTCGTCGAGGCCCGGCGGGTGGCGCATACGCTCACCCGGATCTTCGCCGACGCGCTCGACCTGCCGCCGGACTTCTTCGACGGCTACACCGATCACTCCCTCGACGTGCTGCGGATGAACAACTACGCCCTGCCCCCGGGAGAGATCGACCTGGACGGTGAGCTCACCGGCATGGGGGAGCACACCGACTACGGGATCGTCACCGTGCTGTGGGCCGACCAGGTGAGGGGGCTGCAGGTGCTCGACCACCACGGCACCTGGCACGACGTCGCCCCCGAGGACGGTGCGCTGCTGATCAACCTCGGCGACCTGATGGCCCGCTGGACCAACGAACGGTGGATGTCCACGCTGCACCGGGTCAAGCCGCCGATCGTCGACGGCAGCATCGAACGTCGCCGTTCGGCGGCCTACTTCCACGACGGCAACATCGACGCCACCATCTCCACGTTGCCGAGCTGTGTCGGCGCCGGGAGCCGCTACTCGCCGATCACCGTCGGCGAGCACATCGGCGCCAAGCTTGCGGGTTCGCGTGCCGGGCAACCGAATCCGTATGCCCGCCGTGAAGCTGCGCGTGTTCGCCAGGCGATGCAGCGACGGCGGTAGCGGTCAGACCCTCCACACTTCGGCAGACACTCCGGGCAAAACGCGGAGCGTGTGCGTCAGTGTGGAGGGTCTGCCTACCGCGACGCCGGGCCGAACAGTCGGGCGGCGTTGCCGTAGAACACCCCACGCAGCCAGTCGTCCCCGAGATCGAGGCGCACGATCGCCTCGAGGGCATGGGTGTAGGTGTAGGGGATGTTGGGGAAGTCGCTGCCGAACAGGATCTTCGGCCCCGCATCACGGAGCCGGGGCCGGAGTTCGGGCGGATACGGCGCGGACTCCTCGGAGAAGTCGGTGAACGACATCGTCGTGTCGAGGTGCACGTGCTCGTAACGTTCGGCGAGGGTGAGGAACTCGTCGTACTCCGGGGTGCCCATGTGCGCGATGATCAGCGGCAGCGACGGAAAACGCTTGAGCAGTTTGATGATCGGGACGGGCCCGGTGTAGGTGCCCGGCGCCGGGCCGGAGCCGCAGTGGATGATCACCGGCACCTGCGCGTCGGCGAGCTGCGACCACACGCCGTCGAGCAGCGGGTCGAGTGCCGAGTAGTCACCGACCTGGATGTGACACTTGAACACTCGTGCACCGGCCTCGATCGCGGCGGCGACGTAGCCCGGTGCCGACTCCTCGGGATAGAACGTGGCGGTGTGCAGGCAGTCGGGATGGTGGGCGGCGAAATCGGTGGCCCATCCGTTCAGCCACTCGGCCATGTCGGGTTTGTGGGGATAGACCAGCGACGAGTAGGCGCGCACCCCGAACGACTGCAGCGCCGCCGCCCGCACGTCCTCGTCGGCGCGATAGGTGATCGGCCACTCGCGGCCGAGCAGCGGGCCGGCCGAGTCGAAGTAGGCCCACACCTTGTCCATCACCGACCGCGGCATGAAGTGCGTGTGGACGTCGATCAGCCCCGGTAGTCCGAGGGGCTCCCAGACGGCCCGGACGTGACTGGCCTCCAGCTCGCTGAACGGGGTGGCGGCCTCCTGGTGGCCGGGAACAGCACTGTCCATGTGGCCGACGTTACCCGCCTCACTTGAGGTTCGAGGGTCCCGACCAGTTCTTGGGGACGATGAACACACCCTCGGCCTCGGCGGTCACGCCGTCGGCGTCGGACAGTGTGCCGCGCACGATCTTCTTGCGGCCGTCCCGGTCGACGATCTCCGCCCGCGCCGAGAGCGCGCCGAGCGGGGTCGGACGACGATAGGTGACGGTGATCGTGCCGGTGAAACACGGGATGTCGTCGGCGGCCGCGGCTTCGCCGAGCACCTGGTCGAGGACCATCGCACATACACCGCCGTGGACGTGGTGGGCCGGTCCCTCATAAGCGGCGCCCAGGGTGAATTCCGCGGTGACGCCCTCGCGGTCGGCGACGGTACGCACCGGCGGGGCGATCGCGTTCCGCACGCCCATCACGGCATTTCCCCAGGGCATCCCGACCGCGTCGGAGTTGAACCGCACACCGTAGGACCCGTCGATCTGACTGCTGCGCAGACCCGCGACCACCTCGTCGATCCGACGACGGGCGTCGTCGATGTCGGCGGCGTCGACCTCGGTGCGGATCACCGCGTCGATCAGGTCGCGGACGGAGTCGGTGAGGGGGCCGTAGACGCCGCGCCGCCGGTCGATCTCGTCGGCGGTGATGTCCTCGAGGGTGAACTGCATGGACGCTCCTGTGGTCGCTCGTATGGGTCGCCTGACTGGGTTGTGCGTCCCAGGTCATACCTGCGCTGAGCTGCGCGGGCGATGGTACAAACGGGTAGAACGTGTTCTAATTTAGACCTAGAACGTGTTCTTGTTCCACTGGGATTCCGGCGAGGAGGGCAGATGGCCGACGGGATGGACCGCGACGAGGGATGGGTGCGGCAGGTGCTGCCGCTGTTGCGACTGATCGCCAAGGGGTACTTCCGCTCCGAGGTGCGCGGGATGGAGAAGGTGCCCGACGGCGGTGCGCTGCTGGTCGCCAACCACTCCGGCGGACTGATGGCCTTCGACGTCCCGCTGATCGGTGTCGCCTTCGCCGAACAGTTCGGCACCGAGCGTCCGCTCTACACCCTCGCCCATGACGCCCTGTTCCTGCCCGGCATCGACCAGATCTTCCCGAGGTTCGGCTTCCTGCGCGCCCACCCACGCAATGCGGTCGCCGCGCTGCGCGAGGGAGTGGCCACCCTGGTGTTCCCCGGCGGCGACTGGGACGTCATGCGTCCCTCCCGTGACGACGCGAAGATCGATTTCAACGGCCGCACCGGCTACATCCGCACCGCTCTGGAGGCCGGTGTGCCGATCGTCCCGATGGTCACCATCGGCGGTCAGGAGACCCAGCTGTTCCTCACCCGCGGTGAGGGCCTGGCCAAACTGCTGCGGCTGGACAAGCTGCTGCGGATCGATGCCACCCCGCTGGCCTTCGGGTTCCCGTTCGGCCTGTCCCTCGGATTGCCGCCGAACGTCCCGCTGCCGTCCAAGATGGTCACCCAGGTGCTCGACCCGATCGACATCCGTGCCGAGTTCGGGACCGACCCCGACATCGCCGAGGTCGACGTCATGGTCCGCAAGCACATGCAGCACGCCCTCGACGATCTCGCCCGCCACCGCCGGTTCCCGGTAATCGGCTGACCTGCCCGCCCGACCCGACGGATGATCCCATGACGACCACCGCCACCACTTCTCCCGCGCGTGCTGCTTCTCCGGTGCATGCCGTCGCCGATCGTGCCCGATCGGCGACCTGGCTCACCGGTGTCCTCGTCCGCAGCGGTTTCCTCGGCCCCGCCCGGCCCGACCGCTATCTGCGGATGGGCCTCACCCTGCGCCGCCACGGCGGACCGTCGCCGGTCAGCGGTATCGGCCTGGCCGCCGCCCGCACGCCGGAGGATACCGCGCTGATCGACGAATGCGGCTCGTTGACGTGGGCCGAGCTCGATGCCCGGGCCGACGCCCTGGCGGCCGGGCTGGCCGACCTGCTGGGCCCGCGGTCCGGCGAGCAGCCGCCCCGGATCGCGATCATGTGCCGCAATCACCGCGGCCTCGTCGAATCCCTCGCCGCCACCTCGCGTCTGGGTGCCGATGCGATCCTGCTCAACACCGGGTTCGCCGGACCGCAGTTCGCCGAGGTGATCGCCCGCGAGGGTGCCGAACTCCTGATCGTCGACGACGAGTTCGCCGCCCTCGTCGCCGAGGCCGTCGAGCGGGTACCGCGGTTGCGATGCCTGCGCGCCTGGATCGACGACGCCCCTGTCACACCGGATACCGCTGCCACATCGGATACCCCTGCCACACCGGATACCCCTGTCACACCGAATGCGGTCGGCACGCTGGAGTCGGTGATCTCCGGCCACGCCGGCCGCCGTGCACCTCGTCCCGCCCGCGCCGGCCGGGTGGTGCTGTTGACCTCGGGGACCACCGGCACACCCAAGGGTGCCCGCCGCGGTGGCAGCACCGACGTGGCCTCCCTGGCCGCCATACTCGACCGCATCCCGTGGCGTGCAGGCGAATCCATGGTGATCGCGGCGCCGATCTTCCACGCGTGGGGATTCGGTCAGGTCGCGATCGCGGCGACGATGAGCGTCACCATGATCATGCGTCGCCGCTTCGACCCGCTGGCCACGATGGAACTCGTCGAGCGTCATCGTGCCACCGGACTGGCGGTGGTCCCGGTGATGTTCGAACGCATCATGGATCTCCCCGCATCCGTACTCGACACCATCGACGTCCCGAGCCTGCGATTCGTGACCGCCAGCGGCTCCCGCATGCGCGCGGATGCGGTGCAGCAGTTCATGAACCGCTTCGGTGAGGTGATCTACAACAGCTACAACGCCACCGAGGCCGGACTGATCAGCACCGCCACACCCGCCGATCTGCGCACCGTCCCCGACACCGCCGGACGTCCGCTGGTCGGCACCGACGTCCGCATCCTCGACGACGACGGAGACGAGGTACCCACCGGCGGGATCGGCCGGATCGTCGTCGCCGGCAACTCCGGATTCGACGGCTACACCACGGCCGACACCAAGGACTTCGCCGGCCGACACATGGTGTCCGGTGATCTCGGCTACCTCGATGCCGCGGGCCGGCTGTTCGTCGTGGGCCGCGACGACGAGATGATCGTCTCGGGCGGTGAGAACGTCTACCCGCTCGAGGTGGAGCAGACGCTGTCGGAGCATCCCGCGGTCGCCGACGTCGCGGTGATCGGCGTGGACGACGAGAAGTTCGGCCAGCGGCTGGCGGCCTTCGTCGTCGGACGGCCCGAGCAGGCCGTCGATCCCGGCGAACTACGCGATCATGTCCGGTGCCGTCTCGCCGGATTCAAGGTCCCCCGCGATGTGCACGTCATCGACGAACTGCCCCGCAATGCCACCGGCAAGATCCTCAAACGTGTCCTCGCCGACGACCTCCGGAGGGTGGGGTGACCGATGAATCATCCTGATCCGGAGCGGTTCTCGGGAGCCGATGCGCTGATGCTGAACCTCGAGACCCCCACCACGCCGATGCACACGCTCAAGGTGGCCGTCCTCGACACCGCACGTCGCGGCCGGCCGGTGACCGTCGCCGAACTCGCCGAGGTCCTGCCCCGGTATCTGGGCGCCTTTCCCCGCGCCACCCAGCGCGTGGTGTGTGCACCCGGACGTACGGTCCGGCCGTTCTGGGTGCGCGAGAACGCCTTCGACATCACCGCCCACCTCGACGAGATCACGCTGCCGGCCCCGGGCGGGCGTGCCGACCTCGACGAGCTGTGTGCCGAACTCGCCGTCCGCCAGTTGGATCGCTCGCGGCCGCTCTGGGCGTTGACGCTGGTGCACGGTCTCGAAGGCGGTCGCCAGGCCGTGGTGATCCGGGTGCACCATGCCGTCGCCGACGGACTCGCCGCGCTCAACACCCTGATGGCGGCCACGGGCACGGCCGGAGAATCCGTGCGGCCCGCACCCGTCGATCCGATCGTGCCCACCACGCCATCGGCCGCCCTGACCCGGTCGGCGCGGCGCGAGTCGCGGCGCCTGATCGCCGGTCTGCCCGCGGTGGTGGCCGCGTTCTGGCGTGCGGCCAGACACTCGGCGGCCACCGACTCCGCACGGCACATCCCGCTGCCACTCACCGTGCGCCGCACCAGTTTCAACACCCCATCCGGTGCGCGCCGGGTGTGTGCGAGCGCGCAGATCCCGCTCGCCGACGTCCAGCGGATCGCCGTCGCCCTCGACACCACGGTCAACGGAGCGCTGCACGGCATCATCGCCGGGGCGATGCGCGCCGAACTCGCCGAACGCGGCGACGACCTGCGGCATCCGTCGGTCACGGTGTTCGGGGTGTGCCGCGATCTGACGTCCACGCGTACCGAGGGCAACCAGGTGGCCACCGCCGCGGCGTTCATGCGCACCGACATCGCCGACCCGATCGAACGCATCCGCGCCACCGCCGACAGTTGCGCGGCAACGGTCGAGCGCCGCAAGCGCATCGGCTTCGACCTCACCGAATCGGTCGCCACCTACAGCGGTCGTGTGGGACCGATGTTCCGCGGGCTGGCCGCGCATCGGGCGCCGCGGGTGATGAACACCATCACCACCGCCAACCTGCCGGGTCCACGTGAAACACGCTGGATCGGCGACATCGAACTGGTCGACTGGGTCTCGTTCGCCCTCGCGATCGCGCCCGCCGACGTCAACCTCACCACCTACAGTTACGCGGGTGTACTCAGCATGGGATTGATCTCGACGCCGGAGTCGATGCCCGACGCCGCCCGTTTCCTGCGTCGCATCAGCGAGTCGCTGCGTGAGACCCGGGATGCGCTCGCCGCCTCGGCCATGCCGCTCGACGACCCGGTCTCGTCGGCCCGGGATCAGCGGTGATCGACTGGGGTACCGGCGTGGCCCGGGCGGGTCTGTTCGCCTCGGTCCTGCCGAGGGCGGTCGCCTCGGCCCGCATCGCCGGGCGGGGCCGTCCCGACGCCGGGGTGCCGCCGTCGGCGGTCGGTCCGCGGGTGGTGGGGGAGTCGGCGCTCGACGAGTTCTTCATCGCGATCAACTCGGTGATCCGCGACATCCCGCCGCTGGAGGTGATCGAAGGCAATGTCGCGCGGTGCGATGCCGTCGCCGCCGAGTTCACCGCACTGGGTATCGAGGGAATCCACCAGCGCCCCAACGCACCCCGGATCGTGTCGCAGAAACGCAAGATGTTCGGCACCACCCGGTTCGACCAGATCGACTACCTCGTCGACGGATTCCTGCCGCAGTCGGTCGTGGTGGACGACCCGTATGCCGGGATGACGGCGTCGGCGCGGGTACTCAGCCGGTCGGGCAAGGGCCGTCGCTGGATCATCTGGGTACACGGTGCGGCGCAGGGCCGCAACGACGATCTGTACGCCTTCCGGGCCGGACATCTGCACGGCGCACTCGACTACGACGTCGCACTGCCGGTCCTGCCGGCCCACGGTGCCCGACGACTCCGCAAGGTGGCCTACCCGGGGATGGACCCGCTGGTCAACGTGGTCCTCACGATCCGGGCAGTGGTCGAGATCCGGGCACTGATCCGCTGGATCGCCCGGCGGGAGCCGGCCGAGATCGTCATCGCCGGAACGTCATTGGGCGGTCCGATCGCCGCGCTCGTGGCCACCCTCGAACCGGATGTGAGCGGGACGCTCGCCGTGGTGCCGATGCTCGACCTGCACGGCACCCTCGCCCACCACATGGATCGTGCCGGCTCCCGGGGGCGCGAACTGGCCGCGCTGATGCGGTCCGACCCGGTGACCGCGGTGTCGTCGGTGATCGACCCGCTCGCCCTCGACCCGATGGCGTCCCCGGACCGTCGACTGGTGGTCGCGGCACTGAACGACCGGGTCACATCGTTGTCGGCGGCACGCAAACTCCACGCCCACTGGGGTGGGCAGGTCTACTGGTATGCCGGAAGTCATGTGGGGCATGCGATGTCCCGCGGGATCCAGGACGCCGTCGACGACTTCCTCGCATAGCCGTCCGCCCACTCCGTTGACCGGGCCCTCGATCTCGTTGACCGGGCGTTAGTTTTCGTTGACTGGGCGCGAGCTTCCGTTGACCGGGCGCTCGATCTCGTTGACTGGGCGCTAGTTTTTGTTGACCGGGCCCTCGTTCTCGTTGACCGGGCCCTCGTTCTCGTTGACCGGGCGCTCGATGTCGTTGACCGGGCGCTCGTTCTCGTTGACCGGGCGCTCGATGTCGTTGACCGGGCGCGTCGGGCATCAGCGGGCGAGATGTGCTCCGTCGTCGGCATAGGCGGCCGCGATGGCCGAGATCTGCAGACGTAGACCACGATCGAATTCTTCGAGGTGGTCGCACGTCGCGAGATCACCGGCCAGCATCGCGACATTGGGATACCGGTCGTCGTCGAAGAGCGAGGCATTCTCGGTGGACGCCACCGATCCGCCGAGTCCGATCTCGCGGATCAGCGCCCCGATCAGGTATGCGATGAACATCCGCAGGACCCGCACCCGTTCGGCTTCGGGGATGCCGGCCCGCCGCGCGGCCTCGAGAGCGGCCTCGACCAGGGGGATGATCGCCGGGATGTTGAGGTGGCGTGTCAAGACCAGAGGCGCCGTCTGTGGGTAGCGGATCGCCGCGACACGGAAGGCGTGGCCGAGCGCGGTCATGTCGTCGTGCCAGGAATCGGTGGCGGTCGGGATCTCGACGGAGTTCAGGAGGCGCTCGGCCATCCCGTCGAGCAGATCGGCCTTGTTGGCGATGTGGTTGTACAGCGACATCGTCTGGACGCCGACGGCCGCCGCGACCTTGGCCAGCGACAGCTTGTCGATGCCGTCGGATTCGGCGAGGGTCAGCGCCGCGTCGATGATCTCTGTCCGGGTCAGCGGGCCCCGGTCGGTCCGACGTCTCGCCATCTGCACACCCCATCGTCTCCGCGCGCTCGGATCGCGCATCGCCTCTTGACCGAGGCTAACTTAGACCATTAGTTAACTCTACTTATGTCATAAGTTTGGGTCTGATGAGAGGTCACCGATGGCTGGAGCAACCACATGGGAGGTGCCCGCGGAGGGGCACTGGGTCGTACCGGAAGCGGCCCGCGTGTCGCCGCTGGATCGCGGGCAGATGGGGTGGGCCGCACGACTCACACTCCGTATGATCCGACGCCGCACCGACTACGACGGCGACTTCACGGTGTTCCGCACCTTCGCCCGACTCGGCAGCATCTTTCCCGCACATTCGGTCTTCTTGTCGCAGATCCTGTTGCGCGGCAGGATCTCTGCCTCCCACAAGGAACTCGTCATCGTGCACGTGGCGTGGCGGACCGGCTGCGCCTACGAGTGGGCTCACCACGCCCACATGGCCGGTGCACTCGGCATCACACCTGAACAGATCCGCGCCGTGTCCACCGACCTACCGGTCGTGGACGACGCGAAGCTCGCGCGACTCCTGGCCGCTGCTGCGGTTCTCGTCGACCGTGGGCACCTCGACGAGGCGGAATGGACGGCGTTGTCCCAGGCCACGAGCTCCGATCAGGCCCTCGAACTCTGTCTGCTGGTCGGTCACTTCGTGATGGTCGCGATGACCATCAAGAGCGCCGGCGTCCAGCTCGAACCCGAATTCCGATCGACCTCACCGGAAGGCAGATCATGACCATCTCCATCGACATCCTGGAAACCGGCACCGTCGCGATCCGTCCCAGCCATCGGACACAGTCGGCGACCCGGCCTGTCCTGCTCCGGCGTGCCCGTGTGCTGACCGATCGGCGATGGACCGTGCCATTGCCGATCAACACCTATCTGATCCGGCATCCCGAAGGGGTGATCCTCGTCGACTCGGGCGAATCGCCGCATGTCTCCCAGCGCGGCTTCTTCCCGTTCTGGCAGCCGTTCTTCCATGTCGCAGTGGATCTGAAGGTGGGACCGGAAGAGGGGATTCGTAGCAGGCTCGCGGAATACGGTCTCGCACCCGCCGATCTCACCGCAGTGATCTTGACCCATCTGCACCACGACCATGGGGACGGAATCCCCGACCTCAACGGTGCGCCGATCTATGTCAGTGCCGAACAGTGGGACGCCAACCGCCACTACATTCCGGCGACCGTCGAAGGCGCGGTGCCCAAGCGCTGGCCTCACGGGTTCATGCCGCTGATCCTCGAACCGTCGGGGCCGCCGGTCGGGCCGTTCCCCAGGAGCTATCCGATCACCTCCGACGGCACCATTTTCGCCGTCGACACCCCCGGCCATGTTCCGGGACATCTGTCGGTCATCGCGCTCGACGACGATGTCGCCTACTTCTTCGGTGGAGACAGCACCTACGACCTGGAACTTCTCGACGCCGAACTCACCGATGGAGTGAACAACGCGCCCCGCAAGGCCATCGAATCACTGCGTGCCATCAAGGAATACGCCCGGACGCAGCCGACGGTGATCCTGCCCGCGCACGACCCCCTCGCCGCCGAACGCCTCGCCACCAAGGCCGTCTACCACCCATCACCACTGAAAGCCGCACTGTGACAACCAGTGACGGCATCCGTCGAACGGAGGAACCCGCATGTCCACGGTCGTGATCACCGGAGCGTCCCGAGGTATCGGTCGTGCGATCAGCACCCACCTCGTCGAACAGGGATGGACGGTATATGCCGGAGTGCGGGATGTCGCCGACGCCCCACCCGGCACCACTCCGGTGGAACTCGACGTCACCGATGCCACCCACATCGCGCGGCTCGCAGAACGTCTGCCCGCCTCCCTGGACGCGGTGGTCAACAACGCCGGCATCGTCGTGGCAGGCCCGGTGGAAAGCCTCACCCCGGAGTCACTTCGGCGTCAGCTCGAGGTCAACGTGGTCGCCCAGGTCGCGATCACCACGGCGGTACTGCCGCTTCTGCGGGCCGCCGGTGGCCGGATCATCTACATGACGTCGTTGAGTGGCCGACTGTCCACGCCGATGACCGGTGCGTACAACGCGTCGAAGTTCGCGCTGGAGGCGATCGCCGACGCCCAGCGAGTCGAACTGCGCCCCTGGGGAATACCGGTCACCTGCATCGAACCCGGCCCGATCGACGCCGATCTGTGGCGGA
Source organism: Gordonia sp. NB41Y (assembly GCF_030718915.1). Classification (NCBI taxonomy): domain Bacteria; kingdom Bacillati; phylum Actinomycetota; class Actinomycetes; order Mycobacteriales; family Gordoniaceae; genus Gordonia; species Gordonia sp. NB41Y. Next base: position 4,340,108 of record NZ_CP132196.1, read on the forward strand.
CCGCCGATGATCTGATCGAGGAGAACCGGGCAGGCATGTCGTCGGCCATGCAGACCTTGTACGGCCCTCACCTGGCCGGCCTCGCCTCCACGATCGGCTTCGTCCAGCGGACCGCGTCACCGGTCGAGACCGTCGTGCGCACCGTCGACGTGGCGCTTCGTGCGCGCCGTCCCCGGGCCCGGTACACGGTCGGCGCATCCGCAAAGGTCCAACTCGTCGCGGCCGCACTGACTCCGACAATTCTCTTCGATCGAGTCTCGGCACGGATCGCCGGCATCCCCGCGCGAATCGGCTGACGGCCGGGCTTGCCGCTGTTCACTCCGTGAGGCGGGTGATGTCTCGGAGGTCGGCCGTCTGAGGTTTCGACACGTCTCGTCGCTTCGCTCCTCATCGGCTCAACCATCCACTGGGCGTAGCTGATTGAGCAGTCCGTTGGTGATTGAGCCGGGACCGAGCGGAGCGAGGACCCGTGTCGAAATCTCCGCAGCATGCGCTGGGTGGTGCCCACTTCTGAGGTGGTGACGCTCCTGACGTCGGCCGTCTGAGGTTTCGACACGTCTCGTCGCTACGCTCCTCATCGGCTCAACCACCAACGCCTCGTTGCTGATTGGCTGATTGAGCCGGGCTCTTTTGCTGATTGAGCCGGGACCGAGCGGAGCGAGGACCCGAGTCGAAATCTCCGCAGCACACGCTGGGAGGCGATCACCCCCGAGGTGGTTGCGTTCCGACGTCGGCCGTCTGAGGTTTCGACACGCCTCGTCGCTACGCTCCTCATCTGCTCAACCACCAACCACCGCTGGCCGATCAAGCCAAGCCCAAGCCGAAAACCAACCACCCCAAACCTATTGCACACACCATCGAACACCTGTATCATAAAAGAATCTTCACGCGACAGGGGGGTGAGCGTCGATGACCAACAAAACCGGCACAACCGATCCCCAATCGCGTGTGTCACAAGCAGTCGCCCTGATCACACAAGGGTTGGACCTACTCGCTACCGCCGACCTCACCACCAGTGATGCCGACACCCTGATCACCATCGCGAAAACCACCGAAAAATCGTTGAACCGGTTGACCTTCCAAAGCGACCGAGTGATCACCGAAATCAACCACCGAGACATCCACCGCGACCGCGGCTACCGCACCATCTTCGCATTCATGGACACCGAACTCCACGCCTCCAACTGCAAAGCCCGTTTGGAACGGATGGACCGCGTCCAACCCGAACGATCGTTGACCGGCGAACCCACCCAGGCCGAATATCCTGAACTCGCGAAAGTGTTCGCCTCCGGTGATGCCGGCACCACCCACATCGACATCGCCCTGTCCTGGCTCAAGAAAATCCCCCTCGCCGCCGCCTACGACGAAAAGATCGCCGCCGAACGCACCCTCGCCCGACACGCCACCGAATTCGGGGCATCCGCACTCGGCACCTGCGGCTCCCGCATCATCGCCCACATCGACCCCGACGGCGAACTCATCGAGAAAAAAGACCGGGACCGTCGACGCGGAATCACCCTCGGCAAACAAGGCGCCGACGGCATGTCCAAACTGACCGGCTACGTCGACCCCATCCTGCGCGCCCGACTCGAAACACTCTTCGCTGCTTGGGGCAAACACGGGGTCAACAACCCCGACACACCGAACGGCCTGATCGGGGACAGTCGCACCGCCGAGATCGTCGACCCCAACACCCTGGACGCGGCGGCGGTCAAAGACATGCGTACCCAACCCCAACGCAACCATGATGCGGTGAACGCCCTGCTGACCGCTGTGCTCGCCGACGGGATGCTCGGCAAAACCAACATGGGTGTGCCGATCCAGCTGATCGTCAAAACCGATGTCAACGACCTGATCCGCGAAGCCGGGTATGCCGTCACCGCGACCGGAACCCTCATCCCCATGTCGGACCTGGTCGACCTCGCCGCAGATGCCCAAATGTATTTGTCGGTGTTCAAAGACCACACCGCGATCCCCCTGTATTTCGGGCAAGCGAAACGGATAGCCACCAAACATCAACGATTGATGTTGTTTTCCGCCCCCGACGGCCATCACTGTTCGGCACCCGGATGTGATCGGGCCGCGGCACACGTCGAAATCCATCACGCGGTCAACGACTTCGCCGACGGTGGCCGCACCGACATCATCGAGTTGGCACCGGCGTGTCCCACCCATCATCGGATGGTCGGTGATCTACCCGGGCAGTACACGACCGGGAGAATCGAGTCGGGCCCGGATGAGGGCCGCACGTGGTGGCAACGGAATGCGAAACCCGGCCAACCCCAGAACGAGAAACAGGTCAACCGGTTCCCGGATGTCGGACAACAGTATGTGGAACACCTGGCAGAAGTGCGTGCCGAAATCCACGGCACCGACACCAACACCAACACCAACAGTACCGGTCAACCGGGCACGGTGACTCTCGACAGCACTACCGACGACGGGTTCGTCATGATCGATGCTGATGCCCTGGTGATCAAGGTGTTCGACCCACCCATCGACATCGGACCGACAGACACACAGATGAGACTCCCCATCCGGGAAGTCATCACCCCCGTCGGGCCGATCGAGACCCGACTGGTCGAGATCTTGGACGGGATGGGGCTCTGACATGTCGGAGCGCTGTCTGGGTTCGTGGTGGTTACGTTCCGAGTTCGGCCGTCTGAGGTTTCGACACGTCTCGTCGCTACGCTCCTCGTCGGCTCAACCATCAACTGGGCGTGGGTGATTGAGTAAGAGCGCTGTTGCTGGCGATTGAGCCGGGACCCCATTTGCTGATTTGAGGCGGGACCGAGCGGAGCGAGGACCCGTGTCGAAATCTCCGCAGCGTGCGCTGGGTGGTGACCACCTCAATCTCCGTGGTGGTCGCGTTGGCGAGTTCGGCTGTCTGAGGTTTCGACTCGACTCGTCGCTGCGCTCCTCGTCGGCTCAACCATCAACTGGGCGTGGGTGATTGAGTAGGAGCGCTGTTGCTGTCGATTGAGCCGGGCACCATTGCTGATTGAGCCGGGACCGAGCACCGCGAGGACCCGAGTCGAAATCTCCGCAGCATGCGCCGGATGCTGACCACCTCGACCTCCGTGGTGGTCGCGTTGGCGAGTTCGGCTGTCTGAGGTTTCGACTCGACTCGTCGCTGCGCTCCTCGTCGGCTCAACCATCAACTGGGCGTGGGTGATTGAGTAGGAGCGCTGTTGCTGTCGATTGAGCCGGGCACCATTGCTAATTGAGCCGGGACCGAGCGTAGCGAGGACCCGTGTCGAAATCTCCGCAGCGTGCGCTGGGTGGTGACCACCTCGACCTCCGTGATGGTCGCGTTGGCGAGCCCGGCTGTCTGAGGTTTCGACACGGAGGTCACCACCGGGCACGGGCTACCGGAAGGCGGCGGCTCCGGCGACGAGGTCGGTGCGGGCGTCGGCGATCAGCGCGTCCCGGTCCTCGGGGAGGATGAAGCCGGCGGTGATGGCGGTGTCGGCGGCGCACGTGTAGCTCGCCAGGTATTCCCGCTCGTCGGCGTAGAGGTCGACGAGGATCGACGGCGGCAGGGGACTGGTGCTGCCGAACAGGACGCAGATCCGGGGCACATCGGCATCCACCACACCACTCAGGACCTGGGTCGGGACGTCGACGCACGGTGTGCGCACCCCGTCGAGGACGTTGCCGACCGCGTCGACCTGGAACCGCGGATGGCCATATGCATCGGTGACCAGCAGCGGAGGGGCGACCGGGGGTTCGGCGGTACCGACCACCCAGTCGCGCAGGTGCCGTAGCGCGGCCCGCAGCACGAACCGCTGCTGACCGCGGTTGACCTGTGTCGGGCAGCCGAGCATCGACTCGTACTCGCCGATCTGATGCAGGTCGGCGTGCGCGGTTCCGGCGATCTCCCACACCCGGAGATGATCCGAATCAGCCTGGCGTGCACGGACATACTGGAAGTTGGTGAGCACATCGGTCTCGGTCTGCACCACGAACACCGGGACGGTGATGGCGGGGGAGATCGGCACCGGCTCCCCACGGTAGGCATCGGTGATGTCGGCCGGACCACCCACCGGCCCCAGCGGCAGGGTGCCCATCGACCGGCTGTGGATGAGCACCCCGTCGAAGACCTGATGATGGTCGACGAAGAGATTGGTGTAGGTGGTCAACGCCATCGCCGACTGCGATTCGCCGACAGCGATCAGGTGCCGGATCGACAAGCCGGTGAGCGGATGGCCGGGGGAGTCGTTGCCGGCGAGCGCCGCCCCGATCTGCCCGAAGATGTCCCAGCAGAACGCATCACCAGGATGATGCAGGGTGCCGTACCGTTCCGGTTCCTTCGCGGCCAGACCCCGCGGACCGCCGAGCGCATCACCCATACCGACCGAACCGGCACCCCCCTCGATCCCGGTGAACTGCGCCGACACCCCCACCCAGGCATAGCCCGAGCGGACGAGTTCGTCTGCCAGATAAGAGTATTCGGGTGCGGCATCGGTCCCGGAGGACACGTTGAACCACTCGACGACGACGAATCCGTTGAAGTCATCGGCCCGCTCGGGTCTGCGCACCAGGATGCGCGTCGTGTACGGGGCGGTACCCGCCTCGACGAGCCCGCCGTGGGCATCGGCGAGGAATCGTCGGGCGGTACCGCCTGCGGCGTACTCGATTTCGGAATAGCCCGAATCGGCAAGATCGGGGGTCTTCGCGGCTCCGAGGATGTTGTGTCCCTTCCCGCCGTGCAGGACGGTGAAGGTGACGACTGCGCTCATGTCCCGAGTGTAGGTCACGACGACTGCTGTGCCCCGTCACTCTGCGCGGCCTTCTTCGCCTGCTCCTTGCGGTGTTTGGCGATGACATTGCCGAACATGAAGTGCATCTTGGTGCCCAGCGGCCAGCCCACGTAATAGCAGAGGAACAGGCTGATCTCCTCGAGCTGCTCGGGGGTGAGTTCACCGTTGCCCAGGGCGGATCCCGCCTGGATCTCGGCGACGTCGATCTGCCCGGCCTGTGCGAGCGCGCCGAGCAGGATCAGTCGCCGATCCCGGATGGACAGGCCCTCGCGACTCCACACCTCGCCGAAGACCTGGTCGGCGGTGTGCGCGAAATAGTCACCCGGGCCGTCGGCCATCTCCCAGCCGTAGACCTCGGCCATCTTGGCCAGGCCCTTGCGGCGCTGGTCGGTGGGTTCGGTGGGCTCGGCACCCGATGCGTCGGTGCTCACTGGTGTTCTCCTTCGGTGTGGGGGACGCCGAGTGCGGCGGCGAGATCGCGACGGGCCAGTTCGGCGAGCGGCAGGTCGACGCCGAGGTGCGCGCCGAGTTCGAGGGCCAGGGTCAGATCCTTCTCGCCGAGCGTGCGCACCGGTGTGAAGATGCCGAACCAGAAGTCGTCCTCGGCGATCGGGGCGGTGGTGTCGCGGAGCATGATCGACCCGGCCCCTCCGGTGATCGCGTCGGTGTGGCGCACCACCTTGCCCAGTTTGGTGATGTCGATCCCGGCGGCCTCGGCCAGCCGTGCGGCCTCGGCGGTGGCGGTGAACGAGACGAAGTGCAGCAGATTGCGAGCCAGCTTCATCCGGGTGCCCGCACCCACCTCGTCGCCGGCGTGCACCAGCATGTCCGAGGTGAGCGCGAACGGCTCCTTGATCCGCTCGTAGGCCTCGCGCGGTCCGCCGACCATGACCGCCAGTCGGCCCTCGGCGGCCCCGCCCGCACCACCGGAAATGGGGGCATCGAGCAGGGTGACACCCTGGGCCGCACAGGTTTCGGCCAGCTCGACGGCGGTCTCCGGAGAGATGGTGGAGTGCACCGTGATGATGGTGCCCTCCCGTGCCGCCGACAACAGGCCGCCGTCACCGGCCACGACGGTGCGCACCTGCTCGTCGTTGAGCACGCAGATCCCGATGATGTCGGCGGAGGCCGCGAGCTCGGCGAGCGAGCCGGCCCGCGTCGCCCCCTTCTCGACGACCTTGGCGATCGCGTCGTCGGACAGGTCGAAGACACTCAGGCCGCCATGCCATGTGGCGAGTCTGCCGGCCATCGGACCGCCGATGTTGCCCAGGCCGACATACCCGAGACGGAGGGTGGGGGCGCTCACGGCCGGTACACCTGGCCGCCGTCGACGTTGAAGATCTGGCCGGTGATCCAGCTCGCCTCGTCCGACAGCAGGAACTTGCACATGCCGACATGATCCTCGGCGGTACCGAACCGCTTGAGCGGCAAGGCCTTGACCATCTCGGCGACCATCTCCTTGGGGGTGGTGGTGCGGGTGGCCTCGGTGTCGGTGGGGCCGGGGGCGATGGCGTTGACCCGGATGTTGTTGCCGCCCAGCTCGTTCGCCAGCTGGAAGGTCAGGTTGTTGATACCGGCCTTGGCGAGTCCGTAGAAACCGCTGTAGACGTAGGCGGCGGTGGAGGACTGGTTGACGATCGCGCCGCCGTCGGTCATGTGCGGGTACACCGCGCGGGTCACGTTGAGCGCGCCGTCGAGGTTGACGCTCATGAACTTCTTGTAGTAGTCCCACGGCACGGTGATCAGGAAGTCGAGCTTCATGCCACCGTAGATCGCCGCATTGTTCACCAGGCCGTGGATGGTGCCGTAGCGCTCCACGGTGGCGGCGGCGAGATTCTGTGCGGAGTCGGGATCGGCGACGTCGGCGTGCACGTACAGGCCACCGATGTCGGCGGCGACCTTCTCGCCGGCCTCGTCGTTGAGATCGGCGACGACGACGTTGGCGCCCTCTTCGGCGAGTCCGCGGGCGTAGCCCTCGCCGATGCCGCCGGCGGCGCCGGTGACGATGATGATCCTGCCGTCGAAACGTCCTGTGCTCATGGGGTTCTCCTCAATGGTGGCTGGGTGGGTTGTGCGTGGGTGGATCGGGAACGGGTGCCGGTCAGGCGGGGCGGGCGACGGCCTTGATCTCGAGGTACTCCTCGAAGCCGGCGACGCCCATCTCGCGGCCGATGCCGGAGGCCTTGTAGCCGCCGAACGGGACGTCGGCGGAATACCAGATACCGCCGTTGACGGCCATGGTCCCGGTGCGAACACCGTTGACCACGTGGTCGATCCGGTCCTCGTCGGTACCCCAGACGGCACCGGACAGGCCGTAGGGGGAGTCGTTGGCGATCCGGATGGCGTCGTCGTCATCGTCGAACGGCAGGATCACCAGCACCGGACCGAAGATCTCCTCCTGGGCGACGCGGGCGGAGTTGTCGAGGCCGGAGATCAGGGTGGGCTCGACGAAGAAGCCCTTCTCCTTGCCGGCCGGACGGCCGCCGCCGATCTCGATGGTGCCGCCCTCCTCGCGGGCGAGGGCGATGTAGGACTCGACGCGTTCGCGCTGGCGGGCGGAGATCAGCGGCCCGCAGATGGTGCCCGGATCGGTCGGGTCACCGGCGGCCAGACCGGCCAGGCTGTCGCGGGTGATCGCGGTGGCCTCGTCGAGCTTGCTGCGCGGGACGAGCAGGCGGGTGGTGATCGCACAGCCCTGCCCGGCATGGGTGACCACGGCGAAGGCGGCCATCGAGCAGGCGGCGGCGAGGTCGGCGTCGTCGAGGACGATGAATGCCGACTTTCCGCCCAGTTCGAGGAACACCTTCTTCAGCGACTCGGCGGCGCCGGCCATCACCTTCTTGCCGGTCGCGGTGGACCCGGTGAACGAGACGATGTCGACGCGCGGATCGGAACCGAGCTGGGCGCCGAGGGCGTGGTCGCTGGAGGTGACGATGTTGATCACGCCGGGCGGGAAGTCGGTCTCCTCGGCGATCACCTTGCCGACCAGCGCGGCACACCACGGGGTGTCGGGGGCGGGTTTGAGGACCACGGTGCAACCGGCGGCCAGCGCCGGTCCGATCTTGGCGAAATTGATCTGGTGGGGGAAGTTCCACGGTGTGATGGCGCCGACGACGCCGACCGCCTCGGCGCGCAGCTCGCGCCGGTTCTTCAGGCCCATCGGCTTGGCCTCGCCGAGATCGGTTGTCCACGCGTAGTTGTCGGCGAGATCGGCGAAGTAGCCGAGGTCGGTGATCGGCCCCTCGAGCTGGGGTCCGTGGGTGAGGAACACCGGGCAGCCCACCTCGGCGACGGTGAGGTCGCGCAGCTCGTCGGCGTGGGCGAGCAGGGCGTCGCGCAACTGGCGCAGGCAGCGTGCACGCAGGGCGTGGTCACGCGACCAGTCGGTGGTGTCGAAGGCACGGCGGGCCGCGGCGATCGCGGCGTCCATGTCGTCGGAGGTGGCGTCGGCGGCATGGCCGATCGTCTCCTCGGTGGCTGGATCGACGATGGCGAAGGCGCCCCCGCTGCCGGGGACCAGCTTTCCGTCGATGAGTAGATCCGATGCGGATTCGGGTCGGAGAGACATGAACTGGAACTCCATCTGGACAGGTGTCTGGACTCGAGTTCGAACCTAGTGTAGCGTCGGTCACATGTCCAGCCCCGTATCGCAGGAATCGACCCGACGACGCCTCTCGGCACAGCAGGCGGAAACCGTCGCCCGCCTCACCGACGCCGCCGTCGAAGTGCTCAACGAGGAGGGCTTCGACGGCCTCACCGTGCGTGCGGTCGCCAAGCTCGCGGGGGTGGCACCGGCGACTGCCTACACCTACTTCTCGTCGAAGAGTCACCTCGTGGCCGAGGTGTTCTGGCGGCGGCTGGCCGACGGGGTCGCCGATCCGGACACGGCGCTGCCGCCGAGCGAACGCGTCGCGCAGGTACTGCGTGACGTGTCGATGGTGGTTGCCGGCCAGGGGCAGCTCGGCGGTGCGGTGACCGTCGCACTGCTGGGCACCGACCCCGACGTCGAACACCTGCGCCTGCGGATCGGCGGGTTCATCCGCCGCCGCCTCGCCGAGGCCCTCGAGGTGGACCCGGAGAACCCCGGGCCCGTCGTCGACGCCCTCGAAATGCTCTATGCCGGAGCGCTCGTGCACGCCGGCATGGGGCACCTCAGCTACGAACAGACCTCCGAGCGACTCGTCGCCGCAGCCCACCTACTCATGGAGAACCAGTCCTAGATCATGGAGCGATTCCGATGACCGACACCGTCACCCAGGCAGGCATGGAGCAACGGATCCCGTTCGATCCGTACGCCTATGACTTCCACGAGGACCCCTATTCCACCTATGCCCGCCTCCGGAGCGAGGCGCCGGTCTACTACAACGGCGCGATGGACTTCTGGGCACTCGCCCGGCATGCCGACGTACGCAGCGCCTTTCGCGATTCGGTGAACCTGTCCAACGCGTGGGGAGTCTCGTTGGACCCGTCGTCGTACAGCCCCGACGCGCACAAGTCCATGTCGTTCCTGGCGATGGACGACCCCAAGCACATGCGGATCCGCAAGCTCGTCTCCAAGGGCTTCACCCCGCGCCGCGTCAACGACCTGTCCGAGCGGATCACCACGCTGACCCGCCGGCACTGGGATGTGTGCCTGGAGAAGGGCGAGTTCGACTACATCGCCGACTTCGCCGGCCTGCTCCCGATGGATGTGGTCTCCGAACTGCTGGGCGTCCCCGAGGCCGACCGTGCATTCCTGCGTCGGCAGTCGGATCTGTTGCTGCACCGCGAAGAAGGGGTGCTCGACATCCCCGAGGCCGCGATCTACGCCTACCTCGAACTGCACAAGTACTACAGCGCCCTGATCGCCGACCGCCGCAAGAATCCCGGCGAAGACCTCGTCTCCGCGCTGATCGACGCCGAGATCGACGACGAGAACGGCGACAAGACCAGTCTCAGCGAGGACGAGATCGTCGGCTTCATGGTGCTGATGGTGGTGGCGGGCAACGAGACCACCACCAAACTCCTGGCCAATGCGCTCTATTGGGGCTGGCGCAATCCGGATGAGCTCGCCAAGGTGATCGCCGATCCCGACGCCGTGCCCGAATGGACCGAAGAGACTCTGCGCTACGACAATTCGACGCAGATGGTGCTGCGCCGGGTGGCCAACGACGTCACCTACGGTGATCATCTGATCCCGGCCGGACAGCGCGTGCTGCTGCTGGTGGGATCGGCCAACCGCGACGCCGACGTCTTCGACGAGCCCGATGACTACCGGATCGGCCGCAACTGCGGGCAGGCCCTGATGAGCTTCGGGATGGGCACCCACTTCTGTCTCGGTGCCCACCTCGCCCGCCTCGAGGCCAACATCGGTCTGGCCGAGGTGGCGCGCACCGTCAGCGCCGTCGACATCGACATCGAGCGCGCCGTGCGCGTGCACTCGGTCAACGTGCGCGGCTTCGCCGAACTGCCGGTGCGGATCACCCGCCGGAACGGAGGACACTGACATGGGTTTCGTCCCACATCCCGACCGTCGTCCGGTGCTGGTCGCCGGCGCCTCCTCCGGAATCGGTGCGGCCACCGCCGAATGGCTTGCCGGACAGGGGTATCCGGTGGCGCTGGCGGCACGCCGGGTGGAGCGGCTGCAGGCACTCGCCGAGAAGATCGTCGCCGACGGCGGGGAGGCCGTCGCGGTTCCCCTGGACGTGACCGACGAGGCCTCGGTGATCGACTGTGTCGCCAAGGCGCAGGCGGCCCTCGGTGACCTGGAGATCGTCGTCGCCGGTGCCGGCGACCTCGCCGTCGGCCTGTCCTACCAGACCAGCCCCGAGGCCTTCGCCGACCAGATCAACATCCACCTCAACGGCGCCTACCGGGTGTATCGGGCGGTGATCGGCGGCATGATCGACCGTGGCCGAGGCGATTTCGTCTTCATCGGCTCCGATGTGGCGATCCGGCCGCGGCCCTGGTCGTCGGCCTACGTCGCCGCCAAGTCGGGGATCGACGGCCTGGTCGCGACCATCCAACTCGAACTCGAGGGCACCGGGGTGCGCGCCGGCGTGGTGCGACCCGGACAGACCCTCACCGGCATGGGGATGGACCTCGACCCCGAGGTCACCGAGAACATGCTCAACGACTGGATCAAGCACGGACTGGCCCGCCACGGCAATTTCCTTGCCCCCGAACATATCGCGCAAGCGGTGGCCGCCATGGTCACCATGCCCCGCGGCGCACACATGCGTTCGGTGGAGGTCGAGGCAGAGGGTGCGGTCCCCAAGAACAAGCTCGCTGCGAAAGGACAAGACCGATGACCACACTGACCACTCCCAAACGCGTCTCCGGCGGCGAGGGAGAACACGGCCACCTCGATGAACTCGCCACCGACCCGATCGCGCTGTTCTGGCGCATCCGTTCCGAGTGCGGCGACGTCGGACAGTTCCAGCTCGCCGACCGCGAGGTGGTGCTGGTGTCCGGGGCCACCGCCAACGAAGAGTTCTTCCGGGCCCCGGAAGAAGATCTCGACCAGGCCGCCGCCTATCCGTTCATGACCCCGGTCTTCGGTGAGGGCGTCGTCTTCGACACCAGCCCCGAGGAACGCTCCAAGGCGATCCACAACGCGGCGCTCAAGGGGCCGCACATGAAGCAGCACGCGATCACCATCCCCAACGAGGTGGAACGGATCATCGCCGGCTGGGGTGACGAGGGTGAGATCGACCTGCTCGAGTTCTTCGCCGAGCTGACCCTCTACACCAGCTCGGCCTGCCTGATCGGCCGACGCTTCCGCGAACAGCTCAACGGACACATCGCGCACCTGTTCCACGACCTGGAGAAGGGCACCGACCCGATCGCCTACGTCGACTACAACGCCGACATCGAGAGCTTCCGCAAACGCGACTCCGCGCGTGCCGAACTCGTCGAGTTCATCCAGGGTGTGATAAACGACCGGATCGCGAACCCCACCGAGAACAAAGACGATCGCGACCTGATGGACGTGCTCGTGCAGGTCGGATTCGACGCCAACACCATCACCGGGATGTTCATCTCGATGATGTTCGCCGGGCACCACACCACCTCGGGCACCGCCGCCTGGACGCTGATCGAGCTGCTGCGCAACCCCGACTACATGCAGCAGGTGTATGCCGAGCTCGACGACATCTATCGCGGCGGTGGCGGCGAGGGGGCCGACGACGGCGCCGCCGCCGGCACCGGGCGGGTGGAGTACAGCTTTGCCGCGATGCGCCAGATCCCGAAGCTGGAGAACGCACTCAAGGAGGCGCTGCGACTGCATCCGCCGCTGATCGTCCTGATGCGAGTGGTGCAGAACGACTTCCACATCGAGGACTTCGAGGTCAAGGCCGGACAGTCGATCGCGGTGTCGCCGGCGATCTCCAACCGGCTGCCCGAGGACTTCCCGAACCCCGACGCCTTCGACCCGGACCGGTACGTCAAACCGCGCCAGGAGGATCTGGTCAACCGGTGGACGTGGATTCCCTTCGGTGCCGGCCGGCACCGTTGCGTCGGAGCACAATTCGCGATCATGCAGCTCAAGGCGATCTTCTCGGTGCTGTTCCAGAACTACGAGTTCGAGATGGCCCAGCCCGCCGATTCCTATCACAACGACCACTCCAAGATGGTCGTCCAGCTCGCGCAGCCGTGCCGGGTCCGGTACCGCCGGCGGGCGGAGGCGAACGGAGCGGGCTGATGCGGATCGAGATCGATCTGGATCTGTGCCAGGGCCACGGGATGTGCGAGATGGAGGCCCCGGAGGTCTTCGTCGCCCACCGCGATCACGCCGAGATCCTCGACGCCCACCCGGACGAGAGCCTGCGCGAGCAGGTCCTCGCCGCAGTCCAGTACTGCCCCACCCAGGCGCTGCGCATCGTCGACGACGATGCGCAGAGCGCCTGACCCGGAGACCTGCCGAACCCCGAGACCTGCCGAACCCCGATACCTGCCGAACCCCGACACCGCCCGACCACCGGGTCCGCCCTGACCCACAACCGACGTTCACCGACGAAAGAGGTTGAGATACATGTCGTTCGACCGTGCCGAACTGGAAGAGATGAAAGAGCGTTGGCTGCAGGCCAACATCGAGGCCGAGAAGGCCGGTGACTGGAAGCCGCTCGCCTCGTTCTACACCGAGGACGCCACCTACGGCTGGAACTACGGCCCCGACAAGGACTTCATGGCCGTCGGCCGCGACGAGATCCGCGAGATTGCGCTGGGTCAGGAGATGGAGGGCCTCGAGGGCTGGACCTATCCCTATCAAGAGTGGGTGATCGACGACCGCACCGGATCGATGATCGGACTGTGGAAGCAGGTGTACGAGCGGACCCGCGAAGACGGCACCCACTACGCACTCGAGGGCATCCAGGGCAGCTGGTTCCGGTACGGCGGGAACTTCCAGTTCTCCTGGCAGCGTGACTTCTTCGACTACGGCAACGTGTCGGCGCTGTTCATCGAACTGCTCAAGAACAACGCGATGAGCGACGGCATGCTCAAGCGGATCGAGAAGGCCACCGGCGACCAGCCGGGCTGGTATCCGTTCGGCAAGGCACCCGTCCCGTTCTGGTGATGCACACCCACGAAAGCCGAACACGAACGCAGAGAACGAGAATGACGCATACAGCCCAGTCGTACTCCGACCTCACCGGCGAGCAGTTGGCCGGTCTCGTTCCCGAACTGCTGCTGTCGGGTCAGCTGATCGACCGCAGCGGCATGGCCCACCTGATCAGTGCCTTCGGCCGCGAGACCATGACCCGGGTGGCCATCGAGGAGTGGATGGCCGCCAGCCCGGTCTACACCCACCGCATGCGCACCGCCCTCGGGATCGACGGCGACGGTGTCGAGGACATGTTCAAATGTCTGCAACTCGACATCGGCGCACCACCGCAGTTCATGGACTTCCGGTACGAGATCACCGACCGCTATCACGGTGCGTTCGTGCTGAACCACTGTGGCGCACTGATGGATGTGGAACCCCTCGGCGACGAGTACGTCACCTCGATGTGCCATGACATCGAGGATCCCACGTTCGACGCCACCGCCATCGCCACCAACCGGCGTGCCCGGATCCGGCCCATCCACCGGCCGCCGCGTCGTCCGGCCGACCGGCATCCACACTGTGCGTGGACGGTGACGATCGAACCCGACCGTGACGAGCTGCCGCTGCCCGCCGACGCGGAGACCATGTTCACCTCACGCGCGGCGTCGACCGAACTCTCCGAGATCGACCCCTCGGCCCTCGACGGCTGGGTGGACTATCGCGGACCGCTGGTGGAGGACCTGCAGTTCCGCGAATGGTCGACGAGCGCCCTGGTGCGCATCGCCGAAGAGGTCGCGCTGCAACATCAGTTGCTGGCCTTGGGGTTCCTGCTGTCGGTGACGCGGTATGCGGAGTCGGCGGAGCAGGCACTCGAGATCTACCGCAAACAGTTCACCGGCATCGCGGGGTTGTCGGCGGATCGTCTGCGGCGGGCCCTGCGGTTGGGCACCGGGGCCGACGACCTGGCCCAGGTGATCCGCCTGGTGCCGGTCCTCGGGCCGCAGCAGTACAGCGGTGTCACGGCCACCGTGGAGGGGGACGGCCGTGATCACGGTGAGGTGGTGGTGCACATCCCGTCGTCGTCGGATGCCTATGCCGACGGCGGCTGGGTCACGGTGCTGACCGCAGACCACACCGAACCGCTGGCGGCGATCGGTGTCGCGGTACATCCGCGGTGGACGATCGGTGCCGCCGAACAGACCGACGACGGTCTGCGGGTGCGGTTCGTGCTCGGCCACGACGACCAGAAGGAATGCGGTGAGGTGGCCATCGCACGGTTCTCCTCGGGCGCCGACTTCTCCTTCACCGACCGCGGCCGGTCGATCCCGATCACCCCGGTCGCCAGCGGCGTCTGATGACCGACGCCGGATTGGCCGGGCGGGTGGCGATGGTCGCGGGCGCCACCCGGGGAATCGGACTGGCGGTCGCCTACGCCCTGGCGGGGAGCGGGGTGTCGGTGGTGGTCAACGGTCGGGACGAGGCCGCGGTGACCGCCACCGTCGACGAGATCGTCGGCGGCGGTGGCTATGCCGTCGGCGTGTGTGGTGCGGCGGGGCAGGCGGGGGTGGCCGAGAAGATGGCCGACGCCGCGCTGTCGGGGTTCGGGGCCCTCGACATCGCGATCAACTGCGCCGGGATCGCCGAGCCGGCCGGATCGACGGTGCTCACGATCACCGAGGACGAGTTCCGCGAGCAGGTCGACGCACACCTGATGAGTGCCTTCCACATCACGCAGGTGGCGGGAAGAGTGTTCGCCGAACAGAATTCGGGGTCGATCGTGCTCACCGGATCGGCCGCATCCCTCGGGACGTTCGGCGGCAGCGGGTACCCGGCGGCGAAAGGGGGCGTCAACGCGCTCGCGTTGGCCGCCGCCGGGGACCTCACCGGCCTCGGGGTGCGCATCAACGTCGTGATGCCCGGGGCCAGGTCGCGGTTGTCGTCGGGCGACGACTACGTGCGGCACATCCACAGCCTGCACGAGCGGGGCATTCTCGACGACTACACCCGCGACGCCGCGCTCGACCCGGCACCGCCGGAGTACGTCGCCGCCCTCTACGAGTTCCTGGCGGGCGACCTGTCGTCGGGTATCACGGGCCAGATCTTCACCGCCTCAGGTGGTTTCATCGGGCGCTACGATCCACAGCAGCCGACGTTCATCGCCTACCGCGACCACAAGGACACCGCGCCGTACAGCATGGCCGAACTGGCCGAGATGCTCGGCTGAGGTTTTGTGTTGTCAGAAGGGGCCGCTACGCGGTGTAGGTGTGGGTTCGCGGCTCCCGCACCCACAGCGTGCCGTCACCGGCCGTGGGGCCCTGGGCCTTGAGCGTCCGCTTGACGATCTTGTTGGTCGCCGTGGTCGGCAGGGTCTTGGCGACCCGCACATACCGCGGCCACGCCTTGGGGGAGAGGTCCGGCTGTGCCTCCAGCTCGGCGACGAACTCGTCCGGGGAGAGTTTGACGTCGTCGTCGAGGACGATGGCGGCCATCACCGCATCACCCACCTGGTCGTCCGGAACCCCGTATACCGCAACCTGATTGACCCCGGGAATGCGCTGCAGGATGCGTTCGATCGGTCCGGCGGTCATGTTCTCGCCGTCCACCCGCATCCAGTCGCCGGTACGGCCGGCGAGGTAGATCCAGCCGTCGGCGTCACGGTAGGCGAGATCCCCCGACCAGTACTTGCCGCCGCACAGACGCTCGTCGGTGGTGGCCGCATCGTTGTAGTAACCGGTGAACATACCGGCGCCGTCGGTGTTCACGAGCTCGCCGATCGCCTCCTCGGCGTTGGCGAGGGCGCCGTTCTCGTCGAAGACGGCGACGGCACACTCGGTGTCGGTGGCCGGGTCGTAGACGGCGACACCGGGGAAGCCCTTGCCGATCGATCCGGCCGGGGTGTGGGGCTCACGGGTGACGATGATCGCCAGCTCCGACGACCCGTATCCGTCCCAGACGTTGCAGTCGAATCGTCGTGCGAACTCGGTGATGTCGTGATCGGTGGCCTCGTTGCCGAACGCCGCGCGCAGCGGGTTGTCGGCGTCGTCGGGCTTCTCCGGGGTGGCCAGGATGTAGGCGAGCGGCTTGCCCACATAGTTCATGTAGGTCGCGCCGTGGCGGCGGATGTCGTCGAGGAAGGTCGACGCCGAGAACCGGGCCGGCACCATCGACGCACCGGCGGCCGCCGCGGCGCAGTATCCGCCGAGCAGCGCCGCGGAATGGAACAGCGGCATCGACAGATAGCAGACGTCGCCGGAGGTCAGACCGAACTTCTGCACCAGGGGCGGTCCGGCGAAGGGGATCAGCATGTGTGCCAGCCGAACCGGCTTGGGGTTACCACTCGTCCCCGAGGTGAAGATCAGCATGAACGGGTCGAGCGGACCCGGCACCGAATGTGGCGTCAGCTCACCGGCATTCGCGACCCGCTCGGCCCACTGTGGGCTCGACGTGTCGATCACGGTGACCCCCGACAGATCCAGGCCGTCCAGCAGATCGCGGTGTTCGGCGTCGGTGAGCAGGATCTGGCAGTCGGCGCGCCGGATGTCGCCGAGCAGTGCGTCTCCACGTCGTGTGTTGTTGATCCCCGCCGTGACGTAGCCGCCGAACGCGCCCGCCGCGATGGCGATCAGCATGGTGGGGGTGTTCCCCAGCAGTGTGCCGATGTGCATCGGGCGGGCGGGGTCGGCGTCGGTGAGGACGGTGGCCGCCGTGCGGCGGGCCTCGTCGATGTACTCGCGCCAGGTCCATCGGCGGTCCTGGTAGGTGATCGCCACGTTGTCGTCGTCGCTGCGTTCGGCGAGGAGTTGGGTCACGGTGTCGGCCATGCCCCAAATCTAGAACGTGTTCCACCTACCGGTGGACAGATTCGCGAAAATGTCTACTAGCGGTTGACGTTGACGATTCCCGGCGAGAGCGTGACCGTGTTGCCGCCGTCGCCGAGCACGGTGACGGTCAGACTCAGGGTGCCCGCACCGGTCGGCAACGCCGGACTGATCGTCGGCTTACCCGAGGTGCAGGCCGGGAAGGTCGCATCGTCGGCCTTGTGGGTGGAGGTGTTCTTCCAGCTCACCGCAACCTTCGCGGTCCGCAGGCTGGTGGCGCACGCGTTCCCGGGCATCGGCTCGAGCCAGACGACGGTGGTGTCGGTACCCGTGGCCGCGGCGGCCAGCGGCGCGACGAACCCGCCGGTCGGCAGGATGCCCACGCGCGTGATGCCGATGGTCGGCGTCTGGTTGGACACGTCGAGCTGGCGGACGGCGGGCTGGGTGGGAGCGGTCGACCCCGGAACGGTGGCATCCGGTGCTGCAGGGCTCGGTGTGCCGGATTCCGGCGTATTCGTCTGTGGCCCGCTGTCGGGTGCGGCAGCGGCGACTCCGGCGGCAACGGGTGCGACGGCGAGTGCGAGGACCCCCGCTGCCGAGACGGCAATTCTCTTCAACATCATGAGTAACATCAGCCCCTTCCGTCACACGACGGTACCAGCGGGCCCATCCAGGGGCCACTTCGTCGAAATGGGTACATGGGTGTATCGGGTGATAGGACTGTGGGCATGACCGAGGCTCCATCTGTTCCCGCTGCCACGACCGAATCCGCCACCCCGATGTCCGTACTGCACATCGGGCACATGGTGGTGGAGGGGACCACGATCCGCGCCGAGCAACAACTCTGCGCGCGATTCGCCGATCATCGCGGGCGTATCGACCTGCCTGCCCTCGGGGTGCTCTTCGACCACGTCGCCGGTATCCCGTTCTTCCGCCTCGGCGCCGAGGCCGGCGCGCTGAGCATGCAGGCCCGCCTCGCCATGTCCGGCCTCGGGCACATCGACGTCGACGAGAAGATCAGCTGCAGCGCCGAGGTGGTGATGCACGACGACGGGACGGGGATCACCACCGTCGACATCCGTACCTCCGACGGCACGCTGGGCTGCACCGGCCTCGCCCGCAACATGCGGGTCGCGCGGCCGGCCGCCGGCGACGAGGACGAGACCCCGATCGCCGTCGACACCCCGGACTGCGACGGACACGGCATCGAACTCCCCGGTCCGGTTCCGGCCCACCTCGACGGACGTGACGTGATCGCCGAGATCGCCGAAGGCCGGCGTCCCATCGGTCCGCTCGCCGAACTGCTCGGCGGCCGGATCGAGTTCGACGGCGACACCGGCATGCTGCGCTTCACCGCGGCCACCGACCCGTGGATGGCGAATGTCTTCGGCACCATGCACGGCGGCGTGATCGCCACCATCATCGGACAGGCCTTCTCGCTGGCCGGCCAGGCACACGCCGCCGCAGGCAAGGACTACCGCGTCGGCGACCTCACCTTCGGCTTCTACCGCTCGCCCGCGGTCGGTGGCGTGGACGTCGTCGTCGACGTCACGCCGGTCAAGATCGGTCGTCGGATCGCGGCCTTCCGCGCGACGATGGTCGACGCCGACGGGAAGCTGCTCGCCGACGGTAGCGCCGACATCCACTATTCCTAGGGTCCGCCCGCCACCTGGGTCTGCCCGGGTCGGCGACCCGCTGCGTCACGCCCGGCGGCGCAGTCTCCGACAGAAACAATCATGTGTGCTTGATTTTTATTGTCGGATGTGTGACGCTCATCGCATGTCGAACGTGCAGGAGGTCGTGGCCGACCTCACCGCAGAGTCCCGGGTACTCGACGAGCTGGTCGCCGGTCTCGACGCCGCCGGCTGGGCCACTGCGACCCCCGCACCCGGGTGGACCGTCGCCCATCAGATCGCGCACCTGAGTTGGACCGACACCCAGTCGGGGATCGCCGCCACCGATCCGGCGGCGTTCGCCGCCGTCGTCGCCGAAGCGCTGGAGAATCCCACCGGCTTCGTCGACGAGGCCGCCGAGCAGGGGGCACGGCTGCCGGGGGCCGAACTGCTCGCGCAGTGGCGGACCGCCCGGGAAGCCCTGGCGGCGGCGCTGCTCGCCGTTCCGGATGGCACCAAGATCCCGTGGTTCGGCCCGCCGATGTCGGCCACGTCCATGGCCACCGCCCGCCTGATGGAGACCTGGGCCCACGGCCTCGACGTCGCCGACGCGCTCGGCGTCACCCTCGAACCCACCGACCGGATCAAGGCCGTGGCCCACATCGGCGTGCGGACCCGCGACTTCGCCTACGCGGTGAACGGCAAACAGCCACCCGCACAGCCGTTCCGCGTCGAACTCGTCGCGCCGTCGGGGGCGCTGTGGACCTGGGGCCCCGACGACGCCACCGACATCGTGCGCGGTCCCGCGCTCGACTTCTGCCTGCTGGTCACCCAGCGGCGTGCCCCCGCCGATCTCGCACTGCACTTCGTCGGCGACGACGCACGTGAATGGTCCACGATCGCACAGTGTTTCGCCGGTCCTCCGGGGGCCGGACGCGAACCCGCGACGACCACCCCGGATGCGACCACGACAGCGGAGGGCTGATCACATGACCGTGCAGAAGAGCGTACGGATCGGCAATGCGTCCGGTTTCTACGGCGACCGGTTCGCCGCGGTGCGGGAGATGCTCGAGGGCGGCGAGCTCGACTTCCTCACCGGCGACTACCTCGCCGAGCTCACCATGCTGATCCTCGGCAAGGACCGGCTCAAAGACCCCAAGGCCGGTTACGCCAAGACATTCCTGCGTCAGATGGAGGACTGCCTGGGCCTGGCCGTCGACAAGGGCGTCAAGATCGTCACCAATGCCGGCGGACTCAACCCGCACGGCCTGGCCGTGGCGTTGCGCGAACTCGCCGACCGGACCGGCATCGATGCCGGCATCGCCTTCGTCGACGGTGACGACCTCCTCGGTCGCGCCGCCGACCTGGGTCTCGGGAAACCGTTGACCGCCAACGCCTATCTCGGCGCCTTCGGGATCAAGTCGGCCCTCGACGCCGGAGCCGACGTCGTCGTCACCGGACGGATCACCGACGCCTCGCTCACCGTCGGCCCGGCGGCCGCCGTGTTCGACTGGGACTACGACGATCTCGACGCACTCGCCGGTGCGGTGGTCGCCGGTCACGTCATCGAATGCGGGGCGCAGGCGACCGGCGGCAACTACGCCTTCTTCACCGAGCTGCCGTTGCGCGAGTCGCGCGCCGCCGGACACATCGGATTCCCCATCGCCGAGATCGCCGCCGACGGCTCGTCGGTGATCACCAAACACGACGGCACCGGGGGAGCCGTCACCGTCGGAACCGTCACCGCACAACTCCTCTACGAGGTGAGCGGCCCCCGCTACCTGGGCCCCGACGTGACCACCCGCCTGGACTCCATCACCCTCGGCCAGGAGGGCCCCGACCGCGTCTCGATCAGCGGCGTCCGCGGCGAGGCACCGCCGGAGACCACCAAGGTGTCGCTGAATCATCTCGGCGGCGTCCGCAACGAGATCACCATGATCCTCACCGGTCTCGACATCGAGGCCAAGGCCGAACTGTTCCGCGCTCAGTTCCTTGCCGCATTGCCCGCGCTGCCGCAGCAGATCAACTGGGAGCTGTCCCGCCTCGACCGCGCCGACGCACAGACCGAGGAGCAGGCCAGTGCCCTGCTGCGGTGCGTCGCCCGCGACTCCGACGCCGGCAAGGTGGGGCGCGCATTCTCTTCCACCGCAGTCGAACTCGCCCTGGCCAGCTACCCCGGATTCTCCATGACCGCCCCGCCCGGAAACGGATCGCCCTTCGGGGTGTTCGAACCCGGCTACGTCGACGCCGCTCTGGTCGAGCATCGCGTGGCCTTCCCCGACGGTGTGGTGGAGCGGATCGACCCGAGTCCCCTGCGCACCCGGGTGGAACCCGATGTGTCCGACCCGCAGTCGGTCACGGCCACCACCGATTTCGGCCCCACCGAACTGCAACCGCTCGGCCGGATCGCCGGTGCCCGCAGCGGCGACAAGGGAGGCAGCGCCAACATCGGTGTGTGGGTGCGTGACCCGCAGCACTACGCGTGGCTGGAGGAGACCCTCGACGCCGAGCTGCTCGCCGAATTGCTCCCCGAGGTGCACGGACTGACCATCCACCGTCACCGGCTGCCCAACCTGCTCGCGGTGAACTTCGTGATCGAGGGTGTGCTCGGCCGCGGCGTCGCCGACAACGTCCGCTTCGACCCGCAGGCGAAGGGGATGGGGGAGTGGCTGCGCTCCCGGCCGGTACCGATTCCGCGGTCCTTCCTCTGAGCGTCCACCGCTGCGCCAGAACCACTCTCGAATCCACTCCCTGCTGACGTCATCCCGGCACCACGCCCACGATTGCGAGGACCCACAGACATGCCGATCACCGACCCCGTGTGGGACGGTCCCGAACGCCGCGCACTGCGCGAGACCGTCCGCGGATTCGTCACCCGCCACGTCCTGCCGCACCAGGACGACTGGGAACGCGACGGAGAGATCCCCCGTGACGTCCACCGCGCGGCCGCCGAACTCGGGCTGTTCGGACTGGGCGTCGACGAGGCGATCGGCGGCAGCGGCGGCGACATGATCGACGCGACCGTCCTCGCCGAGGAACTGCACCACGCCGGTGCCGCCGGCGGTGTCTTCGCCTCGCTGTTCACCCACGGAATCGCCCTGCCGCACCTGATCGCCGCCGGTGACCCCGACCAGATCGACCGCTGGGTGCGACCCACCCTCGCCGGCGAGATGATCGGCAGCCTGGCGATCACCGAACCCGGCGGCGGCAGCGACGTCGGGCACCTGACGACCCGGGCGGTCCGCGACGGCGACCACTACATCGTCAACGGCGCCAAGACCTACATCACCTCCGCGGTACGCGCCGACTTCGTCGTCACCGCCGTACGCACCGGCGGCGACGGGGCCGCGGGGGTGTCGCTGCTCGTGATCGAGAAGGACACACCGGGATTCACCGTCACCCGCAAGCTCGACAAGATGGGCTGGCGATGCTCGGACACCGCCGAACTGTCCTTCGTCGACGTCCGCGTGCCGGTGACCAACCTGGTGGGTGCCGAGAACTCCGGATTCGCCCAGATCGCCACCGCCTTCGTGTCCGAACGCTCGTCGCTGGCGGTGCAGGCCTATGCCAGCGCGCAGCGCTGCCTGGACCTGTCGCTGGCCTGGGCACGCGACCGCGAGACCTTCGGCAAACCGATCATCACACGACAATCCGTGCAGGACACCCTCACCGAGATGGCCCGCCGGATCGACGTCGCCCGCACCTACACCCGGGCCGTCGTCGAACGCAAGGTGACCTCGGACGACGACATGATCGCCGAGGTGTGCTTCGCCAAGAACACCGCCGTCGAGGCCGGGGAATGGGTGGCGTCCAAAGCCGTTCAGCTGCACGGCGGACTCGGCTACATGACCGGCACCGAGGTCGAACGCCAGTATCGCGACATGCGCATCATCGGCATCGGCGGTGGCACCACCGAGATCCTCACCGGACTGGCCGCAAAACGATTGGGGTACCAACGATGACCGCACTGCGTTCCACCCTCGACCCGACCGGCGAGGACTACACCCGCAACCGCGAGCAGATGCTCGGCAAACTCGACGAGCTCCAGGTGGAACTCGACAAGGCGCTGGCAGGCGGCGGGGAGAAGAGCGTCGCCCGACACCGCAAGCGCGACAAGATGCTTCCCCGTGAGCGCATCGAGATGCTGATCGACGAGGACTCGGCCTTCCTCGAACTGTGTCCGCTCGCGGCCTTCGGTTCCGACTTCACCGTCGGGGCGTCGGTGATCGTCGGGATCGGTGTGGTCGAAGGCATCGAATGTCTCGTCGTCGCCAGCGATCCCACCGTCAAGGGCGGCACGTCCAATCCGTGGACCCTGCGCAAGAACCTGCGCGCCAACGACATCGCGCTGGCCAACCGGCTGCCGGTGATCTGCCTGGTGGAGTCCGGTGGCGCGGACCTGCCGACCCAGAAGGAGGTGTTCGTCCCCGGCGGACGACTCTTCCGTGATCTCACCCGGCTGTCGGCGGCCGGAATCCCCACCATCGCACTGGTCTTCGGCAACTCCACCGCCGGTGGCGCCTACATTCCCGGCATGAGCGATCACGTCGTCATGATCGAGAACCGGTCCAAGGTGTTCCTCGGCGGTCCGCCGCTGGTCAAGATGGCCACCGGTGAGGACAGCGACGACGAATCCCTCGGCGGCGCACAACTGCACGCCCGGCAGTCGGGTCTGGCCGACCACTATGCCGCCGACGAGCAGGACGCCTTGCGGATCGGACGGCGGATCGTGGCCCGCCTCAACTGGCGCAAACAGGGGCCGAAGCCGGTCGCCGAGGTCGTCGAACCCCGTTACAGCACCGAGGAACTGCTCGGCATCGTCCCCGGTGATCTGAAGATCCCCTTCGATCCGCGCGAGGTGATCGCCCGCGTCGTCGACGACAGCGACTTCGACGAGTTCAAGTCCGAGTACGGCAACTCGCTGTGTACCGGATGGGCGCGTATCCACGGCTATCCGATCGGCATCCTCGCCAACGCGCAGGGCGTGCTGTTCAGCCAGGAATCGCAGAAGGCGGCCCAGTTCATCCAGCTCGCCAACCGCAGCGACACCCCACTGCTGTTCCTGCACAACACCACCGGCTACATGGTGGGGCAGGAGTACGAGAAGGGCGGGATGATCAAGCACGGCTCGATGATGATCAACGCCGTCTCCAACTCCAAGGTCCCGCATCTGTCGGTGCTGCTGGGCGCCAGCTACGGTGCGGGGCACTACGGCATGTGCGGACGCGCCTTCGACCCGCGTTTCCTGTTCTCCTGGCCCAGTGCGAAATCCGCGGTGATGGGGGCCGCGCAGCTCGCCGGCGTCATCTCGATCGTGTCGCGGGCGGCCACCGAGGCCCGCGGCGGCACCGTCGACGAGGCCGCCGACGCCGCGATGCGCCAGATGATCGAGGCACAGATCGAGGCCGAGTCGGTGCCGGCATTCCTGTCCGGGATGCTCTACGACGACGGCGTGATCGACCCGCGCGACACCCGCACGATCCTCGGACTGTGCCTGTCGGCGATCCACAGCGGACCGGTGGAGGGGACGTCGAACTTCGGCGTCTTCCGGATGTGAGGGGACAACGTTGAACAACACCACGATCACCGCAGCAACAACCACGTCCGGGAGCGCCTCGGGAGCCGCAGGCGACGGACCGGCCATGGCCGGTCCGATCACCTCGGTACTCGTCGCCAACCGCGGCGAGATCGCCCGCCGGGTGTTCACCTCGGCGGCCGCCATGGGGCTCGACACCGTCGCGGTGTTCTCCGATCCCGACGCCGCGTCGCCGCATGTGGCCGCCGCCGACACCGCGATCCGACTGCCCGGCACGACGTCTGCCGAGACCTATCTGCGTGGCGAGCAGATCATCGCCGCCGCACGCGCGGCCGGTGCCGACGCGATCCACCCCGGCTACGGATTCCTCTCGGAGAACGCCGAGTTCGCCGCCGCCGTGCTCGACGCCGGACTGGTGTGGGTGGGCCCGCCGCCGTCGGCGATCGCCGCGATGGGCTCCAAGGTCAACGCCAAGAAGCTGATGGCCGACGCCGGGGTGCCGGTACTCGGTGACATCGATCCCGATGCGGTCACCGCCGACGACCTGCCGCTGCTGATCAAGGCGTCCGCCGGTGGCGGTGGACGTGGCATGCGGATCGTCCGTTCGCTCGACGATCTCGCCGAGCAGGTGGCGGCGGCTCGACGCGAGGCCGAGTCGGCGTTCGGTGATCCCACGGTGTTCTGTGAACCGTATGTCGAACGCGGACACCACATCGAGGTGCAGGTGCTCGCCGACACCCACGGGACGATCTGGGCGGTGGGCGAGCGGGAATGCTCCATCCAGCGTCGTCACCAGAAGGTCGTCGAGGAAGCCCCCGCACCGCTGGTCGAGCGGATCGGCGAGGACATGCGGGAACGGCTCTACGCCGCCGCGCGCACCGCGGTGGGCGCGATCGGCTACACCGGTGCGGGCACCGTGGAGTTCCTCGCCGACGATCGCGGCCGGTTCTATTTCCTGGAGACCAACACCCGCCTGCAGGTGGAGCACCCGGTCACCGAACTGACCACCGGCACCGACCTGGTGGAGTGGCAGCTGCGGATCGCGATGGGGGAGAGGCTCGATGCCGAGCCGCCGGCGGCGCGAGGTGCCTCCATCGAGGTGCGCCTGTACGCCGAGGACCCGGCCGCCGGATGGCAGCCGCAGTCGGGCACCGTGCACACCTTTGCACTCGACGCCGTGACGTCGTTCGGTCCGCTGGACCGTCCGGGTGTCCGTCTGGACTCCTCGATCGGTGACGGCTCGGAGATCTCCACCTTCTACGATCCGATGCTGGCCAAGGTCATCTCCTGGGCGCCGAACCGGGCGCGTGCCGCGGCCATGCTGGCCCGCACCCTCGCCGATGCGCGGATCCACGGCCCGGTGACCAACCGCGACCTGCTGGTGAACATCCTGCGCGAGAAGACCTTCCGCGCCGGTGAGACCGATACCGGCTACCTCGACGAGGTGGGCATCGACGTGCTGTCGGCGCCGCTGGCCGACGAGGCGGCCCGCACCCGTGCCACCATCGCGGCGGCCCTCGCGACCGGCGCCGCCAACCGGGACTCCGCCCGCGTCCAGGCGAGCCTCGAATCGGGCTGGCGCAACATGGCGTCGGGCTATCAGACCAAGACCTATCTGCTGCCCGACGACACCGAGACGGTGGTGCGCTACCGCCACACCCGCGACGGCGTGGAACTGCCGGACGCCCCGGGGCTGGTCGTGGTCGCCGTCGGCGCCGACACCGTCACCCTGGCCGACGCCGACGGGGTGCAGCAGACCCTGACGGTGGCCCGCTACGGCGAGACCGATGTCTACGTCGACGGACCGGGATTCGGTGTGCACCTGCGCCGTACGCCGCGCTTCGTCGACCCGGCCAGTGTGCAGCGGCCGGGATCGCTGCTGGCGCCGATGCCGGGGGCGGTGATCCGGGTGGCCGTCGCCGAGGGCGACACCGTCACCGCCGGTCAGCCGATCATCTGGCTCGAGGCGATGAAGATGGAACACACGATCAGCGCCCCCGCCGACGGTGTGGTGGCGACCCTCGCCGTCGAACCGGGCCGCCAGCTCGCCGTCGGCGATGTGCTGGCCGTGATCACCGACGGGTCGACCGACGGTGATACGAACCGAACAGACGTGAATGGAACAGAAGGGGCCCGGGCAGCATCTGCCGCGGCCGAGCAGGAGGGGAACGCATGACCGACAACCCGTTCGTCGAGACGACCGAACGATCCGAGCTGCGCGCGGCGGTCGCCGGACTGGCCGCCAAGTACGGGCAGGACTACTTCCGCGAGTGCGCCCGCGAGGGCCGCAAGACCGACGAACTGTGGCGGGAGGCAGGGCAACTCGGCTTCATCGGGGTCAACCTGCCCGAACAGTACGGCGGCGGTGGCGCCGGTATGTACGAGCTGGCGATCGTGATGGAGGAGATCGCGGCCGCCGGGACCGGACTGCTGATGCTGGTGGTCTCCCCGGCCATCTGCGGCAACATCATCGCGCGGTTCGGCACCGAGGAACAGAAGCAGAAGTGGTTGCCGGGTCTCGCCGAGGGCACGCTCACCATGGCATTCGGTATCACCGAACCCGACGCCGGCTCCAACTCCCATCAGATCACCACCACCGCGCGCCGTGACGGATCGGACTGGATCCTCAACGGGCAGAAGGTGTTCATCTCCGGTGTCGACCAGGCCGACGCCGTGCTGATCGTCGGGCGCACCGAGGACGCCAAGACCGGCAAGCTCAAGCCCGCACTGTTCATCCTGCCGACCGATGCGCCGGGCTTCACCTACACGCTGATCGAGATGGAACTGCAGAACCCGGAGAAGCAGTTCCAGCTGTTCCTCGACGACGTCCGGCTGCCCGCCGATGCACTCGTCGGTTCCGAGGACGCGGCGCTGAGCCAGCTGTTCGCGGGGCTGAACCCCGAGCGCATCATGGCCGCGGCCTCGGCGGTCGGCATGGGGCGCTTCGCCCTCGACAAGGCCGTCGCCTACATCTCCGACCGCACCGTGTGGAAGGCGCCGATCGCCACCCACCAGGCCATCTCACATCCGCTGGCGCAGGGCAAGATCGAGCTCGAGATGGCCAAGCTGATGATGCAGAAGGCCGCGACCCTCTACGACGCAGGCGACGACTGGGGTGCCGCCGAACCGGCCAACATGGCCAAGTACGCGGCCGCCGAGGCATGCGTGAAGATCGTCGACCAGGCGGTTCACTCGCTGGGTGGCAACGGGCTGACCAGTGAATACGGGCTGGCGCCGATGCTGAGTCTGGCCCGGATCGCGCGGATCGCACCGGTCAGCCGCGAGATGATCCTGAACTTCGTCGCGCAGACGAGTCTCGGATTGCCCAAGTCGTACTGACCACCCCCCGTCACACCGAGCACCCGGCCGAGGAGAGACACGATGACCGAGACATCGCCGGAGGTGGTGCACGCCACCACCGTCAACGGCATCACCACCATCACGCTGGATTCCCCGAGCAACCGAAATGCGTTGGGCGAGGCGCTTGTCGGGCAGTTGCTGTCGGCGTTGCGGGCGGCCGGTGCCGCCCCGGACGTGCGTGCGGTGGTGCTCACCCACGCGGGGTCCACCTTCTGTGCCGGCGCCGACCTCGGGGAGGCGCTGCGCCGTGGCGCGAGTGTCGAGGAGGCCTCGGCGGCCGGCACCGAGGCGATGCTGCAGGTGATGCGGACCATCCTGGAACTGCCGAAACCGGTGGTGGCGCGGATCGACGGGCACGTGCGGGCAGGCGGGTTCGGGTTGATCGGAGCCGCCGACATCGTCGTCGCCGGACCGTCGTCGACCTTCGCACTCACCGAGGCACGGCTCGGTCTGGCGCCGGCGATGATCTCGGTGGTGCTGCTGCCCAAGATGACCGCGCGCTCGTCGGGCCGCTACTACCTGACCGGTGAGACCTTCGATCCGGCAACGGCCGAGCAGATCGGACTCCTCACCCGGGCCTGTGCCACCGCCGATGACCTCGACACCGAGGTGGCCGCCATCCTCGCGGGTATCGGCAAGGCGTCACCGCAGGGGCTGGCCGCGTCCAAGCGGCTGACCACGGCGTCGATCCTGCGCGACTTCGACCGCGACGCCCGCCTGTGCGCCGAGGAGTCCGCGGCATTGTTCGGCAGCGACGAGGCACGTGAGGGGATGGCCGCCTTCCTCGGGAAACGGCCACCTGCGTGGGACCTCTCCGGACGGTCGGAGACGGCATGACCACTACAGTGACACCATGACCACCGCAGGCCGCACGAATCGGCGTGAACCACAACAGGAGCGATCACGGATCACTCGTGAGCGCCTGTTGTCGTCGACGATCGAGGCGCTCGCGCAGGACGGCTGGTCGGCCGCCACGGTGGCGGCGGTGGCCGAGCGGGCCGGGGTGTCGCGCGGTGCGGCACAACATCATTTCCCGACCCGCGAGGCCCTGATCACCGCGACGCTCGAGCAGGTCTTCGACGACCTCGCCGACTCGGCCACCCGGGCACATCCGGTGCCCGACGATGCCGACCGTGTGTCGGCGGCCGTGGAGCATGCGGTCGCAATGTACACCGGTACCGAATTCAAGGCGGCCCTGCAGATCTGGGCGGCCGCGGCATCCGATTCGGCCCTCCGGGCGCTGATCCTGCCGATGGAGGCGAGGTTCGCGCGAGCGGCACACCGTACGACGATGGCCGTACTCGGCGCCGAACCCGACGACGACGCCGCCCACCGTGCTGTGCAGGCCACGCTCGACCTCGCACGTGGACTCGGCCTCGCCGACACCCTCTCCGACGACTCCGCCCGTCGCGCCCAGGTGGTCGCGACCTGGTCGGAGATGATGCGCGCGATGCTGGGCTGATCGAGACTCACTCGGTGACGCCTGGTGGTGGTTGAGCGAGGACCTGTGTTTCCGAGGTGGTTGGGACCCGGGGTGTGCTGCGGGGATTTCGACTCGGGTCCTCGCCTTTCTGGCTCGGTCCCGGCTCAATCATCAAGGGGTAGTGGATGAGCAGTGTTGAAACCTTGGTGGGCCGAGCTCGGGGTGTGACCGGTTTGGAGGTGGTTGGCGCCCGGTGTGTGTTGCGGGGATTTCGACTCGGGTCCTCGCCTTTCCGGCTCGGTCCCGGCTCAATCATCAACTTGTGGTGGGTGGTTGAGCCAGGACTGAGCGGAGCGAGGACCTGTGTCGGAACCTTGGTGGATCGAGCTCGGGGTGTGACCGGTTTGGGGGTGGTTGGTGCCGGGGGTGTGGTGCGGGGATTTCGACTCGGGTCCTCGCCTTTCCGGCTCGGTCCCGGCTCAATCATCAAGGGGGCTGGTGCAATCAGCGACGCCCGTGGGTGGTTGAGCCAGGACCGAGCGGAGCGAGGACCTGTGTCGAAACCTCGGTGGGCCGAGCTCGGGGCGTGACCGGTTTGGAGGTGCTTGGCACCCGGGGGTGTGGTGCGGGGATTTCGACTCGGGTCCTCGCCTTTCCGGCTCGGTCCCGGCTCAATCATCAACTCGTGGTGGGTGGTTGAGCCAGGACCGTGGGGACGCGACCACCTCGGCGGTGGTCGCGTCCGTGGGTGTCACTCAGCTGTCGTGGATGATCACACCGCGAATGTTCTTGCCGTCGCGCAGATCCTGGTAACCGTCGTTCACCTGGTCGAGGGTGTAGGTCTGGGTGATCAGCTCGTCGAGCTTGAGCTGGCCGGCATCGTAGAGACGGAGCAGCCGGACGATGTCGTACTGCGGATTGGCCGAACCGAACAGAGTGCCCTTGATGGTCTTCTGGTTGAGGGTCAGATCGGTGCCGGACACGTGCACGGTGAGCTTGGTGGGATCGGCCAGACCGGTGATCACCACGGTGCCGCCCTTGCCGATCACCGCGGTAGCGCTCTGCACCACCTGCTCGTCGACGGTGCCGACCAGGATCAGTGCCTGATCGGCGCCCTGGCCCCAGGTGAGCTCGTTGACCTTGGCCGCGGCCTCGTCGGCGTCGGCGAAGGCATGTGTGGCACCGAACTTCAGGGCGGTCTCGCGCTTCAGGGCGACCGGATCGACGGCCACGACGTACTTGGCGCCCGCCGACACCGCACCCTGCACCGCGTTGATACCCAGTCCGCCGATGCCGTAGATCACCACGGTGTCACCGGCTTGGACCCCACCGGCGTACACCGAGGTACCCCAGCCCGACGGTACACCGCAGCCGACCAGCACGGCCTTGTCCAGCGGCAGCCACTCGTCGACCTTGACCACCGAGTGCTGGCTGATGGTGGCCCGTTCGGCAAAGGTGCCGAGCATGCACATCGCGCCGAAATCGTCCTTGCCGGAATGGAATCGGAAGGTGCCGTCGGGCATCGAGCCCTCCAGGATGGTGGCACCCATGTCACACAGGTTCTGTCGCCCGGTGGAACAGTAGCGGCAGGTACCGCAGTTGGGGATGAAGCTGCACACCACGTGATCGCCGGGCTTGACCTTGGTGACGCCCGGACCGATCGCCTCGATGATGCCCGACCCCTCGTGACCGCCGACGATCGGATAGCGCGGCGGGAGGTCGCCGTCGGTCAGGTGCAGGTCGGAATGGCACAGGCCGGCGGCGGTGTACTTGATCAGTACCTCGCCCTCGCGGGGCTCGTCGAGGTCGAGTTCGACGATCTCGAACGGCTTGCCGGGGCCGGTGAGGACGGCGGCCTTGGTGGTCATGCTCATGGTGTGGACTCCTTTGTCGTGATGGGTGAATCGTGGTGAGAGGGGGAGCGGAGGATCAGAGCGCGATGTTGACGGCCTTGGTCTGGGTGTAGAGCTCGATGGCCGACTGGCCGAGTTCACGACCCCAGCCCGACTGCTTGTACCCGCCGAACGGCATGGCCGTGTCGAAGCCGTTGTACTGGTTGACCCACACCGAGCCGGCCTTGATCTGGCGGGCCGTCTTGTGCGCCTTGGACAGGTCCTGCGTCCAGATCCCCGCGGCCAGACCGTAGATCGAGTCGTTGGCCGCCGCGGTCACCCCGGTGTCGGCGTCGAAGGGCATCGCCGCCACGACCGGGCCGAAGATCTCCTCCCGCACGATCGAGAAGTCGGGCTCGACGTCGACGAAGACCGTCGGCTCGATGAAGAATCCCTCGGTGCCCCAGCGCTTTCCGCCGGTCAGTGCGCGTGCACCGTCGGCGACACCCGCGGCCAGATAGCCGGAGACACGGTCGAACTGTTCCTGACTGACCAGCGGTCCGAGCTCGGTGGCCGGGTCGAGGCCCGGTCCGATGGTGGCCTGGGATGCGGCCTCGGCGACGGCGGCGGTGAAGTCGTCGAAGATGGGACGTTCGACGAACAGGCGGGTCCCGGCCACACAGCACTGGCCGTGGTTGAACATCCACGCCGCGACCGACCCGGCGACCGCCTTCTCGAAGTCGGCGTCGGCGAAGACGATGTTGGGGCTCTTGCCACCCAGCTCCAGCGACACCTTCTTCAGGTTGCCCTTGGCCGCGTCGACGATCTTCTTGCCGACCTCGGTGGAGCCGGTGAACGCGATCTTGTCGACGTCGTCGTGCGCCGACAACGCGGCTCCGGCGTCACCGAAACCGGTGACGATGTTGACCACCCCGGGCGGGAAGCCTGCCTCGCAGAACACCTCTCCGAGCAGCAGCGCGGTGAGCGGGGTCTGCTCGGCGGGCTTGAGGATCACGGTGTTGCCCGCCGCGAGTGCCGGGGCCAGCTTGAAGGCGGCCATCAGCAGCGGGAAGTTCCACGGCACGATCAGCCCGCACACACCGACCGGCTCGCGCAGCGTGTAGGCGTGGAACTCGCCGCCGGGGACGAACGGCATCGACACGTCGACGGTGGAGCCGGTGATCTTGGTGGCCAGACCGGCGTTGTAGCGGAAGATGTCGGCCGACCACGCGACGTCGACGGCGGTGGCGATGGTGGCGGCCTTGCCGTTGTCGAGGGCCTCGAGCTGGCCGAACTCCTCGGCGCGCTCGGTGAGGATGTCACCCACCCGCCACAACAGCCGCTCCCGCTCGTTGGGCTTCATCCGCGCCCACGGCCCGTCGGTGAACGCGACGCGGGCCGCCCGGACCGCACGGTCGACGTCGGCGGCGTCACCGTGGGCGACCGCGGTGAGCGGGCGGCCGGTGGCCGGGTCGATGGTCTCGAAGGTGCGGCCCGACGCGGCCGGCACCCACTCACCGCCGATCAGCATCTGGCGATCGCGGGCGATGAAGTCACGGACGGCGGGCAAGGGCTCGGTGGCGACGGCAGTCATGTGTGCTCCTGGTCGGGACTCGGTGGCGAAGTGATCTGGGTCATAGATGCGCATCTGCATCTATTTCTGCCACCGCATGAGTGCGCCGGGATGTCCAGAAACTGAACAGTGCGGGGTGGACAGTTCCCGCGATCGGACCTGACCGAACACTGTCCGGCCGGGCAGTGCCGTGCGAGGTGATCGGGGTGAACACTTCTCAGCCAATGGCGTTCTCACACTCGGGGTGGTGGCCGGTGAGGGAATCGGACACCGCTAGCGTGAGATCGCCCCGACCGTGACAACAGGAGAGCCGAGCATGTCCACCAGACGCGCGGTGTCGGTCCGTGCCGCGATCCGGAGCCTCGGCCCGGCGTCGCCGGCCGGAACGCCGTGGGAAGCGGTCCGCGCCGGGGTCGGCGCCCTGCTCGGCATGGCCGTCGTCGGTGCGGTACTCGTGTGTTCGGGCGTCGACCTGACCACCGGCCTCTACATGATCGCCCCGTTCGGGGCCACCACCGTGCTCGTGTTCGCCGCGCCCAGCAGTCCACTGGCCCAGCCCTGGCCGACGGTGGTCGGCAGTGTCCTCTCGGCGGTGGTCGGTGTCGCGGTGACACTGACCGTGTCCCAACCACTTCTGCGTGTGGTGCTGGCCGTGGGTCTGGCGGTCACCGCGATGATCGCCTGCCGCGCCGTGCATCCCCCGGCCGGTGCGGTCGCGCTCACCGCGGCACTCTCACCGGATGCCGTGCACGCATTGGGTTTCCGGTTCGCCCTCGCCCCGGTCGCGGTGGGTGCTGTGCTGCTGGTGCTCGTGGCCACCGTCTACGGGCGGGCCACCCGACGGCACTACCCGTTCCGTCAGTTCGCCGAGGAGCCGCGCCCGCCGGAACGGCTCGGCCTCACCGAGGACGAGCTGACCGACATCCTGGCCCGCTACCGGCAGTCGCTGAACCTCGGTGTCGCCGACCTCGCCCGACTGATCGGTGCCGCCGAGCTGCAGGCCGCCGGCCACCGGACCGATCCGCTCGACGCGGCATCGGTGATGTCGCGCGATCTGATCACCGTGGCGCCCGACACCACGCCGGAACGACTCGCGCGGTTGTTCGGCGAGTACGGGTTCACCTCGTTGCCGGTGATCGCCGACGACGGCAGGTATGTGGGCGTGGTCTTCCAGATCCATCTGATCACCGCACTCGGCGGACACCGCACCCCGATCGGGGCGGTCGACGTGATGGACGTCGACCTGCCGGTGGCACACCCCGACACCCCGGTCGCCGCCCTGCTGCCACTGCTCGCCGACGGCGGGTGTGACGCCGTGCCGGTGCTCGACGGCGACCACATCGTCGGGATCGTCACCCAGACCGACCTGATCACCGCCCTGGCCCGCCAGACCCTGCGCGCCGACGAGGCCGGGCCCGTCCCCGGTGACGAGAGTCCCGTCCCGAGCCTCTAGATCCCGAGCGCGCGGATTCGGGCGTACAGCGTGGTGCGGCTGATCCCGAGTTCGCGGGCCGCATGAACCTTGTTGTGGCCGTTGCGGTCCAGCGCGTCGATGATGGCCTGACGTTCGGCCTGCTCACGGCCGGCCAGGCGCGATGCGCGACTGGTGGTGCGGTAGCGCTCCGGCAGATCGGCGAGGTCGACGGTGCGCGACCCGCGGGTGGTGCTCGCCGCGACCGCGTCGCCGAGCGCGGTGACCAGCTCGGTGAGGTTGCCCGGCCACTCCTGTGAGAGCAGGGCGTCGGCGGCGCCGCTGGACAGTTCGGTTCCCGGCGCGAGCTCGGTGATGACCGATGTCGCGATCACCGCGAGCTCGGCGGTGCGATGCCGCAGTGGCGGTAGTTCGATCCGTCGCCCGCATTGCCCGAGCAGTGCGGCCGCACCCGATCCGATCTGTGTGGCCGGGCCGGTCACCACGATCAGCGGGGTCGGCGACGTCCGCGCGGCGACATGGCGCAGCAGGGTCAGCGACCGGTCGTCGAGCAGGTCGGCGCCGTCGACGATCAGGGCCGCGCCGCGGGAGCGGGCCTGCGTGAGCAGCGCGGGAACGTCCGGCGGGGTGCCCTCGAGGAGGGTCTCGGCGACGTCGACGACCACGGGTGCGACGTCGGCGAGGTCGGTGGCCACCCGGTGCGCCTCGGTGCTGCGGCCGGTGCCGGGCTCGCCGGTGATCGCGGTGCTGCGGACCGGCGGGACGGAGGCGCCCGGTGCCGACACCGGGGCCGGCGAACGGGTGGGGGTGGCCGGTGTCGGCCGCAGATGGAACACCGCCGCACCCCGGGTCCCGCCGACCGGTTCGACGAGCACCTCCACCGCCGTCCCCGACGTCAGGGTGGTGCGCATCGAGGTCGCGTGCAGCGACGGATCGGCGACGACCATCCGCAGGGCGCCGATGTCGGTGGGGGAGAGCAGGTCGGCGGCAAGGGCATTGGTGAGCTGCAGATCGTCACCGAGGGCGGCGACCGCGACGTCGCGTCGGGGTGCGGCCCGCTGGAAGGCGTCGAGTACGCGACGCTGGTGCGCGCGTGACCGGTCGAGGAGACGGTCGGCGATGTCGTTGACGATCGCGGTCACGAACGGGATCGACAGCGGATTGGCGCGGTCGCCGACCTCGGTCATGCACAGGCTGCCCGCGAGGCGACGGGTCGCCGGGTGGATGATCGGCTGCCCGAAGCAACTGAGCTGCTTGAACCGGTCGAGGTAGTGCTCGGAGCCGTTGACCAGCACACCGCGGCGGATCTCGGCGGGGGTGCCGAGCGCGGTGGTGCCGACCGCGGACTCGGTGAAGGCCACCCCGCTCGACGCACCCGCGTCGTCGAGGATGCGTTCGATGGTGGCGCCCGCCGTCACCCGCGACACCATCCGGCATTCGTGGTCGACCAGCAGCAGCGACATGTCGGTGTCGGCGATGCGGACCGCGGCCTCGTCGAGGACCGGTCGTGCGGCGTCGAGCAGCGGATCGGCCGACGACACGTCGACCGGGTCGGGGAGCGTGGTGGACTCCGGGCGCACCCCCGACAGCGCCGAACGCCGCCAGCTCTGCGCGATCACGGTGCGGCGAGGTGGTGGCGGGTCGTTCCGGGCGGGCCGGTGGGCGGTCGGTATGTCGATGCTCACACCATCACACACCGGGGCGGTGAGGGGAAGGCCCCGCTGCCCCGGCGGCTCAGCCGTGCCGGACGTGCTCGACGAACCGGCGGTACGGGCTGTCGGCGTCCATCGGTGCGCGGGTCGGTGAGCTGCCGGCGAACCAGCGGTCGACCACCGTCGCCTGCTGTTCCAGCGTCATCGCATCCCACTCGGGCGGGGTGGCGGCCAGGTGGTAGACGTTCGTGCCCCGAAGGTGGCGGACCTGCTCCCCGATCGCGGTGGCAAGGGTCCGGGCGCGGCGGCGATGGGTGAACTGCCAGACGTGGACGAGCTCGTGGACGAACAACCGGCCGGGCTGGGGGTAGGCGGGGGTCGACGACGTGGTGGGGCGGGCAGCGCAGTCACCGATGTTGCACAGGACGGTCCGCCGGGTGAGCGGGAAGACGAAGGCACGTCCCCGCCACCCGATGAACCCGGTGAGGACGACCGTGTCGAGCCAGTCGGCCCGCGGCCCGAACACCACCCGCGCGAAGTCCTTCTCCGCGTTCGTCAGTCGTCTCGGGCGGCCCGGTGGGGCATACCCCCACGGTAGGCGGGTCGTCACGGGGGTTACCGCGCTGTCGGGGTACCGCACTAGCCTGATCCCATGCGTGTCGCGACCTGGAATGTGAACTCGGTGAAGCAGCGGATCCCCCGATTGCTGCCGTGGTTGGACGAGCGGCAGCCCGATGTGGTGTGCCTGCAGGAGACCAAACTGTCCGACGACGTCTTCGGCACGGTCCTCGGACCCGAGTTCACCGCCCGCGGCTACGAGTTCGTGCATGTCGGTCAGGGGCAGTGGAACGGTGTGGCGATCCTGTCGAAGGTGGGGCTCGACGACGTCCGGCGCGGATTCGACGGCGCCCCCGGCTTTCCCGACCGCGACGACAAGCCCGAGGCGCGTGCGGTGTCGGCGGTGTGTGGTGGGGCGCGGGTGTACTCGCTCTACGTCCCCAACGGCCGCGAGATCGACTCCGACCACTACCACTACAAGCTCGCCTGGCTGGACCGGCTTCGTGAGGTGGTCGAGCCCGAGGCCGCCGACACCATGCTGTGCGGTGACATCAACATCGCCCCGGCCGACGCCGACGTCTACGACCCGCGCGCCTTCGCCGGCCACACCCACGTCACCGAACCCGAACGCAAGGCACTCGCCGGACTCGAGGGACTCGGCCTGACCGACGTGGTGCGCCGCCGCTGGCCCGACGAGCAGATCTACAGCTACTGGGACTACCGCGCCGGGATGTTCCACAAGGACCTGGGCATGCGGATCGACCTGATCCTGGCCGGGACATCGGTCTCGGATCGGGTGGCGGCGGCCTGGGTCGACCGTGCCGCCCGCAAGGGCACCAAGCCGAGCGATCACGCACCGGTGGTCGTCGACGTCGACACCGCCCCGGACGGCGACATCGGGCCGATGGTGCCGCCGCCGTCGAATCCGGCCAAACGCGGCGGACCCACCACCAAGCTCCCGCACGCCAAGGACTGAGACCCGCCGGGGCCGGCAGCCGAAGGACCATCGGACGACAGGGGAATCCAGCGATGACCGAGGATGTTGCCGACCAGGCCGACGACGATGCCACGGGACGGCCGTCGTTCTTCCGCAAACTCACCGAGCGACGCGACGGACCCCTTCCGCGGCACCGTGCGACGTCCCGGTTGTCGGCCTATGTCTACGGCAACATCCTGGTGCTCGCGGCCGTGGTCGTCGCGACCGCGCACACGATCACCGACGGCACCGCCGCGTTGATCGTGCTGGCCACCGGCGCGACCACCTACATCGCGCATGTCTTCGCCCAGCTGGTGGGTGATGCGAGCATCCCGCCGGAGTCCGGCCGCCCCGACCGCGAGGATGTTCGCCGCACGGCCCGCCACGAACTCCGCGACGCACTGCCGATCATGTCGTCGGCGGTGTGGCCGGCGATCGTCCTGGCGCTCGGCTATCACGACCTGTTCCCGACGCGCCTCACCCAGCTGGTGGCCGGTGCGATCGTGGTGGTGCGGATCGCGTCCCTGCAGATCGTGGCGCAGCGGGTGCAGGGCAATCCGCTGGGATTCCGCGCCGTGGCCGCAGGCCTGTTCACCGCGCTGCTGGCGGCGGTGATCGTCGTGATCAAGAACTTCTTCCTGCACTGAGGCCGCGTCGCACGCTTCCGGCCCGAATGTCGTCTTCCACACCGCCCGGCGGGCTTTCCTGCCCGGGCCTGCGGATTCTCCGACACCGAGGAGGAGGAACTTCGCGCAGCAGGCCCCGCGAGCGCGGATCGGGGCGTAGCGTGGTCGGCATCGATCGATCACCCTCCGCTCACCTGCACGTCGCCCGTGGTTGGCGACCTGGATCCGATTTTTGACCTGTGCAAACTCGATCGGTAGAGTTGGTCGTCGGTGCCTGGCGCATGCCGGGCCAGTCCGCGTGCCCTGCCGACGTCATCGACTCCGGTGATCGAGGTGAGCATGTCGCACGGGTACTCCCGCCCCGTGTGACGGGACCGTCGGACTGACATGCGATACCGCCGTGGTGTGCGTGACACGCCCGACCTCGGGGTAGCGATAACTGTACTGACCAGCATGAATGTGCTGGTGGGGCGAGTTGTGGAGGTCGCCGAAAACCGGGTTTTCCGGATTTCGGCAACCTGCCCGGAGCACAAACCGCAACGACGACAATCGCAAGGGATCGCCCCGTGCCGGCAAGCACGGGCGGTCAGTGCCGAAAAGGAAGAACACACCAAGTGCCAACAATCAATCAGTTGGTCCGCAAGGGCCGTACGGACAAGCCTGCGAAGAAGAAGACCGCAGCGCTCAAGGGGAGCCCGCAGCGTCGCGGCGTGTGCACCCGCGTCTACACCACCACCCCGAAGAAGCCGAACTCCGCGCTGCGTAAGGTCGCCCGCGTGCGCCTGACCAGCTCCGTCGAGGTCACCGCTTACATCCCGGGTGAGGGTCACAACCTGCAGGAGCACTCGATGGTGCTCGTCCGCGGTGGTCGTGTGAAGGACCTCCCGGGTGTGCGTTACCGGATCATCCGCGGCTCGCTGGACACCCAGGGTGTCAAGGATCGCAAGCAGGCCCGCAGCCGCTACGGCGCGAAGAAGGGGAGCTGATAAGTCATGCCTCGTAAAGGACCCGCACCCAAGCGCCCGCTGATCAACGACCCGGTCTACGGTTCGCCCCTGGTCACCCAGCTGATCAACAAGATCCTCCTCGACGGCAAGAAGTCGACCGCCGAGCGGATCGTCTACCAGGCCCTCGAGCAGGCCCGCGAGAAGACCGGCACCGACCCGGTCGTCACCCTCAAGCGCGCCCTCGACAACGTCAAGCCGACCCTCGAGGTGAAGAGCCGCCGCGTCGGTGGTGCCACCTACCAGGTGCCGATCGAGGTCAAGCCGGGTCGCGCCAACACCCTGGCGCTGCGCTGGCTGGTGACCTTCTCGCGGCAGCGTCGCGAGAAGACCATGGTCGAGCGTCTGGCCAACGAGCTCCTCGATGCCTCCAACGGCCTCGGTGCTTCGGTCAAGCGTCGTGAGGACACCCACAAGATGGCCGAGGCCAACCGGGCGTTCGCGCACTACCGCTGGTGAGAACCTGCTCCGCGTGACCGTCGCATCCCGCACGGTCACGCGGGGCGACAAGTCCCTTGTACAAAGCAATTCCCGAAGGGAAACCACGTGGCACAGGAAGTGCTCAGCGACCTCAACAAGGTTCGCAACATCGGCATCATGGCGCACATCGATGCCGGCAAGACGACCACCACCGAGCGAATCCTCTACTACACCGGTGTCAACTACAAGATCGGTGAAACCCACGACGGTGCCTCGACCACCGACTGGATGGAGCAGGAGAAGGAGCGGGGTATCACCATCACCTCCGCGGCCGTGACCTGCTTCTGGAACAAGAACCAGATCAACATCATCGACACCCCGGGTCACGTCGACTTCACCGTCGAGGTGGAGCGCAGCCTGCGCGTGCTCGACGGTGCCGTTGCCGTCTTCGACGGCAAGGAGGGCGTCGAGCCCCAGTCCGAGCAGGTCTGGCGGCAGGCCGAGAAGTACGACGTGCCCCGCATCTGCTTCGTCAACAAGATGGACAAGCTGGGCGCCGACTTCTACTTCACCGTCAAGACCATCGAGGACCGCCTCGGGGCCAAGCCGCTGGTGCTGCAGCTCCCGATCGGTGCCGAGGACAACTTCGACGGCGTCGTCGACCTGATCGAGCAGAAGGCCATCACCTGGCGCGGCACCGTCGAGATCGGCGCCGAGCCGACCATCGAGGAGATCCCC
This sequence comes from Gordonia sp. NB41Y, assembly GCF_030718915.1. NCBI lineage: Bacteria > Bacillati > Actinomycetota > Actinomycetes > Mycobacteriales > Gordoniaceae > Gordonia > Gordonia sp. NB41Y. Next base: position 4,379,956 of record NZ_CP132196.1, read on the forward strand.
GCGGACCTGGTCGACAAGGTTGCCGAGTACCGCGAGAAGCTGCTCGAGACCGTCGCCGAGACCGACGAGGCGCTGCTCGAGAAGTACTTCGGTGGCGAGGAGCTCTCCGCCGAGGAGATCAAGGCCGCGATCCGCAAGGTCACCATCTCGCGCGAGTTCTACCCCGTGCTGTGTGGTTCGGCGTTCAAGAACAAGGGTGTCCAGCCGATGCTGGACGCGGTCATCGACTACCTCCCGTCGCCGCTGGACGTCCCCTCCGTCGAGGGTCACGCCGTGGGCAACGAGGAAGAGGAGCTGTCGCGTAAGCCTTCCGCCGAGGAGCCGTTCTCGGCCCTGGCGTTCAAGATCGCTGCGCACCCGTTCTTCGGCAAGCTGACCTTCGTCCGCGTGTACTCGGGTCACATCTCCGCCGGCACCCAGGTCCTGAATGCCACCAAGGGCAAGAAGGAGCGCATCGGCAAGCTCTTCCAGATGCATGCCAACAAGGAGATGCCGGTCGAGGACGCCACCGCGGGACACATCTACGCGATGATCGGCCTCAAGGACACCACCACCGGTGACACCCTGTGTGATTCGAGCGCCCCGATCGTGCTCGAGTCGATGAGCTTCCCGGACCCGGTCATCAACGTCTCGATCGAGCCGAAGACCAAGTCCGACCAGGAGAAGCTGGGCACTGCGATCCAGAAGCTCGCCGAAGAGGATCCGACTTTCTCGGTGCAGCTCGACGAGGAGACCGGCCAGACCGTCATCGGCGGTATGGGCGAGCTCCACCTCGACATCCTGGTCGACCGCATGCGTCGCGAGTTCAAGGTCGAGGCCAACGTGGGCAAGCCCCAGGTCGCCTACCGCGAGACCATCCGCAAGACGGTGGAGAAGCACGATTACACCCACAAGAAGCAGACGGGTGGATCGGGCCAGTTCGCCAAGGTCCAGATCAAGCTCGAGCCGCTGGTCGATGCCGAAGACGGCGCAACCTACGAGTTCGAGAACGCCGTGACCGGTGGTCGCGTGCCGCGTGAGTACATCCCGTCGGTGGATGCCGGTGCGCAGGACGCGATGCAGTACGGTGTGCTCGCCGGTTACCCGCTGGTCAACCTGAAGGTCACCCTGCTCGACGGTCAGTACCACGACGTCGACTCCTCGGAGATGGCCTTCAAGATCGCCGGCGCGCAGGCCCTCAAGGAGGCCGCGAAGATGGCGAGCCCGGTCATCCTGGAGCCGATCATGGCCGTCGAGGTCACGACCCCGGAGGACTACATGGGTGACGTGATCGGCGACCTGAACTCCCGCCGTGGCCAGATCCAGGCCATGGAGGAGCGCAGTGGTGCCCGTGTCGTCAAGGCACAGGTTCCGCTGTCGGAGATGTTCGGCTACATCGGCGACCTTCGGTCGAAGACCCAGGGCCGGGCTAACTACTCCATGGTGTTCGACTCGTACGCCGAGGTTCCGGCGAACGTGTCGAAGGAAATCATCGCGAAGGCCACCGGCGAGTAATCCCTACTCGGCCAGAGGTTTTGGCGAAGCGCTGGCACACCACCAGGTGTGCTCCACGGCGCGAACAACGTAAGAGAAAACCCCTGCTGGGATCCGCCCAGTAGAGCAACAAGTCCAGGAGGACAATCAAGTGGCGAAGGCGAAGTTCGAGCGGACCAAGCCGCACGTGAACATCGGCACCATCGGTCACGTCGACCACGGCAAGACCACCCTGACCGCGGCCATCACCAAGGTCCTGCACGACAAGTTCCCGGAGCTCAACAAGAGCTTCGCGTTCGACCAGATCGACAAGGCTCCCGAAGAGAAGGCTCGTGGTATCACGATCAACATCTCTCACGTGGAGTACGAGACCGAGAAGCGTCACTACGCGCACGTCGACGCCCCGGGTCACGCCGATTACATCAAGAACATGATCACCGGTGCGGCTCAGATGGACGGTGCGATCCTCGTGGTCGCCGCCACCGACGGCCCGATGCCGCAGACCCGCGAGCACGTGCTGCTGGCCCGCCAGGTCGGTGTTCCTTACATCCTGGTCGCCCTGAACAAGGCCGACATGGTCGACGACGAAGAGATCATCGAGCTCGTCGAGATGGAGGTCCGCGAACTGCTGGCCGCCCAGGAGTTCGACGAGGAAGCCCCGGTCGTCAAGGTCTCGGCCCTGAAGGCTCTCGAGGGTGACCCGGAGTGGGTCAAGTCCGTCGAGGAACTGATGGACGCTGTCGACGAGTCGATCCCGGATCCGGTTCGCGAGACCGACAAGCCGTTCCTGATGCCCGTCGAGGACGTCTTCACCATCACCGGCCGCGGCACCGTGGTCACCGGTCGTGTGGAGCGCGGCGAGGTCAACGTGAACGAGGAAGTCGAGATCGTCGGCATCCGCGAGAAGTCGCAGAAGACCACCGTCACCGGTATCGAGATGTTCCACAAGCTCCTCGATTCGGCTCAGGCCGGCGACAACGCGGGTCTGCTGCTCCGCGGCCTCAAGCGTGAGGACGTCGAGCGTGGCCAGGTCATCGTGAAGCCGGGTACCACCACCCCGCACACCGAGTTCGAGGGCCAGGCGTACATCCTGTCGAAGGACGAGGGTGGCCGCCACACCCCGTTCTTCAACAACTACCGTCCGCAGTTCTACTTCCGTACCACCGACGTGACCGGCGTCGTGACCCTCCCCGAGGGCACCGAGATGGTCATGCCGGGCGACAACACCGAGATGAGCGTCAAGCTGATCCAGCCGGTCGCCATGGACGAGGGCCTGCGCTTCGCCATCCGCGAGGGTGGCCGCACCGTTGGTGCGGGTCGAGTCACCAAGATCAACAAGTGACGATTTCCCACGCCCGTCGCGGCAGCGTGTGAGCGTTGTCGTTCGGGCGTGGGCCTGCGTCACGGATCAACAAGTGATTCTCTGAGTCTCACTTTGTCGATCTGACTCGCCGAGTCTGACAAACAGAGCGCCCCAACCGCTTTCGCGGTTGGGGCGCTTTGTTGTGTCGGTCGTGCCGTCGGCCGGCGGTTGGCCCGACTCGACGACCTGCGTTGTCGGTGCTCGGAAACCGCTGGGCGGTAGGCGAATCGACCGTCAGGATGCGTGGTGACCATGCGTCCGCCGATGACGCCGGTTGCCCGTCTGTATCGCCGTATGCTGTCGGGGTGTCGAAGGCGGTGGAGCAGTGGGCGGCCCGATTGCGGCGACTGGACCGCGCCGAATGGCCGGGGTTTCTGGATGCGAACTCCGGGCTGCCGGGGCCGCGGGCCAATACGTCACTGGCGATCGCGGTGACCAGGTCGCCGATGATCCACAACTGGTCGACCGGCTCCTGCGGAGCGACGACGAGTACCAGGTGATGTGCGGGGCGATCTGCTTGGGCACCCGGATCGCCGACCCGACATCGCGCTCACGGTTGCGGGAGCTGGCCGTCGATGACCGATGGCGGGTGCGTGAAGGTGTGGTGATCGGCGTGCAGGAGGCCGCGGACGCCGATGGTGACGCCGTGCAGTCGCTGACCCGCGACTGGGCCGGTGACCCGAACCCGCTCATCGCGCGGGCAGGTACGGCGGCCATCTGCGAGCCGCGCCTGCTACGCACACCCGAAGCGGCAGCGGTGGCAGTCGAGGTCTGTCGCCGCGCGACGGCTGTTTTGGGCGCGCTACCCGTGGGTGCATCACGACGCACTCCCGCAGCGCGAGTCCTGCGACAGAGCCTTGGCTACTGCTGGAGTGTGGCGGTGGCAGCCGATCCGCAACCGGGATTGGCCGTGTTCGACGCCCTCGACACCACAGACCCCGACCTCGCGTGGATCGTCAAGACCAACCGCACAAAGAAGCGGATGGCCCACCTGCTGTGAGCGGGAGTGCGCTGCGGCCTGCAGCCGGGAGTGCTCTGTGACATGGAGCCGGAAGGGTTCTGTGACATCGAGCCGGAAGGGTTCTGCGGCGTGGAATCGGTGCGTGGATGGATGACCGCCGAAATCGCCGACAGATAGACCACACGAGTCACATTAGTAACATCCTGCACCAATAGCCACTTGGGTAACTGGTTGGTATCAATGGGGGCGCCCTGTGGTCACGGCGCCCGTTTCGGGGTGTTCCCGAGGCCTCCGGGGCCATACTGTTCCGCCCGTGCGTTCCCCTTTGAAGCGGTCGGTTCACAAGCGCGTGGGCCGGCGAGTGATCGCGGTGGTGATTGCTGCGACAGCGCTGGTGATCGTCGGCGCAAGCGGTGGTGGTCCCGCCGAGGCGGCGACCTTCAACCGGATCAAGGTCGGCGGCTGCGGTATGCCCGCGAGCCCGGTCGACATCTGGAGCCGACCGGGTAACTACAAGACCGTCATCGCGCTCGACGGTCTGCGCGCGACGAGCGACATGTCGGGCTGGCGGCACGAGACCCGCATCCAGCGGTTGGCGTCGTCGGGTGTCAACGTGGTGGAGCCGGTCGGTGGCCTGGGGAGCTTCTACACCGACTGGGAGTCGGCCAGCCCTGGCAGCAAGATCGCCTATCGCTACCGCTGGACGTGCCGGCTCGACGCCATCGTCCGCGCCCTCGACGCCCGCGGCCTGGCCGTGGGGCCGTGGCACAAGTACGCGGTCATGGGGATCTCGATGGGCGGCGGCGCGGCGATGATCTACGGCGCCTACCACCGGGCGCGCATCTCGCACGTCTTCTCCATGTCGGGCTACGTCAACATCTCGGCGCCGACGATGCGTGAGGCCGTACGACTGGCCCTGCTCGACGCCGGCGTGGAGGGCGGGGTGGGCCCGCTCAGCGCCGACGCGATGTGGGGTCCGCCGTGGGCGCCGCGCTGGGAACGCAACGACGCCCTCGTCCAGCTGCCGCGGATGCGCGGGATGAAGATCCGCGTCGCATCCGGATCGGCGACGTGGGGTCCGCACAACACCGATGCCGTCGCGTCGGTCAAGGGCACCCCGCTCGAGGTGGTCGCGCTCGCCCAGTCACGGGCGTTCGAGGTCGCCGCGGCCCTGCAGGGTATCCGGATCTCCACAGACTTTCCCAATGTCGGCACTCATCAGTGGGACTACTGGGAAGACATGGTCTGGCGCGCCAAGCGCGCCGGCTGGTTCCTCGACCGCTGATCGCCGACGAGGCGCCGATGGGGATGCGGCGCCTCGTCGATGATCGCGGTTGCGGTGCGGTATATGCCGCCGGCGACGACCGACCACCTCGCGAACCGGGGTGGTCGGTCGTCGCCGGCGGAGCCGTCTGATCGAGTCTGCCGGCGGAGCCGTCTGTACGGTCCTGCGGGCGGAGCCGTCTGTACGGTCCTGCCGGCGGAGCGGCCGGCCGAGATCTGCCGGTGCGGCTGCGGGTTCACCAGTCGTCGAGGGTGGCGTACCCGTCCTGGATCGCACGGACGAACAGACTCGACTTGGATGTCGCCGGGCGCCCGGCCGACTCGTATTTGACCCGAATCCGCGAGATGTGGGTGCTCACCGTCGACACGCTGATGAACAGTTCACCGGCGGCCTCCTGCTTGGATTCGGCGCGTAGCCACGTGAGCATCACCTCGATCTCACGGTCGGACAGTCGGGGCCGCCGGGAAGCCGGTGCGGGGACGACGCGCAGACGACCGGTGGGGGTGGGTGCGGACCGTCCGGGCGGTGCGGGACGGTCGGTTCCGGTGATGATCGCTGCCTCCTGGACGAGGGATCGGTGACCTCGGATCGAGTGGGGCACCGTTGTGCGGATGGGTGGACTGTCGTCCGTTCGGGCCAATCCTGGTCCCAGGACCCTCGCGGGGACGTGTCGAAACCGTGAGCAGAGCCAAGTCGATACGAATTCCGATACGCTGACCTGCGCAAATGTGGCCGGCGGAGGGGATTCGGGATGAGCCCGGAATCTGTATCGACTCGCGACGAGCTGGGTCGTGCACTGACCCGGCTGCGTGAGGATTCGGGTCTGAGCGTGCGCGATGTGGCGACCGAGGCGAACGCCCTCCTGGGCACCGTCGCGGGCTGGTTCGCCGGACAGCACGCCCCGACCAAGGCCAGTCGCGAGATGTTCGAGCGGGTGCTGCGGACGTGTGGCGTGGTCACCGACGACGACCTCGCGCGGTGGTGGTCGGCGGCCGAACGCTCCTCGCGCCGGTCGCGTAGGCGTGCCACGGCCGACTGCCCCTATCGCGGTTTCGAGGCATACGGCACCGCGGACGGGTCGGTGTTCTTCGGCCGGGACGCCGTCGTCGACCGGCTGGAGCGGACCCTCGTCGGGCGTCTGCCGGATGAGCCAGTGACCGATCCGGCGCAGGGGGAGCCGTACCCGGCGCTGGTGGTCGTCGGCGCGTCGGGGGTGGGCAAGTCGTCTGCGGTGCGGGCCGGTCTGCTGGCGCGGGTGGGTGCCCCGGGTCCGCTCGCCGGCTGGCGCTCGGTGATCGGGGTTCCCGGAGACGACCCGATCGCCTCGCTCGCGGCGGCCTTCGACGGGATCGCCGAGGTGCCTGCCGACGTGCCGGTGGCGGTGGTGATCGATCAGCTCGAGGAGCTGTGGACCCAGCACGATCAGGCCACGCGGTCGGCGTTCCTCGCCGAGATCGATCGGCGGACGGCCGGGCGCCGGGCGGTGGTGGTGGCGGTGCTGCGTGCCGACTTCTACGGGCGGGCCGCGGCGAGTGCGGCCTTCGCCCCGATCCTGGCCGCCGCCCAGGAGCTGATCCCGCCGATGACCCGCGCCGAACTGCGGGAGGTGATCGTCCGCCCCGCCGAGTCCGCCGGGGCCACCGTCGACGACGACCTGGTCACCATGCTCCTCGACGACGTCGCACCCGCGTCGCCGAACCGGCCGACCGACACCGGGGTGCTGCCGCTGCTGTCCCACGCGCTGCGCGCCACCTGGGAGAAGTCCGACGGCCGACGGCTCACCGTCCGTGATTATGTCGCCACCGGCCGGATCTCCGGCGCCGTGGAGCAGACCGCGGAGTCGGTGTACGCCGAGCTCGACGACACCGAACAGGCCACCGCCCGCCGCATCCTGCTGGCGATGGTCAACGTCGACGAGGACACCGTCACCCGCCGTACCGTCCGGCTCGCCGACCTCGGCCCGGACACCGCGCCGGTGCTCGACACCTTTGCCGCGGCCCGCCTGATCACGGTGACCTCGTCGCATGCACAGGTCGCGCACGAGGCCTTGCTGACCGCATGGCCGCGGCTGACCGAATGGATCGACGCCGACCGTGAACGGTTGCTGCTGTTGCGGCGGCTGCGGACGCTCGCCGAGCCGTGGGACAGCAACGGCCGGCCCGACGACCTGCTGCCGTCGCAGGCGCGACTCGAGATGTTCGCCACGCTCACCGACACCGACACCGCCGATCCCGCAGGCCGCGCTCTCACGGCACCGGCACCGGTCGGGACTTCGCAGGGCGATGCCGGTCGGATCGGCCCGGATGAGACCGGCCGTGACTTCCTGGCCGCGGGTGCTGCGCGGGTCCGTGACCAGGCCGAGCACGAGCAGCGTCGGGCCCGGCAGCTGCGTCGCTTCGCCACGTTCGCCGCGGTGTTCGGTGTGGTGGCGGTACTCGCCGCGGTGACCGCGGTGGTGGCCGGCGTCAATGCCGTGCACCAGCGTGAACGGGCCGAGGACGCCCGCAACCAGGCGCTGTCGCAGCAGATGGCGGTGGTCTCGGCCGATCTCGTCGACCGTGATCCGCTGCTCGCCGCGCAGATGGCGATGGTCGGATACGAGATCTCCCCGACGCTGGAGGCGCGATCCCAGCTGATCGACACCACCTCGGGTGCCCTGCCGATCCGCTTCGTCGGGGTGGCGGGATCGTTGCTGCTCGCCCGGTCGGGCCCGTTGGCGGCGGCCATCGGCGGCGCCGGCCAGGTGCGGTTGTTCGAGGTCTCCGACGACACCGGGATCCAGCGGCAGGTCGGCGACTTCAACGGGGCCACCGGGTCCGATGACCGTCTCGGTGCGGCCGCATTCCTCCCCGGCGGCAAGACGTTGCTGATCGGCAGTCGCGGTGCGATCACGGCCTGGGACGTCTCCGACCCGGCCCGTCCGGTCCGCGGGGGACAGGTTCCCGGCGTCACCGGGGACATGAATGCCCTCGCGGTGAGTCCGGACGGGCGCTTCGTCGTCGCATCGGGGCCCGATGTCGGCGTGCAGGCGTGGGTGTCGGCGGACGGGGCGTGGCGTCAGGTCGAACTGCCCGGAGCTGCCGGTGGTGTCGCCGGCGCGGTCGCCTTCAGCCCCGACGGTGCGACCCTGGCCACCTCGGCCGCCAACCGGCGCATCGACCTGTGGCGGGTGGCCGGAGACCGGATCGAACCGTCCGGACAGATCCACCTCGACGACTGGCGCGACAACGAACTCGCCCAGGGCCTCACGTTCACCCCCGACGGCACCCGGCTGGTCGCGGCGCTGCGCAGTCGCGTGGTGAGCGTGTACGACGTCACCGATCCGGCCGCCCCCCGCGATGTCCAGCGATTCGGCGGCTTCACCAGCTATGTCACCGCGGTCGCGGTGAACGCCGACGGCACGCACATCGCCGCCGCCGGCGCCGACAACTCGTTGCGGATCTTCGACCTCACCGCACCCGCCACGTCACCGCGGGTGCTGGCGAACTCGTCGAATGTGGTGTCGGTGGTCTTCGCCGGCCGGCATGTGATCGCCGCCAGCGACGACGGCCGGGTCCAGGACTGGCCGCCCGCCGACGACATGACCTTCGTCGGTTCCAACAACGTCTTCCAGATCCCGGTGGACGGTGCCGGTCGCCGGCTGGTGGCCGCCGACACCGGTACCGACGGCCGGCTCACCGAGTGGGACATCGGCGACACGGGGTTGACCCGGGCGGGTCCCGATCTGGTGCCGGCTCCCGGTCTCGTCTACTCCGGTGCGGTGGTGATGTCGCCGTCGGGCAAGGTGGTCACCATCGGCACCGTCACCGGTGAGGTGCAGTTCGCCGACTACTCCGATCCGGCGCGACCCCGGGTGATCGGTGCGGTCGCCGCGCAGCCGACCCTCAACGAGACGGTCGACTACAGCGAGGCCTCCGGACTCGCGGTCACCGGCGCCACCGACTCCAACATCCTCACCGTGATCGACGCGTCCGACCTGACCGCACCCCGCGTGGTCTCCACCTTCGACACCGGGGGTGGCGTGTGGTGGGCGTCCCTGGCACCGGACGGCCGGCACGTCGCGGTGGCCACGACCACCGGCGGTGTGCGGATGCTCGACCTGTCCGATCCGGCGCATCCGCGGGCACTGGCCGACCCGATCACCTTCGACGGGGCGGCACTCGCGGTGCGCTGGGACCGGACCGGTACGCGGGTCGTGGCCACCTCGGAGGAGAAGAGCGTGGAGGTGGCCGACGTGTCCGATCCCCTGCATCCGCGGACGGTGGCGACCATGGCCGGACCGGCCGGGCAGCTCTACAGTGCCGGGTTCTCCCCGGACGGTCGGCGCGTGATCGCCGGCGGCTCCAACTCGGAGGTGTGGGTGTGGGATCTCGACGGTGACTCCGCATCCGCCGGGCTGGTGTTGCGGTCGTTCCCGGGCCGGGTGTGGGATGTCCGGTTCGTCTCCGACAACCACATCCTGGTGTCCGGGCAACAGGGGCTGATCCGGTCCTGGGATGTGGAACCGCGCGCGGTGCTCGACGACGAGTGCGCCCGGCCCGGCGACGGGATCACCGAGGAGGAGTGGACCGTCCACGTCCACGGGCTGGACTACTCGCCACCCTGCGGCGGCAGATGATCCGGGGCCGCCGGGGCGTTCGACGAGGATCACAGGCCTGGCCGGGGGATCGTCGGGGAGCCGCGCAGTACCCTGGCCGGGTGCGATTGGTAGGACGACCGACCGAATCCGGTGATCTGACCCTGGCCGTGCGCACCTCGGGTACCCCGGGCGCAGCGCCCCCGGTCCTGCTGGTGCACGGGATGGGAGGCGATCACTCCACCTGGCGGTATTTCGCCGGGCAGCTGCGTGCGGCCGGGCGTGCCGTGCTCGCGGTGGACCTGCGTGGCCACGGCCGCAGCGGGCGCCCCGGCGACTATCGGCTCGAGTCGTTCTCCGACGATCTCCGGTATGTGCTCGACGATCTCGACGTCGCGCAGGTCGACGTCGTCGGGCATTCGCTGGGTGCGCATGCGTCACTGCGGCTGGCGATGTCGGCCCCGGACCGGGTGCGGTCGCTGGTGCTCGAGGAGGTGCCGCCGATGCCACGCGATCAGGCCGACGTCGACGAGGGCATCGTGATGGATTCCTCGCTCGGCGAGCGGGTTCGCGGTCTGGCGTTGCTGCTGGCCAACCCGATGCCGTTGCTGCGGTTCGACAGGGCGGTCGGCGGTCAGGTGGGGGCGGCGTTCGAGCAGGCCGAACCGCAGTGGTGGCAGCGGTTGGCGCAGGTGTCGGCGCGCACCCTGGTGATCTCCGGCGGGCAGCGCAGTTTTCTTCCGTCGCACCATCTCCGGACGCTGGCGGAGACGATTCCGGGTGCCCGCTTCGAGGTGATCGAGGCCGGCCACAGTGTCCACCGTGATCGGCGTCGCGAATTCTGCGGTGCCGCAGGAGGATTCCTCACACAGGCGTGAACCCCGGGGGCCTGTCCGCATGCCGGTGGGATCCGGCGGTGCCCGGGACGCGGTCGCCCCTCGTCGACGACGTCCCAGGCACCGACCTCAGGCCCCGATCCTGCTCTGGGCCGGCTTGTTGTGCAGCGGGCGGGGATCCACCCCGACCTGCTGCCACGCCTCATAGGCCCACGGCACGTACAGCCATTTCAGCGGCAACCGGTTGATCACCGGATTGAGTGCCCGCATGAACGCGGCGAATCGCTGGAAGCGCTTCTCCCGCTTGTCGTCCCATTCCAGGTCGCAGACCGTGCGCATCTGCGGCGGGAGCGTGCCCACCACGACGGTGCGGATGAACGCGTCGAGTGGTTTCGACACCACCCGCCACACCGGGGCGGGGATGCTCGCGGGCCGCGGGAACCCTTTTCGGATGTAGCCGGTGGCGTAGACGATGGTCTTGTGCGGGACGAAGCGGTCGAGCATGTCGTCCCAGTACGCCCGGAACTCGGCGTAGGTCTGCGGCTGGCTGCGGGCGCTGACACCGTACAGGTCGTACCAGACCTTGCTCTCCTCGAAGATCTGTTCCTTCTCGGCCTCCGAGAGCCGGCGGATGAAGGTGTCGGTGATGTAGAGCGTCTGGTCGACGAATGTGGCGTGCGCCCAATAGAACAGCTCCGGGTTGAGCGCGTGGTAGCGCGAACCGTCGCTGATGGTGCCCTTGATGTCCTTGTGGAAGTCGCGGACGGTGCGACCCCACTTCTGCGGTTCGGTGGAGTAGACGGTGCGCATCACCGGCGGCCCGGTGCGGCGGGCGCGGCCGAGGAAGTCGTCGAAGATCACCGAGTGGTCGAGGACGGCCTGGCCGAGCTGCTCGATGCAGTTCTCGGTGCCGGCGAGGCGCTGGAAGCCGAGCAGGCCGCGGACGTCGCCGTAGAACTTCCAGATCAGCGAGTCGGCACCGAGGCGTGGCATCGGCAGTGCGTCGTCGGGTGTGTCCGCGACGACAACCGGCTCCGCCTCGCGGATCGCGGCGTCGAACCCCTGGTTGACTGTCATGACAGGGACCATAACCCACTTTGGAACGGATATCTAGATTTGTTTCAACGGTGGGTTCCGGCATTGCCGGGCAGGTCCATGGCCGAAAGAGGGTGTGATGGGTGCCGTGGTGTTGCCGCCGGTGCAGGAGTTGCTCGAGAACGCCGTGGTGGTGCGGCTGCCGATGCGCACCCGGTTCCGTGGGATCACCGCCCGTGAGGTGCTGATCTTCCGCGGGCCGGCGGGATGGGGGGAGTTCGGTCCCTTCGTCGAGTACGACGACGAGGAGTCGGCGGCGTGGCTGGCCGCGGGGATCGAGGCCGCATGGTGGGGGCCGCCGGCCGCCCGGCGTTCTCGGGTGCCGGTCAACGCCACCGTGCCCGCGGTACCGGCCGCGGAGGTCGCGGCGATCCTGGCCCGGAATCCCGGTGCCACCACCGCGAAGGTCAAGGTGGCCGAACCCGGGCAGACTCTCGACGACGACGTGGCCCGGGTTGCCGCCACCCGGGAGCTGATCCCGCGGGTGCGCGTCGACGCCAACGGTAAATGGTCTGTGACGCAGGCGATCACGGCACTGAAGGCGATCGGCGAGCTGGAGTATGCGGAGCAGCCGTGTGCGACCGTCGAGGAGCTGGCGCAGGTGCGCCGGGCGGTGTCGGTGCCGATCGCCGCCGACGAGTCGATCCGCAAGGCCGCCGACCCGATGCGGGTGATCGCCGCCGACGCCGCCGACGTCGCCGTGCTCAAGGTGGCCCCGCTCGGCGGGATGCGGGCGGTGCTGGCGCTGGCCGACGAGATCGGTCTGCCTGTGGTGATCTCGAGCGCGCTGGACTCGATGGTCGGGATGGCCGCCGGGGTCGCCGCCGCCGCGGCGCTGCCCCGCCTGGACCTGGCCTGCGGGCTGGGTACCGGATCGTTGTTCGTCGCCGACGTCGCGCCGTCGTTCGCGCCCGAGGACGGTGCCCTCGTCCCGCGCTGGCCCGGCGCGGATGCACTACCGGTGCCGGTGGGTGCCGGGATGCTCGCCGACGCCGGGCGCACCAGGTGGTGGCGCGACCGGCTGACGCGGTGCCATCAGGTCCTGGAGCGCCGGATGCGGCACGGGGACCCGCGGTATGACGGCGTCGACCTGGGCTGATCGGAACCCACTAGAAACATTCGTCCAATTCTGTTCCAATGGATGTGTACTGGATCACACGACGGTACATGACCGGAGGAGGACGAGATGGTCGCGGTGTTGGCACCGGCACCTGCCGGCAGCGGTCTGCGTTCGGTCCCGCGGGTCGAGCGCAACGGCGTGCTCGAGATGATGGCCATGCGGCGCGATCCGTTCGGCTACGGTGAGCGACGCCGCGCCGAGTTCGGCACCATCTCGGCACTCAAGGCGCTCGGGATCAGCACGGTCACCGTGGCCGGTGCGCAGGCGGCGCACCAGATCCTGATGAACAAAGACCGCGCCTTCGCCAACGGTCCCGCCTGGAGCTACTTCATCGGACCGTTCTTCAACCGCGGCGTCATGCTCCTCGACTTCGACGAGCACCGCCATCACCGGCACATCCTGCAGCAGGCCTTCACCCCCACGGTGCTCAAGGGCTACATGCAGGAGATGCAGCCGATCATCGCCGAGGCGATCGGCCGGTTCCCGGTCGGTGAGGTACGGATGTTCGACCAGTTCAAATCGCTCACCCTCGACGTCGCACTCGAGGTCTTCCTCGGCGTCGAACTCCCCAAGGACCGTGCCGACCAGCTCAACAAGGCATTCATCGAGACCGTGCGGGCCGGCGTCGCCTACGTCCGCGCCCCGATGCCCGGTGGTCGCTGGTGGAAGGGGTTGCGCAGCCGCAAGGTCCTCGAGGAATTCTTCTACGAGACCATCCCGGCCAAGCGGGCCCGCGAGACCCCCGACCTGTTCTCGGTGCTGTGTCACGCCGAAAGCGAAGAGGGACACCGATTCACCGACGAGGACGTCGTCAACCACATGATCTTCGTGCTGATGGCCGCACACGACACCTCGACCATCACGATGACCCAGATGGCCTACCGGATGGCAGCCGATCGGCCATGGCAGGAGCGGGCGCGCACCCAGTCCCTCGAGCTGGGGCCAGAACTCGGCTACGACGACCTCGCCCGGCTCGACGTGCTCGACCTGGTGATGCGCGAGTCGTTGCGGATGTGCCCACCGGTTCCGGCGCAACCGCGGATGGCGATCAAGGACACCGAGATCGACGGCTACTTCATCCCGAAGGGCACGCTCGTGGCCATCCCGCAGCTCACCAACCACCGGGATCCCGCGTTCTACACCCACCCCGACACCTTCGACCCGGAGCGGTTCGCCCCCGATCGTGCCGAGGACAAAGGGCACCGGATGGCCTGGATGCCGTTCGGCGGCGGAGTGCACAAGTGCATCGGATTGTATTTTGGTCAGATGGAGATCAAGACGATCATGCACCACCTGCTGCGCGGGTATGAGTGGTCGGTCCCGGCCGGTTACGAACTCCCGATGGACTACAGCGCGCTCCCGGTCCCCAAGGACCGGTTCCCGGCGACGGTTCGGCGCCGGTGAAGGCGATGGGTTCGGACTTCGACACCACCACGTTCACCGACACCGATGCCGACCTCGGGCCCGCCGATTCCGGTGGGTCCGACGACGATCTGTCCGGTGCCGACGGCAACGGCACAGCCGCCGGGGGCAGCCGGCGCCGCCGCAAGGTCCGCAACACCGACAGCCCGGCCGATCAGAACGCCGCCATCCTCGCCGCGGCGGCCGCCGAGTTCACCGAGGTCGGGGTCCGCCGGGCCAATGTCGACGAGGTCGCCAAACGGGCCGGGGTCAGCCGCAGCACGCTCTACCGGCGCTTCCCCAACAAAGAGGCACTGCTGCTCGGGGTCACCTCCGAACTCTACGAGCGCGGGATGGAACGCCTCGTCGAGGCGGTGGCCGGACTCGGCCCGCGCGACGCGGTGGTCGAGGCCTTCGCCGCCGGAGCCGAACTGGTCACCGAGGACCCGCTGATGCGCCGCCTGGTGCTCACCGACTACGAGATGAAGTCCATCACCAAATCGGTGACCTCGCTGTTCATCGACGTCGTCACCGGACGTGTGGCCTCCACCCTGCGCAATGCCGGCGCCCAGATGCCCGACGCCGAGCTCATCGAGGCCGTCGAACTGCATGTGCGCCTGGTGATCTCATTTCTCGAAACTCCGGCCTCCGATGAGGCCCGGCAGGCGCCGGATGCGGTTCGCGCACTGGCGCAGAAGTACCTCGCCCCCATGATCTGGTGACAGGAGTAGGAATGACCCTGCGGGACAAGCTCTTCGGCAAGCGCAATCACGATGCGGTGGGTGCGGTGCTCGCCGACCGCGTGATCGCCGTGACCGGTGGTGCCCGCGGCATCGGGTTGGAGACGGCCACACAGCTTCTCGCCGCCGGTGCCCGCGTGGCCATCGGCGACGTCGACGCGGAGGTGCTCGGCAAGGCAGCCGCCGACCTCGGGGTCGAGGGCATCGTCGTCGACGTCACCGACCGGGGGAGCTTCACCGCCTTCCTCGACGAGGTCGAGAACCGGCTCGGCCCCGTCGACGTGCTGATCAACAACGCGGGGATCATGCCGGTCGGTTCCTTCCTCGGCCTCGACGCCGCACTGATCCGCCGCACCATCGACATCGACCTGCTCGGTGTGATCACCGGAAGCCAGCTCGCCGCCGCACGGATGGTGCCGCGCCGCGCCGGACACATCGTCAACATCGCCTCGGTCGCGGGCCGTCTGCCGATGCCCGGTCTCGCCGTCTACAACGCCGCCAAGGCCGGCGTCATCGAGTTCTCCGAGGCCCTCGACGCCGAACTGTCGGTCCAGGGGGTGCGGGTGTCGACGGTGATGCCGACCTTCACCAACACCGGACTCATCACCGGTCTGCAGACCAACCGCTACATCCAGACCGTCGAGCCGGAGGTGGTCTCGGCCGCCGTCGTCGACGTGATCGCCCGTCCGCGCACCCGCGTCGCCGCACCCGGCTTCATGCGCTGGGTGGACGCCAACCCGTCGTTCCCGCAGGCGCTCAAGCGACTCACCCGACGCCAGACCGGTCTCGACCGGATCTTCCTCGACGTCGACTCGACCGGACGTGCCGACTACGACGCACGCATTCGTGGCGGCGCGGTGGCGTCTGCCGCGGCGCCGGGGTCTGCGGTGTCGGGGTCTGTGGCGTCGAGTTCTGTGGCGTCGAGTTCTGCGGGCCGGTCGGCCTGAGTGGTGCGTTCCAGCACGATCGGTCGTGAGCGGGCGGCGCGACGCGAGTTGCGCTCGGCGGTTGACGATCTCGCCGACGCCGAGTACGCCGCCGGCCTCCGGCCGGGTCTCGCCTGGCGCTGGTGGGCGGTGATCGGGGTACTCGTCGTGGCGTCGGTTCTCGCCGCCGGGATCGGTGTGTGGGCGTGGGTGCACTCCGCCCAGACGCGCTCCGATGCCGAGTTCGAGCAGGCCGCCGCATCCACGGTGGCGCTCCTGTTGAGCCCGAATCCGCAGGACCCGCAACAGGTCCGGCGTATCCTCGACCGCGCCACCGGGGAGTTCTACGACGATTTCGCGCAGTCGTCGCAGGCGTTCACCGAGGTGATCCGCCGCAACGGTGAGGTGGCCTCCGCCGACATCGACGGCTCGGGGGTGTCGGCGCGCACCGCCGACGACGCCACGGTCCTCGTCGCGGCGACCGTGCACTACGAGGGGGCCGCCGGAACCGACCGGCAGTTCCGGTTGCACGTCGGGGTCGCCGAGGACGCCGGTGTGCTCAAGGTGTCGGCGGTGCAGTACCTGCCATGACCCGACTTCTGCCGGGACGCGACCGGATCCTGTCGCGCACACGGGCTTTCCTGGTGCTGTCGGCGGCCGTGGTGGTGCTCGCCGTCCTCGTCGCCGCGGTGGTGTGGGGTGTGCGGGCGGCCGACCGGCACCACACCGTCGACGACAACCGGATGTCGTTGCGCGCCCACGCCGGACAGATCGTCGCCACCGTGTTCACCGTCGACCGGGCACACTGGGAGGCCGACCGGGCGCGCGCCCGCGAGGTGATCGGCGGCGACTTCGCGAGCACCTTCGCCACCGCGCTGCGCAGCCCGCCCGCCGACGGCACCGCGGCGGTCACCTGGAGTCCGGGCACCGTGGCACTCATCGACGTCGACACCGAATCCGGCGCGGCACTCATCCGGTCGAATGTGGTCACCCGCACCGACGACGGGCACGAGGAGACCACCGCGCGTACCGTCCGCGCGGGCTTCGTCCGGCATGGCGAGGGCTGGCTGCTGACGTCGGCGGAGGTGATCACATGAGTGCGGACACCGACCGGTCGCAGTCGCGACGGCTCGAGGTGGCCCGTGACCGGGTCGACGCCGCGCGCCGGGCCGCCCGGGTGGCGCGGATCGCCGCTGCCGACGACCTGCGTGCGCGCGCGGTGCGCCGATCCCGCGCGGTGTGGTGGATTCTCGTCGCCGCCGTGGTCGTCGCGATCGCCCTGGCCGCCACCGCCATCGGCTATGCGATCTCCGATGCCCGCGCCGACGGTCGGGCCGAGACCCGCGACGACGTCCTCGACGCGGCACGCTCGGCGGCCACCACCATGCTCGCCGCCGACCCGGCACATGCCGACCGATACGTCCGCGACGTCCTCGCGCTGAGCACCGGTGCCCAGCACGACCGGCTCGAGCGTGCGCAGGCCGCGCTCACCGCGGCCGTCGCCGCCCAGCCCGGAGCGAGCACCGGCCGGGTGATCGCCGCGGGGCTGGCGACCGACCCGCCGTCGGACGATCCGGGTGCCGCCGCGGATGTGCTGCTGGTGGCAGAGGCGTCCAATCCCGAACTCGTCGGCGGCGACCCCGGCGCCGAACGGATCACGTTGACGTTCACCATGACCCGCGTCGACGGGAACTGGCTGGTCGGATCGGTGGTGCCGGGATGAGTCCTCGGATGTGGTTCACGGGGTTGCGGCGGGGCGAGCGTCGCCGGCTTCGCGTGGCCGTGCTGGTCGTCGTGGTCGCGCTGATCATCGGGGCACTCGGCTGGGTGATGGCGGTCCGGTCGGCGCCGCAGCCCGACGATGCCGAGCGTGCCGCGGTGTCGGCGGCGGCATCGGAGGCGGTGTCGGCGCTGCTCACCGTGACCGGCGGACGGGCCCAGGACCCGGCGGCGGTTCGCGCCCACCTCACCGAACCGTTGCTCACCCGGTACGAGAGTCAGGGCGCCGACCTGGTGGCACCCGGTGCGGTCGCCGCGGGCGCCACGGCCTCGGCGCAGGTGGTGGGCGTCGGGGTGCACGAGTACGGGCCCGAGCGGGCACGGCTGCTAGTCTTCGTCGATCAGGTGATCGATGTCACCGGAAAGGCGGCGGGTGGTGTACCGCTCACTGGGCATGCACCTTCCACAAAGTGGGTGGTCATGGCTAAGGTGAACGGAACCTGGCTGATGTCCGACCTGCTTCCGGTCGGCGACATCACCCGTTGACCTGGGGGGATGCCGCGTCGATGCGCCGGCACACGACGAGAGGATCTCGACGACGATGAGCGATTCCGGAGCCGGTGTGGTCGTGGTGGGGGCGGGGCTCGGGGCCATCCGCGTCGCCGAGAACCTGCGAACCGGCGGATACACCGCGCCGATCACCCTGATCGGCGACGAACCGTACGCCCCGTACGACCGTCCGCCGCTGTCGAAGTCGGTGCTGCTCGGCAAGGACGACCGGCCCGACCTCAAGGCCGACGAGTTCTACGCCGACTCACAGATCACCCTGCGCCTGGGCACCCGGGTCACCGCGGTCGATCCGGCCGCCAAGACGGTCACCGTCGACGACGGCTCGGAGACCGCGACCCTGGGCTACGACGCACTCGTCCTGGCCACCGGACTCACCCCGCGCCCCTTCCCTGGCGCCGAGAACGTCGGTGGCGTGCACGTGCTGCGCACCTTCGACGACGCGGTGACCCTGCGCGAGGAGATCGACGGCGCGCGGACCGCGGTCGTCATCGGGGCCGGCTTCATCGGCTGCGAGGTGGCCTCGAGTCTGACCGAACGCGGCCTGACCGTCGCCCTCGTCGAACCCGCCCCCACTCCGCTGGCCGCCGCACTCGGTGAACAGATCGGCGCACTGGTCACCCGGATGCACATCGCCCGCGGGGTGGACGTGCGCACCGGGGTCGGCGTCGCCGAGATCGTCGTCGGCGACGAGGGTGCGGTGCGTGCGGTGCGGCTGACCGACGGCAGCGAGTTGTCGGCCGACATCGTCGTCGTGGGCATCGGATCGATTCCGGTCGTCGGCTACCTGGACGGCTCGGGAATCGACCTCGCACCGCGCGAGGCCGGGGGCGGTGTGGCCTGCGACAGCGTCGGGCTCACCGGCGCCGCCGACGTCTACGCCGTCGGAGATGTGGCGAATTGGCGTGACGCCGAGGGTGTTGCACACCGCGCCGAGCACTGGAACCACACCGTCGACCAGGCGGCGATCGTCGCCCGCGAGATCGTCGGCGACCCCGAGGCCACCGCCATCACCGCCTCCGTCCCGTACTTCTGGAGCGACCAGTTCGGCCTCAAGATCCAGGTTCTCGGCAGCCCGACCGCCGACGACACCGTGCACGTCGTCGACGACGACGGCACCAAGTTCCTCGCCTACTACAGCCGCGACGGACTGCTGACCGGCGTCGTCGGCGCCGGCAAGGTCGGTGCGGTGATGAAGACCCGCCCCAAGCTGCAGAACCCGACGCCCATCACCGACGTCGTCCCGGCCGGGTAATCGCCTCGGAGGTGGTCACGCACCGAGTCCGCCCGGTGGGGGCGACTCGACTTGTCGCTGAGCTCCCCGGCGGCTCAACCATCTTGTGCTGGTTGATGATTGAGCCGGTACCGTGCCCGAAGGGCGAGGACCCGTGTCGAAATCTCTGTGGGTGGCGTCGGGTGGGTGGACACCTCGAAGGTGGGCCCGCACCGAGTCGGGCCCGGCGGGGCTTCTGGATCGATCAACATTGTTGGTGTGCCATCTGTTTCGGGTGGTTTCGTGCACGACCTATCGCCCTCAGAAGGGTGGCGGGTTCTCGTCGTCCCAGCGTTGTTGGGCGCGGTCGGCTCGGTGGCGGCGTTGCCGGTGGATGGTGTCGGTCTTGCGGCGGGCGGGGTGGTCGGGTGGTTTGTCGGCGAGGCCGATGAGTCCGGGGAACAGGTTGGTGCCGCGGAAGGCGTTGCCGACGAAGAAGTGTCCGGTGGGTGATTCGAACACGGCGAGGCCGAGGGTGTCGGTGAAGTCGCGCCAGGTGGTGAAGGTTTTGATCCGGTGGTGGAACCGGCACAGGGGTTTGAGGTTCCAGGTGGTGGTGGGGCCGCGTTCGGGGTGGCGGTGGTCGTAGGGGGTGGTGTGGTCGATGTCGCTGGTGGTGGCCTTGTTGTTGCAGCCGGGCCAGGTGCAGCACAGGTCGGCGGCAAAGGCGTAGGCGGTGCGTTGTTTCCCGGGCCGGTAGCGCATGCGTGAGGATCGCTCCATCATGTCGCGGGTGATGCCGGTGCGTTGGGTGAAGTCGCGCATTGCGAGGTCGCGGATGGTGTGGGCGTCGATGATGCCGATGCCGTCGGCGTAGCCGGGGTGGTCGTCGTGGCCGTCGAGGGTGCTCTGGTTGGCGATGACGTGGATGATGGCACCGGCGGCGGGTGGGGTGGCCGCGTTCGGGGTGGGGGTTGTGTGGTGGGTGCACTGGCAGGTGCATTCGGGCTGCTCTGTGGGGTCGGGCTGCTCTGTGGGGTCGGGGTGCTCTGTGGGGTCGGGCTGCTCTGTGGGGTCGGGGTGCTCTGTGGGGTCGGATTGGTCGGTGCTGCTGCCGATTTCGGCTGCGGCACTGTCGCTGTCACTGTCGTCTGGTGCTGGTGCTGGTGCTGGTGTTGGTGTGGTGGTGCAGGTGTGGCATTGGCAGTCGAGGTGGGTGCGGCCTTCGGACATGGCGAGTAGTGCGTCGGAGCGGCGGTGTTCGCGGGTGCGGGGGTCGTCGGGGTGGACGGTGGTGGCCATGGCCTCGATGCGGGCGTTGACCAGTTCGGCGTCGAGTTCGGGGAGGTTGGCGGTGAGGCGGGATTGGCCGGGGACGAAGCGGTCGGGGGTGATGGTGACCTTGCGTTCGGCTTTGGCGTGGGCGCGGCGGCGGTGCAGGGCTGCGGGGTCGGTGGTGGCGACGACGGCGTCGACCATGGCGGTGAAGCGGGCGGTGGACATGGTGTCGCGGCCGAGGATCTGTTCGGCGATGCGGGAGTCGACCTGGGGCATGAGTTCGGGGGTGACGAGGGTGGTGCGGGTGAGCACGATCTGGAAGCGGTGTTCGTCGATGCGGCCTTGGGCGAGGGTGCCGCCGGTCCAGGGGAGGCGGTAGCGCAGGGCGTCGCCGGCGAGGATGAGTTCGCGGGCTTTGCGAGGTGGGACCGACAGGACGGCGCCGATCTGGGCGATGGCTTGTTCGAGGCCGTCGGGTCCGTGCTGGTCGTAGGGGGTGGTGTCGGTGTGGTGGGCGGTGAGGGCGTCGGCGAAGGTTTCGAGGCTGTCGTAGTGGTTGGTGGTGGCTTCGGCGATCTTCTGGTGGTGGTTCTCTTCGTATTCCTCGTACATGAGGGAGGCGGCTTGCATGAGGCGGAACATGGCGGTGGCGCGGGTGGAGGCGCAGTGGGCGATGATCTCGGTGAGATCGGTGGCGGTGAGGTGTTCGTCGCCGCGGAGGCGGTCGGGTACGGGGAGGGTGTCGTCGGTGGCGATGAGGTCGGTCCAGTGTGGATCGCCGTGGGCACCGTCGTCGGCGTGTGCCGACGGTGGTGGGGGGATCTCGGTGGACATGGTTCGAACATACAGACGGGGTCTGACAAAATGCGTGTCGGCGCAGGTGGATCGGCTGCAGCCGATAGGTGGACGTGCCGGCCTGGCGGTCCGACCATGACGGAGGTCTCGTCCTCGAGTGGTGCCGACGGCCGGACCGGCCTGTGGCGCAAGCGATTCGCTGCCCGGTCGATGGAAGATGGTACCCGGTCGACGGATTCGGGTACCCGGTCAGCGTTCGTCCGGTTCGGCGCCCAGCATCCGTTGACGGAGGCTGTCGTAGATCGGGGGAGCGTCGAGCAACTGCGCCACGATCATCGCGGCCGCGCCGGCGGCGAGGATCGCGACCGCGACCGAGGTGGTCGCGGTCATCTCCATCACCAGCACCGCACCGGTCAACGGTGCCCGCACCACCGAGGTGAACAGGGTCGCCATCCCGACCAGCATGAGCGCCGGCAGCAGGTCGGTGCCGAGTCCTGCCCAGAGCAGGTCCAGGACGCGGGCGAACAGCACGCCGCACAGCGCCCCGAGTGCGAGCATCGGGGCGAACAGGCCACCGGATGTGTTGGCCGCGTATGAGAGTGGGCCGGCGGCAAACCGCACCACCAGGATCACGACGAGGGCGATGAACGTCAGGTGCTGACCGGCGAGGATCGCCTGGGTCAGGGTGTCGCCACCGCCGACCAGGTCGGCGTCGACCATCAGCACCGCGCCGATCACGGCACCGATGGCCGCGGACCTGAGCGGCTTGGGGATGTGTGAGACCGCGGCGAATGCAGTCAGGCAGGCGCGGATCAGCCATCCGTAGGCGACACCGAGCAGGGCGAGAAGTCCGCCGAACACGACGAACACCGGCAGCGTGGAGAACGCGGGCTCGGCCACGTCGAAGACCTGGAAGTCGGGATGATCGCCGAGGATCACCCGACTGCACATCACCGCCAGTGCGACCGCCGACATCGTCCACAGGACGTAGCGCAGTCTGAACGTGTGGGCCACCTCCTCCAGACAGAAGAGGGCGCCGCCGATCGGGGCGTTGAACGCGACCGCGAGCCCGGCCCCCGACATCACCGACTGCAGCACCCGGATCTCGTCGGCGGTGGCACGGACGAGCCGGCCGCACAGCGCGCCGATCGCCGCACCCATGTGCACCGTCGGACCCTCGCGGCCGAGGACGAGGCCGCCGATGCCGATCGACAGCAGGCCGCCGACGAAGCGTGCCGGGATGACCTCACCGGTCGGCGGGTCGGCCTCCTTGCGGTCGACTGCCTCGACATGCTGGATACCGCTGCCCGCCGACAACGGGATGCGCGCGCCGATCAGCCCGGCGATCCCGGCGGCCACCGCCGACACCGCGATCGGGACCAGCCAGCCGGCCGGACCGGCATCATGCGCCCAGGCGACGATGTCGAGTCGGAGGCGGTCGGCGCGTACCAGCAGCCAGCGGAAGGCGCCGCCGACGAACCCGGTGATCACACCGGCGACGGCGGCGAGCAGGGTCATCCAGACGACGACCCGGGTGGTGGGGTCGACGTCGGGATCGCCGGGATCGTGGGTGGGCGACTCGTCCGGTTTCTGCGGCGGCACGAATCGACCTTAATGCCGTCGGCGCCCACGGCGCCGCAGCCGCGGACTCAGAACTCGATACGCAGGCGATCCGACGTCGGATGCGCCTGGCAGCCGAGGATGTAGCCGTCGGCGATGTCCTCCGGGTCCAGGGCGCCGGCGTTGTCCATGTCGACCGAACCCTCGGTGAGAGTGCAAGCGCACGAACCGCATTCGCCCTCCTGGCAGGAGTACGGGGCATCCAGTCCGGCCTCGAGCATGATGTCGATCAGGGTGCGTCTGCGCGGCCACGACAACTCGTGTGTCTCACCGTCGAGCTCCACCTCGACGGTCGCGGCGTCGGCCTGTTCCTCGTCGCTGACCTCCTCGAGCACGACGTCGACGAACGGGTCCCCCGACAGCGAGTTGTAGACCTCGGTGTGGACGTCGTGGTGGGCGAAACCGGCGTTCTCCAGGCCCTTGTGCACGGCCTCCATGAACGGTCCGGGGCCGCACAGGTAGGCGGTGTGACCGAGGAAGGCGCGGAACAGGGTGGTGAGCGTGGCCTCCGACGGCAGACCCTGCAATGACTCGAGCCAGTGGACGACGGTCAGCCGGTCGGCGTGGGTGGCCTGCAGTTCGCGCAGCTCGGCGGCGAAGATCACGTCGTCGGTGCCACGGTTGGCGTAGAAGAACACGACGGGCCGGTTGCCGCGGTTCAGGGCGGTCTTGAGGATCGACATGACCGGGGTGACGCCGCTGCCAGCGGCGATGAGCAGCATGGGCTCGTCGAACGATCGGGGGGTGAACACACCCGACGGCGGCAGCACCTCGACCTGAGAACCGGCGGCGAGGTTGTCGCAGACCCAGTTGGAGCCGTAGCCCTCGACGGTTCGTTTGACGGTGACCTTCGGCAGTTCGTCGCCGGCGGGGGAGGACGCGAGGGAGTAGCAGCGCGCCACCGAGCCGGTCTGATCGCTCGGGATGCGCAGGGTGAGGAACTGTCCCGGCTTGTAGTCGGTGAACGCTTCCTTGGCGGTGTCCGGGATCTCGAAGACGATCGAGCGGGCGTCGGCGGTCTCGTCGATGACCTCGGCCACGGTCAGGATCACGCTGCGAGAGCCGTGTGGCGTCAGTTCGGTCATGTCCGGCGGTCTCCTGGATGGTGCGGGGAATGAAATTAGAACGTGTTCTAGTTTGAGAGCGTAGCCGAAAACTCCGGGGCTGTGGAGTGGCCGCTTCCGGGACCAGGGTAATCGCCGGGGCCGGGTCGAGGACTCAGTGCAGGGCCCGGACTCCGTCGGCGAGGAGTGTGCACCCGGTCCGGATGAGCTCGTCGAGGTCGGCGTCGGGGTCGGCGAGCCAGTGCTCGTAGGCGGCGAGGGCGGTGCCCAGGCTCATCCAGCCGATCGTCTGCGGCAGGTGATCGGTCTCCGGGACGCCGAGGCGATGGGCGCAGAACTCGGCGATGACCTGCCGCCAGTCGGCGTACATGAGCATCGAGTGCGCCTGCAGGCTGGGTACCCCGAGCAGCAGACCCATCCGTCGCCGATGGTGTCCGATGGTGTCGGCGGGCACGTGGTTGAAGGCGGTCAGTGCGCGGGTCAGTGCCTCGGCGATCGGCAGGTCCGGGGGGATCTCGTCGAGCATGGCCCGTAGCTCGTCGAGGTGGGAATCGAAGTCGCCCCACGGGATCGCGTTCTTCGACGGGAAGTACCGGAAGAGGGTGCGGCGCGCGATGCCCACGGCGTCGGCGATGTCGTCGACGCTGGTCTCCTCGAAGCCGCTCGCGGTGAACATCTCGATGGCGACGCCGGAGATCTCCGCGCGGGAGGTCCGCGGACGGCGGCCGGGTTGGGCCGACGGCTCGGTCGCCGTGGTCGGGTTGTTCACGCTGGTCACGCTCCCTGCACCTGTTCTCCACCTGTCCATCTGGGCAGCTTTTCTGTTCTGGGGGTGTATTTCTGCACCGGGTGTCATTATAGTGACTCGTGATCCGCATCACTACCCGATCTACAGGAGGTTTGGATCATGGCAGATCAGTCGAGTAAGTCCACTCACGACGCGTCGGTTCCCGCTGACGTGGAGACCGAGCTCGTCGGCGAGTCGCTCGTCGAAGAGGTGTCGATCGACGGGATGTGCGGGGTCTACTGATGTCCTCCCCGACATCTGCCCCGGTTGCCGGTGACCGCCCCGCGGTCACCGGCGGCCGGAGCGCCGACCCAGCGCCCACCCATACGCCCCGTGCCGCAACCGCTTTCGATCTCGACGCGGCGTGGGAACTCAACCCCAAGGTGGCTTTGCGGCCAGAACCGTTCGGCGCCTTGCTCTATCACTTCGGTACCCGCAAGCTCTCGTTCCTGAAGAACCTCACGGTGGTCGGGATCGTGCAGTCGCTGTCCACCTTCGACACCGCCGAGCAGGCATTGTCGGCGGCCGCGATCGACACCGTCGACCGCCCGCTGTACCTGCAGGCACTGGCGACGCTCGCCGATTCCGGCATGATCACCCGTCGCTGATCGATCTTCTCGTCACCCCGGTCGCCGACTGCCCCGGCGTCCTCGTCCACCCCTCCTCTAGTCCAAGGAGAACCCGATGACAACCCTCGAGTTGCCGCCCATCGCAACCGAATCCGAACGCGGTCAGCGTCCCGCGGTCGGTCGGCTGGTCGATCAGTTCGAGCGTGGTCTCGACGCCCCGATCTGTCTCACCTGGGAGCTCACCTACGCGTGCAACCTCGCGTGTGTGCACTGCCTGTCGTCGTCGGGTAAACGCGATCCGCGCGAGCTGTCGACCGAGCAGTGCAAGGCCATCATCGACGAGCTGCAGCGGATGCAGGTGTTCTATGTGAACATCGGCGGCGGCGAGCCGACGGTGCGCCCCGACTTCTGGGAGCTGGTCGACTACGCCACCAGCCATCAGGTGGGGGTCAAGTTCTCCACCAACGGATTACGCATCGACAAGAAGGTCGCCGCACGTCTGGCCGCGTCGGATTACGTCGACGTCCAGATCTCGCTGGACGGCGCGACCGCCGAGGTCAACGACGCCGTTCGCGGTCCGGGGTCCTTCGACATGGCCGTGCGCGCCCTGGAGAACCTGCACGAGGCGGGGTTCGCCGACGCCAAGATCAGCGTCGTGATGACCCGCCAGAACGTCGCACAGCTCGACGAGTTCAAGGCGCTCGCCGACCGCTACAACGCCACGCTGCGGATCACCCGCCTGCGTCCGTCCGGTCGCGGTGCCGATGTGTGGGACGATCTGCACCCGCTGCCGTCGCAGCAGCGTGATCTCTACGAATGGCTTGTCGCACATGGCGACAACGTGCTGACCGGTGACTCGTTCTTCCATCTGTCGGCGTTCGGTGGTGCCAACGGTGGTGGCCTGCCCGGCCTCAACCTGTGCGGTGCCGGTCGCGTGGTCTGCCTGATCGATCCGGTGGGTGACGTCTACGCCTGCCCGTTCGCGATCCACGAGAACTTCCTGGCCGGCAACATCACCACCGACGGTGGCTTCCAGGAGATCTGGCAGCGATCGGATCTGTTCACCGAACTGCGTGAGCCGCAGAACGCCGGCGCCTGCACCAAGTGCGCCCACTTCGACGCCTGCCGCGGCGGCTGCATGGCGGCCAAGTTCTTCACCGGCCTGCCCCTGGCCGGTCCCGACCCCGAGTGCGTCCAGGGCTACGGCGAGGAGCTGCTCGCCGGGGAACGCTCCAAACCGACTGCGAACAAGGATCATTCGCGCGGGACGCCGCTGACGTTGATGACGCGCCGGCCCGACGGCGAGATGGCTCCGATCGGCGGTCCGCCGTCGAAGAGCTGTGACGAGAACCCGCTCGCCGGATTCTCTCTGTAACCCCCACACGGTGATCATCGATTCGCCCGGTCGGCGGCCGGGCGAATCGGTGGTGCCCGCAACACGAGATGGAAAACAGGTAGGAAAACAATGGTCACCAATCCCTGGGCCCGCAACCCCTGGTTCGAAACCGTCACCGAGGCGCAGCGTCGCGCCAAGAAGCGACTGCCCAAGTCGGTGTACTCGTCGCTGGTCGCCGGCACACAGGCGGGGGTGACCGTCAACGACAACACCGAGGCCTTCAAGGAACTCGGCTTCGCCCCGCACGTGGTCGGTGTGCAGCCCGACCGCGAGATGTCGACAACCGTGATGGGACAGGAGATCTCGTTCCCCGTCATGATCAGCCCGACCGGCGTGCAGGCGGTCGATCCCGACGGCGAGGTCGCCGTCGCCCGGGCCGCCGCCGCCCGCGGGACCGCGATGGGCCTGTCGAGCTTCGCCAGTCACCCCGTCGAGGAGGTGACCGCGGTCAACGACAAGATCTTCTTCCAGATCTACTGGCTCGGCAGCCGCGACGACATCCTCGCCCGTGTGCAGCGGGCCAAGGAGGCCGGCGCCAAGGGTCTGATCGTCACCACCGACTGGGTGTTCAACATCGGTCGTGACTGGGGCAGCCCGGAGATCCCGGAGAAGGTCGACTTCAAGGCGCTGCTGCGACTGGCTCCGGAGATCGCGCTCAAGCCGCGTTACGCCATGGACTGGATCCGTGACGGCAAGATCATCATCCCCGACCTCACCGCACCCAACCTGCCGCCGACCGTGGGCACCGCAGGCCCCACCTTCTTCGGCGCCTACTACGAGTGGATGAACACCCCGCCGCCCACCTGGGAAGACCTCAAGTGGCTGCGTGAGCAGTGGGACGGGCCGTTCATGGTCAAGGGCATCACCCGGATCGACGATGCCA
Source organism: Gordonia sp. NB41Y (assembly GCF_030718915.1). Classification (NCBI taxonomy): domain Bacteria; kingdom Bacillati; phylum Actinomycetota; class Actinomycetes; order Mycobacteriales; family Gordoniaceae; genus Gordonia; species Gordonia sp. NB41Y. The sequence goes on from NZ_CP132196.1 coordinate 4,407,623, forward strand.
AGCGCGCCGTCGACATCGGTGCCTCGGCGATCTCGGTGTCCAACCACGGCGGCAACAACCTCGACGGCACCCCGGCCACCATCCGCGTGCTCGGGCCGATCGCCGACGCCGTCGGCAACGAGCTCGACGTGCTGCTCGACGGCGGTATCCGCCGCGGCAGTGATGTGGCCAAGGCGCTCGCGCTGGGTGCCAAGGCCGTGATGATCGGCCGCGCCTACCTGTGGGGTCTGGCCGCCAACGGTCAGCCGGGCGTGGAGAACGTCCTCGACCTGCTCCGGATGGGTCTCGACGGTGTGCTGATGGGCTTGGGGCGCAAGAGTGTTCACGAGTTGAGCCGCGACGACCTGATCATCCCCGAGGGCTTCGAACGGTCCTACGGCGACGCCTGAGAACACCCTCCACGGCAGAACTAGAACGTGTTACAGTTCTGTCATGGGACAGTTTGACGGCCAGGTTGTCTACATCACCGGTATCGCGCGCGGGCAGGGTCGCAATCATGCGATCCGGTTCGCGCGCGAAGGTGCCGCGATCGTCGGACTCGACATCGCGGGACCCGTGGCCGACCACACCACCTATCCGGCGGCCACCGCCGAGGACCTCGAGGAGACCGTCCGGCTGGTAGAGGAGGCCGGCGGCAAGATCCTCGCCCGGCAGGGCGACATCCGTGACCTGGCCTTCCAGGAACAACTGGTCGCCGACGGCGTCCAGCAGTTCGGCAGGCTCGACCACGTCATCGCCAATGCCGGCATCCTCACCTGGGGCCTCACCTGGGAACTGTCGGAGGCGCAGTTCACCGACGTGCTCGACGTCAACGTCACCGGAACGTGGAAGACGTTGCGCGCCACCATTCCCGCCCTGCTGGCCGGAGAGCGGCGCAGCCGGTCGATCGTGATCGTGAGTTCGGTGGCCGGGCTCAAGGCGATGCCGGTGCAGGCGTCGTACTCGGCGTCGAAGTTCGCGCTCACCGGGATGGCCCAGACCGTCGCGAAAGAACTGGCCCCGCATCGGATCCGGGTCAACTCCATCCATCCGTACGCGGTGGACACCCCGATGGGGGTGGGGGACTCGTCGGCGATGCGGGTGTTCACCGAGATGGGCGAGTACACCCGGTACTTCATCTCGATGATGGACGACTACCCGGTCGCGACCCTCGACGACATCTCCGACGCGGTGCTCTACCTGATGTCGCCGCAGTCGCGCGCGATCACCGGTATGCAGATGCCGATCGACATGGGCAACTCCAAGGTCTGACACCCCGGCTTGACCCACCGATGACCAAGGCCCCCACGGGAATCCGTGGGGGCCTTGGTCATCGGGGTGTGTTCAGTCGTTCCAGATCGACGCCGGGTCGGTGGCGGTGCGGGCCGGACCGGCCGGGGTCTGCGGGGAGGTGCGCGAGAAGCGCGGGGCGACCTGCGCCTGGACGACGCCGTCGATCTCGACGAGATTGGCGCGGGCGGCCATGTGCGGATCGGCGGCCACCTCGTCGAAGTTCAGCACCGGGGAGGTGCAGGCATCGGTGCCCTCGAAGATCTTGGCCCACTCGTCACGGGTGCGGGAGGCGAAGGTCTCGGTGAACACGGCCTTGAGCTCGGCCGAGCGGGTGACGTCGGTCTGGGAGGGCAGGTCGGCGTCGGACAGACCCAGGCCCTTGAGCAGTTCGGCATAGAACTGCGGCTCGATCGCGCCGACGGCCATGTACTTGCCGTCGGAGGTCTCGTAGACCTCGTAGTAGGGGGCGCCGGTGTCGAGCATGTTGGCACCGCGCTCGTCCTTCCACAGGCCGAGGCCGCGGAACGCCCACATCATCTGTCCCAGAACCGAAGCGCCGTCGACCATCGCCGCGTCGATCACCTGGCCGCGGCCCGACGACTGGCGTTCGACCAGCGCCGCGAGCACGCCCATGACGAGGAACATCGACCCGCCGCCGAAGTCGCCGGCCAGGTTCAGCGGCGGCACCGGGCGCTCACCGTTGCGGCCGATCGCATGCAGCATTCCGGTCAGCGAGATGTAGTTGATGTCGTGTCCGGCGAGCTGGGCGCGCGGGCCTTCCTGGCCCCAGCCGGTCATCCGGCCGTAGATCAGGCCGGGGTTGATCGCGGCGAGATCGTCCGGGCCCAGGCCCAGCCGCTCCATGACACCGGGCCGGAAACCCTCGAGGATCACGTCGGCCTTGGCGACCAGGCCCTCGATGATGTCCTTGTCGGCGGGATCCTTGAGGTTGGCCTCCACCACACGCCGGCCGCGCAGCAGGGCGTCGGCCGGGGCGCCCTCCTTGGGCAGACTGCCGGGGCGCTGCACGCGGATGACGTCGGCGCCGAGGTCGGCGAGCATCATCGCCGCATGCGGGCCGGGGCCGATCCCGGCGAATTCGATCACACGAATCCGATTCAGCGGTCCAGTCTTACCGCTGGTGGGTGCTGCGGTGTCACTCATATGCGGTCCCTCCGGTCGAGGTGTGCCACTGTGTCGGGCATCACGATTCGGTTACCAGGATGACACAACCGATCGAGCGCTCGCCAAGTAGGTCTCGGCGGGCGGGCAAGAGCGGTCGATCGCCCCGATTCGGGCGCGCGAGACGGTTACCCGCACGGCGTGACCGCACTAGACTCTCTGGAATGAGACAACCGGCGGCGTTGGGGACTGCGACCTGGCCGGAAGTGGAAACCCGCAAAGACGCCGTCGCCGACCTCACGCTGCTGGTCCCGGTCGGTGCGGTGGAACAGCACGGCCCGCACCTGCCCCTGGACACCGACACCCGGATCGCGGTGGCGATCGCCACCCGGGCCGGGGAGCGCGCCCCGTCGAACAGCTGGGTGGCCCCGGAACTGTCGTACGGCGCCAGCGGTGAACACGAGGGGTTCGCCGGGACCATCTCGCTCGGGCACGAGGCATTGCACCAGGTCCTGCTGGAATACGGGCGCAGTGCGTGCCGGTGGGCGGGACGGATCGTCTTCGTCAACGGCCACGGCGGCAACGTCGCGACCGTCGCCGGTGCGGTGGCCAGGTTGCGTTATGAGGCACGTGAGGTCGCCTGGTACCCATGTGTCTTCCCGGATGCCGACGCCCACGCGGGGCATACCGAAACGTCGATCCTGCTTCACCTTTCACCCGGATTGGTGCACACCGGCCGGCTCGAGGCGGGTAACGTCGCACCGATGCGCGAACTGCTCGGCGCGATGCGGGCCGGTGGGGTCGCGGCGGTGAGCGGCAACGGTATCCTGGGTGACCCGCGGTCGGCGTCGGCCGAACACGGCGCCCGGCTGTTGGACGGGGCGGTGGACGATCTGGTCCGGGCGCTGACGGAATGGACGGTCGACGACGGGGGACGACTTCGATGACAGCGGTCGAACGGGACGCGGAGGCGGGCGTGGCACCGGCCGAGCAGGTACTGCCCGACGGCTTCCAGGTGCAGATCGACATGCGATGTGCCCGGCGTGGAGACCTGCGCTACCTGGTCGGCGGATCGCCGACGCGGATGCTGCGGATGTCCGACGCCGCACTCGGCATGACGTCGGCCGACGGCCGCATCGAGGTGTGCGATCCGCCCACCAGGTCACTCGCCCGCACCCTCCTCGAGTCGGGTATCGCCCATCCGCGCCCGATGTCGGGACCCAGGATCGACGATGTGACCGTGGTGATCCCGGTGCGCGACAACCAATCCGGGGTCGACCGGCTGATCGCCGCGCTCGACTGCCACGAGGTGATCGTGGTGGACGACGGATCGGCCGAGCCGATCCGGGTCGATGCGAGCCACACCGATTGCGCCGCAGGCGATTCCTCCACCGCCGAAGCGGTCACCGAGGATTCGGCCGCCGACGGCCTGGTCGTCGCCGCACGCCCCCGGGTCCGGGTGATCCGGTTCGAGGAGAACCGCGGTCCGGCCGCCGCACGCAACGCCGGTGCGGCCGCCGCGCAGACCGACTTCGTCGCCTTCCTCGACTCCGATGTGGTGCCCGACCCCGAATGGCTGATGATGCTGCTCGCCCACTTCTCCGATCCGATGGTGGCGCTCGCGGCACCGCGGATCGTCGGGTTGTCGGCGCGCGGTGGACCCGGACGGGGTCGGCAGTCACTCGCCGAGCGCTACGAGAACAGCCACTCCTCGCTGGACATGGGGCCCACCGAGGCGTCGGTGGTGCCCGGAACCCCGGTGCCGTACGTGCCCAGTGCGGCGATGATCCTGCGGCGCAGTGCTTTTCCGGGATTCGACGAGGATCTTCGGGTGGCCGAGGACGTGGATCTGTGCTGGCGCCTGCACGAGGCGGGCTGGCGGATGCGCTACGACCCGGTGGCCCGCGTCTCCCACGATCACCGTACGGGGATGCGTCAGGTGCTCTCACGGCGCCGCTACTACGGGACCGGGGCGGCCTTCCTCGCGCAACGGCACGGGACGATGGCCGCGCCGATGGTGATGACCGTGTCGATGGCGGTCGCCGTCGCCGCGCTGCTGACCCGCACCAAGATCGGCATGGTCGTCGCCTTCGTCGTGCTCGCCCAGGCGGCCGCTCGACTGCGTGGCAGGCTCGGCGATCTTCCGGGGGCATCGGTGGTGGCCGGGCAGATGACCGGCCGCGCCGCCGGGTACGGGCTGCTGCAGGCATCGGCGGCGATCTGTCGTCACTACTGGCCGCTGGCGTTGATCATGGCCCTGCTGTCGCGTCGCTTCCGGCGACTGGTGATCGAATTGGCGGTGATCGAGGGTCTCGTCGAATGGGTGCGGTCGGTGATCAGCGATCCGTCGCTCGGCCCGAGTATGGGGCCGTTCAGCTACCTGCTGTGTCGCCGCCTGGACGACCTCGCCTACGGCACCGGGCTGTGGGAAGGCGTTGTGCGCGAACGTGATCTCGGGGCACTGCGTCCGGTGGTGACGCGCTGACCGATCGGTTCGACGTCGTCGTGGTGGGTGCCGGCAGTGCCGGCTGCGTGCTTGCCGATGCGTTGACCCGCGGCGGCACACGCACGGTGCTGCTGCTCGAGCAGGGCCCGGGCTGGCCGGACGACGCCGTGCGCTCGCTGCGGCGGCTGCCGATCGGTTCGGGGGAACCGCATGCGACACCGGTACCCGAGGCGTCCGGACTGCCGGTGGTGCGCGGTCGCGGACTCGGCGGGTCGTCGGCGGTCAACGGCGCCTACTTCCTGCGCCGGCACCGCGACGACTTCGACGACTGGCCTGCCGGATGGGATCTCGACACCGTCGAGGCCGCCTACGCCGAGCTCGACGGACCGCACGGCCGGATGTCGGCGAGCCCCTTCGGCGACGACGAACTCGGCGACACCGCAATCGCATTCGAATCCTTCTGGCGGACCCGCATCCCGGTTCGTCCACCCGGGGACCGCTGGCCGATCGTCGGCCTGAACCGCGTTGTCAGCAATCGGCGCGACGGCCTCCGGGTGACCTCCGCGGAGGCCTTCCTGCGGCCCGCGATCGGAAGACCGGGACTCACCGTCCGTACCGGGGTCGCCGTCGGTGAGGTGCTCGTCGTCGACGGCCGGGTCACCGGGGTCCGCACCGCGTCGGGTGACATCGCGTGCGGCGAGGTGATCTTGTGTGCGGGCACCCTCGGGACGGCGGGCATCCTGTTGCGTTCCGGCGGGTTGTCGGTGCCTCGAACCCTCGGCGTCGGTGAGCACCGGGAGGTCCTGGTCGGCTACCGCCGACGCCAGGAGACCTCCGCCGCCGACCTTCCCGCGCTGCTGCAATCGGTGGTCCACACCGAGAGCGGGGTCGAGATCCGTTGCTATTCCGACGATTTCGGTCGCTACATCGGGGGAGTGTCGGGCCGCCGGCCGGTCATCGGGGTATGTGGGATGCGCCCGGCCGGTACCGGGCAGGTGTTCCTCGACGGCACGGGCGAGGTGCGACTACACCTGGACGACCCGGAACACGGTGTGCTTCAGACGTTGTCGGCGATCGCCGACGATGTCCGGGACATGCTCGCCTCGTCAGAGTTCGCCGGCATCGTCGAATCCGGAAGCATCATGATCGATCCGACGGTCGGGACATCGCAGCACGCGTGGGGCACCATGCCGATGGGAGTTGCGACCGATGGTGCAGGCGTCGTCGACGGTGTACGAGGTCTGCGGATCGTCGACGGTTCGATCCTGCCCGGCGACGGTCGCAGCGGCCCCCACGCCACGACGATGATGGTCGCCTACCGCGTGGGGGAGACCCTGGCATAGGTGGTGACCACTTCCGAGGTGGTTGCGTCACGAGTTCGGCTTGCGGGGGTCCTGTTGGTGATCGAGCCGGAAGGGCGAGGACCCGTGTCGAGATCTTCGTGACGTGTGTGGGGTGGTGGCCACGTTCGGGGGTGGTTGCGTCACGGGTTCGGGTTGCGGGGGTTTCGACTCGACTCGTCGCTTCGCTCCTTGTCGGCTCAACCATCAGTTCTTGGTGATCGAGCCGGGACCGAGCCGGAAGGGCGAGGACCCGTGTCGAGATCTTCGTGACGTGTGTGGGGTGGTGGCCACGTTCGGGGGTGGTTGCGTCACGGGTTCGGGTTGCGGGGGTTTCGACTCGACTCGTCGCTTCGCTCCTTGTCGGCTCAACCATCAGTTCTTGGTGATCGAGCCGGGACCGAGCCGGAAGGGCGAGGACCCGTGTCGAGATCTCCGTGACATGCGTGGGGCGGTGACCACCTCCGAGGTGGTCACCGCCCGAGTCGGCCCCACGAACTGGTATGACCAGGTGGTGAAGCCGACGTCGGTCGAGCTCAGAACAGCGTCGACCAGTAGTCCCAGAACTGGATACCGATGAGCATGATCACGATGACGTACCAGATCGGGAGCAGCACCCACAGCCACGACCGGATCTCGCGGGCGCGGTCGGTCTGGGCGAACAGCCTTCCGGCACTGATGATCAGGATGATCGGGGTGACGGTCCACACCACCATGCAGTACGGGCACAGTGCATTGATCGAGTACAGGCTCTCGAAGGCCAGCCAGTTGACGAAGACGAATCCGAGTGCGGTGAAGATGGTCTGGCCGAGCCAGTACCAACGCGGTAGGGAGACCCGGCCGGTGGCCAGCGCGCCGGTGACGATGATCACCGAGAACGCGGCGATACCGATCAGCGGATTGGGGAAACCGAACAGGCGGGCCTGCTCGGTGACCATCACCGAACCGCACGACAGCACCGGGTTGATGCTGCAGCTGGGTCGGTAGTTCGGGTCGATCAGCAGCTCGATGCGCTCGATGGTGAGCGTCGACGACGCGACGAATCCGATGATGCCGAGAACGAGAACGGCGATCCCGGTACCGACACCCACGGAGGGGTGGAACCCCGCCCACGACGATCCGGCGGATGCGTCGACGGGCTCCGGGGTGGCGTCGGGCTCGGTCACGGCGTCGGTGGTCATTGCTGTGCGCCCCCGGCCTCGTTCACGGCGGCGAGCAGTGCATCCGGGGTGCTGAGCTCGACGTCCTTGCCGTTGATCCGCACGGTCGGCGTGGCGGTGACGTCGGCGCTCTTGGTCTGGTCGGCGACCCAGCTCTTGAACTGGCCGTCGTTGACGCAGTCGGAGATGTTCTGTGCCCCGGCCTGGTTGGCGTAGGTGGTCAGCTGACTGTCGGTGAGCCCGGCGCCGCCCTCGGTCGGCTGGTTCACGTACAGCAGGTTGTGGAACTTGAGCCACACCTCGAAGTTGTTGGCGCCCTTGGTCGATTCCGCGACACAGGCCGACGCGTTGGCGGCGCGGGTCGAGTAGTCGGTGGTCGACATGCGGTCGAGGATCGCGATTGGACGGTAGTCGACGGCCACCTTGGGGTTGGTCCGCAACTGGGCGAGCGCGTCACTGTAGAGCTGCTCGAACTGCTTACATGCCGGGCACTGGAAGTCCTCGAGGATCGTCACCGTGACCGCGGGAGTGGTGCCGGCCGGTGCCGCGGTGATGCGGTAGGCGTCGCCGGTGGCGACCGACGGGGCGGTGGCGTCGCCGGTGGACGACTTGTTGGTGAGGACGATCGCGACGAAGACCACGACGGCGATGACGACGACCGCGACCACCGTGCCGATCTTCATGAACAGGGAGCGCCGGCGTTCGGCTGCTCGCGGATCGACGACCGGTTTCCGGGGCTTGTTTGCCACTGGTTTCTCACACTCCTGGTCCGCAACATCGGGCTCGAGCGCCTTTGCGCCGGTGTTCAGCGTACCGGCCGCGACGGCGGGCTGGGGGCACCCCTACACGGCGTCGTAGACTGGCCGGGACGCCAGTACGCTGCGGCGTCGCTAGGAGACGTTTGTTCACATGACCTCCGTGGATGAAGCACCGACAGCACGCAGGTCGGTCTCACAGGTGGGCCGAGGGCTGGGACTCGTGATCCTCGCCGCCCTGCTCGGCGTCGTGATCTACGCCATGATCAGTGGCTCCGCGAGACACATCGAACGCGGCGACCCGTATCCGGGTGGGCCGATCGCGGTGCTCGACGTGGCCGGATACTTCGTCGGCGCCACCCTCGGTGCACTGTGTCTGGGGGCGTTGATCTTCGTCGTCACCTCGGCCCGACCCGATCACGACGGCATCATCGACGCCACCGTCTACCGGGCACACCGGTTCGTCTCGACGGCCACCCCCGTCTGGGCGGTGCTGTCGTGGCTGATGGTGGGTGTGGCCGCCGCCGACGGCTACGGGCAGCCCCTCGGCAAGATCCTGTCCAACGGTCTGCTGTTCAGCGCCATCGGGATCAGTGAGAAAGCCGTCGCCTGGCTGGTGGTGGCGATCTTCGCCACCATCGTCGCCCTGCTGAGCCGGTTCTTCCTGTCGTGGATCGCCCACCTGGTCTTCGTGATCCCCACCGGGATCGCGGTCGCGGCGCTGCCGATGGCCGGCAACGGCGGGCAGGGACCCAACCACGACTACATGACCAGCCTGGTGATCCTGTTCATCCTGGCGGTGTCGGTGTCGATCGGTGTGCGGGTGGCCGCGCTGACCGCCCCGCCGATCACCCCCGACGACGACCGGCAGATCCTTCAGCGTCGGACCGCGTGGATCGTCGGTATCGCCGACCTCGTCGGACTGGCCTCCGGTGCCGGTCTGATCGCCTTCCTGGTGCCCGCCCGCTACCTGTTCACCACCGCCTTCGGCATCGCATCGGTGCTGCTGCTGATCGGACTGGCCGCAGCCCTGGTCACCAGCGTGCTCACCCTGCGCTCGCACTCCGACGACGCCGATCGGGGTCGTGGCCTCACCGTCGCGCTGGTCGGGACGGTCGCGATGGTGCTGGCGATGGCCTGCTGGGCGATCATGGACACCCGCGTCGCACCGGGGCTGCTCGCCCACGACTTCACCTCCTGGGACGTCTTCCTCGGCTACGAACTGCCCGGGGCACCCACCACATGGCGACTGTTCTCCTACTGGCGCTTCGACTTCGTGATGGGCACCGCCGCGATCGTCGGGGCCGTCCTCTACGGCGTGGGCGTCCGGCATCTGATCAAGCGCGGCGACGCCTGGCCGTGGGGTCGCACCATCTCCTGGATGCTCGGCTGCCTGATGGTGGTCGTGGTGACCGGATCGGGTATCCGTGCCTACGGATCGGCGATGTTCAGCGTGCACATGGCCGAACACATGTCGCTCAACATGTTCGCTCCGGTACTGCTCGTGCTGGGTGCACCGGCCACCCTCGCGCTGCGTGCGCTGCCGACCAGCGGCTCACATCGGCCGCCCGGCCCGCGTGAATGGCTGCTGTGGGCGCTGCACTCCAAGGTCACCAAGGTGCTGTCGAATCCGGCGGTCGCCTTCGTGCTGTTCGTGATCTCGCTGTATGCGGTGTACTTCACGGCGATCTTCGGGACGTTCACGCGCTACCACTGGGGTCACGTCCTGCTGACCATCCACTTCATCATCATCGGATACCTGTTCTTCTGGGTCGTCATCGGCATCGACCCCGGACCGCAGCGCATCCCGTACCTCGCCCGCATCGGATACCTGTTCGGCGTCATGCCGTTCCACGCGTTCTTCGGTATCGCGCTGATGACCATGTCGTCGGTGATCGGCGACAAGTTCTACAGTCAGCTCGACCTGCCGTGGGTTGCCGACCGCGCCCACGACCAGTGGCTCGGTGGTGCCATCGCCTGGGGTGCCAGTGAGGTGCCGCTGGTGCTGGTGGTGATCGCGATCGTCGCGCAGTGGGCCAAGTCGGACAACCGGGAGGCGCGTCGTGCCGACCGGCATGCCGAGACCTACGAGGACGTCGAGCTCGACAACTACAACAAGATGCTCGAGGAACTCGCCAAGTCGCGTCGCTGATCGGCTTGACCGGAAGAGGACAATCGGGACCATGCGGTGTGAGGTGGCGCGCGAGGCGCTGTCGGCGCGGGTCGACGGGGAGCGGGAGACCGTGCCGTCGGCGCGGGTCGACGAGCACGTCGCCGGGTGTCCCGACTGCGCCGAGTGGTACCGACGGCTGCAGTCCCTGGCGATCCCGCACGTCCGTGACTCGTTGCGCGTGATCACCGACGACCGACCCGACCTCACCGACCGGATCCTCGAAGCCGCCGAGGGCGGGAGGCACACCCCACGTTGGGGACCCGACCGTCGGACACGGATGTGGTGGACGGCAGCCGGTGTCGGGGCCGTGGTGTCCGGTGCGCTGATCGTGGCACTCGTGGTGACCTCCGGATCGGTGGCGGTCGCGGTGGCCGCCGCCTGCGCCGTCGTCGTCACGATCGCGCTGACCGTGGGCGCCCGCCGCGACCGACCACACCGTGCGGCCGGTGACGATGCGCCCGATGCCCCGGTGTCCGACGACGAACCGGTCTTCGACGACGACGCGATCGACACCGCACTGGCCGAGGTCCGGGAACTGCGTCGTCGGACTCGGTGACGTGTGCTCGATCGGGTGGCCTCGGTGCGCGCGATGGAGTGCGGCGTGTGTCGGTGGGGGTGCGGGCATCGTCGGGTTGCGGGGTCTCGACACGGGTCCTCGCCCTTGGGGCTCGGTCCCGGCTCGACCATCGTTGGTTGAGGTTGCGGGGTCTCGACACGGGTCCTCGCCCTTGGGGCTCGGTCCCGGCTCGACCATCGGTGGTGGTGATGATGGTGTGCGGCGCGTTCTTCGGTGGTTGAGCCGATGAGGAGCGTAGCGACGAGGCGTGTCGAAACCTCGGTCGGCCGACGTCGGATGGTGCCCACCTCGGAGGTGGGCGCGTTCGGTGGCGCCGAAGCAGCGGGCCGTCAGCGCTTGCGCACCGCGCCGAACTTCTGCAGTCGCAGGCTGTTGGTGACGACGAACAGTGACGAGAGGGCCATGGCCGCACCGGCGATCAGCGGGTTGAGCACACCGAGTGCGGCGATCGGGATCGCCGCCACGTTGTAGCCGAAGGCCCACACCAGATTCGTGCGGATGGTGCGCTGGGTGGCGCCGGCCAGGCTCAGTGCGGCAGGCACCGACCGCAGGTCGTCGCGGACCAGGATGACGTCGGCGGCGCCGATCGCCACATCGGTACCCCGACCGATCGCCAGCCCCAGATCGGCGGTGGCCAGGGCCGGACCGTCGTTGATGCCGTCACCGACCATGCCGACCGAATGGCCCTCGTCCTGCAGCCGCCGGATGGTCTCGACCTTCTCGTCGGGCAGCACCTCGGCGATCACCTCGTCCACACCGACCTCGGCGGCGACGGTGCGCGCGGCACCCTCGTTGTCGCCGGTCAGCAGGATCGTGCGCAGGCCCGCCGCCTTCAGCCCGGCGATCGCCGGCGCCGCGGAATCCTTGATGGTGTCGGCGACGGCGATCATCGCCGCCGGGGTGCCGTCGACGGTCACGTACACAACCGTGTCACCGCGCTCCTCGGCCTGCTTGCGGGCCCGGGCGATGTCGGCGGGGATCACCGAGGCGCGCTGCGCCCAGCGCGGGGACCCGACGGTCACCGTACGCCCGTCGACCACACCGGTCACACCCCGACCGGCCTCGGCGACGAAGTCGGCGACCTCGAGACGGTGCTGTTCGTCGACCGCACCGGCGATCGCCGCACCCACCGCATGCTCGGAGGCCGCCTCGACGGCCGCGGCCAGCCCCAGGATCTCGTCGGCGTCGAAACCGTCGGTCGCGAGCACCTGCGACACCGACAGCGAGCCCTCGGTCACGGTGCCGGTCTTGTCGAAGACGATGGTGTCGACCATCCGGGAGGTGTCGAGGGTCTGATAGCCCTTCAGGAAGATGCCCAGCTGTGCGCCACGGCCGGTGGCGACCATCACCGCGATCGGCGTCGCCAGACCCAGCGCACACGGGCAGGCGATGATCAGCACGGCCAGCGCCGCCGACACCGCACGGTCGGCCGGTTCACCGATCAGCAGCCACACCGCCAGCGTGATCAGCGACAACGCGACCACCACCGGGACGAAGACACCGGCGATCCGGTCGGCCAGCCGCTGTGCGCGCGCCTTACCGGTCTGCGCCTCCTCGACCAGCCGCATCATCGCGGCGAAGCGGGTGTCGGCGCCCACCGCGGCGGCCTCCACGATCAGCCGGCCGTCGAGCACGGTGGTGCCGCCGATGACGGCCTCGCCCGGCTCGGCGTCCACCGGCCGCGACTCGCCGGTCATCGCCGACATGTCGATGGCCGCGGTGCCCTCGATGACCAGGCCGTCGGTGGCGATGGTCTCACCCGGGCGCACGACGAACCGCTGCTGCTCCTTGAGTTCTTCGGTGGGGATGCGCATCTCGCGGCCGTCCTTCAGCAGCACCGCCACATCCTTGGCGCCGAGCGCGGCCAGCGCCCGCAACGCACCGCCGGCGCGCGACCGCGCCCGCGCCTCGAAGTAGCGTCCGGCCAGCACCAGCACCGTCACACCCGTCGCGACCTCGAGATAGATCGAGTCGCTGCTCCAGATCGCATCCCACACACCGTGGGGTTCGGCGGTGTCGGGGTCGGTGGTGAACATCGAGTACAACGACCACCCGGTCGCCGCCAGCACACCCAGGGTGACCAGGGTTTCCATGGTGGCCGCGCCGGTCCGCAGGTTCTTGAACGCCACCCGGTAGAACGGCCACGCACACCACGTGAGGATGGGGGCGGCCATCGCCAGCAGCAGCCACTGCCAGCCGGTGAACCGCATCGACGGGACGACGGCGAAGACGATCGACAGATCGGCCAGCGGGACGAACAGCACCACGGCCACCGCGAGACGACGGAACAGGCGGGTGGCCTCGACGGCATCGGTGTCGGGCAGGGCCTGCGGCACGTTCGACCGCGGGGTGGCCCCGTATCCGGCGCCGTCGACGACGGCACACAACTCGTCGGTGCCGATCCCGGGGGCGGCGTCGATGGTGGCGACGCGGGTGGCGTAGTTCACCGACGCCTTCACCCCGTCGACCTTGTTGAGTTTGCGTTCCACCCGGGCGGCACAGGCACCACAGGTCATGCCGGTGACGTCGAGCTGGAGCCGGTGATCGGCGTCGGCTCCATCACCGGCGGTCCCGGCTGCGGTACTGGCGGGGTCGAGTCCGGCACGGTCGGTAACGCTGGTCACATCAACCTCGATCTCTCACGGCGAAAGCCGCGTACACATGCTTCCCCAGGATAGGTCGTCGGGCGTGCCGACACGGTTCCCGACTGTGACCCGGATCTCGATTCGCGATAGGCCGATCGGTCAGCGGATGTGACGACGCTGCGCGGCGGCCGCGTCGATCAGCGACTCCCGGGCTCGGGCCACACGCGAGCGGACGGTGCCGATCGGGCAGCCGGTGACCTCGGCGGCCTCCTGATATGACAGCCCCAGCACCTGGGTCAGGACCAGCGCCTCACGCCGTTCGGCGGGCAGTCCCTCGAGCAGCAGGTTGATCTCCACCAGGTCCTCCCAGCGGGCGCCGGCCCGCTGCGAGCGGTGGGCGTCGGCGGCGCTGACCCAGTCGACGTCGGCAGAGACACGGGGCCGTGACCGTGCGTAGCGGACCTCGTCGGCACAGACGCGCCGTGCGATCGACAGCAGCCACGTCTTGGCGCTGGACTCGGCGCGGAAGCGGTGGATGGACTTCACCGCACGCAGGTAGGTCTCCTGGGTGAGGTCGTCGGCGGTGCCGGAATGCCCGAGGTGGGCGACGAACCGCCACACGTCCTTCTGGGTGGCGCGGATGAACCGGCTCAACGCGGCGCGGTCGCCCTCGGCCGCCAGCAGGGCGGCGTGGGTGACCTCGGCGTCGTGGTCGGCAGCGCTGTCCATGGGACCTAACCCTAGCGGTCTGACACGACGAAGCCGCGCCCAGGTCGGACCGGGCGCGGCCTCGTCGTGCGGTCGCATAGGGGAATTCAGTGCTGGTCGGACGATCGTGACGGCATGCCGCCGCCGAGCCCGAAGCCGCCCAGGACACCGCTGTAGGTCTTGGCCGGCGGGCGGGCGAACTCGCCCGACGACGTGCCGGTGCGCAGCCCCATCGCCGCCATCGCGGCCAGCATGCCCACCCCGGCGGCCACCCCGTCGATCACCGGGGCCCCGATCTCGGCCGACATCCGCCGGGCCAGGTCGGCCATCCCGGCGCAGCCGAGCACGATGGCGTCCGAACCGTCGGCCACCAGTGCCTCGGCGCACGCCTTGGCCAGGACGTCGGCGGTGTCGGGGCGGGACTCGAGCTCCAGGACCGGGATCTCGCAGGCATGGATGCCCAGGCACTGGCGGCCGAAACCGTAGTGGCCCACCAGGTCGTGGGCCCGGCCGATGGTCCGCGACAGCGTGGTCACCACCGAGAACCCCCGCCCCAGCGGGGCGGCGAGGTGCATCGCCGCCTCGGCGATACCCAGCACCGGCGCGGCCGCGAGTTCGCGGGCGGCGTCGAGGCCGGGATCACCGAAGCAGGCGAGCAGGTAACCGTCGGCATCGGGATGCGCGGCGATCGCGTCGAGCACTCCCGGGACCGCGAGCGCCTCGTCGTAATGACTCTCGATCGATGCCGGACCCATCGACGAGGTGACCGCGACGACCTCGGCGCCGGCCGGGGCGACCGATCGCGCGGCGGTGGCGATCACCGCGGTCATCTCGTCGGTGGTGTTCGGGTTGATGACGACCAGTTTCATGAATCCGAGGATGCCCCGGCGGTGTCGAGCGTGGCGTCCATGGGTGCGGTGGTGCCGTCGGCGGAGACCGCGATGTCGCTCGTCGAGGTCGCCCCCGTCTTGCCGTGGACGAACGACGCCGGCGCGAGTCGCATGCCGAGGTAGTAGATCACCAGGCCGGCGGCGGCACCCATGAACCACGTGAAGCTCGCCTGGAACGAGGTGCCCCAGATGACGAACGAGATCGGCAGCAGGGAGGCCAGGATCACCGAGATCACCGCGACCGGGTTCCAGCCGTTGCGGTAGAAGTAGGCACCCTCCGGCTTGATGCTGAACAGGTCGTCGACGACGATCTTCTGCTTCTTGACCAGGTAGTAGTCGGCGATCAGGATGCCGAACAGCGGGCCGATCACCGCACCGAGGGTGTCCATCGTGTAGTGGATGGCCGACGGATTGTTGAACAGATTCCACGGGGTGATGACCACCGAGCCGACCGCGGCGATCATGCCGCCCATCCGCCAGCTGATCTTGGTGGGCGCGACATTGGAGAAGTCGAAAGCGGGGGAGACGAAGTTGGCGACGATGTTGATACCGATGGTGGCGATCGCGAAGGTCAGCACACCGAGCACCGCGGCGGTGGTGTTGTCGATCTGGTCGACGATGTGCACCGGGTCGGTGATGATGTTGCCGTCGGCATCGTGGCCGATGACGGTGGCGCCGGCAGAAACGGTGCACACCACCAGGATCGAGAAGAACAGGAAGTTCACCGGCAGACCCCAGAAGTTGCCCTTCTTGACCTCGCCGAAGGTGCGTCCGTAGCGCGAGAAGTCACCGAAGTTGAGCATCGGACCGGAGAAGTAGGAGACCACCAGGGCGAAGGCGGAGATCATCGCGGTCACCGAACCCCAACCGACGGTGGGGGTTCCGGCGGACAGGTCGAAGCTGACGTTGGACCAGCCGGCCTTGTAGATGAGGTATCCGGCCAGCAGGATCATCACGACGTACACTGCGGGACCACAGAAGTCGATGAATTTGCGGATGGTGTCCATACCGTTCCAGAACACCAGTGCCTGCAGCACCCACATCAGGATGAAGCCGCCCCAGCCGACCCATGACAGGCCGAGGAAGAAGTGTGAGCCGTCCTCGCCGTATTGCGCCAGCGACGGCCAGAACTTCAGGGCGAGCAGGCCGAAGGCCACCGACGCCAGGTAGGTCTGGATGCCGTACCAGACCACCGCGATCAGACCGCGGATGATGGCCGGGATGTTGGCGCCCTTGATGCCGAAGCAGATCCGGGTGGTCACCGGGTAGGGCACTCCGGCCTGCTGGCTGGGCTTGGCGACCAGGTTGCACAGCAGGTTGACCGCGACGATGCCGACGACCAGTGCCACCAGCACCTGCCAGGCGGCGATCCCGAGTGCGAACAGGCTGCCGGCGAAGACGTAGCCGCCCACACTGTGCACATCGGACATCCAGAACGCGAAGATGTTGTACCAGGTCCACTTCTGCTCTTTGAGCGGCGCGAGGTCCTCATTGGTCAAGGACGGGTCGTAGCCGGGTTTGATGACGCTCTCACCGGCCGCGCTGTGGTGCGCGGTCGCGGCGGCCGAGTTGGCCGATGCGGTCATTGCTGTTCTCCTCGGGAAGGGTGATGAGACTGAGAACAACGTAAGGACGTCGTGTTTCCGGTTGATTAATCGCCGAGTATATTTTCGGTGACCGGCACGGCCTCGGATGCGGTCAGGGTGTTCAATTCACGCATGAGGATCGCGTACCCCGACGGGACCGAGCTGCGCCGCCCCCACGCGCTGGTGGTGTATCTGGTCGTCACCGTCCTGGTGACGTGGGCCGTGTGGCTGCCGCTGGTGGTGCGGGCGCAGACAGGCGGTCCCGATCGCGTCCCGTGGACGTTCTTCCTCGCCTCGGCAGGCCCGATCTGTGGTGCCGTCGTCGCCTCGTTGTGGGAGGGCGGTGCGTCAGGTCTGCGTGCGTGGGCGCGGCGCACCTTCGGGGTGCGGTTCCGGCCGATCTGGTGGGTGGCCGCCATCGGCATGCCCATCGCCTACTACCTGATCGCCTTCGGCGCGGCCGCCGTCGTCGAGGGATCGTGGCCCGACACCGCACAGTTCGGCATGACCGACAAACTGCCTGGTCTGGCCTGGCCGCTCGTGGCGGTGGTGTGGGTGCTCACGTTCGGTCTGGGCGAGGAGGCCGGGTGGCGCGGCTGGCTGCTTCCCGCACTCTCGCAACATATGTCGGTGTTCTGGGCGGCCCTCGTCGTCGCGGCTGTGTGGATCACCTGGCACATCCCGGCGTTCTTCTTCAACCCGGCATATCGGGACATGGGGGCCGGGATCATCGGCTGGATGCTCGCCCTGGTCTGCGGGTCCTATCTGCTGGCCTGGATGGCCTACGGGGCGGCGTGGAGCATCATCCCCGTGCTGCTCTGGCATGCGGGATTCGACCTGCTCACCGCCGCAGACCAATCCGCCGGGGTCATCGCCGCCACGGTCAGTGCCCTGGTCATGGTCCAGGGCGTCGTCTGTGCCTGGCTGCTGTGGCGCCGACGTCACGTCGCCGCGGCACCCGCCGGGTTCGGGTGACGCCCGGTTCGGTTGACGCCCAAGTTGATCCGGAACGGTGACGGCGACGTCCGGCGCCGCGCCGATCACCAGTCGTCGACGGCCTCGGTACGGTGGGCCACCGATTCCAGGATCGCCGCCTGCAGCCGCGAGTGATGCACCTTGGCGATCTCGAGGGCCGTTGCGGTGTCCCGCTCCCCGAAGGCGTCGAGCAGGGCGGCATGGTCGTCGTTGAGTGACTTCTGGGTGGCCTCGCCGACATTGCGCATGATCTGGAACGGTTCGGTCAGATTCCACGTCGAATCCAGCATCGACAGCAGGCGGGGCATCGCGCACGGGGTGGTCAGTGACGAGTGGAATCGCCGCGTCAGATCGTGAAAGGACTTGCCGTCGTGGAACTTCGTCGCCGTCAACAGCTGCTCGTGACACTCGCGGGCGGAAGCGATGGCGTCATCGTCGATCAGCTCCACCGCGCGTGCCAGGGCGGCCTGCTCGAGTACCCCGCGGACGAAGTAGATCTCCGTGAGTTCCTCGGCCGAGAGTGTGCTCACCCGATAGCCCGCATTGCGCTGGTGGACGACGAGGCCCTCGCCGACGAGGGTCTTCAGCGCCTCCCGGACCGGGATCGGACTCACCTTGAACACGTCGGCGACCTCGCCCGGCGGGATCTGGGTGCCCGGCGGTGCATCGCCGGAGAGGATGAGGCGCCGCAGTTCCTCCTCCACGTTCGGGTGTCCGCTGTGCGATCGCACTTGCGCCAGCCGGGTGACGAGGCGGTTGGGCATCCGCCGGCTCATGCGGTCTCCGATCCATCAGTGTCGGTCCCGTCCGGGTACACACCCTCGGTGACGATCCCTTGGTGGACGATCTCCTGGTGGACAAACCCTTGGGGGGCAGGGGCTTCGGCGGACATGCCGAGGTGTGCATGTGCCTCACGCGCCGACGGGTGGGCCCGAATCCAGTCCGCGATCGCCGCGGTCATCTGCTGCTGGTTGGCGCGGCGGACGATCTCGTGACCCTCGTCGCCGAACATCAGCATCTCCGCGGTCCGGCCGCGCGCCCGCAGCTCGTGGACGATCTGTTGCGACTCGCTCACCGGCACATTGGTGTCGTGGGCGCCGTGGATCACCAGCAGTGGGGCGCACACCTCGTCGATGCGGTGGATCGGTGAGAGATCTTGCAACAGTTCGCGATCGGACTCCGGGTGGCCGTACTTCGTGTAGGCGGCCACCGCGATCCACGGCTCGGTGTTGCGGAAGAACGACTCGAGATCGCTCATCCCGCAGACCGCGATGCCGGCGGCGAAGAGTCGCGGATGGAAGGTCAGACACGCCAGGGTGAGGTATCCGCCATAGGACCGACCGCTGACATACAGGGTGTCGGGATCGGCGATCCGGTTGTCGCACAGATAGTTCGCACAATCGGCGGCGTCGTCGATCCCCGCGTACCGGCCGTACCGGTCATCGGCGTGCGAGAACAGGCGACCGTACCCCGACGATCCGCGGACATTGGGGGCGAAGACCCCGATCCCGGCGTCGACGAGGGGCCCGAACAGGAACTGGTAATCCGGGCGGGTCTGCGATTCCGGGCCGCCGTGGAAGTACAGCAGGTACGGCGCCGGCCGGTCGGGCGCGGTGGTGGACGGCCGGAACAGCCACCCCGACAACGGCATTCCGTCCCGGGCCGAGAAGTGGTGCAGTTCCGGGTGCAGCGCATGCGACGGACCGGTGCCGGTCACGACATCGTCGGTCACCGGGGTCACCTCGCGGGTGGCGGTGTTGACCAGATGGACCAGCGGGGAATGCTGGGGACTCGAGACGGTCAGCGCGATCAGCGATCCCGCCGCCGAGATCGACAACTCCAAGGCCACCTCACCGGCCAGCGGGATCGGCGGATGCAGCGTCTGGTCGGGCAGGGTCAGGATCTGCAGTTCACTGCGGCCACCGACGTTCCACAGCAACGCGATGGTCGACTGGTCGTGGGAGACGGCGAATGCGTCCAGTCCGCTGTCGGGCCGCTCGGCGAGCACCCGGAAGCGGGTACCGTTCTGGCCCACCTCCACACCGAGCAGACGCGGATACTTGGCGTCGAAGTCGCTGCGCAACACCGCCTGTACCGAGTCGAGGTCGCGGTCGGCGTCCTGCGGCGGGCCGACGAACACCAGCGACGCGTGATCGAAGCCCTGGTCGAGGATGTACCCGTCGTCGGTGACCGAGCCGGGGTCGTTCGGCAGCAGCGTCGACATCTCGATCTCGACGTCGGGGAGGCCGTCGGCGCGTTCACCGGCCGGGCGGCGCCGCAACAGCAGCATGTCCTGGTAGCCGCGTGGACCCACCCGCAGCAGGGTGGCGCCCTTCCAGGAGTCGATCAGGGCGCCGCCGACGCGGATGTCGAGGGTCTCCACGGTGCCGGTACCCGGGTGTACGCGCAGCGAATGTGCGGTGCCGTCGGGTTCGGTGGCGCTGATCAGCACCCAGTCGGTGTCCCAGCCGACCAGGGTGACGGTGCCGAACGATCGGGCCGCGGGGGTGGGGCGTCGCAACGGGCCGCTCGGTTCGGCGTCGGGCAGGGTGGCGCCGACCCGGTGGGCGGTGTCGTCGTCGGGGTCGGTGGTGACCACCCACACCTGATGGTGCTCACCGCCGCCGGGTGCGATCTCCACGGCCAGCCACTGACCGTCGCTGGAGTGCACCAGTTTTCGGACCGGACCGCTCGACGGGACCCGCACCCACCGCAGCTCGCCGATCGAACCGGGGGACAGGACACGCTGTGCCGCACGCGGATACCCGGTTCCGTCGTCGACGATGTAGGCGAAGGCCGAGCCGTCCGGCGACACCGACGCCCCATAGGTGTGCCAACCGGTCTCGTCGAACCGGATCTCCGGATGGGTGAGGGGTGCCGCCGTCACCGCGATCCGGCCGTTCGTCCCGAACCCGCACCGGCCGAGATCGATTCCATGGACTGCAGCCACATCTCGAGGACGGCGACCTGCCAGAGCTCGTTGCCGTCGAGGGTGGTGCGGATGCCGTTGGGATCGGCGAACAGCCGGTCGAGTGCCTCGGGGCGGTAGAGCGCGCGGTCGCGCGCCGACTGCGCGCCGAGGGTGTCGGTGACCAGGTCGAGCACGCCGCCTTTCAGATGTCGGATGCCCGGCACCGGGAAGTATCCCTTGGTGCGGTCGATCACCGCCGAGGGCAGCATCGAGCGTGCACCCTCCTTGAGTACGCCCTTGCCGCCGTGGGCGAGTTTGAACTCGGCCGGGCAGCTCGCGGCGAGTTCGACGAACTCGTGGTCGAGGAACGGCACCCGCGCCTCGAGTCCCCACGCCATGGTCATGGTGTCGACCCGCTTGACCGGATCGTCCACCAGCATCACGGTGGTGTCGAGTCGCAGGGCGGCGTCGACGGAGGTGGCCGCGCCCGGTGCGGACTGGTGGGCGAGCGCGAATTCCCAACTGGGATCGTAGTCCTGGTCGCCGGGCAGGTAGTCGTCGTTGAGGATGCCGGTGATGTCGGCGTGCGAGCGGTCGAAGAACACGTCCCGATAGGCGGCGGTGGTCTGCGAGCGCGGCACCCCGGCCAGCGGCGGGTACCACGAGTAGCCGCCGAGGATCTCGTCGGCGCCCTGCCCCGACTGCACCACCTTGATCGAGCGGCTGACCTCCTGGGAGAGCAGGTAGAAGGCGACGCAGTCGTGGCTGACCATGGGTTCGGCCATCGCCGCGACGGTGTCGGGGACGGCGGGCAGGAGACGTTCGGTGCCGATGTGGATCTTGTGGTGATCGGTGGCGAAGGTCTCGGCGATCAGATCGGAATAGGCGTACTCGTCACCGGATTCTCCAGCAGCGGAGTCGAATCCGATGCTGAAGGTGGCGAGGTCGTGTTGTCCCTGCTCGGCCAGGAGGGCGACGACCAGGGAGGAGTCGACGCCGCCGGACAGCAGGACGCCCACCGGGACGTCGGCCACCATGCGCCGCCGCACGGAGGTGCGCAGCGACCCGATGATCTCGTGCTGCCATCGCTGCGCATCCCAGTCGAGGCGGTCGGGGTGCGGTTCGAAAGACGGTGACCAGTACCGTCGTTCGGTGCTGCGGCCGTCGCGGGTGATGGTGCGGACCGTCGCCGGCGGCAGTTTGCGGATGCCGTTGTACATGGTGTGCGGGGCGGGTACCACCGCGTGGAAGCTGAAGTAGTGGTGCAGCGCGACCCGGTCGATGGAGGTGTCGACGTCCCCGCCGGCGAGCAGTGCCTGCACCGACGAGGCGAACCGGAGCCGTCCCGGTGTCTCGGCGAGATACAGGGGTTTGATGCCGAGGCGGTCGCGGGCCAGGGTGACGGTGCCCGAGTCGGTGTCGGCGATCGCGAAGGCGAACATGCCGATCAGGTGGTCGACGCAGTCCGATCCCCATGCGTGATAGGCCTTGAGGATCACCTCGCTGTCGGCGTGGGAGAAGAAGCGGTAGCCCATCGACTCGAGCTCGTCACGCAGCTCTTCGTGGTTGTAGACACAGCCGTTGAAGACCAGGGCGAGTCCGAGTTCGGCGTCGATCATCGGCTGTCCGCCACGCTCGGAGAGGTCGATGATCTTGAGCCGCCGGTGCCCCAGCGCGACATGGTTTTTCACGAACAGACCGGAGGCGTCGGGTCCGCGGGGCGTCATCGCCCGGGTCATCGCGTCCACCGCGGCGGTGTCCGGTGCCGTCCCGTCGAGTCGGATCTCGCCGCAGACTCCACACATGTGTTCGGTCCTCCTCCGTGTCGACGTCCCCTCAGGGTAGGAGGTTCGCGGGCGATTCGCGGGGTAGCCGCGTGCGCGGGTCGCCGATGCGACCGGTGTCACCGCGGCGGATGCCCGTCGGCGGGCGTCTGGCCGCCGGGGCAGCCGGACACCGCCGGGACGCCCCGCAATCGGGCATCGAGCCAGGTGAGCGCGTCGGGATAGCCGGTGACCGCGGCGACGAGATGCTCACCGAAGACTTCGCGGTAGGTGGCGTTGGCCCCGAGCCGGCATTGCTCGGCGAACAGATTGCGCGCGCCGGCCGCGGGAATCCAGAACTCCTGCGCACCCTGATAGATGTACAGCGGTGTCCCGGATCGGCGGTCGGACATCTGTGTGACGCGGTAGATCTGCTCGGCGACGGGGGAGTGGAACGGATCGGGATCGGTGCTCAGCAGCTGCATGGGCAGGAAGGTGCCGCCGGCCAGCGCCTCGGGGAGGGTACAGACGTTCTTGAGCGGAGAGGTGGCGATCCACTGGGCGGGGTTGTTCGCCAGCGACAGGATCTCCGGGCGTTCCCGGGCGATACCGAAGGTGGCCGCGTGGAACAGGCCGGTGGCGAGGTTCGCGTTCATGCTGCCGACCAGCATCCGGAAGTCGGCGGGGACGCCGCCGATCGCCGCGCCGGCCATCCGCGGGGCCAGCTCCGGTGCATAGGAGTCGATCAGCTTGGCCGCACCGAGCGTGGCGATCGCGCCGCCGGAGTACCCGGTCATCGCGACCGGTCCGGCACCGAGGCCGGCCGGGTCGAGTGCGGCCGGGTCGAGTGCGGCCGCGGCGCGCAGGGAGTCGAGGACGATGTGGCCGGCGGTGGTGGGTTCGGCATAGGCCATCCGCGGGCCCTCGTGGTCGGGCACGATCACGGTGTAGCCGCGGGCCAGGGCGAGTTGGACGGTCGGCGGGATCACGTCGGAGATCCCGGAGTTGGGTCCGATGCCGTGGACGAAGTCGAACCCGGGGGTGCAGGCGGCACCGAGCGAGTCGATCGGCTGGTTCACCACCAGGACGGGTCGCGGTCCGGCGACCGGCGCCGGGGTGCGGGGCACGAGGACGGTGGCGGTGCCGAAGGAGGGCCGGTCGACGGCGTCCCGGGTGGCGAACTTGATCTGGGTGGCGCGGGTGATCGGCGCGACCGCCAGGATCGCGGCGGGCCAGGACAGTTCGCGCCGGGCGAGTAGCTCACCCGGATGGCGCCGGTCGAGGTCGGGTGCCCAGCGGTCGAAGAACGGGTCGCCGACGGGGTCGGGCAGGGTGGCCTCGCGCAACTCCTGCATGCGATGACTCGCCCCGGGCGTCACCGCCCGTTGCGGGATGGTCTGCAGATGGGGGAACGGTGGCGGTCCGACCACCGCGTCGATCGCGTCGGGGATCTGCGCGGGGATCGGCCACATGGTGAACGGCTCGGTCGCCGACGGCCCGGGTGGTGGTGCCGGCGACGCCGAGGTGCCGGGACCGGGTGCGGCGGCGGCCGGTGTGCAGACCGAGAGGACCGCAGCCAGCAGCGTCGATGCGAGTACTGCGACCTGCCGACGGCGCATGGATCGGACCGTACGCCCGGGTGATGGAGATCATGTGGAGCGAGGGTGTCACTCGGACGGTGTGGGATCAGCGCGGTGGGATCAGCGCGGGGTCACCCAGGTGGTGATGTCGCAGTGCACCACCTCGGTGCCGTGGGTGTCGACGATGCGGATCGACACCACGACGTCGGTTCCGTCGGTGATCGTCGAGACGTCGAGCGGTTCGGCGAAGGTCGCCTCGGCGGTCATCCGGGTGGTGGCCTTGGCGAGGTACTGCGCCGACATGGCCTTCGGCAGCCACCGGTGCGTGGTCGGGAGGCTGGCCTCCATCAGCATCCCCATCGCGGTCTCGGCGAGGTTGCAGGCGGCGATCGCATGGAAGGTGCCGATGTGGTTGTGGACGCCGAACCACTTGGGTGCCACCACCCGGCAGAAGCCGG
Source organism: Gordonia sp. NB41Y (assembly GCF_030718915.1). Lineage (NCBI taxonomy): Bacteria > Bacillati > Actinomycetota > Actinomycetes > Mycobacteriales > Gordoniaceae > Gordonia > Gordonia sp. NB41Y. Next base: position 4,431,924 of record NZ_CP132196.1, read on the forward strand.
GACGCATCTCGTCGACCAGCGGCAGGATCGTCGCGAAGTAGGGGACCCGCGCCACCATGCCCACCGAGAACAGCAGGTGGCCGACGAGGTTGTCGGGCAGGCGGCGGCGCAGGGCGTAGGTGGCGGTGCGTTCGCTGCGGTCGGAGCTCATGGGAGCCGACGATACTACTCGGCGGTAAGGTGGTGATGGACCGTCCGCGTGCGCAGATCAGTCGGCCTTGCGGCGGAATGCGAACCGGATCGCCTCACGGTTGACGCCGGCCACCGCATCGAGGCCGATCCCGGCCGGGCACACCGTCGCGCACTCGCCGTAGGTGGAGCACGGCCCGAAGTCGCGGTCGAGTTGGCCGGTGATCGCCCGGGCCCGCCTGCCCCGCTCGGCGCGGCCCGCGGTGAGGGCCGCCAGGTGGAGCAGCTTGGCGCCGGCGAACAGATGCGCGGCCCCGTTGGGGCACGCCGCGACGCAGGCACCGCAACCGATACACGCCGCGAAGTCCAGGGCGGTCTCGGCGACGTCGTGGCCGACGGGCACCGCATCGGCATCGGGGGCCTGACCCGCGTCCAGGCCGACGTGTCCGCCGGCCTCGATCACCCGGTCGAGGGCCGAGCGATCCACCACCAGGTCCCGGACGACCGGAAAGGCGTTGGCGCGCAGGGGTTCCAGTTTGAGATGTGTGATGTCGCCGAACTGTCGCAGATGCTGGCGGCACGACGGGGTGTTGGGGGTGGGGCCGTGTGGCCGGTCGTTGACCATCACCCCGCACGAACCACACACGCCCTCACGGCAATCCGAGTCGAAGGCCACGGGTTCGGCACCCTCGGCGACGAGCCGGTCGTTGAGGCGGTCGAGGACGTCGAGCAGCGACATCTCCGGGGTCGCGTCGTCGAGGGTGTAGCTCTCGAAGTGGCCGGGGGACGACGGACCCGACTGTCGCCAGGCCTCGATGGTGATCCGCATCTGATCGCCTCACTGATAGTTTCTGGTCTGCAGGGGAACCGCGTCGAAGGCGAGGGGCTCCCGGTGCCGGATGTGGCGGCCGTCGGTGGTGGTCTCCCACGCCGAGACGGCGCACCAGTGGTCGTCGTCGCGGCGCGCCTCGCCCTGTGCGGTCTGGTGGTCCACCCGGAAGTGGGCCCCGCAGGACTCGTCACGATCGAGGGCGTCGACACACATCAACTCGGCGAGTTCGAGGAAGTCGGCGACCCGTCCGGCCCGTTCGAGTTCCTGGTTGAACTCCGACGCCGAGCCGACGACGCGCACATCCGACCAGAATTGTTCACGCAGCGAACGGATCTCGCCGATCGCCGAGGTCAGGCCCGCGGGACTGCGTGCGACCCCGCACCCGGCATAGAGGATCTCGCCGAGGCGGCGATGGAAACGGTCCGGGCCGGTGCGTCCGCCCACGTCGAGCAGGTCGGTGATGCGACCGGTCACCGCGCCCACCGCGGCCCGCACCGCGTCGTGGTCGAGGGGCAGCCGACCCTCACCCAGAAGCGGTGCGAGGTAGTTCGGGATCGAGTACGGGAGGGTGAACCAGCCGTCCACACATGCCGACAACAACGAGTTGGCCCCGAGCCGATTGGCGCCGTGGTATCCCCAGCCCGCCTCACCGCCGACGAAAAGACCTGGGATGGAGGTCATCTGGTCGTAGTCCGACCACAGTCCGCCCATCGTGAAATGTGCGGCCGGGGCGATGCGCATCGGCACCTCGTAGGGATTCTCGCCGGTTGCGTCGTGATACATCGAGAACAGGTTGCCGTAGCGTTCGGCGATGGTGGCCCGGCCCAGCCGGGCCAGGGCGTCGGCGAAGTCGAGATACACCGAGTTGCGGAGCGGACCGACCCCGTGGCCGGCCTCGATCTGTTCGCGGGCGGCACGTGAGGCCACATCGCGCGGGGTCAGGTTGCCGTAGGCGGGGTACTTCCGTTCCAGGTAGTAGTCGCGGTCGGCGTCGGGGATATCGTTCGCCGCACGCTCGTCGCCGGCGGTCCGCGGCACCCAGATCCGGCCGTCGTTGCGCAGGGACTCGCTCATCAGGGTCGTCTTGGTCTGCCACGGCGCACTCACCGGCAGTGCGGTGGGATGGAACTGGATGAACGACGGCGACGCCATCAACGCCCCGCGGCGATGCGCACGCCAGGCGGCGGTCGCATTGCTGTTGCGGGCCAGGGTGGACTGGAAGAACACCGTCCCGTAGCCGCCGGTGGCCAGCACCACCGCATGCGCGGTGCGGGCCCCGATCCGCCCGGTGACCAGGTCGCGGACGACGATGCCCTGCGCGCGACCGTCGGCGACGATCAGGTCGAGCATCTCGCTGCGGGTGTGCAGGGTGACGCTGCCGGCCGCGACCTGGCGCAGCAGTGCCTGCGACGCCGCGACCTGCAACTGCTGGCCGGTCTGCCCGCGCGTGTAATAGGTACGCGAGACCTGCACCCCGCCGAAGGACCGTGTGGCCAGCGAACCCCCGTACTCCCGCGCGAACGGCGCCCCGATCGCATCGAGGTGGTCGATCACCCGGATCGACTCCTCGGCGAGCCGGAACGCGTCGGCCTCACGTGCCCGGAAGTCACCGCCCTTGACGGTGTCGACGACGAACCGGCGGATCGAGTCGTTGTCCACCTTGCGGGCCCGTGCCGCGTTGATCCCACCCTGTGCGGCGACGCTGTGTGCCCGCCGCGGCGCGTCGTGGAAGGTGAATGCGTGTACGTCGTAACCGAGTTCGCCGAGCGCGGCGGCACACCCGGCCCCGGCGAGACCGGTACCGACCACGATCACGGTGAACTTGCCGCGGTTGAGCGGACCCACCAGCCGGTAGGCGTCCCGGCGCCGCTGCCATGCGGTGGCCGGATCACCTTCGGGGACACCGGAATCCAGAAGCTGCTCGATGGTCGGTCCGATGCTCATCAACCCACCGCCCCGGCCAGCACCGCGATCGGGATGCTGATGTTCCCGATCATCACCGCCGCGGCCACCACCAGCGCGATCACCGCACCGGCCTGCCGCACCCGCCGGCCGGTGGCGCCGAGATCGTTGACCACACTCCAGAGGCCGTGCACCAGATGGAGTCCCAGCAATCCCATCACCACGATGTAGAACAAGGCCATCGGCCAGCGCTGAAGACTCTCCACCAGATTGTGGTGGGCGGATGAGGCGTCGGCGGTGGCGGACTCGAACGACGACGACGCCACCGGGCGGGTCCCGGTGGTCAGGTCGAGGATGTGCACCACGATGAACACCAGCAGCACGAGCCCGGTGTAGGGCATCAGCGTGGCGGGCAGCCGCCGCAGCCCCATACCCCTGCGGCGGAACCGGCCCCGCGCCCGATGCGCCCGCCCGATCAGCATCACCGACGCCCCGACGTGGGCGATCAGGCAGGCGAGCAGGACGACGCGGAAGATCCACAGCGCACCCTCGTACGGCAGCAGCGGCTCGAGCAGGGTCCGCAGCCAGTGGGCATAGGCGTCGAAGTGTTCGGCACCGGTGTAGACCTTCAGGTTGCCGATCATGTGGACCAGGACGAACAGTGCGAAGACGGTGCCGGTCAGCGCCATCGTCACCTTGAGCGTCACCGTCGACGGGAGCGGTGGCCGGGTGGTGGGCATGGGGGCGACGGCAGCCGGGACGCCGATGGGTGTCCCGTCGATCGGCGGGCCGTCGATCGGTGCCGATCGGCTCGGGACCTCGGTGGGGGAGGATGCGGACGGCGACGGGGATCGCGAACTCATTCCAGGCCTTCTGGTCGGCTCGGGGGCCGGCGAGCCGGGGGTCGGTGCCCGAGACCCACGGTATTGCCTGACACGCCGGATTGCCGGGCAACCGACGCGGCCCGGTCGTCGAGAAATACGGTGATCGCGAGCAATCACGTGAGGGAAGGACTCGGCGGCGTGACATACGACAACCAGGGGTGGGGCGGTCCAGGCCCCGGATCCGGTGGATACGGTGCGGGTGGACCGGCCGGCGGCGGATACGGAGGCGGTGTCCCCGGTGGGCAGCCACCGGGCCACGGGTCGCAGGGCTTCGGTGAACCGGCAGCGGGATACGGCGCACAGGGATATGGCTCACAGGGGTACGGCGCAGGCGGGTACGGAACCCCGGGGCCGGGTGCTCCGGTGACGCCGTCGGGCGGTTCGGTGATGTCCCGCCTGGGTGCGGACCGGCCGAGCCGGCCGCAGCAGACGATGATCGCCGGCGGCGTGCTGGCCCTGCTCGGTGTGATCCTCGTGATCTTCAGCTGTGTGACCTGGGCATCGGTGTCGCAGAGCCAGACCATCCCGGGAGGGCTCGGCACCATCACCAGTTCGGTGACGGTCAGCGGTCTCGGTTCGGTGGACGCCGAGGTGAGCGGACTGCCGCAGGGCATCCCCGGCCTCGACCAGGACGCGCTCGACGCGGCCGCGGCCGGCGATGACGGAACCTCGGCACCGGGTGGCTGGACGATCGCGTTCGGCATCCTCCTGGTCCTCGCGGCGGTGCCGCTGATCCTTCGGCGATTCGCGTCGTGGGCGGCCATCGCGGCGACCGTGATCGGGTTCGCCACGCTGATCGCGACGATCGTCTTCCTCGCCGATCCGGCCGCCGCGGTGTCCGATGGCGATCCGGGTGCGGGGTCCGACCAGGTGGGCGCCGGCTACGGTCTCTGGATCGTCTTCCTCGCCTCCCTGGCCGCGTTCGCCGTGGCCGCCGCGACAGTGGTGCTGCAACTGCTTCCCGGTGGCACGCCACCGGGTGCGACGGCAGCCGGTGTGACGCCCTTCGGCGCACCCGGGGCCGGATACGGGAGTCAGCCCGGGTTCGGGAGTCGGCCCGGATATGCGGGCGGTCCGAGATACGGGAGTCAGCCGGGGGGTGGGTACCCGCAACAACCGGGGTACGGAACCTCGCCCGCAGGCGATCAGCAGCCCTACGGTCAGGCGTCCCCGGGGCAGTGGCAGCCGGGATACGGACAGCAGCCCGGTCAGCCGGGATACGGGCAGCCCGGGTACGGACAGCAGCCCGGACAGCCGGGATACGGTCAGCCGCCGCAGGCCTGACGGCCTCGATCATCCGGGGGTACCGCGGTACCCCCGGGATACTCCGGTAACGCGAATCCGGGAGCAACGGTGACACCGGCGGCTCCCGGATTCGTCGCTTCCCGGGCCGGATTTGGCCTGAGCTCCCGGCATAGTGCATACTTGTCGGGTTGCCTGATCGGCGGCGCGGATTTCTGCGGCATCGGTCAGGTGAATGACTCCCAGGCCCGGTTGACGGGGATGGGCGTGTACCGGGTGACCCTCGAGCGGTTCGCCGCACCGGGTTCACCGTCACGACACGCCCGACCGCGGGTGCCGGAGCAAAACGGTTCGTCCCAGTGGCGAGCCAACGTACAACGACAGATGAACAGCGTCGATCCCGCGAATCTCACGCGTGGTGATCATGTGCCCGCCGGCGGCGAAGTCGGCCCAGGTACGCGGTGTTTGTCTGTCGAGAACAACTGACGGAAGAGGACACAGCGTGGCGGGACAGAAGATCCGCATCAGGCTCAAGGCCTATGACCACGAGGCGATCGACGCTTCGGCGCGCAAGATCGTGGAAACCGTGACCCGTACCGGGGCACGTGTGGTCGGCCCGGTGCCGTTGCCCACAGAGAAGAACGTCTACTGCGTCATCCGTTCGCCGCACAAGTACAAGGACAGCCGCGAACACTTCGAGATGCGCACCCACAAGCGACTCATCGACATCCTCGACCCGACGCCGAAGACGGTCGACGCGCTGATGCGCATCGACCTCCCGGCCAGCGTCGACGTCAACATCCAGTAGGCGGGGGGCGAAGAGAAACATGAGCAATCAGAGTTCGACCAGCAATCAAAGTGCCACACGGGGCATCCTGGGCACCAAGCTCGGCATGACCCAGGTCTTCGACGAGAACAACCGTGTCGTTCCGGTCACCGTCATCCAGGCAGGCCCGAACGTCATCACCCAGCTGCGCACCGCGGAGCGCGACGGCTACACCGCCGTCCAGCTCGCCTACGGCGCCATCGATCCGCGCAAGGTCTCCAAGCCGGTCACCGGTCAGTTCAGCAAGGCCGGGGTCACCCCGCGCCGGCACCTGGCCGAGATCCGTCTGGCCGACGTCAGCGAGTACGAGATCGGTCAGGAACTGACCGCCGAGATCTTCGCCGACGGTGCGCTGGTGGACGTCACCGGCACCTCCAAGGGCAAGGGCTTCGCCGGCGTCATGAAGCGCCACGGCTTCGCCGGTCTGGGCGCCAGCCACGGTGCACACCGCGTGCACCGCGCACCGGGCTCGATCGGTGGCTGTGCCACCCCGGGTCGCGTGTTCAAGGGCATGCGCATGGCCGGACGTATGGGTAACGACAAGGTGACCACGCAGAACCTCACCGTCCACAAGGTGGACGCCGAGGCCGGCCTGCTGCTGATCAAGGGAGCGATCCCGGGTCGCAAGGGCGGCGTCGTGGTGGTTCGCGACGCAGTGAAGGGTGGTGCGAAGTAATGAGCACCGAGACCGCAACCAAGCTGACGCTGGACGTCAAGACCGCCGACGGCAAGACCAACGGAACCGTTGACCTGCCCGGCGAGATCTTCGACGCACCGGCCAACATCGCGCTGATGCACCAGGTCGTGGTGGCCCAGCTGGCCGCCGCTCGCCAGGGCACGCACGCCACCAAGACCCGCGGCGACGTCCGCGGTGGTGGTGCCAAGCCGTACCGCCAGAAGGGCACCGGTCGCGCCCGCCAGGGTTCGACCCGCGCACCGCAGTTCACCGGTGGTGGCGTCGTGCACGGTCCGCAGCCGCGTGACTACTCCCAGCGCACCCCCAAGAAGATGAAGGCGGCCGCCCTGCGCGGCGCGCTGAGTGATCGTGCTCGTAACGAGCGCATCCACGTCATCACCGAGCTCGTCTCCGGACAGGTGCCGTCGACCAAGTCGGCGCGTCAGTTCCTGGAGGCCCTGTCGGAGCGCCGCAAGTTCCTGGTCGTGCTGGGTCGTGAGGACCTGACCGCCTGGAAGAGCGTGGCGAACCTGGGCAACGTGCTGCCGATCGCTCCCGATCAGCTCAACACCTACGACGTCCTCGACGCCGATGAGGTGGTGTTCAGCGTGGAGACGCTCAACGCGTTCATCGCTGCCAATTCCAAGACTGACGCGAAGGAGGCGTGAGCATGGCTACGCAGGCCGACCCGCGCGACATCATCCTGGCGCCGGTGATCTCGGAGAAGTCCTACGGGCTCATGGAAGAGAACGTGTACACCTTCCTGGTGCACCCGGACTCCAACAAGACGCAGATCAAGATCGCCATCGAGGCGATCTTCGACGTGACCGTCGACAGCGTCAACACCGCGAACCGGCAGGGCAAGCGCAAGCGGACCCGCTTCGGCTACGGCCAGCGCCGCTCCACCAAGCGCGCGTTCGTGACGCTGACCGCCGACAGCAAGCCCATCGAGATCTTCGGAGGCTCGGTCAACTGACCGGGGCTCTTGGAATAGAGGGACTTTCACATGGCTATTCGTAAATACAAGCCGACGACCCCGGGTCGTCGCGGGGCCAGTGGTTCGGACTTCGCCGAGATCACCCGTGATCATCCGGAGAAGTCGCTGGTCCGCCCGCTGCACGGCCGTGGTGGCCGTAACGCGCACGGTCGCATCACCACCCGTCACAAGGGTGGCGGTCACAAGCGCGCCTACCGTCTGATCGACTTCCGTCGTAACGACAAGGACGGCGTGAACGCCAAGGTCGCACACATCGAGTACGACCCGAACCGCACCGCACGCATCGCACTGCTGCACTTCATCGACGGCGAGAAGCGCTACATCATCGCGCCGAAGGGTCTGAAGCAGGGCGACATCGTCGAGACCGGCGCGACCGCCGACATCAAGCCCGGCAACAACCTGCCGCTGCGCAACATCCCGACCGGTACCCAGGTCCACGCCGTGGAGCTGCGTCCGGGTGGTGGCGCCAAGATGGCCCGCTCGGCCGGCGCATCGATCCAGCTGCTCGGCAAGGAGGGCGCCTACGCGACCCTGCGTATGCCGTCCGGCGAGATCCGTCGCGTCGACGTGCGCTGCCGCGCCACCGTCGGCGAGGTCGGCAACGCCGAGCAGTCGAACATCAACTGGGGCAAGGCCGGCCGTATGCGCTGGAAGGGCAAGCGCCCGACCGTCCGTGGTGTCGTGATGAACCCGGTCGACCACCCGCACGGTGGTGGCGAGGGCAAGACCTCCGGTGGTCGCCACCCGGTCAGCCCGTGGGGCAAGCCCGAGGGCCGCACCCGCAAGAACAAGGCGAGCGACAAGCTCATCGTCCGCCGCCGCCGCACCGGCAAGAACAAGCGATAAGAATCAGGAGGAGGTAGAAGAATGCCACGCAGCCTCAAGAAGGGCCCATTCGTCGACGACCATCTCCTGAAGAAGGTCGATGTTCAGAATGAGAAGGGCACGAAGCAGGTCATCAAGACCTGGTCGCGTCGTTCGACCATCATCCCCGACTTCATCGGTCACACCTTCGCCGTCCACGACGGCCGCAAGCACGTGCCGGTGTTCGTCTCGGACAACATGGTCGGGCACAAGCTGGGCGAGTTCGCCCCCACCCGCACGTTCAAGGGTCACATCAAGGATGACCGGAAAGCGAAGCGCCGGTAAACCATGACTACTCAGACCGAGAACCCCACCGCGAAGGCGACCGCACGTTTCGTGCGCGTCACCCCGATGAAGGCACGTCGTGTGATCGACCTGATCCGCGGCAAGAACGTCGACGAGGCCCTCGACATCCTGCGGTTCGCCCCGCAGTCGGCGTCGGAGCCCGTGTACAAGGTGCTGGCCAGCGCCGTCGCGAACGCGGAGAACAACCTGGATCTGGATCGCCGGACCCTGGTCGTCGCCACCGCCTTCGCCGACGAGGGCCCCACCATGAAGCGGTTCCAGCCGCGTGCGCAGGGGCGGGCCTTCCGTATCCGTAAGCGCACCAGCCACATCACCGTGGTCGTGGAGAGCTTGCCGGAGAAGGCGACCGCCGGTCGCGGCCGGTCGCGTCAGCCGAAGCAGAAGGGAGCCTGACAGTGGGCCAGAAAATCAACCCGCACGGCTTCCGTCTGGGCATCACCACCGACTGGAACAGCCGTTGGTACGCCGACAAGCAGTACGCGGACTACGTGAAAGAGGATGTCGCCATCCGCAAGCTCCTCTCGCAGGGGCTCGAGCGCGCCGGCATCGCCAAGGTGGAGATCGAGCGCACCCGTGACCGGGTTCGCGTCGACATCCACACCGCCCGCCCGGGCATCGTCATCGGTCGCCGCGGCGCCGAGGCCGATCGCATCCGCGGCGAGCTGGAGAAGCTGACCGGCAAGCAGGTCCAGCTGAACATCCTCGAGGTCAAGAACCCTGAGTCCGAGGCCCAGCTGGTGGCCCAGGGTGTCGCCGAGCAGCTGAGCAACCGTGTGGCGTTCCGCCGCGCGATGCGCAAGGCCATCCAGTCGGCGATGCGTCAGCCGAACGTCAAGGGCATCCGGGTGCAGTGCTCGGGTCGTCTGGGCGGCGCAGAGATGAGCCGTAGCGAGTTCTACCGCGAGGGTCGTGTGCCGCTGCACACGCTGCGCGCCGACATCGACTACGGCCTGCACGAGGCCAAGACCACCTTCGGCCGGATCGGCGTGAAGGTGTGGATCTACAAGGGCGACATCGTCGGTGGCCGTCGCGAGCTGTCCGCAGCCGCGCCGTCCGGCGATGACCGTCGTCCGCGCCGGCCCAGCCGTCCTCGCCGCAGCGGTGCCTCGGGCACCACTGCCACGAGCACCGACGCCGCACGTGCGGCCGAGGCCGCTCCCGCCGAGGCCACCGCTGGTGCGGGTGCAGAGAAGCAGGAGGGCTAGCCAATGTTGATCCCACGGCGGGTCAAGCACCGCAAGCAGCACCACCCGAGCCTGAAGGGTCAGGCCAAGGGCGGCACCAAGGTCACCTTCGGTGATTACGGCATCCAGGCTCTGGAGAGCGCCTACATCACCAACCGGCAGATCGAGTCCGCTCGTATCGCCATCAACCGGCACATCAAGCGTGGCGGCAAGGTCTGGATCAACATCTTCCCGGACCGCCCGCTCACCAAGAAGCCGGCCGAGACCCGCATGGGTTCCGGTAAGGGTTCGCCCGAGTGGTGGGTCGCCCCGGTCAAGCCGGGTCGCGTGCTGTTCGAGATGACCTACCCCAACGAGGAGATCGCTCGCGAGGCCCTGCGTCGCGCGCAGCACAAGCTCCCGATCAAGACCCGGATCGTGACCAGAGAGGAGCAGTTCTGATGGGACTGGGCGTTGCTGCAGCCGAGCTGCGTGAACTCAATGACACCGATCTGGTCGACCGTTTGAAGGAATCGAAGGAAGAGCTGTTCAACCTTCGCTTCCAGATGGCCACCGGCCAGCTCGACAACAACCGCCGCCTGCGGACCGTGCGTCGCGAGATCGCTCGTATCTACACCGTGATGCGCGAGCGCGAGCTGGGTCTGGCGTCGGGACCGGAAGGTGATGACGCATGAGTGAGGATGCGAAGGTGAGCGAAACCGCTGCCGAGACGCGTGCCAGCCGCAAGGAGCGGATCGGCTACGTCGTCAGCGACAAGATGCAGAAGACCATCGTGGTCGAGCTGGAGGATCGTAAGCGTCACGCGCTCTACGGCAAGATCATCCGGACCACGTCCAAGGTCAAGGCACACGACGAGAACGGCGATGCCGGCGTCGGTGACCGCGTGCGGATCATGGAGACCCGCCCGCTGTCGGCGACCAAACACTGGCGCCTCGTGGAGGTGCTGGAGAAGGCCAAGTAGGCCTGCTCCGACTCTCGTGACCGAAAGGCCCGTTCCCCACACCGGGGAGCGGGCCTTTCGGCGTCGGATGGTGTTTCAATGTCGGGGTGAATGCCGCCGAGCAGCCCGTGGGTCGCGATCTGGAACGCGTCCGGCGGATCGGGGCGCGCTTCCTCGGTGCCGGCCTGCTCGCCTATCTGATGGTGTCGTGGCCGGTGATGGTGTCGGCGTCGGTGCAGACCGCGCCCTGGTGGACACCGGTCAGCGTTCTCCTGGCGGTCGGCCCGGGGGCATTGCTGGTGGTGGCCAGTTTCCGGCCCGGGACCGACTGGCTGGGTCCGCTGGTGGTGGCGTGTTCGCTCGGGTACCTCGCCGCCGTCGGACTGTGGTTCGTGGCCTGGACCGGGACACCGCTGGCCGACCCCGACCAGTCGGCGATATGGCTGAGCACCTTCCCCGGGATGGCGAGCATGGTGGCGATGCTCGTCTATCCGCGATTCGGGGTGGTGCACCTGGTGGTCGCGAGCTTCGTGGTGAACTGCGCCCAGCAGATGGGCCGATTCGGCCATCTCGACACCGATCTGGTCTACGAGGTCTGCTGGGCGGTCGGGTTCACCGGGGTGTTCCTGGCGATCGCCCGGGTTGCGGTCCGGACGGCCGAACTGCTCGACCGGACCCGCGCCGACGCCCACCGGGTGGCGGCCGAGGCCGCCGCCGCCACGGCGCGGCAGGCCGAACAGGCGCGGTTCGACGCCGTGATCCACGACCGTGCGATCGCGAGTCTGCTCGCGATCGGGGTAGGCCGGCCCGATCCCGCACTCGCCGTGCAGGCGGAGTCGGCCCTCGACGCGATGGACAGGCTCGCGGCCGGGGTGATCGCGACCGGTCCGCCGATGATCACGGCACCTGTCGCATTGCGCCGGATCCGTGCGGCGGCACGTGACTTCGGCGAAGACATCGACATCGACATCGAGTCCGTCACCGCCGACGACACGCGCTATCCGGCCGAGAGCGTCGGCGCCCTGATCGAGGCGATGGGCGAGGCGCTGCGCAATGTGGGCCGGCATGCCGGTGCCGGTGCGTCGTCGGCGGTGCTGTGCCGGGCCGCCGACGACTCGATCAGCATGGCCGTGGTGGACGACGGCGCCGGCTTCGACCCCGAGCGCATCGCCGACGGACGGCTCGGCATCGCGGCCGGCATCCGCGGACGGATGGATGCCGTTCCGGGCGGGTCGTCGGTCCTGCGCAGCAGCGTCGGGCGTGGTACCACGGTCGGATTGCAGTGGGTGCGGCCGTGAGCGCAGGAGACGTGAGCGCAGGAGACGTGAGCGCAGGAGAGATGAACACACACGGATCGGATGCCAGCGGAACCGACACCACCGGGACGGACGGCGGGCCGATGCACACGGGAACGTCGGATACCGGGACACCGGGCACGGGGACACCGGATGTGACGGCGACCGCTGCCGGGGGACGGGGCGGCGTGACCGAGACGGCCGCTGTCGCCGACATCTTCGGTATCCGGTCACCGGCGGTACGCGTGGCGATGGGATTCTTCGGTGTGGTCGCCCTCGCGGTGACGATCCATTCCACCTCGGACGACTCACCGGTGTGGGGGTGGGTCCTGCTCGCGGTGGCCGCGCTGCTGCTGGGGGCCGCCTGCCACGGTGTGATCGCGGTGCGGGCCGATCCGATGCCCGTGGGTCCCGCGGCGTTGATCGCGGCCGCGACACTCCTCGGTGTGGGCGCCGGGCTGGCCCGGATCACCGACGCAGGGGCCGATGTGATGCAGAGCGGTCCGCCGATCGGGGCATCGGTGATCGTGCTCGCCTATCTCGCGGTACGCGGCCGGGTGGTGGCGGCGTGGGCGGTGAGCGCGGCGATCACGGTGGTCGCCGGGGTGTGGGCGACGATGGTCGGGATGGGTGCGGTCTACGGTGTGCTGCTGACGGTCCCGGGCTACGCCATCATGATCATGGGGTCGTTGTTCGCGCTGATGCTGCGCCCGATGGCGGCCAACATCATCGCGCTGCGGGCCAGCGGGTCCCGCCAGATCGCGACCGAAGCCGCGGTGCGTGCCGCCGAAGATGTTCGACGGCAACAGATCTCCGGTTTCTCGCGGCAGGCGAGACCGCTGCTCGAGGCGGTTGCGGCGCGGCGCGAGTTCACCGCCGAGGACGTGGTCCGTGCCCGGCTGGTGGAAACCTCACTGCGCGACGGGATTCGGGCCCGCGGCCTCGACCGGGCGGAGGTGCGTGATGCGGTGTGGGCGGCACGTGCGGCAGGTGTGACGGTCACGCTGCTCGACGACGGGGGAGTCGACGCCGTGGACGCCACCGATCGCGAGATCGTGCGGGATCGGCTCGTCGCGGCTCTGGTCGCCGAACTCGACGGCCGGACCGACGGCCGGGTGGTGGCACGTATCCTGCCGCCGGGCAGGCGGACCGTCGCGGTGATCTCGGTGTCGGGAGAGGGCCGGCGGGAATTCGACGCCCACGGCCGGGACGTCGGATCGGTCAGCTTCCCGAGCTGAGGCTGCCGATGAAGCCGATCAGCAGCAGGATGCTCCACAGCAGCGTGATGATGCCGATGACGAGTCCGCTGATCGCCATCCCGCGGTGGGTGGGCTCGGCACCCGGTCCGGCGGGGCCATCGCTGGTGAGTCGCAGGTTGGCGATGGCGAAGTAGATGCCCACGCCACTCAGCACGATGCCACCCACGCCGAACAGGCAGGAGCCCGGAATGGCGGCGAGCGACAGCACCAGGGCCAGGATCGCATTGCGGCGGGCCGGGGAATTCGACGGCGTCGGTGCCGGCGGTGGCGGATAGGCGCCGGGGGAGTACGGGGACGGGGAGTACGGGGACGGGAAGTGGGCCGATGGTGCGGGGGTGTGCTGGGTCTGGGGCGTGTACGGGCGAGCCGAGGTGGGCTGGGCTGCGGCCGATCCGGGGTGCACGCTTGGCCGGAACGGCTGTGGGGTGGATGACTGCCGGAACGGCTGTGGGGTCGGCGAGGGGGCGGGGTGTGCGGTACCCCGGCCGTCGGACGACGGCTGCTTGGTGAGGTCGGGCCGAGGGGGGAGGGTGGCAGCGGACGGGCGGTCCGAGGAGCCCGGGCCGGTCAGTGCGGCGGCGAGGTCGGTCGCGAACGCGGTGCAGGACGGATATCGCCGGCGCGGGTCCTTGTCGAGGGCACGGAAGAGGACCTGGTCGACCTGCGTCGAGAGTTCGGGGCGTCGTGTGGTGATCGGCGGCGGTGGTGACGACAGGTGCCGGCGGATCATGGCCGCGGCATTGCTGCTGTCGAACGGGGTGCTGCCGCTGAGCAGCTGGTAGGCGGTGCAGGCCAGCGAGTACTGGTCGGTGCGGCCGTCGAGGGTCTCCCCGGCGAGTTGCTCGGGCGAGGAGTAGGCGAAGGAGCCGACGGTGAAATTGGTTGCGGTGAGCCGGGTGTCGTCGACCATCGGCCGGGCGATACCGAAGTCGGCCAGCAGCACCCGCCGCCGGCCGCCGGGGCCGGCGGCGTCGGTCAGCAGGATGTTCGCGGGCTTGACGTCGCGGTGCAGCAGCTTCTGGGCGTGCGCGTGGTCGAGTGCGTCGGCCACCGCGGTGACGATCTCCTCGACGTCGGACACCGGGAGTCCTCGCGGATGGGCGAGCAGTGCGTCGGCGGCGTCGCGGCCCTCGACGTAGCGCATGGTGATCCACAACTGGCCGTCGTGTTCGCCGCGGTCGTACACACCGACGATGTTGGGGTGGTCGAGGCCTGCGGCGAGGTCTGCCTCTCGGATGAACCGGCGCCGGAAGTTCTCGTCGGCCGACATCGTCGCCGACAGCACCTTGAGTGCGTCCTGGCGGGGCAGTCGCGGGTGTGCGGCCAGATAGACCTCACCCATCCCGCCGGCGCCGAGCTTGCCGACGATGCGGTATCCCGCGAACTCCTGACCATCCACCAACGTCACGCCGAGAATTCTAGTGGCCGGGGCCGACAGGGTCGGGCGCGGAAACGAATCGGCCCGTCCGGCGGCGACGCCGGACGGGCCGTGATCGGTTGCGGTTCCACGCCCGGAGAGGTGGCCGGCGGGTCTACCCAACCGTCGCGGTGAGCGGTCGTCCACCCCCGCTCACATCAACAACGTTATTGGGCGAGCAGGGATGGGACCAGGGACCAAGGACCCGCCTTGGTGGGACATTCGGTGCCCCGGGGTCGCCGACGTCGCCGGATTTGTCGCCATCGCCGGCCGGGATCAGGATGCGGTGGCGGCCTTGCGGTAGCCGTGCAGCGCCGGATAGAGGCACACCGCCAGGGTGCCGACCGTCCACAGGGTGACCTTGATCAGGTTCTCGGTGAGCGGCCCGCCCGCCGCGAGCGCGCGCATCACCTCGATCGCCGGACTCATCGGCTGGTTGGCGACGATCGGTTCGAGCCACCCCGGGTATTCCGAGGCCGGGGCGAATCCGGTGTTGAAGAACATCAGCACGCTCGACACCAGCGAGAGCAACGGCACCAGGGGGGCGCCGGGGGAGAAGTTCACCGCGAGCGCGAGGACAATCGAGGCAAAGGCGATACCGAAGCCGACGGCGACCGCGTAGATGCCCAGGATCGCCCACGGGTCGGGGTTCATCCGGAAGCCCACGAGCCAGCCGACGACGATGAGCACGGTGGTGGTCAGCACCATGCGGACGATCTCGCAGACCAGCCGGGAGCTCAGATCGGCCGCGCGGTTGATCGGCAGGACGTACAGGCGGGACAGCAGCCCGGACGTGCGTTCCAGGTTGAGCCGGACACCGGCCACCACCGAACCGAACATGGCGCTGACGACGATCACCAGGGGGACGGTGCCGTAGGCCGCGTCCTGGCCGGTGGCCCGTCCGATGGCCTCACCGAGGACCACCTTGAGCATCACCATGGTGAGCACCGGCATCAGGAACACCTGCAGGAAGGTGCTCTTCTCGTGGAAGATCACCCACAGCTGCCGGGCGCTCAGGGCCCGCGTCTGGGCGAACCATGCGGCGAACGACGACTCGGCCGACGCCCCCTGCCCGGCCGGGCCGGTCTCGGGCAGCGTGATGTCGGACATCCGGTTCGTGGTGGTCATCGGTGCACCTTCCGGGTCCCGAGGTAGGTGAGGACGGCGCCGCCGACGATGAGGGCCACGCACCACCACACCGCGGGCGCCACGTAGCTCCAGGTCGCCGTCCCGTCGTCGAAGGCCCGCATGGCCTTGGCGAACTGCGACACCGGCTGGTTGCGTGCGAACGGGGCGATCCAGTCGGGGAACAGGATCGCGGGCATGAATCCGGTCGAGAGCATGCCCAGGATCAGCAGGGGCAGGCCGATCGCCTGGCTGGTGGTCTCGGGGCTGTCGGCGAGCAGTCCGATGGCGTCGGAGAGCACCGCGACGCCGATCCCGACCGTCAGGACCAGCGCGTAGAGCCCGATCGTGCCGCCGAGACCGCCGCCGGGCCGCCAGCCGGTGAGCAGGCTCGCGATCGCCGCACAGACGACCGAGATCACCAGCAGCACGAGGTTGGCGCTGAATCGGGCCAGGATCGGGGCGGCCGACCAGACCGGCATGGTGCGGAAGCGGGTGGTGATCCCGGTGGTGGCGTCCAGGCACGAGCGCATCGCCGCCGACGACGCGACGAAGCCCACCGACTGCAGGGCGATGATCGGCATCAGGAACTTCGCGTAGTCGATGTCGGCGTACTGGGACATGATGCTGCGCAGCGGCACGTAGAACGCGACGGCGAGGAAGGCCGGCGACACGAACGCGAAGATCACCTCGCCGTTGCGCATGATCGAGCCGAGACCGCGCATCGTGAGCGTCCACCACTGGCGCACGGCCTCGATCCGCGCGCCGTCACCGCCGGCCTGATCCCGGGGCAGGGTCAGCTGCGTCATCGGCCGGTCCGGGTGGTGGGCGGTGCCGCGGCGGGCATGGCGTCGGTGTCCGGCTCGGTCCCGGTCGTGACGACGGGGGTGTCGGTGGTCCGGGACACGATCGGCGGGTGCTCGCGTGCCGGGTCGGTGAGGGTCAGGAAGACCTCGTCGAGGGACGGACGTTGCAGCGAGACGTCGGCGAGCCGGATGCGGCCGTCGGTGGCCCGCGCGACGATGGTGACCAGGGTGTCGGCGCCCTCGGTGGTCGGTACCACCAGTGCGGTGTCGGGTGACTGCTCGTCGTCGACGATGTCGCCGAGGACCGACCGGAGCCGGTGGAGGTCGGCCGGGTTGGCCGGGGTGACCAGATAGTGGGCGGAGCCGGTGAGGGCCTTGAGCTCGTCGGCGGTCCCGTCGGCGATCACCTGTCCACGATCGATGACGACGATCCGGTCGGACAGGGCGTCGGCCTCCTCGAGGTACTGCGTGGTGAGCATGATGGTGACCCCCTCCGCGCGCAGGTCCTCGACCAGCGTCCAGACCTCCTGGCGGCTGCGTGGGTCGAGTCCGGTCGTCGGTTCGTCGAGGAAGACCACGTCCGGACGGGTGACCAGACCGCAGGCGATGTCCACTCGCCGGCGCATACCGCCCGAGTAGTCGCCGACGCGGCGATCGGCGGCCTCGGTGAGGCCGAAACCGTCGAGGAGTTCGGTGGCCCGGGCCTTGGCCGCAGACTTCGACAACCCCATCAACCGGCCGAACAGCACGAGGTTCGCCCGCCCCGACAGCGCTTCGTCGAGGGCCGCGAACTGACCGGTCAGCATGATCGACCGCCGGACCCCGGACGGGTCGTTCGCGACGTCGTGGCCCGCCACCGTCGCGGTACCACCATCGGGCTTAAGCAGGGTGCAGAGCATGTTCACGATCGTGGTCTTCCCGGCGCCGTTGGGGCCGAGGAGGGCGAGGATCGATCCGCGGGGAACGGAGAAGTCGACACCGGCGACGGCGGTCTTGTCGCCGAATTTCTTCTCCAGGCCGGAGACGGATATCGCGAGATCTGTGCTGTTCGGCGCGGGAATTGCGGTGGAGTGTAGTTCGAGTTGCAAATTATCTAGATCATTCGATCTAGTTAGTTGATCAAATGATCTGTCGAACTGGAATGATTGATCAAATTCGGCCGGGGGATTTTCCGGTGTCGGCCGGTGGCGATGATCGTCGTCGATCCGGCCCGTCGGGGGAGTCGCGGGCGGCGCCGGCCTGGTGTCCGTCGAATGTATGACCGGGGGTGGGCCGGGTATGCCGGTCGTGGGGGTGTCGATGCCGGGTGAATCCGGCAATCCGCCGATGTCAGATCCCGGATCCGCGCTTTCTTCCGGCGGGTTCACGGGAGCACGGTGGCGGGCGTGGCGACCGCCGGCGGCGGTCGGGGGCGGCGGGGCGGGGGTGTCGGAGGCGGCCTGATCGGTGCTCGCGGCGGGGGTCAGGGAGTCCCAGATGCTGGCGGTGTCCGGTGTGTCGAGTGCGATGAGATCGGCTGGGGAGAGTGGATCGCTCAGGGGATCCGGCTTCGGTCCTCGTCCCGCCCCAGAATTCGAGTTACACTGCTGTACAGGCATTTTGTCGCCTGGGTGCGGCTCCGGCGCCTTCTCGGCGCGTGGTTCTCCGTGCCCTGCTGATGTCATCGGCCGGTCGGGATGGGCGCCGTTCGGATGATGACGGGGCGTGGCGGGCAGGGGTGCGAGGCGTGGCGATGCCGACCGCCTGGTGGCTCCCTCTGTCATGCGGTGGTCCCTTCGCAGCTCCGAGGCGGATTCTTTACGAAAGCGAATCCGGCGTCGTCAACGTTACCCATTGTCTGGTTGATCGCGGGTTGACTTGATCGGGTTACAGATCGGTCGGGTAGTCGCCGGCCGGCCGAGTACCCCGATCGCACCCGTCCGGGTATGACGCTACGCGGGAGCCCGTCGTCGGCATTTGCGAGCCTTTGAATGAATATGTCTGAATTGGATCGGGAATAGCCGATCGAGGTCATGTCGGCCTTGTAACGTTTTCGGTGT
This sequence comes from Gordonia sp. NB41Y, assembly GCF_030718915.1. Lineage (NCBI taxonomy): Bacteria > Bacillati > Actinomycetota > Actinomycetes > Mycobacteriales > Gordoniaceae > Gordonia > Gordonia sp. NB41Y. Next base: position 4,450,647 of record NZ_CP132196.1, read on the forward strand.
GCCGATCGACGGCATTGAATGGGTGGCGTCCACCACCCCTGGTGATACGAGGTGATCATTGATGGCAGGAAGAGGGTCCGGCCCGAACGGCTGAGAGGTGTTTCTCCAGGGCGAGGTATCACGGGTATCGAAGATGAGCGAGAGTGGGACATGACCGATCTGATGGCGCAGGCGCAGGCTGCCGAGGTGCGAGAGCGCCGGCTGCTGCCCCTGACCGCCGCACAGCGGGGATTGTGGTTCGCCGAGACGCTCTCGCCCGACTACTCGGTCAACATCGCCCAGTACGTCGACATCCGGCACGAGCCGGGCGGTCTCGACATCGACCTGCTGGTGCAGTGCTGCTACGACGTGGGCAAACTCGTCGAATCGCCGTACATCCGGCTCGTCGAGGTCGACGGTGTCCCGATGCAGTACGTCGACGTCGACTACGACCAGCGCGTCGACGTCGTCGACCTGCGCGATGCCGACGACCCGGTCGCCACGGCCCAGGACTGGATGCGCCGTGAGTACCGTCGGCCCGTCGATCTGCTGAACGACCAGCTCATCGTGACCACGATGCTGCTCGTCGGCGAGGACCGGACCTTCTGGTACGGCCGCGCCCACCACATCATCGTCGACGGTTACGCCGCGCTCGGGATCGTGCGCCGCACCGTCGACCGGTACAACGCCCTGCGGCGGGGCGACGAGCCCACCGAGAAGGCCCCGGCGGGGATGGCCGAGATCGTCGAGTACGAGGACGCCTACCGCACCAGCGCACGCCGCGTGTCCGACCGCGAACACTGGCTCGAGCGGGTCGCCGACCTCCCCGAGGGCGTGACCCTGGCCCGGCACAAGGTCAAGGCACCGCTGTCGTTCGACAACATCGTCGCCGGTCACGAGCTCGACGCCACCCTGCAGACGCGGATCGACGAGCTGGCCCGCGAGGCCAACAGCTCGATCGCGGTGGTGCTGACCGCCGCCTTCGGCGCATTCCTGGCCAGGATGAGCGATGCCGACGACATCGTGATGAGCCTGCCGGTCACCGGCCGGGCCACCGCCCGCATCCGGACCGCGGGCGGGATGGTGTCCAATGCGCTCCCGGTCCGACTCCGCCGGGTGCGTGAGCAGACCGGGCGCGAGCTGGTCGCCGCCGCCCAGCTCGAGCTCATGGGGGCGCTGCGGCATCAGCGCTACCGCTCCGACGACATCCGGCGCGATGCGGGATTCGACGCCTCGTCGGTCACCTTCGGTCCGACCATCAACATGGTGTTCTTCGACGACGAGGTCGCGATCGACGGCACCACCATGGAGTACCGCATCCTCACCTCAGGAATCCTCGAGGATCTGCTGATCAACCTGTACCAGGCGAGCCCCGGTGCGCCGGTGGTGGTCGACCTCCACGGCAACCCGCATCTGTACTCGTCGACGCAGATGCACGATCACCTCGAGCGGTTCCTGATCTTCGTCGAGCGGTTCGTCGCAGACCTCGATGTCCGGGTCGACGACGTGGACGTCCTGCGGCCGGTCGAGCACACGGCACTGGCAGACCTCGAGACCGGTGGGCCGGGCCCGGTGTTCGCCCCCGACGCCGACCTGCTCGACGGTTTCACCGGCCAGGTGCGCGACCATCCGGACCGCATCGCGATCATCGAGGGCGAGCGGCACTGGACCTACGGTGAGTTCGATCTGCTCCGGCGCGTACTCGCCACATGGTTCGCCAGGAACGGCGTCGTGGCAGGCGATCGGGTCGCGGTGGTGTTGCCGCGCGGGATCGACCAGGTCGCGGCTATCTATGCGACCCTGACCCTCGGCGCCGCCTACGTCCCGGTCGATCCGGACCAGCCCGCCGCCCGCCGACGGTCGGTACTGGACACCGCGGCCCCCCGCCTGGTGGTCGACGCCGCCTTCCTCGAGACCGTGTTCGGCGAGGACCCGAGGTTCGACGCCGTCGACCCGCAGGAGGTCGACGCGCCCGACCGGTTCCGCCGGTACCCGTCGGGCCATGCCGCCTATGTCCTGTTCACCTCCGGCTCGACCGGTGTCCCCAAGGGGGTCGAGGTCTCCCACGAGGCGGTGCTGAACCGGCTCGCCTGGGTGCAGGAGCACTTTCCGTTCACCGCCGACGACGCGTTCCTGTACAAGACGCCGACCACCTTCGACGTGTCGGTGCCCGAACTGTTCTGGCCGCTGCAGGTCGGTGCGCGGATGGTCATCGCCCGACCGGGCGGGCATCGGGACCCCGACCATCTGCGGCAGCTCATCGAGTCCGAGTCGATCACGGCCGTGCACTTCGTCCCGTCGATGCTCGAGGTCTTCGTCGACGCGGTCGACGAGTCCACGGCGCTGGTCCCGCCGACCCTGCGCCGGATCATCACGTCCGGGGAGGCGCTCTCGCCGGCCCTCGCGCAGCGGGTACTCGACCGCGCCGACATCACCCTGATCAACCTGTACGGCCCCACCGAGGCCGCCGTCGACGTCACCGAGTACGTGGTGGAGCGTGACGTCCCGATCATCCCGATCGGGCGCCCCGTGCCGGGCACCGAGTTGCGCGTCCTCGATGCCAACCTGCGCCGGGTTCCGGTGGGTGTGCCCGGCGAGCTCTACCTGTCCGGCGTGCAGCTGGCCCACGGCTACCTCGGCGCCCCCGCACGCACCGCCGAGCGGTTCGTCGCCGACCCGTTCGCGACCGGCCGGCGGATGTACCGTACCGGCGACCTGGCCCGATGGGATGCCGACGGCCGCCTCGACTACCTGGGCCGCACCGACTTCCAGGTCAAGATCCGTGGCCAGCGCGTGGAACCGGGCGAGATCGAGGCCGTCCTGCTCGGCGATCCGTGCATCGACCACGCGGTGGTGGTGGTCCGCGCCGACGGCCCCTCCCCGGCGGTCATCGGCTACGTCAAATGCGCCGGCGCGCCGTCGGATTCGGCGACCCCCCACACCGATTCCCCCGGCACCGACTTCCCCCACACCGATGTCCCCCACACCGAGGCGCTGGTCGACCGGCTGTTGCGGGCCTGCCGCAAACAGCTGCCCTCGCACATGGTCCCCGCATCGATCGTGGTACTCGAGAAGTTCCCCACCACGGTCACCGGCAAGCTCGACCGTACGGCGCTTCCGGCCCCGGCGGCCCGCTCGCACACCTCGGTCTACCAGGCACCCCGCACGGCCGCCGAGGTCGCGGTGGTGCGGCTGCTCGAGGATCTACTCGGAGTCGGTCGGATCAGCTTGTCGGACAACATCTTCGCGCTCGGTGCGGACTCGCTCACCGCGGCCCGGCTGGTCGCCCGGGCACGGTCGGGGCCGGGTCTGGCGATCACGCTGGCCGATGTGTTCGACAGTGCGACCGTCGCCGATCTGGCGAGCACCGCGACACCACGGGGCGCCGACGAGCACCCGCCGCTCACCCCGATGCCGCGGCCGGAACGAATCCCGTTGTCGCACCCGCAGACCCGACTCTGGCTGATCAACCGGATGGACCCGTCCTCGGGCGTCTACAACATGCCCGGTGCCCTGCGGCTCGGTCCCGCCGTCGACACCGCGGCGGTCCGCGCCGCGCTGCGCGACGTCCTCGACCGCCACGAGGCGCTGCGGACGATCTTCCCCGAGGGCTCCGGCGAGCCCCATCAGCTGATCACCCCGACCGCGCAGGTCGACCTCGACGCCGACCAGGTCTTCGCGGTGACCGACGTCGCCCCCGATGCGCTGGCCGCGACGATCGGCGACGCTGCCGCAGCGGGTTTCGATCTCGTCGCCGACCACCCGACCCGGGTCCGGCTGCTGCGGGTCGTCGACGCCGCAGGGACCGTCACCGATCACGTCCTGGTGGTGGTGCTGCACCACATCGTCGGGGACGGGGCGTCGCTGGCGCCGCTGATCGCCGACCTCTCGACGGCCTACGCGGCGCGCTCGGCAGGACATGCGCCGCAGTGGCGGCCGTTGCCGGTCCAGTACGCCGATTACGCACTGTGGCACCGGGATCTGCTCGGTGACATCACCGACGAGCAGTCCCTGCTCCGCCGTCAGCTGACGTTCTGGCAGGACGAGCTCGACGGGCTGCCCGCCTTCGTGTCGCTGCCGACCGACCGCCCGCGTCCGGCCACCGGCAGCGGGCGCGGGGCGCATCTCGACGTCGATCTCGACCTCGAGACGTCGTCGGCGATCCGCGCACTCGCATCCGTCCAGGGGGTCACGACCTTCGCGGTGTTCCAGTCGGCCCTCGCCGCGGTGATGTCGCGGTTCGTGGGCAGCGGCGAGGTCCCCATCGGCACCGCCGTGTCCGGTCGCGACGATCCGCGGCTGGCCGACCTGGTGGGCATGTTCGTCAACACGGTGATCCTGCGTACCACCGTCGACCCCGCCGACACCGTCGGCGACCTGCTGCGCCGGGCGCACCGGGTCCGCGCGCGTGCACTCGGCAATGCCGACGTCCCGTTCGAGCAGGTCGTCACCGCACTCGGCGTGCGCACCTCGCGGTCACACGCCCCGCTGTTCGGCGTCGAGCTGGTGATGCAGGGCGATCACCTCGGCCGCCTGCTCGGCGGCCGTCCGACCGGGGCCCGACCCGCCGGGGACCGCGGACCGGCCGACGCCGTCATCGACGCCCGGGTGCCCGCAGCCAAATACGACCTCTCGGTGCATGTCGCCGACCCCCGCGGCTCCGCTGCGGCCACCCCGATCAGCATCGAGTTCACCTATGCGTCGGACCTTTTCGAGGAAGCGACGATCGCCAGATTCGCCGACGGTCTGATCGCGGTGCTGCGCGGGATGGCGCAGGCCGACGTCGATGCGGTCGGCGTCGCCGACCTGCTCCGGTGCTCGGCCGACGAGCTCGCACCGATCCGCGAATGGTCGCACGGTGCCGCCACCGACATGCCGGCCACCACCCTGCCCGACCTGATCGCCGCGGCCGTCGCCGCAGCCGGCGACCGGCCCGCGCTGATCGCCGGGGACCGCGTCGTCGACTACGCCGAATTCGGTTCCCGCGTCAACGGTCTCGCCCGCGACCTGATCGCCGCGGGGATCGGCCCCGACGACACCGTCGCCGTCGCCATCGACCGGTCGGCCGAACTGCTCGTCGCGATCCACGCGGTGGTCGCCGCCGGTGGCGCCTACCTGCCGGTGGCGGTCGACACGCCGGTCGAACGCGCGCAGTACATGGTGCGCACCGGTGGTGTGCGGCACCTGCTCGTCGCCGCCGGGCACACCCCGGGCTTCGCGGACGCTCTCGGACCGGCGGTGGCGGTGACCCCGGTCGACACCGCGATCCCGATCGAGACCGTCACCGCCCGCGGTGCGGCGCCGGTGACCGACGCGGACCGGCACGCCCCGCTGCGCACCGACGACGCCGCCTACACCCTGTTCACCTCCGGCTCCACCGGCCGGCCCAAGGGCGTGACCGTGAGCCATGCGGCGATCGGCAACCGGCTGCGGTGGATGCAGGACGCCCACCGGCTGACCGCCGACGACGTCGTGCTGCAGAAGACGCCGGTCACCTTCGACGTCTCGCTGTGGGAACTGTTCTGGCCCTTGATGACCGGGTCGACCCTGGTGATCGCCGAACCGAACCGGCACGGCGACCCGTCCTATCTGCGTCAGGTGATCAACCGTCACCGGGTGTCGGTGGTGCACTTCGTGCCGTCGATGCTCTCGGCCTTCCTCGACGCGCTCGACACCGTCGAGTTCGCGTCGATGGAATCGGTGCGGCTGATGTTCACCTCGGGGGAGGCGCTGCCCGCTCGGGTCGCCGCCGCGGTGCTCCGCGGACTCCCGACCACCCGCCTGCACAACCTGTACGGCCCCACCGAGGCCGCCGTGGACGTCACCGCCCACGAGGTGGTGGCGGGTGAGACGGTGGTGCCGATCGGCCGTCCCGTCGCCAACACCACCACCCATGTGCTCGGACCCCGGCTCGAGCCGGTCCCGCAGGGTGTGCCCGGCGAGCTGTACCTCGGCGGGGTCCAACTCGCCCGCGGGTACGCCGCACAGGGCGGGCTCACCGCCGAGCGTTTCGTGGCCGATCCGTTCGGTTCGGACGGGGCCCGGCTGTACCGGACCGGCGACCTCGTGCGGTGGAACTCGGCCGGGGAGCTGGAATACCTGGGACGCAACGACTTCCAGGTGAAGCTGCGCGGCCGCCGGCTCGAGCTCGGCGAGATCGAGGCGGCGCTGGTGGCCGTTCCCGGGGTGGTGCACGCCGCGGCGACGGTCGTCGACCTGTCGGCGGGCCAGTCGCTGGTCGCCTACTACGCACCCGATACGACACCACCGGCGACGGTCGCGCGGACACTCGCCGAGCACCTGCCGGACTTCATGGTGCCGACCATCTGGATGCCGCTGCCGGCGATCCCGCTGAACGCGGCGGGCAAGGTCGACCGCAAGGCCCTGCCGGAGCCGGTGATCACCGTCGCGGAGACGGTCGCGCCGAGCACCGACACCGAGCAGATCGTGGCCCGGGTGTATGCGGAGGTCCTCGGTGCCGATCACGTGAGTGTCACCGAGTCGTTCTTCGATCTCGGCGGGAACTCGCTCAGTGCAACCAAACTCGCGGCACGGTTGTCGGCGGAACTCGAATACGACATCACCGTCGCCGCGATCTTCGCCGCCCCGTCGGTGCGGGAGCTGTGTGATCATGCGGCCCGGCTGCACCGGCACCGCCGGCGCCGGCTCGAACCCGCCGACCATGACGGCGTCGCCCCGCTGTCGACGGTGCAGCGCGGGATGTGGCTGATCAACCATGCCGACCCGGACTCGCCGGCCTACAACGTCGCGATGGCCCTGCACCTGTCGGGAGCGCTCGACCGGGACGCGATCTCGGCCGCGGTCGAGGACGTGATCGCCCGGCACCATGCCCTGCGCACCCACTATCCGATGATCGACGGCGACCCGATCCAGACGGTGCTCGACACCGCCACCGCGCTCGAGCGGATCGAGCGACGGATGGACGAGCAGGGTCACGGCGACCCGGCCGCGGCGATCGCGGCCTTCACCGGCCGGGGATTCGACGTCACCGCGTCACCGCCGGTGCGGGTCCTGTTGCTGGCCACCGGCTCCGACGAGCACGTGCTGGTCGCGGTGGTCCACCACATCGCCGCCGACGGCATCTCGATGGGTCCGCTGGCCCGAGATCTCATGTCGGCCTACGCATCACGTGTCGGGGGAGTGCCGCCGAACTGGTCGGACATGCCCGTCGACTACCTCGACTTCACCCTGTGGCAGCAGGAGATCCTCGCCGGCACCGACGACGACGGGAACTCCGAGGCCCAGCGTCAGCTGGCCTACTGGACCCAGCGGCTCGCCGGCACCCCGGCCCGGCTGGAACTGCCCACCGACCGGCCGCGGCCCCGCACCCCGAGCTTCACCGGCGGTGCGGTCGACTTCGATCTCGACCCGGACCTGGTGGCCGGCCTCGAGGTGGTGGCGCGCGGGCACAATGCGACGCTGTTCATGGTGATGCAGGCCGCCTTCGCGCTGTTGCTGAGCCGGTTGACCACGCAGCGCGACATCGTCATCGGCACCCCGCACGCCGGCCGGGGCGAGGCCGAACTCGATGACGTCGTCGGCATGTTCGTCAACACCCTCGCCCTGCGTACCCAGATCCGTGACGACGAGAAGTTCGCCGAGATGCTGCACCGGGTGCGCGAGGACGATCTGGCCGACATGGCCTGTGCGGACATCGCTTTCGACACCATCGCCGATGCGGTGCTGACCTCGAGGCCGACCAGTCACAATCCGATCTACCAGGTCATGTTCGCCTTCCAGAACTTCACCTTCCCCACGGTGACCCTCGACGGCCTGACGGTCACGCCGCTGTCGGAGGAACTGACCGCGGCGAAGGTGGACCTGCAGCTGACGCTCTACCCACCGCAACCGGCCCCCCGTGCGGTGCAGGACGAGATCCCCCAGGAGGAACCGGCGATGAAGGCCCAGATGATCTATGCGGCCGATCTCTTCCGCCGCGAGACCGTCGAGCTCTACACCCGCCGCTACCTCCGGGTGCTCGAGGACATCGCCGAGAACCCGCAGGTCCTCGTCGGCGACATCTCGGTGACCACCGCCGAGGAGGACGCCGCGGCGGGCGAGGGAACCGACGACATCGCTGCGCTGCCGCTGCCGCAACTGGTCGACCTCGCCGCCCAGGTGGCGCCCGAGTCCGGTGCCGTCGGCCGCGACGCCGTCCCGGTGACGTTCACCGCGATCGCGGCGATGACCACCGCGATGGCGGCGGTGCTGCCGGACCGGGATTCGGCGCTGACCACCGCGCTGATGAGTTTGATCCCGACGCTCGCCGCCGATGGACCGGCGGCGCTCGGCGAGGTGCTCGAAGCCATCCGGTCCACCGCGACGGAGGTCGTCGCCGGCGGGAACCGTACACAGGTGAGGGAAGGAACGACTCAGACGTGACCGATGTCGATGCAGGAGCCACGGACATCTCTCGTGCCTGGGGCTCCCAGGCTACGACTCTTCACCTGATCGCCTTCGCCGCCGCGGCATCACCCGACACGGTTGCGGTGCAGGCGCCGTCGGGACCGGTCACGTTCGGCCGGCTGCACACGCAGGTCTCGGTGACCGCCGGGGTCCTCGCCGCCCAGGGACTCGACGACGCCGCGGCGGTGGGTGCCGCCCTCGCCGGTCTGCTCCCGACGGCCGGTCTCGAGCCCGCCCGCATCGCGGCGGCGACCCGGGAGGCGATCGCCGACATCCGCGCGCGCGCAGCCCGTCTCGCCGGAACCGACGATCTGTGTTCGCTGCCGGGCCTGTTCCGGTCGAGCGTCGCCCGCTTCGGTGATCGGGTGGCCGTCACCGACCTGTCGGGACGCAGCCTGACCTACCGGGAACTCGACGAGCGGTCGGCCGAACTCGCCGGGGCCCTGCTCGCCGCCGGCGCCGGGCCCGAGACGCTGATCGGCGTCGCCGTCGGCCGCACCACCGACCTGGTCGTCGCCCTGCTCGGGGTCCTGCGCTCCGGCGCAGGCTATCTGCCGCTGGACCGATCGCAGCCGATCGCCCGCATCCGCACCATCGTCGACGACGCGGCACCGCTGCTCGTGCTGACCGACACCGACTGGGCCGACGGCGGAGAAGATCTCGGTGTGCGGCTGACCACCGTCGGCCGCCTCGTCGGCGACGAGCAGGCGGCGGGGCCGGCCGCGACCGCCGAGTGGCGCGCCCCGGCGATCGACGACCGCACACCCGCCTACGTCATCTACACCTCCGGATCGACCGGCACACCCAAGGGCGTGGTGGTCACCCACGCCGATGTGGTCGCGCTGATGGCCGCCGCCGCAACCGAATTCGACTTCTCCCACACCGACGTGTGGACCATGTTCCACTCCTATGCCTTCGACTTCTCGGTGTGGGAACTGTGGGGACCGCTGCTGACCGGCGCCCGACTGCTGATCCTGGGCGAGGACGTCGCCCGCGACCCCCGGCGATGCCTGGAGGTGCTTGCCGAACAGCACGTCACCGTGCTCAGCCAGACACCGTCGGCGTTCTATCAGCTCGGTGACGCCCGCCGCCGCAACCCGGTCCCGCTGGACCTGCGCTACATCGTGTTCGGCGGCGAGGCATTGAGTTTCGAGCAGGTCCGCCGCTGGTACGACACCGAACCCGCGGGTGAGGCCGTGCTGGTCAACATGTACGGCATCACCGAGACCACCGTGCACGTCTCGCACCGTGCGCTCGACCCGGCGGTCGTCACCGCCGAGGACGCGTCGTTCATCGGCCATCCGCTGCCGTCGCTGCGCCTGCACCTCCTGGACTCGCGACTGCGGCCGGTACCGACCGGAGTCGTCGGCGAGATGTATGTCGCGGGTTCACAACTCGCACGCGGATACCTCGACCGCCACGGGCTCACCGCCGGCCGGTTCGTGGCCGACCCGTTCGCCGCGGACGGATCACGGATGTATCGCACCGGCGACCTCGCGCGCCGCGTGGGCGACGACATCGAGTACCTCGGGCGGGGAGACGCCCAGGTGCAGTTGCGTGGCTTCCGGATCGAGTACGGCGAGATCGAGGCCGCGATGCTCCGCGTCAGCGGGGTCGTGGCCGCGGCGGCGGCCGTCGTCGACCAGCAGGATCGGGGCGGCCTGCTCGCCGGATATGTGGTCGCCGCCGAGGGCGCCGACGTCGACGGTGCCGAGGTGCGCCGCTTCGTCGCGCGTGCGGTACCCGAGTACATGGTCCCCGACGTCGTCACGGTGATCGATCGGCTGCCCCTGACCGGCAACGGCAAACTCGACCGACAGGCGTTGCCGCGCCCGGTGATCGGGTCGTCGGGTGAGTCGGTCGAGCCGGCCACCGACACCGAACGCCGGCTGGCGGTGATCTTCGCCGACGTGCTGGGTCTCGACCGCGTCGGCGTCACCGAGTCCATCTTCGACATCGGCGGCAACTCCCTGCTCGCCGCACGGATCGTGGGACGCGCCACCGAGGAACTCGGCGTCGACCTCACCGTCCGTGATCTGTTCGAGGCGCCGAGTGTGCGCGAGCTGGCCGAGCGGTCGGCCGAGAGCGGTGCGGCGCTGCCGCCGATCGTCGCCGGTGACCGGCCCGAACGCATCCCGCTGTCGCTGGCGCAGCAACGGATGTGGTTCCTCAACCGCCTCGACCCCACCGCACCCACCTACAACGTCCCGGCCATCCTGGAGCTGACCGGCGATCTCGACGTCGCGGCCCTGCGGCGGGCGCTGGCCGACGTGATCACCCGACACGAGGTCCTGCGCACCACCTATCCGTCGGTCGACGGGGTGGCCCACCAGCATGTCCACGGGGTCGACGAGATCGCCTCCGCGATGGACTGGGCGGCCGTCGGCGACGATGCCGCGCTGCGTGCCGCGGCGACCACGGGTTTCGACGTCACCGCACAATGGCCGGTGCGCGTGCGTCTCCTGCGGCGGTCCGCATCCGAACACGTGGTGGCATTGGTGTTGCACCACATCGCCTGCGACGGCGAGTCGCTGCAGCCGCTGGTCGCCGATCTGCTGACCGCCTATCGCGCCCGGATCAGCGGCGCAGAACCCGATCTCGTCCCGCTCGCGGTGCAGGTGGCCGACCACGCCGTCTGGCAGCAGCAGGTCCTCGGCGACACCGCCGACCCCGATTCGCCGATCGGTGCGCAGCTGTCCTACTGGGCCGACCGGCTCGACGGCGTCGCCGAGGTCATCGAGATCCCCACCGACCGTCCCCGGCCGGCGGTTGCCTCGCACCGCGGAGCACGTGTGGAATTCACCGTGCCGCAGTCGGTCTCGGAGCGCGCCGAGCGACTGGCACGCACTCATGACGCCTCGGGTTTCATGGTCGCCCATGCCGCCCTCGCCGTCCTGCTGGCACGGTTGTCGGCGTCCACCGACATCGTCGTCGGCACCCCGATCGCCGGACGCGGCCAGTCGGTGCTCGACCCGGTGGTCGGCATGTTCGTCAACACTCTGGCCCTGCGCACCGACGTTCGCCCAGATATTTTGTTTGCCGAACTCATCAGTGCCACACGCGATGTCGACCTCGCCGCGCTCGCCAACGCCGACGTCCCGTTCGAGGCGGTGGTGGACCGGGTCGATCCCATCCGCTCGGCGGCATTCGCCCCGCTCGCCCAGGTGTGGCTGGCCTTCGACCAGTCCGCCACAACAGATCTCACCACGGTGACACTCGAGGTCGGCGACGCCGGCGGCTTGCGGATCCGGGCCGCCGAACCCGACGACCTGCCCAGCAAGGTGGACCTCACGCTGGGTATCGCGGTGGGGGAGAACCGATGGCGGGGAACGATCGGCTATGCCACCGACCTGTTCGACGAGGCGACCGCGCGGCAGTTCGGTGAGCGGTTCGTCCGGGTGCTCGACGCCCTGACCGCCCATCCCGAGCTGCCGGTGGGTGCCGCCGACATCCTGTCCGCCGCCGAGCACGACGCCCTGGAGGCCGCCGCGGCCGGTCCGCGGCCCACCCTGCCCGAATTCGATGTCCCCCGGTCGGATGTGACCGAGCTGATCGGTGCCGGTCTGCGTGACGGTGATCCGGGGCGGACCGTCGTGACCGCCGCGGGCCGCACCCTCACCGCCGCCGGGTTCGGTGCGCGGGTGGCCGCCCTGGCCCATCGGCTGATCGCCGCCGGTATCGGTCCGGATGATGCGGTGGGCGTGTGTATCCCGCGGTCGCCGGAACTGCTCGTGGCGATCCATGCGGTGGTGTGTGCCGGTGGTGCCTATGTGCCGATGGACCCCGACGCCCCGGCCGCCCGGATCGCCCACATGGTGGCCGCCACCGGCGCGGGACACATCCTGGTGGGCCCCGACGGTGCGCCGCCGGCCGTGCGCGCCCTGGTCGGCGATGTCCCGGGGACGCGGGTGCTCTCCGTAGACCCCGAGACCCCGATCGCCCCCGACATGGCGCTGCCGACCGCGGCGGAGCGGCGCGGGACGATCCGCCCCGACACCGCCGCCTACATCCTGTTCACCTCCGGCTCCACCGGTCAGCCCAAGGGCGTCACCGTCAGCCACCGGTCGCTGGCCAACCTGCTCAGCTGGTTCGGCACCCTGAGTGACGATCCGCGCACCGAACGCGTCCTGGTCAAGACCCCGGCCACCTTCGACGCCTCGGTGTGGGAGCTGTTCTGGCCCGTGATCTCCGGTGCCACCGCGGTTCTCGCCGGACCCGATGCCCATCGCGACCCCCGCGCGCTGCGTGCGGTGATAGCTGCCGAGCAGGTCACGATGGCCCAGTTCGTCCCGTCGATGCTGGCGGTCTTCCTCGACGACGCGGTGGCACAGTCGGATCCCGATGGCATGTCCTCGATCCGTACCGTGTTCACCGGCGGCGAACTCCTCGCCCCGGCCGTGGCACGACGTGCGCTGGAGGCGATCCCCGGCGCACGCCTGATCGACCAGTATGGGCCCACCGAGGCCACCGTCGACGCCACGATCGCCGAGGTCGCCTCGGACACAACCCATCCGGGTATCGGCCGCCCGGTCGCCGGTACCACCGCTCGGGTCCTCGACACCTACCTGCATCCGGTCCCGGTCGGCGTCACCGGTGAGCTCTATCTCGGTGGTGCGCAGGTCGCCCGCGGCTATGCCGGGCAGCCGGGACTCACCGCCGAGCGATTCGTCCCCGATCCCTTCGGTACCGATTCTGCGGGAGATTCCGGCGGGCGCCTCTATCGCACCGGCGATCTCGTCCGGCGACGCGCCGACGGATCGCTGGAGTACGTCGGGCGCAGCGACTTCCAGGTCAAACTCCACGGCCAGCGGATCGAGCTCGAAGAGGTCGAGTCCGTCCTGGCCGGTGCCCCCGGGGTGGCGGCGGTGGCCGCGGCCGTGGTGGCCGGTCCGGCCGGTGACGTGCTGGTCGCGCACGTGGCCGGCGTCGCCGGTGGCGCGGTGGACGTGGACTCCCTGCGGTCCTTCGCCGCCGAGAACCTCGTCGAGTTCCTCCGCCCGTCGATCTGGCAGCTCCGGGACAGCCTGCCCCGCAACGCCTCGGGCAAGGTCGACCGCTCCGCGCTACCCGCACCGGAGTTCACCGTCGACGACGTCGTGGCACCGGCGAGTACCGCGGAGCAGGCTGTCGAGGCGGTGGTCGCATCGGTGCTCGGGGTGGCGCAGGTGTCCGTGACCGCCTCGTTCTTCGATCTCGGCGGCAACTCGCTGGCCGCCACCCGGGTCGCCGCGCGGACCGCGGCCGCCCTCGGCGTGGACGTGTCCGTCCGCGACGTCTTCGATGCGCCGTCGGTGCGGGAACTGGTCGCCCTCGTCGCATCCCGGGGGGCGGGTCTGCCCCCGGTGCGGCGCGTCGACCCGCGCCCGGCGCAGGTGCCACTGTCGTTCGCGCAGCGCCGGATCTGGTTCATCAACCAGTTCGACACCGCGTCACCGGCCTACAACCTGCCGATCGGCCTGCGGCTGCGTGGCGCGGTCGATCTCGATGCCCTGCGCCAGGCGGTCGGCGACGTCGTCGAGCGCCACGAGGTGCTGCGCACCACCTTCCCGTCGGTCGACGGGCATCCGGTGCAGCAGATCACCGATCCCGCCACCGCCCGCGCCCGGCTCGACTGGGCGGTCGTCGACGACGTCGACGCCCTGCATGCCTCGGCGGCCACCGGTTTCGACGTCGCCACCACACACCCGCTGCGCGTGCGGGTCGCGCCGGTCGCCGATCCCGGGTCGGGAGACCGAAAGCCCGACGACCGGGAGTGCGTACTCCTGCTGGTGATCCACCACATCGCCGGTGACGGCCAGTCGATGCGGCCGCTCGTGACCGACATGGTCGGCGCCTACCAGGCGCGGGCCAGGGGAGTGGCTCCCGAGTTCACCGACCTGCCACTGCAATTCGCCGACCACGCGCTGTGGCAGCACGAGGTGCTCGGCACCCCGGACGATCCGGCATCGCTCGTCGCGGCACAACTGGACTTCTGGCGTGCGAGGCTGGCCGGGCTGCCCGACCTGCTGCCCCTGCCCACCGACCGTCGCCGCCCGCCGGTCGCCTCACAGCGCGGCGCCGAGGCACACTTCGCCATTCCCGCGGAGGTGGGCGCACTCGTGCGCGGTGTCGCGGCCGCGAACGGGGTCACCGAGTTCATGGTGATCCACGCCGCGCTCGCGGTGTTCCTGTCGCGGATGAGTGCCACCGACGACATCGCCATCGGCACCCCGATCGCCGGACGCGGTCAGGCCGAACTCGACGATCTCGTCGGTATGTTCGTCAACACCCTGGTGCTGCGCACCGTCGTGGACCCGGCTGCGACGTTCGCCGGGCTGCTCGGCTCGGTCCGCAGCACCGATCTCGATGCGTTCGCCCACGCCGACGTCACCTTCGAGGCCGTCGTCGACGCCCTCGACCCGACGCGGTCGGAGGCATTCGCGCCGCTGACCCAGGTCCTGCTCACCTACCAGCCGGAGCCGCCGGACGTCGACACCGTCGCCGCCCGCCTCGACGGGCTGGAGGTGGAGATCCTCGACATCGAGGAGACCACCGCCAAGGTCGACCTGACGATCGGGATCGGCGCCGCACCCGACGGGCCGTGGTCCGGTGTGGTCAACTATGCGACCGATCTCTTCACCGCCGACGGGATCTCGGTGCTGTGCAACCGCTTCGTCATGGTGCTCGGTGAGCTCGTGGCCGCGCCGGAGCGCGCGGTCGGCGATGTCGCGGTGACCACCGCCGGCGAGACCCCGGCACTGACCCCGGTGGGCGGTCGTGCGGGTACCGATCCGGTCCTGCTCGCCGACATCTTCACCGACGCCGCGCGACGGCACCCCGATCATCCGGCCGTCACCGACGCATCCGGCACGCTCACCTATCGTGAGCTCGACGAGGCGTCGAATGCGCTGGCGCGCATGCTGATCGACCGTGGCGCGGGACCAGAGAGCCTGGTCGCCCTCGGCATCGGCCGGTCGACGACGCTGATGACCGCGATCTGGGCGGTCGCCAAGACCGGTGCCGGGTACGTGCCGATCGATCCCGACTACCCGGCCGACCGTGTCGTGTCGATGATCGAGGACTCGGGTGCGGCGATCGGCCTCACCGTGTCCGCGGCAGGCGAGCTTCCCGGACACGACATCGACTGGATCACCCTGGATTCCGATCCGGTGGCCGCAGAGGTCGCCACCCGGTCGAGGGCGCCGATCACCGACGCCGACCGCCTCGGTTCGGTCGGCATCGACTCGCTCGCCTATGTCATCTACACCTCCGGCTCCACCGGCCGCCCGAAGGGCGTGGCCGTGACCCATCGGGGGCTGCTCAACTTCGCCACCGAGGAGATCCGGCGGGCGGATTCGGCCACCGGAGCCCGGGTCCTCGGCTTCGCGTCCCCGAGCTTCGACGCCTCGGTACTCGAATACCTCCTCGCCTTCGTCGGCGGCGGCACACTGATCTACCGGGCCGCCGACGTCGTCGTCGGCCATGACCTCGCGGAGTTCATCGGGGCCCGACGGATCACCCACACCTTCCTGACCCCCACCGTCCTCGCCTCGCTCGACCCCGCGACCCTGACCACCCTGCGCACCGTCTACGCCGGCGGCGAGGCCGTCCCGGACTCCCTCGTCGAGGCCTGGGCGCCCCACATCCGCATCCAGAACCTGTACGGCCCCACCGAGACCACCATCGGCATCACCATCGGCGCGCCCCTGCGGTCCGGTGCCCCGGTCACCCTCGGCGGACCACTGGACGGCGTGGGACTGACGATCCTCGATTCCCGACTGCACCCGGTACCGGTGGGTGTGCTCGGCGAGCTGTACGTCACCGGACTGCCGCTGTCCCGCGGCTACCTCGCCCGGCCGGGTCTCACCGCGGAGCGATTCGTCGCCACACCGTTCGGGGCGCCCGGCGAACGGATGTACCGCACCGGTGACGTGGTGCGCTGGGTGCGCGATGCCGACGGCGACCTGACCGTCGCCTACGGTGGCCGCAGCGACGACCAGATCAAGTTGCGCGGGTTGCGGATCGAGCTCGGCGAGATCGAGAGCATCCTCGCCCGCCACGACGCGGTCGAGACCGCCGTCGTCGTCGGCATCACCGCCGACGGTGCCGTCGCCGACAGCGGCGAGTCCGTGGTCGCCGCGCTCGCCGCCTATGTGGTGGCACCCCGGGGAACCGATGTCACCGATCTGCGCGGACATCTCGAACGCGACCTGCCGGTGTTCATGGTGCCGTCGAGTTTCACCGTGCTCGAAGCCCTTCCGCTCACCCCGGTCGGCAAACTCGATCGCCGCGCACTGCCGCGTCCGGTCCTCGACCTCGGTGAGGGGTACGTGGCGCCGGCCGGACGGATCGAGCAGACCCTCGCCGGGATCGTCGCCGGTCTGCTCGGCCTGGACCGGGTCGGGGCCACCGACTCGTTCTTCGCCCTCGGCGGCGACTCGATCATGTCGATCCAGTTCGCGTCGGCGGCGCGCTCGGCAGGCGTCGATCTCACCCCGCGTCAGGTGTTCGAGCATCGCACGATCCGGTCGATCGCGGTGGCCGTCGCGCGTGCGGACAACCTCCTCGACACCGTCGCAGAACCCGCCACCGACGCTCCGGTTCCGTTGCCGCCCATCGTGTCCTGGATGCTCGAGCATTCCGACACCCCGGACGACCACGCCGACTTCTCCCAGTCGATGGTGCTCGTCGCACCCGACGGACTCACCGGCGACGACCTCGCCCGCACGCTGTCGGCGGTCGTCACCGCACACCCCATGATGTCGGCGGCGCTGCTGGACACCCACCCCCACGAGACCACCGGGGTGGCCACCCCGATGCTGGTGCCCGGACGTCGGTTCGACGCCGGCCACGCCGTCACCACCGTCGACGTGGCGGCCGCCGTCGCCGACGCCGGGTTCGCCACCGCGGTCGTCGCCGCCTTCCGGACGGCCTCGGCCGCACTCGACCCGACCACGGGCCGGCTCGTGTCGGCGGTGCTGGTGCGCGGTACCGACGGTGCCCGAATCGTTCTGGTGATCCACCACATCGGCATCGATGCCGTGTCGTGGCGGACCGTCATCACCGACCTGGTCACCGTCTGGGCGGGCGGGCCGGGCACCGAACCGGCCGGCGAGGTGACCTCCGCGCGCGCCTGGACCGCCGCACTCGCCGAACGCGTCGGAGACCGCACGGCGGAACTGGGGTACTGGCTGGACCGCACCCCGCAGTCGCCCACCGACCTCGGTGCGCGACCGGACCGGCGACGCGACCGGATGAACACGCTGCGTCCGGTGGTGCGACGCGTGGCCACCGAGATCACCGAACCCCTGCTCGGCACCGTCCCCGCCGCATTCGGCGGCACCGTCAACGATGCACTGCTCGCCGCCCTCGGCCGCGCGGTCCGCTCCTGGCAGGCCGCACACGGCATCCCCGACCACCGCCCGGTGTCGGTGCTGGTGGAGCGCCACGGCCGCGAAGAGGGTGTCCTCGAACAGGGGACGCATCCGGTCCGGGCCGACCTCGCCCGCACCGTCGGCTGGTTCACCACCGTCGCCCCGGTACGCCTGCCCGTCACCGACGATGTGGCCCACACGGTGAAGGCGGTCAAGGAAGAACTCGCCGGAACACCCGACGCCGGAATCGGATTCGGCCTCCTGCGTCACCTCGCCGACACCGAGCTCACCGGTCGCCCGCTGCCGTCGATCGCGTTCAACTACCTCGGAAACGTGGCGGGCACCCCGGCCGCGACCACCGGCGCGGACGGCGCCCAGCCGGCCACCGGCCCGTTCCTGCCCGACCCGACGGCACCCCGACTGCCGGCCACCGCCACCGGCGCGATGGCATCGACCGGCCTGACCGTCACCGTCGGAACCGTGATGGGTGCCGCGGGCCGCGAGTTCAGTGCCGAGTTCGCCGCACCCGCCGGGATGCTCGACGACACACTCGTGTCCGACCTCGCCGACCGGTGGTCGGCGGAGCTGGCCACGATCGTCGCCTACGTCGAGGAGGTCGGCGATCCCGGTCTGTCGCCGTCGGACGTCGTGGGCGTCACGGTGTCCCAACCGGATCTGGACGATCTGGCGGCACGGTACCCGGGTGCGGCGGTGTGGTCGTTGTCGCCGTTGCAGCGCGGCCTGTACTTCCAGTCGGAGCTGGCGGCCGGCGGACGCGCCACCGGCGCCGTGGACGTCTATGTGGCACAAGCGGTCCTGTCGTTCACCGGTGCGGTGGACGTGGCGCGGTTGCACGCCGCGGCACAGGAACTGCTCGCCGCCCACCGGGCGCTGCGGTCGGGGTATGTGCGCACCGGCTCCGGTGCGGTCGTCGCGGTGGTGCCGGAGGCGGCGGAGGTTCCGTGGCAACTGATCGAACTCGACACGCCCGCCACCGAACTCGACACCACCGATCTCGACTCCACCGATCTCGATGCGACGGTCGCCGAGCTGGCGACGGCACAGCGGGTCGAGCCGTTCGATCTGAGCGCGCCGCCGCTGATCCGGTTCGCCGTCGTCCGCGCGGGTGACCGGACCCGGCTGGTGGTGACCAGCCACCACATCCTGCTCGACGGATGGTCGTCACCGCTGATGCTGGCGGACCTGATGGCGCTGTACGCGACCGGGCAGACCTACACCGGAACCCTCGGTGCCGGCCGCGGAGGCCGGACCGGTGGCGACTACGCCGACTTCCTGTCCCATGTGGCGCGGTCGGACACCGCGGCCGGTCTGACCGCATGGCGGGAGGTGCTCGCCCCGGTCGAGGCGCCGACGCTGGTCGCCCCGGGACACGAGGCGACCCTCGACGAGCTGCCGCGCGATCATCTCCGGAGCCTCACCCCGGAGCTGACCGCATCGATCGAGGCCACCGCCCGCGAACAGGGCGTGACGGTGTCGACGGTGCTGCAGTTCGCGTGGGCGGTGCTGCTGTCCCGGGTGACCGGTCGGCGGGTGGTGTCCTTCGGCGAGACGGTCTCGGGCCGACCGGCCGATCTCGACGGTGTCGAGTCGATGGTGGGGCTGTTCATCAACACCCTGCCGTCGGTGGTCGACGTCGACCCGGCGGCGTCGGCGGCGCAGGTGCTCGCCGCGATGCAGACGGCCAAGGTGTCGGTACTCGACCACCAGCAGATCCCGCTGCCGGAACTGATGGCGGCGGCCGGACACGGGCAGTTGTTCGACACGCTGGCGGTGCACGAGTCGTACCCGGTGAACACCGACTCGCTCGCCTCGGCGGCCGTGGGCGGACTGCAGATCGGTGAGATCACCGCCACCGATGCGACGCACTACCCGCTGTCGATGGTGACCGGCATGGCCGGTGACCACCTCGAGGTGAAGCTGAAGTACCTGCCCGCGGCCTTCGGAGACCGCCAGGTCGAGGTGTTCACCGATGCGCTGGTCCGCATCCTCGAGACCGTGGTCGCGGCTCCCGATGCGCCGACCGCCGCGATCGCCCTCGCCGACCCGCAACGGTACCGGCGGTCACTGCGCACCCCGGTGACCGACACCGTGAACTCCGGTGCATCCCTGGTGGATCTGTTCACCCGGTCGCCGGCCGCAGGGACCACCGCGATCGCCGTCTCCGACGGTGTTCGCAGCCTCACCCACACCGAGCTCGACCGGCGATCGTCGGCCGTCGCCGACGCGCTCACCGTCCGTGGCGTCCGGCCCGGTGATCTCGTCGCCGTCGCCCCGGCCCGCACCGTCGATCTGGTGGTCGCGATCCTCGGCGTGCTGAAGGCCGGCGCAGCCTATCTGCCGCTGGACATGACCAATCCGCCGGAACGGCTGGCCTACATCCTCTCCGATGCGGCACCGCGGATGGTCCTGACCGACGCCTCGACCGCAGATGCCGAGCTGTGGACCCGGGTACCCGATGCCGTCACCGTCGCACGGATCGCCGATCTCGAGGCCGAGACCGAAACCGGCGCCACGGCAACGCTTCCCGCACGAACGATCCCCGCCGACGGTCGGGCATACGTCATCTACACCTCCGGTTCCACCGGCCGCCCCAAGGGCGTCGAGGTGACCCACCGTGATGTGGTGACCCTGATGGACACCGCCGCAGGCGACTTCGACTTCCGTGCCGACGACGTGTGGACGCTGTTCCACTCGTATGCCTTCGACTTCTCGGTCTGGGAACTGTGGGGACCGTTGTCCACCGGCGCCCGGATGGTGCTGGTCGACCGGGACCTCGCGCGCGATCCGGCACTGTTCCTCGATCTCCTCGACCGCGAACGGGTGACGGTGCTCAGCCAGACCCCGTCGGCGTTCTACCAGCTCGCCGACGCACGCCGGCGCGATCCGCGGCCGCTGCCGCTGCGCTATGTGGTGTTCGGCGGCGAACAGCTCGGCTTCGACCACGTCCGACGCTGGTTCGACGACAACCCGTCCGACACCGCCGTCCTGGTGAACATGTACGGCATCACCGAGACCACCGTGCACGTCAGCTTCCGCGAACTCGATCCGGCCACGGTGTCGGCCGGCGACGCGAGCTTCATCGGGCGTCCGCTGGCATCGCTCGGCATCCACCTCCTCGATACCCGGCTGAACCCGGTCCCCGAGGGCGTGATCGGCGAGATGTACGTCACCGGTGGGCAACTCGCACAGGGCTACCTCGGCCGCAGCGACCTCACCGCCACCCGGTTCGTCGCCGCACCGTTCGGTACCGGCGAACGCATGTACCGCACCGGCGATCTCGCCCGGCGCATCGGCGACGACATCGAGTACCTCGGCCGCGCCGACGCCCAGATCCAGTTGCGGGGCTACCGGATCGAATACGGCGAGGTGGAGTCGGCGCTGCTGTCGGCACCCGGTGTCGCCGCGGCCGCCGCAGCGGTCGTCACCCTGCCCGAGCGCGGCGACGTCCTGGTCGGCTATGTCGTGGCCGAACCCGGCTCTGCTGCTGCCGAACCCGGCTCGGCCGCGGACCGGGCAGAACCTCTCGACGCCCAGGAGATCCGCCGATCGGCGGCCGCCCATGTGCCGGGATACATGGTGCCCGACCTCGTCGTCACCGTGGACGCCCTGCCGTTGACCGCCAACGGCAAACTCGATCGTGGCGCGCTCCCCACGCCGGGATCGGGCTCGGCCGCAACCGAGTTCGTCGAGCCCGGGACCGCCGCGGAGCAGGCGGTGGCCGCGGTCTTCGCCGAGGTCCTCGGCGTGGAACGGGTCGGTGCCACCGACTCCTTCTTCGACCTCGGCGGCAACTCGCTGTCGGCCACCCGGGTGGCCGCACGCACCGCCGAGGCACTCGGCGTGGACGTCTCGGTGCGCGACCTGTTCGAGGCGCCGTCGGTGCGCGCGCTGGCCGAGACACTCGGCGGCCGGGGCGATGCACTCGCCCCCATCGTCGCGGTATCGCCTCGACCGCAGCAGATCCCGCTGACCTTCGCACAGCAGCGCATGTGGTTCCTCAACCGGTTCGACCCGATGGCGGCCACCTACAACATCCCTGCCGTGCTGCGCCTGACCGGTGCCGTGGACCTCGACGCCCTGCGGGCGGCGGTGGTCGACGTCGTCACCCGGCACGAGATCCTGCGCACCACCTTCCCCGCCGTGGACGGGGTCGCATGCCAGTACATCCACCCGGCCGGCGAGATCTCCGAGCGCCTGGACTGGCAGGTGGTCGACTCGCCCGCCGAGATCGAGACGGCCGTCGCCGCCGGATTCGACGTCACCGCCGATCCGGCGTTGCGGGTGCGCGTCGCGGTACTCGGCGACGACGAGTACGTGCTGGCCCTCGTGGTGCATCACATCCTCGCCGACGGCGAGTCGATGGCACCGCTGATCACCGACCTCGTCACCGCCTATGCCGCCCGGAAGGACGGGCGCACACCACGATTCGAGCCGCTGGCGGTGCAGGTGGCCGACGTCGCGATCTGGCAGCATTCGACGCTGGGCGATCCCGCCGACGCCACCTCGGTGCTCGGCCGGCAGCTCGACCACTGGGCGCGGCAGCTCGACGGGCTGCCCGACGTCCTCGAACTCCCCGCCGACCGGCCTCGACCGGCGCTCGCCTCACACCGCGGTGGTCGTGCCGAGACCCGGATCCCGGCCGAGGTGGGCAGGGGAGTCGTCGAGTTGGCCCACGAGCGGGGTGTCACCCCGTTCATGGTGGTCCATGCCGCCCTCGCGGTGGTGCTCGCCCGGATGTCGGCGACCGACGACATCGCCGTCGGCACCCCGATCGCCGGCCGCGGCCGGTCGGTGCTCGACCCACTGGTCGGCATGTTCGTCAACACCCTGGTGCTGCGCACCGGAATTCGGCCCGAGGCGACCTTCGCCGCGGTACTCGACGACGTCCGCGCCGGCGATCTCGATGCCTTCGCCAACGCCGACGTCCCGTTCGAGCTGCTCGTCGAACGACTGAATCCCACCCGGTCGGAGGCATTCTCGCCGCTGGCCCAGGTGATGCTCTCCTTCGATCCGGCCGCCTCCGCCGACGACGTCCTCGCCGCCATCACCGAGCCGGTGATCACGCCGGTGGTCTCGGAGGCACCGCCGGCACAGGTGGATCTCTACATCACGGTGTCGAGTGCGGCCGCGGGAACCGACTGGCCGCTGTCGGTGGTCTATGCCACCGATCTGTTCGACGAGCCGACCGCACATCGGCTGGCCGACCGATTCGCCGAGGTGCTCGGCGCACTCGTCGCCGACCCGGCGACCTGCGTCGGCGACGTGGAGATCATGAGCCCGGCGGAGACGGCCACCGAGGCCGGCCGTGAGTCCGGCGGTGAGATCGCACTCCCCGCCTTCGGTTCGGTGGCCGATGCCGTCGCCGCACAGATGACGGCGACACCGGATGCCACCGCGCTGCTGGTCGGTGACCGTCGGATCACCTACGCGGAGTTCTCCGCCCGCGTCGCCGTCCTGGCCCGGCAGTTGCGCCGGCTCGGCGTCGGCCCGGATGACGCCGTAGGTCTGTGCATCCCGAGATCGGCGGAGATGGTGGTGGCCATCCACGCGGTGATCGCCGCAGGCGGCCAGTACGTCCCGATCGACACCGGTGCACCGGCCGATCGCGTCGAGTACATGGTGTCGACCGCACGCGTCGGTGTCGTCATCGTCGCCGGGACGGTGCCGCCGTCGATCGCCGCACTCGAGCGCATCCGGTGTGTCGAGGTCGATTGTGACGGTCCGTTCGACCCGGCCACTCCCGCCCTCACCGACGCCGACCGTGTCCGCACCGTCCGGCCCGACGACGCCGTCTACACCCTGTTCACCTCGGGCTCCACCGGGCGCCCGAAGGGTGTCACCCTGACCCACGCCGCGGTCCTCAACCGCTTGTGGTGGGGCCTCGACGAACTGCCGATCGACGCCACCGACCGGGTGATGCTGAAGACGCCGTACACCTTCGACGTGTCGGTCCCGGAGCTGTTCGCGCCGTTGATGGTCGGTGCCACGATGGTGGTGCTGCGTGCCGGCGGGCACCTCGACCCGATCCACGTCGCCGACGAACTCGCCCGCACCCGCACCACGATGGTCCACTTCGTGCCGTCGATGCTGGCGGTCTTCCTCGACGTGGCGGGGGAGGATCGGGTGCGATCGCTGAGGTCGGTCCGGATCGTGTCCACCACCGGTGAGGCGCTGCCGCCGTCGGTGGCCGCGCGGCTGCGTGCCTGGATGCCGCAGGTTCGGTTCTACAACCTGTACGGCCCCACCGAGGCGGCGGTCGAGATCACCTACGAGTCGATCGAGACCGTCGAGGCGGGCGCGTCGTCGGTGGCCATCGGTGTGCCGGTGTGGAACTCGTCGGCGGTCGTCCTCGACGGACGTCTGCGGCGGGTGCCGCCCGGAGTGCCGGGCGAACTGTATCTGGGCGGCGTCCAGCTGGCCCGGTGTTATGCCGGACGCCCCGACCTGACCTCCGAGCGGTTCGTCGCCGATCCGTTCGGAGCCGGCGGGACGCGGCTCTACCGCACCGGTGACCTCGTCCGCCGTCGGCCCGACGGGGTCCTGGAGTACCTGGGCCGCACCGACTTCCAGGTGAAGCTGCGCGGCCAGCGCATCGAACTCGGCGAGATCGAGGCCGTGATGGCATCGGCACCCGGCGTGGTGCACGCCGCGGCGACGGTGGTGGACTCACCGCACGGCGGGCAGCACCTCGTCGGCTACGTCGCCGCACCCGGCGGTCGCCCGGTGGACCTGGAAGCCGTGAAACAGGCGGTGGCACAGTCGCTACCGGAGTACATGCGTCCGACCACCTGGATGGTGCTGACCGAGGTCACCCTCAACAGCGCGGGCAAGCTGGACCGGAAGTCGTTGCCGGTGCCCGAGTTCTCCGCCGTGGAGTACATCGGGCCCGCCACCCCGGCGGAGGAGATGATCGCCGATGTCTTCGCCGAGTTGCTCGGCGTCGATCGGGTCGGTGTCACCGACGACTTCTTCGCGCTCGGCGGCAACTCGCTGTCGGCGATGCGCCTGGCCGCCCGGGTCGCCGACGTCGTCGGCTCGCAGGTGTCGGTCCGCGATCTCTTCGAGGCCCCCACCGTGCGGACCCTGGCCGCACACGTCGCCCACGGGGCGGGAGGCTCGGAGCCGATCACCGCCGTCATCCCACGGCCGGACCGGATCCCGCTGTCCTTTGCGCAGCAGCGCATGTGGTTCATCAACCAGTTCGACCCCTCGGCGCCGACGTACAACATCCCCGTCGTCCTCGAACTGTCCGGCGCGCTCGACGTCGACGCCCTCGGGCATGCGCTCGTCGACGTCGTGATCCGGCACGAGATCCTGCGGACCACCTTCCCGTCCGTCGACGGGGCACCGGTCCAGCAGGTCGACGATGCCGCGACGGTGGCCGCTCGCCTGGACTGGCAGGTCGTCGGCTCACGTGCGGAACTGGAGGCCGCGCTGACCGCCGGCTTCGACGTGAGCACGCGATGGCCGGTGCGGGCACGCCTGTGGCGCAACGCCGCCGGCGCACACCTGCTCGGCGTGGTGGCCCACCACATCGCCGCCGACGGACAGTCGATGGCCCCGCTGATGACCGATCTGATCGTCGCCTACGCCGCGCGGATCGCCGGTGAGGCACCACGATTCGAGGCGCTACCGATGCAGTTCGCCGATGTGGCGCTGTGGCAGCACCGGGTGCTCGGCCGGCCCGACGATCCGGACTCGGTGGTCGGTGCGCAGCTGGCCTACTGGCTCGACCGGCTGTCCGGGGTGCCCGACGTACTCGACCTGCCCACCGACCGCCCGCGGCCCCCGGTGGCCTCGGGCCGTGGTGCGCGCGTCACCTTCGAGATACCGGCCGAGGTGGCCGACCGGGCCGCGGCGATCGGCGCCGACCACGGCAGCACCGCCTTCATGGTCGCCCACGCCGCCCTGTCGGTGCTCCTCGCCCGGCTGTCGGCGACCGACGACATCGCCGTCGCCACCCCGATCGCCGGGCGTGGCCGGCGCGAACTCGACCCGCTCGTCGGCATGTTCGTCAACACCCTGGTGCTGCGCACCGGCGTGGATCCGGCGGTGAGTTTCACCGATCTGCTCGGCCACACCCGCACCGTCGACCTGGACGCCTTCGCCAACGCCGACGTGCCGTTCGAAACCCTCGTGGAGAAGATCAATCCGGTGCGGTCGGAGGCATTCGCCCCGCTCGCCCAGGTGATGCTGACCCTCGATCGTTCGGCGATCCCCGGTGTCACCGATCCTTCGGTCGGCATCCCGGCAGGCGAGCACGCCGGACTCGCGATCTGTGCACTGCCGGCACCCGTGGTGGCGGCGCAGGTGGATCTCGCGATCGGACTGACCGTCGGCGAGCGGGGCGAGAGTTGGTCCGGGACACTGATCTACGCCACCGATCTCTTCGACGAACCGTCCGCACAGCGCTTCGCGTCGTCGTTCTCCGACGTGCTGCGCGCGGTCACCGCCGACCCGCAGATCGCGGTCGGCGACGTGGCCCTGCTCGACGACCGGGAACGCCGGGACCTCGACGTGTGCTCGCGCGGTGCGCGGACCCGCTACGCCACCGGCACCGTCGCCGACGCCGTGGCCGCCACGATCGCCGCCGCGCCCACCGCGGTGGCCCTGCACCACGAGGGTCGCGAGGTGACCTACGGCGAGTTCGGTGAGCGCATCGATACCCTTGCGCGACAACTCATCACACTGGGTGTCGGTCCCGACGTCGCGGTGGGCGTGTGCCTGCCGCGGTCGGTGGAGATGGTCGTGGCGATCGCGGCGGTCGTCACCGCGGGCGGACAGTACGTGCCGATCGACACCGCGGCGCCGACCGACCGTGTGGCGGGCATGATCGCCACCGCCGGGGTCGGAATCGTGCTGGTCTCCGGCACCGTCCCACCCGCGATCGCCGAGATCGCCGACGCCGCACCCGGCCCCGCCAGCACAGACAGCTCCGACAGCACAGACGGCCCCGACGCCACCGACGGCACCGGCCTGACGAACGTGTCCGTCACGGTGCTCGCCGTCGATGCGTCGGCCCCGGTCACCGGCGATCACACCCCGGTCACCGACGCCGAGCGCATCGCCCCGCTGCGCCCCGATCACGCCCTGTACACACTGTTCACCTCCGGCTCCACCGGTCGCCCCAAGGGGGTCACCGTCTCGCACGCCGCAGTACTCAACCGCCTGCACTGGGGGCTCGACGAATACCCGTGGGGCCCGGCCGATCGCATCGTCCAGAAGACCCCGTACACCTTCGACGTCTCGGTTCCGGAGCTGTTCGGTCCGCTCCTGGCCGGGGCGCAGATGGTGATCGCCCGGGCAGGCGGACACACCGACCCCGAGTACATCGCCGATCTGATCACGGCCACCGGGGCCACCTCGGTCCACTTCGTCCCGTCGATGCTCGCGGTCTTCCTCGACGTGGTCGGCCGTGACCGGTTGCGCGAACTGAGCACGCTGCGATGGCTGTTCGCCTCCGGTGAGGCGCTGCCACCGGCGGTGGTGGCGCAGGCCCACGAGGCGTTGCCCTGGGTGGGTGTCCACAACCTGTTCGGTCCCACCGAGGCCGCGGTGGAGGTCGCCCATGCCGACGTGACCGACGCCCCGCGGATCGTCCCGATCGGACGCCCGGTGACCAACACCGACACCTGGGTGCTCGACGCGCGGCTGCGGCCGGTGCCGGTCGGCGTCCCGGGTGAGCTGTACCTCGGCGGCGTCCAGCTGGCCCGCGGATATGCCGGCCGGCCGGACCTCACCGTGCAACGATTCGTCGCCGACCCCCACGGTGAACCCGGTTCCCGGCTCTACCGCACCGGAGACCTGGTGCGGTGGAACACCTCCGGTGCGATCGAGTACCTCGGCCGCACCGACTTCCAGGTCAAGCTGCGCGGTCAGCGGATCGAGCTCGGCGAGATCGAATCGGTCCTCGCGGCCGTCGACGCCGTGGTGCATGCCGCGGTGACCGTGGCCACCGCGCCGTCGGGTGCCCAGCATCTGGTGGGCTACCTGGCGCCGGCGACGGTCGACCTCGACGTGGTGCGCACCCGGATCGCCCGCGATCTACCCGAATACATGCGGCCCACCGTGTACGTACGGCTCGAGACCGTCCCGCTGAACCCGGCGGGCAAACTCGACCGCCGCGCCCTGCCCGCCCCGGACTTCGGGATCGGCGACGAGCACGTCGCCGCCGAGGGCACCGTGGAGGTGGCGCTGGCGGCCATCGTCTCCGCCGTACTCGGCGTCGACGACGTGTCGGTGACCGAGTCGTTCTTCGCACTCGGCGGCGACTCGATCATGTCGATCCAGCTCGCCTCCGCCGCGCGCGCCGCGGGGATGGGACTCTCGCCACGGGATGTCTTCGAGCACCGCACCGTCCGGGCGCTGGCCCGGGCGGTGATCGCGGGTGCGAACATCCTCCCGGCGCTCGCGGAGCCCGACGGCGGGCCGACCGGCGGGCTCCCGGTGCCGCCGATCGTCTCCTGGATGCTCGAACATTCCGACACCACAGCCGATCTCGCCGACTTCTCGCAGGCATCGGTCCTGCAGGCACCCACCGGGATCACCGCCGAGGTGCTCGCCGGACTGCTCGGTACGGTGCTCGCCACCCACCCGATGCTGAGCGCTGCGCTGACCGTCGACGTCACCGGCCCGCGACTCGTGGCCGGTACCCGCACCGACCTCGCCGGGCCGGTGACGGTGATCGGGTCGCCCGAGGCCGTCGGCTCGGCGGGATTCGTCGACGCGGTGACCGCCGCACATGCCGACGCCGCCGGTCGACTCGACCCGGTGGCGGGCCGGCTGGTCGAGGCGGTGCTGGTGACCGACCCCGCAGGGGCCGGGTGGATCGTGCTGGTCATCCACCACCTCGGCGTCGACGCCGTGTCGTGGTCGGTGATCATCGAAGACCTCGTCACCGCGTGGGCCGCCCGCACCGCCGGACAGACCCCCGCGCCACGTCCCGAACAGACCTCCATGCGGGCCTGGGCGAGCGCACTGGCCGCCCAGACCGACCTGCGCACAAGCGAACTCGGCTACTGGCTGCACCGGCTGCCGGTGCGTCCGACCGCGCTGGGCGCCCAGCTCGACCGCAGCCGCGACCGGGCGGCCACCGCACGATCGGTGGTTGCGCGCGTCGGATCCGAACTCGCCGAGGCGATCCTGACGTCGGTACCGCGGGCCTTCGACGCCGGTGTGGAGGACGTGCTGCTGGCCACCCTGGCGCGTGCCGTCCGATCCTGGCAGGCCGAACGTGGCATCGTCGACGACGCACCGGTCTCGGTGCTGGTCGAGGGACACGGCCGCACCGAGGAGATCCTCGCCCGCGGCGACGACCCGCGCAGCGCCGACCTGTCGCGCACCGTCGGCTGGTTCACCACCGTCGTGCCGGTCGCACTGGACCCGTGCGCCGACCCGGTGCACGCGGTGAAGGCGGCCAAGGAGGAGCGACTGGGCCGCCCCGACGCCGGCGTGGGTTTCGGTGTCCTGCGCTATCTCGCCGACACCGAGCTGTCGGCGCGTCCGCTGCCGTCGATCGGCTTCAACTACCTGGGCAACGTCGCCGGCGGACCCGCGCGGTCCGGTGATCTGTTGCCGGTGGCACAGGAGATCCGGCTGTCCGGTTCGCCGGCCGGCCGGATGGTCGCCCTGAATTCGCTGACCATCAACGCGAGCACGGTACCCACCGCGGACGGCCGGGAGATCAGCGCCGACATCGCGTTCCCCGCAGCACTGTTCGACGATTCCGACATCACCGGGCTCGCCGACCGGTGGCTGGCCGAACTCGGTGCCGTGGCCGCCGTCGTGGCCGGCGGCATCCCGCTGGGTCTGTCGCCGTCGGATGTGCCCGGTGCCGATGTCGGGCAGGCCGACCTCGACGACCTCGCCGCACGGTTCGGGGACGCGGCGATCTGGCCGCTCGCACCCCTGCAGCAGGGCCTGTACTTCCAGGCCGAACTCGCCGCGGCGGGTTCGGCGGCCGGTGCCGTCGACGTGTACGTGACCCAGGTGATCGTGTCGCTCGGCGGTGACGTCGACGCCGAACGGCTGCGCGGGGCCGCCCGCCGATTGTTCGATCACCACCGGGTGCTGCGGTCGGGATTCGTCCGCACCATCGGCGGTTCGGTGGTCGCGGTGATCGCCGATGACGTCGAGATCCCCTGGGAAGTGGTCGACCTCGCCGATGATCTCACCTCGGTGACCGATGCCGATGCCGCTGCCGATGTCGAGGACGATCGGATCGCGCGGATCGCCGATCGCGAGCGGCTGGCGCGGTTCGATCTCGATCGGCCGCCGCTGGTCCGGTTCGTGCTCGTCCGCCACGCCGGCGGTGCCCATCTGGTGGTCACCAACCACCACATCCTGCTCGACGGATGGTCCGGGCCGCTGGTCCTCGCCGATCTGCTGGCGCTGTATGCAACCGGGCGCACCTACACCGAGAACACCGGTGCCGCAGGAGACTTCGCCGACCATCTGCGTCGGCTGGCGACCGCCGACACCACTGCGGGAACGGCGGCCTGGCGAGAGGTCCTGGCCCGGGTCGACCGGCCGACCCTGGTCGCCGCCGGACGTGAGGCCTCCGTCGACGATCTCCCGCAGGAACGCGTGCTGACCGTCCCCGCCGGCCGCACCGCGGCACTCGAGGCCGCCGCCCGCGATCTCGGCGTCACCCTGGCCACCCTCGTCCAGTTCGCGTGGGCGGTCCTGGTGTCGCGGGTCAGCGGCGAAC
Source organism: Gordonia sp. NB41Y (assembly GCF_030718915.1). Classification (NCBI taxonomy): domain Bacteria; kingdom Bacillati; phylum Actinomycetota; class Actinomycetes; order Mycobacteriales; family Gordoniaceae; genus Gordonia; species Gordonia sp. NB41Y. The sequence continues at coordinate 4,481,136 of NZ_CP132196.1, forward strand.
AGGTCGTCACGTTCGGCGAGACCGTCTCCGGCCGCCCCGCCGACCTCGACGGTGTCGAGTCGATGGTGGGACTGTTCATCAACACGCTGCCCGTGGTGGTCGACGTCGATCCGGACCGTTCGGTGCGAGATGTGCTGGCCCGCCTGCAGTCGGACAAGGTCGCCGTGCTCGACCATCAGCAGATCGGCCTCCCCGACCTGCTCGCGATGACCGGGGTCGCCGGTGCATTGTTCGACACCCTGATGGTGCACGAGTCCTATCCGGTCGACACCGACTCACTGACCGGCACCGGGACCGGCACCGATCTCGAGATCGTCGACGTCGTGACCCGCGACGCCACCCACTACCCGCTCACCCTGATCTCGTCCCTGCGGGGTGAGACCCTCCGGATGACGCTGGCATATCTGCCGTCGGCCTTCGGCGACCGGCAGGTGGAGATCTTCACCGACATGCTGCTGCGGGTGCTCGACGCCGTCGCCGAGACGCCGTCGACGCCGGTCGGCGACATCGCGCTGCTCGACGTGGACGGCTACGTCGAGGCCCTGGCGGAACCGGTGCCCGGCCCCCGATCCGGGCGCAGTCTGGTCGACCTCGCCGGGGAATCGGCGGGCCGCTTCGCCGATCGCGTGGCGATCACCGCCGGACGGTCGGCACTCGGATACGGCGAACTCGACCGGCGGTCGGCTGCGGTGGCCACCGCCCTGATCGACCGTGGTGTGCGGGTGGGGGATCTGGTCGGCGTCGCCACCGGGCGCGGCACCGATCTGCCGGTGGCGATCCTCGGTGTCCTGCGCGCCGGGGCCGGCTACCTGCCGCTCGATCTGACCAACCCGACCGAACGCCTGCGGCACATCGTCACCGACGCCGCACCCGCTGTGGTGATCACCGACGCCGGATCGGCGGGTGCACCCCTGTGGGCGGAGCTGCCCGCGTCCGTGGCGATCGCCGACATCGGGTCGCTGGTGTCCGACGGCGCGGCGCACACACCGGCGGACCTGCCGCGAGTGCACCCCGACACCCTCGCCTACGTGATCTACACATCGGGTTCCACCGGCCTGCCCAAGGGGGTGGCGGTCAGCCATCGCGACGTGGTGGCCCTGCTCGACGCCGCGGCGGCCGAGTTCACCCTGGACGAGACCGACACCTGGACCCTGTTCCACTCCTATGCCTTCGACTTCTCGGTGTGGGAGTTGTGGGGTGCACTGTGCACCGGGGCCCGATGCGTGATAGTCGACCGGGACGTCGCGCGCTCCCCGGAGGAGTTCCTCGGCCTGCTCGCCGACGAACATGCCACCGTCGTCAGCCTCACCCCGTCGGCCTTCGTCCAGCTCGGCGAGGCACGGCGCCGCACACCGACCGCACTCCCGGATCTGCGCTACCTCGTCTTCGGTGGCGAGGCACTGGAATTCGAGTACGTCCGCCGCTGGTTCGACGAGCACCCCGCCGACACCGCGACCCTGGTCAACATGTACGGGATCACCGAGACCACCGTGCACGTCAGCTTCCGCGCACTCGATCCCGAGGTGGTCGCCGCGGGTGACGCCAGCTTCGTCGGCCGGCCGCTGAACAGTCTGGGCATCCACCTCCTCGACGGCCGGCTGCGGCCGGTGCCCGACGGCGTCGTCGGCGAGATGTATGTGACCGGACACCAACTGGCACAAGGATATCTGCGTCGTCCCGAACTGTCTGCGACACGTTTCGTCGCCTCCCCGTTCGGCACCGCCGAGCGCATGTACCGCACCGGTGACCTCGCCCGCCGCATCGGCGGGGACATCGAATACCTCGGACGCGGTGACGCCCAGGTGCAACTGCGTGGCTACCGGATCGAATACGGCGAGGTCGAGGCGGCACTGCTCGCGGCACCAGGGGTACTCGCCGCCGCCGCACGCGTCGTCGAGATGCCCGGGCGCGGTGACCAGCTGATCGGCTACGTGGTGCTCGGCGATACCGGGTCGGATGCCGGGGAGCCCGATGCCCAGCTCATCCGGGCGAGCGCCGCGAAGGTGGTACCCGGCTACATGGTTCCAGACATGGTGATGGGAATCGACCGGCTGCCGCTGACCGCGAACGGCAAACTCGACCGCGGCGCGCTGCCGATCCCGGAGCCGGTGGCACACACCGGCGGGATCGTCGAGGCCGCGAGTGCCGACGAACTGATGCTCGCCGAGGTGTTCGCCGATGTCCTCGGACTCGACGATCCGGCCGAGATCGGGGTCACCACAGGCTTCTTCGACATCGGCGGCAACTCGCTGTCGGCGTCGCGGCTGGCGGCCCGGGTGGCCGATGTGCTCGGCGTGGACGTCTCGGTACGCGATGTCTTCGAGGCGCCGTCGGTGCGGGCACTGCTGGCCCTGGTCGCCGACCGTGGTGCCGGCCTCGCCCCGATCACCGCGGTCAGCCCGCGGCCGGAGCACATCCCGCTGTCGTTCGCCCAGCAGCGCATGTGGTTCCTCAACCGCTTCGACGCGCGGTCGGCGGCCTACAACATCCCGGTGGTGGTACGGATCCGCGGACATCTCGAGGTACCCACCCTGCGGACGGCGCTGCTCGACGTCGTCACCCGGCACGAGATCCTGCGCACGGTGTTCCCCGCGCAGGACGGTGCCGGCCGTCAGGTGATCCTGTCGCCGGAACAGATGGCCGACCGATTCGACTGGGCGGTGGTCGATTCCGCGGCCGACGTCGAATCCGCGGTGATGTCGGGGTTCGACCTCACCGAGACGCTGCCGGTACGGGTGCGGCTGTGGCCGGTGTCGGCCGACGAGCACGTGCTGGCCGTGGTGATGCACCACATCGCCGCCGACGGCGAGTCGATGGTGCCGCTGGTGACCGACATGACCACCGCCTACGCGGCGCGCATCCGGGGCGGGGAACCGGAGTTCACGCCGCCGCCGGTGCAGTTCGCCGACTACGCGATCTGGCAGCATGCCGAGCTCGGCGCGGCCGACGCCCCCGACTCGGTGGTCGGCGCCCAGCTGGCCTACTGGACCGGTGCGCTCGCCGGACTGCCCGATCTCCTCGAACTGCCCACCGACCGGCCACGTCCGCCGGTGGCATCACAGCGCGGTGCCCGGACCGGACTGGACATTCCCGCCGAACTCGCCGACCGCATCGCAGCGCTGGCCCGCGATGTCGGGGTCACCCCGTTCATGGTGGTGCACGCCGGACTGGCGGTCCTGCTCTCCCGGCTGGCGGCGGCCGACGACATCGCCGTCGCCGTCCCGGTCGCCGGACGCGGACAGCGCGTCCTCGACCCGCTGATCGGAATGTTCGTGAACACCCTGGTGCTGCGCACCGGGATCGTCGCCGACGAGACGTTCACGGATCTGTTGCACGGTGTCCGCACCGGCGATCTGGCGGCCTTCGCGCACGCCGACGTCCCCTTCGAGACTGTCGTCGAGGCACTGGAGCCGACCCGGTCGGAGGCCTTCTCGCCACTGGCACAGGTGATGCTGACCTTCAACGAGGGCGCCCGCGGGGCCTCGGTGATCGAGGCGATCGGTGCGGTCACCGGTGACGAACTCACCCTCACCGCGGTGGAGCCCGCCGAGGTGCCGGCACAGCTCGACCTCAACGTCGTGGTGTCCACCGCACCGGCCGGGCAGGACTGGGATCTCCGGACCACCTATGCCACCGACCTGTTCGACGAGGCGACCATCGACCGGCTCAACCGCCGGCTCGTGCGGGTACTCGACCTGCTCACCGCGACCCCGGACGGCGCCGTCGGCGACATCCGGATCGTCGACGACACCGAGAACCGCGCCATCGCAGAAACCGAAACGGGTGCGGCGGTAAATCTTCCGCGGGTGAACACGGTCGCCGATGCGATCGCCGCGGGTATCGCGGCACACCGCCGGTCCGTCGCGCTGGTCGCGGGCGACCGGGAGATGTCGTTCGCCGAGTTCGGTGCCCGGATCGGTGTCCTCGCCCGCGACCTCATCGCCACCGGTGTGGGACCCGATGTGGCCGTGGCCCTGTGCATCCCGCGTTCGCCGGAGATGATGGTGGCCGTCCACGCGGTGATCGCCGCAGGCGGACAGTATGTGCCCGTGGAGATCTCGGCACCCGCCGACCGTGTGGAGTACATGCTCACCACCGCCGGTGCCGCGGTGTTGCTGACCACCGCCGCGACCTCCGGCTCGGATGCCGCGACGGCGGCCCGCGCCGCCGGGATCGCGGTGCTGACGGTGGACACCTCCGGTCCGGTCGATCTCACCGTCACCCCCGTCACCGACGCCGACCGGCTCGCCCCGCTGCATGCCGACGCGGCGGCCTACACCCTGTTCACCTCCGGATCCACCGGTCGGCCCAAGGGGGTCACGCTCTCGCATGCCGCCGTGCTCAACCGCCTGTGGTGGGGACTCGACGAACTGCCCATCGACACCACCGACGTGGTGCTGCAGAAGACGCCCTACACCTTCGACTGCTCGGTTCCGGAGTTGTTCGCGCCGTTGATGATCGGTGCGAAGACCGTGGTCCTGCGCGACGGTGGCCACCTCGATCCGGTACACGTGGCCGACGAGATCGAACGCACCGGTGTCACGATGGTGCACTTCGTGCCGTCGATCCTGTCGGTGTTCCTCGAGGTCGTCCCCGGTGACCGGCTCGCCCGGCTCGACACGGTCCGGATCCTCTCGACGACCGGTGAGGCACTGCCGCCGGCCGTGGCCGCCACCGTCCGGCAGATCTGGCCGGAGGCGTTGTTCTACAACCTGTACGGCCCCACCGAGGCCGCGGTCGAGATCACCTATCAGCGCGTCGAGACCGTCTCGGCCGGCGACCCCACGGTCCCGATCGGCCTGCCGATGTGGAATTCGTCGGCGGTGGTGCTCGACGCACGTCTGCACCGGGTTCCCGACGGTGTCGCCGGTGAGCTCTACCTGGGTGGCGTCCAGCTCGCCCGCGGCTATGCCGCCCGGGCCGACCTGACCGCCGAACGGTTCGTCGCCGACCCCTACGGGGCACCCGGTACACGGCTGTACCGGACCGGAGACCTGGTGCGCCGCCGCGCCGACGGTGTGCTGGAGTACCTGGGCCGCACCGACTTCCAGGTCAAGCTGCGCGGCCAGCGGATCGAGCTGGGGGAGATCGAGTCGGTGATCGCCTCGGCGCCGGGTGTGGTGCACACCGCGGCGACCGTGGCGACGGCACCCGGCGGGGGAGAACACCTCGTCGGCTATGTGTCGGCCGCGACCGGCACGGAGATCGACCTCGACGCGGTGCGGGCGACCGTCGCCGCCGCACTACCGGAGTACATGCGGCCCACCGTGTGGATGCCGGTCGACCACCTCGCCCTCAACACGGCGGGCAAGATCGATCGAAAGGCGTTGCCGGAACCGGTCTTCGAGGCGTCGGAGTACGTCGAACCGGAGACCGGTACCGAGCGCACGCTGGCCGCGGTGTTCGCCGAGGTACTCGGCACCGACCGGGTCGGTGCCACCGACCACTTCTTCGATCTCGGTGGCAACTCGCTGTCGGCGATGCGGCTCACCGCCCGCGCCGGCCAGATCCTCGGCCGCGACCTGGGGGTCCGCGACCTGTTCGACGCACCGACCGTGCGCGACCTCGCCGCGCGGATCGGCACCCCCGGCCACAGTGGCGCGGCACCCGGACCGGTCACCGTGGCCGATCCACGCCCGGAGCGCATCCCGCTGGCCTTCGCGCAGCAGCGCATGTGGTTCATCAACCGGCTCGACCCCACCTCGCCGACCTACAACATCCCGGTCGTCCTGCAGGTGTCGGGCGAACTCGACGTGGACGCGCTGCACGCGGCACTGATCGCCGTGGTCGTCCGCCACGAGATCCTGCGGACCACCTTCCCGTCGGCCGACGGTGTCGGCCATCAGAAGATCGGCCGGGTGTCGTCGGTGGCGGCCCGGCTCGACTGGGCCGTGGTGGACTCGGCCGACGAGATCCGGGAGGCGGTGGAGACCGGTTTCGACGTCACCACCGCCTGGCCGATCCGGGTACGGGTCGCCCGCACCGCACCGGCCGAGTACGTCATCGCCGTGATCACCCATCACATCGCCGCCGACGGTGAGTCGATGGCACCGCTGATCGCCGACCTCACCACCGCCTACCTCGCCGAATCGGCCGACACCGACCCCGACTTCGCGCCGCTGGCAGTGCAGTTCGCCGATTTCGCGATCTGGCAGCACCGTGTGCTGGGCAGTCCGGAGAACCCGGGATCGTCGGTGGGCGGACAACTGGCGTACTGGACCGGCCGGCTGGCCGGCCTCGACCCGGTCGGCGACCTGCCGACCGATCGGCCGCGCCCACCGGTCGCCTCGGGACGCGGTGGCCGCGTCGGATTCGGGATCGACACCGGCCTCGGTGCCCGGATCGACGATCTCGCACGCGAATCCGGTACGACACCGTTCATGGTGGTCCACGCCGCGCTCTCGGTGGTCCTGGCCCGGCTCGGTGCCGCCGACGACATCGCGGTGGGGACCCCGATCGCCGGTCGCGGCTCCGCGGAGCTGGATCCGCTGATCGGTATGTTCGTCAACACGCTGATCCTGCGGACCCGAGTCGACCGGGACGCCACCTTCGCCGCCCTCCTCGACGAGGTCAGGCGCACCGATCTCGACGCCTTCGCCAACGCCGACGTCCCGTTCGAGGCCGTCGTCGAGGCGTCCGGGGCGCCGCGCTCGGAGGCGTTCGCACCGTTCTCGCAGGTGTGGCTGACCTTCGACCAGTCCACCCTGCCCGAGACCGCCGGAGCCGATCTGGCCGCCGGGCGGCTCGGTGACCTCACGCTGACCCCGCTGACGCCGGACACCGTGCGAGCCCGGGTGGACCTCATGGTCTCGGTGGCCCACGCCGACGACGCACCGTGGCAGGCCTCGATCGTGTACGCCACCGACCTGTTCGACGAGCCGACGGTGTCGGGGCTGGCCGAGCACCTCGTCGGGGTGCTCGAGGCCGTGGTCGCCGATCCGCGCATCCTCGTCGGTGACGTGCCGTTCTCGGCGGGTACGACCGTCGGGGAACTGGCCCGCGCACCCCGGCCGGTGACCCCGGCGCCGCCGGCGAGTTCGTTCGATCCCGCCGCCTTCGATTCGGATGTGGTGGTGACCGGCGGGCGCCAGACCCCGCCGGTGATCCTCGCCGACATCTTCGCCACCGCCGCCGCCACCTGGGGGCCACGGCAGGCGGTGGTGGACGCCGACGGTGAGATGCTCACCTATGCCGAGCTCGATGCGCGCTCGAATCGGCTGGCGCGCTGGCTGATCGGGCAGGGGATCGGCGCCGAGTCGCTGGTCGCGCTGGCGATGGGCCGATCGGCACGTCTGCTGACCGCGATCTGGGCGGTCGCCAAGACCGGCGCCGGCTACGTCCCGATCGACGCCGACTACCCGGCCGACCGGATCGCCACGATGATCGAGGACTCCGGGGCGGTGCTGGGACTCACCGTTACCGCCGCCGGAGATCTGCCGGGTACGGCATTCGAGTGGATTCGGATCGACGACGACGCGGTGACGGCGACGATCGCCTCGACCTCCGACGCGGCGATCACCGACACCGATCGCCTCGCCACGGCCCACCCGACCTCGATCGCCTACGTCATCTACACCTCCGGGTCGACCGGCCGGCCGAAGGGCGTGGCGGTCACCCACACCGGGCTGGCGAACTTCGCCGCCGAGGAGATCGGCCGCAGCGGTGCCGACGAGTACGCGCGGGTCCTCGGCTTCGCATCGCCGAGCTTCGACGCGTCGGTGCTGGAGTATCTGCTGGCGACGGTGTCCGGTGGGGTCCTGATCTACCGGCCGGCCGATGCCGTCGGCGGTCCGGGACTGACCGACCACATGGCCCGGCAGGCGGTCACCCACGCCTTCCTCACCCCGTCGGTGCTGGCGACGCTGGAGCCACACGGTGTTCCGACGCTGCGCGTGGTCTACGCGGGCGGCGAGGCGGTGCCGCAGGCGCTCAAGGACCAGTGGGCGGCGTTCCGGCGGGTGCAGAACCTGTACGGCCCCACCGAGACCACGATCGGCGTGACGATCAGCGCGCCGATGGGTGTCGGCGAGCCGGTCACCCTCGGCGGTCCGCTCGCCGGTGTCGGGCTGATGGTGCTCGACGCACGGCTGCGTCCGGTCCCGGTGGGTGTGCCCGGGGAGCTCTACGTGTGTGGCGGCGCACTCTCGCGCGGCTACCTCGACGACCCGGCCCGCACGGCGAGCCGGTTCGTCGCCAACCCGCACGGGCCCGGCGGTGATCGCATGTACCGCACCGGTGACGTCGTCCGGTGGCGGCAGAACAGTGCCGGTGAGGTGGTCCTGGACTACTCCGGCCGCAGCGACGACCAGGTCAAGCTGCGTGGTCTGCGGATCGAACTCGGCGAGATCGAGGCGGTGCTTGCCGGCCATCCCGGTGTGCGCGCCGCGGTGGTGGTCGGTGTCGGCGGTTCGGTGGCGACCGCACTGGCCGGCTACGTGGTGGCCGACGCCGGATCGCTCGACGTCGACGAGGTCCGTGCCCATGTCGCCGAACGCCTTCCCGCCCACATGGTCCCGTCGTCGATCATGGTTCTCGACGCACTGCCGCTGACCCCGGTCGGCAAACTCGACAAGCGGGCACTGCCCGATCCGGTGATCACCGTGGGCGAGTTCGTCGCACCGGCCGATCCCACCGAGGCCGCGATGGTGCGCGTCTTCGCCGAACTCCTCGACCTCGATCCCGCCGAGGTGTCGGTGACCGCCGACTTCTTCGACCTCGGGGGCAACTCGCTCTCGGCCACCCGGCTCGCCGCCCGGGCCGGTGAGGCGCTGTCGGCGGAGATCTCGGTCCGCGACGTCTTCGCGGCCGGATCGGTGCGGGCGCTGGTGGCCGCCGCGGCCGGCCGGGACGGCGGCATCGTCGCCCCGATCGTGGCCGAACCGGCACGGCCGGACCGTATCCCGCTGTCGTTCGCACAGCAGCGGATGTGGTTCATCAACCAGTTCGACCCGTCGTCGCCGACCTACAACGTGCCGATCGTGATGCGCGTGAGCGGTCCGCTCGACATCCGGGCACTGCGGTCGGCGATCGCCGATCTCGTGGTGCGCCACGAGATCCTGCGCACCACCTTCGTCTCCGTCGACGGTGATCCGGTGCAGCTGATCGGTGACGTCGCCGAGATCGGCGACCGGCTGGACTGGGCGGTGGTGGACACACCGGCCGAGCTCGAGTCGGCGGTGACCACCGGATTCGACGTCACCGCCGACCTGCCGCTGCGGGTCCGCGTGCTCACCCTCGCCGAGGGCGAGGCCGTGGTGGCGGTGGTGACCCACCACATCGTCGCCGACGGCGAGTCGATGGCACCGCTGATCGGTGACCTGATGACCGCCTACGAGGCCCGGCTGCGGGGTGCGGCACCGGAGTTCGCGCCGATGGAGATCCAGTTCGCCGATTTCGCACTCTGGCAGCGCGAGACCCTCGGCGACACCGGCGATCCGGACTCGGTGGTCGGCAGGCAACTGCGTTACTGGGCCGAACGGCTCGACGGTCTGCCCGACGTCCTCGACCTGCCCGCCGACCGGCCACGGCCACGCGTCGCCTCGCAGCGGGGTGCCTCGGTGGCCTTCGACCTGCCGGCCGACGTCGCCACCGCGGTCGCGACGATCGCCCGCGAGGCCGGGGTCACCTCCTACATGGTCGTGCACGCCGCACTCGCGGTGCTGCTGGCCCGGCTGTCGGCGACCGACGACATCGCGATCGGCAGTCCGGTCGCCGGGCGTGGCCGCCGCGAACTCGACCCGCTGGTGGGCATGTTCGTCAACACGCTGGTGTTGCGGACCCGGATCGACCCGGACATGTCGTTCGCCGATCTGCTCGCGGTGGTGCGTGAGACCGACCTGGATGCCTTCGCCAATGCCGATGTGCCGTTCGAGACCGTCGTCGAGACCCTCGCTCCGGTGCGGTCGGAGGCCTTCGCGCCGCTGGCGCAGGTGTGGCTGACCCTCGACCAGTCGGTGCTGCCGGAACTGGCGCCGGGCGCACCGGCGGCGACGATCGCCGGCCTGCAGATCACCCCGGTCGACGACCTGGGCGTTCCCGCCAAGGTGGATCTGCTGATCAGCCTGACCCCGGGCGCCCCCGGCGACCGGTGGCAGGGCGCGATCGTCTACGCGACCGATCTGTTCGACGCCGCCCGCGTCGCCGACCTGGCCGCCCGTCTCACCCGTCTGCTCGCCGACCTGACCGCGGCACCGCAGCTTCCGGTGTCGGCCCCGGCACTGGTGACCGACGACGAGCGCGCGACGATCGCGGGCTGGTCGGACGGCGCCGAGGTCGGTCTCACCGACGAGGCACTGCGCGGGGCGCCGACCCACGGCACCCTGGCCGACGTGATCGACGCCGCCTGGCGCCGGTTCGGCGAGGCGACCGCGGTGACCTTCGACGGTCGGGCGATGTCGTTCTCCGAACTGGGTTCCCGGGTCGGTGCCACCGCCCGCCGCCTGATCGGTCTCGGCGTGGGACCGGATGTGGCGGTGGGTGTGTGCACGCCGAGGTCCTTCGAGATGGTCATCGCCCTGCAGGCGGTGCTCGCCGCCGGCGGACAGTATGTGCCGATCGACACCGCCGCCCCCGTCGAGCGTGTGCAGTACATGCTCGACACGGCCGGTGCGGTCGCGGTGGTGGTCGCCGGACATACTGTGCCCGAGGTGATCTCCGCCCTCGCCGCAGACAGCGGTATGCCGGTGGTCGCCCTCGATGCCGACGACCCCGTCGACGGCGAGGTCGCCACGATCACCGACGCCGACCGCACCGCGCCCTTGCGGCCCGATCACGCGGCCTACACGATCTTCACCTCCGGATCGACCGGTCGCCCCAAGGGGGTCACCGTGTCCCACCGGTCGGTGTTGTCGCAGTTGATCTTCGACCAGGACTACTACGCCTTCGGACCCGACGACGTCTTCCTGCAGGTGCTCGACTACACCTTCGACCCGTCGGTGCTGGAGTTCCTCCGGTGGATGTACGACGGCGGTCGCCTGGTGATGATGCGGCCGGGGGAGCACCGCGATCCGTGGGCCGTCGCCCGCCACATCGCCGACCATCGCGTGACCAGCGCCATCATGGTGCCGTCGATGCTCTCCTCGCTGGTGGAGGCGATGAGTGAGGCCGGGACGGAATGGATCTCGTCACTGCGTCATCTGCACACCGGTGGCGAGGCCCTGACGCCGGCGGTGGTCGACCGCCTGTTGGGGCTGTGGCCGCACGTGGGTCTGCACAACCAGTACGGCCCCACCGAGGCGACCATCTTCGCCACCATCGCCGAGGTCCGGGCGGGGCGGGGCAGTGTGCCGATCGGCCGGCCGCTGTGGCATGTCGGTGCCCACGTCCTCGACAACCGGCTGCAGGTCGTCCCGGCCGGGGTGCCGGGTGAGCTCTACCTCGGCGGGCTGCAGATCGCCCGCGGCTACGCCGATCGTCCCGGTCTCACCTCGGAACGGTTCGTCGCCGACCCCTTCGGGCAGGCCGGCGATCGTCTCTACCGAACCGGCGACATGGTCCGCTGGAACCAGGACGGACATCTGGAGTACTTGGGCCGCACCGACTTCCAGGTCAAACTGCGCGGTCAGCGGATCGAGCTCGGCGAGATCGAGGCGGTCGTCGCCGCGGCGCCGGGCGTCGTGCACGCCGCCGTCGTCCTCGGCCGGGCACCGGCCGGCGGCGAGGTGCTGGTGGCCTACGTCGACGGGCCGGCCGGACTGGACCGCGAGACGCTGCGCACCCATGCGGCGGCGCACCTCGTCGAGTTCATGCAGCCCTCGGTCTGGATGATCCTCGACGACATGCCGCTCAACACCGCGGGCAAGGTCGACCGGAAGTCGTTGCCGGAACCGGATTTCGGTGCGATCGACGAGGAGTTCGTGGAGCCGGTCACCGAGGCCGAACGCATCCTGGCGGCACTGGTCGCCGGGCTGCTCGGACTCGACCGCGTGTCGGTCACCGAATCGTTCTTCGCACTCGGCGGGGACTCGATCATGTCGATCCAGCTGACCTCGGCGGCGCGTGCCGCCGGACTCTCGCTCTCACCGCGGGAGATCTTCGAGCTCAAGACGATCCGTGCGATGGCCGCCGCGGCCGCCGATCACACCGATCGCCTGCCGATGCTGGCCGAACCGGAGCACACCGGCGGCGCCGTCGACATCCCGCCGATCGTGTCCTGGATGCTCGAGTTGTCCGACGGCACCGGGTTGTCCGACGGCACCGGGTTGTCCGACGGCACCGGGTTGTCCGACGGCCCCGAATTGTCCGACGGAACCGAGCCGTTCGCGGACTTCACCCAGTCGCGGGTGCTGATCGCACCCACCGGGTCGACCCGCGACAGCGTCGCGGCGATCGTCGCCGACGTCGTCGCCGCCCACCCGATGCTCACCGTGTCGCTGCGTCGGGCCGGTGCCGGCTGGGACCTGGTGGCCGACGGGGTGTTCGATCCGCAGACCGCCGTCACCGAGACGACCACCGGACTCGCGGTGGACGATGCGGGCTTCGCCGAGGTGGTGCGGACCGCCCACGCGCAGGCCTCGGGTCGTCTCGACCCGTCGACCGGTGCCCTGGTCGCCGCCGTTCTGGTGCACGCCTCCGGCGGCGAGCAACGCCTCGTCCTGGTGATCCACCACCTCGGTGTGGACGCGGTCTCGTGGCCGATCCTGATCGAGGACCTGATCACCGTGTGGACCCGGCGCACCGACGACGCACCGGTGCAGGTCAGGCCCGAGATCACCGGTGCGGCAGCCTGGTACGGTGCGCTCGCCGGACAGGCCGGGGCCCGGACCGCCGAACTCGACCACTGGCTGGCCCGGTCCCCGCTGCAGCCGACCGACCTGGGGGTCACCCCCGACCGCTCCCGCGATCGGGAGGCCACCGCGAGATCGGTGATCCACCGGGTGTCGGCCGCCACCACCGAGGCGGTGCTCACCCGGGTGCCCGAGGCCTTCGGCGGCACCGCGCAGGACGTGCTGCTGGCCGCACTCGCACGGGCGGTGCGCCGCCGGCAACGTGAGCGTGGGATCGCCGACGACGCACCGGTCGTCGTGCTCACCGAGGGTCACGGACGGTCGGAGGAGGCCATCTCCGGCGGAACCGATCCGCGGCGGGCCGACCTGTCGCGCACCGTCGGATGGTTCACCACCATCGCCCCGGTGGCACTCGACCCGGCGGTGGACATCGTGCACGCGGTCAAGGCGGCCAAGGAGGAACGTCTCGGCATGCCCGACGCCGGAGTCGGATTCGGCATCCTGCGCTACGGAGCGCAGACCGAACTCGCCGAGCGACCGCTGCCGTCCATCGCGTTCAACTTCTTCGGTGCCGGCAAAAGATCCGGGGCCGGCAAGCGATCCGGGGCCGGTGAGGCATCCGGGGCCGCCCATGTCGTCCCGTTCACCGTCGCCCCCGAGGCACCGCCGCTGCCCCCGACCGTCGCCGGGGCCATGACGATGCCCGCGGCGCTCACGGTCACCGTGTCCACGGTGCCCGGCGCCGGCGGCCGCACCCTGGTCGCCGACCTGACCTTCCCCGGTGCACTGCTGACCGACACCGAGGTCGCCGCACTCGGACGGGCCTGGGAGGACGAACTCGCAGCCGTCGTCGACCACATCGCGGCCGACCCCGATCCGGGGCCGTCCCCGTCGGATGTGCCGGGTGTGGCACTGACCCAGGACGATCTCGACGTCCTCGCCGTGCGCTATCCGCGTGCCGCCCTCTGGCCGCTGTCGCCACTGCAGGCCGGGCTCTACTTCCAGGCCGGGATGACCTCGGCCGGTGTGGGCCGGGCGGCGTCGGTCGACGTCTACGTCACCCAGGCGGTGCTCACCCTCGGAGGCGACATCGACCGTGCCCGCATCCGGCTGGCCGCGTCCGGTTTGCTGGCCCATCATCGGGTCCTGCGCAGCGGCTATGTCCGCACGGCCGGCGGCAGCGTCGTCGCGGTGATCCCCGACGTCGTGGACATCCCGTGGGAGACCGAAGAACTCGACCCCGCCGCCGCGGATCGTGAGGGGCTGATCGAGGCGATCGCGGCACGTGAGCGGGTACGGCCGTTCGACCTGGCCGCACCGCCACTGATCCGGTTCCGGCTGATCACCCACGGTGACACCGCGACCCTGGTGGTCACCAACCACCACATCCTGCTCGACGGATGGTCCGGGCCGCTCGTCCTCGCCGACATGCTGGCGCTCTACGCCCACGGCACCACCTTCACCGGCAGTCATGCGCCGCAGGCCGGCGACTTCGGCGACCACCTCCGTCGCCTCGCCCGGATCGACCCCGCGGCGGGGACGGCCGCGTGGGATCGCGTACTCGAACCGCTCGCCGAGCCCACCCTGGTGTCCTCGGATCTCGAGGTGAGCGCCGAATCGATGCCGCGCGACCACATCGCACTGCTCGATCCGGACCTGACCGCCGCGATCGGCCGGCTGGCCCGTTCCCAGGGCGTCACCGTCTCCACCGTGCTGCAGTTCGCCTGGGCGGTGCTGCTGTCGCGGATGACCGGCAACCAGGTGGTGGCCTTCGGCGAGACCGTGTCCGGACGTCCCGCCGACCTCGACGGGGTCGAGCAGATGGTCGGCCTGTTCATCAACACCCTTCCGGTGGTCGTCGACGTCGACCCGGCGGCCACCGTCGCCGACGTCCTGACCACGATGACCGCGCAGAAGACCTCGGTGCTCGACCACCAGCACGTCGCGCTGCCGGAGATCGTCGGCCGCACCGGACTCCCGGCGCTGTTCGACACCCTGACCGTCTACGAGTCGTATCCGGTGGACAGCGACTCGATCGCCACCGCCGACGCGTCACTGACCGGCGGTCTGGAGATCCTCGACGTCACCGCGACCGATGCCACGCACTATCCGCTCAACCTCGCGGCATCACCGGCCGGAGATCGGCTCTCGCTGAAACTGAAGTATCTGCCCGAGGCCTTCGCCGAGCACCAGATCACCGAACTGGCCCGGGCGCTGCGTCAGGTGCTGCGCAGTGCGGTCGCCGACGCCGGGACCCCGGTCGCCGACATCGCGTTGCTGGCACCGGACCGGGCACGGGAACTGGCCCCGGTGTCCGGTGGGGCACCCGCGGAACCGAGGCTGCTCGGCGAGGTCCTCGCCGAACGGGCCGTGCGGTTCGCCGACCGGCCCGCCGTCGCCGACGCCCAGGGCGGTGCGCTGACCTACGCCGAGCTCGATCGGTACTCGACCCTCGTCGCCCGCAGGCTCATCGCGGCCGGTGTCGGAGTGGACTCCGTTGTCGCACTGGCGATCCCGAGATCGGTGGATCTGCTGGCCGCCCAATGGGCGGTGGCGCGGATCGGGGCCGCCCATCTGTCGATCGATCCGGATCACCCCGCCGAGCGGATCGCGCACATGATCGCCGAGAGCCGGGCGCGGATCGCGATCACCACCGCCGCACTGCAAACGGTGATCGGGGAGGGTGTGGGCACGATCGAGGTGGAATCGCTGCGATCGGCCGTCGCAACCGATTCCGGCGGACCCCTCCGGTCCGACGAACTGATCGGGCGTCCCCACCTCGATGCCGTGGCATATGTCATCTACACCTCGGGTTCCACCGGTACCCCGAAGGGGGTCCCGGTGACCTACCGCGGTGTGTACAACTTCGCCACGGCGCAGGTGGCGTGCTTCGGCGCCGACCACACCTCGCGTGTGCTGGCCTTCGCCTCACCGAGTTTCGACGCCTCGGAACTCGAATGGCTGCTCGCCTCGGTGGCCGGTGGCGCGCTGGTCTACCGCCCGGCCGATGTGCTCGGCGGCGACCCGCTCGCCCGCTTCATCGACGACAGCGAACTCACCCACGTCTTCCTCACCCCGGCGGTGCTGGGCAGTATCGGCGAACCCGACCTGCCGCATCTGCAGATGCTGGGTTCCGGGGGCGAGGCGGTACCGCAGGCACTCGTCGACCGCTGGGCCGGCCGCGTCGCATTCCACAACGCCTACGGCCCCACCGAGGCCGCGGTGGCGGTGACGATGAGCGCGGCGTTGACCCCGGGGCGCCCGGTCGACATCGGCGGGCCGATCCCGGGCGTCGACCTGCTCGTCCTCGACGCGCGGCTGCGTCCGGTCCCGATCGGTGTGCCCGGCGACCTGTACGCCGCGGGGGCGGCCCCGGCGCGGGGCTACCTCGAGCGGCCCGATCTCACCGCCGAACGCTTCGTGGCCAACCCGTTCGGACCCACCGGATCGCGGATGTACCGCACCGGCGACGTGGTGCGCTGGGCACGTACCGACCGCGGTGACCTCGTCGTCGACTATCTCGGACGCGGCGACGACCAGGTGAAGTTGCGTGGCCTGCGCATCGAACTCGGCGAGATCGAGGAGGCACTGACCGCTCACCCGGCTGTGGACGCCGCGGTCGTGATCGGGGTCGGCGGGTCGGTCGCCACCTCGCTGGCCGCCTATGTCGTGCTCGGCCGCCCGGCCGAACCGGCCGAACTGCGCGATCACCTCGCCCGGCGGCTCCCCGCACACATGGTGCCCGCCACCGTCACCGGGCTCGATGCGATCCCGCTGACCTCGGCCGGCAAGGTCGACAAGCGGGCCCTGCCCGCACCGACGGTGACCGCCGCCGGCCACGTCGAGGCACGGACCCCGGCGGAGCAGGCCGTCGCGGCGGTGTTCGCCGAGGTGCTCGGCATCCGATCGGTGTCGGTGACCGCCGGGTTCTTCGACCTGGGCGGGAACTCGCTGTCGGCGACCCGACTGGCCGCACGCGCCGGGGAGGTCCTCGGCGCCGATCTCTCGGTCCGGGACGTGTTCGACGCACCGACGGTGCGCGACCTCGTCGGGCTCGCCGCCCTCCGCGGCGGCACCTCGGCACCGGTCACCGCGACATCGCCGCGACCCGAACGCATCCCGCTGTCGTTCGCCCAGCAGCGCATGTGGTTCCTCAACCGCTTCGACCCGTCCTCGGCGGCCTACAACATCCCGGTGGGTCTGCGGCTGCGCGGGCACCTCGACGTCGGCGCGCTGCGGACGGCGATCGCCGACGTCGTGGCCCGGCACGAGATCCTGCGCACCACCTTCCCGGCCGTCGACGGTGCCGGGGTGCAACGGATCGCACCCGCCGAGGCGGGCACGAGCGACATCGACTGGGCGGAGGTGGCCTCCGCTGCCGAGCTCACCGCCGCCGCCACGGCCGGATTCGACGTCACCACCCAGACGCCGTTCCGGGTTCGCCTGTGGCACAGCGGCGATGACGAGTGGACCCTGCTCGCGGTGATCCACCACATCGTCGGCGACGGTGAGTCCATGACCCCGCTGGTACGGGACATGATCACCGCATACGTCGCACGGGCGGCCGGTTCCGAACCGGAATTCGTCCCGCTCGCCGTGCAATTCGCCGACTACGCACTGTGGCAGCATCGGGAACTGGGATCGGCCGAGGACACCTCGTCGGTGATCGGCAGACAGGTCGACTACTGGTCGCACCAGCTGCGCGGCACCCCCGACGTGCTCGACCTCCCGGCCGACCGGCCACGCCCGACGGTCGCCTCGCACCACGGTGCGCAGCTGGGGTTCTCGGTCCCGGCCGAACTCGGCGGGCGGATCGACCGGCTGGCCACCGAGCACGGTGTCACCGCGTTCATGGTGGTGCACGCGGCGCTCGCGGTGCTGTTGTCGAGGTTGTCGGCCACCGACGACATCGCCATCGCCACCCCGATCGCCGGCCGCGGCCGGCGCGAGCTCGACGCGTTGATCGGCATGTTCGTCAACACCCTGGTCCTGCGCACCCGCGTCGACCCGGGGATGACGTTCGCCGATCTGCTCGAGGAGGTGCGGACCACCGACCTCGAGGCGTTCACCCACGCCGACGTCCCGTTCGAGACCCTCGTCGAGGTTCTCGAACCCACGCGGTCGCAAGCCTTCTCGCCGCTGGCACAGGTGATGCTGTCGCTGACCGCCCCGGTGGTCCGGGGGCCGGTGTACGACGGCACGGGCATCGAGATGTCGACGCTCGAACCGCCCGCGGTGGCCGCGCAGGTCGATCTGTCGTTCACCCTGGCCACCGCGCCCGGCGCGGACTGGAGCGGGTCGGTGGTCTTCGCGACCGACCTGTTCGACGAGCCGTCGGTGGCGACGATGGTCGACCGGTTCGTCACCCTGCTCGACGCGCTCGTCGCGGCACCGGGACGCGCGGTCAACGACGCCGCGATGGTGGCCCCCGCCGAACTCGACGACATCGTCGCGTGGTCGTCCGGAATCCCGGCGCCGCCGTCGGAGACCACGCTCGTGGCGTTGACCAGACCCGACCGAAACGTCCCGGAGGAGCGATGAGCACCCCACGACAGATCCCGCCACCGGAAGGGGCACGACGATGACCGAGATGGTCACGATGACCGGGGAATCCGCCGCACCCGCCCTGGTCTTCGGTGACCGCCGGGTGTCCTACACCGAGTTCCGTGCCCGGGTCGACACCCTGGCCCGGGAACTGATCTCGGCCGGGGTGGCACCCGACGTCGCCGTGGCCGTCTGTCTCGACCGGTCGGTGGAACTGCTGGTCGCGGTGCACGCGGTGGTCTCTGCCGGTGGCCAGTACGTACCCCTCGACCCGTCGGCGCCCGCCGACCGCACGAGGCACATGGTCGAGACCGCGGCGGTGCGGCTGGTGCTGACCGGCCCCGCCGCGGAATCGGCCGACGGCACCGGCGTGGACGCCCTCGGCACCGGTGTCCGGGTGCTGACCGTCGACGCCTCGGGCCCTTTCGACCCGCACACCCCGCCGGTGACCGACGCCGACCGGCGCGCACCGCTGCACCCCGACGACGCCGCCTACACCCTGTTCACCTCGGGATCGACCGGGCGTCCCAAGGGGGTCACCGTCTCCCATCGCGCCATCGTCAACCGGCTCGACTGGATGCGGGAGTGGTACGCGATCAAGGACTCCGACGTCTTCCTGCAGAAGACGCCGGTCACCTTCGACGTGTCGGTGTGGGAACTGTTCCTCCCGTTCACCGTGGGTGCCACCCTGGTGATCGCCGAACCGGACCGGCACGGTGAGCCGGAGTACCTGGCCGGTGTGATCACCGGCCACCGGGTGTCGGTGGTGCACTTCGTGCCGTCCATGCTCGCCGCGTTCGCCGACGTGCTCGGTTCGCGCCGCCTGGCCGGATTGAGTTGTCTGCGACTGCTGTTCACCTCCGGCGAGGCGCTGACCGCGGCCACCGCCGGCACCGTGCTCGCCGCGCTGCCCGGGCTGGGGCTGCACAACCTGTACGGACCGACCGAGGCCGCGGTCGACGTCACCGCGCACCGGGTACGCCCGGGGGAGACGGTGGTACCCATCGGGGTGCCGGTGCCGTCCACCTCCACCTACGTCCTCGACCCACGGTTGCAACTGGTGCCGGTGGGGGTGCCGGGCGAGCTCTACCTCGGCGGTGTCCAGCTGGCCCGCGGGTATGCCGCACAGCCCGCCCTCACCGCCGAACGGTTCGTCGCAGACCGGTTCGGCGACGGCGGCGGACGGCTCTATCGCACCGGTGACCTGGTCCGCTGGAATGCCGGCGGCGAGATCGAATACCTGGGCCGCACCGACTTCCAGGTGAAGTTGCGCGGTCAGCGCCTCGAACTCGGCGAGGTGGAGGCGGTGCTGTCGGCCGTCGACGGCGTGGTGCATGCGACGGTGACCGTCGCGCGCGTCGGCGACGACGACCATCTGATCGCCTACCTCGCACCCGACGACGTCGACCTCGCCGCCGCCCGCACGGCGGTCGCCGCCGCCCTGCCCGAGTACATGCGCCCCACCGTGTGGATGCTGCTGGCCGAGATGCCGCTGAACTCGGCCGGGAAGGCGGCCCGCCGGGAGCTGCCGCCCCCGGTGCTGGGCACGGAATCCGATCATGTCGCACCGGAATCGGATCTGGAGGAGATGGTGGCGAGGGTTGTCGGCGACGTCCTCGGCATCGACCGGGTCGGTGTGGCGACCTCGTTCTTCGACCTCGGTGGGAACTCGTTGTCGGCGACGCGCGTCGCGGCCCGGCTGGCCGACACCCTCGACCTCGACGTCACCGTCCGCGATCTGTTCGACACCCCCAGTGTGCGAGAACTGGTGGCGGCCACCGCGGGTCGGGGCCGCCGCATCCCCCGCCTGGCCCCGGCGACCCGCCCGGAACGGATTCCGCTGTCGACCGCGCAGTCCCGGATGTGGTTCATCAACCGGTTCGACCCGGAATCGGCGGCCTACAACATCCCGATGGGTCTGCGTCTGTCCGGCGCACTCGACGCGGTGGCCCTGCGGGATGCGCTCGGCGACGTCGTCGAACGCCACGAGGTGCTGCGCACGCGATACCCGGCCGACGAGCACGGCCCCGTCCAGCAGATCCTGTCCGCGGCCGAGGCCCGCGCGATGCTCGACTGGGCCGACGGATGCGACGCCGATGCCCTGCTCCACGGCGCCACCGACGGATTCGACGTCACCACCGAACTCCCGATCCGGGCCCGGCTGGCCTCGGCCGGTGCGGACTGCTGGGATCTGGTGATCACCGTGCACCACATCGCCTTCGACGGCGAGTCGGCACCGGTCTTCGTGCGGGATCTGTTGGGCGCCTATCTGACCCGTACCGGAGCCGATGCCATCGCACCGGCGCCCCTGCCGGTGCAGTACGCCGACTTCGCCCTGTGGCAGCGGTCGGTGCTGGGATCGGCCACCGACCCCTCCGCCCGGATGGCGGTCCAGCTCGACCACTGGCGCACCGTGCTGGCCGACCTGCCCGAGGTCACCGATCTCCCGATGGATCGCCGGCGGCCCACCGTACTCGACACCGCGGCCGGTCTGGTCACGGTCACCATCGACGACGCGGTGGCCGATGCGCTCGAGGTGTTCGCGCGGGAGCACGACCTGACCGCGTTCATGGTCTCCCATGCCGCGCTGGCGATCACGGTCGCGCGCCTGGCGGTGACCACCGACGTGGTGATCGGCGCACCGATCGCCGGGCGGACCGATGCGGCCCTGAGTGATCTCGTCGGCATGTTCGTCAACACCCTGGTGCTGCGGACCCCGGTCGACCCGGCGCAGACGCTGTCGGAGTTCGTCGCCACCGTCCGCGCCGTGGACGTCGATGCCTTCACCCATTCCGACGTGCAGTTCGACGACCTGATCGACGAGCTCGCCCCGGATCGGTCCACCGCTCATCAGCCACTCGTGCAGATCGCCATCACCCACGGTGCCGCCGATCATCGCCGCCCCGCCCGACTCGACGCCGCGGCGCTCGGACTGACCGCCGAACCGCTCGGGATCGCCGCACCCGTCGCCAAGTTCGACCTTACCGTGGGCGTCACCGACCGGTCGTCCGACGGCCCGATGAACGCCGGATTCGTCTATGCCACCGCACTGTTCGACGAGTCGACGGTGCAGCGCCTCGCCGACACCTGGCTGCGGGTGCTGCTCGCCCTGATCAGCGAACCCGACGTGGCCACCGGAGACGTCGACCTCGTCGACGAGCGGGCCCTGACGTCGATGCGGCCGAGCCGCAACTCCACCGGGGTGGCAGCCCCGGCCGCCGACGGCGGCATCTCCGTCCCGCGCACCCTCGTCGACATCCTCGCCGCCCGGCGCCCCGACCCCGACCACCCGGCCCTGATCTGCGCCGGGATCGAGCTGTCGAACGCCGAGTTCGACCGTCGCACACAGCGACTGGCACGAGCCCTGATCGAGCGGGGGATCGGCGCCGACGACGTGGTCGCGGTGGGCCTCGAACGATCCGTCGAGTCGGTGATCGCGGTGTTCGGCGTGATCGGTTCCGGTGCGGCCTATGTGCCCGTCGACCCCGCGCACCCACAGGACCGGATCGACTACATGCTGGCCGATTCCGGTGCGCGATGGGGGATCACCGACGCCGCCACCCGATCCCGGCTCGGGGACACCTGCCGGTGGATCGACGTGGCCGAGGCCACCGACGCCACCCGCAGCTCCCTGCCGATCGAGGCCGGCGAGCGGCACGGCACGATCCGACTCGACACACTCGCCTACCTCGTCTACACCTCCGGGTCCACCGGCCGTCCCAAGGCGGTCGGGGTGAGCAACCGGGGACTGGCCACCCTGATCGATGCGCTCGCCGAGATCACCGGCACCCCGGAGCAGTCGCCGGACACGCGCATCCTGCATGTCGCATCGCCGAGTTTCGACGCCTCGGTGCTGGAGATGATGTGGTCGGTCGCCCTCGGCCACACCCTGGTGATCGCACCCGCCGGGGAGTACGCAGGCGATGCGCTCGGACGAATCCTGGAGCGCGACAAGGTGACCGACACCCTGATCACGCCGACGGTACTCGCCACGGTCGACCCGCGACACGGGCGCGGAATCCGCAACCTGGTGACCGGCGGCGAGGCCTGCCCGCCGGAACTCGTCACGCGGTGGGCACAGGCCCGGCCCGGCGGGGCGATGTTCAACTTCTACGGGCCGTCGGAGGCCACCGTCTGGGCCACCACCGGCCGTTCGGTGCCCGGCGAACCGATCGTGATCGGGCGTCCGGTGCGCGGATTCACCGGATATGTCCTCGACGCCCGGCTGCACCCGGTACCGCAGGGTGTGGTGGGGGAGCTGTACCTGG
Source organism: Gordonia sp. NB41Y (assembly GCF_030718915.1). Taxonomy (NCBI): domain Bacteria; kingdom Bacillati; phylum Actinomycetota; class Actinomycetes; order Mycobacteriales; family Gordoniaceae; genus Gordonia; species Gordonia sp. NB41Y. Next base: position 4,503,673 of record NZ_CP132196.1, read on the forward strand.
GCACCCCCGACTCCCTCGCCCGCGGATATCTCGGCCGGCCCGGCCTGACCGCGGCGTCGTTCGTGGCCGATCCGTTCACCGCGATCCCCGGCGGCCGGATGTATGCCACCGGAGATCTGGTGCGGATCGGCGCATCCGGGGACATCGAGTTCGCCGGGCGCGCCGACCACCAGGTGAAGATCAACGGACAGCGCGTCGAACTCGGCGAGATCGAGGCCGTGCTGGCGGCGCAGCCGGGTGTGGAATCGGCGGTCGTCCTCGGCGTCGCCGACGACACCGGCCGCTCCCGGCTGGTCGCCTACCTGGTTCCCGAAACCGCCCCGAACCCCGAGACCGCCCCGAACCCCGAGAGCGCCGACGCCGATGGCCGGAGCGACCTCGACACCGACGTGATCCTGCGGGGTGCCGCCGACCACCTCGCCGGCCACATGGTGCCCCACCACGCCGTCGTCCTCGACGCACTGCCCACCACTCCCGGCGGCAAACTGGACCGCAAAGCCCTTCCGCGGCCGACGCTGTCGGTGCTGTCGGCGCAGGACGCGGGCCACGAGGCCCCGGCCACCGCGGCCGAGGAGGCCCTCGCCGCGATCGTGGCCGGCCTGCTCGGCCGCGAGCGGGTCGGGGTCACCGAGTCGTTCTTCGCGCTCGGCGGCGACTCGATCATGTCCATCCAGCTCGCGTCCGCGGCCAAGGCGGCAGGACTGCACCTGTCCCCGCGGGAGATCTTCGAGCACAAGACGATCCGCGGGATGGCCCGGGTCGCCGGGGACGACGCCGACCGGATCGACCCGCTGCCCGAACCGGCGGGTGGACCGATCGGTGAGATGCCGATCCCGCCGATCGTGTCCTGGCTGGTGTCGGCCGCACCCACCCCGGCCGATCTCGCCGACTTCAACCAGTCGATGGTCCTGACCCGGCCCGCCGGCCTCGGGCCCGGCGAACTGCGCCGGGTGCTCTCGGCGGTCGTCGCCACCCACCCGATGCTGTCGTCCGCCCTGCGGATCACCGACGCCGGCCCGGTGCTCACCGCCGGTCTGCCGTTCGACGCCGACACCGCGATCAGCACACACACCGTCGACCACGCCCACGGTGTGACAGGAACCGACGGGGTGGCAGGACCCGACGGTGTGGCAAGAACAGACGCGACGGTGCCGGCCGAACAGATCCGCCAGGTGCACGCATCTGCGGCGCGCCGCCTCGACCCGTCCGCCGGGCGGGTGGTGCACGCGGCCCTGATCGACGACGGCGCCGGCGGTGGCCGCGTCGTCCTCGTCGTCCACCACCTCGCCGTCGACGCGGTCTCCTGGCCGATCCTCGTGGAGGACCTGATCACCGCGTGGACACAGGTGTCGGCCGGACAGGAACCGGCACTGCGCGGTGAGGGGACATCGCTACGCGCATGGCAACACGCCGTGGCCGGGCAGATCGACCGGCACCGAGGGGAACTGGCTCACTGGCTGACCCGCAGTGCAGGCGATGCCTCGTCGGTGCCCGCCTCCACGGTGCTCGCCTCCACGGTGCTCACCTCTGCTGCGGACACCCCGGAACCCACACCGGATACCGCATACCGCTATCGCGAGACCGCATCGGTGGTCCGCGAGGTGACCGGCCCGATCGCCGCGGCCGTCGCCACCGCGGTGCCCACCGCCTTCGGCGGCACCGTCGCCGACGTCCTCGTCGGTGCCCTCGCACGCGCCATCCGCAGCCGACAGTCCGCGCAGGGGATCGGTTCGGGCGCACCGCTGTCGGTGCTCCTCGAGGGACACGGCCGATACGAGGACCTCCTCGCCACCGGCAACCGGCCGGTGCGCGCCGACCTGTCGCGCACCGTCGGCTGGTTCACCTCCATCGCGCCGATCGCACTGTCGGCCGACGGCGACATCGTGCACGCCGTCAAGGAGGCCAAGGAAGAAAGGGTCGGCATGCCGGCCCACGGCATCGGCTTCGGGCTGCTGCGCCAGGACGACGGCACCGGACTCGCTGCCCACCGGCTCCCGGACATCGCCGTCAACTACCTCGGGACCCGGGCCGTGCGCGGTGCGGGCGACGACACCGCCGTCGCGGATGCGGCCGGGCCCACCGAATCCCTGCCCGCCGAAACCCTGACCGCCGAAACCCTGACCGCCGAAACCCTGACCGGCCGATTCCTGCCCGCCGCGGACGCACCGTTCCTGCCGTCGGTGGTCACCGGCGACCTCGCCGCGATGAGTGCCCTGACGATCAACGTCGGCGCCACCACCGGAGACCGGCCCGCGGTGACCGCGGACTTCCGGTATGTGCCGGAGGTGTTGTCGCACAACGACGTCGCCGACATCGCCGATCGCTGGGCGCAGGAACTCGACGCCGTCGTCCGATATGTCGCCGAGACCGGCGATGTCGGCCTCTCGCCCTCGGATGTGCCCGGGACCGGGGTGACGCAGACCGACCTGGACGAGCTGGGTGACCGGTATCCCGGTGCCGACGTGTGGCCGCTGTCGCCGTTGCAGCGCGGCCTGTTCTTCCAGGCCGAGCTGGCCGGTGACACCGACGTCGACGTCTATGTGACACAGGCGATCCTGGAGCTCGGACCCGATGTCGACCTCGACCGCCTGCGCCGGGCCGGAGACGACCTGCTGATCGGCCATCGGGTGTTGCGCAGCGGCTACCTGCGTCTGCGCAGCGGAGCCGCGGTCGCGGTGATCCCCACGCAGGCACAACTGCCCTGGCAGACCGTGACCGTCGACGACGCCGCAGTGGCCGCCGGCCGCATCACCGAGGTGGCGGCGGCGGAGCGGACCCGGCCGTTCGACCTGACCGCACCGCCGCTGATGCGTGCGGCCGCCGTCGTCCATCCCGACGGTGTCGACGTGGTGATCACCAGCCATCACCTGCTGTTCGACGGCTGGTCGGCTCCGCTGGTGCTCGCGGATCTGCTGGCGCTGTACGCAACCGGGGCCACCTACACCCGTCGCGGCACCGGCGACTTCGCCGACCATCTGCATCGCCTGGCCGCTGCCGACGACGAGGCCGGTCTGGCCGCATGGCGCCGGCTGCTGGCACCGCTGGACGCCCCCACCCTGGTGGCTCCGGGTGCCTCGATCACCGCCGATGCGATGCCCGTGGATCTGGTCGTCCCGATCGAGGCCGACCTGGTGGCCGCGGTCGACCGCCTCGCCCGGGCACACGGTGCGACCGTCTCCACCGTGCTGCAGACCGCGTGGGCGATCTTCCTCGCCGAGTTCACCGGCAACCGTGTGGTGGTGTTCGGCGAGACCGTCTCGGGTCGTCCCGCCGACCTCGACGGTGTGGAATCCATGGTCGGGCTGTTCATCAACACCCTGCCCGTGGTGGTCGACGTCGACCCGGACCTCTCGATCGCCGGGCTGCTGGAAAACGTTCAGGCGGACAAGGTCTCGGTCCTCGATCACCAGCAGCTCGGGCTGCCCGAGATCGTTGCGGCGGCCGGGGTCCCGGTGGTGTTCGACACGCTCACGGTGCACGAGTCCTACCCCGTCGACCGGGACTCGGTGACCGCTGCGGCCCCGGGGGCGGGTCTGACGATCCGGGGGATCTCCACCCGGGACGCCACCCACTACCCGCTGAACCTGGCGTCGGCCCCCGCCGGTGACGCGCTCACCCTGACCCTGAAGTACCTGCCGTCGGCCTTCGACGACGCGCAGGTCGCGGTGTTCGGCGAGGTCCTCCGGCAGATCCTGCGATCGATGGCGACCGCACCGGCCACCCCGGTCGGACGGATCGAGCTCGTCGCGCCCGGCGCCCGCACCGATGCGCTGATCGCCCCGCGCCTGCCCGCGACCACCCCGGTCACGATCCCCGACCTGCTGGCCGGCCGAACCGTCGACGCCGGTCACCCGGCGCTGATCTGCGACGGACAGGTGCTCGACCATGCGGAGTTCGAGGCCCGGACCAACCGGGTGGCGCGATCGCTGATCGGCCGGGGGATCGGGGCCGAGGACGTCGTCGCGGTGGGCATCGAGCGCTCCGTCGACTCCGTCGTCGCCGCCTGGGGCGTGCTCAAGAGCGGTGCGGCCTACCTGCCGATCGATCCCGCACACCCCGACGACCGGATCGCCTTCATGATCGGCGACTCGCAGGTGAGCACCGGACTCACCACCGCGGCCACCCGTCCGCGACTGGGCGAATCCGACTGCCGGTGGCTCGATCTCGCCGACGTGGCGACCCACGGTTCGGCGGCGCCGATCGCCGCCGACGAGCGGCATGGGCACCTGCGCGTCGACGGACTGGCCTATCTGATGTACACCTCCGGTACCACCGGACGACCCAAGTCCGTCGCGGTCTCGCACCGCGGTGTGGCCACCCTCGCCGCAGAGCTGCGAGCCCTCACCGGTGAGCGCGGCGCCGACCCGGACACCCGGGTCCTGCACGTGGCGTCGCCGGGGTTCGACGCGTCGTTCTTCGAGATGATCTGGGCGATCGCCGGCGGACACACCCTGGTGATCGCGCCGGCCGGCGACTATGCCGGCCGGGCCCTGGGCACCGTACTGCGTCGCGACCGGGTCACCGACATGGTGATCACCCCCTCGGTGCTCGCGACGCTGGAGGTCGGCGACGCCGCCGGCGTGCGCCTGCTCGCGACGGCCGGTGAGGCATGCCCGCCCGATCTCGTCACCCGCTGGGCCGGTGACGGCCGCGCGATGGTCAACCTCTACGGTCCCACCGAGTCCACGGTGTGGTCCACGGTGGCCGGTCAGACACCCGGGGCGGAGGTGACCATCGGTCGCGGTATCCGCGGGATGGCCACCTACGTGCTCGACGACCGGCTGCGCCCGGTGCCACGCGGGATGGTGGGCGAACTGTATCTGTCCTCCGCGGTGTCACTGGCCCGCGGCTACCTCAACCGAAGCGCCCTCACCGCAACACGATTCGTTGCCGACCCGTTCGCCGGACCGGGTGGCCGGATGTATGCCACCGGCGATCTCGTCCGGGTGCGCACCGGCGGCGACCTCGAGTATGCGGGCCGCGCCGACCACCAGGTGAAGATCAACGGTCAACGCGTCGAACTCGGTGAGATCGAGGCCGTGCTCACCGGTGTGGACGGCGTGAGTGCGGCGGTGGTCCTCGGGGTCGGTTCGCCGGCCGTCGCGCTCGTCGCCCACCTCGTCGCCCCCGCCGATCTCGACATCGGTGTGGTCCGGGCAGCTGCAGCCAAACAGCTTCCGGCGCATATGGTCCCGGGCGCATTCACCATCCTGGACGCCTTGCCGCTCACCCCGACCGGCAAACTCGACCGGGATGCGCTGCCCGACCCGCTGCACCGCGGCGCGGACCTGCCCTACGTCGCGCCGGCCACCCCCGACGAGGAGGCCGTCGCGGGCGTGTTCGGTGAGGTGCTCGGCGTCGACCGGGTGGGTGCCACCGCGTCGTTCTTCGACGCCGGCGGCAACTCGCTGTCGGCGGCCCGGCTCGCGGCGCGGCTGGCGGATCGCTTCGACGCCACCGTGACCGTGCGCGATGTCTTCGACGCACCCACGGTGCGGATGCTCGCCGACCTCGTCGGCAGCGATGCGATGGCCGGTGCACGCGCGCCGATCACCGCCATCACCCCACGGCCGCAGGAGATCCCGCTCTCGTTCGCGCAGCGGCGGATGTGGTTCGTCAACCGATTCGATCCGTCGGCGGCCACCTACAACATCCCGGCCGTGCTGCGGGTCGAGGGCCCGCTCGACATCGGGGCACTGCGGGCGGCGTTCGGCGACGTCGTCGAACGGCACGAGATCCTGCGGACCACCTTCCCCGAGGTCGACGGCATACCCCGCCAGCACGTGCATCCGGCGACCGATGCCGGACGTCTGCTGGACTGGGCGGAGCTCGATTCGGTCGACCGGCTCGAGGCCGCCGTCACCGCCGGCTTCGACGTCACCGCCGAGTTCCCGATCCGCGCACGCCTGTGTCCCGTGCCCGGCGGTGCCCACCTCATCGCGGTGGTGCTCCACCACATCGCCGCCGACGGCGAGTCGGTGGGCCCGCTGGTCGGCGATCTCGCCTCGGCCTACCGGGCACGGGTCGAGGGCCGGGCCCCGCAGTGGACCCCGCTGGACGTGCAGTTCGCCGACTTCGCGATCTGGCAGCACCGCGTACTCGGCGACCCGGCCGACGAGCAGTCGCCGGTCGGGACGCAACTGGCCTACTGGCGTGAGCGTCTCGCCGGACTCCCCGACATGCTCGCGGTACCGGCCGACCGGCCACGTCCACCGGTGCAGTCCCATCGCGGCGCCACCGCCGGCCTCGTGATCCCGGCCGCGGTGGCCTCACGGCTCACCGCGGTGGCGGCAGAGCACGCGATGACGCCGTTCATGGTGCTGCACGCGGCGGTCGCGGTGCTGTTGTCGCGGCTCTGCGCCACCGACGACATCACCGTCGCCACCCCCACCGCGGGCCGCGGCCAGGCGGTGCTCGATCCCCTGATCGGGATGTTCGTCAACACCCTGGTGCTGCGGACACAGGTCCGGGGGAGCGAGCCGTTCACCGATCTGCTGGCCCGGGTCCGCGCCGACGACCTGGCCGCATTCGCACACGCCGACGTCCCGTTCGAGGCACTGGTGGAGGCGATCGATCCGGTTCGGTCCGAGTCGTTCTCGCCGCTCGCCCAGGTGATGCTCGCACTCGACCAGGCGTCGGCGACGTCGGGTGGCGCGGCGGTGCCGGCGGTCGAGATCGGCGGTCTGCACGTGGAACCGGTTGCCGCGCCCGCGGTCCCGGCACAGTTCGACCTGACGGTGTCGATCGCGACGGCACCCGACGGTGAGGACTGGGGTGGATCGGTGGTGTATGCGACCGACCTGTTCGATCCGTCCACCATCGAGGCGTTCGTCGCACGATTCGTCGCCGGACTCACCGACCTGCTCGCCGATCCCGCTGCGGCAGTGGCCGATACGACCCTGCTGCTGCCGGCCGAGCGTCCCGGCCTCGCCGCCTGGACGACCGGGCCGCAGCAGGCCGTGGCGCCGATGCTGCTGCCGGATGTGCTGGGGGCACAGGCGGTGCGGACACCGGATGCGACCGCGTTGGTCAGCGGTGATCGCGTGGTGACCTACGCCGAGTTCGCCGCGCGGGTGTCGGCGCAGGCCCGCGAGCTGATCGCACTCGGCGTGGGACCCGATGTCGCCGTGGCCGTGTGCATCCCGCGATCGGTGGAGATGCTGGTCGCGGTGCATGCGGTGGTGACCGCCGGCGGACAGTATGTGCCGGTGGACGTGGAGGCGCCGGTCGGGCGGGTGCGGTCGATGTTCGAGACCGCCGACGTCCGGGTGCTGCTGGTGGACCGGTCCGGCCGGTCGGTGTCGGCCACCGGCGTCGCCGCGGAATCCGGTGTCCCGGTGCGGCAGGTGGACACCGGTGGGCCGGTGCCCGCGGCCGACACCGACGGCGCCCCGGTGGCCGCCGCCGAGAGGCTCGCGCCGATCGGTCCGGAGACCGCCGCGTACACCCTGTTCACGTCCGGATCGACCGGTACGCCCAAGGGTGTCACCGTCGGCCATCGGGCGATTGCCAACCGGCTGGTGTGGATGCAGCACGACCATCGGTTGACCGCGGCCGACGCGGTGGTGCAGAAGACGCCCTACACCTTCGATGTGTCGGTGTGGGAACTGTTCTGGCCGTTCATGATCGGCGCACAACTGATCATCGCCGAGGCCGGCCGTCACGGCGACCCCCGCTACCTCGCCGACCTGATGGCCACCCGGCGGGTGTCGGTGGCGCACTTCGTCCCGTCGATGCTGTCGGCATTCCTCGACGTCGTCGACGCCCCCCGGCTGGCCGCACTCGACGGGCTGCGCCTGCTGTTCACCTCCGGTGAGGCGTTGCCGCCCACCGTGGCACAGTCGACCCTTGCCGCGTTGCCCCGGACCCGGCTGTACAACCTGTACGGGCCCACCGAGGCCGCCGTCGACGTCACCCGGCACGAGGTGACCGCGGGGGAGACGGTGGTGCCGATCGGGCGACCGGTGCTCAACACCACCACCCATGTCCTCGACGGGCGGTTGCGGCCGGTGCCGCCGGGAGTGGCCGGTGAGCTCTACCTCGGCGGTGTGCAGGTGGGCCGGGGATATGCGGCCCGTCCGGATCTGACGGCCGAACGGTTCGTCGCCGACCCCTTCGGACCCGCCGGTGCTCGTCTGTACCGCACCGGCGACCGTGTCCGCTGGGATCGCGACGGACGGCTGGAGTATCTGGGGCGCACCGACTTCCAGGTCAAGCTGCGCGGTCAGCGCCTCGAGCTCGGCGAGATCGAGGCGGTGCTGGCCGGTGCCCCGGGGGTGGTCCACGCCGCGGTGATCGTCGCGCCGGGTCCGGCCGGAGACCGGTTGGTCGCCTACCTCGCCCCGGCCGACGCCGACGTCGAGTCCGCCCGGGCACTCGCGGCGGGACGGCTACCGGAGTACATGCGGCCCGACGTCTGGACGACGCTGCCGGAGATGCCGCTGAACGTGGCCGGAAAGGTCGATCGGAAGTCGCTGCCGGCCGCGGCCGCCGAACCGTCGGTGTACCTCGCTCCCGGCACCGAGGTCGAACGCATGGTGGCGCAGGTGTTCGCCGAGATCCTCGGCGTCGACCGGGTGGGTGTCACCGACTCGTTCTTCGACCTCGGCGGCAACTCGCTGGCGGCGACGCGGGTGGTGGCCCGGGCCGGTGAACGATACGGTCTGCGCATCGAACTGCCCTGGCTCTTCAGCGATCCCACCGTCGGTTCGCTGGCCCGCCGGATCGCCGATCACACCGTCCTGGCCGGCGACGTCCTGATCGCCCTCCGGACGCAGGGCGGGCGAGCGCCGCTGTTCTGTGTGCACCCGGCCGGCGGCCTGGCGTGGTTCTACGGCGGACTCGCGCCGCATCTGGCCGACCGTCCGATCTACGGCCTGCAGGACCCGCACGTGATCCTCGGCGAGCCGACCGCCGGCGCCGAGGCCCTGGCCCGCCGGTATGTGGCCGAGATCCGTCGGGTCCGCCCGCACGGGCCCTACCACCTGCTGGGCTGGTCGGTCGGCGGTGTGATCGCCCACGCGATGGCCACGCTGCTCGAGGCCGAGCACGAGGAGGTGGCCTTCCTGGGCATCATGGACTCCGCACCCGAACCGGCCGGACCGGCGGAATCGGCCGGACCGGCGGAATCGGCCGGACCTGCCGACCGGTCGGCGGTTCCCGATGTGCTCGACGGTTCGGTCGCGGCCGATCTCCTCGGCGGGTGGCGCGACCTGTTCGACCTCGGCGACGAGGTCCGCGCCGAGTCGCCGGCGGAACTCACCGCGATCATCCGGTCGCAGATCGCCGGGATGGGACTGCTCGCCGACGATCAGGTGGAACGGATCATGGAGAGTTTCGCGGCCTCCGACGAGGCCGTGCTCGGCTACCGACCCGGTGTGTTCGGCGGTGACGCACATGTCTTCGTCGCCACCGCGGACAAGCCCGACCCGGGGCGTGTGGTCGACGCGTGGCGACCCTTCGTGTCGGGTCCGGTGGCCGGCACCGAGGTGGACACACACCATCTCGGGATGGCCGACGAGGCGTCGCTCGCGGTGATCGGCCCGGTGCTCGACGAGGCGCTGACGGTTGCCGACCGTCGCGGCCCGTCCACACGGAGGCCGGTGTGGGGAGGGCCTGGGCTCAGACCGTAACCTGAATGTAGTTAGGTGACCCTATCCACGGGTCCCGACGTCGAACGAATGATGAATTGACGATGTCGCCGCGCGAATGCGCGCGACGACATGACAATGGTGGGAACGGCGGCCCGTGTGCCGTCGGCGCCAGAGAGAGGACGAGGTAGATGACGAACCCCTTCGATGACGAGAACGGTCGATTCTTCGTGCTGGTCAACGACGAGAACCAGCATTCGCTGTGGCCGGTCTTCGCCGACATCCCGGCGGGCTGGACCAAGGTCTTCGGTGAGGACAGCCGGGCCGCATGCCTGGAATACGTCGAGAAGAACTGGACCGATCTGCGGCCCCAGAGCCTGATCGACGCCATGGAGGCCGACAAGGCCGCGCGTGCGGGCGGCGGGGACGCCACCGGGCAGTGACCCGTGGGAGATACCCGGCGGCGAGCCGATGTCGCCGCCGGGTGTCGCACCCGTAACACTTTCACATCAGCAACATCTTTCACATTTTCCTCACGCGGTTGCGCTTGTATCGTCGGTGGCGAAAGTATTGTCATTATGGACTGTGTGATTCGTCACAGCTGCCGATGGCCACTCCGTGTAAGCGGCCTCGGTCGGGCACAGTGAGCAGAACGTGTTCCGTCGGCGGACCCTCAGTGGTGGCCAGTTCGAGGAGGCCGATGTGGTATCCGATCGTGAGGTCGAGGCCGTGGTGTCAGAGGTCGGGCGCCGTGCGCTGATCACGCCCAGTCTGGTGGCGGTGCGTGTCTTCGGCGAGGCCATCACCTTCGGTGATCTCGACCGATCCATCCGCGAGTACACCATCGTGATGGAGGCCCGCGGACTCTCGCCGCATGCGGCCTTCTTCGCGGCCCTGCTCCACTGTGCGCCGTCGCTGGCGTCGGTGATCGACGGCAAGAGCTGTGAGCGGGTCCTCGACGATGTCGTCACCTGGATCGGGCGCGATATCGACACCGGTCCGGCGCAGGGGCTGCGCGCCGTCGGCTGAACCGACTCGGGTTCCCACGATCAGGCCCCGGAGCCCTGCGCTCAGGCCCACAGCCTTGCGATCGGACTTCAGAGTCCCGCGATCAGCAGTACCAGGAACAGGATCGGCAATCCGACGATGGCACTGCCGGTGCCCAGCACGATCCCGGTGATCGCGCGGCCGGTACCGCGGTAGTCCGAGCGCCTGCCGATCTGGAAGGCCCCCACCAGTCCGAGGACGACGGCCAGCGCGCCGACCAGGCCGCCGAGGCCGGCCAGCGGGATCAGTGGCATCGACGCCAGTCCCGAGATCATCGCCGCCTGTGCGACCGGCGCGGTCCGGCGCGTGGGCGGGAGGACGGGCTGCAGCGGCGTGTACGGCACCGGATCGGGGCGGCCGAGGTCCCAGTAGTCGCCCACCGCGGGTAGCGGGGAATCGTCCTGCCGGGCGCGGGGCGACAACCAGAAGCTCCCGGTGGCCGGCGTCGCGACCTCGACCGCGGCCGGGACTGGTGCTGCGGGGATCGGCGCGGCGGGTGGCGTCCCGGTGGAGGTGAAGGCCGTGGAGGCGGGGGCGGGGAGCGGTTCGTCGTCGTTCACCGTCGGCCATCGGAGATGCTGATCGGTCACCGCGGGCGCGATCGGACTGGTGGGGTGATCGGTCCGGGTCATCCGTTCCTCCTGGTCCATGGGCCGGGTCCGAGTGTACCGACGTCCGCCGACATCCCGGTCCGCCGAAGATCGCGTTCCCTGTTCCTCGTCGTCCCCGTCGCGGGCGCCGGGTGCGGAGATGACAGACGCCCCACCGGATGGGTCCGGTGGGGCGTCTGTGGTCGGTACCGGATGAGGTCAGTGACCGCCGGGCATCATCGACGACAGCTGCTCGACGACGCTGCCGCTGAGCTTCCAGGTGCCGTCGACGTTGACGTAGGTCAGGTCCAGGTCGACCGGGTGATCGGGGGCGTGCGGGCTGGTCACGGCGACGGTGACGGTGGCCTTGTCGCCGTCGGCCTTCACGGTCTTCACCTCGTACACCTCGGGGCCGTAGCCGGCGGCCGACGCGCCCTTGTTGTAGGCCTGCAGGGCGGGCTTGGTGGCCGGGTTGGAGGTGTCGACCACGGTGTCGAACTGCTCGCTCGAGGTGTCCGGGTTGAGCGCGGTGCGCAGGATGGTCTGCGCCGACGCCACGTCGAGATCGGTCGCCTGGGCCTCGCCCGAGGTGCTCGCCTCGGCAGATGTCGACGCGGACGCCGACGTCGTGGTGGTCGAGGTGGTGTCGTCGTCGCTGGAGCATGCGGCGACGGAGAAGACTGCAGCGCCGGCCAGCAGGGCCGCGGCGACGGACTTCCGAAGCGTCATTTCGTGACTCCCATCGAGGATTAGGTAAGCCCACACTAACTCACCGGTAGGTTTCGCTCGAGGAGGCGCCCCGCAGGAATTAAACGGACCAAGGTCCGGTTATGCTGGGTGACAGTTACCCACCGGCACCTCGGAGGCGCGCCATGCAGTTCGGACTCTTCAGCGTCAGCGACATCACCACCGACCCCACGACCGGCATCACCCCCACCGAGAACGAGCGCATCAAGGCGATGGTGACCATCGCGAAGAAGGCCGAGGACATCGGGCTCGACGTCTTCGCCCTCGGTGAGCACCACAACCGTCCGTTCTTCTCGTCGTCGCCGACCACCACCCTGGCCTACATCGCCGCCCAGACCAGCACGCTGAACCTGTCCACCTCGACCACCCTGATCACCACCAACGATCCGGTGAAGATCGCCGAGGACTTCGCGATGCTGCAGCACCTCGCCGACGGGCGCGTCGACCTCATGCTCGGCCGCGGCAACACCGGGCCGGTCTACCCGTGGTTCGGTCAGGACATCCGGCAGGGCATCCCGCTGGCAATCGAGAACTACCATCTGCTGCACCGGCTCTGGACCGAGGACGTCGTGAACTGGGAGGGCAAGTTCCGCACCCCGCTCACCTCCTTCACCTCCACTCCGCGCCCGCTCGACGACGTCGCACCGTTCGTGTGGCACGGCTCGATCCGCAGCCCGGAGATCGCCGAGCAGGCCGCCTATTACGGGGACGGCTTCTTCGCCAACCACATCTTCTGGCCCGCCGAACACTCCAAGCGGCTGATCGACTTCTACCGCGAGCGCTACGAGCACTACGGACACGGCAAGGCGCACCAGGCGATCGTCGGTCTCGGCGGACAGTTCTTCATCCGCAAGAACTCCCAGGACGCCGTTCGCGAGTTCCGGCCGTACTTCGACAACGCCCCCGTCTACGGACATGGCCCGTCGCTGGAGGACTTCACCCGCGAGACCCCGCTGACCGTCGGCAGCCCGGCCGAATTCGTCGACCGCACACTGTCTTTCCGTGACACCTTCGGCGACTATCAGCGTCAGCTGTTCCTCGTCGACCACGCCGGCCTGCCGTTGAAGACGGTGCTCGAGCAGCTCGACGAGCTCGGTGAGGTGCTGCCCGAACTCCGCAAGGGCTTCGCCGCGGGCCGCCCCGCCGACGTCCCCGACGCCCCGACCCACGCCTCGCTGGTCACCGCCCGCGACGCCGAGGCCGATTCCGCCGACAACACAGAGAAGGTGAACGCATGACCGCCGTGGATCTCGTCGCGGTCAACGCCGGACTCGGTGAGCCGTCGTCGACGAGGATGCTCGTCGACCGGCTCGTCGCCGCGACGACCGCCGAATTCGGTTCGGACGGAGTCGATGTCACCGTGACGGTGATCGACCTGCGGGACCTCGCCGTGGACCTCGGGACCTCGATGGCCGCCGGTTTCGCCACCGGTGCGGCCCGGGCGGCGATCGAGCGGGTGCAGCAGGCCGACGCGCTGATCGTGGCGACCCCGGTCTTCAACGCCTCGTACTCGGGGTTGTTCAAGACCTTCTTCGACCTCGTCGACGTGGATACGATGACCGCCAAGCCGGTCCTCATCGCGGCAACCGGTGGCAGCCCGCGACATTCGATGGTGCTCGACCACGCGCTGCGCCCCCTGTTCGGGTATCTGCGCACCGTGGTGGTGCCGACCGGGGTGTACGCCGCGTCCGAGGACTGGGCCGGCGGTTCCGGTGACATCACCTCGCTCGACACCCGGATCAGGCGTGCGGCAGCAGAACTGGCGGCTGTGGCCGGCACCCGCCCCGGCCGCGCGGTGCGCTCGGGTCGTCGCCCGGCCGCCGATGCGGTCGCAGACACCGCCGACGGTTCGGATGCGAGCCGCCGCGCCGAGCAGGCGGGTATCGACAACTTCGCCCGGCTGCTGGGCCGCTGACCAGACCCCGCTGACCCGGATCCCACCACGACACCGCCCCGGCCATCCGGCGGCGGACGGTCTGCTCGAGTCCGCCGACGAGCGCATAGGCCAGTACCGAGACCGCGATGATGATCGCGGTCGACGCCCAGAGCTGGTCGTAGTCGAAGGCCCAGGTCACCGATGTCAGCAGCGGTCAGATGTCGGTGGGCACCGCGGAGTGGATGTCGCCGAGACCTACGGCTCGTCGGGGTGGAAACCCGGCGGCAGGCGCGGCGGCTGCGGAGATGCTCGAACGCTGAGCGAGGCGGGGCCGTTCGCCAGATGTCCGTCGCTGGATCACAATGGGGGTCTCATCATCCTGTCGAGGAGGCGTCCCGTGGCCGGCTATCCACCCCGTAACGACACCCCGGACACCCCGGTGTTGCTGCCCGCACCGATCGAGCGGATCGTGTTGGGCCTGCAGCCCGTCCTCGGGCCGATCGCCCGCCGGACCCCGGCGCTGGCCACCATCACCCATCGCGGTCGGGTCACCGGCGAGACCTTCCAGACCCCGGTGCGGGCGTTCCGTGGCGACGGGGTGCTCGCCGTCGCGATGATCCACGGCACCACCGACTGGGTGCGCAACATCCTCGCCGCCGGGGCCGCCGACGTCCGGCTGTCCGGCACGCAGTGCCGCATCGTCAACCCGCGGGTGGTGCCGGTCGGCGGTGACGCCGACGGTCTCCCCGACGCCGCACGCAAAGCGCTACGACGCAGTGCGGTCTTCGTCGCCGACATCGGCTGAGCCCATCGTCGCTCGCGTGGGCCGTCGTTGCGTCGTGAGGTCGGCTGTCTGAGGTTTCGACACGTCTCGTCGCTGCGCTCCTCGTCGGCTCAACCATCGTGTGGTTCTTGCGGTTTGGGTAGTGGGTGGTTGAGCCGGGGCCGAGCCCTTGGGTGTTCGTGTGGGCTGTTGTTGCGTCGTGAGGTCGGCTGTCTGAGGTTTCGACACGTCTCGTCGCTGCGCTCCTCGTCGGCTCAACCATCGTGTGGTTCTTGCGGTTTGGGTAATGGTTGGTTGAGCCGGGACCGAGCCCTTGGGCGAGGACCCGTGTCGAAACCTGGTGAGACAGCGGTGTTCGCAACCACTTTCGGGGTGTTTGGTGGAATGGGTGGTTGCGTCGTGAGGTTGGCCGTCTGAGGTTTCGAAACGCCTTGTCGCTGCGCTCCCCGTCGGCTCAACCATCTTGTGGTGCTTGTGGTTTGGGCAATTGGTGGTTGAGCCGGGGTCGAGCTCTTGGGTGTTCGTGTGGGCTGTTGTTGCGTCGTGAGGTTGGCCGTCTGAGGTTTCGACATGTCTCGTGGCTGCGCTCCTCGTCGGCTCAACCATCGTGTGGTGCTTGTGGTTTGGGGAATTGATGGTTGAGCCGGGACCGAGCCCTTGGGCGAGGACCCGTGTCGAAACCCGGTGAGACAGCGGTGTTCGCAACCACTTCCGACTCGAGAGTGATCAGTCGTGCGCCCGACCCGGCGTGTTCTCCCGCGCACGGAGCCGGGTCCCCGGGAGTTGCGGAGCCGGAAGATGTTGCACCTCACCGGTATAACCCTGAACCTGGCCGAACCGTTCGCTGTGGTCCATCCACTCCTCGCGGAACCGGACGATGTCGTCGTGGCTTCGTCCCAGGAAGTTCCACCACATGATGATGTCCTCGCCCAAGGGCAGGCCGCCGAGGACGATCACCCGGGCGGAATCGGAACCGGGGTTGACCAGCGTGAGCTGCTCGGCTCCCAGGCCGACATACCCCAGCTCGGTCCGTTCGATTGTGCGGGAGGCGGATTCGGCGATCGCCACGGTACCGGAATCGACCAGGAATCCGTGCTCGAAGTCGGCGCGAACATCGAGGACGGCCCGGCTCCCCGCCGGCAGATGCAGTTCTGCGCCCAGCAGTGGGGTGAATGTCGGCACCGGCGACGCCGATCCGAGCAGCTCGCCGAGGAAGACCCGGGCGGTGACCTCGCCGGCCGTGATCAGTGGTGGCGCGTAGTGGGCGAAACCGCGGGCGGTATCGGCCGCCGACGCGGGCAGGGCGATCCAGAGCTGCACCCCGTGCAGCACCGTGGTGTCGGGGGTGGAGACCTCGGTGTGGGCGATCCCGTGACCGGCGGTCATCAGGTTGAGCTCACCGGGGCGCACCATGGCATGGTTGCCCATCGTGTCCCGGTGCTCGATCTCGCCGGTGAAAAGCCAACTGGCCGTCTGTAAACCGGTGTGCGGATGTGGTGGTACGTCCATGCCGCCGGTGGCCGCGACGTCATCGGGTCCGAAGTGGTCGGCAAAGCACCAGGCCCCGATGAGCGAGCGATCCCGTTGCGGAAGGGTGCGATGCACCGTCATCGCGCGCGGGCCGCCCAGTGGCACGTCGCGTGCGGTGAGGATGTCCATCCGGATCGTTCCGGCCCCCTCCGCCGGTGCGGCGTCGGTGTGGCAGTGCACCTCGGCAGGTTCGGTCTCCAGATTGCTCATCGCGCACCACACTTTCACCGTCGGGCTGGACGTGTGGGCCCAGTCTACGGAGGTAGGGGTGGCGATGCCGTCAGGCCATCACACCACGGCGGCGTCGTCGAAGCTCATCGCCAGACGTTGTACCGAGGTGGTCATCAGTGCGTGCCGCCCCAGTTTCAGGGTGCGCAGTTCGTCGGCGATCTCGTGGTCGCCGAGCGTCAGCGTCGCCCCGCCGATCCGGGTGCGGGTGCCGGTGATCGACCGCAGCCGCCACGGCGTGCTGCGCAGCACGCCGTCGAGCTGGGAGTAGGCGTGCAGGGTGGTCTCGGCCGCCGACGACGGCACCGACAACCCGGGCTTGACCGTGAGATCGGCGATCAGGCTGCCGTCCTGGCTCACCCGGCCATGACGGGTGGGGGAGTCGTGGTCGACGTCGAAGTCGGCGAGGATCTTCGGGAATCCCCAGATACCGCGGCCGGCGGCCAGGGTGAACTCGCCGTCGACGGGCAGCCGGTGGATCAGGGCGCGGGCGTTCCCGGCGACGAGCCGTCGCAGTGCGGTGACCGGTGAGGCCGGCGCTGCCGGGTCGTCCACCAGGAAGCACACGCCGAACTCGTTGTACGGGCCGAGATCGCCGTCGACATAGTCGACGAAGACGAGCATGCACATCCCCCGTCCGGGCCGGATGCGCAGCGGGGTGGGGCGATGCCGACCGGTCCCGGCGGCGTCGATCGCCGCCTGCATGGCGGCGGCATCGGCGGTGAACCCGGCGACGAAGCATCGCGCCTCGCGGATCTCGACCGGCATGGTGACGGTGGTGCCGAGGACGTCGTGGCGGGCCGGGGTGCTCATCGGGCCTCCTGTGCAATCACCGGACTATTAGAACACGTTCTATTTCTGGCCCGGGTGGCTTTACCGAATCGATGAATCCATGGCCCGCGAAACCGCCATTCGAACGATTTCACCCCGGATTCGGCCGTGTGCTGAGGACTTCGTCGCACCACCGTGATACCCAACAGGGAGCAGGGCGAATGGTCGGTGATCGGGAAGTGGTGTCATGGCTGGACGGGTTCTACGAATCGGGATGGTCGACGACCATCGATCACCGATCTGGGGTGTCGAACGCATTCTCGAGGACCAGCTCGACCTCGAACTCGTACGCGCCGCGGCGACCGTGGACGAACTGCTCGCCGGGGGCGCGAATCTCGACATCGTGCTCCTCGATCTGCGTCTCGACGACGGCACCACCCCGCGCGAGAACGTCAACCGGCTGCGCGACGCGGGGATCGGGGCGGTGGTCTACACCTCCGGTGAGCATCCGGCGCTGCTGCGTTCGGCGGCCAAGGCCGGTGCGCTCGGCGTGGTCCTGAAGTCGGCCTCCGAAGACGAGATCCGCGCGGCCCTCCGCGCAGCCGGAGAGGGCACCGCGGTGCTGACCACCGAATGGGCCGCCGCCATCGACGGCGATCCGGAACTCGCCGCGGTCGACCTGAGTCCGCAGCTGCAGCGGGTCCTCGCGCTGTATGCCTCCGGGGAGACCTCGGCAAGCGTCGGGGAGGCCCTCGGGGTGACGGCCGAGACCGTCAACGAATACCTCAAACGCATCCGCCAGAAGTACGCCGACGCCGGACGCCCGACCCGCACCAAGATCGACCTGTACAAGCGGGCGATCGAGGACGGCTGGCTCCCGGTACCCGAACGCAACCAGTCCGGCGTCGAGGAGCGCGGCCGGCACGGGACCCAGGACACCGGATGGCCCTGACCTCGGTGGCCGTGGGGCGGCGAGAGGCGCGCATCCAGCGGCTGATGGCCCGGTTCGTCGGCGGCGGATTCATCGCCTATCTGCTGGTGTCGATCGGCGAGTTCGCGACCACCGCGGTCTTCGTCGCACCGTGGTTCACCCCGGTCGGCGCGATCATCGCCTTCACACCCGGGATCGTGTTGTTCGCCTACAGCTTTCGTGATCGACTCGACCAGCGGTTGCTCGCGGCGATCGCCTTGTCCACGACCATCGGATATCTGATCGCAAGCGGCCTGTGGTTCCTCGCCTGGGACGGTGTGTCCCGTGATCTCGACCGGGTGTCGTGGCTGATGAGCTTCGGCGGACTGCCCAGCCTCGCCACCGTTCTGGTGCGTCCGTTCCCGGTCGGCGCGGCGAGCCTGGTGGTGTGCATCTCGGTGTCGACCGTCTCGACCGGACTGGGGCGTGACGGCGAACTCGGGTGGGGCACCGCGACCCAGACGTTGTGGGGTATCGCCTACAGCTCGGTCTATCTGATCGCCGCCGCGATGGTGCGGCGCACCGGCCGCACCCTCGACCAGACGCGTGAGGCGGCACTCGCCGCGGCATCGGCGACCGCCGCGACCGCCGCCCGGGACATCGAACGCGCACGATTCGACGCGCTGGTGCACGACCATGTGATCGCCACCCTGCTGGCCGCAGAACCCGGCACCGTCGACTGCCGCCTGGCCGCCCAGGCCCGCCGCGCCCTCGACACGCTCGACGATCTGGCACAGTCGCCCGAGATCACCGACCTGTCCCGCGACGACGCGGCGGCCCGGCTGCGTGTCACCGTCGCCTCGGTCGACGACGCGGTCGCGGTGCGGATCACCGACCTCCCCGCCGACGGCGAGGTCCGCTACCCGGTGGAGGTGGTGGCCGCCATCAGCGAGGCCCTCGCCGAAGCCGTCCGCAACAGCGTCCGCCACGGCGGCCCGGAAGCCCAGAGCGCGGTGTTCGTCGAACTCGGTGCCGATCACATCCGCGCCGGCGCCGTCGACGACGGCGCCGGGTTCGATCCCGCCGCGGTCCCTCCCGAACGCCTCGGAATAGAGGTGAGCATCCGGCTGCGGATGGCATCGGTGGCCGGGGGCGGGGCGCGGGTGCGCAGCGAACCCGGCGACGGCACGACCGTCGGTGTCTGGTGGCAGCGGCCCGCGGAGGTGTGGGAGTGAGCGCCGGGACCGGTGGCCCGGACGAGGCATGTGGACGGCGGTGGCGCCGCCCGCGCAACGATGCCTCGACGATCATCGGAATGCAGTCGCCGGTGGCGTTCGGGGTGATCGTCTGGTTCGCCACCGCGGCGGTCGTGGCCTCCGGTTACGGCAGCGGTGGGGTTCTCGACTGGCCGGTCTTCGGTCTCGGTCTCGCGCTCTCGGTGCTCGGGGCGGTGGTGTTGCTGCTCGCGCCCCGGGATCCGCTCGCCGTAGGCGCGACCGTCGTCGTCGCCGGACTGCCGTCGGTGGCGGTGCCGCTGGTGATGATCTCGGTCGAGCCGCCACCGGCAATAGCGTTCGGGGTGGTCAGTGGATGTGTGTCGGCCACCCTGGCATTCCTGTGTGTCCGCGGGCGGGTGCTGGCCGCATGGATCGGATTCGTCGCCTCGGTCGTGGTGTCGGTGGTGGCCGGTCTCTTCCTCACCGGGACGCAGGCGTGGCTGAGTTCGGAGATCCCCGGTATCGCGGTGTTGCTGATGTCGACGCTGTTCGCGACGATCATCCGCCCGGCCGCCCGCGAGATCTATGCGTTGCGGGCCCAGACGCTGCGGGAGGTGACCGAGGAGGCCGCCACCCGTGCCACGCTCACCGAACGCGACGTACAACTGGCCCGGCTCGACGAGCAGGCGCGCGTCCTGCTCGAACGTATCGCGTCGTCGCAGGTGCTGACCGAGGCCGACACCCTCCGGGCCCGACTGCTCGAGCGGCGCCTGCGTGACGGGATCCGTGCCCCGTCGCTCGACGCCCCGGACGTGGTGGATGCCGTATGGGCGGCCCGCGAGCGTGGCGTCTCGGTGACCCTGCTCGACGACGCGGGTGACGCCGCGCGTCCCGAGGTGCTGGCCGGTGTCCGGGCGGTGGTGGTGGAGATCCTGTCCGGTCTGGACGCCGGTGCGGCGGTCACCGTCCGGGTGAGCCCGCCGGGGCGTGATCCGTTCGCCACGATCGTCATCCGTGAGGGGGACACCAAGAGACGAGTTGATTATCACGTCCTGAGGGACCATTCTGTGGCGACGGTCGGCCTCGGCGATGGCCCCAGAACTGGGGACACCCCCGCTGACGTGCGAAAATAGTTGAGGGTGCAAGTGTGGTCCCCCTTTAGGGGACTGTTGCAAGACTGAGCGGCACCTTAAAATAACCTGTGACGAACCCAGTCAGAAGGTGAGTGGTCGGCCCCGCGACCACCGGAACAGGAGGACTTACGGTGACGACCGCAAGTACCGATATCCCGGTTTCCCCCGCACGTGTGCCCGGACGGGCCCTACCCCAGTCGCGTCAGCCGATGCGCCAGCCGGTGACCCGCATCGCGGACTACCGTCGTCCCCACTATGAGCGCCCCATCCCCGGGCGGCCCGTCGCACCGGGCGTCGAGCGCCAGCAGCCGGTCGTGCCGACGGCACCGCCGCTGCGCAAACCGAAGCTCTCGCGCCGCGAGGTCGAGGTGCTGATGGCGTGGCTCGCAGCCGACTCCAAGGAGGAAGCCGCCGAGGCGCTGTTCATCGCGGCATCGACGGTCAGCACCCACCTGGCCCGCATCCGCGCCAAGTACACCGCAGTCGGGCGTCCCGCCCCCACCAAGACGCACCTGCTCGCGCGGGCGCTGCAGGACGGGATCACCCGCCTCGAGGACTGGTGAGCCGCTCGTCGACGAGCGCGTCCACCACAGGGTTGTCGGCCCCGACCGCACGGATCGGGTGACCGCCGACCAGCGGCACAGACGGCCGGGTCTCACCGAGACCCGGCCGTCGCTCTGTCTGCGGGCCATGGATCGGTGGCTTCTGTGTTCGGGGGTCGTGACGGGGCGAGAGCGCCCCGGCACCGGGTCCGGTCGTTCCGCAGGCGGCGTGACGTGCCGCCACCGCCGACAACGCCACGTCGATCAGCCGCCCGCCACCGCCGTCGAGGGCCTCCGCCACCAGCCGCGCCGACTCGATCCCGGTGAGCGGGTCGGCGATCGCATCGGCACAGAACACCGGGCCGCGCGGGGTGTGGCCGACCAGCCCACCGGCCACCGCCGCGTCGTCGCCGAAGCCGACCCACTGTGCCGCCTCGTTCTCGGCTCCATGTGCGGTGATCCGCAGCCACACCTGACCGGGACGCGGCGCCAGACCATCGGCGTCGAGCCCATACCGGGCCAGGGCCCGCGGGCGTGAGGCCTCGATGACGACGTCGGCGGCCTGCAGGAGCCGCGCCACCGCGGCGGGATCTCGCGAGAAGTCGGCCGCATAGGTGAGTTTCGGCCCGTTCATCCAGGTGAAGAACTCCGGATTCCCGCGCCGCGTACCGTCCGGGCGCGTCACGCCCTCCACCTTCACCACCGTCGCTCCGGCATCGGCGAGCAGCCGACCGCACAGCGGTCCCGCCCAGAGCGACGAGAGATCGGCCACGAGGAGATCGCCCATCGGGCGGTGCGCCCGTGTCGTGCCGCGGGATCGGATGGGGGTCGGGGCCGGGGTGACCTCACCGAGAACCGCCGCGGCCAGTCCGAGCAGTCGTGCTCGCGCCACGAACTCGGCGGCGTCTGACTCGGCGACCGCGGCCTCCACATGAGGCCAGACATCGGTGTTCTCGAGGGGATGCCGGAGAAGTGCCGGGATCAGATCGACGTCGTCGGGGCGGGGGAGCGACAGCGCACACCACGTGTCGCGGGCGGCGATCAGACGGGCGGCGCCACCCGCCGAGATCCGGCCGCCGCGCCGGAAACCGGTGAGTGCGGCTCGGCCGCTGAGGAATTCGGCGGCGTCGGGGTGCGATGCGCGCACGCCGGTGAGCGTGCGGAAACGGTCGAGGTTGGCCTGGGCGCGATCGAGCAGTGGGGCGCAGCTGTGATCGGGCGGGCCGTCGGGATCGCCGGTGAGGAAGGCCAGGCCGGACTGTTCCCACCGGTCACCGGTCATCGAGGTCTCCTTCGCCGTCGCCGATCACGCTACCGGTAGGTTGACCGGATGGATGCGGGTGTGGTGATCGAGCGGGCCGACCTCGGGCGCTCCGCCACGCTCGACATCCGGATCGCACGCGCACCGGGCGGCGACCGGGTCATCGACGCCGTCGGCGCCGGGATACGAAGGCCCGGTGACGAGGTCGTCGATGCGGCCGGAGCCGCGGTGATCCCCGCCTTCACCGACCACCACCTGCATCTGCATGCGATGGCGGCGGTGTCGACGTCGGTGCACTGCGGCCCGCCCACGGTCACCGACCGCACCGCGCTGGCCACCGCGCTGCACACCGCCCCTGCGGGACCCGACGGATGGGTGCGGGGTGTGGGATACGTCGAATCGGTGGCTGGTGACCTCACGACCACCGAACTCGACCGGATCGAACCGGGCCGGCCGGTTCGGATCCAGCACCGCAGCGGAGCGCTGTGGATGCTCAACACCGCCGCGCTGCGCGCCGCCGGGATCGTCGCGGGCAGCCATCCCGGGGTGGAGGTGGACGCCGAGGGTCTACCCACCGGCCGCGTGTGGCGCGCCGACGACTGGCTGCGATGGCGGCTCCCGCGGTCGGGGCCACCGGATCTCACCGATGTCGGACGGCGCCTGCACGACCTCGGGATCGTCGAATCCACCGATGCCACTCCAGATCTCGACGAGCACAGGCTCGGTGCGCTGATCCGGGCGGTCGACGACGGGCTGGTGACCGGCCGGCTGCACCTGCTCGGGGTTCCCGTCGGGCGCCGGCTGGATCATCCGCGGATCACGGTGGGGCCGTACAAGATCGTCATCGCCGACTCGGACCTCCCCGACCTCGACGATCTGGTCGCACGGATCGCCGCGGCACACGCCGACCATCGGTCGGTCGCGGTGCACTGCGTCAGTCGTGTCGCCTTCGCGCTGCTGCTCGCCGCCTGGGAGATCGCCGGGGTCAGGCCGGGAGACCGCATCGAGCACGCAGGCATGGTGCCCGCGGAAGGCGGCGAACTGCTGGCGCGACTCGGAGTCGTCGTCGTCACCCAGCCCGGCTTCCTCCCGCATCGCGGAGACGACTTCCTCGACGGCACACCGCAAGCCGAGCACGCAGATCTCTACCGCTGCGGGTCACTGATCCGTGCCGGGGTGCCCGTGGCCCTCAGCAGTGATGCACCCTATGGCCCGCTCGACCCATGGCAGACGATCGCCGCGGCCACCGAACGCCGGACCGCGAGCGGACGGGTCGTCGGCGACACCGGTGAGCGGATCGGCGTCGCGCAGGCCGTCGCCGCACACTGCACCCCCGCCGCCCGGCCCGACGGTCCGCCGCGGCGCGTACAGGTCGGCGATCCGGGTGACCTGCTGATCCTCGATCGCCCGTGGGCCGATGTCGTCGCCGCGCCCGGGGACGTCCGGGTGGATCGGGTGACAGCGACTCGTTGAGTCGGGATCACCCCTCGTCGGCGTCACCCGGCGTCGGTTGAGTCCGCTGTCGGTTGAGCACAGTGCCTGCAGGTCAGGCTGACCGCAGGGCACTTCCGGCGGTTCACCACTGACGTCATCGGGCGTTCACCCGGCGAGCGAGATGCCCACACCGGTGACGTAGGCACGATCAGCGAGGAGAACGATGTCTCCGGTCGGCACGGGGCTCAGCCCGCATCGTCGACCACATCATCCACGAGACCCCACTCCAACGCCGTCGACGCATCGATGGAGTGGCCGGACAGTACCAGGTAGGCGCTGCGCCAACGGCCGATCCGTCGGGAGATGCTGTACGTTCCACCCGCGCCGGGGACCAGTCCGACACTGAGTTCGGGAAGCCCGAGCCGTGCATCCCGGTGGGCGGTCACGCGTCCGCAGTAGGCCGCCATCTCCAGGCCGCTGCCGAGGACCTGGCCGTGCACGATGGCGCGGCAGCGGGAGCCGAGGCGCCCGCGGAGGGCGTCGAGCGCGAGTGCCGGACTGTGTCGTGTCCGGGCGAGGTGAGACGCTGCCGGATTCTCGAAGGCGCCGACTCGGCCAGATCGCCACCGCTGCAAAACGATCGCCCGGCGCCCCGGATCTCGACGTCGGTGATCGAGGTGTCGAGTTGTGCGACGGTGAGCGCCTCCAGTAGCCGGATACGCATGGCGTCGGTGAAGGCGTTGTGGCGGTACGGGCGGTTGAACAGGATGCGCAGTGCATCGCCGTCCCGCTCATAGACGACGGGTTCCTCAGGGTCGGTGGCGATCCGGGTCGGTCCGCGCTCGGCCATCCACTGCGCGAACTCGGGGCCGGACTGCAGCGTGGAATACGCCAACGACTCCGTCACCAGCGCCGGCCGGACATCACCGTCGGTGTTGACCACCCGGAACACGTCCGCGGTGGTCGCCGCGGTGATCGGCATCCGGGTACAGCCGGATTCGATCACGGCGAGGGAGTCGTCGATGGAGTCCACCCGAACACAACGGGGGTCATCGGTGGGCGATTCGGTGAGCGTGAAAGACGCCAGACCGAGCCAGTACGGCGAGGGCGGCCGGTCGGTGTCGGTGATGACCGCCACGATCGGTGGTGCCAGTGACGTGACCGGCGGCAACTCCGGATCGGGGGGTGAATGTGCGTCGACGACGTGGATCATGCCCGGCACCGGTCCCGTCCGGGAGACAAGGTCATGTCCGGATGGTAGTCGGACGCACGAGGGTGATCTGCAGATCGACGGCAGTGTGGCGCAAACGTCGGCCAAGGGCCTGCCGACGTCGAGGCACGGCATGGACGCGCACAGCCGCGGTGGGACGTCGTGGGAGCGATCTACCCCGCGGGACAGGGCAGTCCTCGGTGTGGAGCCTCCTCGAGGAGGTCACGCCGACCGCGGCGGTCGTCGCCGGCCGTCCACGCCGATCGTGGCGCTCTTTCATGCTGCGAGTCACGGGCGGTCGACCGCGAACACGGTTCGAACCTGACGAGAATTGGATTCTCATCGGCGGTGAGAGATCATCTTCGGAGCGCTCGGATACCGGCCGTCGGACCTGGATTTGGTTCCGACCTGCGGTTTCCCCTACACTTGACGGGTTGCCTGCGGTACGCGAGTACTGCGAATCGGCACACGAACCCACTGGGATGGCCCGCTACCTGCGGAAAGTCCAAGGCAGGCGTGTGCTCGGTGGCAACAGACCGTGTGCGCCTGGGTCGGAAATCCGGCGCACAGATGCGGTGGATCGTGCAAGCGGTCCGGCGCATCGACGACATCCAGGTCAAGGAGAGAATCGAGTGATTCAGCAGGAGTCTCGCCTGCGGGTCGCCGACAACACCGGGGCAAAGGAAATCCTTTGCATCCGCGTGCTGGGCGGCTCGTCTCGGCGCTACGCCAGCATTGGTGACGTCATCGTCGCCACCGTCAAGGACGCGATCCCTGGCGGCAACGTGAAGAAGGGCGAGGTCGTCAAGGCCGTCGTCGTGCGCACCACCAAGGAGCGCCGCCGCCCGGACGGAAGCTACATCCGCTTCGACGAGAACGCTGCCGTCATCCTCAAGGGTGAGAGCGATCCCCGCGGTACCCGCATCTTCGGCCCGGTCGGCCGTGAGCTGCGTGAGAAGAAGTTCATGAAGATCGTGTCGCTGGCACCGGAGGTGATCTGACATGAAGGTGCACAAGGGTGACACCGTGATCGTCATCTCGGGCAAGGACAAGGGCGCCAAGGGCAAGGTCATCCAGGCCTTCCCGAAGGAAGAGCGTGTTCTGGTCGAGGGCGTCAACCGCATCAAGAAGCACACCGCTGCCTCGGCCAACGAGCGTGGCGCATCCTCGGGCGGCATCGTGACCCAGGAGGCCTCCATCCACGTCTCGAACGTGATGGTCGTCGATTCCGAGGGCAACCCCACTCGCGTCGGCTACCGCGTCGACGAGGAGACCGGCAAGAAGGTCCGTATCTCGCGCAAGACCGGGAAGGACATCTGACATGACCAGTACCGAAAAGGTTCAGCCCCGGCTGAAGACTCGCTACCGCGCCGAGATCAAGGACGCGCTGAACACCGAGTTCGACTACGCCAACGTGATGCAGATCCCGGGCGTCGTCAAGGTCGTCGTGAACATGGGTGTCGGCGACGCCGCCCGTGACGCCAAGCTGATCAACGGTGCGGTCGCCGACCTCGCCCTGATCACCGGCCAGAAGCCCGAGATCCGTCGCGCCCGCAAGTCCATCGCACAGTTCAAGCTGCGTGAGGGCATGCCGATCGGCGCCCGCGTCACCCTGCGTGGCGACCGCATGTGGGAGTTCCTCGACCGCCTCGTGTCGATCGCCCTGCCGCGTATTCGCGACTTCCGTGGCCTGAGCGACCGTCAGTTCGACGGCAATGGCAACTACACCTTCGGCCTGAACGAGCAGTCGATGTTCCACGAGATCAACATCGACAACATCGACCGGCCGCGCGGTATGGACATCACTGTCGTGACCTCTGCCACCACGGACGACGAAGGCCGGGCGCTGCTGCGTCACCTGGGCTTCCCGTTCAAGGACAACAACAGCAAGGACAACTGACATGGCAAAGAAGGCTCTGGTCAACAAGGCCAACAAGAAGCCCAAGTTCGCCGTGCGGGGCTACACCCGGTGCAACAAGTGCGGTCGCCCCCACTCGGTGTACCGCAAGTTCGGCCTGTGCCGTGTGTGCCTTCGTGAGATGGCGCACGCCGGTGAGCTCCCGGGCGTGCAGAAGTCCAGCTGGTGACTTCGCGCCGCGTCTAGCGGCACACTGATCTGTGCGATCGGCCCCACCTCCCTCGGAGGTGGGGCCGATCGTGCTTTCGGTGTCCGGCAGTGATTCAGTGCTCGGTCAGCCAGTCGTCGATGAGGTCGGGGATGTCGGCGACCGATGCGTTCAGCGAGCGCTGATAGGCGCGGACGACGATCGGATCGGCCATCTTGCCGAAGATGCCGCCGAGGCCCTGCTCGCTGAGCACGTGATAACTGAACTCGGTGCCGGCCGAGGTCTCGGTGACCTCCGTGGTGATGGTGAACCGGAAGGGCGACTCGGTGGAGCGGAACTCGCTTCCCTTGTCGGCGTCGACGCGGACGTACTCGCCCTTCCATTTCATCGTGCGGCCGAGAATGCGGGTGGTGCCCTCCCATTTCGTGCCGACTGCGACCGGTCCGTCGGTCAGGGAGCGGAGTTCGATGGTGCCGGGGGTGAAGTGCATGACGTGGTCGGGCTGGATGCAGTACTCCCAGACGACGTCGACGGGGTGTGCGATGGTGACGGTGGAGCCGGCTTCGAGCATGATGAATCGCCTCGGATGCGAATCGATGACAGTGCGGGTTGCTGTGACATGGTGCGAAGCCCACGCTACGCTAGTCGGTTGCCGATGGGCAGGTTGATTATTTTGTGTAACAAAGACATTCGCTGTCAACTGGTTGGCCGATGCAATCGTGTCGGTGTCGGTGTCGGTGTCGGTGTCGGTCTCGGTCACGGTCACGACCGATCGGCAGGCTTGCGATGCCGAGGGGAGCGCGGATCCGATCGAGGTGGGTGTCGAGCGGGAAGTCGATCACCGGCAGTTGGAACAGCATTCGCACACCATCGTGCTCGGGCCGGCAGATTGCGACACCTGGTGGTGGGGGAGGGTACGGCGACGGGTGGGTGTCGGCGCCCCGTTGTCGCCGGACTATGACGGGCTGCATAGTATGGCCGCATGACGGTTATCGAGAGCGGAGTGCCCAGGGTGTCATTGGCCGAGGCCCTTGCGGACTTCCATCCGGACGCCGAGTTCGCGATCCCGCTGGGATGGACCCAGGGGCGCACGGCCTACGGGGGCCTCACCGCGGCGCTCGCGGTCGCGGCTGCCCAGCGAACCGACGGAGTCGTGCTCCCCCAGCTGCGTGCCGCGCAGTTCGCGTTCACGGCGCCCGCCGCCTCCTCGATGACCGTGAGTGCGCGCCGTCTACGCGAGGGTCGATCGGTGACGAGTGTGGGGGTCGAGACGCGCAGTGGCGATTCGATTGCTGCACACGCGACCCTGATCTTCTCCGCTCCGCGCGACAGCGCCGTCGAGCACGATCGGATCGCGCGGCCCGACGTCGCCGGCCCCGATGACTGCCCTGGCCTCGACGGATCGTCGTCGATGCAGCCGTCGTTCGCCGGCAACTTCGAACGCCGCGTGGCCGGTGGCGCGATGCCGGTGACAGGTACCGAAGTCCCCGAGATCATCTGGTGGGTACGCCACCGCGACGCCTCGGGGGTGGACCCGTCGGTCGCGCTCGTCGCACTCGGCGACAGTCTCCCGCCCGCGGCGATGACCGCGTTCTCGGATGTGGCGCCGATCAGTACGGTGCTGTGGTCGATCGACGTCTGCGACGAGATCGCCGATGCCGCCGGGTGGTTCTTGCTGCGCTCGTCGAGCATCGTGTCACGAGGCGGCTACTCCTATCAGTCGATGGAGGCGTGGGATGTGCAGGGGCGCCTGGTGATGACCGGAACCCAGACGGTCGCGATCTTCGCCTGAGCGGTCGCGCGCTCTCGCTCGCAGGCCGGCGTCGCCGCTGCGTCATCGCCGCCGATCCTCTGTCGCCCCGCCGCTGTGACGGCGAGAGCCGACGATCCACGCGATTGCCCCGGCTCGGTCGTGATCCGGGTTGACCAGTTCTTGACCGTTGCTTGTACCCAGACTTACTGGAGTGTTCTCACGGCTGATCCTCAGGCTGCACATAGGTTTTCGCGGTTGTGTGTGAGTCGCCGGCGCCGGCCGGGAACGAGTACGGGAAGAGGTCGAGAATGTCGAAGAGTTCGCGAAGTGTGAGGCGGCGGCTGACGGTCGCCGTCGCCGGACTGGCGATCGCAGGTGCGATCGGGGGCACCGGTATCGCCGGTGCCGCCCCCACGACTCCACCGGCGCCGCATCACGCCTACGGAACATCCTGCACGGTGGGGCAGGTGGAAAAGGCGCTCTCGGCGCAGGATCCGCATCTGTGGCAGCAGATCAACTCTCATCCGAAGCTCAAGAAGCACTTCGAGGAGATGCTCCTGTTGTCTCCCGCGCAACGAAAGGAGCTGCGGGACAAGGAGCGTCATGACCATCCGAACCGGTCGGCGGTGGTCGGGTTCCGACACGATCGTGGTGCCGGTGCGCAGCAGCGAAAGGCCACACACCAGGCCGTCGAGAAGGCACTGCACACCTGCAGCAGGTACTGACATCCTGCGGCGGGACATTCAGGTCGTGCGGACTCCGAACCACCGGACCGGACTCAACCGACGTGTGCGGTGTCGGTGTACGCGCCGGCCTCGATGTCCTCGATCAGGGTGCGTCCCACCGGGGTCCAGCCGAGCAGGTCCTGCGTCCGTGCACTCGACGCGGGTAGGTCCGCGCCGAACAGTGTGCCGATGAATCCGGCTTGTTCGGTGGCGTGTTCGGCGGTGACCGAGCGGCTGGGGACGCCGATGCTATGGCCGATCGCCTCGGCGATGGTCCGGGTGGGTATGCCCTCCTCGCCGACGGCCTGTATGACCGACCCGGCCGGTGCCTTCTCCAGCGCCAGCCGGGTCATGGTCGCGACATCGCTGCGATGCACTGCAGGCCAACGGTTCTCGCCGGTACCCACATATCCGGAATGGCCGGCCTGGCGTGCGACGTCGGTGAGTTGGGCGACGAATCCGTGATCGCCCGTGCCGTGCACGGTGGGGGCGAAGCGTAACGCCGCCGTCCGGACTCCGCGTTCGGCGGCGGGCAGGATCTGTGCCTCGACGCTTCCACGGGGGCTTGCCGCGCTGGTGTCGAGTTCGGTGGCGATCTTCGATCCGCCCAGCAACGGGATACCCGACGCGAACAGCAACGGTCGGTCGCTGCCGGCCAGCGTGTCGCAGAACATGTGCAGGACGGCCAGGTCGGTCTCGATCGAGGTGGCCATCCGGGTGAAGTCGTGGATGAAGGCGAGATGGACGACACCGTCGGCGGAGGCCGCGGCATGCCGGAGCACATCGAGATCGGCGAGACTGCCGCGCACGGCCTGTGCGCCGGTGGCGGTCAGTGCCCGGACGCCGGCGTCGGATCGGGCGAGTCCGACCACGTCATGGCCCGCATCGACGAGTTCTGGAACGACGGCCGAGCCGACCCAGCCGGTGGCGCCGGTGACGAATACGCGCATTGGTGACTCCTCTGTGGGAACGGGAACAGGATTGGTGCTGCGATCGTCGGTGATCGATCGGCAGCGCAGCGATGCTGCGATGTCAGTTTCTGACATCATCGACGGTAGCACCGATGTCAGAAACTGTCATCACCTATTATTCGTCCATGGGACGTTGGGAGCCGGACACGCGCACCCGCATGGCGAGCGCGGCCGTCGAGCTGTTCGCCGAGCGAGGTTTCGATCAGACGACCGCCGGTGACATCGCCACGCGGGCCGGGGTCACCGAGCGCACCTTCTTCCGGCACTTCGCCGACAAGCGTGAAGTGTTGTTCGACGGGAGCAACACCCTGCAGGGCGTGGTGCTCGCGGCGATGGACTCATGCCCGCGGGGTCTACCGGGGATCGAGGTGGTGGCCACCGCATTCGCCGCGACGGCCGACTTCTTCGATGGACGTGTCGATTACGCGCTGCGGCGTGCTGCCGTGATCGACGCCAGTGGCAGCCTGCGCGAGCGGGAACTGCGCAAGCTCGACATGCTCGCCGACGCCGTGGCGGCACGTCTGGAGGAGCGGGGAACGCCCGCGGGGCCTGCCGCCGTGATCGCCGAGGTCGGGGTGGCGGTCTTCAAGGTCGCCTTTGCACAGTGGGTGTCCGCGGGTGCTGTGCGGTCGCTCGGCACCTATGTCGAGGACGCCGTCGCGGACCTGCGGTCTGCGATGTGAGACAAGGTGCGCGCGGCGTGCTGACAGGCGCGCGTCCCCTCGATGCGGCGCCGCCGGGGCGAGAGCGGTTCAGCGCCCCAGGAATCCGCCGAGCATGCCGCCGACACCGGCCTGATCACCGCTGCCGCTGCCGCCGATCATGCCGCGGCGGGGGAGTTCGGACGGTTGCACGACGACGAATCCGTGGCCGGCGAACGCCAGGGTGAACCGCTCACCGGTGCTGCGGCCGATCAGGGTGCCGAGGTTGAACGAGTCGTTGGACTTCACCGAGGTCTGCAGGCTCGACGACCAGGCCACGGCGGCCTGCGGGTCGGCGTAGGTGGCGGAGTCGACGTTGAGCACCACCGGCGATCCGTCGGTGGTGATCGCGATCCGGCCACGGCCGGTGAACACGCAGTTGAACATGCCGGCGTTGCTCATCGACCCGGCGCCGTGCACGCGCCGGACGTCGTAGTGCAGCGACGGGTCGAAGGCGAGCACGTTGGCACCGTTGATGGTCAGTCCGTCGGAACCGTCGAGATCGATCAGGTGCACCTCCGACGCGGCGTCGGCGAGGAACAGGTCGCCACGACCGGTCACCTTCATCAGCGGGACGCCCTCACCGGACATCGCCTGCCGCATCATGCGGCCGAACCCGCCCGAACCAAGGGCCTCGAACTTGAGGTCGCCCTGGTAGGCGACCATCGATCCCGCGCGGGCCATGATCTCGCCGTTGAGGCCCACCCGGCACATCTTGCTGCCCTGCTTCTGGATGCCGATCCCGTCGACCTCGGCGTGGCTGGGGGCGAACAGGTCACTGTGCATGGAGACTCCCGGAGGCGGTGAGACGGGTGCTGGGCGAACGGGCGCGGGGCCGCGGGGCGTGGGGGTGGGGCCGGGTGCACTCGACACGGAGGGGGTGGAGGCGGGTGACGTGGACACGGTCGGCGCCGGCCCGTGGGGTGTGGACGGTGCCGGGGTGGGTGTCGGTGGGGTGGGCGGCGGTGGCCACGGCTGGGGATCGGCCATCCGTGGCGAGTGGCCGGGCGGAGGGGGATCGTCCTCGACGTCGATTCCGAACGCTGTTGCCAGACCGGTCAACCCGGTGTCGTAACCCTGGCCGACGGCGCGGACCTTCCATGCGCCCGAGCGCCGGTAGATCTCGAGACAGACCACCGCGGACTCGCTCGTCAGCCCGGGTGGGGTGAAGCCCAGCGGCTCCCCGCCCGACGGTGAGCTGACCGACGCCTCGAGGGTGCCCGCGGTGGCGAAGGCGGTGGGTCCGGTGCCGTCGAGGCTCGCGGCGATCGCCACCGTCTCGATGTCGGCGGGCAGGCGGGCGGTGTCGACGGTGATCACGTCCACCGGTCCCTCGGAACGGTAGGAGACGCCGGGTCCGGAGGGCTGGTTGTAGAAGATGAAGTCGGCATCGGACCGGACGCGCCCGGCTGCGGTGAGCAGCACCGCCGATGTGTTCACCGGTGACACCGAGCGCACCGACACCGCCACGACGGTGCCGGGCAGCACGGTGTTCTCACCGGGTGCCAGTTGCCTCATGCCCACATCACGCACTCCATTGTGCCGAATTGCGAGCAGACGATCATTCGCGCGGCGTACGACGTCGGGCGGCCCGTCGCTGCGCCCGATTGGCGCCGAGTACGGTCCGCTGACCACGCACGAACCCTCCGTCGGCGCGCGGGACCCCCTTCACCGGCTGCTGCATCGGTCGCAGGGTGTATCCCGCCTCCCACGGGAAGGTGCCCAGCTCGTCGGCCCAGACCACCTGCAGCGCGGGCAGATCGGGGAACAACTCGTTGGAGATGAGCAGATCCGACTTGTCGACCACCTCGATCAGGCGGATCGGTGCATCGAACGTGCCGGTCAGATCGATGGCGACCTCGCGATCGACCAGCGCCTTCCCATCGTGGCGGTGCAACAGGTGGCCAAGGGTGTTGAGGACGACGGTGGCGGTCCGCGAGTCGAGTCCGTAGACCACGAGCTCGGGGATGTCGTGCAGCCCCAACCCGGAGGTGTAGGCGAACGCGCACAGCGGCGGCACACAGTCGGCGCGGCCGCACGTGCAGGCGTCACCGACCGCGGTCACCGCCCAGCCGGCCCGGCGGATGGTGTCGATGGTTCCACGGACCAGCGGGTCGGGATGCCACCGCGGAAGTCCGGCGATGGCAGCTGCGTGATCGGCCATGGGTCGCTCCTTTGTTCGAGGTGCCTCCATGACAGCACGGGGGTCCGACACGTTCGGGCCGGTGGCTGAGCGCGGTTCACACCCGTCGGACTGAGGATGGATCTCCGGGCCACCGATGCCTCGTGTCACACCTGTCGGACCGGTGCACCTCGCCGCGCGATCTCGACCACCTCGTCCTCGGTCGGCGGGCTGTGAGGATGGTGACTCAGACTCAAAGGTGTCGCGACCTTGGTGAAACGGCCACCGTCGACCGCGGCATAGAACGTGCCGGCAGGCAAGCGCCCGACGTCGGAGATCTGACTGCCCTTTCGCGCCGCGAGTTCTTTGGCGTTGTTGATCTGGGTCGGGTGGTTGAGCAGACCGATGAACTGGGTGGCCGCGTTGCCCGACACCCGGTTGCTGATCCCCGTCGGCGATTGCGTCGCGAAGATCATTCCCAAGCCGTACTTGCGTGCCTGGGAGGCGAGCGCGAGCGTACTGCTGGTGGCTGTTGTGGTGCCGGTCGCCGGCGCGAAGTTCTGGGCCTCGTCCATGACCAGTAGTCCGCCCAGCGGTCGGTCGGCAGCCGGGTGCTTCTTGATCCAGGCGAACAGTGCCATCTGCAGTTGTCCGACGAAGTTCGCTGCCGGTCCCTGTCCACCGAGCCCGGCCAGGTTGATCACCGAGACCCGCGCCCGGTAGCCCGGAGAGGGCGTAAGGAGCACGCCGGGGTCGGCGGGGGCGGCGTCGCCGCCGAATATGGGGTCGTTGGCCATCGATGCCTTCAGGTTCTCGGCGAGGTCGGCGGCGAGTTTGGGTGCATCGGACAGGTTGCTGACACTGTCCGGGAGTTCTTCCAACATCGCGATGAACCCCCGCATGCTGCTCCCGCCGCCACGCGCGAACGCGGCCATGGTCTGCCGGAGCACGGCTTCGTAGTGGGACGAACGATTCGAGCGCCCGGTGATCGCTTTGGGTGTCAGCGCGCCTACTGCGGAATCGACTGCGGCGTTGAACTCGTCGGTCCCCTCGGCCAGGGAGGGGAAGTCGGGCAGCGGTTGAAAACTGAGCGGTCGACCCGAGTTTCGTCCCGGCGTGAACACCACGACCTCGGTCTGGTCGAAATAGGTGTCGGCCAACGCACGATCTTCGGGCGCCCAGGGCCGGGGATCGTCCTCGGGCCAGGGAGTGCCCAGGCGCGAGAGGTCGTTGTTGATGTCCAGCACGATCGATGAAACACCTTGGAGCGCTGCCTCTTCGACGATCCTGCGGATGAGGACGGTCTTGCCGGAACCGGAGCCGGCGAAGATCGCGGCATGCTTGCGCAGCGCGAGGAGGGGGATGGTCAAGGGTTCGTCGTTCGTGACGCGTCGCCCGATCGTCAATACCCCGGACGCACCCGACGGCCGCAAGACGGGTGCGGCGGTCGGCGCTGGTGCGGCCTGCGCTGATGAAGGGGCCGGAGGCGTCGCCCGAGCGGCGTGTTCCGGATGGTGGTCTCGCGTCGGGGATGCAGGTGCAGGCGGGAACGAGGTCGAGGCCGGGGCGGGGTGGGAGTCCTCGGTCTCGCGCGTGAACCCGAGGATCACGGTCAGACAATCGATCTCGCCGGCGGGATGTCGAGCAGCGGTCCATTCCCGAAACATCGGTGCACCCTCGGACCGCATCTGGGTCAAGGCCATTAGACGCCGGATATCGTCCTCCGACCATGAGATGACTCGTCCGCCACGTGAGTTCAGCTCGTTGACCATCTGTGCGGTCTTCGGCCCGGAGGGCCAGTCGCTGCGGCGCAACACCACGAGGCTGCGTTCGATCCGGCCCAAGCTGAGGCCGGCGGCCGTTGTCGCAGCTGCGAGCTTTGTCTGGACCGAGCGTGCATGGGTTGCAGCGATCGCCCGGAAGCTCCACGACTGCTCGATGTCACGATGCTGATCGATGATCTGTCGGATCTTGGCGTGCAGTACCGGCTTCGATCCTGGCTTGGGATCCAGCTGCCAGTTCTCCGCTCCGTCAGGGAGCGCTTCGATCCAGGCGGCGAGCCCTGCCTGCAAGAGGGACGGCACCACCTGGTCTTCGGACTGGGGCACCAGGGCGGGAAGAGGGTCGACACTCTTGATGAGTTCTGCGTACCGGTGGTCGAGTGATGCGAATTCGGGCCGGTCGGAAATGTCGTTGGCGGGGGCGGCGGCAGAGTCCCGAGGAAGGACCCCATCAGCGGTCGATGTCCGGGCTGCCGCGGCGGCTGCGGCAGTGTCTTGGGTCGTCACCGTGCCGGCAAAGCTGGTGATCTCGTCGAAGACGTCTGTGCGTAACATCTTCCCGATCTGTCGATCGACGGTGATCATGAGCTCGCGTGGTGTGTAGTCGACGGCGTCGACAAAGGCCGTGTCGGTTACCGGCCATGTCGAGAACAGCGGCCGGAAATCAACCTCCGCGAATCCCCGAGCGAAGCGCTTGCTCAAGAGCAAGCGGCCGAAATCTGCCGATGTGGGGCGCTGCAGAGCGGGTGGCTGTCGGAAACGGTCCACTGCCGAACGCATCACATGGCTCTCGAGGTACTGCCACGCTGCGGTGATACACGAGACGACGGTCGCAGTGCGACTAAGGTTGTCGCGCAACGACATCAGGTCGTGCGCGAGCTGCTCGACGATGGACTTCTCCTCGCCGTGGGTGGCATTCTTGCCGGCCTCGATCAGGGTGTCGATCTGATCGACGGCAAGCACGGCGGCACCGTCGAAGGCGACGATTCGTGAGATGTTCTGGACGATCTCCTGATATCCCAATTGTGCGTTGCGGATTCCCCATTCGGCCAATTCCTGGGCGTCCTCGACATCGAGATGGAGAAAGGCCTCCCCCAGGTCGCGTGCGTCGAAATCGTCGGAAGCAGTGAGGACGAGTGCCCGAAGGATGTGTTGCGAGCGACGTCGATGACGGGGATGCCTCGAGTACACGCCGTGGACTAGTGCCTCGAGAGCTTTCGGCGTGAGGGGTGCGTCGCCTGTGACCGCACGGCGAGACGCGTCGTCCAGTTCGGCATCTTGTGCGAGACGATCGATCAGTTGGACCAGCTGCGAGCGATGCGTCGGGGTCGGACGAGCGAGGTCCTCGAGGATTGCGACCGTCGCAGACTTCCAGAAATTGGTGCCGTCGAGGAGCTTGACGAGAAAGAAATAGCCGCCGTCGGATTGGACCCGCTCACGGACCTGGCCGAGGAGATGCGTCTTGCCGGAGCCTGCCGGGCCCCGGACGGCGACACCGATCGGACTGCCCGACGCAGACCGCTTGGCATCGCCGTAGACGCGCATCACCTCGTCGAGGGTTTGTTCGTGGAGTCCGCCGACGTGCAGCGATGCGCCGGCACCCCACACGTCGTCGGGGGTATCGGCCCAGTCGAGTCGGATCGATTCGAGGGCGCGCCGAATATCGTTGTCCATCAGTCCTCCTCGAGGGAAAGCAGATGGCATGGTTGAGTACCGACCAGCACGGCCGCAGCACGCTCGGCGTCGGTCAGCAACGCCTGGTCCTCCTGCGGGATCAGGCTGACACCCGGTCGGCGCTGCAGCGTGACAAGTGCCGTGTCGAGGTCGGTTCGGACGATGCCGTCGAGAGCCGCGCGGATATCGCGAACGCTGACCAATGCACCGGGCCGCGGCGCGATTCGGTGATATGCCTCGATGACGCGCTCGATGAGGTCCCCCGGAGGTACTGCAGGGGTCGTGGGTTCGTTGTCGTCACCAGAGGCAGCGGTCGGTGTCGGCCGAGATTCCTCGACGTCATCACTGCGTCGAGGTCGGCCGAAAACCTCATGCAGGCGGAGATCCTCATCGCCAAGGTATCGACCCACAGCGTCGAGGACGGTGTACAGCGCGCGAATCGGCGGCAGCGACCGCGCGGGGGGACCATCGCGCAGTTCGGCCGCGCACCACACCCACCCGCGGTCGGTGAGGGTGTGGAACAACGCATTTCTTGCTCCCTTCCGCACCTCGATCAGGCCATGTCCGACGAGCACCGCGCGATCTGGCCTTTTCGGTTCGGGTGCCACCGCTTTGATCTCCGGCGTGGACATCTCCCGTGATTCGGCCATCAGCACAAACATCACTGCACTCTGGCTGGGCGTCAACTTCGGGTGGTCCACTGGTGCTCCCTGCTTCCTGTCGGGTGGTCGTCGTCGGTATGTCGGGCTTCGATCATCTCGCGGAGCTCTGCTGCTACGAGATCCGCGTCTGCGAGAACCTGCTCGTTGGTGTAGCGCAGCACCAGATAGCCATGGCGTTGCAGCATGTTGTCGCGCGCCCGATCCCGCGCGTACTTTCCGGGTCGGCGGTGGTCGGCCCCGTCGACCTCGACGACGATTCGCTCGGCTGTCCACATGAGATCGACGATGATGCTCGGGGTGAGTGGATCGAGGTCGTCCGGCGCACGATTCCACCGGCGATCCTGTGCCCAGCGTTGCCGACTGAGCGAGGCTTCCAGCGCCTGCTCGGCGGCGCTGTGTGGTGCTGGTGCGCCGGTTGGCCGTGATACCGACAAGACCGGCGGCGTTGTTTCGGTGTGCGCGGGCTCGGTGATGGCGGTTTGACTCGCCGTCGCATCCTGTTGGATGTCGGCTGCTGTCGATCGCAGCCGGAGAACGGGTACCCGCTCGACGGCGGGCAGAGCATCGTCGGTCAGCCACACGGTCAGCCGACCGTGGTAGGCCAGCCATTCGCACGCGGTCACGGCTGCGTGTTGCGCATCTGCAGACAGGTCACCACTTGCTCGGATCGCAAGCACCACGTCGGGCCGTCCATATGCGTGACGAAGTAGGTCGACCAGACCTGTGGCCCGGAGTTCGGCGGCGGGATGGCGCCGGGGCCGGGTGCCGGCCGCCGCCGAACGGGCCAGCTCGACGGTCACCGCAGGGCTCAATCTGCTCGACGAGCACAGTTCACGGGCAGCGGACTGGGCATCGGAGACATCCCAGAGCTGTCCAGGTGCGCCGCCAGGGAGCCACGAAGGGAACAACGCGATCAGAATGAGTTCGAGTGCGTCGAGGACCTCGGATGCCACGGCATGCGCCGAGCGGTCATCAGGCCCCCGATAGTCGAGTATCACCGGAAGGTCTGGTGCGACCTGATCCACGAGCTGGTCCAGAGCGTCCCCGGTGACGTCGTTCAGTCGGACGACATGCCCCGGACGGACTGCGGCACGGATCGGTGGCCGCGTCGCATCGTTCATCGAGCTGAATATATCCGTCGGCGCCGACGAATGAGACACGAGCGGATCCGGTGGAACGACGGAAGTGTCATCGCGTCCCTCGGATGGCAGATCTCTCACCGTGTCGGATCCGCGAGATCGCGTCAGGAGTCGAAGTGTGACCGGGGGGATGGCGACGAGTGAGATCACGGTCTCGGCGCCGACGAAAGGTTCGCCCGACGCCGACCCCGAATGCGGCATGAGACGAGCGCATCTCAGCCAGAGCTCGCGCTCGAGGCGATCTGCGATGCGGGTGCGGATCGCATGGTGTGGTGCACTCGACATGGGATTGCCTCGACGATCGTCGGTGTCCGACGATAGCGATGATCGGGACCAGCACGCACGGTCTGCGGCCTCGTATCCACGGCAGCAGCGACACCGTGGGCGCCGACTGCGCGGACAACCCCCGACCCGTCATCAAGATGACGGACTGCACGCCGCTGCACAAGTTGGTGTCGGCGAGCGAGAACGCAGCCTGGACCGCAATGGCGCACGCGCGTATGCCGGTCGGCCCGGGTTGGAGCCGCCCCGAGACTCGGGTTCGACAACGTTGCAACCTCGGCGTGGTGCTGATGAACACGCCGGCCAGGCTCGCCTGGCCACCGCGAACCCGTACGCATCGAGGTCTCAGAAGTGCTGTCCTGGCGAGCTTTTGGCCAAAAAGCCCGTACGAGCGACGAGGAGTTCACCCGGGGAGCGCAGATCTGGAGCTTGAGTCACGAACTCCCGCAGCACTTTTGCGGTCTCCTGGGGCGACGGAGCTCATCGGAAGTCCGTCAATGACGCTCACCCGATGCCCATCGACGTGGCTCCCTGGCCCTGTGTCTCGACGATCGGTCCTGCCCGTCAGCGAACCAGGCTCGTACTTGAGCCGGCGACCGCCGGTGGCGCCCTGAATATCGATACCTCTCCGCTACCGCTTCCGGGTCCGGAGGGTGAGATCACCGGTCGGGTGAACTCGTGACCGCGTGGACTGCCGCGACCAGAGCTTCTCGGTGGCCGGCGAGCCGTTCAGCGGAGCCGTCGGGTTCGGAGGCGAGTGTACGGAGCGCGGGGGAGGCGTTGGCCCACGATGTCGCGATCGCGACGACCAGTGCCAACAGGTCGGCCGGATCGCGTCGGTTGGTGATCACTCCGGCCTGTTGGGCCGCGGCGATGGCAGCGACCTTCGGTCGATAGGTTTCGATCTCGTCGCGACTGGCCTCGGGGCGTTCGAGCTGTGCCCACACGGTCAGTCGAAGCGTGCTCGGGTGTCGGAGAAGGTAGTCGAACAACCGCCCCGCGTAGTCGCCGAGGTCATCGGCCGTGAACGGGACCGTCTGTGCCATCTCCGACAACGCGTGGGTGACCACGACGTCGAACAACTCGGCCTTGTTGCCGAAATGTGCATAGATCGAGCGCTTGTTGGCTGCTGCGGACTCGGCGATCCGGTCCACCCGTGCACCGGCCAGCCCGAAGTGGGCGAACTCTTCGACACCCGCAGCGAGGATACGGGCCTTGGTAGCGGTCGCATCGGGCGGCACCCGATCACAATAACGCACCCTAACCAACCCTTTGTTGACGATCGGAGCTCATCGCGATACGTTCTGAACGAACTAGATAGTTACATTCCGGATCGGCCCCGTTGGACAGAGGTTTGCGATGAAGGCGATTGTGATGACAGGTGCCGGAGAACCCTGGCAGGTTCACGAGCTGCCGATCCCCACCATCGAGCCGGGCCAGGTACTGGTCAAGGTGCTTGCGTCGGGGATGTGCTACACCGACGTGTGGGCGACCGAGGGATACGGCGGCGACATCTATCCGCAGACTCCCGGGCACGAGGTCGTGGGGGAGATCGTCGACGTCGGTGCGGGAGTGCACGGGCGGCAGGTCGGGGATCGCGTGGGAACGACGTGGGTTCAGCAGGCGTGTGGTCGTTGCGACTACTGCTTGCAGAACCGGCCGTTGAGCGGCCAGACCGCAATGAACTGTGTGAGTCCTCGAACCACGGGCTTCGCAGCGCAGGGCGGGCACGCCGAGTACGTCGCGGTCGCTGCCGAAGGAACGGTCCTGCTGCCCGACGGACTGGACTACGTCGATGCCGCCCCGATGATGTGCGCCGGGTACACCACGTGGAGTGGTCTGCGGGATGCCGCGCTGCGGCCTCGGGAACGAATCGCGATCCTGGGTATCGGCGGGTTGGGGCACGTGGCCCTTCAGCTTGCTCACGCGACCGGATTCGAGACGATCGCCATCACCCATTCTCCGGACAAGCGTGACCTGGCCCGGGGACTCGGCGCCGACCACGTCGTCGCCAATGGCACCGAACTCCGCGACCTCGGCGGCGCGGATGTCCTGCTGGTCACCACGAATTCCTTCGATGCCGTCGAGGGAACCCTGGTGGGCCTACGCCCCAACGGCCGAGTGGTGGTCAGTGGGCTGGACTTCACACGGCCGTTTTCCATTCCCTCTGACGGAGTGCCGTTCCACATGATGCGCCACAGCGTCATCGGGTCCACACACGGCGGGCTGGACAAACTGAGCGAAGTCCTCGCGCTCGCCGGAACCGGTGCGGTCAAGCCCATCACCGAGCAATTCGGCCTGGACGACGCGGCCG
The DNA here is from genome assembly GCF_030718915.1 of Gordonia sp. NB41Y. Taxonomy (NCBI): domain Bacteria; kingdom Bacillati; phylum Actinomycetota; class Actinomycetes; order Mycobacteriales; family Gordoniaceae; genus Gordonia; species Gordonia sp. NB41Y. The sequence continues at coordinate 4,544,733 of NZ_CP132196.1, forward strand.
AGGCGTACGACCGCCTGAAGTCGGGAAAGTTGCGCTTCCGCGGCGTCTTCACTCCCGCCGTTCGCTGACCTCCACCCGGTGACGACGGACCTGCCCGCCCGCCTCGAGTACGGGCATCCCTGTCCACATGTTGCACGAATATCGCTGACTCGCAAGGGTATCCACCAGATCCCCAGTGAACGTCAACATCCCGCGCCGTTCGACGAGAAACGTCGCGCTGATGCTCCCGCCGCATCGAGGTACTCGTTCCATCCAGATAGGACACCAGGGTGACCGACTCGTTGATTTCGTCGTCGAGCAGCCCGCGGTATATCGATCTTCGCCGATTGCACCAGTTCGTCATCGCCGTCGATTCCCCATCGCTACGCGTGGCGGCTGAACAGCTGTTCGTCACCCAGCAAGGGCTTTCCGCATCTCTCCGGCAGCTGGAGGCAGATCTCAATCTGGAGCTGTTCGTCCGAACGAATCGCACCCTTCGCGTATCGCCGGCAGGAGCGGAACTCTATCGACGTGCCCCCGCGTTGTTGGCGGGAGGACGGAGCGCGCTCACGGCAGTCCACCGAATCGTCGAGGAGGCACCACCGTTGTATGTCATCGGGCATACCCCGGATATCTGGCTCTTCCTAATTCAGAGTGCGCGCAGGCTTTCTGCGAGTTGGCCGGAGTGGATGAGCGACCGCAAGATGTAGTGGGTGAGGTTACGGAACCCGAGGGCGATGCCGCGCAGATGCTCGAGGCGCCCGTTGATGGCTTCGACTGGGCCGTTGGAGGCGCCGGTGTCGAAGTAGGCGAGGATCTCGGCCCGTCGTGACCACAACGAACGCCCGAGTTGGGCCAGCTCTGATAGTCCGGCGGGCACGCCGGTCTTGATCTTCTTGAGCAGCTTGTACATTGCGATCTTGCTGTCCCGCTTGGTGGGTTGCTCGTAGGCATCGATCAACTCCTGGTAGATCGCGTAGGTGACCGCAACGGCCACGTGCTCCTCGCGGGCATCGAGGCCGCCGCGCAGCCGAGTCTTCTGCTTGTCGGTGAGCAACCCGATCCGGGTCAACAAGGTGCGACGGATGCCGTAGAGCGGATCCCCGGATCGACCGCGATGCCCGCACGTATCTTGTTGCACGCGTTGACGACACAAGGTCAATTTCTCCGCTGCCAGATGCACGACGTGGAAGGGGTCCATCACCACACGCGCCTTGTCGAGGGCTTCGGCAGTGGCGGTGCGATACCCGGTGAACCCGTCCATCGTGACCACCCGAATCCGGTCGCGGAACCCCTGATCCCGCGCGCCGAGCCAGTCTTTGAGCGCGGCTTTGGAGCGGCCGGCGACCATATCCAGCAACCGGGCCGGGCCGGTTCCATCCACGATCGGGGTGAGATCGACCAGGACGGTCACGAAATTCGGATCACCCTTGCCGCGAACGTGTTTCCACTTGTGCTCATCGACCCCGAGGACCCGCACACCGGCCAACCGGGCCGGTGCAGCAGCCAGCTTCTTGACCGCGGCCAGGGCGAGGGTGTTGACGGTGTTCCAGCTCAACCCGACCGCAGCCGCGACGGCCTTCACACTCATCTTGTCGCTGATCATCGCTCGCATGATCCAGGTGGTGGTGCGGCGGGTGACCTGCGCCCTCGGCGCCACGATGGCGCTGATGTCGGCACGAAACACCGACGTCGTGCAGTCGGTGGTGGCACACACATAGCGCGGCACCGACAGGTGCAGCCGGGTCGGATGCCCGACGATGGGCAGATCGGCGACCTCACGGTCGACATGATCACGCAGCCGACCCGCCTGCCCGCACGTCGGGCAGGTGTTCTTCGGGTCCAGGAGCTGGCAAAACAAGTGGGTACGGTCCTCGCCGTCGATGGCGGCATCGGTGATCGTGACGCCGAGTTCGATCGTGCGGCAAATCGTGTCGGCAATAGCGCTACGCTGCGTCATGGGTCCTGTTGGTGTTCGGATTGGGTGTGTGAGAGCTTTCATCTTCACACCACAGGACCCGCCACGAGCCCAGCGGCTCACCACCGAATCGGACCTACATCTAGTGGACTCGCACACCCATTCGGGCACTCTCAATCAGGAAGAGCCGGATATCTCTGGTGAGGAAGTGCACCACATCCTTGCACCACATCTGCCTGCGCTCTCCGGACAACCGTTGCGGGTCGCCGAGGTCTATCCAGACCGAATCAGGCAGGAACTGCTCGAGGGACGCATCGACTTGGCGCTTCGGCGCACCATCGATCGTTCGCTCGACCTCGACTCCCGTGTGATCGCCTATCACACTCTGCGGCTGGCCGTTTCGTCCCGACACCCCTTGGCTGCGAGGTCTGTGGTCTCGATCGCCGACCTCGCGGACTTCCCGGTGGTGGTCGGCGAACCCGAGCACCGGTCTCTCTATACGGACTACCTGGTGGCACTCTGCCATCGCGAAGGATTTCAGCCGCAGCTCGTCACCAACCCGATCGAAGGCACTCCACCCAGCACGATCATCGCGTCGAGCACCACGAAATGCGCATTCGTCACCGACCCGACCGGACTCACCTACGGCGGGCGGCTCCAAGTGATCGACTTCGACGACCCGCCGAAGGTGCCGGTGCAGGCCGTGTGGTTGCCGCATACGGCATCCCCGGTCCGCGACCGGCTGGTGAAGGACGCGGCAGACTGATCCCCGACGTCTCGTGGCGACCGCTCGCGCCCGATCAGGCGGCGAGGGCGTCGACGTAGGCGTTGACACGATCGAGCATCCGCTCGAGCGTCATCTCGGGTAGCCGCATCAGATTCTGGACACTCATCCCGTCGATCATGGCGACGAGGTTGTCGGCCAGCTCGACCGCGTCGCCGTCGACGATCTGCCCCCGGCGTTGCCCGCCCTCGACCAGCATGCGCACCAGATCGCGCCACTGGCCGTAGAGCCGGGAGTTGATCTCCTGCAAGGTCTCGTCGCGCATACCCTGGGCCCACAGCTCCGCCCACACCCGCCAGGCCCGGATCGACTCGTCGGTGACCGGGAGATAGCTGATCGCGAGATCGCGCAGGGTGGTGAGCGCGTCGGTGTGGTGGTCCTCGAGCAGCTCCCGGCGGCTCTGCAGCGACCGCTCGTAGTTGAGCTCGAACGCTGCGTTGATCACATCGCGTTTGGACTCGAAGTAGTAGTGGATCGTTCCGGAGGACACTCCGGCCCGCTTGGCGACATCGGTCATCCGCAACGACTGCATGCCGATGTCGGCGATCACCTCACATGCCGCGGACAGGATCTGCTCGCGACGCTGGGCCTCGACGTTCGGGCGTGGCACGATCGGGACTCCTTCCGAATGGAGACGGCGCCGGGACTTCGGACCGGCCGCCGGATCGGATCGGGTGAGCGGCCCGCCCACGGTCGACATCGACGCCGGCGATACGCCATGGCCGTCCCCGGGCGGTCGGCCCGGGGACGGCCACAGCGGGTCATCTCATTCCAGATAGCCCGGCAGAATCTTCGACATCATCTGCTCGGCCTCGGCCAGGATCGTGTCGACGACGTCGCGCACCGGCGCGATCTCGTCGATGAGGCCCTGCGACTGCCCGGCCCACCACAGACCGTCGTCGAGGTTGCCCTTCTCCAGGACCTGCTCGCGTCCCCGGGCCCCGGAAGCCAGCTCGGCGACGTCGGCGAAGGTCGCATCCGGCCGGGCGCCCAGCTCCCGGATCTGCTCGGAGATCGTATTGCGGGCCACCCGCGCGGTGTTGCGGAACTCGCGGAACACGATGACGGTGTCGCGCTCGTCGTTGGCCACCAGCTGCTCCTTCACCCGCGGGTGGACCGGTGCCTCGTCGGTGGCCATGAACCGCGTACCCATGTTGATCGCATCGGCACCCAGGGCGAGTGCGGCGACCAGCCCACCGCCGGTGGCGAATCCGCCCGAGGCGACGATCGGTACGGTGAGAACCTTTGCGGCCGCAGGGATCAGGATGAGACCGGGCACGTCGTCCTCACCGGGATGCCCCGCGCACTCGAACCCGTCGATGCTGATCGCGTCCACACCCTTGCGCTCGGCCGACAAAGCATGCCGAACGCTGGTGGCCTTGTGGATCACCTTGATCCCGGCCGCCTTGAAGTCGGGCAGATGCGGTGCGGGACTCGAGCCGGCGGTCTCGACGATCTTGATGCCGGATTCGACGATCGCCGCGCGATACTCGTCGTACGGAACGGGATTGCGGGTGGGCAGGATGGTCAGATTCACCCCGAACGGCTTGTCGGTCATCGACCGCGTCCGGGTGATCTCGGCGGCCAGGGCCTCCGGCGTCGGCTGGCTCAGCGCGGTCAGGAAGCCGAGAGCTCCCGACTCCGCGACCGGCGCAACGAGTTCGGCGGTTCCCACCCCGGTCATCCCGCCGCAGACCAGCGGGTGGGGGACACCGAATTCCTGGGTGAACCGGGTTGTGATCACGTCAGTTGTCTCCTTGGGTCGAATGGTCGGCGGCGGTGACGATCAGAGGTTCCGCGAGATGATCAGGCGCATGATGTCGGAGGTGCCCTCTTCGATCTCCTCGAGCTTCACATCGCGCATCCACTGCTCCACGGGGTACTCGCGTGAGTAGCCCCAGCCGCCGAGGGTCTGCATCGCGGCGTGGGTGACGAACATGGCGGTCTCCGACGCCTGGAGCTTGGCGCGTGCGGCGAGCCCGGTGACGTCGTGGCCGGCGTCGAGCTGCCGGGCGGCATGCAGGGTCATCAGCCACGCCGACTCGATGCGGGTGGCCATGTCGGCCAGGCGGAAGGCCACCGCCTGGTGCTCGATGATCGGCTTGCCGAACTGCGTCCGCTGCCGTGCGTAGTCGAGCGCGAACTCGTAAGCCGCACGGGCAGATCCGGTGGCCGCCGCGGCCAGCACGATCCGCGAGACGTCGAAGGTCTTCATCAGGCCGGTGAACCCCTGGCCCTCCTCACCGAGGCGGTTCTCCTCGGGAACGAATGCCTTGTCGAAGAAGATCTCCCGGCACACGATGGCCCGCTGACCCATCTTCTTCATGGGGTCGCCGAAGGTCATCCCCGGGGTGTCCTTGTGGATCAGGAACGCCGACACACCCCGCGACCGCAGGCTGGTGTCGGTCTTGGCGAACACCACGTACTGGTCGGCGAGACCGGCGTTGGAGATCCAGGCCTTCTGGCCGCTGATCTCGTAGCCGCCGGAGACCCGGTCGGCGCGGGTGGTGATCGATGCGGCGTCCGAGCCGGACCCGGGTTCGGTGGTCGCCAGCGCGGTGTACAGCGGGCTCTGGCCGGTCAGCGGACGCAGCCACTTCTCCTTCTGCTCAGGGGTTCCCAGGACGAGCAGGGGATCGCCGAAGAAGCCGTTGGAGCACACGAAGTTGCCGATTCCGGGGTCGCCCCAGCACAGCACCTCCTGGACCAGGCACTGGGTGAACACGTCGGTGAAGCCGCCGCCGCCGTACTCCTCGGGCAGCATGAAGTCGGTGATACCGGCCTTGGCCGCCTTCTGGAAGATGTCGGTGGGGGAGACGGTGTCGGCCTCGTCGACCTCGCGGCCGCGCGGGCGGATCTCCTTCTCGGCGAACTCGGTGCACAGGGCGATGATGGCGCGCTGCTCGTCGGTGAGGGGCCAGTATTCGGTGGTCGTGGTCATCGATGCTCCTGGTGTTGTGGGTGATCGGATGTGCGTGAGAATCTTCGGCAGAGCGGGCTGACGTGGTGTAACGGGTGAAAACGGTTGTTGCCGAGGGTGATGCTTCGGTGCTTCAGAGATGGATCGCGGTGAGTTCGGTGAACTCGACGAGGCCTTCCACACCGAACTCGCGTCCGAATCCGGACTGTTTCCATCCCCCGAACGGTGCGTGGACGGAGAACTCGGCCTCGTTGACGAACACCTGCCCGGTGTCCAGACGGGCCGCGATGGCGGTGGCGCGGTCGGTGTCGGCCGACCACACCGCCCCGGCGAGGCCGTACGGGGTGGCGTTGGCGATCTCGATCGCGTGCTCGTCGTCGCGGTAACCGTGCACGACGAGCACCGGACCGAAGATCTCCTCCCGGCTGACCGGATGATCGGGTTCGAGTCCGGACACGATCACCGGGCCCTGGAAGTACCCGGTCGAGGGCAGCGGTCGGGGTTCGGGGGAGTCGATCCTGGCGCCCGATGCCGCGGCGGCGGCGATCCGGGTACGGACCTGCTCACGCTGGGTGGCGCTGATCAGCGGCCCGAGTTCGGTTGCGGCGTCGGTGGGATCGCCGACCACCATCTCCGCGGCACGTGCCGTCGCGATCTGCACGGCCTGCTCGACGAGGTCCTCGGGGACCAGCAGCCGGGTCCAGGCGCTGCAGGTCTGCCCGGTGTTGAGCATGCAGGCGTCGACGCTCCAGCGCACCGCGGTGGTGAGATCGGCGTCGTCGCAGACGATGCTCGCCGACTTGCCGCCGAGTTCGAGGGTCACCCGCGCCACCCGGTCGACGGCCGCGGTGGCCACCGCCCGCCCGACCCGGGTGGAGCCGGTGAACGAGACCAGGGCGACCCCGGGATGGGCGGCCAGTCCGGCACCGACATCAACACCGGTGCCGGGGACGAGGTTGACGACGCCGGGCGGCAGGCCGGCCTCGAGGGTCGCCTCGGCGAACAGATACGCCGACAGCGGGGTGAGCTCGGATGGCTTGTGCACCATGGTGGTTCCCGCGGCCAGTGCGGCCCCGGCCTTCGCCGCGAGCTGGTAGAACGGATAGTTCCACGGCGTGATGAGCCCCACCACGCCGGCGGCCCGGTGCAGCAGCCGCACGTTGTCGCGGGTCTGGACGAAGTCGAAGGTTCGCGCGTAACCGGCTGCGGCCGAGAGGATGTCGAGCGAGGCGTCGACATGCCATTCACGGGCGACGGCGATCGGGGCCCCGACCTCGGCGACGGTGAGGTCCACCAGCTCGTCGCGGTGGGACCGCAGCACCTCGACCAGACGGTCGATGTGATCGGCCCGGACCGGCGGTGGCGTCGACGACCAGGCGGGCAATGCCGCTGTCGCGGCCGCGACGGCCTCGTCCACATCGCCCGGACCGCACAGCGCTCCGGTACCGACATACTCTGTGGTCGCAGGGTTCTCGACGTCGAGGGTGGCGGCGACCGGCTTCCATCGGCCGCCGATCAGGGCGTCGTCGCGGTCGGTTCTCATCGTGGTCCCTCGGTGTCTGCGCGGCGGACGACGAGTGCGTCGGCGGCGAGTGACCCGCCGGGACCGACCCGGACGGGATTGATCTCGAGTTCGGCGATGGTGTCGTCGGCGACGAGGATCTCCGAGACCCGGGCGATCACCGCCGCCAGGGAATCGATGTCGACGGCGGGTTTGCCGCGCCACCCGGTGAGCAGCCGCCATGACGTCAGGGTGGTCAGCATGTCCCGGGCGGTGGCGACGTCGACCGGTGCGAGCTCGGTGCGTACGTCCTGCCAGAGTTCGGCCTCGGTGCCGCCGCCACCGACGGTGATGGTGGGGCCGAGGTCGCGGTCGCGGCGTGCCCCGACGAGGATCTCCACCACGTTGCGGTCGGTGTCCTGCTCTTCGAGGACGTACTCGCCGTGCCCCAGTCGTTGTTGCATGTCGAGCAGTGCCGCGGTGGCCAGCGCCGCATCGGCCAGTCCGAGGGCGATCCCGCCGACCTCGGTCTTGTGGGCGATCCAGCCTGCCTTGAGTACGTAGGGGGCGGTCAGCTCCGCGGTGGCGGCCTCGACGTCGGCGCCGCAGGTCACCGTGCGTGCGGGGGCGAACCGGATCCCGTGTTGTTGCAACGAGTCCCGGGCGTTGCCGTAGGTGTCCGACGGGCCGAGCCGGATCGGGTCGAGCGGGGCGACGGTGCGGCCCTGGTGGATGCGCGCGAGGTTGGCGTGGCCGAGGGAGCGCAGGGCGCGTGCGATGTCGTGGTGCACCGGGATGCCGTGGTCGCGCAGCCGGTACACGGTGGGGGAGTCGGCGCTCATGCTGTGCACGATGAGCGGGACCCGATGCAACGCGACGAGATCGGCCAGCTCGTCGGCGACGTCGAGTTCGAGCGGGACCAGGCTCGGGGTGTCGGTGCCGTAGCACCCGAAGTAGCCGGTCAGGATCACCGCGTCGACCTCGCCGGAGGACGCGAGGGTCCGGTACATCTGCGCATAGGTGCGCAGGTCGGCCTCCCCGGCACCGGCCAGGTCGATCGGATTGGACGTCGCCGCCGCGTCGTTGAGGTGGCGGTGCAGCTCGGTCTGGAGATCGGCCGACAGGGAGGGGACATCGAGGTCGACGCGGCTGGCGACGTCGGCGGCGATCCCGCCCTGGCCGCCGCTGTCGCTGACGATGGCGACGCGGTTGCCGGCCGGGACGCCCACCGATCCGAGGAGCCCGGCCAGGTCGACCAGTTCGAGGGGGGTGTCCACCCGCACCGCGCCGGCGGCCCGGCAGGCCGCGTCGATCAGGTCGGTCGACGAGGTCAGCGATCCGGTGTGGCTGGCCGCCAGTCGTCGGCTGCTCTCGCTGGCACCGGTCGACAGGACGATCACCGGCTTTCCGGCATCACGGAGCTTACGCAGTGCCGCAACGATTTCCGGTCCGTCACCGAAGCTCTCGAGATAGACCGCCACCGCCTCGGTGGCGGTGTGCGAGACCAGGTCGTCGAGCACCTCGCGGGCGCTGACGTCCCACTGGTTGCCGACCGACACGAACCGCGAGACACCGAGCCCGGCGTCGTCGGCGAATCCGGCGATCTCCGAGCCGAGCTGGCCGCTCTGCGAGACGATCGCCAACGCGCCCTTGGTGAACTCGCCCCATGCCAGCTGGAGGTCTGACTCGGCGTCGAAGAGTCCCAGGCTGTTGGGCCCCACCATCCGGGCGCCGTGCAGGTCGAGCACGTCGCGGACGGCGTCGGGTGCACTCAGGGCGGCGGTGATGGTCAGGAATGCCTTGGTGCCGAGTGCGGCGGCATCGCTCACCACGCCGGCCACATGGTTTCCGGGGACACAGACGACGACCAGTTCGGGGACGCCCGGCAGGTCGGTGATGTCGGCGTAGGTGCGATGGCCGAGGACGTCGTTGCCGGTGCGGTTGACCAGCCAGACCTCACGTTGGGTGAGTCCCTTGAGAGCGCCCTTGGCGATCCAGTGGCCCCACTTGGTCGGATCTGCTGATGCCCCGACCACCGCCACCGATCGCGGGGTGCGGAAGGCGGCGAACGCGGCGTCGGTGGGCTGGGCGGTCGCCAGACCGTTGCTTGCACTCAAGGGATGTCCTTTCGCGGGACCGGGAAGGTGGGACGGCGGGAAGCGGCATCGCATCGTTGTCGTGCCTGGTGGCGGAGGGTGTCGAGCCGGTGGTGACGGCTGCGGTCCGACTCCGTCCGTCGGGGTGTGATGAACGAAAACTAGCGATAACTGGTCCGTCAGTCAACTATTTTTTTCGACTTTTCCGATTTCCTGTACACGGGGCACCTTCATCGGTTTAGATCCTGACTGACGCGTTGATCAGTAATTCGCCGAATCATCGTCGCCGCCCGTCACGGAGTGGCGCGAGACATCACAATGAGTGCAGCCGCAGACGCAGTTCTGCGCGTGCGGTGCTCAGGGCAGTCAAGGAGTCAGACCGATGACACGAAGTACACCTCCCGCCGGGCCGGCGGAGTACGAGAGCGAACTCGACCGACGGATCCGTCTTCTGGAGTCCGAGGGGACCGAGGAGTCCGTACTCGACGACCTGCCGATCCGGGACCTCGTGTGCGCGGTGGTCGGACTCGCGGTGATCGTGGTGGCGATGGTCGCGTGGGGGTACCCGTGGTGAGCACCCCGGACACGACGGGCGGCCATGGGAACGACCGCGATACCGAGGCGGGCCGACGCGTCGAGAAGGGTGGGGGGCAAGGTCACGACGCCGCCACCAACGAGCAGCCGCTGCTGCGGTCCGAACGGATCTGGTCGTTCCGCAAGTTCAGCGGGATGAACATCACCTTCTCCATCGCCACGTGGGCGTTCCTGCAGGGCGGTGCGGTCGCGGCCTTCGTCGGCGCGAAGGCGGCGATCGCGAGCATCGTCATCGGATACGGCATCAGCGTGCTGCTGGTGTCCCTGGCTCCGTGCATCCCCACCGCGAAATACGGCTTCGAGATGTTCTACGGACTCCGGAGCATCTTCGGTCCGCGCGGCATCAAGGTGATCATGGTGGTGATCGCCATCGAACTCGCCGCGTGGGTCGCACTCCTGGGCATCACGGTGGGCCACTCGGCGACCAACGTGGCCGACTCCCTCACCGGATCGTCGTGGGCGACGTCGTCGGCGGTGGTCACGATCGCCGCACTCATCGCGATCGTCCTGTCCTGGGTGCTGCTGTCCAAGGGGCCCGAGCGGGTGGGTCGCGTCGGCGACATCGCGGCGCCGGTACTCGTGGCCATCACCGTCGCGATGCTCGTGATGATCTTCACCAAGGTGTCGGTGTCGGAGCTGTTCGCCGCCGAGCCGCTGGTCCCGATGGAGAACAAACACCTCGCCTTCATGATCGCCGTCGAGCTGAACATCGCGGGCGGGTTCGCCTGGTATCCGGCCATCGGCAACCTCGCCCGACTCACCAACACCCCCCGGGCCTCGTTCTGGCCCAACATGCTCGGCCTGTTCGCCGCGTCGTCGTTCGCCGCGATCGTCGGTGCCTTCGCCGCGCTGACGCTGGGATCCGACGACCCGACGGTCTGGATGATCCCCCTCGGCGGTGCGGTCCTGGGCATCCTGATCCTGGCGTTCATCGCCTTCGCGAACCTGACGAGCATGGTCACACAGGCCTACTCCGCGCTCATGGTGACGCTCGGGATCAACACGTCCATCAAGAAGATCCCGTGGGTGCTGCTCACCGCGCTGTTCCTGGTGCCGGTGGGGGTGATCTGTTTGTTCCCCGGTTTCCTCTACGACAGCTACGGGCGCTTCCTCACCTGGGTCGCCACCCTGATGGCACCGCTGTGCGCCATCCAGCTGGTCGACTTCTTCATCCTCCGGCGTCGTCGGATCGACCTGCGCCAGCTGTATGCCGATGTCGGGGTGTCGAACTACACCTACTGGCGCGGCTGGAACCCCGTCGCCTTCGGTGCCCTGGCGCTGGGTGTGGCCACCTATGTCACGATGCTGCACCCGGTCAGCTACGAACCCAATCCCGGCTTCCAGTACCTGGGGGCGTCCCTGCCGTCGTTCCTGGTGGCGGGCACCTCATATCTGCTGGGCACCGTGTTGATCAACCGGCCGGCCGGGCGGGGTGGTTACCGCCCGGTCCCGGAACCGGCATCGGCGCAGCGGGATTCACGCAGTCCCGCCGCCACCCGTTGAGACCCGAGGGCCGATGAACATGAACAGAACGGAACGGAACGCGGTATGACCACGGTGCGAGGAGCCGTCCTCGAGGGAACACGGCAGGTACGAGTACGTGAGGTCCACCTCGACGGACCCGGACGCGACGAGGTCGAGGTGGAGGTGGTGGCCGCCGGGGTCTGTCACTCGGATCTGCATGTGGTGACCGGGGAATGGGAGGTCGCCACACCGACCGTCCTCGGCCACGAAGGATCCGGTGTGGTCACCGCGGTGGGGGAGGGCGTCACCGCGCTCGAGGTGGGCGATCACGTGGTGCTGTCCTGGGTCGCCAACTGCACCCGGTGCCGACAGTGCCTGGCCGGCAGGCCGGTCCAGTGCAGCACCTATGCCGAGATCATCAGCCCCCGTGGGGTTCTCTTCGACGGGACCAGCCGCCTCGGCGTCGACGGTGAGACCGCCTACCACTACCTCGGGGTGTCGTCCTTCGCCGACCGGGTGGTGGTCCCGGCCACCGGGGCGATCAAGGTTCGCAAAGACGCACCGCTGCAAGACATCGCACTCCTGGGCTGCGGCGTGGCGACCGGTGTCGGTGCGGTCCGCAACACCGCTCAGGTCACCCCGGGGTCGACGGTCGCCGTGATCGGTTGCGGCGGCGTCGGACTCTCGTGCATCCAGGGTGCGCGCAATGCCGGTGCGGCCACCATCGTCGCCGTCGACGTCGTCGCATCCAAACTCGACCTCGCGCGCGTGCTGGGCGCCACCGAGACCGTCGACACCGCCGGCGTCGCCGATCCCGGTGCGGCACTTCGCGAGGTGATGCCGGGCGGCTTCGACTTCGTCTTCGACGCCATCGGCCGCGTCTCGACCACCGAGACCGCGATTGCCGCACTGGCACTCGGCGGGGCGGCCGTCATCGTCGGCATGCCGCCGACCGGCAGCGTCGCCCGGTTCGACCCGCTCGCGCTCGCCGCCGCCGACCAGCGGATCCTCGGATGCAACTACGGCTCGATCGTGCCCTCCCGCGACATCCCCGACCTGGTGGACGACGTCATGGACGGCCGCATCGATCTGGCCTCGATGATCTCGGCCCGACGGCCGTTGTCGGAGGCCGCCGACGCGCTCGCCGACCTGGAAGGCGGTGGCGCACTGCGGCAGTTGCTCATCCCCTGAGTGATCCGATCAGCGGGCCGGTGCGCGCTCGTCGGGGTCGGGGCTGTGGGTGCCGGCCCCATCCGGGTGCCCCGCCGCCAGATCCGTTCGGTGCGCACCGGATTCGCTGACGGCGGCATGCTCCACGGTCAACAGGCTTGCGGCACTGTGCTCCTCGCGGTAGGCGGTCTCTCCGCCACGCGCACCGAAGAGTCGTTTGCGCCAGATCAGCCACACCACCGCGGCCACGTTGACCACCAGCAGGCCGACACGGACGACGGTGACCCGCTCGGTGAGTTCGTAGACCTCGAGCGGGATGAAGACACTGGTGACGACCACCGCGAAGTACTCACCCCAGCGTCGGGCGAACCACAGCCCGTAACACTCCACGAATTCGCTTGCCGCATAGACGATGAGCGCACACCCGAGCAGGACGATGGTGGTGGACGACAAGGTGAACGCCCGCTCGATCAGCTGCACCACCCGGGAATCGTCGATGTTCCAGCCGACCTGGTCGGCGATCGGCTTCAGCAGCGGCAACTCGGCGTCGAACTTCTCGGACAGCGTCTGCTGACTGTGCCGGATCTCGATCACCAGAATCCCGGCGATCAACAGGAACAACCCGCGCAGCAGTCGCTCGACGGCGAGCAGGCGCATGATGATCAGATCCCGCAGCAAAGCGCCGCGCGGGACCTCCGGCGCCGCGTCGGCCGGACCGCTACCACGGGGCGGACCGGCCACGAAGTCACCACACCGCAGACAACGCCACGCCTGCCCCGCCGCGCTGTCCACATGCAGCCCGTCGGCGAGGGCCGGCTCGTCCGGCCGATAGGTGTGATGGCCGCGAACGCCGCACGACAGCAGTTCCCAGTTCATTGGCCGAGAATAGGGGACCGACGTCGGTCGGGGTCGGCTTCATGGTCACGTGCCGCTGCGAGCGTCGGGGGTGGTTGCGTCCCGGGGTGGGCTGCGGAGATCTCGACACGGGTCCTCGCCCTGGGGGCTCGGTCCCGGCTCGATCGGCAATGGTGGTTGCGTCTCGGGGTGGGCTGCGGAGATCTCGACACGGGTCCTCGCCTTGGGGGCTCGGTCCCGGCTCGATCGGCAATGGTGGTTGCGTCCCGGGGTGGGCTGCGGAGATCTCGACACGGGTCCTCGCCTTGGGGGCTCGGTCCCGGCTCGATCGGCAATGGTGGTTGCGTCCCGGGGTGGGCTGCGGAGATCTCGACACGGGTCCTCGCCCTGGAGGCTCGGTCCCGGCTCGATCATCGGGGGGAGTGGGATCTCGACTGGGGTCCTCGCCTTGGGGGCTCGGTCCCGGCTCGATCATCGGGGGGAGTGGGATCTCGACTCGGGTCCTCGCCCTGGGGGCTCGGTCCCGGCTCGATCAGCGAGGTGGGTGGGGGCATCGATTTGGTCCTGAGCTCGGTGTTCTCTACACTAGAGCGGTTGCCTGTGCACTTCAGGTGCTCGGGACACAACTGAATAGTCTCCGGTGCCGGCGAAAAGCCAAGGGCACCGGCGACGAGAACCTTCAGATACAACTATCCACTTCGTGGAAGGCCCACCGCAGGTCAGGGATGAAAATCCCGGTACTGCGTTGTATGGGAACCGCTACGAGAAAGGTTGACGGTCAACCATGACCATGACTGACCCGATCGCAGACTTCTTGACGCGTCTGCGTAACGCCAACTCGGCGTTCCATGACGAGGTGACTCTTCCCTCGTCGAAGATCAAGGTGAACATCGCCGAGATCCTCAAGCGTGAGGGCTACATCACCGACTACCGCGTCGAGGACGCGGAGGTCGGCAAGAGCCTCGTCGTCACCCTCAAGTACGGCCCCAGCCGTGAGCGCAGCATCGCCGGTCTGCGTCGCGTGTCCAAGCCGGGTCTGCGTGTGTACGCCAAGTCCAACAACCTGCCCAAGGTCCTCGGCGGCCTCGGCGTGGCGATCATCTCCACGTCGTCCGGTCTGCTCACCGATCGTCAGGCAGCCAACCAGGGTGTGGGCGGCGAAGTCCTCGCCTACGTCTGGTAAGGGAGGTAGCAACACATGTCACGTATCGGTAAGAACCCGATCCAGATCCCGGCCGGTGTCACCGTCTCCGTCGACGGTCAGAACGTCACTGTCAAGGGACCCAAGGGTGAGCTCACCCACGCCGTCACCGAGCCGATCGCCGTCGCCCAGGAAGACGGCGCCATCGTGGTGACCCGCCCCAACGACGAGCGTCGCAGCCGTGCCCTGCACGGACTGAACCGCACGCTGGTCGCCAACCTGGTCACCGGCGTCACGCAGGGCTACACCAAGAAGATGGAGATCTTCGGTGTCGGTTACCGCGTGCAGGCCAAGGGCCGTGACCTCGAGTTCGCACTCGGGTACAGCCATCCCGTGCCGATCGAGGCTCCCGAGGGCATCACCTTTGCCGTCGAGTCGCCCACCAAGTTCTCGGTGTCGGGTATCGACAAGCAGCAAGTCGGCGAGATCTCGGCGGTCATCCGCCGCCTGCGTCGTCCGGACCCCTACAAGGGCAAGGGCATTCGCTACGAGGGTGAGCAGATCCGTCGCAAGGTCGGAAAGACGGGTAAGTAAGCCATGAGTGATACCGCAACCAAGAACGATCGCAAGCCCCTCGGCAAGGACGTCTCGACCCGTCGTCGCACCGCGACCACCCGTCGTCACTTCCGCCTGCGCAAGAAGGTCTCCGGCACGCCGGAGCGTCCGCGCATGGCCGTCAAGCGCTCGAGCCGTCACATCCACGTTCAGGTCATCGACGACCTGGCCGGCAAGACCCTGGCCGCCGCGTCGACCATCGAGGCCGACGTCCGCGCCGCCGGTGGCGACAAGTCGGCCCAGGCCCGCAAGGTCGGCGAGCTGATCGCCGCCCGCGCCAAGGCTGCCGGTGTCGAGGCCGTCGTGTTCGACCGTGGTGGCAAGGAGTACCACGGCCGGATCGCCGCACTCGCCGACGCCGCCCGCGAGGGAGGTCTGAGCTTCTGATGACCACTCTTATCCTCACCAACATGACCGGAGGGAACCTCTGATGCCCGGACGTCAGCGTGTCGGCGGAAACGGACCCGCCGGTAACGACAACAACAACCCGAACGCCGGTGGCGATCGCAACGACCGTCGCGGTGGCCGCGACCGTCGTGGCGGTGACCGCGGTGGCCGCGACCAGGATCGCAACCAGCTCGAGCGCGTCGTCACGATCAACCGTGTCTCCAAGGTGGTCAAGGGTGGCCGCCGGTTCTCCTTCACCGCCCTCGTGGTGGTCGGTGACGGCCAGGGCATGGTCGGCGTCGGCTACGGCAAGGCCAAGGAAGTTCCGGCCGCGATCCAGAAGGGCGTCGAAGAGGCTCGCAAGAACTTCTTCCGCGTTCCGCTGATCGGTGGCACCGTGACCCACCCGGTCCAGGGCGAGGCCGCTGCCGGTGTCGTGATGCTGCGTCCGGCCAGCCCGGGTACCGGTGTGATCGCCGGTGGCGCCGTGCGTGCCGTGCTCGAGTGCGCCGGTGTGCGTGACGTGCTGGCCAAGAGCCTCGGCTCGGACAACGCCATCAACGTCGTCCACGCGACCGTGGCAGCCCTGAAGATGCTGCAGCGTCCGGAAGAGGTCGCCGCACGTCGTGGTCTGCCGATCGAAGATGTCGCTCCCGCGGGCATGCTCCGGGCGCGCGCAGGGCAGGGAGTCTAACCATGGCCGAGCTGAAGATCACCCAGATCAAGGGCACCATCGGTACCAAGAAGAACCAGCGTGACAGCCTGCGGACCCTCGGACTGAAGGGCATCCGCAAGAGCGTCACCCGCGAGGACAATGCGGTCAATCGCGGCCTCATCAACGTGGTGCGGCACCTCGTGACAGTCGAAGAGGTTAAGTAATGACCATCAAGCTCCATCACCTTCGCCCCGCACCGGGCGCGAAGACCGAGAAGACTCGCGTGGGTCGCGGTGAGGGCTCCAAGGGTAAGACCGCCGGTCGCGGCACCAAGGGCACCAAGGCCCGCAAGAACGTCCCCGCCGGCTTCGAGGGCGGCCAGATGCCGATCCACATGCGGCTGCCGAAGCTCAAGGGCTTCACCAACCGCAACCGGGTCGAGTACCAGGTCGTCAACGTCGGCGACATCGCGAAGCTGTTCCCGCAGGGCGGCACCATCGGCGTCGACGAGCTCGTCGCCGCGGGTGCGGTTCGCAAGAACCAGCTCGTGAAGGTCCTGGGCGACGGTGAGCTGGGCGTGGCGGTCAACGTCACCGCCAACAAGTTCACCGCGTCGGCCAAAGAGAAGATCGCCGCTGCCGGTGGCAGCGTGACCGAGCTCTGACATATCCGATATGTGCCGGGTCCGCAGTGGGAGGCGAGCAATCGCCCCTGCTGCGGACTTCGGTGTTCTGTCGTCATCGGTGAGGCGGTCCGCCGCGGATGTCGTGCGATCGTCGGAACACGACGACGTCACAGCGTCCGTCTGACCGGCATCGATCCGACGGCTGTTAGAGTTTCACACGGTGTTGCCCAGCAACCCGATCAACGTCGATAGCCGAGCACGTGCAACCGGGATCCCGGTGACCCTGATGCGTGGTCGTCCAAGGAGGAATTAGTGCTCTCCCCCCTCGTCGCGGCCTTTCGGACGCCCGATCTGAGGAAGAAGATCCTCTTCGTCGTCGGCATCATCGTGCTCTATCGACTGGGTGCGACGGTTCCGTCACCGGGAGTGAACTACAAGGTCGTCCACGAGTGCCTCGACACGCTCAACAGCGGTGGCGGCAACCAGGTCTACTCGCTGATCAACCTGTTCTCCGGCGGCGCGCTGCTTCAGCTGTCGGTGTTCGCGATCGGCATCATGCCCTACATCACGGCGAGCATCATCGTGCAGCTGCTGACCGTGGTCATCCCGCGCTTCGAACAGTTGCGCAAGGAAGGCCAGTCCGGGCAGGCCAAGATGACGCAGTACACCCGCTACCTGACGGTGGCGCTGGCATTGCTGCAGGCCACCGGCATCGTCGCGCTCGCCGACCGCGGAAATCTGCTGCCGTCCAACTGTGATCAGCCGCTCAACGACCAGTCCATCTTCGGTCTGGCGATCATCGTGCTGGTCATGACCGCCGGTGCCTGCCTGGTCATGTGGTTCGGTGAGCTGATCACCGAGCGCGGCATCGGCAACGGTATGTCGCTGCTGATCTTCGCCGGTATCGCCGCCCGCATCCCCGCCGAGGGACGCACCATCCTCACCAGCCGCGGTGGCCTCGTCTTCGCCCTCGTGTGTCTGGCCGCACTCATCATCGTCGTCGGCGTGGTGTTCATCGAGCAGGGCCAGCGCCGGATTCCGGTGCAGTACGCCAAGCGCATGGTGGGCCGCAAGATGTACGGCGGGTCGTCGACGTACCTGCCCCTGAAGGTCAACCAGGCCGGTGTCATCCCGGTGATCTTCGCGTCATCGCTGCTGTACCTGCCGCAGCTGATCGTGGAACTCACCAGGGGGACGGACGCCCCCAACGGGTGGCAGCAGTGGGTCATGACGTACCTGACCGACCCGAGCAATTACGTCTACATCATCGTCTACTTCCTGATGATCATCTTCTTCACGTACTTCTACGTGGCGGTGACCTTCAATCCGGAAGAACGCGCCGATGACATGAAGAAGTACGGCGGCTTCATCCCAGGGATTCGTCCCGGTCAACCGACCGCTGACTACCTCGGATATGTGCTGAGCCGCATCACCCTGCCAGGCTCCATCTACCTGGGTATCATCGCCGTACTGCCGAACCTGTTCCTCGAGATCGGGAACAGCGGTGGTGTACAGAACCTGCCATTTGGGGGCACGGCCGTCCTGATCATGGTCGGTGTGGGTCTGGACACCATGAAGCAGATCAACAGTCAATTGATGCAACGCAAGTACGAAGGATTCCTGAAGTGAGACTTGTCATTCTCGGCCCCCCCGGAGCAGGTAAGGGTACCCAGGCGGAACTGCTGAGCGAAGCGCTCGGCATCCCGCACATCTCCACCGGAGACCTGTTCCGCGCGAACATCTCACAGGGAACGCCGGTCGGTATCGAGGCCAAGCGTTACCTCGACGCCGGTGACCTCGTGCCGTCGGAGATCACCGTCGACATGGTTCGGGCCCGCGTGTCCGAGCCGGACGCCGCCAAGGGCTTCATCCTCGACGGGTTCCCGCGGTCCACCGAGCAGGCAGACGCCCTCAAGGACATCCTCGCCGCCGGCGGCGGATCGCTCGACGCGGTGCTGTCGTTCGTCGTCGACGCCGACGTCGTGGTGGAGCGGATGCTCGCCCGCGGCCGCGCCGACGACACCGAGGCCGTCATCCGCAACCGCATGTCGGTGTACCAGTCGGAGACCGCGCCGCTGCTCGACTACTACGGCGACCAGGTCAAGACGATCGACGCCGTCGGCGACATCAACGATGTGCACCAGCGCGTGCTGAGCGCTCTCGGGGCGGGCGTCTCCTAGGAGACACACTCTCGCGAGACACCACAGTGATCTCCCGACGCCGGGCCACACCGATCGATCGGTGTGGCCCGGCGTCCTATTTGCTCAAGGGGTTTGGACATGGGATTCCGTAAGAAGCGCGTACCGTTCCGCAGCGCGGGCGAACTCGACGCGATGGCCGCAGCCGGTGCGATCGTCGGGGCCGCGCTCGTCGCCGTGCGCGATGCCGCGAAGGTCGGTGTGAGCACACTCGACCTCGACGAGGTGGCCGAGACCGTCATCCGTGAGGCCGGGGCCGTGCCGTCGTTCAAGGGCTACCACGGTTTTCCCGGGTCGATCTGCTCGTCGGTCAACGACGTGGTGGTACACGGAATCCCGTCGGCCGACGTGGTGCTCGCCGAGGGTGACCTCGTGTCGATCGACTGCGGTGCCATCCTGGACGGCTGGCATGGGGACTCCGCCTGGACCTTCGGCGTGGGCACACTCTCACCGGAGGACACCGAACTGTCGGAGGCCACCCGGCTGTCCATGGAGGCCGGGATCGCGGCGATGATCGAGGGCAACCGGCTCACCGACATCTCGCACGCGATCGAGAACGGCACCCACGACGCCGAGCGGAAGTTCGGCAGGCCCTTCGGCATCGTCGACGGTTACGGCGGACACGGAATCGGCCGCGAGATGCACATGGATCCGTTCCTGGCCAACGAGGGTGCACCCGGCAAGGGCCCGCACCTGGTGATCGGGTCGACCCTGGCGATCGAACCGATGCTGACCCTCGGCACCTGCGACACCTCGGTGCTCGACGACGACTGGACCGTCGTCACCGACGACGGCACCCGCTCGGCCCACTGGGAACACACCGTCGCCGTCACCGCCGACGGCCCACGCATCCTGACCCCGCGACCCGCAGGGGCCTGACACCGCAACCTCTCTGCCACACCGGCCGGTCCGGGCGGCCGGGTAGGGCCGGCGGGGCCGGTCGGGCGGACATCGGATTCACGCCGTCGGCGACGAATTCGGGACCCGATCCCGCTCACCGGACCTGGCGGTTGGTGTCCGCGTCGTAGTGTTGACCATGCACTTCGATGTGTCGTGGCGGGATGCCGTACGCCGACTGCCGTTCACCCTCGTCCTTGCGGTTGCGCTCGTGGTGGTGGGTGCGGTCACCGGATCGTTGTGGGGCCGGGCATCGGACGAGTCGTGGTATCGCGACGTCGCCTTCGGGTTGCCCGCACTCCGCGAGGGCCGGTGGTGGACGCCGCTCAGTTCGGCGTTCGTCGAACCCGGACCCTGGATGTATCTCGTCTTCGTCGTCGTGATCCTCGTCGGAATGGGTTGGGCCGAATGGCAACTCGGCACGGTGAAGGCGATCCTCGTCGGCGTCGGCGGGCACATCGTGTCCTGTCTGCTGACCGTCGCCCTGGTGTGGCTGTTCTCCGCGCCGTTCGCCTCGTGGCACTGGGCCGATCAGCTCGCCGACGCCCGGGCCACCGGGGTGGGGGCGCTGGTGGTGTCGGCGGTGGCGGTGGCCTCGGCGACCATCCGCTCGCCGTGGCGCCTGCGTGTGCGCGTGCTGTTGGGTGCGATCGTCGCGGTCGCCTTCTTGTTCCAGGGCACACTCGCGTCGGTCGAATGGGTACTCGCCACGACGATCATGCTGTTCGTCGGCGAGAAGTTCTTCGCCGTCAACGAGCACGGATACGTTCCGCGCACCCGGCGCGAGGTCCGGATGCTCGGGTGTGCGGCGGTGCTGGTGATCGCTGGTGCCAACCTGCTGGTGTTCCTGTTCCCCGGCAGTGGACCGCTCGGTCCGACCGACGCGGGCGACGAATCGGTGTACGCCATGCTGATCGGGCTGGCGATCAACGTCCTGATCGCCGATCAGCTCCGGCGGGGGAAGCGCTGGGCATGGTGGGTGGCAGTCGTCCTGGGATCGCTCAACGTGATCCTCACCGTGGTCACACTGGCGCTCGTCGCCTTCACCGATGTCGAGACCGAGGGTGCGGTCACCCTGGGTACCACCCTGCTGTGGGGGCTGGTGCTGGCCATCCTCGTGCCGGGGCGGTTCACCTTCGCCGTGCCGTGGCGCGTGCGACATGTCGGGGACCCCGACGGGGATCCGGTCGACCACGTCCGTGAACTGTTGCGCGAGTACGGCGGCGGCACGATGTCATGGATGACGACGTGGCCCGGCAACCACTACCTGTTCACCGATGACGGCCGCTCGGTGGTGACCTACCAGAAACACGTCGGAACGCTTCTGGCACTGGCCGATCCGGTCTGTGCACCGGAGCGGCGACGCGCCGCGGTGGGTGGCTTCATCGACCTCGCGGAGAGCGCCGGTGCGACACCGTGCTGGTTCTCGATCGGGGCCGAGACATCGGAGATCGTCACCGAACGAGGCTGGCGCAGTGTGCAGATCGCCGAGGACACCATCGTCGACCTGCCGGACCTGCAGTTCAAGGGAAAGCCGTGGCAACACGTGCGGTCGGCGATGAACAAGGCGACCAAACAGGACATCTCGATGCGGATGGTCACGCTGCCGGACGAATCGTTCGCGGTGCGTACCCAGGTGCGGGCGATCTCCGAGGAATGGGTGGGGGACAAGGGGCTTCCCGAGATGGGTTTCACCCTCGGCAGCGTCGAGGAGGCGATGGACCGGCAGGTGCGCGTGGCACTCGCGGTGGACCCGGAGGGCAATGTGCACGGGGTGCTGTCGTGGCTGCCGGTGTTCGCACCCGGTGGTGACGTCGCGGGATGGACGCTCGACATCATGCGACGGCGCACCGACGGCTTCGGGCCGGTGGTGGAGTACCTGATCGCCTCGTCGGCGGTGGCGTTCAAAGACGAGGGTGCCCAGTTCATCTCGTTGTCGGGGGCGCCGCTGGCCCGGACCGGGGAATCCGATGCCGAACCGCTGGACAAAGTGCTCGACGCGCTGGGGCAGGCGCTCGAACCGTATTACGGGTTCCGGTCGCTGCACACGTTCAAGAAGAAGTTCAACCCACGGTACGAGCCGGTGTATCTCGCGTTCCGGGACGAGTCCGATCTTCCCCGGATCGGCTTGGCGGTGTCACGGGCCTACCTGCCCGATGCGACCGCCGGGCAACTGCTGCGGCTCGCGGCATCGGGCAAGGAGGACTGAGCCGGACCAGGCGTCGTCAGGGCGCAACGGGGTCGGGGGCCGAGGGGCATCGAGGCGTGACGAATCCGGTTGGTAACCAGCGTGACACCTGGTGTTGGGTTCGGCGCACGCATCCGACGCCGAGTGGTCATCGGTAGGGCACCGGATCGTTCGCAAGACGTACGAATCGGGCTGAATACTCCCCCGAGTGCCTGCGGTAACCGAACATGTACTGCCCCAAGCGGGGCGTCGACGACCGTGGCGTACCTACGCGTTGTTCCTCGCGATCGTCGGACCCAACCTCGTTCTGCTGGCGGTGTTCACCTACCGTCCACTGATCGAGAACATCCGGATGTCGTTCTACGACTGGAACATCTCGTCACCGGGCGCCACGTTCATCGGCTGGGACAACTACCGCGAGTGGGCCACCCGTTCGGACACCTGGACGATCGTCTCGAACACGGTGATCTTCACGCTGTTCGCGGTGGTGGGCAGCATGGTGATCGGGCTGGCACTGGCGCTGTTGCTCGACCGGGCGCTCAAGGGACGAAACTTCGTGCGGTCGACCATCTTCGCACCGTTCGTCATCTCCGGGGCCGCGGTCGGTATCGCCTTCCAGTTCGTCTTCGACCCGCACTTCGGGCTGATCAACGACCTGATGATGCGTTTCGGGCTCGGTGCGGCCCCGGACTTCTACCAGCAGCCGCACTGGGCGCTGTTCATGGTGACGGTGACCTACCTGTGGAAGAACATCGGCTACACCTTCGTCATCTACCTGGCCGCACTGCAGGCCCGCCGCAGTGACCTCGACGAGGCAGCGAAGATCGACGGGGCCGGTCCCGCAACGCATTTCCGCCGGGTCCTGCTCCCGCAGCTGCGTCCGACGACGTACTTCCTGTCGATCACGGTGATGCTCAACTCGCTGCAGGTCTTCGACATCATCAACGTGATGACCCGCGGCGGGCCGCTCGGCAACGGCACCACCACGATGGTCTATCAGGTCTATGAGGAGTCGTTTCGGAACTTCCGTGCCGGTTACGGCGCCACCGTCGCGACCATCATGTTCCTCGTGTTGCTGATCATCACCGTCGCCCAGGTGCGGTTCATGGATCGGGAGGGCCGATGAGCGAGTCGACGAAGACCCGGATCGCCACCGTCTGCGGGTATGCCGCCATGGTGGCCGTGGTGCTGATCGTGGCGCTGCCGCTGGTGTGGATCCTGTTGGCGTCCTTCAAGGACCGCTCCGAGATCTACGTCCAGCCCGCGGTGTGGTGGCCGTCCACCTGGCATCCCGAGAACTACACGGAGGCAACGACGTCCGTGCCGTTCTGGCAGTTCCTCCGGAACTCGATCATCGTCACCGGAATCCTGACCGCCGCCAAGTTCGTGCTCGGTGTGCTCAGCGCCTACGGGCTGGTGTTCCTGCGGTTCCCGTTCAAGAACGTCGTGTTCATCGTGATCATCGCGGCACTGATGGTGCCCAACCAGATCACCGTGATCACCAACTATTCGCTGGTCGCCCAGCTCGGCTTCCGCAACACCTTCATCGGCATCATCGTGCCGCTGGCGGGTGTGGCATTCGGAACCTTCTTGATGCGCAACCACTTCCTGTCCATCCCCGGCGAGATCATCGAGGCCGCGCGGATGGACGGTGCAGGTCACCTGCGGCTGCTGCTGCGGGTGGTGCTGCCGATCTCGATCCCCACGATGGTCGCCTTCGCGCTCATCACCCTGGTCAACGAGTGGAATGAGTACCTGTGGCCGTTCCTGATGGCCGACGACTACTCGGTGGCCACCCTGCCGGTGGGCCTGACCCAGTTGCAGAACAACGACGGCGTGACCAACTGGGGCCCGGTGATGGCGGCAACCGTGCTGGCGATGCTGCCGATCCTGGTGGTGTTCCTGGTGCTGCAACGCCAGATGATCAAGGGCTTGACCTCCGGTGCGGTCAAAGGCTGACCGCCTCGGGCGCAACGTATCTCGACAACACACACAAAGGGGTATGACAGCATGACCGACATCTCACGTCGCGGGTTCCTCGCCGCGGCCGCCACCGCCGCCGCCGGCCTGACCCTGGCCGCCTGCGCCGGTTCCGGCGACAGCAGTTCCTCGTCGTCCGGTGGTGGCGACGCCAACAACCTCACCTGGTGGTCGAACCACCCCGGCAAGTCCGGTGACGTGGAGAAGGAACTGATCAGCCGGTTCGAGGCCGCCAATCCGGGTATCAAGGTGCAGCTGGTCGACGGCGGCAAGAACTACGAAGAGGTCGCCCAGAAGTTCAACGCCGCGCTCTCGGGTGGATCGGTACCCGACATCGTCGTGCTGTCGGATGTGTGGTGGTTCAACTTCGCACTGAGGGGCGCGATCTCGCCGCTCGACGACCTGTTCGGCCGGGCCGGGGTGAACACCTCGGAGTATGTCGCCTCGCTGGTCGCCGACTACCAGTGGAACAACCAGCACTGGGCGCTGCCGTACGCCCGCTCGACACCGCTGTTCTACTACAACAAGGATGTCTGGTCCAAGGCCGGCCTGCCCGACCGCGGTCCGGCCAGCTGGCAGGAGTTCGGCGAGTGGGGGCCCAAGATCCAGCAGGTCGTGGGTTCGGGCAAGCAGGCCCACGGCTGGGGCAATGCCACCGACTACCTCGGCTGGACCTTCGAGGGACCCACCTGGACCTTCGGTGGCGCCTACTCCGACCAGTGGGACCTGAAGTTCACCGACCCCAAGACGATCCAGGCGGCGCAGTACCTGTCGGATTCGATCAACAAGGACAAGTACGCGGCCATCTCCAACGATATCGCCGCCGACTTCAGCGCGGGGATCATCGCCTCGACCATCGCATCGACCGGTGACCTCTCCGGCATCACCAAGGGCGCCACGTTCGACTTCGGCACCGCGTTCCTGCCGGCACCGAACGGTGTGAAGGGCTGTCCGACCGGTGGTGCGGGTCTGGCCATCCCGGCGAAGATCTCCGATGAGCGGAAGGTCAATGCGCTCAAGTTCGTCGACTTCATCACCAACACCGCCAACACCTCGTACTTCTCGCAGAACGTCGGCTACATGCCGGTGCGCACCGGCGCGGCTAGCGACCCGTCGATGGCGGCGTTCCTGGCCAAGAACCCGAACTTCAAGACCGCCATCGAGCAGCTCCCGAACACCAAGTCGCAGGACTACGCGCGGGTGTTCCTGCCCGGCGCGGACAAGGTCATCGGTACCGGCTACGAGCAGATCGGTCTTCGCAACGCCGACGTCGGCACGACCCTCGGTGACGTCCAGCAGCAGCTGCAGCGGATCTACGACGGTCAGATCAAGCCCAAGCTGCCGGCCTGATCGGCCACCGAAGTCGATGTCCCCGGGGAACGATCCGATCGGATCGTTCCCCGGGGACATCACCCCACCCCGTGACACGGTGCCACCCGCCGGTGCCGTACGACAGAGCAGGATTCGAGAGATCTCATGGCCTCAGTGACCTTTGACGCGGCGACCCGTCGGTTCGCCGACGACATCCCGCCCGCCGTCGACGCCCTCGATCTGCACATCGGTGACGGCGAGTTCATGGTGCTCGTCGGGCCGTCCGGGTGTGGCAAGTCCACCACGCTGCGCATGCTCGCGGGCCTCGAGTCGATCGAGTCCGGCCGTATCCTGATCGACGCCGACGACGTGTCGGGGATGGCACCGAAAGAACGTGACGTGGCGATGGTCTTCCAGAACTATGCGCTGTATCCCAACATGACCGTCGCCGGGAACATGGGTTTCGCCCTGCGCAATGCCGGAATGTCCAAGGCCGACACCGCTGCCCGCGTCGCCGAGGTGGCCCGGATGCTCGAACTCGAGGCGCTGCTGGACCGGAAACCGGCGAAGCTGTCGGGCGGACAGCGCCAGCGGGTCGCGATGGGCCGCGCGATCGTCCGGCGGCCGCGCGTGTTCTGCATGGACGAGCCGCTGTCGAATCTCGACGCCAAGCTTCGCGTGAGCACGCGCGCCCAGATCGCCGCCCTGCAACGCGAACTCGGCACCACCACGCTCTACGTCACCCACGACCAGGTGGAGGCGATGACGATGGGCCATCGTGTCGCCGTCCTCGATCGCGGTGTGCTGCAGCAGGTCGGGAGCCCGCGTGAGATCTACCGCCGACCGACCAACATGTTCGTCGCCGGATTCATGGGCACTCCGCAGATGTGCCTCGTCGACGCCGAGACCGGCACCGGCAGAGCTGCTTTCGGCGGCGTCGAGGTGCCGCTGCCCACCGGTGCCCCGGCGCGGGTGACGGTGGGGCTGCGGGCCGAGGCATGGCAACTCGGGCCGGTGGGTCCGGGCGCGGTGACCGCACAGGTCGACCTGGTGGAGGAACTGGGTGCCGAGCAGTTCGTGTACTGCACCGCCGACGCCGCGATCCGGCACGGGCGCATCGTCGTTCGTGCCGACCACCGCCAGGAGTTCATCGTCGGTGAGGAGATCGGCCTGACACCGATCGTCCGCGAACTGCACTGGTTCGACACCGAGAGCGGGGAGCGGCTCGACGTCTGAGATGTCCCGGCCGCGATGACGGCGCCCGGTCGACGGGATGGTGTGCCCGGTGAACGTGTTCGGGTGCCCGGTCGACGGGATGTGGCGCCCGATGAACGTGTTCGGGTGCCCGGTCGACGGGATGGTGTGCCCGATGAACGTGTTCGGGTGCCCGGTCGACGGGATGGTGTGCCCGGTGAACGTGTTCGGGTGCCCGGTCGACGGGATGTGGCGCACCGTCTCAGTCGACGGTGGTGTCGGTGACGCGTTCGGGATGGGTGTAGAGCACCATCGACTCCCCGCGGACGAAACCGGCCAGGGTGAGACCCTGCTCGTCGGCGAGATCGGCGGCCAGTGACGACGGCGCCGACACCGCCGACAGCATCGGCACGCCGGCCATCACCGCCTTTTGCACCAGCTCGAATCCGGCGCGCCCGGACACCTGCAGGATGTGGGCGCGCAACGGCAGCAGATCCCGGGCCAGGGCCCACCCGATCACCTTGTCCACGGCATTGTGCCGGCCGATGTCCTCGCGGATCA
This sequence comes from Gordonia sp. NB41Y, assembly GCF_030718915.1. Classification (NCBI taxonomy): domain Bacteria; kingdom Bacillati; phylum Actinomycetota; class Actinomycetes; order Mycobacteriales; family Gordoniaceae; genus Gordonia; species Gordonia sp. NB41Y. Next base: position 4,571,766 of record NZ_CP132196.1, read on the forward strand.
CCAGCATCTCGCCGGTGGCCGCATCGATCAATCCGGCGGCATGTAGTCCGCCGGTCTTGTCGAAGGTCTTCTGCCCCTGCCGAAGTCGATCCGGCAGTGCGAGAACGGTCGTGGCCGCGACACGGAAATCGTCGGTGCGGAGGTCGAATCGTGAACGCACCGCCACGTCGTCGATGCTGTCCTTGCCGCACACCCCGCAGGCGCTGCTCGACGGCAGCGACCGGTTGGGTGCCGGTGGTGTCACGTGTGCGGCGAGCGCCACATCGAGCACGTTGTAGGTGTTGGCGCCGCTCGCATCGGTGCCGGCGCAGTACCGGGCGGTCACGAGATCGTCTGCGCGGGCGATGATTCCCTCCGACACCAGGAATCCGGTCGCGAGCTCGACATCGTTGCCGGGCGTGCGCATGGTGACGGTGAAGGGCTGACCGCCGATGCGGATCTCCAGCGGTTCCTCGCCGGCCAGGGTGTCGGCGCGGGTGGTGGGTTCGGTCCCGCGTCGGATGCGGACCACACGGCGGCGGGCGGTGACGCGGCCCATCAGACCTCCAACAGGATGGTCACCGGACCGTCGTTGACCAGATCGACCTCCATGTGCGCACCGAAACGGCCGGTGGCCACCTGCGCCCCGGCCTCGCGCAATGCGGCGGCGACGGCGTCGACCAGCGGTTCGGCCACCGGACCGGGCGCGGCGGCATTCCACGAGGGCCGACGGCCCTTGGCGGTGTTGGCGTAGAGGGTGAACTGGCTGATCACCAGGATCGGGGCGTCGACGTCGGCGGCTGCCCGTTCGGGTCCGCCGTCGTGCCCACCGAAGATCCGCAGTCGCCAGATCTTGTCGGCGAGGACGGCCGCCGACTCGGGGGTGTCGTCGTGGGTGACACCGACCAGGGCGACCAGCCCGTACCCACCGGGCGCGATGTCGAGGGCACCGACCACCTCGCCGTCGACCCGGACGCTGGCCTCGGTGACTCGCTGGATGACCGCACGCACCGGTCCAGCATGCCAGGTGGGGCGGCGCGCGGGCCGGGGGAGGCGCTGCGATCGGCGGGTAGCGTGGCGGAGGTGCCCCGCGGGCTAGCACCGCGAGCACAGACCACGGACTTCGCACGGTGGAATCCGCCATCCGGTGGGAGTGGCGCACCGTGACATTCACCGAAGGGATTCACGTGACCACGACCGACCGATCTGCACATGTCGAACGATTCGGCACACACGGCGTATGGGGCTGGTGGGGACAGTTCTCACCGGAACAGGCCGCCGAGTTCGAGAACCTGGGTGTCGGCACCATCTGGCTCGGCGGATCGCCCGAGCACCTCGGGCCGGTCCGCAAGGTGCTCGAGGCCACCGAGCACGTGACCGTCGCCACCGGCATCGTCAACATCTGGAACACCGACGCCGCGAAGATCGCCGGCGAGTTCCACGCCCTCGAGAACGACTTCCCGGGACGGTTCTATCTCGGGATCGGTGCCGGACATCCCGAGGCGACCGCCGAGTACACCACCCCGTACTCCGCGGTGAACGCCTACCTCGACGTCCTCGACGACGAAGGGGTGCCCACGCTGCGTCGGGTGCTGGCCGCACTCGGCCCCAAGATGCTGCGCCTGTCGGCCGACCGGGCTCTGGGCGCGCATCCGTACCTGACGCCGCCCGCGCACACCCGGATCGCGCGGGAGACCCTCGGCGACGGGGTGCTGCTGGCACCGGAACACAAGGTGGTGCTCGACACCGATCCGGTCGCGGCACGGAAGGTGGGCCGTCCGCCGGTCGACAAGCCCTACCTGCATCTGCGCAACTACACCTCCAACCTCGAGCGGCTCGGATACACCGCCGCCGACATCGCCGACGGCGGCAGTGACGACCTGATCGACGCACTCGTCGCGCACGGTGACGAGGTGGCCGTGCGGCACCAGGTGGACGCCCATCTCGCCGCCGGGGCCGACCATGTCGCGATCCAGGTCCTCGGGTCGCAGACCCCGACGATCGAGGTCGCCCGGATCCTCGGGGCGATCTGACGCGGACCGGTCCGGCCGGGCACCTCGGTCCCGGCCGGACCGGTACCGGTCTGTTGGCCGGGCGGGCGGTCAGGCCTGGTAGACGTCGGGTTCCTTCATCACCAGGGCGATCAGCCAGCCGACCACCGAGATGACGATCGCGCCGAAGACCGCCGACCACCAGAAGCTGTCGACCTCCAGGCCCCAGCCGGTGGTGTTGCGGGTGAACCACGAGGTGAGCTCGATCATCAGGGCATTGATGATGATGTGGATCAGCCCGAGCGTGAGGATGTAGAGCGGGATCGACAGGATCTGCACGATCGGCTTGACGAATGCGTTGATCACGCCGAAGACCACCGCGACAAAGAAGACGATGCCGACCTTCTGCCAGGTGGCGTCGTGGACATCCCAGACGAAGTGCAGTCCCGGGACGATCAACGTGGCGATCCAGAGCGACAGACCGGTGAAGGCGGTGCGGATCACGAAGGCGCGCATACGCCACATTCTGCCAGCCGACGTGGCGTCGGCCACGCCCCGACGGCGTCCCGGAGTGGGTCGATCGTGCCGGTTTGGACTGTTCCCGCAGTTCGCGTAGCATTGAACGTCGGTGCGCGAAGCGTGCCGGTTTGCGCGTGTCATGGGTCCGGTTCACCGGGGCCGTTCAGGCCTGCCGGTGACGCCCAAGTGTGCCAACACAGTAACGGAAACGTACGGATTCAACCGGGTGGACGCCACGGCGCCACCAGGATCGCGGAGGACATGGCGAAGAAAGACGGGGCCATCGAGGTCGAGGGTCGGGTGATCGAGCCGCTGCCGAATGCGATGTTTCGCATCGAGCTGGAGAACGGTCACAAGGTGCTCGCCCACATCAGCGGCAAGATGCGGCAGCACTACATCCGCATCCTGCCCGAGGACCGGGTCGTCGTGGAACTGTCGCCCTACGACCTCGGTCGTGGGCGGATCGTCTACCGCTACAAGTAAGACCTCCCGGCCCAACCGGTTCGGGAAACCACACCTGCGAGGTGCGGCCCTACGGTCGTGTCCTGCGGGCGACAACAGGAGAGATTGACGTGAAGGTTCAGCCGAGCGTCAAGCCGATCTGTGAGAAGTGCAAAGTGATCCGCCGTAACGGCCGGGTCATGGTGATCTGCGAGAACCTGCGCCACAAGCAGCGTCAGGGCTGAGCACACCCACACCAGATCGCTTGGTGAAACACCACGAGTGAACACAGTGGACAACTGAATACGCATCAGAGCTGAACAGAACTTTGTGAAGCCCTCCCGGCACCAGCGTCGACAGACGGGTCGCCGCCCACCTCCGGTTCAGAGGCCGGAGCCTGCCGCGCCAGACACCACGGTCTGGCCATCGGAGCAGGACGGACCGGGAGCAGACCTCTGAGATCAAGAAGGAATGCCACATGGCACGTGTTGCTGGTGTGGATCTCCCCCGCGAGAAGCGGCTGGAGATCGCACTGACCTACATCTATGGAGTTGGGCGTACCACCTCCAAGGAGATCCTGGCGGGTACCGGTCTGTCCGCAGACCTGCGCGCCAAGGATCTCACCGACGCCGATGTCGCCAAGCTGCGCGAATACATCGAGGCCTCGGTGAAGGTCGAGGGTGACCTGCGTCGCGAGGTGCAGGCCGATATCCGTCGCAAGATCGAGATCGGTTGCTACCAGGGTCTGCGCCACCGTCGTGGCCTGCCGGTCCACGGACAGCGCACCAAGACCAATGCCCGCACTCGCAAGGGCCCGAAGAAGACCATCGCCGGGAAGAAGAAGTAATGCCTCCGAAGTCACGTAGCGCAGGCCCCAAGAAGGGTGCACGGCGTCGCGATAAGAAGAACGTCCCGCACGGTAACGCGCACATCAAGTCGACGTTCAACAACACCATCGTCTCGATCACCGATCCGAACGGCAACGTCATCAGCTGGGCGTCGTCGGGTCACGTGGGCTTCAAGGGCTCGCGCAAGAGCACCCCGTTCGCGGCTCAGCTCGCGGCCGAGAACGCTGCGCGCAAGGCCGCTGAGCACGGCGTGAAGAAGGTCGACGTGTTCGTCAAGGGACCGGGCTCGGGTCGCGAGACCGCCATCCGGTCGCTGCAGGCCGCCGGCCTCGAGGTCGGCACCATTTCTGATGTCACCCCGCAGCCGCACAACGGTTGCCGGCCGCCCAAGCGGCGTCGGGTCTAGCGGGAAAGGGAGGAACAGACAAACATGGCTCGTTATACCGGCCCCGCAACAAAGAAGTCCCGTCGTCTGCGCGTCGATCTGATCGGCGGCGACCAGGCGTTCGAGCGTCGCCCCTACCCGCCCGGCCAGCACGGCCGCGCGCGGATCAAGGAGAGCGAGTACCTGCTCCAGCTGCAGGAGAAGCAGAAGGCGCGCTACACCTACGGCGTCCTGGAGAAGCAGTTCCGCCGCTACTACGAAGAGGCCAACCGCCGCTCCGGCAAGACCGGTGACGAGCTGCTGCGCATCCTCGAGACCCGTCTGGACAACGTCGTGTACCGCGCCGGACTGGCCCGTACCCGTCGCCAGGCCCGTCAGCTGGTCAGCCACGGCCACTTCACCGTCAACGGTGTGAAGGTGGACGTCCCCAGCTACCGCGTCAGCCAGTACGACATCATCGACGTCCGTCCGAAGTCGTTGGCCACCACCCCGTTCCAGATCGCCAAGGAGCTCGTCGGCGATCGTCCGGTCCCGGGTTGGCTGCAGGTCGTGCCCTCCACCCTGCGCATCCTCGTGCACAACGTGCCCGAGCGTGCCCAGATCGAGGTCCCGCTGACCGAACAGCTCATCGTCGAGTTCTACTCGAAGTGACCACACGGGGGTTCGCCCCCGTGTGACCCCGAGAAGCCCGCACCCCGGTGTCGGGCGGCTCGGGGGATCACACCGACAACCAGCAGCAACAGCTGCTCGGTCCACCTTCTAGGCCGTCAAATAGCGGGCGGCCACAAGGAGAGAACGCGAAATGCTCATCTCACAGCGACCCACCCTGACCGAGGAGATCCTGGCCGACAACCGGTCGAAGTTCGTCATCGAACCGCTCGAGCCCGGCTTCGGCTATACCCTCGGCAACTCGCTGCGTCGTACCCTGCTCAGCTCCATCCCGGGCGCTGCCATCACCAGCATCCGGATCGATGGGGTCCTGCACGAGTTCACCACCGTCCCGGGTGTGAAGGAAGACGTCACCGACATCATCCTGAACCTCAAGGGCCTCGTGGTCAGCTCCGAAGAGGACGAGCCGGTCACCATGTACGTGCGTAAGCAGGGTCCGGGCACCGTCACCGGCGCCGACATCGTGCCCCCGGCCGGTGTCACCGTGCACAATCCCGACCTGCACATCGCGACCCTCAACGACAAGGGCAAGCTCGAGATCGAGCTCGTCGTCGAGCGGGGCCGCGGCTACGTGCCGGCCGTGCAGAACAAGGCGTCGGGTGCCGAGATCGGCCGTATCCCGGTCGACTCGATCTACTCGCCGGTGCTCAAGGTGACCTACAAGGTCGAGGCCACCCGTGTCGAGCAGCGCACCGACTTCGATCGTCTGGTGCTCGACGTGGAGACCAAGAACTCGATCAGCGCGCGTGACGCGCTGGCGTCGGCGGGCAAGACCCTGGTGGAGCTCTTCGGGCTCGCCCGGGAGCTCAACGTCGAGGCCGAGGGCATCGAGATCGGACCGTCGCCGGCCGAGGCCGACCACATCGCATCGTTCAGCCTGCCCATCGAGGATCTGGATCTGACCGTGCGGTCCTACAACTGCCTCAAGCGCGAGGGTGTCCACACCGTCGGTGAGCTGGTTGCACGGACCGAGTCGGATCTGCTCGACATCCGCAACTTCGGGCAGAAGTCGATCGACGAGGTCAAGGTCAAGCTGCACGCGCTCGGTCTGTCCCTCAAGGACAGCCCGGCCAGCTTCGACCCGTCGCAGGTCGCCGGTTACGACCCCGCCACCGGTACGTGGTCGGACGATGCATCGTTCGACGGCGACACCGGCGAGGATTTCGCAGAGACCGAGCAGCTGTAAGGCGCTCGCCAATACCCTGACTTCCGGTCGTGAGATCGTGAGTCCCTCCTAGGAGAAGACAATGCCCAAGCCCACCAAGGGTGCCCGCCTCGGCGGGTCGGCCAGCCACCAGAAGGCGATGCTGGCGAACCTCGCCACGTCGCTCTTCGAGCACGGCCGTATCACCACCACCGAGGCCAAGGCCAAGCGCCTTCGCCCGTACGCCGAGAAGCTGATCACCCACGCCAAGGCCGGCAAGCTGGCCAACCGGCGTGAGGTGCTCAAGGTGATCCGCGACAAGGACGTCGTCCACTCGCTGTTCGAGGAGATCGGCCCGAGCTTCGCAGAGCGCAACGGCGGCTACACCCGCATCATCAAGACCCTGCCGCGCAAGGGCGACAACGCCCCCATGGCAGTGATCGAGCTGGTGACCGGGTCGACCGTGGCCACCGAGGCCAACCGCGCCAACCGGGTTGCCGCGTCGCAGAAGGCCGACGAGGCCCCTGCCGAGACCGAGGCCGTCGAGGCCGAGGCTGTCGAGGCAGCTGCCGACGAGGCCCCCGCAGAGGTCGCCGACGAGAAGAAGTCGGACGACTGAGCGAGGACACACGCATGATCGAACCCGCCGTCACCACACCCGGTGACGGCGGGTTCGTTCGTCTGCGATTCGACATCGGGTACGACGGCACCGACTTCGCCGGGTGGGCCCGTCAGATCGGTCAGCGCACCGTGTGCGAGACCCTCGAGGAGCGGCTGTCGACGGTGCTGCGGGTGCCGGTGCGGCTGACCGTCGCCGGTCGCACCGATGCCGGGGTGCACGCCACCGGCCAGGTGTGCCACGCCGACATCCCGGCCGCGGCGCTGGCGACCCGCTCGATCGGCGGAGACCCCACGACACTGGTCGGACGGCTCGCGAAGATGCTGCCCGACGACGTCCGGGTCAAGGCCGTCACCACCGTCACCACCGACTTCGACGCCCGGTTCTCGGCACTGCGCCGGCACTACCGGTATCGGCTCACCGACACCCGATGGGGTGCCGAGCCGACCGTCGCCCGGATCACCGCCGCGTGGCGCCATCGGCTCGACGTGGACGCGATGAACGCCGCGGCCCAGACATTGCTGGGGCTCAACGACTTCGCCGCGTTCTGCCGACGCCGCGAGGGAGCGACCACCATCCGCGACCTCCAGCGCTTCGCCTGGACCCGCGACGCCGACGGCGTGCTGGTCGGCGAGGTGAGCGCCGATGCGTTCTGCTGGTCGATGGTGCGCTCACTGGTCGGTGCGGTCGCCTCCGTCGGCGACGGTCGCCGCGACGTCGACTGGTGCGCCGCCCTCCTGACCGAACGCACCCGCAGTTCGACGGTGCCGGTCGCCGAGGCCCGCGGCCTCTGCCTGGTGGGTGTGGACTACCCGGCCGCCGACGAACTCGCGGCCCGAAACGAGATCACCCGGGACGTCCGTACCTCCACCGGCGGTTGCTGCGGCGGGTGACGGACGCCCCGGGCGATCGGGAGCGTCGGGGGGTCAGCCTCGGAGTTTGCGGCCCTGTCCGTCGCGGACGCTGCCGGTGAACATCATGATCGCATCGATCAGCACCCAGATGCTGACGGCGAAGATGATCGCGATCCCCACGAACATGAGCAGCACGCCGAAGACCGCGCCACCGTCGGAGTTGTTGCTGCCCGCGACACCGATGATGACGATGCCGAGGATGAACAGAATCCAGGACAGGACGTTCAGGCCGAGCTGGATCGAGGCGATCTTCATGTCGCCGATGTAGAAGCGTCCGGCGGCGAATCCACCGAGGAACAGCTGCAGCAGACCTGCGGTGACCTTGGACTTGTCCGACAGCGGCTCACCGGTCATCGGGTCGACGTCGGGGCCGTACCCGTAGCCCGGATAGCCGGGATAGCCCGCCGCGGGGTATCCGGGCTGGGCGCCGTAGGCGGGTTGGGCACCGTAGCCGGGCTGGGCGCCGTAGGCAGGCTGTGCACCATAGCCGGGCTGGGAGCCGTACCCCGGCTGCGATCCGTATCCGGGCTGGGAACCCTGACCCGGCTGCGATCCGTATCCGGGCTGGCTGCCGTATGGATCGGGGGTGCCATAGGGGTTCGGCTGGTAGCTCATGACGGCCATCCTCTCACGCGACGGTGGTGAACCTGCGGCGCCGTCGGTCGTCCGGTCGACGTCGGTGCCCGTACCGGGCACCGCGACCGGCATCGGATCGTCGTCGGTGGGTGGTCGGGGGAGCCGAGCGGGCGCTCTCAGGCGGCGGCGAGGCTGCGCGCGTACTGCACGCGGTTGCTGATGTCGAACATCGCGCCGGCATTGAGGGCCGGGATGTTGGTGACATGGGTGATGCCGTGGCCGTGCACCGTCACCTGGATGTATCCGGTGGTCTTGGTTTCCTTCATCAGCAGGAACAGCAGACTCAGGGCACAGATCAACACGAAGCCGACGAGGGCCAGGATGATCCCCGTCTGCGAGATCTCCTCGCTGGTCCGGGACATGTCCAGCACCGACCACTGGGTCCCGGCGATCGGAAAGGTGCCCGACGGGGTGATGACGTGCGTCTGGGTGCAGGTGATGTCACCGATGACGACCAGCGCCGCACCCGCCGCGCCCGGGCCCATCCCCGGTGCGCCCATCCCCGGTGTGCCCATCCCCGGCGTGGGGCCGGGCCCGTAGCCGGGGGTGCCGTAGCCGGGGGTTCCGAAGTCGGGGGTGCCGTAGCCGGGGGTTCCGTAGCCGGGCGATGGATATCCCGGGGTCGCCGGCGGGCCGGGAGGCGTCTGCTTCGTCAGGTCGGGCGGGAGCCGCTGGGGATCATGCTCGTGGGGGAACGGGCCACTCATCGGCCCATCGTCGCACGAATGCCGGGTCAGGTGGCGGAACGTTCGTCCTCGATCGCGTCGAGCACGGCCTCCACGGTGTCGTCGTCACCGACGAACTCCTCGGGCCGGGGACCGCCGGTGGACATGAGTGCCCGCCAGTGGAGCGCATCGAAGACCACCGGGTCGGTCTGCTCCAGGAAAGTGGTCACCACCTGCACGAACAGCTCGGGGTCGTCATGGAAGGGGAAGTGGCCGGAACCGGGGAACGTCTGCAGCTGCGAGTGGGGGATGGCGGCGTGTCCGATCAGTGCGTGCTCATAGGGGATGACGGTGTCGTCGTCGCCCCAGATGAACAGCACCGGGAGTCGTTCGGTCAGATAACACCGGTCGAGCATCGTCACCGATTGCCCTCGCCAGTCGACGACGGCGCGCAGCGTCCGCATGAACGCCGCCGACGCATGCGGGTCGGCCAGATCGCCGAGCACCCGGACGAGGTCCTCGTGGTCGTTGAGGGCCCGGCGCGGTGACAGGGACCGGGGCACGCCGGGGACATGCGGGAGGGAGACGAGGGCACCGGCGACTCCGCGCAGTGCGGGCATCACGCCGGGGATGCGGAGCAGGGTGAGCACCTCGTTGACCACCGGCAGGGTCGCGGCCCGCAGCACGGGATTGACCTCGCGGGTCACGCCGCCGGCCGCGACCAGCACCAGCCGCTCGACGAACCGGGGGAACTGGTAGCAGAACTGCATCGCGACGCCGCCGCCGAGCGAATGACCGACGACGGTGACCTTGCTGATCCCGAGCACCACCAGCAGATCACGCATGCCGTTGGCGAAGGCCGGCACCGAGTAGTCGGCGCGGGGCTTGTCGGAGAGGCCGTGTCCGAGCAGGTCCGGGGCGATCACCGTGTAGTGCTGGGCGAGCATCGGGATCACCTCGTTCCACGTGGACGAGTTGTCGCCGATGCCGTGGATCAGCAGCAGCGCCGGTCCGCTGCCGGCGATGCGGTAGGCGCGTCGATATCCGTGGATCGTGTGGTATTCGATCCGGACCGCGGTGTCGGAGACCGGCCGCAGATTGGGTGTCGAGGTCCCGCCGGTCGGGATCGAACGATTCGGCGGCATGGGGTGTCGGGGTCCGGTCATGATCGACTCCTTGCTCACGGCGCTGTGATGTGGCCATCGGGGGACCGGTCGGCGGCTGGACTGTCCGGCTGTCCGGTCCTGCTGGGGATCCGCTCGGCGTTGGAATCCGATGGATCTTTACCCTTGAGTAAACCCCAGGTTGGCACATTTCGCCCGTTGTGTTGCCGGCAGCTGACGTCCCGGCGAACTGGGCGGGCCAGAGTGGGACAGTCGTCCAGAAGCCCTAGTCTGGACGGTGATGAATCCGTTCGACATCGACTCGTTCCTCGCGACCGGCGGCCTGATCGGCCTGTGTGTGCTGATCTTCGTCGAGACCGGCCTGCTCATCGGCTTCGTGTTCCCCGGCGATTCCGTGCTGTTCACCGCCGGAGTGCTTGCTGCACAGCCCAACCCGTTCGCCGAGGTCTGGTGGCTGTGCATCCTGGTGCCGCTGGCGGCGATTCTCGGCGACCAATGCGGCTACTTCATCGGGCGGCGTGTGGGTCGTAGCGTGATCGAGGGCAGGATGCGGCGCGCCGTCGGACCGGAGTATGTCGAGCGCACCCACCGATTCTTCGAGCGGTACGGCCCGCTGACGGTGTTCTTCGGCCGGTTCATCGGCGTGGTGCGCACGCTCACCCCGTTGTTCGCCGGGTTCAGCGGCATGCCGTACCGGGTGTTCACGCTGTTCTCGGTGCTCGGCAGCTTCGTGTGGGCGGCGGGCATCGTGATGCTCGGCTACTTCCTCGGCCAGGTGCCGCTGATCCGTGACCATCTCGAGGTGTTCATCATCGCGTCGGTGCTCACCGTCGTCGTCCCGATGGGGATCGCGATGGGCCGCCGCTGGCTGCGCAGCCGGCGTGAAACAGACCGACGTGAAACAGACCGACGTGAAACAGACGATGAGACGTCGGTCGACCCCGGCGACCACTCCGACCCTGCGAACCCCGACGATCCCGCTGGCCCCGTCGACGCATCCGCGGTCTCCGGGACCGAGCCGACTGCCGACAACGGTCGCCGGGACCGCGACTGACGCTCGCCGGGTCCGCTGGTCACCGTCGGCCGGTCACTGGGGCAACAGCGGCTCCGGGTGCCGGTGACCGGTCGGTGCGAAATCGTCGGCCATGATGGCGGCCAGCTCGACGAAGGCGTGGCGGGTGCCCTTGCCGACCAGTTCGAGATCGACGTCGGCGCCCTCGGACAGGTGGTCGTCGAACGGGATGGTCTGCACCGCACGGCATCGGGTCAGGAAGTGCTGGGCGAGTTGGTCGACGTCGATGGTGGACGCACCGGAGCGAGATGAACTGAGCACCACCACCGCCCGGGCCACCAGGTGCGAATACCCGTGCGCCTCGAGCCAGTCCAGCGTGGCCGACGCGCTGCGGGCGCCGTCGAGCGCGGGGGAGGAGACCAGGATGATCGCATTCGCCAGGTCCAGGACACCGTTCATCGCACTGTGGGACAGGCCGGTCCCGCAATCGGTGATGATGATGTTGTAGAACCGCTGCAGGATGCCGATCACACCCCGGTACTCCTCCTCGCTGAAGGCCTCAGCCATCGCCGGATCTCGTTCGGAGGCCAGCACTTCCAGACGGCTGGGCGCCTGTGACGTGTGGGCGCGAACGTCGCTGTAGCGGTAGACGTTGCCGTCGGCGAGCAGGTCTCGAACAGTGGAGGCGGTCTGCTGCGGAATGCGTTGGGCCAGCGTGCCGAGGTCGGGGTTCGCGTCGACGGCGATCACGCGGTCGCCGCGCAGGGAGGCGAATGTGGAGCCCAGGCCGACGGTGGTGGTGGTCTTGCCGACGCCGCCCTTCAACGACAGCACCGCGATCCGATAGTCGCCGCGCACCGGGCGCCGAAGCCGTTCCAGCAGTTGCTGATAGCGCAACTCGGAGGACGAGTCCCCCGGGTTGATCGCCCCGGCCGACAAGGTGTGGACCGCCCGACGCCACCCGCGGGCCGGAGCCCGACGCGCCTTGCGGAGCAGGGCGACGTCGTCGAGTGCGGGCCCCGACTGTCCGAAGCCGTTTGGACCGAAGCCGTTGGGTTCGAAGCCATTGGGTTCGAATCCGTTGGGCGAGAATCCCTGTGGCGGTGCCGGTGGCGGTGTCCCGAACTGTTGGGGCGCCGGTGTCATCGCGCTCGCCGGTGGGAACGGGACGCCCGGTGGCGGTTCCGGGAACGCCATCCCGGCACCATGTGGGAAGGGTGTGAATGCACCCGGATCCGTTGGCGGCATGGGTTGGACGGGAATCGGATCGGGTTGCGGTGCCGCCGGATTCACGGTGCCGGTACCTGCTCCCGCACCGATCGGCGCAGGGTGGTCCGGTACCGGGTGGTTCGGTACGGGGTGGTTCGGCACCGCACCGTTCGGCACAGCACCGTTCGACACTGCACCGGCCGGGGCCGCGGTGTGGGCGGTGGCGGGGAACGGGTCCGGCGGGAGATCGTGCGGGATGTGGTCGGGCGGAGTGATCGCGGAGGTGGGGGCGGGGACCGGAACGGGTGCCTGCCCGGGTGCCGGCGGTGGGGCGAACTGCAGCCACGGCGGCGGCGCCGGGGCCGGCGCCTCGTGGCCGGTGGCCGGATCGTGGGCGGCGGGTCCCCGGTCGGCCGCGTCGGAATCCGGATATGGGTCGATTCGATCTGGATGCATGTGGTCCCCCCTGTGCAGGTGTCTGATGGTCCGGTCTGGCAGTGCCCGGCAGACTTGGGAGCGGAGTCTACCCACGAATGGCCCGTTCACGTGCGGTGATCGGCTGTGGATGGAATTCGGCCGGGTCGCCGGGATTGTGGCATCATCAGGACCCACTGAGATCGGAGTCACATCACCCGGACGGGTGGACTCGCAGACCTCGGTGTTGCCAGGGGAACCGCAACGGGGCGGGGCGCGCGTCTTGTCGATCGACGCTCACAGGGGGAAGACCATGGTTCATGACCACACCGTCACCGACGGAACCGGTGGCCGCACGCAGGAGACGACCGGTCCGTTGGCGGGCACGTCCGCCGCACGGTCACGCTCGGGCCGGCTGTCGGTGATCACCACCGGGCAGGGACTGCCCCTGGCGGTACGCATCGACGACGCGGAACTCGCCAAGGGGCCGACACTTCTCGCCGAGGAGATCCTGCGGCTGTGCCGGCAGTCGGCGATGGCGGCAGGTATCCGTCTGCGGTCCGAGCTGATCGGATCGGGGATCGCCCGGGACACCGTCGACCTGATGGGGCTGCCACGTCCGGACGACCTCGCGGCCGAAGAACTCCGTGACGACGACGACGAGGTCTCCGCGCCGGCGTCGTGGCTGCGGTCGGTGTGAGGGTCGAGATGGCCTGGCCGATGGACGAACTCGAGGCGCGGGCGGCGGCACAGCTGGGCCGTCTGCGGGAATTCGGTGAGCAGCTGGCGCGCATCCGGGTCCGGGAGACCTCGGCCGATGATGCGGTCACCGTCGAGGTGGACGGCAACGGTGTGCTGCTCGGGCTGTGGCTGGCCGACGGTATGGAGCGGCTCGGAGGCGCACGCCTCGGCGAGACCATCGTGACGACCTCGGCGCTGGCCGCGCAACGTGCTTTTGCTGCGCGCGCCGCGGTCACCGAGGAGTTCACCGACTCGTTCACCGAGTTGGTCGAGACCCGGCCGGACGGCTGATCGCCCCGATGCCGGGGGCATCGGGGCGGACATCGGAGCCGGTTCATGCGAGGGCGGATGCGACGCAGTGAGTGGGTCGCGGTCGGCGAAGACCGCAGTGACCACAAACCGCAGTGACCACAAACCGCAGTGAGTACAAGAGGACACACAGATCAAGGGGGCAATCGTGGGTGACGTGTCGCTGACACCGGAGATCCTGCAGGGCTTCGCGGCCACCAATGCCGCGATCGGGACCGCTGTGACCACCGCCGGATCGGTGAACGCGGCGGCGAACACCCTGGCCATGGTTCCGGTGTTCGGGCTGATCGGTCAGGAGTTCCTGGCGGCGTTCATCGCCGCGCAGGCCGCGCATCTGGGCTCGGTGGGCAGTCTGGCCGCGGTGCACGCGGCGACCGCCGCCGAGGCGGTGCTCGGCCTCGCCGACCTCGAGGGGGTCGACGGGGAGTCGGCCGCGACGCTGCGGTCGGTGCTGTGACCGGGCGCGGGGCGTGGCCGGGGAGATCGCGATGAGCGGCACCGGGGCGGCGACGAGTGTGGACGTGGGGGCGAATCTGCCTGCGTTGAGCGAGTTGTCGGTGAACGAGATGATCGCGGCGACACCGCTCGGGCCGATCCTCGATCGCCCCGTCGGTGACGTCCTCGCCGGTCTCGGACTGCCGGGTCTTCCCGAGATCCCGCCGCTGCCACCGCTTCCGGGCCTGCCGCCACTGCCCACCGTGGACCTCGGGTTGCTCGTCAAACCGATCACCGATCTGCTCGGCGGCTTCGGCACCGGCGATCTCGCGATGGCCGACTTCGATCCGACGATGGTCTTCGACGGTCTGTCCACGGTGCTCGAGACCTCGATGACGATGGCGCAGAGCGCCCTCGAACTCGCCGACAAACTCTGGGTGGGCCAGAGCTCGATCGCGGCGGCCACCAAGACCGGGGAGGCGAGTGTCAACAGCGGCCAGCTGTCGGCGCAGGGCACCGGCATCTCCTTCGACATCCAGACCGCCGCAGGGATCGTGGCCGCCGGGCTCGCCGCCGTGCAGGCGATCCTCGCGGCCACCATCGGCAAGATGCTGGCCGCAGTGCCACTCATCCCGAGCGGGGCGGGACTGCCGCTGGTCACAGGGTTCGCCGCCGAAGGACTGTCGGAGGCGACCGCCGCGGTGGCGGTGACCCGCGCCCAACTCCTCGCCCCCACCACGCACATGACCGTCAACGGTGCGCCGGTCCCGGTGACCGCCGCACCGGCCGCGGCCACCGGGGCCGCCGCCCAGTCACCGTTCGCCGTCGCCGGGACCGTTCTCGACGCGATCGCCCCGATGGTGTCGACCGCGACGGAACTGCCGTCGATGCTGATCACGCCGATGGCGAAGATGCTCGCCGCCGGTGAGACGACGCCGGTCCGGCCCGGTGGTTCGACCGCCCCCGACGGTCCGGACGGCGCGGGTGGCGGCCCGCCCGCCGGGGCCGGCGCCGTGCCGGTCCGTGCGGCCGCAGGTGGAGGCGGGGTCGGTGGCGGTGGACTGGGTGTGGGTGGACTCGGGGCCGGGCCGCTCGGCGCGGCCCGGACGTCGGTACCCGGCGGGGTCGGTGCCACCGAACCGGCGAGCTATACGCCCGGTCCGTCGACGCGGGCCGCATCGGTCGCCGCGGCACCTGTCCCGGCGTCGATGGCCCCGGTGGCCGCCGCCGGGGCGGCGCGAGGTCTCGGTGGCGAAGGCAACCACGAGGTGCCCGACTACCTGGTGACCGAGGACAACGGGCGCGACCTCGTCGGTGTCACACCCGGCGTCGCGCCACCGGTCCTCGGCGACGACACCCCCGACGCCCCACCCGAACCCATGCCCGACATCCGGCTCCGACTCGGTCCCGACGGCCCGACGATCTGACCCGACATCCCGATCCGGAACCCGACCGTTCAGGAGACATCATGAGCAGCAACAGAATCGACATCGATCCCGATGTCTTGGCCGGCGCCGCCGCCGAACTCGACACCATCGCCGACGCCCTCGAGGCCGGACTCACACGATGGTCTCCGGCACTCGACGTGCCGCCGTCCGGACGCGATGAGGTGTCGGTCGCGGTGGCACACACCGTGACCGAGGTCGCCGGACGGTTCGGCACCGACGCCGCCGGCGGGGTGGTCAGGCTGCGTGCCCTCGCCACGGCGATGCGAGATCAGGCGCGCGGGGTGAGTGCCGCCGACGACGCCGCCGCGAGCGGTCTGCGGTCGACCCCGGTCTGACCGGCCTGCGCACGAACACCGCACCGTGGCGGTACCGACGGATTCGAGCCGGCCGCGGTGGCCGGTGCGACACCTGTGACACCACATCCCGAGTGACGAGAGGAATGGGCAATGACCGGATTCACCGGCATCATCTGGGACGCACGTACCAGTGCGCGACTGGCTGCCGATCTCGGTGCCGGGGCCGGACCGTCCCCACTCGCGGAGTCGGCCATGGCATGGTCGGTGGTGTCGGCCGAAATGGGCAGGGCAGCGATCGCATACGGAAAGGTCCTCGCCGAACTCGGAGCCGGATGGGAATCGGGGGCAGCGGAATCGGTACTCGGGCAGCTGTCTGCGCTGGGCGACTGGCTTGCGGAGATGTCGGCGAATGCCGCCACCGCGGCGGTGCTCGTCGAACAGCAGGCCGCCGCCGTCACCGTCGCGCGGCTGGCGATGCCCGATCCCGCCGAGATCGCCCTCGTCGACGGTCTCGCCGACCTCGCCGCCACCGCCGCGTCGGTGGTGCCGCTCGTCTCCGGCGCGGCCGCACACGCCGAACGGGCCGTCCACGATCAGCGGGTGCGCGCCGCACGGGTGATGGAGGCCTACGAGGTGGCCGCAGAACCCGTCGCACGACCCTGGCTCACACCGCATCCGGCACCCGCGGGTGCCATCACGGCAGCACCACCGGCGCCCGGGTCGTCGTCGGACGGGTCCGCCGCGGACACCACTGCGGCCCAACCCGTCTCCGGGCTCTCGGCGGCCGTCGTCGTGCCATCGGTCCCGACGATCCGTGGCGCCTACACCCCGACCGTCCCCGCGTCCACGGTCGCCGAACCCACGCGGGTGTCCGCTCCGGTCGACTCCCGGCCGCCGAGTCCGCCGATCACGCCACCGATCGCCCCGATGGCCCCGGCCGCGGCGATCGCGGCAACCGGTCGTGACGACGTCCGCACCCATCCGATGGGGGCTGCGGTCACGGTGAGTGCAGCGGGGGTGGCCGGCGACGGTCCGGCGACGTGGGCCGAGGTCGCTGTCGCCGACGCGCCGGTGGTCGAGGGCACCCACGGTCTCGATCCGCGCTACCTGAGCGAGACGCTCGTGTTACCGGGCGACGAGGTGACCCGATGACCGGAACCAGAACCCGGGCGGGGCTCGTCCCAGACGCCGTCCTCGCGAACACCCGCGGGGCGGAACTGGGGGTCGCGGCGCTGCGCCGACTCGGTGAGCGCACCGGCTTCCCGACATGGCCGGTCGTCCTCGATCTGTGGCCGACGGACGACGACGCGGAGCTCTCGGCAGCCGCCGATCGTGCCGCCGACCGCGAACTCGAGGAGTGCGGAGCCCTCGTCGACGACCGCCCGGACCACTGGTCGTCGACGGCAGTGCGCGTGCTCACCGGCCCCGAGCGTGAACTCGCCGTCCGGGTCTTCGGTGCCGACGGCCCACGCCGCGCCTGTCTCGCCCGGCGCGGCCACGAGCATGTGCTCGCGGTGCGGACCGGAGATCGGATCGCTCTCGGGTTCCCCGAGATCGCCGATGCCGCCGGACTCGGCGCGGTGATCCGCGCGCTGTGCGGGCAGGCGCCACCGATGACCTTCGCCGACATCCGGGTCCCCACCGACGAGTTCGTCGATCGGCTGGCGCGGTGCGGTGACCGGCACGACGCCGCCGCGGTGCTGCGGACGATCGGTGCGAGGGCGGACGACGCGACGCGGTTGGCGGCGGCGTTGGCCGCACCGGCGGCACGGACCGAGATCGTGGCGATCGCGCACGGCGCGGGTGTCGTCACCCAGAGTTGTGGGGCGCTCGCCGTCGTCGACGGTGAGCGGGGCCGAATCGTGCTCAGCCCCAGTGGTTCTCTCGATGGTGGTCGCTGGACCACGCTCACACCGGGGACCGGCCATCGGCTGGCGCAGGGGGTACGCCTGCTGGTCGAGACGCTCCCGGACGGGCGGTGGTTCCCGTGACCGGTCGGGGAAGGCCCGGGTACCGACCGGGCATCAGTGACATCCATCCCGGATGTCGCTCGGGGGCATCGCGACGTCGGTGCCGGAACACAGGAGGAGCACCATGAATCTCGAAGGGGCTGCGGGGGCTGTCGACATCGACGTCTCGTCCGGTCTTGCGACAGCGCAGACGGTATCCCAGATCGTCGACGACATGCAGGGGGTGATCCGGCAGATCGCGTCCACCGCGTCGAGCGGGATGGCCACCTGGAGTGGTCGGGCATCGACGGCATTCGACGCCACCCACACCGACTGGAACTCGTCGGCGAACACACTCAACCAGGCGCTCGACGACATCCGCACCAAGCTGACCGCCGGCTTCACCGGCTACGAGGATCACGACGCGATGGCGGCTGCCGACCTCGGTTCCGAAGGGCCGCTGCGGCTGTAGGGCCGGCAGGCCTACCGCGGGAGCGTCGACTCCACGCTCTCGCGACCACACCCATCACCGGCGCTCGCCCGACTCGGGCGGCCGTCGGCAACCCACACCACCGATCGGAAGGACGGACATGTCCGGGAGAATCCAGTACGACTTCGCCGCACTCGGCGATCTGCAGGGCGGACTCAACAATCAATTCCAGCGGCTCGAAGATCTTGCCGCACAACTCAAACGCCAGGTCGCCGCACTCGACGGCAACTGGCGGTCGCCGGCTGCCAAGTCGGCCTACGAGCAGGCCCAGCAGCATTGGGACCAGGTGTTCGCGCAGTCTCGCGAACAGCTCGTCGGACTCGGTCGCGGAGTCGGCAACGCCCGCAACGTGATGCACGAGACAGACTCGATGATCGCGCGCCGGTTCTCCGGCGCGTGAGAACGGCGCGGGTCGCCGCGTCCGGGTGACCGCACCCGGTCCGGTCGGTCGCCGACCCGCCGGACCGGGCCCCGCGGAACCGACACGCGGTGCGTGGCGGTTCCGCCTCCTGCGGTGAGTCGAAGGACTAACGTCGCCAGCACACAACTCGTGCGGCCATCCTTCGGGGGGATGGATCGACGTCGGAGGGAGCTGGGACCGTGGCCAATGCGCTGACCCGGACGAAGTCCATCGAGCAGTCGATGGCGGACACCGACGAACCGGGACACCGGCTCCGGAAGAACCTCACCTCGTGGGATCTCATGGTGTTCGGCGTCTCGGTGGTGATCGGCGCCGGTATCTTCACCGTCACCGCGACCACCGCGGGCAACAAGGCCGGCCCGGCGATCTCCCTCGCCTTCGTGATGGCGGCGATCGCCTGTGCACTCGCCGCCCTCTGCTACGCCGAGTTCGCCTCCACCGTCCCCGTCGCCGGGTCGGCATACACCTTCGGTTACGCCACGTTCGGCGAGTTCCTGGCCTGGATCCTCGGCTGGGACCTCATCCTCGAGTTCGCGGTCGGTGCCGCGGTGGTGTCCAAGGGCTGGTCGTCCTATCTGGGCAGTGTCTTCGGCTTCGGCGGCGGGACGGTCGAGGTGGGCTCCCAGACCATCGACTGGGGGGCGATGGTCATCGTCGCCGTGGTCGCGGTCCTGCTCGCACTGGGAACCAAACTGTCGTCGCGGTTCAGTGCGGTGATCACCGCGATCAAGGTGGGCGTGGTCCTGCTGGTGATCATCGTGGGCTTCTTCTACGTGAAGGCGAGCAACTACAGCCCCTTCATCCCGCCGGCGGAGAAGGGGGAGGGCGTCGAGAAGTCCGTCGACTCGTCGTTGTTCTCACTGATCACCGGTGGTGGCGACAGCTCCTATGGCTGGTACGGCGTGCTCGCCGCAGCCTCGATCGTGTTCTTCGCGTTCATCGGGTTCGACGTGGTCGCGACCACTGCCGAGGAGACCCGGAACCCGCGTAAGGACGTGCCCCGCGGAATCCTGGGCTCGCTGGCCATCGTCACCGTGCTCTACGTCCTGGTCACCATCGTCGTGACCGGCATGGTCAGCTACACCCAGCTCGCCACCAGTGCCGGTGACGGAAAACCGAAGAACCTCGCCACCGCGTTCGCCCTCAACGGGATCACCTGGGCGGAGAAGATCATCGCGATCGGCGCGCTGGCCGGTCTCACCACAGTGGTGATGGTGCTGGTACTCGGCCAGTCCCGGGTGCTGTTCGCCATGTGCCGCGACGGGCTGCTGCCGCGTGGTCTGGCCGCGACGAACCCCCGGTTCGGGACACCGATCCGGCTGACCGCGCTGATCGGTGTGGTCGTCGCGGTGGTCGCCGGATTCTTCCCGATCGACCGTCTCGAGGAGATGGTCAACGTGGGCACCCTCTTCGCGTTCATCGTGGTGGCCGGTGGCGTGATGATCCTGCGGCGTCGCCGCCCCGACCTGCAACGCGGGTTCACCGTGCCGGGCGGACCGATCATCCCGGTGCTCGCGATCGCGGCATGTCTGTGGCTGATGCTCAATCTGACCGCACTGACCTGGCTGCGCTTCGTGATCTGGATGGTGATCGGCGTCGCCGTCTACTTCCTCTACGGGATGCGCCACTCGATGGTCGGGCGCCGCGCGCGCGGTGAGGTCCCGGACCCGGTCGGCGCGGGCGACAGGGCCGCCGGAGACCACTGACGTCGTGTGGTGAGGGTCGGATAGCCTGGTCTGCGGATCGATGGCGTCGTGACACCGATACGCGCCCATCTGCGCGGCGGTGCACGATTCCACTGCAGTTCTCTCGACCAGAGTTCGACCGACACACAAAGGGGAACACATGACCACGGTGCAGAACGACGCACCTACGGCAGACAACCGCAACGGGATCGACTTCAAGGTCGCCGATCTCTCCCTGGCCGAGTTCGGCCGCAAGGAGATCTCGCTGGCCGAGCACGAGATGCCCGGTCTGATGGAACTGCGCCGCGAATACGCAGAGGTGCTACCGCTCAAGGGTGCCCGCGTGTCCGGTTCGCTGCACATGACGGTGCAGACCGCAGTCCTGGTCGAGACCCTGGTGGCACTCGGCGCCGAGGTCCGCTGGGCTTCGTGCAACATCTTCTCCACCCAGGACCATGCCGCGGCCGCGATCGTCGTCGGCCCGCACGGTACCCCCGAGGAGCCCAAGGGGGTCCCGGTGTTCGCCTGGAAGGGCGAGACCCTGGAGGAGTACTGGTGGGCGGCCGAGCAGATGCTCACCTGGCCCGGCGAGCCGGCCAACATGATCCTCGACGACGGCGGCGACGCGACCATGCTGGTCCTGCGCGGCGCACAGTTCGAGAAGGCGGGTGTGGTCCCGCCGGCCGACGAGAACGACTCGGCCGAGTACAAGGTGTTCCTGGATCTGCTGCGCGCGTCCTTCGAGAAGGACACCACGAAGTGGTCGACCATCGCCGAGTCGGTCCAGGGGGTCACCGAGGAGACCACCACCGGCGTGCTGCGCCTGTACCAGTTCGCCGCATCCGGTGAGCTGGTGTTCCCGGCGATCAACGTCAACGACTCGGTCACCAAGAGCAAGTTCGACAACAAGTACGGCACCCGCCATTCGCTGGTCGACGGCATCAACCGCGGTACCGACGTCCTGATCGGCGGCAAGAAGGTGCTGATCTGCGGCTACGGCGACGTGGGCAAGGGCTGCGCGGAGTCGCTGGCCGGCCAGGGTGCGCGCGTGCAGGTCACCGAGATCGACCCGATCAACGCGCTGCAGGCGCTGATGGACGGCTTCGACGTGGTCACCGTCGAGGAGGCGATCGGCAATGCCGACATCGTCGTCACCTCGACCGGCAACAAGGACATCATCCTGCTCGAGCACATGGAGCAGATGAAGAACCAGGCCATCCTCGGCAACATCGGCCACTTCGACAACGAGATCGACATGGCCGGCCTCGAGCGTTCGGGCGCCACCCGCCTGAACATCAAGCCGCAGGTCGACCAGTGGACCTTCGCCGACGGTCACTCGATCATCGTGCTCAGCGAGGGACGTCTGCTGAACCTGGGCAACGCGACCGGCCACCCGTCTTTCGTGATGAGCAACAGCTTCTCCAACCAGGTCATCGCCCAGATCGAGCTGTGGACCAAGTCCGAGGAGTACGACAACGAGGTCTACCGGCTGCCCAAGCACCTGGACGAGAAGGTCGCGCGCATCCACGTCGAGGCTCTCGGCGGCACGCTGACCAAGCTCACCAAGGAGCAGGCCGAGTACATCAACGTCGACGTCGAGGGCCCCTACAAGCCCGAGCACTACCGCTACTGAGCGGGCGTCGACCCGACGAGTGGGCCCCGGTGACCGGTGAGGTCGCCGGGGCCCACTCGTGTCTGCTGGGAGGTCTGAGACACCCGCCCAGATACCGATACCCGCCCGGATGCCGATACCATTCAGGTACCGATACCACTCAGATGCCGATGTCGGCCTCGGTGCCCGGGCAGTAGAACCAGGTGCCCTCTTCCAGACGGAACGACGCCTGCTTCACATCGGGCGCGGTGCGCTGTGACCCGATCTCGGTGTGGATGACGACGTCCGACGTGGCGACATCGCCGGTGACCGATCGCAGGGCGAGCCGGTCGAGGACGATGGTGCCGCCGTTGTTCGAGGGGGACGGCACCTCGTCGCGGACCTCACTGCACACCGCACTGCGCATGCGGGTGAGGTCACGTGCGTTCAGGGCGTCGAGGTAGCGCTGCATCGCCTCGGCGACGGCATAGGCGACGGTCGGGTCGCCGGCCGCGGGGACGTCACCGGAGGTGGAATCGGGCTCGGTGGGATTCGATCCACCCGGGTCGGTTCCGGTACTCGGTGCGGTCGATCCCGACCCGGTCGTCGACGTGGTGGGATCGCTCGCGACGGTGGTGCCGTCGCCGGTGTTCTGCACGATCAGGGTGATGGCGAGCGCGGCGATGGCGAGGACGGCCACCACGCCGAGGGAGATCGCGGTGATCGCACCCCAGTTGCGGCGCGGACCACCTGGCGGAGGCATGCCCGGTCCCATGCCACCCGGTCCCATGCCACCCGGCCCCATCCCGGGTGGGCCACCGGCGGGACCCGGCGGACCGTAGGCCGGTCCGGCCTGCGGCGGTACGGGTGCGTAGGGGAACGGCTGCTGGGGCATCGGCTGCCCCGGAACCGGTTGCCCCGGCACCGGCTGTTGCGGCACCTGCTGCCGGGGAGCCGGTGCGGGCGGGTTGCCCGGTTGCGGATATCCCTGCGGTACCCGGGGATAGGGCTGAGGTGCGCCCGCCCCGGACGGGGGGACCTGGTGGGTTCCCATCGCGCGCGTCGGCATCTGACCGGGATTCGGCCCCCACTGCTGGGGCGGGCCGCCGGCGGGCGGTTGGGTCATGGGACGTCCTCGCGATGTTCGATGAGACCAGGCTAGCGGAGCAGGAGCGGGCGGTCGGGCAAGGTCATTCGGTCGATGCGGTCGTCGGCGCGAGCAGGACGTCGGCGAGGTCGGCGGGTGTCTGGTCGACGGACTCGGCCCACGGTGACATCCAGCCGGACGCGGCCAGGGCACGGTAGACGGCGTCGACCCGGACCTGTAGGTCGTCGTCGCGCTCGTAATGGTCGCGGGCACGGCCCGGATCCGACGACGCACGCGAGCGGGCCCGGGCCATCGCGACCTCGGCGGGTACGCCGAGCAGCAGATGACGATCGGGGACCGGCAGCGCGAACCGGCCGAACTCGAGGTCGTGCACCCAGCGCACCACGGCGCCGTCGGCGTCCTCGCGCAGGCGGGCGGCACTGTAGGCGGCATTGGATGCCACATAGCGGTCGACGACGACGACGTCGTGGCCGGCGATCGCCGACCGGAGCTCCTCGGCGGTGGCGGACCGGTCCAGGGCGAACAGCAACGCCATCGCGTAGACGCTCTCGCGCAGGTCGCCGTGGTCGCCGTGCAGGGCCTCGGATGCGACGTCGGCGAACACCGTCCGCCCGTACCGCGGGAACGCGAAGGTGGCGACGCGCAGACCCTGTGCCCGCCAGTGTTCGACGAGTCCGGTGACCAGGGTGTTCTTGCCGGCGCCGTCGATTCCTTCCACCGCTATCAACCGGCCCACGCGGCCCTCCCTCGTATCTCGTCGGTGTGTGGTGCCGATTGTTCCCCATCCCGGCATCGATCGAGCCGTCGACTCGAAGGTTGTGGAAAGGCGCGACGCGACCTGCGGTGATACACAGTCCGGCGCGTCGGTCACCACGCCGCGGTCACAGAAGTGTCACCATTGGGGGCATGAAGCCACGGATCCTCGTCGTCGATGATGATGCCGCGCTCGCCGAGATGCTCACGATCGTGCTGAAGGGTGAGGGGTTCGAACCCTTCGTCGTCGGCGACGGTACGCAGGCACTCACCGCGGTGCGCGAGATCCGCCCGGACCTGGTGTTGCTCGACCTGATGCTGCCCGGGATGAACGGCATCGACGTCTGTCGCGTGCTGCGTGCGGACTCCGGTGTGCCCATCGTGATGCTCACCGCGAAGTCCGACACCGTCGACGTCGTCCTCGGTCTGGAATCCGGTGCCGACGACTACATGGTCAAACCGTTCAAGCCCAAGGAACTGGTGGCACGCGTGCGTGCCCGGCTGCGTCGTACCGACGAGGAGCCGGCCGAACTGCTCTCGATCGGTCCGGTCGAGATCGACGTACCGGCGCACAAGGTCACCCGTGACGGCGTGCCGATCTCGCTGACCCCGCTGGAGTTCGATCTGCTGGTGGCACTCGCCCGTAAGCCGCGCCAGGTGTTCACCCGTGACGTCCTGCTCGAACAGGTGTGGGGCTACCGGCATCCCGCCGACACCCGGCTGGTCAACGTGCACGTGCAGCGTCTGCGCGCCAAGGTCGAGACCGACCCGGAGAACCCTGAGGTCGTGCTCACGGTGAGGGGGGTCGGCTACAAGGCCGGCCCGCCGTGATCGGCCGGACCCGACGGCGCGTCAACGGCACCTTCGGACGTCTGACCCGGACCGCGACCGGCATCGGCGCGGTCTTCGGTCATATCTGGCGACGTTCGCTGCAGCTGCGTGTCGTGGTGTCGACGCTGGTGCTGTCGGTGGTGGTGCTGTTGATCCTCGGCTTCGTGCTGATGAGTCAGATCACCGATCGGCTGCTCGACGCGAAACTCACCGCGGCGACCGAGGAGATCGACCGTGCACGGATCGCGGTGGAACGTGATCTCGCCAGCGGCGACAGCAACATGTCGATCCAGAACCGGCTACGGCAGACCAGGTCGGCCCTGACCGACCGCGATGTCGACAGCGGGCAGACCGCCGGCACCGTGGGCAGCTTCGACATCGTCCTGATGGTCCCGGTGAACAACCGCGACGGCGAGGACACCGGCGTCGGCCCGGTATCGGAGATCCCGCGGCCACTGCGCGACATGGTGCAGGGCGGACAGATCGCCTACCAGTACGCGTCGGTGCCCAACGGGACCGGTGGCAGCGGCCCGGCACTCATCGTCGGGACCCCCACCAACTCCACCGTTCCGGGCCTCGAGCTGTATCTGGTGTTCCCGCTGGCCGGTGAACAGAACACCGTCGACCTGGTCCGCGGCACCCTGCTGACCGGTGGGGTGGTGCTGCTCGGACTCCTGATGGCGATCGCATGGCTGGTGTCGCGGCAGGTGGTGTTGCCGGTGCGCTCGGCGTCGCGGATCGCGGTCCGATTCGCCGACGGCCGGCTCAACGAACGCATGCCGGTGCGCGGCGAGGACGACATGGCCCGGCTGGCGATGTCGTTCAACGACATGGCCGAGAGCCTGTCCAAGCAGATCACCCACCTCGAGGAGTTCGGTGGACTGCAACGGCAGTTCACCTCCGACGTCAGCCACGAGCTGCGGACCCCGCTGACGACCGTCCGGATGGCCAGCGACGTGCTCTACGACGGCCGCGACGAGCTCGACCCGGTCCGCCGCCGGTCGGTGGAACTGCTCGACAAGGAACTCGACCGGTTCGAGACCCTGCTGAACGAACTGCTCGAGATCTCCCGGCACGACGCGGGGATGGCCGAGCTGGCCGCCGAACGGATGGACATGGCCATCCCGATCGACGCCGCGCTGGCCACCGTCGCGCACCTGGCCGAGGAGACCGGGACCGAACTGATCCTGGATCTGCCCGCCGAGCCGGTGCTGGCCGAGATCGACCCACGCCGCGTCGAACGCATCCTGCGGAACCTGCTGGCCAATGCGATCGATCACGGCGAACGCAACCCGGTGACCCTGAGCATGCGTTCCGACGGTGACGCGGTCGCGATCACCGTCCGCGACCAGGGCATCGGCCTGCGCCCGGGTGAGGAGAAGCTCGTCTTCAACCGGTTCTGGCGGTCGGACCCGTCGCGGTTCCGCCGGTCCGGTGGCACCGGCCTGGGTCTGGCCATCAGCATCGAGGACGCGCGTCTGCACCAGGGACGGCTGGAGGCGTGGGGTGAGCCCGGTCAGGGTTCCTGCTTCCGTCTGACGCTGCCGTTGGTGCGCGGGCACAAGGTGCTGGGCAGCCCGCTGCCGCTCAAGCCGGTCGGTGCGGTCAAGCCGGTGACCCGCTCGGCCACCAAGACCTCCGGTCGCGCCGGTGAAGGACCGGCCGACGATGAGTGAGCTGCACAACCGCATGCGCGGCCATCGGGTGACCCGTCGATCGGTGGCGGTGGTGATCCTCGGGGTGGTCCTGTCGCTGCTCACCGCATGTGGGGGAGTCCCCAACAGTTCCTCGCCGCAGCCGATCAGTTCCTTCGCGCGTCAGGGGCCGTCGGACGCGGTACCGGGACCGCAGGCCGACATGGACCCGGAGGCCCTGGTCCGCGCGTTCCTGAAGGCGACGGCGGCACCCGCGGACGGCCATGCCGCGGCCCGGAAGTTCTTGACCACCTCGGCGGCCGAGCAGTGGGACGATCGCGGTGCGGCGCTGATCCTCGACGAGATCAACACGTACGTCGACCAGCGCAGCGAGAACAGTGTGCGGATGCGCCTGGTGGGCGACAACGTCGGTGTGCTGATGAGCGACGGGCAGCTGACCCCGGCCACCGGCCGGGTGGAGACCACGGTGACCTTGTCGAAGGTCGGCCGGCAGTGGCGGATCGACGGCACCCTACCCGAGCGCACCATGATCGACCGCACCCAGTTCGAGATCACCCATCGTGCGGTGTCGGCCTACTTCACCGACCGCACCCGATCGCATCTCGTACCCGACCCGCGCTGGTTGTACTCCGGACTCGACTCGGATGCGACGACGCTGGTCGGGGTGCTGCTCGCAGGTCCGGCCGCCGACCTCGCCTCGGCCGTCGACTCGGCCCTGCCGACCGGGGCGTCCTTGCGTGGTCCGGTGACCCCGGGAGCGAACGGCGGTGTCCGGATCGAGCTGATCGGCATCGGCAATCTGTCGGTGCGCGATCGGACGGTGCTCGCCGCACAGATCATCTGGACCCTCAACGGTGCCGACATCGGCGGCCCGTATGTGATCAACGCCGACGGCGCACCCCTGCTCGCCGACCGCGCGAGCGGCTGGCAGACCACCGACGTGCGGTCGTTCGATCCGTCGGTGATGCCGGCCACCGACGTCGGGCTCAACGTCATCCGGGGCGGGGCGCTGCTGAAGGTCACCGACACCGGGACGGTCGCGGTGGGCGGCCCGCTCGGGACCGGTCGTCTGGTGCGCTCGGCGGCGTTGTCGGCGGACGGGAAGCGGGTGGCCGCGGTCCAGGCGGGTGAGGGCACCGACCCGCGGCTGAACCTCACGGTCGGCGACTACGGTGCGGCGACGACGCCGATCGCGTCCGGGCTGACGGTGACCAGACCGTCGTTCGGACCGGACTCCGATGTCGTGTGGGCGGTGGTCGACGGCAAACCGACCCAGTGGATACGCGACGACGAGACGGGCGAACCCCGGACCATCGAGATCGATCCGGGACAGGTGTCGGCGCTGGTGCGCGGTTCGATCACCGAACTGCAGGTCGCGCCGGACGGGGTGCGTGTCGGGCTGATCGTCGGCGGTCAGGTGGTGTTCGCGGTGCTCGCGACCAACGCCGACGGCCGGTTGACCCTGGCCCATCCGCGGATCGCGGCCTACAACATCGGTAGCCGCGCGGTGTCGCTGGACTGGGCGTCACCGACCACGCTGATGATCGCCCGCGAGAGCTGGGATTCTCCCGTGGTGCAGTTGTCGATCAACGGCACCCCCGCGGTGGGGTTGCTCAGCGGCAACGTGTCGCCGCCGGTCACCGCGGTGGTGGCCAACCCCACCACGGTCTACATCTCCGACCAGCGCGGGGTGCTGCGACTGGGCAGCAGCAACGGCCAGGCCGACGAGTACTGGACCGAGGTCGAGCCGGCCATGACCCCGGGCACCATCCCGGTCATCCCCTGATCGTCTGAGCGACACCCCGCCGGGGTCGTCGGGGTGGGCCTCACGCGCCGGCGAGCACCACCACGGCCGTGACATCGATCCCCGCATGCCGGAGGACCCGCACCGACTCGGCGGCGGTGGCACCCGTGGTGAGCACGTCGTCGACGAGGACCGCCGACATCCGGGCGGTGCCGAGGTGGTGGGGACGCAGTCGGATGCCGCCGCGGAGGTTCGCCCGTCGGTCCCGCGCCGACAGCCCGGCCGAGTCCCTGGTGGCCGACGCCGTGAACAACAACGGGTCGGTGCCCACCCGTGGGCCGAGCCGTGCGGCGGCCACGGCGGCGATCCCGGCGACCGGGTCGCCGCCACGGCGTCGGGCGGCCGCGCGGCGGGTGGGTGCCGGGACGAGTGTCAGCCGCGGGCTGTCGGGGAGTTCGCCCCACCGGGCCACGGTGGTCACGGCGTCGGCGAGGACGGTCCCGAGCGGGCCGGTGAGATCGCGGCGGCCGTGTTCCTTCACCGCGAGGATGGCGTGGCGCAACGGGCCCCGATAGCGTCCGGCCGCCCACACCGCGACCCCGACGTCGACCCGTGGCCGCAGTTCGACCGGAGCGTCGGCGACGTGCCGGGCGCAGCGCGCACACCAGTCGGTGTCGGCGGCCCCGCATCCGGCACAGGTGCGGGGCAGGACGAGGTCGGCGCCGGCGGCGGCGATCGCTCTCGGTATCAGAGACAGATGGCTGCGTGTGGACATGGCAGCGAGTGTGCCCCGGACGCGGTCGTGCCGGCCCGTGGTCCCGCTGCGGTCCGGGGACAGATGACGAACTGTGGACCGACGGTGCACCGAGTGCAGGGGGTTCCTCGGGATGTCGGTGCACAGAGGACAAGTCAGGCATCGTGATGGGTCCGACGGTGCGACGGTGCGGGCCTTTCGTCCCGATCTGCGAAACGCCGTGTGAGCTACTGC
Source organism: Gordonia sp. NB41Y (assembly GCF_030718915.1). NCBI lineage: Bacteria > Bacillati > Actinomycetota > Actinomycetes > Mycobacteriales > Gordoniaceae > Gordonia > Gordonia sp. NB41Y. The sequence continues at coordinate 4,600,779 of NZ_CP132196.1, forward strand.
GCCGAATCATGGCCGAACGGCGAACATCCGACTACGGTCGTGGGTACTGGAGGTAGCTGGTCATCGCGGACCGCTCGCAGGAGCGGCCCACGCCGGGAGGTGAAGCCACTGAACATGAGTGCCGGTCGTCGACCGGCATTGCCACGGTTCCTGTGTCCGAGTTCATCCGCGGTTTGTGTCGGAAATCCCGAATCTCGTTGAGCGCCAATAACTTTCAATCCTCTGGTCGCGCTCGGATCGGTTTCCCCGTGACTCCCGGAGTCGGATCCGTCGACACACTTTCCAGGAGGTAGTTGAATGTCATCTGTCATGCACCGCAAGGGCCAACGCGAATCACGTATCGCCGCGGTCGACGACTACGACGCCGCGTCGGCCTTCGTGCTGCCGCCCGGCACCGTCGAGTCGGAGGAACCTGCCGAACCGAACGCCACCGTCGTGTTCAAGGGCCGCAACGTCGAGATCCCAGAGCATTACCGCGTCTACGTCGGCGACAAGCTCGCCCGTCTCGAGCGGTATGACCCATCGATCTTCCGATTCGACGTCGAGCTCTACCACGAACGAAATCGTCGGCAGTCCAAGGTGTGTCAACAGGTGGAACTCACCGCGACCGGCAAGGGCCCGGTCGTGCGTGCCCAGGCATGTGGCGACAACTTCTACGCCGCGCTCGAGTCGGCGCTCGACAAGATCGAGTCGCGACTTCGCCGGGCGAAGGACCGCCGTCGCGTCCATCACGGAAACCGGCGCCCGCAGTCGGTGGCCGAGGCCACCGAGGTCGGTGCGCCGCCGCTACAGGGCAACCAGCTCGGCGTCGACGGACCGCCGGCCACCTTCGCCGAACCGGCCTGGGACGATGGCGTCGCCGATTCCGAACCCGGCCGGGTGGTGCGTATCAAGGAGCACGAGGCGGCACCGATGTCGGTGGACGAGGCGCTCTACGAGATGGAACTCGTCGGACACGACTTCTTCCTGTTCCATGACAAGGAATCCGATCGGCCGTCGGTGGTCTATCGCCGCCACGCGTTCGACTACGGCCTGATCCGACTCGCGTGAGCCCCGCGGTGGCGGCGCCGGAGACCCCGGCGCCGCCACCGGCGGGTCCCACCCGGGTGCGAACTGCCACTCCTCCGACGACGTCGGTACCATGAACGATGGCCTGTGCACCATTTTGGCGGAGGCCGCCATCGAGGAGGCCCAGTCTCCGACGTCGACAACAGTGAGGAACTCGATCCACGGTGCTGAACAAGCTTCTGCGCATCGGCGAAGGCCGCATGGTCAAGCGACTCGATGCGATCGCATCCCACGTCGAATCGCTGTCCGACGAGATCGAGGCGCTCTCCGACGACGACCTGAAGGCCAAGACCGACGAGTTCCGGACCCGGTACGCCGACGGGGAGACACTCGACGAACTGCTTCCCGAGGCCTTCGCCGTCGCCCGTGAGGCGGCCTGGCGAGTGCTCGACCAGAAGCACTTCCACGTGCAGATCATGGGCGGCGCGGCCCTGCACTACGGCAACATCGCCGAGATGAAGACCGGTGAGGGCAAGACCCTGACCTGTGTGCTGCCCGCCTACCTCAACGCCATCTCCGGCGACGGCGTGCACGTGGTCACCGTCAACGACTACCTGGCCAAGCGCGACGCCGAGTGGATGGGTCGCGTGCACCGCTTCCTGGGCCTCGACACCGCGGTCATCCTGACCGGGATGTCCCCGGACCAGCGCCGGGCCGCCTACGCCGCCGACATCACCTACGGAACGAACAACGAGTTCGGCTTCGACTACCTGCGCGACAACATGGCGCACGCACTCACCGAGCTCGTCCAGCGCGGTCACAATTTCGCCATCGTCGACGAGGTCGACTCGATCCTGATCGACGAGGCCCGTACCCCGCTGATCATCTCCGGTCCGGCCGAGTCGTCGAGCAAGTGGTACGTCGAGTTCGCGCGGATCGCCCCGCTGCTCGAGCGTGACGTGCACTACGAGGTCGACATCAAGAAGAAGACGATCGGCGTGCACGAGGCCGGCGTCGAGTTCGTCGAGGACCAGCTCGGCATCGACAACCTCTACGAGGCCGCCAACTCGCCGCTGGTCAGCTACCTGAACAATGCGATCAAGGTCAAAGAACTCTTCCAGCGCGACAAGGATTACATCGTCCGCAACGGTGAGGTCCTCATCGTCGACGAGTTCACCGGCCGTGTGCTCGACGGCCGTCGCTTCAACGAGGGCCTACACCAGGCCATCGAGGCCAAGGAACGCGTCGAGATCAAGGCCGAGAACCAGACCCTCGCCACGATCACGCTGCAGAACTACTTCCGCATGTACGACAAGCTCAGCGGCATGACCGGAACCGCCGAGACCGAGGCCGCCGAGTTCGACCAGATCTACAAGCTCGGGGTGCTGCCGATCCCGACCAACCGGCCGATGCTCCGCAAGGACCAGACCGACCTCATCTACAAGACCGAGGAGGCCAAGTTCGCCGCGGTCGTCGACGACGTCACCGAACGTCACGAGGCCGGCCAGCCGGTGCTGATCGGTACCACCAGCGTCGAGCGGTCGGAGTACCTGTCCCGGCAGCTCGCCAAGCGCGACATCCCGCACACCGTGCTGAACGCCAAGTTCCACGAGCAGGAGGCGCAGATCATCGCCGAGGCCGGCCGGATCGGCGCGGTCACCGTGGCCACCAACATGGCCGGTCGTGGTACCGACGTGGTGCTCGGCGGCAACCCCGACATCATCGCCGACACGCGGCTGCGCAAGGCCGGACTCGACCCGGTGTCGACCCCCGACGAGTACGAGGCGGCGTGGGACGAGGCGATCGAGACCGCCCGCTCCGAGGCATCCGACCAGGCCGAGAAGGTCCGTGAGGCCGGTGGCCTGTACGTGCTCGGTACCGAGCGTCACGAGTCGCGCCGGATCGACAACCAGCTGCGCGGTCGTTCCGGCCGTCAGGGCGATCCGGGCGAGTCGCGTTTCTACCTGTCGCTCGGTGACGAGCTCATGCGGCGTTTCAACGGTGCCGCACTCGAGGTCATCATGAACCGCGTCAACCTGCCCGACGACGTGCCGATCGAGGCGAAGATGGTCACCAAGGCCATCCGCAGTGCGCAGACCCAGGTGGAGCAGCAGAACTTCGAGGTCCGTAAGAACGTCCTCAAGTACGACGAGGTCATGAACGAGCAGCGCAAGGTGATCTACGCCGAGCGCCGCACGATTCTCGAGGGCACCGACCACCGTGAGCAGGTCCTCGAGATGGTCGCCGAGGTCGTCGGCGCCTATGTCGAGGGGGCAACCTCCGAGGGCTATGCCGAGGACTGGGATCTCGACGAACTGTGGAGTGCCCTGAAGTCGCTGTACCCGATCACCCTCGACCCCCGGGAAGTGGTCGGCGAGAACGAGTTCGGTGAGCGCGACGACATGTCCGCCGAGGAGCTCAAGGTCCTGCTGATCGCCGATGCACAGGCCGCCTACACCGCCCGCGAGGACGAGATCACCGCGGTGGCCGGCGAGGGTGCGATGCGCCAGCTCGAGCGCACCATCCTGCTCAGCGTCCTCGACCGCAAGTGGCGCGATCACCTCTACGAGATGGACTACCTCCGTGAGGGCATCCACCTGCGGTCGATGGCCCAGCGTGATCCGGTGGTGGAGTACCAGCGCGAGGGCTACGACATGTTCACCGGCATGCTCGAGGGTCTGAAGGAAGAAAGCCTGCAGTTCCTGTTCAACGTGCAGGTGCAGACCGAGTCCGCGCCGGTCCCGGCACCGGCCGCGGCCACCGACCGCAATCCGGCTCCGGCGCTCGCCGGGGCGGCAGCCGCCACCAACGGGGCCCAGCAGGCGCCGGCGGCACTGCGCGCGGTCGGAATCGACGACTCGGAGTCCGACGAGGCCGCACTCAGCTTCTCCGGCCCCGACGAGGGCGGCGGGACCGTGGTGCACTCGGAGGACGAGGAACTCGACGACCCGGCGGTCACCTCCGCGAACCGCCGCGAGCGTCGTGCCGCCGCGCGGGCCGGTACCCGAACCGGGCCGAAGCCGCCCAAGGCCAAGAAGAAGCGCAACTGAGCGAAGTGGTGTCCGGCAACGGGCACCACTTTTTTCTCGGGGCACCACTGTCCTCTCGGGCACCATGACGGGCCGTTGCCTGCGGTAACGGTGGGCTCTCGCGTGGACGCCGCCGGGCCGCGAAACTTTTTTCGTGGGAAGTGGAACCGCGGCGGCCCCCGCTGCGTCTGATTTCCATGTCGCTCGATACCCAGCAGCAGGTCCCGTCCCGTTCCCGCATCCGGATCGTCGCCGCGCCGGTGTACGAGCCGGCACCGGCCGTCACCGCCTCGGTGGTGGTCACCGTGCCCCCGACCGCGGTGACCACAGCCGCATCCGGGCCCAGATCGTCACCGCCGTCGCGTGTTCCGCAGACGCCGCGACGTCCCGCGGCGATACCCGCGGCGACCGTTGCGGCACACCGCTTCGCGCAGGCGACGGTGACCGCCCTGTTCGAGATCCTCGATCACCGCCGCCCGCTCGCACATGTCGGTGCCCTGGTGTCGGCGTCGCTCCTCGAGCGGGTCGAGGCGCTCGTCGGTGCCGATCTCGCCCGCACGGGCGGGGAGGGCCAGACCGGTGCCGCCCGGGTACGGCGTGTGCACGTGCAGATGTGCGGGCCTGCGGCCGCCGAGGTCTTCGGCACGTACTCCCGGGGTCGTCGGGTACGTGCCTTCGCCGCCCGGATCGAGCGGGTGCCGTGCCGTGTCCGTGACGACGCGGCCGGGGCGGGCCCGGCCGCATCGCGGTATCGGAGTACGGCATTCAAGACCGAATACCGTTGGCGGCTCGTTGTTTTCGAACTGGCCTGAGCCGGTGCCGGCACCGGCACCGGCGCCGTTCAGTCCAGTCCGGCGCCGGAGGGCGAGACCAGGATCTTCACCGCCGTCTCGTTGCGGTGCAGCAGGGTGTCGAAGCCCTCGTCGAGGAGTTGGTCGAGACCGATGCGACCGGTGATGAAGGGGGAGAGATCCACCTTGCCCTCCTCGACCAGTGCGATGGTCGCCGGATGGCTGTTGACGTAGGCGATCGTCCCGCGCATGTCGATCTCCTTGAGCACCAGCTTCTGCATCTCCACGCTGCCCGGATGTCCCCAGATCGACACCACCACCAGCACGCCGGTGGGCTTGAGCGCGTCGAACAGGGTGTCCAGTGCCGGCTGCACCGAGGTGCACTCGAATCCGACGTCGGCACCGCGACCGCCGGTGAGTTCGGTGACCCGGGCGACGGCGTCCTCGCTGCTCGGATCGATCACATGGTCGGCGACCTTCGACTCGAGCGCCTTGGCACGGCGCAGCGGCGACGGCTCGCTGAGGATCGTGGTGATCCCCTCGGCCTTGCACACGGCGGCGGTCAGCAGACCGATCGGTCCGGCACCGGTGATCAATGCGACGTCGCCGGCGCCGGCACCACTGCGTTCGACCGCGTGATAGCCCACCGACAGCGGTTCGATCAGCGCGGCCTGGTCGAGCGGGATGGACTTCGAGATGGCATGGACCCAGCGCCGTTTCACGGCGATCTTCTCGCCGAGGCCGCCACCGCAACCGCCGAGGCCGATGAAGTTCATGTCGTGGGAGAGGTGGTAGTCGTGGCTGTCCGGGCCGGTGTCGACGTCGTCGCCGACGATGTAGGGCTCCACCACCACGTGGTCACCGACGGTGAGGTCGTCGACGCCCTCGCCGACCGCGTACACCACGCCGGACATCTCGTGTCCCAGGGTGACCGGTGCGCTCTCACCGCTGAGCGGCTGCGGATGTCCCGACGGCGGGATGAAGATCGGGCCGTCGGCGTACTCGTGCAGGTCGGTGCCGCAGATGCCGCACCAGGCGACGTCGATGCCCACCGTGCCGGGGGCCACCTCGGGCTCGGGGATGTCCTCGATCCGGATGTCGCCACGGTCGTAGTAGCGTGCTGCGCGCATGTTGTTGCTCCGTTCGGTGTCGGGCGGGGTTCCCTGAGTCAAGGTTTCGGGGGGTGTGTCGGTCAACGGTTGCCGACGGTTGCAACCGGCCGGTGCCCTAGGATCGGCAAGGTGGTCAACCGGTTGTCGCCACGCGAGGCGATGTACTACTTCCTGGACCCCTCGGGGGCCACGAGTCATCTCGGCGCGCTGCTCGTGTTCGGTCCCGACCGCCGTTCCCGCTCGGGCCGGTCATCGACCGCCCGCGGGGGTGGTGCGCCGAAGTCCGAGCCCGTGTCCGGCCCGGACTATCCGGCGCTGGTGTCGCTGGTCGAGAACCGGCTACAGCTCGCGCCCCGCTATCGGCAGGTGGTGCGGTCGGTCTCGCTGGGACTGGCGCGTCCGGTGTGGGTCGACGACCCCGACTTCGACATCAACTTCCACATCCGGCGCTCCGGGCTGCCGCAGCCCGGGACGATGGCCGCCCTGGCCGACCTGATCTCACGGGTCATGTCGCGGCCCCTGGACCGGTCCCGGCCCCTGTGGGAGATGTATCTCATCGAGGGCCTGCCCGACGGCGGGTTCGCCGTGCTCACCAAGACCCACCGGTGCCTCGTCGACGACTTCTCCGGCCCGGAGATCAGCCAGGTGATCTGCGACGACGGGCCGACGGTGCGTGCGTTCGACGAGGACCTGTGGATGCCGCGCCACCTGCCCGGGTCGACGGCCCTGGTGATCGGGGCGATCGCCGAGGCCGTCTCCCGGCCCGGCGAGTTCGTCGAGTCGATGGTCACCGGCAACGGGGTCGTCGGGACCGCACGGTCGATGATCGGCAGCGTGGTGCGGCGCGCGGGTGACCTGATCCGCGACGTCACCGACGCCGCACCGGACAGTCCGCTCAACACCCCGGGCAGTTCGTCGCAGATCTTCGCGGTCGCCTCGGTGCCGCGTCGAGGATGCGCGAAGATCGCCGAACACCACGGCTGCACCGTCCACGACGTGGAACTGGCGATCATCACCGGTGTGATCCGGCGCTGGCTGCTGTCCTACGACGTGGCGGCCACCATCACCGACACCGTGCGCGTCGAGATCCCGCTCGCCACCCGCGATCCCGGTGTCGGCCGGCTCGACGACGAGCCCGGCTGGGTCGATGTGGGAGCACCGGGATTCGTCACCGATCTTCCTGTCGGAGAAGACAATCCGACGGTTCGTCTGGCGCAGGTGGCCGGTCTCGCGGATCGCTATGCGCAGTCGGCGCGGCGGGTCACGCCGGGGCCCAGCCCGATCCTCGGTGATCTCGGGATGGTCCCGTTCCCCGAGCTGAGCTCGTGGGCGTTCCGGTCGCTGGGCAACCGTGGGTACAACGTCCCGGTGTCACTGTTCACCGCACCGGTCCCGGACCGATACGTGTTGGGCCGCAAGGTTTCTGAGATCTATCCGGTGCCGGGCCTGATCGCGGGCCATGCCTTGGCGATCGGGGTGGTCGAGTATCGCGGCAGGCTGCGCTTCGGGTTCATCGCCGACCGCGGCGTGATCGGTGACCTACCGGCACTCGCCGACTACGTCGGGGAGGCCTATGACGAACTCGCGGGCGCCGGGTGAGCCGGGTGCGCGCCGGGCGACTAGGGTCGGGACCGGCAGACGCGACGGTCTGGCAGTGGAGAAGGATCGAGGGATGAGGGTCTACTTTCCGGCGACGCTGGCGATGCTGATGGAGTTGGACTCGACCGGCGAGTTCCGGCCGATCGGGGGCACCGGGTTCGCGCTGACCCCGGCCCTGCGGGAGTCCTTCCTCTCGGGAGACGACGAGGAACTCGCCGAGGTCGCGATGCGCGAGGCGGCCCGGGCGTCGTTGCGGCTGCTCGCCGGGGAGGCGCCCGAACCCGCCGACGCCGAGGCCGATGCGGATCTCGCCGCCGATGCCGGGGAGACCAAGCCCGGTGACACGCCCAGACTCCCGCCCCGACGCGCGGTGGTGGCCGCCGATGTCGAGGCCGTCACGCTGCGCCCCGAACTCGACGACGCGGTGGTGAAGGTGGCCGGGCCGATCGCGCGGTCGGCGGTGGCGTCGGTGCACGTCGACGGCGCCGACGCCGAGGCGGCGGTCCGTACCGCGGTCGTCGTCGTGGACGCGGCCGACCTGGGGGACGAGGACGCCGAACTGGCGATCGGCGATGTCGAGGACTTCGACCTCGCCTGGTATGCGACGCAGGAGCTTCCGTTCCTGCTCGAACTGCTCTGAGTTCCCGAACCGCGCTGTACCCGAACTGCCCTGCGCGCCCGAACTGCGATGAGGCCGTTCCGTCTTCGTCGGGCCGGTCCCACCACCGTGCAAGCCGTGCGTGGGTCGACAGCTCGCCACGAAGTGTGGTGGTGATCGCACGCCGGTCGCGGACGGGCGTGGATGTCGCGTAACCTACGGAAGCGTAGGTTGTGTTTTCGGCGCGGTGCGCCGGTGAGTCGGAGGATGGTGTTCGGCGTGGGTTGGCGCGAACGATTTGAGGCACCGGTGTCGGGTATCGCCGCACGTAGCCGCGGCGGTCAGTGGGTCCGCGCCGCGGTGGCCCGCGTGACCACCCCGTTGCTGCCCGACGACTATCTGCACCTGGCCAATCCGCTGTGGTCGGCCCGTGAGCTGCGGGGTCGGATCGTGTCGGTGGTGGCCGAGACCGACGATTCGGCGACCATCCGGATCCGCCCGGGCTGGGGGTTCTCCCTCGACTACGCCCCCGGCCAGTACATCGGCATCGGCGTACTCGTCGACGGCCGCTGGACGTGGCGTTCGTACTCGCTGACCTCGGTGCCCGACTCCACGGCCACCGACAAGACCATCGCGATCACGGTCAAGGCGATGCCCGAGGGCTTCCTCTCGTCGCACCTGGTCAACGGCCTGCAGCCGGGCACCATCGTGCGGCTCGCGGCCCCACAGGGCGAGTTCGTGCTACCCGAACCGCTGCCGGAGAAGATCCTGTTCGTGACCGCGGGCAGTGGTATCACCCCGATCATCGCGATGCTGCGCACCATGGCCCACCGTGGGCAGCGCACCGACATCCGGGTGATCCACTCCGCCCCGACCCCCGACGACGTGCTCTTCGCCGACGAGCTCGACCGTCTGGCCGCCGCCGGCTTCGTCGACCTGCACATCCAGCACACCCGCGCCGACGGCAAGGTCACCGCCGACACCCTGCCCGGACTGTGCCCGGACTGGTCGGAGCGCCAGACGTGGGCGTGTGGCCCGTCGGCCTTCCTCGACATGGTGTCGCAGTTCTTCGAGACCGGCGGCCACCCCGAGCTGCTGCACATCGAACGATTCGCGCTCGAACGCGGCGCGGTGGGTGCGCAGGGCGGCACCGTGACCTTCGGTCGCAACGGGCAGAGCGTCGAGGCCGACGGCGCGACCACTCTGCTCGAGGCCGGCGAGAACGCGGGCGTCCTGATGCCGTTCGGCTGCCGGATGGGCATCTGCCAGAGCTGTGTGGTGATGCTCGACAAGGGCTGCGTCCGCGATCTGCGGACCGGGACCGAGCACGTCGAGGGCGAACGGATCCAGACCTGTGTGAGCGCTGCGGCGGGGGACTGCACCCTCGACGTCTGAGGGACATCGCGCCTGCTACCGCCCGGTGGTCGTCGGATCCGGCTAGGCTCGGATCCGACAGCAATCGACCACGGAGGGTTTTCCGCGTGCGATCTGAGGTTCTCGAACTGTCCGAAACGATCACCGTGCCGGCACTGACCGACGGGGTCGTCACACTCCGCAAACACGCCCACCACGACGTCGATCGGATCGTGGGCTATGCGACCGATCCGCTGACCATGCGCTGGGCGCGGATGCCGTCGCCGTACGGCCGCTCCGACGCCGAGCGGTTCATCGTCGGCGCCCTGCGTGGCTGGGACACCGGTCTCGGGATGACCTGGGCCATCGAGTTCGAGGGCCGATTCGTCGGCAGCCTCGCCCTCGAGGGTGCCGGACGGGTCGTCGACGTGGGGTTCGTGCTGCATCCCGATGCCCGTGGCCAGGGGGTCGCGCGGCGCGCGATGCAGCTGGCGATGCGGTATGCCTCCACCGAGCGGGATGTCGAGGTGGTGCGCTGGGAGGCCGCCGAGGGCAATCTGACGAGCCTGCGTGCGGCGCATGCGGCCGGGTTCACCCTCCTCTCGCGCATGCCCGACTGGCTGGAGATGAACAGCAAGGTGGTCGATGCCTGGACCGCCATCTGGCGTGCCGGCGACGGCTTCGAGCCCACGTCCACATGGCGATCGACCTCGTTCGAGACCGATCGGTTCCGGATGCGGCCGCTGGTCGAGGACGACGACGAACGCATCCGGGAGACCCTCGACGACCCGGCGTCGCGGACCTATCTGTTCGGTAGGCCGGATCCGCTGACCGTCGAGCATGCAGGTGCCGAACGCACCCGCAAGTGGTGGACGGCCGCGTGTGGCCAGACCTGTACCTGGGCGGTCGCCGACAAGGAGGACGACCGCTACCTCGCCGACATCTCGTTGTTCAAGATCGACCCCACCACCGGCGCCGAGGCCGGCTTCTACACCCATCCCGAGGCCCGGGGACGCGGGGTGCTGGGGGAGACGTTCCCGGCCGCGGTGCAGCATGCCTTCACCGAGCTGGACATGCGGCGGCTGACCTTGTTCGCCGCGGAATCCAACAAGGGCAGCATCGCCCTGGCCCGCTCGGCGGGGATGCGCGAGTTCGGCGTGCAGCCGCTGGCCGCCGACTCCGGCGGCGAGATCGAGGACCTGGTCTGCTTCGAGCTCCTGCGCGACCGGTAGCGGCGCTCTGCGTGATCACCGCGATCACCGCGATCACCGCGATCACCCGGCGGCCTGTGGGCGGCTGCTCCGTCACACCCACTGGACAGCCGACGGGACCGTAACTTACGCTATCGTAGGTTACGGTAACGTAGCCGCGGGCCGGACGATACGGATTCGGCCGCGGCATGACGCGGAAGGTCGAGCATGGCGATCAGCGACATCCCCGAGTACGCCCACCTGACAGAGGCCGACGTCGAGGCCCTCGGTGCCGAACTCGATGCGATCCGGGCGGATATCGAGGCTGCTCGCGGTGAACGCGATGCCCGCTACATCCGCAACACCATCCGCTTCCAGCGTGGCCTGGAGCTCGCCGGCCGCGCCATGATCATGGGGTCGCGCAAGCGTTCGCTGTGGTGGGCCGGTGCCGCCTCGCTGGGCGTCGCCAAGATCGTCGAGAACATGGAGCTCGGGCACAACGTGATGCACGGGCAGTGGGACTGGATGAACGATCCCGAGGTGCATTCGACCACCTGGGAATGGGACAACACCGATCCGTCGGCGCACTGGAAGCACACCCACAACTACATCCATCACAAGTACACCAACGTCCTCGGGATGGACGCCGACGTGGGCTACGGCCTGCTGCGCGTCACGCGTGATCAGCGCTGGCAGCCGTTCTACCTCGGGAACATCGCCTACAACACGCTGCTCGCGGTCTTCTTCCAGTGGGGTGTGGCCGCCCAGCATCTCGAACTGGGCAAGAAGCGTCGCACGCCGGAGCAGAAGGAACAGTTCCGGCGCGACCTGGCCGACGTGGGAACCAAGGTCGGCAAGCAGGTCGGCAAGGACTACGTGGTCTTCCCGGGTCTGGCCGCAGCATTGGCCGCGGCCCTGCCCGGTGGCGATTCCGCTTCTGCGGCAAAGGCATTCGGCAAGGCGGCGTCGGCCGATGCGCTGGCCAACCTGATCCGCAACCTGTGGACCAACGCGGTGATCTTCTGCGGACACTTCCCCGACGGTGCCGAGAAGTTCACCAAGCAGGACGTCGACAGCGAGACCCAGGCCGAGTGGTATCTGCGTCAGATGCTGGGCAGCGCGAACTTCCGCTGCGGACCGGTGCTGGGCTTCATGTCCGGCAACCTCTCGTACCAGATCGAGCACCACATCTTCCCGGATCTGCCGAGCAACCGCCTCGCCGAGATCTCGGTGCGGGTGCGCGCCCTGTGCGAGAAGTACGACCTGCCGTACACGACCGGATCGTTCCCGCTGCAGTACCTCAAGTCGTGGCGGACCATCGCCAAGCTGTCACTGCCGGACAAGTACCTGAAGGCCACCGCCGACGACGCCCCGGAGACCGCCTCGGAGCGGCGATTCAAGCAGGATCTGCCGACCGGTGTGCGCCTGGAGTCGAGTCTCGACCCGTTGACCGGACGGCGGCGCGGCCTGCGGTCGGCGATCGGTGCACTTCGGGGCCGTAAGAGCCGACTTGGACGATCGTCCCAGGTCATCGACGCGGCGGCGGCCTGAGGCCGCGTGGCCGACTTCCCGCTCGCGAGGGCATAATGGGTGCCAATGGCGATCACGGACATCTCTGAGTACGCACATCTGACCGACGCGGACATCGAGGCCCTCGGGCACGAACTCGACACCCTGCGTCGGGAGATCGAGTCAGATCGCGGGCCGCGTGACGTCCGCTATCTGCGACGGACGATCGCCGCGCAACGCAGCCTCGAGGTCATCGGCCGCGTCGCGTTGCTGGGCAGCCACCGCCGTCCGCTGTGGTTGCTGGGTACCGCGGCGCTCTCGTTGTCGAAGATCATCGAGAACATGGAGCTCGGGCACAATGTGATGCACGGGCAGTGGGACTGGATGAACGATCCCGAGGTGCATTCGACCACCTGGGAATGGGACATGGTGTGCGCCTCGCCGCACTGGAAGCATTCCCACAACTTCATCCATCACAAGTACACGAACGTCGTCGGCATGGACGACGACGTGGGCTACAAGATCCTGCGTGTCACCCGGGACGAGCCGTGGGAGCCGCGCCGCGCACTGCAGCCGATCTTCAACGTGCTGCTCGCCCTCACCTTCGAGTGGGGGATCGGTCTGCACGATCTCGCGCTCAAGGAGGTCATCAAGGGCGAGAAGCCGATGGAGATCGCGCGGCCGCAGCTCAAGGAGTTCGGCCGCAAGATCGGCAAGCAGGTGACCAAGGACTACCTGCTCTACCCGGCGCTGACCGGTCCGAACTTCCTGCACACCCTCACCGCCAACATGACGGCGAACCTGGTGCGCAACCTGTGGGCCTATGTGGTGATCTTCTGTGGTCACTTCCCCGACGGTGCCGAGAAGTTCACCGTCGACAGCCTCGAGGACGAGACACAGGGGCAGTGGTATCTCCGGCAGATGCTGGGGTCGGCCAACTTCGAGGCGGGCCCGGCGCTGGCCTTCCTGTCGGGCAACCTCTGTTACCAGATCGAGCACCACCTGTATCCGGATCTGCCGAGCAATCGGATGGCCGAGATCGGTGTCCGGGTGCGTGAGTTGTGCGACAAGTACGACCTGCCCTACACCACCGGCCCGTTGTGGGTGCAGTACCTCAAGACCCTGCGCACCATCAACAAGCTGGCCCTGCCGGATCGGTTCCTGCACGACACCGCCGACGACGCCCCGGAGACCGCCTCCGAGCGGCGCTTCGCCGGGATGCCGCGGACCAGGGGGCTCAAGACCGCGATCGCCGAGCTGCGCCGCACCCGTCGCGAACGGCGCCGGGCGCGCCGGGCCTGACCCCGCGCGTCGGTCCCTCGGCCCCTCACCGGCGGTGAGGGTTGCGGAGGGCCGCGTGGGCGAGGACTCCCTGGACCTGGTGGTGGCGTTCGGTGAAGGCGAACAGCCCCCAGAGCGCCATGCCGGCGATCGCGGTGCCGGCACCCGTCGCGCACACCAGGGTCCAGCCGCCAGTCTGATACGCCCATGCGCCGAAGGCCGATCCCACCACGCCACCGGCGAAGTAGGACACCATGTAGGCCGTGGTCAGGCGTGACCGGGCGGTGTCGTCGAGCGAGTACACCGCCGCCTGGTTGGCGATCTGGACCCCTTGCACGCCGAAGTCGAAGACGACGAGCGCGACGATCAGCACGATCACCTGCCCGCCCCCGAGCCAGAGCAGCACCCATCCGGCCAGCAGGACGAGCCAGACCCCGTACTGGGTGTGCCGCAGGTACCCGCGGTCGGCGAGGCGGCCGACGCGGGGTGCGGCCAGCGCACCGGCGATCCCGGCCAGGCCGAACAGCCCGATCGCCGCGTCGGAGAAGTGATACGACGACCCGTGTGAACCGGCGAGCAGGAAGGCGATGGCCGTCCAGAGCGCGCTGAACGCGGCCATGTTCAGTCCGCCGAGCAGCATGCGGTGGCGCAGAACGGATTCGGTACGGATGAGCGTGACGATGGAGGCCAGGACCCGCGGATAGGTGGTGCCCGAGGGTCGCCTCACCGCGGTCCGCGGCGCCCGCAGCCAGATGGCGAGGGCCATCGCCGCCTGCACGACGGCCGCCACCACCAGGACCGTGCGCCAGCCGCCGACCTGGGCGATCAGGCCGGCGAAGACCCGTGACGCGAGGATGCCGATCAGCAATCCGCTCATCACCGTGCCGACCACGGTGCCGCGGTCGCCGGGTGCGGCGACGGCGGCGGCCCAGGGGACGACCACCTGCGCTGCCGACGCGGAGACGCCGACCGCGAACACCATGACCATCAGCACCGCGTAGCCGGGTGCGGCGGCGGCAACGGCGAGTCCGGCACAGGAGATGAGCAGCAGGGCGCCCACCAGCCGCCGCCGGTCGACGAAGTCGCCGAGCGGAACCACCAGGGCCAGTCCCACCAGATACCCGGCCTGGGTCATGGAGATGATCAGGCCTGCAGCGGTGGTGGTGACACCGAGGTCGGCGCCGACCCGATCGAGTAGCGGTTGCAGGTAGTAGAGACAGCCCGCCGAGGAACCCGCGGTCACGGCGAAGAGGAAGACGACCACACGGGTCAACGGTGTACTCGCCGTGGTCGTCGCCGCGGGTGATGTCCCGGCGTCGGGAGCCGGGTCGGCCCGTGTGGCGGTTGAAGGTGCGTTCGCATCGCTCATACTCCACATCTTCCGTTGCAGCGGGCATGATGAAAAGCGATGGATTTCGATGTCCATATCTCTTTTGGTGATGATGGTGGAGGGTGGTCTCGTGGAACTGCGTCAGCTCGAGTACTTTCTCGCGTGCTGCGATCACGGCACGTTCACCGCGGCCGCCCGTTCGCTGCATGTCGTGCAGTCGGCGGTGTCGACGTCGATCGCCCGACTCGAGCGGGAGGTGGGTGCCCGACTGTTCGACCGCACCGCCACCAGTCTGGTGCTCACCGAGGCCGGGCAGGCGATCGTCGTCCCCGCGCGGACCGCCCTGCGCGCGCGTGCGGAGGTCGGTGACGCGGTGGCGGCCCTGCGTGGCGACATCGCCGGCGGGGTGTCGCTCGGCGCACTGGTGAACATCGGCGGTGCCATCGACCTCGCCGAGGCCTTCGCCATGGTGCACCGCCGCCATCCGGGGATCACCATCGCGATGCGGCAGAATCCGCGCGGCAGTGCGGGCAACATCCGCGGGATTCGTGACGGCTCCCTGGATCTGGCGTTGTTCGGTGGAAACGACGACGACATCCCCGGCGCCACCGTCGAATGGCTCGCTGTGGAGCCGTTGGTGCTGGTCTGTCATCCCGATCACCGCCTCGCGAAGCGAGGTGGCTTCGTGGTCGCCGATCTCGTCGACGAGCGGGTGATCGACCATCCGCCCGGGTGGGGGATCCGGGCCGTCGTCGATCGGTATGTACCGCAGCGTCTTTCGGTGATCGAGGTGGCCGATCAGGAATTCGGTACCCAGTTGGCGCGCAGGGGATTCGGGGTGACGCTGGTGCCCCAGAGCGTGGCCCGTGATCAGCGGGAAGTGTCCGTGCTGACGTGCCGCGACCGGGAGATGTTCTGGCACATCGGGATCGCGCACTCCGCCGACCTGACGCCATCATCCGCGGCGTGTGCCGTCCTCGAGATCGTGCGTGAGGTCGCCGGGCAAGATCAGGCGAACGCCGTGACGAAGGCATCGGATGCGGCAGCCAGCTCGGTGCGCACCCAGCCCTCACGACCGATCACACCGGCGTAGCCCGCTTGCGCAGCGCCGCGGCGATGGCCGGACAGTGGATCTCGCCGGTGCCGGGTTCCCATCGCCCCGTGACGTCGGCCACCTGGATCTCGCCCACATACGGCAGGCCACGAGGCGCCCTCGGGATCGGTGAGGCTGCCGGTCATCGTCCCTCGACCCCGGTGCAGACGGTGGTCAGCGATGTGAGGCACGCGACGTGGGATCGCGGGCGTCGAGTGTGGGGGCGTCGAGGGCGGGATGGCCGCCATCGACGTCCTCCGGGTGGGAGTGTCCGATCCCGCCGGTGACGAACCACCGGCGGATCTCGTGTGATGTCATCGACTCGGGTAAGCCGCCGTCTGCCGATGCATCGGGTCTCTCGCCCATGCCCCGGTCATGCTGGAGTCCCAGCCGCTCCGGAGTCCCAGGCGCTCTGTGTTCTCAGGCGTTCTGGGGAAAGCCGAGGTTGAGGCCGCCGTGACTGGGGTCGAGCCAGCGGGTGGTGATGGCCTTGGTGCGGGTGAAGAAGTGGATGCCCTCGGTGCCATGGGCGTGGGTGTCGCCGAACAGTGAGGCTTTCCAGCCGCCGAAGCTGTAGTAGGCCATCGGGACGGGGATGGGCACGTTGATGCCGACCATGCCCACCTCGACCTCGTTCTGGAAGCGGCGGGCGGCGCCGCCGTCGTTGGTGAAGATGGCGGTGCCGTTGCCGAACGGGTTGGTGTTGATCAGTTCGAGTGCCTCGTCGTAGGAGGCGACGCGGACGACGGCGAGGACAGGACCGAAGATCTCGTCGGTGTAGATGCTCATGTCGGGGGTGACGTGGTCGAACAGGGTCGGGCCGAGCCAGAATCCGTCGGCGTCACCGTCGGCCTGGACTCCGCGGCCGTCGAGGACGATGGTGGCACCCGCCGCCTCGCCGGCGTCGACGTAGGAGGCGACCTTGGCGCGGTGGGCGGCGGTGACCAAGGGGCCCATGTCGCTGCTACGGGTGCCGTCGCCGGTGACGATGGAGCGGGCACGTTCGGCGATCTTGTCGACGAGGGTGTCGGCGATGTCGCCGACGGCGACGGCCACGGAGATGGCCATGCAGCGTTCCCCGGCGGAGCCGAAGCCGGCGTTGACCATGGCGTCGGCGGCGAGGTCGAGGTCGGCGTCGGGGAGGATGATCGCGTGGTTCTTGGCGCCTCCGAGGGCTTGCACGCGTTTGCCGGTGGCGGTGCCGGTGGCATAGACGTACTGGGCGATGGGGGTGGAGCCGACGAAGCTGACGGCTTTGATGGCGGGGTCGGTGAGTAGTGCGTCGACGGCGGCCTTGTCGCCTTGGAGGACGTTGAACACGCCGTCGGGCAGGCCGGCTTCCTTCCATAGTTCGGCCAGCCAGATCGAGGCCGTCGGATCCTTTTCTGAGGGTTTGAGAACCACGGTGTTGCCGGCGGCGATCGCGATGGGGAAGAACCACATCGGGACCATGGCGGGGAAGTTGAAGGGGGAGATGATCGCGACGGGCCCGAGGGGCTGGCACACCGAGTGGACGTCGACGTTGGTGGAGGCGTTCTCGGTGTGGCCTCCCTTGATAAGATGTGCTATGCCGCAGGCGAATTCGACGACCTCTTGGCCGCGCGAGATCTCGCCGAGGGCATCGGAGAGGACCTTGCCGTGCTCGGCGGTGATGATCGCGGCCAGCTCGCTCTTGCGCTCGTTGAGCAGTTCGCGGAAGCGGAACAGGATCGTGGTGCGCTTGGACAGGCTGGTATCGCGCCATGTGGGGAATGCGGTTGCGGCGGTGTCGATCACGGCGCGGGCGTCGGAGACCGAGGCGAGTGCGACCCGGCCGGTGACGTGCCCGGTGGCCGGGTTGGTGACCGGGGCGGTGGCGTTCGAGGTACCAGGGAAGGGCTTGTTTCCGGCCCAGTGGACGACGGTGGCGGACGGTGGGGTGGACATGGGTTACTCCTGTTCTCCGGGGATCGGAAGTCAGTGGATGAATGTGGAAGACGGGGTCGGTTGCCGGATCACATGTCGATGGCCGGAGTCGTCGTCAGTTGCCGAATCTGGTGACGTAGTCGGTCACCGTCGCGAGCTGATATCGCGAGACCTCGGCGCGGTTCTCGTTCTCGGCGAACACACTCGACACCGTGCCTGAGTCGTCACGGTCGTAGAAATCGCCGATCTCGCCGAGCGTGCCGAAGAACTCGTCCCAGTCGACGTCACCGATCTAGAGGTCCTGATGCACGCGCACCGCGTTGCCCGGGAGGGTGGCGATCTACCGGAGGCCATGCGAGGCATGGTGATCCATCGTGTTGGTCACGTGGGTCGGACACTGCATGTCACCGGCGGCGGTCAAGATCTCGCGCATGCTGCCACCCCTGTGGAAGCTGTGGCGGGCGGATTCCTCGGCCTCCTCCGGACGACCGGAGAATTCGGTGTTCATCATGTTCACTCCGAGGCCGACGGTGATCTGGATCACCGCGCCTCCGACACCGCGCGGCGGCTCCACCAGCGGGCATCGTGGTGGAACGGGGTCGGATCGAGCGCGATCGTCGTGTTCACGCCCCCTCGATGGAGGCGCGGTCGACCATGTCGACGGCGACGATCTCACCGGTCTCGAGTGCCCGCACCCCGGCCGCACAGACCGCGGCGGCGGCGTAGCCGTCCCAGGCGCCCGGGCCGTCGACGTTGGTGCCGGCGCGCACCGCGTTGATCCACCGCTGGATCTCGGTGTCATAGGCCCCGCCGAACCGCTCGACGAACGACGGCGTGATGTCGCCACCCCAGATCCCGGCGACCTTACGACCGTCGCTGTTCGGATTGGGCCCGCTCGATCTGCTCCCGGCGCCCGTTCCGTCCTGGGTCGGGTTGCGCTGCTTGCGGATCACCCCACCCTGGTCGAGTCCGATGAAGGCAGAACCGTATTCGCCGACGATCTCGGTGCGCACCTCGTAGGCCACCCCGGTGGTGACGAAGCACTCGACGTCGATATGCCTGCCGGATTCGGTGGTGAAGATCGCGATCTGCGGGTCCTTGAGGCCCTGCGGCGCCCGCGGATTCGATCCCGGGGTGATGATCTGCACCGTGGCGATCTCCTCGTCGAACAGGAACCGCGTGACGTCGACCTCGTGGACGATGGAGTCCTTGACGATCATCGCCGAGTCGAAGCTGGGCGGCACCGCCGGGTTACGGTGGACGCAGTGGGCCACCAGCAACCTGCCGAAGACGTCGTCGTCGATCAGGTTCTTCAGCCGCTCGTACTCGGCGTCGAAGCGCCGCATGAAGCCCACCTGGATGAGCTTGCGTCCGAGTTCGGCCTCACGCCTGACGATCTCGAGCGAGGTGGCGGCGTCGGTGGTCATCGGCTTCTCGCACATCACCGGCTTTCCTGCCTCGAGGCAGGCCAGCAGCTGCTTCTCGTGGGTGGGGCCGGGGGTCGCCAGGATGACGACGTCCACGTCGGGATCGGCGATCGCGTCGAGCGGATCGTTGATCGCCCGGCACCCGGGGATCGTGGCCGCGAGTTCCTCGGCCTTCGCCGTCACGTAGTCGTTGACGACGGTGACGGTGGCACCCTTGATGCGTTCGGTGATGCGGGCGACGTGGTCGGCGCCCATCATACCGACGCCCAGGACGGCAACTCGCACGTCGGTGTTACGTAGATCGGTCATGGTCTTCTCCGTGGGATGTGTTGGCGGACTGGGTGATGTGCAGATGAGGACCAGGGTGCGTCTCCCCATTCCCTGTGCGGGTCTTCGCGGCTCGATGGTGCCCTGGCTGCGTTGTCGGTCACGATGGCTGCCGCCACCGCTCCCTCCTCGCGGCGAGAACCATCAATTCCACAGATCCCTCCCTGAAGAATTGGGAGACACACCCTGACGGAACGCAACGGCGGGGACACCCGCACGAGCCGAGGTTCTTCTGGGTGCGCTGGTCGATCGGCCTCCTCGTCGACCTGCTCGAGGTGCAGGTGGCCGATGCGCTCCGGATGGCGACGGATGATCGCGATGGTGTCGCCGCCGCAGTGGCTCACGTGCCCGGTGTCGAGGCAAGGTCCACGAACTCGCCGTCGGTGTACTCGCGGTCTTCGGGCACCGCACCGGTCGCCGGACCACGCCATACTCCCCAGTGGTCGGGGGCAGAGCCCACGAGAATCTTCGACATCACCGGTCTCCGTCGCTCGGTGAGGTGGGGGAGCTGGGGGAGGAGGCGCCCGGATCGCTCTCTGTAGGGGTCAGGTAGGACCGCTGGACGGACTTCCACTGTGAGTAGACGTGGTATGCCTGCTGGGTGGAGTCGAGGGTGGCTACTTCCGAAACTGGCACGTCCCACCAGGACTCGCTGTCGGGGGCGCCGATCAACGGGTCGGTCTCGACGTGGATGACGGTGGTGCGTTCGGCGGCCTTGGCGACCTTGATCGCGTCGGCGAGTTCGGCGGCGGTGGTGGCGCGGATGACGCCGGCGCCGAGGGAGGCGGCGTTGGCGGCCAGGTCGATCGGCAGGGTGGAACCGTCTAGCCGGCCGCGCTCGCCCCGGTACCGGTAGCCGGTGCCGAATCGCTGTGATCCCAGCGACTCCGACAATGAACCGATCGAGGCGAATCCGTGGTTCTGCACCAGCACCACGATCACCTTGAGGTTCTCCTGGACCGCGGTGACCAGCTCGGTCGCCATCATCAGGTACGAACCGTCGCCGACCATCACGAACACGTCGCGGTCGGGGCATGCCATCTTGACCCCGAGTCCGCCGGCGACCTCATAGCCCATGCACGAGTAGCCGTACTCGACGTGGTAGCCCTTGGGATCGCGGGTGCGCCAGAGCTTGTGGAGGTCACCGGGCATCGAGCCCGCGGCACACACCACCACGTCGCGGGGATCGGAGGTCTCGTTGACCAGGCCGATCACCGCACCCTGGGTGAGGGCCTCGGCGCCGGTGGCGACGTTCACGCCGACAGCAGTGGGGGAGTACGCGTCGTCGACGATGCGATCCCACTCCGCGGCCAGTGCGCCGGTGCGCTCGCGGTACGCGGGCTCCACGTGGTGGCCGGCGAGCAGTTCGTCCAGACTCTCGATCGCCTCTCGTGCATCGGCGACGACGCTGAGACCGGAGTGCTTGACCGAATCCAGTGATGCCACATTGATGTTCACGAAGCGCACCCCCTCGCCGGTGAAGGCGGTGCGGGATGCGGTGGTGAAATCGCTGTAGCGCGTGCCGATACCGACCACCACGTCGGCGTCGGCGGCGAGGGCGTTGGCGGCGGTGGTGCCGGTGCTGCCGATCGCGCCCACCGACTGGGGGTGATCGTAGGGCAGGGCGCCCTTGCCGGCCTGGCTCTGGCCCACCGGGATTCCGGTGCGCGCACAGAAGCGGTCCAGTGCCTCGGTGGCACCGGAGTAGATGACGCCGCCACCGGCGACGATCAGCGGACGGCGGGCCGACCGGATGATCTCGGCGGCCTCAGCGATCACGCGGCGCTCGGGCAGCGGGCGGGCCACATGCCAGGTGCGTTCGGCGAACAGGGATTCCGGGAAGTCGAAGGCCTCGGCCTGCACATCCTGCGGGATCGCGATGGTGGCGGTGCCGGTCTCCACCGGGTCGGTGAGCACGCGCATCGCACCGAGCAGTGAACCGGTCAGCTGTTCGGGACGCCACACACGGTCGAAGTACCGCGAGACCGGCTTGAACGCGTCGTTGACGGTGATGTCCCCCGACGACGGCAGTTCCAGCTCCTGCAGCACTGGGGCGCAGGCGCGGGTGGCAAAGGTGTCGGCGGGCAACAGCAGCACCGGGATCCGGTTGATGGTCGCGAGCGCGGCGCCGGTGAGCATGTTGGTGGAACCGGGTCCCACCGAGGCGGTCACGGCCCAGGTCTGCAGGCGGTCCTTCATCCGGGCGTAGCCGACGGCCGAGTGCACCATAGCCTGCTCGTTGCGGCCCAGCACATATGTCAGCGACGGCCGGGCGGGACCGTCGGGACCGGCGGCGGCGAGATCGTCGACCTCTTGCTGCAGCAGCGCCTGGCCGAGGCCCGCGACGTTGCCGTGTCCGAAGATGCCGAAGCAGCCGGCGAAGAACTTCGACCGTTCGCCGTCGCGCTCCACATACTGGTTGGCCAGGAAGCGCACGGTCGCCTGCGCGACGGTCAGACGGACCGTCGGTTCACCGTGTGGAGTGCGGATGCCGGTCACGCCGCCTGCCCGCCCTTGGTTGATCGGTGCCACGATGACTTCTTTCTCGATGGTGGGTCAGAGATTGTCGTGCAGGGGAAGACGTGCGTCGATCTCCTGGTGCTCCCAGCTGCCACGCAGCCAGGTGTGTGCGGGATCGTCGCAGATCTTCCAGGCACGTTCGGTACCCGGACCGGCCATCACGTTCAGGTAGTACATGTGATAGCCGGGGGCCGCGATGGACGGCCCGTGATAGCCGTGTGGCACCAGGACGACGTCGCCGCTGCGGACCTCCTCGAGCACCTCGATCGGTCGCTCGGGGGTGCCGTACACGCGATGATAGCCGAAACCCTTTGTGCCGTCCGGTCCTTCGTCGATCTCGAAGTAGTAGATCTCCTCGAGCTGCGATTCCAGTTCGGAGTTCTCGTCGTGTTTGTGGGCCGGGTAGCTCGACCAGTTGCCGCCGGGGGTGATGACCTCGCACGCGATGATCGAATCGGTATCGAACGAGTCGACGGTGCCGAAGTTGTGCACCTGCCGGCTGCAGTTGCCCGCACCCCGAAGCTCCACGGCCACCTCGGCGCGCGGACCGTACCGGAAGGGCAGGGTCGCCGATGCGCGCGCACCGCACAGGGCGAAGCGTCCGCCGTCGGCACTGGTCACGGTGAACTCGCAGTTGCGTCCCACATAAGCGAAATCGGTGGGGCCGGTGAAGACCCCGGATCGGCCCTCGAGCTCGAATGCCCGTCCGTCGCAGGAGACCACGGCGGCACCGGCCAGTGGGACGACCAGGACCTCGTCGGGTCCGGTGGCCCGCGTGATGGAGCCTCCGGGCGCCAATTCGGCCACCCAGAGCGAGGATTCGGTCCATCCGGCCGATTCCGGGGTGACGTCGACGGTCAGCGGGCGCGTCGCGCTGCCGGCGGGGATGTAGTACTTGCTGGCCATGGTCTGCCTCAGCTCACCAGGTCGACGGCGGTACCGACCGCGGCAGCCACGTCGTTGTCGGACGGATAGAGCAGCGTGCGACCCACGATGAGCCCGCGGACCGACGGAATGGTCAGTGCCCGTTCCCAACTCGCATAGGTCTCCTCCGGTGCGGTCTGTGGGTCGCCGCCGAGCAGTAGGGTGGGCAGGGTGGTGGCGTCCATGACGCGTTCCATCTCGTCGACCACCGGCAGCTTGAGCCACGTGTAGGCGGAGGTGGAACCCAGTCCCTGGATGATATGCATCGACTTGATCACCGCGTCGGCGGTGAGGTCGTTACACACCTTGCCCTCGACCCGCCGCGACAGGAACGGTTCGAGCATCGCGATCACACCGCCGGCGGCGAGTTCGTCCACCGCACGGGAGCAGGCGGTCAGCATATTGAGGGTACCCGGATCGTCGAGATCGATGCGGCACAACATCTTTGCTCCGTTGAGGCCGGCGGCGACGGTCGAGGATGCAGTAGCCGCGGTCATCCGGTCGTCGAGTTCGAACGACGCCCCGGCCAGACCGCCACGGTTCATCGACGAGAACACCACCTTGTCCTCGAGTGCGCCGAGGAGCAATAGGTCCTCGAGGATGTCGGAGGTGGCGAGCACGCCGTCGACACCCGGATTGGCGAGTGCGGTCCGCAGCCGGTCGAGCAGGTCGGTGCGGCTGTTCATCGCGGTTACGTTGGCGCCCACCGACAGCGCACCGCGCGCCGCGTGGTCGGCGGCAACGATCATCAGCCGCTCGTCGCCGCGGGCGGTGTCGCGGCGACGCCGCCGAGCCCACGCCGCAGCGATCGCCTCGGGTTGCTGCGCGCGCACGGTGGTGACGTCGGCGTAGTCGGAGCACACGGGCACCTCGGTGATCAGGTCACGCGGTGACGTCGAGGTGATCGCTGTGACGAGGTCAGACATGTTGGGCCTCCTGGGCTGTGGTGTGGGGGGTCCGGCGAGGGTCGACGGCGAGCGCGGCCACCTCGTCGGCGGTCGGCATGGCGGTGGAACATTCGAGCCGGCCGGCGACGATCGCGCCGGCGGCGTTGGCGTGCAGCAGGACCTTCTCCAGTGGCCAGCCCTCGAGCAGGCCGTGGCACAGCGAACCGCCGAAACTGTCGCCCGCGCCGAGTCCGTTGACGACGTCGACCGGAATCGGGGCCACCTCGACGGTCTCGTGGCGGGTCTTGCCCAGCACGCCGCGCGGACCCTGCTTGACCACGGCCAGTTCGACGCCGAGGTCGAGCAGCGCGTCGGCGGCCTTGTGGGGATCGGTCTCGCCGACGGCGACCTCGCACTCCTCGCGGTTGCCGACGGCGACGACGACCTGACTCAGGGCGCGTCGCACCTGCTCGCCGGCGGCCGCGGGCGACTCCCAGAACATCGGCCGGTAGTCGAGGTCCAGGACGGTCAGCGGACGACGCTCACGGGCGGCCCACGCGGCGAAATGCGCGCTGCGCGAAGGCTCTTCGGACAATCCGGTGACCGTCGACCAATACAGCCGGGCCTGTGCGACGGCGGCGGTGTCGATGTCGTCGGCCTCGATCTGCAGGTCGGGGGCGGTGGGCTTGCGGTAGAAGTACAGCGGGAAGTCGTCGGGCGGATAGATCTCGCAGAACGTCACCGGGGTCGGATACCTCTGGTCGATGCCGATGAAGCGGTTGTCGACGCCGAGACGGGCGATCTCGGCGCGTACGAAACGCCCGAACGGATCAGCGCCGACCCCGGAGATCAGCGCGGCCGAGCGTCCGAGGCGGGCCGCCGCGACGGTGACGTTGGCCGCGCTGCCGCCGAGGAACTTGCCGAAGCTGGTGACCTCGTCAAGGCCGACTCCGATCTGGTGCGGGTAGATGTCGACGCCGCTGCGGCCGATCGCCAGCACGTCGACGACGGGTGTTGGTCGGGCTGTGGTCACGGACTGCTCCTCGTGAGTGGTATGCGGTGTGCGTGTTTGCGGCGGGCTGCGCCGGTCGGGCGCGGAGGACCGGTGGTGCTTCTCCACAGTGCGGCACACCACATGCGAATGTCAAGACTTTGTCTGGACATACGGACCTGTCATGATGGTTGGCACGTTGAGGAAGGGACTCCCATGACGGCGAGCGCATTGCCCGAGAGGACCGCCGTCACCGGTGCGCAGTCGCCTGAACTGCCGGTCGGTGTCATCGGATTCGGCTCGACGGGCGTGCGCACGCCCTGGCGTCTGCGCGGGTGCCGCACCACTATCCGGCACCAGGGCCGTCGCCCCGTCTGGCGATGATCGCCGACGAGATCGCCGAGTGGGCGGCCGCCGCCGACCAGTTCGGTGCGTGTGGCGTAGGTGCCTGGCGTGAGGTGGTGGCCGATCCGTCGCTGCCGCCGCCAGCGTGACCGCCCCGGACCTCCCGCATCGTGCGATCGGGGTGAACTCGAGATCGGGCGCAGCCCGGTGTCCGGTGCGATCCAGGATCTCGCCGTGTTGACGCTGTTCGTCGGTCCCGGGCACGGGCAGTATGCGGCCTTGCAGTCCGGCTCGGCCGCTGCGTTGGGATACGACGGCCTCGAGGTGATCGAGGCCGCACGGTTCCGCGCGTCGGTCGGCGGACCGGAGCAGGTCGCCACGGTCGGCGCAGGAGCCACCATCGATGCCGCGGTGCGGGCCGCGGAGGCCCGCGACGCCATGACCGCCTCGGTGCGCGAAGGACGTTGGGTCTTGCCGGTCGGGACGCCGACCCGGGCGTGACCGACCGGGCGGATGTGCACTGGTCGGCAGCGGCGGGTTGCCCACGTGCCCTCGCCCTTCTGGGTGCCGGTTCGCTGTCCATGACACTGGGTGATCGCGACCGTGATGGCGGTCTGCGCGGTAGGCGCGGTGTCCTTGGCGGTCGGGGTGGGTGCGCAGGCACTCGGAGCGAGTCTGAAAGCTCCATATGTCAGGACAAACGACGGACTCGGCGTGTGACAGGTATTCCACTCAGGGGCGGCGTCGGGTGCGAGGTCCACGCCCGACGGCCGTCGCCACGCGCCAGACCCTCGCCCCAGGCCTCCCGCTCCAGCCCCCGCACAATCCGCGACACCCAGAGCCCCAGCGGCACCCCAGAGTCCCCGCGACACCCCAGAGTCCCCGCGACACCCGAGGAACCGTCATGACGCCCAGCACGCAGACACCGTCTCCGGTCGGTGTCGTCTTCGACGCGTCCAGCTCGTTCGAGGTCGATCCCGTGGACGCGCTGTACCAGGCTGCCGATGCCGCGGGGCGCAGACCGACGGCGCCCCACCGCCTCGGCTCGTCCTCGGTGTGTACGGTCGTGGCCGCGACCGGCGGCGGGCCGTCGCCGATCTGATCGGCCTGGGATGTGCGGCGGTCGTCCTGGTCGGAGTCCCCCCGCGACGACCCCGACATCGACGAGGTGCTGGTCGCGTTGCCCCCGAGTTCGGTCGGCAGTGTCGTCGACGACCGTTCGGTCCGTCCCTTGTCGAGGCGTTCGACGACGGCGCCGACCGCGGGTGGCAGAAGGATTGGCGGGGTGGTCGACCACATCTGGAGGTAGGTGGGATGTCCTGCTCGACCAGAACGTGGCAGGTGCTGTTCGAGCCGGACGATCAGCGCGGTTCCATGCCTGCCTTGCGGTATGCCTCGTCGATGTAGGTCATGTTGGTGACCGCATCGTCGAGGTCGATCGGGAGGGGTGCGTCATGGCGGAGCGTGGCCGCGAAGGCCTCGAGTTGGAAGGTGTAGGTGGAGCGGCTGCTGACCTCCTCCACACGGGTCTCGGTGCCCGTGACGACGGTCAGCCGGTTGTCGCGAGTGGGAGCGAGGAAGTTGTGCACGACGAGTTCCCCGGCAGAACCGACGATCCGGCAGCGGAAGGTGAATTCGCCGGCGACCATCGAGTTGACGTTCATCCCGGATGCGCCGTCGGGATACTCGACCTCGATCCGGGCCGACTCGTCGATCTGCTCGCCGCGCAGCACGGCCGTGGCCCCGGTGATGACCGGCGCCCCGCCCGCGAACGTGCCGAGGGCTCGGAGCAGATGCAGGCCGTAACACCCGAGGTCCATGATCGCGCCGCCCGCGAGCCTGTAGTCCCACCGCGGATCCGATGGACCGGGCTCGGGCATACCCATCTCGATCTCCACACGGCGCAGAGTCCCGATGGTGCCGTCGCCGATCAGCTTGCGTGTGTGTTCCATCAGCGGGTGGAAGGCATAGTGGAAGCCCTCGAGTACTGGGACCCCGGCCGAGCGCGCCGCGTCGGCCACCTCCAGCGCCTCCACGGCGTTGCGCGCGAACGGCTTTTCGCTGAGAACGGGGGTCCCGGCCGCGATCGCGGCCAGATTCCACGGCCCGTGAAGCGAATTCGCCAACGGGTTGTAGACCAGATCGATCTCGGTGTCCTGTACGACGTCGATGTATGAATCCGCCACCCGCTCGACCCCGTGGGTTGCGGCAAACGTCTCGGCACGTCCCCGATCACGGGCAGCGACCACCACCAGGCGATGGCCGAGTTCGCGGGCCGGTCCGACGATCGCCGCCTCCGCGATCCGGGATGCGCCCAGTACACCGATCCGCAACGGCTGATCGGTCACGCCCGAATCTCCGGGCGGCAGGCGCTACGCAGGAACGACATCGAGACCGCCACGTCGGCGGCCGCGGAGTCGCCGGCCGCCTCGTCGGCGAGGATGGTGTCCTGCTCGAGGACGAACCAGCCGTCGTAGTCGTTGTCGCGCAACGTGCGGACCACCCGCTCGATGCGCGCATTGCCCGCGCCGAGGGGGACGTACATACCGGCGGCGACGGCCTCGGTGTAGGTGAGCTCGCCGTGCTGCACGCGACGGGCCAGGTCGGCGCGCACATCCTTGAGGTGTGCGTGCCGGACACGGCCGGCGAACGCCTCGCTGATCTCCAGAGGGTCGGTGCCGCCGATGAGCAGGTGGCCGGTGTCCAGACACAGCCCGATCGACGAGTCCTCCAGCACCCGAAGGACTTCCGGATTTCGCTCGATCATCGTGCCGACATGCGGATGCAGGGCGGCGACGATCCCGCTCTCGGCGGCGATCGCGTCGAGGCGGTCGAGGTTGGTCAGCAGGGTGCGCCAGGCGTCGTCATCGAGTTCAGGCCGGCTGTCGTAGCCGTCGGTGCCGGTCGCCGCGGCGAGCACCAGCACATCGCCACCGGAGACCAGCAGACGTGTGATCACCGCCCGCACCGCCGGAGCCGGATCATGGTCGGCGTCATGGAGGACCACCGGGACGAAAGAACCGACACACTGCAGGTCGTAGGCGGCGAGGGTGTCGCGCAGCGCCGCCGGATCGGTGGGGAGGAATCCGTCCGGTCCGGTCTCGGCCGCAGTGACGCCGAGGTCACGCATCTCACCGAGCACGCGCTCGGCGTGCAGTTGATATCCCCAGTCGGGTACCTCACACACACCCCAGGAGATGGGTGCGGCGGCGATGCGGGGGTGGGTCGTGATCATGGTGCGTACCTCGTCGTGATGGAATGGGTCTGGGAAGCCGGGTGTGTGGAAGGCCCGGTGGTCAATGGCGGTCGACGAACCGGTTACGGCGTGTGGCGACGATCGAGTTCGGCGAGCTCGCGATCGAACTGGTCGACGTCGAAGCGTCCGTCGACGGCGCGCCGGACCAGCTCGGCCTGGGTCTCGCCGGCGAGACCGGTGAGCGGCTGATCGAGGTCGAGGTTACTGGGGAACGCGTAACCCTCTGCTGCCGAGGCGATCACGTTGCCGACACTGTGATCGTCGCCGGTCTCGGCAAGATCGAGGATCCACGGGTAGAGCGAGCGGAGCATCGCCGATCGGTCGACGGCGTCCATCGCCCGGCCGAACGCCGACGACACCTGCAGCAGGTTGGCCATGCGCTTGATGTCGGTTGAGGTGTTGTGGCCTGCGGCATGGAACAGCGCCGGGTTGAAGAAGACGGCATCGCCTGCGCGCAACGGAAGTTGGATGTGGTTGTCGGCGAAGTACTGTCGGAACTCCGGCAGGTTGAACGCGACATAGCCCTGCTCGTAGCGCTGGGAGTAGGGCAGATACATCGTCGGTCCGGACTCGAGCGGCATGTCCACATGGGCGACCGCCCCCTGCAGGGTCAGCGCGGCCGACAGTCGGTGCTGGTGGGCGCGGAATCGGGTCGCGGTGTCGGTGGACATGAAGCCGAGGTGGTAGTCGCGGTGGGGATTCTGCGCGGCCCCCAAGGGATTGACGACGTTGATCGCCGAGGTCACCTGATACATCGGGCCGACCCAGGCCTCGCAGATCAGGGCCAGGATGTCGTTGCGGTAGTAGCGGACGAACGTCTCGGGGTTGCGCAGGGCGAGCTTCTGCAGGGCATTCCAGATCCGGTCGTTGGCGCCGGGCGTGGCGAAGTGGTCACCGAAGCTCTGCCCGGCGGCGTGCTGTGCGTCGATGATGTCGGTGTAGATCTGTGTGGACTCCGATAGCGCGGTGTCCTCGTCGAAGGCGCCGGCGAAGACGACGATGCCGGGGCCGGTCAGCAACGCGCGGGCGAGCTCGTCACCGACGCTCGCCCGAGTGTCGGGGTCGACGATCTGTGAACGGAGTGCGGGGGCGTCGTAGACCAGGACATTGCTCTGCACCGACGTCGCGTAGGGGTAGTCCGCGAGATCGGTCTCGGTGCCGATCGAGGCGATGAAGTCGTCGATCCGGCATTCGTCGGGGGAGAAGCGGTCGGCACGCCGGCCGGCTGTGGTGGGAGTGGTGCTCGAGGTCGTCATCGCAGGGCTTCCTCTCGTCGTCGGGGTGGATCTGGGGTCGGTGGGGTGTGTCCGTCGATGCGGCCGCGTCCGGCCGGGCGATCGGGGCGTACATCCGGACTCAGAATGGCAAGATCCTATTGTCCGAACAAGATCAGATATCCATCAAGATTCCCTCAGGAGTGGGCCATGCCACACCGATATCCCATGCGCGAGATCGCCCGACAGGCCGGGGTGAGCGAGGCGACGGTCGATCGTGTACTGCACGGGAGGCCGGGTGTGCGCGAGGGCACGGTCCTGCAGGTGGAGCAGGCCATCGCCGACCTGGACCGGCAGCGGTCGCAGCTGAGATTGTCGGGACGGCAGTTCATGATCGACCTGGTGATGGAGACGCCCCGGCGGTTCTCGTCGATGGTCCGGGCCGCATTGGAGGCCGAGCTACCCGGATTGCGACCGGCCATCTTCCGCGCGCGGTATCACCTCCACGAGACGTGGCCGATCGACGATCTGATCGCAACACTCGACGGCATCGCCCGGCGCGGCAGTCAGGGCGTG
This sequence comes from Gordonia sp. NB41Y, assembly GCF_030718915.1. Taxonomy (NCBI): domain Bacteria; kingdom Bacillati; phylum Actinomycetota; class Actinomycetes; order Mycobacteriales; family Gordoniaceae; genus Gordonia; species Gordonia sp. NB41Y. Next base: position 4,631,044 of record NZ_CP132196.1, read on the forward strand.
GTCCTCAAGGCCCCCGACACCCCGGAGGTGGCGGCCGCGATCGGCAGGCTCACCACTGTCCGGATCCCGGTGATCACCTTCGTCACCGACGTCCCGATGAGTACGCGAATGGCCTATGTGGGGATGGACAACCGCGCGGCCGGAGCGACCGCGGCATTTCTGATGTGCCAGTGGCTGCGGCATGTCGACGCGGCGGTGCTGGTGATGACCAGCAGTGAGATGTTCCGGGGCGAGGAGGAACGGGAGATGGGCTTCCGCGCGGCGATGCGTCGGGGCGACCCGCACCGGCGGATCGTCGACGTGTCGGGATCCGACGGCCTCGACGTCACGAGTCGAATTCTGGCATCTGCTGCACTGCAAGAAGATCCGACGATCACCGCGGTGTATTCGATCGGTGGCGGGAACAAGGGGATCGCCGGCGCCTTCGCCGGCGCCGACCGCACGTGCGAGGTCTTCATCGGCCACGATCTGGGTCCGTCCAACCGCGCCCTGCTCCGCAGCGGGCACCTGACGGCGGTGCTTCACCACGATCTTCGGGCGGATATGCGACGGGTTGCGCAGACCGTGATGAGCTACCACGGCGCGGTCGCGGGGGAGTATCGGCCACAGACCTCCGAGATCGGCGTGATCACCCCATACAACATGCCGCCGGATTGAGTCGAACGATGATGCCATTCATGTTTGCTTGTTATGACATACTGGAGAGCATGACAGAGGCCAGGCAACTGCAGGTGGATCTCGACCGCTCCACCCCCGTGCCGCTGTACCACCAGCTCGCGCAGGGCATCGAGGCGGCGATCATCCGCGGTGATCTCGCGCCCGGTGACCGGCTCGAGAACGAGCTCGACCTGGCAAAACGGCTCCGGCTGTCGCGACCGACCATCCGGCAGGCGATCCAGGAGCTGGTGGACAAGGGTGTGGTCGTCCGCAAGCGCGGCGTCGGCACGCAGGTCGTCCTGAGTCCGGTGAACCGTTCGGTGGAACTGACGAGCCTCTTCGACGACCTCAGTTCCGCGGGGATGTATCCCACCACGCAGCTGCTCGAGTACCGGCGATCGGTGGCCGACGAGGAACTGCGCAGCGATCTCGGCCTCGCTGCCGGCGCCGAGGTGGTCACCATCCGCCGCCTGCGCAGTGCGGGTGGCGAGCCCCTGGCCGTGATGACCAATCATCTGCCCGCCGACATCTGTCCGCCTGCAGGTGAGCTCGAGGACGGCGGTCTCTACAAGGGGTTGCGCGCACGCGGTGTGCACATCCGGCTGGCCCGTCAGGTGATCGGCGCCAAGGCGGCCGAACCGGATGAGGCGGCAATGCTCGAGACGGAGGTCGGGTCGCCGCTGCTCACCATGCAGCGCACCGCCTTCGACGATGCGGGCAAGGTGGTGGAGGTCGGCCGGCACGCATATCGGGCCGACCGCTACTTCTTCGAGACGACAGTGGTGGACCGGTAGTTCGGCAGGAATCCGGAAGTTGCTTGCGACGGAAGTCCTCGGACGGTTCCACACATTTCTCCGGAAATGATCAGAGAATATGAATGGTGAGGCTTCCGGGCCAGGCGTCCTCGGAGACCTCGATGATCTCGAGACGTCAACGTTCGCCGAACAACTCGTGAAATCGCGGTTCCGGCAGGCCTGATGGACCGATCGTGAGAAAGTCTCCAGGAGGTTCAGGGCGATCCGAATCAGGCACAGATCAATCGAATTCCTGTCCGTTCTGAACCCTCGAACCGGTGGATTTGAGCGGCTTCATTACTGCCGATGAATGTGATGGCAGCCTCTTGGGAATCGGTTGACAGTGGTGTGGGACCGCGATAGCTTCGGGCCATGTCGACAATCGAAACCATTGCAGTGCTCGGTACCGGTGTTCTTGGATCTCAGATTGCTTTCCAGTCCGCGTACAGCGGCAAAAAGGTTGTCGCATATGACATCGACGACGACATTCTCGTCAAGGCAAAGGAGCGCGCGCACGGACTCGCGAAGACCTACCTCGCCGAGGTTCCGGGCGCTTCGCAGTCCAAGGTCGACGCCGCGCTCGCGAATCTCTCATTCACTTCTGATCTCTCGGTCGCCGCAGCCGATGCCGACCTCGTGATCGAGGCGGTACCGGAGGTGCTGTCCATCAAGCAGGACACCTTCGCCAAGCTCAACGCGTTGGCGCCGGAGAAGACCATCTTCGCCACCAACTCGTCGACGCTGCTGCCCAGTGACATCGCGCCGTCGAGTGGTCGAGCGGACCGCTTCCTCGCCATGCACTTCGCCAACCGGGTCTGGCAGTTCAACACGGCCGAGATCATGGGCACCCCGGAGACCAGCAAGGATTCGTTCGACGCCGTCGTCGCTTGCGCCTCCGAGATCGGCATGGTTCCGATCCCGATGCACAAGGAGAAGGCGGGCTATGTCCTGAACTCGTTGCTGGTGCCGTTCCTCTCGGCCGCGGCGCAACTGGCCGCCGGTGACTATGCCGACCCGAAGGACGTCGACAACGTGTGGCGTATCGCCACCGGCGCGCCGATCGGGCCGTTCCAGATCTACGACATCGTCGGACTCAATACCCCGTACAACATCATGATGAACGGCGACGAAGGCCAGCAGGAGCTCGGACGCTGGCTCAAGGAGAACTACATCGACAAAGGCCGGCTCGGTATGGCCACCGGTCACGGCTTCTACGACTACACGACCGACGACAAGGGCTGACCGCATCCAGCTGACGGCACCACGATTGGGTTGCCAACAACCGGGTCGACCGGTACGTCACCGTCGGCCGAGCTCCCGAAGGTGCCCGAGCTGTTGCCATGGTCCCCACACCCGAGGCCACCGATACGATCGCAGCTTCGCGCGGCCAGACCCGCACTCAACGTCGTCGACCGTGTCCACGACTCCAACACCGTACGCGAATCGTCATCACGGACCACCACCAGAGAAGCAGGCATACACGCCGTCATCCCACCCCACCGCCAAGATGAATGACTGGTCGGGGCCCTGTCACGCCGGTTGCGGGAAAGGCCGCGACTAGGCTGGCGGAGTGGGTACTGGGAAGGGGCGTGCGGACAAACGCCCGACGATTCGGGATGTCGCCGAGGTGGCCGGGGTTTCGAAGTCGCTGGTGTCGCGCGCCTTCGTGGAGCCACGTCGGGTCGGCGCACACAGCCTGGAGAAGATCATGGCCGCTGCAACGGAGTTGGGATTTCGCCCGAGTTGGTCGGCCAGGACGCTGAACAACTCCGACGGCGGCTTCACCGGGATCGTGGTGGCCGATCTGTACTCGGCGGCGTTGGCCCCAATCGTCATCGGGGCATCGCGCAGGTTTGACGAGGCCGGGCTCGAGGTCCTCCTGTCACCGGCGAGCTTCAGCGAGCCCGGGGCCGATGCCGTGCTTGAATCGGCGTCGATCGCCTTTCTCGGCGATCTGCGGCCTGCTCGGCTACTGATCGTCGGCGCGGTTGTCGACATGTCGGCGTTGGAAGCCCTCGCGGCGAGGATACCCACCGTCGTTGCCGGAGCCCGTGACGTCGGTATTCCCGGGGTCGCCGAGGTGTTCACCAATGATGATCGTGGACTTGATCTCTCGATATCACACCTGGTTTCGGAGGGTCACCGTCGGATAGCGCATCTGGCGGGTATCGGGAAGGTGGGAGCGGCCCGCGCGGCGGCGTACCGACGCGCGATGGTCGGCCACGATCTCGCTGCCGAGATCCGGGTCGAACATTCAGATTTCGAGGAGCGGGCGGGATTTCACGCGATGCGACGTCTGCTCGCCGAGGCCGAGCCACCGACCGCGGTGACCGCCGCCGGTGATTCGGCCGCGATCGGGGCGCTTGCGGCGATTCGTGCGGCCGGAGCCCAGATCGCCGTCGTCGGCTACGGCAACACTCCGGCCGCGTCCTTTCATCTTGCGGATCTGAGCTCGGTCGATCCCGGTAACCAGACCATCGGCGCGCGAGCGGCCGAGGTGCTGCTCGACGAAACCACCGAAGCTGGTGAGGGGTCGCGGCAAATGCGGGTCGAGCCTTCGCTGGTTGTGCGTTCGAGCTCCAGTGGGGTCGCGCAGCGGGGCTGACGCCCAGCGAAAGGCCTATGAGCTATTGACCGGACATATGTGGCGGCTTACGATGTGGACCGGTCCACATGATGTGGGTCACAATTTATGAGGATGGAGACGACTCCGATGCGCACTGTCGCTGAACACTATGATGTCGTGGTCTGCGGGGGAGGGCTCGCCGGATTCTCGGCAGCCCTTGCCTCGGCTCGCCACGGCGCCAAGACCGCATTGGTGCAGGATCGACCTGTGCTGGGTGGCAACTCATCATCCGAGATCCGCGTGACCCCGCATGGTGCAGCTGCGTTTCACGGTTACGCGCGGGAGACAGGGGTGATCTCGGAGGCTCTCATCGAGGAACGCGTTCGCAATCATGCCAAGATCGAGGAGAACGGGTGGACCAACTCGGTCTGGGACATGGTCCTCTACGACATGGCGGTCCGGACCGACAATCTCACCCTTCACCTGAACACCGGGGTCGAGGGGGTGCAGGTGCGCGACGGGCACATCGCCTCGGTGACCGCCCGGACGTGGGGTGCGGAGATGATCCGGGAGATCCGCGGATCGGTGTTCATCGACTGTACTGGCGACGGCACCGTCGGGGATCTGGCCGGGAATCCGTCCCGATTCGGTATCGAGGCATCCGCAGAGTTCGGTGAAACACATGCTCCCGCCGAGTCATCCGCGGACACGATGGGCTCCTCGCTGCATTTCAAGACTGTGGATACCGGGGTGCCCACCGAGTTCCATGCACCGGAGTGGGCGGTTCGATATGACAGCGACGAGTTCTTCACCGGCGGTGGCAGGAAGATCCCGACGCTCGAGAGTGGATACTGGTGGATCGAACTCGGTGCACCGTGGAATAGTCTGTACGACAACGAGATCTTGCGGCATGAGCTGACCAGGCATGTACTGGGTATCTGGGACTATCTGAAGAATCGTCATCCCTACTGGTCGCCGCGCGCGTCGACGCTCGCACTCGACTGGATCGGTCAGGTACCGGGAAAGCGGGAGAGTCGCAGGCTTGAGGGACGCTACCTGCTCACCGAATCCGACCTGATCGACGGGACGAAGTTCGACGACGAGGTCGCCTTCGGCGGCTGGTACATGGATCTGCACACCATCGGCGGGCTGCTGAAGGACATCGCCGAACCGTCGACCCAGGATCAGTGGAAAGACCCGGGTAAGGCCTCCATGGGGTCGAAGTACGTCCCGCCGTTTGGGATTCCTCTGCGGGCATTGTCCTCTGCCGTCATCGACAATCTGTTCTTCGCCGGCCGCAACATGAGCGCCACCCATGTCGCGATGGGGGCAACGCGCGTGATGGGTACCTGTGCGTCCATGGGCGAAGCGGTGGGTATCGCTGCCGCACTGAACTTCTCGGCGGATCACGTCGTCGAGGCGGCAGCGGATGACATTGCCCGGATTCAGCAGACGATCCTCCGCGATGGTGCCTTCTTGGTCAACGTGGCCAACTCCGACCCCGTTGACCTCGCCCGAAGTGCAACGATCTCGGCCAGTTCCACCGACCTCGTGCGCGGGGTCGGGCCGTCGAGCACCGACCGGACCGGCGGAATCGACTACTGGCGTGGTTATCCGCTGTTCCCCTTCCGTGGCAATCTCGAACGTCGGGTCGCGCAGTGGATCATCCGCGGGGCGGGCCAGCCGCTCGATGCGATCCGGTTGTGTCTGAGCAATCATGGGACCGCGTCGGCGCGGGTGGCTGCCACGCTCTACGCCGTCGATGACATCTGGGACTATCGGGTGGACACGGGCATGGTACTGGCCAAGGAAGAAATCGAGGTTCCCGTTGGCGGCCCTGCCTGGGTCACTTGGGATATCGGACTCCCCGAGGTGGGTGGATCATCTTTCGTGCGAGTCGATCTGGCTCCTGCCGAGGATGTCGAATGGCATATCTCGCCGGCTGTAGCGCCCGGGCAGATCGCCGCGTTCGAGGACAATCCAGGGCACTATCGCCGATTTGGCAGCGGTCAGACCCTCGGTTTCGAGGTGGTGCCGCCGCAGCGCGGATACGAACCGGATCAGGTGATCTCGGGAGAGGCTCGACCGCATCGCTCGACCAATCAGTGGCGTTCCGACCCGGCGGTACCCTTGCCCGCCTGGATTGAACTGACCTGGCCGGTCGAGCACGAGATCAAGCAGGTCCAGCTCACCTTCGCCGGCCATCTGCTTCGCGAGTATCACGCCTATCCGGCGTTCTATCGTGACCCGCAGTGCCTGCGCGACTACGAACTCCAGGTCGCCGACGCCAACGGGTGGCGGACGGTGGTTCGGGTCGAGGACAACACTGCCACTCGGGTGGTGCACACGCTCGATCGGTCCGAGAGGACCCGTGGGCTGCGATTGGTCGCATTGTCCACCAACGGTGATCCGGCGGTCGGTGTCTACGAGATTCGAGCCTATGATCGCGAGATCTGCACGATTCCTGCGTACGCCGGACGAGAGATCGACCAGCAGGCAGAGGTGCGACGATGAACTGCATTGCAGTAGGTTTCGGTCGGACCGTCGTCGGAGAGGTGGGCTGATGTCCACACTGGTGGTTCGCAATCGGCGCGACATCATCCGCTACATCGAGGACAATCCACGCAACACCCAGCGCGCGGGAATCCTGTTCGCGATCGCGATGACCTCGGTGTTCGCCGATGCCTATGACCTGGGCAGTCTGAGTATCGGGGTCAGCTCGATGGCCGCCGAGCTCGGACTCACGCCCACCCAGGTCGGAATAGTCACGTCGTCGACGGCCGTTGGCGCGTTGCTCAGTGCCCTCGCCGGCGGCATCATCGCAGATCGGACCGGTCGCTATCGCCTGTTCGTGATCTGTGCGGTCCTGCTTGTCATCGCACCGTTGGGTGTGGCGCTCTCGGTGAACTTCTGGATGATTCTGTTCTTCCGGATACTCCTCGGAATCGCGGTCGGCCTGGACATTCCGGTCGCATTCAGGGCTCTTCCTGATTGAGAGTGCCCGAATGGGTGTGCGAGTCCACTAGATGTAGGTCCGATTCGGTGGTGAGCCGCTGGGCTCGTGGCGGGTCCTGTGGTGTGAAGATGAAAGCTCTCACACACCCAATCCGAACACCAACAGGACCCATGACGCAGCGTAGCGCTATTGCCGACACGATTTGCCGCACGATCGAACTCGGCGTCACGATCACCGATGCCGCCATCGACGGCGAGGACCGTACCCACTTGTTTTGCCAGCTCCTGGACCCGAAGAACACCTGCCCGACGTGCGGGCAGGCGGGTCGGCTGCGTGATCATGTCGACCGTGAGGTCGCCGATCTGCCCATCGTCGGGCATCCGACCCGGCTGCACCTGTCGGTGCCGCGCTATGTGTGTGCCACCACCGACTGCACGACGTCGGTGTTTCGTGCCGACATCAGCGCCATCGTGGCGCCGAGGGCGCAGGTCACCCGCCGCACCACCACCTGGATCATGCGAGCGATGATCAGCGACAAGATGAGTGTGAAGGCCGTCGCGGCTGCGGTCGGGTTGAGCTGGAACACCGTCAACACCCTCGCCCTGGCCGCGGTCAAGAAGCTGGCTGCTGCACCGGCCCGGTTGGCCGGTGTGCGGGTCCTCGGGGTCGATGAGCACAAGTGGAAACACGTTCGCGGCAAGGGTGATCCGAATTTCGTGACCGTCCTGGTCGATCTCACCCCGATCGTGGATGGAACCGGCCCGGCCCGGTTGCTGGATATGGTCGCCGGCCGCTCCAAAGCCGCGCTCAAAGACTGGCTCGGCGCGCGGGATCAGGGGTTCCGCGACCGGATTCGGGTGGTCACGATGGACGGGTTCACCGGGTATCGCACCGCCACTGCCGAAGCCCTCGACAAGGCGCGTGTGGTGATGGACCCCTTCCACGTCGTGCATCTGGCAGCGGAGAAATTGACCTTGTGTCGTCAACGCGTGCAACAAGATACGTGCGGGCATCGCGGTCGATCCGGGGATCCGCTCTACGGCATCCGTCGCACCTTGTTGACCCGGATCGGGTTGCTCACCGACAAGCAGAAGACTCGGCTGCGCGGCGGCCTCGATGCCCGCGAGGAGCACGTGGCCGTTGCGGTCACCTACGCGATCTACCAGGAGTTGATCGATGCCTACGAGCAACCCACCAAGCGGGACAGCAAGATCGCAATGTACAAGCTGCTCAAGAAGATCAAGACCGGCGTGCCCGCCGGACTATCAGAGCTGGCCCAACTCGGGCGTTCGTTGTGGTCACGACGGGCCGAGATCCTCGCCTACTTCGACACCGGCGCCTCCAACGGCCCAGTCGAAGCCATCAACGGGCGCCTCGAGCATCTGCGCGGCATCGCCCTCGGGTTCCGTAACCTCACCCACTACATCTTGCGGTCGCTCATCCACTCCGGCCAACTCGCAGAAAGCCTGCGCGCACTCTGAATTAGGAAGAGCCGCATTCAGTTTCATGGCTGAGTTGTTGACAAAGGAGACACAGGCCAAGTTCATCAACCTCTGGCAGCCCGTCGCCTCATTCTCCAACATTCTCGGGGTGGCGATCGCTCTTCCATTTGCCGTAGCCATGGCCACCGGTCACATGTGGCGGGTCACCTGCGGTGTCGGCGCGGTGATCGCGGTGGTCGCGCTGGTCCTGCGGTTGACATACTCCGAGGAATCGCCGCTGTGGTCGGCCAAACACCAGAAGCTTGACGTCGCGGCCAAGGTGCTGGGCTCCACCTATGCGATCGATGTGCGGGTGGAACCCGACGGTAGTGATGATCGGGACTTCGATCCGGAGAACCGAAAGTATGGTGTGGGGCAGTTGTTCACCTACACGAATCGGTCGCGCACGGTGCTGGTGTCGATCTGTGCCTTCGTGCAGCAGCTCCAATACTACGGCGTCGGCTTCTACATCCCGGTGATCGCCGGACTGATATTCGGCAAGGATATGGTGTCGACGATCATCGCGACGATCTGTGCTCAGGTGTTGGCGCTGGTGGCCGGCCTGATCGGAGTGCGGTTGACCTCGCGGCTGGGTCTGCGTGGATTGGGCCTGGCCGGATACACCGTCGTCGTGGTCTGCCTGGTCGCGGTGGGACTCGTCGGGATCGGCGGTCAGGATCTGTCGATCGTGCCGGTGGTACTGGTGGCATTCATGTTGGCGGGCACGTCCTTCGGTCCAGGACCGCTGAGCAAGACGCTGGCTGCGGTGGTGTACCCGACGGAGATCCGTGGTCTCGGGACGGGATGGTCGGAATCCATGGGTAGATTGGGCTCGATCGTGGGCTTGTTCTGCTTCCCGGTTCTGCTGTCGGCGGTGGGGGCCACGTCGACCATGCTGATCATCGCGGTGTTCCCGGTCATCGCCATTGTCGCGTTGATCGTCACACCGTTGCGGCGAGACCAGGCGATGGGGCGCGAACAGGTCAAGGAGATCACCGCGAGCCACGCATGATCGATCTCGTCGTCCGGTCAACCGTGCCGTGTGTCGCCGGGGCCGACTGAACGCTTCGCGTCAACCGCGCAGGCCGCCGTGATCGTGATCTCGCACCGGATCGGGCCGAGCTCAGGTGGAGTCCGAGCTCGGACCCGATTCTGCCTCCTCGGTCTTGCCCCCCGACACCGCGATCAGCAGGTGGCGCACCGCCATCGCCCGTCGATGCGATGGACCTTCGAGCTCGTCGAGGGCACACTCCGGATCGGCCGGCGCACCCAGATGGGTGCAGCCGCGTGGACAGTTCTCGATGGCATCGCGCAGATCGTCGAAGGCGTCGATGATGTCGTCGGGACCCACATGTGCCAGCCCGAACGAGCGGATGCCCGGAGTGTCGACCACCCACGAGCGCTGGGTCTCGCCGTCGCCGGGTAGCGGCAATGCCACCGACTGAGTGGAGGTATGGCGTCCCCTGCCCACTCCCGAGACCACCCCGGTGGCCCGGTCTGCCTCGGGCACAAGGCGATTGACCAGGGTGGACTTGCCCACCCCGGAGTGACCGATCAGGGCGGTCAGATGCCCGCGGAGCAGCGTCAGTACGTCGTCGAGGGGATCGGTGCGCCCGGCGTGGACGATCGGCAGATCGAGACCCTCGAATGCGGCGACGAACTCGTCCGGGGAGGCGAGGTCGGTCTTGGTGAGACACAGGATCGGCTCCAACCCGCCGACATAGGCTGCGGCCAGTGCGCGTTCGACGAAGCCGGTGCGGGGCGGGGGATCGGCCATCGCGGTGACGATGAGCAGTCGGTCGGCGTTGGCGACGACGATCCGTTCATAGGGATCGGTGTCATCGGCGGTGCGGCGCAGCACGGTTCGGCGTTCGGCCACCTTGACGATGCGGGCGAGGGAGTCCGGCCGGCCGGTGAGGTCGCCGACCACTCCCACATCGTCGCCGACGACGATCGGCGTGCGGCCGAGTTCGCGGGCGCGCATCGCCACCACCCGGCGGCCGGGGTCGCCGCCGAGCGTGCACCCCCAGCGGCCACGATCGACCGACACGACCATCGCGGATTCCGCGTTCTCGTGTGCGGGACGGGTCTTGGTGCGCGGACGGCTGCCCTTGCCGGGACGGATCCGGACGTCGGACTCGTCGTAGCTCTCCGCGCGTCGGCTCACGGGCGACCGATCATCTGCTGCCACATGCCGGGGAAGTCGGGCAGCGTCTTCGACGTGGTCTCGATGTCGTCGACGAGTACCGCCGGTACCTGCAGGCCGATGATCGCACCGGCAGTCGCCATCCGGTGATCGGCATACGATTCCCATTGTCCGCCATGAAGTTTCGCGGGTCGGATGATCAGTCCGTCCTCGATCTCCTCGGCGTCGCCGCCGAGGCGTCCGATCTCGGTGGTCAGCGCCTTGAGCCGGTCGGTCTCGTGTCCACGCAGATGGGCGATGCCGGTCAGTCTCGACTCGGTGTCGGCCAGTGCGGCGAGCGCGGCGATGGTGGGGGTGAGCTCGCCGATCTCCTTGAGATTGCGGTCGATGCCCTTCAGTCGTTCCGGGCCGGTGACGGTGAGCAGACCGTCGACGAGCTCTACGGCACAACCCATCTCGGCGAGGATGTCGGCGATCTGTGCCCCCGGCTGGGTGGTCATCGACGGCCAGCGCGGCACGCTCACCCGGCCACCGGTGGCTGCCGCGGCGGCGAGGAAGGCCGCCGCATTCGACAGATCCGGTTCGATCGCCCAGTCGACGGCACGGATCGGCGTGGGCGGGACCCGCCACACGTCGGGGGTGGAGACGTCGACGACGACCCCGGCGGTGGCGAGCATCGTGATGGTCATCTCGATGTGCGGCATCGACGGAACCGGCGGGCCCACATGGGCCACCGTGATGCCCTCGTCGAACCGGGCACCGGCGAGTAGCAGCCCGGACACGAATTGCGACGACCCGGATGCGTCGACGGTCACCTGGCCACCGCGGGCCGATCCGGTGCCGGTGACGGTGAACGGCAGGGCGTCACCGTCGATCTCGACCCCGAGACCGCGCAGCGCGTCGAGGATGGTGGCCAGCGGACGATGCCGGGCCTGCTCGTCGCCGTCGAAGGCGACGCGCCCGTCGGCCAGTGCGGCGACCGGCGGCAGGAAGCGCATCACCGTTCCGGCGAGTCCGCAGTAGACGTCGGTGCCGTGCATCGGATTCGGGGTGATGGTGACGGTGGTCGGGTCGTCGGCGTCGACGGCGACGCCGGTGCCCAGGCCGGTGAGTGCGGACAGCATCAGGTTGGTGTCGCGGCTGCGCAGTGTGCCGGTGATGGTCGACGGACCGTCGGCGAGGGCGGCGAGCAGCAGGGCACGGTTGGTGATCGACTTCGAGCCGGGGAGATCCACGACGGCGTCCACCGGCCCGGAAACGGGCGCATTCCACGTGCTCATGGCGTCCAGTCTGTCATGACGGCTCGACCGGGCGGCCAATCAGCTCTGGTAGCCCGGTGGGTGGGCGCTCACCGGTTGTCGAGACGCAGCGGATGCGTGGCGGGCACCTCGACGACGATGAGCAGCCGGCCGTCGGGATCGCGAACGTGCATCTCGATCAGACCCCAGGGCTCGGTCTGCGGCTCGCGTGCGATCTCCACCCGGGCCTGCCGGAGTTCGCGTTCGGTGGCGGCGATGTCGCGGACCTGCAGCCACAGTGCCCCCGACGGTTCCACGGCCGGGTCGGTGTCGGCGGTGAGATGACCGGGCACCTCGATCAGCCCGTTGCCCGCGTAGAACACCACACCGCCCGGATACTCCCGGGCCACGGCCAGACGCAGTTGATGACGGTAGAAGTGCTGCAGTCGCTCGGGATCGCCGGACCGGAGCAGCACGCGGCTGGTGAGGACCTCCATGCCTGAAGTGTCTACACGTCCATCGGCCGACCGCGTGGGACAACCGCGTCGGCGCGTCGGGAATGTCGGGATGTGAGCGGGTCGGTCACTGGCCTTCGGTGCTGCCGTCGCTCCCGCCGACGGCGTGCCCGCGGGTCACCTCGATGTCGTGGCGTGCGGCGTCGTAGGCGGCGGTCTCCCGCACGATCCGGTCGGTCTCGCCGATCGGTGTGGCATCACCGAATGCGAACGCCGATGGACGCGGTGGTTCGGTCGGGATGTCGGGGTCGTCGACGGCGGGATCGAGCTCTTCGGGCTTGGGGCTGTGGGACATACCTCCACGATAGGAGCGTCGGGCCGCCCGGGCGCGACAACCCGAGACACCGCACGGCCCCGGCAGGGAGAACCCGGCTGGGAGAACCCGGCAGGGAGAACCCGGTTGCCGGCACGGTGCGGGCGTCTCCTGGGGACACGACGTGGGCGTCCGCCCCGGGGACGATCACCCGGTGCGGACGCCCATGTCGGTGCGGCCGGTGGACGCCCAGGTCGTGGACCGTCAGCGCTAGGACTGGGACCGGGGGCCGCGGGCGGAGAAGCGGCCCTCGGTCTTGTCGTCCCACACGTCGAGCAGCCGGGTCACGGTGGGATCGCCCTGCTCCTTGATCCAGTCGCACAGTTCGCTGGGCGCCGACGGATTGGTGACGATGAACCGGTGCAGTCCGGCATCGTGCTCGGCGAGCAGCTTGAGCGTTTCCGGCGGGGTGGCCGGGTCGGCGGCGGCGAGGGCATCGCGCGGATCGAAGGCGCCGCCACGCGGGCCGTCGGCCGCCGACATCCCCTCTGAACTGGCCAGTCCCTCGGCGGTGACGACGTCGATCTCACCGGTGTTGTGGTAGTCGGCCGGATCGGATGAGGTGCTGCGCGTGTTGAGCAGCAGGTTCAGCACGATCGCGGTGAGCGCACCGGCGGAGATACCGGAGTGGAAGATGGTCTGGAACCAGTCCGGGAACTGGTGGTAGAGATCCAGCGAGACGCTCACGCCGTCGGATGTGTAGTACAGCTTGGCCTCGGTCAGCATGGCGACGCCCACCGAGATCGCCACCACCAGGATGTTGGTGTTGTTGAACTTCACCTTGCTCAGCGTCCGGACGCCGCTCGCGGCGACCATGCCGAACAGTGCCACACCGGCGCCGCCGAGGACGGGCAGCGGGATGCCCTCGATGATTGCGGCCATCTTGGGCAGCAGTCCCAGCACCACCAGGATGCCGCCGGCGCACGTGGCGACGTGACGTGTCTTGACACCGGTGATCGCGACCAGTCCGACGTTCTGGGCGAAGGCGGTGTACGGGAAGGTGTTGAAGATGCCGCCGAGGACGGTGCCGAGACCGTCGGCGCGCATACCGTCGGCCAGCCTGCGCGGGGTGATCTTCTTGTCGACGATCTCGCCGACGGCCACGATGTCGCCGGTGGTCTCGGTCATGATCACCAGGGCGACGATGATCATCGCGATGATCGAACTGACGTCGAAGGTCGGGAAACCGAAGTAGAACGGCTCGGGGATCGCCACCCAGGAGCTCTCACCGACGCTGCTCCAGTCGGCCATCCCGAACGGGATCGAGATGAGGGTGCCGAGGACCAGACCGATCAGGATGGACACACGCTTGATGGTGGGCGGGGCGAACCGCTCGATCAGGATGATCAGCAGCAGTGTCAGGAAACCGAAGGCGATGGCCTTGGGGGCGCCGAAGTCCTCACCCTTGGCGGTGCCGCCGCCGAACCAGCCGGCGGCCACACGCATCAGGGAGACGCCGATGATCAGGATGATCGTGCCGGTGACCAGCGGCGGGAAGAACCGGATGAGTTTCCCGACGATCGGTGCCACCAGGATCATGAACACACCGCAGGCGATCACCGAGCCGTAGATGGCGGTGATCCCGTGGTTGAGTCCGATGGTGATCATCGGGCCGACCGCGGCGAAGGTGACGCCCTGCATGAGCGGCAGGCGCACGCCGAACCGCCAGAACCCGACCGCCTGCAGGATGGTCGCGATACCGGCGACGAACAGGTCGGCGGTGATCAGGTGGACGATCTCGTTGCTCTGCATCTGCCCGGCACCGACCATCGCGCCGCCGACGATCAGCGGAACCGCGACCGCACCGGCATACATCGCCATGACGTGCTGGAGCCCGAGCGGGAAGAGCTTGAGGAACGGGGGGATGTCGTCGACGGGGTGGTCGGCGTCCCGGCCGTGCTTGATCGTCTGGAGAAAGGACATGCACAGTGTCTATGAGTCCGACATTGCGGTCCTGCGCCAACCGTGTGTCGGTCGTGTTTCCGCAAGAATATATGAGCATGGCAGGCAGAAATTCCTCTTCCCGAGGGGCACAGATCAGCGCGGGCATGCTCGTCTACCGGTGGCGCGACGACTCCCTCGAGTTCCTCATCGCCCATCCCGGTGGCCCGCTGTGGGCGCGTAAGGACGACGGGGCGTGGACGATTCCCAAGGGGCTCGTCGAACCCGGCGAGGACCTCCTGGCCGCGGCCCGGCGGGAGTTCGCCGAGGAGATCGGCTCCCCGGCCCCCGACGGCCCCGTCGTCGAACTCGGTGAGGTCCGGCTCAAGAGCGGCAAGCGGGTCACCGGGTTCGCCGTCGAGGGCGACCTCGACGTCTCGACCATCACGTCGAACACCTTCGAGATGGTGTGGCCACCGCGGTCGCGACAACTGGCGCAGTTCCCGGAGGTCGATCGCGCCGAATGGTTCGGGCAGGCCGATGCCGCCGTCAAGCTCAATCCGGCGCAGGTGGAATTGCTCACCCGGCTCGTCGCTAGGCTCGACGACGTGACGCACACCGAGATCGAGGACCCCGGATCACGGCTGGCCGGCGTGTTCAATTCCGCCGCCGACGACTTCGACGCGGTCACCCCGCAGGTCTGGGGTCCGGCTGCAGAGGCGTTGATCGCCGCACTCGACCCCCGTGCGGGCGAGGCAGTGATCGACATCTGCTCGGGGACCGGTGCGAGTGTGCTGCCCGCGGCGAAGGCGGTGGGGCCCGACGGCCGCGTGCTCGCGGTGGACTTCTCCGCCGCGCTGCTCGACGTCGCCCGCGCCAAGGCCGGTGCGGAGGGATTGGGCAACGTCGACGTCGCGGTGGCGGACGTGACCACCCTCGAACCCGGGATCGCGCCCTGCGAGAACGCCTTCGACGTCCTCGCATGTGCCTTCGGGGTGTTCTTCCTGCCGGAGATGGACGACGCCGCCCGGGGACTGCTCCGACTGGTCCGTCCCGGCGGCAAGGTCGGTGTGTCGGTGTGGCACGCCGATGCGATGGCCGACTTCGCCGCCGCCTACTTCGCCACGGTGGGCGAGATCGCCGGAGACACCGGGCATCAGGGGCCGAGGGCACCCGGCAGCGGCCCGCGACCGATCGACCGCATCAACACCGAGGAGACGCTGGCCGCGTGGCTGTCCGACGTCGGCGGACACGACGTGGAGGTCACCACCGTGCGGCTGCGGGTGGCATGCACCCCGGAGTTCGCGTGGAAGCTGGTGCTGGGCAGTGGTTATCGGGGTGCGCTCACCGAGCTCGACGACGAGACGCGCCGGAGAATCCGGGACCGGTTCGTCGAACGCCTTGCCGCCGAACACATCACCGAGGTCAACTGCGACACCCTCATCGCCACCGCACGCGTCTGATTCGCACAGACCCTCCACACATACGCAGAAACGCCGCCTCCGGGGCGGCGTTTCTGTGGAACTGTGGACGGTCTGGCGGCTATGTGGCGGTGAGTCCGCCGTCGACGACGATGGTCTGGCCGGTCATGTACCCACCGGCCGGCGATGCCAGCCACACCGCGGTGGCGGCGAGTTCGGCGGGATCGCCGGTGCGGCCCAACAGGAGTCGCGGCATCTGCGAGTCGAGGTAGCCGGGGGCGTAGCCGTCGGTCATCTCCGACTTGAAGAAGCCGGGGGCCAGGGCGTTGACGCGGATGCCGCGGCGGGTGCCCCACTGCTGGGCGAGGTCACGGGTCAGACCGATGATCGCGGCCTTCGACGCACTGTAGGCCGCCTGCGGCAGCCCGGCGGTGGTGATGCCGAGGATCGACGAGATGTTGATGATCGCGCTACCCGGCTGCATCACCCGCCCGGCCGCCTGGGCCATCCAGTACGAGCCGTTGAGGTTGATGTCGACGACGTCGCGGAACTGCTGCGGGGTCTCCTTGGTGGCGGGCACGGCCGTCCCGACGCCCGCATTGTTGATCAGCACGTCCACGTGTCCGAAGGTCTCCATCGCGGAGTCGATGGCGCGCCGGCAGGCATCCGGGTCGGCGACGTCGGTGGCCACCGACAGCGGCGTGCGGCCGAGGGCCTCGACCTTGGCCGCGGTCTCGGCGAGCCGATCGGTGCGGCGGGCGGCGAGCACCACGTCGGCGCCGGCCTCGGCGAAGGCGGTGGCGAACGAGACGCCGAGGCCCGACGACGCGCCGGTCACCACGACGACCTTGTCGGTCAGGGAGAACATGTCGAGCACGGACACTGGTGGAGCTCCTTGGGTCGTGTGTGGAGTGGTGCGGCACATCTGTGACGTGCGGCACCCTGCGTGACATGCAGAGTACTAGAACCGAGCGTGCGTTCGGTCGGGACCCTGCTCGCCGATCACAGCCAGGCGGGATCGGTGTCGAGGGTGGTGCGATCGAGGGCGGCGAGCAGCTCGAACTGGGCGGCGGTCTTGGGCAGCTCGTACCGGAAGAAGTACTGGGCCGCAGCGCGTTTGCCGTCGTAGAAGTCGCCCGACTTGTCGCCGGCGGCCAGTAGCTGCTCGAGCCACATCCAGCCGATGACGAGGTGTCCGGCGGCCTCGAGGTAGGCGGTGGCGTTGGCCAGCGCCAGTGCCGGGTCGCCGGTGGACCAGACCTTGGCGGTGGTGGCGACCAGGGTCTCGACGCGGCTGCGCAGGTCGTCGGCGTAGGCGGCCAGGGCCGGTTGTGCGGCCGCGCGGGTGAGGGTCTCGCCGATGGTCTCGACCAGCAGTTGCAGGCCCGCGCCACCGCGCATGATCACCTTGCGGCCCAACAGGTCCAGGCCGTGGATGCCGTGCGCACCCTCGTGGATCGGGTTGAGCCGGTTGTCGCGGTAGTACTGCTCCACCGGGAACTCGCGGGTGTAGCCGTAGCCGCCGTGCACCTGGATCGCGAGGTTGTTGGCCTCCAGGCACCACTGCGACGGCCACGACTTGGTGATCGGGGTGAGTACGTCGAGCAGGAGGCCGGCCCGCTCACGTTCGGCGTCGTCACCGGTCTGCTGCAGGTCGACGAGCTTGCTGCAGTAGAGCCCGAGTGCCAGGGCGCCCTCGACGTAGGACTTCTGGGCCAGCAGCATGCGCTTGACGTCGGCGTGTTCGATGATCGGGATCGGCTTGGACTCGGGGTCCTTCTGGTCCACGGGGCGCCCCTGGGTGCGCACCTTGGCGTATTCGAGGGAGGCCAGGTAGCCGGCGTAGCCGATCGTGGTGGCCAGGAAGCCGACACCGATCCGCGCCTCGTTCATCATGTGGAACATGTAGGAGAGGCCCTGGTGTTCTTCGCCGACGAGGTAGCCGACCGCGCCGGGAACGGAGTGAGCGGGCGGCGCGAAGGTGCCGTCGCCGAAGTTGAGCAGGCAGTTGGTGGTCGCGCGGTTGCCCATCTTGTGGTTGAGGCCGACCAGGGCGACGTCGTTGCGGGTGCCGTCGGGCAGGAACTTGGGGACGATGAACAGCGAGATGCCCTTGACGCCGGGGCCGCCGCCGGGTGCCTTGGCCAGCACGAGATGCACGATGTTCTCGCCGATCTCGTGGTCGCCGGCGGAGATCCACATCTTGGTGCCGGTGATGCGGTAGGTGCCGTCGTCGGCGGGGACGGCCTTGGTGGTGATGTCGGCGAGTGAGGAGCCGGCCTGCGGCTCGGACAGGCACATGGTGCCGAAGTAGCGGCCTTCGACGATGGGTTTGACCCAGGTGTCGATCTGTTCGGGGGTGCCGTACTCGGTGAGCAGGTTGGCGTTGCCGATCGAGAGGAAGGCATACGACGACATCGCGGCGTTGGCGGCCTGGAACCAGGCCTGGGAGGCGCGGGCGACGACGGCCGGCAGCTGCATGCCGCCGAGTTCTTCGTCGAAGGTGCCGGCGATCAGCCCGGCCTTGAGGAATTCGGTGATCCCGGAGGTGATCTCCTCGGGGAGGACGACGCGTCCGTCGTCGCCGACGTAGGGCTCGTTGGCGTCGCCGAGGTGGTTGACCGGCGCGAAGCGGCTGGTCGCGATGTCGGCGGAGAGCTCGAGGACTGCGTCGAAGGTCTCTTTGGAGTGTTCGGCGAAGCGCGGCCGGGTGGTCAGCGATTCGACGTCGAGCCATTCGTAGAGCAGGAACTCCAGATCGCGACGGGACAGGGCGTCGGCCATGACTCTCCTCCGAGGGTGATGCGTTTCCTAAGCGAGTGCTCATTTTATGAGCACTCGCTTATACTGCCTCGACGGTGGTGTGACGTCAACCATGCGGATACCGACGCAGGGGTCGGGACGAGGGAGGTGGTCGGGTGACCGAGGTGCGCAATGCCGGACCGGGTCGGTCCGGTGCGGCCGGATCTGCTGCGGCGCAACGTATCCGCGACGCGGCGATCGAGTCCTTCGCCGAGCACGGCTACGCCGGGACCTCGACGCGTCAGATCACCGCGCGGCTCAACATGAGTGCTGCGGCGATGTATCCGCACTTCCGGTCCAAAGAAGAACTGCTCTACTCGATCGCACTCGAGGGTCATCATCAGGTCAACGATGCGATCGCCGCGGTCGACGACCCGGCCGGGACGTACCGGGATCGCCTGCGACTGGTGGTTGCGGCCTTCGCCGGCTGGCAGGCCGAGCATCACGCGCTCGCCCGGGTGGTGCAGTACGAGATGCGCGCCCTGACCCCCGATCATTTCCGCGTCATCGCGGGGCTGCGCCGGGAGATCACCGCGCGGCTCGACGAGATCGTGCGCGGGGGTGCCGAGACGGGGGAGTTCACCGTCGACGACGCCGACGACGCGGTGCTCGCCATCTCGTCGCTGTGCGTCGACGTGTGCCGATGGTTTCCCAGTCGCGCACACCGGGATCCGGTCGCGCTGGGGCAGGCCTATGCCCGCACGGCCGAGCGGATCGTCGGCGGATCCGCGCGCTCTGGGTGAGGGCGTCGGTATCGGACGGGGTTACCGATTCCGACCGGGGAACGGGGTGTAGTGGCGGCGGGCGCCGGCGGCGACCACCTCGGTGAGTGCGGCGCCGTCGAGGACGGCGGGTGTGCCCCCGCCCACCGAACGCAGGTACACATCCGAGAGCCACTCCACGAGTTCGAGGTTGTCGCAGGCGGTTTCGATGGTTCCGCCGACGGCCACCGACCCGTGGTTACGCATCAGTGCCGCGGTGCGCTCGTAGAGTGCGACCTGGATGACCTCGCTGAGCTCGGTGCTGCCGAAGACCGCATACGGGGCCACTCGCACCGATCCGCCGAGGGTGGCCGCGGCGTAGTGGATCGGCGGCAGTTCGTCGACGATGTTGGCCACGGCCACCGACGACGCCGGATGGGCGTGCGCCACCGCGGCGACCGACGAGGTGCGGTAGATGCCGAGGTGGATGTGCAGCTCGGAGTTCGGGCGGTACCGGGTCGGCACGGACACCGTGCCGTCGAGATCGACCACCACCAGCTGCTCGGGATCGAGGGACTTCAGCCGTGAGTCCGACGGGGTGATCAGCACCTGGTCGCCGACGCGCACCGACAGGTTGCCGCTGGTCCCGGTCGCGAGCCCGGCGGCGGCGAGTTGATGGGCTGCCGCACACAGGGAGGCCCGCTGATCGTCGATGTCCACCCATCCGACGGTAGACCGTTTGCCTGATTCACGAAGTGCGAACCCTCAGCCCTGACGTGCCTTGAAACGGGGGTTCCCCTTGTTGATGACGAAGACACGTCCACGGCGGCGCACGACCTGTGAGCCCGGCTGCTTCTTCAGTGAGCGGAGGGACGAACGAACCTTCATGACAACTCCTTAGTGAAAGTGGTTGTCATTTATATTAGCGGTGGTCGTGTCACGCCTCGCACGGGGTCAGGTGACGATCCCGAACTCCTTGATCTTGCGGTACACCGTCGCCCGGGAGATGCCGAGCGCCTCGGCGGCGGCCGCCTTGCTGTTGCCGTTCTCCTCCAGGCTGCGCACGATCGCGTCGCGTTCGAGGGCCTGGATACGGGTGAGGGTGTGGCGTCCGGTGGTGCGGCACCGCGGTGGCAACTGCCCCACGCCGATCACCCCCGACCGTTGATGGGTGACCACCTCGCGCAGCGTCTGGCGCAACTCGGCCACGTTGCCCGGCCACGAGTACTTGCCGAGCACCGTCATCGCCTCGCGGGCCACGGTGAGTTCACGGCCACGGGTCAACTGCCGCAACAGGGTCGGCACCAGCTCGTGCAGGTCCTCGATCCGGTGCCGCAGCGGCGGGACCTCCACCGTGTGACCGAAGAACGGGAGCAGCATCGACGACGGATCGCCATGTGCGGCCTGGGTCGTCACGCCGAGGAGACCGGCATGCTCACGGCCGGGCAACAGGTCGGCGATGGCCTCCTGCGTCTGCGGGGAGAGGCGGTCCAGATCCCGGATGATCACCCCGAAACCGTCCCGCTCGAGCTCGGCGGCCAGTGCGTCGACGGTGTCGTCGGAATCGAAGTCCTCGGCGGCGAACACCCGGACCGTGTTGGGCAGCAGGCGTTCTGCGGCGGCACGCAGGATCGCCGTGCGGCCCGATCCGGCCTCCCCCGACACCGCGATCCAATGTCCGGCGCGGACATGTCCGACGACGCGCGCACAGCACTGCCGCCACGACGAACTGCGGCCCACCATGCCGGGCAGGACGGAGTCCTCGGTGCGGACCGGCGCCGACGGTGGCGTCGGACCCGGATCGACGAGGTGCACCCGGAACACCGACACCTGGCCCTCGGGATCGCAGTGATCGGTCACCGGGGTCAGCCGGGCGACCCGGCCGGAGGGCAGCGTGCCGATCCGGCTGCCCGCGGGTCCGGGCGAGGGGTCGACGGCGCACTCGAGCAGGGTGAGCTGGTCGGCGGCGTCGACGCTGTGGCGCAGCCTGCGGTTCATCAGCACCACGTCGCCGGCGATCCCGAGCACCATGGTCTGCGGCGCCCGGCGACACGATGCGAGGTAGGCGTTGAGCAGCCGCGATTCGCGTTCACTGGCCTGGGAGAGCATCCGTTGCACGATCTGCGAGGTCGCCGACTTGGCCAGCGACAGCAGCAGGCTCGACGGATGCTCCTCGGTGCAGGTGAGGTCGAGTGCGCCGACCACCGCGCCCGAGATCGGGTGCACGATCGGGACACCGGCACACGAGAGCCGGTTGAGGGCCTCGGCGTAGTGTTCGGCGCCGATCACGAGGGTCGGCTGCCGGCTCTCCAGTGCGGTGCCGATCCCGTTGGTGCCGACGAACTCCTCGCTGTAGCAGTAACCGGGGGCGAGACTCACGTCGTCGAGCAGGGTGCGCAGCCGCCGGTGTGCCGTGGTCCGGGACAAGACCATGCCGTCCGGGGAGGTCAGGACGATGCTGACCGGTTCGGCCGCCAGGTCGTCGGCGAGCTGGTCGATGACCGGCTGCGCGGCGCTGACCAGGGGGCTCTCCAGGTTGGGTTCGCGGACGAACGGCAACTGCAGACGGTCGGCGTCGACGTTGAAGGCGCGTGACCGCTGCCATGACGTGGAGATCGGGTCACGGACGGCATCGTCGAGACGGTTGTCGGCGAGGAAGTCCTCCCGCGCACGCGCGATCGCGGGAGGTGTGGACGACACCCGTCGGTGGACGGTCGGGGTGATGGGCTGTGAGGTCACCGAGCAAACGACTCCTGTGTGATGTGGGTCTCACATCTGGTCCGAGTGTACGGGGGAGGGCCGGTCACGATCAACGCCGTGGGCGTCGGAGTCGCCCGGATCGTGACCGGCCCAGATCGTGGCCGGACCGGTGGCTGACGAGTCCGGTCCCCCGCCGTCGATCAGTAGATGTTGGAGGGACGGACCATCCCCTCGGCCAGATCACCGAAACCGGGGGGCGGGGATCGCGCCGGGATTGCCGGCCACCTCCTCGACGATCGCCGTCTCGGTGGTGATCAGCAGTGCGGCGATCGACGCGGCACTGACCAGTGCGGCCTTGGTGACCTTGCACGGATCTATCACCCCCTCGTCGAACATGTCGCCGTAGCGGCCGGTCAGCGCGTTGAAACCGTGGCCGAGGGGGAGCTCGCCGACCACCTCCACCACTTCGTCGCCGTCGAAGCCGGCGTTGGTGGCGATCCACCGCAGCGGTTCGGCGAGCGAGTTGCGGACCACCTGGATGCCCACCTGCTCGTCACCGGTGGCCTCCAGTGGGGTCAGCACCCGGTGCGCCTGGGCGAGGGCGGTGCCGCCGCCGGAGACGATGCCCTCCTCCACCGCGGCGCGGGTGGCCGCGAGCGCGTCCTCCACGCGGAGCATGCGTTCCTTGAGTTCGACGCTGGTCACCCCGCCCACCCGGATCACCGCCACGCGGCCGGTGAGCCGGGCCATCCGCAGTTCCAGGCTGTCGCGGTCGGCGTCGATCCGCGCGCGGTCCAGCTGTGCCTGCAGATGCCGGACCCGGGCGTCGACCAGCGACTGCTCGCCGTGGGCGCCGACCAGGGTGGTCTGGTTCTCGGTGACCGTCACCCGATCGCAGGTGCCCAGGTGGTCGATGCTCACCTCGGTGAGTTCGATCCCGGTGTCGCGGGCGATCACATGCCCGCCGAGCGCGACCGCGAGATCCTCCAGCTCGGCCACCCGCCGATGCCCGAATCCCGGTGCGCGCACCACGACCGACTGCATCGTCTTGTGCATGTTGCCGCCGACGAGCAGCTGCAACGCGGGCCCGTCGACGTCCTCGGCGAGCACGAGCAGCGGACGGTCGGCACGCTTGGCCACCTCGATCGTCGGCATGATCTCCTGCACGCCGGTGATCTTCTTGTTGGTCAGCAGCACCACCGGATTGTCGAGGACGGCCTCCATCCGGTCGTGGTCGGTGACCATGTAGCCGGAGATGTAGCCGTGGTCGAACTCGATGCCGTCCACCACGTCGACGGCGAGACCGATGGTGTCGCTCTCCTCGGTGGTGATCACCCCGTTCTTGCCGACGTGTTCGACGGCGGTGGCGATCACCTCGCCGATCACCTCGTCGTCGCTGGCGGCCAGTCCGGCGATCCGCTCCAGATCCGAGCGGCCGCCGATCTGGACCGCCTGGGAACCCAGGGACTCCACGACCGCGGCCACCGCACGTTCGATCCCGCGACGCACCCGCATCGGGTTGGCGCCCTGGTCGACCGCGCGCAATCCCTCCCGCACCATCGCCTGGGCGAGGACGGTGGCGGTGGTGGTGCCGTCGCCGACCGCTCCGTTGGTCTTCATCGCCACCTCCTTGACCAGCTGGGCACCCATGTTGGCGAACGGATCGCGCAGCTGGATCTCACGGGCGATCGTCACACCGTCGTTGGTGATGGTCGGTGGTCCGGTCAGCTTCTCCAGCACCGCATTCCGGCCCTTCGGGCCCAATGTCACCTTGACCGCGTCGGCGAGGGCGTTGACGCCCCGCTCCAGTCGCAGCCGCGCTTCGGCGTTGTAGCGCAACTCCTTGGCCATGTTCTCCAACCTTTCTGGTGCTTCCCGGTGGGGAAGGTGTGGTTCTCCGAGTGGGTCCGCGAGGCCGGATGTGCCGGCGCCGGGCGGGATCGAGTGACGATGATCGGGTGGACTGCGGTCAGGGGATCAGGATGGCGCGCCCCCTGACCCGGCCCGCGTCGAGATCGTCGAGCGCCTGCTGGAAGTCGTCGAGGCGATAGGTCACGGTGTGCAGCTTCACCTTTCCCTGCGCGGCGAGGATCATCAGCTCGTTCAGATCGTTGTAGGAGCCGACCAGGTTGCCGATGAAGTTGATCTCGGTGGAGATGATGTCGATGGTGGGGACGTCGATGTTCTCGCCGTAGCCGACCACGAAGTAGTTGCCGGCCCGTCGCAGCATCGCCACGCCCTCGGCGGTCGCCCCGCCCTCGCCGACGAAGTCGAGCACCGCCTCGGCACCGTGTCCGCCGGTCAGCTCGAGGACCTGTTCCACCGGGCCGTTCGCCTCGCTCTCGCCGGCGGGGGCGGTGATCCCGACGTGCGCACCCACCTCGACGGCCAGGGCGACGGCGTCGGGGTTGCGGTCGACCACCACGATCCGGACCCCCGAGATGGCGGCCAGGACCTGGATTCCGATGTGCCCCAGTCCACCTGCGCCGATCACCACACAGGTGTCGCCCGGCCGGGTCATCCGGGCGACCTTGGCGGCCGCGTGATAGGCGGTGAGTCCGGCGTCGGCGAGGGCCGCGACGTCGGCCGGTTCGAGCGAGTCGTCGATCCGGACCACGCTGCGCGCCGACGTCTTCAGGAACTCGGCATATCCGCCGTCGGTGTCGATACCGGGGAACTTGCTGTTCTCGCAGTGCACGTCGTCACCGGCGCGGCACGCCCGGCACAGCCCGCACGTGATCAGCGGATGCAGGATCACCTTGTCGCCCACGGCGACGTTGGTGACCTCGTCGCCGATCGCCTCCACCCGGCCGGCATTCTCGTGGCCGATCGTGTAGGGCAGGGCGACACCGGATTTGGCCTCCCATTGGCCTTCCAGGATGTGCAGATCGGTGCGGCACACACCGGCACCGCCGATCCGGACGATCACGTCGAACGGTCCGGTGATCTGCGGGTCGGGGACCTCGTTGAGCTGCAACTTGTCGTGGTATCCGACCACCTGGACGGCTCTCATGATGCTGACCTCTCTGTGTGTGGGTCCGGGACTCCGGTGTGGGCGCCGGGGGTGGCCGGTTCCGGGGTGTGTGCGGTGCGCGTGGTGGGCATGGGCAGCATCCGCAGATCGGTGACCACCGGTCCGGAGGTGCCGTCGCAGTCGGTGTCGTCGGCATAGCGGGTGGCCAGCAGCCCCCGGCAGAAGTGGCCGTTGCCCTCCATCGAGATCCGCACCGACCGGGCGAATCGCAGGCGCATCGGGATGGCCTCGGCGGGAAGGGGACTGCCGTCCTCGTCGACCACCACCCGGCAGTTGGGGCAGACGCCGAGTCCGATCTGCACGCGCCGGCGCAGCAGCGCGACCTTGGCGGGGTTCTCCGGCAGATCCCGCAGCAGCAGCTGCGCACAGTCGTCGACGCAGGTGGTGCCGGCGGCGATCATCGGGCTCACCGCGCGTTCCATCGCGGCCGTGTGGGCCTTGCGCAGGAACGTCATCCGCAGTTCGTCGAGATCCTGCTCGGCCTCGACGGTGAACGTGCCCTTGTAGCCTGCATGGGCCGCCAGACCAGCGTTGATCTTGTCCGAATCGTGGTGGTCGTCGAGCATCACCTGCACCCGGCCGATACCGTCGATGTCCTCGAGTGCGTCCAGCGCATCCGAACACATCAGATAGGCGAAGTTCGGGGAACAGAACGACGTCGGCAGCCGCAGGTGTACGGTCACCCCCTCGTCGTCGACGAGAACCGAACGGACGAAACGCAACTCGGTGATCGGTTGGTCGAGCTCCGGATCGGACACGGTGTCGAGGGCGGCCATCACGGCGTCGGTGAGGGCGACGGCCGTGTCGGAGGGATGTGTCGGATCGGCGGTACCGGCGGGGTCACGCCCCCGGTCGATGAGGGCGGTCATGCGGTCACCGCCTCCGGCGCGCCGGCCGCCACCTCCGCACCGGGATCGGGATTCTCGCCCGGCAGCCGCAGATGGTCGGGAACCTCGATGTGCGGGTACAGGTTCGCCGCATTGAGGCCGAGGATCTTCTTCTTGGCCTCGGTGGTGAGCGGGGCGTACTCTGTCATGTCCTCGGGGATCTGGAAGTCCACGAACTTCTCGACGAGCCACTGCGGGGTCCACAGGGCGTAGTCGCTGGAGAACAGGATCTTGTCCTCGCCGATCCAGTACATGAGCTCGCCGATGATCTGGGCAAAGTACCGGGGGCGGGTGTGGATGAACGGGATCGCCACGGCCAGACCGCCGTAGACGTTGGACTCCTGGGTGGCGATCCAGCAGAAGTCCTCCAGCCGGGGCAGGCCGACGTGCTCGATGATGAAGTTGAGCTCGGTGTAGTCGGTGGCGACCTTGTCGACGTCGGCGACGTCGAAGGAGTCCCGGTCGAGCGGGCGGATGGTGGGGCCCTTGTGGACGTGGACGTTGGTGATCCCGAGGTTGATGCACTCCTCGAGGTAGCGCCGCGACCAGTGGTCGTCGAGTTTGTAACCGCGGGAGTCGCCGTGCCATTCGGCGGTGTAGAGCTTGACCCCCTTGAGCTGCATCGCGTCGGCGTCCTTGCGCAGCTGTACCAGGCCGTCCTCGCCGTCACGCGGATCGTAGGCGTGGTTGTAGGTGAGCTTGTCCGGGTTGTCGGCGGCAAGCTTGAGCGAGTCGTCGACCTGGGCGAATCCGTTGACGTAGAAGTCCTTCAGGATGGTCGCCTGGAAGATGGCGTGGTCGGCGGGGCCGTCCTCGAACAAGTCGCGCATGAGGCGGTCGGGGCCGTAGTAGCAGTAGGTGTCGTAGTCCCAGACCTCGTTCTCGGGGCTGAGATTGCGGTGATAGTCGTAGAAGCAGTCGATGAACTGCTTGCCGTGGATGTTGCGCTGGTTGGCCTCGCGTCCGTCCCACAGGTGCACATGGGCATCGACGATGAAGTACTGCTCGCCGTTCTTCTCGTACATCTCTCGCTCGCTTTCTCCGATGGCAGCGATGGCGCTGTTGGGCTGTGGTGGTGCTGTTTGGGCTGGGCTGGTGGTGCGGGTTGTGCGGGGTTGGAAGACGCCGCCGGGACCGTGGGGGCGCAGTCCCGGCGGCGTGGTCTCAGGAGGAGGCGGTGAGGTCGAAGCCGATGAACTCCGCGGCGTCCTCCGGGCTGGCGAACAGCATGGTCCGGTCGTCGAGGTGGACCATCCGTCCGTAGTGGGTGGAGCTGATCTCCTCGAAGATCGAGCCGTCGAAGTCCTGTCCGAGGGCGTCGGTGAGCTCGTCGTAGTCGAAGTCGAGGCGGTTGACCCCGTCCACCCGGATCATCGACGGGTACTCGGTGAGGGAGACGCCCTCCTTGGCCCCCATGACATCGGCGACGACCCGGCCGATCGGGGTGTTCATGAGCGTCACTCCGCACATGTTGGAGAACTCGGTCTGTGCGCCGAACTGCATGGTGCTCACTGGTTCAACTCCTCGGGGATCTCGGTTTCGATGGATTCCAGGACGCTGCGGAACTTGGCGGTGGCGGCGTCGAGGCTGGCGGCGAAGGTCACCGACTTGTCGGCCGGCTGCGACCAGATCGGTTGCAGCGCACGGGCGGCGTCCAGGCAACGGGGAACCCATTCCGACATCCACTCGCCGAACAGTTCCCGGTTGGCCTGGCCGAACTCCTCGTCCCGCGCGAGCATCCGGAACAGGTTGCGGGTGTAGGCCAGGTCGCGGTCGTAGTCGTACTCGCCGGTGCCGACGATGGTCGGGGTGATGTAGTCGCCGTTGGGTGCGGCCACCTGCATGACCAGCTCCGAGCGGAACAGGGAGCCGACGAGCTGCTCGAAGACGATGTTGGAGGCGAACAGCAGCTGGCACCAGTCGCCGACCGCGGTCAACCGTTCCACCGTCTCCCGGACCCCTTGCCACTCCGGGGCATTCATCCAGGTGTCGCGGTGTGCCGAGCCGTCGAATCCGTCCTCGGCCTCGGAGATGTCGAGGTTGTAGAGGGCCAGATCCTGGGCGAACCGCAGCTTGTGGGCGGCGTTCACCGCGACCGCGGTGTTGATCATGTTGGTCGGCCCCGACCGTTGGATCGAGGTGAACACATGCAGCGCCAGGCCGTTCTCGGCGTGCATCCAGGCACCGAGATGGCGTTCGATGAACTTGAGCCACGGCGCATTCCACGAGTCATAGGCACGTGCCCGCTTGGCGTTCTGCAGGCACAGGTCCACCTGGTGCACCACCGCAGAGTTGTTGCGGTAGATGGTCTGGTCCCACTCCTCGTTGGGGTCGAGGAAGGCATGCCAGTTGCTCGAGCGGGCGACGGTCCACTCCTTGGGGTAGCCGCCGGGGCCGTCCCCGAAGCCGTAGATCCAGCCCTGGGTCAGGTGACGTTCGGGATCGGGCTGGACGTCGACGGTGACGTCCTCGTACATGGTGGACCGCTTGCGGGCCGGGGTGTAGTAGCTGTACCTGCGGCTGGTGGAACTCGGGAACACCGCGGCGCCGGCCTCGGCGTCGGTGAACTCGATGGAGGGGAAGCTGCGCTCCCGCGGCTGTGCTGGTGCAGACATGCCTTTCGTTCCTTCTCTTCGGTGATCACCGGTGATGGCTGGTGCCGGTGATCGCGGGGCTGGGTCAGACGGCGGGGGTGGAGAACGCCGGGCTGTTGAACTTGTCGAAGAAGACCTGGTCCTTGGGCACCCCGGCGGAATCGGCCAGGGCCAGGGCGGCGTCCACCATGGGTGGGGGACCGCAGAAGTACACCTCGGTACGGGCCAGGTCGGGTTGGGTGCGGGCGACGATGTCGGTGACGTTGCCGCTTTCCACGGTGATCCCGGCCGGGGCGTCGTCGGCGCACTCCGACAGACACGCGGTGAACGAGAAGGTCTCGAGTTGTGCACCGAGAGAGACGATCTCGTCGAGATAGAACAGATCTGCCGCGGTGCGTGCACCGTAGTAGAAATGCATCGGTCGGGACAGGCCGGTCTGTGCGGCGTGCCGTAGCAGCGACAGTACCGGGGCCATGCCCGCTCCGCCGCCGATTGCCACGATCGGCAGGACCCGGCCGTCCTTGACGGTGAAGTTCCCGAACGGTCCGGTCAGACCGATCTCGTCACCGACTTGCAGTGTGCTGTCGAGGATTCCGGCGAACAACCCACCCGGGTACTTCTTGATCAGGAACTCGAGCCGGTCCGGGGTGGCCGGCGTGGTGGCGAGTGAGAACGACCGTGTGTGATCGGTGCCGGGAATCCTCAGATCGACGTATTGTCCGGCCTTGAACTGGAATCCGTCGGTCCCGGACACCTGCAGTTGCAGCGACACGATGTCTGCGGTCATCGGTTCGATCGCGGTGACGGTGGTGGTGATGTCCTGGATCGGGGCACCGCCGAGCAACTCGTCCTCGTCGAAGTTGAGCAGTTCGATCTCGCAGTCGCCGTAGGCATACGAACGGCACAGCAGGACATATCCCTCCTCGGTCTCGGCGTCGTTGCAGGCGAACGTCGAATAGTCGTCCATCTGGATGTCGCCGTCGAGGACAAAGGATTTGCAGGCCGAACACTGGCCCTCGCGGCAGCCGTGCATCAGGTGGATGCCCTGCCGGAAGGCGGCGTCGAGGATGGTCTCGTCCTCGTCGACCTCCATCTCGATGTCGACGGGTTCGAAGGTGATGCGGTGGGAGTCGGCCACGATGTCTCCTACGGGTGTGGGATCTCCGGGATGTGGGCGCGCCGGCCCCGACCACTCACCGACGCGGAGGTGTCGGTGAGTGGCCGCCCGGCCGGCGCCGGGTGCGGTGCGGTGGTCGGCGTCAGGCCGGCACTGCACCGTTGCGGTTGGCCCGATAGGCCGCCATGTAGGCCTCGCGCTCGGCGTCGCCCATCTCGTTCAGCAGCACGTTGGGGCTGTTGAAGGTGATGCCGCGGATGTCGTCGAGCTTCCACATCTTGTCGGGATCCAGATTCAGGTGGGGCTGACCGATCAGCGTCTGTCCGTCGTCGCGGACATAGCCGAGATCGGTGATGACATCGGCGAGATCCTTGCCATGATGCAGGGTCTCCCATTCGCGGAAGCCGGTGAGCCGACCCATATTCGGCGTCTCACGACCCTCGTACTCGCCACGGAAGGCCAGCTTGTCGGTCCAGGCGCAGGTCTCCGAACAGTAGGTCCGCCACTGGCCGTCGACCTTGTCCATCACCGTGTCCTCGCGGATCAGGCACGGAACCATGCACGTCCAGCACCGGTGCGGGTACTCGTAGTCGACCTCCTCGAAGGCGATCGGCTTGTTACGACCCGGGTAGGCGAGGCGGTTGTAGGCCTCCCACCAGCGCCCGAACTTGTTGTACCAGCCGGGATACTTCTCCTCGAACCACTCGAAGTCGGCGTCGGTCATCGCGTCGATCCGCCAGTAGTTGACCGGCCAGCCGGTGGCGAAGAAGCGGGCCACCTCGTGGACGTAGTGCTTGTTGACGATCCGGTTCCAGGCCTCCTCGACCAGGTCGTGCGGGATGGTCAGGCCGTACTTCTCCAGTGGCAGAAGGTAACTGCGGTAGTAGTCGTCGTAGATCCAGCGACGCCACATCTCCGCATAGGACTCTCGGTCCTTGCGGCGGTCCTTGGTGCCGTACTCGATGAACGTGCCGATCGCGGCATCCACCACACAGTGGTTGTTCCACCAGGCGTAGCGCAGGTCGCGTTCGAGCAGCGGACGGTTGCGCTCGTCGGCGAGTGCCATGAGCAGGATCGAGTAGCCGTTGGAGATGTGGCGCGACTCGTCGGACTGTACCGAGTGGAACACCGTGGGCAGCAGGTAGTCGCCGTTGGCCGCGGCCTCGTCGGGCATCGCGACGAACAAGGTGTTGGTGAAGGCGGTCTCGGCGACGACGGTGAGATAGATGTTGGCCGCGGTGATCGCGTCACCGGTGATGAAACCCTCACCGAACTGCCGGCCGATGGTGCCCGCATAGTTGTTGGCGAAGGCCTTCTCGGTGATGTCGAAACCGGCCGGGTCGATGTAGTTGTTCATGTACAGCTTCTTGAGATTCATCTGGATCGTCGAGTGGCGGACCTCGTCGATCATCTGAACCGCAAGACCGTTGTGGATCTCCGGGTTGGGGACCGCGTCGATGGCCATCGGCATCGCACGGGCCGCCGAGATCTCCGGGAACGGGATGATCGACAGGAACAGCTTCTGCCATTCCAGCCACCGCTCCTGGACCTGCCGGAACATGTTGCCGCGGACCGCGCCGTCCATGGCACCGTACACACGGTTGTCCTTCTCCTCCTCCATCGGGAAGTAGGACCGCATGATCTGCTTGAGCGGGTCCTTCTTGGGGGCCTTCTCGAAGGTGTAATCGGTGCCGAACCGGGTGGCGGGGGTGGCGAAGGTGGGCTCCCACGACAACTCGGTGATCTTCGCATGGGCTTTGGTCAAGCTCTGCCTGCTCAATGTGCGCCTCCTCAGATGAAGCCGGCGGGACTGCCGACCGGGTGGACTTCAGGCGCATTCATACAATCGCGTGACGTGGCTCACATACGTCTCACTGTGAGACAACGGTGTTTGTCGGCGCCGACTCCATCGTCGCGTGCCGTGGACGGTCGGCCTCGCTGTGCGAGGACGGCCTGCTCAACCATCGTGTGGCTGTGGGTGATTGAGCCGATGAGGAGCGTAGCGACGAGTGCCGCGCACCAACTACGTCGATTGAGCCGGTGAGGAGCGGAGCGACGAGGCGTGTCGAAATCTCCGGCGGCTGATGTCGGGTGGTGGGCACAGGTCGGGGGTGGGTGCGTTCCGGCGTGACGTTGCAGAGGTTTCGACGGACGGTCGGCCTCGCTAGCAGTCCTCGCGATACCGTCTAGCCTCGGGCTTTCACGCTGATTCCGTGTCGTGAATGAAGAATGGTGCCCTGACCTGGGATGATTGGACTTACCACAGTTTCAATCGGACCAGTTCGAGGAGCACCATTCAGGTGAGTAAGTCTACGTCGTGGTACCCGTCGTTGTCTGTAGATGGTTCCCGAACCGGGGTGGTGTCGCACGCCGGGGCGACGGTCCTGCTGCGGGCGGCCGAGAAAACCGGTCTGAGCAGGCACTTGTCGACCGGGTTGACGCCGTGGCGCAAGCCTCTGGCCACTCACGATCCGGGCAAGATCCTGCTCGACCTCGCCGTCGCGGTCGCCTTGGGCGGCGACTGTCTGGCTGATATCAACCAGATCCGTGCCGACCCGGGCGTGTTCGGGCCGGTGGCCTCGGATCCGACGGTGTCGCGGCTGATCTCCACACTGGCCACCGAAGCACCGGCAGCCTTGTCGGCGATCAACTCCGCCCGCGCCGCCGCCCGGGCGCAGGCGTGGACCGCGGCCGGCACCGCAGCCCCCGACCACGACCGCGATGCGCGTCATCCGTTGATCATCGATCTCGACGCCACCTTGGTGACCGCACACTCCGACAAAGAACACGCCACCCCAAACTGGAAGAAAGGCTACGGATTTCACCCGCTGTGCGCGTTCGCCGACCACCAAGCCGCCGGCACCGGCGAACCCCTCGCAATCATGTTGCGGCCCGGTAATGCCGGGTCGAACACCGCTGCTGATCACATCGCCGTCGTCGAGCAGGCCCTGGTCCAGGTACCCGGCGTCGATGGCTATCGGATCGGCAAGACGGTGTTGATCCGTACCGATTCGGCTGGCGGTACCCACGAATTCCTGGAGTATCTGACCAGGCGGCGGTTGGCCTACTCGGTCGGGTTCGGACTCACCGAGGCCATCGCCGAGATCGTCGACCGACTACTACCCGAGGCGTGGACCCCGGCCTACGACGCCGACGGTGTCGAGCGTGACGGGGCGTGGGTCGCGGAACTGACGGGCATGCTGGACCTGTCGGGCTGGCCCGCCGGGATGCGGGTCATCGTCCGGAAAGAGACACCGCATCCGGGAGCGCAGTTGCGGTTCACCGACTGCAACGGGATGCGGCTGACCGCGTTCGCCACCAACACACCCCGCGGCCAGCTCGCCGAACTCGAACTACGCCACCGGCGGCGGGCCCGCTGTGAGGACCGCATCCGCACCGCCAAAGACTGCGGCCTGACGAACCTTCCGCTGCACGGTTTTGATCAGAACCGCATCTGGTGTGCCATCGTCGCGGTGGCGTGTGAGGTGATCGCCTGGACGCAGATGCTCGCCTTCGACACCACCCCCGCCCGACGGTGGGAACCCAAACGGATACGACTACAACTGTTTTCGATCGCTGCCCGCCTGACCCGTCACGCGCGGCGGACCCGACTCACACTCGCCGCCACCGCACCCCACCGGCAGCTACTGCTCGACGGACTCACCCGACTCGCAGCACTTCCCGACCCCGGCTGACCCCCGGCCAGCCTGACCCACCGACTGAAAGGACAACGCACTTCGGGGCCGTGAACCCCGACGCCCACCGACGCTCGGCCACCCACTCACGGCCCCGGTCCGGAATCCGGTCCTCAGACCACCACTCCGGGCCCGCTCAAACACCGGGCGACCCCCGACGAAACATCGAGGCTAGGGGAGTCGGTGCAGGATATAGATTTCCAGAGCGGTGGAGCCGAATGCGATGGCAATCGCGGTGAGCACCGCAGCGGGGGTTGAGCCGGTGAGGATGAGAAGAACGGTGACGGCGAATCCGATGGTCGCCAGGAGTGCGGCAAGGAGCGCATCCAGGGGGTCCCACCGTTGCCGCTTCTCCCACGGCGGGGTGTACGGCGGGTGCGCGTGGCGGCGCGACTTCGCCGGCAGTAGGCGACGCCGCGGTAGCGCGAACCGATGTGTTCGGTGTGGGGAAACGGTAGCCAGGGCTGGCCTCATCGAATCGCTCCGTGCCGCAGATCGTGGGTGTGGTGTCGGTGATCTCTGCCCAACTGGCCCGGGTCGCTGGTGGCCATCACAGTAGCCCACCAGTGATGCAATGGCGATGGTTCTGGCCAGGTGACCACCATGTCAAGAGTCGGGTCTTCGTGTCCAGTCATGCTGCCCTCCTTGGTATTTGACACGTGACTCGGCCATCAGAAGCAGGCACCCCTGTTTTAGCACTCGATGTGGCTGAGTGCTAGCGCACGGGGGATTGTGGTGCTATTTTGGTGTCGTACAGCGTGAGCTGCTCGTCAACGGGTGGCGGGCAGCCTGATGTTCAGGAGGTGAGTAGCTGTGCTTCGTTTTGATCCGTTCAACGATGTCGATGCTCTGGCTCGTGGATTGATGACCGGTGCTGTTGCCGGTACAGCGCGCACGCCACGATTCATGCCGTTGGATCTGTACAAGGTCGACGATCACTACATGTTGGTCGCTGATCTTCCTGGTGCGGATCCTGGTTCGATAGATGTGGCTGTCGATAATGGTGTGTTGACGTTGTCGCGGAACTTGTCAAGGGAGTTGAGTCCAGCAGGTGTTACGCGACTGTCATTTCAGCCTCCACAGCGGCCAGAGAATCCTCGGCCGGCTGATTGATCCACACTGCATCGGGCAGGGCCAGGATCTTCGGCAGCGCCGTGGTGCCGAAGCGGTGCGGGTACCGCACACGGGCCGCATCGAGCACCTGCCGGCGATCAGCGGCCTTGCCGGCCGCCAGACCGAAATGGACGTCGGCCGGGGTATGCAGCCCGATACCGCTGTGGCGATGCTCGTGGTTGTACCATTCGGCGAACTGCATCATGAATTCCCTTGCCGCACCGAGTGATCCGAACCGTTCCGGGAAACCGGGACCGTACTTGAGGGTCTTGAACACCGCCTCCGAATACGGGTTGTCGTTCGAGACCCGTGGCCGTGAATGCGATCGGGTGACCTCGAGGTCCGCGAGCAACGTCGCGACGGACTTGCTGGTCATCGACGTACCGCGGTCGGCGTGCACCACCTGCGGGATGCCGTGTACCGCAAAGATCTGTTCCATCAGTTCTCTTGCCAGTACACCTGATTCGTGCGCGTGAACGTGCACGCCGACGATGTAACGCGAGTAGATGTCGATCATCACGTACGCGTCGAAGTACTGGCCCTTCACCGGCCCGGCGAGTTTCGTGATGTCCCACGAGTACACCTGCCGGGGCGCGGTCGCGACCAGTTCGGGGCATGCCTTCGCTGGATGCCTGGCAACCCTGCGACGTTCGTTGACCTGGGCATTCTCACGCAGGATGCGGTACATCGTCGACACCGAGCACAGGTAGATGCCCTCGTCGAGTAGCTGGGCGTAGATCTCGAGCGGCGCCTGGTCGACGAACCGATCACTGTTGAGCACCTCGAGGATGCGCAGGCGTTCGAGTGCGGTGAGCTTGTTCGGCGGCTCGACTGCGGGTGTGGGTGTGGGCGTCGCCGGCGGTGTCGGTGCGGTCGCGGCAGTGCGGTGCCGGACCGCCGTTGAACGGACCACACCGGTCAACGCGCTGGCCGTTCTCGTCGACACCCCTGCCTCGGTCAATTCGTTCCACGCCGCTGTCAACGCGTGGTCGGCTTGTCGTCCGAGTCCGCTCTCTCGGAAAGTGATTCCAAGAGAGCGTGTGCTTTTCCCATGATATCCAGGGCAGCTTCGGTGGTGGTGAGCCGTTTGTTTGCCTGGGCGAGCTCCCGTGTGAGGCGGGCGATCTCGGCCTGTTCGGCGGTGAGCTTGCCGACCTTCGTGCCGGCGGGTTTGCCGGCGAGGACCCCGGCGTCGCGTTGCTTGCGCCACTCGCTGATCAACGACGAGTAGAGGCCTTCGCGTCGCAGGTAGGCCCCGCCGCGGCCGTCTTCGCATGCCTGCTCGTACGCGGCCAGGTGCGCGAGCTTGTCGGAGGGGCTGAACACGCGTCGGCGGCGGGGGCCGTCGGCTCGAGGGTGGGTGGAGACCATGTGGTCATTGTCCTCGACCGGAATGATGGTGGAGATCGTCATGGTGGGGTTGATCCGTATCTCGCCCTGCTGGCGGAGTTGCTGTGAAGTGCTGGACTCAACTCACCCTGGCATGCAGGGTCGGCGCAACGCAGTGTGCCTACTGATGAGGGGGTGCAATGGTTGACCAGTGAACGGTTTTCCGGCACCTATCGGCGGCAGTTGTCTCTCGGAGAGGGCATCGATGTGGCCGGTATTGCCGCCACCTATGACAATGGTGTCCTGAGTGTCACGATCCCGGTGGCAGAAAAGGCTAAACCGCGCAAGATTACGGTGGAGGCTACCGGCGGGCCTCAGGCTATTACCGGTGGGCCCCAAGATATTCCGAGTGAAGCATACTGACATCCCTGGTCGGTGGGGGCCGAGGACCGAGGAAGCCTCGGCCCCCATGGCACCGTCGCCGATTTCGTGACCGTGAGGAGGGTCAAGTCATGATCGCTACTGCGCTTCGGGAATCAGATCGACCGTTGGTCAACGATGCTGACTGGATCGATCAACAGATCGCGGTGGACCTATTCTCTGACTGGGATGACTATCCACGTACGCAGCGTCACCACCGGGGGTTCGGAACTGGCGGCGAGGTTTCCTCGCCGCCATAACATCTCCAGCGATAGCCTCTGCTGAGGAGTGGGTGCGTGGCAGGGTCATCGTTCTGATCGTTGAGGTCGAACAGTGGCTGGCCGGGTACCGTGAATCGACAGTAGCCAGCCCCCAAGTCGCTGATGGCGGTGGCAGTCGAAGAGCAACATCTCGCACACAATGCGATGCCGCGCACCACTCACCCCAACCCACCACCAATAACATGCGCAGATCGGGATGGTGTGCGAATGGGGCGAACTATTCGACAGAACTGGGAGTGTGGCAACGGGCACCCCCGGTTCGCGTAGGGGTCCTCGACAGCAATCTCTCCGGGTTGCTCTGGTGGCCGAGTAATTGTGGCCCCCAGGGCAACTCGGTGGTAATCGGTCGGTAGATGAGTTCGTGTTTGTAACGTGCTCTGAGAGTGTGGCTATTGCGTCTGCGTGGTGTGCGATCTGCTGTTCATGGTTAGTAGTGGTAGCGGGCCTGCAGGATGATCAAGTCTTCGCCGTCAACCAGGTAGACGAGCCGGTGTTCGTCAGTGATGCGCCGTGACCAGGCGCCTTGGGCTCCGTATTTGAGTGGTTCAGGTTTTCCGATCCCGGTGAATGCATCGCGCAAACACGCATCGATCAGGGTGTTGATGCGTTTGAGTAGTCGCCGGTCGGCAGTTTGCCAGTGAACGTAGTCTTCCCACGCGGACTGGTCCCAGACGAGACGCACTTAGGCGTCTAGGCGTCCTTGTCAGCTCGGTCCAGCTCATGGGCTTCGACCTCGCCCGCGGTAGCACGCGTGTAGGAGGCCAACAATCGACGCGCATTGGTCGGTGAGCGAAACAGGTAGGCCGTTTCCTGCCATGCGGCGTATTCGTCGGCCGACATCAACACTGCGTTACCCCTCCGGGAGACGATTTCGATCGCGTCGCGGTCATTATTGACTTGCTCTATCAGGGGGAACAGCAACTTCCGTGCTTCGCTGGCACTGATCGACATAACACCCTCCATCCACTAGTGGTACCGAAACATGGTACCACTAATCCTGGGGGCGACCACGAAGAGGCTTGTTCCCACTGGCCACCCATCATCACCGCGCCGACGTGGTAGCGGGCCGATCGCGCCACGCTGCATCAACCGGGGAAGATGCCGATGACACCGACTGTCAGGATCTTGTGGTGGATGGCTATCGTCACCTACCAACGGTGGAGCCACTGATAGATATGCGCCGCGACCAGCCCGATAGGACTGAGGCGATGCTCAGGGCCCTGTTTCCGGTTGCTTCCGTGACCACCGCGTACACGCCAGCCGGCACTCCGGGCTGGGCTGCACTCGAGATCAGCCGAACCGAGCCGCTCATTGAGCTCGCGATGGTGTGCACCAGCATTCGGCGTAGCGTAAGTCCATGAACGAGCCCGATGTGGAACGGCCTGCGCCTCAGACCAGTGTGCCCCCAGGCGAGGGGGCCTTGACCCCGGATCTTGGACACAGGGTGGGATTCATGCTGCGATGGATAGTGTAGCAGCGTAGCGGGTTTCGTAGTCGATAGGTGTGCTGTAGCCACACCAGGAGTGTCGGCGACGGGTGTTGTATCGCACGAGCCAGCCGAAGACTTCACGGCGACATGCGAGTTGGTCAGGCCAGTACCGCTCGTCCTGGAGACCTCGCGTTTGAGTGTGGCATTGAACGCCTCGGCCATCGCGTTGTCGGCACTTGTCCCTACCGACCCCATCGACTGGGTCACCGGCGAGATCGGCACACAGCCGGGCGTAGGCCTTGCTCGTGTACACCCAGCCATGATCAGAGTGGAAGATCGCCCCGGACAGGCTGCCCCTGGTCTGGCGGGCAGCGTGCAGGGCATCGGCGACGAGTTCGGTGCGCATGTGATCGGCCACCGCCCACCCGGCCAACCTCCGCGAGTGACAGTCGATCACTGTGGCCAGGTACAGGTTGGTGCCATCAGCGAGTGGCAGATAGGTGATATCTCCGACGTACACCTGATGGGGAGCCGCTGCGGTGAAGTTCCGTGTGACCAGGTCAGGTACTTTCTGATCGGCGGGTTCGGGGATCGTTGTCACCACCCGCCGCCGCCGTCGGTAGCCGGCGATGCCGCGTTCACGCATGACCCTGGCTACCCGTTTGTGGTTGACCCGGTCCGCCGGAGGCGCCCCATCGTTGAGTTCAGCGGTGATCCGCGGCACCCCGCAAGTGTTGTCACCATCATGAATCTGTCGAATACGTTGTGCCAGAACATCATCAGCGTCGGCTCGGGCTGTCCGAGTCGAGGCAGCCTTGCGCCAGGCATAGAACGACGAACACGCGAGGTCGACGAGTTCGCATAGCCACTTCACCGGGTAGGTGTCGAGGTGGTCGGCGACGAACTCCACAGCGACTCACCAGTTCGTCTCCGGCCGCGAAATACTTCGCTGCCGCACGCAAGATCTCCCGTTCGGTGGTCAGTTTATGCTTCTCGCTGCGCAATGCCGCGTTCTCGGCCTCCAACCGTGCGACCTTGGCCTCGATGCTCTCCTCGCCGACCACACCGGCCACGCCGGCGGCGTCCGGTCGGGCCTTGAGAGGACTGGGCGCGTTGCTGCCATCGGCAGCAGTCTTGCGACCGGTGCCGTAACGGTCTAGCCAGTTCCGCAGGGTGCCCCGCTCGACACCGAGATCAGCCGCGACACTGCCGACCGTGGCACCCGGGGTCGACTCGTACAAGTCCACCGCGTCCTTACGGAACTGCTCTGAATAGTGTTTTGCGAGCCATACCTCGATCATCTCGCTTCCTCCCGCCGACTGGCGGGATTCAACGTGTCCAAGGTTCAGGGTCAGGTCCCACCTCACCGGTCCCTACCTCCACGACCTTGGGGCAGTCATCGCCGTCGCCCTACACCACACCGACCACACCAGCCGCCACGCCGCGACATAGCCCGGATCGCACACACAGGAGCCCCCCAGCGCCATGAGTACTCGAATCGACATCGACGCCATGACCAGCGAAATCACCTACTACCCCACCGCATCCGCCGCGAACAAACACCTCAGCGACACCGACTACACAACCGGCGCGGTACTCGCCATCGAAAACCCCTACACCGGCGATCGCCTGGCACTGACCGGAAACCCCGACCGAATGCGCTACCTCCTCACACTCGCCCTCGGATTCATCGAGGCCGCACCCGAAACCACGCCCACCCAATAGGAGAACCCGACATGGCCACCCGCCCGGTCCTGGGTCACCCCATCCCACTAACCCCCAGCGACCCGCCGCAAGAACCCGTTTACCAGCTCCTACACCCACCCATCCCCATCCGCCGCGACCCCGCCGAACACGCCCGCCTCAACACCCCCGCACCCCACGAGATCACAGGGTGGCTGGACAGACTCACCGGCGACTACAGCTAGCGCGAGGACGTCCTGCTCAACCACCGATTGTTGTTGATTGAGCCGGTGAGGAGCGGAGCGACGAGGCGTGTCGAAATCTCCGGCGGCTGAGGTCGGGTGGTGGGCAGCTCGGGGGTGGGGTGCGTCCTGCTCAACCATCGGTTGTGGCTGGTTGAGCCGGTGAGGAGCGGAGCGACGAGGCGTGTCGAAACCTGCGTCGGCCGAGGTCGGGTGGTGGCCACCTCGGAGGTGAGCGGGTTCCGGCGTGACGTGGCAGAGGTTTCGACGGTCGGTCGGCCTCGCTGCGCGAGGTCGTCCTGCTCAACCAACGATCAGCGTGCCCGGTAGACCGCAGTCTCGAAGTCGAGGGCGGCGGTCATCGCCGTGTGATCGGCGAAGGGGAACAGCTGGGTGGCCCAGAATCCGGCGACGTCCGACGTCCGGTCCAGCCAGAAGTACAGATTTGCCAGGCCGGCCCAGCCGAGGGAACCGGCGCGGCGGCCGGTCGGGGCGTCGTCGGTGTTGGTCATCGCGATCAGACCCCACCCCTTGCGGTGGCCGGGGAAGAACTCGACCGGATTGGTCAGCCGCGGATTGACGCCGGGCAGAGCGGTGACCTGCAGGTCGCCGAGCTGATCGCGGGTGGCCTCGGCGACCATCTGCGCCGACAACACCTGCTCACCGGAATCCGTCCGACCGTCGTTGAGCCACATCCGCAGGAAACGCAGGTAGTCCGCGGCCGTCGAGTAGGCGCCCTGACCGCCCATGTCCAGCTCGGGCGCGTCCGGCCGCGACGGGGCGCGTAGTGCCTTGGGCGCACCGTCGGGGGTGCGGGCGTGCAGCGTTGCGGCCCGGTCGAGCAACCGCTCGTCGCGGGCGAATGTGGTGTCGTGCATGCCCAATGGCTCGAACAGGCGCTCGCGCATGACCTCACCGAGCCGGCGGCCGGTGACCGCCTCGATCACCAGGCCGGCCCAGTCGATGTTCATGCCGTACTCCCACCGCGTACCCGGATCGAACAGCAGTGGTGTCTGCAGGGATTCGAGTGTGGCGGTGGCGATGTCGG
Source organism: Gordonia sp. NB41Y (assembly GCF_030718915.1). Classification (NCBI taxonomy): domain Bacteria; kingdom Bacillati; phylum Actinomycetota; class Actinomycetes; order Mycobacteriales; family Gordoniaceae; genus Gordonia; species Gordonia sp. NB41Y. Next base: position 4,672,087 of record NZ_CP132196.1, read on the forward strand.
GAAGGCTGCGGGCACGCACCACCGCGGCGAGATCGGCGTCGAAGAAGTCGTAGCCGAAACCGGCTGTGTGCGTGAGCAGACGGCGGAGGGTGACCGGCGACGACGGCTCGTGGAGTCGGACGGTCCCATCGTCGTCGACGCCGTCGAGCACACCGATCCCGCCGAGCCGGGGCTCGTACTCGGCGGCGGGAGCGTCGAGGTCGAGCACGCCGTCGTCGACGAGTTGCAGGGCGAGGGTGGAGGTCAGTGGCTTGGTGGTCGAGAACAGCGCCAGAACGGCGTCGGCGGCAAGGGTTTCGGACTCGCCGACCAGTCGGGGACCGGTCGCCTCGAGTCCGATGGTGGCCGCCGAGGTGGTCACACCGGCCACCACTCCGGGCAGGTCGTCGGAGTGGAGGATGCCCCGGATGTCGATCGTCGGTGTGCTCATCGGTGTCAGCCTGCCAGTTCCTTGACGAAGGTGCCCAAGCGGTCGATCGCATCCTCCAGATCGGCCGTCGATGCCGCATAGGAGAGGCGGACGTGATCGGCGGCGGTGTCGACGCCGAAATCCTTGCCCGGGGTGAGCACGACATGGGCCTCGGTGAGGGCACGGTCGCAGAACTGTCCCGAGTCCAGCCCCGTCGACGAGATGTCGACGTAGACATAGAACGCTCCGTCGGGTTCCACCGGCACCCGCAGCCCGATCCGTTCGAGTCCGTCGAGGACGAGCCGACGGCGGTTGGCGAACTCCCGACGGCGGTCCTCGCTGACTGCCAGCGACTCCGGGGTGAAGCAGGCGAGTGCCGCCAACTGCGCCGGGGTGGGCGGGCAGACGTAGAAGTTCTGTGCCAGCCGCTCGGCCACCTCGACCACGTCCTCCGGCAGGATGGCCCAGCCCAGACGCCAGCCGGTGAGACCGAAGTACTTCGAGAAGCTGTTGATCACAACGGTATTCGCGTGTACGCCACGATCGTCGGTGGACAGGACGCTACGCGGCGGATGGCCGTCGGCGCCCGGATCGGCCAAACCGAGGTAGATCTCGTCGACGATGGTCCACCCACCGCGGCCGGCGATCGCCCTGCACATCTCCACGAGATCGGCGAGCGAGGCCGACGTCCCCGTCGGATTCGACGGCGATGCGATGATCGCGCCCCGGATGGAGTCCGTCCAGGCCTCCTCGACCAGTGCAGGCGACAACTGGAACCGTGTCGCCGGTGTCGTCGGCACCAGCGTCACCTCGGCGCCGAAGCTCTCGGCGAACTGCCGATTGCACGGATACGACGGGTCGCCGATGAGTACCCCGTCACCCGGATCGACGAGTGCGGCGCAGGCGAGCAGCAACGCCGCCGACGCACCGGAGGTGACCGCGACCTGGGCCGGGGTGACCCGCGCGCCGAAGTGCGCTGCGTAGAACTCCGCGATCGCCGCCCGCAGTTCGGGGGTTCCGAGTGCGTCGGTGTAGGTCAGTGGACGGCCGTCGGTGAGCTCGCGGGCGGCCTCCAGAAATGCCGGGGGAGCACCGAAGTCGGGTTCGCCGATGTTGAGCCGGATGACGTGATGGCCCTGCGCCTCGAGCTCGCCGGCCTTCTTGGCGAACTCCATCGCATAGAACGGGGCCACCCGCTGCGCGCGTCGGGAGATCTGCATGGGCTCATTGTGCGCCCATGCAGACCCCCGTCCGGCCCCGGGTCAGGGCACCCAGTTGAAGGTGTCGGGGTCGGGTCCGCGGCGCTTGTCCTTGTTGAGCGCGTCGATCGCGGCGATCTGCTCGGCCGACAACTCGAAGTCGAACAGGGCGAAGTTCTCCTCGACGCGGGAGCGGGTCACCGACTTCGGGAAGACGATGTCGCCGCGCTGGATGTGCCAGCGCAAGGTCACCTGCGCGGTGGATCGGCCCACCTCGGCGGCGATACGCTCCAGCACCGGATCATCGAGGACGTCGCCCTGCGCGATCGGCGACCACGCCTCGGTCGCGATCTGATGCTGCGCGTCGAAGGCACGCAACGGTGCCTGGGTCAGATACGGATGGACCTCGATCTGGTTGACCGCGGGGACCACGTCGGTCTCGGCGAAAAGCCGCTCGAGATGGGCGGCCTGGAAGTTCGAGACACCGATCGCGCGGGCCTTGCCGTCGGCATAGACCTTCTCCAGCGCCTTCCAGGTCTGTACGAAGTCGCCGACACCGGGCATCGGCCAGTGGATCAGATACAGGTCGACGGCGTCGACGCCGAGCCGTTCGAGACTGCGATCGGTCTCGGCGAGAGCGGCGTCGTAGTCGTGGAAGCTGTTGTTGAGCTTGGTGGTGATGAACACCTCGTCACGCGAGATACCCGACTTCGCGAGGGCTTCGCCGACCTGGCGTTCGTTGCCGTACATCTGTGCGGTGTCGATGTGGCGATAGCCGATCTCCAGCGCGGTGAGCGTGGCCTCGGCGGTGTCCTCCGGGGTGATCTGGAAGACCCCGAAGCCGAGCTGAGGGATCTCGACGCCGTTGTTGAGCGTGATGGACGGGACTGTCATGGAAGACCTCTCGTACGAAGTGGGTGTGCGCACACCGGATGTGCCCGTGCGCGTGGGGTGGTGATGCCGTCGGTGGTGACGGGCCCGGATCAGGGGATGACGACGAGTTTGCCGCGTGGGTGGCGTGCCGACAGATCGGCGATCGCCTGTGCGGCATCATCGAGCGGATAGGTGCGTGCCACCTCGATCACGAGGGAACCGTCGGCGGCTGCGGCCAGCAGGTCGTCGATGGCGTCGAGGCGGTGCTGCAGGCTCTGCCCACCGCCGCCGGAGACCAGCACGATGCCGTCGTCGGCCCGGCCGAAGGCGGCGATGCTGACGATCCGGGAACGGTCGGGAACCAGTTGCAACGACACGTCGATCGCCTCGTCGGAACCGACGGTGTCGATCGCGGCGGTCACCGGACCGGGGGTGACCTCCCGGATCCGGTCGGCGAGGCCGGCGCCGTAGGCCACCGGGATGGCACCGAGGGACTTCAGGTACTCGTGGTTGCGCGGCGAGGCGGTCGCGATGACGGTTGCCCCGGCGCGTGTCGCCAGTTGCACCGCGACCACACCCACGGCTCCGGCACCGCCGTGGACGACGACCACGTCGCCGGCGGTGATCCCGGCGGTGGCCAGGGTGTCGGCGGCGGTGGCCCCGGCCAGCAGCAGTCCGGCGGCGATCTCGGGGGACACCTCTGCGGGTCGGCGTCGCAGCCGGGACGCGTCGACGATCACATGGTCGGCGAGGGCTCCGGTGGTGGGGTAGACCACCACCTCGTCGCCGACGCCGAAGTCGGCGACCTCGTCACCGATCGCTTCGACGGTGCCGGCGAGTTCATAGCCGGGGTGTAGTGGCAGTGTGGATTCGTCGGTCCCCATGAATCCGCGAACGACCTTGGCGTCCACCGGGTTGAGTCCGACGGCACGGACTTTCACCCGGACCTGGTCGTCTTGCGGGGAGGGGAGTTCGGCGGTGATCAGATCGATCACCTCGGTCGGCTCGCCGTATCCGAGCGCGACGGCCTGGCGTGCGATCACGGCGGAGGGTTCGACATCGAGCGGGTTCTCTTCGGAAATGCTCATGACCGGTTCAATGGCGGCGCGACCGCTCGATATTCCGATTCCGCGAGATCTGCGCGGGCCGGATCGCAAGACCCGGGCCCGGTGTCCGACGGGGGCGGTTCGTCGGTACAGGTGTGGGCGGTCGGGGAGTGCATCCGCCCGGCAATCGGACTAGAGTCCGGATGTGGGCCGGTGCCTTCGCCGGCGCAGCGCGACACCCCGACACCCACCGAAGCCTGGAGCCGGTCACCGTGACAACCCTCGTCGACATCCGCTCGACCGACACCTTCGACGATCCCGGTGCAGCGGATCCCCGTGCAGTGGTCGTCTGCCTGCACGGATTCGGTTCCCACGAGCACGACCTCGCACCTCTCGCGGCACTGATCGCCCCGGCTCTGCAGTGGGCGTCGCTGCGTGGTCCGCGGACCCTGCAGCCCGGGTCGTACGCCTGGTTCCCGATCGAGACACCCGGCGTACCCGACCCGGCCAAGGTCGCCGCGGCCACCGAACTGATCTGGGAGTGGATCGACGCGACGCTCCCCGCGGGCACACCGATCGTGGCGGTCGGGTTCTCCCAGGGCGGACTGATGGCCACCCAGTTGTTGCGCACCCGCCCCGACCGCATCGCGGCCACGGTGATCCTGGGCGGATTCGTCCAGGGCGGTGAGTTCCCCGGAGACGAGCAGCTCGCCCGGACCCGGCCGCCGGTGTTCTGGGGGCGGGGCCGCGAGGACACGGTGATCGCCCCGGTGGCGATCGAGCGGACCATCGACTGGCTGCCCGGCCACTCCACCCTCGAGGTCCGCATCTATCCGGGTCTGGCGCACGGCGTCAACCAGGCCGAGATCGACGATGTGCGAGCATTCCTGGCCGCCGCGACCGAGGGAGCCGGCGGGACGGTCTGAGTTCGGTGCAGGCGCCCGGTCAGCGCCGGAACCAGGCCTGTTCGGCTCCGGCGAGGGCCTTCTCCAGTCGCAGTCGCGTGGTCTCGGCGAGCGGCTCGGGCAGCGCATCGGGTGCGAACCACTGCACCGCGGTGTTCTCGTCGTCGGCGACGCGCGGCTCGCCGTCGAGGTGGCGGGCCAGGAAGCAGACGTCGAGGTACTGGGTCTGATCCCGGTTGGGGTAGGTGATCATCGGGGTGACGTCGACGCTGGTGAGGCGGACGACCTCGGCGCGCACACCGGTCTCCTCGCCGATCTCGCGGACGATGGCGCGGGCCGGTTCCTCGCCGGGTTCGAGCACTCCGGAGACCACCGCCCACTCGTCGGTGTCGGCACGGCGGGTCAGCAACACACGGCCGGCGTCGTCGACGACCACTCCGCTGACCCCCGACAACCACAGCGGTGCATGGCCCACATGGGTGCGGAGGTCGCGGATGAACTCGGGGATCGGCATGACCGACATCTTGCCCGGACCCGGCGTGCCCGGCCCGGCGGGGCGGGCGCATGGCAAGATCACCGTCGGAGATCACGGCGATGCGGACACGACAGGAGTGATGACGGTGCGAGGCCTCGGAATCTGGGTGGTCATGGTGGCGATCGGCCTGCTCGGCGTGGTGTGGGCGGTGGTCGACGTGGTCAACCGCGGGTGGGGGGACGTTCCCGGCAGCACCTGGCTGTGCGCGATCCTCGGCGTCATCCTGGCGATCTTCGCGCTCTACCGGGAGTTCGGCGGTCAGCCGCTGATCACCGTCGATCACGAGAACATCGCCCAGGAGTACGAGGAGCAGAAGCGGCAGTCGCAGCAGGCCCGCGACGCCGAGTAGGGGACACCTGGTCGCGCAGATTCGCACTCGCGTTCGACGTTTTGTCGGTGGGCGGTGCTTCACTGAGTTCATCCCAGAACGGATGACCGTGCAGCCCGTGCGCGGCGACCACTCAGGAGGTCCCGATGTCCACATCCGACCACTTCCCGAACCCGAACGACCCCGGCCGAGACCGTCGTCGAGCAGAGAATCCCGACCCGGCCCGTCCGGGGATCGACTGGACGGCGATGCGCGACTGGCTGACCGAGTCGGTGTCGGGGATGCCACGCGGGGCGGTCCTCGACCTCGGCCCCGCCGGTCACGACGACACCCATCACGACCAGGCCCCGGTCGAGCCGGACGCCGTGGTCGAGCCGGATGCTGTGGCCGGGGCCGATCCCGGTGACGACGTGCCGTGCGCTCAGATCATGGTCTTGCGCGACGGTTCGCTGCTGGTCCGGTTGTCGACGACGCTGATGGAGATCCCCTCGGTCGCGGGCTATGTGGTGCCGCGGGGCCTGCTCGACCGGTGGAACTACGAGGACCGGTTCCGGGACTGCACCCACGGATACATGGTGACCCGGTCGGTCGACTGTGCCGCCGACGTCTGCATCACCTGGTTCCGCGACCGACGGGGCATCGTCAGTCCGGGGGAGCTGGGATGTACCTACACCGTCACGACGTGGCTACCCCGGGCGAGTTGAGGGAACCGGCGATGCGATGCGTCGGGGTAACCCCTGATCTTTCCCCCAGAACCCGCTCTGACCAGTGCAATCGGGGTGCCAGGCGGGCATGGTGGGGGCATGAACACATCAACTGAACCCACCAACCGCACCGCCTTCGGCTTCTGGAAGGTCCTCGCGATCATCGCGGTGGCGCTCATCGCGCTCGCCATGCTCGGCCCGATCATCAAGGGACTGATCTGGATCGGCTTCATCGGGCTCGCGGTCTACGGCGCCATCGCCCTGTACCGCATCTCCCGCTCGGGCAACGGCCCGAAGCCGCCCGCCACCTTCTGAACCGGGCCGGCCGATGCCCGACGGCACCGGCCGACCCGGATCAGCGGAGTGGAGGTCATCGCATGGAGCTCACCGGGTTGCGGTCGGCAGAGCGGATCAGCGCCGTGCGACCTCGGGGTCCGGCCGATCGGCACCCCGGTCGCCGGTGACGCGATCGCCGGTGACGCGATCGCCGACTGCGGGGGTGTCGGCCACCAGCTCGGCGGGAGCCTCTCCGGAGGCCTCGGCGGCCACGGCCGCGAGCTCGGCGCCCAGCGATTCGTGCGGCAGCCGGGCGTCGACCGGCTCGGGACTGCTGTTGCGGCCGCCGGTGAACAACGACGCCACCGCGCCGATCACACAGCAGATCAGGGCGAAGGTGAACGCGGCCGAGAGGCCGTCGGCGAACGGATCGCTGATCAGATGCGGGAAGAACTCCAGGCCGGTGAGGTGATCGACGCTCGCCTGCGGCAGACCCTGCAGCGCCTGGCCACCGACCTCCTTGATCGGGTTGTAGCCGAGGAATGCGGCGAACAGGATACCGACGGTCGGCAGACTCGAGATCCCGTCGGCTGCCTGCGCGGGCATACCGCCGGCGGTCAGGCCCTCGAACATCGCCGAGGGGAGATGTTCACTCAGACCGGCGATCATCAGCGAGAAGAACAGGCCGATGGACAGCACCATCGCGGCGTTCTGGAAGGTCGTCATCATGCCTGCACCGGAACCGCGGGAGGTCACCGGGAGACTGTTCATCACCTCGGCACGGTTCGGCGAGGCGAACAGACCCATCCCGATACCGTTGATCAGCAGGATCAGCGCGAACACCCAGTAGGTGAAGTCCACCGGGATCGCGATCAGCGCGCCGAAGGTGCCCGCGGTGATCAGCATGCCGATCGTGGTGAACCACTTGGTGCCGAGACGGTCGGAGAGCGCGCCCGAGACCGGTGCACTGATCAGGAAGCCGATCGTCATCGGGACCATGTAGATGCCGGCCCACAGCGGTGTCTTGGTGTAGTCGTAGCCGTGCTGCGGCAGCCAGATGCCCTGCAGCCAGATGATCAGGATGAACTGCAGACCGCCACGGCCGATGGAGGCCATCAGGTTGGCGAGGTTGCCGAAGGCGAACGAGCGGTTGCCGAACAACGACAGCTCGAACAGCGGGCTGGCCACCTTGGTCTCGATGACGACGAAGGCGCCCAGCACGATCGCACCACCGATCAGTGCGGCGAGCACCCACGGGTTGGTCCAGCCCATGTCGGAGTCACCGTAGGGCTGGATGCCGTAGGTGATGCCCACCAGGATCGCGACCAGCCCGACGGCGAAGGTCAGGTTGCCCCACCAGTCCATCTTGGCGCGGCGGCGCACCCCGGTGTCGCGCAGCTTCAGGTACGCCCAGACGGTGCCGACGATGCCGAACGGCACCGACACCAGGAAGATGTAGTGCCATTGGATCGGTGCGAGGACACCGCCGATGATCAGGCCGAGGAATGATCCGGCGATCGCGGCCACGCCGTTGATACCCATCGCGAGACCCCGCTGGTTGGCCGGGAAGGCGTCGGTGAGGATCGCCGACGAGTTCGCCATCAGGAACGCGCCGCCGATGCCCTGGATCACGCGCCAGAAGATCAGCCAGATGGCCGCCTCACTGCCGTCGAACCAGGTGATCGCCAGCAGGATCGACGACACGGTGAAGATCGCGAAACCCATGTTGTACATGCGAGCACGGCCGAACATGTCGCCGAGCCGACCGAAGCTCACCACCAGTACCGCGGTGACCACCAGGAAACCCATCATCATCCACAGCAGGTAGCTGGTGTTGCCGGGATCGAGGGGGTTGACGCCGATGCCCTTGAAGATGTCGGGCAGCGCGATCAGCACGATCGACGAGTTGATCGTGGCGATCAGCATGCCGAGCGTCGTGTTCGAGAGGGCGATCCACTTGTAGTGGGGCCCCAGATCGTCGGCGGTGGTGCCGACGGCCGGGGAGGCGGCGGTCATGTGGTGTCTCCTGAGATCGCGGGTGGTCGGGAAGCGGGCTGTTCGGATCTGTGCGGGATCAGGTGCCGGCGGTCAGTTCTCGGGGATCGGCTCGGTCTCGGGATCGGCCAGGGTGTCGGCGAGGGCGCGCAGACCGGTCTGCAGGTTCGTCCGGGTGACGGGGTCGAGCTGGTCGAGGGCGGTGGTGAGCACCTGGGCCTTGTGCGACCTGGCCTCACGCAGGTAGTCGCGGCCGAGGTCGGTCGCGACCAGCAGCCGGGCGCGTCCGTCGTCGGGATCGGGTGTGCGCTCGACGTAGCCGTGCTGTTCGAGGGTGCCGACCACGCGAGACATGGTCGGCATGCTCACGCCCTCACGGTCGCTGAGGTCCGACAGCCGCAACGGACCGTGGGCGAGGATCGTCCACAACGCCGACGACAGGCCCGCGGTCAGGCCGCCGCGGCCGGCGGTGCGCAGTGCGCGGGTGATCCGCACCAGGTCGTGATACAGCACCACGACGTCCGGGGTGTCGGACGCCGGCGAGGTGCTCGCGGAGGCGGTCGGTTGGGGCATGGGGATCTCGATCCGTCGAAGGGAACGGATGAGATATTAGTTGCTTGTAGCTAAGTAAACGAACCGTAAAGGGCTGGTCAGTGGCCTGCCGAAGCCGGTCGCCTCGTGTCGCACCCACCGATCCGGACACACGCGTAGGGTCGAGGCATCTGGTGTCGAACTGGAGGTCAACATGCTCGGACTGGGTTTTCTCGGCTGGATCATCATCGGCGGTCTCGCCGGCTGGATCGGAAGCAAGATCATGAAGACCGACGACCAGATGGGGGTGTTGCTCAACATCGTGGTCGGCGTCGTCGGCGGTCTCATCGGCGGCTGGCTGCTGAGTCTGTTCGGCGTGGACGTCAAGGGCGGCGGGCTGATCTTCAGCTTCGTCACCTGCCTGGCCGGCTCGTGCATCCTGCTGTGGATCGTCGGCCTGGTCAGAGGTCGCACCAAGGCCTGATCCGAACGGTCCGCGGCATGACTGTGGTTGTGTCGCGGGCATTCTCGGCACCGGGGTTCTCGTCGGCGGCAGGCCCTCGTAGGCTGTGGTTTCGCGGCGAGCCACCGTGCACGCCGAATCCGCGTGAAGCCGAGTTCTCGTGAAACCGATCTCTTGATGAAACCGATCGTCGGTGAACGCGGGTGACCGGGAACGGCCTCGTGAAACCTGGAATGGAGTGGAGGAACGCATGTCTCGCGTGGTGATCATCGGCGGGCACGGAAAGATCGCCCTACGGCTGGAGAAGATCCTCGCCGATCGTGGTGACGAGGTGACGGCGGTGATCCGCAACGAGGCGCACGCCGGCGACGTCGCCGCCACCGGCGCGAAACCCGTTGTCGCCGATGTCGAGACACTCGACGTCGCGGGTCTGGCATCGGTCCTCGCCGGACATGACGCGGTGGTGTGGTCGGCCGGTGCGGGTGGCGGCAACCCCGCACGGACCTACGCCGTCGACCGCGATGCCGCGATCGCGTCGATGGCGGCCGCCGCCTCGGCCGGGGTCGATCGGTACGTGATGGTGTCGTACTTCGGGGCCGGACCCGGTCACGGTGTCCCCGAGGACAACTCGTTCTATCCATATGCGCAGGCCAAGGCCGCCGCCGATGCCCGGCTGGCCCAGACGTCGCTGCAGTGGACCATCCTGGGGCCCGGCCGGCTCACCGACACCGCCGGGTCGGGCCGCATCGCCGTCGGCGTCGACAAAGGTGAGGTGAGCCGCGACAACGTCGCGCTGGTGGCCGCTGCGGTCCTCGCCGATCCGACGACCATCGGCCGGACCATCGAGTTCAACGACGGTGACGTGCCGATCACCGAGGCGCTGAGCGCGGACTCTCGGTGAACCTGACGAGGCGGCTGGGCGAGATCGTGGGGACCGCACATGTCCTGACCGATCCGGACGCCACCGCCGGTTATCTCACCGACTGGATGGGCCGCTACACCGGCCATGCCGACGCGGTGGTGCGCCCACGCACCACCGACGAGGTCGCCGCAGTGGTGACCCTGTGTGCCGCCGAGGGGGTGCGGATCTGTGTGCAGGGCGGCAACACCGGCCTCGTCGGCGGGTCCGTGCCGCCGTCACATGCCGACGGGTCGCGGCCGACCATCCTGCTCAGCACCGCACGGATGACCGACGTCGACGAGATCGACATCGTCGGACAGAGTGTGGGTGTGCAGGCCGGGGCGAGCGTCGCCACGATCGACACCGCGGCAGGCCGCGCAGGGCTGATGTTCGGGGTGGACCTCGCCTCCCGGGAATCGGCGACCGCCGGCGGGGTGGTGGCCACCAATGCCGGTGGGGTGCGGATGATCCGCCACGGCAACACCCGGAGCCAGGTGCTCGGCATCGAGGCGGTACTCGCCGACGGCCGGATTCTGCGTCGCTGGTCACCGCTGGTGAAAGACAATGTGGGCTACGACATCCCGGGGTTGCTTGCGGGCAGCGAGGGCACCCTGGCGGTGATCACCGGGGTGCTGTTGCGGCTGGTGCGCCCGGCCACCGGCGCGGAGGTCGCGGTGATCGCCCTGCGCGCCGTCGACGACGCCACCGCCCTGATCGGCGCCGCCCGCGATGCCGGGCTGACGATCGAGGCCGCCGAACTGATGACCGACGCCGGTGTCACCCTGGTCCATGAACACGGGGTGCGGCGCCCCGTCGCCACGGCCGCACCGTTCTACCTGTTGCTCGAGGTGTCGGGGACCGGCGGTGTGCAGGACGTACTCCTCGGCGTGCTCGAGACCGCCGACGGCGTACTCGACGCGGTGGTCGAACCCGGGCCGGGCCGCGCGCTGTGGGAGGTACGCGAACGCCACACCGAGTCGATCTCGCGCTCGACCGCCACACCGGTCGTCAAACTCGATGTCTCGGTGCCGATCCATGCCCTCGGTGACGCCGTTGCCGACCTCGAGGCACTCGCCGGTTCCCGCGATCATCGGTGTCGTCCGATCCTGTTCGGCCACGTCGGGGACGGCAACATCCACGTCAACCTGCTCGACGTGCCACCCGACGACGCCGACGGCCTCACCGAGGCGGTGTTCGCGGTCATCGCCGGGCACGGCGGGAGCATCAGCGCCGAGCACGGTATCGGCCGTGCCAAGTCGGCGTGGACCCACCTCGGTCGATCGGCGGTGGACCTGGCCACGATGCGGGCGATCAAGGATGCGCTGGACCCGCAGGGTCTGCTCAATCCCGGAGTGCTGTTCGGCTGACCGTGCTGTTCGACTGACCGTGCTGCGGCCGACTGCTCAACCGGCAGCGGGTGTTTCGTTCACGGTGATTCCGAGTCTGGGCAAGGTTGCGATCCCTGTCTAGGCTCACCTCTCTGTGACCTCACGTGTACTGATGAGCCCGCCTTCCGGCGGTGACGGTGTGACCGGGCAGGTGGTCGACGCCTTCGCCGACGAGACCGACGACGAGCGTCGGCGTCGGCTTCGGACGGTGGTGGCCGCGAGTCTGCTCGGCACCACCATCGAGTGGTACGACTTCTTCCTCTACGCCACGGCCGCGAGCCTGGTCTTCAACACCCTGTTCTTCCCGGACACGAGCACCTTTGTCGGCACCATGCTCAGCTTCGCCACCTTCGCCGTCGGGTTCGTGGTCCGGCCGATCGGCGGTGTCGTCTTCGGCCACATCGGTGATCGCATCGGCCGCAAGCGAACCCTCGCGGTCACGATGGTGCTGATGGGTGTGGCCACCGCCCTCATGGGTGTGCTGCCCACCGCCGCGCAGGTCGGCGTGCTGGCCCCGATCCTGTTGCTGTGCCTGCGCATCCTGCAGGGCTTCGCCCTCGGCGGCGAGTGGGCCGGTGCGGTACTGCTGGCCGTCGAACACAGCCCCAAACGCCGCCGCGGCCTGTTCGGCAGCATCCCGCAGGTCGGCCTGGCCCTCGGATTGGCTTTGGGCACCGGTGTTTTCGCGCTGCTTCAGGTGATCTTCGACGACGAGCAGTTCCTCGCCTACGGCTGGCGCATCGCCTTCCTGGTGAGCATCGTGCTCGTCGCCATCGGATTCGTGGTGCGGCTCAAGGTCGACGAGACCCCGGCCTTCCAGGAGGTCGATGCGCTCGCCCAGAAGTCGTCGGCGCCGCTGCGTGAGGTCGTGGTGCCGCCCAACACCCGCAACACCGTCCTCGGTCTGCTGGCCCGCTGGGGTGAGGGATCGGCGTTCAACACCTGGGGTGTGTTCGCGATCGCCTATGCCACCACCCAGCTCGACCTCGCGCGGGTGCCGGTGCTGGCGGCGGTCACCGTCGCCGCACTCGTGATGGCGGTGCTGCTGCCGGTGTCGGGTCTGCTCAGTGACCGCCACGGCCCGCGCCGCGTCTATCTGGCCGGCATGATCGCCTACACCGTTGCGGTGTATCCGGTGTTCGTGCTGTTCGGCACGGCGTCGTTGCTGTGGTTCACCGTCGGTCTGGTCGTGGTGTTCGGTGTGGTCCACGCCCTGTTCTACGGGGCACAGGGCACGCTGTTCGCGAGTCTCTATCCGACTCCGGTCCGCTACACCGGACTGTCGGTGGTCTACCAGTTCTCCGGCATCTACGCCTCGGGACTGACTCCGCTGATCCTCACCGCACTGATCGGGGCCGGACACGGGACCCCGTGGATCGCCGCGGGCTATCTCGTGGCGACCGGCCTGATCAGCGTCGTCGCCACCAAGCTGATCAGGCCGGCCGACCTGCATCTCTGAGGCCGGACCGGCCCTGGCCCCAGGAGACGGAGATCAGCCGCCGAGCGCGGTGAGGATCTCCGAGGCCTCCACCGGATGCGAGAACATCGGGTAGTCGTAGGTGATCGCGTTGTCGTGCTCGGCGACCGACGTGGCCGCGGTGCAGTCGGTCAGGGTGATCACGCGGTAGCCGTTCTCGTAGGCCGACCGCATCGTCGACTCCACACAGCAGTTGGTGAGGAATCCGCCGAGGATCACCGTCTCGATTCCCTTGCTGCGCAGGATGAAATCGATGTTGGTGGAGGCAAAGGTGTCCAGGCCGCGCTTGCCCTCGATCACGATGTCGCCGTCGGCGGGGGAGAGCTGCTCGACGATCTCGGCACCCCAGGTGCCCTTGACGAAGGCGTTGCCGTCGACGACCCCCTTGAGGATGCCGTACGGATGACGGGTCAGCTCGCCGTAACCGGGGGCGAAGGTGATCGGGGCGTGCATCACGGTGACCCCGGCGGCACGCGCCGCGGCGGCCACCGCGGTGGTGTTGTCGAGCATCCCGGTCTTGTCCATCACCTCGGCCACCGCGTCGTGCAGGACGCCGCCGGGGCTGGTGAACTCGTTCTGGTACTCGATCAGCACGAGTGCGGTGGTCGCGGGATCGAGGGTGAGTGCATCGGCCATGAGGTCCTCCGTCGACAGTCGTGTGCGCGGGTCGTCGTGTGGTGCAGGACATGATCTGCGCCACACCCGATTGAAGTCGCTGTCCGGGTCCACCGCAAGCCGCGCGCGACCGGCCGAATCCTGAGACCATGACGGGCGTGACCGATCACGGCCGAGAACGGTTGGCAGAACTGGCGCGACGTACCGGGGTGGCCACGAGCTACGTGGGATGGGACACCGACACACATGAGGTCTCCGACGAGACCCTGATCGCGGTACTCGGCGCGCTCGGCGTCGACGCCGGTGACGACGAGCGGATCGGGCAGGCACTCGCCGAACTCGACGTCGCACCCTGGCGGGCGTTCGTCCCGCCGGTCACCGTGGTCACCGAACACGACGACGCGTGGTTCTGGATCCATGTGCCACACGGAGATCCGGTGGACGTGCGGATCCGGACCGAGGGCGGTGAGCTCCGCGACGCCCATCAGCTCGACCACTGGTGGGACCCGCGCGACGTCGACGGCACCCTGGTCGGTCGGGCGACATTCGCGGTGCCCGGCGACCTCGAGCCCGGCTACCACACGATCGAGGCCACCGATCCGGGCCGTGGCGGCACGGCGTCGGCACCCCTGATCGTCACACCGCGACGGCTGTCCACCGCCGACGACCTCCTCGGGTCGCAACGGTGGGGGATCGCGACCCAGCTCTACAGTGTGCGTTCGGCCGGGTCGTGGGGGATCGGCGACTTCGCCGATCTCGCCGCGATGGCCGAGATCGCCGGTGCGACCCACGGTGCCGATTTCATCCAGGTGAATCCGCTGCACGCCGCGCAGCCGCGTCCGCCGGTGGAGGCCTCGCCGTACCTGCCCACCACCCGCCGGTTCGTCAACCCGATCTATCTGCGCGTCACCGACATTCCCGAGCTGGCCGAACTCCCCGACCACAAGCGGGCGCGCGTCGGCCGGCTCGCGAAGAAGTTCGTCACCGAGAACACCTCTACCGAAAAGATCAAGCGCAACAAGGCGTTCCGTGCCAAACTCGCCGCTCTCGAGCTGATCTACGAGGTGCCGCTGAGCAAGGAGCGCAAGCAGGCCTACCGCCGGTTCCGGATGCGCGAGGGTGACGGGCTGCGCGACTTCGCGACCTGGTGTGCCCTGGTCGAGAAGTACGGCCTCGAGTCACCCAAATGGGAGGGGGTGCTCACCGATCCGGCGGAGGTCCGGCGCCGGCGCCGCAAGGTGAAGGACCGCGTCGGGTTCTACACCTGGCTGCAGTGGTTGTGCGACGAACAGCTGGCCGCGGCGCAGCAGACGGCGCTCGCGTCGGGGATGAGTATCGGGGTGATCGCCGACCTCGCGGTCGGTGTGGGACGGCACAGCGCCGACGTCTGGATGCTCGGGGACGTCCTGGCGACCGGGGCGTCGGTGGGCGCCCCGCCGGACGGATTCAGCCAGCAGGGCCAGAACTGGAGTCAGCCGCCGTGGCATCCGATTCGACTGGCACAGGCCGGATACGAGCCGTTCCGCGACATGATCCGCACGGTGCTGCGCCATGCCGGCGGGCTGCGCGTCGACCACATCCTGGGCCTGTTCCGGCTGTGGTGGATTCCCGAGGGCAACTCCGCCGCCGAGGGCACCTACGTCCACTACGACCACCAGGCGCTGCTGGGCATCCTGGCGCTCGAGGCGCAGCGAGCGGGTGCGGTGATCATCGGTGAGGACCTCGGGGTCTTCGAGCCATGGGTGCAGGACACCTTGCGCGACAGGGGAATCCTGGGGTGCTCGATCCTGTGGTTCGAGCACGGGCCGTATGCGCCGATCCCGCCGGAGAACTACCGGGAACTGTGCCTGACATCGGTCACCACACACGATCTGCCGCCGACCGTCGGCTACCTCGCCGGCGACCACATCGCCCTGCGGGACCGACTCGGACTGCTCACCGAGAGTGTCGACGACGAGCGGGCACGCGAAGAACGTGACCGGGATGCGATCCTGGCGCTGGCCGTCGAACGGGGGCTCTGGTCACCGGACATCCCGCTCACCGATGAACGGACCGTCCTCGCGCTGTACCGGCTGATCGCCTGCAGTCCCTCGGTCCTGCTCGGCGTGGCGCTGGTGGATGCGGTGGGGGAGCGGCGGATCCAGAACCAGCCCGGCACCGACTCCCACCAGTACCCGAACTGGCGTATTCCGCTCGCCGACGACGAGGGGAAGCCGGTGACCGTCGAGGACCTCGCCACCGATCGCCGCCTCGCCGCGCTGGCCGAGGCGTTGAAGGAGTCGGGGGTCGGATAGTCCGCGCGTGCGGACGTGGCCGTCACCGGGCCGAACGTTTCTCCGCCACCGCCACCAGCACCATCGCGATCACACAGAGCACACCGACACCGATGTTGAAGGCCACCCCGGCGTCGACCAGACCCCAGTGCGATGCGGCGATGCCCTGGCCGATGATCGGGATCGACAGCGCCACATAGACCACCACGAAGTAGGTGGAGGTCACCTCGGCGCGGCGGTCCTCCGGGGCGGCGGTGACCACCGCGGCCAGTCCCTTGCTGAACGAGATGCCCTGCCCGACACCGGCCACCACGGCACCGGTGAGGAGCAGGGCCAGGGATGCGGTGGCCAGGCTCGCCGCCACCACGCCCACCCCGACGGTCAGGATCGCGCAGCCGGCGATCAACGACGGCGCGGTCGGCAGGCGCCGGCCGACGATCTGGGTGAGTGCCGAGGTCCCCAGCAGCAGCGCCACCACCGCCCCGGCCACGAAGTGGTTGTCGATGCCGATCACCTGGGAGACGAACGACGGTGCCACCGCGGTGAAGGTTCCCATCACCGCGAACCCGGCGAACCCGGCGATCGCCGGACCGGCGAAGATCGGCCGTACCTCCGACGGCACGGACAACCGCTGCACCGACAGCTCACGGTCGGCCGTCCACCGCAGCGGCTCGGTCATGAACCAGATCCCGGCACCGATGATCGCGAGTGCGACCAGGTCGACGGCGAACACCAGGGACAGGGGAGCGGGCGCGTACTGGGCGAGCAGCCCGGCGACCAGCGGCCCCAACCCCAGACCGCCCACGTTGGCCGCGGTCGCCACCGCCGGGGCACGCGATCGCCACGACGACGGCGCCAGCTCGATCACCGCTGCGGTGGCGGCACCGGCGTAGATCCCCGCCGACAGCCCAGACACCACACGCCCGGTGAGCAGCCCGACGATGTCGTCGGAGGTCAGGAAGATGAGGGCGCTGAACGCCGACAGCACCGCGCCGGCGAGCAACAGCGGGCGTCGCCCGACGACATCGGACCACCGGCCGAAGACGACCAGTGCCGCGATCACCCCGGCGGCGTAGACCGCGAAGATCACCGTCGTGGTGGTCACGCCGAAGTGGAGTTCGGAGCCGTAGATCGAGTACAGCGGGGTGGGCAGGGTGGTGCCCATCATGACCACCAGGAAGGCCGCCACCGCGGCCGCATAGGCGCGTCCCCCGGTCAGCGGACGTCGTCGGGGTGCACGTCGGGAGGACGGCGGGGCCGAGTGGCCGGTCCGGTCGGTCGATGCCATGCCCAACCCAGCGTCGCGGGCCGCACGCCTATTCCGTGACATCTTGTCGACGATATCCGGCGGGTCGGGTACGTGCCGATTGCCAGTTTGTGACATGGCGCGCCGACACCTGGGCACCCGATGTCCGGATCCACTAGAGTCGCCAGTCATGCAGAGTGTCGAGCCGCGGATTCTCGCGACCACATCCCGGATGCCCTTCGCCGTCGACGAGATCCACAAGCTCGGTGAGACCAAGCGCTTCCTGATCGCCAGCGACACCTTCCGCGCCGCACCGGGCAGCCACTCGCGGGGCGCCAAGAAGCACATCACCGTGCCGGCCCCCACCCAGGAGACCGAGGCGTTCGTCGACAAGGTCATCGAGACCATCGACGCCGAGCAGATCAACTGGCTGCTGCCGATGTTCGAAGAGGTCTTCTACCTCGCCGCACACCGCGATCGGATCGCCGAGGGCCGCGACGTCGAGCTGTTCTTCCCCGACCTCGAGACCCTGCGCAAGGTGCACGACAAGGTCAGCTTCGCGCAGCTGTGCAAAGACCTCGGGCTGCCGGTCGCCGAGACCCTGACCGCCACCGACGACGAGCAGTTCAAGGCTGCGCTCGGCCACTGGGAACACTGGTTCGCGCGGGCCGCGTTCGGTCGTGGCGGCCTCGACATCGCCACCAACACCGGCCCGCTCGCCGGTGAGGCCGACGTCGACACCATCCACCCCAGCGCCGACGACCCGTGGCTGGTGCAGGAGTTCCTCAAGGGTGTCGACCGCTGCAGCTGGAGCGTCGTCCACCACGGCGAGGTGGTGCTGCACGCGTGCTACGAGCATCCGCTGACCATCGACAACCGCGGCGGCATCATCTACGAGTCGGTCGACTCCCCGGAGTCGCTGGAGACCGCGCAGCGCATCGCCCGCGAGCTCAACTGGCACGGCCAGATCAGCTTCGACTACCTGATGACCGAGGACGGCGTGCACCACATGGTGGAGTGCAATCCGCGCCCCACCGCCGGCTGCACCGTCGCCACCGCCGAGGAGTTCGACACCGCGCTGTTCAACCCGGGTGAGCTGGTCGTCGTCCCGGCCGGACGCAAGAAGATGATCAAGGCCGCGGTGCTGCGTGATGCGCTGATGCATCCGTCGCGTGCCGCCGCCAACTTCAAGGCCGCCAAGGGTGCGACCGGCGTCTACGACCAGAGCAAGGACCACATGCCGCTGCTGTACTCGGCATTGTCGTTGCAGCACATCTTCGCCTACCGCAAGCATCTCGGCATGAACAAGGACAAGGGTGAGACCCTCGTCGCCACCCAGTTCTTCGACGTCCTCTACGACGGTTCGCCGATCAGCTGACCGACGCCACCGGCGGGGACGGCCCCGCTGGTGACCGAGGGGGTTACCCCACGGCCGATCTGCGATTACCGTCACCAGGTGATGGCACTCATGGGGGCTGGGCGGATGCGACCGGACAACGAGGTACTCATCGTCGGAGCGGGCTTCGGCGGGATCGGCGCGGCGATCGAATTCGCCCGCCTCGGCATCGACGACGTCGCGATCGTCGAGCGGGAGGACGATCTCGGCGGCACCTGGCATGTCAACCACTACCCGGGACTCGCCGTCGACATCGCCTCGGTGACGTATTCGTATTCGTTCGAACCCAATCCGTTCTGGTCCCGACTGTTCGCACCCGGCCCGGAACTCAAACGGTACGCCGAGCATGTCGCCGAGAAGTACGACCTGACCCGCCGGATGGAGTTCGGGACGTCGGTCACCGGAGCCCGGTGGGACGACGAATCCGGGCTGTGGACGGTGAGCACCGCCGACGGTGCCACCCGCACCTGTCGATACCTGGTGACGGCCACCGGATTCCTGTCCCAGCCGTCCACCCCGGACTTCCCGGGCATGGACACCTTCACCGGAACCGTCCTGCACACCGCCGCCTGGGACGACTCCGTCGATCTCACCGGCCGACGCGTCGCGGTGATCGGGACCGGCGCCACCGCCGTCCAGCTCATCCCGGAGGCGGCGGAGGTCGCCGCCGAACTCACCGTCTTCCAACGCACCCCGATCTGGGTGGTCCCCAAGATCGACTTCCCGATCCCGCGGGCCGTCCAACGCCTCTTCGCCCGGATTCCCGCGACGCAGCGGGCCGTCCGGCTGGTCAACACCTCCCTGCTGGAGATGCTGATGGTGTTCGGCGTGCTGCACTTCCGGCAGGCCAGACTCGGGAACAAGGCCGGTGCGTTGCTGGCGAGAGCACATCTGCGTGCGCAGGTGTCCGACGCCGACCTGCGACGCCGGCTGACCCCGCACTACGACCTCGGCTGCAAGCGACCCACGTTCTCCAACAGCTACTTCCGTGCCTATACCCGCCCCAACGTGACCCTCGAGACCGACGGGATCGGGCGGATCGAACCCGATGCCGTCGTCACCGGCGACGGCCGTCGAATCGAGATCGACACCCTCGTCCTGGCCACCGGATTCGACCTGTGGGACACGAACTTTCCCGCCTTCGAGATCGTCGGCCGCGATCAGCTGAGCCTGGGCGCCTGGTGGCGTGAATCGAGATTCCAGGCATACCAGGGCATCACGATGCCCCGATTCCCGAACCTGTTGTCGCTCAACAGTCCCTACTCCTACAGTGGACTGTCGTACTTCACCACCATCGAGGGTCAGATGCGCCACATCGGGCGACTCTTCGGCGAACTGCGCCGCCGCGGCGCGTCGACCTTCGAGGTCACCGGAGAGGCCAACGACGCCTTCCTCGACGAGGTCACCGACCATCTCGCCGACTCGGTGTTCTACCTCGGCAACTGTGCGGGCTCGCACAGCTACTACTTCAACCATCAGGGCGAGGCGGCCCTGCTGCGGCCCAACGCCACCCTGACCACCCTGCGTGCGATGGACACCTTCCCGCTCGACGACTATCGGTTCCACTGAACGGACTCTCGGCCCTGTTCGGTGACGGCCGCGGCGACCTACGGTGGTGACATGCGCGCATGGGCAGTCAACCGACCCGGTCCGATCGAGAGCGGTCCGCTCGACCTCGTCGACAAACCCGTCCCGGTCGCCGGCCCCGGCGAACTACTGGTCGCCGTCCACGCCTGCGGGGTGTGCCGCACCGATCTGCATGTGAGCGAGGGCGATCTCGCGGTACGCCGCCCCGGGGTGACGCCCGGCCACGAGGTGGTCGGCGAGGTCGCCGCCGTCGGCCCCGGCGCCGAAGCGGCCGGCCTGACGCTCGGCGAGAGGGTCGGGGTGGCATGGTTGCACCACACCGACGGCACCTGCTCCTACTGTGTCCGTGGTGCCGAGAACCTGTGCCCGGCATCGACATACACCGGCTGGGACGTCGACGGCGGTTATGCCGAGTACGTCACCGTCCCGGCCGGCTTCGCCTACCCGCTACCGGCAGGCATCGACGACGTGACACTCGCACCGCTGCTGTGCGCCGGGATCATCGGCTATCGGGCACTCAAACGTGCCTCGCTGCCCCCGGGCGGTCGGCTCGGCCTGTACGGATTCGGCGGCAGCGCGCACCTCGCCGCCCAGATCGCGATCGCACAGGGCGCCCGGGTACACGTGATGACCCGCGGTGCGCAGGCCCGGGAACTGGCCCTGTCGCTCGGTGCGGCATCGGCCGGCGACGCCTACGACAGCCCACCCGAACCCCTCGACGCGGCGATCACCTTCGCGCCGGTCGGTGAACTCGTACCGGTGGCCATGCGGGCCCTCGACCGCGGCGGCATCCTGTCCATCGCAGGCATCCACCTCTCCGACATCCCGGCTCTCCACTACGAGCAGGAACTGTTCTACGAGAAGGAGATCCGATCGGTGACCGCCAACACCCGCGCCGACGGCCACGAGTTCCTGGCGCTCGCCGCCGAATACGGTGTCACCGCCACCACCCACGCCTACCCACTCGACCACGCCGACACCGCCCTCGCCGATCTCAAGGCCGGAAGATTCGACGGAGCCGCAGTCCTGACCGTTTGAGCGGCGCCCGGTGCTTGTCTGCGCCGACTTCGTCGTCGCGTGCCGTGCGCCTTACCGCCCGTCTTCCCTCCTCATCGCCTCGGTCGCAAGCTCCTTCGCTCTTCGTCAGTCCAGACAGGCGACGGCGCCCGGTGCTTGTCTGCGCCGACTTCGTCGTCGCGTGCCGTGCGTGGCACGGTGGTTGAGCCGTGAGGAGCGTAGCGACGGTGCGTGTCGAAACCTCTGTCGGCCGAGTTCGTCGGCCGCCCACCTGGTTTGGTGGTTGAGCCGCGAGGAGCGTAGCGACGATGCGTGTCGAAACCTCTGTCGGCCGGGTTCGTCGGGTGACCACCGCCGACCACCGCCACCGCCACGGCCGACCACCACCGATGGCTACTCCGCACCCACCGGTGCCAGGAGATCGGGTCCGTTGTTGGCGACGCGGTTGACCAGCGGCGCGACCTCACGGATGTCGATCGCCTCGGCGATCTCCTCGCCCGGCGGGGCCAGCAACTCCGACGGGGCACGGTGATCGGGATCGAGCCAGGCGTCCCAGTTCGCAAAGGGCATGATCAGCGGCATCCGATCGTGCACCTCGCGGAGGTGGCCGACGGCATCGGTGGTCAGGATCGAACAACTCAGCAGCGGTGCGGCGTCGGGGTCGGAGCGGTCGTGCCACACCGACCACAGTCCCGCCATGAACAGGCGGGTGCCGTCGTGCGGCGACATGAAGAACGGGATCTTGGTGGGCTTGCCCTTCGCATCGGGCGGCCCGGGCTTCCACTCGTACCAGCCGTCCATCGGCACCAGACACCGCTTGGAACGCACCGAGTTGCGGAACGAACTCTTCTCCGCGGCTGTCTCGGCGCGGGCGTTGAACAGCAGCGGACCCTTGCCGAGCTCCTTGGCCCACGACGGCACGAGTCCCCAGCGCATCGCGCGGACACGCAACAGCGGATCGTCGTCGGGATCGTCGGGGGAGTGGCGTTTGACCACGGTCATCACCGACGTCGTCGGCGCGACGTTGTAGTTCACCCCGGGGGAGCGCACCGCGGCAGCCCTGTTGTCGCCGTCGGCCCCGTCGCCCGCCGGGTCGAGGGGCGCAGGCACCTCGTTCACCGCGTCGATCTCGGCCGCGAGCTTCGCCGGGTCGGTGGTCACCGCATAGCGTCCGCACATGCCACCCATGGTGGCACGCGCCACCGACGACGGCCTCAGGCGCAGATCTCGGCGGTCACCGCCCCGGTGACCGCGACGAGGTCGGCCGGTGTCAGCTCCACCTCGAGCCCGCGTCGGCCGGCGCTGCACAGCACCCGCGGCCAGGTGAGCGCCGAGGCGTCGACGACGGTCGGCAGCGACGTGCGCTGGCCGATCGGCGACACCCCGCCGAGCACATATCCGGTCGACCGGGTCACCGCCTTGGCCTCGGCCATCACCGCCTTCGACGCTCCGAGTGCGGCCGCGGCCGCCTTCAACGACAGCTTCTGCGGCACCGGCAGCACCGCGACGGCCAGGTGATCGCGGGCCCCACCGCTCACCGAGATCACCAGCGTCTTGAAGATCTGTGCGGGTTGCACCCCCAGCGTGGTGGCCAGGGCGTCGACCGCCTCGGCGCCATAGGCGTCACTGCGGGGGTCGTGGGTGTAACGGTGCACTTCATGGGCGATGCGGGCCTTGCCGAGTGCGGCGATGGCGGGGGTGGCGGCCACGGACTCTCCTGCGCGATGTCTGACACGAATCGGAACAATTGTCGCCGTCGAGGTGTTGTGACCAGCAGTCGGGGCCCAGACGACCCGGTCGGGGTACACCAATTCGAGCACAGCGGAAGGCGGGTGCAGGCGTGGGCGCAGAGACACTGCTCGATCCACCTCGCGCGGTCGGCGACAGGCGATCGGTAGACTTGATCGACATCATCGGACGGCCCGACGGACCGTCCCCAGGCGTCATCACCGAAGGGATCGCAGTGACCGAACCCGACCCCGCCGCGCCGCAGCAGGCCGATCAGGGGCACCCCGAGCAGGTGGAGGGCGATCAGGCGGAGGCCGGCCACGGCTCGGCCGCGCCGCGCCGCGCCGACCCCGACGAGACCGCCGCGGAGCTGACCGAGCGTTTCGAGCGCGACGCGCTGCCGCTGCTGGACCAGATGTACGGCGCCGCCCTGCGGATGACGCGCAACCCGGCAGACGCCGAGGACCTCGTCCAGGAGACCTACGTCAAGGCGTTCTCGGCGTTCGCGTCGTTCCGTGAGGGCACCAACCTCAAGGCCTGGCTGTACCGCATCCTCACCAACACCTACATCAACGGGTACCGCAAGAAGCAGCGTCAGCCCGCGCAGTACCCGACCGACGAGATCACCGACTGGCAACTCGCCGCCACCGCCGAACACACCTCGACCGGACTGCGTTCGGCCGAGATCGAGGCACTCGACGCCCTGCCCGACGACGAGATCAAGGATGCGCTGCAGGCGCTGCCGGAGGACTTCCGGATGGCCGTGTACTACGCCGACGTCGAGGGCCTGCCCTACAAGGAGATTGCCGAGATCATGGATACGCCGATCGGAACGGTGATGTCGCGACTGCATCGTGGCCGCCGACAACTGCGTGGGCTGCTCGCCGACGTCGCCCGCGAGCGCGGGTTCAACCGGTCGGCCACCGCCAAGACCGCCAAGAGCGAGGTATCCCGATGACCGATCGTTCCGGCGTACTCAAGCCCTCCGACGACGATCCCGAGTTCACCTCGCTGGACTGCTCTGCGGTGATCGCCGACGTCTGGCTGCTCCTCGACAACGAGTGTGACCCGGGTGCCCGCGAACGCCTGCAGGGACACCTCGACAACTGTCCGTCGTGCCTGGCCCACTTCGGGATCGAGAGCCAGCTCAAGGCACTGATCGGGCGCAAATGCGGTGGTGACCACGCCCCTGCGGGTCTGCGCGACCGGCTGCGTGTGGAGATCCGCAAATCGGTGACGATCACCGAGACGTACTACTCGACCGGTGGCGACGCCGCTCCCTGAGCGGCCCCGGACAGACGAAGAGCCCGGACGGGTTGTCGGTGTTCCGACATCTCCGTCCGGGCTCTTCTCGTCTGTTGCCGAGCGCGGGGCTCAGGCGTTCGGACGACGGCCGTGGTTGGCTGCATTCTTCTTGCGTGCGCGCTTCTTGCGTCCCCGCTTACCCATGAGGGGCCTCCTTCGTCGAGTTGTACCCGACGATTGTCCCACGTCGCCCCACCGGATCGAGAATCGCCCACCCGTGCGGGCCGGCGCCGGCGGTGCACCGGCGGACCGGAGCCCGACGGCGGTGGGCTACGTTATGTCCATGACAGGAGTCGTCGACGCCGGCCGCGCGGTGCGCTGAGGCCGATCCGACATGTCCACCCTGGCCGATCTGCTGGCCGAACACACCACCCTGGCCGACCATGCCGCGGCCCATCTGCAGCGCCTCGTGGCCGAATGGCAGCTGCTCGCCGACCTGTCGTTCGCCGACCTGTTGCTGTCGGTGCGCACCGACGAGGGCGAGGTCGTCACCGTCGCCCAGTGCCGCCCCAACACGGCCTCGACAGTCTTCCCGAACGACGAGGTCGGCACCGTCATCGAGCCGCGGGCCAACCCGCAGGTGCTGCGGGCCCTGGCGACCGCGCGCATCGTCCGCGACGAGGACCCGGCGTGGATGGGCGCCATGGCGATCCGCCGCGAGGCGGTTCCGGTGGGATACGAGGGCCGGGTGATCGGCGTGCTGACCCGCGCGGTCGACCTGACCCACCCGCGACTGCCGTCGCCGCTGGAACTGGCCTATCAGGACTCGGCGAACGACCTGAGTCAGATGGTCGCCGACGGCACCTTCCCGCTGCCCGAGGGCAATCCCCGGGGGCTGTCGACGCCGCGCGCGGGTGACGGTTTCATCCGGCTCGACGAGCGTGGCATCGCCGTCTACACCAGTCCCAACGCGTTGTCGGCGTTCCATCGGATGGGGTGGACGTCGGAGTTGTCGGGGACCCGGCTGTCGGAGGTCGCGGCCTCGCTGCTGACCGATCCGTTCGAGTCCGAGGATCTCGGCATCATGCTCGACGGCGCGGCCGGCGTCCACGAACCACCGGCCGGGCCGTACCGCGACATCGGGATGCGGATGGAGGTCGACGCGAGCCGCGCGACCGTACTCATCCGGGCGGTGGGCCTGCGTCCGGGCGGCCGGAGCTCGGGTGCAGTGGTCCTGATCCGTGACGTCACCGAGGTCAAACGTCGCGATCTGGCATTGATCAGCAAGGACGCGACGATCCGCGAGATTCACCATCGGGTGAAGAACAACCTGCAGTCGGTGTCGGCGTTGCTGCGGTTGCAGGCGCGCCGGACCCCGAACAGCGAGGTGCGGGTGGCGCTGACCGAGGCCGTGCGCCGGGTCGCCTCGATCGCCCTGGTCCACGAACTGCTCTCCGGCAGTGTCGACGAGGAGGTCGACATCGACGAGGCCGTGGATCGTCTGGTGCCGATGCTCGTCGACGTCGCCTCGGGGGAGAGCCCGATCACGGTGCGGCACAACGATCGCATCGGTGTGCTCGCGTCCGACCGTGCGATGCCACTGGTGATGGTGCTCACCGAATTGATCCAGAACGCCATCGAACACGGCTTCGCCGAGCCCAAACCCGATGCGCGCATTGACATCGAGGCAGACCGTGATGTGCGTCGCCTACGTATCGCGCTGCGTGACAACGGCTCCGGGCTGCCCGAGGGTTTCGACCTCGCGTCGTCGAACCAATTGGGGCTGCGGATCGTGCAAACCCTCGTCTCGATCGAACTCAGCGGCGAGGTGACCGCCGGTCCGAACCCTGCCGGACCGGGAACCGAAGTGCTGGTGACCATCCCGGTGTGAGGCGGGATCGCTGTTGCCCCAACCCCGGACGGGTGCCGTCGACGGCCGGGGCAACAAAAAACCCGGCCGTGGCCGGGTCTCTTGTGCGCCGCCGGTGGAGGACGGCGTGGGTACTCGCTAGACGCTGCTGCGGGTACGGGTGCGTGCGGTGCGACGCTTCAGTGCACGACGCTCGTCCTCGCTCATTCCGCCCCAGACGCCTGCGTCCTGGCCCGATTCCAGGGCCCACGACAGGCACTCGGCGGTGACGGGGCAACGCGCGCAGACGAGCTTTGCGTCGGCGACCTGGGCGATGGCCGGACCGCTGGTTCCCACTGGGAAGAACAGCTCCGGATCCTCGTCGCGACAGATGGCCTTGTGACGCCAGTCCATTACTTCTCCTTCAGGTGCTTTGCGCACCACTCGAAAACCTCTATGCGGGTGGTTGTGGCTGTAACCGATAGTTCACGCGGAGGCACCGAATGTTTCCGCGTTGTTGCTTGTGAATACTTTCACGAATCCAGACGAAGTCAATGGGCTTCGGTTAACACGTGGGCAATATCACTGTCGGTGGAGCGCCCTTGGCGGGGGGCGGTGGGTCAGCTCGAACCACGATGATCTACTATACGCTCGATCCTCGGTTCAGGTGGGCGAATTCTGCAGGTCGGAACCCGTCGTCCGGCATGATCAGGCCAAGCAGGTGTGATGAGTTCCACCACAGCAGTGGCTCCGGTCACAGCCGTCCGGGATGTCCGGTTGGCTCACTTCGGGTCGATTGTCCCGTTCTGAGGGAGGGGTGCGACCACGTCCAGGGCATCGGGACGATGGTCGAAACGGATCGCCGTGTGCGCGCCGATGTAGTCGCCATCCATCTGGACGTCGAGGGGTTCGTCGGCGCTGAACTCCACCCATTCGACGTCGTCGGTGCGGAACAGATGCCGGGCCTTGGGGTTGCGGTGGGTCAGCAGCCGGGTGGCCAGCGGGAGATTGGCCATGACGCCGGTAGAAGTGGCGGCGAAGACGCCGAGGCGGGTGTCGAATCCGGTTGTCGGATTGGTGCGGATCTCCCGACTGCCCAGGTATGTCCAGGGGCTGGTGTTGCTGACAAAGGCGAATCGCACGTTCTCGAGCGGCTTGTCGTCGGCGGTGGTGACCGTGAAAGTCTTTGTGTCCGAGGCGTTGCTGAAGAAGCTGCGCACGGTGGTCCACAGATACCGCGCCGGTGTGGCGGCCTTGCAGGCCTGCCGCTTGTCCTCCATCGCGTGGACGATGATCGCGTCCATGCCCATACCGGCGTTGAACACGAACCAGCGGTCGGCGGAGTGGCCCAGGCCGATCCGACGATGCTCGCCGCGGTCGAGCAGCTCGATCACCTGACGTGTCGCCCGCAACGGATCCCGGTCGATGCCGAGGGTGCGCGAGAACACGTTGGCACTCCCGCCGGGGATCACCGCGAGCATCGGCAGCCGGTCGCGGGGCGGGGCGGACGGTGCGCCGAGGAGGCCGTTGACCGTCTCGTTCACCGAGCCGTCGCCACCGTGCACGATCACCGCGTCGTAGCCCTCGGCGGCCGCCCGGGCCCCGAGTTCGCCGGCGTGACCGCGGTGTGTGGTGTGCTCCACATCCACCGGAAAGTGTGAGCTCAAGGTGTTGACCAGGGCATCACGACCCGCGGGGCTGGTCGCGGTGGCGAACGGATTGACGATGAGCATGACGCGCACGACTCCTGAGGATATGGGGTGAGCGGTCGCTTCGCGCAGGCGGCGTCGTTGTGACCGCGTGTCCGGGTGCCGCGCGTCGCCCGTCGTCGCAATCCGTCGTCACCCCTGAAACCGGGGGAAAGTGTTCCTCCCCGAGGTTCGTGACCGCTCTCGATGCCGCTCGTCACCCCTGAAACCAGGGGAAAGTGTTCCTTCCCCGAGGTCTGTGACCGCTCCCGATGCCGTTCTCCCTCCCTGAAACCAGGGGAAAGTGCTTCTTCCCCGAGTTTCGACGTCTTCCCCGTGTTGCAACTCGGGGACGATGGCGAAAGTAGGGGAAGGTGACTTTCCCCTGCTTTCGGGCGTTCCCCGGGTTTCGGGCGTTCCCCCACTTTCGGGCGTTCCCCCACTTTCGGGCGTTCCCCGGGTTTCGGGCGCTCCCCGGGTTTCGGGCCAGAGGGGGCGCTGCGGGGCCTCGTCGGCGTCGGAGAGGTCGACGACGGCTCAGGTGCGCAGAGCGTACGTGCGCACACCTTCTACTCTGGACGGGTGAGCAAGAGCAAAGACCCGGAGAACGACGCGGGGACCGAGGCCGTGGAGGCGCCGCCCACCCAGATCCGGGTGGCAGGTGCGCTGACCACGTTCGAGGGTGCGGTGGCGTTGATCTTCGCGGTCGTCCTGGTGATTCGTGAGATGGCCGGCCATCACGAGGACTTCATCAGCGGCTACGGCACCGCCCTGTGGTTCGGCATCATCTTCGGTGGCGTCCTGGTGGGCGGCGTGGCGCTGCTCGTCGGCCGCCGCTGGGGCCGCGCGATCTCGCTGGTCGCCCAGTTGTTGCTGCTCCCGGTGGCCTATTACCTGTTCACCAGCGGTCAGTCGATCTTCGCCGTCCCGCTGGCCCTGCTCGCCCTGACCACCCTGGTGATGCTGTTCACCCCGGCATCGCTGCGGTGGATCTCCGCCGACCTGGTCGAGGACGACGCCCCGCCCCGCCCGCCGTCATCGGGACGTCCCGGCGGCAGCAGTCCGCGGAGCGGGGGCTCCGGGAAGGGACGTCGATCCAGGTGAGCGTCCTGCGCTCACGGTGATCGGTGGGGCCGGTAGGTCCGTGCGGCGGCGGTACCGGCCGTAAGGTGGGGTGCATGACGCGCATTCTCGCGATTGCGAACCAAAAGGGTGGGGTGGCCAAGACGACGACCGTGGCGTCGTTGGGTGCGGCTTTGGCGGATCTGGATGTGTCGGTGCTCGTCGTGGATCTCGATCCGCAGGGGTGTCTGACGTTCTCGCTCGGGCATGATCCCGACCAGCTCGAGCGGTCGGTGCACGACGTGCTGCTGGGGGACGAAGAGATCGCCGACGTGTTGCTCGACACCGAGGACAACGTGACGCTGCTGCCGGCGACGATCGATCTCGCCGGTGCCGAGGCGCTGCTGTTGATGCGTCCGGGGCGGGAGTACGCGCTCAAGCGGGCGCTGGCCGAGGTGGCCGAGGACTTCGACGTGATCCTCATCGACTGCCCACCGTCGCTGGGGGTGCTGACCCTCAACGGGCTCACCGCCGCGCACGAGGTGATCGTCCCGCTGCAATGCGAGACGCTCGCCCATCGTGGCGTGGGCCAGCTGCTGCGGACGGTCACCGAGGTCCAGCAGATCACCAATTCGGACCTGACCATGCTCGGCGCGGTGGCGACCATCTTCGACGCCCGTACCACCCACAGCCGCGATGTGCTGTCCGACGTCGCCGACCGTTACGGTCTGCCCGTCCTCGACCCGCCGATCCCGCGGACCGTCCGGTTCGCCGAGGCGTCGGCATCCGGCTCGTCGGTGATGCGTGGCCGAAAGAACAAGGGCGCCATGGCATACCGTCAGCTCGCGGAGAACCTCCGCAAGTACTGGGATGCCGGGGAACCGGTCCGTACCTTCGACCCGAGCTGACCTTCGGGCGGATCGCGGTGGGCCCTGTCAGCCGGCGGGGCCGTACACCTCGATGGTCGGGCCGCGCTGTTCCACCACCGAATCGCCGGCCACCCGCAGGCTCACCGTGCCACCGGTGTATCCCTCGCGCTTCAGCGCGATGGTCCGGACCGGTCTGCCGGTCGCGGGATCACGCACACTGACCCCCGACGGTCCCGGGAGCAGCAACTCCCCGGCCATCATCTCGCCGGGACCCAGCGTCGAGGGCACTAGGTAGCGCGGACGTAGCGACTGCGCGTCGAGCACCACGGTGGCGGTGCCGGTGAAGTAGGTGATGACCCCGCCGGAGGTCAGCGGGATGCTGTCGGCCGGGGGTGCTGGGTTGCCCTGGACGATGTCGGTGCCCGCCGGTGCGCCGTCGGTGTCGAACAGTCGGATGGTGGGCCTGCTCGGGGCGGACGCGTTGGTCCCGCCGTCGTAGACCGCGATCGCCGACCCGCTCATCGCGATGACCACCGGGGGTGGGCCGGTCGCGATGTCGGTGATCAGCGACGACCCGTACTGGGTGACCTTCTCGTTGCTGTCGAGCAGCGCCCCGAGCACGGTCAGCCGGTATCCGGGATCGTCGGCGCAGCGTTCGATCACCGCGAGGCGATCGCCGGAGATGGCCGAGGAGAACAGGGTGCAGTCCGTCCGGCCGGGCTGCACGTCGGGATTGACCGGGGCGGTGACCCGGCCGTACTCGATGCCACGGACCAGATTGGATCCCCACGTCTCCAGCCGGCCGGGACCTTGCGCCAGCACATAGCCGGAGTCGGTGACCAGATGCAGGGTGTCGTCGGCGTCGCTGGTCCGGTTGCCGACGCGGCGCCCGGTGCCGCCGTCGAGGGCGGTGACCTCCGAGCATCCACGGGAGTTGCGATAGACCGCGAGTACCTCGTCGGCACTGTTCGGCCACGCCGCCGCGGCGGTGCACAGCGGGATGTCGCGGGAGTAGCGCCACACCTGGTGCCCGGTCTCCGGGTCACGGCCGGTGACCTCGCCGCCGTCGGCGGTGACGATCAGCGACTTGGTGATCGCCGGGGTGCCGGTGGCCACCGACGCCGCATGCCAGCGGGCGACGAAGGCGGCCGGTACGACGTCGGCAGGTGCGAACGCCGGGGAGTCCGATGCGGCCTGGACGTCGTCGGCGTGGCGAGCGGGAGAGACGTACCAGACCGCCACACCGGCGACGACGAGCACCACGACGATGACAGCGCTGACCATCAGGTCGACGCGGGTCCTGCGTTCCGGTGTGATCGGTGTCCGCACCGGCGGTTCCTGATGCTCGGTTGGCGTCGAGATCGCTTCTTCCCCTGAGTTATTCGGCGGCAGCCGCGGCCGGGGTGCTCTCGTCTGCGCTCTCGGTGGTGCCGGTGTCCCCACCGCTGCGGCGGCGGGCGCCACCACGACGACGGCGCCGGCGACGGGGTGCGCCGTCGGTGCCCTCACCGTCGCTCTTGCCCTCGGCTGCGGAACCCTCGGCTGCGGTGTCCGGGGTGGTGACCGCGGAGTCGGCGGCTGCGTCGCCGGTGTTCTCGGCCGCATCGTCGTTCACCGTCTTGCCGCCACGGGTCCGACGACGGGTGCGGGTACGGGCCGGACGCTCGGCCCGGGGACGTCGCTCGCCCTCGTCGGACTCACGCTCACGCTTGGGCTTGGCGATCCGCCCGGTCGCCGACTCCGGGATACCGAGCTCCTCACGCAGGTGCTCGGAGGTGGAGTAGGTCTCTGCCGGGGCGGGGACATCGAGCTTGAGGGCGTTGTTGATCAGCTCCCAGCGGTGCAGCTCATCCCAGTCGACCAGGGTCACCGCGGTACCGGTACGTCCCGCGCGTCCGGTGCGGCCGATCCGGTGCACGTAGGTCTTGTCGTCCTCCGGGCACTGGTAGTTGATGACGTGGGTGACGTCGTCGATGTCGATGCCGCGGGCGGCGACATCGGTGGCGACGAGGACGTCGATGTCGCCGTTGCGGAAGCGCTTGAGCGCCTTCTCGCGCGCGACCTGGCCGAGGTCGCCGTGCACGGCACCGACCGCGAACCCGCGCTCGGCGAGGTCGTCGGCGACCTTCTGAGCGGTCCGCTTGGTGCGGGTGAAGATCATCGTGGCGCCGCGACCCTCGGCCTGCAGGATGCGTGCGACCAGCTCGGCCTTGTCCAGGGCATGGGCGCGGTAGACGTACTGCGTGGTGCGCTCGTGCACCGCGGAGTCGTTGGCGTGCTCGGCGCGGATGTGGGTCGGCCGGTTGAGGAAGGTGCGGGCAAGGGTGACGATGGGGCCCGGCATGGTGGCCGAGAACAGCATCGTCTGCTTGTCGGCGGGCAGTGCCGAGATGATCCGCTCGATGTCGGGCAGGAAGCCCAGGTCGAGCATCTCGTCGGCCTCGTCGAGCACCAGCACCGAGACCTTGCCGAGGATCAGATGACCCTGGTTGGCCAGGTCGAGGAGGCGACCGGGGGTGCCGACGACGACGTCGACGCCGGCCTGCAGCTCGGAGATCTGCGACTCGTAGGGGCGGCCGCCGTAGATCGCGGTGATCCGGATCCTGCGCTCGGTGCCGTCGGCGAGGGTGACGTCGAGTTTGCGGGCGGCCACCTCGAGGTCGCCGGTGACCTGCAGGCAGAGCTCGCGGGTCGGGACGATGATCAGCGCCCGCGGCGTGGTGTCGAGGGCGCGCACCCCGGTGTCGGCGGCGTTGGCCAGCCGGTGCAGCAGCGGGACGCCGAAGCCGTAGGTCTTGCCCATGCCGGTGCGGGCCTGACCGATGAGGTCGTCGCCGGCCAGCGCCAGCGGCAGGGTGAGTTCCTGGATCGCGAAGGTGTGGGTCTTGCCGTCGTCGGCGAGCGCCTCGACGATCTGGGGGTCGACGCCGAGCTCGGCGAAGGTCGGCGAACTGTGGGTCTCGTCGACGATGGTCGTCTGCACGTCTGATTCGGTTCCGGTATCCGTCATGTGGTTTTCGTGTGCCTTTCGTATCTGCTCGAGCACGCACGAAAGGCTCCACATGACCGCGAGCGCCGGGAATCGACGTATCTCGCGGGCCGTCGCGCGGCCGTCGGGGGCCGCGTCGGACGGCGGGTGTGGGCTCGAAGTGCGCGCACAATGCCGGGTGGTCCGCGGTCGCGGGGCAGTCGGGCTGCCGGACATCCACGTGGGTGGAACGCAACGTCCGCGGTACTACACCGACCATCAGTGTACGTGGTGGCCTCGGCGGACCCGTTACCATCAGTGCATGTCGCCGTCTGCCGATGCGTCCGAGCCCCTCCCGACATCCTCGATCGACCCGGACGACGGTGCGATCGCCAAGCTCTTCGCGGTCCTGCTCGCCGGCGAGTACGCCGCCTTCTACCGCCTTGTCGCCGAGTCGTCGATGGCCCCGGACGAGGATGCCGGCATCGCCATCGCCCGCATGGCCACCTCGGAGTTCGGACACTACGAGATGCTCGCCGAGCAGGTGACGCGACGCGGACTCGACCCGGTGGACTCGGTGGTGCGCTACCGCAAGGTGTTCGACCAGTATCACGATGCGACGACCCCCAAGACCTGGCTGGAGGCGCTGGTCAAGGCGTATGTCGCCGACGGCCTGGCCGCCGATTTCTACAACGAGCTGTCCCAGATGCTGCCCGCGTCGGTGCGTGAGGTGGTGGCGTCGGTGATGGCCGAGACCGGCAATTCACAGTTCGCGCGGGACCACGTCAACGCCGCGATCGCGGCCGATCCCGACCTGCGTTCCCCGTTGACGCTGTGGGGCCGACGCCTGCTGGGGGAGGCGGTGACCCACACGCAGTGGGTGCTCGCCGCCGAGGACGACGTGATGGATCTGCTGTTCGCCGGGGCGTCGTCGCTGCACGGCGTCGCCGACTTCTTCGAGACGGTCTCGGCACGGCATGCGCAGCGGATGGCCGATCTCGGTCTCGGCTGAGACCGGGTTGCGGCCGGGTCCCGGAGGCCGCGGACACCGGCGCGTGCGGTCGACAGATCGGACCTGCGGGCCGCGCTCGTCTCCGGGGATGCGGTTCAGCCCATAGCGGAGCGGCTGACATCGGTCGGCGACGCTGGATTAACCTGGTTCGGCGAGCGGATGTTCGGCGACGATGCGTCACCGTCGAGCCCGCGCACGAGCTCCAACCACAACCGAAGGGTGGCCATGACCGTTGAAGTGAAGATCGGCATCACCGACAGCCCGCGCGAACTGTCGATCGCCTCGGCATTGCCGGCCGAGGATGCACTCGCCGCGGTCGAGGCCGCACTCGCCGGGAAGCAGG
Source organism: Gordonia sp. NB41Y (assembly GCF_030718915.1). Lineage (NCBI taxonomy): Bacteria > Bacillati > Actinomycetota > Actinomycetes > Mycobacteriales > Gordoniaceae > Gordonia > Gordonia sp. NB41Y. Next base: position 4,706,015 of record NZ_CP132196.1, read on the forward strand.
AACTCCTGGTGCTCACCGACGACCGCGGGTCGCGGTTCCTGGTGCCGGTCACCAAGATCGCCTACGTCGAGGTCGGCGCCGCCGAGGGACGACGGGTGGGCTTCGGTTCCTGACCGGTCGCGTTCACCGCAGACACCGACGGCTGCCGGTTCCCCTCACGGGGACGGCAGCCGTCGGTCGTTTCTGTGCTCGTCGGGCTCGTGCGCCGGCCGGGTCCTCCGGTGCGCCGGGTTCGGTGTCAGTCGGCCTGACCGTCGTCGACCGGGGCGACGACGACCGGATCACCGAAGGAACCGCCGGGCTGCATCGGCACGTGCGACAGCCCGCCCCACAGCAGGGCGACGGTGGTGTCGACGGCCGTCTGCTTGTCGATCGGCCGCTTGGCCTCGAGCCAGTAGCGGGCGTTCACCTGGCTGGCACCCACCAGCCCGGCCGCCAGCATCCGCGACCGGTAGGGGTCGAGTCCGGAATCCTGCATGACCAGCCCGTACACGGCGTCGACGCAGGCCTCGGTGGCGCCCTCGGTGCGGCGGATGACCGCAGGGTCCATCACATCCGACGCGAAGATCAGCCGGTAGCCGGAGTTGTCCAGGTCGATGAAGTCGAAGAACGCCTCGACCGCCGCCCGCACGCGCTTGCGGTTGTCGGTGGTGGTCAGCAGGGCCTTGTTGACGTCGGCGACGAGCTTTTCGGCATGCGAGTCGACCACGGCGATGTAGAGGTCGAGCTTCGACGGGAAATGCTGGTACAGCACAGGCTTGCTGACGCCCGCGTGGATGGCGATCTCGTCCATCCCCGCCGAGTGGTATCCGCGTTCGACGAAGATCTCGCTCGCGGCTTCGAGCAACTGCATGCGCCGTGCGCTCCGAGGGAGCCGGGTTCCGTTTCGCCCGGAGGAGGCCTTGGCGGCTGTAGACATGGTTCGAGGGTACTCGGGGGGTGACGCCGATCGGCGGCGGCATCGTCGCGGTTGGGGCACGGTTCCCGGTCCGCCGGAACGATGTCCTCCGTGGTATTCGTGCCATCCTGTGAGAAGGTGTGACACGTGAGCCGCACAGAAGATGCGCCCGGGAACGAGTCGAAGGACCCGGGGGCGTTCCGCACCGAGGGGCGGGTCCGGGCCGGGGAGGCCGGACCGCGGACCGCACGTGGTGGGTCGGGGCGGGTCGGGTCGGGGGATGTACCGAGACGACCTCGTCCGCTTCCCGATCAGCCGCTGCGGGCCCGCTGGGATCCCACCGACGAGGTCGGGCGTGCCCGGGGCGACCGCGGTCGGGATTCCGCCGGTGACGACGCCGATGAACCGCAGCCGAATGCGCTGCGACGATTCGTCGCGACCTACGGCTGGCGGGCGTATGCGATCCCGGTGCTGGTGGTGCTGACCGTGATCCTGCTCGTGTTCACCATCCGTGACTCCGACGACGGGGGAAGTGCGTCCGAGGTGGCGCCCGATCCGTCGGCCCGCAATGCGCTCGTGACCGAGGAGACCACCCCGATCGGTGCACCGACCGGGCAGATCCAGGAGGCGCAACTGACCGCCGGCGTCCTGCCGCCGGGAGGCGCGTTCACCGTCGCCGGGAAGAAGACCTTCCACGTGGTGCCCGGCACCACCGGACAGGTCGGGACCGGGGGACAGGCCTACACCTACACCGTCGAGGTGGAGGACGGCCTGAACGGGCAGGACTTCGGTGGTGACCGGTCGTTCGCGAAGATGGTCGACACCACCCTGGCCAACGACCGCAGCTGGATCGGCGACGGCAAGGTCTCGTTCCGGCGGATCGACCGGGGCGAGCCGGACCTACGGATCTCGCTCGGCTCCACCGGGACCACACGGGAACTGTGCGGATACCAGATCAAGCTGGAGACGTCGTGCTTCTATCCCCCGGACAAGCGGGTCACGCTCAACGAGGCCCGCTGGGTCCGTGGGGCGCTGTCCTATGCCGGTGACGACGTGGCCTACCGGCAGTACCTGGTCAACCACGAGGTCGGTCACGGTATCGGGTACGAGCACCACGTGCCGTGTCCGGCGAACGGGGCGCTCGCGCCGATCATGATGCAGCAGTCCTTCGGGACCGCCAACGCCCAGATCCTGGCGCTCGACCCCGACATCAAGGCCGACCCGGCCTTCGTGTGCAAGCCCAACCCGTGGCCGTTCCCCGGACATTCGCCGACCTGACGAGACCCGTCCGCGTGACTCATGCGGACCGGGCGCACGTGGGGAATGCACCACCACGGGGCATCGTTGACCCTGCCAGTCGGTCGCATCCCCGCGGCCTGATCCGTCGTCGATGATCGGAGACAGCTGTGTCGTCCTTGCCACCGCTGGTTGAGCCCGCGGCCGAACTGTCCAACGAGGAGGTCGCCCGCTACAGCCGGCACCTGATCATCCCGGACGTCGGGATGACCGGACAGAAACGACTGAAGAATGCCAAGGTCCTGGTGATCGGGGCCGGTGGCCTCGGCTCGCCGACCCTGCTCTATCTGGCCGCAGCCGGTGTCGGGACCATCGGCATCGTCGAGTTCGACGTCGTCGACGAGTCCAATCTGCAGCGCCAGGTGATCCACGGACAATCCGACGTCGGACGGCCCAAGGCCGAGTCCGCACGCGATTCGATCCGCGAGATCAATCCGTTCGTGACGGTGAACATCCACGACCAGCGCCTCGAGCCCGAGAACGCCGTCGAGCTGTTCTCCCGCTACGACCTGATCCTCGACGGCACCGACAACTTCGCCACCCGCTATCTGGTCAACGACGCCGCCGTCCTCGCCCACAAGCCGTACGTGTGGGGATCGATCTACCGGTTCGAGGGTCAGGCGTCGGTGTTCTGGGAGGACGCCCCGGACGGCCGTGGAATCAACTACCGCGACCTCTATCCGCAGGCCCCGCCGCCCGGGATGGTGCCCTCGTGCGCCGAGGGCGGCGTGCTGGGCATCCTGTGCGCCTCGATCGGATCGATCATGGGCACCGAGGCGATCAAGCTGATCTGCGGCATCGGCGAGCCACTGCTCGGTCGGCTGATGGTCTACGACGCCCTGGACATGACCTACCGCACCATCCGGATCCGCAAGGACCCCGACGGCGCGAAGATCACCGAACTGATCGACTACGAGGAGTTCTGCGGTGTCGTCTCCGACGAGGCGGCGCAGGCTGCGGCCGGATCGACGCTGACGGCCACCGAACTCAAGGACAAGATCGACGCCGGTGACCGGATCGCCCTGATCGACGTGCGGGAACCGGTCGAGTGGGACATCGTGCACATCGACGGTGCCACCCTGATCCCCAAGGACCGCATCCTGTCGGGTGCGGCGCTCGCCGACATCCCGCAGGACCGTCCGACGGTGCTCTACTGCAAGACCGGGATCCGCTCGGCCGAGGCCCTCGCCGCCCTCAAACGCGCGGGCTTCTCCGACGCCAGGCATCTGCAGGGCGGGATCACCGCCTGGGCGAGCCAGGTCGACAAGGAACTGCCGGTCTACTGAGTCGCCGCCCCGAAGCGGTGTGCCGGGATCGCGGCCGGGCGGGCCCGCCCGGACCGGTGTGGCCGGGGCGCGTCACCGCGTCGTTGCCGGGGATTGCCCGACGGGCTCGGTAATCTCTGCAGACGTGAACACTGTCGAGCCGCCCGAGCATGTGCTGAACACATTCGGGTTGACCGCCCACCCGCCCATCGCGATGGGCGACTCGTGGCTGGGCGGCTGGCGCGTCGGTGAGGTGGTGCTGTCGCTGGTTCCCGACCACGCGCGTGCCGCGTGGTCGGCGTCGGTACGTGAGAACCTCTATGTCGAGGGGCTGCGGATCGCCCGTCCGTTCCGGGCCACCGACGGTCGCTATGTGGTGTCCGGCTGGCGGGCCGACACCTATATCGCCGGAACCCCCGAGCCACGTCACGACGAGGTGGTGTCGGTGGCCGACCGGCTGCACGAGGCCATCGCCGATCTGGACCGTCCTCGGTTCCTGCTGCAACAGCCCGCACCGCCGCACACCGATGTCGACGTCTTCAACGCCGCCGACCGGGCTGCCTGGGAGGACGTTCCGTTGCGGACCGCGCGCGCCGCGGGGATGGCCGAACCGACCTCGGTGGACGGGCAGGAGAGTATCGCAATACTCAAGACGCTGGCCACGCTACGTAAGCCGGTGGAGCTGAAAAACCAAGTGGTACACGGTGATCTGTTCGGTACCGTGCTGTTCGCCGGGGCGGCGGCACCCGGGATCACCGACATCGTGCCGTACTGGCGGCCGGCGTCGTGGGCGGCGGCGGTGGTCGTCGTCGACTCGCTCGCCTGGGGTGGCGCCGACGACGATCTGGTCCGTCGCTGGTCCGATCAGCCCGAGTGGCCGCAGATGATGCTGCGGGCCACCATGTTCCGGCTGGCCGTCCACGCCCTGCACCCCCGGTCCACCGCCGGCGCGCTACCCGGTCTCAAACGGGTCGTCGACATCGTCCGTCTGATGGTATAACCGCTGGTACGCACCGTTCTGTCGGTGCATTCGCACCATCCCATCCCGCTCACACCCTCGCCTGGGTGATGTGAGAACAACGTGACTTCTCAGTCACGACCGTGACAAGTGGCGCAACACGGCGTCCCTACCGTTGGTTCAACGATCGACGCTGATCGTCGGTCACCCGGCCACAGCCCTGACGCACAGTCACTTGTCACCAACCCGATGGGACACCACATGGCAACATCACGTTTGCTGGACAACCTGCGAAGAGACCACACGATCACCGACTGGGATCCCGAGGACACCGTCGCCTGGGACAAGGGCAACGCCCAGATCGCCCGCCGCAACCTCCTCTGGTCGGTGATCTGCGAGCACATCGGTTTCTCGATCTGGTCGCTGTTCTCGGTGATGGCCCTGTTCATGGGCCCCGAGTACGGGATCGACGCCGACCAGAAGTTCGTGATCGCGGCCACCGCCACCTTCGTCGGCGCCTGCCTGCGCGTCCCCTACACCCAGGCCACTGCACGATTCGGCGGCCGGAACTGGGCGATCTTCTCCGCGGTGGTGCTACTCGTCCCGACCGGCCTCACCATGATGCTGATGATGAACCCCGGTGAATTCGGCTTCGGCTGGTTCCTGTTCGTCGCGGCGCTCACCGGATTCGGCGGCGGCAACTTCGCCTCGTCGATGACCAACATCAACGCCTTCTATCCGCAGCGGCTGAAGGGCTGGGCCCTCGGACTGAACGCCGGTGGCGGCAACATCGGTGTGCCGGCCGTGCAGCTGCTCGGCCTGCTGGTGATCTGGCTGGCCTCGGACAAGCCCGAGATCGTCTGTGCCATCTACCTTGTCGGTCTCGCCATCGCCGGTGTCGGTGCCGCGATCTACATGGACAACCTCGATCACCAGACCTCCAGCGGCCGTGCGATGATCGACTGCCTCAAGCATTACGACAGCTGGTTGATCTCCATCCTCTACATCGGCACCTTCGGATCGTTCATCGGCTTCTCCTTTGCGTTCAGCCAGGTGCTCAACATCTCGTTCAAGTCATCCGGTGAGACCGCCGCCGCGGCAGCACTTTCGGCCGCACAGATCGCCTGGATCGGTCCGCTGCTGGGATCGCTGTTCCGTCCGCTCGGCGGGAAGTTCGCCGACCGCTTCGGCGGTGGCAAGGTCACCCTGTGGTGCTTCGTCGGCATGGTCGCCTCCTCGGTCATCCTGGTGATCGCCGGAACCGTCGCCGACGGACATGCGGGCCACAAGATCGAGACGCCGCAGCTGGCCGGATTCATCGTCGGGTTCATCCTGCTGTTCGCCATCTCCGGTATCGCCAACGGCTCTGTCTACAAGATCATCCCGACGATCTTCGAGCACAAGTCCCGCAACCTGACCGGTGTCGACGGCATGGCCCGCACCCTGTGGTCACGGTCGATGTCGGGGGCGCTGATCGGGATCGCCGGTGCCGTCGGCGCACTCGGCGGCGTGGCGATCAACCTGGTGCTGCGCAGCAGCTACAAGGCCAACCAGTCGGCCACCGTCGCCTTCTGGATCTTCCTGGCCTTCTACGTGATCGCCGGTGTCATCACCTGGTGGTTCTACGCCCGCCGGGAGGTCGTCCTCGACCCGAACTACAGCCACACCGACGACATCCACGTGGTCTCACCGGAAATCGCCGCGGCACTGGAGGGTTCCGGTAAGGGTGCAGAGTCCACCGACACCGCAGAGTCCACCGACATCGCAGAAGCCACCGACACCGAGACCGTCGAGGCGAAGGCCTGACCGGGCCTGGCAGACGAGAGCAGTACACGCATGACGAAGGGAACCGAGATGAACACGTCGCGCACCGTCGTGGTCGCCGGACACGGAATGGTCGGACATCGATTCGTGCAGGAGATGCGCCGGCGGGACACCGATGGCACCTGGCGCGTCGTGGTGATCGGAGAGGAAGCCGAACCCGCATACGACCGGGTGGGCCTGTCCTCCTACGTGGGCGAGTGGGATCGCACCGCACTCGCCTTGAGCGGCAACACCTATGACGGTGACGTCGTGGTGGAGTCGCTGTTGGGGGAGACGGTCACCTCCGTCGACCGCGCCGGCCGCCGGGTGGTGACCGACTCCGGTCGTACCGTCGACTACGACGCGCTGGTGCTCGCGACCGGCTCGTACCCGTTCGTCCCGCCGGTCAGCGGTCACGATCACGAGAAGTGCTTCGTGTACCGCACTCTCGACGATCTCGACGGCATCCGCGCGGTGGCCGAGGTCGCCGGACCGGGTGCGGTCGGCGTGGTGGTCGGTGGCGGGCTGCTCGGCCTCGAGGCGGCGAATGCGTTGCGGCTGTTGGGGATGACCCCGCATGTCGTCGAGTTCGCCCCGCGGCTGATGCCGATGCAGGTCGACGACGGCGGCGGTGCGGTGCTGGCCAATCTCGTCACCGATCTGGGGTTGCATGTGCACACCGGGGTCGGCACGTCGGCCATCGCCGACAACGGAACCGGCGGGGTGTCGGTGACGCTGAGCGACGAGTCGGTGATCGATGCGGCACTGGTGGTCTTCTCGGCCGGTGTGCGCCCGCGTGATCAACTCGCCCGCGATGCCGGTCTGGCGGTCGGCGAACGAGGTGGTGTGCTCGTCGACACCGGTTGCCGCACCGACGATCCCGACATCTTCGCGATCGGTGAGGTGGCCGCGGTCGAAGGGCGTTGTTATGGACTGGTCGCCCCGGGGTACTCCACCGCCGAGGTGGTCGCCGAACAACTGCTCGGCGGAGCCGCGGAGTTCCCCGGGGCGGACATGTCCACCAAACTCAAGCTGCTCGGTGTCGACGTCGCCAGCTTCGGTGATGCCATGGGCACCACCGAGAACGCCCTCGAGATCGTCTACTCCGATCCGGTGGCCGGCAAGTATGCCAAGGTCGTCATCTCCGACGATGCGTCCACCCTGCTCGGCGGCATCCTGGTGGGTGACGCGTCGGCGTACGCGATGCTCAAGCCGATGGTCGGTCGCGCGATCCCGGGTGACCCGGCGGCACTGATCACCCCGGCGGGCGGCGGTGCGGGCGTCGGTATCGACGCGTTGCCCGACGATGCCGAGATCTGCTCGTGCAACGGCGTTTCCAAGGGGACGATCTGTTCGGCCATCGCCGAGGGCGCCTGCGACATCGCGGCGATCAAGGGATGCACCTCGGCGGGCACCACATGTGGTGGTTGCGTGCCCAGCATCAAGGCCCTGCTCGAGGCGTCGGGCGTGCAGCTCAGCAAGTCGCTGTGTGAGCACTTCACGCAGTCGCGCGCCGAGCTGTTCGAGATCGTCGCGGTCACCGGAATCCGTACCTTCTCCGAGCTGATCGAGCGGTACGGAGCCGGATCGGGTTGCGAGATCTGCAAGCCCACCGTCGCATCGATCCTGGCGTCGACGTCGAGCGACCACATCCTCGACGGCGAGCAGGCCGGGCTGCAGGACACCAACGACCACTTCCTGGCGAACATGCAGAAGAACGGGTCGTACTCGGTGGTCCCGCGGATGCCGGGTGGCGAGGTCACCCCCGAACAGCTGATCGTGATCGGTGAGATCGCCCGCGACTTCGACCTGTACACCAAGATCACCGGTGGCCAGCGGATCGATCTGTTCGGTGCCCGGGTCGATCAGCTCCCCGAGATCTGGCGTCGCCTCGTCGATGCGGGCATGGAGTCGGGGCATGCCTACGGCAAGAGCCTGCGGACGGTCAAGAGCTGCGTCGGCTCCACCTGGTGCCGCTACGGTGTGCAGGACTCGGTGGGGATGGCGGTGTTCCTGGAGAAGCGGTACCGCGGTCTGCGGTCGCCGCACAAGCTGAAGTTCGGTGTGTCCGGCTGTGCCCGCGAGTGTGCCGAGGCCCGCGGCAAGGACGTCGGTGTGATCGCCACCGAGCACGGATGGAACCTGTACGTCGCCGGCAACGGCGGTCAGACACCCAAGCACGCGCAGCTGCTGGCCGGTGGTGTGGATGACGAGACGCTCGTCGCCTACATTGACCGGTACCTGATGTTCTACATCCGCACCGCCGACCGACTTCAGCGCACCGCGCCGTGGCTGGAGTCGCTCGAGGGCGGACTGGACCACCTCAAGGCGGTGGTCTGCGACGACAGCCTGGGGCTGGCCGCCGAGCTGGAGGCGGCGATGGAGCTCCACGTCGCGGGCTACCGTGATGAGTGGGCCGCAGTATTGGAAGACGAGGACAAGCTGAAGCGGTTCGTGTCGTTCGTGAACGCTCCGGAGGTGTCAGACCCCACCATCCGGTTCACCGAGGGAGACGAGCGCAAGGTCCCGGTGTTGCTCGACCTGCCCACCGTTCGGTCGGCGTCGGTCGGGGCCGGTGTCCTCGTGGAATCGGCCGGGACGGATGTCCCGCTGGAATCGGAAGGAGTGCGCTGATGACGATCATCGACACTGCCGAACAGACTCAGACGGGCGTCTGGGTGCGCGTGTGTGCACTCGACGAGCTCGTCGTCGGACGTGGCGTCGGGGTGCTGGGACCGGACGGGGCGCAGGCCGCGCTGTTCCGCATCCCGGCGTCGGAGACCGACCGAGAGGCCGTCGGACGGTCGCGGCTGCACGCGATCGGCAACATCGACCCGTTCGCCCGCGCCGCGGTGCTCTCGCGCGGGCTGACCGGTGACCACGGCGGCGAGCCCACCGTGGCGAGCCCGATCGGCAAGCAGGTGTTCTCGTTGCGGTCGGGGGTGTGCCTCGACGACGACACCGTCGCGGTGCCGTCGCTGGCGGTGCGGGTGGTCGACGGTGTCGTCGAGGTCCACTTCGCCGCTGCCGTCGATGGGACACGATGAGCGACAGCCGCCGCCCGGCCACCGTGCCGGACGAGTTGCCCCTCGAGGGATTCACCATCGGGATCACCGCGGCCCGGCGATCGGAGGAGTTCGCGGCGCTGCTGACGCGTCGCGGTGCCGAGGTGATGCTGGCGCCGACGATCCGGATTCTGCCGCTCGTCGACGACACCGAACTCGAGCGGGTGACCGGTCGGATCATCGCCGATCCGCCGGACATCATGGTCGCCACCACCGGAATCGGTTTCCGCGGTTGGGTGGAGGCCGCCGACGGGTGGGGCGAGGCCGAGGCGCTGGTGGCCGCGCTGGACAAGAGCCGGCTGATCGCGCGTGGTCCGAAGGCCAAGGGCGCGATCCGTGCCGCCGGGTTGCGGGAGGAATGGTCGCCGGAGAGCGAGTCGTCGTCGGAGGTGCTCGACCGCCTGCTGGCCGAGGGTGTCGACGGGGTGCGGGTGGCGGTGCAGCTGCACGGTGCCACCACCGAGTGGGAGCCGCTGCCGGACTTCTGCGCGGTGTTGCGCGCGGCCGGTGCCGATGTCCTGGCGGTGCCGGTGTACCGGTGGAACATGCATCCCGATGTGGGCCGGATCGACAAGTTGATCACGGCCACCATCCGGGCCGACCTCGATGCCATCACCTTCACCAGTGCTCCGGCCGCTGCGGCGATCCTCACCCGGGCCAAGGAACTGGGAAAGCTGCAGCCGTTCGTGCACGCGATGCGCACGGCGGTGCCGGTGATGTGTGTCGGGTCGGTCAGTGCGGGTCCGCTGGAGGCGTTGCAGATCCCGACGGCCTATCCACGCCGATTCCGGTTGGGTGCGTTGGTGCGGTTGATCACCGACGAGCTGCCGCGCCGGAGCCGCACCCTGCGGGTGGCCGGCCACGACACCGCGATCCGCGGTCAGGCGGTCCTGGTCGACGGTGAGATGCGAGACGTGTCCGCGACCGGACAGTTGTTGTTGAAGATGCTGGCGAAGGCGCCGGGACGGGTGGTCGGGCGGCAGGAACTGCTGCGCGGACTACCGGGTGACAGTGCCGACACCCATGCGGTGGAAGTCGCGGTGGCACGCCTGCGGGCGGCCCTCGGTGACTCCAAGATGATCCAGACCGTGGTGAAACGCGGTTATCGGCTGGCCGTCGACCTGGAATACGACGAGGCCGAGGAACCCGACGAGACCTGGGACGAATGATTCGACATACCAAGCAGTTCCGACTTCCACACGGCGACCGGCTGGCCGACGTGCACCCGGTGCTCGTGGCGCACGGGACCCGCAATCCGCACGGCGTCGCGGTGATCGCCGAGATCGCCGAGCTGGTGGCCGCCAAGGTGGGCTGCACCCGCACGGCCTTCGTCGACGTGCTGGGTCCCACTCCCAGCGAGGTGATCGCCGACCTCGACCATGGCCGCCCGGCAGTGCTCGTGCCCGCCTTCCTGGCATCGGGATACCATGTGCGCAAAGACATTCCCGAGCATGTTGCCCTCGCGGGACGGTCCGACACCATCGTCACCCGTGCGCTCGGACCCGATCCGGTGATCGCCGATGTCACCCGTCGTCGCCTGGTCGAGGCGGGCTGGCGTCCCGGTGATGCGGTGGTCCTGGCCGCAGCCGGTTCCTCCGATCCGTCGGCCTGTGCGCAGGTGTCACTGGCCGCCCGCCAGCTCGAGTCGTTGATCGGCGGGCACGTCGAGGTGGGCTTCATCGCCACCGCGACACCCACTGTTCCCGATGCCATCGCACAGGCCCGCAGCACCGGCCGTCGCGTCGTGGTGGCGTCACATCTGTTGGCGCCCGGTCTGTTCCACCAGCGGCTGTTCACCTACGGTGCCGATGCCGTCACCGAGCCCCTCGGTGCCGACCCGGCGATCGTCGACCTCATCGTCACCCGCATGCGTGCGGCCGTGAGTCCCTACCGCACCACCGCGCCGCTGCTGCACTGACGTCGCTGTCGGCGATGTCGGTGACCACCTCGAAGTGGGTGGTGCCTCGTTACGCTCCGTGTCGGCTCAACCATCAATTGCCGCAACGGAAGTTGGTGGTTGAGCCGGGGCCGAGCATCGCGAGGACCCGTGTCGAAACCTCGGTGGGTCGACGGTGTCGGTGACCACCTTGACCGTGGGTTGCGTTTCGGGTTCGGCCGGCGGAGGTTTCGACTCGACTTGTCGCTTCGCTCCTCGTCGGCTCAACCATCAATGGTTGCAACCAGATTCGGTGGGTGGGGGTTTGGTGGTTGAGCCGGGACCGAGCGTCGCGAGGACCCGTGTCGAAACCTGGGTGGGTTGACGGTGTCGGTGACCACCTTGACCGTGGGTTGCGTTTCGGGTTCGGCCGGCGGAGGTTTCGACTCGACTTGTCGCTTCGCTCCTCGTCGGCTCAACCATCAATGGTTGCAACGGAAGTTGGTGGTTGAGCCGGGACCGAGCGTAGCGAGGACCCGTGTCGAAACCTGGGTGAGTTGACGGTGTCGGTGACCACCTCGAAGTGGGTGGTGTCCTCGCTGCGCTCCTCGTCGGCTCAACCATCAATGGTTGCAACCAGATTCGGTGGGTGGGGGTTTGGTGGTTGAGCCGGGACCGAGCGTAGCGAGGACCCGTGTCGAAACCTGGGTGAGTTGACGGTGTCGGTGACCACCTCGAAGTGGGTGGTGTCCTCGCTGCGCTCCTCGTCGGCTCAACCATCAATGGTTGCAACCAGATTCGGTGGGTGGGGGTTTGGTGGTTGAGCCGGGACCGAGCATCGCGAGGACCCGTGTCGAAACCTGGTCAGTCGACGTTGTCGGTGGTCACCTCGAACGGAGTGGTTCTCAGGTGGCCGACGGGATCTCCCACCGGCACTCACGGAGGATCACCTTGCCGTCACGAACGGGCACGCCCTCCTCCCGAAGTCGATCGAGCTGGCGGTGGGCGAGGTGCGGGGCGGGTTTGCCACTCGCCGATATCACCCGATGCCAGGGCAGGTCGGCGCTGTCCGTCCGCATGATCCAGCCGACGACTCGTGGGGACGAAAGATCGGCTGCAGCAGCGAGATCCCCATAGGTACTCACCTGGCCGACGGGGATCGCGGCCACCAGTGCCCGCACCCGCTCCACATCGGCGTCGGTGACCGAACTCATGCCAGCGAACGGACCAGTTCTGCGCACAGCTCCGGTTCCAGGAACGGAACCATGTGTTCACAGTCGGCGTGATGGACGTGGACGGACTCGGGTCGTTCGGTGGCGCATGCGTCGAGGAATCCCGGCCGCACGAACGGTGGGTCGACGCGGTCGGCCACGACCACATGAGTCGGCAACCCCGGGGGCGGCAGCACCGCCGGACGGCTCATCTCACTCCAGGAGGCAGCGGCCATCGGCGCACTCACCCGCCAGCCGACCCGGCCGTGCGGACGCGCGGTGAGATGCTCGGCGATCTCGGCCTCGAGTATCGCGTCAGGTACCGCTGCCCACCCCTCCGCGCGCTTCGCCGCACGGGCGGCGTCGGCGTCGGCATAGTCCCAGTGATCGAGGCTGTCGGTGGCGACCGTCAGTGCGAACTCGGGGTCGAGTCCCTGGGCCGGGTCGAGTAGGACAAGACCCTTGAACACCTCGGGGCGGTGATTGGCCAGGTGGATGGCGAGCGTGCCACCGAACGAATGCCCGACGAGCACCACCGGTTGCGCCGAGACCGGGATGGTCGCGTCCACCAGCTCCGACAACGCACGCACATGGTTCTCGATCGCCCACGGCGGGCGCCACGGGGAGCGGCCGTGGCCGATCAGATCCGGTGCCACCACATGCATGTCGTGCAGGTAGATCGCCGACATCGACTCCCAGCGCCGGGCATGGCCGGTCAGACCGTGCAGGGCCAGGACGGTCGCCGACGCCTGCTCGGGTGGCGGTCCGAAGGTCAGCGAGTGCAGAGTGCTCACCGATCCATCCTGCCACGCGAGGGGCTCGACGGCGGACCGGGACAGACGGTTCTCCCGACCGCCCGACCCGGCCGGCGCAAGAGTGTCGGTGCCACGTGATTGCATGGTTGCATGGCCCGCTCGCGTTCTTCAGCCCCTACCGCGAAGGCCGGTTCCGCACGGTCGGGCCGGCCGGGTGCCAAGGGTGCCGGCACCGCGTTGCGGGCGCACCTGGTCGGTCACTCCGATGCCGCGACCGCCGACCGCAGCTGGCCCCCGCAGGTGCAGCGCATGATCGACGGCGACGACCCGAAGACCGATCGCGCCGGTGCGTGGCAGCCGTACCGCGTGCACGGTGGCCCGGGGTCGGGCAAGACGGCGCTCGTCGTCGATGCCGCCGTGGCCCGCCTCACCCGGGCCGGGACCGACCCGGAATCGGTGCTGGTCCTCGCATCCGATCGCAAGGCCGCGGTGCGGCTGCGCGAGGAGATCACCCGGCGCGTGCTCGCCGCGTCGTCGGACGGGCTCGCGCTCGGCGGCGCTCTGCGCGAACCGCTGGTGCGTACCGTGCACTCGTATGCGTTCGCGATCCTGCGGCTGCAGGCCCAGGCGCACAACAATCCGCCGCCGCGACTGATCACCGGTTCCGAGCAGGACGTGGTGCTCCGCGAGCTGCTCGCCGGTGACGTCGAGGACGGCGCCGAGTACTGGCCCGCCCACCTACGTCCGGCGCTGATCACCGACGGTTTCGCGCAAGCATTGCGGGACTTGATGATGCGTGCCGCCGAGCGCGGCGTGGGGCCCGAAGAACTGTCGGCCCTGGGACGCAAGCACCGGCGTCCGGAGTGGGTGGCGGCCGGGCATGCGTACGCCCAGTACGAGCAGAACGTGTTACTGCGAGGGGCCGTCGGTTCGGAGACCCCCGGCGCATCCGCACCGGCCGTGGACGCCGCCGAACTGGTCGGATCGGCATTGTCGGCATTCGCGACCGACCCGGAACTGCTTGCCGCGCAGCGTCGTCGCATCCGTCACCTCATCGTCGACGACGCACAGCACCTCGATCCGCAAGCCGCCCACCTGATCCGGCTCGTCGGTACCGGGACCGACTCGACGATCATCGCCGCCGACACCGACCAGTCGGTGTTCGGATTCCGCGGGGCGAGTCCACGATTCGCCGACGAGCTGGCCGAGGCGGGCTCCGACCACGACATCCGGCTCGACCACGACTTCCGCCATCATCGGCAGATCGCAGTGGTCGGCCGCGCACTGACCGCCCGGCTGCCCGGTGCCCGACCCCACGGTTTCCCGGTGGTCCCCGACGGCGAGAACGACGAACCCGGTGGCGCATCGGTACGGGTGTTCAGCTCGGCGGCCAAGGAGGCCACGGCCGTGGCCGACCTGCTGCGTCGCGCGCACCTGTTCGAGGGCGTGCCGTGGTCGAAGATGGCGGTGATCGTGCGGTCGGCGCACCTCGCACTGCCCGCGCTGCGCCGCGCATTCCGGTCCGCCGGAGTACCGCTGAACACCCCGACCACCGATCTGCCCCTGCACCGGCAGCGTGCGGTGGCCGCACTGATGACGGTGCTGCGGGCCGTGGCCGCGCGTGACCAGGAGACGGTGACCGAGGAGGAGTTCTCCATCGACGACACCGTCGCCCTGCTCACCGGGCCCGTCGGCATGGCCGACCCCGGCTCGATGCGCCGGCTGCGGCGCGGGGTGCGTCGACATGACGAGAAGGTGGGAGAAGAACGCGCCGACCGGGACTCACTGATCTCGCTGCGGCTCGCGATCCTCGACCCGACACTCGGTGCCGAGTACCTGCGTGCGGTCACCGACCACGAAGGGGCACCGCTGGGTCGAGTGCTCGAGGTGATCGGCGCCGCGGCCCGCGCACACACCGCCGGACGCGGCGTGGAGGAGACGCTGTGGTCGGCGTGGCAGGCCACCGGCCTGGAACGCCGCTGGGTGTCGGCGGCCATCCGCGGCGGCCCCGGCGGCGAGCAGGCCGACCGCGACCTCGACGCGATGATGGCGATGTTCGAGTCGGCGGCCAACTTCGCCGACACCCTGCCGGCGGCCGGGCCGGCCGGCTTCGTCCACTACCTCACCCAGCTGCAGATCCCGCGCGACAGCCGCGCCGCGGTGGCCGCTGCCGAATCGGTGACGGTGCTCTCCGCGCACGCCGCCGCCGGGCGCGAATGGGAGGTGGTCGCCGTCGCCGGAGTGCTCGACGGACTGTGGCCCTCCCTGCGCAGCCGCGGAAGTGTGCTGGCCACCGCCCAACTCGTCGACCTGCTCGACGGCATCGCGCCGGACGCCGTGGAGACGGTCGCCCGCGGGGCCGTCGCGCTGGCCGACGAACGTCGCCTGCTGTTGGTGGCCTGCACCCGGGCCCGACGCCGGCTGCTGATCACCGCGGTCGAGGACGGGGGCGGTGAGTCGTCGCCGTCGCGGTTCGTCGTCGAGATCGCCGATGCGCTGCGGGCCGATCCCCGGCGCGACACCGACACCCCCGGCGCCGGTGCGAATCCCCTGGGAGACGGCTACGCCGACGACGAGTCCCTCGACACCAACCCGGACACCGATCTGCCGATCGATCCCGGCGTCGACCGTGTGCTCTCGTTGCCGTCGCTCGTCGCGACCCTGCGGGCCGTGGTGGTCGCCGGGGTCACCGATCCCGGAAGCCCCGGCGCCGAACCCGACGAGCGGACCCGTTCTGCCGCCGAACTGCTTGCGCAACTGGCCGATTCGGATATTCCCGGAGCGCATCCGCGGGACTGGTTCGCGCTGGCGCGGCCGAGTACCGCCGAACCGCTGTGGAATCCCGAGTCGGGGCCGGTGGTGCTGTCGCCGTCGAATGTCGACCAGCTCTCACGGTGTTCGCTGCGATGGGTCCTCGAACGCGCCGGTGGCCGTGACGGCGACGGCGCACCCGCACTCAC
Organism: Gordonia sp. NB41Y; assembly: GCF_030718915.1. Classification (NCBI taxonomy): domain Bacteria; kingdom Bacillati; phylum Actinomycetota; class Actinomycetes; order Mycobacteriales; family Gordoniaceae; genus Gordonia; species Gordonia sp. NB41Y. The sequence continues at coordinate 4,722,102 of NZ_CP132196.1, forward strand.
CGGCAGCCTGGTGCACACCCTTGTGCAGGCGGTGGCCGGAGAGATCGACCCCGCAGAGGTGACCGCAGCACTGCGTGGCATCTGGGACCGCGTCGACACCGGAGCGGTCTGGTATTCCGCCCGCGAACTCGAACGTGCCGAGTCGATGCTGGTGAACTTCCGTGACTGGCTGCGTATCTCGCGAGACGACCTCGACGAGGTGGCCGTCGAGTCGGTGATCGACGCGACCATCCCGGCCGACCGCCCACTCGCCGACGGCGCGATCCCGGCCGACGACGGAACCGACCTCCCGGTCCGGTTGAAAGGACGGGTCGACCGGCTCGAACGCGACTCCGCCGGACGTCCGGTGGTGGTGGACGTCAAGACCGCCAAGACCGCCGTCAGCAAGGCCGACGCACGAGACCACGCGCAGATCGCCGCCTACCAGGTGGCCCTCGCACACGGTGGTGCGCGTGAATTCCCGGGCAAGAAGGTCGAACCCGGTGGTGGTCGGCTCGTCTACGTCTCCGCGGCGCACCGCTCGACCGGCGCCACCGAACGTGATCAGCCGCCACTCACACCCGAGCTGCTCGACGAGTGGGTTGCGGTGGTGCGCAAGGCGGCCCGCGCAGGCATCGGTCCGGTCTTCGAGGCCACCCCCAACCCGGGATGCGCGCACTGCGGCCTGGCCACCAGCTGTCCGGCCCAGCTGCGCGGAAAGGCGGTCACCGATGACTGACACCAGATCGGCCACACGGCACCGTGTCTCGGCGACCTCGCTGGCCGCGGCGCTCGGCCTGCCCTCGCCGACACCGGAACAGATCGAGGTGATCGAGGCACCGCAGGAACCGATGCTCGTCGTCGCCGGTGCCGGTGCGGGCAAGACCGAGACGATGGCCTCGCGGGTGGTGTGGCTGGTGGCCAACCAGATCGTCGCCCCCGACGAGATCCTGGGCCTCACCTTCACCCGCAAGGCCGCCAGCGAGCTCGGTGCCCGCATCCGCCGCCGCCTGTCGATGCTGGCCGGTTCGCCCGCCCTGATCAACTGGGATCCGGACGGAACCCTCGCCGCCCGACTCCGTTCCGGCGACCCCGAGGTCAGCACCTACCACGCCTACGCCGGCCGGCTGATCGCCGACTACGGCCTGCTGCTGCCGGTCGAACCCGCCGCCACCCTGCTCTCGGAGACCGAACTGTGGCAGATGGCCTTCACCATCGTCTCCAACTGGACCGGCGAGCTCACCACCACCAAGACCCCGGCCACCGTCACCGAGTCGGTGCTGCGGATCTACGGCGAGATGAGCGAACACCTCGTCGATCTCGACACCCTCTCGCGCTGGGGCGACGACCTCTACCGGATGGTCGACGACCTGCCCAAGGGCCCGCGACAGCGCGGCGGACCCAATGCCGCGCTGCGTACCGTCCAAGAGGTGATAGCCGAACGGCGACAACTCCTTCCGCTGGTCGCCACCCTCATGCAGACCATGCGCGATCAGGCGGTGCTGGACTTCGGCAGCCAGATGTCGCTGGCGGCACGGCTCGTGGCCGGACATCCGGAAGTGGTCGCCGCCCAACGCGAGGCCTTCGGTGCGGTGCTCCTCGACGAGTACCAGGACACCGGACACTCGCAGCGGGTGTTGTTGTCGGCGTTGTTCGGTCGCGGTCACGGGGGTGCCGGTCACGGAGGTGCCGGCCACGGTGGGGGCACCGTGGCGGTGACCGCCGTCGGCGACCCGATCCAGTCCATCTACGGGTGGCGCGGGGCGTCGGCGGCCAACCTGCCGCGCTTCGCCACCGACTTCGCGCTGCCCGACGGATCGCCCGCCCCGCGCCGCGAACTGCTCACCAGCTGGCGCAACCCGGTGCAGACCCTGCGGCTGGCCAACGAGACGAGCGAGGAACTGCGCCGCCGCGGTGTACCGGTCAGCGTGCTGCGCCCCCGCCCCGACGCCCCCACCGGCACGGTCACCCTGGCACTCACCGAGACCGTCGTCGACGAGCGCACCTGGATCGCCGACCAGGTCTCGGCGCGCTATCACGACGACGGGTCGGGGCCGCCGACCGTGGCGATCCTGGTGCGCCGCAACGAGGATTCGGCACCGCTCGCCGCCGAGCTGGAGAGCCGCGGCATCCCCGCGGAGGTGGTCGGCATCGGTGGTCTGCTGCACGTGCCCGAGGTGGAGGACATCGTCGCCACGCTGCGCCTGATGGCCGACCCGATGGCCGGCACCGCCGCCATGCGGCTGCTCACCGGCGCCCGCTGGCAGCTCGGCGCCCGCGACCTGGTCGCCCTGTGGCGCCGTGCCACCGCGCTGGCCGCCGGTCAGATCCCCGCCGGGGGAGTGGTGACCAGCCGCGCCGAACTCGACGATGCGCTCGACGCGGTGCTGCCCACCGAGATCGTCGACCGTGCCGGGATCGCCGACGCCGTGGTCGACCCGGGCGATCCGGAGGCCTACAGCCCCGAGGGATTCGCCCGGATCAAGGCATTCGGTGCGCAGCTGGAGGCATTGCGCCGGCGCATCGGGCAACCGCTGCCCGAACTCGTCGCCGACGTCGAGCACACCATCGGTGTCGGGATCGAGGCCCAGATCCGGGCCCGCCGGATGCGCGGGGCGATCACCGGGCGCGAACACCTCGACGCCTTCGCCGACTACGTCACCCGCTACGCCGATCGGCCCGGCGCGAACCTGCCGGGCCTGCTGGCCTTCCTGGACACCGCCGAATCCATCGAGAAGGGCCTCGAACCCGGCCGCGTCGAGGTGGCCGAACAGCGCGTGCAGATCCTCACCGTGCACGCCGCGAAGGGCCTCGAATGGGATGTGGTGGTGATCCCGCACCTGTGCGACGGGATCTTCCCGAGCGGCAAGGCCGACACCACCTGGCTGCGCAGCGCCCGCGAACTGCCCGGCCCGCTGCGCGGCGATCTCGCCGACCCCGGCGGATCCGGGGTGTCGGAGGGTTTCCCGGTCCTGCAACTGTGCCACGTGGGCGACCGCAAGGAGTTCGAGGACGCCCTCACCGAACACAAGGAGGCGATCGGCGAGCGGCGCCTGGAAGAGGACCGCCGTCTGCTCTACGTCGCGATCACCCGCGCGCGCCACGATCTGCTGGTGTCGGCGCATCACTGGTCGGAGAACGGCGACTCCCCGCGCGGCGGTTCACCGTTCTTCAACGAACTGCTCGGCATCGTCGGGGCGGCCATCGACGCCGACGACCACGCCGACGGCCTGTCCATCGACGTGTTCGCGCAGGATCCGGCCGACGGCGCCGAGAACCCGCTGGCCGAGCTCGACAGCCGTAGCCCGTGGCCCGCGGACCGCCTCGCGGAGCGCCGCGCACCGGTGGAGGCCGCCGCGGCGCTCGTCCTCGACGCCCTTGCCGGGCGCGATGCACCCGCACTGTTCGACGACGCCCTCTTCGACGGCCCGGACACGGGCACAACCGACGAATCGGCCACCGACGCAACCGACTCCGACCCCGAGATCGAGGCATGGCGTGCCGAGGTCGAAGTGCTCCTCGAGGAACATCGGCGTGGCAACCAGGCCGTCGTCGACGTCGCGCTGCCGTCGCATCTGTCGGTCAGTCAGCTCGTCGACCTCGACACCGACGAGCGTGAGTTCGCCCGCCGGCTGCGCCGCCCCACCCCGTATCGGCCGAATCCGATCGCTCGGCGCGGCACCGCATTCCACGCGTGGGTCGAGCGATGGTTCGGTGCCACCCGGCTCCTCGACGTGGACGAGTTGCCCGGTGCCGCCGACGAGAACGCCGCCCCCGACGCCGACCTCGAGATGCTGCGGGAGGCATTCCTGGCCTCGGGGTGGGCCAATCGCGCACCCAGTGAGGTGGAGGTGCCGTTCGAGACCGTCATCGGCGACACCGTGATCCGCGGCCGGATCGATGCGGTGTTCGCCGAGGCCGACGGATCATGGCTGGTGGTGGACTGGAAGACCGGTGCGGTCCCCGAGGAATCCGACCGGTCCTCGCTGTTCATCCAGCTGGCCGCCTACCGGGTGGCGTGGGCGCAGCTGTCCGGGGTGCCGATCGAGAAGGTGTCGGCGGCCTTCCACTACGTCCGATCCGGACACACCCTGGCACCCGAGAACCTGCCCGACAAGGCCGCACTCGCCGCGCTGCTGTCCAGATGAGTTGTGACCGCCGCGGATGCGTTAGATTCCAGGTTGTGAAGCGACGGCGGTACCCCCGATGAGATCTCGCGGTGCGATACGCCGACGGCTGCGCCGGGACGACCTCTCCGAGGGCCCCGACTACGCGCTCGTCGGGGTCATCCGGATCCCGGAGCTGCGGCAGAGCCCGGGCCGGGCGATCGGCCGCCGGGTGATCTTCGCCGTCGTCGCACTGTTCTTCACCGCGGTCGTCGTCTTCCTCGATCGTGGTGGCTACCGCGACGTCCAGGGCGATCAGCTGTCGTTCCTCGACTCGCTCTACTACTCGGCGGTCACCCTCTCGACCACCGGCTACGGTGACATCACGCCGGTCAGCCCATCGGCCCGGCTGATGAACCTGCTGATCATCACCCCGCTGCGCGTCCTGTTCCTGATCGTGTTGATCGGTACCACCCTCGAGGTGCTCACCGAACGGTCGCGGCAGGCGCTCAAGATCCAACGCTGGAGGAACGGCTTGCGCAATCACACTGTGGTCATCGGGTACGGCACCAAGGGCCGCACCGCGGTGGACGCGATGATCGGTGACGGCATCAAGCCCGCCGACATCGTCATCGTCGACTCCAATCCGGCGGTGCTCGAGGCGGCCGAGTCCGACGGCCTGGTGACCGTCCGCGGCGACGCCACCAAATCCGACGTGCTGCGGCTGGCCGGCGTGGCCCATGCGGCCAGCATCGTGGTGGCCGCCAACCGTGACGACACCGCCGTGCTGGCCACCCTCACCGCCCGCGAACTGAACTCGACGGCCAAGATCGTCGCGTCGATCCGCGAGTCGGAGAACACCCACCTGATGCGCCAGTCCGGCGCCAACTCGGTGGTGGTGTCGTCGGAGACCGCAGGCCGCCTCCTGGGTATCGCGACCATGACACCGTCGGTGGTGGAGGTGATCGAGGACCTCCTCACCCCGGATGCCGGGTATGCGATCGCCGAGCGCGAGGTCGATCCCACCGAGACCGGCGGGTCACCGGCACACACCCGCGACATCGTCCTCGGCGTGGTCCGCGCAGGGGTGCTGCACCGTGTCGACGACAGTGCGGTGGAACAGATCGAGGTGGGCGACCGCCTGCTGTATGTCCGCAAGGGCTCGTCGGAGTAGAGGTTCCGCGGGGATCGGCGACAGGGTAGAACACATCACATGGGTTCCTTCGTCTTCGATCAGCCGCCGCTGTTGTCCCGCGCCTCCTACGACCGTGCCGACGAGATCCGCGACGACCCCGGCCGGATGGTGTCGGGCTGGTCGACCGCCCGGGTCCTCGACATCGACGGTGCCGGACGCTACCCGATCAACGAGGACGGTTCGCTGGCGTGGGCACCGGCGACCGACATCGCCGACGCCCCGCCCGAGGACGCGGTGTTCCTCGCCCACATCGACACCGATCTGTGGACCCGACGCGTCGACGAGGTCACCGGCCGCAGCGCCGACGCTCGACGCGGCGCCACCCGGCTGACCCCGGATGAGGCCGGTCTGCTGGCCACCGCGCTCGGAATCCTGAACTGGCACGCCACTTCCCGCTTCTCACCGGTCGACGGTGGCCCCACCCGTCCGGCGCGGGGCGGCTGGGTGCGACGCCACATCGACACCGGCCGTGACGAGTTCCCGCGCACCGACCCGGCGATCATCACCGTCGTCCACGACGGCGGCGACCGGATTCTGCTGGGGCGTCAGGCCACCTGGCCCGAACGCTGGTACTCCACCCTCGCAGGTTTCGTCGAACCCGGGGAGTCGTTGGAGCAGTGCGTGATCCGCGAGGTGCACGAGGAGGTGGGCATCACCGTGCGCGAGCCCCGCTACCTCGGCAGCCAGCCGTGGCCGTTCCCGCGGTCGCTGATGCTCGGCTTCGCCGCGCTCGCCGATCCCGACGAGCCGCTGCAGTTCCTCGACGGCGAGATCGGCGACGCGCTGTGGTTCCATCGCGACGAGGTGCGGGAGGCACTGGCCGGTGGGGACGAATGGGTGCGCGGTGACGTGACGAACGGTGACGTGCCGGGCGATTCCGGGCGGCGGCTGCTGCTGCCCGGGTCGATCTCGATCGCGCGCTCGCTGATCACCGCCTGGGCCAACGGCTGACCACCACGCCCAACGCGGGCCGGGGTTCACCCTGCGCGGAACACCCGGCCGTCGAGTGGTGTTATGGGACGCATGAGTGAGAATGCGACCGACCTGTTGACCATGTACACCACCAGCTGGTGCGGATACTGCGCCCGGCTCAAGACCGGCCTGCGCAGCGCCGGGATCGAGTGGAACGAGATCGACATCGAGGCGCATCCGGAGGCCGCCGAGTTCGTCGGCAGCGTCAACGGCGGCAACCACGTCGTGCCCACCGTGCAGTATGCCGACGGTTCCACCGCGACCAACCCGTCGATCGCCGAGGTGAAGGCCAAGCTCGGCGTGTGAGTTCTGTCCACAGCCCGCCGATGCCCGACAGGCCACCCCGGTGTCCTGTCGGGACCGGCTGACATAGTGGATTGCGTGTCCGAACGCCCGAACCCCACCCGATCCCGACCAGCGGCCGACGGCATCCTCGACGGACTCGACCCCGAACAGCGTGAGGCGGTTCTCGCGCCACGTGGGCCGGTGTGTGTGCTCGCGGGTGCCGGGACCGGCAAGACCCGCACCATCACCCGTCGTATCGCGCACCTGATCGACACCGGACAGGTCAATCCGGGGCAGGTGCTGGCGGTGACCTTCACCGCCCGCGCGGCAGGGGAGATGCGCACCCGTCTGCGGTCGCTGGGGATCGGCGCGACCGGGCCGTCGGTGTCGGCGCAGACCTTCCACGCCGCCTCGCTGCGGCAGCTGCGCTACTTCTGGCCGCGGGTGTTCGGCAACAGCAGCTGGGAACTGCTCACCAACAAGTTCCCGCTGATGGCCCGTGCGGCCCGGCGCGCCGGGCTGAGCACCTCCACCGACACCGTGCGCGACCTGCTGTCGGAGATCGAATGGGCCAAGGCCTCGGTGATCGGCCCCGAGGGCTATGTGGCCGCGGCCACCCGACTGATGCGCGAGACGCCGTCGGCGCCGGAACAGATCGCCAAGGTCTATGCCGCCTACGAGGACGGCAAGGTCTCACCGGAGGGTGACAGGCTGCTCGACTTCGACGACCTGCTGATCTACATGACACAGATGATCGATGTGGATCCCGGTGTGGCAGAAGAGTTCCGTGCCCAGTACCGGTGCTTCGTGGTGGACGAGTACCAGGACGTCACCCCGGTGCAGCAGGGACTGCTCAACGCCTGGCTCGGCGAGCGCGACGATCTCACCGTCGTCGGGGACGCCAACCAGACCATCTACACGTTCACCGGCGCCAAGGCCGACTTCCTGCTGGACTTCCCGCGGCGCTTCCCGGAGGCGACCATGGTCCGCCTGGTCCGCGACTACCGGTCCACCCCGCAGGTGGTGAGTCTGGCCAACCGGGCGATCGGGGCGGCACGGGGCCGGATCGCCGGCACCCGCCTGGAGCTGATCGGTCAGCGCCCCGACGGCCCCGAGCCGTCCTTCGAGGAGTACGACGACGAGCCGATGGAGGCCCGTCTGGTGGCCGCCCAGATCAAACGGCTGGTCAACAGCGGTGTGGAACCGTCGGAGATCGCGATCCTCTACCGCGTCAACGCGCAGTCGGAGAATCACGAGCAGGCGCTCACCGAGGCCGGTGTCCCGTACCAGGTGCGGGGCGGTGAGGCATTCTTCACCCGCACCGAGGTGCGGCAGGCGATGCGGCAGCTCGCCCAGGTCGCCGAGCGCGGGCTGCGCGACGGTGTCGAGGTGCCGACCGCGGTGCGCGCGGTCCTCGTCGAACTCGGGCTCACCGAGGAGGAGCCGTCGGGTGCACAGGCGCGGGCGCGGTGGCAGTCGTTGCAGGCATTGGTCGAGCTGACCGACGACATGGTCGCCGAGAACCCGGAACTGACTCTCGTGCAACTGGTTCGGGAGCTGCAGGTCCGGTCGGAGGCGCGGCACCCACCCACCGTGCAGGGAGTCACCCTCTCGTCCCTGCACGCGGCGAAGGGTCTGGAGTGGGATGCGGTGTTCCTGGTGGGTCTGACCGAGGGTTCACTGCCGATCTCGCAGGCCATCAAGGGGTCTCCGGAACAGGTCGAGGAGGAACGCCGGCTGTTCTACGTCGGCATCACCCGCGCCCGTGTCCACCTGCAGATCTCCTGGGCGACGGCCCGCAACGAGGGCGGTCGTGCCCGACGCCGCTCCCGGTTCCTGTCGGGGCTGGCCCCCGAACCCGCACCGGCGGCGCGCGGCGGCTCCGAACGCAAACCCAAACGCGGGCCCACCTGTCGGGTGTGCGGGTCGCGGCTGTCGGGAACCACCGCCACCCTGCTCGGCCGGTGTGACACCTGCCCGTCGAATCTGGACGAGGATCTGCTGGTCGCGCTCAAGGACTGGCGGCGCGAACGGTCGCAGAGCAAGGGTGTTCCGGCGTTCGTCGTGTTCTCCGACAAGACCCTGCTCGCCATCGCCGAGCAGGGACCCACCGACGCCCGCGGGCTCGTCGCGATCCCGGGAATCGGGGCGGCCAAGCTCGAGGAGTACGGCGAGGAAGTCATCTCCATCGTCAAAAACGCAGGTCAAAAATAGGTTGTGCCGATTGTGCGGGCGGGCTTAGTCTGGGACGCACAGTCGACCACGGGGTTGGGTGAACGTGTGCCACACGGCCCCCGCGGATGAGAAGCAGACGAGATCGGAAAGGAGTGGAAGCAGTGAACACAATCGTTTTCGGTGACAAGCGCAATGTCGTCGGCAGCAATGCCGCCGGCGGCAGCCTGGTGGGCACCATCGCTCGCGACCGCTCCTGGCGTGTCGACGAGTGCCTGTCGCTCGGCGAGCATCGCGCCGATGCCGCACAACCGGCATCGGCAGCGATCGCGCTGTCCGAACCCGCGAACGCCGCCGCGTCGCCCGCGCCGGCACGAGCTGTCCCGCGATTCCCTGTGACACACCGCAGATCCAGACGCTGACCGCGTCAGATTTCCGGCCACGGGGCAATCGCAACCGCGAACCCGTGGCCTTTCTGGTCTGATCCCCCCGACATCTCGTCGATTCGGGGCAGGACTCCACCACAAACGGCTCGGGTCACGTGAACCCGATGAATCCGACAGAGGTGGAGAGGTAATGACAACCGACTGCGTTCTCGAACCGAGTACCGTGGCCGACCGTGTGGCGCCGGTCGGCCGTACCCGCACCGATGAGTGCTCTGCCAACGAATATTCTTCTGCTGCAACGCTTTCGGTGTCCCGATCGACCGATCTGCCCTGCCAGGCTGGTGACGCCGACCTGTGGTTCGCCGAGGATCCCCGTGACCTGGAGCGGGCCAAGGCCTTCTGTGGTGACTGCCCACTCAAGGCCCAGTGCCTGCAGGCCGCGCTCGATCGAGCCGAGCCGTGGGGTGTGTGGGGCGGCGAGATCTTCGACCACGGCGCGGTGATCGCCCGCAAGCGTCCCCGTGGCCGTCCGCGCAAGAATGCGGCCTGACGACGACACCGGCCGTCCCCGAATCCGTTCGGGGACGGCCGGTGGTCGTCGTGTTGGTGGTCGTCATGCCGGTGTCCGTTGTGTTCGTGGGCGTTGTGTCGGTGTTCGTGCCGTGCCGCCGGTGGGGTCGGTCAGGCCAGACCGGGCACCCACTGCTCCATGATCCCGCGGTACGGGGCCTCGGCGTCGAGCTGTGCGGCGATGCCGACGCACCCGGCGAGTACCCGGAACACCATCACGTACTGCTTGGGCACGTTCAGATGCCGTGAGGTCTTGTACACGTCGCCGCGCACATCGGTGGCCTTGCCGGCCGCGCGCTGCAACCACTTGCGGGTGAAGTGGAACGACTCGGTGTACAGCGGATCCACATAGGCCTTGAGGTAGGCCTCGATGTCGGTCGCCGACACCTTGTCGACCTGGGTGCGCAGGATGAACCCGGCATCCACCATGTGTGCCTTGAGTTCGTCGTACTCCTTGTCACGCGCGAGCCGCAGGATCGGGCCGGTCTCCGGCGGTAGTCCGTTGGGATAGTGGCCGACGGCGCCGAAGTCGAGGACGCCGAACCGGCCGTCGTCGGCGATGAAGAAGTTGCCCGGATGCGGATCGCCGTGCAGCAGGCCCACCCGGAACGGGGAGCTCACCTCGAAGGTCGACATGAGGGCGGCCGCGCGGTCACGGGTGGGCTTGTCGCCGCCGGTGATGATCTTCGACAGCGGGGTGCCGGTGAGCCATTCGGAGACGATCACCTTGGGTGAACTGGCGACCACCTTGGGGATGACGAAGTCGGGGTCGCCGTCGAAGGCCTTGGCGAAGGCCCGCTGGTTGTCGGCCTCGCCGAGATAGTCGAGCTCGGCCTCGGTGCGGTCGATCAGCTCGTCCATCATCGACTTCACGTCGGTGCCGGGGGAGAGCTTCTGGATCAGCCCGGACATCCGCGACAAGGTCTTGAGGTCGGCCTTGAGGGCGTGGTCGGCGCCCGGGTACTGGATCTTGACGGCCACCTCACGGCCGTCGGACCACACCGCCTTGTGTACCTGACCGATGCTCGCGGCGGCGGCCGGCTCGTCGGAGAAGTCGCGGAACCGTTGCCGCCACTTGGTGCCGAGCTGCTGGTCGAGCACCTTGTGCACCTTGGGCGCCGACAGCGGGGGTGCCTCCGCCTGCAGTTTGGTGAGCGCCTCGCGGAACGGTTCACCGAACTCGTCGGGGATCGCCGCCTCCATGATCGACATGGCCTGGCCGACCTTCATGGCGCCGCCCTTGAGCTCGCCGAGAACGGCGAACAGCTGATCGGCGGACTTCTCCAGGAGCTCCTGGTTGATCTCGTCCCGGTCTTTGCCGACCATTCGTTTCCCGAGCCCGGCCGCCGCACGTCCGGCCATGCCGATCGGCAGCGAGACGAGCTTGGCGTTCCGGCGACCTTGCCCCCGCGTGATGTCGGTCATAGTGTCCTTTCCCTCCCTCAGGATAGATGACCGCCCGCGACGCGAGCCGGAGGTGTATCCGACGCCGAAGGGGTCCCGCAGGCAAACGGACACAGCGGATGCCGCGGCCACACGGTGCTCGACAGGCGTGGCGGGGAACCGTGCACCTCGATCACCCGACCGAGCAGATACGGGGGTTCGGATGCGCCGACGGCCAATGCGCTCGCGAGCCGGTCGATCTGATCGTGCGCGAGCGCCGCGGTCATCCGGGTGATCGGGTCACCGGCATTGCCGGCCACCCCGGTCAGCTGGCCGCGCAGCACCGGCCACTCGGGATCGCGGTCGGTGCGGTGTCGATCGGCGCATGCCAGGCAACTCGACAGCCCGGGCAGGACCAGCGGACCGAGCAGCCCCACCCCGTCGCGCAGGCGGACCTGCAGGTGTGGGACACGGTCGGCCATCAGCCGGTCGACGAGCCACGACTCGTGTGCGAGATGGTCGGTGAGGACCACCAGGTTGGTCCGTGGGGAGGGCGCATCGCGGTGCGCGGGCCGGCGGACGGTGTGCGTCACGACGAACCCGGCGTCGGCCAGTGTGGTGGCGAGCAGTCGGGTGAGCGGGCCGGTTCCGTGGACCCGGATACGCAGCCGCTCGGTCGACGGCCGGGTGAACGCCGAGTGTGACGCCTTCCCGGCCGCGAGGAGTTGCGCGAGGATCGTGTCGAGCTCGGCGCGGGTCAGCCCGGCGTCGACGAGTTCGGCGAAGACCTCGGTGCGCGTGCGTGGTTCACGCAGCGACCCGAGCAGGGCCGCGACCTTGGGACCCGACGCCGACTCCGGCAGTTCCAGGACCAGCCCGGTCTGCGGATCGCCACCGATGTGCACCCGATTGTCCGGGCGCACCAGGATCGGGACGCCGTCGGCGATCACCGGCAGGCGACTCCCGGATACCGCCCCCGGATGCCGTCCTGTTCCCGGATGCGGTGGAGATCCGGGATGCTGCGATGTTCCAGGATCCATGGGGCCACTGTGCCACCCCGACGGCCGGTCCGAGGCCGTCGTGGTGGTTATCCACAAGGGGTGTGATCAGCGGCCGGGATCGCCCGGCATGTCGTCGGGATCATCGGACTCGTCGGACTTGTCGGCAGAATCGTCTGCCGCCGAACCCCGCTCGGCCTCGGCGGCGAGCGACTTCTCCAATTCGGCGATGGCCGAGTCGATCTCGGAGTCGCCGCCGATGAACCGTTCGACGAAGCGGGCCGGGTTGTCGAGGTCGTCGGCGTCGGGGAGCAGGTCGGGATGTTCCCAGACCTTGTCCCGGGTGGCGACATCGGTGGCCTCGAACAGCGAGCGCCACAGGGCGGCCGCCTCCCGCGACTTGCGCGGACGCAGCTCGAGACCGACGAGGGTGGCGAAGGTCTGCTCGGCGGGTCCGCCCGACGCACGGCGTCGGCGCATGGTCTCCACGAGCGCCGACGTACTCGGGATGCGATCCGAGAGTGCCTGGGTCACAACGTTCTCCACCCAGCCCTCGATCAGGGCCAACAGCGTCTCGAGGCGGTCGAGGGCGGCCTTCTGTTCGGGGGTGGTGGTGGGCTCGAAGGTCGCCGACGAACTGATCAGCTCCTCCAGCTTGGACGGGTCGGAGAACAGCTCGGTGGGATCGATGTTGGCGGTCATGTCGGTGATGCCGGAGAAGTCGATGCTGATCCCGCGGGCGTACTCCTCGACCGTCGACAGCAGTCGCTGCCGCAGCCACGGCACGTGCGTGAACAGCCGCACGTGCGCGGCCTCCCGGGCGGCGAGGAAGACGATGATCTCCTGCGCGGGCAGGCCCAGGCCGTCGGCGAAGGTGGCGATCGCCTCCGGCAGCAGCACCGCCACACCCTCGGGGGCCAGCGGCAGGCCGACGTCGGTGGAGGTGAGCACCTCCTTGGCGAGCTGCCCGAGCCCCTGGCCGAGCTGGGTGCCGAAGGCCATCCCGCTCATCTGGGTGAGCATGCCCATCATCGGTCCGGCGAACTGCGCGGCCTCGGGCGGTAGGTTCTGCTGCCACGTCCCGGCCAGCTGGGTGGCCACCGGATTGCACAGGCCCTTCCAGGTGGGCAGGGTCTCGTCGAGCCACTGCACCGGAGTCCAGGCGACGGCCTTGCTGACCCCGCCGGGGAAGGTGGTCACGTCGTCGAGCCAGACGTCGGCCAGGCGCACGGCGTCGGCGACGGCCTTGTTCTCCTTCTCGAGCACCGGCGTGAAGTTGCCGATCTGCTGGCGGGCCAGATTGGCGGCGAGCTGGTAGTTCACCGGTCCGGCCGCGCCGGACCCGCTCATCGAGGTGCCCATGCCGCTGAACATCTGGCCGAGCTGGCTGAACATCTGTCCCAGCGCCGACGGATCGAGACCGGCCGACGGGTCGAAGCCCGCGCCGCCGAACCCGAACGGGTTCTGCGGGCCGGTGTTGCCGGGGCCGCCGTCTCCGCTCGCGCCGGCGTTCTTGTCCTTGCCGTCGTCGTCGCCGGACGAAGAGGAGAATCCGAAGGGCAAATCGCTCATGTCTCCACGGTACCGCCCGGACGCGCAACCCAGGTGCTCCCGGATTTCGCCTTGAGCGTAGGGCGCGCAGGTCCATCGGCCCGTTAGGGTGGTCGGAATGAAGGCGCCGTCCTCCCGCCGCATCGTCACCGTCGCGGTGACCGTCCTGATCCTGCTGGTGCTCGTCGTCGCCGGTACCCGTGTGCAGGTGCCGTTCGTGGCGCTCGGTCCCGGTCCGACGGTCAACACCCTGGGCACCATCGACGACAACGGCCGTGAGGTCCCCGTCGTGGAGATCACCGGGACCCAGGTCGACAAGACCGATGGTCACCTCAACCTCACCACCGTCGGTGTGTCCGACGGGCTGTCGCTGTTCCAGGCGATCGGGATGTGGATGTCGGGGACCTACTCGGTGCAGCCCCGCGAGACGGTGTACCCGCCGGGACAGACCACCGAGCAGACCCGGCAGCAGAACCTCGACCAGATGAGCAACTCGGAGAGCACCGCCACCGCGGCCGCATTGCGCTTCCTGCAGCGCCCGACGGCATTGGTCGCGGCCTACGTCGAACCGAGCGGCCCGGCCGGCAAGGTGCTGAAGACCGGGGATGTGATCGTGTCGGTCGACGGCAAGGCGGTCACCACCGCCGAGGACGTGCGCACGACGATCGCGAAACTGCATCCCGACCAGCAGATCCCGGTCGCGATCGTCCGCGAGGGAACCGCGCAGACGGTCACCGTCACCACCGGCACGCGTCCGGGCACCACCGACGTCGCCTACCTCGGCGTCACCCCGGAGGTGCGCAGTGCCGACCCGAATGTGCAGATCGACTACCACGTCGGGGACATCGGCGGACCGTCGGCGGGACTGATGCTCTCGCTGTCGGTGGTCGACCAGCTCAGCACCGGCTCGCTCACCCGCGGCAAGTTCATCGCCGGCACCGGCACCATCAGCGACACCGGCGAGGTGGGGCCGATCGGCGGCGTCACCCACAAGACCCGTGCCGCCCGCGACAACGGGGCCACCGTGTTCCTGGTGCCCGCGGACAACTGTGCCGAGGCCGACTCGGACGCCCCGGACGGACTGCAACTGGTCAAGGTGACGTCACTGCAGTCGGCCGTCGACGCGCTCGATGCGATCGGCGAGGGCAGGGACGCCCCGCACTGCTGACGTCCGGAGCCCGACGTTCCCGAACCACTGGCGTTCCTGAACCCTGGCGTTCCTGAACCGCCGGCGGGTCGGGTCCGGGTCAGATCAGCCGTCGAGCGAGGCGGCCAGCGCTTCCTGGAGGTCGCCGGCGAGGTCGGGATGGGTGCGTCGTTCGGGGATGCCCTCGTCCGACCACAGTTCCACCAGCGCCAGGCTGCGGCCGTGGCGCAGCGCGCCCACGGCGAGTCGGGCCGGCCGGCTGTCGGGATGTGTGGTGGCCGCCGAGCGCAGGGCGATCGGCGACGAGTCGTCGGCGGTGGGCAGATCGGGTCGCGCATCCGGGGGCAGCATCAGGATGTCGACGACGACGGCCGCCCCGGCCACCGCATCGGGCCACGACGCGGTCGCGAGGAACTCCTCGAGCACCGCATGCGGCTCGGACACCGCGGTCGTGGGCAGTGGTTCCTCGGCGATCGGGCTGAGCGACGAGTCGTCGTCGGCGGAGACCAGATCGGGCTGCAACTGTGCCAGCAGTGCGGTCGGCACCAGCGCGAACACCTGCGGTGCGCGGGTGACCTCGGCGCTCGGGATGCCGTCGGTGGACGAGGCGAAGCGCAGGGCGTCGGCGAGGGCACGGCCGAGGTCGTCGGGGGAGAAGGGGCTCCGGGGGGCGGTCAGATCGCTCATCACCCCACATGATGCCCTGCCGGACATGCCCGACCACGTGCGGCCGACCATCTTCGTGTCCGCCGTCGGCGTGCCCGCATCCGGGCCCGGCCATCCGGCGGGTCGCGGGAACCGGGACGCACCCGGCCACGTTGTCGGATGAGACGCAGCACACAGTGGTGTCCGATGAGGTCGCCGGGGTGACTGTGGCGCCCAGTACAGTGGTGCCAAACTCGCATCGGTGAGTGACCGGCGCACCGGATCATGTCCGGATTGAGCATTTTGGAGAGTGGGTCAGGTGGGCGTACGCGGGCCGGCAGGATTGCCGACACTGTCGCGCAAGAGCAAGATCGCCATCGGTATCGGGGTGGTGCTGCTGATCATTCTGTTGGTCGGTCCGCGTTTCGTCGGGATCGCCACGGACTGGCTGTGGTTCTCCGATCTGGGGTACTCCAACGTCTACTCCACGATCGTGTGGACGCGGGTGCTGTTGTTCCTGATCACCGCGCTGATCGTCGGGGTGATCATCTTCGGTGCCATCGCGCTGGCCTATCGGTCGCGGCCGGTGTTCGTGCCGACGACCGGACCCAACGATCCGCTGGCCCGGTACCGGGCGTCGATCATGGGGCGTGTGCGCTGGTTCGGCATCGTGCCGCCGGTGCTGATCGGGCTGCTCGCCGGTCTGGTCGCCCAGGGGTCGTGGATCACCGTGCAGACGTTCCTGCACTCCACCAGCTTCGGGGTGACCGATCCACAATTCGGGATGGACATCAGCTTCTACGCGTTCGAGCTGCCGTTCATCCGGTTCGTCCTCAACTTCCTGTTCGTGATCGTGGTGATCGCCTTCATCGCGAACCTGATCACGCACTACCTCTTCGGCGGACTGCGCCTCGGGGCGGGCAACGGCTCGCTCACCAACGCCGCCCGCATCCAGCTGGCCGTGCTCGCCGGTACGTTCCTGCTACTCAAGGCGGTCGCGTACTGGTTCGACCGGTATGCGCTGCTGTCGAGTGACCGCAAGGCCGAGATCTTCAACGGCGCCAGCTACACCGACATCAACGCCGTGTTGCCGTCCAAGCTGATCCTGATGGCGATCGCGATCATCTGTGCGCTCGCGTTCTTCGCCGGCATCGTGCTCAAGGACCTGCGCATCCCGGCCATCGCCACCGTTCTGATGCTGTTCTCGGCGCTGCTCATGGGCGTCGGCTGGCCGTTGACCATGGAGCAGTTCTCGGTCAAGCCGAATGCGGCGCAGAAGGAAGCCGAGTACATCCAGCGCAACATCGATGCGACCCGGCAGGCGTACGGCATCGGACCCGACAACGTCACCACGCAGAGCAACTGGACGGGCAACCCGGTCAACCAGGCGACGGTCAACGCCGACACCGCGACCCTGTCGAACATCCGCGTCCTGGACCCGAACATCGTCTCGCCGGCGTTCACCCAGATCCAGCAGCGGCAGAACTTCTACGGCTTCCCGCAGCAGCTCGCCGTCGACCGCTACGACATCGACGGACAGCTGCGGGACTTCGTGGTGGCGCTCCGCGAGCTCGACCCGCGCGGGTATCGCGAGAACCAGCAGAACTGGCTCAACAAGCATCTCGTCTATACCCACGGCAACGGCTTCGTCGCCTCGCCGGCCAACACCGTCGCGCAGGCGGCATCGGCCGACAACGAGAACTTCGAGGGTGGTGGCCAGCCGCTGTTCTACGTCAGCGACCTGAGCAACTACCGCACCGAGGAGTACCTCAAGAACGCGCCGATCAAGGTCACCCAGCCGCGTGTGTACTTCGGTGAGCTGATCGCCAAGATCAATCCCGACTATGCGATCGTCGGCTCCGACGGTGGTGCGCCGCGCGAGTACGACACCGCCGACTCCAAGTACACCTACGAGGGGTCGTCGGGTGTGTCGCTGGGGAACTGGGCCACCCGGTTCCTGTACGCGGTGAAGTACACCGAGCGGAACTTCCTGCTGTCGAGCGAGATCAACTCGAACTCGCGGATCCTGTACAACCGTGATCCCCGGGACCGCGTCAAGCAGGTCGCACCGTGGCTGACCGTCGACACCAAGGCCTACCCGGCCGTGTTGGCCGACGGGTCGATCAAGTGGATCGTCGACGGCTACACCACCCTCGACTCGTACCCGTATGCGCAGAAGACATCGCTGCAGGATGCGACCAACGACGCGCAGAACACCAATCAGGGTGAGACCGGGCGCGTGCAGGTCAACCGGGATGTGGCCTATGTCCGCAACTCGGTGAAGGCCACCGTCGACGCCTACAGCGGTGAGGTCACCCTGTACCAGTTCGACAAGGACGATCCGGTGCTCAGCACCTGGATGAAGGTGTTCCCCGGTTCGGTGAAGCCGCGCTCGGAACTCGATGCCAACAAGTCCCTCGTCGAGCACCTGCGCTACCCGGAGGATCTGTTCAAGATCCAGCGGACCCTACTCAGCCGCTACCACGTCAGCTCGCCGGAGACCTTCTTCCAGGCCAACGACTTCTGGTCGGTGCCCTCGGATCCGACCTCCGACGACGCGACGGCGCGCAATCTCGACCAGCCGCCGTACTACTTCGTGGCGGCCAGCCCCAAGGACGGTCAGGCCTCGTTCCAGCTGACGTCGGTGCTGACCCGACTGAACCGTCCGATCCTCGCGGCCTATGTGACGGTGTCCAGTGATCCGTCCACCTACGGCCAGATCACGGTCCAGGAACTGCCGCCCAACACCCAGCGTGAGGGTCCGAAGCAGGCGTTCAACCCGATGCAGACCGACTCCCGCGTCGCCGAGAGCAGAAAGAGTCTGGAGAACACCGCGACGGTGACGTTCGGCAACCTGCTGACGCTGCCGGTGGGTGACAACGGCGTGCTCTACGTCGTCCCGATGTATGCGCAGGCCAAGGGCGTCGAGGCCACCTATCCGCGACTGTTCCGTGTGATCACACGGTATGAG
Organism: Gordonia sp. NB41Y; assembly: GCF_030718915.1. Classification (NCBI taxonomy): domain Bacteria; kingdom Bacillati; phylum Actinomycetota; class Actinomycetes; order Mycobacteriales; family Gordoniaceae; genus Gordonia; species Gordonia sp. NB41Y. The sequence continues at coordinate 4,740,462 of NZ_CP132196.1, forward strand.
GGCCGCGTCGGGTACGCGCCGACGACGGCCGAGGCGCTGGCACAGGTCGGGATCAACCCGAGCAGTGCCGCGCAGATCCCGATCGGTGAGAACGACGAGTCCGACGGCAGCGACGGTCAGACCGAGCAGCCGGCGACACCCGCGACACCGAGTCAGCCGTCGGGCACCAACCCGCAGCGCGACGCCGCGGTGAAGGCCATCGGCGATGCCCTCGACAAGCTCAAGGACGCACAGACCAAGGGTGACTTCACCGCCTACGGTCAGGCGCTCGACCAGCTCAACAAGGCGGTTCAGCAGTACGAATCGCAGGGTGGGAACTGATCCTGCCCATGTTGGATGTGTTCACGGCCACAGGCGTTTTCGCTGATCACGCACTCTCCCGAGGGCGATTTGCATTGGCGGACAACGACCCTGTAACGTTGTGTTCACCAACGCGGGGTGGAGCAGCTCGGTAGCTCGCTGGGCTCATAACCCAGAGGTCGCAGGTTCAAATCCTGTCCCCGCTACCAACGAAGAAACCCGCCCGGGAAACCGGGCGGGTTTCTTGCTTTCACCAGAACCGTTGCTGGGCACCGTGTCTGGGATCACAGGCGTGAGCGGGGATCACGTTCGCGCGGGTGCGTGGGCGGCTGCATGGATCGCGGGCAGGATGTCGGCCGTGCGACCGGTCTCCTCGATGTTGTGGCGGATCCAGTGGTCGGCGGTCGCCCGGGAGAACAGGAACGGCCGTACCAGCCAGTTCAGTACCGGTCCCAGGATCGGCACCCGGACGTCGATGACCGTCTCGGCATAGAAGCTCACACCGCCGTCCACCGGTGCGTATCGATGGATGATGTAGCCGGCGGGGATGTGTGCGGGACCGAGGATGTCGAAGGTGAACTCGGTGGAGTCCAGGCGGGTGGTGCGCATCACCTGGTGGATGCGATCGCGGTAGTCGTTGAACTGCTCGTCGATTCGCGACAGGGCGCCCACGCGGAAGCCGGTGCTGGGTGTGCCGTCCGGGGCGTCGGTGAGCGGTGTGATCCGGATGTGGTCGCGGTGATGCCACAGGTGGTAGTACAAGACCTCGGGGCCGGTGAAGTCGACGCCGTTCCAGGTGGTGGTGCCGGCCATGTTCTCGAACCACCACTGGATCATCTCCGGTGTGACACCGGCGATGTCGTCGTGCTGGATTCGCACGCGGATCGCGCCCCGGCGCGAGACCGACACGTCGGTCCACTGGGCGGACGAGACCGGTTTGAAGGCGAGGGTCCCGGCGTTGCGGAGCGCGTCGCGGGCGGCGAGTCGTTGTCGGCGGAGTGAGTGGTCGACCTTGATCATGTGAGTCCTTCGCTCTCTGGGGTTTCGGGGTGGTCCTGGATCTGTGGGGCTTCGGTGTTGTCGGGGGCCGGCCGGGTGGCGGGGGAGCCGAGCCCGCCGACCACGGTCCGCAGGACCAGGTCGCGGAGTTCGACGGCCATGTCGCCGACCGGCTCTCGCGGGTTCGAGGTGAGCCACCGCAGACCGATCCAGGTCACCCCGGCCGCGAGCGCCGTCGCCGACGTCTCGGCCGGCAGCGGGCCGGTACGGAGTGCGCGTGAGACCGGGGTGTTGGTGAGCAACTCGTCGGCGAGGAAGGCGATGGCCTGCGTCTGCACGCGGTGCGCGCCGTGGCCGTTCACCACACGGGCGTAGAACCCGGCGTCGGCCTCCAGGCGCGTCAGGATGCGCGTGATGGCACCGAGCATCACCTCGGGTCGCTGCGCAGCGGGGACGTCGACGACGGACTCGCCCGCGAAGGCGTCGGCCATCCGGGTGAGGGCGGCCTCGGCGAACGCCGAGGGCAGGTCGGGAAAGATCGCGTAGAACGTCGGACGGGTGACGGATGCGTGGTTGACGACGTCGGTGATCGTGATCTGGTCGGGTTCGTGCGCATCGAGCAGTTCGCCGACCGCACCGACGAGGAGATCTCGTGATCTTCGTCTCCTGGGAGCCGTTTCTGGTTTACGCATGTAAAAAAGTTTACATATGTAAATGCATGGGCGCCAGGGGGTCGGGTCGGCGATTTACGGGCTTCACCAGCCGTTTTGGAGAGTGCGCATCGGGCGTGTAACGTTCTATTCACCATCGCGGGGTGGAGCAGCTCGGTAGCTCGCTGGGCTCATAACCCAGAGGTCGCAGGTTCAAATCCTGTCCCCGCTACCACCGCGCAGGCCCGGTTCTCGATGAGAGAACCGGGCCTGTTGCTTTTTCGCCGACCCGTGGGTGGGCGCGGCCTGAAGGTACGTCCCGGCCGGCCGGCCGGTGGGGTGGTCTTCGATCCTCACGAACTCGAATCCGCCCCTCGAAGGCGAACCGACATCGAATGGTCCCGGTGGGCCTGAGGCTGCCCGGGGAGCATCGAACCCATTCGTCGGTACAGAATCGGATGTACTATCCGAGATGTGGACGACACACTCGGCCTGGACGCCCTGACCCGGTTCGGTCATGCGCTGTCGGATTCGACCCGGACCAAGGTCCTGGTGTCGCTGCGCGAGCGGCCGGGGTACCCGGCGGAGCTCGCCGATGCGATCGGCGTCTCCCGGCAGATCCTGTCGAACCACCTCGCGTGCCTACGTGGGTGTGGACTGGTGGTCGCCGTACCGGAAGGACGGCGGAGTCGATACGAGCTCGCCGATCCCCGTATCGCGCGTGCGCTCGACGACCTGCAGGGGCTGGTGCTGGCAGTGGACCCGGCCTGCTGTCCCACATCGTCGACCGACGGGTGTTGCTGATGGGTACCGGCCGGTCTGGGCGCGTGCCGGTGTCTCGCCGGCCCGACGATCGTGGCGGTCGATGATGTCCGAAACATGTTGCGGTCCAGGGGCTGCCGACGATCGAGGAGGAGCCGATCTCGGCGAGGACGGCCGCGGCGAACGATTCTGGCAGGTCCGTGAGTTGCAGTACGCGACCGTTGCCGCGGTGTTGCTGGCCGCAGGTCTGCTCCTCGGACGTGCTGGTGCGACGGGTGTGTCGGCGGGACTGGAGATCGCCGGGGCGGTGATCGCGTTTCTGTCCTTCGTGCCGTCGGCGGTGATCGCCCTGGTGCGTCACCGGTACATCGGGGTGGGCACGCTGATGACGATCGCCGCGATCGGGGCGATCGCCTTGGGGCAGTACGCCGAAGCGGCCATGCTGGGAATCCTGTTCTCCGTCGCCGAGGGGCTCGAACATCACGCCGTGACCAAGACCCGACGAGGTCTACGTGCCTTGCTGGCGCTGGTGCCGCCGTCGGCGTCGGTGCTGCGTGGCGGCGTCGAGACACAGGTGGCACCAGACGATCTCCGGGTCGGGGACGTGATGGTGCTGCGCCCGGGCCAACGTGCGGCCACCGACGGTGTGATCCGCACCGGTGTCACCAGTCTCGACCTGTCGGCGATCACCGGGGAGTCGGTGCCGGTGGAGGCGGCGCCCGGTGACGAGGTCCACGCCGGGGCGATCAACGGCGGTGGCGCCATCGAGGTCGATGTCACCGCGCCGGCATCGGACAGTTCGCTGGCCCGGATCGTGCACATCGTCGAGGAAGCCCAGGAGCGCAAGGGTCGTGCGCAACGACTGGCCGACACCCTCGCACGCCCGCTCGTGCCGATCATCATGGTGCTCGCCGGTGCGGTGGCCGGGATCGGCGCGCTCGTCGGTGACCCGATGGTGTGGATCGAACGGGCACTGGTGGTACTCGTCGCCGCCTCACCCTGTGCCCTGGCCATTGCGGTGCCATTGACGGTGGTCGCGGCCGTCGGAGCGGCCGGCCGGCAGGGAGCGCTGGTCAAAGGTGGCGCCGCACTCGAAGAACTCGGCCGGATCCGCGTCGTCGCCCTGGACAAGACCGGCACGCTGACCTGCAACACACCTCGGGTGATCGCCGTCCTCGCGGCCGATCCGGTCACCGAGGACGACGTGCTCGCCACCGCAGCCGCACTGGAGGTCCGTAGCGAACATCCACTGGCACAAGCGATCCTCGCAGCATCATCGTCCGGTCCGCGCGTCGCCGACGACGTCACCGCACTGCCCGGTGACGGGATCGTCGGCGTGCTCGACGGCCGCCGTGTCCGACTCGGACGACCGGGGTGGATCGGTACCGAAGCCTTCGCCGAGGAGGTCGCCGGCCTTCAGGGTCGCGGCGCCACCGTCGTTCTCCTCGAGGTCGACGGCACCGTGATCGGCGCGGTCGCGGTTCGCGACGAGCTCCGCCCCGAAGCGGCCGAGGCCGTCGAACGAATCGCCGCTCTGGGTATCGAGACCGCCATGCTGACCGGCGACAACATGCGCACCGCCCATGCGCTCGCCCAACAGGCCGGAATCGCCGTCGTCCACGCCGACCTGCGTCCCGAGGACAAGGCGGCGCTGGTCGAGACGCTCGCCGGTGGCCGGCCCATCGCGATGGTCGGCGACGGAGTCAACGACGCACCTGCACTGGCGACCGCCGACGTCGGGATCGCGATGGGGGCGATGGGTACCGATGTCGCGATCGAGGCCGCCGACGTCGCACTCATGGGTGAAGACCTCCGGCATCTCCCACAGGTCCTCGCCCATGCCCGTCGTGCCCGAAAGATCATGGTGCAGAACCTGATTCTCGCGATGCTCATCATCGTGGTGCTCATCCCGCCGGCCGCCGCCGGTGTTCTGGGACTCGCCACCGTCGTCTTCATCCACGAAGCCGCCGAGGTGCTGGTGATCCTCAATGCGATCCGGGCGGCCCGGACCGTGTCGCTCCCGGGGCTGGCCACGTCGACGGTCGGTGCGGGGGATGCCCACTATGTCACCGTCGGGGCGGTACGCACTCCCGACGACGCCTGCTGTTCGCCGTCGGCACCCGCTCGCGGGGTGACGCAAACAACGGGGACAACGGGGAGAGCGGGGACAACGGGGCCCTCGTCGACCGGTCTCCTCCGCATAGGCCCCGCCGCCGGCGGGCACGACTGCGACTGCTGCGGTGACGACCATCCGGTGCGCGGTGAGGAGCCGGCCTGTGGAGATGATCCGGCCGTACACTCCCGCGGGCACGACGCGGCACCGCCCCGATGACCCGTTCCGGCGGTGTGCGGAGAGTGGGGTCACCGTTGTTCGGGAAATGCAACAGTTGAACCCAACCCGCATGTGTGATCTGCCCCGTAGTCGATGCTATTGTTCGCGCGGGGAGAATTTTCATTCATCATGAGGGGGGCCATCATGGCACGTCGTACCGTTGTCACCATTGTCGACGATCTCGACGGAAAAGCGCTCAAAGAAGCCGTCACGGTGAATTTCAGCGTCGATGGAAAACAGTACGAATTCGACACGTCACCGTCGAATGCCACCCAGTTCCATCGTGATCTCGAGCGGTATGTCGTGGCGTCCCGCTCTTCGGACTCGCGCTCGGCGGCGTCACGCTCGGCCGGGGCGCAGAAGGCGAGCCGGGCCCGCCGGTCGGGCCGTGACACCCAGGCGGTGCGCACCTGGGCGCGCGACAACGGTTACGAGATCAGTGATCGGGGCCGGATCTCGGTCGAGGTCATCGAGGCATACGACGCCGCCAACTGACCGAACGGCCAGGTCGAATCCGGCCGACGGGAGTGTGGGCACACTGTCGGGTCGGGTGCCGTTCGCCGAACGGAACCGACCGGTCGTCGAACATCGTCTGATCCTCTCGCGCCGAGCTGTGACGCTGATTACGCTCGGTGGAGCAATGTCGCGCCCGTAACCGCCGCGCGACCGTGAGTGATGAGATGAGGAACCGACGTGGGTGCGTACAACGAGGCATTCGAGAGCAGCGTTTCCGACCGGGAATCGTTCTGGCTCACCGCCGCCGCGGAGATCGAGTGGCACAAGGCGCCGACCGTCGCGCTCGACGACACGCAGGCGCCGATCTACCGCTGGTTCCCGGGCGGCAGGCTCAACACCTGCCACAACGCGCTCGACCGCCATGTGGCCGCCGGCCACGGTGACCGTATGGCGCTGATCTGGGACTCGGCGATGGTCGGTGAGGTACGCCGCTACACCTACGCCGAACTGCTCGCCGAGGTGTCCCGGTTCGCCGGGGTGCTCGCCGCGCGCGGTGTCTCGGCCGGCGATCGGGTGATCATCTACATGCCGATGATCCCGGAGGCGGCGATCGCCATGCTCGCCTGTGCCCGGATCGGAGCGGTCCACTCGGTGGTGTTCGGCGGATTCGCCGCCCCCGAACTCGCCACCCGCATCGACGATGCCGAACCGGTCGCGATCATCACCGCATCCGGCGGCCTCGAACCCGGCCGCACCGTGGAATACCTGCCGATGGTCGCGCGCGCCCTCGAACTGTCGGAGACCGCGCCGTCGACGGTGATCGTCAAGGACCGCCCACAGATCGCCGGATCGTCCGACGAGCACGACGGCTGGCTGGACTGGGACACCGAGATCGCCGACGCCGCACCGGTCGAGCCGGTCGACGTCGCCGCCACCGACCCGCTCTACATCCTCTACACCTCCGGCACCACCGGGAAGCCCAAGGGCGTGGTGCGTGACAACGGCGGTCACGCGGTCGCCCTGGCCTGGTCGATGACCAACATCTACGACATCGCACCCGGTGACGTGTGGTGGACCGCCTCCGACGTCGGCTGGGTGGTCGGGCACTCCTACATCGTCTACGGTCCGCTGCTGGCCGGTGCGACGACCATCATGTACGAGGGCAAGCCGGTGGGAACCCCCGATGCCGGCGCCTTCTGGCGGGTCGTCTCCGAACACCGCGCCAAGGCGCTGTTCACCGCGCCCACCGCGATCCGCGCCATCCGCAAGGCCGACCCGGACGCCAAACTCCTTGCCGAATACGATGTCTCGTCACTCAAGACCCTTTTCGCGGCCGGGGAGCGACTCGACCCCGACACCTTCGAGTGGGCGTCGTCGGTCCTCGGTGTCCCGGTGGTCGACCACTGGTGGCAGACCGAGACCGGATGGGCGATCGCGGCGAATCTGCGTGGGCTGGAACCGATGCCGATCAAGGCCGGCTCCCCGACGGTGCCGGTGCCCGGCTATCAGGTGGGCATCGTCGACGCCGACGGCAAGCCGGTCGACGCCGGGGTGGAGGGCAACATCGTGATCACCCTGCCGCTGCCGCCCGGCACGCTCGCCGGACTCTGGCGGGACGAGGAGCGCTACCGCAGCTCCTACCTCAAGGCGTTCCCGGGAACCTATCTCACCGGCGATTCCGGGTACATCGACGCCGACGGCTATGTCTTCGTCCTCGGCCGGTCCGACGACGTCATCAACGTGGCCGGTCACCGCCTGTCCACCGGCAGTATCGAGGCCGTCGTCGCCTCACACGCCGCCGTCGCCGAATGCGCCGTGATCGGTATCCACGACGACCTGAAGGGCCAGCGGCCGAGTGGCTACGTGGTCCTCAAGGCCGGGGTGGAGATCGAGCCGGACACCTTGCGCGACGAGCTCGTCACGATGGTGCGCAACGAGATCGGTGCGGTCGCCACCTTCCGTGACGTCACCGTGGTGCCGGCGCTGCCCAAGACCCGCTCGGGCAAGATCCTGCGCAAGACGATGCGGCAGATCGTCGACCACGAGGAGTACACCGTGCCGTCGACGATCGAGGACGTCGACGTGCTCTCCGCGCTGGCCAAGCAGCTCGGGTAGGGGCGACGGGGTCCCGGCCCGCGCCGTGTCCGGCGTGCGCCGGGGTGCCAGGAGTTAGGATTGGTCGCGGCGATGGATCTCGCCGGAGGCCGGCCCCGATGACGGGACCCCGGCCCGAACCGCCTCCACCGGGGTGACCCGGACCGGCTGATAGTTCCTGTTCCGATCACCGGAAGGAGCTTTGTCGTGGGCACGGACCCCTCACCGAACGAGATCGGCGCCTCGTTGCCGATCGACCCGGACACCCCCGTACGTCCACTGCACCTGCAGTTCTCGGCGATCTCCCTGGTGTTCGCCGGGGGCATCGTCGGAACCGGGTTGCGGTACCTGGTCGAAGAACTGTTCCCGGCCCACGGCGTGGCCTGGCCCTGGGCGACCTTCGGGGTCAACCTGGCCGGGGCCTTCGTCCTCGGAGCGCTCCTGGAGATCCTGGTGCTCTCCGGCGACGACGCGGGCCGACGCCGTCGCCTCCGGCTGTGCATCGGCACCGGGTTCTGCGGATCGCTGACCACCTACAGCACCTTCGCCCTCGAGACCGCCCAGATCGGACACCACGGGGCGACGGGGACGGCGGTGGCCTATGCGGTGGTCAGCGTGGTCGCCGGCCTGGTGTGCGCGTGGGCGGGCATCGTCGCGGCTGGGCAGGCACACCGCCGGTGGACGGGAGAGGTGTCGTGATCGCCGTCGCGGTGATCCTCGCCGGTGCCCTCGGCGCGGTCTGTCGCTTCGTCGTCGACGGTGCCGTGAAAGGGCTGCGTGCGTCGACATTTCCCTGGGGCACGTTCGTGATCAACGTGAGCGGCTCACTGCTGCTCGGCATCCTGGCGGGTCTGGTGATCTCACACGGGATGCCGTCGTCGGTCCAGGCCGTGGTGGGGACCGGATTCTGTGGCGGCTACACCACGTTCAGCACCGCGAGTTTCGAGACCATCCGGCTGGCCCAGGGCAGGCAGGCGGTGCTCTCGGCACTCAACGCCATCGGCTCACTGGTGTGCTCGGTGGGCGCGTGCGCGCTGGGACTGGTGCTGGCGTGGGCGATCTGAGGAGTCGGTGATGGACAACATTTTCGGTCGGTACACCTCCGATGCCGGGGGAGCGGAGCCGCACGACGGTGATCCGCGAGATGGGGGTCCGTTGCGGCGTCGACGACCGGGACCCCGGCCCCGGATCACCCCGCAGAGCTGCCTGGTGGTCGGCTGGGATCGCCATCCCGACAGCCTGGCCGCCGCGCGGTTCGCCGCGGCGCTGGCGGTCCCGCTGCGCGCACACATCCACATCGTGCACATCGTCGACCTCGACGACGAACCGATCGATCCTGACGCCCCCGACTGGGAGGAGCAGTACCGCGCGAACGTGACCGCCGAGGCGGTGACGGCCCGGGCCCTGCTCGACGACGTCCCCGCGTCGTGGACCTATCACAGCGGACACGGATCGCCCGCGGACCTGCTGGCGCAGGTCGCCGACCGTTACGGCGCGCTGATGGTGGTGGTCGGCAGTCCGCGCAGCGGGCTGATGGGGTATCTCGACTCGGTCCTCGGACAGTCGGTGGCGCATCGGCTGATCGGTGCGCGTCGCGTGCCACTGCTGCTCGTACCCGCCGACACGCAGGTCGGTGACGGTGATGTGCCGGAGTGACCCCGTCGTGGTCGGCTTCGTGCGGACGTGACGGAGGTTTCGACGGCCGGGCGTCCTCGCTGCGCTCGGTCGACCTGCTCAGCCAGCGTTGACGGTGACCTTGTTTACGGTGATTGAGCCGATGAGGAGCGGAGCGACGAGGCGTGTCGAAATCTCCGCAGGCCGGGTTCGGTGGGTGACCCGGTCTGGGGTGGCTGGTTTCTCGAGGTCGGGCGGTGGAGGTTTCGACGGCCGGGCGTCCTCGCTGCGCTCGGTCGACCTGCTCAACCAGCGTTGACGGTGGCCGTGCCGACGTGGGGCACAGGCCGGGCTCGGACGGTGATCGTGTTTACGGTGATTGAGCCGATTTACGATGATTGAGCCTGAATCCACCGATCGGGTTTCAACGGTCGGATGAATGATGTTGGAGCCCTTGACCCCGATACCAACCCGATAAAGACGTGTGTGTACCGCCGATCTCCAACGTCGGCCTGTTTCACCAGGTTTCAGATCAGGGCCACACACGGCCGAATGGTCAGGTCAAACACCAGGATTTCAATGAACAGTACTGGCATACAACCGATTCCACTCCACTTCCCAGGGCCACCCAACCGGTAGATGTAACGACAAACGACGTGCCGACGACGAAGTCCGCGCCGGTACCCCGATCAACGCACGCCGGATCGTGGTCGTGGTCGCACGCATCAATGATCCACCGGCCACGGTGGCCGCTGCCCGGGTGAGGTTGAACGCCATCACCGCACACGCCAACCACGCGGCGTTGGCAGAGAACTTCCCCGAGGGCATGTGGGCCATCGCCGAGGCCTTCAGATCGGCATGGACCTGCTCGATGATCGCGTGATGACGGTGCACACGATCAGCGACGACTTTGTCGGTGGTCATGTCGGTGGTGAAGAACGCATGGTGACGATACACATCGAACAACGAGTCACCATCAGGATTGAGGGCCAGGACCCGCCGCACGATCAACCGACCCGGAATCGGGGCCCGGGTACGCCCGGGTTTGACCGGTGTGGAGGGTTTACCGACGAACCCGTCGAAGGGAACCTCGGCCACCTCGGCGGTACGCACCAGCTGCCCGTCTGTACCAACCTGGGTGGGGTTGGCCAGGGTGATCGTGGTCCACGCCGAGTCATCGATCGTGGAGATCGCGGTGGTCACGTTGCTGTACAACCGCACCGTCAACGACACCTGTGCCCCGGCCCGGTGGGCGGCGGCGACCAGGTCGTGGGAGTAGAACGCGGAATCACCCCGCACCAACACCGGCACCTCTCGCCCGGCCGGCCACGCCCGACGCAGGGTGTTCAACGATCGGGTCAACAGGTCGGCGGCTCCGCGCACCGAGTTACACGACCCGCCCCGCAGGCGGTGACCGAGGATGATCGGGGCCCGATCGGCGGTGGTGGCCGTCACCATGAGGGCGTTGATCCCACGGACCCCGCTGTAGCCGTATTTCGCGCCTTGTTTCTGGTGGCCGTAACACTGGTTGATGGTGTCGTCGAGATCGACCAGTACCCGTTCACCAGCAGGGTTGAGGAGGTGGGTGTGTTCGATCAGGCCGGCCAACAGGCGGGTGGCGATCGCCTCGTACTGGGCGACCGTGCCGCGGGTACAGGCCCGCAGAAACGTGCCCAGCGTCGACGGGGCGTGGGTGTGGCCGTAGATCGTGCCCATCCCGCCATGGCCGATGATCGACAATCCGTCGATGGTGTCGGCGCCCATCACCATGCCCATCACGATTGCTGAGAGTTTCCGGCCGGCGTTGGCGCCGGTATCGGTGGGGATGGTCAACCACTGATCGCCGAGTTCTTGCAGGCCACACGTTTGGGCCAGACGCATCACCGGTACCACCCCGGCCGGCCCGATCAGGTTGTGGTCATCGAATGATGCTGACTTTACCGGCAAGGTGTGGCAGGATCGCATCTGCGAGATGCCCTTTCTTTGTGTGTGGGTCGAACCTTCGATAAGTCTGATTCTCACACTCGGACAGGGCATTTCGTGTTTCCCGCGCCGTTTCGGGCCCAGGTTTTTCCATCTGGAGCGGTGGATTCAGGTTGAGCCGATGAGGAGCGGAGCGACGAGGCGTGTCGAAATCTCCGCAGGCCGGGTTCGGTGGGTGACCCGGTCTGGGGTGGCTGGTTTCTCGAGGTCGGGCGGTGGAGGTTTCGACGGCCGGGCGTCCTCGCTGCGCTCGGTCGACCTGCTCAACCAGCGTTGACGGTGCTTGAGCCGACGCGGAGCGGAGGTGGGGCTCGGTCGACCTGCTCAACCAGCGTTGACGATGCTTGAGCCGACGTGGAGCGTAGGCCGGGCTCGGTCGACCTGCTCGACCAGCGTTGAGGGTGACCGTGCCGACGTGGGGCACAGGCCGGCTCCCGCGGCCGACGGCGCGGGTGCAGAGACAGCAAGGCCCGGGTGACGTGGTCACCCGGGCCCCGACCCCTCGTCGGTGGAGCTGCGGTTCAGCTCACCGAAGTTCTGCGCTGCTCTTGTTCAGCACGCGACGCGCGATGATCAGCTGCTGGATCTGCTGGGTGCCCTCGAAGATGTCCAGGATCTTCGAGTCGCGGGCCCACTTCTCCACCAGCAGACGCTCGGAGTAACCGAGCGTGCCGAGCAGTTCGACCACCTTGTTGGTGATGTCGGTGACGGTGCGTCCGGCCTTGGCCTTCGACATCGATGCCTCGGTGGAGTTGGGCTGCTTGTTGTCGGCCATCCAGGCCGCCCGCATCGACAGCAGGTAGGCGGCCTCGAAATCGGACTCCATGCGCAGGAATTCGGCTGCGGCGGCATGCTGGTCGATGGCCGGACGGTCGTAGTCCACCTCGATGCCGACCTCGTCGAGCACCCGGCGCAGCTCCTCCAGCGCTGCGCGGGCCACACCGACGGCCATGCCGGCCACCAGCGGGCGGGTGTTGTCGAAGGTCTGCATCACACCGCCGAAGCCCTTCTTGGTGTCGACCTCCGGCGACCCCAGCAGATTCTCCTTGGGGATGCGGCAGTTGTCGAAACGCAGGACGGTGGTGTCGGAGACCCGGATACCCAGCTTGTGTTCCAGCCGAACGACTTCCACGCCCGGGTGCTCGCGCGGCACGACGAACGACTTGATCGCGGCCCGGCCCAGGCTCTTGTCGACCGTCGCCCACACCACGATGTGGGTGGCACGCGATCCGGCGGTGACGAAGATCTTCTCGCCGTTGATCACGTACTCGTCGCCGTCGAGGATGGCGGTGGTGCTGACCGCCGCCGAGTCCGATCCGAAGCTCGGTTCGGTGATCGCCATGGCGGCCCACACCTTGCCGAACCGCTGCAGCTGCTCGTCGGTGGCCACCGCGGCGATCGCGGCGTTGCCGAGTCCCTGATAGGGGATCGACAGCATGAGACCACAGTCGCCCCAACAGGTTTCCATCACGTTGAGGACCGACTGCATGTTGCCGCCGTTGACCACAGCCCCCTCGGGGGTGGGCTTGGACGACTTCTGGCTGCGTCCGCCGTCGGCGCCGGCACCGGCCTGGCCGGTCTCGGCGAGACCGTCGTACAGGCTGGCCAGGGTGTCGAGCTCGACGGGGTAATCATGTTCGCGCAGATCGTATTTGCGCGAGATCGGGCGGAAGATCTCGGCCGCGGCCTGATGGGCCTGATCGATCGTGACGTTCAGCTTCTTGGGCAGTTCGAGGTTGATGCTCATGTCTTGTGCTCCTTGGGATTCCGGCCGTCAGAGGACGACGATGCCCTCGCCGATACCCGCACCGCGAAGGTCGCGGTACCAGCGCTCGACCGGATGTTCCTTGGTGAATCCGTGGCCACCGAGCAGCTGCACGCCGTCGAGGCCGATCTGCAGGCCCTTGTCGATGGTCAGCTTGCGAGCCAGGGCGGCCTCGCGGGCGAACGACAGGCCCTGCTCGGCGCGGGCGGCACCGCGCAGGGTGACCAGGCGGATCGAGTCCAGCTCGGTGGCGATGGTGGCCACCATGAAGGCGACGGCCTGCCGGTTGGAGATCGGCTCGCCGAAGGCCTCACGCTCGTTGACGTAGGGGATCACGTAGTCGAGGACGGCCTTGGCGGTGCCGGCGGCCAGCGCCGACCAGCCCAGACGCGACAGGCGCACCACGTCACGATAGGCGGCGAAGGCGGCGTCACCCTCCTGCTCGCCGAGCAGTGCCGACGCGGGGACGGCGACGTCCTGCAGCAGCAGGCGGCCCATGCCGGCGGCACGCACACCCATACCCGGGTCGGCCTCGACGATCAGTCCCTTGGAGTCGGACTCGACGATGAACAGCGCCGGACGGCCGTCGAGCTGGGCGCCCACCAGGAACAGCTCGGCGCTGCCCGCGGCCGGGACGAACGACTTGACGCCGTTGAGGCGGTAGCCGCTGGGAACGCGAGTCGCCTTGGTCTGCAACGAGAACGCGTCGAACAGCGGACGCGGCTCGGCGATCACGACGGCCGACTGCGGCACGTTCTCGCCGGCGAAGTCGGGCAGGAAGGTCTTCTGCTGTCCCTCGCTGCCGAAGTTGGTCAGGGTGGTGGCCACTCCGCTCGGTGCGAGCAGCGGCAGGGCCAGACCCATGTCGCCGTAGGCCATCGCCTCGGCGACCAGGGCGTTGGTCACCACGCCGCGCTCGGTGGCGGCGCCGTCGAACTCCTCGGGGACGTTGATCATCGTGATGCCGAGTTCGGCGGAACGCTCACGGATCTCGTCGGGGGTCGACGCGGCGTTGTCGGCGTCATAGGCGGCCGGACGCAGGATCTCGACGGCGAAGTCCTTCACCGTCTCGGCGATCATCTGCTGTTCGTCGTCGGGGTTGAGGTTGAAGTAGTCCTTCGGCGCGGTGGTCAGCCGGGCGGCGGTGCCCGACCCGCCCTGTACCTTCTTGAACGCCCGGTTCGCCGCGCCCAGGGTCTGGAAGCCGGTCTTGGTCGCCTGGTAGGCGATGCGGTTGATCGGTTCGCGGATCTGGTACTTTTCGGCGAACTCCGAGCCGGTGACGGTGCTCAGCACACGCATGGCGGTGCCGATGAAGTTGCGCGGATGCGGGTTCTTGCCGACGGCGGAGGTGTCGCGTGGGTCGGTGGTAGTAGACATGGTCACCATTTCTCGCAGCGGTTCGGGAGCGCCGAGTGTGAACTTACTCGGTGGTAAGAACTTACCTTACTTCCCGGTAAGGAGTTTGTCACCCCACTGACGGACCCGATTGTCACCGACGGCGGTTTAGGCTGGTCACCGATGACCGTCGAGATCCCGCACACGAACCACCCGCCCGTCCCGCAGCCGCCGTCGCCGCGTCCGGGCATGGGTGGCTGGGGACGTTCGGGTGCGCTGCTGGTCGCCGGACTCGGCGCGGCCGGACTGGCCACCGCGGCACTGCTCGACCCGGTCGGTATCCAGCACGGTCCCGAACTGTGCCTGTTCCGCCGGCTCACCGGGCTGCCGTGTCCGGGCTGCGGGTTGACCCGCAGCTGGGTGATGACCGCACACGGGGACCTGGGGCAGGCGTTCTCCTTCAACCTGTTCGGGCCGCTGACCTTTGCCGCCGCGGCGCTGGTCGTCCTCGGCGCGCTGTGGCTGGTGATCACCGGCCGCGGCCCGCGCCGGGCAGGGGCGCATGGCCGGATGCCACGGTGGGGAGTGCGGGTGCTGATCGGCCTGCTGGTGCTCTTCCTCGTCTACGGTGTGGCCCGCGGGGCTGACGCCGGCTTCGGCTGGGGCCTGTTCCCGGCCGTCACCTGAGGGCCGGCCGACACCGGCGACACGGCCCACCGCGCTCGCCGGCGCACGCGGGTTTTCCGCCGAGCCCGCGCACACGTGCCGAGCATCTGCGGCAGAGTGGGGGTATGCGACTGACCCACTTCGGACATTCCTGCGTGCTGGTCGAGATCGACGGAGCCCGAATCCTGTTCGACCCCGGGAACTTCTCGCACGGATTCGACGGGATCACCGGGCTCGACGCTATTCTGATCACCCACCAGCATCCCGATCACTGCGATGTCGCGCGGCTGCCCGATCTGGTGGCCGCCAACCCGCAGGCGGTGCGTTTCGCCGACCCGCAGACCGCCGCACAGCTCAACACCGACGACGTCGCCGGGGAGTGGACCGCCGCCCACGCCGGGCAGACGATCACGATCGGGTCGGTCACCGCGCGTGCCACCGGCGGCCGCCACGCGGTGATCCATCCGGAGATCCCGGTGATCGACAACGTCGCCTACATCCTCGACGCCGCCGGACAGACCGGCCGCTTCATGCATCCGGGTGACTCGTTCTACATCCCGTTCGAGCCGATCGACGTCCTCGGTCTCCCGTCGGCGGCACCGTGGATGAAACTCAGCGAGTCGGTGGACTATCTGCGTGCGATGGCGCCGCGGGTCGCCGTGCCGATCCACCAGGCGATCCTGTCCGACGCCGGCACCGGAATCCACTACGGGCGCCTCGCCGACATGGCCGACGGCGGGACCGAATTCCGGGTGCTCGACCGGGAATCGGGCACCGAGGTCTGACGTCCCCGCTCAGGCCGGGGGTGCGAAGAACTCCAGTGCGATGTTGTCGGGATCGCGGAAGGAGATCCCGGAACCGTAGTGCGCATGCTTGATCCCGGTGTGCGGCACACCCAGCTCGTCGAGACGCGCGGTCCACGATTCCAACTCGTCGCGCGAGAGGGCGAAGGCCACGTGGTCGAGGCCGACGCGCCGCTCGTCGAAGCCCTCGCCGGGGCCGTCGGCGGTATGGGTGTGCAGGCCGAACAGGGTGCCGCCGCCGAGGGCGTACACCGCGTGGTGGTAGGCGCCGGACTCCTCGTCCTCGTCGAGCACGGGCTCGGCGTCGAACAGACGGTTGTACCAGGCGGTGCTGACCGCCAGGTCGCTGACGGTGATGGCCACATGGGTGAGTGCGGGGAAGGTCATGCCGCGAGGCTAGGTCCGAAGCTGCTGCAGCCGTGACGATTTGCCGGCCGGACTCGCCGATCGGACAGGGCGGTGCTCACCGAACGGCGGGGTGGACCCGCCGGGCGCACGGGATTCAGTCCGTCGCGGCCAGCGCCGACAGCACCGTCTCGTGCAGCAGGCCGTTGGTGGCCACCGCGCTGCCGCCGGCCGGGCCCGCCGCACCCTCGAGCGAGGTGAACGTCCCGCCCGCCTCGCGCACCAGGATGTCGAGTGCGGCCAGATCCCACAGCGACACCTCGGGCTCGGCGGCGATGTCCACCGCGCCCTCGGCCACCAGGCAGTAGTTGTAGAAGTCGCCGAATCCCCGCACCCGCCACACCTCGTCGGTCAGCGCGATGAGCTGCGGGCGGATACCCCGGTCGGCCCAGCCGGACAGGCTCGAGAACGCCAGGCTCGCCGAAGAGAGCGAGCCCACCCCCGACACCGAGATGGTCTTCGGGTCGGTGCCGTCGAAGGCGGCATGCGCACCCAGCCCCGACGCGGCCCACCACCGCCGCCGCAACGCCGGGGCGCTGACCACCCCGAGCACCGGGACGCCGTCGACGAGCAGGGCGATCAGCGTGGCCCACACCGGCACGCCACGCACGAAGTTCTTGGTGCCGTCGATCGGGTCGACGATCCACTGCCTGCCCTCCAGCCGCGCCTCGCCGCCGAACTCCTCACCGAGGACCGCATCGTCCGGGCGTCGTGCCGAGAGTCGTTCGCGGACAAGACGTTCGCAGTCGAGGTCGGCATCGGAGACCGGCGTCAGATCCGGCTTGTCGGTGACGTGGAGGTCCACCGCGCCGAACCGGCCCATCGTCAGTGCATCCGCCGAGTCGGCGATCGAGAGGGCGAGTTCGAGGTCATCGTGCAGGTCGAGGCCGTCGGCGGCGGAGGTCATGCCCGGTAGGGTAGCCGCATGTGGATCGCCATCACCATCGCCGCCCTGCTGGCCGTACTCGCGGTCGTCATGATCATGCAGATGAGGGGCCGGCCGGTCGGTGGGATGCGCGGCACCGGGGCGGGCTTCGTCCAGGGCACGCTGACCGTGACCGGTGTCAGCGACCGGCCCGACGGTGATTCCAAGGGACAGTCGTTCTGCACCGTGTCGGGCACCATCGTCGGACCGGGGACCGAACCGGCCGAGGTGTACGGGACCATGGTGCTCGACGACGGTCAGCCGTGGCCGCAGATCGGTTCCGACCACCCGGTCGTCTACAAGCCGGGCAAGGCCGTGAGCAGCTGGCAGTTCGGGGAGCTCCCGCCGCCGGCGCCGCTGGACCACCCTGATCCCTTCACGAAGTGACCCCTCCTCGCCACGTGGTCTCGACCTCTTCTCGCCGGGCCGTCGTGCCTGCGCCGCGGGGTCGTGTCACGCGATTCCGGCCACCGGGTTCGGCGTGGGTTGGGCCCAACGGTGGTCGGGTCGCTACCCTGGATAACCGTGCAACCTGACGTGACCACAGACCTCGAAGCCCTCGACGCGACACTGACCACCGTCGAGAAGGTCCTCGACGTCGAGGAGTTGCGTCGCCGCATCGACGAACTGGAGATGCAGGCCTCCGATCCCGAGCTCTGGAATGACCAGGAGCACGCCCAGAAGGTGACCAGCGAGCTCTCGCACGCGCAGTCCGAACTGCGCCGCGTCACCGAGCTGCGCCAGCGCCTCGAGGACATGCCGGTCCTCTACGAACTCGCCGAGGCCGAGGAAGGTGACGACCGCACCGTCGCCCTGGCCGACGCCGATGCCGAGCGCGTCTCCCTCCGCACCGACATCCAGGCGATGGAGGTCAAGACCATGCTGTCGGGGGAGTACGACCAGCGCGACGCCCTGGTCAACATCCGCTCCGGCGCCGGTGGCGTCGACGCCGCGGACTGGGCCCAGATGCTGATGCGCATGTACATCCGCTGGGCCGAGCAGCACGACTACGGCGTCGAGGTCTACGACACCTCCTACGCCGAAGAGGCCGGCCTCAAGTCGGCGACCTTCGCGGTCAAGGCGCCCAACATGTACGGCACGTTGTCGGTGGAACAGGGCACCCACCGCCTGGTCCGGATCAGCCCGTTCGACAACCAGGGCCGCCGGCAGACGTCGTTCGCCGAGGTCGAGGTGCTGCCGGTGGTCGAGACCACCGACCACATCGACGTCCCCGAGACCGAACTGCGCGTCGACGTCTACCGCTCGTCGGGACCCGGCGGCCAGTCGGTCAACACCACCGACTCCGCGGTCCGGCTCACGCACATCCCCACCGGCATCGTCGTGACCTGTCAGAACGAGAAGAGTCAGCTGCAGAACAAGGCCGCCGCGATGCGCGTGCTGCAGGCCAAGCTGCTCGAACGCAAGCGCCTGGAGGAGCGCGCCGAGCTCGACGCGCTCAAGAGCGACGGCGGGTCGAGCTGGGGCAACCAGATGCGGTCCTACGTGCTGCACCCGTACCAGATGGTCAAGGACCTGCGGACCGGCGTGGAGAGCAACAACCCGACCGCGGTCCTCGACGGCGATCTCGACACCTTCATCGAGGCCGCGATCCGCTGGCGGATGGCTGATGCCGACGCCTGATCTGATGCAGCTGGCGAGTGACTCGCCCGGGAGCGCGACCCAGGAGCTGATCGGCCGCATCTACGTGTGGCTGGCCGTCTCCGGCCTGGACGTGCTCATCTGGATACTCGGCGGGCTGCTGGTCATCCGCTTCATCCGGTGGATGGCCGAGCGCTACGCACAGCGGCTGGAGAGCACCTTCCACAACAGTGACCTGATCGTCCGCAGCGAGGACGCCAAGTACCGGCGTGCCCTGGTCGACGTGGTGGCGTGGGTGCTGATCGTCGTGGTGGTGATCGTGGTGATCCTGCACGCCCTCACCGTGATGAAGGTGTCGGTGGTGGGCCTGGCCGCACCCGGTGCCGTACTCGGTGCCGCGCTCGGTTTCGGTGCGCAGAAGGTGGTGCAGGACATCCTCGCCGGATTCTTCGTCGTCGCCGAGAAGCAGTACGGCTACGGCGACATGGTCGATCTCACCGTCACCGGCAACGGCACGGCCACCGGCACCGTCGAGGACGTGACCCTGCGGGTGACCAAGCTGCGCACCAGCGAGGGCGAGGTGATCACCGTGCCCAACGGGCAGATCATCAAGGCCACCAACCTGTCCAAGGACTGGGCGCGCGCGGTGGTCGACGTACCGATCCCCGCCGACGCCGACATCAGCCGGGTCAACGAGGTCCTCGGCCAGGTGGGCACGGACTTCTACGAGAACGCACGCTGGCACGACCTGCTGCTCGACGAACCGTCGTCGCTGGGTGCGGTGGAACTCGACCTCGACTCGGTCACCATCCGGATGGTCGCCCGCACCCTGCCGGGCAAGCAGTTCGAGGTCAGCCGGGCGCTGCGGGTGTCGATCGTGCGCACTCTGGCGATCGACGGCATCACCGTCGCGCCGGGCCGGACCGCCGAGTCCGGTGGCGGACCGCCGGCCGCGCACGCGAGCAACAACGGGGACGACGACTGATGGGCGAGCACGAGGGTCCCCGCGACTGGCGGCACATCTACAAGACCCGCATCCGCACCAGCACCGCGGTGCTGCTGGTGGCCTTCATCGTCTGCTCGGTGGTCTACGGCTACACCTCCCAGCGGTATGCGGCGCCGGAGACCGGCACCACCTCGCGGGTGGTGAACACCACCCCACGCGAGCGCGAGTACACCGACCCGCCGACCACGCGGTCGTCGTCGAGCAGTGTGCCGAGCAGTTCGTCATCGGAGGAGTCGTCCGAACCGGGCAACAGCTCGCCAGGTGGGACCGGGACCCAGAGCAGTCCGGCCACGTCCACCCCGCGCAACTGGCTCGACGACCTGCCGATCCCCGGGTTCGGGACCACCACGACCACCGCGCCGCCCAGCAGCTAGGCGGGCCGCGCACCCGTCCATGCAGGTCGCCGCTGCGGCCGATCGGGGTGAAGGCGCGCCCGGATCCCACCTGAGCGGGCTTCTCAGACGTCGTCGTTACACTGGCTCCCTGTGATCAAGCTGGAAAACGTGACGATGCAGTACAAGGCTTCCAGCCGTCCCGCCCTGTCGGAGTTGAGTCTGGAGGTCGACAAGGGCGAGTTCGCCTTCCTCATCGGGCCGTCGGGCTCGGGGAAGTCGACGTTCTTTCGGCTGCTGCTCAAGGAGGACCGCCCGACGTCGGGCGAGATCCACGTCGGCGAGTTCCACGTGAACACGCTCAGGGCACGTGAGGTCCCCAAGCTGCGGCAGTCGATCGGCTGTGTCTTCCAGGACTTCCGGCTGCTGCAGCAGAAGTCCGTCGCCGACAACGTCGCCTTCGCGCTGGAGGTGATCGGGAAGCCGCCGTCGATGATCCGCAAGGTGGTGCCGGAGGTGCTCGACTACGTCGGGCTCGAGGGAAAACTCGACCGGATGCCCTACGAACTGTCGGGCGGTGAGATGCAGCGTGTCGCGATCGCGCGGGCGATCGCCAACCGGCCGCTGGTGCTGCTCGCCGACGAGCCGACCGGAAACCTCGACCCGGAGACCAGCGAGGAGATCGTCGACGTCCTCGACCGGGTCAACCGACGCGGGACCACCGTGGTGATGGCCACCCACGACCGGCACATCGTCGACGCCATGCGCCGCCGCGTGCTCGAGTTCGACAACGGCCGCCTCGTCCGCAACGACGAACAGGGCGTGTACGGGATCGGCTGAGGCGACCCGGACCCGACACGCCCACCACGACCACGAAGGACAACCCGAGCGAGCATGCGAGCGCATTTCATCCTCAACGAGGTTCTCAACGGCTTCCGTCGGAACGTGACCATGACGGTCGCCATGATCATCACCACCGCGATCACCCTGGGGATGTTCGGCGGCGGGCTGCTGGTGATCCAGATGGCCGACAAGAGTCAGAAGATCTTCCTCGACCGTGTCGAGATGCAGTTCTTCATCAACGACGAGGTCGCCAAGGCCGACCCGAACTGTCAGAAGGCGCCGTGCGCCACCCTGCGTACCGAGCTGGACAATGCGTCCGGGGTGGGGACGGTGACCTTCGTCAACGCCGAGCAGGCCTACCAGGACGCCAAGCAGATGTTCGCCGAGACGTCCCCGGAGATCGCCGACCAGATCAGCCCCGACAGCATCCCGGCGTCGTTCAAGGTGCGGATGGACGATCCGTCGAAGTTCGACGAGGTGTACAACAGTTTCGCCGGGCGCCAAGACCTCGGCGTGGAGGGCGCGCTGGATCAGCGGGACCTGGTCAAACGCATCTTCGCCGTCCTCGACGGGGTGCGCAATGCGGCGTTTGCGGTGGCCGCGATCCTCGCCGTCGCCGCGATCCTGCTGATCGTCAACACCGTCCAGATCGCCGCCTACACACGGCGCACCGAGGTGTCGATCATGCGGCTGGTGGGTGCCACCCGCTGGTACACGCAGTTGCCGTTCCTGCTGGAGGCGATGCTGGCCGCGCTGATCGGCTCGCTGCTGGCGATCGGTGGCCTGTTCATCGCCAAGGCGTTCTTCTTCGACCGCGCGCTCGCCGGCCTGTACGGCGTCAACATCGTGCCCCGGATCACCGTCGGCGACGTCGCCTATGTGTCGCCGTGGCTCGTGATCGGCGGAGTTGTGTTGGCAGCGGCGACGGGTTATGTCACCCTGCGTGTGTATGTGCGGGAGTGACGCGGACGCCCGGGACTGATCCCGGCGGCCCCTGCACGCAACCACATCTGCGGTCTGTCCCAGGCCGGCAGCCGATCGAGGAGATGAGCACGCCGTCATGGCGAAGGAGAAGGGTCGCAACGTGATCGCGACCAACCGCAAGGCGCGGCACGACTACACGATCCTGGACACCTACGAGGCCGGGATCGCGCTGCTGGGGACCGAGGTCAAGAGCCTGCGTGAGGGCAAGGCGTCACTGGTGGACGCGTTCGCGACCATCGACGACGGTGAGGTGTGGCTGCGGTCGCTCAACATCGCCGAGTACGGCAGCGGATCGTGGACCAACCATGCCCCGCGCCGCAACCGGAAACTGTTGATGCACCGCCGGGAGATCGACACCCTGATCGGCAAGATCCGCGACGGCAACCTCACCCTGGTGCCGTTGTCGATGTACTTCAGCGACGGTCGGGTCAAGGTGGAACTCGCCCTGGCCCGCGGTAAGCAGGCCCACGACAAGCGTCAGGACATCGCGCGGCGGACGGCCCAGCGCGAGGTGGCCCGAGAGGTCGGTCGGCGCGTCAAGGGTATGTGAGAAGGGGGCGCGTGAGCAGGGGGCAGGTGATCGGGACGACGGTCCGCGCTCGGTGGTCGGTTCTGGCCGCCGCGGTGGTCGCGATCGGCGTCGCACTCGCCGGCTGCGCCCCGGCGGTCGACGATCCGACGCGGCTCGGCGGTGAGGACGCCGCCATCGGCGGACTGCCCGCCACCCCGCCGATGGGCTGGAACAGCTGGAACACCTTCGGCTGCGGGATCACCGAGCAGATCGTGCGGGCACAGGCCGACGCGCTGGTGTCGTCGGGGTTGCGGGACGCCGGCTACACCTACGTCGTCGTCGACGACTGCTGGATGGCCCCGACCCGCGCCGCCGACGGCCGGTTGCAGGCCGACCCGGTGCGGTTCCCGTCCGGGATGGCCGCCCTCGCCGACTACGTGCATGCCCGCGGCCTGGGATTCGGGATCTATGCCGGTGCCCGCGGCCAGACGTGTGCGCAGTTCACCGGCGCCTATCCGGGGGCGACCGGCAGCGGGGGACACGAGCAGGTCGACGCCCGGACCTTCGCCGGGTGGGGGGTGGACTTCCTCAAATACGACTGGTGTTCCTCCGACACCTCCCACGACACCCAGGTGTCGGCGTTCACCACGATGCGCGATGCCCTGCGCGTCACCGGCCGCCCGATCGTCTATTCGATCAACCCGAACTCCGGGGTCGCCGGCTCGGTCCCGGGCGCCGAGTTCGACTGGGGCGGGATCGCGACGATGACGCGGGCGACCAACGACATCACCGCGACGTGGTCGACCGACTCCGGACCGTCGGGCTACCAGGGTGTCACCGACATCGTCGACGCCGTCGCCCCGCTGGGGTCGCGGGTCGGCCCGGGTGCATTCGTCGACCCGGACATGCTGGTGGTCGGCGTCGGTGACACGTTGACCCCGGCCGACGAACGTACCCAGATGTCGATGTGGGCGATGCTCGCCGCCCCGCTGATGGCCGGCAACGACCTCACCACGATGTCGGCCCGCACCCGCGCCGTCCTCGCCGATGCGGGCGTGATCGGTATCGATCAGGATCCGCGCGTGCAGGCCGGTGCGCCGGTCGGCGACGACCCGGAGATCTTCTCGCGAGCACTGGGCGACAAGGGACTCGTCGTGTCCCTGACCAACCGCGCCGACCATCCGCGCACGATGTCGGTGGCGCTGGCCGATCTCGGCCTCACCGGCGACACTGTGGTCGGCGTCGACGCCTGGACCGGCGTACGTCACCAGGCGTCCGGCGGCCGGTTGTCGGTGGAGGTCGGCGTGCACGACACGGCCCTGCTACGCATCGAGTAGATGACACGCGAGGAAATGGGAATGAACTGTCGGGGGATGGTTGTTACAATGAACTGTTCGCCGAATCCATCGGCGGGCACCATCTCGGGGCTGATCGGTTTCGACTACGTGCGTCGAGGTGGGGGAAGCGTGTCGGTGCAGGCCAGAGACCACCGTATAAGCGTCGCGGCAACCAATTAAGCGCCGATAAGAATCAGCGCGACTACGCCCTCGCTGCCTGACAGCGAGCTCGTGGTCTGTCGGCCCGGACCATGCTCTCGGATCCGGTGCCGGCATCATCTTCGAGAGCTCACCGTACGCACCGGTCGCGGGTGCGGACGGGACAACCAACAGCGACTGGGATCGTCATCTCGGCTTGTTCACGTGACCGGGAGATCCAAGTAGAGACCTAGTGAACTGCACACGGAGAAGCCCCGCTGAAGCGACGGAGGACCCGGGTTCAATTCCCGGCAGCTCCACGAGAAGGGCCCCTCACCTCACCGGTGAGGGGCCTTTGTCATGCCGGGGTCGGGGGACTCTTTTGACCGCGTACAGAACCAGCACCTCTCAGCGGGACCGAGTGGATAATCCACACCAACCGGCTCTGCGGTGCGACTTGTGGCCGCTCATGCCTGTCCGACGAGCTTGCGGTCGCCGGCGCGCATGAGGGCGCTGCCCGTGCCGCCGCCGACGGCACCGATCGCGACCTGACCGGCGCGGATCGCGGCGTCGAGGTCGACACCGGTCTCGATACCGCAGTCACGCAACAGGTACACGAGATCCTCGGTGGCGATGTTGCCGCTCGCCCCGGGCGCGAACGGGCAGCCGCCGAGACCGCCGACCGAGGCGTCGAGGCGGGTGATGCCGGCCTGTACGGCCGCATACGCGCTGGCCAATCCGGTACCACGGGTGTTGTGGAAATGCGCTCCGAGCGGCAGATCACCGATCAGTGGGCGCACCGCGTCGACGAGATCTGTGACCCGACGCGGAGTGGTGGTGCCGATGGTGTCGGCGATGGCGATCCGGTCGGCACCCGCCGCGACGGCCTGCTCGACGATCCGGGTGACCCGGCCGGTCGGAGTGGGCCCGTCGAACGGGCAGTCCCATGCGGTCGCGATGATCACCTCGACGGTGGCGTCCGCGATGTGGGCGGCGTCGACGATGTCACCGATCAGGGCGGCCGACGCCTCGGTGTCCCGGCCGACATTGGCGCGGCTGTGCGCATCCGAGGCCGACACCACATACTCGAGATGGGCCACACCGGCATCGAGGGCGCGGCGTGCACCGTTCACCGACGCGACGAGTGCCGAGAACCGGACGTCGGGGAAACGGTGCAGATGCCGACAGATCTCGGCGGCGTCGGCGAGTGCGGGCACCTTGGACGGCGAGACGAAGGCCGTCACCTCCACCTCGCGGACCCCGGTCGCGCAGATCGCTTCGAGCAGTTCGAGTTTCGCGGCGGTGTCGATCGGTTCCTCGATCTGCAGGCCGTCGCGCATGGCGACGTCGCGAATGGTCACCGCGGTCATCAGATCACCCCGTCCTCGGCAAGATCGGCCAACGTCTCGGCGTCGAGCCCCAACAGTTCACCGTAGATCGCGGCATTGTCGGCACCCGGCGTGGGCGGGCCGGCATTGCGGATGCCGCCCGGCGTGTCACTGAACTGCGGCACCAGGCCGGGACCGAGAACCGTTCGGCCACTGCGTTCGTCGTGATGCTCGGCGATCATGCCGCGCGCCCGCAGGTGCGGGTCGGCGACGACGTCGGCGATCGTGTTGACCGGACCCACCACCACACCGGCCTCCGACAGCACCTCGGTGAGTTCGTCGGCACCGAGCTGCCCCGACCACGCGCCGATCAGTGCGTCCAGCTCGTCCTGATTGCGGCCACGGGCGGCGTGGTCGGCGAACCGTGCATCGGTGGCGAGTTCGGGGCGGCCCATCGCCGCGCACAGCCGGACGAACACCGAATCCTGGTTGGCGGCGATGATCACATGGGTGCCGTCGGCGGTGGGGTAGAGGTTCGACGGTGCGATGCCGTCGAGGCGGGTGCCCGACGGCCCGCGCACCACACCGCCCATCGCATAGTCGGCGATCGCCGACTCCTGCACGGCCACACACGATTCCAACAGCGAGGTATCGACCACCTGCCCCTTTCCGGTGACGGTGCGGCGATACAGTGCAGCCAGGGCGCCCTGTGCGGCGAACATCCCGGCGAGGGTGTCGCCGAGCGACAGCGACAGCCGTGGCGGCAACTGGCCGGGGTAGCCGTTGATGTGGCGCAGACCCGAGGCGGCCTCGGCCACCGAGGCATAGCCCGCACGTCCGGCGTCGGGACCGGTCTGACCGTATCCCGACACCCGGACGACGATGATCCCCGGGTTCCGGTCGGCCAGCACATCGGGGCCGATGCCGAGCCGTTCGAGCGTGCCGGGCCGGAAGTTCTCGACGACGATGTCGGCTTGATCGGCCAACTGCAAGAAGATGTCCCGGCCGCGATCGCTGCGCAGATCCAGGGTGATGGCCCGCTTGTTGCGGGCGTGCACGGTCCAGTAGAAGCGATGTCCGTCGACCTCGGCCTGTCCCCAGGTGCGGATCGGGTCGGGGCGGCCCGGTGCCTCGATCTTGACGACGTCGGCGCCCATGTCGCCGAGCAGTCGTGCGGCGTGCGGCCCCGCGATGAGGGTGCCCAACTCGAGGACGCGGATGCCCTCCAGCGGTCCGGACGGGTGGGGGCCGGGCGGGACGGGGACGTCCGCAGATGCCGACGATGCGCGGGAATCGACCATGGCGTCCAGTGTGGCGTGCGCGTGTCGCGGGAGGCAATGAGACCCCGGCCATCGGCAAGTTAGAGACAAAAGTGAGAATATGTGTCAACATCGTGAGGTTGCCGAGCACGGCTCGACGAGGAGGGGACCGATGACCACACCCGAAACCGGGCTGCTGCCGGATGTGTCGCTGCGCGACGTGCTCACCGGAGCCGCCGCGATCTGCCACGATCTGCCGACCATGCTGCGTGTACTGCCCGACTTCATCCCCAAGCCGCCGACGCGGAAGATGTCGATCGGCAAGCGGTTCACCCAGACCGTCGCCCGCCACCCCGACCGCGACTTCCTGCGGTTCGAGGGGCAATCCATCACCTACCGCGAGGCCAACGCGAAGGCCAACCGCATCGCCGACCTGCTCACCCGGCAAGGTGTCACCCGCGGCGACGTGGTGGCCGTGCTCGCCCGCAACCATCCCGATGTCGTGATCACGATGCTCGCGATCGTCAAACTCGGCGCCATCACCGGCATGATGAACTTCAATCAGCGCGGCGCCGTGCTCGAACACAGCCTGGGTCTGATCGACGCCAAGGTCATCATCCATGACGCGGATCTCACCGAGGCGCTGGAAACGGTTCCGCCGCAGACGCTTCCGCCGCACCGGATCACCTACGACGAGCTGCACACCCGAATCAGTGTCTGCTCGCCGGTGGACCCGGCGGTCACCGACACGATCCCGTTGGGCGACACCGCCTTCTACATCTTCACCTCGGGAACGACGGGATATCCCAAGGCCAGCAAGATGAGTCACAACCGGTGGCTCACCGCCATGGCCGGGATCGGCGGCCTGGGCGTGCGGCTGCGCCCCGACGACGTCATCTACACCGCGCTGCCCTTCTACCACAACAACGCACTGACCATCTCGGTGTCGGCGGCGATGATGTCGGGTGCATGTCTGGCGATCGGACGGCACTTCTCGGCATCGAGGTTCTTCGACGAACTCGTCGAGAACGACGCGACCGCCTTCAGCTACATCGGTGAACTCTGCCGCTACCTCCTGGCGCAACCACCGAAGGCCACCGACCGTGCCCACCGTGTCCGGGTGGCCGTGGGAAACGGTCTGCGCCCGGACATCTGGGATGCATTCGCCGAACGCTTCGGCATCGAGCGGATCTGCGAACTGTACGCGGCCAGCGAGGCCAACATCGGATTCGTCAACATCTTCGGGGTACCCAGATCGGCGGGGTTCTCGCCGCTGAAGTACGCGATCGTCGAGTACGACGAGGAGACCGGCGAACCGCGCCGTGGACCCGACGGACGGGTGATCCCCGCCGGCCGGCGGGGTACCGGACTCCTCCTCGCCGAGATCAACAGCCGGGTGCCCTTCGACGGCTACACCGACGCGGCGGCATCGGCCAAGAAGGTGGTCACCGACGCCTTCGCCGCCGGCGACCGGTGGTTCAACAGCGGCGATGTGGTTCACGACCAAGGCTTTTCCCACATCGGATTCGTCGACCGGATCGGTGACACCTTCCGCTGGAAGGGCGAGAACGTGGCCACCACCGAGGTGGAGGCCGTGCTCGACGCCCACCCCGACATCGAGGAGGCCGTCGTCTACGGCGTCCCGGTCCCGGGCACCGACGGCAAGGCCGGGATGGCCGCGATCAGTCTCCGAGCGGGCAAGAGCTTCGACGCCGTGGGCCTGGCCGACCACGTCCGAACGGGACTCCCGGCCTATGCGGTGCCGCTGTTCGTGCGGATCACCGACCACCTCGAACACACGTCGACCTTCAAGAACATGCGAACCGACCTGCGTAAGCAGGCCTTTCACGATACAGGCGACGACCCGGTGTTCGTGTTCACCGACGACGGCTATGTCGCGTACTCACCGGAATTCGTCGACCGGCTGGCCGGCGTATCCCGTCCGGCGAGCCCCGCGACCCACCCCGCCGATCACGCTCAGCGCGCCTGAGCCCTCGTGGTGCGCAGTTCGGTTCCGACGAAATCCAGTGCGGCCCGGTGCCAGAGACCGACATGATCGAGCATGGGATGTCCACCGCCGGGCACCGGAACGTAGGTGGCGTCCATGCCGCGATCGCGGAGTTCCTCGATGCCCTTGGCCGTGCGGTGTGCGAAGGTGACGGTGTCGGCGTCGCCGTGGATCGCCAGCACGCGGGCGTCGTCGTGAATCATCCGCCAGTCGGCGAACTGCCACCACGGGGCGAGGGCGAGCACCGCGCTCACCCGGGCGTCGGCGGCCAGTTGCGCGGCGATCCGGCCGCCCATCGAATGTCCGATCACCGCGACCGGGGTCTCGGGATGATCCCGGCACGCCTGCTCGAGTGCGGCCCGCGCATACGGCATCGGTGAGGCCTGGCCGCCGTTCCAGCCGTACACCCGGTAGCGCACCTGCCGGATGTCGACGGCGCGCCCGAACCGCAGCGCGATGGATGCGGTGAACGGATACATGCGCATCGCCGACCCCTGCCACGGCGAGAACGGCCGGTAGCTGCTGTCGGTGCCGCCGGGCAGGACCAGCACGCTCAGCGCCGGGCCGTCGGCGCGGTTGCGGGCGCGGGTGGGCAGGCGCGTCTGTTCGGTCACGTCTCGATGGTCTCAGGCGCAGCACCGTCCGGGCCGTTCAGGGGGAGTTCACAGCACTGTCTACGTCACCTCGCCCTGCGGATCGGGGGATCGGTGGCAGAATTCGACATATGGCACATCCTCGCGCCGGCACCCCGGCACTGCCCGAAGACCTCATCGACGTGGCCGCAGTGGACAGGGCCTACTACGACACCACGCCGGATCCGGAGAATCCGTTGCAGCAGGTGGTCTTCGGTACCTCGGGTCATCGCGGGTCGAGCCTGGACGCGTCGTTCAACGAGGCCCACATCCTGGCCACCACCCAGGCGATCGTCGAATACCGCACCGGCGCCGGCATCACCGGGCCGCTGTTCATCGGCTTCGACACCCACGCGCTGTCCATCCCGGCCTGGCGCACCGCCCTCGAGGTGCTCGCCGCCAACGAGGTCTCCACCTTCACCGCCACCGACGACACCTTCACCCCGACGCCCGCGGTCAGCCGGGCGATCCTGAAGTTCAACGCCGAGCATCCGGGTGTGCAGTCCGACGGGATCGTCGTCACCCCGTCGCACAACCCGCCGCGCGACGGCGGATTCAAGTACAACCCGCCCAGCGGTGGCCCCGCCGACACCGCGATCACCTCCTGGATCGCCGGCCGCGCCAACGATCTGCTGCGCAACAAGCTCGACGGCGTCCGACGAATCCCGTTCGAGCAGGCCCGATCCGGCCAGTACGTCACCGATCACTCGTTCATCGAGGAGTACTGCAACGCGCTGTCGGGCGTGGTCGACATGGATGCGATCCGCACCTCGGGTATCCGGATCGGTGCCGACCCGCTCGGCGGGGCGTCGGTGGGGTACTGGGCGGCGATCGGGTTCCGCTACAACCTCGCGAACCTGACGGTGGTGAACCCGACCGTCGACCCGACGTTCTCGTTCATGACCCTCGACACCGACGGCAAGATCCGGATGGACTGCTCGTCGCCGAATGCGATGGCGTCGCTGATCGGTGCGCGCGACCACTACGACATCGCCACCGGCAACGACGCCGACTCCGACCGGCACGGCGTCGTCACCCCCGACGCGGGCCTGATGAATCCCAATCACTATCTCGCCGTGGCCATCGACTATCTGTTCACCCATCGGCCGGGATGGTCCGAGCAGGCGGGCGTCGGCAAGACGCTGGTGTCGTCGTCGCTGATCGATCGTGTGGTCGGCGGGATCGGCCGCCGTCTGGTGGAGGTGCCGGTGGGGTTCAAGTGGTTCGTCGAGGGACTGCTCGACGGGTCGATCGCCTTCGGCGGTGAGGAGAGCGCGGGCGCATCGTTCCTGACCCTCGACGGCGGGCCGTGGACCACCGACAAGGACGGCATCATCCTGGATCTGCTGGCCTCGGAGATCCTCGCCGTCACCGGCAAGACCCCGTCGCAGCGCTATCGCGAACTGGCCGACCGGTACGGCGAGTCGGCCTATGCCCGCATCGACGCCCCGGCGTCGCGGGAGCAGAAGGCCGTCCTGTCGAAGCTGTCGCCGTCGCAGATCACCGCCACCGAGCTGGCCGGGGAGAAGATCACCGCGATCATGACCGAGGCACCCGGCAACGGTGCGGCCATCGGCGGACTGAAGGTGACCACCGAGAACGCGTGGTTCGCGGCGCGGCCGTCGGGTACCGAGGACGTCTACAAGATCTACGCCGAGTCGTTCAACGGCCCCGAGCACCTCGCGCAGGTGCAGGTCCAGGCGCAGGAGGTCGTCGACGCCGCGCTCAACGGCTGAGCCGCCACCGGGGTCGGCCCGGGATCAGACGCTCCAGCGCCACAGGGTGGGTGCCGGACCACCGGCATCCGGTGACGGCCCCACCTCGGCGAGGCCGTCGATCTTTCGCAGGCGGTTTTCGACGTCGGGGTCGGTGACCTCGGCGCCGGTGAATCCCTTGGTGAGCGCGACCGCGTCGGTGGTGGTGAAATGTCTGCCGGTGATCCCGTGGGTGAAGACGCGGTCGTGCCAGAGCCGTTCGGCCAGCGCGGTGCGGGCATCGACGACCACCGTGGTGTGGTCGAAGGCCAGGCTGCGTCTGCGGTCGGCCGGTGCCCAACGGATGTCGGCGGTCCAGATCGCCTGATCGGCCCAGAACGTCGCCCACATGACGATCTCCGACAGCTGTCCCAGCGCGGTGGGGACCTCGTCGACGCCGACGGTGGCCAGGGCCCGTGCCACCGCAGCCGCCGGCGGTTCACCGGGGTGTTCCTCGACGGTCGGCAGCATGCGATCGCGCTCGGTGGCATCGGGTGTGCGATCGTGCGTCGCGACGAGCACACGTCGGGTCGTCGGATCGTAGGTCAGGGCGACCAGCTTCATCGGATCCCTCCTGCAGACGGTCGGTGGGCTGCCGAAAACTTCTCACATCCGGTCTCTGGTCGTGTGAGAACCCGGCAACGGGCTCGGCAAAGCCATTTCCCGGTGGGGTAATCGGCAGGTAACGCGCGGCGCCCACCCTTTCTCGTATGGACAAAGATCTTCTCAGCCACAGCCTTTCACTTGTCGATCTGCCCGACGATGGACTCACCGTCCGCTTCTACGACATCCTGTTCGAACGCTACCCCGCGGTCCAGCCCATGTTCACCCGCGGCACCCGACTGCAGGCGAGCATGCTGCGCACCGCGGTGATCGCCGTGGTCGACCATCTCGACGACCCGGAATGGCTGACCTCCACGCTGGGTGCCATGGGCCGTCGGCACGCCGCACTCGGGGTGACCGAACCCATGTACGGTGCCGTCGCCGAGTGCATGATCGCGGCGATGAGCGAGATCGGTGGCCAGGACTGGAGCCCGGAGATGACGGATGCGTGGACCGAGGCCCTGACCGCGGTGGCATCGCTGATGCTGGCCGGCTACCCCGAAGAGGAAGAGGGTGCCGCCTGATCCTGGGGAGAACCCGTCTCCGCCGAGCCTTCGATCGGTGTCCTCGACAATCAGCCGCGCCCGGACCTGCCCGCCGGGTAGCGTCCGGGTGTGGGCGCGACATGGGGTTCGGCGGGGGAGCAGCGCGGCATGAGTCGACGTCGGGCGTTGGCCTCGGCGGGTGCTGCGTCGCTCGGGGTGGCCGGGGCCGCCGCGGCAGGTGCCGGCACGGGCGTGGCCACCGCGGCCCCGGTCGACCCGGCCGGGATGGTCACCGCAGACCGGGTGCGGCTGACCGTGATCACCCCGGGCCTGATCCGCTACGAGTACTCGCCGACCCGCCGGTTCGAGAACCGCCCCACCCTTCTGGCGCACCATCGTCGAGCACGCAGTCCCCGGTTCCGGACACGCACCGCTGACGGCACCCTCGAACTCGAGACCGACCACCTCGTCCTACGCTGTGCCACCGGACGATTCGTCTCCGACGACCCCCAGATCACGCTGAAACACTCGGGTGCGCAGGTACATCCGACGTGGTTACCCGACACCTACACCCCCGCCCCGGCGGGGATCGCCTTCGCGGCGAACCTCGAGAACTGGACCTCGTCGATCCCGCCACTGCCGCACGGGAATCTGGGCGGCTGGCTGCGCTGTCTGGACTCCGTGCGGGCCGAGACCTCCCTGCAACCGGGACTGCTCTCACGCGCCGGATGGCACTTCATCGACGACACCCACTCCGTCTTGGTGCCCGACGATGCCGACACACCCGTCCGGCGGCCCCGCCGGCCCGGCTACCGCGACGGCTACATCTTCGTCTACGGCACCGACTTCCGGCAGGCACTGGCCGATCTGCGCACGCTGTCGGGGGCGGTGCCGTTGTTGCCGCGGCAGGCCTTCGGCAACTGGTTCTCCCGCTACGCCGCCTACGACGAGCACTTCTATCGCGACGACCTGCTCCCGCAGTATCGCCGCGCCGGGGTCCCGCTCGACGTCCTGATCGTCGACACCGACTTCAAGGCGCCCAACACCTGGAACGGATGGAACTGGAACCGCAAACTCTTCGCCCGGCCACGCCGATTCCTGACCTGGGCACACCAGCAGGACCTGGCCGTCGGCCTCAACATCCACCCGAGCATCTCCGGTGACGACGCCCGATATCCGGAGGCGGCACGGACCACAGGCGGGACGCTGCGCCCAGCGCTCACCCCGGCGGCCCGGTACTTCTCCGCGCTCGGTCGACGGATCGGCGGCACCCTCGGACCGACCTTCGTCTGGGACCTGGCCGAGCGCACCCACCTGAGATCGTTCATGGCGCTGCACGATTCGTTCGAGGCCGACGGCGTGGACTTCTGGTGGCTGGACTGGATCATCGACGAATCGCTGGTCGGCATTCCGCGGGCCGAGATCGCCGACGACGTGTGGCTGGCCCGCGCCTACGGCCGGCGTCGGCGTGCGCAGACCAACCGGTGGGTGTTGTTGGCGCGCAACGGGGCGTCGTACTGGGACATGGTGGGTACCCGACCCGGGCCGTGGGGTGGTCACCGGCACACCATCCACTTCACCGGTGACACCTATTCCACCTGGGAGACATTGGCATTCGAGGTGGCCTTCACCCACGCCGAGGGCAACATCGGGATGAGCTATGTGTCCCACGACATCGGCGGCTTCAAAGGGGATACCGATCCCGAACGGTATGTGCGGTGGATGCAGTTCGGCGCGTTCTCACCCATCATGCGCATCCATTCACAGAATCTCCAGACCCGGCGTCTGCCCTGGGAATTCGCCGAACCCCACCGGTCGGCGGCCAGCACCGCGATGCGGCTGCGCTCGCGGCTGGTGCCCTACCTCTACACCGCGGCGCGTATCTCGCACGACACCGGACTACCGATGGCCCGCGGCATGTACCTGACGTGGCCTCATCGCCGGGAGGCCTACGACTTCCGGCACCAGTACATGCTCGGTGAAGACCTGCTGGTGGCGCCGGTGGTGCGTCCTGCCGCGGCCGGCACCACCAAACGGATCTGGTTCCCGGAGGGGCGCTGGGTGCACCTGACCGGCGGGGAATCGGTGCAGGGACCGGCGATCGGTGACATCCCGGTGCACCTCGCCGACATCCCCGTCTACGGGCGGGCCGGGGCGACCGTCGTGATGGCCGATCGCCCCCGCCCCGCCGCCGATCCCGCCGCACCCTTGACCGCTCGGGTCTTCACCGGCGCGAGCGGGTCGTCGCGGCTCTATCACGACGACGGCCATTCCGACGAGCATCGCGACGACGGATACACCTGGACCCGGATCGACTGGGATGATGGCGCGCAGGCGCTGTCGATCCACACGAGCGCAGCCGGTCCGGCCGGGGCGCAGTGGCATCCGCGGATCACCCAGATCGAGCTGGTGGGTGTCGATGGCGCGCCGAAGGGTGTGTCGGTCAACGGAGTTCATGTCCCCGACGCCCGGTGGCGATACCGGCAGGAGGCTCGGAGCGCCGTTGCCGGGATCGGTGCGGAGACCGCGGATCGGTCGCTCTGATGAAGGCGTTCGAACCGCTGGTGGCACCCGTCGACCCGGCCGATGCGCTGACCCGGATCGCGTGGCTGCTGGAACGCGACCGGGAGAGCACCTACCGCGTCGAGGCGTTCCGCACGGCGGCCCGGGTGGTGTCCGGTCTGGCCGCCGCCGACATCGCCGAGAAGGCCGCGGCCGGCGCGCTCACCAGGATCGACGGGATCGGGCCGACGACGGCTACGGTGATCGCCGAGGCCGTCGCCGGGCAGGTACCCGACTATCTGGACCGGTTGCAACACACGGTATCTCCGGCCGCGGCCGTCGACGACGACGCCTCGGCACTGATCCGGGCCGTTGTCGGCGACCTGCATGCCCACACCGACTGGAGCGACGGTGGCGCGCCGATCGGTGAGATGGCCGCCGCGGCGGTCGCATCGGGGCACCGGTGGCTCACCATCACCGACCACTCGCCCCGGCTGACGGTGGCCAACGGACTGTCGCCCGAACGTCTCGATCGCCAGGTCGCGCAGATCGACGAGTGGAATTCCGGCGGAGACGGTGACTTCCGGCTGTTGCGTGGCATCGAGGTGGACATCCTCGACGGCGGTGCGCTCGATCAGACCGACGAGATGCTGGCGCGCCTGGACATCGTCACCGCGTCGGTGCACTCGAAACTGCGGATGGAACACGATCCGATGACCGCGCGGATGGTCGCCGCGGTCAGCGGCCCGCGGGTGCACGTGCTCGGACACTGCACCGGTCGCCGGGTGGTCACGGGGCGCGGACACCGGCCACCGTCACAGTTCGACGCCCGGGCCGTGTTCGAGGCGTGCGCGGCCAACGATGTTGCGGTCGAGATCAATTCACGTCCCGAACGGGTCGATCCGCCGGACGACCTG
This sequence comes from Gordonia sp. NB41Y, assembly GCF_030718915.1. Lineage (NCBI taxonomy): Bacteria > Bacillati > Actinomycetota > Actinomycetes > Mycobacteriales > Gordoniaceae > Gordonia > Gordonia sp. NB41Y. The sequence goes on from NZ_CP132196.1 coordinate 4,775,792, forward strand.
ATCGAGTTGGCCCGCGACATCGGCTGCCTGTTCGCGATCGACTCCGACGCCCACGCCCCCGGACAACTCGAGTTCAAGGCGCTCGGTGCGCAACGCGCGGTGGAGCATGCCATCGACCCCGACCGCATCGTCACCACCTGGCCGCTCGATCGCCTGCTGGCCTGGTCGGATCGGTGACGAGACGATCGCCGGCGGCGGGTTCGGTGTGCGGTGTGCTCACCGGAAGATGCGGCTGGTCACCTGGCCTCAATCATCGTGTGTGGATTGGTGATTGGGTGGTCTTTCTGCGGTGGTTGAGCCGGGACCGAGCCGCCAGGCGAGGACCCGTGTCGAGTCCCGGTGAGGCGAGGGTGTTCGCAACCGCCTCAAGAGTGGCCGGCATTCGACGTCGGCCGACAGAGGTTTCGACACGTCTCGTCCCTGCGCTCCTCGTCGGCTCAATCGCCGTAAACCGCACTGCCCCAACGATGGTTGAGCCGGGACTGAGCCGCTAGGCGAGGACCCGTGTCGAAGCCTGGTGAGGCGCGGGTATCCGCAACCACCTCAAGAGTGGCCGCCATTCGACGTCGGCGGTCGGAGGTTTCGACACGCCTCCTCGCTGGGCTCCTCGTCGGCTCAACCGCCGTAAACCGCACTGCCCCAACGATGGTTGAGCCGGGACCGAGCCGCTAGGCGAGGACCCGTGTCGAAGCCTGGTGAGGCGAGGATGTCCGCAGCCGGTTCTGGGGTGGCCGGCATTCGAGTTCGGCCGGCGGAGGTTTCGACACGTCTCGTCGCTGCGCTCCTCGTCGGCTCAACCACCGTAAACCGCACTGCCCCAACGATGGTTGAGCCGGGATCGAGCCGCTAGGCGAGGACCCGTGTCGAGGCCTGGTGAGGCGAGGATGTCCGCAGCCGGTTCTGGGGTGGCCGGCGTTCGAGTTCGGCCGGCGGAGGTTTCGACACGTCTCGTCGCTGCGCTCCTCGTCGGCTCAATCATCGTTATTTGCTTGGTGATTGGGTGGTTTTTCTACGATGGTTGAGCCGGGACCGAGCCGCTAGGCGAGGACCCGTGTCGAAGCCTGGTGAGGCGAGGATGTCCGCAACGGGCTCTGAGGTGGTGGCATTCGACGTCGGCTGTCGGAGATTTCGACTCGTCTCGTCGCTGCGCTCCTCGTCGGCTCAACCACCGTAAACCGCACTGCCCCAACGCTGGTTGAGCCGGGACCGAGCCGCCAGGCGAGGACCCGTGTCGAAGCCCAGTGAGGCGAGGGTGTCCGCAACCGCCTCAAGAGTGGCGGGCGTTCGAGTTCGGCTGTCGGAGATTTCGACTCGTCTCGTCGCTGCGTTCCTCGTCGGCTCAACCGCCGTAAACCGCACTGCCCCAACGATGGTTGATCCGGGACCGAGCCGCTGGGCGAGGACCCGTGTCGAAGCCCGGTGGGATGAGGATGTCCGCGACCGGTTCTGGGGTGGCGGGATTCGAGTTCGGCGGTCGGAGGTTTCGACTCGTCTTGTTGCTGCGTTCCTCGTCGGCTCAATCACCGTAAACCGCACTGCCCCAACGATGGTTGAGCCGGGACCGAGCCGCTAGGCGAGGACCCGTGTCGAAGCCCGGTGGGGCGAGGGTATCCGCAACCACCTCAAGAGTGGCCGCCATTCGACGTCGGCGGTCGGAGGTTTAGACTCGACTTGTTGCTGCGCTCCTCGTCGGCTCAACCGACGTAAACCGCACTGCCCCAACGATGGTTGAGCCGGGACCGAGCCGCTAGGCGAGGACCCGTGTCGAAGCCTGGTGAGGCGAGGATGTCCGCAGCCGGCTCTGGGGTGGCCGGCGTTCGAGTTCGGCCGGCGGAGATTTCGACTCGACTTGTCGCTGCGCTCCTCGTCGGCTCAATCATCGTGTTGCGGTGGTTGATTGGGGGTCCTTCTACGATGGTTGAGCCGGGACCGAGCCGCTGGGCGAGGACCCGTGTCGAAGCCTGGTGGGGCGAGGATGTCCGCAGCCGGTTCTGGGGTGGCGGCGTTCGAGTTCGGCCGGCGGAGGTTTCGACTCGTCTCGTCGCTGCGTTCCTCCTCGGATCGATCATCGTGTGTGGGTTGCTGATTGGGCCGAGATCGAGCCGCTGTGTCAGTTCGTCTCGGTGACGCGACCGCCTTCGACTCGCCATCCGCGATCGACGCGGACATTCGCCAGCATCCGGCGGTCGTGGGTCACGAGGAGGACGGCGCCGTCGTAGGACTCGAGGGCGGCTTCGAGCTGCTCGATAGCGGGCAGGTCGAGATGGTTGGTCGGTTCGTCGAGGACCAGCACATTGGTGCCACGCGCTTGCAGCAGTGCCATCGCGGCCCGGGTGCGTTCACCGGGCGAGAGGTCGTCGACGGGACGGTCGACGTGATCGGCGCGCAGCCCGAATTTGGCGAGCAGGGTCCGGACGTCGGCGGTGGTGAAGTCCGGGACGAGCTCCTCGAACCGCGCGGCCAGTGGCAGCGAACCGGTGAACTGCCCACGGGCCTGGTCGATCTCGCCGATCTCGACATTCGCGCCCAGAGCAGCGCTGCCCTCGTCGGGAGTGATCCGGCCCAGCAGTAGTCGCAGCAGGGTGGTCTTGCCTGCACCGTTGGGCCCGGTGATGCCGATGCGTTCACCGGCGTCGACCTGCAACGACACCGGACCGAGCGTGAAGTCGCCCTGCCGGACCACGGCCTGGTTGAGGGTGGCGACCACTGAACTGGATCGGGGAGCAGCGCCCAGCGTGAATTCGAGGACCCACTCCTTGCGGGGTTCGGCCACCTCGTCGAGTCGGGCGATCCGGCTCTCCATCTGCCGCACCTTCTGGGCCTGCTTCTCGCTGGACTCGGTGGCCGCACGCCGACGCAGACGGTCGTTGTCGGGGGCCTTCTTGATCGCATTGCGGACACCCTGACTCGACCATTCGCGGGTCGCGCGGGCACGGGCCACGAGGTCGGCCTTCTTGGCCGCGAACTCCTCGTACTCCTCCCGCTTGTGGCGGCGCAACACCGCGCGCTCTTCCAGGTAGCTCTCGTAGCCACCGCCGTAGAGGGTGTTGGTGTGCTGTGCCGCATCGATCTCCAAGACACGGGTGACGCTGCGGGCCAAGAACTCTCGATCGTGGCTGACCAGGATCACGCCGCCGCGCATGCCGGCGACGACCTCCTCGAGTCGGGCGAGGCCCTCGAGATCGAGATCGTTGGTCGGCTCGTCCAACAGCACCACGTCGAAGCGCGAACACAACAGCGCGGCCAGTCCGACGCGGGCGGCCTGACCACCGGAGAGCCCGGTCATCAACGCCTCCTCGGGTGCCCCGAACTCGGCGTCGAATCCGAGATCGGCGAGGACTGCGGGCAGACGTTCGTCGAGGTCGGCCGCACCCGTCGCCAGCCAGTGGTCGAGGGCGGCGGCATACACGTCGGCCGGGTCGTCGCCACCGCCGGCCGCATCGGGATCGGCGAGGGCGGCCGCGGCGTCGTCCATGGCCTTGGCGGCGGCAGCGCAGCCGGTACGCCGGGCGACGTACCCGGCGACGGTCTCGCCCGGAACGCGGTCGTGTTCCTGGGGCAGCCAGCCGACGAAGGCGTCGGCGGGCGAGCGGGACACGGTGCCCTCCAGTGGCGCGAGATCGCCGGCGAGCACACGGAGCAGCGTCGACTTGCCTGCGCCGTTGGCGCCGACCACACCGACCACGTCACCGGGCGCGACGGTGAGATCGAGATGATCGAACAGGACACGATGGGCATATCCACCGGAGACGTCCTTGGCGACGAGGGTTGCGGTCATCGGTCCATCGTCGCACCCGTCGGTCGGCGGGGGAGGCACGGCTCCCGCCCGGTAGCGTGGATCGTCATGGGCCTGATCACGTGGATGCGCATCCAGCGCATGAAGGACCCGATCCCCGGCTCGCTGCGGGTCGAGGTGTGTCCGCAGCCCGACACCGCCGTCCACTCCGCCTCCTACACCGCCTACGTCATCGGGACGGCGAGCGCGCCCGGGGTTTCACCGCGACGGGTGCAGATCTCCACCACGGTGCCGTCGAAGCGATGCCCGGTGGCCCGGCAACGGGTACCGGTCATGCTCGACAAAGCCGATCCGACCCGCGTCGTCATCCTGTGGAAGAAGGTTCCGCTGCGGGCCCGATTCGATCGTTGACCAGGGCGATCACCTGAACCGGCAGCGCTGGTGACGGTTGTCCGGTCCAGCGATGTCACACATCGCCCGCTCATCTCGTCCTCTTGTCGACCGCATGACAACAAGGAGGACCTCATGACCGCTCGGCTCGACTTCTTCGGCAACGCGACCGCTGCCAGGTTCGCCAAGTACATCAACTCGGCGGGCAAGGTGATCAGCGATTCGTCGCTGCCCGCCGCCATCCAGGAACTGGTGAAGATCCGTGCCAGCCAGATCAACGGGTGCGGGTTCTGCACCGACATGCACACCAAGGACGCCGCCCACGCGGGCGAGACCGCGCTGCGGTTGAACCTGGTCGCGGTCTGGCGGGAGGCGACGGTGTTCACCGACGCCGAGCGCGCCGCGCTGGCACTGACCGAGCAGGGCACCCGGATCGCCGACGCCGCCGGGGGCGTTCCCGACCGCGTGTGGGCCGACGCCGCCGAGCATTTCGATACCGACCAACTGGCCGCTCTGGTCGGGTTGATCGCGCTGATCAACGCCTACAATCGCATGAATGTCGTCGCCGCGACCCCGGCCGGGGACTACACCCCGGGGCAGTGGGGCTGAGATGTCGGGTTCTGTTGAGTCCGTGCCGGCCACCTTCGATGCATTGCGGCCCCGTCTGGTCGGGGTGGCCTACGGTCTGCTGGGCAGTGTGACCGAAGCAGAGGACGTCGTCCAGGACGCGTGGATTCGTTTGCAGCGAACCGATTACGAGGAAATCGACGATCTCACCGGCTGGCTGGTGACCACCACCTCCCGGTTGGCTCTGGACGTGCTGCGTTCGGCCCGTCATCGCCGCGAGGCCTATGTCGGTCCGTGGCTTCCCGAGCCGGTGGAGACCGCGCCCGATCCGGCCGACTCGGTCACCCTGGCGGAGTCGGTGTCGTGGGCGATGATGGTGGTCCTGGAAACGTTGTCGCCGGCCGAACGCACGGCATTCGTGTTGCACGACCTCTTCGGGCTGTCCTTCGACGAGATTGCCACCGCACTGGGCCGCAGTCCGGCCGGATGCCGGAAGCTCGCATCACGCGCCCGAGCGCACATCGATTCGCGCACACCGAGATTCGACGTCGACCCGACCACTCATCACGAGGTGGTCGAGGCCTTCGCCGACGCCGCGACCACCGGCGATCTCGAAGGGCTGCTGCAGATCCTCGACCCGTCGGCGGTGCTCACCGCCGACGGTGGTGGCATCGTGCGGGCGGCGCTGCGCCCGATCGTCGGTGCCGACGCGATCGCCCGGTTCCTGGCCGGTCTGGCAGGTCAGGGCGGTCCGGCCAAGAGGATGCGTGCCGCGGTCGTCAACCACAATCCGGCACTGCTGGTGTTCGTCGGAGACGAGTTGGACGGCATCGTGGCCCTGGGCATCGCCGGTGGCCGGGTCACCGCGATCGACTTTGTGCGCAACCCGGAGAAGCTGACCCGGATCGGTCGTCGCGAGCCCTGATCCGGCCGTGCAATGGGGCGAGGCGGTGCGGTCGTCGCCCATGGTCCGAACACAGGACGACGTGGCGTTTCGGGGTCGTCGACCCGCCATGCGGGCGTAGGGTGTTGCGCGTATCACAGAACAGGGTCCTGTGAAATCGACTCTGTTCGGCTGCGGCAACTGATCCTTGACCGAGGAGACCCATGAGCACGCTGTCCGACGATCTGCAGACCCTGGCGCACGAGGCCTACGTCTATCTCTATCCGTTGGTGACGATGGACGTCACCCGGCGGGTGACGTGCGCGACGCCGGCCGGTGCGCGGCCTGCGTTCGGTCCACCGAACACTTTCCACCACATCCGTGCATTCCCCACCGCCGACTTCCGTGCGGTGGTGCGGCCGAACTTCGACACGCTCTACTCGTCGGCGTGGCTGGACCTCACCGCCGGGCCGGTACGGATCCACGTTCCCGACAGCGGCGACCGGTATTTCATGCTGCCGATGCTGGACATGTGGACCGACGTCTTCGCCAACCCCGGCAAGCGGACCACCGGGACCGGCGCCCAGGACTACCTCGTCGTCCCACCCGGGTGGGACGGTGAGGTCCCCGACGGTGCCGAACTCGTCACCTCGCCGACGCCGTATGCCTGGATCATCGGCCGCACCCAGACCAACGGGCCCCACGACTATGCGGCGGTCAACGCCTTCCAGGACGGACTGTCGGTCACCGAGATCGGCGGTGCCCGAGACGTTTCGGTGGATTCCGATCTCGGTCCCGACACCGAGCCGCTGGGATATGTGAACGCGATGAAGGCGGTGGACTTCTTCGGTTACGCCACAAGGCTTCTCGCGGTGAACCCGCCACATGCCACCGACTTCTCCCAGCTGGCGAGGCTGGGGCGGCTGGGGATCGGTGTCGGCCGGGACTTCGACGCGTCGGTGTTCGCCGACGCCGAACTCGAGCAGTTGCAGGCCGGTGCGGATGCGGCACTCCAGTCGTTGCGCACCGCTCCCGGCCTGCTCGCCCGACCCGCGAACGGATGGGGCATGCTGACCGGCGGGATGGGGGTCTACGGCAACTTCTACCTGCTGCGCGCCATGGTCACGCTGGTCGGGCTCGGGGCGAATCCGCCCGAGGACGCGATCTATCCGCTGCTGCTGGTCGATGCCGACGGCGACCAACCCGTGGGTGAGACCGACTACGTGCTGCACTTCGACGCCGACGCGCTCCCGCCGGTGTCGGCGTTCTGGTCGGTGACGATGTACGACGCGGACGGGTTCCAGGTCGCCAACGAGCTCGACCGCTTCGCCCTCGGCGACCGCGACCCCCTCGTCTATCACGACGACGGATCGCTGGACATCTACATCCAGCGCACCAATCCCGGTGGTCGGCGTGAGGCCAACTGGCTTCCGGCGGCAACCGGAGAACTGGGCATCACCCTGCGTCTCTACGCACCCCACGCCGCCGCGCTCGACGGACGGTGGCAGCCGCCCGCACTCGTGAAGTCGTAGCGATTCGGGGTTTGTGGGTGGCGGCGGGGGTCGGGTGTTCTCCTGGTTGTGGTCGCGTTTCGTGGTCGGGTGGGGGAGGTTTCGACTCGGGTCCTCGCCCTTCGGGCTCGGTCCCGGCTCAACCATCGTGGGGTGCTGGGTAATTGGTGCGTGGGTTGCTGGGTAATTGGTGGTTTGTGGAGCTTTGTGGAACCCGGTTTGGGCTCAACTATCCTGTGGTGCTGGGCAATTGGGTGTTGTGTCACGGTGATTGAGCCGACGAGGAGCGTAGCGACGAGGCGTGTCGAAATCTCCGCAGGCCGAAACTCGGAACGCGACCACGACCGCCGTGATCACCGCACCGCCGCGACCGGCAGAACATTCGCCGTCGCGCTGTGGTCCCGGCCGCGAAGAACTACCCTGATCCCCATGATCACCGGCCTGCATTCGCTGATCTATTGCGACGATCCGGAAGCCGCGCGTGCGTTCTTCCGGGACGTCCTGGGTTTTCCCGGCGTCGACACCGGTGGCGGGTGGCTGATCTTCTCGACCGGCCCGAGTGAGCTGGCCGCGCACCCGAGTTCGTGGGAGTACGAAGGACGGTCGGGTGGTACCGACCAGCGGTTCGACGTCTCGTTCATGTGTGACGACCTTGCCGTCACGATGAGCGAACTCGCCGCGAAAGGCGTCGAGTTCACCGGTGCGCCGGCCGAACAGCCGTGGGGTTACACGATCGGGGTCAAGGTACCCGGTGCAGGCGAGATCACGATCTACGAACCGAGATACGATCCGCCGCGCTGATATGAGGTGGCCGCACCTGACCGACGCTATCGTCCGCGGCGGGCTCCGGGAGTGTGGCCCAATGTGCGGTGATAGGTGTCGATGAAGGCGCTCGGGGTGGCCCAGCCGCAGAGGTGTGCGACATCGGTGACGGCCACGTCGTCGGCGAGCAGGATCAAGGCGCGGTGAAGCCGGACCTGGGTGCGCCACTGCGGATAGGTCAGACCGAGGTCGTCGCGGAACAGCCGGCTCAGGGTCCGCTCGCCGGCGCCGACCCGCCGACCGAGTTGGGCGAGTGAATATGACTGTGCGAGATCGTCGGTCACGATCGCGCACGCCTGCCTCAACCGCTCGTCGACGGGGCTGCGCAACCACAGCGCGGTCTCGCCACAGGGGCGTAACTGGTCGACGAGGACGGCGCGCAGGCGCAACCCCGCGTCGTCGAGCGGCTCGACGGCCTGTGAGCACGCGATGACGAGCTCGCGGACCAAGGCCGAGACTGCGACCACCTGCGGTCCGTCGTCGGGGAACGGATTCACATCGGGATCGAATGCCACACAGTGGAACTCGGTACGACCGAAGAATCGGTGCTCATGCCACGAGTGGGCGGGGACCCAGATGGCCCGATCCGACGGGGCGACCCAGGTGCCGGCGTCGGTGGTGACCTCCACCAGCCCGCTTCCCGGATACACCAGCTGATGACGCGCATGATGGTGCCGGGCGATGCGATGTCCGCCCGGATGCCGCTCCACGGCGGTCACCGTCGGCGACAACGTGCCGTCGTCCGACGCGGCATCGGCCTGGCGGGTATTCGACATAAGTTGTCACTTTATCGGAAGTGGACACCCGGGATGGGGTTCTAGCGTGTGATCCATGAGTTCGACGACGATCCGCACCGCCCTGGACCGAGAGGGCGTCGGAATATGGAAACGAATGCGGCACTGGATGATCGCGCATGCGGTCGATGACTTCTATCAGGGCCTGGTGCCGGCCTCGATCCCGTTTTTCGTCCTCGACCGCGGATACAGTTACACCGCGGCGTCGGGGCTCGCACTGGCCGCCACGCTCGGGTCGTCGCTGCCGCAGCCGTTCATCGGAGTGATCGCCGACCGTCGTCGGATGCTCTGGCTCGCCCCGGGCGGGCTGGCGGTGGCGGGCATCGCCGCCGGGCTCTCCGGTCTGATGCCCACCTACGTCGCCGTATGGCTGCTGCTGTTGCTGTCGGGGTTGGGAGTGGCCGCATTCCATCCGGCCGCCGGTCGCGACGCCCGACGTGATGCGGCCGGAAGTGCGACGGGCATGAGCCTGTTCGCGGCCGGTGGCAGCGTCGGATTCTTCCTCGCCCCCGCGCTGGTCACCCCGGCCCTGGTGCATCTGGGTGTCGGCGCCACCGCACTGTTCATCCCGCCCGCGGTGCTGATGGCGGTCATCCTGATGCGCCATCAGCAGCGGCGTGAGGTGGTGCACGCCGCCGCGGCGAGCGCGGGCGGCCGGGATCGCTGGGTGGCGTTCTCGGTGCTGACCTCGCTGGAGGTGGTGCGCTCGATCATCTTCTTCGGCATGAACACCTTCTTGGCGCTCTTCTGGATTCGGCACCACGGCGCATCGGCGACGATGGGCGGTGTGGCGCTGACCGTCTTCCTCGGGGGCGGCGTGCTGGGCACGATGCTGGGTGGTCGGCTGGCCGACCGGATCGGGGAAGTGCGTGTGGTGCAACTGGGTTCGATCATGGCGATCCCGGCGCTGGTGCTGGTGCGGGTGGTCCCGGAGCCGTGGCTGGGCGTCGTGGTCACCGCACTGTGCGGAATCGCGATCAACATCCCGTTCGGTGTGTTGGTGAAGCTCGGGCAGGACTATCTGCCGTCACGGCCGGGGACGGCAGCAGGGGTCACCCTCGGACTCGCCGTGACCGTCGGCGGACTGTTCGCCCCGGTACTCGGTGCGATCGCCGACCGCTCGGGACCGGAGACGGTGCTGACCGTGCTGTGCGTGATTCCCGTCGTGGCAGTGGTGCTCAGCGCGATGCTGCCGTCGCCGGACACGACCTAGTAGGTGCGGATGTCGGCGGCCGGTCGGGGTAGATGCGGCCGGTCGGTGGTGAGGGTGAACCGGACGGTGCCGCGTCCGGTGCGCACCGTGCGGGCGAACCCGCTCTGGTTCTCACCCAGGCCCGGTAGGTTGCCGGTCGCCGGGCCGCTCACCGTGCCGTGCGCGCCGGTCGTGAGGTTGTGCCATCCGATGGTGGCGGTGACCGAACACGGCCGACCCGTTCCGGAGATCCCGAAGAACCCGCCGGCGACGGCGAACTCGACCGCGTCGGGGTGTTGCGGTGTGGTGTGGGCGAATGCCGTCACCACACCGCCGCAGGCGGGACCGTAGGCCACCGACGGCAGGTCGGTGATCCGCGCATCCCGACCGCCGGGGACGTACGGATCGGCCTGTGCCACGGCGACACCCGCACCGCTGCCGAGCGCCAGCGCGACGCCGAGCACCGCCACACGTATCGACACACATCCACCACGCGAGAGGCGGGATCGGCCGGTCGTCATGGGTTTCTCCTCTCGCCGGGATCGTCGTGTGCTCATCGGGAACATCGTGTGAGCGGGGGCACATCGTTACCCCAGGGGCCGCTGCGCACCGACGTCGTACCCGGGTCGATGCGCAGTGCTCAGTGCTGTTCCTCCACGTCGCGGGAATCGGTGAGCGTCATCGCGCCGACGGCGACCACGACGGTGATCAGTGCCGCCATCAGCAGGTAGGTGATGCGTTCGCCGTGGAAGAACGACTGCACCAGATCCGAGTCCCAGGCCCCGTCCGGCAGCACCGCGGTGACCAGTGCGGCGATGGCGGTTCCGACCACCGCGGTCCCGACGCTGGTGCCGACCTCCTGCGCGGTGTCGTTGAGTGCGGCGCCCACCGAGGTGCGGTTCTCCGGCATGCCCGAGATCAGGGCGACCGCACCGATGGTCATCACCGTGCGCAGCCCGATGGTGAAGGTCACCATGAACACCGCGATCGGCAGGTAGCCGTGATCGGTCGACCAGCCGATACCGGCCAGGGAACCACCGAGCAGCACCGCCGAGATCAGGCAGGCGACGCGGTGACCGAACCGCTTGCCCATCCACTCCGAGAGCGGGGTGGCCACGACCATGGTGATGATCAGCGGCAGATTCGCGAGTCCGGCCTTCATCGGACTCCACCCGTAGGCGTACTGGAAGTGCAGGATCAGACCGAACATCACGCCCGCCATCGCGATCGACGTCCCGATCTGGGCGATCGCCGCCCCGCGCACGGTGCCGTTGCGGAAGACCGACAGGTCCAGCATGGGCTGGTCGGTTCGGCGTTCGTGCCAGATGAACAGTGCGACCGCGACGATCGCCGCGGCCAGCGAGCCGAGGGCGGCCGGCGACGTCCAGCCCTGTTGGACACCGGCGGTCAGGGTGTAGCAGGCGAAGCCGATACCGAGGATCGACAGCAGTGCGCCGGGCAGGTCCAGCCGATCGTCGGTGAGGTCCGCCGGATCGTCGGGCGCCACGCCCTTGCGGACACCGAACCAGGCGAGCAAGGCGATCGGTGCGTTGACCAGCAGCAGCCATTCCCACCCGACGTGCGCCAGGGCGGTGCCGCCGAGCAGCGGGCCCAGGATGAAACCGCTCATGCCGACGACGATCATCACCGTGATCGCCCGCATCCGCAGGGTGTCGGTGTCGAAGAGCCGGAACACCAGCGAGTTGGTCACCGGCGCCATCGCCGCGGCGGCCACACCGAGCGCGGCACGCAGGGCGATGAGCTCGCCGGTCGAGTGCACCCAGATCACGCCGATGCTGATCAGGCCGAACGCGGCCAGCCCCCACAGCAGCACCCGGCGCCGGCCGAGGCGGTCGGCGGCCGAGCCGGCCGTCAGCAGCAATCCGCCGAAGGTCAGCGAGTACACGCCGGTCACCCATTGCAGGGCCAGGGTCCCGCCGCCGAGATCGCGGCCGATGGTCGGCAGCGCGATGCTCAGCAGGGTGTTGTCGACCATCTCGACGAAGAAGGCCAGGCAGAGCGCGGTCATCGGTATCCATGCGGCCCGCAGCGACGTGTAGGTGCGCGTGGTCGCGGAGTTCTCGAGTGTCGTCATGGTCCACCTCCCTTTCTATCGAACGTTGTTCGGTAATCGAACACTGTACGAGAATAGAACGGTGTTCGATGATTGCGCAAGGGGGCATGATGGAAGCCATGACGAAGACCGACGACACCGCGCGGCCGGCCCGGACGAGGCGCCGTGCCTCGCATTCGATGGAGGCGGTCATCTCCACCGCCGTCGACATGCTCGACGAGGCCGGCGAGTCGGCGTTGACCTTCCGATCGCTCGCCCAGCGCCTCGGCGGGGGCGTGGCCAGCATCTATTGGTATGTCGCGAACAAAGAAGAACTGCTCGACCGGGCCACCGACCACGTGCTCGCCGGGGTCGTCGCCGACACCGAGGCCTTCACCGGCGACGCCGCCGATCCGATCGAGAACCTACGGTCGATCGGACACACGCTCTTCGACGCCGTCGCCGACCGGCCGTGGCTGGGTGCCTACCTGGCCGCCGACGCCGATTCGCGGCCGAACGGGGTGGCGCTCTTCGAGCGGATCGGCGCCCAGGTCATGCGTCTGGGGATGGGGCCGACGGAGACCTTCCACGCGGCCTCGGCCATCTTGAGCTTCGTCATCGGCACCGCTGCCGATCTCGGCCAGCAACCGCCGCCGCAGGAGGTGGTCGACGGATCGGTCAGCCGGGAGGAGTTCCTGGCCCGCTACGCCGACCGGTGGCGGGCCAGCGACCCGGAGCAGTTCCCGTTCCTGCACTTCGTCGCCGACCGCTTCGCCACGCACGACGACGCCGCACAGTTCCGCGCGGGGCTGGACATGCTGCTGGCCGGGCTGCGACTGGAGGCCGGTCGATGACCGGTGTCACGGCGACTTTGGGATGGCCGGAGCGGCAGGGGATTGCGTCTCGTCCTGTCTGATATCGGTTCGAGCGCAGCGTGTCTCAGCCGTGGCGACGGCGATACGCCGCGACCGCCCCGGCGTGCAGCGGTACCGAACCGGTGACGATCAGCGATTGGCGGTCGAGGAACTGGCTGCCGATCGCCTGGGCGGGCACCAGCTCGGCGGCGCGGTCGATCAGCAGGTCGACGATGCCACCCACCGCGTCGTCGGACACGGTGTCGGCCGCCAGCAGCAGGTTGGCCAGTCCCACGGTGGCGACCCCCGGGTGCTCGCCGTAGGTGTTCGCCCGGATCGGCACCCGCTCGTAGACCGGTCCGTATGTCCGTTGCAGACGGTCCACGGTCTCGGACAGGTCGATCAGCCGGATGGGCACGGGCGGATCGACGAACGTCGGGGTGGGGATGCCGCCGGCCCACAGCACCGCGTCGACGTCGCCGGTGGCGAGCCGACGCGCGGCTTCCTGGATCGGCAACTGGACCCGCTCGACCGCACCGGGTCCGCCCAGGCCGGCGGCCGCGAGGATGCGATCGGAGGTGAGGGTGGACCCCGATCCCGGTGCGCCCACACTGATCCGGGTGCCCCGCAGATCGTCGACGGTCCGGATCGGGGAGTCGGTGCGGACCGCGAGCTGCATGTAGTTCTCGTAGACCCGACCCACCGCGGCGTAGCGGACACCGGCGGCGTGGTCGCCGATCACCGTGTCGGACAAGGACAATGCGAGATCGGCGTTCCCGTTCCGGAGCAGTTGCAGGTTGGCCGCCGAGCCGCCGGTCTCGTTCGGGGCGACCCGCACCGAGCCGGTCTGTGCGGCCGCCTGCGCGAGCAGCGAGCCGAACTCGGCGAAGAATCCGCCGGGCTCACCGGTGGCCATCCGCAGGGTGACCGTGTCCGCGGTGGAGCAGCCCGCGGTGGTGGCGCCCACCGCGACAGCGCAGACGGCGCCCGCGGCGAGCCCGAGGAATCCGCGTCGATCGATCATCGTTGGTTCTCCGGTGGGTCGTCGTAGCGTGCGACGGGCAGGATCAGGTCGACGACGAGGCCCGTCGGGTCACCGGCGTGCAGTTCGAGTCGACCGCCGATGGTCCGCACGAGCGTCGCCGCGATGGACAGTCCGAGCCCGGTGCCCGAGCCCTCGGCCGTGGTGCCGCGATAGAACCGCTCGGTGAGCCGCTCGAGGTCGGCGGCGGGCACGCCCACGCCGTCGTCGCGATAGGACACCCGGACCTCGGCGCCCGCGGTTCCCTGCACGTCGGCGTCCACGCTGATCGTCGCCGCCTGCCCGGCATACCGAAGCGAGTTGCTCAGCAGGACGTCGAGGACCTGACCGAGCCGGTCGCCGGACATCTGCACCGGCACGTCGAGCCCCTCGCCGACGACGAGGACCATCTCGTTGTCGGCCAGCGCGGCCGACCAGGCGTCGGCGCGGTCGGCGACGACGGTGGCGGGCGTACACACCGCTTCCGCCTCGTCCCCGTCGCCGTGCGCCGGGACCTCGGCGGTGGCCAGGGACAGCAGACCGTCGAGGATCTCTCCGAGGCGATCGACCTCGGCGGTGGCGCGGCGGTGGGTCTCGCGGGCGGACTCGGGCACCGACGGACCCAGGGTGTCGAGCCGGATCTGCAGGGCGGCCAGCGGATTACGGAGTTTGTGCGCGGTGTCGGCGACCAGCTGCCGTTGCGCGTCGACCGAGGAGCGGACCGCCGACGACATGGTGTCGAAGGCGCGGGACAGGGCCCGGACCTCCGGTGGGCCGTGGTGGTCGGCCGCGGCCGGCCGGACAAGAACCGCCCCCGGTGTGGTGGGGACCTGGTCGGTGAGCTCGCCGACCCGCAGGGTGAGACGTTCGAGTGGCCGGGCGATCCACCGCGACAGCGCGGCGGCGAGCGCGGCCACCACGAGCAGTGCGACGACGGCGCCCGCCGCGATGACGATCCAGTCGTTGCGGATGTCACGTCGCGCCGCGGCGGTGGACACCTGCAAGACGACCGCCCCGTCGACCTGGGTGCCGCTGCCCACCGGCGTCGCGATCAGCTGATACTCGTCCGACACCGGTGTGAGCCGGCCTCCCACACTGCGCCGCTGATTGCGTAGAGCGGATGAGATCGCCTCGGCGACAGAGGGATCGGTGGGGTCCAGGCCCGATGATGCCCGGATCTCGCCGCGGGAGTCGACAACGAGTACACCCTCGCCGTACAACTCTCGGTAGCGGTCGAGTTCACTTTGCAGCGGGGAGCCGGAACCGGGCTCGCGGCCGGCGACCGCCGCGAAATACGACGCGTCGGCGCTGCGGGCCAGTCCGAGGTCGCGGGTGCGGGCCGCCGACGTGGCCGACGCCAACGGCAGGGCGAACGCGACGATCGCGAACGCCGAGAAGCACAGCAGCACCGCCAGAATCCGGCGCCGCATTCAGCTACCCCACCGGTAGCCGAAGCCCCGGATGGTCGAGATCAGTCCGGGCCGACCGAGTTTCGCGCGCAGGCCGGTCATGTGCACGTCCAGGGAGCGGGAGATGGCGACATAGGCATCACCCCACACCGCATCCATCAGGTGCTGGCGGCTCACCGCCGTGCCGGGCCGTTCGGCGAGGGCGGCGAGGAGTTCGAATTCCTTGGCGGTCAACGACACCGGCTCGCCACCGACCTCCACGGTGCGCGCATCGAGATCGACCACGACGTCGCCTTCCCGGACCACCCGCACGGCTTGCTGGTCGGGCCGTCGGCGGCGGGACACGACGTCGATCCGTGCGAGCAGCTCGGGCATCCGGGCCGGTTTGACCAGATAGTCGTCGGCGCCGCCGCGTAGCCCCCGGACGATCGAGCGTTCGTCGTTGCGTGCGGTGAGCACCACCACCGGAACGTCGCTGACGGCCCGCAGCTGCCGAAGCACCTGCAGGCCGTCTGCGTCGGGGAGGCCCAGATCGAGCAGGACCAGGTCGGCGGTGCGGTGCCCGAGGAGCAGATCGGCTCCGCGACGCATCCGCTCGGGCTGGTGACCGTAGGCGGTCAGGGCGTCGACGAGCGCGTCACCGACTCCGTCGTCGTCCTCGACCACCGCGATCCGCACGGCCGATCCTTCCGTTCGATCAACGAGTGACGAGCTGCTGCTCGTCGGCCGGTTCGGTCTCGTCGCGGCCGTCCGCGTCGAGTGCCGAGTGCACCGAGGTCTCCCGCATGAACACGTAGGTGATCAGCGAGATCGCGATGCAACCGCTCACATAGTAGAAGAACAGGCTCTCATGCCCGATGTTCTTCAGGCCCAGTGCGACGAACTCGACGGTGCCGCCGAAGATCGCCTGGGTCAGCGCGTAGGGCAGGCCGACGCCCAGTGCCCGGACCTTTGCGGGGAACAGTTCGGTCTTGACGATGGCGTTCACCGAGGTGTAGCCGGTGACCAGGAGCAGACCGGCCATCATCAGGCCGAAGGCGGCGAACGGGTTGGCGGTCCCGCCGAGCAGCGTGAGGATCGGCACCGTCAGTACCGTGCCGCCGACACCGAAGTAGATGAGCAGCTTGCGGCGCCCGATGCGGTCGGACAGTCCGCCGGCGAGCGGCTGCACCACCATGAAGATGAACAGGGCGACGAAGTTGATCCATGCCACCGTCGACTTCTCGATGCCGGAGGTGTTGATCATGTACTTCTGCATGTAGGTCGTATAGGTGTAGAAGGCCACGCTGCCGCCGAGGGTCAGCGCGAAGACCAGCGCACATTCCCGCTTGTACTGCATCAGGACGCGCAGCGATCCACGCTGGGCCTTCTGTGCCTTCGCGCCACCCGCGGCGGCGTCGACGGCATCGGAGGCGGCGAGCTTGGTGAACGACTCGGACTCGTCCATGCCGCGGCGCAGCCACATCACCACGATTGCTCCCAGCGCGCCGATCACGAACGGGATGCGCCAGCCCCACGCTTCCATCGCGTCGGCCGACAACACGTTCTGCAGCACGATCTGGATACCGAGGGCGATCAACTGGCCTGACACCAGCGTCACGTACTGGAAGCTCGAGTAGAAGCCGCGACGTCCCTTGGTGGCGACCTCGGACATGTACGTCGCACTGGTCGCATACTCACCGCCGACCGAGAGTCCCTGGAGCAGTCGGGCCAGCACCAGCATCATCGGTGCCGCGACGCCGATCGTGTCGTAGCCGGGCGTGAGCGCGATGATCAGCGAACCGCAGGCCATCACCGTCACCGAGACGGTCAGTGCCGTGCGGCGGCCGTAGCGGTCGGCGAAGGCACCCATCATCCAGCCGCCGAGGGGGCGCATGAGGAAACCCACCGCGAAGACCGCGGCGGTGGACAGCAATTGCGCGGTGGTATCCCCCGCGGGGAAGAACGCATGCGCGAAGTACACCGAGAACGCCGCGTAGACGTACCAGTCGTACCATTCGATCAGATTGCCGATCGAACCCTTCAAGATGTTGTTGACGACCCGCCGTTCACCGGTCCGCGTGCTGGCCATGTGGGGCTCCCTTCAATGGTCTGGATCACGCCTGACATTCAGGGTGTCGGTAACCACATCGGGTGGGAACAGTCCCGGACGCTTCCTAACAGTCCCTTAGGGAAGTCGTGGTTCGGTGCGCGTGCTCAGTGCCGGCAGCCCTTGAGGGTCTGGAAGTCTCCGCCGAAGGCGAAACCGGGGCCGGTGCAGACAGGGGCGTTCTTACCGTCGATGACGACCGACGCATCGGGGCCGGCGATCCCGATGGCGAGGCCCGGCCTGATGCCGGTCATGTGCACCGAGGCACCCGGTCCGAGGGCGATGGCCGCGGGTCCGGCGAGGTTGGTGGCCGTGGACCGGGCGACACCGCCGTTGTCGGCGACCGCCAGGCTCAGCCCATCGGGACTCGACTGGGCCGAGCAGTCGGACTGCTGGGTGGTCTGTCCGGGTAGACCCGAACACACCTGGGGTGCGGCGTCGGCCTGGCCGGCGCCGACGACGATTGCTCCGGCTCCGGCCGCGGCGATGAAGAATCCGACGGTTGTGCGCTTGGCAGTGATCATGATGGCTCTCCTGCTCGGTGGGGCGGTAAGGGTTACCGCCTCCAGCCATTCGGAGGCCATGCCGACCCGGATGGGTGCAAGTGGTCCCGGATTCTCGACGGATGTGCCCGAGCGCCCGACACCGGGGGACAGGACTGCCGAAGTCCTTGTGTGCCATCGTGTCGCGCTCCTCGATCCCGCCCGGGCGACGATGATCGCGCCGAGGACAAGCGACTCTCGGGTCTCGCACCGGCCACCAACGCCTACGTCCGTCCAACTCCGACAGAAACTCCGGGGTTCTTCAAACCTCAAACGGCTTGATCGGCGTCGACTGCGTGCAGGCCGGGCACGGGAGTTCTGCTGGCTACCCCTGGATATCGGGTGCCTGGCGGATGGCTTCGTGGGCGAAGTGCTCGGCAATGCGATTCAGGGTGGTCTGCATTCCTTCGCGGAGGTGGGCAGCTCGGTCGTGGACCCCGACGGCGTCCTGGATCTTGCGGATCGGTGCGGCCTGGCGGGCCTTTTTCACTGCTGATTCGGTCACGAGCGTGCCTTCTTCGGTGGGTTCCAGGTCGTAGCGCCAGGTGGTGTCGGAGGGCCAGTCGGTGTGAAATGCGAACGACTTGCCTGGAATGGATTCGGTCACGGTGGCGGCCATCGACCAGCGATAGACAGAACCGATCTTGTTGCGTGCCCGGAATCGTTTGTCAGGCGTGATCCATTTGCCGCCGTTGTTCTCTGGGCTGAACTCGCCGGTTCGTGTGATGTCGTGAATCAACGACCATACGACTGCTGGACTGGCTGGGATGGTCGTGGAGACACTGATGTTCAGCAGCGGCTGACCGAGGTCGGTGACGAGCCTGCGGGCCAGGGCTGCCGAGGATGTTGGGTTCTGGCCGGTGTAGAGGTTGCGGTCCTGCACGATGTGCGGTCGCAACGGTAACCCTGCTTCGAAATGAGCGCCCTCTTCTTTGAGGCGATCTTCGAGTAACCACTTTGCCTTACGGGCGAAGGTGTTGAACAACTCTTCGCGGTTGGACAGGGCGGTCATGCGATAGCCCTGTAGAGGCCAGGTGCCGTCTGGGTTGCGGGCTGCGAATGCTGCGGCTGGGGCATGGCACAGCAGCGCCAGCGGTTTACCCGAACGGAGTCGGTCGGTGATCAGGGCCCCTGACGTCTCGTCAACGGCGAGGTCCTCCATCGGACCGTGCCCGCCGGGGTAGAAGATGACGTCGTAGTCGTCGGCGTCAATGCTCGCCAGGTCTGCGGGGGCGGCGAGTACATGGGTGAGTTCATCGAGTTTGGCGGCGATACGTCGGGTCTTGGTGGGCAGCCCGCCTGCGATGCCAAGGCTGAGCCGGTCCACGGTTGGGGGCTTCGCGCCGGGTGTGGCGACGGTGATGTCCCAGCCGGCTGCAGCGAACACCTCGTACGGGGCGACGAACTCCTCGGCCCAGAATCCGGTGGGATGGACTGTCTCGTCGATCAGGGTCCAGTGGTCGGCGGCGGAGAGGACCAGGAGAACGGATGTCATCGGGAGGATCCTTCGGTAGCGGTGGGGAGCGACGAGGATGTAGAGGTCGCAGTCATCGTGTTCGTGAGTTCGTGGGCGTAGTCGAGGGCTTCGACGAAGTCACCTTGCTGGGAGATGCGGCGCCGTAGTTTCATGACGTCGCGCGGTCGGTTGAGGGTGAATGCGCCGACGATGCGGGAATCTCGTCGGTAGAGCACGATCGGTTGCTCGGTGTCCCCGCCGACAGTGGTGATCTCTTCGGCTCGTGGCGTGCCTACGAACTGGATTCGGCTGCCGTACAGGTCTGACCAGAAATAGGGCACCGGGGCCGTCGCCTTTGTGGGGGGAACGCCGAGTGCATGCTGTGCCGCGGCGGCCCCTTGCTCCGCGGCGTTGGTCCAGTGTTCCGGACGCATCAGGTCACCGTCGAGCAGCGTGTTCGGCGCATGGGCGACGTCGCCTGCGGCGTACACGTCCGGGATGCTGGTGGCGAGGTCAGGGCCGCATACGATCCCACCATCGGGATGCAACGTGATCCCGCTTCCCTCCAGCCACTCCGTGGCCGGACGTGCACCCACACCCACGATCACGGTGTCGGTGTCGATTACTGCACCGTTGTCGAGGCGGACACCGATGACATGATCATCGCGGGTGAGGATGTCGGTAACAGCTGTGTTGCAGAGCACCTCGGTGCCATGTGTCTCGTGTAGTCGCGTGACGATGCCCCCGACTTCGGTGCCGACCGAGCGCACCAAGGGGGTGTGGAGCCGTTCGATGATGGTCGCCGCCGCGCCGCGGGCTCGTGCAGCCGAGGCCACCTCGGAGCCGACGAACCCGGCACCGATGACCACGGCGTGGTCGGTTGCATCCAGCGCGGAAGCGAGCTGCCGTGCATCGTCGATCGTCCGCAAGGAGTGGATTCCCTGGGCATGTGCCCCGGGAATCGACCGGGGCAAACGAAGTGCATAGGCACCGGTCGCGATGATCAGCTTGTCGTACGTGATGGCGTTCTCGCCAACCGATACCTCGTGGGCTGCGGGGTATAACGCGGTTGCGGGCGCACCGACCACCACGGTGGTATCCAGGTCCCTGGCAAGATCGTCGGAATCGAAGAGGTACTCGATTCCTGGTTCGGGGTTGCCGGCTCTCGAGAGGTCGAGGAAGGATTTCGAGAGCGCCGGCCGGTTGTAGGGCAAGTACTCTTCGGCGCCGACCAGTGTGATTCGACCGGCGAAGCCGAGTTTGCGGGCCGTCTCCGTAGCACGAAGACCGGCCAGTGAGGCGCCAACGATCACGAGATGCGAAGGTGAGTCCGCAGCGGTATCGCTGGTCATCAGGTGAGCCTCAATGCCAGTACCGGGCAGGATTCGATCGCCTCGACGACGTCCTCGCGCTGGTTCTCACTGGGCGTGTCGTCGAGGATGACGACGATTCCGTCGGTGCCGACCTCGAAGACATCGGGGGCAGCGGCTTCGCACATTCCGAGTCCGTCGCATTTGTCGGTGTCCAGGATGATTCTCATCGGTGTCTCCAAGAGGTTGTTCAGAGTTGTCGTGGCCGGGCTGGGGTGGTCGACAGGCGGTGTGCCTCGTCTGCGGTCAGGACGTCTGGGATGTCGGAGCCGGCCCAGTCTCGCCAGTCGTGCTGCCGCAGCAGCGTGCGGGCCCGATACAGCGTTGCGGCGCTGATACTGTCCGCGCGTCGTACGGTTGCGCGGCCCAGGGCCCCTCTGGGACTGATCCAGTGCCCGGCGAGCGTGGCGTCGACAGCGTCTTGTCCCACGTGGTCGAGGGAAACCTCGGCGCTGCAGTATCCCTCGCCCTTTCCGCTCTGGTCGGCGAGGATCGCGCCGCTGCGGTCGATGATCACCGATCCGCGTCCCCCCGGCGATTGCCCAGCCGGTGTGGCCAGAACCAGTGGCACTGCGAGGAGTCGGGCGAGTTGTCGGGGTGCCTCACGCTGGTGCACAGAGTTGGCGGTCATCGCGGTTCCACCGACGATCAGTTGGACGCTGCCGTGGAGTCGGTTGACCATGTCGGGAGAGATCCAATCGCCCCCGGCAACCAATCCCACGGTGATGTGGCCGAGGTCGGCGACGTCGGCAATAGCGGCCCCCGCGCCACCAAGCAATCCCACACTGCCGGGAGTGGGGCGGGCGCTGTTGATGAGCCGGGTGGTGCCATCGGGCTGAATGATCCCGTAGACCGATCGGGCGTGACGGCCGCGGCGTGCGAGGAAGCCGCCTGCGATCACAATGCCGAGCTCTCGGGCGAGCTGGCGCAGCAGGTGAAGTGCGGCGCCGTCGACCGGACGGACAGCGTCGCGGACGTGAATACCTCCGATCGCCTCGGGAAGGACGAGCAGTTGGGCCCTGGATTCGGTGGCAGCGTCACGAGCCAGCGCCTCGACGCGCTCCAGATTCGACTCGACCGTCCGCCCGGTCAGCGCCGGCTGGACGACGGCGATCCTGATCGGTTGGTTCACGATGCCTCCGTGGGGACTGGGACTGTGTTGGGGGATGTGGCCGGGTTGTCAGTGGAGCCGGATGGCTTGTCGGCAGTTGGGGACAGCGGTGTGCGGCGCTGTCCCGGACGTGGCCGAGGACGCGGCTTCGAGCCGACGTCGGTGTTGGGCACGACGTCGAACTGCGTCGGACCCTCCGCCGGTTGCTCACGCGTTGACGACTTGACTCGGGACGGCTGGCGGACGGGTTTGGGCGGTTCAGGATCGGGGTGATCCGATCCGGGGATCAGAGTTGTGGAGCGGAATCGCTTGCCCGCGAGTTCGGCACGGACCTGCAGCTGAACCCGGAAATCGCGCAGCAAGCGTCGCCGAGACTCTGGGGTGGCCAGATCTCGGCCGCGCGACTGTGCTGCCTCGAGGGCGCCGGAGCTCAAGCGTGACAAGGTGAGTACCTCGGGCATCGTTCGTGCTCGACCGAACAGGTCACCCGCGTCGGGCGTGACATCATCGGTACGGGCGTTGCGGCGGAACAAATTCACCACGACCGGTGAGATCGGCTCGACTGCGGTCTCGATGTTGCCGAAGTGGTAGGCATGCAAGCACTCGGCATCGCGCTCGTGTTCCCACTCCTGCAATGCGCGGTCGAGGGTGGCGGGGTCGTGTAGAGCCTCGGCAATCACTTCTGCGATCCGGCGTCCTGACCACAGGGCGTCACGCTGCCCCTGGCCGATGACAGGGTCCTTGAAATGTCCGGCGTCGCCGATCAGTGCCCAGCCTGGACCGCTGGATGCCCGAAAGTAGGACGTGGTGTCCCCGGTCGCGCGGATTGCGGTGAAACCTGTTGCGCCGTTGAGTCGTTCGGCCACACCAGGGTGCTGCCGCAGTTTGCGTTGCCAGTAGTCCTCGCCATCTTCGAGTGCCACTCTGGCCTCCTCCGCGGCACCCATGAACAGCACCAGCATCTTTGGCGCCGGGACCGAGGGAAACAGGAACGCATAGGATTCCTGGTCTCGCCACTGAAAGATCGTCTCCCCGTCCCGCGTGCCGAACCGTGGGTCGTCGGCGTACCGAAACACCAGTCCGCGACCGTTTTTCGAGGCACGGTACGGCTCAAATGCACCCACTTGACTGGCGACCGAGGAGCGGCGGCCGTCGGCACCCAGCACGACCCGGGCGTAGATGTTGTGCTGGTTGCCGTTGGGGTCGGCATATCGCACGCCGACAGCTCGCCCGCCCTTCCACAGCACTTCGACCAGTTTGTGCCGCTCGCGGACATCGGCACCGGCGGCTCGTGCAGCCTTGACGAGCTCAACGTCCTGCAAGATGCGCGGAACACAGAGGCAATAGTCGATCGGGCCGGCGTGACGCCATCGCTCGGTGATCGTGAACTCATCCGGTGTGCCGGCGTCCATCGTCACCTTCAGCCATGGTGACTTCGTCGGCTGGTGGGCGAGGATTCCGTCCAGCGCACCCATCTTACGGACCTCGTTCAACCCATCAGGGAAGAGCAGATGGGTTGAGAGCTGGTCAGACGGGAACGAGGAGCGGTCCAGGACCACCACATCCACTCCTGCTCTCGCCAGATGAGATGCAGCGCTGGCGCCGGCCAATCGGGCGCCGATGACCACGACGTCGCGGTATTCGTCCATGTGAAACCTCCTGCTGGCAGAGCGTAATGAATCATATTCATGTTTGCAACAGGATTCATAAACTGAACTCGATTCTAAGAATGAATCGGGATAGGATTCGGCGTGAGGACCACATATCAGGAGGTCGGTCATGACCCAGGCGGCAGGCGCAGCCACGAGCCGGAAGGGCACGCGCGTAGATCGCCGGCGTGCGCGTACCCGCGAACAGATCCTCGATGTCGCCGAGGGTCTGTTCGTCGACGGGTTCTCCAGCGTCAAGGTCGAACAGCTCGCCGATGGGGCAGACGTGTCAGTCGGTGCCATCTACACACACTTCGGCAGCAAAGAAGGGGTGCTGCTCGGCCTGGCCGAACGCGCCTTTGACGAGTTCGGCGCCGAGTTGGACGAGGCTTTTGATCCGCAGCTCTCGGCGATCGAGCAGGTCATGGCTGTGGCAGACCGGTATGTACGTTTCTATCTGCGCCATCGGGAGGTGTTCCGGGTGGTTGTCCTCGGGACCGAGGTGGTCGAGGGCTCTGACGCGCGATCTCATGTGACCGGGCTGATCCAGTCCGTACTCGACCGCTTCGAAGCTGCGATCCAAGCTGCGATCCAAGCAGACGAGATGGATGGTGCCTACGACGCGGCCAGCACCGCGCGGTTCCTCTGGGGCGCGTGGAATGGGGTGATCACGCTCGGCCTCAGACGGGATGACCTCGCACTTACCGACGCCGAGTTGCTTGATTGTCTGGAAACGGGGCGCAGGCTCGTCAATGAAGGACTTGCCAGCCCCAATCACCGCACCAGCGAGGGGCGCTCACAGGCTCACCTCACCCCACCCGTCCGCTAGCCACACCTGGCCCGAAGGCCTGGTGAAGTGGGGCGCTCACGGGCGCAGGAGGATCTTTCCGGCACGGCCGGGCGATGGGTTGGCGGCGACGGTGTCGCGTACCTCGCCGAACCGGTAGACGGCATCGACTGAGAGTGTGATCGTGCCATCGATGGCCCCCGGTGTGGGTATCTGCCGGTCGGTGCGCGAACCCGGTCACGCCGGCCCGCGGTATCGGCGGTGCCGAAGCGTGTAATGCATTCTGCGGCAAAATCACTCACAGATTCCTGCGATGAGCGACACCGATGACGTTGGTGCTGCGATCCTCGGCCGGCTTGGCCCGGAGTCGCCCCACGGTTCCGGTGGCCGCGTTGTGGACATTCGGTCACCTTTCTTCTGCTCACACAAGTCCAGCAGGCCGGCACTTCTGATGCGGTGCCGACGCGCGGCCGGTCCTGCTGGTCAGGGCCTCATCCGATTCCAGGACAGGGGACAGGAGGTCTGATCAAAGCGGCCACCACTCACCCCGGACCGGGCGCCTCCAAGGAGTGCACGAGGTTGTCGAGTAGTCGATCTACCAACGTTTCGGTCGGGAAGTCATGGGCGTCACCCTCGATGGCGATTTCCTCCACCATCGCCAACCAGCCCCGAGCTGTCAGTTGTTGCCACGCAGTCGGTGTCACGACACCCGCGGCGTGAAGAAGCCGAACCGACAATTCGGAGCGTGCCGCACGCACGACCTCGGCGACACGCTCGTCGCCGCCTGTGGCGCCACGCACCAGGGCAACGTAGTTGCGGGTTCGCCGTCGAATGAATGCAGTCAACCCCATCGCGATCTCACGCAAGCGCTCGCGGCTCGTTCCCACGCCAGAATCCTTGGCCTGATCGAGCATTCTGCGAGCCGCAGCATCGATCACTGCGACGTAGTAGTCGGCCTTGGTGTCGAAGTAGTGGAAAAGCAAACCACGCGAAATGCCTGCCTGCTCCGCCACCTGGTCGATCGACAACTCGTGAATCGGCGTATCGACCAGGAGTCGTAACCCGATCCCGATCAGTTCGGCGCGCCGGTCTGTCGCACTCTTTCGCCGCGCAGACGACGCGGGCGCACGGCCGGCCGGTCTTGCTGCCATCTCCATGGCAAGACACTACCACTTGTTGAGCATTGCTCAATGATCTACGGTGTTGAGCAATGCTCAACTGACATGGAGGGGAGACACGATGACGCGGACGAGGGTGCTCATCACAGGGGCAAGTTCCGGGCTCGGGATGGGATTGGCGCACGAATTCGCCAGCCGGGGTGCCACACTCGCGCTCTGCGCGCGCCGCACCGACCGACTCGACCGACTCGCCGAGGATCTTGTCGCATCGAACCCCCAGACACGGGTGGTGACCAGGACGCTCGACGTCAACGATCACGGCGCCGTGTTCACCACGTTCAACGACCTGTCGACCGAGCTGGGCGGTCTCGACCGGGTGGTGGTCAACGCGGGGATCGGCAAGGGCGAAGCGTTGGGAACCGGTGGGTTCGAGGACAATCTCGCAACGCTGGAGACCAACCTCGTGGCTGGTCTCGCCCAGATCGAGGCAGCCATGGCGATCTTTCGGGAGCAGCAAGAAGGGCACCTGGTCGTGATGTCCTCAGTGAGCGCATTCCGAGGACTACGCCGTGCAATGACGACCTACGCCGCCAGCAAGGCGGGACTGGCGATGCTCGCCGAGGGGCTGCGCGCCGAACTGGTGAATGGCCGGGCCGGGGACATCAAGGTCTCCACGATCTACCCGGGGTACATCCAAACCGAACTCAACGAGAATGTCGACGCGCCGTTCATGGTTGACGCGGCGACCGGCTGCCGCGCGCTCGCAAAGGCGATCGAAAAGGAGCCGGACTCCGCTGTGG
Organism: Gordonia sp. NB41Y; assembly: GCF_030718915.1. Classification (NCBI taxonomy): domain Bacteria; kingdom Bacillati; phylum Actinomycetota; class Actinomycetes; order Mycobacteriales; family Gordoniaceae; genus Gordonia; species Gordonia sp. NB41Y. The sequence goes on from NZ_CP132196.1 coordinate 4,801,946, forward strand.
TTCCGGCGTGGCCGTGGGCTCCGATAGGCGCCGCAATGCGCCATCTCCCGCTGCCCATTGTCAACAAGTTGACCTGAAGGATCTGAGATCATGCTGTTATCCCCCTCTCCTCGTGGTGCGGAACTTGCCGAGCGCGTTCGCGCTTTCATCGACACAGAGGTCACGCCGATCGAAGCGGACTACCACGCTGAGTTGGCCGAGGCCCGATGCACCGGAAATGCATGGGCACCGCTACCGCGAATGAAGCAGTTGCAGGCTACGGCGCGGGATGCGGGCCTGTGGAACCTGTTCCTTCCGGCCGGTCATGGCGACGCATACGCGGCGCGGTTCGGGACCCAGGGCGGTTCCGGGCTGTCCAATGTCGACTACGCGCCTATCGCGGAGCTGATGGGCCGATCGCTGATCGCCCCGTACGTCTTCAATTGCAATGCTCCAGACACCGGCAATGCTGAGGTACTCCTTCGTTATGGCAGTCCTGCCCAACAACAGGAATGGCTGGAGCCGTTGCTTGAGGCCAAGATCCGCAGTGCGTTCTTGATGACCGAGCCAGGGGTGGCATCATCGGATGCCACCACCATGGAAGCCACTGCTGTCGTCGATGGCGACGAGGTGATCATCAATGGCACCAAGTGGTGGTCGACGGGCATCGGTCACAGTGAATGCGAGCTCCTCATCTTCATGGGTCTGACCGATCCAGGCGCACACCGCTACCTTCAGCACTCGATGGTGATCGTTCCTCGTTCGGCACCGGGCGTCGAGGTGGTCCGAATGCTGCCGACAATGGGCTGGTACGACGAACCGCACGGCCACGGCGAGATCTGCCTCACCGACGTCCGCGTACCGCTGTCCAACATCATCGCCGGCCCCGGTCGCGCCTTTGAGATCGCCCAGGGGCGGCTCGGCCCCGGCCGAATTCACCATTGCATGCGACTGATCGGCCTCGCTGAGCAGTCGCTGGAGATGGCCTGTAGACGAGCACTCTCACGCGTCGCATTCGGAAAGCCGCTAGCGAATCTGGGTGGGAATCGCGAACGCATCGCCGACGCCCGGATCGCCATCAACCAGGCGCGGCTGCACGTCCTGCACGCCGCATGGCTACTGGACGCCGGCGACCCGGCCGCCCGCAGCGCCGTCAGTGAAATCAAGGTCGCGGTACCCACTATGGCCCAAAGCGTCATCGACATGGCGATGCAGTTACACGGCGGCGTGGCGCTGTCCGAGGATCTACCTCTCGCGGCCGCCTGGCTTCAAGCCCGCGCGATCAGATTCGCCGACGGACCCGACGCCGTCCACCGGGGCGTCGTCGCGCGTACCGAGCTGGCTAAATACAGGGAGGCATCCTCATGAACACCACACCCGCCACCGGCTCCGAACTCGACCCCGCGCGCACGGTTCGAGGCGAGGATGCCTTCGACATCGAGGCCGTCGCCACATGGCTTCGCCAGCATATGAACGACCCAGCCGATCTGGACACCGTGCCCGAAATCCAGCAGTTCACCGGCGGGGTGTCCAACCTGACGTATCTACTTCGCTACCCGACGAGAGATCTCATCCTGCGTCGCCCACCCATCGGCAGCAAGGCCAAGAGCGCCCACGACATGCGGCGCGAATACGACGTACAGAGCCTACTCAAGCCCGTCTTCGACTACGTGCCAGAAATGATCGCCTTCTGCGACGACGAGACGATACTCGGATCAGACTTCTACGTCATGGAGCGGTTGAAGGGCCGCATCATGCGTCGCGACCTCCCCGCCGATCTGCACCTGAGACCAGACCAGGCTCGTGAGCTCACTCGTACCTTTGTCGACCGGCTCGTCGACCTCCATCAGATCGACCTCGCTGCAAGCGGACTCGACCGCTTCAGCCGGGGTGGCGGATACGTCGACCGTCAGGTCAACGGTTGGAGTAACCGCTACGTCAAGTCCCGCACACCCAACGTCGGCTCCTTCGAGAACATCATCACCTGGCTGAAGGCCAACCAGCCGGCAGACCGTCCACTCGGATTCATCCACAACGACTACCGTCTCGACAACCTCGTGCTAGATCCCCAAGACCCGCTCAACGTCGTCGGAATCCTCGACTGGGAGATGGCCACTGTCGGCGACCCACTGATGGACCTCGGATCTGCCCTGGCCTACTGGGTCGAAGCCGGAGACAACCCCGTTTTTCGTATGTTTCGCCGCCAACCCAGCAACGTCCCGGGCATGCTCACCCGCGCCGAGATCGTCGACTACTACGCCAGCCGAACCGGACAAACCGTCACCTCCGACCAGTGGCGATTCTATGAAGTGTTCGGTCTGTTCCGGCTCGCCGTAATCGCACAGCAGGTCTACTACCGCTACTTCCACAAACAAACCACCAACCAGGCGTACAAACAGCTCCGGCTGGTGGTCATCGCTCTGGAATGGCGCTGCACCCAACTCATCGCCACCGGACGACTCGCTCCGCTGACGGCGCTAGCCGTTCCCATCACCCGACTGCTTCCCGTCGTGCGTGGCGCACGCTGATGCCCGACATCTTCGATCCCTTCACTCGCACACGGCAAACCACTGCAGAACAGACTCGCGAAAGCTGTCACCCTATTTTGTGCAGAACCCACTCTGGATCAAATAGATCTGGTGCGAGGGACTGCGTGTAGGGCCATCACCGGCTGTGCATCGGAAGCGGATTCGCTCCTCTGGACCAGGTCGAGGCCATCGGGCCACTCATGGCACGCGTTTCCCGATCCGACCTGTGGTCGTGGTCAGGTTCGCTCGCTGTGGAGGTGATCTCTGCGGTCATGCTGACGGCGGTGGTGGCCCAGTGGGCAAGGGGCTCTCACGTGATGGTGGTGGTCGGTTCTCACCGCGCGTTGGCACAGTGTCGGCGCACTTCGGGCATTAGGTACGACAAAGGGTCGGGTCAGACATGATGTCTGACCCGACCCTTTGTTGAGTGGAGCTAAGGGGACTCGAACCCCTGACCCCCACACTGCCAGTGCGATTCGCAGTGTCTGGGCGGGTTCGGGCCTGGTCGGTTCAATCGGTTCTGAACAGCGCAGATGACGAGTTCGGTTCGGTTCCGTATCTGCCCGGTCGTGCGGTTCTTGGCACACTGTCGGCACACTGCGGGGATCGGGTGTCGCGTTGGCGACAGCATCGCTAAGGTTCCGGCATGAGCTGGCGATCGTGTTGGAGCTGGGTGAAGCGGCTGCCGGGCATCGTGTGGGCTGCTGGCGTGCGGTGGTTCCGGCTCGGGTTGATGTATCTGCGCCGGTGGTGGGCGGTTCCGGCGGCGTTGCTCGTGGCGGCTGTTGTCGGCTGGGTGCTGTGGCGGGTGTGCACGGACGACCGGGCAGACCTCGGGACGGTGCCCGCGTGGGTTTCGGCGACGGGCACGGTGGCGACGCTCGTCGGCGTCGTGGTCGCGGTGTCGACGTATCGGAGGCAGCGGCGCTCAGAAGTCGAGGACCAGGCGTGTCAGGTGCGGTTGTTGCGGGTAAGTCACCCTCCGGGGCCGAAACACGAAGGCAAGTTCACGCGGTGGGTGGATATCGAGAACCGAAGCGACGAGAGCATTTACGACCTCCGCGTAGAGGCATTCCGCGCCGAGGTCGAGCCTGGCAAGGGTGGAGTATGGATGCGGCCTATCGACTTCGTCAGGATCGGCGAGCAGGTGCTCGCGGCGGGAGCGCTGGCGTGGACGTCCCGGATCGGTCCAGGTGAGAAATGGGAACTGCAATGGGCTGCGGACGAGGACCAAAAGCGCCACCGTCGACGGACAGTCGTAGGGCTCCAGTACACGGTCACAGACTCAAATGGCCGTGTGTGGCTGGTCAGCGACAACTACGAACCGGAGAAAATCACGCGCCGGTCGCGTTCCCGCAATCGGCGGCTACGGCTTTGATCCGGCGGGATTGCTGGTGGTGACTCGTCGGGAGGGTGCGCGCCGGGCGCGGCCGATGCCGACGCCAGCCCAAGCGGTCGAGGCGTGCCGGGCTGGGCAGACTGCGCGGGTTGGGTCGGCGAATCTGTTTGCCGGTCACCGCGTGCTGGGCGTCGTGTGGTGGCGCGGGTACCGGGAGGCGACCGAGGTGCGACGTGCCGAGTTCGCGGCGCGGGAGGCTCAGCGGCGTAGACAGGCACGCGCCGAGGTCGAGGCTGGCGGCGACTGACATCGTTACTCGCAGGCGTCCGAACCGCATGCGGGCTGCAGCGTCGCGTGAGCTTTCAGCGGTACTCGCAATGCGTGGGGCTGGGAGCGGTGGCATGCCTGCTGGCGGGTGGTCCGGTTTTTGTGGTTGTCCGTTCCTGGTGCGTTATCCGTTACGTGGTGATCGAGCGGTGAGTATGCGCACGGTGCTACCGAGGTCAATGACGTTGGGCGGGTCGATTCGGGGTGCGGTGATCGCTGCGGCGAGGTCGCTCGGGGCGAGTGGCTGCCACGGTCCGCGGCCGGATCGGTGGACGAGATGCCGGCCTCGGCGGGCGATGCGTTGGTGGTGTTCGGCGAGCCAGATTCGGACGTGCGTGTCGAGGGGGTCGAGGTCGTCGTCGACGCTGCTTGTTGTCCGGTTATTAGGGTGGTCCGTTTTCATCGGTGTGCCGTTCGGTTGGAGAGGGGCTGTCGCGGTCCGTGTGGCCGTTGGTCGGGGTCGTCTCGGCTCGGTGCGTCGAGGTCGTGTCGGGGCGTCTACGGCGTTGTGAGGGCCGCGCTCGGGTCGCTGCGGGTGATGTGCTCGGTGAGTCCGTGATCGGCGGCGAGGGCGTGCAGTTGTTGGGCGGTGTCGTAGTCGACGGTTAGGTCGATCGCATAGGCGGGGAGGCTGACCCGATAGCTGTGCCGGTGGTCGGTTGGCTCCCGGTCGTGTGTCGAGTTCGTTGTGTGGCGGGCGAGTGCTGCGCGGACTGCGGGGCGTCCGAGTTGGTAGTGGGCGGCGAGGTCGTGTTCGGTCCAGCCGAGGGATGCTAGTCGGTGAATCTGGGCGTCGCGTTCGGTGCGCCACGGGATCGATCCGTATTCGCCGGCGTTGTCGAGGCGGACGCGGAGGTCGTCGAGGAACTGGCGGGCGACCTCGTCGTCGTCCTCGTCGTCGGGTGGCGGGTATCCGCCGGGGCTCATCGTCACGTGGGTTCCTGTCTCGTTGGAGGGGGCGCGGGTCTATCGGTCGGCGGTTTGCCGCTGATGCTGTGGGCAGATGTCGCCGCGGCGGCTGACGATCTGCTGGCAGGGTTTGCCGTTGGTGCGTGGTCGTCCGCATTGGTGGGCGAAGTGCTCGCGGAGGTCGTGGGGTAGCGACTTGGTTCCCTCGTGGCGGGGTGGCTGGGTCGCTCCGTGGTCGGTGCCGTCCACGTCGAGACCGACGGTGAGGATGAGCCAGTATTCGCGGTGGCCGTCGGCGTCGACGCTCTCGGCGAGTTCGTGGCAGGGCAGACCCACGGCGGTGAGGTCGATGCGGGTGGCTGGGTCGAGCAGTTTCCAGCGGTCGTCGTCGGAGGTGTGGTCACTCATCGTGGGTTCCTGTCTGTGGGTGGTCGCCGAGTTCGTGGGTGTCTGGTCGTCGTCGGCGTCTCGCCTTGGTGGGTGGTCGGGTTCTCTTCTCCGCTTCGCTCCGCTGCCGCGAGAACCGCTCCGGTCGTTCCTCCCTCCGCGAACCTCTTGCCTCGTGCCGAATGGGTGGCGCGGCAGGCTGCTTCGACGTTGCTGTCGTCGTCATGCCGGCGTGGATCGTGGAGCGCCAGCGGAGCGATTCGGGGCGGAACGCAGCGAGGTACGAGCGGAGCAGAAACGCGACCAGTAGCCCGTCGAAACCGTCGCTTCGCAGGGGTAGACACGTGGACACCGTGGACACTCTCTGAACGACCCGAAATCGGGTACTACCCGCGGATAGACAATTTGTGTGTTTTACCTGCGGTTTCATGTTTCGTGGCGGAGTCGCGCGGAAACGTGTCCACGTGTCCACGGTGTCCACCCTGTCCACGATTCGACAGTTCACGGGAGCCTCACTCCCTCGTCGTCCGCTTCCAATAGCCCGGCGTCGACTGCCCACTCGATCGCGTCGTCGTACAGGACGCGGTCGCGTCCGCTGACCCGTTTTCGGGCGTCGCTACGCGTCATGGTTCCGTGCGTCGTGACGGCGCGGACGATGGTCTGCGCGACGCGCTCGACGCGCTCGACGGTCAGCCGCTGGCGGGTTTCCTCGGTGATGTCGGTGCGGATTCCCTCAGCCTCGGCGCGCGCCCGGTTGGCTTGCTCGTTGGCGGTGCGCAGAGCGGCGATGCATCGGGAGCGTGTCGAGTCCGATACGCGCATGACGGTCGCGGATAGCTGCCAGTCCTCGGTGGTCACTGCGGTTCGTCCGTCGATGACAGCGAGCGCTGCGGCGACCTTTGCGCGCACGAACAGGTGATGGCCGTCGAGTGGGTTGCCGTCGCCTTGGGCGCGTTCCTCGGCGGCGATCTCGATCGCTTCGGTGGCTACGGGCGGCAGGCTGATGCGGTTGGGCCAGAGGTCGATGCATGCAGGCGTGTACGGCGCGGGCAGAGGTGGCCGGTTGTCTCGTCGACAGCGAGGATCGGCGACGGGCATCCACAGGACGCGCTGCGGGGTGCCGCCGTCGGCGTCGTCGAGCAGTGCCGCGGATCGCCTCGGTTGGATGCCGACGATGAGGCCGAATCGATAGCCGCCGTCGGGGACGAGCGCGCGTTTCGTCTCGTCGGCATACGCGAATCCGAGTGTTTCGCCCGAGAACGCTTGGCGGAGCGCGCCGGCTAGGGTCGCGCTTGACCGTTTCATGAGGGCGGCCAGGGTGTCGACCTCGGACGCGGTGAACACGGCGTTGCGGCGCTGCCACTCGTAGAGCTCGGTGCCGTGGCGGAACGTGTTGGCGTCGTCAGCGGAGCCTGTTGGTCGGCGATTCTGTTGGGGGCGGCGCACATATGCCTTGGCGATTCCCTCACCCGAGCCGATGGGGATGTCGAGGTCGCTGCGATCGATGTAGGCACGCACGGTGCGCAGGATTCGGGATTTGTTGCCGCCGGATTCTGCGACGAGGCCGACGATCGTGTTGAGGCTGCCCGGTGCTGGGTCGTCTGCGATTCCGGGCAGCGCGGTCGAATAGGGCACCGAATCGAGTGCGTAGACGATGAGCACGCCGAGGAATCCCCATGCCGAGACCATGCACGCGAGGGCGTAGTCGCGGATGTGGGCCAGGGACTCACGGGACGACCAGAACGCTTCGTCAAAGTCGGGCACTGTGGCCTGGTCCGGTTCGGGTTCGATTGGTTCGTCGGGCAGCGGCATCGCCTCGGGGCCGGGGTCGACCTCGGGTGTTGCGACGGTGCCGTTGGTGGTCGCTCGTTCGGCTAGGCGACGTTCGAGGGCCTGTCTGGCCTCGTTGACCTGCTGGCCTTGGTGGGCGTGGACGTTGCGATGTTCGGCTCGACGCATTTCGTCGGCGACGTTGCTGCGGTGCTCGTCGCGGCGTCGGTGCCGTTGGTTGCCGCGCTGGCGTTTCGCTGCGCGTTGGCTCATGACTGGGGACTCCTGTCGCGGATTCGGCAGGCGCGGCAGACGCGGGCAGTGCGACCGTTGGAGCGCTGGACTATTCGAGTGTTCTCGGGGGTGAAGGGGTGCCCGGCGGGCCGGCAGTGCGTCCGTCGGGTGTTGGGGTGCCGACCGTTCTCGACGGTAACCCTGCCGAGTTCGGCGGGCGTGCCCCACTTGAGGTTGGCGAGACGGTTGTCGTCGAGCCGCGAATTGCGGTGCAGCGCCTCGTGACCAGGCGGGCAGGGGCCGACGAACGCGGCCAGGACCAGCCTGTGAACGCGTGCGTTGCGCTTCGTGTGGTCGCGCCCGTAGAGGCTGACGATCGGGAAGCCTTTGCTGTCTCGGGCGGGCGAGATCGGTTGTCCGGTTCGGTGTGTCGTGTGTCCGATCGCGCTGACCATCGTGCGGTCGAGTGATCGGATTCGACCGAGGTCGCTCACCTCGTAGAGTCCGACGTAGCCGGGGATTGCGCGCCATTCCTCGCAGGTCACCGAGCCGATAGAATCAGCGGTGCCTTGTTGGAGAGGCGGGGCGAGGGCCGGCACATGTTGCCGGCCTTCGTTAGTTCTATGCATCCGATCACTTGTCCTCGATACCGAGCTGTCGGCGGGCGACCGCAGCTGGGATGCGCACGCGGCGACCGATCTTGATCGACGGAACGTCGCCAGTCTTGACATGTTCGTAGGCAGTGATGCGGTCAATGCCGATGAGCATTGCGTACTGCGGAACCGAGATCGTTGGCTGATTACAAACAGCCCACTCGGCAGAGGCGATGTCACCCAACGCTTTGATCGCGCGTTCTGCGGTGTCGAGTGCTGCTATTGCGGGTTGGTCGAGGCTGCCGCGCGGCAATGCATTGAGTGCGTCGAGGGCCAAAGCGAGATCCGATGCGTAGTTCCTGGTTCTCATGCGCCGCCCTGCGGATGCGGGTCGGTATCGACAGGGGATGCTCCCAGCATGGCCAGGAGTAGCAGCCGTGGAACCACGATGCGCCGTCCGACGCTGATAGAAGGGAGGGTGCCTTCACGGATGGCGTGGCTCGCAGTGCGTTTGTCGACTCCGAGGACCTGTGCCGCCTGCGTAATGGTGATTGCTGCGAGCGATGACGTGCGTAGCCAGTCAAGGTCGAGTGTTTCGAGGTCCGACATCTTGTCCCCTTGGTGCGCTTGAATGTTCGTTGCCACGCATCCAATGTCGCCGAATTACCGATAGGCGTCTACTGTGTTGGTTATGCAGTATTTCAGGAGGTGCGGCGATATATGAGTTCCGATAAGAACGGCGAGGTCGTTTTCGTCACGGTTCGGTCGGGGCCGCTGCCGGTTCGGGTTCGACTTCGCGGACACCCGTTCGACTATCTCGTGCGGGCTGGCCGGACACCCGACGGCCCCGTGTTGCTGGGCCTTGAGATTCGGCCAGATGACGGGCACGTCATCACCTCGCAATCCCTCCAACGGCTGCCAGCGAAACGCTTGGCGGCCGCGGCGGCGAAATTGGTCGTGTTCCCGAGAGATGACTTGGTGGGTGGGCAGCTAGACGGTCCCGACTTCGAGAACTACGCCCGACCGGACCAACCGCAGCGCGAGACGTCCGGCAGGCGTGGCCGTCCGGTGCTCTACGACGACGCGCATTACAAGGCCGTCGCCGAGGAAGCACGACGAGCGCGCGCTGAGGGGAGCTCGGCTCGTGCAGCTATCGCCAAACGCTTTCATACCTCTGAGCCGAACGCCGATAGATGGATGCGCGCCGCCCGCGCGCGTGGACTACTCCAAGCGCACCCCGCGAGTAGAGGTGGCAAGCGATGAGCCGACGGGCAGAACCGATCACGAAGCGGACCGCGAAGAACGGGACTGTCAGCTACACGTTCCAGATCGACGTCGGCACCAAGCCCGACGGCGGTCGGCTGCGGCAGCGCTTCACCTACCGCACGGTGGCAGAGGCGCGCCGTGAATACCGCCGGATCGCAACGGAAGTCGAGTCGGGCAAGTACGTCGGCAGGCACTCGGTGACCGTCGCCGAGTACCTGACCGGGTGGCTCGATGGGCGACGCGACATTCGAGCAGGAACCCTCGCGAACTACCGTCAGGCGCTACGCCCCGTCGTCGAATGCCTCGGAGGAATCGGGTTGCAGCAGTTGACGAAAGCCCACATCGACGAACTCGTGACGTGGCGGATGGAGTCGGGCCGATCGACGACAGCGGCACGTCTGAGTGACCGAGCCGTTCGGGTACTCGGCTATGTCGCAACGCATCCCGACGGCGTCACCTATTCGCAGGTCGAATCCGAGTGCGGGGCCAACGCGGGCAAGTTCCTCGACAGGCTGCGCGCCAGCGGCCACGTCACCCGTCCATCGCGAGGTCGATATGTGGCGGCACGAGTCGCCGACGACGAACCCGAGGCGCAGGGCATTGTCGTGCGCAACGTCGCCGAATACGTTGAGCGACCGAAGGCTGAGACGCGTGAGATGGCGGCATGGGCGCAGGACCAGGCCGAGGCGTTCCGCGTGCACGTCGAGAACGAACGCCGCTACGCGCTGTGGCTGCTCACCCTGTACGGGCTGCGGCGTTCGGAGGTGCTGGGGCTGCGGTGGAATGCGATCGACTTCGACGCGGGCACGGTCGCCATCGTGGCGGGTCGAGTCGTGGTTCCTGGTGGCACGGTCGAGGGTGACCCGAAGTCGGCGCGCTCGCGTCGGGTGCTGCCGATGCCTAGTGACGTGATCGCGGCGCTGCGGTCGTTCAAGGCGGCACAGGCAGCCGAACGTCTCGTGATGGGCTCGGGGTGGACCGATACGGGACTGGTGGCGGTCAACGCGGACGGGTCGCCGATTCGGCCCGAGACGTACTCGGCGGAGTTCCGCCGCATGGTGAAAGTGGCTGGACTGCCGAGGATTCGGTTGCACGATGTGCGGCACACGTCGGTGTCGCTGATGATGGCGCGTGGTGTCCCGGTGCTCGACGTCGCGAAGTGGCACGGGCACGACCCGGCAATGACGCTGCGGGTGTACGGGCACGTCGACGGTGATGCGTTGGCGCGGGCTGGTGCATCGCTGTTCGGACAGGCGGCGAGCGAATGAGTGAGTCAGAGCCGACGAGCATGAACGGTGAGATCGGCATCGTGTTCGTCGTGCAGAGCAACGTGACGGGCATTCTCAGTGCGGCATGGAATATCCGGTCTCACCGCACGTCGTTCTACCTGTCGCCGCTCGGCGTTGGCGCGACGCCGCTCAAGCTCAGCTTGCACGGTGCCGACGACAGGCCGCACACGAGCGAGCCAGGGTTCAAGCTCGACGTCGTGCGCGAAAACCTTGGGAGGGCAGCCGAACAGGGTTCACGAATCATCGACGTCAGCGGCTACCTACCGCAATGGTTCACCGGTCGTGAGGTTGTGCCGGGAGTCCGCCACGTCCTGCGGTTCATGTATCGGCCCGCGATGTTCGTCGAGGGCACGCCATCGGCACCGATGCCAGAGGCAACGGCGTCGGCGACGATTCACTCACGATTTGCGGCACCTGCGGATGACGACGAGGTCGTATATCTCGATGTGTGCGTGAGCGAACGGAAACCGTTCTGGGAGAACGTCGACGAGACCCGAGCGGCGAACGCCGGCATTGGGCCGATCGTGAACACCAATCGCGAGTACCTGACCGTTATCGCTCGCAAGGTGCCCTACCGCGAAGAACTCGACCCGTTCAGCGACGACTACCAACCGCTCGATGACCACGATCCGGAAGCCGACGGACCAGTGCGCCGCGTTGAGGCGTTCCGCCACGACGCTAACGGCGTCATGTGGATCACCGAGGTGCTGATGCCCGAGCGCGTGATCGACGACCCAGCGAACGCATATCAGCCGCCACCGAAGAATGCTCGTCGAGCGGAGACCAGCGAATGAGCCAGCCGTGGCAACCGTGATCGCTGCCCTTATCGCGGTCGTGGCCGCGGGACTTACATTGACTGGTGTGCTTCTCACGCTCCGCGCCAACGAGAGGCAACACAAGGAACGTCTCGACGCGGAGAAGGTTGCTCGGGACAACGACGAGCGTGTCGTCGCAGATGTTCGCCGACGAGACGAAGCCGTTCGCGAACTTGTCTCAGCCAGCGAGTCCGCGATGCGTGCGTTCAATCTCGTTGGTTCGGCTCACGCCGAACTTCTGGGTGTCGACAACCCAGGTCCGTGGACCTCGGAAGCACTGGTGGCGTCGTTCGAGGACTGCGAGATGGCCGAGATGCGGCTTGACGTCATGGGGCTCGAACCCGCGCGTGAGGCTTTCCGCAGATACCTCGACACTATGCGCAGCATTTGGGGCGAGGTAGAGGCATATGCCGGGCCTTACCCCGACTTCGGCCCAGCGTTCGATGCGCTCGACGCGATGCGGGAAGCGTTCCGTCAGACGGTCATCGAGATTGGCCCAGCGAGCCCGACCGAGCAAGTGGCATGACAGACGCCGGGGACGCCGTCGACCGCTTCCGACGGCTGCTGTCGAGTCACGTCGGGTTCCTAAAGCGGTCGTGCTGGCTGTTCGACCAGGGCCACGAGGACGAGGCACTGCGGATCGCGACGTCCCTGCGGGTGTTGTTCCACGACACTGACGCGTCTACGTCGCTGCTGACTCACCTCGGGATGAAGACGCCAACGGGCTCGCTGATGATGGGGACGCCGAGGCAGCACACCGACGGGGGCTGGTGGCGTGATTTCGCGGGGGTGCGGATCGAGCTCGCCAGCGCGGAACCCATGCGCGCGCTGCCGCTCTGCGCCACGACGCAGTTCACGGCGCAGCCTGTTTCCCAGTGGTGGGACGGCGAGACGCTGTTCACCTACGACACCGGCAGCTACACACGCCGGTCTGTGGTCCTCGCGATCGCCAACCGCGATGGTGGGGCGCACGTCGACGACCGGTTGCAGCAGTTCTACCGCCGGCTGATCGAGCACACCGAGGGGCTAGGGCTGAACGGCTCCGATCTCGAATGGAACGGTCCGGCACCTTTCGACACGTCGGTGACTCAGTACGCGCGGAATGTCCATCTGGTCCTGATGCGGGTGTTCGCTCACGAGGTGCTGTCGACGGCGAGCTACTTCGAGTGGCCGGTGCAGGATTTGCCGATCGTGCCGTGGACGACTCGCTACCCGACCAAGACGAACGCCACGATGACACCGACCATCGACCGCTGACCACGAGTCCAACATGGAGGAACCAACAGATGCCCGCTCAACCCATCGACGCCGCTACCAACGTGTTTGCGCGCGCGAAAGCTGTCGCAGGGCTCACGCCCACGGGCGATGCTAACGTCGACGCTGATCTGTTGCGGCACAGTCTGGTTCTCGGCGTCGCAGCTCTCGACACGTACCTGCACTGGAAGGTGCGGCGTGTCCCGCTCGCCCAACTGACGAATTCACTCAAGCGGTTACCGATCACCTTCGATGACATGGTGGCGAGCGGACGCAGGTCGGTGGACGCGAGAAAGTCGAACGTCAAAGATCGTCCCGACACGAGGGCGCGAACCGTGCTCAATCGTGAGCTCTTGAAGCGCACCTTCCAGTCGCCCAGGGGAGTTGACGACGCAGTTGGGTTCCTCGGTGCTGTGGACTTCTGGCGACAGGCCGCTGCAGCTATGCCCGGCACACCGGCCCCGAAAGACGTCAAGTCCCGCTTGCAGCGCATCGCCGACCATCGCAACCGCATCGTTCACGAGGGTGACCTGAAGCGGCTTTCTCGACCCCAGAGCGTGAAGTGCGAACCGGTCGACGCCGCGGCTGTCGCGGATGACGTCAATTGGCTAGAGACGTTCGTAACGGCCATCGACAGCGTGATCTGACGAGTTCGAGCGCGGCACGCTCACCGTGCGGTGGCACATTCTCGGCACACTGCGGGGTTTCGGCACGACAAAGGGCAGACCAGAAATAATGTCTGACCTGCCCTTTGTGTTGTGGAGCTAAGGGGACTCGAACCCCTGACCCCCACACTGCCAGTGTGGTGCGCTACCAGCTGCGCCATAGCCCCTTGTTAACTTCTTGTTTGCCCTCTCTGCGGGCAAGAGAAAAGTTACACCACCGTCGTTACGGGTACCAAATCGCCTGGTCAGGGGGCTGCAGCCGAAAACGGTCGCTGCACGGTTGCGCCGCGATCACTTGGTCTCCTTGGTGAGGATCTCGGTCAGCCAGCCCGGGCCGTCCAGGATGCCGGGAACCGGCTCGCCGTTCAGCAGGACCGTGGGGGTCGCGGCAGGGCCCTCGAGTGCCTTGGTGAGCTGATTGCGGGAGATCTCTGCGGCCTCGTCGGCTTCGGCGACCATCGCGCCGGTCGAGATGCACTGCTGGGTGGCCGGGGTGGCGCCCTGGGCTGCGGCGATCTGGGCCAGCTGGGCGTTGGAGTGGTCGGAGGAACCGTTCTCCTCCGGCTGGTCGTCGAACAGCGCGGTGTGGAAGCGGAAGAACACCGCGGGGTCCTTGGCGGCGCCCACGCATTGCAGTGCGCCGGCGGCTCGGGACGAGTAGTCGCCCGACGAGGACATGCGGTTGAGGAAGGTCAGCATGTGATATCGGACACGCAGGGTGCCCGCGTTCACGGCGTCGACGATCGCCTGCCCGGACTTGGATTCGAATTCCTTGCAGGCGGGGCACATGAAGTCCTCGAACACGTCGATCGTGGTCGGCGCGGCCGGCTCACCGACGATGAGTGCAGCGTTCTCGTTGAGCACCTTCTCGCTGACCTCGCCCCGATCGGGCTTGTTCGCGTTCCACACGAAGCCGCCGATCACGAGTGCCGCCACGATCACGACAGCTGCGCCGATGAGCACATATGTCGCCCTGCTGGACGTCGCACGTGGTTGGTGGCGCGACGCGCCCGATGATTTCCGCCGGTCAGTCACCCGCTCGACTCTAATGTGTGTCGGCCGCGTGGATGGTCGGCGGGCGGAGTGCCCACCGGGCGGTGCGTGGGAGAGCCGGCGAAGGCGAACGTCTGCGGTCGGGGAGTGGCGCCGGGCCGGTCATCGCGGCCGTGCATTCGGGGCCGCTGTTCGCAGCGAATCTGTGGAGTTGCTGCCAATGTGCTGAACAAAAGTGACCCGACAAAAGTTAGTCGGACCTAATGGATCGGAACCGGACGCATTTCCGGGAATCCGAGGTCGGGCGGCGAGCGGACTTGAATTACGTGTGTTTTGTCTGATTTACGCGATACAGAAGTAGACATATACGTTTGGTATGCCTACCCTTACCACTCGCCGGTTCGAGCGATCTCGGGCCGCTGACCGACCCGCTATCCGATGCCGGTGCGACGCCTTCGACGACGCCGCCGACAACCGAGCGGGCGGGCACTCACCACTTGGGCTTGTTCATGTTCGGAGGAATTCATGAAGGTGTGTGTCGTCGGAGCGGGCCCGTGCGGCCTGACGACCATCAAACAGCTGCTCGACGAAGGGCATGAGGTGGTCTGCTTCGACAAGAATGCGGATGTCGGCGGTCTGTGGCTGAGGCACAACGGCGACGACGAACAGATGAAGGCATACGACAACCTTCACCTCACCATCTCGATGAAGCTGATGGCCTACTCCGACCATCCGTTCTCCGGCGACCGGGTCTTCTACACGCGCAAACAGTATTTCCGGTACCTCGCCGAATACGCCGACCGCTTCGGGCTCCGTCCGGCGATCCGATTCGGCAGCCAGGTCACCGACGTCCGACGGGACTCCGGCGGGTGGGCGGTGACCGTGCGTCACGTCGGCGTCGAATCGCAGGAGACCTTCGACGCGGTGGCTGTCTGCTCCGGACCGTTCAAGACACCGAACCGCGCGATCCCCGAGATCGAGGGCTTCACCGGCGAGATCGTCCATTCCTCGGAATACCGGAACAACAAGCGATTCCAGGGTAAAAAGGTGCTGATCGTCGGACTCGCCGAGTCCGGAGCCGACATCGTCCGGGAGATCGGAGACGTCGCCGACACCGCCACGTTGTCCATCCGGTCGCGGGCCTATCTGCTGCCGCGGGTGTTCAACAGCACCAGGACCACCGACCACGGCACCATCCGGTCCCATCACCACGAGATGCTCCGTCGGGCAACCGATTACCCATTCGCCTACGAATCGTTCTGGGGCCGCACCACGATTGCCGAGGTGGTCTTCACCGTGGTGTCGATCATCTACGGGATCGCCACGACCGCGCTCGGCGCGCTTCGGGTCCTCACGGAGAAGATGGTTCCCGGCCGGCGTCCGGCCGCGCCCACCGTCAACCCGTTCGGACAACCCGCACACCCGCCCCAGCTCGACATCGACACCCCACACACCGACGAGAACTGGGACTTCATCCGGACCTGGAACCGGAAATCGCATCCCGACGGCAGCTGGGCCCAACGCAGCATCTTCAGCAAGAACGTCAGCTTCGTCCCGAGCATCACCAGCGGCAAGGTCTTGTTGAACGACTCGGGAATCGCCGATGCGGACGGCACCACGGTGCGGTTCCAGGACGGAACGGCCGCCGAATTCGACACCATCGTGTTGTGTACCGGATTCAGCACCGACGAGATCTCGATCGGTGAACTGCGGGTCCGGGACGGCAATGTCCGCAACCTGTACAAGCATTTCCTGCACCCCGACCACCAGGGCACCGTCGCATTCATCGGCTTCGTCCGGCCCTTCTCCGGTGGCATCCCGATCTGTGCGGAAATGCAGGCCCGCTACTTCGCGCAGGTGTGCAGTGGGACGCTGAGGGTTCCGCGGAACATCGACGAGGTGATCGACCGCGAGAAGAAATGGGAGGAGCACTGGACCGCGCTGAGTCCCCGACACACCGAGTCGATCCCGTCGAACATCGTCTACCTCGATTCGCTCGCACGAGAAATCGGTTGTCTGGTGCCGATGTGGCGGATGATCCTGAACCCCAAACTCTTCATCCAACTCTGGTTCGGCCCGTTCAACCAGGCCGGCTACCGAATCGTCGGACCGCATGCCCTCGGCCGATCGGCCGTCGACGACCTGTACTCCGAGCTCGTCGACAACCGACGCGAGATGGCATTGCGGATGTCGCTGCTGCAGCTGATGCCGTCGCATGTGCACCCCGAGCACATGATGTGAGCCCACACCGGCTGACGGCGAGCCGAGCGGCTCGTCGTCGGCCGGGCGGGTGTCAGTCGCCGAAGAACCCTTGCAGCCACTGTCGGGATTCGGCCGGGATGTGGGTGAGACCGCCGATCTCGGCGCGGTAGATCGTGTCGAGGACAGGGCGCGCGAGCTGGGCGACGAGGGCGTCGTCACCGGTGGTCTCGGCGAGCAACCGGATGATCAGGTCCGCGCCGTCGAGACGTCCGTTGAGGTAGTCGCTCTCGCGGTATCCGGGCTCGAGGAATGCCGCGAAGTGGGCGAGCTTGGCGCCGTACAGCTCCGGACGCGCGGTGGGGTGGCCGGACAGGGTGGCGGCCTGGCGCGGACTGAACTGGCTCACCGGGATCGGCGTCAGCTGCGGAATCCGCGACAGCGCCGTGATCGGGAACAGGGCACCGTCCCACTTCGGGAAACCGAGGTAGCGCGATGCCAGCAACCGGAAGTGCTCGTCGGTCCAGCCGTCGCCGAGGCGAAGTGTGCCGGCCGCGTCGTGGGACGCGGCCGACACCGCAGACTGTGCGGTCTTCTGGAACGTCGACCAGATGGTGTCGTTGTCGTTGCCGATGCGGACGTCGACCAGAGCCGCATACCGGGTGAAGAGGTCGTCGAGCAACGCGGTGAACTCCGCAGGCAACTCGTCGGTCCCGACCGGTCGTGGGGTCTCGGCATAGGCGACCGCAGCATTCGTGATGCCACGCGTACCGATGGTCGTGACGATCTTCTCCGGCGCGTCGTGCAGTTTGGTCAGTTCATCCCAGACCGCGGCCTTGAGCTTGTCCACCGCGGCGCGGTCGGGTCCGCCGTCACCGTAGAGCTTGTTGATGCCGTCGATGATGAACATGTACCGCCGGACCCGATAGGGGGTGTCGGCGGGTTTGAGGAACCTCTCCGCCAGTCCCTGTCCACCGTCACGCCATTCGGCGGTGGCGCGC
This sequence comes from Gordonia sp. NB41Y, assembly GCF_030718915.1. NCBI lineage: Bacteria > Bacillati > Actinomycetota > Actinomycetes > Mycobacteriales > Gordoniaceae > Gordonia > Gordonia sp. NB41Y. The sequence continues at coordinate 4,819,494 of NZ_CP132196.1, forward strand.
ATATACGACGATAACGCGTCACGAATCGCGCTGGCGGTCAACGATTCCGGTGGCAGCTGCTCGACGTCGATGATCGCATCGGCCACGCGGTCGGCGATCGCCAGTGCCTTCATCCGCTGGTAGGTCCGCCACGTCTCGGACAGGTCGGTCTCGGCGTCCCGATAGAAGCTGTCGGAGACCTGCTGCGCCGACGCCAGCGTCAGCAACTGTTCGAGGAAGGAGGCGGGCGGAGTCGCCTCGACGCCAGGAGAACTCGCCGCGTCGGCTTCCACCACCTGCTGTGCGGCGTCCCGGACCCGCTGACTGATCACCGCCTCCACCTCGGCGCGCTGGAGCTCGGCGATGCGGCCGATCTCGGCGATCCGCCCGTTCATGTCCCGCAGGTGCAGCAGATCGCCCAGGTAGGAGTGGCTGGTCAGCGGCGCCTTGATCGCCATCAGGTCGTCGGCGAAGCTGTGTGAGCGCCGCTGGTACTCCTCGACGGCCGCGGTCAGCGACTTACCCGGGTCGGGTTCGATGTACACCAGGCGTCGGATCACCTCGTGCTGTGCCGGTTCCCGGGCGATCGCATCGACGACGAGGTCGAACGGTGCGTTGTCGAGGAGCCCGCCGTCGATGAAGTGACGCTCGGAGTCCTCGACGGTGCTGCCCCGGGGGAGCAGTCGCGCCCACCACGGCCGCTTCTGTTGGCTCGACGTGTCGGTGTCGGTGCTGTGATACCGGAACAGGAACATCTCCCCGAACCGCTTGGGGTCCAAGGAGATCGCGTTCTTGACCTCCTTGAGGAAGCCGCTGCGGGTGACCGGGGCGAACGCCGCCGGGAACGCCGACGTCGCGCGCGCCGCGAAGGCGAGCGCAGGGGTGTCGTCGGAGCCGAAGCCGGACGGTTGCACCCGCGGATCGGGATTGCTGCTGCGGAACTCCATCACCTGCGCGTAGGCCCGGTCGCGTTGCCCGATCCCGCCCGCACCCGAGGGCACGACCACATCGAATCCGGACTGGTCGGTGGTGGTCACGAACAGTTGGAGCCGACGCAGCCGCGGGATCAACGACGACGACTGCACCACGGCATTGGGCCGAGTGCTCGAATCCATGGTGGCCAGCGCGTGGACCAGGTTCTGCGACATCACATCCGAGCGCAGTAGCGACGTCGGCCGCCACGCATTGGCCACCGCCCACACCGCCGCGGTGGCCGCCTGGACGGCCAGACCCGCGAACCGCGGGCCACGGAGCAACTTGCGGAGGTCGCCCTCGTTGATCCACAGACTCCGCAGCGCATCCTGGGACGCGTTGATCGCGAGAGCCTTCGCCAGCACCACGCCGTTGATGCCACCGGCGGAGGTGCCACCGATGATGTCGATGGCCACCGACAACGGCCGGCCCGCATCCTCGAGCCGACGCAGCGCATCGAAGTAGAGGGCCTCGGAGTCGAAACCGTCGAGGATCTGCGTCGGATCGGTGGCCGAGCGGAACGGGTTGGCCGTGGCCCCGGCGACCCGGGCGGCATCGAGCGCCCGGGACGCCACGACGAGCTTGTGTAGTTCCTTGGTCACACCGTGCATGTAGACCGCCAGGGACACCCCGCCGTAGCAGACGAGGGCCAGCCGGAGTTCGACGGTCTCGGGGTCGGGATGACTGGCGGACTCGGGCATCGGGTCTCCACTCGGGTTGATTCGTCGGCATCGGCGCGTGTGGATCGAATTCTGCCCCGATCCGGCGCCGAACGGGAGTCCCGAGTCGGCTACTCGGACCACCTCCGGCGCGCACCCCGCCGCCGGGGTTCCGGCACGACCGGCATATCGGCACAACCGGACAGCGAAAACGGCCGGTGCCGGGAGGGTTGTCCCTCCCGGCACCGGCCGGTGAAGCCTCTGGTCTTCGGCTCGGCGACCTCTCTGGTCGTCGACTCAGTGAGCGGCTTCGAAGGCCTCGAGAACGTGCGCCGGAATGCGGCCGCGCGAGCTCACCTCGTACCCGTTCTTGGTCGCCCATTTCCGGATGGCCTGGGTCTGCTCTTTGCTTCGCGAAGCATCTGCCGTACGACGCTTCGCCGCAGAACTACGAGCGGTACCCGCGGTCCGGGAGACCTCGAGGTATTTCGACAGGGAGTCACGGAACTGCTGGGCGTGCTTCACCGAGGTGTCGAATTCGTACTCTTTGCCATCGACGGCCCAACGAACGGTTTCGTACTTGTCGAGTACCTTACCGTCGATGTCGTCGATGACCTGGACGGTCTGGACCTTTGCCATCTGGCCTCCCGGGGCTTTCCTCTATGGGGTGATCGGTGGACGCCGATCAATCTCGCCGTTGATTATAGGCATAGGAAAATGAGAAATTCCTGGGTGTCGCAGGTCGGCGTGGTGGGAAAGCTGTGAATTCACCGCGTGGGTGAAGTAGTGGTGGTCACATCCTCGTCGTCGGCACTATCGGTCCGGGTGGTCGTCGACTCGGAATCGATGGTGCCCAGCAATGCGCCAGGAGCTCTTTCGTTGGCGTAGATCTTCTGGTAACCCTTTGCGGTACTGGAGAATCCGGTCTTCGAACGGGATTCGAGGCAATAGATGCCGGAGCTTTCGACCAGGCACGAGAATCTGCCCACCGCGATGGTCGTCCCATAGTCGACAATCGCGCTGCGATAAAGAACCGGGAACTCTTCGGCACACGCCCCGTGCTGCGGACCGGAGGCATCGAGGATCACCAGGTCAGAAGCCCACTTGCAGCCCGCCGCCGTCGACGATGTTCGGCGCGAATTCGACGAGTCGTCGGTGATCCGGCACGCGAGCGTCGGGGTCCCGGTGGAGAAGGTGGAACAATTGACCGACCGGTCCGGGGTGGAGAAGTGATAGTCCGAGGTGTCCTCGAGTGGTGTTTGCGGCCCGGTGGACCCCTGGTGATATCGAGAATTGTCGGCGCGCGGTGCGAGCGCGATCACACGACCCATGCTCCAATTCGGCAATTCCGTCGGGGTGTCGGAATCCGGGGGTGTGGTCCGGCTCGAACTCGAGAGTTCTGATTCGGTGGTCAATTCATCGGTCGGGGGCAGGACGATCGGTGACGGTGTGGTATCGGCGGAAAACGAACAAGCGGTCACCGCGGCACCGGAGCCGATCACGGCGATGGCTGCGAGCGCGAGAAAGGCAACCCGCCCCCACCGCGATCGGTACTCACCCCGTGATCCGTACCCTTGCATTGTGTCGACCCCCAAGATCGTCCTGTTCTACGTGTTCACCCCGTTGCCCGATCCCGATGCGATTCGGCTCTGGCAAGAGGCGATATGCGAGTCGCTCGGGCTTCGCGGCAGGATCATCGTGTCACGTCATGGGATCAATGGCACCGTCGGTGGCGAACTCGCCGATGTGAAGCGATATGTCCGCGCCACTCGTGGATATCGCGCATTCGGCGATGCCGATATCAAATGGGCCGAGGGAACGGGAGATGATTTTCCCCGTTTGTCGGTGCGGGTACGGCCGGAGATCGTCACCTTCGGGGCTCCGGACGAACTGCAGGTGGACGATTCCGGTGTGGTGGGTGGAGGCAGGCACCTGGACCCACACGAGCTGCACCGGCTCATCGACGAGCGCGGCGACGACGTGGTGTTCTTCGACGGTCGCAATCGCATCGAATCGCAGATCGGGCGGTTCGCCGGGGCGATCACCCCCGACGTCGAGACCACTCGCGACTTCGTCCCGCTGATCGAGTCCGGGGCCTTCGATCACCTCAAGGACCGTCCGGTCGTCACCTACTGCACCGGCGGAGTGCGCTGCGAGGTGCTCACCGCGCTGATGCGCAATCGCGGCTTCGGTGAGGTCTATCAGCTCGACGGCGGCATCGTCCGATACGGCGAACAGTTCGGCGACGACGGGCTCTGGGAAGGATCGCTCTACGTCTTCGACAAGCGCATGTCGGTGGACTTCTCCGATCACCCGGCGGTCCTCGCCACCTGCGTCGAGTGCGGCACCCCCACCTCGAATGTCGCCAATCATCCCGACCGGCTCGGCCGCGACCTGGCCGTCCTGTGTACCGAATGCGCCGGCCCGGGGCCGTCGTGACACGCGAACCCATCCCGGTGATCGTGGTCGCCGGGTTTCTCGGTGCGGGTAAGACCACCCTGCTCAACCACCTTCTGCGGGGTGGGTCCGGTGCACGAATCGGCGTGCTGGTCAACGACTTCGGCGCGGTCAACATCGACGCCATGCTGGTTGCGGGACAGGTCGGCGACGTCGTCGGTCTGACCAACGGCTGCATGTGTTGTGCGGTCGACCGTGCCGGCCTCGACGATGCGCTCTCGGTGCTGGTACGTCCTGCCGCGCAACTCGATGCCATCGTGATCGAGGCCAGCGGGATCGCCGAACCGAAGTCGCTGATCCGGATGATCACCGCGATGGCCGATCCGCGGATGCGCTACGGCGGCCTCGTCTACCTGGTGGACGCGGCGCTGTTCGAGACCGCGCGGCGGGCCCATCCGGAGATCGACGGTCATGTCGCGGTGGCCGACCTCGTCGTCCTCAACAAGACCGACCTCGTCGACGTCGACGCCCTGACGGCCACCCGCACCGAACTCACCGCGCTCAACCCGAGTGCACCACAGCTTTGCGTCACCGGCGGGCGGATCGACCCGGCACTGCTCTTCGACATCCCGACCCGCGCGCCCGACGACGGCGGCGACCGTCCGATCCAGCTCTCGCTCGACGCACTGCTGCGGGAGGCCGACGACACGCACGCGGGGGACTCGGGGCATGTGGGGGAGCTGGGGCATGTGGGGGAGCTGGGGCGCGCCCACCTGCACGATGCGTTCGAGTCGGTGGAGTTCTGCTCGCCGGAAGCGATGGACCCGCGGGCACTCGCGAGCTTTCTGACCCGTCCGCCGGCCGGGATCTACCGGATCAAGGGAGTGGTCTGGTTCGACCTTCCCGGCCACCGGCAGCGTCACGTCGTGCACGCCGTCGGCGGGTTCGTCGACGTGTCCCGCGACTCCTGGCACGGGCAGGACCGCCAGACCGCACTCGTGGCGATCGGTACCGGGATCGATCGCGACGAGGTGTGCGCGCAACTGGCGGCGGCGTCGGCGACCACGGCGACCGCCGATGACGAGCACGGCATCCTGCACATCACCCGATTCCTGCCGCCGGCCTGAGCGGCCACGTCTCGGGTGGATACCTGCAACGTCACAGGTGCCTAACGAAACCGATCGGACCAGGCGGCTTCGTCGCTGAATGTCGACCTCGGGTTGACTCTGTTAAACCTGTGACTATTGTGGCCCATGTTGCTGGATGGAAGGAGTGAGGCGCGGGGGCCGATCCGGTGCACCCGTGTCCGTACCGCGATGACCCAGACACGCTTCTCGCGAATGAGGATGTCGATCACCGCCGCCGCGGTTGCCGTGGCGACCGGTGCCGCGGTGCTCAGCGCTGTGACGACCGCCCCGGCGTCGGCGGCCCCTGCCGCCGGCACCTCGCTGGCAGGCAAGACCGTCTTCCTCGACCCCGGGCACCAGGGCAGTGCTGCCGGCCACAACCTCTCCCAGCAGGTCGTGGACGGTCGTGGGGGCAAGAAGGACTGTCAGACCACCGGCGCCACGGCCGTCAACGGGACTCCCGAGCACACCATCAACTGGGAGGTCGCCCAGTTGGTGAAGGCCGGCCTGGAGAGCCAGGGGGCGCGAGTGGTGCTCAGCCGTCCCGACGACACCGGATGGGGCGGCTGCGTCGACGAGCGCGCCGCCGCGGCGAGCCGTTCGGGTGCCGCGATCGCGGTGAGCCTGCACGCCGACTCCACCACCACCGGCACGGATGCCACCAAGAAGGGCTTCCACATGATCGTGCCGACCCTGCCCATCCCGGATGCCACGGTCAACGCCGTGCAGTCCGGCGAGGGCCGCAAGGCGTCGACGGTCATGCGTGACGCCTTTGTGCGCGCGGGATTCCCCACCGCCAACTACGCCGGCGTCGTCGACGGCATCCAGACCCGCTCCGACATCGCCGCGGTCAACCTGACCAAGGTGCCCGCGGTGTTCATCGAGATGGGCAACCTGTCGAATCCGGATGATGCCGCCGCGCTGACCGGCAAAGACGGTCAGCTGAAGTACTCGATGGCCATCACCGAGGGCATCGTCAACTACGCCAAGGGTGCCGCGGCCGCGTCGACGACGCCGAGCCCGCAGAACCTCGGTGCCGCGCCCGCGCCGGAGGCCACCCCGCAGGCGGGTGACGGCGAGCTGTCGGCGGTACTGCCGTTCGTCCAGAAGCTGCTCGGCACAAGCGATCCCGCCGAGATGGGCCAGCTGCTGCTGACCGACGGGCAGGATGCGTCGGCGCAGGTGCTCAACGCGATGCTGGTGGTGTTGTACGGATTGTTCGACGGCAAACTCCCGATCGGCTGAGGTCCGCCGGTCCGGCAGGGGCATCGTGGGTGAGCCGAGTTGTCCCGGTTCTGCTGAGCGTCACAGAATCGGTGGCTAGGGTCGAGGCATGTCGCTTCGAGATCTGATCCGGATGGATCCGCCGGTGCTGACGCTGCGGGGCCGCAAGGTCCTGATCACCGGTGCCGCGAGTGGGATCGGGCTGGCCACCGCGCAGGCCGCAGCCCGGGCCGGCGCCGAGCTGGTGCTCACCGATCTGCACGCCGATGCCCTCGACACCGCGGTCGCCGCGATCATCGACGCCGGCGGGACGGTGCTGTTCCATGCCGCCGGGGACGTCTCCGACTACGACTGGGTGCACGGCTTCGCCGGGGAGGTCGACGCCGAGGTCGGCGTGATGGACGTGGTGATGAACATCGCCGGTGTCTCGGCCTGGGGGACCGTGGAGAACCTCGAACACCGTCACTGGAGGACGATGGTCGACGTCAACCTGATGGGCCCGATCCACGTGATCGAATGCTTTGTACCCCAGATGGTCCGACGCGGACACGGTGGACAGCTGGTCAACGTGTCGTCGGCGGCCGGGCTGATCGCACTGCCGTGGCATGCCGCCTACAGCGCCAGCAAGTTCGGTATCCGCGGGGTGTCGGAGGTCTTGCGTTTCGACCTGCGGCGCCACCACATCGGGGTGTCGCTGGTGTGCCCGGGAGGTGTGGACACTCCCTTGGTGAACACCGTCGAGATCGTCGGCGTCGACCGCGAGGACCCGCGGGTCATCAAGCAGATCAACAACTTCCACAAGGTGGCGGTGAGTCCGGAGAAAGCGGCAGCGGCCATCCTGGCCGGGATTCGCAAGAACCGCTTCCTGGTCTACACCTCCTTCGACATCCGCTTCGGCTACTGGTGGGCCCGCAAGTTCGCGCTGCCGTACGAGGTCGTGATGCGCATCGCCAACGACCGATTCGACCGACTCGCGCAGATCAGTCGTGTGGCACAAGGGGACTCGGCGGTCACCGGCTCCGACGTCGAGTCCAACCACGGGTGAACCCCGACGCCGCCTTCCGCAAGGTCCGCCGCGACGTCGACCCGGATTTCTTCGCCGCCGAGGCCGCCGGTCTGGGGTGGCTGGCCGCGGCCGGTGCCCCGGTGGTCGAGGTGGAGTCGGTGTCTCCCACCGGGATCACGCTGCGCCGACTGACCACGGTCCGGCCGACGCCGGAGGCCGCCACCGCCTTCGGGGTGGCACTGGCCCGCATGCACGACGCGGGTGCCGACGCCTTCGGGGCGCCGCCGGCCGGCTACACCGGATGCCAGTTCATCGGTGAACGGCCGTTGAGCTCTGTCATCCACGACAGCTGGGGCGAGTTCTACGCCGCCGAACGTGTCGAGCCCTACCTCGCGCCCGCGATCGAGGCCGGTTTTCTCGACACCGCCGACGCCGAGGCCACCCGGGCGGCCTGCACGCTGATCGCGTCCGGGGCCTTCGACGACGCCGATCCGCCCGCCCGCCTGCACGGCGACCTGTGGAGCGGCAACGTGATGTGGACACCCGACGGTGTGGTGATGATCGACCCGGCCGCACACGGCGGGCACCGCGAGACCGATCTCGCGATGCTGATGCTGTTCGGCTGCCCGCATCTGGAGGCCGTCCTCGACGGCTATCTCACCGCGCATCGGCTGCGGCCGGGGTGGCGTGAGCGGGTACCGCTACATCAGCTGCATCCACTGGCGGTGCACGCCGCCGGTCACGGACCGGCCTACGGTCAGGCACTGGGCCGAGCCGCCCGGGCCACTCTCCGGTCGGCCGGCGACGCGACGTGACCCCGGCCCCGCGATAATCGTCGGGTGACCGTCGATCCCACGTCCCGTGACGCCCGTCCCTTCGATCTGCTCGACCCGTCGGTGCTGGTGGTGTCGGCCACCCGCTCGGAGGCCCGGTACATCCCGAAGGGAACCCGGTTGCTGATCACCGGGATCGGCAAGGTGGCGGCGTCGATGGCGCTGACCCGCGAACTGTCGGCGCGCCCGCAGACCCGGCAGGTGATCAACATCGGCACCGCCGGTGCCCTCCACGACCACCACTCGGGGCTGTTCGTGCCGTCGCAGGTGATCGAGCACGACATCAGCAGTGCCGAACTCGTCGCGATGGGCTATCCGGTGGTGGACCGCTGGAACCTGCCCGACGGCGACGGCACCGTGCTCGCTACCGGCGACACCTTCGTCGCCGACAGCCTGCGCCGCGCCGAACTGGCCGAGCGGGCCGACCTCGTCGACATGGAGGGCGGTGCGATCGCCCACGTGTGTGCGGCGTTCGAGGTGGAATGCCGGCTGATCAAGATCGTCAGCGACCCCGCCGACGAGACCGCGATGGACTGGCCTGCGCTGGTCGACGATGCGGCCCGACGGCTGGGGGACTGGCTCACCGGGCGGTGACGACCGGGCGGGTGGTCTGGAGCCGCCAGTCTGGTCGTCGGGTCGGCCGCAGGGATTGGGACCCGAGCCGGGGCCGTCAGTGCTGTCGGCGGGTCCGTGCCGGACGGGGCGCCGCGGCGGTCTGGCCGGCTGCGGACTCGTAGCGGTCGAGGTCGGCCGCGGCGGAGCGGGGACGGGGCCGCGGAGTACCCGCGGCTGCCGCTCCGGTGCCCGCAGCACCGGTCGTGGCCGCCTCGCGGGCGTTCTCCTCGGCCGCCCGACGACGTCGCGCCCGGGCCTCCTGCTGGCTTCGCTCACCGGACGTGGCACGTTCGGCGTGCTGGGCTCGCTCGCCCGCCGCGGTGCGTTCACCGGACTGACGGCGGGCACCGGACTGGGCCCGGCGGGGCTCCTCGGCTGCCCTGGTGGTTGCGTCGGTGCGTGCGGTGGTGCCGTTCGTGCTCGCCGCCTGCGCGGTGGCGTCGGGCCGCGGCTTCCGGGTCCGGGCGGCGTCGGCCTTGCGGGTGCGACCCTCGGCGGCGACGGCCCTGGCGGACCCGCGCTCGCTCCGTTCGTGCTGTCCGGCGCGAGGGGTGCCGGGGTCGGCCCGCCGGGATGTGGGGTTCTTGCCGGCGGCAGGCTTCTTGGCGGCAGCGGCCGACGAGCTCGTCGCGGTCGGGTTCTTGGTGGCGGCCGACGTGCGTGTGAACGGCGAGTCGGAGCCGGGCCGGGTCAGGTACCACCGGCCCACCACCACGACGAGGGTCACCAGGAAGGTGATCGCCATCCACGGGAAGTTGCCGGCGATCGGCAGCAGCACCTTGAGGATCAGCGACTTCAGTTCCGACGCCTGATCGGCGGATGCGTAAAGCGCGATGAGTGCGATGACGAACGAGATCAGTGGCGGCTGCGCGGCGGCGGTGAACAGCGCGCGGCGGCGGACCGCGAGGGCGGCGAGGACGCAGCCGACCAACTGGCAGAAGTTGAAGGCACCACCGATGGTGCTGTTCGCCGAGGTGTCGATGATCGCACCGATCGCGGTGATGACCGTCGCGATGAGGATCGCTCCCCACCAGGGGACCCCGCGCACACTCGGCAGGACCGACTGCTGGTCCACGGGCACCGTCGAGGAGCTTGACTGCGGGAAAGGCACAAGTAGACGGTACCGGTTGCGACGCGATTTCCCGTGAACCGCCGGGTCATGTTGGTCATTCCGACCGAGGTCAGGTGTCTGCGTGTACGCCGCCGGCATCACGGATCGTGTCATGGATCACGCGAGGACTGGTCGGTTCGTCCAGATTGCCCAGTGCCTCCAACGATGCCAGCTTGCGGGCGGTGACCCCCACCCGGCTGTCGAGGGCACCGACCGTCGAGTTGTAGGCCTCCACCGCACGCCGCAGTGACACCCCGACCCGGTCGACATGGCCCAGCACGGTCTCGAGCCGATGGTGCAGTTCCACACCCAGTTCGTGGATCACCGCGGCGTCGCGGGCCATCGCGTCGTGCCGCCACCCCAAGGCAACCGTCCGCAGCAGCGCCACCAGACTCGACGGTGTGGTCAGCACCACGTTCTTGGCGAAGCCGAAGTCGATCAGTCCGGGGTCGCTGCGCACCGCCCACTCCAGGACGGCATCCCCCGGGACGAACAGGACCACCATCTCCGGACTGTTGGGCAGCGCCGCCCAGTAGGCCTTGGACGAGAGTGTCTTGATGTGCGCGCGCACGGCCTGCGCATGGGAGGCGAGGAGTTCCTCACGTAGCGCCGGGTCGTCGCATTCGGCAGCGTCGAGATAGGAGTGCAGCGGCACCTTGGCGTCGACGACGATGCTGCGTCCCCCGGCGAGACGCACGATCATGTCCGGGCGTTTGGCCTCGTCGGTGCCGATGGTGACCTGGGTGTCGAAGTCGCAGTGCCGCGTCATACCGGCCAGCTCCACCACCCGCTCGAGTTGCATCTCGCCCCAGCGTCCCCGCAGGTGCGGGGTGTGCAGCGCGTTGGTGAGTGCGCGGGTCTGGTCGCCGAGACGGGTGGAGGCCGCATGCACCCCGCGGACCTGCTCGGTGAGTCCGGCATAGGCGCCCACCCGGTTCTGCTCGACCCGACGCAGTTCCTCGGCGAGTTGCCCGACGAGCGCGCGCAGCGGATCGACGATGTGGGTCATCTGCGCGCCGATCGCAGTGGACTGCCGTCGCGCCGCATCCTCGGACGCCGCCGACAACGACCGCCCGACCAGCTCCTGGGACTCGCGGACGGCCTCGGTCTCGGCGCGGGCGGTGGCCACCGCCGACGCCGCCCGGCCGGTGGCCGCGAACCATCCGATGGCCACGCCGGCCAGGACGCCGACGACGAACGCGATGAGGGCAAGGGTCATGGCCGAGATGATGCCGGAGACCTCCGACAGAAATGAGCGGGCTTCGTCGGTGGTGGTCTCGTCGGCCACCACCCTGGATGGTCGCCAGCTGACGTCGGCCGGCTGTCGGCGGATGTGGCGCGTGACCACTTTGGATTGTTGAGGCGGGACCGAGCATCGCGAGGCCCCGTGTCGAAACCCGGTGAGTCGAGGGTGTTGGTGACCACCTCGAAGGTGGTGGTGGCGTTGCGGGGTTGGCCGGCGGAGATTTCGACACGCCTTGTCGCTGCGCTCCTCGTCGGATCGATCAGCGGATTAGGGGTGCGTTGATCACGGTGGATGGTTGCCATCTGACGTCGGCCGGCTGTCGAGGCCTGTGTGGGCGGATGTGGGGGTGCGACCACGGTGGATGGTTGAGCCGGGACCGAGCATCGCGAGGACCCGTGTCGAAACCCGGTGAGTCGAGGGTGTTGGTGACCACCTCGAAGGTGGTGGTGGCGTTGCGGGGTTGGCCGGCGGAGATTTCGACACGTCTTGTCGCTGCGCTCCTCGTCGGATCGATCAGCGGATTAGGGGTGCGTTGATCACGGTGGATGGTTGCCATCTGACGTCGGCCGGCTGTCGAGGCCTGTGTGGGCGGATGTGGGGTGCGACCACGGTGGATGGTTGAGCCGGGACCGAGCATCGCGAGGACCCGTGTCGAAACCCGGTGAGTCGAGGGTGTTGGTGACCACCTCGAAGGTGGTGGTGGCGTTGCCGTGTTGGCCGGCGGAGATTTCGACACGTCTTGTCACTGCGCTCCTCGTCGGATCGATCAGCGGATCAAGGCGCTTGTCGAGCAGCAGCGTCGAACGACGACAGCCCACTCACTTCGCCCGGACGGACTCCCGGGCCAGTAGCGACTGCTTGATCGGTAGGCCGTATCGGAATCCGCCCAGCGACCCGTCGAACCGTTGCACGCGGTGGCACGGGACGAACAGTGCGGCCGCGTTGCGGGAGCAGGAGCTCGCCGCGGCCCGGATGGCCTGGGGTTCGCCGGCCAGCTCGGCCAGGGCGGTGTACGTGATGGGCGCACCCGCCGGCACGGTTCGCAGCGCCGCCCAGTTCTTCTCCAACACCGGGCCGGACTTCTGGGTGACCGGGATCGCCGCAGGGGCGTCGAAGTCGCCGTCGTAGTAGGCCTCGACGGCGGCGACGATCGGGCCGAGGGAGTCGGAGCGCCGGAGGTCCGACGGCCGCAACGCGCGATTGACCAGAGCGAGTAGGTACTCGGGCTCGTCGGTCCAGCCGGATGCGAGCACCGTCGCGGCATCGTCGGCGATCACGGTGAACGCGCCGTCCGGGGTGACGACGGTGGCCCAGACGGCCACATCGGTGGCGTCGGTGGTGTGCGGATCGGTCATGGGTGCTCCTCAGGGGACGGGGTTGCGAGAGTCGGGGTGAACAGGCGGTGACGCCACAGATGCATGGATGCATAGGAACGCCATGGTGACCAGTGGGCGGTGTCGGCGAGGTCGAGTCCGAGGTCGGCGGCGGCGTGCCGCACCACCAGGTCGTGATGCAGCAGGATGTCGGGATCGCCGGTGATCTGCAGGGCGACCTGATCGGCGGTCCACGGCCCGATCCCGGGTAGTGCGAGCAACTGTGCATGTAGATCGGACGCAGCGACCCCCGCGTGTAGTTCCACCGAATCGCCGGCAATCGCCGAAGCGGTCTCGACGATCGCCCGGATTCGCCGTTGTGGCCCGGTCAGGACCGCGGCACCGGACGCCGCGATGGTCGCCGCGGTGGGAAACCGGCGCCACCCTCCCGGCCAGCCGGTCGGTTCGCCGAGCCGGGCGACCAGCGCGGCGATGTGGGTGCGGGCCGCGGCAACACTGATCTGCTGACCGATCATCGTGCGGATGACGGTCTCGGCACCGTCCACCGAGCCGGGTAGCCGTACTCCCGGGGCAGCCGCCACCACCGGGGCGAGCACCGCATCCGCCGACAACGCCTCTCCGACCGCCGCGGTGTCGGCATCGAGGTCGAACAGGCGGCGCAGCCGGTTGACGGCCGCACCCAGATCCCGCAGGTCGAGGTGCTCGAGGCGGGTGAGCAGATAGCCGTCGGCGGGTGAGATCACCGCAAGCGCGGGACCGTGGGCGAGGTCGAGAACGCGACGATACGACCAGCCGCCCTCCGGATCGGGGACGAGTTCCTCCACGCCCGCGACCGCGTGCGCGGCCAGCCGATGACCCAGCCAGGCGGCGTCGAAGGGACGACGATGCGCCAGGCGCAGGACGATCACCGGGGAGTCGTCGGATGAGGCATCTGCGCCGACGGCCGGCGTCGGCGTGCGTCGGCGGGCCCGCAATTGCGTCGGTGTCACCCCGAACACCTCACGGATGGTGTCGTTGAACTGCCGGATGCTGGCGAATCCCGAGGCAAAGGCCACCTCACCCATCGGTAGTTCGGTGCACTGGGTCAGGATGCGGGCGTTGGTGGCCCGGTGTGCGCGGGCCAGGGCGAGCGGCCCGGCACCCAGTTCCGCGGTGAGCACCCGGGTCAGATGACGCTGCGAGTAGCCCAGGCGCCGGGCCAGTCCGCCGACGCCGTCACGTTCGACGGTGCCGTCGGAGATCAGGCGCATCGCCCGCGCGGACAGGTCGGCACCCAGATTCCAGCGGGGTGAGCCGGGGACCGCGTCGGGCAGACACCGCAGACATGCCCGGAAGCCGCGGGCCTGGGCGGTGGCCGCGGTGACGACGAAGTCGACGTTGCGGGGCAGCGGTGTGCGGGATGGACACGACGGCCGGCAATAGATGCCGGTGGTGCGTACGGCCACGAAGAACTGTCCGTCGAACCGGGTGTCGCGGGCCTGCAGCGCTCGGTAGCAACGGTCGAAATCGAGGTCGACGGTGGTGGTCACCTCTCCACCCTGACATCGATCCGGCGTTCGGGCTGGCGGAAATCGGCCACGGCGGCGGAACGGCCGGTGAGGGGGCGTGCGGGGGTCTGCACACCACCTCGGGATGCCGGTGGAGTGCAATGGGACAACCGGGTGACGTAGATCATAGTTCGTGTCACGATGTCACCATGAGCACAGGGGAGATGCAGCTCGCGGACTATCCGGAGTGGGGACTCGACATCATGCGGGGACTGTACGGCTGTGATGCCGTCGAAGCCGAGTGCGCCCGCGGACGGCGTCGCAGACCGGTGCACTGCGAGCCGGTTCCGCCGCTCTCCCCGCTGCAGGCCGAGCTCGAGGCACTCGACGCGGTCGGCGAGCTGGTGGTGTCTTTTGTGCGCCGCAGGGTGGCCGCGCATCGTCGTCGCACCCGCGTGCACTGACCCGACAGGCATCCGGAAGCCGCTGCCGCCGGGTTCACCGACACCGGCCGCGGTGACATCGATCCCTGCCCGCTGACGTCCGGGCCGTGCCTGCGCGCCGCGATGCGGTCGTTATGTGAGGATCGACGCGTGACCGACGCCGCAGCGCACGATTCCGACAGCGCTCCCGAACCCGACGGATCCGTCGAGGCCGTGAAACCCGACCAGTATCCGACCCGTACCCAGGTCTTCCTCGGAGGTCTGCGATCCAGCGCGATGGTCGGCGCCCAGTTCATCCTGTGTGTCGCCGCATTCGCCGTCCTGATGTGGGTGGTCGGCCGGATCTGGGTGATCCTGCTGCCGGTGCTGTTCGCGATCATCGTGTGCACGCTGCTGTGGCCGCCGGTGCGGTGGCTGCGTAACCGCCGGGTACCCCCGGCCGCGGCGTCGCTGCTGATGATGCTGATCGGCGTCGGTGTCCTCGGCGGGGTGATCGGGCTGATCGTGCCGTCGATCATCGACCAGGCCCCGGACCTCGCCTCGCGTGCCATCCAGGGTGTGCACGAGTTGCAGGACTGGGTGCAGGGGCCGCCGCTCAACATCCGCGACGAGCAACTCGACAACGCCGTCCACGCGATCACCGGGAAGCTGCAGTCGAGTGCGTCGACGATCGCCTCCGGGGTGTTCAGCGGTGTCGGCACCGCCACGTCGTTGCTGGTCACGTTGTTCACCACGCTGATCCTGGTGTTCTTCTTCCTCAAGGACGGTCCGCGGTTCGTGCCGTGGCTCGACCGCACCGTGGGCGCGTCGGTCGGCACCCACCTCGGCGAGGTCCTGACCCGGATGTGGAACACCCTGGGCGGCTTCATCCGCACCCAGGCGATCGTCAGCTTCATCGACGCCTTCTTCATCGGCCTCGGGCTGTTCATCCTGCAGGTCCCGCTGGCCGGAGTGCTGGTGGTGATCACCTTCCTCGGCGGGTTCATCCCGATCGTCGGTGCCTTTGTCGCCGGGTCTCTCGCAGTGTTGATCGCGCTGGTCTCCAACGGGCTGACCACCGCGCTGATCGTGCTCGCGATCATCCTGGTGGTGCAGCAGTTGGAGGGCAACGTGCTGCAGCCGTGGCTGCAGGCCAAGTCGATGGACCTGCACGCGGTGATCGTGCTGCTCGCGGTGACCCTCGGCGGCAGCCTGTTCGGTATCACCGGAGCCTTCCTCGCCGTGCCCGCCGCAGCGGTGATCGCGGTGATCCTGCGCTACCTCAACGAGCAGATCGCGATCCGCGTCGGCGAGACACCGCCCGGCCGAGAACCTCCTGCCGTCGACGATCCGGTGCCCGACGGGGAGGCCTCGCCCGACCCGGCGTGACCGGCCGATAGACTGTGCGCCCGTGAGTCTCACCCTCGGTATCGTCGGGCTGCCCAACGTCGGCAAGTCCACCCTGTTCAACGCGCTGACCCGCAACGACGTGCTCGCCGCGAACTACCCGTTCGCCACCATCGAGCCCAACATCGGCGTGGTCGAACTGCCCGACACCCGGCTCGTCCGGCTCGCCGAGATCTTCGGCAGCGAGCGGATTCTGCCCGCCACCGTGTCGTTCGTCGACATCGCCGGCATCGTCAAGGGCGCCTCCGAGGGCGAGGGCATGGGCAACCAGTTCCTGGCCAACATCCGTGAAGCCGACGCCATCTGCCAGGTGGTCCGCGTCTTCGCCGACGACGACGTCGTGCACGTCGACGGCCGGGTCGATCCGCTCGCCGACATCTCCGTGATCGAGACCGAGCTGATCCTCGCCGACCTGCAGACCATCGAGAAGGCCATCCCGCGCCTGGAGAAGGATGCACGCAAGAACAAGGACCTCCTCGAGGTGCTCGAGGCCACCAAGAAGGCCGAAGAGATCCTGACCTCGGGCAGCACCCTGTTCGCCGCGAAGGACTCCTTCGACACCTCGCTGGTGCGCGAACTGCACCTGATGACGGCCAAGCCGTTCCTCTACGTGTTCAACGCCGACGAGTCGGTGCTCACCGACGACGCGCGCAAGGCCGAGCTCAAGGCCTCGATCGCACCCGCCGACGCGGTGTTCCTCGACGCCAAGGTGGAGAGCGAACTGCTCGAGCTCGACGAGGCCGACGCCCAGGAACTGCTCGACTCGATCGGCCAGGACGAGCCCGGCCTGCGGTCGCTGGCCCGCGCCGGCTTCCACACCCTCGGCCTGCAGACCTACCTGACCGCCGGTCCCAAGGAGTCGCGCGCCTGGACCATCCACAAGGGCGACACCGCCCCGCAGGCTGCCGGCGTCATCCACACCGACTTCGAGAAGGGCTTCATCAAGGCCGAGATCGTGTCCTTCGACGACCTCGACGCCGCCGGCTCCATGGCCGCAGCCAAGGCTGCGGGCAAGGTGCGGATGGAAGGCAAGGACTACGTCATGCAGGACGGTGACGTGGTGGAATTCCGGTTTAACGTCTAGCGTTGTTGACGCCCTGCGTTATGGGTTGTCCGCGTGATCAGGTCGTTCGGCAGCAAGGACACCGAGCGCATCTGGCACCAGCAGTAGGTCAGGCGCGTCGATCGGACGGTACAGCGGACGACCCTGCGGAAGCTCGAGCTGATCCATGCGGCGAAGGATGTCGAAGACCTCCGGGTCCCGCCGGGAACCGGCTGGAGGACTTCATCGAGGGCTTCGGGATCACGCAGAACAAGCTGGCCGTTTCGATCGGTGTGCCGCCGCGCCGAATCGACGAGATCGTGCACGGCAAGCGAAGGATTGCCGCAGACACGGCGATTCGGCTGGCGCGGTACTTCGGAACCTCCGAAGAGTTCTGGATGAACCTGCAGTCCCACTATGAACTGCGGATCGAGCGGCGTGCCCTGGGCGACCGGGTTGACGGTATCGAGCCGCTCGGGACCGCCTGACAGTGCCGGAGTCGCAGGGGCCGTCGTACGTGCAGGGAGTTGAGTTCGTGACGACCGTGTCGGGTGACTTCGAACTGACCATGGATGAGCTGCGTGTGGTTGCGCGCTTCGTCGCTGAGACTGCTCAGCGCATCCTTCCGGCGTTTGAAGAAATGCATCCAGATGATCCGCGACCACGTGTTGCCGTGGACTCCGCATGGACGTTTGTGAACGGCGCACCCCGCACCAAGCTCCAGCGCATGGCTTCGCTCGACGCACGCCGCGCGGCCAAGGAATCGTCCACCGAGATCGCTCGCCTCGCCGCTCGTTCTGCCGGTGATGCAGCTGCCGCCGCGTACCTGCACCCGATCGCGCAAGCCAGCCAGGTCGGGCACATCCTGCGTGCCGCCGCGAGCGCCGCGCGCATTGCAGAACTCCAGGCGGACGGCGACCCTGCATGCGGAACTCGAGCAATCGAGGAGGCCTGTCGACGCGCTACGCCGACCCTGATCGATGTCCTCAGCCGGTACCCGGTTGCGCCGGCCACCAAGACCCGAGTCTCCCAGCTCCAAGCCGCACTGGATGCTTCGCTTCGCGCGGCCCACTCGAGAGCACGCTGAACCTCGCGCACACGCTGTTCATGCTCACCGGGCCCGGTGAGTCTTCGTCTGGCAGATGGTTCTCCGTGCCGGAACTCGGTGGAGTTCCGGTTCTTGCTCTAGATCTGGCAGTTTCCGGGGCATGCGTGAGCACACTGGGCGGACGACTCGCCGTCTCAGCGCGCCCCGTCAACCCGACAAGACAAACACCCGCGTTTCGCGATCATCGGTATCTGAGGCAAGCGCCCGCGTTTCGCGATCGTTCTAGATCTGTGAGGCGCCGGCGCGCGTTTGAGCCTCTGGTGTTTCACCGCGGTCCGTGACCCGGTCCGTCAGCGCTGGCTTGGTGACTCTTGTGGACCGGGTGGGTAGGTCCCTTGGGGTGGTGGGGTTTCGGGGCTGGGTCTGAGCTCCGGGAGCAAGGGTGCGTGTCGCTCCGGTGACCGGGGTGGGCATCGCGTAGTGCTCTATGAGTTACCGACCAAAGTGACTCAAGAGAAGGACACGTACGCGATGACCCAGGACGATTCTTCGTTGCTGGCCGAATTGACGAACTCTCGGCGGTGATCGGCGCCAGCCGTTACGAGCGTTCACAAGGCCGTACAACCCACCGTAATGGGCACCGGGACAAGACGATCACCACCACTGCCGGAGACGTGCAGGTGAAGATCCCCAAGCTGTGGGAGGACTCGTTCTTCCCGTAGCTCCTCGAACGCCGCCGGCGGTTCGATCAGGCGTTGCATGCGGTGATCATGGAGGCCTACGTCCATGGTGCGTCGACCCGCAACGTCGATGGTCTGGTCAAAGCGCTCGGTGGCGATTCAGGGATCTCCATATCAGAGGTCTCCCGGATCTGCCACGGGCTCGATGAGCACGTCAAAGAGTTCCGCGAACGCACGCTCTCACATGCGTCGTTCCCGTACTTGTTCCCCGACGCCACCTACTGCAAGGTGCGTGTCGGCGCGCACGTGGTCTCCCGCGCGGTGGTCGTGGCGATCGGCGTGACGATGGACGGCACTCGGGAGGTGCTCGGCACCTCGGTCGGTGACAGCGAGTCCTACGAGTACTGGAATGAATTCCTGGCCAGTCTGCGTGAGCGGGGCATATCCGGGGTGCATCTGGTGATCTCCGATGCCCACAAAGCGGCGATCAGCCGTCAGTTCACCGGCGCAGCGTGGCAACGGTGCCGGGTGCACTTCATGCGCAACATCGGAGCGAAGGTCTCGGCGAAGAACATACCGCCGGTGATGGCGGCGATCACAACGATCTTCGCGCATACGGAGAAGGACGATGTTGCAGCACAGTGGGATTCGGTTGCAGACATGCTTGAGAACCAGTTCCCGAAAGTCGCCGCCATGATGCGCGGAGCGAAACCCGATGTGCTCGCGTTCGCGGATTTCCCGAAGGCTCACTGGCAGAAGATCTGGTCCAACAACCCGATCGAGCGACTGAACAAGGAGATCAAGCGCTGCGCTGACGTCGTCGAGACCTTCCCCAACGATGCCGCGTTCCTGTGGTTGGCGACCGCCGTGGTGATCGACCAGCACGACGAATGGCAGGTCGGGCGCCGCTACCTGTCCGAGGTCTCGATGACCGAACTGCGGAACTTGTCAAGGGAGTTGAGTCCAGCAGGTGTTACGCGACTGTCATTTCAGCCTCCACAGCGGCCAGAGAATCCTCGGCCGGCTGATTGATCCACACTGCATCGGGCAGGGCCAGGATCTTCGGCAGCGCCGTGGTGCCGAAGCGGTGCGGGTACCGCACACGGGCCGCATCGAGCACCTGCCGGCGATCAGCGGCCTTGCCGGCCGCCAGACCGAAATGGACGTCGGCCGGGGTATGCAGCCCGATACCGCTGTGGCGATGCTCGTGGTTGTACCATTCGGCGAACTGCATCATGAATTCCCTTGCCGCACCGAGTGATCCGAACCGTTCCGGGAAACCGGGACCGTACTTGAGGGTCTTGAACACCGCCTCCGAATACGGGTTGTCGTTCGAGACCCGTGGCCGTGAATGCGATCGGGTGACCTCGAGGTCCGCGAGCAACGTCGCGACGGACTTGCTGGTCATCGACGTACCGCGGTCGGCGTGCACCACCTGCGGGATGCCGTGTACCGCAAAGATCTGTTCCATCAGTTCTCTTGCCAGTACACCTGATTCGTGCGCGTGAACGTGCACGCCGACGATGTAACGCGAGTAGATGTCGATCATCACGTACGCGTCGAAGTACTGGCCCTTCACCGGCCCGGCGAGTTTCGTGATGTCCCACGAGTACACCTGCCGGGGCGCGGTCGCGACCAGTTCGGGGCATGCCTTCGCTGGATGCCTGGCAACCCTGCGACGTTCGTTGACCTGGGCATTCTCACGCAGGATGCGGTACATCGTCGACACCGAGCACAGGTAGATGCCCTCGTCGAGTAGCTGGGCGTAGATCTCGAGCGGCGCCTGGTCGACGAACCGATCACTGTTGAGCACCTCGAGGATGCGCAGGCGTTCGAGTGCGGTGAGCTTGTTCGGCGGCTCGACTGCGGGTGTGGGTGTGGGCGTCGCCGGCGGTGTCGGTGCGGTCGCGGCAGTGCGGTGCCGGACCGCCGTTGAACGGACCACACCGGTCAACGCGCTGGCCGTTCTCGTCGACACCCCTGCCTCGGTCAATTCGTTCCACGCCGCTGTCAACGCGTGGTCGGCTTGTCGTCCGAGTCCGCTCTCTCGGAAAGTGATTCCAAGAGAGCGTGTGCTTTTCCCATGATATCCAGGGCAGCTTCGGTGGTGGTGAGCCGTTTGTTTGCCTGGGCGAGCTCCCGTGTGAGGCGGGCGATCTCGGCCTGTTCGGCGGTGAGCTTGCCGACCTTCGTGCCGGCGGGTTTGCCGGCGAGGACCCCGGCGTCGCGTTGCTTGCGCCACTCGCTGATCAACGACGAGTAGAGGCCTTCGCGTCGCAGGTAGGCCCCGCCGCGGCCGTCTTCGCATGCCTGCTCGTACGCGGCCAGGTGCGCGAGCTTGTCGGAGGGGCTGAACACGCGTCGGCGGCGGGGGCCGTCGGCTCGAGGGTGGGTGGAGACCATGTGGTCATTGTCCTCGACCGGAATGATGGTGGAGATCGTCATGGTGGGGTTGATCCGTATCTCGCCCTGCTGGCGGAGTTGCTGTGAAGTGCTGGACTCAACTCACCCTGGCATGCAGGGACGGCGACGTGGTCGAGTTTCGGTTCAATGTGTAGTTGTTGCCGCTTGTGAAGCGGTGGAACGGTCGGCGTCGAATCGCGGCGCGGCATGGTCGGACGATTGGCACTAACGGTGAGGGCCGGTAGCCGCGAATGAACGGCAACGCATCGTCGGGACCACTCGCATTCGTCGACAGTGCAACGGTGGAGGCACTGACGCCGGTCGGCGCACCTCCGGACATCGGTGGCGCCGCGTCCTTCGCTCACGTCGAACCGGTCAGCCGATTCCCCCGTCTTTCATCATCGCGGTGAGCGCTTCCTGGGCTCGGGGCGAGTAGATGACATTCACGTACCGGCCGTTCGTGCCGGTTCCCTCGTAGGCGGCGATTCCCAACACGGAGCCGGCGGCGGTCGGCGTCGTGCCATCGGCGGTGCGTTCGATCAGGCCGGCATTCTCCAGCGCGCGGTTGAGCGCGACGACCGAGAGGTTCTGGTGCTTCGGAATCCCGTGGGCCGTATCCCAGTGCGCGACAAGGTCCCTGCCGATCATGTAGCCGGGTTGATCGCGACCGACGACGTCGAAAGCGCTGCCGCTCGGTGTTGTGGTGGCGACCGTCTCGGCAGCCGCTACCGGCGGGGTCGGGTGGTTGGGTGCGGCGCTGGGGGCCGTCGCCGTCGGATGCGCGAACTCGCAGGCGTCCACGGTCGCGAGCTTGCGGACCAGGGAGAACACCGGTCCGTCGTCCTTGCGTCGGACCGCTCCGCCGAAGACGATGAACAGATCCTTGGCTCGGGAGACGGCGACGTTCATGAGTTCGAGGGTGGCGTCGACGAAGGATGCCTGGGGCGAGTTGTCGCCGTACACCGATGAGAAGAGCACCACCGGGCGCTCGGCGCCCTGAAGCCGATGCGCGGTGCCCACGGTGATCTTCTTCGACAGGCTCGCGTCGCCGATCTCGCGGATCTTGCGTGAGATGAGCCTGGCCTGCGCAGCGAAGGGGGTGACGACTCCGATGACGGCGCCCGGGCTGGTGCCGTCGGCGTTGTAGATGTCGTCGAAGTAGTCGTAGTTCGCGACGACCCACTCGGCGACTGCGACCGCTTCACGCTCGTTCACCCGACTCGAGCCGCTTCTCTTGTCCTGCGACCCGGACACCTCGCAGAACAAGAACGGGCTCGGCGTCTTGCCGTCGAGCTTGTACCCGTCGAGGGGACGGCTCGGGACGAGCAGTCCTTTGTACAGCAATGCATTGCAGTAGTCGACGATGCCGGGGTGGCAACGGAAGTGCTCGGACAGGAACAGCCCGGGCAGCTCGTCCCCGCCATAAGACCAGATACCGGCCGTACTCGCGGCGGCCATCACCGACGAATGATCCGACGATGTGAGCCCGCGCTCCTCCAGTGCGGTCCATCGCTCTGAAAGTCCATGAACCGCTGCGATCTCCGAATCGGAAACCGGGTCGATGCTCCATACCGGCGCCAGCTGCCGAACATCGCCGACCACCAGGGCCCGCTTGGTCACGGCGAAGGCTGCGGCACCGACCGAGGTGTCCACCTGGCCCGCTTCGTCGACGATCAGCAGATCGGCGCGCCCGTGGTCGAAGGTGTGGCCGCCGCCCTTCCTGGACAGCTTGAAATACTTGGGCAATTGGTAGGCGGTCATGACGAAGCATGGCGTCAGCGCAGGAATCTGCTCCCAATACCGGCCCATCACTTCTGCGGTCGTCCGCCAGCGATCGTCCTTCCGGATGAGTGACTCACCGGCGGCTGCCCGTAACCACTCGGCCTCGTACAGGTGGATCGCGAGCCAGAACTCCGTGTACCGGGCGGTGGTATCGAGGAGTCTGTCGAGCTGAAGAAGGCTTGTGGCGTAGGCGATCTGAGCGCCGGTGGCGTCGTCGATATTGCCGAGGCGCTGGATCCACCGAACCGCATCGTGCACCTCGGGTGTCGGAGCCGATTCTCTGATGACCTGGTCCGCGGCCATTCTGTGCCGACCGCGAGCGTCGTCGACGCGCATGGACCATTCCGTCACCCAGTAGTCGTAGAACGAGACGTAGTCCGAAAGGCTCTGCCGGCGGCCCGCGGGTTCCTTCGGATCGTGGTTCGCCTCGATGACGAAGCGCTCGTCGTCGGGGCGACTGTTCGGATAGGCCGCTGCCCGAGAACGGGTTTCGGCCCAGAACTCCAACCGGGACCGGTAGTGCTCCCGTTCGCGTTCGATGTGCTCGATCTGACCTTCGAGAACGACCCTGTCCCTGGCAGCGGGTGATCCTTCGGCCTTCGCCCGCGTGGTGATCAGCACCCTGCGACTGTGATCGACCCGGGAGAGTGCAGTGCGCAGCGCGCTGATCGCATCGGCGAGCGATGTTGCCACCCGCACCATCCCGCCGGAGGAATCGGCATACTCGCGAAGCCTCGTGAGAAAGAACCCCGTTGCCTGGGCCACGTACTCAGGCTCCGAATACTCCGAGTACACACCGCGTTTCCGGCTGTCCTCGACCAGATATCCGTTGGCCCGAGCCTCTCGCGCCTTCTGTTGGGAAGGGCAGTAGGTGGCCAACCCCGACAACGACTCGCCGGTGGCCCCGTTCTCGTCGGCCCGCGGAAGCCACCGACGGTCCAGCGGTCCGGGCATGTCCTTGGCGACCGAGTTGAACGAGTCGATGATGTTGGTGACGGCCTGGTTGTTGGTCGACGTTCCGACGATCAGCGGCGCCCGAAGACCGTCGAGAGCATGTCGGACGATGGTGCTGGCGACGACCGACTGCAGCATCGTCGTCTTCCCGGTTCCCGGAGGACCGCTCACCGCGGTCAGCGGGTTCTGGCCGAGAGTGTCGAGGGCGAACCCATGCACCGCCCGGCGCTGGGACGGCGTCAGCGGATGCCGATCACTCATGCTGCCGCAGGACGCCAGGGCGGCGGGCACGAGCGTGGTGAGATCGCTGTCGATCGTGTCCGAGGGTCGTCGTTGTGTCCCGGTGAGCGAGACCAGCCGTTCATAAGCCGGAACCTTCGGTTGCTTGTCCGAGAGGAACTTGTAGAGATCGAGGATCGCCCCGTTGGCGATGATCACCTCCTGCGTGGAGATGAAGCACCTGTCGCGGATGACCTCGGTACCGGCATCGGCGGCCATCCGGTCGAGGTCGGGAGCCGCGACCGCGGCAAACGTCCGCTGTGTCGCCTGCACCGCGGCAGCCCAGGAGTCGGCTTTCGACACCTCCCGCGGCCACGTCTTCAGCCGGTGGCTCCAGAACGACGCCAACGGGCCGACCATGACCTCGAGGTCTGCCACCTTGGCGGAGCTCAACCGGCCGGCCGGAATCCAGGGTGGCTTCGACTCGAGGTCGGCGTCGAGCGTGCCATCAGGTCGCACGGAGGCAGGCAGCAGTAGAAGGCCGTTCTTCTTCACTCCCTCCAGGGTCACGAGCGAGATCACCACATCGATGGGTTTCGAATCCTCGGGTGGCATCTCCGGCGTCGATGTCCGGCCACTGCCGGACCGCCGTCCGGGCCCGGACTTGCGTTCGTTCGCCTGGTGGAAGAGTGCAGCCGTGGTGGCGGGGCCCAACCGGCCGGAGGTGACCTCGTCGAGCGAGGTCTCGTCGAACGGCGAGGACGAACCGAAGTCGAAGTCTTGAAGATTCGCCCGCTCCTGGACGTCGCGGTAGTAGCGAGTGAGGCAGAGAGTGGCCTGGTCCATCGTGCCCTTCCCGAAAGGCGTCATGAGTGCTCAGAATCTAGCAGCGGGGACCGACCGAGAACGGTGACCGGAGCGTGGCGATCACGGTGATGTCGGTCCACTGGTCGACGGCGTGACCGAGATTCGGACGACGCGGCTTCCGATAGCTGCTCTAATGATGGGCATGTCGCTCGTCGACCGTGCGCTCACCGCGTTGGCTCGCCAGCTCGGTGAACCGACCGGGTTCGCAGGCCGAATCGTCGGACGGTTGCTCAATCGGACCAATCGGTCGATCGTCATCGCGGCAGTCGCCGCCACAGAGTGCGGACCGGCGGCCCACGTCGCCGACATCGGTTTCGGCGGCGGCGTCGGACTCGAGGCCCTGCTCGAATGCGATGGCACGGTTGTTCACGGTGTCGAGATGTCGGAGACGATGCTCGCCGAAGCACGGCACCGCTTCTCCTCGGACATCGCTCACGGGCGGCTACATCTGCAGTCCGGCCGGATGGAGAGTCTGCCTCTCGCCGATTCCGCGTTGGACGCGATCATCTCGACGAACACGATCTACTTCGTGTCCGATCTCGCCACCGCGCTGCGTGAACTGGCCAGGGTCCTGCGGCCGGGCGGGCGATTGGTACTCGGAGTCGGTGACCCCGACCAGATGTCCACAATGCCCTTTACCCGCACCGGGTTTCGGCTGCGGCCGATCGACCGACTCGTGTCGGCCCTGCGCGACGCGGGTTTCGATCCGATCGACGACAGGCGCGTGGGTGACAAGCCGGGGGCCTTCCACCTTCTGGTGTGCGACCGGCCGGTCTGATCGTCCGACTTCCTTGCGCCACTGGGGAAGTGCCTAGATGGCCGTCGACGGATCACACGCGGCCGGAATCCGTTCGACGTGCCCGCTGACCGACGCGGATCTGCGCTGAACGACGGTCAGGTCACGGCAGCGTTCCAGGTCGGGGCAACATCGGCGAACAGCGGGAGGGCCGGCAGCCCTGCTTCCTACGATCAGATCGTGCAGACAGTACTGTTCGTCCTGGGCTTGGTGCTGTTCCTCCTGGGTTTGGTCACCGGACTCGCGGTCCCGGCGGTGAAGAACCCACGGATGGGACTGGCCAGTCACCTGCAAGGTATGACGAACGGACCGTTCCTCATCGTCGTCGGCCTGCTCTGGCCGTATCTGGAACTGCCTCACGTGTGGCAGGTCGTCACGGTGGTGCTGCTCGCGTATGGCACCTATGCCAACTGGCTGGCAACGCAACTGGCGGCGATCTGGGGTGCCGGTCACAGGTTCGCGCCGGCGCGGCGGGGGCCCACACCTCGACGCGGGCGAGGGAGGGTGCCGTCGACTTCCTGCTGGTGTCGCTCGCGCCCGCCATGATGGCGGCCACGATCATCCTGATCGTCGGCGTCGTGCGGTGAGGATGACCGCTGATGTCACCGGAGTGCTTGTCATCGCCGGGCTCTCGATTCGACCAGGCGACGGTTCGGGCAGCGGACCCGAGACGATCAGTCGCCCCGATCCCAGTCCGCCACATCGCACTGGCCGTCGGTGTCGGCGCCGGTCGCCACCACGGTCCCGTCGACGCGTAGCCCGATCGTGTGCGCCGATCCCGCGGCGATCGCGGTGATGTTCTTCCACTCGTGGACATCACACTGCCCGAAGTCGTTGTCCCCGACAGCATGTACGGTGCCGTCGGCATAGAGGGCGACGGTGTGGCGGCTACCGGCCGCCACCGCCGAGACATCGCGCCAGTCCTCGACGTCGCACGCGCCGCTGCGGCGGTCTCCGGCGGCGACGACCATCCCATCACGCCGCAGGCCGACCGTGTGCAGATGGCCCGCGGA
The DNA here is from genome assembly GCF_030718915.1 of Gordonia sp. NB41Y. NCBI lineage: Bacteria > Bacillati > Actinomycetota > Actinomycetes > Mycobacteriales > Gordoniaceae > Gordonia > Gordonia sp. NB41Y. The sequence goes on from NZ_CP132196.1 coordinate 4,846,117, forward strand.
GACGGCGGTCAGATGCCGCCACAGGCCGACGTCGCATTGCCCGCGAGCATTGTTGCCGGTGGCGCAGGCACTTCCATCGGCACGGACTCCGACCGAATGCCAATCTCCGGCCGCGATCCACACGATCTCTCGCCACGCATCGACGTCGCACTGGCCTTCGCGTCGACGTCCGCCGGCCACCACGGTGCCGTCGCCACGCAGGCCCAGGGTCGTCCGCCATCCTGCGGCGACCGCGGCGATTGCAGTCCATCCGGCGACATCGGTCTGGCCGTCACCGTTCCATCCGGTGGCGACGACGGTGCCGTCGGCACGCAGACCGACAGTGTGGGAGCGGCCGGTGTTGCGGCCCGCGTGGACATTCCCGGCCGCGACCGCCACGACATCCGACCAGCCGCCGACATCGCATTCACCGGCGCGGCCGTCGCCGCACGCGAGGACGGTGCCGTCGCCTCGGCAAGCCAGCGAGTGCCGCCGACCGGCAGCCAGCAGCGCCATACCGTTCACCCCGTTCCGCTCGTCGACCGTGGCTCTCATCTAAACACCGGGGGGCAACCATCGTTTCGCGGACAGCCGGCGTAACCATCACCGGAAAATGGTTTGCCGCAGGCGAAACAAGCTGCCAGTCTCCAGGAATCGACGACGGAGAGCGGAAGGCGTGAGCGTGGACAACGGTGTGCCCGATGTCGTGCGGCTGGGACCCGACGATGCGGGCGAGATACTCACCCTGCAGCGCGCGGCGTACGTCAGCGAGGCGATCCTGCACGACGACCTCACGCTCCCGCCACTGGTGCAGACCCTCGACGAGCTGACGGCCGAACTGTCCGATCCGGACGTCACCGCGCTCGGGATTCGCCGCGATGGTCGCCTCGTCGCCGCTGTCCGGCTCCGAACTCGGGGTGACACCGCCGAACTGGGGCGCCTGACGGTCGTGCCGGACCTGCAGGGGCGCGGGCTGGGAACCCGGCTGCTGACGGCGATCGACGATCACCTGCCCGAGGAGATCGATCGGGTCGAACTGTTCACCGGGGAACGCAGCGTCGCCAACATCGGCCTCTACCGACGCCTGGGATACATCGAGACGCGACGCGAGAACATCGGCGACTACCACCTGGTGTTCATGTGCCGCAGGGTGTGAGGCGCAGGAAACCATGTGGGGCACTATCCGTGGCTGCGGCAGGAGAGACCGGCGTGACAACAGACGACACCAGACCGGGCGACACGCGGTCGCTACTGCGAGCACTGCCGGCGCTGGCGGGTGTCGCTCCGCCGCTCGACCTCGACGCCGTGCCGGACCATCCGGTGACACTGTTCCTCGACTGGCTGGACGTCGCGATGCGCCATGCCGTGCCCGAACTGCACGCGATGACGATGTCGACGGTGGATGCCACCGGTCTGCCCGATGCGCTGGTCCTGGTGCTCAAGGACGTCGATGCGCGCGGCTGGGCGTTCGCGAGCACCAGGACGAGCGCGAAAGGCGGTCAGCTCGCCGCGAATGCGCACGCGGCGCTCACGTTCTGGTGGCAGCCGGTCGTCCGGTCGGTCCGAGTGCGCGGGCATGTGGTCGAGGCCTCCCGAGACGAGAGCCTGGCCGACCTTGCGGCCCGCAGTGCAGCGGCACGCGCCGACGTCGACCCCGACGACTGGACCCTGTGGCGGGTCGTGCCCAGCCGGGTCGAGTTCTGGCAGGGGTCATCTGACCGACGCCACCTCCGCATCGTCTTCGATCGGGACGGCGACGACTGGCGACGGCAGATCTGAGTCCGGTCCGCCCGGTTCGATGCAGATCCGCACCGGGGGAGGAGGCCGGCGTCCAGAACATCCTCATCCAGGACGCGCCGAGTCGACACCACGGATCATTTCGCATTCCCGTTTGACCCCGCCGCCGTGGACATCGTCGTGAATGTTCTGCGTGGGGACCGGAATCCGACGGCGAATGTCACATGTTCGCTCGTGGTCCCCTTCGTGGGGCCGGTGTCCGGGCCTGCTGGCGGTGCCGGGTCGTAGGTGACCGATACGGTGGATCGACCCGGTCGGGTATGCCGACCGTGCACAGACGTGGGTGGAGGACGAGTTGACGCTCTGGATCGTCGATTACGTGGCCGGGGCGCGCGGATGCCCGGTGGTGCTCAAGGGTGAGCTCGACCGTCGGTGGGAATGGGATGCGTTCGCGCCCACCCCGCCGATGGGGGAGATCCCGTCGGAGTACGTGCTGACCACCCGGCATCCGGTGATCGACCTCGACTACTGGGGCATCAACTGGCTGGCGTCGGAACGATTCCTGCAGATCTGCCGGGACTTCGGCATCGGCGTGCATCCGGTGCCGGTGCAGATCATCCAGTCCGGTGGGACGCCGACGGTCAAGCCGTACTCCTACCTCCGATGGTCGGAGTGGGCATCGGTGATCGACCTCGAGGCCTCGTCCTACGAGGCCGACAAGATATACCCGAGCGGAGAACCCGCCTACCACAAGCACTTTCAGAACATTCCGGTGCTCGAGTCGGTGGAACGGTTCGTCGTCGACGAGACGAAGGTACCTGCGGCCGCGGCATTTCTGTACCTCGACCTCGGCCATGAACTCGTCTGTGACGACGACTTCAAACGGGCATGCGAGGATGCCCGGTTGCTCGGCATGGGGTTCCGGCCGATCACCGAATACACCAAGGGCGGGTTCTGGGATTGAGCACGGGGCACCACGTGTCCTCGGCGGTGCGGCGTCACGCGTCGTCCTAGGATTCCGGCCATGTCCACGTTCTTCGTCCCGTCCCTGCCCGATGCCCGCGACGGTGGACGGCTGGGTGGCGCTCCGCCGGTGGCGATCGAGACCCATCCGCTGCTGAGCACCCATCGCTACCTGCTGACGCTGCCCGCCGGTTGTGCCGGGTGGGCGACGGGCATCGAGGTGTCGGTGCTGTTGCGGGACGGATTCGACATCGGCGACGACGATCTCGTGTACCCGGACATGGCCATGCGAGCGCTTGTGCACAGCCCCTCTCCGCGAGGGGTCCGGCCTGATCTCGGGTGGCCCGGACTGCGATCGGCCGGTCTCACCGTCCCGGGTGGCGGCGGCGGCGTGGTGCCGTTGGTGCGGATCGACGACGAGCCCGTCCTCATCCAGAACGAACCCGGCTACGGCGACGCCGTGCGAGCCGCGGGACATCGCTTCCTCTTCCAGATCGACGAGGAGGGATGGCCGGTCGGCGGCGAGCTCGATGACGTGATCGACGAGTATCTGTGGGGGTACGGGTCGGTGTACTTCTACGGAACATCTGGCGCCGGTGGCGTCGTCGAGGATGTCGTCGCCGGATTCATCGACTTCTGACGGTCCGGCAACGGTCCGTGTGCCGGAAGCATGGCTATCATCGTCGCCGTCGGGTGAATCGGCCCGGCTTCCGCTCACTGTCCGGAGGTGGCGCCATGAGCGCTGAGTCGAAGAACCCGAACGAGATCCCGCCGTACGCCGTTCTCCCCGAACTGCCGCTCGACGAGGAAGCCCGCACCGACCTGACCCAGGAGATCTGGGACCTGCTGATCACCGGCCAGGGTGACGTCGACGAGTTCATCGACATCTACGGCGACGACTACGAGCTCACCGAAGACCAGCTCACCGCTGCGCACACCGCGCTACGCGACGCCCGGCTGCGTCAGCAGAAAGGAGATCGGCGAGTACACCGCCCGCACGATCACCGCGTTCGAGGAACTCATCGACAACGGCGTCGTCGCCCGTGCCGACTTCTCCTGCTGCGGCAACTGCGCATCGGGTGAGATCTGGGACGAGCGCGACGACACCCGACATTGGAAGGGCTACGCCTACTTCCATCAGCAGGACACCGAACGACTCGTCGAGACCGGCGAGACCTACATCGGTTACGGCGCATTCCCTCCCGAGGACTTCGACGAGGAGACCTACAACAAACTCACCGAAGCCGAGCAGGAGAACCGGTACAAGGCCGACGTGATCCGCCTGCTCGACGACGTCGTCTTCCCCGTCCTCCGCAGGCACGGCATCGAGCCCGAGTGGAACCGTGACCTCGACACCCGGGTCCTGCTCAGGAACGCCGACTGGTACGACCCGATCGAGGCATAGGGCGAAGAGTCGGGTACGGTCTGTCCGCTTCTGGTTGCGTATCGAGTTCGGCCCACGGAGATTTCGACTCGACTTGTCGCTGCGCTCCGCGTCGGCTCAATCATCGTGGCTGGTCGGCCGGGTGCGGTGGCTGGTTGAGAGTGGTGGCTGGTTGAGCAGGTCGACCGAGCGTAGCGAGGACGCCCGGTTGTCGAAACCTCCGTAGCCGACGCTGGGTAGTGGGCGCCTTGAAGGTGGTCACCGCCCGGGTTCGGGCTGCGGGGATTTCGACTCGACTTGTCGCTGCGCTCCGCGTCGGCTCAATCATCGTGGTGGTCGGCCGAGATGGCGGCCGCTGGGTCACCGACCGCTGTACACCGGGAATGCGCTCGAGTCGCCGTAGTCGCGCTCACGCAGGGTTCGCAGGGCATCCATGTCGTCGTCGGAGATCACGAAGTCGACGCGGGCGTTGGCGCGCATGTGCTCGGGGTTCGCGGTCTTCGGTAGCGACACGGTGCCGAGCTGCAGGGTGTATCGGATGCACAGCTGCGGCACGCTCACACCGTATCGGTCCGCGATCGCCGCCACCGCCTCGTTGTCCAGGATCTCACCGTGCGCGATTGGTGAATATGCCTCCACCAGGATCTCTTTGGTGCGGCAGTGGTCGAGCAGATCGTCGGGGGTGTTGCCGGCGTGCACCAGGATCTGGTTCACGTGGGGCGTCACCGTGGCGCCGTCGAGGTTCGCGAGATCGGCGGGCAGGAAGTTGGAGACGCCGACAGCGCGCAGTTTGCCTTCCGTGTAGGCCTTTTCGAGTGCACGCCACGCCGCACGATTGCCGTCGGCGTAGTCACCGCCGCGAAAGTCGTTCCAGGGCTGCGGACTGTGGATGAGCATCAGGTCGACGTAGTCGAGCCCGAGGGTCTCGAGCGAACCGTCGATGGCGGCCACCGCGTCGTCGAAATCCTTGATCTCCGCGGCGAGCTTGGTCGACACGAACAACCGGTCGCGGGGGACCCCGGACGTCCGCACCCCCTCGCCGACACCGCGTTCGTTGCCGTAGGCCTGGGCGGTGTCGATGTTGCGGTACCCGATCTCGACGGCGTCACGGACGGCCTGCGCGGCCTTGTCGTCGTCGATGAACCAGGTGCCCAGCCCCAGCTTGGGGATCTCGACCCCGTTGGACAGGGTGTAGGTCTCGGTCAGGATGCTCATACGGTCTCTCCGTTCTTCGGCAGTCGGTGGTACTCCACATCGGCGACGGGGTCGAGCCACTCGTTGCGTAGGCCCTCGCCCGGCACGATGAAGGCGAGATGACTGAACCACGAGTCGGCCTTCGCGCCGTGCCAGTGTGTGGTCCCGGCCGGGACCCGGATGACGGTGCCCGGGTCCAGGCTGATCGGCGGTTCGCCCTGGGCCTGGTACCAGCCACTGCCCGCGGTACACAGCAGGATCTGGTCGCCACCGGCGCCATCGCTGTGGTGGATGTGCCAGTTGTTGCGGCATCCCGGCTCGAAGGTCACATTGCTCACCGCGACCCCCTCGGTGGTCAGCGGAGCGAGGTAGCTCTGTCCGATGAAGTACTGCGCAAAGGCGTCGTTCTTCTCTCCCCGCGGGAACACCGGGTCGAAGGTGTTGTCTGTCATGTCAATTCCTTCTGCATACGGTTGGCGGTCGGCGTGGTGTCTTCGGCCGGGGGCTGTGCCGACCCTCCGGAGACCATGGTGGCCCCGCTCGCGCATGCGTGGGAGCCCCGCCGGATGCAGGTACTGCGGGTACCTCCCACACCGGCGGGCCTCGGCCTACCGTGGGACACGTGGACAATCGAGCAGAGGTGCGGGAGTTCCTGACCTCGCGGCGGGCTCGGGTGACCCCGGACGACGTCGGTCTGCCTGCCGGAACCAACAGGCGTGTGGCGGGACTGCGGCGCACCGAGGTCGCCATCCTGGCCGGGGTCAGCGTCGAGTACTACACGAGGATCGAGCGCGGCTCGATCAGCGGTGCATCACCGGAGATCCTCGATGCGCTGGCCAAGGCACTGCTCCTCGACGACGCCGAACGGGCGCACCTGTTCGACCTGGCGCATGCCGCGAGTCCCGTTGCCCGGCCGCGTCGGCGCAACCCGAAGAGCTGGCGGCCGCACGAGAGTCTGCAGTGGATTCTCGACGCCATCACCGACGGCCCGGCGTTCGTGCGCAACGGTCGCCTCGACATCCTGGCCACCAACACCCTCGCCCGGGCGTTCTACAAGGACACCTTCGACATGCCGGGGCAGCCACCCAACATCGCCCGGTTCACCTTCCTCGACGCCCGGGCCCAGGACTTCTATCCCGACTGGGAGAAGTTCGCCGACATCACGGTGGCGATCCTGCGGACCGAGGCCGGCCGCGACCCGCACAACAAGGAACTCCACGATCTGATCGGTGAACTGTCCACCCGCAGCAGCGAATTCCGTACCCGGTGGGGATCGCACGATGTCCGCCACCACGGGACGGGCACCAAGACCTTCCACCATCCTGTCGTCGGCGAGATGACCCTGGCCTACGAGGGCATGGAGATGGAATCGGAGCCGGGTCTGTCGATCACCGTGTATGCGGCCGAACCGGGTTCGGCGTCGGCCGAACGCATGCAACTGCTCGCCTCCTGGGCCGCAGGCGAATACGGCCAGAACACGTCGAGGATGCCGGCGCAGGAGTCGAGCGAGCGCTGATGTGCCCGCGCGATGACATCCGGCCGTGACGGCGGACGAGCGTCGAGACGTGTCGATGTCGGCCGGCGTCGGTTTCGACGGCCGGCGTCGTCGCTGTGTTCGGTCGACCTGCCGGGGGTGCTGATCGGGTTGGGTGTCCGGGGTGTGCGCGGTTGACCTGCTCGACCAGTGCATGGTGGGTGAGGGTCGGGAGCGCCCGATCAGCTGCCGAACTCCTCGAGCAAGGCGAGTACCGACTCCTTGCCGAGTCGGTTCGCGGCCAGCGGGCTGTCGCCGGTGAGCAGGTTGCGGTCGCGGGTGGTGGCACCGGACATGTCGTCGTTGCTGATCTCGATGCCGGCCTCCCGCAGTCGCTCACCGAGATTCCACGGCATCTGACCGGGAAGGTATCCGATGTCGATGTTGGCCCCGAGGTCCAGGGAGTCCGGGAAGGCGACGATCCGGTATCCGGCGAACGGATTGGCGTCACGGCCGACGCCGGCCGCCAGCAATGCGGCCGGCCCGTGGCAGAGGGTGATGATGAGCCGGCCGTCGAGGAAGAAGTCCAGCGCATCACGCACATCGGTGTGCGCCGGGATGGTGTTCATCGCGCCGTGGCCACCGGGGATGAAGATCGCTGCGTAGTCGTCGAGGCCGCCGGCGATGACGTCGGCGAGTCGCCTGGGGGACCTGAAGGCCTCGCGGGTGGCGTCCAGGGCGGTGCGCGTCGCGGCGTCGTCCTTCGGATACGCCCACCACTCGAACTTGCCGGGACCGCCGCTGACGGTCGCGACATCGATACCGTAGCCGGCCTGCGCGATGTGGTGGATGGGTAGCAGTGTCTCCACCGGATGGTTGCCGGTGGAGAAGAAACGGCCGTTCCGCATCAGCATGTAGCGCTCGTCGGTCGCGATCACCAGCACCTTCCACCGGTTGCCGGTGTAGCGGTCCTGAGTTGCCAGACCATCGAAATCGGTTTTGTCGGAGGTGTATTGGGACAACGAGTACGGCGAGGGGAAGAATGCGTTCTCCTCGGCCGGATCCGGTGTCGGGTTGCGGTCCTGCGTGTCCTGAGCCATCGGAACTTCCTCTCTGACGGTGGTGATGTCCGGATGCTCGCCGAGTCAGGCCTTCTCCCGAACATAGGAGCCGTCGCCGGGCAGCGCAAGGTGCCGGCGGTGGGGAAGTCGTCGAGAGTGCGGCGTACTCAGATGTCCTCATCGGCGAGCAGTGCGCGGATCTCGGCATAGCGCAACAGGAACCGCTTCTCGTCGAGCTTCTTGCGGCGCATCCAGCCGGTCACCTCGGCATTGCATTTACCGGCATTGCACGACCGGCAGCACGGCACCACGTTGGTCACGGTGTAGCGGCCGCCCCGGGAGATCGCGAGTACGCAATCCTTCTGCAGGGCAACATCTTCGGCGCCGCAGTAGGCGCACCCCGCCCACAGGCTGCGCAGGCGGTCCCACTGCAGATCGGTGAGATCGTTGTCGGCGGCGGCCACCCGCTTGCGACGACGACGGGCATAGCGGTTGGCGCGGGAACGGTTCGGGGTGGCAACCCGACCGACGCTATCGTCTGCGGCGGCGATGGCCGGAGGTGACGCGCCGGGGGCGGGCCGGTGAGGGATCTGACACCATGACCGCCATGACCACCTCGGGAAAGGCGCCCACCTCGGCCGTGGGAACGTGCGCTGTGGGAATGGGCACGTTCTCGATCCTGACGGCGCTCTACTTCGCGCAGGGACTCCCGTTCGGCTTCTTCACCCAGGCGCTGCCGGTGGTGTTGCGCGACTCGGGGTTCTCGCTGTTCGCGATCTCGGCGACCGGCATCCTGTTCGCCCCGTGGGCCCTGAAATTCCTGTGGGCGCCCGTCGTCGACAGATACGGCACCCGCCGTCGGTGGCTGCTGACCCTGCAACTGTCGTCGTCGGCGCTGGCCCTGGGCATGGCCTGCCTCGACCTCGACTCGACGCTGCGGTGGCTGTTCGTCGGGATCGCGATGATGAACGTGCTGTCGGCGACCCAGGACGTTGCGACCGACGGCCTCGCCGTCGAACGCATCGGGCCCCGGCAACGGGGCCCGGGCAACGCAATCCAGGTGGGCGCCTACCGCGTCGGCATGATCGCCGGTGGCGGGGGACTGCTGTATCTGTTCTCGATCGCGGGCTGGCGTGGACTGTTCGTCGCGATGGCGATCGCCTTGCTGGCGTGCACGATCCCGGTGTGGTGGCTGCCGCGCACAGGCGAATCGAGAGCGCCGCGCCCGGCGGCGTCACCGGCGACGACGGCGGTCGCGTGGTGGAGCAGGCTCCGCCGGCCCGGGATCGTGGCGCTGATCCTGCTGATCGGCGCATACAAGTTCGGCGATTCGATGGGGTCGTCGCTGATCGGGCCGTTCCTGACCGACTCGGGGTTGAGTCTGTCGCAGATCGCCCTGGTCAAGGGCGTGCTCTCGTCACTCGGCGCGCTGGCCGGGGCCGCCGCCGGAGGCTGGGTGGCCTACCGGTACGGCCGCCGTTCGGCGCTGCTGATCGGCGGGATCTCGCAGACGGCGAGCCTGGGGCTGTACCTCGCGTCGTCGATGGAGATCGGCGGCTTCGGGCTGATCGTCACCGCATGTCTGGCCGAGCATGTCTTCGGCGGTGTCGCCACCGTCGCGGTGTTCACCGTGATGATGGACGCCGCCGAGATCGCGCACGCCGGAAGTGATTACACGCTCCTGGCCTGTTCGATCGTGGTGGTGCAGGGGGTCGCGGGTCTCGCGGCCGGGCTGATCGGCGATCTCGCGGGTTACCCGATGCTGTTCGCCACGAGTGTGGTGGCGTCGGCGATCGGCTGCGCGGTGATGGTCCTCGCGCTCGATCGGGGTGTGGGCCCGGCCGGGGTGCATGCGACGCTGCGTGCCACCAGCGCCACCTGAGCACCATCACCTGTGCCCGGCCATCCCTGTCCGCGACTACCAGATGACCGCGACGGCCGTGGCCGCCGCCGACAGCACTGCCGCGATCGTGACCCAGACCGGTCCGACGGGCTTTCCGTCGCGCTTCTGGAAGGCGCTGCCCATGCCCAGGACGCCACCGAGGATCACCAGCAAGACCAGCTTGACCGCGATCTTGGGGTAGTTGGGCTCGAAGCCGCCCCACGGCGCGGCCAGGGCGAGTCCGGTGATCAGGGAGACGACGATGCCGTAGTCCATGATCCGGGTGAACTCGAACCTGCGCGACGCCGCGGCGGCCACGAGGGCGCCGAACGTCACGCCGAACCCGAGGATGTGGACGAGAACTATTACGCTGCGTAGTAGATCCATACCCGCAGCGTACCGCGTCGGTACGCTGCGGGTGGATGCCTGATATGTCCGAGATCACGCACTGAGGACGGCCGGGGCGTCGGTCACCGCGGCGGTGAATCGTTCGCGATGGATGTTGCGGGCCGACATGCGACGGCGCTTGCACACCTTGACCCCCGCGTCCACCATCGCCGGCGGACCGCAGAGGTAGGCCGTGAAGCCGCGCAGCGACGCGAAGTCCTCGGCGACCGCGTCGCCGACGTAGCCGTGGCGATCACCGCCGTCGGACCGGCTCAGGCACCGGATGTAGCTCACTCCCGGATGGGTGCGGGCCAGCTCGGTCCAGAACTCGACGTCGTAGAGATCCGACTCGTGACGCACCCCGTGATAGAGGTGGATCTCCCGGTCCGGGTTGTCGGCGAGTGCTTGCAACGCGATGGATTTCAGCGGGGCCAAGCCGGTACCGCCGGCCAGCAGGAGCAGCGGGCTGGTGCACTCGGCGTAGGTGAAGTCACCCCATGGTCCGCGCAGCGCCACCTCGTCGCCGGCGGTGAGATCGGCAAAGATCCAGCGGTCGGTCGCCGCCCCCGACGGCACCCGCCGGATGTGGAACTCCAGCCGCGTCGACGACGCCGGCGGATTGGCCATCGAATACTGTCGCATCTCGCCGCAATGCGGGACACGCAGCTCCATGTACTGACCGGCCGAGAAGTCCAGCGGCTCATCGAGTTCCACATGGACGGCCACGGTGTCGTCGGCGACGCTGCGGATCTCACCGACCCTGCCCTGCAGATCCCGCAGGACATGCTGCGGTGCAGCAACTTCGGGGGCGTCGACCTCGATCTGCGTGGGTGAGCACGGGCGCGTCTGGCAGGCGAGGACGTAACCGCGAGCCTGGTCGTCGGCGCCGAGCACCGTCTCCGACACCGGCGGGGCGGCGACGTCACCGGCGGTCAGGCGCACCTTGCAGGTCCCGCACGTGCCCTGGTTGCAGGAGTTCGGCAGGTACACCCCGTTGCGGAGGAAGGCATCGAGCAGGGTCTGGTCGTCGCGGCAGCCGACGGTGGCCGTCGCCGATCCCGACACCTGCACCGGATGCTCGGTGGGAGTGGACATCTCACACCTCCCAGGTGACGTTCAGCGCCGTGGGACCGCGGAAGCCCCAGCCCCAGAACTCGACGTCGGTGGTCAGATCGCGCTCGAGGCTCGGGATCGAGTCGAACAACTCCTCCAGGCCGATCCGGCACACGTGATTGGCGAAGTAGATCCCGGCGCACGCGTGCTTGCCCGCACCGAAGGCCAGATGCGGCAACGGCGGCCGGGAGATGTCGTACTCCGACGGCGCGGCGTAGGTGGCGGTGTCGTGGTTGGCCGAGCCGTAAGACAGCAGCACCACGGTGCCCTTGGGCAAGGCCACCCCGGCCACCTCGACGTCGGCGGTGGAGATGCGGGCGGTCGCCGACCAGATCGGCGAGGTCCACCGCATGCCCTCGGAGATCGCCCGCGGGATCAGCTGCGGCTCGTCGACCACCTGCTCCATCTGGTCCGGGCGGGTGAACAGACCCACCAGCGTCGACGCCATCGCGTGTCCCGGCTCCTGCATCGCGCCCAGCAGATACACGTAGAGCGTGGGGTAGATGTACTCGCGGTCGCGGGTCTGGCCCGCCGGCATACCGTCGTGCAGCCAGTGCGAGATGGCGGTGTCGTCGGGGTGCTCGATCCAGTGGTCGATCTTGGGGTCGACGATGGCCCGGATCTCCGCCTTGGCCTCGTCGCCTTCGCGGAAACCGTCGGGATTGGTGAACTCGCCGTTCTCGTCCACGCCGGCATTGGTGAACGAGCGTGACAGCTTGTGGAACCAGTCGCGCAGGGTGTCGGAGTCGACGTCGGCGAGTCCCAGCAGATCGCCGAGTGCGCGGACGCTGACCGGCTCGCAGTACTGCGAGACCAGTTCGACGTTCCCGTCGTCCTCGAAGGTCTCCAGGAACCGGCGGGCGATCGGTCGCACCAGGTCGTCGATCCAGCGGTCCACCTCCTGCGGCTGCAGCGCCGGGTCGACCATCGACCGCAGGTCCTCGTGGATCGGTCCGTTCACGCCGATCACCGCGGGATGGCCGAAGGTCCGCCCACCCGCCTTGGTGATCACGGCCTCGAAGTCGTCGCTGGTGGCGATCTCGCGGCAGATGTCGGTGGTGGTGGCCACATACGACCCGAGCACCGGCAGGTAGGCCAGTGGCGACTCGGCGCGCAGCCGCTCGTAGATCGGGTAGGGGTTGCGCTCGAGTTGGCTCATCGTGATCTCGTCGATCCAGCTCAGTGTCGCGGTCATGGCGACCCTTCCTCTCCTCGGTGTGGTGTCGATCGGCGGGGTGTCGGTGGGTTCCGATGGACTGGTGAGCTGACGGTAGGGCTCGGCGAGGCGGCATTTCGACACCGATTGCGCGACGTCGGGACGTTCTGCGCGGTCGAGATGTGACGGGCGTCGCACTCGGTGTGTCGTGTGAGGTAGACAGGAGATGGCCGACCCAGCCCGTCGGCCCTGACCGACCGAAAGACGCGTACTCGATGTCCACCGAACGCGACTGGGACGGCGCACACCGCGCCGTCGCCGAGGCGTACTTCCCGCATGAGCTCACCGGACTCGACGGTTCCGAGGAGCTCGATCTCTCGCTGCGGACCGTCGAGTTGGGGCCGGTCACCATCGGCCGTCTGTCCTGGGGTGCCGATGTGTCGATCGCCTGCGAGTATCCGGGCGCCTACGAGGTCAACATCCCGCTGTCGGGCCGGCTGCACTCGACGGGGGAGGCCGGCGAGATCGTGTCCGTACCGGGCACGGCGACGGTCTTCGCCGCCGGTCGCGCCTCGCTGATCAGCCGGTGGACCGCCGACTGTGAGGTGCTCGGGGTGAAGTTCGACGCCGACCACCTCGAGCGGGAGGCCGAGCGCATCCATGCCCGGCCCGCTGCCGGCCGGCTGTCCCTGCCCGCGCAGGTCGACGTCGCAGATCCGGCCGGGAAGTCGTGGGTGAGTCTCATCGAGGCGCTCACCGCCCGCCGCTGCGAGCCCGGCGAGCCCTCGGATGTGCTGGCGAATCCACTTGTGGGACCGCAGATCGCGAGCGCGGTGACTGTGGCGTTCCTGCTCGCGGTGGACCCCGAACCGGTGGATGCCACCAGGGCGTTGCGGCCTCGTACGGTCAAGCGGGTGCTCGATGCGATCGAGGCGGATCCGACCCGGGCGTGGACCCTGGCCGAGATGGCCGGGCTGGCGCAGACGAGTGTGCGCCGATTGCAGGAGGCCTTCGCCGAGTACGTGGGCGCCAGTCCGACGGCAACCCTGCGCGACATCCGGCTCGCCCGTGCCCATGCCGACATCGAGGCCGGGGTCGCGACGGTCTCGGATGTGGCCGCGCGCTGGGGTTTCAGCAGTGCCAGCCGGTTCGCCGCGGCGTACCGCCGTCGGTACGGCCAGAGCCCGTCGCAGGCGCGGCGTCGCTGATCCGAGGGGTCACCCCTGTCCGGTACGTGACCTGTGTCGTACATTGGTGCAGATCATATATTTGATAGATCGGCGCGGGAAGCGATGAGAGGTGGCACGGGATGGACGTGACGTGGTCAGACGAGGACATCGCGTTCCGCGATGAGGTGCGCGCCTTCCTGGACGCCGAACTCACCCCGGAACTGCGGTCGGCGGGACGCCTGCGCACCAGCGTCTACACCGACCACGAGGCATCCATGCAGTGGCAGGAGGTCCTGCACCGCCGGGGCTGGGCCGCACCGGCCTGGCCGGTGGAACACGGCGGCTGCGACTGGACGCTCACCCAGCACTACATCTTCAGCCGCGAATCGGTCCTCGCCGGCGCTCCGGCGTTGTCGCCCATGGGAATCCGGATGGTCGCCCACGCGATCGTGGCGTTCGGTACCCCGGAACAGAAGGCGTTCTTCCTGCCCGGAATCCTCACCGGCGATGTCTTCTTCTGTCAGGGCTATTCGGAACCGGAGTCCGGCTCCGACCTCGCGTCGCTGTCGATGGCCGCCGTCGACGACGGCGACGATCTGGTGTGCACCGGCAGCAAGATCTGGACCACCCATGCGACCGAGGCGAACTGGATGTTCTGCCTGGTCCGCACCTCTCGCACGGGCAAGAAGCAGGAGGGGATCACCTTCCTGCTGATCGACATGACCTCACCGGGGATCGAGGTGCAGCCGCTGGTGATGGCCTCCGGGGAGAAGGTGCAGGCACAGGTCTTCTTCGACGGGGTACGCGTGCCCAAGAAGAACGTGCTCGGGTCGATCGACGACGGCTGGACCGTCGCCAAGTATCTGCTCGTCTTCGAGCGCGGTGGCGGCGCGGCGGCCCCGGCACTGCAGGTGATGGTGGAGAACCTCGCCGAGCATGCCGCGACCGTCACCGGCCCGTCCGGCGCTCCGATGGTCGACGAGCCGGCCTTCGCCGCGAAACTCGCCGACGACCGGGCCCGGGCCAAGGTGCTCGAGATCCTGGAATACCGTGCCCTGGCCGACATGAACGCCGGCCGCAATGCCGGCGCCATCTCGTCGATGCTCAAGATCCTGTCCACCGAACTGAGTCAGCACATCACCGAGCTGGGCGTCGAGGCGGCCGGCCCCCGGGGACGCGTCTACCAGCCGCACGCCACCAAACCCGGCGGACCGATCGAGGACTACACCCCGCCGGCCGACGGTCATGTCAGCGGCGCCGACTGGCAGGCCGTGGCCCCGCTGCTCTACCTCAACGACAGGGCGGGCTCGATCTACGCCGGCAGCAACGAGATCCAACGCAACATCCTGGCCAAGGCCGCACTCGGCCTGCCCCAGTTCTGATCCCGGCGCCCATCGCCGAACCCTGGTCTCTCCCCGCCTGATCCGCACCGTCCACGAATCGAACAGGACCTCCGATGGATTTCGATCTCACCGCCGAACAGCAACTGCTCGCCGACGGACTCTCCCGTTTTCTGGCCACCCGCTACGGTCTCGAGGAGAGCCGCAAGGCCGCCAAGATCGGTGCCGGGTGGCAGCCCGAGGTGTGGCGTGCCTTCGCCGACGAACTCGGGGTACTCGGGGCCTGCCTGCCCGAATCGGTGGGCGGCGACGCCGGCGGACCCGAGGAACTGATGGTGGTGACCGAGGCGCTCGGCGCGGCGCTGGTCGTCGAACCGTTCGTCGACACCGTCGTCCTCGGGGCGCGCCTGCTGGCCCGCACCGGGCATCCCGGCGCACTCCAGCTCGCCCGCCGCGTCGTCGACGGGGATGCGCTGCTCGCGCTGGCCGCCCTCGAGGACGGTTCCGGCGGTGTGCCGACCCGGGTGACCACCACCGCCACCCGCGCCGACGACGGCTGGGTGCTCGACGGCGCCAAGCCGGTGGTGACCACCGCGCCGCTGGCCTCACACCTCATCGTCGTGGCCCGGTTGGCCGACACCGATGACCTCGGGCTGTTCCTGGTGCCGGCCGGCGACGACGCCCCGGCCGGTCTGGGTATTCAGGTCTTCCGCACCGTCGACGACCGGCGCGCCGCCGATGTGGCCTTCGACGGCGTCCGCGTGGGGGCCGATGCGCTGGTGGTGTCGGGGGAGCAGGCCACCGCACTGCTCGAGCAAGCCTGGGACGAGGGCACTGCGGCCGTGGTGTCCGAGGCGGTCGGACTGATGCGCAAGGTGCTCGCCGACACCGTCGAGTACACCAAGCAGCGCCAGCAGTTCGGACGTCCGCTCGCCGGATTCCAGGCCCTCGCACACCGCATGGTGGACATGTACATCGAACTCGAACAGGCCGTGGCCGCACAGTATCTCGCGGTGCTGAGCCTCGACGCCCCGGCTGCCGAGCGGGCATCGGCGGTGTCGGCGGCCAAGGCCACGATCAGCCGCGCGGCACGGTTCATCGGGCAGAACTCGGTGCAACTGCACGGCGGCATGGGGATGACCGAAGAACTCGCGATCGGCCACTACTTCCGGCGCCTGACCGTCATCGAGAACGAATTCGGTTCGGCGGATGCACATCTGGCACGGTTCGAGCGGCTGGCGCGCGCCTGACGCCGGGGCGCTCTAGTCGGCCGTCGTCGGCAGTGCGCCGCGGCTGAGCATCTCCCGACCCAGGAGCTGCCGGACCGACGGCAGTCGCGAACTGGAGACGGCCAGTACCGACAACAGGATCCAGATGAGTGCGCCGCTGGCGAGCATCAGCAACTGCAACGACCACGACGGTGCGCCGAACCGTTCCGTCGCCGATTCCCGGGCCCAGAGACGCCAGTAGATCATCAGGTTGACCGTCAGGCCGACCCCGTAGGAGATGCCGAACGAGAGCAGGTAGGCCCGCCAGGTGCCGTCGTGCAGGCGGGCGCCGAGCGGCTCGTGCCGCAGCGGGCTGATCACCGACAGCAGATTGCCCACCCCGAGCCAGATGAGCACCATCACCACGAACTGGTCGATGACGGCGATCGTCTCGAGATCGGTGGTCACCGCGAGCAGGGCGATCACCGGCGCGGCGGCCACCGTCACCAGCCCGCCCATGGTGAGGTTCTTGGCGATCAGGATGCGCCACAACCGTTCCCCGTCGGCGAGCTCACCGAGCACGCGGTCGGCCTCGAAACACAGGGCATTGGTGCACACCACACTGCCGATCACCGCGCCGAACAGATACAGCGACAGCGAACCGCGTTCGGCGTAGTCGGCCCACCCGGTCAGCCGGTAGAACACGACCAGCGCCAGGCTGGTGGCGAGGGTGATGACCACCCGGATCAGGATCGAATGGGGCCGGTCGCCGAAGACATGACCCACCTCGCTCCCGGTCCGTGCGACCAGCCGTCGGGCGGCCATGCGGGCATGGCCGAGTGGGGAGGTCGGGTCGTCGTCACCGCCGACGACGTCACCGACGGCGTCGAGGGCTTGCGCGAGAACGAGCCGTGTCCGCCGGACCGCGACCACAGCGTCGGCGATCGATGCCGCGGTGAGCGCGGACGGCGCGGCACCGTCGGCCTGGGCGACGGCGGCGCGCAGACGGCCGGCGTCGGCGACGATGTCGTCGGCATCCTCGGACATCGCACGCAACGGGTCGCCGGGGCTGCGCAGCGGGGCGGGACTCATGGACAACACCTAAGCACCCGCCGCGGACGAGTTGCACAGGGCAGGTCCGTTTCTGCGCCCCAACCGATCGCCGGAACGGCGCGATCACCGGGCCTGGCCGGATCAGTGCAGGCCGCGCTGCGGGAGCGTGCTCTGGGGAACGGTGGTCTGCTCGGTGTCCACCACACTGCCCAACGTCACCGTCACGGTGTGCTCGGAGCCGCCGCTGCGCACCGTCAGCGGCACACTCTGGCCGGGCGAGTAGCCCAGCACCGCCGCCATCAGATCGGCGTAGGAACTGATCCGCTGGTCGCCGACCTTGGTGATCACATCGCCCGACGAGAGCCCCGCCGCAGCGGCCGGACCATTGGCCTGTACGTCGGTGATCTGCGCACCGGAGGTCTGGGTGGTGGCCGCCGCGTTGGTGGCGGCGATCGAACCGGTCACGCCCAGAACGGGTTTGGTGGCCTGCCCGTTGTGCAGCAGTTCGTTGGCCACCCGGCTGGCGGTGTCGATCGGGATGGCGAAGCCCAAGCCGAATGCCTGCACGCCGTCGGAGGCACCCGAACCGGTGTCGACCGCCGAGTTCACCCCGATCACCTGCCCTTGCAGATTGACCAGTGGCCCACCGGAATTGCCGGGATTGATCGGGGTGTCGGTCTGCAGCCCGTTGTAGACGGTGACCTGCGATCCCTGCCCGTCGCCGGCGGTCACCGTCCGCGACAGGGCACTGATGATCCCCGACGTCACCGTGTTGGACAGGCTCTCCGGACTCCCCACCGCCACCACCTGTTCGCCGACCTGGAGATCGGCCGACGAGCCGATCGGTGCGGGGGTGAGACCGCTGACCCCGCCGAGCTTGATCACCGCGAGGTCATAGGACGGTGCGGTACCGACCACGGTGGCCGGATGCGAGTTCTGGTCGGCGGTGGTCGCCGAGATGGTGGCCCCGGAACCGAGCGCGGAGACCACGTGATTGTTGGTGAGGACATATCCGTCCTGGCTCAACACGATCCCGCTACCCACCGCGACTCCCTGGGCGCCGGTCACCTGGATGTCGGCGGTGTACTTCGACGCCGCCTGTGCCGCATAGGTGATCGAGCCCGGCTGTGACGGTGCGGCCGGGGTGGGCGCCGCGGTGGTGAGGGTCGGTGCGGTCGACGACGTGCCGACCGCGGTGTGGTCCAGGACGGCCTGCCCACCGAGGGCGACCGCCCCGCCGAGGAGTCCGGCGATCAGCGCTGTGGCGACGATCGGGGTGGCCGAGCGTCGGCCGGTCCGCTGCGATCCCGGCGGGGGTGTCGGATATCCGGGGATCGGCTGGGTGGCGTTCGGCCGGCCCGGGTGTGGTTGCCCCGGATGTGGTTGCCCTGGATAGGGATGTCCCGGCCGTGGTTGTCCAGGACCGGGCTGCCCAGGACCGGGCTGCCCAGGACCGGGTTGCCCGGGATGCGGTTGCGCCGCCTGCGGTCCGGGCGCTTCGCGGTCGCCGGGCTGCGGGTCGGGCTGGTCGGGGTTCGGCTGTTGCGGGTGCGGCGGGGGAAACGACGACGGCGGCACCGGGGGAGTGGGATGAGTCACTCCACCACGGTGCCGACGGTCGCTGAGAAGAATCCCAGTGAAGTCCACAGAATCGGCTGACCTTTTCCTGACGACCACCCGCACGGTGGGCAAACCGTGTCCTCGGCGTCGCCGGCCGCCTCACCGTGGCGGCTACTTGACCTCGCTGCGCAGAATCCGCGCGATCCCGAACGCCAGCGGTAGTGCGATCCAGATGATGCCGGAGACGATCAGTTTGGTCCACTCACCACCGGTGGCCCAGTCCTCGGTCTGGAACGCGGCATTGGTGGAACTGACGTCGACCCAGGCGCCGATGTTGCGGCCGAACCACGGCACCAGCTCGGTGACCAGCGACAATGCCGTCGGGAGCGCGAAGTAGGCGACGATCGCACCAGGTGTGCTCAGGATCAGCGCGGCGAACCCGAACCCGAGCAGCAACCCGAACAGTTGCAGGACAAGGGCGTTGACCAGACCGGCACCGGTGAACGTCCACGCGCCGGCGGGGTCGGCGGCGATGATCCCGGCGACCACATTGGCGACCGCACCGAGCAGCAGGGACAGCGCCACCGCGACGACCGCGGCGATCAGCATCGTCAGCAGCTTGGCGATCACGATGCGCTGTCGGCGGGGTTCCATCGTGAACGTCGTCAGGGCGGTGCGCTGGCTCCATTCTCCGGTCACCAGCAGGATCGCCATGACCGGCAGGATGATCCCGGTGGGGATGTTCATCATCCCGAAGAACTGGCCGAAGTACAGGTTGCCGGGGTCGTTGCGGTTGGCGATCAGCATCGCCACCGCCACGACCACCGAGATCACACCGATGGATGCGGCCAGCCAGAAGCCGGCCCGGGTGTCGGTGAGCTTGCGCAGTTCGACGGTGACCAGGCGGCTCATCGGGATCGCGCCCGCCCGGGATGCCCGCGGTGTGGCGGGCAGATCACGTGTGTTGGTCAGGGTGGTCATCACAGGGCTCCTGCGGTCAGCGGTTGTTCACGTTGGTCGGCTGCGGTGAGGGACAGGAACATCTCCTCCAGGCGGGCGCCGTCACCTGCGCGTAGTTCGGTGAGGGCGATGCCCTGTACGGCGGCGACAGCGCCGACATCAGCGGGCTGCGCGTCCACGTTGAGCCCTCCGCCGGTCGCGGCCTGTGCCCGGAGTCCGGCGGTGATGAGGGCGGTGGCGAGGGCGGTGTCGTCGGTGGACCGGACGACGGTGCCGGTGCCCGCGAGCAGTTCGGCCTTGGTGCCCTGCGCGACGATCCGGCCGTTGCCGATCACGACGAGGTCGTCGGCGACGATCTCGATCTCGTGCAGCAGATGCGAAGACAGCAGTACCGTTCCGCCGCGGTCGGCGTAGTCGCGGAGCAGACCACGCATCCAGTGGATACCCGCCGGGTCGAGACCGTTGGCCGGTTCGTCGAGGATCAGGATGTGCGGATCGCCCATGAGCGCGTTGGCCAGGCCGAGCCGCTGCCGCATGCCGAGGGAGTAGTTGCGCACACGGCGCCCGGCCTCCTCGGGGGTGAGGCTGACCAGCTCGAGCATGTCGTCGACGCGGCTGCGCGGCACCCCGATCGTCATGGCGCTCAGCCGCAGGATCTCTTCGCCGGTGCGTCCGGCGTGCTGGGCGGAGGCGTCGAGCAGCACGCCCACCTCGGTGGCCGGGTTGTCCAGATCGCGGTAGGTGCTGCCGTCGATGGTGGCCCGGCCGGCGGTGGCGGGGGTCAATCCGGCCATGATGCGCATGGTCGTCGACTTGCCGGCACCGTTCGGCCCGAGGAAGCCGGTGACCTGCCCTGCCCGGCATGCGAACGAGATGTCGTCCACTGCGACGTAGTCGCCGTATCGTTTGGTGAGGTTCTCCACGGTGATCATGGCATTCATGGTTTCGCGGGTGGCCGGTCCACCACATCGGCCACGAGGCTCGAATCGGGATCAGCCGAAAGTCGGATACCACCCCCACCCCGGGGATGAGGCGTATCCGGGTTGACCCCCATTACGGTGAGGGGCATGCGCCCGGAGGACTATCAGCCACCATTGACCAGATGGGGGCATCTCTGGCGGCTGCTGCTGATGCTGGTGATCTCGGCGGTCGCCACCGCCGGTCGGCTCGAGTACCAGATCGAGCATGCACGGTGGTGGTTGGCGATCGACCTCTTACTCGGGGTCGTCGGTCTGATCGCGGTGTGGTGGCGCCGGGCCCATCCGGTGGTGGTGTGCACCTTCACCGCGCTGGCCAGTGCGGTGTCGATCACGGTGTCGGGGCCGGCCGCGCTGGCGCTGGTGTCGTTGTCGACGCGACGGCGATGGCGAGAGATCGTGCCGCAGGCGGTCATCGGTATCGGCGCAGGGGTGTTGGCCGAGCGGATCGTCCCGGGACCGACGGCGCCGTCGCCGGAACCGATGTTCCTGATCGTGGTGCTGACCGTGGCGATCGTCGGCGCGCTGATCGCCTGGGGCCTCTACATCGGTTCGCGCCGTGAGCTTCTCGCGAGCTGGCAATCGCGGGCGATGCTCGCCGAGCAGGAACAGCAGGCAAAGATCTCGCAGGCGCGGTCGGTGGAGCGGGCCCGCATCGCCCGCGAGATGCACGATGTTCTCGCGCATCGGATCTCGACGGTCAGCATGTATGCCGGTGCGCTGGCGTTCCGCGACGACCTGTCGTCGGAGGAGATCGCCCAGACCGCCCGCACCATCGAGGAGAACTCCCGGCTCGCGTTGACCGAGCTTCGGGAGGTACTCGGGGTGTTGCGTGAAGGCCCCGGCGACGCCGATCCCGAAGTCCCGCAGGTTCGTCCGGCCGACATCGATGCGCTCATCGAGGAGAACCGGGATGCCGGTATGCGCGTCGGGTACACCCGATCGGCCGACCTCGACGCGGTGTCGGCGAGTACCGTCCGCACCCTGTATCGCTGCGTCCAGGAGGGCCTGACCAACGCACGCAAACACGCGCCGGCGTCGACGGTGACCGTGCGGATCGAACCGGCCCGCGCATCCGGGATCGACCTGCTGGTGGTCAATCCGCTGCCGATCGGCGACGCACGGACGTCGTTGCCGCCGTCCGGTCTGGGGTTGATCGGCCTCGGCGAACGGGTCGCGCTGAGCGGTGGCCGGCATTCGGTGACCCGCACCGACGACGCGATGTTCATCCTGCACGTCTGGCTACCGGCGCAGGACTGAGAGGAGAATGCACGCGGTGAGTGCACGCATCATGATCGTCGACGACGACCCGTTGGTCCGTTCCGGACTGAAACTGCTGCTCGGCGGAACCCCCGGCTTGCAGATCGTGGCCGAGGCCGCAGACGGGCGCGCCGCCCTGGAGACACATACCGCCGAACCGGTGGAACTGGTCCTGATGGATCTGCGCATGCCGGTGATGGACGGGATCGCTGCGACCGCTGCCCTGAAGTCAGGGGCGAATCCGCCGGCGGTGATCGTGCTGACCACCTTCGACGCCGACGACTACGTGGTCCGGGCGCTCGCCGTCGGCGCCGACGGCTTCCTGCTCAAGGACACACCGCCCGGCGAGATCGTCGACGCCATCACCGGCGTCCTCGACGGTCGGCCCGCATTGAGTCCCTCGATCACCGCCGCCCTCATCCGGCAGGTGGTCGACGGTGGTGACACCGGCGGGACCGCGGCGGCGCAGGATGCGTTGTCGGCGCTCACCGACCGCGAGCGCGACGTCGCCATCGCCCTGGCTCGCGGCGCGTCCAACGCCGAGATCGCCGCCGACCTGCACCTGTCCGTCGCCACCGTCAAGGCCCACATCTCGCACATCTTCACCAAACTCGACGCCACCAATCGCGTGCAGGTCGCGATCCTCGTCCACGACGCGGGTCTCGTCTGACGTCGGCTCGGCCCCTGCTCTGTCTTCGAAAGTGATTGTTGCGTCAGGGTGTTGAGCCCGATGTGGAGCGGAGCGACGAGTCGTGTCGAAACCACCGCCGGCCGAGGTACTCAACGCAACCAACGGGTCGCTGGTTGGTTTCGACATGTCCAACCGGCGGGCCAGGGCACCCTCTCGCTGCCAGGCCGGTCGTCGCTTGGGTTGAGCAATGACGACGGGGCGGACGTCGAAACCAATCCGGTGAGCTGACGATGTCGGCATCCCAACAGCCCCACAGGTGAACCCGAACCCCCAGGGTGAACGGCTTTCACAACTTATCCACAAATCTTGTTCTACTTGCCAATTCGAGAAATCATCGCCTATACGTTCGCTACAATGGAACACATGCAGGGGGATCTGGACACCGTTATCGACATACTCACGGATTGTTGTTTCGACGACGATCAGACCGGGCAGATCGTCTTCGCGGACATGCGGAAACTGGTCACCATACGCAACCTCGTCGACTCACTCACCGCCGCCGGCGCCGGGCATCTCGACAGGCTGGGTTTGGCACAACGGCACGGGCACAAACCGATCGCGTTGCTGATAGAGATGGGGTACGCGCCCGCCGTCGCCGCGCGGATGCAGCGGATCGGCACCTCAGCGGTCGTGGAACGCACACTGAAACACGCCGCCGACGGTGCGATCTCGGGTGAGCATGTGGATGCGATCGTGCGCGGACTCAACCAGATCGGGTTACGTGCCGGGGAACCGCCGACTGCCGAGACCTGGGCCGAGTTCGAGGGTGATCTGCTGGCGCAAGTGTTGTCGGGGGCGAAACCGTCCGAGGTGATGGCACGAGCACATCAGTTGGGGGACCATCACTCGTCGGATACCGAGGGTGGACGACCGGCGAAAGAGGACCGCAATCTGAATGCCCTGGATATCGGACGGACAGATGATGGGCGGGTCGCTGTGTCCGGGAGTCTGGATGTTGTTGTCGGGGAGAAGTTGGCGACGGCGATCGAAAAACTCTCAGCCCCAGTGCCCCAGCCGGATGGTTCGAAGGACCCGCGTGAAGCGCCTCGACGTCGGGCTGACGCCCTGGAGATGGTGTTGGATATGGCCGCTGGTGCGGGGGAACGGTCGGTGGCCGCGCTACCGTCGGCGCTGATCAATCTGTCGGTCCCCGCGGACGCACCCGACAAGTCGGGGTTGGCGTTTGGTGGGTCGATCACTCACAGCACCTTGCTGGAAACCAGTTGTGACGGTGTGGTGGTGATGACGATCGTCGACGGTGAGCGGGTTCCGTTGGATATGGGCCGGTCGAAACGGTTGTTCACCGCCTCGCAGCGGCGTGCGTTGTTCGAGCGGGATCGGTGTTGTATCAAGTGCGGTGCCCCGGCATCACGGACTCAGGCCCATCACATTGCGCATTGGTCGGAGGGTGGTGCCACCGACCTTGCGAACGGGTGTTTGTTGTGTGCGTCGTGTCATGCCGATGTGCATCACAACGGGTGGGATGTCTATATGGGCCCGGATGCTCATCCGTGGTTGATCCCGCCGGAGGTGGTGGATCGGCGTCGTCGTCCGATTCCGGCGTATAACCGGCGGTTTGCCGACGAACTACCGAATGCTGCCTGACCTTTTGTAGAAGCTTGTGTTCTTTGAGAACTTCATAGAGATGGTGGTGTGTCGGGACCTCCGTTGGTTGCGTTGGCGAGTTCGGCCGTCTGAGGTTTCGACACGTCTCGTCGCTTCGCTTCTCGTCGGCTCAACCATCAACTGGGCGTGGCTGATTGAGCCTGGACTTCTACGATGATTGAGCCGGGACCGAGCGTAGCGAGGACCCGTGTCGAAATCTCCGTAGCGTGTGTTGGGCGGTGAGCACTTCGGAGGTGGTTGCGTTGGCGACGTCGGCCGTCTGAGGTTTCGACACGTCTCGTCGCTTCGCTTCTCGTCGGCTCAACCATCAACTGGGCGTGGCTGATTGAGCCTGGACTTCTACGATGATTGAGCCGGGACCGAGCGTAGCGAGGACCCGTGTCGAAATCTCCGTAGCGTGTGTTGGGCGGTGAGCACTTCGGAGGTGGTTGCGTTGGCGACGTCGGCCGTCTGAGGTTTCGACACGTCTCGTCGCTTCGCTTCTCGTCGGCTCAACCATCAACTGGGCGTTGCTAATTGAGCCAGGCCTTCTACGATGATTGAGCCGGGACCGAGCGTAGCGAGGACCCGAGTCGAAATCTCCGTAGCGTGTGTTGGGTGGTGACCACGTCGGAGGTGGTCGGGTTGGCGAGTTCGGCCGTCTGAGGTTTCGACACGTCTCGTCGCTTCGCTCCTCGTCGGCTCAACCATCAACTGGGCGTTGCTAATTGAGCCAGGCCTTCTACGATGATTGAGCCGGGACCGAGCGTAGCGAGGACCCGAGTCGAAATCTCCGTAGCGTGTGTTGGGTGGTGACCACGTCGGAGGTGGTCGGGTTGGCGAGTTCGGCCGTCTGAGGTTTCGACACGTCTCGTCGCTTCGCTCCTCGTCGGCTCAACCATCAACTGGGCGTGGCTGATTGAGCCTGGACTTCTACGATGATTGAGCCGGGACCGAGCGTAGCGAGGACCCGAGTCGAAATCTCCGCAGCCGACGTTGGGTGGTGACCACGTCCGAGTTGGACACTCTGGCGAGTTCGGCCGACAACGGCTCGACAACCATCAACTGGGCGTCGCTGATCGATCCTGTCCTACTGAGGTGCCCGCGATCTGCCCGAACGGCGCAGTTACACCGGCTGTTCGGTGATCTCGGTCTGGCTACGGCCGGCGATGGTGAACGCGCACAGCGAGACCGCGGCGGCGACGATCATGACGATCGCCAGGGGAGCGGCCGTGGCCGAACCCTTGATACTCACCAACGGGGAGACCACTGCGGCGATGCCGAACTGCAATGCACCGAGGACGGCCGACGCGCGGCCGGCCCGTGCACCCGCCGACGACAATGCGAGGGCGGTGCCGTTTCCGAACACCAGGCCGAGGCTGCCGACCACGGCGACCAGCGGGATGGCCAAGGACCACGACGGTGCGGAGGTCGCGACCAGGATCGCGAAGACGATGGTGGCGCTGGACATCACGAGCAGGCCGATCCGCATCAGATCGCGGACGGCGTGGGTGGCGACGAGGCGCGCCGACAAGGCGCTGACACAGACCAGGCACAACGAGTTGGCGCCGAAGGTCAGGCCGTACTGCGAACTGCTGAGCCCGATCATGTCCTGGTACAGGAACGGTGACGCCGAGATGTAGCCCATCAGCACGGCGAAGGCGAAAGCGAAGGCCACACTGTACGAGACGAACTGGCGGTTCCGCAGGATCGACGGTGCCTGTTCGGCGCTCGACGTGTCGCCCTTGCGACGGGAGCGCTTCTCCGGCGGCAGGGTCTCGCGGATGACGGTGACGATCGACACCAGCATGGCCACCGACAGCGCCAGCACCACACCGAGGATGCCGCGCCATCCCAACGGGCCGACCAGGAACCCGCCGATCAGCGGGGCCACCACCGGGGCCACCCCACCGACGATCATCATCAGGCTGAAGGCGCGTGCCGCCTGCTTGCCGACGGCCAGATCGGCGATGATCGCCCGACCGATCACCATGCCGGCCGCACCACCGAGTCCCTGGACGAAGCGCGCCGCCACCAGCACACCCACCGTCGGGGCCATCACCGTCACCACGCCCGCGGCCACACACAGCACCGAACCCACCAGCAGCGGTGTGCGCCGCCCGAACCGGTCCGACAACGGACCGAACGTCAACTGGCCGACGGTGACACCGATCAGGAATGCGGTCAGCGAGAGCTGCACCGCGGTCTCCGACGCGTGCAGTTCCTCGGTCATCTCGGGGAATGCCGCCAGATACAGATCGGTGGCAAACGGCGCCACTGCCGACAACAGGGCCAGGACCAGCAGGATGGGGCCGGTGACGCCACCTCGAGCGGTCGACGGCGGACCCGCGGTCTCGCGGGTGGAATCGGTCGAGGAGGTGGACGTGCGCATTTGGTTATGAAAACATATCTACATGACGGATGTCGACCGCAACGATCTGCTCATCGAGATCGCCGACCGAGTCCTGCGGGTCGGGCGTGAGGTGGAACCGCATGGTCCACGGGGGGTCGTCGGGGCGGTGGAATTGTCCGGGACCGAGGCGTCGGTGATGCGGTGGATCGACCGCAATCCGGGGACCACGCCCGCCGAGGCAGCCGATGCCACGGTGCTCAAACGCAGCAATCTCAGTGCGGCGCTGCGGTCGCTGGAGGCCAAGGGGATGATCGAACGTCGCCCCGACCCCGACGACGCCCGATCCGTGCGGCTGTACGGCACGCCGATCGCCGACGACTCGATCGCCAAGGTGCGTGCGTTCTGGGTCCAGATGCTCGGCGGGGCATTGGACCAGACGCCCCCGGCGGGGACGCAACCGATCGACATGGACGACCTGCGGGTCACCTTCCGTGTACTGGACCTGCTCGCCGAGCGCTTGCGCACCGGCCACTGACGGTGACCGAGTGCACACTGGAGGGCAGGGCCGCCCCACCCGCGGCCCGCACCCGACGATGGGAGGCCACTGATGGCTGGTGAGAACGGGCCCTTCGGATTCGATCCGGACGACCTCGACAGATTCGCTCGCGAGGCCGGTGAGGGCCTGCGCGAGGTGTTCGGGAAGATGTTCGCCGGCAACGCCGCTCCCGGTGTGTGGGCGAGCTTCGTCGACGCTTCCGGCCGCCGTACCGAGACCCGGCGGGAACCGGCGACCACCGGGCAGACCGGCTCCGGCGTCTGGGCGGTGTTCGTCGTCGACGACACCGGCGGGGCGCGGGTCGAGCAGGTCTATGCCTCCGAACTCGACGCGCTGCGCGCCAACCAGTACAACACCGACCCGAGTCGTCGGGTGCGGTTCCTGCCCTACGGCATCGCGGTGAGCGCCCTCGACGGTTCCGCCCTGGAATCGGGTGAGGACCCCGCCGACAGCTGATCGGCTCGGCGGTACGGCAAGATCATCGAGGTGATCGTTCTCGCCGAGGCAACCTCGGAGGCATCCAGTGCCACGACGCTGTTCTGGATCGCCGTCGCCGCCGTCCTAGCCCCACTGGTGGCCCGCCTGACCCGCCGTTACGTGCCCGAGGTGGTGGTGCTGCTGGTCCTCGGCATGCTGGTGGGCCCCTACGTCCTCGACGTCGCCGATCCCGGATCGGTGGCGCCGGTCAGCCAGCTGGGCCTGGGCATGCTGTTCCTGCTCGCGGGATTCGAGCTCGACTCGTCGTTGCTGCGCGGCCGAACCGGAGCCGTCGCCGGCGGTACGTGGCTGGTGAGTCTGGTGATCGCGACGGTGGTGCTGTCGCTGCTGGTCGACACCGGGGATTTCACCGCACACGTGGCCATCGCGATCGCCATGACCTCGACCGCGCTCGGGACGCTGCTGCCGATTCTCAAGGCCGACGGTCTGCTACGACTGCCGCTGGGGCGTTCGGTGATGGCGCACGGCGCGATCGGCGAACTGGGACCGATCCTCGCGATGTCGTTGTTGCTGACGAGTCGCAACCTGCTCGGTGCGGTGATCGTGCTGGTGCTGTTCGCCATCGCGGTGGTGTTCATCGCACGGGTACCGCAGCATGCGGCGCGGGTACCGGGGCTGCGGTCGGCGATCACCGAGATGGACGCCGGGACGTTCCAGCTGTCGGTGCGGGTGGTGATCCTGCTGCTGGCATCGCTGATGGCGGTGGCCGCGGTGTTCGACCTCGATGTGGTTCTCGGCGCCTTCGCGGCCGGTCTGATCCTGCGTCGGCTGATCCCGGAGGGCAGCGGGGTGGCCGGTCGGCTCGAGGTGATCGGCTTCGGGTTGCTGATCCCGGTGTTCTTCGTGACGTCGGGGATGAACATCGACCCGGGCGCCGTCGCCCAACATCCCGGACTGTGGGCGATCCTCGTGGTGGGGATCGGGGTGGCCCGCGGGGTTCCGGTGTGGGTGTCGGAACGATTCGTCGGGCACGCTGCCACACCGCCGGACGAGCGGCAACGTGTGCAGGTGGCGTTCTATGCGGCGACCGGCCTGCCGATCATCGTGGCGGTCACCAGTGTCGCCGTCGACGGTGACCTGATGAGTGCGCAGCTGGCATCGATCATGGTCGCAGCCGGCGCGACGACGGTGCTGATCTTCCCGCTGGTGGCACGGTTGCTCACCCGGAAAGACAGCACCGCCGTCGGTGACACGGATTCGGACGCGGCTGCGTCAGACGGTCAGAGGTACTGACCGCAGACCGGCCAGGCGCCGGGGCCCTGGGTGGCCAGGGTGTTCTCGGCGACGCGGATCTGCTCCTCGCGCGAGGCGCCGTCCGGGCTGCCGGTGCCGCCGTTGGCGGCCCAGGTGCTCGGGGTGAACTGCAGGCCGCCGTAGTAGCCGTTGCCGGTGTTGATGCCCCAGTCGCCGCCGCTCTCGCACTGGGCGACTGCGTCCCAGTTGTGGCCGGTGTCGGCCGAGGCGGTTGCGGTGGCCAGACCGAAGGGTGCCACTGCCAGTGCACCGATCAGGCCGGCGCGAACGGCGAGCTTCTTCATGGTGGTCGTCATCGTTTTCCTCCTCTGATTCACCCTCGAATTCGGGTGATTCGCGGACCGGTGGCGACCATACGGGGTTGGTAACGGTCAGGTCACTTCCGACATTGCGACCTGCGCCGGAAGTATCACGGATGAATAACAACGTTAATTTACTGTGTATTACCTGCGTATTACGGCGTGTCGGACCAGAATGCAGAGAATGTGAAAGTGTCCGATTTGTGAGGAAAGCCACGGATAAACTGTGAGCCGAATCACTGGTCAATTGCCGTGTCGTGTGATGAATGTGTCGGATGTGGCGACGACCTGGGGAATGCGCGTGCGGCCCAGGCCCGCGATGTCACCCGGCGTCGGATGCCGGCCCCGAAACCCCGCGTGGACGGGCCGACCGGATCGCCGGGTGCCCCCACCTGTCCGACCGGCCGGTTCGGTGCCGAACCGATCGGTCGAGCGGCTCCGCACCGGCAGACTGGGTGACGTCGTGTGCGAGTGGTGAGGAGATTGTCGTGGAACAAACCGCAAACGTCGAGCAGGCCGGGCCGATCGAGGTCGGTGTCACCGCGCCGCTGGGGGTGATCACCCTCGCGAACGCCCGACGGCGCAATCCGTTGTCGAGCGAGACGATGCGGGCGATCACCGCCGCGCTACGCGGATTCGCCGACGACACCGCGGTACGGGTGGTGATCATCCGCGCCCTCGGTCCGGCCTTCTCCGCCGGACACGATCTGGGTGAACTCGTCGACCGGACCCTCGAGGACGAGCAGGCCGTCTTCGACACCTGCGTGGAGATGATGACCGCCGTCCACGACCTCGACAAACCGGTGATCGCCGAGGTGTCCGGGATGGCCTTCGCCGCCGGCTGCCAGCTGGTGGCGACCTGCGACCTCGCCGTCGCATCGTCGGCGGCCACGTTCAGCACACCCGGCGTGCGGATCGGGCTGTTCTGTTCCACCCCGATGGTCGCGGTCACCCGGGCCATCGGGCGCAAACGCGCCATGAAGATGCTGCTCACCGGCGACCCGATCGACGCGGCGACTGCCGCCGACTGGGGACTGGTCAACGACGTCGTCGACCCCGACGATCTCGAGGGCACGGTGCGGGATCTGGCCCTGTCGATCGCCGGGTCGAGCGCGGCGACCCTCGCCATCGGCAAGCGCGCCTTCTACCGGCAGATCGACGAGACCGAGCCGCGCGCCTATCAGATGATGTCGGAGACGATGGCGACCAACGCCATGACCTGCGATGCGCAGGAGGGGATGAGCGCCTTTCTCGCCAAGCGTCACCCGGTGTGGACCGACAGCTGAGCCCGGGTCACCCTGGCCGGCGGGCTCACTTCTCTGTCGGGCTCACTTCTCTGTCGGAGTGTCCGGGCCGGTCGGGCCGTCGGGGGTAGGAGGGGGCCCGGCGTCGGGGGTTGTGTCGGGGCCGTCGTCGGGCCCCGGTGGCGGTGTGGACTCGGTGGCCACCGACGAACCTCCGGTGCCCGAGCCGCCGTCCTCCGGCCCGGGCGCCTCGGAGTCGTCGGTCGTCGGGGCGTCGCGTTTGGGTGTGGACGACGTGAGCAGCACATCGGCCCAGCGGGTCGACGGGTCGATGTCGATCAGCAGTGCCTTGCACATGATGGTCAGCGGCACCGCCAGGATCGCACCCAGACCGCCGAGCACCCAGGCCCAGAAGATCAGTGAGATGAACGTCAGCGTGGTGGAGAGTCCGACGGCATCGCCGACGAACTTCGGCTGGATGACCGACTGGATGATCACGTTGATCACGCTGTAGATCACGATCACGAGGAGCATCTGACCCACGCCGCCGTCGAGCAGGCCGAGCAGCGCCGGTGGGATGACGCCGATCACGAAGCCGATGTTGGGGATGTAGTTGGTGATGAACGACAACAGACCCCACAGGATCGGCAGGGGGATGCCGATGATCCACAGCGCCACCGAATCGAAGACCGCCACGATCAGGCCGAACAGCGTCGACACCCACAGGTAGCTGCGGGTGGCCTGCGCGAAGGATGTGAAAGCCGCTGCGACATCGGGTCGTTCGGCGCGCAGGATGTCCATCCGGTCGCCGAAGGCGACGCTGTCGGCGGCCATGAACAACAGGATGGCGAGGATCAGGATGAGCGCCGAGGTGACACCGAGGGTGGATTGCAGCACATCGCTGACCACGCCGATCACCTTGCTCGAGTCGACGTGCGAGAGCATGTCCTGCACCTTGTCGTGGCTGACGCCATGCGAGGTGAGGAAGTTCTGGAAGTCGTGCACCAGATCGTTGAACTTGTCGCTGTAGGTCGGCAGGATCGTCGCGAGCCGGGCCGCCGAGTACACCAGGGATGCGAACAATCCGATCAGGATGCCGTAGACCAGCAGGAGTGTGGTCAGGAACGCCACCCATGTCGGTGCGCCCTTCTTGTGGAGCCATCCGGCCACCGGTGACACCGCGACGGTGAGCATGAGGGCGAGGAACACCGGGGCGACGATCGACGACACCGACTTGATCCCGGCGACGGCCACCACCAGACCGGCGAGGGTCACCAGCACGATGGTGCCGCGCGGCATGGACCAGTCCGGCGGGTCTTCCCGCACCACCGTGGGGGCGGGGGTCTTGCGGCTGCGCGCCATGGTCTCCCTCTCGTCCGAGGGACCTCCGGACAACCCGGATCAGTACGCGAGGATGCGGTCCCGGCTGGATCGTAATTCCTGTGCGTGGCCTGGGAGGTGGCATCGCGGGTACACCGCGATGAAATCATCCTCGGCGGGTGAGCGCCTTTAATCCCGGCGTGGTTTCAAGGGTGGGCGGGGCCGCCGCGGATCGACAGACTGTCGTGGCCGAATCCGATGGAAGGACCACCGTGACCGCCACGACCACCCGTGAATACACCGACACCGACCTCGACGAGATCTTCCGTCCGGTCTTCGACCGCATCGCCGAGGGCGCGGTGCGCCGGGAGTCCACGCGCGAACTGGCCCGCGAGGAGATCGGCTGGCTCAAGGACGTGCGGTTCGGTGCGCTGCGTGTGCCCGTCGAACTCGGTGGCTACGGCGCGTCGGTACGCACCCTGTTCCGTCTGCTGATCGACCTGGCGGCCGCCGAATCGAATCTGCCGCAGGCACTTCGGGTGCACTGGTCGTTCGTCGAGGACCAGTTGCTGTCCACCGACACCCCGGCCCGCGAGCAGTGGCTGCGGGCGGTGGCCGACGGCACGCTGGTCGGCAACGCCATCACCGAGCCCGGGGTGGGTGCGGTCGACCGCTACCGCACCACCGTCACCGAGGTCGACGGCGGACTCAAACTGGACGGCACCAAGTACTACAGCACCGGCAGCCTCTACTCCGATCACATCCTGGTGGCCGCCGACCGCGACGGCGAGCGGGTGTCGGTGCTCGTCGACGCCGACGCCGACGGCGTCACCCAGCACGACGACTGGGACGGATTCGGGCAGCGTCTCACGGCCAGCGGCACCACCGAGTTCGCCGGCGTGGACGTGCCCGCCGACCGTGTGCTCGGCGCGGGCTACGGCGCCCCCGGTCGCACGTACTCGACGTCGTATCTGCAGCTCGTCCAGCTGGCCGTTCTCGCCGGGATCGCCCAGCGCGCACTCGACGATGTCGCCGGCTGGGTGCGGGCCCGCACCCGCACCTTCACCCACGCCGCAGCCGACCTGCCGCGCGAGGATCCGTTGGTGCAGCAGGTGATCGGCCGGCTGTCGGCGGCCGCGTACACCTCGCGGACGCTGGTCCTCGACATCGCCGAGAAGCTCGATCGGATCCTCGACCGGGGGGCCACCGACGAGGCGCTGCTCGACGAGGTGGAGTTCGACGTCGCCCGCGCCCAGCATGCGGTGATCACCACCGTCCTCGACGCCACCACCCAGTTGTTCGAGGTCGGCGGCGCATCGATCACCTCCGAGCGGTTGCGGCTCGACCGCCACTGGCGCAATGCGCGCACCATCTCCGCGCACAATCCGCTGATCTACAAGCTGCAGGCGATCGGCGACCATGTCCTCAACGGCACCGACCTGCCGTATGCGTGGAGCGCGGGTAAGCGGTAGCATCCGCCGGTCGGGACCCGAATTCCGTTCAGCGGGTGCCGAACTCCGTCGGCCCGGCGCTCGATCACCTCGGCCGGGCGCCGGTTTCGGTCGGCGCGGCGTCGTTCGTGGCCGAGAGCGCATCGGTGAGCAGGGCGAGGTAACGGTCGACGTCGGGACAGATCTGCGGTGATGTCGTCACCGAGATGGTCACCGTGTCGCCGAGTCCATGGATTCCGTGGGTGAGCCCCTGGGCGGGGGACAGCGCCGGGAACCCGGCGGTGAACCGCACGGGAGCGCCGGCGAGTTCGAGATCGGCGGGTCCCCGGTCGACCGACGACACCACGGTGATCCCGGTCATCGTCGTCGGCGGCCGCATCGGGTCGAACAGTGCGATACCCCACCGGGTCAGGGGTGCCGGGGTGGCGTCCTCGGCCCGGCGGGCCGCCCGGTGTCCGGGATCGACGACCCGGGCCCGCCGGATCTGCTCCACGATGTCGGCCGACAGGTCGATACCGGTGTTGTGGAAGTTGTTGCGGCACGCACCGTTCGGGGTTTCTCCGATGGTGAGCTCGACGACGGGGGATGGACCCGGGTCGCCGAGATAGGCTCGCAGGGCGGTCGAGATCGCCTGCAGCGCTGCGACGGTGACGCTGTGGCCACCCGCGGTGAGGTCGGCACGCCCGACGGTGACGGTCCGCAGGAGCCGATCCGGTCCCGGCGGACGATTGAGGACCCCCGGTGCCACACCTGACGACGGTGCGGTGCGGGACGACGCCATCCGGGCGGCGGCGATACCACGGAACACGTTGTCGGCCAAGGCGAACGGGAATCGTGTCAGGCCGAGTGCGGCGGTGGCGATCCCGGGGACGCCGCGTTCGCGTGGGGCGTCGGGTCGGGGAGCGGGATCGGGCGTCAACAGCTCTCGTGCGATCGACGAGGTCCGCCGGCCGTCGCCGACGGCGTGGGCGATCTGCAGGACCAGCACGCAGTGCTCGTCGTCGACCGGACCGAACAGGTGGATCCGCCACGCGGATCGGGTGGCGTCGAGGTGATCTGCCATCAGTTCGCCGAGCCGATCGAGGCATCCCTGCCACGTCCACGGGCCGCGATGCACCCGCACCTGCCCGGCGTCGGGTCGCGCGTCGACCCAGTACGGGCGGTCGAGGTTGCCCGGCACCTCACCGATCCGCAGGGTGAGGTCGGGGACGCGGGATGCGCGGTGCACGAGTATCTCGGCGACGACGTCGAGCGGTGCATCGGGAAGGTCGAAGACGTACAGCAGGAACTGATCGGAGGCGATCCGCGACGCCATCCAGTGCACCCGCGCATCCACCGGTTCCATCCGTTGCACACCGACACGGTAGCCGGTGCCCGGCGGACGGGTTCGTGCGCCCGGCCGGCGTGATCGTGGGCCCGGTGAACGGTTCCGGCGTCGGCTCAGGGCAGCTCTCGGTTGGTGGTGCGCCCGGCCACATGCGGGGGTACCACCTCGTTGGGGCCCTTGGGGGCGCGGGTCAACCTCTTGGGCAGGCGGTCGGCGAGACCGCCGAGCGGTGACACCGTCTGGTTGAGCAGTTCCACCGTCGCCGACAACTCGTGCACGGTGTCCTGCATCGCGACCAGGCTCGGTGCGAGCTGACCGATCACCTCGGTGAGCTCGGTGATCCGGTCGAGCGGACCGCCCGGTGCGATGGCCCGCTCCACGGCACCCTCGGCACCGAGTAGCTGGTCGAGCAGGCCGTCGTCCTCGGCCGCGCGGTCCAGCACGCCACCCGGTGCGGTCAGCTTGTCGAGCACGCCGTCGGGTGCGGTGAGCTTGTCGACGATGCCGCCCTCCGACGTCAGCCGCTCCAGGATGCCGTTGTCCTCGGTCATCCGATCGAGGATTCCGCCTGGGGCGGTGAGCTTTTCGAGTAGACCGTCGCTGGCGGTGAGACGATCGATCACACCGCCGGCCACCAACAGCCGCTCCAGCGGACCGCCCGAGGCGATGATCCGGCCGAACGGCCGGTCCGGGCCGAGGAGCTCGGCGAGCTGGGCGAGCAGGGCCAGCGGCGCCCGGACGTTGGCGAGCTCGTCGTCGGAGATCCCGAGCGCATGGTTGACCTCGTACTGCACGTTGCTCGTGGTCAGCCGGGCGATGTTGAGCGCCGACTCGGCCGCGGTCAGGGTCACCCCGGTGACGGCGAATCCGAGCTGGAACGGGAACTCGGCGAGCTTGCGGATGTCGATCCCGCCGCGGTTCGGGGTGGCGGAACCGGAGTCTGAGCCCATGGCCGAACCCTAACCCTTGCCGCCGGCGTCCTTGGCGGCTTTGGCCGCCGCCTTGGCCGACTTCTTGAACTCGCGCACCTTCTGCAGCGACTCCACGTCGGTCACGTCGGCCACCGACCGGTATCCCTTCTTGCCGTAGTCGCCGACGACGGTGGTCCAGCCCGCAGGCTTGACCCCGAGCTGCTTGGCGACCAGTGCGGTGAAGATCTTGGCCTTCTGCTCGCCGAATCCCGGCAGATCGCGGATCCGGGTGAACAGGTCCTTGCCGCTGGTGGCCTCGGTCCAGATCTTCGCGGCGTCACCGTCATAGGTGTCGACGACGACGCGGGCCAGCTGCTGGATACGTCCGGCCATCGACCGCCCGTACCGGTGGATGGCCGGCGGTGTGGCGCACAGGTCGGCGAAGGCATCGGGTTCGGCGTCGGCGATCGCGGCCGGATCGAGGGTGCCGAAGCGTTCCTTGATCTTCGCGGGTCCGGCGAACGCACGTTCCATCGGGAACTGCTGGTCGAGCAGCATTCCGGCGAGGAGTGCGAACGCGTCGGTGGACAGCAACTCGTCGGCGACGGGATCCTGGGCAATCTGCAGTTTCGCCATGAGCTCCATCCTAGGGCCCCTACACTGTGGCCCATGCCGCAGTCCGGGTCCCTGGGGTCGTCGCCGTCCGCCGTCGCACATCCGTCATCGGCAGGGCGCCGGCGCCACCGGATGCTCATGGTGCTCGTGACGGTCGTGGCCGCGGTGTCGGCGCTGCTCGGTACCACCGCGACTCCCGCGTCGGCGTTGCCGAATCCGGAACCGAACTATGTCGCCACGATCCGCTGCGACAGTGCCAATCCGTGGCCGGCGCCGCGGATTCCGGTGTGGGTGGACGTCTACAACCAGATCGCCTTCCCGTCCGACGGTCTGCCCGGACCGGCCATCGCGCTGATCGGCTCGTCCCGGGCCAAGCAGGCGGTCCTCGAGTTCACCGTCGAGGTGCGGGTCACCTGGCGCAATCTGCGCACCGGACGGCAGGGCACGGTGACCGTGCCGAGTCGGGGGCCCGTCGTCACCTGGCAGGTGGTCCTGCATCCGGGTTCGGGTCCGGTGGCCTTCACCATCCATCAGAAGATCGGGGCACTCGCCTTCGTCCCGATGGTCAATCCGCAGTATTCGAGCTGTTCGGGACGCGCCCTCGCCTGACCGCTGTCCGGTAGCGACCCTCGGTGGAACCCGCGTACCACAACTCGCCCCGGCGTGTGCGCCGATTCTGCCCGGTATGAGCAGGGCCACCGAGTAGCGTGACCCCTAGTCGTCCGACCACCCGACGTCGGGCCCGTGCAGATGAGGTCAACTCGATGTCAGAAGCGCACAACAGATCCGAGCAGCATCGGGCGGAGATCGCGGCCCAGCACACCGCCAAGGTGATCGGGGTGTCGGTGGCGGCGGCCGTCGGCGGATTCCTGTTCGGATTCGACAGTTCGGTGATCAACGGAGCGGTCAGCTCCATCCAGGACACCTTCGGTCTGGGCTTCCTGCTCAACGGATTCGCCGTCGCGATCGCCCTGCTCGGCTGTGCGCTGGGCGCGTGGTTCGCCGGCCGGCTGGCCGACCTCTGGGGTCGCAAGCGCGTCATGCTGCTCGGCTCGGCGCTGTTCATCATCTCCGCCATCGGCACCGCCTACACCCAGACGCTGTGGGATCTGTTGCTGTGGCGTGTACTCGGCGGTCTCGGAATCGGCATCGCCTCGGTGATCGCACCGGCCTACATCTCCGAGATCGCGCCCGCACGCTACCGCGGCGCCCTCGCCTCGATGCAGCAGCTCGCGATCACCCTCGGCATCTTCGCCGCACTGCTCTCCGACACGTTGCTGCAGAACACCGCGGGCGGCCCGGAGAAGGATCTGTGGTGGGGCCTGGAGGCCTGGCGGTGGATGTTCCTCGTCGGTGTGGTCCCGGCCGTCGTGTACGGCCTGCTCGCCCTGTCCATCCCGGAGTCGCCGCGATATCTGGTGGGCCGCAACCGTGATGAGGAGGCCGCCCGCATCCTGCAGGAGGTCACCGGCGAGCCGAACCCGCTCGACCGCGTCAAGGAGATCCGGCTGACCGTCAAGCGCGAGTCCTCGGCGAGGCTCGCCGACATCCGCGGTCCGTCGTTCGGCCTGCATCCGCTGGTGTGGGTGGGCATCTGGCTGGCGATCCTGCAGCAGTTCGTCGGGATCAACGCGATCTTCTACTATTCGACGACACTGTGGGAGTCGGTCGGATTCAGCACCGACGATGCCTTCACCACCTCGGTGATCACCGCCGCGATCAATGTCGCGATGACCTTCGTGGCGATCCTGTTCGTCGACCGGATCGGCCGGCGAATCCTGCTCTTGGGCGGGTCGATCGGTATGTTCATCGGCCTGGTCCTGGCGTGTGTGGCGTTCACCCAGTCGGTCACCACCACCAGCGCCGAGGGCGAACCCATGACGACGCTGCCCGATCCGTGGGGGGTGATCGCCCTGATCGGTGCCAACCTGTTCGTGATCGCCTTTGCCGCGACGTGGGGACCGGTCATGTGGGTGATGCTCGGCGAGATGTTCCCCAACCGCATCCGCGGTGTGGCACTGGGTGTCTGCACCGCGTTCAACTGGCTGGCGAACTTCACCATCTCCATGCTGTTCCCACAGATGTCCAAGGTGCTCGGGCTCGGCTGGATCTACGGCTTCTTCGCCTTCTGTGCGGCGGCGTCGTTCTTCTACGTCCGTGCCAAGGTGCACGAGACCAAGGGGATGGAACTCGAGGAGATGGACGCGGTGGCCGAGTCCGAGCTGACCCACATCACCGGGAAGCGCGCGGGGTAGGGACGGCCGCCTCGTCTCTGCCCGACCACGTCGCTACTCGGCCATCGTGTGGCGTCCACGCTCAACGGCCGGGACGCGTCTCCTTCGACAACCCGTCGATCAACAGCGCCTGCGCGGTGAAATAGCTTGCCAGCACCCAGACCTCGCCGGCGATGCGCAGTGTCGGGTGATCGATCAGGTGCCGTCGGTTGAGGATCGTCAGATCCGACGCCAGGAACAGCAGCCCGCCGATACGCAGTTGCCGGCCCGACGGATCGCCGCGGTGGTCGAGGTCGGCGGCCAACGCCGACATCGTCGCCAGGGTGTTGCCGTAGGGGCCGAGTACCGGCAACAGCCGGGGCCGGTGGTAGGCGACGATCGCCGCGGACTCGCCGAGCGCGGCCATCCGCGGTGCGAGTGATCGTCCACGGATACGCGCGCCCCGACGAGCCATCAGCGCACAGTACGACAACTGCGCACCGGCGAAGAACGTTGCGCCCCAGGCCAGCCGGCTGTCCTTGGCGGTCAGCGGTGCCGACACCGGTCGACGACGTACCTCGTCGTCGGATTCGACGGGGGAGAACTCTTCGAGCAGCATCGCGCGGTCGCCGATCATCGACGTCCCGATCGCCGTGGCCAGCAATGCGTTGTCGAGAACGGAGCGGTCCCGCCAACCGCGGGCCGCAGCCCCCGCCACCAGCAGCATCGGCAGGGGCTTGGTGAGCGAGGCGGCACGGCGGGAGCCGAGCGCGCCGGCTGCGGTGGCGGCGGCCGTCACCGCACCGAAGAGCAGTCGATTCACTTCGTCACCCGTGCCACGAACCCTCGGATGTCGTTGTCGGCCATGGTCTGTGCCTGCGCCGCATCCGGAGTCAGATAGGTCCGGGCGGTCACCCGGCGGTCGGCGACCCGGGCGTCGTTGAGGTACTTCAGGGTCACCGGCACCACCACATTCGGGTCCTGCAACGTCTGGCTCATCAACACCGGCCGGGTGAAGCCGCGGGTCGGCAGCTCCGACGCCGAGTTCAGGATCGTGGTGAGCTCACGGTTCCCCGACAACGGCTTGCTGAACAGCGTACCGAGCGACACACCGCCGACGGCGCGCGTCAGATCGGCGGCACACAGGCTGGTGGCCTTGGTCATCCAGGTGCGTCCCGCGTCGGTGAGGTAGTCGTCGAGACCCACCGTCGGATGGGCGGTGCGGATGGCGGCGAGGGTGTAGAGCGCCTCGGTCTCCAGTCCGGCAGGCAGGTTGGAGGTGCTGGGGCCGAGGTTGCCCAGCAGTGCGGCGAGTTCGGCGGGGATCGACGTCGCCGCCGAGCCCCGGAAGTCGAGCTTCGGACCCTGGTTCGCGGTCGCGTTGCGCGCCAGGAGAATTGCGGCAGAGGCGCCCTGTCCTTCGCCGACCGCGACCCACGCCTTCGACAGTTCGTCGGAGATGTCACTGCTGGCCCGGACGGCGTCGAGGATGTTCTGTGCGGTGGTCGGAAGGTCGTAGTACTGCGGGGTTCCCGGGGTGCCGAGACCGCTGTAGTCGGTGCTGACCACGGCATAGCCCCGCGAGAGCCAGGTGCGCAACTGGTCGACGTCGACATCGGTCGGGCGGACCGACGGTGCGCAGTCGTCGGCCAGGCCGCGGGAGCCGTGCGCCCAGGCGACGACGGGATAGCCGCCGCGCGGTGCTGCGCCGGGCGGCAGATACAACGATCCGGTGGTCAGATGCGGCTGTCCGTCCGCGCCGGTGGACCAGTAGGTGAACTGATTGCCCGAGCGGGCGCCGGCGAGCAGGCCGTTGCCGGGGATGGGGCGGTTGGCGAACACCGAACCCGCCGACTGCGCCGCCGACCGGGCGGTGGTGCTCGGGGTGGTGGTGGTCGAGGTCGACGGAGGTGTGGTGGTGTCGGGGGTGGTCTCCGACGGTGTGGTGGGATCGGCGGATGCGATCACGGTCCCGGTGACCGCCGCGGCGGCCACCACGGTGACGGCCAGGATCGCGCCGGCGAGGCGGAGGCGGGCGGCGACCTGCCGAGGGCGTCTGTTGACGGTGATCATTGTGCGTCGACCACGCCGATCGCGGGCAGGAAGTAGCAGGTGCGGTCGCCGTTCTGCGCGGTGCCGTAGACCGCGGACAGGATGGTGCCGTTACCGGTCTTCACCGGCGCCAGCCGGATCGCTCCGAGCGCGGGGAAGATCCTGGTGAGCGCGGCGTTCTCAGTGCCGGGGAGCGGCTCGAGATCGACCGCGCCGCCCTGGAAGGTGTTCACGTTGAACCACGCGACCTGCATCTTGCCGCCGGTGGTGGCGGAGGCGGGCACGAACGCATAGCCGGTCTCACCGTCGTCGACGATGTTGAGCGGTGCGACCGGCTTGAGGCCGATCATGCCGAGCAGATCGTTGAGCGGGGTGGTGGGGTCCTGTTGCAGGGGCCACGGTCCGGCCACCGCGCCGGCGCCGGCGGTGACGATGCCGAGCGGGTTGTCGTCGGTGGGGGTGGTGCAGAACGGTGCGACCGACGGGGTGAAGGTCTGGATCCCGGCCAGTTTGAGCAGGGCCAGCGGATCGGTCTCGGCGACGGGGTGGGCGGCGGTCGCGGCGGACACCGTGGTTCCCGAGCCGAGGCCCAGCTGGCCGAGCAGGCCGGTGATCTGGTCGGGGGAGATCTGGCCGATGCTGCCCTGCACCAGTTGGGCGGCCTGGATCAGCATCTGGTCGGCGCCGGCGGCCTTGAGGGAACGGACGGCCTCGGCGAGCTGGCTGTCGAGGGGGACCGCACCGAGCTGGATCTGCTCGAGCAGCGACTCGGGGGAGCTCGGGGTGGCCGGCGTCGAGGGTGTGGCGGGAGCGGCCGGGGAGGCGGGGGCCGTGGGTGCCGCGTGTGCGAACCCGCCACCGAATGCGACGCCGGTGGCCACGGCGAGTCCGACGATGCCCACACCGAGGCGCCCGGGCCGTGGTCGGCGGGTCTGCGGCATCCCCGTCGACGGGGTGTTCGGTGCGGCGGCCATGATGTCTCCTCAACGGCAAATCGTCCCACCGGGCAGGGTGGGACGGATGTGACAGATGTTGCTTGTGTTAAACGAGAACATGTTTGATGCGAGCCTGGCAAGCCGAGTGTCCGAGCTGTGACATCCCCGCGATCAGCGGGAGACCCCTTGGTGCCCAGCGCTTGTGGTCTGCGGGGCCGATGGCGTACAGGGCCTATGGGCCCGCAGGGGCTGTGGCGCCAGGGACTGCGGTGTGCCGGGACCGGGCGTGTCTCGGGGACGGGACCGCGGCGGCCGGGCCTCGGGCAGCCTCCTCGGGGGCGGTGCCGTCGGACGCCGATGCTGCCGAGACGACAAGACCCCGGCCGTGGGGCCGGGGTCTCGTCGGAAAACGGGTGGGCGCGGATCAGATGATCGCGATGCCGATCGTCGGCGCGATCGGGCAGGAGGTCACCTTGCCCTTGTTCTTGGTGGTCACATCGCCGTAGATGGTCGAGATCACGCGGCCCTTGCCGGTGGTCGCGATACCGGTGAAGGTTCCCGGACCGGAGGTGGCGTTGACCTTGGCGTTGCGCTTGAGCTGCAGCTGGCCGGTGCGGCCGTTGTCGATGTTCAGCCAGCTCACCCACAGTGCGCGGGCCGAGTTGTTCACCGCGGGACCGGTACCCAGGCTGGTGTAGACGTACCCGGCCTGGCCGCGCTTGGGGCCCGGGGCGGGTGCCTGCTGCGGGCCCGCGGTCACCAGGGCGCGGCCCAGCGAGTTGCCGCCGGTCTGGCTGCCGTTGCCGGGCATGCAGCCGAAGCCGAGCGTCGGGTACAGGAACTCCTGGATCTTCGGGGCATTCGGGCCGCTGGGGATCTCGGGTTCGCCGGGCTTGACCACCTTGCGCTCGGCGACCTGATGGGCGGCGAGCTGCTGCTTGCCGGGTTCGCCGAGGAAGTCGATCACCGACTTCCAGATCTGCTGGACCTCGGTCGGCAGCGTGGGGTTCTCGGCGAGGGTGGAGGCCTGGCGCAGCAGGTCCGAGTTCACCCGGCCGTCGGGTCCGGGGGTGGTCACCGAGCCGATGATGGCCGGCGCGAGCGCACCCAGCGAGTCGAGGGTGCGCTGGTCCGGGGCGGGCACCGTGCTCGGGGTGAGGCCCTGGTCGGCGGGGGAGGTCGTTGCCGCGGGCGCGGTCGACGCCGGGGCCGCGGAGGCGGTCGACGGCAGGGCGACGGCGGGGATGGCGAACGCTGCGACGGCCGCGGTTGCGGCGATCAGGCGGCGTGATCGGCTCATCGGTGCTTGCAGGCGCACGAGGTCTCGTCCTATCGATTGTCGTTGTGTACCGCGGGCTTCGCGGCGCACGCTGGCGTTCTCCATACTGCGGACGTCCCCCCGACACCCTGAGAGCACATCGGCGGTCCCGGTCACCCGGTCCTGTGCCCGGATGGGCACACCGCGGACGTCGCGGGTCATTCTAAGCCCCGCGGGAGGGTCGCTGTCCAGGCAGCCTAACGCCGCCATCGTGTTACGGATGTGACTGGTGATGCAATTGTTATGCAGGGGGTTTTTCGTCTCCGGGTTCCGGCGCGACGGCGACACCCGCCCGATCGGACCACCTGGTTAGATCGACGGAGCAAGTTCGACAGACCGACCACGTTCGAAGGTCGGGGCCCGTTCGACAGGACGCGCGTCCCGATGAACCCGTCCGCAAACTTCACCGTCCAGGGAGTCCAGTGAGCGCACCACAGTCCATGGTCCGTCCGGCCCGCGCGGCCGCCGCCCGGTTCGGCATCAGGGTCGGGGTGCTCGCCGGCGCACTCGCGATCGGCGCCGGTCTGCTGACCGCCTGTGGGGACGACACGAGCTCGACCACCGAGGTCACGATGCTCACCCACGACTCCTTCGAACTGCCGCAGGACGTGCTCGACGCCTTCACCAAGGAGACCGGCCTCACCCTCAAGATCGTCAAGTCCGGTGACGCCGGGCAGCTCGCGTCGACGATCTCGCTGACACCGGGTTCGCCCAAGGCCGACGTCGTGTTCGGTATCGACAACACCTTCGCGTCCCGTCCGATCGAGGCGGGAGCGCTGGAACCGTACGAGGCGCCGGCCGCCGCCGATGGTGCGGCGGAATATGCGATCCCTGATTCCAATCACGAACTGACCGCCGTCGACCGCGGTGACGTGTGCCTCAACGTCGACGACAACTGGTACTCCAGCCGCAATCTGAAGGCACCGACCAGCCTGCGGGACCTGCGCGATCCCACCTATGCCGAACAGGCCGCCCTGATGGATCCGGGGACCTCCTCGCCGGGCATGGCCTTCCTGCTCACCACCGTCGGCGTCTTCGGGGACGACTGGGAGAACTACTGGCGTCAGGTCTCCGCCGGTGGCGCGGCCATCGTCGCCGGCTGGGAGATCGCCTACAACCAGCTGTTCAGCGCGGGCGAGGGCAAAGGGCCCAAGCCGATCGTGCTGTCGTATGCGTCGTCGCCCGCGGCCACCCCGGGAACCAGCGCGCTGCTCGACAGCTGCTTCCGGCAGGTCGAATACGTCGGCATCCTGCGCGGCGCCCGCAACGAGGACGGCGCGCGCAAGGTGGT
Organism: Gordonia sp. NB41Y; assembly: GCF_030718915.1. NCBI lineage: Bacteria > Bacillati > Actinomycetota > Actinomycetes > Mycobacteriales > Gordoniaceae > Gordonia > Gordonia sp. NB41Y. The sequence continues at coordinate 4,889,907 of NZ_CP132196.1, forward strand.
CGACTTCATGCTCGGCCAGACCGTGCAGCGCGCACTGCCGTCATCGATGTATGTCTACCCCGTGCAGAAGAAGACCCCGCTGCCCGACGGCTGGGCGCAGCGGGCGCCGGTGCCGCAGTGGACGGTGAGCCTCCCGCCGGCCTACATCGCGCAGAACCGTGAGGCCTGGCTACGGCAGTGGCGCGACGCCGTCGGTCGGTGACCCTGCGCCGTCGGTCGGTGCTTGCGCGTCGTCGGTCGGGCCCGGTGGGCCGCACGTCGACGTCCGCGCGACTGGGTCACGCCGCACTGGTGCTGATCCCCGCACTGTTCCTGGGGGTCCTGTTCTGCTGGCCGGTCGGCGCGCTCGTCCACCGGGCCGTCGAGGTCGCCGGTGCCGGTGACTCGGTTCCCGAACTCCTCCGGCGAACCCGCGCCCTCGATCTGCTGGGGGTGACACTCGCCCAGGCCGGCGCGTCGACGGTGGCCGCCCTCCTCCTCGCCGCACCGATCGTGTGGCTGGCCGCGCGCCTGCCCGGAGCGGGTTCGGTGGTGCTCACCGTGCTCGTCACGGTGCCGTTCGTGCTGCCGACCGTGGTGGTGGGGGTGGCCTTCCGTGCACTGTTCTCCGGTCCGCTCGCCGGTCTGGGGATCGGCGACGGATGGGGCGCGGTACTCGCCGCACACGCCTTCCTCAACGTGGCCGTGGTGGTGCGGGTGGTGGGGGCGACGTGGCGGTCGCTCGACACCCGGACCGCCGAGGCCGCCCGCACTCTGGGTGCCACGCGATGGCGCGCCTGGCGGACGGTGATCCTGCCACGGCTGATCCCGTCGATCGCCGGTGCCGCGGCCCTGGTGTTCTTGTTCTGCTCCACCAGCTTCGGCGTGATCATCATCCTCGGCGGCGGCCGCCTGCGGACGCTGGAGACCGAGATCTACACCCAGGCGATCGGGTACTTCCGCATCCCCGAGGCGGTGGCGCTGTCGTTGCTGCAGATCGTCGTCGTGGTGGCGGTGCTGGTGATGACGCGCGTCGTCGGCGGGGCCGCCGGCGGTACGTCGGGGGAGGGACGTCGCCCGGCCCCCGTCCGCGGCGTCGAGTGGATCGCGGTGGGCGCCGCGACGATCTGGGCGGTCCTCGCCCTCGCCGGACCGGTCGTGGTGCTCGCGTTGCGGTCGGTACGACCGAGTGCGGGCGGGTCGTGGACCCTCGCCGGATACCGTTCGCTGGCCGACCCGGTCAACGGGGTGACCCCACTCGAGACGCTGCGCTACTCGCTCACCACCGCCGTGCTCGCCATGCTGATCGCCGTGGTGGTGGGGCTGCTCGCGGCGATCGCCCTGCACCACACCCACGGGGTCGCCGGTGCGATCGGCAACCTGATCGCGATGATCCCGCTCGGCGTCAGTGCCGTGACCCTCGGCTTCGGCTATCTCATCGTGCTGGCCTCACTGCCGTCCGACGTGGCGGCATCACCCCTGGTGATCCCGTGCGTGCAGGCGCTGATCGCGGTGCCGGTGGTGATCCGCATCATCATCCCCGCGCTCGAATCGGTACCGCCGCGTCTGCGCGAGGCCGCGGCCACCCTGGGGGCCGGTCCGGTGCGCGTCTTCGTCACCGTCGACCTCCCGATGATCGGCAGATCCGTCACCGCCGCAGGCGGTTTCGCCTTCGTGATGGCACTCGGCGAGTTCGGTGCCACCAGCTTCCTCGCCCGGGCCGACACCACCACCATGCCGGTGCTGATCGGTTCGGCACTCAACCGGCCGGGCGCCGACGCGCTGGCCACCGCGATGGCGGCGTCCATGCTGCTGGTCGCGGTGACCACCGCCGCGGTGGTGGCCGTGGAGGTCTTCCGACCGCGATCGGGGACACTGATCTAGTGCTCGAGACCGACCGACTCCGCGTGGCCTACGGCTCCGATGTCGTCATCGACGATCTGACCTGGGCCGCCGGTGGCACCGACTCGCTGGTCACCGCCTTGCTCGGCCCGTCGGGCTGCGGCAAGTCGACGCTGATCCGTGCGGTCGCCGGACTCGAACGACCCGCCGCGGGGGCCATCCGCTTCGCCGGACAGGACCTGGCACCGATCCCGGCGCACCGGCGCGATTTCGGCGTGGTGTTCCAGGACGGCCAGTTGTTCACCGGGCGCACCGTCGCCGCCAACATCGCCTACGGGCTGCGTATCCGCCGTCGCTCCCGCGCCGAGATCGCGGCTCGGATCGACGAACTCCTGGAACTGGTACACCTCCCCGGGATGCAGTCGCGGCGCGTCGACGAACTCTCCGGTGGGCAGGCGCAGCGCGTCGCCCTCGCCCGGGCCCTCGCCCCGCGTCCGCGGCTGTTGCTGCTCGACGAGCCGCTCGCGGCACTCGACCGGCGCCTGCGTGACAGCCTCGCGATCGAGATCGCCGAGATCGTCCGCGCCACCGGCACTCCCACCATCGTCGTCACCCACGACCACGGTGAGGCCGCGCTGATGGCGGACTCGATCTCGGTGATGCGCGAGGGGGCCATCGTGCAGACCGCGCGGCCCGGCACGCTCTGGGCGGCGCCCGCCGACGAGTGGACGGCACGATTCCTGGGCTGCGCCACCGTGATCGACGCACGACGTGATGCCGACGGCACCGTTCACACCGACCTCGGGCCGGTGGCCATCGATCTCCCCGGCACGATGGCGCGGCTGGGGCTGCGCGCCGAGTCGGTGGCGGTGCAGCCGGTGACCGATCACGACGGCGGTGTCACGGGAACCGTGCTGGCCGTCGCGGACCTGCCCACCGGCGCCCGACTGCGGGTGGCCTCACCGATCGGCGAGATCGATGCGAGTGCGTCGGGGTCGGTGGCGCTCGGCGACCGCGTCGGCCTGCGCCTGGTCCCGGAAAGGGTTGCGGTGGTCGGACGGTGATCGGACGGGATGGGGGGATCGGACGGGATGGGGGGATCGGACGCGATGGGGGGACCGGAGACGATGGGGGCCGGCGGCATGTGGTGGCCGGTGCCGTCCTCGGTGTCGGCGACACCGCCGGGAAACTGCTCCTGGCGCAACGCGACCGGCCCGCTGCGGTGGCCGGGCTGTGGGAACTGCCCGGCGGCAAGGTCGAGGCGGGTGAGACCGATGCCCAGGCGCTGCACCGCGAACTCGTCGAGGAACTCGGCGTACAGACCGAAGTGGGTGAACCGCTCACCGGACAGGTGATCCTGTCGGCCGAACTCGTCCTGGTGGCACGGTGGGCGCGGATCGTCGACGGTGAACCGGTCGCCCATGATCATCGTGCGCTGCGCTGGGTGGACGCCACCGAACTCGTCCGGATGGCCGACGCCGGGGAACTCGTCCCCGCCGACACCGGCTGGGTACCCGAACTTCTCGCGGCGCTCACCGTCTGACGGACAGATCGAGGCGATCGGTAACCGACATTCTCGTCTCGCCGGGTTTCGACACGGGTCCTCGCCCTTCGGGCTCGGTCCCGGCTCAACCATCGATTGTGTTGTGTGCGTGGGGTTTGTGTCGGGTGTCGGGGACGGATATTCTCGTCTCGCCGGGTTTCGACACGGGTCCTCGCCCTTCGGGCTCGGTCCCGGCTCAACCATCGATTGTGTTGTGTGCGTGGGGTTTGTGTCGGGTGTCGGGGACGGATATTCTCGTCTCGCCGGGTTTCGACACGGGTCCTCGCCCTTCGAGATCGGTCCGGGCTCAACCATCGATTGTGTTGTGTGCGTGGAGTTTGTGTCGACCCCGAACCGGCGGCTCCCTGTGCTGGTCGAGCAGTGACGAGGCGATAGCCGAGGAACGGCCGTCGAGACCTCCGGCGGCCGATGTCGCCGACGCAACCGCTGCGAACCGGTCACCGTCGTGACCGCGTCGCGTACGCGTCGACGTAGGGCTGCCCGGCGAGGATCGAGATCTCGCCCATCAGGCGGTCGGTGTCGGCTCGGACGTCGGTCCCGGTGAATTCGAGCGGACGGCCGATCACCACCGACACCCGATGTGGACGCCACCATGCCGACCCGGGTGGGTTGACCCGATCGGTCCCGCGCAGCGCGATCGGGATGACCGGCGCCCCGGTCGCCGCCGCGACCCGGATCGCCCCGGTGTGGCCGCGATGCACCGCACCGTCGGCACACCGGGTGCCCTCCGGATGAACTGCCCACAGATGGCCGTCGGCCAGCAATGCGGCGGCGGCGTCGAGGGCCGCGCCGGCGCGGTCGCCGCCGTCACGGTCGACCGGGATCTGCCCGACGGCCGAGAAGAACCATCGGCGGGCCCGTCCGGTGGCCCCGGCGCCGTCGAAGTACTCCTGCTTGGCCAGGAAGTGCACCGGCCGCCGCGAGACGAGGCACAGCAGCAGCGAGTCGACGACGGCGCTGTGGTTGGCGGCCAGCACCGCCGGCCCGCGCGTCGGGATGTGCTCGGCGCCCACCACGCGAGGACGGCAGGCCAGCCGCAGGGCCGGGCCGATCACCACGTGTTTGAAGAACCGGTACCACCACATCGATCGCTGCCTCCCCGTCCGCCGACAACCTCCGTAGACAATGTCTACGTGTCCGATGGTAGACACTGTCTGCATGAGTTCGACATCGGGTGCCGTGGACGACACGCGCACGCGCATCGTCGCCGCGGGCGTCGCGCTGCTCGACGAGGAGGGAATCGATGCGGTGGGACTGCGGGCCATCGCCCGGCGGGCCGGCGTGTCGCACGGTGCACCCCGGCGCTACTTTCCGACGCATCGGTCGCTGCTCGCGGCCATTGCGCGAGAGGGGCTGATCGACCTCGGTGCGGCGGTCCGGCCGGCGCTCGAGGCCGACGGCGATCCGCGTGACCGGTTGCGTGCGGCCGCTCGCGCCTACGTCGGCCTCGCCCGGTCGCGCCGCGCCATGTTCGAGCTGATGTTCCGGCACGACATCCTCGACGGCGCCGGGGGAGACCTCCGCGGGCTGTCGCTGCCGCTGCTGCAGGCACTACATGCCGTGGTGGCTGCGGAGAACGATGCGCAACAGGATGCGAAACCGTTGTGGCAGAACACCATTCGACTGTGGTCGGCGATCCACGGGGTGGCGGTGCTGGTCGCCAATCGTGCCCTCGATCCAGTCGCGGAACTGACCGTGATCGACGTCGACGACCTGCTGGACAGCATCGTCGACACGGCTCTGCCGCAACGGTGATCAGGGCCTGACGGGTATCAGGCGGCGCGGGCCTTCTTGAGTGCCTTCCCGAGTTCCTTCTTGCTCAGATGCTTGGTGTCGAGCTTCTGCATCCGATGGATCACCACAGGGCAGCGCAGGCATCGGGTGGAGGAACGGCAGCACTTCTTCTTGGGCTTCAGATCGCGTACTTTCTCCGGTTTCACCTTGCCCATGAACAGACCGTAGCACCCACTCGGGGCATTGTGATCGGCGTCTCTCTCGCCGAACCGATACCCTGTTATGCGTTGTCAGTCCACCGGTGGCCACCGGCGGTGGGGAGCGTAGGCCCCCAGTGTGTCGAGCCGCCGCTCCGCACACGAAAGAAGAAACCGTAGTGAGCTCTGCTCCCAACTTCCGCAACGTCGCGATCGTCGCGCATGTCGATCACGGCAAGACCACGTTGGTCGACGCGATGCTCCGCCAGTCCGGTGTCTTCGGCGAGCGGGCCGAACTCGTCGACCGCGTCATGGACTCCGGTGACCTCGAGCGCGAGAAGGGCATCACGATTCTCGCCAAGAACACCGCGGTGCACCGTCGCCAGCCCGACGGCACCGAGGTCGTCATCAACGTCATCGACACCCCCGGCCACGCCGACTTCGGTGGCGAGGTCGAGCGCGGCCTGTCGATGGTCGACGGCGTCGTGCTGCTGGTCGACTCCTCCGAGGGCCCGCTGCCCCAGACCCGCTTCGTCCTGCGCAAGGCGCTGTCGGCGTCGCTGCCGGTGATCCTGGTGGTCAACAAGACCGACCGCCCCGACGCCCGCATCGCCGAGGTCGTCGAGGAGACCCACGACCTGCTGCTCGACCTGGCCTCCGATCTCGACGAGGACGCCGCCGCAGCCGCCGAGCAGGTCCTCGACCTGCCGGTGCTCTACGCCTCCGGCCGCGCCGGCATCGCCAGCACCACCCAGCCCGAGAACGGTCAGGTGCCCGAGGGCGGGAACCTCGACTCCTTCTTCGACATCCTGCTCGAGCACGTCCCGGCGCCCAAGGGCGATCCGGAGGCGCCGCTGCAGGCCCACGTCACCAACCTCGACGCGTCGCCGTTCCTCGGCCGCCTCGGCCTGGTGCGCATCCACAACGGCACCCTGCGCAAGGGTCAGACCGTCTCGTGGTGCCGTGAGGTCGACGGCGAGCCCGTCATCGAGCGCGCCAAGATCACCGAACTGCTGGCCACCGTCGGCGTCGACCGCGCCCCGGCCGAGTCCGCCGTCGCCGGTGACATCGTCGCCATCGCCGGTATCCCCGAGATCATGATCGGCGACACCCTCGCCGACGCCGAGAACCCGGTGGCCCTGCCGCGCATCACCGTCGACGAGCCCGCCATCTCGGTGATCATCGGCACCAACACCTCGCCGCTGGCCGGCCGGGTGAAGGGCCACAAGCTCACCGCCCGCATGGTCAAGGACCGCCTCGACTCCGAACTCATCGGCAACGTGTCGCTGCGCGTGGTCGACATCAACCGGCCCGACGCCTGGGAGGTGCAGGGCCGTGGTGAGCTGGCGCTGGCCATCCTCGTCGAGCAGATGCGTCGTGAGGGCTTCGAGCTCACCGTCGGCAAGCCGCAGGTGGTCACCCGTCGGGTCGACGGCAAGGTCCACGAGCCGTTCGAGCACCTCACCGTCGACGTCCCCGAGGAGTACCTCGGTGCGGTCACCCAGCTCCTGGCCGCCCGCAAGGGACGCATGGACCAGATGAACAACCACGGGTCGGGCTGGGTGCGCATGGAGTTCACCGTGCCCTCGCGCGGCCTGATCGGTTTCCGCACCGACTTCCTCACCGAGACCCGCGGCACCGGCATCGCCAACGCGGTGTTCGACGGCTACGCGTCGTGGGCCGGCGAGATCCGCGCCCGCCACACCGGATCGCTGGTCAGCGACCGCGCCGGCACCGTCACCCCGTTCGCGATGATCCAGCTCGCCGACCGCGGAACCTTCTTCGTCAACCCCGGCGACGACACCTACGAGGGCCACGTCGTGGGCATCAACCCGCGCGCCGAGGACCTCGACATCAACGTCACCCGCGAGAAGAAGCTCACCAACATGCGGCAGTCCTCGGCCGACGTGATGGAGACCCTCGCCAAGCCGATGCACCTCGAACTCGAGGGTGCGATGGAGTTCTGCGCCGCCGACGAGTGTGTCGAGGCGACCCCCGAGGTGGTCCGGGTGCGTAAGGTGCACCTGGATTCGACGACACGCGCCCGGGAGCGTTCGCGCGCCAAGACACGCGATGCGTCCGTCAGCTGATCGGGTGAGTGACCGCAGGGGGTGAGACCGTACGTGAACGACGAGGCGACACGGCGTCAGAGACGTGCTCGTGACCGTCGGGGTCGTGGAGGTGCTCGCCGACACCGGCTGTGGCCGGCGGTGAGTGTGGTGGCCGCGGTGCTCGCCGTGTCGGCGTGCACCGCCAACCCGCCGCCACCCGTCCGGGAGACGGTGGAGCCGCCGACACCCGCGGAGTACCCGAACGAGAAGACGATCTACGTCGCCACCGACTCGATCGGTTCCGGTTTCAATCCGCACATCGGTGCCGATCAGAGTCCGGTGACGACGGCAATCGCGGCGATGACGCTGCCGAGTGCCTTCGCACCCGTGCAGCTGCCCAACGGTCAGGTGGTGTGGCAGCGCCAGGATGCGCTGCTCACCTCCGCCGAGGTCAGCTCGACCGAACCGTTCACGGTCACCTACAAGATCCACACCAACGCGCAGTGGTCCGACGGGTTGCCGGTCACCGGTGACGACTTCGCGTACCTGTGGCAGCAGATGTCGCGGCAGCCCAACACCGTCGCGCCGGCGGGATACCGACTGATCGACTCGGTCACGTCGAGCTCCGGCGGCAAGGTGGTGCAGGTGCGGTTCGCCCAGCCCTATCCGCGCTGGCCGGAACTGTTCTCCGGGCTGTTGCCCAGCCACGTACTGCGTGGGGCGCCCGCCGGATTCCAGACCGGGATGGACTCGGGCAAGCCGGTGTCGGCGGGCCCGTTCTCGGTGTTCTCGATCGACACCACCCGCGACGAGGTGCGGCTGATCCGCAACGACCGCTACTGGATGACACCGTCGAAACTCGACCAGGTGGTGCTCCGGCGGGCGGGCACCGCATCGCAGATGATCGATTCGGTGCGCTCCGGCGGATCGGCGATCACCACGGTCGGTGCCGGTCCGGCGACCGCCGCCGAACTCGCGGCGGTGCCGGGGATCGCCACCCAGCGCGGACCCACCTCGCGTGCGCTGACCGTCAGCGTCAACGCGCGCACCGGGGTGATGCAGCAGATCGACGTGCGGCGTGCGGTGCTGGGCATGATCGACACCCATCTGGCGACGCAGGCCGGTGCCGGGGACGGGGTGGTGCAGCAGTACGCCAACACGGTGTTCGCCCCCACCGACCCGGGCTACACCCCGGTCGACCGGGTACGCCCGAACGCCGCGGAGATCACCGGGCTGCTCGCGAACGCCGGATACCAGCGTGTCGAGCCGGGCATACCGTCGACGTCGCCGTCGGAGCCGTCGACGAGCGGATCGACGAGCGGAGCGACGACCGGAGTGCCGTCGACCACCGGAGAGGCGACGCCGTCGGGTTCGGCCCCGTCGAGCAGCGTCCCGTCGACCTCGACCTCGACCTCGACGTCGCCGTCGGTGCAGCCGGTACCCGAGGGGGTACAGCCCTACCGCAAGGACGGGCAGGACCTGGTGGTGCGGGTCGGTGCGATCAGCGGTGATCCGCGGTCGACCGCCGCCGCATCCAACATCGTCGACCAGCTGCGCAACGCCGGGGTACGGGCGGCGGTGGTCAGCCTGCCCAACAGCGACCTCTACGGTGTCGCGCTCACCGAGTCGCGCGTGGACCTGGTGGTCGGCTGGACCGGACTCGGGGTGCCGCCCGCGGCATCGCTGGCCTCGCAGGTCGACTGTGATCAGCCCAAACCGGGTACCGCCCCGTCGCTGGCGACACCGCCGACGCCGACGAGTGTGGCACCCGGGCAGGACGAGGCGGGCGCCGAGAGCGTCTACGCCAGCAACATCTCCGGGGTGTGCGACCCGCAGCTCATCGAGCTGGCGCGGCAGGCACTCTCGGCCCCGGATCCGGAGGAGTTACTCGATGAAGCAGAACCGCTGCTGGCCGCACAGGCCATCTACCTGCCGCTCTACCAGGATTCGATGGTGGTCGGCGTGACCCGTTCGGTGACCGGCGTCCCGTTGTCGGGGCCCATCCAGGTGTCGATCTACGGGACCGCGGCGACGTGGGAGCAGCGATGAGCGGCGCCGACGACCGGCGGCTGTTGCTGCTGCACGCGCACCCCGACGACGAGACGATCATGACCGGCGGCACCATCGCGCGCTACCTCGCCGAGGGGGTCGACGTGCGGGTGGTGACGTTCACCCTCGGTGAGGAGGGCGAGGTGATCGGCGACGAATGGTCGCGGCTGATCGCCGACGGCGGTGCCGACCAGCTCGGCGGGTACCGCATCGCCGAACTCACCCGGGCACTGTCGGCACTGACCCCCGACGGCCGCGCACCGCTGCGGCCGCGGTTCCTCGGTGGGGCGGGCCGCTGGCGTGACTCCGGCATGGCCGGAACCCCGTCGGCGAACCATCCGCGGGCCCTGGCGCAGGGGCCGTTCGACGCGGTGGTCGCCGCACTCGTCGACGAGATCGTGGCCTTCGACCCGCAGGTCATCGTCACCTACGACAACGCGGGCACCTACGGTCACCCCGACCACAAGACGGTGCACGAGGCGTCGGTGGCCGCGGTGCCGATCGCACGGGAACGCTCCGGCCGCGACTACGTCGTCTACGAGTCGGTCACCGAGCACAGCGCGCTGGTCGCGGGACTGGCCGCAGGTGCCGGCCGCGTCCCGGACGGCTGGCGGATGCCCGCCGACGGCGAGTTGCCGAGCTACCCCGACGACGAGGTGACCACCGAGATCGACGTCGCGGCCTTCGGCGCCCGCAAGGCCGCGGGACTGGCGGCTCACGCCACCCAGGTGACCGTCGCGGCGTCGGGCACCGAGTACGCGTTGTCGAACAACATCCTGCAGCCGATCTTCGGCCACGAACACTTCATCCAGCGCAGCCCGGAGTTCGCGCCGGGTGAGGGCCGCGGCACCGACCTGTTCGCGCCGGTGACCCGTGCGGTGGTGAGCGGGGCCACGGGCGGGGCAGCGGGATGATGTACCCGGCCGACCGGATCCTGCTGGCCTTCCTCGTCCTCGACGGTGCGGTGGTCGGCCTGCTCTCGGTCGGCTTCGCCTACCTGCGGTTCTGGGATCAGCCGGTGCCGTTCGTGGCGCTCGCCGCCGGGCTGGTCAACGCCGGACTGCTGTGGCTGGCCGCGCGCAGTACCGACTCGCCGCTGCGTTTCGGGCCGCTCGTCGCCTGGGCTGCGGTCCTACTGGTCGCCTCCTTCCCGGGCCCGGGCACCAACGCGGCCCTGTCGATCGACGGAACCACCGCGATCGCAACCCTGTTCCTGGTGCTACTCGGACTCGGCATCCCGATGGCGCTGGTGTGGAGTGGCCGTCTACCGCAACCGGACTGAGCGTCGGCGCCCCTCTGGCGAGAGCCCGATCACGCCGTCTACACCGCGCGGCTAGAGTGTGGGAATGGTGATGCGCGCATGGGCGGAGGACTCTGTGGTCTCCGCCGATCCGGTCGGCACCGATGAGATCACGGCAGCTCTGGACCGGGCCGCCGCCGACCCCGCAGCCCTGACCGACCCCGAGTGGATCGCCCTGCTGCACGCCGACGCCGAGCAACTCGAGCGACTGTGTGCCCTCGCCGACGACGCCCGCCGTCGGGTCACCGACCCCGATGCGCTGACCTTCGTGGTCAACCGCAATCTCGACACCCCCGTCGTCGCGGGCCTGTCACGACCGGGCCCGACCCTCGAAGAACTCGTGATGGAGGCCGCCGAACTCGGCGCCACCGAGATCTGCATGCAGGGTCCGGTGCCCGCGGATGCGCCGGCCGAGACCTATCTCGAACTCATCGCGCGGATCACCTCCGCGGCGCCGATGCACCTGCATGCCTACCGGGTACCGGAGCTGCGGGATGCGGCCGCACGGCTGGGTGTCCCCGTCGCCGAGTTCGTGGCACGGGCCAAGGACGCCGGGCTCGGGTCGGCACCCGGGACCGCCGCGCAGGTACTCGACGACGATGTCCGTGCCGCACTGGCCCCCGACGGTGTCGCGCTGCCCGTCTCCGCGTGGGTCGAGACCATCGAGACCGTCCACGCGGCCGGACTCTTCACCACCGCGACCCTGCTGTACGGACATCTCGAGACACCGGCACAGCAGATCGCCCACCTCCGCACCCTGACCGAGGTCCAGGCCCGGACCGGTGGTTTCAGCGAGTTGATCGTGATGCCGATGCTCCCGGCCAACGCCCCGCCGCATCTGGCGGCCCAGGCGGTCCGGACGGTGAGCACCCGCGAGACCCGCGCCGTCCACGCCGTGGCCCGGCTGATCACCCTGGGAGCGTTCGACCATCTGCAGGTCGCGTGGACCAAACTCGACCCGGCCACCGTCGAACTCCTGTTGCGTGGCGGCGCCGACGACATCGGGGGACTGCTGCTCGACGGCGAGCTGATGCCGGCCGCCGGCGCCGAGGCCGGCCGGGTGCTCGACGCCGCGACCCTCGTCGCGCTGGCCGAGCGCCTCGGCCGGGTTCCCCGCCAGCGCACGACCGCCCATGGTCGTCCCGACCCCGATCGGTGTCTCGACCTCGATCGCATCCGGGTCGGCCGGTGAGTACCGGCACCACCGCGGGACACCTCGACGTCGACGTGGCGATCGTCGGTGCCGGTTTCGCCGGGATCGGCATGGCCACCCATCTGGCCCGGCGCGGGAATGAATCGTTCATGGTGCTCGAACGCGCCGACGCGGTCGGCGGGACGTGGCGCGACAACATCTATCCCGGCATCGCCTGCGACATCCCGGCCCATCTGTACTCGTTCTCGTTCCGGCCACCGGCGGACTGGTCGTCGATCTATCCGAGCGGTGCCGAGATCCGCGACTACCTCGAACTCGCCGCCGCCGAGGAGGGACTGCTCCCGCACATCCGCTTCGGTGCCGAACTCGACGGCGCGGTCTGGGATTCGGGGTCGGCGTGCTGGCACCTGACGGTCTCGGGGGCCGGCGGCGAGCACCGGATCGACGCGAAGGTACTGGTGCTGGCGGTCGGGCGGCTGTCCGAGCCGAAGATCCCCGACACCATCGACGGTCTCGACACCTTCCCGGGACCGGTCGTGCACACCGCCGGCTGGCGGGACGATCTGCCGCTCGCCGGGTCGCGGATCGGGGTGGTGGGTACCGGGGCGTCGGCGGTCCAGCTGGTGCCCGAGCTCGCCGCGGTCGCCGACGAGGTGGTGGTGTTCAGTCGTACCGCGCCGTATGTGGTGCCGCGGGACGACCGGCTGCTCGACGCCGACGAACGTGCTGCCCTGCTCGACCCGGAGACCGCCGCGCGGCGTCGGGACGAGTTGTTGCACAACGCCGATCAGGCATTCCGGCAACGTCTGGGCCTGCATCCCGACATCGACGAGATCCGCGACCGGGCACGCGGCCATCTGGAACGGCAGGTACCCGACCCGGTCCTTCGCGCCCAGCTGACGCCCGACTACGAGATCGGGTGCAAGCGAATCCTGCTCAGCGACGACTTCTACCCGGCGTTGCTGCGTGACAACGTCGTGTTCGAGCCGAATGCCTTGTCGACGGTGGTCGAGTCCAAGGCCTGTGCCGCCGGTGGTGCCACCTACGACCTCGACATGATCGTGATGGCAACGGGTTTCGAGGCGGCACGGCCACCGGTGTCGCGGCATGTCAGTGGCCGTGGTGGAGAACTGCTCAGCGATCACTGGTCGCACGGCATGACGTCGTATGCGTCGACGGTGGTCGCCGGGTTCCCCAACATGTTCGTCCTCGACGGCCCGAATGCGGCACTGGGCCACAATTCGGCGATCTACATGATCGAGACCCAGCTCGACTATGTGATCGGCGCCCTCGATCACATGGCGGCCGACGGGGTGCGGTCGCTGGAGGTGTCGGCGGACGCCGAGGCCGGCTACACCCGTGAGATCGACGAGCGCAGTGCACAGACCGTCTGGATGGCCGGCTGCAACAGTTGGTATCTCGACCCCGCCAGTGGCCGGCTCACATTGCTGTGGCCGGGCACGGCGGCGTCGTTCCGGGCTCGCAACGGGACGTTCGAGCCGGGACCGTTCGAGTTCGACCCGGTGACCCCCGAATCGGTGAATGAGGGATCATGACCCACACTCTTTCTGCAGCAACCGCACTCGAGTCGGCACGCAGCGGTGCGCCGCTGGACACCGAGTCGGTCACCGCGCTGTTGACCAGTGCCGGTGACGATCTCGTGGCCTTGCAGGCTCTCGCCTCGCAGCTGCGGGACGAAGGACTGGAGGCTATCGGGCGTGCCGGGCAGGTCACCTACTCGCGCAAGGTGTTCATCCCGCTGACCCGACTGTGCCGGGATCGCTGCCACTACTGCACCTTCGTCACCATCCCGGGCAAGCTCAGCCGGGCGGGGCAGGGGATGTACCTCGAACTCGACGAGGTGGTCTCGCTGGCCCGGCAGGGTGCCGCGCTCGGCTGCAAGGAAGCGTTGTTCACGTTGGGTGACCGCCCGGAGGACCGATGGCCGCAGGCGCGGGAATGGTTGGCCGAGCGCGGTTTCGGTTCCACACTGGAGTATGTGCGGGCTGCGGCGGTCGCCGTGCTCACCGAGACCGGCCTGCTGCCGCACCTCAATCCCGGGGTGATGAGCGCACAGGAGATGCGTGAGCTCAAGCCGGTCGCACCGTCGATGGGCATGATGCTCGAGACCACCTCGAGGCGCCTGTTCACCGACAAGGGTCAACCGCACTACGGCAGCCCCGACAAGGATCCGCTGGTGCGTCTTCAGGTGCTGCGGGACGCCGGTGCCGAACGAGTCCCGTTCACCACCGGAATCCTGGTCGGGATCGGCGAAACCCTCACCGAGCGGGCCGAGTCGTTGTTGGCGTTGGCCGAGATCCAGCGCGGTGGCGGTCACATCCAAGAGGTCATCATCCAGAACTTCCGGGCCAAGCCCGACACCGCCATGCGGGGTACCCCGGACGCCGAGATGACCGAGTTCCTGGCCGCCGTGGCCACCGCCCGGGTGGTGCTCGGTGCGCACATGCGAGTGCAGGCACCCCCGAACCTGGTGTCGGCGGCCGAATGTGAGGCCCTCGTGGCCTCCGGGATCGACGACTGGGGCGGCGTGAGCCCGCTGACCCCCGACCATGTCAACCCGGAGCGTCCCTGGCCGAACCTGGATGTGCTGGCCGAGATCACCGCCGGATGTGGGTTCACCCTCACCGAGCGGTTGACCGCCCAGCCCCGCTACCTGTTGGACCCGCAGGGGTGGATCGACCCTGCTCTGACCGATCATGTCGCCGCACTGTGCGATCCGAAGACCGGTCTGGCCGCCGACGTCAAACCCACCGCACGTCCGCTGGTCGGCTGCTGACCGACGGCCCCGGGTGCGCGGTGGTCGGCTCTCGAGCCGGGACTTCTTCGATGATCGATCCGCGACGCTCCACCGATGATGCCCCACTGATGATTGAGCCGGGGCTCTCCACTGATGATTGGGCCGGGGCTCTCCACTGATGATTGAGCCTGGACGCTCCACTGATGATTGAGCCGGGACCGAGCGGAGCGAGGACCCGTGTCGAAATCTCTGCAGCTGACGTCGGGTGGTGACCATCTCGGAGGTGGTTGCGCTCCGACATCGGCTGTCTGAGGTTTCGACTCGACTTGTCGCTGCGCTCCTCGTCGGCTCAACCATCAATGCTGTTCTGCGGCACGATGATTGAGCCTGGACGCTCCACCGAAGATTGAGCAGGGGCTCTTCACCGGTGATTGAGCCGGGACCGAGCGGAGCGAGGACCCGTGTCGAAATCTCTGCAGCTGACGTCGGGTGGTGACCATCTCGGAGGTGGTTGCGCTCCGACATCGGCCGTCTGAGGTTTCGACTCGACTTGTCGCTGCGCTCCTCGTCGGCTCAACCATCAATGCTGTTCTGCGGCACGATGATTGATCCTGGACGCTCCACCGAAGATTGAGCAGGGGCTCTTCACCGGTGATTGAGCCGGGACCGAGCGGAGCGAGGACCCGTGTCGAAATCTCTGCAGCTGACGTCGGGTGGCGACCATCTCGGAGGTGCTTGCGCTCCGACATCGGCCGTCTGAGGGCTCGATTGGTCGCTGCGGTCCTCATCGGCTCAACCATCCACTGGTGCTTGGTGATCGAGTCGAAGGCCTCGCTTCGAGGTGGATCAACCGTCGACGCTGAACTGCGGAACGAGGTCTGAGTGGAGTCGGACCCGGGTCAAGGCCTGATATCCCCCGACAACGTCTGTGGCGCGGTGCAGGCCCAACTGTTGCAGCGATGCGGCGGCGAGGCTCGAGGTGTATCCCTGGGAGCACAGGATGATCCAGCGGACGTCGTGGTCGACGGCTGCAGACACCCGGGCATCGCTCGCCGGATCACATCGCCACTCGAGCACATTGCGTTCCAGGACGAGCGCCTCGGGTACCTCGCCCTCGGCGGCACGCTGGGCGGCCGGACGGATGTCGACGAGGATCGCCCCGTCGGCGAGCTCGCCGGCCACCTGCTCGGGTTGTAGCCGTTGCAGTCCGTCCCGGGCCCGCAGCAGCATGTCGTCGATCGTCATGGGCACCTGCCTGTCGCTCATTCGGGTTCGTCGGTGAGTTCGGTGCGGGTGCGCCGCAGCGAACGCTGGTCGGTCACCTCGTAGAACGACATGGCGGTCAGCGGAGGGGAGTAGGCGTGCACCGACAGCGTGGGTCCGGGCGCGGGATGCGCGGTGGCGAGGTCCGGTGCGCCCAGCCCGGCCGGGGGCGGCGTGCTCCGGTGATGCTGCACATCGTGCACCCAGCCGAGCGGGAAGGCCGCCTGATCGCCGGCCGCCAGGATGCGCACGGCCAGATCGTGGCCGGTCCAGCGGTACTCCCGCAATGCCCCCGACAACACGGTCAACGCGCCGAGCGACCCGGCGTGATCGTGGAGATCGGTGGACCGGTCCGGGGTCCAGCTGATCAGCCACAGATCGAGATCGTCGTCGGACTCCAGACGGGCCGACCACCGTTCCACCGGATCCCAGGTGGGCGGGAGCAGATGGTCGTAGTGGCCGTCGAGGACGTCGGCGACACCCTGGTCGGTGATCCGCAGCAGATCGGCGGGCCGCAGTCGGGTGGGCAGGTTGGCGGCGGTGTGTCGCAGGGCGGGTTCGGGACGCGAGATGGTCGAGGTCATGGCAGGTGTCTCCTCACAAGTCGATGGGTCGGCTGGTCGATCGCGGGGATGCAGGTGCATCGACAGTGCGGGATCGACCGGCGTCGCAGTGAGGTCACGAAGCCAGGGTGGCGGGCGGGCCGTCGCCCCGCCAGGGTTGTTCTCACCGTGAACGCAAGGCCGCCCAGATGTGATCTGCGTCTCCGGCGCGATGGTCGGCGAGGGGCGGGTGTCGAATCCCCGGTGACGGGGCGGATACTCTAGGGGGTGCGTGTGCGCGGCGTGAACTGCGGGGATGAGCCGACATGCGCGTGACCGGCGCGACCAGCCCTCGTGCCGTTTCGTGCGTATCCGCAGCGATGCGCCGACCAGAGTGCTTGCAACGAAGGAGATAGTGGTGACGTACATCATCGCGGAGCCCTGCGTGGACGTGATGGACAAGGCATGTGTCGAGGAGTGCCCTGTCGATTGCATCTACGAGGGGGGTCGCAGTCTCTACATCCAGCCGGATGAGTGCGTGGACTGCGGGGCCTGCGAACCGGTGTGCCCGGTGGAGGCGATCTTCTACGAGGACGACGTCCCCGACGAGTGGGAGCCCTACGTGAGCGCCAACGCCGACTTCTTCGACGATCTCGGATCGCCGGGCGGCGCCAGCAAGGTCGGCAAGACCGATTTCGATCCTGCGTTCATCAAGGGCCTGCCCCCGATGGGCGAGGGCGAGGACTGACCGTCCGGTGACAGTTGAGCGCACCGCGGGCCGTCGTCGCCTGAGTTCGGTCCTGCCGGACTTCCCCTGGGACACCATCGCCGACATCAAGGCGCTGGCCGCCTCGCATGCCGACGGCATCGTCGATCTGTCGGTGGGGACCCCGGTCGATCCGGTGGACCCGCTGATCCGTGAGGCCCTCGCGGGCGCCTCGGAGTTCCCGGGTTATCCGACGACGATCGGTACCCCGGAGCTGCGAACGGCCGCAGCAGGGGCGTTGAGCCGCCGCTACGGGGTGACCGGTCTCGGACCGTCGGGCATCCTGCCGGTGATCGGCACCAAGGAGGCGATCGCCTCGGTGTGTTCGACGCTCGGCATCGGTGCCGGGGACACGGTGGTGATCCCCGAGGTCGCCTACCCGACCTACGAGGTGGGGGCGCTGCTGGCCGGCGCCACCCCGGTGCGTGCCGATTCCGTGCTGCAACTCGGACCGTCCCGTCCGGCGTTGATGTTCGTGAACTCGCCGTCCAACCCGACCGGCAAGGTGCTCGGCGTCGAGCATCTGCGCAAGGTGGTCGAGTGGGCCCGCGAACGCGGCACCATCGTCGTCTCCGACGAGTGTTATCTCGGGCTCGCCTGGGATGCCGAGGCCATCTCGATTCTCGATCCGCGGGTCTCCGACGGCGACCACACCGGTCTGCTGGCGGTGCACTCGCTGTCGAAGATCTCCAACCTCGCGTCCTACCGCGCCGGGTTCTTCGCCGGTGACGAGGCACTGATCGCCGAACTGCTCGCCGTGCGCAAGCACGCGGGGATGATCGTGCCGTTCCCGATCCAGGGTGCGATGACCGCCGCCCTCGACGACGACGCACACGTCGACGCACAGCGCGAGCGCTACCGTGCGCGACGTGAGCGGCTGCTGGCGGCGGTGACCGGCGCCGGGTTCACCGTCGACAACTCCGAGGCGGGCCTGTACCTGTGGGCCACGCGCGGAGAGGCCTGCCGCGACACCGTCGAGTGGCTGGCCCACCGCGGCATCCTCGCCGCACCCGGGGATTTCTACGGTCCGACCGGGGTCCGCCACGTCCGGATGGCGCTGACCGCCACCGACGAACGCATCGACGCCGCCGTCGCACGCCTCGGTGCCTGACCGGTCCTGACCTGCGCCGCGTCTCGGTTCCGGGACCAGACACTTTCGGCGCCAGACCGTCTCGACGCCAGACCATTTCGATCCCAGACGACCACTTCGGCCCCGGTGGCCGGCTCGCCGAGCCGGCCACCGGGGCCGAAGTGGTCGTCGGAGGACGTCAGTTCTTGTGCAGTGCGGCGTTCAGGGCGATCCCGTCACCCTTCCACGGCACCACCTCGACGGCGCCGGTCATGCTGTTGCGACGGAACAGCAGATTCGACTGCCCCGACAGCTCACGCGCCTTGATGCTGGTTCCGTCGGGGCCGGTGACCTTGGTACCGGCGGTCACATAGAGGCCGGCCTCGATCACGCAGTCGTCGCCGAGTGCGATACCGCAGCCGGAGTTGGCGCCCAGCAGGCAGCGCTTGCCCAGCGAGATGCGCTCCTTGCCGCCGCCGGACAGGGTGCCCATGGTGGATGCGCCGCCGCCGATGTCGGAGCCGTCACCGACCGCCACACCGGCCGAGATCCGACCCTCCACCATCGAGTCGCCGAGGGTGCCGGCGTTGAAGTTGACGAATCCCTCGTGCATCACGGTGGTGCCGGAGGCGAGGTGGGCGCCCAGGCGCACGCGGTCGGCGTCGCCGATGCGTACACCGGTCGGCGCGACGTAGTCGACCATGCGCGGGAACTTGTCGATGCTGTAGACGGTCACCGCGCCGCGGGCCTTCAGCCCGGCACGCGTGGTCTCGAAGCCGTCGACGGCGCACGGTCCGTAGTTGGTCCACACGACGTTGGCGAGCAGCCCGAAGATGCCGTCGAGGTTGATCGTGTTGGGCTGTACCAGCCGGTGCGACAGCAGGTGCAGACGCAGGTAGACGTCGTGGGCGTCGACCGGCGCCTCGGACAGGTCGGCGATGGAGGTCTCGACGGCGACCGTCTTGACCCGCCGGACATCGTCGGCACCGACGAGCTCGCGCAGGTGCGCGGGCGTCGCGTCGGCGGCGAGTTCGGTGGTGCCGGCCGGGGCGTCGGAGCCCAGCGCCGGTTCGGGGTACCAGACGTCGAGGACCACACCGGTGTCACCGGCCCCGTCGGTCACGGTGGCAATACCAACTGCATGCGCGCCATTGTTCGTCACGGGCGTCGAGTCTACAGCGGCCGCACGCGATCTCCGCGTGTCCTGCCGGTGGACTCCGACGCCTGTGCCGCGACGGTCCGCTGGTGCGGTGCCGGGGCGTGGGTCAGTGCCGGTACATCTCCTTGTAGTGCTGCTCGTTGAGCGGAGTGTTGTCCGGCAGCACCGGGCTGTGGTGCAGCTTGCGGCCCATGATGGTCATGGTGATCGCCGACGTCGTGAACGCGGCGACGGTGATGATGCCGAAGGTGATGGCCGCAGCGGTGTGCCCACCGGCGATGGACACCACCCACAGGGCCAGGGACCCGAATCCGACCATGACGAGGAAGAATGCGCCGAGGCCGATCGGATGCTCGCCGTGCGACACGTGATGGGGCATGAAGTGAGCGGTCATGACGATCATCTCCTAGGTGTGAGATCCGCTACACCTGCGACCATATCCCTGTTCCGGTGTGGGCGAAAGGGGTACAAGGGCCCTGTTGCGGGCGGTGGCCGGCGTGGTCTCGGCATCATCCGAACAGGGGAGAGCTCTGGTCGGCGCCGATGCCGGTTTCGTAGGGTCGGGGCATGTATCAGCCCGGTCCACCTCCGTCTGCGCCCGGTGGTCAGCCCACGCCCACTCCCGGGCCCCGGCCGCGGCGGCGCTGGCCGTGGATCGCCGGCGGGGTGGGCGTGGCGCTGGTGATCGCGATCGTCGTCGGCGGCCTGGTGTTCCAGCCGTGGCTGCTGTTCGTCGACACCGAGATCGACGACGAGATACCCACCGCGGTCACCTCGGTGCCGGCCGGCACCGAACCCGTTGCGGCACCGGTACTCCTGTCGCAGGGTGATCTCATCAGCCACGAGCACGACACCAGCGGGTCGGTGTCGGTGATCGAGAAGGCCGACGGCTCGAGAGTTCTCGCCATCGAGAACCTCGACACCACCACCGGGCCCGACGTCCACGTGTGGTTGTCGGCGGGGGAGGTGATCCCGGGCCGGTCCGGGTGGCACACCGCAGGCGACGCCGCGCGGGTCGATCTCGGGAAGATCAAGGGCAACCGCGGGGATCAGGTCTATTCGATCCCCGCCGGCACCGATCTCGCCGAGTACCCGGCGGTGGTGCTGTGGTGTGTGCGGTTCAGCGTGTCCTTCGGTGCGGCAGAACTGCATCCGGCGGCGTGAGCCGAACCCGGCCCCGCGGCCTGAGCCGATCCCGGTCCGGCGGCCTCAGGGCTCGAGCAGGGTTTTGACGGCCTGTCGTGAATCCATCGCGGCGTACCCCTGCGCCACCTCCGACAACGGGAGAGTGAGGTCGAAGACCTTGCCGGGGTTGATCTTCCGGTCGAGGATCAACTCGATCAGATGGGGCAGGAAACGTCGTACCGGGGCCGGGCCGCCGTGCAGGTGCACCAGTCGGCGGAACAGCTTGTCGCCGGAGATCTCCACGCCGTGTGCCACACCGAGGAAGCCGACGTGCCCGCCGGCCCGGGTCGAGTCGATCGCCTGGGTCATCGACTCGTCGGTACCGACCGCCTCGATGACCGAGTGTGCGCCGAGCCCACCGGTGAGCTCCTTGATCGCGGCCACCCCGTCGGGTCCGCGCTCGGCGACGACATCGGTGGCACCGAACGCATGCGCCAGTGCGGTCCGCGATTCGTGGCGGCTCATCGCGATGATCCGTTCGGCGCCGAGCTCTTTGGCCGCGAGGATCGCGAGCAGGCCCACCGCGCCGTCGCCGACCACCGCGACGGTCTTACCTGGGCCCACCTCGGCGGCCGTCGCACCGAACCAGCCGGTACCCAGGACATCCGACGCCGCGAGCAGGTCGGGGACGAGGTCGGGATCGGGCGGTTCCGGGGTGGCCACCAGCGTGCCGTCGGCCAGCGGGACCCGCAGGTACTCCGCCTGCGCGCCACGGACCGGGCGCATGTGTTCGCATCCGGACTGGTAGCCCGCGCGGCAGATGTCGCAGGTGTTGTCCGAGGCGATGAACGAACCCACGACGAACTGTCCGGGCCGCAGCGAGGTGACCTCCGAACCCACCTCCTCGATCACCCCGGCGTACTCGTGACCGATGGCGAACGGCTTCGCGATCTCGTTGACACCGCGGTAGTTCCACAGATCCGACCCGCAGACGCAGGTCGCCGACAGTCGGATGATCGCATCGGTCGGATGGGCGATGACGGGATCCGGGACGTCCTCGAGACGGATGTCGCCCGGGGCGTGGATGATGGTTGCGCGCATGCGGTTCGGCCCTTTCGACGGCGGTGAGCCCCCGCCGTCGACCATACGTCCCGGCGGCACCCGCCCCGCGGCCACCGGACCGGGACGCTGCCGGGCCCGGGCGCCGGGGCGATACGGTGGGACGGTGACCGATGCACCCCTGCTCGACCTGCACGCCGACCCCGTCGAGTTGACCGCAGCGCTGGTCGACATCCGCAGCGAGTCCCGTGACGAGACCGCGATCGCCGACGCGGTGGAGGCCGCGCTGCGGGCGCAGACCTCCGGTTTCGAGATCGTCCGCCACGGCAACCAGGTACTCGCCCGCACCGACCGCGGCCTGCCGAGTCGGGTGATCCTGGCCGGGCACCTCGACACCGTGCCGATCGCCGACAACGTGCCGCATCGCCGTACGGTCGACGACGCGGAGGGTGAGGTGCTGCACGGCTGCGGCACCGTCGACATGAAGTCCGGTGACGCGGTGTTCCTGCATCTGGCGGCCACCCTCGACGCACCCGCACACGATCTGACCCTGATCTTCTACGACTGCGAGGAGATCTCCGCGGAGTTCAACGGGCTGGGCACGATCGAACGCGATCTGCCCGACTGGCTGCACGGCGACGTCGCGATCCTCGGCGAGCCCACCGCCGGGCAGATCGAGGCCGGCTGCCAGGGCACCTTGCGGGTGCGGCTGTCGGCGACCGGAGTCCGGGCACACTCGGCGCGATCGTGGATGGGCGACAACGCGATCCACAAGCTGGCACCGGTGCTTGCCGTCCTCGCCGACTACACCCCGCGCAACGTCGACATCGACGGATGCGAATACCGGGAAGGGCTGTCGGCGGTGGGTGTCGACGGCGGTGTGGCCGGCAACGTGGTGCCCGACGCCGCCGCGGTCACCGTCAACTTCCGGTTCGCCCCCGACCGCAGCATCACCTCGGCCCTGGACCATCTGCGCGAGGTGTTCGCCGGACCGCTGGAGTCCGGGGAGATCACGATGGAGCTCACCGATTCCGCCGCCGGGGCACTGCCGGGGCTCTCGCATCCGGCGGCCGCGGCGCTGGTCGCCGCGGCGTCGGGCCGGTTCCGTGCGAAGTACGGCTGGACCGATGTGTCGCGGTTCTCCGCCCTCGGCGTGCCCGCGGTCAACCTCGGTCCGGGTGACCCGAGCCTGGCGCACCGCCGCGACGAGCGGGTGCCGGTGTCGCAGATCCGGGAGGTCACCGAACTGCTCCGCGCCTACCTGTCCTGACCATCGGGTCGTCCGGGGTGCGCCGGGGACATGGCGGGCCGGACATGACGGGCCGGACACGCGCGGGTGACCCGGTGAGGTGATCGGCGTCGGTCACGGGCACTAGCGTTGCGGACATGGACACCCCGCACACCGAGGAACACGAGCCGATCCCCGACGACGAGAGCGGCACCACCTACATCGGTCCGATGCGGGTGCGGCGCAGTGAGACCGACACCGCCCGCACCACCGACCGGCGCCTGCTGGAGTGGGTCGATCCGCGCGACGACCAGCGGCGGGCCGAGCGGACGATGCGCGACTCCTGGCGGGTGTTGCGCATCCAGTCGGAGTTCGTCGCCGGATTCGACGCGATGAGCAACGTGGCCGAGGCGGTCACCGTGTTCGGTTCGGCCCGCATCCGCCCCGATTCGCGGGAGTACGACCTCGCCGTGCGGCTCGGTCGCGTGCTGGGTTCGGCCGGGTACGCGGTGATCACCGGCGGCGGACCGGGCGCCATGGAGGCCGCCAACCGCGGGGCCTACGAGACCCGGTCACGCTCGATCGGCCTGAACATCGAGCTGCCCTTCGAACAGCATCTGAACCCGTGGGTCGACGTCGGGATGAACTTCCGCTACTTCTTCGTCCGCAAGACGATGTTCGTGAAGTATGCGCAGGCCTTCGTGTGTCTGCCGGGTGGCTTCGGCACCCTCGACGAACTGTTCGAGGCGCTGACCCTGGTGCAGACCAAGAAGGTGGTGCGGTTCCCGATCGTGTTGCTCGGCCGTGCGCACTGGGCCGGGCTGCTGGACTGGATGCGCGAGACCCTGCTGTCGGCGGGGGTGATCTCCGAGGCCGACCTGGACCTGTTGCACGTCGTCGACGAGCCGGAGGAGGCCGTGGAGATCATCGCGGCCGCGGCCGCGACCCGGGGTCGTGCCGACGCCGGGGCCGACATCGGACAGGAGTAGCCGTGACCGCGATCTGTGTGTACTGCGCGTCGGGGCGTCACGTGCCCGAGGAGTATCTCGACCTCGCCACCCGGCTGGGCACCGCGATCGGGAAGGGCGGGCACAGTCTGGTGTCCGGTGGCGGCAATGTGTCGATGATGGGGGCGGTGGCGTCGGCGACGCGCGCTGCCGGCGGGCACACCCTCGGCATCATCCCGCGCGCGCTGATGGAGCGTGAGGTCGCCGATCTCGACGCCGACGAGCTCGTCGTCACCGAGACCATGCGGGAACGCAAGGGGCTCATGGATTCCCGCGCCGACGCGTTCATCACCCTGCCTGGCGGGATCGGCACCCTCGAGGAACTCTTCGAGACGTGGACCGGCGGCTACCTCGGAATGCACGCCAAGCCGGTGGTGCTGCTCGATCCCGACGGCTTCTACGAGCCGTTGCTCAGCTGGCTGCGCGGTCTTGTCGAGCGAGGGTTCGTCACCGCGGAGTCGCTCGATCGGCTGCGGGTGGTGGCCACGGTGGAGGAGGCGATCGAGGTCACTACCGGCGGGTAAGGAGATCTGGCTACCGGTGGGTAAGGTGGCGGTGACCATCATCACCCGACACACGTTGTCGTCGTCGCGACGGAGAGCGAGAAACGCGATGTCCACCCACGACACCCCATCGGTCGTCGGATTCACCGACCTGATCAAGGGCGTTCTGAAGATGGCGCCGCAGGCGCCGCTGATGCTGCGGCATGCGCCCGGCCTGATCCGGCGACCGGCCGACGCGCAACGGACCATCGGATCGATCTTCCAGAAACACGCGGCGGCACATCCGGATCGCCCGTTCGTCCGGTTCGAGGGCAAGTCCACCACATACGGTGAGGCCAACCGGATCGTCAACCGGTATGCCGCGGTCCTCGCCGCCGACGGGGTCCGCACCGGCGACGTCGTGGCGATCCTGTCCAAGAACTGCCCGACCGACCTGTTCCTGATGCTGGCCACGGTCAAACTCGGTGCGATCGCCGGCATGCTCAACTACAACCAGCGCGGCGACGTCATCGAACACAGCATGAAGCTGCTCGGTGCGCGCGTGCTGGTGCACGACCCCGAATGCCGCGAGGCCTTCGAGTCGATCCCCGCCGCCGCGCTCCCCGAGACCGTGTACGACTTCGCCGGGATCGACGCCGCCGCCGCCGGCCGCCCCGAGACCGATCCCGAGGTCACCGCGACGCTGCCCGCCTCCACCGAGGCGTTCTACATCTTCACCTCCGGTACCACCGGCATGCCCAAGGCGAGCGTGATGAGCCACAACCGCTGGCTGGCGAGCCTGTCGGGGATCGGCGGCCTGGCCGTGCGGTTGCGTGCCAGCGACACCATGTACGTCCCGTTGCCGCTCTACCACAACAACGCACTGTCGGTGTCGCTGTCGTCGGTGCTGGCATCCGGGGCGTGTATCGCGATCGGCAGGCAGTTCTCCGCATCACGATTCTGGGACGAGGTCATCCTCAACCGGGCCACCGCGTTCTGCTACATCGGCGAACTGTGCCGCTATCTGCTGGCCCAGCCGGCCAAGCCGACCGACCGGGCCCACAGTGTGCGCCTGGTCGTCGGCAACGGCATGCGCCCGGACATCTGGGACGAGTTCAAGGACCGCTTCGGGATCGACCGGATCGTCGAGTTCTACGGCGCCAGCGAACTCAACCTGGTCTTCATCAACGTCTTCAGCGCCGACCACACCGCCGGGTTCTGTCCGCTGCCGTATGCCATCGTCGAGTACGACGAGGAGGGCAAACCGGCGCGTGACGCCGCCGGCCGGCTCACCCGGGTCAAGCGCGGTGGCACCGGGCTGCTGCTCACCGGGGTCAACGACAGGGTGCCGATCGACGGCTACACCGACCCCGCCGAGACCGAGAAGAAGCTGCTGCGCGACGCCTTCAAGGACGGCGACGCCTGGTTCAACTCCGGTGACCTGGTGCGCGATCAGGGGTTCAGCCACATCGCCTTCGTCGACCGCCTCGGCGACACCTTCCGGTGGAAGGGCGAGAACGTGGCCACCACCGAGGTCGAGGCCGGGCTCGACGGTTACGGCGAGATCTCGCAGTCGGTGGCCTTCGGTGTCGCGGTCCCCGGTACCGACGGCAAGGCAGGGATGGCGGCGGTCACCGTCCGGGGCGGCGAACCCCTCGACGGCGCCGCACTCGCCGCGCACCTGTACGAGGTGCTGCCCTCGTATGCGATCCCGCTGTTCATCCGGGTGGTCGACCACCTCGAGGCCACCTCGACGTTCAAGAACCGGAAGGTGGAACTGCGCGAGGAGGCCTACTCCTCGACCGGCGGCGACCCGCTGTACGTGCTCGCCGGCCGGGCCGACGGCTACGTCAAGGCCTACGACGGCTACGTCGACGACGTCGCGGCGGGACGTGCACCCAGGGGCTGACCCGCCGCTCCGTAGTCTGGTCGCATGGACGTCGCGGCAGGTGGGGAGTCGGCCCCGAACGGGTCGGCCCGGAACGGGTTCGGGAGCATGTCATCGATCACACGGCCGTCGACGCTGTGTGGCCGCCCGGTGGCCGGTGACCGGGCCCTGGTGATGGCGATCGTCAACCGCACCCCCGACTCGTTCTACGACCGCGGTGCCAGCTTCGCCGACGACGCTGCCCAGGCACGGATCGCGCAGGTGGTGGCCGAGGGCGCCGACATCGTCGACATCGGCGGGGTGAAGGCCGGCCCCGGCGACGAGGTCGACGCGGCCACCGAGGTGGCCCGTGTGGTGCCGATGATCCGCTGGATCCGCGACACCTACCCGGATCTGCTGATCAGCGTGGACACCTGGCGTGCGGACGTGGCCGACCGCGCGTGTGCGGCCGGTGCCGACCTGATCAACGACACCTGGGCCGGTGCCGACCCCGACCTGGTCGGGGTCGCCGCCGCGCGCGGCGCCGGGATCGTCTGCTCGCACACCGGTGGGGCGCGGGTGCGCACCCGCCCGCATCGGGTGGCCTACGGCGACTCGGTGGACGCGGTGGTCGACGACGTGCTCGCCGCGGTGACCGCGGCGGCCGCCAAGGCCGAGGCCGCGGGCGTGGCCCGTGACTCGATCGTGATCGATCCGACGCACGATTTCGGCAAGAACACTCACCACGGGCTGGCCTTGTTACGTCACGTGAAAGATCTTGTTAAGACCGGCTGGCCAGTGCTGATGGCGCTGAGCAACAAGGATTTCGTGGGGGAGACTCTGGGGGTGGATCTCGAACACCGGGTGGAGGGCACCCTCGCGGCGACAGCTCTGGCCGCAGAGCACGGGGCGCGGATCTTCCGCGTCCACGAGGTTGCCGCCACCCGGCGTGTGGTCGACATGGTCGCCGCGATAGCGGGCACACGGCCTCCAGCCAGAACAGTCAGGGGACTCGCATGACCAAGAAGGTACGTGGAACCCAAACCCGTCGACAGGCGGCAGTCGTCGCCGGACGCAAGGCGTCCGCAGCCAACAACCGGGACAAGGCCGCCATGTGGCCCACCGCCGCCGACACCTCCGGAACCCGCGGCACGTGGTCGACGACGCATACCTGGGAGCAGCCGGACTGGACCGTCGACGAGCTCGTCGCGGCCAAGGACGGACGCACCGTCTCGGTGGTCCTGCCCGCGCTCAACGAGGAAGAGACCGTCGCCGACGTGATCGCCACGATCCGTCCACTGCTCGGCACCCTCGTCGACG
This sequence comes from Gordonia sp. NB41Y, assembly GCF_030718915.1. NCBI lineage: Bacteria > Bacillati > Actinomycetota > Actinomycetes > Mycobacteriales > Gordoniaceae > Gordonia > Gordonia sp. NB41Y. Next base: position 4,917,421 of record NZ_CP132196.1, read on the forward strand.
AACTGATCGTCCTGGACTCCGGCTCCACCGACGCCACCGCCGAGCGTGCCCGCGCCGCCGGTGCCGAGGTGATCAGCCGTGAGGAGGCCGTCCCCGAGCTCGAGCCGATCAAGGGCAAGGGTGAGGTGCTCTGGCGGTCGATCGCCGTCACCACCGGTGACATCATCGCCTTCGTCGACTCCGACCTGATCGACCCGGACCCGATGTTCGTGCCCAAGATGCTCGGCCCGCTGCTGATCAATCCGGAGATCCACCTGGTCAAGGGCTACTACCGGCGTCCGCTGCTGACCGGTGGCACCCAGGAGGCCAATGGCGGCGGTCGCGTCACCGAACTCGTCGCCCGCCCGCTGCTCGCCTCCCAGAAGCCCGACCTGACGGCCGTGCTGCAGCCGCTCGGCGGCGAGTACGCCGGCACCCGCGAGATGCTGTCGTCGGTGCCCTTCGCACCCGGGTACGGCGTAGAGATCGGTCTGTTGATCGACACCTACGACATGTACGGGCTCAACGGGATCGGCCAGGTCAATCTCGGTGTCCGCACCCACCGCAACCGTCCGCTCGTCGAACTCGGCGTGATGAGCCGCCAGATCGTCGGCACCCTGATGCGTCGCTGCGGCATCGTCGACAGCGGTGTGGGCCTCACCCAGTTCACCGCGGAATCCGACGGCACCTTCACCCCGCACACCACCGAGGTCTATCTCGAGGACCGTCCGCCGATGAAGACCGTCAGCAGCTACCGCATCGACGTCGACGACGAGGAGATGGCCAGCTGAGACGCTGAGACATCGCGGCCCGCGCCCACGGCGCGGGCCGCACTAGACTCGGTCCCCATGCAGACCATCTTGCTGTACCTGCTGATCATGGCGGTCGTCGTGGCGGTGGTGTTCGCGCTGGTGTGGTTCGTCTTCGGGCGCGGGGAGGAGCTGCCGCCGCTCGACGACGCGACCACCCTCACCCGCCTGCCGCGCAGCAGTATCTACGGATACGACGTCCGGGCGCTGCGGTTTGCATCCACCCTGCGCGGTTACAAGCAGAGCGAGGTCGACTGGGCGTTGTCCCGGCTCGCCGACGAGATCGACGATCTGCGGGCCCTCGTACAGCAACTCCAGGAGCGGGACGCGCTCATCGCGGTGTCGGCGCCGGTCGCCGGTGCCGAGGTCGCGGCCCACTCCGGGCGGCACGAGGCACCGGAGACGTCGCCGGTGTCCCCGGCCGGGATTCCCGCCGACGGGGAACGTACCGAGGGGGAACGTGCCGATCAAGGACCTGCCGGTGAGGAGCCTGCCGACCAGGGCCCGGCCGGCGAAGGACCGCTCGGCGAGGGTTCCGACCGGGCCGGTGACCCCGACATCCCGGTGGCCGGTACCGGTCTCCCGGCCGACGACGCCGAGGATGCGGCCGGTGACACCGGGCCCGAGGAGCCCCCGACGGGGCGAGGGTGACGCGGTAGACGACCGGATCCGCGTGTCGGCGGCGACTCTGCGGCCGCAACGCCACGTATCATTACTGTGGCGGCAACCACCGTGACCGGCCGGGAGGCCGGGGACAAGGTGGCGTCACAGGGCGCCACCGACCGGTGGGGCCGCGCTGAACACTCGGCGACTGAGAACTCTGAAGGGAGTTTGAGAATGGCGGCGATGAAGCCACGGACTGGCGATGGGCCCCTCGAAGCGGCCAAGGAGGGACGTGGGATCGTCGTGCGCATTCCGATCGAGGGTGGCGGACGCCTGGTGGTCGAGCTGACCCCCGACGAGGCCGCCGCACTCGGCGAAGAGCTGCGCGGGGTCACCGGCTGACGGCGACTCCACGGGCGTCGGCGCTGGCCGGCGTCATCGACGACCTGCGGTGCCCGGTCTGTACCGAGCCGCTGGTCGGAGACATCGAACACGGTGCCCTGCGGTGCCCGCGGGGTCACACCTTCGACCTCGCCCGGCAGGGCCATGTCACGCTGCTCGACGGCCGCTCCGGCGGCCTTCGCGCCGACACCGCGGACATGGTCGCCGCCCGGCTCCGGGTGCACGAGGCCGGAGTCCTCGACGCGGCCGTGGACGCGCTGGCCGATTCACTCGATCGGGTTCTTTCCGACGCTTCCGGAGACCACCCCCTGATCCTGGATCTGGGCGGTGGTCCCGGCGTCTATCTGCGTGCCTGCCTGCGGCGCCGGCCCTCGGCGCGGGGCCTGGTGATCGACCTGTCGAAGTTCTGTGCCCGTGCGGTGACCCGTGGCGAGCCGGCCGCGGCGGCCGTCGTCGCCGACGCCTGGCGCGCGGTGCCGGTCCGATCCGGGGCCGCGGCGGTCGTGCTGTCGGTGTTCGCACCACGCAACGTCGACGAGATCGTCCGCATGCTGGCCCCCGGTGGGCACCTGCTCGTGGTCACACCGTTGCCGTCGCACCTCACCGAACTCATCGAACCGCTCGGCATGCTGTCGGTGACCCCGGACAAGACCGATCGGCTCGATGCGGCCATGGCCCCGGCCTTCGAGCTGATCGATCGCCGCGAGGTCGTCGCGTCCGTCGACGTCGACGCGGCCACCATCGCCGACCTCGTCGGCATGGGGCCGTCGGCGTTCCACCACGACCGCGCCGAGATCGATGCGGCCGCGCGGCGACTGGCCGATGCCCACGGCGGCCGGGTGCAGGTCACCGTCGCCGTCACGCTCACCGTGTCGCGCGTCGGTTCCGCGAGCACGCACTAGGCCGGACCGCCGGTCAACCCAGCGCTGTCCGGTACACCGCGACGGTCTGTTCGGCGATCGTCGCCCAGGAGAACTCCGCTGCCGCACGCGCCCGACCCGCGGTACCCATCGCCGATGCGGCGGCCGGGTCACCGGCGACGGCGTCGACGGCCGCGGCCAGCGTGCGCTCGAAGGTCGCCGCGTCGTCGGGGGTGTAGGGGACCAGGGTGCCGGTGACGCCGTCCTGGACGACCTCCGGGATCCCGCCGACTGCCGACGCCACCACGGCCGTCCCGCACGCCATCGCCTCGAGGTTGACGATCCCCAACGGCTCGTACACCGACGGGCAGACGAAAACTGTTGCTGCGGTGAGAATCTCGCGGATTCGGGGGAGTGGGAGCATCTCGCGCACCCAGAAGACGCCCGGGCGTGCCGCCGACAGTTCGGCGACCGCCGCCTCGACTTCGGCGCCGATCTCGGGGGTGTCGGGGGCGCCGGCGCACAGGATCAGCTGTACGTCGGGGGAGAAGTGGTGGGCGGCGGCGACCAGGTGGGCGACACCCTTCTGACGGGTGATGCGGCCGACGAAGGCCGCGATCGGCCGGTCGGGGTCGACCCCCAGCGCGACGAGCGCGGAGTCGGGGCCGAACGGATCGTCCACCGGATACCACTGTGAGGTGTCGATTCCGTTGCGCACCACATGAACCCGGTCCGGGTCGAGGCGGGGGTAGATGTCGCACACGTCGTCGCGCATCCCGGAACTGACCGCGATCACCGCGTCGGCGTACTCCACCGCATTGCGTTCGACCCAGCTCGACACCCGATATCCGCCGCCGAGTTGTTCGGCCTTCCACGGCCGACGGGGTTCCAGGGAGTGTGCGGTGAGGACATGGGGAACGCCGTGCAGTTCCTTGGCCAGGTGCCCGGCGAGTCCGGTGTACCAGGTGTGTGAGTGCACCAGGTCGGCGCCGGCCGCACCGACGGCCATCCGCAGATCCGTGGACAGCATCGTGATGGCCGGATTGGCGCCGGCGAGACCGGGGTCGGGACCGTAGACCTGTGCGTCCGGACGTTCGACTCCCATGCACTCGACGTCGACGTCGATCAGGTCGGCGAGATGCCGAACCAGCTCGGTGACGTGGACGCCGGCACCGCCATAGACCTCGGGTGGGTACTCCCGAGTCATCATCGCCACCCGCATGGCTACAGACGCTAGTGTGCGCGCGGCGAGTTCGCCAGACGGAGTCGGTGTGCGGCGGGTCTCGCGACTCATCCGGCGCGCCTTGCCGGTTCGTCTGGCCCGGTCGCTGTTTCACGGTTACCGTGAAGGCGTGAGATCTCAGCCGCACGTTCTCGGAATCGTTCTCGCCGGCGGGGAGGGTAAGAGGCTCTACCCGCTGACGATGGATCGTGCGAAACCCGCAGTTCCCTTCGGTGGTGCCTACCGGCTGATCGACTTCGTGCTGTCCAACCTGGTGAATGCCGGCTACGAGCGCATTTGTGTTCTGACACAGTACAAGTCGCATTCACTTGACCGACACATCTCGCAAACCTGGTGGACGTCGGGATTTCACGGCGAATACATCACCCCGGTGCCGGCGCAGCAGCGTCTGGGCCCGCGGTGGTACACCGGCAGCGCCGACGCGATCTTCCAGTCGCTGAACCTGATCTACGACGAAGAGCCCGAGTACATCGTGGTGTTCGGTGCCGATCACGTCTACCGCATGGATCCGTCGCAGATGGTCGAGGCGCACATCGCCTCGGGTGCCGACGTGACCGTCGCCGGTATCCGCGTGCCGCGTGCGGAGGCGAGCGCCTTCGGCTGCATCGACGCCGGCGAGGACGACCGCATCACCCGGTTCCTGGAGAAGCCCTCCGACCCGCCCGGCACCCCCGACGACCCGGACGTCACGTTCGCGTCGATGGGCAACTACGTGTTCACCACCGAGGCACTCGTGGAGGCGATCCGCGCCGACGCCGCCGACGCCGATTCCGACCACGACATGGGCGGCGACATCATCCCGGCGTTCGTGGCGCAGGGCAGTGCCTACGTCTACGACTTCCAGGACAACGAGGTGCCCGGGGCCACCGAGCGCGACAAGGGCTACTGGCGTGACGTCGGAACCCTCGACGCGTTCTACGACGCCCACATGGATCTGGTGTCGGTGCACCCTGTGTTCAACCTCTACAACCGTCGCTGGCCGATCCGCAGCGAGACGCTGCACCTGCCGCCCGCCAAGTTCGTGCAGGGCGGCCACGCCCAGGACTCGGTGGTCGGCGCCGGCTGCATCGTGTCCGCGGCCTCGGTGAGCACCTCGGTGCTGTCGGCGAACGTCTACGTCGAGGACGGTGCCGTCGTGGAGGGCAGCGTACTGATGCCCGGCGTCCGGATCGGCAAGGGCGCGGTGGTCCGGCACGCGATCCTCGACAAGAACGTCGTCGTCGGCGACGGCGAACAGCTCGGTGTGGATCTCGAGTCCGACCGCCAGCGCTTCGCGGTCAGCGCCGGCGGGGTCGTCACCATCGGCAAGGGAGTGCAGATCTGACCGGCCAGTGAACGCGTGCGTGCGCCCGGCCGGCGGAGGTGTCGACGGCCGGGCACCGTCGTTCGTTCGCGGTCGGGCCGGCCCCGTCCGGAGTCGACCGGCGCCCGCACCACGCCGACCGGGCATCGACGGGGGCGCCGTCGAGATCCGGTGCGACGAGCTGCCGATATCGGTGACCGACCCGAACCCGATCGGTGGCGTGTCCCGAGGCCCTAGGTCGCCAACCCGAGTTCGATCAGTGCCGGGAGCGTGTCGAGGTCGGCGTCGTCGGGGAGCCCGTCGACCGGCCACCACCGCAGGTCCACCGATTCCGAACTGCGCTCGATGGCCGGCAGGGACCCGTCGGCGGTCGGCGGTGCGACGACGGCGAACTGCACGTCGAGGTGCCGGGTCGGCACGCCCAGCGAGCAGGTGATCGGGTGCGTGTGCAACCGGGCGATGGCACCGGTCAGCTCGAGATCGGCGATCCCCGATTCCTCCCGTGCCTCACGGCGTGCGGCGACGGCGATGTCGGTGTCGTCGGGTTCGCAGTGTCCGCCGAGCTGGACCCATCGGCCCACCCGCGGGTGCAGGGTGAGCAACACGTGGGTGCGGTCGGCGTCGAACACGATGGCCGAGGCGGTCAGATGCCCGGGTTCGGAGGCCCGCAGGCATGCATCGGGGGCGGCGGCCAGGAACGCGAGATAGGCGTGCCGCAACGAATCCTGCTCGGCGTTGGGGGCCGCCCACCCGGTGAGCAACTCGACCGCCGAGGCGTGCAACGACACGGTGCTCATCGCTGCACCAGCCACTCGTCGACCGGCGCCGGTGCGCGCAGTGGCGGTAGCTCGGCGGGATGCCCGATCGCGATGGCGCCCAACGGCTCCCAGTTGTCCTCCAGATCGAGGACATCGCCGACGATGTCGGCGGCGAAGATCGTCGAACCGATCCAGCAGCTACCGAGCCCCCGCACCGACAGCGCCACCAGCAGCGCGTTGACCGCTCCGCCGGCGGCGACGGTGAACATGGTGTGCTCGCACGCGTTGCGCCGCGCGTCGGGATAGGTGTGGGCGCCCTCGGTGACCAGGAACGGGATCACCAGTTCCGGGGCGTCGTAGAGGATCTGTCCGCGTGCCACACGCTTGTCCACCGACTCGGCGGACTTGCCGTCGGCGATCAGGTCGGCGCGCCACCGCGCGGCCATCGCATCGAGCAGGGCGTGCCGGCGCCGGCCGTCCCGGACCCACACGAAGCGCACCGGGTGGGTGTGGTGCGGCGCCGGGGCGGTCAGCGCATCCGCACAGGCGGCCACGATGTCGTCGGCGTCGACCGGGGTGTCGGCGAAGGACCGGATGGACCGACGCGTCAGCAGGGCCTCGAGACGGCCCTGCGCGATGGCCTCCTCGGTACCGAGCCGGAACAGGTCGTCGGCGATCGGCCGGATGAGGTCGGTGGCCGACGAGTCGTCGTCGGTCACGGTCAGGCCGCGCACCACCGCCACCGGCACACCGGCGAGCTTGCCCTTCACCAGATCGGCGGCGGCGGCGATCTCGTCGGCGACGGCGATGTCGGTGACGATCAACGGGTTCCCGTGCGCGTCCACACCGCCCTCGTACGGGTGGCTGACGGCGATACCGGCGGCCCCGATCGCCACATCGGTCTGTCCGGTGCGCCAGGCCCGGCCCATCGTGTCGGTGACGATCACGGCCACCTCGCGCCCCGCCGCGGCGAGTGCGGCGCGCAGGCCCCGCGCGCTGGCGTCCGGGTCCTCCGGCAGCAGGGCCAGGCTGTCGCCGGGCACGTTGGAGCCGTCGATCCCGGAGGCCGCCTGCACGATGCCCAGCCGGTTCTCGGTGATCAGGGTGCGGTTCCTGCGGGCCACCACCCGGACCGATTCCTGCTCGACCAGCTTGCGCCGCAACGCATCCCGCTCATCTGGATCGGTGGGGGAGACCACCATCCGGCCCTCGGTCTTGGAGAACACCTTGCTGGTCACCACCACGACGTCACCGGAGGTCAACCACGGTGCGGCGCGCAGGATCTCGGCGGCGAGATCGCTGGACGTGTCGAACTCGGGAAGCCCGGTGACCGGGCGGATCTCGATGTTGCCGGGCGCGCGGTGATCGCCGATCCCCGCGGTGCTCATGCGCTCGCCGCGGGGGTGTCGACGCCGACGAGGGCGCAGGCGTCACGCACCATCTGTGCCGTGGTGACCGGATCGGACATCAGCAGGGGTGCGGCGCCGATCGCGATACCGTCCACGGCGGCGTGATCACCCTCGGCGATCAGCCACCCGTCGAGGATTCCGTTGGCACTGCGCGCCCCGTAGTGGGCGGCGATCGCCTCGGCGGTGGTCTCGACCCCGATCACCGACAGGCACTCGTCGGCCATGCCGCGCAGCGGCCGGTTGTCGATCACCGGCGAGACGCCGACGACGCGTGCGGTGGTGGTCCGTAGCGCACTGCGCACCCCGGGGACGTTGATGATCGCCCCGATGCTGACCACCGGATTGCTCGGCGCCAGCAGTACGACGTCGGCCTCGGCGATGGCCTCGAGGACTCCGGGGGCGGCGGCGGTCTCGTCCGAACCGACCTGCGCGAAACCGAAAGTGGGTATCTTCGCTCGGTGGCGGACCCACCACTCCTGGAAGTGGATGGCGACGCGGTCGCCCTCGTCGCCGTCGGGTTTGGCGACCACCACGTGGGTCTCGTGCCGATCGTCGGTGGCGGGGATCAGTCGCACGCCCGGTTGCCACCGCCGGCACAGGGCGGCGGTGACATCGGAGAGCCGGTACCCGGCGTCGAGCATCTGGGTGCGGATCAGATGGGTGGCGAGGTCGCGGTCGCCGAGGCCGAACCAGTCCGGGTCGGCGCCGTAGTTCGCCAGTTCTTCCTTGGCGTTCCACGTCTCGTTGCGTCGTCCCCACCCGCGCTCGGGATCGATCCCGCCACCCAGGGTGTACATACAGGTGTCGAGATCCGGGCAGATCCGCACGCCGTGCATCCAGGCGTCGTCGCCGACATTGACGATCGCCGTGATCTCGTGGTCGGCGGCGACATCGGCCGGGCCGGGGTCGGCCGGCGGCGGAAACGGTGTCGGGCCCAGCAATTCGCGCACACCCAACAGGAAACGGGCGCCACCGACGCCGCCGACGAGAACGGTCACCTTCACGTCCGCCAACTGTAGTGGCCCGGAGGTGGCGGGGTGGCCTGTGGTCGGGTATACCGGTCCACGTGCATCGCCGATGCGATGCATACCCTTCCCCGACCATCCGCCACCGAGTGTGGCGGACGATGTCGCAGTGTGAGATTGCCGACGAAATGCCGACGTGACGTGTCGCAGCGCACGTTTGTGTCGGTCGATGGTATTAGGGGAATTCGTCTCTCGGCTTGACCCCGGCGGGCGTGACCGTGTGTAATCACATCAGTGTCATTTCCGTTCGAGATCGAGAATCGTTGTACCCGAAGGTGCTTCGACAGCATGTTCGAACGGCGTCGCTCCGGATTTCGGGGGTATGGAGTCCGTCCTGCGGGGACACTGGGTTGAAGATCGAACGAGTGCGGATGAGTGGGGTGACGCGGCGGTGGTGCCGTGGCGCGAGACGGTAGACCAAGAACGACTTCCCAGGCAGGAGGCGCCGACGATGGCATTCAGCGACCCGATCGGCAATCCCCTTGAATCACAAGGTCATTCCGACTTCACGTCCGACGATTTCTATCGGACCATGGGTCCGGTGGACGAGTCGGCCCTGATCCCGGCGCCGGAGGCGACGCAGGCGGATGCGGACGAGGACCGACGGCGGCATCTGTCGTTGGTCTCCAACGAGTTCGAGGAGCTCTTCGACACCGTCGAGGAGCAGTGGCAGGACCGTGCGCTCTGTGCGCAGACCGATCCCGAGGCATTCTTCCCGGAGAAGGGTGGCTCGACCCGCGAGGCCAAGCGGATCTGTTCCGGGTGCGAGGTCAAGGCCGAGTGCCTCGAGTACGCGCTGGCCAATGACGAGCGGTTCGGTATCTGGGGCGGGCTCTCCGAGCGGGAACGCCGTCGCCTCAAGCGCGGGATCATTTGATCCACAACGGTTTTTCGAGCCAATCGGCTTTGTCGAACGTCGGCCGGCACCGCGCCTGAACGTTTCGATCAGAGGAATTCTTCTCGCCGACGCCGCGGGGATCGGTACACACCGACCCGCGGCTTCTTGCGTTCCCGCGGCTTCGTGCATTCGCTGTCACCGGTTGCGTGCGATGTCACCGGGTGCTGCGCTGTCACCGTCGGCGGTCCGGGATGGGCGGGGACGGGTCAGTCGAGTCCGCGGTCGATGGTGTCCTCGTCCACGCCGAGATAGGTGGCGACCTGTTGCACCAGCACCTCGTGGATGAGTTCCACCAGCTCGATGTCGCGGCGGGCCCGGCTCTCCAGCGGCCGCCGGAACAGCACCACCCGTGCGCGGGTCGGCTGTCCGTGGACGTCCACGCCCGCCGGGATCAGCCGGGCCAGCGGAACGGCACCGTCGGCGGTCACCTCGTCGGGCCACTGGATCGTGTCGGGATCACGCGGCAGCATCCGTGGGATCTCGTCCACCGCGATGTCGAGCCCGGCGAGCTCGTCATGCCACCGGACGTCGATCTCGCCGAATGCGTCGAGGACCACCGCGTCGAACTCGTCGGAGCGGCTGCGCCAGGCCGGCACCTGCGGCGGCAGCAGCGGGGCGCGCAGACCGCGTCCCCGGCGGTCACGCCGGCGCCCACCCTGACGGCCGGGTGTGCCGGTGCCACCCGTCGGACGTCCCGAACCGCCGCTCCGGGATCGTCGGAGCCCATCGATGCGCATGGCGTGAGTGTAGGAGCCCGACGGCCCGATGTCTCGCTCCGGGGAGCCCGGCGCGCGTGTCGACTCGGGGGATCGGCACCCGGGGGGATAACCTCGATGGCGTGAAGCTTCCCCGTCAGTGCTGTAGGCCAGGCTGTGCGCGTTCCGCGGTGGCCACGCTGACCTTCGTGTATGCGGAGTCGACCGCCGTGATCGGGCCGCTCGCGAGTTCGGCCGAACCGCATTCCTGGGACCTGTGCGACGACCATGCCCGTCGCATCACGGTGCCGCGCGGCTGGGAGATGCTGCGGAGTGAGCGGGGATTCTCCGCACCTCCGGCCGAGGACTACGAACTGACCGCACTGGCCGAGGCCGTGCGCGAGGTCGGTGCCGGTGGGCGCAGCCGACTGGGCGCCGACCGCATGGGAGCCGACTGGATCGGCGCGGATCGCCGGGGTGCCGAACGGTCCCGCGCGGATGCCTTCGACGGCTTCGACGACATGACCCCCGGACGCCATCGCGCGCCGGTACGGCCCGAGGTGACCCCGACGCCGGGTGAGGGACTGACCGGTCGCCGCGGTGCCACCAAACCACGACCAGGGCGCCGCGGACATCTGCGCGTGCTGCCCGACCCGGTGGACTGACCGCTCTGGCCGAGCAACTCGGTGAGGCGGGCTCCACGAGTTCGGCCGCCACCGGATCCGGCGCCACGGGAATTGCCTCCGTGGTCTCCGGGCGGACGTCGGGGCCGCTGACTACTGTAGGTGTCATGCGAACCGGAGCACCCGATCTCGACGACGTCGAGGAGCTGATCGCCGCCGATTCCGACGGACTGCTCCACGCCGTGGCGATGGCCGGGGCGCAGGTGCGCTCGGTGGCCGAGGCGGTCCGTGAGGGCGTCACCGAACCCCTGGCCGACCTCCGGCCCCGCAGCGTGGTCATCGTGTGCCCTTCGGCGGGCCCGGCCGCGGCCGCGGTGGCGGTGGTCTCTGCTTCGGTCGCCACCGGGATCGACGTCCCGATCGTCTGTACCCCCGGGCTCCCCGGCTGGATCGGTCCGCTCGACGTGGTGGTCGTCGCCGGTGTCGACGGCGGCGACATGGTCCTGGCCGATGCCGCGGCCCGCGCCCTGCGTCGGCGTGCCGAGGTCGTGGTGGCCGCACCGATCGAGGGTCCGCTGCGGGATGCGCTCGGTGGCAACGGGATCGATCTGTCGCCGCGGATCGACGTCGACCCGCGGTTCCGGTTCGCGGGGTTCGTCGCGGCCCTGCTGGCGACGCTCACCGCACTGCGCGCGGTCCGGTTCACCGGCAACCCGCCCGACCTGGGTGATCTCGCCGGCGCCCTGGACACCGAGGCCATGGCCGGGCATCCCTCCCACGACAGCTTCCACAACCAGGCCAAGTCGCTGGCCGCACGGCTCGACGAGAACGCGGTCCTCTGGTCGGGCGACACCCCGGCCGCGTCGGCGCTCGCGGCCCGGGCCGCGGCCGTCGTCTTCTCGCTCACCGGCACGCCCGGCGCCGCCCTCGACCTGCCCGACCTGCTCCGCGGATGGCATCGGCGATGGTCGGGTGCCACGACGGCAGTGGACTCGATCTTCCACGATCCCGAGCTCGACGGCCCGATCGGCGAGGTGCCGCCGCGGGTGCTGATGGTGAGCACTCCGGCCCGGGAATGGCAGACCCGCAGGCGGATCGCGGCGATCTCGACGGCCGAGACGGTCGTCGCCGACGTCGACCTGTCGTCCACATCCCCTGTGCCCGATGGTGGCGGGCCGGGATGGGGTGGGATCGAGGATCTCACCGATGTTCCCGCCGACCTCACCTCGATGCTCGTGCTGATGGTGCGTATCGAGATGGCGGCGGTCTACCTGCGTCTGATCGGAGCCGGACAGTAATGAGAGTGCTCGACGGAGTCGTGCGTCCCTATGCCTGGGGGTCGCGCACGGCGATCGCCTCGTTGCGGGGGAAACCCGTCCCGTCACCACATCCGGAGGCCGAACTGTGGTTCGGTGCCCATGCCGCGGGTCCCGCCCGGATCGCCGACGGCGGGTCCGGGTCTCCGGCGACCGATCTGCTGGCGGCGATCGACGCCGACCCGGCACGGGCGTTGGGGACGGCCACCGCGTCCCGGTTCGACGGTCGGCTGCCGTTCCTGCTCAAGGTGCTCGCCGCCGAGGAGCCGTTGTCGTTGCAGGCCCATCCGTCGTCGGAACAGGCCCGTGAGGGATTCGAGCGGGAGAACGCCGCCGGCCTGAGCCTCGATGCGCTGCACCGCAACTACCGCGATCCGTGGCACAAACCCGAGTTGATCGTCGCGTTGTCGGAGTTCGACGCCCTCGCCGGGTTCCGGGAGCCCGCCGACACCATCGCGTTGCTGCGGGAACTGCAAGTGGCAGAACTCGATCCCTATCTGGGGATGCTGGCCGGTCAACCCGATGCGAATGGCCTGCGGGCGTTGTTCACCACCTGGCTGACCCTGCCCGAGGGCACGATCGCGCGGTTGATGCCGCCGGTCCTCGCTGCGGCGGTGTCGTCGTTGGAGAAGGGGGCCGGTGGCTTCGACGCGGAGATGCGGACCCTGCTCGAACTCGGTGAGATGTATCCGAACGACCCGGGGGTGCTGGCGTCCCTGCTGCTCAACCGGGTCCGGCTGAGCCCGGGTGAGGGGCTGTACCTGTCGGCAGGCAATCTGCACGCCTACCTGAACGGGACCGGCGTGGAGGTCATGGCCAACTCCGACAACGTCCTGCGCGGTGGCCTGACCCCGAAACACATCGACGTCCCGGAACTGTTGCGGGTCCTGGACTTCACCCCGGTCGCGGTCGCCGATCTGGTCCCGCGGATCCGTACGGTCGGTGCCGAACGCGTCTACCTGACACCGGCCCCCGAGTTCCGGCTCTCCCGTGTCGAACTCGACGGCACCGGGATGACCGGCCCGTCGTCGATCTCCTTCGACATGCCCGGGCCGCAGATCCTGGCGGTGCTGTCCGGCACCATCGAGATCCGCCCCGTCGGCGGTGCACCGATCCGGGTGCCCTGCGGTCAGGCGGCGTGGCTGACCGACGCCGACCCGGACGTCGTGGTGCGGGCGGACTCCGCACGCGCGGTCTTCTTCCGCGCGCTGGTACCGATCACCGACTGACGCCGCAGACCGCGGGCTCGGACCGCGGCGGTGGACCGGTGGCCGCGTGGCCGACCCGGCACGCGATCAGCGGCGCTGGGCGGGTTCGGCCGCCGGGGCGCCCACCAACGCCCATTCCTGTGGGGTCGTGACCATCGTGACGTCCACCCGGCCGCTCGGGCTCGTGATCGAGATCCGTTGGGGTGACACCGAATCCTGCTCGAGGATCACCGTGGCCGCGGGATGGCGGGTGGCCGCGGCCGGGTCCGGGGCGACGATCATCGTGCCTGCGGACGGGCCGGGGGCGGGCGGACCGACCGGGGCATGATCGTCGTACACCTCGACCCGCTGCGCGGGGGTGACCGGCGACTGTTCGGCAAAGGCGAGTCGGTGTGGGTCGCCGACGGATGCGACCAGGGTGCGCCACCGGCGGTGGTCGGCGGTACGGATCGCCACCGGGACCCCGATGGCCACCGCGCGGGCGACGGTCTGCATCGCGAACGCCACCGTCCCGATCACCACCACCGTCCCGACGTCGGGTCCGTTGAGTCGTACCGACACCGCACGGCCGGCCGCATCGGCGCCGACGAGTTGCCCGCAGCCCGCCGCGGGCATGCGGACCCGCTGCAGGAGCCGGTGGGCGGCGGGGCCGTCGACGCCCGGCAGATGCCGGTCGAGACGGGCCGGTGATGCGACCGGCAATCCGGCGTTGAGCGCGTCGAGTTGCCGACCCGGCAACGGGCGCAGCCGGTTCCCCGGGATGATCGACGGGACGGTGACGCCCGTGGCCGGGCCGTTCAGGTGATCGAGCCGTACCAGTGCGGCCACCCGGAGCCGGCCCTCGGCGGACCGGGTCAGACGGGTGATGACGGTGGCCGACGGTACCGTCGAGGTCCAGGCCCCGGCGAGTACCGCCTCCAGTGCAGCCGGATCGACGGCGAACATCCGCGATTGCCGCGACCCCACCGCCAGACGGTCCCAGTTCTCGACGACATCTCCGGGCTCGGTGCCGTCGAGGAGTCGTCGTGTGGCGGTGGTGATCTCACCTGCGGTCAGCGGCGTCGCCGACAGCCCGTGCGCCGACAGGCGGCGGGCCACCCGGGTGGTGGTGATGGTGGCCGCGCGCAGCGCCCCGACCGCGCCGCCACCGCGTCGTGCGACGGCGTCCGGGCAGTCCCGCGGATCGAGCCGCAGGATCACCAGCACGCTGCGATGGGCGGTTGCGGGCAGTGGCCCGAGCAACTGCCGGTAGGTCTGGGCGAGTCCGCCGTTCCCGCCGACGGCGTGGGCGGCCGAGACGACGTCGACGCTCCGTAGGGGGATGTCGAACGGGTCGAGGCACCCGGCGAGCACATCGAGTGGAATCGACTGTCCCCGTGCTGATTCGGTGACCGCAGCGTGCGGTGTCAGGAACACCGGCGCGGTGCCCCGGGGACTCACCCGCAGAACCGTGATCAGGGTGTCGCCCGCCCACCGGGCACCGATGACCGGACCGATGCCCGAACCGGTGCCCGAACCGGTGCGTGGTGAACGGCCCGGTACCGGACGGGTGTCGGTGGGGATGTCGAACGGGGCGGGCACAGTCGCCGGCGGTCGGTGCAGACGCGAGGCGGTGAAGGCGACGCGCCGGCCCAGCCGGCCGAGCAGCGAACCGCGGTCGGACCACCGGATCAGGGTCAGTGCCGCGATCGCGGCGATCAGCGGTGCGGCCACCCCGATCGGTGACCTCAGCATCACCCCGACGGTCAATCCGGCGCCGAGCAGCACCTCGATCACGACGAGGGTGGCGAGCCCGGGGGTGGCCGCACGGCGCCGTGCGGTCGGCCGGAGACGGCCGGTGGGGCCGGGACCGCCCGCACGGCGGTCGCCGGGACCGGTGCCGCGGGTGCGGCCGTCGTCGGTGTCGTCTGTGACAGGCGCGTCGGTCGAGCGCTCGTCTGTGATGCCGATCGTCACGGTCCCCCCGTATCGTCGTCGCCGGCAGCGCATCCGGGGACGTCAACGGCCCCCGGCGGATGCGATGTATCGGTTAGGCTACCCCTGCACTGCCGCTGATCACCGTCGATCGCGGGGTGTGGGGAATTCTCGTCTGTTGGGGAACCGCCGGGGGCTGCGCTGCGTCTGATGTGGTGACCGGCGTGGGTTCGGTGCCGGCCGATCGCGCCGGATGGGGAGGGGGTGGCGGTGGCACGTCAGCTGACGACGCGTGCACAGGTCAACGGGTATCGATTCCTGTTGCGGCGTCTCGAGCATGCACTCGTCCGTCGGGACGTCCGGATGCTGCACGATCCGATGCGCGGACAGGCGCGCGGGCTGATGATCGGTGCGGTGCTGGCCGTGCTGGTCCTCGCCGGTTGCGGGATCTGGGGGCTCGTGCGCCCGCAGGGATCGGTCGGCGACTCGACGATCCTGGTGGGCAAGGGCAGCGGCGGGCTCTATGTCCTGCTCGACGGCACCCTGCATCCGGCGATGAATCTCGCGTCGGCGCGGCTGGTGACGGGCACTGCCGCCCAACCGAATTCGGTGAGCGATGCCAAGCTCGCGAAGTATCCGCGTGGACCGTTGCTCGGGATCCCGGGCGCACCGGGCGCGCTGCCCGGTTCGGCACATCCCGGCCAGTCGGTGTGGACGGTCTGCGACCGGTCGGCCGGTGACGCCGCGGCCGCCCCGGTGGAGTTGACCGTGATCGGCGAGCGACCGGAGACCGGCGATCCGATCGCGGAGGCCGGTCCCGACGACGCCGTCCTCGTGACCGACGGCGCGGCAACGTTTCTGGTGTACACCGTGCCGCGCGGACAACACCGGACGCCGGTGCGCGCCGAGGTCGACACCGACGACGTCGCGGTGATGCGCGCACTGGGGCTGGAAGATCACCGCGCCCGGGCGATCAGTCGCGGACTGCTCAACACCTTTCCGGAGGTCGATCCGCTCGCGGTACCGGTGATCGACCGGGTCGGGACCCCGTCGGCGCTCCCGGTGCCCGGCGTGCGGGTGGGGTCGGTGATCCGCACCGTCGGGATCGACGACGCCACAACGTTCTTCGTGGTCCTGCCGGACGGCGTGCAAGAAGTCGGGGAGGTGGCCGCCGAGATGCTGCGGCTGGCCGGACGCGACGACGCCGAACGCGTGGTGACCGTGGCGCCGGCGGACCTCACGTCGGTGCCGCGCACCCAGGCGCTGCCGGTCGGTGAGTTCCCGGCGCACCCACCGCATCTGGTGGGGTCGGGTGAGTCGTCGACGGTCTGCTCGGTGTGGTCGCGGACCGGAGGCGGAGATCTTTCCGGGGCCCGGCCTCCGGCCGAGACCGCGCTGCTCGTCGGGACGGGGTTGCCGCTGGCGCCGGGTGCCCGGCCGGTGCGGGTCAGTGCGGCCGACGGCGCCGGCCCGGGTGTCGACCAGGTGTATCTCCGGCCGGGATCGGGGGAGTATCTGCAGGTGACCGGCGACGAGGCCGAGAGTGCGCGTGCGGAATCGCTGTTCTACCTGAGTGATTCGGGAGTGCGTTTCGGAATCCCGGACACCGGGACGGCGCAGGTGCTCGGCCTCGGCGACTCACCGCATGCCGCGCCGTGGTCGGTGGTGTCGCTGCTCGTGGCCGGGCCCACCCTGAGCCGGCACGCGGCGCTGGTGTCGCATGACGGCATCGGTGCCGACCCCGACGGACAGATGATCGCGCCACCCGACGAGTGAGGAGTGCCGGGTGGCGCGGCCGGTGGGGGCGTTCTGGCCGGGTGTGCTCGTGAACCGTCCGGGGTCAGGAGGTGAGCGGGCCGCCCAGGATGTTGCCGACGATCCCGCGGAGGATGTTGGTCCCGTCCTCGCCCTGGAGTTCGGCGTACCAGGCGGCGGTCTTCTCCGGGTCCTTGCCGTGGGTGACGTCGCAGCGCTTGCGGGCACGGAGCACGAGCTCGCCGGCACGCTCGGTGCGGGCGGCCGCGTAGGCCGCCAGCGCGGCGTGGACGTCGTCGGGATGATCCTGGACGGCGAACTGCAGCGCGACCGCGTCCTCCATCGCCGAGCATCCGCCCTGGCCGATGTCGGGGGTGGTGTTGTGGGCGGCGTCGCCGAGGACCGCGACCCGACCCTTGACCCAGGTGTGGAACGGGTCGAGGTCGAGGATCTCGACGCGGTTGGTGGTGGACGGGTCGAGTGCGGCGATCAGTTTCTGCACACCGGGTGCCCAGTCGGCGAACTCCTCGGCGAGGACCGCACCGGCGGTTCCCCGCTCGAACGGCTCGCCCTCGGGCATCGGGACGTCGAAGAAGAAGTAGAAGCGGTCTCCGGCGACCGGCATCACCGACACCCGGCGGTGGTCGCCGACGTAGGTGGTCCATTCGGTGGCCGGACCGATCGCCGGATCGATCGGGACGAGGCCGTTGAAGTTGACGTAGCCGGCGTAGCGCCGGGTGACCGGTCCGCCCAGGACGTACTCGCGGGTGAGTGACTTCGCGCCGTCGGCGCCGATCACCAGGTCGGCGGTGGCGGTGGTGCCGTCGGCGAATTCGACTGTGGCGTGGTCGGGTCCGTCGGTCACCGACACCATCTTCTTGCCGAAGTGGATGTCGTCGATGCCGTATGCGTTCATCAGCATGAGCTGCAGTTCGGCGCGGGCCACCGGGTACGGGCGCTGGCCCACCTCGTCGATCAGCGGCTGCATCGAGAAGCGACACAATGTGTCTCCGGTGTGCGCGTCGACGTAACTCATGGTGTCGACGATGCCGCCCAGTGCGGCGACCTCCTTCTCGAGGCCGAGATGGTTGAGGCACTTGACGCCATTCGACCAGACCGAGATCGCGGCACCGACCGGCTTGTTCTCGGTCACCTGCTCGTAGACCTCGACGTCGACGCCGATCTGCTTGAGTGCGATTGCCGCGGAGAGCCCGCCCATCCCGGCGCCCACGATGACAGCCTTCACGTAAACATTCCTTCCCGCTGAGTTCAACTCAGGCTAGGACGGATCCGGACATCGTGCGCGGCGAGGGCGGGCGTGGGGACGGTGGTGGCGCACACACTGGTGCGCCCAGGGGCCCACGCCGGTGTGGCATTCAGCGGTCGGCGGCACCCGCGGCGAGGGTACGGACCATCCGCTCCCACTGATCACCGATGACGGCGATGTCGAGACCGACGACGTTGACCAGGTGGGAGACCGCCGACGCGCCGATCGGGGCCTGGACGGCGATCGCCGCGGCTTCGATCTGATCGGCAAAACCCATCTGCCGCAACAGGATCTGCACATGCACGGTGGAGGCGCGCCAGACCGGGTGGGTCATGAACTCGCCGCTGTCGGCACCTGCCTCGAGCAGGATGTCGAGGTGGTCGGCGGTGAGTTTGAGGCGTTCGCGACCGTAGGCGACGAGGCGTTCGAGCGGTGGTGCGCCGGGGCCGAGGGGCTCGGGGCCGGAGAGAAAGGCCTGCTGCAGCTCCGACTCGGAGTGGTCGAGCAGGGCGTGCATCAGACCGCTGCGGCTACCGAACCGGCGGAACACCGTGCCCTTGCCCACTCCGGCGGCGGCGGCCACGGCGTCCATCGTGACCGCGGCGGCGCCGTGGGTGTCGATGAGCTGCTTGGCGGCGGCGAGCAGGAGCCGACGGTTGCGCGCGGCGTCGGCGCGTTCGCCCTCACCGTTGCCACTGATCCGCAGGGGGATGGCATTGCGCTGTTCGTCGGACACGTGACTTACCTAACTCTGAGCCGGGGTGGGAAATATTCGGACCGTGGTCCGGTTTATTTTATCAGTTCGTTCATCGACAACAGGAGGAACATCGTGACCGATTCGACCGTGGACGTCGTGGCTCTCGTGGGCAGTCTTCGTCAGGCTTCGATCAACCGCCGCCTCGCGCAGGCCGCCGCAGACAATGCTCCCGAGGGTGTGACGGTGACCCTGGTCGAGGGTCTGGAGAAGCTCCCCTTCTACAGCGAGGACATCGACGGTGGGGGCGCCGACGGGGCTCCGGAGACCGTCGCCGCACTGCGTGAGCGCGTCGGTGCCGCCGACGCCGTGCTGATCTTCACCCCCGAGTACAACGGTTCCACCCCGGCCGTCCTGAAGAACGCCATCGACTGGCTCTCGCGGCCGTACGGAACCGGCGCCATCAAGGACAAGCCGGTCGGCGTGGTGAGTGCGGCCCTGGGGCAGTACGCGGGCACCTGGTCGCGCGAGGACACCCGCAAGTCGGTGGGTATCGCCGGCGGCCGCGTGGTGGAGGACATCGATTTCGGTCTGCGGACCGCCGAGATCGCCGACGGTGCGCTGCCCACCGAGGTCGTCGACGGCGTCCGTTCTGCGGTGTCGGTGCTGGCCTCACAGGTGGCCGTCGGAGTGTGACGACAACCCGGTCGCCATCGGTGTGACCGAACCCTCACGAACTGACATCCCGGCGTTTCCCGGTGTGGTCGGAGACGACACGCCGAGACACGCCGGGATTTGTGATTCTGCACCCCCGCGACCTGCGAGTTTCATGAATGTGATTCACAAGTTCTAGTGGTTTGGGCAAACGTCGGCCACTAGGTGTAGTGTTCTGAGCACCGGCAGGACCGAGGGGGAGCGAGACTCCGCCGGGTCGGTGGAGGAGGGTCTGGGGGTGACCTGGATCACGTTCTTCACGCTGGGAAATCGGTCGCCGAGCACGTCCGACGACCCGAGAACAGACGGCGACGTCCTCTCGAACGCGACGTTCGCCCGGCCCGATATCCGACACCCAGACAAGCCAGTACAGACCGCCAGTGCGGCACCGTTGATCATCCCGCGACCACAGGAGCGTTACCGATGGCCATCACCGTCTACACCAAGCCCGCATGCGTCCAGTGCAATGCCACCTACAAGGCCCTCGACAAGGCCGGTCTGTCCTACGAGGTCGTCGACATCAGCATGGACGACGACGCCCGCGACTACGTGATGGCGCTCGGCTACCTGCAGGCCCCGGTCGTGGTCTCCGGTGACGACCACTGGTCCGGTTTCCGCCCGGATCGCATCAAGGCACTCGCCACCGCCGCTGCCTGAACATCTCAACCGTCGCACCCCGTCGAGGCGAGGGATCGGTCCGGAGGGGAAGTCGGGACCGATCCGGCAGACGTCGAGGACGACGACCCGTATACGCGTAGCGAGAACAGCTGATTTCGGCAGGTGATTGAGATGGTGACGGCACCACTGGTCGTCTACTTCTCCTCGGTGTCGGAGAACACGCACCGATTCGTCCAGAAGCTCGGTCTCCGATCGAGCCGCATCCCGCTGGTGGACCGCGAGGGGTCCTTCGAGGTCGATGAACCCTATGTCCTGATCTGCCCGACCTACGGCGGCGGCAAGTCGTCGGCGGCGGTCGGTGGAGGCTTTGTGCCGAAGCAGGTCATCAAGTTCCTGAACAATCGGCACAACCGCGGGCTGATCCGTGCCGTGATCGCGGCGGGGAACACCAACTTCGGCGAGGAATACTGTCTCGCCGGTGACATCGTGTCCCGCAAGTGCGCCGTGCCCTACCTCTACCGATTCGAGTTGATGGGTACCGAACACGACGTCACCCGGGTCCGGGACGGTCTCGCCGAGTTCGCCGACAGTCCCGCATTCGACGATCCCGACTCGGTCCGGTTCGGTGATCGCGATGCCGCGGCACCGAGCGGCGGCCGATCTGTCGGACACCCGGCGTAACGTCGGTCTTCGGAACCGTCCGCACGTCGTCCGAACGACATACGCCCTGATCCCGCCAAACATCTCAGTTCCATCGAGCACAGGAGAAGTCTTCGTGTCGCCCACCGCCTCCGTTTCCGACGTGACCACCGATTCGACCACCTCGGCCAGCAAGTCGGGCGTGCACGTGAGTCCGGCGGGCCACGATCCGAGCGATCTCGACTATCACGCGCTCAACGCGATGCTGAACCTGTACGACCGGGACGGCAACATCCAGTTCGAGAAGGACCGCGAGGCGGCGCGGCAGTACTTCCTGCAGCACGTCAACCAGAACACGGTGTTCTTCCACGACCTCGACGAGAAGCTCGACTACCTCGTCGAGGAGAACTACTACGAGCCCGAGGTGCTCGCCAAGTACGACCGGGAGTTCGTCAAGCTGCTCTTCGGGCACGCCTACGCCAAGAAGTTCCGGTTCCCGACCTTCCTGGGCGCGTTCAAGTACTACACCAGCTACACACTGAAGACCTTCGACGGCAAGCGGTACCTCGAGCGCTTCGAGGACCGGGTCTGCATGGTGGCGCTGACGCTGGCCGACGGCGACACCGCACTCGCCCGCAATCTCGTCGACGAGATCATGTCGGGCCGGTTCCAGCCGGCCACCCCCACCTTCCTCAACTCGGGCAAGAAGCAGCGCGGCGAGCCGGTCAGCTGCTTCCTGCTGCGCATCGAGGACAACATGGAGTCGATCGGCCGGTCCATCAACTCGGCACTGCAGCTGTCCAAGCGCGGTGGCGGAGTTGCCTTGTTGCTCAGCAACATCCGTGAGCACGGTGCCCCGATCAAGAAGATCGAGAACCAGAGCTCGGGTGTCATCCCGATCATGAAGCTGCTCGAGGACTCGTTCTCCTACGCCAACCAGCTCGGTGCGCGTCAGGGCGCCGGTGCGGTGTACCTGCACGCCCATCACCCCGACATCTACCGCTTCCTCGACACCAAGCGGGAGAATGCCGACGAGAAGATCCGCATCAAGACGCTGAGCCTGGGTGTGGTGATCCCGGACATCACCTTCGCGCTGGCCAAGGCCAACGACGACATGTACCTGTTCTCCCCGTACGACGTCGAGCGCGTCTACGGGGTGCCGTTCGCCGACATCAACGTGACCGAGAAGTATCACGAGATGGTGGAGGACAGGCGGATTCGCAAGACCAAGATCAAGGCCCGCGAGTTCTTCCAGACCCTCGCCGAGCTGCAGTTCGAGTCGGGCTACCCGTACATCATGTTCGAGGACACGGTGAACCGGGCCAACCCGGTCGCCGGGAAGATCACCCACTCCAACCTGTGCTCGGAGATCCTGCAGGTCTCCACCGCGTCGGAGTTCAACGACGATCTGTCCTACTCCCATGTGGGCAAGGACATCTCGTGCAACCTGGGATCGCTCAACATCGCCAAGACGATGGACTCGCCCGACATGGGCCAGACCATCGAGACCGCCATCCGCGGCCTGACCGCGGTGAGCGACCAGACCGACATCACCTCGGTGCCGTCCATCGAGCGGGGCAACAACGAGTCCCACGCCATCGGCCTCGGTCAGATGAACCTGCACGGATACCTTGCGCGCGAACGGATCTACTACGGCAGCGACGAGGGCGTCGACTTCACCAACATCTACTTCTACACGGTGCTCTACCACTGCCTGCGCGCATCGAACACCATCGCGCGCGAGCGGGGCACCGCCTTCGCCGGGTTCGCCGACTCGACGTACGCCTCCGGTGAGTTCTTCGACCGCTACACCGATCAGGAGTGGGTGCCGGCCACCGAGCGGGTGCGAGAGCTGTTCACGCAGGCCGGGATCCACATCCCGACCCAGGACGACTGGCGTGCGCTGAAGGCCGACGTGCAGCGTGACGGCATCTACAACCAGAACCTGCAGGCCGTACCGCCGACCGGCTCGATCAGCTACATCAACCACTCGACGAGCTCGATCCACCCGGTCGCGGCGAAGATCGAGATCCGCAAGGAAGGCAAGATCGGTCGCGTCTACTACCCGGCGCCGTACATGACCAACGACAACCTGGACTACTACCAGGACGCGTACGAGATCGGGTACGAGAAGGTCATCGACACCTATGCCGCGGCCACCCAGCACGTCGATCAGGGACTGAGTCTGACGCTGTTCTTCAAGGACACCGCCACCACCCGCGACGTCAACAAGGCGCAGATCTACGCATGGCGCAAGGGCATCAAGACGCTCTACTACATCCGCCTGCGGCAGATGGCGCTCGAGGGCACCGAGGTCGAGGGCTGCGTGTCCTGCATGCTGTGAGCAGGTGATGGGCATGCGATTCTCACAGACCGACAACACTTTCCGAATCAGCGAACGAGTAGGGGAAGACCGATGACATCCACCGAGAGCCATAGTCCGGCCGACGGTGCGCCGATCAAGCTGGTGAGCCGGGTCTCGGCGATCAACTGGAACCGCGTCCCCGACGAGAAGGACGCCGAGGTCTGGGATCGCCTGACCGGGAACTTCTGGCTGCCGGAGAAGGTGCCGGTGTCCAACGACATCCCGTCGTGGGGCACCCTGACCGAGTACGAGAAGCAGCTCACCATGCGGGTCTTCACCGGCCTGACGCTGCTCGACACCATCCAGGGCACCGTCGGTGCGGTGTCGCTGATCCCCGATGCGGTCACCCCGCACGAGGAGGCGGTGCTCACCAACATCGCGTTCATGGAGTCGGTGCACGCCAAGAGCTACAGCTCGATCTTCTCCACCCTGTGCTCCACCAAGGAGATCGACGAGGCATTCCGCTGGTCGGAGGAGAACGAGAACCTCCAGCGCAAGGCGCGCATTGTCATGGACTACTACCGTGGCGACGACCCGCTCAAGCGCAAGGTGGCCTCGACGCTCCTCGAATCGTTCCTGTTCTACTCGGGCTTCTACCTGCCGATGTACTGGTCGAGCCGCGCCAAGCTCACCAACACCGCCGACCTGATCCGCCTGATCATCCGTGACGAGGCGGTGCACGGCTACTACATCGGGTACAAGTACCAGCGCGCACTCGAGACCCAGTCGCCCGAGCGCCGGCAGGAACTCAAGGACTACACCTTCGAGTTGCTCTTCGAGCTCTACGACAACGAGTCCGACTACACCGAGGCCCTCTACGACGAGGTCGGCCTGACCGAGGACGTCAAGAAGTTCCTGCGGTACAACGCCAACAAGGCGCTGATGAACCTCGGATACGAGGCGATGTTCCCGAAGGACGAGACCGACGTGAACCCGGCGATCCTGTCGGCACTCTCGCCCAACGCCGACGAGAACCACGACTTCTTCTCCGGCTCGGGCAGCTCGTATGTGATCGGCAAGGCCGTCAACACCGAAGACGAGGACTGGGACTTCTAGTCACCAGACGACAGATGAGAGGCGGCCGGTGGGGATCACCCCACCGGCCGCCTCTCATCTGTCGGCAACACCGTCGGGAATGATCGCGACAACCGTGACCAACGACGACAACGGTGACCAACAGCGACGGACGGCGCGTCAGCACCGGCCGCGGGGCAGCAGGGCCAGATTCTGGTTCAGCCACCGCGCGACGCGGTCGAGGGTTGCGGTTCCCTCGCCCATCGTCTGGCCGGTCACATAGCTGCTCATGGCCACCGCGGTGCGCTGCCCGTCGGCGTGGGTGATCAGCCCGATCTGCCGGACCTCCTCGCCGCCGTCGTCGCTCGGACCCCAACCGCCCTTGACCGCAGTGGATTTCGGGCCGCGCATCACCTCCACACCCCATTGCTGGACGCCTGCGACCTGCCCCATGTACCGCACCACCTGGGCGCTGTCCGCGAGGCAGGGGAGTCCGGCGGTGAACTGGGCCGAACCGGTCAACGGCCAGACGGTCAACCCGAAGGTCTCGTCGGGCTGGGTGATCGTGACGACCTCGGTGGTGTCGTCACCGCCGTCACGCAGGACCGCGGTCACCTTCTTGCGTGCTTCGGTCGGCGAACCCAGGGACTTGCGGAGCCGAAGGGCGGCGGAGTTGTCGGAGTTGATGATCGCGCTCTCCACCAGCTCGCCGATCTCCGCGTCGTCGTCGGCGGCGTTGCGGTGCGCGGCGATCGCCAACGGGACCTTGATCGTCGACCACGCCACCCGTGCCGGGGTCTGGCTGCCGAGGGCGATGGTGGCGGAGCCGCCGACCGGGACCAGAACCACACCCACCCCCGGGCCGAAACCCTGGCGGCGGAATCCGTTGGCCAGCTTCGCCGCCGCCGGTGTCACCGGCTGGTCGTCGAGTCGCAGGGACGAGGATGCGGCGGCAACCGGTGTCGGCGCCGTGGATTGCGCGATGGGGGCGGGCTCGTCGGCGGTCGACGAACATCCGGCCGTGGTCGCGAGGGCGACGGTGGCCGCGATCGTCGCGACCGTGCGACCGACACCGGCCGATTCAAGGAACTTCACGGTTCTCCCGACTGGAGTCGACCCGATGGGTGGGGTGGATTCGGTTCGGCCGGAAGGGATTCGCACCGGCCGGGGTGGATGCGGCGATCAGTAGA
The DNA here is from genome assembly GCF_030718915.1 of Gordonia sp. NB41Y. Lineage (NCBI taxonomy): Bacteria > Bacillati > Actinomycetota > Actinomycetes > Mycobacteriales > Gordoniaceae > Gordonia > Gordonia sp. NB41Y. The sequence goes on from NZ_CP132196.1 coordinate 4,942,722, forward strand.
CGTAGACGACGGCCTGGTTGCCGCCGCGGCAGGCGATGATCCCGGCGTACGGGTCACACGACATCGCGTACCACTTCCGTTGTTGCGGAGCCCATCCGTTCACCACACGTGCCGAACCGAGTGGCCCGCCGGACACGTAGGCGTCGCGGACGTTGATCGCGAACTCGCAGCCGGTCCACTGGGGGTAGCCGGTCCCCACACCCGGGGCGCATTGCTGGTTGTCCGGCGGGGGTGCCGCCGGAACATAGGTGGGTGTGGAGGTGATCGTGGTGAGCGGTGGCGCCGTCACGGTCCCGGTCTGCTGGTCGGCAACCGGTTGGTCGAGGGTCTGGGTCGCCGCGGTCGCGTCGTCGTCGGAACTGCCGAGGGAGTCGGCGAGCACCCAGCCGCCCACCCCGAGAATGCCCACCACGAGCACGCCGAGCAGGGTCGCCAGGACGATCACCGCGGTGCTGCGTCCCCCGGATGCCGGCGGCGGCGACCATGGCGGGTAACCGCCCTGCGGGTATCCGGCGGGCGGTATCCCGGCGGCAACCGGACCCGTCGGCACGCGCGGCGGTGGGACCTGGTGGGGCGCCGAGTGGCCGGCGGCGAGATGTCCGGCGACCTCGGTGACCTGGTGGGCGGGGAGCGGATGCGGACGGATCAGCGTCGGGTCGATCGCCGACGGTGCCGGCGGGGAGCCTGCCGTGATGGTCTCGGGCGCGCGCTCGGCGGTGCCGGCCGGTGCGCCGTCGCCGACCGGAACTGCCGGCGTCGGGGGTGCAAGGGTGGGAGGCGCCTTGGACAACGACACCATCGGGTTGTCGGCCCCGGCCCGCGGCCGTTCACCCGACAGCGCGGCCCGGGCGGCAGCGGCGAACTCCAGGGCCGAAGGGCATCGTTGCGCGGGTGTCTTGCACAGTCCCCAGGCCACCACCTCGTCGAGGGCCGGCTCGATCGACGGAACGACCTGGCTCGGGACCGGGACCTCGTCGAAGAGCACGCCACGGGTCACCGCCGACACCGAATCGCCCGGGTAGGGCTGTCGGCCGGTCAGCAGCTCGAACAGCACCGCGGCCAGGCTGTACACGTCCGACACCGAGGTGACCGGCGCGTTCTCGAACTGTTCGGGCGACATGTAGGCGAGCGAGCCGATCGCGGTACCGGTCTTGGTGAGGTGGGCCTCGTTGTCGGCGTGGGCGACCCCGAAGTCGATGAGGTAGGCGAACCCCGAGTCGGTCACCAGGACGTTGTCGGGTTTGATGTCGCGGTGTACCAGACCGGCGGCGTGCGCGGCGTCGAGCGCGGCGGCGACCTGCTCGATCAGGCCGATCGCCGCAGCCGGGTCGAGGCGACCGCGGTCGGTCAGGATGGCCCGCAGGTCGCGTCCGTCGACCAGCCGCATGTCCAGGAACAGGGTGGAGTCGATCTCCCCGTAGTCGTGGATCGGGATGATGTGCGGTTCACCGAGTCGGGCCAGCTTCTGGCATTCACGTCGGAACCGTTCCTGGAAGGACGGGTCCGCGGCGAGGTGGGCCGGGAGCAGCTTCAGTGCGACGTCACGGTCACGGGTCGTGTCGTGGGCGCGATACACCTCGCCCATCCCGCCACGTCCGAGCAGCGATTCGAGCCGATACGGCCCGAACACCTCACCCACCCGGGGAGCGGTCTGTCCCATGTTTCCTCCTCGACGGCAGAGGAACATTATGCACAAGCCGGGCATCGCGGTCGATGGACGCAAACCGGAATCGCCGTTCCGACGGCAGATATCGTCTGTTGGTACGACACCGCGGATGCTCCGGGGCGCCGGCGGGGTCAGTCCTCGATGATCCGGTCGTACAGGTCGGTGAGATCGTCGATCGCCTCGGCGATGTCACCGGGTGCGATACCCGAGGCCCGCAGCGCGGCGCGCAGGGCGGTGCCGTCGAGGTCGGTCAGGGGACTCATCCGCGGCGGCGACGGCAGCGACGGGGCCGTGGCGCCGGTGCCGAAGAAGTCGACGCGCGGCGGCGTCCCGGCGGGCTCTGCCGAGCGGGAGCCCTCCGATTCGGTGCGCCCGGATTCGGCCGGGGCGGGCGGGCGCGTCGGTGACAGATCCTCGATCGCATCGAGCAACTCCGGCAACGACGTCCCCATCACGGTGAGCAGGGTGGTGGGGGAGCGGTCGATCTCGGCGGCCACCTCGAACATCGTCGACAGCACGTGGATACAGCGCCCCGAATCGTCCGGGCAGGTGCAGTCGCCGGCGACGTCGGCCGACTCGGTCGGCAGGATCAGCTCACCGAGCGTGCGGGGCTGCTCACCCCGTGCCAGCGACATCACCTCGGTGACCCCGTCGCGGGCGCTGAGCAGGGTGACCACCGTCGGGGTGTCGACGGTCCGCATCGACACGATCACCTCGAACGGGTCGAGTTGGCTGCCCTGCACCGACGACGTCACGGTTCCCGGCCGGATGGTCAGCTGGTGGACATGGCGATCCCGGAAGTATCTGCGGGCCTTGGTGATCCGGGTGCTGTCCACCACCGGTACGCCGCCGTCTCCGGTGTTGCGGCCCTCCACCACGTCGATCAGGGCGCGTGACCAGGGGGTCACCGCGTATCCCCGCACCGGGACCGTGCCGCGCCGGGCGCTCACTCGCTCACCGCCTCCTCGCGCAGCCGGAACAGGTCGAACAGCTCCTCGTCGCCGAGATCACCCATCCAGTTCTCCCCGGTGGACACCGTCAGACGCGACAGTTCCCGTTTCTTGGCGATCAGGTCGTCGACCCGCTCCTCGAGGGTTCCCACGCACACGAAACGCCGCACGTGCACCCGCTGCTTCTGCCCGATCCGGTAGGCACGGTCGGTGGCCTGGTCCTCGACCGCCGGATTCCACCACCGGTCCACGTGCACCACATGATTGGCGGCGGTCAGGTTCAGTCCGGTGCCCCCGGCCTTCAGGGTGGCCAGCAGCACCGGCGGGCGGGCGCCACCCGTACCGTGCTGGAAGCGTTGCACCAGCGCATCGCGGTCGGCGCGCGACACACCGCCGTGCAGCAGCGGGACCTCGGTGTCGAGCAACTCGGTCAGCCACCCCGACAACAGTTCCCCGAACGCGGCGAACTGGGTGAAGATCAACGCCTGATCGCCCTCGGCGACCAGGGTGGTGACGATGTCCTCGAGCAACTCCAGCTTCCCCGAGCGGTGTCGGCCGCGGCGGGTCACCGGCGTTCCGTCGGCGAGATAGTGCGCGGGATGATTGCAGATCTGCTTGAGCCGGGTGAGCGCGGCGAGCACGGTCCGGCGCCGCAGCGCGCGTTGCTGCCGGTCGCGCAGCGCCTCCATCAGGTCGTCGATCACGGCACGATAGAGCGCGGCCTGCTCGACGGTCAGGTTGGCGCGGACGGTGATCTCGTTCTTCTCCGGCAGGTCGGAGATGATGCTCGGATCCGATTTCTCGCGCCGCAGGATGAACGGTCGGGTCAACCCGGCCAGCCGTCGGATCGTCGCCGGATCGCGGTCGCGTTCGATCGGTTCGGCGAACCGGTTGCGGAAGGTGGAGGCCGACCCGAGCAGACCCGGGTTGACCAGATCGATCACCGCCCGGAGATCCTCCAGCCGGTTCTCCACCGGCGTACCGGTCAACGCGATCCGATGGTCGGCCGGGATCGCCCGGAGAGCCCGTGCCGCAGCGGTTCTCACGTTCTTGACATGCTGCGCCTCGTCGACGACGACGCGGTGCCACGCCTGCGCCGCCAGCGCATCGCGGTCGCGGGTGACCAGGGCGAAGGTGGTCAGCACCACGTCGTGGGCGTGGTGGACCTCGCGGAACCGTTCACCCTTCGCGCGGTCGGCGCCGTGGTGTACCGCCACCCGCAACGACGGTGCGAAGCGTGCGATCTCGGCCGCCCAGTTGCCCACCACCGACATCGGGCACACGATCAGCGTGGGCCGGTGCGGCGCGAGCCCGTCGGGGCGGGAGGGCGGCGCCGACCGGGGATCGGATGTGTCCACGGGTCCGTCGTCGGGCCCGGCCTCGTGGCACAGCAGGGCGATCACCTGCACCGTCTTGCCCAGACCCATGTCGTCGGCGAGGACACCGCCGATCCCCAGTCCGGACAGATGCGCCAGCCATTCCAGTCCGCGCTGTTGATAGGGGCGCAGCGAGGCGTGCAGCAGGTGCGGCCGGGGGATCGGAACCGGTCGTAGCGCACCGGATTCGGCGATCTCGTCGAGCCAGGTGAGGCCCTGTACCGAGGTGACCGGCACCGGGGGCTTCTCGCTGTCATGGGTGATCATGCCGAACAGCTCACCCATGTCGACCTCGTGTCCGTTGCCCGAGAGTGCCCGCTGCGCGGTGACGAACGACGCGGCTCGGGTGAGCGCAGCCCCCTCGGCCCGCACCCAGACACCTCGGATGCGGACGAGATCGCCTTTCTGCCTGGACAGTTCGTCCAGATCGGCCTCACCGAGGGTGAGGGCGTCGGGTCCGTCGCCCAGTGCCAGCCGCCATTCGAACTCGCGGATCTCCCGCAGCCCCACCATGCGGGCGGGGGCGCCGCCGCCCGGGACCGGCCGCGCGCGCACCCCGAGGGTGGGGCGTACCTCGGCGATGGTGCGCGGCAGGAGAACCGGGAATCCGGCATCGGCGAGCGCACTGGCGCCGGTGGCGAACAGTGTCTCGGCCATCGGGGTCGGCAGCAGGAAGTCGAGCGTCGCACGATCGGGATCGGCGCGGGCGAGATCGGGGAAGGCGCGCACGGCCGAGGCCAGATCGGTGGTGATCTCGTCGAGGGCCTCGGCGTCGAGACGTTGAGGTGCAACCGGCTCGACATGCCCGTCCACCGCGCGGCGGCACACCTGCAGCCGCCAGCGCAGCACCTCCGGGTCGACCGGAACGGAAGGCCGTGCCGCCGAGATGAAGTCGTCGTCATCGTCGAACCGGGCATCGGGTGCATCCGGGTCGTCCGGCTCGTGCAGCCGGAAGACCAGGGCCGAGTCGGCGGCGGGGACGCTCGCCGCCCAGGCCGCCCAGGCCGCGATCGCCGCCGGGGCGGTGGCCTCGGCGGGCACCGTGGCGTCGGCGACCAGTGCACGCAGCAGGGGCGCGGTGACCCCGATCGGTCCCAGGGCGGCCGGCGACGCGGCGATCCGGGCCCGGCACTCGTGGTCGGTGAGCTCCACCGCGAAGTCCATCAGCGCTGCGGCACCGCCGTTCTCGGTGAGCGCGGCAGGCGCGCCACCGGTGATCACCGCCGACCACGCCCGCCACGCCGAGGTGGTCGCGGGTTGCCACCGCATCACGGTCTCGCCGGCCACCTCGGCCAGGGTGGGCACCACCGACCCGGACACCACGAAGCGCCGGACGCCGTCGAGCAGATGCCGATACCAGACGATGTCACCGGGCACCGCCACCGAGCGGGTCGCATCGAGGAACGACACCGCCGACGCGGTGCCCAGGGTGAGGGTCGCGACGAACCGCCGCCGGCCGTCGGCGTCGATGACTCCCACCTGACGGCGAAATCGCTTGCCCGACAACAGCGACCGCAGTGGCTCCGGGATCTCGTCAGGACCCGGCTCGGGCCCCGGCCCGGTGACCCGGCCGGACTCGGACTCCGGCCGGGGATCGGGCTCGGACCCGGGGTCGGGTGAGGATGTGGTCCACACCGCCAGTCCGACCCCCGGGCGCCACAGTGCGTGCAGGCCGACCTGCGTCGTCGGGAGCGGTGTCGGCATGGCATCCAGATTAGCGACCGACCCCGACACGACCCCGGGACACGGGGCCGGGTTGCGTCGCGAGCGGGACCGGGGCGGGTAAGACTGTCGGGATGACGATCACCGATCCGCTCGTACCGCCGCCGCCGACCTACGGCGAGGCCCTCGCCGCCGGTCCCACGGAGTACCCGGACGAGGAGCGTTCGGCGGGGCGCGCCGCCCGCAAGATCGTGCCGCGTTCGGCACTCGGAGACTGGAACCCGGACGCGCGCGGACACGACGCATTGCAGACCATCCTGGCGCAGAACGACATTCGTGACGAGCGTCTGCTGCCGATCCGGCACGGCCGGATGTCGGCGTCGCCATGGACCTACTACCGGGGTGCCGCGGCGGTCATGGCCGCCGATCTCGCGTCGCGCCCGAACACCGGGATCACCGTCCAGATGTGTGGTGACGCACACGTACTCAACTTCGGTCTCTGGAACACCCCCGAACGCACCCTCGCCTTCGATCTGCGCGACTTCGACGAGACGCTGCCCGGTCCGTTCGAGTGGGACCTCCTGCGCTTCCTGGCCAGCCTGGTGGTGCTCGCCCGCGACAACGGCGTCGACGCCGCCACCGCGACCGACGCCGTGCGTGCCGGATTCCGCGGCTACCGCACGTGGATCCGCACCTATGCCGACTGGCCCATCCTCGACGTCTGGGGGGAGAAGATCGCCGTCGACGAACTCGTCACCTATCTCTCCACCCCCGACAACGAGGACCGGATCGACACCTACCTGGAGAAGCGCGCCAAGAAGCGGACCAGCCGCGGGGCGTCGAAGAAGCTGACCCATCTCGTCGACGGCCGCCGCCAGATCATCGAGGCGCCGCCGTACCGGGTGCACGCGCTGAGCGACTACGGCGAACTGCTCGACGACGTGATCGTGGCCTACTACTCCTCGGTCCCGGAGAACGTCGCCGCCCTGCTGCGTCGTTTCGACCTGGTCGACGCCGTCCAGCAGGTGGTGGGCGTGGGCAGTGTGGGGATGCGTGTCTTCCTCAACCTGGTGGAGGAGCATGCCACCGGTGATCCGCTGTTCTTCCAGGTCAAGCAGGCCGGGCCGTCGGTCTACGAGCAGTTCCTGGCACCCATTGGCTACGAGAACCACGGTCAGCGCGTGGTCAACGGACAGCAGCTCATCCAGAGTGCCTCCGACCGGTTCCTGGGGTGGACCCGGATCGGCGACCTCGACTTCTACGTCCGGCAGTTCCGCGACGGCAAGCTCATCCCCAACGGTCCCCTGGTGTCCGGGATCCTGGCACAGTTCGCCACCGCCTGCGGGCACGTGCTGGCGCGCGCCCATGCCCGCAGCGGTGACGCCCGCGCGATCGCGGACTACCTCGGCAAGTCCGTGAAGGCCGAGGAGTCGGTGGTGGGGTTCGCCCACGCCTACGCCGATCAGACCGAGCGCGACCATGCGCAGCTGGCGGCTGCCGTGGCCGACGGGTCCATCCCGTCGGCACCCGGCTGGCCGTGATCGCGACGGGCCGCCGCCAGGCCGCGTCGTCCTAGCCGGCGACCTCGTTCAGCCTGCCGGTGGCCACGTCGAAGACGAAGCCGCGCAGCGAACTGGTCTTGGTGATGAACGGGCTGGTGCGGATCCGGGTCAGCGACTGTCGCACGTCCTCGTCGACGTCGGGGAACGACTCGGCCGACCAGGCCGGCTTCTGTCCGGTCTCGTTCTGGATCTCCCGCTTGAAGGCATCGTCGGTGAAGGTGAGCATGCCGCAGTCGGTGTGGTGGATCAGGATGATCTCGGTGGTGCCGAGCAGACGTTGGCTGATCGCCAGTGATCGGATCTCGTCGTCGGTGACGACGCCGCCCGCATTGCGGATGACGTGCGCCTCACCGTCGGCGAGACCGAGGATGCGGTAGACGTCGAGGCGTGCGTCCATGCATGCCACGACGGCGACGTGGCGGCTCGGCGGCAGGGGGAGGGGACCGGTGAAGGTCGTGGCGTATTCGGCGTTGTTGGCCAGGTATTCGTCGGTGACGGTCATGGTTCCACCGTGCCGAGCCGGGCGGGGTCCGGTGAGGGTTGGATTCGCCGGGACCACAATGCTGGCGTGCCCGGCCGATTCATGCGCGTCGGGCCATTGGTCCGGTCACCGGTGGTGAGGCCGGCACCCGGACTCAGGAGTTGCCGTTCAACGATCCCTTGATGTCGTTGAGCACCAGCCATGCCGCGGCGAGCCCGTCGCCGCCGTACCAGACCTCGTCGTCCACCGACAGCACGCGCTTCCAGGTGGGTGCGCCCATGTCCAGCCAGCGGTCGCTGAGCAGCACCTGTTTGCCGTGTTCGAGTCCGCCCTCGCCCTCGAAGCTCACATAGATGAGGTCGGCGTCGGCGTCGGTGAAGTCGGCGTCGGTGACGGTGAAGCCCTCCGCGCCACGCTGCGATGCCGGACGCTGCACCCCGACCTGCGCCAGGATCTGGCCGGCGAAGCTGCCGGTACCGGCGATCTTCTCGGCGTCGGCGGTGAACCGCACCAGCGAGACCTGGGTGTGCGCGGCATCCATCCGGCGACCGGTCTTGGTGGCCTCGGTGTCGAACTCGCCCAGCAGCCGCCTGGCCTCGTCGGACCGGCCGACGGCGTCGGCGACCGACTGGAACCGGGACCGCCAGTCGCCGGCCGGGATGGTCACCGACCGGGTGCCGGTGAACGCACCGGCGGATCCGGCGGTCTGCGCGGTGGTCAGCACCAGATCGGGTGCTGCCGAGCGCACCGCCGCGGCGTCGGGGGAGGTGCCGATCGTGGGCACCGCCGTCAGCTGCGGCCCGAGATAGGCCGGGATCGACCCGGGTGCGGCGGTCACCGCGGTGACCCGCGGGCCCAGGCCGAGCGCACACAGGTCGTCGAGCAGTGCCGGATCGGTGACGACGATCCGGGCGGCATCGGCGCGGGCATCGTCCACCGCGGTCGGTGCCAGGCACGTGCGCGCGTAGTCACGGTCGGCGGAGACGATGTTGACCTCGGCCACCCGGGTGGTGGAGGTGGAGATGGTCTTGCCGTCCGGGGTGGTCAGTGCGGTCTGCTCGTCGGAGCATCCGCTCAGCGCCAGCGCAACGGCGCATGCCGCCCCCGCGGTCACGAGCACCGCACGTCCGCGACCTGTCCTGCCACCGCGTCGCATGCCCGTCGCACCCTGCTTCTCGCCACCGTCCTGCACGTGGACAACCTAGCAGGGGAGCCGTCGGTGACCGTGGTGCCTCGGCGTGACGGTGCGATGCGTCCTCCGGGAGCACCCGACAGGCCGTTCCGGCACGGCGTGGCGCACCCGGGCACCGGTCCTGACCTGGCCTGACGAGGTGCACGGAAAATTGAGTACGACAGATCGTAGGACCCGTTCGGCCGGGGCGGGGGGAAGGGTTTAGGATCGGTAACCAGCGCTCGGTTGTTTCATGTGCCGACCCGGGAATAGGCGTCCCGATCCGGTCGGGCAAGAGGAGGATCTGTGACTGCGGTAGACCAGCCAGCCACGCAAGTGGCACCAGTGCGACCATTCCCGGAGCGCTATCAGCCCAAGGGATCGTTCATCTACAAGCTGATCACCACGACCGATCACAAGCTGATCGGCATGATGTACATCGTCGCGTGCTTCGCGTTCTTCTTGATCGGTGGCCTGATGGCGCTGCTGATGCGCGCCGAGCTCGCCCACCCGGGAATGCAGTTCCTGTCGACGGAGCAGTTCAACCAGCTGTTCACCATGCACGGCACGGTGATGCTGCTGATGTACGCGACCCCGATCGTGATCGGCTTCGCCAACTTCGTCCTGCCGCTGCAGATCGGTGCACCGGACGTGGCGTTTCCGCGCCTCAACGCCTTCGGCTTCTGGCTGTTCGTGTTCGGTTCGACCGTCGCCCTGGCCGGCTTCATCACCCCCGGTGGCGCCGCCGACTTCGGCTGGACCGCCTACACCCCGCTGACCGACGCGATCCACTCGCCCGGCGTCGGCGGTGACCTCTGGATCATGGGCCTCGGCGTCTCGGGCCTCGGCACCATCCTCGGTGGCGTCAACATGGTCACCACCGTGGTCTGCCTGCGTGCGCCCGGTATGACGATGTTCCGCATGCCGATCTTCACCTGGAACATCCTGGTGACCACCGTGCTGATCCTGCTGATCTTCCCGCTGCTGACCGCGGCGCTGCTCGGCCTCGAGGTCGACCGTCAGTTCGGTGCACACCTCTACGACCCGGCCAACGGTGGCGTCATCCTCTGGCAGCACCTGTTCTGGTTCTTCGGTCACCCCGAGGTGTACGTCATCGCGCTGCCGTTCTTCGGCATCGTCTCGGAGATCTTCCCGGTCTTCGCACGCAAGCCGATCTTCGGTTACTCCGGTCTGGTCTACGCGACCCTGGCGATCGCCGCCCTGTCGGTGGCCGTGTGGGCGCACCACATGTACGTGACCGGTGCCGTTCTGCTCCCGTTCTTCTCCTTCATGACCTTCTTGATCGCGGTCCCGACCGGTGTGAAGTTCTTCAACTGGATCGGAACGATGTGGAGAGGTCATATGACGTTCGAGACACCGATGCTGTTCTCGGTGGGCTTCATCGTCACCTTCCTGTTCGGTGGTCTGACCGGTGTCCTGCTCGCCAGCCCGCCGCTGGACTTCCACCTGTCCGACAGCTACTTCGTCGTCGCCCACTTCCACTACGTGCTCTTCGGCACCATCGTGTTCGCGACCTACGCCGGCGTGTACTTCTGGTTCCCCAAGATGACCGGACGCATGCTCGACGAGCGCCTCGGCAAGTGGCACTTCTGGCTGACCTTCATCGGCTTCCACACCACCTTCCTGGTGCAGCACTGGCTGGGTAACGAGGGTATGCCGCGTCGGTACGCCGACTACCTGCCGTCGGACGGGTTCACCACGCTGAACATCGTGTCCACGACCGGTGCGTTCATCCTCGGCCTGTCGACCCTGCCGTTCCTGTGGAACGTCTTCAAGAGCTACCGCTACGGCGAGGTCGTGACCGTCGACGATCCGTGGGGCTTCGGCAACTCGCTCGAGTGGGCCACCAGCTGCCCGCCGCCGCGCCACAACTTCACCGAGCTGCCCCGAATCCGTTCGGAGCGTCCGGCGTTCGAGTTGCACTATCCGCACATGATCGATCGGATGCGTGCCGAAGCACACGTGGGTCCAGGCCACAACGGTGGTGACCACGCACCGGTCGCGGCCGGTGCGGGCCGTCACGAGGCAGACGCCTGAGTCGCGGCTGAACATTGGTGGCACATTCCCCGGAATCCCACACCACGTCTGCACCCGGATCGGCATCGTCCGCTCCGGGTGCAGTCGTGAAGACCACCCTCCTCATCACCGTCACCGGGCCGGACAAACCCGGTGTGACGTCGGTGCTGATGGGCGCGCTCGCCGGACAGCAGGTCAGCCTGCTCGACGTCGAGCAGGTGGTGATCCACGATCAACTCACTCTCGGTGTGCTCGTCGCCGCGACCGGTGACCCCGAACGGGTCCAGGACGTGATCGAGCAGGCGATGTCGTCGATCGGTATGGCCGTCACCGTCGAGGTGAACGCCCAGACCGACGGACACCGGCCGTCCAGTCATGCCGTGGTGATCCTCGGCAGTCCGGTGACCGCCCGCGCGTTCAGTGCGGTGGCCGCCGAACTGGCCGGGCAAGGCGGCAACATCGACTCCATCCGTGGCGTCGCCGACTACCCGCTGACCGGTCTCGAACTCATGGTCAGTGTCGCCGGCCGCGACAACGTGGCCGCCGACGCCGCCCTGCGCAAGGGGCTGGCCGAGGTCGCCTCGCACCACGCGATCGACATCGCCGTCGAACACGGTGGCCTGGCGCGCCGCGCCAAACGGCTCATCGTCTTCGACGTCGACTCCACCCTCATCCAGGGTGAGGTCATCGAGATGCTCGCCGCCCACGCCGGTCGCGAGGCCGAGGTGGCCGCGGTCACCGAGGCCGCGATGCGCGGAGAGCTGGATTTCGCGCAGTCGCTGCATCAGCGGGTCGCGGCCCTGGCCGGGCTCGACGCCGCCGTGCTCGACGAGGTGGCCGCGTCCCTGCAGCTGACTCCCGGTGCCCGCACCACGATCCGTACCCTGCATCGCCTCGGCTACCACTGCGGAGTGGTCTCCGGCGGCTTCCGGCAGGTCATCGACGGGCTGGCACACGAACTCGAACTGGACTTCGTACGCGCCAACACCCTCGAGGTGGTCGACGGGAAGCTCACCGGCAAGGTGATCGGCGAGATCATCGACCGCCCCGGAAAGGCGAGTGCGCTGCGCATGTTCGCCGACGAGGTCGGGGTGCCGATGGAGCAGACCATCGCCGTCGGCGACGGTGCCAACGACATCGACATGTTGTCGGTGGCGGGGCTGGGCATCGCGTTCAACGCCAAACCCGCGCTGCGGGAGGTGGCCGACGCCGCCCTGAACTATCCGTTCCTGGATGCGGTGCTGTTCATCCTCGGCGTGACCCGCGACGAGATCGAGGCCGCCGACGCGGCCGACGGTGTGCTGCGTCGCGTACCACTGTAATGACCATGCCCGAGGAGGCCGATGCCGCGGTGTCTTCGCCTGACGGCGTGGACGCGCAAGGTGTGCATTCTGCTGCGCTCACGGATGATCATCGGTTCGGGGACGACTACCGTCGTCTGACCCGGTACGTCGGCGGCGCCGACGACCCGGAGGAGCCCGCCGACGTCCTCGCCATGCAGATGGTGCTGCGGATCGAGAAGGCGTCTCCACCGGACCGCACCGAGCTGCTCACCGCGGCCGCCCGCGCGGTCGCCCTGCTGTGCCTGGACGACCGCGCCGGCGGCGACGGCCCGTGGGCGGCACCGATGGACGCCTGGTGCGATGCCCGCATCCGCAAGATCTCGCGGCGTGCGCGAGCCGGACAATGGGCTGCGGCACAGGAGGTCTGGGGTGTCACCGCACAGTCGGGTGATGCCCAGGCCCGGGCCTTCGTACCGGGTCGGGTCGGCGAGGTGGACAAGCGGATCTCCCGGCTGCAGATCGGCGGCACCGACGTCGACGGCGAGTTGCCGACGGCGCCCGAGGGTCCCGGCATCTGCCTGTGGGTCAACCCGACCCTGGAGATGACGGTCGGCAAGCTGGCCGCGCAGGTCGGGCATGCGTCGATGCTCGCGGTCCGGCTGCTCGACGCCGCGGCCGCCCGGCGGTGGCGTGACGCGGGGTGCCCGCTACAGGTGTGCCAGGCCGACGAGGCCGGGTGGCAGCGGCTGCTGGGTGCCGACGCGACCGGGCAGGCGATCGCCGTGCGGGATGCCGGTTTCACCGAGATCGCACCCGGATCGGTCACCGTGATCGCCGAGAACATCGCGGCACGTGAGGATTTCGCATGAGTACCGCGGCGGATCTGCCCGCATGGGCGCAGGGGATGGGGCTGACCGCCCATCCCGAGGGTGGCTGGTACCGGGAGACCTGGCGCAGCGACATCACCGTGCCCGCCGATGTACTGCCCGGCTATGGGGCGTCACGGGCTGCCGGTACCGCGATCCTGTTCCTCCTGTTGCCCGGCGAGGAATCGGCGTGGCACACCGTGCGCGGCGCCGAACTGTGGCTGCATCATCGCGGCGCTCCGGTCGAACTCGATCTCGGCGGTGACGCGGACACGCCGTCGTCGATGCCGCAGACCGTGCAGGTGGGCCCGCTGGTCGAGGCGGGACAGCAGCCCCAGGCACTCGTCCCGCCCGGCAACTGGCAGCGTGCCCGGTGCGGCGGCGACGAGGCCTCGCTGGTCAGCTGCATCGTGGTGCCGGGGTTCGACTTCGCCGACTTCCGGCTCGCCTGAACCGAATTCGCCTACGCCGTGCTCGTCAGCCCCTGACGGTGGAGGCCTCCGGCCGGGCGGTCGGTCCCGACGGTGCAGTCGCCGGCGCGAGATGCTCCAGCGTCCGCAGCCAGACATCACGATCCGGGGCGAGCGAAGCGACGATCACCTCGTCGGCGTCGGCATGTCCGGCGAACCAGTCGAGGTAGTCGCGCACCTCGTCGGGGGTGCCCACCCCGCAGTAGGTCAGCATCTCCTCGATCTGGCGACCCTGCGGCATCGACAGCACCGCGTCGGCCTCCTCGTCGGTGAACGTGCGACCGTCGCGACCGAACAGTGCGGTGACCCGGGCACGTTTGGCCTGATGTAGCTGTGCGCGTGCGACATCGGCGTCCTCGTCGACGATGACCCCGGCGCCGGCGATCACATACGGTTCGGCGAGCTGCTCGGACGGCTGGAACTTCTCCCGATAGATCGCGACCGCCTGCTCGAGTGCGGCCGGTGCGAAGTGCGACGCGAATGCATAGGGCAGACCCAGTGCGGCCGCCAGCTGAGCACCGAACAGCGACGACCCGAGGATGTAGAGCGGGACGTCGGTGCCGCGCCCGGGGGTGGCGTCGACCCCGGTGACGCGGGTGGAGTCACCGAGGTATCCCTGCAGTTCCAGGACGTCGTTGGGGAAGCGGTCGGCCGAGGCGATGTCGCGGCGGAGGGCGGAAAAGGTCCGCTGGTCGCTGCCGGGTGCGCGGCCCAGACCCAGGTCGATGCGGCCGGGATGCAGTTCGGCGAGGGTGCCGAACTGTTCGGCGATGGTGAGCGGTGCGTGGTTGGGCAGCATCACCCCGCCGGCGCCGAGCCGGATGCGGGAGGTGTGGGCGGCGACGTGGGCGATGAGCACCGCCGGTGCCGACGACGCGATGGTCGACATGTTGTGGTGCTCGGCGTACCAGATCCGGTGATAACCCCAGTCCTCGGCGCGCATCGCCATATCGGTGGACGCCGACAACGATTCGGTGACGGTCTGGGACCGGCCCACCTGGGCGAGGTCGAGGATCGACAGTGGAAAGGCCATGTAGTCCTCAAGGCCGGTCATGGCGCCGATATTCCGCGGCGACCGGTCGGTGATCTATCGCACGCCGCGCGAGACGCTGTCGAAGCCGTTGTCGGCGTGGTCGTTTGGCAGCCTTGCCGTTTGACATGATGAACTCTGTCGTGACCGGGGGCGGTTGCCGTGTCCCGGTGCCCCGGACCGCTGCCGGTAGGGCACGATAGATCGCGTGAGTGCCAGCGATTCCGTCCCCGCCGAAACCGACCGACCGACCTCCGATCCCGACCTGCTCGTCGACTTCCGTGAGGTCGCGCTGGTCCGGGGCGGCAACACCCTCGTCGGACCGATCGACTGGCAGGTCGAACTGGACGAGCGGTGGGTGATCATCGGGCCGAACGGTGCGGGCAAGACCTCGCTGTTGCGGATGGCCGCCGCAGAGGTGCACCCGTCCTCGGGTGTGGCCTTCGTGCTCAACGAGCAGCTCGGCCGGGTGGAGCTGCGGGAGCTGTCCACGCGCATCGGTGTGGCGAGTCCCGCGCTGGTCGACCGTATCCCCGACGACGAGATCGTCGCCGACGTGGTGATCTCGGCCGGGTACTCGGTGATCGGCCGCTGGCGTGAGACCTACGACGCGATGGACCGTGCGCAGGCACTGGAGTCGCTGGAGTCGATGGGTGCCGAACATCTGGCCGACCGTGCCTTCGGCACGTTGTCGGAGGGGGAACGCAAGCGCGTCGTCATCTCGCGTGCCCTGATGACCGATCCGGAGCTGTTGCTGCTCGACGAGCCGGCCGCAGGTCTCGATCTCGGTGGGCGTGAGGAACTGGTGGAGCGGCTGTCGGTGCTGGCAGCCGATCCCGACTCGCCGGCCATCGTGCTGATCACCCACCACGTGGAGGAGATCCCGGCCGGTTTCACCCATGCGCTGTTGCTGTCGGAGGGCGGGGTGGTGGCGCAGGGGCTGCTCGGCAAGGTCCTGACGTCGAAGAACCTGTCCGAGGCGTTCCGGCAGCAGATCACGCTCTCGAAGGTCGACGGCCGGTTCTTCGCACGCCGCAGTCGCCGTGCGGGCGGGCACCGGCGGGCCGCGGAGTAGGCGCCCCGGTACGGCCCCGGTCAACCCCGGGTGACCGCGGTGGCACGTCCCGCCGATACTGTCGGTCTGTGCCCCGGGACACAGTCGGTCCCGAGGTGTCGGCAGGAGGTCCTTCATGAGTGAACATTCGGCTCCGCTGCGCGATGCGGCGACCGTCGTCCTGGTCCGCGATTCCGGCAACGGGATCGAGGTGTTCTTGCAGCGCCGCGTCAAGCAGATGGCGTTCGCCGGTGGGATGACGGTGTTCCCGGGGGGCGGGGTCGATCCTCGCGACGCCGACGCCGACCTCGCCTGGACCGGCCCGGATCCCGCGTGGTGGGCCGAACAGTTCTCCACCACCACCGAGCTGGCGCAGGCACTGGTGTGTGCCGCGGTGCGCGAGACCTTCGAGGAATGCGGTGTGTTGCTCGCGTCGTCGGGGGAGCGGTTCCCCGACCCGGCATCCCTGCGCGCCGAGCGGACCGCACTCGTCGACAAGAGCCTGTCGTTCGCGGAGTTCCTACGCGGACAAGGACTTTCGCTACGGGCCGATCTGCTGCGCCCGTTGTCGCACTGGATCACCCCGGTCAACGAGTCCCGGCGATACGACACCCGCTTCTTCCTCGCGCAGGTCCCGCCCGGGCAGGAACCCGACGGGGCGACCTCGGAGGCCGACGTGGCCCGGTGGGCGGGGGCGCAGGATGCGCTCGACGCGTGGTCGGCGGGACGGCATTTCCTGCTGCCGCCGACCTGGGCGCAGCTGACCGAGGTCGCCGGACATGCGACCGTCGAGGCGCTGATGGCCGTCGAGCACGACATCCATCCGATCCAGCCGGATGTGGGTTCGGGCGAGCGGCTGACCTCGCTCTCGTTCGAGCGGTCGGCCGACTACTTCGCCGGCATGGCCGACAACGTGCCCGAGGACCTGGGTCTCTGACCTTCCCGCGCAGCGGTCGGGGCGGGGTCACCGATCGAGGTCGACGGTGTCGGGTTCTCCCGGATGCCCGTCGCCGGCGGTGAGGTCGTCGTTGTCGGCCCACTCCAGCAGGGTGTCGATGCGGTGGGCGACGTCGTCGATCTCGGCATGCAGGTCGCCGAGGTCGGCGAAGCGGGCGGGCATGGTCGCGATGGTGAAGTCGTCGGGTTCGATGTCGTCGATCTCGTCCCAGGTGATCGGTGCCGACACCGTGCCGCGGGGGTTGCCGCGTACCGAATAGGCCGCGGCCATGGTGTGGTCGCGGGTGTTCTGGTTGTAGTCGACGAACACCGTGGCCGGGTCGCGGTCCTTGCGCCACCAGGCGGTGGTGACGTCGTCGGGGGCGCGGCGTTCCACCTCGCGGGCGAACGCCAGGGCCGCCCGGCGGACCTCGGCGAACCCCCACTCCGGTGCGATCCGTACATAGATGTGCAGTCCGCGGCCCCCGGAGGTCTTGGGGAAGCCGCGCACCCCCAGGTCGTCGAGTACCTCGTGGACCACCGACGCCACCCGGCGGATGCGGCGGAAGTCGCAGTCGGGCATGGGGTCGAGGTCGATGCGCCATTCGTCGGGCGACTCCGGGTCGGCGCGTCGGGAGTTCCACGGATGGAACTCCACCGTCGACATCTGCACCGCCCAGATCACGCTGCCCAGCTCGGTGACGCACAGTTCGTCGGCGGTCCGGCCGTAGCGCGGGAACCACAGCTCGGTGGTCTCCACCCAGTCCGGGGCGCCCGCCGGGATGCGTTTCTGGTGCACCTTCTTGCCGTCGACGCCCTTGGGGAAGCGATGCAGCATGCAGGGACGGTCGCGGAGTGCGCGGACGATGCCGTCGCCCACCGAGAGGTAGTAGTTCGCCAGGTCGAGTTTGGTCTCGCCGCGTTCGGAGAAGTACATGCGGTCGGGGCTGGACAATCTGACCGTCCGCGCACCGACCGTGAGCAGCACCGGATCGCCGGCGGACGAGGACTCCGGGGCCGGGCTCATGGGTGCCACTGTAGGCGTCGGGAGGGGCTCGTGGAGGGCGGTGACACCGACTTACCCGACAGTCACCCGCCACGCCGGAGACGGTAGCCTTCCCTCATGGCTGAGTTCGTCACCCTCGAGACTTCCGAAGACCATCCCGGCGTGGGCACCATCCTGCTCAACCGCCCGCCGATGAACGCACTGAACCGGCAGGTGCAGGACGAGCTGGCGGCCGCGGCGGCCGAGACCACCGACCGTGACGACATCAAGGCCGTCGTCGTCTACGGCGGCCCCAAGGTGCTCGCCGCCGGCGCCGACATCAAAGAGATGAACGACATGACCTACGCGGAGATGTCGAAGGTGGCCGGTCGCCTGCAGCGCGCGCTCGGTTCGATCTCCGAGATCCCCAAGCCGACCGTTGCCGCGATCACCGGGTACGCGCTCGGCGGCGGCCTCGAGGTGGTCCTCGGTGCCGATCGCCGGATCGCCGGTGACAATGCGAAACTCGGTGTGCCCGAAGCGCTGCTCGGCGTGATCCCCGGTGGTGGCGGTACCCAGCGGCTGGCCCGTCTGGTCGGGCCGTCCAAGGCCAAGGACATGATCTTCACCGGCCGCTTCGTCGGTGCCGCGGAGGCCCTCGAGATCGGTCTGGTCGACGAGGTCGTCGCCCCCGACGAGGTGTACAACGCCGCACTCAAGTGGGCCGGACAGTTCCGGAACGCCGCCTCGGTGGCGCTGGCCGCGGCCAAGAAGGCCGTCGACCAGGGTCTCGGGGTCGACCTCGACACCGGTCTGAAGATCGAGGAGCAGCTGTTCGCGGCGCTGTTCGCCACCGACGACCGGGCGATCGGGATGAAGTCGTTCATCGAGAACGGACCGGGCAAGGCCGTCTTCACCGGACGCTGATCGCGACCGGGAGATTCGGGACGGATCGGCCCGTGGGGCACGGACAACCGGTAGGTTCGTTCCGAGCGCGGGGCCGAGACGGCGCCGGGGCCGGGGAGGGCCCCACTGACGCAAACGCCGTGACACGGCCAGAGAGGAACACCAGACGATGACGACGACCGAGAACGAGTCGGCCGGGACACCGATCGACGATCCGGCACCCAATCCGCACGCCACCGAGGAGCAGGTGCAGGCGGCGCTGAAGGACACCAAGCTCGCGCAGGTGCTCTACCACGACTGGGAGGCCGAGACCTACGACGAGAAGTGGTCGATCAGCTTCGACGAGCGCTGCATCGATTACGCCCGCGGCCGGTTCGACGCCGTGGCCGCCGACGTCGAGCTGCCGTACGAGCGGGCCATGGAACTCGGGTGTGGCACCGGGTTCTTCCTGCTCAACCTGATGCAGTCGGGGGTGGCGAAGAAGGGGTCGGTCACCGATCTCTCGCCGGGCATGGTCAAGGTGGCCCTGCGCAACGCGGAGAACCTCGGCCTCGACGTCGACGGCCGGGTGGCCGACGCCGAGAAGATCCCTTACGACGACAACACCTTCGATCTGGTGGTGGGCCATGCCGTGCTGCACCACATCCCGGATGTGGAGCAGTCGCTGCGCGAGGTGCTGCGCGTGCTCAAGCCCGGTGGTCGCTTCGTGTTCGCCGGTGAGCCGTCGACGATCGGTGACTTCTACGCCCGGTGGATGAGCCGCGCCACCTGGTATCTGACCACCAACATCACCAAGTTCGGTCCGCTCAAGGGGTGGCGCCGCCCGCAGGAGGAGCTCGACGAGTCCTCGCGTGCCGCCGCTCTCGAGGCCGTCGTCGACATCCACACCTTCGATCCCGACGAGCTCGCCGGAATCGCGCGCTCGGCGGGTGCGGCCGAGGTGTCCACTGCCACCGAGGAACTCGCCGCGGCGATGCTCGGCTGGCCGGTCCGTACCTTCGAGGCGGCGGTCCCGCCGCAGAAGCTGGGTTGGGGCTGGGCCGGATTCGCCTTCGGCGGGTGGAAGCGGATGACCTGGCTCGACGAGAACGTGCTGCGCAAGGTCGTGCCGCCCAAGTTCTTCTACAACGTCGTGGTCACGGGCACCAAGCAGAGTTAGACCAGGTCAGGGCTGTTTACCTCCTGGTCCGTCCGCAGGGCGTCCGCAGTAGATTCACGGAACATCTGCTCGGACGCCTTGCGGGTCCGGTCCTCGGCCCGCGGCCACAGATGGCTGTACGTGTTCAGCGTGGTGGTGGCGTCCTTGTGGCCCATCGCGCGCTGCACCGTCACCACGTCGCAGCCGGCCGCGATCAGGCCGCTCGCGTAGAAGTGGCGGAGGTCGTGAAGTGTGACCTCGAGGCCGATCCGCTCGCGGAGTCGGGCGAACCGAGGTTCAACCACGTCGGCCGTCCAGGGGCCCTTGGCGTTCTCCCACAACCAGCGGTCCGGATCGTCGCCGGGGCAGAACTTCCGCACGTGCTCGGCGAGCTCGGTGATCAGACCGGTTGGCACGTAGACCGTCCGGACGCTCCCGTACTTAGGTGCGCGGATCTCGCCGCGCTGGCTCTGGCGCTCGACGTGGATCTCGCCTCGCAGGAAGTCGACGTCTGACACTCGGAGTCCGCACACCTCGCCCAGTCGGAGGCCGGCGAACGCGGCCACCGCGACGAACGCGCGCATCACCTCGTGGTGCTCGACGCTCGATGTGACCAGCTGGCCGACCTCGGCAGGGGAGGGGATTCGTATCGACTTTTCGCCCTTCACCACCCGCGGCAGCTTCACGTTGCGCGCTGGGTCGCGCGCCAGCAGGCGGTCGCGCTCGGCGGCCCGAAGCACCGACCGCACGTTGTTGAACCTGGTCTTGATCGTCGACGGCTGAAGCTTCTTGTCCTGCATGGCTTTCACCCACCCTTCGATGTGTGACGGACGCAGATCGATCAGCGGTGTGTCACCGAATGTCACCGACTTCGCGGCGAGATCCATCGCGGCCATCGTGCCCTTCACCCACACCTGCCGTTTGGACCACTGGGAGTAGAACGCGGTGAACGTGATAGCACCGCGCTTGGGATCGACATAGCTGCCGGTCACCTGGGCGGCAGTCACCTCATCAAGCCACCCTTGCGCATCGACCTTGCGGCTGAATCCCTTCGCGTGCTCCCGGCCGAGGTCGTCGACATACCTTGCACGCCAACGCTTTCCCTTGCCGTCAGCGGCGCTCGGTGAACCGTCAGCTTTGCGCCAACGATCCTCGACACCCGAGCGGCGATTACGTCTCTGAGCCATCTTCGTCCTCAATTCCGAGTTGACGCAAGAGGTGGCTCACGATCTTCCGAGCACCATCAATCTCCCACTCCCTGGCACTACTCAAGAAGGCCGCTACAGGATGCCCATCCACCCACAGCTCGTCGTCGAACTCGGTCTGCAGGCGGATTTCCTCAAGGAGCCTTGCGGGCAGTTCCTCACGCGACACCTCGTCACCATCTTCGGCCGTGTACTGGTGCATTCCGAGAGTCTCGGTGGCGCTGACTAGAAGCTGAGCAACCGCGTCGGCGGCCCGTGAATACGCAGCTATCGTCCTGGCTTCGAGTCCGGCGTAGGTGAACCCTTTCGGTGTGTAAAGGAATGGGTCGAAGCCGAGGAATCGGGAGAGTGCTACACCTTCGCTGAACCGGGGTTCTCGCTGGTTGTTCTCCAATCGGGTGATTGCTGTCGCGTCCATCGAGACGCCCAGCTCCGTCATCTTCTGGGCCAGGGCCCGTTGCGTCATGCCCATGTCTGTCCGGCCTCGCAGAACTGCTTTGCCGAAGGTCTCGGGGATTCCCTCCTGTTTCATAGCAGCAACCGTATTGCTTGACAGCAGCTCCAAGCAATGCCAACCTTTAGAAGTGCGGCACTGAAACGGTGTTGCATAAACGCACTTCTTCGACGAAAGGCATCAGCAATGACCGACCTAGAGATCGTTGCTAAGTACCGCGACGTGCTCACTACCAAGCAGCTCTGTGAGCAGTACCCGTTCCTCAACCCCGGCACGATGCGCTACCTCCGCCACAAGAACGAGGGGCCCAAGTCCTGGACCGTCGGCAAGAAGGTCGTCTACGCCCGAGCAGACGTGGAGGCCTGGCTCGCCGAGCAGGAGCAGGCCACCACCCGCGGTGGTGCCGCGTGACAGACCGCTACCCCTTCACCACTGCAGTCGACGCCGGCCTCGGTGCCGAAGAGTTCGAGGGGCCGCGCCGGTTCACCCGGCAGTGTGAGCGAATGTCACATCCCGTCGACAGCACTGGCATCGAGATGGGGGTGCCAGACGCGGGCATGACCGACCGGATGATGGCCGCGATCGAGAAGGCCGGCGGATTCGGCCCGGATGACGACGATGTGCTCGACCCGCGCATCCGTCAGCGGATGCTCGACCAGGCCGCCGATCTCCTGCACGACGTGCTGCAGGAAACGCCCACTGCAGCATCACACCGAGACCGGCTGGGAGAGCTGACCCGCGCGGTCAAGGACCTCGCCGACGAGATCAACCGAGAAAACGAAGCTCCCGACACCCAAAGTCTTGGCGGACACGGTGTCGAGAGCCTCACCACCACCCACATGAAGGAGCAGTAGACATGACTGACAGTACAGCCGCCGCCACCGAAGCGCGATTCCCGGTCACCAGCGAGTACCTCGAAATCCTCGCCCAAGACTTCATCGTCGGCGGCGACATCCTCACCGATGCCAACCGGGCTATGGCGGTGTACATCTACAAGTTCCGCCCCGACGGTGAGGACGACCCCGAATCCGCGTGGTTCCAGACCCCGCGCGTCTACATCGGAGACGTCGACGGGCATGGGGTCGACCTCGCCGACCCGGTCGCCATCGTTCGGCTGGGCCTAGCGATCGCCCAGGCCGGCCTGCGGGCGGCCGAGATCGCCCGCCGCGGTGACTGACCCGATCACCTGGGGTCCGGTGCGGGAGTTCCTGTACCGGGCCCTGGGTGGCCGCACCACCACCATCATCGCGGGCACCGAGGAATGGTGTGCACTCGCCGACGACGACCCCCGCAAGACCACCGCCTTGCTGATCGCCGGATCACGGTGGTGCCTGGAACAAGAACTCCAACACCTCGACGACCAGCGGCGCGCATTCAAGGACGCCGCTCTTGCAGTCGCCGAATCCAAGGACTGGAAGACCGTCGCACAACGCATCCGCAGCCGCGACAGCTACTACCGCGAACACCCTGACCTGAAACGAAAGAAGGTCTCCTAGATGGCAGACGAACCTGACGACCCGCGGGTCTTCACCTGGACCAGCGGGTCGAACGTCAAGCCCGTTCGTGTCGACTGGTGGGAACGCCACCTGATCCCACGCGGATGCCTGACCCTAACCGCCGGCCGCGGCAACTCCGGCAAGAGCACCACGTGCGCAGCCTGGGCCGCCGAGGCAACCCGACGCGGAGAGGTCGTCGCGTGGCTTCACAGCGAGGAAGACCGAGCCATGCACATCACCCCGAAGATGCTCGCCGCTGGTGCCGATCTCGACCTGATCAAGTTCCTCGATGTCGGGGTCCGCATGGACGACGGCACGATCAGCGAAGCGTCGCTACAACTCCCGCGTGACCTCGACCGGCTAGAGCAAGGCCTTGTTGACCTCGGATGCAGGTTCGTGGTGTTCGACGCCCTCACATCGTTCAAGAGCTCGAATATGTCAGCGAACTCGGGTGACGACGTGCGAGCGTTCCTTGAACCGATCCAGCATATGGGAGGTCGGCTCAACGCAGTAGTCCTCGGCATTGCACACCTCGGCAAGGACGGCGAACGCAAGGCCCGCGATGCAGTCAAGGGTGCCTCGGAATGGACCGACGTGCCCCGCCAGGTGCTCGCCTTCCACCGCGAGGATGGAGAGACCGAGGGCGTCATCTCCGACGTGAAGGGCAACCTGTCGCCATCACCGCGCTCGATTGGCTACGCCTTTGAAAACGTCTCCCTACCCGAGCACGGAATCGACGAGGTAGGCCGGATCATCTTCACCGGCGATGTCGACACCAACGTCGACGAAGCTCGGCGGTCTGCGGTGCCCGACGATGACACCAGCGACCGAAAAGAATCTGAAGTCTGGCTGGAGGACTACCTCACCGAGAACGGCGAAATGGACAGCACTGTCGCCAAACGTGACGGAGCCAAAGCGCTCGGCGTCAGCGCAAAGACCATCAGCCGAGCGGCCGCCGCGATCAAGGTCAAGATGACCCCACGCGGATTCCCGCGAAAGACATTCTGGTCGCTGGCAACGATCGTAGACGGTGATGTCATCAGTGAGGACAGTCGGGACAGCGGAGACCCCCCTATCCCAGTAAACGTGTCCCCACTTGTCCCCACTGGTCCTGACCAGGCACAACGCAATGTCTCCACTGGTGTCCCCACTGAGGAAAAACCCAGTGAGGACAAGGCTCAGAACAGTGTCCCGACTGGTGTCGCCACTGCCCGCCCCACCCATTGCCGGGTATGCAAGCTGGAGCTTCCGAAGGCGGCCACCACCGACATCTGCGACGAGTGCGACGACCCCGCCCACCAGGTACCCGAGCCGCCCGTCAAGCGTGAGCTGACCGTGGTGCACGACGGACGCAAGACCCACACCAAGCCGCTAACCAACGTCTGCGCCTACTGCTCGGACTACCTGATCTACGACGACGACAAGCGCGACGGCTACCACACCAGCAGCTCGGAGTGCATGAACGCCCACAAGGCCGCGACGAAGAAGATGGGGGCCTGATGCCGCGTAAGCGACCCAGCCGCCCATGCCGCCAATGCGGGCGCAACACCAAGTCGATCACCGGGTGGTGCGACCGACACCGGCCCATCGACGCCATCCCGATCGTCCATCGCGTCGGCGGTGGCATCAGCTTCGCCGGCCACACCTACACCGACGCCCAAGCACGCCACTTAGCCGACACCATTCACGACGTACTTGAAGGAGAGCAACACCAATGACCACGACACCCCGCGACATGCCCACCAAGGCCGCTCGGCCCCTCTCACAGACCGAGGAACGACGCCTACGGGCTCGCACCGCCAATAGGTTGGTCATCCTCCAACGAGGGCACCTCGCCGAACTCACCGCCGACGAACTTCTACTGCTCCACGAACACATCGACAACTTCTACCGTGAACTCGGTCGCCGGATCGGCCAGGCCGCCCGTGACTGACAAACCCTGCCTCGTCTGCGGCGAACCCTCGCCCCAATCCCGATGCCCCGACCATCGACTCGACGACCACCAGCAGACAGCCCACGCCCGAGGCTACGACTCCAGATGGAACCGCCTGTCGCGCAAAGCACGACAGCTCCAACGCTTCTGCACCGACTGCGGCACTACCACCGACCTGACCGCCGACCACAGTCCCGAAGCATGGCGACGACACGCGACCGGCAAACCCATCAGGCTCCGCGACATCGACGTGGTCTGCCGCCCCTGCAACGCACGCCGAGGCCGAGCCAGGGGGGTAGGACCCATCGCCGCAGGTCAGAGACCCGAAGGCAAGGCGCAGAACCCGTTACACACCCCTGGGGGGTATCGGTGAAGGCCGGTCCGAAGGCCAAGGTGGACGTCACTCCGCTGCCTTTCCGCCCCAGGTCAACGGGGGCAAAACGGTTCGCGTCGTTCGCCGAGAAGTTCATCAAGGTGCCCAAGGGAACCAATGCCAAGAAGGCACTGCGGTTGCGGCCCTGGCAGCTCGGTCTGATCGGGTCGGTCGAGGACGCCGAGCTGCCACCGCGCACTGCGGGGTGGATGCTGCCCCGAGGACAAGGTAAGTCCACGCTGGTCGCCGCGTACGGGCTGTACCGGTTCTTCACCGATGGTGAGGGTGCGGTGGTGGCGGTGGTCGCCGTGGATGAGCGTCAGGCCGGCATCGTGTTCAACATCGCCCGCCGGATGGTCGAGCTCGATGACGAGTTGTCGGCGCGCGTGCAGGTGTTCAAGGACAAGCTGTACTGGCCGACCACCGACTCGTACTTCCATTGCCTGCCGGCGTCACCGGCATCACTGGAGGGCCTGGACTACACCTTGGCGATCCTCGACGAGGCTGGTGTGGCCAACCGGGATGCCTACGAGGTCCTGACGCTGGCTCAGGGTAAGCGGGAACGATCGACGCTGATCTGTATCGGCACGCCCGGCCCGAACGTCAACGACCAGGTCCTCGCGGATCTGAGGAACTACGCTGCCGAGCATCCCGAGGACGGCAGTCTGGTGTGGCGGGAGTTCTCGGCCGCCGGGTTCGAGGATCACCCTGTCGACTGCACGCATTGCTGGGAGCTGGCCAATCCCGCGCTCGACGACTTTCTCCACCGGGACGCCCTCGTAGCCCTGCTGCCGCCCAAGACTCGGGAGTCGACGTTCCGGCGGGCCCGGTTGTGTCAGTTCGCCACCGACACCGACGGCGCGTTCCTGCCTGCCGGGGTGTGGGCGGGGTTGTCGACCGGACAGCCGGTTCCCGACGGCGCCGACGTGGTGATCGCTCTCGATGGTTCGTTCTCCGATGACACCACCGCATTGCTGGTGGCGACGGTCGGCGCCGAGCCACATGTCGACAAGGTGAAGGTGTGGCAGAAGCCGCCGGGTGACGAGAACTATCGGGTGCCGGTTGCCGAGGTCGAGCAGACCATCCGGGACGCCTGCCGACGGTGGGACGTCGTGGAGATCATCGCCGATCCGTTCCGGTGGACTCGGACGTTGCAGATCCTCGAGTCGGAGGGTCTGCCGGTGGTCGAGTTCCCACACTCACCGGCACGACTGACCGCGGCCACCACCGACTTGTTCTCGGCGGCAACCAACGGTCGGATCTCACACTCGGGCGATGTGACGCTGGCCGAACATGTTGCTGCTGCGGTGATCCAAGAGGATGCCCGAGGTATCCGATTGTCCAAGGCGAGCCGATCTCGGTCGGCCCGCAAGATCGACCTGGCCGCATGTTTGGTCATGGCCCACAGTCGCGCCACCTGGCGCGCAACCCACAAGAAGCGTTCCAAGACAAGGAGTTTCGCATGAACACACAATTGCTCACCACCCTGCTACAGAAGATCGACGAACCGGCTGCACGGTATGCCGACCTCGACCGCTACTACGCCGGCGAGCAGGCGTTGGCATTCCTCAGCCCCGAGTCTCGAAAGGCGTTGGGAGACAGGTTCGGTCGACTTGCTACCAACCTTCCGCGACTGGCTGTGACCTCGCTGGCCGAACGACTACGGGTCACCGGGTTCGTCGGCGCCGACGTCTGGACAGACTGGCTCCGCAACGACCTCGATCAGGAGTCGGGTATCGCCCACCGTGAAGCCCTGCTCCTCGGTCAGGGGTTCGTGATCGTGTGGGCCGATCGGTCCGGCCGGCCGAAGGTCACCATCGAGTCGCCGAAACAGGTTGCGGTGCTGACCGATCCGGGTACCCGCCGGATCACTGCCGCGGTCAAACGCTGGGAGACGGCGACGACGACCGAGGCCACCGTGTTCTTCCCCGATCTGATCCTGCGGCTGCGGGCCGAGCAGACCGGGGCCACCACCCAAGGGTTCCGCACCATCGAGGAGATCCCGAACCCGCTGGGCGTGGTGCCGGTGGTCCGCCTGCGCAACGGCGACCGCCTCCTCGACGAGGTGGGGGTCTCCGAGATCGATGACCTCAAGCCGTTGGTGGATGCGCTGAACAAGGTGCTCGTGGACATGATGACCACCTCGGAGTTCGTGGGTCGGCCGCGACGCTGGGCCACCGGCATCGAACTCGAAGAGGACGACGACGGTAACGCGGTGAACCCGATCCCCGAGGGCAACCGAGCCATGATCTCGGAGAACGACTCCGCCAAGTTCGGTCAGCTCGACGCCGCCGGCCTCGAGGGATACAAGACCGCGGTAGATGTGCTGCTCGGTCAGATCATGGCCGTCTCGGCGCTGCCTGCCCACTACATCGGGCAACTGTCGGACACCCCGGCATCCGCCGATGCCCTCCGTGCCGCCGAGGCCAGCTTGACCGCCCGCGCCGAGGCCCGTCAGGCCCAGTTCGGACGAGCTTGGGAAGACGTGGCCCGGTTGATCGTCGGGGTCCGCGACGGTGCCGATCCGCAACATGTCGACGTGCGGGTGACGTGGGCAGACGCCGCGACCCGCTCGATCGCCCAAGAGGCCGACGCGGTGGTCAAGCTCTACCAGGCGGGCCTGCTGCCGTCCTCGTACGCGCTCAAGCGGTTGGGCTACTCCGACACCGAGGTCATCGAGATCGCTGCCGCACGACGCGGTGACGCCCTCAACTCGATGGCCGTCGACTTGACCAAGCTGGTGAGCTGATGGCCTACCGTGACCACCTCGTCGCCTTGTCGGAGAGATCCGAGCGACAGGTGCTCGCCGCCTACAACGCGTGGCTGTCCGGCGCGTTGTCTCGTGACGAGTGCATCCAGTACATCGCCTCCGCCATCGCAGTCAGCAACGGACAAGCCGATGCGCTTGCACGCATGGCCTACGCCTCCGAGCTGATGACCCAGCTGGGTACACCGGCACCGGTCGTGAGCAGCGTTCGGCCCGACGACCTCGACCGGCTGACCAAAGCCGCCGGCACTGTCCTCGATGTCGCCGAAGCGTCCGCCGTGTCTCAGACGATCGTTGCGCGGTTGGCCCGGTGCGAACCACTCGAGACCGCGGCGAAGTCGTACTCCGACTCGATGATCCGGTCGGGCAAGACCAAGGGATGGGTGAGGCAGAAGTCGGCGAAGGCCTGCCAGCTGTGCACCTGGTGGTGGCGTGAGGGCCGCGTCTGGCCCGCCGAGCACCCGTTCCAACACCACAAGGGATGCACCTGCACCCCGAAACCTGTTATCGCAGAAGGGATCAAGGAGACATGGAAGACAGCACGAGAGAAGGGGATTCGATGACTGACACCACCGAGGTTCAGCCCGAGTCGATCGCCGAGGAGACCTCGGCCGAGGACGACAGCCCGACGGTCGACGAACAGGAGCAGGTTGAGCCCGACACGTTCGACCGTGCCTACGTCGAGAAACTGCGCCAGGAGAACGGCAAGTACCGGCAGCGTGCCCAGCAGGCCGACGAACTCGCGCACCGCCTGCACCGTGCCCTTGTCGAGCAAACCGGCCGACTCCAGGACGCCAGCGACCTCCCCTTCGACGACGAGCATCTCCGTGACGGCACGTCACTGGCTTCAGCGATCGACGAACTGCTCACCGCGAAACCACACCTGGCCGCACGCCGGCCGGTCGGCGACATCGGACAGGGTGCAACCGCCAACGCCAACGATGTGAACCTTCTCGGCCTGCTCGGAGGACACTAGACACATACCCGCAGGGGTATAGTCAAGGGGACTTTCCTGGTGAAAGTCCCCTTGAGTCGTCCTGGTGGCGAAGGTGACCATTCCCTTCAACTCCCCAGGAGCACACCGTGGCCGAGTCCACCGCAACCAACAACGAACTTCTCGCAGACCAGGTATCGAGCCTGCTCGTCCAACCCCTCGAAGCAGCCTCCGTGGTCCTCGGGTCCGGGCCCCGCATCTTCGACACCGCCCGCCAACTCCGCATCCCCAAGCTCGTGTCCGGGTCGACGCCCGGATTCGTCGGCGAGGGTGGCCTGATCCCCGACGACGGCGAGATCGAGTTCGACGAGATGACGCTGATGCCCAACGAACGCAAGAGCATCAAGATCATCCTCCGATACACCAACGAACTCGTCCGCCAGTCGATCATCGGCATCGACGCCGTCCTCAAAGCTCGACTGATCAAGGATGTTTCCGACGCCCTCGACGACGCACTACTCCAGGGGACCGGCGCGTCCGACTCGATCAAGGGCATCACCCGCCAGTCCGGCGTCACCACCGGCGCCTTCACCCCGACCGACCCTGACACCCTCCTCGACGCCATCGCTGCCCTGAACGCCAAGGAGATCCAGCCCACCCGCTGGTTCCTCTCCGGCGCCGACTTCGCCACCCTCCGCAAGATCAAGGAAACCACCGGCAGCAAGCGGTACCTGCTCGAGCCCGATCCGTCGAAGGCCGGCGGCACCACCCTGTTCGGGATCCCCACCACCGTCACCAACAAGCTCCCCCAGGGCCAGGCCATCCTCGCCGACATGTCGACCGTGGCCATCGCCCGCGACACCAGCCCCTCGGTGACCGTGCTGTCCGAGCGATACGCCGAGTACGACCAGGTCGGTCTGCGCGTCACCACCCGCTACGACCTCGGCCTGTTGCACCCGGAGGCAGTCGCGGTCCTCGGCACCAGCGGTTCCTGATGGCCGTCACCGGTCAAGACGTAGCTGACTTCCTCGGCCGGGGCGACGACGGCGAACTCGCCGCCCTGGCCGAGCAGCACGCCACCATCGTCACCGCAATGGCCCGCGCCTACACCCGCGGCAACGGATTCGATGACGTCGACCCCAACGACGAGATCGCCGCAGTGATAACCACCGCAACGGCACGCCTGGTCTCTTACCCCGATCAGGCGCCATCGAGGACCGACACCGCCGGCCCGATGAGCCACGCAGTCAACGGTGCCGGATTCACCGGATGGACACTGGCCGAACTGTTCGTCCTCAACCGGTACCGGAAGCGCGCACAGTAGCCAGTCCGTCCGCAGTGCGTCCGCAGTAGCTCCACAAGCGGCCATCGTGTGCCAACGACTGCAACGCTCTGACCTGGGGTGAGTGCATTTCGTCAACACGCGCCAACAATGCAAACGCCCAGGACGCGATTCTTCTACAACGTCGTGGTCACGGGTACCAAGCCCGAGTAGCCGATCGGCGCATCGAGAGTGCGCCTGGGCCAACAGAACTGCCCACCGCCGGAAGTCCGGTGGTGGGCAGTTCGGTATGCGGTATGCGGTCGGCGGTGGAGGTCTCCGGCTGGTTCGTCGCGGGTGGACCCGACTCGACCGACAGAACTGCCCACCGCCGGCGATCGGCGATGGGCAGCCCCTCGCAGTGGAGGTCGGTCAGTTCTCGACGGGATTGAAGCTCGAGGTGGCGACCGGGACTCCGAGAACCGAGTTGATGGCCTTGAATCCGGTGCTGGTCCGGATCAGGGTGAGGCGGCTGATCGGCGGGATGTCGGCGTAGCCGCCGGTGGCGGTCTGGACGAGGGTCAGCGGGGTACCGGCGGTGCCGATCAGCTGATCACCCTTCACCTCGTACGGCGAGCACTTCTGCTCCACCGAACTGCCGTAACGGGTTTCGACGCACAGGTTGTACGTTCCGTCGGGTACTGCGGCCGATGCCACGCCACCGCCGACGGCAAGTCCGGCAACCGCGGTTGCGCCGACGGCAGTGGACAGGAGAATCAGTCGTTTGATCATGTGCTGCATGTTTCCTTAGCCTTACCTAATATGTCAATCTCCACTGTTGGGCTTTGGGATTCGTCACATCGGACGTTCCCCCTCCGGCGGCGTCGACCCGACGCCCCTCTGCGCCGACCACACGCCTGATGCGCGGTCACCGCCGCAGCGGCCGGCCGGCGATCCCCGTGGGAGAGGGCCCGGAGCGGAGTCGGCAGATCAGACCGTGATGTCGTCGTCGTAGATCAGGTTCTCCGGCAGCCTCGCGAGGACGGCGGCCATGTTGTATTGCGCCATCGGGGCCTTGTTCTCCACGTCGCGGGTGTAGGTGGCGTGACCGGTACTCCCCACACGCACGATGCCGGTCCGATCGGTGCCGGCATGCGTGGTCAGTCGGATGAGTTCGGGGCTCGACGCCGGATCGCTGCCGAAGATCCCGAGAGTGGCGATGGGGTCGTCGTCGTTGCGCAACAGGTACGACCTGCCGCCGACGAGGTTGAAATCATCCGGGCCGTAGTCGATGTCGTACCCGCGGTCGCCGCCGAGGCCCGGGGAGCCGAAGAAGACGGCGTCGTGGACCAGATCGCGGGTCATGCGCAGGGCCTCGGCGGTGACCAGTGATCCGTAGGAATGGCCGAGTGCGACCAGGTGCGGCTGCCGATCCGACGCCGCGACGATTCCGGTGTAGAACCGCGACAGGATCGGCGCGGTGTCACGGGCCTTGCCTGCCGTGGCCACGTGCAGGGCACCTCGCGCCGTCGACACCTTCCCGCCCGGTCCGGTGAAATTCGGTGTGTCATAACCGATCCATGCGATCGCGGCCACAGCCTCGGTCTCGCGTCCGGCCAGATGCAACTGCCGCAACGCCTCCTCGCGCAGCAGCCGGGCCTCGCCACCCATGCCCTGATACGGAAGGTCGCCGGTCAGCGACGGGTCGATGGTGGTGCCCAGTCCCGGTGTGGAGATCCCGATGTGATCGGCGGTGTCCGGGTCGCCGACGGCGAGGGCCGCATGGCCACGCTCGCCGCTGTACATGTCGAAGGAGATCAGCAGCCGCGGATGTGCGCTCTCGCTGCGCCGCAGTTCCCGCTCGATCGCACCGATGTCGTCGATCTTGCGGTCCACGTACCACTTTCGGGCATCGTCGCTGGTGAACCTGCCACCGAACCGGTTGCCGGTCAGACGTGCGGCCAACTCGTCGCTGCGACGCGTCAGATCGGCCTTGACCCGGGCGATCATCGCCCGGTTGGCGGCGTCGCGGTCGGCCGCGCGGATACCGTCACTGTTGCCGATCCATTCCGGATGATCGGTCAACAGCTGGTCGCGGCGGGCATCGGGTAGCTGCGACCACCACGCACTGCGGACCGCGGCGGACCCGCCCAGCTCGTCGGGACGCACGTCGTCACCGGTCACCTCGTCGGCGCTCATCCCCCGATTATCGCCGGTGGCCCGCGCCATCGGGGTGAGGTCGACACGCCGGGAGCCGGATGTGCGAAGCTGAACTCCCATCCGTGAACCCCTGCCGCCGGGAGCGCCGCACCGCCATGCCCTACCGTTTCACCGTCGAGGACGTCGCCTTCCTCCGGTCCCCGGCGGGAGAGCAGGCCCTCGACGCGGTGGCGCGGCTCGCACTCACACCGGCATCGATGCTCGCCGACGTCGCCGACGTGCGCCGACATCACCCCGACCACGATGCGGCGCTGATCGAGACCGTCCGCTGTCGACGCCGCGCCGCCGGCCGGCTCCGGAACCCGCAACGGCTGCTCGCCTCCGACGACGCGGTACAGCAGGCCACCGCATCGGTGGTCGCCGCCCACCGTGCCGCCGACCTCGCCGCCCGCCATCCCGGGGCGGTGGTGCACGACGTGACCTGTTCGATCGGCGCCGAACTCGTCGAACTCGCCGCGGCACCGGGCCTCGGCGGCGTGATCGGCAGCGATCTCGATCGCGTGCGACTGGCCATGGCCCGGCACAACACCGCCGATCCCGACATCGTCGCCGGCGCGCCGCCCACCCTGCTCGTCGCCGACGCGCTCACCCCCACCTCGACCGCCGACGTCGTGGTCGCCGACCCGGCCCGTCGGACCGGCGGATCACGGGTGTTCCGGCTCGACCAGCTCACCCCGCCGCTACCCGATGTGCTGACGGCCTATGCGGGCCGCCCGCTGGTGGTGAAATGCGCACCGGGACTGGACTACCGGCAGCTACGGGAGCAGTTCGGGGTGGTCGGTGAGGTACACGTGACCTCCCTGGACTCCGGCGTGCGGGAGGCCTGCCTGTGGGTGGGGCCGGGCATCGGGGACGGTCAGCGCGCCACCGTCCTGCGGACCACACCGGACGGATCGGTGTGGGCCGAGGAGATCACCTCGGCCGAACCCGACGACGTCGGTGCCGCCGGTGACCCCGGCCGGTGGCTGATCGACCCCGACGGTGCGGTGGTGCGTGCCGGACTGGTCCGCCACTACGCCCACCGCCATCACCTGTGGCAACTCGATCCGCAGATCGCCTACCTGACCGGGGACGAGATCCCGCTCGGCGCACGGGGTTTCCGTATCCTCGAACGCCTCGACTCGACCGGCGACAAGGTGCTGCGCAAGTCGGTCGCAGCACATGACGGCGGCAGTCTGGAGATCCTGGTCCGCGGCCTCGACGTCGATCCGGATGCCTTGCGAAAGCGGCTCAAACCCAAGGGATCACGACAGCTCGCGCTGGTACTGACCCGGATCGGCCGCAAGGGCGTCGCCTTTGTCTGCGAGGCCGGTATCCGCAACGACAGGTTCGACGGCACTGCGCCGCAGACGGATTGAGGCACAGCACACCGCGGCGACCACGCACAACCCGGCCGCGACGTGGAAGGTGGTGTCGTAGGAACCCTGCGCATCTCGCAGGTAGCCGGCACCGAAGGCCGCCACCGCCGCACCGATCTGATGCGAGGCGAACACCCACCCGAACACCACCGGGGTGTCGGCGCCGAAGTAGTGCCGGCAGATCGCGATGGTCGGGGGCACCGTCGCCACCCAGTCCAGGCCGTAGAAGACGATGAACACCCAGGTACTCGGCTCGGCATGGGGACTCAGCAGCACGGGGAGCGCCATCAACGACGCCCCGCGCCCCAGGTAGTAGACCACCAGCAGCACTCGCGGATCGACCCGGTCGGTGAGCCATCCGGACAGCACCGTCCCGGCGACGTCGAAGATCCCGACGGTCGCCAGCAGCGACGCGGCGACGGTGGTGGGCATGCCGTGATCGTTGGCCGCGGGGATGAAGTGGGTGCCGATCAGGCCGTTGGTGGTCATCCCGCAGATCGCGAAGCTCGCGGCCAGCAGCCAGAACGCCGGTACCCGTACGCCCCGGATCAATCCCGCGACCGCAGAACCGAACTCGCGCTCGGGGATCTCGGGGTCCGCGGCGTCGGGGTCGGGGGTGTCCGATGCGGCCCCGTAGGCGGTCGTGCCCACGTCGCGCGGATGGTCACGGATGAACAGCAGCACCAACGGCACCACGGCCAGTGCCGACACGGTGACCACCACCGACGCGCATCGCCAGCCGTAGGTCTCGGTGAGATGGGCGACCACCGGCAGGAAGATCAGCTGACCGGTCGCCGAGGCCGCGGTGAGCACGCCGGTGACCAGACCGCGCCGGGCGACGAACCAGCGGGTGGAGATGGTGGCGACGAATCCCATCGAGATCGATCCGGTGCCCAGTCCGACCAGCACACCCCACAGGATCAGCAGCTCCCAGCTCGCGGTCATGAACACACCCAGGCCGGTGCCCGCGGCGATCAGAAGCAGCGCGATCGCCAGGATCGGGCGGACCCCGAAGCGATCCATGAGTGCGGCCGCGAACGGTGCGGTCACACCGAACAGCACCATGTTGATCGACATCGCCGCACCGACGGTGGCATGCGACCACCCGAACTCCATGTGTAGCGGATCCATCATCACGCTCGGGACGGCACGGAACCCGGCGGCGCCGAGCAGGGCCACGAAACCGACGCCGGCCACGATCCACGCCCAGTGCAGGCGGACGGGGCGACGTGGACCGATGGCGGGGGCTGGTGAACTCACCGATCCATCATCGGTCCGACCCGACATCCGAACCAGTGGCATGATTGCCAATATGTCGGAAGATCATGCCACTGTTCGGATCGAGTCGGACAAGGCGGACACGGAGCAGGTGGATTCGGTGGGCACCACCGCCGCGCGTTCGACCGGGGTGCAGTCGGTCGTCGTCCTGCTGTTGCCGCCGATCGTCGGATTCGACGCCTCCATCCCGCCGCTGCTGCTCGGTGAGGCATGCGACGACATCGGTGACCGGCTCTACGACGTCACCACCGTCGGACTGTCCACCGGTGCGGTGGCCACCACCAGCGGGTACGGATGGGTCGCCGAGGCGGGACTGGAGGCCATCGCCGACGCCGACACCGTGATCGTCCCCGGTACCCGGTTCCCGCCGGCCCGGCGCGACGGCATCCTGTCCGACGACGTCGCCGCGGCGTTGGCGTCACGGCGCCCCGACGCGCGGCTGGTGTCGATCTGCACCGGCGCCTTCGTGCTCGGTGCCGCGGGGGTGCTCGACGGACGCCGGGCCACCACCCACTGGCGGTATGCCGACGATTTCAGACGGCTCTACCCCGACGTCGACCTCGACGAGTCGGTGCTGTTCGTCGACGACGGTGACGTGCTCACCTCGGCGGGGCTGGCCGCGGGAATCGACCTGTGCCTGCACATCATCCGTCGCGATCACGGTGC
Source organism: Gordonia sp. NB41Y (assembly GCF_030718915.1). Lineage (NCBI taxonomy): Bacteria > Bacillati > Actinomycetota > Actinomycetes > Mycobacteriales > Gordoniaceae > Gordonia > Gordonia sp. NB41Y. The sequence continues at coordinate 4,978,240 of NZ_CP132196.1, forward strand.
GGCGGTGGCCAACCGGGTGGCCCGGCACTGCGTCGTACCTCCGTGGCGTGAGGGCGGTCAGGCACAGTTCATCGAACACCGTCTGCCGGTCGAGGCCGACCGCAGCACCGCGCCCACCCAGCAGTGGGCGCTGTCGTGTCTGGCGGAGCCGTTGACCGTCGATCGCCTTGCCGCCCATGCCCGGATGAGTTCACGTACCTTCATCCGCCGGTTCCGGGCCGAGACCGGCCGTGCACCGGGGGCGTGGTTGCGTGAACGTCGACTCGACCTGGCCCGGCAGCTGCTGGAGACCACCGACCTGTCGGTGGAGGTGATCGCCGCACGGTCGGGACTCGGTTCCGCCGACAACCTGCGGCATCACCTGCGCACCGAACTGGGGATGGCGCCGTCGGCGTACCGGCGCACCTTCCGCGGGGTGTGAGCGATCCGGGTCAGGCGCCGGGGATGTTGGCCTTGGAGTCGAAGTAGTAGACCTCGCCGAGGTTGGTGGCGGTGGCGATCTGCCCGGCCGCCGACACCGCGATGCCGGTGGTGAATCCCGCCGACTCCGGCATCTCGATGCTGCGCAGCGTCTTGCCGTCGGTCGCCGACACCTCGGTCAGGGCCAGGGTGTCCTTGCCGGGTTCGCGTACCACGGTCCACGCGGTACCCGCGGCGGTCAGCGTGGACAGGCTCACCGCGGCGAGATCGGTACGCTGCCACACGCGTTCGGCGCGATCCCCGTGGTCGCGGATCAGGGTCAGCGGGGCACCGATCACGCCGGTCGGGACGATCAGGCCGTCGGGGGAGACGGTCATCGTGGCGAAGCCGTACCCGCCGTTGTCGTAGGTCCAGCGGGTCGATCCGGTCGCGGCGTCGAGGGCGACGATCTGCCCGAGCCGGCTGAACGCGTACAACGTGTTGCCGTCGGCGGAGACCGTCGTCGGGCCGACCACGCCGCCGGGAACCTGTGCCTTCCACAGCTCGCGGACCGTGCGGGCGCCGCCGGTCTCGTCGTAGGCGAAGCCCCGCACCTCACTGGCGATCGCGCCCGACGGCCAGACGTTGAGGAAGAAGCGTTCGTGCGCGACGTCGACGGCAGGCGGGGCCGGGATCACACATCGCGGACCGTTGGTGACGCAGTCGCCGAAGCCGTAGAGCGGGTCGGCCGGGTCGGCCTCCGGGCGCAGTCGCACCTCGGGGGCCATGAACTCGTCGGTCTGGCTGTTCATCAGCAGGATCTGGCCCTGCGTGGTCACCGCGAGCACCATCCCCGGGCCGGCGAACTTCGCCGACAACGGCACCCCGATCATCGGCATCCGCCACCGGATCGCGCCACCGGCGTTGAAGGCGAGGAACATTCCCTCTTCACCGATGTAGGGCTGGTCGTACTGGTCGGTGAGCAGTGCATTCGACGACATGCCCTCGCGCATGTTCTTGCAGAAGTTCTTGCGCCCACCGCGCGGGTCGAGCACCAGCAGGTCGCAGCCGGTGGAGTTGGAGGTGACCCCCACGTTGCCGCTGCCGGAGATCGTGACCGGCGCGGTCACGGTTCCGCCCGTCGGGCGGGTCCAGCTCAGTGCGAGATCGTCGGGGACCGATGCATAGGCGAAGTTGGAGTTGGCGGCGTTGCCGCCGTAACTCGACCAGCCGGCACCGGCGATCGAGCGGACGTCGATGTGGCCGTCCGAGCAGGAGCTCAGGACCAGTGCGGTCACAAGACCGAGCACCACGGCCACGGCTGCCGGAAGTCGACGCGCCCGGTGCGGTCGGAGGGCAGCCGCCATCGATGCTCCTTGTCCTCGAGCCGCCGGTCGGAACCCGGCAGCACCACCGGTAGAGCCTAGCGTGTGGGCTCGCCGGGGCCCGCGACCACGACGCGTAGGGTTGCTGCCCATGACGACGATGTGGAATGCCAGCTACCGTTCCCGGTGGCGGGCCGGGCGGCGTCGCGACCCCGCACAGGTGCGATTCCTGACGCGTGACTCGCTGCGCTGGGTGCTGCGCAACAAGGCGTACACCCCCTGGTACCTGGTGCGCTACTACCGCCTGGCGAAGTTCCGGATGGCCAACCCGCACATCGTGCTGCGCGGCATGGTGTTCCTGGGTCGCAACGTGGAGATCCACGCCACCCCGGAGATGGCGCGTATGGAGATCGGACGCTGGGTGCACATCGGCGACGGCAACTCCATCCGCTGCCACGAGGGTTCGCTGCGGATCGGCGACAAGACCGTCTTCGGCTGCAACAACGTGGTCAACGCCTACCTCGACATGGAGATCGGCGGGTCGACCCTGGTCGCCGACTGGTGCTACCTCGTCGACTTCGATCACAAGATGGACGACATCACCATGCCGATCAAGGATCAGGGCATCGTGAAGGGGCCGGTCCGGATCGGCCCCGACACGTGGGTGGCCGCGAAGGTCACCGTCCTGCGCAACACCGTCGTCGGTCGCGGCTGCGTCCTGGGTTCGCACGCAGTGGTCAAGGGCGAGATCCCCGACTACTCGATCGCCGTCGGCGCCCCGGCCCGGGTGGTCAAGAACCGGCAGGACGCCTGGGCGGCCGGCGCCGAACAGCGTGTCGAACTCGAACGTGCCCTCGCCGACATCGAACGCAAGAAAGCAGCGGCTGCCGCCCGATCGGCGAAGTGAGCGGTCGGCGGCCACCTCGGGTGGTGGTTCCGTTCCGAGGTCGGCTGTCTGAGGTTTCGACTCGACTCGTCGCTTCGCTCGTCGGCTCAACCATCAATTGCGTACTGCGGCTGTAGCTTTGGTGGTTGAGCCGGGGCCTGCTGCACTCATTGTTTGCTCGACCGTCAACGGCCAACTGCGGCTTGGTGGTTGAGCCGAGGCCTGCTGCACTCGTAGTTTGATCAATCGTCAATGGTCAACTGTGGCTTGGTGGTTGAGCCGGGACCGAGCCGTTAGGCGAGGACCCGTGTCGAAACCTGGTGGGGTGATTTGTGTTCGTTTCCACTTCTGGGGCGGTCGCTTCGGCGATGTCGGCTGTCTGAGGTTTCGACTCGACTCGTCGCTTCGCTCGTCGGCTCAACCATCAATTGCGTACTGCGGCTGTAGCTTTGGTGGTTGAGCCGGGGCCTGCTGCACTCATTGTTTGCTCGACCGTCAACGGCCAACTGCGGCTTGGTGGTTGAGCCGAGGCCTGCTGCACTCGTAGTTTGATCAATCGTCAATGGTCAACTGTGGCTTGGTGGTTGAGCCGGGACCGAGCCGTTAGGCGAGGACCCGTGTCGAAACCTGGTGGGGTGATTTGTGTTCGTTTCCACTTCTGGGGCGGTCGCTTCGGCGATGTCGGCTGTCTGAGGTTTCGACTCGACTCGTCGCTTCGCTCGTCGGCTCAACCATCAATTGCATACTGCGGCTGTAGCTTTGGTGGTTGAGCCGGGACCGAGCCGTTAGGCGAGGACCCGTGTCGAAATCTCCGCAGGTCACCTCGGCTGGTGGCCACCTCGGACGGTGGTCCGACGACGACGTGCACTGGCTGCGAACCTAGGGGTTTCCGGGATCGCGTTCGGGCAGGGGACGTTCGACGATGGTGGGGCGGCCCTGCGGCTGGCGGACGCGGCGCTTGACGGCGGTGTAGACCGCCACGGTGCGCTCGGCCACCTCGGCCCAGGAGAAGTCGGCACCCAACCGGTCGCGGGCTCGGCGGGCACGAACCGCCGCGGCCTCCGGATCCGACAGCGTCCGGCGGACCGCGGACGTCAGCCCGGCGACGTCGGCCGGCGCGAAACACAGGCCGGTCTCCGGCTGGCGCACCGCCTCGCCCAGTCCGCCGGCCGTCGACACCACCAGCGGGATGCCGGTGGCGGCGGCCTCCAGTGCGACGATCCCGAACGGCTCGTACCGGCTCGGCAGGACGATCGCATCGCAGCGGTGCATCAGTTCGACGAGCCGATGATGGTCGACGGCGCCGAGGAATGTCACGGCCCGGGTCAACCGGTACTTGGTGACCAGCTCGGTCAGCCAGTCCAGCTGGGTCCCGGCCCCGGCGATGGTCAGGGTGGTACCCGGATGGGTGCGCCGGATCCGGGGGAGTGCGGCCAGTAGGTCCTGGACGCCCTTCTCGTACTCCAGTCGCCCGGCGAACAGCAGCTCGGCCGGTCCGGAGCGCTTCGTCTTGGGAGCGAAAGGCCATGCGCGCGCGTCGATCCCGTTGTGGATCACCTGCACTTCACACGGCGGGGAGAACAGTCGGGTCACCTCGTCGCGCATCGATTCCGAACAGGTGATCACCGCGTCGGACTCGGCGGCCAGCCACCACTCCACCGAGTGCACCTGGCGGTTGATCGACCCGCTGACCCAACCGCTGTGCCGGCCGGCCTCGGTGGCATGGATCGTCGAGACCATCGGGACATCGAAGATCTCGGCCAGTGCGATCGCCGGGTGCGCGACGATCCAGTCGTGGGCGTGCACCACATCCGGGGTCCAGCTGGTCGCGCTGGAGCCACGTTCACCGGCCAGGATGGTCAGGCCGGCGCGGATGAACCCGTGGCCCATCGCCAGCGTCCACGCCATCATGTCGGTGCCGAAGTCGAACTCCGGCGGGTCCTCGGCCACCGCGATGACCCGCACGCCGTCGGTGCGGGTGTCGGTGGTCGGATGCGTCAACGCATCGGTACCCGACGCCCTGCGGGTCAGCACCACGACGTCGTGCCCCGCATCGGCGAGTTCGGTGGCCAGGTGATGGACGTGTCGGCCCAAACCACCCACCACCACCGGCGGATACTCCCAGGACACCAGCAAGATCTTCATCAGTTCCCCCCACGCAGTGCTTGCGACCCGTCGCCCACCCGACGGGCATCGAGATCTGCGAACAGATTGTCCGCGGCAGACCAGTTCCCCGCCAGCCGCCGTGCCTCGTCGGCCTGGCCGCGCAGTGCGGCGTCGACGATCTCGCGGGTGGCGTGCGCATGCGTGTGCGCACGGTCGACCGCATAGCCGGCGGCAGTGTCCTTGGAGACCATGAACGGCCAGTCCGACGACACCGTCATCAACGCCTCCCGCACGATCTGGTCGGCCACCCGGTTGCGTCCGGCCCCCGGTTCGACCAGCTTGTCCACCGCGTCGAGGGCGGTCTGGGTGACCTCGGCGTTCAGCTGGACCAGATGCGCCACCTGCGGGCCGTTCCACACCCGCCAGTCCTTACCCGATCCCCAGGACGACGCGGGCAGATCCATCGGTGCACCGACATAGCCGGCGTCGGCGGCCCCGGCGAGGGTGCCGACGGTGACACCCACCTCCGGGAGCCGGCGCAGCACACGCTCGAGCCAGATCGGGCCCTCGTACCACCAGTGCCCGAACAGTTCGGTGTCGAAGGCGGCGACCACCAGTGCCGGCCGGCCGATCCGTGCCGACTCGTCGACCAGACGCCCACGCACATGCTCCACGAAGTCCTCGACGTGGCGGTCGATCACCGCGTCCACGCGAGCCGGGTCGTAGGGCTTCTTGTCCGGACCGGCCACCGACTTCCCGGTCACCCGAGCGGGTTTCAGACCGGTCTCGTGGTCGTAGGTGTGGAAGTCCCGGTAGGCGGCGTGGCCGGGATAGCCGGACTTGGGTGACCACACCCGGTAGCTGACGGTGAGGTCACGACCGAAGGCGAGTACCCCGGTGTCGCCGACCGGACGGCCCAGCGTCGTGTCGCCGCGCAGCGTCGGACCGTCGACCATGAAGTGTTCGACGCCCGCCGCGGCGTACTCGTCCTCCATCCCCGGCGCGAAGGCGCACTCCGGCGCCCAGATCCCGCGCGGGGTGTACCCCCACCGGGTCTGCGCGTCGGCCAGACCCTCGCCGAGCGAGAACTGCCGCAACCGCGGGTCGAGCAGCGGGGCGAACGGATGCGCGAGCGGACCGCCGAGGATCTCGGCCACCCCCGTCTCGGCGATCGCCCGGATGGTCGGTGAGCCACCGTGACGCCAGTGGCGCTCGAACTCGGTGATCGCCTCGGCAGCCGTGCGGTATTCACGATGGCCCAGGGTGCGGCGGTCGGCGTCGTCGGACACCGCGGCCTCGGTGGCGCGCAGCTGCCAGTCGGCCAGCCACTCGTACATCGACCTCGTGCAGTGCGGGTCGTCGAGCTGGGCGGCCAGCACCGGGGTGATGCCCAGCGACATCAGATCCCGGTGCCCGTCGTCGGCCAGGCGGCGCAGCATCGCGAACAAGGGAAGATAGGACGCCGCCCACGATTGATAGAGCCATTCCTCGCCGACCGGCCACCGCCCGTGGTTGGCCAGCCACGGCAGATGGGAATGCAGGACGAGCGTGAACTGTCCCGGTACCGGTTCGACGCCGGCAGTCCGCTGCGATGAAGTGGTGGTCACGATGGGCGACGCACCGCGATCGCGAGCAGATCCAGGCTGTCGTCGATCCCGACACCCGCATCGGCCGGGTCGAGCACGGCGAAGTCGGCGGCCCGCACACCGGCGACGTCGTCGACGAGGTCGGTGGGCCAGTCCTCACCGGCCAGCGCCCGCTCGATCTGGGCGTCGATCAGCGATCCGCCCCACTTGCGGTCGAGCGCCGCCAGCGGTTCGCCGTGGTAGACGCCGAGCATCGCGGTCACGTCGAAGCCGCCGTCGACCAGCAGTTCACGTAGTTCGTCGGCATTCAGTTCCCGCGTGTGGAACGGGTTGAGCGGGGTGTCGCGGCCCGGAGAGAAGGTGACGCGGTTGGGGGTGGCGATCAGCAGTTCCCCGCCGGGACGCAGCACCCGCGCGCATTCGGCGATGAAGCCGGGCTGATCCCACAGATGCTCGATCACCTGGAAGTTGACCACGGTGTCCACCGAGGCATCGGCCAGCGGGAGATCGACGAGATTGCCCTGCTGGATCGTCACCTGCGGATACCGGCGGCGGGTGTGGGCGACCGCGGACTCGTCGTAGTCGACGCACGTCACCTGTGCTCCGGCGTCGGCGAGCATCGCCGCACCATATCCTTCCCCGGAGCCGGCCTCGAGCAGCTGGCGTCCGGCACACCGGTCGAGAATGTGCTGGTAGGCGATCTCGTGGCGGCGGAACCAGTAGTTCTCCGCGGGGATTCCGGGAACGGTTCGCTCACCGGTCAGGGCGAGCTGCTCATCTGCCGAAAGTGCCTGGTATGCGCCGGACGAGGGTGCCCGGTCTACGTCGGTCATCCCCACGACACTAGTCGCCCGGCGTACTGTGAGGTAGTCGATGTTCTACCGGTGGATATGACGGGTTAAAGTGAGGGGACCGATGGCCTTACCCGCCGGTAAGTTGCCGAACCCGACGCAGGAGGTCGACGCAGACCCATGACCAACATTGTCGTTCTGATCAAGCAGGTCCCGGACACCTGGTCTGAGCGCAAGCTCTCCGACGACGACTTCACTCTCGACCGTGAGGCCGCCGACGCCGTGCTCGACGAGATCAACGAGCGTGCTGTCGAAGAAGCACTGCAGATCAAGGAAGCCAACGGCGGCGAGGTGACCGTGCTGACCGCCGGCCCGGAGCGGGCGACCGAGGCGATCCGTAAGGCCCTGTCGATGGGTGCCGACAAGGCGATCCACATCAAGGACGATCTGCTCGCCGGTTCGGATGCCGTTCAGACCGCGTATGTGCTGGCCCGTGCGCTGGGCACCGTGGAGGGTGTGGAGCTGGTCATCGCCGGTAACGAGGCCACCGACGGCCGTGTCGGTGCGATCCCGGCCATGATCGCCGAGTACCTGGAACTGCCGCACCTGACGCACCTGCGCAAGCTGACCCTCGAGGGTGAGACGCTCAGCGGTGAGCGCGAGACCGACGAGGGTATCTACCACATCACCGCGGAACTGCCGGCGATCGTCTCGGTGAACGAGAAGATCAACGAGCCGCGCTTCCCGTCCTTCAAGGGCATCATGGCCGCGAAGAAGAAGGAAGTCACCGTCGTCACGCTCGCCGAGATCGACGTCGAGCCGACCGATGTGGGCCTGGCCAACGCCGGGTCGACGGTCACCAGCTCCACCCCGAAGCCCCCGAAGACCGCCGGTGAGCGTGTCGCCGATGAGGGTGACGGTGGCGTGAAGGTCGCCGAGTACCTGGTCTCGCAGAAGATCATCTAGCTCGACCGGTAGACCCCACCATCACAGCCCGCGCCAACCGGTTCCGACGGTGTGGCGCAGGGCATCTCAAAGACATTCAGGAGTAGAGGAAATGGCAGAAGTTCTCGTTCTGGTCGAGCAGGACGCCGAGGGCGCCCTGAAGAAGGTGACCGCTGAGCTGATCACCGCGGCGCGTGCCCTGGGCACCCCGGCGGCGGTCGTCGTCGGCAAGCCCGGTGCGGCCGACGGCGTGATCGACGGTCTCAAGGAGGCCGGCGCGGAGAAGATCTACGTCGCCGAGTCCGACGATGTGGCCACCTACCTGATCAGCCCGCAGGTCGACGTGCTGTCGTCGATCGCGGAGTCGGCCGCCCCGGCCGGCATCCTGGTCGCGGCCACCGCCGACGGCAAGGAGATCGCGGGCCGGTTGGCCGTGCGCCTGGGTTCGGGTGTGCTCGCCGACGTCATCGACATCAAGGACGGCGCCGTGGGCGTGCACTCGATCTTCGGTGGCGCGTTCACCGTCGAGGCACAGGCCAAGGGCGACACCCCGGTGTTCTCGGTCCGTCCGGGTGGTGTGGAGGCAGCTCCGCAGGCCGGCGCCGGTGAGCGTGTGGACGTCGAGGTTCCCGCCGCTGCGGAGAACGCCGTCAAGATCACCAAGGTCGAGCCGAACGTGGGCGGCGACCGTCCGGAGCTGACCGAGGCCTCGATCGTGGTCTCGGGTGGCCGCGGTGTGGGTTCGGCCGAGAAGTTCTCCGTGGTCGAGGCGCTGGCCGACTCGCTGGGTGCGGCCGTGGGAGCGTCGCGTGCAGCGGTCGACTCGGGCTACTACCCCGGTCAGTTCCAGGTCGGTCAGACCGGTAAGACCGTGTCGCCGCAGCTCTACATCGCCCTGGGTATCTCCGGTGCGATCCAGCACCGTGCGGGTATGCAGACCTCGAAGACCATCGTCGCGGTCAACAAGGACGAAGAGGCCCCGATCTTCGAGATCGCCGATTTCGGTATCGTGGGCGACCTGTTCAACGTCGCACCGCAGCTGACCGAAGAGGTCACTAAGCGCAAGTGATCTGAGATCCCGAAGAAGCCCCGCCACATCTGATGTGGCGGGGCTTCTTCGGTTCTGTCCGTCCGTGGTCCGGCGGTCCGTGACGGCTAAGCCGATGCGGCCGAGGCGTTCTCGGACGAATCCCGCGCATGGGGGAACGGCAGACCGAACCGTTCGCGCAGCGTCCGCGCCGGGTAGTCGCGATGGAACAGCCCGCGCTCCTGCAGGATCGGGACCACCAGCCTGGCGAAGTTCTCCAGGTCGACCGACGTGTCGGCGGGCATGATGGTGAACCCGTCGGCGGTACCCGCCTCGAACCACGACTGTAGATCGTCGGCGACCTGCTCGGCCGAGCCGATCACCAGACGGTGTCCCGATCCGCCCGCCCCGGACTGCACGAGTTCGCGTGGCGTGCGCGGTGATCGGGCGATCAGTGCACGTGTGGACACGCTGAAGCCGGTGGAGAACGCGGTACCGGGAATGGTGTCGGGGAGGTCGTCAGCCGAGATCGGGTCGTCGGGGCCGAACGAATCGGGCGGCAGACCGAGAGTGGTGAGCAGAGCCTCCCGCCTGCACGACGACAGGCCTGCCCTGCGGTCCGGGGGCGACGGGCAACGGGCCTGCCACCGAGAAGAACTCGCCCTCGTGGTCGGTGCCGCGGATCCGGGTGGGATCGCGTACTGTCCCGATTCCTATTCGGCGACAAGCCAATCCGGCTGTCAGCTGTCCCGCAGGCGGGTGGTGACCTCGAGGAACTCCCACGCCCGCCGGTACCGCGACTCCTTGTCGGGATGGGCGGGCAGCCCGAAGTTGGCTGCGGCCGCCGGGGTTCCGGTGGTCACGATGTTGACCGCCGCACGTCCCTTCGTCACATGATCGAGTGCCTGGAAGTGGCGGGCCAGGTTGTACGGCGAGTTGTAGGTGGTCGATGCGGCCACCACGGTGCCGAGGTTCTCGGTGATCGCGGCCAGATGCCCCAGCAGGACAGCCGGATCCAGACCGGTACCGGGACCCTCCTCGATCTCACCGCGCAGCGCCGGTCCGTCCCCGAGGAACACCGCGTCGATGGTCGCCTCCTCGGCGATCAGGGCGAGCCGCCGGAAATGGTCGATGTCTAGTGGTTCGTTTCTGAAATTGTTTGACGGTTGGCCTTTTTCAGGATTTCATCGGCGGTCTTCGTCCAGACGAATGGATGTTTCCGATTGTTCCAGCCGGTGATGAATTGCCGGATCTTGGCGTTGAGGTCGGTGACGCTGGTGAAGATGCCGCGGCGGATCGCTTGTCGGTCGATGATCGCGAACCACACCTCGATCAGGTTGAGCCAGGAACCCGAAGTCGGGGTGAAATGGGTGTGGAACCTCGGGTGCGCCTGTAGCCAGGCCCGTACTTCGGGGGTCTTGTGGGTGGCGTAGTTGTCCATGACCACGTGCAGCTCCTGGTCAGGGTAGGCGCGGTCGATCTGCCGGAGGAACGACAGGAACTCCTGGCGCCGGTGTTTCGGCTTGACTGCTGCGGTGACTTGTCCGGTCGCGATCTCCAACGCGGCGAACAACGTCGTCGTCCCGTGACGCTTGTAGTCATGGGTACGTCGTTCCACATCACCGGGCCGGACCGGCAGCATGGGGGCGGTCCGGTCCAACGCTTGGATCTGGCTTTTCTCGTCCACACACAGCACGATCGCATTGTCTGGTGGGGCCAGATACAGCCCGACTACGTCGGTGACCTTGGCTACCAACTCCGGGTCGGTGGAGAACTTGAATGTCTCGGCTCGCCAGGGTTGTACCCCGTAGGCCCGCCATGCCCGGGCCACCGTGGCGTTACCGATACCGAGGTGCTCGGCCAGCAACCGTGAGGACCAGTGGGTGACCCCGTACTTCTTCGGTGGTGGCTTCAGAGTTGTGGTGATGATCCGTTCGGGATCGACATGTCGGGGTCGCCCGGACCGAGGGGCATCGTCGAGACCGCATATGCCTTGCTGGATATAGCGTTTACGCCACTTCCATACCGTTGTCGTGGTCGTTCCGGTTGCGTCCGCGATCCGTGCGTTCGCGAGCCCGTCAGCGGCCAGCAACACGATCCGGGCACGCAACGCCAGGCCCGAAGAGATCGTCGTGGCACGCGTCCACGACAACAACACATCCCGATCACCATCCCGAAGGATCAATGCTGGGGCCGGAGAATTCGCCATGCGGTAATTCTCACAAATCCACAAGAATTTAGGAACTAACGACACGAACCACTAGGTAGGCGAGCGGATCGACGTGCGGCAGCCGCCACGCCTGCTGGAAGTGCCCCGGCGTCATCAGGGAGATGGTGAGGTGGAATCCGGTCATGGACGGCCTCTTTCGGACGGGGCCCACCCCAGCCGTGGCGCCAGGTCACGGGCGGTGGACTCGAGTAGACGGATGTGTTCGTCACGGTCGGGTACCCCGGGGACGAAGCTGACCAGCAGATCGGTGGCCAGCGCCACCGCCGGATCGGCCGCGAGCTCGTCGGCGAGTGTCGCGGCCGGACCCAACAGCGCGTGGTCGGCGGCGAGATACTCGGCTGGTGATCCCGTCGGGGCGTGCACACCGGAGTCGGGTGGAGCACCGGACGGGCGTCCCGATCGGCACCGCACTTCGGCAGCGGCGGTTCTGGTACCTGCTCATCGCGTTCGTGGGGCAGGCCGGATCGGTGGCGGCATTCCTGCTGCTGGTGATCTCGTACCTGTTGTCGGTGGGCCACTCCATGTGGATCGCCACCTCGATCCCGATCTCGATCGGCGCGATGCAGATCCTGTCGAGATTGGCTCTGGTCACCGTATTGCGAGGAGTCGCACTGGCCCCGGTCACCTGCGGGGCCTTCGCGATCCAGGGTGCGGGACTGCTGATGCTGCCGCTGGCCGGGTTGTCGATCCCGGCGACGCTGCTCTGCGTCTCGGCCGTCGGGATCGGGCAGGGGGTCGGTGTGATCGCGCGGCCGTCGATCGTCGCCGACAACTTCGGGGTCGCCCACTTCGCCAGTGTGCTGGCGGTCATCACCGTCCCGATGGCCGTCGCACGGGCGGCTTCGCCACTGATGGGTGCGTGGCTGGGGGACTGGCGCTTCCTGGTGATCTGCGGTGCCGGGGCGGTGGTGGCCTCGATCGCATTGATACCGCTGTCGAGAGCAGGGAACGGTGATTCGTAGTCAGGTGGGTCGACAGATCAGACCGCCGTCGTGAGCGAATGTCGTTGGTGGGTCACCGGTGTTTTGGCAGGTGTTCATCGGCAGGCGGCTCAGGCGCCGACCTGTTCACCACACCAGCACCGACACGACACACCGGGGTCGCCGGCGCGACGTTCCATCTCGTTTTCATCTGGGTATGACATCTGTGCAGGTGACCGCCCTTCCCCAACTGTCGCGCACGTTGGTGGACGCAGGCGCGTTGCGGATCGTGCTCACCGACGACCCGGCCGCCGTCGTCGCGGCCCAGCAGCTGCGCTACGAGGTCTTCGCCGCCGAACCCGGCTTCTCCGACTCCATCGGCGACGCCGGCACCCGACGCGACGCCGACCGGTTCGACGAGTTCTGTGAGCACCTGCTGGCCTGGCACGACGACCACGGTGTCATCGGCTGTGCCCGACTGCTCCCGCCGCCGCGGGCGATCGCGGCCGGCGGGTGGTACTCGGCCACCGAGTTCGACCTCTCCGAACTCGACGAGATCGGGGCGTCGACCGTGGAGATGGGCCGCGCATGTGTGCTCGACGGCCATCGCAGTGGCGCGGTCACCGCGCTGCTGTGGGCGGCACTGTTCCGGTACCTGGAGGAATCGGGATATCGCCACGTGATCGGGTCGGTGTCGGTACCGCTGGCAGGACCCGGGGTGCTCGCCCGCGGTGCCACCCTGCGTGGCGCGCGTGACCTCCTGCGCGATCGGCACGCCGCGCCGTGGCAGGTGTATCCGCACATCAGGGGCCGGGTGGACGGGGTCCTGCTCGACGACATCACCGGGCCCGCGAGTGTCTGTCTGCCGCCGTTGATGCGCGCCTACCTGCGGCTGTGTGCGCAGGTCTGCGGCGAACCGGCGGTCGACGAGGTCTTCGATGTGGGCGACTTCCTCACGGTGCTCGACCAGCGACGTGCCAATGCCCGCTACCTCGACCGGCTCCGCGACACCGTGGCGCGATTGGGCGGTGAGCGGGGATGAGCGTGGCCGCCGCCCACGAGGTGGGCGTCGTCGCGGTCGAGGCCACCGGGGTGGTCCGGCTCGCCGCCGTCGCCGACGTCGAGTGTGCTGTGGCACAGCCGGATTCGCGGCAGGTGCACGCGTGGTATCCGGCCAGCCCGTGTGGTGACGGGTGCCGCGCCGGTATCGGTGCGAGCGCGGCGGGTGCGATGCTGATGGCGGCGCGGACGGTGAAACTCGTGCTGGCGGTGATGACGATCGCCGTCGCCGGGGCGCTGGTCACCCCGCTCCCGCGGCTGGTGCGGCGCGCATTCCTGCGTGCCTCGGCCCTGACCATGTTGCGGGCCATCGGGATTCGGATCGTCATCGACGATCGTCGCCCGTTCGGGTCACGCACACGCGGACTGGTGGTGGCCAATCACATCTCGTATCTGGACATCCTGGCGATCGCGGTGGTCCAGCCGTCCCGGTTCGTCGCGAAGTCCGACGTCGCGTCGATGCCGCTGGTGTCGGTGCTCGCCCGTCGATTCGGGGTGATCACCATCGACCGGGGATCGTTGCGGAGTCTGCCCGGGGTGGTCGACGTCGCCACCGCGGGACTGGAGGCCGACGCCTCGGTGGCGGTGTTCCCGGAGGGCACCACCTGGTGTGGGGGTGCGCAGGGCCGATTCCATCCGGCGTTCTTCCAGTCCGCACTGGATGCGGGTGTGCCGATCCTGCCGGTGGGGATCGGGTTCACCGTCGACGGCTGCCACACCGCCGAACCGGGTTTCATCGGCGAGGACGGCCCGGCCGACACCCTTCGCCGGGTGTTGCGATCGCGCCGGGTGGTGGTGCATGTCTGCCTGCACGAACCGCAACTGCCGCACGGTGACCGCCGGGAACTCGCCGCACGGTGTGAGCTGCTGGTCCGGTCGGTCCACCGGGAGCGCGGTACGGCCACACCCACACACCATGGGTGACGATCGGACAACATATATGATGCACGGGCGGCCGTGACCCACGGAACACCGCCTAGTGATCGCCGGACCGAAAGGGCCCATCCATGTCCGACACCCCGAACTCCGTCACGAGGCGTCCCGAGAAGTTGACCGCAGACGCGGCCCGGGCTCGATTCGCCGAACTGCGGGAGGCCGGGGGACGGGTCGACGACGCCGATCTCGACGCGGTCTGGGCGGGATTGAGCACCCTGCGGCCGGAGGAGATGTACGGACGGTGGCGTGGCGGTGAGTTCACCACCGGCCACGCCGCCAACGGGATGCTGGCGACGATGGGCTGGTACGGCAAGACCTTCGTCGCCCGCGACGCGGTACAGCCGCTGGTCTGCCGCGACGCCGACGGCGAGCTGTACTCGAACACCGATTTCGGCAAGGGGGAGGCGAGCCTGTGGAACATCGAGTTCCGCGGCGAGGTCACCGCGTCCATGGTCTACGACGGCCGGCCGATCATCGATCACTTCAAACGAGTGGATGACACGACCGTCATGGGCATCATGAACGGCAAGGCGGGCGTCGTCGACGGCCGTCACCTGTACTTCTACCTCGATCGCGACTGAGCGAACCCCGGCGCCGGGCACCGGTACGCCGGTGCGCCAAGCCTGTGGCAAGGAGACTCCAAGCGGCACTTCGGAGGGTGGCCCCCGAACGTTTCACCCGACCGCTCGGAGGAGCCCCCATGGCCGACGCCCAGATCTCGCCACCAGGTGCGACAGCACCCGGTACCACCCGATCCCAGTGGGTCACCCTCGCGGTGGCCTGCGCGGCCACCGCGATGCTCATGCTCGACATCGCCGTGGTCAACACCGCTCTGCCATCCATCGCACGCGAGTTCACCGCCGACTTCAGTGCCATCAAATGGGTGATCGACGGATACACCCTCGCCCTGGCGACGGTGGTGTTGTCGGCGGGTGCGTGGGCCGATCGCGCCGGCCGTCGGTTCGCCTTCACGATCGGTGCGGTGGTCTTCACCGCGGCGTCGGCGATCTGCGCCGTGGCCGGGGACATGTTGCTGCTCAACGCGGCCCGCGTGGTCCAGGGGCTCGGCGCCGCAGTGCTGTTCGCCACCTCGCTGGCATTGCTCGCGCACGCCTTCCCCGGCCGCGCCGAACGCACCAGGGCGCTGGCCGCCTACGGTGCGACGATCGGTGCGTCCTTCGCCATCGGGCCGTTGCTCGGGGGTGTGCTGACCGAACTCATCGACTGGCGGGCGATCTTCGTGATCAACATCCCGGTGGGCATCGCCATGCTGGCCGGTACCCGTTGGGTCGTCGAATCTCGCAGTGCCGCACCGCGTCGCGGCGACTGGTCGGGTCAGGTGGCCTCGATGGTGGGCCTCGCCGCACTCACCTACGGACTGTTCTCGGCCAACGAACGCGGCTGGACCGACGCCGTCACGCTGACCGCCCTCATCGTCTCGGTGGTGGCGTTGATCGCCTTCCTGGTGGTGGAGAGCCTGGTGGCCGAACCGATGCTGCCGCTGTCGATGTTCGCCAACGCGGGTTTCGCCGGTGCGCAGGTGGCCACCTTCGCGATCTCGGCGTCGATGTTCGCGGTGTTCGTCTACGTCACCGTGTATCTGCAGGGTGTGGTGGGGATGTCGGCGATCGGTGCCGGTCTGGTCTATCTGCCCGGCACCGTACTGATGCTCGTCGCGGCCGGACTGACCGACAAGATCCTCGACCGGGTGCCGCCGTGGGTGCTGCTGGCCACCGGCCTGATGGCCGTCGCGGTGGGAATGGCGTGGATGACCGTCGGTGGCCGTGACAGCAGTGGCTGGGATCTGGTGGGCGGCTTCATGATCGCCTCGATCGGTGCCGGCGTGTTCAACCCGGTGATGAGCGGCGTGGTGCTGGCCGAGAGCGAACACGACGACGCCGGACTCGCCGCGGGCGTCAACGACGTGTTCCGTCAGTCGGGTATCGCGCTCGGCGTCGCCGCCCTCGGCGCGTTCTTCCCGGCGCAGTCGGTGCTGCACGGCGGCTCGCCGGACGAGTTCGTGTCCGGACTGCACACCGCACTGTGGGTGAGCTTCGGGATCGCCCTTGCCGGAGCCCTGGTCGTGGTGGCGACGATGCGCCGTGCCCGGGCGACCACCGACGACGAGGGATATCCCACCGACGGTCGCGCCGGTACCGCTGACGGCCCCGTCGACGACCCGGAGGTCGACCCCGATGGAGCCGCGGCGGTCGGCAGGTGAGTGGGTACGCCCTTCCGGCCCCGCGATCCCGGTCATCCCACAAGGAGTCGGCCCAGAAGGAGTCGGCCCAACACGAATCGGCCCAGCAGGAGCCGTTCTCGAATGCGATGGCGTTGCCGTCGCTGCGGGTTCCTCGTCACGGTGACGTCTCGGGCCTTACACTCTCAGAACAACAGGGTGGCCGGGCGAGTGGGGAATCGAGCGTGCGACAGTATCTGGTTCTCGGCCCTCTCGAGGTGCGTCGCGAGAACGAGCCGATCGATCTGGGGTCGCCCAAGCAGCGTTCGGTGCTCGCCGCGTTGTT
Source organism: Gordonia sp. NB41Y (assembly GCF_030718915.1). Taxonomy (NCBI): domain Bacteria; kingdom Bacillati; phylum Actinomycetota; class Actinomycetes; order Mycobacteriales; family Gordoniaceae; genus Gordonia; species Gordonia sp. NB41Y. The sequence continues at coordinate 4,994,975 of NZ_CP132196.1, forward strand.
GCTGGCCCGTGGTGCGGTGGTCCCGGTCCATCGGCTGATCGACACCGTGTGGGGTGCGGACCCGCCTGCCGCGGCAACCACCAGCCTGCAGGCCTATGTCTCCAATCTGCGTCGCGCCCTGCGCGGTGACACCGGTGACGCCTCCCCGATCCAGCGGGTGGCCTCGGGCTATCGTCTCGAACTCGGCGACGACCGCCTGGACGTCGCCGAGTTCGCGGCACTCGCCCGCAGCGCCCGTATCGCCCGCGACGAGGCGCAGTGGACCCGGGCGCTCGCCGATGCCGAGACCGCCCTCGGGCTGTGGCGGGGCGAACTGCTGGCCGGCGAGCTCGACGGCATCGACTGGGTGGTGGCCGAGGCGGCCGCACTCGTCGAGGGACGGCTGGCCGTCCAGGAGGTGCACATCACCGCGTTGCTCGCCGACGGCGACACCGGTGGCGCGCTCGCCGACATCGTGGCGCTGCGTGCGCGGGATCCGTTGCGCGACCGGGCGGTCTGGCTGCACATGGTGGCCCTGTACCGGGCCGGTCGGGCCACCGAGGCGCTCGATGTCTACACCGAGCACTCCCGCATCCTCGACGAGGAGCTCGGTCTGGAACCCGGTGTGGAACTGGTGGAGTTGCAGGGGGCGATCCTGCGCCACGATCCGGTGATCGCGGCCTGGCCGCGCCCGCCGCACTGGTCGGGTGCGGTGGAGGTGACCGCACCCCATTCGATCGTCGTCGACGCCGAGCCGGTCGAGGCGCCGATGGCCGCCGATCCGTCGTCGGATTCGCTGCCGCTCGTCGGCCGGGAGAGCCAGATCGACCGTGTCCGTGCACTTCTCGCCTCGACCGGCGAATCCGCCCGGTGGCTGCTGATCAGCGGCCCGGCCGGGATCGGCAAGACCCGCCTCGCCGAGGAGGTCGCCACGATCGCGGTGGGCGTCGGCGGGCGGGTGGTCTGGGTGCGCTGCCCCGACGCCGAGGGCATCCCGGCCTGGTGGCCGCTGCGGCAGCTGTGCCGGGCGCTCGAGGCCGAGCCGGAGGCCGTGCTGTCGGTGCCGCCCGGTGTCGACGCCGACACCGCACGGTTCGCGGTCTACGAGCGCGTCCAGAACCTGCTGGAGACGACGTTGGGGAGCGGGCCGCTGACCGTGGTCGTCGACGACGCGCAGTGGGCCGATTCGATGACCCTGGGGTTGCTGACCTACCTGAGCACCGTGATGCGTGCGTCCGGGCTGAGTGTGGTGGTGACCGTCCGCGACGGTGAGGGCGGCTCCGACGTCGACCGGCTGCGCTCGGCGTTGTCCCGGGCCGCGGGCGCGCATCTGGCCCTGCCGCATCTGGTCCGCGACGAGGTGGTGGCCCTGGTGCGCGCCGTCGCCGGGGACGAAATGACCCCCGAGGACGCCGACACCCTGACCCGCCGGACCGGCGGAATCCCGCTGTTCGTCGCCGAGTTCGCCCGGCTGCCGGCCGAGGAGCGGCGTCGGGAGATGGTGCCGGCGGCGGTCCGGTCGGTTCTCGACCGACGCCTCACCTCGCTGGATCCGGCGGTCCTGGAGGTGATCACCCATGCGGCGGTGATCGGTGACGAGGTGGACATCACCCTGCTCGCCGAGGTGATGGAGCGCGGCATCGCCGAGATCGCCGACTGCCTCGACGACGCCATCGACGAACGCATCCTGGTCTCCACCGATCGGGGTGGCACAACACGTTTCGCGCACGCACTGCTGCGTGAGGAGGCGCTCGCCGCGATCCGCCCGTTGCGCCGGTGCCGGATGCATCTGCGGGTGGCCGATGTGGTCGGGACCCGGCCGGGCCCGGGATGGGCGATGCGGCGTGCGCTCCATCTGCTGGAGGCGTCACCGGTGGCCGACGCCCGCGACGTGGTCGACGCGTGTCGCATCGTCGCCGAGGACGCCACCGCCCGATGGGATTCGGAGAATGCCGCGCACTGGCTGGGCATGGCATTGCGCACCCACGAGTCGGCCGGGCTCAGCGATCACGACACCACCGACCGTGACGACCTGCTGATCGCGATGCTCGCCGCGCAGGCCCGCGCCGGTCTGGTGCAGATGGTGCTCAAGGAGGTGGAGACCCGGCTCCACGAGGCCATCCGATCCGGTGCGCCGACCACTGCCGGTCGGCTCGCGGGCAGCCTGATCCGATCCACCGGGGCCTGGCCGTGGATCGGTCCGGGAATCGAGAACCCCACGCTGCACGCAGCGCTGGATGCGGCCGCCGATCATCTCGGTGACCAGATCGAGTCCGGCGATGCCAAACCCGGTGTGGTCGCCGGGCTGGCGCGGGTGCTGGCCGCGTCGGCGATCGGGCATTGCTACAACCGGGACGGCGCGGTGCCCGCGGGCCTGCTCGCGCGGGCCGAGGTCCTGGCCGCCGACACCGCCGACGACCAGGTCGTCGCCGATGTGATGCTCGCCCGGATCATCACCTACTCCGGTGTCGCCGATCACGCGCGCGACTGTCTTGCGCTGGCGCAACAGGTCCGGCAGCTGCGTCCCCGCGACGACGTCGACGACGTGATTCTGGACGCGGTGGCGACCATGGCCACCATGACCCTCGGGGATGTGTCGAGAACCGAACAGCTCGTCCGACGCGGTATCGCGGGAAGCGAACGTCTGCGTCTGCCGGTGCTGCGTGCCCAGCTGCGGTGGATGGAGGCGGCGATCGCGGTGTGGCGCGGCCGATTCGACCTCGCCGAGGAACACTTCCGGACCGCGGTCGCGGTGCACGAGCAGACCGAACTCTATGTGGCGGGCAGCGGTGCGATCGCGATGATGGCGCTGGCCGCCGAACGGGGGCGCCTCGACGAGTCGCTGATGGGGCAGGACATCGACCCGTTGGAGTGGGCCCGCTCGGTACCCCAGGAGTACGGCGCCGACCAGGTGGTGATCCTGCTCGCCGCAGGTGTGGCCCGGATCGCCGCGGCGGCCGGTGACGACCACCTCGCCCGGTCGATGATCACCATCTGGAGTGACGACGGTCGCGCGATGATCTGGACCTCGCTGGGCCAGGCGGTGATGCTGGCGCACGCCGTCGCTGATCTCGAGATGCCCGAGTACGCACAGGAATTCATCGACTACCTGATGCCCTACCGGTCCTACATCGCGACGGTGGGGCATGTCGGGAACGTCGGTCCGGTGGCGTTGGCGATCGCCGAACTGTGCCTGCTGACCGATCAGTTCGACCTCTGCGACGAACTCCTCACCCAGGCGCGCAACATCGCCGAGGTGGGGGAGGGTGAGCCCGCGTTGCTGCGCGTCCGTCTGATCGCCGCCCGCAGGCAGCCGTCGTCACCGTCACGCGACGCCGATCTGGTCCACATCGCCACCCGGGCCGGCGAGATCGGACTCGACCAGGTCGCCAGGAGTGCGCGCACCCTGCTCGACGACGCCTGACCTGCGCCGACAGTCCTCCAAGTGGCTTCCAAGACCGACACAAGCCACCTCGCCCAGTCTGATGGCACGCCCCGGTCGGCGGGCCGTGCCATCACATTCGCGGTCACGGTGCCACCGGTGCACGACATGCGGCACAGACCCAGAGGAGAACCCATGACCACCAGTAGAGCCATCGACCGCGCCGACATCGACGCCCTGCGCCGTGCGGTCCGCGGTGCGGTGCACCGTCCGTCCGACCCGGGCTATGCGGTGGAAGGGTTCAACGTCGCCGCCACCTGGAAACCGTGGGCGGTGGTCGACGTCGCCGGTGCCGACGATGTCGCCGCGGTGGTGAACTTCGCCGCCGCCAACGGGATGACGGTGGCGCCGTTCGCCACCGGACACGGCGGAATCCCGATCGGATCGAACTCGATCCTGGTGCGCACCAACGGCCTCGACGTGTGCGAGGTCGACCCGGCCACCCGCACCGCGCGGCTGGGGGCCGGGGTGCGCTGGCAGACGGTGATCGATGCTGCTGCGCCACACGGGCTGGCCCCGTTGTGCGGGTCGTCGCCGGCGGTCAGTGTGGGTGGCTTCCTCAGCGGAGGCGGGATCGGCCCGCTGGTCCGAACTGTCGGCGCATCCTGTGATCACGTCCGGTCGATCACCGCCGTCACCGGCACCGGTGTGGTCAAACAGGCCACCGCCGAGGTCAACCCGGAACTGTTCTGGGGTCTGCGCGGCGGCAAGGGAACGCTCGGGATCATCACCGAGGTGGTGATCGATCTGCTCCCGATCTCGGAGATCTACGGTGGGGCAATCTATTTCGACGGTGCTGATGCCCAGCGTGTGCTGCGTGTGTGGCGTGACTGGACCGAGGGACTGCCGCGGGAGGCCAACACCTCGCTGGCGGTCCTCAACCTGCCGGACATGCCGGGGGTGCCCCCGATGCTCGCCGGCCGGCAGACCGTCGCGGTGCGCTTCGCCGGAGTCGGCGACTTCGGCGCCGCCGCCGATCTCGTCGCCCCGATCCGGGCGGTGGCCACCCCGATCCTCGACACCGTCGGGCCGATGCCGTACGCGGCGATCGCGGCCATCCACGCCGACCCGGTGGACCCGATGCCCGCGCACGAGACCAGTACGCTGCTGCGCGCGCTGCCCGACGACGCCCTCGCGGCGCTGCTCGAGGTGGTGGGCCCCGGCGCGCCGCCGTTCCTGACGATCACCGAGCTGCGGCTGCTCGGCGGTGCGTTCGCCGAGGAGCCGCCGGTCCGCAGTGCGCTGTGCCACCGCCATGCGGCGTTCACCTTCCACACCGTCGGCGTGCTGGCCCCGCCGATCGCCGAACACGTGGTGGATGCCGGCGCCCGCGCATCCCAGGCGATCGCCCCCTGGTCGCTCGGCACCACGCTGCCGAACTTCATCGCCCACCACGAGCTGGTCGACATCCGGACCAGCTACGACGACGACACCTATGCCTGGCTGTCGGCGCTGGGAGCGCAGCTCGATCCGCACGGTGCGCTCGACGTCGGCCACGTGGTCCGGTAGGCATCGGGCCGGCCCGTGCGGCGAACATCACCATGGACGTCCGACGGTGCGGGAATTGGACGGGACCGGTAGCGCGTTTATCCTTGTCAACGTCATGTCCATGCCCGCACGTATCCCCGTCTACCTCGACAACGCCGCATCGACCGCCCTGCGGCCCGAAGCACTCGAGGCGATGACCGCCGTCTGGACCCAGCCCGGCAACGCGTCGTCGTTGCACGGATCCGGACGCCGGTCGCGCCGGCTGCTGGAAGAGGCCCGGGAGGCATTCGCGGCCACCGTCGGTTCCCGGCCCTCCGAGGTGATCTTCACCGGAGGCGGCACCGAAGCCGACAACCTCGCGGTCAAGGGCATCTACTGGTCCCGCCGCCAGGCCGATGACCGGCGCCGACGCGTCGTGATCACCGGTGTCGAGCACCACGCGGTACTCGACCCCGCACAGTGGCTGGAAGGCCAGGGTGCCGAGGTCGTCGTCCTCGACGTCGACGACGAGGGACTGGTCTCGCCGGCCGCCTTGCGCGCCGAGCTCACCGCCCACGCCGACGAGACCGCGCTGGTGTCGGTGATGTGGGCGAACAACGAGGTCGGCACCATCGAGCCGATCGCCGAGCTGGCCGCCATCGCCGCCGAGTTCGGGGTGCCGATGCACTCCGATGCGATCCAGGCCGTCGGACACGTGCCGGTGGACTTCGCGGGGAGCGGACTGTCGGCGATGAGTGTCGCCGCCCACAAGTTCGGCGGACCCACCGGCGTCGGGGCGTTGATCCTCGGCCGCGAGGTGGGCTGTGTGCCGGTGCTGCACGGTGGTGGGCACGAGCGCGACGTGCGGTCGGGGACCCCCGATGTGGCCGCCGCGGTCGGCATGGCCACCGCCGCGACCCTGGCGGTCGCCGAACTACCGGACACGATGGTGTCGGTGGCACGGCTGCGGGACCGGCTCTTCGACATCCTCCTCGACATCCCCGGCACCCGGGTCAACGGTCCGCGCGACGCGCGCCGGCTGCCCGGCAACGTGCACGTCAGTTTCGAGGGCTGCGAGGGCGATTCGCTACTGATGTTGCTCGATGCCAACGGCGTGGAGTGTTCCACCGGGTCGGCCTGCACCGCGGGTGTCGCCCAGGCCAGTCACGTGCTGATCGCGATGGGCCTCGACATGGCCACCGCGCGGGGTTCGCTGCGGTTCACCCTGTCGCCGAGCACCACCGACGCCGACATCGACACCGTCGCCGACGTGATCGGCGAGGTGGTCGAACGGGCGCGGACGGCCGGTCTGGTCTCCTCGGGAAGGGCACGCTGATGCGGGTACTGGCCGCGATGAGCGGTGGCGTCGACTCGGCGGTGGCGGCTGCCCGCGCCGTCGATGCCGGTCATGAGGTGGTGGGCGTGCACCTGGCGCTGTCGACGGCGCCGGGGGCGCTACGCACCGGGTCGCGCGGCTGCTGCTCGCGTGAGGACGCCGGCGATGCCCGACGCGCCGCGGACGTGCTCGGGATCCCGTTCTACGTCTGGGATTTCGCCGATCGGTTCAAGGACGATGTGATCGACGAATTCGTTGAGGCCTATGCCGCCGGGCAGACTCCCAATCCGTGCCTGACCTGCAACGAGAAGATCAAGTTCGCCGCGCTCGCCGACCGGGCCGTGGCCCTCGGCTTCGATGCGCTGGCCACCGGTCACTATGCCCGGCTCGTCGACGGTGAGTTGCGTCGCGCCGTCGACCACGACAAGGACCAGTCGTATGTGCTGGCCGTACTCACCCGTGAGCAGCTGGACCGGGCGATGTTCCCGGTCGGCGACACCCCGAAGCCGGAGATCCGCGCGGAGGCGGCGCGGCGCGGGTTGTCGGTGGCCGACAAACCCGACTCGCACGACATCTGCTTCATCCCGTCCGGTGACACCCGGGCGTTCCTCGGTGCGCGGATCGGTATCCGGCCCGGAGCGGTGGTCGACGCCGACACCGGCGAGACTCTCGCCGAGCACGAGGGCGTGCACGGGTTCACCATCGGCCAGCGCAAGGGACTGGGCATCGACGCGCCGGCCGCCGACGGCCGTCCCCGCTACGTGACCGACATCGATCCGGCCACCGGTACCGTCGCGGTGGGTTCCAGTGAACATCTGCAGGTGTGGTCGATCAGCGCGTCGAAGGCCGTGTGGACCTCCGGCCAGACCCCGGACGGACCGGTCGATTGTGTGGTCCAGGTGCGCGCCCACGGCGGTCTGGCACCGGCGGTCGCCACCCCGGTGGACACCGCCGACGGCCCCGGCTTCGAGATCAGCCTGGGGGAGCCGCTGACCGGCGTCGCCCGCGGACAGGCCGCGGTGCTGTACCTGCCCGACGCCGATCGCGGTGACCTGGTGTTCGGTTCCGGCCGGATCACGGCCACCTCGTCGGTGCGACCGGTGTCGCTGTCGGCGGCCGAGTAGTCGGACGGCGAGCGACTTCGGATGAGCACCCTGCCCACCGGCATCGGCACCGGTGTCGGTTCGATGCCCGGTACCGATCCGGCCCAAGCAGCGGCCGTGATCAACGGCGAACTCGACTTCGCCCATCTCGCCGAGCTCCCGGCACGGGGGATCGGGGCCGACATGATCGGTCGGATGGCCGCCCTGCTGGTCGACATCCCGATCGACGCGTCCACCTGGGGTTACCGCCTCGGATCGAAGGGGTCGTCGGTGGTGCGTCGCGCCCGGGGATTCCTCAGCGCCGACCTCGACGTACTCGAAGAGCTCTGGGACACCGCCGGATTCATCGGTACCGGCCGTGCCGTCAAGGTGCAGGTGACCGGCCCGTACACGCTCGCCGCGTCCATCGAGCTGGCCAACGGACACAAGGCGATCCGTGATCGTGGTGCGGTCCGTGACCTGGCCGATTCCGGTGCGGAAGGACTTGCCGCCCACGTCGCCGAGGTCCACCGCAGGCTCGGTGCCGATGTGATCGTGCAGTTCGACGAACCGATGATCGGTGCGGTCATCGACGGTGCACTCAAACCGCTGACCCGCCTCGACGTCATCCCCGCAGTCCCCGTCGCGGAGGTCGCCGACACACTGGGTTCGGTCATCGAACGCGTCGGGCGACCGGCGATCCTGCACAACTGCGGTGCACCGCGCTGGGACCTGATCCGTCGGATGTGGGGCGTCGCGCACGGCGTGGACGTCACCAAGGGCACGTCGCTGTCGGCCGAGACCCTCGACGGTATCGGTGAACTCATCGATCGCGGTGATGTCCTGGTCGCCGGTGTGTTGCCGGGGGATCGTGCGGTGCGCACCGCATCCGCCGACACCGTCGCCGTCGGCCTGGCCGAGTTGACCGATCGTATCGGCCTGAACCGGAAGGTACTGGCCGGCAATGTGATCATCACCCCGACATGTGGTCTGGCCGGTGCCACCCCCGAGTGGGCCCGCCGCGCGCTCGAGATCTGTGCGAAGGCAGGCGAGCTGCTCGCCACGGATCCGGAAGCGCTGTAGCCGTCGTCGGCCGAGCCGAAACCCGGTGAGATGAGCATGTCCGCAACCACCACGGACAGTACATATTTCGATGGTAGAGCCGGGACCGAGCCGCCAGGCGAGGACCCGTGTCGAAACCGGGTGAGGCGAGCATGTCCGCAACCACTTCGGGCAGTGGAGATTTCGATGGTTTAGCCGGTGCCGAGCCGCGAGGCGAGGACCCGTGTCGAAACCGGGTGAGATGAGCATGTCCGTAACTACCTCGGGCAGTGGCGATTTCGATGGTAGAGCCGGGACCGAGCCGCGAGGCGAGGACCCGAGTCGAAACCTGGTGAGACGATGATGTCCGCAACCGGTCTTCGGGGTGGTTGCCATCGGACGTCGGCCGGCGGAGGTTTCGACACGGCTCGTCGCTACGCTCCTCGTCGGCTCAACCATCAACGGGAACACCTTGTTTGGATGAAAGCGCTGCTTTGATTCTCTCAACCACCCATGGCAACAGCGTATTTGGATGGTTGAGCCGGGACCGAGCCGCGAGGCGAGGACCCGTGTCGAAACCTGGTGAGACGATGATGTCCGCAACCGGTCTTCGGGGTGGTTGCCATCGGACGTCGGCCGGCGGAGGTTTCGACACGGCTCGTCGCTACGCTCCTCGTCGGCTCAACCATCAACGGGAACACCTTGTTTGGATGAAAGCGCTGCTTTGATTCTCTCAACCACCCATGGCAACAGCGTATTTGGATGGTTGAGCCGGGACCGAGCCGCGAGGCGAGGACCCGTGTCGAAACCTGGTGAGACGATGATGTCCGCAACCGGTCTTCGGGGTGGTCGCCATCGGACGTCGGCCGGCGGAGGTTTCGACACGGCTCGTCGCTACGCTCCTCGTCGGCTCAACCATCAACGGGAACACCTTGTTTGGATGAGAGCGCTACTTTGATTCTCTCAACCACCCATGGCAACAGCGTATTTGGATGGTTGAGCCGGGACCGAGTCGCGAGGCGAGGACCCGTGTCGAAACCCGGTGAGACGAGTGTGTCCGTAACCAGATCCGGACACACCACCGCTATCCGGGGAACGTGGTGACGGTCTTCCCGGATACCGGGTTGCGCCAGGTGACGGCACGGTCGGCGAGCATGGTCGGGATCCACAATCCGAGGTGTTTGCGCTGATGGTCGGCGCGACACAACGGGATGAGGTTGTATTCGACGGTCCATCCACCGGCTCGGGGGTCGGCTCGGTTGAATTTGACGAGGTGGTCGAGTTCGCAGTCGGCGGCATCACGCCCGCACCCGGGGTACCGGCAGGTCTTGTCCCAGCAGATGATCTTCTGCCGTAGCCAGTCTCGGGGTTTGTACCACAATGCCCAGCGGGGTGGGTTCACATATCCGCCGTGTCCGGTGGGGTCGACCGGTGGGGCCAGGCCGCGTTCGGTGATGGTGGTGACGGTTTGCCAGGCGGCGAGGTTGCGGCCGATCGCGGCGAGGTCGATTCCGGGATCATCGAGTTCGGGTAGCTCGAGTTCGGGTAGGTCCATACGGGTGACGAGGTGTCCGTCGGCGATGTCGTGCCAGTGCTGGGGGTCGATCGCCCCGTAACCGACCAGGCGGGGTGCGGCCACACCGGTGGGGTCGGTGATCACGGTCAACGAAGATTGTGCGGGTATCAACGCGATCGGAGGTCGTGGCCCGGCACCCTCGTCGGTTTCTGCCTCGATCTCCACGTCGTCGACGACCCGTGCCGGTGCGGCCGGTGTGGGTGTGGGTGGTGGGGTGTAGTCGAGGTCGAGTTCGGGGTCGGGGGCTGGTGTCGGGGGTAGTGGGATGGCGCGGGTGCAGTGTTCGTCGTCGCAGGTGCAGGCGAGTACGGCGTCGGGCATGTGGTGGAGTTCTTTGAGTGCTTCGACGCGTAGCCGGCCTGTGGGGCGGGGGTCGCGGGGGCAGATCCGTTCGTTGATGAGGTTGCGGATGCTGGTGGCCAGGAACACTCCGACGTCGGCGGGCATGGTGGCGTGTAGACGCATGTGGCCGTGGGTGTCGTCGGTGATGGTGACGTTTTGTTCGGTGTCGGCGAATTCTTCGCGGCGGTCGGCGGCGGCGTCGGGGTCCAATGCGATGACCATTTCGGCGATCTGGTTGCGCAGGGTGCGGTCGGCGGTGGGCCGGTCGGCGAGGGCGAGGGCACAGGTTTCGGCGTAGGTGCGGACGTCGGGGTCGGTGAGGTGGGCGAGTTCGGTGAGTAGGTAGCGGGTGCGGGTGAAGCTCCAGTGGCCGTCGAGGAACGCTTGGCGTAGGCGGTCCCATCCGGTGAGGAGTCCGGCGATCCAGATACAGTCGGCGGCGATCGCGGGTGAGGTGCGTAGTGCGATGGCGACTTGGGAGGTGGCGGCTTTGTCTGCGGTGCGGGCGATACGCGCGGTGGTGGAGGTGGTGGTGACGAGCATGTGGTCGATGGTGTGTCGGGCGATCTGGTGGGCGGTGAGGACTTTGCGGGCCATCAGTCGGTATTCGTCGCGTTGTAGGTTTTCGGCGATGGTGTCGACGTGGGTGGAGGAAAGGTGTTGGATGCGTGTGTAATCGGTGATCGGGTCGGTGAGGGTGAACACCGACATGACTTCAACATTGGTGTCGGTGTCTGTGTTGGTGGTCATGTGGTCGCCCCCCGGGTGGTGTTCGATCTTGTGTTCCAGTGTAGTCGGGGGGTGTGACAGAAATTGTTGTGTGACTGGGGGTGTGGGTGGTTGCGTGGTGAGGTCGGCTGGCGGAGATTTCGACACGACTTGTCGCTACGCTCCACGTCGGCTCAATCATCGTATGCCGGTGGCCGGTTCAGCCACGGTGGTTGATCTCCGCCGGTTTGCGAGGTCGGGTGGCGGAGATTTCGAAACTCGACTTGTTGCTGCGCTCCGCGTCGGCTCAATCATCGTGTGCGGCTCGATCATCTTGTGCCAGTGGATGGGTGATTGCGACATCACTCTGCTTCGAGTCGATGCGTCAGGGGGTGTCCAACTTGGCGATCGAGCGCTTCGGGGCGACGTGCCGGTAGCTGGCGTCCAGCAGCTCGGACACCTCGACCCAGTCGGTGCCGTCGTCGAGCAGGATGCCCAGCCAGCCGTACGGGCCGAGGTAGGCGGGCAGGAAGAACCGGGGATCGGCGATCAGGGCCTCGCGCTCGGCGGTGTCGGGGATGAACAGCAACGACTGGTCGTGCCGCTCGCCGCCCTTCTCGCCGCCGCCGTAGTTGCCGAACATCTTGCCGCAGCGGAAGGTGGGCCGGCCGTGAGCGACCACCTCGGTGGTGTCGGGCAGGGCCAGGGCGATCTCACGCACCCGGACCAGGAACGGGTCGGCGTCGTCGAACATGATCGGATGCGGCATGTGTCCGAGAGTAGTTCGACTCCCGATGATTCTGATGCGCTGTGCGCAGACCCGGTTGCCGATAACGTGGATCGAATGGAATTCGGGATCTTCATACCGCAGGGCTGGCGACTCGACCTCGTCGGCGTGGATGCGGCGAAGCAGTGGCCGCTGATGAGACGACTGGCGCAGGCCGCCGATGCCGGACCGTGGACATCGCTGTGGGTGTACGACCACTTCCACACCGTTCCCGCACCCACCACCGAGGCCACCCACGAGGCGTGGACGCTGATGTCGGCGTTCGCGGCGACGACCGATCGCATCCGGCTCGGCCAGATGTGCACCTGCATCGCCTACCGCAACCCCGCCTACCTGGCGAAGGTGGCCGCGACGGTCGACCACGTCTCCGGTGGCCGTGTCGAGATGGGGATCGGCGCAGGCTGGTACGAGCACGAGTGGCGGGCCTACGGATACGGCTTCCCCTCGGCGGGGGAGCGGTTGAAGGCTCTCGACGAGGGTGTGCAGATCTTCCGCCAGGCATGGCGGGACGGTACGGCAACCCTCGACGGCGACATCTATCAGGTCGACGGCGCGATCGTACAGCCGCTGCCGTTGCAGGAGAACGGAATCCCGCTGTGGATCGCCGGTGGCGGCGAACGCAAGACCCTGCGGATCGCCGCAAAGTACGCCCAGTACACCAATTTCGACGGCACCCCCGAGGGATTCGCCCACAAGTCGGCGATTCTCGCCGAGCATGCCAAGGACCTCGGACGCGACTTCGGCGAGATCACCCGATCGTCGAACTACAACGTGGTGATCGGCGAGACCGAGCAGGACGTCGCCGACAAACTCGACTGGATCGACGCGCACTACCGGCGGCTGGTCCCGGCCGAAGCCGCACAGCGGTTCTCCGAGACACTTCGGGGCGGATGGCTGGTCGGCACCGTCGAGCAGATCACCGAACGGCTGACGCAGGTCGCCGACCTCGGACTCGCCTATGCGATCACGAACTTCGTCGATCTCGCCTACGACGAGACCGGTGCCACCCTCTTCGCCGAGAAGGTCATCCCCGCATTCACCTGACGGGTCGGCTCACCGGCCGGGGAACTGTCGTGGCCCTTCGATAACCTGAGGGGCGTGGCAGAAGACAGCGATCCGGCCGTGAGCGGCACCCCCGACGAGGCCGCGGAGGTCCCCGCACCGATCCGTGAGCGGTGGACCGAGCTGGCCACCGAGATCCGCGAACACCAGTTCCGCTACTACGTCAAGGACGCACCCACCGTCTCCGACGGCGAGTTCGATCTTCTGCTGCGTGAACTCCAGGAACTCGAGGATGCCCATCCCGGGCTGGCGACACCGGACTCGCCGACCAAACTGGTCGGCGGAGGGTTCTCGACGGCCTTCACCCCGGTGGATCATCTCGAACGAATGCTCTCGCTGGACAACGTCTTCGACGCCGACGAGATGCGCGGCTGGGTGTCGCGGGTGGAGGACGAGATCGGCAGCGTCGAGTATCTGTGTGAACTCAAGATCGACGGTGTCGCCCTCGCACTGGTCTACATCGACGGCGTCCTCGACCACGCCACCACCCGCGGCGACGGCCGCACCGGTGAGGACGTGACCCTCAACGCCCGCACCATCGAAGACGTCCCCGCCCGGCTGAGCGGCACCGATGCCTACCCCATCCCGCACATCCTCGAGGTGCGCGGCGAGGTGTTCTTCCGGGTCGAGGACTTCGAGGCGCTCAACGCCTCACTCGTGGAGGACGGCAAGACGCCGTTCGCCAATCCGCGTAACTCCGCGGCCGGCTCGTTGCGCCAGAAGAACCCTCAGATCACCGCGCGGCGCCGGCTGCGGATGATCTGTCACGGCATCGGCCACACCGAGGGGTGGCGGCCGGCGTCGCTGCACGACGCGTACCTGGCGCTCGGCGAGTGGGGTCTGCCGGTGTCGTCGCACACCAGCAAACTGACCGGGGCCACCGCGATCCTCGACAAGATCGACTATTGGGGGGAGCACCGCCACGACGTCGAGCACGAGATCGACGGCATCGTGGTGAAGGTCGACGACTTCGGTCTGCAACGACGCCTCGGTGCCACCTCGCGGGCACCGCGCTGGGCGATCGCCTACAAGTATCCGCCCGAGGAGGTCACCACCGCGCTCCTCGGCATCGAGGTGGGGGTCGGCCGCACCGGCCGCGTCACCCCGTATGCGGTGCTCGCGCCGGTCCTCGTCGCCGGCTCTACCGTCGCCCGTGCCACCCTGCACAACGGCTCCGAGGTCAAGCGCAAGGGTGTGCTGATCGGGGACACGGTCACCATCCGCAAGGCGGGCGACGTCATCCCCGAGGTACTCGGGCCCGTCGTCGACCTGCGCGACGGCAGCGAGTACGCCTTCGAGATGCCGACGAACTGCCCCGAATGCGGTTCCCCGCTGCGCCCGGAGAAGGACAGCGACGTCGACATCCGCTGCCCCAACCAGCAATCCTGCCCGGCGCAGCTGCGGGAGCGTCTGTTCCACCTCGCCGGACGTGGCTCGTTCGACATCGAGGCGCTCGGCTACGAGGCGGCCACCGCGCTGCTGTCGGCAGGGGTGATCACCAACGAGGGCGACCTGTTCTCGCTGACCGCCGACGACCTGGTCAAGACCGACCTGTTCACCACCAAGGCCGGTGCGCTCTCGGCCAACGGCAGACGCCTGCTGGCCAATCTGGGCAAGGCCAAAGAGGTTCCGCTCTGGCGGGTCCTGGTGGGATTGTCGATCCGGCACGTCGGGCCGACCGCAGCGCGTGCCCTCGCCACCGAATTCGGGTCACTGCAGGCCATCGAGGAGGCGAGCGCCGAGGATCTGGCCCAGGTCGAGGGACTGGGATCGACTCTGGCGCAGAGTATCTCGGACTGGTTCACCGTCGACTGGCATCGCGAGATCGTCGAGAAGTGGCGTGCGGCCGGGGTGTCGATGGCCGACGAGCGTGACGAGTCGATCGTGCGCACCCTGGAGGGCAAGACCATCGTGGTCACCGGGTCGTTGCAGGATTTCTCCCGTGACGGCGCCAAGGAGGCCATCCTGGTGCGGGGCGGCAAGGCCTCGGGCTCGGTCTCCAAGAAGACCGACTACGTGGTGGTCGGCGACGCCCCGGGCAGCAAGGCCGCCAAGGCCGAACAGCTCGGGGTACCGATCCTCGACGAGGACGCGTTCAAGCACCTTCTGGAGACAGGCGACCCGGAGGCGAACTGAGGATCGCCGTGCGGAAATCCGACACCGTGTGCGACAGCCACAACGCCTGGATCGGTGACAGCGGCGGGTCGGTGAACTCCTTCACCACCACCCGGCCGCCATGGGCCGGGCCGGCCGGGGCGGTCACGAACGCGCAGGCGTCCGGATCGACGAGAACCGCGGTGGTCGGTGGGGTGCCCTGAACCCGGTTGATCCGCAGCTCCGGCTCGAAACCGGAACGGCGGCAGTGGGCGACGAGGAAGTCGGTGTAGAACGAGTGCCGCTCGGGAGCCCACACGATCAGCGGGTGCCCGGCGAGATCGGACATCGCGATCCGATCCGGGGTGGCCAACGGGTGGTCGGCGGCGACGGCGAGGCGCAGCTCCTGGTACGAGATCACCGCCGAGGTCAGTCCCTCCGGAGTGTCCACACCGCGCCGAAGTACGAGATCAATTGTGCCACTGTGGAGTTCGTCGACGAAGGTGCTCGGGAATGCTGGGCGGGCGGTCACCGGCTGTGTGGGGTGGCCACCGATCGGGCGCTCGAGGAGCAGGAACACCTCGGCGCCGGAGAGTGCAGGGGAGTGGCCGACGACGAAGGCATGCGTGGAGTCGGCGTCGGCCTCGCGCACCGCCCTCGTCAGATGTCGCGCACCGGTGAGCAGAGGCCTGGCGCTGCGCAGGAGTTCCTCCCCGGCTGCGGTCAGGTGCAGTCCCCGATTCTGCCGGTTGAACAGGGTCACCCCGAGCTCGGATTCCAGTCGGCGTACGGCGGTCGACAGCGCCTGCTGGGTCACGTACAGCTGTTGCGCGGCGACGGCGAGGGTGGGTGATTCGGCAACTGCAACGAACTGCTCGAGTCGACGGATATCGGGGAGGGGGTAGGAGCCCAGGGCAGAATCTGGCATGCACAAACATTACTTGATGAAAGTGCGAAATGTTTCGTTGGAAATTGATCTTTTCTGTTCGTAGCCTCGGACGTGAAGCACCACACGACCGGTGCCCGAGTCGGCGGCGTCTTTCCGACCACCGTCCACCGCCGACTCCCACGAATCGGAAAGGACAAAGACATGACCGAGTCCACGGCTACAAACCCCACAGCATCCCCGACCGCCGCGCGCGACCTGCACGGCAGGACCGCGGTGGTCGCGGCAGGGGCGAAGAACCTCGGCGGCCTGATCTCGCGCGATCTCGCTGCGCTCGGCGCCGCGGTCGTCGTCCATCACCACGGCGAGACCTCGCGTCCTGACGCCGAGAAGACGGTCGCCGAGATCGAGGCGGCGGGCGGTCGCGCGATCGCAGTGGCCGGCGATCTCACCCGACCCGCCGCCGTCGCCGCGTTGTTCGACGAGGCGGTCACGGCCTTCGGTGCGGTGGACATCGCGGTCAACACCGTCGGCAAGGTGCTGCGCACCCCGATCGTCGAGACCAGCGAGGCCGACTACGACGCGATGTTCGACATCAACGCCAAGGCGGCCTTCTTCTTCCTGCAGGAAGCGGGAAAGCAGCTGTCCGACAACGGATCGGTGATCACCATCGTCACCTCGCTGCTGGCCGCCTTCACCGACGGGTATGCCACCTACGCGGGCTCCAAGAGTCCGGTGGAGCACTTCACCCGCGCTGCGGCCAAGGAATTCGCGCCGCGCGGCATCTCGGTGACCGCGGTCGCACCCGGACCCATGGACACTCCCTTCTTCTATCCGCAGGAGACCCCCGAACGTGTCGAGTTCCACAAGTCGCAGGCGATGGGCAACCGCCTGACCCGAATCGAGGACATCGCACCGATCGTCACCTTCCTCGCCACCGAGGGACACTGGATCACCGGGCAGACCCTGTTCGCCAACGGTGGCTACACCACCCGCTGACCCGGAACGGAGACCGCTGACCGGAACGGAGACCATTTGTCATGACCACATCACTTCCCGAACCCGTCCGGGCGTCGATCGACGCCACCAATGCCGGTGACCTGCAGGCCTTCCTGGGTTCCTTCACCCCCGACGGTGCCGTCGACGACTGGGGTCGGGTCTTCGGCGGGCCCACGGCCATCGCCCGGTGGAGCGACGCCGAGTACCTCGGCAAGAACGTCACCCTCGAGGTGACCTCGGTGAGCGCGACCGGCGACGACGTGGTGGTCATCGCCACGGTCGGCGGTGACGGCTTCAACGGACCGTCGACCTTCACCTTCACCGTCGACGGTGAGAAGATCGCCCGCATGACCATCCGCGAATGACTTTCCTCGACAAGGGAGTTCACCGCCGAGGAGGCGGCCCCAGCCCGATGGCGTTCAGTCGACCACCACGACGAACGCGCGGAACGCCTGCTCGTCGAACAGGACGAACCGGACGTCGGTGACCGATGTCGGTGTGGCATGGACGGTCTCGACGGCGATCCGTGCACCGTCGTCGATCGGCCAGCCGTACACCCCGGTGGAGATGGCCGGGAACGCCACCGACCGGGCGCCGAGTTCGTCGGCCACCCGCAGCGACCGCCGGTAACACGACACCAGTGTGGCCGAGCGGTCGTCGGATGCGGAGAACACCGGACCGACGGTGTGGATCACCCAGCGGGCATCGAGATCCCCGGCGGTGGTCGCGACGGCATCACCCGGCGGCAGCCCGTCGGCATATCGGGTCTCCCGCAGGTGCCGGCATTCGGCGAGAACGGCCGGACCGCCCCGGCGGTGGATCGCACCGTCTACACCCCCGCCGCCGAGCAACGACGAGTTCGCGGCGTTGACGATGGCGTCGACGCTCTGCTCGGTGATGTCGCCGCGGGCCAGGGTGATCGTGGTCATCTGCGCATTGTCCCGCCCGGTACCGGCGCGGGACAAGGGCTGCGCACGTCAGTTCTCGGCGCGCAGCACCGTACTGACGATCCCGGCGAGATAGCCCAGACGGGCGATCTCCGACGGCCGGAAGTCGGGTCCGCCGATGCGGCCGAGCAGGATCGCCTTGGCGCCGTCGCCCAGTGGTGCCGCCGCCAGCCGGGTGTCCATGTCCTGCCAGGTGCCGGGCACCCAGTCGGACTCCGGATCGAACTGCACGGCGCGCGCCAGTGGCAACCAGTCGACGGTGGTCAGCTGGGTCTCGGGGGCACCCGAACTGCCGAACAGCTGCAGCACACCGCCAGAGGAGTCGGTGATCACCGTCGCCCACGACACGCGCAGCACACGCGGGGCGTTGTCGACCAGGACCTGCAGCCGGTCGTCGCCGGCGGTGGCGACCTGGTCGACGAGTTCGAGTTCGCGATGGGTGTCGAGGACACCGGCGTACGGCCGGATCGAATCCACCCGCACACCCTTGACCTTCTCGGCCGCGGTGATCAGGGCATCGGGTAGCGAGCCGGGCGCGACCTCCACCACGAGATCGTCGACCGCATAGCCATCACCGCGTTCGACCACCTCGAGGGACAGGATGTCGGCGCCGACCGAACCGAGCTGGACGGCGAGCAGCCCGAGGCTGCCCGGCCGGTCCTGGAGATAGACCCGAAGGAGGTACGACACGACGGACATTGTCGCACCGGGCCGGGTCAGCTGCTCAGTGCGGTCCCTGCGGTGCCCCGAGCGGCTCGATGGCCACCGCGGTCCCGTACGCGCACACCTCGACACCGGTACCGCCGTACTCGGTGGTCTCGAATCGGAAGGCGACCACGGCATTGGCGCCCACCCGCTGGGCCTCGGCGGCCAGCCGGGACAGCGCCTCCTGACGGCATTCGTGCAGCAGATTGGTGATGCCCTTGAGTTCGCCGCCGGCCATCGCCTTGAACCCGGCACCGATGTTGGAGCCGAGGTGACGGGAGCGGACGGTCAACCCGAAACACTCGCCGTAGACGTGGACGATCCGGGAACCAGGAATGTCGTTGGTGGTGACGATGATCACGGGGCTCTACGCTAGGCGTCCGTGGGCATCTTCGCACCGGAAACGCCGCTGGCCGGGCTGCATCATCTGACCCTCACCGTCTCCGATCTCGATGCGAGCCTGGACTGGTATGCGCGGGTCCTGGGGTTCCGCGTCGTCGGACGCGCCGAGGTCGACGGCATGCGCAAGGCCTTGATGCATCGCCCCGACGCGTTCTCGCTGAGCTTCGTCGAACACGACCGGACCGCCGGCGGGGACAGGTTCGACGAGCGGCGGATCGGCCTGGACCACGTCTCCTTCGGCCTGCCGGATCTCGACGCGCTGCACGCGTGGATCGCGGTGCTCGACCGGCACGATGTGACCCATTCGCCGGTCACCGCCGCCACCTGGGGATCGGTGGTCTCGTTCCGTGACCCCGACGGCATCGCACTGGAGTTCTACACCCGGTAGCCGCGGCGAGGCCCGGCGCGCGGCGGCGCCTCGTGCCCACCCATCGGCGACGACGATGCATCGCCTAGGCTTGACGGGGTTGCCGCCCGGGCATCCGGGTCGTCCACGGTGGTCGCGGTCTTGTCGTACCAGGCAAGGATGCGCACCTCCGTTTCGATGGGCGACCGACGGTGTGCGTGCAGGCCAGACGAGCAGGTCAGAAAGGACACGATCGACATGTCAGGAGACTCCGGGTCCGCGATCACGCGGGCCGAGGTCGCGCATCTGGCGCGGTTGTCGCGGCTGGCGCTGAGCGACGACGAACTCGACGTCTATGCCGGACAGCTGGATTCGATCCTCGCCCACGTCGCACAGATCTCCGAGGTGGCCGCCGACGACGTCCCGCCCACGGCGCACCCGGCCGAACTGGCCAACGTGCTGCGCGCCGACGAGGTGGTGCCCGGCCTGACCACCGAGCAGGCGCTCTCCGGCGCCCCGGCCGTCGATCAGGACCGCTTCGAGGTCCCGCAGATCCTGGGAGAAGAGCAGTGAGCACCCGTACCGCCAACGAGATCACCGGCCTGACCGCGGCCGAACTCGCCGACAAGATCGCCGCGCGCGACCTGTCGTCGGTGGAGGTCACCCAGGCCCACCTCGACCGGATCGCCGAGGTCGACGGTGAGCTGGGCGCATTCCTGCACGTCAGCGGTTCCGAGGCGCTGGTCGCGGCGAAGGCCGCCGACGACGCGATCGCCGCGGGTCAGGCGCCGTCGAAGCTCGCCGGTGTGCCGCTGGCACTCAAGGACATCTTCACCACCACCGACTCGCCGACGACCTGCGGGTCGAAGATCCTCGAGGGCTGGGTGGCGCCGTACGACTCCACCGTCACCCAGAAGCTGCGTGCCGCGGGTATCCCGATCCTCGGCAAGACCAACATGGACGAGTTCGCGATGGGTAGCTCCACCGAGAACTCCGCCTACCAGGTGACCCGGAATCCGTGGGACACCACCAGGATTCCCGGTGGTTCCGGTGGCGGCAGTGCCGCTGCGCTCGCGTCGTATCAGGCACCGCTGGCGATCGGCACCGACACCGGCGGCTCGATCCGTCAACCGGCCGCGGTCACCGCGACCGTGGGCGTCAAGCCCACCTACGGCACCGTCTCGCGGTACGGCCTCGTCGCGTGTGCGTCCTCGCTGGACCAGGGTGGTCCGTGCGGCCGCACCGTGCTCGACACCGCACTGCTGCACGAGGTGATCGCCGGATACGACCCGCGCGACTCCACCTCCGTCGACGCCCCCGTGCCCGACGTCGTGGGCGCCGCGAAGGCCGGCGCCACCGGCGATCTGACCGGTGTGCGGATCGGTGTGGTCAAGGAGCTGCAGGGGGAGGGCTACCAGGCCGGTGTGCTCGCCTCGTTCGAGGCCGCCGTCGCCGAGCTCACCGCACGCGGCGCCGAGGTGGTCGAGGTGTCGTGCCCCAACTTCACCTACGCCCTCGGCGCGTACTACCTGATCCTGCCCAGCGAGGTCTCGAGCAACCTCGCGCGCTTCGACGCGATGCGCTACGGCCTGCGCGTCGGCGACGACGGCAGTCACTCGGCCGACGAGGTGATGGCCCTGACCCGCGAAGCCGGATTCGGCCCGGAGGTCAAGCGCCGCATCATGATCGGGACCTATGCGTTGTCGTCGGGCTACTACGACGCCTACTACGGTCAGGCGCAGAAGGTGCGTACGCTGATCGCCCGCGACTTCGCCGCCGCATTCGCCGGTGTCGACGTACTGGTGTCGCCGACCACCCCGACCACCGCGTTCCCGCTCGGTGAGAAGGTCGACGATCCGCTCGCGATGTACCTGTTCGACCTGTGCACCCTGCCGGTCAACCTCGCCGGTGTGGCCGCGATGTCGGTGCCGTCGGGCCTGTCCGCCGACGACGGGCTGCCCGTCGGTCTGCAGATCATGGCCCCCGCACTCGCCGACGACCGGCTCTACCGGGTCGGCGCCGCCTACGAGGCGGCTCGCGGCCCGATCGGCTGATCGGTATCCGCACCCGTCGGTAGCGCACCCTGTTCGGTCCCGTAGCGATGGCCGGTCCCGGCCGTGCCGTCGAGGGATGTGAGCAGGTCGACCGAGGTCTGGACGAACGACACCACCGGAATCCACGGTGGGGTGTGCGCGGCACGCCCCACCGCCCGGGTGTCGTCGGGGCGGGTCGGCGGGCGCCACAACGACGCGAGCGACCAGCGGGTCACCGGATCGGACGGATTGGCCAGCACCACCCGTGGTGTCGCCGAGGTCCGTGCCACCGTGTCGGCCGGTACGCCGGCCAGCAGGGTTCCGGCGACCATTCCCGGATGACGGTGTTCGGCCCACTCCCGGGTGCGATCGGCACCCAACGCCCCGAGGCTCTGACCGTAGAGGTGGATTCGGGGCCGGTGGCCGGGCGGACGCCGGCCGACGGCGTCGGCCAGGGCGTCGAAGACCGCGATCGCACTGCGTGCCGCCGCACCCGGATCGGTCACGAATGCGCGCCACGACGTCGTCGACGCATACGGCAGGGTGAGGATCTCGACGTCGCCGCCGAAACGGGCATCGATCCCTGCGACCGCGTCGGCGTCGACCCAACCCGACCCGGTGGGTACGGCGATCACCACCGCCGATCGGTCCAGGCCGCCATCACCGACCCAGCCGTCGACGAGTCGTGTTGCCGCAGCGGACAGATCGCCGTCGGCCGGGATCGGTGCGTGATGGACCGTCGCCGCGGTCGACCGACCGGGCACGGCGAACGACCCGGCCAGTACCGCACCCGCCACCAGCCCTGCCACCAGAACGGGCCGTGACATCCACACGATGGCGGCGAATGCCCCGACCGTCGCGGCCAGGACGGCGGCGGGATATCCCACGCCGGCCGTCCCGGTGCCGAGATCGGCGCGGATCAGGTCCTGCCACAACGTGTTTCCGACCACCGCAGCCACCACCAGGGGCAGTGCCAGGCAGACGGTGAGCCGGCCGGCCCGGCGGGACCGGGGCCGGTGACGCACGGCGACGGCGGCGATCGCGGTGCACAGCACCACCAGTGCGGCCACCAGCGCCGATTCGGTCACCGCACCCCTGGGCAGGCCCGACGGCGCCAAGGCGATCAGGGCGCCGGCGGTGGCCGCGACGGTCACCGCCGGATGTGGTGTGGCCGTGCGGTGTTCGGATGAGTCCGACGTGGCCCACCCCATCACGCCACCGCCGATCGGCCGGTCACCGCGGTCGTCACCCGGACCAGCATGGTCGCGGTGATGTCTCCGACATCCTCTGCGGGTGCGGGCGGGCCGTCGTACTGGCGCCACGTGTTGACGCCCAGGCCGATCCGGGCGGACTCGGCCGCCATCGCACAGAACAGACCGTCGCACTCGGCATGCATCCGTGCCACCAGCATCGCGTCGATCGCCAGCCGCGCCCACCCGCCCAGCGGATGCCCGGTGCGCTCGGCGTAGCGCAGCAGGTCGTAGCCGAAGTCGTGTGTGCGGCACAACGGTTCGAACCGATCCGGCATCGGGACCGGTGACGAGCAGTCGCCGTCGGGATCGGTGGGATAGCCGTCGGCGGTCACCGGGAGATAGCCCATCACCGCGACGAAGTCGGCGGGGAGTGCGTCGAGCGTCGCCGCCGGATCGGGACCGGTCAGCACCTGGACCGTGCGGGCCGCAGGCGAGACCTCATCGGCGTGTGCGACCGGGGTGGGAGAACCGGGTGACCTCGCCCCCGCCGGTGCGGCGAGCCACGCATGGGTGATCACGACGAGAATCCCGAGAACGACCCATGCGGTCGGGCGCAGTCCGTTGCGCAGGGTGAAAACCGTTGGGAATCCGGTGTTCCCGAGATCTACGGTCGGGGATTGGATGGTCGCGTACTCGGCTGTGGTGGACATGTATCCGACGCTAGGAACGGCCGGCACCCACCCACATCGGCCGCGCGACCGGTTCACGCACCACCCCGGCGATCGGGATGACCGCCCCCGACCGGGACCGGGGTATGACCACCGATCTCCCTCTCGAGTATGAGGACTTCGCGCAGATCGCCGCCTAGCGTGGACGGCGAGGTGATGTGAGATGTTGCGACGATGGACGCGGGCCGGCTGGCGTGCGGTGTCGGCGGAGTTGCGGGACACCCCGCTGGCCCGGCATCCGGGCGTTCGGGCCTACCTACGATCGCCGCTGAACTGGTTCTTCCTGGTCTTCGCCACGGTCCTGTTCATCGTGTCGTGGGGGACCATGTCGATGACGCACGCGGTGCCCGCCTACGTGATGCCGGTGACGGCCGCGCTGGCATCGGTGCCGCTGGCCTTCGCGTGGGCGGCACCGTTGCCGGCGTGGACGGTGTCGGCGGTGTCGGCGTTGGTGATCGGGGTGGTGACCTCCACCGCCAACGGATGGCCATGGCAGATCCAGGTCACCCACATCATCGCGTTCCTGATCCTGACGTTCATGGCGTTCCTCCGGTGCCCGCTGCGGCTGCTGCTGCCCTGGTGGGTGTGCTCGGTTGCGGTGATGGTGCTGTCGGCGCCGGCCGAGGCGCGGTTCGGGTGGGCATTCGGTCTGACCGCCCTCGCGGTGGTCACCGGCCTGTTGCGCGGACTGTTGTTCTCCCGCCGTCAGCTCGCCGTGCAGACCGAGGAGACGCGGGTCGCCGAGTCCACCGCCGCGGTGCTGGCCGAACGCACGCGGATCGCCCGCGACCTGCACGACGTCGTCGCCCACCGCATGTCGATGGTGGTGGTGATGGCCCAGACCGCCCGCTACCGTCTGCCCGACGTCTCCGTGGCCGCGGCCGAGGAATTCGATGCCATCGCCGACGCGGCGCGGACCTCGCTGGACGAGGTGCGGCAACTCCTCGGTGTGCTCCGGGTGGAGGGAGCGACGGTGGCTTCGGCCCCCAATCCCGGCCTGGGTGAGATCGATTCGCTGATCAGCCAGACCCGCCGCGCGGGCGCTCAGGTCGCCTTCACCGATGGACTCGACCATGCGGTCTTCGGTGAGGCGTCGGCGCTGGTGATCTATCGGATCGTGCAGGAATCCCTGGCGAACGCCACCCGGCACGCTCCCGGTGGTGCGATCACCGTGGAACTCGCCGCCGACAACCGTACGAACGCAGGCGATCCCGCCGCACAGGTGATGGTGTACAACGCGGCGGGCACCGAACCGCCGCTGGGACTCGGTGGTGCCGGGGTGGGAGTGCCCGGGATGATCGATCGGGCCGGTGCGGTGGGCGGTACCGTGACCGCCGCACCCGCCGGCGACGGCGGATTCGTGGTGCGCGCGTGGATTCCGTCCGGGGGTGGACGCGGCGCCGTCACGGCGACCGGATCGGGTGCCGGGCGGTCGGGTGCGATTCCGTCGGGTGCGGAGGCCGCCGCGGTCGCCGACGACGCCCGGTAACGTGGCACCGTGCCGATCACGCTCGTCGTCGTCGATGACCAGGCCATGGTCCGACAGGGATTCTCCGCGCTGTTGGCCGCACAACCCGACATCTCGGTTCTCGGCGATGCCGCCGACGGTGTCGAGGCCGTCGACCTGTGTCGTCGGGTCCGCCCCGATGTGGTCCTGATGGATGTCCGGATGCCCCGCAAGGACGGACTGTGGGCGGCCGAACAGATCCTCGGTTCGGTGCCCGCGGCCGCCGCTGCCGCCCCCGCCGACGGTGCGCAGGGGCGGACCAAGGTGCTGATGCTCACCACCTTCGACATCGACGACTACGTCTACGAGGCGCTGCGGATCGGGGCGTCGGGCTTCCTGCTCAAGGACGCGCCCGCCGACGAACTCGTCCGTGCGGTGCGGGTGGTCGCGGCGGGGGAGGCGCTGCTCGCGCCGTCCATCACCCGGCGGCTGATCCAGGAGGTCACCGACCGCAGATCGCGTCCGGTCCGGTCCTCCGATGCCGCTGCACATCTCACCCCTCGGGAACGCGAGGTGCTCGGACTGGTCGCCGACGGCAAGTCGAATCAGGAGATCGCCGCGGAGCTGTTCGTCGCCGAACAGACGGTGAAGACCCACGTCAGCAGCATGCTCGGGAAGCTCGCGCTGCGTGATCGTGCGCAGGCCGTCGTCTTCGCCTACGAGAACGGGTTGAAGTGACACCGCACGTGTCCGGGATGACATGCCCGGCACGAGTGGCACTTCACCACTAGATTGAATCCCGACCCGTGTCGGTCACTCGGTGATGGTGGATTTCGACTGTGGCAGGAGGCGTTCGACGGTATGGCGAAGCGATTCGGGATTCTGACGGCCGGGGGTGACTGCCCGGGGCTGAACGCGGTGATCCGCGGAGCGGTCCTCAAGGGGGAGACGGTCTACGGCCAGGAGTTCGTCGGTTTCCGCGACGGCTGGTACGGACTGGTCTACGGCGACATCATCGATCTCGACCGCTCGGTGGTCCGTGGTCTGTCCAACCAGGGTGGAACCATCTTGGGCACCAGTCGATTCGGCCCGTACTCCGAGCCCGACGGCGGCCCGGAGAACATCAAGAAGGTACTCAAGAACCTCGGTATCGACGGCGTGATCGCGATCGGCGGAGAGGGCACCGCGGCGGCGTCGAAGCGGCTCCTCGAGGACGGCATCCCGATCGTCGGGGTACCCAAGACCATCGACAACGACATCAACGCCACCGACTACACCTTCGGTTTCAACACCGCCGTCGAGATCGCCACCGAGGCGATCGACCGGCTGCGCACCACCGGCAACTCGCACAAGCGGTGCATGGTGCTCGAGGTGATGGGCCGTCACGCCGGATGGATCGCGCTGCACTCGGGGATCGCCGGTGGCGCACACGCCATCCTCATCCCGGAGCAGCCGGAGAGCATCAACCAGATCTGCGCCTGGGTCACCAGCGTCAAGAACCGTGGCCGGGCACCGATGGTGGTGGTGGCCGAGGGTTTCAAGCTGCCCGAGATGGCGGAGGCGCACTCCACCAAGGGACTCGACGGGTTCAACCGTCCGAGGCTCGGCGGGATCGCCGAGGTGCTCGCCCCGATGATCGAGGAACGGACGGGTATCGAGGCGCGGGCCACCGTACTCGGTCACATCCAGCGCGGTGGTGTGCCGACCGCCTTCGACCGGGTGCTCGCGACCCGGCTCGGGATGGCCACGGCCGACCTCGTCGCCGACAAGAAGTGGGGACACATGGTGGCGCTGCGCGGCACCGACATCGTGCGCACCACCTTCGACGAGGCGCTCGCCGATCCCAAGCAGGTGCCGCTCGACCAGTACCAGGAGATCCGGGTCATCTTCGGGTGATCCCCGCGGTCCGATGACCGGATCACGCCTCGCGCGGGATCACCAGCCACAGCACCAGGTAGAGCAGGACCTGCGGGCCGGGAAGCAGGATCGACGCCACGAACAGGGCGCGGACCAGACTCGCATCCCAGCCGTAGCGGGCGGCGATGCCGCCGCACACCCCGCCGAGCCAGGCGTCGGTACGCGATCGGGTCAGCCGGCGGGCGGGGGCCGAAGTGGCCTGGTAGGAGGTGCTCATCATGGGGGTCCTCTCGGTCGGCCGTCCCGGTTCGGGCCGGCGTGATCAGGTCGTCTCCGACGCTACGAGCGCCGTCGGCCAGGGGCATCGGGGTTCACCCGGGGATTGGACCTGAACTCCGGCTCGGGGTCGCCGGGATGTCCCCGTGCGGTGGGTGCGGGGTGCTCGGCATAAACTGGAGCGCATGACTGCCGCTGCCGCCGAGTTGATGGACTACGACCAGGTCATCGCCGAATTCGATCCGGTGATGGGACTCGAGGTCCACGTCGAACTGGGTACGGCCACCAAGATGTTCTGTGGCTGCCCGACCGCCTTCGGCGCCGATCCCAACACCCAGGTGTGCCCGGTGTGTATCGGTCTGCCGGGTTCGCTGCCCGTCGTCAACCAGAAGGCCATCGAGTACGCCATCCGGATCGGTCTGGCGCTCAACTGCTCGATCCGCCCGTCGAGTGTCTTCGCCCGGAAGAACTACTTCTACCCGGATCAGCCGAAGAACTACCAGATCTCGCAGTACGACGAGCCGATCGCCTTCGACGGGTACCTCGATGTGCAGCTGACCGACGGCACCACCTGGCGTGTCGACATCGAGCGTGCGCACATGGAGGAGGACACCGGAAAGTCGCTGCACATCGGTGGCAGCGGACGTATCCAGGGTGCCGACCACTCGCTGCTCGACTACAACCGTGCCGGGGTGCCACTGGTCGAGATCGTCACCAAGCCGATCGTCGGCGCCGGTGAACGTGCCCCCGAGGTGGCCCGCGCCTACGTGACCGCCCTGCGCGATCTGCTCAAGGCCCTCGAGGTCTCCGACGTCCGGATGGATCAGGGTTCGCTGCGCTGCGATGCCAACCTGTCGCTGATGGCCAAGGACGCCACCGAGTTCGGTACGCGGACCGAGACGAAGAACGTGAACTCGCTGAAGAGCGTCGAGATCGCGGTGACCTACGAGATGCGCCGTCAGGCCGCGGTGCTCACCGCCGGCGGTGAGATCGTCCAGGAGACCCGTCACTTCCACGAGACCGACGGCACCACCTCGGCCGGCCGCCGCAAGGAGACCGCCGAGGACTACCGGTACTTCCCCGAGCCCGACCTGCCGCCGGTGCAGCCGTCGGAGGAGTGGATCGCCGAGCTCGGCACCACCCTGCCGGAGCTGCCGTGGGTGCGCCGTGCACGCATCCAGGAGGAGTGGGGTGTGTCCGACGAGGTCATGCGCGACCTGGTCAACGTCGGCGCCGTCGACCTGATCATCGCGACCGTCGACGCCGGTGCGTCACCGGAGGCCGCCCGCGGCTGGTGGGTGTCGTTCCTGGCGCAGCAGGCCAACAGCCGCGGCGTCGAGCTCGCCGACCTGCCGATCTCCCCGGCACAGGTGGCCACCGTCATCGGCCTGGTCGACGCGGGCAAGCTCACCACCAAGCTGGCCCAGCAGGTCGCGACCGCCGTGCTCGACGGCGAGGGTGAGCCCGAGCAGATCGTCGCCGACCGCGGTCTCGAGGTGGTCCGTGACGACTCGACCCTGCAGAAGGCCATCGACGAGGCGCTCGCCAACAATCCCGACATCGTCGAGAAGATTCGTGGCGGCAAGGTCAAGGCCGCCGGAAAGATCGTCGGCGACGTCATGAAAGCCACTCGCGGACAAGCAGATCCGGCTCGCGTCCAGGAACTCGTCCTGGCCGCCTGCCAGTAGGCATCCACCGACGACGTGCCGCGGCGCCCACATCGATGTGGGCGCCGTTGGTGTTTCCCGACACTCACCGACCGGGAGACGCCGTCACCGACAGACCCTGACCCGAGATCGCCGGCCGGGTGGACAGTCCACGCGGCCGGCGGTGTCCGACCAGCTCGTGGATTCGCATCGACCCGACGACCGGCACAGGAGGAGTTCGATGACGGCAGCGGCATCCGACCGACGGGATCTGTTGGCGGGGTGGGAGAAACATGTCGAGTGGCCGCTGGCGGGAATCGCGTCGTTGTTCCTGGTCGCGTACTCGATCCAGGTGCTCGGCCATCCGCATCGCGTGGTCGCGGTCGCGCTGAACGTCGTCGTGATCGTGTCGTGGGTGGTGTTCGGCATCGACTATCTCGTTCGGTTGATGCTCGCGCCGCAGCGCGGACGGTGGTTCTTCCGGCACCTGCCGGATCTGGCGATCGTGGTGCTCCCGGTGCTGCGGCCGCTGCGTCTGGTGAGTCTGGTGATCCTGGTGGGTACGCTGCAGAAGGCGATCGGCGGGGCCATCCGCGGCAAGGTCATCGTCTACACGGTCGCCAGTGCGGTGTTGCTCATCTACGTCGCATCGCTGGCGGTGTACGAATCGGAGCGCTCGCACGCCGACGCCGTCATCACGAGCTTCGGCGACGCCGTGTGGTGGGCGTTCGTCACCGTCACCACCGTCGGCTACGGAGACTTCGCCCCGGTGTCGGTGACCGGCCGGGTGGTGGCGGTGCTGCTGATGATCGGCGGGATCAGCCTCATCGGTGTGGTCACCGCGACACTCGCATCCTGGATCGTCCAGCGTGTGGCCGAGGAGGACGACGCCAACCGCGCGGCGACCGCGGCCGAGATCCAGGAACTGCGTGCCGAGATCCGTTCGCTGCGCGTCGCACTCACCGGCCCCCAAGCGATGGACCCCGAAGCTATGGATGCCGCAGCGGTGGACCCCGACGCGATGGACCCCCAAGCGATAGATGCCGCAGCGATGGATGCCCGACTTTCCGACGCCGAACCGGCCCTGGACTCGTCGGAGCCGAAGGAACCCGCGGGCTGAGCGAGGACGGTGACGCATCCCGATCCGGCCACATCGCGATCGGGTGCCCGGTCAACGGGATCAGGTGCACGGTGAACGCGATCGGGGGCCCGGTCAACGGGACCAGGCGCACGGTCAACGCGATCGGGTGCCCGGTGAACGCGATCGGGTGCCCGGTGAACGCGATCGGGTGCCCGGTCAACGGAATCGAGGGCACGGTCGACGGAATCGGGTGCCCGGTGAACGCGATCGGGTGCCCGGTGAACGGGATCGGGGGCACGGTGAACGGGATCGGGTGCCCGGTCAACGGAATCGAGGGCACGGTCAACGAGATCGGACGCCCGGTGAACGGGCGGGGTGCGCGCCCAGACCTCAGGTACGGTCCTCCGACGGCGGCGGTGCGATGAAGCGGACCACGCGGTCGTCGGTGCTCACCGGTTTGCCGTAGGCCCGGTTGACCGTCGCGAACTGGATCAGCCCGTTGCTCAGCGCCGTCATCCGGCCGAGGGCCCCGTACCGCTTGTCCAGCACCACCGCCGGCGGATTGATGGTCGGCTTGTCGCGGGTGGGTTCGTTGATCGCGAGGATCTGTTGGGTCCGCGTGGTGGAGACGAAGATCTGTCCGCCGGTGGCCGCACAGCCGGCGATCTGTGGGCGATCCGGCCACGTCCAGAGCACCTTGGTGCCGGACTCCTCGACGGCCTGGATGCGATCCTCGGTGGGCCCCTGATCGGAGACGTACAGCGCGCCGGTCGAGCTCGGACACAGCGCCACATTCGTCCCCAGCCCGGACGCGAGGACCTTGGGCCGGGCGTTCGACCCCGACGACAGGTCGCTCACCACGAGCAGCTTGCCGGCCAGCGACGCCGGGTCGGCGGCGGCTGCGGGATCACCGGCATTGCCGGTGGCGACGACGAGCTCGGTGGGCGAGACGAACATCAACGCACCCATGTTGCCGGTGGCGCCCTTGGGGATTCCGGTCAGGATCGGCTTGGGCGCATCACCCGGGGCGATCCGCACCACCCGATTGTCCGAGCCGGTGGTGATCAGCGCATAGATGAGCTGATCCTGGTCGTAGGTGGGGGAGTAGGCGAAGTCGATCAACCCGCCGTCGCCGGTGGCGTCCACCGGAAATGTGGTCACCACCCGTTGCGGCCCATAGCGTTTGGTGGTGATGATCTTGCCGGTGGTGCGTTCGGCGACGATCGTGCTCTCGCCCTGGTCGTCGCCCGCCCGCACCCCACCGGTCGAGGCGAGGCAGGTCGCGATGACCGCGGGGTCGGGATCGACGCACGGCCCCGGTGGTGGCGGTTCCTGTGACTCGGTGCCCCCGGGCCGGCTCTGTGGGGGCTGGCTCTGCGGCACGGCGATCGACTCGTCGTTGGCACTGAACTGTCCGGCGGCCCGATCCTGATCCTGCTGAGAGAAATCACAGCCCGCGGTGAATGCCAGTGCCACCACCATCACACCTGCGGCCAGCGCGCGGACCCCGGACGTGGATGACCCACGTCGGGAAGCTGTCCGGCCCCGCGGCCCATGGTGCTGCCGCCCCAATCGCATGCCCACCACAGTAGGCGATCGGCGGCGGTGGCCCGCGCGCCGGTCCGTGGCATCCCGGCCCCGGCATCTAGAGTCGGCGGTGTGAGTGAACGCGACCAGTCCGGTGGCGGCCGGGAGGACTTCCGGCCGCCGAGCCCCTACGACGAGCCGACCGAGGCGTTCTCCGTGCAGCCGCGACCGGCCGATGATCGCGACAGTTTCTACGACCGTCACCACGTGTCGCGGGTCGATCACCTCGACGACCTCGATCCCGACGAGGTGGCCACCCACCAGTTCGACCTGCCGCCCGCCGGACGGCCCCGCAACCCCGCTCCGCTGCCGCCGGTCACCGACGTCGACGAGGCGCCGACGGTCCCGACTCCGGCGCAGACGCCCCCGGTCACCCGGCGAACCCCGTCGGCCCCGGTCACCCAGGTCCCCCCGGCCGCGGCGCCGGCCGATCAGGCGACCCCGATCCCGTCGGTCGAGGAGACCTTCCCGGAGCTGGCCGAGTCCCGTCGACGACCGGTGCCCGACGAGACGACGACCGACCGACCGGCCGGTGACCATCCGACCGACGACCATGTCGTCGAGTCGCATCCGACGATGGAACTGACCGCGGGCGACCCCGAGTACGTCGAGGGTGCCGAGGCGACGTCGTTGCTCGCCGCGCCGCTCGCCGACGCCGGGGACCGTCCCGACCATCTCGACGGCACCGGGCAGCCCGGCAACGCCCCGGCCGTCATCGCGGAACGCCGCGGCACCCTCGACGCGGGTCTGCTGATTCTTCGACTGGTCATCGGCTGGATGGCCATCGGTCACGGCCTGCAGAAACTGTTCGGCTGGTGGCAGGGATGGGGCCTCGACGGCTTCCAGGACCTGTTCACCGACAAGGCCAACCCGGCGAATGCCGATCTCACCAGGGCGGTCGCGATCGCCGGGGCGGTGTCGGAGACCGCGGGCGGCGCGCTGCTGATCCTCGGCCTACTCACCCCGATCGGGGCGGGCCTGGTGCTGTGGATGACGGTGTTCGTCTCCATCATCGACGTGGCGATGTATCGCACGATCGCGTTGTTCGGGCCGCTCATGCCCCTTCATCAATACGACCTCGTGCTCATCGGCGCCACCGCGGCCCTGGTCCTGACCGGCCCCGGCGCCTACTCCCTGGACCGATCCCGTAAGTGGGCCCGACGCCCCTACATCGGGTCGGTCGCGGTGTTGATCATCGCCATCGCCGTGGGGATCGCGGCGTGGATCCTGTGCAACGGCAGCAACCCTCTCGAGCCGCCGAAACTCGGCGGCTGAGGCGCACCCCTCACGGGACGCCTCAGCCGGCGGGTGTCCGGTCGCCGGCCGGGTCTCAGTCGACCGAGCGCACGGCACCCTTGTCGGCGGAGGTGGCGAGCTTGGCGTAGGCGCGCAGAGCGGTGGTGACGGGACGGTGCCGGTCCTTCGGGGCCCACGGACGCTCGGAGGCCTCCATCTTGGCGCGCCGCTCGGCGAGGACCTCGTCGTCGACGAGCACGTCGAGGCGGCGGGTCTTGACGTCGATCAGGATGTGGTCGCCGTCCTCGATCAGACCGATCACGCCGCCGGCCGCGGCCTCGGGCGAGATGTGGCCGACCGAGAGTCCCGACGACCCGCCGGAGAACCGGCCGTCGGTGATCAGGCCGCACTTCTTGCCCATGCCCGTGCCCTTCATGAAGGCGGTGGGATGCAGCATCTCCTGCATACCGGGACCACCGGACGGGCCCTCGTAGCGGACCACCAGCACCTCACCTGCCTGCAGGGTCTTCGACAGAATGACGTGGACGGCGTCCTCCTGGCTCTCGACCACGCGGGCCGGACCCTCGAAGTGCCACAGGTCCTCGCTGATACCGGCGGTCTTGAGGACCGCGCCGTCCTCGGCGAGGTTGCCCCGCAGCACGCACAGGCCACCTTCGACGGTGTAGGCGTGCTCGATGTCGCGGATGCATCCGCCCTCGGCGTCGGTGTCGAGTGAACTCCAGCGGTTGGCGGTGGAGAACGGGGTGGTGGTGCGCACGCCACCGGGGGCGGCGTGGAACAGCTCCACCGCGGCGTCGGTCGCCTTGCCGCCGCGGATGTCCCAGTCGTCCAGGCCCGCACCCAGGGTGGTGGAGTGGACGGTCGAGGCGGTGTCGTCGATCAGACCGCCGCGGCGCAGTTCGCCCAGGATCGCGGGGATTCCACCGGCCCGGTGGACGTCCTCCATGTGGTAGTCGGAGTTGGGCGACACCTTGGACAGACAGGGCACCTGACGGCTGATCTGGTCGATCACCGTCAGATCGAAGTCGGCGACCTCACCCTCCTGTGCGGCGGCCAGGATGTGCAGCACCGTGTTGGTGGAGCCGCCCATCGCGACGTCGAGCGCCATCGCATTGCGGAAAGCGGTGGGGGTGGCGATGTTTCGGGGCAGCACCGAGGCATCGTCGTCGCGGTACCAGCGGTTGGCGGCCTCCACCACGACCCGGCCGGCGCGCTCGAACAGCGCGTGGCGTGCCTCGTGGGTGGCCAGGGTCGAACCGTTGCCCGGCAGGGCCAGGCCGAGGGCCTCGGTGAGGCAGTTCATCGAGTTCGCGGTGAACATGCCCGAACACGAACCACACGTCGGGCACGCCGACCGTTCGACCTCGCTCAGTCCGTCGTCGTCGACGTCGGAGTTGGCCGAGGCGGAGATGGTGGTGATCAGGTCGGTGGGGGCGTGGGCGACACCGTCGACGACGACGGCCTTACCGGCCTCCATCGGACCACCGGAGACGAACACGGTGGGGATGTTCAGGCGCATCGCGGCATTGAGCATGCCGGGAGTGATCTTGTCGCAGTTGGAGATACACACCAGCGCGTCGGCGGTGTGGGCATTGACCATGTACTCGACCGAGTCGGCGATGATCTCGCGGCTCGGCAGCGAGTAGAGCATGCCGCTGTGGCCCATCGCGATGCCGTCGTCGACGGCGATGGTGTGGAATTCGCGCGGCACGCCACCGGCCGCCCGCACGGCGTCGGCGACGATCTCGCCCACGTCCTTGAGATGCACGTGACCCGGCACGAACTGGGTGTAGGAGTTCGCGATGGCGACGATCGGCTTGCCGAAATCGTCGTCGGTCATACCGGTGGCACGCCACAGGGAGCGGGCTCCGGCCGCCTCGCGGCCGACGGTGGTGGTGCGGGACCTCAGGGCTGGCATGGACTTCCTCGATCAGACAGGGTGCTGACGCACGATTGCGCGGTGGGCTGCTGACCGTCCACGTTACTCCCCGCTCACCTGGGCCAACAAAAACTTCGGCCCACGTCAAGGGTCACGAAACGGTCGTACCCACCGATCGAGGTCAACGTCGCGCACCCGGTCGGAGATTCCCCGCCCCCGGATTCCCGGTCCGCCGATCTGCGCTGTGGCCGCCGGTGGTCAGATGCCCAGCACGGCCTTGGCGATCATGAAGTAGATGATCAGGCCGGTCGCGTCGCAGAAGGTCGAGATGAACGGGGTGGAGAACACCGCCGGATCGACCCGGATCGACTTCGCGATCAGCGGCATCATGCCGCCGACCGTCGCCGCCATCGTGCAGATCGACAGGATGGTCAGCCCGATCACCGTGCCGATCTCCAGCTCATAGGCCAGGCCGGCGACGGCGAAGCCGACGATGCCGAGGACCGTGCCGAGGGTCAGACCCACCCGGACCTCCTTGCCGGCCACCCGCAGCACGTCGCGGGGTGCGGCCTCGCCGGTGGCCAGTGCACGGGTCACCGTGGTGGCCGCCTGCGACCCGGTGTTGCCGCCGATCCCGGTCAGCAGCGGGATGAACAGCGCCAGCGCGACCTTCTGCTCGAGGGTGCCCTCGAAGATCTCGAGCACGTTGACGGTCAGGATGGCCGACACGGCCAGCACGAACAGCCACACGATGCGGGCGCGGGTGATCGACAGGACCGATGCCAGCAGGTAGGGCTCGCGCAGCGGCTCGCTCGCACCGGCACGCGCCTCGTCGGTGTCGCGGGCCTGCTCGACCACCTCGGCGGCGTCGTCGATGGTGAGCATCCCGACCAGCCGGCGTTCCCGGTCGGTGACCGGCATGGCCAGGACCGCGCGGTCGATACAGCGCTGGGCGGTGAGCTCGGCGTCGTCGTCGGCGTAGGCGGCGATCGGCTTGTGCATCATCGTCGACAAGGGGGTGTCGGCATCGCTGAGCAGGAGATCACGAAGGCTGACCACACCCCGCAGGACGCGGCCCTCACCGATCACCGGGACGGTGTAGATGGTCTCGACCTCGTGGCCGCGTTCCTTGACCCGTTCGAGGGCCGCCGCGGCGGTGTCGTCGACGTAGGCGTGCACCACCTCCGGGCTCATCCGGCGGCCCACCGAGCCACGCGGGAAGCCGAGGACGACACCGGTCATCTCCCGTTCGTCCGGGGTCAGCTGCTGGACCAGGGCCTTGGCGACGGCGGCCGGGAGTTCGTCGAGGAGTTCGGCGCGGTCGTCGGGATCGAGATGATCGAAGGCCTCGGCGACGTCGGCGGTGCCGAGATCGGCGATCAGGTCGACCTGCGATACGGCGGTCAGGTCGTCGAACACCTCGACCGCGGTGGGTTTGGGCAGCAGGCGGAATGCGACGCCGCGACGCTTGCGGGGGAGACGGTCGAGGATGCCTGCCACTTCACCGTGGTGCAGTGTGGCGAGGAGGTCGCCGGCCTCGGTGAGGGCGCCGCCGTCGATCAGGGCGCCGATCTCGTCGGGGTTCACGATCTGCTGGGTCACGGATGAACCCTATCGTCCCCGCGGCGGCACCAGGGTTCGAGCTCACCGGCGAAACCACAGGTCAGTGCGCGTTCACCTGGGGGTCACCGGGCAGCCATCCCGGCGTCGCCCGCGAGCCGTCGGGAGGTCAGCGTGCGGCGTCGGCCGACGCGTACGGATCCGGGATGCGGCCCCGGCTCGCCGCCGACAGGCGCGGCAGGTCCTGGAAGGTGATGGTCGGCAGCTTCACCCGGGTGTCGTCGGCGAGTACCGCACGCACCGGACCCCACTTGGTGAACTGCAGGCCCTCGATCTCGGGCCAGCTGACGTCGCGGGCGGAGAAGGTACTGACCGCCCGCAGGCCGTCCTCGGTGACCACGGTCCGGATCCGGGCGATCCACAGCGCCAGGAACACCGGCAGGATCAACGTCCAGCCGAGCCAGGGGAGACTCGCCCCGGCCAGGACGAGGGCCACCAGGAAGGCCATCGGGACCGCGAAGTAGGCGAGCTTGCTCAGGCGGAAGGTCTGGGGCAGCTCGGGCACCTCCGGATCGGCGCCGGAAGCTGCCGGCGTGGACTCGGAACCGGAAGATGCAGCAGAAGACACAGACCCATTGTGGCATCCGCACCGCCTCAGGTCTGCGGGCCTCTCCCCGGTCGCCCCGACGACCAGTGTCTTCCCAGGATGTGGGACCATCGGGGGCGGAGTTTGACTCTGTACTATCTGCACCCCTACCGTGAACGACGTGATGCACAACGAGCTTCTCGTAGTAATCGGCCGGCGCGTCGTCGCCTGACCGGTCACCTCGTAGACCCAAGCCAGCATCGACGCGCCACCCTCGAACAGCCTCGCTGTCGGGGGTTTTTTGTTGCCACCGATCAAGCCCCACCCACCAGTCAAGACCACGAACACGAAGGACCGTGCAGTGAGCGCACCAACAGCACGTACGGACACCAGCGGAGCCGGCTCGTCCGTCCCCGCCGCGCGTCAGGAATCGCCAGCGGCAGGGAACCTCCGCACCGTACGGCAGAACACCGTCGCCCCCGAGCGTGTCTCGGGTGCCCAGTCGGTGGTCCGGTCGCTCGAGGAACTCGGTGTCGACGTCGTCTTCGGTATCCCCGGTGGGGCGGTCCTGCCGGTCTACGATCCGCTGCTCGACTCGCAGAAGGTCCGGCACGTCCTGGTCCGGCACGAGCAGGGCGCCGGGCACGCCGCCACCGGCTACGCACAGGTCGCCGGCCGTGCCGGCGTCATGATGGCCACCTCCGGCCCGGGTGCCACCAACCTGGTCACCCCGCTCGCCGACGCCCAGATGGACTCGGTCCCGGTGGTCGCCATCACCGGCCAGGTCGGTCGCGCGCTGATCGGTACCGACGCCTTCCAGGAGGCCGACATCTCCGGCATCACCATGCCGGTGACCAAGCACAACTTCCTGGTCAGCAATGCCGCCGAGATCCCGCAGGTCATCGCCGAGGCCTTCCACATCGCCGAGAGCGGCCGCCCCGGCGCCGTCCTCGTCGACATCCCGAAGGACATCCTGCAGAGCCAGACCACCTTCTCGTGGCCGCCGCAGATCGACCTGCCGGGCTACCGTCCGGTCACCAAGCCGCACGGCAAGCAGGTCCGCGAGGCCGCACGTCTGATCAATGCCGCCAAGAACCCGGTGCTCTACGTCGGCGGCGGCGTGATCAAGGCCAACGCCTCCGAAGAACTGCTCGAGCTCGCCGAGCTGACCGGCATCCCCGTCGTCACCACACTGATGGCGCGTGGCGCATTCCCGGACTCGCACAACCTGCACCTGGGTATGCCGGGTATGCACGGCACCGTCGCCGCGGTCGCCGCACTGCAGCGCAGCGATCTGCTGATCACCCTGGGTGCCCGGTTCGACGACCGCGTCACCGGACAGCTGTCGTCGTTCGCGCCGGACGCCAAGGTCATCCACGCCGACATCGACCCGGCCGAGATCGGCAAGAACCGTCACGCCGACGTCCCGATCGTCGGTGACTGCCAGGCCGTGATCATCGACCTGATCGAGACCCTGCGCAACGAGCGGGCCACCACCGACACCGCGCCGGATCTCACCGAGTGGTGGGCCTACCTCGACGGCATCCGTCGCACCTACCCGCTGAGCTACGACCGCCCGGCCGACGGTTCGATGTCGCCGGAGTTCGTCATCTCGCAGATCGGCCGGCTCGCCGGACCCGACGCGGTGTACTGCGCCGGCGTCGGCCAGCACCAGATGTGGGCCGCGCAGTTCATCTCCTACGAGAAGCCGCGCAGCTGGCTCAACTCCGGTGGTCTGGGCACCATGGGCTACGCCGTCCCGGCGGCGATGGGCGCCAAGATGGCCGCACCCGAGAAGGAGGTGTGGGCGATCGACGGTGACGGCTGCTTCCAGATGACCAACCAGGAGCTGGCCACCTGTGCGATCGAGGGCATCCCGATCAAGGTTGCCCTGATCAACAACGGCAACCTGGGCATGGTCCGCCAGTGGCAGACGCTGTTCTACGAGGAGCGCTACTCCAACACCGATCTGGCGACGCACTCGATGCGCATCCCGGATTTCGTGAAGCTCGCCGAGGCCCTCGGCTGTGCCGCCTTCCGTGTGGAGAACGAGGCCGACGTCGACGAGGTGATCGCCAAGGCCCGCGAGATCAACGACCGCCCGGTCGTGATCGACTTCATCGTCGGGGCCGACGCACAGGTCTGGCCGATGGTCGCCGCCGGAACCGGCAACGACCAGATCATGGCCGCCCGTGACATCCGTCCGCTGTTCGACGACGACGCGTCGGCCGCCGATCCGTCGGCGATCCACGAGATCGTCAACCAGGAAACCAATCTCGGCCAGGAGGGTGAGAGCAAGTGAGTACCCATACCCTGAGCGTGCTCGTGGAGGACCGCCCGGGCGTCCTGGCACGCGTCTCGTCGCTGTTCTCGCGCCGCGGCTTCAACATCGAATCGCTGGCCGTCGGTCCGACCGAGATCAAGGGCATCTCGCGGATGACGATCATGGTCTCGGTGGAGGACTTCCCGCTCGAGCAGGTCACCAAGCAGCTGAACAAGCTGATCAACGTGATCAAGATCGTCGAGCAGGATCCGTCGAGTTCGGTCTCGCGCGAGCTCCTGATGGTCAAGGTGCGCGCCGACTCGTCGGTCCGTACCGAGGTCATCGAGGTGGTGAACCTGTTCCGCGCCAAGGTGATCGACGTGTCACCGGAGTCGCTGACCATCGAGGCGACCGGCACCGGCGAGAAGCTCGAGGCGCTGCTGCGGATGCTCGATCCGTACGGCATCCGCGAGATCGCCCAATCCGGGGCGGTCACCCTCGGACGAGGACCCAAGAGCATGTCGGCCAACCGCTGACCTACCGCAAGTAACATCGGGCCCCTCGCGTCGAGAACCGAATCGCCTGGGGCACACCACAATAGTGAAGGGAAGCCAACTGTGGCGATTGAACTGTTCTATGACGACGACGCGGATCTGTCGATCATCCAGGGCCGCAAGGTCGCGGTGATCGGATACGGCAGCCAGGGCCACGCCCACTCGCTGTCGCTGCGTGACTCCGGAGTGGACGTCGCGATCGGTCTGCGTGAGGGCAGCAAGTCGCGCGAGAAGGCCGCCGAGCAGGGCCTGAAGGTGATGAGCAACGCCGAGGCCGCCGCCTGGGCCGACGTCATCATGCTGCTGGCCCCCGACACCAGCCAGGCCCAGATCTTCACCGAGGACATCGAGCCCAACCTGAAGGACGGCGACGCCCTGTTCTTCGGTCACGGCCTGAACATCCACTTCGGCCTGATCAAGCCCCCGGCCAACGTCACCATCGGCATGGTCGCCCCGAAGGGACCGGGCCACCTGGTCCGCCGCCAGTTCGTCGACGGCAAGGGCGTGCCCTGCCTGATCGCCATCGAGCAGGACCCGAAGGGTGAGGGCCAGGCCCTCGCGCTGAGCTACGCCTCCGCCATCGGTGGTGGCCGCGCCGGAATCATCAAGACCACCTTCAAGGAAGAGACCGAGACCGACCTCTTCGGCGAGCAGGCCGTGCTCTGCGGTGGCACCGAGGAACTGGTCAAGACCGGTTTCGAGGTCATGGTCGAGGCCGGCTACGCCCCGGAGATGGCCTACTTCGAGGTGCTGCACGAGCTCAAGCTGATCGTCGACCTCATGTACGAGGGTGGCATCGCCCGCATGAACTACTCGGTCTCCGACACCGCCGAGTTCGGTGGCTACCTGTCGGGCCCGCGCGTCATCGACGCCGACACCAAGGAGCGCATGCGCGCCATCCTGAAGGACATCCAGGACGGCACCTTCGTCAAGCGCCTCGTCGCCAACGTCGAGGGCGGCAACAAGGAGCTCGAGGGCCTGCGCGCGAAGAACGCCGAGCACCCCATCGAGGTGACCGGCAAGAAGCTGCGTGACCTGATGAGCTGGGTCGACCGCCCGATCACCGAGACCGCCTGAGTCATCGGCTGATCTGCACCACAGAGCCCACGGGCCCCGCATCTTCCGGACACCGGAGTGCGGGGCCCGTGGGCTCTCTGCTGTCGGACGGTCTCTGCTGTCGGACGGTCTCTGTGGTCTGGGCCGACGCCGGTGTCGATCGATCCGGTGGGGGTGGACCGGACGGTGCCGGGGGACAAGGGGACCCGGGTCACGGGCGCCGCGTGTCGTGCTCGGTCGCGGGTCCGCCCGGGGCGAGCCCCGTCGACCGTATCCGACGACGCGCATCCCCGAACCGGACCGGACACGTGAAAACAACTGCGCCCCTTCCCTGATCGGGAAGGGGCGCAGCCCTGGAGAAATGCTCTGTCGATCGGACCCGGTGGATCAGATCGGGGTGAAACCCTTGTACTTGGTGGTCTTCACGTAGTTGAGCACCGGTCCGATGTTGGTTCCGGTCTCCGGTCCGATGCAGCCGAGGAAGTAATAGGCGTTGACCATGCCGACCAGGCGGTCACCGACCACGACGGGGCTACCCGAATCGCCCTCGATCACGCAGATCTGGGAGAAGTGGACATCACCGTCGGAGAACCATGCGATACCGCAGGTGTTGCCGGTGGTGCGGCCCGTCTTGCACGCGATGGTCGGGAAACCGATCGGACGGGTGTCGATGGAACGGATGGTGACCCCGTTGACCGAGCGCTGCGGCACCACCCGGCTCTTGTCGAACTGGATGATCGCGACGTCGTCCTTGGCATTGGAGTACGTGATCACACCGGCCTGGCCACGATCGGAGTACGTCTCCGACAGCACCACCTGGCCGGGCTTTCCGCAATGGCCCGCCGTGATACCGATCAGCTCACCGGTCTTGGCATGCCCGATGGTGGTCAGTGTGCACGCCGACGCGGAGTTGCCGCCCTTGAGGACCAGGATTCCCGATCCTCCGCCGAGGTAGATCTTCGCCGGTGCCGCCGTTGCGGTACCCGGTGCCCCCCAACCTGCCAGTACGGTCGCTGCCAGGACAGCCAACAGTACTGTCAGCTTCTTCTTCATTCACACTCCACTCTCGACTAACCCGACCTCGTCCTCACCCGACGCACCGCTCAACACGCGGGTACGACGTCCGGTAGTCAACCGTACCGGCGCCACGGGCCGTGCCGTCCCCACCGGGACAACCGCGTCCGCATTGCAACCGATCCGTGATGGCGCCAGGTAACGACGACCACAATGTACTCCCCACGGACCGCAGGAGGTCCCGGGTTTGGACGACCGGTGACCAAGGTCCTGGTCACGCCCTCTAAGCTGTCTGCTGGATGCTTTTAGGGCATCGCACCCGATCTCGCAACCGATTCTGGAGAACAACTGTGACCACAGCAGGCCTGCCGGTCGTCCTCATCGCCGACAAACTGGCCCCGTCCACCGTGGAAGCCCTCGGTGACGGTGTCGAGGTGCGCTGGGTGGACGGCCCCGACCGTCCCAAGCTCCTCGAGGCCGTCGTCGACGCCGATGCGCTCCTGGTCCGTTCCGCCACCACTGTCGACGCCGACGTGCTCGACGCCGGCAAGAAGCTCAAGATCATCGCCCGTGCAGGCGTCGGCCTGGACAACGTCGACGTGCCGGCCGCCACCGCGCGTGGCGTCATGGTGGTCAACGCTCCGACGTCGAACATCCACACCGCCGCCGAGCACGCGATCAGCCTGCTGCTGTCGACCGCGCGCCAGATCCCGGCCGCCGACGCCACGCTGCGCGAGCACGCCTGGAAGCGTTCGTCGTTCAACGGCGTGGAGATCTTCGACAAGACCGTCGGCGTGGTCGGCCTCGGCCGCATCGGTCAGCTGGTAGCCGCGCGTCTCGCCGCTTTCGAGACCCACATCATCGCCTACGACCCCTACGTGTCGCCGGCCCGCGCCGCCCAGCTGGGCATCGAGCTGGTCTCCCTCGACGAACTGCTCGAGCGCGCCGACTTCATCACCGTGCACCTGCCCAAGACCCCGGAGACCCTGGGTCTGATCGGTGCCGAGCAGCTCGCCCGCACCAAGAAGGGCGTCATCATCGTCAACGCCGCCCGCGGTGGTCTGGTCGACGAGCAGGCGCTGGCCGACGCGATCAACTCCGGTCAGGTCCGCGGCGCCGGCCTCGACGTGTACGCCACCGAGCCGTGCACCGACTCGCCGCTGTTCGAGCTGCCGCAGGTCGTGGTGACCCCGCACCTCGGTGCATCCACCAGCGAGGCCCAGGATCGTGCCGGCACCGACGTCGCCAAGAGCGTGCGTCTGGCGCTGGCCGGCCACTTCGTCCCCGACGCGGTGAACATCACCGGCGGCAAGGTCGACGAAGAGGTCGCCCCGTGGCTGGAGATGGCCCGCAAGCTCGGTGTGCTGATCGGTGCGATCAGCACCGAACTGCCGTCGTCGATCGTCGTCGACGTGCGCGGTGAGCTGGCCTCCAGCGACGTCTCGGTGCTGGGACTGTCGGCGCTGCGCGGTCTGTTCCAGGCCGTGCTCGACGACCCGATCACCTTCGTCAACGCCCCCGCCGTGGCCGAGGCCCGTGGCGTGACCAGCGAGGTCACCACCGCCACCGAGAGCCCCAACCACCGCAGCGTCGTCGACGTCAAGGCCGTGTTCGCCGACGGGTCGGTGCACAACGTGTCCGGCTCGATCACCGAGCCGCGTCTGGTGGAGAAGATCGTCAACATCAACGGCCGCAACTTCGATCTGCGTGCCGAGGGCCTCAACCTGCTGGTCAGCTACACCGATCAGCCGGGCTCGCTGGGCAAGATCGGCACCCTGCTGGGCGATGCCGGCATCGACATCCTGGCCGCCGCGCTGTCGCAGGACGCCGAGGGAACCGGTGCCACCGTCATCCTGCGCGTCAGCCGCAAGGTCGACGACTCCGTCGTCGACGCCATCAGTGGCGCCGTGGGTGCCACCCTGATCGAGCAGGTGGACCTGTCATGAAACTCGCCGTGATCGCCGGTGACGGCATCGGACCCGAGGTCATCGCCGAGGCACTCGAGGTGCTGCGCACCGTCGTGCCCGACGTCGAGACCACCGAGTACGACCTGGGTGCACGCCGCTACCACCGCAACGGTGAGCTGCTCACCGACGCAGACCTGGACTCGCTCCGAGAGCACGACGCGATCCTGCTCGGCGCCATCGGCGACCCGTCGGTGCCGTCCGGCGTGCTCGAGCGCGGTCTGCTGCTCAAGATGCGGTTCGCACTCGACCATCACGTCAACCTGCGTCCGTCGCGTCGTCTGCCGGGAGTGACCTCGCCGCTGGCCGGTGACCCCGACATCGACTTCGTGGTGGTCCGCGAGGGCACCGAGGGGCCCTACACCGGCAACGGTGGCGCCATCCGCGTCGGCACCCCCAACGAGGTGGCGACCGAGGTCAGCCTCAACACCCGCTTCGGTGTGGAGCGTGTGGTGCGCAACGCCTTCGAGCGGGCGACCCGACGCCGCAAGCACCTCACGCTGGTCCACAAGACCAACGTGCTCACCTTCGCCGGTTCGCTGTGGAGCCGTGCGGTGGACGAGATCGGCAAAGAGTACCCGGACGTCACCACCGACTACTGCCACGTGGACGCGGCGACCATCTACCTGGTCACCGATCCGGGCCGCTTCGACGTGATCGTCACCGACAACCTGTTCGGCGACATCATCACCGACATCGCCGCCGCGGTGTCCGGTGGTATCGGGCTGGCGGCGTCGGGCAACATCGACGCCACCGGGACCAACCCGTCGATGTTCGAGCCGGTGCACGGCAGCGCCCCCGACATCGCAGGCCAGGGCAAGGCCGATCCGACCGCCGCGATCCTGTCGGCGGCCCTGCTGCTCGAGCAGGTCGGTGAAGCCGACGCCGCCCGCCGCGTGGAGAAGGCCGTCGCCGACGACCTGCTCGAACGCAACGGACAGACGCTGTCGACGTCGGAGATCGGAAAGCGAATCCGCGAGCGCCTGTAGCGCAACGTTTCTCGACTGATGTGAACGAAGGCCGGTCCCCACTCGGGGCCGGCCTTCGGTCGTCTGCTGTGTTTGTCTGCGCTGTGTTTGTCTGCGCCGACTTCGTCGTCGCGGGCCGCTCGCCTTACCGCGCGTCTTCCCTCCTCATCACCTCGGTCGCAAGCTCCCTCGCTCTTCGTCAGTCCAGACACGCGACGGCGCGCGGCCGTGGGGTGTGGTTCTTGCTGGT
This sequence comes from Gordonia sp. NB41Y, assembly GCF_030718915.1. Lineage (NCBI taxonomy): Bacteria > Bacillati > Actinomycetota > Actinomycetes > Mycobacteriales > Gordoniaceae > Gordonia > Gordonia sp. NB41Y. The sequence continues at coordinate 5,039,375 of NZ_CP132196.1, forward strand.
TGAGCCGGTGAGGAGCGTAGCGACGAGGCGTGTCGAAACCTCCGGCGGCTGATGTCGGGTGGTGACGCGCTTGTTGGTGGGTGCGTTCCAGCGCCAGGTGGCTGAGGTTTCGACGACGGTCGGCCTCGCTGGCGCGAGGACGTCCTGGTCCGTCGGACTGAGCTTGTCGAAATCAACCGTCGTGTGGGGTGCGAGGTCGTGCTGCTCAATCATCGTGTGGGGAACGTCGTGCTCAATCGTCGTGTGGGGTGTGGTTTTTGGTGATTGAGCCGTGGAGGAGCGTAGCGACGACGCGTGTCGAAATCTCCGCAGGCCGATGTTGGGTGGTGAGTACCTCGGGGGTGGGTGCGTTCCGGGGTGATGTTGCAGAGGTTTCGACGACGGTCGGCCTCGCTGGCGCGAGGACGTCCTGCTCAATCGTCGTGTGGGGTGTGGTTTTTGGTGATTGAGCCGTGGAGGAGCGTAGCGACGACGCGTGTCGAAATCTCCGCAGGCTGATGTTGGAACGTGGGCACCTCGGAGGTGGGTGCGTCCGGCGTGATGTTGCAGAGGTTTCGACGGACGGTCGGCCTCGCTGGCGCGAGGACGTCCTGCTCAACCATCGTGGGGGGTGCGAGGTCGTGCTGCTCAATCGTCGTGTGGGGTGCGAGGTTGTGCTGCGCAACCACCGCGTGGGGTGCGAGGACGTCCTGCTCAACCATCGTTTGGGGTGCGACGAGGCGTGTCGAAATCTCCGTCGGCTGATGTCAGGTGGTGGGCACCTCGGAGGTGGGTGCGTTGCGGGGTGACGTGGCTGAGGTTTCGACGGACGGTCGGCCTCGCTGGCGCGAGGACGTCCTGGTCCGTCGGATTGAGCTTGTCGAAATCAACCGTCGTGTGGGGTGCGAGGTCGTGCTGCTCAACCATCGTGTGGGGAACGTCGTGCTCAATCGTCGTGTGGGGTGTGGTTTTTGCTGATTGAGCCGTGGAGGAGCGTAGCGACGACGCGTGTCGAAATCTCCGCAGGCCGATGTCGGAACGTGGGCACCTCGGAGGTGGGTGCGTCCGGCGTGATGTTGCAGAGGTTTCGACGGACGGTCGGCCTCGCTAGCGCGAGGACGTCCTGGTCCGTCGGATTGAGCTTGTCGAAATCAACCATCGTTTGGGGTGCGAGGACGTCCTGCTCAACCATCGTGTGGGGCGCGAGGACGGCGTGCTCTGCCACCGTGAGGGGTGTGCGGTCGACCGGCTCAACCGGCGGTTGGGGCGTGGCCGCGCGGCCGGAGGTCTGTCACCACTGACCAGACGGACACTACTTGTTCTAGTTGAAATAGAACTATAGGATCTGGTTGTGCTCATCCGAATCGATCCTGCCGATCGTGCTCCGATCTTCGAACAGATTGCGGCGTCGGTCCGTCGGGCCATCGCCGCCGGAGACGTGGTGCCGGGGGAGCGGTTGCCGACGGCCCGGGATCTTGCCGCCTCGCTCGAGGTGAACGTGCACACCGTGCTGCGTGGCTATCAGATGCTGCGTGACGAGGGGCTCGTCGAACTCCGGCGTGGCCGCGGTGCGGTGGTGTCCGAATCGGCGCCCGACCGGGCGGAATGGGGTGCCGCGGTCGACGCGCTGGTCGAGGTCGCGCGGCGATTCGGCGTGAGTGCAACGGAACTGACCACCGAGATCACCAGGAGGATGTCATGACCACCCCCGCGACGGGCATGCAGAGCTCATCGGGACCGACACGGGCGCAACGTCTTCGGATGCTGCCGCTGGGGATCGTCCCACCGGTCGCGGCCGGTGTGGTGGCCGTGTCGTTGCTCAGCGCGTGGCGGCCGGACCTCCCCGATCCCATTGCCTCGCACTGGGGTTCCCACGGTGTCGACGGCACGAGCAGTATCACCGGCGCCATGGTGATGGCGATGGCCGCGGCGGTGATCGGTGCGGTGATCGGCGGGGCCACCTGCTGGTGGGGTCGCGACACGCGGATCACGCGCACCGTGGTGGCGCTGGTGAACTTCCTCGCCGTGGTCATCGCCGGGATCGCCCCGGCGGTGGCGGCGGACCAGCGCGGAGTCACCGACATCGATTCACTGTCGACACCGGTGTGGCCGATCGTGATCACCTTCGGTGTCGCAGTGCTCGTCGCGGTGGCGTCGGCGGCACTGATCCCCACATGGACGGCTGCCGCACCGGACGCCGTCGGTGTCGCACCGCTCGGTGACCTCGCCGCCGGAGAACAGTTCTTCTGGCGCCGCAACGTCTCCACGTCGCCCTGGGCCGCCGCACTCGTCGGCGTCGTCGAACTGGTCCTGCTGATCATCGCGGTGGCGATCGGGCCCTGGTGGCTGCTGGTCCCGATCGTCGTGGTGCTGTTCTCGGCCGCCGCTCTGTGGTCGGTGCGGGTCACGGTCGACCGCAGGCAGATCGAGGTCCGGGGCATCCTCGGCCGGCCACGCCGCCGGATTCCGATGGACGACGTGGTCCGGGCCGAGGTGGTGCCGGTCCGCGCACTGGCCGACTTCGGCGGCTACGGATTCCGGCTCTCGGTGCGTGGACCCCTGCGCGGGGCACAGGGTTTCGTGCTCCGCTCCGGCCCGGGACTGCTGCTCACGCGATCCGACGGTCGACGCGACGTGGTGGTGGTCGACGACGCCGACATCGCGGCCGGACTGATCAACGCGGGCATCCGGCCGGGTGCGGACGGGTGATCGGCGCCCGGCCGACCGGTGACCGGGTCAGGCCACCGGCTCCAACTCGGGTACCGGGTCGGCGGGAACCAGGGGGATGGCGACAAGCGGTGCGGCAGCACCGATCAGGAACGCGATCGGGAAGCCGGCCGCGGTGATCACCGCACCGAAGGCGGGAGTGATCGCCGCCGTCGCCAGATACTGTGCGGTGTTCTGCACCGCGAGACCCCGTCCGCTCCACCGCGGTCCGGCGTACTCGGCGATCGCGGTGAAGGCCAGCCCGTTGTCGGCGACGCTGACGATGGAGGCCACCATCATGATCGCCACCGCCGCCGGGGTGTCGAGCCAATCGGTGAGGGCCAAAGCGGCCATCGCCAGTGCCGCGACCGAGGCGATCACCCGGATCGGTCGCATCCGCGACAACCAGGCATCCGACCACCGGCCGGCGGCGATCCGGCCCAGCGCACCCACGGTCTGCGTCACGGTGACCATCAGCCCCGCCGACGCCGGCGACCAGTGCTTGGCGACGATCAGCCACGTGGGGACAAAGGTCCACAGCATCGACTGCGGGATGACGAGCAACACGCTCACCGCGTGCACACGCGCCAGGAACGAACTGCGACGGTACGGATTGGGCTGGGGCTTGCCGGCGGCGGCACCGCCCGGCCGGGCCGGGGGATCGACGATCCCGACGATGCACACCAGCAACCCGATCCCGGTCACCACCGCGGGCACGATCAATGCCGCGGCGATCCCGTGCCGTGCGGCGATCACCGGCATCGTCAACGCGCAGACCGCGATCCCCAACGGCTGGGCCATCTGCCGCACACCCATCGCGGTTCCGCGCTGTCGGGGTGGGAACCACCCGACGACGATCCGGCCACTCGCGCCGTTGGCCGCACCCGACCCGAGTCCGCCGACGAACAGGCAGACCGCCAGTACCCAGTGCGGTGCGTGTGCCCACGCGGCGGCCAGGGTCGTCAGCGCACCGACAAACGTGATGGTCAACGAGATCATCAGGATCAGCCGCTCGCCGTGACGGTCGAGCAGCACACCCCAACCCAGGATCGCCAGCATCAGTCCGACGGTCGGGATGGTCGCCAGCACCGAGGCGTCGGTGATGGACATGCCGTCGGAGTGCAGCGCCGGGATGAGATAGGCGAAGCCGCTCACCACGCAGGTCGTGGTCATGGCCGCGATCAGCGAGCACACGAGCATGACCCACCTGCGGGTGGCTCCGGCGGATTCGACGGCTTCCATGACACCTCCTGGCGATCGCGACTGTCTCACATACTGAAACAGAATGTTCACATTGTAGAACGGCGTCGCGTGGTGCGACCAATCGACGTCTCGCAGTGTGGACATCGTCGGGTGCGATAGGCTTCGACCCATGCGTCTTGGTCGAATCGCCAGTCCCGACGGTGTCGCCTTTGTCTCCCTGGAGGACTCCGAGAACGGGGTCATCGCCAAGGAGATCGCCGAACACCCCTTCGGCACACCGACCTTCACCGGTCGGTCGTGGCCGCTCGCCGATGTCCGGCTCCTCGCCCCGATCCTCGCCTCCAAGGTGATCTGCATCGGCAAGAACTACGCCGCGCACGCGGCCGAGATGGGTGGCGAGGCACCGGCAGATCCGGTGATCTTCATCAAGCCCAACACCTCGATCATCGGCCCCGAGGTGCCGATCGTGCGACCGCCGTCATCCGAGCGGGTGGACTTCGAGGGTGAGCTCGCAGTGGTGATCGGCCGCCCCTGCAAGGACATCCCGGCCGCCAAGGCCGCCGACGTCATCCTCGGCTACACCGTCGCCAACGACGTCACCGCCCGTGATCAGCAGGCGATCGACGTGCAGTGGACGCGCGCCAAGGGCTACGACACCTTCTGTCCGCTCGGGCCGTGGATCGAGACCGACTTCGACCCCTCGGATGTGGAACTCGTCACCGAACTCGACGGTGTCGTCAAGCAGCGCAGCCGAACCTCGTTGATGCTGCACGACATCGGCGAGATCGTGGAGTGGATCTCCCGCGTGATGACCCTGCTCCCCGGTGACGTGATCCTCACCGGTACCCCGGAGGGGATCGGGCCGATGGTTGCCGGACAACGGGTTTCGGTCACCGTCTCCGGGTTGGGCACGCTCACCAACCCGGTGGTGGACAAGCCGTGACCGCACCCGCGCCGCAGAAGGCCCGGATCAACGGGATCGACATCTCCTATGAGGTGGCCGGTTCCGGTCCGCTCGTCGTGATGGTGATGGGCACCGGCAGTCCGGGGCGGGTCTGGAAGGCCAACCAGTTCCCCGCGCTGCGCAAGGCCGGTTACCGGGTGGCGCTCTTCGACAACCGCGGGATCGCGCCGTCGTCGGAGTGTGCCGACGGATTCACCCTCGACGACATGGTCGCCGACACCGCAGGTCTGATCGAGCACCTCGGCGACGGGCCGGCGTTCGTCATCGGTACCTCGCTCGGTGCGCGCATCACCCAGGAACTCGCGCTCGCGCGTCCCGATGTGGTGCGCGGTGCAGTGATGTTGGCCACCTATGGTCGCAGCACCCCACTGCAGCAGGCGTTCTCGGCCGGGGAGCGGGCGCTCTACGACCAGAAGATCGCTCTGCCCAGCGAGTACGAGGCCGCGATCACCGCGCACATGAACCTCTCGCCGCACACGCTCGCCGACGATCGTTCCGCGCGGGACTGGCTCGACATCATCGGGTTCTCGCCGCAGACGGTGACGCCGGGTGTGCGTGCCCAGCTCGAACTGCACACCGGGGAGACCTCGCGACTCGACGCCTACCGGGCGATCACGGTGCCGTCGCTGGTCGTCGGATTCGCCGACGACCGTACGCTTCCGGTGTTCCTGGCCCGTGAGGTGGCCGACGCGATCCCGGCGGCGGAGTATGCCGAGGTCGCCCGCGCCGGACACTTCGGGTATCTGGAGCAGCCGGCCGAGGTCAACGGATTGATCATCGACTTCTGTAACCGACACCGGGACTGAGCGCTCGCCGGGTTCGATACCCTGAGGGCCATGACCAGTTCCGATGCAGTCCGTGTCCGATTCTGTCCGTCGCCGACCGGGACCCCGCACGTCGGCATGGTGCGAACGGCGTTGTTCAACTTCGCGCAGGCGCGCCATGACAAGGGCACCTTCGTCTTTCGGATCGAGGACACCGACGCCGCCCGCGACAGCCAGGAGTCGTACGACGCGATCCTCGAATCGCTGCGCTGGCTGGGTCTGGACTGGGACGAGGGCCCCGAGGTCGGCGGACCCTACGGGCCGTACCGGCAGTCCGAGCGGCGTGACATCCATCTCGACGTGGTGGCCCGACTGCTCGCCGCGGGCGAGGCATATGAGGCCTTCTCCAGTCCCGAGGAGGTGGAGGCACGTCACCGTGCCGCCGGCCGCGACCCGAAGCTCGGCTACGACAACTTCGACCGCGACCTGACCGACGAGCAGCGCGAGGCCTATCGCGCCGAGGGTCGCAAACCCGTTGTGCGACTGCGGATGCCGAATCGGGATCTGTCCTGGGACGACCTGGTTCGCGGCACCACCACGATCAAGGCCGGGACCGTTCCCGACTTCGCCCTCACCCGCGCGAACGGCGACCCGCTCTACACCCTGGTCAATCCGGTCGACGACGCGATGATGAAGATCACCCACGTGCTCCGTGGTGAGGACCTGCTGTCGTCGACGCCGCGACAGATCGCGCTGTACGAGGCGCTCATGCGTATCGGTGTGGCCGAGGCCGTCCCGGAGTTCGGTCATCTGCCGTTCGTGATGGGCGAGGGCAACAAGAAGCTCTCCAAGCGTGACCCGCAGTCCAACCTGCTGCACCACCGCGACCGCGGCTTCCTTCCCGAGGGGCTGCTCAACTACCTGGCGCTGCTCGGCTGGGGCTACTCGGGCGACTCCGACGTGTTCACCCTCGAGCAGATGATCGAGGCGTTCGACGTCCATCAGGTCAACTCCAACCCGGCGCGCTTCGACCAGAAGAAGGCCGACGCGATCAATGCCGAGCACATCCGGATGCTCGATCTCGGCGACTTCGCCGGCCGGCTGAAGGCATACCTGATCGGGCACGGGCACCTCGCGGAGCCGGTCGACGACGCGAGCTTCACCGCGATCGCCGAGCTCGTCCAGACGCGTATCCAGGTGCTCGGTGAGGCCTGGGCGCTGATGTCGTTCCTCTACGTCTCCGACGCCGACTTCACGATCGACGAGAAGTCCGCCTCGAAGAACCTCGGTGCCGACGCGGTGCCGGTGCTCGACGCCGCCATCGCCGCTGTGGACGCCCTCGAGGCCTGGGACACCACCGCGCTGCACGATGCGCTCAACGGGGCCCTGGTGGACGATCTGGGCCTCAAACCGCGCAAGGCCTTCGGTCCAGTGCGTGTCGCGGTGACCGGTTCGCAGGTGAGCCCGCCGTTGTTCGAGTCGATGGAGCTGCTCGGCCGGGAGAAGTCGCTGGCCCGCCTGCGTTCAGGCCGGGATTTGGCTGCAAAATAGCCTCTCACCAGGCGATTTGTAGTTTAGGGGTAGGTCTCTGCTAATCTTTCGGAGGTCCTTTTCCGAAGGGAAAAAGGGAAAAACCCTTGGGGTATGGTGTAATTGGCAACACAGCTGATTCTGGTTCAGCCATTCTAGGTTCGAGTCCTGGTACCCCAGCGAGACCACACAAGGTCCATGGCCCCGTCGTCTAGCGGCCTAGGACGCCGCCCTCTCAAGGCGGTAGCGCGGGTTCGAATCCCGTCGGGGCTACACCTGAAGGTCCCCTTCCCGGTTCACCGGGAAGGGGACCTTCGTCTTTGTCGGGGTGTGTCGAACCGGTCGGGTCCATCCATCGTGATCGTCGTCGACTCGCACGGATGGTCGATCGCGCGGGCGATGCCGGCGGCGGCCGCGCGGGCCCACCGAGCGCCGGCCAGGATGCCCGGCCGCCGAGACCTTCGTCACAGCGATCGCACATGGCCCGTCCGGTTGCACGGCATCCGCCACCCCCGCGCCCGTCCGAAGGCCGGTATCCGGATCGGTCTGCACGCCCCGAAGACGTGGGGCCGATGTGGGCACCGATCGTCACCGCCGTCATCGCGTGCCCGTCCGAAGGCCGGTATCGCGGTGGTGCCGGTCGATATGGGTGGTGACGACGGCGACGGACGGTACCGCGATCCGGGTCTAGTGGAACTCGGCGGTGGAACCGGACACCGGCATCGGGGGCAGTCCGAGCTTGCGGTGATCCCAGGAGCGGGTGCGTTCGCCGATCATCCGCACCGCCACGCGCTTGTGCATCATCTGGTCGACGAAGGGCCGTGACTCCTCGGTGTACGGACCGGTGTACCGCTCCCAGACCGAGATGCCGATCTGCAGACACGAATCGGGGTCGTCGAGGATCTCCGCGGTGCCCTCGATGGCGACGCCGCGCAAGGTGTCGTAGGTGTCGCCGTCCTCGATCAGTACCGAACACCGGCCATTGCGGCGCAGATTCACCGCCTTCTGGGACTTGGCCTTGGTCTCGAACCAGATCTCACCGTCGATCACGCCGTACCACATGGCCACCAGATGGATCGCGCCGTCGGGGCCGGTGGTGGCCAGGGTCGCGGTGCGGCTACGGGCGATGAACTCGGCGATCTCGTTGTCGGACATGGTGATCTGTCCGCGCTGATTGACTCCCATGTGACGACGCTAACGCAAAGCCCCTGATGCGACCAGGTATTCGTGCACGCGCAGCCGGCCGGTGACGGTTGTCTGGTGCAACCGCCGCGACCGGCCCGGCCCGGTCAGCCCGGCGTACCCGGCTGCAGGCGCTTCTGGATGGCCTCGGCGGCGGCGAGCAGATCGGCGGCCCAGCGGGCGCCGGGGCGCCGGCCCATCCGGTCGATCGGCCCCGACACCGAGATCGCAGCCACCACATCGCCACCGGCGTCCCGTACCGGAGCCGAGACACTTGCCACACCCGCGGCCCGTTCGCCGGCGCTCTGAGCCCAACCGCGGCGCCGGATCTCGTGCAGGGCACGGTCACTGAAGACGCTGTCGGTGACCAGGGCCCGCAGGATCGACGGCTCGGCCCATGCGGCGAGCACCTTGGCCGCCGACCCGGCCGTCATCGGGAAGCGGGTGCCCACCGGGACGGTGTCGCGCAGCCCCGTCGGCGGCTCCATCGCCGCGATACACACTCGCTCGGAGCCCTCGCGCCGGTACACCTGCACCGATTCGCCGGTGATCTCCCGGAGTCGGGGCAGCACCATCAAAGCCGCCTCGCGGACGGGATCGTGTGCCGATGAGGCGAGTTCGCCGAGTGCGGGGCCCGGGTACCAGCGTCCGGCGGCGTTGCGGGCCAGTAGGCGGTGCGTCTCGAGCCCGACGGCCAGACGATGTGCGGTGGCGCGTGGCAGGCCGGTTCGCTCGCACAACTCGGTGAGGTTGCACGGGGCGTCGGCGATCGCTCGCAGAACGGTCATCGATTTGTCGAGAACACCGATTCCGCTCGCGGGTGCCGTTGCGCTATCCTTTCCCATAGGGCGATACTAACCGTCCAGATAGTGAGATGCACATATCGGCGCGGATTCAGCCCGGAACCGCCGGCGCCGGTATGTGACGCCAAACAGTGTGTACCGAGACAGTTTGCGAGTGCAGCCATGACGAACAGCCCCACCAAGCCACGGACCCTGGCCGAGAAGGTCTGGGACGACCACGTGGTCGTGAGCGGTAGTGCCAACGGTGGTCAGGACCCCGACCTGATCTACATCGATCTCCACCTGGTGCACGAGGTGACCAGCCCCCAGGCCTTCGAGGGCCTGCGTCTCGCCGGACGCCCCGTGCGCCGTCCCGATCTCACGATCGCGACCGAGGACCACAACGTCCCGACCCTCAACATCAACGAGGCGATCGCCGATCCGGTCTCGCGGACCCAGGTCGAGACCCTGCGCCACAACTGCGCGGAGTTCGGCATCCGCCTGCACCCGATGGGCGACGCCGAGCAGGGCATCGTGCACGTGGTGGGGCCGCAGCTGGGACTGACCCAGCCCGGCATGACCGTCGTCTGTGGTGACAGCCACACGTCGACGCACGGCGCATTCGGTGCGCTCGCAATGGGAATCGGAACCTCCGAGGTGGAGCACGTGCTCGCCACCCAGACCCTGTCGCTGCGTCCCTTCCGGACCATGGCGATCACCGTCGACGGCGAACTGCCCGCCGGGGTGACGAGCAAGGACCTGATCCTGGCCGTGATCGCCAAGATCGGCACCGGCGGCGGCCAGGGCTATGTGCTGGAGTACCGCGGCCCGGCCATCGAGAAGCTGTCGATGGAAGCGCGGATGACCATCTGCAACATGTCGATCGAGGCCGGCGCCCGTGCCGGGATGATCGCGCCGGACCAGGTGACCTACGACTTCCTGAAGGGCCGCCCGCAGGCTCCGCAGGGCGCGGATTGGGATGCCGCGGTGGCCTACTGGGATTCGCTGCGCACCGACCCCGACGCCGAGTTCGACGCCGAGGTGCACATCGACGCCGCGTCGCTGTCGCCGTTCGTGACCTGGGGCACCAATCCCGGTCAGGGCGCGCCCCTCTCGGCGGTCGTACCCGATCCGGCCGACTTCGGCGACGAGAACGCCTCGAGCGCCGCCGCCAAGGCCCTGCAGTACATGGACCTCACACCCGGCACCCCGCTGCGTGACATCACCGTGGACACCGTCTTCGTCGGATCGTGCACCAACGGCCGGATCGAGGATCTGCGTGCGGTGGCCGAGATCCTCAAGGACCGCACCGTTGCCGAGGGCGTACGCATGCTGGTGGTGCCCGGGTCGATGCGCGTGCGCGCACAGGCCGAGGACGAGGGGCTGGGCGAGATCTTCACCGCGGCAGGTGCCGAGTGGCGTCAGGCCGGCTGCTCGATGTGCCTGGGCATGAACCCCGATCAGCTAGCGCCGGGGGAGCGTTGCGCGTCGACCTCCAACCGAAACTTCGAGGGTCGGCAGGGCAAGGGCGGCCGGACCCACCTGGTGTCGCCCGCCGTGGCCGCGGCCACCGCGGTCCGCGGCACGCTGTCGTCGCCGGCGGATCTGTAGATCGGCGGGGTCGTCGGCCGTTAGGTATGCGAACGGCTCGCCGGCCCGGATCACCACCGCCATCAGTCTTTTCATCTCGTAAGGATCACAACGATGCAACCGTTCATCACCCACACCGGGATCGGCGTCCCGCTGCGCCGGAGCAACGTCGACACCGACCAGATCATCCCCGCGGTCTACCTGAAGCGCGTCACCCGAACCGGATTCGAGGACGGGCTGTTCGCCGGATGGCGTACCGACCCCGACTTCATCCTCAACGTCGAGCCCTGGAGCCGCGGCTCGGTGCTCGTCGCCGGACCCGACTTCGGGACCGGGTCTTCCCGTGAGCACGCGGTGTGGGCCCTGTCGGACTTCGGTTTTCGGGTCGTCATCTCGTCCCGCTTCGCCGACATCTTCCGCGGCAACGCCGGAAAGGCCGGACTCGTGGCCGCCCAGGTCGAGCAGCCCGACGTCGAACTGCTGTGGAAGCGGCTCGAGGAGCAGCCGGGTCTGGAACTGACTGTGAGCCTTCCCGACCGGACCGTGACCGCGGGAGACCTCGTGGTCCCGTTGACAATTGACGACTACACCCGGTGGCGTCTGATGGAGGGTCTGGACGACATCGGACTGACATTGCGCCAGGTAGAGGCCATTTCCGAGTACGAGGGCCACCGTCCGTCGTTCAAGCCGGTGACCCTTCCGGGCTGATCTCTCCCGCCCCTCTGCCGGGCCCGCCCGCATCGACGGGAACGTGATTGCGGCCTCATGTTTTTCGCAACACGTCCCGTCGATTGGCGTGGAAGATGGACGTTTTCGTCTTCGACGTTTACCGTGTGGGGATAGCTGGCCATGTCAAGATGCAGCCAGAACAGCTTGCGGAGGTAACCCCATGAACAAGGCAGAGCTCATCGATGAGCTGACCAAGAAGCTCGACGCAGATCGCAAGACCGCCACAGCCGCGGTCGAGCTGGTCGTCGACACCATCGTCCGCGCGGTCAACCGCGGGGAGAGCGTGACCATCACCGGCTTCGGTGTCTTCGAGAAGCGTCGTCGCGCACCGCGCGTCGCGCGCAACCCGCGTACCGGCGAGACCGTGAAGGTCAAGGCCACCTCGGTGCCGGCCTTCCGTCCAGGCGCCCAGTTCAAGGCAGTCGTCGCGGGCAAGCAGAAGCTGACCGCCGCCGGCCCGGCCGTCAAGCGCGGCAGCGGCACCACCACCACGGCGGCCAAGAAGACCACCGCGGCAAAGAAGACCGCCGCCAAGAAGACCACCGCCGCAGCCAAGAAGGCCCCGGCCAAGACCACTGCGGCGGCCAAGAAGACCACCGCGGCAAAGAAGACCGCCGCCAAGAAGACCACCGCCGCAGCCAAGAAGGCCCCGGCCAAGACCACTGCGGCCAAGCGGACCACCACGGCGGCCAAGAAGGCTCCGGCCAAGAAGACCACCACGGCGGCCAAGAAGACCACCGCGGCAAAGAAGACCGCTGCCAAGAAGGCTCCGGCCAAGCGCACGCGTCGCTGATCTCTCGACGGTACGCCCGTCGGCCAGCTCGACCCACCCCTGACGAACTTCCCTCGTCAGGGGTGAGTTGCGTTGTGGGCACGGATCTGTGACGGGACCGCGATGAACCGGACGCCCGGACCTACCGGGACCATCTGTGCGGCGGGCGAGGGCGCTGCAACGCCGCGAGGTGGCCCCGCCGGGCGAGGCCACCTCGGGATCAGTCCGCCTCGTGCGGCAGCGGGCTCTCGATGTGGTCGGCGGCCTGCAGGCGCCCACCGCTGGTGAACAGCACCCAGATGCTTCCCTTGCGATTGCGTGCGGCGGGAACGGTGACGCCGTCGCGCTCGGACCACCAGTCGAGCAGCGGCGGGATCACCTTGCCCTGACTGCACACCGCGCGCACCACACCGTCATCGGTGCCGGCGAGCTCGACGATGCGGTCGCGGCCGGGCCCGGGCTCGTCCCGATAGGCCTCCTCCGACAGCGTCGGTTCGGAGCCGATCCCCACTCCCAGTGCGGCGGCAGCCGGTTCGAGGGTCTGTACGCAGCGCACCCGGTCGGCAGCGCTCAGCGCGCTCACCCCGAACGCCGACAGGATCGGCACCAGCGCCTGTGCCTGACGGCGGCCGGTCTTGTCGAGCGGGCGGGTCCGGTCGTCGCCCTTGTACCGGGAACGGCGGCCCGCCATCGCATGCCGGACCAGCAGCAGCGGGGTGAGGTCGAGCGGCAACCGGGTGAACTCGTGCAGGACCTTGCGATCGAGCCGATAGCTCAGCCGTGCCTGCGCGCTCTCGATGTCGAACCACTCGAGCACGTCCACCTCGTGATTGGGCTCGAACTCGCCACCCACCGCCTCGGCCGACCAGTACCGGACATGCTTGCGGCCGTTGGCGAGGTCATAGCTCACCTTGGTCAGGTGCCGGCCCAGCCGTACCGCGTGACCGGTCTCCTCGGCGAGCTCGCGTACCGCCGTGGCGATCAGGGTCTCGCCCGGATCCTGCTTGCCCTTCGGCAGCGTCCAGTCGTCGTAGCGCGGGCGGTGCACCAATCCGATCCGCACCGCTTCGCCGTCCCGACGCCAGAGCACACCGCCGGCCGCCCAGATCGTCCTGCCGTTGTTCTTCGGAGAATCCGTGTGTGTCTTGGACATCGGCGGCAACCCTATGCGGCCCGGGTTACCGGTCGGTGACCGGGACGCGACCGGTTCATTTGCCGGAGTTGCGGCGACGGTTGCGGCGCATCATCTCCCGCTGGTGATCACGCACCTCCTCGCCCGCGGCGGGGGAGGCCAGCCAGCTGCCGTCGGACTGCAGGATCCAGCACCGGGTCCGGGGGTCGAGCGCGGAGGCGAAGATGTCCTCGAGTTCACCGGTGAGCCGCTCGTCGCGCACCTGCACCATCACCTCGATACGGCGATCGAGGTTGCGGTGCATCATGTCTGCCGAGCCGATCCAGTACTCGTCCTGGGCGCCGAAGTACAGCACCCGTGAATGCTCCAGGAACTGACCGAGAATCGACCGGACGACGATGCTGTCACTGATCCCGGGCATCCCCGGCCGCAACGCGCAGATGCCGCGGACGACGATCTCCACCGGCACCCCGCTCTGCGAGGCGCGGTAGAGCGCGTCGATCACCTGCTCGTCGACCAGGGCGTTGGCCTTCAGCCGGATCCGTGCTCGCTCGTCGCCGGCATTGTGGGCGGCGATCTCCCGGTTGATCCGCTCGATGATCCCCGACCGGATCCCGTGCGGCGCCACCAGGATGTTGCGGTACTCCTTCTTTCGGGAGTAGCCGGTGAGGGTGTTGAACAGGTCGGTGAGATCGGCGCCGATGTCGGGGGCGGCGGTGAGCAAGCCCACATCCTCGTAGGCGCGTGCGGTCTTGGGGTTGTAGTTGCCGGTACCGATATGGCAGTAGCGGCGGATGGTCGACCCCTCGCGCCGCACGACCAGACACGTCTTGCAGTGTGTCTTCAATCCGACCAGGCCGTAGACGACGTGGACGCCGGCCTGCTCGAGTTGCCGTGCCCACTTGATGTTGGCCTGCTCGTCGAAGCGGGCCTTGATCTCCACAAGTGCCACAACCTGTTTGCCGGCTTCTGCGGCGTCGATCAGGGCGTTGACGATGGGGGAGTCGCCGGAGGTGCGGTAGAGCGTCTGCTTGATCGCGAGCACCTGGGGGTCGGCGGCCGCCTGCTCGATGAACCGCTGCACACTCGTCGAGAACGAGTCGTACGGGTGGTGCACCAGCACGTCGCCCTCACGCAGCGTGGAGAACACGCTCTTGGGTGTCTCGCGCTCCCCGAACGCCGGATGCGTCGACGGGACGAACGGGCGGTCCTTGAGCGTCGGCCGGTCGAGACCGTAGATCTCGAACAGCGACGACAGGTCGAGCAGTCCCGGTACCTGGATCACGTCGGCCGGGTTCACGTCGAGCTCGCGCAGCAACAGCTCGAGCATGTGCTCACTCATGTCGTCGGCCACCTCGAGGCGGACCGGCGAACCGAAACGGCGGCGGGCGAGTTCGCGCTCGAGGGCCTGCAGCAGATCCTCGTCGCGGTCTTCCTCCACCTCGAAATCCGCATTTCGGGTGATCCGGAAGACGTGGTGCTCAACGATTTCCATCTCGGGGAAGAGATGCTGGAGGTTGGCCGCGATCAGGTTCTCCATCGGCAGCAAGACCGCCGGATGATGGCCGCGTGAGTCGGCGGGCGTCGACCCCGGGGTCAGCTGGTCGACCCGGACGAAGCGATTCACGTTGTCCGGGACCTTGACTCGGGCGAAGTGCTCGCCGCCCTCGTTGGCGTCCTTGACCGTGACCGCCAGGTTCAGCGACAGGCCACTGATATAGGGGAACGGGTGGGCCGGGTCGACGGCGAGGGGCGTGAGCACCGGGAAGACCTGCTCGTGGAAGTACTCCACCATCCGACGCTGCTGATCGGCGTCGAGCTCCGACCACGACACCACGTGGATGGCGTTGGCGGCCAGAGACGGACGCACCGAGTCGAGGAACACCCGGGCATGACGGTCGGCGAGCGTCTGGGTGCGGCCGGCGATCCGCAACAACTGCTCGCGCGGGGAGAGACCGTCGGCCGAGCGCACCGACAGCCCGGTCTCGTCGCGGCGCTTGAGGCCGGCCACGCGGACCATGAAGAACTCGTCGAGGTTCGAGGCGAAGATCGCGAGGAACTTCGCACGCTCGAGCAACGGCAGCGAGGCGTCCTCGGCGAGGGCCAGGACACGTGAATTGAAGTCGAGCCAGCTGAGTTCGCGGTTGAGGTACCGGTCCTCGGGCAGATCGGCGGACTCGTCGGGCGTCAGGGTGGCGGCCGGCGGTGCGCCCGGGATCGGGGTGGTGGCGGCCAGGGAGGCGAGTTCGTCAGGGCTCACCATTCAATGATGGACCATCCGGTCGTCACCGGGCCGGGCGACCGGTGAAACTCGTGGCGAGGACCTCACGGGTGTGTGTGCCGACGCCGAGTGCGACCGCGGCATCGAGGTCGGCGGCGGTGTCGACGTCGGTGCGCAGTTCGGTCCAGCGTCGTCGTGCCGGGTCGAGTTCAACCGCACCGGAGCGTCGGTGTGCCGCTGCCGAATCCACGCCGAACGCCGGGGCGTCGGCCGCGAAGATCGGCCGGATCAGCAGTGCGGTCCCGTCGCCGTCGGCGTCGGCGAGCAGCGCGGCCCGGTGTGCACTCGCGGCGCCGAGCACCTCGGCGAGGGCGGTGCCGGTGGCGGCGGGCAGATCGGCCTGCACCATCATCGCCATGCGCAGCCGGGGGTGTCGGGCCCGCAGCCATGCCGCACCCTGCAGGTAGGCCAGGTTCAGCGAGGGCCGCGGATGCTGCTGTTCACGCAGCCCGGCGGCCCCGGTGCGGGCCACGGTCCGCAGCACGTCGTCGTCGGGGGTCACCACCACGATCGGACCGACGCCCGCGGCGGACACCGCGGCCACCGTGTCGAGCAGCATCGCGAGCACCAGGTCCCGGTGCGCCGGAGTGGTATCCGGGTCCTCCGGTGGCCGGCTGGCCGCCAGCCGGGTCTTCGCGCCGTCGAGGTGTTTGACCGCCAGCACCGCCCCGACGTCGTCGATCCCCCAACCGGTGGCGGAGTGCCCGGTCGACGACGGTGCCCTCGCACCGGCGGGGACACCGACGTGTCCGTCGTTCGACCTCATGCGTCCATGATGCCCACCCACCGCCGGACGCACGGCGCGGCCCCTGGCGTGCGGGTCGCCGGCAGCGCGAGCGGCATCCGACGATGCGGTCTGGGCACCTGCCGATCCACCGCACCTGGGCAATCCCGGTCGATGGGTGGCGACGGCGGACTAGGGTGTGACTCACTGTCGTTTCGTGACTGTCGATGCGTGGAGGGTGCGGACGTGCGTGCTGTGGTGATGGGGGCCGGGTCGTGGGGGACGGCGGTCGCGAAGATCTTGGTGGACGCGGGGACCCCGACGACGATCTGGGCGCGGCGTCCGGAACTGGCGGCGCAGATCGACGCCGAACACACCAACACCGACTATCTGTCCGGGATCACGCTGCCCGCCGGGCTGCATGCGGCCAGCGATGTCGCGGAGGTCCTGCCCGACGCCGACATCGTCGTGTGCGCGGTGCCGTCCCAGTCGTTGCGTGCCAATCTGACCGACTGGACGCCGTATCTGCGCCCGGATGCGACGTTGGTGTCGCTGGCAAAGGGTATCGAGACCAGCTCCCTGATGCGGATGAGTGAGGTCATCGCCGAGGTGACCGGCGTCGGATCGGAGCGGATCGCGGTGCTCTCGGGACCCAACCTGGCCCGCGAGATCGCCGAGGAGCAGCCGGCGGCGACGGTGATCGCCTGTCCCGACGACGCCCGCGCGCGGGCGCTGCAGGATGCGTTCAAGAACGCCTACTTCCGTCCGTACACCAACACCGACGTCGTGGGATGTGAGATCGGCGGGGCGGTGAAGAACGTGATCGCCCTGGCGTGCGGGATGGCCGGCGGCGTCGGGTTCGGTCAGAACACCCTCGCCACGATCATCACCCGCGGGCTCGCCGAGACCATCCGCCTGGGCATCACCCTGGGCGCCGACATGCAGACCCTCGCCGGGCTGGCCGGGATCGGCGATCTGGTGGCCACCTGCTCGTCGCCGCTGTCGCGCAACCGGACCTTCGGTGCCCGGCTCGGGGAGGGCGCCACCATGCAGGAGGCGCAGGCGGCCACGAACGGTCAGGTCGCCGAGGGCGTCAAGTCGTGCACCTCGGTTCGTGCGCTGGCCGAGAAGCACGGGGTGTCCATGCCCCTCACCGACGCCGTCCACGGGGTGTGCCACAACGGGATGTCGGTGACCGACGCGGTGAGCTCGCTGCTCGGCCGCTCCACGAAACCCGAGGTCTACCACGACTGAGCCGCGAGACACCTTGGGTGAGGGCGCAATTGCCTCTCCCCGGGGTGGCGGCTAGCCGAAGTCGAGGGGGCCGGGGGACAGCGTGCTGCCGATCGCGGTGGACACCGCGGTGATCGAGGCGTTGCCGGCCGAGACCGGAACCCACAGCGCCACATACGGACGGTGATCGACGCAGACATAGGCCTGCCCGCGTCCCTCCTCGGTGTCGGTGATGAACCACTGCACGTTGTTCACCGCCTGCAGGCGACTGTCGGGGGCCAGGCCGCTCGGGCGGTCCACCCCGCAGCGCACGACGATCGGGTCACCCTCGTCGGCCGACCAGATCGCGCGGTCGCCGTCGACACTCTTGGAACCGAAGCCCTCGAACGAACCGGGCAGGCCGGCGAGGAACTGTGCGCACCGGTCGTCCACCGTCGACGCCGCCGCATATCCGTCGACCGGCGTCGACTCGTCCTGATCGGCCTTCAGCGCCGCGAACGTGATGAATCCGACGATGACCATCACCGGGATGGTGATCAGGGTGGCGATCAGTGCCGGGCTCAGCCGCGGACCCGACGGGGAATCGGGGGACGGGGTCTGGTCCGTGTCGTCGGGTGTGTCATCAGCAGAACTCACGGCTTCACCCTAGGGCAGTGCGCGGGCAGGTCGTCCGGGACGTCAGCGGGTGGTGGTGACCACCGGGCAGGTCAGGGTCCGGGTGATGCCGTCGACCTTCTGGATCTGCGGGACCACGTCGTTGCTCAGATGTGCGGCGTCGGCGGCGTCGACCCGGACGATCACGTCGTAGGGTCCACTGACCTCCTCGGACGAGGCGACCCCCGAGATCGCTGCGATGGTCGCCGCGGCCAGTGCCGCCCTCCCGACCTCGGTCTGGATCAGTATGTAGGCCTGAACCACGGGCATCCTCTCCGTATCTGCACCATGGGGATCGGGGCTGTTCGATCCCACAGTGTTCTTACCACCGTCGGCAAGTATTCACCTGCGCTCGGCCGGTGGGGACGAACACCCCAACCACTAGACTGCTGGGACACATTGTTGCCGACAACAGCCGCAGTGGCGAGTCGGCGGAGAGATCGAGGGGGCGCCCACGTGCCGTCCGACGGCGTCGGCGAAACGGAATCGGATGCGTTCGACCCGACGAGAACCGTCGGCGAGATCGGCGAACGCGCGATCATCACCATGTTCACCCGTGCGGCGGCGGCACGACCCGCCGGGACCGCCGAGGACACCCCGACGACCGGCGACATCGTCATCGGATCCGGTGACGACGCCGCGGTCTTCGACGTCGGTCCCACCGTGATCAGCACCGACACCGTGGTGCAGGACAGGCACTTCCGGCTGGACTGGTCGACGCCGGAGCAGATCGGTGCGCGGGCGGTGATCCAGAGTGCCGCCGACATCGCCGCGATGGGCGGGCGGACCGTCGGGGTGGTGGTGTCGCTGGCCTGCCCGGCGCACACCGAGGTGGGCTGGGTGTTGCGGCTCAACGATGCGATCGTCTGCGCCACACACGAACTCGGCGCGCGGGTGCTGGGCGGCGATCTGGTGCAGGCCGACGAGGTGGTGGTCTCGATCACCGTCGTCGGTGCCCTCGACGGGCTCGCCCCGGTGACCCTGTCGGGAGCCCGACCGGGCGACGTGCTCGCGGTCAGCGGTCCGCTCGGCGCCGCGGCGGCCGGACTCGCGGTGTTGTCGCGCTCGGGGCCCGGCCCACTCGAGCGGTGGCGGCGCGACGACGATCCGCGCGCCGCGGTGGCCGCGGCCTTCCTGCTGCCCACACCGGACCTGTTGCAGGGGATGATCGCCGGACGCGCCGGGGCGCATGCGATGACCGACGTCTCCGACGGACTCGTCGAGGAACTGGTCACCCTGGCCCGTTCGTCGGGGGTCACGGTGAACGTGCGTGCCGACGCCGTCCCGCGTCCCGCCGCGGTGACCCGTACCGCCGCGCTGCTCGGCGCCGACATCCGCCGCTGGGTGCTCACCGGTGGTGAGGATCACCAACTGCTCGGCTCGTTCGCCCCGGGTGTGGTACCCGCCGGGTGGACCGCGATCGGGACCGTCGAGGCCGGGCCGGCCGCGGTGGTCGTCGACGGCGAACCGCTCACCGAACTGCACGGCTGGCAGGCCTTCGGCTGACCGGTCGTCGGTCCGCTGCGGCGACCCTGCTTAGATCACCTTCATGGCGATCTACGCTCTCGACGATCGAGAACCCGTACTCGGTGCGGACGTCTATGTGCACCCGGATGCGACGGTGATCGGCGCGGTCACGCTGGCCGACGGGGTGTCGGTGTGGCCGGGTGCGGTGCTGCGCGGTGACTACGGGACCATCAGCGTCGGTGCGCGCACCAACATCCAGGACGGCACGATCATCCACTGCACCATGATCCACCCGACGATCATCGGCGCCCGGTGCGTCGTCGGACACAATGCACACATCGAGGGTGCGACCATCGGCGACAACTGTCTGATCGCGTCGGGCTCGGTGGTGCTCAACGGGTCCACGATCGGTGCCGGTGCGATCGTCGGGGCAGGCGCGGTGGTCCCGTTCGACACCGAGATCCCTGCTCGGCGTATGGCGCTGGGGATTCCGGCCCGGGTGCGCGAGGGCTTCGAGGTGCCCGAGGACCACGTCGACCTCAACATCGAGATGTACTTCCAGAATGCGCAGCACTACCGGGGATCATTGCGGAGGATCGATTGAGTACCACCACGCCCAAACCGTTGTCGGAGTTGCTCGATCCGGGGTGGGCCCAAGCCCTCGAACCGGTCGCCGACGTGATCGCCGAGATGGGCGCCTTCCTGCGGGCCGAGAACGCCGACGGGCGGCGCTATCTGCCGGCCGGCGCGAATGTGTTGCGGGCCTTCACCCAACCGTTCGACGACGTCCGGGTGCTGATCGTCGGACAGGACCCGTATCCGACCCCGGGTCATGCGGTGGGCCTGAGTTTCTCGGTGGCGCCGGATGTCTCACCGATCCCGCGGAGCCTGGGCAACATCTACACCGAGTACTGCGAGGATCTCGGATATCCGCGCCCGGCCAACGGTGATCTCACCCCGTGGGCGAAAAACGGTGTGCTGCTGCTCAACCGGGTGCTGACCGTGCAACCCGGTGAGGCCGGGTCGCATCGCGGCAAGGGCTGGGAGCAGGTCACCGAATGCGCGATCAAGGCACTGGTCGACCGCGACGAACCGCTCGTGGCGATCCTGTGGGGCCGTGATGCGCAAGGGCTGGCGCAGTGGATGCCCGATGTTCCGACCATCGTCTCCGCGCATCCGTCGCCGTTGTCGGCGAGCCGCGGATTCTTCGGGTCGCGTCCGTTCAGCCGGGCCAACACCGAGCTCGAGGATCTCGGCGGCGAACCCGTGGACTGGCGCCTGCCGTCCTGATCGGATCGGCAGGCGCCCGGTGTCACGGGACTGTCGGTGTCACAGGACTGTCGGCGTCACCGTGCGGCGTTGCGGGCCGCGGCGAAATCCGGTGCGCGCTTGCCGATGAAGGCGTCGACGCCCTCGGTGCCCTCGGGCTCGCCGCTGCGGGTCGAGATGGAGGCCGCCTCGGCCAGGAGCTGTTCGGGCAGTGACCGCTGGGCCGAGTCGGTCAGCAGCCGGCGGGTGGCGACGAACGCCGCGCGCGGGCCGGCGGCGAGCTGTGCGGCCACCGCCTGAGCCTGTGACTCCACCTCGGCGTCGTCGACCAGACGCGACAGGATGCCCATCGCCAGTGCGTCGTCGGCGGACACGACGCGATTGGTGAGGATGATGTCGCGGGCGCGGGCCACCCCGACGATGCGCGGCAGGGTCCAGGTCATCCCGCCGTCGGGGGTGAGACCGATGCCGCCGTATGCCGGGCGCAGGTTGGTGCCCGCGCCACCGATCGCGACGTCGGCGTGCAGCACCAGGCTCATCCCGGCACCCGCGGCCCAGCCCTTCACCGCCGCGACGACGGGTCGGTCGGCGCCGACGAGCGCGTTGACGAAGGTGTGGAAGGTGTCGGCGATCTCGCGCAGATAGGTGGGGCGGTGTTCGGCCCCGGCGAACGCCCGGACGTTGCCGCCGGCGCAGAAGTTCGGTCCCGAGCCGGTCAGCACGATGGCGCCGACGTTGTGTTCACCGCGGGCCACCTCGTTCAGTACACGGGCGCCCTCGACGAGCGCGACGTCGTCGAGGGAGGTCCCGGCCGCTGCGGAGGACACCGCGATGGTCAGGACCTCGCCGGAGATGCTCACCGGTGAGGTGGGAGGCGGAGTGGATGAGTTCGTGGTCGCTGTCATGTGGGTCACTGTATCGCCGACACGAAAAAGACCCGACCCTGGGGCCGAGCGTTCGCTCGGTGGGTCGGGTCTTGCTCGTGAAGACCGGTGCCCTGACGGGCGTCGGGATCAGACCAGCGTGGTCTTCCCGGCCTTGAGGCAGGAGGTGCACACGTTCTTGCGCTTCCGGTTGCCCGGGGCGACCTCGACGCGGACCGACTGGATGTTCGGATTCCAGCGACGGTTGGTGCGGCGGTGCGAGTGCGAAACGGACTTGCCGAAGCCCGGACCCTTGCCGCAGACGTCACAGACGGCAGCCATATCGAACTCCTTGGATAGAGGGTTGGTTCACATTTGGCCCCGCCGTGCGGCCGGGTGCATGAAGCCCACGGTCGCGGCAAGGCAACCGTGCAAGGATAGCGGGGGCCACCCGCCTCGGCCAAATCCGCCCCGGCCGAATCCACCCCGACGCCCCGGGAAGCCGGTGCCGGCGAGCGGTGCGCGTGTGGAGATCATGGTGCCCGCCGGTGGACACGATGTCGACATGGGCCGGTGCTGTCGGTATGTCCGAGTAGCCTCGAACCCAATTGTCACCGCGGTGTCCGAGGAGGTTGCATGGCTGCATTCGACGTCGGGCCGGCACAGATGATCAATCCGAATCTGCTGCGGGACTGGGCGCAGGCGAGCGCCGACGGTCTGGATGCACTGCGGGGCGAGATCAACGATCTGAACGTCTTCCCGATCCCCGACTCCGACACCGGCTCCAACATGGCCTTCACCATGCGTGCCGCCGCCGACGCCGTGCGCACACTGCCCGACGACGCCGACGTCGCCGCGGTGGCGCGGGCCATGGCCGACGGCGCGGTGGCCTCGGCGCGG
Source organism: Gordonia sp. NB41Y (assembly GCF_030718915.1). NCBI lineage: Bacteria > Bacillati > Actinomycetota > Actinomycetes > Mycobacteriales > Gordoniaceae > Gordonia > Gordonia sp. NB41Y. Next base: position 5,062,099 of record NZ_CP132196.1, read on the forward strand.
GGCAACTCCGGGATCATCCTGTCGCAGGTGCTCGTCGGGATCGCCGACGCCGCGGCGGTCGCCGGACCCGACGACCTCACCATGACCTATCTGGCCGTGGCGGGGCTCCGGCTGGCCGGACTCGCCGCGCGCCGGGCCGTCAGCGAACCGCGTGAGGGAACGGTGCTCACCGTGATCCGGGTGGCCGCCGAGACCGCGGTGGCCCACGCCGACGACGCCCCCACCGACCTCGTCCGGGCGATCGCCGACGAGTGCGCCGAGGCGCTCGAGCACACCACCGATCAGCTTCCCGAGCTCACCTCGGCCGGGGTGGTCGACGCGGGAGCCCGCGGTTTCCTGGTGCTGCTCGACGCGATGGTCGGGGTGGTCACCGGTGTCGCGGTCCGACGCCGCCGGTATCGGGGATCACTCACCGGGGGTGGCCGGCCCGGGCACCCCGACGACGCGTGTGGCGGGTCGTCGGAGATGGACTTCGAGGTGATGTACCTGCTCGACGGCCCCGCCGGCGAGGGGATCGGCCGGCTGCGCGCCGCGCTCGACGATCTGGGTGATGCGGTGGTGATCGTCGGCGACTCCTCCGGCGGTGACGGAGAACGCTTCTCGGTGCACGTGCACACCTGCGAGCCGGGCAAGGCCATCGAGGCGGGCCTGGCCACCGGCCACATGTCCGACATCCGGGTGAGCTGTTTCGCGCTCGACGCCATCCGCTCCCAGATCGACACCGCCGAACCGCCGCCCCGGCACAAACGGGCCGTGGTGGCGGTGGTCCGCGGGGAGGGTGCGGCGAGCCTGTTCACCGACGCCGGTGCGGCGGTGGTGCGTGCCGACGGGTCACTGCGGCCCGAGGAGCTGGCCGCGGCGATCCGCGACACCGATGCGGCCCATGTGATCGTGATGGCGAACGGGACCATGACCAGCCAGGACCTGGTGTCGGTGGGTGCCGAGGTGCGGTCGGCGCAGCGATCGGTGATCACGCTGCCGACCATGTCGATGACCCAGTGTCTGGCCGCGCTGGCCGTGCACGACCCCACCGAGACCGCCGACGCCGACGCCTATGCGATGGCCGAGGCCGCCGCCGGTGCGCGGTGGGGGGCGTTGCGCCGCGCCGACACCCGGATGATGACCCTCGCCGGTACCTGCGAGGTGGGTGACGTGCTCGGTCTGATCGGATCGGATGTGCTGGTGATCGCCCACGATCAGACGCAGGCCGCCACGGCGCTGGTGGACCTGATGCTCGCCACCGGCGGCGAGCTGGTGACGGTACTCGCCGGAGCCGACGTGGACGAGGCGGCGCTGACGGCGCTCGCCGACCACATGCGTCGCAATTTCGCGGGTATCGAACTCGCGGTGTATCCGACAGGCCAGTCCGACGACCTGATCCAGATGGGGGTGGAATAGGTGGTCGCGCTGACCGACCCGCTCGAGGAGATCCTCGGGCCGAAGATGACCGAAGGGCTGGGCACACTCGGTGTGCACACCGTCGGCGACCTGCTGCGCTACGCCCCGCGACGCTACCTGCACCGTGGTCAGGCCTCGGCCGGACAGGAGCTCGAAGAAGGTGAGTGGATCACCGTCGTCGGCCGGATCGGCAAGTCCCAGATGATCCCGATGAAGCGGCGGCACGGCAAGTTCCTCAAGGTCACCGTCTCCGACGAGAAACATGTCTACGAGGCGTCGTTCTTCAACGCCTGGGCGATCCAGAACGCCTTGAAACCCGGGGTCCGGGTGATGATGGCCGGCGCGATCAAGCTGTTCCGCGGCACACCGCAGCTGACCCACCCGCAGTGGATGGTGCTGCCCGAGCCGGACGCCGAACTCGAGAAGATCGTCGGCTCACCCATGATGGCCGAGATGTATGCGCTGGAGTTCGAGCTGACCGGGGCCAATGCGAGCAAGGCCGACGCCCCCGCCCCGAATCCGATGGCCCAGTTCGAGCGTCCGATCCTGCCGATGTACCCGGCCAACCGCACGTGTCAGACGTGGGAGATCTGGTCGGCGGTACGGCGGGTCCTCGACCTGATCGACACCATCCCCGATCCACTCGACGACGCCGAACGCGCCGAACGGGGTCTGATGGACGCCGACACCGCGATCCGGACGGTACATCTGCCCGAGCGCGAGTCGGAGATCGAGCCCGCCCGCGAGCGGATGAAATTCGACGAGGCACTGGCCATCCAGCTGGTCCTCGCACAGCGCCGGGTGGCCGGTCGCGGCCAGTCGGGGCCGGCCTGTCCGCATGTGCCCGGCGGACTGGAGGACCGGCTGCGGGAGAAGCTGCCGTTCACCCTCACCGACGGACAGGAGACGGTCCTCGCCGAGATCGCCGACGACCTGGCCACCACCGAGCCGATGAGCCGTCTGCTGCAGGGTGAGGTGGGTTCGGGCAAGACCCTCGTCTCCCTGCTCGCGATGCTCCGCGTGGTCGACAACGGCCACCAGTGTGCTCTGCTGGCGCCCACCGAAGTGCTTGCCGCACAGCACTATCGGACCATCACCACGCAGCTCGGCGAGCTGGGGAAGGCCGAGGAGCTCGGCGCGGCCGACGGTGCCACCGCGGTGGCACTGTTCACCGGGTCGATGCGCACCAAGGACAAGCGCGAGACACTGCTCGACGTGGTGACCGGCAAGGCCGGGATCGTGATCGGCACCCACGCCCTGCTCGAGGAGAACGTGTCGTTCTTCGATCTCGGCATGGTGGTGGTGGACGAGCAGCACCGCTTCGGTGTGGAGCAACGCGATGTGCTGCGCCGTCGCGGCCGTGACGGTGTGGTGCCGCATGTGCTGGTGATGACCGCGACCCCGATCCCGCGGACGGTCGCGATGACCGCCTTCGGCGACCTCGACACCTCGGTACTGGCCGAACTACCGCGTGGACGACAGCCGATCAGCTCCAGCGTGGTGCCCCTGACCAACCAGAAATGGGTGGACCGGACATGGGAGCGGGTGGCCGAGGAGATCGCCGACGGCCGCCAGATCTATGTGGTGTGCTCACGGATCGGTGACGAGGAGCAACCCAAGAAGGGCAAGGGCAAGGGCGCCAAGAAGTCCGGCGCCGACGACCCGGAGATGCTCGACATGCCCGATCTGTCCGACGATCCGGAGGTCGCGGAGGTCGAGACCACGTCGGTGCTCGACCAGTACGAGAACCTGCTCGCCGGCCCGCTGGGCGGGTCGCGGATCGCGATGCTGCACGGGCGGATGCCGGCCGAGGACAAGGCCGATGTGATGGATGCCTTCGGCCGCGAGGAGATCGACATCCTGGTGTCGACCACGGTGATCGAGGTGGGTGTGGACGTCCACAACGCCACCATGATGATCATCGTCGACGCCGAGCGGTTCGGGGTGAGCCAGCTGCATCAGCTCCGTGGCCGTGTCGGCCGTGGCGGGCACCCGGGACTGTGCCTGCTGATGACCCGTTCCCGAGATGGTTCGCCGACATTGGAACGGTTGAAGGCCGTCGCTGCGTCCAATGATGGATTCGAATTGGCCCGGATCGATCTACAGCAGCGGAGGGAGGGTGATGTCCTGGGTTCGCTCCAGTCGGGCGGCACCTCGTCGTTGCGCTTCCTCTCGCTCCTCGACGACGCCGACATCCTCGCCGACGCACAGGTCTTCGCCCGCGGTGTGGTCGACGGTGACGCCGAACTCCTCGGACGCCCTGCGCTGGCGGGTCTGGTGGATGCGGTCCTGGCTCCGAACAAGATCCGTTACCTGGACAAGTCGTAGGCTCCTGGCCCGGTGCGGGCTGCAGGTCGGGCAGACCGCCGCCGACCATCGCGTGGTGTGGTCGGTACGGCGCTGGCTGATCCTGCTGCTGTGCGTGACCACCGCGGTGGCGGTGGCCGTGGTGGTCCGGCGTGACCGGCCGCCGGCCGACCCGCACGTCCACGCCGCGGCGCAGCAGGCCCGGCAGTTGCTGGCGGCGGTGGATGTGGCCCCACATCGGCTGCACCGCAACGACTATCAACGCTCGGCGTTCGGCTCGGCGTGGACCGATGCGGTGTCGGTGGCCGGTGGCGGCAACGGCTGTGACACCCGCAACGACATCCTCGGCCGCGACCTCGTGGAGGTGCATACCGGACCGGTCGACACCTGCGGGCGTGCGGTGCTCACAGGGCGGTTGCGCAGTCCGTACACCGGCGAGTGGATCGTGTTCCGGCGCGGCCGTACCGCCGGTGCGGTCCAGATCGACCACATCGTCGCGCTGGCCCTCGCCTGGGACATGGGTGCCTGGGCGTGGCCGGCCGATCGCCGGGCCGACCTCGCCAACGACCCGGCCAACCTGATCGCCGTCGACGCCGCGTCGAACCAGGCCAAGAGCGACGCCCCGCCGGGCCGGTGGATGCCGCCGCTCGCGGCGTTCCGGTGCCGCTACGCCATCCAGTTCGTCACGGTGGTCGCCGCCTATGGGCTCGCGGTGGACGCCGATTCGCGGGAGGTGCTCGACGATGTGCTGGCCCGATGCTGAGTCCGTCGCCTTCCCGTCCGGCGGTGCGATCTGTGCGCGACCGGTGCGCGCACGGCCGATCCCCGGGAGGCGTGGCGTGATCGAGCACACGTACTCTGGTGGTCGACATAACCGAGCAGGCGACATCGAGGAATCCATGAGCGCACCCACTGTGTCCCCGGCCGATCCGGCATCGGGTCACGCCGACGTCGAGCAGGTCGTCACCGGCCTGGCCCGGTCTGCGAAGGCGGCCTCGCGGTCGCTGGCGCAGCTGACCACCGCCACCAAGAACGACGTGCTGCTCGCCGCGGCCGATGCGATCGAGGCGGCCTCGGAGTCGGTGCTCGCGGCCAACGCCGACGACATCGCCCGCGCCGAGGCGGCCGGGATCGAGGAGTCGCTGCTCGACCGTCTGCGCCTGACCGGGGCCCGGGTCACCGGGATCGCCAACGGTCTGCGCCAGGTCGCCGCCCTCGACGATCCGATCGGTGCGGTCATCGCCGGAAAGACGCTGCCCAACGGTCTGCGGCTGCGACAGCAGCGGGTGCCGCTCGGCGTGGTCGGCATCGTCTACGAGGCCCGGCCCAATGTCACCGTCGACGCCTTCGGGATCGCGTTCAAGTCGGGTAACGCGGTGCTGCTGCGCGGCTCGTCGTCGGCGGCGTCGTCGAACGCCGAACTGGTGCGAATCCTGCGGGAGACCCTGAGCGACAAGGGGGTCACCGCAGACGCCGTGGCCCTGCTGCCCAGCGAGGACCGCTCGTCGGTCACCGCGCTGATCCGCGCCCGCGGACTCGTCGACGTGGTGATCCCGCGTGGCGGTGCCGGCCTGATCAACGCCGTGGTCACCAACGCCACCGTGCCCACCATCGAGACCGGCACCGGCAACTGCCACGTCTACGTGCACGCCGCCGCCGACGTCGACCTCGCCACCCGCGTGGTGCTCAACTCCAAGACCCGCCGGCCCAGTGTGTGCAACACCGCCGAGACGGTGCTCGTCGACAAGAAGATCGCCGCCGACGCACTGCCGAAGATCGCCCAGGCCCTGCAGTCGCAGGGGGTGGTGATCCACGGCGACGAACCGGGTATGGAACCGGCCACCGAGGCCGACTGGGCCGACGAATACCTGTCGCTGGACATCGCGATGAAGGTGGTCGACGACCTCGACGCCGCCGTCGCGCACATCGACCAGTGGGGCACCGGGCACACCGAGGCGATCATCACCACCGATCTCGCCGCCGCCACCGAGTTCACCGAGCGGGTCGACGCCGCCGCGGTGATGGTCAACGCCTCCACCGCCTTCACCGACGGCGAGCAGTTCGGGTTCGGTGCCGAGATCGGTATCTCCACCCAGAAGCTGCACGCCCGCGGACCGATGGGGCTGCCCGAACTGACCTCCACCAAGTGGGTTGTGTGGGGCGACGGCCAGATTCGGCCGGCGTGATGTCGGAGCAGACCACGGCGTCCGCCGTGCCCGGAAACGCTCCGGTCGTGCCCTCGTTCGACGCTGTGCCCGAGGTGGTCTCGCGGTTGCGCGAGACCGGCTATCTGGCCGACGACGCCACCGCCACCTCCACCTTCCTGGCCGACCGCCTCGGCAAACCGCTGCTGGTGGAGGGGCCGGCCGGTGTGGGCAAGACCGAACTGGCCAAGGCGATCGCCGCCGCCACCGACGCCGAACTCGTCCGCCTGCAGTGCTACGAGGGCATCGACGAGGCACGCGCACTCTACGAGTGGAATCACGCCAAGCAGATCCTGCACATCCAGGCCACCGGCACCCGCGACTGGGCCGACGCCAAGACCGACATCTTCTCGTCGGAGTTCCTGCTGCCGCGACCGCTGCTCACCGCGATCTCCCGGCCGGGAGCCACGGTGCTGCTGATCGATGAGATCGACAAGGCCGACGTCGACATGGAGGGCCTGCTGCTGGAGGTGCTCAGCGACTTCGCGGTGACGATCCCGGAGATGGGAACGGTGGTGGCGCAGCGCCGTCCGATCGTGCTGCTCACCTCCAATGCGACGCGCGAACTGTCCGAGGCACTCAAACGCCGCTGCCTCTATCTCTACATCGACTTCCCGGATGCGCAGCGCGAGAAGGAGATCCTCGCCTCGCGTGTGCCGGAGCTCTCGGATTCGCTTGCCGACGAACTGGTTCGGGTGGTGGGCGTGCTGCGCACCCTGGACATCCGGAAGAAGCCGTCGGTCGCCGAGACCATCGACTGGGCCAACACGCTGCTCGCGCTCGGCGTCGGCGAGGAGACCACCGGCAAGTCCGGCCGCGGCCTCGACGACGGGCTGATCGCCCGCACACTCGGGGTGGTGCTCAAGCATCGGCCCGACCTGACCACCGCGATCAAAGAACTCAAACTCCGCGGATGACCGGCCCCGCGCAGGCGGTGCAGACCGCACCGTTCGTCGCCCACCTCACCGACTTCGTCGACGAGATGCGTCGCCGCGGCATGGTGGTGGGACCGTCGGCGCTGATCGATGCGGCCCGGGCGGTGGGGGTTCTCGACCTGCTCGACCGCACCAGCCTGCGCGAGGGTCTGGCGACCACCCTGCTCGACGACCACCTGCATCGCCCGGCCTTCGACCGGCTCTTCGACCTGTGGTTCCCGGCGGCGCCGGGTGCCCGCACCGCCGACGACGAACTGCCGCGCACCGACGACGGTGAGATCGACGTGCCGGCGGCCCGGGACATGCTGGCCCAGATGCTGGCCGATCCCACCGCCGAGGCCGACGGCCGGCTCGGGGCGATGGTCGCCCAGATCGTCGAGGAACTCGGCCGCTACGACTCCGCACGAGGGCAGGCGTACTCGGCGTATCAGGCGCTCTCGGCGATCGACCCGCAGACGCTGATCGCGCGGATCGCCGCGGCGATGGCCGGCGGTGACCCCACCGACCTCGGCGCCGGTACCGACCCGGTGACCCGCCGTGCCGCCCGCGAGAAGGCCAATCAGGTCCGCGCGGCCGTCGAACGCGAGACCCAGCGCCGGATGGCCGAACGCAACGGCCGGGAGCGCGTCGGCGAGTATGCGGTCCCGACGCTGCCCGAACACATCAACTTCCTGTCCGCCGGCGCCAAACAGCAGGCGGAGCTGCGGCGCACCATCGATCCGCTGGCCCGGTTGCTGGCCTCGCGGCTGGAGGTCCGGCGTCGCCGCGCCCACCGCGGGGCGGTGGACGTGCGCCAGACCCTGCGGGCGTCGATGTCGACCGGCGGTGTGCCGATCGAACTCAAACACCGCAAACCCCGGCCCGGACGGCCCGAGCTGATCGTCATCTGCGACGTGTCCGGATCGGTGGCCGGGTTCTCCCAGTTCACCCTGAATCTGGTGTACGCACTGCGCCAACAGTTCTCGAAGGTGCGGGTGTTCGCCTTCGTCGACACCGTCGACGAGGTGACCGAGATGTTCGACCCGTCCACCGGCGACAAGGCGGGCTTCGGCGTGGACGCCAAGGCGGCCATGCACGAGATGATCACCACCGCCCGGATCGTCACGCGCGACGGCCATTCCGACTACAGCCACATGTTGCGCGGATTCGTCGAGAACTACGCGGACTCGCTCACCCACCGCGGGGCGTTGCTGATCCTCGGTGACGCCCGCAACAACTACCACGATCCCAACGTCGAGATCCTGCGCGACCTGGTGGAGCGGGTGCGTCATTCGTACTGGCTCAACCCGGAGGCCGGCCGGGACTGGGGGACCGGTGATTCCGCGGCCGACGTGTACGGCGAGGTGATCGACATGTTCGAGTGCCGCAACGCACAGCAGCTGGGCAAGGTCATCGCCGACCTGTTGCCGGTGTGAGCCGAGCCGACCGTCGCGCCGAATCGTGACCCGATAGACTTTCCCTTCATGTCTGCCGAGCGTCCCCCCGTGCGTCGTCGCATCGGAGTCATGGGTGGCACCTTCGACCCGATCCACAACGGTCACCTGGTGGCCGCCAGCGAGGTCGCCCACCGGTTCTCCCTGCACGAGGTGATCTTCGTCCCCACCGGCCGGCCCTGGCAGAAGGTGGGGGAAACCGACGAGACCGACGGCTCACACGCCGCCAAACACGTCAGCCCCGCCGAGGACCGCTATCTGATGACCGTGATCGCCACCGCGTCGAATCCGCGGTTCTCGGTCAGTCGCGTCGACATCGACCGCGAGGGCGACACCTACACCGTCGACACGCTGCGTGACCTGCACGCCATCCTGCCCGACGCCCAGCTGTTCTTCATCACCGGCGCCGACGCCCTCGAGTCGATCCTGTCGTGGCAGAACTGGGAAGAACTGTTCGACCTCGCGAACTTCGTCGGCGTGAGCCGGCCCGGCTACGAGCTGTCGGCGAGTCATCTGTCACAGCATCTGGAGAAGCTGCCGCCGGAGACCCTGCAGATGCTGGAGATCCCCGCACTGGCCATCTCCTCCACCGAATGTCGGGAGCGCGCCGCCCAGGGCCGACCGGTCTGGTACCTGGTGCCCGACGGAGTCGTTCAGTACATCGCCAAGCGCAGGCTGTATCGTCCGCTGCGAAACAACTCGTCGAGGGTGTCGGCGCCGTGAGCGCTCCACCGATGGAAGGAATCGTGTGACTGCATCACCCGAGGCATTGGAGATGGCGACGGTCGCCGCGGCGGCCGCCGAGGACAAGCTCGGAGTCGACGTCACCGTCATCGACGTGTCCGAGCAGTTGGTGATCACCGACCTGTTCGTCATCGCATCCGCCGACAACGAGCGTCAGGTCAACGCGATCACCGACGAGATCGAGGACAAGATGCGTGACGCCGGGTACAAGCCGGTGCGCCGCGAAGGCACCCGTGAGGGCCGCTGGACGCTGCTGGACTACATCGACATCGTCGTGCACATCCAGCACAGCGACGAGCGCTCCTACTACGCGCTGGAGAGCCTGTGGAAGGACTGCCCGACGGTGGAGCTCGGTGACGGCCGATCCGGGGGCTCCGCGTGAGCGGCGGCCCCGATCAGAGTGACACCTCCGTCGAGCGCCTCACCCCGGTGGTGCGGCGTCTGATCCTGTTGCGCCACGGCCAGACCGGCTACAACGCCGGCGGCCGGATGCAGGGACAACTCGACACCGATCTGTCCGAACTCGGTGTGCAGCAGGCGAAGACGGCTGCGACCGCACTCGCCGAGAAGAATCCGATCCTGATCCGTTCGTCGGATCTGCGCCGGGCCCGCGACACCGCCGAGGCGCTGTCGGTGGCGACCGGACTCGACGTCGACACCGATGTGCGGCTGCGGGAGACCCATCTCGGGCAGTGGCAGGGCATGACCCACACCGAGGTCGACGTGGCGATGCCCGGCGCCCGCGGCACGTGGCGCGACGACGCGACCTGGCGTCCGCCGGGCGGCGAGAGCCGTGTGGACGTGGCCGCCCGCGTCACCCCGCTGATCGACGAACTGGTCGCCGGTGTCCCCGGGTGGGGTACCGGTGACACCCCGGAGGCGCCGGTGGTGCTGGTCGCCCACGGCGGGGTGATCGCCGCGCTGACCGCCGCGCTGCTGGACCTGCCGGTGGAGAAGTGGCCGGTGTTCGGTGGACTCGCCAACACCAGCTGGGTGCAGCTGTCCGGGCACGGCGTCGCCGACGCCCGGCCGCACTGGCGGCTGGACGTCTGGAATGCGTCGGCGGAGAGCTCCGACGCCGCGATCCAGTGACCACGACACCCGCGGGCCCCGGACCGGAGCACCTGCAGCAGGGGAATCCGGATTCGGGCGACGCGCAGGCCCCGGCCGGGGAGATCCTCGTGCTGACCGACTCGCTGAGCTACTACGGACCCAAGGGCGGGCTGCCCGCCGACGACCCGCGGATCTGGCCGAACCTCGTCGGCGACGAACTCGGTATGCGGGTGAAGCTGTTCGGGCGGGTCGGCTGGACCTCGCGTGACGTGTGGTGGGCGCTGACCCAGGACCCCAACATCTGGGCGTCGGTACCGACCGCGTCGGTGGTGGTGCTCGCCGTCGGCGGGATGGACTCGTTGCCGTCGCCGCTGCCGACCGCGGTCCGCGAACAGATCCGGTATCTGCGTCCGTCGCGGCTGCGGCAGATCGTGCGCGACGGATACCAGTGGGTGCAGCCCCGGGCCGCCCACCTCGGCTGGCCGATGGCGCTGCCGCCGCGCGTGACCGCCGAGTATCTCGCGAAAATCGGTGGGGCACTGCGACAGTTGCGGCCGGACCTGCCGATCGTGGTGGTCCTGCCGTCCACACATCGCAGCCCCTACTACGGGAATGTGCATCGCGGCCGGATCCCGACCACTGCAGCGATGCTGCGCTGGGCGGAGTCCGCGGGAGCACCGACTGTCGACCTGTACCCGATCACGCGGGATGCCTTCGACGACCCGATGTCGGAGATGAATCCCGACGGCATCCACTGGGGCTTCGAGTGTCACCGGCAGATCGCGGTGGCCGCGGCCCCGGTGATCGCGCGGGCCACCGGAGTGTCGACGCCCCACGCATGAGCCGGGTCCGCACCGGCTAACGTAGGTACGTGCCTGTCGTCGTCGTCACAGATTCCTCCTCGCGCCTTCCGGCGGGGATCGTCGAGCACTACCGCATGGGTGTGGTGCCGCTGCATCTGTCGCTCGACGGCGTCGACTACCGCGAGGGTGTCGACGACATCCCCGACGATCTGCTGACCAGTCCCGGCGTCACCACGTCGGGGGCCAACCCCCACGATCTCGGTGAGGTCTTCGGCGAGGCCGTCGAGGCCAGCGAGGGTGCCGGGGTGGTGGCGGTGATGATGTCGCGCCGGCTGTCGGGGACATGGAGTGCCGCGCGTCTGGCCGCCGAGAAGTACCCCGGACTGATCCGGGTGGTGGATTCGCGGTCGGTGGGACTGGCGGTGGGCTTCGCCGCGATCGCCGCCGCCCAGGCCGCCGAGGCCGGCGCCGACCGAGACCGTGCCTATGAGGCCGCGATCCGGCAGGCGGCGACCATCGAGTCGCTGATCGCGGTGCAACAGCTGGACAACCTCCGCAACAGCGGACGGATCAGCGCCGCCAGCCGACTGCTCGGATCGGCATTGTCGATCAAGCCGATCCTGGCCCTCGACGACGGCATGCTGGTGCTCCGGGACCGGCATCGCACGTTCTCCAAGGCGATCACCCGGCTCGTCGAGACGGCCGTGGAATTCGCCGACGGTCGGGCGGTGACCCTCGGTATCCAGCATTGCCAGGCCCCCGAGGCGGCCACCGAACTCGCCGGTGAACTGCGGTCGAAACTGCGGGTGGTGACCTCGCAGCTGACCGTCGACCTCGGCCCGATCCTGGGCTCGCACATCGGTCCCGGGGCCGTGGGTGCCTCGCTCACCACACACCTCGACTCGATCCCCGGCGCCGACGTCATCCCGGAGTAGTCGCTCCTCCCGGAACGGTCGCCGGCGCTGGGTGGCCGGGATGGGTGACCGGTCGGGATGCTGAGCGGGCGGTCGGTGCGATCCCACTGACCGGTACGCGATCCGACCGGCCCGAATCCCGTTGACCGGGCGCCTCGTTGCGTTGACCGGGCGCTACTTCTCGTTGACCGGGCGCTACTTCTCGTTGATCGGGCGCTACTTCTCGTTGATCGGGCGCTACTTCTCGTTGATCGGGCGCCACTTCTCGTCGACCGGGCGCTACTTCTCGTTGATCGGGCGCCACTTCTCGTCGACCGGGCGCTGCATCAGAGGAACTGCCGCGCCTGCTTGGCGGCCTTCTTCGGTGTCCGGGCCCGGAATCCCTCGCCGACGGCCCGCAGCTTCCATTCACCGTTCTGCCGGTCGATGACGGCCATCAGCATCGCGGTGTACGGCACCTTCTCGTTGAGGGTGTAGCGGGCGAGTTCGGCGCCGGTGGTGGCGTCCACCAGGCGGCAGTAGGCGTTGCGCACCGATTTGAACGACTGCCCCATGAACGAGGTGACGGTGAAGCCGAGTCTGTCGATGTGGGGTGGAATCCGTTGCAGTGCCAGCGAGATGGTTTCGTCGTCGCCGTCACCACGGCCGGTGAGGTTGTCCCCGGAGTGCACGATGGAGCCGTCCTGGCTGCGCAGGTGGTAGAAGCAGACGATCTCCACACACTCGCCGCCGGAGTACATCAGCACCGAGGCGTCCAGGTCGATCCGGCCGCCGCGGGCCGGGTCCCAGCCGAGGCCCATGGTGATGTCGGTGAGCGGGACGCCACCGTCCTTGCGCAGCACCACCCGCTGGCCCTTGGTCAGGTTCACCGGGCGGGCCTTGCTGAGACTGATCTCCGGGGCCGGTGGCGCGGCAGGCGTCGGCGCATCCGGCGGTGACATCGGCTGGGGTGGCGCCGGCTGGGATGGCATCGGTTGGGGCGGTGCGGGTTCGTCGTCGACGCTCACCCCGTGGTCGCGGACCAGCTCGGCGAAACCGCCGGCGTATCCCTGCCCGATGGCACGGACCTTCCATTCCCGGTTGCGTCGGTAGACCTCGACGGCGACCACCACCGACTCGCTCGAGAGTCCGTCGATGGCGAACGAGTACAGCTCGGTCCCGTTCTGGTCGAGCAGCCGGGCGGTGGGTGCGGGGAACCCACCGAAGGTCAGCCCGGCGTCGTCGAGGGTGAGAACCGTGCGGACGGCGGCGATCTCGGCAGGGATTCGTCCGGTGCTGATGTGCAGACGGCCCAGTCGTCCGGGGCCGGGCCGCAGGTCGACGCCCGGTCCGCTCGGCTGGTTGTAGAAGACGAAGTCGGCGTCGTTGCGCACCACCGCCTGATCGGTCACCAGCAGGGCCGACACGTCTGCGAGCGCCGCGAACTCCACGTCGACGATGATCTCGGGGGACGTCAGCGGACCGTTCTGGCCTTTGATGAGTGCGCTCACGGGGGCAGCCTACCGTGCCGAAACGCACCGAACCCGGCGTCGGCGCGCCGATTACGCTGCGTGAACGGCATCGGCCATCGGAACCGACCGAGCTCTTGTCCACAGAACCGTCACGGTCCACAGATCGGCCTCGACCTCGACCGAGCCTGTCGGAATCGGTCCCCGGGGAACCTACCGTGGCCGCATGAGCGAGACCTCTCGGACAGCACGATCCGGCCCGCGCCGAGCGTCGGGGCTGGACCGGCTGTCTCCACTGCCGGCTCCGGTGCCGGTCGATGACCCCGACGACGCCGACGATGCCGACCAGGCGCCCGATCCGGGCTGGTCGCCGGCCGCCATCCCGGCGTGGCTCGACACCTCGGCATCCGACTTCGACATCGACGACCTCGACGACGATGCCGATGCCGACCCCGACGACGACCCCGGTCACCGCCCGCGTCGGCGATTCGCGGTGGCACCACCGGGTGCGATCGCGATCATCCTGATCGGTGTGATCGCCTGTGCGGTGGCCGCTTACGGCCTGTTCGGTGAATCGGAGTCGGCGCCGCTGGTGGAGTTTCCCGCAGCGGGTCCGACGGCGGCGGCATCGAGCGGGGCCATACCGAGCGGGGCGGTGCCGAGCGGCGACGGGGCGTCGGGGGCAGGCCAACCTGCGGTGCCGCCCGCGACGCCGGCGACCGAGGTGGTGGTGAGCGTGGTCGGACTCGTCCACAAACCGGGTCTGGTGAGGTTGCCGCCGAACTCCCGTGTCGCCGAGGCGATCGCGGCGGCGGGCGGTGCACGGACCGGCGCCGACACGGTCTCGCTGAACCTGGCCCAGATCGTCCACGACGGAGACCAGGTGCTCGTCGGATATGCCGGTGGTGAGGGGCAGATGTCGTTGCGCAGCACCGTCGTCGCCACCGCAGGTGCAGCCGCCCCGGGTGCGTCTGGGGGTTCGGGCGGCGCGGCGTCGCCTGGAACTGGCGGCGCCGCACCGGCATCGGGGTTGGTCGACCTGAACACCGCCACCGCCGAACAACTCGACGCATTGCCGGGAGTGGGTCCGGTGACGGCGCAGGCGATCATCGAGTGGCGAACGCGCAACGGGAGGTTCGGGTCGGTCGATCAGTTGGGGGAGGTCGACGGGATCGGCCCGGCACGACTGGCGAAACTCCGGTCGCTGGTCACGGTCTGACGTCGGTGGATCTGCGCCTGGCACTTCCGGCCCTGGTGGTGTGGGTGATCACCGCGATCTGCCTCGGTGTGTCGCCGACGACTGCCGCCGTCATCGCGGTGGGCGCGTTCGTCATCGGTGCCGCCACCCTCATCGCGCAGCGGAAAGGGCTGCTGCGCTGGGAGTTCGCCGGTCCCATCGTGGTGGGCGCCGCGATGGCCGCCACGTGTGCGGCCGCCATGGCATTGCGGCTCGAGGTCCGTGACGCCCATCCGCTGCGGGACATGCGGGGGAAGGCCACCGTGGTGGTGACCGTGCGTGAGGACCCGGTGGACTTCGGACCCGCAGGCGGGGGACGGGTACGGATCCGGGCCGACATCGGCGCGATCGGATCCCGCACCGTCCGGCCGGCCCCGGTGGAGGTGATCGCCACCGAGACATGGAGCGCGCTGTCCCCGGGACAACACGTCCGCGCACTGGTGTCGATTCGGGCGGCACCGATGCCGGGACTCGTCGTCGCGCGGCTGACCGCATCCGGGCAACCCCGCCTGCTGGGGCGGCCGCCACCGTTGCAACGGGCGGCGACGCACATCCGGGATCGGCTGCAGCAGGCCACCTCACGGTCGCTCCCAGCCGACGCCGCAGGGCTGTTCCCGGGTCTGGTACTCGGCGACGACAGCGCGCTCGCCCCGGACCTCGAGGACGACTTCCGCGCAGCCGGGCTGAGTCACCTGACCGCGGTCAGTGGGGCCAACTTCGCGATCGTGTGTGGTGCGGTGATCGGGCTGATCCGGTTGCTCGGTGCGCCACCGAAGGTGGTGGCGGTGTGCGGGGTGCTGGTGATCCTGGGTTTCGTCGTGGTGGTGCGGCCGACGCCGAGTGTGTTGCGGGCGGCGATGATGGGGGTGATCGGGTTGCTGGCGCTGGTGACGGCGCGCCGTTCGCAGGCGTTGCCGGCGTTGGGGGCGGCGGTGATCGGGGGAGTGCTGTGGTGGCCCGAACTCGCGCGTGCCCCGGGGTTCGCGTTGTCGGTGGCGGCGACCGCGGGCCTGGTGATGTTGTCGCCGTCGGTGCGGGATGTGCTCCGTTCGTGGTGGGTGCCGCCGGGGTTGGCGGAGGTGCTGGCCATGGCGATCGCCGCGCAGGTGGTGACCGCCCCGTTGATCGCACTCGGGTTCGGCACGTTCTCGGTGGTGTCGGTGATCGCGAACGTGGCGGTGGCGCCGGTGGTCGGGGTGATCGGGATCGTCGGGACCGGGGCGGCGGTGCTCGCGGCGCTCGGGCCGTCCGGCGGGTGGTCGGTGGTGGTGGCGGAGCTGTTGATCCGGTCGTTGTCGGCGGAGATGTGGTGGATGATCTTCTGCGCCCGGCATCTCGGGTCGTGGGAGTGGGCGCAGATCTCGGTGCCCGACGGCTGGGTGGGTGCGGTGCTCGTCGGCGGGGTGACGCTGGTCGTCGGCGCGGGGACCGTGTGGCTGCGTCGCCGCGTCGTCGAGGGACAACGGTGACCGTGTTGAGGTGGTTACGTCGGAGGTGGTCGCGTCGGCGAGTTCGGCCTGCGGAGATTTCGACTCGACTTGTCGCTGCGCTCCTCGTCGGCTCAATCATCGTGGTGGTGGTGGTGCTGGTGCTGGTTGCGTCGGGGGTGGTCGCGTTGGCGGGTTCGGTCTGCGGAGATTTCGACTCGACTTGTCGCTGCGCTCCTCGTCGGCTCAATCATCGTGGTGGTGATGATGTTCGGGGTGGTCGCGTTGGCGATCTCGGCTCGCGGAGATTTCGACTCGACTTGTCGCTGCGCTCCTCGTCGGCTCAATCATCGTGCTGGGTTCGAAGTCTGCGGGGTTATGTCGGCTCAATCATCGTGGTGGGTTGGTGGTCGACGTGGTTGGCTCTGTCGTCGGGGTGATCACCACCGACCCGAGAACCGGCTGTCGGTGCCACCTGGCAGCATGGACGCGTGAGCGAACGTCTGCATCTGCTGCTGGGGGACGACGACTTTCTGACCGGGCGGGTGATCGATGCGGTGGCCACCGAGCGGTCGGAGGCCAGTGGCACCGACGTCCCGGTGACCCGGGTGCGCGCCGGTGACGTCACCGGCCCGGAGATCGCCGAGCTGCTCAGCCCGTCCCTGTTCGCCGAGGAACGGATCGTGGTGGTCGAGGCAGCTGCCGAGGCGGGTAAGGCCCCGGCTGCCCTCATCTCCGAGACCGCCGCCGCATTGCCCGACGGTGTGACCCTGATGGTGATCCACACCGGTGGCGGACGCGCCAAGTCGATGGTGTCGGATCTGCGCAAGGCCGGAGCCGCCGAGCACTCCTGCGAAACGCCCCGATGGCCGTCGGAGCGGATGACCTTTGTCCGCAACGAGTTCCGGCAACTCGGGGTGAGAGCGTCCAACGACATCGTGGAACTCGTCGTCGAATCCGTCGGTGCACAGCTCCGTGAACTGGCCGCAGCGTGCGCCCAGCTCGTCGCCGACACCGGTGGCAAGGTCACCGAGGAGAAGGTCCGCCTCTACTACCAGGGACGCCCCGAGGTCACCGGCTTCGAGGTCGCCGACCGCGCCGTCGCGGGCGATCGTGCCGGGGCGCTGGAGTCACTGGCGTGGGCGCTGCACCATGGCGTGGCGCGGGTGCTGCTCGCCGATGCGCTCGCCGAGGCGGTCCACTCGATCGCCCGGGTACGTGCGATGGGCAACGTCGGGGCGGCGTCGGCGGCATCCGAACTGGGTATGCCGCCGAAGCGGGTGCAGAAGGTCCAGACGCAGGCGAAGGCGTGGGATTCGGCGTCGATCGCGCAGGCCGTCGTGGTGGTCGCCGGTCTCAACGGGGACGTGAAAGGCCAAGCCGCCGACGCCGATTTCGCATTGGTCAGTGCGGTGTCGAAGGTGGCCGAGCTGCGGCCGGCGGGACGTCGCCGGGCGGGGTGAGAACCGCGTGGCGGGCATACGCCCGTCACGGTGGCTCCGCCCGACCATCCCACCTGGGAACGCAGTTCACCCCGGTGACCGCGTGGCGTCACCGGGGTGAGTGCTGGGATCACCGGCTCAGGACCGCCGAAGGCGGGAGCCGCCGACCGATCGCGCGAGGCGACCGGTCGGGAGGTGTGAACCCGGAAGAGTCAGAAGGCTCAGAGCTTGTTCAGCGCCAGGGCCATCGCCGACTTCTTGTTGGCGGCCTGGTTGGCGTGGATGATGCCCTTGCTGGCAGCCTTGTCGAGCTTGCGGCTGGTGCTGGCCAGCAGCTCGCCGGCCTTGTCCTTGTCACCGGCGTCGACGGCCTCGCGGAAGCCACGGACCGCGGTGCGCAGCGACGACTTGATCGACTGGTTGCGCTGACGGCGGATCTCGTTGGTGCGGTTGCGCTTGACCTGCGACTTGATGTTAGCCACGCGTATATACCTCGTCTGTCTGTTCGGGAATGTCTTCTCGTGCGGTTGTCGGGTGGTCTCGCCCGGACAACCCGCCACCCACGTCGCCGTGGGTGTGTGGGGCGCCGACTCGGTCGGGACTGCTCCTGAGCAGCTCCGACGGCGACCCCCGAGGGTGATCACGACCGACGCTGCGACAGCGATCGAGTTTACCAGCCGGACACGTAGCGCCCCAAATCCCGGCAGAACGGTACCCGGATCGGGGGTTCGGGCGGGAGGTCGGGGCAGTGCCGGCAACCGATCGCACCGCAACGATACCGTCCCGATCGAACTGTCAGGTCCGTCCCCTAGGCTCTGCAGTCATCATGTCTGCCGTTTACGTCCACGTCGGGTTGCCCAAGACCGGAACCACTCATCTGCAGGATCGGCTGTGGCGCAACCGCGACCTCGCGCTGCGGGAATCCGGGCTCCTCTATCCCGGCAATGTCATCTCCGACCACTTCCATGCGGCGGTGCACCTGCAGCCCGAGCGATACCTCGACTGGGTGGACCCGGCCTTCGACCATGCCTGGCCGACGCTGGTCGCCCAGATGCAGGCGTGGCCGCAGACCTCCCTGATCTCCCACGAGCTGTTCGCCACGGCCACCGAGGAGCACATCGCCAAGCTCGTCGGCGATCTCTCCTTCGCCGACGAGGTGCACGTGGTGGCCACGGTCCGCGATCTCGGACGGCAGCTCCCGTCGGTGTGGCAGGAGAACGTGAAGAACCAGCGGCGGGCGTCGTTCGGCGAGTTCGTCGATTCGGTGCGGGTGCACACCCGGCCGGTCGACGGTCAGCTGTCGCTGTCGGTCGGGGGACTGCTGCCCGACGAGGAGCCGTTCTGGGAGTTCCAGGACCACGTCGGGATCCTGCGGCGCTGGGCGCACGTCGTCGGCGCCGACCATGTGCACGTGGTGACCGTCCCGCGCACCCGCGGGGTGCCCGGCGACGGCCTGTGGGAACGCTTCCTGCACGTCCTCGGTGTGGACCCGGCCGCGCTCACCATCCCGGTGCCCGGTCTCAACTCGTCGTTGTCGGCGCCCCAGACCGAGTTCCTGCGTGCGCTGAACCTGCGGTTGCAACCCGACGACATCGCCTGGGAACGCTATGAGCGCGTCGTCAAGGGAGAGCTGATCGGCCAGATCCTGTTCAAGGATCGGGAGGGCGTCCCGCAGGGTCTGTCCCCGGCGCAACGGTTGTGGGCGGCCGATCAGGCCGACGTGATGGTCAACGCGGTCACCTCGGCCGGCTACCAGGTGGTGGGCAGCCTCGACGACCTGCGGGTGCCACGCGAGGACACCGACAGCCACGTCGAGCCCACCACCGAGGAAGTGCTCGATGTGGCACTCGAGACCCTCGCCGAACTCGTCAAGACGATGCCGATGCCCAGACGGGGACCGGGGCCGCGGACGCGGGCGATGAACGTGGTGCGCCGGGCCCGGCGCAAGGCGCTGGCCGTGCGCCGCTCGATGGGCCTCGACCAGGGCTCGTAGCGGGGCGGATCGCCCGGGGTGCCCGCCGCCGGTGACCAGGCGGTGGGCACGGTCGGTACACAGTCGGTGGCACTGTTGGTGAACAGTCGGTGGCATGGTCGGTGAACCGGTAGTGGCGAACGCAATTGCCGACCGTCGTGCCGAACTGACGGTTTTGTAGCACCATGTCAGGTTATGAGTCCCGCGTCGACGAATGTGCCTGCGAAGAAGGCGCGCAAATCCAGCCCCACGAAGGCCACCACCAAGGCTGCGGCGAAGACCGAGGGCGCGGTGAAAGCCGAGGGCAAGGCGAAATCGAATGTCCGCACGGCCAGGTCGAAATCGGCAAAGGTCTCCGTAAAGCCCACGGACACCGGTATTTTCGCCGGCTACGAGGATGCGAGATCATTCGGCCGCGCCTTTGACGAGATGTTCGACAACGACGGTGATGTCCGGTCGGCGTACAAGGGCATCTTCAAGGTGATGGCCGAATCCGAGCGCTCGGACATCGATGCCCGGATCGACGCCCTCGGGCGGGCGTTCATCGATCAGGGCATCACCTTCTCGTTGTCGGGCAAGGAGCGTCCGTTCCCGTTGGACGTTGTGCCACGGGTGATCTCGTCGTCGGAATGGACCAAGCTGGAATCCGGTATCACCCAGCGGGTGCAGGCCCTCGAGTTGTTCCTCGACGACATCTACGGCGAGCA
Organism: Gordonia sp. NB41Y; assembly: GCF_030718915.1. NCBI lineage: Bacteria > Bacillati > Actinomycetota > Actinomycetes > Mycobacteriales > Gordoniaceae > Gordonia > Gordonia sp. NB41Y. The sequence goes on from NZ_CP132196.1 coordinate 5,082,123, forward strand.
GGAGATCCTGCGCGACGGTGTGCTGCCGAAGCGACTTGTCCACTCGTGTGAGCACTTTCACCGTCAGGCGGCAAACATCCGGCCGCCCAACGGAGTTCGTATCCACGTCGCGGGCATCGACCTGATCCGGGATGCCAACGGCGACTTCCGGGTCCTCGAGGACAATCTGCGGTCACCGTCGGGTGTGTCGTACGTGATGGAGAATCGCCGCACCATGGCGCGCGTCTTCCCGGATCTGTTCTCCTCGCATCGGGTTCGGGCGGTCGCCGACTATCCGAGTCATCTGCTGCGCGCACTGCGGGCCTCGGCGGCGTTCAACGAGGCCGATCCGAACATCGTGGTGCTCACCCCGGGTGTGGCCAACTCGGCCTACTTCGAACACTCCCTGCTCGCCCGGCTGATGGGCGTGGAGCTCGTCGAGGGCCGAGATCTGTTCTGCCGCGACAACGTCGTCTACATGCGCACCACCGAGGGGGAGCAGCGCGTCGACGTGATCTACCGGCGGATCGACGACGACTTCCTCGATCCGATGCAGTTCCGGCCGGACTCGATGCTCGGTGTGGCCGGGCTGCTCAACGCCGCCCGCGCCGGCAACGTCGTGATCTCCTCGGCGGTCGGCAACGGTGTCGGTGACGACAAGCTGATCTACACCTATGTGCCCGAGATCATCGACTACTACCTCGGCGAGAAGCCGATCATCGCCAACGTCGACACCCTGCGGTGCTGGTTGCCCGAAGAATGCGAGGAGGTCCTCGACCGCATCGACGAACTCGTCGTCAAGCCGGTGGAGGGATCGGGCGGATACGGCATCGTCTTCGGGCCGGAGGCCACCAAGGCCGAGCTCGACACCCTCGCCCGCAAGGTCCGCAACGATCCGCGCGGCTGGATCGCCCAGCCGGTGGTGCAGTTGTCGACGGTGCCGACCAAGGCCGGCGACTATCTCAGCCCCCGCCACGTCGACCTCCGGCCGTTCGCGGTCAACGACGGCGAGTCGGTGTGGGTGCTGCCCGGCGGCCTGACCCGCGTCGCCCTGCCCGAGGGGTCGCTGGTGGTGAACTCCAGCCAGGGCGGCGGTTCCAAGGACACCTGGGTGCTGGCCTCGCGCAGTTCGCCGGAGGAACGGGAGATGAGCGGCACCAAGGTCGTCACCAAGAGCGGTGTGGCCGCGGCCCGGCCCGCCGAGAGCGCCCCCGATCCGCTGCACACCCAGACCCAGCAACAGCAGCAGGGCCAGGTCGGCGGTGGCATGTCAGATGTGGGAGGTACAAACCAATGATGTTGGCCCGCAACGCCGAATCGCTGTACTGGATCGGCCGCTACGTAGAGCGCGCCGACGACATGGCGCGCATTCTGGACGTCTCGATCCACCAGCTGCTCGAGGACACCACCGCCAACGCCGACGGCCTGGTGCGTCTGGTGATCCAGGTGCTCGGCCTCACCCCGCCCGAACCCGGTGCGACGCTGGACGTGTGGTCACTCACCGAACGCGTTGCCTACGACCCGGATTCGGTGGGGTCGATCGTCGACCTGATCGGGTCGGCCCGCGAGAACGCCCGCGGCGCACGCGAGGTCACCTCCAGCGAGATGTGGGAGTGCCTGAACACCACCTACAACGGGCTCGGCGACGCCGAACGGCGTTCGCGCCGACTGGGTCCGCACGAGTTCCTCTCGTACGTGAAGAACCGGGCGGCGATGTTCGCCGGTCTCGCCGACGCCACCCTCAGCCACGACGACGGCTACCGCTATCTGCTGCTGGGCCGTTCGGTGGAACGCGTCGACATGACCATCCGCATGCTGCTGGCCCGTGCCGGTGACCGTTCCGGCTCGCCGGCGTGGGTCAACGTGCTGGTGTCGGCCGGCGCCCACGACACCTTCCTGCGCACCTACCGCGGCGTGATCAACGCCCAGAACATCGTCGAGTTCATGCTTCTGGACCGGTTGTTCCCGCGGTCGGTGTTCCACGCCCTGCGGGTGGCCGAGCAGAATCTCGCCGAACTGGAGAAGGGGCCGAGCCGCACCGGTGCCCAGGCCGAGGCGCTGCTGCTGCTCGGGCGGGCCCGCAGCTCGCTGGAGTTCCTCGAACCCGGCGATCTGCTCGACGGTCTGCAGGAACGGTTGCTCGACCTGCAGGACACCTGCCGGTCGGTCAACGAGGCGGTCACCGCCCAGTACTTCCATGTCTCGCCGTATGTGTCGTGGGCCGACGCCCGGGTCAGCAACGGCGAGGAGCATGTCATCGAGGAGAGTGAACTGTGAGCTGGCGACTGAGGGTCGTGCATTCGACGGGCTTTGCCTACCTGAGCCCGGTCACCTCGTCTTACAACGAGGCCCGGCTGACGCCGCGCAGCGACAACCGGCAGAACGTGATCGTCAATCGTGTCGAGACCGTGCCGGCCACCCGCTCCTACCGCTACACCGACTACTGGGGTACCGCGGTCACCGCCTTCGACCTGCACGCCCCGCACGAGGAACTCGAGGTGTCGGGGATGTCGGTGGTGGAGACCGAGCCGGGGGAGCGGCCCGGCCCCGAACGCGCGCGCGACTGGGACGGGATCCGCACCGAGGCGGTCGAGGACCGCTACGACGAGATGCTCTCCAACACCGCCTATGTCCCCAAGAACCGGTCGTTGGTGGCCACCGCCCGGCGGCTGGCCAAGGGCCTCGATCCGGAGGCGGCGGTCGAGGCGGTCTGCGGGTTCGTGAACGAGGAGATGGAGTACGTACCCGGCACCACCGGGGTGCACACCACCGCGGTCGACGCGTGGAACGAGCGCAAGGGTGTCTGTCAGGACTATGCGCACCTGACCCTGCTGATGTTGCGCGGGCTGGGGATTCCCTCCCGCTACGTGTCGGGCTATCTGCATCCCAAGCCGAACGCCGAGATCGACAAGACCGTCGAGGGGCAGAGCCACGCCTGGATCGAGGCCTGGACCGGCGCCTGGTGGGGCTATGACCCCACCAATGCCACCCCGATCACCGAACAGCACGTGTCGGTGGGTGTGGGCCGCGACTACTCGGATGTCTCGCCGCTCAAGGGCATCTACACCGGCGGGCAGGCCAGCGACCTCGACGTCGTCGTGGAGATCACCCGCCTGGCCTGAACCGCCGGCTCGGTGGGCGTCACTGCCAGCCGTAGTGGCCCCGCAGTTCGGCGGCGACGACGGCGAACCGCGACTCGTCGAGGATCGCGCCCTCGCGTCGGATCGCGTCGTCGTCGATCACCAGCACGCGGTCGAGGCGGATGAAGCTCTCCCGCTGCTCGGAATCCCACGCACCGGCACCCAGCGACATCCAGTTCTCGTCGTCGCGCCGGTGCCCCTTGCTCGAGAGCATCAGTCCGAGCACGTGATCGGGATCGTCGTCACGGGGGTCGCGTCCGACGACGAGCACCGGCCGGTCCTTGCCCTGGGACGGGTCGTCCTCGAAGGGCACCCAGGTCCACACTATCTCCCCGGGATCGGCGTCGCCGTCGAGTCGCGGCGTGTAGAGCACCCGCCGGGCGAGGTCGGCGGTGGCGGCGCGACGCGGGGCGTGCCGGGGCGTGGGACGGGTCATGAGGGCTCTCCGGCGAGCAGGGCGGTGACCGCGTCGGCGGCCTCCGGTGCGGTGGGTTTGCGGTCGGGTTTGAGGTCGTGGCCGCCCTTGTCGATCTCGACGAGCCGGGTCGGTGCCGGGATCAGCGTGAGGGCCTCGGTGATCTCGTCGGTGGTGGCGAACGGGTCGTTGGAACCGTGCACCACGACGGTCGGCACGGTGATGTCGGGCAGATGCTCGATGCGTGCCCGTTCCGGTTTGCCCGGCGGGTGCAGCGGGTAGCTGCTGAGCAGGAGCAGGTCGGCGCCACCCCCGTCCTCGCCGATCACCATCGACACCTGGCGGCCGCCATAGGAGTGACCGCCGACCACGAGGGGGCCGTCGGCCTCACCGCGCAGCGCCGCGACGGCCGCCCGGATACCGTCCCGGTCGGCGGGGGCGGTCGACGGACTCGGCGGCCCCTTGGGGTGGCGTTGCCGGTACGGCAGGTCGATGCGGGCGACGACGAATCCGCGCCCGCAGAACTCGTCGGCATAGGCGTGCAGGATCTTCGCGTCGCGGTTGCCGCCGGCGCCGTGGGCGAGCACGACCAGCCCGATCGGGTCGGTGTGGGGGCGGTGCACATCGGCGACGACACCGTCGGCGGTGAAGGGCGAGACCGTCATGGACAGCAAGCGTAGGCCCCGCCCGGGCCTGATCGGAGCCGCTGCCCGGTGCCCGGACGGGGCGACATGACAAACTGGAGGGAAACACCCACCTCGCCTGTCGTGCCGCCGGGCGCGCCAACCAGGAGCCGATCCCGATTTCCAGCTTCGCCGACACCACGTTCACCGATCCCGCGCAGATCCGGAACTTCTGCATCATCGCGCACATCGATCACGGCAAGTCCACCTTGGCCGACCGGATGCTGCAGCTCACCGGCGTCGTCGAGGAGCGGCAGATGCGTGCGCAGTACCTCGACCGGATGGACATCGAGCGTGAGCGCGGCATCACCATCAAGGCGCAGAACGTGCGGCTGCCGTGGACGGTGGGCGACGACAAGTACGTCCTGCACCTGATCGACACCCCCGGGCACGTCGACTTCACCTACGAGGTGTCTCGTGCGCTCGAGGCGTGTGAGGGTGCGGTGCTGCTCGTCGACGCCGCACAGGGCATCGAGGCGCAGACCCTGGCGAACCTGTACCTGGCGATGGAGAACGACCTCACCATCATCCCGGTGCTCAACAAGATCGACCTGCCCGCCGCCGACCCGGACCGCTACGCCGGGGAGATCGCGCACATCATCGGCTGCGAACCCGACGACGTGTTGCGGGTGTCGGGCAAGACCGGTGTGGGTGTGCCGGCGCTGCTCGACGAGGTGATCCGGCAGATCCCGGCCCCGGTCGGCGATCCCGACGCCCCGGCCCGCGCGATGATCTTCGACTCGGTCTATGACACCTACCGCGGTGTGGTGACCTACGTCCGCGTCGTCGACGGCAAGATCGTCCCGCGCGAGAAGATCGCGATGATGTCCACCGGCGCCACGCACGAGCTGCTCGAGGTGGGCATCGTCTCGCCCGAACCCAAGCCGTCCAAGGGGCTCGGCGTGGGCGAGGTGGGCTATCTGATCACCGGCGTGAAGGATGTGCGCCAGTCCAAGGTCGGTGACACCGTCACCGCGGCCCGCAACGGTGCGACCGTACCGCTGACGGGCTACCGCGAACCGCGCCCGATGGTGTACTCCGGCCTGTATCCGCTGGACGGCTCGGACTACCCGGTGCTGCGTGACGCACTGGACAAGCTGCAGCTCAACGACGCCGCACTGACCTACGAGCCGGAGACGTCGGTGGCGCTGGGCTTCGGTTTCCGCTGCGGCTTCCTCGGTCTGCTGCACATGGAGATCACCCGGGAGCGGCTCGAGCGCGAGTTCGGCCTGGACCTGATCTCCACCGCACCCAACGTGGTCTACCGCGTGGTGATGGAGGACGGCACCGAGTATATCGTCACCAACCCGTCGGATTGGCCGGACGGCAAGGCCCGCAACATCTTCGAGCCGATCGTCAAGACCACCATCATCGCGCCCAGCGAGTTCATCGGGGCGATCATGGAGCTGTGCCAGACCCGCCGCGGCGAACTCGGCGGCATGGACTACCTGTCGGAGACCCGTGTGGAGATGCGCTACACGATGCCGATGGCCGAGATCATCTTCGACTTCTTCGATTCGCTGAAGTCCCGCACCCGCGGCTACGCCAGCCTCGACTACGAGGAGGCCGGCGAGCAGGAGGCCGATCTGGTCAAGGTCGACATCCTGTTGCAGGGAGAGGCCGTCGACGCATTCAGTGCCATCGTGCACCGCGACGCGGCCTACGGCTACGGCAACAAGATGGCCACCAAGCTCAAGGAGCTGATCCCGCGCCAGCAGTTCGAGGTTCCGGTGCAGGCCGCGATCGGATCGAAGATCATTGCGCGCGAGAACATCCGGGCGATCCGCAAGGACGTGCTCGCGAAGTGCTACGGCGGTGACATCAGCCGTAAGCGCAAGCTGCTCGAGAAGCAGAAGGAAGGCAAGAAGCGGATGAAGACCATCGGGCGGGTCGAGGTGCCGCAGGAGGCCTTCGTGGCGGCACTCTCGACCGACTCGGCGGGTGACAAACCGAAGGGGAAGTAATGGCGTCTGCCGAATCGAACGTGAATCCTGTTCTCGCACAGAGTGATCTGCCTCATGGGCTCCCGGACTTCGCGTCGATCTCGGACGACGACTTCCTGCCCGCGTTCGCCGCGGCGACGGCCACGCAGCTCGGCGAGGTGTCGGCGATCGCCGACAACCCGGAGCCGCCGACCTTCGCCAACACGATCGAGGCGCTCGAACTGTCGGGCCGCGATCTGGCGCGGGCAGCGGGTGTCTTCTTCAATCTCGTCGGGCCCGACACCAACCCGCGGCGCAACGAGATCTCGCAGGAACTGTCCACCCTGCTGACCGACCATGCGAACACCATCGCGATGAATCAGGGTCTGTTCCAGCGGATCTCGACGCTGCACGATGCTGCTGACACCCTCGACCTCACCGAGGACCGGCGGCGGTTGCTCGACACCCGCTACCGGGAGGCGGTGCGCGCGGGCGCGGGTCTCGACGACGCAGGACAGCAGGAGATGCGCACCATCTCCTCCCGGCTGGCCTACCTGACCACCACCTTCTCGCAGCGGATCCTCGACGACACGAACGCCTCGGCGGTACTCGTCGACGACGCCGCGGCCCTCGACGGCCTCGGTGCCGCGGAGATCGCCGCGGCCCGGCGTGCGGCCGCCGAGGCCGGCCACGACACAGGTCACCTGATCACCCTGGAACTGCCGACCAGCCAGTCGGTGCTCACCGAACTGAACGACCCGGCCACCCGCCGGCGAGTCTTCGACGCGTCGGTGCACCGGTGCTCGCGGGACAACGAGTTCGACACGCGGGAGATGGTGCTCGAGATCGTCCGGCTGCGGGCACGGCGGGCCGAACTGCTCGGCTACCGCGACCACGCCGAGTACGTGATCGCCGAACAGACCGCCCCGAGTCCGGCCGCCGTCGACGAGTTGCTCGGCGAGCTCATCGGATCGGCGATGCGCGCCGGGGAACGGGAACTGGCCGCTATCTCGGAGTTCGCGGGCAGCCAGGGGGCCGGCGCAGGCATCGGCGCCGCCGACGTCACCTATTGGCTGACACGGCAACGACGTTCACAGTCGGAGGTGTCGCTCGAGGCGTTCACCGACTACTGCGAACTCGACACCGTCATCACCGACGGCGTGTTCTACGCGGCAGGCGCCCTGTACGGGCTGAGTTTCACCGAACGCCCCGACCTGCACGCCTACCATCCCGACGTCCGGGTGTGGGAGGTCTTCGACGAGGCCGGGACCAGCATCGGATTGTTCCTCGGTGACTATTTCGCGCGGCCGTCCAAGCGCGGCGGGGCGTGGATGAACAACATCGTCGACCAGTCGGCGGTGCTCGCCACCGCGCCGATCATCGTCAACGTGCTCAACCTGACCAAACCCGACGCCGGTGAGCCGTGCCTGCTCTCGATCGACCAGCTCACCACGCTGTTCCACGAGTTCGGGCATGCCCTGCACGGGTTGCTGTCGGCGGTGGCCTATCCGTCCCAGTCGGGCACTTCGGTGCCGCGCGACTTCGTCGAGTTCCCGTCCCAGGTCAACGAGATGTGGGCGCTGCACCCGCAGGTGCTGGCGCACTACGCCCGTCACCACGAGACCGGCGCACCGATCCCGGCCGAACTGGCCGAGGCAGCCCGCGCCAACGCCGGTGCCGACACCGCACACGGCACCATCGAGTACCTCGCCGCATCCGCCCTCGACCTGGCCTGGCATCGGCTGTCGACCGAGGCGGCGGGCGCCGTCACCGACGTCGCGGCGTTCGAGGCCGACGCGCTGCGTGCCGCCGGGGTGGGTACCGCACTCATCCCGCCGCGGTATCGCAGTGCGTACTTCAACCACATCTTCGGTGGCGGCTACTCGGCCGGCTACTACTCCTACATCTGGTCGGAGGTGCTCGACGCCGAGACCGAGCAGTGGTTCCTGGCCGAGGGCGGGCTGCGGCGGGACAGCGGGCGACGATTCGCCGATGCCACACTGTCCCGCGGAGACAGCGTGGATCCGCTTGTCGCGCACGAGAAGCTGATCGGACGACAGCCGGGGATCGAACCGCTGATGCGGCGTCGTGGACTGGTCGAGGCACTGGGTTGAGACGACCGGCCGCACGGACCGCGGTGTGATCTGATGGTCGGGTGACCGTCGTCGACGAACGTCCGGACCTGTCCCGTTTCGCGTTGCTGAGCATCGCGGCCGCGCTCGCGACCATCGTGCTGAAGGTCGCGGCCTGGCAGGTGTCGGGGTCGGTGGGTCTGCTGTCGGATGCCGCGGAATCCCTGGTCAACCTTGCCGCGGCGATTGCTGCCTTCCTCGCATTGCGGGTGGCCGCGCGCCCGGCCGATGCGGGACACAACTTCGGCCACTCCAAAGCCGAGTACTTCTCGGCGGTGTTCGAGGGTGTGCTGATCATCATCGCGGCGATCGCGATCATCGTGAGTGCAGTGGACCGGTTGCTGCATCCGCAGGAACTCGAACGGATCGGCCTCGGCCTGATCATCTCGCTGGTCGCCGCGGCGGTGAACGGCGCGGTCGCGTTGGTGTTGTTGCGGGCCGGAAACCGTCACCGGTCGCTGACCCTGCAGGCCGATGGCAAACACCTGATGGCCGATGTGTGGACGTCGGCGGGGGTGGTGGTGGGGGTGGCACTCGTCGCACTCACCGGATGGCTGCCGTTGGATGCGCTGGTCGCGATCGCGGTGGCGATCAACATCCTCGTCGTCGGGGGCCGGGTGATGTGGCGGTCGGCGGCCGGTCTGATGGATGCGGCGATGCCCGCTGACGACCGCGCCGCGATCGACGAGGTACTGGCCGGCTTCGCCGACGGCGACGTGCGATTCCACGACGTGCGCACCCGCGAATCGGCGCACGAACGGTTCATCCAGTTCCACATGCTGGTGCCGGGGGACTGGTCGGTGGCCCGCGGCCACGACCTCGCCGAAGAGGTCGAGACCGCCCTCGCCGCCCGCCTCGACCACATCCGGCCCACCATCCACGTCGAACCGATCGAGGATGCGCGCTCCTACGAGAACTGGCGACTGGACTGAACCCGGCCGGCCGGGCGCACAGTGCCTGGCCCGGCGCGGTGGTGGTGGCGGAATTCTTCGGCTCGGCGCGGGCGATACCATGGGCACGGACTCGCCTCCGGCGTCGCTCGACCTGGAGCGCTCGGGAGACCAGTTCGAATCACGCTGAATTGAAGTCCGGTGGCGACCGGAGTGGACGAGGTGATGGCTGTGGACGGCGTGCTCGCGTGGTGGGACGGCGTCGAGGAATGGCTCACCGGACTGTCGTTCGTCCCTCAGCTGCTGGTCACGCTGATCGTGGTGGTCCCACTGGCCATCGCGGTCGCGATCGTGCTGAATCTGCTGGTCGATGGCGTGATGTCGGTGATCGATCGTCGACGGTTCGCCGACGACGACGGAAAGGGTTTGTAGGACGTGATCCGTTCACGCGTGACCATGGCGCTGCTGGCGCTCATCATTCTGGTTCTCCTGGCGTGGCTGTTGACCCGATAGCACGTCGCCCTGCGTAACTCCAGACCCGGTTTTCCGGTGGCGATCGGCAGGCTCAGCGGTTGTTAGTTTTATCCGGTCCCCGCCGGTCGCAGCCCTTTCGACCGGCCCCCGCTGAGCCCTGGAGGAAGCAGTGAGCGCTGGCCCCGTCACGCGACGCGGCACCCCCGTACTGGTGTGTTTGTTGGCACTGGCGATGGTGCTCGTCGCGGGCTGTGGAGGCGGATCGACCGACGAACCCGGTGGAGTGGATATCTCCAGCGGCAGTCGGCACCTCGATCTGGTCGCCTACGCAGTTCCCAAGACCGGTTACGACGAGATCATCCCGGCGTTCCGCGCCACCCCGGAAGGCCACGACATCGGTTTCTCGGTGTCCTACGGCGCCTCCGGTGACCAGTCCCGCAAGGTCGCCCGCCGAGTTCCCGCCGACGTGGTGAACTTCTCGGTCGAACCCGACATCACCCGTCTGGTGAAGGCCGGTCTGGTCGACAAGGACTGGAAGAAACAGGCACCCAACAACAGCACCCCGTTCGGTTCGGTGGTCGCACTGGTGGTCCGCAAGGGCAACCCGAAGAACATCCACGACTGGGCCGACCTGCTGAAGCCGGGTGTGCAGGTGGTGACCCCCAACCCGGGCAGTTCCGGCTCCGCCAAGTGGAACCTGCTGGCACCGTATGCCGCACTCAGCGACGGTGGCCGCAACTCCCAGGCCGGCCTCGACTACATCTCCGAACTGGTGCGCGACCACATCAAGGTGGTGCCCAAGTCCGGTCGCGAGGCCACCACGGCCTTCGAGCAGGGCCAGGGCGACGTGCTGATCAGCTACGAGAACGAGGCGATCATGCTCGATCGGGCCAATGCGACCGCCGGTGCGAACAGCCAGGTCGAGTATGTGATCCCGCCGCAGACCTTCAAGATCGAGAACCCGGTGGCGGTGGTGAACACCTCCGACGATCTGGCCGGAGCCCGGTCGTTCGTGGACTACCTGTTCACCCCGCAGGCACAGCGGATCTGGGCCGAGCAGGGCTTCCGCCCCGTCGACCCGGCCATCATCGAGCAGACCCGTGACCTGTTCCCGGGTGACATCGAGAAGCTGTGGACCATCAACGAACTCGGCAAGGTCCTCGGTGAGGGCACCGCCGAGGACAATGACGGCAAGGACCTGACCGGCTGGAAGGCCGTCGACGAAGCGCTCTTCGGCAAGAAGGGCGCCATCACCAAGATCTACGACGCAGGGGGTAGGCAGTGACCTCGGTCGATTCGACGACGTCGGCAACCGCGACGCCGGTTCCCGATTCCCGCCCACCGGGCGGATTCCTCGGACGCTCGCGCACCTTCGCCGGCGTCAGCCCGGCGACCATCGGTATCGCCTGGCTGTGGCTCAGCATCATCGTGCTGCTGCCGCTCGCCGCGATCACCGTGCAGTCCTTCGACGACGGGTGGAGCGGCTTCTGGGATGCGGTCACCGCACCCGCAGCCCTCGACACCCTGTGGATCACCGTGCTCGTCTCGGTGATCGCGGCACTGATCAACGTCGTGTTCGGCACCCTGATCGCCTGGGTGCTGGTTCGAGACGAGTTCCCCGGCAAGGGGTTCGTCAACGCGATCATCGATCTGCCGTTCGCGCTGCCCACCATCGTCGCCAGCCTCGTGCTGCTGTCGCTGTACGGGCCCAACAGTCCCATCGACATCCAGCTCAACGCCACCAAGCCGGCGCTGGTGATCGCCCTGACCTTCGTCACCCTCCCGTTCGTGGTGCGGCAGGTGCAGCCGGTGCTCATCGAACTCGACGTCGACGTCGAGGAGGCCGCGGCGGTACTCGGCGCCAAGAACCTCACGATCTTCCGCAAGATCGTGATGCCGTCGCTGCTGCCGGCCATCCTCACCGGAGCCGGCCTGGCGTTCACCCGGGCCATCGGCGAGTTCGGTTCGGTGGTGCTGATCGGTGGCAACATCCCCGGTGACACCCAGGTGGCATCGCAGTACATCCAGCAGCAGATCGAGATCGACGCCCCGGTCGACGCGGCCGCGATCTCGGTGGTCCTGCTACTGATCGCGTTCGTGACACTGCTCGTCCTGCGGGTCGCGGGCCGGTGGCAGTCCAAGCGAGAGGACGCCGACCGATGAAGGTTTCGCCACTGACCAAGTACGGGCTGCGCACGATCGCACTCGTCTACCTGTTCATCCTGCTGATCGTGCCCGTCGGCACCATCTTCTACCGGTCGTTCGAACACGGCATCGTGCAGTTCTGGGAGTGGATCACCACCCCCGCGGCGATCTCCGCCCTGCAGATGAGCCTGCTGATCGTCGTCATCGTGGTGCCGCTGAACGTGGTGTTCGGTGTGGTCACCGCCCTGGCGCTGGCCCGCGGCAAGTTCCCCGGCAAGGGGCTGCTCCAGGCCGTCGTCGACCTGCCGTTCGCGGTGTCGCCGGTGGTCGCCGGTGTCGCGCTGATCCTGCTGTGGGGCTACGGCGGCTGGTTCGGGGGCATCGAGAGCCTGGGCTTCCGGGTGATCTTCGGATTCCCCGGCATGGTGCTCGCGACGCTGTTCGTCACCCTGCCGTTCGTCGCCCGTGAGGTGGAGCCGGTGCTCCGCGAGATCGGCACCGAACAGGAAGAGGCCGCGGCAACCCTCGGAGCCAATGCGTGGCAGGTGTTCTGGCGGGTCACCCTGCCGGCCATCCGCTGGGGTCTGACCTACGGCGTCGTCCTCACCGTGGCCCGCTCACTCGGCGAGTACGGCGCGGTCACCATGGTGTCGTCGAACTATCCGGGTATCTCGCAGACCCTGACACTGTTGGTCCATTCCCGATACACCGACGACTACAACGAATTCGGCGCCTACGCCGCGGCGACCCTGCTGATGTTCGTCGCCATCGTGGTGCTGATCCTCATGTCGCTGATCGAACGGCGTGCCAAGTCACGTCTGGCCGACGCCAGCGAATCCACCTCGGGCGACGTCGAACTCGTCGAACCCGACCTCACCCCGCCGCATGGTCCCGAACCCGTCGATGCCAAGCAGCTCGTCCACCAGCACAAGGAAGGCGTGTGACATGTCCATCAAGGTGATCGGCGCGAACAAGCGCTATGGCGACTTCGCCGCCCTCGACAACGTCTCCATCGACATCCCGGACGGACAGCTCACCTCGCTGCTCGGCCCCTCCGGCTCGGGCAAGTCCACACTGCTGCGTGCGATCGCCGGGCTCGACACCCTGGACTCGGGCACCGTGCTGATCGACGACGACGACGTGTCCCGCAAGTCGCCGCAGAAGCGCGACATCGGGTTCGTGTTCCAGCACTACGCCGCGTTCAAACATCTGACCGTGCGCGACAACATCGCCTTCGGCCTCAAGATCCGCAAGCGGCCCAAGAAGGAGATCGACGCCAAGGTCGACGAGCTGCTCGACGTCGTCGGGCTCACCGTCTTCCAGAAGCGGTTCCCGGCTCAGCTGTCGGGTGGTCAGCGACAGCGGATGGCGCTGGCCCGGGCACTCGCCGTCGACCCCAAGGTGCTGCTGCTCGACGAACCGTTCGGCGCGTTGGATGCGAAGGTCCGTGACGACCTGCGCCGCTGGCTGCGTCGTCTGCACGAGGAAGTGCACGTCACCACTGTGCTGGTCACCCACGACCAGCAGGAGGCGCTCGACGTCAGCGACCGCATCGCGGTGCTCAACAAGGGTCGGATCGAGCAGATCGGTACACCTGACGACCTCTACGACCGCCCGACCAACACCTTCGTCGCCTCGTTCCTCGGTTCGACGGTGCGGCTCAACGGTGATCTGGTGCGCCCGCACGACATCCGGCTCGGCCGCACCCCGGAGATGGCATCGCCGTCCACCGATGCATCGCTCGACACCGGTGTGCTCAAGGCGACCGTGCAGCGCGTCGTGAACCTCGGATTCGAGACCCGGGTCGAGCTCATCGCGTCCGCATCGGGCGAGGAATTCGCCGCCGAGATCACCCGGGGCGACCAGAACGCCCTCAACCTGCAGGCAGGGGAGACCGTCTACGCCCGCGCGACCAAGGTGGCCGCACTCACCGAAGCATGACGGTGTTGTCTGCGCGTCACGTTGGAAGGTGAGCACCTCGGAGGTGGCTGCGTTCCGGCGTGACGGTGCAGAGGTTTCGACGGACGGTCGGCCTCGCTAGCGCGAGGACGTCCTGCTCAACCATCGTGTGGGGAGCGGTTTTTGGTGATTGAGCCGATGAGGAGCGTAGCGACGAGGCGTGTCGAAATCTCCGCAGGCCGACGTCGGGAGGTGGGCACCTCGGTGGTGGGTGCGTTCCGGGGTGATGTTGCAGAGGTTTCGACGGCCGGTCGGCCTCGCTGGCGCGAGGACGTCCTGCTCGACCATCGTTTGTTGGTGATTGAGCCGATGAGGAGCGTAGCGACGAGGCGCGTCGAAATCTCCGTCGGCTGATGTCGGAACGTACGCACCTCGGAGGTGGGTGCGGTCCGGCGTGACCATACAGAGGTTTCGACGGACGGTCGGCCTCGCTAGCGCGAGGACGTCCTGCTCAACCATCGTGTGGGGAGCGGTTTTTGGTGATTGAGCCGCGGAGGAGCGGAGCGACGAGGCGTGTCGAAATCTCCGCCGGCCGACGTCGGGAGGTGGGCACCTCGGAGGTGGCTGCGTTCGGGCGTGATGTTGCAGAGGTTTCGACGGACGGTCGGCCTCGCTAGCGCGAGGACGTCCTGCTCAACCATCGTTTGTTGGTGATTGAGCCGCGGAGGAGCGTAGCGACGAGGCGTGTCGAAATCTCCGTCGGCTGATGTCGGGAGGTGGGCACCTCGGAGGTGGCTGCGTTCGGGCGTGATGTTGCTGAGGTTTCGACGGACGGTCGGCCTCGCTGGCGCGAGGACGTCCTGCTCAACCATCGGTTGTTGGTGATTGAGCCGCGGAGGAGCGTAGCGACGAGGCGTGTCGAAATCTCCGCAGGCCGACGTTGGAAGGTGGGCACCTCGGTGGTGGCTGCGTTCGGGCGTGATGTTGCAGAGGTTTCGACGGACGGTCGGCCTCGCTGGCGCGAGGACGTCCTGCTCAACCATCGTTTGTTGGTGATTGAGCCGCGGAGGAGCGTAGCGACGAGGCGTGTCGAAATCTCCGTCGGCTGATGTCGGGAGGTGGGCACCTCGGAGGTGGCTGCGTTCGGGCGTGATGTTGCTGAGGTTTCGACGACGGTCGGCCTCGCTGGCGCGAGGACGTCCTGGTCCGTCGGATTGAGCTTGTCGAAATCAACCATCGTGGGGGGTGTGTCGTGCTCAACCATCGTGTGGGGTGTGGTTGTTGGTGATTGAGCCGCGGAGGAGCGTAGCGACGACGCGTGTCGAAATCTCCGCAGGCCGACGTTGGAAGGTGGGCACCTCGGTGGTGGGTGCGTTCCGGGGTGATGTTGCAGAGGTTTCGACGGACGGTCGGCCTCGCTAGCGCGAGGACGTCCTGCTCAACCATCGTGGGGGGTGCGTCGTGCTCAACCATCGTGTGGGGAGCGGTTTTTGGTGATTGAGCCGCGGAGGAGCGTAGCGACGACGCGTGTCGAAATCTCCGCAGGCCGACGTTGGAAGGTGACCCGCTCGGAGGTCGCTGCGTTCCGGCGTGACGTTGCAGAGGTTTCGACGGACGGTCGGCCTCGCTAGCGCGAGGACGTCCTGCTCAACCATCGTGTGGGGTGCGTCGTGCTCAACCACCGTGTTGGGTGCGTCGTGCTCGACCATCGTGGGGGCAACGTCGTGCTCAACCACCGTGTTGGGTGTGTCGTGCTCGACCATCGTGTGACGGCGTCTGGCCCAACCATCGTCTGGGATCGTCCTGCTCGACCACCGATGGGGAGACGTCAGCGACGTGGTGCGAGAACGTGATCGGGTCGCATCTGGCGGACACCGGCGCGGTACTTGTCGCAGATCGCGTCGATCAGGGCGGGGTGCGCACCGATCGGACCGGCCACCAGGGAACCCGGGGCCAGGGTGTCGAGCGCCTGCTCGGCGCGCTCGGTCAGCAGACCGGCCGACAGGAAGTACGGGCTCAAGACGATGCGGGTGGCGCCGGCGTAGTGCAGACGACGAACAGCGGTGCGCAGCTTGATGTTCCCGACACCCAATGCGGTGGCGAAGACGACGTCGACCGGCCGGTGCAGACGGGTCGACAGCTCCACCGCACGACGGCGGATGAGACGTTCGGCGCACGGCTGTGACGAACCCACCGCGGTCATCAGGATGCCGTCGTCGGGCCGCATCCCGGCCTCGTGCAGACGGTCGGCCAGCGCCTCGGCCAGCGACGTCGTACCGACGACATCGGTGGTCACGACCGGTGCCGCAGGCGCCGCGTCGGCGATGATCGCAGGCAGGTCGACCGACGAGTGATATCCGGGGGCCAGCAGTAGTGGGACCACCACTGCCGCCCCCGACACCGCGGCCACCTCGTCGGCGACCAGCGGAGAATTCAGATCCAGGTACGAGATCCGCACGGCGACATGCGGCAACTGCCGGGCCACCGCCCGCCGAACCCGGCACGCCGTGTCGGCGAACCGGGGGTCACGGCTGCCGTGCGCGACGAGCAGCAGCGTCGGGGGAGTGCCCGCGGCGCCGCCGCCGGTCACGTCGTCGTGCGGTGCGTTCACACCAGCTCTTTGAGATGCAGCGACGCCAGCGCGTCGCCGACCAGGCCGGCGGCCAGGGTGTTGCCGCCCTGCGGATCGATCAGCAAGAAGCTGCCCGACTCGCGGTTCACCTGGTAGTCGTCGGCCGGGATCGGCTCGGCGGTCTGCACCGAGATCCGACCGATCTGGTTGAGCTCCAGCACATCCGGGGCATCGCTGAGCGTCAGGTTCTGCTCGTCGAACAGGGTGTCCAACGCGCCGACGATGGCCTGGGTGGTACGCGTGCCGTGCTTGAGCAGCAGACGTGCACCGGGGCGCAGCGGCTTGTCGGCCAGCCAGCACACCGTTGCGGTGAACTGCTGGATCGGCTCGGGCGCATCGGTCACCGCACTGATCAGGTCGCCGCGCGAGATGTCGACGTCGTCGGCGAGCAGCAGCGTGACGCTACGACCGGTATGCGCCGTCGACAGCTGGCCGTCGGCGGTGTCGATCTGGGTGATGGTGGTGTGGGTGCCGCTGGGCAGCACCACCACCTCGTCGCCCACACTGACACGACCCGCGGCGATCTGACCGGCGTACCCGCGGTAGTCGGGGTACTCGGCGGTGCGCGGACGGATCACGTACTGCACCGGGAACCGCAGACCCACCTCGTGACGGTCGGTCACGTTCGGCACGGTCTCGAGATGCTCGATCAGCGTGGGACCCGAGTAGTACGGGGTGTTCTCGGACCGCGACGCGATGTTGTCGCCGTGCAGCGCCGACACCGGGATCGAGGTGACCTGCTCGTCCGACCACCCGAGCGTGCGGGTCACTTCGGCGAAATCGGCCTTGATCGAGGCGAACACGGACTCCGCGTCGTCGACCAGATCGATCTTGTTGACCGCGAGCACCAGCTGCGGCACACCGAGCAAGGCCATCACTGCGGCATGGCGCCGCGTCTGGGCGACCACACCGTTACGGGCGTCGACCAGCAGGATCACCAGCTGCGCGGTGGAGGCGCCGGAGACGGTGTTGCGGGTGTACTGCACGTGGCCGGGGGTGTCGGCCAGCACGAAAGAGCGTGCGGGCGTGGCGAAGTAGCGGTAGGCCACGTCGATGGTGATGCCCTGCTCGCGCTCGGCGCGCAGACCGTCGACCAGCAGCGACAGGTCGGGGGTGTCGAGTCCGCGATCGACCGATGCCTTGGTGACGGCGTCGATCTGGTCGGCGAGAACCGATTTCGTGTCGTAGAGCAGCCGGCCGACCAGGGTCGACTTGCCGTCGTCCACACTGCCTGCGGTGGCGATGCGGAGAAGATCAGGGGCCGGGGCGAGGCCCGCGGTGGCGTCGGTCATCAGAAGTATCCTTCTCGTTTACGGTCTTCCATGGCCGCCTCGGACACCCGGTCGTCACCACGGGTGGCGCCACGTTCGGTCAGCCGCGACGCGGCGACCTCGGCGAGTACGGCCTCGTTGTCGGCGGCCTCGGAAAGGACTGCGCCGGTGGTCGATCCGTCACCCACGGTGCGGTAACGCACGGTGCGGGTCTCGACGGTCTCGTTCTCTCGCGGTCCGCCCCACGGACCGCTGGTCATCCACATGCCGTCCCGCGAGTACACCTCACGCTCGTGCGCGTAGTACAGCGGTGCGAGCAGTACCTGCTCGCGGGCGATGTAACGCCAGATGTCGAGTTCGGTCCAGTTGCTCAGCGGGAACACGCGGACGTGCTCACCGGGGGCGTGGCGACCGTTGTAGAGGTTCCACAGCTCCGGACGCTGGCGCTTGGGGTCCCACTGACCGAAGGCGTTGCGCAGCGAGAAGATCCGCTCCTTGGCGCGCGAACGCTCCTCGTCCCGACGGCCACCGCCGAACACCGCGTCGAAGCGGTTCTCGGTGATCGCATCGAGCAGCGGGATGGTCTGCAGCGGGTTGCGGATGCCGTCCGGACGCTCGGTCAGCCGGCCGTCGGCGAGGTACTCCTCGACCGAGGCGACGTGCAGGCGCAGCCCGTGCCGCTCGACGATCTCGTCGCGGAACTGGATGATCTCCGGCAGGTTGTGGCCGGTGTCGACGTGCAGCAACGAGAACGGCAGCGGCGCAGGCCAGAACGCCTTGAGCGCCAGATGCAGCAGGACGGTGGAGTCCTTGCCGCCGGAGAACAGGATCACCGGACGCTCGAACTCGCCGGCCACCTCGCGGAAGATGTGGATGGCCTCGGACTCGAGCGCGTCGAGGGTGGTGAAGTCGTCGGACTCGGCGACGTCGCGGGCGGCGCCGGTCGAGGAATCGGTGATGGTCATGCGTGCAGCCCACATTCTGTCTTGGTGCGGCCGGCCCACCGGCCGCTTCGGGGATCGGATCCGGGTTCGGGTTTGACGGTGCAGGGGGCGCATCCGATCGACGGATACCCCTCCTCGACCAGCGGATTGACCAGCACTCCGTTGTCGGCGATGTAGCCGTTCATCTGCTCGTCCGACCACGGTGCGATCGGATTGATCTTCACCAGACCGAACCCCTCGTCGAAGGAGATCAGCGGGGCGTTGGCCCGGGTCGGGGCCTCCACCCGTCGGATGCCGGTGACCCACGCGTCGAATCGCGCCAGACCGGCCTTGAGCGGAACCACCTTGCGCATCCGGCAGCACTCGCCGGGATCACGCGCGAACAGGTTGCGCCCCAACAGTTCGTCCTGCTCGGCGACGGTGTTCTCGGGGGTCAGGTTGACCAGGTCGACGCCGTACACCTGCTCCACCGCATCACGGGTGCCGATGGTCTCGGCGAAGTGATAGCCGGTGTCGAGGAACAACACCTTCACCGGTGCGCCACCGAGCAGTTCGCGATCGACGTGCTTGACCGCGAGGTCGACCAGTGCGGCGTCCTGCATGTTGGAGGCGACGACGAAGTTGGTGCCGAAGGTCTCCGCGGTCCAGCGCAGCAGATCCTCGGGCGATGCGTCGGCACCGAGTTCGGCGGCACCACGCTCGGCGATCGCCCGCAGCTCGTCCTCGTCGAACCGGCGGCCGGTGTCGGCGTCAGTGGTGGCGGTGGTCATCGGAGTGCCTCCTCTTCTGCACGAACGGCCCACTGGGCGAACCGCTCTCCCTCGTCGCGCTGGTCGATGAAGTTGCGCACCACCCGCTCGATGTAGTCACCGATCTCGGTGGAGAGCACCTTGTGCTGGCGGAGCTTGCGGCCGAAGCCGGAGTCCATGCCCAGGCTGCCGCCGAGGTGTACCTGGAAGCCCTCGGTCTGGCCGCCGTCGCCGTCCTCGACGAGCTGACCCTTGAACCCGATGTCGGCGATCTGCGAACGTGCGCACGAGTTGGGGCAGCCGTTGATGTTGACGGTGATCGGGACGTCGAGTGCGGAGTTGATGTCGGCCAGACGCTGCTCGAGCTCGGGCACCAGCACCTGCGACCGCTTGCGGGTCTCGGTGAACGACAACTTGCAGAACTCGATCCCGCTGCACGCCATCAGGTTCCGACGCCAGTTGGACGGCCGGGCGGAGAGCCCCTGGGCGGCCAGCTCGGTGATGAGCTGCTCCACCTTGTCGTCGGCGACGTCGAGGACGATCAGCTTCTGGTACGGGGTGAAGCGGATGCGGTCGGACCCGGCGCGCTCGGCCGCGTCGGCGACGGCGGTGAGCTTGGACCCCGACACGCGGCCGGCGATCGCGGCGAAACCGACGGCGTTGAGGCCGTTCTTGAGCTTCTGCACGCCGACGTGGTCACGCGGGGCGGTCAGCGGCTCGGGGGCCGGGCCGTCGATCAGCTTGCGGCCCAGGTACTCGTCCTCGAGGACCTGCCGGAACTTCTCGATGCCCCAGTCCTTGATCAGGAACTTCAGGCGGGCCTTGGTGCGCAGGCGGCGGTAACCGTAGTCGCGGAAGATCGAGACCACGCCCTCCCACACATCGGGCACCTCGTCGAGCGGGATCCACGCACCGACCCGTTGCGCGAGCATCGGATTGGTGGACAGGCCGCCACCGACCCACAGGTCCAGTCCCGGACCGTGCTCGGGATGTTCGACACCGATGAAGGCGACGTCGTTGATCTCGTGCGCGACGTCCTGCAGACCGGAGATCGCGGTCTTGAACTTGCGGGGGAGGTTCGAGTACTGCGGGTCGCCGATGTAGCGGCGAACGATCTCGTCGATCGCGGGGGTGGGGTCGAGCACCTCGTCGAGGGCCTCGCCGGCCAGCGGCGAACCGAGAACCACGCGCGGGCAGTCGCCGCACGCCTCGGTGGTCTTGAGGCCCACACCCTCGATGCGCTTCCAGATCTCCGGGACGTCCTCGATCCGGATCCAGTGGTACTGGACGTTCTCGCGGTCGGAGAGATCGGCTGTGTCCCTGGCGAACTCGGTGGAGATCCCGCCGAGGGTGCGCAGCTGCTCGACGTTGAGGGCACCCGCATCGCAGCGGATGCGCATCATGAAGTGGCTGTCTTCGAGGATGTCGATGTTCTCGTCGCCGGTCCAGGTGCCGTCGTAGCCCTCGGCCCGCTGGGTGTAGAGGCCCCACCAGCGCATCCGGCCGCGCAGGTCCTGCTTGTCGATCGACTCGAAGCCCTGGTGGGCGTAGATGTTCTCGATCCGCGCACGCACGTTGAGCGGGTTGTCGTCCTTCTTGGCCTGCTCGTTGGGATTGAGCGGTTCGCGGTAGCCGAGCTTCCACTGCCCCTCGGCACGACGCTTGGCCGGACGGGCCTTCTTGCGCGCCGGACGATCGCCGGTGGCCGCAGCACGGGCCGGGCGATCACCGGTCGCCGCGGCGCGAGCGGGACGCTCGGCGCGGGCCGACGGCGCTGCGGGCTCGGCGGCGGCGTCGCCGGTCGCGGTGATATCGGTCGTAGACGTCATGGATTCTCCTGCGCCGGGGCACGCGTGCTCCGGCCGATCAAGGGCTGGGCAATGAACGTGACGTGACGGCACACCCGCAAACGTGCGGCGGGGCTTCTCGGGGCCGGGAGCGTCGTCTAGAGACGACAGCAAGCGCTGCAGACGCGCTTGAGATCAACGTGGCGTCGAGCTGCGAGCCACACCCCGGGGAAATTCACGTTGCCCATAGTGCCACGTCCATCTGTCGCGCGTCTACTTGGGAATACTTTTCGCCACGCTGAGTCAAAGTCGTTCCATGAGGTACTGCCGGTGACCTCGCACGACGCCGACAGCGACCTTGGACACAACGACGATTGTGCCCGGGTGTATTCCGCGCACCCGGCGCCGAATTGGGGTGGACGGACTTCACGCGCATGATGGACGGGTGAGCAGTATGAGTCCGTCGGTCCCCGACATCTCCGCGTCGGTACCCGAATCGGACATCCGGGCAGCGGCCGCCTCGGTCGACCCCACCGTCGGATTCGGCCTCTACGTCCACGTCCCGTTCTGCGCCACACGCTGCGGCTATTGCGACTTCAACACCTACACCGCCGGTGAGCTCGGCACATCCGCCTCGCCCGAGTCGTGGTTCGACGCCGTGACCGCCGAACTCGACATCGCCGCGGCGGCGCTGAACCCGACGCGGCCGGTGTCGACGATCTTCGTCGGCGGCGGCACCCCGTCGCTGCTCGGCGGCGACGGTCTGGCCCGTCTGCTCGGCGCGATCACGGCCCGATTCGAGCTGACCGACGACGCGGAGGTCACCACCGAGTCGAATCCGGAATCGACGTCGCCGGAGTTCTTCGACACGCTGCGCGCCGCCGGCTACACCCGCATCTCCCTCGGGATGCAGTCGGCCGCCCCGCACGTGCTCGCCACCCTCGACCGCACCCACACCCCGGGCCGGGCCGTGGCCGCTGCCCACGAGGCCGCCGCGGCGGGCTTCGACCACATCAACCTCGACCTCATCTACGGGACCCCGGGGGAGCGCGACGCCGACCTCGACGCCAGCCTCGACGCGGTGCTCGCCGCCCCGGTCGACCACGTGTCGGCCTATGCGCTGATCGTCGAGGACGGCACCGCGCTGGCCCGGCGCGTGCGGCGCGGGGAGATCCCGGCCCCCGACGACGACGTCCTCGCCACCCGCTACACGCGCATCGACGAACACCTCCGCGGCGCCGGCTTCGACTGGTACGAGGTCTCCAACTGGGCGCGCAGCACCGCCGGGCAGTGTCACCACAACCTCGCCTACTGGTACGGCCACGACTGGTGGGGCGTCGGCCCGGGCGCCCACTCGCACATCAACGGGGTGCGCTGGTCGTCGGTGAAACACCCGGCCCGCTATGCCACGACCCTCGCCGGCAACGCCATCCCGGTGGCCTCACACGAGGTGCTGGCCCCCGCCGACCGCCACCTCGAGGCCGTCATGCTCACCACGCGCTGCCGCAGCGGACTGCCGCTGGCCCTGCTCGACACCGCCGAGGCCGCACAGGCACGGCGGCTCGTCGACGACGGATTGCTCGTCGTCGGCGATGACGTCCTCGTGCTCACCGACCGGGGCCGGCTGCTCGCCGATGCGGTGATCCGGGACATCGTCGTGGCCGGCGATCTCGGCTGACGCGGCCCTGCTACCAGCGTTGTTGCGGTGGCGGCGGAGTCCAGCCGGTGGAGCGGGAGGTACGCCGGTGCGCGCCCGCGTCGCGGGTGGCCGGATCCCGCGGTGTGTCGGAGACGATCGGCAGCGCCTGGGCGTCGCCGAGCTGCTCGTCGAGGGTCGGGGCGCCCGGCCGCAGGTCGAAGGCGTCGAGGTCGAGCATCCGCGCGTGGATCACATGCCGGTTGCGCAGCGCCGAACGCACCGCGCGGTGCAGGCCGTCCTCGAGGTACATCTCACCCTGCCAGCGCACCACGTGCGAGAACAGGTCGCCGTAGAAGGTGGAGTCCTCGCTGAGGAGTCGATCGAGCGCCAGGACGGTGGTCACCGTCACCAGTTCGTCGAGCCGGAACTGACGGGGTGGGATCTTGGCCCAGCCCCGCGGGCTGAGTCCGTGGTCGGGATAGGGCTTGCCCTCCCGAACCCCCTTGAAGATCATGGTGATTCGTCCTGTGCTGGGTCCTCACCTGCGGTGACGCGTGATCAGGCGGCTCGCCGGCATCACGCACCGCCGAGGTGCGCTGCGGTTTCGTAGAATGGATCTCACCCACTGTATGGCAGACAGCGGGACCGAGAGGAGGTCTGGCCGGTGTCGAGCACCGATGATCGACGGTTCGAGGTTCTGCGCGCGATCGTCACCGACTTCGTCTCCACGCAGGAGCCGATCGGCTCGAAGGCACTGGTGGAGCGTCACCAGCTGGGAGTGTCGAGCGCGACGGTCCGCAACGACATGGCGGTACTGGAGGCAGAGGGATACATCGCCCAGCCGCACACCAGTTCCGGTCGCGTGCCGACGGACAAGGGTTACCGGATGTTCGTCGACCGGATCAGCGAGGTCAAGCCGTTGTCGGCGGCCGAACGCCGCGCGATCCTGTCGGTCCTGGATTCCGGGGTCGACCTCGACGACGTGCTGCGCCGCTCGGTGCGGCTGCTCGCGCATCTGACCCGACAGGTCGCGGTGATCCAGTATCCGGTGCTCTCGACCGCCACCGTCCGGCACCTGGAGGTGGTGTCGCTGACCCCGTCGCGGCTGCTGCTCGTGGTGATCACCGACACCGGCCGCGTCGAACAGCGCATGGTGGCCCTGGCCCACGAACTCACCGACGACGAGACCGCGCGCCTGCGGGACATGTTCTCCGAGGCCCTCGACGGCAAACGGCTCGAGGAGGCGTCGGCGTCGGTGGCCGAACTGGCCAACGCCGCCCCCGAAGACCTGCGTCAGGCCGTGGTCACCGTGGCCACGGTGCTGGTGGAGACCCTGGTCGAACGCGGCGAGGACCGGCTGGTGCTCGGCGGCACGTCCAACCTGGCGCGTGCGGCGGCGGATTTCGCGCCCAGCTACGGCGGCATGGACTCTGTGCTCGAGGCGCTCGAAGAGCAGGTGGTGGTGCTCAAACTGCTCGCCACCACCCAGCGGATGGGTCGGGTGACGGTTCAGATCGGTGAGGAGACCCAGACCGAGAACCTGCGTGGTACCTCGGTGGTGTCCACGGGGTACGGTGCTTCGGGCACCGTGTTCGGCAGTGTCGGCGTGGTCGGGCCCACCCGCATGGACTATCCGGGAACCATTGCGTCGGTGGCCGCCGTTGCCAAGTACGTGGGCGAGGTACTCGCCGAACGGTGAGCCCGCGGCCGGGCGTCCCCGGGCCGGAATCGGCCCTGCGGAACGCTTCAGGCTGCGCAACCAGTGAGTTTGTGAGAACGAAGGACCGAGACGACCGTGGCAACTGACTACTACGGACTGCTGGGCGTTGCCAAGGGCGCGACCGATCAGGAGATCAAGCGCGCCTACCGGAAGAAGGCCCGGGAGCTGCACCCCGACGTCAACCCCGGCGAGGAGGACCGCTTCAAAGAGGTCACCACCGCCTATGAGGTGCTCAGCGATCCGGAGAAGCGCCGCATCGTCGACGCCGGTGGCGACCCGCTCGCGGGCCCCGGCCAGGGCGGCTTCGCCGGTGGATTCGGTGGCGGTGGCCTCGGCGACGTGTTCGAGGCGTTCTTCGGCGGCGGTGGCGGAGGCTTCGGTGGCGGCTTCGGCGCCGGCCGTGGGCCCCGCTCGCGGGTCCAGCCGGGCGAGCCCGCCCTGGTCGGCGTGGAACTCGACCTCGAGGAGTGTGCGGCCGGGGTCAACAAGGAACTGACCGTCGACACCGCGATCCTGTGCGAGGTCTGCAAGGGTGCGGGCACCAACGGTGACTCCAAGCCGGTCTCCTGCGACACCTGCCACGGTGCCGGTGAGATCCAGGCGGTCCAGCGCTCCCTGCTGGGCCAGGTGATGACCGTGCGCGAATGCCCCACCTGCCACGGTGTCGGCGAGATCATTCCCGATCCGTGTCGCAAGTGCGGTGGCGAGGGCCGCGTCCGCTCGCGCCGCACCATGACCGTCCGCATCCCGGCCGGGATCGAATCCGGCATGCGGGTGCGTCTGGCCGGTCAGGGCGAGGTCGGTCTCGGCGGCGGTCCCGCCGGTGACCTCTACGTCGAGATCACCGAACGTCCGCACGAGGTGTTCATCCGGGACAAGGACGATCTGCACTGCACGCTGCGTGTGCCGATCGTCGACGCCGCGCTCGGTGGCACCTTCGACGTGCAGACCATCCTCGGCGACGCCGTCACCGTCACCATCGACGCCGGCACCCAGCCCGGGCAGGTCGTCAAACTGCGCGGTCAGGGTATGCCGCACGTGAACACCGGTGTGCGTGGCAACCTGCACGTGCACCTGGACGTGACGGTGCCCACCAAGCTGGATTCGGCACAGACCGAGGCGCTCAAGAAGTTCCGGGATGCCTCCGACGACTCGATCGACCTGGTCACCACCGCAGCGGCGGCCGCACCGGGCGGACTGTTCTCCCGGCTGCGCAACGCCTTCGCCGGCCGCTGATCGGATCGGCGTGAGCCCACCGCTGTTCTGGGTCGACGACGTCCCCTCCGCCGGGGCGCAGGCCACGCTGTCGGGGCCCGAGGGCCGGCACGCGGTGACCGTCGCACGGCTGCGTGTCGGCGAGCCCGTCCTGCTCGGCGACGGCGCCGGATCGCTGGCCACCTGTGAGGTGACCGGCATCGGCGGCAAGGACACCCTCCATGCCCGCGTCGGCCGCTACGAGTTCACCGACCGGGCCACACCCCTGGTCACGGTGGTGCAGGCGCTGCCCAAATCAGAACGGTCCGAACTGGCCGTCGACCTCGCCACCGAAGCCGGTGCCGACCGGATCGTCCCCTGGCAGGCGGCCCGTTGTGTGTCCCGATGGACCGGCAAGGCCGACAAGGGGGTCGCCAAGTGGACCGCCGCGGCGTCGGCGGCCGCCAAACAGAGCCGACGCCCCTGGATTCCAGAGGTCACCGACCTGGCGACGACGACCGACGTCCGTGCCCGCTGCGCCGAGGTCGTGGGCGCCGGTGGGGTGGTGGCGGTGCTGCACGAGGAGGCCGCCGAACCGCTGCGCGACCTGCCGCTGGCAGATGCACCCGAGGTGGTGCTGGTGGTGGGGCCCGAAGGGGGCCTCGACGACGCCGAGATCGCCGACCTCACCGCACTCGGTGCGCGACCGGTGATCCTGGGCCCGGAGGTCCTGCGCACCTCGACCGCGGCGGCGGTGGCACTCGGTGCGATCGGCGCACTGACCGACCGGTGGGCCCGATGACCCCAACCGGACCGCGACGACCCGACGAGCATGAAACCCCGACGACGATGAGAACCCGAAAACGATGAAGCCCCGAGAACGATGAAGCCCCGAAAACGATGAAGCGCTGTGCGGTCCACCGATCCCGGGTGCACTACGCCGACGGACCCTCGCAGTTCGGGCACCTGTACCACGCCGCCGATCAGGCCGACCGGCCCGAGGTGATGCGTCCGATCGTGCTCGTCCACGGTGGCTACTGGACCACCGAGTTCGCGCTGACCATCGAGACCGCGATCGCCCGGCAGTACGCCGAACGCGGTGCGCTGGTGTGGAACATCGAGTACCGCCGGGTCGGGGAGGAGGGCGGCGGCTGGCCGAACACCGGACGCGACGTCGTCGCCGCGATCGGCGCCCTCGACGGCCCGGTCCGCGCGGGTCTGGACCCTGACGTGGCCGCCCGGGTCGACTGGGATGCGGTGGCCGTCGTCGGTCATTCCGCCGGTGGGCAACTGGCGGTGTGGGCCTCCGCCCAGCTCGGTGCGCGCACCGCCACCACCCGGATCGACACCGTCGTCGCGCAGGCCGCGGCACTGGATCTCGTTGCGGCAGGCCGGGTTGCGCGACCGTCGGTGGTCAACCTGCTCGGCGGCCCCTACGAGTCCCGCCCGGAACGGTATCGCTCGGCGTCGCCGGTGGATCTCGAGCCGATCGACGCCCACATCGTGGTGATCCACGGCGACAAGGACACCGCGATCGCGGTGGAGCACAGCCGCGAGTACGTACGCCGGGTCGCCGAGCGCGGGCAGTCGGTGGAGCTCATCGTCGTCGGCGAGGAAGGCCACGACGCCTTCGTGGACCCGCGTAGCGCGTGCAATCGGCGGACGATCCGCGCACTGGGTCTGTGAACCGTCGATGCGCGAACCGGAATATTCGGTGGTGGGTGCGTCGGTGGCGAGGGATAGACTGACAACACCCCGACGCCCGGGACACCACGTTCCGGGCGTGCCCCGAACTTTTCAGGAGTGATCTCATACGTGAGTGACGACGACCCCGACGTGAGCGCCGCCAAGCGCGGGACCCCACCGGGCCGACCTGTGGTCACATCGAATGTCGAGGTTCCCTCCGAGGTGGTGTTCGGGCTACTCGGTGCCAGTGATGTCAACCTGCGCACCCTGGAACAACTGCTGCCCGCCGACATCCACGTCCGCGGCGATCAGATCACCCTTCGCGGAACGGCTGCCGACGTCGCAGCCTCCGAGCGGGTGATCGCCGAACTGGTCGACCTCGTCGGGCGGGGCACCCCGCTGACCCCGGATCTGGTGCGGCACAGCGTGTCGATGCTGTCCGAGGGGGTCTCGGAGTCGCCGGCGGATGTGTTGTCGCTGGACATCCTGTCCCGGCGCGGCAAGACCATCCGGCCCAAGACGCTCAACCAGAAGAAGTACGTCGACGCGATCGACGACAACACCATCGTGTTCGGGCTCGGTCCCGCGGGTACCGGCAAGACCTATCTGGCGATGGCGAAGGCCGTGCAGGCGCTGCAGGCCAAGGACGTCACCCGGATCATCCTCACCCGCCCGGCGGTGGAGGCCGGTGAACGTCTGGGATTCCTGCCCGGCACGCTCAGCGAGAAGATCGACCCGTACCTCCGGCCGCTGTACGACGCCCTGCACGACATGATGGATCCGGAGTCGATCCCCAAGCTCATGGCGGCCGGGGTGATCGAGGTGGCGCCGCTGGCGTACATGCGGGGACGCGCGCAACCGGTGTCCACGCCCGTACTGACACCGTCGGGTTTCCGTCCGATCGGTGAGCTGCGCGTCGGGGACGAGGTGATCGGCTCGGACGGACGCCCCACCGAGGTCCTCGGTGTGTACCCGCAGGGGTTCAAGGACATCGTGCGGGTGACGACTCAGGACGGCTCGACCACCTTGTGTTCGACCGACCACCTGTGGTCGGTGTACACGCGGTCCGATCGCCACAGCGGTGCGGGACCGAGGGTCCTCGAGACCAAGGAGATGATCGGGAACCTCCGTGCCGCGCACGGTCTCCGATACGAACTCCCGCTGCTGAGTGCGCCGGTCGACTTCGCGTCGCAGCCGGTTCCGCTCGACCCGTATCCGCTCGGGCTCCGGCTCGGAGCCGGCGGCACGGCCGCTCAGACCACGACGTCCACCACCGATCCCGCACCGGGGGAGACCGCGATCTCGGAGTCCATCCCACGGCAGTACCTGTTCAACACCGCAGATGTTCGGCTCGCGGTGTTGCAGGGACTCATGGACACCGATGACGGCCTCGTGATCGCGGCGGCACGAACCCCGCTGGTGCAGTACACGACGGTGTCGGATCGGCTGGCCGACGATGTCACGTTCCTCGTGCAGTCCTTGGGTGGCGTCGTCTCCCGGCGTATCCGTGTCGCGGAGGGCCGGACAGCCGGAGGAGCCGGGGGCCGCGCCGTCGCCGACGACCATGTACTCGACATCCGCCTGCCGGCCGGGATGATCCCGTTCCGGTCGGTCGGGAAGATCGCGGAGTACGCGGTCACCGAGTCCGACCAGCCCGAACGCTACATCGAGTCGATCGAATCGGCCGGTACCGACGAGGCCGTGTGCATCCGGGTCGCGGCAGCGGATTCGCTGTATGTGACAGAGGATTTCCTGCTGACCCACAACACGCTCAACGATGCCTTCATCATCCTGGACGAGGCGCAGAACACCACCGGCGAGCAGATGAAGATGTTCCTGACACGCCTCGGGTTCGGCTCGAAGGTCGTGGTGACCGGCGACGTCACCCAGGTGGACCTACCCGGTGGGGCGCAGAGCGGTCTGGTGGCCGCCAGCCGCATCCTCGAGGGGATCGACGACATCCACTTCTCGATTCTCACGAGTGCAGATGTGGTGCGACACAGGCTCGTTGCCGACATCGTCGACGCCTACGGACGTGCCGAAGAGGCCGAACGCGCCAACCCGCGACTCCGCGACACCGACCGACTGCCCGGAAACCGCGCCGCCCGGCGCGCTGGAAACCATGGACGACGCTCATGAGTATCGAATTCGCCAACGAATCCGGGGTCGACGTCCCCGCCGACCTCGTGCTGGACGCCGCCCGGTTCGCGATCGCCGCGATGGACGTCCATCCCGGCGCCGAACTGTCGGTGCTGTGTGTGGACGAGCCGACGATGGCCGACATGCACGTGCAGTGGATGGACCTGCCCGGCCCCACCGACGTGATGAGCTTCCCGATGGACGAGCTGGTGCCCGGTGCCCGGCCCGACGCCGCCGAACCCGGCCCGGCGATCCTCGGCGACATCGTCCTGTGCCCGGAGTTCGCGGCCAAGCAGGCCCGCGAGGCGCACCGGTCCTTCGAACACGAGCTGGCGATGCTCACCGTCCACGGCGTGCTCCACCTCCTCGGCTACGACCACGCCGAGCCCGAGGAGGAGAAGGAGATGTTCGGTCTGCAGAACCAGCTGCTCGAAGAGTTCTACGCCGAACGTCACCGCGCCGCGCAACGACAACGACAGTCCGACCGGGACAGCCGGTTGTTGACCAACATCGGGTTCACCGAGACCGCCGGAGGTGAATCCGGTCCCGCGCTCGGTGGCGCGACCCCGGACGAACGGTGAGTACCACCACCGACATCTGGCTCGGGATCTGCGCGATCCTGCTCGTCGCGCTCAGCGGGGTCTTCGCCGCCGCCGACACCGCCGTCTCCACCGTCTCGATGGCGCGCGTGGAGGACATGGTCAAAGAGCACCGCGCCGGTGCGGCCCGGCTGGTGAAAGTGCTCGAATCGCGGGCCACCTATGTGGGTCTGGCGGTTCTGCTGCGGGTGGTCTGCGAGACCGCCGCGGTGGCCTTCATCGCGGTGATCGCCGTCGACGGGCTCGGTCTGGGCTGGGGTCTGACCGTGACCATCCTCGGGATGGCGGTGGTGTCGTATGTGGCTGCCGGGGTGGGTCCGCGCACGCTGGGACGTCAGCATGCCTACTCGATCTCGCTGATGTCGGCGGCCGTGCTGCAGGCCATCGGTGTGCTCCTCAAGCCGGTGACCCGCCTGCTGATCCTGATCGGCAACGGCCTGACCCCGGGCAAGGGATTCCGCAACGGTCCGTTCGCCACCGAGGTGGAGGTGCGTGAGGTCGTCGACCTGGCCGAGGCCCGCGGCGTCGTCGATGCCGACGAGCGCCGGATGATCCAGTCGGTCTTCGATCTCGGTGACACCAATGCCCGCGAGGTGATGGTGCCGCGCCCGGAGATGATCTGGATCGAACACGACAAGACCGCCGCACAAGCGGTCAGCCTGGCCGTGCGCAGCGGCCATTCGCGAATACCGGTGATCGGCGAGAACCCCGACGACATCCTCGGCGTCGTCTATCTGAAAGACCTCGTCGCCCAAGGCCTCTCCGGAAACGACGGCAAGACCGTCCCGGTGGCCGAGATGATGCGGCCGGCCGAGTTCATCCCCGACTCCAAACCCCTCGACAAGGTGCTCGAGGACATGCGCCGCACCCACAACCACATGGCACTGCTCGTCGACGAGTACGGCGGTATCGCCGGGCTGGTGACCATCGAGGACGTCCTCGAGGAGATCGTCGGTGAGATCACCGACGAGTACGACACCGGCGAGGTCGCGCCCGTCGAGGACCTCGGTGACGGCAGCTACCGGGTCTCGGCACGACTGCCCGTCGAGGACCTCGGCGAATTGTTCGACGTCGACATCGACGACGACGAGGTGGAGACCGTCGGCGGCCTGGTGGGGCTGGAACTGGGCCGGGTGCCGCTGCCCGGCGCCCAGGTGTTCAGCCACGGCCTGCACCTGGTGGCCGAGGGCGGGCCCAACCGGCAGGGGCGTCAACGTATCACCACCGTGGTGGTGACCCGCGCCGAACCCCGTGTCGCCGAATCCGATACCGACCGCACCGAATACCCTGAGCACGCCGACCACCGATCCCCGGACAACCGATCTGGGGACAACCCACGCAAGGAGGCGATGTGAGCGAAGCGCTCACCGACGAGGACCAGAAACTGGTGGTCCTGGCCCGCGGCGCGCGTGGCCGCGCCCAGTCCGTCTCCGGGGCGGCGGTGCGCGACGGCGACGGCCGCACCTACGCCGGCGCCGACGTCACCACCACCACGCTGACGTTGTCGGCGTTGCAGGTCGCCGTCGCCACCGCCCTGTCGAGCGGTGCCGAATCGTTCGAGGCCGCAGTGGTCGTCGGCGGAGACCCCGACGACCCGGGCCGCGCCACCCTCGCCGAGATCAGCCCGGCCGCGGCCCTCGTCGTCACCGACCCGGCCGGTACGCCGCTGACCCTTCTGGATGCCCAGGGATGAGCGAATTCCGTTCCGGCTTCGTGTGTTTCGTCGGCCGGCCGAACACCGGCAAATCCACCCTCACCAATGCGCTGGTGGGGGAGAAGATCGCGATCACCTCCAACCGGCCGCAGACCACCCGTCACACCATCCGGGGCATCGTCAACCGCCCCGACGCACAACTCGTGCTGGTGGACACCCCCGGCCTGCACCGTCCGCGCACCCTGCTCGGCCAGCGCCTCAACGACCTGGTCCGCGACACCTACTCCGAGGTCGACCTGATCGGCGTGTGTATCCCCGCCGACGAGAAGATCGGTCCGGGCGACCGCTGGATCGTCGAGCAGGTGCGTCAGATGGCGCCGGGGACCACCGTGCTGGGCATCGTCACCAAGATCGACACCGTCGGCCAGGAGAAGGTGGCCGCCCAGCTGCTGGCACTGTCGCAACTGCTGGGTCCGTCGTCGGAGGTGGTGCCGGTGTCGGCGCGCTCCGGCAGGCAGATGGACGTCCTCGGCGATGTCCTGGTCTCGCTGATGGAGCCGGGCCCCGCGTTCTACCCGGACGGCGAGCTCACCGACGAGCCCGAGCAGGTGCTGATGGCGGAGTTCATCCGTGAGGCGGCGCTCGAGGGTGTGCACGACGAACTGCCGCATTCGCTGGCGGTGGTGATCGAGGAGATCATCCCGCGCGAGGATCGCACCCCCGAGCAGACGCCGATGGTCGACGTCCATGCGATTCTGTACGTCGAGCGCGACAGCCAGAAGGGCATCATCATCGGCAAGAAGGGTGCCCGGCTCAAGGCGGTGGGTACCGCCGCGCGCGGCCAGATCGAGGCGCTGCTGGGGGTCAAGGTGTACCTCGACCTGCACGTCAAGGTCGCCAAGGACTGGCAGCGTGATCCAAAACAGTTGGGGCGCATGGGTTTCTGAGTTGCGCCCCACCGACCGGAGGGAGAACATCGGGTGGGCAAGCATGAGGTGGGCGGGGAGTCCGACACAGTCGTGACCCCCGATGTGGGCGCCCACGAGGCACACGAGGTGGAGGCCCAGGCCACCAAGACCATCTCCGAGGTTCTCGGCTCACCCCGCTTCTGGCTGATGCCGGTGCTGCTGGTCGTGGTCGTCATGTCGTTCATGGCGGCGCTGTACATGGGTGCCATCGCCGACCCCGAGAAGAACCTGCACGACTTCCCGATCGCGCTCGTCGACGAGGACTCCGGCGGCACCCTCGACAACGGTGACGGCACCACCACCGCCGTCGACTACGGCAAACAGGTCGGCGACGGGATCATCACCAACGCCGCCGAGAGCGGGATCGTGGTGCACCGCGCCGACCGCACCACCGCCCTCAACGAACTCAACTCGGGCACGGTCTACGGCGTCGTCGTGATCGGACCCAATTTCACCAACTCCACCATCTCCCTGGGCCGGGCCGCCGTGCTGACCGCGCGGCCGGACCCGGTGACCATCGACATCTACATCAACCGCGGGTCGGGCACCTTCGCCTCGGCGATCACCACGACCTTCGCCGAGCGGGTGTCGGAGCAGGTCAACGACCAGATGGGCGAACAGCTCACCGCGACGGTGCGGTCCCAGCTGGCCAAGGCCGGCGTCAACTTCTCCGGCGCGGCGCAGCTGGCGCTGTGGAATCCGGTGAAGGTCGACATCATCGAACCGACGCCGCTGCCGGACGGCTCCGGGAACGGATTGTCGGCCTTCTACTACACGTTGCTGCTGATCCTGGCCGGGTTCACCGGCGCGATGATGGTGAGCATCGTCGTCGACGGAATCCTGGGTCAGACGCCGGTCGAGTTCGGTCCCTTCTACCAACTGCGGATGCGTCTGGCGATCTCCCGATGGGGCACCCTGGCCGCCAAGTGGACGGTGATGGCGATCATCGCCGTGATCCAGTCGGCCCTGTTCATCGGTGTGTGTGCGGCCGTCGGTACCTCCCTGCCCAATGCGTTCTCGCTGTGGCTGTTCGGGACGCTGGTGATCTTCGCGGTCGGGGTGTCGGCGAGTTCGATGATGGCCGTGTTCGGCAATGCCGGCCTGATCGTCAACCTCGTGTTCTTCGTGATCCTCGGTCTGCCGTCGTCGGGCGGGACGGTCCCCTTGGAGGCCAGTCCGAGAATCTTCGAGTGGATCGCCGCGATCGAGCCGATGCACCTGGTCTACCTGGGCGCCAGGGCGATCCTGTTCTTCGACGCCGACTGGGACGCCGGGCTCGGACGCTCGGTGATCCAGACCTTCGTCGGGCTGGGCGTCGGGCTGTTGCTGGGATGGTTGGGCACCAAGTTCTACGACCGCAAGGGATGGCATCGTTACCCCGGCGGCATGCAGTTGCCGGCGAGGCTGGCCGCCGCACTGGACAAGACCGGCACCCCGACCATCACCGTCCCGGCACCGCATCACGTCGCCGGGACGGCACCGCGCAGGGTTGCTGCCGGTCAGTCCGTTCTGAATCCCGGACCCGACGAGGTGCCGAGTGATGAGGTTGCGGTGCCGAGTGATGAGGGTGCGAACGACGGGGCACCGAACGACGGGGCGCCGAGCGACGGGGTGCCGAACGACGGGGCCGCCGCCGGGGCACGATCCGACGAGTCGTCGGGGGAGGCGGAGCCCGACGAGACCCGGGTGTGAGCAGGATGCGGAGTGTCCCGGCCACGCGCCGTCGGTGCGCGGTGGGACAATGACCCGGTGAGGTTCTACCGGGATGAGGCCGTCGTGCTGCGCCAGCACAAGCTGGGCGAGGCCGACCGGATCATCACGTTGCTCACCGCCGAGCACGGACTGGTGCGTGCGGTCGCCAAGGGCGTGCGCCGCACCCGCTCCAAGTTCGGGGCGCGGCTGGAGCCCTTCGCACATGTCGATGTGCACCTCTATCCGGGGCGCAGCCTGGACGTGATCACCCAGGTGGACAGCCTGCACGCGTTCTCCGACGCGATCGTCGCCGACTACGCCCGCTACACCACCGCATGCGCGGTGCTGGAGACCGCCGAGCGTCTGGCCGGTGAAGAACGTGCACCGGCACCGCGGCTGCACCGGCTCACCGTCGGCGCGCTGGAAGCCCTCGCCGACCATCGACGACCCAACCAGCTGATCCTCGACGCCTACCTGCTGCGCGCGATGCACTGCGCCGGCTGGATGCCCGCCCTGGAGGTGTGTGCCCGCTGCGCGCAGCCCGGGCCGCACCGTGCGTTCCACGTCGCCGCCGGGGGTGCGGTGTGCCTGCACTGCCGCCCGCCCGGTGCCGCGACGCCCTCGCCCGGGGTGCTGGATCTGATGGAGGCGATGTTCGCCGGACAGTGGGAGGCCACCGAGTCGGCAACCGACGGGCTGCGTCGTCAGGCCAGCGGACTGATCGCCGCCCACCTGCAATGGCACCTCGAGCGTCAGCTGCGCACCCTGCCGCTGATCGAGCGGGCAGCTCCCCATAGGCTGGTCGAGGAAGCGGTGAGAGGAGTCGGCTGATGGCGCTACGTCCCGGATCGTCGGCACGCAAGGCCGGTGCGACCCGGCCGGTGACGGTGCGTCCGCCCGACCCGCACCCCAGCGGTGCGAAACCACCTGCGTTGCCTGCCGAATTCGTGCCCAAGCACGTCGCATTGGTGATGGACGGCAACGGTCGCTGGGCCACCGAACGGGGTCTTCCGCGCACCGAGGGGCACAAACGCGGTGAGGCCGTCCTGATGGACACCGTGTGTGGCTGTATCGATCTGGGCGTGAAATGGCTCTCGGCGTATGCCTTTTCCACCGAGAACTGGTCGCGGAGCCCGGACGAGGTGAAGTTCCTGATGGGCTTCAACCGCGATGTGATCCGTCGTCGGCGTGACGAGATGAACGAGATGGGTGTGCGGGTTCGGTGGGCCGGGCGTCGGCCTCGCCTGTGGCGCAGCGTCATCAAGGAGCTCGAGGTCGCCGAGGAACTGACCCGTGACAACGACGTGATGACGCTGACGATGTGCGTCAACTACGGCGGTCGAGCCGAGATCGCCGATGCCGCAAGGGAGATCGCCCGTCGGGCTGCAGCCGGGGAAATCGACCCGGAACGGATCAACGAGCAGTCGTTCGCCAAGTACCTCGACGAGCCGGACATGCCCGACGTCGACCTGTTCCTGCGACCGTCGGGGGAGCAGCGTATCTCCAACTTCCTGTTGTGGCAGTCGGCGTACGCCGAGATGGTGTACCAGGAGAAGCTGTTTCCCGATTTCGATCGTCGCGATCTGTGGGATGCGTGCGTCGAGTACGCCAAGCGTGACCGACGGTTCGGCGGGGTCAAACCGCAATGAGTCCGGAAACTCCTGCTGCCGAACCGATCTCACGCGTACGCGACCTGCTTGCCGAGGTCGGCGAGGTGGTGGACTCCGACGCCGACTCGGTGGTCGTGCGTGTGGGCCGGACCCGCGCATCGGTGCGGGCGATCGACCTCGCCGAGGAACTGCGGGTACTGACCATCACCCAGCTGATCGCACTGAATCTCCCCAATACACCCGAACTACGAGACGACGTCGAAAACCACGACGCCCGACTCAGTTTCGGCAGTCTGCGGCGGTCCGATCCGGAAGGGGTGACCACCGATGTCCTGCTGTACTACACGTTTCCCTTCGGTGGGCTCGCCGACATCGGATTGCTGACCGTCCTGCATCTCGTGCTGACCACCGGCGCCGAGGTCGCGGGGGAACTCGTCGGCGGCTGACCGCGCCGCCGAGGGCCCGGTGAACGTGTTCGGGGGCCCGGTGAACGTGTTCGGGGGCCCACTGAACGTGTTCGGGGGCCCAGTCAACGGATCCGGGGGCCCACTCAACGGGTTGGGGTGCCCACTGAACGGGTTGGGGTGCCCACTGAACGGGTTGGGGTGCCCGGTCAGCGGGTTGGGGTGCCCGGTCAGCGGGTTGGGGTGCCCGGTGAACGCATTCGGGTGCCCGGTGAACGGATTCGGGGGCCCAGTCAACGGGGTCGGGTCCCGGCCGAGGTGGTCGGCGGACCACCGATCGTCTACTCGGGACGGCACTCCGCGCAGCGGCCGAACACCTCGACGGTGTGGTTGATGTCGGTGAAGCCGTGTTCGGCGGCGACCTTGGCGGCCCAGCGTTCGACCGGTTCGGCCTGCACCTCGACGGTGGTGCCGCACTCGCGACACACCAGGTGATGGTGGTGACCCGACGAGCAGTGACGGTAGCGGGTCTCACCGGAGCCATCCCACAGCGCGTCGATCTGACCGGACTGGGACAACGCCTGCAGGTTGCGATAGACGGTGGTCAGCCCGATCGACTCACCTCGGGCCTTGAGCGCCTCGTGGAGTTCCTGTGCCGACCGGAAGTCGTCGCTGGCTGCCAGTGCGTCGGCGATCGCGGCCCGCTGCCGGGTGGACCGGACACCGGTGACCGGCCGGTCCTTGGCGGCCGCGCCCTCGGTGTCGACCGATCCTTCTGCAACCGATCCTCGTGTGGTGGATGACTCTGTACTCATGATCGCGTCCCGACGTCGGTGTGGGCATGCGGCTCGGCATCGGAGGGATGCGCCGGGTCGGTGGGGGCGGTGGTGCCGTGCACCCGGGGCTCGGTGGTCTGGTCGCGGGGCTCGGCAGCATGCGCCAGCGCATCGGTGACGATGTGCGCGAGGTGGTCGTCGAGGAGTTCGTACATGATCTCGCGGCCGTTGCGGTGTCCACGCACCACGCCCGCGTCCTTGAGCACCCGCAGGTGCTGGGACACCAGTGGCTGGCTCAGGCCGAGGCCGCCGACCAGCTCGTGCACGCATTTCGCGCTCTCCTGCAGCGACAGCACGATCGCGATCCTGGTGGGGGCGGCCAGGGCGCGCAGCAGGTCGCTGGCGGCTTCTCGGGCTGCGGCGTCCCGGGGACCGATCGTCGGGTCACAGGGTTGGGGAGACGGCTCCATGCCGACCATCTTATGGGAATTCGTTGTCATTTGGGGGCGGCCTGGGCACGCTCGTCGATCCGTGGCCCGACGGGCGATCAGCGCGTCGGGCGCACCGGGAAGGCATCCCGCCCGAGAATCGTGTTGCAGGCGCCCGACCCGCCCTCGAATCCGGTGAGGTAGGCCTGCTCGCGGGCGTCGGCATTGCCGTGGCCTGCGCTGCCGCCGATCGAGCGCATCAGCTCGCGCCCACCGTCGACGGCGTCGTCGTCGAGCATGTCCTGCTCGATGTACCAGGCCGTGGCCGCCCCCGACCAGCAGTCGGCGGAACGCTCGAGCGGGAGCATGCGGCGGGTGTCGCGGATGGCCGAGGTCTCCACCGGCATCAGCCCCGCCTTCTCCTGGAAGCCGTGTGCCGACTCGTGGGCCAGCAGGACGATCGCGTCGACGTCGTCGGAGACCAGTTCGCGGTCGGTCCGCGGCACCACGAAGGTGTAGCGGTCGCAGTGGTGCAGCCCGATCGCCAGCGGTGCGGTGTTGGCGTAGACGCAGACGCCGTCGGTGGTGCGGCTCGGGTACACCCCCGCGGCATCGGGACGTGTCACCACGGTGGCCTCGACGACGTCGGAGGCACCCCAGCTGTCGAGCCAGCGATCGGTGAAGGCGGCGCCACACTGCAGTGATTTCTCGAATCCCCGGTCGCCGCAGGCCGCCATACTCGGCACCACCTCGACCGTTCCGCCGGGAATCGCCTGGGCGGGTGCGGCCTGCGAGCCGATCAGCCCGAGGGCTCCCGCCGCGACGTCGGTCATCACCGTGCGGACCCGCCGCGAGAAGAACCCCACCGAGCCGGTCCCCACCGCGAAAGTCTGCGTCGTCTTCTTCGTCATGTCGCCCTCCCGGCACATCGCTCGCAACGGGCGAATCGCCCCCACCGTCGAATTCGGACCAGCCTGTCAGGCGTCCCCATTTGCGGTGGCGGCGGGCCGTTGGGTGGACGATTCTGAGACGTCACCGGCTGAGGCTAGGCTGTAACGGTCGCCGGTTGCGTTCGCGGATCCGGCACCGACCTGTTCCAACGTCAGTGGAGAGCGATTACTCGTGGCCGCCGCCCCGTCCAAAGTCGAAGCCGTCGTCAACCTCGCCAAGCGGCGAGGCCTGGTCTACCCGAGTGGTGAGATCTACGGCGGTACGCGTTCGGCGTGGGACTACGGCCCACTCGGCGTGGAGCTGAAGGAGAACATCAAGCGCCAGTGGTGGCGTTCGATGGTGACCAGCCGCGACGACGTCGTCGGTCTGGACTCGTCGGTCATCCTTCCCCGTCAGGTGTGGGAGGCCTCCGGTCACGTCGAGGTGTTCACCGACCCGCTGGTGGAGTCGCTGCACACCCACAAGCGCTACCGTGCCGACCACCTGATCGAGGCGTACGAGCTCAAGCACGGCCATCCGCCGGTCAACGGCCTGGCCGACATCAACGACCCGGAGACCGGCCAGCCCGGCAAGTGGACCGAGCCCAAGGCGTTCAGCGGTCTGATGAAGACCTTCCTCGGTCCCGTCGACGACGAGGAAGGGATGCACTACCTGCGTCCGGAGACCGCGCAGGGCATCTTCGTCAACTTCAAGAACGTGATGACCACCGCGCGCAAGAAGCCGCCGTTCGGCATCGCCCAGATCGGCAAGAGCTTCCGCAACGAGATCACCCCGGGCAACTTCATCTTCCGTACCCGCGAGTTCGAGCAGATGGAGATGGAGTTCTTTGTCAAGCCGGGCGAGGACGAGGAATGGCACCAGTACTGGATCGACACCCGGTTCAACTGGTACACCGATCTCGGCATCGACCCGGAGAACCTGCGGCTCTACGACCACCCGAAGGAAAAGCTGTCGCACTACTCCAAGCGCACCGTCGACGTGGAGTACAAGTTCGGTTTCTCCGGCAATCCGTGGGGTGAGCTCGAGGGCGTGGCCAACCGCACCGACTTCGACCTGTCGACCCACGCCAAGCACTCCGGTGAGGACCTGTCGTTCTTCGACCAGGCCGCCGGTGAGCGCTACACCCCGTTCGTGATCGAGCCGGCAGCCGGCCTGACCCGCTCGGTGATGGCCTTCCTGTGCGACGCACTGACCGAGGAAGAGGTGCCGAACGCCAAGGGTGGCACCGACACCCGCACCGTGCTGCGGCTCGACCGACGCCTCGCGCCGGTCAAGGTCGCGGTGCTGCCGCTCTCGCGCAACGAGAAGCTCTCGCCCAAGGCGAAGGACCTGGCCGCCGAACTGCGCAAGCACTGGAACGTCGAGTTCGACGATGCCCAGGGCATCGGCAAGCGCTACCGCCGCCAGGACGAGATCGGTACCCCGTTCTGTGTGACCGTCGACTTCGACACCCTCGACGACCAGGCCGTCACCGTGCGCGAGCGCGACACGATGAGCCAGGAGCGGGTGGCGCTCGACAAGGTCTCCGAGTACCTCGGCGGCAAGCTCCTCGGTTCCTGATCGGGGAACTTCCGCCGCCCGATGGGCCCGACCTGGTCCGGTCTGTCACAATTGGTGTCCAGTCATGTCACACGGGCACG
Organism: Gordonia sp. NB41Y; assembly: GCF_030718915.1. Taxonomy (NCBI): domain Bacteria; kingdom Bacillati; phylum Actinomycetota; class Actinomycetes; order Mycobacteriales; family Gordoniaceae; genus Gordonia; species Gordonia sp. NB41Y. The sequence goes on from NZ_CP132196.1 coordinate 5,122,285, forward strand.
GGGTCCGAGGGCGTGACCCGAGAGAGTGAGTGAAGAGTCGTGGCTGTCAGTGGCAAGGTCGTTCATTACGACGCGAACCGTGGGTTCGGGTTTCTCGCACCCGAGTCAGGTGGAGCGGATGTCTTCCTCCACATCAACGACATCGACATCGACGAGGCCGATCTCAAGCCCGGCGCGAAGGTCTCCTTCGACGTCGAGGAGACCGATCGTGGTGCCAAGGCGATCAACGTCGCGGTGACCGAGGCCGCTCCGGCCGACGAGTCGTCGGGTGGCCGTCCGCACCGTCGTGACGACCACGGTGGTCGCGATCGCGATCACGGTCGCCGGGACGATCACGGTCGCCGGGACGACCGTCCGCGTCGCCCGCGTGGTGGCGGTGGCGGATCGCTCGACGCCGCCGGGTTCACCGACGAGGTGACCGAGCTGCTGCTCGACGCCGACGTCGACCTGACCGCCCGGCAGATCGTCGAGATCCGTCGTCGGATCACCGATTTCGCCGTCGCACGGGGCTGGGTGCTTGACTGACGTCCCGGTGACCTCTCGGGGTATCCCGCCGACCGCGTTCTACGGCGACGAGGCCACCGAGCGGATGGTGCCGGAGTCCGGCAAGACCGCCAGTCTGCCCGGCACGCGAACCGACCATCGCAGTGAATACGCGCGCGACCGTGCGCGCGTATTGCACTCGGCTGCGCTCCGGCGTCTGGCCGACAAGACGCAGGTGGTCGGTCCGCGTGAAGGTGACACGCCACGCACACGGCTGACGCATTCACTGGAGGTCGGACAGATCGGCCGCGGCATCGCGATCGGTCTGGGCTGCGAGCCCGACCTCGTCGAACTCGCCGGACTCGCACACGATATCGGGCACCCGCCGTACGGCCACAACGGCGAGCGTGCACTCAACGAGTTCGCCAAGGACTTCGGCGGATTCGAGGGCAATGCCCAGAATCTGCGCATCCTGACCCGGCTCGAACCCAAGCTGCTCGACGACGAGGGGCGCAGCGCCGGGCTCAATCTGACGCGCGCCTCGCTCGACGCCACCTTGAAGTATCCGTGGCTGCGTCGCCCGCCCGCGGTGAAGTTCGGTGCCTACGACGACGACGCCGGCGCGCTGGCGTGGGTGCGGCGGGACGCGCCGGCGGACAAGCGGTGTGTCGAGGCGCAGGTGATGGACTGGTCCGACGACGTCGCGTACTCGGTACACGACCTCGAAGACGGTGTGATCGCCAACCGTATCGACATGCGTGCACTCGCCGACCCCACCGACCAGCGGACCCTCGCCGAGATCGGCGTGGCGGAGTTCCCCGAACTCGAAGCCGAACCGCTCATCGATGCGGCACAACGACTCTCGAAGATGGGTATCGTCAACGCCGTCGGTGTCTTCGACGGCAGCCTCGACGCGTCGGTACGTCTCAAGCGACTCACCAGTGAACTGATCGGACGCTTCGCCTCCGCGGCGATCACCGGCACCCGGGAGATGGTGGGGGACCGGTCGATCTCGCGATACAACGCGGACCTGTACGTGCCCCCGCTGATCGCCGCCGAGGTCGCGATCCTGAAAACGCTTGCACTCCGGTTCATCTTCTCGAACGAACGGCACAAGTCTCACCAGGCGCGTCAGCGCGAACGAATCCATCGGGTGGGCGAATGGTTGATGGCCGCGGCCCCCGGCGGGCTCGACCCCATCTTCGTTCCCAGCTGGGAGCATGCCGCCGACGACGTCGCACGTAAGCGGGTCATCGTCGACCAGATCGCCTCCATGACCGAAGGCCGGCTCGAGCGGATGGACAAGAACAACTCCGGAGCCCAAGCGCATCTCGGGTGAGCTCGTTCTGCTCGACCATCACAGTGCGGTCGGTCTTTCGTGGTTGAGCCGCTGAGGAGCGGAGTGACGAGGCGTGTCGAAACCTCGGTTGGCCGGGTTCGGGTGGTGACCGCTTGCGAGGTGGTTGCGATCGAGTGTTGGGTGCGGAGATTTCGACTCGGGTCCTCGCGATGCTCGGTCCCGGCTCAATCATCAAAGGGGTGGTCCCCGCTCAATCATCAAGGGGCGGTGGGTGTGGACATTCTTGTCTCGCCGGATTTCGACTCGGGTCCTCGCGATGCTCGGTCCCGGCTCAATCATCAAGGGGGGTGGTCCCGGCTCAATCATCAAAGGGGTGGTCCTGGCTTGATCGTCAAGGGGTGGTTGGGTTTTGGTGGTTGAGCCGCTGAGGAGCGGAGTGACGAGGCGTGTTGGAACCTCGGTTGGCCGGGCTGGGGTGGTGACCGCTTCCGGGGTGGTTGCGATCGAGTGTGGGTGGCGGAGATTTCGACTCGGGTCCTCGCGATGCTCGGTCCCGGCTCAATCATCAAAGGGGGTGGTCCCGGTTTGATCGTCAAGGGGTGGTTGGGTTTTGGTGGTTGAGCCGCTGAGGAGCGGAGCGACGAGGCGTGTCGAAACCTCGGTTGGCCGGGCTGGGGTGGTGACCACTTCCGGGGTGGTTGCCATCGAATGTTGGGTGCGGAGATTTCGACTCGGGTCCTCGCGATGCTCGGTCCCGGCTCAATCATCAAAGGGGTGGTCCTGGCTTGATCAGCAAGGAGCGGTCCCGGGTCAATCATCGAGGGTGGCCCCGGCTTGATCATCGGCTGGCCGAGGTACTTCGCGAAGCTGTCTCTTCTCTCACACTATGGGATATGGATTCCAGATCTCGGAAGGTGAGAGTTAATCTGGATGGGCGACGCACCCTGCCGCGTGTGATCAGGTGACCACTCTCATCACCCTCATCCTGTTGTCGGCCCACTTTGTTGTTTGGAGTTTCGCGCATGAGTTCCCTTGCGCTGTCTAGTGATTACGTTCCTTCGCATGCCCTGGCGAACGTTCGCGGGTCGGCGATCCGTGACCTGCTGAAGCTCACCGAGCAGCCGCATGTGCTCAGTCTTGCCGGTGGGCTGCCGGCCACCGAGCTGATTCCCGCCGAGCGCATCTCGGAATGCGCCGCCCGCATCAGTGCCGACTCCGCGTCGTTGCAGTACACCGTCAGCGCGGGGGTCCACGAATGCCGCGAGGCCGTCGCCAGCTACGACGACGTGACACACCCGCGGCGGGTGCTGCTCACCCACGGTTCGCAGCAGGCCCTGTTCCTGCTGGCGCACGCCCTGGTGAACCCGGGGGAGATGGTGGTGGTGGACGACCCGGTCTACGTCGGTGCATTGCAGGTGTTCCAGTCGGTGCGTGCCGAGGTCGTCGCGCTGCCGATCACCTCGGCGGGCACCGACGTCGATGCGCTGCGTGAACTGCTCGAGACCGGCGCACGTCCGCGGATCGTGCACACCGTCAGCAACTTCCACAATCCGGCCGGGGTCACCGCGACCACGCAGACGCGGATCGAACTGGCCCGCCTCGCCGACCACTACGGCTTCGTCGTGGTGGAGGACGACCCCTACGGCCGGCTGCGATTCACCGGGGACGACGTCGCGACGATCGCCGCGCACGGCGAGCGGGTGGTGCGACTGGGATCGGCGTCGAAGATCCTGGCACCGGCCCTGCGGGTCGGCTGGATGAGCGGTCCGCCCGAGATCATCGCGATGGTCGAACTGCTGCGGCAGGGCGCCGACCTGTGTGGATCGACCTTCAGCCAGCTGATCGTCGCCGAACTGCTCGACGACCGCACCTGGCTCGACAACCACATCGCCCGCGTCCGCGACGCCTACCGGCTGCGCGCGGCGGCCTTGGCCGCAGCGCTGAGCCGCGAGTTCGGTGACCGTGTCGAGTTCACCCGACCCGAGGGCGGAATGTTCTGCTGGGCAAGGGTTCCCGGCGCCGACACGTCGGCCCTGCTGGCCGGCGCCGTCGATGCCGGGGTCGCCTACGTGCCCGGCGCCGCCTTCGGGGTGCGCGCGGACTTCGGTGACTGCCTGCGGCTGAGTTACTCGGCGCTGACCCCCGACGAACTGTCCGAGGCGGTGCGTCGGCTGTCGGTGGCACTGTTGGCCTGATCCACCAGCTGCTCGATGACGGCGCGAGGGAACGCCCCGCCGGAGAAGTCGGCCAGACGTCCGATCGGGATCGACCCCAGCAATGCGCCCAGGTCGACGCCCAGGGCATCGCCACCGGCGGCGTCGCCGAACATCTGGCCGGCCAGATCACCGAGTGCCTGCGCCCCGGCCGGGGTGGCCATCAGTTCACCGATCGTCGAGTCCAGGGTGAACGGGATCGACAACTCGTCACCGTCGACACCGACGGTGTCGGTGAGGCGGATGTCGCGGCTCGACGCCCCCACCTCGACCCGGTACGTGCCGCCCTCGACCACGAAGCCGTGTACGCGGGTGTCCCAGTACGCCAGGTCGTCGCGTGCGACGGTGAGGCAGATCTGCTGCGATCGCCCGACACCGAGATCGACCGACGCGAAGCCCTTGAGCTCCCGTGGGGCGCGGGCCACCGCCGAGCCGTCGACACCGACATAGACCTGCACCACCTCACGGCCGTCGTACGGGCCGAGGTTGGTGACGGTGAGCTCCACGGTGAGTCCGTCGTCGGAGGTGGTGACCACCAGGTCGCGGTACTCGAACTCGGTGTAGGACAAGCCGTGCCCGAAGGGGAACTCCACATCCAGATCGCGGGCGTCGTACCACCGGTAGCCCACGTGGATGCCCTCGCCGTAGACGACGTGTCCGTGCTCGCCGGGAAACGACAGGTACGCCGGGGTGTCGGCGAGCCGGACCGGCAGGGTCTCGGCCAGCCGACCCGACGGATTGACCTTGCCGAACAGGGTCGCGGCGATCGCCGAACCGCCGGCCTGCCCGAGCAGCCCGCAATCGAGGACGGCCGGTGCGGTCAGCGGGGCCAGACGCAACGCGCCGCCGTGGGAGAGCACGACCACGGTGTTCGGATTGGCCGCGACGACGGCCTCGGCGAGCGCGAGCTGATCGGCCGGGAGTTCGAGGTCGGCGCGGTCGAAGCCCTCCGACTCCTGCCGCTCACCGAGACCGAGGAACAGGACCACCGAATCGGCCTGACCGGCCTGGAAGACCGCCGAGGAACGCAACTCCTCGGCATCCCCCGAGCCGTCGACGGTGTAGCCCTGTGCGAACAGCAGCTCGCCGGGGACGAAGCTGCACAGCTCGTCGAGCGGCGCCTCCACCCTGGTGGCGTTGACATGCGACGACCCGCCGCCCTGATACCGCAGATCCTCGGCGAAGTAGCCGATCACCGCCACCGACTCGGACTCGTCCGACAGCGGCAGCAGGTCATCGTCGTTGCGCAACAGCACGATCGCCTGCTCGGCGGCCTCGCGTGCCAGGGCGTGGTGGGCGTCGAGATCGGCGATGGCCGGGGGGTTCTGGCGACCGGCCGCGGTGCGTGCGACCAGATCGATCACCCGCCCCGCCGACGCCGCGAGCGCCGCCGGGTCGAGGGTGCCGTCGGCGACGGCGGCGGCGACCGCGTCGTCGGAGGCCGTGCCGGGGGAGGGCATCGTCAGATCCAGTCCGGCGGCGAGCGAGGCGACCCGATCGGCCACCGCACCCCAGTCGCTGACCACCAGGCCCTCGAAACCCCACTCCTCGCGCAGGATGGTGGTGAGCAGCTCCCGGTTCTGTGCCGCGTACACGCCGTTGATCTTGTTGTAGGCGCACATCACCGTCCACGGCTGCCCGTCGCGCACGATGCGGCGGAACGCCCGCAGATACAGCTCGTGCAGGGTGCGTTCGTCGATGTCGGAGCTGACCCGCATGCGGTCGGTCTCCTGATTGTTGGCCGCGAAGTGCTTGAGCGAGGCCCCGACGCCCTGCGCCTGGATGCCGCGCACCCAGGCGGTGCCCAGGACACCGGCCAGGTACGGATCCTCGGAGAAGTACTCGAAGTTGCGGCCGCCGAGCGGGGAACGCTTGAGGTTGACGCCGGGGCCGAGGACCACCGACACCTCGGCGGCGCGCGCCTCGGCACCCACCGCGGCACCGATCCGCTCGGCGAGGGCGGGATTCCAGGTCTGCGCCAGACCCACTGCCGGCGGGAAGCAGGTCGCCGGGACGCTCCCCGACAGCCCGAGATGGTCGGCGGCGCCCTCCTGCTTGCGCAGGCCGTGCGGGCCGTCGGTGAGCATGATCGACGGCAGCCCGCCGGCGGACTCGGTGGTCCAGAAGTCACGGCCGCTGGTCAGCCGGGCCTGGTCGGTGGCCGACAGCGAATCGGCGGTGGGGAAGTCGGTCTCGGCGGCTCGGGTCACGGTGGCTCCTTGCTGTGCGAGGGTCGGCCGGGGTGTGTCGATGGATGGCGCCCGGCCCGCGATCCGACGGTAGTCGTCCGCGGTGACGAGGCGGCTGGAATGTCCGGTTGTCCACAGTGATGTGGCGCCGACCGCTCGCTGCCCGCAGGCATCACTACACTGGTCAAAGTGGCAGGCCGAATCCCCGATCGCGATATCACGGCAATCCGTGAACAGACGCGGATCGAGGAGATCATCGGCGACTACGTCGCCCTGAAGCAGGCCGGACCCGACCGTCTCAAGGGACTGTGTCCCTTCCACGACGAGAAGACCCCGTCGTTCCACGTCCGCCCACTTCACGGGCACTTCCACTGCTTCGGCTGCGGCGAGGGCGGCGATGTCTACAGCTTCTTGCAGAAGCAGGAGCACATCGGCTTCGTCGAGGCCGTCGAGCAACTCGCCGACCGTATCGGCTATCAGATCCACTACGAGGGTGGCGGCCCGAGCGTCCAGCGTGACCGTGGTACCCGCGCCCGCCTCGCCGCGGCCAATGCCGCGGCCCACAAGTTCTACGTCCAGCAGCTGCAGACCCCTGACGCCAAGACCGCGCGCGAGTATCTGACCGAGCGGAACTTCGACGCCGCGGCGGCCGCCGCGTTCGGGTGTGGCTATGCACCCGGCGGCTGGGACGTGATGACCAAGCACCTGCTGTCGGAGGGATTCGAGTTCGCCGAACTCGAGGCCGCCGGTCTGTCCAAGCAGGGACGCAAGGGGCCGATCGACCGGTTCCACCGGCGGCTGCTGTGGCCGATCCGCAATCTCGGTGGCGAAATCATCGGCTTCGGTGCGCGCAAACTGTTCGACGACGACAACCTCGGCAAGTACATGAACACGCCGGAGACCATGCTGTACAAGAAGTCTCAGGTGCTGTTCGGGCTGGACATCGCCAAGAAGAACATCGCCCGCGGACATCAGGTGGTGATCGTCGAGGGCTACACCGACGTGATGGCGATGCATCTGGCCGGGGTCACCACCGCCGTCGCGTCGTGCGGTACCGCCTTCGGTGAGGACCACCTCGCGCTGGTGCGCCGGCTGATGATGGACGACTCGTACTTCCGCGGTGAGGTGATCTACACCTTCGACGGCGACGACGCGGGAAAAGCGGCTGCGCTCAAGGCCTTCGAGGGCGAACAGTCCATCGCCGGCCAGACCTATGTGGCGATCGCCCCGGACGGCATGGACCCGTGCGAGCTGCGCCAGGAACGCGGCGACCCCGCGGTGCGCGATCTGATCGCCCGGCGTGTGCCGATGTTCGAGTTCGCGATCAAGACGATCATCGCCGAGTACGACCTCGACACCGCCGAGGGGCGTGTCCACGCACTGCGCGAGGCGGTGCCGGTGGTCTCGCGGATCAAGGACGTCGCGCTGCGGGACGAGTACGCCCGTCAGCTCGCCGGCTGGATCGGCTGGGAAGAGGTCGGCCAGGTGCTCGCGCGGGTGCGTGAGGAAGGCGCCCGGTATGCCCGTGCCACCGGCCGCAGCCGGGGTCGGGGACGGCCGATGCGCCGTGACCGTCCCGAGGCCACCAAGGACCCCGACATCGGGCATCCACGGTCCGACGACCCGCGTCTGTGGGTACAGCGTGAGGCGCTCAAGGGTGCCCTGCAGTATCCGGCGATCGCCGGAACGGTCTTCGACTCGCTGCCCGAGGAATGCTTCACCGACCACGCCTATGCGCGGCTGCGCCAGGCGATGGCCGACCTGGGCGGCACGTCGTCGGGCATGGGCGGCGCCCAGTGGGTGGACGCGGTCAACCACGAGGTCGACGATCTGGTGCTGTCGTCGCTGGTGACCGAGCTCGCCGTCGAACCGATCCCGGTGACCGAGGACAACATCCCCCGCTACATCAACAGCGTCCTCGCACGGCTGCAGGAGGTGTGGGTGGGTTCGCAGATCGCCGACATCAAGTCGCGGCTGCGGCGGATGGCGCCCAGCGACGATCCGGACGGCTACAACGCCGTCTTCGGCGACCTCGTGGCGCTCGAGGCCTACCGGCGCAGTCTGCTCGAGCAGGCCGTCGACCCGAGCGCCACCGCGGGCTGAGGCGGTCGGACCGGGCCGTTCAGGCGGCGGTGGTGTTGCCGATTCCCGGCCGCAGTTCCGGCGGGAACAGCGGGCGGTGCGGATCCTCGGCGTTGTACCGGCAGCCGCCGGCATAGGTGTGCCGACCGGCGCACCGGTCGGGAACCGGGCGTGGACGTCCCCAGATGTGATCTGCATTGGTGCTCATGGCTGCCCCCTCGACTGATCTGATCGCCGGTGGTCTCCGGCGGACGAGATGCAGAAAAGTATGGGGCGGTACCTGTCCGAACGGGCAGTGAGCGCACCGTTTCACTCTGGCTGATCGGCGAGGTGGAGATCACATGTCGGGGTCGTGTGCGCGGTCCGCGGGCCATGCGGTGCGCAGCGGTTCGGGCGTCCACGACGGCCAGTCGGGGGTGAACGTCGGTGTGCCGTCGGCGAATCGGGCGACGATGCGGGTGCGTCGGGCGTGGTTGTCATAGACCGTCGCCTGCTCGCACCGCCCGATCGCGGCCACCGCGAGCGGCCACACCCGGGCATAGCGGGCACGGATCTTGTTCTCCGGCACCGAATGTCCACCGCTGTCGACGCGGAGCCGGACGCGGTGGACCGCGTACTCCTCGGGGACCATCACCACATGCAGCACCACCCGGAATCCGTGTTCGTGTGCGTCGTCGACGAGGTCGAGCTTGGACGGGTGGGAGAAGACCGTCTCGGCGATGAACGAGCGCTGCAGGCCGATCAGGGTGGCCCGGGTGCGAGCGGCGATCTGGGCGGCGTCGTAGGAGTGTGCTTCGGCTGCCGAAGGCCAACGGCGACGGGCGATCTCGTCGGCATTGACGAACGGTGTGCGCAGCAGGGGGAGAAGGTGGTGCTCGACGAGGGTGGTCTTGCCCGCCCCGTTGCAGCCCACGACCAGGTCGAGTCGGGCGTTCACTCCAGGACGACGATGCTGCCGTCGGGGCGGTACTCGACCATGCGTCCGGCATCGTCGACGGCGACCGACGCGAACCCGGCGGCACTGCGTTCGGCGACCAGGTCGGTCCGATCGAGACGCTCCTCGAGGAGGGCGTCGATCTCGGAGTCGAAGACGACGGTCTCTTCGTCGGTGAGGTCGGTGATCGGCAGTGTGCCGGCCAGGGCTGCCTCGACGCGGCGGCGCGCACCGCTGGTGCGCACGGAGACGCCGCGTCCGACGCGGGCCCAGTGTTCGAGTTGCTGGCGGGCCGAACGGTGCTCACGGGCGCCCTCGGCGCCTGCGGCGTCCACGAGTGCCGCCGAGAACCGGGTGACCTTGTCGGCCGTCGCCACCTTGTCGGCCGCCACGTTGTCCGTCGCCACCTTGCTGGTCGCCGCCTTGTTCGTCGTCATGGCCGCCTCCGTGTGTTGCATTCTGCTACACCGACGAGCGTAGCAGAGTGCTACGGGTCCTGTGGGCGAGGTTTCGGTGACCAGGGGCATGGTGCGGAACGCAGTGCACCCGGCCCGACGCGAGGGCGTCGGGCCGGGTGCGGTGTTGCTGTATCAGTCCTTGTTGCCAGGGATTCCGACCGCGAAACCCCATCCGATGACCACGCACGAAACCAGTGCCACGAGCGGCATAACCCACATTGCGTCCATGTCGGGGACGCTACGCGCGCGGTGGTCCCGCGGGGAGTGGTTTGGGCGATATCGGGACCTCCGGCAGCGAGGTCGGGACCTTGGTCGCGGCGAGGAGTGCTGCGATAGTGTTGTCGCCGCACGGGGAGTTAGCTCAGTTGGTTAGAGCCGTCGACTCATAATCGATTGGTCGCGGGTTCAAGCCCCGCACTCCCTACGCGTGGGCCCGGTCTGTGTCGCAGGACACCAGACCGGGCCCTTCTCGTTCGGATGGTCGGAAAAATGGCTTTGACCAGTCGTTTTGTGGTTGTTGCGAACGTTGCGCTAAAGTTCATTCTCGTTCGGGTGATGCCCCACAAGGGCCCCGCCGGAGCAGCCAAGCGGTCCCCCATAGCTCAATTGGCAGAGCATTCGACTGTTAATCGAACGGTTACTGGTTCGAGTCCAGTTGGGGGAGCAACGAAGGCCCCGTCACCAGCAGAGATGCGGTGGCGGGGCCCTTCTCGTTTGAGGCACCCACCGTTTACCCACCGCAAACGAATCGCACGTTTGCGCGATCTCACCCGACGTCGTCGACACTCCGTGACACCGGCGAGAACTCGTCGAGCACGTGCCGAGCATCCGGACCCGACCGGGTTCGCTCGACGTAGTGCATCCGGGTCACCGCGGTCCCGCTATGGCCGAGCTGAGCCGCCGCCGACTCGATGTCCATGGCCCGCTCGATCGCTGTCGCGACGGTCTTGCGGAACACCTTGGGCGTCACCCAGTCGAACTCGTCGCCGCGGGCCTCGCGGAGCTGGCGGCGCACGTTGTCGGCTTGCCTGGGCCCGCCCGTGCGCGAGGGGAAGACCAGACCATCCTCGGCGGGCAGGCCTCGCGCGACCTGGCGGCGCAGCGCCGCGGCGGCGAACGACGGCAGCATGAGCGCCCGGTGGCTGTACTCGGTCTTGGGTGCGGGCTGACGGTGGTTTCGCACGATCGTGCCAGTGATCGTGACCGTCGGCGGATTGGCGCCCAGGTTGCAATCCTGGATACGAATCGCGAGGACCTCACCAATCCGGGCTCCGGTGCCGAGCATCAGATCGACGATCTCAGGCAGATCGACACCTCGCGCGGGCCCTGTCTCATTGCCGCCCGACCACATCGCAACGTTGCACCGGAACTCGGCTACCTCGGCCACCGTCATCGCACGGATCTCGCCGCGCCCGGCCGACCGTACTTGCGTCTCCCGCACCGGATTCCGGTCGATCGCGTCGTGACGAGCAGCCAGACCGAACATGCCGGTCAGCACGACCCGGCACAGCCTCGCCGACGCCGGCGTGGGTACGGTCCGCAGGAAGGCGTCGAGAAGCCCGGTGCCAACCTCGCGGATCCGCACGTCACCGAGCGCGGGCGTGATGTGGCGGTCGATGGCCGATTGGTACACCGCGATCGACTGCTCGCGGAGATCGAGTGTGTCGATCCATGCGGTGGCCAGGTGTTTGAGCGTGGTGTCGCGGGAGATCGCGGTGCCGGCGCTCGGCGGGGTGCGCTCGGCGAGCGCATCGAGGAGCGCGCGCTCTGCGGCGGCCCCGGTCTTGCCGAACCTCTCAACTGGCCGTGTCCGGCCGTCGTAGTCGCGGTAGCGGGCACGCGCTCGCCAGCGACCTGGTGCTAGCTGTTTGCGGGTGATCTTGCCCCAGGTGCCGAGGGGGAGTGGGGGACGGGCCATGATGCCTCCTTGCTCAAGCGGGTGCAGCCGTTCGAGCTGGCGTTCAGTCTATCGAGGGGTGATGGGTAGCTAGGGCGATCCCTGGTCGTCGAGCCGGCCCTCGATCCAGTCGCGCTCGCGGTCGGTGAGGGACTGGACCAGTGCGACGAGCATCGGTACGTCGACCCACAGCTCCTCGGCAACCTCGTCGGCGTGCCGGGTCCACCGCAGGACGTCGACGAGCTGATCGAGAGCGATCAGCCGGCGGGCCGCGATCCGCTCGACGACGAGTTCTTCACGGGCCCGCAGCACGCGGTCGACAGGGAAGACTCGCCGCTCGTCGTGAACGAGCTCGTGCGCGATCGTGCACCGCCGCTCGTCAGCGAGCATGTGACGGTTGATCTCGATACGGTCGCCGCGGATTCGGCCGCGGACGCCCGCGGGTAGGTGGTCCACGAACGCGATGTCCAGGTGGCTGCGGCGTCGGGCGTCACGCCAGGGGTGGTAGGTCGGCATGAATCAGAACCGTAGAGTGAGTCACTGACAAAAAGGTGTCCTGACCTCGAATTACATGAGTGTCACTACCGGGGATTGTCGGGGGCCGAGGGTAACGTAGTTAGTACAAATGTTCGACTCATATTATCCTTCTCTACCACCGTTAACAGCGAGGATGTGGCTACCGTGGCTGACAAGTCGGCGATCGAATGGACCGAGGCGACCTGGAATCCTGTGACCGGATGCGACCGGGTGTCCGCAGGCTGCGACCACTGCTATGCACAGACACTCGCCAAACGGCTCAAGGCGATGGGCTCGGCGAAGTATCAGAACGACGGAGACCCACGCACGTCCGGACCCGGGTTCGGCTTGACCATCCACCCACAGTCCCTCGACGAACCGCGTCGATGGCGTCAACCGCGCACCGTGTTCGTCAACTCGATGTCCGACCTGTTCCACGCCCGCGTACCCATCGGTTTCATCCGAGATGTTTTCGACGTCATGCGTGACACCCCGCAGCACACATACCAGGTGCTCACCAAGCGAAGTCTGCGCCTCAGACGAATGGCCGACAAACTCGACTGGCCCAACAACTGCTGGATGGGGGTATCAGTAGAGAGTGCCGACTTCCTTGACCGCGTCGACCACCTTCGTCAGGTTCCGGCCGCCGTGCGGTTTCTCTCCTGCGAGCCACTTCTAGGCCCACTCGACGGAATCAACCTCGACGGCATCCATTGGGTGATCGCCGGCGGCGAATCCGGCCACGGATATCGGCCAGTCGATGTCAACTGGGTGCGCGGTATCCGAGATGCATGCACCGACGCCGAGGTCGCATTCTTCTTCAAGCAATGGGGTGGACGAACACCCAAAACGCTTGGGCGTGAACTCGACGGCCAGATGTGGGACGAAATGCCGGCGCGCGCGGCCGGTTAGTCGTCAGCGACTTCTTCCGGACTTTCGGGGTAGATCTGAACTACGCAGTCCTGCGGCCATTGGCGGGTCTTTGGTGCTGTTCGCGGGGACTTCCTCCAAATGCGCCCTTCGCGGAACATTGCGTCGAGCGTGGAACGAACGTGCGTTTCCTTAAACCCGAGGGCTGTAGCTCGCTGTACGAGCTCCACGAAGGTGAACTCTCCTGGATGAGCCCTCAGATCAACACCTAGCGTGTCGATCTGAGGGCCGAACATGTCGAGCTGCCCCTCACTCTGAACGCCGACGTGCGACCCTGCCGCCGGGTCAGACGACCACTTGGCGTCGTTCCAGCACTGCAGGCCAGCCTCATGGTGAGTAGCGAATACGAGCGCGTACCGCAGCGGTCTACCCGCTGCATCGATATTGAAGTACGCCGCATGGCAACCAAGCGCACGCAGCTTCTCGCAGTACAATTTTGCTAGATCACTCTTCGACTTCGATGTGGACGTGATGCGCGGCAAGTGCTTCCACGATTCGTCGCCATATACCGCATTCATCACGCCTTCCATAACAGGGTTAGAGCGGTAGCGGTGCAACTCGTCGAGCATCAGTGTGACGATGACTTCATTCCGGACACGAGACGCACACTTGCTGACAGCGGCCCAGGGTATGGCCTTAAGTCCGTGCGGATCGATGATCCAGAGGGTTGATCGGCCGTCCGGTGAATAGTCGCGAATCACTGGGTCGACCACGTCAGCGAAATAGGCCGGATCGAGGGGGCGATGGAGATAGCCACTATCAGCCGGTAGCGCAGCGATTCGCTCATTCAACTTGCTCGTGCGACGTGCGTCAGCGTCGTTAGTGACGGCAGTCAGCGCTTGGAACCTCGGTCGGCACTTGTGCTCTCGGTATAGCCGCGCGATCACAATCGCGCTTCCCTCGACGCCATCCGAGTACATTCCGGACCCGGAAAAAGGTTCCACTATGGTCGCTGGCCACTTCTGCTGGAGAACCTTCCCCATCCAGCAAGCGATGTAGCGCCGATAGAACGCATGCTTAAGGCGAGTGTGTGGATCTGACGCGTAGTCGACCTGTTCGCGGACGTCCTCCTTGCGACTCACGCGCCACCCTCCGGCCCCTCAGGGTCGCCGGCCTCGGCATCCCGGTCGAGGGCCTCGCGCAGCTGCTCGCCCTTCGAGCGGCCAGGGACGGTGCGGGCGGCTAGGTCGTGTTCGGCCTGTGTACTGCCAGTGACGACCGAACTGAGGGCGCGATCCGCAGTCTTCAAGAATCTGCCAACCTCGTCGGCAAGGGCCTCTGCGACAGGTCCATGCCCTATCTCAAGGAAGAATGGATGATCTAAGAGGGCTTGATACCGATCATGGATCGGAGCTGAGGCGTTCACGACGTCGATCACATCCGAATCGTCGAGCGTGAGTTCCGCTGTGGCGATCGCTGACAGGTACGAGCCGAGCGAAGCGGCCGCTGCCGCGGCCGCGATTCGTTTGCTAGCCGTTCGGTAGGCATCAGATTCGATTGACGGCCCCTCGTCTGGCCCGGTCTCGAACTGGATAGAAGCATGTAGGTGACGAACACCATTGATGGTGCCGACCATGGCCTGGGCGATGTCGGCTATCTCGCGTGGCAGGGATTCCCTGTTGAGTGACGCCAGGCTGCGCAACATTTCGGCGGCGCTGTCGGCGAGGTCGGACGCCTCGATTAGGACATCCACGGCCAATCGTCCAACGTGCGACTCGGCATCGAAGCATATCGGTTGATCGTCAGCCAGTTGTGACTCGACGCTGGTCTTCTCGCCTTCGTCCGCTTCGCCCTGTGCTCGCGGTTCCTGTTCAGCTTCCACGTCATTGCGCATCTCCCTAATCAGCGCCGACAGTTGTCGACGATTCCGGTCCGACAACGTGGGGTCGATGGCGACCGTGGAGAGGGTGTCAGTGACCTCGGCGGGATGAGTGGCGATTCCCATCGACTCGAGTGCCGCATTCGCGACCGTCAGAGGCGTCACATCCAGCCCTCGGGCGAGCCCGTAGATCGTCGCCCTCGTCAGGGAGAGCGGCGGCTCCTTCGTCAGCTTGTGCAGGTTCGACCGACCCAGCTTCTCGCCTGCCTTGCGGGCCTTCTCCACGACCTCATCGAGGCTCAGCTCATGGCCAGGAATCGTCATCCTGTCGATGATCAGTTGCCCCAGTGTTGTCATGCGCAGATCGTCTCCCGCTAGTGGATGAGCAGTCCAGTCGCGCGGGCACCGCGAAGTGTCGGCCGGTGGGCACCAATCAGCGCCCGCACGCAGGCACAATTCTTGCAGGTCATCGCCTACCTGCGGAATAACAACCCCGTGAGTTATTGCGCCAGTGGACACCATGAGGTAGAAAGAATCCGTAATTAGTGGACACCGCATCCGAAATGGAGGTATGGTCGTGACACGCACCGAGAGCGAAGTAGGTGAGCTGTACATGATCCTGAGGGACCGCAAGAAACTGGCGTCAATCCTCATCGTCCAGGACATCTCGCAACGCGAGTTGGCACGGGCGGCCGGGTGGAAGTCCCACTCGTACATGGGACGCCTTCTCCGGGGCGAGGCGAAGACCGTCGACGCCGAGGCTGCGGTGCGGATCTCGCATCGACTGGGCCTGCCGCTCGAGCATCTTTTTTTGACCGTTGTATCCGAAAAAACTGGATCTCCTGTCCAGTCCGAGAGGACGAAACGGGGCGCCAAGAAGTCCCGGCCGGCCGCATGATCGCCAACTTCACCGACCACTCCGCGCCGGAGGGCTGCCGGTGCGGAGAGCGCGACGAGGAGATCTCACACTCCACGGCCGTCGCGCGGCCCGACCCGGATGGGGATGCCGGGTCGGGTACCAAGCCTCAGGAATGAAAACGCCCGCCTCGGTGCGGACACACCGGGCGGGCCAGAGAACAACCGAAAGGAATCTCGTGACCGAGAATACTCCACTCGCTATCCAGGGCGATGATGGCGAACCGACGACCACGTCACTGATCGTGGCCGAGGGGACCGAGGTTGAGCACCGCGCCGTGCTGCAGCTCATCCGGAACAACCTCGCCGACTTTGAGGAGTTCGGAAGGGTCGCATTTGAAATGCGCCCCTTTGCAACAGCCGGCGGAACACAGCACCGCGAGGTGGCTGTCCTCAACGAGCCGCAGGCGACACTCCTCCTCACCTACATGCGCAACAGCGACATCGTGCGCGAGTTCAAGCGGAACCTCGTCCGCGCGTTCTTCGAGCTCCGCAGCCGTCCGGAGCCGAAGCTCGAAGGCCCCGAACTCCTCGCGGCCGCGGTGCTCGAATCGCAGAAGGTGATCGAGCAGCGCGATGCCCGGATCTTCCAGCTCGAGCAGAAGGTCACCGCCGACGCGCCGAAGGTCAGCTACATCGACACCTACGTGGCCGACGAGGACTGCGTGAAGCTTCGGATGGTCGCGGGAAACCTCGGCGTGCAGGAGAAGTGGCTGCGCGACCTCCTCCTTCGGAAGAAGTGGATCTACGCCGAGCAGACCACCAGATACTCGCAGTCCAAGGGCATCAAGGAGACCATCACTCGCTACTCGGCGCATGCCGACAAGAAGCGATACTTCCGCCCGATCCCGGTGCATGATGCGCCGCGGTTCCGTGGCGAGGTCATGCACACGTTGAAGGTCACCCCGGCTGGCGCTGAGGCGATCGCCCGCCTGGTCGCGAAGGACTCGGCAGCATGACCGAGAAGCTGAGTGTCGTAAGGCGTTACGCGATCGCAGACAAGGTCATGACCGCCACCTACTTCGGCGCCACGGTCGTCGGCGTCGAGGGCTACACGCCGACGTCGGCCACCGTGTTCGTGACGATGCCGGAAGCCGTCGGGGTGCTGCGCATCGACGATGCCGCGCTCGCGGATATCGAGGTGTCAGCATGACCTTCACCCGCGAGCAACTCAATGCCCTCGGGGTCGCAACGGATCTGCAGACCGCGGCCGAAGCCCTCGGGATCTCCCGAGCCACCGCGTACGACCTGGCGTCCCGGGATGAGTTCCCGGTCCCGGTGATCCGATACGGCACCCGCTACAGCGTGCCGACCGCAGGCCTGCGCGAGGTGCTCCTCGGTGAGACCCCGCCGCCGGCCGACGAGATCCTGGCCCGGCTCGACCAGATCGCCGCCCACCTCGGCGCGCTGGTTCAGATCGCGAAACTGCAGTCCCTCAACTCGATTGGAGCAGCATGATCGACACCATCGTCAACAACCTCGGCGCGTGCGTGATCGCGGGCGCCGGAATCCTGGTCGGCGTCGGCCTGATCGTCGACGTCATCCGCGCCTGGTGCTGGCGCGACGCCGACGACACGTTCCTCGAGATCGACCGCGGCGAGATCAACGCCGACAATCCGCTCAACGTCCTGCCGAGACGCGACCAGTGACCCCGCGATCGACGAGCCTGGGTCAGCAGCTCAAGAACTCGATGCTCACACAGCTCGAACAGATCGACGCGCCGGCCGGCATGGAGTGGCGAGTGGTCAGTTTCCAGCGGTGGATGCAGCACGCCGACTCCGGTGCGACCGTGGTCCGCCTCGACGTCAAGGACGGTGACGAGGTCAGTGACCTGTACCTGGTGGCCGCGACAGCCTCTGACGCCCCGGCGCCGCGTAGCCTCCGCCCGGCCGAGCCTGCGCCGAGTCGCCGCTCGCCGAGTCGCCGCTCGCCGCGCGCGCCGATCCCGCAGTGCCGCCTGGATCTGATCGCCTGGTTGGAAGCACATCCGGGGGAGTGGGCGGAGTACGTGGCGGCCGGCGATGAGGACGTGTCGGCACCTCAGATCGCCAAGTGCGTGCGCTCCGGCTCCGGCGGGTTCGGCCCCGGATTCAGCGTGAGGACCCGCGGGTCGAGATTCACCCGCGTGTCGGCCTTCGTGCGCTACGACCCGGTGTCGGCAGAACGGCCTGCGTGATGTGCCTCGTGTGCGGCCACCTCACCCTCACCGAGGTGTGCCCAGCTTGCCTCCGAATCATCAACCCCTCGAAGGGAATCGAATCGTGACCATCAACATCAGATCGGTGGCCGACCTCGATGTCGGCTACCAGCGGCACGTCGGCGCGGTGATCGAGTGGCGGTCTCTGGCCGCCACTCGGCCCGCGGTCCTCCACATCATCGACGCCGACGAGACCGAGTTCGGCGAGGTCGGCGTGGAGATCGAGATCTCCGACCTCTCCATGGGCCAGGTGGCCGACCGTGCGTCGGTGTGCGTGCCGCTGTCGGCGGTCCTGCAGCTCGCCGACGAGGCACGGGCGGCAGGGGAGGCGGCATGACCAAGTCCGATCACCTGCGCGAGGCCGCGAAGCTCCTCGAGACCGCGGCAGCCGAACTGTCCGACGCCGCACGGCACCTCGACGCGCACCCCGGCGACGTCGAGCTCGTCGAGGGGGCGACGGTTGCCGCCGACGCGCACATCTCGATCGCCGACGCCCACATGACGCTCGCGAACCACACCGGCACGGGCATCCGAATCCGGGCGGTGGGCCCATGACCACCAAGTTCGCCGACCTCAAGGCGAAGGCCCACGAGGAGGGCGCGAAGGCGTGGCGTGACGGCGTGGCGACCTGCCCGTACGCTTCGAGCGACCTTGCGCAGGCCTGGTACGCGGGCTGGAACGAGGCCCAGGAGTGGGCGGTCACCGAAAACCGGATCCCTGCCGAGGACGGGGTGTACGCCGACATCACCGACACCGTCTACCACTCCGATCGCCACTCGCTGTCGTCGTCCGGGGCGAAGACGATCCTCGAGCCGGGCGGCCCTGCCGTCTTACGGTGGGCGCCGGCGAAGACGTCCGCCGCGTTCGACTACGGGCACGCCGCTCACGAGTTGGTCCTAGGTAAGGGGTCGGGGATCGCGGTCGTCGATGCCAAGGATTGGCGCACGAAGGACGCGAAAGCCGCACAGGATGCGGCCCACGACGCCGGCAAGACGCCGATGCTGCGCAAGGACTACGACCGGGCTGTGGCGCTGGCCGACGCGGTCAAGTCGCACCCCCTCGGCGAGGTTCTGTTCGCTGAGGGGGTTGCGGAGCAGTCGATCTGGGCGCATGACGAGCTGTCTGGCGCCCGTATCCGCTGCCGCCCCGACTGGTGGGTGTCGTCGACGTTCATCGACCTGAAGACCGCCACCGACCCCGGTCGATTCGACCGCGCGATCGAGGACTACTCCTACCACCTGTCCGCGGCGTACTACCTGCACGTCGCGCGATCCATTGGCGTGCAGGTGGATTCGTTCATCCTCATCGCCGTCGGCAAAACCTCGCCGTTCCTCGTCGACGTGTGCGAGCTGTCGTCGAAGGATCTCAGCATCGGCCAGGAGTTGACCCGCGCCGCGATCGACCTGTTCGCGCACTGCCAACGCGCCGACACCTGGCCAGGGCTGCCGGCCGAATTGCGCACCGCCACACTCCCGGATCGCATCCGCTACCGCGCGGACGACGCGATCCAACGAGCCGCCAACGCCATCACCGAAGGGACCAGAGCATGACCACCAACGAGATCGCCACCACCACCGACGACAACGGCCTGTCGTTACTTCCGCCCGCCCAGCCGATGCAGTCCAGCTCGATCAACACGCTCATGGAGCACGCCCGTGCGATGAACACAGCCTACGAGCTGGCCGAGAAGATGTGCGGCACCCAGCTGGTGCCCCAGATCTACCGCGGCAAGCCGCAGGACGGCACCGCGGCGATCCTCTACGGCGCCGAGCTCGGACTGACCCCGATCCAGTCGCTGCAGCAGATCTTCGTGGTCCACGGGACGCCGGCGATCTACACCCGCACGATGGTCGCATTGCTCAAGCGCCGCGGATTCCGCATCTGGACCGAGTCGAGCACCGACGAGTCCGTGACCGTGATGGGGCAGGCTCCGGACGGTACCGCCGAGGCATCGACATGGACGATCGAGCGCGCCACCAGGGCCGGTTACGTGCCGACGATCAATGAGACCACCGGCAAGTTCAAGACGAACGCGAACGGCAAGTTGATCGGCAACGAGAAGTATCTGACCGATCCGCAGGCCATGCTCTACGCGAAGGCTGCGGCCGAGGTGTGCCGGAAGCTGGCACCCGAAGTGCTGCTGGGCCTCTCGGTCGACGACGAGACCGAGCCGCGCGACGAGGGTGCGCCGCGCAAGGTCCGCAACGAGGCCGCGGTCCGGGCACCGGGGGTCGATGAGCTCCGCGCCCGCCTCGGTGTCGCGGCGAAGCCGAAGCCGATCGAGGCGGCCGCCGAGCCGACTCCGGTCGATACGCCGGAGCACGCCGCCGAGCAGGAGACGAACGCGCCGTCCCGGGACGCGCTCATGCGGCTGAATGCGCTCTTCGAGCGCGCCAGCCTCGGCGGGAAAACTGCGGCCGTCAAGGCGAAGAAGAAGACCGTCACCGAGGCCCTCCTCGGTCGGACCGTCGACGAGCTGACCGCCGACGACGTCGAGCACCTCACCACCCAGCTCGAGCAGCTCGCCGCCGAGGGCGAAAACTCGGGTCAGGGCGATGAACTGCTCACCGCGACCGTCACCCAGATCCTCGAGGAGAAGGCGGCAGGGCAGTGAGTGAGATCAGGAGACCACGCGTGCACAGCGTCTCGCTCCTGCACGCCGACGGCACCACCGAGACTCTGATCCCCGAGTCGGAGGTGGCATCCCTGCGCTCGGAGGTCGACCGGCTGACGCGGGAGCGGGACGAGGCGGACGTTTTGCGCGCGGAGGATCGCAAGGCTCTCGCGGATGAGTCGCGCATGATCCGCACGGTCGAAGAGTTGGATGCGCTGCCCGAATGGTCGGTGGTGCGGGATGCCGATGGCATCATCTGCGAGCGGTTGACCTACGACGATTTGCCGGGCGGCGGCTGGATAGAGCCAGGCGACGAGTATGCCACGCCTTACCGCCCGGCCATCCCCGCCGAGTTGCTGTGGACCCCCAAGGACGGTGAGTGATGGGCGGGCTTTACAGCACTAATGCCATCCTGAGGGTGTATCGGGACGGTGACGAGCATGGATGGACAACCGAGTTCGTCTACCTGTGGCGAGAGCACACCGACAAGATGTTGCATCTGCTCGAAAGCGTGGCACGCGAAGGCATCCGGGAACCAATTCTGCTTGGCGATGACGGCCGCGTGTGGGATGGGCACCACCGCCTTGCCGTGGCGTGCGCACTGAGAATCCAACATGTGCCTGTCAAACACGTGCTGGACGGCGAGTGATGGACGACAACACGATGCGTGAACTCTGCGGAGTGTCCCGGGATTGCGACCACCACACCCTCGTTCACCTGTCCGAGTCCCCACTTTGGGAGTGCGTCGGATGCGAGGGGCAGATGTCGATTGCCGAGTGGCACCGGCTCAAGCGTGAACATGCTGGAGGTGAGTGATGTCTGATCCGGCAATCGAAGCGGCACGACGCGAAGTGCGGAGACGTTACGAAAACGGCCGAGGGGTCACCGAATTCGAGGCTCAGGCAATGATCGACGCCGCCCGTGAGGCGTTAGCCCCGATCCGGGCGTTGATCGACGGGCTGGAAGTGGATCTCGCGAACGCACCCCACGAGTCCTGGCCCGCCATCGTCGTAGAGGCGCTTGGTCGCCTCGAACCACTCATCTACACCACCGAGGAGTTGACCGATGACTGATCAAGCCGCGCTCGACGGAACGTTTGACCGCGTGGCGCACGCCCACGAAGTGAGGGATACCCTGCCCGTCGGACTGCCTCGCGCCGTCATCTCCAACCTCCTCGCGGTGATCGCCGAACGGGACATCGCACGCGATGAGGCGGGTGCTCCCTGGCCTTGTTGCCAGCACTGCACCACTGACGACCCCGATTGGCATGACGAGAATCCCCCGAACACACATGGGGTGTCATGCACGTCGTGCGACCGGGACAACGCCGGGTTGCGCGCCCAGCTCGCCGAACGGGACGCCACGATCGCACGGGTGCGGGAGGCGAACAACCTCATCCATGCCCACCGGTTCGATCGTGACCCCGCCAACAGGGAGAAATGGAAGTCGGGCGAGCGTCCCGTCATGGCCCCCGACATCTTCTACAGCGGTGTCGAGTTCGCGCACAAGCGCATCCGCCGCGCCCTCGACGGGGAGGCGTGATGCGCGCGATAACCGTCCGTCAGCCGTGGGCGTGGCAGATCATCCACCAGCGCAAAGACGTTGAGAACCGGACCCGCAACATCGCTGGCGCATACCGTGGTCCTGTCGCGATCCACGCGGCCCTGAAGTACGACGACGTCGCGATGACCCGACTACCGATGCACGCGCCGGATTGGGCGACGAAGCGCCGCGCTTTCTGGACCGGCGTCATCCTCGGCGTTGTCGACCTCGTTGACGTCGTCGAGAACTCGACGAGCGAGTGGGCACAGCCGGGGATGAAGCACCTGGTACTCGCCAATCCGCGTGCGTTGGCCGAGCCGATCCCGTGCAAGGGCGCGCTTGGATTGTGGACACCACCGGCTGATGTCGTCACACGGCTGAGGGAGGCGTGATGCCAGAGCAGACGATCATGCGCACGAGAACCGAAGTGCGCGAAAAGGTTCAGCAGCTCATTCAACACCACTGCTCGGTGCGCCCCCTGTCCATTGCGTGCGACGACGACAAGGCGGCGGCGCTCGCTGAGCTGATTATCCGAATCACCGAGGGGCGTGCGTGATGGGGAAATGGACAGTCCGCAAAGGCGAAACCTGGGGACGGCCCTGCTGGCGCGCCGAATCAAACACCGACCACTCACGCACCCGCACCTTCGACACCCATGCCGACGCACAGCGATACGCCGACCGCATGGCCAACACACAACGGAGGACGTGATGGGTGTCGGCGACTTCCCGCGGTGCGTCGAATGCGGGCGTGTGATCAACGCGTGGGGGCGCGTGTGTGCGGTGTGTGTGTCAACGAAAAGAGAGGAGTGAAATGCGCATCAGGTCAACGAAGCCCGAGTTCTGGAGATCGGCCCGAATAGCGTCCGTCCCATGGGATGCCAGACTCGTGCTCAAGGGGCTCGAATCCTATGTGGATGACAACGGGGTGGGCCGCGATGACATCGCACTGATCGTCGGCGACGTGTTCTCTCGCGACATGCTCGCGAGCCCTCGCGAGACTGTCGCGAGGGTGTCTGAAGCCATTTCCCTACTCCACCGGGCTGGATTGGTGTGGCGGTACGAGGCCGAAGGCGATCGTCTGATCTACATCTCCTGGTGGGAATCCATTCAGCGCATCGACCGACCGGGAAAGGGTCGTTTGCCCAGGCCAGACGGCACAATCGATTACAAATCGTCGGAGATTCGCGAGAGTGTCGCGAGCCCTCGCGAGAGTGTCGCGCCTGGAACAGGGGAACAGGGGAACAGGGGAACAGGAGAACAGGGATCTCCTCCCGCAGTTTCTGACTTTCACTCACCAGCGCGCGTGAGCGCGGAAATCGTGCGCGCCCAAGATCCGTCACGCGGGACCTCCCGAGCGAGCAAACGTCTCGCCGAGCTCAACTCCACCGCCCGCAGCTCCCAGGCCGACGAGTTCGCCCGAGCGTTCGGCCAATGGGCCGGCGGGGGAATCCCTCAGCAGACGCTCATCGAGATCGCCCAGGAGGTTGACCCGCTGATCGCCGATGGCATCGATGCCCGACAGATCGCCGACGGCATCAAGCGCTGGCACGCATCCGACCGGCTCTACCCGTCGCAGATCCCCACCTTCGTCGCCAAGGCGGCCAGGAGACCCGACGGCCCGCAGACCAAGGCCACCCAGCGCGCCGCCGACACCCTCACCATCGCCGACCAACTCATCGCCGAGTTCACCCAGGAGATCGCATGACCAACCCACCAGACTGGGCGATCAAGGCCGCGGGAGCCGCACTCTCCAGAGCCGAGATCTTCGACGACCGCGTCACCGCCGACCGGGCCCGCATCCTCGCCTGGGCCGAAGCCCTCGCCACGTACGGGATCGAGCAGGGCGACGCCATCGCAGCCGTCACAGCGCACTACCAACGCGCCGGAGCCGACACCCCCAAGCCGGGGGATGTCATCGCCGAGGCCCGCAAGATCCGAGCCGAACGCGCCGAACGCGAGAAGGCCGAAGCCATGTCCGCACTGCCGACCGCCGCAGTGCCCCCTGATCGACAGCTGGGCGGCCTACCGATCGCCAACGTGGATGGAGAGCCCATCTGGGACGCATACGAGGAACACGGGGCAATCAGCCGCATCTGCCCGACGTGCGACGCCCAGCCGAACGAGGGGTGCGTCAACCTCGCCACCGGTGGCGACCGCAAGATCCCGTGCGTCGCACGGCTCAAGGCACCGCGAGGTGCAGCGTGACCGTCGTCATCACCCTGCCGTTCAGCCGGCCACCCCTGCGCCCCAACGAGCGCCCCCACTGGGCGCGGAAGGCCCGCATCATCAAGCAGATGCGGGAGATGGCCGCCATCCAGGCGAGGCTGGCCAAGGTCGGACCACAGCAGCCCTCGGTGGTCACTGCCATCTGGCACGCCCCCGACCGCCGCCGGCGCGACACCAGCAGCCTCGACCTGCTCATCAAGGCCAGCATCGACGGACTCGTCGACGCCGGACTCTGGCCCGACGACAACCCGGCGCACGTCGTCGAGACACGATGCCGAGTCATCCCTGGGCCCAGCACCTCACCGCGCATCGAGTTGCACATCACCCCAACCGACACCGCCGATCTTGAACTCGCCGACCGCTACCAGCGCGAAGGAGACCACGCATGAACATCACGACCGAACTCGACAACGGCGGCCGCATGCCATCCCGAGCGCACGGCTGGGACGCGGGCGCCGACCTGCACGCCAGCCATGCGGCAGTCATCCACAGGGGGAGGACAGCGCTCGTCGGAACCGGTGTGCACGTCGACATCCCACCCGGATTCGCCGGCTTCATCCACTCGCGATCTGGTCTCGCCGCGCGGCATTCCGTGTTCGTGCTGAACGCTCCTGGGGTGGTCGATTGCGGCTACGCCGGGGAGCTGAAGGTGATCCTGCACAACGCGGGCGGCTATGACTTTCAGGTCGAGCGGGGTGATCGGATTGCGCAACTCATCGTGTCCCGCGTCGAGATCGTCACCTTCACCCAGGGCGAGATCGTCCAGTCAAGTCCGCGCGGTGCCAACGGGTTCGGAAGCACGGGTGCCCGATGATGTTCACCGAACGTGCCACCCGAGCCATCATCGCGGCAGTAGAAGCTATGCGGGACACGCCCATCATCGACCGCTACCACTACGACGACGCTGCCCGCGTCTGCACCCCACCCACACCCACAGGCCCAACCGACACCATCCTCGCCCGACAAGCCGAGCAAGCCAGGGAGCGTGAGGACGCCCGAACGTGGTGGGCGGCATCCGATGCGCGCATCCGGGCGAGGCTCGGACTGGAGGAACTGCCGTGATCCCGACTCTCGCTGAACTGCAAGCTGACTGGATCGCACTCGACACAGGAGATGACGATGAGTGACAGACGCAACGCTGCGGACTGGGTGGTCACCGAAGGCGAACTCGACGACCTCGCAGACCGACTCGCAAAGGTGGCTGACATCGCCATGGCCCTCGCGATCTCGGCATCCGGCCACCGCATTCGCCGCGAGGGGAACGGGGGACGATCCGCACCGGCGTCACGCCCGCCGTACGACATCGGCGCACAGGACATCCTCGATGCGCTGTGCAACGAGCTCGGCACCACAGTCAGGCACATGTGCGAACACCGCAAGATCGAGGTACCCGAGTCGTGCTCCAACGTCCTCGGACAAGCCGTGTGGCTGAAGAAGAACCGGGTGGCGCTCGCGACGATGGCCGACGGTCGGGAATGCGTCGAGGCGCTGACCAAGGCGATCAACCGCGCCGCATCGGCGTCAGGAGAGATCGAGCGCAAGATCCGGTGGTCGCCATTCGAGCGCGAGGCAGCCAATCGTCAGTGGATGACCGCACCCCAGATCGAGGCGCTGGCACGCAAACTGGGCACCGACTACCGCAAGCTCACCCAACGCCGAGTGCGCTACATCGCATCCCTCGGTCGCGCGAAAGGGTGGAAGGACCCGGACGACAAGACCGCGCCATGGTTCTACCCGGTCGGCGACGTGATCGCCGCATTCGCCGAGATGGAAGGGTTGGCAGAGTCCGCATGACGGCACATTGCCAAACGCTGTAGTACGCTAGCGCTGTACAACGACCATCCCCAGGCACCACACGGTGCCCGGGGGTGTGTCGTATCAGGCCCCGCCCAAGGAGGTCAGAGCGTGCGCGCCCACCACGGCTGGACCATCATCGCCCTGTTCGTCACCATCTGGGACATCGCCTGCCCACCAGGGCACATGCTCTCCGACGGCATGGACCGACTCCGCACCACACGCCCAATCCTCGCCTACACGGCCGTCGGAATCGTCGTCAACCACCTAC
The DNA here is from genome assembly GCF_030718915.1 of Gordonia sp. NB41Y. Taxonomy (NCBI): domain Bacteria; kingdom Bacillati; phylum Actinomycetota; class Actinomycetes; order Mycobacteriales; family Gordoniaceae; genus Gordonia; species Gordonia sp. NB41Y. The sequence continues at coordinate 5,148,667 of NZ_CP132196.1, forward strand.
TCCGCGGCCCCTTCCCCGACCCCATCCGCGCTGTCGCAACCCTGGCCGCCCGCAATGGATGACACCACCGGGCCAGCACCAATCGAGCCCTGCGCAATCTGGCACAGGGCAGTCAACGACTGGCCCGAGACCGCAATCGCCGACGCACTCCACATCTCAGCCGGAGCGGTCATGAAAGCCATCCACCAGCAAAACCAAGCCCTCACCAACATCGACCCCACCATGATCGCCGACCCCATGATCGGAGGATGACGTGCGCACCTGCCTCACATGCGGATGTCTCGCAGCACTCACCTTTATCGCCGGCCAAGCCATGATCATCATGACCGTCCTCGCCGCACTATGACCGGACGCCCGAAGTTTGCACGAGGTGGAGTCGTCACGGGGCATAGCGCCGATGGTCCGATCATCCCCATCAAGTCTGGATGTCCGCCGTACCTGGCGCCACGCGAGCTGGATCGGCGATGGCAGATCCTCGACGCGATCCGCCACCACGCCAACGCATCCCAGGAACACTGATGGCCGTCGAGCGCATGGGCGGACCCCGCGACCGCGTCGACTTCACCACCGTCCCCACCGACGACTACCGCACGCAATACGCGCTCCTCGTCGGCGAGATCGCAGCCGTCGCAGAAGACGGCTTCGAGTCGGACTCGCAGAAACGCGCCTACCTCGACGAGGTCATCCCCGCCTGGGAACGCGTACGCAACGTCGACGACAAGACCAACCGGCGCGGCCTGCTCGCCATCCGGATCACCGAGGCACGCCAGATCTTCCGGCGCGTCATGGGCGAACACTGGCAGCCCTCGGCCGAGAACACCGTCGCACGCGCAGCCCGCGCCCGCGGCCTTAACCTGGCGTGAGCACCTCCACCACGGCCCGCGGCCTCGGTGCACCACACCAACGACAGCGCGCACGACTCCTGCGAGTCCACCGCGACGGCACTCCCTGCTGGTGGTGCGGACAACCCATGTACCGAGGCCCCGACCGGAACTTCGACCAGGCCCCACTCGAAGCCGACCACACCCATAGTCGAAGCCTCCACGGCACCGCGAACAACCCTGCCGACCGGCTCCTACACCGACGCTGCAACCGCCAGCGAGGTGACGGTACCCACGACGACAAACGCCCCGCACTCGCCGCCACAGCCCCACGGACAGCCGGACGACGCGCCCTCCGCTGGCCACCCCCACCCCCCGAAATATCCGACCCCCCACGGGGGCGCTGACTCGCGGGGGGAGGCATATTTTTTTTGACGCGGCGCACTGACCCCGGGGGTGAGATGACCGACGTCGGCGAGGAATCGCGGTTTGGTCGGCGTGGGAGGCGTCTGTGGGCTGAACTGGCCACGGAATCGACCCCTGAGGCAATCCTGGTCCTGATCGAGGAGGCGTGCCGTACGGCCGACCGGTGCGATCGGCTGCACTGGGCGTGTAAGCGCGACGGCATCATTGAACTGGTCGAGCGTGACCTGCCGGCCGGTGGTGACGGCACCTACCAGATCGAGATCGGCAGTGCGATGGCCGAGGCTCGCCAGCAGGGGGCGGCGCTGAAGGCGCTGCTGGCCGAGATTGCGAAGCGTCAGGTGGACAGTCCGAGCGGGGAAGATGACGACGTCCTCGGCGGTCTCTGACTTCGACGTCGATGCCGCATTTGCGGACATCATCGCGAAGGAGTGGCCGAATCTCGAGGGTCGGCAGACGCCGAACTCGTTGTGCTTCAGCCCGGGCAATCTCGAACTGGGCGCGAAGGCGTGCGAGCTTGCTCGCCGTGCTGGACGCATCCGGTCGATGCCATGGCAGTCGTGGTCGCTGGGCCAGATCATGTCCAAGGCGCCCGACGGGACGTGGGTCCACCCCGAGTGCTGCCTGATCGTCCCGCGGCAGAACGGCAAGAGTCTGATCCTTACGATCCGGGTCTTGTACGGGCTGTTCAAGCTGGGAGAGAAGATCATCTTCTCGGCCCAGCAGTGGGAGACCGCGAAGTCGCTGTGGAAGCGGACGTGGGCGATCGTGAAGACGACGCCCTCGCTCCAGCGGCTCGTCGAGTCGCACACCTGCAGCCAGGGGCGCGGCACGATCATCCTCGCGAGCGGCGCGGAGGTCGTGTTCACGACCAGGTCCGCGAATGCGGGCCGCGGTCTGGACAAGGTCGACCTGGTCATCTACGACGAGGCGTACGACCTGACCGAGGCCGACATGGCGGCGCTGTCGCCGACGAAGATGGCGGCCGACGATCCGCAGACGATCTACACGTCGTCGGCGGTGAACCAGGAACAGCATCCGAACGGACAGGTGCTTGCCGCCGTCCGTCGACGCATGATCGCCTGCGAAGAAGGGCTTTTCGGTGCCGAGTGGATGGCGCCGGAGACGATGGACCGCGGCGATCCCAAGACGTGGCGGTGGGCGAATCCCGCGTTCGGCGTGATCCAGACGGTCAAGAAACTGATGGCCGAGTTCAAGGCCATGACGACCGCTCCGGGCCAGAAGTCGTTCGATGTCGAGTATCTGGGCCGCGGTGATTGGCCGGACGCAACGAATGCCCACGTGTCGGTGTTCGACGCGGACAGGTGGCGGGACATGACGAACCTGAACCCAGCGCTGGCCGGCCCGATCGCGGTTGGCGTGGATCGGGCACCAGGCGGCGGGAAGTGGGCCGTGGCGGCAGCTCAACGCACGACCGACGAGCGAATCCATATCGAGGTTGGCCTGTTCCAGTGCGCGACCCTCGAGGGGGTTGTGTCGTTCGTGGTGGAGCTGGTCGAGATGTGGGACCCCGCGGCGGTGGTTGTCGACTCACGGTCGCCTGCGGCAGTGATCATTCCACGTCTGATCGAGGCGGGGGTCGAGGCCGAGAAGGCGAACACCGCGAACATGGCGACGTGGTCGGGCGGATTCCTCGAGGACGCTCTGGCCGGCCGGCTATCCCACACGAACCAGGTGGAGTTGACCGATGGTGTTGCCGCGGTAGCGCAGCGGGTGTTGCCGCAGGGCGACTTCGTCTGGGCGCGCACCGATGACGGGTCGAGCATCCCGGTGGTGGCTTCGACGCTCGCGCATGGCGGCCTGATCACGTTCGGGACGGTCGTGCCCGCGCCGCGGCCTCTGCCTGCATCGGCCCCGTTCCTAGACACCGACGACATCGTAAGCGGAGCAGTCGATCTGCTCGCGACGAGCTTCTGAGAGAGGGGGCCCTGTGACGGCACCGCGTCCGCTACCTGCCACACCGGCGCTCCGTGAGAAGGGGTACGTGGTGCCCGACGTCGGCATCGCTGGGGCCACCTTCGAGGACTGGGTCACCGGTGAGCAAGTGCCGGAACTTCGCTGGCCACACTCAAACCGTGTGTTCGCGCGGATGGAGCGCGAAGACAGCCGCGTCAGCTCACTGCTGGCGGCGATCAATCTGCCGATCTTGCGGACCACGTGGCGGATCGACCCGAATGGCGCACCCGATGAGGTCACCGAGTTCGTCGCCAAGAATATGGTGCTCCCGATCGTCGGCGCCGCGGGTGACGCCGCCCCACTGCCGCGGTCGCGGGGGCGGTTCAGCTTCGCCCATCACCTCCTGCAGGTTCCGAACGGTCTCAACGTGTTCGGGCACGCAGTGTATGAGCAGGTGTACCGGTGGGACGACGCCGCCGGAAAGTTCTGGCTGCACAAGCTGGGGCCACGGCCACAGCACACGATCGCCGAGTTCAAGACCGCGCGCGACGGTGGTCTGATCGCGGTGGTGCAGTCCGAGTCCGGTACGGCAGTCCTCGGAGTGGGGACGTCACTGCCGGTGAAACGTCTGGTCGTGTACACGCGCGGCATGCTGCCGGGGCAGTGGCAAGGCCGCAGCCTTCTCCGTCCGAGTTTCAAGCACTGGCTACTCAAGGACGAGCTGATCCGGTATCAGGCGGTGGCCATCCGCAGGAACGGCATGGGTGTGCCGATCGGCACCACGCCGGCGGAGGCCACCCAAGAAGAGGTCAACGAACTCGCGAAGATCGCCCAGCAGTACCGCGGTGGCGACAATGCTGGCGCCGCACTTCCTGCCGGCGCCGACCTGAAACTGCTGGGCGTGCAGGGCAACCTGCCGAACATCCAGCAGGCCATCGAGTACCACGACCAGATGATCGCGATCGCCGGGCTGGCGCACTTCCTCAACCTGTCCGGAGGCGGGTCCTACGCCTTGGCCAGCGTGCAGGAGAACACGTTCGTCCAGTCGGTGCAGAGCTTCGCCGAGTCTATGCGCGACACCGCGAACGCGCACATCATCGAGGATCTCGTCGACATCAACTTCGGCCCGGACGTACAGGCTCCTCGCCTGGTGTTCGATGACATCGGTTCCCAGCAGGAGGTGACGGCCGCCGCGCTGAACCTTCTCGTGCAGGCGGGCCTTCTGGTGCCAGATGTGATGTTGGAGCAGGCAATCCGCCAGCGTATGAGCCTTCCACCCGCCAGTCCTGGATCTGCTTCCGAGTCGTCTGGAGAGGACGAGAACCAATGACCCATAGCCTTTCTCGACTGCTCGCCGACCCGGCCGCCCGTGTTGCGGTCGCCGGCCGCGACGCCTCGGCGGACACCACGTGCCGGATCGGCGAGATCCGTAATGAGGCCGGGGGCGGCACGGTGGCCGAGGTGTTCATCTATGGCGCCATCCATCCGATGCCATGGTTCGACGAGGTGTCGGCGGCGAACTTCGTCGGCGAGCTCGCGGCGCTCGACGTCGACGAGATCTCCGTCCGGATCAACTCTCCGGGTGGCGATGTGTACGACGCGCTCGCAATCACCAACGCGCTCAAGTCGCATCCGGCGAAGGTCACCACGATCATCGAGGGCCTCGCCGCGTCGGCGGCCTCGTTCATCGCGCAGGCCGGCGATACCGTGATCGTTCGCCCGAACGCGGAGGTCATGATCCATGACCCGTCGATGATCGCGCGCGGCAACCCTGCCGAGCTCGCCGACCTGGCCAAGTGGCTGGACCGGGCCGCCGACAACATCGCCGACATCTACGCGCAGCGCGCGGGCGGCGAACCCGCGGACTGGCGCGCTGCCATGCGCGCCGAGACCTGGTACTCGGCGACCGAGGCGGTCGAAGCCGGGTTGGCCGACGAGTCCCATTCCGATTCGGCCGGCAAGTCGGCCACCACAGACGACCGGACCAACGAGGCTGCCGCGGCAGCACTCGCGGCCCGGTACGCATGCCGGGCTCAGGCGCCGGCACCGTTCATGCCTACCGATCTGGTGGGCCGACAGAAAGGCTCCGATATGGCACTACGCCAGGAGATCGCGGCCCGCCTCGGTATCGCCGAGGATGCCGACGAGAATGCGATCCTCGCCAAGCTCGACGAGATCACCGACCTCGCAACCAAACCCAACGCGGTCGATGCCGCCGCGGTGACCGCCTTCGCTGAGGCGAACGGTCTGCGGGTGATCGACGCCGTCAAGTACGGCGAGATCGAAGACGAACTCACGCGCCGGCGGGCCGACGACACTGCGCGCGTGAAGGCCGATCGCGCAACGAAGGTGCTCGATGCGGTCAAGGCCGGGAAGATCACCCCGGCGCGCCGAGATCACTTCGTGGCGCTCATGGACGCCGACCCCGACGGCACCGCCGCCATGCTCGACAGCCTGCCGGCCAACCTCTCGGTACCCACCACCGAACTCGGATCGTGCCCGGCCGACGAGACCGAACTGTCCCCGTACGACGAGCTCTTCGGCAAGCCTGCCGACGACAGCAAGGAGGCCTGATCATGGCTGAGCACACCCCCAAGTACCTGCCGGGCGCAGCGATCACTTTCCGCGCGTCGGCGAACGTGACCGGCGGCCAGCTCGTCGAGATCACCGGCAATGAGACCGTCGGCCCGGCCGCGGCGAAGTCGGCGAAGGCCGTTGGCGTCGCCGCCTTCGATGCCAAGTCCAGCGAGCTGGTGACCGTGCACACCGACGGTGTGCACCGGCTGACCGCCGCCGCCGCGGTCGCGGCCGGAGCGAGCGTGGAGGCCGCAGCTTCTGGCGGCGTCCAGACCAACACCGACGGTGCTGTCGTCGGCCTCGCACTCGCAGCCGCATCGGGCGGCAAGGTCCTCGTCAAGCTGCGCTGACCTGCGCGGAAACAACCCAGGAGTAGAACATGACCGTATACCCGCCGCCGCCCGTACAGGTCACCGGCAACACCGAAACCATCCACCGGTTCCTCAAGGACCCGACGTCGATCTCGAAGTACGTCCAGACGTTGTCCGACGCAGCGCTGATCGCGGACACGATCCTGCCGAAGTCGCAGACCACCGAGTCTGGCAGCTTCGTCATCGAGGAGCCGGTCGAGCCGGGCACCACCTCGAGTCCGGAGCCGATCGCGCCGGGCGCCGAGTACCCGCTGACCAACGTGCGCGAGGGCACCGCCGCCGCGGTACACACCCTCAAGCGCGGCTTCGACGCCGAGATCACCGACGAGGCCATCAGTCGCCGCAAGTTCAATCCGGTCCAGGAAGCGTTCAGCGCCATGGTCTACGAGATGGCGCTGACCGTGGACTCGCTCGCGCTGTCCGCCGTCGGGTCGGCGATCTCGCGCTCCGAGGACGCGATCGCACCGTGGGGGACCACCGGGCACAACCCGCTGCGAGACCTGCTCCTCGCCCAGGCGGTGGTGAAGGGCCTCCGCAAGGGCCTGCACATCGACATGTGCGTGATCGACTACGAGACCGCCGCCATGCTGGCATCCGACGAGAAGATCGCGGCCCTGCTCAAGCGAGAGGATGGCTCGGCGCCGATCTACACCGGCGTCCTCGGCCAGCTCGGCGGGATCACCATCCTGCAGTCCGAGCATCTGCCCGCCGGCGCCAAGAATGCACTGCTGCTCGATTCCAAGCGCCTGGGATCGATGGGCGAGGAGAACATCTCCTCGCCGGGTTACACCCGTGCCGCGGAGGCCAAAGCCGAGACGAAGACGATCCGCGAGGAGCGGACCGACTCCTACCGCGCGCGCGTGCGTCGCGTCTGTGTTCCGCTCATCGAGGACGCCGACGCCGGCTTCATCCTCGAGGACGTGAAGGCGTGATCTATCGGGTGGTTCGGCCCCTGGTGGTCGTCCGGTCGCACGGCGAGATCGTGTACCGGACGGCCGGCCAGGAGGTCGACGGCGTGCCCGAGCAGGACGCGGAGCGACTCGTTCGGCGCGGCATGATCGTGCCCGTCGGCGAGTCGTCCGTCTCCATCATGGAGTCACCCGGCCTGCAGGTGGTCGCCGACGCGGCGCCTGCGGGAAACGGCAAGCCGAAGCGCACCGCGCCGCTATCGCAGTGGCAGCAGTACGCCAAGGCTGCCGGGCTGTCCGAGGAGGATATCGATGGGGCGACCAAGGCTGAGCTGATCGCAGCACTGTCATGACCCCGGCCATGTCGACCCCGTTCGTCACCGCCGAAGGTCTTGCGGCGCTGTGGCGTGAGCTGTCTGGTGCCGAGTACGAGTACGCCGGGATTCTGCTGTCGGCGGCGTCGACGTGGATACGCAACCGTAGACCGGGGATCGCAGACGACGATCCGGCCGCGAAGATCGTGTGCGTCGAGGTCGTCAAGGCCGTTCTACTGCCTGGTCAGTGGCAAGGATTCACCTCGTGGTCGCGCGCAGTCGACGACGCGGTGCTGTCGGCGACGCTCGCAGATCCGGCCGGCGCCCTCACCTTCACCGACTGGCATTACGAGCTACTCGGGATCAATCGGAATGCGCTGCCCGTCGGTCACTTCCCGCGAGACGACTACTGACCTTCTGGTCCCACGATCGTCCGCTCACGCCGGTTGAGGCCCCCGCCCGGCGTGAGCGGGCACCTTTTGCAGGGAGTTGCGTCGATGGTTGATCCTCTCGAAGTCTTTTGGACCCAACGACTCTGGGTGCAGCGCAAGACCGGCGACGGCGCATACGGCCCGATCCATGCCACCGAGGTGGAGCTGTTCGGCCGGATCAAGCACGTGAACAAGCTGGTGATCGACGACCGCGGTAACGAGGTTGTGTCGTCGACGCAGGTCTCGATGTCGGCTGTGACCGAGCGGATTCCGGTCGGGTCGCTGGCGCGGGTGGACGGCGATGACGACTGGCGTCCGGTGATCACCGAGTCGCCGCACATCGGCGGATTCGACCGCAGTCCCGACTACTACTCGATCTCCCTCGCATAGGAGGCTCGATATGACCCTCGAATGGAACGGCGCCGAGGCGATGAATGCTCTGTCGGCCGCCGCCGAGGAGGGACTCGCCGAGGCAGCGAAAGCGCTTCTCGCGTCGGCGAACTCGCGCATCCCGTTGGATGACGGCCCGCTGCGGGCGTCGGGGCGCACGGTGACGCAACGCAATGAGGCTGCCGTCGGCTACAACACCCCGTACGCGATCAAGCAGCACGAGCGACTGTCGTACCGGCACAAGCGCGGCCAGGCGAAGTGGCTCGAGGTGTCACTGCGCCTGGAATCGCAACGGCTGCAGCAGATCATCGCCGAACGCATCCGTGGAGCGCTCGGCGGATGACCGTCTCGCCGACGGCGCTGCTGCGATCTCTCGCGCAGCGCCTGCACAATGCTGGGCTGGCCCTGTGGGACCCGACCGGCGCCTACCCGCGCAACCCGTCGCGCCCGGTGATCACGATCGGCAAGCTGCCGCAGAACATCGTGTCGGCCGTGGCGCTGAATCACTACTTCACAGACCCTGAGATCGGTCTCGAGGGTCAACCACTTCACCTCGTGCAGTTGCTGTTTCGCGAGCCCGGGCCAACGCCGACGGCGGTCGTCGACCGCGAGCGCACCGCGAACAAGGTCCTGCACACCACATCTTCCGGCATCTGGCCGGGGGGAGTGTCGCCGCTGTCGGTGACATTCGCATCTGCCGCACCGGCTGAGTCTGAGGACGACGCCTGGCTCGTGGCGGCGAACTACGAGATCCGCCTCAACCCAGGAGGGACACCATCATGACTGCACCCCTGCAGGCAACCTCGACCGCCGATCTGTCGGTCGCAACTTCCGGCCTCTACCGTGTCGAGATCGACCTGGCGCCGGGCAAGGACACCGATCCGAGTGCAGCGCCCGCATCCGGCGGCTGGACCGAGATCCTCGGCATCCAGAAGTGGGCGCCGAAGTTTGAGCAGGTCACCGAGGACGACACCGATCTGTCCAGTGGCGGATGGAAGTCGGAGTACCCAGTCGGCAACGGCTTCACCGTCGACATCGAGGGCCTGACCAAGGGCGAGGAAGACCCCTCGTTCGTCGCCGACCCGGGCGTGCAGGCACTGCTCGACGCGTCCGAGAACTTCGGTCGGGCGGGCATCGTCCACATGCGCTACTGGCGTACCGATGCGCTGCCCGAGGCGAAGGCGTTCTACGCCTCGTGCAAGGTCTCGCGCAACGGCGAGAAGCCGCCCGCCCTCGACAAGTGGTCGGGCACCCTGACCGGCAAGGGCGCCCCGACCGCGATCACCAAGCCGACCGGCTCGATCACCAAGGTGTTCACCCTCGGCTCGGGCGTCACCGCGTTCACCGCGACTGTCGACTCGCAGACCACCGCGTCGATCACCACCCTGACCGCGGCCGGGCTGAAGTCTGCGCTGGAGGCGCTGTCCAACGTCGGCGCCGGCAATGTGACCGTCACCGGCAGCTCCGGCGGCCCGTTCACCGCGGTGTTCACCGTCCCGGTGACCGTGGTCAGCGCCAACGGCACCGGTGGCACCGTCACCGTCGCCTGACCCCATTCGGCCGACCCCAGGGGGCCGGGGCGGCCGTCCCACTTCCACGACACAGGAGGGCCTAACTCGTGGGCAAGGATCTATCTGCACTGCTGTCGCCGCGACTCGAGATCGAGTGGGGCGGCAAGACATTCACCCTGCCGCCGCTGATGGCCGACGACGGCCTACGGCTGCGCAACCTCATGCACAACCCGATGATGGGCTTCACCGACGACGGCGAGATCCGCGAGATCATGCGCTTGTTCGGCGCGACATGGGAGCCGCGCCTGATTGACATCGACGTCCTCGATCCGATCACCGGCGTTCCGCGCCTGGACGACGACGGGAACGTGGTCACGATGAAGGTCGATGAGGGGAGCTACGTCGGCGGCGTCTACGGCGAGCTGAAGGAGGCCGGCGCCGCGTGGGCGGACATCCTGCGGATCGGCAAGTACTGCCTGATCCATGCCGGGATGGGCGAGTTCGCGGCCGACGCCTGGCTTGCCGCGGAGGTCGACGAGCTGGGAAACCCGCAAGCCCCCACGTCCGCTCCATCGACGACGACGGGGGAGAACCGGAAAACCCGGGGCGCTGCCACCAAGAAGGCTGCACCCCGCAAGGCCGCCACGAAGAAGGCCGCTGGGGGCCGTACATCTGCGTCCCGGGCGCGTACGGCGGGGACGACCTAGGCGGCGGCGACTACAACCCGGCGATCGGAATCCGTGCCTGGTATCGGTCCGCCGCCGGGCCCGAGGAGCCTTCGGAGAGGCCGACACTCACGTGGGCGATGCTGCTCGATCACTGGTCGGCGATCGAGCTGGACCTGCAGACTGCGGGGATCGACGTCGAGTCTGGCATCCTCGCCGAGCGCACCTGGCGATGGCTCGAGCTGCGGATCATCGGATGCGTCACCGCGGGTGGGCACCTCACCCGCGTGCTGCAGGCCTAGTCGTCGGATTCATTCGATCGGATGTCATCTGACTGGATGTCACTCACCCGCCGGTGTGGCTTCTTCATCTCGAGGCGGCCACCGGCGCCGGGGTCGCTGAATTGCGCGGTTTCGGTGCCAGTACTTCGCGTCGGTGGCTTCGGTGGGGCCGTATCGGTGTCCACGAACAGCGCGCACACAGAGAAGACCGCGAGCAGCGCGGCGATCGTGCCGAATATCCAGTGGCCGGTAGAGAACGCCCAGATACACCCGATGCCAAAGAGGACAGCGAAGAGAATTAGGCCTGCTACCTCGTTCGTCTTCGAAGGTGTCGTTGGCGATTGCTTCTTCACCGGCGCAGCGGCTTTCGAGGCCTTTGGCGAGTAGGGCTGAGCATTGCCCATCTTGTTGTAGGTGCCGCACGCCTGGCAGTACAGCTTCTTCTTCGCCACCAGTGGTGCTGCTGCGCCAGCGATCCCCACGGTCGCGACGCCAGCTGACACGCCGATCACCTTCGACCGCCGCGTGCGCTTCTCGCTGAAGTTTCGGCCGCCGCAATGTGAGCACCGCAGATTTCCTGCGTCGTCGATCTGAATGTCGTCCATGACCGGATTCAACCATCCCCCTGACCTGGAGGTGACCTCTTGTCGCTGATCATCGGCCGCCTGGTGGCACAGCTCGGGGTGCAGGATCAGGGCCTCGCCGCCGGCATGCAGCGCGCCGAGCAGTCGATGCGGCAGGCGGAGTCGCAGGCCGGCCGGACCGGCAAGTCGGTGTCCGAGCTCGCGCAGGCCCAGGCGGCGGCATCCTCGCGCGCGGCCGCCGCTCTGCAGCGGCAGGCGCTCGCCGAGCAGAAGTTGGCCGATGCCCGGCGATCGGGTACGGCCTCGCAGCAGCAGCTCATGCGACTGGAGGCGTCGGCCGCGTCGGCACGCGCGTCGGCGATTTCTTCATCCAGTCGACTGACGTCAGCCCAACGACAGCTGAGTCAGGCCAACTCGGCGGTGGCGTCCTCATTCTCGGGCATGACCTCGCAGATGAAGCAGCAGACCGAGGGCATGAACGGCATGACGGCCGCGATCGTCAAGACCAGGACGATGCTCGGCGCGCTCGGCATCACTGCCGGCGCGGCCGGGACGGTCAAGTTCTTCACCGACGCGATCCAGAACGCGAGAGCACTCGGCGCCCAGACAAACCAGCTGAACATCTTCTTCGGCGAGGGCATGTCGACGATCCAGAACTGGGCCAAGGGTGCGGTGCAGGCGATGTCGATGTCGCAGCGCGCCGCCCAGGGTGCGGCTCTCGACTTCGCCACGTTCGGCTCCGCCGCGGGATTGACCGGGCAGAAGCTAGCCGGATTCTCGATGAAGCTGACCGAGGTGGCCGCCGACGCCGCGTCGTTCTACGCGGTGACCCCGCAGCAGATGATCGAGGACATGGGCAGCGCCTTCGCTGGCCAGTCCCGCCCGATGCAGAAGTACGGCGTTCTGCTGCAAGAGAATACGCTCAAGCAGACGGCATTCAATCACGGGATCACCGACTCGATCCGCGACCTCTCGCAGACCGAGCGCATCAAGACCGTCTACGTGGCGATGCTCGACCAGCTCGCCGTCACACAGGGCGACGTCGCGCGCACCTCGGAGGCATTCGGCAACAAGCTCAAGCGGCTGCAGGGTCGATTCGAAGAGGTGTCGGCGGGCATCGGTCAGAAGATGATGCCGCTGGCCAAGGCGTTCGTTGACCTGCTCGCCGGACCGGGCCTGTCTGTACTCGCCGGCTTCGGCTCCGCCCTCGGCGTGGTCGTCAAGGTGCTGACCACCGCCGGGTCGGCGTTCGCGGGACTGCCTGCGCCGATCCAGGCCGCGGTCGCCGCCGTCGTCGGGCTGCAGCTCGCGCAGCGGCTCCTTGGCACCCAGATGGCAACGGCCGGTTCGCATATCACCGGTATGGCCAACGCGGTCCGCAACTTTTCTCCGATCATCACCAGCGCATCTGATCGGATGCGCGGCATCTCGGCGGGGATGTCCGGCGTGGTCACGACCAGCCGGTATGGCCAGGTTGCGATCGGTCAGTTCGGCGCGCAGATCCAGCGGATCGGCAACCATGTCCCGATCGTCGCCAGGATGCAGACCGCGTTCATGAACGCCGCCGTCGAGGCCAACCGCTTCCCGCGCGCTGCCGGCGCGGCCGCCGCGGGCATGACCGCCGTGCGAGGTGCGGCGTCTGGCCTGATGGGTGCGCTCGGTGGCCCGTGGGGCGCTGCGATCATGGGTGCAACAGTGCTGCTCGGGCTGTTTATCTCGCAGAAGCAGAAGGATAAGCAGGCATCGCAGGAGGCTGCGGCAGCCACGGCGTCGTGGTCTGATCAGCTCGTCGCGTCCGGCGGAAAGATGACGAGCGCGCTGCGCAACGACATCGCGAAGGCGGTGCAGGACAGCAGCAAGAAGATCCAGTTCGCCGGCAACGACACCCGCAAGCTGGCCGATGCCATGCGCGAGGTGGGGATCTCGTCCAAGGATGCGGTCGACGCGATCTCGGGTAACGCGGAGGCGTGGGACCGGGTTCGGGCGAAGCTGAAGGCGTACCAGGAGCAGCACGGTCAGGGTCGCGCAGACATGTTCGTCGAGGACGACATGACCAAGGCGTTGGCCGAGCTCGGTGACCAGTACGGCGCCGCCACCACACGGGCCGCCGAACTCGCAAAGGTCAACCGCGACACCGCGGTTAGTTTCGACAACACCGCTGAGGCGGCGGGCGTGATGACCACCGCGATGGTCGAGTTCGAGGAGTCCACCGACGGCGCCGCATCGAAGGTCGAGAAGCTGGTCAAGGCGCTCGATCAGCTGAATCAGGACTCGCAGACGCAGGAGGAGGCGCTCCAAGAGTGGAATGATGCGATCCGCGACTTCACCGAGCAGTACGAGGCGGCCGGTGCCGCGGTCGTGGACGCCGGCGGGAACATCGACACCACCACCAAGGCTGGCAGCGAGCTGCGCGAGAAGATGGAAGACCAGGCGTCGGCCTTCAATCAGGTTGGTGCGGCGGCGTACGAGTACGCGCAGTCGATGGGCATGGACGTCGCATCGTCGCTCGACTATGTGCGCGATAAGCTTGTGGCGCAACGAAAGTCCTTCGTCGACGCGGCGGTCGGCATGGGAATGCCGATCGAGAAGGCCAACGCCCTCGCTGACGCATACGGGATGATCCCCGAGCGTATCGTCACCCAGCTCAACGTGCAGGGCATGGAGTACGCGCTGTCCGGCCTGAATGCGTTGGGCGTCAAGGCACAAGCGCTCCCGGTCGGCAACCTCAAGATCGTCGAGAACACGTCTGAGGTGCGCGCGAAGCTCGACGAGATGAAGATCAAGTACGCGGTCATCGACGGCAAAGTGGTCATCGACACCAACAGTCCTGAGGTCATCCGCGCGATGGAAGCCCTCGGTGTCAAGGTGGAGACCCTGCCGAATGGCTATGTGCAGCTTGATGACAACAGCCCTGCCGTGATGCAGAAGCTGAACGATCTCGGCATCAAGACCCAGACCCTGCCGAACGGCAAGATCGTCATCAACCCCGAGGACGCCGCGTTCTGGGAGGCGGTTCGCAAGGCGCAGGAGCCGGGCCAGAAGAATATCGTCGTCAACTACGTCGACAGCAACGGCAACACTACTGCGAGAGGCCTCGGCTCGTCCGGTGTCCCCATGTCGGAGGAATTCCTCCGCAAGAACAGGGCGGTGCCGCAGAACGCGACGGGTGGTCCGATCGTCGGCCCTGGCACTAAGACCTCCGACAGCGTGCTCATGTGGGGGTCCAACGGCGAGTTCGTCCAGCAGGCTTCGGCCGTCGATTACTACGGTCCCGGCTTCATGCACGCGCTGAACCAGCGGCAGATCCCCAAGAGCGCGTTGCCCGGGTTCGCCACCGGAGGCCTCATCGAGGTCCACGACCTCGCGCAGTACGTGACTGGCATCGAGAGCGGGACGTATGGGCTGGGCAACTGGGGTGACGGCTGGAACACCGACTGCTCCGGTGGTCAGTCGATCGCGGTCAACGCCGTCCACGGCAACATGCAGCCTGGCACCGGCGAGCGGGCAGGGACCGCGGCATTCTCGACGTTCCTGCCGTCCCATGGCTACACGATCGGCACCGCGCCATCGGGTGTCGCCGCACATGAGGTTGGCTGGTCGATCGAGCATACCGCGGGCACCCTTTACGGCAAGTCCGGCGCGTCCGTCAATTTCGAGATGGGTGGCGGCATGGACAACACCACCTTCTCCGACGGAAAGTACGGCGGCACAGTCGGTTCACGACACTCGCAGTTCTCCGACCACGCGTACATCATCCTCCCGGACAACTACGGCGCCGGGTCTGGCGGCACCCCAGCGAACGCCGACATCACCCTGACCGCGGACTCCTCGCGCGATGACGTGGCGAAGAAGATCATCGCCGAGGGACGGAAGCGCGGCTACACCGACGAGCAGATCACCGCGGTGCTGTCGACGGGCATCCAGGAGTCCAACCTGGACCCGAAGGCCCAGGGCGGCGGTGGTGCGTGGCATGGCGTGTTCCAGCAGGACGAGTCCTACGACGGTCGAGATGACCCGAACACCAACATCACCGGGTTCTACGACAAGCTCGACGAGAAGAAGAAGTCCGAGGGCTGGTCGGAAGACATGTGGTCCAACATCTTCTGGCTTCAGCAGGCGCCGGGGGCCGAGTCTGCCGAGGCCGCGGTAGCCAACGGCCGCGCCGAGTATCTCGACGAGATCAAGTCGAAGCAGTCCGAGGCGGGCACCATGTTGTCGACGCTCGGGCCGTCGATCTCTACCGGATCGGCCAGCGAGTTCCCCGGTGGCACTGGCGGTACCGGCACGACGGACACCACCAGCAGCACCACCGAGACCGAGCCGCCCGACGATCCGACACTGTTCGACTTCACGATCCGAAATCCGTTCGAACCGTTCTGGTGGAAGGGCGAGAAGAAGTACCGCGACCATGTGATCGACGAGTACAAGAAGCAGAAGGAATGGGACGAGTACTGGAGCGGGACTGGCTCCGGAGGATCATCCACGGCCGCCACGGCATCGTCGATCGCGGCCGCGGAATCCAGCCTCGAGGAGGCCAAGCGCAATGTCGCCGAGGCGACGGAGAAGCAGCGCATCGCCGAGATGAAACTCGAGGAGGTGAAGGCCAACCCGAAGTCGAAGCCGTCGCAGATCGCGTCCGCTGAGCAGTCCGTCGTCAAGGCGAAGAACGACGTCACCCAGGCCAACGAGAAGCAGCACACCGCGGAGCTGAAGCTGCAGGAACTGCGCGCCAAGGGGACCACCTCGACCGGCAAGGGAACCGGTAGGTCGGGGACGGGCAAGTCGAAGGGGAAGACCACCTCCCCGTCGTCGCCGTCGCAGATCTCGGCAGCAGAGTCGGCGCTCGAAGAGGCCAAGCGGTCGCTCGAAGAGGCCAAGGAGAAGCAGCGGATCGCAGAGCTCAAGCTGCAGGAGGTGAAGGCCAACCCGAAGTCGAAGCCGTCGCAGGTGGAGGCGGCCGAACTCGCGGTGACGAAGGCGAAGAACGACGTCACCCAGGCGACGGAGAAGCAGCGAACGGCCGAACTCAAGCTGCAGGAGGTGAAGTCGAAGGGTGCAACAGTGGTGCACGCCAACACCGGCGGCACGGTGCCCGGCATCGGCAGCACCGACATCGTCCCGGCGATGCTCACGCCCGGCGAGGAGATTATCCGCAAGGGCGTAGCTGAACGACCTGGCGTGCGGGCATTCCTCAAGCAGCTCAACGCTGGTCAGTTGCAGGGGCTCAACGGTGGAGGGACGGCCGGGTTCGCCGGCTACGCCGACGACGACCGCGACGCGATGGCGCCGAAGAACTGGTACGACTGGGTCGGCCTGGGCGTCGGCGCCGGATTCAGTGCCTACAACTCGCTCGAGCCGTACGGCCAGATGCTCGCGACCGGTGAGGTCGATCTCGGCAACATCACCCCGCGGATCTCGACCAACTCGACCGACACCTCGTATCTGTCTGGTGTTGTCGGCGATCTCGGTGGCCAGATCTCGCAGCAGCTCGAGGAGTTGATCTGGGCGGTCAAGGAGGGCAAGGACATTCACGTGACGGTGACCTCGGAGAGCAAGCCGCAGGGTTGGAACGAGCCGCAACTGGCCGACATGAAGTTCGGGGGCTGACGTGGCAACCTATGTGCTCACTGACCTGAATGGCCGCGAGTGGGATTTCAGCTCGACGTGTCCTCTTGGGCTGCAGTCGATCAAGGGTATCGACGGCGCTGAGTTCGGCCTCGAAGAACTGCATGGCGTCGGCCAGCGTGGCGTGACCGTTGTCGGCTCTGATTTCAAGGCCGGGCAGATCCAGATGGTCGTGAAGGTGGAGCCGTGGAAGATCGGGCTCGAGGGTCAGGACGCGGTCGAGATCCTGTCGGCGTGGCGTGACGGCATCGGCGAGGGCGAGGTACGCCGGGGCGACAATGAGATGAGCCTGACGGTCATCGACGCCGGTGGCGCTGGTCGGTTCCAGGCGATTCGGCTGACGAAGAAGGGCCCCGCCGATTGGGAGAAGGTGCAGCATGCAGGCTTCTTCCGCGACGAGTTGACGTTCCAGTCTGACGAGTCGGATTGGCGCGCACCGCCGATCACGTCGACGTTCACCGCCGCCCAGTTCGCGGGCGCGAAGGTGGCGAACCACGGCACTGTCGACTCGTGGCCGTGGTTCCGGCTCACCGGCCCGATCACCTCGCCGACGCTGGGCATTGCGGGCGAGGCGGTGAATCTGCCAACGCTGGCCGCGGGCAAGACGTTGACCATCGAGACCGACCCGAACTGGTATCAGGTCACCGACCAGGACGGCGTGGACAAGACGTTCTCGCTCTACATACTCGCCGACGGAGCGGATGATCGCTGGCGCAATCAGGCGCCGGCACGGAACACCGACATCCCCGTGACAGCGACTGGCACCGGGACGACCGGGGCAACGAAGCTGGAGGTAGTTGTGCCGCAGATCTATCGGAGTGCCCTGTGACCACCACCGAGCCCGGATATGCGCGGCCGAACACGGTGGATGGCGCGTTCGACTACTTCGACATCGGCCTGCGCGTCGGCTCGGGGCCGGGCAGCAAGATCGCCTGGCGGCCGGTCGGCCGGTACCTCAAGGCGACCGTTCGGCCGACGTGGGGGATCGATCCCGGGGTGTTCTCGTTCTCGCTGCATCCTGATCACCCGCTCGTGGCGTCGATGACGCAGCGGAAGGTCAAGGAGACGTGCTGGCACTTCCGTGCTGGCTACAACGGCCTCAACGCGTTGACCGGTCGGGTGATGGCCGTCGAATATGACGGCGCGCCGGGTCGCGCGCCGTACACCTACACCGGGGTGTGCAACAAGCGGTGGCTGGGCTCGATGAACGCATGGGTCAACAACATGCTGTTCCCCGAGATCCAGATCAACCTCACCGGCAAGCAGGACATCCGGCTCGGCAAGCCTGATCCGGTGATGAAGAGCTACCTGGCGTCGGTGGCAACACGGCTGAATGTGCCTGTGTATGCGAAGCTTCCGATCCACTGGGACTGGAACTGGCCGAACCTCGCCGACATCGACAGTCTCGATGACCTGCTCGATCTGATCCTGGACCTCCCCGAGGGGCTGGTCGCGATGGCCGCGCGATTCCCGTCACTGCAGGACCTGTTCCGGTTGACCGCTGAGCGCATGGAGATGGGCATGAAGGTGGACTTGTGGGATGGCCACGGCACGAGTCCGCAGGTGTTCAACACGTCGAGCATCGCGAACTTGCAGTCGATCATCGACCGGACGAGTGACGGATTCCTCGACCTGTCAAGGCTTCTCAGTCCGCTCAACAACGGTCTGTACTCGTTGAGCATGGACCGCGCCGGTTATGTTTTCGATACTGCACAGAAGCGTGAGCGCCAGAACGTGCAGTGGCGCACCGACGGTGGGCAGATTCAGAACATCAAGTACAACTGCTCGCACCCTGAGCGGTACATGTCGATCATCGGCGGCAAGAGCCCGGCGATCCTCAACGACATCATCGAGATCGGCGCCAATCTGGCCATCGCTGGCATCATCGCCGCGCTGGCGACCATCCCTGGCTTGACCGGCATCGGCGGCCTGTCGGTCGTGGTCGGAGACTTGTTTGATGACATTTTCTTCGCCTATGAAGTCTACTGGGAGAGCGAGATCCGCGATTCGATCGGTGCGGACGACGCGTTCCCCGAGG
Organism: Gordonia sp. NB41Y; assembly: GCF_030718915.1. NCBI lineage: Bacteria > Bacillati > Actinomycetota > Actinomycetes > Mycobacteriales > Gordoniaceae > Gordonia > Gordonia sp. NB41Y. The sequence continues at coordinate 5,167,523 of NZ_CP132196.1, forward strand.
GCTTCGTGGACAACACCGCGAGCCACTCGATCGAGGGTTACAGTGTGGCGCATCACGACCTCGCGCAGCAGGGTTCGGAGACGTTGACGATCACCGCGCAGGCAGGCACCGCTGACGGCCGAGGCATCAGCTTCGGGGCCGACAATGACACCCCGCGCCGGTACCAGCTCGGCGACATTGTCACCTTCTACGACCGTGGTCTCGTCGTCGAGCAGTACGTGTCCGAGGTGGCGATCTCCCACGAGCCGGGGAAGGGCCTCATCGAGGAGCCGACCGTGGGGAAGTCGAAGAAGGCAAAGGGGCCGTGGGACCGACTGTTCGGCCTGTTCGGCGAGGCTGGGACCCTCGCCGACGCGGTCGCCAACGCAGTCTGACCAGACCCGAAACACCCTGCGCCCGTCCGGGTGTGGGGATATTTCCATGCCATGCCTAGAGGAGGCGTCATGACGATCACCATCACCCCCGCGAGAGCACAGGAGGTCCATGACCGAGCGCGCGCTCGCAATGGCCTGTACTACGGCTACGGCGAGGCGTTCACCACCAACCCTCGACAGTCGACAGACTGTTCGGGGCTTGTGCTGCAGACTGGTGCCTGGTACGGAGGCCGGACCGATTGGTCGGGCAACCGATACGGATCGACCGAGAGTTTCCGCCTCGACTACGCCGTCGTCTACAACATCGGGTTCAAACGGTTGGGCTCGAGTCTCTCGGCGGCCCGGGCGAAGCTCGCCACCCTCGGGTTCGCGCCGGTCATGCTCGTCGGCCTCCAGCATGGCGGCGGCGGCATCTACTCCCACACTGCGTGCACGCTGATGACGATGGACAGGCCGGGCGGCCCGGTGGTGCAGTCGGCGCGCGGCGTGGACTGGGAGTCGCAGGGTAACGGCGTGTTCCTCTACGACGGGGCGCGCGCGTGGAATGACGGCCTATTCCATGACTACTGGTACTTCGACGGCCGACTCCAGGCTGCGCCGGTGATCAATGAGATCGACGCAGAGGCGAAGCGTGCAGCGGCCTGGATCGGTGCCCGCAAGACTGGTGAGCTCGACACTGTGGCGCCGGGCGGCAAGTACGCCGACTTCGTCGGCGGGCGCGTCTACTGGCATCCGCTGGTGCGTGCGGGGAAGGCGGCCGGAGATCGGGCGGTCGCGGTGCCGAACCACATCCTGGAGGCGTACAACAAGGTCGGTTCGTCGGCTGGCCCGCTGGGGCTGCCGACCGAGCGGCACACCGTGATCAAGGGTGTCGGTGACATTCAGGCGTTCGAGCGAGGCGTCATCTACCGCAAGTACGGCGCAGATGGGGTGGTCGTGCACGGAGCGATCCTGGACCGTTTCGCCGCCGACAAGTTCGAGGCCGGATGGGGATGGCCGCTCACTGGCGAGGCCCCGACCGCCGAGGGCGGCCGGATGCAGGAGTTCGAGAAACGAACCGCGACATGGCATCCGAGTGGTGTTGTGACCTCCGACCGGAAGGACGTCCAGTGATCACCCCCATCCCCGAGTCGGAGATCGTCGACGAACTGCGTGCGCAGCTGCAGGAACAACCGTGGTACCGGAGGTTCGCGAACGCGGCCACATCCGCGGTGGGCGCGGTGTCGCTGATCGTGTGGCTGCTCGTCGCCAACGGTGTCGACATCCCGGTGCAGGTGCAGACCGGTATCGCCTCGGCGATCGCGGTCCTCACCACCCTCGGTGTCCTCAACACGCGCAACGGCCTGACCCCGCGCGGTATCGACCGTGTCGAGCAGGCCGCTGACATCGTGGCTGCTGGCGGCCGACATCGGCGTGGTGGCGAGTGACCGGGCTTGACGAGGTGGCGTCGTGAATCAGATTCCGGGACTCCCGTGGGGCGACATCTCCACGGGGGCGCTCCTCGCCGTGGCGGTGGTCCTACTGCTCACCGGAAGATTGATCCCGCGGACGACCCATGACCGGGAGATCGCGGACAAGGACGCCCAGATCACCTACCTCCAGGCCGCACTCGACGTCAATCGAGAGAAGTCGTCCGAGCTTCTGAGGCAGAACGGACTACTGCTGGATGCGGCACGCTCGGGCACGTTGGCCGCCGCGGCGTTGCAGCAGGCCCTCCACCTCCAGGAGGAGGAGACCTGATGCGGTGGCCGTGGAGTAGGCCGTGCGAGTCGGCGAAGATCCGAGCGGCGAAGATCCGAGAGGCGCGCGCCGAGATGGACGTCGAGGTGGCCGGGCTGCGTGAGGTGCAGTCGCGGCGTGGCGAGGCGGAGAGACTGGCGGCAATCGGCCGAGACCAGCAGGAACGTAACCACTTTGGCGAAGGGATTGAGCGGGCGATGCGTCGGAGATTTGCATGATGCGGGCGATCGGTGGGGCGGTGGTGACTGTCGCGGCGGGCGCGCTGCTGCTGCCGGTGCTGGACTGGGTCGACGTGGATGCGCGGACTGGCGCGAACGCGCTGATCGTGACGATCGCCTCGCTGGCTGGTGTGTTCACCCTGCTGTACGGTCTGCGGTCACACTGGACGGCGACGCACGCGGGCCGTGCGGTGCTCTACATGTCGACCGCGCTGACCTTGTTCGGCGCGCAGGTGTCGGTGTCTGCGTGGTCGGGTTCGGACTACCCGTGGCGCAACGAGATCCGCTGGATTCTCTACTTCGCCCTCGCGGTGACGCTGGCCAATTTGATCAGGACGCTACTGCGTGAGCAGCGGCGCGACGGAGGAGACTGACCGATGCCTGTGCGCTACCCGGGCGGCCGCAAGCCGTCGGCCGATCTGGCCGAGGAGATGCAGCGGAAGATGCTGGACGCCTTGGTCATCGCGCCTCTGGCGAAGATGCTGGGCGAGTTCTTTCACGTGGACCCGGCGGACTTCGACACCGTCGCCGAGATCGAGGCGAAGCTCCAGGAGTTCTTCGGGTCGATCCCGATCTTGGGTGACCTGATCGAGGTGTTGACCGGCCGTGAGGACGGTGATCTCGACGATCTGGGCACGTGGGTGAACACTGTGCTGAGACCGGGGATTTCGGGCCTGATCGACATGGCCCGCATCCCCCAACTGTCGCTGTCGCAGTTGACGTCTCAGCCGGGACCGAATCTGCTGACCGGGTTCGGCGACTTCGCCGATGCCGAGTCGATGGATGGCGGCGGGGTGTGGGTGTGGGATGCGTCGGTCGGTGGTGGGTCGGCGCGCACGACTGGCGACGGTGCCCGCAAGGTGTTGACGTCGGAGCTGGTGGCGGTCTCCGAGGGTCAGGCGCTCGCGCTCGCGGGGAAGGTGCAGTGGTCGGGGGCGGCGGGTACCGGGCCGTGTATGCGGCTGGTGGTGATGCCGTTCGTCGGTGACACCGCGCTGCCCGAGGTTGTGATCTCATCGATCACCTCGCCACCGGCATCGTCGACTGGGTTCGTCTCCCTGTCGGGCAATCACACGGTCGCGGCGAATGTGACGGGGGTGCGGGTTCGTCTCGCGGTCGAGGCCGCGTTGACCGCGGGCACGGTGTGGTGGGATGACGTCACATTGCGCAAGACCGCAACCTCACTGCCGCAGCAGTGGATCTCGGGGTTGACGACCGCTCTCGGTGACCTCGGTGATGACATCGAAGGTGCGCTGGCCTGGATCAAGGACCTGATCGAGAAGCTGACCGGGCAGGCGCGGGCGACCATCGAGGACGCGATCGCCGACGTCGTCACGTTCGGCACCCAGATCAAGACGATCTTGTCCGGCGGGCATGTGTCGTCTCCGCTCCCCAACCTCGTGGGAGCCGTCGTCGGCACCCAGCAGACTGTCCTGAACCAGATCGGCGAGCTGTTCGACGGAGGGTCGGTCACCCCGATCAACTCGGTGGTCCAGGCGGTCAAGGATGGCCTGGCCGGCCTCAATGCCGGAATCTCCGGAGCGACGAATTCCGCAGTGCAGGCCGTCGTCGACGGCATGAACGGGATCGGCTCGTTCGCTGCCGCGATCGTGGCGGCGATCAATGCGGCGATCCAGGACATTCTCAACTCGATCTTTGGTGACGGCGGCACCCGTTGGGGGCAGGAAGTTTACGTCGCAGCCGGGCCGGTCGCCGTGGGATTCAACGACGTCCCGCTCGGGTTCGGGATGCCGTTTGGCGGCAAGATCAACGAGTTCATGTTCTATTCGTCGGACCATCTGTCCAACGGCTCGGGGACGAAGGTGGTCGTCGAGATCAGGAGGAACGGCACGGCAATCCACACCTATACATGGGCCGGTGGGAGCAACTCGGGGTCGGTCAGCGGACTGAATCTCACTGTGGTCAAGGGCGACCGGATCACCTTCTATGTCACCGAGGCGACCTCATTGATGGCGAACATGTCGATCTCGGTCCTGGGAAAGTACACCTGACATGGGCTACCTCTTGCGTCGGAGCTGGGCGACACAGACCGATCCGTCCTCATGGGAGAAGCCGGTCAACCAGGCGTCGAAATGGCTGGTGGCACAGTCTGGCACTCAGCGGATCGCGGCCGAAGGAGGATCGGCCACCCTGGCGTCGAGCGACAGCCGAAACTTTGCGCTGTCGGTGTGGGTCGGCGACGGCGGCGTTGCTACCGTCAACGGGGCCTCTGGCTCAAACAGTATGCAGATCAGCAGGTCTGGGTCGACTGTGTCGGTGACTATCCGGCCGAACACGTCCAGCGCCGCGACGAAGACCTTCACCACGACGATGCCCTCGGACCGGTGGGCCAACGTCTACATCCAGGCTGAGCCCTATCTGGTGATCCAAGTGAAGCTGACGGCGATGGTTGACTTCGGCTCCCGCGAGACCGTGGTGCAGACGTCGTGGATCGCGGGTGATCACTTCGCCGCCAACGGGAAGACGCTGGCCTGCAACAGTCTCTCCGGATGGGCCTGGTTCGGTTCGGTGACCGGGGGTTTCTTCGGCTGGGGGGCAACGTCGACTGTCCCGATCGACGACGCCAAGTACCGGGAGGCCCAGATCAACAATGCCACCTGGGATCTCCTGTCTCCCGGGACATCCTGGACGAGGCCGGACGGACTCCGGTACGCCCGCGCCTGGGTGATCCAGGGCGGCGGCGGACGGGGCGGTAACGGGGCGGCGGGCCGGTCTGGCGGCACGGGCGGGCGCGGCGGAAATGGATACACCGGCGCGGCGGGCAACCTCGCCAACCACGGAGATGGCGGCCGGGGAGGCTGGGGCGGGTATGGGACTGCCGGTGGTGATGGAGGCCAGGGTGGCAACAATGGCTCAGCCGGGAGTGCGGGGAGCTCCGGGTCAAGTGGACGATCCAACGGCGTCGTCGGCGGCGGCGCAACAACCAACGCCGGCGGTACTGGTGGTGCCGGGGGCAGCGGAGGGCAGGGCTCTGGTGGAGCTGGCGGACAAGGCGGTCGAGGTCTGGTCGAGGTGGCGATCATCCTCCGCGCCAGCGACACTGTCACTGGCGGCACGGCCGGCACTGTGGGGGCCGCGGGGGCAGCCGCCGGCGGGTCAGACGGTGCGACCGGTGCTGTCGGCACGGCCGGCACGGCCGCATCCAAGGATGGTGGTCCCGGCGGTGCGGGCGGTGACGCGACAGGGTCGGGTGGCGGCAATGGTGGTGTCGGCGGCTACGGAGGGCACACAAGTTTCTCCGGTGTGTCCAGCGGCACCGGCGGCAACGTGTCAGCGGCCAGCATCCAGTTCGGCGCAACCTCTTTCACGCACGGACTGGGAGCCGGCGGTGTCGGCTCGACCCCGGCTCAGGCCGGGGGCGTCGTCCTCTACTACCAGTGGTGATCCATGACCTGGACGCCTGACGGGCCGATCACCGAGCAGTCCGTCCGCCAGGGCTGGACCGTCGACGGCCCGGACCCGGAACCCGCCGAGGTCCATCGCGGGTGGTGGTGGGTGCCGCAATCCTCAGCCGGACATGATGCGGTCGCCACAGGCTCGGCGGTCACGACCCTCGACACTCCGGCCCGGGACAACGCTGCCTCAGGTGGCCGCGCGGTGATCACGCCGCGGCTGGTGGCGCGCGACGGCGCGCTGCTCGGAGACGCGGCAACCGTGCTCCCCAGGCTGTCGATCCGGGAGGCCGGTGTCGCCGACGGTGCTGCTCGTCTCGGTGTGCGCGGCACCGACAGTGGTGCGGCCGCAGACCGTGCGACCGCGCGACCCTCGGTGCCCGGCCGGGACAATGCGCTGCTGGGTGATCTGACCACGCTCCGGCCGAGCATGACCGTCCGGGACGCCGGCGGGACAGGGGACCTCGCGACAGCCGGATTCCGCGCGCCGGTCGATGCGCCGTGGACGGTCGCGTTCACCACGGTCGGTACCTCGACGTTCACGATCCCGGTGTGGGCGTTGTGGGTCGACATCGTCCTGATCGGTGGGGGTGGCGGTGGTAACGGTGCCGGGTTCGTGCTCTCCGGTAACGGCGGGAAGGCTGCCGGATGGTCGACTGTCCGTCTCGTGCGTGGTGTCGACATCGGCTGGACTGTCATCGCGATCAGCATCACCGTCGGTGACGGTGGTGCGGGGACCAACGGTGGCGCGTTCCCCAACAACTCATCGCCCGGGTCGGCCACCACCGCCACGATCACCGGCGTCGGCACGCTGACCGCAGTCGGCGGTGCGGGTGGTGCGGGGACCGGCGGGTCACGCACCGGCGAATCACCCGGCGACACCACCTTCTGGGGCGTCACCTACACCGGCGGTGCCGCCAACTCGGGTGTACCGGGGGCGGGTGGGCAGGGCGGTGCGGCCGCCGCCGGCAACGGAGTCAAGGGAGCACGAGGCCAAGCATGGGTGAGGGCGGGCCAATGATCGTCGATCCCACCGCATTTGATTCGCCACCCCACGACGACTACTGGCCGACCGCGTTCCTGCTCAACGGTGAGTGGGCCGACACCGTCACCGACTCGTGGACCGAGGTCGGCGACAGCGAGTACCGCGCCCGCAGGAGCGGCGAGGTCCTGACCATGCGTACCGAGGCCGACGCCACCGAGCACGCCTACTCCCTCACTGCGGGCCGCTATCCGGACCCGCCGATCCCGATCTACATCGCTGAAAGGACCATCTGATGGCCAGCACCTACACCGACACTCACCGCAATGCGTGTGCCAACGCGATCGCCGCCCTCGGCAACCGGATCGGCCTGTACGTCGGCACCACCCGCGTCGGCACCGTCTACGCCGACACCACCTGGGGATCGGCGGCAAAGGTCACCGAAGACGGCTACGACTGGGCCAAGATCATCGGGTCGACGGGCACGATCACGGTGCCGGCGTCGACGGTGGCCAACGGCACCGTCATCGACCGCTACGGCGTGCACAACGGGACAACCCTGCTCCGCACCGAGGCCCTGCCCGTCGCGCTCACGGTGAATGACGGATCGCAGGCGTTCTCTGTCGATGTGACGCCGATCCTGCGGTACCGCGGACTCTGACCCCCCGCCCGCCTCCCCGCCCCGACCATCACGGTCGGCGTGTGGTGTCGGCCTCGAGCAGCACATCGGACAGGGTTCCGCCGCGTTCGGCCGCCAAGAACACTCGTTGCCACACGTCGGCTGCGGCTGAGCGGGGTATGTCGGTGGCTAGCAGAATGATGGGGTGTGAGTCGCCATCGAGGACCGATGTTCGTGAGTGGCGGGCGCGCCGCACGGTCCGGCGGGCTACCAGGTCACCAATGGAGTGTTCGGTGGTTGTGTCGGCGTGGAACAAGATGTCCCATTCTGCGAGCAGGTCCCCGGGTACGTGTCGGGCATCTTCTTCTTGAATGCTCGACACGATGATCTCTGGGCGGGCGGAGTGTCCTGGTCGTGCTCGGTGGTAGTCGCGACCCTTCCCATAGAGATGGCTGCGTGGGGTTGTGTTGAGAATTCGGGAAGTGGTGATCATGAGAGTTCACCTGACTGACCGCAGTGCGTGTGGCCATTGCTTCATCGGGGCCGCTGGCGGGTGCCCGCCAGGTATGAAATCCGACGTAGCTATAACTCTACGCCCCACAAGGTGTTCCCCGCCCATAACGCGAAGTCCACCCACCCACGACACCGCCCCGGCCATCACGGTCGGGGCGGTTTTGTCGTTGGGGGTCAGGAGGCTTGGATCACTGTTACACGAGATGTAACAGTTGCTCACGGCTCCCACCCATCCCCGAGCACCTCGGCCAACCTGTCCGTGAGATCCGCAGCCTCGCCCCGCCCGTAGATCGCGTCGTCACACTCCACCGCCAGGGCCTCCAGTACCGGGTCTGGTGGCGACCACCGGCCACCGTCGGCCAGCATCTCGTCCGCCTGCCGACGTCGGGCCCGCCGACGCAACTCCCGGCCCGCGGCATCGAGCACATCCCGATCAGTCACGCGCCGACACTACGACACCGGAGCCATATCGTTTAAAAGATATGGCTCCAGAACGACACCGCCCCCATCCTCATCGCGAGGGTGGGGGCGGCTTTCGTCGTTGGCGGCGTCAGTCCAGGTGCTCGAGCATCACGGGTGTGACCGAGATCCGATCCCCGTCCACGAGGTCGACGGTGACCAGCTCACCGAGGTCACCCACCACCCAGCCGGGGGCGTCGAGCTCGATCACACGGACACGATCGCGGGGGTGGTAGGTCATCGGGACTCCTGAGAAATAGGCGTGGCCCTCGGTCTCCGCCGGGAAAGTGCTTCGAGATCGCTCTCTCGTGCACCGCGAGAAGTACTCTGCAATGGAGCCCGACCGAGGTCGGGAGAACCGTGGGCAGTGATGCCCACGTGCTCAGCAACGGTCACTCTGCCTGCAATGGAGCCCGGCGGAGACCGAGGACCACGCCGTTGACGGTATCAGCCATGCGCGGCCCGCGGGAGTCGATCGGTCAGACGACTAGCGGCCCCGGGTGACCGCCCGCTACTGTTGGTGACAGCTTCGTTGAGGGATGGTCGTTGAATTTCGACTCAGAAGTCGACGCGAGATCCGGTCCTCGTGGCCGGGCCTTCGTTGAGGGATGGTCGTTGGCGTTCCGCCCGACAGTTGAAGTCAGATCCGGCCCTCGTGGCCGGCCTTCGATGTGACAGTGCCCCCGAACCTGATGGTCCGGGGGCGCTGTTTTCATCTGGTCACAGCCACTTGTCGACGTACGCCTGGACGGCCTCTTTACGGGTGCGGCCGGACGCGATCACGTCGGCGCCCGGGAGATCGTGCGCCACGACCTCCCACCCAGTCTCTGTGCTGACGACCGTGGTCGAGGTCGACTCCGGGTATCCGCCCTTGGTGTGGCTGAATCCGCCGGCCACCGAGCGGTCCTCGACGATGTTGGAGACGGGGCGGGTGCGGCGCTCGACGACGGCGACCTGGGTGCCGTCGACGACGATGCGTGCGCGGCCCTTGCCTGCGGGGATGGTCTTGACGTTCACGGGTGCTCCTTCGGGGTGTGTGTGGGGTTGGCGGGTGGGTCAGACGATGTACACGGCGCGCACCCGGTCCCCGGAGGACTGGTGGACCGGGTTGCCATGGGCGTCGATCCAGAAGACGCCGGCCGCGTTGTCGTCAACCTTCTCACCGGTGGCCATATTGTCGGCGCGCGACTGGTCGTCGGCGGCGATGTAGGCGATCTGCGCGTCGGTGGCGGGACCGAGGTCTTCGGCGGTCGAGTAGTCGTAGAGGTGGCTTCCGCTGGCGTTCATGTCGGGCTCCTTCGGTTGGTCTTCCGTGGTGATGACTCAACTGTAGCATCCTGCGGGATGCTGCACAACCCCTAGTCCGATTCGACTTTCCGAGCCCGGGAATGCCCCTTGGTCGTCGCGTACTCGGCGTGCCAGCGGTCGATCACGTCGGGCGCCCACCCGTAGGTGAGCCCACGACCACCGCCCTCGACGGCCTCGCCCACGGCGATGTCGGGCTCGGGGAATCCGTTGTCTGCGCCGGTCAGACGTCTGCTGATGAGGCTTTTGACGGTGCCGTAGGGCTCACCGGTGCGGGTGCTGATCTGTTTCGCGCTGAGGAAGTGGAGCATGGGCTGATTCTAGCATCCTGCGGGGCGCAAGAAAGTTCGTGCTACCCCTTGTGGAAGCATCCCGCGGGATGCTAACGTTGAGACACAAGCAAGGGACACCAACCGAAAGGCCAGACAATGATCACCTACTCCGCCCAGGTCACCACCACCAACGGCCCCCGCCACATCGAGTGCCAGGCACGAGACCTCGGACAGGCCATCGAGCGGCTCCAGACGAAGTCCTGCGGAGCCTTCGGGATCATCACCGCTGACCAGATCACCGCCCACTGACCATCCGGCCCGACCCTCACGGGGGTCGGGCCGTTCAGCAGATATGCTCCGCGCATGAAGCGACCCCTCGTGGCAGCCCTCGGAGCCATCGCCGCCGTCGTCCTGGCCTCGGCATGCGGCAGCACCTCCGCCGACGAGAGTCCGGCCACCTCGTCATCGCCGTCGGCACCCAGCACCACCACTGTCGCGACGACAACGACCTCGGAGACCCCGGAGGCGGACAGCAGCACGCCGACCGCGGTCGAGCCAACCCTTGAGGTGCAGACCGAGGAGGGCGAGTCGCCGGAAGTTGTGTCACCGGAGCTCGACGAGCTCGACCTGGACCCCGAGGGCGACCCGTGTGGCGGTGTCACCGACCTCGACTTCGACGGCAAACACTACGAGTGCGTCGGCGGGGTGTTCCGGCAGACGTAGGCCCCACCTTTTACCCACCGGAAATGGCTGGATTGGCGAGGTCGCCCCAGACCTATGCGAACTAGTGCGGCGCCGAGACCAGCACGGACGCCGCGCGGCGGACTTGCCATATCGTGAGACCACGGCGGGATGGAAACGAACGGTTACTGGTTCGAGTCCAGTTGGGGGAGCAACGAAGGCCCCGCCACCAGCAGAGATGCTGGTGGCGGGGCCTTTCTCGTGAGATCCACAGGTCTCTGGAGGTAGCCGTGACCGGGCGTTCGGTTCGGGCACGGCAACTCGGTTCGCCGGTCGGTCGAGACCGATGGCGAACAGGTGTGCCTCGAGCAAGGTGTGTAGTGGAGAGCAGGGAGCCCGCCACCGACGTGGCGGGCTCCCTGTCGTCCTCGACGATCACCGTCCTCGATGATCACTGGCCTCGACGATCACTGCCGGTGTCGGTGACCCCGGATCAGGACCCCAGGACGATGCCGGGTACCTCCGAGAGGGTGGCCGACAGGGCGTCGATCTTGTCCGACAGCGACTTTCGCTGCTCTGGGGTCACCTCGGTGTAGGAGACGTAGCCGTCCCCCTCACGGAACTGGTTGATCGCGGTGCGCACGTCGGCGAACTGCTCGGTGATCTTGTTCATCAGTTCCGGGTTCTTCGCGGAGATGATCGGCTGCATCTCGGCGATCAGCGTCTCGGCACCGTCGACGTTGGCGGCGAAGTCCCAGAGGTCGGTGTGCGAGTATCGATCCTCCTCGCCACCCACCTTGGTGGCGGCGATCTCGTCGATCAGCGCCTGCGGCCCCTGGACGAACTGCCGGTCCTCGAAGGTGAAGTCGGGCTTGTTCACCTCCTCCTTCAACTTGTTGACGTTGGCCAGCAGGTCGTCGGCGATCTTCTCGATGTTGGCCGCGGTGTCCTCGGTCTTGGCGTCGGCGGCGTCGGCCGGGGCGATCTGACCCTCACCGTCGCCGATCTCCTGCGGCTGCGGCGGCCACAGGTAGCGCTCGATGCGGTGGAAGCCGGTGAACGGATCTGCGCCGTCGCCGGTGTCGTCCCACCGCATGTCGATCGCGGGATCGAGCTCCGGGAAGGACTCGGCGACCGGCTCGACCCGCTCGTAGAAGGTGCGGACCTGACCGAACTGTGCCCGGGCGGCGTCGAGGTCGCCGGCCTTCACATGGTTGACGAAGATCTCGGTCTGGGCGGCCAGACCGTCGATCTGTCCGCGGACGTAGTCGAGGTAGCGTTCCTTGGCCGCGTTGACGTCGGCCGGGGCCTGCGACTTCTCCTTCTTCTCACCGGTGACGGTGATCTGCTTCTGGATTCCGGTGCCGACCATTCCGGGCTTACAGGCGACCGTGTAGGTCCCCGGGTCGACGACCTCCACCGTCAGGTTTCCCGACAGGCCCGGTCCGATGTTCTCCACCTCGCCGAGCACACGATTGTTCTGACCGTAGAGGTAGAACTCGGTGATCTTCGAGCCGTTGTTGGTGACCTTGAAGTTGATCAGCCCGGTCGTGGCCTCGGTGCTCGCCAGCTCGCAGGAGTCGTTGGTCGAGGTGACCGCGATCGCCTCGTCGTCGCTCTGCTTGGCGGTGCAGCCCGCAAGGACGACCGGCGCCGTCACCGCCAACATCAGCGCCGGGACGGTGATTCTCTTGTTCACCTTTGTGTATTCCTTTCAGATACCGGCATCGGGAGTTGCCGGGGTTTGCGACGGCGCATCGGACGGCCGGGCTGCTGGCCGAATCCGATTCGCACGGAGGAACAAAGTCAGTACGACGACCACGTAGAGGGTCCACGCCACGACCTGCGCGACCGTGGGATCGGGCCGGAAGTTGAAGATCCCGGCGACCAAGGTGCCGTACCAGGACGACTGGTCGTAGTGGGCGGAGATGTCGAAGGCGAGGTTCGCGCCGCCGGGCAGCCACCCGACGGTCTGCAGGGCGTGTACGCCGTAGCCGAGGATTCCGGCCGCGACGAAGATCAGGAAGATCCCGGTGTACAGGAAGAACTCGTGGAAGTTCAGGTGCACGGCTCCTCGATAGAGCAGCACCGTCACACCGATGGCGACGAGTACACCGAGGAGCAGGCCCAGCAGCGGCCACAATCCGCCCGACACGCTCTCGGCATAGCCCACCATCAGCAGCGCGGTCTCGAAACCCTCACGCCCGACGGCCAGGAATGCCATCCCGGCGACCGCCCATCCGCCGCTGAGCAGCGCCGTGGACATCCCCGCCTTGAGATCCGACGAGATGTGCGCGGATGCCTTGCTCATCCACAGCACCATGAAGGTGACGATGGCGACGGCGAGCAACGACGCCAGCCCGGCGATCAGCTCGGCGGTCAGGGTGCTCACCGTCGACGTACCGAAATGGATGATCAGGAAGATCGCGACGACCATCGCGACGGCCCCTGCCACGCCGAGCCAGATCCATTTCACCGCATCCCGGCGATCGGATTTCACCAGGAATGCGATCAGGACCATCACGACGATCCCGGTCTCCAAACCCTCACGGACACCGATCAATCCGCTGCCGAACAACTGGGCAGGGATGGATGGACTGGCAAGTATCATCGCCGGTGGCATTCCTCTCGTGGTCTCGCCGGGAATTCATGCGGGTGGGAATTCTCACGGGTGGGCATACATACGGGGCACCCCCGCGCGCACGAGGGCGTCCGCGAAAGGCCGTGCGGGTGTTCAGGACTCGAAGAGGGTCTGTCCCCACCAGTGCCCCGGAGCGACACCGGGCGGGCAGGCGAACAGGGCCGACCCGTTGTGGGTGATGTACTCGCCCAGGGCGTCCTTCGCGGCGAGTGCTTGCTGCATGGGGACGAACTGGTCGGCCGGATTGCGACAGAACGCGATGAAGAACAGTCCGGCGTCGAGGTGCCCGAAACCGTCACTGCCGTCGGTGAAGTTGTATCCCCGGCGCAGGATCTGGACGCCGTCGAGGTTGTCGGCGTGGGCGAGGCGCACGTGTGCGTCGCGTGCGATCACCGGGCTCCGACCATTGCTGAGATCGAAGTTGGGGGCATCGAACTCGCCGGACTGTCCGAGCGGTGCACCTTCTCCCTTGGACCGGCCGATCACCCGCTCCTGCTCGAACAGCGAGGCCCGATCCCATCGTTCGATGTGCATCCGGATCCGCCGGGCGACGAGGTAGCTGCCGCCGGTCATCCACTGTGCGGCGGCGGGATTGTCGGCGGGCTGGACCCACACCCATGTGTCGAGCTGCTCGGGTTCCTCGGCCTTCAGATTGGCCGTACCGTCCTTGAAGCCGAACATGTTTCGCGGTGTCTGCTGGTCGACGGAGGTACTCGACGTACGGCCGAAACCCAACTGGGACCAGCGCACACTGACCACGCCGAAACCCATCCGGGCGAGATTGCGGATCGCGTGGACCGCGACCTGGGGGTCGTCGGCGCATGCCTGGATGCAGATGTCGCCACCCGAGCGTGCAGGTTCGAGCTCGTCGAGGGGGAAGACCGGCAGCGGGCGAGGGCGGCGGGCCGACGTGCGGCGATGCCGAACCGGTCGGGCCGAGTGGGGTTCTCGGCGTCAGGACCGAACAGGCCGGGGCCGAAGCCGATCGTCAGCGTCAGCGACGAGGCGGCCAGGCCGAGCGCTTCGCCGGTGTCGGTGGGCGGCCGATAGTCGCTGAGCCCGACCGCCCCGTTCTCGAAGGTCTCCTCACCCCGCGTCATCCGTTCGGCCGCCGTCGTCCACTGCTGCAGGAGGGCGACCAGCTGTGAGCGATCGGTGGTGATCACGTCGAAGGCGGCGAAATGCAACCGGTCCTGGGCGGCGGTGATGATCCCGGCCTGCCGGTCGCCCCGGAAGGCCACCACCTGCGACGGCGGCTGCGGGGTGCGCGCGCCGGCGATTTCCGTCGCGGTGACGCCGGCGGCGATTCCGGCTACGCCGGCACCCGCGGCCGCCCCGAGGAGTGCGCGCCGCGAGAACCGCGGTACCCGAGACCCGCTGGGAGCGTCCGGGGCCGCGTTCTCATTCACCGGGACAACCGGTCATCGCGCCCGTCGCCGGCCGGCGGGGCGCACCATCGAACATTGAGGCCATGAGCGCATCCTGTCCCAACCATGCTTCGGGGATGCTTAACGAGTGTGGCCATGCCCACGTTGTGCCGTGCCGACGGCGAACGCGATTCGGGTCAGGCGAGGGGATGGGCGCGCCCGGAAACCGGGGGTGCGGGAATCACGGACCCGCCGTCCAGGTGGTGCCGCCGCACAGGATCGCCCGTCCCTGCCGATCCCGTGCGACCCGGTCGACGCTGCTGTCACACGGCTCGCCGATGGTGTGGACCGAGCCGTCGTCCTCGGCATGCCGAACCCACCGGTGGCCGGCGTCGGCTCCCAGGAAAACGCATACGAGGCTGGTGCCGTCGGCGGCGGTACCGAATGAGCGGGCCTCGGACTCGAGGCACGGACTGCCCTCGGCGGCAACCGAACCGGTGGGCACCGCGGCGGGGGCGGTCTCGGTGACCGTCTGCGTGGGTGCCGGTGCCGGGGAGGGCACAGGCGATGCGCTCGCCGGGGAAGTGTCGGCGGAAGTGTCGGCGGAAGCCTTCCGCCCGTCGGAACCGCCCTGCGACACCGTCACGGTGGTCGCCGACGACGCGGCCCGGCCGGTGTCGTCGCCGCGGGTGACGAGGTAGACGATCGCGACGGTCAGCGCCGCGACGAGCCCGAACGCCACGACGCCGAGCACCCACACGGTGCCGCGACCGTGCCGCGGCGCGGGTTCGGGGTGGGTCATCGTCATGCTCCCCGATCTGGTTCTTCGCGGATCGGTCCTCGGCGCCCGCTCCGTGGACATCATCCGGCACGGACACGACATCTGCGAAGCGCGACGCTCGCACGCCCGCTGCCGATGTGGCCGAAGGCGGACCCAGACGTCGGTGGACGCGCCTACCCTCGGGCTCATGGCACTGAGCACCGACGAACGACAAGCGTTTCTGGCCGAGCCCCATATCGGTGCGCTCTCGATCGCCGCAGGCCCGGACGCAGCGCCGCTGCTGATCCCGATCTGGTACGACTACAGCCCCGGCGGTGACCTCTGGTTCCTCACCGGCGCCAGATCTCGCAAGGTGGCGCTACTCGAGGCCGCCGGCAAGTGCACGATGATGGTCGAACGGTGGTCGCCCAGCATCCGGTACGTGTCGGCGTCGGGAACCGTCGTCTCGACGACGCCCGCCACCCTCGCCGACCTCTCCACGATGGCCAACCGCTACCTGCCGGCCGAGGCCGTCGGCGGATACGTCTCCGCTGCGTCGGCCGGGCTACCCGATCAGGTGCGTGTCACCGTTCGGCTCGACCACTGGCTCGGCGCGGACATGGGTCGCGTCTCGTGATCGCAGCGCCCGAGCGCGGCTGATCGCCGGAACGCTCCGGCGACCGGTCCGATCGTGGAAGTGGTTGCGGGCGCGGTTGTCTCATCGGTTGTCGACCGACGGCCAGTGCTCGTCGGCGCCGGCTCGGGGATCGCGTGCCGTCGCGAGAGTGACCTGCGCAACCGGCGTCGGGCATGGTCCCGCCCGATCGCCGGCGGGGCGGGTCAGTCCCAGATGCCGGTCTGCTCCAGGTGTTTGACCAGGCGGGCGGCGCCATCGGTGAACTGACGGCGGGTCTGGACGATCACCTCGTCGCGATCACCGGCACGGTAGGCGGCGATCAGCTTGTCATGACTGTCCACGGCCACCGCGCCCCACTCCGAATCCGAGGCGTAGAGCTGCGTCGGGGTGTAGCGGGTCGCCGACAGCAGGAACCATGCCAGCTTCTTGCCCGCGGCGATCAGATTGTGCTGACGGTGGAACTCGAACTCGGCATCGGTGACCGCCGTCGAGTCCCCGGCGGTCACCGCCACCCGCAGCTTCTGGTTGCACCAGGCGAGCTCGTCGAGTTGCTCGGTGGTGATCACCTCGGCGGTACGCAGCGCGAGTTTGATCGCGATCTCGCCCTGCAGCCAGAACAGGTCGTCGACGTCGATGCGGTCGAGCTCGGACACCATGTAGCCGCGGTGCGGCTCGAGGCTGACCATGCCCTCGCCCCGCAGGGTCAGCAGCGCCTCGCGGACGGGGGTGACACTGACGCCCAGACGCTCGGCGGTGTCGTCGAGCCGGATGAACTCACCGGGCCTGAAGTCGGCGGTCATGATCAGATGCCGCAGGTGTGCGGCCACCTCCTCGGACAGCTGGGGACGCCGCCGCAGCCGGGACTGCCCCCGAGTCCCACCTGCGCGCGTCTCCGAGCCGTCAGAGCCCGAAGGTTTTGCCGATGATGTCGCGCTGGATTTCATTGGTGCCACCGTAGACCGTCGAGATGATCGCGCCACGCATCAGTCGCTCCGCGTCGAATTCCGTCGCATACCCGTAACCACCCATCATCTGCATGGCGTCGATGGTCATCCGCTTGGACGTCTCGGTGGCCTTGAGTTTGGCCATCGACGCCTCGCGGGGCAGCAGCTTGTCGGGGTGCGCGTCGGCCTGCTCGGCCACCGAGTAGACCAGCAGGCGGGTGCACTCGATCTCGGTGGCCAGATCGGCCATCCGGTGTCGGAGCGCCTGGAACGTGCCGACCGGGCGACCGAACTGCTTGCGATCGGAGATGAACGCCAAGGTGTCGGCAAAGGAGCGCTCGGCCACACCCAACTGCATCGCGGCCAGGATCAGACGTTCGGTGTTGAGCCCGGCCATCAGCTGGTTCCAGCCGTTGCCCACCCGGCCGACGACCGCCGAGTCGGGTACCCGACAGTTGGTGAAGTACAGATCGTTGACCTCTCGCCCGCCCAGGGTGTCGATGCCCTGGATCTCCAGACCGGGTGTGCCGGCGGGGATGTGGAACTGGGTGAGCCCCTCGTGTTTCTGGGGTGTGCGTTCGGTGCGGGCGACCAGCAGGATCGACGTGGCGAAATGGGCGTTGGAACACCATGTCTTCTGCCCGTTGATGATCCACCCGCCGTCGACCTTCTCCGCCCGGCAGGTCAGGTTGGCCACATCGGAACCGGCCTCCGGCTCGGACATCGAGATCGACAGCGAATCACCGTTCGCGACGCCGGTGAGGACCTCCTTCTTGAGCTGCTCGTCGGCGAACTTCTGATAGGCCGCCGCCGTGATCAGGGTGGGGCCGATGCCGCCGATCGGCGCGTTGCCGCGCATGGCCTCCTCGAGCAGGATGCACATCTCGACGTTGCCCGCCCCGGCACCGCCGTACTCCTCGGGTACCAGGATTCCGGCCCAGCCGAGCGCGGCCATCTTCTGATACAGCTCCTGCGAGTGCAGTTCGGTGCCGCCGGCGGTGAGTGCGTCGCGCTGCTCACGGGTACCGGCCTCGCGGCGGCAGAAATCGGCGACGGCCTGTGCGAAGGCGGTCTGTTCCTCGGTGAAGTTACCCATTCCGGTTCCCCTCGTCTCGGTGGTGGGTGGATCGATCCGCGGCCGGCGGATCGATCGTCGTCATTACATCACATATATTTGATATGAGTGTCGGTGACGGGCGACACAGTCGGGGCCGCTACATTGGTGGCCATGCCGAAGTCAGCGCCCTCGTCAGCGCACCCGGGGACCACGTCGAGTACGGAGACCGCCGAGACCGCCGACACCGTGGACGAGAAGGCCGGGGCGGACGAGAACACCGGGGCGGACGAGAACACCCGCGTGGACGAGAAGACCGGCGCCGACGAGAACATCGGTGCCAACGAGGAGTCCGGCGATGTGACGCCGCTCGACGGCGACGACTTCCTGGCCGCCAACCGCCGCAACCGGGAACGTCATCGCGACGAGGCGGCACGTAAGTCCGCCCGCAAGGCGCGTCGGGGCGCGGCGCCGGAGCCTGCCGACGACCGGGTGCCCGGCAAGATCGCCGGTCCTCCCGGACGCTCTGCAGGCAGGCGCCGGCAGATCGCGGGCAGCCGGCGGTTGTTCGTGGCGGTCGGGATCCTCGTCGTCGCCGTGGTTGCCCTGGCCATCTCGACCGCGGTGCTCGCCGTGGCACTGCACGACGCCCGGTCGACCGTGGCGTCGACCCCCGACGACGCCGCGCGCCGCACGGCCCTCGACACCGCCGAGCGGTATGCGGTCACCCTCACCACCTACGACTCGGCGAACTACGCCGATCTGGATCGTCGGATCCGGGAGATCTCCACCCCGGAGTTCGCCCGCACCTACATCCAGTCGTCGCAGGACGCACGCGCGGGCAACACCCAGGCGAAGGGGACGTCCACCGCCGTCGCCGAGCACGCCGGGATCGTGTCGATGACCCCCGACCGGGCGGTGGTGCTCGTCGCCCTGGACCAGACCGTCACCTCGCCGGAGATCGGCAAGCAGGTGCCGGACGGGATTCCGTATCAGTCGCGGGTGCAGATCACGCTGGCCGAACGTGACGGCGAATGGAAGCTCGACGAGCTGTCGACGGTGTGATCTTCTAACGCAGGGTGATCTTCTGGCGCAGGGTGATCTTCTGGCGCAGGGTGATCGGGTGGCGCGGGGTGATCGGGTGGCGCGGGGCGGGCCGGTAGCGCAGGGCGTCAGGCGCCCAACAGGATTCGCTGTGCCAGCGGGCCGATCCGGGCCGGCTCGGACGAGCGATCCAGGCGGACCAGATCCGAGATCGCGGCCAGCGCGGCGTGCACCAGGTACCGGGCCCGGGCCGCACCGAGTTCGGGGCGGCTGCGCACCACCCAGGTGGTCCACTCCTCGACGTTGATGCGTTGCTGTCGGCGCAGCGCGGTCCGGCGATCGGGTTCCAGATGCCCGATCTCCGAGGCGTAGACCATGATCAGATCGCGGTTGCCGCACCACACCTCGACGTAGCGGCGGACCAGCTCGACGATCGCCTCACGCGGCGTCGACGACACGGCGAGGGCATCGGTGATGCAGGCGGTGGTGCGGTCGGAGGCACGCCAGAACGCGGCCTCCAGGATCGCCGCCTTGCCGCTGAAGTGGCGATACACCCCCGATGCCGGGACACCCGACGCGGCGCCGATCTCCTCGATCGTCACATCGTGGAAACCGCGGGCGGCGAACAGCGAGATCGACGCGGCGAGAATGATCTCGCGCTTGGCCGACGGGGCGAGACCCGTGGGCGCCGGGGGCTCGGGTCGGGGTACGGGCAGTTCCACGTCGACCAGTCCCGCCGCCACGTCGCGCAGCAGTGTCTGGGCGTCCCGGATCGGCAGCGACGCGCGGTGCGTGGCCGGGCTGGCCACCACACTCGTCATCGCCGAGGTGATGAGATCGGCGTCGGCACGGGACAATTCGGGCCGGATCCGGATGAGTTGGGTACGCATCCGCCGGTGCTGGGTGATCACCACCGAGCGGACCGGCTCGGCATCCGAGCGATCCAGATACTGCGACTCCCATCGGTACAGGCCGCCGGTGCGCCGGTTGTCGATCGCGGTCGTGGCGATCGTCGCGAGCAACTCCGACAACTCGGTCCGGGGATCGGGCTGATCGGACTCGACGCCGGCGATCGCCACCGCCAGCCGTTCGGCGAGGCCGGAGGTGGTCTCGCAGAACAGCGCGTACTTGTTGGGGAAGTGCCGGTACAGCGCCGCGGCGGAGATCCCGGCATCGTCGGCGATCTGGTCGAGCCGGACCGCGTGGTAGCCGCCCTCGCTGAACGCGCGGGCGGCGGCGTCGAGGATCTGCTGCCGACGGTCGGCGGGCCGGCGCCGAACGGCCGTGGAGCGGCTGCGTCGGGGTCGGCCGCCGGAGGTGGACAGATCGTTGCGGGCGGTCACTCGAATTACCCTAGTCGGGTGTGGTGTTCCTCTGTTCGCAGATCGGACATATTCGTAAAACTGCAGTACAGACGCAGCTTATGCGCATATAAGTAAATCGATATTCTCGTGATCTGGGTCTCAGTGTGGTACGAATTGGACATGGCACGCAGGTGCCGAGCCGTCTCATGGGAGTCAGGGGAGCAGTGACCGCCAACATCGATGTCAGTGAGAACGCGAACGCCGGATCGGTCGACGGGATCGTGACGACCGTCGACCGTCATGGTGTCGCGCGACTGACCATCTCGCGTCCGGAACGGATGAACGCGCTCGACACCGCCGCGACCCGCACGATCATGGAACGTCTGACCGCATGGTCGTCGGATCCGGCGGTGCGCGTGATCGTGATCGACGGCGCCGGGGGTAGCTTCAGTACCGGAGCCGACGTCGTCTCGATCGCACACGGCGGTGGGCTCGACGGACTCACCGCGGAATCAGCACGTGAAATCATCTCCGCCGGAACAGATCTCGCCCGAGCGGTGCGCGCGGTGCCGGTACCGGTGGTGGCCTCGGTGGACGGTGCCGCAGCCGGGATCGGGGCATCGCTGGCCTTCGCCTCCGACCTCGTCTACGCCACCGAACGTTCGTACTTCCTGCTCGCGTTCATCAACATCGGGCTGATGCCCGACGGTGGGGCGACGATGTCGGTGGCCGCTTCGGTCGGCCGCGCCCGCGCCAACGCCCTGGCCATGCTCGGTGAGAAACTCCACGCGCAGGCGGCATTCGACGCCGGGCTGATCACCGAGACCCTCGCCGACCGGGCCGCCCTCGACGCGAAGGTCGAGGCGGTCGCCGCCAAACTCGCCGTCACCTCGCCGGCCGCACTGCGACTGACCAAGGCCGCCGTCGACGCCCACACCATGGCGGGTATGGACGCCGCGCTCGAGCGGGAGCTGCGCGGGCAGACCGAACTCCTGCAGTCCGACGAGTTCCGGGCCGCGCTCGCCGCGTTCACCGGCCGCCGCTGACCACCCCTGCTCCCGTCACCCCCGCTCTCGTCACCACCGTTTCCATCGCCAACCGAATTCACCATCCCGCATCACCGGACCGCACGTCCGACCCGACGACCAAGGAGATCCTGCCGATGACCGCGACACTCGACAATCCCAACGACCTCACCACCGAACCGCTGCGTTCACGTCGGAACCACTGGAACAACCAGATCCGCCGGCATGCGTTCTCCAACCCGGACGGCCCGGCACTGAAGTTCCTCGGTGCCGTGACCACCTGGAAGCAACTCGACGATCGGTCGCGGGCCTTCGGCGCCGCGCTGTCGCGTCGCGGCGTGCAGTTCGGTGACCGCGTCCTGCTGCTGATGCTCAACCGCAGCGAATACGTCGAGGCGGTCATCGGCGCCAACCTGATCGGTGCGATCGCCGTGCCGGTGAACATCCGGATGAGCCCGGCGGAGGTCGCATTCCTCGTCACCGACAGCGGTGCCAAGGTGATCGTCACCGAGACCCTGCTCGCCCCGCTGGCCGACGCCGTCGCCGCGTCGACCGGTGCGATCGACCACACCGTCGTCGTCGGGGACACCGCCGGTGAGGGACACCTGCAGTACGAGGCGCTGGTCGCCGAGGATGCGTCGGATCTCACCGACGTCGACATCCCCGAGGAGACCGTCTCGCTCATCATGTACACCTCGGGCACCACCGGAAAGCCCAAGGGCGCCATGCTGACCCACCAGAACCTGCAGGCGCAGGCGGTCACCTGTATGCAGGCCCTGAACACCCGGACCGACGACGTCGGGTCGTGCGTGGCGCCGATGTTCCACATCGCCGGCCTCGGGGCGATGACCCCGCTGTTCTACATGGGTGCGCTGTCGGTGATCCATCCGCTCGGTGCCTTCGACCCCGACGACATGCTCGACACCCTCGAGCGTGAGGGCACCACGTCGATCTTCCTGGTGCCGGCCCAGTGGCAGGCGGTGTGCGCTGCGCAGCAGGCGAATCCGCGCAAGCTCGACCTGCGGGTGATCAGCTGGGGTGCGGCCCCGGCGTCGGACACGGTGTTGCGCGCGATGAGCGAGACCTTCCCGGAGGCGCTCAACGTCGCGGTCTTCGGCCAGACCGAGATGTCGCCGATCACCTGTGTGCTCGAGGGCAAGGACGCCCTGCGCAAGCTCGGGTCGATCGGCAAGGCCGTCCCGGCGGTCACCGCACGTGTGGTCGATCCGCAGATGAACGACGTCGCGCCGGGTGAGGTCGGTGAGATCGTCTACCGCGGCCCCAACATGATGAAGGGCTACTGGCAGAACCCGCAGGGCACCGCCGACGCCTTCGCCGGTGGCTGGTTCCACTCCGGTGACCTGGTGCGCCAGGACGAGGAGGGCTTCCTCTACGTCGTCGACCGGGCCAAGGACATGATCATCTCCGGCGGCGAGAACATCTACTGCGCCGAGGTCGAGAACGTCCTGTTCGGCCACGAGAAGATCGCCGAGGCCGCGGTCATCGGACGCGCACACGAGAAGTGGGGCGAGGTGCCGGTCGCGGTGGTCGTCCTCGCCGCGGGAGTCGACGACCTCACCCTCGAGGAACTCGAGCCGTACCTGAACGAGAACCTCGCCCGGTTCAAGCACCCGAAGGACCTCGTGATCATCGACGAGTTGCCGCGCAACGCCGGCGGCAAGGTGGTCAAGCCGTCCCTGCGCAACAGCTACGGCAGCAAGGACGCCGGCCTCGCCAACTGAGCGTCGACGCCCGATCCGAGCATGACCGGAGGGCTCCGTCGGCCGCTGCGCGGCCGGTCGGGGCCCTTCGTCGTCTTCTGAGACGTTTGACCGAAAATGTTTCGTCCAGCTACTGGACGCAGAACTGCAACACGTTACAATTTTTGTGGGGCGTGACAGGGGTCACGTTCACTTAACCAACCGGTGGGGACACGTCGGCCGGTCATGAGTGGAGGATTCAGGTGAAGACCAAGGGCGCACTGCTGCGCGAACTCAACAAGCCGTGGCAGATCGAGGAGATCGAGATCGGCGACCCCAAGGCGCACGAGATCAAGATCCGCATGGAAGCGGCCGGTATGTGCCACTCCGACCATCACCTGATGACCGGCGGTATCCCGATGGGCGGCTTCCCGATCCTCGGCGGCCACGAAGGTGCCGGTGTGGTCGAGGAGATCGGTGAGGGTGTCACCGACTTCGAGGTGGGCGACCATGTCGTGCTGTCGTTCATCCCGTCGTGTGGCAAGTGTCCGTCGTGTAAGTCGGGGATGGCCAACCTGTGCGACATGGGTGCCATGTTGCTGCAGGGGGAGGCCGTCTCCGACAACACCTTCCGGATTCACACCGCTGCCGGCGAGAACGTCTACCCGATGACCCTGCTGGGTACCTTCTCGCCGTACATGGTGGTGCACGAGGCGTCGGCGGTGAAGATCGAGAAGGACATCCCGTTCGAGGTGGCCGCCCTGTGTGGCTGCGGTATCCCGACCGGATACGGCTCGTCCACCCGCAGCGGTGACGTCCGTCCGGGCGAGGACGTGGCGATCGTCGGTGTCGGCGGCGTGGGCACCGCGGCACTGCAGGGTGCGGTGATCGCGGGCGCGCGCAATGTCTTCGCCATCGACCCGGTCGAGTGGAAGCGTGAACAGGCACTGAAATTCGGTGCGACACATGCCTTCGCGTCGGTCGGCGAGGCGGCGATGACGATCGCCGAGGTCACCTACGGACATATGGCGCACAAGGTGATCGTGACCGTCGGGGAGGTGCACGGCAGCGATGTCGACACCTGGATGGGCATCACCGCCAAGGGTGGCACCTGTGTGCTGACCGGTATGGGCAACATGCTCGAGAGCGATGTGACCCTGAACCTGGCGATGCTGACGCTGCTGCAGAAGAACCTGCAGGGCACCATCTTCGGTGGCGCCAACCCCAAACTCGACATCCCGCAGCTGCTGTCGATGTACAAGATCGGCAAGCTCAACATCGCCGACATGATCACCCGCCAGTACCGACTCGACCAGATCAACGAGGGGTACCAGGACATGCTGGACGGCAAGAACATTCGCGGGGTGATCCGCTACACCGACGCGGATCGCTGAGCGGCGCGGATCCGGCGGACTCCCGTGGGCCGCGAGTAATGTGGCCGGGGTGTCTGCGCTTGCTGCCCTCGACGACTGGCCCGTGGAGAACGTCGCCGGGGCGGTGATCACCGCCTCCGGTGACATCACCGTCCACGGTGACGCCGACCGTCCATACGAACTCGCCTCGGTCACCAAACTGCTGGTGGCCGAGGCGGTTCTGGTCGCGGTGGAAGAAGGGGCGATCGATCTCGACGATCCGGCCGGTCCGCCCGGATCGACCGTCGCCCACCTGCTCGCCCATGCCTCCGGGCTCGCCTTCGGTACCCGCGACGTCGAGGCGCCGGTCGGCACCGCGCGCATCTACTCCAGTGCCGGATTCGAGGTCCTCGCCGAGACCGTCGAACAGGCCACCGAGATCGCCTTTCCCGACTACCTCGCCGGGGCCGTATGCGAGCCGCTGGGCCTGACCGGCACGGCCCTCGAGGGGCCGGCCGGGCACGGCGCCGTCTCCACCGTCGCCGACCTCGCCGTATTCGCCGCCGAACTGCTCGCGCCGACGGTCCTGTCCGCCGGTCTCGCCGCACGCGCGACGACGGTGAACTTTCCGGGTCTGGACGGGTTCGTCCCGGGCTACGGCAAGCACCGCCCCAACGACTGGGGGCTGGGCTTCGAGATCCGCGGCCACAAGTCACCGCATTGGACCGGGACCACCAACTCGCCGTCGACCTTCGGGCACTTCGGCCAGGCCGGTACCTTCCTGTGGGTCGACCCGGAGCTCGGCGCCGCCGGGGTGGTGCTCACCGATCGCCGGTTCGGTCCCTGGGCGAAGTCCCTGTGGTCGGGTTTCAACGACAGCGTGGTCGCCGAGCTCTCTGTCGGACGGTGACGGTGCACCCGGACGGTGACAGTGCGCGGAGCGCCGGTCAGGGTGTCCGCCGGAGCGGTGTCCACTGGGGCATCGTGAATCACTGTTATCTCATCGGATGACAGGAATTGACACAAGAAACTGGCGCAACACGTGCATCGTCAGGCACAATCGAACCAAGGTATGTGCTATCCGGTGTCCCGAGGTGTGTTGGGGAAGACGTTCCTCGTCGACAACCGGAGGTGAAAAGGTGCGCAATCTGAACCAGTTTGCGGACGTGACAACGGGAGTGGTGTACATCCACTCGGCGCCGGTGGCGCTGTGCCCGCATGTGGAGTGGGCTCTGTCGTCGACCCTGAACGCGCGAGCGAATCTCAAGTGGTCGGCGCAGGATGCCGAACCGGGGATGCAGCGTGCCACCGTCGACTGGACGGGCCCGGTCGGTACCGCGGCCCGGCTGGTCAATGCGCTGCGCGAGTGGTCCGGACTGCGGTTCGAGGTCACCGAGAACGCCAGCGACGGCGTCGACGGCGAACGCTTCTGCTATGTGCCCGGACTGGGTCTGTGGCGCGGTTCGATGGGCGCCAACGGCGATGTGATCGTGGGGGAGGCCCAGCTGCGCGCGATGCTCGACTCACAGCCCGACAGCGCCGGACTGGCCGCCGAGATCGAGGCCGTCCTGGGCACCGCGTGGGACACCGCGCTGGAGGACTACCGGATGGGCGGCTACGGCGCCGAGGCCACCTGGCTGCAGCAGCGCGTCGGCTGACCACCCGCGTTCACGCCCCGGCATCGCGCGTGGCCGGGGTGCGTCGTGCACCGTGATGCGTACGGCCGACCCCACCCGCCGCCTCCGGCGAGACGACACGAACAGCAAGGGCACCGCAGTAGCGGTGCCCTTGCTGTTCGTGTTCTGCGTCGTCCGACCGCGGGGTCAGTAGCGCCCGAAGGCGAGCGCCACGTTGTGACCGCCGAAACCGAACGAGTTGTTGATCGCGTAGTCGATCTGTCCGCGGCGCGGCTGCCCGTGTACGACATCGAGTTCGCACTCCGGATCCTGGTTCTCCAGGTTCAGCGTTGCCGGGATGATGCTCTCTTCCACCGACTTGATGGTCAGAACCGACTCCAGCGCGCCGACCGCACCGATCGAGTGGCCCAGCGCCGACTTCGGTGCGTACACCGCGGCGTGGTCACCGATCGCAGCCCGGATCCCGACGGCCTCGGCGGTGTCGCCGATGGGGGTCGAGGTGGCGTGTGCGTTGACGTGGGTGATGTCGTTCTTCGTCAGGCCGGCCGTCTGGAGCGCGCGGGTCATGGCCCGTGCGTTGCCCTGACCACTGGGGTCCGGGGCGACCAGATGGAAGCCGTCGGAGGTGATCCCGGCGCCGAGGACGCGGGCGTGGATGTGCGCACCACGTGCGACGGCATGCTCTTCGCGCTCGAGGATCAGCATCGCTGCCGCCTCGCCGAACACGAAGCCGTCACGGTCCTTGTCGAACGGACGCGAGGCGGCCGCCGGATCGTCGTTGCGGGTACTCATCGCCCGCATCATCGAGAACGCCGCGATCGGAATCGCATCGATGTGCCCCTCGACGCCGCCGGTGACGACCATGTCGGCATCACCCATGACGATGTGCCGCCATGCGTGGGCGATGGCCTCGGCACCCGACGAGCACGCCGAGACCGGCGTGATCACACCGGCGCGGGCGCCGATGTTGAGCCCGACCACAGCGGCCGGACCGTTGGGCATGGCCATCGAGACGGCCAGCGGGGAGACCTTCCGGTAGTTGCCGGAGGACTCCATCGCCTTGACCGCGTCGATCATCGCGTCACCGCCGCCCTGGCCGGTACCCAGGACCACCGCGAGGCGGTCCGGGTCGACCTCGGGCTCGCCGGCCTGCGCCCACAGGCGCTTGCTCATGACGTGCGCGATCCGCTCGACGTAGGCCATCCGGCGTGCTTCGACGCGGGTGACCTCTTCGGCAGGGTCGGCCAGCAGACGACCACCGACACGGCACGGCAGCTCGCCGTACTTGGTGACGAAGTCGTCGGTCAGCTCACGGATGCCCGTCTTACCGTCGAGCAGCCCCTGCCAGGTCGAGTCGAGATCGACGCCGAGGGAGGTGGTCGCCACCATGGAGGTGACCACCACGCTCGGGAAGTTCCCGCCCAGCGTGGAGTATTCGCGGAGGGACGGCGAGCTCACGAGTTCTGATCTGCCTCGATCTGCGCCTTGATGGCGGCAGCGGCATCGGGGTTCTCTGCCTCGAGCTTCTGGATGTAGGTCACCGCGTCACCGACGGTGCGCAGGCCGGCGAGATCCTCGTCCGGGATCTTCACGCCGTACTTGTCCTCGGTCTGCACGGCGATCTCGACCATCGACAGCGAGTCGATGTCGAGGTCGTCGACGAACGACTTGTCCATCGTCACCTCGGACGGCTCGATGCCGGTGACCTCTTCGATGATCTCGGCGATACCGGCAATGAGTTGTTCCTGGGTGGCAGCCACTGGGTGGTTCCCTTCTTCCGATTCAGTTGGTTGTTTCCGGAGCGGCGATGAGGCGTGTGACGCTCACGCACGCTTGGACATCCGGCCGATGGCCGGATTTCCGGGGGTCGCGGACGGGCCGCGACCGCTATCCAAGTTCGATGACCTTCTCGAGGTCGTCCGGGGTCTTCCAGGCAACCGTGGGGGTGCCCTTCAGCTCGCGCTTGGCGATCCCGGCGAGCGCACCGGCGGGCGGCAGCTCGACGATCGCGGCGACGCCGGCCTCACGCATGTGTGCCGAGCACAGGTCCCAGCGGACCGGGCTGGTGACCTGGGTGACCAGCTTCGACAGTGCGTCGGCACCGTCGGTGACCGGGCGGCCGTCGGAGTTCGACAGCAACGTGCGGGTGGGGGCCGACGGGGTGATCCTGGCCGCTGCGGCTGCGACCGCGTCCTGCGCGGGAGCCATGTAGCGGGTGTGGAAGGCGCCTGCCACCGCGAGCTTGCGGGTGCGGGCCTTGGCCGGCGGATTGGCGACCAGCTCGTCGATGGCGGCGACCGGGCCGGCGGCGACGATCTGGCCGGCGGCGTTGCGGTTGGCCGGGACCAGGTCGAGCTCGTCGAGGCGGGCGAGGACCTCGGCCTCGTCGCCACCGAGCACCGCGGCCATGGTGGTGGCCTCCTGGGCGCACGCCTTGGCCATCTCGGCGCCACGGATGGCGGCCAGGGCCACGGCCTCGTCGGCGCTGATCACCTCGGTGATGGCGGCGGCGGCCAGCTCACCCACCGAGTGGCCTGCGACGACCGCGTCGGCGGGCAGTTCGCCACGCTTGCGGTACTCGTCGTAGGCGAGCAGAGCGGTCGCGACGACCAGCGGCTGGGTGACCGCGGTGTCGGTGATCTCCTCGGCGGTGGCGGTGGTGCCCAGCCGGATCAGGTCGAGCCGGGTGAGCTTCGACCACAATTCGAGCTGATCACGAACGCCGGGCAGTTCGAGCCAAGCCGTCAGCATGCCGGGGGTCTGTGAGCCCTGTCCGGGCGCGAGCATCGTGAGCACGTGACCAGAGAACACCCTCCGGGCCCGAAAAGTGGGTGTAGAGGTCAATGAACCTCACCGGACGGATTTGTAGGGTTCCCACAAAGGTAATCGTGGCGTCACCCGCATCGTCATCACACCGAGATTCGTTACGTAACCGTGTCCATATGGCCGCTGCCAGCGCAAACAGTATCTCCGTGATGTTACTGATGGGTTCTATGTGGCAGATGTCGATGTTTCGTTCTTGAAGCGTGTCAAACGTCCGACGGTCGCCGCGATGCGTAGGACATACGCGTCGCGGGGGTTAGTTGGATCACGTCCTGTGATTTCTGCAATTTTCTTCAGTCTGTACCGGACGGTATTTGGATGGATATACAGTTCGCGCGCACATGCCTCGACCGAGCCGCCGCAGTCCAGATACGACTCGAGAGTGTGGTTCAACGTCGATCCGCCATGGGTCAGCGGTCGCACGAGCGTGTCGATGAGGGTCGCCGTCGCGGTGGAGTCGCCGTTGAGTGCGCGTTCCGGTAGCAACTCGAGACTGTGCACGGGGCGCGGCGCACCCGGCCAGCCCACCACCGCGGTCATCCCGGCCATCGCCTCGGTGGCGCTGGTGTGTGCGGCATTCAGGTTCGGCATCGTCGGGCCGATCACCACCGGACCGTCGGCGAAGTGGGTGAGCAGCTCCAGGGTGAAGCGATCGGTGGGACGGATCGGGCCGGAGACGATGGTCACCAGGAGGGTGCCCTGGACCACCGACAGCGCCGCCCTGTCGTGCCCCTTGGCGGTGTTGTGGATGGCCAGCGGGACCGAGACGTTCTGCTCGGGCGGGGGTGCCCCGATGATCACCGTCGCCGGGGCGTCGGAATCCCAGTTCAGCGCCGCGGCCCGCGACATCAGCTGCGGGCCGCTGTCACCACGGACCACCGCGTCGACGACGAGGGCCTCGAGGCGGGAGTCCCACGCGCCGCGCGACTCGGCGGCCGAGGCGTAGATGGCCGCCGCGGCGAAACCGATCTCCCGGCCGTACCGCAGCACCGACTCGGTCAGGGCCCGCAGCTGCGCGTCGTTTCGGGCGAGCAGCGGCAACCACTTCTCGAAGAACTCCATCGCCACCCGGACCATCTCGACGGTCTGCAGCAGCGTGATGCGGCGGGCGAGATCCTGGGGGACCACCTGGAATGCCTGCACCGTGAACTTGACGTTGCCCTCGGGATCCTGGATCCACTCGACGAAGTTCACCACCGCGGTCTGCACCACCAGCTGCACGCTGGCGCGCTGTGCGGCGTCGAGATCGGCGAAATAGGGCAGCTGGTCCTGCATCGAGTGGATCGCCTCGGTGGCCAGCCGGCCGCTGTACTGCTTGACCCGGCGCAGCAGGGTGTCGGGCAGCGCGTCGTGCACCGTCGCCGGCGCGGGCACGTGGGCGCCGCGCTCCCCGAAGACGTCGGCCGGTGGTTGAGGCTGGTTCACCCGGGCATCGGACACCCATCCAATGTAGTCCGCGAGGCACTCCACCGGCCCCGACACGACACCGTGGCAGTCCTCACCGGCGATCGGTGGGGACTGCCACGGGCAGATCAGACGGGCCGGCCCGTCGGATGGATGCCGACGACCTACGCGCTGCCGGTGTCGGCGTAGGACACCGCCGCCGCGTTGACGTCGGTGATCTTGTACCGCTCGGCGGCCGCGGCGGCCACCGATGCATCGACGTGTCCGTCGCGGGCCAGGGCGACCAGCACGGCCACCACGATCGACTCGGCGTCGACGTTGAACACCCGGCGTGCGGCCGGGCGGGTGTCGGAGAAGCCGAATCCGTCGGTGCCCAGCGTCAGGTAGGTGCCCGGCACGTAGGCCCGGATCTGCTCCTGGACGCCGCGCATGTAGTCGCTGACCCCGACGAACGGACCCGACGAGCGGCCGAGGACCTCGGTCACATACGGGGTGCCGGCCGCGGCACCCGGCTCACGGACCGCCGCCCGGTCGATCTCCACGCCGCCGCGGGCCAGCTCGCTCCACGAGGTCACCGAGTACACCGATGCGCCGACATTCCACTCGTCGGCCAGCAGCTCCTGCGCGCGCAGCGCATCCGGCATGGTGACGCCCGAGACCAGGATGTTGGCCGGATACTGCTTGCCCTCGGGGGCCGGACGGAACCGGTAGACACCCTTGAGCACGCCCTCGACGTCGAGGTCGGCCGGCTGGGCCGGCTGACTGATCGGCTCGTTGTAGACGGTGATGTAGTAGAAGACGTTCTCCGGGTCGTCGCCGTACATCCGCTTGAGACCGTCGGTCACGATGTGGCCGAGTTCGTAGGCGAACGCCGGGTCGTAGGCCACCACACCGGGGTTGGTGGCCGCCAGCAGCGGCGAATGGCCGTCGGCGTGCTGCAGGCCCTCACCGGTCAGGGTGGTGCGGCCGGCGGTCGCACCGATCACGAAGCCGCGGGTCATCTGGTCGGCGGCGGCCCAGAAGCTGTCACCGGTGCGCTGGAACCCGAACATCGAATAGAAGATGTAGAGCGGGATCATCGGCTCGTCGTGGGTGGCATACGAGGTGCCCACGGCGGTGAACGAGGCCGCCGAACCGGCCTCGTTGATGCCCTCGTGCAGGATCTGACCCTCGCTGCTCTCCTTGTAGGCGAGCATCAGCTCGGCGTCCACCGAGGTGTAGAGCTGACCGTTGCGGTTGTAGATCTTGAGCGTCGGGAACCACGAGTCCATACCGAAGGTGCGGGCCTCGTCGGGAATGATCGGCACGATCCGCTTGCCGATCTCCGGGTCGCGCAGCAGGTCCTTGAAGATGCGGACCAGCGCCATGGTGGTGGCCACCTGCTGCTTGCCCGACCCCTTGGCGGTGGTCTTGAGCGCCTTGCTCGCATCCGGGTGCAGCGGCTTGGCGACGGTGCGACGGACCGGCAGCGACCCACCGAGGTGCTTGCGCCGATCGAGCATGTACTGGATCTCCGGCGAGTCCATCCCGGGGTGGTAGTACGGCGGCAGGTAGGGGTTCTCCTCCAGCTGCGCGTCGGTGATCGGGATGCGGGTGGAGTCGCGGAACGCCTTGAGGTCGTCGAGCGTCAGCTTCTTCATCTGGTGCGTGGCATTGCGGCCCTCGAAGTGCTTGCCCAGCGTGTAGCCCTTGATGGTGTGCGCCAGGATCACCGTCGGCTGGCCCTTGTGGTCCTTCGCCGCGGCGTAGGCGGCGTGGATCTTGCGGTAGTCGTGGCCGCCGCGCTTGAGGTTCCAGATCTCCGCGTCAGTCATGTTCTTGACCAGTTCCTTGGTGCGCGGATCCCGGTTGAAGAAGTGCTCGCGGACGAAGGCGCCGTCGTTGGCCTTGTAGGTCTGGTAGTCGCCGTCGGGGGTGGAGTTCATCAGGTTGACCAGCGCACCGTCACGGTCGGCGTGCAGCAGCGAGTCCCACTCGCGGCCCCAGATCACCTTGATCACGTTCCAGCCGGCGCCGCGGAAGAACGATTCGAGTTCCTGGATGATCTTGCCGTTGCCGCGCACCGGGCCGTCGAGCCGCTGCAGGTTGCAGTTGACCACGAAGGTGAGGTTGTCCAGGCCCTCGGTCGCGGCGAAGCTGGCGAAGCCACGCGACTCGGTCTCGTCCATCTCGCCGTCGCCGAGGAACGCCCACACGTGCTGGTCGGAGGTGTCCTTGATGCCGCGGTCGTGCAGGTAGTGGTTGAAGCGTGCCTGGTAGATGGCGTTCATCGGGCCCAGACCCATCGACACCGTCGGGAACTGCCAGAACTCCGGCATCAGCCGCGGGTGCGGGTACGACGGCAGGCCGCCGCCCGGTCCGGCGTGGCTGTGCTCCTGACGGAAGCCGTCCATCCGTTCGGCGCTGATCCGGCCTTCGAGGAAGGCGCGCGCGTAGATGCCGGGGGAGGCGTGACCCTGGATGAAGATCTGGTCACCGCCGCCGGGATGGTCGATCCCGCGGAAGAAGTGGTTGAAGCCGACCTCGTACAACGACGCCGACGACGCGTAGGTGGAGATGTGGCCGCCGACGCCCACTCCGGGGCGCTGCGCGCGGTGCACCATGATCGCGGCGTTCCACCGGATGAACTGGCGGAACTGGCGTTCGACGGACTCGTCGCCGGGGAACCACGGTTCGTTCTCGGTGGGGATGGTGTTGACGTAGTCGGTGGACGTCAGCGAGGGGATCGCGACGTTCTGCTCACCGGCGCGTTCGAGCAGGCGCAACATCAGGTAGCGCGCTCGGGCGGGGCCGGCGTGGGCGACGAGCTGGTCGAAGGACTGCAGCCATTCGGTGGTCTCGTCTGGGTCGATGTCGGGCAGATACGACGCGACACCCTCGCGGATGACCCGGACACGGGCGCCGGATGTCGCGGACGGGGCGACGCCGTGTGTGGCTGTCGCGTCGGTGGATTCTGCCTGTTCGGTCACGGTGATGCCTACTCCTCGATCTGGGCCGGCGTGGGGTTGTGCGCGGCGGTCGATGACACGCGGACACGGCTGCGAGGATGGTGTGCCCGCTCACGTGTCCACTCCTTATCGTGCCCCATGCGCCGAAGCTTGGCATCGGGTGAGTGGCGATTCGGTATCCGCGCGCTGACCTGCGGTAGCGTTCGCTCAGGCGTTACCGGCGAGTAAGTGAGGGGTGGCGAGATGCGGCACCGTGGTGGTCTGTCCTGCGTCGATGTGTCCTGCGCCGAAGCCCCGTGCACGGGTGTCCGCCGTGGTGACGCCGACAGCGGCGGTGTGGCCGGGGACGGTCCCACCCCGGCGACGCCGGTGCGGGGCACGCGCGGACTCGCTGTGTCATTGATCACTCTCGGCGTGGCACTGGTCGCGGCGGTGGTGAGCGGTTGCGCCACCTCGGTGACCGGATCGGGCACGGCGCCGTCGGATCAGCTGGCCCTCCACAGCTCGGAGGTGTCGGTGTCGGCGGCCTCGGCGCACCGGCACGACGCGACGGTCGCGCTGTGCCGGACGGCCACCTCCTCGATGGTCGTGATGGTCAAGGGGTACAACGACTTCCTCGAGGCACTCAACCGCTTCCACTCCTATGACAAGGTCGGTGACCTCGACGATCGTGCGCGCGCGGCGTTGATCGCGGGGGCCGACCGGATCCGTGACGCCCGCGATCCGGAGGTGCCGGCCGATCTCACGACGCCGGTGAACACCTTCCTGGCCAGTACCACCCGGCTCGAGGACGCGATCGGCGCGCACGAACTGACCGGACTCAACCCGGTGGCCACCCGCTGGAGCACCGACAAGCAGGCGGTCCTCGACGTGTGTGCCCGGTATCTGCCGCCGCCACCGGGGATCGCCACCCGCACCTCGGCGGTGGTGCCGGTGCCGGCCGGGTGATCGATCGGACGACAATCCGGGGGACGCGTCGCGATTCGCCGACGTAAACGGGCCGGTGGTGCACTACGCTGTGTGCTACGGCTGACACGGACGTGTCGCCCGACGACATGAACACAGATCTCAGGAGGTCTCGCGCGGTGGTAGCCGCCTCAGGGGGCATTGGCTCCGACGGCAGCAGTGCACAGAAGCTGGGCTTTGCCCAGGGCATGGTGGTCCAGGAACTCGGCTGGGACGAGGACACCGATGACGACCTGCGGGTCGACATCGAGGACACCATCGATGCCGAGATGGTCGACGAGGACGCTGACGATGTCGTCGACGTGGTGCTGCTGTGGTGGCGCGACGGCGACGGGGATCTGGTCGACCGGCTGATGGATGCGATCGGCCCGCTGGCCGACGACGGATATGTATGGGTGGTGTCACCCAAGACCGGCAACGACGGCTACGTCGATCCCAGCGAGATCGCCGAGGCGGCGCCGACCGCCGGACTCACCCAGACCTCGGTGGTCAGCCTCGGTGACTGGTCCGGGTCACGGCTGGTGCAGCCGAAATCCCGCTCCACCGGCAAGCGCCCATGACCGTTTCCACGGGTTCGCCCGTCGGTCACCTGCGTGTGGGTGACATCGCTCCCGACTTCGAGTTGCGGGACCAGAACAACCAGCGTGTGTCGCTGTCGGCGTTGCGTGATGCCGGACAGAAGGTCCTGCTGGTGTTCTTCCCACTCGCATTCACCGGCACCTGCCAGGGCGAACTGGGCTACATCCGCGACCATCTGCCGGAGTTCGTCGACGACGAACTCCGGACCGTCGCGATCTCGGTGGGCCCGCCGCCGACCCACAAGGTGTGGTCGTCGGCGCAGGGTTTTCTGTTCCCGATCCTCTCCGACTTCTGGCCGCACGGTGCGGTCGCCGACGCGTACGGGGTGTTCAACGACACCCGCGGATACGCCGATCGCGGCACGTTCCTGGTCGATCCCGACGGCACCATCCGGTTCGCCGATGTGATGGAACCCGGCGAGGGACGCTCGGAGAAACTCTGGGAGCAGGTACTCGGGGTGGCCCGGGCCTGATCCGGGCCGTTCGGTCCGACCGGCCGGACCCATCCGGGGCCGGCCGGGATCTGTCGTCCCGTGACCGCCCGTCTGTTTTGCTGGGCCTATACCCGGCTCAGCCCTGTGCGCTCACCGGACGATCGGGGGCCGGTGCGGCCTGGCCGGCGTTCACCGGCGCAGGGGTCGAGGGACCCGGGGCCGGCCTGGTCGGTGACGGCGGCACCGCGGTGACGTCCGACGACCGCAGCAGACACCCACGCGGCGGGGCGTCCTCGGCCGGGAAGACCGTCGCCAGCGCGATCGAGAACCGGTAGGCCCGCTCGGTGTAGCCGGCCGGCGTGTAGTGGATGCCGTCGGAGAACCAGCCCGGCTGTGCTTCTGCCGCCCAGTCGTAGAGGCGAAGATTCGGGTATCGCTTGCACGCGCGCAGGAGTGCCTTGTCGAACTGCTGCATCGCCCGGTTGTCGTACGCCGGGTTCTCGTTGAGCGGGCTGGTGATCACCGTCGGCCACAACACCGGCTGCCCCTTGAGCGGCGCCAGCAGACGGTCGATCCGCATGTCCACCGGACCCGGTCCGCCCACCTCGACATTCGCCGTGTCGTTGATCCCCATCGCCATCACCCAGCAGCCCCGGACACCGCGGGCCAGTTGTCCCTCGATCGAGGTCACCGCGTTGGGCTCGCCGTTCACCGTCTCCAGGCTCGATCGGGCCCCGGCGATGTCGGTGATCACCGTCTTGGCCCCGACGGCCTTGTATCGGCCGGTGATCCGGTCGATCGGATCGGGCAGGGTGTCCGCACTGTTCATGCCGATCGACGTCGAGTCCCCGACGTGGACGACGGTGCTGCAATCGGTGCGCCGTTCGGTGACCGGCAGTGTCGGGCCCGCCGGTGCGGTGGTCGACGTCGGCGGCAGGTCCTCGGCGAGCGCCGCGGTGTCGAGGTCGCCGGGGGTGTCCGCGTCGAGGCTGCCCAGGGCGATGAGCCCACCGATCGCCAGGGCCGCGACCAGCACGATCGAGGCGAGCAGCTGCGGACGGCGTCGGCGACGCAGAGTCGGCGACGGGGTGCTCTGACCACGTGCCCCCTGGCCGGGGCCGTGTGCGGAGTGCGGCGGGTGTGCCGGCCCGTGCGGCCCGGCGGCGACGGGGATCCGGCTGGTGTCGGTGTCGTCGTCGAAGACCTCGGTGCTGGTGTCGGTGTCGGTCCCGGTGGACTCGTCACCGGCGGGCGCGGCAGGACTTGTCGGAGACGTGCGGGGGGAACGGGCGTCGAGGGCCGCCTCCACCTCGGCGGGCAGGTCGTCGTCTGCGGGCAGCAGATCCGAGGGCAGTACCTCGGCCTCGGAAGCATTCTCGGAAGCTGCCTCGGCGTCGACCGCCGCGGTGACCTCGGTGCTGGTCTCGGTGTCCGCCACGGCCTGCATCGGCACCGTGCGGGCCCCGTCGGCCGGGGCCGTATCGGACACCCCGTCGGTCGAGTCGTCGCTCCCGGTGGCCTCGAGGTGGGGGACTTCGAGGTGGGGGGCCTCGTCAGGTGCGGCCGCGTCGGGGGGCGTGTCCGGTCCCGTGGTCTCCGGGGCGTCGGTCGTGCCCTCGGGGGCGGGTGAGGCCACGGACTCGGCGTCGGCCCGGCGCCGGGCGTCCATCCGTTCCTGCAGAACGGTCAGCCGGTCGGTGAACCGGGTGGTCAGCGCGATGAGCCAGGCGAGGAAGTGGTTCATGAGGGTGTCCTCCGGATCTCGCGGAGTGGTGAAGGCCTTACGGAAACCGAATCGGCGGATCGGGTCCTCGACGTAGCGCCACGACACCGCCGACAGGACGAGGGTCGTGATGATCACGACAGATGCGGTCGCGACGGGTTTCTCGGAGCGGAAGGCCGCCGGGAGGAACGCGATCACCGGCATGTGCCAGAGGTAGATGCCGTAGGAGCGCTCGCCGATCCACCGCAGCGGGGGGAGTGCGAGCACGGTGGCGACCAGGGTCTCCGGGACGACGGTGGCCATCAGTACGGCCATCGTCGCGAGGGTGAGCAGCACGATCCCGCTCCGGTAGAGCGAGATGTCGCCATCCGGTGTGGTGGCGATCAGATAGCCGATGAGGGCGAGGCCCCCGAGGGCCAGGACGTCGAGGGTGCAGCGGGCGTTGTGGCCGACCGTCCGTGCCCGCGCCGGCCACCAGAACGCCAGCGCCGCCCCGAGGAGCAGGCCGCCGGCCCGGGTGTCGGTGCCCTCGTAGGCGCGGGTGTTGTCGAATCCCGGATGGGCGATGCCGTTGAGCAGCAGGAACGATCCGATCGCGAGCGCGAGGATCGCCAGGGTGACCCAGATGCGTTTCTTGAGTACGGCCAGCAGTGCGGCGAGCAGCAGGGGCCACAGCAGGTAGAACTGCTCCTCGATCGACAGCGACCACAGATGGTCGAACGGCCCCGGGCCACCGAACCGGTCGAAGTACGAGTCGGCCGACCCGATGTTGTACCAGTTGTTCACGTAGAACAGCGCCGACAGTGCCTGCCACGAGTACTTCGCCACCTTGTCCGGTGCCACGACCGAGGCGGCGACCAGCGAGGTGCCCAGCACCAGCACCACCGCGGGCAGCAGCCGACGCAGGCGCGCCAGCCAGAAGCGCTGGAGCGCGAACCCTCCGGTGCGCTCGCGGGTGGCCAGCAGGAGTGAGGTGATCAGGAAGCCACTGAGTGTGAAGAAGACGCCGACGCCGAGGAGTCCGCTGCTGAACCCCGGCACATGGAGGTGGTAGAGGACGACAAAGCAGACCGCGAGCGCGCGGAGACCATCGAGGGCCGGGAGGTAGGTGGCTCCGGCATGAGTGGGACGTGGCATAGAGGCAGAGTGCGTCTTCGGGTCGGCGTCGGTGGGGGACAGCACAGCGCTGCTGTCGCGGTGCCGGACAGGGGCACCAGGCGCCCCGAGTCTAGCCCGGGCCCACCGAAGGACCCAGCCGCCACGTCGGCCGTGTCGTCCGGTTGTACGACGTTTTGCTCGGAATGCGTAAATTTTTGTGGCGCACCAGATCTGGTTGCGTAATCAACCACTGCCCGTGGCCCGCACGATCAGCCTGCGACCCACCGGGTGGCGGGTGCGACGCCGGCTCCGGGAGGGAAGGCCGTGGCGAGTGCGTCGGCGAATCGGCGGTTGCGTTCGGCGGTCCCGGCGGCCGTGTAGTGGATGCCGTCGGCGAACCATGCCGGTCGTGCGGCCGCGGCCCAGTCGTACACGGCGAGGTTGGGATAGCGTGCCACGGCGCGACGCAGGGCGGCGTCGAACGAGGTCATCGATTCGGCGCGGTAGGCGCTGTTCGACGGATTCGACGTGGCCACGGTGGGCCACAGGACGGGCTGCCCGGCGAGCTGGCCCATGATGCGATCGATGCGCTCGTCGGCGTCCACCGTGCTGCCCACGGCGATGTTTGCGGCGTCGTTGACGCCCATCGCGATCACCCAGCATCCGCGGGCGCCGCCGGCCAGCTGTGTCCGGACCGCGTCCGCGGCGTTCGGCCGCCCGCCCACCTCCTCGACGATCGATCGGCCGCCGTCGGCGTCGAGGGTCACATGTGTGGCCCCGACCCGCTTGTACTGCGCGGTGAGGGTGTCGTCGGGGGTGGGTACCCGGGCGACGTCGTCGACGCCCACCGATGTGGAGTCCCCGACCTGGATCACCGATGTGCAGCGGGTGGTGCCGGCCGCGCCGTCGGGACGGAGCAGGCCGTCGAGGCCGGGGATCAGGCCCAGGATCTCGTCGAGGGGGAGATCGGCGGACGAGGTGCCCAGTGCGCCGGCGAGATCCCCGAGCGGTTCGGCCGCGGCCGGGGACGCGCCGAGCACGGTCACGGCCGCAGCCATACCGAGGGTCGCCGCGGCGACACGCCGCCGGAGCCGGCGGTGACGGTTACGCGGACCACGGGCGGGACGAAGACGCAGATGCATAGTCACAATGGTCCCACTGAACTACACCGGTCACTCCTGTCGCAATCCAGCGGGGGATACAGCTTGATAACCGGGTGATCACGGTGAGCTCGGGACCGGTCGCGAGCACGGCGCCTATGCCGGGAACGTCACCTTTGTCGGGGCATTGCGCGTCTGGGTGGTGCCGTCGCCCACCTCGCCCTTCGAGTTCAGACCCCAGCAGTAGGTCTCGGCGTCGGCCACCGCGCAGACATTCGATCCGGACACCGCGAGCGTGGTCACATCGTGGAGGCCGGGGACCGAGGCCGGCCGGACCGTGTCGTCGCCGCCGGCGATTCCCACGCCGCCCCAGCATTTCAGTTCCCGGGTCAGGGTGATGGCACATGTCGCCTCGGCTGCGGCCGTGACCACGGCCAGCGCATCGGTCAGGACGGGCGTGGGCGTGGACCGGGCGGTCGTGGTGCCGTCACCGATCTGGCCCTGATCGTTGGAGCCCCAGCAGTAGGCGACATCGTCGACCTGGACGGCGCAGGTGGTGGCATTGCCGATGGTTCCGCCGGTGCTGATCGCGGGTGCGTACTCCACACCCTTGATCTGGGTGGGCGTGTGCCGGTCGACGGTGGTGCCGTCACCGAGCTGCCCGTTCTTGTTCGATCCCCAGCAATACGGGGTGTTCGCCGCGACCGCGCAGGTCACGTCGTCGCCGACGGAGATCGCGGTGACCCCGCTCAGGCTCTCGACCTTGGCCGGGGCGGTACGCGGGGAGGTGGTGCCGTCACCGAGCTGTCCGGAGCCGTTGGCGCCCCAACAGTAGAGGCTACTGCCGGCGATGGCGCAGATGTTGGACCCGTCGACGTCGACGTCGGTCACATCGGTGAGCCCGGCGACCTCCTTCGGGACCGTCGTCTGCTGCAGTGCCGGCGATCCCCAGCAGTACAACGTGCGGGAGGCCACCGCGCAGGTGGTGGAGCCGCCGGTCGCGATGTCGGTGACGTCGCTGATCCCGGCCACCCTGGTCGGTGTGTGC
Source organism: Gordonia sp. NB41Y (assembly GCF_030718915.1). Classification (NCBI taxonomy): domain Bacteria; kingdom Bacillati; phylum Actinomycetota; class Actinomycetes; order Mycobacteriales; family Gordoniaceae; genus Gordonia; species Gordonia sp. NB41Y. The sequence continues at coordinate 5,207,686 of NZ_CP132196.1, forward strand.
CGGTCTACCGTGGTGCCGTCACCGAGTTGTCCGTCGTCGTTCTGGCCCCAGCAATAGCCGACGGCGTCACGGACCGCGCAGGTGGTGAACACGTCCACCGACAGCTCGGTGACCTGACCGGTGAGCGCGACGGGATCGCTCGCGGTGCTGTCGGAGCGACCGACGGCCAGCGTGACGCCTACCGCGACGGCGGCGACGAGGACTGCGGCGACCAGGGTGAGCAGGGCCGGGAGCAGCCGTCGTAGGCGGGACGGTGTCGGCGGCCTCGGCAGGATCGTGTCGGCCGGGGCGGTCGTGTCACCGGACTTGCGGGCCGCCTCGGCGGGGACCGCCGGTCGAAACGACGCCGAGCGCGTCGGTGTGGGTGCCGCGATCGCGGCCTGCGGGCCGGCGTCGGAGGCACCCAGGACGCCCGAGAGGGCCGCGGCGAAGGACTGGCAGTCGGGGTAGCGCAGCGCGGGATCCTTGGACAGGGCGCGGGCGAAGACCGGATCGAGCGACGCCAGATCGGGGCGTCGTCCACTCAGCGGCGGTGCGGGCCGCGACAACAGGGCCGCCATCATCGCCGACGGGGTGGGTGCCTCGAACGGGGTGACACCGGTCAACAGTTCATAGATCGTGCAGGCCAGCGCATATTGATCGGTTGCCGGGCCGGCGGGCAGTCCGTCCATGAGCTCGGGCCCGGCATAGGCGAGGGTGCCGATGAAGGCCTGGGTGGCGGTCATCCGGGTGGAGTCCATCAACCGGGCGATGCCGAAGTCGAGCAGCACCACCTGGTCGATCACGCCGTCGTCCTCGCGGGTGACGATGATGTTCGCGGGTTTGATGTCGCGATGGATCACCTGGTGGCGGTGTGCGTAGTCGAGCGCCTCGGCCGACCGGACCGCGACCAGACCGATCTCGGCGTCGGAGAGCGGGCTCCGCGACAGGTCCTCGCCGTCGAGATAGGTCATGGTGAACCACGGGGCGCCGGCCTCCACGCCGTAGTGGTGGATCGCGACGATGCCCGGATGCCGGAGCAGGGCCACGGTGCGGGCCTCGTTGGTGAAGCGTTCCTGGAAATCGGCGTGATCGGCGGCGGTCACCGAGATCACCTTCATGGCCTCGCGCCGCAGCAGGTGCGGGTGCTCGACGAGGAAGACCTGTCCCATCCCGCCCTCGCCGAGCCGGGCGAGCACACGGTAGCCGGCGAACTCGGTGCCGGGATCGAGTCGGCTCATGGGCGGTGCCCTCTCGTCGTCGGGACCGGTGCGGGCGGCAGCATCGGCGGCGTTGCGCTCAAAACCGCACCTCGACGGGGTGGAAGGTGGAGTCGTCGGTTCCGATGCCCAGCTGCCCCTTGCGATTGAGGCCCCAGGCGAACAACCCGGCGTCGGTGCGCACGAACGTGGTACTCGAGTCGGTGACGACCCCGGTCACCGGGCCGAGCCGGCCGCCGAGGTCGTCCGGGCCCACCTCCACCGGTGCGGTCAGGTAGCCCCGCCGGTCGTCGGGCACCATGCTGTCGAGATTGTTGCCCCAGCAGAACAGGCGCTGGTCGGCGACCGCGCAGATCGCCTGGGTGTTTGTGGAGACCGCGGTCACCGGCGGGAGCCCGTCGACGCGAAGGGGAGTGCGCGCGTATCGGCGGGTCGCGTCGCCCACCTGGCCGTATCGATTGTTTCCCCAGCAATAGAGTGCGGAATCGCTGATCACGCATGTGGTGCCCACCGCGGTGGTCAGTGCGGCGGCCCGGCCGAGTCCGGGGACGTGGGTGGGGGTGTGGCGGTCGGTGAACGTGGTGTCGCCGATGCCGCCGGATCGGTTGTAGCCCCAGCAGTACACATCGCCGGGGGCGGTCAGACCACAGGTGATCGCCGACCCGGTGTCGAGCACGGTGAAGTCGGCGGGGCCGTGCACGCGGGCCGGGACGAGTCGGTTCTCGGTGGTCCCGTCCCCGATCTGCCCGTAGGTGTTGGCGCCCCAGCAGTACGCACCGCCGTCGGCCACCGCGCAGGTGGTCGATCGTGGTGTGATCTCGCCGTCGACGAGGTCGATGTCGGTACCGGTCGAGACGGAGGTGACATGGTGGAGCGCCTCGACCTTGGTCGGCGTGGTCCGGTCGGCGGTGGTCCCGTCGCCGATCTGGCCGTTCTCGTTGCCGCCCCAGCAGTAGAGCGAACCGCCGGCGATCGCGCAGACCGACGTCCACCCGACGGCGATGCTGGTGACGTCGGCCAGTCCGGGGACCCGGGTCGGGGCGTTGCGGTTCTCGGTGGTCCCGTCGCCGACCTCGCCGTGTGCGTTGTCGCCCCAGCACCAGACCGCACCGTCGTGGACGGTGCAGGTGGTGGCGTTGGCGATCGCGAGGCTCGACGTGGTGGTCTGGACGAGTGCGGGTTCTCGGGTGAGGGCGAGCGTGGTGCCCACCGAGACCAGGGTTACGACCAGCAGCAATACGATTCCGCCGGCGATCATGCCGACCGTGCGGGTGCTCCGACGCCGATGTGCGGGTTCGGTGATCGCACCGGACGCGGGGTCGGTGCTGTGGGTGCCGGAGGTGGCGGCGTGGGCGTCGGTCGGCGCGTCGGGGGCCGGTGGTGTCGGCCTGGCGGGCGGGGCTTGGGGTGGGAGCGTTCGGGGCGGGAGCGTGTCGCCGGAGGGGCGGTCGATGGCACCGCCGGCGGGGAGAACGGCAGAGGGTGACGCAGCAGGGGGTGGTGCAGCAGAGGGTGACGCGGCAGGGGGTGACGCGGCAGGGGGTGAACCGGCGGAGAGGCCGCCGGCCGGTGGGAGCTCGGCCCGGATACCGGTGCGCTCCGGGGCGTCGCCGTGTTTCGGGCTGCCGGTGTGTTTCGGGTCGCCGGTGGGGACGATCGTCGGCTGCGCCCGGCCCCGGAGCGAGGGAACCGGGTCGGCGACCGGGATCGTCGCCGAGCGCGCTGCCGTCACCGAGCCGATGAAGCTGCGGCAATCGGGGTAGCGGTGGGCGGGTGAGTCGGCCAGGGCGCGGGCGAAGATCGGGTCGAGCACGGTGAGATCGGTGCGATGGGCGCCGAACCCGGTGAACGCCGGACCGGGCGGCGTGCCGGTGAGCAGGGTGAGCAGGATGGCGGCCAGCGAATACTGGTCGGCAGGAGCCTCGGCTGTGCCTCCCGTGCGTACTTCCGGGGCAGTGTAGGACGGCCCACCGGACAACGGGTTGGCCGAGCGTCGGGGCATCAGGCCGATGACGCCGATGTCGAGGACGACGACGCTTCCCGGAGCACCGGGCGGCGAGGCGGCGGTGAGCAGGATGCCCTCGGGTGCGAGATCGGAATGCAGCACTCCGTTGCGGTGGGCGTGGTCGAGGGCGTCGGCGATCAGGGCGCCGACACCGAAGGCCTCGGCGTCGTCGCGGCGCCCGGGACCGAGCGGCGCGCCGTCCACGTGGGTGGTGGCGACCCATGCGTACTGCTGATCGATGCCGTGATGGGTGATCCGGGGGAGTCCGGGATGGTCGAGATGGGTGAGTGCGCGCGTCTGCGCACCGAATCGTGCGCCGGAATCGTCGGCGGTCGCCCCGGGAGGGAGGACGCGCACGTCCTCGCGTCGGGGCGGGGTGTCGTGGTCGCCGAGGAACACCTGCCCGATGCCGTCGATGCGTATCGGCCCGAGCAGGCGATAGCCCGCGATCGAGCCCACATACTCCCCGCTCACAGAAAACCGTCCCCTCGGCATGCTCCGGCCGTGCAGCCCGCGTCGACGATACCGAAATGGTGTGTCGCCGCGGTCGGACCCCGTCGTCGGGGCGCGATCATGGGGCCTGGTCATGGGGTCTGGTCATGGGGTCACCGGGAGTGACCCCATGACCGTGGCGGACGGGCGAGTCGCACCGTGGTGGTGTCGGCGGTGCGCCACCGGGAGGGCATGACCCCGCTCCCGCGCATCGGTGCGCGCCCGGACGGTCTCGAGCGGGTGCGCGATCTCCCGCCACTGCCGCCGGTACCCCTCTACCTGGCCACCGGACCACGGGTACCGGCCGCTGTCCGGGCTGCGGTGACGCGCCGCATCCGGTCGGTGCTGCCGCAGCAGGACGTCATCGGCAGCTCGTGAATCCGATACCCGGTCAACGAATCTGGTGGCCGTTGCCGTTGCCGTTGCCGGGGCCGACGACCGGCCCACTCGGTGGGTGGCCCGGCGGCCGCCGGTCGCGGTTCTTGTTGAACACCACGGTCGCGATCGGGACGGCGACGGCGATCATCACGAGGATCAGGAGGAAGACCGCGACGATGCCCAGCATGTGAAGCACCCTAGGGTGTTTCGGCGCACCGGTGGGCGAGGAGCGAGTCCGCGTCGGCGATCCGAATGAGGGTTCGCGAACCGGCGATCACCTCAGATCCGGGTCGGTCCTGTCGTCGAACCGACCGACTGGAATGTGGTCGCGATGGCATCCGCATCCAGATCACCGGCGAGGCAGAGGGTCAGCAGCAGGCGGGATTTGAGCCCGTCGAGCGCTCCGGCCCGGACCAGGCCCATCGCCATCAGCTCGATCTCCGAACCGGGGAATCGGTAGGTGGCGGTGAGAACCTCACCGGCCCCGGCGCGGGACGCGAGGACCACCGGCATCACCGCGACCAGGTCGGCGATCGCCGGCAGTGCGGCCACCGGGACGTGACCACCGCCGAACGCCTCGATCACCACCCCGCGATAGCCGAGGTCGGCGAGGGCCCGCAGCTGCCGACCGTCGTCACCGAGTCCGAGCCGGACCAGCGCCACCGGCGGGACCGCAGGATCGTCAGGCAGGGTGAGGTGGTGCCGTGTCGCCGGGCGCAGGGCGATGACCGGTCGCCCCTCGGCGACCCACCCGATGGGGCCGAGACCCGGCGAGACAAAGGTGGCCGGGCTGGCCGTGTGACCTTTGTGAACGTAACGGGCGGAATGGATCTCGTCGCCGAGACAGACGGTCACGCCGGTGCCGACGGCCTGCGCCGAGGCGGCCACCTGGACGGCGCCGAGCAGATTCGCCGGCCCTTCGGAACCCGGCAGCGACGGATTGCGCATCGCGCCGGTGAACACGATCGGCGGATCGCCGGACCACAGCAGATCCAGGACGAACGACGTCTCTTCGATGGAGTCGGTGCCCTGGGAGACCACCGCGCCGACGGCCCCGTCGGCGACTGCGGCCGCGATGGCGTCGCGCAGCCGGATGAGATCCTCGATCGTGATCTCCGGTGACGGTGTGAGCAGGAACTGGTGCGCCCGGACGTCGGCCACCTCGTGGAGGCCGTCGACCGAGTCGGCGATGTCCTGGGCGGTCAGGGTGGGGACCGCACCGGCGACGTCACCGCGGACGCTGGCGATGGTGCCGCCGAGGGCGAAGTAGTCGATGCGGGGCAAGCTGGACGATGCTGCGGTCACGATTGTCCTTCTGGGGAGATCACGGGTACGGCTGAGATCATCGGCGCGGCGCGGCCGGCGGTGGTCGAGGGGTCAGGGATCGGCGCTCAGCGCTCGGCGGTGGACGTTCCACGACTCTGCGACGGCATCGGGATCGAGGTCGCGGACGAGGCCGAGCAGGCCGCAGTCGTCGTCGGTGACGTCGGCGTCGCGACGACGGGTGGGCACGCCGATGGCGCCGCGCGCGGCATGCAGGATCACCGGTCCGGCCGGGGTGCGCACGAGGCCCTTGACCCGCAGGATCTGCTGCGGGTGGGCGGTGACGAGGGCGCCGAGCCACAGTGACAGCACGGTCCAGTCGACGGTGCCGGGGACCGGTATCCACCGCGAGCGGGGCGCGGACAGGTCGGTCGTCGCCGGTAGCGGAACCGCGGCGGCCCCGTCGAACGATCCCATCGGTCGGAGGTCGCCGAACGTCGCGGCCCGTATCGCTGCTCCGGGGTTCAGTGCGGTGACCGTCGCGGCCACCGTTGCGAGCGCGGCGGCGTCGACCAGGTCGGTCTTCGACACGATCACCGAGTCGGCCTGCTCCAACTGGACCCGGGCCAGCTGCTCATGCACCAGGTCGGAGAGCCCCCGCTCGGCATCGACGACGATGACGACGTCGGCGACGACCACATTCGATGACAGGACCGGATCTGCCTCGATCGCGTGCAGCACACCGGCGGGATCGGCCAGGCCGCTGGTCTCCAGGACCGCGCGCCGCGGCCCCGCACCGGAGTGTCGGGCTGCGCACAGGTCCCGGAGCAACTCCGCCAGCGCATCTCGTCGGTCACAACACGCGCAGCCGCCGAGCAGCGCGTACACACCGGTCGCCAGGTCGGGGGCTCGATCACCGGCGTCGTTGACGATGATCGCGGTGTCGGGGTCACGGTAGGCGCGGTCGACCAGGGTCGTCTTGCCCGAACCGAGGAAGCCGCCGACGACGGTCAGCGAGAGCCGGCGGTCCAGGCTGTCGACGGGGGTGTGGATGGTCATCGGTCGGCCGCTCCGAGCTCCCGCAGCCGAGCCAGCATGCCGGGGTCGAGGGGATCGAACGGCCGGCCGGTCAGTTCGGCGAGGGTCGGCCACACGGCCGCGAGATCGGACACCACGCGGCTGCGTCCGTCGGCCGAGCTGACGGTGTAGCCGATGCCGGCCAGATCGGCGGTCACCCGGACCGCCGACCCGGCCAGCATCGCGGCGAGGACCCGGACCGATGCCGCGCGGGCGCGGCGGCGCGCACCGGCGTCGTCGACGATGCCCGCCCCGCACCATTGCGCCGGCGGCACGGGTGTCCCGCACATCCCACACATTCAGCTGCTGCCGTCGATCAGTAGTCGACGGGGCGTTCGGTGCCGGCGAAGGGGAAGCGGCTGCGGAAGTCGGCGGCGGTCTCCTCCATGGTCATCCAGCGGACACCTTCGTGGCCGTTGATGTAGTCGATGAGGCGCTCGAGTATGAGCAGGACCTGCGGCAGGCCGGAGACGTCCGGGTGGATCGTGATCGGGAAGATCGCGTAGTCCAGTTCGCGGTACACCCAGTCGAACTGGTCACGCCAGAGCTCTTCGATGTCGCGCGGGTTGACGAATCCGTGCGAGTTGGGCGAGGCCTTCATGAACATCATCGGGGGCAGGTCGTCGACGTACCAGTTGGCGCCGATCTCGACCAGGTCGATCTCGGTGCCGTGCACCATCGGCTTCATCCAGTCGGCGGCCTGCTTGGAGTAGTCGATGCCCGTCCACGAGTCACCCGAACGTGCGTAGAACGGGACGAAGTCCTTGAATCCCTGGCTGTGGTCGTACTCGAACCCGTACTTGAGCAGCAGGTCCGGGGTGTTGGACGACAGCTCCCACCACGGTGCGACGTATCCGCGCGGCGCCTTGCCGCTGAGCTCGGTGACCAGTTCCACCGCGCGGGCGAGCACGTCCTCTTCCTGGGCCGCGGTCATCGCCACGGGGTTCTCGTGGAGGTAGCCGTGCGCACCGATCTCGTGGCCGTCCGCGGCGACCATCGCGCACTCGTCCGGGAAGGTCTCGATGCTGTGGCCGGGGATGAACCAGCTGGTCCGGATTCCGTGACGCTTGAACATCTTGAGCAATCGCGGGACGCCGACCTGTCCGGCCCACACTCCACGCTGGATGTCGGACGGCGAGTCGGCGCCGCCGTACGAACCGATCCAACCCGCGACGGCATCGATGTCGATACCGAAGCTGACGATGATCTCCTTGGCCATGTCTACCTCGCACACTCGGGGGCGCATCTCGTCAGGGGGAGCGACCGAAAGGTGAAAGAACGATTGCGCAAACGTTCTTGCGGGACTGTAGGTGATCGTTGTTACAGTGGTCAAGGCGGGGTCGCCGACGACTCACTGCCGTACGGGCAGCGGTGTCAGCGGCCGTCGACGATGATGCTGGCCGAGACCGGATACGGCCGAGAGCGGACCGTCTGGCCGGCGAATCCTGGTGCGGGATAACCGCAAGAAGGGCGTGAAGGGCATCCGTGCTGAGTCGATTGCTCGCCGCGAGTCCGAGGAGCTGGACAATATCGGCGACGGTGTCGCCGACGAAGAGGACGAGTAGTGAGCAATTGTTCGGAGAACCGGACGGATAAGGCCGTCTGAACTTGGGGCTCGCCAACCGTGCGTTGGCACACCCGCGGCACACTGCGGGGAATCGGGACACTGGTCGCGATCGTATGGACAGCCCGCTGCCTGCGTCGATGATGGTGCGCGCAAAGGGATTCGAACCCCTGACCGCTGGTGTGTAAGACCAGAGCTCTACCGCTGAGCTATACGCGCGGGACGGACGTCGCGACGCCCGCACCAGTCAACGAATGTAGTCGCTGAACGGGGCAACTCCCAAACCGGCCGGAACCGGGCAGATCGTCAGGGGCCGTCGTGGTGGGCGGCCCGGCGGTATCGCGCCGCGAGTTCGTCGTGATAGTCGGCGACACTGCGGCATTCGTCGCGCAGGGCGTCGGGCTCGATCACGGTGAAGTCGACACCGAAGGCATACATCCAGCGGGCGATCGAGGTGAGCGACGACGAGTACATGCGCAGTTCACAGCTCGACTCGTCACCGGCCTCGATGGTGCCCCAGGAATCCGACATCATCGGGGCGATGGTCTCCAGCGGCGCGTGCATCCGCACCCGCGCCGACACCGCACGGTAGACCGCGCCGATACTGCGTTCGAGAAATGCCGACGCCCCGCCCTCCGGCAGCTCGCGGGGGACGAATCGGGGACCGGTCGGGGTCTTGGGGACCATGCGGTCGATCCGGAACGACCGCCAGTCGTCGCGGTCGGGGTCGAAGGCGACCAGATACCAACGCATCCCGTTGCGGACCAGCCGGTACGGCTCGACATCACGCCGGGACTCGGTGCCGTCGTGACGCCGATAGTCGAACCGCAGTCGCTCGTACCGATGGCAGGTGGTGGCGATGTCGGTGAGCACCTCGGCCGACACGTCGGCGGCCCGCGGTTCGTGGGGGATGGCTTCGAGCGCGAGGGCATCGAGCCGATGCCGCAATCGGGACGGCATCACCTGCCGCAACTTGGACAGTGCGCCGGCCGACGCCTCGGCCATGTCCGACACCGGACCGGTGGTCACCGCGTCGAGACCGAGCGCGACGGCGAGAACCTCCTGGTCGTCGAGCAGCAGCGGCGGCATCTGGGCGCCCGCACCGAGCCGATACCCGCCGCCGACGCCGACCGTGGCGTCCACCGGATAGCCGAGTTCACGCAGCCGGTCGATGTCGCGCCGCACCGTGCGCGTGGTGATCTGCAACCGGTCGGCGAGCTCCTGTCCCGACCATTCGCGTCGAACCTGCAGCAGCGACAGCAACTGCAACAGTCGGGCCGAGGTCTCCAGCATGGCGTCCATCGTGCCGGACATCGCGGACAGCCGGTGTCCGCATTGGGCAGAGACTCCCGCTCAGGCACCGCACTGACTGGGCGTGATGAACGTGGTGGGGTCGGTGGTGTTGTCGAGCCACTTGCCGTAGGACTCGCCACCGAGCTGGTTACGCAGCCGGCAGATGTCGGCGAGCGAAGACCCGGCCACCTGGTAGACGGCATAGATCACGTTGCCGTTGTCGTCACGGTCGCGCAGGGACCCGCACGACTCGTCGGTGCGCAGATAGCTCGACCCCGGGTACTGGTCGAGGATGCGCTGGATGTCGGCCGGGTACTGGCCGGGGGTGACGGCATTGCCGACGACGACGATCCCGGTGCCGTCGCAGGCGGGGTGACTGATCGGGGTGGTCAGCCCCAGGTCACTCGAGCTGCGCGCCTGCGTCGTCGGTGTGGCCGTCTGGGTGACGGTGGCGGTCGCGGTCTCGGTGGGGGCGGAGGTCACGGTGGTGGCCTCGGTGGTCGCGGCCGTGGCGGGAATCTGCGCGTCGGAGCCGCCCGACGCCGCAGTGCCCGACGACGAATCCCCCGACAGCAGCACCCAGCCGCCGATCCCGATCCCGGCCAGCAGCAGCACTGCGACCACGCCCAGCGCGATCGCGGCCGCCGAGCCACGCCTCGGTTGTGCGGGGGCCGCCGGATACGGGTAGGAGGCGGGCGGATACGGAACCTGGCCGGTCGGCGCGTAGGCGCTGGTCGATCCGGTGACCGGACGCGGACCCGACGGATACGACGACGGTGGCAGCGTGGGTGTGGTGGACGGAATCCGCCCGGACGGCGGCGGGGGCGTGGCCGATGGAATCCGTCCGGACGGCGGGGGCGTCACCGTGGGAAACCGCTCCGACGGCGGCGGGGGAGTCGGTGCCGACGGCACGACGGTGGGCGGCGAGACGGCCGAACCGCCCTGTGGGGCCGGTGCTTCGAGCGCCGCGCGGGCCGCGGCGATCAGCTCGCCGGCAGTGGCATGGCGCGCGGCGGGATCCTTGGCCATGCCGCGGGCGATCACCGGGTCGAGCGGGGACCCGGTGGCCGGCGGCTGTTTGTGCAGATGGGCGGTGATGAGCTGTTCGATATTGGTCGCCGACGCGAACGGCTGTGTGCCGGTGACACTTTCGAACAGGACGCACGCCAGGGCGTAGATGTCGCCGGCGGCACCCACCTCGTCGGATCCGAACCGTTCGGGCGCCATGTAGCCGAACGACCCGATCGCCGCACCGGTGGAGGTCAGTCGCGTGTCGGAATCGGCTTGGGCCAGACCGAAATCCGCGAGATAGGTGAAGTCGCGGACGTCGACCAGGATGTTGTCGGGTTTGACGTCCCGATGGACCAGCCCGCTCTCGTGTGCGGCGTCGAGGGCGTCGGCCACCTGACCCAGGATCATCACCGCCCGTGCCGGATCCAGCGCCCCCGAGTCGGTGAGCAGCCGGCGCAGGTCGGCTCCGCCGACCAGCCGCATGTCGATGAACAGCAGTCCGTCGATCTCGCCCCAGTCGTGGATCGGCACCACATGCGGCTCGTTCAGCCGTGCGGCGACCCGCGATTCCCGGAGGAACCGGTCGCGGAAGTTGCTGTTGCCGGCCAGCGTCGAATGCAGCAGTTTGAGGGCGACGACGCGCTCCTTGCGGGTGTCGGTGGCGCGGTAGACCTCGCCCATGCCGCCGCGGCCCAGCAACTCCTCGAGCCGGTAGTGCCCGAGCGTGGTTCCCGAGCGATCGTCGGGGTGACTCATCGGTTCCTCCGTCAGAACGCGGGGTGGCGGCCGAAGAACTGCCAGATCAGGGACGTCGCGGAGATGCTGTCGCTGGGTCCGGTGCGACTGGTGCGCACCGACGAGCCCGGCCACAGATGGCTGCCACCGGAGATCCGGTAGTGCACGATCTCCTCTCCGAGCGACGAGCACAGCGGCCAGTTCTCACGCACGACAACGCCGTTGACCGGAGTGGTGATCGGCACCGGCACGCATCCGGCGCGGCGGGCCCAGGTCTGCGTCGCGTCGGCGATGCCGGTGTAGCGCGACCCGAATCGCACGCCGCCGGCGTAGTGGATCACCGGGTCGGCGGTGCCGTGGAAGCTGATCACCGAGGCCGGCGGGGCACTCGGACACGCCCGCCAGGTCTGGGCGTACAGCGCGGGGTTGACCACGGCGTAGGCGGCGAACTCGCGGGGCAGACGACACGTCAGCATGGACACCAGCCCGCCCCCGTTGGAGCGGCCCACCGCGTAGGTCCGCGCCCGGTCCACGCACGCCAGGCCGCGGACCTCGCGCAGGATGGTCGAGGTGAAGGCGATGTCGTCGGCCTTGGGCGCCGAATACGGTGCGCCCTGCCACGAGGAGGTGCCGTCGGTGCCGGCCAGGCCGGTCGGGTACACCACGATGGCCGGCAGCCGTGACAGTCCGGTGTAGCGCTCGAAGGCCGCGGTGTTCTCGGCATGGCCGTGGTAGGCGAGGATCAGCGGATAGGCCCGGGAACGGTTGTAGCCCTGCGGGATGTGCAGCCGATAGCTGCGCTTGACGCCCTTGACCTTGGTGGTGCGCACGGTGGTGCCCGGGGCGAGTGCGGTACGCGTGGTGCAGGCGGCGACCTCGGTCACTGTGCCGGCCGGCGAGGCCGCGGCGGTGGCACCGAATCCGGCGACACCGAGTCCCGAGATGCCGAGCACCGAGACCACCACGCCGAGAACGACGACGACACCACACCACAGGGAACCGACCCGACGCACACGCACCGGAACAGCCTAAAGGGTGCGACCGCCGTTTCTCTCACGATGGTCGGTGGTCGGCCCTAGGGTTGGGGACAACCGCCTCACCACACATGACCCAACAGCCCCACCGGCACTCATACCTCACAGAACTCAGACCTCACAGAACTCAGACCGAACCGGAGAACGTCCATGGCACGCACGATCGTCCCCGTCGTCGAGATCACCGGCGCCCTGATCGCCCAGTGGGCCGCGATCCGGGAGGTCGCGGCACGGCTGTCGGCGCAGCAGTGGACCGCACCGTCGATCCTGCCCGGCTGGTCCGACGCCGACATCGTCGCCCACATCATCGGCACCGAGTCGATGCTCGCCGGCCGCGACGTCGACGCACCGGCCGGCCTCGCCGACCGCGACCACGTCCACAATCCGATCGCCGAACTCAACGAGAAATGGGTGGAACACTTCCGGGGCCACACCCAGGCCGACGTGCTCGCCGCACTCGACGAGATCACCGCGGTTCGGACCGCCGCACTCCAGGCGATGACGCAGACCGACTTCGACGCCGAGGCGCTCACCCCGGCGGGCACCGACACCTACGGCCGGTTCATGCGAATCCGGGTGTTCGACTGCTGGTTCCACGAGATCGACCTGCGTGACGGCAGCGGCGCGGGGACCCCCACCGATCCGGTTCCGGCCGGATTCGCCCTGGACGAACTCGCCGCGTCGTTGCCGTTCGTCGTCGGTAAACGGGCCGGGGCACCCGACGGCAGCCGCGTGGTGATCGAGGTGACCGGTCTCGCACCGCGCACCGTACGGATCGCGGTGGACGGTCGGGCCGGCCTGGTGGAGGCATTTCCCGGTGGCGACGCGACCGCCGACGTCACGCTCACCGTCGACGGCGTGGATCTGGCCCGGCTCGCCGGCGGACGCCGCAGCGCCGACCCCGCATCGGTGACCGTGACCGGGGATGCCGGCCTCGCCGCAGCCATCCTGGACACGCTGAACTACACGATCTAGCCGAGCCACACGAGTCAGCCGAGCCACACGAGTCAGGAGCCGGTCGTCCGGCTCGCCGCAGGAGCCGGTCGGCGACTCGATCTAGCCGGTCGGACCGGTCGGATCGTGGCGTGCCTGTCCGCGACCGAACGCCCGGGCGTCGTCGCCGGCGACGGTGTGTGCCGGCAGCGGATCGGAGAGCAGCCGCCGGACCAGCGCCGCCGATGGGTCGAGCGGGGCGTCGCTGCCGACGATCACCACATTGCCGGTGCGTCGACCCTTGAACATCGCCGGATCGGCCACCAGCAGCACATGAGCGAAGACCTCGGCGGTCGCGGCGACGTCGGCACGGACATTGCCCAGATCACGCGAGTCCCCGCAGTTGGCCAGGTACAGCCCGCCCGGCGCCAGAACCCGGTGCACGGCGGTCACGAACTCCACCGTCGTCAGGTGTTCGGGTGTGCGGTCACCGGAGAAGGTGTCACGCACCACCACATCCCGTGACTGCGGCTGCAGCGACTCGACGACGGCGCGGGCGTCGCCGACCCGGATACGCAGCCGTGGGGCGCGCGGCAGGTCGAACCACTCGCGGACCAGCCGCGCGAGTTCGGCGTCGATCTCCACCGCCACCTGCCGCGACGACGCGTACCGGTGCGCGAGATAGCGGGGGAGCGCACATGCCGCCCCGCCGAGATGCAGTGCGCGCAGGTGGGCGTCGGCGGGATGGCGGTCCTCGATCACCGCGGCCATCTGCCGCAGGTACTCGAAGTCCAGGACGGTCGGGTCGTCGGGATCGATGTGCGAGGAATGCGTGCCGTTGATCTGCAGCAACCAGCCGCCCGACACCGGGTCGGGTGCGAGCTGGGCGGTCCCGCAGTCGATCGGGTACTCGCCGGCGACGGGGGTGGGGTGTGGTCGGGCCATCGGGGACGCAGTCTATGCGCCCGCGCGGTTCACCTGTCGGGGGCTCCCGGCGGCACCGGTAGCGTTGCCGGGGTGAACCTGCTGCTGTTGTCGCTGGGATTCGGTGCGGCGCACGACTTCCTGACCGTGGCCACCGGCCGTGCTCCCGAGGCACTGACCATCGGCTACCTCGGCGGCGCCCAGATCCCGTATGCCGACGCCCCGTGGGTGCATTCCGAGCGGGCCCGGCTGGCCGAACTCGGCTGCGCGGTGGTCGACGTGTCGGCGGCCGAGCTCGACCTCGACGCGTTCACCGCCACCCTCGACACCGCCGACGCCGTGTACGTCTCCGGCGGCAACATCTACGCCCTGCTGTGGGCGTTGCGCCGGGCCGGTGCCGCCGACGTCCTCGCCGAGCGTGTCCGCGCCGGTCTGCCCTACATCGGGTGCAGCGCCGGATCGGTGATCGTGGGCCCGTCGATCGCACCGATCGGCGACATGGACGACCCGGCCGAGGCGCCCGGACCGGTCGACCCGCGCGGGCTGGGCCTGATCGACCACGTCGTCATCCCCCACGCCGACGGACAACTGCCGTGGTATCCGCCCGAACGGATCGACCGGGTCCGCACCGAGTTCGGCGACCGGTTCGCGCTGGACTTCGTCGGCGACGAGCAGGCGGTGCTGGTCCGGGACGGCCGGACGACGACGATCGTGTCGGGGTTCTGATGAGTCGGATGACCCGAATGATGTGGCGGGCGTTGCGACCGTCGCCGACCGGCCTGGCGGTGGGCCTGCTCGCCGACCGCGTCCTCGGGGATCCGCGCCGATTCCATCCCGTCGCGGGGATGGGGCAGGGTGCCGCCGCGCTGGAGGCCCGGCTCTACGCCGACCGTCGCGGTGCCGGTGTGGTGCAGGTCGCGGTATGCGTCGGAGCCGCTGCCGGAGTCGGTGGACTCACCGCGGCGGTCGTGTCCTCGCATCCCGGCGCCCGCATCCTGGTGACCGCCGCCGCGACCTGGGCGGTGTGCGGCGGGACCACCCTGGCCGGGGTCGGCGAACAGATGGCCGACGCCCTCGACGCCGGTGACCTCGACGCCGGTCGCGCGCTGGTGCCCAGCCTGTGCGGACGAGATCCGCAGGCCCTCGACGCCGCGGGGATCTGCCGGGCCGCCACCGAATCGATCGCCGAGAACACCGCCGACGCCACCGTCGGACCCCTGGTGTGGGGTGCGGTCGCCGGCCTGCCCGGTCTGCTCGGCTACCGGATGGCCAACACCCTCGACGCCATGATCGGCCACCACAATCGGCGCTACGAGCGGTTCGGGTGGGCCGCAGCACGGTTCGACGACGTACTCAACCTGGTGCCGGCCCGGCTGTCGGGGCTGCTGGTGGTGGCGCTGGGGCCGGACCGTCGCGGTGCGCTGCGCGCCTGGCGAGACGACGCGGCCGCACACCCGAGCCCCAATGCGGGGGTGGTGGAGGCGAGTTTCGCCGGGGCCCTCGGTCTGCGTCTGGGCGGGGAGACGGTGTATCCGCATCGGGTCGAACAGCGGCCGGTGCTCGGCGACGGCCGACCACCGGGAACCGCGGATCTCCGGGCGGCGGTGGCACTGTCGCGGCGGGTGCAGCTCGGTGCGCTGGCGGTGTCGGCGGGGGTGGCGGTGCTGCTCAGCCGCCGTAGCGCTGGGTGAGTTTGTCGCGGACCACGCCCTCGGAATGCTCGGTGTCGGGTCCGGCGCCGATGCCGACGGGCATCGAGGTGTCGTCGGCCTCCGCCTCGGGCGCGGCGGTGCTCCCGGCGTTGCGGAGTTCGGCGCGGAGTCGTTTGCGCCGGTCGGACCGGCTGAGACCGCCCGCGTCGGCCACCGGTGCGGCCACGGACACACCGGCTTCCGAGGTCTCGGCACCGGATGTCGCCGCCACGGCGGGGGAGCTCGCGGCCGCGGCCGCGGCGGCGGCCTTGGACCGACGGCGCTGACGGATCTCCGAGTACAGGAAGTACCCCACGCCGAGCGGCGCCATGATGCCGAAGGCCAGCCACTGCAGGCCATAGGAGAGATACGGACCGGAATCGAGCTGGGGGAGCGCGATCTCGCCCAGCGAACCCGGCTGATCCGGTGACAACTGCAGATAGAACGGGTCCATCGCGGTACCCGTGGCCTTCGACAGTTCGGCCGGGTCGATCGTGTAGACGGTCAGCGAGCCGTCCTCGACGCGGGCGCCACGGCCCTCCGACGTCCCCTCGCTGGCCCGGATGCGGGCGGTGATCGTGGTCTGCCCGGCGGGCGGGGCGGGGATCACCGGCGTCTGGCTCTGGTCGGGGCGGACGAAGCCGCGGTCGACGGCGAGGACCCGGTCGGTGCCGGCGACCCGGAACGGGGTGAGGACCTCGATCGCCGGGCGCTCACCGGCCGAACGCAGCCGCACCAGGGCCTGCTCGTCGGTCAGATAGGTGCCGGTGAGGGTGACCTCACGCCATTCGGTGGACCTCACGAACGGCACCCCGGCGGGCGCGACCTCGTCGATCGGGGCCGGTCCGGTCGCGACCGCATGTTTGATCAGGTCGTTGCGTTCGGAGGTGGACGCGTTCTTTCCCAGCTGCCAGGGGGCGAGGATCATGAAACAGGCCGCCGCGAACGCCACGACCACGATGACCAGGGCGATCCAGCCCGGCCGGAGAAGGGTCCGCAGCACGCGCATACCCACCACGGTACTCAGGTGCACCGGGGTGGGCGGGTGACGGGTTCAGTCGTCGAGTTGTTCGCGCACCCAGAGCAGCAGACCGGGCACCGCGGCCTCGATCTGTCGGCGGGTCGCCGCGAAATCCTCGGGTGTCCCGTAGTACGGCTCGGCGAGGTCGAGATCGTCACCGGCCGCCGGGTCGAAGCTGCGCAGCAGCCGGACGCGGTCGCCGAGACGTTTGCGTTCGAGTTCCTTCACATGACCGGCATCGGCGGCGACGAACAGGTCGGCCTCGATGTGTTCGCTGCCGAGCTGGCTGGCGGCGTGCCCGTCCGGGTAACCGTTGGCCAGCAGTTCGGTGCGGGCCCGGTTGTCGGCCGGCTCGCCGACATGCCACCCGCTGGTGCCGCAACTGCTGACCTCGACGCGGTCGGCCAGACCCTCGTCGGCGAGCAGTTTGGCAAAGATGTTCTGGGCCATCGGTGACCGGCAGATGTTGCCGGTACACACGAAACAGATATGGAGTAGATCAGACACCGAGTACCTCGCGCAGATGTGCTGTGGACTCGACGCTCCAAGCGGCAGCGTCGCGCTCCCCCGGCAGAGCGTAACCCCACTGCACGTGGATCGTGGGGATACCGAATTGTCCGGCTCCCTCGATGTCGTGGGATCGGTCGCCGATCATCACCACCGGCCGAGCCGGCCGGCGGGTCTCCGGGTCGAGCGATATGTCCAATTGTGCCAGCGCATGGGCGATCACGTCGGGCTTGTGGCGGCGCACACCGTCGTCCCCGGCGCCGGCGACCACCCGGAAGTGGTCGACCAGACCGAAATGTTCCAGGATGCGATGGGCGGTGGTCTGGTTCTTCGACGTGGCGATCGCCAGGGTGCGGCCCGAGGCGTCGAGATCGGCGAGCAGCTGTCCCATCCCGTCGAACACCGAGTTCTCCAGCCATCCGACGTCGGTGTAGCGGGCGCGGTAGGCGGTCATCGCGGCGTCGGCGGTGGCCTGCTCGAGTCCGAGCCCGAGCAGGGTGTCGATCATCGGGGGTCCGGCGATCCCGGCGACGACGGATTCGGGGGCCGGCGGAGCGCCGACCTCGACGAGGGCATGCCGGAAACTGTTGGCGATTCCGGCGAAACTGTCGGTGATCGTGCCGTCGAGATCGACGAGCAGAACGGTGGTGGGATCAGCGGGGTCCGGTCGCGACATCACCTCACCATCGTGCACGTAGGCTCGATGTCCATGACATCGGGGCTGTTCGCACTCGACCGGCACGGCGACCGGGACTGGGCGCCGGGAATGCTCGATTTCGCCGTCAACGTCCGGGGTGCGCCACCGGGGTTCGTGCGGTCGGCGATCGCCGCCACGCTCGACGACCTGGCGCGATACCCGTCGTCGGAACTGTTCGATGCCGTCACCGCGCAGATCGCCGCACTGCACGGGCGCGACCCCGGCGAGGTACTGCTGCTGGCCGGGGCCTCCGACGGATTCGAGTTGCTCGGCCGCCTCGGTGCGCGCCGGGCCGCGCTGCTGCAGCCGTCGTTCACCGAACCGGAACTGGTGCTGCGGGCTGCGGGCGTGCCCATCGTGCAGGTGCCGCTCGACCCCACCCGGCCGCTCGATGCGCATGCGGCGGCGAGGATCCCCGACGACGCCGATCTCGTCGTGATCGGCAACCCCACCAATCCGACGTCGGTGCTGCATCCGCGGACCGCGATCGAGGCACTGTGCCGGCCCGGGCGGATCGTCGTGGTGGACGAGGCGTTCGCCGATCTCACCGTCGACGAGGTCACCGGGATGCGTGAACCGGAATCGCTGGCCGGTGTGCGGCTGCCCGGGCTGGTGGTGATCCGCAGTGTCACCAAGACCTTCGGACTGGCCGGCCTGCGCGCCGGATATCTCCTCGCCGACCCGGCGCTCGCGGCCCGGTTGTCGGCGGGCCGGCGGGCCTGGCCGATGTCGACCCCGGCACTGGCCGCGCTCGCCGCCTGCTGCGGGCCGGAGGGGGAGAGCTACTGCGACGAGCAGGCCCGGCTGGTGGCCGTCGAGCGCGACGCCATGCTCGCCCGGCTCGCCGAGGTCGGGTGGCGACCTGTCGCCGACCCACGCGCACCCTACGTGCTGTTCGAGGTGGCGAATGCACTCTCGGTGCGGGAAGAACTGCGGCGCACCGGTATCGCGGTGCGAAGCTGCGCGAACTTCGTCGGCCTGACCGACGATCATCTGCGCCTGGCGGTACGGTCCGACGATCAGGTGACCCGCCTGGTCGAGGCCCTCCGTCGGGTCCCGACGGAGGTGAAGTGAGTGACTACCGACAACTCTTCTGGCACGGACGTCTCGGATTCGGTGACGGGTGCGGGCTCGGTGGCGGTGTCGACGGTGCTCGACGTCCTCGACGCCGCCTACCCGCCACGGCTGGCCGAGAGCTGGGATTCGGTCGGCCTGGTCTGTGGTGACCGCACCGAACCCGCGCGCCGGGTGCTGGTCTGCGTGGACGTCACCGCCGACGTCGTCGACGCCGCGATCGCCGGCGGATACGGGCTGATCCTGGCCCATCACCCGCTGCTGCTGCGCGGGGTGGACTCGGTGGCCGCCGACACCGCGAAAGGGTCGGTGCTGCACCGGCTCATCCGCGCCGGGATCTCCCTCTACAGCGCCCACACCAACGCCGACCGGGCCCGCCCCGGCGTCTCCGACGCCCTCGCCGAGGCGCTCGGACTGGTCGACCTGCGCCCGCTGGAGCCTGCGCCTGCCGCCCCGCTCGACAAGTGGGTGGTGATGGTCCCCGAGGGCAACGCCGAACAGGTCAGCGAGGCGATGTTCGCCGCCGGTGCCGGGGCGATCGGCGACTACCGCGACTGCGCATGGTCGGTGGTCGGCGTCGGACAGTTCGAGGCGCAGGACGGCGCCAACCCGACGATCGGGGAGATCGGTGTCCGCGAACGCGTCGACGAGTCGCGGGTCGAGATGGTCGCCGCGCGCGGCCTGCGCCCGGCGGTGCTGGCCGCCCTGCGCGGTGCCCACCCGTACGAGGAACCGGCCTTCGACGTCCTCGAACTGGCCACCCTGCCCACCGATCTCGGTCTCGGCCGGATCGGCCGGCTGCCGGTGCCGATGACCTTGCGTGACTTCGTCGACCATGCCGCGGCTGCTCTCGGCGGGCCGTGGGGGGTCCGCGGGGCAGGTGACCCGGCGCGCATCGTCGAGCACGTGGCGGTGTGCGGCGGCGCCGGGGACTCGTTGCTGTCGACGGTGCGGGGTGCGGGGGTGGACGTCTACCTGACCGGCGACCTGCGGCATCACCCGGTGGACGAGTCGTTGCGCACCGGCGGGCCCGCCCTCGTCGACGCCGGGCACTGGGCCACCGAGTTCCCGTGGTGCGCGCAGGCCGCGGCACTGATCACCGAGCACACCGGGCTGACCGCCGACGTCCACCGTCCGACCACCGACCCGTTCGTCGTGAACGGTGCAGCGCCGACGGCATGAGAACGGCCGCGGCGGGCGGCCGGTACCTGACGGGGCGGGTGGGCGCGTAACGTGGTCATCTCATCCCGGCCACCCCGACAGCCCTGCTCCGGACACCGGTGATTCACCCCACGACCGAGGAGACACCCGATGAAGGTCGATGCCGCCCGGCAACGACTCCTGCTCGAACTGGCCGACGCCGACGCCGCTGTGGCCCGACTCGACCACCGTGCCCGGACCCTGCCCGAGGATGCCGAGATCGCCGAGGCCACCAGCCGGATCGAGGCCGCGCGTGAGGATCTGGTGCGCGCCGAGATCTCCGCGGAGGATCTCGACCGCGACTATCGCAAGATGGACAGCGAGATCACCGGCATGCGTGACCGCGAGCAGAAGGACTCCGCACAGCTGACCGCCGGCGGACTGGCGCCGCGGGCCCTCTCCGAGCTGCAGCACGAACTGAACGGACTCGGCCGGCGCCGATCGGCACTCGAGGACGACATGCTGCAGCTGATGGAGCAGCAGGAGGCCGTGGCCACCGAGCAGGAGCGCGCCTCGGCGACCGTGGCCCAGCTCCAGGAACAGGTCGACACCCTGCAGGCCCGCCGCGCCGAGTCGCTGGGTGCGGTCACCGCCGAGCGCGAGGTGGCCGCGCAGCGTCGCGCCGGGATCGCCCAGGACGTGCCCGCCGAACTGCTCGCCATCTACGACCGCCAACGCGCCGACAACCGGATCGGTGCCGGACTGCTGCGTCAGCGCCGGTGCGGGGCATGCCGGATGGAGATCGACCGCGGCACCCTCACCCGGATCGCCGCCCTCGCCGACGACGACGTGGTGCGCTGCGAGGAATGCGGTGCGATCCTGGTCCGCAACCACGAATCCGGCCTCTGATGAGCACCGACGCCACCGACACGGCTGACGCGGCCACCGGCGAGGGCCGGTCGGCCCTCGCCGCCGATGCGGGCAGGGCGCAGCCGACCTGGCAGGGGCAGCGCACCACCCCCACGCGTCTGATCCTGTTGCGCCACGGGCAGACCCCGTTGTCGGTGCAGCGTCGGTACTCCGGCCGCGGAAATCCGGAACTGACCGAACTCGGTCTCGCCCAGGCGGCGGCGGCCGCGCACCGCGTCGCCCGGGAGACCGACATCGCGGCCATCGTGTCGTCGCCGTTGACCCGCACCCGCCAGACCGCCGACGCCGCGGCCGCGGCACTCGGTCTCGACGTGGTGACCGACGACGGGTTCATCGAGACCGACTTCGGGCGATGGGAGGGACTGACCTTCGCCGAGGCCGCCGGTCGCGATCCGGACCTGCACACGCACTGGCTGTCGGACACCTCGCTGCCCGCCCCGGGCGGGGAGAGCTTCGACGAGGTGGCGCGCCGCGTCGTCGAGGCCACCGATCGGCTGCTCACCGAGTACGCCGGGCAGACCGTGCTCGTGGTGTCGCATGTGACCCCGATCAAGTCGTTGCTGCGTCATGCCCTCGACGTCGGACCGCAGCTGCTGTTCCGGTTGCACCTGGATCTGGCGTCGGTGTCGATCGCCGAGTTCTATCCCGACGGCGGTGCCGCGGTGAAGGCGGTCAACGAGACCGCACACCTGTTCTGAGCGCTGGGACGCGCAGCGTATCCTGTACAGGCGAACGAGTCGGCCGGGCGGCCGCGGCGCGCGGGACGGCCAGTCACTGGACACGCCGCTCGCCGAGGAAAGTCCGGACTCCGCAGAGCAGGGTGGTTGTCAACGGCAACCCGGGGTGACCCGCGGGACAGTGCCACAGAGAACAGACCGCCGGCCGTCAGGTCGGTAAGGGTGAAACGGTGCGGTAAGAGCGCACCAGCGATACGGGTGACCGCATCGGCTAGGTAAACCCCACCCGGAGCAAGGCCGAAGCACGGACCGTCAGGTGCGTGTGCGCGGATGTATGAGGGCTGCTCGCCCGAGTCCGCGGGTGGGCCGCTCGAGGTACCCGGCGACGGTGTGCCCAGATGGATGGTCGCCACCGACCCTCGTGGTCGGGACAGGATCCGGCTTACACGCCGACTCGTTCGCCCCACACCCCGGCCGCTCTGGCTAGGGTCGGGGAGTGCAACGCAGACTCTCCGCCCCCGACATCGACTTCGACGCCATCCGTGGCGAACTCGGCGTCGACGAGAACTACGGGCAGGACGCGCTCACCGAGGCCGAGAACGCCGTCGACCGGCATGCCGCCGACCGCATCGACCGCACCGACATCCCGCTGGTCACCATCGATCCGCCCGGTTCGATGGACCTCGATCAGGCGGTGTGCCTGCGCGCCGACGGTGACGACATCGTCGTCGACTATGCGATCGCCGACGTCGCCGCGCTGATCGAGCCGGAGGGCGCCCTCGACGCCGAGAGCCGACGCCGCGGCGCCACCATCTACTTCCCGGACCGGTCGGTGCCACTGCATCCGCGGGTGCTGTCGGAGGGTCGCGGATCGTTGCTGCCCGACGTCGAGCGTGCTGCGGTGCTGTGGACCATGCGGGTCAGCGGCGCGGGCGAGGTCGTCGAGGTGAGCGTCGCGCGGGCCCGGGTGCGTTCACGAGCGCGCCTCGACTACGCCGGAGTGGCCGCCGACGCCGCGGCCGGGCGACTGCACCCGTCGATCGTCGACCTCCCGCGGTTCGGCGAGCTCCGCCGCCGGACGGCGTTGGCGCGCGGGGCGATCGAACTCGACCTGCCCGACCAGGAGGTCGTGCGCTCACCGGCCGACGGCCCGTGGACGCTGCAGATCGCGCCCCGCACTCCCGCCGACATGTGGAACTCGCAGGTGTCGCTGATGACCGGGATGTGCGCGGGCACGATCATGGCCGACGCCGGAATCGGATTGCTGCGGACGCTGCCACCCGCCCCGGCAGATGCCGTCGAGCAGTTGCGGGCCACCGCCGCGGCGTTGCGGGTGCCGTGGCCCGACGGGGCGACGCCGGGGGAGTTCCTGGCGGGTCTGCCGCAGGATGCGCCGTCGACGCTCGCGTTGATGAGCCACGCCGGGACGCTGATGCGCGGTGCCGGATACAAGGTGCTCGACGCCGGGGAACCCGAGCTGACCCACGACGAGATGGTGCATGCGGCGATCGGGGGGATCTATGCGCATGTGACCGCCCCGCTGCGGCGCCTCGGCGACCGGTTCGCCACCGAGGTGTGCCTGTCGGTGTCGGCGGGCCGCCCCGTCCCCGACTGGGTGGTCCGGGCCCTGCCGACCCTGCCGAAGATCTTGCGGTCGGCGGACTCGCTCGGGTCGTCGGCGGACCGGGAGAGCATCGACCTGACCGAATCGGTGGTCCTGGCTGGCCGGGTGGGCGAGCGGTTCGACGCGGTGGTGTTGTCGGCGGGCACGGACAAGCGCCCGGCCAAGATCTTCGTCACCGAACCCCCGGTGATCGCCGCGTGCAGCGGCACCCCCGACGCCGCCGTCCGGTTGCCCGTCGTCCTCGCCGCCGCCGACCCGGACACGCGCAGCGTCGAGTTCGCGCCGGCGTGATGGTGGGATGTGGTCGCCGCTACCTCGGTGATCGGGCAGGGGCCGGCTTGACCAGCGGTTACCACGGTGATCGAGCCGGGACCGGCTTGACCAGTGGTTGCCTCGGTGATCGGGCAGGGGCCGGCTTGACCAGTGGGTGCCACGGTGATTGAGCCGGGACCGAGCCCTGTAGGGGGCTGTTTCATTTTCAAGAACATAGCCAGCTGGTCCTCGGAAAAGAGGGGCTGAATCGCCGCGTAAGCGATTTGGGGACCAAATCACCTTCGGCGAACTGAGCGTTCGACCTCAACATTCTGGCTGTCGGCCATTTTGAAACAGCCCCGTAGGGCGAGGACCCGTGTCGAAATCTGGTGGGGTGACGGTGTCGGTGGCCGGCGTCGGGGGTGGTTGCCGTGGGTGGTTGGGTGGCGGAGGTTTCGACTCGTCTCGTCGCTGGCGCTCCTCGTCGGCTCAACCATCGGGGGCTCGTTGTTGGTCGGGCAGGGGTGGAGGCTCAATCAGCGGGGGTACCTCGGTGACCGGGCCGGGACCGGCTTGACCAGTGGGTGCCACGGTGATTGAGCCGGGACCGAGCCCTGTAGGGCGAGGACCCGTGTCGAAATCTGGTGGGGTGACGGTGTCGGTGGCCGGCGTCGGGGGTGGTTGCCGTGGGTGGTTGGGTGGCGGAGGTTTCGACTCGTCTCGTCGCTGGCGCTCCTCGTCGGCTCAACCATCGGGGGCTCGTCGTTGGTCGGGCAGGGGTGGAGGCTCAATCAGCGGGGGTACCTCGGTGACCGGGCCGGGACCGGCTTGACCAGCGGTTACCACGGTGATTGAGCCGGGACCGAGCCCTGTAGGGCGAGGACCCGTGTCGAAATCTGGTGGGGTGACGGTGTCGGTGGCCGGCGTCGAGGGTGGTTGCCGTGGGTGGTCGGGCGGCGGAGGTTTCGACACGTCTCGTCGCTGGCGCTCCTCGTCGGCTCAACCATCGGGGGCTCGTCGTTGGTCGGGCGAGGTCGAGGCTCAATCAGCGGGGGCTCGTCGTTGGTCGGGCAGGGGTGGAGGCTCAATCAGCGGGGGTACCTCGGTGACCGGGCCGGGACCGGCTTGACCAGCGGTTACCACGGTGATTGAGCCGGGACCGAGCCCTGTAGGGGGCTGTTTCATTTTCAAGAACATAGCCAGCTGGTCCTCGGAAAAGAGGGGCTGAATCGCCGCGTAAGCGATTTGGGGACCAAATCACCTTCGGCGAACTGAGCGTTCGACCTCAACATTCTGGCTGTCGGCCATTTTGCAACAGCCCCGTAGGGCGAGGACCCGTGTCGAAATCCGGTGACGCAGCGTTGTCGGCGACCACGGCCACCGACAACGCACGCAGGTCACAGATCCTTGGCGGCGCGGCGGTAGGCGGCGATCGCGCGATCGCCCGCGGCCTCCTGCAAAGCATCGATCCGACCGAGCAGGAACAGGTCGGAGTTGGCCAGACCGTTGTCTCCGGCGGCGAGTTCGGCGAGCCGGGCCCGGTTGATCCGGGTGTCGTTGTAGTCGCCGAGGGCACTCTGGATCCGTTTGGCGACCGAGGCGATCTGACGGTGCTTCTTGACCTGCAGCGGCTCACCCGCATCCGTCGCGTACCGCAGCTTCTTCGCGCGTTTGCGGATGGTGTGGAGTTGTTCCTCCCAGTCGTCGGACCCCTCGGTGAGTGCGGCGAGGTCGGCTTGGGCCTTACGGATCTGCTTGCGGGACTTGGCGATCGCCTTGTCGACCGCGGCCACCGCGGGGATGTCGGCGTCGGGGCCGACGGGTGGGTCGACGATCAGGGCGTCCAGGTCGTCGAGCAACCGGAAGTACCGATCCGAGCCCATCGCGGCATGGGCGGCGCGCAGGGCACGGTCGTGGATCGCGGTCCCGGTTCCGGTGAGCGCGGCGATCAGCGCCGGCGACGCCGACTGCCCTTGCAGCAGCCCCGAGTCGATCTCCATCTGCACCTCGGAGTCGCGCGCATCGCCGAGGATTCGTGCCAGCAGGCGCAGTTCGCCGTCGATGTGTGCGGTGCGCCCACGATCGAGCACGGTCGGGAATCCCGACAGGATGCTGCGGATGCGGCGCGTGGCCACCCGCATCTGGTGGACCGCGTCGTAGGCGTCGACGCGGACCTCCGGGTCGTAGGCGAGCAAGGAGTTCCGGTGGATCGCGAGGTCGGTGACCACCAATTCCAGTGCGGTGGGTCGCTTCCCGATCCGCGGTTCGGAGATGGTGGGGGTGGAGCCGATGGCGCGGGCGAGTTTCGACGCACTCGACGGCTCGTTCCCGCCGGACGCCCGGAGTAACTTGGCGGCCGCCTTCAGCAGGCGCGGGGTGCCGCCCTCGAGCAGTTCGAACTCCCACTCCGACCACTGCCGGGCCTCGCCGTCGGGCAGCAGCGACTGTGCGGTCACCGCGTCCTCGGCGAACTCGGCCAGCGGCAGGTCGTCGACGCCGAGCAACGTGGTGACGGTACGCGTGGTGGAGATCACCGCGACCGGGACGAGCGGCCGGTTGCGGGTGATCGCGAGTACCGGCGTGAGCAGGTCCTCGGGCACGCCGGCAGCGGCGGGGGCCTCGTCGAAGGTCACCTGCAGCTCCTTGCGTGCACCGGGAATCCCGGTGGGGCGCTTCAGATGCCATCCGCTGTCGGTGCCGCCGGTGCGGCGTCGCAGGGTGATCTTGTTCCCTGCGAGATCGAGATTCTCGGTGTCCAGATAGGTGGCGTCGAGGGCGTAGGTCTGCGGTCCTCGCTGTGCGACGACACCGGGCAGGACCCTCAGGTCCGGTGCGGTGGCACCTGCCTCGACATCGAACTTGAGCTCCACCTCGACCTGCTCGGCTGCGGCCACGGATCCTCCTGTCGGAAAACGACGTACGTGTCCGAGTCTAGGTGGTCGGCGTCGATCCGGTCGGCGGCACGGAAGGTCGGCGGCTCACCGATCGGCGAACGCGTCGGTCGCCTCGATCAGGTGATGGGCGATGCCGGGCTCGAACGACGCGTGCCCGGCGTCGTCGACGATGTGCAGGCTCGCCGACGGCCACGCCCGATGCAGGTCCCAGGCGCTGCGCATCGGACAGACGACGTCGTAACGGCCCTGCACGATGACGGCCGGGATGTGGGCGATGCGATCGATGTCGCGCAGCAGCTGACCGTCCTCGAGGAAGCCGTGGTTGACGAAGTAGTGGTTCTCGATGGCCGCGAACGCCAGATCGAAACGCGGGCCGGCGTCCTCCTTGGCCGCCGCGGCCTCGTCGGGCTTGGGCAGCAGATAGCTGGTGGCCTGCTCCCAGCCGGTCCAGGCCCGGGCCGCGGCCTGCGCCACCGCCGGGTCGTCGGAGGTGAGCAGCCGGTGATAGGCGGCGACGAGGTCGCCGTCGCGTTCGGCCTCCGGGATCGGGTCCAGGTAGCTCTCCCACACATCCGGGTAGATGTGCGACGCACCGCCGTTGTAGTACCAGTCGATCTCGCTACGGCGCAGCAGGAAGATGCCGCGCAGCACGAGTTCGGTGACCCGGTCGGGATGCGCCTGCGCGTAGGCCAGGCCCAGCGTCGACCCCCAGGACCCGCCGAACACCTGCCAGGACTCGATGCCCAGGTGCTCGCGCAGGGCCTCCATGTCGGCGATCAGGTGGGGTGTGGTGTTGGTCGACAGGTCCGCGCCGTCGGCGACATGGGGGCGTGACCGGCCGCAGTTGCGCTGATCGAACAGCACGATCCGATAGCGGGCGGGATCGAAGAACCGGCGCTGGTTGCCGGCGGTGCCGCCGCCGGGACCGCCGTGCACGAACACCACCGGCTTGCCCTCGGGGTTGCCCGAGGTCTCCCAGTAGATCTCGTGGCCGTCGGTGGTGGGCAGGTGGCCGTCGGCATACGGCTCGATCTCCGGATAGAACTCGCGCATACCTGCAGACAATAGGCGACGCCGCGCCGCTCCCCGAGGAGGCCGGCGCGGCGTCGGATGATGTCGGGTCAGTAGCTGTGCTCGGGGCCGGGGAAGGCGCCGCGGCGTACCTCGTCGGCGTATTGGGCTGCGGCGGTGCGCAGTTCGCCGCCCACGTCGGCGAACCGCTTGACGAACTTGGCGGTCTTGCCGTGGGTCATGCCTGCCATGTCCTGCCAGACCAGCACCTGCGCGTCGGTCTCGTTGCCCGCGCCGATGCCGATGGTCGGGATGGTGAGTTTGCGGGTGACCTGTCCGGCGATGTCGGCCGGGACCATCTCCATGACGACCGAGAAGGCGCCGGCCTCCTGGACGGCGATGGCGTCGGCGATCAGCTGGTCGGCGCCGTCGCCACGGCCCTGCACGCGGAAGCCGCCGAGGCCGTTGACGCTCTGCGGGGTGAAGCCGATGTGGGCCATCACCGGGATGCCTGCGGCGGTGAGCGTCGCGATCTGATCGGCCACGCGCTCGCCGCCCTCGAGCTTGACCGCGTGCGCGCCGGTCTCCTTGAAGAACCGCACCGCGGTCTCGAGGGCCTGCTGCGGGCTCGCCTCGTAGCTGCCGAACGGCAGGTCGGCGACGACGAGGGCATGCGGGGCACCGCGGACCACGGCACGGGCCAGCGGGATCAGCTCGTCGATGGAGACCGGGATGGTGGTGTCGTAGCCGAGGACGACGTTGGCGGCGGAGTCGCCGACCAGCAGGACGGGGATGCCGGCCTCGTCGAAGATCCGGGCGGTGGAGTAGTCGTAGGCGGTGAGCATCGACCACTTCTCGCCCTCGGACTTCATCTGGGCCAGGTGGTGCACGCGGGTGATACGGCGGCGCGGGGCGGCGGAGTCGCCGGCCGGGGCAGAGTTCGAGGCGCCGTAGATCGAAACGTCGGACATCGTTGTCTCTTTTCTTCCTCGAGTCCTGCGGCGCAGGTACCCGGGCGGGTGGGACGCCATCTATTGTGGCACCGGGATCGGGCGTGATCGGCGCCACGAGCTGTGCATTTGGTCACACCGGCGTGGCGGCCGGGGCGGCGGCGCGACGGCCACCCCGGGGGCCGGGGGTTGGGGGTGTGGTTAGGATCGGCGAGCACCGCTCACCGGGATGGGTCTCATGAACCGATACTTGAAGTCCATATGGTGAGATCACTTCCGAAAAACCCCAGGGTGTCGAGTTCGAATTGTGTCTGTAACACGGATTTAACAGGGAATCCCTAATGTCGGCGACCATGGATCGCCAAAAGGAATTCGTGCTGCGGACTCTCGAGGAGCGCGACATCCGATTCGTACGCCTGTGGTTCACCGACGTCCTGGGTTATCTGAAGTCAGTGGCGATCGCTCCGGCCGAACTGGAGGGTGCGTTCTCGGAGGGTATCGGCTTCGACGGCTCTGCCATCGAGGGCTTCTCCCGGGTGTCGGAGGCCGACACCGTCGCCAAACCCGACCCGTCGTCCTTCCAGGTGCTGCCGTGGACCACCTCGGCCGGCCGCCATCACTCGGCCCGCATGTTCTGCGACATCGCGATGCCCGACGGCACCCCGAGCTGGGCCGACTCGCGCCACGTGCTGCGCCGACAGCTCAACAAGGCCGCCGAGATGGGCTTCAGCTGCTACGTCCATCCCGAGATCGAGTTCTTCCTGCTGCGTGAGGCGCCGCTGGACGGCAGCGTCCCGGTGCCCGCCGACACCGGCGGCTACTTCGACCAGGCCGTACACGACTCGGCCCCCAACTTCCGGCGCCACGCCATCGACGCCCTCGAGTCGATGGGTATCTCGGTGGAGTTCTCCCATCACGAGGGTGCGCCCGGCCAGCAGGAGATCGACCTGCGCTACGCCGACGCGCTGTCGATGGCCGACAACGTGATGACCTTCCGCTACCTGATCAAGGAAGTGGCGATCAACGAGGGCGTGTGGGCCACCTTCATGCCCAAGCCGTTCAGCGATCACCCCGGCTCGGCCATGCACACCCACATGAGCCTGTTCGAGGGTGACACCAACGCCTTCCACAACCCCGACGACCCGATGCAGCTGTCGGAGACCGGCAAGAAGTTCATCGCCGGCATCCTGCACCACGCCTCCGAGATCAGTGCCGTCACCAACCAGTGGGTCAACAGCTACAAGCGCCTGATCCACGGCGGCGAGGCGCCCACCGCGGCCACCTGGGGCGGGGCCAACCGGTCGGCGCTCATCCGCCTGCCGCTCTACACCCCGAACAAGGCGTCGTCGCGACGGATCGAGGTGCGCAGCCCGGACTCGGCCTGCAACCCGTACCTGACCTTCGCGGTGCTGCTGGCCGCGGGGCTCAAGGGCATCACCGAGGACTACGAGCTGCCCGAGGAGGCCGAGGACGACGTCTGGGCCCTCACGCCGGCCGAGCGTCGCGCGATGGGCTACCAGGAACTGCCCGGCAGCCTGGCCGAGGCCCTGCACGCGATGGAGAACTCGGAGCTGGTGGCCGAGGCGCTCGGCGAGCACGTCTTCGACTACTTCCTGCGCAACAAGTGGACGGAGTGGACCAACTACCGCAGTCTGGTCACGCCGTTCGAGCTGCAGAACTACCTGCCGCTGTAGCCGTCCCGCGAACCCGCCGTCGGCGCACCGAGGAGACCCGTGGAGGTTTCCGGCCGGGCGCCGACGGCGGGTTCTGCGTCGCAAAACGCGGACCGCCCACCCGCATGTCCGGGCGAGTCGCTATTTTCGTTACGTGACTTCGCTCTATGGCCGCGGTGGCGTGCCCAGTGCGGGACGGCTCGGGTTCCTCGACTCGTCGGCGCCGGAGAACCTCGCAGAACTCGGCTGGGACGACGAGGGGTCGGTCGGGCTGCTCTGGGCGCTCTCGCGTGCCCCGGACGCCGACCTGGCCCTGCGTACCCTCATGCGGTTGCGTGGGGCCGTCGGTGACGACTGGTCGGAGATCGACGCCCTGCTGCGTACCGACACCGGCTTCCGCGGACGTCTGTTCGGTGTGATCGGGTCGTCGGACACCCTCGGTGACCACCTGACCGCCGGGGTCGGCTGCTGGCGGCTGCTGACCCGCGACACCCTGCCCGACGTCGCCGAGATCAACGAGCACATGCTCGCCTCGGTCGGTGCGGTCGCCGAACCCGGCGAGGTGGAGCAGGGCAACAAGATCTATCGCGCCGCGTTCAGCGGACCCAAGGCCGTGGTCGCGATGCGCGACGCCTACCGCAACCTGGTCCTGCAGCTCGCCGCCCACGACGTCGCCTCGACCGTCGAGGACGAGCAGGTGATGTGGTTCCCGGAGGTCGGCGCCTACCTCGCCGACCTCGCCGACGCCGCCCTGACCACCGCACTGGCGGTGGCCTTCCGCGAGGTGTGCGCCGACAACCCGATCCCGGGTCGGCTGGCCGTGATCGCGATGGGCAAATGCGGTGCCCGCGAACTCAACTACGTGTCCGACGTCGACGTGGTGTTCGTCGCCGAACCCGCCGACGGCACCTCCGCACGCATCGCCGGCGAGATGATGCGGGTGGGCACCCTGGCGTTCTTCGAGGTCGACGCCGCGCTGCGCCCCGAGGGCAAGGCCGGGGCGCTGACCCGCACCCTGGACGCCCATCTGGCCTACTACAACCGGTGGGCCAAGACCTGGGAGTTCCAGGCGCAGCTCAAGGCCCGCCCGATGACCGGTGACATGGCCCTGGCCGAGGCCTACCACGAGGCGATCAACCCGATGGTGTGGCGGGCCGCCGAGCGTGAGGACTTCGTCCACGAGGTGCAGGCGATGCGCCGTCGTGTCGAGGAACTCCTGCCCGACGGCGAGCGTGAGCGCAACCTCAAACTCGGTTCCGGCAGCCTCCGCGACGTCGAGTTCGCCGTCCAGCTGCTGCAGATGGTGCACGGCCGCGTCGACGAGTCCCTGCGCGTGCGGGCCACCGTCGACGCGCTGGCCGCGCTCACCGCGGGCGGATACGTCGGCCGGGACGACGGCGCCAACCTGAGTGCCTCGTACCAGTTCCTGCGGCTGCTCGAACACCGTCTGCAACTGCAACGGCTGTCGCGGACGCATCTGTTGCCCAAGTTCGACGACGACGAGGGCATGCGGTGGCTGGCGCGTGCCGCCCACATCCGGCGTGAGGGCGACCTCGATGCCACCGGGGTGCTGCGCCGGCAGATCCGGCACCAGTCGTTGCGGGTGCGCAAGCTGCACCAGAAGCTGTTCTACCGGCCGCTGCTGGAGGCGGCGACCCGCTTCAACACCGACGAACTCACCCTCACCGACAAGTCCGCCGAGCGGCGGCTGTCGGCGTTGGGCTACGCCATGCCCGACCGCGCGCTGAGCCACATCCGGGCCCTGGCGTCGGCGCCGGGACGGCGCGGGCAGGTCCAGCTGCTGATCCTGCCGCAGTTGCTCGAGCACATCGGCGACACGCCCGACCCCGACGCCGGCCTGCTCAACTACCGTCGCCTCTGCGAGAGCCTCGACGTCGACTGGTTCCTGCGTCTGCTGCGTGACGACGGTGTGGTGGCCGAACGGCTGATGAAGGTGCTGGGCACCTCGGAGTTCATCGCCAACCTGTTGATGCGGTCGCCGGAGGTGATCCACCTCTACTCCGACGGCGCCAACGGTCCCAAGCTGTGCGAGGTGGATACCGACGACTTCGCCAAGGGACTGATCGCCTCCACCGTGCGCCAGACCGATCTGCGTCGTGCGGTGGCCGCGGCGCGTTCCCACCGGCGCGCCGAGCTGGCCCGGATCGCCTCGGCCGACGTGCTCGGCATGATGGACGTGTCCACGGTGTGCCGGGCGCTGTCGAATGTGTGGGCGGCGGTGCTCAACGCCTCGCTGACAGTGGCGATCAAGATCTCCGAGACCGAGCGTGGCAGCGCGGCGCCGGCCCGGATCGCGGTGATCGGCATGGGGCGTCTGGGCGGGCTGGAGCTCGGCTACGGCTCCGACGCCGACGTCTTGTTCGTCTGCCAGCCCAAACCGGGGGTGGACGAGACCGATGCGGTCAAGTGGTCGCAGACCATCGCCGAGTCGGTGCGGTCCATGCTCGGCTCGCCCAGCGAGGACCCGCCGCTGGTGGTCGACACCGGTCTGCGCCCGGAGGGCCGCAACGGCCCGGTGGTGCGGACCCTGGCCGCCTACGCGTCCTACTACCAGCAGTGGGCGCAGCCGTGGGAGGTACAGGCATTGCTGCGGGCCCATCAGGTGGCCGGCGACGACGACCTGGGCATCGACTTCCTGCACATGATCGACTCGATCCGCTACCCGGCGGGCGGGGTCTCGTCGGCCGCGGTGCGGGAGATCCGCCGGATCAAGGCCCGGGTCGACGCCGAGCGGCTCCCGCGCGGCGCCGACCCGGCCACCCACACCAAACTGGGCCGTGGCGGCCTCGCCGACGTCGAGTGGACCGTCCAGCTGATCCAGCTGCGCAATGCGCACCGGTTCCGGTCGCTGCACAACACCTCGACCGTGGAGACGCTCGACGCGATCGGTGCGGCGGAACTGCTCGGCGAGAACGACGTGGCCACGCTGAAGGACGCGTGGCTCACCGCCACCAAGGCGCGCAACGCGCTGGTGCTGGTGCGGGGCAAGCCCGTCGATCAGCTGCCCGGACCCGGAAAACAGTTGCGGCAGATCGCCTTTGCCGCCGGCTGGCCGGAAGATCAGGCGGCGGAGTTCCTGGAGCACTATCTGCGGGTGACGCGCCGGGCGAAGAATGTGGTGCTGAAGGTCTTCGGGGCCTGACATGCGCGGATTCCTCACCTTCGTGGTGCTCGCGCTGGGGTGGGTGTTACTCGCGGTGTCGGTGGTGGCGGTGTGGCTGCACTACCACTCCTCCCGCGGGACCGTCGCCCTGTATGCGACCGCCGCGGTGCCCTACGCGCTGGTCGCGGCCGCAGTCGCGCTGATCGTGTTCGCCGTGACCCGACGCTGGGTCGCACTGTCGCTGACCGTGGTCGCCGCCGCGGCGCTGTGCTTCACGCAGGGTCCGATGTGGGTGGCCCAGAGCGCGCCGGCGGGGGAGCGGTTCACCGTCGCCTCCGCCAATCTGATGGTCGGCAACGGCGACGTCGACGCGGTCGCCGACGCCGTCGGCGGTGCCGATCTCGTGTCGCTCCAGGAGGTCACCCCCGCGGCCGCCGACCGTATCCGGGCCTCGGCACTGGCCACCCGACTCCCGCACGAGTATCTGATCGCCGGGAACGGTGCGACCGGAACCATGCTGCGCAGCCGGCAGCCGCTCACCGACACCTCCCGTATCCCCAACATGGCACTGGCGAATCTCTCGGCCACCACCGCGCTGCCCGGCGCACCGGAGACGCGGGTGCTCGCGGTGCATCCGGGCGCGCCGCTGCAGGGCTATGCCAACGTGTGGAACACCGACATGCAGATCCTGGCCGAGTACCTGGCCGCGCTGCCCGAAGGACCGGCGATCGTCGCCGGCGACTTCAACGCCACCTGGGACCACACCCGGTTCCGGGCGTTGCTGACCGACGGATTCGCCGACGCGGGCGTGCAGTCCGGATCGGCCTGGGTGCCCACCTACCCGACCGACCGGTGGGGCGGCTATCCGTTGGTCGCCATCGACCACGTGGTGATACGGGGATTCGTCGCGACCGGGGTCCGGACCTTCACGATCCCGGGGTCGGATCATCGCGGTGTGCTGGCGGATCTGGTGGCCGGCTGACGAGCACCGCGCTCCGATGTCCACTGCGCTCGGGACCCACTTACGGCGCGTACAGCGGCCCGCGCAGGGGCCGGTCCCTATGAACACCATCACTCAGGGTCGCCAAACCTTCCCCCGGATCGGACGAAGTGGTATCACTGGGACGCCATGACTTCTCTTTCCGATCCCTCGACCACGGTCTCTGCACGACTACGTGAGGCCACCGCGGTCGCGCACGAACAGGCCGAACACTCGCCATTCATCGGCGATCTCCTGTCGGGTCGGCTCGATGTCGCGGCGTATGCCCGACTGACCGGGCAGCTGTACTTCGTCTACCGGGCGCTCGAGGAGGTCGGTGACGAGCTGGCCGGAGACCCGGTGGTCGACGCGGTCCACGACGAGATCCTGCGCCGTGTCCCGCGGCTGCGTGCCGACCTCGCGGCCCTGGGCGTCGACGCCGACGCGGTGACCCCGCTGCCCGCGGTCTCCCGGTATGTCGACGCCATCGAGGCCACCCGCGACGACCCGGCGCGCTACGTCGCCCACCACTACACCCGCTACCTCGGGGACCTCAGCGGTGGTCAGGTGGTCGCGCACAAGATGCGGCAGAACTACGGCGTGGGCGATGAGGCGCTGAGCTTCTACGACTTCGACATCGACAAGCTCAAGCGATACAAGGACGCCTACCGCGACAGCCTCGACGCGCTGCCGATCGACGACGCCGCGGTCGAGCGTCTCCTGGCCGAGGCCGTCGACGCCTTCGGCCACAACCAGGCACTGTTCGGCGATCTCTCCGGCGCCTGAGCGACCGAGCGCAAGCAACCGGTCCGGGTCCCGCCGGCGGCCCGTTATCTGGCCGCAGCGGTGATCAATCCGGCGAGCCCGTCCAGGATCACCTGCAACCCGAAATCCAGCTGCTCACGGTAGAAGTCGTCGTCGGGGCCGGCACCCATCGCCGACACCGCGGCACTGAGCGCGGGGTAGTGCTCGGCGTCGATCAGGCCCGCCACCACGGCGTCGTAGTCGATGTGGGGTCCGCTCGCGGGATCTGCTGCCGCCCCGCTCGCGTCGTCGGCGAGGTGGCCGTCGGCCCGCCGCGGCAGTTCACCCATCTGTAGTGCCTGCCGGGTGTGCTGGCGGACGAATCCGTCCACGAGCAGCAGGGCGCTCATCTTCTGTTGCCCACTCAGTGCGGTGTCGGTGAAGGCCCGCACGCCCGCCTCGGTCCACGAGAGCGTGTTGGGTCCCACCGGTGGCCGGGTCATCGGGATCTCGCTGAGCCAGGGGCGTTTCCGCAGCCGCGTGGCGTAGGCGGCCGCCCAGTCGGTGATCTGCGCACGCCAGTCGCCGGTGCGCATCAGGTCGTCGGGGGCGCGGCCGTGCGCCTCGTCGACGAGCAGGTCGATGATGTCGTCCTTGCTGTCGACGTAGCGGTACAGCGACATCGCGGTCAGCCCGACGCGGTCGGCGATCGCCTTCATCGACACCGCCTCCCAGCCCTCGGCATCGGCCACCTCCACCGCGGCGCCGGCGATGTCGTGGATGGTCAGCGTGGGTTTGGGTCCGCGCCGCGGGGTGTCGTCGGTGCGTGGTCATGACCGCTCGATCCCCCTGGATGGCCCTTCCGGTGCTCTGTCTGCCGATGCTGATCGTCTCGATGGACGTCTCGGTGTTGTTCTTCGCGGTTCCCTACATCGCAGCAGACCTCGAACCGTCACCGGCACAACAACTCTGGATCTTCGACATCTACGGATTCGTCCTCGCCGGACTCCTGCTGACGATGGGTTCGCTCGCCGACCGGATCGGTCACCGCCGGTTGCTGATGTGGGGTGCGGCAGGATTCGGCGCGGCATCGTTGCTCGCGGCGCTGTCGACGTCGGCAGAGATGCTCATCCTCTCGCGGGCCGTCCTCGCGATCGCCGGCGCCACACTGATGCCCTCGACCCTCGCCCTGATCCGGCATGTCTTCGACGACGACGCCGATCGGGCCAAGGCGGTCGCGGCCTGGAATGCCGTCCTCGCCGGCGGGGTGGCGCTCGGCCCGATCATCTCCGGGCTCCTCCTCGAGCACTTCTGGTGGGGATCGGTCTTCCTGATCAACATCCCGGTGATGCTCGCGCTGCTGGTGGTCGCCCCGATCCTGCTCCCGGGCGACACCGCCGACCCGGCGCGTCGGGTGGATGTGCTCAGCGCCGTCCTCGCCCTCGGTGCGGTGCTGCCGACGGTCTATGCGATCAAGGAGTTCGCCGCGGACGGATGGTCCTGGGGGGCATCGGCGGCGTTGCTCGCCGGGATCGTCGTGGGTGTGGTGTTCGTCTGGCGTCAACGTCGCCTCGCCGACCCGCTGGTCGACCTGGGCTTGTTGGGTGACCGCCGGTTCTCGGTGTCGGTGTGGACCAACCTGATCTGCATGTTCGCCCTGCTGGGCAACTCGATCCTGGTCACCCAGTATCTGCAGTCGGTGCTCGGTCTCGATCCGCTGGTCGCCGCGTTGTGGAGCGTGTTGCCGTCGGTGGCGGTGGCCCTCGCAGCACCGGCGGCGGCGATCGTGGCCGGCCGATGGGGGCGCCCGGCGGTGATGGCCGCAGGTCTGGTGTTCGGCGCGGCGGGATATGCGGTACTGGCCGGGCTCACCGGACAGCACTCGCTGGTGGTGGTCCTGGTCGCGTCCGGGATGCTGGCCGCCGGGATCGTCGCGACGACGTCGGTGGTCGCCGATCACGTCATCGGGGTGGCGCCGAGGGACCGGGTCGGGGCCACGTCAGGGCTGCTGGAGACCTCCAGCGAACTCGGCGGGGCGTTGGGGATCGCCGTGCTCGGCAGCGTGGTCAACGTCGTCTACCGGACGGCCTTCCCGGCAGGTCTGGGCCCGGTCGAGGCAGGACGCAGCCTGGCCGGAGCGGTCGGCTCGGTGGGTTCGGGTTCGGCGGGTTCGATGCCCGGCGCCGAGGCCGCCGACGTCCTCGATGCCGCCCGGCATGCCTTCGTCACCGGGATGACGGCGGCGGCGTGGACCGGTGCGGCGGTCCTGATGTCGACGGCGATCCTGGTGATCTGGGCGACGTATACCGCACCCGGGCGGGAGAACCGGGATCGCGCAGAAAATGATCAGCTGATCCAGAACTCGGAAAAGGTGTCGGATACTGCCCGGAATATGCCCGAGATCGATTCTCGGGCCGATTCCTGAGTATCAGAGAACCTCGACCTTGGAGCCGGACTGCAAGATCATCTCGTTGCGATTGTCCGAGCTGTGCACGAACTCGACGAGGCGCTGATCGGCGCCGTGCGGCACCTGCTTACGGACCACACCGTGGAATCCGTCGAGGCTGATCCGGTCGCCGGGGGCAAGGTCTTCGACAAAGAGCATACGAGGGGACATGAAAAGGACAATACGTGCTGACCTGTGAGTAGGTGAGGGGACAAGGTCCCGCGTGGCGCCTTTCACAATCTCTTAACAGTACTCGGAGCCCAATTTGCCCCCCATTTCGCGAATCGAATCCGGCGGAGCGCAAGAAGTGGCAGACCGAACGAAAAAGATCGGCCCACCGGAAATCCGGTGGGCCGATCCTGGTCGATCACGGCGACTCGGTGCGCCGCGGATCGTCAGCAGTCGTAGTAGAGCGAGAACTCGTACGGGTGCGGACGGATCTGGACCGGCTCGATCTCGTTCTCACGCTTCAGCGCGATCCAGGTCTCGATCAGGTCCTCGGTGAACACGCCACCGGCGGTCAGGTAGTCGTGGTCCTCCTCGAGGCGGTCGATGACCGCGGCCAGCGAGGTGGGGGCCTGCGGGATGTTCTTGGCCTCCTCCGGCGGGAGCTCGTAGAGGTCCTTGTCGACCGGCTCGTGCGGCTCGATCTTGTTCTTGATGCCGTCCAGGCCGGCCATCATCATCGCCGCGAACGCCAGGTACGGGTTGCCCGAGCTGTCCGGGCAACGGAACTCGAGGCGCTTGGCCTTCGGGTTGTTGCCGGTGATCGGGATACGCACACAGGCCGACCGGTTGCGCTGGCTGTAGACCAGGTTGATCGGGGCCTCGTAACCGGGGACCAGACGCTTGTAGGAGTTGATGGTCGGGTTGGTGAACGCCAGCAGCGACGGTGCGTGGTGCAGGATGCCGCCGATGTAGTATCGCGCCAGGTCCGACAGGCCCGCGTAGCCGGCCTCGTCGTGGAACAGCGGCTTGCCGTCCTTCCACAGCGACTGGTGGGCGTGCATACCCGAGCCGTTGTCACCGAAGAGCGGCTTCGGCATGAAGGTGACGGTCTTGCCGTTCTGGTACGCGGTGTTCTTGATGATGTACTTGAACAGCAGCACATCGTCGGCCGCGTGCAGCAGCGTGTTGAACTTGTAGTTGATCTCGGCCTGGCCGCCGGTGCCCACCTCGTGGTGTCCACGCTCGAGGATGAAGCCCGCGTTGGTCAGGTTGGTCGACATCTCGTCGCGCAGGTCGACGTAGTGGTCGTACGGCGCGACCGGGAAGTAGCCACCCTTCGGGCGGACCTTGTAGCCCAGGTTGGGGCTGCCGTCCGGATCGGTCGGGGAGCCGGTGTTCCACCAGCCCGACTCCGACTCGATCTCGTAGAAGGTGCCGTTCATCTGCGAGTCGAAGGACACCGAGTCGAAGATGTAGAACTCGGCCTCGGCACCGAAGAAGCAGGTGTCGGCGATGCCGGTCGAGGCCAGGTAGTCCTCGGCCTTGCGGGCGACGTTACGCGGGTCGCGGCTGTAGGCCTCGCGGGTGAAGGGGTCGTGGACGAAGAAGCTGATGTTCATCGTCTTGGCCTTGCGGAAGGGATCGATCCGCGCGGTCGCCGGGTCGGGCAGCAGCATCATGTCCGACTCGTCGATCGACTGGAAGCCGCGCACCGACGAACCGTCGAACGCCAGGCCTTCCTCGAACACCGACTCGTCGAATGCCGACGCCGGGATCGAGAAGTGCTGCATGACGCCGGGCAGGTCGCAGAAGCGGATGTCGACGTACTCGACACCCTCCTTCTTGATTCCTTCGAGTAGTTCCTCTTTGCTGCTGTACACCGTCCGGTGACTCCTTTAACTGTTATCGGGGCCCGGCCTCGCACACCCGGGTGTATGAGGCCTGACTCTCCTGGCCCGCCGCGCAATCCCCAGCGGATCTCAGTCTGAACCGTATGGACGTGACGTTGCCCGCGCGTCAAGGCAGTGTTTCCCCTGTGTTACACAGCTCCAGATCTTCGTCACTCTCGGGATGCTGCCCGCCTCGGTGCGTCGACGCCGTCACCGCATGCCACTATTCCGCATCCGCCTCCACAGCGCGGCAGAAGTGCCGGGACCGGCGACGTCAGGGGCGCATCCGGACCCGGCCGGCCCCCGTTCGGCGGACCCTTACCATGGAGTGCATGAGTTTGGTGACGGACACGAGCGGGTACGGCCCGGGACGGCGGTACCGATGGGAAAGGTGACCGGTTCCTGGCTGTCGGGTCCACAATCCGGACACAACCCCGATATCGAATACCGGGGCGCAGACCTGGGTCTCCCGGAGATCGGGCCCGGTTCGCTCGCGGGCGGGTGGACGCGCACCGTCGCCCTGCTCGTCGACT
Source organism: Gordonia sp. NB41Y (assembly GCF_030718915.1). Lineage (NCBI taxonomy): Bacteria > Bacillati > Actinomycetota > Actinomycetes > Mycobacteriales > Gordoniaceae > Gordonia > Gordonia sp. NB41Y. The sequence continues at coordinate 5,247,399 of NZ_CP132196.1, forward strand.
GGCTGATCGGCGGCGGCATCTCGATGATCTTCGTCGGCTTCGGCTCACCCAACATGGGTCTGGCCGTACTCGCCGCCTGGTTCGTCATCGGCGTGTTCACCGTCAGCCTGTTCGGCTTCACCCCCGGCCAGTTCGTGGTGGGGCTGCGCGTGGCCCGGGTCGACCACGGCCCCGAGCGGATGGCCGCCGAGGTCGCCGGTGACGTACCCGTCGCGGCGGTGGGCATCATCCGGGCCTTCATGCGGCAGCTGCTGATCGTCTTCCTGGTGCCCGCGCTGATGAACGACTACAACGGGCGCGCCCTGCACGATCGCGCCACCCAGACCGCGATCATCCGTACCCGCTGAGCCCGCTCCCGTCCGGACGGGGGAGCGGGGACGGATGAACCCGCGCCCCGGTCAAGGGGGCAGCAGCGGGCGAGCAGCCGACGCGTCGGACCGCCATTCTGACCGCCCCCGGCGGGCCCGCGACACATCACACAACAGCCACATATACGAACCGGGCCCGTCTTCGTGGAGAAGACGGGCCCGGTCGGTATGTGTGGAACAGATCAGCTCTTGCGGCGTGCGGTGCGCTGCATGCTGCGCATCTTGGCGCCGGCCGGCATCGGGCCCTTGGGCATGCCCGGGCCCGGCTGACGGCCGCCGAGCGCCGACAGGCGGCCCTCGAGGGTCTCCATCCGCTTGCGGTCGACGTTCGACGGCAGCTTGTTGAGGTGGCGTTCGAGCTTCGACAGCGGCACCTGACCGTCGGCGTCGCCGACGATGATCTCGTAGATCGGGGTGTCGCCGACGACGCGGGCCGCCTTCTTCTTCTCCTGCGACAGCAGCGTCTTGACCCGGGCGGGTGAACCCTCGCCGACCAGGATGATGCCGGGCTTGCCGATCACGCGGTGCACGGCGTCGAGGTGGGCGTTACCGCTGACCGCCTGCTGTACCCGCCACTGGCCGCGCATGTTGGTCAACGCCCAGCCGGCCGCACCGGGCTGGCCCTCGGCCTTGGCGTAGACGTTCTTCTGCACGCGGCGGCCGAACAGGATGAACGCCGCCAGGACGCCGAGGACCACACCGATCGGGATGAACAGCCAGATCGACCCGATGAACACACCGAGCAGCACGAACACGGCCACGATCAGCACGAAGATGCCGACCATGTACGGAATCAGACGTTTGTCTTCTTTCCGCTGCATCTGGAACGCCTGCCAGAGTTGCTGGCGACGTTCCTTGGAAGCCTTCTTGCGGGCCTGTTTCGCGGCCTGCTTGGCCTCTTTGCTCGCCTGCGCCTTTGCCATGGTTCCTAGAATACGTGCGGCGCCCGGCCTGCCCGAAATCGTGGGCAGACCGGGCGCCGAAGTCGGTGGCCCGCTGGGAGCCGGCCCCTGGTCGGGGACACCCCGCTCGATGCGGGTCGGGGTCAGCGCGCCAGGCGGGCGAGCAGGCTCGACGCCTCCTGGCTGGCCGAGCCCTCGTCGGCGAGGTGGGCCAGTGCCGGGGCGATCTCACGGCCGTGATGGGCCATCGCCTGGGCGTAGAGACGGCCGGCACGGTAGGACGAGCGGACCAGCGGTCCGGCCATCACCCCGGCGAAACCGATCTCCTGGGCGAACTCGGAGTGTTCGACGAACTCCTCGGGCTTGACCCAACGCTCCACCGGATGGTGCCGCGGCGACGGACGCAGGTACTGGGTGATGGTGAGGATGTCGCACCCGGCCTCGTGCAGGTCGACGATCGACGACTGCACCTCCTCCGGCGTCTCGCCCATGCCGAGGATCAGGTTCGACTTGGTGACCAGACCGAAGTCACGGGCCTGGGTCAGCACGTCGAGGGACCGCTCGTACCGGAACGCCGGCCGGATGCGCTTGAAGATGCGCGGCACGGTCTCCAGGTTGTGCGCGAGCACCTCCGGCCGGGCGTCGAACACCTCGGCCAGCAGGTCGGGCTTGGCGTGGAAGTCCGGGATGAGATTCTCCACACCGGTACCGGGGTTGAGCCGGTGGATGGCGCGGACGGTCTCGGCGTAGAGCCAGGCGCCCTCGTCGGGCAGGTCGTCGCGGGCCACGCCGGTGATCGTCGAGTACCGCAGACCCATCGCCTGCACGCTCTCGGCGACACGACGGGGTTCGTCGCGGTCGAGTTCGGTGGGCTTACCGGTGTCGATCTGGCAGAAGTCGCAGCGTCGGGTGCACTGCTCGCCACCGATCAGGAAGGTGGCCTCGCGGTCTTCCCAGCACTCGTAGATGTTGGGGCAGCCGGCCTCCTCGCACACCGTGTGCAGGCCCTCGCGCTTCACCAGGCCCTTGAGTTCGGTGTACTCGGGGCCCATCGTGGCGCGGGTCTTGATCCAGTTGGGCTTGCGTTCGATCGGTGTCTGCGCGTTGCGCACCTCCAGACGGAGCAGTTTGCGTCCGTCGGGGGCGGTGGTGGGGGTATCGGTGGTGCGGGTTTCGGGTGACACGGTCACTGCTCCGATGCTACGCCCGGAACGGTGGAGGTCCCGGGCTGGTCGAATGCGGTCTGATGGTCCGGTGCGGCGGGCTGGTCCGTACCGGTGGGCTGGTCCGTTCCGGTGGGCTGGTCCGTTCCGGTGGGGTGGTCGAGGGCGGCGGCGACGGCGGCGGCCACCTCGTCGAGGACGTCGTCGATGTTCAGCTCGACACCGGCCTCACGGCTCAGCGAGGTCACCCCGGCGTCGGCGATCCCGCAGGGCACGATCGCCTCGAACGCCGACATGTCGGGGTTCACGTTGAGGGCGAATCCGTGCAGGGTGACCCCACGGGCCACGCGGATTCCGATCTGTCCGAGCTTGCGTTCGGCCTGCCCGGACGGATGGACGGTGCCGGGCTCGTCGACGACCCACACCCCGGAGCGACCCTCGACGCGGGTCGTGGTGACACCGTGTGCGGCACATACCGCGATCAGCGCGCCCTCGATCCGCCGGACGTACTCGACCACGTCCAGGGGTTCGGCGAGCGCCACGATCGGATAGCCGACGAGCTGCCCGGGGCCGTGCCAGGTGATCCGGCCGCCGCGGTCGACGTCGATCACCTCGGCGCCGTTGGTGGGGCGGTCGGCGTCCTCGGTGCGCTTGCCCGCGGTGTAGACCGACGGGTGCTCGAGCAGCAGCAGCACGTCGTGGTCGAGGGTGCCGTCGGCGCGCTCACCGGCCAGCCGGTGCTGCAGGTCATAGGTGTCGCGATAGTCGACCACGCCCAGACGCCGGTTCTCGATCGGTTCCGCCGACCGACGCAGCGACGACGCCGCGATCGCGGTGTGATCGGTGACGGTGTCAGCGGGCATTGGCGTACTCCAATGCCTCGGCGATGGTGGGGTGGGTGAAGGTGAAGCCGTTGTCGGTGAGCACACCGGGTGCAACGCGTTGGGAGAACAAAACCATTTCCTCGATCATGTCGCCGCCGACCGCGCGGGCCGCGAACCGCGGCACACCGAGCAGGGTCGGGCGGTGCAGCGACCGGCCGAGCGCGTCGACGAACGTGGCGAAGTGGATCGCGGCCGGGGTGCACAGGTTCACCGGGCCGGCGATCGTGGAGTCGAGCAGGAACTCGATCGCGCGGACCTCGTCGACCAGCGAGATCCACGAGAAGTACTGGCGGCCGTTGCCGATCGACCCGCCGAGTCCGAGCCGGAACAGTGGCCGCAGCCGGCCGAGCAGGCCGCCGTGCGGGGCGATCACCGGGGCGGTGCGCAACAGCACCACCCGGGTGTCGGGGCCGGCGTCGTCGGTGGCGGCGGCCTCCCAGTCGCAGGTGAGGTCGGCCAGGAATCCGGCACCGGGACCGTCGGTCTCGGTGGCCACGCGGGGACCGGTGTCGCCGTAGAAGCCGGTGGCGCTGGCGCTGATCAGGGTGGGGACCCCGGCGTCGCGGACGGCCTCGGCGAGCACCGTGGTCGGGGTGATCCGGGAGTCGCGCAGTTCCTGCTTGAACCGCCCGGTCCAGCGCTGATCGCCCACCCCGACGCCACCCAGGGAGACCACGGCGTCGACGCCGTCGAGCGCGTGGTCGGGCACCCCGAAGGTCTCCGGATCCCAGCTGTACTCGCCGGGTCCGGAGACCTCACGCCGCACCAGGCGGCGAACGGAGTGTCCCGTGGATTCCAACGCGGTCACCAGGGCCGAACCGATCAGCCCCGATGAACCGGCGATGGCTACCTGCATCGTGTCCTACAGGCCGAGCTCGGCGGCGAATGCACCCGCCTCGAGGCGCTTCTTGACGGTGGTCAGGAAGCGGCCCGCGTCGGCACCGTCGATCAGGCGGTGATCGTAGGTGAGCGGCAGGTACGACATCGACCGCACGGCGATCGACTCGTCACCCTCCTCGTCGGTGATGACGACCGGACGCTTGACGATCGCGCCGGTGCCCAGCATGGCGGCCTGCGGCGGCACCAGGATCGGGGTGTCGAACAGGGCGCCCTGGCTGCCGATGTTGGTGATGGTGAAGGTGCCGCCGGCCAGCTCGTCGGGCTTGAGGCCGTTGCTGCGGGCACGCGCGGCGATGTCGGCGATGGCGCGGGCGAGCCCGGCGATCGACAGATCGTCGGCGTTGTGGATCACCGGCGAGAGCAGGCCCTGCTCGGTGTCCACGGCGATGCCCAGATGCACCTTCTCGTAGTAGGTGATCTCCTTGCGGTCCTCGTCGATCGAGGCGTTGACGTTCGGGTGCGCCTTGAGTGCCTCGACGACGGCCTTGGCGATGAACGGCAGGAAGGTCAGGTTGACGCCCTCGGCCGCCCGGAACGACTCCTTGGCCGCCTTGCGCAGGTGGACGATCTTGGTCATGTCGACCTCGAACACCTGGGTGAGCTGCGCCGACGTCTGCAGCGACTCGCGGGTCTTCTTCGCGGTGATCTGACGGATCCGGTTGATCTTCTGGGTGGTCCCGACCAGTGCGGCGAGCTCGGGCTTGACCTCGGAGGCCGTCGACGCGGCGGCAGCCGGGGTGGCCGCAGCAGCAGCGGGAGCGGCCGGAGCGGCGGCCGGGGCCTTCTTGGCCTCGGCGGCGGCGAGCACGTCCTGCTTACGGATACGGCCGCCGACACCGGTGCCCTTCAGGCTCGCGAGATCGATGTCGTTCTCGGCGGCCAGCTTGCGCACCAGCGGGGTGACGTATGGGGTGGACTGCAGGTCGGTGGGCTCGGCTGCGGGGGTGGATGCCGCCGGTGCCGGTGCTGCGGGGGCGGCCGGAGCCGGGGTGGGCTCGGGTGCCGGGGCAGCCGCGACGGGCTCGGGTGCCGGGGTGGGCTCGGGGGTGGGAGCCGGTGCGGCGGGGGCCGGGGCGGAGACCGCGGAGGCGTCACCGATGACGGCCAGACGGCCGCCGACCTCGACGACGTCGTCCTCCTGGGCGACGATCTCGATCAGGGTGCCGGCGATCGGGGACGGGATCTCGGTGTCGACCTTGTCGGTGGAGACCTCGACCAGCGGCTCGTCCTCGGCGACGGTGTCGCCGACGGCCTTGAGCCAGGTGGTGACGGTGCCCTCGGTGACCGACTCGCCGAGTTCGGGCATCAGGACATCGGTACCGGCGCCGGCCGGTGCTGCGGCTGGTGCCTCTGCAGCGGGCGCGGCTGCGGCCGGGGCCTCTGAGGCGGGCTCTGCGGCTGCGGGTTCTGCGGCGGGGGCGGGGGTCTCGGCGGGCGCCTCACCGGCGTCGCCGATCACACCGAGCTCGCCACCGATCTCGACGACGTCGTCTTCCTGGGCGACGATCTTCACGAGGACGCCGGCCGCGGGGGACGGGATCTCGGTGTCGACCTTGTCGGTGGACACCTCGAGCAGGGGCTCGTCGACCTCTACGGTGTCGCCCTCCTCCTTCAGCCACCGTGTGACTGTCCCTTCGGTGACGCTTTCACCTAGGGCGGGCATCTGGACGGAGAAGGCCATTGCTGTTAGCTCCTGAACTCGACGTGTGGGTCTTCGACGTGCGGGTGGGACGTGCGGGTGGACGGTGTGTGCGCCGTGGGTCCCGGGGCGTGCGACGGGTTGGCCGCGTACCCACGGCAAAACCTTACCCGTAGCCGCCCCGGGCGACGTGTCGTGTGTGGGAAAAGCGTCGGCGGTCAGCCGTTGGCGGCGATGTCCTCGAGGACGCGGGCGATGGTGCGGACCGGTACGCCCGTACCACCCTTGGGGGTGTAACCCCACGGACCGCCCGAATTGAACGCCGGACCGGCGATGTCGACATGGGCCCACTCGACGCCCTCGGCGACGAACTCCTTGAGGAACAGCCCGGCCGAGAGCATGCCGCCCCAGCGGTGATTGGTGACGTTGGCGAGATCGGCCACCCGCGACTTGAGGTCCGAGCGAAGCTCGGCCGGCAGCGGCATCGGCCAGGCGTTCTCGCCGACCTCCGCCGACAGCGCCGCCACCCGGTCGCGGAACTCGTCGGTGCCCATCACCCCGGGGGTGCGGGTGCCCAGTGCCACCATCTGCGCACCGGTCAGGGTGGCGGTGTCGATCAGGTAGTCCGGCTCGTCCTCGCAGGCCCGCACGATCGCGTCGGCGAGTACCAGGCGGCCCTCGGCGTCGGTGTTGAGCACCTCGACGGTGGTGCCGCCGTACTGGGTGAGCACGTCACCGGGACGCTGCGCGGTCCCCGACGGCATGTTCTCGGCCATCGGGACGGTCGCGGTCACGGTGACCTCGAGCTCCAGGCGCGAGGCCAGGATGGTGGAGGCGATCACCGCGGCCGCACCACCCATGTCGGAGGTCATCTGGTCCATGTTGGCGGCGGGCTTGATGGAGATGCCGCCGGTGTCGAAGGTGATGCCCTTGCCGACGAGGGCGACCTTCTTGGCCGACTTCTTGCCCGCATGGGTCAGGCGCACCAGCCGAGGCGGCCGCGAGCTGCCCTTGCCGACGCCGACGATGCCGCCGTAGCCCTCCTTCTCCAGCGACGCGAAGTCGAGGATCTCCACCTTCAGGCCGGCCTTGGCGCCCAGTGCCCGGGCACGCTCGGCGAACTCCTCCGGGTAGAGGTGGCTCGGCGGGGTGTTGACGAAGTCGCGGGCGATCGCCACGGCGTCGGCCACGGCCACCGCATGGGCGAGGTCTGCCTTGACGGCTTTGCCCGTGTCGTCGGTGAGCAGGTGGATCGTGGTGGGCGGCAACTTCTTCGGCTCGGACTTGGCCGAGCGGAACTCGTCGAACCGGTAGGCGCCGAGGAACAGTCCCTCGACCGCCGGGGCGAGTGCGGCCGCCGCCAGGGTGGTGGCGACGGTGCTGAACCCGTCGAGTTCACGAGCCACCACGCCGGCCGCCTGACGCACCTTCTCGTCGTCGTCGACGGCGGCCTCGTCACCGAGACCCACGGCCACCACCACCGACACCCCGAGGGACTCCGGTGCGGCGATCCGGGTGACCTCGCCGTGCGATCCGCCGGCCCCGACCGCCACCAGCGCCCCGCTGATCGCGGCGGCCTGTGCGTCGTCGAGGACGTCGGCGGCCAGCAGCAGGGTGGGTGCGTCGTCGGAATCCGGCGCCGCGGCGATGAGCCCGACGACGAGGGCCTCGTCGGCGGAATCGAGTGAGGTGGACAGGGTGATCTGGGGTCCGCGCGTGCGATCGGCGCTCTCGTTCTTGCTCACCTGGGCCATCTTATGGCCGCGGCGCCGGGTGGTGGGTGAGTGTGGTCTGGCGGTGCGCGGACACCGCCGGTCGGTGTGCGCGGAATCCGGGGATTCCGGTGTCGGGGTGCGCCGGGGGTGCGGGGCCCCGACACGGGCACTCGCCTCGCCCGCGGCGCCGGTGGGCGGAGAGGTAGGTTGGGGCCCATGAGTGAGCTTCTCGCCGGCCCCATCGCCGATCGTCATGCCGCCCTCGGAGCGAGTTTCGCCGCCTTCGGCGGATGGGACATGCCCGTCTCCTACGCCGGAACCGTCGCCGAGCACACCGCGGTGCGCGAGGCGGTCGGCATCTTCGACGTCAGCCACCTCGGCAAGGCGCTGGTCGCCGGTGCGGGCGCGGCGGAGTTCATCAACGCCACCCTCACCGCCGATCTCGCCAAGATCCGTCCCGGCAAGGCGCAGTACACGTTGTGCTGCAACGAGTCCGGCGGTGTCATCGACGACCTGATCACCTACCTGGTGGGCGACGACGAGGTGTTTCTGGTCCCCAACGCGGCCAACACCGCCACGGTGGTGGCGGCCTTGGCGGCGGTGGCCCCCGACGGCATCACGATCACCGATCAGCACCGTGAGTACGCGGTGTTCGCGGTGCAGGGCCCCAAGAGTGCGGACGTGCTCGCCGCCGTCGGCCTGCCCACCGACATGGAGTACATGGCCTTCGCCGACGCCGACCTCACCGCGGGGGACACCACGTTCCCGGTGCGGGTGTGCCGTACCGGCTACACCGGGGAGAAGGGCTTCGAGGTGCTGCCCCGCTGGGCCGACGCCGGACCGGTGTTCGACGCATTGCTCGAGCAGGTGCGGGCCTTCGGCGGGCAGCCGGCCGGTCTCGGCGCCCGCGACACCCTGCGCACCGAGATGGGCTACGCCCTGCACGGTCACGAACTGTCGACCGACATCACCCCCAACCAGGCCCGCAGCGGCTGGGCGGTGGGCTGGGACAAGCCCGCGTTCTTCGGCCGCGACGCCCTGCTGGCCGAGAAGCAGAGCGGCCCGGCGCGCCGGCTCTACGGACTGCGTGCCACCGGCCGTGGTGTGCCGCGCGCCGACTGCGAGGTCCGCACCGCCGACGGCGCGACCGTCGGCGTGTGCACCTCGGGCACCTTCTCGCCGACCCTCAAGCAGGGAATCGCGTTGGCGCTCATCGACACCGCGTCCGGGATCACGAAGGGCGCGGAGGTGGTCGTCGACGTCCGTGGACGCGCGCTGCCGTGTGAGGTGGTCCTGCCGCCGTTCGTCGAGTCGCACGTGTGACACCCCGGCGCTGATGCGACGTCGGAGAAGGGGCCGATCGGCCCGGCGGTAGGATCACCTCATGACCTTGCAGTTCACCCGCACCGAGCATCCCCATCCGGTGTCGGAATCGCAGCGTGCCGAGATCCTCGCCGCGCCCGGTTTCGGCAAGCATTTCACCGACAACATGGTGCTGGTGGACTACGACGTGGCGCGTGGATGGCACAACGCGCAGGTCACTCCCTACGGCCCGATCGCACTCGATCCGTCGGCGATGGTGCTGCACTACGGCCAGGAGGTCTTCGAGGGACTCAAGGCCTACCGTCAGGCCGACGGTTCGATCGCCGCGTTCCGCCCCGAGGCCAACGGCCTGCGGATGCAGCAGTCGGCCGCACGTCTGGCCATGCCGGCCCTGCCGGTCGAGGACTTCCTCAATTCCCTCAAGGCCCTGCTCGCCGCCGACAACGCGTGGGTGCCGGAGGCCGGCGGCGAGTCGTCGCTCTACCTGCGGCCGTTCATGTTCGCCTCGCAGGCCGGTCTCGGTGTCAACGCACCGTCATCGGAGTACCGCTACTCGGTGATCGCCTCGCCCGCCGGTGCCTACTTCTCCGGGGGCATCAAGCCGGTCAGCGTGTGGCTGTGCACCGAGTACGTGCGTGCGGTCCCCGGCGGCACCGGCTTCGCCAAGTGCGGCGGCAACTACGCCGCCTCCTTCCTCGCGCAGGCGCAGGCCACCGAGAAGGGCTGTGACCAGGTGGTCTGGCTCGATGCGCTCGAGCGTCGCTACATCGAGGAGATGGGCGGCATGAACCTGTTCTTCGTCTTCGGGTCGGGTGCCGACGCCCGCCTGGTGACCCCGGAACTCACCGGTTCGTTGCTGCCCGGCATCACCCGGGAGTCGCTGCTGATGCTGGCCACCGACGCCGGATTCGCGGTCGAGGAGCGCAAGATCAGCACCGAGGAGCTGCGCAAGGGCGTCGCCTCCGGCGACATCACCGAGGTCTTCGCCTGTGGCACCGCCGCGGTGATCACCCCGGTCGGTCACGTGAAGAGCGAGACCGAGGACTACACCATCGGTGACGGCACCCCCGGCGAGGTCACCCTCGCCCTGCGCGACACCCTCACCGGCATCCAGCGCGGCAAGTTCGCCGACACCCACGGCTGGATGACCGAGCTGTACCGGCCGTAGCCGCCGGCGAGCTCACCGCAGAACAGATTTCACCGCAGAACAGATTTCACCACAGAGAAGGTGGCCGGGCCTCGTGCCCGGTCACCTTCTCTGTCTGTGGTGGTGTCGGGAGGTGCGGGGAGCCGGGCAGGGTACGGCGTGGCACTCCGGGCCGGTTCGATCGCCGAAAGATGCCGGGCCCCTTCGGGAGTCGGCAGACGTCGGCGCCGACGTCTCAGACGAGCAGGCCGATCACGGCGATCGTCGTCCCGAGTTCGATCGCGGCGCCGATCACGTCGCCGGTGATCCCGCCCATCCGCCGTGCGCAGTGCCGGGTGAACAGCCACATCGCCGCGACGACGACGCCCACAACCACCACGGCCCGGATCGCGCCGGCGGTGTCGAACCAGTCGTGCGCGCCGAACCCGCCGACGAGTGCGGCCGCGACCACGAACAGCAGCGTCCACACCGCCACCGACATCTTCTGGGTGCCGACGACGAGTGCCCCGAACCCGTTGTCGTGGGCGGGGGAGAGGGACCAGCGGGTGGCGACCACCGCGGCGAGACGTCCCACGGCGACGGCGAGACCCAGTTCGAGCCATCGTTGTGCGCCGGCGAGCGTGGCGAACCCGATGGCGTCGACGGCGAGGATCGCGGCGACGGTCGCCGCGCCGAACGGCCCCACACTGCCCGAGCGCATCACCTCGGTGACCCGTTCGGGCGGGCCGTAACAGCCCAGGCCGTCGGCGGTGTCGGCGACGCCGTCGACATGCATCCCGCGGGTCCCCACCGCGAGCAGGATCACCACCAGCACGCTCACCATCGCGCCGGGGAGATCCGTCGCCGACAGTCCCCAGGCAGCCAGTGCCGCAACGGTTCCCAGGAAGGCGCCGACCACCGGGACGGTCGCCATCACGCCGGCCCCCAGCGTCCGGTCGAACTCCCCGTCGGTGAGCCGACGGGGGATCGGGACGACGGTCAGCCACGAGAACGCGACGGCCATCGGACGCGGCGAGACGGCCATGGTCAGGCGGGCGCCTCGGCGGGTTCGGTCCCGGCCAGGGCGTCGTCGGCGGCCGGTTTCTCGCTGACCCCGGCCTCACCGAAGGTCGACATCGAGGTCAGCACGTCCACCGCACTCATCACCGCGGGCAACGCGGCCAGCGCACCGGTGCCCTCGCCGAGCCGCATCGAGAACTCGACGACCGGTTGCAGGTCGAGGTACTCCAGGGCGATCGAATGGGCCGGCTCGGCCGACCGGTGTCCGGCGAGCCACCAGCGGGTGGCGCCGGGGGCGAGTTCGGCGGCGATCAGCGCGGCCGCGGTGACCACCACCCCGTCGAGGATCGCCGGGGTCTTGCGGACGGCGGCCTGGGCGAGATACCCGGCCATCGCCGCGAGATCGGCGCCGCCGACAGCGGCCAGCAGCCGCAGCGGGTCGTTGCGGTGCGGGCGGGCCCGGCGCATGCCGTCGCGGATCGCGGCGGCCTTGCGCATCCAGCCGAGATCGTCGATGCCGGTGCCGCGGCCGACCACCTCGACCGGCTCGCGGCGGGCGAGGGTGCCGACGATGACGGCCGACGGCGTGGTGTTGCCGATGCCGAGGTCGCCGGGGATCAGCAGATCGGCGCCGGCGTCGATCAGGTCGTCGGCGATCGCCCGGCCGGCCGCGATGGCCTGTCGTGTCTCGTCGAGGGTGAGGGCGTCGGTGACCCGCAGGTCGCCACTGCCGCGCCGCACCTTGTAGGTGCCGAACTGTGGTGGGGTGTCGGCGTCGACGGCCATGTCCACCACGCGTACCCGCGCACCCGAGCGTGCGGCGAGCACGTTGACCGCCGCACCGCCCTCGGCGATGTTGGCGACCATCTGCACCGTCACCTCGGGCGGATATGCCGAGACACCCGAGCGTGCGACGCCGTGATCACCGGCGAAGACGACGACGGTGGGCGCGGTGATCGGACGCGGCGGGCACACGCCCTGGCAGGCCGAGATCCACACGCCGAGTTCCTCGAGCCGGCCCAGGGAACCGGCCGGTTTGGTCAGGGTGAGCTGACGGGCGCGGGCCGCGTCGGCGATCGCCTCGTCGGGCGGATCGATCGGACCGAACACCTCGGCGTCGGTGGGGTCGGGACGGGGCCGGTCTCCGGGGCCGTCGGCCTCGACGCGCACCACACCGGTCGGCAGCTCCACCGGAACCGACGGGGCGGCCACCGGGACCGGGACCGGGGCGGCGGACGCCTCCGGGGTGGCGGGTCCGGGCGAGATGGGTTGTGCGGCAATCAGTTCGGCGTCGGGCGCCGGTGTCGCAGGGGTGACGACCGCGGCGTCGGAGAGGTCGATGACCCGTCCGGCCACCACCAGCAGGACCCGGTCGCAGACCGCGGCGACGGCGGCGTTGAGCACCCCGAGCTGATCCTGGAACAGCCGCCCCGCCGGGGTCGGCGGTACCGGCGCCAGACCCACCTCGGGGCTGATCAGCACCAGGTCGCCGTCGAAACCGTCGATCGCCGAGCACAACTCGGAGTTCTCGGCGGTGCGGTCGACGGTCTCGGCCGACCATGCGCCAGTGGCGTCGAGACGTGCTGCGAGCCAGTTGCCCAGATCGTCGACGAGTGTCGCCGCGTCCGGGTGCGCGTGCAGCTCGTCGGCGAGCGCGGTGGTCTCCACGGTGGTGTACCGGTCGCCGCGGCGTGCGCGATGCCGCTCGACCCGCGCCGTCCACTCGGTGTCGGTGGTCAGCGTCGGGCCGGTGGCCAGATACCGCACCGAAGCGTGTGCGCGCAGAAGATCTTCACCGTGATCGGATTTCCCCGATCGCACCCCGCCGAGGATCAGCGTCCGATGCCCGCGTGTGGTCATCGCCGGTCAGACTTCGTCGCCCGCGGCGACCTGCGGGGCCGGGGCGCGCATCTTGCGCAGCTGCATGGCACGCGTGAAGGAGTACCAGCCCAGCTTGATCCCGGTGTCGGTGGTGTCCGGGAAACGCTCGCGCACACGGCTGTTCACGAGACGCCCGAGGATCACGCCGTCGATCGCCATCAGGACCACGAAGGCCAGCAGCAGCAAGGTCGAGTACGCCGCGATCGACGGCAGGAACATCACCACGATCAGCACGATCGCGAACGGCATGAACAGTCCGGCGAAGTTGCGGCGCGAGTCGACGATGTCGCGGGCATAGCGCCGCACCTCGCCCTTGTCGCGCGGCATGAGGTACTTCTCCTCGCCGGCCATCATGCGTTCCCGCTGCTCGAGCCGCTGGGAGCGACGATCGGCACTGAGCTTGCGCTTGTCCTCCTTGGACATCGAGCTCTTGAGCTCTTTCTTGCGGGCGCGGGCCTCGGCGCGCGTGGTCGGCGGCGGTGTCACCGGGCCACGCTTGCGGCCCTGCGACTGGCGGCGCGACGGGGTCGGACGTCCCTTTCCGGGGGTATAGGCGCTGCCTCGCCCGGACTCGTCGGTGGTGTCGGCAGCGTCCTCGATCGACGCATCGTCGGCGGACGTCTCACCCGCGGCGTCGGCCGGGGATTCGTCCTTCTTCCATGGCAGCTTCACGCCTTCGAGCCTAGGCGATTCCGCGCTGCCGTCCCGCGTCGACCTCCCTATACTTTGCCCGCATGGCGTCCCCCGGAGTTCACACCGTTGCACAGGAGTGGCGATGCGCGTCCTGATCGCACCGGATTCGTTCGGCAACACCCTGACCGCGGTCGAGGCCGCCGACGCGATCGCGACCGGATGGTCGGCGTCGCGCCCCGACGACGAGGTGGTGCACGCACCGCAGTCCGATGGCGGACCGGGGTTCGTCGACGTCCTCGCCGGCCGGTTCGGACAGGTGCACACCGAGACCGTGCCCGGCCCGCTCGGTGCGTCGGTCACCGCGCGGTGGCTGCTCGACGACCGCGATCCCGACCACCTCGTCGGCTACGTCGAATGCGCGCAGGCATGCGGACTGCATCAGCTCGGCGGTGGCCCCACCCCGCGCACCGCCCAGACCGCCGACACCACCGGCGTGGGGATGCTCGTCGACGCCGCACTGCGCGCCGGGGTCGCCTCGGTCGTCGTCGGGCTCGGCGGCAGCGCCTCCAATGACGGGGGTCGCGGCCTGATCGAGGCGCTCGGCGGACCCGAGCGCGCCCTCGAGCGGTGTGCGGGCATCGACGTGGTGGCCGCCTCCGACGTGGAGAACCCGCTGCTCGGGCCGCTCGGCGCGATCGCCGTGTTCGGCCCGCAGAAGGGCGCCGACGCCGCCGCGCTGGTCCGGCTCGAACATCGGATGGCCGAGTGGAACCGGGTGCTCACCGAACTCGCCGGCCGCGACATCAGCGCCGAGACCGGGGCCGGGGCGGCCGGCGGACTCGGCGCGGCCCTGCTGGCGCTCGGCGGTCGCCGGGTGTCGGGGGCGACCGTCGTCGCCGAGGCCACCGGCCGGGACGCCGACATCGCCGCCGCCGATCTGCTGATCACCGGGGAGGGCCGGTTCGACTCGCAGACCCTGCGCGGCAAGGTGGTGTCGGCGCTGACCGCCACGGCCCGGGCGTCGCACGTGCCCGTGCTGGTGGTGGCGGGGCAGGTCACATTGGGGGCCGACGAGATCGCCGACGCCGGGATCGCCGCGGCCCACTCGATCGTCGACCACGCCGGATCGGTGCAGGTCGCGATGGATGACGCCGGACCCCAGCTGACCGGACTGACACGTGCGGTGGCCGCGGCCTGGCCGGGGTGAACATCCGGCGAATTCACCGTGTGGTCCATCGTGGCGGCGGGAATAGGCCGGCACGCGGTACGGTTGAACCAACGGCATCACGTCCGCGGGTCGACGACCCGTCGGATGTCTGTCCTCCGGGGTCCGCCCCGGAACCGATCACTCGCCGACATCATCGAGTCGGCGTGGCGACGACGATCACCCCTGAGGAGCATCGATGACCGTGCAGAACGAATCCGGCACCGCGACCACCACCGGTGTCAACCTGAGCGACGCCGCCGCCGGTAAGGCCAAGGCCCTGCTCGATCAGGAAGGCCGCGACGACCTGGCGCTGCGGATCGCCGTCCAGCCCGGTGGCTGTGCGGGCCTGCGCTACCAGCTGTTCTTCGACGACCGCAGCCTCGACGGTGACCTCACCGACGACTTCGGCGGCGTCACCCTCGCCGTCGACCGGATGAGCGCCCCGTACGTTCAGGGAGCCACCATCGACTTCGTCGACACCATCGAGAAGCAGGGTTTCACCATCGACAACCCGAACGCGACCGGCAGCTGCGCCTGCGGCGACTCGTTCAACTGATCGATCCCCGCACCGGACACCCACCGACCGCACCCCGCAACGCCGGGGTGCGGTCGGTGGCGTTTGGGCACCCTCAGTAACGTGAGGCACCACTGCATGTCGACCGACTGAAGGGCGAAGGACACCTCGTGACCATCTTTGTGTGTGGCTCGATCGCGACCGATCATCTGATGACCTTTCCGGGCAAGTTCTCCGAACAGCTCCTGGGTGATCAACTCGAACACATCTCGCTGAGCTTCCTCGTCGAGGATCTCGTGGTCCGCCGCGGCGGGGTCGGCGGCAACATCGCCTACGCGATGGGGGAGCTGGGTGGCTCGCCGGTGCTGGTGGGCGCGGTCGGCGCCGACTTCCACGACTACCGGCAGTGGCTGGAGGCGCACGGCGTCGACTGCCGTTCGGTGCGTGTCTCCGAGACCAAGCAGACCGCCCGCTTCATGTGCACCACCGACGAGACCATGGCGCAGCTCGCGTCGTTCTACGCCGGTGCGATGAGCGAGGCCCGCGAGATCGCCCTCGGCGACGTCATCACCACCGCGGGCACCCCGGATCTGGTGCTGATCGGCGCCGACGACCCGGCCGGCATGGTCGCCCACACCGACGAGTGCCGCACCCTGGGCATCCCGTTCGCCGCCGATCCGTCCCAGCAGCTGGCCCGGCTCGACGGTGAGACCGCGCGGTCGCTGATCGACGGCGCGACCTACCTGTTCACCAACGAGTACGAGTGGGCGCTGCTGCGCGAGAAGACCGGGTTGTCGGCGGAGCGGATCGGCGAGATGGTCGGCACCCGCATCACCACCCTCGGTGCCGGTGGCGTGGAGATCGTCGAGCGTGGCGGCGAGCGCATCCACGTCGCGGTGGTGCCCGAGACCGCACAGGTCGACCCGACCGGTGTCGGCGACGGCTTCCGGGCCGGTTTCCTGACCGCCCTGAGCAAGGGACTCGGCTTCGAGCGGGCCGCCCAGCTCGGCTCGATGGTGGCCGTGCTCGTCCTGGAGACCGTCTCCACCCAGGACTGGACCTGGGATCATGCCTCGGCGCTGTCGCGGATCGAGGGCGCCTATGGTGCCGACGCCGCCAAGGAGATCGGCGCGATCTTCTGACGCCCCGGCAGGCACATCCCTGATCGACCAGAGAGGGCCGAACCCGCGACGGGTTCGGCCCTCTTTCGGTGTCTGCCCGCGATCAGGTCAGAGCTTGACCGGGTAGGTGTGATCGGTGATCTGGGGGACCAGCGTCTTCTCCACGAAGATCGCATGCCACACCATGAAGATCAGCACCGTCCACAGCCGGCGGCTGTTGTCGATGACGCCGTCCCGGTGCTCGTCGAGCATCGCCAGCACCACCGACTTGTCGAAGAGGTGGTCGGTCTGCGAGTCGGCGATCGTCTGGTGGGCCCAGTCGTACATCTGCGAGCCGGCCAGCCAGTGGCGGATGGGCACCGGGAAGCCGAGCTTGCGACGGTGCAGCACATGGGGCGGCACGATCTGCTCGAGCGCCTTGCGCAGTGCGTACTTGGTGGTGCCGTGGGCGATCTTCTCCTCGTAGGGGAGACGCTCGGCGACGGCGAACACCTCCGGGTCGAGGAACGGCACCCGCAACTCGAGCGAGTTGGCCATGGTGGTCTTGTCGGCCTTGACCAGGATGTCGCCGCGCAACCAGGTGAACAGGTCGAGATGCTGCATCCGGGCGACCGGGTCCCAGCCCTCGCTCATCGCATAGATCGGGGCGGTGACGTCGGTATGGGTCCATTCCGGCCGGTAGTCGCGCAGCACCGCCTGCAGCCGGGCGTCGTCGAAGCTGCGGGCGTTGCCGTAGTACCGCTCCTCGAGGGTCAGCGACCCGCGATGCAGCAGGCTCTTGCCGCGGGTGCCCTCGGGGATGCGGTCGGACACCTTGCCGGCCAGCCGGCGCATGATGGTGGGCATCTTGTCGAACGCCGACAGCGACAGCGGTTCCTTGTAGATGGTGTAGCCGCCGAACAGTTCGTCGGCGCCCTCACCCGAGAGCACCACCTTGACGTGCTTGCGGGCCTCGGCGGCCACGAAGTACAGCGGGACCAGCGCCGGATCGGCGACCGGGTCGTCGAGGTACCAGACGATCTGCGGGATGGCGTCGATGAACTCGCTCTCCGAGACCACCTTGACGATGTGGCGCGCGCCGATCGCCTCGGCGGATTCCACGGCGACGTCGACCTCGGAGTAGCCCTCACGCTCGAAGCCGGTGGTGAAGGTGATCAGATCCGGGTTGTGCCGGATCGCCAGCGCGGCGATCGCGGTGGAGTCGATGCCGCCGGACAGGAACGACCCGACGGTGACGTCGGCGCGCATGTGCTTGGCGACCGAGTCCGAGAGCACCTCGGCGATCTGGTCGTAGCGGCGCTGCCGGGTCGCGTCGGTGACCGGGACGACGCCGAACTGCGGGGTGAAGTAGCGCGTGACCTTCGGCGCCTGGCCGGGCGCGAGGGTCGCGTGGCAGCCGGACTCGAGGCGACGGATCGACGCATGCGCGGTCTCCGGCTCGGGGACGTACTGCAACTCGGTGTAGTGCTCGAGGGCCCGCAGATCCAGTTCGGTGCCCAGCTGCAGGCGGTCGAGCAGCTCGAGCAGGCTCTTCTTCTCGCTGCCGAAGGCGGTACCGCCCGGGCCGGTCGCCAGGAACATCGGCTTGATGCCGAACGGATCGCGCGCCAGGAACAGGGTGCGGTTCTCGGTGTCCCAGATGGCGAAGGCGAACATGCCGCGCAACCGGCGTACCGCGTCGGGACCCCAATGGTGGAAGGCGGCGACGATCGCCTCGCCGTCACCCTCGGTACGGAAGACCGTGCCCTCGTCGGCGGCCAGCTCGGCGCGGATCTCGACATAGTTGTAGATCTCGCCGTTGAACACCAGCGCGTAGCGGTCGGAATTGTCCGGCGGACCCCAGCGCAGCGGCTGATGCGAGTGCTCGATGTCGATGATCGACAACCGGTTGAAGCCCAGGACGAGATCGTCGTCGTGCCAGGTTCCCGGCTCGTCGGGGCCGCGGTGCCGCATGCAGTGCGAGGCCTTCGAGAGGAGGTCGACGGCGCTGCCCGCCGAACCGTCGGACGTCAGCAGACCGAGCAAACCACACACCAGTAAAGGCCTCTTTCGACTCGAGTTCCCCAGATCCGGGACGAGGCGTCCCGGCCGGTCTCCGAGTATGCCGTATCCGGGCACTCGCGGCGCCCTCGCCTCGTGTGTCCTGGATCGCGAACTGGGCGTCTGCGTGGGCTTTCGGAGTTTTCGACGCGCGGATGCACCCCAACCGAAAAAGTTCCCGTGAGTTGGTCTACGCTGCGTAGTACACAGGCGCGGCCACGGTGTGAATCGTGGTGCCCGGTCCCGGGCAACGTCTTACGACAGTGGTCGGACGGGCGATCGCGCCGGAGCAGGTCATGTGGCGTGCGACTCGGCCGACGGAGACGTCGCGCCGAGCGAGCAGGAAGGCGTGAAATTGGCACACGGTGGACGGCCCCCGGCCCGACGTGCTTCGTCCGCGTCGCGGACGGCAAAACGGATCGGCATCGCCGGGATCCTCGCCGTCGGCGCTCTGTTGATGACGGGGTGTAGCGGCGACGAGATCGTGCGATTCGGCTGGCCGGTCGGTATCACTCCGGAAGCCGAAGTGATGCGGAAGCTGTGGACCTGGTCGGTCATCGCGGCCCTCATCATGGGCATTCTGGTGTGGGCCCTGATCTTCTGGACCATCACTTTCCACCGGCACAAGGAAGGCAAGGACGAGTTCCCTCGTCAGACCGCCTACAACGTGCCGCTCGAGCTCACCTACACGGCGATCCCGTTCGTCATCATCGCCGTGCTGTTCTACTTCACGGTGATCGTGCAGAACCAGGTCGAGAAGAAGACCGACGACCCCAAGGTCGTCGTCGACGTCACCGCCTTCCAGTGGAACTGGAAGTTCGGCTACCGCGACGTCACCTTTGCCGACGGTTCGGAGAAGAGCTTCTTCCAGCACGACGGAAGCCCGTTCGACCTGCAGCTGCAGGAGACCAACGACCACGGCGAAGAGCTGCCCGGTCCGGCCAACGGTCGCGATGACGACATCCGCAACTACCTGAAGTTCAACTCGATCGAGACCCTCGGTACCTCCACCGAGATCCCGATCCTGGTGCTGCCGACCGAGCGTCGCATCCAGTTCGATCTGGCTGCCGCCGACGTCATCCACTCCTTCTGGGTTCCGGAGTTCCTGTTCAAGCGCGACGTGCTGCCCTTCCCGGAGCAGAACCACACCGACAACGTCTTCCAGGTCGAGAAGATCGACACCGAGGGCGCCTTCGTCGGCCGCTGCGCGGAGATGTGCGGTACCTACCACTCGATGATGAACTTCGAGGTGCGTGCGGTGTCGGGCGACGATTTCGACGCCTACATCAAGTACCGCGAGGCCAACCCGACGGCCACCAATGCCGAGGCGCTGCAGGCGATCTGCCAGGAGCCTGAGTCGGTGGTGACCGTTCCGTTCGACACCCGCCGCAAGAGCGATGGCAGCGCCACCGCCACCGGTGACCCGAACAACACCCGCATCGCCAACTGCACGATCAAGAGCGGAGCAGCATCGTGAAGGTCGAAGCCCGACTTTTCGAACTCCTGACGGCGTTCTTCTTCCTGGCCGGCGTGATCTACACGCTGTGCACCGCATTCACCAGCCGCGGTGTGGAGTGGGTCGGCGTGGTCGGCATGTTCTTCAGTGCCGGTCTGACGCTGATCGCCGGTACCTACTTCCGGTTCGTGTCCCGACGGGTGGAGATCCGCCCGGAGGACTACGAAGAGGCCGAGATCGAGGACGGCGCCGGCGAGCTGGGCTTCTTCAGCCCGCACTCCTGGTGGCCGATCCTGATCGCCGCGTCCGCCGCGATGTTCGCCGTCGGTTTCGCCACCGGCAACATCTGGTTCTGCATCTTCTGCGCCGCCTGCATCATGGGCAGCGCCGCCGGCATGGTCTTCGAGTACCACGTCGGACCCGAGAAGCACTGAGTCTGGTTCCAGACCGCCGACAGGCCGCATCCCTTGTGGGGGATGCGGCCTGTCGCGTTGTCGGGGGATCGCAGCGAATCGGTGGCGAGGTGTTCGGGCACGGTGATCGAGCCGACGAGCAGCGCACGGTCGGGATGCGCAGTTCATGCTGATCGAGCCGACGAGGAGCCCACCGATCGGGACGCGCAGTTCACGCTGATTGAGCCGACGAGGAGCGCGGCGATCGGGACGCGCGGTTTACGGTGATCGAGCCGACGAGGAGCGCACCGATCGGGGCGTGTGGTCGACCGGTGGCCGATCTGACGGGGCGCGCGGTTTACGGTGATTGAGTCGACGAGGAGCGCACCGATCGGGCCGCGTGGTTGGCCGGTGGCCGATCTGACGGGGCGCGCAGTTCACGCCGATTGAGCCGACGAGGAGCGCAGCGACGAGGCGTGTCGAAATCTCCGCAGGACGAGCATCCCGACGTCACCACGGTCGACGTCGGTTCATTCCGTACGTGTCACCTGAGGTCTTGGTCGGCGACGCTAAGCTGGGGACGCTCGATCCGTATTCACGGTCTTCGTTGAGGCATGGTCGTTGGCATTCCTCTCGTGAGTTGAGCACAGCCTCCGGCGGGCTATGAGTTGGCCGGACCTTCGGTTGGGGCTGGTGATCTGTGATGGGTCACCAGCCCGTCTGCCGTTAGGGGTACATGGTTGTTGGAGTTCCACTTGTGGATTCATCTGTGCGAATGATGGACGCCTCGAGGTGGTCGACGTAGCGTCTTCTATATCGGCGAACCCTACTGATCGCCACCGACAACAAGGACGGATCTGCCATGACGCAGCTCGATCTGGATATGCTGACCGCCGCATGCCGGCCCGGTGGTGCCGCGGCTCTCACATCGGTCACCGATCTGACCCCGGCCGAGGGGGAGCACGGCGGTGTCGCACCTGCCCGATTCGTCGACCAGCGGAACGCGACGTACGCCTACGAGACGAGGTTCGTCGACGACGAGACCGCGAAGGTCGTGCTCATCGACTCGAAGGCGTCCCAACTCAATCGCGTGGAGGTCGAGATCGAGAAGGCGATCGATGACGGCATCGACCCGCTCTCACTCACGCCTCGTATTGCGGTCACCTACGGCGGCGGTCATCGGGAGTTCGACTACACCTTGCCGCACCGTCTCTATGACGGTCACATCCGAGCAGGCAGCGTCGATGGTGCCCCGGTGACACAGCATCCCGACTACCTGGCGGCCCGAAACGCCACGACAGCCGACGTTCGCCCCATCCTGGAACTGGCGCCCACTGCACTTGTGTTCGGCGGATGGGACTCCACCAGAAAGTCCCGCCAAGGGCGCTATCGAAGCGGTCTCGTCGGCGAGGTCATCGGTGTTCTCGCCGATCAGGGCCCGGATGGCACCACTCCGCCCCGCCGAGGCGGGGCACGCGTGGACCCGATCGCCGCCAGCGTTCGACTCACCGGTCCCCAGCTGAAGCAACTGCTCGACGATCAGCGCGATGAACTCTCGACGAAGAACGTGGAGAAGATCGAGAAGGACATCAAGTCATCGCGCAGTGGACGGACATCGGCCGCACCGCTCGGTCTCGGCGCGATCCCGCCGTCACTCGCCGGGCTCGGGCTGGTCGCATGCCGTCGGATCATCCGCTCACATGTCATCACGTTCAGTGCCCTACGTCAGCTTCGATTCGGTGCAGGCCCTGACGGGGACGCCGCATGCCGCGCCCTGCTGGTTGCCTACGCACTCGCAGGTCTGGCGCGGGCGGATGCCGAGCTCGATCTCCGTGCCAACTGCAACCTTCGTGAGGCCGGACCGACGTCGGTCACCATCGATGCCCGGCACGGTAAGACCATCGACCTCGAGCCACTCGCCATCGCGGACGCCGACGCGTTGCTGAATGCCTCGATCGAGAATGCCCGGTCACTCGCAGGTATCCGTTGGGAAGGTCAGGTCTTCGAGGTCACCGGCAACGACCTGATCATCAACAACGCCGATGCCGATACCGACGACGAGGACTGACATGAGCGTCATCGGTATCCGGGCCAGATTCCCGCTCGGGATCTATCGCGGGCACCGGCCGGATCGACAGGCCGACCTCTTGCCCTCCCCGCTTCGGCTGCACGCTGCACTGGTGGCCGCGGCCGGCAACGGTTGCACCGCGGCGTCAGGGCAAGGTGAACTGAGCCGTAATGGAGACGCCTCTCGCGCGCTGGAATGGCTCGAAGACAACCCACCCGACTACATCGAGCTCCCACACTGGGAGATGAACGCCGATCAGACCAACGGCGCGTTCGCCTTTCGTGATGAAGGCGTGGTGGAGAACGCCGCAACCGCACCGACACGGCGCAAGACGCGGCGCTTCGTGACCGACTCGACGGCGCTGGCCGGGCCCATCGGGTGGGGATGGGCGCAGGTTCCCGACGACATCCAGACGACGCTGGACGCCCTGTGCGCCGACGTTCCATGCCTGGGTGAGGCGGACTCTCCGGTGGTGCTGGAGGTCGGGACGATCGAACCAACTCATCGGCGGGCGCAGAAACAGGGCCCGTTCAACTCGGTCGCGATTCGGCTGCCGGTGGCGGCACCCGGCAGGACGGCTGAACTCGACGTCGATTACGTTCGCGCGCAACCGATCAAACCGCCGAGCGTCTCGGCGGACAAGTGGAAGGCATCGGAGCTTCCTGCTCCGCCGTCGCTGTCGCATGATCTGAAGGTCGTTCTGGGCTACGACGAGATCACACCGACCATCGAGGTCAACGCACCCTGGGTTCACATCGTCCATTTTCCGACCAACCGGGATGTCGGGCCTGACGACCGGGTTGCATGGTCGGTCACCATGCACCGTGCGTTGACGGCGCTGCTCGGCGACGATGCGTCGCCGCTGGTCACCGGCCGTTACACGACCGGTGCCCCGCGCCCGACGAATCGCATTGCAATTCAGCCGCTTCCGGAGAGCATCGTGTCGGCCTCGGCACACCCGCATCTCGGTGCGGGAATGGCCCTTCTGCTCCCCGAGGGTGGCCTGGAATCCATCGCGACGGTCTTGGCGTCGCTGACACGGCTGTACCGTGGCGCTCACGGTGGAATCCGACTCGGTGCTCCGACGATCCACGACGCCGCATCCTTCTGGCATGCGTCCGACGAGTTGTCGACCCGACTGTGGACCGCGATTCCGGCGGTTGTTCCGGAAACACGCCGACAACCGAGTCGAGGGGAACGATCGTGGACGCTGGGGGACTCGGCACTGCTGTCGGTGGGCTTCACATACCGAGACCACCTGGGGGCCGTTGATGTTCCAGATCGCAACGCTCCTGCGGGGGAGCGCTATTCAGCACTCATCGCGGCGGTCGATCGGGGCGGAGTGCAGGCGTTGAGCACACATCGAATAGCTGACTCGGATACGGGCAAGTACGTCCACAAACTGCCGAAGGGTCTGGTTGCACAGCCGTACCGATTGGTGCTCGGTCCGGGGACCCTGATCAGTGACACCGCGATCGTCGCGATCGGCCAGAGTCGTCATCTGGGCGGAGGTCTGCTCTGTCCGTTCGATGTTCCACACGATGCGGCCGCGGCGATGGGATACCGATCATGACCGGTCTGAGCGTCGGGGATTTCGAGGCGTACTTCCGTGAAATGAACGGTCACCCGCCGTTCCGCTGGCAGATACGGCTGTGCCGATACATCGTCGACCATGGTGGATGGCCCGAGCACATCACCGCACCGACCGGGTCGGGAAAGTCTGCGGTCATCGACGTCCATCTGTTCGTGAACGCACTCGCCGGATGGGGGAGCGGTCCGCGCGTCCCGCGTCGCCTTGCGGCAGTGGTCAATCGGCGTGCGATCGTCGACTCGCATCATGATCGTGCACAACACCTTCGCGACCAGTTGCAGGCGGCATCGGAGGAATCGGTCGCAGCACGGGTTCGGGAAGGCCTCACACGGCTCGGGTCTCACCCCGAGTCCGGTCCGTTCATCTTGTCGCGCCTGCGGGGCGGACTTGCCGGCTCTCCGCGCACCCAGCGATCAGAAGTGCAGTGGTTCGATGACCCGGCTGCCTGTGCGATCATCTGCGCGACACCGGACATGTGGGGAAGCCGGCTTCTGTTCCGAGGGTATGGGACCTCGCCGAACGCACGGCCTCGGGAGGCCGGGCTCCTGGGCTTGGATTCGGTGATGGTGCTCGACGAAGCACATCTGAATCGGCAGTTGCTCTTCGCGGCCCGGCGATGTGCACAGTTGACGAACGCTGAGCGACTCGGCGTACCGCGATTGCAGATCGTTGCCACCACGGCGACGCCACATGAGGTGGACGACACCACGGCGGTCGGCGTCGACGGGCCCGATGACCTCGACGCCGACCACGTGCTCGCCCGGCGGCTCGAACGTCCGAAACCGCTGTCGCTGATGCCGACCTCGGACTGGCCGGCGGGTAAGCGTCCCAGCAAGACGTATGCAAGGTTCATCACCGAGCAGGTGGTCCGCCAGGTGGAGACGGTCGGAGATCTTGAGACCGTCGGCTGCGTGGTGAACACGGTCGTCACGGCGGGCGAGGTCTACTCACAGCTCCGGGGAATCTACGGCGACGCGGTACTGCTGTGGATCGGGCCGTTGCGTCCGCTGGACCTGGCAGTGATGAAGGATCGGCATCCCGATGCATTCACAGTGTCTGGGGACTCGGAGATCCGGGTCATCGTGGCAACACAGACACTCGAAGTGGGTATCGATGTGGATCTGGCATCGCTGGTCACCGAACTCGCACCCGGAACCTCTCTCGCCCAACGTGCCGGGCGTGTGAACCGGCTCGGGAACCGTGATCAGGGGGAATGCGTTGTGGTGGTGCCCGAGACCGAACCCACCACACGGCATGGCCCGTACGCGGCCGACGAACTCGCCTCGAGTTACCGGTGGCTCCAGAGCTTGGCCGGTGATGCGATCGGTCTCGCACCCGCTGCGATCTCGGTGTCCCCGCCGCCCGAAGCGGCGCATCCCCGGGCCGTCCTGTCACGGCCGGAGCCGGGGGAGGTCGAGGTCCTCACGACGACGTCGGAGGATCTGGTGGCCGACATCGAACTCGCGCGGTGGCTGCGCGACGATCTGGAAGCCGAGCCGGCCACCGTGGGAGTCGTCCGACGGGGTCCGCTCCCTGTCGACGACGCCACCGCGTCCGCGCTGCTGCAGGCGACACCGGTGATAGCCGACGAGGTGTATCCCGTTTCGATCGCCACCGCCGGTGCCGTCATCGAGCTGATCAGGGGCACCGCCCGTCACCGTCGGGTGTTCGTGGTCCGTGCAGGAGTGCTGCGCCGCCTTGATATCGACGATGCTGATCGGGTCATTCCCGGAGACACACTGATTGTCGACGCCGACCATCCGATCGTGCGGGATGGGCTCATCGCCGTCGACAACGCGGATGGACAGGCAGCGACCATCTGGGGCGACGCGCTTCGCGTACTGATCGGTGACGATCCATCCGATGCCGCCATCCTCAAGCAGGTCACTCGAGCACTGTGGGACAACGACACCGACGAAACCGAGACCGAGGATACGGCACAAGCGTTGGCGGTAAGGGAGATTCAGTACGCACTCCCCGACTTGCCCGCAGAACTACAAGTGGAGACGCCGGCGGTACCGGAGGTGGCTTCTGAGATCTTGGCCTGGGCCGTCGTGCGATCTGTTGATTCAGCTGCGCAGCAGGAGGATGCACTTCAGACCTGGACGGGTCGCGGAAAGGTGGTGCTCTCCAGTCATCAGGAAGCGGTGGCTCGGCGTGCGCGTGAGATTGCAAGTGGCCTTGGGCTGTCGGAGACTCTGCAGCGGGTCGTGTACGAAGCAGGTCTTCACCACGATGATGGCAAGCTCCACCCTGAGTTCCAACGCGTGCTCGGCGCGGAACGAGGGACGGAGCCACTGGCGAAGAGCGGCGACAACTATGCCGAGGTACCGCGATGGCGCCGACGTCGCAGCGCTCTGCCGGTCGGCTGGCGGCACGAACAGTTGTCGGCGGTGTACGCGGCGGATGCCTTTGCGCACGATCCTGAGCGGGACCTCATCGTCAGACTCGTGGGAACGAGTCACGGACGTGGTAGGTCGAACTTCACGCACTCGGCGGCGGAGGTCCGAAGTGGATTCGCGGACGATCTGGCAGGCCTGGCCGAGGTCCTCTTCGATGAGGGCGGCTGGGACGAGCTTGTTGAAGTGACTGAAAGATATTGGGGTGCATGGGAATGTGCCTACCTCGAAGGTGTTCTGCGAGCTGCGGACTGCACGGTGTCGATGGAGGGATCATGACCGAGATCATTCTTGCCGGCCCCTATACGAGTGCGTTGACCCACTTCGCCGGATTCGGGTTGACGTCGATCCTCGAGGAGGCCCGGTGCCATGGTCTTCGGCTCCGATGGTCCGAGGACCCCGAACCACGGATGTCGATCAGAGGCCCGGACGACATGGCCGGATCATTTGGTGAGGTCGTCCGCGATCATGCGCGACGACACGCCGAGGTTCGATCCTGGGTCCAGCAGGTGGCCACGGTCCAGCGGGGCAAGAAGTCGGTGGAGGTGGGCCTGTTCAGCCCACGAATCGCTGCCCCCGAGAGCGCTCATGCCTGGGAGGAACTCTATGCGAAGCGGCGGGCGGCACTGGATGATCCGATCAATCAGTCGTGGCTCGATGCCAGGATGCTGCAGGCGCTGGGCGAGCCGGCCTATTGGCAGTTCGGTACCAAGAATGCCCAGTACGACGGAGGGGCGTCGCGATGGGAGATGAAGACCCGTAACCGGGGCGAGGACTTCGTGCGCAATCGGCTGGCGCACTTGGCACAGGTCGTCGAATCGCGCGAACCCGATGTCATCGAGAAGGCATTCACCGACGCGGCCGTAGACGACAGTGCGCGGAAGCCGGACTCGCGCACCGGAACGGGTCTGGTCCCACCAGGTCCGGTCGATGACGCTGTTGCATGGTGTGCGCTCTGGGGGATCAGTGCCTTTCGTCTGTATCCCCGGCTCACGGGGGTGGCGATCACTCCCGGGGCGTGGCCCACCGATCGAGTGCACCCAGGACTGATGGCGCTGCCGATGCACACCACGTTGCAGACCCCGGCCAAGTTGCGCAGGGTCCTTCGGTCGCAGGACTTCTCCACCTCTGCGTTTGGTGATCCGGAAGGACGTGACGGAATCACAGTGGTGGGCGCACGAGAAAGGCTGGTGAGGCAGGGAATTCGGGGGATCGTGAAGTTTCCTATCCGTAAGGCCGGAAGCTCCAGCGCACCCGAACGCCAGGTCCTTTCGGGTACGTTCGAGCCGTTTTAGCAGATTGCCATGACCGAGGAACAATCGGTGTTACCGATCAGTTTGGTGGCACACACCGTCTTCTGTGAGCGGCGTGCATGGATCGAAGCGGTGGGTGAGCAGGTCGACAGTGCACAGATGGAGGCCGGCGGCGCAGCTCATGAACGTGTCGATCGGCCGGCTGACAATCTGAGGGAGAGCCGGTCGGTCGACGTGGTTCACGATCAGATGGGTCTCGTGGGCAAATGCGATGTGGTGAAAGGAGAAGCAGATCATGTCGTCTTGATCGAGTACAAGGCGACACCGGTAAGGCGGGTTCCTGAAGTCACCCGGGCCAACGTGATGCAACTGATGTTGCAACAGATGTGTCTGGAGGCGAGCGGTGTAACGGTGGATGAGAAGCGCGTCTACTTCACGAATCACCGCAGGTCAGTTGTGGTGGAGACAGTCGATGCCGACCGTGGCGAAGCGCTGGAATGGGTGCGGCGCACCCGCAACGTCATCGACTCGCCCACGGCGCCCTTGCCGTTGGTAGACGATCCACGTTGCCGCTCGTGTTCCCATGTGGGGGTATGCCTTCCCGACGAACGACGGGTGATGCAGGCTGAGGTCAGACGTATTGCGGTGAGCAACCCCGGTGGCGACATCCTCCATCTGACGACGCCAGGTAGTCGGGCATCGATCAGGTCTGGGCGGATCGTGGTCCACAAGGCCAGGGAGGAAACTCACTCGGTTCCACTGGAACGCGTTGTTGGACTGGTGATTCACGGCAATGTCGACGTGTCGTCGGCGTTGATCCGCGAGGTCCCGTGGCGCGGCTACACGATCGTGTGGTGTTCCGGTACCGGACGTGTGGTCGGTCATGCCCGTTCGGCAAAGTCGCCCAACGCCGTTGCCCGTGTCCGCCAGCATGTGCTGAGCGAGTCAGGTCATCTGGACCTCGCTCGAGAGCTCATCGCATGCAAAGTCGCCAACCAGGCGACGCAGTTGCGACGCAACGCGCGTGTCGCGGTACATAGCGAGGTGGCCGAGATGAGGAAGATTGCGCGGAGGGTGTCGACCGCGCACTCGGTTCCCGAGATCCTGGGTCTTGAAGGCGAGGCTGCCGCCATCTATTTCGGACGACTGCAGCAATGCCTGGCCTCCAACGTAGATAGCGGCTTCGCCGGGGGATGGAGTGGACGCACCGGACGACATGCCGGAGATCCGGTCAACGCGGCACTCAACTACGCCTACAGTCTCTTGCTTGCCGACTGTATCCGGGCGCTGCACGCGTGCGGCCTCGATCCGCACGCCGGCTTCGTGCATAGTCCGGTCCGCAACAAGCCGGCATTGGCGCTCGATCTCATGGAGCAGTTCCGACCTGTCGTTGCCGACTCGGCAGTACTGACGGCCATCAACACAGGGAAGCTCACCACTGCAGATTTCAATACGGAAGTGAGTGGCTTACCGCGGCTGACACCGACCGGGCGACGGGCAGTGACCAGCGAGTATCAACGGCGAATCGCCCAGCAGTTCACCCATCCGAGGTTCGGATACAAGGTCACATGGCAGAGGGCATTCGAGGTTCAGGCGAGGATGATTCTCGGGGTTCTCGACGGAACTGACGACACCTACGTGGGGATTCGGACACGTTGAGTCAGAATCTCTTTCGTCTCCTTATCGCCTACGATGTGGTCGACGATCTGCGCCGGACCAGACTCGCGAAGCTGTTGGAGTCATATGGTGACCGAATCCAGTACAGCGTCTTCCTGATTGATCTGACTGCTGCACAGGAGGTCCGGCTACGGAAGTCTGCAATCGCGAAGATCGACATCAGCGTCGACTCGATAGTGTTCTGCCGGCTCGGAGACGCAGCTGGTGCAGCACAGGACAGACTCGAGTTCGTCGGAAAGCGCAGACCGACGACCGAGGACCTCGGTTTTGTCTTGTGACATGCGAGCATCAGTCGCAGCGTTCCGTCGACGGCCATGTCTCGCGGTCAGTTGTCCCTGGTTGGGATGTCGTACGGCCCGCAAACTGTGAAGGCGATGCCAATTCCGGCGTGTCGTGGGGACGGTTCTCGCGCAACTCGGGATACATGCAGGTCAGCCACCGTGTATTCTGGGGTCTCCGTCCGCGACTTCGGTCGCGGACCCTTCGTTGAGGCCCGGACGGCTCTTGTGCCAGTTGCTCATCGACGAGGCGCCGTCCGCGACTTCGGTCGCGGACCCTTCGTTGAGGCACGGTGACCCCGAGCTCCTCCATGGCCGCGGTCGCCGCCGTCCGCGACTTCGGTCGCGGACCCTTCGTTGAGGCGAAGACGGCCTACACGCACACGGAATCCACAGCCCCGTCCGCGACTTCGGTCGCGGACCCTTCGTTGAGGCTACCGGTACAAGCCGTTCGAGGCGTCGAACACCGCCCGTCCGCGACTTCGGTCGCGGACCCTTCGTTGAGGCCAGCCGGGCGCGGTCCTCGGGAGTCGATCGGTCAGACGACCGTCCGCGACTTCGGTCGCGGACCCTTCGTTGAGGCTGGACACTTCGATACGACGCGGGGCACCGGTGTTTGGCCGTCCGCGACTTCGGTCGCGGACCCTTCGTTGAGGCCCGGACGGCTCTTGTGCCAGTTGCTCATCGACGAGGCGCCGTCCGCGACTTCGGTCGCGGACCCTTCGTTGAGGCACGGTGACCCCGAGCTCCTCCATGGCCGCGGTCGCCGCCGTCCGCGACTTCGGTCGCGGACCCTTCGTTGAGGCGAAGACGGCCTACACGCACACGGAATCCACAGCCC
Organism: Gordonia sp. NB41Y; assembly: GCF_030718915.1. NCBI lineage: Bacteria > Bacillati > Actinomycetota > Actinomycetes > Mycobacteriales > Gordoniaceae > Gordonia > Gordonia sp. NB41Y. Next base: position 5,277,790 of record NZ_CP132196.1, read on the forward strand.
CGTCCGCGACTTCGGTCGCGGACCCTTCGTTGAGGCTACCGGTACAAGCCGTTCGAGGCGTCGAACACCGCCCGTCCGCGACTTCGGTCGCGGACCCTTCGTTGAGGCCAGCCGGGCGCGGTCCTCGGGAGTCGATCGGTCAGACGACCGTCCGCGACTTCGGTCGCGGACCCTTCGTTGAGGCTGGACACTTCGATACGACGCGGGGCACCGGTGTTTGGCCGTCCGCGACTTCGGTCGCGGACCCTTCGTTGAGGCATCACTGAAAGCCTTTGCGTTAGCTGCCAGTTCGTCAAGACCGTCCGCGACTTCGGTCGCGGACCCTTCGTTGAGGCCCTCGGCACCGAGACCGGTGGCGCCTACGCCCTCGACCCGTCCGCGACTTCGGTCGCGGACCCTTCGTTGAGGCCTGACCGAGACCCGCCTGGTGATGCCGCTGCTACAGACCCGTCCGCGACTTCGGTCGCGGACCCTTCGTTGAGGCGAGTGCCGCGCCGGGACGCGCGAGGGGTGCCCCCCCACCCCGTCCGCGACTTCGGTCGCGGACCCTTCGTTGAGGCTGGCAGAACGGTGAGGGGACACTCACCCAGTCGACTCTCAACCGTCCGCGACTTCGGTCGCGGACCCTTCGTTGAGGCCTGATCTATTGGCTTCGGGCACAACTGAGGTCGAGCCGCCGTCCGCGACTTCGGTCGCGGACCCTTCGTTGAGGCATCTCAGTGGGTGCGTCCTCGATCGAGTCGATGGGCACCCGTCCGCGACTTCGGTCGCGGACCCTTCGTTGAGGCGGTTCGGCGAACAGACCGAGCCCGAGCTTCGACCCGGACCCGTCCGCGACTTCGGTCACGGACCCTTCGTTGAGGCGTCCGTACCTCGCCACACCACCGCCGACCTGCTCGACGTCCGTCCGCGACTTCGGTCGCGGACCCTTCGTTGAGGCCGCACCCGTGCCCGTGCCCTGCATGCTGCCGGGTTCCTCCGTCCGCGACTTCGGTCGCGGACCCTTCGTTGAGGCCACCGACAGTGGCGCGGGCGGAGATGGCGGATCAACCCGTCCGCGACTTCGGTCGCGGACCCTTCGTTGAGGCTGCGAGGCGTCGTACGACTCCGCAGAGGTCGGGTTGGCCACCGTCCGCGACTTCGGTCGCGGACCCTTCGTTGAGGCCAGGCACTGTCCGACGCCAGCGGCGGAACCGTCAGCCGCCGTCCGCGGCTTCGGTCGCGGACCCTTCGTTGAGGCAACATGTCCATGCGCGACCGAGACGACATCATCGACGACCGTCCGCGACTTCGGTCGCGGACCCTTCGTTGAGGCGGCGGGATGTCGTACTGCAGCCACTTGCCCTGCATGCGCGTCCGTCCGCGACTTCGGTCGCGGACCCTTCGTTGAGGCTCGCCGACACCCATCACGCACCGCCTTCGAACAGCGCCATCCGTCCGCGACTTCGGTCGCGGACCCTTCGTTGAGCCGGCACGTTTGTTGGCGATGCCGGGAAACTAGCTCTCGTGTGTCACGCGTCCTGGGTATCGACGAGTTAACGTACGACCGGCAGTCTGTGAGGCGACGAGTGCAATCAGGGTGAGTGGTCCACTATTGCACGGGTTCGGTCAGCACCCGTGCGGTGATCGCATCACGGAGCAGGGTGCTGATCGAGGCGAGGTGCCGTTTGGCGCGTTCACTGCGGGGATGACCGCGGAGCACGATCCGGCGCGTGCCCAGCCCCTGCACGTCGACGATCTCCACCGACTCGTGGGTGATCCACCGCAATGCCAGATCGGGGAAGACCGCCATACCCTCGCCCGCGGCCACGAGCGCGAGTCCCGTTTCGGTGGTGTGGAATTCGTGGACGGCCGATTGTTCGAAGCCGAGGGTCGCCCGAAGTCTCGACGCCGCACGGGAACTCGCGGCCGGGGGCTGTTCGCCGAGCCACGGCAGGCGTGCGCGTTCCAGATCGGAGACATCGGTGAACAGCGTGCCCGCGGGGATCGCGAGTCTCCAGGGATCGTCGAGGAGGGGGATCTCCACCATTCCCTTGGGCAGTTGTGCGCTTTCTTCTCCGGTGTCGAGCTCGAAGACGGCGGCGTCGAGGTCGCCCGTTCGCAGTGCCTTCATCAAAGCGGCGGGATAGGCCTCCATGATGTGGAATCGGACTCCGGGCAGACTCTGTCGCCATTCGGGCAGGCTCGGGGCGATCACCACCGAGAGGAAACTCTGAAAGCCGCCGATGCGAAGCGGGCCGGTGAGTTCTTCGTCACCGTGCTCGAGCCGTGAGCGGACGGCGGCCAGGGTCCGTTCGATCTCCTGCGCGGCCTCGGCGAGGGCGAGGCCTTCCGGGGTGAGCGCCGATCCGCCGGGCGTCCGGGTCATCAAGGGGTGTCCCGTTTCTCGTGCCAGACGGGTGATCTGCTGGGAGACCGCCGACGGTGTCACGTGGAGTTCGTCCGCCGCGGCGAGCACACCGCCGGTACGCGCGACGGCCAGCAGATAGCGGAGCCGGCTCGGATCGATGTTCATTCACGTATGCTAAACACCCTCTGTAGAGGATTTCAATTGACCTAAACAGCATTCTTGTCGGAAGCTTGGCGCAGTTGTTTCGACGAGAAAAGGAATGCCGTTCAATTGTCAGCGGTCACGTAATTCCCCAGGTTGATGGGGTTGTCCGTCACGTAATTCCCCACCCAGCCGTCACGTAATTCCCCACCCCGGGGTGTGTCGCTCGGGGTTCGGGCGCGGCTGCAGGTTCGCTTCTTGCAGGGTCTTCCATCGGCCCTGGAAGGGGCCCGTGGTGGCGAGGAGAACGTGGACGATGACTGATTTGATGGAGTTGTTCCGGCATTGGCATAGCGGCCGGTCCCAGGTGCAGATCTCGGCGGCGTTAGGGATCGACCGAAAAACGATCCGAAAGTACCTGGCGCCTGCGATCGCGGCCGGCATGATGCCCAGCAACGGTGAACGGTTCGACGAGCAGGTATGGCGAGAGCTGATCGTCAGTTGGTTCCCCGAGGTGGCCGACCCGACGATGCGGGCAGTGACGCGACCAGCGATCGCGGTGCACCACGAGTGGATCCACCAGCAGTTGGACGAGTCGGTGACCGTGGCGACCATTGCGCAACGGCTACGAGACGATCACGGCGTAGACGTATCAGAATCGTCGGTACGCCGATACGTGGCAACAGCATTCGCCGAACAAGTCGCTGAGCGCAAGGCAACGGTGCCGCGTGGAGCAGTCACGCCCGGCGAGGAGGCGCAGGTCGATTACGGCAAACTCGGCATGTGGCACGATCCTGTCGCCGATCGGCGAGTCACGGTCTGGGCATTCGCGATGATCTTGGCGTGTTCGCGGATGCTGTTTGTGCAACCGGTGCTGCGGATGGATCAATCATCTTGGTGCGCCTCGCATGTGGCGGCATTCGACTACTTCGGCGGCACCCCTACCCGGATCGTGTGTGACAACCTCAAGATCGGAGTCGAGCGGCCCGATCTCTACGATCCGAAGATCAACCGGGCCTACGCCGAGTTCGCGGCGTTCTACGACGTCGTGATCGACCCGGCACGCGCCCGCAAGCCCAAGGACAAACCACGGATTGAACGCCCCATGCCCTACATCCGGGACTCGTTCTGGCGGGGTCGCACTTTCACGTCGGTGCCGCAGATGCAAGATGCCGCAGTGGTGTGGTGTACCGAGGTGTACGGGCGTCATTCACATCGTGGAATCGATGGTATGCCTCCCATGGAGCTGTTCACCAAGGCTGAACAGTCAACCCTGAAACCGTTGCCGCCACGACGATTTGAGCATGTTGTCTATCACGTCGGGAAGGTCGCTGCGGACTGTCACGTCAAAGCGGGCAAAGCCCTGTACTCGGTGCCGTGGCGGTTGATCGGGCAGCGCGTCACCGTCCGCACCGCCGGCGACATCGTGCAGATCTTCGACGGCGACGAGGTAGCAGCTACCCACGTCCTGCACCTGACGGGCCGGTCGACGAACTTCGAGCACTACCCACCCCACAAAGTCGCCCATGCCCTGCAGACGGTGTCCTGGTGCCGTCGGCAAGCCGACGAGATCGGCCCCGACGCGGTAGCCGTCGTCGCCGAACTCTCTGAGCTCAACGCCCTCCACCGCTTACGGGCGATTCAAGGCATCGTGGGACTACGGAAGAACTATCCCGACCATCGGATCAATGCCGCATGCCACCGCGCTGTGCAGGTCGGCGATGTGCAGTACCGCACCATCAAAGGAATCCTGGTTGCCGGCACCGAAAACGAGGGAGCGCCCGCTCCGGCCACTACAGCCACCCCAGCGCTGCTCCGCGGCCCACAGGCCTTCGATACCGCATCAGGCCAATAACGGCCTGCCCTATTCACATTGATAGACAACCACTTTCAAGTCATCTAACCAAGGAACCGCTGCTATGACCATCCATGATCCCAGCCTGCGTGCCGCGCTGAAAACCCTGAAACTGGGCGGCATGCTCGACACTCTCGATGCTCGGCTGGCCCAAACCCGCGACGGCGGGCTCGGGCACCTGGAGTTCCTCCAAGTGCTCTGCGAAGACGAGATCTCCCGCCGAGAACACGCCGCTCTCGACCGACGACTTCGACGCGCCCGGTTCGAACAGCACGTCACCTTCGAAGACTTCGACTTCACCGCCAACCCGAAACTACCCGCCGCCATGCTTCGTGACCTCGCCGCCCTGCGGTGGCTCGATGCCGGGGAATCAGTCATCCTCTACGGGCCGGTCGGAGTCGGTAAAACCCATGTGGCACAGGCACTCGGCCACCAGGTCGCCCGGCGAGGCGTGGACGTACGGTTCGTTAAATGCGCACGCATGCTCGCTGACCTCGCCGGCGGCCACGCCGACCGCACGATCGGCCAACGCATGCGCGAATACACCCGCCCCGCGGTCCTCATCATCGATGACTTCGCCATGCGCGAGCACACCCCCACCGGCTCCGACGACCTCTACGACCTGGTCTCCGACCGGGCCATCGCCGGCAAGCCACTGATCTTGACCAGCAACCGCGCACCCAAGGACTGGTACCCACTATTTCCCAACCCGGTCGTCGCGGAATCGCTTCTCGACCGGCTGATCAACACCAGCCATCAGATCCTCATGGACGGGCCGTCCTACCGACCCCGGAAGCGACCCGGAACCCCCGCCAACAAGAACACCTGACCCCGCCCGGACTGCTCGGCTACGCTGAATCCAGCACGCTCGAACATGGGGAATTACGTGACGGAACCCCTGAGGAATTACGTGACCGTCGACATTCAATGCTCGCGCCAGTGCTCGGATGGGTTGGAACCATCGGAACCTTCGCTGTGTACCTCATGATGTCGCGCGGACGCCTGGATGCGAATTCGGTGACCTATGCTGCCGTCAACGCGGTGTGTGGACTGGCCGCGGGTGTTGCCGCAGCGTTGTACGGCGCCTGGCCGAGTGCCTCGGCGAGCCTGGCCTGGGCCGCGGTCGGTGCGTACACCCTCGTCGTCTGCCTGCGCCGGAAGGTGCGTCCGGCACCTGTCGTCGCCGTCGAATGCTCCTCGTCTGCAGCGTGATTCGACTATCGGGTGGCGCACGGGTCGGTGGTCACCGCGGGTTCGGTGCCGGGCGCTCAGGACTCCAGGACGCCGGCACCGACGATGCTCGAGCCGTAGACCCTCAGCTTTCGGTAGTCGACGGTGACCCGGGCGTGCCGGTAGGAGTCCCCGATCTCGCCGTCATGGGACATGACGACCGGCTCGGCGGAGTCGAACGAGAACTCGGGAACCTGTAGCTCCCGATAACAGCGTGACCGTTGCAGTCGGCCGGACAGCAGCCCAAAGGCTATGCGGGCGAATGCGAAACGCTTGCCTGCCACCAGGAACCGGATGTCGAGGAGCCCGTCGTCGAGACGTGCCCGACGCACCGGGGTGAATCCGGACGACCCGTACATGGAGTTGCCGAGGAGGAACAGCGACACGTCGAGTTCTTCGCCGTTGACGGTGATCCGTTGTGGGCGTTGATGTCGCAGCACATGCAGCAGTGCCGCCGCACTGGCCACCGTCCGGCCGGTGCGGTGGGCCAGGCGATCGCGGGTACGGACGAAATGCGGATAGGCACCCAGACTCACGGTGTTGAGTACGAGGTGATCGTCGTCGAGCCGGGCGACGTCGACGCGAGTGGTACGCCCCGACCGGATCGCGGCGATGGTGGCATCGACGTCGGGAGTACCGATGTCACGGGCGAAGTGATTGAACGTGCCGCCTGCGAAGACCGCCAGGGGGACATCGCGTTCGAGCGCGACGGCGGCCACGGTCGCCACCGTGCCGTCCCCACCGACCACACCGAGAACCCGGGCGTCGGTCGCCGTGCGCGCGCACCGGGCGACATCGTCGTCGGGGTCGAGTACGAGGATGCGGGCGGCCGGGAATGCGTCGGCGACCGAGTCGGCGAGGTCGGCACCGCGCCCGCCGCCGGACTTCGGGTTGACCAGCACCGTCATCCCCGCACCGTCGGAGATCTCGGGTGCGTCCTCCACGGTGGGCGCCGGGATGGAGATACGACGGCGGGTGATCGGCGGCGCGATCTGGCCGCCGATCGTGCCGACGGCGGCACCGATACCCAGGCCCAGCAACACGTCGCCGGGATAGTGGGCGCCGGTGGCGATCCGGGACAACCCGACCAGTCCGGCCAGCGCCGACACCACGAGACCGGCGGGAGCATCCTCGATGGCCATCCCGGTGGCGAACGCGGCGGCGCTGGCCGAGTGACCGGACGGCAACGAGTTCGATGTGGGCAGGCGCCGACCGCGGCGGGCCAGCGGAACGACCGTCGCCATCGGCCGGGGCCGGCGTCGGAGCCGTTTGGCGACCTGGTTGGTGACCAGGCTCGTGACGGCCAGCGAGGCCAGTCCCCGAACCGCGCCGCGCTGCAACCGAGGACGGCCGCTCAGTCCGCATGCCACCGCGATCGCCATCCACAGCTTTCCGTGATCGGCGGCGCGGGTGAGCGGGGGCATGGTGGCATCGAGCAGTTCGCTCGGGGACTGTGCGATCGCGTCGAAGACGGCGGCGTCGAGTGAACCGAGACCGTGGGTCACGTGACGAGTGCGACGTCGGAGTGCGGTGTGCCACGGAAGGATCCCAAGCGGGCGGACATCCATGGGAGCCACGCTACCTGCAACCGTCTGCGGCCCGGTCCGATCCGAAGCCGGCCGCGGTCGTCGGTGGGCCCGGGTCGGACCGCCGTGGGGTAGGGGAGTGGTGGGCCGGCGACCGACGGCCGCCGCCGGTGCCACACAACGAGTCAGGCCCCGTCACCGTGTGGTGACGGGGCCTGACTCGTGGAGAACTGGCGACTGCGTGTCAGTCGAGCGGGTTGCCGCCCTTTTCCTGCAGTTCGCGCAGTGCCTTGTGCTCGGCGAGCTCGTTGGCGTGCTCGTTCGCGATGTGCGCGGACTGCTCGTCGGCGGGGTCGGCCAGCAGGATCGAACCGGTACCGGGAGCACCGGCCGAACCCAGCTTGTTCATCCGCTTCGGGACAGCAGCGCCCTCGTACGGGAGCGGGATGGCGTGACCGTGGCTGTCGACCGGGCCGAGCGGCTGGTGCAGCTCGATGTACTCACCCTGCGGCAGGCGCTTGATGATGCCGGTCTCGATGCCGTGTGCCAGGACCGCACGGTCGCTGCGCTGCAGGGCCAGTGCCCAGCGGTAGGTGATGAAGTACACGATCGGCGGAAGCACGATCATGCCGATACGGCCGACCCAGGTGGTCGCGTTCAGCGAGACGTGGAACTTCAGCGCGATGATGTCGTTCATACACATCAGCGTCAGCAGGATGTAGAAGCTGAACGCCATCGCACCGATCGCGGTGCGCACCGGGGTGTCACGCGGACGCTGCAGCAGGTTGTGGTGGGCGTCGTCGCCGGTGAGGCGCTTCTCGATCCACGGGTAGGCGAACATGCCCGCGAACATCACGCCGATCACCACGACACACCAGAACACTGCCGGAATCGTGTAGTGACCCAGGTACAGCTCCCACGCTGGCATCAGTCGAACCAGACCGTCGGTCCACATCATGTAGATGTCGGGCTGAGAACCTGCCGACACCTGTGCCGGGTTGTACGGACCGAGCACCCACACCGGGTTGATCTGGAAGATACCCGCCATGATCGCCAGGATGCCGGTGACCACCGCGAACATCGCGCCACCCTTGGCGGCGAAGACCGGCATGATGCGCACGCCGACGACGTTCTTCTCGGTGCGGCCGGGGCCGGGGAACTGGGTGTGCTTCTGGTACCAGACCAGCGCGAGGTGCGCGCCGATCAGGGCCAGGATGATGCCCGGGAACAGCAGGATGTGCAGCACGTACAGGCGCGGGATGATGATCTCGCCCGGGAACTGGCCACCGAACAGCGCCCAGTGGATCCAGGTGCCGACCAGCGGGATGCCCAGGACGATACCGCTCATGGCGGCGCGAACGCCGGTACCCGACAGCAGGTCGTCGGGAAGCGAGTATCCGAAGAAGCCCTCGAACATCGCCAGGAGCAGCAGCAGGCAGCCGATGATCCAGTTGGCCTCGCGGGGGCGACGGAACGCACCGGTGAAGAAGATGCGTGCCATGTGGATGATGATCGACGCCGCGAACAGCAGGGCGGCCCAGTGGTGGATCTGGCGGACGAACAGGCCACCGCGCACCTCGAACGAGATGTTCAGCGTGGTCTCGTACGCGCGCGTCATCATCACGCCGTTGAGCGGCTCGTAGGCGCCGTGGTAGATGACCTCGCTCATCGACGGATCGAAGAACAGGGTCAGGTACACACCCGAGATCAGCAGGATGATGAAGCTGTAGAGGGCCACCTCACCCAGCAGGAAGGACCAGTGGGTGGGAAAGACCTTGTTGATCTGACGGCGCATGCCGGCGGCGAGGTGGTACCGCGAGTCCACCTCTTGGGCCTGCGGCGCGAGACGGTCTGCGAGGGTCATGACTTGCGCTCCCAGAATGCCGGTCCGACGGGTTCGATGAAGTTGCCACGGTTGATCGCGGCGTTGGCGACCAGGTAACCCTGATCATTCACCGTGATCGGCAGCTGCGCCAGGGCACGGGCCGCAGGACCGAAGACCGGCTTGGCCGAGTCGAGGGCGTCGAACTGCGACTGGTGGCACGGGCAGAGGATGCGGTTGGTGCGCTGCTCGTAGAGCGACGTCGGGCATCCGAGGTGGCTGCAGACCTTGGTGTAGGCGAAGTAGTCACCGTAGTTGAAGCTCTCCTGGCCCTTGCGCTTGATGACGGCATCGGCGTCGGCGGTGCGCAGGCGGATCAACATGACCGGGTTGCTGACGTAACGCAGACCCCAGATCAGCTTGTGGCGCGACTCCTCGGTCTCACCCAGGCCGTCCGACACACGCCATGGGAACACGGTCTCCATCGCGCCGGCGTCGAGATCCTCCGGACGGACCAGGGCCACCCGCAGCGGGTCACCCACGTCGCGACGCAGGAAGACGGTCTCGTTGGGATCGGACTTCGAGTTGTACATCGGAGCCCAGCCCGAGTTCCACAGGGGAGCGTCGTTGCGCTCGGCCCACGGGTTCTTGATGAACCCGCCGACGCTGGCGATCAGGCCGGTGAAGGCCAGAGCACCGAACGCGAACAGGCCGCTGCCGATGATCATCTTGCGACGACCCAGGGTGGAGGTTGTGCCGGTGTCGACGAGCTCGGCCACGATGGTGGCCTTGTCGACGTCACTGGAACCCGGACCGTCGTGACGGTCCTGCACCGAGATCTCCGACGGCAGGAATTTCTTGGTGATCAGGACCAGCGCGACGCCGATCGAGAGCACCGACAGACCGAAGGTGATGCCCAGCAGCGGGGTGTTGAGCGTGTACCACCAGTAGTCCGGGTCGTCCGGCATCGCGAATTCCCAGTGGTTCCATCCGAAGATGATGAAACACGCCAGGGCGGAGATACCGGAGACGGTCAGCCAGATCGCGACCTGGCGCTCGGCACGCTTCTCGACCCGGGTTCCCGGCTCGGGGTAGCGCTCGCCGCGGTGGATGATCTCCACCCCGTCGAGGTTGGTGCCGAGCTTGACCAGCTCGTCATTGCTCATCTGATCGAGTTCGTCCTTGGTCGGGACGTCCTTGTGATTGGCGCTCATGCTCGAGATCCCATCCACATCGCGCCGGCGACGATCGCGACCACGCCGACAAACCACATCACCATGCCCTCGGAGACCGGGCCGAAGCCGCCGATTCCCAGGCCGCCCTGCGGCTTGGACTCGGTGACGTACTTGACGAAGCCGATGATGTCCTTCTTCTCGTCCTCCGACAGCTGACGATTGGAGAACTTCGGCATGTTCTGCGGGCCGGTCAGCATCGCCGTGTAGAGCTGCTGCTCCTTGACGTCGTCGAGGGTCGGGGCGAACTTACCGCCCGACAGGGCGCCACCACGACCGGTGAAGTTGTGGCAGGAGGCGCAGTTGAGACGGAAGAGCTCACCGCCACGGCCGAGGTTCTCGCCGCGCAGGGACTCCTGGGCGACGACGCGCACACCGTTCTCGGTCTTGATCGACCCGTCGGGGTTGTGCTCGTAGATCACGGTCGGGCCGCCACCCATGGCCTGGATGTAGGCGCCGAGCTGATCGATCTGGGCGGTGGTGAACTTCGGAGGCTTGCGCTGCGCCTGGGCCTCGCCGCGGGCTGCGGGCATACGGCCGGTCGAGACCTGGAAGTACACCGCCGCGTCACCGACGCCGAGCAGCGACGGACCGCGGTCGGGAACACCCTGCAGGTTTGCACCGTGGCAGGTCACGCAGGAGGTTTCGTAAAGCTTCTTACCGCTCTGGACGAGGCTGGCGTCGGCGGCGTCGGCGGTGGCGACCTGCGGCTTCGGGGTCAGCAAGGACGCCAGGACGCCGGCCATCATGAGGCCGGCGAGCAGCAGGATCGCGCCGCTTGCGCGGCGGCGGAGCTTGCGTCGAGACTTCGCCTTCCGGGCGGTGCCGGTCGACGGCGACGAGTGGACCGGATCGACCGCGTCGGCTGCATCGCTATCCGACGAGCGCGGTGGAGATGAACTCATCTGTATCTCTCTACTAGCGGACGGACTGTGTGTGGTTTTGCGGGTCGCCCCGCGTGAGGATTTCCATCCTCAGGGTTCGGTCGGGGGACCGAACTCAACGGATGAAGTAGATCGTCACGAACAGGGCGATCCACACGATGTCGACGAAGTGCCAGTAGTAGGACACGACGATGGCGGCGGTTGCCTGGGCTGGGGTGAACTTGGAGAGCTTGGTACGGATCAGCAGGTAGATGAAGGCCACCAGACCGCCGATCACGTGCATACCGTGGAAGCCGGTCGCCATGTAGAACACCGAGCCGTACGCACTCGACGAGAGCGTGGTGCCCTCGTGCACCAGGTGGTAGTACTCGTACCCCTGGCCGGCGACGAAGAAGGCGCCCATCAGGAAGGTCAGGACGTACCACCGTCGCAGACCGAAGACGTCGCCGCGCTCGGCGGCGAACACACCCATCTGGCACGTGACCGACGACAGGATCAGAACCGTGGTCACGGGGATGGCGAGGGCGAGATTGAGCTCGGTGGGCTCCGGCGGCCAGCCGTCCACAGGGTTGGCATTGGCACGCGCGACGAAATACATCGCAAACAGGCCTGCGAAGAACATGAGCTCACTGGACAGCCACACAATCGTGCCGACACTCACCATATTTGGGCGGTTCAGTGAGTGCACGCGCGCAGTGATGGCTGTTCCCGAGGTACCTACAGCGCTAGTCACAGGTTGAAGTATGACGGTTCGTAGTACGCGGTGACCACTTGGGTCCGAGATTGGTGGGAACTTTTTCTCTTCCCGCTGGTCGCAGGCCATCGCGAGGGCCGGTCGGCGTGTCCCGAACAGCGCCCTGCCCCGATCGAGACGGCCCCTCGTTCTCATGGTTGGCTCAGGGAATGGCGCTATCGGGAGACGGATCGGGCAGCGGGGAGCAGATGTCGGGTCCGCGTGACCTCAACGGCCGGCCGGTGTCGAGGACACGGTGGCAGCGGATGACGGCGCGGCTGGGCCGTGCCGGTGAGGAAGGACTGGCCACCGACGACCCGGAGCTGGTGACCATCGTCGGCTCGCTGGACGACGCGGTGTCGAGTGCGACCCTGCTGTCGGAGTCGGCGTGGGAACCGGAACAGCAGGTGGTGCTGCGGCATCTGCTGATGTTGCCGACGACCCGGGTGGCCGAGGCGGTCGCGGTGGCCGGTCTCGACGGCTATGCCGCGATGGATGTCTCCGACACCGACCGGGACTGGGCGGCGACCGCACCGATGTTCAGTGGACCGGCCCCGGCCCAGTCCGAACTCGTCGTCCTCGGGCGGGTGCAGCTGATCGACGCGATGCACCTGTCACAGGAGCGTTCGCGGATGGCGAGCCTGGGTTCCCGGCACGGCGGGGTGGCGCTGGGCTGGCAGGTGTGGCAGCGCGCGTCCTCGAGCTGACGACCCGGCCATTAAGGTGCTTGGTGTGAGCAACGCGCAGACGTATACGTGGCCGCAGATCCTCGGCCGGGTCACCGATGGCATCGACCTGACGGTCGAGGAGGCCACCTGGGCGATGAACGAGATCATGACCGACAGCGCGACCGGGGCCCAGATCGCCGCGTTCGGTGTCGGCGTGAAGATGAAGGGCGCCGCACCTGCGGAGTTGCGCGGTCTCGCCGCGGCCATGCTCGACCATGCCGTCCCGGTCGCGGTGTCGCGTCCGGCGGTGGATGTGGTCGGCACCGGCGGCGATCGGTCGCACACGGTCAACATCTCGACGATGACGTCGGTGGTGATCGCCTCGGTCGGTGTGGCCGTGGTCAAGCACGGCAACCGTGCGGCGTCGTCGAAGAGCGGTGGCGCCGATGTGCTCGAGGCGCTGGGTGTGGAGATCGGGCTCGGTGCCGAGGCCGTGGCCCGGTGCGTCGACGAGGTGGGCATCGGATTCTGCTTCGCCCCGGTGTTCCACCCGGCATTCCGGTTCACCGGCCCGCCGCGCAAGCAGATCGGCATCCCGACCGTGTTCAACGTGCTCGGACCGCTGACCAATCCGGCCCGGCCCGCACGCGGCCTGATCGGGTGTGCCTTCCCCGACCTCGCCCCGGTACTCGCGCGGACCTTCGCCGAGCGGGGATCGTCGGTGCTGGTGGTGCGCGGCGACGACGGCCTCGACGAGCTCACCACCACCGCGACGTCGACGGTGTGGCAGGTCGTCGACGGTCAGGTCGTCGAGCTGACCCTCGATCCGCGCGAGCTGGGCATCGAGTTGGTCGAGCTGTCGGCACTGCAGGGTGGCGATGCGACGGTGAACGCCGTGATCGCCCGCGAACTGTTCGCCGGGACCACCGGGCCGGTGTGCGATGCCGTGCTGCTGAACGCGGCCGGCGCGATCGTGTCGGCGGAGATGACCGCGCCGTTCGACGATGCGGGTCTGGTCGCGGCGATGGCCGAGGCCAAGGACCGGGCCGCACAGGCCATCGACTCCGGTGCGGCCACTGCGCTGCTGGAGCGGTGGGCGGCCCTCACCCAGGAACTGGGCGCGCAGTCCTGACCGGGGTCTGCACCCCCGTCGCCGCACTCCTCCCTATATAAGGAGAAACAGATGTGCCCGGGTCGCCGACGCGGCCCGGGCACAGTGCTGTCTGGAGTGCGGTCGTTCAGGCCTCCCCGATCGAGAACCCGCCCTCGACCTCGGAGCTGGAGTAGCTGCGGAATGCGATGTGGGTGGCGGTGCGGGAGACACCGGGCAGCCGGTTGATCCGGCCGGTCACCACGTTCGCGATCTCCTCGTGGTCGCGGACCCGGACCTTGGCGATCAGGTCGACGTCGCCGGCACACGAGTACACCTCGGTCACGCCGGGGATGTCGGCGACGGCCTGCGCGGTCTCCGGGATCTGGTGGACGTCGGCGTGGATCAGGACGATGGCGGTGATCATGGCCTCAGCCTAGTCGGGCGTGCTCGCGTGCCCGGCGTGCCGCGTCGGACCAGTGGGCCCAGGCACACGCCGACCCGGCGGGCACCGCGAACGGGTCGGTGGTCGCGACGATCCGGCCGCCCGGTTCGGTGACCCACCGATAGAGAAGGCCGGTCTCCTCGGCCGGTGCGCCGGCCAGGGGGCCGTCGCCGGGGATCACCGTCTCCGCGCAGGCCCGCAGCGCCTCGACGACGGGCATCGGGGCCACCCCGCGGCGGGCGGTGCCGGCCGCGGCCAGCCGGCCGTGCCGGATCACCGCGAACTCCCAGCCGCCGGCACCGTCGGGGCGGGCCACGACGATCTCGGCGATCGCGGCCAGCGCCGCGAGCCGCTGACACCGGGCCAGTGCGTCGATGCACGCGGCGAGCCGGTCGCGGTGGCGTGCGGCGGTCTCGAACATGTGCGCCTCGGTGTAGTGGTCGAGTTGTCCGACGAGGGGGTCCATCAGATCGTTGCGCCGACCGCGGAGCAGATCGTGGGCGGCGGTCACCCGCGGCAGGTACTCGGTGAGGGTCTGCGGGGTGGCCGCTGCGGCGGCACAGCCCCCGACCTCGTCGCCGCCGTCGGCGGCGGTACGACACCAGTGGTGGGTCGCCGAGGCCGGCAACCGGTGCCGGCAGGTGCGCAGACCGGCGGCCGCCGAGATCAGGTCGGCGATCTCGGTGGCGCGCGTGCGGTTGGCGATCGGTCCCACGGCGTCGTCGGTGGCGGTGCGCGTGACCCGCAGGCGGGGGAAGCGTTCGGCGGTCAGCTCGATCCACCAGCCGCGGTGCGGCTGTCGGGAGCGCCGGTTGTAGGCGGGTGCGTGGGCTGCGATCAGCCGGAGCTCGCGGACGGCGGCCTCGAGCGGATGGGCGCACTCGACGTGGTCGACGCGGACCGCCAGCCGCACCATCTCGCCCATGCGTCGCCGGGGGTCGCCGCCGGTGAAATAGGACAGCACCCGGCGTCGCAGATCGCTCGCGGTACCGACATAGAGGACCTCCGACGCGGGGCCGCGGAAGAGATAGACGCCGGGGCGGTTCGGCAGGTGCTGCGCCAGATGCCGTTTCGCGCGGAGTTCGGGGTCCGAGCGGGGGAGGTAGGCGGTCAGGTCGCCGTAGGTCCGCACGCCCTGGTTGCCGATGCGCTCGAGCAGGTGGTGGAGCACCTCGACGGTGGCGCGGGCGTCGTCGAGCGCGCGGTGGGTGGGGCGGGTGGACACCCCGAACAGATCGGCCAGGGCGCCGAGCTTGACCGTGGGTGCCTCGTCGCGGGCCAGGACGCGGCGGGCCAGCCGCACCGTGCACAGGCTGGTGGGGAACGGGAAGTCCTGATGGAGCCGGGTGGCGGTGTGCCGGAGGAAGCCCATGTCGAAGCGGGCGTTGTGCGCCACCAGGATCGAACCGCGCGCGAACTCGACGAAGGACGGGAACACCTCGTCGATCCGCGGGGCGTCGTAGACCATCGCCTCGGTGATCCCGGTGAGCGAGACGATCTGCGGAGGGATCGCGCGGCCCGGGTCGACCAGGGTGGCGAACTCGCCGAGGACCTCGCCGCCCCGGATCTTGACCGCACCGATCTCGGTGATGCGGTCGTTCGCCGGATCGCTGCCGGTGGTCTCGAGGTCCACCACGACCATCGTCGTGTCGAACAGGGCGACTTCGCCGAACGCATCGCCCGCGGCTGCGTCACCCCACGCGTCGGACTCCGACGCGTCGAGATCGGTGAACGAGAGTTGATCGGCGTCTACCAGCACACCGCGAACAGTAGTTCGAGCCACCGACAGGGACTTGTGGGGCCGGTGTGACAGGAGGGGGATTCGCCGATGTGTTCGGTTTTGTCGGTGGTCGTTCCTACTGTGACGGGTGACGGCGGTCGACGAGGATCGTCGCCGTCCCGGAGCCCCGGGACGGTCCCGGTTGGCCGGTTTTCACCCGCCCGACACCGAAATGAGATGGAGATCACAGATGTACATCGAGTGCAGCAACTGTCCAGCTCGTCGGCACGCCTGCGACGGATGCATGATGAACGTCCTCTTCGGGCCTGTGAGCAGCGAAGACGGGGGTGTGGCCGGGCCTGCCGATGCGGCCTTCGACGAGTCGATGGCCGACGCCGAGATCCGTTCGGCCATCGATGTATTCACATCGGCTTCAATGGCGACCAGGTCGGCTGCACGATCGGCAATGGGGACCATCGGCCCTGCTAGCAGGGCCGGAGCCGGGCCTGTCCTGAAGATTCTCCGCGCGGGATGATTTCGGGCGCGGCGACGCCTCCGTGTCCCCCAGTGGACAGACCCGCATCCTTTTTCGTAACCTTTCCGAGACCTTCGCGGAGCGTCCTGCTTCACCAAGAAGTAGTCCACGAAGATCACCGCTCAATCGCCCGCATGGGCGAACCGGGGAACCACAGTTTTCGGAGCGATCCGAATTGGGGTGAATCGCGCTCTGGACACCGATCACGGTGACCAGATCCGTGTAGGGCCATTCTTCCGGCCCGAACCCGACAGCTAACTCGGTAGGCGGTAGAGGGAGAAACAAAAGGAGAAGTCTTTTCGTGGGCAAACACCGTCTGGAACAGCCGAGTCGCGGTGGCAGCGTCGCCAAGAAGGCGATGATCGCGGGATCGCTGACCGTCGGATCGCTCGCCGTCGCCGCGGGCCCGGCTCTTGCCGCCCCGGCGCCCAGCGCGACCATCGAGATCCCGAATCTCGGTAAGTTCACGCTGCCGGGTGTCGATCAGAAGCAGGTTCCGAACCAGTTCCGTCCGGGCAGCCTCCCGGGCCTGGTGACGCCGACCCTGACCGCCGGTGAGAAGGCCGTGAAGGCCGCCGAGAGCAAGATCGGTTCGCCCTACAGCTACGGTGCCGCGGGCCCCAACGCCTTCGACTGTTCGGGCCTCGTCTACTGGTCCTACCAGCAGGCCGGTAGGACCATCCCGCGCGACAGCTACGGACAGCTCGGTGGCGGACGTGCGGTGTCCTACTCGGATGCGCGTCCCGGCGACGTCCTGATCTTCAACGGTGGCGGCCATGCCGGCATCTACATCGGCAACGGCCAGTTCATCCATGCGTCCACCTACGGCGTTCCGGTCAAGAAGGCCGCCGTCAACGAGTGGTCGCTCGTCGGAGTTCGGCGGTACTGATCCGCGATCGACGACGACGTGTGAACATGGATCGGGCGGATCGCGGTACTCGCGGTTCGCCCGAACCCGTACTCCGGGTGGATCGTTCGAGATCGACCGGAGACGATGTTCGGAACCTGGGGGATCCGGCGTGATGACGACCGGCAAGGAAGTGTGGTGACGCCCGTGGAAGCGGGAAAGGCGATCGTGGGGAAGCGGTCGGGACGGTTGGCGCTGGGTACGGCGCTGTGTGCACTGACGGTGGCCGTCGCACCACCGTTGGGATTTGTCCACGCGCCCGAGGCGGCGGCTGCCCCGGTGCAGACCGCCGATCAACTCCTCGCGCGCTACCAGAAGCTCAGCCAGCAGGCCGAACAATCGGCCGAGGCGATGCACAATGCGCAGATCGAGTACGACAAACAGCGCCGCATCGTCGCCGACTCCAAGCGTGCCTCGGCCGACGCCCAGCAGTCGCTGACCGCGTCCGAGAAGTCGCTGGCCACCCTGCAGCAGCGATTCGATGCCGTGGTCCGAGCCAGTTACATGGGCCGGCGCACCAACGACATGTACGCCGTGCTCACCAGTGACTCGCCGCAGACCCTGCTCGACCAGATGTCCGGGCTCGAGCTCGTCGCCCGCCGGTCGGCGGCGGACCTGAACGAACTGAAGACCGTGCGCGCGCAGACCGTCGCCAAGCGGACCGCCGCCGATGAGGCCGCCGCCCGGGCGACGCAGGCCGTCTCCGATGCCGAACGCGTCCGTGGTGATCTGCAGAAGCAGCGCGCCGAGTTGCAGTTGCAGGCCGCGCAGATCCGGGTGATCTATTCCTCGATGACCGGCAAACAGCTTGCCGCACTGGCCGGCCCGAAGTTCGACTTCGATCCGCGGGCGGTCCCCAGGGGCACCGCGCCGGCACTCGTCGCGGTGCAGGCCGCACTCACCCGGATCGGTGACCCCTACGTGTGGGGTGCCACCGGCCCGGACTCGTTCGACTGCTCCGGCCTGATGGTCTGGGCGTTCAAGCAGGCGGGCAAGACCCTGCCCCGCTCGAGCGAGGCGCAGAACGCCGCCGGCACCCCGGTCGACCGCAACAACCTGCAGCCCGGCGACCTGATCATCTACTACCCGGATGCCCATCACGTCGGCATGTACGTCGGCGAAGGCTACGTGATCCACGCATCCACCTTCGGTGTCCCGGTCAAGGTCGTCCCGCTCGACGACGCCGGACCCTTCAGCGCCGCACGGCGTTACTGAAGCGTCCCGCGTTGCGCGTCGAGCGATCCCGCGCGGCGGTGACCGTGGTCACCCTCGCGGTGACCCTGGCCGTCGGGCTGACGGCATGCGGTGACACCACGGGTTCCGGTGGTGCGCCATCCGGTTCGGCCCGGTCCGGATCCGGTTCGGCCGCCCCGACCGCGACGAACGTCTACCTCCAGCAGCGCGCCCAAGGGGTGCAGGCGCTGCTGGACCGGCTGTCGCACGTCCTCGTCGAGGGCCGCGAGGGTGCCCTCGACGTCCTGATCGACGAGGCTGCGAGCCCGGCGTTCCGGACATCGGTGCAGACCGCCTGGGCCGACCTGTCGTCGGCGGCCCCGGCGCCCGAGCGGGCAGCCCGCCTGCGGATGCGCACCCTGCGCTATCAGCTCGCTCCCACCGAGGAGGCCGAGACCCTGGTACCCGCAGCGGTCCAGGAACGTCTCGACGCGCAGGGCAGCACCGACTCCTGGGTCGCCCCGGTCGAGATGCACTTCGCCCTCGGTGGCGCGCGGACGCCCGGGATCGACGAGGAGGAGGTGGTGATCGCCTCCCAGGTGGTCGTCGCCCGCTACCCCGACACCACCGGTACCGGCGACTCCTGGCGACTCGTCGGTGATGCCTCCCTCGTCGGCGAACCATCTCCGCCACAACAGATCTGGTCGTTCCCCGGGCTTGCGGTGCAGGATGTGCCGACCGCCGGCGGTACCTCGGTGATCGCCTCCTACCCGGACACCGCGGCGCTGGATCGCCGGGTCGCGGGACTGCTGCCCGGTGCGGTCGACGCGGTGAGTGCCTTCTGGGGCGACGACTGGGCACGCCGGGCAATCGTGGTGACCACCGCCACCGACGAGCAGTTCGCCGGACTCGCCGGGGCCGGTCACGGTGTGGACGGTGCCGCCGCGGCCACCGTCTACGCCCGGGTCGACGTCTCCCAGCACGTCGCCACCGGCCAGCGCGTGATCCTCACCCCGCAGGCGGCCGACCTCGCCGCACCGACCCTCGGGGTGGTGCTCCGCCACGAGCTCACCCATGTGGCCACCCGATCGGTGACCGCCGCGGCGGCACCGATGTGGCTCACCGAAGGTGTCCCGGAGTACGTGGGCCGCAAGGGAACCCACACCCGTGCGGCCGATGCCGCACCCGATCTGGCGGCGGCGGTCCGCGACGGCCACACCCCGACGGCATTGCCTGCCGACGACGCGTTCGCGGTGAACTCGGAGAGCGCACGGCTGGCCTACCAGTCGGCGTGGTCGGTGGCGGCCTTCGTCGCCGACCGGTTCGGTGAGGACCGGCTCAAGACCCTCTACACCGGGGTCGCGGCCTCCGGAGACACCGCCCGGCAGGATGTCGCGATCCGTGCGGCGCTCGGGATCGATCGAACCCAATTGGTGGCCCGCTGGCGGGCATGGCTGGAAGCAGAGATGCGCTGATGTCGCGAACCCTGTTGGTGACCAACGACTTTCCGCCGCGCCCCGGCGGTATCCAGTCGTACCTGCAGAATCTGGTCGATCTGCTCGACCCCGCCGACATCGTCGTCTACGCCCCGCGCTGGCGCGGGGACTCGCACACCGAGTTCGATGCGAGCGTGCCCTACCGGGTGCACCGGCACCCCACCACGCTGATGCTGCCCACCCCGGCCGTCGCGCGGCGCGCCGCCCGCATCATCGCCGAGGAGGAGATCTCGACGGTCTGGTTCGGGGCCGCCGCCCCGCTGGCCGTACTCGCCCCGCAGATGCGCCGCGCCGGTGCCCGGCGCGTGATCGCCAGCACCCACGGCCACGAGGTCGGCTGGTCGATGCTGCCCGGCGCCCGGCAGGTCTTGCGCCACATCGGCGATCACACCGACCTCGTCACCTTCGTCAGCCGCTACACCCGTGGCCGGTTCGCATCGGCGTTCGGCGCGCAGGCCGCACTCGAATATCTGCCGCCCGGTGTGGATGTCACCCGATTCGCGCCGAATCCGGCGGCGCGTGACCGGATTCGGGAGCAGTTGGGGATCGGTGAGCGCCCTGTCGTCCTGTGCCTGTCGCGGCTCGTACCCCGTAAGGGTCAGGACATGCTGATCCGGGCACTCCCGCTGATCCGAACCGAGATCGCCGACGCGGTCCTGGTGATCGTCGGCGGTGGCCCGTATGCCGAGACCCTGCACCGCATCGCCGACGACGAGGGGATCGCCGAGCACGTCGTGTTCACCGGGTCGGTGCCCGCCGACGACCTGCCGGCCTTCCATGCGAGCGCCGACGTGTTCGCGATGCCGTCCCGGACCCGGGCCGGCGGACTCGACGTCGAAGGACTGGGGATCGTCTACCTCGAGGCGTCGGCGAGTGGTGTGCCGGTGGTGGCCGGTGACTCCGGGGGAGCGCCGGAGACCGTACGTGAGGGGATCACAGGGACCGTCGTGGACGGTACCGATGTGCCGGCGCTGGCCCTCGCGGTGATCTCGATCCTGTCCGACCGTCAGGCCGCCGCCGAGATGGGTAGGCAGGGCAGGCTTTTCGTCGAGCAGCAGTGGCAGTGGACGCAACAGGCGGCGCGCCTGCGACAGCTGCTCTGAGCTGTCACCGACGCGCCGCCCGGTGGGAAGCGCCTGCTACTTCTTGGTGTAGATCTCTTCGATGTCGCCGGAGAACTTGTCCACCACCACGTTTCGCTTGACCTTCAGCGTTGGCGTCATCTCGCCGGTCTCCTCGCTGAAGTCGGCGGGCAGGATGCGGAACTTCTTGATCGCCTCGGCATGTGAGACGGTCTTGTTGGCCTCGTCGACCGCGGCCTGCACCTGACCGCGGAGATCGGGGTCGTTCGCGAGATCGGAGACCGACGCGTCGGCCGGCTTTCCGTTGCGTTCCTTCCAGCCCGGGAAGGCTTCCGGATCGATCGTGATGAGTGCTGCCACAAAGGGTTTCGCGTCGCCCACCACAACCGCCTGGGAGACCAGGGAATCGGCCCGGATGACGTCCTCGAGTCCGGCCGGGGAGACGTTCTTGCCGCCGGCGGTGACGATGAGTTCCTTCTTGCGGCCGGTGATGGTGATGTAGCCCTCCGAATCCACCGAGCCGAGGTCGCCGGTGTGGAACCAGCCGTCCTCGATCGCGGTGGCGGTGGCCTGCGGGTTGCGCCAGTACTCACCGAACACGACCCGTCCGCGCAGCATGATCTCGCCGTCCTCGGCGATCCGGACCGTGTTGCCCGCCAGCGGTCGGCCCACGGTGCCGACCTTCACGTGATCGGGGGTGTTCACCGCGAACGCGGCGGTGGTCTCGGTCAGGCCGTAGCCCTCGTAGACCGGGATGCCGATACCGCTGAAGAAGAAGCCCAGGCGAGCTCCGAGCGGGGCGCCGCCGGAGATGGCCAGCTCACACACGCCACCGAGGGCTGCCCGCAGCTTGGCGTAGACCAGCTTGTCGAAGATGGCGTGCTTGACCTTGAGCACCAGGCCGACGTTGCCGTCCTGACGTGCGGCCGCGTACTCGATGGCGGTCTCGGCGGCCAGGTCGAAGATCTTGCCCTTGCCGTCGTCGTGTGCCTTCTGCCGGGCGGTGTTGTAGACCTTCTCGAACACGCGTGGTACCGACAGGATGAGCGACGGCTTGAACACCGCGAACTCGGGCACGAGGTTCGGGATGTCGTTGGTGAAGCCGACTTCCACGTGCGCCTCGATGGCGACGAGGGTGATGGCGTGGGCCAGCACGTGCGCCAGCGGGAGGAACATCAGCATCCGCTTGCCGTCGACGAGCAGGGTGTTGAGGCTGCTCTCGAGCACACCGCGCACCTCCGACAGCATGTTGGAGTGGCTGAGCTCACAACCCTTCGGGCGGCCGGTGGTGCCCGAGGTGTAGATCAGGGTGGCCGGATCGGTGGCGCGCACCGAGGTACGGCGCTTGGTGATCTCCTCGTCGGAGATCTCGACACCGGCCGCGGTGAGGGCCTCGACCGCCCCCGGGCCGTCGGCGGTGTCGATCTGGATCACGCGGACCTCCTGTTCGAGGCCCTCGATCGACTCGAACAGCTTTCGATGCGCGTCGTCCTCGAGGATGATCGTGGTGGCACCGGAATCACGGAGGATCCACTCGATCTGGGCGGCCGACGACGAATCGTAGATCGGCACGGTGATGGCCCCGGCCGACCAGATCGCGAAGTCCAGCAGGATCCACTCGATGCGGGTGCGCGAGAGCAGCGCGACGCGGTCGCCCTGGCCCACACCCGATGCGGCCAGTCCCTTCGCGAGCGCGGTGATCTGGGCGGTGGCCTCGTCGGCGCGCACCGGTGCCCAGTCGGCGCCCTGTTTGAGCCGGAAGACCGTGTGGGCCGGGGTGCGTTCGGCGATGCCGAAGATGAGCGAGGCGGCATTCTCATCCTCGCCGATGGTGAACTTCGCGGGCGCACTGAACTCACTCATAGGGGGCGAACCTTTCGACCTCGTCTTTGGGTTACTCCATGGTAACCGGGAGACCCGCCTGTTCGGCGCAAGCCTCGCAGACCGGATCGGACAACGATGTTTGTGCAGTTCACGATCTCCCCGCGGGGTACCCCGGAGAGGGGAGTGCCTACCTGTGGTCGGGGCGAGTATGTGAAGCTAGGAGGCGTGACGAGCATTCAGGTGGCCGACGACACGTTCGTGGCCGCGGCTCCGGCAGTGGCGGCCGAGGTGGTCGGTGATCGGGCACGATGGCGCCGCTGGTGGCCGGATCTGCGGCTCGAGGTGGTCGAGGACCGCGGGGCGCAGGGGGTGCGGTGGCGCGTCGACGGACCGCTGACCGGAACCATGGAGATCTGGTGTGAGGCCGTGATGGACGGATTCGTCCTGCACTACTTCCTCCACGCCGAGCCGACGGGATCGCTGCCCGCCGACGCCCGCGCCCGTGCCGAGGACCTCGCCGAGCGCAACCGGCGACGCCGCGTGGCCGGCAAGGTGATGGCGTTCGAGGTCAAGGACCTCCTGGAGGACGGACGTGCACCCGGCGAACCCGCCGCGGTGGCCGCCGGCGGACAGGCAGGTGTCTGATGGCCGACCACACCGAGCGGTCGATCGTGGTCAACGCCGACGCCGACGACGTGATGGGCGTGATCGCCGACTTCGCGCACTACCCGGAATGGGTGGGGGCCGCGCACGAGGTGGAGGTCCTCGGTCGCGACACCGAGGGCCGCGCCGACCGGGTGCGCTTCGTCCTCGACGCGGGCGTCCTGCAGGACACCTACGTCCTGCGCTACACCTGGGACGCCGACGGCACCGGTGTGTCGTGGCGATTGGAATCGAGTGACCTGCAACGGGATCAGCGAGGCCGGTACGACGTGGTCCAGCAGGTTCCGGGGTCGAGCAAGGTGACCTACTCGCTCATGGTGGACCTGCTCGTCCCGATGATCGGGCAGCTCAAGCGCCGCGCCGAGAAGGCCATCACCGACGCCGCCCTCAACGACCTGAAGAAGAGGGTCGAAGGCTGATCGATCTGACTCCGATCCATGTGGTGCTGGGGCCGGGGGGTTCCGGGGTGTCGGCGGTCGCGGCCGCCGGCGCACTCGGACGTGCCCGCACCGCCCATCGCGCCGTACCGCCGCTGGGCCGACCCGACCGGCACACCCTGCTGATCACCGCCGACCGCTGGTCGCCGACAGCGGAGATGCTCGGCGTGTTCAGCGTCCCCGACGAGCCGGTGGTGGTGTCGTCGGGTCTGCACCTGCTCACCCTGGACCGGCTGACCGCCGTCGAGTCGGCGTGGTCGGCGTTCACCGCCGTCCTCGGCCTCGGCGTCCGCACGTCGAAGTCCGCGACGGCCGCGGTCACCGCGCTGATCGGGATCGACGCCGCCGAACTCACCGCACTTCCCGGCGTCGAGGACTTCCTGCTGTTGCGCCGCATCCGCGACGAGGCGACCGGGGGCAGCTGGGAGCGGATCGTCGTCGATCTGTCGGGCGTTGCCGACCCGTACGCGCTGCTCCGGGCGCCCACCGTGTTCGGTCAGGCACTCGAGCGGCTGTGGCCGCGGCATCGGCGGCTGGCCGCGGCGTCGGAGAAGTCGGCGTCGGCACAGGTCGGTGCGGCGTTGGAGACCATCGCCCGCGACTGCGACGACATCACCGAGCTGCTCGGCGACCCCAGTGTGATCGCCGTGCACCTGCTGGCCACCCCCGATGCCCGCGGGGCCCGGCTGATGCATCGGCACCTGGCGCTGGCGGACCTGATGGGGCTGCCGGTCCGGTCGGTGATCGTCAACGAGGGGGTGCGGTCCGGAGGCGGAGCAGAGCTGCCCGCAGTCGACGATTCCGATGTGACCATGGTGGGTGTCGCGGCGTCGCCCTTGCCGCTGGATCGTCCGGCACGGCTCCGCAAACTCGGTGTGTCGCTGGCCGAACCGGACGGCCGTCCGCGCGGTTCGGGCGCCGCACACGTGGTGCAGACCTCCGCCGACGGTCTGGACTCCACATTCGAACTGTCCTGGCGGCAACGCTTGCCCGACCCGCAGCGGTTCGGCCTCGGGCGGTCCGGCGACGACCTGCTGGTGACCGTCGACGGCTTCCGGCACGCGGTGCGTCTGCCGTCGGTGCTGCGCCGCTGCCAGGTGTCCGACGCCCAGTGGGACGGCACTCGGCTGTCGGTGGGGTTCCGGCCCGATCCGGCGGTGTGGCCACGCGGCGGACGGACCTGACCGACGATCGGTCCGCGCCGCCGACGACGTCGCCGACCTCTGCTGCAGGCGGCCCGGTCCACCGGGTACGGTGCTCTTGCACGAGCACCGGACAGGAGCGCATGCCCACATGAGCACCGATCAGAACGACCGTACCGGGGGAGCGTCGGAGTCCGGCGACCCGTTGCGGGACCTGCTGCTCGGTCTGGCCACCCAGATCGACCATCTCGCCGCATGGGTGGGCGGGGCGTCGGCCGATCCCGGTGCCGCGGTGGCCGCCGGCGGAATGCTGTTGCGCGAGAGCCTCGGTGCCGAGGTCGCAGGCGAGATCACCACGCTGATGCGCGAGATCGGCGATCTGCTGGCCCGGCTCATCGCGGCGCTGATCGCGGTGCTGGAGGCGATCGCCGCAGCCCTCCGCAGTGCCCCGACCACCACCGCGGCAACCCCGCGCCGCTATCAGCCGATCGAGGTCCGCATCGACGTCGCCGCCCCGCGGACCCCGCCCGAAACAGGAGACGAGAAGTGATGGGCGAGTTGACGATCGGGATCGACATCGGCGGCACCAGCGTGCGTGCCGCGGTGGTCGACGACCGTGGCACCATGCTCGACACGCTGCGCGCGGCCACCCCGGCGACGGCGACCGCCCTCGAACACTGTCTCGACCGGCTCGTCGGCGAACTCGTCTCGCGCTGGTCGGCCAAGGCGGTCGGCGTGGCCATCGCCGGATTCCTCACCCCGGACCGCGAGGTGGTGCGGTTCGCCCCGCACCTGGCGTGGCGGGAGGCCCGTGTCGCCGAGGAGATGACGCACCGGATCGGCATCCCGGTGTTCACCGAACACGACGCCAACGCCGCGGCCATCGCCGAGCAGCGCTTCGGTGCCGCCGCCCGCGGACACAACGTGCTCGTCCTCGCGATCGGTACCGGCATCGGTGCGGGCCTGCTGATCGACGGCGAGATCTACCGTGGGAGTTTCGGTGTCGCACCGGAACTCGGCCACCTCACCGTCGTCCCCGACGGCCGGCCGTGTTCGTGCGGGAAGCGGGGATGTTGGGAGCGGTACTGCAGCGGTACCGCCCTGGTCGACACCGTCGTGGAGTTGCTCGCCGACAAAGACTGGGGCCGTAGTCAACTCGCCGCCGACGTCGCCGCCGACCCCGGGTCGCTGACCGGCCGCCGGGTGGCCGGTGCCGCCGCCGACGGGGACGCCGTGGCCGTGGCCGCCTTCGCCGCCTTCGCCGCATCGCTGGGGCAGGGTCTGGCGATGATCGCCGACATCTTCGATCCCGACCTGATCGTGATCGCCGGTGGTGTCGGGGCGGCGTCGGGTCACTACCTCGACGAGGCGCGCGAGCACTACTCGCGGTTGGTCACCGGTGCCGGGCATCGTCAGCTGGCCCGCATCCGCGGTACGCAACTCGGCGAGAACGCCGGTGTGCTCGGGGCCGCCGAGGTCGCGCGCCGCGGACTGGCGGCGGCGTCCGGGCGCACCCCGGATGCGATGACGTCGGCTGCGGCGGGTGAGTAGAGTTCTGGTCTTGGTGATGGTCGTGGTCTCGGCCGGGCGTCTCTGCGCCGGTCATTTCTGCATTGAAGGGTTCTGACATGTGGTATTCGCTGTTCAAATACGTGT
Organism: Gordonia sp. NB41Y; assembly: GCF_030718915.1. Classification (NCBI taxonomy): domain Bacteria; kingdom Bacillati; phylum Actinomycetota; class Actinomycetes; order Mycobacteriales; family Gordoniaceae; genus Gordonia; species Gordonia sp. NB41Y. Next base: position 5,304,401 of record NZ_CP132196.1, read on the forward strand.
TGCTGGGCCCGCTTCTCCGGGTGCTCGGCCGCCCGACGATCGAGGGAATCGAGAACATCCCGGAGCGTGGACCGGCGATCCTCGCGAGCAATCATCTCGCGGTGATGGACAGCTTCTTCCTCCCGCTGATGTGCCCGCGCCGCATCTACTTCCTCGCGAAGAACGAGTACTTCACCGGCCCCGGACTCAAGGGCGCCTTCCAGCGGTGGTTCTACACCGCCGTCGGTCAGATCCCGATCGACCGGTCCGGTGCCGAGGCGGCCGCCGGCGCACTGACCGCGGCGAGCCGTCAGCTCGACAAGGGTGAACTGATGGGCATGTACCCGGAGGGCACCCGCTCGCCCGACGGGCGGCTCTACAAGGGCAAGACCGGCCTGGCCCGCATCGCACTCGAGACCGGCGTGCCGGTGATCCCGGTGGCGATGATCAACACCAACAAGTTCAACCCGCCCGGCACCGTGCTGTTCCGCCCCGCCAAGATCACCGTGCGCGTCGGCAAGCCGCTGAACTTCGATCGTTACGAGGGCATGCAGGGCAACCGCTTCATCGAGCGTGCCGTGACCGACGAGATCATGTACGAACTGATGCAGCTGTCGGGCCAGCAGTACGTCGACGTCTACGCCCAGTCGCTGAAGGATTCCAAGCCCGGCGACGACCGCCCGGTCAACCCGGCTGCCTGAGGTCGGTCACCGACACTCTCGTCACACTGGGCCCCTGCTCGACCATCCATTGTGGCTGGTTGAGCCGATGAGGAGCGGAGCGACGAGGCGTGTCGAAACCTCCGTCGGCTGACTTCGCCAGGCGACCCGCTCTGGGGTTGGTCACCGAGAATTGTGTGCCATCCGGCCCTCGCTCGACCATCCATTGTGGCTGGTTGAGCCGATGAGGAGCGGAGCGACGAGGCGTGTCGAAACCTCCGCCGGCTGACGTCGTCGGGTGACCCGCTCTGAGGTGGTCACCGACATTGTTGTCTCACCGGGTCTCGACACGGGTCCTCGCCTAGCGGCTCGGTCCCGGCTCGACCATCGGCATGCCGACGTCGTCAGGCGACCACTCCGCCGATCGCGGTGCGACGTCAGGCGGCAGAACCGGCCAGCGGTCGGGCGTCGTCGGATTCCGCCGACGATTCCGGTGCCGGGTGAAACGGCAGACGCCAGATCACCAGGAGCGCCGCGAGTCCCCAGATCGAATACGAGCTGCCGACGATGTGCTCACCGATCGACCACGTGTCGGTGGCCTTGGGCAGGAACTGGAACGGGCCGAGCGCGAACAGGATCACCCCGACCGCGGCGAGCAGCAGATGTGCGATCCGGGTGGCCCGCGAGGTGGCCCGGGCGACGATGACGAGACTGGTCAGGATCAGCGGGATCGACCAGACCCAGTGATGCGCCCACGACGTGGGGGAGACCAGCAGGCCCCACACGGCGATGGCGCAGGTGGCCAGCAGGGCGTTGAGGCGGTCACCGGTGTCGGCGTCCTGCCGGAACGACCGTGCCGGACGGCAGGCGTACACCGCGGCCGCGGCCAGGGCGGTCACCAGCAGCGCGCTCACCACCCACGCGATCTGGCCTGCGAAGCCGGGCAGGATGCGCACCCACATCGCGTTGAGGTTCTGGTTGATCCGGCCGGCCGGATCGCCGATCCGGGTGGTGTGGAACAGGGTGTGGGTCCAGTACCCCAGTGAATCGGCGGGCAACCACACCCACGCCAGGGCCCCGGCCAGGACGAAGGTGATCGCCGACACCGCGACTGCACGCCAGCGACGCGCCACCATGAACACCGCGATGAACACCAGCGGGGTCAGCTTGATCGCCGAGGCCAACCCGACGAGCACACCCTGCACCTTGGCGCCGGACCGGCGCATCCTGGCCACCACGAAGATGTCGAGGATGATCATCGCCATCAGGATCACGTTGACCTGACCGAACCCGAGGGTCATCCACACCGGGTTGAGCCACAGGGCGCCGGTGCCGATCAGCAGCGCCAGCCACCACCGGTTGCCGGCGGCGCCCACCGACAGCAACGACAGCACCACCCGCAGGATCACCACGACCAGCGCGGTGGTGATCACCGACATCAGGATCCCGGCGACCGCCAACGGCATCGCGCCGAGCGGGACGAAGCCCAGCGCGGCGAACGGGGGATAGGTGAACGGCAACCAGATGCCGTCGGAGGTGAACGGCATCGAGCCGTCGGCGTAGAGGCTCTGCCCCTCCTGCCAGATCTGCGCACCGATCCGGTACACGTCCAGATCGATCCGGGTGCGGGTGCCGAAACTGGAGGTGAACGGCACCCCGACCATCTGCATCGCCGCCGACAACGTGAACAGGACCGCGATGACCCACTTGGCCCGACGCGACGGCAACCACCGATGCAGCCGGTGGTCGGCCTCGGTCAGGGGTGTCAACATGGCGGGCCCCGTGGTCCTTTCGCTCGGTCGGTTCGTGCGGTCGTGGCGGTTCGGTCGGTGTCGGTCGGCCGCCACCGGTCGATGTGCTCGACGGTGCCCGGAGGCGACCGTGAATACTTGACCAGTATGCGGTTCTTCTACGACTCGGAGTTTATCGAGGACGGTACGACGATCGAACTGGTGTCGATCGGTGTCGTCGCAGAAGACGGTCGGGAATTCTACGCGGTGTCCACGGACTTCGATCCGACGCGCGCCGGTGAGTGGGTTCGCGCGAACGTCCTGCCCAAGTTGCCCTCCCCGGCGTCCAAGGCGTGGCGGTCGCGTCGCCGGATCCGCGAGGACCTGCTCGAGTTTCTCACCGCCGACGGCGACGAGATCGAATTGTGGGCCTGGGTGGGCGCCTACGACCATGTGGTCCTCTGCCAACTGTGGGGCCCGATGACCGCTCTACCACGGCAGATACCGCGATTCACCCGCGAACTCAAACAGCATTGGGAGGCCGCGGGCCGTCCCGCGCTGCCGGCCGCACCCCGCGATGCACACGATGCGCTCTCCGACGCCCGGCACAACCACCGTCGGTGGCAGACGATCGAACGGTCCCGCGGCCACCGCGGTTGACGCCCTCGACTACCCTGAACGGGTGGTGAACTGGACCGTAGACGTTCCGATCGACGAACTGCCCGAACTGCCGCCGTTGCCCGGCGACCTGCAGGCGCGGTTCACCGATGCGATCAACCGCCCGGCGCTGCAGCAGCCGAGCTGGCCCGCCGACGAGGCCCGCCGGATGCGCACAGTGCTCGAGAGCGTGCCGCCGATCTGCATGCCCGCCGAGGTGCGCACCCTGCAGGCGCAGCTCGCCGACGTCGCCGAGGGGCGTGCGTTCCTGCTCCAGGGCGGTGACTGCGCGGAGACCTTCGCCGACAACACCGAACCGCACATCAAGGGCAACATCCGCACCCTGCTGCAGATGGCGGTGGTGCTGACCTACGGTGCGAGTCTGCCGGTGGTCAAGGTCGCGCGGATCGCCGGCCAGTACGCCAAGCCCCGGTCGTCGAACACCGATGCGCTGGGCCTGCCGTCCTACCGCGGCGACATGGTGAACGGCTTCCCGGCCGAGGCGTCGGTCCGTGAGCACGACCCGTCACGACTGGTGCGGGCGTACGCGAACGCGTCGGCGGCGATGAATCTCGTTCGCGCGCTGACCCACTCCGAGGCCGATCTGAGCCGGGTGCACGACTGGAACCGCGAGTTCGTCCGGACCTCGCCCGCCGGTGCCCGGTACGAGGCGCTGGCCGCCGAGATCGACCGGGGCCTGCGCTTCATGGATGCCTGCGGGGTCACCGACTCCAGCCTGGCGACCGCCGACATCTTCGCCTCGCACGAGGCGCTGGTCCTCGACTACGAGCGGGCGCTGCTGCGCATGGCCGACCATCCCGAGCACGACGAGAAGGTGCTCTACGATCTGTCGGCGCATTTCCTGTGGATCGGCGAGCGGACCCGCCAGCTCGAGGGTGCGCACATCGCCTTCGCCGAACTGATCCAGAACCCGATCGGCGTCAAGATCGGGCCGTCGACCACTCCGGAGCAGGCCGTCGAGTACGTCGAACGGCTCGACCCGCACAACCAGCCGGGCCGGCTGACCCTGGTCGCCCGGATGGGCAACGGCAAGGTGCGCGATGTGCTGCCCGCGATCGTCACCGCGGTCGAGGCGACCGGTCACAAGGTGATCTGGCAGAGCGATCCGATGCACGGCAACACCCACGAGTCGTCCACCGGCTACAAGACGCGCCACTTCGACCGCGTCGTCGACGAGGTGCAGGGCTTCTTCGAGGTGCACCACGCATTGGGCACCCATCCCGGCGGCATCCACATCGAGCTGACCGGTGAGGACGTCACCGAGTGTCTCGGTGGCGCCCAGGAGATCTCCGACGTCGACCTCGCCGGCCGCTACGAGACCGCCTGCGATCCGCGCCTGAACACCCAGCAGTCGCTGGAACTGGCGTTCCTGGTCGCGGAGATGCTGCGCGGCTGATCTTTGTGGCACCCGGCCCGGGCACCGTCCCGGCCGGGTGACTGCTCAGCCGCCCAGCAGGCGGGCGCCGACCCACCAGCCGGCCCCCGCGGCCGCCGCGGCGACCAGCAGCACCACCAGAATCCAGATCAGGGCCCGCAGGCGTCCACCGTCGAGTTCCTCGACGAGGCCGTCGAGGCCGGACACCTCGGCGACCGGCAGATCCGTCCGGTCGTCGATCCGATCCGGTGACGGGGCGCCGTCGGCGGGTTCGGGGGCACCGGGATCGGTCTGCACCCGCGTCCCGCCCCGCGGCATCGCGCCCCGCTGCGCTGGAGTCCCGTCCGGCTCGCCGTCCGGGCGCGCCCCGACGTCGAGCGCGGCCCGACGGCGCGCCATGGTCTCGCGTTCGGCCGACCGGCGTGGCGCCGGGACCGTGAACGGCGGCAGGTCGAGCACGTCGGCCACGTCGAGCAACGCCTCACGCATCTCGAACCCGTCGGCATAGCGGTCGGCCGGGCGGCGTTCGGTGGCGCGCAACACCACCTCGTCGAGTTCGGCGGGCACCCCGCGGATCACGTCGCCGGGCGCGGGGACGTCGTAGGTCAGTCGCTGGTACGCCAGTGCCAGAGGGGTGTCGCCGCGGAACGGCGTTCGGCCGGTGAGCAATTCGAACAGCATCACACCCATCGAGTACACATCGCTACGGGCGTCGGCCTGCGTGGAGTTCACCTGTTCGGGGGACAGATAGGCGGCGGTGCCGAGGATCACGCTGGCCGAGGTGACCCCGGACTCGGCGACGGCCCGCACCAGACCGAAGTCGGCGACCTTGATCTCACCGGCATCGGAGATCAGCACGTTCTCGGGTTTGACGTCCCGGTGCACCAGTCCGGCGGCATGCGCGGTGCCGAGTCCACCGAGCACCGGGTCGGCCACGGCCACCACCGCATGCGGCGGCATGGGGCCGCGCTCCCGCAGCAGCTCGCGCAGACTGCCGCCCTCGACGAGTTCCATCACCAGGAAGGCGACGTCGTCGTCGATGCCCTGGTCGTACACCGCGACCAGCCCCGGATGTCGCAGCCCGGCCACCGCGCGGGCCTCGAACTCGAAGCGCCGCAAGAACTGTGGATCGGCGGCATATCGGGTGTCCATAACCTTGATCGCCACGTCGCGGCCGAGCCGGAGATCGGTGCCGACGTACACCGCCGACATCCCGCCCCGGGCGATCGGGGCCTCGATCCGGTAGCGGTTCTCCAGAACCGCCCCGATCAGCTCGTCGACCTGACTGTGCACGCCAAGAAATCTACCTGCCCGCCTCGGGTACTACTCCGATACCGGTTGGCGGTAGTGTCGTGGCCGTGAGTTCACTTCCGCTCTCGCCGGACATCATTCCCGCCGACGCCGAGACGTTCACACTCGACGAGGTCTCCACCCGACTCCGGGTGTCGGAGAGCCGGGTGCGCACCCTGATCCGTGAACACAAGCTGCTCGCGATCTCTCGCGGCGGCCGGCCGCTGGTGCCCAGCCTGTTCTTCGACGACCTCGGGATCGCCAAACACTTCACCGGTCTGGTGGAGGTGCTGCTCGACGGCGGGTTCACCCGCGACGAGGCGATGACGTGGCTGTTCACCGTGCAGGACGACATCGACATGTACCCGGCGGCGGCACTGCACACCCATTCGGCGCGTGAGATGATCCGCCGGGCGCAGGCCGAGGCGTTCTAGCCGGGCGTCCCCGAACCGCTCGCGGCGCTCTCTCCGGGAGTGCCCGGGAGCGTGCCTGCGGTGTCGGCGGACGGCTCCGGGCCCGACCCCCACACCGTGCGTGCCAACGGACGCAGACGAAGCGGGTCCGGTCGCAGCAGTGACCACGCCGCGAGCCCCGAGAGCGCGAAGGCCAGCACCACCTCGGGCAGTCTGTAGAAGACGATCGAGTCGTCGGGCTGGAAGACGATCAGCATGAAGGTCGACACCGCGACCACCATCGCCCGTACCCATTCGGGCAGGGTGAACGCCACCGCCACGCACAGCACCCACGTGTAATACCAGGGCAGCGTGGACGGTTCGAGGACCAGCACCGCCAGCATCGCCCACGCGAGTCCGGTGATCGCGGCGCGCTCGTCGTGCCGGAACCGCCACCACGCCGCCACCAGCAGGACGGCCAGCACCACCATGCCGATCAGCCGGGTCACGGTCAGCACGGGCCACAGGTTGAGGCTGGTGAACGGTGCCGCGACCAGCGTGACCACATGCGCCACCGCGGTCGGCAGGGTGAACCAGTTGATGATCCGGTCGGCCCACCCCAGTCCGGTCAGCCAGCCCAGTCCGAGACCCAGCGCGGCGGTCCAGGCCGCGAACACCGCCACCGGGATCACCACCACCGCGGCCAGTACCCCGGCCACGTCCCGGGTGGTGACCGCGCGCCGGGATCGGATGTGGGCCAGCCAGATCCACAACATGAACGGGATCGCGATCCCCGCGGTCACCTTGATCGAGACCGCCAGGCCGAGGACGGCCAGACCGCCGACATGGCGGCCCTGCACGACCAGGGTGACACCGGTGACCAGCAGACCCATCATCAGCAGCTCGACATGCGGGCCGCCGACGAGGTGGATCAGCACCATCGGGTTGAGCAGTGCCAGCCACACCCCGGCCGACGCCGACGCCCCGAAGTGACGGGCGAGCCGGGGGATCGCCCACAGCGACAACAACAGTCCGGGCAGCAGCACCAGTCGCATGGCCAGCACCCCGGTCAGGACGTGGTCGCCGGTCACGGCGGTCACCCCGCGGGCGATGGCCAAGAACATCGGGCCGTACGGGGCGGTGGTGGACGCCCACACCTGGGCCATGCTGTCGAGGATCGGGCCCGGATGGTGTGCCGGACCGTCGGCGTACGGGTCGAATCCGGCGCCGAAGACCGCGGCCTGGCCCAGATAGGCGTAGACGTCGCGGCTGTAGAGCGGGACGGTGAGGATCAGCGGGATGCTCCACAGGATCGTCGCGCGCTGCAGCACACCGACAGCAGGCGCGGTGTCGGCGCCGGGCCGCACCAGCCGTCCGATCCGCACCCAGGCGATCACCATCAGTGCGACACCGACCCAGAACACGATCGCGCCCAACGTCTTCCCGTGGCCGTAGGTGATCGCGTCGAGTCCGATCCGTTGCAGGCCCGGATGATTGCGGGGGATGTCGGCGACGGCGAAACCGCCGAGCGCCACCAGTACCGCGCCGAGGAACCCGGCCCGGATCTCGGTCATGGTCAGGACTCCCGGTGGGTGATCCGGTCGGCCATCGCGATCAGGTCGGCGCGGATGCCGGCGCCGATCTGCGCCGCCGTCAGGGTGGCCACCGCCGAGGCGTGCAGACCGGTGATGCGGTGCTCGATCTCGTCGACGGCACCCACATCGGTGAGAAGTGCTCGGGCGCGGGCGACCTCGTCGTCGTCGAGCGCCCGGCCGAGCAGCCCACGGAGGGCCGTGGCCAGGGTGGGATCACGGTCGGTCGCACGCTGCAGGCCGAGCGCGATCAGTGCGGTGCGTTTGCCCTCGACGAGGTCGTCCCCGGACGGCTTGCCGGTGCGTTCCGGATCCCCGAACACCCCCAGCAGATCGTCGCGCAGCTGGAAGGCGATACCGAGATCGTGACCCACCGAACGCAATTCGGCGATCAGGGTGTCGGGTGCGCCGGCCATCCGGGCGCCCAGTTCGAGCGGCCGGGCGACGGTGTAGGCGGCGGTCTTGAATTCCATGACGCGATAAGCGGATTCGACGGTCTCGTCACCACTGACCTCGTTGACGATGTCGAGGAACTGGCCGCCGAGCACCTCGGTGCGCATCGCCGCCCACACCGCGCCGACCTCGGCGGGCAGGGGACTGGGCGGGGTGGTGGGGGTCGGGGCCGCGGGATCGGCCCCGGCCGGGGTGTGCCCGTGGACCAGGTCGTCGGCCCAGGCGAGGGCCAGGTCGCCACACAGGACGGCCCCGGCGATCCCGTGGTCGGCGGCGTCGCCGGACCATCCCTCGCGCCGATGGTGACGTTCGATCGCCCGGTGCACCGTCGGGCGTCCGCGTCGGGTGTCGGAGTGGTCGATGATGTCGTCGTGGATCAGCGCACACGCCTGGACGAGCTCGAGCGCGGCGCACACCCGCAGGGCGTCGGCCGGGGACTGGTCGGGAACCGTCGGCCGACGATGCGGGCTGCTCAGGCCGCACAGCCATCCGGCGTAGGCGAAGGTCGGTCGGACCCGTTTGCCGCCGGTCCGGACGAAGTCGGCGACGAGGCCGGCGGCGTCGCCGACCACCGGCGCGATGGCCGTGGCGACGGGGACGGTGCGGGCGAAGAAGTCGTCGAGCACCCGACCGGCTGCGGTGGGCACCTCGGACAGCGAGGCCGGGACGTGTTCGGTCGAGGTCACCCTGTCAGGCTAGACACCGCCCCGATCCACGCTCCCGACCGGCACCGGGTGCGTGTGGCGGTCGACCGGACAGACTCCCGGAGCACCACCTACGTACACTGTTGCGGTGACCACCACCTCCGCGGCCTCGTCCGTCGTCGAGCGCCTCAGCGCACCGCCCGTCAACGGGCCGGTGCACTTCTCCGTCGAGTTCTTCCCGCCTCGGGACGCCGAGGCAGAGGCGCGATTGTGGCGGGCCGTCCGGGTGTTCGAGCGTCTCGACCCGGCGTTCGTGTCGCTGACCTACGGTGCCGGCGGATCGACCCGCGACCGTACCGTCCGCATCGCCGGTGAGATGGCCACCGAGACCACGCTGGTCACCGTCGCACATCTGACCGCGGTCGACCACAGCATCGCCGAACTGCGGTCGCTGGTCGGTGCCTACGCCGACAAGGGCATCACCAATCTGCTGGCTTTGCGCGGTGACCCGCCCGGCGATCCGCTGGGCGAGTGGGTCGCGCATCCGCAGGGTGTGCGCTACGCCCAGGAACTGGTCGAGCTGATCGACGGCCTGGGCGACTTCCACGTGGGTGTCGCGTCCTTCCCGGAGGGGCATCATCGTGCCCGGGACCTCGACGAGGACACCGCGGTACTGGTGAACAAGCTGCGCGCGGGTGCCGAGTACTCGGTGACCCAGATGTTCTTCGACGTCGAGGACTACCTGCGGCTGCGTGATCGGGTGGTGGCCGCCGACCCCGAGCAGGGCGCCAAGCCGATCATCCCGGGCATCATGCCGATCACGTCGCTGGCCAGCGTCCGACGCATGGCCGAGCTGTCGGGGTCGGTGATCCCGCCCGCCGTCGAGGCACGATTCGCTGCCGCGGCCGGCAACGGCCCGGAGGAGGACCGTGCGGCGGTCCGCGCCACCGGTATCGACTTCGCCACCGAGACGGCCGAGCGCCTGATCTCCGAGGGCGTGCCGTGTCTGCACTTCTGCAGCCTCAATTTCACCAAGGCGACATGCGAGGTGCTGGGCCGTGTCGGCGTCGATGTCCGCGCCGCGATGGTCGCACCGGCCGTCGGCTGATCCCCGCGCGGGCCGGCCGTATGCCGGTGGCCGCTTTTCGCGGTCAGCCCTAGTAGTGGTCGAGCCGGGACCGAGCCCCATGGGCGAGGACCCGTGTCGAGGCCCGGTGGGTTGACGATGTCGGTGACCAGGCTCGGAGTGGGTCGCCTTTCGACGTCGGGCGGCGGAGGTTTCGACTCGACTTGTCGCTACGCTCCTCGTCGGCTCAACCAGCCACAACAACCCGCAACCATCTTGGATGGTCGAGCCGGGACCGAGCCCCATGGGCGAGGACCCGTGTCGAGGCCCGGTGGGTCGACGTTGTCGGTGACCAGGCTCGGAGTGGGTCACCTTTCGACGTCGGCCGGCCGTATCTGATTGTCGAGCCGGGACCGAGCCGGAAGGGCGAGGACCCGTGTCGAGACCCGACGATCCTGGTTCAGCGGGCGTCGGAACCCGTCGATCCGCTTGCGGGGCCGCTCGAGACCGGTGACGATCCTTTCTCCGGACCACCCCCATCGCTCGGTGCCGTGGGGTTCTTCGGGGCGGCCGGGCGTCCCGGTCGCGGACTGCGGTCGCGGGTGACATAGGCCAGACGGGCGACCACCAGCACCACCGCGAGGCACAGCAGACCCATCAGCCACGACCAGCCGCCGAATGCGGCGGTCGCCGGATCGGGGTAGGTGGCGTCGGCGGTGAAGTCCGCGACCCCACCGGGTTCCGGTGTCCACGACACCGACGTGTCGCTGTTCTGGTCGCCGTTGGTGGCCGTGATCGGTCCGGCGAACGACACCGACAACTTCAGGTAGTCACGCCCGGCGACCAGACCGGTGAGATCCGACGACCCGCGGAAGCGCACCACGTCACCGCTGCGCTTGGCGGAGAGGTCCATCGTCATCGCGTTGTCGCCGAAGGCATTGGCCACGATGTCGCCGAACTGGCTGAACTGGCCTGCGGTGAGATTGCTGAACGTCACCCGTGAACCCACCCGGATGGCGCCGGCGTCACCGGCGGTGGCGTCGGTCTGCTGCTGCTCCTGCGGGCTGTCGGCCGACGGCGCCTCTTTGTACTCGCTCACCGACACCTGACCGGCCATCGACTCCGGGACGTCCAGGCGTGGCGGTCCCGACGGGTTGTCGGGTGTGGTGGCGACGATCACGCTGCCCGACATCCGGTCACCGACCGTCGTCGACCGCTCCAGGCACCCCGACAGCAGGGGCGTGGCGAGCAGCAGGATCGCGGCCAGCACCACGGCGGTCACACGCGGGCGGCTCCGGGGGGGCGGCCGCCGCGAGCACGACGTGCGGGATGCGGGCGACGAGCCTGACGGGAGCATGGAGGACGGGCGCACGGTGCTCATCGTGCCAGACCACGCCGTCGGGAACCCGCGAGCGCCGCCATTGCGGCGATTCGTCCGCTCGCGCCGGTCACGCCACCCCCGGGATGGGTGGATGCCCCGGCCAGCAGCAGTCCGTCGGCCCCCGGGACCCGATGACCGCTCAGGTCCGGATGGGGCCGGAACATGAACATCTGGTCGATCGTCATCTCGACGTGCATGATGTTGCCGCCCCGCAGACCGAGTTCGGATTCGAGGAGATCAGGGGTCTGCACATGGCGATGCTCGACGCCGTCGGAGAACCCGGGCGCATACCGGTCGAGCTCGGCGATCACCGCATCGGCGGCGGTCTCGCGCAGGTCCGCCCAGTCCCGGCCACCGGACAGGTGGCGCGGATGCCACTGGGCCCAGATGTTGATCAGATGCCGGTCCGGGGGACTCAGCCCCGGGTCGATCGCCGAGAACGACATCGCCACACAGGCCGGCCGGTCGGGGAGTTCGCCGACCGCCGCCGCGGCCTCCGCCCGCCGGAGATGTGCGCGATCGGTGACCAGCAGGGCCAGCGACGAGTGCACCCCGTGGGCCGGCAGATCCGACGGCAGGTCGCGATAGACGGGCAGGTCACGTGCGCCGACGCGCACCGCCATGCCCATCCCGGAGCCGACCGAGATCTGGGTGCGCCACCGGTCGAGCAGGTCGGGGGCGAATCCACCCGCACCGAGCAGGTCGAGGGTGGTCAGGATGTGGCAGGCGGCGATCACCGTGGTCGCGCAGCGTGACTGCCCGTCGGTGCCGGTGACCCGCCAGTGGTCGCCGCACCGACCGATCGTCGACGCGGCCGCACCGGTGTGCACCTGCGCACCCTCGGCGTCGAGCCGGCGCAGCAGTGCGGTGGTCAGGGCGCCGCTGCCGCCCACCGCGCGACCGGGCGGGAGCTGGTGCATCAGTGCGGCGAAGCCGATCATCGGGGCGGTGGCGGGGGCGTTCATCGGCGGACCCGACTGCGCGCCGAACCACGCAAGTGCCGCCTTGAGGTGTTCGGAGGTGAACCACCGGTCGAGCAGCGAGTCGCCCGACGCCATCAGTTCCTGGGTCGCCGACAGCATGCGGCCGGTGCGGTTGCCGACGACCCCGGTGCGGGCGCTCGTCGCCGTCGCCCCGAGCCCGCCGAAGGCCACTGCGAAGCGACCCGGGTCGGGGGGCTGGTAGAACGCCTTCATCAGGGCCTGCGAGCGCGGGGTCCAGACCTCGACGAACCGTCGGTAGGCATCGGCGTCGCGGCCTCCGCACGAGGCCTCGATCGAGGCGCAGGTGGCGTCGAGGTCGGTCCGGAACACCAGTGGCGGCGCGGTGTCGGTGGCCGGGCAGAACGCCCACGGGTCGCAGTCGAGGTAGGTCAGGCCCATCTCGGTGAGACCGAGGTCGTCGATCACCGGCGAATGCCGGATCATCAGATGCGCCGACGACCCGCGGTCCACCCGGTAGCCGGGGAACCGTTCGACGGTCGACACCGCGCCGCCGGGCACCTCGTCGCGCTCGACGACGCACACCGACCGGCCGGCCCGCGCCAGGTAGGCGGCGGCGACCAGTCCGTTGTGACCGCCGCCGACGACGACGGCATCCCATCGCGGGTGTGCACCGGTGCGCATCGGGGTCACCTCGGGACCGGTCGGCCGGGCTCGAGGCCCGGGTCGGCCAGCGGTAGCCGGCGGCCGAGGAAGGCGAAGGGTCGTGGGTCACCGGCGAAGGTGAAGTGCCGTAGGACGTCGACGAATCCCATCCGGCGGTAGAGCGCCCAGGCACGGTTGCGTTCGGCGGGGATCTCCGGAGTGGACAGCAGCACATGCCGTTCTGGTCGTCCGGTGAGCAGCAGGGTGAGCAACTCCTCGCCGATCCCGTGCCCCTGTGCGGTGGGGTGTACGTGCAGTTCGGTGAGTTCGAAGTAGTCCGCGGAGATCTCGTCGATGTCGGCGGGGGAGGTGCCGGTCAACCGCAACCCGGTACGCAGTTGCTGGTTCCACCACTGATCCGGCGCGCCCCGGTAGCCGTAGGCGATGCCCACCATGATCTCGTCCCCGCCGGGGGACAGCGGGTGATGCAACCGCCGGCGATCGATGTCCGGGGTGCGCGGGGTGACCGGGGCGGGTGCGATCGCGGCGAACGCACTCCATCCGGGGCGCGCGATGTGTTCACGCCACAGTCCTGCCCGGTGACGTTCGGTACCGCGGGGGTAGTTCATCGCGGTCACGTAGACGTCGAGCGCGGGCTCGAGCCAGGCCGGGGAATCCTGGCCGGTCAGTCGGGCGAGCCGGATGGTCACGCGCCGTCCTCTCTGTTCTGTACGCAGATCTCACCGATGTTGCCGTCCGCCTTGAACCCTTGCACGGATCTGGCTATATTGAATATGTCGAACGGGTGTTCGATGAATGTGCCTCCGCAAGCTGTTCACCCTACGCCCGCACGACGACGCGGCCCGGCAGTGAGCGAGGGAAGCGCTCACCACCGGGCCGCGTTCAACGAAATGTCGGTGGCCGCACCGATGATGATCGCGTATCCACCGGGAAGGGGAGGGTTCCATGCCATCGCATACCGCATCGTCGGGCAGTGCCCGGTCGTCACGTCGTGGCGCCGCCGAGGTCGACCCCACGGCCATCTCACGTGCTCGCGATCTGCTCGAGCGGGCCGACCTCCTCGTCGACAACGCCGTCGGGATCATCGACGACGACGCCGAACGGTTCCGTCAGCTCTATCTGGCGGCGCTGCGCGGTGCCGGTGCCGCGCTGGCCCTCCACGAGCCCCGGAGCCCTCGTGCCGGCCGGCGCAATGCGGGTGACGCATGGAGCCGGATCGGTGCCCGGGTGCCCGACCTCGTCGGCCATGCGGAGTATTTTGCGGCGCACTCGCGTCGCCGGATGGACATCGAGAGCGGCCTGGACCGGACCGTCCCGGCGGGGCTGATCGCCGAGTTCCATGCTCGGCTGCTGACCTTCCTCGACGCGGTCGAGGCCCTCGTGATCGCTTGCGAGCGAGGCGATCGCGGTCCGGGGTCGGTCACCATGGCGTACCCCGCCTGATGTGCCTGGTGGGCTGCCGGACGGGCCGTCGCGGGTAACGCGGTGATCGATGAATTCGACAACCATGGAGGGTAATGGTGGTCGACGTCCGATTCACCTCGTATCATGGAATCTAGCCGCGAACAACAGTTGTCGACGGGCGTCGCGGCGCACATCTCGTCGGTGACTCGTCGGTAACAGTTAGGAGGGTCGGTGCCACTCTCAGAGCACGAGCAGCGGATGCTCGAAGAGATCGAAAGCGCTCTGTACGCGGAGGACCCAAAGTTCGCGTCCAGCGTGACCCGTCGCCGCCTCGGGCGGTCGCCTGGTCGTCGTCGTGTTCAGGCGGCGGTCGTATTCGTCGTCGGGTTGGTGCTGTTGGTGGTGGGGCCGATCATCGGACTCACCGTCGGTGGCTTCCCGATCGTCAGTCTCGTCGGCTTCCTCGTGATGTTCGCCGCCGCGCTCCTGGCCCTGTGGGGTGGAACTCCGGGAAAGGGGTCACACGACTCCGCCGGCTACTCCTCGGGTGGCAAGACCGCTCGCGCCGCAGCACCCAAGCGCAAGTTCACCGAACGGATGGAAGAGCGCTTCAACCGACGCTTCGAGCAGGAATGATCCTCCGGTCGGCCTGAGCCGGCCGGCGTCACCTCCACGTCTCGACGACACAGAACTCGATAACAACGCCGGCGGCGCACCCCTGCAGGGGTGCGCCGCCGGCGTTGTCGGGTCCGTTCTCGAGTCGCTGTCCGGGCTGTGGCCGTGCCCGAGACGGGGTGGGTGCCGCGCTGCCGGTACACCGTTCGACCGATATTCGTTCGATCGACAGTTATTCACCATGTGCTCGTCGCCTGACGTGATCGCCGGCCGCATGGCCGCGCGGTGACCCACCGGGCCCCACCCGATCTCCCCACCGGGCCCCACCCGATCTCCCCACCGGGCCCCGCCTGGTCTCTGCGTCGGGCCCGCCGGCATTCCCCACCGGTGTCCCACGCGGTCTCCCCACGAGGCCCCACCCGAATCCCCACCGGGCCCCACTCGAATCCCCACTGTGCCCCACCTGAATCCCCACTGCGCCCCACCGGAGGCATTCAGAGGCTCTCACCTGGCACTTTGGCGTTCATACGTCACGTGCGTAACGCCAGAAGGTGTGCTGACGACACGCGACCGATCACGTTCCCCCACGGAATTTTGCTGCGCTGAACTGGCACTATGCGATCGAGTGGGGGACGGGTGGGGCGTTTGGGGTGGAAAGTGGAGGAAAGTGGGGTACTGTGGGCAGCACTGGATGAGGCGGCACCGGCACGGCGACGCGGAACCCAGGGGCGGGAGGTGTCGACGTGTCCGTGCGATTTGTCGGCACATTCACGCCCAAGCTGGACGACAAAGGGCGACTGACGTTGCCCGCCAAGTTTCGCGATGCGCTGGCAGGAGGGGTGATGGTCACAAAAGGCCAAGACCACAGCCTGTCGGTGTTCCGGGCCGAAGAGTTCGACGTCATCGCGGCGAAGATCGTGGAGGCATCACGCAACGATCCCGAGGCGCGTGCCTATCAGCGGTACTTCTTCGCGAGCACCGACGAGCAGCGCCCCGACGGTCAGGGGCGGATCACGCTCTCGGCCGACCATCGTGCGTACGCGGGACTGTCCAAGGAATGTGTGGTGTTCGGCAGTTTCGATCACCTGGAGATCTGGGACGCGCAGGCATGGCGCGACTACCAGAGCCAACACGAGGAGAACTTCTCGACCGCCGACTCGGCTGCGCTGGACGCGGTCCTGTAGCCGAGAAGAGACGAGTGCCGGCCAATGCACTCGGCCCCGGGTGGCCCGAGGCCTCGGCCCGGTCAGACCCTGGCGTACTTCCCCAACGCCAGGTTCACGATCGGGCCGGGACCCCGCGCCATCACAGGCCATCGCAACGAACGACGTACTCCCGATCCTCGCGTCCGGTATCGGACGACGTGCGGATCGGTCCACTCGAGGGGCAGATCGGTGACACCGCAGCACGATGACGACGACACCACCGCAGGTGGACGTCGATCCGGCGAGTTCGGGCACGTACCCGTCATGGCCGCCCGCATCGTCGAACTGCTCCGTCCGGCCCTCGACACCGACGCCGTGGACACCCCGATCTACGTCGACGCCACCCTCGGCGCCGGTGGGCACAGCGAACTGATCCTGCGGGAGTTCCCGCGGGTCCGGGTGATCGGCATCGACCGGGATGACTCCGCACTGGAGATCGCCTCCGCCCGGCTCGCCTCCTACGGCGACCGGATCTCGCTGCACCGAGCCCGATTCGACGAACTGTCCACCGTCCTCTCCGACGCCGGTGCCGACCGGATCGACGCCGCACTGTTCGACCTCGGTGTCTCGTCGATGCAGCTCGACCGCGCCGACCGCGGTTTCGCCTACTCCGTCGACGCCCCGCTGGACATGCGCATGGACAACCGGGAGGGACTCACCGCGGCGGATGTGCTCAACACCTACTCGCATGGCGACCTCGCCCGGGTCCTGCACGACTACGGCGACGAGCGCTTCGCGGGCAAGATCGCCTCGGCGGTGTTGCGTGAACGCGAACGCGAACCCTTCACCACCAGTGGCCGTCTCGTCGAGTTGCTGTACGCGACCATCCCGGCGGCCACCCGCCGGACCGGGGGACACCCGGCCAAACGAACCTTCCAGGCGCTGCGGATCGAGGTGAACCACGAACTCGACGCACTGCGGCACGCCCTGCCCGCCGCGCTGGCCGCCCTGCGCGTGGGTGGACGGATCGCGATGATGAGCTACCAGTCCCTCGAGGACAAGATCGTCAAGCGCGAGTTCGCACTTCGCACCACATCGACCTCGCCCGCCGGACTGCCGATCGAATTGCCCGGTACCGCACCGCGTTTCCGCCTGATCACCCGTGGGGCCGAACGACCCGACGAGCACGAACTGGAGATCAACCCGCGTTCGGCCCCGGTACGGGTACGGACCATCGAACGAGTCGCCGAGGAGGTCGTGTCATGACGGTGCTCGACGACACCCGCGCAACGAAAGGCAAGCGCACCAAGGTCGCCGACGAGGCAGGTACCGCCGAACGACGGGGCCGCGACGGACGGGTCACCGGCTCCCGGGCCACCCGGTCGAAGGCCGCACAACGGGCCATCGACCGGCACAGCAAACGCCTCGACACCGACGACCGTCGCTCGCGGCGCTCGTCGACGAAGACCGACACCGGTGCAGGTCGCCTCAGGTCACGGACCAGTGCCCCGATCACGCTGCGCGAGCGGCTGATCCGCGTTCCGATCGTCGTGCCGGTGCTCGCGCTGCTGGCCCTCGGACTCGGACTGAGCCTGTGGTTGTCGACCAAGGCCGCACAGGACTCCTACGATCTCGGCGTCGCCCGCAAGGAGAACCAGTCGCTCACCGATCAGCGCGATGCGCTCAAACGTGCCTACGAGTCGGGGAGCTCGGCACCCGAGCTGTCCGACAAGGCCGCCGCACTCGGCATGATCCCGGCCAAGAACCCGGCGCGAATGGTGGTCGGCCCCAACGGTCGTCCGCGCATCGTCGGCGATCCGAGCCCGGCCGCCGGCACCCGGATGGGCACGATCAACCCGGAGAACACGCCCGACCCCACCGCCCAGATCGATCCCAAGAAGGTCGACGACTCGATCGGCCTGACCGGCTCGGCGGCCACCGGGACACCCACGGCCACACCGGCGCCCTCGACCCCGGCGGGGTCGACACCTTCGGGATCCGCCCCGGCCACCCCCTCGGCGCCCGCCCCCGATCCCGAGGCGACGGTACCGGCACCGAATGTGCTCCCGCAGAACGCGACACCGACAAATCCGACCAACCGGGATCAGACCCAGGCGACGCCGACCACAACCGGCAACCCGCCGAGCACAGATTCCCCGGCTTCGCGATAGCGCAGTGGACAATTGACAACCATGACACGAGCGAGGAGTCCGCGATCCGCCGACGTCCCGCCACCGCGAGTCCCACGCCGTCCCCGTAAGACCGGCGGTCCGTCGGGATCGGACCCCAAGCGTCCGGGCATGTTCACCCTGCGCAGCCGGATCGCGTGGGTGGTGATCGTGCTCGCCGTTCTCGCGGTCGCCGTACGGATGGTCATCGTGCACACCATCGAGTCGTCGTCGCTGTCGGCGCAGGCAGCCGAGCAGCGCGAGTACACACAGGTGCTCACCGCCAAACGCGGCTCCATCCTCGACCGCAACGGCCGGCCGCTGGCCTACACCGACGAGGCGCGGTCGCTGACCTTCCTGCCGCAGGTGGTGCGCAAGACGATCGGCGCCGCACACCACGACAACCCGGAACTGCCCGACGTCGACACCCGGCTGAAGGAGATCTCGGCGGGCGTCAGCTCGGCGCTCGGTGGTTCGATCAGCGCCGACGACCTGCTGGCCAAGCTCAAGAGCGACGACACCTTCGTGTACCTGGCCCGCTCGGTCAGTCCCGACGTCGCCGCCCGCATCACCTCGGAGTTCCCGGAGGTGGGCGCCGACCCGCAGAGCATCCGGCTGTACCCGGGCGGGTCGCTGGCCGCCAACGTGGTGGGCGACGTCAACTACGACGGCAACGGCCTGATCGGCCTGGAGGCCTCGCTCGACTCGATCCTGGCCGGTACCAACGGTTCCCGCACCTACGACCGCGGTTCCGACGGTGCGGTCATCCCGGGTTCGACCCGCAACGTGCACCCGGCGATCAACGGTGCCACCGTCCGCCTGACCCTCGACTCCGACATCCAGTGGTTCGTCCAGGCCGAGGTCGCCAAGGCCAAGAAGGCCTCCGGCGCCAAATCGGCGTCGGCGGTGGTCCTCGACTCACGCACCGGCGAGGTGCTCGCGATGGCCAACGACGGAACCTTCAACGCCTCCCGGCCGCTCGACGAGCAGCCCGACGCCCAGCTCGGCAATCCGTCGGTGACCTCGCCGTTCGAACCCGGGTCGGTCAACAAGATCATCACCGCCGCCGCGGCCATCGAGTACGGACTGACCACCCCCGACCAGGTGCATCAGGTGCCCGGCAGCATCCGGATGGCCGGCGTGACCGTCAACGACGCCTGGACCCACGGGGTGGAGCCGTACACGACCACCGGGATCTTCGGGAAGTCGTCGAACGTCGGCACACTGATGCTGGCCCAGCAGGTCGGCGAGGAACGTTTCGCAGACATGGTCACCCGGTTCGGGTTGGGGCGTTCCACCGGCGTCGGCCTACCGGCCGAGAGCGCCGGCGAGGTGCCCGCGCTGAGTCAGTGGTCGGGTGGTTCGTTCGCGAACCTGCCGATCGGACAGGGCCTTTCGATGTCGCTGCTGCAGATGACCGGGATGTATCAGGCCATCGCCAACAACGGCTTGCGCATCCCGCCGCGCATCCTGATGTCGGAGCAGCGTGACGGGCAGGGCGCCGAGGACGAGCAGCGTCCGGACGGCGTGCAGGTGGTCAGCCCGCAGACCGCGCAGACCGTCCGCAACATGTTCCGGGCGGTGCTGCAGGATGACCCGATGGGTGTGCAGATGGGTACCGGCGCCAAGGGTGCCGTCGCCGGTTACCAGTTGTCCGGCAAGACCGGCACCGCCCAGCAGGTGGATCCGGCGTGTGGCTGTTACTCGACGTCGAGCTACAACATCACCTTCGCCGGCATCGCCCCCGCCGACAACCCGCGCTTCGTCGTCGGCATCATGCTCGACAATCCCAAGCGCAGCAGCGACGGCTCCGGCGGACAGTCGGCGGCACCGCTGTTCGCCACCATCACGTCGTGGATTCTGCAGCACGATCGCATCCCGCAGTCGGCCACGCAGACCCCGCGACTGACCCTGCAGGCGTCGCGCTAGCCAAGGCGCGGGCTGACGGTATCGTGAGTGAGTTCAATCGTGGGGTGCGTTCCAACGTGGGTGCGGTGACCCGGCGCCGCCAGCTCGGCGCAGAGGTGTCACCGGCACCTCCGACCGACACCCCGACCGACACCCGCAGCCGCGGGTGAGAGGAGGCGAGCAGACCCCCATGGCGTCGACTCGTCGCGGCCAGCGCACACCGGCCGCCCTGACCAGACCCACCAGCGTCGACCCGACCGAGGTGTCGGTGCTGTCCACCGCCACCGGTGCCCGTCTCGACCTGGTCGGTGGCGCGACGGCGCACACCGCGGTGACCGGGGTGGCCCTGCGGGCCCAGGACATCGTGGCCGGTGATCTGTTCGCCGCGCTGCCCGGCGCCCGCACCCACGGTGCCCGGTTCGCCGCCGATGCCGTCGAGCGTGGCGCCACCGCGGTGCTCACCGACCCCGCCGGGCGCAGCGAACTGGCCCGCACCCTGCCCCCGGACACCGCGTGCGCGGTGCTGGTGCACCCGGACCCGCGCAGCGTCCTCGGCGGCGTCAGCGCCCGCGTCTACGGCAACCCGTCGCAGCGACTCAAACTGATCGGCATCACCGGTACCTCCGGCAAGACGACGACCAGCTACATGGTGGAGGCGGCGCTGCTCGCCGCCGGCCAGTCCGTCGGCCTGATCGGGACCGTCGAGACCCGCGTCGACGGCGTCGCCCAGCCGAGCTCGCTGACCACCCCGGAAGCGCCCACCCTGCAGGCCCTGCTCGCGGCGATGGTCGAGCGCGGGGTCGACACCGTGGTGATGGAGGTCTCCAGCCACGCGCTGTCGCTCGGCCGCGTGGACGGCGCGCACTTCGCGATCGGCGGGTTCACCAACCTCTCCCAGGACCACCTCGACTTCCATCCGACGATGCGTGAGTACTTCGAGGCCAAGGCCCGGCTGTTCGCTGCCGGTGCCGCCACCCGCGCGGTGCGGTCGGTGGTCTGCGTCGACGACGACTGGGGCCGGCGGATGGCCGAGATCGCGCGTGGCGGATCGTCTGTCGCACCGGTCACCGTGTCGACCACCGAGGTTCCGGCCACCTGGCACGCCGGGGCCTCCACGCCGCATGCCGACGGGTCGCAGGATGCGGCGATCACCGGCCCCGGGCGTGCCGCGACGACGCTGACCGTCCCGCTGCCCGGGCGCTACAACATCGCCAACGCGACCCTGGCCCTGGCCATCGCGGTCACCGCGGGGCTCACCGTGACCCAGGCGGCCGCCGCGATCGCGTCGGTCTCCGTGCCCGGCCGCCTCGAACGGGTCGACCGCGGACAGCGGTTCCTCGCGATCGTCGACTACGCACACAAGCCGGGCGCGCTGGAGGCGGTGCTGACCACCCTGCGCGGGCAGGCCACCGGACGGATCGGTGTGGTCGTCGGCGCCGGCGGTGACCGTGACCACGGCAAACGGTCGATCATGGGTGCGGTCGCCGCGCGCGGTGCCGACCTGGTGATCATCACCGACGACAACCCCCGGACCGAGGAACCCGCCACCATCCGTGCGGCGATGCTCGCCGGGATCGACGAGGTGCCCGACGACGAGCGACCGGCCGGGGCCGAACACCGCGAGATCGGCGACCGTCAGGCGGCGATCGAGGCCGCGGTGGCATGGGCACGGGACGGCGACATCGTCCTGGTGGCCGGCAAGGGACACGAGAGCGGGCAGGAGATCGACGGAGTGAAGCATCCCTTCGATGACAGGGTGGTGCTCGCCGAGGCGCTCGACGACGTCCTCGCCCCACACCCCGGAGACCGGCAGTCGGGAAACGACCGGTGACCGCCGACGCGACGGTGACCGTGCTGGTCGCCACCGACCCCACCGCCCGTGACCTCGGTCGAATCCTGCGGACGCTGGTGTCCACCGCCGATGACCGGCGGGCGCAGTCGCAGACGCCGATCCGGACGTGGGCGGTGCTCGGCGAGGTGCGCACCGACGACGGGCTCAGCGAGAACGAGCACGTCGTCGAGCACGACCGGATCGGCAGGCAGGCCGTGCGGCTGGCCGTCGACAAGGTGCTGTGCGTGGGGCCGACCCGCGCGGTCCGCGCGCTGCACCAGGGTGCGGTGATGGAGGGATCGTGGGGTGACGAGGCCCGACTGGCCGAGGACCCGGCCGACGCCGCGCCGGTGCTGCACGCCAATCCGGACTGGACCCCGCAACCCGGGGACGTGGTGCTGGTCGCGGGACCGGACGTACCGCTCGCCGAGATCGTGGCGGTGTGGCGTGAGCGCCTCGGGCGCGCGGTGGTCGAGGTCGACGCCGCGACCGGATCCTGACCGCGGGCGGTGAGCGCCCCGGTGTCGGCGGGCGACCGGCCGGCGGCGGGGGACCGGCTGTCGGCGGGGATCGGGAGAGACGTAGGGTTCGGCGGGGCATTCCGCCGGTGACCGGTGGAATGGCAGGAAGACGACAAGTGAAGGGCAGGACTGTCAGGTGACCCAGATCCTCATCGCGGGTGCGATCGCGATAGCGGTGTCGATCATGCTCACCCCGGTGCTCATCCGCGTGTTCTCGCGGCAGGGCTTCGGCCAGGAGATCCGCGTCGAGGGGCCGCAGAGCCACCAGACCAAGCGGGGGACCCCGTCGATGGGTGGCGTGGCGATCCTCATCGGATTGTGGGCCGGATACCTCGGCGCCCACGCAGCCGGACTGTTCATGTCCTCCGACGCCGGTCCGAGCGCCTCGGGTCTGCTCGTCCTCGGCCTGGCGACCGTCCTCGGCGGCGTCGGCTTCCTCGACGACATCATCAAGATCCGCAAACACCGCAACCTCGGCCTCAACAAGACCGCGAAGTCGGTCGGACAGTTCGGCGCGGCCATCCTGTTCGGCATCCTCGTCCTGCAGTTCCGCAACGACGCCGGACTCACCCCGGCGAGTACCAACCTCTCCTATGTGCGCGACATCGCGGCCATCTCGATGGTGTCGGTGGTCTTCGTCATCTTCGTCTGGCTCGTCGTCGCCGCCTGGTCCAACGCGGTCAACTTCACCGACGGACTCGACGGCCTGGCCGCCGGTTCGATGGCGATGGTGCTCGGCAGCTATGTGTTCGTCGCGTTCTTCCAGTTCGTCAACGCCTGCTCCGGCGGTGCCAAGCCGGCCACCGAGATCCCGACCGGGTGCTACAACGTCCGCGACCCGCTCGACCTGGCGATCGTCGCGGTCGCCGGTGGCGGCGCCTGCCTGGGCTTCCTGTGGTGGAATGCCGCACCGGCCAAGATCTTCATGGGGGACACCGGTTCGCTGGCGCTCGGCGGCATGCTGGCCGGTCTGTCCATCACCACCCGCACCGAACTGCTCGCCGTGGTGATCGGCGCCCTGTTCGTCGCCGAGATCGTCTCGGTGGTCATCCAGATCGCCTTCTTCCGCACCACCGGACGCCGCGTGTTCCGGATGGCGCCGTTCCACCACCACTTCGAACTCGGCGGCTGGGCGGAGACCACGGTGATCATCCGGTTCTGGCTGCTGACCGCGATCGCATGTGCGCTGGGCCTGTCGCTGTTCTACGGGGAGTTCCTGACCACCAATGGCTGATCACATTCCCGCCGATGTCGCGTCCTGGCCGGCCGGCCGGGAGGTGGTGGTCGCCGGTGGCGGCACCGCCGGGATGTCGGCCGCCCGGCATCTGCTCGACCTCGCCGCCCGGGTCACCATCGCCGACGACCGCGCCGAGGACCCGTCGGCGATCGCGGGCGGGACCGAGATCGCCGGGCGCGGCGCCCGGTTCACCACGGTCGCCGCGCTGCTCGCCGACGACGACTGGACCACCCGCACCGACCTGGTGATCGCGTCACCAGGGTTCGCCCCCACCCACGGGCTGCCGACCGCGGCGGCCGTGGCCGGAATCCCGGTGTGGGGTGAGGTCGAACTGGCGTGGCGTCTGGATGCCGCGGGCGTGTTCGGTGCTCCCCGCACCTGGCTGGTCGTGACCGGCACCAACGGCAAGACCACCACCACGTCGATGCTGACCGACATCGTCACCGCCTCGGGCCGGTCGGCGCAGGCCTGCGGCAACATCGGGCTGCCGGTCCTGGACGCGATGGCCGCCCCCGAGCGCGTCGAGGTGCTGTGCGCCGAGCTGTCGTCGTTCCAGCTGCACTGGGCGCCGTCGATCGCCCCGGCCGCCGGGCTGGTGCTCAACATCGCCGACGACCACCTGGACTGGCACGGCTCGTTCGACGCCTATGCCACCGCCAAGCAGGTCGCGCTGCACGGGGCGATCGGTGTGGTCGGTCTCGACGATCCGGTGGCCTCCGGGCTGTCGGCCGCCGGCCGGCGGGTCGGCTTCACCCTCGGCGATCCGCAACCGGGTGAGCTCGGGGTCCGTGACGGGGTCCTGGTCGACCGTGCCTTCGCCGACGACCCGTCGGGTGTGGCACTCGTCCAGGCCGACGTGATCCATCCGGCCGGACCCTCCGGACTGGCCGATGCACTCGGTGCGGCCGCCCTGGCCCGGGCGATCGGCGTCGAGCCCGAGGCCGTGCGTGCCGCGCTGACCGCGTTCCGGCCGGCCGGTCACCGCGGTGAGGTGGTCGCCCGGATCGGGGAGATCGCCTTCGTCGACGACTCCAAGGCCACCAATCCGCATGCCGCGCAGGCCGCCGTCGCCGCGCACCGCCGGGTGGTGCTGATCGCCGGCGGACTGCTCAAGGGGGCGTCGCTGGACGCGATGCTCGACGCGGTGGGGGATCGACTCGGCGGCGTGGTGGCGATCGGACGTGATCGGGGTCTGGTTGTCGATGCGATCGCGCGACACGCCCCAGAAGTCCCAACAGTCACAGTGTTCACAGGGGACGATGGCTGCGTGACCGTTGCGCGCGAGCTTCCCCGTGATCCCGGGACCGATCTGCGATCGGCCTCCTCCGTCACCCCGATCCCGGCCGGGTCCGATCCCGCGGTCGCGGTGATGGACCGGGCCGTCGGAATCGCCTGGGACCTGGCCGAGGCCGATCCGGCCCGACCCGACGCCATCCTGCTCGCGCCCGCGGCAGCGTCACTGGACATGTTCGCCGGCTACGGCCGTCGTGGCGATGCCTTCGCCACGGCCGCCCGCGCGCTGGCCGACGTCCACGACGCGTCGCGTGCCGAGCAGGGGCGTCGGCAGTGAGCGCCGGTACGGCGGATCCGGACCGGATCACCGACAGCACACTCGGCGACACCAGGCCCGCCGGTCACGCGGGCCCGTACGACACCGGCACCGACGACACGAACCCCGACGACACGGGCCCCGACGACGCGACTGCGGCCGCCCCGCGGCCGCGCGGCCCGAAGACCGCGGCCGGCCGGGCGGCGGCCGCCAAGCGTGCCGCACGCGCCGGTGGTGCGACGAACCGAGCCGGGGGGACACCGGGCGGGAACACGGGCGACACCGGAGCGAAGGCCACCGACGCCACGGGCGCCGCACGCACCGGTACCCGACGCGCGAGCGTTGTCGGCGTCTCCGGCGAGGACCCGACACCGGGTGACGCCGCGTCGGTCGACCGGGACACCACCGATGAGGACGTGGCGGCCGGGAAGTCGACCGGCTCGACGACCGGCGACGGCACGACCGCCGACAAGAAGACCGGCACGAAGACGGCCGGCTCGAAAACCGTCGGCACGAAGACCGCTGACCAGAAGACCGCTGACAAGAAGACCGCTGACAAGAAGACCGCTGACAAGAAGACCGCAGGCGTCACCGCCCCGTCGCCGCGTGACGCGGTCCGGGCCACCGGCTCGGTGATCGCGACGCTGATCGAAGGTGTGCGTACGCTGCTCGCCCGTCCGCTGGCGTCGTATCACCTGATCCTCACCCTGGCACTGCTGCTGACGGTCTTCGGACTGGTCATGGTGCTCTCGGCGTCGTCGGTGGAGGGCTACTCCAAGCAGGGCTCGGCCTACGGTCTGTTCGCCACGCAGGTGATCTTCGCGATCCTCGGTATGGGCGTCTTCTACCTCACCCTGCGGCTGCCGGTCCGTATGCTGCGGCGGCTCGCCGCGCCGCTGATGGTGGTCACCACACTCCTGCTCGCGCTGGTGCTGGTGCCGGGAATCGGCACGCTCAGCGGTGGTGCGCGTCGCTGGTTCACCCTCGGCGGGTTGTCGGTGCAGCCGTCGGAGCTGGTCAAGGTGGCGCTCTGTGTGTGGGGTGCGCACCTGCTCGCCTCGCGCCGCCGGGAGAACGCGCCGCTCAAGGAACTACTGATCCCGCTGCTGCCGGTCGGGTTGCTCGTCTGTCTGCTGATCATCCTCGAGCCCAACCTGTCCACCACCATCACCATCGCGATCATCATCGGCACCCTGCTGTGGTTCGCCGGTCTGCCGATCAAGGTGTTCTCCGCGTTCGCCGTGTCCGGTGTCGCGATCGCGGTGGTCCTGGCACTGGTCGAGGGATACCGCTCCGAACGTGTGATGAGCTTCCTCGGCGGCATCGACGACCCGCAGGGCGCGGGCTATCAGGCCCGGCAGGCCACCTATGCGCTGGCCAACGGCGGGGTCTTCGGCGTCGGGCTCGGCCAGAGCCGCGCCAAGTGGAACTATCTGCCCAACGCGCACAACGACTTCATCTTCGCGATCATCGGCGAGGAACTCGGCCTGATCGGCGGGCTGATGGTGGTGGCACTGTTCGTGTTCTTCGCCTACGTCGGGTTCCGGGTGGCCACCCGCTCGGCCGATCCGTTCCTCCGTCTGATGACGGTGACCATCACGGTGCTGATCACCGCGCAGGCGTTCATCAACATCGGCTACGTCATCGGTCTGCTGCCGGTCACCGGTATCCAGTTGCCCTTGCTCTCCGCGGGTGGCACCTCGACGCTGACCGTGCTCGCCATGCTCGGTCTGCTCGCCAACGCCGCCCGGCACGAGCCGGAGGCGGTCGCCGCGCTGTCGACAAACGCACCCCGCCGCTTCGGCCGGCTGTTCCGGCTGCCCGCCCCGGTGGCCTACCAGCAGACCCGCGCCGAGACGCTGCGCGACCGGCTGGCCGACCGTCGTCGGACCGTGCCCGCCGGCCCGGCTCCGGGACGGTCGGGCCGATCCCGCGGGGCCGCCCCGGCCGCAGCACCGTCACGGCTGGCCGGGATGTGGCCCGGCGGTCGTCGCAGTACCCCCGAGCCGGTGCGTCACGATCGTCCGCGCGGCGGCTCCGCCGGGCGCCCGACCCCGCGCGGCGGGTATTCTCCAGGCGCGCGGACCAACAGCCGGAGCACCACCGGAACACCCCGGTCCGGCGCCGCCGGCGCCACGCACGCGTGGATTCCGTCCCGGTCGCCGTCGCGCGGCTACCGGCCCGGTTCCCGGGCCGTCCGGGACCCCGGCGGCCAGGGCCAACGGCGGTCCGACCCGGGCCGCTCCGGACGGGGCCGGGGTACCGACCCCGGCCGCTCCCATGGCGGTTGGTGAACGGCCGGCAGGCCGCCCGCACAGGTGAGTGATCGACAATGCCGCCCACGGGTGGCGGAGAAAGTGGAGTGCCGGTGAACTCGGCAGCAGGGAAGGCAGAAACCGTGAACTCGGCACCGGGCGACGACCCCGACGGCCGGCCGCTGTCGGTGGTGGTCGCAGGCGGCGGAACCGCCGGACACATCGAACCCGCACTGGCCGTCGCCGACGCCGTGCGCCGACTGGCCCCGCATGCGCGGATCACCGCATTGGGCACCACCCGCGGTCTGGAGACCACGCTGGTCCCCGAACGCGGCTACGAGTTGTCGCTGATCCCGCCGGTGCCGCTGCCCCGCAAACCCGGACTCGAACTGGCCCGCACCCCGATGCGGCTGGCCCGCTCGGTGATGGCGACCCGGCGGGTCCTCGCCGCGGTCGACGCCGACGTGGTGATCGGCTTCGGCGGCTACGTGTCCATTCCCGCCTACCTCGCCGCGCAGAGTCATCTGCGCGCCCGCCGCCGGCTGCCGATCGTGATCCACGAGGCCAATGCGAGTGCCGGCATCGCCAACAAGGTCGGTGCCCGCTTCGCCGACGCCGTCCTCGCCGCCGTCGACGGCTCGGGCCTGGAGAACGCCCGGGTCGTGGGCATCCCGGTGCGTGGCCAGATCACCGAACTCGACCGGCCCGCGCTGCGCGCCAAGGCCCGGCACTACTTCGGCCTCGACGAACAGGCCCCGACACTGCTGGTGTTCGGCGGATCGCAGGGCGCCCAGCAGCTCAACGACGCCGTCGCCGGTGCCGCCGACGCCCTCGGCCGTGCCGGGATCGGGGTGCTGCACGCCTACGGCCCCAAGAACTCGATCGCACCGGTGTCCCCGCCGGATGCGCCCCCGTACTGCGGTGTCGGCTACCTCAAGCGGATGGACCTGGCGTATGCGGCCGCCGATCTGGTGATGTGCCGTTCGGGTGCGATGACCGTCGCCGAGGTGTCGGCGACCGGCCTGCCCGCGGTGTACGTCCCGCTGCCGCACGGCAACGGCGAACAGCGGCTCAACGCCCTGCCGGTGGTGGAGGCCGGTGGCGGCGTCCTCGTCGACAACGACGACATCACCAGCGACTGGGTGGCCCGGGAGGTGCCGGCGATGCTCGCCGACACCGAGCGGCTCGCCGCGATGTCGGTGGCCGCCTCGGGTACCGGCCACCGCGACGCGGCGACCGAGGTCGCCCAGACCGCATTGGAGCTCGCCGAGAAGTTCCACGCCGGTCACCGGCGCAAGCGGGGGAGTCGACGATGACCCAGGAGCACGTCGGGGACCTGCCCGAACACCTGCGCCGGGTCCACATGGTGGGCATCGGTGGCGCCGGCATGTCGGGTCTGGCGCGCATCCTGCTCTCGCGCGGCGGCCAGGTGTCGGGCTCGGACGCCAAGTCCGGCCGTGGCATCCTCGCGCTGCGTACCCGCGGGGCCCACATCCAGATCGGGCACTCGCCGTCGGCGCTCGACCAGATCCCGGGCGGGCCGTCGGTGGTGGTCACCACCCACGCCGCGATCCCGAAGACCAACCCCGAACTCGTCGCGGCCCGCTCCCGTGGGATCCCGGTGCTGCTGCGGCCCCGGGTGCTCGCCGAGCTGATGGCCGGATACCGCACGCTGCTGGTCGCCGGCACACACGGAAAGACCTCCACCACGTCGATGGCGGTGGTGGCGCTGCAGCACGGCGGCCTCGACCCGTCGTTCGCGATCGGCGGTGAACTCAACGAGTCCGGCACCAATGCCCACCACGGCAGCGGTGAGGTCTTCGTCGCCGAGGCCGACGAGAGCGACGGTTCGCTGCTCGAATACCGGCCGGACGTGGTGGTGGTGACAAATGTGGAGGCCGATCACCTCGATTTCTTCGGCACCGTCGAGAAGTACGTGGCCGTCTTCGACGACTTCGTCGACCGGATCCGGCCCGGCGGCACCCTGGTGGTGTGCCTCGACGACCCCGGGGCAGCGGCGCTTGCCGCACGCAGCGCCGGACCGCTCGCCGAGCGCGGGGTGGCGGTCCTCGGTTACGGCGCGCCCGAGGCCGAGGTGCCCGCGGGCGTCCGGATGGCCGCGACGCTCGTCGACTGGTCTCCGGTGGCCGGTGGTTCGCACGTGGTGGTGCGGTTCGGTGACCCGCTCGCCGATCCGGCCGATCCGGACTCCACGATCACCCTGAAACTGACCATCCCCGGAATCCACATGGCGCGCAATGCCATCGGTGCGACGATCGGTGCGGTCCGGGCCGGCGGCGAACTGGCCGAGGTGGTCGCCGGGATCGAGGCCTTCGGCGGGGTGCGCCGCCGGTTCGAGTTCAAGGGCCGCGCCGACGGCGTGGAGGTGTACGACGACTACGCCCACCATCCCACCGAGGTCGCCGCGGTGCTGACCGCCGCACGGGCGATGGTCGACGCCCGGGACCCGGACGGGGCCGATACCGGACCTCGGGTCATCGCGGTGTTCCAGCCGCATCTGTACTCGCGGACAAAGGAATTCGCCGAGGAGTTCGCGGCATCGCTGAGCCTGGCCGACGAGGTGGTGGTGGCCGACGTCTACGGCGCACGGGAAGAACCGATCCCGGGCGTCAGCGGCGCACTGATCGTCGATCATCTCACGACGCCGGGGCATTTCGCGGCGGATCTGTCCGCACTCGCCGCGCTGCTGGCCGCGGTGGCCCGGCCGGGGGACATCGTGCTCACCCTCGGTGCCGGTGACATCACCATGCAGGGCCCGGAAATCCTTGCTGCGTTGGCCGATCGCGCGTCGGACGAAAGCATCGTCGGGGACATCTGATGAGGCTGGTGCCGCAGCGCCGCCGGACGCGCATCCTGGTGGGCACCGTCACCACGGTGGTCATCGTGGTGGCGCTGGTGCTGGTCGCCTATCTCACCCCGCTGATGTCGGTGCGCAACACCGAGATCACGGGCAACCACACGATTCCCGGGATGACCA
This sequence comes from Gordonia sp. NB41Y, assembly GCF_030718915.1. NCBI lineage: Bacteria > Bacillati > Actinomycetota > Actinomycetes > Mycobacteriales > Gordoniaceae > Gordonia > Gordonia sp. NB41Y. The sequence goes on from NZ_CP132196.1 coordinate 5,334,878, forward strand.
TCCTCGGTGCGGCCGACGTCGCGCAGGGGACCCCGCTGCTACAGGTCGACACCGAGGCGGTGGCGCGGCGGGTCGCCGACATCCCGTCGGTGGAATCGGCTCGCGTGCAACGGGGTTATCCGTCGACACTGGAGATCGGCATCGTCGAGCGCACCCCGGTGGCGGTGGTGACCGAGGGCGACAAGCTGCACGTACTCGACCGGTTCGGCGTCGGCTACCTCACCTACAACGCGCAGTCGGCGCCACCGGAGATCAAGAAGCTGCCGGTGTTCCACACGGCCACACCGGGTCCCGCCGACCCCACCACCAAGGCCGCGCTCGGGGTGGTCGCCGGGCTGCCGGTCGACATCAAGGTTCTGGTGAAGACGGTGAACGCGTCGTCGCCGGTGGGAATCGAGTTCGGGCTCACCGGGAATCGCACCGTGGTGTGGGGTGACGACTCGCAGGGGGCGGAGAAAGCGCGCACCCTGGAATACCTGTTGACGCGCAAGGCAACCGAGTACAACGTGTCGAGCCCCAATTTCCCGGCGTACAAATGACGGTGTGCACTTTTCCGGAAGTGCTTTCGGCGGCGTCTTCCCACGCTTTCCTGTGCCGTCGCGCGCGTTTTTCGGGTCGCGACGGGCATTTTCGGCAACAGCGTGGACACGACTTGGCGACACGCCGAGGGCGTTGCTGGCCCAGCGGGGTATGGGTGCATAGCTTGAAACCCAACATCAAGTACTTGACATAACTCTATATCTATGGTTGAGGTTTAGGGTTTTTTCGAACGACAAGGAAGGCGAGCGTCATGACGCCACCGCACAACTACCTGGCCGTGATCAAGGTCGTCGGCATCGGCGGCGGCGGCGTCAATGCCGTGAACCGCATGATCGAGCAGGGACTCAAGGGTGTCGAGTTCATCGCGATCAACACCGACGCCCAGGCGTTGCTGATGAGCGATGCCGACGTCAAGCTCGACGTCGGTCGTGACTCGACCCGCGGTCTCGGTGCCGGCGCCGACCCCGAGGTGGGTCGCCGGGCCGCCGAGGACGCCCGCGACGAGATCGAGGAGCTCCTCAAGGGCGCCGACATGGTCTTCGTGACCGCCGGTGAGGGTGGCGGCACCGGCACCGGTGGTGCACCGGTCGTCGCGTCCATCGCCCGCAAGCTCGGCGCGCTGACCGTCGGTGTGGTCACCCGTCCGTTCGCCTTCGAGGGCAAGCGGCGCGGCAACCAGGCCGAGGCCGGCATCACCGCACTGCGCGAGTCCTGCGACACCCTGATCGTCATCCCCAACGACCGGCTGCTGCAGCTCGGCGACGCCCAGGTGAGCCTGATGGACGCCTTCCGCAGCGCCGACGAGGTGCTCCTCAACGGTGTCCAGGGCATCACCGACCTGATCACCACCCCCGGTCTGATCAACGTCGACTTCGCCGACGTCAAGGGAGTGATGAGCGACGCCGGCAGTGCCCTGATGGGTATCGGTTCGGCCCGCGGCGAGGAGCGCGCCCGCAAGGCCGCCGAGTCGGCCATCAACTCGCCACTGCTCGAGGCGTCCATGGAGGGTGCGCGCGGCGTGCTCATCTCCATCGCCGGCGGCAGCGACCTGGGTCTGTTCGAGATCCACAATGCGGCGACGCAGGTCCAGGAGGCGGCCCACGAGGACGCCAACATCATCTTCGGCACCGTGATCGACGACAACCTCGGCGACGAGGTCCGTGTCACCGTCATCGCGGCCGGCTTCGACGGCGGCAGCCCGCGCAAGCGTGCCGACGCCCCGGCGGCCGCCGCCGGTCCGGGCAAGGTCGGTGCCGGGCAGGCCGGCTCGGTCGCGGCCGCGCCGAAGAACGATCCGCTGTTCGGTGACATGCCGGCCGGCAAGGGCGATCCGTTCGCCGCCGAGGCCGCGCCGGAGCGGCCGCGCCGCAACAGCGTGACCATCGACGACGACGACGTCGACGTCCCGTCGTTCATGAAGCGCTGAGATGACCCGCTCCGAACGCACCCCGGGCGGCACGGGATCGACCACCGGTGCGGACGGGGCGGAACCCGCCGCCCGCACGCGCCGGGTGATCACCACCCGGGCCGGTGGTGTGTCCCGTGCGCCGTACGACTCGTTCAACCTCGGTGATCATGTCGGCGACGATCCGGCCGCGGTGGGGGCCAACCGGTCCCGGCTGGCGAGTCAGATCGGTCTGCCCGACGACTCGGTCATCTGGATGGAACAGATCCACAGCCGTAACGTGACCGTCGTCGACGACACCACGGCGCAGACCGCACCCCGCAAGGACGGGTGGATCACGCTGCCGGCCACCGATGCCCTGGTCACCACCACCCCGGGACTGGCGCTGGCGGTGCTGTCGGCGGACTGTGTGCCGGTGCTGCTCAGCGACGACGAGGCGGGTGTGATCGCCGGGGTGCACGCCGGCCGGGTGGGTGCCCGGATCGGCATCGTGCCTGCGGTCCTGCGCGTCATGATCGGACTTGGTGCCCGACCCGAACGGATCGGTGCCTTCCTGGGACCGGCCGCGAGCGGCGAACGCTACGAGGTGCCCGACGCCATGCAGCGTGACGTCGAGGAACATCTGCCGGGCAGTGCCTGCCGTACCCGCCAGGGGACCGCGGGCCTGGATCTGCGTGCCGGACTCCGGCGGCAACTGCTGGCCGCCGGTGTGGGTGCGGTCGCGGTGGATCCGCGCTGCACCATCACCGACGGCGCGCTGTTCAGCCACCGCAGGCAGGCCCCCACCGGCCGGCTCGCGTCGGTCATCTGGATCGACCCGGAGACCGGCCGGGCCGGAACCGATCCGGAGGGGACGCCGCAACCGTGACCGATGCCCGGACCACCGAGCTCGCGCAACGGCTCGGCGCCGTGCGGGACCGATTGGCCGCTGCGGTCGACGCCGCGGGCCGTGCCCCCGGTGACGTGGAACTGCTGGTGGTGACGAAGTTCTTCCCGGCCGGTGACGTTTCCCGCCTCATCGGGCTGGGGGAGCGGGAGTTCGGCGAATCGCGGGAACCGGAGGCCAGTCGCAAGATCGCCGAGATCGCCGACGAGGTCACCGCCTCCGGTGCCGCCTTCGACATGATCGGGACGGTGCAGACCAAGAAGGCCCGCACGGTCGCGCGCTGGGCCCGTTCGGTGCACTCGGTGGATCGTGACCGACTGGTCGATGCCCTCGCCCGCTCGGCGTCGGCGGCCCTCGAAGCCGGTGAGCGGTCCGACCCGCTCGGCGTGTTCGTGCAGGTCAGCCTGGACGGCGATCCGGAGCGGGGCGGTGTGGTGGAGGAGGCGCTGCCGGTGCTGGCCGAGCAGGTCGCCGGCTCCGCGGGGTTGCGGCTGCGCGGCCTGATGGCCATCACGCCCTTGTCCGGCGAGCCGCAGCACTGGATGGCCGAGCTCGCGCGTATCCGTGCGGGGTTCCTCGAGCGGTATCCGGAGGCGGACGGGCTGTCGGCGGGCATGTCCGGCGACATGGAACTCGCCGTCGAGTACGGGTCGACATGTGTGCGTGTCGGTACCGCGATCATGGGATCGCGGCCGATACTCTCTCAGTAATCACATTGGTCACAGCAGAACCACCGAGAACAACTCACACACCGGCAACAGCTGCAACACCGCTCTAGAGCGTCGGACGACAGAGAGGCCCGCACATGACCACGATGCAGAAATTCAAGGCGTATTTCGGCATGGTGCCTCCGAGCGAGTACGAGGACGACTACCTCGACGAGCCGGGTCCGGGCCCGGTGCGCGGTGCGGCCGCCCGCGAGCGCGCCTACCGCGACGAGTACTACGGCGACGGCTCGTACCGGGACGGGGATGCCTCGTACCGCGACGGCGGGTACCGCGAGGGGTACGCATCGGAGGGATATGCGCCCGAGGGCTACGCGGAGGCCGGTTACCGCGACGCCGATCAGGGCTATGCCGACGAGCGTCGCTACGGCGGCGGCTCCTACGGACACGAGTACGCCGGTGCTCCCGAGTACACCTACGCCGGTGGTCGTCACGGTGCAGATGCGGGCCCCGAGCGGGTGCGGCCGGTCGCACGCCTCGAGCCGTTGCAGCGTTCGAGCAGTGCCACCCTGCGGGCCGCCTCGGCACCGCGATCGATCAATGCAGAGCATGGGGAGCTGGAACGAGTGTTCGCCGACGGTCCGCTGCACAAGATCACCACCTTGCGTCCGTCCGACTACAGCGAGGCCCGCACCATCGGCGAGCGTTTCCGTGACGGCAACCCGGTGATCATGGACCTGGTCAACATGAGCAACGACGACGCCAAGCGCCTTGTCGACTTCGCCGCAGGGCTGGCCTTCGCCCTGCGCGGCTCGTTCGACAAGGTCGCCACCAAGGTCTTCCTGCTGTCACCGGCCGACATCGACGTCTCGGCCGAGGACCGGCGCAAGATCGCCGAGACCGGCTTCTACAACCAGTCCTGAACGCACCCCGATCCGGGTTCGTTCGTCAGTCCGAACACAGCGCACCCGCGGTCGGCGCCGGTAGTGGGTACCGGTGCCGCCGCGGGTGTCGGCTGTCAGGCACTCTTGAGATGTGGCAATGCTCTTCGAAATCATCTACTACGTCCTGTTCGTGTATTGGCTCCTGCTGCTGGCGCGGCTCGTGGTGGAGTTGGTGCGGACCTTCGCGCGGGACTGGCGTCCCACCGGCATCGTGGTGGTGATCATCGAGATCGTGTTCACGCTGTCCGATCCGCCGATCAAGCTGTTGCGCCGGATCCTCCCGCCCATCCCGCTGGGCCCGGTTCGTCTGGATCTCTCGCTGATGATCGTGATGATCGTCGTGATCATCGCGATGCAGGTGGTCAATTCCTTCCGCGCCGGTGCGGCGGTCTCGGCGCTCGGCCTGATGTGAGAGCCCTCGGTCTGATGTGAGGAGTCCTCCGGCGGGTCGGGGCGCGGGTGAAGAGAAACCCGATCACTGCGAGCCGGAACTCCGATCACCGGGAGTCAAAGGAAGGTGGGTCGGAATCCGCGCACCGATTGACCCGCACAGTGCCGTCGGGATGTCATAGTTGAGTGACCGTTTGATTGCAGGACGACATCGACGGACTGCCGCAAACGGTTCGGATGTGACAGGATGGAACTCCAGTTACGGATTTTGACTGGTATGAATGATCAGTGACAGTCTGTACTGGATGGCGTTCTCGTCACCTGAGATCGACTGCCAACAAGTAGAGAAGCTCGAACGACATTGAGGGGAACCGACATGCGGCTGACACCAGCTGATGTGCACAACGTCGCGTTCAGCAAACCGCCTATCGGTAAGCGCGGCTACAACGAGGACGAGGTCGACCAGTTCCTCGACTTCGTCGAAGCGGAGCTCGCCCGTTTGATCGATGAGAACTCGGATCTGAAGCAGCGGATCGAGGAGCTCGAAGGGGAACTCGCCGCCGCCAAGTCGGGTGCGCAGGCCGGTCCGGCGCCTTCCGAGGACCACACCCAGGTCTTCCCGATCGCGCAGCCCACCGAGCCCGTCGCCCCGCCGGCTGCTCCCGTGGCACCGGCCGTTCCCGACGAGGATGCCCATGTCCGTGCCGCCAAGGTGCTCGGCCTGGCCCAGGAGACCGCCGACCGGCTGACCTCGTCGTCGCGCCAGGAGGCCGACACCCTGCTCACCGATGCCCGCCAGCGTGCGGACTCGATGGTCGCCGAGGCGCAGAGCAAGTCCGAGGCGATGCTGACCGACGCCCGTCAGCGGTCGGAGGCGATCCTCGCCGACGCGCAGACCCGTTCGGAGGCCCAGGTCCGTCAGGCGCAGGAACGCGCCGACGCCCTGCAGAGCGACGCCGAGCGCAAGCATGCCGAGATCATGGGCACCATCAACCAGCAGCGTGGTGTTCTCGAAGGTCGCATCGAGCAGCTCAAGATCTACGAGCGTGAATACCGCACCCGGCTCAAGACCTACCTCGAGTCGCAGCTCGAGGAGCTGCAGCAGCGGGGTAGTGCCGCGCCGGTGGAGAACGGACGTCCTGCGGACCAGTCCTTCTCCACGGATCCGGGCAACGGCGGTTTCAGCAGCTACTCGCAGAGCTGAGCCGTCGAGTAAGCGGATGACGTGCTGATTCTGGCCCTTGCGGCCACCCTCATCGGGTTTGTCCTGCTCGTGGTCGGCCTGGTCACGGGAACCGTGTGGCTGGCGGTCGCCTGCATCGTGGTGTGCCTGGTCGGTCTGATCTTCCTGGTCGCCGACATCGTGCGCTCCTCGCGACGCGGCGGTGACGCTCCTGCCGACTCCGGTGGCGGCTTCGGCTTCGGCCCTGCCGACCATGACGGCGATGTCGACGAGACGAACGATGGTGCCGACGACGGCGCGATCGAACCGGACGCCGGGGAAGACGTCCGGGTCTCACCGGAGCAGGAACGGCAAGCGCTGTGGCAGGGCGTCGTCGAACCACAATCGGGACCCAACCCTCAGGTCGCGCCGGAATCGACCGGGGCGACACAGTCCGCCCCGGTGTCCCGTCCGGTGCAGCCGACCGCCCCACCGGGGGCGCCGGCTGCGCAGAATCCGGGGGGTACGCGACCGGCCCAGACGCCGAACACCGGCGGTGGGTACGCCGACTACCTCCGTTCGGTGGGTGCCGGCGACGTCCCGCGCACGGGACAGCAGCCGGTGTACCGGCCCGGGCCTGCGCCCGGATCGCCGCCCCGGCCCCAGAACGGTCCGGCCCAGAACAGTCGGGGTCAGGCGGGTCCGGGTCAGAACGGTCCGGGCGGTCAGCCGCCTCGTGCGCCCCAGCGTCCACCGGGGCCGCAGCAGCCGCAGCGCAAGATCGACCCGCTCGATCCGGAGTGGCGACCGCCCACCCAGTAGGGAGTGGTCCGATCCCGGTGGTCATCGGGGCTCGGCCAGAGCCTCGGAGGGTATCGGGGCGACGGTCTGCTCCGGGGGCGAAGTGGTGTCGGCGGGTCCGGCATCGTTACACTGGACAACGCGTTGATCCGGCCATCACCGGGGAGCACCCGGAAGAACGGCGTCCACCACCGTGGATGCTCACTAGAACCGGGCGGGTCGGCCCGTCACAGCCGACGATCCCGTCGATCACCCGTTGATCGGCGGAGATCCCGAGAGGCATCGGCCTGCCGATGCAAACGGGGTGGTACCGCGCGCCGAGCGATCGTCGCGTCCCCGTGCCGAACACAGTGGTGACCCGACATCTGGCAAACCCAGCACAGTGGTCACATGGCACGAGGAGTCCCCACGATGAGCGACGAGTCCACCCGCTCCCACCCCGACGCCGGCAGCGGCGCGTCCCGCGCGTACCCGGTGATCGACATGACCGGCGGCGACGGCCACGGTGCACCGTCGTTCCCCGATGTCGAGCAGAAGGTGCTCGCGTACTGGGACGCCGACCAGACCTTCACCGCGTCCATCACCAACCGTGCCGATGCCGAGGAATTCGTCTTCTACGACGGCCCGCCGTTCGCAAACGGACTGCCGCACTACGGCCACCTCCTGACCGGTTACGTCAAGGATGTGGTACCGCGGTACCAGACCATGCGTGGCAAGCGCGTCGAGCGCCGATTCGGTTGGGACACCCACGGATTGCCTGCCGAGCTCGAGGCGGAGCGGCAGCTCGGTATCACCGACAAGGGTGAGATCGAGAAGATGGGCGTGGAGAAGTTCAACGACTTCTGCCGCGACTCGGTGCTGCGCTACACCGGCGAGTGGCGTGACTACGTCACCCGCCAGGCCCGGTGGGTCGACTTCGACAACGACTACAAGACGCTCGACCTCGACTTCATGGAGTCGGTCATGTGGGCGTTCCGGCGGCTCTGGGACAAGGGACTGATCTACCAGGGCTACCGTGTGCTGCCGTACTCCTGGTACGAGCAGACCCCGCTGAGCAACCAGGAGTCCAAGCTCGACGACGCCTACCGGATGCGTCAGGACCCGGCGGTCACCGTCACCATGCCGCTGAGTGCGCCGGCCGACGGCCCGCTGGCCGGTCTCGACGGGGTCAACGCCCTGATCTGGACCACCACGCCGTGGACCCTGCCGTCGAACCTCGCGATCGCGGTCCATCCCGGGGTGACCTACGCCCACGTCCGCACCGAAGAAGGTGTCGGATACCTGCTGGCGCAGGCACTCGTCGGCGCCTACGCCAAGGAACTCGGTGAGGTCACCGAGGTGGCCACCTACGTCGGTGCCGACCTCGCGGGGCTGACCTACACCCCGCCGTTCGACTTCTTCGTCGGGCACCCCAACGCCCACCGGATCCTGACCGCCGACTACGTCACCACCGACAGCGGCACCGGAATCGTCCACCTCGCACCGGCTTTCGGTGAAGAGGACATGGATGTCGCGACCGCCAACGGCATCGAGGTGGTGCAGCCGCTCGACCCGGGTGGCCGGTTCACCTCGCTGGTGCCGCCGTACGAGGGCCTGATGGTCTTCGACGCCAACCCGGTGATCATCAAGGACCTCAAGGCCGCGGGCCGCATCCTGCGCCACGAGACCATCGAGCACTCCTACCCGCACTCGTGGCGGTCGGGGCAGCCGCTGATCTACATGGCGGTGCCGTCGTGGTTCGTGGCGGTCGATCCGATCAAGGACCGGATGATCGAGCTCAACAAGCAGATCACCTGGGCGCCGTCGCACATCCGCGACGGCCAGTTCGGCAAGTGGCTCGAGGGTGCCCGCGACTGGAACATCAGCCGCAACCGGTACTGGGGTGCGCCCATCCCGGTGTGGGTCTCCGACGACCCGGAGTACCCGCGCACCGACGTGTACGGCTCGCTCGACGACCTCGAGCGGGACTTCGGGGTGCGCCCGGACAACCTGCACCGTCCCTACATCGACGAGCTGACCCGGCCGAACCCCGACGACCCGACCGGACGCTCGACGATGCGTCGGGTACCCGAGGTGCTCGACTGCTGGTTCGAGTCCGGCTCGATGCCGTATGCCCAGGTGCACTACCCGTTCGAGAACGCCGACTGGTTCGACGGTGACCCGAACAGCGCTGTGCTGCCGCACAATCCGGGCGACTTCATCGTCGAGTACAACGGGCAGACCCGCGGCTGGTTCTACAACCTGCACGTCCTGGCGACCGCGCTGTTCGACCGGCCCGCGTTCAAGACCGTTGCCGCACACGGCATCGTGCTGGGCAACGACGGCCAGAAGATGAGCAAGTCCAAGCGCAACTACCCGGACGTCAACGAGGTCTTCGACCGCGACGGCAGCGATGCCATGCGGTGGTTCCTGATGGCTTCACCGATCCTGCGCGGCGGCAACCTGGTGGTCACCGAGCGTGGCATCCGTGAAGGCGTGCGGCAGGCGCTGCTGCCACTGTGGAACGCCTACAGCTTCTTGCAGCTGTACGCGGACAAGCCGGCCACCTGGCGGACCGACTCGACCAATGTGCTCGACCGCTACATCCTGGCCAAGCTGGCCGTCACGCGCGACGAGATGACCGAGGCGCTCGACGTCTACGACATCGCCGGTGCGTGCGAGTCGTTCCGGGAGTTCGTCGAGTCGCTGACCAACTGGTATGTGCGCCGTTCGCGCGCCCGGTTCTGGTCCGGTCAGAACGACGACCCGGATGCCTTCGACACCCTCTACACGGTGCTCGAGGTGTCGGCACGGCTGGCCGCCCCGCTGCTGCCGCTGGCCACCGAGGCGATCTGGCGTGGCCTGACCGGCGGTCGGTCGGTGCACATCACCGACTGGCCGGCGGCGTCGGACCTGCCGGCCGACCCGGATCTGGTGGCGGCGATGGACCAGGTGCAGGCGGTGTGCTCCACCGCGTCGAGTGTGCGCAAGGCCAACCAGCTGCGCGTGCGGCTGCCCCTGCCGGGGCTGACCGTGGCGTCCCCGCGGGCCGAACTGCTGCGTCCCTACACCGACCTCGTCGCCGACGAGATGAACGTGAAGTCGGTGACCCTGTCGACCGACACCGCCGCCTACGGTCGCAACGATCTGGTCGTCAACGCACGTGCGGCCGGTCCGCGTCTGGGCAAGGACGTCCAGCGGGTGATCAAGGCGGTCAAGGCCGGCAACTGGGAGATGCGCACCGCTGCCGACGGTACCGAGGTGGTCAGTGCCGACGGCATCGACCTGCAGGAGGGGGAGTACACCCGCAAGCTGGTCGCCGAGTCACCCGAGTCCACCGCGGAGCTGCCCGGCGGTGGCGGTCTGGTGGTCCTCGACATCACCGTGACCCCGGAGCTCGAGGCCGAGGGCTGGGCCAAGGACCGTGTCCGCGAACTGCAGGATGCCCGTCGCAATCTGGGCTTGGACGTGTCCGACCGCATCGAGGTCCGGATGGTCGTCCCGGCCGAGCGGGTCGAGTGGGCGCGGACCCACGCCGGGCTGATCGCCGGTGAGGTGCTGGCCGTCGACTTCGAGGTGATCTCCGCCGACGCCGCGGCCGTCGGCGCGATCGAACTCGGTGACGGCGTCACCGTCGACATCGCCCGCACCGACCGGCGGTGATCTGCCGGTTCACGCGCTGATTCACCGACGCGGGACCGAGATGGCAGGATGACCGGGTGCAGCTCGACACCCGGTTTCCCCATCCCGGTCCCCGCGTGCCCGTGCTCGGTGACATCTTCGGCGCCGATCGCCGCCGGCCCACCCTCCACGAGATGGAGCTGGCCAAGACCCTCGGACCGATCTACGAGCGCAAACTGCTCGACATCCACCTGACGATCGTCGCGGGTGGCCGGCTGGCCGCCGAATGCAACGACGAGCAGCGGTGGGCGCGGGCCCTGGCCGGTCCGACGTTGAAGTTCCGCGAGATCACCGGTTCCGGACTGTTCACCGCGCGAACCCGGGATCCGTTGTGGGCGCAGGCCCGTCACATCCTCGACCCGGGTTTCGCGCAGGGTGCACTGCGCGTCTACCACGAGGCGATGACGTCGGTGGCCGACGATCTCGTCGCGTCGTGGACGGCGGCTGGGGTGGTCGACGTCCACCGGGCGATGACCGATGCGACGCTGGAGGTGATCGCTCGCGCCGGGTTCTCGCGCGATCTCGGGCTGTTCTCCGAGGCGGGCCCGCAGCCGGAGGTGGCCGACCTGCTCCAGACCCTGGCCACGGTGCTGTCGTGGGCGTCGGAGTCGTCCAACGACCTCCCCGTCATCGGCCCGATCCGTGGTGCATGGCAACGACGTTCGTTCGCCGGTGGCCTCGACCGGGTGCGCGACTACGTCGACGGGATCGTCGCCGACCGGGTCGCCGGACGCGAACCCGAGCGAGACGACCTGCTCCGGCTGATGCTGAACTCGGCCGACCCGGAGACCGGAGAGATGTTGCCGCACGACAACATTCGCGATCAGGTGCTGACCTTCCTGGTCGCCGGTCACGAGACGACGGCGGCGCTGCTGGAGACGGTGGTGTGGTACCTGGCCCGTCATCCCGACCTCGCCGCCCGGGTGCGGGCCGAGGCCGGGATGCGTGGATTCGACTACGCCGGGGTGGCGGGTATGAAGTTCACGCGGTCGGTGCTCAACGAGGCGCTGCGGCTGTGGCCGGCGGTGCCCGCCTACTTCCGCACCTCACGTGTCGACCAGCAACTGGGTGGCTACGACATCCCGGCCGGTCACACCGTGCTGGTGCATGCGTTGTCGTCGCAGCGCGACACCGACGTCTGGGGGGACGACGCCGCCACCTTCCGGCCGGACCGCTGGGAGGCGAAGGCCTTGCGGGAGTTCCCCGATCGCTTCTTCACACCGTTCGGCACCGGACCGCGATCGTGCATCGGTCGGGCCTTCGCGATGCAGGAGTCGGCGCTGATGATCTCGCGGCTCGCCGACGCCTTCGACCTGGCCTTCGCCGATCCTGCCGACGATGCGCGTTCGGCCCCGGAGATGCGCGAACGCGGAACACTGCGTCCGGCCCCGTACCGGCTCACCTGCACCGCCCGGACGCCGGTCACCGCCCACGACCGGCGCCGCTGATCAGCCGGTGCAGTGAGCTGTCCGGGTCGGGTGGTGACCATCTCGGAGGCGATGCGGCAGCCGTCTCGCCGGATCACGACGACGAGCGATGCCGACTCCGTCCTCGCATGCCGATTTCCGTTGACCGGGCACCCGTTCTCGTTGACTGGGCGCCTGTTCTCATTGACCGGGCGTCGACGACGTCGTGGGTACACACATCTCATCCGAACAGCGTGGTGAGCACCGTCCCCAGTTGAGCGGCGAACAGGGCGTCCGCATCGTCGAGGTCCGGTCCGTACTGGCCGAAGATCTCCAGACTCACCATGCCGACGATCGTCGACCACAAGGTGACCGCGGCGGTCAGTGCCTCGTCGGAGATGGACAGTCCGAACTCCGACCGTGCGCCCCTCATGAAGCCCGCCGGCGGTGCGGTGACGGGCGCGGCGGGACGGAGCGCCCCGGCGGCCTCGGCGTCGGCGATCTCGTGGAGCAGTCGTGCCTGCACGCGGGTGCCCGGTCCGACGGTGCGCTCGGGTGGGGCGGCGTAGCCGGGTACCGGGCTGCCGTACAGGAGCGTCCATCGTGCGGTGTCGCCGACACCCCAGGCGCGGACGGCGGTCGCCCCGGCCACGATGCGGGCCCGGTGGTCGGCGGGGTCGACCTCGTCGATCCGGGCCTCGACCGCATCGGCGAGGTCGGTGTAACCCTCCACCAGCAGCGTGGTGAGCAGTTCGTCGCGACTGGGGACGTATCGATAGACCGCCGACGACACCACGCCCAGATCGCGCGCGATCGCCCGTAGGGACAATCCGGCGGCACCGTGGCTGCGCAGGTGCTCACGGGCGAGACGACGGATCTCGGTCTCCATGGCCTCGCGGTTCTCGGCGCGGGTGGGGGCTCGGCGGGTCATCACACGCATCCTGCCACATCGGAGAGCGGTGCTCTTGAAATCCTTGGACGATCGGTGCATGATCGAAACGAGAGCAGTGCTCTCTAATACCTGGAACCGACGAGGAGATCCCGTGAACACCACCCAGTACCGACCGCCCCAGGGATTCGACACCACCTTCAATCGCCTCGCCCGATGGCTGGTCGACCACGGCGTCAACCTGGCCGGCGCCCAGACCCTGACCGTCACGGGACGAAAGTCCGGTCAAGCGCAACGGGTCCCGGTCAACCCGCTGGTCGTCGACGGCACCGAGTACCTCGTGTCACCGCGCGGCAACAGCCACTGGGTGCGCAATGTGCGCGTCGAACCCACCGCCGAACTCCGACGTGGACGACGTGGCCGGTCGGTGCGCCTGGTCGAGGTGGACGTCGCCGACCGCCCGGCCGTGATCGCTGCCTACCTGAAGGCATGGGGATGGGAGGTCAAGCGGTTCCTGCCGGAGGGGATGGGCGTCGACGCGGGCCCCGACGATCTCGCCCGCTACGCACCCCAGATCCCGGTGTTCCGTATCGAGTGACCCCCACGATCTGCGACGAACCGGCGAACCGTGCCGCCGGCGCCCCTGCCGGCCCGCGCGAGTCCGCCCGCCACGTCCACCCCGCGGACGGCCCACCTAGGATGTCGTCGTGTCACCCGAAGTCCCCTCCGCACCGACCGAGTCGAGTGCCCGCTGGGTGATGCACCTGGACATGGACGCCTTCTTCGCGTCGGTGGAACAGCTGACCCGGCCGACCCTGACCGGACGGCCGGTCCTCGTCGGCGGTCTCGGTGGCCGTGGGGTGGTGGCCGGCGCCAGCTACGAGGCCCGGGTCTTCGGTGCCCGGTCGGCGATGCCGATGCATCAGGCCCGTCGACTCGTCGGCGCGCAGGCGGTGGTGCTCCCGCCGCGCGGTGCGGTGTATCGCGCGGTGAGTGAGCGGATCTTCGCCCGGGTGCGATCGGTGGTCGGCGTGATCGAGATGCTGTCCTTCGACGAGGCATTCGCCGAACCGGCCGAACTCGTCGGCGCGACCGCCGCCGACGCCGAGGCGTTCGCCGAGGACCTGCGCGGACACATCCGCGACGAAGTGGGCCTCGCCGCGTCGGTGGGTTTCGGTTCCGGTAAGCAGATCGCCAAGATCGCCTCCGGGATGGCCAAACCCGATGGGGTGATGGTCATCCCGCCGAGCCGGGAGCTCGCCTTCCTGCATGGGCTGCCGGTCCGCAAGCTGTGGGGGATCGGGCCGGTGTCGGGGGATCGGCTCGCGCGCATCGGCGTGAACACGATCGGCGAGTTCGCCGCCCTCAGCGATGTCGAGGTGGCCTCCCTGCTCGGTGCCACGGTCGGTCCGGCGTTGCACCGGCTGGCACAGGGGGTCGATGACCGTCCGGTCACCGAACGTGCTGCGGCCAAACAGATCTCGGCAGAGTCGACCTTTCAGCGTGACATCGTCGACCTGGCCGGCTTGCGTCCGGCCATCGAGAAGGCCGCCGCCGACGCGCACCGCAGACTCGTCGCCGACGGTCGCGCGGCCCGCACCGTGGTGCTCAAACTCAAGCGATCCGACATGTCGGTCCTGACCCGGAGTTCCACCCTGCCCACGGCGACCGCCGATCTCGATGTGCTTGCGGCGCTGGCACTCCGGATGGCCCTCGATCCGCTCGAGATCGGTCCGGTGCGGCTGGTCGGCGTCGGCTACTCGGGGCTCAGCGCGGTCGAGCAGTATGCCCTGTTCGACGAGGACCCGGACGCCGATGCGGCATCGGCGGTCACGTCCTCACCGACCGCACCCGACGGTACTGCACCCGACACCGCTGCACCCGACGCCACCCGTCCCGACGGCCGCCTGATCGGCGCGCAGCAGGTGGGTGGATCGCCGGAGAACCGGTGGGCCACCGGCGCGGACGTGCGCCATCCCGACCACGGACACGGCTGGGTGCAGGGGAGCGGCCACGGCAGGGTCACCGTTCGCTTCGAGACCCGTTCGACCGGGCCGGGTTTCGCGCGGACCTTCGCCGAGGACGACCCGGATCTGCGGGCCGGTGACCCGCTCGATTCGCTGGATTGGGTGTCGGCGCCGGACGACTAGGACGGTTCGGTGCCCGCGCGGATCAGCGTTCGCGGGGATCGGATGCGGAGAAGAAGTCCGCGACCTCGGCGGCGTCGCATCCGGTGGACAGCAATGCCAGCAACGCGATCCGGGCCTGCGGTGCGCGCAGCCAGCGCGACACCACCGCCCCGGCACGCTCCAGATCGACCGCACCGCCCCCGCCGCCATAGGTTGCGGCCACCGGGCCCAAGGGGACACGGGTGGTGAGCACCACGACCACCCCGCGTTGCCGGGCCAGGCTGACCTCGGCGGTGATGTCGGGATGGGCATTGCCCGACCCGGTCCCGGCCAGGACGATCCCGGCCGCGTTCTGCGCCACCGACGCGGCGATCAGACCCGGCGACACCCCGGGATAGAGCGTGTAGGCATCCACCCGGGCCGGATGCCCCACCGGAACCGGCCCGGTCAGCAACGGTCGCGGCAGCCCGTCGTGGACGGTGTCGAAGGCCTCGGCGCCGGCGGTCTGCGCCTTGAACGCACCCCGGGCGGCGAGGGCGGTGCCGGCCATCATGATCTGCACCCCGCGACCCCGCGATGCCGGATCGGCGGCCAGCCGGATCGCATCGTCGAGATTGGCCGGTCCGTCGGAATGCGGCGAATCCGAGGGATAGGCCGCACCGGTGAAGATCACCGGACGCCGATCGCCCGCGAACAGATCCGCGAGAAAGGCGGTCTCCTCCATGGTGTCGGTGCCGTGGGTGACCACCACACCGTCGACCCCCGGGTCGGTGAGGGCGTCGGCGATCGCCGTCACGATCCGGAACTGATCCGACGGGGTCAGCGACGACGAGTCCACCGACATCAGGTCCACCGACTCCACGTCGGGCGAATCGGGTGCCTCGGTCCCGTCGGAGAGCAGTTCCGACGCCGACAGCACGGGCACCGCGCCGTCGGCGGTGGTCCGCGAGGCGATCGTCCCGCCGGTCGTGATGACGACGATGCGTTTCGGGGCCGTGGGTGACATGCCTGACAAGATTTCCGGGAACCCGGGGGTCTCGTCAACCGTTTCCGTCCCGTCAACCGCTGCCCGAGGGTGCCCGCGACGTCCATGTGTCCCGCGGTCGTCCCCGGTGCCGTTTGGCATAGTGGTGAGAGTTCCGACCGGCCCCGGTCGCAGCACCTCCGGGTGTGTAGTTAGTTGTGTGAAGACAGTGAGGGAGATCGTTGAAGTTTCCGAAGATCGTAGGCGCGGTCACGTTGGCCGCAGCGGTGATGATGGGTGTCGCAGCCTGTGGTGGTGACAGTTCCGACGACGTCCCGACCGTCCCGCAGACCTCCAGCGCAGCCTCCACGTCGGGTGCCGCCGGAGCTGCCGACGTCACCGACCCCAAGGTCCTGCCGACCGTCGCGCAGCTGAACACCATGCTCGACACCGCCCTGGATCCGGACGTGCCGAACGCGCAGAAGACCCAGCTGGTGCAGGGCTCCCAGAAGGACCCCGACATCTTCGACAAGCTGGTCAAGGCGCGTGAGGACAACCCGGGCGTCACCTACAAGATCCTCGGCCCGGTGATCGCGGACGGTCCCAACAAGGCCACCGTCAAGGTGCAGATCAAGCTGCCCGACAACCCGCCGACCCCGTTCGACGCACAGATCGTCTACGACGGCGGCCGCTGGAAGCTGGCGAGCAGCACCGTGTGCCCGCTGGTCACCGGTAACGGCATCGAGAGCGCGATGTGCCCGACCTCGTCGACGACGACCAAGAAGTCGACCTCGGCGACGAACTGACCGCCGTACTCCGGCATCGAAGACCACGACCGGTGGTCATCGGCCCTCACCGGGCCGGTGACCACCGGTTTCGTCGTCTTCGGGAGATGCCCGGCCCGCGTGACGGGAGCCGGGCACCGGTCACCGCCAGGCGAGGGTGAAGCCGAGTTTCTGCAGCAGCGACTGGTCGCCGGCACCGACGAGTTCCCGCGCGCCGGTGTAGGTGGCCTGCCCGCCGACCGGCAGCCCGCGCGTGAGGTCCAGGGTGACCTCGCCGGAGCCGGTGTAGGAGTAGCGGGCGATGGTCAGCGTGGCATCGCCGCCGGGGATGGTGAAGATCGAGTTCACCGGGGACTCCTCGGCGGTGAACGCGATGGTCAGCCGGTTGCCGTCCCACGCGGTCAGGCGTGCCTCGACGGTCTGTACGACCGTCGCCGCCGACGCGATGGTCCGTTCGGTGCGCCAGGTGGCGCCCACCCCGATCGCGTCGACCGGCACGGTGATCGCATCGTGCAGGGCCTGGACGAGGGACTGCTCGATCGCACTACGGGCCTCCGACGACGACGCGTCGGTGGGGGCGAGTCGCAACGACAGCGGCGCCAGCCCGGGACCGAACGAGAGTGCGCCGGTGCTGCCCGCCGCGGCGGCCAGCTGCCGGCGCAGCGTCGGGTCGGGTGAGGTGGGGGTGCCCAGGGTCAGGTCGAGCTCGGTGTCGGAGGTGCAGTCGAATCGCGCGGTGAGCGGCATGTCGACGGTCCGCGTGGTGGCCGCCGACACCGACTCCTCGGTGGAGGAGGTGGTGAGGGTCACCTGTTGCGGGGCGGTCCGGTCCGGGACGGCCGCGGCCACCCGGCGCGGTTCGGCACCGGCGCCGGTGAGGGTCACCGACGCCGAGGGCAGACCGATCGCGGTCGCGTTCGCGGCGGCGGGCTGCGCCGCACATCCCGTCGTCGGAGCGGCCACCGACGACGCCGTCGGGGTGCTCTCGCCGCCGGACCCGCAGCCGGCGAGCAGCAGCGCGGTGGCCGTCAGGCCGGCCCCGATCGCGGTGGACAGGTGGCGGTGACGCGTCGGACGGTGCGGCGTCGGAGGGGGGACAGAACCGGGGAGATCGGCGGTCACGGGCACAGCGATCAAGCGTATTGCACGCGTCAGGGATGATGGTCACGTGGATGATGCAGCGATGAGTGAGACACCGCAGCCGGCGGGCGCCCGGAAGCGGAGGCCGGTCCTGCTGGTGCTGGCGGCGATCGCCGGGACCGTCGTGGTGCTGGACATACTGACCAAGACCTGGGCGGTCGAGACCATCGTCCCGGGGGACCCGATCCACATCATCGGTGATGTGGTCACCTTGCGGATGGTGCGCAACTCCGGAGCGGCGTTCTCGATGGCGGAGGGCTACACCTGGGTGCTCACCCTGATCGCGCTCGCGGTGATCGCGGTGATCATCCGGTACAGCAGCCGACTCCGCTCGGGGTGGTGGATGCTGGGCCTGGGTCTGGTCCTCGGCGGTGCCCTGGGTAATCTGGTCGACCGCATCTTCCGTTCCCCCGGGGTGCTGCGCGGCCACGTCGTCGACTTCATCTCGGTGGGCTGGTGGCCGGTGTTCAACATCGCCGACTCCGCGGTGGTGTGCGGCGCGATCCTGCTGGTGGTGTTGTCGCTGCTCGGTTTCGACTACGACGGCAGCCGCTCCGGGTGGGCCGCGCGCCACGACCGTGAGCCCGAACCGGCCACCGCGACCGAAGCCCCGAACCCGACCTCGAAGGAGAGTGACCGCGATGCGTGAGTCACGGTCACTGCCGGTGCCCGACGGCGTCGACGGCATGCGCCTGGACGCCGGCGTCGCCCGCATCCTGGGCCTGTCCCGCACGGTGGCCGCGCGCCTGGCCGACGACGGCGACATCACCGTCGACGGCGTGTCGGTGGACAAGTCGCACAAACTCGCCGCCGGGAGCTGGCTGGACGTGCTACTGCCCGCGCCGGCCGAGCCGCTGCGGGTGGAACCGACCCCGGTCGAGGACCTCGAGGTGATCTACCACGACTCCGACATCATCGTCGTCGACAAGCCGGTCGGTGTGGCCGCCCACCCGTCCCTGGGCTGGTCGGGTCCCACCGTGGTCGGGGCGCTCGAGGCGGCCGGCTACCGGATCTCCACCTCGGGTGCCGCCGAACGGCAGGGCATCGTCTCGCGGCTCGACGTCGGCACCTCCGGGGTGATGGTGCTCGCGGTGTCCGAGCGTGCGTATTCGCTGCTCAAGCGTGCTTTCAAATACCGCGAGGTGGACAAGGGCTACCACGCCCTGGTGCAGGGTCATCTCGATCCGCCGGAGGGCACGATCGACGCGCCGATCGGACGGCACCGCGGCAACGACTGGAAGTTCGCGGTGACCGCCAACGGCAAGCCGAGCATCACCCACTACGACACCCTGGAGATGTTCGCGGCGGCCTCGTTGCTCGACATCCACCTCGAGACCGGCCGCACCCACCAGATCCGCGTGCACTTCTCGGCGCTGCACCATCCCTGCTGCGGCGACATGACCTACGGTGCCGACCCGAACCTGGCGAAGCGACTGGGTCTGGAACGGCAGTGGCTGCACGCGCATTCGCTGGGCTTCGCCCATCCCGCCGACGGCCGTCGCGTGGAGTTCGTCAGCCGCTACCCGCGTGATCTGCAGCACGCGCTCGACGTGCTGCGGGAGGGGTAGGCGCAGGTCTGCCGGTCGGTGCGTCCGGCATACCATCCGTCACTCCGGGCACACCCGGGCGCGCCCGCCCGATCCTGTCGTACCGAGCGCCTAGAGTTGATGCAGTTCGTCCCCGACCGGCCGCATCCGTGGTCGCGCCCGGGGCCGTCCGAGATCTCCGTTCGACTTGTTCTATCCGTTCCACACCGTTCGAGGTGAGAGGCGTCCGTGGCCGATTCGTTTGTTCACCTGCACAATCACACCGAGTACTCGATGCTCGACGGCGCCGCCAAGGTGTCGCCGCTGTTCGCCGAGGCCAAACGATTGGGCATGACCGCCATCGGCATGACCGACCACGGCAACATGTTCGGTGCGAGCGAGTTCTACAACACCGCGGTCAAGAACGACATCACCCCGATCATCGGTATCGAGGCCTACATCGCCCCGGAGTCGCGGTTCAACACCAAGCGTGTGCAGTGGGGTACCCGCGACCAGAAGGGCGACGACGTCTCCGGTTCGGGTGCCTACACCCACATGACGATGGTCGCCGCCGACGCGACCGGCCTGCGCAACCTGTTCAAGCTGTCCTCGCTCGCCTCCATCGAGGGCCAGCTGGGCAAGTGGGCCCGGATGGACGCCGATCTGATCGCCCACCACTCCGAGGGCATCATCGCCACCACGGGCTGCCCGTCGGGGGAGGTGCAGACCCGGCTGCGGCTGGGCCACGAGCGCGAGGCCCTCGAGGCCGCCGCCAAGTGGCAGGAGATCTTCGGCCCGGAGAACTTCTACCTCGAGGTGATGGAACACGGCCTGGAGATCGAACGCCGGGTGCGTGACGGCCTGCTCGACATCGGCCGACAGCTCGGCATCAAGCCGCTGGCCACCAACGACTGCCACTACGTCACCCGGGAGCACGCCGCCGCCCACGAGGCGCTGCTGTGTGTGCAGACCGGCAAGACCCTCTCCGATCCCACCCGGTTCAAGTTCGACGGTGACGGCTACTTCCTGAAGTCCGCCGCCGAGATGCGCGAGCTGTGGGACAACGAGATCCCCGGTGCCTGCGATTCCACGCTGGAGATCGCCGAGCGTATCGAGTCCTACGCCGATGTGTTCACCCACCGCGACCGGATGCCGATCTTCCCGGTCCCCGACGGCGAGACCCAGCAGACGTGGTTGCGCAAGGAGGTCGCCGCAGGACTGAACCGGCGATTCCCCGGCGGCCCGCCGGAGAACTACCTCCAGCGCGCCAACTACGAGCTCGACGTCATCATCCAGATGGGTTTCCCGGCATACTTCCTCGTCGTCGGTGACCTCATCCGGCACGCCCTCGAGGTGGGCATCCGGGTCGGTCCGGGTCGTGGTTCGGCGGCCGGTTCGCTGGTCGCCTGGGCGTTGGGCATCACCAACATCGACCCGATCCCGCACGGTCTGCTGTTCGAGCGGTTCCTCAACCCCGAGCGTGTGTCGATGCCCGATATCGACATCGACTTCGACGATCGCCGCCGCGGTGAGATGGTGCGCTATGCCACCGAGCGGTGGGGCACCGAGAAGGTCGCCCAGGTCATCACCTTCGGCACCATCAAGACCAAGGCCGCGATCAAGGACTCCGCCCGAGTCCAGTTCGGCCAGCCCGGCTTCGCCATCGCCGACCGCATCACCAAGGCGCTGCCGCCGCCCATCATGGCCAAGGACATCCCGGTCTGGGGGATCACCGATCCCGAGCACGAGCGGTTCGGCGAGGCCGCCGAGGTCCGCACGCTGATCGAGACCGATCCGGACGTCAAGAAGATCTACGACACCGCGCTCGGGCTCGAGGGACTGATCCGCAACGCGGGTGTCCACGCATGTGCGGTGATCATGTCGTCGGAGCCGCTGACCGACGCCATCCCGGTGTGGAAACGTGCCCAGGACGGCGCGATCATCACCGGCTGGGACTATCCGTCGTGTGAGGCCATCGGCCTGCTGAAGATGGACTTCCTGGGTCTGCGCAACCTCACCGTCATCGGTGACGCGCTGGAGAACATCAAGATCAACCGGGGCATCGACCTCGACCTCGACACGCTGCCGCTCGAGGACCCCAAGACCTACGAACTGCTCGCCCGCGGCGACACCCTCGGTGTGTTCCAGCTCGACGGCGCGGCCATGCGTGACCTGCTGAAGATGATGCAGCCCACCGGGTTCGAGGACATCGTCGCCGTGCTCGCGCTGTACCGGCCGGGTCCGATGGGTGTGAACGCGCACACCGACTACGCCAAGCGCAAGAACGGTCTGCAGGACATCCGGCCGATCCACCCCGAGCTCGAAGAGCCGCTCAAGGAGATCCTGGCCGAGACCTACGGTCTGATCGTCTACCAAGAGCAGATCATGCAGATCGCGCAGAAGGTGGCCGGGTACTCGCTCGGACAGGCCGACCTGCTGCGCCGCGCGATGGGCAAGAAGAAGAAGGAGATCCTCGACGAGGCCTATGACGGCTTCGCCGACGGCATGCGCGACAACGGGTTCTCGCAGGCCGCGATCACCGCACTGTGGGACACCGTCCTCCCGTTCGCCGGATACGCGTTCAACAAGTCGCACGCGGCCGGCTACGGTCTGGTCTCCTTCTGGACCGCCTACCTCAAGGCCAACTTCCCGGCCGAGTACATGGCCGGTCTGCTCACCTCGGTCGGCGACGACAAGGACAAGGCGGCGATCTACCTCGCCGACTGCCGCAAGCTCGGGATCACGGTGCTGCCGCCCGACGTCAACGAGTCGCAGCGCAACTTCGCCGCCGTCGGCCCCGACATCCGCTTCGGTCTGGCGGCGATCCGCAACGTCGGTTCCGGTGTGGTCGGTTCGATCATCGAGGCGCGCTCGGAGAAGGGGAAATTCACCAGTTTCTCCGACTACCTGAACAAGATCGACGTCACCGCCTGCAACAAGAAGGTCACCGAGTCGCTGATCAAGGCCGGTGCCTTCGACTCGCTCGACCACCCGCGCAAGGGCCTGTTCCTGATCCACACCGAGGCCATCGAATCGGTGATCGGCACCAAGAAGGCCGAGGCCGTCGGGCAGTTCGACCTGTTCGGCGGCGGGGACGACGCCGCCGATCCCGGGCTGGCCGAGGTGTTCGCGGTCAAGGTGCCCGATCAGGAATGGGACACCAAGCACAAGCTGACCCTGGAACGGGAGATGCTCGGCCTCTACGTGTCCGGGCATCCGCTGGCCGGTGTGGAGCATGCGATCGCCGCGCTGACCGACACCTCGATCACCCAGTTGCTGGAAGGCAACATCTCCGACGGCGCGCAGATCACCATCGGCGGCATCATCTCCTCGGTCACCCGGCGGGTGAACAAGAAGGGCGAGCCGTGGGCCGCGGTCACCCTCGAGGACATGGTCGGTGGGGTGGAGGTGTACTTCTTCCCGCGGGCGTTCACCGCCTACGGCATGGACATCGCCCCCGACAACATCGTCCTGGTCAAGGCGCGCGTGAACATGCGTGACGACTCGATGATGATCAGTGCCAACGATCTCGCGGTGCCCGATCTCGCGGCCGCCGGAGCGTCCAAACCGGTGTCGCTGACGCTCCCGGCACGGATGTGTACCCCCGACCGGGTGCAGGCCCTCAAACAGGTCCTCACCCGTCATCCCGGGACCGCCGACGTCCACGTCAACCTGGTCAGCGACGAGCGGTCGACGCTGCTGCGGCTGACCGAGTCGTTGCGGGTCACACCGAGTTCGGCACTGATGGGCGACCTCAAGGCGCTGCTCGGGCCGAGCTGTCTGACCTGAGCCGGCCGCCCCGGAGGTCGCATCACCTGAACTGGGGTTTCACCACCCCGTCGGACAAGGTTTCGGTACCCCGAACATTTCTCTTCGCAGTGCGGTAAAGTGGTCGGCACGCCAGACGAAACCACCGATGCCCTGGGGGTGCGTGATGACCGCGATGATCGAGCCGACCACCGTCGTCCGTCGATCGGTGCTGCCGACCCGCGAGATCGGCGGTGTCGCGTGGCCGGTCTACAAGCTGCACGCGGTGGTCGCTGCGCTCGTGGTCGCCGTGGTGTCGCTGGCGGTGTTCACCTCGATCGAGGCCACCGCCTGGCTGTCGGGACTGACCCTGCTGCTGGTCTGGTGGGGTGAGCGTTACCGCGCCGGGAAGGCCGCCACTGCATCGCGGTCCCACCCGGCCGGGATCTCATAGATCCGTCCGTCGAATCCGGCGCGGAACAACCGTCCCGCCGAGAAGCCGGAGCCACCGCGTCCATAGCTCAGCACGCTCGACAAGGCCAGACCCTGTGCGAGCACGCAGTAGCGGCCCGGTCCGGTGATCCGCACGATCCGGCCGTCGGCGTTGAACGGCACCACCGGGCGGTCCCGCGAATCGAGTGTCAGCCCGTCCGGCGCCGCCGTCACATCGGCACCGCCGAGGGTGAGCAGACTCTGCACCACCCGCGGATTCGCGGTCGAGATCCGGCTGACTCCGGGGTTGACGAACGTCCGCGACACGTACAGGAACCGGTCACCACGACCGAGTACCGCGCCATTGGCGCTGGGCAGCGTCCCCCACGCCGCATCGACCTGTCCGCCGGGTGACACCCGTCCGATCAGTGTGCCGAAGTCGTTGGTGGCATAGACGTCTCCGTTTCTGGCCACATCCATGCCGTCGGCGGCCGACAGGCCGCCCACCCACGGCCGCAGGTTCCCGGTCCGCACGTTCAGGCGGGCGATCGCCCCGCCGCGGATCACGTCACCGGCCGCGACACGGGCATCGGCACCGTAGCCGACGAGCAGGGTGCCGTCCGGAGCCCACGCCAATGCGCCGGCCCCGCCGGAGGGGACCCGGGCGATCGGGACCGCCGGCGCACCGGGCGCGGCCAGCCGGAACACCCGACCACTGAGCAGATCGGTGGTGTAGGCCGCCCCGGCCGCGTCGACGGTGAGGCCTTCCAGGGCCGCTCCGGGCACCGTGCCGACCAGGCGCGGAGGCGGTGCGGCACCGCACGATGCGGCCGAGGCCGGGGCGCCCCCGACCGCCCCGATCAGGGTGACGGCCAGTGCCCCGATGCCGGTGAGCACGGCGATGCGTAGGGCTGCGGTACGACGGTGAGATGTCATGCGAGGCTCCGAACCGTCATCCGGGGGTGGACCCGGACGGCTGGCACTGTGATGACCGAGACTGTGATATCCGACACTGGGGAGTGTAGGCGCGTGCGTGGCCTGCGGGAAGGTCTCCTTCCGGGCTCGCCCCGGAAGTGGCCGTCTGCGGCGACGGTGAGACCATGGATGTCGTGAATACGCAGCATGCCACCACTACTTCCGTCCCGGGTTCCGCACTGAACGCCGCCGCCATCGACGCGGCCGCCGAGCGGATTGCCCCGGCGGTGGCATGCACCCCCCTCGAGGCGGCGCCGCGAATCAGCCGGGACGTGGGCGCCCAGGTCTACCTCAAGCGGGAGGATCTGCAGTCGGTCCGGTCCTACAAGATCCGCGGCGCGTACAACGTGATGGCGCAGTTGTCGGAGGAAGAATGCGCACGTGGCGTGGTCGCCGCCAGCGCCGGCAACCACGCACAGGGTGTGGCCTTCGCCTGCCGGGTGATGGAGGTGCACGGCCGGATCTATGTGCCGACCACCACCCCGAAGCAGAAGCGGGACCGTATCCGCTGGCACGGCGGTGAATTCGTCGAACTGATCGCTGTCGGCGACACCTATGACGCGGCCGCGGCCGCGGCCCAGGCCGATGTCCTGCGCACCGGTGCCACCTGGATCCACGCCTTCGACGACCCGCGCACGGCGGCCGGACAGGGCACCATCGCCCGCGAGATCGTCGATCAGCTCGGTCGGGTACCCGACGTGGTGATCGCCCCTGTCGGCGGTGGCGGTTGCCTGGCCGGCATGGCCACCTACCTGCGGGCCCTGAGCCCCGAGGTCACCATCGTCGGCGTGGAGCCGACCGGTGCCATCTCACTCGCCGCGGCCCTGGTCTCCGGCGGTCCGATCACCCTCGACGACATCGATCCCTTCGTCGACGGCGCAGCCGTCAAGCGCATCGGTGGCCTCGGTCACGGCGTGATGGCAGGACTGGGCTCGTCGGTCACCGCCCATCCGATCCTGGAGACACTGTCGGCGACTGCGGACACCCGGGTCCTTCCGGACGAGCCGGTGGCCCTGCCCGCCGGCGCCGCACACATCACCCACGTCGACGAGGGCGCCATCTGCACCACGATGCTCGAGCTGTACCAGAACGAGGGCATCATCGCCGAGCCCGCGGGTGCACTCGCCGTCACCGGCCTGTCGCAGCTCAAGCTGCCCGACGACGCGACCGTGGTGTGCCTGGTCTCCGGTGGCAACAACGACGTCTCCCGTTACGGCGAGATCATCGAACGGTCGCTGGTGCATCAGGGGCTCAAGCACTATTTCCTGGTCGACTTCCCGCAGGAGCCCGGCGCCCTGCGACGTTTCCTCAACGAGGTCCTCGGCCCCGACGACGACATCACCCTGTTCGAGTACGTCAAGCGCAACAACCGCGAGACCGGTGCCGCCCTGGTCGGCATCCAGCTCGGCAGTCGTGACGGTCTGCCCGGCCTGCTCGACCGGATGGACCACTCACGCCTCGATTGCGTTCAGCTGAAGTCGGATTCGCCGGAGTACCGCTACCTGACCTGATCCGACCCACCGGGATGTCGGCAATCATTGGTGGTCTGTAGGAAAAGACGAGATCCGAACGGCGGTGACCACTTTGGTGGTTGAGCCGGCTGATCGTCTGTTGAATCAGGTGAGATGCGAACGGCGGTAACCTTTTTGGTGGTTGAGCCGGGACCGAGCCGATAGGCGAGGACCCGTGTCGAAACCCGGTGGGTCGGGTTGCGGGGGTTTCGACTCGACTTGTCGCTGCGCTCCGCGTCGGCTCAGCCGTCGTCGGTTTGGTGAGATGTGTACGGCGGTGATTGCTTTGGTGGTTGAGCCGGCTGATCGTGTGTTGGATCAGGCGAGATGTGAACGGCGGTGATCGTTTTGGTGGGTGAGTAGCCTGATCGTCTGTTGAATCAGGTGAGATGCGAACGGCGGTAACCTTTTTGGTGGTTGAGCCGGGACCGAGCCGATAGGCGAGGACCCGTGTCGAAACCCGGTGAGACGACGATGTCGGCAACCACCGGGAACGGGCCAACGCTCACGCAGTCGGACGTCGGGGACCGATCGCCACCGAATGTCCGCCCAGCCGGAGTCCTCCCGGTGTCACGTCGTACTCGCCCCAGCCGAGCCGTACCGCCGACACCGACACCCCGCCGACGTCGACAGCGTCCTCTCCGAGGTTGCACACCACCGCCCATCGGCCACGGAACATCGCGAACCACCGGGCATCCTCGTCGAACTGCGTCGTGGTGGAACCGAAGTCCACTCCGGCGAACGCCGGTTCGGTCTTGCGCAGGGAGATCAGATCGCGGTAGAACGCGAGCATCGCGGCGTGCTCGGGGAGTTCCCGTTCCGACCAGTCCAGCTTCGATCGCAGGAAGGTCTGCGGATCCTGGGGGTCGGGGATGTCGTCGGCGTCCCAGCCGTGGGCGGCGAACTCGGCCTTGCGTCCTCGGGCAGTGGCCTGCCCGAGCTCGGGCTCAGGGTGGGACGTGAAGTACTGGAACGGGGTTCGCGCCGCCCACTCCTCACCCATGAACAGCATCGGGGTGAAGGGGGAGAGCAGCACCAGGGCGGCCTTGATCGCGATCTGCCCGGCATCGAGGTAGGCGGTCGGCCGGTCGCCGATCGCGCGGTTGCCGATCTGATCGTGATCGCAGGTGTAGGCGAGCAGGGCGGTGGTGGGTAGGGTCGGCGGGATCGGGCGGCCGTGGTGGCGACCGCGGAACGACGAATACGTCCCGTCGTGGAAGAACCCTCCGCGCAACACCTTCGACAACGATTCCAGGCTTCCGAAGTCGGCGTAGTAGCCCTGTCGTTCCCCCGACACCGCGGTGTGGATCACGTGATGGATGTCGTCGTCCCATTGCGCGGTGAGTCCGTAACCGCCGGCCTCGCGCGGGGTGAACAGGCGTGGATCGTTCAGATCGCTCTCGGCGATCAGCGACAGCGGACGGCCCACCTCCGCCGACAGCGCATCCGTCGCCTCGGCCAGGGCCTCGAGCAGATGCACCGCTCGATGGTCGACCAGCGCATGTACCGCGTCCAGACGCAGTGCGTCGACGTGGAATTCGTCGAACCACCGTAGCGCGTTCTCGACGATGAACCGTCGCACTTCGTCGGAATCGGGTCCGTCGAGATTGAGCGATGCCCCCCACCCGGTCGAACCCCCGAGATACGGACCGAACTTCGACAGGTGATTGCCCGACGGTCCGAGATGGTTGTACACCACGTCGAGCACCACACCCAGCCCGCGGACATGGCATGCGTCGACGAAACGGGCGAATGCCTCCGGGCCGCCATAGGTCTCCTGCACGGCATACCAGCCGACCCCGTCATAGCCCCAGTTGTGGGTTCCGTTGAACGCGTTGACCGGAAGCGGTTCGACCAGGTCGACGCCCAGATCCACCAGGTCGTCGAGGTGTGCGATCGCGGCGTCGAATGTGCCGTCGGGAGTGAAGGTTCCGATGTGCAGCTCGTAGATCACCGCACCCCGCACGTCACGGCCGGCCCAGTGCGCGTCGTGCCACACCGCGTCGTCGACGGTGAACAGCGCCGACAGTCCGTGAATCCCTTCGGGCAGTCGCGCCGACCGCGGGTCGGGTACCGGATCGTCGACACCCGCCATCACGAATCCGTACCGCAGTCCCGGGCCGTCGACGACGCCGAGCGCGGCGAGTGCGCCGGGATCGGGTCGATACCAACCGGGTTCGTCGTCGGGGAGCATCGCCACAGTGGATCGTCCGGTCAGGTTCGGGGTGTCGACGACGAGGTGCAAGCGCTGCGCGCTCGGCGCCCAGACACGCACCTCGTCGAGCGTGCGAGGCGGACGGAACGGACGTGTCGGCGCGGTGTCGCAACGATTCGGGCGTTTCTGCCCCGATTGCTTCTCCGCGATGGTTATCGTGGCGTCACCTGATCGGGTGTGGTCCCTCGCCGGGAGGCGACCATCCTGTGGTTCGCTCATCGTCCTCACCTTAGGTTCGCGATGGGAGAACTGCAGGCCACACCGGGTGTGACCCATGCCATAAGAGACTAAGGCGGTGCGGTATATTACTGGCGACCAGGCCTGCCAGGGGGGGCGACGCGATGGTTGAGAGACGCAGGGTTGGGGATTGAGTACTGACGTGGAGGCTCCGGGGGATGGGGCCGCGGCAAAGGGCCGGGGGAAGCCGAACGCGGCGACCACCTGGTTCCGTGAGCACGTGGTCGCCAGCTTCGAGACATTCGGTCGTCAGCTGGCGATGTTCGTCGAGGTCTTCAAGGTCCTGATCGAGGACATCGTCAAACGACGATTCCCGTTCGGCGAGTTCATCCGTCAATGTGCCTTCATGTCGAGCACCTCGGTGTTCCCGACCCTGCTGGTCGCCATCCCGATCGGGGTGATCGTCTCGATCCAGGTCAGCAACATCGCCGGCCAGATCGGCGCGACGTCGTTCTCCGGCGCGGCCACCGGGCTCGGTGTGATCCGCCAGGGCGCCCCGCTGGTCACCTCACTGCTGCTGGCCGGCGCGGTGGGCTCGGCGATCGCCGCCGACCTCGGCTCCCGCACGATCCGCGACGAGATCGACGCGATGAAGGTGATGGGCGTCAACCCGGTGCAGCGCCTCATCTCACCGCGCCTGCTGGCCACCATGGTCGTCAGCTTCCTGCTCTGCGGCTTCGTCTGCTTCGTCGGATTCATCACCGGCT
Source organism: Gordonia sp. NB41Y (assembly GCF_030718915.1). NCBI lineage: Bacteria > Bacillati > Actinomycetota > Actinomycetes > Mycobacteriales > Gordoniaceae > Gordonia > Gordonia sp. NB41Y. The sequence goes on from NZ_CP132196.1 coordinate 5,363,994, forward strand.
ACGTCTTCAACGTCTACTTCCAGGGCGGCACACCAGGCAGTTACACCGGCACCTTCGCGGCGTTCGCCTCGGTGTCGGATCTGTTGTTCGCCCTGATCAAATCGGTGATATTCGGTGCGATCGTGGCCATCGTCGCCTGCGACCGCGGCCTCAACACCCGTGGTGGGCCCGCGGGTGTGGCGAACTCGGTGAACGCCGCCGTCGTCAACTCGGTGCTCCTGCTGTTCACCGTCAACGTGGTCCTGACCCAGCTGTTCGCGATCCTCGTCCCGACGAAGGTGGTGTGAGATGACCGCATCACGCTACGTACCGCCGCTGCTGCGCCCGGTCGAGGCGGCCAAGGGCGTCTACCGCGCCCCACGTGACGGCCTTGCCCAGATGGGTCACCTGATCACCTTCCTGGTGCGGTCGATCGGCGCGGTGCCCATCGCATTCACCCACTACCGCAAGGAAGTCTGGCGTCTGCTCGCCGACGTGGCCTGGGGTAACGGCGCGATCGTCGTGGGTGGCGGCACCGTCGGTGTCATGGTGATCCTCGGGGTCATGGGCGGCGCGACCGTCGGCATCGAGGGGTTCACCGCCCTGCACCTGCTCGGTATGGACCCGGTGACCGGAGCGCTGTCGGCGTTCGCCACCACCCGCGAGATCGCTCCGCTGCTGGCGGCGACGGCGTTCACCGCCCAGTCCGGATGCCGGTTCACCGCCCAGCTCGGGTCCATGCGGATCAGCGAGGAGATCGACGCGCTCGAGTCCATCGCCATCCGCCCGCTGCCGTACCTGGTGACCACCCGGATGTCGGCGGCCGTCCTCGCGATCGTGCCGCTGTACTCGGTGTCGCTGGCCGCGAACTACCTCGCCTGCCAGATCATGTTCCAGCTGCAGAGCGGGCAGGGCAACGGCAACTACCTGAACTACTTCCATTCCTTCCTGGTCTCGCCGGACATGCTGTTCTCCTTCCTCAAGGTGATCGTGTTCGTCCTGCTGACCACCTTCATCCAGTGCTACTACGGGTACTTCGCCTCCGGCGGTCCCGAAGGAGTGGGAGTGGCGGCCGGCCACGCGATCCGGCTGGCGATCATCGTGATCGTCTTCGCGAATCTGATCATGACGCTGGTGTTCTGGGGAACATCACCCGGCATCAAGATCTCGGGTTAGGGGGCGGCATGCAGATCTCCACCGATGGCGCCAACCCGTCGCTGCTGGCCTATGTGCTGCGCGGCCTGGCCTTCGTGATCGCCCTGGCGATCCTGTTCGTGTTGCTGTTCATGCGCTATCAGGGCGTGTTCACCCAGACCGTCTCGGTGGACTCGCAGCTCACCGACGTCGGCGACGGCCTCAACGACGGCGCCGACGTCCGCTACAACGGTCTGATCGTCGGGCAGGTCACCGGCGTGCGACTGGCCGACGGTCAATCCGGCACCGGTGGGCAGGCGTTGCGGCAGGTCGACATGGACATCCTGCCCGGCCAGGCAGACGGTATCCCGGCCAATGTCACCGCCCGCACCGTCCCGTCGAACCTGTTCGGCGTCAACTCCGTCGAGCTGGTCCAGCCGGGCGATCCGGCGCAGCAGCACCTGGAATCGGGGGCCACCATCCCCGCCGACCGCACTCTGGAGACGGTCAAACTGCAGGACGCCCAGAATCAGCTCCGCACCCTGCTCAACGCGGTGCCCCCGGAACAGCTCGCCGCGGTCCTGGGCACCATCGCCGACGCCCTCAACGGTGGCGGTCAGGTGTTCGGCATGTTCGTCGGGGTCCTCGACCAGTACTTCAAGACGATCAACGACCAGTTCCCGCCCGGTGCGCCGTCGGGTTTCGACAACTTCAACAACTCGGTACGCGGACTGGCCCAGTCGTCGCCGCAACTGCTCGACACGCTCGGCCGCAGCGTCATCCCGGCCATGACGATCGCCGAGAACCGGGACTCGCTGACCGCACTGCTGTCGGCGGCGCAGAGCGTCACCGACGAGGTGCAGGCACTGTTCGCCGCCAACGGTGACGCGGGCAAACGCGTCGTCGCCGACGCCAACACGATGCTCGGTGCGGCCGTCTACCACGAGGGTGCGCTGCCACAGGCGCTGACCGCGCTGAACAACCTCGCGGCCAAGGTGCTCACCGTGTTCACCGGTGTCAACGGGCACGCCCAGCTCAACATCGGCGTCAGCTTCAGCGCCTTCCAGCGCTACACCCGGCAGAACTGCCCGGTCTACAACGGCGGCCCCTACGGTCAGCTGCGCGGCCCCGGCTGCGTCGGACCGGGCACCGGAACCGGACCCACCAGCTCCGGACCGCTGCTGGTGTACCCGCAGGACGGGATGCGGCGCAACGCCGCCCGCCCGGCCGGATCGGTCACCACCGGCACCGACAACCAGACCCTGCAGACCGCGCTCAACCGCAAGCCGTCGGCCGCCGACACCCTGATGCTCGGCCCGCTGGTCCAGTCGGTGACACCCACCCAGACCGCGCCCACCCAGACCGCGCCCACCCAGACCGCACCCACCCAGACCGCACCCGCCGGGCCGAACGGAGGGGGACGATGAGCGCCGGTCACGCCACGATCCGCAAACCGCTGATCGGGTTCTCCCTGTTCGCCGTCGTGGCGCTGCTGTTGACCTACGTCATCTACTCGACGCTGGAACGGTCGGTGTCGGGCGAGACCACGGGGTTCAGCACCACCTTCTCCGACGCATCCGGCCTCGCCGTCGGCGACGACGTCCGCATGGCCGGGGTGCGGGTGGGTCGCGTCCAGGCCATCGAACTCGACGGCGGCAAGGCCAAGGTGTCGTTCGAGGTGCAGGACAACCAGCCCATGTACACCACCACGCAGGCCGCGATCCGCTACCAGAACCTGATCGGCCAGCGCTACCTCGCGTTGAGCCTCGCCGACGGTGATGCGCAGCCGTTGTCGGCCGGATCGAGTCTGCAACAGCCGTCGGAGGATTCCTTCGACGTCACCAAACTGCTCGCCGGGTTCCAGCCGGTGTTCGACACGCTCACCCCCGAGCAGGTCAACGACTTGTCCAACGGATTGCTGCAGGCCTTCCAGGGTGACACCGTGTCGTTGAGCAACACCGTGGCCCAGGTGGGAAAGATGGCCTCGGACATGGCCGATCGCGATGTGGTGATCGGGGCGATCATCGACAACCTGAGCAGCGTGATGCGTGACCTGTCCCGGCAGGGCGACCAGGTCGGCACGCTCATCGACTCGGTCAAGCAGGTCGTCGAGAGTCTCAACGCACATTCGGCGCAGTTCGGTCAGGCCGTCAGCCAGATCGGCGACACCGCAGCCGGGTTCGCCGACGTGCTCAGCCAGACCCGCGGTGACCTGGCCCAGGCGGCGACCTCGGCCGACCAGGCCACCGCCAAACTGATCGGCAACGGCGCCAAGCTCGACCGGATGGCCATCGACCTGCCGATCTTCCTCGGACATTTCCCGATGGTGCTCGGCGAGGGGGCCTACCTGAACATCTACGCGTGCGATCTCGACATCGCGATCGGTGACGTGTTGTTCCCGCCGGGGATCATCAACAAGATCGGCGGCACCAAGCATTCGGTGGTGTGCCGATGAGGTCACGTCTGCGTCGCAGCTTCGACGGCAACCGCCGACTCTGGTACGGCCTGGTGGGTGCTGTCGTGATCGTCGCGCTGGTGCTCGGCGTCACCGCGCTCGCCGAGGCCGACCTCGGCAAGAAGACCTACACCGCCGATTTCGCGCAGGCCGGCGGCATCCGTCCCGGCGACAAGGTGCGTGTGGCCGGTATCGACGTCGGGAAGGTCGCCGCGACCGAGCTGCAGGGCAACCACGTCCACATGACCATGAAGGTCGACCGCGACGTCGACGTCACCTCCAACGGCTCCGCCGAGATCAAGCTGTCCACCCTGCTCGGGCAGCGGTATGTCGATGTGTCCCTGGGGAACTCACCCGATCCGGCACCCGGCGACGTGATCTCCGAGACCCGGGTGCCCTACGACCTGCAGAAGACCATCGAGAAGGGCACCCCGATCCTCGAGGGCATCGACGACGCCGAGCTGTCGCAGAGTGTGCGAGCACTGAACCGCCAGCTCGCCGGGGCCCCGGCGGTGACCAAACCCACCCTCGACGCGCTGACCCGGATGTCGGACATCATCACCAGCCGTCGCGACCAGATCAACCAGCTGGTGATCGACACCCGTACCGTCACCTCGATCGTCAACGACTCGCAGACCCAGCTCGCGGTGATCGTCGGACAGGGGGCACAGCTCACCCAGAAGATCGTCGCCCGTGAGTCGCTGGTGACCAAGCTGCTCGACGGGATCGCCGCGCTCACCGAGCAGGCGAAGGCCCTCGCGGCCGAGAACGGCAATCAGTTCGCGCCGATCATGGCCAACCTCAACACGATCAGTCAGGGCCTGGAGAAGAACCGTGCGAACCTGCGCAAGCTGCTGGAGATCCTGCCGGTGACCGCACGTCTGACCAACAACATCCTCGGCGACGGACCGTACGCCAACGGATATCTGCCGTGGGGGATCTTCCCCGACAACTGGCTGTGCCTGGCCCGGGTGGTGGACGGATGCTGACCTCGACGACCGAATCGGCGACCACTGCGGGCACCGACGCCGCCGTGCTCCGACGCCGCCGCATCTGGGCCCCCGCGGTCCTGGTGCTGCTGGCCGTCGGTCTGCTGTCGGGATGCTCGCTGATCCCGGCCGGATGGAAAGCCGCGGCCGGACAGGCCATCGAGGTGTCGGTGTTCTTCCCGAACGTGGCAGGCCTGCACACCACCAACGACGTTGCGGTGCTGGGTATGCCGGTGGGGCAGATCACCAAGATCGAGCCGCAGGGCAACCGCGTCAAGGTCACCTTCACCCTCGACAAGGACGTCCCGGTACCCGCCGACGCCACGGCCGCGATCGTCAACACCTCGATCGTCACCACCCGGCACATCGAGCTCACCCCCGCCTACTCCGGTGGGGCACGGCTCGAGGACGGCGCGGTGATGCAGAACGAGGGAATGAGCCCGGTGTCGGTGGGCGACCTGTTCGACGCCGTCGACAACCTCATGGTGTCGTTGTCGGGGGATGCGCCGGGGGAGGGCCCGGTCGCCGACATGATCGACATCACCGCCGGGATCACCGGCGGCAACGGGGAACGGTTGCAGGAGGCCATCAACCAGCTCGGCAGCGCCTCACAGGTGGTGGCAGGCAACGGCGACGGGATCGTCGAGATCGTGAAGTCGGTGCAGTCGCTGACCGCGGCACTGACCGCCAACTACCCCAAGATGAAGGCGTTCTCGTCGTCGCTGAACCAGGTCAGCGAGATGCTGGGCAGGCAGTCACCCGGTCTGGTCGCCACCCTCGCCGACCTCAACCAGACGCTGCTGAACACCTCGGAGTTCCTGCACAACAACAGTTCTGCCATCGGGTCGTCCACCGGACGGCTCGCCGCGCTCGCCGAGAACCTGAGCGACTACTCGAGGCAGGTGGTCGAGACCATCGACGTCGGACCGTTGCTGTTCCAGAACCTGTCGAACTCGGTGTCGGCGGAGCAGGGCGCGTGGCGGGCGCAGGTGCTGCTGGACAAGTCGCTGCTCGACAACCAGCTGCTGTCGCAGTTCTGCCGGACGATCAACCTGCAGAAGAACGGTTGTGAGACCGGGCAACTCGCCGATCTCGGGCCGGACCTGGGTGTGTTCTCCGCACTGTTGGAGCTGAGTAAATGATCGGGGGCATGCGGATGCGCAAGGCGCTGCTGACACTGATCGTCGGGTCGATGCTCGCGGTGTCGGGGTGTGGTGTGGTGCCCGGACTGACCGTCGAGCAGATCCCGTTGCCGGCACCGGGCAACCTGGGGGAGACCATCAAGCTGACCGCGTCGTTCGAGAACGCCCTGAACCTGCCGTCGCGGGCCAAGGTGAAACTGTTCGGCTCCGACGTCGGCGAGGTCACCGAGATCCGGGCGGAGAACTACAAGGCGATCGTGACGATGCGGGTCTCCACCTCGTCGCGGGTACCGGCGGGCACCGGGGCCGAACTGCGGCAGGCGACGCCGCTGGGTGACGTGTTCGTCGCACTGCTGCCACCGAACCGACCGACCGACGGCTACCTGGCCGACGGCGACACGCTGACCGGACCGACCTCGGCGGCGGCCACCGTGGAGGACCTGCTGGTCAGCATGAGCGGGTTCGTCGACAGCGGATCGCTCGGCTCCACCCAGCAGATCATCACCGAACTCAGTGCCGCGGTGTCGGCGGGACCGGACAGTGGCACCCAGCTCGGTGGCGCGATCGACGGGCTGACCACGGCGATCACCAAGCTCAACCAGAACTCGGCCGAGGTCGACACCGCGATGCGTAACACCCGGGTGCTCACCGGGCAGTTCGCCGACGGGCGGGCGCAGATCATGGCGGCGATCAACAAGCTGGCGCCGGCGTTCAACACCATCAACGGCCAGATCCAGCTGATCCTGACCACTCTGGACAAGACCAACCGGGTCACCGCGGCCACCAACGACTTCCTGCGCAACGACAAGCAGAACCTGATCGAGATGATCGGACATCTGGCGTCGCTGCTCGACGAGCTCGACTCCGGGGTCAACACGCTGGGGGCGCTCTCGGACAATCTCGTCGAGCTCACCCCGAAGTGGGTCAAGTCCACCAACTCGAGCGCGGCATCGTTGTCGGCGAAGGTCTACTACCTGAATCCGGGCGCCGGTTTCGATTCGGCCAGCAGGCTTCCCGAACTCCAGGATCTGGATGCAGGTGGTCAGTCGTTGCAGCAGACGCTCACCCGGCTGCTCGCACGGCTCACCGGGACACGGGGGTGCTGCGGATGAGTGGGGTGTTCGGATGGATGCGCAAGCACTCGGTGGGATTGGGTAATCTCGCGCTCGTCCTGGTGATGCTGCTGGGGCTGTCCTATCTGACGTTCGGGGCGTTGCGGTGGCAGCCGTTCCAGGGGCATTACCAGCTGACGATCCAGTTCCCGATCTCGGGAGGACTGCAGGACACCTCGCCGGTCACGTTGCGGGGTGCACGGGTCGGCGACGTCGACTCGATCCAGGTGCGTCCGCAGTCGGTGGAGGTGAAGGTCTCCATCGACGACCACGTGAAGATCAACCGCAACACCATCGTCGCGGCCCTCGGGTTGTCGGCGGCCGGTGAGCAGTACGTCGACTTCCAGCCGCCGACCGCCGACGGCCCCTATCTCGCCGACGGCGACACCATCAACGTCAACCAGACGTCGGTGACCACACCGTTCCCGGAGCTGCTGGAGACGACTCTCGGTGTGGTGGACCAGATCCCACCGGAGAAGCTGACGGTGATCGTCGACAACCTCGACATCGCGCTCAACCCCGACAGCGAGACCAACGACCTCAAGGCGCTCTTCGACGCCGGCGGGACGATCTTCGCCGACCTGTACCGGGTGTTGCCGCAGACCACCAAGCTGATCCAGGAGACCGGCACCATCCTGAAGACCACCGCCGACATCCAACCGGATTTCGGTGGCACCGTCACCGCCATGAGCAATGTGGTCAATGCCGCGGTCGCCGCCGACCGGGAACTGCGCACGTTGCTCGGCAAGGGACCCGCGCAGCTGACCAGTCTGACCGGTTCGCTCAACGAGATCCGCGATCCGGTGACCGATGTGCTCGGACAGTTCGTCGACATCGCCCGCCAGGGTGCATTGCGGGCCCCCGCGATCGTGAATCTGCTGCCGTCGATCCGGGACGCATCCATCAAGAGCCTCACCATGTTCCACGACGGTGCGTGGTGGGCGTTCGGCGCGATCTATCCGCGCCCGTACTGCGACTATCCGATCACTCCGACCCGACCGACCAAGATCCTGGAGCTCACCATCCCGACCAATCTGTACTGTGTGACCGAAGACCCCAACCAGCAGGTCCGGGGGTCGGCCAATGCGCCGAGACCGGCGGGGGACGACACTGCCGGACCACCGCCGAACTACGACCCGAATGCGCGCACGGTCCCACTCGACAAGTAGCGGCGAGGAATTCTCTGAGATGACAACTGTGGACGACAAAGACACCGACAGCACCGACAACGCCGACATCGAGAACGTCGACAACGGGACGGAGAACACCGTCGACGTCCTGGACAGCGGTGACGCGGCCACCGGTGACATGCCCGAGAAGAAGGCCGAGAAGGCCGTGCCGCTGTCCAAGAGCGGTCGTGCCCGGGCACGGGCCGGGACGCAGGCAGACGAGCCCGAACCCGCACCGGTGACGAAGAAGGAGGGTCGGGAGTTCTCCATCACGCTGTCGGGTCGCTCGCTGCGGCGCGCGCTCGGTGCCATCGTGGTGATCGCCCTCGTCGTCGCCGTCGCCGTGCTCGGCTGGCTGGTCTACCAAGGAGATCAGAGGCAGTCGGCGTTCGACGATTCGAAGCAGGTGTCGGAGGACTTCGTGACCCGGCTGGTCACCACCATCAATCCGGGAAACACCGACAAGTACAAGGAGATCCTGGGGCCGTTGTCGACGGGTGATCTGCGCAAACGGCTCGAGCAGGACCGCGCGGACACCGAACAGAACAGCCAGGCCCTCGCGATCGAGGCGACGTCCAAGATCGTCTCGTCGTCGGTGGAGTCCGTCGACGACGACACCGCCAAGACGACGGTGATGGCCGAGGTCACCGCCAAGAGTGCCAATGTGCCCAACGGCGAGACCCGACTGATGATCTTCATGCTCGACCTGAGCAAGGTCGACGGTCAGTGGTTGGTGTCGGAGTTCAGCGGCCCGCCCGGATCCACCAAGAGCGGCATCGTCGATCCGTCGCAATCGCTGCCCGGTCAAGGACAGTCCGCTGCCCCCACGACGACCCCGGCACCGGGGCCTACGCCGGCCGGCTGAGAGAGCCGCTGTCGCACCATCTGTGGATGGTTGGGGTTTGGAGTGCGGCTCAACCATCAACTGGCGCACTATTCTTGGATGGTTGAGCCGGGACCGAGCCGTTAGGCGAGGACCCGTGTCGAAACCTGGTGGGGTGAGTGTGTCGGTGACCCGGTGTGGGTGGTTGCTTTCCGACGTCGGCCGGCGGAGGTTTCGACACGCCTTGTCGCTTCGCTCCTCGTCGGCTCAACCATCAACGGGTGCTGAATCCCCCGGGGTTTCGTGCCGCTTCCTTTTGAGTCAGGAAGGATGAGCACATGCCGAAGAACATTGATCCCGAGGTCAAGGCTCGTGCGTTACGGATGTTGGCCGAGCATGGCGGGGAGTACTCGTCGACGACGGCAGCAGCTGCAGCGATCGCGAAGAAACTCGGAGTGAGTAAAGAGACGGTGCGCCGGTGGGCGGTGCAGGCCGAGGTCGATGGGGGCCGGAGGCCCGGGGCCAGCAGTACCGAGCTCGCCGAGCTGAAGCGTTTGAAGGCCGAGAACAAGCGGTTGCGTGAGGACGTCGAGGTGTTGAAAGCGGCGACGTCTTTCTTCGTGGGGGAACTCGACCCCCGCAATCGATGATCATCAGCTTCATTGATGAGATGCGTACCAAAGGTGTTGCGGTCGAGTCGATCTGCCGAGTCCTGTCTGAGCAGGGCTGTCAGATCGCCGCACGCACCTATCGGGCCTGGCGGTCGCGTCGGCCTGCCGGACGCACCCATTCCGATGCGGTGACGGTGGACAGGATTCGTGATATCGCTTGGCGGACCGATGATCGTGGGCGGCGTCGGCTGACGCCCGAAGGGCTGTACGGGCGTGAGAAGATGCGTGCTCTGCTGCACCGGACGTGCCTGCCGGGGGTGTCTGTCGGATCGGTTGATCGGGCGATGAAGGTGTTGGAACTCAACGGTATTCGTCGTTGTACGAAGATTCGGACGACGATCCCTGCAGCGGGTGGGAAACGGGCTGGTGACTTGTTGAACCGGGAGTTCACCGCGCCGGCCCCGAACCGGGTGTGGGTCACCGATTTCACCTATGTGCGGACCTGGCGGGGTTGGGTGTATGTCGCGTTGATCCTCGATGTGTATTCCCGCAAGATCGTGGCGTGGCATGCGTCTACGTCGAAAACGGTTGAGCTGGTGATGATTCCGCTTCGGATGGCGCTCTCGGAGCGGGAGCGGGAAGGTCGGCCGGTGGTGGCGGGCGAGTTGATCCATCACAGTGATGCGGGTTCGCAATATACGTCGTCGGCCCTGACGGGCACGCTTGATCTGGAATCGATCACCGCGTCGATCGGATCGGTGGGCGACGCCTACGACAATGCGCTGATCGAGTCGACGAACGGCCTGTACAAGACCGAGTGCATCCAGACCACGGTGTTCCACGCTGGGCCCTACAAGGACCTCTCGGACGTCGAATACGCGACCCTGGGTTACGTCGACTGGTTCAACTCGACTCGGCTGCACGGGTCGATCGGCTTGGTCCCGCCCAACGAGTACGAGGCTGCCTACTATGCTGGGGTCACTACCAGCAGGTAGCCCACCAACGAGGTGGCACGAAACCTGGGGTGCTTCATGCAGCAAGTGTGGATGGGTTGGTTTGGGCACCCGACTCAACCACCGACTGGCGCAGCATCTGTGGATGGTTGAGCCGGGACCGAGCCGTTAGGCGAGGACCCGTGTCGAAACCTGGTGGGGTGAGTGTGTCGGTGACCCGGTGTGGGTGGTTGCTTTCCGACGTCGGCCGGCGGAGGTTTCGACACGTCTCGTCGCTTCGCTCCTCGTCGGCTCAACCATCAACGGGTGCAGCAAGTGTGGATGGGCTGGTCTGGGCATTCGGCTCAACCTCCAACTGGCGCAGCATCTATGGATGGTTGAGCCGGGACCGAGCCGTTAGGCGAGGACCCGTGTCGAAACCCGGTGAGGTGAGTGTGTCGGTGACCCGGTGTGGGTGGTTGCTTTCCGACGTCGGCCGGCGGAGGTTTCGACACGCCTTGTCGCTTCGCTCCTCGTCGGCTCAACCATCAACGGGTGCAGCAAGTGTGGATGGGTTGGTTTGGGCACCCGACTCAACCACCGACTGGCGCAACATCTGTGGATGGTTGAGCCGGGACCGAGCCGTTAGGCGAGGACCCGTGTCGAAACCTGGGTGACCCGGTGTGGGTGGTTGCTTTCCGACGTCGGCCGGCGGAGGTTTCGACACGTCTCGTCGCTTCGCTCCTCGTCAGCTCAACCATCAAAGGGTGCAGCGAGTTTGGATGGGCTGGTCTGGGCATTCGGCTCAACCTCCAACTGTCGCAGCATCTGTGGATGGTTGGGGTTTGGAGTCCGGAGCAACCCCTAACTGTCGCAACATCTATGGATGGTTGAGCCGGGACCGAGCCGTTAGGCGAGGACCCGTGTCGAAACCCGGTGAGACGAGTGTGTCCGCAACGACCTCCGGCGGCACCGATCACGCGCGACGCAAGACCGCCACCGGGTGGTGGGCCCGTAGGGTCGCCACATCCACCGTGCCACTGTGGGTGTTGTCGTCGAGGAGGTCGACCCACGAACCGGGCGGCAGGGTGACGGTGGTGGCGGCCGCATCGGCCTCGAGCAGGCTGTGGGTGAATCGTGCGGTGATCATCACCACCGACGGGGGCTCGCCGTCGACGCCGCGGGCGAACGCGATGATGTGGTCGGCGGCGCTACCGTCGGCATGGATGGGCCGGTAGTCGCCTCCTGGGCCGAAGGCCTCCGGGTGGGTGGCGCGTACCCCGAGCGCGGCGGCGACGAGTCGTGTCTTCGGGTGATCGACGGAACGGTCGTAGTCCACCGGCCGACGGTTGTCCGGGTCGACCAGCGAGTCCTCGAACCATTCGGTGCCCTGATAGATGTCGGGAACCCCGGGTCCGAGTAGGCCGATCGCCTTGCGGGCCAACGCCTCCTGCTCCCAGGCGCTCGCGATCCGGGCGACGAAGGCGTCGATCGGTGTCGAGACCGGCGCGGTGGTGAGGGTGTGAACCCAGGCGTCGAGCGCGGCTTCGAACTCGGTGTCCACATCGGTCCACGACGTCCGCAGGCCGGATTCACGTGCTGCCTTGCGTGCGTACGCGCACAGCCGCTCGCGCAGCGCGTCGTCGACGGCCACCGGACGGCCGGAGTCGACGGGCCACACGCCGATGACATTCTGTAGCAGGAAGTATCCGGTCAGGTGGTCGGGCGGCGGTGCGGCCGCCCACACCTGGCGCACCAGCTGTGACCAGCGTTCGGGTACCTGGGCGAGCAGGGCGATCCGGGCGCGTACGTCCTCACCGCGCTTGGTGTCGTGGGTCGACGCCGCAGTCATCGCACGGGGCCAGTCGGCGGCGCGGACCACATTGTGGGCGTGGAAATCTCGCAACGGCAAGGTCGGGTCGGCCGGGTCGGAGCCCACCTCCTGCGCCGACACCAGTCGCGCCGTGCGGTAGAACAGGCTGTCCTCGACGCTCTTGGCGGTGACCGCCCCACAAGTCTGGGCGAGCCGAGCGGTGGCCGCCGACCCCGGGTTGGTGGTCGCGGTCACGATCGTCGCGAGTGCGTCGGCCAGGTCGGGTCGCCGTTCGGCGATGCGTGCGGCGGTGGCCTCCAGGCGTGGCCGCAGCGACGGATAGTCGGCGCGATACACGCCCAGGCCGGCGATCAGCTCGGCGGTCGCCGCGGTGACGGCGGCGATGTCGGCACTCGGGTCGGAGTGGGTGACGGCGCGCACCAGGCGACGATGCTCGGCCGGGAACATCTCGGTGAGGGTGCTCAGTTTGCGGTTGTGCTCGCTGTCGCGGAGCCAGCCGGCATCACCGGGGATGCCGGTGGTGTGTTCATGGATCTCCGACAACTCGACGATCCCCGACGGCGCGGTGAACAGGGCGTCGATGATCCGCATCTGGTCGTATCCGGTGGTGCCGTCGACCGGCAGTGCGGGTTCGAGTGGTTCGTCGGCGGCGAGGATCTTCTCGATCCACAGCAGGCGGTCGGTGCCGAGATCGCCGCGCAACCGGCCGAGGTAGTCCACCGGATCCCACAGTCCGTCGGGATGATCCACGCGCACACCGTCGATCAGGTCGGCCTCGACGAGGTCGCGCAACCACGCATGGGTGGCGTCGTAGACCGTCGGGTCCTCCTGCCGTAGCCCGGCGAGCTGGTCGATGGTGAAGAACCGGCGGTAGCCGATCATCCCCGAATCCCAGGGGACGAGCCGATAGTGCTGGCGCGCGTGGACCTCCTGTGGTGTGCCGCCGAGGGTGCCGGGGGCGGTGGGGAAGGCGTGGTCGTGGTACCGCAGGACACCGCGGGTGTCGACGGTGAGCGGGCCCAGATCGCCGTCGGAGGCGAGGACCGGAAGCGCCAGGGCGCCGTCGCATCCGTTGTCGAGGGAGAAGTCGGCGTCGAAGAATGCGGCGTACCGCGAACCGGGACCGTGTTGCAGCAGGTCGGCAAACCACGGATTGCGCAGGACCTCGGCGACGCCGGTGTGGTTGGGCACGATGTCGATCACCAGTCCGAGGCCGCGCTCGCGGGCCGCCGACCGGAGGACACGCAGACCGTCACGTCCGCCGAGCGCCGACGCCACCCCGGGTGGGGGGACCCAGTCGTACCCGTGTGTGGAGCCGGGCATCGCCGTTCCGATCGGAGACAGATAGATATGCGAGACCCCGAGTGCGGCAATGTGATCGAGTGTGTCGATGACGTCGGCGAACCCGAAGTCCGGGGTCAGCTGCACCCGATAGGTCGCGATCGGCTCCGGTCGGATCGTCATGTCAGGCCCTCTTGCGCAGGACCAGCAGTGACCGTTCCCGCACCGACAACACCGACCCCGACACCGCGGAGGTGACCGCGGAATGGCCGGTGGCGTCGGCGGTGTCGAGGACGCCTTCCCATTCGAGGCCGTATCCGGTGGGGGGTAGCCGGAAGTCGATGCTCTCGTAGTGGGCGTTGAAGCAGATCAGGAAGCTGTCGTCGATCACCTTCTCGCCGCGGTCGTCGCTCTCGGCGATCCCGGCCCCGTTGAGGAACACCGCCAGCGACTTGCCGAAGCCGCTGTCCCAGTCGGCGGTGGTCATCTCCGCGCCGGAGGGGGTGAGCCAGGCGATGTCGAGTGCCTGATGTCCCCACCGGATCGGCTTCCCGGCGAAGAACCGGCGCCGTCGGAACACCGGATGCTCGGTACGCAGGGCGATGGCACGCCGGGTGAAGGCCAGCAGGTCGGCGTTCTTCTCCGCCAGTGTCCAATCCATCCAGGCCAATTCGGAGTCCTGGCAGTAGACGTTGTTGTTGCCGAGCTGGGTCCGGCCGATCTCGTCGCCGTGGGCGAGCATCGGTGTGCCCTGCGACAGGAACAGCGTGGCCAGGATGTTGCGTTGCTGGCGGGCTCGCAGCGTGAGGATCTCCGGATCGTCGGTGGGGCCTTCCACGCCGCAGTTCCAGGACCGGTTGTGACTCTCGCCGTCGCGGTTGTCCTCACCGTTGGCCAGATTGTGCTTCTCGTTGTAGGACACCAGATCCCGCAAGGTGAAGCCGTCGTGGGCGATGACGAAGTTGATGCTCGCCGACGGCCGACGCCCGGTGGCCTCGTACAGATCCGACGACCCGGTGAGTCGAGAGGCGAACTCGCCCAGCGTGGCCGGCTCACCACGCCAGTAGTCGCGGACGGTGTCTCGGTACTTCCCGTTCCACTCGGTCCACAGCGGCGGGAAGTTGCCCACCTGGTAGCCGCCCTCGCCGACGTCCCACGGCTCGGCGATCAGCTTCACCTGGCTGACCACCGGATCCTGTTGCACCAGATCGAAGAACGCCGACAACCGGTCGACGTCGTGGAGTTCGCGGGCCAGGGTCGAGGCCAGATCGAACCGGAATCCGTCGACGTGCATCTCCAGCACCCAGTAGCGCAGCGAGTCCATGATCAGCTGCAGGGTGTGCGGATGCCTGCCGTTGAGACTGTTGCCGGTTCCGGTGTAGTCCATGTACATCGCGGGATCGCCGTCGACGACGCGGTAGTACGCCTTGTTGTCGATACCGCGGAAGCTGATCGTCGGGCCCATGTGGTTGCCCTCGGCGGTGTGGTTGTAGACGACGTCGAGGATGACCTCGATCCCGGCCTTGTGGAACGCCCGTACCATTGCCTTGAACTCGGTGACGGCACTGCCCGGCTGGTGGTTGTAGGCGGCCGCGTACTCGGCATGCGGGGCGAAGAACCCGAAGGTGTTGTAGCCCCAGTAGTTCTGCAGGCCCTTCTCCCGCAGCACGAAGTCGTTCATGAACTGATGCACCGGCATCAGTTCGATGGCGGTGACACCCAACGACTTCAGATGGTCGATGATCACCGGATGGCACAGTCCGGCATATGTTCCGCGCAGGTGCTCGGGGATGTCGGGGTGGGTGGCGGTCATGCCCTTGACGTGGGCCTCGTAGATCACCGTCTGGTGATAGGGCAGGCGCGGCGGACGATCGTTCTGCCAGTCGAAGAACGGGTTGATCACCACCGACAGCATCGTGTGGTGGCGCGAATCGAGCTGTGGCATGGCCGATGACGGTTCGGGGTCGACCTGCCGGTGATCGTCCGGGAACGGCGATTCCGGCTCCTCGAAGATCTCTTCGCCGGTCTCGTCCGGATCGGGGTCGAGGGAGGTTCCGGTCTCATCTGCCTCGTCGGCCGTGTCGGCGGGTCGGCTCTCGGCATCGACGACGAGGCCGTCGGGGTCGGATGCGGCCGCGGCGATGGTCAGGGCGACGGGGTCGGATGAGATGGGCTCGGCGCCAACGGAATCGGGTGAGCTCTCGGGGACGGAGGGGTCGACGGCCTCCAATGATACGGTGGACATCGACGCGATCTCGCCGTCGACCTCGGCGTCGACCTCCGTGCCGGTGGCGTCGACCGAGGTGGCGGACACATCGACGTCGTCGGCGGCCCCGTCGGTGTCGGGATCGGCGGCCGTGAGCGGATCCTCCGGTGCGCCATCGGGATCGGGTGTAGAGGGTTCGGGCGCAGAGGGTTCGGGCGCAGAGGAATCGGGCGCAGAGGGTTCGGGTGCAGAAGGATCGTCGTCGGCGGTCATCGGGTACGAGAACAGCGACGGGTCGGGATCGAAATCCCCGTAGAAGGCCTTGCCGTAGGGGTCGAGCAGCAGCTTGCTGGGATCACATCGCAGCCCCTGCGACGGATCGAACGGTCCGTGGACCCGGTACCCGTAGAACTGGCCCGGTCCGATCCCCGGCAGGTAGCAGTGCCAGCAGTAGCCGTCGACCTCCTCGAGCGGGATGCGCTGTTCGCTGCCGTCCGGCTCGATCAGGCACAGCTCGACCTTCTCGGCGACCTCGGAGAACAGTGAGAAGTTCGTTCCCGCACCGTCATACGTCGCGCCGAGGGGGTAGGCCTGGCCCGGCCACACCGGGAGTGGATGCGGTGCGTGCACACCGGGTCGCGGCGCGGCGCCACCGGCTGCGGGGGTGCCGGCGAGGCCGGCGGGATCGAGTGGCGCCTCGCCCGTGGACCGGTCGTCTGCGGTGGGCGGTACGGTCATGCGCGCCGTCCTGTGTTCATGTGTCGACCCTAGCGGCGAAACCGCAGGTCTACATCTCG
This sequence comes from Gordonia sp. NB41Y, assembly GCF_030718915.1. NCBI lineage: Bacteria > Bacillati > Actinomycetota > Actinomycetes > Mycobacteriales > Gordoniaceae > Gordonia > Gordonia sp. NB41Y. Next base: position 5,380,458 of record NZ_CP132196.1, read on the forward strand.
GACAGGCGTCCCGGCCGCACCGGCGTGATCGGCGTCGCAGTCGGTTCGGCGACCGGTCGGGTCAGGGCTGGGCGCCGACGGTCCACGGCATCGCCCGGCCCATCTGCGCGCCGAGTCCGTCGGTGAGGCTGCGGACGTAGGTGGCGCTGAGGTGATGCCAGTCCTTGTAGACGATGATGTTGCCGACGATCGCGGGACACAGGTCGGGGGTGCACACGCCGTGGGACAGGTCCAGTGCGTGGAACAGCGGATTGGTCTCGGCGTATGCGGCGGCCGGATCGGTCGCCGACAGCGCCGCCCAGCGCTGGGTGCCGCACGATTCGGCGGTACCCCCCTCGGCCAGACAGGTCGGGGTGTCGATCAGGCCCTGCGCGTTGTGCGGCCACGGGGTGTCCCGGATTCCGAGCACCGGGATACCGGCACCGGTGAACCGTTCGAAGATCGGGGTGTAGTCGGTGGGCGTCCAGTCGCCGGGCCCGTCGTCGCGCGGTCGTGTGGAGTTGGTGAACACCGCGTCGGGTTTGTCGGAGATGATCATCGGGATCACCCGTTCGACCCAGTCGTGGCACTGCGGATAGGGCACGCCGTTCTGCCGTGGCACCGGATCGGTGGACAGCGGACAACCCATCTTCAGGTAGGTCTTGACCTTGAAGTGGTACCGCTGGCCCAGCAGGTTGAGCGCGCTGATCCACATCTCGGCGTGCGATCCGCCGGCCAGCGCGATGGTCCGTGAGGCCGCCGGATCACCGTAGATACCGACGTGGATACGTGGATCCTCGAAGTCGCTCATGTACCCGTCGGTGGATGTCTCGGGGAAATCCTTGATCACCGCCAGCGGGGTGGGTTGCGGGTCGAGCGCCGGCACCGGTGCGTTGTCCAGCAGTGCCCGCGCGCCCGGGAACTCGCGGGGATCGAGGTTCTTGGTGTCGACGGCGAGGGTGGTGACATGCCGCTGCCAGACCTGGATGCCGGCCACGCCGACGATGCTGGCGACCACCAGGATCGTGGTGACCAGCGAGGTGTAGCCGAACCATCGACGCCGTGACCATCCGACCAGGGGTCTGGGCAGGGTGGGGGCCTCGCCGTTGCGGAGCGGGTCCTCGACGTAGCGTTTGGTCAGCCAGGCGAGGCCGATGGACGCGGCGAGCAGCACCACCCCCTCGACGAAGTTCGCGTGGTTCTTGTCCCGCCAGCTCAGGTAGAAGATCAGCAGCGGCCAGTGCCACAGGTAGAGGGCGTAGGCGATGGTGCCCAGCCACACCGGACCGGTGGAGGCGAGCATCCGGTTGACCGCCGGCAGCGAGGTGTCCTGCTGCGCGTGCCTGCCCCGCCCGGCGCGTTCGGCGGCCACCGCACCGGACCAGATGATCAGCACCGTCGCCCCGACGGGTACCAGGGCCCAGGGGCCGGGGTAGGCGTCGACGCCGTCGATCCACCAGCCGCAGGTCACGATCAGGGCGAGGGCGACGACGGTCGCGGAGTTACGAATCCAGCGCGGCACCCGCCACGACGGCATCCACACCGCCAGCAGGCCGCCGGCCAGCGGTTCCCACAGGCGGGACAGGGTGTCGTAGTAGTTCCACTGCTGGTTGACCTCCATCCGCATGTGCGCCCAGTAGAACGAGAGCGCGGCGAGCCCGAGCAGCGAGACGCCCACGATCACCCGGATCACGGTGGGACGGGCGATCGGTGCGAAGACGGTGGCGATCAGCTTGATCAGGGCGGCGACGATCACCGCGGCCAGCAGCATGCCGACGAAGAACTGGCCCTGCACCGACATCGACCAGATGTGTTGCAGTGGACTGTTCGCCGAGCTCGCCGCCAGGTAGTCCTGGGAGTTCAGCGCCAGATACCAGTTCTGGTAGTAGAGGCCGCTGGCGATCAGCTCGTGTCCGATGTTGGCCCACCGCGTCTGCGGCAGCACCACCACGGTGAGCACCAGTACCGCCACGAGCACCGTGAACAAGGCCGGGAGCAGGCGTTTGAGCAGGCGTTTCAGCCGTGGCCACGGGTTGATCGTGTCCCAGTAGGAGACGCGGACCGACTGGCTGTGCACGGCGTGGCGCAGCAACGAACCGATGAAGAAGTAGCCGGACAGGGTGAGGAAGACGTCGACGCCGCCGGAGACCCGGCCGAACCAGATGTGGAAGCAGGCGACCAGGGTGATCGCGATACCACGCAGACCGTCGAGATCGGTGCGATACGCGGGCGTGGCGGCAGGCGTCACGACCGTGCGGTCGGAGGTGGGGGTTCGGGTGGTGGCCACAGGGGGAGAAGCGTCTTCCGTGAGGGATCGTCGGGTCCGTGGGTCGGCATCGGGTCACCGACGGCTCGCCACCCGACGCGCGAAAGCCCTGCCGCAGAGGCTACCGGGTCACGCGTCGATGGCGGCGGCACGATGCCGCGCGCCGTCGAGGATCACGTCGAGACCGTCGGCGAACTCGGCGCCGAAGTCGCGGCCCGAGGGACCGATCACGCCGAGCCGTTCCATCTGTGCGCGGGTCTGTTCCTCGATGGTCAGGCCGATGACCAGCTGACAGATCGCGGTGGTGATCGCCTGCGCGTCCCGGTCGGTCAGGCCACCGGCGACGGCGACCGCGGTGATGACATCGGCGACGGCCTTGTCCGACAGGCCCGACGCCCAGCTGGAGGAGACCACCTCGGCGCTGTCGGGCACGGCGAGCAGGGCGGCGCGTATTCCGGTGGCGAGGTCGGCGAGTTGCCGGTCCCACGGCAGGGCCGGGTCGGGGCCGGGAACCGAGGCGAGGATGTCGTCGGCCAGGGCGGCCAGCAGGGTCTGTTTGTTGGGGAAGTGCCAGTACAGCGCGTTGGGCCGGACCCCGACCTCCGCGGCGAGCCGACGCATCGTGAGGTCGGCGAGGGAGTGCTGGGTGAGCACTCCACGGGCGGCCGCGAGGATGTCGGCTCGGCTGTTGCTCACGGGGCCCAGGGTAGTGGTCGTGCGGCATCGCCCGGCGGGCACCCGAGCCGGTCACCGGTGGCCGCGGCGCCGATCGGGTCCGGGAACGCGGCGCCCGGAGTGACGCCACAGCACCACCTGTACACCGTTCAGGAGTTTTCCTGTACGGTGTTCAGGCAGCGGGATGGTGACGCCACCCACACCGCATCAGCCCCCGGTACGGAGCCCGTTCTCCGGCCGCCCGGTTCGACCGAAGGATCACCGCCGTGGACCACGCCAGCATCAGTGCCGTCGATGCCGCGCACATCTGGCATCCCTACGGGGCGTTCCCGGCACCCACCGAACCGCTCGTGATCGCCTCCGCACACGGTGTGCGCCTGCGCACCGCCGACGGCCGCGAGCTGATCGACGGGATGAGTTCCTGGTGGGCGGCGATCCACGGCTACGGCAACCCGGTGCTCGACGCCGCCGCCCGCCGGCAGCTCGACGCGATGAGTCACGTCATGTTCGGTGGCCTCACCCATGAACCGGCGGCGCGGCTGGCCCGGTTGCTTGTCGAGATCACCCCTGCACCGCTGAACAAGGTCTTCTTCTGCGATTCCGGGTCGGTGTCGGTCGAGGTCGCGATCAAGATGGCGGTGCAGTACTGGCGTGGCCGCGGCCGACCCGGACGCACACGGATGCTCACCTGGCGCGGTGGCTACCACGGCGACACCTTCGCCCCGATGAGCGTGTGTGACCCCGACGGCGGCATGCACGCCATGTGGACCGACGTGCTCACCCGGCAGGTCTTCGTCGACGCGCCGCCCGCCGACTTCCGGCCCGACTACGTGGCGGCCCTCGAGGCCGAGGTGATCGCCCACCGCGACGAGCTCGCCGCGATCATCGTCGAACCCGTCGTGCAGGGCGCCGGGGGGATGCGCTTCCACGATCCGCAGTACCTGCGCGAACTCCGGCGGATCTGCGACGAGCAGGACGTGCTGCTGATCTTCGACGAGATCGCCACCGGCTTCGGCCGTACCGGCACCCTGTTCGCCGCCGCGCACGCCGGCGTCGACCCCGACATCATGTGCGTGGGCAAGGCGCTGACCGGCGGATACCTGAGCCTCGCGGCCACCCTGTGCACCGACGACGTCGCCGCGGTGATCAGCGCCGGCGAGGCCGGGGGACTGGCGCACGGCCCCACGTTCATGGCCAATCCGCTGGCCTGTGCGATCGCCGTGGCCTCCACCGAGCTCCTGCTCGACGGCCCGTGGGCGCACCGGGTCGCGCGGATCGGGGCCGGCCTCGAACGCGGACTGGGTCCGTTGCGCGGTGTCGACGGCGTCGCCGACGTCCGCGTGTTCGGGGCGATCGGTGTGATCGAGCTCGACTCCCCGGTCGACATGCGGGCGGCCACGGCCGCGGCGGTCGACGCCGGCGTGTGGTTGCGGCCGTTCCGCAACCTCGTCTACGCCATGCCGCCCTACATCTGTTCCGACGACGAGATCGACACCCTCACAAGCGGTATGCGTGCCGCCGCCGAGGCCTGTGTCGCGATTCCGGTGGGAGGACCCCTGTGACCATCACCCAGACCGACGGGCGCGCACGCGCGACCGGTGACGACCAGATCGGGCATCCCGGTGCCGCGGGCCCGATGACCGGCGACGGGCCCGTCGCCCTCGACTGGCTGCACGAGGCCGCCGCGGCCACCCTCGCCGCGGGTCTGCACCGCGAGCCGGTGGTCCGCCGCGAGGGGCAGGAACTGCTGAACCTGGCCTCCAACGACTATCTCGGCCTGTCCACCCATCCGGCCGTCGTCGCCGGGGCACATCTGGCCCTCGACCGCTGGGGTGCGGGGGCCACCGCCTCGCGGCTCGTCGCCGGCACCACCGCCGAACACGTCGACTTCGAGTGCGAGATCGCCGACTTCCTGGGTTTCCCTGCGGCCCTGATGTTCTCGTCGGGTTACCTCGGCAACGTCGGTGCCATCACCGCGCTGGTCGGGCGGGGTGACCTCATCGTCAGCGACACCGGCACCCACGCATCGCTGATCGACGGCTGCCGGTTGTCGCGGGCCCGGGTGGTGGTGGTCGACCGGGGCGATCACGAGGCCGTCGCCGCAGCCCTGGCCGAGCGCACCGAGGACCGCGCCCTGGTCGTCTCCGACTCCATCTACAGTGTCGACGGCGCCGCGGCACCGGTCGCCGAACTCTATGCCGCCGCCCGCGCCCACGGTGCGGCCCTGCTGGTCGACGAGGCCCACGGTCTCGGCGTGCGTGGGCCGGGAGGACGTGGCGTGATCGCCGAGGCCGGCCTGTCCGGGGCGCCCGACCTGGTGGTCACCACCGTCGCATCCAAGTCCCTGGGCGCCCAGGGTGGCATCGTGCTCGGGCCGCAGGTGTTGCGCGGCCACCTCGTCGACCGCGCCCGCCCGTTCATCTTCGACACCGGGCTCGCCCCGGCCGCCGTCGGCGGTGCCCGCGCCGCCCTCGGCCTGCTGCGGACCGACCCGGAGATGCCGAACCGTCTGCGCCGCAACGTTATCCACATGGCCGAGCGGTGCGATATCGAACTGCCGCGTCGAGTCGACGGGACACCCGAGGTGTCGGCGGTGCTCTCGATCGTCGTCGGCGAGCCGCAGCCGGCGGTCGCTGCGGCGGCCGCCTGTCGCGAGCAGGGTGTGCTGGTCGGCTGTTTCCGGCCGCCGTCGGTGCCCGCCGGTACCTCGCGGTTGCGTCTGACCATGCGGGCCGACCTGACCGCCGACGACGTCGATCGCGCCGCCGACGTGGTCCTCGCGGCATTGCGTCGGGTGGGTGCCCGATGAGCGCCCGATCCCTGGTCGTCACCGGTACGTCCACCGACATCGGCAAGACCATCGTCACCGCGGCCCTGGCGGCCGCACTCGCCCCGCGCCTGGACGTCGCGGTGTGCAAGCCGGCCCAGACCGGTGTGCTCGACGGCGAGCCGGGCGATCTCGCGACGGTCACCGCGCTCACCGGTCCGCTCCCGACCCTGGAATGCATCCGCTATCCCGATCCGCTCGCACCCGAGACCGCCGCCCGCGTGGCCGGTGTCGCCCCGGCCGACCCGGACGAGATGCATTCGCGTATCGCCGCTTTCGCCGGACGCCATGATCTCACCCTGGTCGAGGGGGCCGGTGGCGCGCTCGTGCGGCTGGCTCCCGACCACACCATCCTCGACGTGGCGGCCGCACTGAGTGCCGCGGTCCTCGTCGTCGTGCAGGCCGGGCTCGGGGCCCTCAACCACGCCGAACTGACCGTCGCCGCGATCCGTGCCGCCGGACTGCGGCCCGCGGGTCTGGTGATCGGCGCCTGGCCGGAGCAGCCGGATCTCGCGACCCGCTGCAACCGCGACGACCTGCCCCGACTCACCGGGGTCCCGGTGGTCGGCGTGATCCCCGACGGTGCCGGCCGTCTGTCTGCCGGCCGGTTCCGCCTCGACGCCGCGAGCTGGTTCGATCCGGACTGGCTGATCAGACTGCGCCCCAACGACTTCGAGACATCGAACAGCACCCACCAAGGAGTTCTCGCATGACCCAGGCACCCGTGGACCCGCGCACCGCGACCACCCCGACCGCCGCTGTCCCGACCGGCGCTGTCCAGACCGGCGCGGCCGACATCCTCGCGATCGCCCGCGAGCAGGTCCTCGAGCGTGGGGAGGGGCTCAGCCAGGAGCAGGTGCTCACCGTGCTGCGCCTGCCCGACGAGCGGCTCACCGAACTGCTGCAGCTCGCCCACGACGTGCGGATGCGCTGGTGTGGTCCGGAGGTCGAGGTGGAGGGCATCATCTCGCTCAAAACCGGTGGCTGCCCGGAGGATTGCCACTTCTGTTCACAGTCGGGCCTGTTCGCCTCGCCGGTGCGCAGCGCGTGGATCGACATCCCGTCTCTGGTGGAGGCGGCCAAGCAGACCGCCAAGACCGGTGCCACCGAGTTCTGCATCGTCGCCGCCGTCCGCGGACCCGACAAGCGCCTGCTGAGCCAGGTCGCCGCGGGTATCGAGGCCATCCGCAACGAGGTCGACATCCAGATCGCCTGCAGCCTGGGCATGTTGACCCAGGAACAGGTCGACCAGCTGCGCGACATGGGCGTGCACCGCTACAACCACAACCTGGAGACCGCGCGCAGCCACTTCCCCAACGTCGTCACCACCCACACCTGGGAGGAGCGGTGGGATACCCTGCGTATGGTCCGCGACGCGGGTATGGAGGTCTGCTGCGGCGGCATCCTCGGCATGGGTGAGTCGCTCGAGCAGCGTGCCGAGTTCGCCGCCGACCTCGCCGGCCTCGATCCCGACGAGGTGCCGCTGAACTTCCTCAACCCGCGACCGGGCACCCCGTTCGGCGACCTCGACGTGCTGCCGGCGTCGGAGGCACTGAAGTCGGTGGCCGCGTTCCGGCTCGCGCTGCCGCGAACCATCCTGCGCTTCGCCGGTGGCCGCGAGATCACCCTCGGAGATCTGGGCGCCAAGCAGGGCATTCTCGGTGGGATCAACGCGGTCATCGTCGGCAACTACCTCACCACGCTCGGCCGTCCCGCCGAGGACGACCTCGATCTGCTCTCCGATCTGTCGATGCCGATCAAGGCACTCAACGACAGCATCTGACGAGCGGAGCACAGAGGTGGCTAGGCTCGCAGGGGTGGGAGTTGCGATGACGAACCGATCCGACGCCGGGGGAGACCTGATGGTCCCCGGTCCGCTGGATCAGCCGTGCCGATACGGGGTCTACACCGGGATCGAGCTGGAGCTGCAGTCGCCGGATGCGGTGCCGACCGCGGCGCGGCTCGGACTGGAACCGCCGCGGTTCTGTGGGCAGTGCGGTCGGCGGATGGTGGTGCAGGTGCGCCCGGACGGCTGGGATGCCCGCTGTTCCCGGCACGGCACCGTCGACTCCACCGAACTGGGCCGACGATGACCGATCCCGCCGGTCCTCCGGCACCGCACGGATCCGACCGGCCGCAACCGGTACCCGGGCAACCGGGGCATCACGAGCCGGGGTCCTCGGCACCGATCCCCGCATCCCCGGCGGCACCGGCCGCGCAGAACCCGATGGCCCCGATGACCCCGGTGCCGATGGCGCCGCCGCGGACCGTCCGGCCGGCTCACCGCACCCCGTCGACCCTGGTCGCGGTGGCGGCGGTGACGCTGCTGCTCGGGGTGATCGCCGGTGCGGTGTGGGCGGTGGTGACCCCGGCGATGTCGGGGGTCCGTGCGGCCGACGGCGCGTCGGTCTCCGGTGCCCAGCTCGGTGAGGAGTTCGCCGGTGTCGCCGCGTTCTGCCTGATCATGTGTGCATTCGGGGCGATCGCCGCCGGCGTCTCGTGGTCGGCGGCCCGCGGGTGGCGTGGACTGCCCGGATACGGGGTCACGCTGGCGTCGACGATCGTCGGAACCGGTGTCGCGGGTTGGGTCGGCACCCAGATCGCCGACTGGCATCTGGCCGGGCCCACCGACGTCGCGGTGGGACAGACCTTCCGGGTGGTCCCGGACCTGTGGCTCGACCAGTCGGTGCGGCAGGGTCCCAGTGGGCCGTGGGTGTTGCTGATCTGCGCGCCGCTCTTCGCGACGCTGGTCTATCTGGTGTGTGCGCTGGCGCAGCGCGACGGCGACCTCGGTGTCGGTGATCAGCCGCAGTGGCCGGCGGTCGGCGACACGCAGGCCGTCACATCGGGGGTTTGAGCGTCGCGAACTCGTCGGTCACGCGCAGCGCCTTGTCGGCGAAGGCGTAGAGCGACGGGGGACGGCCACCCGAACGGCCGGTACGACCGAGCAACCCGGTCGCGACCACCACGCCGCGGCGGCTGAGGATGCGCAGCAGGTTGGTGGTGTCGACGCGGTAGCCCAGGGCGGCGCCGTACACCTCCGACAGCTCCGACATCGCGAACCGCGACGGGGCCAGCGCGAAGGCGATGTTGGTGTAGGAGAGTTTGGCGGCCAGCCGATGTCGGCCGGCCTCGATGATCGCCGCATGGTCGAAGGCCAGATCGTCGCCCCCGAGATCGTCCACCCGATGCCAGGCCGCACCGCTGGGCAGGTCCGTCGCGGCGTCGGAGGGCACCAGCCCCAGATAGGTCGAGGCGATGGTCCGCACGCCCGGGACGCGATCGGGGGCGGAGAACACCTCCAGCTGTTCGAGGTGCGCGACGGTGCGGACGTCCATCTTCTCGGCGAGCAGGCGGAGTCCGGTCACCGACAGGTCCTCGTCGTCACCGATGTCGCCGCCGGGCAGTGTCCACGGTGCGGTGTGGTCGCCGTGGGTGAGCAGCACCGAGAGTGCGGGCGCGTCGTCGGGTTCGGTCTCGCGGACCTGGAAGACCACACAGAGAACCTCGACGCGCATGGGCGCCTCGACACGTAACGGCGCCTCGACACGCACGGCCGGCGTCCCGGGGTCGGAGGGTTCGGGAGGCGTCGGCATGCCGACGATTCTAGGGGCACCCCGCCGCCGTTCCGACGGTGTGTCGGCCGGTTCGCGCGGCGGGTCGCCGGCTCACAGCTCCTCGAGGGTGACCAGGCCGTCCTGGATCGCGCGGGCGACCAGCGACGCCTTGGTACGGGCGGCGCGACCGGCGTCGGCGTACTTGGTGCGGATGCGGGCGAGGTGGGTGTTGACCGTGCCCACCGAGATGTTCAGCCTCGAGGCGACATCGGCCTTGGAGTCGACCAGCAGCCAGGTGCGCAGCACCTCGACCTCACGGGTGGTCAGCGGCACCGGAAGGGTGCGGGGCTCGGGTCGCGGGGAAGTGATGACGGCGATCGGCTCGACCCGACGCGGGGGCATCACCGGTCGTGCGGCGAGACGTTCGAGGGCCTCCTGGCGGCGGCGTACCGCCTGCAGGGGCGTGGAGTAGCTCCGACGGCCGGGGATGGGGCTCCGCGGCGCGATCGGCGGCATGGGCTGCGCGGAGTTGCCGGTGGCGGTACCGAGGCTTGCGGTCATGATGTCGGACTCCTGAAGTCGTTGGTTGACGGGGATGACGCTGGTGTTTCGGCTGATCAGAACGCTACGGAGTACAACGGTGGATCAAACGAGTAGTGGACTACTTGGAATGGGCTTGGAATGCCCGCAGAGTGACCGGTGTTACGATGACTGCAGGTTTTCGATCAGTAGTCGAAAACCCGCCGCCGGTACACAGCCCGTGCCGTGCGCAGGCCGCAGAGCGGCAGGACAGAGGAGTTCTCCAGATGAGCATCACCAGCGACCGACCCGCGGTGACCGAATCGACTGCTTCGGCTGCGGCGGACATGCAGTGGATCGACGGCCCCGGCGGTTTCACCGGCGTCGAACCCACCCTCGAGTGGGCCGAGGAGGTCCGCAGGCTCGCCAAGGCCCGCAATGCCACCCTGCTCGCGCACAACTACGAGCTCCCTGCCATCCAGGACGTGGCCGATCACGTCGGCGACTCCCTGGCACTGTCGCGGATCGCCGCCGAGGTCGACTCCGACGAGATCGTGTTCTGCGGTGTGCACTTCATGGCCGAGACCGCCAAGATCCTCAGCCCGGACAAGCGTGTCCTGATCCCGGACGCCCGCGCCGGCTGCTCGCTGGCCGATTCGATCACCGCCGACGAGCTGCGCGCCTGGAAGGACGAGTTCCCCGACGCCATGGTGGTCTCGTATGTGAACACCACCGCCGAGGTCAAGGGTCTCACCGACATCTGCTGCACCTCGTCGAACGCCGTCGACGTCGTCGCCTCGATCGATCCCGACCGCGACGTGCTGTTCCTGCCGGATCAGTTCCTCGGCGCGCACGTCAAGCGCGAGACCGGACGCGACAACATCCACATCTGGGCCGGTGAATGCCACGTCCACGCCGGTATCAACGGTGACGAGCTCACCGAGCAGGCCGCCGCCCACCCCGACGCCGACCTGTTCATCCACCCCGAATGCGGTTGCGCCACCTCGGCGCTGTACCTCGCCGGTGAGGGTGCGGTGCCCGACGACCGGGTCAAGATCCTGTCCACCGGCGGCATGATCGACGCCGCCCGCGAGACCGGCGCCAAGCAGGTCCTGGTGGCCACCGAGATCGGCATGCTGCACCAGCTGCGCAAGGCCGCCCCCGGCATCGACTTCCAGGCGGTCAACGACCGTGCGTCGTGCCCCTACATGAAGATGATCACCCCGGCCGCCCTGCTGCGTGCCCTGCGCGAGGGACGCGACGAGGTGTTCGTCGCCGACGACGTCGCCGCCCGCGCCCGCCAGAGCGTCGAGCGCATGATCTCCATCGGCAACCCCGGTTCGGGGGAGTGAGCGCACCGATGAACGCGACCTTCGTGGGGCAGGAAGCGGCGACCGGGGATCTCGATCTGGCCGTCACCGACGAGGTGCGGGCGCTGATCCGCACCGCGCTCGACGAGGACCTGCGGTACGGGCCCGACGTGACCACGGCCGCAACGGTTCCCGCCGACGCGACGGTGGACGCCGCGATCGTCAGCCGGGCACATGGCGTGATCGCCGGCGTGCCGGTGGTGCGTGCGGTGTTCGACGAGGTGATCGGTACCGACCGGTATCAGGTGACCGCGGCGATCGCCGACGGAACCCCCGTCGCCCCGGGTGATGTGGTGCTGGCCGTGCGTGCACCGACGGCCGCACTGCTGACCGCCGAGCGCACCGCGCTGAACCTGATCTGCCATCTGTCGGGTATCGCCACCGCGACCGCGGCGTGGGTCGCCGCGGTCGACGGCACCGACGCCAGGATTCGTGACTCGCGAAAGACCTTGCCGGGCACGCGGTATCTGCAGAAGTACGCCGTGCGGGCCGGCGGTGGCGTCAATCACCGCATGGGTCTCGGCGATGCGGCACTGATCAAGGACAACCACGTCGCGGCCGCGGGTTCGGTCGGTGCCGCACTGCAGGCGGTGCGCGCTGCGGCACCGGGGCTGCCGGTGGAGGTCGAGGTGGACTCGCTGGAACAGCTCGACGAGGTCCTGGCGTTGTCCCCGCAGCTGGTGTTGCTCGACAACTTCGAGCCGTGGGAGACCCAGATGGCCGTCCAGCGCCGCAACGCGCGGTCGCCGGAGACCAAACTCGAGAGCTCGGGTGGCCTCGCCCTCGAGGTCGCCGCCGACTATGCGCGCACCGGCGTCGACTACCTCGCTGTGGGTGCGCTCACCCACAGCGTCACCGTCCTGGACCTGGGGCTTGACACGGTCGAGTAGGGCGCCGCGGCCGGGCCACCGTGTCGTCGGGTTCGGGCCGGGCCCTGCACTGCCGGTTCTTGAGCCGATGACGAGCACGCCGACGGTGACCGCGATCATCGAGATCCCAGCATCGGCCGGTGCCCGTACATGTCACCGAGCTGGGACAGTAGCAGTACGCACACGGCGGCCGCGAGGGTCTGGACCGTGAGGAACCAGGTGATGTCGGCGTCGCTCACCCGTGTCCAGTAGGACGTCGACGCCGGTGTCACCCGGACGACCTGTCGGTCGCGGAACTGCGGGGCGTGACATGCCGATGCGGTACGACGCGTTTCATATGTCTGCAGGTCGGACGGTGCAGGCCGTGTGGGTCGGTCGGGTGTCCTCGGTGGGGCGGGCGGACTGTCGCAGGTGGGGCCGGCCGTTCTCTCACGCCCCGATCGCCCGCGCGATCATCGGCCACGATGCGCGTAGTTCCGCCGCGAACAGGCCCCATGAATGGGAACCGAGAGGCCGGATGTCGAGGTGGTGGGCGATGCCCAGCGACGCCAGACGCGCCGACAGTGCTGCATTGCACCCACTGGCCACCGACTCCACGGGCAGGCCGCCGATCAGCGCGCCGGGCAGCTCCAGTGGACCCAGACGATCCACCGGGCCCGGCACACCCGTCGCCGAGCCGAGGTAGATCGCCTTGCCGCGCAATCGGTTCGCGTTGACGATCGGGTCGTGTGCCGCCCACGCCGGTGCACCGGGCGGCCCCCACATGTTGAGCACGTTGCCGCCACCGCGGGCCACCACCATCGTGTTGGTCAGTACACCGAGCGGGAATCCGGTTGTGGGACAACCACTGTAGGCGGCGACGGCCCGGTAGCGCTGCGGTGCCTGGGTGGCCAGGTCGACGGCCGGTCCCGCCGACATCGACACGCCGCTGATCGCATTCGCACCGGTGGTGCGGAAGACCTTGGCGATCGCCGCGGGCAGTTCGTGGTTGATGTAGGTCTGCCATTTGTTGCGGCCCAGGACGGGGTCGTCGTGCTGCCAGTCGGTGAACATGGAGAACCTGCCACCGATCGGCAGGACGACGTTGACACGTTTGCCGGCGAAGAACGGCCGGACACCGCCGTGGTGATACCACGACACCCCGTCCTCTGCGCCGCCTGCGCCGGGCAGCATGTAGAAGACCGGGGCGACGGGTTTACCAGGTAGATGCAGGACCTGGTTTCGGATCACCCGGTTCATCGAGGGGGAGTGCACCAGCACCACCGTCTCGGTGGGTGACACCTCCTGGACCGACACCACATCGGCCCGCGCCGATGTGGCCGGTACCGCCAGGATGGTCGCTGCCGCCGCGGCCACGGCGATCACTGCTCGCGTACACGCTCTCCGAAATCGCGCCATGGTTGGCGATTATCGGCGGGCTGTGGGGTTGCTGTGAACCGGGGTATGGCGGAACGTTAGGCCTTCGTGATGGTTTCGAGTCCGGGGCTACCGGCCGGCTTCGGTCAGCTGCCAGCCCTGCGCGCTCTGCAGCCGATGCCAGAATCGCGCATAGGTCCCGTCGGCCTCGAGCAGTTCGGCATGGGTGCCCTGCGCCTCGATCCCTCCGGTGGCGTCGAGGGCGATGATCGTGTCCGCGCGCGCGATGGTGGCGAGCCGGTGGGCGATCACCACGACCGTCGCCCGCTCCCGCAGTTTCTCCACCGCGGCCACGATGTTCGCCTCGTTCTCCACGTCGAGAGCCGATGTCGCCTCGTCGAGGACGACGATCGGTGCGTCCTTGAGCAGCGCCCGGGCGATCGCAACGCGTTGCCGCTCGCCACCGGAGAGGCCGCGTCCGCCCTCGCCGACCCGGGCCGACCATCCGTCGGGAAGCCGCTCGGCGATCTCGGTGACACCGGCGATGTCCGCGGCGGCACGGATCTCGCCGGGGGTGGCATCGGCCCGGCCGACGGCGACATTGGCCTCGAGGGTGTCGTCGAAGAGGTAGACGTCCTGGAACACCATCGACAACTGGGCCATCAGCTGTTCGGTGGTCTGCTCGGTGACCGGACGGCCGCCGACGAGGACCTGGCCGCCGGCGACGTCGTAGAAGCGGCAGATCGCCCGCGCGATGGTGGACTTCCCGCTTCCGGACGGCCCGACGAGGGCGACCATCGTGCCCGCCTCGACCGTGAACGACACATCGTGGAGCACCGGTGGGCTCGCCGGCGAGTAGGTGAAGCCCACGTCGACGAATTCCACCGTCCCCGGTGCGGGCAACGCGGCGGCGTCCTCGGGTTCGGGCAGCGGTACCGCGGTCAGGACCCCGTCGAGCTGATCGAGCAGTGGCCGACGAGACTCCAGGGCCATCGCCTCGGTGGTGATCTCCGACAGCGTGGAGGTGAAGCGCAATGCCAGACCGATGAAGGCCAGCGCCGGGATCGGTTGCAGCGACCCGTCGATGGCGAGCGATCCGGTCAGCGTGATGAGCACGACGATCACACCCTGGGTGACCATTCCGCTGAGCAGCAATCCGACGGTCTCGATCCACAGTGCTCGGGTCTTGGCCGTGTGGGCCGCCGCGAGTGCGTCGTCGAGCGGTCCGAAGTCGTCGCTGCGGCCGCACGAGCGGATCGCGCCCTGGCACTGGACGTACTCCACCACCTGGTTGGCGAGCGCGTTCTCCGTGGGTTCGTGCATCTCGCGGCCCCGACGCATCAGGGCGGTCGAGGCGAGGGTGATGAGCACGAAGACCGGGATCGCGATGGTCAGCCCCAGGCCGAGCAACGGATCCCAGAACCAGGCGGCGACGACGATCACCACCGTCGCGGTCAGTCGCGACACCAGCGGACCGAACATGTGCGCAAAGATCTCGCCCGCCGACATCAACTCGGTGGACACCATCCGCGAGAGTGCACCGGCGAGCGGACGGGCGAACCATCCGAGCGGCTGCCGGGCCACCTGATCGCCGACCAGTCGATGCAGGCTGCGCAGGAAGTCCAGTGCAACAGCGTAATTGGTGTACTGGGTGATGTAGTTCAGGCCGAATGCGGCGGCCGACAGGATGCCCAGAATCCACAGCCAGCCGGCCAGTCCGAAGCCCCACACCGGGGTGCCCTGGGCGAGGGTACTGATGGTCGGCAGCAGGGCGGCCAGCGCGGCACCGTCGACCAGGCCCACCCCGACGGCGGCGGCGATGGCCGGACGCATGCGTTCGGGATGCGAGATCATGCGCTGCATCCGCGGGACGATGTCGATCAGGGGGAGGTTCATCGGTGTGTCCCTTCGGCGGTGCCCGTGGGGCCTGTGGTGCCCGACCCGGGCTCACGCGACCCGGTGTCCGGCGAGCCGGTGCGGTGCGTCCCGGCCAGTCGGGCGTCGGCGCCGGCCCGCTGCCACATGCGGGCATAGGCCGGGTGGCCGGCGAGCTCGTCGTGGGTTCCGGTGGCCACGACCCGTCCCGACTCGACGACGATGATCTGGTCGACCCCTTTGATCACCTCCGGCCGGTGGGCGATCACCAGCACCGTCCGGCCGCGGACCAGGGTCGAGAGCGCTTGCTGGATCTGGTGTTCGGACTCGGGGTCGGTCAGCGCGGTGGCCTCGTCGAGGACCAGGATCGGGGCGTCCACCAGGACCGCCCGGGCGATCGCGATCCGTTGGGCCTGCCCGCCCGACAGTCCCGAATCCGACCCGTAGACGGTGTCGAAACCGTTGGGCAGGGCTTCGATCTCGTCGAGAATCCTTGCCGCGGAGGCGGCCTCGCGGACCTGCCCGTCGGTGGCGTCCGGTCTGCCGAGCGCGATGTTGTCGCGGATGCTGATGGTCAGCAACTGCGGATCCTGCAGGACCATACCCACCTGCGAGTACAGATCGTCGATCTCGCTGATGTCGACGCCGCCGATCCGGATGGTGCCCGACGCGGGGTCGTCGAAGCGGGCGAGCAGGGTCGCGATGGTCGATTTCCCCGATCCCGACGGGCCGATGAGTGCGGTGACGGTGCCCTGCGGCAGGGTGAAGCCGACGTCGTCGACGGCGAGCACCGCATCCGGGCCGCTGCCGTAGGAGTAGCGCACCGCCTCGAAGGTGACATCGTGTGCCGTCGGGCGCCGGGCCTGGTCGGCATCGGGTTCGGTCAGGATCGGGGTGTCGATGAGCGCGGCGAGACGCGAGGCCGCGGCACCGGCGAGTTGTCGGCTCCACGTCGAATGCATCCACGTCTCGAGCGCATACGGGATCAGCAAGGCGATCAGCGAGGTGGCGAGCACGTCGGCGGTGCTCACCTGATCGTGGTGTACGAGAACCGAACCGACGCCGATGTTGACCAGCAACACGAGCGGGATGGCGAGGAACGAGGTGCCCAGTGCGGAGACGCGGACCAGCGGCCGCACCCAGTCGAGGTAGAAGTCGTAGAACTCGTCGGCCGACTCCTGGTAGTTGCGATGGGCGCGCCCGACCCGCCCGAACGCCTTGACCACGGAGATCCCCGCGACGAACTCGACCATCCGCGCCGAGACGGTGGACAGCCGACGGTCCATCTCCACGGTCTTCTCGCCCATGCCCCGCATCGACATGGCCATCGCGCCGATGTAGAGCGGCAGTGTGGCGATGGAGAGCAGCCCGAGGCGCCAGTCGATGACGAAGGCGTAGATCATCAGCGCCGCCGGCATCACGACGGCCGCGGTCCCGTCGACCGGCTGGTGGGCGATCAACTGGTGGACGGTGCCGATGTCGTCCTGCATGCCCTTGCGTACGCGACCGGAGTTGGTGGCGGTGAACCACGCGAGCGGTACCTTGGCGAAGCGATGCACCAGCCGGAGCTGGATGAGGTGGCCCAGCCGGATGTCGGCGAGGTGGGTGACCAGCAGGGCGACGAAGTAGATCGCGAGCCGTAAGACGAAGGTGATCACCAGGATTCGCAACCAGCGCCGGATCTCGTCGCCGTCGACGGGGGTACCCGCGGACGAGGCGGCGAGCAGTGTGCCGCCGATCTGGACCAGGGCGATGTAGGGGACCACGGCGAGAACCCCGGACACCACGGCGAGCAGCCGGCCGATGGTCAGCGGCACGGCGACCGGTCGCATCAGACGCTTGAGCGCGAGGGCGTCGGCCTTCTGTTTCTCCTTCTCGCTCAGAGCGTTTCCGTCGCCGTCGGTGTGCTCACCAGACGGTGGGCGGGCGGCGTCGGAGCTGTGCGGGTCGGAGTCTGCGGGATCGGTGACGGCGTTGGCGGCGGTCATGGCACCTCTCGCGATCCATGGCGACCTGCGGCGTCACGTCCCGTGGTGACTTAGGGTAGCCATACTTAAGTTCGGGTCGCGTTCACCATAGGTCGTGCGCCGATCGCCTGGCAAGGGTCACGAGGTCATCGACGGTCCCGCCTGCCAGGGCGGACGGACCGTGCGCACCAGCGAATAGCGGACGATGTCGGGGCGGTGCAGTTCCGAGGCGTAGAACAGTCGGCGACCGCTCGCGGCGACCCCGATCAGTTCCAGGGTCATCACCGGATCTCCGGCCGACATGTCCAGCAATGCCGCCGATTCCGCGTCGAGCACGTCGGCCCCCGGGGTGGCCACCTCCCAGACCAGCGATTCGCCCCACGCCTGGGCGACGGCGGTGAACACCGAATCGTCGAGTCGCGTCGGCTCGGCGTCGGGGACGAGCAGGTACCCCGTGGCGATCATCACCGGCAGGTCGTCGGCGAACCATCGTTTGGTGGTGTGCACACAGGGGGCGCCCGGGTCGCAGTCGAGGAGTGCGGCGACGTCGGCGGGGAGTGAACCCCAGGTCTCGGCGACGATCTCGACGCGGGCCTCGTAGCCGAGCCGCTCGAGTAGTTCGGTGTGCTCGAACTGATCCTCGAGCCGCACACTCATCCGCAGCGCCAGCGGGTCGACCACGGTCGCCGCGCCCTGCCGGCGTCGCAGCAGGCCCTGCCGTTCCAGATCCGCCATCGCCTTGCGCAGCTGCTGGCGGGTGCAGTGGAGGCGGTCCACCAGGTCCATCTCGCCCGCCAGCGGTACCCGGTCGGCGGAGGCATCGCGGGCCAGGCGCAGCAGTTCCCGGGTGATCCGCCCGTGGGAGGCTGCGTCGTCGGATACCGAACCGGTGCGGCTAGCCATTCTCCGACGCCTCGCTGACGTCGATCGCGTCGATCTCGGCGAGCAGCCGGTTCGTGAGATCGTCGTCGGCGAAGCTCGCCGTCACCGACGTCCGCGCGAGATCGCGGAGCTCGGATCGGTCGAGACCCCAGATCTGGGATGACACAGACCAATCGGTTTCCAGCGAGGTGCCGAGGACGGCCGGGTCGTCGGTGTTCAGCGTGACCGCGACCCCGGCCTGGCGCAAATGCCGGAACGGGTGCACCTCCCATGACGGATACAGCCCGAGTGCCACATTCGATCGCGGACACACCCCCAGCGGGATCTGCTGATCGCGCAGCCGGCCGACGAGCTCCGGGTCCTCGACCGCCCGGACTCCGTGGTCGATGCGTTCGGCGTGCAGATGGTCGAGCGCATCGCGCACGCCCTCGGGTCCCGACGACTCTCCGGCATGGACCGTCCGCCGCAGGCCCCGGTCTCGCGCCAGCGAGAATGCCTCCGCGAAGCGGTGACTCACCGGTCCCGACCGATGCTCGTCGCCGTCGATGGACAAGGCGACCACCCGTGGCGGCCGGGATTCGGTGATCTGTTCGACCAGTTCGCGGGCCGAGGACGCGGACTGCCCCCGGGACAACGACACGCACGTGTTGACCTCGGCCAGGCCGTCGGCACGGGCTTCGTCGAAGCCGTCGGCGAAGGCGGCGAAGAGCGCCGGAACCCGATCGGTCCACTGTCCCCAATGTCCGGGGTTGACGATCACATCGGTGTACCGGATCCCGGATGCGGTCTGGCGCGCGGCGAACCGGTAGGCCAGCGACGACGCCTGCTCGGGTGTGGCGACCAGTCCGCATCCCCAATCCAGGAAGCGCAGAAAGGAACTCAGCCCGGTCTCGGCGCCGTCGCCGGCACCGGCGGTCGCCCCGCCGAACAGCCGGTCGGCCGGGAAGGGGAGTTGCGCACCTGCGGCCTTGGCCAGGCCGAGGAGATCGGCCAGTCCCAGCGACCCCTCCAGGTGGATGTGCACCTCGGCCTTGGGCAGGGCGCGGATCCAGGCTTCGTCGACGCGTTGTGCCACGGCGGATTTGGTCATGCGCAGAGACTCTACCGAGATCGCCGGACTTATCAACAAGTCCGGGAACCGGTGTTGCGAACCGAGGTGGAGGCATCGGCCGGCTGCCTCTAGCATCGCCGAGTTCTGCAGGTCAAACCGAACTGGTCGTTTGATTCACTGTGGTTCTTCCCCTGTCGCCTCCGGGCCCGACCTCTCAGGATGTCCACTTGTCAACAAGTCGCCGACGATCGGGTCCCGCATCCCGTCGGCCGGCAACGAGAACCCCAGAGGACGTGGTGCACATGAGGATCAGAGCAATCCTGGCGAGTCTGCTCGCCGCCGTCGCGATGGTGGCCACCGCATGTTCACCGGACAGCGGGGCCGACACCTCGTCGGCGCCGAAGGTGGCGATCATCCTGGGCGGCCTGGCCAACGACGGCGGGTTCAACCAGTACGGTGCCGACGCCGTGCACAACCTCGAGAAGGACGACAAGGTCACCGCCCAGGTCCGTGAGTCGGTGCACACCGACGCCGACGCGCAGGCCGCATTGCGCCAGTACGCCGCCGACGGCTACGACCTGATCATCGGCTGGGGCCTGGACTTCGCGAACTCGGTGTTCTCGGCGGCCGAGGAGTTCCCGCAGTCGCACTTCCTGGCCACCGGGTCGGCCGACATCCTCGCCAAGACCACGGCCAATGTGGAGACGTGGACCTATGCCAGCGATCAGCAGGGCTACCTGCTCGGCTGGGTCGCGGGCAAGGCCGGTCTGTCGCCGACCGCCGTCGTCGACGGGCAACTCGCACCCTTCAACGAGGTCACCTACAAGGCCTTCTCGGTGGGTCTGAAGACCACCAATCCCGGTGCCACCGAGCTCAAGCCGGTTTTCACCGGCAGCTGGGAGGACCCGGCGCTGGCGAATCAGGCCACCAAGGCCCAGATCGCGGCGGGCGCCAAGCTGATCGTCACCGGCGCCGAGGGCTACACCTCGGGTGTCATCGCCGCGGCCAAGGAGGCGGGCGTGGCGACCATCGGCGCATCGGCCACCTCCTCGTCCGATGCGGCCGAGGTCAACATCGGTTCGGTGGCACTGGACTTCACGCCGACCCTCACCGAGGCGGTCGGCCGCGTCGAGGCCGGTACCTTCGGCAACCACGGCTACACCTCGACCATCGCCAACCACGGCCTGGTGTTCACCGGCTACCACCGCGTCGCCGCCGCACCCGGACTGCCCGCCGACCTCGAGGCCCAGACCCGGCAGCTGGCCGCCGATCTGGCCAGTGGCAAGGTCACCATCCCGCCGATCTCGTGACCGGTATCGAACTCCGTGCGGTGACCAGACGGTTCGGTCACCAGGTCGCACTGTGCGGCGTCGACCTCGCGGTGCGGGCGGGCCGGGTCCACGCGCTGGTCGGGGAGAACGGTGCGGGCAAGTCCACCGCCCTCAAGATCCTCTCGGGCGCCGAACATCCCGACGCCGGAAGCGTGCTGATCGATGCCGGCCCGGTTCGCCTGCGTCACCGGCGCGACGGTATCGACCACGGCATCGGCACGGTGATGCAACAGCTGAGCCTGATCGGTGACCTCACCCTCGCCGAGAACCACATCCTGGCCGGTGACCGGTTCCGTGCCGACCGTGGCCGGGCCGCCCGAGAACTGACCGGCGTCGCCGAGCGTGCCGGTCTGCGGATCCCGGTCGACACGCCCGTCGCCGAACTCGAACTCGCGCAACGGCAACAGGGGGAGCTGGCGATGGCACTGGCACGCGGTGCGCGGATCCTGTTGCTCGACGAGCCGACCTCGGCGCTCGGGCCACACGAGACCGAGGCCCTGTTCGACACCATCCGCACGCTGGCCGACTCCGGCACCGCGGTGCTGCTGATCACCCATCGGATCGACGAGGTGCGTGCGGTGGCCGACGACGTCACCGTTCTCACCCGCGGACGGGTGACGCTGTCGGGGGCGATGACCGACATCTCCGACGAGCGTCTGGTCGCGGCGATGATCGGTGAACAGGACGACCGTACCGAACCGGTGCGGACGGTGGCACCCCGGACCGCGCCGGTGCTGTCGCTGACAGAGGTCGGGACCGCCGGGTCCAAAGGTCTTGCCGGCGTGGACATCACCGTGCACGGCGGGGAGATCGTGGGCGTCGTCGGGGTGGGCGGCAACGGTCAACGCATCCTCGCCGAGGTCGCCGCCGGACTGGTGACGCCGACGACGGGGAGCGTCCGCGTGGCCGACCGGCCGCTCACCGGCGACGCCGCCCGGCGCGACACGGTGTCCTATGTGCCCGAGGAGCGGGACGAGGCGCTGCTACCCGACGCCGACGCGGCACACTCGGCGATCCTGCGGACCCTGGGGCGCGGCGGATTCCGCACCCGGGTCAGCACTCTCGACTGGCCGGCGATCCGCACGTTCACCGACACCCTGATGCGGCGACACGATGTGCGGCCGGCATCGTCGACGGTGCGGGTCGGCGCACTCTCGGGCGGCAATCGGCAGAAGCTGGTGGTCGGGCGCGAACTCGATGCGAACCCGGTGGTGGCCGTCCTGCACGGTCCCACCCAGGGACTCGATCCGCGTGCCGCGGTGGCCATTCGCGCCGAGATCCGCGCCGCGGCCGATCGCGGCACCGGCATCCTGCTGATCTCCGCCGACATCGACGAGGTCCGCGAACTCGCCGACCACATCCTGGTCATCTCTCGCGGGCGCATCGTCGACGAGTTCGGCATCGGGCAGTACTCGCCGACCCGGGTGGGCCGGGCGATGGCGGGCGTGACCGAGGGGGCCGCATGAGCGTGTTCGGTGGGGTCCTCGTCGATCGGTTCGCCGCGCCCCGGGCCCGTCTCCACGTCCAGACCGCACTGTATGTCGCCGGTGGCGTCGGAGTGGTCGTGGCGCTGATCCTGTCGTCCGGCGCCTACCTGGACACCGCACTGATCGGATGGTTCGACGGCGCATTCGGCAGCAGCTATGCGGCCACCCAGACCATCCAGAACGCGACCACCCTGACCCTCGTCGCACTGGGCGCCGCGGTGGCATTGCGCACCGGGGTGATCAGCATCGGCGGTGAAGGGCAGGTGATCGTCGGGGCGATCGCGGCCACCGCCGTCGCATCGGGACTCGGCGAGGCCGTACCGCACCCGGTGGCGTTGGTGCTCGGCGTCGTCGCCGGTGCCGTCGGCGGCGTGCTGTGGGCGCTCCCGCCGGCGTTCGCGAAGTGGCGGTGGAACGTCAACGAGATCCTGTTCACCCTGCTCATGAACTATGTCGCCGTCGCCGTGCTGGCATATCTGCTGCGGACGTCGTTACGCGATCCGCAGTCCAACTCGAGTCCGCAGAGCGCTCCGATCCCGGGATCGTCGATGCTGCCGTTGCTCCCGGTCCCCGGACATCTGCATGCCGGGGTGCTCCTGGTCGTCGCCGCCGTCGCGGCGGGGCTGTGGTTCCACCGGACCGGCGCTGCCTTCCTGCTCGACGTGCACCGGACGAGGCCGGCGCTGGCCTCGCGCGCCGGTCTCGGGCACGGCCGGGCGATCCTCGTCGCGTTCGTGGTGTCCGGTGCTGCGGCCGGTGCCGCCGGATGGGTGCAACTGGCCGGGGTGACCGGCCGCCTCGAACCGAACATCACTGCGGGGCTGGGATTCTCGGCAGTCGCCGTCGCCGTGCTCGGCCGGTTCCACCCGATCGGCATCGTGGTCGCCGCGGTCTTCTACGCATCACTCGGAACCGGCTCGGCCGGAGTGCAATTCGCCACCGGAACCACACCTGCCGCGATCGGCACCGTCTCGCAGGGCATCCTGCTGCTGACCGCCGCACTCGTCGGCACGGTGATGTACACCGCCCGTCGGACCCCGCGCGGTGCGGCCACGCCGACGGCGACCCCGATCGAGGAGCCGGTCGGATGAGCGCGATCGAGTTCTGGACCGTGGTGATCGCCGGCGCGATCGGGCTGTCGGCACCGATCATCGTCGCCGGTGTCGGCGAGATCGTCTTCGAACGGGCCGGCGGGTTCAACGTCGGCATCGAGGGCATGATGCTGCTCGGTGCGGCCACCGGGGTGGTCGGCGCCCGCGTCGGCGGTGTCTGGGTGGGCCTGCTGTTCGCCCTGCTGGCCGGCGTGCTCGCCGGCGGCGTCCTCGGCTTCGCCCATGCGATCGTCCGCGCCGACATCGTGGTGGTGGGCGTCGCGGTGGGCACCATCACCACCGGGCTGTCGGTGTTCATCTACCAGTGGCTCTCGCCGGCCGGGGCGGTCAACCGCACCGTGCCCACCCAGCCGGTCCTGACGCTCCCGCTGCTGGAACACCTTCCGCTGGTCGGTCGGGGACTGGCGCATGCCGGACTGTTCTTCTACGCATCACTGGTCCTGGTGGTGGTCGTCGGCTGGTTCCTGCGCAACACCCGCGCGGGGTTGCGGCTGACCGCGGTCGGCGCGGCACCCGAGGTCGCCCGGGACCGCGGGATCTCACCGTCGGCGACGCTGTGTACGGCAGCGGTGTTCGCCGGCGGCTGCGCCGGGCTCGGCGGTGCGGTGGTCTCGCTCGGCAGCATCGGCACCTTCTCGCCGGGTATGACCGGCGGCGTCGGATTCATCGCCCTGGCAGTGGTGATCGTCGCCCGGGGACGTCCCGGGGGACTGGTGATCGGCGCCCTGGGATTCGCGTTCTTCAACAGCCTGGCGCTGCTGGCCCAGACCCGTGACCTGGGTCTTCCGGTGGAGCTCTATCAGGGACTGCCCTATGCGGTGGCCCTCGCCGTCCTCTGCGTCGCGGCGTCCGGGCGTGGGGTGGGCGGCCGGCTGCGGCGCCGGCCGCCCCCGGCTGCGACCCGACCCTCCGGCAACACCGGTGACACGAAACCCCCGGTCACCGGGAACGACAAGCACTCTCATCCAGATCAACCACAGGAGGCACTCTCATGACCGTCGGATTCATCGGCGAGGCACGCGATTCCGTCGACGACCGCGAACGCGGCCACATCGACACCGTGATCGGGCTGGCCGAGCAGTTCGCGAAGCTCGCCCCCGACCACGACGAGCGCGCCGAGATCAATGTCGCGAATCTCGACGCCCTGCACGATGCCGGGCTGACCGCCGCGGTGCTGCCGGCCGCGGTCGGCGGAGAGGGACTGTCCTACCGGGCCTTCGGCGCCATCGTCCGGGCCATCGCGCAGGGCGATGCGGCCACCGCCACGATCTGGGCGATGCACACCGGTGCCGGGGTGGGGCTGGCCGAACTGACCCGCGACACCCTCGGTTCGTTCTTCGCCGAGCAGTTCCTGGCCGGTCGACGATTCGCCAATGCGCTGTCGGAGCCCGCCACCGGCAACGCCTTCCTCAACCCGCAGCAGGATGCGCAGCCCGCCGACGGCGGCTGGACACTCAGCGGTGCCAAGCGATTCGTCTCGGGCAGTGAGATCGCCGACTATCTGCTGGTCAATGCACGTGTGGACGGCGCACCCGCGTACTTCGCCGTGATCCCCGACGACTCGGTGACGTTCGTGCCGATCTGGGACACGCTGGGCCTGCGCGCCACCCGCAGTCAGCTGGTGTCCTTCGACGACACGCTGCTCGCCGCGGACAAGCGCGGCCGGGTTCCGGGCCCCACCGACTTCGCCGCGATCCCCGCGGCGCTGCCGGCCATCTCGCTGGGGATCGCCGACGCCGCGCTCGCCGCCCTGATCGCACACGCTCGAGGTCGTGAGATCGCCGGTGCGCCGTTGTCGCACCAGCAGTGGGTCCAGCACGCCGTCGCCGACGCCGAGATCAAACTGACTGCCGCACATGCCCTCTACGACAAGGCATTGCGTGAGGCCGATGCACATGACCCGGCGTTCTTCCCGGACCTGAACCGGGCCAAGTATCTCGCCAACAAGGTGGCCGTGGAGGTCGCCGGTCTCGGCGTGCGGATCGGTGGCGGCACCGGCTTCCTCAAGACCTCACCCATCCAGCGACATCACCGCGATGCGCAGGCCGGGCAGCTGATGGCACACTCCACCGAGGTGCTGGCGACCATCATCGGCAGCGACGTCCTCGGCGTCGGCGCGCAGGAGCGATGACCGTGGCACGTCCTCGGATGATCTTCAACGCGTTCAACATGTTCACCGTCTCCCATCACGACCAGGGGATGTGGGCATGGCCGGGAAGCCGTCAGCGCGAATACAACTCGGTCGACTACTGGGTGGACGTCGCACGCCTGCTCGAGCGTGGCCATTTCGACACGCTGTTCTTCGCCGATGTGCTCGCCCCGTACGACACCTTCGGTGACAGCAGCGAGCGGGCCATCTCGAGTGGAATGCAGTTCCCGGTCAACGATCCCGGCACCCTGATCCCCGCCCTGGCCCACGCCACCGACGACCTGGGTTTCGTCCTGACCCAGAACATCCTGCAGGAACCGCCGTATGCCTTCGCGCGCAAGATGTCGTCGCTCGATCACCTCACCCGCGGACGGATCGCCTGGAACATCGTCACCACGTTCCTGCCCGGTGCGGGCCGCAACCTGGGGTTCGCCGGATTGCCCGACCACGCCGAACGGTATGCGCGCGCAGACGACTTCGTCGACGTCGTCTACAAGTTGTGGGAGGCGTCCTGGGAGGACGACGCCGTCATCGCCGACGCCGCGACCGGCCGATACAACGACCCGGCCAAGATCCATCGCATCGATCACACCGGGCCCTATTACGACGTCGTCGGCCCGCATCTGTGTGAACCGTCGCCGCAGCGCACACCGTTTCTCGTGCAGGCCGGGGTGTCCGCGCGCGGACGTGACTTCGCCGGCCGCAACGCGGAGGCATTGTTCATCAATGCGTTGAGTCCGCAGGAGGCCGCACCCGTCGTCGCCGACGTCCGGGCCGCCGCGGCACGTCACGGGCGTGATCCGGCGAGCGTGGTGCTGTTCGGCATCCTCGGTTTCGTCGTCGGCAGCACGGAGGCCGAGGCCAAGCGATTGCAGGAGGAGATCACCGACTTCCAGAGCATCGACGCCCACCTCGCCAAGCAGAGCGTCTTCCTCGGATACGACTTCGGCCAACTCGACCCGAACGAGCCGATCGGTGAGATCGCCAAACGGCCCGAAGGAAAGGAAGGCGTCGTCGGGCAACTCATCGCGATGTCGCCGAACGATCGCTTCACCATCGGTGAGCTGGTCCGCTGGTACGGCAACCTGCGGGTGGTGGGCACCCCGGAACAGATCGCCGACCACATCGAGGCCTGGCAGGATGCCGGCGTCGGTGGGATGAACGTCCAGTACGTGGTGTCGCCGGGCACCTTCGAGGACTTCGTCGACCATGTCGCCCCCGAACTCGAACGCCGCGGGATCATGCAGGATCGCTACCGGCCGGGAACGTTGCGGGAAAAGATCTTTCCCGGCAACGGGCCGTACCTCCCCGAAGCGCATCCGGCGCGTGGACACCGTCGGGCGGCATTCGGTGTGACCGTCTGATCGAGACCTGCCAGAACCTGGCGTCGTGCCGTGCGCGGTGTGGATAGTCCACGTGGTGTCGGGTTCTCGACCACTTCGTGGAGTGTCGGGGACCCGACAATCGCCATGTCGGACCGCGGCCGAATCAATGGTCGACCACCGTGCGCGGATGGGCGTCCGGCGGGTGCCATACGGTGCGTCCGGCATCCGGACCGTCGGACTGCCTGCCGTCGACGCGGGGATCGATCTGCGCGCCAGAACCTGCACAGCGTCCCGAACCGGTGCGGATCCTCCCCTCCGCACGCCGTCCGACGCCACATTGTGGACGGCTTCACGAACCCGGTGAAGTCGTCCCGTCGTAGACCGCGAACCGCCGTCGCCACCGTGTGGGAAACCCGGTGGTGCCCGACCCGTAAACTAGGAGGGTAAAACCCCACCCAGACCAGGAGAGACTCATGCTCGCCCGAACCGACCTGCGCGGTAGCACCCCGACGCTCGCTGAGCTGCGTCGTGCGCTGCCCCGCGGGGGCACCGACGTCAACGCCGTACTCGACACGGTGGCGCCGGTGGTCCATTCGGTCGCCGAGCGTGGTGCCGATGCCGCCCTGGAGTACGGCGAGAAGTTCGACGGCGTCAAACCCGCCTCGGTGCGGGTTCCGGCGCAGGTCATCGCCGATGCCCTGGCCGGCCTCGACCCGGCCGTCGCCGATGCGCTGCGCGAATCCATCATCCGTGCCCGCGCCGTGCACGCCGACCAGCGCCGCGAGACCAGCCGCACCCAGGTGGTCGATGGTGGCGTGGTCAGCGAGAAGTGGATTCCGGTCCGTCGCGTCGGTCTGTACGTTCCCGGCGGCAACGCGGTGTACCCGTCGTCGGTGATCATGAACGTCGTCCCGGCCCAGGAGGCGGGCGTCGGTTCGCTCGTCGTCGCCTCGCCGCCGCAGAAGGACTTCGGCGGCTGGCCGCACCCGACCATCCTCGCCGCCTGTGCGCTGCTCGGCGTCGACGAGGTGTGGGCCTGCGGCGGTGCCCAGGGCATCGCGCTGCTCACCTACGGTGGCGTCGACACCGCAGCCGCCGACACCGCCGGCGGTGTGCTCGACCCGGTCGACCTGATCACCGGACCGGGCAACATCTACGTCACCGCCGCCAAGCGACTGTGCCGTGGCGTGGTGGGCATCGACTCCGAGGCCGGCCCCACCGAGATCGCGATCCTCGCCGACTCCACCGCCGTCCCCGAACTCGTCGCCGCCGACCTGATCAGCCAGGCCGAGCACGACGTGCTCGCCGCGTCGGTGCTCGTCACCGACAGCATCGAGCTCGCCGACGCTGTCGACGCCGCACTCGTCGACCAGGTCGCCCAGACCAAGCACCGCGACCGCGTGGCCACTGCACTGGCCGGTGCCCAGTCGGGCATCGTCCTCGTCGACGATCTCGAGGCCGGACTCGCCGTGGTCGACGCCTACGCCGCCGAACACCTCGAGATCCAGACCGCCGACGCCGCCGCGGTCGCCGACCGCGTACACAATGCCGGCGCCATCTTCGTCGGCAACTACGCGCCGGTCAGCCTCGGCGACTACTGTGCCGGGTCCAATCACGTCCTGCCGACCTCGGGTTCGGCGCGCTTCGCGTCCGGCCTGTCGGTGCAGACCTTCCTCAAGGGTGTTCACGTCATCGACTACGACGAGGCCGCACTGCGCGACGTCGCCGCCAAGGTCGTCACCCTCGCCCAGGCCGAGGACCTGCCCGCGCACGGCGATGCCATCACCCGACGCTTCGCCGGTGAGGTGACGAGCCGGTGACCGCATCCAGCGACGCAGTGACCACCCCGGCCGTCCCGGGCGCATCGATCACCGTCGACGATCTGCCGTTGCGCGACAACCTGCGCGGCAAGAGTGCCTACGGTGCACCGCAATTGCGGGTTCCGGTCATTCTCAACACCAACGAGAACCCGCACCCGCCGTCGGAGCAGCTGATCGCCGACGTCGCCGAGTCTGCGCGGGCGGCGGCACAGGAACTGCACCGTTACCCCGACCGCGACGCGGTGGCCCTGCGTACCGAGCTCGCCGCGTACCTCACCCGCGCGACCGGTGTGTCGCTCTCGGTCGAGAACGTCTGGGCGGCAAACGGTTCCAACGAGATCCTGCAACAGCTGCTGCAGGCCTTCGGCGGTCCCGGACGCTCGGCACTGGGCTTCGTCCCGTCGTACTCGATGCATCCGATCATCTCCGACGGCACCGACACCCGGTGGCTCGAGGCCAAGCGCGACGCCCACTTCGGCCTCGACATCGAGTACGCCGTCACCGAGATCGTCGCGACCCGTCCCGACGTCGTCTTCGTGACCTCGCCGAACAACCCGACCGGCGCCTCCATCCCGAACGCCGGACTTCGGGCGATCGTCGAGGCCGCACCCGGCATCGTGATCGTCGACGAGGCGTACGGCGAGTTCTCCGAACAGCCGAGCGCCGTCGAACTGATCGACGAGTACCCGGCCAAGGTCGTCGTCAGCCGCACCATGAGCAAGGCCTTCGCCTTCGCCGGCGGTCGCCTGGGATATCTGGCCGCCTCACCGGCGATCGTCGAGGCGCTGCAACTGGTGCGCCTGCCCTACCACCTGTCGGTGCTGACCCAGGCCGCCGCGCGCGCGGCACTGCGGCATTCCACCGAGACCCTCGCCGGGGTCGCGACCATCGTCGCCGAACGCAAGCGGGTGGTGGCCGAACTGGCCGCCGCCGGCTTCGACGTGGCGGAGTCCGACGCCAACTTCGTGCTGTTCGGCCGGTTCACCGACGCCCCGGCCTCCTGGCGCCGCTACCTCGACAACGGGGTGCTCATCCGCGATGTCGGAATCCCCGGCCATCTGCGCGTCACCATCGGCCTGCGCGCCGAGAACGATGCGTTCCTCGACGTCAGCCGTCAGCTCGCCGCCACCGACCTGGGAGAGAAGGGGTAAGTGACCTCAGGACAGCAGCCCGCACCGCGTATCGCGCGGATCGAGCGCACCACCAAGGAATCGTCGATCACCGTCGAGTTGAACCTCGACGGCACCGGCAAGACCGACATCTCCACCGGTATCCCGTTCTACGACCACATGCTCACCGCGTTCGGTGCACACGGCAGCTTCGACCTCACCGTCAAGGCCGAGGGTGACATCGAGGTCGAGGGCCACCACACCATCGAGGACACCGCCATCGTCCTCGGCCAGGCGCTCGGCCAGGCCCTCGGCGACAAGAAGGGCATCCGCCGCTTCGGCGACTGCTTCATCCCGATGGACGAGACCCTCGCCCATGCCGTCGTCGACGTCTCCGGCCGGCCGTACTGCGTGCACACCGGCGAGCCCGAACACATGCTGGCCGCGGTGATCGGCGGCTACCCGGGGGTGCCGTACTCGACGGTGATCAACCGGCACGTGTTCGAGTCGATCGCCCTGAACGCCCGCATCGCATTGCACGTGCGCGTGCTCTACGGGCGCGACCAGCACCACATCACCGAGGCCGAGTTCAAGGCCCTCGCCCGGGCGCTGCGTGAGGCCACCGAGTACGACCCGCGCACCAGCGGAATCCCGTCCACCAAGGGGGCACTGTGAGCGCCCCGAGTATCGCGCTGCTCGACTACGGCAGCGGCAACCTGCGCTCGGCGCACCGCGCCCTCGAACGGGTCGGCGGCGACGTCACCGTGACCAGCGACTTCGACACCGCGCTCGACGCCGACGGCCTCGTGGTCCCCGGTGTGGGTGCCTTCGCCGCCTGCATGGAGGGTCTGCGGGCGGTCAAGGGCGACCGGATCATCGGCCGCCGGCTGGCCGGTGGACGGCCGGTGCTCGGCATCTGTGTGGGCATGCAGATCCTCTTCGAGCAAGGCGTCGAATTCGGTGTGGAGGCCGACGGATGCGGCGAGTGGCCCGGTGCGGTCACCCGGCTGCACGCCCCGGTGCTGCCGCACATGGGCTGGAACACCGTTGCCGCGCCGGAGGATTCGGTGTTGTTCGCCGGACTCGACGCCGACACGCGGTTCTATTTCGTGCACTCCTACGCGGCGCAGGAATGGACCATGGACAACGACGGCACCGCGCTGCGGGCACCCGCCCTGACCTGGGCCGACTACGGCGGAAAGTTCTTGGCCGCCATCGAGAACGGGCCGCTGAGCGCGACCCAGTTCCATCCGGAGAAGTCGGGCGATGCCGGAGCGCAACTCCTGCGGAACTGGATCGGGAGCCTGGCATGACCGGCGCCGGTGACGGAAACACGCCCTACCGGTTCTCCTACGGCAAGTTCGTCCTGTATGTGCTGGGCTCGGGAGTGCTGGTGCTGGTGGTGTGCGTGCCCATCATCCTGGTGCTCGCGCACTGGAATTCCGTCGCCGGACTCATCGCCGCACTGGTCACCGTGATCTTGATGATCGCCACGATCGGCACGGTCTCGAAACGACAGATCGGCAAGGCCGAGGCCGCCATGCGCGCCCGCGGTCAGCTACCGGCCACCTGACATCCATCAGACCCGTTACCACCCAACGGAAATCAGCAAAGGACCTACCGATTCATGGGTAACACCCTCGAACTCCTGCCCGCCGTCGACGTCGCCGACGGTCAGGCCGTCCGTCTGGTGCAAGGTGCCGCGGGCACCGAGACCTCCTACGGTTCGCCGCGCGAGGCGGCACTGGCCTGGCAGCGTGACGGCGCCGAGTGGATTCACCTCGTGGATCTCGATGCCGCCTTCGGTCGCGGCGACAACCGGGCCCTGCTGGCCGAGGTGGTCGGCGAGCTCGACGTCAAGGTGGAGCTGTCCGGCGGCATCCGCGACGACGACTCGCTCGAGGCCGCCCTCGCCACCGGCTGCACCCGCGTCAACCTGGGTACCGCCGCACTCGAGAACCCCGAATGGTGTGCCCGCGCGATCGCCCGCCACGGCGACCGGATCGCCGTCGGCCTCGACGTGATCCGCGACGGCTCCTCCTACCGGCTGCGCGGCCGCGGCTGGGTCACCGACGGCGGTGACCTGTGGGAGGTCCTCGAACGACTCAACCGCGACGGCTGCGCCCGCTACGTCGTCACCGACGTCTCCAAGGACGGCACCCTCGCCGGGCCCAACCTGGAACTGCTCGGCGAGGTCGCCGCGGCCACCGACGCCCCGATCGTGGCGTCCGGCGGTGTCTCGGCGATCGACGACCTCGTCGCCATCTCCGGCCTGGTCGACCAGGGCGTCGAGGGAGCGATCGTCGGCAAGGCGCTCTACGCCGGCCGGTTCACCCTCCCGGAGGCGCTGCAGGCGGTCGGCGGACGGTGACCATCGGCACCGACCTGGATCTGCCCCGGCTGCTGCACATCGCCGGTGGCATCCTCGACGGCGTCAGTGCCGAGTTCGTCGCCGGGCTCGGCGCACCGAGCGCGGTCAGCAAGGGCCGCACCGACTTCGCCACCCAGGTCGATCTCGACCTGGAACGACGTATCTCCGCCGAGCTCGCCGACCGCACCGGTATCGCGGTACACGGCGAGGAGTTCGGCGGACCACCGGTCGACGAGGGGGTGGTGTGGGTGCTCGACCCGGTCGACGGCACCTTCAACTACTCCGCAGGCATCCCGTTCACGGGCATCCTGCTCGCGCTGCTGGTGGAGGGTCGCAGCGTGCTGGGCCTGACCTGGATGCCGTTGTCGGGACAACGGTTCGCCGGACACGTCGACGGCCCGCTGCTGTGCAACGGTGAACCGGCACTGGTGCAACCACCGGCCCGGCTGTCGGAGGCGGCGATCGCCTTCGGTGCGTTCAACGCCGCACACGGCGGGCGGTACGCCGGTGCCCGTCGCGCCGACCTGCTGCGCGCCCTGTCCGGACGTGTCGCCCGGGTACGGATGACCGGCAGCACCGGTGCCGACATGGCGTATGCGGCGTGCGGTGCCTTCGGTGCCGCGATCGCCTTCGGCCGTCACCCCTGGGACAACGCGGCGGGAGCCGCACTCGTGGCCGCCGCCGGTGGCGTGGCCACCGACCTGGCCGGCAACCCGTGGACGGTCACGTCACCGTCGCTGGTGGCCGGTGCACCCGGCATCCACCGTGAGGTGATGGCCGTCATCGACGAGGTGATCGACGGGGACTGGTCAGGTCGGGACGATCTCGATGAGGAGGAACAGACCCGATGACTTTGGCGGTACGTGTCATTCCCTGCCTGGACGTCGACGACGGCCGGGTGGTCAAGGGCGTCAACTTCCAGAACCTGCGCGACGCCGGTGATCCGGTGGAACTCGCCGCACGCTACGACGCCGAGGGGGCCGACGAGCTCACCTTCCTCGACGTCACCGCGTCGAGTTCGGGTCGCTCGACGATGCTCGACGTGGTGCGCCGCACCGCCGAGCAGATCTTCATCCCGCTCACCGTGGGCGGCGGTATCCGTACCGTCGACGACGTCGACACCATGCTGCGGGCCGGCGCCGACAAGGTCAGTGTCAACACCGCGGCCATCGCCCGTCCCGAGGTGCTCGACGAGATGAGCCGTCGCTTCGGATCACAGTGCATCGTGCTGTCGGTGGATGCGCGCACCGTCCCGGACGGCGACGCACCCACCCCGTCCGGCTGGGAGGTCACCACCCACGGCGGACGGAAGGGCACCGGCATCGACGCTGTCGAATGGGCAAGGCGCGGTGAGGAACTCGGAGTGGGGGAGATCCTGCTCAACTCGATGGACGCCGACGGCACCAAACAGGGCTTCGACCTGAAGATGCTCGCGGCGGTGCGTGCGGCCGTGGCCGTCCCGGTGATCGCCAGCGGTGGCGCCGGTGCGGTCGAGCATTTCCCGCCGGCGGTCTCCGCCGGTGCCGACGCCGTACTCGCCGCGTCGGTCTTCCACTTCGGCGAGCTCACCATCGGGCAGGTCAAGGACTCGATGGCCGCCGCGGGCATCACCGTCCGCACCGCCCGCGACACCGGACTGGAGGTCTGATCCGATGGCCCTCGACCCCGAGTTGTCGGCGAAGCTCAAGCGCAACGACGACGGTCTGTTCGCCGCGATCGCGCAGGAGCGCGAGACCGGCATCGTGCTGATGATGGCGTGGATGGACGACACCGCACTCGAACGCACCCTGGCCACCCGCAAGGCCACCTACTACTCCCGGTCACGGCAGCAGTACTGGGTCAAGGGGGAGACCAGCGGGCACACCCAGTACGTCCACGATGTGCGCGTCGACTGTGACGGTGACACCCTGCTGCTCGTGGTCGACCAGGTGGGTGCGGCCTGCCACACCGGCAACCACAGCTGCTTCGACACGCCATCGCTGCCGTTCGCCGACTCCGCGTCGGCCGGCTGATCGGCGAACGCACGACACCTGGGACAATCGGGGCCGACAGGCTTGCGACCAGGAGCACAATCGGGCCCACGTGAGTCCGCCCCAGATTTGACGACGAAAGGCGAGCAGGTATGCCCCTGATCCAGATCTCGCAGACCCCCGGACTCTCCGACCGGGTCAAACGGGAGACCATTGCCGCGGTCACCGAGGCCTACGCCCGGGCCACCGGCAAGAATCCCGATTCGGTGTGGGTGACGATCAACGAGATCCCGCGCTCGCAGTGGGGCGTCGGCGGCGAGCCGCTCGGATGAGCGCCACCACCGGACCGGGTGCGTCCGACACCACCACGACCCTGGCCGACTTCCTCGACCTGGCGGCCGATCATCGCGTCGTGCCGGTCACCCGCAAGGTGCTCGCCGACTCGGAGACCCCGTTGTCGGCGTACCGCAAACTCGCCGGCGACCGTCCGGGCACCTTCCTGCTGGAGTCGGCGGAGAACGGCCGGTCGTGGTCGCGCTGGTCGTTCATCGGAGCGGGCGCACCGTCGGCGCTGACCGTCGTCGACGGCAAGGCGCACTGGTGGGGCACCGTGCCGTCCGGCGCCCCGGTCGACGGTGACCCGTTGACCGTGCTCGCCGAGTCGCTGAAGCTGCTCGCCACCGACCCGCTGCCCGATCTGCCGCCGCTGACCGGTGGTTTCGTCGGGTTCATGGCCTACGACATGGTGCGGCGTCTGGAGCGGCTGCCGGAGACCACCGTCGACGATCTGGGTCTGCCGGATCTGATGATGCTGCTGGCCACCGACCTGGCCGCGGTCGATCACCACGAGGGCACCATCACCCTGATCGCCAACGCGGTCAACTGGGACGGGAGTGCCGAGCGGGCCGCTGAGGCATACGCCGACTCCGTCGCCCGGCTCGACCGGATGACCGCGGCGCTGGCCTCGCCGGCACCGTCGACGGTGTCCCACTTCAGCCGTCCCGCACCGGATTTCACGGTGCAGCGCAGCCGCGAGGAGTATCACGGGATCGTCCGGTCGGTGATCGGCGAGATCGAGGCCGGTGAGGCCTTCCAGGTGGTGCCGTCGATGCGGTTCGAGATGGATTCTGCCGCCGATCCGGTCGACGTGTACAGGGTGCTGCGCGCCTCCAACCCGAGCCCGTACATGTACCTGCTGCGCATGCCGACCGGTCCGGAGGGCAGCGATTCCGAGCCGATCACCATCGTCGGTTCCAGTCCGGAGGCCCTGGTCACCGTGTCCGACCGGGTCGCCACGACGCACCCGATCGCCGGAACCCGCTGGCGTGGCGCCACCGAAGAGGAGGACCAGCTGCTCGGCAAGGGGCTCCTCGAGGACGAGAAGGAGAACGCCGAGCACC
The DNA here is from genome assembly GCF_030718915.1 of Gordonia sp. NB41Y. Lineage (NCBI taxonomy): Bacteria > Bacillati > Actinomycetota > Actinomycetes > Mycobacteriales > Gordoniaceae > Gordonia > Gordonia sp. NB41Y. The sequence goes on from NZ_CP132196.1 coordinate 5,415,725, forward strand.
TGATGCTCGTCGATCTCGGCCGCAACGACCTGGGCCGGGTGTGCCGTCCGGGCACGGTCAAGGTGAGCGACTACCGGCACATCGAGCGCTACAGCCACGTCATGCACCTGGTGTCGACGGTGTCGGGGACCCTGCGTGAGGACAAGGACGCCCTCGACGCGGTCACCGCCTGCTTCCCGGCGGGCACCCTGACCGGCGCACCCAAGGTGCGTGCGATGGAGATCATCGACGAGCACGAGATCACCCGTCGCGGACTCTACGGCGGCATCGTCGGCTACCTCGACTTCGCGGGCAATGCCGACACCGCCATCGCCATCCGTACCGCACTGATCAAGCAGGGACGTGCCTACGTGCAGGCCGGCGGCGGCGTGGTCGCCGACAGCGATCCCGATTACGAATACAACGAGGCGCGCAACAAGGCGACGGCGGTGCTCAACGCCGTGGCCGCCGCGTCCACGATGCGACGGGTCGGCGCCGCACCGGAGCCCGAGGAGGCGACCCACCCAGATGAGTGACCAGCAGGACCCGACCCCGTCGGATACCCCGGCGCCCGGCCCCGATGCCGACAGCCCCGAGACCGGCAGCCCCGAGACCGGCAGCCCCGAGACCGGCAGCACGGCTCCCGGCGGCCCCGATGATGCCGCCGGTGGCGGGAGCACCGGGAGTGCGGCGACGATCCGTCGCACCAAGATCATCGCCGCGGTCCTGATGGCCGCGGCGGCGGCAGCCTTCTGGGGGGCGTCGCGGCTGACCTGGGCGACGGTGTTCGCCGGGGACGGGATGTCGCCGGACCGGTACCTGACGGTGAAGGGCGCCGACTGGAGTCCGTGGCTGACGCCGCTGGCGTTGGTGCTGCTGGCCGGGATCCTGGCGGCGTTCTCGCTGCGGGGATGGGCGCTGCGGGTCCTGGCGGTGCTCGTCGCCGCCGGCGGCGTGCTGGCGGCGTTCCCGGCGTTGTCGATGGCCACGAGCGGTTCGGATTCGCTGTATGCCGCCCGCGCCATCGATCTGGCCGACCGCTACGTCGTGCGGCTGACCACCGCCAATGCATGGGTGGCGATCGTGGTGCTGGCCGGGACGCTCGGCTGCGTCGGCGCGGCCGTGCTGTTGATGCGCGCGGCGTCCGGTGCGGGGATGTCGAGCAAGTACCGCACCCCGGCGGCTCGCCGGGAGGAGCTCGAACGCCAGGTCTTCGCCGACTACGAAAGGCGCAAGTCCGGTGGGTCCGACGACGCCGCACCGGCCGGCGACGAGGGCACCGCGGCGGGGTCGGCGGACACGTCGAAGGCCGACCGGAAGCCGCAGGCCAACGAGCGGATGATGTGGGATGCGCTCGACACGGGGATCGACCCGACCGACCCGCACTGACGAACCGCCGGTGCGCAAGGGACTGTGAGGTAACCCGCGCACGGGCCGTCCGGAGTCGCGGACTACCCTGGGGCGGGCAAGGATCGTGGGAAAGGGAACATCTGTCGTGAGCACTCCCAGCGTCCTCGATTCGATCATCGAGGGAGTCAAGGCCGACGTCGCCGCGCGCGAGGCGGTCATCGATTTCGAGGCCGTCAAGGCGGCCTCGCTCAAGGCCCCTGAGCCCAAGGACGTCATGGCGGCCCTGCGGGAACCGGGCATCGGCGTCATCGCCGAGGTGAAGCGGGCCAGCCCGTCCAAGGGTGCGTTGGCGACCATCGCCGACCCGGCCGAACTGGCATCGGCCTACGAGGCCGGCGGGGCACGGATCATCAGCGTGCTGACCGAGGAGCGTCGCTTCCACGGTTCGCTGGCCGACCTCGACGCAGTCCGGGCGGCGGTGAGCATCCCGGTGCTGCGCAAGGATTTCATCGTCGGGCCGTACCAGATCCACGAGGCCCGGGCGCACGGTGCCGACATGATCCTGCTGATCGTGGCGGCACTGGAGCAGAACGTGTTGTCGTCGCTGCTCGACCGCACCGAGAGCCTCGGGATGACCGCGCTCGTCGAGGTCCACACCGAGGAAGAGGCCAACCGCGCACTGGAGGCCGGTGCGTCGGTCGTCGGTGTCAACAATCGCAATCTGAAGACCCTCGAGGTCGACCGCGACAACTTCTCCCGCATCGCTCCGGGGCTGCCGACCAAGGTCATCCGTGTGGCCGAGTCGGGCGTCCGCGGTACCGCCGACCTGCTGGCATTCGCCGGTGCCGGCGCCGATGCGGTTCTGGTGGGTGAGGGTTTGGTGACCAGTGGCGACCCGCGTGTGGCGGTGTCCGAGCTGGTCACTGCCGGCACCCATCCGTCCTGTCCGAAACCTGTTCGCTGAGTGCGGCTTCCGGCGTGAGCCGGAGTCGCCGACGAACACTGTGCAGTCAGTGAGTTCTCTGTGACGATCGAGCACGGCGACCAGTCGGTCGCCTCATCCGCCCCTGCTGCCGGTCTGCCGACCGCCAGCCAGGGTGTGTCCACCCGTACGTCGGTCGAACCCGACGAGGGCGGGCATTTCGGGGTCTACGGCGGGCGTCATCTGCCCGAGGCGCTGATGGCGGTCATCGACGAGGTGACCGTCACCTACGAGAAGATGCGTACCGACCCCGAGTACCTTGGTGAGCTCGACCGGCTGCAGCGCGACTACACCGGTCGGCCCTCGCCGTTGTACGAGGCCAAGCGGCTGAGCGAATATGCCGGTGGCGCAAGGATCTTCCTCAAGCGTGAGGATCTCAACCACACCGGTTCGCACAAGATCAACAATGTGCTCGGGCAGGCGCTGCTGGCCCAGCGCATGGGCAAGACCCGCGTGATCGCCGAGACCGGTGCCGGCCAGCACGGCGTGGCCACCGCCACCGCCTGCGCGCTGCTCGGTATGGAGTGCGTGGTCTACATGGGCCGCGTGGACACCGACCGGCAGGCCCTCAACGTCGCCCGGATGCGCCTGCTCGGTGCCGAGGTGATCGCCGTCGACACCGGCTCGGCCACCCTCAAGGATGCGATCAACGAGGCGATGCGCGACTGGGTCACCAACGCGCACAACACTTATTACTGCTTCGGTACTGCGGCGGGACCGCACCCGTTCCCGCTGCTGGTCCGCGACCTGCAGCGCATCATCGGCATGGAGGCGCGGGCGCAGATCCTCGCCGCCGAGGGGCGTCTGCCCGACGCCGTGACCGCCTGCGTCGGTGGCGGCTCCAACGCGATCGGCATCTTCCATCCGTTCATCGACGACGCCGACGTCCGCCTGGTGGGCTTCGAGGCGGCCGGTGACGGCGTGGAGACCGGCCGGCATGCGGCCACCTTCACCGGTGGAACCCCGGGTGCCTTCCAGGGCGCCTACTCGTATCTGTTGCAGGACGAGGACGGCCAGACCATCGAGTCGCATTCGATCTCGGCCGGTCTGGACTACCCGGGCGTCGGCCCCGAGCACGCCTACCTCAAGGACATCGGCCGCGCCGAGTACCGCCCGATCACCGACACCGAGGCGATGGACGCGCTGGGTCTGCTCAGCCGCCGTGAGGGCATCATCCCGGCCATCGAGTCGGCCCACGCCGTCGCCGGTGCGCTCAAGCTCGGCAAGGAGCTGGGTGAGGGCGCCATCATCGTGGTGTCGCTGTCGGGTCGTGGCGACAAGGACGTCGACACCGCCGCGCACTGGTTCCACCTGTTCGATCCGCCGCCGTCCGAAGCCGAGGCCGGGGTCACCGCACCGACCGCCGCGAGCACCGAGGAGACCAGCCGATGACCGCCGCCGCGTCGACGCACCGCGCCGCCGACTCCAAGCTGGGTCCGGTGTTCGAGAAGTGCCGCGAGCAGGGGCGGGCCGCGCTGATCGGCTACCTGCCGGTCGGGTTCCCGACGGTGCCCGCGTCGGTGCAGTCGTTCCGCACGATGGTCGAGGCCGGCTGCGACATCATCGAGGTCGGCATCCCGTACTCCGACCCGGTGATGGACGGCCCCACGATCCAGGAGGCCGCCGACCTCGCGCTGACCAACGGTGTGCGGGTGCGTGACGTGTTCACCGCGGTCAAGGCGATCACCGAGGCGGGCGGAACCGCCGTGGTGATGAGCTACTGGAACCTGATCCTGCAGTACGGCGTCGACGAGTTCGCCCGCGATCTCGCCGCGGCCGGTGGTGCCGGCCTGATCACGCCCAACCTGATCCCGGAGGAGGGTGCCGCCTGGCATGCCGCCTCCGACAAGTACGGGATCGATCGCATCTACCTGGTGGCGCCGTCGTCCACACCGGAACGGATCGCGCTCACCGTCGACTCGTGCCGAGGGTTCGTCTACGCGGCGTCGACGATGGGTGTCACCGGTGCCCGCGACGCCGTGTCCGATGCCGCACCGGAGCTGTGCGCCCGTGTCCGTGCCCACTCCGACATCCCGATCGGCGTCGGCCTGGGCGTGCGTAACCGGCAGCAGGCCGCCGACATCGCGTCCTATGCCGACGGTGTGATCGTCGGGTCGGCGCTGGTGACCGCGGCCAAGGCCGGCGACGACCACCTGCGTGCGCTCGTCGCCGAACTGGCCGAGGGCGTGGCCCACCCGACCACACCCCGATAGACCCACACACCGACCGGACCCGGGCATCGCAGGAGCGGTGTCCGGGTTCGGCTAGTGTGTGACCGTGATCGCGCCGACTACCACGCTGCTCGCCTACATTCCGAGTCCACCGCAAGGTGTCTGGCATCTGGGACCGATCCCGCTTCGCGCTTATGCACTGTGCATCATCGCCGGCATCATCATCGCCGTCTGGTGGGGCGATCGTCGCTGGCAGGCGCGTGGTGGTCAGCCCGGCGAAGTCCTCGACATCGCGATCTGGGCGGTGCCGTTCGGTCTGATCGGCGGCCGCATCTATCACGTCCTGACCGACTGGCAGATCTACTTCGGCGACGGTCCGAAGTCGCCGATGGACGTCTTCCGGATCTGGGACGGTGGTCTCGGAATCTGGGGTGCGGTGATCTTCGGCGCGCTCGGCGCCTGGATCGGTGCCCGCCTGGCCGGGATTCGGCTACCTGCCTTCGGTGACGCGATCGCACCGCCGATCCTGTTGGCGCAGGCCATCGGTCGGCTCGGCAACTACTTCAACCAGGAGCTCTACGGCCGTGAGACCACGCTGCCGTGGGGCCTGGAGATCTACGAACGCACCGACGGCTACCAGACCGGTCCGGGTCTGATCAACGGTCACTCCACCGGCGTCGTCTACTCGGTGGTGCAGCCGACGTTCCTCTACGAGCTGCTCTGGAACGTGCTCGTGGTGGTCGTGCTGGTGCTGCTCGACCGTTATCTGCGGATCGGTCACGGCCGCCTGTTCGCGTTGTACGTCGCCGGCTACTGCGTCGGCCGCTTCGTGGTGGAGCTGCTGCGCTCCGACACCGCGTACACGATGATCGCCGGTGTCCGGATCAACGTGTTCACCGCCGCCGTCCTGTTCGCCGCCGCCGCCATCTACTTCGTGGTGGCCACCAAGGGTCGCGAGCAGGGGCTCGAGATGTACCACCCGCGCCGCGCCGCGGAGCTCAGGGCCGAGGGTGCGGTCGGGTACGTCGACGACCAGACCTTCGAAGACGTCGATGACGAGCCGGTCGACGACGAGAATGCCGATGGCGAGCCCGACGATGTGGTGCCGCCGCTCGCCGAGGACGTGGCGACCGATGACGCTGTCGACGAGGTCGCCGCATCGGCCGGTGACGACACCGCAGAGCCCGACACCGCAGAGCCCGACACGACAGAGGCCGACACGACAGAGGCCGACACGACAGGGGACGAGACCACCGTGATCACCACGGTCGATGAGTCCCGTGACGGCCAGACCCCCGTGGAGCAGAGCACGGCGGACGACACCGCCGAGGCGGGCGCGGCAGACGAGGAGACCGGCGCAGAGGAGTCGGGCGCAGAGAAGTCGGGCGCAGAGGAGACAGGCGCAGAGGAGTCGGGCGCAGAGGAGACAGGCACAGAGGAGACAGGCACAGGGGAGTCGGCGACGGCCACGTCCGCCGCCGAGATCGCCGATACCGAGGAGTCGGAGGGCGACTCGGGCGATGCCGCCGCTGACACCGCCACGGATGCCACCGCCGCGGACGCCACCGATACCGACACCACCGATAGCGACACCACTCCGGACACCACCGACGAAACGTCGGACGAACGGGCCAACGAAGCATCCGAGGACGTCCCCGACGAGGCTCGCGACACCGACGAGGCTCCCGACACCGGCGAGGCTCCCGACACCGACGAGGCTCCTGACACCGGCGGTGGATCCGGACAGGACACCCCGGCCGATTCCGGCATCTCCGGTGAACCGGAAGCCGACTCGTCGTCGGTCGATCCGGCAGGCGACTCGGCCGACACCACGGGTGAGGATCAGTCGCGCACCTCGTGACGTGTTCCGTGCGTCATACGACGAATCCCACACCTGAAATCCGGCCTTCTCCACCGACACCGGGGCCTGTGGTCGGATAAACTCAGGTTTCACGGTCTGCGGCAGCCCCACGTCCGCAGCCCGGTGCAAGCTCCACGGGCCAGCGCTGTCCCTGCGGACATCGACCATACGATTCGTCAGAATCCGGTGGAGGTTAGTGATGTTGTTTTCGGCGCTCCCGGCAAAGCAGGGCCTCTATGACCCCGAGGCCGAGGTCGACTCGTGCGGTGTGGCCATGGTCACCGACATCTACGGCCGTCGATCACATTCGATCGTCGCCGACGGTCTGCTCGCGCTCGAGAATCTCGAGCATCGCGGTGCGGCCGGTGCCGAGGCCAACAGTGGCGACGGCGCCGGCATCCTGATCCAGCTGCCCGACGAGCTCCTGCGGGCCACCGTCGACTTCGCCCTGCCCGCACCGTCGCCGTCGGGCGACAACACCTATGCCGCGGGTACCTGTTTCCTGCCCGCCGATCCCGAACTCCGTGCGGCCGCCCAGGCACGCGTCGCCGAGCTGGCCGACGCCGAGGGCATCACCGTCCTCGGCTGGCGTGATCTGCCGGTCGATCCCACCGGCGCCGACATCGGGGCCACCGCCGTCGACTGCATGCCGTTCATGGCGCAGCTGTTCGTCACCGTCGACCCGTCCACCGGCACCCATCGGCTCTCCGGCGTCGACCTCGACCGCGCCATCTACCCGTTCCGCAAGCAGGCCGAGCGCGTCACCGCGGAGATCGAGGAGGCCGGCACCGGCCTGTACTTCCCGTCGCTGTCGAGCCGGACGATGGTCTACAAGGGCATGCTCACCACCATCCAGCTGCCGCTGTACTACCCGGACCTGCGTGACGAGCGGTGTCTGAGTGCCATCGCGATCGTGCATTCCCGGTTCTCCACCAACACGTTCCCGTCGTGGCCGCTGGCCCACCCGTTCCGCTTCGTCGCCCACAACGGCGAGATCAACACCGTGCGCGGCAACCGCAACCGCATGCGGGCCCGTGAGGCGATGCTGGCCACCGACCTCATCCCCGGCGACCTCAAACGCTGTTTCCCCATCTGCACACCGGAGGCATCGGACTCCGCGTCACTGGACGAGGTCCTCGAACTCCTGCATCTCGGCGGGCGCAGCGTTGCGCACGCGGTGATGCTGATGGTCCCCGAGGCATGGGAGAACGTGCCGTCGATGGATCCCAAGCGTCGGGCCTTCCTGCAGTTCAACGCCTCGCTGATGGAGGCATGGGATGGCCCCGCATGTGTCACCTTCACCGACGGCAAGGTGGTCGGGGCGGTCCTCGACCGCAACGGTCTGCGTCCGGGCCGCTGGTGGCAGACCCGGGACGGTCGCGTCATCCTGGCCTCGGAGGCCGGGGTGCTCGACGTCCCCGTCGACGACGTCGTCTCCAAGGGCCGTCTCGAGCCCGGCAAGATGTTCCTCGTCGACACCGTCGAGGGCCGGATCATCCCGGACGAGGAGATCAAGGGTTCCCTGATCCACGACGAGCCGTACGACGAATGGCTGCACGCCGGTCTGCTCGACATCGCCACCCTGCCGGACCGTCCGGTCTACAAGCCCAACCACGACACCGTCGTCCGCCGGCAGGTGTCGTTCGGCTACACCGAGGAGGACCTGCGCGTCCTGCTCACCCCGATGGCGGCGTCGGGTTACGAGCCGCTCGGCTCGATGGGCACCGACACCCCGGTCGCGGTGCTCTCCCAGCGCTCCCGGCTGCTCTACGACTACTTCGTGGAATTGTTCGCGCAGGTCACCAACCCGCCGCTGGATGCCATCCGCGAGGAGATCGTCACCTCCATGGGCCGTGTCATGGGGCCCGAGCAGAATCTGCTGACGCCGACGGCGGCGTCGTGCCGGCAGATCATGCTGCACTGGCCGGTGATCGACAACGACGACCTCGCCAAACTCGTCCACATCAACGACGACGGCGAGCATCCGGGACTGTCGGCCAAGGTGCTGCACGGTCTCTACGAGGTCGCCGACGGCGGCGAGGGCCTGGCACGGGCACTCGAGGACCTGCGGCTGCGGGCGAGTCAGGCGATCGCCGAGGGCCACCACACCCTGGTGATCTCCGACCGCCACACCGATCGTGAGCACGCACCGATCCCGTCGCTGCTGGCCACCTCCGCGGTGCACCATCACCTGGTGCGGACCAAGGAACGCACCAAGGTCGCCCTCGTCGTCGAGTCCGGGGACGCCCGCGAGGTCCACCACATCGCGCTGCTGATCGGCTTCGGTGCCGCCGCGGTCAACCCGTACCTGGCGCTCGAGTCCATCGTCGACCTGATCGGCGAGGGCGAGCTGACCGGTGTCGCCTCGTCCAAGGCGATCCGCAACTACATCGAGGCGCTCGGCAAGGGTGTGCTCAAGGTGATGAGCAAGATGGGGATCTCCACCATCTCCTCCTACACCGCCTCGCAGGCCTTCGAGGCGGTCGGGCTGTCGTCGGCGGTGGTCAAGGAATACTTCACCCGCACGGTCTCCCGGATCGAGGGCGTCGGCCTCGACGAACTCGCCGAGGAGGTACGTATCCGCCACCACCGGGCGTTCCCGGAGAACGCCACCGAGCAGGTGTACCGCCGGCTCGAGGTGGGTGGCGAGTACCAGTACCGCCGCGAGGGCGAACTGCACGTGTTCACCCCGGAGACGGTGTTCCTGCTGCAGCACGCCACCAAGACCGGCCGCGACGACGTGTTCGCGAAGTACTCCGCCGAGGTCGACCGTCTGTCGGCCGAGGGCGGCACCCTGCGTGGGCTGTTCGAACTCGACCTCACCTCCCGCGACCCGATCCCGCTCGAGGAGGTCGAGCCGATCGAGTCGATCATGACCCGGTTCAACACCGGTGCCATGAGCTACGGATCGATCTCAGCCGAGGCCCACGAGACCATCGCGATCGCGATGAACCGCATCGGTGCCCGGTCGAACTCGGGGGAGGGCGGCGAGGACGTCGACCGCCTCTACGATCCCGAACGCCGCAGTGCCGTCAAACAGGTCGCCTCCGGTCGGTTCGGCGTGACCAGCGACTACCTGATCAACGCCACCGACATCCAGATCAAGATGGCGCAGGGCGCGAAACCCGGTGAGGGCGGACAACTCCCGGCGTACAAGGTGTACCCGTGGATCGCCAAGACCCGACACTCGACGCCGGGCGTCGCGCTGATCTCGCCGCCGCCACACCACGACATCTACTCGATCGAGGATCTCGCACAGCTGATCCACGATCTGAAGAACGCCAACTCGCAGGCCCGCATCCACGTGAAGCTGGTCAGTGCGGTGGGTGTCGGCACGGTGGCGACCGGGGTGTCCAAGGCGCATGCCGACGTCGTGCTGATCTCCGGCCATGACGGTGGTACCGGCGCATCCCCGCTGACCTCGCTCAAACATGCCGGCACCCCCTGGGAGATCGGTCTGGCCGATGCCCAGCAGACGTTGATGCTCAACGGGTTACGTGACCGCATCACCGTCCAGTGCGACGGCGCCCTGCGGACCGCGCGGGACGTGATCATGGCGGCACTGCTCGGTGCCGAGGAGTACGGCTTCTCCACCGCGCCGCTGATCGTGTCCGGCTGCATCATGATGCGGGTGTGTCACCTCGACACCTGCCCGGTGGGTGTGGCCACCCAGAACCCGCAGCTGCGGTCGCGGTTCACCGGCCAGGCCGAGCATATCGTCAACTTCTTCCGATTCATCGCCGAGGATGTGCGGAAGTACCTGGCGCAGTTGGGATACCGCACCCTCGACGAGGCGATCGGGCAGTCCCAGCGGCTGCACACCGACACCGCCATGGCACATTGGAAGAGCAAGGGACTCGACCTGACCCCGATCTTCCGGCGCATCGAGGGCAAGGGGCCCACCCGCCGTGTGCGCGGTCAGGACCACGGCCTCGACAAGGCCCTCGACCAGACCCTGATCCAGCTCGCCGAGGGCGCGCTCGAGGACGCCCATCCGGTGACCCTGGAGCTGCCGGTCCGCAACGTCAACCGCACCGTCGGGACGCTGCTCGGCTCGGAGGTCACCCGCCGCTACGGTGCCGAGGGGCTCTCCGAGGACACCATCGTCGTCAACCTCGACGGCTCCGCCGGACAGTCCCTCGGCGCTTTCCTGCCGCCGGGCGTCACCATCAACCTGACCGGCGACACCAACGACTACGTCGGAAAGGGCCTGTGCGGCGGCAAGATCGTCGTCGCACCCCACCCCGACGCATGGTTCATCGCCGAAGACCAGGTGATCGCAGGCAACACCATCCTCTACGGCGCCACGTCCGGTGAGCTGTACCTGCGGGGGAAGGTGGGCGAACGGTTCTCCGTGCGCAACTCCGGTGCCACCGCCGTGGTCGAGGGCGTCGGCGACCACGCCTGCGAGTACATGACCGGCGGCCGCGTCGTCATCCTCGGACCGACCGGCCGCAACATGGCCGCGGGTATGTCCGGCGGCATGGCCTACGTCTACGACCTCGACTCGTCGAAGGTCAACATGGCGATGGTCGAGCTCCTACGGCCCGACCCCGACGACCTGTTGTGGCTGCAGCAGACCATCGCCAAACACACCGAGCAGACCGGGTCGGCCATCGGCGCATCGATGCTGGCCGACTGGCCTCGCCGATGCCTCGGCTTCACCAAGGTCATGCCCACCGATTACAAGCGGGTCCTCGACGCGGCCAGAATGGCCGAAGCCGAAGGACGCGACGTCGATTCAGCGATCATGGAGGCGGCACGTGGCTGATCCACGAGGATTCCTCGAAGTCTCGAAGAAAGAGGCCGGCTACCGGCCTGCGACCGAACGCGTCCACGACTGGGAGGACGTCTACGAGCACGCCGCCAACCCGGTCAAGGTGCTCGACGAGGTCGCCGAACAGGCCCGCCGGTGCATGGACTGCGGTATCCCGTTCTGCCACTCCGGATCCGCGGGATGCCCTCTGGGCAACTTGATCCCGGAATGGAACGACCTCGTCCGGCGGGGTCGCTGGGATGCGGCGAGCAGCCGACTGCACGCCACCAACAACTTCCCCGAGTTCACCGGGATGGTCTGTCCCGCACCCTGTGAGGCCGCATGCGTGCTGTCGATCTCCGATCGCACCACCGGCGGCAGCGTCACCATCAAACGCATCGAGAAGACCATCGCCCATGAGTCGTGGGCCGAGGGAATCATCGGTCCGGAGCCGCCCGCGGCCAAGACCGGCAAGTCCGTCGCCGTCGTCGGCTCCGGGCCCGGCGGCCTCGCCGCGGCGCAGCAACTCACCCGCGCCGGCCACGACGTCACCGTCTACGAGAAGGACGACCGGCTCGGCGGCCTGCTGCGATACGGCATCCCCGAGTACAAGCTGCAGAAGTCCGATATCGACCGTCGGATCGCCCAGATGCGTGCTGAGGGAACCGAGTTCGTCACCGGATGTGATGTCGGCACCACGCTCACGGTCGCCGATCTGCGGGCCCGCCACGACGCCGTGGTCCTGGCCATCGGTGCGATGGCCGCCCGCGACAATCCCGTTCCCGGACGCGACCTCAACGGTGTGCACCTCGCGATGGAGCATCTGGTCCCCGCCAACCGTGAATGCGAAGGCGACGGACCGTCGCCGATCACCGCCAAGGGCAAGCATGTCGTGATCATCGGTGGCGGCGACACCGGCGCCGACTGCCTGGGCACCGCCCACCGGCAGGGCGCGGCATCGGTGGTGCAGCTCGACTACAACCCCGAACTGCCCATCGACCGCGACGACGACCGTTCGCCGTGGCCGACCTGGCCACTGGTCATGCGCTCGTCCTCGGCGCACGATGAAGGCGGACAACGCAAATACCAGGTCGCCGTGCAGCGGTTCGTCGGCGACGCCGACGGCAACGTCACCACCCTGGTACTCGCCGAGGTCCAGGTGGTCCGCGAACCCGATGGCCGTCGCGTCATCACCCCGGTCGGCGACGAGTTCGAGATCCCGTGCGAACTCGCCCTGTTCGCAATCGGTTTCGAGGGAGTCCAGCGCGGCCCCCTGCTGACCGACCTGGCCCTCGAACCCAATCGGCGTGGAGCGCTCTCGTGCGGCAGCGACTGGCAGACCGACGCTCCCGGCGTGTTCGTCTGCGGCGACGCCCACCGGGGTGCATCGCTCGTCGTGTGGGCGATCGCCGAAGGGCGGTCGGCGGCACGTGCCGTCGACGAGTTCCTGATGGGTTCATCCGATCTGCCGTCACCGGTCCGGCCCGCGGCGCTACCACTGTCGGTGCGGTGAAAACCGGTGCGTAACAGGCATGTCGTCCGAACATCGAATGGCCGCACGATGACAAGTCGTGACGGCCGATAGGAAAGCCGAAACGAGCGGACTAAGGTGGACACCGTGACGCGCCGTACGAAAATCGTTTGCACCCTGGGCCCTGCCACCAATACCGAGGAACGACTCAAAGAACTCGTCGAAGCCGGTATGGACGTGGCACGACTGAACTTCAGTCACGGTACCCACGATGACCACCGCACCGTCTACGAGCGAGTGCGGCGAGCAGGTGACGCCACCGAGAAGGCCGTCGGCATCCTCGCGGACCTGCAGGGCCCCAAGATCCGTCTCGGCAAGTTCGTCGACGACGGTGCCCTCAACGGTCAGGTCATGTGGAACACCGGCGACGAGGTCCGGATCACCGTCGACGACATCGTCGGCACCAAGGATCGGGTCTCCACCACCTACGCCCAACTCGCCGAAGACGCCCAGGCCGGTGACCGGCTCCTCGTCGACGACGGCAAGGTGGGCCTCGAGGTCACCGCCATCGACGGCAACGACGTGGTCTGCACCGTCACCGAAGGCGGTCCGGTCAGCAACAACAAGGGCCTGAGCCTGCCCGGCGTCAAGACCTCCATCCCCGCACTGAGCGACAAGGACATCGACGACCTCGAGTTCGCCCTCGAACTCGGCGTCGACCTGATCGCCCTGTCGTTCGTGCGCAGCCCGTCCGACATCGAACTCGTCCACGAGGTCATGGACCGCGTCGGCCGCCGCGTCCCGGTCATCGCCAAGCTCGAGAAGCCCGAGGCCATCGACAACCTCGAGGCCATCGTGCTCGCCTTCGACGGCGTCATGGTCGCCCGCGGCGACCTGGGCGTCGAACTGCCCCTCGAGCAGGTGCCGCTGGTCCAGAAGCGCGCCATCCAGATGGCACGCGAGAACGCCAAACCGGTGATCGTCGCCACCCAGATGCTCGACTCCATGATCGAGAACTCGCGCCCCACCCGCGCCGAGGCCTCCGACGTCGCCAACGCCGTCCTCGACGGCGCCGACGCCGTCATGCTCTCCGGTGAGACCTCGGTCGGCAAATGGCCGCTCGAGACCGTCAGCACCATGAACCGCATCTGTCAGGCCGTCGAATCCGGTTCCCGCGACGTCCCGCCGCTCTCGCACGTGCCCCGCACCAAGCGCGGCGTCATCTCCTACGCCGCCCGCGACATCGGCGAGCGCCTCGAAGTGAAGGCCATGGTCGCCTTCACCCAGTCCGGCGACACCGTCCGACGACTCGCCCGACTGCACTCGCGGCTGCCGCTGCTGGCCTTCACACCCACCCAGGCCGTCCGCAGTCAGCTCGCACTCAGCTGGGGTACCGAGACGTTCATCGTCAGCAAGGTCGACACCACCGATCACATGATCGACCAGGTCGACCACCAGCTCCTCAAGATCGGACGTCTCAAGGTCGGCGACGTCGTCGTCATCGTCGCCGGTGCCCCGCCCGGCACCGTCGGCTCCACCAACATGATCCACGTCCACCGGATCGGCGAACAGGACCACTGAGTCCGGTCACGTCGGAAGCCGCAGTGCGCCCAGGTGCACCGCGGCTTCCTTGTCATCGCAGCGGTTCGGATGCTAGGTCGGCGAGTTCGGTGATTGAGCCGTTGAGGAGCGCAGCGACGAGGCGTGTCGAAATCTTCGTGGGCCGGGTGCGCGAGGTGACCGGCTCTGGGGTGGTCGCTTTCTGAGGTCGGCGAACCGGGTCTCGACACGGGTCCTCGCCCAGGGGCTCGGTCCCGGCTCGACCAGCGAAGACGTTGCGGACCGCAGCGATATCTCCGCGGGCCGGGTGCGCAGGGTGTCCGGCGAAGACGTTCCGGTGCGTAGCGATATCTCCGTAGGCCGGGTGCCCAAGGTGACCAGCGAATAAGTTGCGGCGCGCAGCGATATCTCCGCACGCCGGGTGCGCGAGGTGACCGGCGAATACGGTGATTGAGCCGATGAGGAGCGCAGCGACGAGGCGTGTCGAAATCTTCGTAGGCCGGGTGTGTGAGGTGACCGGCTCTGCGGTGGTCGCTTTCTGAGGTCGGCGAACCGGGTCTCGACACGGGTCCTCGCCCAGGGGCTCGGTCCCGGCTCGACCAGCGAAGACGTTGCGGACCGCAGCGGTATCTCCGCGGGCCGGGTCCGCGAGGTGACCAGCGAAGACGTTGCGGTGCGTAGCGATATGTCCGCGGGCCGGGTGCGCAGGGTGACCGGCGAATACGGTGATTGAGCCGATGAGGAGCGCAGCGACGAGGCGTGTCGAAATCTTCGTAGGCCGGGTGTGTGAGGTGACCAGCTCTGCGGTGGTCGCTTCCTGACGTCGGCGAACCGGGTCTCGACACGGGTCCTCGCCCAGGGGCTCGGTCCCGGCTCGACCAGCGAAGACGTTGCGGTGCGTAGCGATATCTCCACGCCGGGTGCGCACGGTGACCGGTGAATACGGTGATTGAGCCGATGAGGAGCGCAGCGACGAGGCGTGTCGAAATCTTCGCAGGCCGGGTGCGCAAGGTGACCGGCTCTGCGGGGGTCACGTCCTGATGTGAGCCGAGGTCGTCCCACTCGACCGGCGCGGGCATGCGCCGGTCGAGCAGTCGTCTTACGCGACAACCGTCGGGCGGGAGGAGGCCGCCTCACTCCTCGATCTTGAATCCGATCTTCAGACGCACCTGGAAGTGTGCGATCTGGCCGTCTTCGATGTGACCGCGGGTCTCGGTGACCTCGAACCAGTCCAGATGGTTCACCGTCTCCGATGCCCGGGCGATCGCATTGCGGATGGCGTCATCGGTGCCCGACGTCGATGAACCGACGACCTCGATTACTCGATACACATTGCCAGACAAGGGTATTCCTTTCGGTCTCGAGAACTCCGATCGCGATGGGGCGATCGGGCCGACTCGTGCCGACCTCTCACTTGTCTACCCCGCTTCGCGCTGGTGTCGACCTCGAATCGACAAACCGTGACCGCGCCGCGTCTCTCACGGATGCGTGCCGTCGTCCCCGATGACGCTCCGGCCGAACCCGACGACGCCGGCGTCGGAAGCCCAGTCCAGACGGTGGACCCGAATCCGGCCCATCTCGTTGCCACCGACGGTGGTGGCCGTACCGCCGTCGACGGCGACCACGACATTGGTGTGCTGACCGAATCCGGAGCTCCGGTCGTACAGGACGACGTCACCCACGCGGGGTGTGTATCGGCCGACCGGCTCGAATCGGCCGCTGTCCTCGTAGTACTCCTGCAATGTGTAGACACCCGGGATGCGCCAGTGTCCGGAGTTCGGATTCGACAACGGCTGACCGGCCTCGCGCAGAACCCAGCTGACGAAGTCGGCGCACCACGGCTCGTCGACACCCTCGGAGTAGAACGTGCCCGGGCGCTGCGCGGCATGCTCGCTGCGCAGGAGTTCTACGATGCGCACCTGCGTCGGAGTGAGGCCTACGGTATCGACCGGGATCTCGGCGGTGTCCCACGGCAACCATCGGTCCGGGGCGGCGCGAACGGCGAGAACCCCCACGCCGACAGCGACGATCAGCGCGACGGCCACCACAGCCCACACCTGACGTCGGCGACGCGTGGATCGGGCGATCTCGGTGGTCGTCGATGTCGGCGCGTCGACGTGATCGCTGCTCACCCCGACGAGTGTAGAGATCGTCGATGTGAAGATCGGGTTCCGGAATCGGGATCGCCCCGGCCTTCTGACCTCTCCGGCCAGCGCCTAGGGTGGTCGCATGACAGCGGAACGCTCCGGCGACCTCGGCAAACTCCTCGCCCTGCTCGACGTCGAGCAGCGTGACGACGATCTCTTCATCGGCCTGCACCCGGAGCAGAAGACCGCACGTACTTTCGGCGGCCAGATGCTGGGTCAGGGTGTGGTCGCCGCATCGCGCAGCCTGACCCGCGGACAACCGCCGGTCCACGCCCTGCACGCCCACTTCATCCGCGGCGGCGACGTCAACAAGCCGATGGAGTACCACGTCGCGCGGTTCCGGGACGGCAAGTCGTTTGCCAACCGTCAGGTCACCGCGATGCAGGACGGCGAAGAGATCTTCACGATGCTCGTTGCGTTCCAGGACAATTCGGCCGGACTCGAGCATGCCGTGGAGATCCCGCAGGTGCCCTACCCGGAGGAGTTGCCGCCCTTGGGTGAGCACTTCAAGGGCTTCGAGGACACGATAGCGACCTTCGTGAATGCGCTGCACCCCATCGACATCCGGTTCGCCAACGATCCGTCGTGGAAGATGCGCGAGGCGGGGGAGACGTTGCGCGACAACCGTGTCTGGATGAAGACCGACGGTGTGATGCCCGACGACCCGATCATGCACGTCGCCGCGATGTGTTACGCCTCCGACACCACCGTGCTGGACTCGATCATCACCACCCACGGATTGTCCTGGGGCATCGACCGGCTCTTCGCCGCCACCGTCAACCACTCGATGTGGTTCCACCGGGACTTCCGGTTCGACGAGTGGATGCTCTACGCCACCCGATCGCCGGTCGCCACCGGTTCCCGCGGGATGGGATCGGGCCGATTCTGGATGCGCGACGGCACTTTGGCCACCTCGGTTGTGCAGGAAGCGCTGATCAAGTACTTCCCGCCCAAGAACTGACGCGGCGTCGCCGGGCGACACCGGCACCCATCCGATCCCATCGTGCGGTGGAAACCGCCACTGCGGGATACACTTCGGCGATCTGACCGACGGCAGCCGGCCGACGTCGAGGGGGGTTGATGGAGTACAGCGTCGATTGGGGCACCGAGATCTGGGCGACCCTGCGATGGATGGGTGTGGTCTTCGCGATCACCATCGTCGGATTCATCGTGGTGGGCTTTGTCCTTGCCCGGTTCACCGTGTGGGGCAAGCAGTTCTGGCGCGTGAGTGGCCGGTTCTTCCTGGGACCGCAGACCCGGACGGTCGCCTGGGCCTACCTGATCGGCCTCATGTTGCTGTCGCTGTTCGGGGTGCGGTTGTCGGTGCTGCTCACCTACTTCAGCAACGATCTCTACACGTCGTTGCAGATGGTGGGTCAGGGGTTGACCGGCCAGGGGCCCGAAGGCCAGGCGATGCTCGACGCCGGCAAGTCCGGGTTCTGGCACTCGATGGCCGTCTTCGGCATCCTCGCCGCGATCCACGTGGGGCGCACCCTTCTCGAGATCTACGTCGGCAGCGCATTCGAGATCAGATGGCGGTGGTGGCTCACCGAGAATGCGACCGCCGACTGGATGGGCGGGCGGGCGTTCTACCGCAACCGATTCGTCAACATCGGTGACCACCACAAGGATTCGGATATCCAGCCCGGTATCGACAACCCGGATCAGCGGATCGAATCCGATATCACCAATCTCGCGAGTTCGAGTCGGGTGCTGGTGTTCAGCTCGGGCGGCTCGTCCACCGGCGGCGTGATCCCGGCGATCGTCACGATCGTCTCGTTCACCAAGATCCTCTGGGACCTCTCGGGTCCGATGACGTTGGGCGGGATCGAGATCCCGCGCATGATGGTGTGGCTGGTCTTCATGTACGTGCTGATCGCGACCGCCGTCGCATTCTGGATCGGCCGACCGCTGATCCGGCTGAACTTCTGGCGTGAGCGTCTGACCGCCAACTTCCGCTACTCGCTCGTCCGGGTGCGCGACGGCGCCGAGAACGTCGCCTTCTACCGCGGCGAAGACGTCGAACACCGCGGACTGATGGCGCGATTCGGCGCGGTGATCGACAACTACTGGCAGATCATCTACCGGACGATGAAGTTCGTGGGCTGGAACTTCAGCGTCACCCAGGTGTCGGTGGTGTTCCCCTACATCGTGCAGGCCCCACGGTTCTTCGAGGGTTCGATCAAACTCGGCGACATGTCCCAGACGGCAGGGGCATTCGGCAATGTCCACGATGCGCTCTCGTTCTTCCGCAACTCCTACGACGACTTCGCCAATCTGCGGGCGTCGATCCTGCGTCTCGACGGACTCGAGGACGCCGACACCAAGTCCCGTGCGCTACCCGAGATCGACACGGTCGACCGCGACCGGGCGGTGCAGCTGACCGACGTCGGGATCAGCACACCCGCCGGTGACGACCTCATCCGCGACCTGAACCTCACCCTCGGGCCCGGCGACGCGCTGGTGATCAAGGGGCGGTCCGGGGCGGGCAAGACCACCCTGCTGCGCGGGCTGGCCGGATTGTGGCCCTATGTCGACGGCGAGTTCGCCCGTCCGGCAGGCGATCGCACCCTGTTCCTGTCGCAGATCCCTTACATCCCACTCGGAGACCTCCGCACCGCCGTCGCCTACCCTGCGCTGCCCGACGCCGTCGGCGACGACGCCATCCGGGCGGCCCTGCAGCAGGTGTTCCTGCCGCACCTCGTCGACCGGCTCGACGAGGAGGAGGACTGGTCCAAGGTGCTCTCACCGGGCGAGCAACAGCGCGTGGCATTCGCCCGCGTCCTGTTGACGCGGCCCGACGTGGTCTTCATGGACGAGGCGACCTCGGCGATCGACGAGGGACTCGAGTACTCGCTGTACTCGTTGATCCGCACCGAACTCCCCGAGACGATCCTGGTGTCGGTGAGCCACCGCAGCACCACCGACCGCCACCACACGTCGTTGCTGGAGCTGACCGGCGGGGGCAACTGGGAGCTGCGTCCGGTGCAGGGCTGATCGGCCCGCGGCCGCCGACCGGACACCGGTGGCAGAGGGCGTTCTGACGAGCGAGTTTTACCATCTGATTACCAATTCCGGCGTTCCGGGCGTGCCGCCCTCGAATCGCAGTACGGTGATTCGCATCACACCTGTTTCTGCGACGCGAGGGACCTCAGACATGGCACAGCACGAACGGATCACCTTCCCGCATGCGAGCGGGGCGAAGGTCGCCACGCTGCCCGAGGCGTTCCAGGCCTCGGTACGCATGCACCCGGACAAGGTCGCCCTCCGGACGGTCGGCGGCATCCAGCAGATCACCTGGGCCGAGTACGGCCGACGCGTCGAGTCGATCGCACGCGGTCTGGCCGCACTCGGGGTCGCCCGTGGCGACCGGATCGGCATCATGCTCACCAACCGCCCCGAATTCCACCTCGTCGACACCGCCGCACTGCATCTCGGCGCGGTCCCGTTCTCGATCTACAACACCAGTTCGCCCGACCAGATCGAGTACCTCTTCGGCAACGCCGACAACACGGTCGTGGTCACCGAGCAGGTCTTCCTCCCGGTGCTGGGTGCCGCGTCGACGGGGGTGACCACGACGATCGTCGTCGACGGTCCCGCGACCGGGACGATCACCCTCGACGACGTCGAGAAGTCGGGCTCACCGGATTTCGACTACGCCGCGAGCTGGCAGGCCGTCGTGCCCGAAGACCTCGCCACGCTGATCTACACCTCCGGCACCACCGGGCCGCCGAAGGGTGTGGAGATCACGCACCGCAACATCATCGCCGAGCTGACCGCACTCGCCGAGATCGTCGACGTCGGCTTCGACGACCGCGTGATCTCATATCTGCCGGCCGCCCACATCGCCGACCGCGTCTCGTCGCACGCGGCGAACATGGCCCGCGGAATCCAGATCACCACGGTGCCCGACCCGCGGGAGATCGCCGCGGCACTACCAGAGGTGCGGCCCACGTTCTTCTTCGGCGTGCCCCGGGTATGGCAGAAGATCCGCGCCGGGATCGAGGCCAAACTCGCCGAGGAGACCAGCCCGGTCAAGAAGAACCTCGGTGCGTGGGCGATGGCCGCAGGGGCTGCCGCCGCCCACGCCCAGCTGACCGGGACCGGACAGGGGCCGATCTCCGGCATCCAGCACGGCCTCGCCGACAAACTCGTCCTGCAGAAGGTGCGGGCGGCGATCGGCATGGACCAGCTCACCTTCGCCGGATCGGGGGCGGCCAGCATCCCGTCGGAGGTCCTCGAATTCTTCCTCGGCCTGGGCATCCCCGTCCTCGAGGTGTGGGGGATGTCGGAGACCACCGGCGTCTCCACCATGACCACCCCGGCGAACATGAAGATCGGCACCGTGGGCAAGCCCATCTCGGGGATGGAGGTCAAGATCGCCGATGACGGCGAACTGCTCGTGCGGGGCCCGGTCGTGATGCGCGGCTACCGGAACATGCCGGACAAGACCGCCGAGGACATCGATCCCGACGGGTGGCTGGCCACCGGTGACATCGCCGCGATCGACGAGGAGGGCAACGTCACCATCGTCGACCGCAAGAAGGAACTGATCATCAACGAGTCCGGAAAGAACATGTCGCCCACCAACATCGAGAACGCGATGAAGGCGGCGTCCTCGCTGATCGGTCAGGTCGCCGCGATCGGCGACGGCAAACCCTATGTCTCGGCGCTCGTCGTACTCGATCCCGATGCCGCCGCCGCACGGGCCAAGGCGCTGAACATGCCCGACGCCGACGTCGCCGCGCTCACCCGGCATCCGGCGGTCATCGAGGAAGTGGTCACCGCGGTGCGATCGGGCAATGCGAAACTCTCGCGGGTCGAACAGGTCAAACGGCTCACCATCGTGCCCGAGGCCTGGGATCCCGGGGGAGTGGAACTGACCCCGACGATGAAGCTGCGACGCAAGCCGATCGCCGACAAGTACGCCGAGCAGATCGACCGGCTCTATCGTGCCGAGCCGGATGCCGGGGTGGTCGATCTGCGCTGAGTCGCCACCGCCACACCCCACAGCATCAGCCACACCGACATCCCGCCGACCTGGATGCGTTGTGCCAGACCGAGTCGGTAGTCCCCGTGCAGATCGTCGGCGGCCAGCATCCACACCGTCGCGACGGCGATCACCACGAGAACCGCCAGACCCCAGTGCCGCAGCAGCGGCCAGACCGGGGTGCGCCATGCGGCGAGTACACCGAGGATCATCGCACCGAAGATCGCGAACACCGCGACCGTGCTGGTCAGCGCATGGATGTGGTGCAGTTGGGGGAGCAGGCCGCTCGGCTCCTCGGGACAATCGGCGTCGATGTGCGGGATGCATTCGATCGGGGAGAGCGCATCGGTGATGGTCGCGACCCCGAACAGCGCGAGTGCCACGATCGCACCGCGCGCCGCAACCCCGCCGACCGCCGGCCGGGGTACCAGCATGAGTGCGGCCGCACCGATCGCGCAGATGCTGGTGGTGACGTCGCCGGCGATGTACCACCCGCGGTGCGGGCGATGCGCGGCGTCGAGCTCGCTGAGGAAGCTGCGCAGCGGATCCAGCGGTGAGGCCCACAGGAACTCCAGCACCCAGGACGAGTAGCAGATCCCGGCCAGCGCCACCAGGACTCCGGCGCAGAGGAGACGCACGGTGAACTGTCGGCGATCGGCGGGTGGCACCCGGTCAGACTAGTAGGGTGAATCCTCGCTGGAGGTGACCATGCCCGAGGAGATGTCGCTGCGCCGCGGCCGCGGCCGTCCACCCGGCCCGCCGGTCGATCCGGCACGTCGCCGGGAAGAACTGCTCGATGCCGCCGAGCGGGCGATCCGGGTGTCCGGGAGGCCCGACGTCGGACTCGCCGACATCGCCTCGGCAGCGGGCCTCACCCGGTCGGCGGTCTACGCCGTGTTCTCCGATCGCAGCGCGGTGATGGAGGCCCTCGCCCGCCGGCACGCCGATATCATCCTGCGCCGGCTTGCGGCCATCGTCGACGGTGTCACCGATCCCGCCGAGCAGACGCGGGCGGCCATCGAGATCCTGGCCCGGTGGTTCGACGACGAGCCGGCCCTCGCACGCGCACTGACCGGCCGGCTCGACCGTCCGGCGGCCACCGATGACGGCCTGATCGTCGGCACCGTCGCCGACATCCTGCGGGACGGCTTCATCCGGCGGGGCGGTGACCCGGCCTCGGCGGAGCCGTGGGCGCATGCTCTCGTCGGGGCGGTCGCCACGACGGTCGGCTGGTGGGCGCAAACCCGAACGATGAGCCGCGAGCAGATCGTCGACCACCTGTTCCTGCTGGTCTGGGCGGGTTTCTCGGGAGTCGGCCGACCCCTTCCTTGACGCTCCCCGACACAAAAGACACACTGTTCTTTATGGGGATCAGGGTGGAGTCGCAGGATGCGGCGAGAATCACCGGGGCACGCAACTGGGCGGCGGTCCGAGCCGAGTTCCCGGTGCAGGTCGACGCGATGGCCCGGGGACTCCACGTGGGCGATCCGCCCGCCGACGCCGTGGTCGCCGACCTGACCTCGACGCCCGGGGCGTCGTGGAGTTCGCTCATGGCAGCCCTCGACCGCCCCGCGGAACTCGACGAGATCTCCCCGGCGGCAGCGCGCCTCGTGCGCGCCGCCGCCACACCACCGTCATGGTTCGAGCCCGACCTCGCCCGTGCCGGCGCCGAGGCCTGGTGGCGCTTCGGCTCCCTGCAGTCGAGCACCCTCTATCAATCGCTGATCTACGGCTATCAGGCCCCCGGTTTCATCCGGCCCCTCGTCGCCACCGGCCGACTCGCCGACCGCACCTGGGATCGCGTGCAGTCCACCGCGCGCTGGGTCACCCTCGCCACCGCCCCCGGCCTGATGGAACCGGGCGGCCAGGGCTGGCTGGAAACCCTGCGAATCCGGCTGGTCCACGCCATGGTCCGCCATCACCTGCACGCCGAATGCGACTGGGACGATGCCGCGTGGGGTGTGCCGATCAACCAGACATACGCCCAGCTCACCATCGTCGCCGGGTTCCTGGTGCTGCCGATCGAGGTCGCCGGTGACCTCGGTATCCGGTACTCGCGTGCCGATCTGGAGGCGATCACCCACCTGTGGCGCTGGATCGGCTGGGTGATGGGCGTCGACGAGGACCTGCTCCCGCACGGATTCGCCGACGCCCAGCGCATCCACCGCATCTCCCAACGGTTCCGGCTCCGCCCCGAATCGGAGTCCAAGGTGCTGGTCCGGGCGCTGCTCGACGACGGCTACCGTACCGACCTCGGGTTGCCCGGGCCGCTCAACGATGCGGTGCACACGCTCGCCCGGCCGTTCCTGCGCCCGCTGCTGGCCGCGGTCTCCACCCGCTGGGTCGATGGTGAGATCGCCCGTGAGATGGGCCTGCGGTCGACCCCGCTGCACCACGTCGTCGACCTCGCCCGACCGGTGGTCCGATCCCGTGAACTCATTCGGGCACTCGGCCTCCTCGGATCGGAACGTACTGTGGCACAACGGGAACTGCGCCTGGTGGCCAACCGTCTCGGAATCGATCTCGATGCGCGGCCGGGTGTCCCCGCCGATGCCGGCGTCGAGGATCTCGACGCTGTGTCCTGACCGCTGTCACATTCCGGGCGCGGGCGGTGTCTTGTTCTCGACCCACCCCACGGGGGGCGGGCGACAACCGCACAAGGAGCCCTCCATGTTCACCACACACACGTCCCGCGACACAACGCCCCGACAGACCGTCGTCGTCCTCGGCGGTGGCTACGCCGGCGTCACCGCCGCCAACCGACTCGCCGCCGACCGGGGCCTCGACGTCGTCCTGATCAACCCCCGCGATCACTTCGTCGAGCGAATCCGGTTGCACCAGTGGACCGCCGACACCGGCGACCCCCGACACCCCTACGCCTCGGTCCTCGCCGCCGGAGTCCGGCTGATCGTCGACGCCGCCGAGCACATCGACGCCGCCCACCGCCGGGTACGGCTGGCCTCGGGCACGGTCCTGGGCTATGACCTGCTGATCTATGCGGTGGGCAGCGCCGGTGCCACCACCATTCCCGGCGCCGCCGAGCATGCCCTGGCGATCTGTGAATGGGAATCGGCCGGACGCATCCGCGAACGCATCGCGACCCTGCCCGAACGCTCGGCGATCAGCGTGGTCGGCGGCGGGCTCACCGGGGTGGAGACCGCAGCCGAGCTCGCCGGACTCGGCCACCGCATCACCCTGGTCGCCGGCGGCGAGATCACCCCCGGCATCTCGCCGCGGGCCCGGGCGAGCACCCGCGCCACCCTGCGCCGCCTCGGCGTCATCGTCCGCGAGCACACCGTGGTGCACCGGATCGAGGAGACGGGCGTCATGGTGGGCGGTCCCGACGGCGACGCCGAGATCACCGGTGACCTCACCGTCCTCGCCGCCGGGTTCACCGGCCCGGACCTGGCCCGAAACAGCGGACTGAGCTGCGACGACGCCGGACGGCTGCGGACCCACGCGAGCCTCGTCAGCGTCGACGACACCGCCATCGTCGGCACCGGGGACGCGGCGGTCCCCGACGGTGTGCACACGCGGATGAGTTGCCAGGCCGCCAGTCAGCTCGGGCTGCACGCCGCGAAGACCGCGCGTGCGCAACTCGCCGGACGGCCCCCGACGCCGGCACATCCGGTCTTCGTCTCGCAGTGCATCAGCCTCGGTCGCGAGGCGGCGACCCTGCAGGTCACCCACCTCGACGACGCCCCGGCGCGTACGGTGGTCACCGGCCGCGCCGCGGTGCTGGTCAAGGAGTACGTCTGCCGCGGCACGGTGTGGGGACTCAAGGGTCTCGCGCGCATGGCGGGTCGACCGAATCCGGCGGCCGTCGCCGAACCGGTGGAGGTCGCAGGGGTATGACCACGGGAGACGCAGAGCCCGACGAGCACCTGCGGGTGTTCATCGAGCATCGGCCGTTGCTGTTCACCATCGCCTACGAGATCCTCGGCGCAGCAACAGAATCCGATGACGTACTGCAGGAGAGCTATCTGCGGTGGGCTGCGGTGGACCTGTCCGGCGTCGACGATCGGCGCGCCTACCTCGCGAAGATCGTCACCCGTCAGGCGCTCAACGCGGCACGCACGGCGATGCGCCGGCGCGAGGACTACATCGGCCCGTGGCTGCCCGAACCGATCCTGCTCGACGAGAACGACCCGGTCGACGACGTGGTCCTCGCCGAGTCGGTGTCGACGGCGATGCTGGTGGTCCTGCAGTCACTGAGTCCGGACGAGCGGGCGGTGTTCGTGCTGCGCGAGGTGTTCGGCTTCGCGCACGACGAGATCGCGGCGATGCTCGGGAAGCGCGCGGCGGCGGTGCGGCAGACGGCGCACCGGGCACGCGGTCACGTGCAGTCGCGGCGGCCGCGGTACACACCCGCCGACGACGAGGCCGCCGCCGAGGTGACCAGGGCGTTCCTGGATGCCGCGTCGTCGGGTGAGATCGACGCGCTGATCGGGGCGCTGGCCCCGGATGTCACGTTCATCGCCGACAGCGACGGCAAGGCGAGCGCGGCCCGGCGCCCGATCCAGGGGGCGCAGCGGGTGGCCAGGGTGCTCCGCGGATTCGTCACGACCGGTGTCCGGCGTGACATGCGGATCGAGCTGCTCAGCATCAACGGGATGCCCGGATTCTCCGTCGAACTGACCGGCGACCCGGGCGGGGTGTTCTGGCTCGACGTCGTCGACGGCCGGATCCAGCACATCTACGCGATGCGCAATCCGGACAAGCTCGGCGGACTCGATACGCCGCGTTCCATCGCACGGAATTGAGTGGACTACTGGGACAGGGGAATTCGGGGAAAGGGCGATTTCGGGGACAGGTGATGTCGGGGGCGTCGAACGACCCGGACGTCTCAGGCCACCCGCCGGTCGGCATCGTGGACGTCGTCGAGCAGGCCGCCCGGGTCGATGACCATGATGACCGGTCCCATCGACTCGGTGGCACGTTCGATGACGGTCGCGATCTGGTCGGGGTCGGACGGGTCGGAGACGACGGCCCACACATGGTCGTGGATGCGGGCATCGACGTAGGCGACCAGGTCACGGGTGCAACGTCCGGTGACCGCGACCGACCGGCCGTTGTGTAGCAGCTGATCGATGATCGCGGTGGAGCGGACGGTGCCGTCGGTGACGACGAGGACGGTATCGGTGGGGGTAGGAGCGATGTGCATGTGACCATCACACCCCCGGCCGCTGGGACGGCGCCGTGACGGTCCTGGCAGTTGGCTGGAGGCCGGTTCAGGCCACCGTCCGGATCAGTCCCGTCTCGTGGTCGACATGCACCGCACCGGCTTTGACCAGGCGTTCGAGATGGAGTTCGGCCGTCCGACGTTCGGTGGCCCGGACCCACGGGGAGGTCACATGGGGACGGTAGACCAGGCGGTGGTCCACGATGTCGTCGAGGGTTCGCGGTTCGGTGAGGAATGCCACCAGGCGTTCCTCCCGCTCGACGATGCGGTGGCGGTAGGCCGCGATCCTCGTCGCGAACTCCTCGCGCCCCTCGACCACGCCCTTGTGATGGAAGGTCGCATACCAGCGGGCCTCGACCGACGCGGCGTGGTCGAGCGAGGCGAGGAAGTCGTCGAGATCCGATCCGCGGTCGCCGTAGAACGGTCCGAACGACGAGAGGTCGATGTCGGCGACGTAGAAGAAACCGTCGGGTTCCACCAGCACCCCGCAGTGACCGGCGGTGTGGCCGGGCAGATGGATGACCTGCGCGCGGCGGCCGCCGAGATCGAAGACGTGGTCGCCGTCGACCCCGTGCACCCCGTCGCGGGTGGCGGCGAGGTGATACTCGGTGGTCAGAGCGGTGGCGGCGACCGCACGCTCCTCGGGGGTGAAGTCGTACTCGTCGAGCAGCAGCTCCAGGGAGCCGACGATGGGGGCGTCGAGGCGATGGGCATAGGTCTCGCCCGAACAATGCCGCAGACCGGCCATGTGGTCTTCGTGCGCATGCGAGATCATCACGATGTCGGCATCCACCGGATCCCGGTCGAGTGCCAGGGACGGGTCGATCAGCATCGTCGCCTCGGAGCCGGGCACCACCACCGAGTTCCCGTACGGCACCACTCCGCCGTTGTCGGCGAACAGTACCGACACCGACCCGAACGACCGCTCCGTCACCATGGAATGCAATTTGCTCATCCGGGCCGGGGAAGTCAAGCGGCACGCGCCCGATACCCTGACCGACATGCGAGAGGTGGAGGCCGACGACCGGTGCCCGTGCGGCACCGGCGAGGTGTACGGACAGTGCTGCGGGCCGATCCTGGCCGGCGACCGGAAGGCGCCGACGGCCGAGGCATTGATGCGGTCACGGTTCAGCGCCTTCGCGACCGGCGACCGCGACTACGTCGTCGGCAGCTGGCACCCCGACACCCGACCCCGGCGCCTGACCCTCGACGACGAGCTCGACTGGTATCGGCTCGACATCGAATCATCCACGGCCGGTGGTCCTTTCGACACCACCGGCGAGGTGACGTTCACCGCGTACCACCGCAACGGATCGCTGCGGGGCAGCCTGCACGAGCACAGCCGGTTCACCCGCGTCGACGGTGCGTGGGTGTACCTCGACGGCACCCTCGAGTCCTGACCGACGCGCTCGTCGACGTCGGTTCCCGGTCAGGGGGCGTCGTTGCCGTGCCGCAGGATCCACTCGATCAGCGGTGTGGTCTCGCGCCAGTCGACGCGGATGCGCTCGACGAGTTCGGGGGTGTGGATCATCTCGTCGAAGCCGTAGTCGCGCATCGCGGTGAACGTCTTGTGCCGCAGCAGCGCGATCCGGGGATGGTCTTTCGGGAAGCCGCGCGGTGCGGTCTTGAGCCGATCCCCACCGAACTCCCACCCGGCCGAGGTGAGTGTCTCGGCGATCTCGATCAGCTCGGCTCCGTGGCGCTCGTGCACGATGGCCGATCGGATGGCGGCGAGCCGGTCGGTGGAGACGTCGTAGATCCCGCCGCCGACCCGGACCCCGGGTGCCCCGATCTGCACGTAGTAGCCGGTTGCGGGGGCCACCGCGACATAGGCGCCCTGATGGGTCTTGTACGGTGTCTTGTCGTTCGAGAACCGTACGTCGCGGTAGGGACGGAACAGTTTGGCCGATCCGAACTCGTCGGCGAGATCGTCGGTCAGCGCGGTCATGGGTTCGGCCACCGCGGTGCGATAGGTCTGTTTGTGTTCTTCCCAGAACGCCTTGGTGTTCTCGATCTCGAGGTCGTCGTAGAAATCGAGGGCGGCCTCGGGAAACCCCGCGAAACTCATACCGCCCAGCCTAGTCGGCGTCACGCGCGCGGTGCGACCACGCCATGATCGAAGGCGAACACCACCGCGGCGGCACGGTCGCGGACGCCGAGCGCCCGGAAGATCTTGCCCACATGGCTTTTCACCGTCACCACCGAGATCACCAGTTCGGCGGCGATCTCGTCGTTGGTCATCCCGCGCCCGATCAGCTCGAGCACGGTGCGTTCCCGGGCGGTGAGCATCTCCAGCGCCGCGGCACCGCGCGCACGGCCGGGCGCAGGGGCGCTGCGATAGGTGTCGAGGACCCGGGCGGTCACCGCCGGATCGAGGACGGCGTCACCGGCGGCCACCACCCGCACCGCACGGATCAGTTCCTCGGCCGGGGAGTCCTTGAGCACGAAGCCGGCCGCACCGGCCCGCAACGCCTCCGACAGCAACTCCTCGTCGTGAAAGGTGGTGAGCACCAGGACCGGCGGGGCGGGATGGTCGGTGGAGTCGCCGGCGCGCAACCGCCGCGTGGCCTCCATGCCGCTGATCCGTTTCATCCGCAGGTCCATCACCACCACGTCGGCCCCTGCCGACCGCAGCGTGTCGGGCACCTCGTCACCGTCGGCACACTCGGCGACGATCTCGAATCCGTCTTTGCGACGCAGGATTCGGCGCAGTCCCGATCGGACCAGTTCCTGATCGTCGACGAGCATCACCCGGATCGGTTCGTCGCTCACGTACCACTCCTCGAGGTCAGATGGGCGGGATCGCGGCGGGTGGGGTGGGCGTCGGCGGCCGGGTCGTCGACGACACCCGCGCCGCGTTCGGGGGCGTCGGTCGATGTCGGCGCGTCGTCGTCGGATTCACCGGTGACCGCGTCCCGCAGTGCGGCGATCCGCGGGCATCCGTGCGTGCCGTCGGTGTCGAACTCGGCCACCACATGCCACATCCCGCCGCTGATGTCGGTGCGGACCCGGCCGTTGAGGTTCTCCACCCGTGCGGCCATCCCGGCCAGGCCGTAGCCGCCGGCCGATCGGCGGGTCCCCGGGCTGACCGGGTTGCGGACCGCCACGACGTACCCGCGTTCAGCGTCGGGCTCGACGACGACGTGTACCGGGTGTCCGGGTGCATGTTTGGCCGCGTTCGAGAGTGACTCCTGCACCACCCGGAACACCGCGAGTTCGGTGGCGCTGCTCAGTGCTGTCAGCGGTGGGCGGTGGCAGAACGACACGGTGGAGCCGGCCCGGCGGAATCCGTCGACGAGTTCGTCGAGGTCACCGAGACCGGGTTGGGCGGTGGTGGGTGCCGATTCGTTGCGGAGCAGGTCGATGGTGGTCCGCACGTCGGTCATCGCCGCCCGGCCCTGTTGTTCGGCATCGCGCAGGGCGTCGAGTGCGTCGGCGATGTCGGCGGGGTCGGCCGGGCCCGCATCCTGCAGGGCACGCCGCGCAGCGGTGACGTTGAGCAGCACGATCGCCAGTGAATGCGCCACCACGTCGTGGACCTCACCGGCGATCGCCGCGCGGTCGAGGGCCACCTGGCGGCCACGCTCGCGTCGTTCCACCTCCAGCAGGTGCAACTGCTTCTGCAACAGGTGACCGACGGCGCCACCGAATCCGACCATCAGGATGAACACCCAGCCCTGCTCGACGACGCCGAGGACGGTGCCGATCACCGCCGCAGCGGTGTAGAGGAGCGTGTAGACCGCGCCGGAGCGCAATGACGAGACCCCGGCCGACATCGCCGCCCCGAGGACCAGGACCAGTGGGGCGACATCACCATGAGTCGGCACCAGCCAGAAGAACGCCACGGTGCCGATCAGCAGGAGCGGCAACATCCAGACGTGGGGTTTGGTGCAGGCCACCACCGCGCCGGTCACGGCCACCAGTGACGACCCGACGGCCAGCGCCACGAACAGCCAGTCGATGCCGGTGACACCGCTGATCACACGCTGGACCGCGGCGAATACGACGAAGAAGAGCAGGCCGCAGTCGGAGATCAGCATGTACACCGGTGGATACTCGTACCCGGCGTGTGTGAACCAGGTGCGGTATCGATCCATCAGCCACCGCATCCGCCGATTCTAACGCCGCACAGGCGTCCCGGTCCTCCACCCAGGGGTGGATTCCGTATCCACCCGCAGAAGGTCGCAGAGTTCCGTCTCCGGCCCGGTGACCTGCGGTGATCCGCTCAATAGCGTGATGGTCAACGCCGGCACACATCGCGGAGAGCCGGTTCTACGAAAAGGAGACCGAGATGTGGTTCGCCCTGATTAGTGTGGGAGTACTACTGGTGATGTGGGCGCTGTTGCGCGATTCGCGCGGCCTCGACTATCGGTCACGTGAGGTCGATGCGGCGATGGCCGAGCGTGAGTTCCGTGCGACGGTGCAGGCCCGACGCCGCCGGCGTGCGGCGGCACAGGCCCGCCGCGCAGCCGAACAAGATGCCCGGCAGCGACGGGCCCAGGAACGTCGGGCGGGCGGGGACCTTCCGCCGGCAGCCGGATACGCACACTAGGGGAGGGGAGAGAAAGATGACCGGAACGACGATGACAGACGCACTGACACACGGGGTCTCCCGGATGGGGACGGTGGTCCGGGCGATCCCGCGGACGGGATCGGCGACCACGGGGTGGCATCTGCGATCGGCCGACGCGTCGTCGGGGATCGCGGGCGGTGACGAGCGTGCCGAGCAACTCGACGACGACGCGTTGGCGCCGGCGCCGATGTCGAAGCGTGTCCGTATCGAATCCCTGTGGAACTCGGTGAAATTCGTGCGGCGGCAGGGTGACGTGCTGTTCGGTGACGCGGCCGGGGGCAGCGATGTGCTCTGCTACGACCTCGCCGGTGGTCCGGGTCCGGTGACGGTGGTGTGCAATCCCGCGCACATCACCTCGATCATGACCGCCGACCCGGCGATCGCGCCCTCGGCCACCCGGCAGTCGCCACTGCGGCCGATCGTCGGCCCCAACTCGGTGCTGACGTCGATCGGTGAGCGTCATCGCGGGCAGCGGGCCCTGTTGATGCCGCGCTTCCACGGCCGGTCGGTGGCGGCCTACCGGGAGAGCATCGAGCGGGCGACCGCGGCACGGATCGACGCGTGGCCGGTGGGTGAGCCGGTGCGGCTGGCCGATCTGGCGCAGCACCTGACCCTCGACGTGATCATGTCGGCGGTGTTCGGGCTCCCCGACGGTCGGCCCACCACCGAGGCCGAGCGGGCATTGCGCACTGCGCTGATCCGCGCGCTGCACATGTCCACACAACCGGTGGCGACCGCCGCGCAGCTGATGAACGGTTTCAGCGAGAACCCGGTGGGTGTCACCAAACTCGTTCTCCGGCCGGTGGATCGAGCGATCTCAGGGATCCTGGCCGAGCGTCGTGCGGAGTCCGGCCGGCGCGAACGCACCGACATCACCGCACTGCTGCTCGACGCCCGCACCGAGGACGGGCAACCGCTGTCGGACGGCGAGATCCGTGACGAGTTGCTGACCCTGGTGCTCGCCGGTCACGAGACCACGGCGAACACCGTGGCATGGACCTTCGAGCGACTGACACGCAACCCCGGTGTCTACGACGATGCGCGTGAGGCGGTCGCTGCCGGTGACGACGGCTACGTCGCCGCACTGCTCAACGAATCCATGCGTAATCGTCCGGTGGTGCCGATGGTTGCCCGGGAGATGCTGCGGCCCTGGAGGTTCGGTACCACCCTGGTGCCGTCGGGGATGACGGTTCTGGTCAGCATCCTGCTCCTGCATCATCGCGACGATCTGTATCCGCAGCCGTTCGCTTTCGATCCGGGACGTTTCCTCGGTGTGCGGCCCGCACCGCACACCCTCCTGCCGTTCGGCGGTGGGAATCGGCGGTGCCTCGGCGCCGCGCTGGCGATGGCCGAGCTGACCACCGTCGTCACCGAGATCCTGCGCCGCGTGGACCTGGAGACCCACGACCGGCCAGCCGAACGCCCGCGACACCGCAACGTCACGATGATCCCGCAGGACGGCGGCCTCGTCCGCGCGCTCGCCGTACGCTGATCGGATCGGCTCGATCATCAACTGAGCGTTGGTGGTTGAGCCGATGAGGAGCGTAGCGACGAGGCGTGTCGAAACCTCAGACGGCCGATGTCGCCAGCGTGACCACCTCTGGGGTGGTCACTGTCCAGCGTGGGCTGCGGGGATTTCGACTCGGGTCCTCGCGATGCTCGGTCCCGGCTCGATCATCGGAGGGTGTGATGCTCAATCATCAACGGCTAGTTGGTGGTTGAGCCGATGAGGAGCGTAGCGACGAGTCGTGTCGAAACCTCAGACGGCCGATGTCGCCAACCCGGCCACCTTGGAGGTGGTCACTGCCCAGCGTGGGTTGCGGGGATTTCGACTCGGGTCCTCGCGATGCTCGGTCCCGGCTCAATCATCAACGGCTAGTTGGTGGTTGAGCCGATGAGGAGCGTAGCGACGAGGCGTGTCGAAACCTCAGACGGCCGATGTCGCCAACCCGGCCACCTCTGAGGTGGTCACTGCCCAGCGTGGGTTGCGGGGATTTCGACTCGGGTCCTCGCGATGCTCGGTCCCGGCTCAATCATCAACGGCTAGTTGGTGGTTGAGCCGATGAGGAGCGTAGCGACGAGGCGTGTCGAAACCTCAGACGGCCGATGTCGCCAACCCGGCCACCTCTGAGGTGGTCACTGCCCAGCGTGGGTTGCGGGGATTTCGACTCGGGTCCTCGCGATGCTCGGTCCCGGCTCAATCATCAACGACTAGTTGGTGGTTGAGCCGATGAGGAGCGTAGCGACGAGGCGTGTCGAAACCTCAGACGGCCGGGCTCGCCAGCGTGACCACCTTGGAGGTGGTCACTGCCCAGGGTGGGTTGCGGGGATTTCGACTCGGGTCCTCGCGATGCTCGGTCCCGGCTCAATCATCAACGGGTCGTCGACGAGGCGTGTCGAAACCTCTGTCGGCCGACGTCGCTGACCCGGCCACTTCTGAGGTGGTCACCTCCCGAGGTGGGCTGCGGGGATTTCGACTCGGGTCCTCGCCTTTCCGGCTCGGTCCCGGCTCAATCATCAACGGCTAGTTGGTGGTTGAGCCGATGAGGAGCGTAGCGACGAGGCGTGTCGAAACCTCAGACGGCCGATGTCGCCAACGCGGCCACCTCTGAGGTGGTCACTGCCCAGCGTGGGCTGCGGAGATTTCGACACGGGTCCTCGCGATGTTCGGTCCCGGCTCGATAGTCGAAGCGTGCTCGGCTCGATCGGCGGAGGGGTCCCGGCTCATCATCAACGGACCGATGTCGGTCATCCGACCGAGGGTGTCTGCCGATGTCGGTGCCGGGTTGTTACGTTGATCGGCTCTGCATCCGACGACGAGAGGACCTGCGATGAGCATCGACACCGGTCGCATCCCGTGCCGCGCCGCCACCGACCGGCACGAGGTGTGCTTCAACCTGTGGGCATTCGCCGAGGCGTCCACTGGACTGATCCGCCGGATCAGTGGAAAGGCCTACATCCTCGACGGCACCGACGAGCAGAACTCTGCCGTGTTGCGGTCGCTGGCCGGCACGGACTTCCGGACGGCCGCCACCCGTCCGGTGCCCGACCATCTGGGGGTGATCGGCCGGGACGGCCGACGGATCGCCGGCGCCGTGCTCCCTGGTCGGCTGTCGGAGGTGAGCACGATCTTCGGGGCGCTCTTGGACGAGCTGTCGGTGTTGCCCGTGCAACTGTGCACCGTCGACGGGCGGTACGCCGAACTGCCGCAGCCGGTGGTGGAGGCTCCGCTGTATGTGCTGACCGTGGTCGTCGAATATACGGACGGGCGGCTGGTCCCCGGGGTGCGGTGAGCGTCCGGCGTCTGACGCGACAGCAAAGGTGTAAACATGACAGCGTCAAGGCCCGAGATGTCTTTCCGTCGTTACGACGTCGTCGTGGGCGCGGGCATCGTCGGCTTCGCTCACGCCTATCACGCACACCGTCAGGGACTCTCGGTTGCGGTCGTCGACCATGTCGATCAGGTCGCCGGGGCGTCGGTCCGCAACTTCGGCCACGCCAGCACCACGACGCTGTTCTACGGGTTCGCCGGTGCCGCTGCGCTCGCCGCGATCATCCCTGTCCTGCACTGGAATCGGGTGCCCGCCACCGAGCGGTCGCCGAGTGCGTGCGGATCTGCCTGTGCTGCATGGCCCTCGCCCTCGCCGTCGACGACCTGACGGCGAGGCCGCAGGCCCGGTGGGATTTCGCCGTCGTCGCCCGGAGTTGGGTAGACAAGTCGTCCAGGTGTACAGATCTCGTGGGTACACGGTTCCAGGTGGAGGTTCCGGGTGTCTCCGCGGTAACAGGAGATCTACGACGCCATCCGCACCCAGATCGACTCCGGCGAGTACCAGGCCGGCGACGAACTGCCTGCCGAGGTCGCGCGCATGGAGCAGTGTCAGGTGAGTCGGGGACCGATCCGGCAGGCGCTGTGCAGTTCGCGTCCGTGCGTCGCTAGTTCGACGCCGTGGCCGCCGATGCCCGGGCCCTCGCGATCGCCGAGGGGGCAGCGCTGCTGCGGGAACCGGACCGGATTCGACGCCGAGGGGCCGGCCGTTCGGGTACTCCGACGATCGGTACCGCCCTGATCAGGTGAGGTTCGCCATCATGAACACCGTGGACGTCACCTGATCGCCGTTGGTCACGGGGTTGCGGTCAGCCATTGCAGACGCCGCGGCAGGGCCGCCCGGATCGCCATGAGTTCGCGGGCGTGGGCATCGAGTGCCCGGTCCTCGTCGGAGACCGGCACCCACCGCCGCACCGCGGTGGCATCGCCCTGCTCGTCGACGGCGGCCACGATGGTCAGGCTGTGGGCGCAGTCACGCATCTCGCCGGTGTGCGGGGCGCCCGCCCGGACATGTACCGAGACGTGCATCGTCTGCTTGCCGGTGTGGATCAGCCGCGCATCGAGTTCGACGACGTCGCCGATGTGGATCGGCGCGTAGAACCGGATGCCGCCGACATAGGCGGACACGCACCGCCCGCCACACCAGCGCGCGGCGTTGAGGTAGGCCGATTCGTCCATCCACTCCATCACACGCCCGCCGTGGGCGTTGCCGCCCCAGTTCACGTCGGTCGGCGCGGCCAGGAACCGGGTCTGGGAGCGGGGCGCGGTGCCCGCCTCGGAATAGGTCATCCCGGCCATCGCGTCCTCGATCGCCCGGCGGACGGGGATGCGGGTGGTCGCGTACTCCTGTGCGGCGCGGTCGGCGTCGGTCGCCGGCACCCACTGCGGGACCGGACGGGGCCTGCGGTCCTCACCCATCGCGACGAAGATGACCAGGCATTCGCTGGCCACGGTGAAGACACCGGTGTGCGGTGCCGCCGACCGCACCGTGCACTGGATGTGCATGCTCGAGGTCCCGGTGTGGATCAGCGTGGCGGTCACCTCGACGATGTCGCCGGGTTCGATACCGCGCGTGAAGGTGATGTTGCCGAAGTAGGCGGTGACCGCGTAGCCGCCCGACCACGTGGCCGCACAGGCATAGGCCGCCTTGTCGATCCACGACAGCAGCCTGCCGCCGCGTACGTCACCTCCGAGGGTGGTGGCGTCGGTCGGTGCGGCGAGAAAACGAAGCGTGAACTCACGGTCGGACACGGGAGACATCGAACCTCCAGGGGTGATCGGTGATCAGCAGATCATGCCTGGACCGAAAACCTGACAGGAAGGGGGAGGTGGGTTGTGAGCGGTTTGGCACACGGCGTTCACATGGGGTGGACGCGGTGAGGTGCGCCGCCGGCGGACGCCGGACGGCCGTCCCGCGCGTCCTCGAGGGTGGCGATGGCCGCGGTGAGGGTGTCGCAGGCGGCGTCGGCGTCGACGCGGGCCAGGGTCAGCGCCGCGATGGTCGAACCGGTGGTGAGGATGGTCAACCGTCGGCGCACCGCGTCGTCGGTGTCGGGCAGCAGGGCGCGTATTCCGTTGGCCACCGCCTGCGACAGTTCGCGGTGGTAGTCGCTGATCACCTGATGGACCGCGGCGTCGTCGCCGATCGGCGTGGCCGCCGAGGTCAGCAGCAGACATCCGTGGGGTGAGGTGTCGCCGGCGAGGGCGGTGATGGCGATCCGGAGTCCGTCGAGGTGGTCGAGGATGGCGGTGGGCGAGACGACGTCTGCGGTGAGCGGCCGGAGTCGGGGACGCACGATCTCGTCGAGATAGTCGGCGACGGTGGCGTCGAACAGGCCGCGCATGTTGCCGAAGGCGTGATAGATGCTCGATCGGCCGACCCCGGTCGCCTCCTCGACCTCGGCCACCGACACGGCATCGAAGCCGCGACGCCAGAAGAGGTCGCGTGCGGACCGGATGAGTTCACTCCGGTCGTAGCCGGCGATGCGTCCCATGAGGACTCCTTGGTTGACAGATTCTGCAATGACCGTTCTAGTATAGTTCTGCAACGTTCGGTCTACAAAAGGAATCCCGATGGCGGTCGTCGCACTCGTCTGCGCCGTTATGGCAGCAGTACTGCACATCTACATCTTCGTGCTCGAATCCGTGCGCTGGACCGACGAGCGCACCCGCCGTACCTTCGGCACCACTGCCGAGGAGGCCGAGGCCACCCGGGAGATGGCCTTCAACCAGGGCTTCTACAACCTGTTCCTGGCCGTCATCACACTGGTCGGCGTCGGGCTCTGGACGGTCTCCGACGCGGTCGGGGCGGCACTCGTCTACGCCGGGGCCGGGTCGATGCTCGCCGCCGGCCTGGTGCTGCTGATCTCGTCGCCGGGCAAGGCCAAGGCGGCCATCACCCAACTCTTCTTCCCGCTGCTGGCCGTCGTCACGGTCACCATCGCACTACTCGTCTGACGCCGGGGAACACCCCGCCCGGCATCACCCACCGAGATCAGGAGGTCTCATGTCCACCAGTACCCAGATCCAACTCGTCTCCCGCCCGGTCGGCTGGCCCGAACCCGCCGACTTCCGGGCCGTGCAAGTGGAGCTCGCCGATCTCGCCGACGGTGAGGTGCGTGTCGCCAACGAGTTCATCTCGGTCGATCCGTACATGCGCGGTCGCATGATCGACACCCGCTCCTACATCCCGCCCTTCGCGCTCGGGGAGACGATGGGCGGCGGAGCCGTCGGTCGCGTCGTCGAATCACGGTCGGCGGACCTGCCGGTGGGAACCCTCGTGCTGCACCAGCTCGGCTGGCGTGATGTGTCCACCGGGCCCGCCGCCGCGTTCAGTCGCCTGCCCGAGCCGCCGGCCGGTTCGGAATCGTCGGTGTACCTGGGCATCCTCGGGATGACCGGGCTGACCGCCTACGTGGGTCTGACGGTGATCGCCGGTGTGAAACCCGGTGACGTCGTGTTCATCTCGGGTGCCGCGGGTGCGGTCGGTACCGCCGCCGGACAGATCGCTCGCCTGCTCGGTGCCTCCGCGGTGATCGGTTCGGCCGGTGGCCCGCAGAAGGTCGAGCTGCTGACGTCGCGGTACGGCTACGACGCGGCCATCGACTACCGGGCCGGTTCGGTCCGAGATCAGTTGCGCGCCAGTGCCCCCAAGGGAATCGACGTCTACTTCGACAATGTCGGCGGCGATCACCTCGAGGCCGCACTCGACGTCTTCAACGACGGCGGGCGTGCGGCCTTGTGCGGCGCGATCTCGGCGTACAACGAGACCAAGGCGCAGCCCGGTCCGCGCAACATGAGCAACATCATCACGCGGGGTCTCACGTTGCAGGGCTTCACGCTGGGCAACTACCTCGGCTACGCCAAGGAGTTCAACGAGAAGATGGCGCAGTGGTTCTCCGCCGGCGAGATCGTGTACGACGAGACCGTCGTCGACGGCATCGACCACGCGGTCGACGCCTTCCTGGGCATGATGCGCGGAGAGAACATCGGAAAGATGGTCGTGCGCATCGCCTCTGCGGAGTGATCGAACTCCTCTGCCACCGGCGAGGTCGTCCGGCTCTCGGAACACCGTGAGTTCACCACGTCCGCAACAACTCTGGACCAAAGGCCGTTCAGCCGAGCAGATTGACCGCATTGGCCACGACGAGGCTGAGGATCACGATCGACAGCAACGACTGGATCGCCATCGCGAGCTTCGCCCATCGGGCCAAGGGCATCACGTCGGTGGGGCTGAAGGCGGTGGCATTGGTCAGCGCGAGGTAGAGGTAGTCGAAGAACACCGGCCGCCAGCCCGGCGCGGCGAGTGACGGGTCGAGTTGTTGCGGAAACGCCAGGTCGGGGTGGGTGCGCGGGTGTAGATGCCGGGTGACGGGTCCGCCGTTGTCGAGTTCCCAGTAGAGGAATGCGAACGCGATGATGGTCTGTATCCACACCAGGGCGCCCGAGATGAGCAGTTCGGTCGCCACGGTGGTCTGGGGGTTGCCGTGCAACAGGTCCCAGACCAGACGTCCCGCACCCCAGGCCGCGCCGACGGCGATCGCCGCGACGAGGGCGAGTGAGAGGGCACGTGCCCGACGTCCGGGCCGGTCGATGCGCCCGGGATCGACGATGACCAGGGCCACCAGCACGAGTCCCTCGATCGTGGGCAGGAGCCAGTCGGTGCCCGGTGAATAGCGGGCGGGCAGGAGAAACGGCACGGCCATCGAGACCAGGACGAACGCCGATGCCGTCCACCGCCGTTCGGCGCGTGGGCGGCCGTCGGCCGGGCTGTTCTCGCTGGTCATGTCCGCCCCGTCCCGAGGTGGGATCCTGCTTCTGGTGGTCAGCCTGCAGGATCCCACCGTCGGGGCGCGGATGTGGTCGATTCACGGATGCGGCACGGTGCGGGGTCGGTGCCGCGGCGCCGCGGTGACCCGACTCGCAGCGTCGGCGAGGCCGGTTCGTGGACGGGCCGTTCTCACCGGGCCGCTCTCACCTCCCGCCGGTCAGCGGCGTGGCCGTCTCGCCGGCCCGCCCGGCGTCGGTCTTGTCGAAGAACTGCTGCGATCGCGACTCGACGGTGATGTTCCCCCCGCACAGCGCGTAACCCCACATCGCCTCGACGCGGAGCTGGTCGTGGAGCGGACGTCCGATGATCTCGTGGACGGTCTCCTTCGCCGACTCGATCGCGGCCTGATCGCAACGCAGGATCTGTTGCACCAGGAGTTCGGTGGCATCGGCGAGCTGCTCGTGGGACACCACCCGGTTCACCATGTTCGCCGCGAAGGCGCGGTCGGCGGTGACGGGTTCGCCGGTGAGGACGAGTTCCATCGTGAAACCGACTCCGCAGGTGTTGACCAGCCGGACGATTCCGCCGTCCGCCGAGTGCATCCCACGGCGGACCTCGAAGGTACCGAACTGTGCTCTGTCGGAGGCGATCCGGAGATCGCAGGCCATCGCCAGTTCGATTCCGTGACCCAGGCACCAGCCGTCGATGGATGCCACGATCGGTTTGGTGATCCGGGCGAGCGGACCACGCGTGATGCCCGAGAGGCCGTCCTCGAGTCGTTCCCTGCCCACCATCGGTCCCACCGTCTGCCATTCGGGAGCGTGGGTACGCAGGTCGGCGCCCGCGGTGAAGGTGTCCCCGGCGCCGGTCAGGACGGCGACACGCAGCTGGGGGTCGTCGCGGAAGTCCTCGAACGCCGCGGAGAGCTGTTCGTGCATCTCGACATCGACTGCGTTCTTGACCTCGGGACGATTCATGGTGATCCAGGCGACCGAATCACGCTTCTCGTAGACGACTTTGCTCATGATCACTTCCTGTGTTCGGACGAACTATCGGGCGGAGGGGGTCGAGTGACGGAGACGCCGACGCGCGCAGGACGTTCTTGCGGACCTTGCCGCTCGGCGTCGTCGGCAGCTGATCGAGAAAGGTGATCGCCTTGGGAACCTTGTATCCGGCGATGTGATCTCGGCAGTGGGCGATCAGTTGCGCCTCGGTGACCGCCGAATCGGTGACGACGAAGGCCGTGACCTGCTCACCCCATCGGTCGCTGGGAAGCCCGAGCACCGCCGCCGACCGAACTGCGGGGTGGGTGTTCAAGGCGCGTTCGACCTCGACCGAATAGACGTTCTCACCACCGGTGACGATCATGTCCTTCGCCCGGTCGACCAGGTACAGGTTGCCGTCGGCGTCCAGCCGCCCGAGGTCACCGGTCTTGTACCACTCACCCGCGAAGGCCGACGCGGTCGCATCGGGGTTGTTCCAGTAGCCGTCGACCATGATCGGCGATCGCACGAGCACTTCGCCGACGACGTCGTCGGCGGCGTCATGGCCGTCGGCGTCGGTGACCCGCACCTCGACGAAGGGGAACGGGCTGCCGCACGAGGACAACAGTTCGGCGTTGTCCGGGTCGTGCTGATCAGGCCGGAGGATGGTGATGATGTAGGTCTCGGTGGTCCCGTAGAACTGTTCGAGCTCGCAGCCGATCAGGTCGGTGGCCGCACGGATCGTGTCGGCCGAGATCGCCGATCCGGCGTAGAGGATTCGGCGGATCGAACCGAAGTCGGTGTGAACGGCGTCGGGGTGGTGGACGATCATCTGGATCGCGGTGGGTACCAGGCACACCACCGTGGGTCGGAACGCCGTCACCGCGGTGAAGAAGGTGCCCGGATCGAACTGTCCGACAACGGCGATCGTGGCGCCGTGATAGATCCCGGAGAGCGTGAGCCACGATCCCGCCAGGTGGAAGTTCGGCATGATCATGAGGACCACGTCGTTGTCGTGGAAGCTCTCGGTGGGCTCCACCGACGCCATCATGAACCAGTTGTCGAATGCCCGATGGGTGATCTGGGCACCCTTGGGGCGCCCGGTGGTCCCCGAGGTGTACGCCAGCAGCGAGACGTCCTCCACCCGGATCGGTACCGCCGGGTCCGTGGTGGGCTGATCGGCGATCCACTGGTCGAGGCCCGTCTCGCCCTCGAGTTCTGTTCCGAAGACCACGATCTGGAACGGTCGAGCGCACAGGTCCCGGACTTCCGCAAGCGTGGGGACGAGCTGGGAATCGACCATGACGATCGACAGGCCGGCATCGTCGATGAGTGCCACGAACTCGGGAACCGCGAATCGCCAGTTGAGCGGAACGAAGATCCCGCCGGCCTTGTTCGTGCCCAGCCAGCATTCCCAGAAGCTGACGGAGTTGGGGCCGACGTAACCTATCCGATCACCCCGTCGAATGCCGGAATCGATGGCGGCATGGGCGATCTGGTTGGTTCTGTCGTCGAGTTCGCGATAGGTGATCGAGGCTGCTGCGTCGACCAGTGCCACCTTGTCGGGGCGGGTCGCCGACCAGTGCCGTCCGATGTCGGGGAGTACTCGTATTGATCTATGTCGCCACATGGCAACACCTTTTGATCCGAAGTGTGGCTGCGTGCGAGGGTCACTCGGTTGTCGACGCATGGGTTGCGGCGAGAATGGCGGGCTCGACGGCCCGGTGGAAGCCGTCGAACGGGGAATTGTTCTGGGCGGGTTGCAGGTCCCACCAGCCGCGTCGCGCGTTGGGTGCGCCGCCGTCGATCCGGATGCAGGATCCTGTGATGAACGACGCGGCGGGGGACAGGAGGAAGACGATCGCGGCGGACACCTCGGCTTCGGTTCCGAAACGTTGCAAGGGGATCTGGGAGGACACGCCGGACTGGATGAACTCGGTGTCCTTGGTGTCGTAGGTGTCGAGGCCGCTGGATGCGATGGAACCGGGGGCGACGGCATTCACCCGGACGCCGGACTCGGCGAACTCCGTTGCGGCGGTTTCGGTGAGCGTGAACATCCCGCCCCGCGCGGCGGCGGAGTGCGAGAAGTTCGGCCAGCCGTTCCAGATGTCGGCGATCATGTTCACGATCGACCCGCCGGTCTGTGCCATCGCGCGGTTGTAGACCTCGCGCATCACGATGAATCCGCCGGTCAGATTGTTGCGCACGACCGCCTCGAACCCCTTGGTGCTGATGTCCTTGAGGGCGGACCGGTACTGCCCGCCGGCGTTGTTCACCAGACCGTCGATGCGGCCATGACGCTGGAGGGTGGCGTCGACCAGATCGCCCACGGCCGACTCGTCGCGGATGTCGGCGGGATGGATCGACACCGATCCGCCGTCCTCGGTGATCTCGTGGCGGACCTGCTCGAGCTTGTCGGGATTGCGTCCGACGATGGCCACATGGGCGCCGAGGCCGGCGAGCTCATGGGCGGTGCATCTGCCGATGCCGCTGCCGCCTCCGGTGACGATCACGACCTGCCCACTCAGCAGATCGGGGGCGTAAATCGATCGATAGGGCATGGGACATACCTCCTCAATGCAATCCGAAAGGCGATTGCCCGTCCGGATGTAACACACAAGTATCACGTGATTGAGAACGGTAATACGATTTGATTGACGGAGTGAATGGTATGGCCAAAAATTCCGGGTGTACTGTTGTCGCGTGTCGGAACGCCTTCTACCTGCCGTGACACCGATGACGGCGCGATCGGTCGCCATCAGCGCCCTACTCGGCTACCACCCACCAGAACTCGCGGTGAGTGCCCT
Source organism: Gordonia sp. NB41Y (assembly GCF_030718915.1). Lineage (NCBI taxonomy): Bacteria > Bacillati > Actinomycetota > Actinomycetes > Mycobacteriales > Gordoniaceae > Gordonia > Gordonia sp. NB41Y. The sequence goes on from NZ_CP132196.1 coordinate 5,458,636, forward strand.
GGTGCGGATCGGTGGGCTTTTCGGGATCGCCGAACAGACGATGCGGGTCGCATTGACCAGGATGGTGACCGACGACGACGCCACTGTCGCGAACAGCGTCTATCGGCTCACCGAAAAACAGGTTCGACGGCAGCGCGAACAAGAGGTCAACGCGTCACCGCCCCCGGGGACGTGGGACGGCGATTGGGACGTGGCGATACTAGTGTCCACCGCGCGGACGCAATCGGAACGGCTCGCGTTTCGCCGTGCGATGCTGCGGGCCCGGTTCGCGGAGTTGCGTGAGGGGGTGTGGACCAGGCCGGCCAATCTGGACCAGGATCTCGACGAGATCATCACCGGCTCATGCAGGTTCGTCGTCGGGCGGTTTCGCGACGACACCCCACCTGTCGCCGACCTGTGGGACCTGTCGTCGTGGTCGGCCGAGGCGTGGCGCCTGATCGCGGTGATGGCCGATGCCGACACCCTGGTCGCGGGATTCGTCGCCAATGCGGAGGTGTTCCGGCACCTTCAGCTCGATCCCCTCCTGCCTCCGGAGCTCCTGCCCACGGACTGGCCGGGGGAGCAGCTGCGAGCGCGCTTCGCCGCGTTCAACGCCGACTACGCGGCCCGCCTACGAGAATTCAGTCAGGAGTGATCGCCGGCCCCGATCGTCGGGAGTCCCAGGGTCACATCGGAAGTCCCAGGCCCGCAAGGTCCTGGCATGTCCGGGATGCAGGCGTCGTCCTCAGCCCTCCGGGGTGGGCTTGCGCCGAATCCCCCATACGCCGATGAGCACCGCTGCCACCGCACTCAGTGCGGTGAACAACCCGAGCCCCATCGAGACGATCAGCGGCACCGACAGAGCGGTGATCAATCCGCCACCGAGGAACGGTTCGTAGGGTAACTGCTTGTAGCCGTACGCGTTCGCCGTGGACGTGCGGCGTTGCGGATCGGCCATGTCGGCCAGGACGAAACCGGTCGCCACGTTGCCCTGCGACTGGCCGAAATCGGCGATGGCGTGCTCGAACCAGTCGTCGCGGTGGAACTGCCTGCCCAGCACGATCAATGCGACCGCTCCACCCGACGCCGATCACCGTGAACACGACGATCGCGGGTACGTTGGAGCCGATCGTCGCCAGCGACATCGTGCCGATGGCGCACACCAGCAAGACGTCGAGGGCGATCGACGAGATCCCCTCCACGGCACGCTTGTCCACGTGATGGGCCTGCCCGGTCTTGGTGACCAGCCACTGGACGATGAAGCCACCGATGACGGCGACCGGGAACAGCGGCATCTTGTCGAGGATGTCGGAGCCGAGCGCGGACACGACGGCGCGCGCGGCCCACAGGATGCCCACCGACAACAGGATCGTCACACCGATCAGTGCGAAGGCGATGGTCGTGGGATGGAGCCCGGAGTCGGCCCGGGCCGCTTGTCTGCCGGGGTGAGGTGGATGTCGTCGACGTCGTACTGCTCGTCGGGCTGCAGGAGTTCGTTGCGTTTGAGCGGGATTCGCGGATTGCGCACCGCCCAGCGGACGTGGGCAGAACCACCCACGACGCCGGTGACCATGCTGATCGTGGCCAGCCCCAGTCCGATGTCGACCAGTTCGGGGACGCCCGCGTCCTCGAACAGCTGCCAGCAGCGACCCGGCCTCCTTCGAGGTGCCGAAGACCGGCGCCGGCAGCACCAGGACGGCGAGACCGCCGAGCGCGAACTGCCCGAACGGGAGGAAGGCGCCGAAGAGCGTATGGGGTGCGGCCGCATGCCACAGGCCCCGCCGGTGCGTGTGCGGAGTGTGATCTCTGGCCGACCCCGTCCGATTCCTGTGAGCCCCAACTGCTGTGGCATCGACCAGCGGTGCTGTCCGTCAGCCGTGCCGACCGAGGTCGGCTGCCGGTGGTCTGCCACAGACGGGCGGACGCGCCTGGATCGAGCGGGCATCATCGTCGCCGAAGGCGCACGGCCCGGGACGTCGACGCGACGATCGCCGCCGCGGCGAGCACCACCATCGGGGTGGTCAGGCCGACGGTCGGCGCGAGGGTCGTGACGAGCACCGGGAGCCCGAAACCCAGGTAGCAGGCGACGTAGAACGCACCGGTCACCGCGCCTCGGCGGGCAGGTGGTGTCCTGGTCTCGACGTCGACCAGCCCATCGCGCAGACACAACCCGTAGGCGAGGCCGAGGACCACAGCGGTGACGACGAACAACGCCATCGAGGGGTGGGCGCCACCAGCGGCGCACAGGAGGAAACCCACCGCGGCCAATGCGGCGCCGACGACGCCGGCCATCGGGCCGGCATGCGTCTGCCGGACGACGAACTGGATGATCACCCCCGTGCCCAGGGCCACGGCGGCGGCGAGTCCGGGCCCCCAGGCGTCGTCGCCGATCCGTGCCGACATCACCACCACCACGACCGTCACCGACGAGAACACCCACAGCGCCATCGGGACCGACCATGACAAGGCGGCCCCCACCGACCGCTCGTTGTCGTCGATCATCCCGTTCGGATGCGCATGGTGGGGGCGGCCGCCGGGGGTCAGCACCGTACCGACCGCAGCCGCCGCCAGTGAGACGATCCCGGTGGCGAGGAACGGGATCTGCAACGGATGGGCGACGAGTTCGGCCAGTAGACCGGTGATCACCGGGCCCAGCGCGAATCCGGTGGTGAGGACGACGCCGGCCGATGTCACTCCCGACCGTCCACGCAGGTCACCGGCCCAAGCGGTGCCGGCGCCGATCGTCAGTCCGGCGCCCAGACCCACGACCAGCCGGCCCGCCAGGACACCGGTGGAGTCATGCCAGACGACCATCGCCAGGTTGCCCAGTCCGGCGACGGCGGCGCCGGAGAGCACCACCGGACGTCGACCGGTCCGGTCCGAGAGCGTGCCGCCACCGAACAGGCCGGGCAGCAGTCCGAGCGCATAGATCCCGAACGCCCCGGTGAGGACCGTCGCCGACAGTCCCTCGTCGGCCTTGAGGACGGGGATCATCGACGCGAAATGATTGGCACCCCATCCGGTCACGAACAGGACCAGCAGGACGACGGGGAGGGCATACCGCAGCCGGATCGGCATCGGCGCGGGCAGCGCGCGCGACGGCAACGGTGGTGAGCGGTGTTCGGGTCGGGCCCCTGATGACGCGGGCACGTCAGCCGTCGAATCGGCCGGACAGGCGCTCGACGCCGCGGAACAGGGCCCCGTGGTCGAGGCCGCCGTCGCCGTTGGCGCGTGCCGACGCCATCAGGGTGGCCATCAGCGATCCGACCGGGACGACCACCCCGGCCTCGCGTGCTGCGGCCGTGACGATCCCGAGGTCCTTGTGGTGCAGATCGATCCGGCCTCCGGGCTCGAAGTCGCGGGCGATCATCCGGGCCGCCTTGTGGTCGAGGACCGCCGACCCGGCCAGTCCGCCGGCCAGGACCCGGACCGCCGTCGAGGTGTCGACGTCGTGGGCCTCGAGGAAGACGATCGCCTCGGCCAGGGCTTGGATGTTGGCTGCGACGATCAGCTGGTTGGCGGCCTTCACCGTCTGCCCGCTGCCACTCGGGCCCACGTGCGCGACGGTCCCGCCGACCGCGTCGAGGACCGGTGCGACGGTCGCGAAGGCGTCCGGGGAGCCGCCGACCATGATCGACAAGGAGCCGGCCACCGCACCCTCCTCGCCGCCGGAGACCGGGGCGTCGAGGAACTCGAGGTCGCGGGCGCGGGCCAGGTCTGCCATCCGGATCGCGACATCGGGCCGGATGGTGGAGAAGTCGACGATCACCGTGCCGGGTGCGGCGTGGGCGAACACGCCGTCGTCGGCGGTGAGGACCAGTTCCACATCGCCGGAATCGGGGACGTTCAGCATGACGATGTCGGCACCCGTGGCGGCCTCGGCGACAGAGCCCGCCGCCGTTCCGCCGGCGTGCACCAGATCGGCTGCGCGCGAGGCGGTCCGGTTGTACCCGGTCACGGTGTGTCCGGCGCGTACCAGGTTGATCGACATCGGGCTGCCCATAACGCCGAGTCCGATGAATGCGATTGTGGCCATGGCGATCCTTTGCGGTGGGAACGATCAGTGGTCGGTCGAGGACGGTGCCGGGAATCCCGGAATCCAGTCGAACGGGTCGGGCCGGGTGGCGTGGTGTTCGAGGCTGATCCACCCCGGGTATCGCTGCGCGTCGAGGGTGGCGAGATGGGCGGCGAGATCCAGTGTCCCGGTGCCCGGCTCACCACGGCCCGGTACGTCGGCGATCTGGACGTGACCGATCCGGTCGGCGAACCCGACGAGTACACGCTCGACGTCGTCACCGTTGACCGTCAGGTGATACAGGTCGGCGAGCAGTTTCACGTTGTCGACGTGGTGCTCGCGGCGGACGCGTTCACCGGCGGCGATCGCGTCGGCGGCATGGGTCAGCGGGTAGGTGGGTATCCCGCTGATCGGTTCGAGGAGGATGTCGGCGCCGATGGTCGCGGCGGCGCGGGCGGCGACGGCGAGATTGGTTGTGGCGAGCTCGTTCTGGACGTCGACGTCGAGGCCGTCGAGGCGATTGCCGTACAGCGCGTTGAAACCCGCCGTGCCCAGTTGTCCGCCGATCCCGATGGCGACGTCGACGCTGTCGGTGAACTCGCGGGAGGCCGTCGGGTGCGACAGCAGCCCGCGGTCCCCGGCGGCGAGGTCGCCTGCGGCCAGATTCAGATGCGTGAGGCGGACCCCGGCGTCGTCGATCGCGGTGACGAAGCCGTTCACGTCCCGATCGGAGGGAACGGCGGAGTCGAAGGGCCACCAGAACTCGACTGCGCCGAATCCGGCATCGCGTGCCGCCTGCGGTCGGCGCAACAGTGGAAGGTCGGTGAACAGGATCGAACAGTTCACGGTCAGTCGGAGAGTGTCGATGACGCACCTCCTCAGCACTGTTCGTGTCCGTCGACGGGCAATCGCCACCCATCGAGCCTAGTGCCGACGCTGGTGGTGCCCCTGCACCGGCCTCGCGAGGGACCGTCACGACAGGTGGTCGGTCGGCGGCACCGGGAGGTGGACATGTGCAGCAGCTGTCGACCGAATCGGAGTCGGGGAGGTGATCGGAAAACCGATTGCGCGGTGGACAGGAACTCCGATAGCGTCGCGTCCTCTGAACATGTGAGTCCGAGAGAGGAGCGGGATCGATGACCGTCGTCGTCCGTGCTGCCCGCAGCACCCCCAGTGGTTCCCGCCCCATCATTCCCAAGGACCTCATATGTCTTCTCGCCACCAAGAATCCGTCGACCTGACCTCCATCGGCTGGGATACCCTCCGCACGACAGAGTTCTCCGACCATGCCGCACAGGGATTGGTCCCCGGTCGCGTCGCGCGTGTCGACCGCGGCCGATGTGTCGCCCTCACCCCGGTCGGCACGCTGCGGGCATCCACCGCCGCGGTCGGGGTCACCGAGACCGACGGCGGTGTCGTCGTCGGTGACTGGGTGGCGCTGCGACTGGGCGGCACCACCGAGGTGGTCGACCTGCTCGCGCGTCGGGGCGCGATCTGTCGTGCCTCGGCCGGGCGCACCTCCCTTCCGCAGATCCTCGCCGCCAACGTCGACACCGTCCTCGTCGTGGCGGCGCTGACCGGCAGGCTACGGCCGTCGCGGATCGAGCGGCTCATGGCCCTCGCCTGGGATGCGGGCGCGACACCGCTCGTCGTCCTCACCAAGGCCGACCTGTTCGTCGCCGATCCACAGGAGACCGCCGTCGATCTCGCCGCCGCGGTTCCCGGCGTGGAGGTGATCACCACCAGCTCGGTCTCCGGGACCGGACTCGATGAGATCCGGGATCGGTTGCGCGGCACCACTGTCGTGCTCGGACCGTCCGGTGTTGGGAAGTCGACGCTGGTGAATGCGATCCTGCGGTCGGACCGGATGAAGACCGGTACGGTGCGCGCGGCCGACGACAAGGGCCGCCACACCACCGTCACCCGTGAACTGATCCCGATTGCCGGCGGTGGGGTGCTCATCGACACCCCGGGCCTGCGGGGGATCGGGCTCCAGGATGCCGGCGTCGGCATCGACCAGGTCTTTGCCGACATCGAGGAACTCGCGGCCGGTTGTCGCTTCACCGACTGTGGTCACCGGTCCGAGCCGGGCTGTGCCGTGCAGGACGCAATCGAGGCCGGGGAACTCGATGCCACCCGCCTCGACCGCTATGGGCGGATGCTGCGCGAGAGCCGTTGGGCTGCCGATCGGGGTGACGCGCGCGCGGAACGTCGTCGGCGTGACGAGTGGAAGACGATCACCAAGCAGCAACGCGCTACACACCGATTCCGCGAACGCAACGCCTGACGCAGCGAGCCCGACGGTGCGCCGTGATCCGAACTGTGGCGGAGTTCCCCGGATACCGGGTGCGTGTGGGGCACGGTGCGTGTGGAGGGGAATGCGCCGACGATGATCTCGGATTCGTCGAGTCGGCGGCGTTGCGTTCGAGTGCGCTCGAAGGCCTACCGTGGCTCCATGACCAGTTCCGACGACCAGTCCATCGCGGAGGTGTCCGCGCGAACGGGTCTCTCGCGTGACACCCTGCGCTGGTACGAATCCGAGGGCGTGATCCCGACGGTGCCACGGACCGCGGCCGGGGTGCGCCGCTATGACGACGCGACCATCCGCATGATCGAACTCCTGGTCCGGTTGCGGCAGACCGGGATGTCGGTGGCCCACATGCGCGACTTCGTGACCATGGTGGGGCAGGGAGCCCGGACGCATGGGCGGCGGATGCGGCTTCTGGAGGACCACCGGGAGGAGATCGAGTCCCGCATCCGGGAACTCGTCGACGGTCTCGCCGCCGTCGACGAGAAGATCGCCCACTACCGGCGACTCATCGACGCCGGGCTCGACTGCACAGAGCAGGTGATCGAGGATCCCGACGAGCTGGCCGAGCAGCGGTGGACCGGCGAACAATCAACAGAGAGAAAGTGATACATGCGGACAATCGAGTTGGGTGACGGTCTGACGACCTCTGCCCTCGGCTTCGGCGGGATGTCGCTGACACACGTGTACGGCGGCACCGACGACGACACCGCGTTGGCGGTTCTGCACGCCGCCGTCGATGCCGGGATCGGCTTCATCGACACCGCCGACGTCTACGGCACACCGCCGCCGGGGGTAGACGGTCCCGCCGGGACCAACGAGGAGCTGGTCGGTCGGCTCCTCGCGACCCGCCGCGCCGAGGTCACCGTCGCGACGAAGTTCGGCATCACCGGCCGGATCGGTGCCGGCGGCGGCTTCGGGAACCGACGCACACGCGGTGATGCGGAGTATGTGCGCAGCGCCTGTGAGGCATCCCTGCGACGCCTCGGGACCGACGTGATCGACCTGTACTACATGCACCGCCGCGATCTCGAGGTGCCGATCACCGACACCGTCGGCGCGATGGCCGAACTGGTGAGCGCGGGCAAGGTACGCCACCTGGGGCTATCAGAGGTGACGGCATCGGAACTCGCTGCCGCACAGCAGGTTCACCCCATCGCTGCGGTGCAGAGCGAGTGGAGTCTGTGGTCACGCGATGTCGAGACCAGCGTTGTATCGGCCGCTGCCGAACTGGGTGTCGGCTTCGTGCCCTACTCGCCCCTCGGTCGGGGCTTCCTCACCGGAACCCTGACCCGTGAACAGATCGATTCCGACCTTCGCGGTCAGACCGCCCGGATCGGTGACAACTGGGATGCCAACCAGCGCGCAGTGGCCGTCGTCACCGATGTGGCGCGGCGGGTGGGGGCGACCAACGCCCAGGTGGCACTCGCGTGGCTGTACGCCGCGGGACGTCGGCTGGGGGTGGGCACCGTGCCCATTCCCGGAACCCGTTCGATCACACGGCTCCGGGAGAACGCGGCTGCGGTGGACCTGATCCTCGACGACGCCGCGGTTGCCGAGCTCGACACCGTCGCGGGTCTGGTCGCCGGGGATCGCAACATCGTCTCTGACCCCACCTGGATCTCCTCGGGACGCGAATAGCAGTGCACCACAACAGAAAGAAGAACATGACCACCATACCGGCCAGTCATCGCGATCTGCTGGAACGGCCACTGTATGCCCATCTGGCCACCATCCGACCCGACGGCACACCGCAGGTCAATCCGATGTGGTTCACCTGGGACGGTGAGTACCTGTACTTCACCAACACCAGGACACGCCAGAAGTATGTGAATGTGACCGCCCATCCCGCGGTGGCGATCTCGGTGAACGACCCCGATCAGCCCTACCGCTATCTGGAGGTGCGTGGAGTCGTCGAACGCATCGACGACGATTCGTCGGGGGCGATCTTCGCCGCACTGGCCGAACGGTACGGCCTGACCATGGATGGACCACCCGGCGACGTCGCCGACCGGGTCACCTATGTGGTGCGCCCCACCGCGACCAGTAGGCAGTGACAGCAGGCCGGGGTGCTCAGCGCGTGACCTGGGGCTACCGGGTTGTTCTGTCGGTATGTGACTTCGGATCGCCGCTGACGCTCATGTCGTGCAAGGAGTGACTCTGGCGAATCGGCGAGCTCGGATTCGTGGATGACAGGTAGCCCGCTGGGCCCATCGTCACGGATGGACGCCGCGCTTGTTCAGCCACACCTGCGGATTGATCTTGCTGCCGCTTTTGTCCCAGACCTCGTAGTGGAGGTGCGGGCCGGTCGACTCGCCGCGATTGCCGACGGTGCCGATCTGCTGACCCGCTTGCACGTGCTGGCCGGCGTGGACGAAGCTCTGGTCGACATGGCCGAAGACGCCGGTGGTGCCATCGTCCTGGCTGACCCGGATCCACTGGCCGAAACCCGACGCCGGACCGGATTCGAGGACCACTCCGTCGGTGACGGCATACACCGGCGTGCCGATCTTGGCGGCGATGTCGACGCCGTAGTGGTGGGTGCCCCAGCGCGAGCCGTAACCCGAGGTCACGGTGCCGTTGGTCGGCTTCACAGCCTGCTTCCTGCCCGGCACCGAGAGGTTCGGGCGCAGCAGGTCGCGTGTCAGCTCGTCGAGCTGTGGGGGCAGCTTCAGGTTCGAGGGCAGCGCGACGTTCTCGGGGAGCGTGATGTTCGACGGCAGGGCCGGGACGGGCGGGGTCGACGTCGGATGCGCGTTCGCGTTGGCGGCGCCACCAGCCGCGAGTCCGATCGCGCCGGCGAAGACCGCGAGGGCGCCGGCCTGGGCGCGAATAGGCGTGGATGTGACGGCCCGGTGTTGGCCGCGCGATCCTGGGCGTTGCTCCGTGTCGATCGAGAAGGGTGTCGGCGTCTGGGCAGTCAGTCGGTGTCGAGGCACGGCTGGGTCCGTTCGTTTCGTAACAGTTCGGTATCGGCAAGGACACGGCGAGATTACCCACAGGTTCCTGAATTGGTCCTGAGAGGTTGCTGGATAGTGACCGACGACACATCTATGCGTGTGGGCCGGATGGGGGTGGTGCGTGGTTCTTCACCGTCGTGACTTCCAGGCGGAGCCGTCGGCGCCGCCGTCCGCGGGGCCGCGGCTTCCTTACTCCTCTACGCCCTGCAATGGGAGTTTGTCGGTTGCGTTTCCGGGCGGGGATAGTTGCCGGATGAGATTCTCCGTGCACCATGTGGCGATCAGCGTGGCATCGATCGAGAGGTCGGCCCGGTTCTACGCACAGTTCGGCTTTCGGGAAGTGATGCGTTACGACGCTCCCGATGCGTCCATGTCGGTGTCCCACCTGCGCCTCGACGGGATGATCCTGGAGTTGTTCACCTTCGCCGCATCGGAACCGCTGCCGGATGCGGCTCGCGATCTGGTCACCGATCTGCCCGAGATCGGCGTGAAACACTTTGGTCTGCAAGTAGATTCCGTCGAACAAACGTTGCGTGACTTCACCCGGCGCGGTCTGTGTCCTGCCTCGACCGCCATCACAGAGGGGCGTACCGGCGTGCGGTACTTCTTCATCGCCGACCCGGACGGGATACTCGTGGAGTTCCTTCAGGACGATCGCGTCTTCGACTGATCGGCTCTCGCGTGGTGGCCGTTCACGATAGGGAGTCGATGACCTCGACCGGCGTATCCGGTCCCGCACCGTCGGTCTGGATGCCACTCCGATAGCAGAAAACCCCTGCTGAACAGGGGTTTCATGGTGCGCCCTCCGGGATGCCACTCGAACTCAGTGGGCGCACTCCGGCCGGAGGCCGGCAGGGGTGTGATGGTGCCCTCGGTGAGACTCGAACTCTAAACGCGCCTCGCTCCGACCTCGGTCGATTGACGTAATAGATTGGCAGGCAGCGATATTCGGGTTACGTTGAATCAACTTGGATCAACGCCGATCAACCGAACGTGTAGCCAAAGTGTAGCCACTCGATCGTTTGTGCCCACAGGGTTTGTCGTGGACCACGTGTGCTGCAACCGCCGGTCGCCTACTGTACGGCGTATGACTACCGCCTCGGGGCCGCCGGACGATGCTCAGATTCGACGTCAGCGGGAAGATCTGCAAGCGAGCTTGACGCAGATCGGAACGGGCATTGTGGCCGCCTTGCAGGCCCCACGGAAGCCCAAGCGCGATAACAGCACGATGTCGCTTTGGCTGCTCGGTCTGCTTCCAGTCGCGATGGCCTGTTTGCACTTGGTGATTGTGTCACGCGGCGATGCGGAGACATTGAGGTCGCTGACAGAGAATCTGAATGTGACGGCGCTCGTGCTCGCGACGACGTTACCGCTACTAAGTACGGCTCTGACCTGGGTATTCTTGTTGATCTTGCTATTGTTTATGGCACCGAAGGCACAGAAGCGCCCGAAGACGACGACGCTCCTCGTCTGGCTCGTGATCGTTGGCGTGATCGACTTCTTCGCGATGTCGCTCCGGTACATGCTGGTCAACGCGATCATCTTTGCGGTTTTGGTGATGTTTCTCGTGGTCGTGGTGTATTGGGCGACTCAACTAAAGGCGCCGTGGGGTGAGCGCATAAAGGCGCTGGCGGAAAAGGCTGCGAAGGCATTAGGTATCGCCTTTTTGGTCGCACCGCTAATAGTGTGGCTCGGATTTCTCGGTGTCTGGCTCCCACAAGAGCACCTAACTGTCGGCGAGACACAGCTCGCGCCGGTTTATTTGCTGTCGTCAGATGTTCGGTGGACAAAATTCATGGACGCGGACCACAAAGTGCATTTGATACCGACGCAGTCGATCACTCGTCGCCAGATGCTGGGTACGCCACAGTCGACTTGGAGCAAGACGCCGTTCGCGCTGATTCGCGGGAACGATGCGCCGAAGCCGCCTAACCCGCCGGTCCCACCGGCGGTAACAACTACAGTCATTCAGCCACCACCAACACCCGCTCCACAGCCCACCCCTACCGGCTGACCGACAAACGAACCGACCCCGTCGAGATCACCTCGACGGGGTCGGTTCGCGTTCGGGTTCATCCCTGGTGTAGCCGCCACAGCTCGCCGCCGCCGGGCACGATCGGCCGAGCGGCGGGCCAGCGGCCCGAGCGGATCGCCGCGAGCTGCATGGTGCTCTCGTCGTTGTATTCGGACAGCTTGAGCGCGGCGTCGACCTGCTCGCCGCTGATCTCGCGATACCCGTACAACCGAGCCGCAAGCTCGCGGATCGGCGACCAGGTCGTTTCGATGAGGCGGCGCGTGCGGTCGAGCGTTCCAGGGTCGCCGCTCGCAGTGAGTGCGCGGCGGTCGTCGCGGTGAACGCTGAGACGGTCGATCACCTCGAACGAGCTGAACCTCGGGCCGCGCTGAAACCGCAGCTCAGCGACCGTACCCGCGAGATCGACAACGTCGGGTGTCCCGAGCGGTGCGCGGCTGAACTCGCACCGGCCCGCGTGGCCGTGTTCGTCCGCCGGATGGATCACCGCCCGTGCGACGCTCAGGCCCATCACCCGGCCGACGACCGCGTGAGCCGCTTCATGGACCGCGACCGCGAGCTGTGCGCGGTCAACAGTGTGTTTCGTCATCGTCGGTGTCCTTCGAGGTAGTGAGTGGCCTTGCGTTGCTGGCGCGTCGGTGGTCGGTCCAGGCCGATCGCGGCGTTCACGCAGCTAGTGCAGCGGTAGCCGTGGACCGAGCCCCGCCACCAGATCGTTGTGGCACCGCACGACCAGCAGGCGTGCAGACTCGCCGCGCTCACAGTTCAACCCCCAACGCGCGCAGCTCGTCGGCCGCCGACAAGCCCGAGGGCGTCGCCGGTCGGGTCGTCTCGATCGGTCGGGCGAGCTTGCGCTCAATCGCGCAACCCTCACGGTCGACGCCCCGCAGCGCCTCGACCAGGCGCTCGGACGCCGACAACCGGCCCCGGGTCTGACCAGGGCGAACCGCCCGGCCGAGCAGCGCCGCGAGATCGGCGTCGACCTGTTCGGCGTAGCCGGTGAGCAGCGCGGACCACGTCCCGCCGACGACGTCAGCGGTCGAGATCACGGGTGCGGCCGGGCGCTGGACCTGCGCACCGAGGATGGTCGTTGCTCGCTGTCGATCCTCGACTCGCTCGATATGCCGTGTGCGGCGCGCGGCGTCGGATTCGGCCAACATCTGCGTCGCAACCCAAACGGTCGCCTCGACCTCGGCGGCGAGCCGGTCGACGCTGAGACGGAACGTAGCCGGGGCCGGTGCGGCGACGATCTGCTCGGCCAGCGGGCCGGTGATCTCGCGCACCTCGGCGGCGAGCGAGAACGCATCGCCGTACTCAACCGGCACGTGTCGCCGCCTCCGCTCGCGCTGCTCGGTCTGGTCCATCGTGCGTAGTCCCTTCGGTCGGTTCGGTGTGGGCGGTTTCGGCGGCGTGAGTCGACCCGGCCGCGCAGGGCTCGACGGGGTGAGTCGGTCGGGTCGCGGGGTCGTCGGCGGGGTCGCGCCGCCTCGTCGCAGGGTGAGCATGATTCCTCCTATGTCGTTGTTGTGCAGTGCTTTACGGCGCGTTGTGGACGACGACTGTCGGCCGCGAGCCGCCGAGGCGCTGACCAAAGCCACCGAGGTCGACGCGCGGCCCATACGGTTCGGGAGCGCGCCGGGCGAGTTCGGGACGATCGGCGGGCGGGATGATCGGCACGGGCTCGGGCTTCACCTCGACAACGCCGTCGGTCTCGGTGTTCTCCTGTCGCGCAACGGGTTCGGGGCCATCGACGTCGGCCCACGGTTCCGGCTCGTCGTCGTTCCCGGCGCTCAGCTCGACGCTCGCGGGCGAAACCTGCTCGCCGGTGTCTCTGCCCTCGGGCACCGCCGATCGGGCGGCACCGGGCAGCGTGCCGGTCAGTGCCGCCGCCATATCGGGGCGCAACGCCGCAATGAGGCCGACCGCAGCCTCGGCGAACTCGGCGTCGGTCACCGGCTCGACGCCGACCGACACGGCCGTCGGTGCGTTCGTCCCGAACAGCCTCGCGAGCCGGTCGTGTGCGCGCAGCACGATCATCGCCGCGTCTGTGTCGCCCTTGGTCGCGGGACCGAAGTACGTCGCGACAAGCGCCTCAAGGCGCGCACCGTGGACGGCGCGCAGCTCATCGACGCTCTCGGCCTCGCGGCGGTCGAGTAGCCGTTGCACAGCTCGGCGGCTGCCCGACCGATCGGAGTAGCCGAGCGCGTCGGCGATCTCCTGGTAGGTCTCACCGGCGATACGTCGGCGTAGCGCCTCGACGGCGCGCTCGCGCTCGTCGGGCTGTCGGGTGTTGTTGCTGGTCATGTGGGTTCTCCATTCTCATTGGGGACGGCGATTGTGTGGGTGACGTGTCGGGCGAGGTCGAGTCGACCGTCGGCGACGTGGCCGACGATGGTCGCCAGGCGTGCAGTGAGTGCGTCGCGGTCGAGGTCGCCCGGTCGAGCGAGCACCGCCGCTCCGAACTCACGGCCCAGGTCGAACACCTCGTCGGCGGTGGGCGCGCTCACCGCTGCGCCTCGGCGATGAGTGCGAGCGAGCGAGCGATCGACTCCAGTGCGTCGGCTGTTCGCTCGCAGCTCTCGGCGGTCGACACCGCTGCAAGGGTCGAGGCGATCTCGGTCGGGTCGCGGTAGCCGTCGACAACGTCGGCCGCCTCGCGTGCTCGATCGAGCGACGCGCGTGCCGGTAACGGCGTGCCGTCGGGTGCGAGACCGAGTTCGGCCGCAGCTTCTCGCCGCCGCCGCTCCCTGCCCTGTTCGTGTAGGTCGTTCATGGTTGCTCCCTCGGGTGTTGGTCACAGCTCCCGGATTCGGCGAGCTGTGTGTCGGTGTCGGCGTCGGCTCACGTCATGCCGCACCGCCTCGCGTTGTGCGGCACCTTGGTTGAGATACCTATCTCGCCGCTGACCTGCACGTATGTCGGTGACGCCGCCGCTTCGCAGCTCAAGTGCCGCAAGGTGCCGCATACGTGCCGCACTAGGTGCCGCATAGCGTTTACACCGCTTGACCTGCGATAACGCCGAAGTGCCGCAAGTGCCGCATGGTTTCGGGCAAACACCGCTCCAGACCCAGCGATAGATAGATAGGTGTGTTTTCCTAGCCCTCTCCTGAGGCGCGAGGCAGTTTGTGCTGGAATCCGTGCGGCACTTGCGGCACTTTGCCGTTTCCGCAGTTCAGGGCACATAAAGGCCGTGCGGCACCTTATGCGGCACCCATGCGGCACCGTGCGGCACTTTGCGGTTGCCATCACGCCGCCTTGGGGTGCAGGTAGACGACGTGAGCGCCGAGTCGGCCGCTTTCGGTGCGCCGCCGCACGGTCACAACGATGTTCAGATCGGCGAGCGTGGCGAGTATCTGGTCGCGAATGCTCTTGCGGCGCAGCAGTGTTGGTCCGCTCTTGCTCAGCTCGCGCATGGTGAACGGTGCCAGCGGGCGGCGCTGGTGGCGCACACGTAGGTAGTCGAGCGTGGTCGTGAGGTCGGAGAGCCGCACCTCGCCGGTGTCGACGGTGCCGAATGCGGCACGTGTGTGAGCGGCGAAGAACTCGCCGATCCGCTCGGCAGCGGCGACGGTGTCGCGGTCGACGGTCAGGTCGACGCCCGCGCAGCCGTGTTCGGCCATGTGCAACAGCAGCGCGACGCGCACAACTCGGCCGACGTGCTTGCCTCCCCATGCCTCAAGGTCGCCGGACAGGTCGCCGCCGGTGGTCAGTCGACGCTCGACGCGGCGCTGTAGCTCGGCGATCTCCTCACGCGCAGCGGGCGAGAACTTGACCGAGGTCGGGCCGTGCTCGCGGTCGTAGAGACCTCGGGTGAGATCGGAGAGCGCAGCGGCGTAAGCGGCGGCGACGTGTTCGGGTGTGGGCACAGCAGCGTCGGGGTCGCGGTGGCCGACCATCGGGCGCGGCTGCGCGAACGCGATACGCGCGAGCAAGCCCTGACCCCTGAACCTCTCGTCAGCGCACACGGCGGCGAGTACGTCGGGCTGGGTAGCCAGGCACACCGTGAGCGCGGGCCGGTCCACAATCTCGGCTTCTCGACCTTTGCGTTCGACGCGGATCGGATCGCCCGAGTAGCCCTTGAGCAGTGCGTCGAGGTTGGCGACGCCGTTGGCGTAGCGCCCGGCAAAGGTCGCGAACGTGCCGCCCTCGGCCGACATGAGTGCGAGCCGTCCGTCGTTCTCGGCGAGGCGCGAGACCATCGCCTCGGGCGTCACGTCGTCGGCGATCACCCGAGGCAGCGGCGGCACCACGATCGCCGCCGCCCGCTCTGCCAGCGTCACCGCGTACTCGACTGGGTCGACCATGTCGACGCCGACGTCGGTGGCCTGGTGGCTCAGTTTCGACGCCTCGGCCTTGGCGTTCTTGGCTCGCTGCTCGGCGATCTCGCGCCGGGTGCGCGCCTCGGTGCGCTGCTCGGTCGCCGCCTCGACCATGACTCGCTCAGCGGCGTAGACGGGAGCGGTGGCACGGGCCATCGTTGGGCTCTTACGTTCGCTCGGACCGGCCGAGACCGTCAGGAACAGCACGGCCGTCTCGGTCCAGTCGGGCTGCACCTGCGCCTCGACGTGGCCGCCGCACGCCGCCGAGAGCGCGCCGAGGACCATCGGCCCGACCATCGCTGTGTCGACTTGGAGAGCGGCGGCGGTGGCCTCGACCATCGCCGCGTACGACCCAGGCAGTGCGTCGACCGGAAACGACGGCAGATTCTCAGCGGTGAGGGGCAACGGGTCGCCATCGAACAACGCGGTGATCTCGTGTTCGCGCTGGTCCTCGCCCTCGGGCCACGACGGAAACATGTTCTCGCCGGTACTCACGCGGGCTGTAGACTCGGGGGTGAATCCACCGCCCTCGGGTTCTCGATGCCCGTCCGGTGAGGCCACCGGGCGGGCACTCTCATTCTTGGTCAATTCCCTTGCCTCGCTTAATAGTTGGGATCGACGGGGCCGAGCGGCCCGAAGCCAGACCCCGGCCCCGTCGATCGCCTGCCGTGGCGCTAGTTGGTCTGTGTGTGGGCGACGGCGCGCCTGGTCGCTGCGAACGACTCGACGGCCTCGCGGTAGTTCTCGGCGCGGACAAGTCCCCACGTCGCCGCGAGACCCCATCCGGTCGCCTCGGTAAACCGATCCATCTCGGCGATGAGCCGGTGCCACTGGACCGGCGTAGCCCTCTCGATCGACACAGGTCAGCCCGCCGCTCGGGGCGTCTCGACTCGTGCGTCGAGGTAGTCGGCAATATCGCTGGCGCGATAGCGGATTCGCCGCCCATCGCGGATGAATCGCGGGCCGACGCCTCGATAACGTTCCTGCGCGAGCACGGCCTCGGTGGTGCCCCGGTACTCGGCAACTTCGCGAGGCGTGAGCAGCGCGTCGAGTGTGATCTCGGTTGTGGTCATGTAACGACAATTGCACCGTAGTAATGACGGGTCTATGGTGTAAAACTATGAACGGGACCAATCCGAATTACTCACCGCGCCGGGCGGGCGAGGTCGTCGGCGTCGAGGTGACGCCCGGCGACCCGCGACCAGTGGCGGTGACTTGCCACGATCACGCCCACACATACGAGATCGCGTGGGCTGAGACTGAGTCCGGTCCGGTCGTCACCGACTTGCGGGTGACCTCGCACGGCGGTGAACCGATAACCTCGGCGACGCTGCGCCGGATCAATCCCGATCGGCTGGCGCGAGCAGCGGCGGCCCATGACACCGCTGAGGGTTCGGCGTTGGCGCGCGAGCTGCGCGAGGCTGTGGATGCGGCCAGTGGGACAACCGAGGGCCACAACTGGATCGACGGCTACCGATTCACCGAGGGCACGGTCGCGGCACTCGCGAAACACGCACCGTCGGGCGTCACACAGCCCGCCACCCGCCGAGGTGGTCGGCCTCGGTTGTCGCGCGAGTTTCTGGCGCGGGTTGCCCAATGGGCGCGTGACGCCGCAGCCGACGGCCGCAGCGTCTATGCGTGGGTGGCCGATCGCGCCGCCGCCGAACTCGGGCACGACGTCAGCGACGAAACGGTCAAAGGCTGGATTCGGCGATGCAAAGCCGCTGAGCCGCCGCTACTCGCCGCCGATGAGCTGCGCAAACCTCGCCGGTCGACCAACCACAACCACGACGACAGGGGATAGACCAATGGCCTCGATCAAGAAGTATCCGACCGCCAAGGGTGACCGCTGGCGCGTTCAGTACCGCACGCCCGACCACCGCGTCACACAGCGGCGCGGGTTCAAGACCAAGCGCGAGGCTGAGGACTTCGCCGCGACCACGCACGTCAGCAAAATGCGCGGCGAGTACGTCGACCCGGCCGATGCTCGCGTGACCGTCGGCGACCTCGGGCCGGATTGGCTCGCACGTCAGACGCACCTCAAGCCGTCGAGCCGCCGCACTGCTGAGGTCGCGTGGCGGGTTCACGTCGAGCCGCGTTGGGGCCGAACCAAGCTCGCCGATCTCAAGCACTCCACCGTTCAGTCGTGGGTGTCGGACATGGGCCGCGAGGTGCGCGACGCCGAGGGCGCGGTGACCAAGAAGGCAAGCGGGCCGGTGACGGTCATTCGAGCGTTCGGTGTGCTCGCGGGCATCCTCGATGAGGCAGTGCGAGATCGCCGCCTGCTGACCAACCCGGCGCGCGGGGTCAAGTTGCCGCGCAAGGTGAAGCGCGAGCACAGCTACCTGACCGACGCGCAGGTGATGGCGCTCGCGAATGAGGCCGGACCCGACAAGGGCGTGATTGTGCTCGTGCTCGCCTATTGCGGTCTGCGGTGGGGTGAGTTGGCCGGTCTGCACGTCGCGGACGTCGACACGCTGCGCCGCCGTCTGCATGTTCGGCGCAACGCGGTCAACGTCGGCAGCGTGGTCGAGGTCGGCACACCGAAGACGCACGAACGCCGCTCGGTGCCGCTGCCTCGGTTCCTGGTTGAACCGCTCGCCGCCGCGTGCCGAGGCAAAGGGCGCGACTCGATTGTGTTCCCGGCGATGGGTGGCGGATACGCGAAGTCGCCCGGCGCGAACACGTGGTTCTCGGGCGCGGTGGATCGGTGCATCGCCGCCGCCGACAAGGCACGCGCCGAGGAACGGCAGCGCAGCGCCGACGGTGAGCCGGTCACGGCGGTGTTCCCTCGGGTCACGCCGCACGATCTGCGCCACACCGCCGCGTCGCTCGCGGTGTCGGCGGGTGCGAACGTCAAGGCGGTTCAGAAGATGCTCGGCCACACGTCGGCGGCGATGACCCTCGATACCTACGCCGACCTGTTCGACAAAGATGCAGAGGCGGTCGCCGACGCTCACGACCATCGGCTCGGCGGGCTGGTGTTCGCGCCGAATGTAGCCAAAGTGCAGCCAATCGCGGTGCGCGAGGCGCGGTAGTCGGGCGAGATAATCGCCTGACCAGCAACGATATTCGCTGGTCACGTGGTGCCCTCGGTGAGACTCGAACTCACACTGGACGGGTTTTGAATCCGTTGCCTCTGCCAATTGGGCTACGAGGGCACGCGGCCCTGCGGAGGGCTGCAACTAGCCAGTCTAGATGATCGGCCAATCGGTGATCCACCCGGTACCCTTCCCACAGCACCCGTTGGTGGCAACGGGTGCGGCTCTGCGCGTCCGTGCAGGTCAACACTCGATGTGGAGGAGGGGATGGTGACGGTGGTGGACGGTGCTGCGGCTTCGCCGAACGTTCAGGAGACAACTCACAAGGTCCTGGTCGCCGAGGACGACTCACTGATCCGGCTGGACCTCATCGAGATGCTCCGGGAGGAGGGTTACGACGTCGTCGGTGAGGCCCCCAACGGACAGATCGCCGTCGAGCTCACCGAGAAGCTCGGCCCGGACCTGGTGATCATGGACGTGAAGATGCCCGTCCGTGACGGTATCGATGCGGCGAGTGAGATCGCACGCAAGCGGCTCGCCCCGGTGGTCATGCTGACCGCGTTCAGCCAGCGGGAGTTCATCGAGAAGGCCCGCGAGGCCGGTGCGATGGCCTACCTGGTCAAACCGTTCACCAAGGCCGACCTGGTGCCGGCCATCGAGGTGGCGGTCAGTCGCTATCAGGAACTGCGGACCCTCGAGAACGAGGTCGTCTCCATGCAGGATCGCCTGGAGACCCGCAAGCTCGTCGAGCGGGCGAAGGGCCTGCTGATGGAGAAGCAGCAGCTGTCGGAACCCGAGGCGTTCAAGTGGATTCAGCGCGCCGCGATGGATCGCCGTACCACGATGAAGGCCGTTGCGCAGGTCGTCGTGGAAACTCTCGGCCCGAACGAGTGAGGTTGTACCGGTCGCGTTAAATCTCTGAAAAGGCTCCCACGCGAACTCGGTTGTTTGCTTCGGATCCCGCGCGCGGCAGCGTCGTTCGGTCTATGTTTCCACCCAAGGTCTACCGGGTAGACCTCCCGGCCAGGTGCGGTCGGGTAGCCGGACGGAAGGCAGACACTATGCGACGTCGCATGACGACGGCCGCGATTGCGGTGACTCTGGCGGGCGCCTTGGCGCTGTCGGCGTGTAGTTCCAAAACGACGGAGTCCGAATCCACACTGTCCATCACTCCGCTCTCGCAGATCGACGTGCAGGGCAACGAGGTTGCCGCCCAGAATCAGCAGGCCCCGCTCGATCCGGGTGCCGCGCTGAACGCGACCTGCCCCGAGTCGACCATCGCCTTTGCCGGCGCCGAGACCGGCGCCGATTCCAACCTCGGTCTCAACATCCTTCGTGGTGCCAAGCTCGCAGTCGACAAGTTCAACAAGGTCAATCCGAACTGCAAGATCGTTCTCAAGGACTTCGACACCGAGGGTGATCCGCAGAAGGCCACCGGTGTGGCCACACAGATCGTCAACGACTCGAGCATCATCGGTCTGCTGGGTCCCGCGTTCTCCGGCGAGACCAAGGCCACCGGCGGAACCTTCAACCAGGCGGGTCTGGTGTCGGTCACCGCATCGGCCACCAATCCCACTCTGACCGAACAGGGTTGGAAGACCTTCTTCCGCGGCCTCGCCAACGACGCCGTCCAGGGCCCGGCCATCGCCAAGTACCTCACCGGCAAGATGGGCAAGAAGAAGGTGTGCGTGGTCAAGGACGACACCGACTACGGCATCGGACTGGCCAAGACCGTCACCGAAGGACTCGGCACCGCAGCCGATTCCGCGTGTGCCGGCGACGTCAAGAAGGGGCAGACCGACTTCTCGGCGGTGGTCAGTTCGGTGACCAACGCCAACCCCGACGCCGTGTTCTACTCCGGCTACTACGCCGAGGCCGCGGCATTCGCCAAGCAGCTCAACGAGAAGAACTCCGACATCCTGTTCGTCTCAGGTGACGGCGCCAACGACCAGAAGCTCATCGACCTGGCCGGCTCGTCGGTCAAGGGTGCGGTCCTCTCGTGCCCGTGTGGTCCGGCCCAGGGTGAATTCGCCTCCGAATTCCAGAGTTTCAACAACGCCGCACCCGGCGTGTACTCGGTGGAGGCCTACGACCTGACGACGATCCTGATGAAGGGTATCGCCGAGGGCAACACCACCCGACCCAAGCTGCTCGACTTCGTTCGCAACTACAACGGGACCGGCCTGGCCCGTAACTACCAGTGGACCCCGACCGGCGAACTGACGTCGTCGCTGATCTGGGCGTACGAGGTCAAGTAATTCGACAGATGCGGCCACCGGATGCGTCCCACCCGACGGGGCGCATCCGGTGAGTCGTCTGGGGAATCTGCTGAAAGGCATCAATGGTCGAGCTCGCAGTGACGTACTCCGCCGCTGACATCCACTTCAACGTCCAGGCGCTGATCGACGGGTTCTGGGGACTGACGATCGAGGGTCTCGCCTACGGATCGATCTATGCCCTCGTCGCGGTCGGCTACACCCTGGTCTACGGCGTCCTGCGCCTGATCAACTTCGCGCATTCCGAGGTCTTCATGCTCGGCATGTTCGGGCAGTACATCGGCCTGCTCGTACTGGGCTTCACCCCCGCCGGCGACGCCTACAGCGAGGGCATGGTGATGACCGTGCTCTACCTCCTGGTGGCCGGATTGTTCGGTATGGCCGTATCCGGTTCCGCAGCAGTCGGATTGGAGTTCGTCGCCTACCGGCCACTACGTCGTCGCAATGCCAAACCGCTGGCCTTCCTGATCAGTGCGATCGGCATGTCGTTCATCCTGCAGGAGGTCGTGCACTACCTGCTCCCGCGCGTGCCGGTCGACCCCCAACTCGGCGGGGCGAGCGCCCAGCCGGCGATCACCCTGGTCAACCCCGTCGAACAGTTCTCCATCTTCGGCAGTCCGGTCACCAACGTCACCCTGGTGGTGATCATCGCGGCCCTCGTACTCGGTATCGGTACCGACACCTTCGTCAACAACACCCGACTCGGCCGCGGCATCCGTTCGGTCGCACAGGATTCCGATGCCGCTCTGCTCATGGGTGTGTCGCGTGACCGGGTCATCATGGTCACCTTTCTGATCGGTGGTCTGCTCGCCGGTGCGGCCGCCCTGCTCTACACCCTGCGATTCCCGACGGCGATCATCTACTCCGGTGGATTCCTGTTGGGAATCAAGGCCTTCAGCGCCGCCGTGCTCGGCGGTATCGGCAACGTCCGAGGCGCCCTGCTCGGTGGACTCATCCTGGGCGTGGTCGAGAACTACGGTGCGGCACTCCTCGGAAACCAATGGAAGGACGTGGTGTCGTTCGTGCTGCTGATCCTGGTCCTGATGTTCCGTCCGACCGGTATCCTCGGTGAGAAGTTGGGGAAGGCGCGAGTATGACCGCAACAACCTCGGACAACACACAACCGCGGCGGCGGGGCGTCGGCGACGCCATCCGCACCTGGTGGGACGGCCTGCCCCGCGCCACCCAGTGGCTGGTCGGTATCCCGGTCTTCCTGCTGATCGCCGCACTGCCGGTGATCGACCCGCCGTTCATCACCACCCCGGCAACCAATTTCGGCATCGTCATGGCGACCTTCGCCATGGTCGCGCTGATCGCGATCGGCCTCAACGTCGTCGTCGGCCAGACCGGACTCCTCGACCTCGGCTACGTCGGTTTCTATGCGGTCGGCGCCTATGTCGTCGCCCTGCTGACCAGCCCCGCCAGCCCCATCTGGGACAGCGCCGACCACGGCTTCTTCTCCAGTGGCTGGGCCTGGCTGGCCTGTGTCCCCATCGCGATCGTCATCACCGGCATCACCGGCGTCATCCTGGGCACCCCGACCCTGCGTGTCCGCGGCGACTACCTGGCCATCGTGACCCTGGGTTTCGGTGAGATCGTGCGACTGTTCGCCGACAACCTCACCGAGGTCACCAACGGCCCGGCCGGACTGCAGGGTGTGCTGTTCCCGGAGATCTTCCGCAGCGACGAGAACCCGCAAGGCGTGTTCTCGAAATCCAACATCGGCACCAACACCAGTTACGGCGTGTGGTGGTTCTGGCTGGCGCTGATCCTGGTGGTCATCGTGCTGCTGGTGATCGGCAACCTCGAACGCAGCCGCGTCGGTCGGTCCTGGGTGGCCATCCGCGAGGACGAGGACGCCGCCGAGATCATGGGTGTGCCCACCTTCAAGTACAAGTTGTGGGCCTTCGTGATCGGCGCCGGTATCGGCGGTCTGTCCGGGGCGGTGTACGCCGGCCAGGTGCAGTACGTCGACCCCAAGGCGTTCACCGTCATCAACTCGATGCTGTTCTTGTGTGCAGTGGTCCTCGGTGGCCAGGGCAACAAACTCGGCGTCGTCGTGGGGGCGTTCATCATCGTCTACCTACCCGCCCGCGTACAGGGCGTGTACGTCGGCGATGTCTCGCTCGGCGAGTTCAAGTATCTGTTCTTCGGCATCGCCCTGGTCGTGATGATGATCTTCCGCCCGCAGGGACTGTTCCCGGCCCGCGCCCGATTGGTCACCTTCGGTCGACAGATCTACGCATCGGTGCAGCGGAACCCGAAACCGGCCGCATCCACGGAGGAGGCGAGCGCATGACCCACCGACAACCCGACGCCCCCGGGCCCGACGAACCCCTGTCCGACGAACCCCTGCCCGACGAAGCCCTGTCCGACAAAGCCCTGCCCGACAAAGCCCGCTCCGACAACCCCCTACCGGTGGATCCCGACGCCCAACTCGAACGTGCCGAGGCCGACCCGGCGGCCACCGCCATCGTCGACCCGGCGGCGATCGACCCCGACCTCGCCGACCCCGAAGCGGTCGCCGAAGCCGTTGCGCCCGACCGCGAGATCGCCGTCGCCGAGGGGGAGACGCTGCTGGCGGTGGACGACCTCACCGTCGAGTTCGGTGGTCTGGCCGCCCTCGACTCGGTGGGCTTCGAGATCCGACGCGGCGAGATCCTCGGCCTGATCGGCCCCAACGGCGCAGGCAAGACCACCTGTTTCAACGCGATCACCGGCGTCTACAAACCGAGCCGTGGTGTCGTCACCTTCGACGGGACGGTGCTGCGCAAGACCAAACGCCACGAGATCACCCGCCTCGGTATCGCCCGCACCTTCCAGAACGTGCGGTTGTGGGGAGAGATGACGGCGCTGGAGAACGTGTGCGTGGGCACCGACGCCCGGCACAAGACGTCGGTGTTCGGCGGCATCTTCCGCACCCCGCGGCACTACCGTGAGGAACGTGACGCCGTCGACCGTGGAATGGCACTGCTGGAGTTCGTCGGTATCGGCCCCCGCGCCGCCGAGAAGGCCTCCAACCTGCCCTACGGCGACCAGCGGCGCCTGGAGATCGCCCGCGCCCTGGCCACCGAACCCAAACTGCTGTGCCTCGACGAGCCCGCGGCCGGCTTCAACCCGCGCGAGAAGGATGCGCTGATGGAGCTGATCCGCAAGATCCGCGACGACGGCTACACGGTGCTGCTGATCGAACACGACATGCGGCTGGTCATGGGGGTGACCGACCGGATCGTCGTGCTCGAGTTCGGCCGCAAGATCGCCGAGGGCACGCCGAAGGAAGTCCGTGACAATCCGGCCGTTATCGCCGCCTACCTGGGAGTGCCCGATGACCAAATCGGCGACATCGCCTGAACCGCAACCCGGGTCACCGCCGCCCACGGGCCCGGTCCTCGAACTCGAGGACGTGGTGATCCACTACGGCAGAATCCAGGCACTGCACGGGATCTCGCTGCAGGTACAGACCGGGGAACTGGTCACCCTGCTCGGCGCCAACGGTGCCGGCAAGTCCACCACCATGCGCGGTATCTCCGGGCTGGCCAAGACCACCACCGGCGACATCCGGTTCAAGGGGGAGTCGATCACCCGGCTCGCCCCGCACGAACGGGTCAAACGCGGGATCATCCAGGTCCCCGAGGGGCGGCGGATCTTTCCCGGCATGACCGTCCTGGAGAACCTCGACATGGGTTGCTACGGACGCAGATTCGGGACCAAGGCGGAGTACCAGGAGGCCGTCGACCAGGTCTTCGAGCTGTTCCCGCGGCTGGCGGAACGGCGAAAGCAGTTCGGCGGCACCATGTCCGGCGGTGAGCAGCAGATGCTGGCGATCGGTCGGGCCCTGATGGCGCGCCCGGAACTGCTGTTGCTCGACGAGCCCTCGATGGGTCTGGCCCCCATGGTGATCCAGCAGATCTTCTCGATCATCGCGCGGATCAACGCCGAGGGCACCACCATCCTGATGGTGGAACAGAACGCCCAGCAGGCATTGAGCCGCTCCGATCGCGGCTACATCCTGGAGACCGGGTCCATCACCCGCGAAGGACCCGGCAAGGATCTGCTCGGCGACGACGCGGTCCGCGAGGCCTATCTGGGGGTGGCCTGAAACGCTCACGGCGTAGCCTGAACCCCATGGCCGAGAGCCCAGAGCGCCCCCAGTCAGAGAAACCCGGACCGGCGAGATCAGAGCCGGCGAAGTCCCGGCCGCGGACCGTCGTGACCGCGGCCACCGACCGTGATGTCGTGGCATCGTTGCTGGCCACGGCCTTCGCCGACGACCCGGTGATGACCTGGACACAGCCGGACAAGCGCAAGCACCACAGCATCTTCGCGACCCTGCTGTCGACGTCGTACGCCGACGCCCGACTCGACGTCGCCGGGTGCGACGGGGAGCCGATGGGGGCGGCGATCTGGATGCCGCCGGGTCGGCGCTCCTCCCGGACGGACGACCTGCGTGCCCTGATCGCGTTCATCCGGATACTCGGGCCGCGGGTGGTACAGGGAACGATCGTCGACGCGATGTGCGAGGGGCGTCGACCCGACGAACCGCACTGGTATCTGGCCGACCTCGGCGCCGCCGTGCAGGGACGGGGAGTCGGTACGGCGCTGCTGCGCGCCGGCATCGATCGCGCCGGCGACGCCCCGGCCTATCTGGAGAGCTCCAACGAGGTCAACGTGCCGCTCTACGAACGGTTCGGCTTCGAGGTGACCGGCGAGATCCATCTGCCGTTCGGAGGTCCGACGCTGTGGACGATGCTGCGGCGCGGACAGGGGCACTGATCGCGGCCCGGGCGACGGCACGGACAAGGCTGCCGGGCTGTCGGAGGCGGTCACTAGACTCGTCCGCGTGAGTCCTGCGAAGAGTGTGGCCCCGTCCACCGACCAACCGGTTCTGATGCTGCTCGATGGCCATTCCCTGGCCTACCGAGCGTTCTTCGCGCTGCCTGCCGACAACTTCAAGACGAACACCGGCCAGGCGACCAATGCGGTGTACGGCTTCACGTCGATGCTGATCAACCTGCTGCGTGACGAGTCGCCCACGCACATCGCCGCGGCCTTCGACGTGTCCCGTCAGACCTTCCGGTCGGAGATGTTCCCCGACTACAAGGCGCAGCGGTCGGCGTCACCCGACGAGTTCCGCGGCCAGGTCGACCTCACCAAGGAGGTGCTCGACGCGCTCGGGATCAACGTGATGGCGGTCGAGGGATTCGAGGCCGACGACATCATCGCCACGCTCGCCACCCAGGCCGACGCCCAGGGATACAAGGTGCTCGTCGTCACCGGCGACCGCGACTCCCTGCAGCTGGTGAACGATTCGATCACCGTGCTCTACCCGAAGAAGGGCGTGTCCGAACTGACCCGGTTCACCCCGGACGAGGTGGAGAAGAAGTACGGCCTCACCCCGACCCAGTACCCCGACTACGCAGCCCTGCGCGGCGATCCCAGCGACAACCTGCCCGGCATCCCGGGTGTGGGCGAGAAGACCGCGTCCAAGTGGATTCGCCAGTACGGATCGCTGGCCTCCCTGGTCGACCACGTCGACGAGGTGAAGGGCAAGGTCGGTGACTCGCTGCGGGCCAATCTCGCGTCCGTGCAGACCAATCGTCAACTCACCGAACTGATCCGGGACATGCAGCTACCGGCCGGCCCGGACGATCTGGCGCTGGTCGGCTGGGACCGCGACCGTATCCACCAGCTCTTCGACGACCTCGAGTTCAAGGTGCTGCGCGAGCGACTGTTCACCACACTGAGCTCGGTGGAACCGGAGGCGGAGGCCGGATTCGACCTCGACGGTTCGGTTCTCGCCGCCGGTGAGGTGGCCGGCTGGCTCGCCGAGCACGCCCGCACCGGCCGCGCCGGACTCACCGTGACCGCGCCGCACACGGTGGTGGGCGCCGATGTCACCGGGATCGCGATCGCCGCCGCCGATGGCGTCTCCGCCTACGTCGACGTCACCACCCTCGACCCGGCCGACGAGCAGGCACTCGGGCAGTGGCTCGCCGACGCCGATGCGCCCAAGGCACTCCACGAGAGCAAGTGGGCGTTCCATGCCCTGCGGTCACGCGGATGGCGCCTGACCGGGGTGACCAGTGACACCGCACTCGCGGCCTATCTGGTGCGCCCGGGGCAGCGCACCTTCAACCTCGACGATCTCGCGTTGCGGTACCTGCGCCGGGAACTCGTCGCCGACGGCGGTGCCGGCGACGGTCAGCTCTCGTTGCTCGACGACGACGGGGGACTGGCGCAGCAGGCCGAGCAGCACATGCTCGAGGCCCGTGCGGTCCAGGAACTCGCCGACACACTCGACACCGAACTCGAACGCATCGACTCGCGGTCTCTGCTGACCGATCTCGAGCTGCCCCTGCTGTTCGTCCTGGCCGAGCTCGAGGCGGCCGGGATCGCCGTGGACGTCGATCATTTCGACGAGCTGGAGAAGGAGTTCGCCGAGCGCATCCGCAACGCCGCCGACGCCGCCTACGAGGTGATCGGTGAGCAGATCAACCTCGGTTCGCCCAAGCAGCTGCAGACGGTGCTCTTCGACAAGCTCGAGATGCCGAAGACCAAGAAGACCAAGACCGGCTACACCACCGACGCCGACGCCCTGCAGACCCTGTACGAGAAGACCGAGCATCCCTTCCTGGCCCATCTGCTCGAACATCGCGACGCCACCCGGCTCAAGGTCACCGTCGACGGTCTGCTCAAGTCGGTCGCAGACGACGGCCGTATCCACACCACCTTCAACCAGACGGTGGCCGCCACCGGACGGCTCTCGTCGACCGAACCGAACCTGCAGAACATCCCGGTGCGGACCGACGCGGGCCGTCAGATCCGCCGCGGCTTCGTGGTCGGCAGCGCCAACGGCACCGACTTCGACTGCCTGATGACCGCCGACTACAGCCAGATCGAGATGCGGATCATGGCGCATCTGTCGGAGGACGAGGGCCTGATCGAGGCGTTCAACACCGGTGAGGACCTCCACAACTTCGTCGGGTCCCGCGCGTTCGGGGTGCCGATCGACGAGGTGACCACCGAGATGCGGCACCGGGTCAAGGCGATGTCGTACGGACTGGCCTACGGCCTCAGTGCTTTCGGGCTCGCCGCGCAGCTGCGGATCAGTCGTGACGAGGCCAAGGAGCAGATGGAGGCCTACTTCGCCCGCTTCGGTGGTGTGCGCGACTACCTGCACAACGTCGTCGCCGAGGCTCGCCGCAACGAGTACACCGCCACCCTCTACGGTCGTCGCCGGTATCTGCCCGACCTCAACAGCGACAACTGGCAGCGGCGGCAGGCCGCGGAGCGGATGGCACTCAACGCACCCATCCAGGGCACGGCCGCCGACATCATCAAGGTCGCGATGATCAACGTGTACAAGCGGTTGGCCGCCGAGCAGCTCACCTCCCGCATGCTGCTTCAGGTGCACGACGAACTCGTCGTCGAGGTGGCCGCCGGTGAGCGCGAGCAGGTCGAGAAGCTGGTGCGTGAGGAGATGGGGTCGGCGATCGAACTGTCGGTGCCGCTGGAGGTCTCGGTGGGATTCGGCCGGTCGTGGGACGACGCGGCGCACTGAGTACCCCGAGCCCGCCGGCCCCCGACCCGGCCGGTCCCGACACCGCTGTCCGCCCGACCCCGATGAGTAGCACGTGACGCCGCGCTCGCAATGGGTGCTGCCGGTCGTCATCGGCAGTGTGATCGGTGTGATCGTGATCGTCGCGGTGATCTTCGGGGTGCGCTGGTCGCGCAGTACGTGGGGCGATTCGGTGGCCACCGGTACCACCTCGCCCACCACGGTCACCTCGGTGGTGACCCAGACGACGACGGTGTCGCGGTCGACCACCCGTACCCCCGGGTCCCGGACCACCGAGCCGCGAACCACCGAGTCCCGGACCACCCCCGAACGGGAGACCACCGGTGCCGAGCGCACCACGCGGCCCGCACCGGTCCCGCCGGTGGCGTCGGCGCACTGGTACGCCCAGTTCGGGGCCTTCGACGACTACGACAACGCCGTCGCCGTACGCGACGAGCACTACGGGTCGCTGATCCTGCCGGGGGAGATGCTCGGCTCGCCGGCCCGCTACGTGGTGGCGCGACCTGCCACGTCGCAGACGGTGGCACAGCAGGTGTGCGACCACTTCTCGACCGGACACTGCCTGGTGAAGGAGCGATGGTGACGATGACCCGGCGGATCGGAGTACTCGACGGAGACGGGATCGGGCCCGAGATCGTGCCGTGCGCGACGGCGGTGGCCGCTGCGGCGGCCGCCGCCGAGGGGATCGAGTTCGAGTGGGTTCCTTTGCCTTTGGGTCGATCTGCGATCGACGATTTCGGTACCCCGGTACCAGAACACACCCTCGCCGCACTCGATGGTCTCGACTGCTGGATCCTGGGACCGCACGACTCCGCCGGATATCCTGCACGTTTCGCCGAACAGCTCACCCCGGGTGCGGTCATCCGCAAACGCTACGGCCTCTACGCCAACATCCGGCCCTGCCGGGCGTGGCCGGGTGTGCCGGCGACCGCGCCGGGCATCGATGTGGTTGTGGCACGAGAGAATTCCGAGGGACTCTATGCCGATCGCAACATGGCGGTCGGCTCCGGCGAGTTCATGCCCACGCCCGACATCGCGCTCGCGGTGGGTGTCGTCACCCGGGCCGCGAGTGAACGCATCGCGCATCAGGCATGTCGGCTGGCCGAGACCCGGTCGGGCCGGATGACCATCGTGCACAAGGCGAATGTGCTGCGCATGACGACGGGCCTGTTCCGTGACGCCTGTCGCGCGGTGGCCGCAGGGTATCCCGGCGTCACCGTCGACGATCAGCATGTCGATGCGATGGCCGCGCTGCTGGTCCGCCGTCCGGCCGACTTCGACGTGCTCGTCACCGAGAATCTCTTCGGCGACATCCTGTCCGATCTCGCCGGTGAACTGGCCGGGTCCATCGGGCTCGCGGGATCGATCAACTCCTCGGACACCAAGGTGATGGCCCAGGCCGCTCACGGTGCCGCCCCCGACATCGCGGGCGCCCAGCGGGCCAACCCGGTCGCGATCATCGCGTCCACCGCAATGGCGCTGCGCTGGTGGGGAACCCGCGTGACCGACGCCGCACTCGTCGGGTGCGCCGACCGTATCGAGCGCGCCCTGGGGACCGCACTGGCCGACGGTATCACCACACCTGACCTGGGTGGTTCAGCCACCACCACAGAGGTCGGAGACGCGGTGACACAACGTGTGGCAGGACACGGTGGGGGGTAAAACTCTCGTAACCGGCCGGTGTAGTCGCGCCAAAGGAAGTAGGTTCACTACTCGTGGCGGCAATACTGCCGTCACCGGATTTGGTAGACCTGCCTCGGATGCACTGGGGCGCGAAGGGAAATTCTGAGATGCGTGATCATCGATCGGTACGACCTCGAGGGTGGCGACTGCCCGGGGTCCTGACACTGCTGTTGGCAGTGATCGCACTGGTGGTGGCCGGTTGCTCGAACGACGAGAACGACTCTGCCGCCCTGGGTGCCGATATCAGCCCCACCACCGTCGACGTCGCCAAGGTCGAGGCGATCGCGAGTCTGCTGCCCGCCGACATCAAGCAGTCCGGCAAGCTGATCGTCGGGGTCAACGTCCCCTATTCGCCGAACGAGTTCAAGAACGCCGACGGCCAGATCGTCGGGTTCGACGTCGACCTCATGAACGCCATCGGCAAGGTCCTCGGTATCACCCCCGACTTCCGCGAAGCCCAGTTCGACAAGATCATCCCCTCGGTGGTCGCGGGCACGTACAACGTCGGGATGTCGTCGTTCACCGACACCAAGGAACGTGAACAGCAGGTCGACTTCGTCACCTACTTCAACGCGGGCGTGCAGTGGGCGCAGCGGACCGGCGAGAGCATCGATCCGAACAACGCGTGCGGCAAGAAGGTTGCCGTCCAGTCGCACACCGTGGAGGCCGACGAGGAGGTGCCGGCCAAGTCGAAGGCGTGCACCGACGCCGGCAAGGCCGCGATCGACATCCAGAAGTTCGACAGCCAGGACGCCGCCACCAACGCGCTGATCCTCGGCAAGGTCGACGCCATGTCGGCCGACTCCCCGGTCACCGCCTACGCGATCGGTCGCTCCGGCGGCAAGATCGAGGCCGCCGGTCAGGTCTTCGACTCCGCACCCTACGGATACGCCGTGCAGAAGGGTTCCTCGCTTGCTCAGGCGTTGCAGCAGGCCGTTCAGTACCTGATCGACAACGGTCAGTACGAGGCGATCGCCAAGCACTGGAATGTCCAGGAGGGCACGATCCAGAAGTCCGTGATCAACGGCGCCACCAGCTGACGTGAGCACTTCCGATACCGGCCGGGTGGCCGTGGACGCCGACGACGAGTCGGCACCCGCGGCCATCAGGGCCGTTCCGCTCCGTCATCCCGGTCAGTGGATCGCGGCTGCGATCGTCCTGGTCCTGGTGGCGCTGTTCGTCTACGGTGCAGCCACCAACTCTGCGTACGGGTGGAGTACGTACGGCAAGTACCTGTTCGACTCGCGGATCCTCAAGGGTGTCGGCAACACCCTCGCCCTGACCGTGTTGTCGATGCTCATCGCAGTGGCCCTGGGTATCCTGTTGGCGATCATGCGGTTGTCGCCGAACGTGGTGCTGCGGTCGGTGTCGTGGATGTACCTGTGGATTTTCCGCGGCACCCCCGTGTACGTGCAGCTGGTCTTCTGGGGTCTCTTCCCGTCGATCTACAAGTCGATCGATCTGGGCATTCCGTTTGTCCACCAGTTCGCGCACTTCAACATGCAAGACCTGTACTCGGCGTTCATCTTCGCGATGGTGGGCCTCGCCCTCAACGAGGCGGCCTACATGGCCGAGATCGTGCGTGCCGGCGTGAGCTCGGTGGGCGAGGGCCAGACCGAGGCGTCGGTGGCGCTCGGTATGTCGTGGTCGCAGACCATGCGACGCACCGTGCTCCCGCAGGCGATGCGGGTGATCATCCCGCCCACGGGCAACGAGGTGATCAGCATGCTCAAGACCACCAGCCTCGTGGTGGCCGTCCCGTTCACCGGCGAGGTCTTCGGCGTGCAGGCCGACATCTCCGGTGTGATCTTCCAGCCGATCCCACTGCTGTTGGTGGCATCCACCTGGTATCTGGTGGTCACCAGCATCCTGATGGTCGGGCAGTTCTATCTGGAGCGGTACTACGCCCGCGGGGCGTCACGCCAGCTGACCGGGCGTCAGCTCAAGGCGATGGCCGCAGCGCAGGCCGCCCAGAACAAGGTCGTCGACGAGGAGAGCGATGAGCGTCGCTGAACAGTCCGCCGACCAGCCGATGGTGCTGGCCGATCGGGTCTGCAAGAACTTCGGCACCCTGCAGGTGCTCAAGGGGATCTCACTGGAGGTGCGCCGGGGCGAGGTGCTGTGCCTGATCGGTCCATCCGGGTCCGGCAAGTCGACCTTCCTGCGATGTGTGAACCACCTCGAGATCGTCAACGCCGGCCGGCTCTACGTCGACGGTGATCTCATCGGCTACCGGGAGCGTGGAGGCAAGCTGCACGAGATGAGTCCTCGGGAGGCCGCACTGCAGCGCCGCGACATCGGGATGGTGTTCCAGCACTTCAACCTGTTCCCGCACCGCACCGCGCTGGAGAACGTGATCGAGGCGCCGACCCAGGTCAAGAAACAGTCGAAGGACAAGGCCGTCGCCCGGGCGAAGGACCTGCTCGACCGTGTCGGGCTGGCCGACAAGGCCGACACCTACCCCGCGCAACTGTCCGGCGGTCAGCAACAACGCGTCGCCATCGCCCGGGCGCTGGCGATGGACCCCAAGCTGATGTTGTTCGACGAGCCGACCTCGGCGCTGGACCCGGAGCTGGTGGGCGAGGTGCTCGGGGTGATGCGTGAACTCGCCGCCTCGGGAATGACCATGCTCGTGGTGACCCACGAGATGGGCTTCGCCCGCGAGGTCGCCGACCAGCTGGTCTTCATGGACAGCGGTGTGGTCATGGAGCAGGGCGACCCTCGCGAGATGCTGGCCAACCCGCAACACGAGCGGACCAAGAGCTTCCTGTCGAAGCTGCTGTAGGGGACAGCCGGGAACCGATGAAGTCGAGTCGACGGGGACTGCCCCGTGTGGGTGTCGGCCACGTCCTGGTGACCGTGGGCGCCCTGATCGTGCTGGCCGGATGCGCCGATTCCACAGCACCGACAGCGACGGGCGGATCGTCGTCGGCCGGGCCGGACACGGTGACGGAGGTGGCCTCGATCGCCGCGGGTGTTCCCACCGAGATCGTCGGGCGCGGCACGCTGATCGTCGGGGCCGACGTCCCGTACGAGCCGTACGCGTTTGTCGAGAACGGTGAGATCACCGGCTTCGACGTCGACCTGATCGGTGACGTCGCGCGGGTCCTCGGGCTGACGGCCGAGATCCGTGAGGCACCGTTCGCGGGGTTGTTCACCGCGGTCGCCGACGGCCGCTACGACACGGCGATCCCGGCGCTCACCGACACCGCCGCACGCGAGAGGACCGTCGACTTCGTGACGTACTACTCGGCGGGAAACCAATGGGCACGTATGCCCGGCACCGACATCGAACCCGCCGACGCCTGCGGGCGCACCGTGGCCGTCAAGAAGGACACCTACCAGGACACCGTCGAGGTGGCCGCGCGCAGCAAGGCCTGCGTCGCCGCCGGGAAACAGCCGATCAGAAAGGTGCGCCTCGACACCCAGGACCAGGTGGTCGACGCGGTGCTCACCGGGAAGGCCGCGGCCATGTCGGCCGATGCCCCGGTGACCGCCACGTCGGTCGCCGCCTCCGGCGGACGGCTGCAGACCATCGCGGGGGTGTTCGCCTCGGCGCCATACGGATTCCCGGTGGCCAAGGGGTCGACGCTGGTCGTCGCGATCCAGCAGGCCGTGCAGCACCTGATCGACACGGGGCGCTATGGCGAGATCGCGCAGAAGTGGGACCTGGCCGCGGGCGTGGTGCCCGGCGCGATCATCAACGGCGCGATCAACTGATCACGGCTTGCGGCTGCAGAAGATCGCAGTCCCGGGGAAGTAGTAGCCGCGCAACGGACTCCACTGGCCCCACTCGCGATCGAGATCGTCAGGCCACTCGGGTTCGACGATGTCGTCGAGGACCAGCCCGGCCGCGCGGATCTCCCGGACACGGTCACCGATGGTCCGGTGGTGTTCGACATAGGTGATCATCCCGTCCTCGTCGGCCTCGGAGTACGGGGTGCGGTTGAAGTAGGGGATGGCCACCGTGAGTCCGGCCGGCCCCGGGTCGTCGGGGAACATCCAGCGCATCGGGTGGTTGATCGAGAACACCCACCGGCCACCGGGCTTCAGGACGCGGGCGGCCTCGGCCATCACCCGTGCGGAGTCGGCGACGAAGGGCACCGCACCGAACGACGAGAACACCAGGTCGAACGACCCGTCGGCGAACGGCAGGTCCTCGGCGGACGCCTGGATCAGCGGGATCCGGCGGTGATCGAGCCGGTCCATCGCCTCGAGGCCGTGCTCGAGCATCCCGTGGGAGAGGTCGAGGGCCGCGACATGTGCTCCCTGGCCGGCCAGCCACCGCGAACACGGCGCCGAGCCGCAGCCGATCTCGAGGACGGTCTTGCCGGCCACATCACCGAGCAGCCGGGCATCCTCCTCGCGCAGACGCTCCGGGCACCACACGAAATCGCCGCCGGCGGCGTCGGAACCGAGGAAGTCGCCGTGTTCGCGGTGATATTCCTGCGATTCGCCGTCCCACCAGGACCGGTTGGCCCGGACGCTGGTGGTCGAGTCGACGGCGTCGAGGACGCGGGGCGGCCGCGGGGCGGGGGTCTCGTCGGAGGGCACGCGACGAGTCTAGGCGTGGCCGCGTGACCGTCGGGACGCCGAGCGGAGGGGCGGCCGTTCAGATGCCGCCGATGACGTGTTCGGTGTGCGCGTCACCGTCCCAGCGGCGCAGGGCCTGCACCGATCCCTCGATCGGGTCGGTGCCGAGGACCTCGAGCGCCGCGGGGATCTGATCGATCCGCACCCGGCGGGCCAGGGTGACATGAGGTGTCCACGCCCCGGGCCGGGAGTGGGCGAACAGGGCGGGTACGCCGGTGTCGTCGACGGCGTGCTCGGCGCCCATCCGCACGATGGTCGCGTGCACCGACAGCAACTCCGACGACGGCACGACCAGGCGTGCGAGCACGCGATGGGAGCCGTGGCCGAAGACGACGACGGCACCGAGGGTGATCGGGAACGGCACGTGCATCGCGACCACCGCCAGCTCGCCGTCGACCTCCGGGGAGATGCCGGTGGCGGCCATCGCGGTGATGTGCGGTCGGTTGGTGGCCGAGCGGATGCGCTCCCCGCTGGGGAGCCCGGCGGCGGTCAATGCCGCCCACTGTGAACGAATCTGCTGGTCAGAGGAATCGTCGAGGAGGAATTCCACCGAATGCGTCAACGTTGCAGCTCCTGTCGCGGTGACCGCGCCGGGTGGCACCGACGGCGGACGAAAGTGGTATTTGCCCAGCACAATGCCACTGGAGTAGGCTGATCGTCGCGCGTATGCACTGTTCGCGCGCGGTTCGCCATTGCCTCACCCGGGCGTCATCGAGAGATCGACGACGCGTGGCACGCTGGTCGAACGCCCACGTCAGTGGGCGATCCTCAGCAGTTCGAGGGGCCGTGCCGACACCACGAACTGTACCTACTACACACCTGTCCGGAGCAACTCACCACATGCCGTCCTCCACCATCACCTCGCCGCAAGTAGCCGTCAACGACATCGGCTCGGCTGAGGACTTTCTCGCCGCCATCGACTCCACGATCAAGTACTTCAACGACGGCGACATCGTCGAGGGAACCATCGTCAAGGTAGATCGTGACGAGGTTCTGCTCGACATCGGTTACAAGACCGAAGGCGTGATCCCTTCGCGCGAACTCTCGATCAAGCACGACGTCGACCCGAACGAGGTCGTCAACGTCGGCGACGAGGTCGAGGCCCTGGTCCTCACCAAGGAGGACAAGGAAGGCCGGCTGATCCTGTCCAAGAAGCGTGCTCAGTACGAGCGCGCCTGGGGCACGATCGAGGAGCTCAAGGAGAAGGACGAGGCCGTCAAGGGCACCGTCATCGAGGTCGTCAAGGGCGGCCTGATCCTCGACATCGGTCTGCGCGGCTTCCTCCCCGCTTCGCTGGTGGAGATGCGCCGTGTCCGCGATCTGCAGCCGTACATCGGCAAGGAGATCGAGGCCAAGATCATCGAGCTCGACAAGAACCGCAACAACGTCGTGCTCTCGCGTCGCGCCTGGCTGGAGCAGACCCAGTCCGAGGTCCGCAGCGAGTTCCTGCACCAGCTGCAGAAGGGCCAGGTCCGCAAGGGCGTCGTGTCCTCGATCGTCAACTTCGGTGCGTTCGTCGATCTCGGCGGCGTCGACGGTCTGGTCCACGTCTCCGAGCTGTCCTGGAAGCACATCGATCACCCGTCCGAGGTCGTCACCGTGGGTGACGAGGTCACCGTCGAGGTCCTCGACGTCGATCTGGACCGCGAGCGCGTGTCGCTGTCGCTGAAGGC
Source organism: Gordonia sp. NB41Y (assembly GCF_030718915.1). Lineage (NCBI taxonomy): Bacteria > Bacillati > Actinomycetota > Actinomycetes > Mycobacteriales > Gordoniaceae > Gordonia > Gordonia sp. NB41Y. The sequence goes on from NZ_CP132196.1 coordinate 5,495,094, forward strand.
CACCCAGGAAGACCCGTGGCGTCAGTTCGCCCGCACCCACGCGATCGGTCAGATCGTGCCGGGCAAGGTCACCAAGCTGGTGCCGTTCGGTGCATTCGTCCGCGTCGACGAGGGCATCGAGGGTCTGGTCCACATCTCCGAGCTGGCCGAGCGCCACGTCGAGGTCCCGGACCAGGTCGTCTCCGTCGGCGACGACGCGATGGTCAAGGTCATCGACATCGACCTGGAGCGTCGCCGGATCTCGCTGAGCCTCAAGCAGGCCAACGAGGACTACACCGAGGAGTTCGACCCGTCGAAGTACGGCATGGCCGACAGCTACGACGAGCAGGGCAACTACATCTTCCCCGAGGGCTTCGATCCCGAGACCAACGAATGGCTCGAGGGCTTCGAGAAGCAGCAGAAGGAGTGGGAGGCCCGCTACGCCGAGGCGGAGCGTCGTCACAAGATGCACACCGCTCAGATCGAGAAGTTCGCCGCTGCCGCGGCCGAGGCCGAGAAGGCCCCGACGGACTACTCGTCTGCATCGTCGGAGACCCGCAGCTCCTCGTCGACCGGTGGCGGCTCGCTCGCCAGCGACGAGCAGCTCGCCGCCCTGCGCGAGAAGCTGTCGGGCAACGCCTGATCCGAGGCTGATCGCCTGAGCTGAGTTCTCACCTGTGGCCCCTTCCCGGTTTTCCGGGGAGGGGCCACAGTGGTCTCCGGATGTATGCACAGATAGCTCTTTGACAATAATTTTCAACAAGGGCTTGACTGTCTGGCGTGCTGAAACACCGGACAAAACTGACACATTCACTCGCACTGGCCGTGGTGGGCGCCTTCGCCCTCGCCGCGTGCGGGTCCGACGGCTCGGACCCGGCCGCGTCGAGCTCCTCGGCCGCCGGCGGCCACGAGGCCGAACAGCAGAGCGCCACACCGCGTCTGGCGCTGAGCTACGACGGCGGCGTGCTGGTCTACGACGCCGACACCCTCGAGCAGGTCGCCGACATCCCCGTCGAGGGCTTCCTGCGCCTCAACTCCGCCGACAACGGCCGTGACGTCTTCGTCAGCGAGCCGGACGGATTCCACGTCCTCGACATGGGCACCTGGACCCGGCGGCACGGCGACCACGGTCACCACTACACCACCCAGCCGCAGATGACCGAGATGCGTTTCGGCGGAACCAAACCCGGCCATGTCGTGTCCTTCGACGACCGGCTGACCCTGTTCAGCGACGGCACCGGCGAGGTCACCGTCGTCGAACCCGTCGAACTGGCCCAGGGGAACGCCAAGTCCACCTCGTACACCGTTCCCGAGGCGCACCACGGCGTGGCGGTGGCCCGCGGTGACGGCTCGCTGGTGGTCACGATCGGCAACGAGGAGAGTCGCTCGGGGATCGCCATCCTGGACAAGGAACGTCACGAGATCACCCGCTTCGACCAGTGTCCCGGGATCCACGGTGAGGCCGCGGCCGCCGACGGTGTGCTGACCTTCGGCTGCCAGGACGGCATCCTGATCGTGCGCGGCAACGAGATCCGCAAGGTCGACTCCCCGGATCCGTACGGCCGCATCGGAAACCAGGCCGGCAGCGCGGATTCGCCGATCGTGTTGGGCGACTACAAGACCGACGCCGACGCCGAGACCGAACACCCGAATCGCTTCACCCTCACCGACACTCGCACCGCTCAGCTGAAGATCGTGCCCTTCGACGCCAGCTACAGCTTCCGCGGTATCAAGCGCGGCCCCGGCGGTCAGGCGCTGATCCTCGGCACCGACGGGGCCCTGCACATCTTCGATCCCGAGACCGGGACGCAGACCCGCACCATCCCGGTGATCGGTGCCTGGACCGAGCCCGCCGAATGGCAGGAGGCGATGCCGAACCTGTTCGTGCTCGACGACGAGGCGTACGTGACCGATCCGGCCACCCGCAGCCTGGTCCGGGTGGACCTCGACAGCGGTGAGGTGTCGCAGAAGGCGACCCTGCCCAAGGAGACCATCGAACTGACCGGCGTCACCGGCTGATCCGGATCGGCCAAGACCGATCGACAGTGTGGCAGACGGGTGGTGTCGCGACCGTCACACCCGTTTGCCACACTGGGAGCCGTGATCAGAGTGGGCCTGACCGGCGGCATCGGTGCCGGGAAATCGACCGTCGCCAAGACTTTCATCGATCGCGGCGGCTACCACGTCGACGCCGACAAGATCGCCCGCGAGGTGGTCGAACCGGGGACACCGGGACTGGCCGCCCTCGCCGAGGCCTTCGGTGCGGAGATCCTCGCCGACGACGGCACACTCGACCGCCCCGCACTGGCGGCCAAGGCCTTCGTCGACGACGAGAGCAGGCAGAAACTCAACGCCATCACCCACCCGCTGATCGGGGCGCGCACCCAGGAACTCCTCGACGCCGCGCCCGAGGACGCGATCATCATCCAGGACATCCCGCTGCTGGTGGAGAACCACACCGCGCCGTTCTTCCACCTCGTCGTGATCGTGCACGTCGATGCCGAGGAACGGGTCCGCCGGCTCACCGAGTTCCGCGGGATGCCCGAGGCCGACGCCCGCGCGCGGATCGCGGCCCAGGCCACCGATGAACAGCGTCGCGCCGTCGCCGACGTCTGGCTGGACAACTCCGGCACCCCCGAGCAGCTCGCCGTCGCGGCCGCGGCCGTGTGGGCCGAACGACTGGTGCCGTTCGAGGCCAACATCCGGTCGCGTACCCCGGTCCGCGGGCCCCTGACCCTCGCCGACGCCGATCCGGAGTGGGCGGCGGCCGGTACCCGGCTGGTGAACCGGCTCTGGGCGGTGGTGGGGGACAAGGCATCGGCGATCGACCACATCGGATCCACCGCGGTCCCCGGACTGATCGCCGAGCCGACCATCGACATCCAGGTGAGCGTCGCCGACCTGTCGGTGGCCGATGCGCTCACCGACACCCTTGCCGACGGCGGGTTCCCGAGGGTTCCCGGGGTCGAGGGCGACAATCCCAAACCGGATCCCGCGACCGGCTCGGTCGGCGCCGGACTGTGGGGCAAACGCCTGCACGCCTCCGCCGACCCGGGCCGCGCGGTCAACGTCCACCTGCGGGCCGCCGGATCGCCGGGCGGCCGGTTCGCCGTCGACTTCCGCGACTGGTTGCGCGACGACGCCGCCGCCCGCGACGAGTACGCCGCGCTCAAACGGCAGGCCCTCGACACCGCCGACGGCGACGCCGACCGCTATGTCGCGGGCAAGGAACCGTGGTTCGACCAGGCCTACCGTCGGATCGCGGCATGGAAGGCCGGCCGCGGCGACAACCGATAGGGTCGAACGATGTCCGAGCACAACCACATCCATCCACCCAAGCGCGAGGTGTTCGATGTGCCGGCGATGACCAACACCGACAACAAGGGTTTCGTGCGGCCGGTGGAGCGGTACGAGGTCACCGACTTCGGCCTGTACATGTCCCGGACCGCCGACCACCCGCGGTTCCATCACCTCGAGACATGGTTGCTGCCGGCACTGGGACTGCGTGCCAACATCTTCCACTTCGTCGATGGGCACCGTTCCGGTCAGCGGCTCTACCTCGATGTCGGGCGGTTCGGCGGACCCGACGCCGACGGACGATGGCATGCCGAGGACTGGTACCTCGACCTCGTCGACGTACCGGGGACCCCGCTGGAGCTGGTCGACGTCGACGAGCTGTTCGAGGCCCATACCGCCGGTCTGCTCGACACCGCCGAGTGCACCGAGGCCGTCGCGATCGCGACCCGCACGCTGGTCGGTGCCGCCGAGCACGGCCACGACGTGCAGGCCTGGCTGGAGGCCGCAGCCGGCGGGTCGGTGTCGTGGCGCGACCCCGCACCCGTGCAGGGCTGACGCCCGGCGCGGTACCGGTGTCGGTGCGGTCACCTGCACGGGAACACTCGTGTCGGTCCCCGCGTTTACCCTCGAATCATGGCCTTTGCAGCAGAGCGACCGGTGATCGCGCATTCCGAGTACCGCCCGATCGGCGAGATCGAGCGCGTCGAGGGCCACTTCGAGGTGGTCAGCGAGTACGAGCCGTCGGGTGACCAGCCCACGGCGATCGCCGACCTGGAACGGAGGATCGGCGCCGGGGAGAAGGACATCGTCCTGCTCGGTGCCACCGGTACCGGCAAGTCGGCCACGACGGCCTGGCTGATCGAGAAGGTGCAGCGGCCCACGCTGGTGATGGCCCCCAACAAGACCCTCGCCGCGCAGCTGGCCAACGAACTGCGCGAGATGCTGCCCAACAATGCCGTCGAGTACTTCGTCTCGTACTACGACTACTACCAACCCGAGGCATACATCGCCCAGACCGACACCTACATCGAGAAGGACTCGTCGATCAACGACGACGTCGAGCGGCTGCGGCACTCGGCCACGTCGAGTCTGTTGTCGCGGCGCGACGTCGTGGTGGTGGCCTCGGTCTCCTGCATCTACGGCCTGGGTACTCCGCAGTCCTACCTCGACCGGTCGGTGGAGGTGGCGGTGGGCGAGGAGATCGACCGCGACGCGCTGCTGCGCCTGCTCGTCGATGTCCAGTACGCCCGCAACGACACCGCCTTCACCCGTGGCACCTTCCGGGTGCGCGGGGACACCGTCGAGATCATCCCGTCCTATGAGGAACTCGCCGTACGGATCGAGTTCTTCGGCGACGAGGTCGAGGCGCTCTACTACCTGCATCCGCTCACCGGAGACGTGGTGCGGCAGGTCGATTCGCTCCGGATCTTCCCGGCCACCCACTACGTCGCCGGGCCGGACCGGATGGAGAAGGCGATGAAGTCCATCGAGGACGAACTCGAGGAGCGCCTCGCCGACCTCGAACGCAAGGGCAAACTGCTCGAGGCGCAGCGGTTGCGGATGCGCACCACCTACGACCTGGAGATGATGCGGCAGGTCGGGTTCTGCTCCGGCATCGAGAACTACTCACGCCACATCGACGGGCGTGCGGCCGGCACCGCCCCGGCCACCCTGATCGACTACTTCCCGGAAGACTTCCTGCTGGTGATCGACGAGTCGCATGTCACCGTGCCGCAGATCGGCGGTATGTACGAGGGCGACATGTCCCGCAAGCGCAACCTCGTCGAGTACGGCTTCCGGTTGCCGTCGGCGGTCGACAACCGTCCGCTCACCTGGGACGAGTTCGTCGACCGGATCGGGCAGACCGTGTATCTGTCGGCGACCCCGGGCTCCTACGAGCTCGGCCAGTCCAACGGCGAGTTCGTCGAACAGGTGATCCGGCCGACCGGACTGCTCGACCCCGAGATCGTCGTCAAACCCACCAAGGGGCAGATCGACGACCTCGTACACGAGATCCGCGAGCGCACCGAACGCGACGAGCGTGTCCTGGTCACCACGCTGACCAAGAAGATGTCCGAGGATCTCACCGACTATCTCCTCGAGCTCGGCATCCGGGTCCGCTACCTGCACTCCGAGGTCGACACCCTGCGGCGCGTCGAACTGCTCCGACAGCTCCGATCCGGCGACTACGACGTCCTCGTCGGCATCAACCTGCTGCGTGAGGGCCTCGACCTGCCCGAGGTGTCGCTGGTCGCGATCCTCGACGCCGACAAGGAGGGGTTCCTCCGTTCCACCACCTCACTGATCCAGACCATCGGCCGTGCCGCGCGCAACGTGTCGGGGCAGGTGCACATGTACGCCGACACCGTCACCGACTCGATGCGCAATGCGATCGAGGAGACCGAACGGCGTCGCGAGAAGCAGATCGCCTACAACAAAGAGCACGGTATCGACCCGCAGCCGCTGCGCAAGAAGATCGCCGACATCCTCGACCAGGTGTATCGGGAGGCCGAGGACACGCCCGCCAATGTCGTCGGATCGGGTCGCAGTGCCAGCCGTGGCCGGCGCGCGCAGGGGGAGGTGCAGGGCAAGGCGGTCAGTGCCGGGGTGATCGAGAACCGTGACGTGTCGACCATGCCGCGCGCCGAACTGGCCGACCTGGTCGCCAAGCTCACCGACCAGATGATGTCGGCGGCCCGCGACCTCCAGTTCGAGCTCGCCGGCCGGCTCCGCGACGAGATCGCCGACCTGAAGAAGGAGCTCCGCGGTATGGACGCCGCCGGGATCAAGTGAAGTGAACTGGGACGATCGTCCAGCAGATCGCCGATCCCGGCGATCGGGGGACAAATCGCGCCTGGCACACTAACCTGCGGATTCACGGCACCCTGGAGTGTGGGGGATGGTTGTGTGCCCGTCGCCCGGCGGGCCCGGATCAACTATGGAGGTCAGGAATGAGCGCATACACCACGATCGTCGTCGGAACCGACGGCTCGGAGTCGTCGATGAAGGCGGTGGATCGTGCCGGCGCGTTGGCGGGGGAGTCGACCACACTCGTCATCGCATGCGCATACTTTCCCAACGACCGGGCCCCCGGTGAGGTCGCCGACGTCCTCAAGGACGAGGCCTACCAGGTGACCGGCTCGTCACCGACCGAAGAGATCCTGCGCACCGCCAAGGAGCGCGCACTGTCCGCGGGGGCCAAGCTCGTCGTCCAGCGGGCCATCAAGGGCGCACCCGTCGACGCCCTGCTGCAGCTGGTCACCGACACGCAGGCCGACCTCCTCGTCATCGGTAACCGGGGCCTCAACTCCATCGCCGGTCGTCTCCTCGGGTCCGTGCCCGCCGACGCCGCTCGTAAGTCCACTTCGGACGTGCTGATCGTCCACACGACATAGGTTCTCGACCACCTCGGAGGTGGGTCACCGACGCTCTCGTCGTACCGGATTTCGACACGGGTCCTGTTCAATCGGCTAGTGGGTAACGGTGGTTGAGCCGATGAGGAGCGGAGCGACGAGGCGTGTCGAAACCTCGGTGAGCCGAGTTCGGGTGGTGACCACTTCTGAGGTGGTTGCGGACTTTGTCGGCGTGCGGGGTCTCGACTCGGGTCCTCGCCTTGGGGGCTCGGTCCCGGCTCGACCATCCATGGTGGTTGCGTGCGGTTTACGGTGGTTGAGCCGATGAGGAGCGGAGCGACGAGGCGTGTCGAAACCTCGGTGAGCCGAGTTCGGGTGGTGACCACTTCTGAGGTGGTTGCCGACATTGTCGGCGTGCGGGGTCTCGACTCGGGTCCTCGCCTTGGGGGCTCGGTCCCGGCTCGACCATCCAAAGTGGTTGCGTGCGTTTTACGGTGGTTGACCCCTTGAATCCGCCGAGCGACGAGGCGTGTCGAAACCTTGGTGGGCCGACGTCGGGTGGTGACCAGCTCTGAGGTTGGTTGCCGACTTTGTCGGCGTGCGGGGGTCTCGACACGGCTTATCGCCCTTGGGGCTCGGTCCCGGCTCGACCATCCATGGTGGGCACCTCTGAGGTTGGTAGCGGACGTTGTCGGCTCACGGGGTCTCGACACGGGTCCTCGCCCTTCGGGCTCGGTCCCGGCTCGACCATCCAAAGTGGTTGCGTGCGTTTTACGGTGGTTGAGCCGATGAGGAGCGGAGCGACGAGGCGTGTCGAAACCTCGGTGAGGTGGCGTCGGGTGGTGACCACCTCAGAGGTGGTAGCGGACGTTGTCGGCTCACGGGGTCTCGACTCGGGTCCTCGCCTTGGGGGCTCGGTCCCGGCTCGACCATCCAAAGTGGTTGCGTGCGTTTTACGGTGGTTGAGCCGATGAGGAGCGGAGCGACGAGGCGTGTCGAAACCTCGGTGAGGTGGCGTCGGGTGGTGACCACCTCAGAGGTGGTTGCCGACGTTGTCGGCTCACGGGGTCTCGACACGGGTCCTCGCCCTTCGGGCTCGGTCCCGGCTCGACCATCCAAAGTGGTTGCGTGCGTTTTACGGTGGTTGAGCCGATGAGGAGCGGAGCGACGAGGCGTGTCGAAACCTCGGTGAGGTGGCGTCGGGTGGTGACCACCTCAGAGGTGGTTGCCGACGTTGTCGGCTCACGGGGTCTCGACACGGGTCCTCGCCCTTCGGGCTCGGTCCCGGCTCGACCATTAAACGGGGAACCTCGGTGGGCCGACGTCGGGTGGTGACTGCCTCTGAGCTGGGCCACCGCCCCCGACGCACCGGATCCTGATCAGCCGGTTGACGTGCGTCAGTCGCGCGCGGGCATGTCGGCGAGTTCGGGTGGCAGGGCGGTGGCATGAACGACGACGAGCCGTTGGGTACTGCGGGTGAGCGCCACGTACAGGTCGCTGTGGCCACGTGGGGACTGCCCGACCAGCGCCGACGGTTCGACGACCACCGTGGTGTCGAACTCGAGGCCCTTGCACGTCGTCACGGTGTGTACCCGCGGCCGGGCGTCGTCGTCGACATCGAGTGCGGCGACGGCCGCCGACGTCTCGCGCAACAGAGTGTCCGGGACGACGATGCCGGTCAGACCTGTCAGTTCCGTGCTGGTGGCCTCCCGGACGGCGGTCGCCACCATGTTCTCGACCCGCACCTGCACGGCGACCGGTTCGATCCCGTTGGACCGTAGTGACGTCGGCGCCGACATCGACGGACTCACCGTCTTCAGCACCCGCGCTGCGTAGGTCATGATCTCGCTGGGCGTGCGGTAGTTGACGGTCAGCTCCCGCAGCTGCCAGCGTTTGGCGACGTACGGTTCGAGTACCTGACCCCACGATGTGGTGCCGGCCAGGTCGCCGGTCTGGGCGGTGTCGCCGATGATCGTCATCCACCGATTCGGGATGCGGCGCATCACCATTCGCCACGCCATCGCCGACAACTCCTGCGCCTCGTCGACGATGACGTGCCCGAAGGTCCAGGTACGGTCACCGTAGGCGCGTTCGGCGGTGGTGGCGCGCGTGGTCTGCGTCTGTCGCGATGCGAGCTGCTCGGCATCGATCAGGTCATAGGCCATCAGGATCTCCGGGTCGAGCTCGTCCTCGAGATCCTGTGGTGCCGAACCGGTCAGGATGTCCAGTGCGTCCTGTGCCTCGGCGAGCTGCCGGCGCCACTGCTCCCGCTCGGCGGCCTCGGCCTCGGCGGTCCCGAACCCGATGAGCTCGGCGAGCTCGTCGAGCAGCGGAACGTCGGCCGGGGCCAGATCGTGGTCGTCGTCGGAACCGTCCCGATGCAGCGTGACCCGCTCGGCATCCGACCAGCCCGGCGTGCACTTGCGCAGACCGGCCTTGTCGGCGAACAGGTCTCGCAACAGGTCCTGCGGTGTGAGGGTCGGCCAGAACTCCAGTAACACTTCCCGGATGTCGGGGTCGCGGCTCATGTCCGAGCGGATGTCGGCGATGTCGGCCGAACTGAGCAACTGCGAGCCGTCGAGCAGGCTCGATCCGATCGCCTTCGCGTGGCGGGCCGCCAACCCGTCGAGCGCGGACCGCAGGAACACTGTCTGCGCCTGGTTGTGCGCCTTGCGTGAGGATCGGGCCTTGCCGCGCGCGACCTTGATCAGCTCGCTGTCGACCTCGACCGTATACCCCTCGAAGGACACCGGGATGGGCTTGCGGGGCAACGACTCCTGTGCCCGGACGGCACGCTTGAGCACGTCGACCATGGCCAGGCGTCCCTTGACCTCACGGGTCTCGCGCGCCTCCTCGGCGGTGGCGTGGACACCGGGGAACATCTCGCCGATGGTGGCCAGCAGCACCCCGGACTCACCCAGCGACGGCAACACCTGTCCGATGTAGTCCAGGAAGTCACTGTTCGGCCCGATGATCAGAATCCCGCTCCGCGAGAGGATCTCACGATGGGTGTAGAGCAGATAGGCGGCGCGGTGCAGCGCCACCGCGGTCTTACCGGTACCGGGACCGCCCTGGATGACCGTCACGCCACGATGGGGTGAGCGGATGATCAGGTCCTGCTCGCGCTGGATGGTCTCGACGATGTCGGTCATCTCGCCGGTGCGGGCGGTGTTCATCGCGGCGACCAATGCCGACTCGTTGACGACGTCACCGTGGCCGAGATCGTCGAGCGATGCCCCGTCGCCGGTCAGCAACTCGTCGTTGACCGTCCGGACCTGACGGTTGCGGGTGCGGATGTGTCTGCGGCGCACCACGTCCTCGGGTGCGGCCGGGGTCGCGAGATAGAACGCCCGGGACAGCGGCGCCCGCCAGTCCAGTAGCAGGGTGGTGTCGGCGGCATCGTCGTTCAGGATGCCGATACGACCGATCCGGCGGGTCTCGCCGTCCTCCAGATCGAGCCGACCGAAGTACAGATTGTGTTCTGCCGCATCGAACTTCGCGAGATCCTCGACGTACATCCGCTCATAGGACTCACGCTCGGACTGCGCCTGCGGGGTACCCGCGGACTCCCGCAGGGTCGCCGACAGCCGGCGGCGTGTGGTGGCGCGCATCCGGTCCAGCCGTGCGTAGACCTCGGCGAGGTGATCCTGTTCCTCGGTGACGCGGGGGTCGGCGGTGTCGACCGGGTGGGTGTCGGGCGTGCTCATCGGAGGTACTCCACGGTGAATCCGGCGTCATGTACGAGGCCGGCGCCGCGTATCGCGGCGCCGAGCGTCGAGGCGGCGGTCGGGTCGGTCAACAGTGCGCAGGCGTCGGCGGCCGCACCGGGCAGCCCGGTGTCGACACGTCGCCCGAGCCAGTCGAGCACGTGCTGCTGTGAGCCGAAGTCGAGTCGAGTGGTCGGGGAGTCGCCGAGTACCCCGTGCCGCGACACGTAGACGCAGTACGGGTGGTCGACGGGCAGGCGGTGCCCGGGCAGGTGAAGGGGATGGCTGGTGTGGCTCACGGTCATTCGATGATAGTTCGGTTCGGTGGCGTCGAGAACGTCGAGGTGGCGCGGGTCGAACCACGCCGCGACGGTCGACAACACGGCTCCCGGAGCCCGGTACGGGGCGGCCGGGATGTACCCGCGTCGTGCGACATGCCCGGAATATCCTACTGCCACCGCGTGCATCTCGACCGACACCAGCCGGTCGTCGAGGTCGGCGACGTCGAGTCCGGCGTCACCGAACTTGCGGCGCAGCACCGAGATCGAGGCATTGGAGCCGACGGCTACCACCAACGTCGACCCCGGTGGGGGCGTGACCTGTCCGCGCACGGCCGATTGGGCCGACGCCTCCCACCAGGGGTAACGATCAGGGGGGAGCAGGGTCAGGACGCCACCTTGCGCCAGCGTCGGCGACCCGCTTCGGCGATCTCGGGTGCGCGTTCACCGATCAGCTCGGCGATCTCGGCCGACCGCTCCCGGGCGGCCTCGGCGATCTCGGGAGCGCGGTCGCGTACCTTCTCGGCGATCTCCGGAGCGCGGTCACGCACCTTCTCGGCGATCTCGGCCGAACGTTCGCGGGCGGCCTCGGCGAGTTCGGGAGCCCGCTCGCGCAGGATGCCCGCCGCATCCTCCGACCGCTCGGCCAGCGCCGCAGCACCCTCCTGGGTGCGTTCGACGAGGCTGTCCCAGGCCGTCGGCGCGGTCTTCGCGGCCACCGGCAGCGCAGCCGCCAGCGCCGCCTGCGCGGCCTCGGCCCGACGGCGTCCGCGCCATGCCAGCGACGGCTTGCCCTCGGTGTCGGCGGCCGCGATCAGCAGGCCGCCGGTGAGGCTCACGTTCTTGAGGAAGTTGGCCTTCTGTGCGGCCCGCTTGGCCGGGTCGGTCTCCTGCCAGAACGGATGTCCGGCGAAGGTCGTCACCACCAGCGAGCCGGCGAGGCCGGTCGCGGCCAGACGCGGGTAGCGGCCGGTGGCGAGCATCAGGCCACCCAGGACCTGGGCGGCACCGTTGATCCGGACCAGGGTGGCGGGATCGCTCGGCAGCACCCCCGACACGGTCGGCGGCAGGGCGTTGAGCGAACTCTCGATGAAGTCACCCGCCATGTCGGCGCGGCCGGTCGGCTGACGGACCGCGTCGAATCCGGAGATGATGAAGATCGAGGAGAGCATCGGACGGGCGATACGGCGAAGAATCATCGGTGACACTGCCCTTCGTTGATCGGCTGGCAATCGGCGCCCAATCGAGGCTACCCGCCGCGGCCGGAAGAGGTCCGGTGTCGACGTGCCTCACCACCCCCGCGCGCGCCACTCGGGCAGTGACGGCCGCTCGGCACCCACGGTCGTGTCGAGGCCATGCCCCGGGTAGACGACGGTGGAATCGGCGTAGCGGTCGAAGATCTTGGTCGAGACGTCGTCGATCAGGGTGTCGAAGTCACCCGGCTGCCACGTCTTGCCCACGCCGCCGGGGAACAGTGAATCACCGGTGAACAGGTGTACGACGCCGTCGGCGGGATCGGTCAGCGCCAGGGCGATCGAGCCGGGGGTGTGCCCGACCAGGTGGATCGCATCGAAGGTCAGGTCGCCGACGGTCACCGTGTCGCCGTCGTCGACGAGGGTGTCGGGGGTGACCGGGAGCGGTTCGGCGTCGAAGCGGCCGGCCGCCGTGGGGACGCCGAGTGCGGCGGTGACCTGCTCGAGCGCCTGCCAGTGGTCGGGATGCTGATGGGTGGTGAAGAGGAGTTTCGGGGTGCCGCCGAGCTGTTCGAGCACCGCGAGGATGGAGTCCGCGTCGTTGGCGGCGTCGATGATCAGCTGATCGCCGGTGGCGCGCGAGGTCACCACGTAGACGTCGTTGTCCATCGGACCGACGGACAGTTTGACGATGGTGGCGTTGGAGAGGGTTCGGCGCTGGGGGCGTGAGCCCGTGGGGCCGTCGTCGGACAGATTGCCGGTGTAGTCGTCGGAGATGGTCAGGTCGGCTGCGGTCATGGTCATCGAGCCTAGTCGTCACCGACGTCACAGCCGAGGCATCCGCGCAGTCCAGACGCGTATCGTGGATGCGTGATGCGACGGCCTGGACCCGTCGCACGAGCATGCTCGACACCATTGTGTCGGTGGCCGTCGTTACGGTCGACGTGCGGGACGCCCGTGCCCTGGCACGTGTCTCGCCCGAGACCAAGTCGTAGATAGGAAAGCAGTGGTTGATCGCCTGATCGTCCGCGGAGCCCGTGAGCACAACCTGCGGGGCGTCGACGTGGACCTCCCACGCGACAGTCTGATCGTCTTCACCGGTCTGTCCGGGTCGGGCAAGTCGTCGTTGGCCTTCGACACGATCTTCGCCGAGGGCCAGCGGCGCTATGTCGAATCGCTGTCGGCGTACGCCCGGCAGTTCCTCGGCCAGATGGACAAGCCCGACGTCGACTTCATCGAGGGGCTGTCGCCGGCGGTGTCGATCGACCAGAAGTCCACCAACCGCAACCCGCGGTCGACGGTCGGCACCATCACCGAGGTCTACGACTACCTCCGCCTGCTCTACGCGCGCGCGGGCAAGCCGCACTGCCCGACCTGTGGTGCGGCGATCGCCAAGCAGACCCCGCAGCAGATCGTCGACCAGGTGCTCGAGATGGAGGCGGGCACCCGGTTCCAGGTGCTGGCCCCGGTGGTCCGCACCCGGAAGGGCGAGTTCGTCGACCTGTTCGCCGAACTGCAGACCCAGGGCTTCTCGCGCGCCCGGATCGACGGCGTGGTGCACCAGCTGAGCGATCCGCCCAAGCTCAAGAAGCAGGAGAAGCACGACATCGAGGTGGTCGTCGACCGTCTTGCCGTCAAGTCGAGTGCCAAGCAGCGTCTCACCGATTCGGTGGAGACCGCCCTGCGCCTCGCCGACGGCATCATCGTGCTCGACTTCGTCGACCTGGAGGAGAACGACCCCAAGCGCGAGCGTCGTTTCTCCGAGCGGATGGCCTGCCCCAACGGCCATCCGATCGCGATCGACGAGCTCGAGCCGCGGTCGTTCTCGTTCAACTCGCCCTACGGCGCCTGCCCCGAGTGCGACGGACTCGGTGTCCGCAAGGAGATCGACGAGGATCTCGTCGTCCCCGACCCGGACCTGTCGCTGACCGAGGGTGCCATCGCGCCGTGGTCGAGCGGCCACAATGCCGACTACTTCCTGCGCCTGGTGTCGGGCCTGGCCGACCAGATGGACTTCGACGTCGACACGCCGTGGAAGAAGCTGCCCGCCAAGGCGCGCAATGCGTTGCTCAACGGCAGCGAGCACCAGGTGCACGTGAAGTTCCGCAACCGCTACGGCCGCACCCGCTCGTACTACACCGAGTTCGAGGGCGTGATGGCCTTCCTCAACCGGCGGATGGACCAGACCGAGTCCGAGCAGATGAAGGAACGCTACGAGGGCTACATGCGGGACGTGCCGTGCCCGGCGTGCAACGGTGCGCGGCTGCGTCCGGAGATCCTGTCGGTCACCCTCGACCACCCGACCCACGGCGACATGTCGATCGCACAGGTCTGTGCCCTGTCGATCGCCGAGTGCTCGGAGTACCTCGACGGCCTGACGCTCGACGCCCGTCAGGCCGCGATCGCCGGTCGGGTGCTGAAAGAGGTCCAGGCACGCATCCGGTTCCTGCTCGACGTCGGACTCGAATACCTGTCACTCGAACGGGCGGCGGGATCGCTGTCCGGCGGTGAGGCCCAGCGCATCCGCCTGGCCACGCAGATCGGTTCGGGACTGGCCGGCGTGCTGTACGTGCTCGACGAGCCGTCGATCGGACTGCACCAGCGCGACAACCGTCGCCTGATCGACACCCTCACCCGGCTGCGCGACCTCGGCAACACCCTGATCGTCGTCGAACACGACGAGGACACCATCAAGTCGGCCGACTGGATCGTCGACATCGGTCCCCGCGCCGGTGAGCACGGCGGCGAGGTGGTGCACAGCGGCAGCTACAAGGACCTGCTGAAGAACCGCAAGTCGCTGACCGGTGCCTACCTGTCCGGTCGTGACACGTTGCCGGTGCCCGAGATCCGCCGGCCGATCACCAAGAACCGTCAGCTCACCGTGGTCGGTGCCCGGGAACACAACCTGAAGGGCATCGACGTCTCGTTCCCGCTGGGGGTGCTCACCGCGGTCACCGGGGTGTCCGGCTCCGGGAAGTCCACCCTGGTCAACGACATCCTGGCCACGGTGCTGGCGAACAAGCTCAACGGCGCACGGCAGGTCCCCGGTCGGCACACCCGGGTGAACGGGCTGGGCAACCTCGACAAGCTCGTCCAGGTGGACCAGTCGCCGATCGGACGGACCCCGCGGTCGAATCCGGCCACCTACACCGGCGTCTTCGACAAGATCCGGACGCTGTTCGCCGCCACCACCGAGGCCAAGGTCCGCGGCTACCAGCCGGGCCGGTTCTCGTTCAACGTCAAGGGCGGCCGGTGCGAGGCGTGCACCGGTGAGGGCACCATCAAGATCGAGATGAACTTCCTGCCGGACGTGTACGTGCCGTGCGAGGTGTGCCACGGCGCGCGGTACAACCGCGAGACCCTGGAGGTGCACTACAAGGGCAAGACCATCTCCGAGGTCCTGGACATGCCGATCGACGAGGCCGCCGAGTTCTTCGAACCGGTCACCTCGATCCACCGGTACCTCAAGACGCTGGTCGACGTCGGCCTCGGCTATGTGCGGCTCGGGCAGCCCGCACCGACGCTGTCCGGTGGCGAGGCCCAGCGTGTGAAGCTGGCCGCCGAACTGCAGAAGCGGTCGGCCGGCCGGACGGTGTACATCCTCGACGAGCCCACCACGGGCCTGCACTTCGAGGACATCAAGAAGCTCCTCGTGGTGATCAACGGACTGGTCGACAAGGGCAACACGGTGATCGTGATCGAGCACAACCTCGACGTGATCAAGACCGCCGACTGGGTCGTCGACATGGGTCCCGAAGGCGGCGTCGGCGGTGGCACCGTCGTCGGCGAGGGGACTCCGGAGGAGATCGCCGACACCCCGGCCAGCCACACCGGCAAGTTCCTCGCCGAGATCCTCAACAGCTAGACCCGCGACACCCGGAGACCGCAACACCCGGAGATTGCAGAGTTTGGAGATCGGGGTGATCCGCAGGTCCGGGGCCGGCTACCGGCCCATGGACTTGCGGATCTCCTCGAGGCGTTTCTTGGCGGCTTCGTCGCGTGCGCGCATCATCTCGTCCACCGACTGTCCTTCCGGGGTGGACTCGGCGAGCTCCTGCGAGCCGATCGCGGTGGCGATCCGGTTCTCGATCTTGTCGCGGACGAAGTCGAACGTCGGGACCCCGCCCTCGGTGTAGTCGGGGTCGGGTACCGAACCGATCACCGGATCGGCCGGCACGACCTCGCCGTCGATGATCTGGCCGGTGGATGCGCTCGGATCGTACGGCGTCGGTTCGGGGGCATCGGGCGTCGTCATGACCCAATGCTAGGCCGCGTAGGGGCCGACCGAGGCCGGGTGCGCCGCCCCGCGAGGTGTTCGCGGGTCAGGCCGGGCGGAGCCATGTCCTGCCCGCGCGGCACAGTCGGTCGGCACCCGGGTCGGCCGTGGGTCGGTCGACGCCGGAGACCGGCCGCTCAGGGGCGGCGGTCGCGCACCGGTCCGGTGTACTTATCGCCCGGACCCTCGCCGGGCGCATCCGGGTAGGCGCTCGCATCGCGGAAGGCGAGCTGCAACGCCTTCAGGCCGTCGGTCAGGGGTTTGCGGTGCAGACCGAGGTCACCCTCGGCGGCCTTGACCAGGCCGGCGAGTGCGTTGATCAGGGCCCGTGCCTCCGGCATGTCCTGGTACTGCGCGTCGCCGCCCGCCTCGGGGCCGACCTTCTCCGCGGCGGCGCTCATCAGCATCAACGCGGCCCGGGTGATCACCTCGATCGCGGGAATGGTCGCGAGCTCGCGGACGTTGTCATCAGCGGCTTCGGAAGTCGTCGAATCGGCTGCACCGGCACCCGTTCGATCGTCGACAGCTCCGCTACCAGCGGCGTCGTCGGAGGGCGAATAGGCATTTCCGGTCATGGCTGTTAGACTTCCATAGCACGACCGCCCCGGTTACCGCCGGGGTAGCAAGTGGAGTTCCGCTCCCACCGTCACGACGCGTCTCGAACGCAGTTGGACGGTCCCGGTCCGTTCGACTCGTTGTCGACCGCTGCGCGCGGTCCCGGGTCGAGACGATGGTGACATCGTCAGGATCGGTCGGTGACGGAGCCCTGCGATTCTCATCGCGGGGCTCTTTTGCTGGGCCCCGGATATCCGCCTGTACCCGACTCTCATCGCGGCGGCCGACCTGTTCGGAATTATCAAGGAGGCCCCATCAGCACTGAGACCCGCATCAACGAGCGCATCCGCGTCCCCGAGGTCCGACTTGTCGGACCCAACTCGGAGCAGGTGGGCATCGTGCGTGTTGAAGATGCGCTGCGCTTGGCATACGAGGCCGATCTGGACCTGGTCGAGGTTGCGCCGGACGCCCGTCCGCCGGTGTGCAAGATCATGGATTACGGCAAGTTCAAGTACGAAGCCGCCCAGAAGCAGCGTGAAGCGCGTCGCAATCAGCAGATGACCGTCATCAAGGAGCAGAAGCTCCGCCCGAAGATCGACGACCACGACTACGAGACCAAGAAGGGTCACGTCGTCCGGTTCTTGAAGGACGGGTCCAAGGTGAAGGTCACCATCATGTTCCGCGGACGTGAGCAGTCTCGACCCGAGCTGGGTTTCCGGCTCCTGCAGCGACTCGGCAACGACGTCGCCGAGTTCGGGTTCATCGAGACCTCCGCCAAGCAGGACGGACGGAACATGACGATGGTCCTGGCCCCGCACAAGGGTGCGAAGACCCGCCAGAAGGCGCAGGAGCAGTCGCAGAGCCCGGCCACCAAGCCGGCGCAGGGCGACGCCCAGGGCTAGTCACCACGGGGTCGTCGACGATCGGGGGATCGCCGCGACACCACAGAGCACTGCGGACGAACCACGCCCGTCACCCGCGGGCGTGGCTCTCGTTCGCTCGAATGAAGGAAGAACATGCCGAAGAGCAAGACCCACAAGGGCACCGCGAAGCGCTTCAAGGTGACCGGTAGCGGCAAGATCGTGCGCCAGAAGGCCAACCGTCGCCACCTGCTGGAGCACAAGTCGTCCCGCCGGACCCGTCGTCTCGACGGCACCGCCGTCGTCAGCGAGAACGACGCACCGCGCATCAAGCGCCTGCTGAACCGCTGACCCGGTCCGGTTTTCTCGAGCATCACCTGTACTGAAAGAGGATTTGACACATGGCACGCGTGAAAAGGGCGGTCAACGCCCAGAAGAAGCGTCGGACGACCCTCGAGGCGTCGAAGGGCTACCGCGGCCAGCGGTCGCGCCTGTACCGCAAGGCCAAGGAGCAGCAGCTCCACTCGCTGACCTACGCCTACCGGGACCGTCGCGCCCGCAAGGGTGAGTTCCGCAAGCTGTGGATCGCGCGTATCAACGCTGCGGCCCGCGCCAACGACATCACCTACAACCGCTTCATCCAGGGCCTGAAGGCCGCCGGCCTCGAGGTGGACCGCAAGGTGCTCGCCGACATCGCCGTGACCGACCCGGAGGCCTTCACCGGTCTGGTCGAGGTCGCCCGCAAGGCGCTGCCCGCCGATGTGAATGCGCCGGCCGCCTGAGCGCTCATCGAGCACACCACGACCCGCGAGTGATCGACGGAACGATCTGATGGAGATCCTGTCCGAACGATCCTCGCGGGTCGTGTCGTTGGCCAAGCTGCACCGCGCGTCCGTCCGCCGCGCCGAGGGCCGGTTCCTGGTCGAGGGGGCCAACTCGGTGACCGCGGCGCTCGACACCCGCCGCGCCGAGACGGTGCTCGTGCGTGAGGACGAGACCGAACGCCACGCCGAGATCCTGGCGGCTGCGGCGGCTGTCGGACTGCCGGTGTTCGGGTTGTCGGCGCGTGCCACCGAGAAGTTGTCGGAGGCCACCACCGCGCCGGGGATCTTCGCGGTCTGCCGGCTGCTCGACGCCGACCTGGCGACGGTGCTGGCCGACGGTCCGCGTCTGCTCGCGGTGGCCGTGGAACCACGCGAACCGGGCAACGCCGGGACGCTGATCCGCACCGCCGACGCGATGGGTGCCGATGCGGTGCTGATCCTCGGCGACGCCGTCGACCCGCACAACGGAAAGTGTGTGCGGGCCAGCGCGGGCAGCGTGTTCCACCTGCCGATCGTCCGTCATCGCGACGTCGACGCCACACTGGCCCGGTTGCAGGAGAACGGGATCGTCGTCCTCGCGACCGCAGCCGACGGAGAACTCGATCTGGACCACGCCGACGACGTGCTCGCCCGGCCCACCGCCTGGCTGTTCGGCAACGAGGCGCACGGATTGCCTGCGACGATCGCCACGGCCGCCGACCATCGCGTCTCGATCCCGATCCGTGGTCGCGCCGAGAGCCTGAATCTGGCTGCGGCGGCGTCGATCTGCCTGTACGAGAGCGCCCGCATCCACGCTCGCGGCCGATGAGCCGACCCGGGTACGACGCACTCGCCGACCTGTACGTGCAGACCTTCGGGTCGCCGTACCCGACACCCGCCGACCGCGAGATCATCGAGGCCTTCGCCGGTCTCGTCGTCGAGAGCGGGCTCGCGGGCACGGTGGTCGACGTCGGATGCGGACCCGGCCAGGTCACCGCCCACCTCGTGGCGTCAGGGCTCGACGCGATCGGCGTCGACCCCAGCACCGAGATGCTCCGGCACGCCCGTCGGCTGCACCCGCACGTCCGCCACCTCGCCGACGACGCGCACCTGTGCGCCGAGGGACTACGCGAGATCCCGATTGCCGCGATCCTGGCCCGCTACAGCCTGATCCACGTATCGCCGTCCGACATCCCCGAGATCCTCACCGGCTGGGCCGCGCGTATGCCGTCCGGTGCGATGGTCTGCGTCGCCGGCCAGTCGAGTGACGTCGTCGGCGAGGTGGTGGAGTTCGACCATCGGGTCGCGCGCGCCTGGCGATGGCATCCGGACGCGATGTCGGAGGCGCTGGGCCGCGCCGGATTCGACGAGCACTCACGAACGGTCGTCCGTCCGGACGCCCATCGCCGCTTTCCCGAGGCGACCCTGATCGCCCGGCGGCGCTGAACACCCACAGGCAACGAACACCGACAGACACCGAACACCCACACGCGCAGAACACCCACACGCGCAGAACACGCGGCGAGGGTAAACATGCGGGGACGTCGGCACTCGCCTCCCTGCAGGTCAACGCGTTTGCGCCGTCGACTACCCTCGAATGGGTCGATCGTCGGTCGGATCGGTGCTCCGTTCCGGTCGCCCATGACCTTCGACGTTCCGCATCAGACACGTGATAAGAGGAGTTCGCCGACCGTGGCCCCTTCCGCCGACGACCGGGGATCGCAGGATCTCCGGTTCCCCGAACCACAGGAACTCGACGCCGCAGCACAGGCCGCGGTGGAGGCCTTCGAGTCGGCGGGTGACCTCGACGCGCTGGCCACGGTGAAGACCGAGCACCTCGGCGACCGCTCGCCGATCGCGCTGGCGCGCCGCGCCCTCGGCGCCCTGCCCAAGGACCAGCGGTCCTCGGCCGGAAAGCTGGTCAACGAGGTCCGTGGCCGGGTGTCGGCAGCGCTCGCCGCCCGCACCGAGGTGCTCGAGGCGCAGCGTGACGCCGCGGTGCTCGTCGCCGAATCAGTGGACGTCACCCTCCCGTCGCGACGCCGTCCGGCCGGTGCCCGCCACCCGATCACGGTGATCGCCGAACAGGTCGCCGACGTCTTCGTCGGGATGGGCTGGGAGATCGCCGAGGGTCCCGAGGTGGAGACCGAGCATCACAACTTCGACGCGCTCAACTTCCTGCCCGACCATCCGGCCCGCTCCATGCAGGACACCTTCTACATCGCCCCCGAGGGGTCGCGGCAGGTGCTGCGGACGCACACCTCGCCGGTGCAGGTGCGGTCGATGCTCAAGCGTGACGTCCCGATCTACGTCGCCTGCCCCGGACGCACCTTCCGTACCGACGAGCTCGACGCCACCCACACCCCGGTGTTCCACCAGATCGAGGGCCTGGCCGTGGACAAGGGGCTGACCCTGGCCAACCTGCGCGGAACGCTGGAGACCTTTGCGCGCGCCCTGTTCGGGCCGGAGACCACCACCCGCATGCGGGCGAGCTACTTCCCGTTCACCGAACCGTCCGCCGAGGTCGACGTGTGGTTCCCGGCCAAGAAGGGCGGCCCCGGCTGGGTGGAGTGGGGCGGCTGCGGCATGGTGAATCCGAATGTGTTGCGTGCCTGCGGAATCGACCCCGACGTCTACTCCGGGTTCGCCTTCGGAATGGGCTTGGAACGCACCCTGCAGTTCCGCAATGACATCACCGACATGCGCGACATGGTCGAGGGCGACATCCGCTTCTCCCTGCCGTTCGGACCCGCGGTCTGACCCGCCCGGATACCGTCAGACGATCGACGAAAGTAGCTGATTGACGTGCGTGCCCCACAGTCCTGGTACACCGAGGTGCTTCGAGCGGGAGATCCGACCTGGTCGGCATCGGTCGAGGAGGTCGACGCCGGCTTCGTCCGCGTGGGCTTCGAGATCGAGGACATCGACGCCTTCCCCGAGATTACCGGCCCGCTGGTGGTCGGCCGGGTCGAGACCATCACCGAACTCACCGAGTTCAAAAAGCCCATCCGCTACTGCATGGTGGATGTGGGCGCCGATGAGCCAACCGGGATCGTCTGCGGTGCAAGGAATTTCGCCGAAGGTGATCTGATCGTCGCCTCGCTGCCCGGCGTGGTGCTGCCCGGCGGCTTCGAGATCGCCGCCCGCAAGACCTACGGCCATGTCTCCAACGGCATGATCTGCTCGGTGTCCGAGCTGGGTATCGGCACCGACCACAGCGGCATCCTGGTGCTGGCCCCCGGTACCGCCGAGCCCGGTGCCGACGCGCGCGAGGTCCTCGGTCTCGACGACGTCGCGATCGACGTGAACGTCACCCCCGACCGCG
This sequence comes from Gordonia sp. NB41Y, assembly GCF_030718915.1. Taxonomy (NCBI): domain Bacteria; kingdom Bacillati; phylum Actinomycetota; class Actinomycetes; order Mycobacteriales; family Gordoniaceae; genus Gordonia; species Gordonia sp. NB41Y. Next base: position 5,516,720 of record NZ_CP132196.1, read on the forward strand.
GCTACGCCTTCTCGGTGCGCGGTCTCGGCCGTGAACTCGCGAGCAGCTTCTCGGTGCCCTTCGTCGACCCCGGACAGTCGGTCGAGGAGATCACCGTCGACGGCGGCGAGGCCTGGCCGGTCGCGATCGACCCGGCGTCGGCCGCCACGCGGTACACCGCCCGCATCCTCGAGGGTGTCGACGCCGGCGCGATCTCGCCGTGGTGGATGCAGAAGCGACTGCTGGTGGCCGGTATCCGGCCGATCTCGGCGATCGTCGACGTCACCAACTACGTGATGATCGAACTCGGTCAGCCGCTGCACGCCTTCGATGCCGACAAGATCACCGGCACCGTCACCGTGCGCAATGCGGCACCGGGGGAGAAGCTCACCACGCTCGACGACGTTGTCCGCGAACTCGATCCCGAGGACGTCGTGATCGCCGACGACAGCGGCCCGATCGCCCTCGCGGGTGTGATGGGCGGCGGCGCGACCGAGGTGGGCCCCGAGACCACGCGTGTGCTGCTGGAGTCGGCCACCTTCGACCCGGTGCGCGTCTTCCGCACCGGTAAGCGCCACAAGCTGACCTCCGAGGCCAGCAAGCGGTTCGAGCGCATCGTCGACCCCGAGATCACCGTCGCGGCTTCCGATCGTGCGGCCGGACTGATCGTGGAGATCGCCGGCGGTACCGTCGCCTCGCCGCTGTCGGAGGCGCGCATCGAACTGCCGTCGGTCGCCCCGATCACGATTGCCGCCGACGAACCCGATCGCACCGCGGGTGTCACCTACCCGGCCGGGACCACCGCCGCGCGGCTGGTCGAGGTCGGTTGCACCGTCACCGGCACCGATCCGCTCGAGGTCACCCCGCCGTCGTGGCGCCCGGACCTGCGTCAGCGCGCCGACCTGGTCGAGGAGGTGCTGCGCCTGGAGGGTCTCGAGGACATCCCGGCGGTGCTGCCCACCGCCCCCGGCGGCACCGGCCTGACCGCGCAACAGCGGCGGCGCCGCAGCATCGGCCGCACCCTGGCGCTCGACGGATACGTCGAGGTGCTGCCGTATCCGTTCATGCCCGCCGGGGTCTTCGACCAGTGGGATCTGCCCGCCGACGACGAGCGCCGCAAGACCGTCAAGGTGCTCAACCCGCTCGAGTCGGAGCGCCCCGAGCTCAACACGACGTTGCTGCCCGGGCTGCTGGAGATGGCCGCCCGCAACATCGCCCGCGGGCAGCGCGACCTGTCCCTGTTCACCATCGGCCAGGTGGTGATCGCCGGGGCGAATGTCACCTCCGTGGGTGCCCTCGACGTCACCCGCCGGCCCACCGACGAGGAGATCGCCGCCCTCGACGCCTCGTTGCCGCACCAGCCGCTGCACGTCGCGGTGGTGCTGACCGGCCTGCACGACCCGGCGGGCCCGTGGGGTCCGGGCCGGGTGGCCGATCACCTCGACGCCTTCGAGGCCGCACGCAGCATCGGCCGGGCCGCCGGGGTGTCCGTCGAGCTGTCGGCGGCCCAGGAGAAGCCGTGGCATCCGGGCCGTTGTGCCCGCATCAGCGTCGACGGGATCACCGTCGGATATGCCGGTGAGCTGCATCCGGCGGTCCTGGAGAAGGCCGGACTGCCCAAGCGGCTGTGCGCGGTCGAGGTCGACATCGACGCCCTGCCGCTCACCACGATGCTGCCCGCACCCGACGTCAGCGTCTTCCCGGCGGTGCTGCAGGACGTCGCGGTGGTCGTCGCCGCCGACGTGCCCGCCGCCGACGTCGAGCACGCACTGCGTGACGGCGCCGGTGAGCTGCTCGAGGCGATCGAGCTGTTCGACGTGTTCACCGGCAGCCAGGTCGGTGAGGGACGCAAGTCGCTGACCTTCGCGCTGCGGTTCCGCGCCGACGACCGCACCCTCACCGAGGACGAGGCCAACGCGGCGAAGCTCGCGGCGGTCGAGGTCGCGGGTGAGCGGGTGGGTGCGCGCCTGCGCTGATCCCGGCGGCCGCCGATCTCGCGGGTCACCGCTCCCGGCGCGGCTGATCCCGGCATGACGATCGGGGTGGGCATCCACCCCGATCGACCCGGTGGATGAATGTATTTGCATAGGAGTGCATAATGTTCCTATGACGATCAAGGTTGCAGTCGCCGGAGCCAGTGGCTACGCAGGTGGAGAGATCCTGCGTCTGTTGTGCGGACATCCACGACTGCGATCGGGGGAGCTCGAGATCGGGGCGCTGACCGCCGGCGGCAACGCCGGCAGTCCCCTCGGATCGCTGCATCCGCATCTGCTGCCGCTCGCCGATCGGATCCTCGAGGAGACCACCCCGGAGATCCTGGCCGGTCATGACGTGGTGTTCCTGGGACTGCCGCACGGGACCTCCGCGGTGATCGCCGACGCCCTCCCGCCGACCACGCTGATCATCGACTGCGGCGCCGACTTCCGGCTCAAGGATCCCGCCGACTGGACCGCCTACTACGGCGGTGCCCACGCCGGGACCTGGCCCTACGGGCTGCCCGAGCTCCCGGGCAACCGGGAGGTGCTCAAGGATGCGAGCCGCATCGCGGTACCGGGTTGCTATCCGACGGTCTCGATCCTGTCGCTGCTCCCGGCCGTGGCCGCGGGCCTGGTGGAGCCGACGGTGACCGTGGTCGCGGTCAGCGGCACCTCCGGGGCCGGCCGCGCCCCCAAGGTCGATCTGCTGGCCTCCGAGGTGATCGGCTCGGCCCGCGCCTACGGCGTCGGCGGCGTACACCGGCACACCCCCGAGATCGCGCAGGCACTCTCGGCGGCGGCCGATCTTCCGGTGTCGGTGTCGTTCACACCGGTCCTGGTCCCGATGTCGCGCGGCATCCTCGCCACCTGCACCGCCCGCACGTCGGCGTCGGCCGACGAGGTGCATGCCGTGTATGAAAAGGCTTACGGCGACGAGCAATTCGTCCACCTGCTCCCGGCCGGATCCCTGCCGGCGACCGGCTCGGTGATCGGCTCCAATGCGGTGCAGATCGCGGTGACAGTCGACGAGCGGGCCGGGACGCTGGTGGCCGTCGGCGCGATCGACAACCTCACCAAGGGCACCGGTGGGGCGGCAGTGCAATCGATGAACCTGGCGTTGGGCTGGGACGAGGCAGAAGGACTGAGTACCGTGGGAGTGGCTCCGTGACTGCACAGGACGGACAGATGACCGGCAACCAGAGCACCGATTCCGGGGACGACCGCATCGTCGGCGGCGCCCCGCTGGACGCGCCGCGACTGGTCCGCAACCAGGGCGTGACCGGCCCGCTCGGCTTCCGTGGAGCCGGCATCACCGCCGGGATCAAGGTCTCCGGCAAGCCCGACCTCGCCCTCGTCTTCAACGAGGGGCCCGACTATGCCGCCGCCGGTGTCTTCACCCGCAACCAGGTCAAGGCCGCACCCGTGCTGTGGTCGCAGCAGGTGCTCACCACCGGTCGGCTGCGTGCGGTGATCCTGAACTCCGGCGGTGCCAACGCCTGCACCGGACCGGGCGGATTCCAGGACGCACACGCCACCGCCGAGGCCGTCGCCGAGGCGCTGAGCAACTGGGGCACCGAGACCGGTGCCGTCGAGGTCGCCGTGTGCTCGACGGGCCTGATCGGTGACCGGCTGCCGATGGACAAGGTTCTCGCCGGCGTCACCGAGATCGTCCACGAGATGGCCGGCGGACTGTCCGGTGGGCTCGACGCGGCACACGCCATCATGACCACCGACACCGTGCCGAAACAGGCTGCGCTGCATCATCCGCAGGGCTGGAACGTCGGCGGCATGGGCAAGGGCGCCGGCATGATGGCGCCGTCGCTGGCCACCATGCTGGTGGTGCTCACCACCGATGCGCGCGCCACCCCCGAACAGCTCGACACCGCACTGCGGCGGGCCACGGTGAGGACTTTCGACCGGCTCGACATCGACGGCTCCACCTCCACCAACGACACCGTGCTGCTGCTGAGTTCGGGCGCCAGTCAGATCCCGGTGGAGCAGGCCGACCTCGACGCCGCGGTACTCGCGGTGTGCGACGACCTCGCCGCCCAGATGATGGCCGACGCCGAGGGCGTCACCAAGCGCGTGACCATCACCGTCAACGGCGCCCGCACCGAGGACGACGCGATCGCGGTGGCCCGCACCGTCGCCCGCGACTCACTCGTCAAGACCGCGCTGTTCGGTTCGGACCCCAACTGGGGTCGCGTGCTGGCCGCGGTCGGGATCTCCCCGGTCACCATCGAGGCCGACCGGATCGCGGTGTCGTTCAACGGGAGTGCGGTCTGCGTCGACGGCACCGGGGTGTCCGGTGCCCGTGACGTCGACCTGTCCGGCACCGACATCGCAGTCGTCGTCGACCTCGGGCTCGGCGATGCGTCCGGCATGGTCCGCACCACCGACCTCTCGCATGCCTATGTCGAAGAGAACTCGGCGTACTCGTCATGAGCAACCCCGACGCCACGGCCTCTGACACCACGGCTCCCGACACCACGGCCCCTGACGCCACCGCTGTCGATGCCGCGGCGGTGCTCGCGTCGACCCTGCCCGCGCTGCAGGCCCTGCACGGTGCGACGGTCGTGGTCAAGTACGGCGGCAATGCGATGGTCGACGACGAGCTGAAGCGGGCCTTCGCCGCCGACATCGTCTATCTGCGCGCCTGCGGCATGCACCCGGTCGTGGTGCACGGCGGCGGACCGCAGATCTCGGCGATGCTCGGCCGGCTGGGCCTGTCCGGTGAGTTCCGCGGCGGCTTCCGGGTCACCACCCCCGAGGTGATGGACGTGGCCCGCATGGTGCTCTTCGGCCAGGTCGGCCGCGAACTCGTGGGGCTGATCAACGCCTACGGTCCCTATGCCGTCGGACTCACCGGCGAGGACGCCCACCTGTTCACCGCCACCCGGCGCACCGTGCTGGTCGACGGCGTGGCCACCGACATCGGACTGGTCGGCGACATCACCTCGGTGAACACCACCGTCGTCGCCGATCTGCTTGCCGCAGGCCGGATTCCGGTGATCTCCACGATCGCCCCCGACCGCGACGGTGTGGTGCACAACATCAACGCCGACACCGCTGCAGGTGCCCTCGCCGAGGCGCTCGGCGCGTCCCGGCTGGTGATGCTGACCGACGTCGAGGGGCTGTACACCGACTGGCCCGACCGCTCCTCGCTGGCCTCCCAGATCAGTACCGACGCGCTGGAAGCTCTTCTGCCGAAGCTGGATTCGGGCATGGTCCCCAAGATGGAGGCCTGCCTGCGTGCGGTCACCGGGGGAGTGTCACGTGCCCACGTGATCGACGGGCGTGTCCCACACGCGGTGCTCGGCCAACTGCTCACCTCCTCGCGCGTCGGCACCACCGTCGTCAGCCCCGAGAACATCACGTCCACAACCGATTCCACGGAATCAGATCCGAAGGCAACCTCATGACCGCACCCTGGCAGCAGCGGTGGTCGTCCGCGCTGATGAACAACTACGGCACCCCGGCCGTCGCCCTGGCGAAGGGCGAGGGCGCCTACGTGTGGGATGCCGAGGGCAACCGCTATCTCGACCTGCTCGGCGGGATCGCGGTGAACGCGCTCGGCCACGCCCACCCGGCGATCGTCGAGGCCGTGACCGCGCAGCTGCAGACACTCGGACACGTCTCGAACCTCTACATCAGCCCGCCGGTCGTCGAACTCGCCGAGCGGTTGCTCGACAAGTTCGGTCACCCCGGCCGCGCGTTCTTCTGCAACTCCGGCACCGAGGCCAACGAGGCCGCGTTCAAGCTCGCGCGGCGCACCGGCCGGCCGCAGATCATCGCCGCCGAGAAGGCCTTCCACGGCCGGACCATGGGCGCGCTGGCCATGACCGGCCAGCCGGCCAAGCGGGCGCCGTTCGAACCGATGCCCGCCGGTGTCGACTTCGTGCCCTACGGCGATGTCGCGGCACTCGACGCCGCCGTCGGCGAGCAGACCGCCGCGGTCATCCTCGAACCGATCCAGGGTGAGGCCGGCGTGATCGTGCCCCCCGTCGACTACCTGGCGCAGGCTCGGCGGATCACCGCCGAGCGCGGTGCCCTGCTGATCCTCGACGAGGTGCAGACCGGCGTCGCCCGGACCGGGTCGTTCTTCGCCCACCAGGCCGCAGGCGTGGTGCCCGACGTGATGACCCTGGCCAAGGGTCTCGGCGGTGGGCTGCCGATCGGTGCATGTCTGGCCACCGGCCCGGCCGCCGAACTGTTCACCCCCGGACAGCACGGCACCACCTTCGGCGGCAATCCGGTCAGTGCCGCCGCGGCCCTCGCCGTGCTCGCCGAGATCGACCAGCACAACCTCGTCGAACACGTGGCGTCGGTGGGCAAGACCCTCGCCGCCGGGATCGAAGACCTCGGACACCCGCTGGTCTCCACCGTGCGGGGCTCGGGCCTGCTGCTCGGCATCGTGCTCTCCGCACCGCGCTCAGCCGCGGTGGAGGGTGCCGCCCGGGCCGGCGGCTTCCTCATCAACGCACCGGCACCCGACGTGATCCGGCTGGCCCCGCCGCTGATCCTCACCGAGGAACAGGCCGGCGACTTCGTCGCGGCACTGCCCGGGTTCCTGGACGCGGCAGCGCAGACCGAGGAGCAGTCATGACCCGGCACTTCCTGCGCGACGACGACCTCACCCCGGCCGAACAGGCCGAGGTGCTCGCCCTCGCCGCCGAGGTCAAGCGCAACCCGTTCGCGCACCGTCCGCTGGAGGGCCCGCGCGGGGTGGGCGTGATCTTCGACAAGAACTCCACCCGCACCCGGTTCTCCTTCGAGATGGGTATCGCCCAGCTCGGCGGGCACGCTGTGGTCGTCGACGGCCGCAGCACGCAGCTCGGCCGCGACGAGACCCTCGAGGACACCGGGCGCGTGCTGTCGAGGTTCGTCGACGCGCTGGTGTGGCGCACCTTCGGCCAGGACCGGCTCGAGACGATCGCGTCCACCGCGACCATCCCGGTGGTCAATGCGTTGTCGGACACCTTCCACCCGTGCCAGGTGCTCGCCGACCTGCAGACCATCATCGAGCGGAAGGGGTCGACCGCCGGACTGCGGATGACCTACCTCGGTGACGGCGGCAACAACATGGCGCATTCGCTGGCACTCGGCGGCGTCACCGCCGGGATGCACGTGACGATCAGCGCCCCCGAGGGTTTCCGACCCGACCCGCGGGTCATCGCCGACGTCGAGGCACGTGCGGCACTGACCGGCGGCTCGGTGGCCGTGGTCGGCGACCCGGTCGCGGCATCCACCGGGGCCGACGTCCTGGTCACCGACACCTGGGTGTCGATGGGGCAGGAGGACGACGGCAAGGACCGCAAGGCGCCGTTCCGGCCGTACCAGATCAACGCCGAGCTGTACGCGATCGCCGCCGACGACGCGCTCGTGCTGCACTGCCTTCCCGCGCACCGCGGGGACGAGATCACCGACGAGGTGATCGACGGTCCGGCGAGTGCGGTGTTCGACGAGGCCGAGAACCGTCTGCACGCGCAGAAGGCGCTGCTGATCTGGCTGCTGGAGCACCAGTGAGTCTCCCGGACAAGCAGGTGGGCGCGGCCGGACACCCGGTGTCCCGGCTGGCGACCACCCGCGCCGGACGGCACGCGCTGATCGTCGACATCCTGGCCAACCACCAGGTCCGTAGCCAGTCCGAGCTGCAGGTCCTGCTCGCCTCGCACGGCGTGGACGCCACCCAGGCGACCATCTCGCGCGATCTCGACGAACTCGGCGCGGTCAAGCTGCGCGCCGCCGACGGCGGGGCCGGCGTCTACGTCGTGCCCGAGGACGGCTCCCCGGTCCGTGGCGTGTCCGGCGGGACCGACCGGCTGTCCCGGCTGCTGGGCGAGCTGCTGGTGTCGACCGACGCCAGCGGCAACCTCGCCGTGCTGCGTACCCCGCCGGGGGCCGCGCACTATCTGGCCAGCGCGATCGACCGCGCCAGCCTGCCGGATGTGGTCGGCACGATCGCCGGCGACGACACGATCTTCGTGTGCGCCCGCGAACCCGTCGACGGCGCCGAACTGGCCCGACGAATCGAGGGTCTCGTGTGACACCGCCGACACCGAGACCCGACGCGCACCCCGGTGGCGAGGGCGCCCGCCCCCGCGGCCGATAATCAACACCCGACGAAGAACATCATCAGCCCACCGCCCGCGCACCCGGGCGCGACGTCCACCATCCGGACGTCACCACAGAACTCACCGAAGAGAAACAAGGAGATCATCACCATGGCCGAGCGCGTCGTACTCGCATACTCCGGCGGACTGGACACCTCGGTCGCCATCAGCTGGATCGGCAAGGAGACCGGCAAGGAGGTCGTCGCCGTGGCCCTCGACCTGGGTCAGGGCGGCGAGGACATGGAGGTCGTGCGTCAGCGTGCTCTCGACTGCGGCGCGGTCGAGGCCGTGCTGGTCGACGCCCGCGACGAGTTCGCCGACGACTACTGCCTGCCCGCCATCACCGCCAACGCCCTCTACATGGACCGTTACCCGCTGGTGTCGGCACTGTCGCGACCGCTGATCGCCAAGCACCTGGTCACCGCCGCCCGCGACCACGGCGGCACCGTCGTCGCCCACGGCTGCACCGGCAAGGGCAACGACCAGGTTCGCTTCGAGGTCGGCTTCGCCTCCCTCGCCCCCGATCTCGAGGTCATCGCGCCGGTCCGCGACTACGCATGGACCCGCGAGAAGGCGATCTCCTTCGCCGAGCAGAACGACATCCCGATCAACGTCACCAAGAAGTCCCCGTTCTCGATCGACCAGAACGTGTGGGGCCGCGCGGTGGAGACCGGTTTCCTCGAGGATCTGTGGAACGCCCCCACCAAGGACGTCTACTCCTACACCGAGGACCCGACGATCAACTGGCAGGCGCCCGACGAGGTGATCATCTCCTTCGACAAGGGACGCCCGGTGGCGATCGACGGCCGTCCGGTCAGCATGCTGCAGGCCATCGAGGAGCTCAACCGTCGCGCCGGCGCCCAGGGTGTCGGCCGTCTCGACGTCGTCGAGGACCGACTGGTGGGCATCAAGAGCCGCGAGGTCTACGAGGCCCCGGGCGCGATGGTGCTGATCACCGCCCACTCCGAGCTCGAGCACGTCACCCTCGAGCGTGAGCTGGGCCGCTACAAGCGCCACACCGACCAGAAGTGGGCCGAGCTGATCTACGACGGTCTCTGGTTCTCGCCGCTGAAGCGTTCGCTGGACGCCTTCGTCGACTCCACCCAGGAGCACGTCTCCGGCGACATCCGCCTGGTGCTGCACGGCGGTCACATCACCGTCAACGGTCGCCGCAGCTCGGAGTCGCTGTACGACTTCAACCTGGCCACCTACGACGAGGGCGACAGCTTCGATCAGTCCGCGGCCCGCGGCTTCGTCGAGCTGCACGGCCTGTCGTCGAAGATCGCCGCCCGTCGGGATCTCTTCGGTGAGTGACGATCCGCACGGCGGCGGAACCACCAACGAGGGTTCGCTGTGGGGCGGCCGGTTCGCCGATGGACCGGCCGCGGCCATGGCCGCGCTGAGCAAGTCCACCCATTTCGACTGGGCGCTCGCCCCGTTCGACATCCGCGCGTCCAAAGCGCATGCACGGGTGTTGAACTCGGCGGGACTGCTCGCCGATGACGACCTGGCGGGGATGCTGGCCGGTCTCGACCGGCTCGCCGCCGACGTCGCCGACGGCACCTTCACCCCGGCCGAGTCCGACGAGGACGTGCACGGCGCGCTCGAGCGGGGACTGATCGAGCGGGTCGGCGCCGAACTCGGCGGCCGGCTGCGTGCCGGGCGGTCGCGGAACGACCAGGTGGCCACCCTGTTCCGGATGTGGGTGCGTGCGGCGATGGGCCGTGTCGCGCTCGGGCTGCTCGACGTGGTGGAGGCGCTCACCGCGCAGGCCGCGGCGCATCCGGATGCGGTGATGCCGGGTAAGACGCATCTGCAGGCCGCGCAGCCGGTGCTGCTGGCCCACCACCTGCTCGCCCATGCGCAGCCGCTGATCCGTGACGTCGACCGGCTCGGCGACGCCGATCGGCGGACCGCGGTGTCGCCGTATGGTTCCGGGGCGCTCGCCGGCTCGTCGCTGGGTCTCGACCCGGCCGCGATCGCCGCCGAGCTCGGCTTCGACGGACCCGCCGAGAACTCGATCGACGCGACGTCGGCTCGTGACTTCGCCGCCGAGGCAGCGTTCGTGTTCGCGATGATCGCCGTCGACCTGTCACGTCTGTCCGAAGAGGTGATCCTGTGGAGCACACCGGAATTCGGCTATGTGACATTGGCCGACGCGTGGTCGACCGGCAGTTCGATCATGCCGCAGAAGAAGAACCCGGATGTCGCCGAGCTCACCCGCGGCAAGGCCGGCCGGCTGATCGGTGACCTCACCGGTCTGCTCGCCACGCTCAAGGCGCAGCCGCTGGCCTACAACCGGGATCTGCAGGAGGACAAGGAGCCGGTCTTCGACGCGGTGGCACAGCTCGAGCTGTTGCTCCCGGCGATCACCGGTCTCGTCGCCACCCTGGAGTTCCACGAGGACCGGATGGCCGAGCTCGCGCCCGCCGGGTTCACCCTCGCCACCGACATCGCCGAATGGCTGGTGCGCCAGGGTGTGCCGTTCCGGGTGGCCCACGAGGTCGCCGGGGCATGCGTGCGGGAGGCCGAGGGTCGCGGCGTCGGACTCGACGAGCTCGACGACGAGACGTTCGCGTCGATCGATCCGGCGCTCACCCCGCAGGTCCGCGACGTGCTCACCGTGCGCGGGTCGATCGAATCGCGAAATGCCCATGGTGGCACCGCTCCCGAGCAGGTGCAGCGCCAACTGTCGGTGCTCGCCACCGAGGTGGCCCGCCTGCGTGCGCGTTGGGGCGGTCGCGACACCACGTAGGATGTGTATCCGCTGTGGTCCGGGTCGGTAGAGTGAAGCAGGCCACAGTCTTCGACGAGGGGGAGGCGCATCGATGGTGGGATTCGGCGGGGTTCCGGACGTCGGCGCGGTGGTCGAGCGGGTCGTCGCCACCGCACAGAACGGACTCGAGGTGCTTCGCCTCGGCGGATTGGAGACCGGTACCGAACCGGCTCCGTTCGTCGTGGTGGAGACCGAGAAGATGTTCAAGCTGCGGCGGTACTTCCCGGACTCGCCGTCGACCGGCCCGAACGTGGTCCTCATCCCGCCGATGATGGTGTCGGCCAACGTCTATGACGTCACCGAACACAACGGTGCGGTGTCGATCCTGGACCGTGACTCGATCACCCCCTGGGTGATCGACTTCGGCTCGCCCGATTCCGAGGAGGGCGGGCTGGAACGTGATCTCGCCGATCACGTCGTCGCGATCAGCCGGGCGATCGACCTGATCGTCGAGGCGACCGGCAAGGACGTCCACCTCGCCGGCTACTCGCAGGGCGGGATGTTCGCCTATCAGGCTGCCGCGTACCGCCGGTCGAAGAACATCGCCAGCCTGATCACCTTCGGCAGTCCCGTCGACGTCCTCGCGGCGCTGCCGCTGGGTCTGCCCGCGGGCCTGGTGGTCCCGGGCGCGGAGATCCTCGCCGACCGCGTGGTCAGTCATCTGTGGGTGCCGGGATGGCTGGCCCGGTTGGGTTTCCAGATGCTCGACCCGGTCAAGACCGCCCGCAGCCGCCTCGACTTCCTCCGGCAACTGCACGACCGCGATGCATTGCTGCCGCGTGAGGACCAGCGCCGCTTCCTCGAATCCGACGGGTGGGTCGCCTGGTCGGGCCCGGCGATCGCCGAACTGCTCCGGCAGTTCGTCGTGCACAACCGGATGGTGGGCGGTGGCTTCGTGATCAACGGTGACGTGGTGACACTCGCCGAGATCACCTGTCCGGTGCTGGCATTCGTGGGCGAGGCCGACGACATCGGTCAGCCGGCCGCGGTCCGGGGGATCGTGCGGGCCGCTCCCGATGCCGATGTCTACGAATCTCGGCTTCCGGTAGGACATTTCGGACTCGTCGTGGGTAGTGCATCCGGTGCGCACACCTGGCCGGTGACCGCCGAGTGGATCGCCTGGCAATCGGGGATGGGGGAGCGTCCCGAACTGATCGAGCCGATGGTGGTGCCCGAACCGGGACACGGCAGCGGAGTCAGTTTCACCTCCCGGATCACCCACGGGCTGGGGTCGGTCGCCGACGCCGGGGCCGGGGTCACCCGTGAACTGCTGAGTCTGGCGTCCAATGCCCAACGTGCCTCCCGGGCGGTCGCCCAGGAGTCGGTGCGCACGGTGCCCCGACTCTTCCGGCTGGGCCAGATCCAGGCGGGCACCCAGATCTCGCTCGGCAAACTGATGGCCGAGAACACCAGACGCGGCGGCGACAAGGAACTGTTCCTGTTCGAGAGCCGGGTGCTGACCCACGAACAGGTGAACGCCCGCATCGACAACGTCGTCGCCGGGCTGATCGAGTGCGGGATCCGGCCCGGCCAGCACGTGGGCGTGTTGATGGACACCCGTCCGAGCGCGTTGGTGGTGGTCGCCGCCCTGTCGCGGCTCGGTGCGGTCGCCGCCCTGCCGGCCGCCGACGCCGATCTCGGCGAGATGCTGCGGCTGGCCGCATGCTCGGTGGTGATCGCCGACCCCAAGAACCTCGACACCGCTGCCGCACACTGCGATCGGGTGCTCATCCTCGGCGGCGGCAGCGGCGACTCACGCGAGATCGACCGGGCCGACGGTCATCGGATCGTCGACATGGAACAGATCGATCCGGGCGCCGTCGAGATCCCGCGCTGGTATCGCCCCGACCCCGGTCTCGCCGCCGACCTCGCGTTCATCCTGTTCACCCGTACCCAGGGCAAGCTCGAGACCTGGCCGGTGACCAATCACCGGTTCGCGATGTCGGCGTTCGGTGCGGCCTCGGCGGCCGGCCTGACCGATCGCGACACCGTCTACTGCCTGCCGCCGCTGCACCATGCATCCGGACTGCTGACCACCCTCGGCGCCACCGTCGTGGGCCGCTCGCGGATCGCGCTGTCGAACGGTATCGACATCGACACCTTCGCCACCGAGATCCAGCGTTACGGGGTCACGGTGGTCTCGTACACGTGGACGATGATGCGTGAGATCGTGCGGGCCGAGGATTTCCGGATCAACCAGCACAACCAGGTCCGGTTGTTCATGGGATCGGGGATGCCCGCCGGGCTGTGGGACGACGTGGTGGAGAGTTTCCCGCGGGCTCGCGTGCTCGAGTTCTTCGCCACCGCAGACGGTTCGGCGATCCTGGCCAACATCACCGGCGACAAGGTCGGTGCGATGGGTCGTGCCCTGCCGGAGACCAATGCGGTGGAGATCGCCGCGTTCGACCTCGAGAATCTGCAGCTGATCGAGGGTGACGGCGGATTCGTCCGGCGTACCGAACCGGGTGAGGTCGGACTCCTGTTGTCCCGCACCAAGTATCGGTTCGACGCCTCGTCGACGGTGCTGCGCGATGTGTTCACCGCCCATGATCGGTGGGAGGTGTCAGGGCACCTGTTCTACCGTGACGCCGACGACGACCTGTGGTTCGTGGGATCGGTCGAGTCGGCGGTGCGCTCGGCCGGCGGGATCGTGTACCTGCCGCCGATCCAGCGCGCGCTGTCGCGGTTGTCGCTCGTCGACCAGGTGGTCGCCTACGGGGCGAGGGTGCCCGACGGGCAGATCGCGATCGCCGCGATCACCCTGCGTGCCGACGCCAGGCCCGAATCGCTCACCGTCACCCAGCTGCGGGTCGCACTCGGTGACCTGCCGGCCGAGGAGCGCCCGCACCTGATCTGCCTGGTCGAGGAGATCCCGGTGTCGGGGTCCTACCGACCGGTCGCGGCCGCGCTGGCCGCCGACGGCGTCCCCCGTCCCGCCGCGGGCATGTGGTATCGCGACGAGGAGGGGCGGTACCGCCGGTACACCCGGGCGGCGATGACGCGTCTGGGGTGGGCCGGCAGGGCGGCCACCGCCGAGACGTCGATACGGTGACCGGGTCGATACGGTGAATGGGGATCCGCCGGAGAGCGGATCCACCCACAGCAGCGGTGGGGATGCGTCCCGACGCCATCCCCGGGAGGAGTCAGCGAGATGTCTCGTGCAGAAGCGATCGACCCGATCGTCCGAGAGCGGTTGGTCTGCCCCCAGGATCGGGGACCGTTGCTCGATGCCGGCGACGAGCTCTACAACCCGCGACTGCACGTCGCCTACCGGATCGATGCCGACGGTATCCCGGTGATGCTCGCCGACGAGGCACGCAGCGTCGACGACGCCGAACACGCCCGATTGACCGACGGGCGGTAGCCACGACGTCATCCCCGGCATCGGCGCCCGGGCCGGGGGATGAGAAAATCGAACTCGTGAGTGGACAGACCGCGGAGACGACCATCGACATCATCGACGAACTGGAATGGCGCGGCCTGATCGCGCAATCCACCGATCTCGACGAATTGCGCAAGGTCGTCGACGAGGGGTCCATCACCCTCTATGCCGGATTCGATCCGACCGCGGCGAGTCTGCACGCCGGCCATCTCGTGCCGCTGCTGACGCTGCGCCGGTTCCAGCTGGCCGGGCACCGGCCGCTGGTTCTCGCCGGTGGCGCCACCGGTCTGATCGGTGATCCCCGGGAGGTCGGCGAGCGGAGCATGAACCCGGCCGACACCGTCGCCGGATGGGCCGACCGCATCGGTGGCCAGCTCCGCCGGTTCGTGACCATCGACGACGCCCCGAACAGCGCGGTGCTGGTCAACAACCTGGACTGGACCGGACCGATGAGTGTCGTGGACTTTCTCCGCGATCTCGGCAAGCACTTCTCGGTGAACGTGATGCTGGCCCGGGAGACGGTCAAGCGCCGACTCGAGACCGATGGCATCAGCTACGCCGAATTCAGTTACATCCTGCTGCAGTCGAACGACTTCCTGCAGTTGCGTCGCCGCTACGACTGCGTCTTGCAGATCGGCGGGTCGGATCAGTGGGGCAACATCATCGGCGGTGTCGACCTGTGTCGCCGCGTCGACGGGCAGAGCGTGCACGCGATGACGGTGCCGCTGGTGACCTCGTCGGACGGCAAGAAGTTCGGTAAGTCGACCGGTGGTGGAAGCCTGTGGCTCGATGCCGACCTGACCAGCCCGTACGCCTGGTACCAGTACTTCGTGAACACCGCCGACGCCGACGTCGTGCGCTACCTCAAGTGGTTCACCTTCCTCGGTCGCGAGGAGATCGCCGAGCTGGAGCAGCTCACGGCGGAGAAGCCGCATCTGCGTACCGCGCAGAAGCGGCTGGCCGCGGAGATGACGACGCTGATCCATGGTGCGGAGGCGACCGCCGCCGTCGAGTTGGCGAGCCAGGCGTTGTTCGGACGCGGTGAACTGGACGGACTCGACGAGGGCACCTTGTCCGCGGCGCTGGGGGAGACCCGGATCGCCGAGTACAGCGATTCGACCCCCACGATCGTCGAGCTCCTCGTCGACTCGGGATTGTCGGAGAGCAACAAGGCGGCACGGCGCGCGATCGGCGAAGGCGGTGCGTATGTCAACAACGTCAAGATCACCGACGCCGACTGGACGCCGGCCGACGCCGACCTGCTGCATGGGAGTTGGCTCGTCATCCGCCGCGGCAAGAAGTCGTTCGCGGGTGCGCGGATCGACCGCTAGTGCCGGCCTGCTCGCTCGAGCAGGCCTGTGACCAGGAGATTTGACGCCCTGTTCTTGTGTGTGTAACTTTCTTGTTGCACCGCAGCGAGCAAGACCCCGGGGCCACACGGAATCGGGGTAAGCGAGGTGTCCGCACTTCGGTTCGGACATGCGGAGCAGCTGGGCCTGACAAGGTGAGCAACCCTCGAGTTGCGAACGGAAATCGGATCTAGTAAGCTGGAGAAGTTGCCCGGGATCGGGTAGCGAATCCAAAAAGTTGAGTACAGCTCACCGGAGTTCGCCCTTGTTGTGGGGTGGTGTTGGTGGGTGTGTGTTCTTTGAGAACTCGATAGTGTGTTGGTGGATTGTTTGATGCCAAATTATTTTGGTGTCAGGGAGTTCATTGGTTTATGAAGTTTTTTGATGCCAGTTTGTTTTTTTGAGAATCATTTTTGGTCAGGTTTTGCTTTCCTGGTTGAAGGATTGTGTTGAAACGCCGGCTTTGGCTGGTTTTGTTTCGCTATTTTTTCATGGAGAGTTTGATCCTGGCTCAGGACGAACGCTGGCGGCGTGCTTAACACATGCAAGTCGAACGGAAAGGCCCAGCTTGCTGGGTACTCGAGTGGCGAACGGGTGAGTAACACGTGGGTGATCTGCCCCTGACTTCGGGATAAGCCTGGGAAACTGGGTCTAATACCGGATATGACCTTATATCGCATGGTGTTTGGTGGAAAGCTTTTGCGGTTGGGGATGGGCCCGCGGCCTATCAGCTTGTTGGTGGGGTAATGGCCTACCAAGGCGACGACGGGTAGCCGACCTGAGAGGGTGATCGGCCACACTGGGACTGAGACACGGCCCAGACTCCTACGGGAGGCAGCAGTGGGGAATATTGCACAATGGGCGCAAGCCTGATGCAGCGACGCCGCGTGAGGGATGACGGCCTTCGGGTTGTAAACCTCTTTCGCCAGGGACGAAGCGCAAGTGACGGTACCTGGAGAAGAAGCACCGGCCAACTACGTGCCAGCAGCCGCGGTAATACGTAGGGTGCAAGCGTTGTCCGGAATTACTGGGCGTAAAGAGCTCGTAGGCGGTTTGTCGCGTCGTCTGTGAAATTCTGCAACTCAATTGCAGGCGTGCAGGCGATACGGGCAGACTTGAGTACTACAGGGGAGACTGGAATTCCTGGTGTAGCGGTGAAATGCGCAGATATCAGGAGGAACACCGGTGGCGAAGGCGGGTCTCTGGGTAGTAACTGACGCTGAGGAGCGAAAGCGTGGGTAGCGAACAGGATTAGATACCCTGGTAGTCCACGCCGTAAACGGTGGGTACTAGGTGTGGGGCTCATTTCACGAGTTCCGTGCCGTAGCTAACGCATTAAGTACCCCGCCTGGGGAGTACGGCCGCAAGGCTAAAACTCAAAGGAATTGACGGGGGCCCGCACAAGCGGCGGAGCATGTGGATTAATTCGATGCAACGCGAAGAACCTTACCTGGGTTTGACATACACCAGACGACGGTAGAGATATCGTTTCCCTTGTGGTTGGTGTACAGGTGGTGCATGGCTGTCGTCAGCTCGTGTCGTGAGATGTTGGGTTAAGTCCCGCAACGAGCGCAACCCTTGTCCTGTATTGCCAGCGGGTTATGCCGGGGACTTGCAGGAGACTGCCGGGGTCAACTCGGAGGAAGGTGGGGATGACGTCAAGTCATCATGCCCCTTATGTCCAGGGCTTCACACATGCTACAATGGCTGGTACAGAGGGCTGCGATACCGTGAGGTGGAGCGAATCCCTTAAAGCCAGTCTCAGTTCGGATTGGGGTCTGCAACTCGACCCCATGAAGTCGGAGTCGCTAGTAATCGCAGATCAGCAACGCTGCGGTGAATACGTTCCCGGGCCTTGTACACACCGCCCGTCACGTCATGAAAGTCGGTAACACCCGAAGCCGGTGGCCTAACCCTTGGGAGGGAGCCGTCGAAGGTGGGATCGGCGATTGGGACGAAGTCGTAACAAGGTAGCCGTACCGGAAGGTGCGGCTGGATCACCTCCTTTCTAAGGAGCATGCAACATTCCCATGCCGGCGGCGTCTGTCCGTTGGGTGGGTGTGTGTTCATAGGGTGAAACATCAAACACGCCAGCATGGTTGTCGGTCTCATCAGAGAGGTCGGTGGCCGGGTGACTGCGATGGGTGACTGTCGTGGTGCTGTCAACACACTGTCGGGGTTCTGAGGGAACACACCGTTTCTTCTGCCCATGATGCGGAATGTTCCGGTGATGGCTCCTGTGATGGGGGTTGGAGGAGGGTTCGGTTGTGGGTGTGTGTTGTTTGAGAAGTGCATAGTGGATGCGAGCATCTTTATTTATTGCAATGCATGACAAACTGTTTTTGGTTTGTGTGTTTTGTTCGAGTTTGTTCTCAAGAACGTGTCTAATTTCGGTCCTCACGTGATGATGGTCTGTGACTGTTGTGTGTGGGGGTTGTTGTTAGGTGTTGTTGTAAGTGTTTTAGGGCGTTCGGTGGATGCCTTGGCACCAGGAGCCGATGAAGGACGTGGTAGGCCGCGATAGTCCTCGGGGAGTTGTCAAACGAGCTGTGATCCGAGGGTGTCCGAATGGGGAAACCCAGCACGAGTGATGTCGTGTTACCACCAGCTGAATGTATAGGCTGTGTGGGGGGAACGTGGGGAAGTGAAACATCTCAGTACCCATAGGAAGAGAAAACAATTGTGATTCCGTGAGTAGTGGCGAGCGAAAGCGGATGAGGCTAAACCATGCGCATGTGATACCGGGTAGGGGTTGTGTGTGTGGGGTTGTGGGGAGTGTCTTTCCTGATCTACCTGTCAGGACGTGAGTCAGAAAATCGCATGTTAGGTGAAGTGGCCTGGAATGGTCTGCCGTAGACGGTGAGAGTCCGGTAACTGAAAGCGTGTGGTCTTGCGTGATGTTTTCCCAAGTAGCAGCGGGCTCGTGGAATCTGCTGTGAATCTGCCGGGACCACCCGGTAAGCCTGAATACTTCCTGGTGACCGATAGCGGACTAGTACCGTGAGGGAAAGGTGAAAAGTACCCCGGGAGGGGAGTGAAATAGTACCTGAAACCGGACGCTTACAATCCGTCAAAGCCTGTGCACCTTCGGGTGGTGGGTGATGGCGTGCCTTTTGAAGAATGAGCCTGCGAGTTAGTGCTCGGTGGCGAGGTTAACCCGTGTGGGGTAGCCGTAGCGAAAGCGAGTCTGAATAGGGCGTTGAGTCGCTGGGTCTAGACCCGAAGCGAAGTGATCTACCCATGGCCAGGGTGAAGCAGCAGTAAGATGTTGTGGAGGCCCGAACCCACTTCAGTTGAAAATGGAGGGGATGAGTTGTGGGTAGGGGTGAAAGGCCAATCAAACTTCGTGATAGCTGGTTCTCCCCGAAATGCATTTAGGTGCAGCGTTGCATGTTTCTTACTGGAGGTAGAGCTACTGGATGGCCGATGGGCCCTACTAGGTTACTGACGTCAGCCAAACTCCGAATGCCGGTAAGTGAGAGTGTGGCAGTGAGACTGCGGGCGATAAGGTTCGTAGTCGAGAGGGAAACAGCCCAGATCGCCGGCTAAGGCCCCTAAGCGTGTACTAAGTGGAAAAGGATGTGGGGTCGCGAAGACAACCAGGAGGTTGGCTTAGAAGCAGCCACCCTTGAAAGAGTGCGTAATAGCTCACTGGTCAAGTGATCCTGCGCCGACAATGTAGCGGGGCTCAAGTACACCGCCGAAGCCGCGGCACTCCACCATGACATCCGCGATCCTCTACGGGGGGTTGTGTAGTGGGTGGGGTGGGTAGGGGAGCGTCCTGCATCCGTGGAAGCGCCGGAGTGATCTAGGTGTGGAGGGTGTGGGAGTGAGAATGCAGGCATGAGTAGCGAAAGCAGAGTGAGAAACTCTGCCGCCGGATGACCAAGGGTTCCTGGGCCAGGCTAATCCGCCCAGGGTGAGTCGGGACCTAAGGCGAGGCCGACAGGCGTAGTCGATGGACAACGGGTTGATATTCCCGTACCCGTGTATCCGCGCCCATGCTGAATCAGTTGTACTAACCATCCAAATCCCAATGGACTGCCTTCGGGTAGCCGGCGGGGGCTGCATGGGACCTTGGCTGGTAGTAGGCAAGCGATGGGGTGACGCAGGAAGGTAGTGGGGCCAGTGAGTGGTTGTACTGGTGTAAGCCTGTAGGGCGAGTGGTTGGTAAATCCGTCACTCATGATGCCTGAGAGGTGATGCGTAGCCGTTGTGGCGAATTCCATGATCCTATGCTGCCGAGAAAAGCCTCTAGTGAGTTGGTACACGGCCCGTACCCCAAACCAACACAGGTGGTCAGGTAGAGAATACTAAGGCGATCGAGAGAACTGTGGTTAAGGAACTCGGCAAAATGCCCCCGTAACTTCGGGAGAAGGGGGACCACGATTGGTGAACACTTTTTCGGTGGGAGCTGGTGGTGGTCGCAGAGACCAGAGAGAAGCGACTGTTTACTAAAAACACAGGTCCGTGCGAAGTCGTAAGACGATGTATACGGACTGACGCCTGCCCGGTGCTGGAAGGTTAAGAGGACCGGTTAGTGGGATTCGTCCCGCGAAGCTGAGAATTTAAGCCCCAGTAAACGGCGGTGGTAACTATAACCATCCTAAGGTAGCGAAATTCCTTGTCGGGTAAGTTCCGACCTGCACGAATGGCGTAACGACTTCTCTGCTGTCTCAACCACAGACTCGGCGAAATTGCATTACGAGTAAAGATGCTCGTTACGCGCGGCAGGACGAAAAGACCCCGGGACCTTCACTATAGCTTGGTATTGGTGTTCGGTTCGGTTTGTGTAGGATAGGTGGGAGACTGTGAAGTGGGCACGCCAGTGTTCATGGAGTCGTTGTTGAAATACCACTCTGATCGTATTGGACTTCTAACCTCGGACCCTGATCGGGTTCAGGGACAGTGCCTGGTGGGTAGTTTAACTGGGGCGGTTGCCTCCCAAAATGTAACGGAGGCGCCCAAAGGTTCCCTCAGCCTGGTTGGCAATCAGGTGTTGAGTGTAAGTGCACAAGGGAGCTTGACTGTGAGACGTACATGTCGAGCAGGGACGAAAGTCGGGACTAGTGATCCGGCACCAACGTGTGGAAGTGGTGTCGCTCAACGGATAAAAGGTACCCCGGGGATAACAGGCTGATCTTCCCCAAGAGTCCATATCGACGGGATGGTTTGGCACCTCGATGTCGGCTCGTCGCATCCTGGGGCTGGAGTAGGTCCCAAGGGTTGGGCTGTTCGCCCATTAAAGCGGCACGCGAGCTGGGTTTAGAACGTCGTGAGACAGTTCGGTCTCTATCCGCCGCGCGCGTTAGAAACTTGAGGAAACCTGTCCCTAGTACGAGAGGACCGGGACGGACGAACCTCTGGTGTGCCAGTTGTTCCGCCAGGAGCATTGCTGGTTGGCTACGTTCGGAAGGGATAACCGCTGAAAGCATCTAAGCGGGAAGCCTGTTCCAAGATGAGGTTTCTCTCCCTCTTGAAGGGTTAAGGCCCCCTACAGATCATGGGGTTGATAGGCCAGAACTGGAAGCCTGGTAACAGGTGTAGGTGACTGGTACTAATCGGCCGAGGACTTACAACAACACTCTTACATTTTTGTGAGTGGGTTTGATGGAGATGGTTTTGCGCATCCACTATGTACTTCTGAAACAATGCACGCATGATAGTGCGGACGCGTGAGCGTTTGTTTCATAGAGTTTCGGCGGCTATAGCGGTGGGGAAACGCCCGGTCCCATTCCGAACCCGGAAGCTAAGCCTGCCAGCGCCGATGGTACTGCACTTTAGTCAGTGTGGGAGAGTAGGACACCGCCGAACAATTTTTTGGGGATGCCCCGCAGCCTTTTGGTTGCGGGGTATTTCTCGTTGTTGGGGTGTTTTTTGTGTTGTGGTCGGGCGGGCAGAGTGTCGTCGGACATGGGTGGACGGTGACCGAGTTCCTCGGTGTGGTGCCTGAACCTCAGGGGTGTCTGGGGTTGCCTGGGGTGCCTGAAAGTAGGGGAAGCCGTGTTTCCCCGAGGTTCGTGTTCTTCCCCGTGGTGTAACCCGGGGAGGGTGGCGAAACTGGGGGAAGGATCCTTCCCCTGGTTTCAGGTCCGAATGTGGCTGACGTGATGACCGGGGATGAGCCGTTCTCCGCGATTCGACGACGGATCCACGACGCGGAATGGGTGAGGCACAGAATGAGTGGGGTTCGGCGCGTGGGTGGTGTCGGCGAGGCGAGTGTGGAGGGCATAGATTGGCAGGCATGAACGATCGCGATCGCAATCGGGGCCGGCGACCGGAACGGTCGTCCGGACGACCGCAACGCTCCTCGGGCAGGCCCGAACGAACCAGTAGGCCGGAGCCGCGCGCCGATGAGCCGCAACTACCCGTTGACGTGGCGGCATCGGATCTCGACGGTGCAGTCCGTCGCGACCTCCTGACGCTGGACAAGGCCACGGCCGAGATCGTTGCCCGGCATCTGGTGATGGTGACCCAGCTTCTGGACGAGGACCCGATGCTGGCCCTTGCACATGCACGTGCAGCGCGTCGTCGGGCCACACGGGTCGGCGTGGTCCGTGAGACCGCCGGTATCGCCGCCTACTCCGCGGGAGAGTGGCAGGAGGCCATCTCCGAGCTCCGGGCCGCACGCAGGATCACCGGCAGTGCTGCGCTGCTCCCGCTCATCGCCGACGCAGAGCGCGGCCTGGGACGCCCCGACCGCGCCATCGAGATCGCCCGCAGCGACGAGGGACGGCAACTCGCGGGTGAAGAGGCCACCGAGATGCGGATCGTCGAAGCCGGCGCCCGCATGGATCTCGGTGAGCCGCAGAAGGCGATCGTCACCCTGCAACGTGAGGATCTCTCACCGGCGCGTACCGGAACCACCGCTGCTCGTCTCTTCTACGCGTACGCAGCCGCACTCGAGGCCGCCGGCCGTGCCGACGACGCCCTCACCTGGTTCATGAACGCCGCATCCGCCGACGTCGAAGACGCCACCGACGCCGAGTTCCGTCTCATGGAGCTCTCCGGCGGCACTCCTGATCTCGACGGAGTCGAGTCCGACGCCGCAGACGAGGACGTGGCTCCGGCACCGGCAGCCGACAGCGTCGTGGCAGAGCCGGTGGCCGAACCGGCATCTCCCGAACCGCAGACGCCCGCGCGGGTGGCGGCGGAGCCGGAGCCTGCGGTGGCCGAGCCTGTAGCGGCTGAGCCCGTTGTCAGCGAGCCAGTTGTGACGAAGCCTGTTGCCGCTGAGTCTGTCTCCGCCGAGCCCGTTGAGACCAAGCCTGTGGCTGTCGAGACAGCCGATGTCGTGGTACCCGAACCGGCCGCAGAGCCGGTGCGTGAGGTCGCCGCAGAACCGGTGGTCGAAGCCGCCCCTGAGCCGGTGCGTTCGACCCGGAAGTCGCGGCGTCCACCGTCGGGTTCGCTCGTCGCCGGATACGACGCACTGCTGCTGGATCTCGACGGGACGGTCTTCGCCGGGCACAGCCCGGTGCCCAACGCGGCCGAGACCCTCGAGCGGCTGGATCTGCCGACGTTCTTCGTCACCAACAATGCGAGCCGCCGCCCCGATGCCGTCGCCGAGCACCTCACCGAGCTGGGCTTCACCGCCACGCCCGAGCAGGTGGTGACGAGTGCGCAGAGCGGCGCGCGATTGCTCGCCGAGCATCTCGAACCCGGCTCGCGCGCACTGGTTCTCGGTTCCGAGGGACTGGTGCAGGAGGTTCGTGAGGTCGGGATCGCGGTGACCCGCAGCGCCGACGACCGGCCGGCGGCGGTGATCCAGGGCTACTCCCCGGACACCGGCTGGGCCGAACTGTCGGAGGCGGCCCTCGCCATCCGGGCCGGGGCGCTGTGGATCGCCACCAACGTCGACGCGACCCTGCCGTCGGAGCGTGGACTGCTGGTCGGCAACGGCTCGCTGGTCGCCGCGGTCGCCAACGCGACCGGTCAGGAACCGCTGGTGGCCGGCAAGCCCGCCGCCCCCTTGATGGCCGATGCGATCGCACGCAGCGGTGCCGACGCCCCGCTCGTCATCGGCGACCGCCTCGACACCGACATCCAGGGTGCGCATTCGGTGGGCCTCGACAGCCTGCTCGTGCTCACCGGTGTCAGCACCGCGTCGGATCTGCTGAACGCCCCGCCGGAGCAGCGGCCGACCTTCGTCACCGCCGATCTGGCCGGTCTGCTGACCCCGGTGGAGTCCGCGCGCATCGCGCCGAACGCCGACTGGGCGGTCCGCGCCGAGAAGAACACCATCACCATCGAGTCCGCCGGACCGAAGGCCGACCCGACGTCGATGCTCCCGGCCCTGGCCGCTGCGGTGTGGGCGCTCGCCGATGCCGGCGCGGTGGATCTGACCGAGCTGATCGTCGTCGGATCCGACGAGTCGACCGGTGCGGCGCTGACCGCACTCGGCGTGGTGTCCGAACGCTGACGTCAGGGAGGACCGCATGACCACTCCGCCCCGTCCGAACCCGCAGATGATGCCGGGTTCGCGGCCGACCGGACCCGGTGTGCACCAGATCGACCCCGAGCTGGCCACCACGGTGACCGCCCGGGTACGGGAGTTGCTCGACCAGGTCGACCAGATCAGGTCGGAACAGACCGAGTCGGGGTCCGGCGAGAGCTTCGACCTCGTCGCCCTGGCCCGGCAGACCAACCTGCTCGAGGAGGCCCACGACGTGCTGACCTCCACCCTGTCCGAACTGGATCGTCGATGAGGAGTAGCTGAGTGGCGGCGCGAGCCCGGCTGGATGCCGAACTGGTCCGACGTGGACTGGCGCGCTCCCGCGAACAGGCGCGTGAGCTGGTCGACGGCGGCATGGTCAAGGTCAACGGGGTGGTTGCGACCAAACCTGCGACCAACGTCGGCAAGGACACCCCGATCGTCCTGATCGACGACGCCGCCAAGGACGACTGGGCATCGCGGGGCGCCCACAAACTACTCGGTGCGCTCGAGGCGTTCGAGCCGCAGGGCCTCACCGTCGGCGGCCGACGCTGCCTGGATGCCGGGGCGTCCACCGGTGGGTTCACCGATGTGCTGCTGCGCCGTGACGCGCGGGAGATCGTCGCCGTCGACGTCGGCTACGGCCAGCTGATCTGGCGGCTGCAGAACGACCCCCGCGTGGATGTCCACGACCGCACCAACGTCCGACACCTGAACGCCGCCGACATCGGCGGTGAGGTCGACCTCGTGGTCGCCGACCTGTCGTTCATCTCGCTGTCGTTGGTGCTGCCGGCCTTTGTCGCATGCGTGCGGCCGGGGGCCGATCTGATCCCCATGGTCAAGCCGCAGTTCGAGGTCGGCAAGGAACGTGTCGGCGCCGGTGGCGTGGTGCGCGATCCGGAACTACGGGTGGCCGCGGTCGCCAAGGTCGTCGCCGAGGCACGACGACTCGGCCTGCAGTTGCGGGGCGTCACCGCCAGCCCGCTGCCGGGACCGTCGGGCAACGTGGAGTACTTCCTCTGGTTGCGACGGCCGGACGGCGAACTGTCGGAATCGGAGGCTATCGTCAGTACCGGTCTCGGGGAAGGCGATGACGATCATCGCGCGGACGATCACCGCGATCCGGGGGTGCTCGACACCGCCGCAGTGGAACCGGAGACGCTCGCGATGATCCGGCAGGCCGTCGCCGACGGCCCCGCCTGATCCGGAGACGACCGCCTACGACGAAGGGAAGTCTGTGGACAACGCATCGGTAGCGGAGGCCCGACCGGCATCCGGCACCGACCATCGGGAGTTCCTCGTGGTTGCCCACACCGGTCGGGAGGTCGTGACCGAGACCATCGCGTCCATCGCCCGGCACTGTGCCGAGGCGGGTGTGACCTTGCGGGTGGTCGATCACGACATCCAGCCCGATCCCGATCCGGAGAGCGAGGCCCGCGCCTATCCGCAGTCGGCGGGACTGCCCGGTGCGCCGGTTCGTCAGACCCGCAATCCGGTCGACCCGGACCAGCTGCGTCGGATCGGCGTCGACGTGGAGGTCACCGAAGGTGATGCCGAGTCGGCCGAGGGCTGCGAGATCGTCATCGTGCTCGGTGGCGACGGCACGTTCCTGCGGGCCGCCGAACTCGCCTATCCGGCCGGGGTGCCGGTCCTCGGGATCAATCTCGGCCACATCGGGTTCCTGGCCGAGGCCGAGGCCCACCGCGTCGACGAGGTGATGCGTCAGCTGATCGATCGCGACTACCGCATCGAGCACCGTATGACCCTCGACGTCACCGTCATCGACCCCGCCCGGCCGGAGCGTGAACAACTCCGCAGCTGGGCGCTCAACGAGGTCGCCATCCTCAACCGCACCAACACCGGGGTACTCGAGCTGGTCACCGAGGTCGACGGACGGCCGGTGTCGGCGTTCGGCGCCGACGGTGTGCTGGTGTCCACCCCGACCGGCTCGACCGCGTATGCGTTCTCCGCGGGCGGCCCGGTGATGTGGCCCGATCTCGAGGCCATCCTGGTGGTGCCGAGCAATGCCCATGCGCTGTTCGCGCGCCCGATGGTGACCAGCCCCCGATCGCGGATCGCGGTCGAGGTGGACAAACTCGGGCGGGCCGCGGTGGCGCTGTGTGACGGTCGCCGGCGACTCGACGTCCCGGCCGGGGCGCGGGTGGAGGTGGTCCGCAGCGACCGCTCGGTGCAATGGGTACGGATCGATTCCGATCCGTTCGCCGATCGTCTGGTGCGCAAATTCGATCTGCCGGTGACCGGCTGGCGGGGGAGGCAGACCTAGCGTGCTCGAAGAACTGTCGATCGCGGGACTCGGCGTCATCGACTCCGCGTCCGCGTCGTTCCCCGCCGGATTCACCGCGCTGACCGGTGAGACCGGTGCCGGTAAGACCATGATCGTGACCAGCCTGCGGTTGCTCTCGGGTGGGCGTGCCGACGCCGGGCGGGTGCGTTCGGGCAGTCCCAAGGCGACCGTCGAGGGCCGATTCCGGGTGGTCGGCGCCGACGGCGAGCTGTCGGCCGACATCGCCGAACTCGTTGAGTCCAGCGGCGCCGAACTCGACGAGGACGGCACCGTCATCGCGATCCGCACGGTCGGCGCCGACGGCCGATCCCGCGCCCACCTGGGTGGACGGTCGGTGCCGGTCGGTGTGCTGGGCAAGCTGGTCAGCTCGGTGCTCACCGTCCACGGACAGAACGACCAGCTGCGCCTGCTGCGTCCGGAACGTCAGCGCGCGGCCCTGGACACCTTCGCGGGCAGTCGGGCGCAGAACGCGCTGACCGCCTACCGCAAGGCCCGCGAACAGTGGGTCACCATCCTCGACGAGCTCGACGCCCTGCGCGCCAACTCACGCGATCTCGCGCAGGAGGCCGACCGGCTGCGGTTCGGCATCGACGAGATCAACGCGGTGAACCCCCAGCAGGGGGAGGACGAGGAACTCGCCGACACCATCCGACGGCTCAGCGACCTCGAATCGATCCGGTCCGCCGCGGCCGGATCGCAGGACGTCATCGCCGGGGACGCCGGATCGGTGATCGAGGGACTCGGGCAGGTGCGCTCACTCCTGGAGGGCGCCGCCGATGCCGAACTGCAACGACTGGCCGGCCGCGTCGGCGAGGCACTGACCGTCGTCACCGACATCGGCGCCGAGCTCACCGACTTCCTGTCCGGGCTGCCCGGTGATGCCGACGCCCTCGACCAGTTGCTGAGCCGTCAGGGCGAGCTCAAGTCGCTGGTGCGCAAGTACGCCCCCGACATCGACGGTGTGATCGCGTGGCGGGACGAGTCCACCGAGCGACTCGCCCAGATCGACGACCCGCAGGCGAGTATCGACGAGCTCGAACGACGCTCGGAGATCGCGCGCACCGCCGTCGCCGAGGCTGCCGGCAAGCTGCACACCGTCCGGGCCAAGGCGGCGTCGTCGATGGCATCGAAGGTGTCCAAGGAGCTGGCCGGTCTGGCGATGGGGGATGCGACCCTGGCCGTCGACGTCGCACTCGAGGCCCCGGGCGCCGACGACCGGTTGACCATCACCGTGGGTGACAAACCCGCGCATGCGGGGTCCGACGGCGCCGACCGGATCGAGTTCGCGCTGGTGCCGCACAAGGGCGCCCGGCCGCTGCCGATCGCCACCTCGGCGTCCGGCGGTGAGCTCTCGCGCGTGATGCTGGCATTGGAAGTGGTTCTGGCCGAACCGACTTCGGGTTCGGCGATGGTCTTCGACGAGGTCGACGCCGGTGTCGGCGGTCGTGCGGCGGTGGAGATCGGACGGCGCCTGGCACGACTGGCGCGCGCCCATCAGGTGATCGTGGTGACCCATCTGCCGCAGGTGGCGGCCTTTGCCGACAACCATCTGGTGATCGGCAAACATTCCGGAAAGGGCGCCGCGCAGACCAGCACCGTCCGCGCCCTCGACCGCGACGAGCGGATCGCCGAGCTGGCCCGGATGCTCGCCGGCCTGGGCGAATCCGACACCGGCAAGGCGCACGCCGAGGAACTCTTGACCACTGCTGAGGGAGAAAAAGACTCCTGAGACTCAAGTTCTGGATGGGATGCCTGTGACAAAAGTTGCGTGTGTTACGGCGCGCCTCCTGGGTTTGCCGTCGCGATGAGCTGATCATTGCGGGCATGAAGATGCCTGCACTGCTCGCGCGGAACACCGAAGAACTGCCTGGCGTCATCGGAGTCGCCAGAATCGACAAGAACACCAAACGTCTGCTGGAACGGGTCGGGCCCGGGGACATCGCGATCCTCGACGAGGTCGACCTCGACCGGGTGACCGCCGACGCGCTGGTGGCGGCCAATGTGGTCGCCGTGGTCAACGCGTCGTCGTCGATCAGTGGCCGCTATCCCAACCTCGGTCCCGAGGTGCTGGTCGCGTCGGGCATCGTGCTGCTCGACGAGGTCGGCACCGAGGTGTTCAAGCGGGTCAAGGACGGTGCCAAGATCCGCCTGCACGACGACCGCATCTTCGTCGGCGAGCGGCGCCTGGCCAAGGGCATCACCCTCGACGAACCCGACATCGCGAGCATGATGATCGACGCCAAGACCGGCCTCGTCGATCACCTGGAGGCGTTCTCCGGCAACACGATCGAGTTCATCCGCAGCGAATCGCCGCTGCTGGTCGACGGTGTCGGCGTGCCCGACATCGACGTCTCGCTGGTCGGCAAGCATGTCGTGGTGGTCGCCGACGGGCTCGACCACGCCGCCGATCTCAAGTCGCTCAAGCCGTTCATCAAGGAGTACGCACCGGTGCTGGTGGGCGTCGGCGCGGGTGCCGACACCCTGGTCAAGGCCGGCTACAAGCCTGCGGTGATCGTCGGCGACCCCGACGACATGAAGGCCGCCACCCTCAAGTGCGGTGCGCAGGTGGTGCTGCCCGCCGACACCGACGGCCACGCCCCCGGGCTCGAACGCATCCAGGACCTCGGCATCGGTGCCACCACCTTCCCGGCGGCCGGATCCGCCGGCGACCTCGCCCTGCTGCTGGCCGACTTCCATGGCGCCGATCTGATCGTCACCGTCGGCTACGGCGGCAGCCTCGACGACTTCTTCGACCGTTCCCGGCGGGAGAGTGCGCCGTCGACCTTCCTCACCCGACTCAAGGTGGGCCCCAAACTGGTGGACGCCAAGGCCGTGGCGACGCTGTACCGCAGCCGGGTGTCCGGCGCGGCGATCGCCTGTGTCGTCCTGGCCGCACTGGTCGCCGTGATCGCCGCGGTGATGCTGTCGAGTGCCGGTGCCGACGTCACCGACTGGATTGTCGCGCAATGGAACCAGCTCGTCGAGTGGGTTCGGGGAGTCTGGAACAGGTAACGCATGATCACGATTCGCCAGCACGTCATCTCACTGGTGGCGGTGTTCCTGGCACTGGCCCTGGGACTGTTCCTGGGGTCGGGTTTCGTCGGTGACCGGATGAACTCGCTGACCGGGACCAGTCGTGACCGGATCGGGGACCTCGAGCGCGAGCGCGATGCCCTCAACGATCAGGTCAATGCCGCCAACAGCTTCGACGCCGCGATCGCCCCCCGGGTGATCGCCGGTCAGCTGCGCGGTCAGACGGTCCTGGTGGTCACCACGCCGAACGCCGCCGACTCCGACATCACCGCGGTCAAGGAGTCGATCTCCGCCGCCGGTGGGGCCTTCGGGGGGCAGATCGGCCTCACCGACACCCTGATCCGCGACGACAAGTCCGAACAGTTGCGCACCATCGTCGACCAGACCATCCCGGCCGGCGCCACGCTGCGCACCGAACTCGTCGACTCCGGCGGGCGGGCCGGTGATCTGCTCGGCACGGTACTGCTGCACCGTGCGGGTCAGCCGGCGGCCGCGACGAACGACCGCACCACCGCATTGCAGACCCTGCGCGAGGGCGGGTTCATCAGCTACGTCGACAACGCGATCAAACCGGCCGATCTGGTCGTGTTCGTCTCCGGTGATGCGCTCCCGACCGATTCCGGCGCCCAGGGACAGGTCACCGCACGCCTCGCCGCGGCGATGACCGCCCGCGCCCAGGGCGGCGCCTTCGTCGGCCGTACCGGCTCGGCCGGTGGCGGCTCACCGATCGCGGTGATCCGCTCCGACCCGGCGTTGCGCAACGCGGTGTCGACCGTCGACGACGTCGATCAGCAGACCGGTCTGATCACCACGGTGCTGGTGCTCAACCAGGAAAGCGACGGCAAGACCGGGGCTTATGGCACCGGTGCCGGTGCCACCGCGATCACCGTCGGAGCCTGATCGGCTTCGGTCCGCCGACCCGGAGAGTGGCGCACCCCACGTATCCCATGCCGCCGATCTCGGTGTGGTGGCAAGGGAACCGGGTCGGTGGTGTTAGGCTGGAGTCCCGTAGGTGAGCAGGCTTTCAGGACCTGATCCGGCCGACGGGAGACTTTCTTTTGCGACCTCTTCGCCATGTCAACACTGACACGAAGCATATTTTTGTCACAGGCGGTGTGGCCTCGTCACTCGGCAAGGGGCTGACCGCCTCAAGTCTTGGGCAGCTACTGACCGCACGTGGCCTCCGCGTGACGATGCAGAAGCTCGATCCGTATCTGAACGTCGATCCAGGAACGATGAATCCGTTCCAGCACGGCGAGGTGTTCGTCACCGAGGACGGTGCCGAGACCGACCTCGACGTCGGACACTATGAGCGGTTCCTCGACCGCAACCTCTCGCAGTCGGCGAATGTGACCACCGGACAGGTGTATTCGACCGTCATCGCCAAGGAGCGTCGCGGCGAGTACCTCGGTGAGACAGTGCAGGTGATCCCGCACATCACCGACGAACTCAAGTCGCGGGTGCTCGCGATGCGTGAGCCCGACGCCG
This sequence comes from Gordonia sp. NB41Y, assembly GCF_030718915.1. Classification (NCBI taxonomy): domain Bacteria; kingdom Bacillati; phylum Actinomycetota; class Actinomycetes; order Mycobacteriales; family Gordoniaceae; genus Gordonia; species Gordonia sp. NB41Y. Next base: position 5,547,555 of record NZ_CP132196.1, read on the forward strand.
ACGGGCACGCCCCGGATGTGGTGATCACCGAGATCGGTGGCACCGTCGGCGACATCGAGTCGCTGCCGTTCATCGAGGCCGCCCGTCAGATCCGCCACGATGTCGGCCGTGACAACATCTTCTTCCTGCACGTCTCGCTGGTGCCCTACCTGGCGCCGTCGGGGGAGCTGAAGACCAAGCCGACCCAGCATTCGGTGGCCGCGCTGCGCAACGTCGGCATCCAGCCCGACGCGCTGATCCTGCGCTGCGACCGGGACGTGCCGGAGGGGCTGAAGAAGAAGATCGCGCTGATGTGCGACGTCGACGTCGAAGGCGTCATCTCCACCCCGGACGCGCCGTCGATCTACGACATCCCCAAGGTGCTGCACAGCGAGCAGCTCGACGCCTACGTGGTGCGCAAGCTGGGTCTGCCGTTCCGTGACGTCGACTGGACCGAGTGGGGCGAGCTGCTGCACCGCGTGCACGACCCGCGCGAGACCGTGCGGATCGCGCTCGTCGGCAAGTACGTCGACCTGCCCGACGCCTACCTGTCGGTGACCGAGGCGATCCGCGCCGGCGGCTTCGCCTGGCGTGCGCGTGCCGAGATCAAGTGGGTGCCCTCCGACGAGTGCGCCACCGAGGCCGGTGCGCAGGCCGCGCTGTCCGACGTCGACGGCATCCTGGTGCCCGGTGGCTTCGGTATCCGCGGCATCGAGGGCAAGCTCGGTGCGATCTCCTATGCCCGTCGCCGCGGCATCCCGCTGCTGGGGCTGTGCCTGGGCCTGCAGTGCATCGTGATCGAGGCGGCCCGGTCGGTGGGTCTGACCGACGCGAGCTCCGACGAGTTCGACCCGGACACCCCGCACCCGGTGATCTCGACCATGGCCGATCAGCAGGACGCCGTGTCCGGTGAGGCCGATCTGGGCGGCACCATGCGACTGGGTGCCTACCCGGCGAAGCTCACCAAGGGTTCGCTGGTGGCCAAGGCATACGGCACCACCGACGTCTCCGAGCGTCACCGCCACCGCTACGAGGTCAACAACGCCTACCGCGACAAGATCGCCGAGTCGGGTCTGCAGTTCTCCGGCACCTCGCCGGACGGACATCTGGTGGAGTTCGTCGAGTACCCCGCCTCGGTGCACCCGTTCCTGGTGGGCACACAGGCCCACCCGGAGCTCAAGAGCCGGCCCACCCGCCCGCATCCGCTGTTCCGCGACTTCATCGACGCTTCGCTGAAATACAAGGCAGCCGAACGTCTTCCGGTTGATCTCGGTGAGTTCGATCCGTCGGATGCCGCCCCGGACGCCGTCGTCGAGGTGGCTGCGGTGGCCGCCGCCGAGGAGGGCGAACAGGATTGACCGACGCACCGTCCGGCCCCGGCACGCACGGGTTCGATGTCCACGACTCGCGCACGGTGTACACCGGCGCGATCCTGGCGCTGCGCGTCGACGACGTCGAGATGCCCGGCGGCCGGATCGCCGAACGGGAAGTGGTCGAACACTACGGTGCGGTGGCCGTCGTCGCCCGTGACGCGCAGGGACGGATCGCGATGGTCCGTCAGTACCGCCACCCGGTGGGACGGCGTCTGCTCGAACTGCCCGCCGGACTGCTCGACCAGTCCGGCGGGGAGTCGCCGGTGGACGCGGCACGCCGCGAGCTGGCCGAGGAGACCGACCTCGCGGCCGGGCACTGGCGGGTACTGGTCGACCTGACGCTCTCGCCCGGTTTCACCGACGAGGCGCTGCGTCTGTATCTCGCCACCGACCTGACATCACTGGCCGCGGCCGAACGCACCGACGAAGAGGCCGACATGGCCGTGGAGTGGGTGCACCTCGACGACGCGGTGGCCAAGGTGTTCGCCGGGGAGATCGTCAACGCGACGGCGGTCGCCGGGGTGTTGGCGGCCGCGGCCGCCGATCGCGGCGCCGCCCCGTTGCGTGAGGTGTCGGCGCCCTGGCCGGACGAGCCGGGTGCCCTGCGCGCCCGAAAGGCCCGCGAGGGCTCGGATCCGACCGGCGGGTGAGGGGAGTGTCCACGGGTGCGCGCGTGAGCATCGACGATGCGGTTGCGCGCTATCTGGACCATCTCACCGTCGAGCGGGGCGTCGCGGCCAACACCCTGGCGTCCTACGGGCGCGACCTCGAACGGTATCGGCGCTACCTCGCCGACCGTCGGATCGACGGGCTCGACGAGGTGTCCGAGGCCGACGTCCGGGAGTTCCTGGTGGCATTGCGTCGCGGTGATCCCGACGCCGGCCACGATCCGCTCGCCGACAGCTCGGTGGCGCGAACCCTGGTGGCCACCAGAGGTTTTCACAAGTTCGCCGCCGCCGAGGGAATCGTCGTCGACGACGTGGCGCACGGGGTGCGGCCACCGGCACCCGCCCGGCGCCTGCCCAAGGCGCTGCCGGTGGCCGACGTGGTGCGCATCCTGGAGACCGCGGGCGCCGGAGATCATCCACGCGCCCTGCGGGATCGGGCTCTGCTCGAACTGCTCTACAGCTGCGGGGCCCGCATCTCCGAGGCCACCGGGCTCGACATCGACGACATCGACACCGAACTGCGTGCGGTGCGGTTGCACGGCAAGGGCGGTAAGGAACGCCTGGTGCCGATCGGCGGTCCGGCGGTGGAGGCACTCGACGCCTACCTGGTGCGGGGCCGGCCCTCGTTGATCTCCCGCGCGACGCCGGCGATGTTCCTCAACGCCCGCGGGGGCCGGCTCACCCGGCAGGGGGCGTGGCAGGTACTCGCCGGGGCGGCCGAACGCGCCGGACTCGAGCAGAGCGTCTCCCCGCACACCCTGCGGCACAGCTTTGCCACCCACCTGCTCGACGGCGGCGCCGACGTCCGGGTGGTGCAGGAACTGCTCGGGCACGCATCGGTGACCACCACGCAGGTCTACACCCTGGTCACGGTCAACACGATGCGTGAGGTCTACGCCACTGCCCATCCGCGGGCACGGTGAACGGCGATGCTCCGCCGGTTCCCGGCGCCAACGCACTAGGCTGACACAAGGGTTCGAGACGAGTCGTCGACAACCGGCAGAGAAAGGGGCGTCGCACCTGTGAGCATTCCGACCACACGGCAGGACGGCGTCTCCGGCGACGATCAGTTCCGTCTCGATGATCAGTATCGCCTGGAGGTGCCCACGAACACCGGTGTCGACGAGACCGAAAAAGCTGGTCAGACAGCTCCGAAAGCCGAGATCGGGCCGACCGGCCGGCCGTACCGTGCGGTGCCGGTCCCCACTCCGCTCGAGCGTCACGGCCCCGCCACCGTGATCGCGGTGTGTAACCAGAAGGGCGGCGTCGGCAAGACGACGTCGACGATCAACCTGGGAGCCGCGCTCGCCGAGTACGGCCGTCGGGTGCTGCTGGTGGATCTCGATCCGCAGGGAGCGCTCTCGGCGGGACTGGGTGTGCCTCATCACGAGCTGGACGAGACCGTCTACAACCTGCTGGTGCCGCCGCATGCGGCCACCGACGACGTCCTGATGCGCACCCGGGTGGACGGACTCGACCTGCTGCCGAGCAACATCGACCTGTCTGCGGCGGAGATCCAGCTGGTCACCGAGGTGGGCCGCGAACAGGCCCTTGGCCGGGCATTGCATCCGGTACTCGACCGCTACGACGTGGTGCTGATCGACTGCCAGCCCTCGCTGGGGCTGCTCACCGTCAACGCCCTGGCCTGCTCGGACACCGTCCTGATCCCGATGGAGTGTGAGTACTTCAGCCTGCGTGGGCTGGCGCTGCTCAACGACACCATCGAAAAGGTGCACGACCGTCTCAACCCGCGGCTCGACGTCGGCGGAATCCTGGTCACCATGTTCGACGCCCGCACCCTGCATTCGCGTGAGGTGATGGCGCGCGTGGTCGAGGTGTTCGGCGAGAAAGTGTACGACACCGTCGTCTCCCGGACCGTCCGGTTCCCGGAGACGAGCGTCGCCGGTGAACCGATCACATCGTGGGCGCCCAAGTCCGCCGGCGCCGAGGCATACCGTGCCCTGGCGCGTGAGGTGATCGCGCGCAACGTCAAGCAGGCATGACCGAACCGGCCACCGACGAGGTTCCCGACGTCCCGGCCGACATTCCGGCAGACGGTATCCCGGCAGAGGGTATTCCGGCAGACGGTTCAACGCCGTCGGGAGATGCCGTACCGTCGGGCGACGCTGCGGTCACCGGGGGAACCCATACCCCGACGGCGACCGCCGACGGTGAATCGGCGCAGAAGGGTGCCGAGGAGACCGGATTCCGGGTCAAACTCAAAAACTTCGAGGGGCCCTTCGATCTGCTGCTGAACCTGATCAGCCAGCATCGGATGGACGTCACCGAGGTGGCGTTGCACGAGGTCACCGACGACTTCATCGCCTACACCAAACAGATGGGGCCGGAACTCGGCCTGGAGCAGACCACCGAGTTCCTCGTCGTCGCCGCGACCCTGCTCGACCTCAAGGCGGCGCGACTGCTGCCGTCCGGCGAAGTGGACGATCCCGAGGATCTGGCCCTGCTGGAGGCCCGCGACCTGCTGTTCGCGCGGTTGCTGCAGTACCGCGCCTACAAACAGGTGGCGGCGTTGTTCGGTGAGCTCGAGGCCGCCGCCCTGCAGCGCTATCCGCGCTCGGTGTCGTTGGAGGACCGCTACGCCGACCTGCTGCCGGAGGTACAACTCGGCGTCGACGCCGACGGGTTCGCCCAGGTGGCCGTCGCGGCGATGCGTCCGCGGCCGGTCCCGACCGTGGGTCTCGACCACCTGCACGACGTGCACCAGGTGTCGGTGCCCGGGCAGGCCCGCCGGATGGCGGCGCTGCTCAGCGCAGCCCCCGATGACTGGCTGAGCTTCCGGCAGCTCACCGCCGACTGTGCCACCGGGCTCGAGGTGGTGGGCAGCTTCCTGGGACTGCTGGAGTTGTTCCGGGAGCGGGCGATCTCCTTCGATCAGCCGGAGGCGCTGGGGAATCTGCGCGTGAGCTGGTCCGGGGAACGCGCCCCCGGAGAGTTGAGTTTCGAGCGGGCCGAGGAGGACTACGAGTGAGCGAGACCGACGAGGTTCCCGAGATGGACGACCCGGAATCGAGCGCCGGCGACCTGGTTGCCGGCGAGCCGGATGCAGGGGAGTCGGCGCGCGTCGACACCGTCGACTCCGCAGAACCTGACATCCCTGCCGAGCCCGGTGTCCCTGCCGAGCCGGAGACACCGGTCGTTTCCGAGCCGCCGGTGGTCCTGGAGGACACCGCGGTACTCGACGAGCCGGGGGAGGCCGCCGAGATCGCCCTCGATGACGCGTCGCTGCGGGCGGCGCTGGAGGCGGTGCTGCTCGTCGTCGACACCCCGGCCACCTCCGACGAGCTGGCGAGCGCCGTCGACTCCGACAAGCGCCGGGTCACCGACATGCTCAACCGGATGTCGTCGGAGCTCACCGAACGGGGCAGCGGCATCGACCTGCGCTTCGCCGGGGATGGCTGGCGTTTCTACACCCGCACCGACTACGCCCCCTATGTCGAACGTCTCCTTCTCGACGGTGCACGGTCCAAGCTCACCCGTGCCGCGCTCGAGACACTCGCGGTGGTGGCCTACCGCCAGCCGGTCACCCGTGCCCGGGTGAGCGCGATCCGCGGTGTCAACGTCGACGGCGTGATCCGCACACTGGTGGCCCGTGGCCTGATCAACGAGGTGGGCACCGAGCCGCAGACCACCGCAACCACCTACGGCACCACCGACCTGTTCCTCGAACGACTCGGGCTGGCGTCCCTGTCCGAGCTGCCCGATCTGGCACCGCTGCTGCCCGACGTCGACCTCATCGACGACCTCGACGAGGAACTGCTCGCCGATCCCCGATTCGCCAAACTCGCGGGCAAAGCGTCAGACTCGGAGGGGGCGTCGGACGACGGGTCGTCGGCCGGGGCCCGATCAGATACCCCCGACATACAGGACTGAACATGGCAACCGCTGGCCGAGATGGCACACCGGGACCGCGCAAGCGAGGCAAACCCACCGCGAAGAGCGGGGCGGGTCAGCCCAAACGCACCGGCAAGAAGCCCACGCACCGAGGCGCCGCCGGCGTCGGTGGGGCCGAGCACCGGGGCAAGAAGAGGCATCGTAAGGGCAGTTCACAGCCTGATGTGAACGCCGGACGCATTCGGCTCAACAATGCGAAGCCCGCTCGGCACCAGACGGTGTCCGCCGGCACCGACGACGGTGGTGCGACCTACGTCGCCGACGGCGTCCGGTTGCAGAAGGTGCTCGCCCAGGCCGGCGTGGCCTCGCGGCGTGGCGCCGAGGAGATGATCGCCGCCGGTCGCGTCGAGGTGGACGGCGAGATCGTCACCGAACAGGGCCTGCGGATCGACCCCGACACCGCGGTGATCCGCGTCGACGGTGCCCGCGTCATCATCGACGAGACCCGTCAGTATCTGGCACTGAACAAGCCCAAGGGCTGGCAGTCGACCATGTCCGACGACCAGGGCCGTCCCTGCGTCGGTGACATCGTCGCCGAGCGCGTGATGGCGGGCCAGCGCCTGTTCCACGTCGGCCGCCTCGACGCCGACACCGAGGGTCTGCTGCTGCTGACCAACGACGGCGAGCTGGCCCATCGTCTGATGCACCCCTCGTACGAGGTGCCCAAGACCTACATCGCCACCGTGCGTGGTGAGGTGCTGCGCAACCTGGGCCGCACCCTGCGTGAGGGTGTGGAACTCGAGGACGGTCAGGTCTCGGTGGACAGCTTCACCGTGCTGGCCGTGCACGAGGGACAGTCGCAGGTCCGGATCACCCTGCACGAGGGCCGCAACCGGATCGTGCGCCGCCTGATGGAGGCCGTCGGACATCCGGTCCAGGCGCTGGTGCGTACGCACATCGGCACCGTCACCCTCGGCGAGCAGCGGCCGGGCAGCCTGCGTGTGCTCGGGCGCGACGAGGTGGGTGCGCTGTACAAGGCGGTCGGTCTGTGAACGCCGGCGTGATCGCCATCGACGGTCCCGCCGGGACCGGTAAGTCGACCATCTCGAAGCTGTTGGGCGACAAGGTCGGTGCCCACTATCTCGACACCGGCGCGATGTACCGCGCGGCGACCCTCGCGGTGTTGCGGGCCGGAGTGCCCGCCGACGACGCCGATGCGGTGACCGCCGTGGTGGATGCCGCCGACATCGTCTTGCAGCCCACCGGGACCGGTGCGTCACGGGTGCTGCTCGACGGCGAGGACGTGTCCGGGCCGATCCGCACCGACGAGGTGACCGCGAATGTGTCTGCGGTGTCGGCGATCCCGGCGGTTCGCACCAAACTCGTGGACCTGCAGCGCCGCCAGGCCGAGAACGAACTGCTGGTGGTGGAAGGGCGTGACATCGGGACCGTGGTGTTCCCGGATGCGGTGGTGAAGATCTTCCTCACCGCCACCCCGGAGGCGCGCGCGCTGCGTCGTCATCGGCAGAATCTGGCCGCCGGCCGGCCCAGTGATCTCGACGAGGTGCTCGCCGCGGTGAACCGCCGCGATCATCTCGATTCCACCCGTGCGGTGTCGCCGCTGCGTCCGGCCGACGACGCGATCATGGTGGACACCAGTGACATGACCCTGGAGCAGGTGCTCGACCATCTGGTCGACCTGGTCCGGGCGAGGATCGGAGTTGCATCGTGACCGACATCGGCGATCAGCAGTCCAGCGACATCACCGCATTGCCCGGAGACGGCACCTGGTCGGATGAATCCGATTGGGAAATCGGTGATTTCGATGCACTCGACGAGTTCGGGGAATTCGAGCGGGTCTCCGAGGTGGCCATCGTCGGCCGGCCGAACGTGGGCAAGTCGACGCTGGTGAACCGCATCCTCGGCCGACGTGAGGCCGTCGTCGAGGACATCCCGGGTGTCACCCGCGACCGCGTGTCGTACTCGGCGTCGTGGTCGGGTCGACGGTTCAGCGTCGTCGACACCGGCGGATGGGAACCCGACGCCAAGGGGCTGCAGCAGGCCGTCGCGGCGCAGGCCGAGCGGGCGATGAACACCGCCGACGTGATCGTCGTCGTGGTGGATGCCACCGTGGGTGCCACCGCCACCGACGAGGCCGTGGCGCGCGTGCTCCGGCGGTCCAAGACCCCGGTCATCCTGGTGGCCAACAAGGTCGACAGCGAGCGTCTGGAGGCCGAGACCGCGTCGTTGTGGTCGTTGGGTCTCGGCGAACCGTATCCGGTGTCGGCGGCCCATGGCCGTGGTGCCGGTGATCTTCTCGACGTGATCTTGGCGAAGCTGCCCACCACCCCGCGTGAGGTGTCGGGGCAGCTCGGCGGACCGCGTCGTGTGGCGCTGGTCGGCAAGCCGAACGTCGGCAAGAGTTCGCTGCTGAACAAGCTGGCCGGATCCGAGCGTTCGGTGGTCGACAATGTCGCGGGCACCACCGTCGACCCGGTCGACGAGCTCATCGAGCTCGGCGGCAGCACCTGGCAGTTCGTCGACACCGCCGGTCTGCGCCGCAAGGTGCGTACCGCCAGCGGTCACGAGTACTACGCGTCGCTGCGGACACGCGCGGCGATCGACGCCGCGGAGATCGCGATCCTGCTGATCGACGCGTCGCAGCCGATCACCGAGCAGGACCTGCGGGTGCTGTCGATGGTGATCGAATCCGGTCGCGCCCTGGTGATCGCGTTCAACAAGTGGGATCTGGTCGACGAGGACCGTCGCTACCAGCTCGACAAGGAGATCGACCGTGAGCTCGCCCGCGTCCCGTGGGCACGTCGCGTGAACATCTCGGCCATGACCGGTCGCGCGGTGCAGAAGCTCGTGCCGGCCCTGGAGTCGTCGCTGGAGTCGTGGGACAAGCGCGTGTCCACCGGCCCGCTGAACACCTGGCTCAAAGAGGTCATCGCCGCCAATCCGCCGCCGCTGCGCGGTGGTCGGCAGCCGCGCGTGCTGTTCGCCACCCAGGCGTCGGTGCGTCCGCCGACCTTCGTGCTGTTCAGTACCGGGTTCCTCGAGGCCGGCTACCGCCGCTTCCTGGAACGTCGTCTGCGCGAGCAGTTCGAGTTCGACGGCTCGCCGGTGCGGATCAACGTGCGTGTGCGCGAGCGGCGGGACCGGCGCAAGCGCTGACCGCCGCTCTGGCCATACCCCCTCGACGACGCTCCCTCGATCCGGTGCATCACGCACCCGACCGGGGGAGCGTTGCGATCGGATCACCCTGTGCCAACCCCGAACACAGGCACCGGCAGCTGTGTGATACTGCCCACATGATCCTCATCGGAATCATCGTCTTCGGAATCCTCGTGGGCTTCCTCGCCCAGCTCATCCTCGGCCGCAAGCGCGCCAGCCTGGACTGGGGACTCGCATGCGCCACCGGACTCGCCGGCGCATTCCTCGGCGGGGTCTTCGCCAGCGTCGTCACCGGCCATGGAATGGGGTGGAGCTGGCCCGGCCTGATCGGCGCGGTGGCAGGTTCTGTGATCTTGACCGCACTCTGGCAGTGGTATCAGCAGACCTCCGAACAGGAGTAAGCGCCCAAAACCGCCTCTGACCAGCCGATTGGTCCCAGACGGGGGTGGTCGGCTAATGTCATCTAGGCCTTCTTCGGAAGGCAACGGGCTGTGGCGCAGTTTGGTAGCGCACTTGACTGGGGGTCAAGTGGTCGCAGGTTCAAATCCTGTCAGCCCGACCGTCTGACCAGCACTTATGTGCTGGTTCAGGGTCATCGCGCAATAAGCGCGCAATAGCGGCCTCGGCTCGTTGGAAGTCGGGGCCGTTTTGCGTTGCGGGTCATCGTGTCAGGGTGCCCGACTATCGTGCTCACATGACTACTGACGACTACGTGCGGCGAACTGCCGAGGCTTTCAACCGAGCGAGAGAGCTGAACGAGCGCGCCGTGCCGATGGGGTATGCGGTGCTCACGACTGCCGGGGAGGAGAGGTCCCAGAGTGGTCGGGTGTTCGAGTCTCATTACGCGGTTAGGCCGTTTGGTACGGAGGACGGTCGAGCGGACCGGTACTTCCCCGACATTGAAGCGGTTGCGGAGTACATCGGCTATTTGGAGACACTGCCGTGGTGGACGCTTGATCTGACTGACAGTTCGATTGAGGTGGACGGTGTGCGTAGGACCATCACAGTCAAGGAGACAGGGCAGGTGCATGACCTGTCCGGCGGTTGGCTGTCGCTCGGCGGCAGGAGTAGGAGCGGTGTCATTGGTGACGGTTTGACCTCGCTGTCCATCCGCGCCGACGAACCTCCAGCGTTCGGTCGCTGGCGCAAGGAGGTGTGACCAGTGCCGAACACGGTTTGCTGGCACTGCAACGCACTTACGAGCCACGAGTTGGTGGACGGTAGTGCCGCTCAGAGCCACGATGATCCAAAGGTGCGTGACGGTTACATTGCCGTTTACGGCGCTTTCAAATGCGCTTCGTGCAAAGCTCTCGCCATCGGCATAAAAGTGGTTGAGGTCCAACGTGAGTGGATGCGTACCATCGAGCAGACGTTCTTGATGCATGGAGTCGACTTCTGGATGCCACGGCCGGGCGCTACCAAGACCTATGACGATGTGCCGCCAAAGATTGCGGATTCCGCCACTGAGGCGTTCGAATGCCACGCGGCGCAGCACTACCGCGCGTCGATCTTGCTGGCGCGAGCTGTCATCGAGGCAACCGCCAAAGACAAGGGGATATCGAACGGTGTTCTCAAAGCGAAGATTGATGAGATGTTCGCGAAGAGCCTTGTCCGCGAACACATCAAGGACGGTGCTCACAGCATCCGCGACCTCGGCAACGAGATGGCACACGGCGACTTTGCTCAACCGGTCACCGAGGAAGATTCCCAGATGGTGATTGCCCTCATGGAGGAGATCCTCGTGGAGGTCTACCAATCGCCTGCGAAGGTTGCGAAGGCCAAGGCGGCGGTGGCTGCTCGGAAACAGCAGGGCCAGGTCACTCCGTAGAGGCGGGTTTCGTCACCGCGTCACCGGCAGGATCTCCAGGTCCTCGGTGACGCGGTACGTCGCTCGGTTGCCGCGCTCCCGACCCTTGGCGTTCGGCCCGTCTGGCTTCACCACCACGGTGTAACCGGATTCACGTGCCTGCCCGTCCGGCTCGTGGCTTGGGACCTGCTGCGCCGAGGTGACTCGGACCTCTCCGGTGTCGGGAAAAATCGACACGGTGATGTCGGTGCCGTCAATAGCGAGCTGAACGCGTTTGCGGTGTGGTCCCATGCCTGAGATTCTGTCAGGTCGCCAGTGCGGCCGACACCAGCTCATTGTCTACGACTCGGACCGAGTCCTCCGCTCAGGGACGACCAACTGCGCACCTGCGGGGAGCGGCGACGGCGACAGTTGCAGCGACTCCCGAAGATTGGCGCGGACCAACTCCAGCACAGGTGAAAGATCCATCGACCCCGTCCGCTTCCGCTCCGCGAAGAACTCCAGCACAGCCTGGACCTCATCATCGGTGCCGATCATCAGAATGTCGTTCAGTGCCTCCCAGACCGAATCGTCCGGCTCGGGATTGCTGAGAGCGGCCACCAGTGACTTGGCAGTTCGGAGACTGAGTTCGGTCCGCAACGCCCGCTGCTCGGAGAGGCCCTCGCGTTTCAGCGCTAGCCGGTGGGTCAGGAGGCCGCCGATACAGACACCGGCGAACCCGGAAAGCGCGGTGATACAGGCGATGACGATAGACATGTGGAGATCTTGCCACCCCACCAATGCCAGGCGGCCCCGGATCTCCAGGAGGACCGAGGCCGCCAGTCGTGCGGTGGTGTGCGGTGGGACTTACTCCGCGGTGTCGATACGGACGATTGCCTCCGGCCGGGTGGCCGCGATCTCGAACCGGCCCTCCAGGCGGCAACGGATGAAGTTCTTCACGAAATCATCGTTGGACTTGTCCCACTCCACCCGGATACGCGCGCCGGGGTCGGAGTAGAGCGCCACCGCGTCCGCGCCGAGGAGGTAGGCCGTCTCGGCCGGGAGCTGGGTGGAGACCACGGTGGGCACTCCCCAGAGCCGCGACTCGGCACGGTCGAACGGTGCCCGCACGTTCTGGAACTCACCGGACCCCGAGGTGGTGGCCAGGTCGATCTCCTCCAGCGCGCTCGGGCTCACGACGAACACCGAGCCCTGGTAGCCCAGGTTCTCGATCTTGGTCAGTGCGCGGCGGGTGGTGGTGAGCAGATCCACGCCGAACGCCTGGGCCTGGACGCCGGAGGTCCCGGCCAGACCGTGCAGCTCACCGGCCGCGCCGGTGTCGTTGAACAGTGCGTTTTCCACCGCGAACCCGAGGCCGAACTCCATTTCGGCCTGGATGAACGCGGTGAGGTTCGGGATGTCCTGGAGGTCGTACTCGAATACGGGCTCGGAGACGTGGGCGACCACCTGGAGAGTGCGGTCCACGGTGGAGATTCCATAGACGCTCTCGGGCTTGGTGGCTCCCTTGGCGACCACCGCGGCGTTGTTGCTCCGGCTGGTCTGCTGGAGGAACCGGAACGACGGGGCCGACGCCGCGATGACGGGGATCTTGTCCAGCACGGTGGCCGGACGGCCGAGCGGTGCCAGGCCGGGTGCGGTGATTGCCACCGCGGTCCCGTTGCTCACCGTGAGAGCTTTTAGGCCGCCACCCTGGGGAGCGCCGATCTTGACGGCCAGCTCGGCACCGGCGGCCTTCATGCCCGCCGAGGTGAGGTAGGTCTTGCCCGCTGCGCCGACGCCGCCGGCAATGCTGCCGTTTTCGTGGTCGATGGTGCGCATGTCGCCCGAACCGAGGCCGCCACCGGAGCGGCGCTCCTTACGGCCCGCCAGCTCGGCGTCGATTGCCTTGACGTGCGAGACCACCTGGCCCGCGCGTTCGATGTCCGCGCCGTCCTTGGACTTCTTGGCCAGGAACGCCTGGCCCTCACGGGCAAGCTCGGCGCGACGTGCGCGGAGTTGGTCGTCGGTCTGGTCGTAGAAGCTGAATCGGCCGTCCTGGCCGGGGAGATGAGTCACTGGGACCTCCTGGGGGAGTGTTGGAGGTCCGCCCGTCGTCGGCGGCGCTCTGGAGGGAGGACACCGACGACGGACGAACCGTTCTGTGAGTGCGCACTCCCGGATAGCGGCCGTCGCGGTGGTCTGGCCGTCTCAGCGGATCTCGTGGAGATCCCCGAGCGGCGGACCCGCGACTGGTGGCTGGCCCAGCGAGCGAGAATCGGCGTCGGCGGTCGGAGACCACCTCGGCCACCGCCGACGATACACCCTCGGCGGGGTCGGCGGATGGAGCGAAATACGTTGTGTTGCAGGCTAACGCGTGTCGTTAGCGGTCAACTCGAACCCGGCGCAGGCGAGCGCCATTCGTGCCGAGCACCGGGCTTGGATCTCGTGACGCTGGCCGTCCGCGTCCCACCAGGTGACGCGGAGCGGGTCGGTGCGCTTGCGATACTCAGCGACGACGACACGGCGACCGTCATCGGTCAGGTACTCGGTGTGGTCATGGTGGCCGACGCCGCGGACCAGATGACTGGACTTGACGCCGGTGGCGCGGACGGGGATCACTGGTCGCGCTCCAGGCCGTGGATGACGTTCTCCGCGCGGTGGTGCAGCGTGAGGCCTGGATCTTGCCCCGGTGTGCGGACGGTGAGCAGCAATGCCAAGGCCCCGCCGAGGAATCGGCCGGGGTCGGCGGAGGCCGCGGTCACCAGCGGCTCCAGGACCTCGGGAGTGTCGCCGTCGCGGAGTGCGTTGGTCAGTCGGGCAACGTCGCGGACCCCGTCCGGGGTCACGGTGATGTCGAGCATGGTGGTGGTGTCACTTTCTGTCGGTGTTAACGGCCTGGGTGAACATGCGGCCCAGATAAACGGACCGTGGTCCCCGGTTCTTTCACGCCAGGTAACCGGCGGAGCTGGCGTCGTGGGCGATGACCAGCGGCGATTACCCCCTACCCCTCGCCTGGCTGGTCATCGGTAAGCGGACCGTGGGCCACGCCGAGGTGTGAGCACTCGCGGACCATGCCGCGGGTCAGGTCAGCGGTGCGGGCCACGCGCGTACGTCCGCAGTCGCACAGACAGCGCCAGCCAGCACCGGCGACCGGCTCGGTGGCCACCAGGCGGCCGAACCGGCGACCGGCGATGTCCAGACGCGCCCGCGGCACCGATCCCGTGGGAGAGCCGGTCCGGTGATTCCGCATGTAGTGCGCCGAGCACCAGCCGCGCTTGACGGCCGAACGGTCACAACCGGCCACCGAGCACGTACTCGCGGCCGTGGTGTCAGTCGCGCTCATCGTTGAGTCCTGTTGCGACGCTTGCGGTTGATCGACGGCTTGATCCGGGACCGCGCGCCACGCTTGACCGTTGCCCTCGGCTCCTCGGGTGGGTATCTCCGGCGCTGGCTGGTCAGTGGCCGGAGCAGGTGTTCACGTGGCTGGTCCGGGTCCCGTCGATACCGGCGGAGGTGGGCAATGCACAGACCCCGATACCGAGCTGGCCGGTCACACTCCTGGCCGTCGCACGTCGCGGGCTCGGTCTGCTCGGGTGCCGTCATCACGGCGGCGGAGACGGGGCCGGACTTGAACGGTGAGTTGACCGACGCCGCGGTCGGGCCGGATGGTGCGCGGTTATGAGGTGCTCTGGTCGCCCATGCCCAGCACGCCGCGCGCGCCGGACAGGACCGACACATGGCCTGGACCCGGCCCCACCGCTGGCCCTCATCGCGGTAACCGAGATCCTCGGCGCGCCGGTCCACGTCGAATAGACGCGGATCACGGGCACACGCGGCACCGGACAGGTCGGCGGTGCCGCGGAGGATCTCGGCGGCCAACGCCACCGGACCGTCGTGCCGGTTGAGGTCACGGGTAAGTACGCGCCGACGCGTAGCCGAGGTCACGCGCCGGTCTCCTCGGCCAGGAGTTGGTCGGCCAAGGCCTTGGACTCGGCGGACCGTCCGCGTCGTCGGCGGGGTTTCTCGACGCCGAGCTGGTCACCGAGGCCGCGCCGGGATGTCTCCCGCGGGATGGTGCCGTTGGCGAAGTTGGCCGCGATACGGTCGGCGGCCCGTTGTGGATCTGCCACTGGGAACTCCTCTGATCGGTAGGAGTTCGCCTCACGGTTCGGGTTGGTGGAGGTGGTCATTGGTTGTTGCTCACCGGCCTTGTTCGTTGTTCGTTTCTTGGGTCAAGTCCGCTTGTCCGGGGCTAAAGACCCCGGACCGGACCCTCAAGCGGACCTATCGACCTGGGTCCGCTCGGGGTCCGCTCGGAAAACATGCCCTGGCCTGGGATAACTGACTGGAGCGGACCCACCGGACCCCGAGCGGACCCTCGGAGCGGACCCCTGTGTCCCAAGTCACAGCGGACCCCACCGGACCCCCGGAGCGGACCCCTGTCAGCCGTCGGCATGGGAGCCCTCCTCCAGCACGTAATAGCGGTAGTAGTCCTCGGTCTCGGCGTTGAATCCGAACTCGTTTTCCACCAGGTGCGTGTCCAGCTCCCACCGCTGAGTCCCGGCGGCCTGGATGACGTAGTTGTCCTTGGTGGCCTGGCCCCAGGTCTCTCCCCAGCGGCGCTTTTCGTTCGGTCCGAGGTTGAGCGGTGAGTCCTTGACCAAGGCCCGGATCTCGGCCGCGGTCCACCCGTTGGCGGTGTCGCGCATGTGGACGTACATGTTCCACAGGAGCTTGATCTTGTTGGTGGACTTGGCCGTTGGCATGGAGGACGGGGCCTCGGGGACCACCTCGGCGGCGAACGGGTCCACCCGCGGGATCACCAGCGACGTGCCGATGGGTGTCTCCACGCGATCCAAGACCAGCTTGAGCGGCGGACCGCCAGAGGCCTCCTCCTTGGCGCGGTCGATGGAGAACTGGACGGTCCGGCGGGTCTTGTTCGGGGACTCCATCATGTAGAGCGCGTCCGAGGCCCCGCGTAGGGCCGAGGAGCCGCGCTCGGTGCCGCCGTCCTTGGTGGTGTGGTGAACCACGACGACGCACGCGCCGGTTTCGTCCTTGATTCGGGAGAGGACCTGGACCATCTGGCCCATGTCCTCCGCCGAGTTCTCGTTCATCCCAGGCGAATAGCGCGCCAGGGTGTCTACGATGACCAGGTCCGGGTGACGCCGGACGATGGAGCCCACCATGGCCTGGGTCTCGGGATCTCCGGGACGATGGAGACCCATGGGCCGGGGGAACACCTGGAGCGGGGCCTTGGCTCCCCGGTTGTGTGCGGTCTCCCAGGCCCGGAGCCGCTTGGGGAAACCGGCCTCACCCTCACCGGCCAGGTACACCACGGTCCCGCGGGCGGCCCCGTGGCCCTGCCAGGACTTGCCGGTGGCCACCGTCGCGGCCCAGTCGAGAGCCACAAAGGACTTGAAGCTCCCCGGCGCACCGGCCAGGACCACCAGCGACTTACGGAACAGGAGCGTGCCGAGTAGCGGCTCGGGGCCGGGGAGGCTGTCCAGGTCGTCGCGGTCCAGCCAGATTGACTCGATACGTGCAGCGACCTCACCGGCCTTGGCGGCGTTCTCCGCGTCGGTCACGGCCTCGGCGGCGCGTCGGCGGGTGCGTTCCTTGGACACCGCGGTGGCGAACTCATGCGGGTTACCGCCGGATCGGTGGACCAGACGGACGGCCTTCTCCAGCCGAACGGTCACCAGGTCCTCAATCGGCGTGACCGCGGCCGACGCGGCGCGGTCCTCCGCAACCGGACCGTGGTCCGGTATCCTGGCGGTGTCGAGTGCTGACGTGTTCGACGGGTTGGTGGGATGGTCCTCGGCTGGCGACTGGCCGAGGGCCGTTTCCGTTTTCGTGGGCACGTGAGTGCCTCCTGGTTCTCGTAAGTGCTTGCGGCCCAATGCCTTGACGCGTTCGCTCGGTCGGGTTGGTGATTGGCGAAACGTCACGCGGGCGCGCGTTCTGAGGCCTCGGAGTCGGCCGGTCCCGAGGGCCTGGGCCGGACCTCGGCGGCCAGGATGCGCGCCATGGACTCGGTGGCGTCGGCGGGCACCGAGGCCAGGATGCAACTGGCCGGAGGTCGGTGGCGGGTGGCCATGGTCGTCACGATGACGGTGGCCCAGACCCCGAGCCCGAACGCCAGCGCTGCGACGGCCACCAGGACGGCCGCGCTCACGCGGAGGCCTCGGAGAGGAATCGATCCACCTCGGCGCGGTCAATGCGAATGACGCGCGCGGACAGTCGGACGGCTGCGATCTTGCCCTCTGCGATCCACCGGCGGACGGTGCGGTCGGATAGGCCGAGTTCGGCGGCGAGCTGGCCGGGAGAGACGTACTTGGAAGGTGTGCGAGTAGACACGGGCGGGGCTCCAGTTCGGAGAGGTGTGGGTGGTTTCCACGTCTCGCGAACTGGAGCCCCGCCGGGTCCCGCACCCGAGGATCTAGACGTAAGCCCTCGGTCTACGCGTTAATGCGTTAACGATGAACAATGTAAGCCAGGTCGTTCGATCCGTCAATTATTGGCGCGTCGAAACCTGTTGTGGCCGTGTTGACTTCGTCGGTCAACACTAACGGGGAGCGTTAACTCCAGAGGCCTTGCACCAGGCCGCGGGTCCGGCTCTCGGTGGAGTGGGTGTAGCGCGCTGACATTGCCGCCGAGGTGTGGCCCATGAGGACCATGTGGTCGGCCAGGGTCGCGCCAGCTTGCGCGAATAGCGTTGCGGCCGAATGTCTTAGGCCGTGCGGGGTGACCTCGGGCTTACCCGCGGCCTCGGCGGCACGCGCGAACGAATACCGGAACGTGGAGGCGAACATCATGGAGCCGGTCCGGGTCGGGAACACCAGGCCGTCCTTGCCGGGGAGCGTGTAGGTCTTGAGGTGGTGCTCTAGCGCGGGCCGGAGACCCTCGGGGAGCGGGACGGTGCGGAGCGCGGCCGCGGACTTGGGCCGGTCCACCTTGAAACCACCGTCCACGCGCGTGACGGCGCGCCGGACGGTGACGGCCAGGCCGTCCTTGGACATGTCGATGTCTGAGCGTCGTAGTGCGGTCAGCTCACCGAACCGGAGCCCGGAGAACCCGGCCAGGAGTACCCAGGCCTTGTATCGCGGCGTGATCTTGTCGGCCAAGGCCCGGATCTCCTCGGCGGACAGGGCCACCGGCTCGGACTTGCGGTGTTTGACCGCGCCACGCTTCACCCGGCATGGGTTGGTGTCCAGGATCTCGTCATCCACCGCTTGGTTGAGGATCGTCCGCAGGAGGCTGTAGGCGTTGGCGTTGCGCGTCGGGTACTCGGTGCCCAGGCCCGCGTGCCACTCCCGGACCTCGGCCACGGTGAGGGCCTTGAGCGGCCGGTCACCGAGGCCGGGAAGGATCACGTTGTCCAGGTACCCGCGGTTGAGGGCGCGCGTCCTCGGCTTGTGCCGGTTGACCGTCTCGTCATGCCAGCGGTCGGCGTAGGTCTTGAGCGTGAGGCCCTGGACGGCCTTGGCCTCGGCGCGCGCGGTCGGCGGGGTCCACGTCTCCAGGTCTATGAGTCGTTTCTCCTGGTACAGCCAACCCTCCGCGTCCTCCTTGGTCGGGTAGGTCTTGGGAGCGATGTAGACCTCACCCTTGGGGCCGGTGTAGCTGGCCTGCCAGTTGCCGCTCCTGAACTGGCGAATACGTCCGAACCCGCGCCGGGTCTTGCCTGCCATGATTGCCTCCTCTGTTGCGCGCAATAAACGCGCAATAAGAGACTACATCGGTGCCGCTCACGTGCATTTATGTCCGATCGGCGTGTGTCTGATATTGCAGGTAAACGCGCTAGTTCTGCCAGGTCAAGACGTGTTTTCGGGGCTCTGAGCGCTACAGGTTCAAATCCTGTCAGCCCGACGCAGGTCAGAGGCGGTTTCCGGTCACCGGAGACCGCCTCTTTTGCGTTCGTACGCCAACGCCATACGCCAACGGGGATCTCACGACAGACCGGCCCCGAGGTTGTCCAGCGCCGACCGTGCCGCGTCGTCGGAGGTGTGCCCGTAGATGTGGCCGGTGATCGCAATGGAGGAGTGGCCCAGGATGTCGGCCACGGCCTTGATGTGCGCCCCACCCTCCAGGAGCCCGACCGCGGCCGAGTGGCGGAGTGTGTGGGCTCCCACGTCCTCAATCCCGGCGGCCTTGGCGGCCACCTCCACGACGCGGAGCATGTTCCTCGGGTCCACAATCGTCCCGGCAGCGGTGGTGAACACCATCCCGGTCTCGGTCCAGACGTTGGCCGCGGTCTTGCGCTCGGCGTCCTGGCGGATCTTGTGGGCCTTGAGTTCGGCCACCAGGGGAGCGGCCAGCGGTACCCGACGCCGGGACCGGGTGGTCTTGGGCTCGGAGAGCACCAGTTCCCCGCCGACCCGACCCAGCGTGTGCTTGACCGTCATCTCGGCCTTGGCCAGGTCCACGTCCGACCACGCCAGTCCGGCCACCTCCCCGCGACGTAGGCCGGTGAACGCCATGAGGAAGACGGCCGGGTAGTACCGGGAGCCCTTGGCGTGGGATAGGAGGGACTTGACCTCGGCGGTGGACAGGTGGCGGGCCTCGGATCGGGTGACCTTGGGACGCCGGACCTTGGCCACCGGGTTGGTGGCCAGGAGCCCGTCGCGGACCGCGATCTCCAGTGTGGCAGCGGCCAGGCGGCAATGTCCGTGCACGGACTCGAAAGTGTGGGTACCGCTTCTAGTCGCACTGATCGGTGGAACATTCGTCATCGTCACCACGACCGTATCCCGGGCCACGGCCCGCGATGTTGCACAGTTGGGCGCCCAGTAGAAGCGCCGGGATAACGACATTCAGGTTCTCGAAGCCTACGGGCAGTCACTTGTTTCAGCGTCACTCGCAGTTCGGATGTTCGTGTGGTTCGGCCACGAGGGGGTTGTGGCCGCAAGCGAGGTCACGCGCAAAACGTGGGTTGAGGCACGCGCCGAGGTGGAACTGGCTGCGAGATCCATCGAGCGGCTGAAGTTCAGTTTCGGCGGACTCCTAGAGCAAGATCAGGACTGGTCAAAGGTTCGCGAGACGCATTCCCGCGCCGTTGATCTTCTCCAGCGGGTAGTCAAGATCGACTACTCGGGCGCCGAGGAAACGAGCAACGCGCGAGAGCTGTGGAACACCATCGTCGGACCCGACGGCCCGATCATGTCCGCAATCAAGGTGACAAGCGAGCTCGAACGACGTCTACTCCTCACCTACCCGATTGACGTCCCTGACTCACTCGGAATCTCGTCCAGGTTCCGCTCCGCATTCCACCCGGGCTGATAGGCGCCGGTGCGTGACCGGACAGGTTTGGTGATCCCGAGGGTGCATGTGGAGCACCGGACGCCGGGAGCGATCTCGTGCTTCTGTCGTCGGCCACCGAGGCTCACACCCATCGCCGGCCGTAGTGCGGCCGAGGCCGGCGCAGTACCTCCACCACCTCCACTGTCGCGGTGACGATGGACCGGCGACGACGAGCCTGAGGAGCTCCGTCGGGTCGGTGCCGAGGCCTCGCCCGAGCGCCGGCGGGTCATGTTGGCCTCGGTGGCGCGCTCCCCGCTAGTGCGATTGGTGCGGTGCAGCGCTGCGAGCTTGGCCCGAGACTTGGCGGCCGGGTCTTCACCGATCTGGCCGCCACGCTTGAAGTCACGCGCCCGGAGTCGAGAGACTTGGCGAACACTCCACGGCGCACGTCGCCTTGACTATCCAGGTTGTCGAATACCGAAGCGAAGCCCTCGAACTGGCCGTCGGCCAGGCTGGCGACTTTGACGCCCGAGAGCGTCAGGGTCTTGTGCTTGAGTACGATTCACCCTCCTAGGATGGTGTGAGAAATGGGTACCAAACAACGAATTGCGTTCCCCTGCTGAGGGGTTCACTCGTCTGACTCGTTCGCGGGCTTGGACTGCGCGGCCCATGCCCTGGCATGGGTGGCGGTCGGCTGGCGACTGCTTGCCTGGTCTTCAAACTGGACTTCTGCTCGCCTTTCAGTCGCCAGTGAATGCGGCCAACCCGCAACGCTTTCACACGTCGGCATCGCCGCGTTCAACCACTCTGAGTGACAGCCACACTGAGATCCGAAGGGGAAGGGCACCTCCGAACCCAGGATCTGATCGGCCGAGAGAATGTGTCGCCCGTTCGGTCTATTTTCCCTATTTGTCGGTTTTCGGGCTTGTGTCGAGCCCGAAGAGACGGTCTACTGAGCTCTCCATCTTCGAGTTTGAGTAGAGGGTTCGTGTATTTCGGGAAGCATTTGGTGGTAGTCGTCGCCACTGTCCTTGCTGCGGCGATAATGGTCGCCGCTGCTCCGGTTTCCAAGGCTCAACCATCCGGGGTGCGAATCATTGAGCGGACCGTCGTGGGGCCTCAGCATTTGATGATAGTGGTGCGCTCTGCTGCGATGAATGCCGACATTCCACTCATGGTTCTTCGCCCCGTTTCGGATCGGCCGGCCCCAATGCTCTATCTACTGAACGGCGCAGGCGGCGGTGAAGATGGAGCGAACTGGGCCGCGCGGACCGATTATCAGCAGTTCTTTGCCGGCAAGCACGTCAACGTGGTAACGCCGCTGAAAGGCGCCTTCTCCTATTACACCGACTGGCAGCGCGATGACGCGAGACTCGGTCGCCAGAAGTGGGAAACGTTCCTGACACGCGAATTGCCGCCAGTGCTCAACCAGGAACTCGGAACAAATGGGCGGAACGCGATCGCCGGTATCTCGATGTCCGGAACGTCGGTGCTGAATCTGGCGGCGCGGTCACCCCACCTCTATCGCGCGACGGCGTCCTACAGCGGCTGCGCCCGCACCAGCGATCCGATTGGACAGGCGTTCATTCGCGCGGTGGTTGAGGACCGCGGCAAGGCGGATATGACGAACATGTGGGGTCCGCTTGATGGCCCTGGCTGGCGGGCCAACGACCCCTTTCTCAATGCGGAGAAGCTGCGCGGCACGACCGTCTACCTGTCGTCGAACACCGGCTTGCCCGGCGAAGACGAGGCGCTGCCGCCCGGTGCCTCACCTGATCAGGCACTGTCGATGTCCGATCAGGTGATTCTCGGCGGTGGCATCGAGACCGCAATGAACGTCTGTACTCAGCAACTGGCTGATCGTCTCCGTCAGTTGAACATTCCTGCCGTGGTTCACATTCGGAACACCGGCACTCACTCCTGGGGCTACTGGGAGCGGGAACTCAAGGCCTCCTGGCCTTCCATCCGGTCAGCGCTCGCGCGGTGACACTACAAGAAAGAGGGGACCGAGCATGTCTCTGAAGAGAACCGCAATGCTACTGGCCGCCACGGCGGCCCTGTCTGTCGGCGCTACTATCTCGGCTGCGGGACCGGCTGCTGCGGCAGAAGAGTCCTTCGCAAAGATGGCCTACGACCTTCATAATGGCCAGCTTGTTCAGTTCGATAATCGGGGAACCGGCCAGCCTGACCAGAGCTGCGAGGCAATACTATGGAAGGGCGACCATGTAAGCGAAGTCAAACGAAACCTGACGTTCCCTTACAGCATGATTGGCAACACCAATGGTCGCTACGGCGGCCTCGACCAGCCGATTATCGGCCGAACTCTGCCCGGCGTGGGACCTGACGCCAATGCCAAATCAACGGCGTACTTCTACAAGACGAATGCGGACGGAGATTGGCTGGGCAACGTCTCCGATCTGGTCAACAACGACGATCCTACGCAACGGTCGGCAATCACCAAGCCGTCGACAGCCCTTGTCTCCTGCACCAATCTCGGTAACGCCGTGGTCTTGCTTTCTTCGGGAGCAACCAAGGACACCTGGTACGCAGGCGAAACCATCAAGCCTTATGGCAGTTTGGACGGGATCATCGGTTAGAGACTACAGCGCTACCGGCGAACAGACAGACGTACGCAAGCCACCCCGAAGAGGTGGGGGGAGTCAAGTGGTCGCGGTCGGGGATGGCGTCGAAGAACGCGAAATTGTTGGTGATGAACTCCTCCTGGCCGACCATGATCCCCCCCCCGAAGGCGGACGGGGCCTAGTAACGCAGGTCGTCGCTGGAGAGCTCATGGTTGAGCGACATGTCGCCGTCAACCAGCGCCACCGGTACTCCTTCGCCCATTCCAGTGTTCAGACGATGTCGAGGCCGTGCTCAGCGTAGAAGGCGATCTTCTTTTCGTTGTCGGTGAACGACGGGGCGGTCATTCTTCCGGTTCAGGCTCGGTGAGCGTGCGGACCTTGCCGCCTGCCCGGTTGCCCAGCACGAACTCCGGGATCGGTTGGTGCAGCTGGGGGAGGTGAGCGTCTGGTGCCCGCTACCGAGCGCTGCATTGTCGGCGCCGAGGAGTCAGGTGCGTGCGACGCCGGCGACGTTACATCCGTGGGGCAGGGCGGCGGCATCGTCCGGTTCGGCGCACCACTCCTCCACGCGCCAGGTGTGGGGTCTGGTGTCCGGCACCGGCAGCCTTGGGCAGAGATCACAACTGCCAGCGGTCCAGCTTCTCTGGGGCGCTGACGACCCAGATCGATGAGATCGCAGTGTCGTGGATCTCGACTGTGATCACGGCGACAACGGAGTCGCCGTGTACGAGGACGATTCCCGGCGCGCCGTTGACCGACACCACCGCGGGCAGCATCCCGGGCGTCATCAGTGCGCGGAGGCCGGTGAGCGCCGCGGTCCTGCCCGACGCCGACGTCGAGCGTTCAGGATGCCCGCCGTCGACGATCAAGGTCGCGTCGTCCTCGACGATGTCGTCGGTCGCGCCGGACGGCCCCGAGGACAGGACGGCGACGAGTCGGTCGACGGCGGCCGACGCGGAGTCGATCGCGTGCGGCGAATCGCCACGATGCCGGAACCGCACGCGCCTCATACTGAGACCGAGGTGACGTGGCCGAGTTTGTCGGGGCTTATCACCCAGAGGAGTTGTCGGATGCCATCTTTCGAGGTCGTCACGACGACTACCGTGGTCACGGTCCCCTCTTCGGAGAGCGCTGCCGCGGGCTGGCCGTTGACCTGGACCCAGTCGATGTGTTTGCCCGTCCAGAAGTGATGGGCGAAGGCGGCGACGAACTTCGCGACCCGTGTCCGCCCGACTACGGGGATGCGTGCGGCGAGTTTGATGCCATTGCCATCGGAATAGCTGACGACGTCGTCGGCGAAGAGCTCTTCGAGGTCCTGGGCATCGCCCTTCTGCGCTGCGGTGAGGAATGCCCGGAGAAGCCTGCGCTGATGCTTGGGCTCGACGTCTGCGTGTCGAGCCGATGCGAGGTGCGAGCGGGCTCGGCTGACGAGCTGGCGCGCGTTCACGACCGTCGTGGAGAGGATGTCGGCGATGCGGGGATACGGGTAGTCGAAGGCTTCACGCAGGATGTAGGCGGCGCGCTCGGCTGGGGTCAGCTTCTCGAGGGTCAGGAGGATCGCGAACTGAAGGGCCTCGGCCCGCTCGGCGCCGAGGGCGGGGTCGTCGTCGGTGTTGACCGGCTCGGGCAACCACGGGCCGATGTAGGTCTCCCTATGGGACCGCGCTGACTGCAGCACGTTGATCGACAAGCGTGTGGTGATCGTCGTCAAAAACGCAGCCGGGTCGGTGACCCGGCTGCGATCCGTTCCCTGCCAGCGGATCCATGTCTCCTGCACGATGTCCTCGGCATCTGACACGGTGCCCAGCATTCGATAAGCGATGCCGAACAGGCGCCGACGGTGCCCGGCGAACACCTGGACGGCGTCCTCCAGATCGTGAACGCTCATGTCTTCATCCTCTCTCGACTAACGACGCGTGCGCTGCAAACGGGCACTCCCGAGCAGGCAGCACGGCACCACAAGTCAAGACCGGTGTGCGCATCGATCTGTGACGGCCACCGAGGGTCGGCGATGTGGTGTCACACCCGAGGTGTGGTTTCGGTCCTCACTGTCGACGCCGCATGGCGTACTCGAGAGGAAGGCATGAAAATGGCAAAGATCGTCGTCATCGGCGGAACCGGGCTCATCGGCTCGAAGGTCGTGAAGAAACTCGATGCTCACGGTCACGAGGCTGTCGCCGCGTCGCCGAACACCGGCGTCGACTCGGTCACCGGTGAGGGACTCGCCGACGCTCTCCACGGCGCCGACACCGTGGTCGACGTGAGCAACTCGCCGTCGTTCGCACCCGAGGACGTGATGGAATTCTTCACCACGTCCACGCACAATCTGGTGGCGGCCGAGAAGGCCGCGGGGGTGCGACATCACGTCGCCCTCACCATCGTCGGCACGAACCGCCCACAGACCATTCCCTACTTCGCGGCGAAGAGCGCGCAGGAAGAGATCATCCGCGAGTCCGGTATCGGATACTCGCTGGTACACGCAACCCAGTTCCTGGAGTTCGGCGGTAGCATCGCCGACATCTCGACGGAGGGTGACACCGTGCGCCTCCCCGGTGCGCTCATCCAGCCGATCGCCGCGGAAGACGTTTCGACTGCCGTGGCGCGTGCCGCGGCCGGAGAGCCCGTCGGCGACATCGAGATCGCAGGCCCCGAGGTCTTCGGCATGGACGGCTTCGTGCGCCGCACTCTTGCCTTCCGCAAGGACCCGCGGACGGTCGTGCGCGACGACACCGCCCCGTACTACGGGGCGGTGATCGAGGAGCGCACGCTCATCCCCCTGGAGGGCGTGCAGATCTTCTCGACCCGGCTCGACGAGTGGCTGCCCGCCAACCCGCCGCGGGCGTAGCGGTGACTCGATGCCGGATGCGACGGTGATGGCGCGTCCGGCACCCCCGCTCTCCTGGACAGTCGGAACGATGTGGCGACAGGCCGTTATCCCCACCGGTCATCTACGTCGCAACTCGGACTCGCTGTGTCGCGCGCACGGCTCCGGCGATGATGAGTCCTTGTCCGAGGGTGTAGGTCGCCATGACCGCCGGTGAGAACCAGCCGGGCGCGACATCGGGAAGGAAGAGTCGGATGCCGAGCAGGGAGTCGCTGGTGAGGAAGAAGGCGCCGCCGGCGGCGATCAGTGTCACACAGCGGGTCGAGGTGGCCGCGGTTCCGGCCAGCACGATGCCGTAGAGCAACACCGGGATCAGCAGAGCGCCCGCGTGTGGTCCGATCACCGCGACCATCGCGATCCACCAGGCTGCATAGACCCACGCCCAACGCGGGAATCCGTGGATCGACAGCTGCCGGGTGAACGCGGCGATGTAGGCCAGGTGTGCAAGGCCGAAGGCGCCCAACATCACTGGCAGCACCGCATCGCCGGAGAGCACCACACCGGCGCCGTCGCCGATCCAGGACAGGGTGAGGGCGGCGAGGAGCAGCATCGTCAGCGTCGACGAGAGTCGGCCTGCGGCAGCGAGAACCGGCACCGCGAGCAGCGGCATCAGCAGGAGTTTGGTCGGCGGCGCGAGCGGGCTCTCGACTGCGACGGCGACGACGTGGATCAACGACACCAGCACATAGGGGAGCCACAGGAGGGCCAGGCGTGACGAGCTCATTCCGGTCACCGTAGTACCTGGTGCGGTCGGAGTGGGTCTCCCTATGATGTGGCGGTGCCGAACGACAAGTCCTGGCCGTGCGATCCGGAATCCGTCTGGGCCGCCGCCGCTCCCGCTGCGGCACCCGGGCGGCCGACCCCGCCCGACATCGGTGACCTCGACGACTTCCGGCGACTCGCGGCGCCCGGCGACGGCGCCGTCGGCGGTGCTGTCGTCTACGCGATGGCGGGGGCGTTCTTCCTGGCGGTGGGGATCGTCGCGTTGTTCTTCCGCCCGGACCCGGTTGACGCGGACGGATTCCTCGGCGTCCTGCAGTGGCTGATCCGGTGGTATCCGATCGCGCCGCTGGCCGTGGGAGCGGCCTTCCTGATCGCCGCGCCGCGCTCCTACCGGCGCGACCGCGCGGACCATCCGCACGAGGTCCGTGACCTCTACGAGGCGGCCACCGATCGCGGCATCCTGGTGGAGAAGACCGGTGCGAGCTTCCGGATCCTCGATCGTTCGGACGGCTGGGTGGACGCTGCCGTCGGCGTCGACGTCCGGCTCGACGCCGTCCGGGCAGCCCACATCCGGGAGGCCTTCCGCAGTTGGATCGCGCTGCTCGGTGCCGATGCATAGGCGGCCAGACACGCACGGAACCTGAACGGGCGTACCGAAGTCCGCCGTGCCGAGGAGATCTTCGGACCGGAGGCCACCGGCGGATACCTGATGCGTGCGCCATACCCGAACTCTGCGTTCGCCCTGCTGATCCCGGACCCGCCACACACCTCGAACTCGTGGGAAGAACTTCCGATCGCCGACGACGCGTAGCAGCGCCTGCGACGAGGTCTGTTCGCGATCGACCAAAGTACGGCCGACGTGCAGCGCAGTACCGGATAATCCGGTCAGAACGGTCGGCGGGATCGTTCGATACCGAATCGCGGTGCACATGAGCGCAACGGCTGACGACGTAGGAGCGCAGGAACCGGCTGCACAGCCGGACGTGGAGTGGTTTCCGTGGCTCGTGGCACCCCACTCGGGGTTCGAGGTCGCGGTGCCGCGAGGACAGAAGGGCTACCACGACGTCTCCACACCGCTGCGGGCGACCGGCGTCGGGATCGTACAGATCGACCCGGAGGAGTTCGTCGTACTGAGTGCCTTTCGATACTCCGATGCGGCGGTCGAGGCCGATCTCATCGCCAAGCTCACCGCGAAGGGGATGTCCGCCGACGAGGCCCGACGGCGGGTCGACACTGCGCGGACCTTCACCCCACGCGAGGACAATCCGACCGACCTCGCGTCGATCCCACAGTTCCTGCGCTGGTTCGAGAATCCCTACGGCCTGCACTCGCTCGCGGCACTGATCCACGACGAACTGATCGACCACGACGTGGATTCGGGGGCGCTCGGCAGCGACACCCTGTCCGACCGGTTCCTCCGAATGATGATGAAGACCTCGGGCGTTCCGTGCCTGAAGCGATGGATCATGTGGGCGGCCGTGGCGCTGCGCACGAGGTTCAAAGCGGGGGGCCGGCGCATGTGGTCGATGATCGTGTGGCTGGCACTCAGCGTGGTGGGCATCGCGAGCGCGGTGGTGGGCGTTGTCGCGTTCTGTTGGCATCCGCCCTGTCCGATCGTGCATCCGGTGCTGTTGCCGCTGTCGATCATCCTGATCTTCGTCGCCGCGGTGCTGTGGGGACGGCAATGGGGTGCCGGGGTCGTCGCGGCACTGGTCGCGTTCTGGCTGGTGCCCGCCGCGCTCGCAGCCGGATTCGGGCTGCTCGCGTATCTGGCGTCCGAGGAGGCCTGGAAGCGTCTCGTCTGCGCTGTCCGTGCCGGCCGGCGCCGGGCGAGCTGAACTCGGGGAAAGAACCGATCCTGCGCGATCGGCGCAACAGCGTCGTCGGCCGCGTCGTCATCGGTGCGACGAGCACGGCCTGACGTGATCCGATGCGGCTACTGCGTGCCCGCCCCGGCGAGGGCGACGGCGACGACGTCACGTGCGAAATCGTCGGTGAGGGTCCCGGTCACGCCGGGCAGCAGGATACGCATGTAGCACGAGCCCCACAGCAGGTCGACGATCGTGGTGAGTTCGACGTCGGGGCGGATCTGACCGCGTTCGCGGGCGGCGTCGAGCAGGGCCAGGACCTCGCGGCGGCGGGGACCGAAGTAGTGGTCGGAGAAGGCCGCTGCGAGTTCGGGATCGGTCTGTGCGGCGCCGATGAGTTGGGCGAATGCGGGGCCCGACGGCTTCTTGCGCATCAGGCGGGCGAAGGCGATGAGCACCGAGGTGAGATCGGCGTGGATGTCGCCGGTGTCGCGGAAGGCGATCTGCGTGCCCACGGTGTGGACGTAGCCGTCGAGGGCCAGCGCCCCGCGGGAGGGCCAGTACTTGTAGACCGTCGAGCGACTCGCCCCGGCCCGCGCCGCCACCTTCTCGATGGTGAAACCCGCCATCCCGTCGTCGAACAGCACCTCGACGGCCGCCTGCAGGATCTCGGTGCGGACCTCGTCGAGCGGTCGTCGACCGCGCCCGCGTGATCGGGGGGCGGCGGAATCGGGTGAGGCCGGTTCGCTCACAGTCGGACCTCCTTGCTCGTGGTCACACTGGAATCCACGCTACTATATGAACAGTCTGTATATGAACACACTGTACTCAATGAGAGGGAGCTCCATCGTCATGGGCGCTGTCACCGGATTCTTCGCGCTGCGTCACGCGCCCGAGACGATCCGGCCGTCACTGCAGGCAGGGCTCACGTCGGCGGTGACCGTCCTGGTCTCGTGCGCGGTCTTCGGGCCACACGTCGGAGCGATCTCGCTGTTCGGTTCGATGCTCGCGCTGTGGGAGGCCGACCGACCGCTGTGGGCCCGGGTACGCAACGCGCGGTGATGATCGCGTCGTCGATGTCGGTGTCGATGATCCTGGGCGTCCTCGTGGCGCCCTACCGCTGGGCGACCCTGCCGCTCATCGTCGGCATGGTCCTGCTGACCACCGTCATCTACTACGCCTTCATGTTGACGCGCGGCCCCGGTCCGCTGCACCTGTTCTATGCGGCCACACTGGGTGCCTTCTTCGGTGCCGACCAGACCCTCGGGTGGCAGATCGTGCACGTCATCGCGTTCGCGACGTTCTTCACCGGGCTGCTCACGGTCCTGATCCTGCTGGTCGGCCTCGGTCACCCCGAGCGGGATGCCGTGGCCGCCGCCCGGGAGAAGGTGGACGCCTACCGGGACGGCACCGCGTCGCGCACCGACGCCTACCGTGCGGTGAACCGCGCCTGGGTGACCCTGCAGTCCGCGTGGCCGGCGACCGGCGGCGCCGCACATCGGGCGCGCGAGAAAGAACTGCTCGCCATCAACCGCACGCTGGCGGTCACGGTGTTGGCGGCTGCGGGGGATCGGGCGCCGGTCCGCGACCTCGCGCCGGACACGCCGATCCTGGTGGGCCGGCCGGGTTTCCGATTTCTGCTCGCACACGCGGTGCGACCGAACTCGGTGGCGTGGTTCACCGCGTGGCGTATGGCGATCGCGGCCGGGGCGGCCGGCCTGATCAGTGAGATCGCCGGTATCGGTCACCCGTACTGGGCGGTGCTCACGGCGACGATCGTGCTGCATCAGTGGATCGACCGACGGGCCACGACGCGGCGGGCCGCACAGCGCGCGGTCGGGACGATCCTCGGGCTGGGCATCGTGGCGGTGGTGACGTGGATCGACCCGGGTCCGTGGACGGTGATCGTGGTGGTCATCGTCTGTGTCATCGCGATGGATCTGCTGTTGCCCCTGAACTACGCGGTCGCCCTGATCTTCGTGACACCGATGTCGTTGTTGTCGATCGAGGCGACCGGCCAGGGCGGCTCGTTGGGAAGCCTGCTCGGAGATCGCCTGTACGACACGCTGATCGGTGCCGCGGTCGCGGTGGTGGTCACCTGGGCGACCAGCCGGTGGTTCCCCGCACGATTGCTGCGCGCCCAGTCCCGGCGTGTCGAGGCGGCGACCGTTGCGGTGGAGACGATGACCGACGAGCAGGCGGTGGGGGAGTCGGGGCGACGGGCCCGCGCCGAACTCGTCTACGAACTCCTGCATCACCTCGGCGTCGTCGAGCGGGCCGCCGGCGACGACCCGCGGCTCGACGCGCGCACCCTGGCCGAGCACGACCTGCTCGACCGGGGATACCTGGCGCTCGCGCGGGTGTGGTGTGAGCCTCGGCTGACGACCTGAGCGTCCGCATCGGGGAGGGGCCGACCTCGACGGTCATCTGATCGAAGGAAAAGTCGGTCGCGGTTGTGGGATGCGGTTCGCGGGGTCATAGGCTTCAGACGTCGATCGACGTGGACCGGGCCGGAAGGTGTTCTCAGCATGCGTAATCCCTCGAAGAAGTTCGTCGTTGCCGGCCTGGCGGCGGGACTGATGTTCACCGGCGCGGCAGTGGTGGCCGCCCCCGCGCAGGCGGCCACGACCTACGCCAACTGCAAGGCCCTCAACGCCGACTACCCGCACGGCGTGGGCAGGACCGGGGCCGTCGACTCGACCTCGGGCACCCCGGTCACCGACTTCACCGTCGACGACGACCTCTACAACGCGAACACCAAGCGAGATCGCGACGGCGACGGGATCGCCTGCGAGAAGCGCTGAGCGGACGACGTCGTGATCCGGACGGGTCACGTCGAGTCTCCACCGGACGCGCGGTGACCGTCGAGTAGCGTGTCGGTTCGTGCGCCGTCAGGAGAAAGTCGAGCGGATCGGGACCCTGCTCGACGAGTTGTATCCCACCCAGCCCATCCCGCTGGATCACACCGATGCGTACACGCTGCTGGTCGCCGTCGCGTTGTCGGCGCAGACCACCGACAAGAAGGTCAACCAGGTCACCCCGGCGCTGTTCGCCGTGGCGGATACCCCGGAGAAGATGGCGGCGCTGGGCCCCGACCGCATCCTCGAACTCATCCGGGAGATCGGGCTGGCGCCCACCAAGGCGCGCAACCTCTGGACCGCGGCCGGACAGATCATCGAGGCGGGCGGTGAGATCATTCCCGACTACGCCTTCCTCGAGTCGCTGGCCGGCGTCGGACACAAGACCGCCAGTGTGGTGATGTCCCAGGCGTTCGGCATCCCGGCGTTCGCCGTGGACACCCACATCCACCGACTCGCCCGACGGTGGGGCCTGTCCGACGGCAGCTCCGTCGAGCGCACCGAGGCCGACCTCAAAAAGGCGTTCCCGGAAGACGAATGGAACCGCCGGCATCTGCAGATCATCTACTTCGGCCGGGAGTACTGCCCGGCCCTGCGTCACGACTTCGCCGTGTGTCCGATCTGTTCGTGGGCGGCGACCAAGAAGCAGGCCCTCGCCGAGCGTCGCACGACCCGCGTCGCCCGCGGCTCGCGCTGATCGCGTCGACTGCCCGCAACGTGGCAGGGTCGGCGGGGTGCGTGGTCACCGCGCGGTCAGACCACCGACGTAGGCCGCGAGGTTGCCCAGGGTCTGCTCGCCACCCTCGATGGCGTGGTACCTCTGTACGGCCTCGTCGCGAGATTCCTTGGTGGGGAACACCGTCCGCATCTCGATTCGGGTGCTCCCCGGTCGTGTGGCATCGGTGGCGAATACGATGGTGGAGGTGAAGGCGTTCGGGTCGTCGGGGCGTTCACCGTGCACCAGGACGATCAGCTCCGGTGCGACGATCTGCGTCCACCGGATCCATTCCGGATAGTCGGCGCCGTCGGGGCCGTGCATCACGAAGTCCCACTCGCCGTCGATTCGGAAGTCGAAAGACGTTGTGGTGGTGGTGAATCCGTTCGGCCCCCACCACTGCGACAGATGGCGCACCTCGGTGAACGCCGTGAACACCAATTCCCTTGGGGCGTCGATGATCCGAGAGATCACGATCTCCCGGTCGGCAGTGGTCCCGGTGGTCGGTGTGGTGTTGCTCATGGTTCTGGCCTTTCGCGGCGGTGGGTGATGTTGCTGCTCTCGATGGTGGTGTCGGTGTCCTCGAGATCGCGGACGTAGGCGTCGAGCCGGTCGAAGCTCTCGTTCCAGAACTGTTCGAAACCGCCGGTCCACTCGTGAACGGGTCGAAGCCCGCGGGCATCGAGCCCGTAGACGCGCTGCTTGCCCTCCCTGCGGTCGCGGACCAGCCCGACCTCGCGCAGCACCCGCAGATGCTTGGACACCCCGGGCTGGGAGAGCCCGAGCTCACGGGCCACCTCGGTGACCGGACGCTCGCCCGACCGCAGGAGCGTCAGGATCTCCCGGCGCTGCGGTTCGGCGATCGCGTTGAACACATCCGAGGTGGTTGCTGCCCGTGCCACCTCATCATCGTATTCCGATATGGGAATACGTCAAGGGCGGGTCGGAATATCTGGCCCGCCGGGCAGGTTGGCCCAGCCATGAGTACGAATGCAGAGCTGAGTCCTGAGGGTTGGGTCCGAGGCCAGACCGAGAAGATCCTGGCGCAGGGCACCACCGACGGCGTCGAGATCCAGGGCCGCCCGGTGGTCCTGTTCACCACCACCGGCGCCAAATCCGGCAAACGGCGTTACGTGCCGCTCATGCGCGTGGAGGAGAACGGCAAGTACGCGATGGTGGCCTCCAAGGGCGGCGCCCCGAGCCACCCGTCCTGGTACTTCAACGTCAAGGCGAACCCGTCGATCACCGTGCAGGACGGCACCACCGTCACCGAGCTGACCGCTCGCGAGATCGACGGCGACGAGCGCGCCCACTGGTGGGAACTGGCCGTCGCCGCATTCCCGCCCTACGCCGAGTACCAGACCAAGACCGACCGCCAGATCCCGGTGTTCGTCCTCGAGTAGACCGCCGGTAACGCCCAAAGCTCACGATGGCGTAGGCCGGATCCGGCATCATGGGGACATGTCCGACACCCTGAGCTACGCAGACTTCGGTCGGCGGTTCTTCGAGATCGCGGTCACCGAGGACCGTGTTCGCTCGGCGTTCTCCTCGGTGGTCGGCGACTCCTTCGAGGTCGGGCCGATCGCATCCGGGCCGGCCAACATCGCCAAGGTGACCGCACGCGTCGAGATCCGCGAACCGCGGGTCTCGCGCCGGGTGGGCGAACCCATCACCTTCGGGGTGCAGCTACCGCTGCGGATCGGGCTGCTGGTGGACCTGCGCGTCGACCGCGTCCGTTACCGCGTGGACGGTGTGGTCGAT
The DNA here is from genome assembly GCF_030718915.1 of Gordonia sp. NB41Y. Lineage (NCBI taxonomy): Bacteria > Bacillati > Actinomycetota > Actinomycetes > Mycobacteriales > Gordoniaceae > Gordonia > Gordonia sp. NB41Y. The sequence continues at coordinate 5,580,964 of NZ_CP132196.1, forward strand.
CTGCGGATGGCCGCCCGCGCCCGCGAACCGCTGGAACTGCACATCGAGGTGACCCCGCCGCAGGTCAGCGACGTGCGGATCGGTGTGTCGACCACGACGATCCGCGGGGAGATCATCCGCGTCGTCGGCCGCGTCGACGACGAGATCAAACGGTTCATCGCCGCCTACGTCACCGAGGAGATCGATCGGCCGGAGATCCGCCACGCCCGGATCATCGATGTCGCCACCGAACTCGGCCGGGCTTTCGAATCGATGTCGGAGACGGCGGGCGCCGGCGCCTGAGAGGCGAGACGGCCAGTTCGACGCCGAAGGGCCGCAGTCGCGAAACACGACTGCGGCCCTTCGGCGTGTTCTGGCCTGGTGCCGGCCGGACTCAGGCGAACCGGATCGTCATGGTCGCCAGTCCGAAGATCTTGCGGCCGCCGGACTTGGCCACCACGATCACGACACCGGTGCGGGTCTCGGGATCGAGCGACTTGATGCGGCCGCTGTACTCGATGTCGCCGCCCTCGGCCGCCGACACGATCGCCGGCTGCGACAGACGCACCGCGTAGCGGGTCACCGCACCCGGATCACCCGACCATGCCGACACGAACCCGGCGCCCAGACCCATGGTCAGCATGCCGTGCGCGATCACGTCCGGCAGACCGGCCAGACGGGCGATCTGCTCGTCCCAGTGGATCGGGTTGGCGTCGCCGGCGACACCCGCGTAGTTCACCAGGTCACCACGCGACAGCCGGGCGTGGTGCAGCGGGATCTCGTCGCCGACCGACAGTTCGTCGAAGGAGCGGGCGCCGGTGGCCGGGCGGGTGTCCGAACCGAAGCGCACCTCGTCGGCCGGACGCACCGTCTTGACGTAGGCCTCGTCGGAGTCCGCCTGGCTGAGGATGTTGACGTCGTGCATCATCGCCGTGCGAACCGAGTCGGTGATCGCCGGATCGACCTCGTCGGCGGTCACCCCGACCACGGTGGTGTGCATGGTGTGCACCCGCTCGCCCATGGCGTCGGTGAAGGTGTTGGTGACCGTGATCAGGTCCTTACCGGCGATCCGGCGGACATTCGTCAGCTCGACGTCGGTGAACAGCTGGTCGCCGGCCACGATCGGACGATGCTGCTCGAAAACCTGCTCGGTCTGCACATACGTGTCGTATCCGACGATCACCGACTCGAACAGCGCGCGGTTGGCCGCCATCGCCGGAATCGAGGTGAAGGTCAGGGGAGCGACGACACCGGAGTAGCCGAGTGCTGCGGCCGCCACCGGATCCCAGTGGGCCGGGTGGTAGTCCTGCACCGCGCGGGCGTACTCACGCACCTTCTCGCGGCCGACTTCATAGGTACCGTCGGCAGCGTAGTAATGGCCGACCCGAGCGTCGAGGCCTGCTGATTCGTCGGTGGTCACAGTGATGGTCACCCGTACCACGGTATGGGTGTGCAGAGTGCATATCCAATTACGTGGCACCCATCACGTTTCGTGTCGCGCTGATCCGACCGTACCGCGGAGGCGATTTTCCAGTGCGGGATCGGCCGGTTGGCGGCGAGATCAGGCGCGCTTCGCGAGGTCGTCCTGCTCCACACCGGGGACCACCTGAGGTGACAGCTCAGTCGAACAGACGGCGGAACACGTTGGTCTCGGCGAGGTCGACCAGCTCGTCGCCGCGACCGGACATCACCGTGCGCAGGGCGTAGAGGGTGAACCCCTTGGCCTGCGCGGCGGTGATGGTCGGCGGGATCGACAACTCCTGACGGGCGGTGGTCACGTCGAGCAGTGCCGGGCCGTCGTGGGCCAGGATCTCGGCGACCGCGGACTCGAGCCCGTCGGCCGACTCGACCTTGCGGCCCAGGATGCCCACGGATTCGGCCAGCCGTGCGAAGTCCGGGTTGACCAGATCGGTGCCGTAGTTGACGAAGCCGGCGGCCTTCATCTCCACCTCGACGAAGTTCAGCGACGAGTTGTTGAACACGATGATCTTGACCGGCAGCTTGTTCTGGACGATGGTCAGCAGCTCGCCGAGCAGCATGGCCAGGCCGCCGTCGCCGGCGAGGGCGATCACCTGTCGCCCCGGGAATGCGGCCTGCGCGCCGATCGCCTGGGACACCGCATTCGACATCGATCCGTGGGAGAACGAGCCGATCAGCCGCCGGGGCCCGTTCATCGTCAGATACCGTGCCGCCCACACCACCGGCGACCCGACGTCGGGGATGAAGACCGCATTACCCGTGGCGTTCTCGCTGACGAGCCGGGCCAGATACTGCGGGTGGATGGGGGAGCGGTTGCGGTCGTTGTCGGCGAGCTCGTCGAGGCGCCGGCGGGCCTTGCGGTAGTGCTCACGTGACGATGTCAGATGCTCGGAATCACGGTCGCGGTCGATCAGCGGGAGCAGTGCCTCCACGGTGTCGGCGACGGAGCCCACCAACGGGATGTCCACCGGTGTGCGCCGGCCGATCTGCTCGCCCCGGATGTCGACCTGGATGATCTGCGCCTTGGACGGATAGAACTGCTGATAGGGGAAATCGGTCCCGAGCATCAGCAGGGTGTCGCACTTCTCGATGGCACGGTAACCCGACGAAAAGCCCAGCAGCCCGGTCATACCCACGTCGTAGGGGTTGTCGTACTCGATGAACTCCTTGCCGCGCAGGGCATGCACGACCGGTGCCTGCAACGCACTCGCCAGCTCGACGACGGTGTCGTGGGCTCCCTGCACGCCGGCGCCGGCCAGGATCGTCACCTTCTCGGCACCGTTCAATTGTGCGGCGGCACGGCGGATCTCGGCGTCGGTGGGTCGGGATATCCGAGGGATGGCCCGGATCGGTGCTCCCGCACGACGTTTGGGTGAGGGCTTGAGGAAGATCTCGCCGGGGACGACGAGGACGGCCACATCGCGCTTCTCGACCGCGGTGCGCAGGGCGACGTCGAGCAGTCGGGGCATCTGTTCGGGGGTACTGACCATCTCGCAGAACGCGCTGCACTCGCGGAACAGCTGTTCGGGGTGGGTTTCCTGGAAGTATCCGCTGCCGATCTCGGGTGCGGGGATGTGTGCGGCGATCGCCAGGACCGGGACCCGGCTGTGGTGGGCGTCGAACAGGCCGTTGATCAGGTGCAGGTTGCCGGGACCACAGCTGGCGGCACAGACTGCCAGCTCGCCGGTCAGGGTGGCCTCGGCGGTGGCGGCGAAGGCCGCTGCCTCCTCATGGCGGACATGGGTCCAGCCGATGGTGCCGTCGAGTCGAAGGGCATCGGTGAAACCGTTGAGCGAATCCCCCGGGATTCCGTAGACCCGTTGTACACCAGCACGTTTGATCTGCTCGACGATGACTTCGGCGACGGTGTCGGCCATGAGGAGTCCACTTCCTTCAATCGGTCCGGAAGCCCCACCATAACCCCGATCAGGTGTGCTCGTCAGTAGCGTGCGAGTACCTGTGTGGCGTACAACTTCCCGTCCGTGGCCACCGCCACCCCGACACCGAGATCGGTGTAGGCGGGGTCGAGGATGTTGTCCCGGTGGCCGGGTGAGCCCGCCCACTGGGCGAGGAGATCGTCGGCACTCGCGTGCTGCCATGACTGCAGGACGTTCTCGGCGGTACTGGTCCACCCCGAGGGGATCTCCTCGGCGCCCCAGGGGTTGTGGGCGAGTCTGTTGTGGTCGGCCATCTGCCGGCTCCACCGCTGGGCCACCGCCTGCAGTCGCGGATTCTCGGTCAGCCGAACCAGACCGGCGGACAGGCGAAAACGGTTCGTGGCCTCGGCGACGTCGTGCGGTGTCACCACACCGTCCGGGACCATCGGTCCGGTGTCACGGTGCCCGCCGTCGAACCCGAATGCCGTGTACTCGAAGTGCTCCACGAACGGGAACGGATCGTAGAAGTGGTGCAACAACTCCCGCCACCGGCCGTAGTCGGGCGAACCTCGGAACCCCTCCGTGTGATCCTCGAGCCGGTCCCACTCGACCAGCAACAGGAACACCTCGGGACGTTCGATCGAGCGGGACAGCCGCAGCGTCCGAACCCCGCGCTGTGCAGCCATGATCGGCTCTGCCGACGCGAACGCGGTGAGGAAGTCGTCGGCGGCACCGGGACGCACGTGCAGGACGGCATGTTCGAGGATCACGTGCTGATGGTCCCAGATCGGCATTGTGATGCACGGCGTCACCGTGTTCACTGACGAGGTGATCTCGAGTCGGCTCAAGATGTTGATCTCCGTTGCGGCCACGGCACTGCTCGGCGCGACCGTGGGTGCCACGGTCCTCTCGGCACCTGCTTCCGCATCCCCCGCGCCTGTGTCGCCCACCCCGACGGCCTCACCGGGTCTCGGCGCGCCGACCGGCGCGTGCGTGATCGACCCCGACAACACCGAGGTGACGGTGCAGTCGCTGCGGCACGGATGCTCGAGTGAACAGATCATGGATCTGTACCTGCAGGCATCTGCCGGCCAGGCGCCCACCGGCACGAAGACCATCGTGCTGCTCCCGGTCTTCGAGGTCCGCGGCAAGCCGATCTCCTACGGCACCGCGAAAGCGCTCACCACCACCCAGAACCTGCTGGGGGACTCGCTGACGTTCACCGCCGGACCGAACAACACCCCGTGGGTCTACAAGGACTACATCTGGGGTCGTGACGCCGGTGGGGAACTGGTCTTCGGCGACTCGCGGATCGACGGCAGACCGGCGTGGTCGGCCGACTTCTCCCGCGACTTCGGTGGCCGGCCGATCAGCCTGCACGAATACCGCAAGCTGACCGACGACTTGTGGATCGGTCGCGACATCGGCGGTGGCCAGAGCACCAACGGGCACACCGGCGGGGCCTTCGCGCTGTACTGAGCGCACGCCCACCGGGTGCACCCCGCGGTGTCGTGGCGGCTCAGACGAGTCGGGTTGCCCGGACCACGATGTCGTGCAACGGTGGCACGCCGTCGCGGACGGTTCGTTCGCACTCCTCGGCGACGTCGATGCGCCAGTTCTCCGGGGCGAGGACGCCGGTGATGCCGGCGATGGTCGCTGTCGCCTTCTCCGGTGGCTGATCCTCCGGTGAGTGCGAGTGCGTGTGGTGGTGTGCAGCGTCCGGGACGTGGCGGTGCCCGACGATGAGCAACACCCCGGACGGCGCGACCCAGTCGCTGATGTGTCGGTAGAAGTCGAGCTGCGGTGTGGCCGGGTGCGCATAGTTGGTCATCACCAGATCCCACCGGTCGTCCGGCTGCCACGTCGACACATCCGTCTCGATCCACGTGATGGGTTCGATACCCGTTGCGGCATCGGCGCGTTCGGCTGCTGCAGCCAGTGCGCGTCCGGAGATATCGGCACCGGTCACCTGCCACCCGCGCGCTGCGAGCCAGATGGCCTCGGCACCCGCTCCGCACCCGGCATCCAGCGCACGCCCCGGAGTGAGGCCACGAACCGCCTCGGCGACATAGGGATTCGAGGGCGCCTCGGAAGCTGCGCCATCCCAATGGGATTCCCAGTAGTCCTTGTCGAAAGCATGCGTCATCGGTGACCTCCGTCGTGTGTCCGACCGTCAGAGTGCTGCCGATCATCCGTTTCGGCAAGCTGCTTTGCGGTTCGCGCAAGAATCGGTTCAGAAGGGTGGCGGGTTCTCGTCGTCCCAGCGTTGCTGGGCGCGGTCGGCTCGGCGGCGGCGTTGCCGGTGGATGGTGTCGGTCTTGCGGCGGGCGGGGTGGTCGGGTGGTTTGTCGGCGAGGCCGATGAGTCCGGGGAACAGGTTGGTGCCGCGGAAGGCGTTGCCGACGAAGAAGTGTCCGGTGGGTGATTCGAACACGGCGAGGCCGAGGGTGTCGGTGAAGTCGTGGGGTTCACCCCGTTTACCGGACACCGGTTAAGCGGCCTTCTCGACCGCCTGATCAATCATGTTGCGCTCGAACGACACAGGATCAAGGTAACCCAACGCGCTATGCCGACGCTTCCGGTTGTACACCTGATCGATCCACCGCGAGACCGCCACACACGCCTGCAAGTGCGTCGCGAACGTCCGCCGATTGTAGAACTCGGTCTTCAACGTCGACCAGAAACTCTCCTGCTGGGCATTGTCCCAACACACCCCAGTACGCCCCACCGACAGCCGAGCATTGCACTCAGCTGCCGCATCAGCCATCTGCGCCGACGTGTACTGACACCCACGATCCGCATGAAAGATCACATTCGTCGTGGAACCCGTCTCCGACTCCCGGAACGAGATCGCATTCCGAAACGCGGTCTCCACAACATCGGTATCCAGACTATCAGAAAACGCATACCCAATCACACGCCGAGAACACCCATCCCGAACAGCACACAAATACAACCATCCCTGCTCGGAGGTTCGCAGATAGGTGATATCCGACGTCCACACCGCATTCAACCTCCCCCGATCAAACACCCGGCCAACGAGATCTGGAATCGCGTGCGGGTTCGGATCGACAATCGTCGTCACCGGAGCCCACGGACGCGGACTGATTCCCTGAATCCTATTCTCCTGCATGATCTTAGCGACAGTCTTCTGTGACACGACCTCACCCGAATCTCGTAAGTCGGCAACAATCCTCGGAGCCCCATACACGCCATCAGAAGCGTCGTGAAACGCAGCGACCTTTTCCGTCAACTCCCGCCGACGAACCTGTCGTGGTGTGGGTGGTGAATCCCGACGAGCCTGCCATTCATAAAACCCCGACCGAGACACACCCAACAACTCGGTGGCCCGGACAACAGGAACGGACGCCTTCTCCGCGTCGATCACTTCGTACGCTTGCTCTGGTGCGACGTTTCCGACGCAAAGAAGGCTGCTGCTTTTTTTAGGAACTCCCGATCCATCCGCAACTCGGCCACCTCACGCCGCAACCGTTCCAACTCTGCCCGCTCATCGGCATCCACCGCCGGCGGCGGGTCATCCATCCGGGCCCTCTCGACCGCAACCCACCGGCCCAGCAACTGCTCACCCACACCGATCTCCCGCGCGACCTCGGCAATCGTGCGACCGGTGTCGATCACCAGATGCGCAGCCTCACGCCGATACTTCGGCGTGTAACTCTTGCGCTTTGCTCCCATCACTCCATCCTCCCTGACCAGCCTCACACTGGCCATCAGGATGTCCGGCAAATAGGGTCAACCCCAGTCGCGCCAGGTGGTGAAGGTTTTGATCCGGTGGTGGAACCGGCACAGGGGTTTGAGGTTCCAGGTGGTGGTGGGGCCGCGTTCGGGGTGGCGGTGGTCGTAGGGGTTGGTGTGGTCGATGTCGCTGGTGGTGGCTTTGTTGTTGCAGCCGGGCCAGGTGCAGCACAGGTCGGCGGCAAAGGCGTAGGCGGTGCGTTGTTTCCCGGGCCGGTAGCGCATGCGTGAGGATCGCTCCATCATGTCGCGGGTGATGCCGGTGCGTTGGGTGAAGTCGCGTATCGCGAGGTCTCGGATGGTGTGGGCGTCGATGATGCCGATCCCGTCGGCGTAGCCGGGGTGGTCGTCGTGGCCGTCGAGGGTGCTCTGGTTGGCGATGACGTGGATGATGGCACCGGCTGCGGGTGGGGTGGCCGCGTTCGGGGTGGGGGTTGTGTGGTGGGTGCACTGGCAGGTGCATTCGGGCTGCTCTGTGTGGTCGGGCTGCTCGGTGTGGTCGGGGTGCTCTGTGGGGTCGGGGTGCTCTGTGGGGTCGGATTGGTCGGTGCTGCTGCCGATTTCGGTCGCGGCACTGTCGCTGTCGCTGTTGCTGTCGTCTGGTGCTGGTGCTGGTGCTGGTGTTGGTGTGGTGGTGCAGGTGTGGCATTGGCAGTCGAGGTGGGTGCGGCCTTCGGACATGGCGAGTAGTGCGTCGGAGCGGCGGTGTTCGCGGGTGCGGGGGTCGTCGGGGTGGACGGTGGTGGCCATGGCCTCGATGCGGGCGTTGACCAGTTCGGCGTCGAGTTCGGGGAGGTTGGCGGTGAGGCGGGATTGGCCGGGGACGAAGCGGTCGGGGGTGATGGTGACCTTGCGTTCGGCTTTGGCGTGGGCGCGGCGGCGGTGCAGGGCTGCGGGGTCGGTGGTGGCGACGACGGCGTCGACCATGGCGGTGAAGCGGGCGGTGGACATGGTGTCGCGGCCGAGGATCTGTTCGGCGATGCGGGAGTCGACCTGGGGCATGAGTTCGGGGGTGACGAGGGTGGTGCGGGTGAGCACGATCTGGAAGCGGTGTTCGTCGATGCGGCCTTGGGCGAGGGTGCCGCCGGTCCAGGGGAGGCGGTAGCGCAGGGCGTCGCCGGCGAGGATGAGTTCGCGGGCTTTGCGAGGTGGGACCGACAGGACGGCGCCGATCTGGGCGATGGCTTGTTCGAGGCCGTCGGGTCCGTGCTGGTCGTAGGGGGTGGTGTCGGTGTGGTGGGCGGTGAGGGCGTCGGCGAAGGTTTCGAGGTTGTCGTAGTGGTTGGTGGTGGCTTCGGCGATCTTCTGTTGGTGGTTCTCTTCGTATTCCTCGTACATGAGGGAGGCGGCTTGCATGAGGCGGAACATGGCGGTGGCGCGGGTGGAGGCGCAGTGGGCGATGATCTCGGTGAGATCGGTGGCGGTGAGGTGTTCGTCGCCGCGGAGGCGGTCGGGTACGGGGAGGGTGTCGTCGGTGGCGATGAGGTCGGTCCAGTGTGGATCGCCGTGGGCACCGTCGTCGGCGTGTGCCGACGGTGGTGGGGGGATCTCGGTGGACATGGTTCGAACATACAGACGGAGTCTGACAAAAAGCGTCGACGTAGGTCCGCCGTCGCCTACGGTGGACGCGTGTCACTGGATCTGGATCCCCGGCCGGCGGTCAACCGTGGGCTGATCCATGCCGAGTCGGACTGGGATGTCATCCGCACCTGGACCGACGACAAGTACATGCAGTTCGACGTACAGCCGATCGGTCGGGGTGTGGCCCCGGCGTCGTCGATGTTCTCGGTGCCGATCGGCGAGATCACGATGACGCATTTCAGCTACGGCGTCGGAGTGGACCTTGCGAACTTCGACTCCGATTCCGGAAATGTCCTGGTGCTCACCACCCTTCGTGGCTGGACCCACCACGCGGCCGGAACGCGCTTCGGCGCGGAACTGACCGTGGGCCAGACCTATGTCGCCGACTGCAGTCGGGTGGACTACAGCCTCGTCGCCGACCCGGATCACCTGCAACTGAACCTCACCATCCCGCACCGCCTGCTCGCCGACCTCGCGCTGCGCTGGTGGGGATATGTCCCCGACGACCGGCTGTGGGCGCATCGGTGCGTCGTCGGCGGACCCGACAGCGCCTGGCTGGCACTGCTCGGGTATGCGGCGCGGACCGCTGCGGTCGCCCCCGATCAGGTCGCAACGGGACGGATCGGGGCCAATCTGCAGGAGATGATCGCCGCCCACCTGCTCGACGAATGGGCGCAGCGGGCCGGGATCGACCTCGCCCGCGCGCCGATGATCGCCGCACCCGGCTATGTCCGCTCGGCCGTTCGCTACATCGACGAGCACGCCCGGGATCTGCCGACGGTGACCGACGTCGCCGCGGTCGCCGGGGTCAGTGTGCGGGGCCTTGCCGGCGGATTCGGCCGCTATCTCGGTATGTCTCCGCGCGCCTATCTGGTGGAGCAACGACTCCAAGGCGTCTACCGGGAACTGTCGGCGGGAGCGCCGTCGGTGGCGACGGTGGCCCGCAGCTGGGGTTACGTGAACATGAGTGTCTTCGCCGCGGCGTACCGGCGTCGGTTCGGGGAGAATCCGTCGGCGACGCTCGCGCGCGGATCGTCGGGCTGACCGGCGCGGGCGGTTCCGGGGCAGGGTTCGTCGGGGCAGGGTTCGTCGGGCCAGGTGCCGATCGGGATCAGACCGTGCCGATGGCAGGCATGGCCACCTCCCAAAAGTCACTAGCTTTCTGTGCTGTACCTCACACAGCACTGAAAGGACGGCCATGACCACCGTGAACGCATCGACGCTGGGCCCGGCACTCGACGAGGTCCTCACCGACGTCACCACCGCCACCGACGCGGCCCGCGTGCCCGGCGTCGTCGCATCGGTGACCCGCGCGGCGGGCACCGTCTACGAGGGCGCCGCCGGTGTCCGCTCCCTTGCCGGTGACACCCCGATGACCACCGACTCGGTGTTCGCGATCTTCTCCACCACCAAGGCGATTACCGGCACCACCGTGCTGCAGTGCGTCGAGGAGGGGCTGCTCGATCTCGATGCCCCGGCGTCGGACTATGTCCCCGAGATCGGCGAGATCGGTGTGCTCGACGGCTTCGCCGACGATGGCTCACCCGTCCTACGCGCGCCGAAGACCCCGATCACCACCCGCATGCTCCTGCTGCACACTGCCGGCTTCGCCTACTCGTTCTTCGATGAGTCGTACTCGCGGCTCACCGCCGGCGGCCGTCAGCCGAGCGTCATCACCGGAACCCGGGCGTCGCTGGCCACCCCGCTGATCTTCGATCCGGGCACCCGCTGGAACTACGGCAGCAACATCGACTGGGCCGGACTGATCGTCGAGGCGATCCGCGGCAAACGACTCGGCGAGGTCATGGCCGAGCGGGTGTTCGCGCCGCTCGGCATGACCGACACCGCATTCTCGATGACCGACTCGATGACCGAGCGTCTCACCGAGATCCACCAGCGCACCGCCGACGGAACCCTGGTGCCGACCGGGCTGGTGCTGCCGCAGGATCCCGAGGTGCACATGGGTGGCCACGGTCTGTACTCCACCGTGCCCGACTACACGCGGTTCCTCCGGATGTGGCTGAACGACGGCGAGGGCGAGCACGGTCGCGTCCTGCGACCGGAGACCGTCGAGGCGGCCGCCCGCAACGGTCTCGGCGAACTGCAGGTGACCATGCTGCCCGGCGTCGAGCCGGACCTCTCCCACGACGCCGAGTTCTTCCCCGGACAGCGCAAGACCTGGGCGTACACGTTCATGGTCAACGAGGAGCAGGCTCCCACCGGGCGGACCGCCGGTTCGCTGGGGTGGGCGGGCCTGGCGAACCTCTACTACTGGATCGATCGCAGCGCCGACGTCGCCGGGCTGTGGGCCACCCAGATTCTGCCGTTCGCCGACCCCGCGTCGATCGGTGGCTTCCTTGACTTCGAGACCCGGGCCTACGGGTCGCTCCGCTGACGTCGGTCGTGGTTGCGTGGCGACATCGGCCGGCGGAGGTTTCGACACGCCTTGTCGCTACGCTCCTCGTCGGCTCAACCATCAACGGCCAGTGCCTGATTGAGCCGCGACGCCTTTGGTGATTGAGTCGGGGATACTTGTTGATGATTGAGCCGGGACCGAGCGGGAAGGGCGAGGGTCTGAGGTCTTGACGCGACTTGTCGTTACGCCCTTGGTCTTCTCAACTATCAACGCTCAGTTGCTGATTGAGCCGGGACCGAGCATCGCGAGGACCCGTGTCGAAATCTCTGCAGCGTGCGTGGAGCGGTGACCGCCTCGTCGCTTCGCTCCTCGTCGGCTCAACCATCAACGGCCCGTAGGTGATCGGGGTATCAGGCGTGGATAGATTCTGCCCACGCGTCGACCTCGTCCCAGTCGCGGGCATCGCCATAGTGGCCACCCATGACCCGGAACATCACCCGTCCGGCGCCCGGCCAGTCACCCGGGGCGATGGCTCCGGCGAAACGGTGGGCGTCCTGGACGTGTCCGGTATGGCGCAGGGTGGCCACGGCTTTCGGCTCGCCCATCCGGGATCGCACCGCTTTGGTGCGCTTCTCGCCGAAGAATGATGTGGTGGCCCCGATCGAACCGACCGAGAACGCCCACAGTGGTTTGTCGCCCCACTGCGAGGACAGGCGGTCGACGGCGTGGGTCGCCTCGGGCAGCCACTGCCCGTTGTGGATGGCACTGCCCACGATCACGCCGTCGTAGTCGTCGAGGTGGGAGGTCTCCCGGAGTCGTGCGACGGTGACCTGGTCACCGTGGCGCTTCCGGTCGGCGGCGAGCCGCTCGGCGATACCCGTGGTGGAACCGTGGTCGGTGGCGTAAAGGATGAGTAGTCGCATGATGGTCCTCCCGTCGAACCACTGACGTCGGGTGTCTTCTCAGTGTGCACCCGATCACGGTCGGACACGAGGGCCGCAGGTCACCTGAGGTGACCTGCGGCCTTCGCCGTGCTCGGCGGCGTACGGTGACGGCCATGAGTGCTGCACCGGTCGGTCGCCTCGCCACCGCCGACGATGTGCCGGTGATCGCCACGCTGCTCGACGCCTTCAATCGCGAATACGACACACCGACACCGGGTCCGGAGGTGATCGCCGGGAACCTGCGGGAACTGCTCGGGTCATCGGCCCCCACCACATTTGCCCCCACCACATTTGCCGTCGTCGCCGGGACACCGGTGCGGGCAGTCGGACTCGTCACCCTCCGGACCAATGTGTGGGTCCCGGGTGGTGTGGCCCTGCTCGACGAGCTGTACACGGTGCCAGACCATCGCAACGAAGGGCTGGGTTCGGTGGTGCTCGACTTCGCCGTCGCCGAGGCCACGCGACGGGGCGCCGGCGAGTTCGAGATCGAGGTCGACGAACCCGATGTGGACGCCCACCGGTTCTACGCGCGACACGGTTTCCCGGTCTGCGATCCGGTCAGTGGTGATCGGGCGTTCGTGCTCCGCAGGGAACTGGGCTCTCTGGCTCCCGGGTCCCCGACACCGAGGAGTCGGTGACGGGGGAATCGGGCGCTGGGGAATCGGGCGCTGGGGAATCGATGACAGGGGTATCGGGTACGTCGACCTCGGTGAGCGCCGGCGCCGACTCGGCATCGTTGCCGAGTGTCTTGCGGTACTCCCGCCACACCATCGTCGCGCCGAGCAACCAGAACGGGATCTGCCACGCCATCGCCACCCGGAACGACGTCAGGTCGTAGGCATCGGCACCGGTCTGCCCGCCCGACATGATGCCCAGGGTGAGCCCGATCAGCAGGATCACCACCACGCTGGCGAAGAAGCCCCCGGCATTGACCACGCCGGTGGCCGTGCTCAACCGGTAGACGGGGTTGTGGTCTCGTGCGAAGTCGAACGCGAGGACCGAGGCGGGACCACCCGCACCGATCGCGATCGCCAGGACATACAGCAGCCACGTGGGCGCCGGTCCGCTGAACGCGAGCACCACCGACCACACGATCAGCTGCCCGGCCACCAGGACGAGTACGAGGTGCACGCGGTAGGGCGCGAATCGCGCCGAGAACACCCCGACCACCGGTCCGGCGGCGACGCCGATGATCACCGAGGTGATCAGCACCATCTGGGCCGTGCCGGAGACGAGATTCTCGGCGGTGACGAGGAACGGGAATCCCCACAGGACCCCGAACATGTTGGTGGAGAACGGCGAGACGGCATGGGTCCAGAAGGCCAGCCGGGTGCCCGGTTCGGCGAGCGATTCACGCAGCCGGGCCAGGGTGCCGGGCTGCTCGTCGGAGGCGTCCCGGGTGATGTCACCGTCACCGTCGGTGGCGGTGCTGTCGGTGGCACTGCGGGCGGTGGGGGCCGAGTGCCCGTCGCTCACCAGCACAACCGCCAGCACGGCCATCAGGACGCAGGTCGCGGCGAGCAGCAGGAAGCCCGGCTGCCAGCCGAGAGAGTGGACCAGATGGGTGAACGGGACGATGCTGACTATCTGCCCGGCCTGGCCGATCATCGCGGTCACCTGCACCATCAGCGGTGCGACGCGGCGCGGGAACCGGATGCCGATGATCCGCAACACGCACGGGAACACCGCCGCGTCGCCCGCGCCGAGCAGTACGCGCGCGGCGATCGCGATCCACACGCTGGGTGCGAGCGCCAGGGCGATCTGGGAGAGCGCCATCAGTCCCAGACCGACGGTCAGAACCGCCTTCGATCCGTAGCGGTCCAGCGCCATACCGACCGGGATCTGGGCGACCCCGTAGACACCGAGCTGGATCACCGCGAACAGCGAGAGCGTCGCCGGGTCGATCGAGAAATGGTGTGCGGTATCGATTCCCAGGGCGGACAGAGAGGTTCGGTTGGTGATCGCGACCAGATACGCGACGGCGCCGACAGCCCACGTCACGGCTACCGCGAGGGCCGAACGCGAGATCCCGGCCCCGCGTGATGGCCGCGACGGCGATGTCGACGGCATGGGGCCTTTCCCGGCGCAGGCCGGAGACTTGGGTGGGGGTGGATTTCCGAATCACCATGGTACGCCGGGAATATCGGCGCCGAAATCGGAGCGGAACCGCGGCGATGTAGGTGAAAACCCAACGATGCCAGGTCATCTCGGATGGTCTGCGGCACCTTCTGGCAAGCGCTCGGTGGGATATCTCACCGCGTGTCCTCGGTCACATCGGCAAGACCGGTGCATCCTGGAGGGCGCCGGCGCACCCCGTTTCCGGGTGTGCCGCACGCCGACCACGGATCGACAGGAGAAGGCGATGCCCCGCGAAGGCCGACCACTGCGCTCACTCGGGTTCCTCACGATCGGCTCGTTCGATCCCGCCGACCCGGGCCGCGGCCACCTCGACACCCTGGAGATGATCCAGCGGGCCGAGGACCTCGGTTTCGACACCGTCTGGCTGCGCAACCGGCACCTGCAGTACGGCATCACCTCGCCGGTCGCGGTGATGGCCGCCGCCGCGATGCGCACCAGCCGGATCGCCCTCGGTACCGCCGTCATCCCGCTCGGCTGGGAGAACCCGCTACGGCTGGCCGAGGATCTGGCCACCGTCGACCTGCTGTCCGGGGGACGGATCAATCCGGGCGTCTCCGTGGGTACGCCGATGCGTTACGACGACGTCAAGGCATCGCTGTATCCGCAGACCCACGACGTCGAGGACTTCTCCAAGGAGCGGGTGCTGCGACTGGTGCGGTGCCTGCGCGGGGAACCGGTCAGCGACTTCGAGGGCACCGTTGGTATCGAGACCTTCACCCGAAGCGTCCAGCCGCAGTCACCCGGCCTCGCCGACCGTGTCTGGTACGGCGGCATGCTCGACTCCGCGATCTGGGCCGGCCGACACGGACTGAACTATCTGACGTCGTCGGTCGTCACCGCCGACACCGACACCGGCACCGCGGCGGGGGCTCCCGACTTCGCGACCATCCAGGCCGAACACATCGATGCCTACCTCGCCCATCATCCGAATCCGCAGCAGGCGCGCGTCTCACAGGGGCTGGTGGTGATCCCCACCGACACCGCCACCGCCGACCAGGTCGAGCGCTACCGCACCTATGCGGCGTCGCGGTATGAACGGACGCTGACCCCGCAGGGTCCCCGGGGTCTGGTGTTCTCCCCGGACCTGGTCGGTCCGTCCGACGAGCTCGCCGAACGCCTCTACGCCCACGCCGGGTTCCGTCGCGCCGACGAGGTGGCCTTCGCGTTGCCGTTCAGCTTCGCCCCTGCCGACTACATCCAGATCGTCACCGACATGGCACAGCGGTTGGGGCCGGCGCTCGGATGGTCGCCGGCGTGAGCCGGGCAGACGACACCGGTTGCCGACACACCCACGGGCGGCGTCGGGGTGTCGGTGGGCTTCGGTAGGGTGCACCGGGTGAGTTCGAGCGCACCAGCTGCAGCATCCAATCCGACGCCCGGGGCACTGAAGTCCGTCAACGCGCGGATCGCCGAGGAGTTATCGGTCGGCGAGAACCAGGTGGCGGCCGCGGTGCGGCTGCTCGATGAGGGATCGACGGTCCCGTTCATCGCCCGGTACCGCAAGGAGGTCACCGGCAGCCTCGACGACGCGCAGCTGCGCACCCTCGACGAGCGTCTGCGTTACCTGCGCGAGCTCGACGACCGCCGCGCCGCGGTGATCGCCTCGATCGAGGAGCAGGGCAAGCTGACCGACGAGCTGCGTGCCGCGCTGCTCGCCGCCGACACCAAGTCCCGTGTCGAGGACATCTACCTGCCGTACAAGCCGAAGCGGCGCACCAAGGCGCAGATCGCCCGCGAGAACGGGCTCGAGCCGCTGGCCGATCGTCTGCTCGCCGACCCGTCGCTGGTCCCCGACGAGGTGGCCGCCGAGTTCACCACCGACGCCGTCGCCGACGCGCAGGCCGCGCTCGACGGTGCCCGCTACATCCTGATCGAGCGGGCGTCGGAGGACGCCGAGCTCGTCGGTTCGGTGCGCGAGAAGTTCTGGGCCGACGGCGCACTGCGCACCACGCCCCGTTCGGAGGAGGTCGCCACGAGCCCTGCCGGGCAGAAGTTCCGCGACTACTTCGAGTTCTCCGAACCGCTGGAGAAGATGCCGTCGCATCGCGTGCTCGCGGTGCTGCGCGGCGAGAAGGAAGAGGTCCTCTCGCTCGACTTCGACGGCGGCGAGGACGAGGCATACCAGGCGATGGTCGCCGCGACCCTCGGCGTCGACGGCTCCGACCCGGGGGCGGGCACCCCATGGCTGCTGCAGACGGTGCGGTGGGCGTGGCGCACCAAGCTGATGGTGTCGGCCGCCGTCGACGCGCGTGTACGCCTTCGCCAGCGCGCCGAGGAGGACGCGGTGACGGTGTTCGCCACCAACCTCAAGGACCTGCTGCTGGCCGCACCGGCCGGTGCCCGCACCACACTCGGACTCGACCCGGGCTTCCGCACCGGCGTCAAGGTGGCCGTCGTCGACGCCACCGGCAAGGTCCTCGACACCTGTGCCATCTACCCGCATCAGCCGCAGAAGCAGTGGGATCAGTCCAAGGCCACCCTCGCCGCGCTGGTCGCACGCCACAACGTCGACCTGATCGCCATCGGCAACGGCACCGCGTCGCGTGAGACCGACGCCCTGGCCACCGAACTCGTCGCCGACATCAAGAAGGCCGGCGCCACCGCACCGGTCAAGGCGATGGTGAGCGAGGCGGGCGCATCGGTGTACTCGGCCTCCGAGTACGCCTCGCGCGAACTGCCGCAGCTCGACGTCTCGCTGCGCGGCGCGGTGTCGATCGCCCGCCGTCTGCAGGACCCGCTCGCCGAGCTGGTGAAGATCGAACCCAAGTCCATCGGTGTGGGCCAGTACCAGCACGACGTCACCCCGGGCACCCTGGCCCGAAGCCTCGACGCGGTGGTCGAGGACGCGGTGAACGCCGTCGGCGTCGACCTCAACACCGCATCCGTGCCGCTGCTCGCCCGCGTGTCGGGTGTCACCCCCACGCTGGCCGAGGCCATCGTCACCCACCGTGACACCACCGGACCGTTCCGGAGCCGCAAGTCGCTGCTCGACGTCCCGCGCCTGGGACCCAAGGCATTCGAGCAGTGTGCGGGCTTCCTGCGGATCCGTGAGGGCGACGACCCGCTCGACGCATCGGGTGTGCACCCCGAGTCGTACCCGGTGGTCCGCAAGATCCTCGACCGCTCGGGCGTCGCGCTCGCCGAGCTCATCGGCAACGAACGCACCCTGCGAACCCTCAAGCCGGCGGAGTTCGCCGACGAGCGGTTCGGTGTCCCCACCGTCACCGACATCCTGGCCGAGCTGGAGAAGCCCGGTCGCGACCCGCGTCCGGCGTTCACCACCGCCACCTTCGCCGACGGCGTGGAGAAGGTCGCCGACCTCAAGCCGGGGATGGTGCTCGAGGGAGTGGTCACCAACGTCGCCGCCTTCGGTGCCTTCGTCGACGTGGGCGTGCACCAGGACGGTCTGGTCCACGTGTCGGCCATGTCCGACCGGTTCGTCTCCGACCCGCACGAGGTGGTGCGGTCCGGCCAGGTCGTCAAGGTCAAGGTGCTCGAGGTCGACGTCGAGCGCCAACGCATCGGGCTGACCCTGCGGCTCAACGACGAGGTGGGCGGCGACCGGCGCGGTGGCGGCCAGCAGCGCGGCGCCGGCCAGGGTCGCGGCGGCCAGGGAAGCGGCGATCAGCCCCGCGGAAACCAGGGCGGAGACCAGCGCGGGCGCGGCAACAACCGCGGTGGACGTGGCGATCGTGACGGCAACCAGCGTGGTGGCAACGGCAACGGCAACGGGAACGGCAAGGGCAACGGAAACCAGCGGGGCGGCAACAACAATCGTCGCCGCGAGTCCGCGCCCAACGGATCGATGGCGCAGGCCCTGCGCGACGCCGGCTTCGGTCGCTGATCCGAGGTAGCGGCCGATGTCGAAGAGCGACAAGGTGATTCGTGTCAGCGCCGTCGTATTCTGTACCGATGACGGCGAGTTGCTGACCGTCCGTAAGACCGGCAGCACGCGATTCATGTTGCCCGGCGGCAAACCCGAACCGGGGGAGTCGCCGCGGCAGACCGCCGCACGCGAATGCGCCGAGGAGATCGGGGTCGTCCTCGGGCCCGACGATCTCACCGAACTCGGTGTGTTCCGGGCGCCGGCGGCCAACGAGGCCGGTCACCTCGTCGAGGCCGTGGTGTTCCGGCACGACGTGCTGCCGGTCGACCGGCCCACCGCCGAGATCGCCGAACTGCGGTGGATGCGGATCGATCGTCTCGACCCCGACGTGTCGCTCGCGCCGCTGCTGGCCGAGCGCGTGATCCCGCTGCTCCTGGCCGGTCGCTGAGACCTCACGTCGTGGGGGCCGTACCGGACCCCACGACGTGGTCGGACCAGGAGAGGTCGGTCTGGGTCAGGAGAGGGCGTCGGCGGCCGGTACCGGAATCGGCCAGCGCGGGGTGACGCCATCACCCGAGGACGTTCCCCGCACCCGGCGCATCAGCCACGGACCGAGGAAGGTCCGTGCCCAGCGCAGGTCGTCTCGGCGCCGTTCGTCGGGGGTCGGTTCGGTGGCCGCGGGCAGGGGGTCGAGGGCGATGGTGTGCTGCACACCGAGCCGGTCGAGCACCTCCGATGCCATGCGTGCATGGCCCGGCGGCGACATGTGCAGTCGGTCGGTGTCCCACATCCGGTAGTCGTCGTAACCGCGCAGACGCCAGAAATCGAGGACGGTGACGCCGAGCCGGTCGGCGACCTCGCGGACCAGCTCGTTGTAGACCGCCGCACGACCGCGGGTGAGCCGGAACACCGGTGCCCACCCGGCGTCGTAGGCGGTGAACACCACCACCGTCGCTCCGGTGTCGACCAGCCGCGACAGCGCCTGCTCGTAGCGGGCGACGAGGCCGTCGATGTCGATCGACGGTCGCATCATGTCGTTGCCGCCGGCGTAGATGGTCACCAGGTCGGGCCGCAGGGCCACCGCCGTATCGATCTGCTCCTCGATCACCTGGTCGAGGAGTTTGCCGCGGATCGCGAGGTTGGCGTACTCGAACGACGCCGAGTGCCTGCCGAGCTCCTCGGCCACCCGATCGGCCCAGCCGCGCAGGCCGTTGGGTCGCGCGGGGTCGGCGTCACCGACCCCTTCTGTGAACGAATCACCCAGTGCCACATACCTGTTGAACTTCACACTCACCTCGCTGCGTATCGACCCCGTCAAGCAGGTTACGTCGGTCGTCATAATTCGGCAAAGCCAGGCGACCGCCGTCACGCGGTAACGTGATCGCCGTGCCGATTCTGAACAAAGACATGACCCTGTGCATCTCCCTGGCCGGTCGGCCGTCGAACATCGGTACCCGGTTCCACAATCACCTGTACGACGAGCTCGGCCTGAACTTCATCTACAAGGCGTTCTCCACCGACGACATCGCCGGTGCGATCGCCGGCGTCCGGGCCCTCGGAATCCGCGGCTGCTCGGTGTCGATGCCGTTCAAGGAGGCGGTCATCCCGCTCGTCGACGTCGTCGAGAGCTCGGCGGAGGCGATCGGGGCGGTCAACACCATCGTCAACGACGACGGCCGGCTGATCGCTTCCAACACCGACGTGGAGGCGGTTGCATCGCTGATCGCGAGCAACGGCCTCGACAGTTCGCTACCGGTGCTGGTGCAGGGATCGGGTGGGATGGCCAAGGCCGTGGTCGCGGCCTTCCGGTCGGCCGGTTTCGCCGACCTGACCGTCGTCGCACGCAACACCGTCGCCGGGCCCGCGCTGGCCGAGCAGTACGGGTACCGGCATGTCGCCGTCGCCGAACCGGGGGCCGCGATCATCGTCAACGTCACACCGTTGGGGATGCGCGGCGCCGACGCCGACGTCCAGGCCTTCGACGATGCGGTCCTCGAGGCGGCGGCGGTGGTGTTCGACGTGGTCGCGTTCCCGGCGGAGACGCCACTGATCATCGCGGCCGGGGCGGCGGGCAAGCGGGTGATCACCGGGGCCGAGGTGATCGCGTTGCAGGCGGCGGCGCAGTTCGAGAAGTACACCGGTGTGGCGGTCACCGCCGAGCAGGTGGCGAGGGCGTCGGAGTTCTCCCGCGCGGAATGACCCGGCGGAGTCGGGTCTTTCACAGGTGATTCCAAGCCGTGATCGGTTTGTGACCGGGATCGACACGGTTCGTCATCCAGGGCTGATCAAATTGTCACTTGAGTATCACTGGTCACATCTGTCACACGGGTGATCGAGCAGGGTGCTCGTGACCATCGCCGCCGGATGAGAGTGACGCCTGATGAGACTGCGCACCGCCCGCTCGTTGATAGGTGTCGCCGTCGTCGCGGCCGGCCTGATCGGTACCGGTGTGGGTGCCGGCGACGCGGCTGCAGCACCGTGCGGCAACAGCAGCAGCGGATCGTCGGGGTCGCTCGAGCTGGGGTCGTTCGGTTCGCTGGGCTCGGGTTCCGGATCGGGTTCGGGATCGAACGGACCGTCCGGTCCCGGCGCCGGTCCTCAGGGCCCCCTGCCCGTCTTCATCGGGTCCAACACGCGCACGGTCTCGTGGGTGACCGGTCCCTGGAGCCCCAACAGCACCTACAACCGGTTCGGCATCTCCGGCACCGACCTCGGCATCAGCTGGGACAACGGCAGCGGTCAGACGCTGATGGCCTTCGGCGACACCTTCGGCAACTGCCGGGTCAGCGGCCAGCAATGGCGGCACAACGTGCTGCTCCGTTCCGACGACACCGACCTGTCCAACGGCATCACCGTGCCCGACGCGGTCTCCGGTGATGTCCGATCCGGCAGCGTGGTGGCCGCCGACGACCCACGGTTCGCGCTCCAGCTGATCCCCGCCCTGGGCCTGAACTATGTGGAGGTCACCACCATCCCGACCGCCGCGATCGCCCTCCCCAAGCCGGGCGGCGGCTTCCGTCAGTACATCAACTACATGTCGGTGCGGTCGTGGGGCAGCGCCGGACACTGGGTGACCAACTTCTCCGGCATCGCCTACTCCGACGACAACGGGCAGACGTGGACCTCCGATCCCAACACCCTGCTGATCAACGCCCCGGTGACCCTCGCGCTGCCCGGTGAACTCCAGGCGGTCGATCCCAACAACGGCAAGTTCCAGCAGAGCGCCTACGTCCGCGGCCACGGCGCCGAGGACGGCTACGTCTACCAGTTCGGCACACCCAACGGCCGGTTCGGTGCGGCGTTCCTGGCTCGCTTCGCGCCCGACGACATCCTCGACCTCACCAAGTACCAGTACTGGGCGGGGCAGGCACTCGGCTGGGTCGACAGCATCTCCCAGATACCCGACGACGGATCGGCGATCGTCGTCGGGCAGCCGGTCACCGAACTGTCGGTGTACTGGAGTCCCTACCTGAACAAGTACCTGATGCTCGACGGCGACAACGCCATCCGCGCCCGGACCGCCGACCGGCCGGAAGGACCGTGGAGCTCGCCGACCACGCTGGTGCCGTCGGGTGCCATCGTGCTGTACGGCCCGATGATCCAACCGCAGTCACCGGCCATCCTCGGTACCGGCAAGGATCTCTACTTCAACGCATCCCGGTGGAGTGACTACAACGTGATGATGCTGCGCAGCGACATGAGCAAGGTGCCGCACTGAGTGCCGAGCACTCCCGGGATCGCAGTGTCGGGGATCTCGGTGTGGGGTCTCTCGGTGTGCGGGCTCAGCCGAGCGGGTAGCGCAGGCCCGCCACGGCGACCCCGTTCCACAGTGAGTGGGTGATCTCCATGTCGCGAACCGCCTTGACCTCACCGCCGTGGTCGAGCACCGAGACCACGATCGCCGACAGCAGGTCGTAGCCGTCGTCGGAACGGGTCAGCGCCCCGGTGGCCGGGTCCATCGTGCCGAAGATGTCGACGGTGAACTCGTACAGCAGCGTCGACACGGCGCCGGCGACGGCGGCACGGGCGATGTCCTCGAGCTCGGTGGCGACCAATCCGGCCGACACACCGTCGGCGATCCGGTCCATCCGGGCGGAGCTGCGTTCGGCGTTGATCGCCGGGATCTCCTTGCGGATCGCGGTGTCGATCTCATCGGCCCGCAGATTGTCGGGCGCCCCGTGCACCGGGATCACCCGGCGCACCGAGTCGGCGTTGCGGTAGAGGTCGAGCAGGGGATCGGCGGCGAACAGGAACAGCGGCTGGGTGGCGTTCGGATCAGGATGTGCCAGTTCGGTCTTCACCGCCTCGGCGACCCGATGTGCGTACTGGTCGAGCAAGACCTTCTTGCCCTCGTCGCCGACGAGGCGCCGCACATGCCCGCGATCGCGGATGGTCGCGCGGTTGGTGGCGTCGGCGGCGTCGGTGCCGTATTCGCCGGTCAGCTGGAGTTCGGTGGCCACGGTGGTGGCCGTCGCCGACCACAGGTTCCAGCCGTTCGCCGACAGGGTCAGCGCGTAGGCGGCCTGCGACGACGACACCGCGCGCACCAGCTGGCCGAGGTCGAAGTAGCCACCGACCTGCATCTGGTTCTCGAGGTTGTTCGGCAGCACGAAGATCTCGGAGAAGACCGGGGTGAGGAAGATCGCCACCGACCGCGACAACCGTGACCACGCCTCGTCGTTGCGGATCTTCTCCCACTGATCGCGCAACGCGGTCTCGGTGGCGTGCCGGATGCCGGTCTCGCGCAGGGTGCGGATCGCGCGGTCGAAGGCGCTCTTCGCGGTGAGTGCACTGCCCTCACGTTCATCGGGTGCAGGTGAGGTCTCGGCGTAGATCGTGATCGCGTTCTCGTGCGGTCGGCCGAGGTCACGCAAGGTGTCGAGGGTCGGGAGTTCGAAACGTGCCATTGTCACGTCCGTCCTTTCCTGGTGGTAGGTTCGGCGCCCTGATCCCCACTGTAGACATCACCTCGTGTCAGCAGGGGCGGATTTCATCCGTGCAGTGTGGAGGGACCGAGCACCAGTGCACCGAGTTCTCGTACCCGGCTACGCAATTCACGATCGGCGGTGACGACGGTGATCCCCGGGGCATCCGGCGTTTCCCGGGTGTCGGAATCGGGCCGGTTCACCCGAACGGCGTCGACGATCGCATCGTCACCCGAACCGGGTGCATCGACCACCTCGACACCGTCGACCGGCGTCACTCCGCGGGCGCGTCCCTCCACGACCAGCACGATCCGGATCGGTCCCGGTAGCCCGCCCAGGCCGGACACCGCGAGCGGTGCGAGACGATCCCGCAGCCGTTCGGCCGCTCCCTTGCGGTCGCGCCACCAGCCGTCGGGGACCGACCCGACCACATTGGCCGCGTCGACGATCAGGATCGGACGGACCCCGGATCGGGGGTTCACGGTGGGATCTCCCATCACCCCATCCACCCATACCGGGGTGCACGACGGCAAGTACCGTGCATCGTGTGCGCTTCACCCGCGACGAACTCGACGCCTTCCGTGACACCGAGATCGACGACCTGCTCGGCCCCGGATGCCGACTGCTGTTCGTCGGGATCAACCCGGGGCTGTGGAGTGCGGCGACCGGCGCGCACTTCGCCCGGCGTGGTAACCGCTTCTACCCGGCGCTCGCGCAGGCCGGCATCGTCGACCACGTCATCGACGCGTCGTCCGGGATGCGACCCGAGGACACCGAGCAGCTGATCGCCCGCGGCATCGGCATCACCAATGTCGTCGCCCGTGCGACGGCGACCGCCGCCGAACTGTCGAAGGACGAATTCCGTTCCGGCGGGCGACGATTGCGTGAGGTGGTGGCCCAGGTACATCCACAGGTGGTCGCGATCCTCGGAATCACCGCCTACCGCACGGCATTCGGCGAACCGAAAGCCCGCGCCGGTCGGCAACCATCGGATTGGGACGGCGCCCAGGTGTGGGTGGTGCCCAACCCCAGCGGACTCAATGCGCACGAGACCGTGGCATCGTTGGCCGCCGCATACCGCGAGGTGGCCGTCGCGGCCGGAGTGCTGGACGTGATCCGGTAACAATCGACGCCCAGGGCGCCCGCCACGCAACCACATTCGATGGTCGGGCCGGGACCGAGCCCCTGGGACGGGGACCCGTGTCGAGGCCTGGTGAGATTGCGGTGTCGGTGTCCAACCTCAGGGGTGGTCACTTGTCGATGTCGGCCGGCGGAGGTTTCGACACGTCTCGTCGCTTCGCTCCTCGTCGGGGTGTGGGTGGTCGAGCCGGGACCGAGCCCCTGGGCGAGGACCCGTGTCGAGGCCTGGTTAGATAGCGGTGTCGGTGTCCAACCTCAGGGGTGGCTACTTGTCGATGTCGGCCAACCGAGGTTTCGACTCGCCTCGTCGCTTCGCTCCTCGTCGGCTCAACCAGCAAAAACCGCACCCCGCACGGTGGTTGAGCAGGACGTCCTCGCGCTGGCGAGGCCGACCGGCTGTCGAAACTTCTGCATGGTCATGTTGGAGCGCATCCACCTTCGAGTTGGTTACTTGTCGATGTTTGCCAACCGAGGTTTCGACACGTCTCGTCGCTTCGCTCCTCGTCGGCTCAACCAGCAAAAACCGCACCCCGCATGGTGGTTGAGCAGGACGTCCTCGCGCTGGCGAGGCCGACCGGCTGTCGAAACCTCGGCAAGGTCACGCTGGAATGCGTCCACCTCCGAGCTGGTCACTTGTCGATGTCGGCCGGCGGAGGTTTCGACACGCCTCGTCGCTTCGCTCCTCGTCGGCTCAACCAGCAAAAACCGCACCCCGCATGGTGGTTGAGCAGGACGTCCTCGCGCTGGCGAGGCCGACCGGCTGTCGAAACCTCGGCAAGGTCACGCTGGAATGCGTCCACCTCCGAGTGGGTCACTTGTCGACGTCGGCCAACCGAGGTTTTGACTCGTGGGTGGTCGAGCCGGGACCGAGCCCCTGGGCGAGGACCCGTGTCGAGGCCCGGTGAGATGGGGGTGTCGGTGACCGACCTCAGGGGTGGTCACCGACACTCGGCCGGTGTGACGAGGGCACAACCGAACTGGGTGAGACGCGGGACCTCAGTCGACCTCGTCGGAGCGGATCACCCGGCTGCGCACCGACAACAGCTCCACCTCGGGGCGGCCGGCGGCGAACCGCTCGATCGCCTCGAGGACCTCCACCACATGCGCCCGGTCACCGGACACCACGGCCACCCCGATACCGGTGCGGCGGTGCACATCCCGATGCGCGACCTCCGACACCGACACCGAGAACCGCTGTTTGATCTCGGCGACGATGGGACGCACCACCGACCGTTTCTGCTTGAGCGAGTGCACATCTCCGAGCAGATAGTCGAATTCTGCGAATCCGATCCACATCGCCGTGCCGACTCCGTGCCGATCCGTCATGCGATCAGCCGGCATCTCCCATCAGGGCGGTGACGTGATCGGGCACGTACCGCGACAACGACCGCGGCGGACGGTGATAGTTGCCGGTCTCGATCGGATGTTTGGGCAGCGTCACCTCGGGTCGGGCCACCTCGTGGTAGTCGATGGTCGAGAGCAGATGCGAGATCATGTTGAGTCGCGCATGCTTCTTGATGTCGGATTCGACGACGTTCCAGGGGCTCGCCGACGTGTCGGTGTGGACCATCATCTCGTCCTTGGCCCGCGAGTACTCCTCCCAGCGATACACCGACTCCAGATCCATCGGGCTGAGCTTCCACTGCCGGACCGGATCGGTCATCCGGGACCGGAACCGGCGGAGCTGCTCGTCGTCGGACACCGAGAACCAGTACTTGCGCAACAGGATTCCGTCGTCGATCAGCATCTGCTCGAAGATGGGGGTCTGCCGCAGGAACCGGGTGTGCTCCTCCGGGGTGCAGAAGCCCATCACCTTCTCGACTCCGGCACGGTTGTACCAGGAACGGTCGAACAACACGATCTCGCCGGGTGCCGGCAGGTGCGCCACGTAGCGCTGGTAGTACCACTGACCACGTTCCCGGTCGGTGGGTGCGGGCAGCGCCGCGACCCGGGCGACCCGCGGGCTCAGGTACTCGGTGATCCGCTTGATCGTGCCGCCCTTGCCTGCGGCGTCGCGACCCTCGAAGACCACCACCACGCGGGCGCCGGTCTCGCGCACCCATTCCTGCAGCTTCACCAGTTCGGTTTGGAGTCGGAACAACTCGGCCTCGTAGACCTTGTTGCCGATCTTCCGTTCCTTGCCCGACTTCTCCCCGCCGGACTTGGCCCCGCCCGACTTGCCCTTCTTTGCCATGGGCGAAAGCTTATGCCTCCTCGGGCCCGTACGGGGCGGGGCGCGACAGATGTGTCACGAACGGTGTGTCACGACACTGTGAGTGCCGACACCGCATCCAGCTCGGA
The DNA here is from genome assembly GCF_030718915.1 of Gordonia sp. NB41Y. Lineage (NCBI taxonomy): Bacteria > Bacillati > Actinomycetota > Actinomycetes > Mycobacteriales > Gordoniaceae > Gordonia > Gordonia sp. NB41Y. Next base: position 5,607,267 of record NZ_CP132196.1, read on the forward strand.
CCGGAGTTCGGCGACCGATGCGTCGATCCGGCCGCGCGAGAACTCGTTGATCGCCAGTCCCTCGACCACTTCCCAACGTCCGTCGACCGAGCGGGCGGGCACCGAGCACACGAGACCTTCCGGGATGCCGTAGGCGCCGTTCGACGGCATGGCGACCGATGTCCAGTCGCCGTCGGGGGTGCCCAGGACCCAGTCGTGGACGTGGTCGATGGTCGCATTGGCCGCCGACGCCGCCGACGACGCACCGCGCGCCTCGATGATGGCGGTGCCGCGCTTGGCGACGGTCGGGATGAAGTCGTCGACCAGCCAGGTCTGATCGGCGGCGATCTCGGCACCCGGGGTGTCGCCGACGATCGCATGGAAGATGTCGGGGTACTGGGTGGCCGAATGGTTACCCCAGATCGACACCCGGCTGATCCGGCCGACCGGGGTGCCGGTGCGGCGCGCCAGCTGTGCGATCGCGCGGTTGTGGTCGAGGCGGGTCAGCGCGGTGAACCGCTCGGCCGGGATGTCCGGGGCGCTGGCCGCGGCGACCGCGGCATTGGTGTTGGCGGGGTTGCCCACCACGATCACCCGGAGGTCGTCGGCGGCCACCTCGTTGAGGATCGAGCCCTGGCCGGCGAAGATCGCCGAGTTCGCGGCCAGCAGATCCGCGCGCTCCATCCCCTTGGTGCGGGGCCGGGCACCGATCAGCAGCGCGAAGTCGGTGCCGTCGAAGGCGGCTCGGGCGTCATCGAAGATGTCGACGGACTCCAGCAGCGGGAACGCGCCGTCCTCGAGTTCCATGGCGGTACCCTCCGCGGCGGCCACCGCCTGCGGGAGTTCGAGCAGTCGCAGACGCACCGGCCGGTCGTGGCCGAGCATGGCGCCGGCGGCGATCCGGAACAGCGACGCGTATCCGATGCTGCCGGCGGCGCCGGTCACGGTCACGGTGGCGGGAGTGGATGTCATCGAGGACTCCTGTCTCGATCGGGGAACGGGATCGTGTGGGCAGGGGGTGGACGAGAACTGGGGCGGTCGGGAACCGGGATACCCCGGGAACCGGGCGCGCGTGTGGTGGGGGACCGTCAGTCGACCTCGGTGAGGACCACGGTGGACCGGGCGGAGGTGAGGGTGAGGGCGGTGCCGTCGCGATGCCACCGGAGCGGTGCGGAGGCGAAGTCGGCGAGCCAGCTGTCGGCGCCGTCGCGCGGGGGAGCGCAGGCCATCATCGTCGAGGCGAGCGCCCCGAAGGTCATCGTGGAGCCTTCGACGGTGACCTCACCCATGTGGCGGTTGCAGCCCGCGGTCATCGAGACGCGACCGGATTCGGGGAAGACGATCTCGAGGGGGCCGCCACCGGGGATCGCGACACCTGTGACCTCGGTGGAACGGTAGGTCGACCCGATCGGAGGCGGTGTCGGTGCGGCGTCCTCGGCGGAGCCGGACGGGTCGTCGGTGAGGACGACGGCGGCGACGGCGACACCGACCACCACCAGGATCGCGGCCATCAGTGCGGTGGCCGCGACGGTCGAAGGAGTTCCCTTCTCGGTCACGGACACCACCGTAACCGAGCGTCCCGGGTGGCCGCACGGCAGGAATAGGCGATGATGATGGCGATGGTCGCGATCATGGCACGAACCGAGTACGAGACCCCGCAGCATCGCATCGCCGGAATCGGTGCGATGCTGCTCGCCGTCGCCGCACTGGTGATGCTGATCGTCTCGAGCGCGGTGGGCGTGTCCGGCACCACCACGGCCGTCACGGTCGGGGTGTTGCTGTCGGGGTCGATGCTCGCCGGGGCCACCGCGCGCACCATGACGCGCCCCGCCGTGGTCCTGGGTGTCGACGGAACCGACGTCTATCTGGGCGACGAACAGTCGGGGATCGTCAGCCGCCCACTCGGCAGCGTGGTGTCGGCGTCACTGGGCACCGCGTCCACCACGACGACGGTGGGTGCCGGTGCCGTGCGTGCCGATCCACACGACCTGCTGATCCGGGGGATGCGGTGGGCCGACATCGTCTTCGCCACACCGGAACCCGAGGGCTGGCGTATCGCGGTGGCGGTCGGTGACCCGGCCGCCGAAGCGGTGCTCGACGTGCTGCGCGCAGCCGCCCCGCGCCGGCGGAAGGCCACCGCCGAACCGTCACCGCCGTCGGAGCCGCCGGGCCCGCCGGCGGACGGTACCCGCGGAGGACCTGCGGCCGGCACCACCGAGAACACCACCATCGACGACGGTGCGGGCCCGATGGCCGAGGCGGGCAGCGAGGACGCGTCCCGACGTCTGTGGGAGGAGGCGACCCGCCGCCACGACGATGTGCTCGGCCGGTACGGCTGGTACGAACTCGACCCGGCGATGCTGTTGACCTATCCGGCGGTCATCGACGTCACGCTCACCCACGTGCAGGACTTCCTGGTCGCGTTGGAGGACGCCAACGCGTTGCGTACCGACGCCTACCCGGGTGACCGTGCGCGGGCCGACGCCTATCGGCAGGCGGTCACCACGTTGCGTCGTACCTGGACGGCATGCGAGGCCGAGGGGCGGCGGCTCGGGGCCGGCTACCTCGACGATCCCGACCGCGATTCGCTGCGGACCGCGCTCAAGCTGTACCGGCATGCCGAGGGCGGCAGCACGAGTGAGGAACAGGCCGCCTACATCGGGCGGGTCCGCGACATCGTCGGCGGGCTCGTCGATCGCGGTGCGATCCACCCGACCACGGGCGCACTCGAACAGCTGGAGACGGTGTCGCGCAGGATGATCGAGTCGCCGCGCGAACGGTGATCCGGGCACTGCGTCGGCTCCGGCTCCCGCCCATCAGGCCCCCGACTCCCGCCGTTCAGGCCTCAGCTCACCCGGTCAGGCCTCAGCTCACCCGGTCAGGCGTCAGCGCACCCCGTCACGGAGGAAGACCCCGGACGGGCTGTAGGTGCCCTCGGACCCGTCCGATCTCCCCACCGCGACCTGGATCACCGGATTGCCGTCGCGCTGGAAGGTGGTGGTCATCTGGATGTCGACCGCCGCGCGATCGATCTCCTCGACGTCGCCACGTCGCATCGCCTGGTCGCGCACCTTGTCGAACACGGCAGGGGTGACATCGGTGAAGGCGAACAGGTCACCCGGGGACCAGGACCGCAGGTCGACGGTCGGGAAGGCACCCGGCACCACCGACACCTCGCCGCTGTTACGCCCGGAGACGAACTCGGCGAGCACACCACCGCTGCTCTGGATGTCGCCCGCATACATCGTCGGGGTCATCGAGCCGAGACCCCGGATCTCCAGACGATTCAGTGCCGGACGGTCGAGCGGGACCCCGGCGTCGACGAGGGCGGCGCGCAACACCCCGAAGGACGCCTCGAAGTCGCCCGGGTCGAAGAACTCCGCGACCTCGCCGGCCGGGGTGGCCTGGATGTCGTGCGTCTCGGTGATGTGCTCCGGGTTGCGATAGGAGGCGGTGATCAGCACGTCCTCGCCGGTGTCCGGCCGTTCGACCACCATGTCGTCGAAGACCACCGCACCCGCGAAGGCGGTGGTCCGCTCGGTCATCGTCGCGGCCATCCTGGACAGATCGGTGGACGCGACGACCGACGTCGCGAACGCGTCGCCGCGACGTTTGGTGGTCGGGGAACGACGCTGATCGACCTCGCCGCCTTCCCGAACCGTCAGGGTCACCGACTGGCCGGTGGCCGGGTCGTACACCTCGGCGCGATCGGAGCCGGACGCGTCGAAGGTCATGGCCAGCACGTTGGACCGGGCGTCGGGTCCGGCGTCGTCGATGGCCTGCACCAGCCGATCACGCCGGTCGCCGAGTTGCGCCATCCCCTCGCCGGCCGCCGGCCCGCTGCCGGATTCGGAACCGCTCCTCGACGACGTGGACGTGTTCGGGGTGTCGATCCGCCACACCGAGTCACCGACGCCGAACAGCACGACGGCGCCCACCACGATGGCGATGGCCGGGGGGAGGAATGTCGCCCATCCGGGGCCGGCGGTGAGATCCGGTTCGGTGCCGGTCCGCGGCGGCAGGTCGTCGGGTGCCAGCGCGATCCGCGGGTTGCGGACCGTCGTCTGGAACCCGACCCGCGACATCATCGTGATCCAGCGGGCGTCATAGGCGGTGTCGTCGCGTGGGGTGATCCGCGCCGACACCAGGGTCGGCTGCGCGTCGGTGACGTCGAAGGTGGACCGGTTCAGCGCCGTGACCAGCACCGGGACGCCCGCACGCGGCGACCCGGTGGCAAAGGTGGGGAGGCTTGCGGCACGTCCCGGACGGGGTAGCACCGCCAGGCCGCCGATGATCAGCGGGATGCCGAGCAGCATCGCGATCCACCACACGCTGTACGCGCCGAATCCGATCCCGGCGGCGATCAGGACGCCCGCGATCACGGCGCGCAGGGCACGGGTCATCACGATCCTCATCTCGGGTGGCCGACCGGGGTATGCCAGATGTTAGCGGCGGGCACACCCGGTGCGCAGCCGCCGCGTACCGTGGAGGCGATTCGGTCCCGGAACCAAACTGGCAGGAGAAGCGCTCGGTGGGAAAGCTGACCAACAGCATGTGGCGTTTGCTGGGAGCCCAGAGCTCACGCAATCAGTCGAAGTCGATCGGCCTGATCAAGGACGCGGAAACACATACCGACTGGGCAGCCGGACTCGACGAGGCCGATTTCCGGTCCGAGGCCGAGAAGCTCGACATCGGTTCCGACGCCGGCGACCGGGCGAAGTTCCTCGCGCTCGCCCGCGAGGCCGCCGACCGCAGCCTCGGCCTGCGCCCCTTCGACGTACAGCTGCAGGGCGCACTGCGGATGCTCGAGGGTGACGTCGTCGAGATGGCCACCGGTGAGGGCAAGACGCTCGTCGGTGCGATCGCCGCCATCGGCCACGTGCTCGAAGGCCACCAGGTGCACATCATCTCGGTGAACGACTATCTCGCGACGCGTGACGCCGAGTGGATGGCACCGCTGTTCGCGGCGTTCGGGATCACCGTGTCGGCGGTGTCGGAGAATTCCACCCGCGCCGAGCGCAAACGCTCCTACGTCGGCGACGTCACCTACGGCTCGGTCAACGAGATCGGCTTCGACGTGCTGCGGGACCAACTGGTGCTGTCGGAAGACCAACTCGTCTCGCCGACACCGGATGTCGCGATCATCGACGAGGCCGACTCGGTACTCGTCGACGAGGCGCTGATCCCGCTGGTGCTCGCCGGGTCCACCGACGCCGAGGTGCCCGACCAGGCCATCCACGACGTGGTGTCGCGGATGAAGAACAAGCATTTCGATGTCGACGTCGACGGCCGCAATGTCTCGCTCACCGACGAGGGCGCGGCCTTCGTCGAGGAGGAGCTCGGCGGGATCAACCTCTACGACGAGGAACACGTCGGTACCACCCTGGTGCACGTCAACATCGCGATGCATGCCCACCATCTGCTCGAGCGCGATGTGCACTACATCGTCCGCGACGGCGGCGTGCACCTGATCAACGCCTCCCGCGGCCGCGTCGCCCAGCTGCAGCGCTGGCCCGACGGAATGCAGGCGGCCGTCGAGCTCAAAGAGGGCCTCGCCCAGACCGACGGCGGTGAGATGATCGACACCATCACCGTGCAGGCGCTGATCGGCCGATACCCCATCGTGTGCGGCATGACCGGCACCGCCATCGCCGCCGGTGAGCAGCTCCGGCAGTTCTACGAGTTGCGGGTCTCGCAGATCCCGCCGAACACCGCCAACGTCCGCAAGGATCTGCCCGACCGCGTCTACGACACCAAGGCCAACAAGGTCGAGGCCGTCGTCGCCTACGTCAAGGAGGTGCACGAGACCGGACAGCCGGTGCTGATCGGCACCCACGATGTCGCCGAGTCGGAGGAACTCGCCTACTTCCTGGAGAAGGCCGACGTGTCCTGCGTCGTCCTCAATGCGAAGAACGACGCCGAAGAGGCCAAGATCATTGCCGAGGCGGGCGCGAAGAACGCGGTCACCGTCTCCACCCAGATGGCCGGCCGCGGTACCGACATCCGGCTCGGTGGCTCCGCCGACGACGAGACCGCTCGCGAGGAGATCATCGAGCTCGGCGGACTCTGCGTCGTCGGCACCGGCCGTCACGACACCGCGCGCCTGGACAACCAGTTGCGCGGCCGTGCCGGCCGTCAGGGCGACCCCGGCCGGTCGGTGTTCTTCAGCAGCCTCGAGGACCCGGTGGTCACCCGCAACCTGTCGTTCAAGCGTGACCCGGTCTCGCCGTCGCCCGATGGATCGATGGGCGCCAAGGGGATCGACCTGATCGAACAGGCCCAGCGCGTCGCCGAGGGCGTCATGCTCGAGCTGCACGCCAACACCTGGCGATACAACAAGCTGGTCAACCAGCAGCGCGAGATCGTCGTCAAACGCCGGATGGAGCTGCTGCGCACCGACGCCGGGATCGACGAACTCAAAGGTCTCGAGGCCGACCGGTACGCCGAACTGATCGGCGAACGCAAGCCGCAGAACGACTCCGATGCCGCCGATGACGGTGCGGCCGGCTCGGTCGACACGAAGTCGGAGGGCGCGAAGTCGGAGGGCACGAAGTCGGAGGGCACGGACTCCGGCGACACGAACGCCGATGCCACGACGACCGCAGAAGGCGCGACCGCCGGAGCCGACGTCGACGCGGACACCGAAACCGTGGCGGCAGAGGACAAGTGGATTCCGGTCGAGCCGGTGCCGGTCACCGTGCTGACACAGGTGGCCCGCGAGATCATGCTCTATCACCTCGACCGCGAGTGGGCCGACCACCTGGCCTTCGTCTCCGACGTCCGGGCAAGCATCCACCTGCGTGCGATCGGTCGCGAGAGCCCGCTCGACGAGTTCCACCGCCTCATCCTCGAGGAGTTCGGCGAACTGCCGCAGCGTGCGATCGAGAAGTCCCGCAAGACCTTCCGTGAGGCCACCATCACCGCGGACGGGATCGACCTGGGCGCCTCCGACATGCATCGCTCGACACAGACCTGGACCTACATGGTCCACGACAATCTGTTCTCGTCGGGCGGCGCCAAGACGCTGCAGGGCATCATCGGCATCTTCCGGTGACCTCCGGACCGGGCATGGCAGGGGAGCAGTCGCCGCACCAGGCGCCCTCGGCCGCCACTCCCGGCGACCGGATCCTGACCGTGCCCAACGCGTTGAGCGTCATGCGGCTCGCGCTGATCCCGGTCTTCGTGTGGCTGGTGCTGTTCGAGAAGTCCGACGGCTGGGCCTTCGTGGTGCTGTTCGTCTCGGGCGTCTCCGACTGGCTCGACGGCAAACTGGCGCGACTGCTCGACCAGTCGTCGCGGATCGGTGAACTGCTCGACCCGGCCGCCGATCGCCTCTACGTCATCGTCATCCCGATCTGCTTCGGACTGCGCGACATCGTGCCGTGGTGGCTGATCGGGGTGATCATCGCCCGCGACGTACTGCTGTTCGCGACGGCGCCGCTGCTGCGTTCCCGTGGGCTGCTCGCACTGCCGGTGCTCTACGTCGGCAAGGCCGCGACATTCGCACTGATGAGCGCATTCCCCTGGCTGCTGGTCGGACAGCTCGACTCGGTCGTGGGGACGATCTGCTATCCGATCGGCTGGGCCTTCCTCATCTGGGGCGTCGGGATGTATGTGTGGTCGTTCGTGTTGTATTGGGCCCAGACGCTTCTGGTGATCCGTCACATGCCGCCCGTGCCCCGCGTGCCGGTGGGCTGAACCGAACTCCATGTCCTAGAGTCTCGAACGACAGAAAGGGGCACACCCGTGACAGAGACCAACGTGCCGCAGGAACTCACCTACACCCCCGAACACGAGTGGATCACCCGCACCTCGCCGACCACGGTGCGGGTGGGTATCACCGACTTCGCCCAGGACGCCCTGGGCGACGTCGTGTTCGTCCAGCTGCCCGAGGTGGGTACCGAGGTCGAGGCCGGAGAGTCCTTCGCCGAGGTGGAGTCCACAAAGAGCGTCTCCGACATCTTCGGGCCGCTCAACGGGACCATCTCGGCGGTCAACGACGAACTGGAATCGACCCCCGATCTGGTCAACTCGGAGCCCTACGGAGCCGGCTGGCTCGTCGAGATCTCGGTGGACGAGGCGAGTGCCCTCGACTCCGAACTCGCCGATCTGCTCGACTCCGACGGATACCGACAGGTCATCGAGGGCTGACCGGCTCCGGCGTCTCACGGCACAACCACAATCGGCCCCCAACGCGGGTGGCGACACGGACCGGACGGTTATGATCAGGGGCGTGTCATCGTCGAGTCTTCCCCGCAGGGAACGACCCGACGATCGGTAGGTTGGATCGTGAGCGGCGGCGCGGGGTCTCCATGCGAAACCCGGTGGCGTTGAGTCGGCTCCGACGCACTACCCCAACGGACCGCACGGTCGTGACCGTGGGGGACCCGTGCACCACGACAGAGCACTGCGGACGACGAAGGAGAGATAGTGAGCGACAACGACAAGGACTTCGAGGCGCCGGTGGAGACGACATCGGTCTTCCGTGAAGAGTTCATCAACGAACTCGACGCGGGTGCGGCGACCTCGAGTGAGCCTGCCGACACCGGGGTCGAGCGACTCTCGCCCGGAACGGCATTGCTTGTCGTCAAGCGTGGCCCGAACGCCGGTTCGCGATTCCTGCTCGACCAGCCGACCACCTCCGCCGGTCGGCACCCCGACAGCGACATCTTCCTCGACGATGTCACCGTCAGCCGTCGGCACGCCGAGTTCCGGGTCGCCGACAACCAGTTCCAGGTGGTCGACGTGGGCAGCCTCAACGGCACCTACGTCAACCGTGAACCGGTCGACACCGCCCAACTCAGCAACGGCGACGAGGTCCAGATCGGCAAGTTCCGACTGGTGTTCCTCAGCGGTCCCTCGGGTTCCTGACGAACGTGCCGGCAACCGCAGCGGGACAGCGCGGCGAGGGATCGATGTCGATCGGGTCGGTCCTCGCGTTGCTGCGCGAGGAGTTCCCCGACGTCACGATCTCCAAGATCCGATTCCTCGAAGCCGAAGGCCTGATCAGTCCTGAACGGGCCCCTTCGGGTTATCGGCGGTTCAGCACCGCCGACTGTGAGCGATTGCGTTTCGTGCTGACCGCACAACGCGACCGTTACCTCCCGCTGAAGGTCATCAAAGAACAACTCGACGCCATCGACGAGGGGGCCGGGGCAACGTCCTCGGGCAACACCCGGCTCCTCTCGTCGGCACGCGGCACGGTGGCCCCGGCCACCGACTTCGGAACCCGAGGAGACCGTGTGTCCCGCGAATCGCTGATCGACCGCACCGGGGTGGAGGCGGCGTTCGTCACCGAGTTGCAGCGCAACGGCCTGCTCACCCCGGGGCCGGCAGGCTTCTTCGACGAAGACGCCATCCGGCTCGTCGAGGCCGCCGCGGCACTGGCCGCCTACGGTCTGGAGACCCGGCACCTGCGGGCGTTCAAGGTGTCCGCCGACCGTGAGGCGGGTCTGGTCGCACAGATCGCCAGTCCCATCGCCAAGGGACGTGGCACCGGCGCCCGCGACCGCGCCGAAGAACTCGTCCGGGAGATCGCCGCACTGTCGGTGACCCTGCACACCCAGCTCGTCAAGGCCGCCGTCCGCGACGTCCTCGATTGAGTTCGCACGCTCATCACCGCGACCCTTCGCGGTGTAGCGTCGAATGCATCCCGACATGATCGTCTGACGTCCCTGGAGGTGCTTGATGAGCGAGATGCGCGTGGTCGGCATTCGGGTCGAACCACCCCAGAGTCAGCCGGTCCTGCTGCTGCGTGAGGTGGACGGAGCGCGCTACCTGCCGATCTGGATCGGGCAAAGTGAAGCCGCGTCGATCGCCTTGCGGCAGAAGGGGATCGAACCCCCGCGGCCCCTCACCCACGATCTGATCGTCAACCTGATCGAAGAATTCGGCCAGACCCTCGTCGAGGTCCGCATCGTCGACATGCAAGAGGGCACGTTCTACGCGGAGATGATCTTCGCCAACGATCTGCGGATCTCGGCACGGCCCTCGGACTCGATCGCCGTCGCCATGCGCGCCGAGGTCCCCATCACCGCCGACGAAGAAGTCCTCGCCGAGGCCGGTCTGCTCATCCCCGACGAGGAGGAGACCGAGACCCCCGACGAGAAAGAAGACGAAGTCGAGAAGTTCAAGGAATTCCTCGACAACGTCTCGCCGGACGATTTCGTGTGACGGTCGGTCCCTGCTCGGGGATTCCCTGCTCGGGCCGTCCCTCGTCGCGGCGACGCTCGTGGGCTCGCGGCGACGCAGGCTCGCCGCGTCACCCCTCGGTCCGAACCGGCCGGGTTGATAACGATTCAGCTCCAGCTCAAGTTGAGGTTGAGACTTAGGGTGTGTCGCGTTGATCCGACCCCTTCGGCCGAATACCGTCGCAAGCGATCGTCGGCGGACCACCGCGGCGACAAGGACATGAACCAGCCCGGGAGCGCGTACCCTTGACCACGGACAGTGGCCGACGGATGACGTGCGAGTCGGGTCGGTCAAGAGGTGGCGAGGAGTCTGCAGTGGGCGATCAGCCGTTTGACGACGATGCGAAGTCCGAGGACCACGACGGACCGCAACGAACGGCGACCCAGGGAACCCTCGAGGAGATCATCCCCGGGCTCTTTCCCAACGACATCGTCCCCGACGAACTCGTCGGGTACCGCGGGCCCAGCGCCTGCCAGATCGCGGGAATCACCTACCGTCAGCTCGACTACTGGGCCCGAACCTCGCTGGTCGTCCCGTCGATCCGCGGCGCGGCCGGCTCGGGCAGCCAACGGCTGTACTCCTTCAAGGACATCCTGGTCCTGAAGATCGTCAAGCGCCTGCTCGACACCGGCATCTCGCTGCAGAACATCCGCGTCGCCGTCGATCACCTGCGCAAGCGCGGCGTCGAGGACCTCGCCCGCATCACCCTGTTCTCCGACGGCACCACCGTCTACGAGTGCACCTCGGCCGAAGAGGTCGTCGACCTCTTGCAGGGAGGGCAGGGGGTTTTTGGGATAGCGGTCAGCGGAGCGATGCGTGAGCTGACCGGCACGATCTCCGACTTCCCCGGCGAGCGCGCCGACGGCGGCATCACCGAATCGTCGCCCGAGGACGAGCTCGCCGCCCGCCGCAAGAACCGCACCCGCCGCACCGGCTAGACACTCGACGACCGGTGCGCGCCGGTCGCGGTGTAGCGCCGGACACACTCGGTGCCGACGATGACCGGGATCGGTCTACCGGACGGTAGACTGACCAACGCGTCGCTGCACTGCGGGAGAGCGTCGCCGCCGGGACCCGCGTCCCGGTCGGGCGGCCGCCGAAGGAGCAACACCTCCTCGTCAAACTCTCAGGCACCCAGGACCGTGGTGTCGACGGCGTCTCTGGAAAGTGACGAGTGACCTCGTCCGCCCAAGGTGAAAGGTGCGTGCGTCGCCGACGACACGCGCACCGAATCTCTCAGGCGCCGTTCGGATCGCGATCCGATGGCATGACAGAGGGGGAGGACGAGCCCGATCCGTGGATTCACGGATCCTGCGAGAGGTCGCGCCCCCATGTCCCAGATCTCCGGATCCCCGTCGTCGGGTTCCCAGACAGAGTCCGCCGCATTCGTCGACCGGCACGTCGGGCCCGACGCCGACGAGACCGCGCGAATCCTCTCGGCCCTCGGCGTGGCCTCGCTCGACGAACTCGCCACCCGCGTCGTCCCGGCGGTGATCGCCGACGATCCCGCCGACACCGGGCTGTCGGCGTTGCCCGTCGCACGCACCGAACATGAGGTGCTCGCCGAACTCGCCGAGCTGGCATCGCGAAACACGGTGCGCCGCTCCATGATCGGCCTCGGCTACTACGACACGCTGACCCCGCCGGTGATCCTCCGCAATGTGCTGGAGAACCCCGCCTGGTACACCGCGTACACGCCGTACCAGCCCGAGATCAGCCAGGGCCGCCTCGAGGCGCTGCTCAACTTCCAGACCATGATCTCCGACCTCACCGGCCTCGAGATCGCCAACGCATCGATGCTCGACGAGGCCACCGCCGCCGCCGAGGCCATGACCCTGATGCGTCGGGCCGGCAAGTCCAGGTCGCCGCGCCTCGTCGTCGACGCCGACCTGTTCCCCCAGACCCGTGCACTCATCGAGACCCGTGCCGAGCCGCTCGGTATCGAGATCGTGGAGGCGTCGCTGCATCCGGGTCTGCCCGGCACCGGCCTGCCCGACGGTGACTACTTCGGCGTGATCCTGCAGACCCCCGGCGCATCCGGACGCATCCTCGACGTGGCACCCGTCGTCGAGGCGGCACACGCGGCCGGTGCACTCGTCGCGGTGGGCGCCGATCTGCTCGCGCTGACCCTGATCACCCCGCCCGGCGAGCAGGGCGCCGACGTCGCCTTCGGTACCTCGCAGCGGTTCGGTGTGCCGATGGGCTTCGGTGGACCGCACGCCGGATATCTGGCCGTGCACACCAAGCACGCCCGGCAGATGCCCGGTCGCCTCGTCGGCGTGTCCAAGGATGCCGACGACAACCTCGCCTACCGGCTCGCCCTGCAGACCCGTGAACAGCACATCCGCCGGGAGAAGGCCACCAGCAACATCTGCACCGCGCAGGTGCTGCTGGCGATCATCGCCGCCATGTACGCCGCCTACCACGGCCCGTCCGGGCTGCGCGCCATCGCACGTCGCGTCCATGAGCGGGCGGCCCTGCTGGCCAACAGTCTGACCGCGGCCGGCTTCGCGGTGAAGTCGGCCACCTTCTTCGACACCATCACCGTGCGCAGCGAGGGCCGTGCCGCCCACTACGTGACCGCCGCGCGGCGAGCCGGATTCAACCTCTGGCAGGTAGACGAGGACACGCTGCGCATCGCCTGCGACGAGACCACCACCCCCGCCGACGTCGACGCACTGCTCGGCGCGTTCAGTGCCGGCGGTGTGGTGCCCAAGGAGTTCGCGCAGCCCATCGAGACCCGCACGAGTGAGTACCTGTCACATCCGGCGTTCAACCGGTACCGCACCGAGACGTCCATGCTCCGCTACCTGCGGGCGCTGTCCGACAAGGACATCGCGCTCGACCGCAGCATGATCCCGCTGGGCTCGTGCACCATGAAGCTCAACGCCACCGCCGAGATGGAACCCATCACCTGGCGCGAGTTCACCGGACTGCACCCGTTCGCGCCCGCCGAGGACACCGTCGGCATCCGCGAGATGATCGCACGCGTCGAGTCGTGGCTGGTCACCATCACCGGCTACGACCGGATCAGCCTGCAGCCCAACGCCGGATCGCAGGGCGAGTACGCCGGTCTGCTGGCCATCCGCCACTATCACCACAGCCGCGGTGACAGCCGGCGCGACGTGTGCCTGATCCCCTCCAGTGCGCACGGCACCAATGCGGCGTCGGCGGCCATGGTCGGGATGCGCGTGGTGGTGGTCGGCTGCCGCGGGAACGGCGACGTCGACGTCGACGATCTGCGCGCCAAGATCGCCGACCACGGCGATCGGCTCGCCGCGATCATGATCACCTATCCCTCCACCCATGGTGTGTTCGAGCACGACATCCGCGACATCTGCGCGGCCGTGCACGACGCCGGCGGACAGGTCTACGTCGACGGCGCCAACCTCAACGCCCTCGTCGGGGTGGCACGGCCGGGTCGCTTCGGCGGCGACGTCAGCCACCTGAACCTGCACAAGACCTTCTGCATCCCGCACGGCGGCGGCGGCCCCGGCGTCGGTCCGGTGGCGGTGCGCAGCCACCTCGCCCCGTTCCTGCCCGGCCATCCGCTCGCCCCCGAACTGCCCGGCGACATCACCATCTCCGCCGCCCCCTACGGGTCGGCGTCGATCCTGCCGATCACCTACGCCTACATCGCGATGATGGGCGCGCAGGGACTGCGGCGGGCCACTCTTACCGCCATCGCCTCGGCCAACTACATCGCCCGACGACTCGGCGAGTACTTCCCGGTGCTCTACACCGGACACGAGGGCACCGGTACCGACGGCACCGACGAGTACGGGTGGGTGGCGCACGAGTGCATCCTCGACCTGCGCGGGCTGACCAAGGCGACCGGCGTCACCGTCGACGATGTGGCAAAACGCTTGGCCGACTACGGTTTCCATGCGCCGACGATGAGTTTCCCGGTGGCCGGCACCCTGATGGTGGAGCCCACCGAGAGTGAGAACCTCGACGAGCTCGACGCCTTCTGCGACGCCATGATCTCCATCCGTGCCGAGATCGACGAGGTCGCCAAGGGCACCTGGCCCGCCGACGACAACCCGCTGCAGGGCGCCCCGCACACCGCCGAATGCCTGGTCGGGGAGTGGGATCACGCCTACTCCCGTGAGGTCGCGGTGTATCCGCAGGGTCTGCCGTCGGCCGGTGCACGGACCAAGGTGTGGCCGTCGGTGCGGCGGATCGACGGCACCTACGGCGACCGCAACCTGGTGTGCAGCTGCCCGCCGGTCGAGGCCTTCGCCGAGTGACCGTGCACCACGGTCACCTCAGCACGAGTGTGACGCCGGCATGAGCCGTCGGTGAGACGAGAGTGGCCCCGGGAGGATTCCCGGGGCCACTCTCGGTCTGTGCGGTCTGTGCGGTCTGTGCGGTCTGTCGGTCGCCGGGGTCAGCTGGTCGGGCCGAACACCAGCCGGTTGATGTCGACGACGGCCGCGGTCTCCGGGCTCGCCATCGGGTTGGGGGTCACCGGGAACGTCACCGTCGCGGTCTTGGGCGGCATCGGGGCGGCACCGCGGAAGCCGAGCGCGGTCAGCACGGCGAGGTGATCGGGTTCCTCGGCGAACCGGAAGAAGTCGGCGACGGCGGTGGCCGCGTATTCCGGCACCTGATCTCCGGTGAGTTTCAGGAACGGGTAGTCGGCGAGCGGCGTCGGACCCGAGGGCAGCACCTCGGCGAGCTTCGCGGTGGTGTCGGCCTTGGTCAGCTGGAACAGGCGCTGCTCGGTGACCGGGACCGCGTGGATGGGCGCCGCCTTGGCGTCGGCGGCGTCGGCGATCGCGGTGGCCGCCCCGACCGGGGTGCCGTCCGGCGAGCGGGGTGCGGCCTCGGTGAGCGCGCCGATACCCGCGGCGACCCCCTTCGACGACGCGTCGGCGGCGGTCAGCACACCGGTGGTCCGGGTGATCCGCATCGCGACCGCCTGGGCGGCGAGCGCCGAGGCATCCGATTGCGCGCCGGTGGGCATCGCCATGCGCAGCGAGCCCCAGCCACGCAGACCGAACTCGGTCAGCGAGTCGTCGCGGCGGGCGAGGGTGGGCAGCTGCGCCCAGTCGAGTTTGCCGGTGAGCTGCGCACCGAGCTCGGGGGAGGTGGCCAGCACCACCGGTGAGGTGACCAGCGACTCCGGGGTGCCGTCGACGACCGACGGCTTCGCGGTGACCAGATCGGCCGCCCACACCGACGACTGCGGTATCCACGCCGCCGGATACTGGCCGTTGGCCTGCGGATCCCAGTTGCCGGTGAGGCCGTCGAGGGTGATCTTGGCGTCACCCGGCCGCACGGCGATCGTGATGCAGTGATCACGGATCACCGGACGGGTCTCGGCGTAGGACTTCGCGATCGCCGAGAGACCCTCGGCGATGTCGGGATCGGCGATGATCGCCACCGTGGCGGGACCTTCCACACAGGTGGCGGCCGCGGCGTCGCCCTCCCGGCCGACGTGATCGCCGACCTGGAACCACACCACCACACCGGAGGCGACGAGCAGTACGGCGAGCAGCATGAAGACCAGCCCCCTGCTCACCCCCCGACGGCGAAGTGAATTCTTGCCATCGGCGACGCGATGATGTGCCACCCCGGCCCCTCCGTTAGCGTGCGGTTACACACGATCGCCGGTCCGTGCCCGGGCGGTACCCGGGCACGGACCGGCGATCGTCACCTCATGCCTGGGCCGCGGCCTTGAACTCGCGGCGACGACGATGAAGGATCGGCTCAGTGTAACCACTGGGCTGGGTGGTCCCGTTCAGGATGAGCTCCTTGGCGGCCTGCCACGCGATGTTGGTGTCGAAATCGGGGGCCATCGGCCGGTAGTCGGCGTCGTCGGCGTTCTGCCGGTCGACCACCGGTGCCATCCGCTTGAGCGCCTCGACCACCTGGTCCTCGGTGACGATGCCGTGGCGGATCCAGTTGGCCAGCAACTGGCTCGAGATCCGCAGGGTGGCCCGGTCCTCCATCAGCGCGATGTCGTGGATGTCGGGCACCTTGGAGCAGCCGACGCCCTGATCGATCCAGCGCACCACATAGCCGAGGATCGACTGGCAGTTGTTGTCCAGTTCCTCCTGCTTCTCGGCGTCGGACCAGTTGGTCGATGCGGCCAGCGGGATGGTCAGGATGTCGTCGACCGACGCGGGATTGCGCTTGGCGATCTCGTCCTGACGCTCGAACACGTCCACCAGGTGGTAGTGCATGGCGTGCAGGGTGGCGGCGGTCGGCGACGGCACCCACGCGGTGGTGGCGCCGGCGCGCGGCTGACCGATCTTCTGCTCGACCATGTCGGCCATGAGGTCGGTCATCGCCCACATGCCCTTACCGATCTGCGCCTTGTGCTGCAGACCGGCGGCCAGACCGGTGTCGACGTTGAAGTCCTCGTAGGCCGAGATCCACTTCTGCTGCTTCATCGCGCCCTTGCGACACATCGCGCCGGCCTCCATGGAGGTGTGGATCTCGTCGCCGGTGCGGTCGAGGAAGCCGGTGTTGATGAACACCACGCGGTCGCTCGCGGACTTGATCGCGGCCTTGAGGTTCACCGTGGTGCGGCGCTCCTCGTCCATGATGCCCACCTTGAGGGTGTTCTCCGGCAGGCCCAGGACCTGCTCGACCCGGCCGAACAGTTCGGCGGTGAACGCGACCTCGTCGGGGCCGTGCATCTTGGGCTTGACGATGTAGATCGAGCCGGTCCGCGAGTTCTGCAGACCCTCCGCGGCGACGCCCAGGCCGGCGGCCTGCGCACCCTCGGCGGCCAGACCGTGCATACCCGCCAGCGAGGTGACCAGGGCGTCGATGATGCCCTCGGGGATCTCGTTGCCCTCGGCGTCCAGGATGGCCGGGTTGGTCATCAGGTGGCCGACGTTGCGGACGAACAACAGCGAGCGGCCGTGCAGGTCGAACTCGGCACCGTCGGCGCCGGTGTAGACGCGGTTGCCGTTCAGCGTGCGGGTGAAGGTCTTGCCGCCCTTGCTGACGTCCTCGGCCAGGTCACCCCGGTTCAGGCCCAGCCAGTTGCGGTAGCCGAGCACCTTGTCGTCGGCGTCGACCGCGGCGACCGAGTCCTCGAAGTCCATGATCGTGGTGATCGCCGACTCCATCACGACATCCTTGATGCCGGCCGGATCGGTCGACCCGATCGGCGACGACGGGTCGATCTCGATGTCGAGGTAGAGGCCGTTGTGGCGCAACAGCACCGAGCTCGGCGACGCGGCCTCGCCCCGGTAGCCGGCGAACACCGACGGATCGGCGAGGGCCACGGTGGTGCCACCGGTCACGCTCACCTGCAGTGCGCCGTCGACGACGGCGAAACCGGTGACGTCGGTGTAGCTACCCGACTCCAGCGGCACGGCCTTGTCGAGGAAGTCCTTCGCGTAGGCGATCACCTTGTCGCCGCGGACCTTGTTGTACGAGCGGCCCTTCTCGGCGCCGTCGGTCTCGGGGATGACATCGGTGCCGTAGAGGGCGTCGTACAGCGAGCCCCACCGCGCATTGGAGGCGTTGAGTGCGAAACGCGCATTCAGGATCGGCACCACCAGCTGGGGGCCGGCGGTCTCGGCGATCTCGGAATCGACGTTCTGGGTGCCGATCTGGAAGTCCTCGGGAACCGGGACGAGGTAACCGATCTCGCCGAGGAAGGCCTTGTACTCGGCGGCGACGGCGGGATCGCCGAAATCGGCGCCGTCATGGGCACGGTGCCAGTCGTCGATCTTGGCCTGGAGTTCGTCGCGGACGGCCAGCAGTGCCTTGTTCTTGGGGGCCAGGTCCTTGATGACGGCGGCGGCACCCGACCAGAAGGCATCCTTGTCTACACCGGTGCCGGGCAGCGCCTCGTCGTTGATGAAGTCGTAGAGCACGGTGGCGATCTGCAAGCCGTCGACGGTGATCCGGTCGGACATGTGAGCCTTTCTACGTGGGTTCGCGGCGCCCGGCGCCCAACCCCGAAGGGCATCGTCGCCGGTCACGGAACCTGTGATGGGTCTGGCAGCCGTCCATGTTACCCGCCAGGAGGGGTTTCCCTCAGTGGGCCGGCGGGTCGGGGACGGCTGCGGTGAGCTGGGTGATCCGGTGCAGGATCTCCGCACGGAGGCGAGTGCCGCGCTCGGTGAGCGCGGACTGTTCGCGGACGTAGCGGGCGCGACCCGCCGACGTCTCCACCGGAACCGGTTCGTAACCGAGGTTCCGCAGGTCATAGGGGCTGGCGCGCATGTCGAGGTCTCGGGCGTCGCGGGCCAGCTCGAACGCGTCCAGGGTGAGGGACGCATCCAGTAGGGGTGTCAGTGTGAAACACGCCCGGTACAGGTCCATTGTGGCATGCAGACATCCGGGCTGATCACGCCGGAGTCGGTCGGCCGGTGTCAGGTTCAGTTCGTTGCGCGGCCGGGCGTCGTCGGTGAAGAAGCGGAAGGCGTCGAAGTGCGTGCAACGCAACGGCATCGACTCGACCACGGCGTCGGTCCCGGCAGCTCCGAGTCGCAGTGGGAGGTCATGGCGGGTCTCGTCGGCGTGGTAGACCATCGCCCACTCGTGCAACCCGAAACAGCCCAGGCGCGGGGCGCGGCCCGCCGTGGCCGACAGCAGGGCCGCCGTGGTCGCCAGCGCCCGCGACCGGCTCGCCAGGAACGCCGGGTCGACGGTGACCCCGGCATCGGCGGCCCCGGGGTCGGTGCGGCGATACCCGCGGGTGCGCAGGAAGTCGGCGGTGTCGGCGTCCGGTCCGGTGAGGACCACCCCGAATCCGGGGTGCCAGCGCCGGATGTGTGACGGACGCGACGAGTAGTAGGTGAACAGGAAGTCCAGCACCGGATGCCGGGCGCCGGTGCGGCGCGCCTGCAGATAGGGGCCGATCAGCTGCTCGACCCGATCGGTGTGGACGGCGCGACGGGCGGTCCAGTCGTCGACGTCGAGGACCATCGGGGCGGGGCCGGCCGGTCGGGTGGTGGTCATTCGGCCACCCGGTGCGTCTCGTCGCGAACCGTCCCGACGAACTCCTCGACCAGGTCGGCGAGGGCGACGATCCCCACGGTGCGGCCGGTTCCGTCGACCACCGCACCCAGATGCGAGCTGGTGCGGCGAAGGGTCCCGGTGGCCTCGTCGAGCGGGGTGTCGTCGGCGATCACCGGAAGGGGTCGCACCTGGTCGACCCCGATGATCGAATCCGGTCCGATGGTCTCGTCGAGGATGTCGTCGAGCACGTCCTTGAGATGCAGATAGCCGGTGTAGGTGCCGTCGGGGCCGCGGACCGGGAACCGGGAGAAGCCGGTGTCGGTGACCGCGCGTTCCACCGCGCCGAGGCTCGGGCCGGTGCCGCCGGTCACCGGGTCACGTTCGACGTCGACGCTGCGCATCTTGTCGAGGGGGATCATCACCTCTGCCACATTGCGGTTGACCGACCGCAACGCCCGGTTCAGCCGGGCGTGCTCCTCGGCGTCGATCAGCCCCTCCTCACGGGACTCGCCGAGCATCTGGGCCAGCTGGACCGGTGACACCGTCGAGTCCAGCTCGTCCTTCGGTTCCACCCGCAACGCCCGCAGGGTGAGGTTGGCCAGCAGGTTGTAGAAGGCGATCAGCGGTCGCGCCACCTTGATGAACGCCAGGTGCACCGGCACCATCAGCATGGCCGCCCGCTCCGGACCGGCCAGGGCGATGTTCTTGGGCACCATCTCGCCGAGCAGGATGTGCAGCAGGGCGACCAGGCTCAGGGCGATCGCGAACGCCACCGGGTGCAGCAGTCCGGCGGGCAGATGCGCCAGATGCAGGGGCCGCTCGATGAGATGGGCCACCGCCGGTTCGCCGACCCGGCCGAGCAGGATCGAGCAGATCGTGATGCCCAGCTGTGCACCCGCGAGCATCAGCGACAGGTGTTCACCGGCGTGGATGACGGTCCGGGCGCGGGTCCTGCCCTCGTCGGCCAGGGCCTCCAGCCGGTCCCGTCGTGCAGAGATCAGGGAGAACTCGGCGCCGACGAAGAACGCATTGCCCGCCAGCAACGCCACGGTCAGGACCACACCCCAGATGTCGTTCATCGCCCCGGCTCCGCGCCGGCGGGGTGGTGGCCGTCCGGACCGTCGTCGGTGACCGGTCGTAGCGAGACCACGTCGACGCGGCGTCCGTCCATCTGGGTGACCGTCGCCCGCCAGCGGCGTTCGATGTCCGGATCGGTGGGGTCGGCCTCGTCGGGTTCATCCTCGTCGTCGTCGGCGACGACGACGACGACGATCGGGGTGCGGGTCGGCAGATCGACGGTGTCGCCGACCTCCGGGATGCGGCCGAGGACGAACATGACGAGTCCGCCGAGTGTGTCGTAGGAGCCGTCGGGGGCGCGATAGCCGGTGGCGTCGGCCAGCTCGTCGGTGCGCAGCAGCCCGGAACACAGAAAACCGTCGCCGTCGACCTGCACGTCGGGGTACTCGTCGTCGTGCTCGTCGGTGACGTCGCCGAGGATCTCCTCGATCAGGTCCTCGGTGGTGACGATCCCGGCGGCACCGCCGTACTCGTCGATGACGACACACAGCTGCATGCCGTCGGTGCGGATGAAGTCCATCAGGGCGTCACCGTCGAGGCTGGTGGGGACGCGCGGTACGGGACGGGCGATCTCGCCGAGCAGGGTGGTGGCCTGTCTGTCCGGGGCGATGGTGAACGCCTGTTTGATGTGCACCACCCCGACCAGTTCGTCGAGGTCGCCGTGACCGACCACCGGGAAACGGGAGTGGCCGGTGCGTGCGCAGGTGACGACCAGATCGCGGACGGTGGCCTCCACGTCGAGCGAATCCACCCGCACCCGCGGGGTCATCAGGTCCTCGGCGGTCAGCTCGCCGAACCGCAGCGACCGGTTGACCAGGGTCGCCGTGTCGGCGTCGATGGCACCCTGCCGCGCCGAGTTGCGCACCAGGGACGCGAGTTCTTGCGGAGACCGCCCCGAACGCAGTTCTTCGGCGGGTTCGATACCCATCCGGCGGACCACCCAGTTCGCGGTGCCGTTGAGTCCCCTGATCACCGGCGTGAACACCAGCGAGAAGATCGTCATCGGGCCGGCGGTCGCGCGGGCCGCCGACAGCGGATGGGCGATCGCGATGTTCTTGGGGACCAGCTCACCGAGCACCATCGACAACGACGTCGCGATGATCAGCGCCAGGGCCAGCGAAATGCCGGACGCGGTGGACGCGCCGAGGCCGATCGCCTCCAGACCCGGTGTGATGAGGCTCGCCAGCACCGGTTCGGCGATGTAACCGGTGATCAGGGTGGTGATGGTGATGCCGAGCTGTGCACCTGACAGCTGGAACGACAGACTCCGGTGCGCTCGCTGGACCATCCGGGAGCGCCGGTCGCCGCGAGCGGTGACGTCGGCGTCGATCACCGACCGCTCCAGTGCGGTCAGGGAGAACTCGGCGGCCACGAACAGGGCCGTGCCGAGGGTCAGTGCGACGAATCCGATCAGGCCGGCGATGTAGAGGACGATCTCCATCATCGGGGCGTCACCACCCGCCCGGGAGGGGACGTCCCTCGGCGAATCCGGCCGGGGACTGCACCCCGAGCACCACTCGGTCGTGCAGTTCGGCAAGCGTCCGCGCACCCGCGTAGGTGGCGGTGCTGCGGACGCCGGAACAGATGTGGTCGACGAGGTCCTCGACGCTGGGGCGTTCGGGATCGAGCGGGATCCGCGACGACGAGATGCCCTCCTCGAACAGACTCTTGCGGGCGCGATCGTAGGCGGTGTCGGAGGACGATCGGGCGACCACCGCACGTTTGGAGGCCATCCCGAAGCTGACCTTGTACTCGCCGTGCGCGTCGCGCATGAGGTCGCCGGGGGACTCGTAGGTACCGGCGAACCACGAACCGATCATGACGTTCGACGCCCCGGCGGCCAGGGCGAGTGCCACGTCGCGCGGATGGCGTACGCCGCCGTCGGCCCACACATGCGCGCCGTGCTCGCGGGCGGCGGCCGCACAGTCGGCGACCGCGGAGAACTGTGGCCGGCCGACGCCGGTCATCATGCGGGTGGTGCACATCGCTCCGGGGCCCACACCGACCTTGACGATCGACGCCCCGGCCGCGATCAGGTCGAGCGTGCCGTCGGCCGACACCACGTTGCCTGCCACGATCGGCACCCCGAGATCGGCGTCGGCGACCGAGGCCACCGCCCCCAGCATCCGGTCCTGATGGCCGTGGGCGGTGTCGACGACGAGGATGTCGGCACCGGTGTCGACCAGCCCGCGGGCCTTGGCGGCGACGTCGCCGTTGATGCCGACGGCGCAGCCGATCCGCAGGCGGCCGTCGGCATCGAGATTGGGCCGGTACACCCCGTGGCGCAGCGCCCCGACACGCGTCAGCACACCGGCGAGGGTGCCGTCGGGATGGGTGAGGACCGCGAGATCCTGGTGGACGTCGGTGAGCGCGTCGAAGACCTCGCGGGGCGGGGTCTCCACGGGCAGGACGATCACCGCCGGATCCAGCACCGCGCGCACCCGGGCGAAGCGGTCGACGTCGACGCAGGCGTCCTCGGTGACCACACCGATCGGGATACCCGCGTCGACGACCACCGCGGCGCCGTGGGCACGCTTGTGCAGCAGTGCCAGGGCATCGGAGACCGAGTCCTCGGTGGTCAGCGTGACCGGGGTGTCGGCGACGAGGTTCCGGGACTTGACGAAGGCGATCGACTCCGCCACCGCCGACAACGGCAGATCCTGGGGGAGCACCGCCAGCCCGCCGCGCCGGGCCAGTGTCTCGGCCATCCGCTTGCCGGTCACCGACGTCATGTTCGCCGCGACCAGCGGGATCGTCGCCCCGGACCCGTCGGACGTGGACAGGTCGACGTCGAACCTGGAGGTGACGTCGGACCGGGACGGTACGACGAACACGTCGCTGTAGGTGAGGTCGTGCGGGGGTTGGTGACCGGTGATGAAACGCACGGGTGCGTCGGGCTCCTGTTCGCTGTGGGTTGCGGGTGGGGTGTGGTCACCGCCGGCCGGTGACCACACCCCGGTGAGGAATCGTTACTGCTCCATCTCGGTGCGGTCGCCGCTCCAGAGGGTGTGGAACGTGCCGGGCTTGTCCACACGCTGGTAGGTGTGCGCACCGAAGTAGTCGCGCAGGCCCTGGGTCAGCGCGGCCGGGAGACGATCGCTGCGCAGGCCGTCGTAGTACGACAGCGACGACGCGAACGCCGGGACCGGGACACCCATGGTGGTGGCGGTGGCCACCACGCGACGCCAGCTGTCCACGCCGGACTCGACGGCCTCGCGGAAGTACGGGTCGAGGAGCAGGCTCGGCAGCTTCGGGTTCTCGGCGTAGGCCTCGCGGATGCGGTTGAGGAACTGCGCGCGGATGATGCAGCCGCCCCGCCAGATGGTGGCCAGCGAACCGGGGTCGACGTCCCAGCCGTACTCGGCGCTGCCGGCGGCGATCTGGTCGAAGCCCTGGGCGTAGGCGACCACCTTGGACGCATACAGTGCGGCCCGGATGTCGTCGATGAAGGTCGCCTTGTCGGCGGGGGCGGTACCCGGGGTGCCACCGGCCAGTCCGCGGGCGGCGACGCGCTGCTCGGTGGAGCTCGACAGGGCGCGGGCGAAGACGGCCTCGGCGATGCCGGTCACGGGGATGCCGAGATCGAGGGCCGACTTCACCGTCCAGCGTCCGGTGCCCTTCTGGCCGGCGGCGTCGACGACGACGTCCACGAGCGGCTTGCCGGTCTCGGCGTCGACCTGTGCGAGGACCTGGGCGGTGATCTCGACGAGGTAGCTCTCCAGGTCGCCGGTGTTCCAGCCGGCGAAGACCTCGCCGATCTCGGCGGCGGGCAGGTCGAGGACGCGACGCATGAGGTCGTAGGCCTCGCCGATCAGCTGCATGTCGGCGTACTCGATGCCGTTGTGCACCATCTTGACGAAGTGGCCGCTGCCGTCGGGGCCGATGTGGGTACAGCACGGGGTGCCGTCGACCTTCGCCGAGATCGACTCGAGCAGCGGGCCGAGTGACTCGTACGACTTGGCCGGACCGCCGGGCATGATCGAGGGGCCGTTGAGGGCGCCTTCCTCGCCGCCGGAGATCCCGGCGCCGACGAAGTGCAGGTTGCGCTCGGCCATCGCCTTCTCGCGGCGGATGGTGTCGGTGTACAGGGAATTGCCGCCGTCGATGATGATGTCGCCGGGCTCCATCGCGTCGGCGAGTTCGTTGATCACCGCATCGGTGGCGTCGCCGGCCTTGACCATGATCAGCACGCGGCGGGGACGCTCGAGCGCATCGATGAACTCCGCGATGGTCTCGGTGCGGACGAACGAGCCCTCGTCACCGTGGTCGGCGAGGAGGGCGTCGGTCTTGGCCACACTGCGGTTGTGCAGTGCGACGGTGTAGCCGTGACGGGCGAAGTTGCGGGCGATGTTCGACCCCATGACGGCCAGTCCGGTCACACCGATCTGGGCCTTTGCGGTCGAAGAACTCGAGGCGGCAGTAGTCATGGGACAAGACTATGGGGTCGCTCGGAAGGGCGTGTACCCGACATCACAGTCACCGGGCGACCCGGCCGGCGCGGAGTGGGTGGCTCGCACGAGCACGCACTCACGACTGGGCGGTGAGCAGGCGGGAGATCTCGGTCAGCCAGGGGATCGCGACGGCCAGGGTGGGGACCACCAGGATGGTCACGGCGACGGTGTAGGCGGATGCGGCGAGCAGCCGGGTCGGGCGATCGTGGCGAAGGCGCTGGACCCGGGCCAGGGTCGTCGGGCCGCCGACCGCCATCGCCCCGCGCGGTGCGGTGGCATCGGCGCACGCCACCAGCGCGCGGCCGAGGGTGGTCGGCCCGGTCGCCCGGACCGCCTGGTCGTCGGCCAGCGCCTCGACGAGCAGCATCACCGCACCGAGTGCCGACTGGCTCCGGACGAACCGGGGGAATGCCTCGTGCAGGGCGATGAAGGCCTCGAGGACGAGGTCGTGCCGAGCCCGCAGATGGGCGCGTTCGTGGGCGATCACCGCGATCAGTTCGTCGCGGGACAGGCGTGCGACCACCCCTTCGCTGAGCACCACCCGCTGCCGCAGACCGGGCAGACAGTAGGCGAGGGGCTGCTGGACGCCGAGCATCCGGATGTCGCGGGCGAACAGGGGATGGGAGTGATCCGAGCGGTCGCAGTTGTCCAGGATGTCGATCAGCTGGCGATGGTTGGCGCGGCGGGCCCTGGTTCGCACACCGACGCGGATGACGGTGAAGAACAGCCGGGCGCCCACCAGCAGGGTGAGTGCGAAGATGCCGATGTACAGACACCACAGCGGGAGTCCGAGACGTTCGATCTCGTGCAGCGGATGCGTCGTCGGGGTGCCGTCACTGCCCGGGGCGAGCAGGTTGGCGGCGATGGCCAGACCACAGCTGAACGCCGACAGCACCGCGGCCAGCGCGATCGCCTGCCACAGGGTCATCGCGGCGCGGGGGGCCCGGATCGGCCATTCGGCCCGCGTCAGGGCCTCCGGGACCGGGCCGACCAACAGCAAGGTCAGGATGCCGAATAACAGGGCGGTCATCGTTGGCTGTCCTCGCGGGTCGGGCTGTGTGGGCTGTGGGTGCCGTCAGGGGGTGCCGTCGGGCTGACGTGAACTCAACCGGTTCTTTGTGAATCTAACCGGTCTCGGTGACGCCGCGTGCGGCTTCGAGCTCATCGAGTGCGTGACGCAGTGCGGCGGCCTCGTCGGCACCGACCCGGCCGACGAACGACACGAGTGCCGCATGTCGCGATCCCGGGGCGTCGGCCTCGCTCAATGCGTCCACCATCAACGACGCGACGAGATCCTCGCGCGGGTGGGTGGGGACATAGGTGTGTGCCCGATCCTCACGGATCTGGGTGACCAGGTTCTTCTTGGCCAGTCGCTGCAGGACGGTCATCACTGTGGTGTAGGCGAGCGATCGGCTCTCCGACAACGTCGCATGGACCTGGCGGACCGTCTGCGGAGTCGGACTGGCCCACAGTGTGTCCATCACTGCCCGCTCCAGGTCTCCCAATCCGTTCATCTTTCGCATTTTACTGCCGATCCTCCTCGATGCCGCATCTGCCGTGTCTTCTGTGCGTGGCGGCCGGCGCTCTGCCGAGTCGTTGTGTGTTCCCGTGGTATCTGACGTGCAGTTTTGCTGATCTATTCCCAGCCCGCTTGACAGGATTGGTAAGGCTAGCCTACATTAATTCTCGTTGGACCGCGCGAGAGTCCTGAGGGCTGCAGAGACCCCCGGTCCACGCACCGATAGGCCCCATGTCCCCAACGGGACATGGGGCCTATCGGTTCCCCTGGGCCATTCTGGTTCGCCTGGGGCTTCTTCGGGGCCTCCGTCCTCTCGGGTCTCCTGCCCGCCTCGTCCCTGTGCCTTTGGTCCCGGCCGGTCGGCTCCCGTGACACTTCGCCGCCCTGGGTGTCTCCGCCGCGCAGGTCATGTCACGCTTGTCGCATGGCAGTGAACACAGATGAATTCGTGAAGACCTCGGGAACCGTGGGCTTCGATGCCGAGCTCGGCACCGTGGTGCAGTCGGTGACCGCCGACGAGATGATCGCCACCCTCGAACTCGATCCGAAGCTTCATCAGCCGTTCGGCATCGTCCACGGCGGCGTGTACTGCGCGCTCGCCGAGTCGGTGGCCAGCATGAGTGCCTTCTTCTGGCTGCAGGACACCGGCATCGGCGGTCATGCCGTGGGCGTCAACAACAGCACCGACTTCCTGCGCTCGGTCTCCGAGGGCACCGTCACCGCCAAGTCCACCCCGATCCATCGGGGTCGCCGTCAACAGCTGTGGCAGGTCGACATGACCGACGACGACGGCCGGCTGATCGCCCGCAGCCAGGTGCGCCTGCAGAACCTCGAGGCCCCGGCAGAGTGAGCCCGGACCGAACCGACACCGGACGGGAGCTCGCGGCGGCGGTTCGCGCGGCGATCGAGGATGTCCTCACCCCCGTCGACAGCGACCTCGATCGCTGGTTCCCCGGCGACCGCCCGGAACCCCAGCCGGTGCACACGGTCTACGTCAGCGCCGCCGACGCCGACGTCGACACCCCACAGCGCTGGGGCGCGGCGGCGCTCGAACTCGCCGACACCGCTCCGGCCCTGGCCGAACTCGCCGACGACGAGGTCCGCGCCATCGCCCGCGCCCGCCTGGTCGACAACCCGATCGAGGATCTCCGGATCGACCTCGAGGACGGCTACGGATGGCGTGGCGACGTGCGCGAGGACGCCGACGCCCGCCGGGCCGGACAGACTCTCGCCGCGTGGACCACGCGCCGCCCCCACAGCCCGCGCATCGCCGGTGTGCGGGCCAAGGGGCTCGGCGCCGCCGAACGCACCCGTGGGCTGCGGACCCTGGAACTGGTCCTCGACGCCGCCGGCGGGATCCCGGACGGCTTCGTGGTGACCGTCCCGAAGCTGCGCGATGTCCGCCAGATCGACGCGGTCAACCTGATCTGTGCCGAGTTCGAACGCGTCCACGGGGTGGCCGAGGGCTCGCTCCGGGTGGAGCTGCAGATCGAGATCCCGCAGGCGGTCCTGGGGCCGGACGGGCGGGCCACGGTGGCCGAGGCGATCCATCGCGGGGCACCGCGCATCGTCGGGCTGCACTACGGCACCTACGACTACAGCGCGGCGTGCGGCATCGTCTCCGCGCAGCAGTCGCTCGAGCATCCCGTCGCCGACCATGCCAAGGCCGTCATGCAGGCGGCCGCCGCACAGACCGGTGTGTGGATCAGCGACGGCTCCACCCAGGTGATGCCGACGGGTTCGGCCGAACAGGTCGACGCCGCGGTGCGCCGCCATCACCGCCTGGTCACCCGCTCACTCGAGCGCGGCTTCTACCAGGGCTGGGACATGCACCCGGGTCACCTGGTGACCCGATGGCTGGCGGTCACCGGGTTCTTCCGCTCGGCCATGCCCACCGCGGCGAACAGGCTGCAGTCCTACTTCGAACGCCAGTCCGGCGACGTCGTCGACGAGCCCGCCACCGCCCTGTCGCTGGCCGGGGTGATCCGCCGCGGCCTGGCCGCCGGGGCGTTCACGGCGGCCGAGGTGGAGGCCGTCGGACCGGCCTGTACCCCGGCGCGGCTGGACGAGCTGACCGCCGGCGGAGGTGCGCTGGTCGCCCCCTGACATCCCGGTGTGCCGTGACCGACACCGCTCGTCGCTCACCGCGCCGCCGCATCCGGACCGTGGCAGGATTACAGACCCGGCACCCTTCGAAGGTGCCGGGTCTGTGTGTCGAATGACGAAGAGAGGGTCCGGTGCGACTGTCGCCGCATGAACAGGAACGTCTGCTGATCTCCTACGCCGCCGAACTGGCGCGACGTCGGCAGGCCCGCGGCCTCAAGCTCAACCACCCCGAGGCGGTCGCGGTGATCACCGACCACGTCCTCGAAGGCGCCCGCGACGGCCGTTCGGTGGCCGAACTGATGACCAGCGGCCGCGAGGTCCTGACCCGTGACGAGGTCATGCCCGGCATCCCGGAGATGCTCCACGACGTGCAGGTGGAGGCGACCTTCCCGGACGGCACCAAGCTGGTCACCGTGCACAACCCGATCGGCTGACCGGCGCTATCCCCGCCGAATCGCAGTCGCAACAGTCAGCCGAGCAGACGAGAACGGACAGAAGACCACATGTCGGAGAAGACGTCAGCGGTGGTGCCGGGCGAGGTGATCGCCGCCGAGGGCACCATCGAACTCAATCAGGGCGCCCAGACCATCGAACTCACGGTTGTCAACACCGGTGACCGGCCCGTGCAGGTGGGCAGTCACGTGCACTTCCCCCAGGCGAACCCCGCCCTCGACTTCGACCGCGACGCCGCACGCGGCCACCGCCTCGACATCGCCGCGGGCACCGCGGTGCGATTCGAGCCGGGGATCGCGATGACGGTGACCCTGGTGCCGCTCGGCGGCACCCGTGAGGTGTACGGCATCTCCCTCGACGCTCCCGGAAGGATCGACTGACGATGGCAACACTGGGACGCGATCGATACGCGCAGCTGTTCGGACCCACCACCGGTGACCTGATCCGGCTCGCCGACACCGACCTGCTGATCGAGGTCACCGAGGACCGCAGCGGCGGCCCCGGCCGGGCCGGGGACGAGGCGGTGTTCGGCGGCGGCAAGGTGATCCGCGAGTCGATGGGGCAGAGCCGCGCCTCCCGCGCCGACGGCGCCCCCGACACCGTGATCACCGGCGTCGTGGTGCTCGACCACTGGGGCGTGATCAAGGCCGACGTCGGACTGCGTGACGGCCGCATCGTCGCCCTCGGCAAGGCCGGCAACCCCGACACCATGAACGGGATCCATCCCGATCTGGTGATCGGCCCGTCCACCGAGATCATCGCCGGCAACGGCAAGATCCTCACTGCCGGCGGCATCGACTGCCACGTCCACTTCATCTGCCCGCAGATCATGGACGAGGCCCTCGGCAACGGCATCACCACCCTGATCGGCGGCGGCACCGGCCCCGCCGAGGGCAGCAAGGCCACCACCGTCACCCCGGGCGCCTGGCATCTCGCGTCGATCCTGGCCGCCACCGACCACTGGCCGATGAACATCGCGCTGCTCGGCAAGGGCACCACGGTCAGCGCGGAGGCGATGCGCGAGCAGATCCGGGCCGGGGCGTCGGGATTCAAACTCCACGAGGACTGGGGTTCCACCCCGGCGGCGATCGACGCCTGCCTGCGTGTCGCCGACGAGACCGGCGTCCAGGTGGCCCTGCACTCCGACACCCTCAACGAGACCGGATTCGTCGAGTCCACCCTCGGTGCGATCGCCGGTCGGAGCATCCACGCCTATCACACCGAGGGGGCCGGCGGCGGTCACGCACCGGACATCATCACCGTCGCGGCCGCGCCCAATGTGCTGCCGAGCTCCACCAACCCGACGCGTCCGCACACGGTCAACACCCTCGACGAGCACCTCGACATGCTGATGGTGTGCCATCACCTCAATCCGACGGTGCCGGAGGACCTGGCCTTCGCCGAGAGCCGGATCCGGCCGTCGACCATCGCCGCCGAGGATCTGCTGCACGATCTCGGCGCCATCTCGATGATCGGCTCCGACGCGCAGGCGATGGGCCGCATCGGCGAGGTCGTCCTGCGGACCTGGCAGACCGCACATGTGATGAAGCGCAAGCGGGGATCGCTC
This sequence comes from Gordonia sp. NB41Y, assembly GCF_030718915.1. Taxonomy (NCBI): domain Bacteria; kingdom Bacillati; phylum Actinomycetota; class Actinomycetes; order Mycobacteriales; family Gordoniaceae; genus Gordonia; species Gordonia sp. NB41Y. The sequence goes on from NZ_CP132196.1 coordinate 5,637,544, forward strand.
GCCGGTGACTCACGCGCCGACAACAACCGGGCACAGCGCTACGTCGCCAAGTACACGATCTGCCCGGCCATCGCCCACGGTTTCGACGACGAGGTGGGTTCGGTGGAGGTCGGCAAGCTGGCCGACCTGGTGCTGTGGGACCCGGCGTTCTTCGGCGTCAAACCCGACCTGGTGATCAAGGGCGGGGCGATCGCGTGGGCGCAGATGGGCGACGCCAATGCGTCCATCCCCACGCCGCAGCCGGTGCTGCCGCGGCCGATGTTCGGGGCCGCCGCACCGGTCGCCGCGGCCACGTCGATCAGCTTCGTCGCACCCGGCGCCGACCCCGACCTGGCCGAGCGGATCGGCATCCGGCGACGCCTCGTACCGGTCAAGAACACGCGGTCGATCGGCAAGGCCGACATGCCGCTCAACGACGCCACTCCGCGGATCGAGGTCGACCCGGACACCTTCACCGTCCGGATCGACGGCGAGGTGTGGGATTCCGAGCCGGTGTCCGAGCTGCCGATGGCCCAGCGCTACTTCCTGTTCTGAGCACGCCGTATGTCACCGTCCCCGAACCCTCCCGGCCTGCCCGAACCCGCCGGCCCGCTGCCCCCGTCGTCGCCGCTGGCGATGATGTTGGCCCTGGCCGACTCGCGTCTGCCGGTGGGCGGACATGTGCACTCCGGGGGTGTGGAGCAGGCCGTCACCGACGGCGTGATCCGCACCGCCGCCGATCTCGCCGACTTCCTGTACCGGCGGCTGATCACCAGCGGTCTGGTGTCGGCGTCGATCGCCGCGGCGGTCGCCGACGGCACCCTCGAGGTGGGGTCGGCCCAACTGGAGACCGATGCCCGCACACCGTCGCCCGCGGCCCGCAAGGCATCGCTGGCGCAGGGACGCGGCATGGCGCGGCTGGCCCGACGCATGTGGCCCGACGCCGACTGGTCGGCGCATTCGCCGGCTACACACCTGCCGGTGATCAGCGGATCGGTCGGGGCCGCATCGGGCCTGTCCGGATTCCACACCGCGCTGGTGGTCGGTTACACCACGGTCAGCGGGTCGGCGACCGCCGGCCAGCGGTTGCTGGCCCTCGACCCGGCCGACGTCGCGATCATGATCACCGACCTCGGCCCCGAATGCGAGCAGGTGGCGGCACAGGCCGCGGTCGGTCTGGCCGACCTGTCCGACCCGGTGCTCGACGTCTTCGCCGAACGCCACGAACGACGCCCCATGCCGCTGTTCGCGTCCTGACGTCCGGGACGTACCGACCGCGGCGTTCGCTGCCGGTCCGCTCGTCCACCGGATCTGTTGTCCACCCGACCCCGAGGAGAGGATCTCCATGCCCCCGCACCTGATCGACGGCGAAGCCCACGGCCACCACCACGACCGGCCCCGACGCGACCGTCGTCCGGGTGAGGCGCTGCGCGTCGGGATCGGCGGCCCGGTGGGGTCGGGCAAGACCGCCCTGGTCGCCGCGCTCTGCCGGCAGCTGCGTGACGAGTTGTCGGTGGCCGTGCTGACCAACGACATCTACACCACCGAGGACGCCGACTTCCTGCGCCGCCACGCGGTTCTGCCCGACGAGCGGATCACCGCGGTGCAGACCGGCGGCTGCCCGCACACCGCCATCCGTGATGACATCACCGCCAACCTCGATGCCATCGACGATCTGGTCGCGGCCAACCCGCCGCTGGATCTGATCCTCGTCGAATCCGGGGGCGACAATCTCACCGCGACCTTCTCGACCGGCCTGATCGACGTGCAGATCTTCGTCATCGACGTCGCCGGCGGTGACAAGGTCCCGCGCAAGGGCGGCCCCGGCGTCACCTTCTCGGATCTGCTGGTGATCAACAAGACCGACCTGGCGCCGCTGGTCGGCGCCGATCTCGAGGTGATGCGCACCGACGCCGAGCGTGTCCGTGAGGGTCGCCCCACCGCGATGATCTCGCTCACCGACGACCCGGCGGCGTCGACCGTCCTGGCCTGGATCCGCGAACAGCTGGCCGAGGCGGCCGCGGTGCCCGGATAGTGCGTACCGAGGTCGAGATCGTCGTCGACGCCGGGCGGTCACCGCGGCTGCGGGCCACCGGTGGGCTCGCGGTCCGGCAGACCGGCGTGTCGTCGGCCCATCTGATCGGGACCGCGGCCACCCCGCTCGGCGGCGACCACATCGAGGTCGTCATCCGGGTCGGGGCGGGTGCGGTACTGGACCTGGGTTCGGTGGCGGCCACCATCGCACTACCGGCTGCCGACCGGCCGGACTCGACCGCGCACTGGCACATCGAGGTGGGTGCGGGTGCCCGGCTGCGGGTCGACCCCCAGCCGACCGTCGTCGCCGGAGGTGCCCACCACCGCTCGGACATCGACGTGGTGCTCGACCCGGATGCCACCCTCGACCTGCACGAGCACGTCCAGATCGGCCGTTCGGGGAACTTCGCCGACACCGATGCCGACGGTCGCTGGCAGGGTGGGTTGCGCGTCGATCTGCCCGGTCTGCCGGTGCTGCGGCATCGGGTGGCACTGGGGGCGCGAACCGCCGGTACGGTGGCCGGCGCCGCGCAGCGCAGTGGGCTGTCGGCGGTCAGCAGCGTGTTCCGCTACCCGGACGCCCGCGCGGCCGACGTCGACGCGGTGCACTATGCCGCGCGTCTGACCCTGCCGGGCGATGCGACGCTGACCACCGCGCTCGCGGGGTCGGTCGCGCAGGCCCGGGCACTCTGCGACGGTCTGGACGTCGTCGCGTTGTCCCACGCCTAGCCGCGCGCAGGTCACCGCAGCCGTTCTCTCGTCGTGCCGTTCTGTCGTCGTGGGGCAGACGTCTGCTCAGCCGGCCGCAGCGTCCTTGGAGGCAGCGCCCTTGGCGCCGGCGCCATCGGGGCCGCTGCCGGTGGGGTCGTCGGCCCCGGCGGAATCGGCCTCGACCTCGGCGATCGTCTTCCGCTCCAGCTCCGACAACTGGCCGATCGCGGTACGCGCGTAGACCTGCTGCTCGGTGACGGCCAACTGTGTGCGTCCGCGGGTGCTGAACGCGAAGAACCAGTTGACCAGCGTGTTCAGGCGATTGCGGAAGCCCACCAGGTACACCAGGTGCAGCGCCAGCCAGCCCAGCCACGCGAAGTAGCCCTCGGTCTCGAACTTCTTCTTGGTGCCCGGGATCGGCACCTGCATGACGGCACTGAACCGGGAGATCGTCGCCATCGAACCCTTGTCGTAATAGCTGAAGGGTTTGCGCTGGTCCGGGGTCTGACCCTTGAGTTCGGCCTTGATCGCATCGGCGGCGTAGCGGCCACCCTGGATCGCGCCCTGCGCCACACCGGGGACTCCGTCGACGGCCATCATGTCGCCGACGACGAACACATCGGGGTTGCCGGGGATGGTCAGGTCGGGGCCCACCTTGACGCGACCGGCGCGATCGAGTTCCACCCCGGACTGCTCCGAGAGCTGCTTGCCCAGCGGGCTGGCCTGCACACCGGCCGACCACACCTTGCACTGCGACTCGATCCGGCGGGTCGATCCGTCCTTCTCCTTGACGACGAGGCCGTCGTAGTCGAGGTCGACGACCATCGCGTTGAGCTGGATCTCGACGCCCAGCTTCTCCAGCCGGGCGGCCGCCTTCTGGCCCAGTTTGGGGCCGAACGGTGGCAGCACCGCGGGTGCCGCGTCGAGCAGGATCACCCGGGCCTCGGTGGGATCGATGTTGCGGAAGGCGCCCTTGAGGGTCTTGTCGCTCATCTCGGCGATCTGCCCGGCGAGTTCCACACCGGTCGGACCCGCGCCGACCACCACGAAGGTCAGCAGCCGAGCGCGCTCCTCCGGGTCGTCGGAGAGCTCGGCCTGCTCGAAGGCGCCCAGGATCCGGCCACGCAGTTCCAGGGCATGGTCGATCGTCTTCATGCCGGGTGCGTACTCGGCGAAGTGATCGTTGCCGAAGTACGACTGGTCGGCACCGGCGGCGAGGATCAGCTTGTCGAACGGGGTGACGGTGATCCGCTCGAGGAGCCGGGAGGTCACCTTCTTGCCGGCCAGGTCGATCCCGAAGACGTCACCCATCAGCACGGTGGCGTTCTTCTGCTTGCGCAGCACCACCCGGGTGGCCGGCGCGATCTCGCCTTCGGCGACGATGCCGGTCGCCACCTGGTACAGCATCGGCTGGAACAGGTGGTGGGTGGTCTTGGCGATGAGCGTGACGTCGACATCGGCTTTGGCCAGGCGCTGGGCGGCGAAGAGCCCGCCGAATCCGGACCCGATGATGACGACATGTGGACGGGCCGACGTCGGAGTGGGACTGCTCATCCGAGGAGGTCTCCTAACTGGCTGGGGAGCGCATGTCTGGGGCACCTCATACGGTAGTCCCCGCCGGGGGTTCGGTCTCGATGAGGCGTGAATTCCCGGCGCGTCACCCGCTCGAGGGCCGATCCGACGACCGACGTCCACGACGCCGCGCCGGCCGGTTCGGTCAGGCGGTGAGGTCGGTCGACGGGGCCTCCGCGGACCGTCGGCGCAGGGCCCTGATCTCCCAGTGTTCGCGCAGCAGGTCGTATTCGACCTCGCCGATCCCGTCGATCGCGTGCTCGTCGGAGACATGGATTCCCGACACCCGCATCCCGAGCTTCTCGATCACCCGCCGTGACGACGTGTTGGTCGACGATGCGCTGGCGAACACGCGAGCGGCTCCGAGATCGGTGAATGCGAGGTCGACGACGGCGCGCGCCGCCTCGGTCGCCAGCCCGCGACCCCAGTACTCGCGCCGCAACCGGTAACTGAGTTCGAGTTCGGGTCGTCGGGAGTGGCGTGGGGCACGCAGCGACACCCAGCCGAAGAACTCGCCGTACCGCCGGTCGATGGTCACCCAGATGCCGCCCCGCCCGATCTGGAGTTCGGCCTGTGCACGGGGGACCACCCAGTCCTCGATCGTCGCGCGCGGGGTGGGGAGTCCGCCGCTGACATGGCGCATCACGTGCGGATCGGCGTCGAGCCGGACGAGATCGGCGACATCATCGCGCTGCACGGGTCGCAGCACCATCCGCGATGTCTGAACGATCACTCGACCCCCAATACCCTGGCTCTTCCGACATTCGCCCGACGCGAAACCGGATCGGGCGGCGCGCCCACCGGGATGCACCCGCCGCCCGTGGAGAGGGGTGGCCGGTGCATCACGCGCCTGTGCGGTCATGAGTGTACGGAGTCGGTACGACCGATACCGCCGACTTCACCCCGCGTGTTGCCGGCGATGTCGGAACCGGGCGTTAGGCTTGCCGTCGTGCTCGCCGATACACCTGATTCCGCTCCCGTCGCACCCGTTGCCGCGCCGCCCGCCGACGACGTGGTCGTCGTCGAGGCCCAGCTGCGCTGGGGTGACATGGACGTCAACCGCCACATCAACAACGTGCAGGTGGCGCGACTGTTCGAAGAGGGCCGGGTCCGTGCGTTCAGCCGCTGGTTCCGTGGTCGCGGCGAGCAGGTGCACCTGCTGGTGGCCCGCCAGGACATCGAGTTCCGGGCACCGATCCTCTACACCGAGGAGCCGGTGAGCGTGGCGATGGCCATCACCCGGCTCGGGACCAGCTCGTACACCATCGGTGCCGCGATCACTGCTGCCGACGGTGTTCTCTCCGCCCTCGCCGGCACCACCATGGTCGTGATCGACCCCGAATCGGGCCGGCCGATCCCGATCCCGGACGGCGTGCGGGCGGTGCTCTCGGCCTACCAGGGTGAGGTTCCGGCCCTGCGGCCGGCTCGCTGACACCGGACGCCGATGTTCGTCCTGCACCGCGCCGAGCGGACCGACACCCTCGCCGACGCCCTCGGCGACATCCTGCTCGTGCCGCTCGACGACCCGCTGGCCACCGAGATCGTCGCGGTCCCCGCCCGTGGGGTGGAGCGCTGGCTGCAGCAGCGGCTCGCGACCCGGCTCGGTGCCGGACCCGGCGGTGACGGCATCGCCGCCAACATCGACTTCTCGTCGCCCGCGGCGGTGACCGATCGTGTCGTCGAGCAGGTGCTCGCCGCCGATCCCGGATATGCCGCCGACCGTGCATCGGCGTGGGGTGCAAACGCATTGGTGTGGTCGGTGCTCGCCGTGCTGGACGAGCTGATCACCCACCCGGCGCTGCGCATGCTGGCCCGCCACATCGGTGTCGGGGGCGCCGATCCCGGCGGGTCCGCGACACCCGCGACCGGCGCGGCCGATGATCTGCGTGCCGGTCGCCGGTACGCCACGGCACGCCACATCGCCGATCTCTTCGAGCGGTATGCCCGGCAGCGGCCGGGAATGCTCACCGGGTGGGCACGCGGCGACGAGGGGGACGGTGCCGGGGGTGCCCTACCCGCCGACATGGCCTGGCAGCCGCTGGTCTGGCGTGAGGTCCGTGCGCGGATCGGGGTACCGCATCCGGTGGAGGCACTCGACGACGTCTGCGCGCGACTGCGCGCCGACGCCGATGTGATCGACCTTCCGCCCCGCTCGGCGGTCTTCGGTCCGACCCGTCTGACCGAGTCGTTCCGGCGGGTGGCCGCGGCGGTGTCCACCCACCGCGACGTGCACCTGTTCATCCCGCATGCCTCGCCGGCGTTGTGGGACGTACTGGCCGGATCCACTCACCCCGCCGACCCCCGCCGGGCTGCGCACACCGGACCCGCGTTGCGGAATCCCTTGCTGGCGGGCCTGTCCCACGACATCCGCGAACTGCAGATCAACCTGCAGCCGATGGTCCACGCCGACCTCCACCACGAGGCGGCGACGAGCACCCCGACCGACACGCCGACGCTTCTGCAGCGCGTACAGCGCGGCATCCGCGACGACACCGCACCCCGTGACCGGTCGGCACCGGCCGCGGCCGACACCTCGGTGGAGATCCATGCCTGCCACGGCCCGGAACGGCAGGTCGAGGTCCTGCGCGACCGGTTGCTGCACCTGTTCGACGCCGACCCCACGCTGGCGCCCCGCGACGTGATCGTCATGTGCCCGGACGTCGAGACCTTCGCCCCGCTCATCCGCGGGTCGTTCGGCCAGTCCGGGCTCGACCACCCAGCCGCCCGGCTGCGGGTACGTCTGGCCGACCGCGGACTCCGTCACGTGAACCCCGTCCTCGACGTCGTCGCCACCGTCGTCGAACTCGCCGTCGGCCGCGTCACCGCGAGCGAGGTGGCCGACCTGCTGTCCCGGCCGCCGGTCCGGTACCGCTTCGCGATGTCCGACGACGATCTCGAGTGGATTCGGGAATGGCTGTCGCGCAGCGGAATCCGTTGGGGGATCGACGACACCCAACGGTCCCGGTTCGAGCTCGCCGGATTCGCGCAGGGTACCTTCGACGCCGGCCTCGACCGCATCGCACTCGGTGCTGTCGCCGAGGAGGACGACGGCGAATGGCTGGGCACCGCCCTGCCGATCGAGGGACTGGAGAGCACCCAGATCGACCTCGCCGGACGTCTGATGGAATTCGTCGACCGGCTCGGCGACCTGCTCACCCGGCTGACCGGAACCCATCCGGCCACCGTCTGGGCCCAGACCCTCATCGGCATCGTCGACGACCTCGTCGACACCGCGACCGGCGACGAATGGCAGGTCGCCCAGACCGTCCGGATGATCACCGAGGAACTCGGCTCCGGCGACCCCACCCGGCCGCTACGGCTCTCCGACGTTCGTGACCTGGTCGCCCTGATGATCGCCGGCCGGCCGACCCGCGCCAACTTCCGCACCGGCGAGCTCACCGTGTGCACCCTGGTCCCGATGCGCTCGGTGCCGCACCGGGTGGTGGTCCTGCTCGGCATCGACGCCGAGTCGTTCCCGCGTGCACTGCGTGTCGACGGTGACGACGTCCTCGGTCGGGTCCCGCTTGTCGGTGAACGCAATCCGCGCGACGAGGACCGCCAGCTGTTCCTCGACGCGATCATGGCGGCCGAGGAGCACCTGCTCGTGTGTTACACCGGAGCCGACCCGGTCAGTGGTACGCCCGTCCCGCCCGCGGTGGTGGTGAGCGAACTCGCCGACACCCTGGCCGCCCTGCGCGCCACCGACGCCGACGAGGTGATCATCCGGCACACCCTGCACGGCTTCGACACACGCAACTTCGTCCCGGGTGCGGTTGCCGGCATCGCCGGACCGTTCGGATTCGACACCGGACTCCTCGACGGTGCCCGTGCCCTGCGCGGGCCACAGACCCCGGCCGTCCGGATCGCCGACGCGGTGATCGCACCCGCGGCATCCCCCGACACCGCCGATCCGGGTGCCGATCCCGACACCGACATCGAGCTCACGTCGCTGATCTCGTTCTTCACCAACCCGATCGAGGGCTTCGTCCGCCAACGACTCGGCGCCCGCATGCCCGACGACGAGACCGCCGACGAGGACGGTCTCGACGTCACCCTCGGTGGACTCGCCGAGTGGGCGATCGGCAACCGGCTGCTGCACCGGACTCTCGCCGGGGCCGACCTGCGGGACTGCCTGATGGCCGAGCTGCGCCGCGGGACGCTGCCGCCCGCCGAGTTCGGCCGCCGTGATCTCGAACGGATCTCCGGGCAGGTCCGCGCGGTCGGATCCACCGCGGCATCCCTGCGTCGGGACGCCGGTGTGACCCGCGACTTCGTCCTCGAACTGCCCGGCGGACGACGCCTGCACGGCAGCGTCGGTGATGTCTTCGGTACCTCCGTCGTCGAGGCGACCTATTCCAAGATCCGGCCCAAACAGCGCCTGGCCCTGTGGATCCGCCTGCTCGCCCTGACCGCCGCGGCGCAGTCGGGTGCGGCTGCCGGGCCGGTCCCGACCGCGGGGATCGTCGTGGGTCGCGCCCCGCAGCGGGCGCCGGGCGTGTCGTCGGTGCACCTGCGGGCACCCGATGACGCCACGACATTGCTCGCCGACCTCGTCGAGATCCGCCGGCTCGGCCTGCTCGAGGTCCTGCCGTTGCCGCTCGACGCCGGCGAGGTCTACGGGAGCAGGCTGGCCGACGGCAGCTCCCCGTCCATCGCGCTGCGGGCGGCGGCCCAGCGGTTCGACAACATGTACGGCGACACCACCGACCCCTACATCCGATACGTCTTCGGCAACGACGTCACCGCCCCGGTCGGCTTCGACGTCGTCACCGTGGCGACGGTCACCGACGAGTCCCCCTGGGCCACAATGGGTCTACAGGTCGGGGAGAAGCTGTTCGGTGCCCTGGCGCAACGTCTCTGGACGCCGATCGTGGAACATGAGGTGACACCCCGATGACCACGTCTCCCGCCCGCACCGACACCACCGGGGCCGCCGAGACGGCCGCCGCCCCCGGGGTACCGCGTCCGTTCGACCTGTCCGCCGACCTCGGTGACGGCACCACCGTGCTCGAGGCGAGCGCCGGAACCGGCAAGACGTACGCGATCGTCGGGATCGCCGCACGTCAGATCGCCGAGGGCATCCCGATCGACAAACTGCTCCTGGTCACCTTCAGCCGGTCGGCCACCGCCGAGCTGCGTGATCGGATGCGTGCCCGGCTCGCCGGTCTCGTCCGCGCGCTCGACACCGATGAGCCGAGCGGCGACGACGTGTTGCTCCGCGTGCTGAGGACCGGTAGCGAGGCGGAGATCGCCACGCGCCGTGACCGACTCACGCGGGCACTCTCGGACTTCGATGCGTCCACCATCGCCACCACCCACACCTTCTGCAACCGCATGCTCGAGGCGCTGGGTTTCCTCGGCGAGCGGGAACTCGTGCACGAGATCGTGGAGGACGTCGACGATCTCGTGGAAGAGGCCGCTCTCGATCTCTATCTACGGGGATTCGCGCGCGACGCCGAGGAGCCGGCGTTCGGCTTCGGCGATGCGATGACCATCGCCAAGGAGTCGGTGCGCAGCCCCGGTGCGATCCTCGCCCCGGCGCCGGGTGCCGGCAACGGTGCCGCCGACACCGTCGCGACCCGGCGGGTCCGGTTCAGCGCCAAGGTTCGTGAGATCGTCGAGCGCCGCAAACGTGTCTCGCGCCTGCGTACCTACGACGACCTGCAGACGATCCTGCACGGTATCGTCACCGACCCGACCATCGGCGCCGAGGCCTGCGCCCGGATCCGCGACGCCTTCGACCTGGTGCTCGTCGACGAGTTCCAGGACACCGATCCCTATCAGTGGGAGATCCTGCGCCGCTGCTTCCACGACGTCGGAACCGGCCCCGGAACCGAGCGCACCGCCCGTCGTGTGCGGCTGGTGCTGGTCGGTGACCCGAAGCAGTCGATCTATGCCTTTCGTGGCGCCGAGGTGCTCAGCTACCTGCAGGCGGTGCGGGTCGCCGACCACCTGCTCGCCCTCGACACCAACTGGCGCTCCGACGAAGAGCTGGTCAAGGCTCTGTTCCGGGTGTACGGCGGTGCCAACCTGGGCCATGCCGACATCACCGTGCACGAGGTCAAGGCGGGCCGGACCGGCAGCCGCCTGACCGGCGCGCCGGCACTGCGGTTGCGGTGGTTCACCCACGACGACTTCCCGGTGCGGTCGGGGAGGGGCGAGTTCGCCTCGATCGGGCCGGTCCGCGACCGGGTGATCGCCGACGTCGCCGCCGACATCGCCGCCCTGCTGGCCTCCGACGCACGCCTGGACTCGGTGGACGGTCCGCGGCCGGTGCACCCCGGCGACATCGCGATCCTGGTGTCGGCCAACAAGACCATCGAACCCCTGCAACGCGCCCTGGCCGGGCACGGCATCGGATCGGTGGTCGGCACCGGCACCAGCGTGTTCAGCACGATGAGCGCCCTGCACTGGCTGTGGCTGCTCCGGGCCGTCGAACAACCCTCACGCGCCGACCGGGTCGCCCTGGCCGCCCTCACCCCGCTGATCGGGTGGACGCCGGCCGAGGTCGCCTCGGCCGGTGACGACCGGCTGACCGCACTGGCCGCCGACCTCGCCGATCTCGCCCGGGTGTTCACCGACGGCGGCTTCGCCGCGATGGCCGGGCAGGTGCTCGCCCGCGGCGGGGTCGCCGCCCGGGTCCTGGCCACCGACGACGGCGAACGCACCCTGACCGATCTGATGCAGGTGTCGACGGTCTGCAATCGCCATGTGGTGGAACAGGATTGCGGCCTCACCTCACTGCAGGAGTGGCTTGCCGACCGGATCGCCGACGTCTCCCGGTGGCGCCGCTCGGAGGAACAGACCCGGCGCCTCGACCGCGACACCCACGTCGTGCAGATCATGACCGTGCACGCCAGCAAGGGGCTGCAGTTCCCGATCGTCTATGTCCCGTTCGGCTGGGACGGGTCACGCTATCGGCAGCCGCCCACCTTCCACTACCACGACGACGAGGGCCGCCGGCATCTCGACGTCGGCGGTCAGGGATCGACCGGTCGGGGCGAACGGCTGTCGCGCAGTATCTCCGAGGACGCGGGCGAGGACCTCCGCAAGTTCTACGTGGCACTCACCCGCGCCGCCTCACAGGTGGTGATGTGGTGGGCGCCGTCGTACGGCACCGCCGAGTCGTCGCTGCACCGGCTGCTGTTCGCCCGCCAGACGGTCGGATTCCTGCCGATGGGTACCGACCTGCCCGAGAAGGTGCCGGTACCCGCGCCCGACGAGTGCGCCACCCGGCTACAGCAGTTCGCCGCGGGGACCGACACGATCAGCGTCGAATCGGCCGGTGGTCTCACCCCGCCTCGTCGGTCGGCCGCCGAGACCGGCTCGGACGAGATCGAACTGGCCGCCGCATCGTTCACCGGCACCATCGACCGCGGGTGGCGGCGCACGTCGTACTCGGCGATCGTCGCCGACGCCGGGCACGGTCACGCCGAACCGTCGGCAGGCAGTGAATCCGAGTCCGGGACGGTCACCGACGAGCCGGTCGACCACGGCGGTGAGCCGGTCGACCACGGCGGTGAGCCGGTCGACGCGGTCGCGGGCATGGACGGCCGACGCCCGTCACCCATGAACGGGATGCCGTTCGGTGCGGCCTTCGGCACCCTGGTGCACGAGGTGCTCGAATACGTCGACACCGCACAACCCGATCGCACCGCACACATCCGCGAGCTGTGTGTCGAATCGGCCGCCCGCTACGCCTCTCCGGTGGACATCGACGCGCTCACCGCGGCCCTCGACGGTGTGCTGACCACCCCGCTGGGCTTCGGTGACCTGTGGGGGATCGGACCGCGGGACCGCCTGGCCGAGTTGGATTTCGAGCTACCCCTCGGCGACGGGCACGGCAACGGTGCCACCCTCGCGGCGATCGCCGGACATCTCGATCGACTCCTGCCCGCCGACGACCCGCTGGCCGGCTACGCCGACGTCCTGCGCACCGTCCCCGATCAGCAACTGCGCGGATTCCTCACCGGCAGTATCGATTCGGTGCTGCGCACCCCGGACGGGAGGTTCGTGGTGGTCGACTACAAGACCAACCGGCTGCACCCCGGGGAACTCGCCGTCGACGACTTCTCCACCGCCGCCATGGCCGCCGAGATGATCCGATCGCACTATCCGTTGCAGGCGTTGCTGTATTCGGTTGCGCTGCACCGGTACCTGCGCTGGCGCCTACCCGGCTACCATCCGGCCACCCATCTCGGGCCGGTGCAGTATCACTTCGTCCGCGGCATGGCCGGACCCGACACCCCACCGGGATGTGGGGTGTTCGAGTGGCATGTACCGGCCGAGCTGGTCACCACGCTGTCGGATCTGCTGGCCGGGGGAGACCGATGAGCACCACACATGACGCACCTGCCGGTTCCGGCACCTCCGCGGCCGGCGACGCGCCTGCGGTGACCGACGACCGCAACGGCATGCAGGTGCACTCGGCCGCCGGTCTGCTGCGCGAGGCCAATCGCGTCGGGGTCCTCGACGCCGCCGACATCCACATCACCGGCCGGCTGGTCCGGATGTCGGGCGACCGGGTCGGCGAGATCGAACAGCTCGCCACCGCGCTCGCGGTCCGCGCGGTGCGGCAGGGCTCCACCTGTCTGGCCCTCGCCGACATCGCCGTACCCGCCGACGAGAACGGTGAACCGGTGCTGGCACTGCCGGGTACCGAGGCGATGCTCACCGCGCTGCGGGCCGGTCCGCTGATCGTCGGCGCCAGCGGCGGACCGTTGCGGCCACTGGTGGTGATGGACTCCGACGACGGCCCACTTCTCTACCTGCGCAAGTATTTCCAGCAGGAGCAGGTGATCCGCACCATCCTCGCCGAGCGCAGCGCACGCCGCCCCGACGTCGACGCCGACGCCGTGCGCGCCGCGGTGGACGCCGCCTTCGCCGCCAGCCCGGATGCCTCACCGCGCCAACGCCTCGCCGCCGCGGTGGCCGCATCCCGATGGACCTCGGTGCTGACCGGCGGGCCCGGGACCGGCAAGACCTACACCGTCGCCCGCATCCTGTCGGTCCTCGAGCAGATCGCCGGGGGACCGGCGCATGTGGCGGTGTGTGCGCCCACCGGGCGTGCCGTCGCCCAGCTGCAGGCGTCCCTGGACGGCATGCGGCGGGCCGCCGCATCCCCCGACACCGACATCCCCGACACCCACACCCCGACGGTGCATGCGGTCACCGTGCATGGGCTGCTCGGCTGGCGACCGGGGTCGGCCCCGCGCTATCGGAGCGGGAATCTGCTGCCGCACGACGTCGTGGTGGTCGACGAGACGTCGATGCTGTCGATCACCGCGATGAGTCACCTGCTGGAGGCGATCCGCCCGGATGCCCGCCTGATCTTCGTCGGCGACCCGCATCAGCTGGCGTCGGTGGAGGCCGGTGCGGTGCTCGCCGACCTCGTCGAGCGCGCGGCGAGCGGTTCGATGCCGGGCACCGACCTCGCCGATCTGGCGACCGCGGAGCTGTCCGGACCGGAGCTGCCGCGACTCGGTGACGGGATCGTCGCGCTGACCCGCAACTACCGCAACCGGGGCGGTATCGCCGACATCGCGAGCGCGGTGAACAGCGGTGACGCCGACGCCGTACTGGAACTACTGGCATTACCGGAGGTCGACGACGTCGAACTGGTCGAACCCGGTGATCCGGCGATCGCCCGCGACGTAGTGGCCTGGGGACGCGCGCTGTGGGAGGCGGGCCGCACCGGATCGGCGGTCGACGCCCTCGACGCCCTCGACGGGCACCGCGTGCTGTGTGCCCACCGCGAGGGCAGCTGGGGTGTGCAGGGCTGGTCCCGTCAGATCATGGAGTGGCTCTCGGAGGTCCCGGGCCATCCGCCGGTGTCGCCGGACATGATCCGCTGGGAGCCGGGGACCCCGATCCTGGTGACCGCCAACGACCGCCAGAACAAGGTCTTCAACGGCGACTGCGGTGTGGTGATCCGACGCCTCGACGACGACGGTGAGCCGAGCCTGTCGGTGGCGTTCCGACGCAGCGAGTTCAGTGATCCGGTCCAGGTGTCACCGGCCCGGCTGGCCGAGACGATGTGGGCCTACGCGATGACCATCCATCGCAGTCAGGGCAGCCAGTTCGGGGCGGTGACGGTGGTGCTGCCGCCGGCCGACTCACCCTTGCTGACCCGAGAACTCCTCTACACCGCGATCACCCGCGCCAAGTCGCGGGTGCGCATCGTCGGGACGCCGGAGAGCCTGCAGGCGGCGGTGGAACGTCGTGTCCATCGCGCCAGCGGACTGCGCTCGGAACTGCACCCCTATCCCGATGCCCCGTACGAGCGCTGACGGGGTCCGGTCCACACCGGACCCGGCCTACAGGTCGCTGCCGCCGGGCACGAGGTCGCGGCGGATGTAGCACTCGGTGCCCAGCAGCCGGCTCAGGCGGGGTTCGGGTAGCTTCATCAGAGACGAGATCATGTAGCTGCGTTCCACTTCGCTGCGGTGCGACAGGATCGCCTTGGTCTTCTGCGGAATCCACTCCGAGACATCGAGACTCAGATCCACCAGCGCCGTCGGCGTACCCGGCAGCGCATAGCGGGAGATGTTGGGGAAGAAGTCGTCGGCGACGTCCTCGATCATCCACTCCGGAATGGTCGACAGATACAGCGACCGCACCCGCCAGGACGGACCGGTACTGCGGTGCAACATCGGGATCGCCGCGGCGTCGGCGGCCGCACATGCCAGCCGGTTGGTGTGCACGTGGTCGCGGTGGCCGTAGATGCCGGCCGGGTCGTAGGTGACGATGATCTCCGGCTTGAACCGCCGGATGTGCGTGACCAGTTCGCGGACCTGCTTGTCGAATCGGCCGTCGCAGAATCGCGGGCTGTTCGGCGCCGAGAGCGGTACCCCCTCGTCGGCATATCCCAGCATGATCGGCTCGCGGGTCACCCCGAGCTCGCCGAGGGCCTGACACAGTTCCCCGTGTCGTGAGGTTCCCGGCACCCAGGTCGTGGTCACCACCGTCACGTCGCCACCGAGCGCCACATGCCGGGCGATGGTCCCGCCGGTCCACAGTGACTCGTCGTCGGGATGGGCATGCACACACATCAAGCGCGGGACTGTCATCGGCCCGACGTCCTCCTGTTTCCCGGTGTCCGGTGCCCGGTGGTCGGTCGTACTCGGGAGCGGCACCCTGTTCCAGCCTACTGGGTGCGCCTGGATAGAATTCTGGCCGTCAGAATCTGTGCCGCCGGCCCGCGGCCCGCGGTCGTGCGGACCGGGCGGCGCAGGTCGAGTCGTAGCCGATCAGTGATCATTGTGGAGGTCGCCGATGAGTACCGAATCCGAAGTCAGGGAATTTCAGGCCGAGACCCGGCAGCTGCTGGATCTGATGGTCCATTCGATCTACTCCAACAAGGACAGCTTCCTGCGCGAGCTGATCTCGAATGCCTCCGACGCGCTCGACAAACTGCGGTTGGAGTCGTTGCTGGACAAGGATCTCGACGTCGACACGTCGGATCTGCACATCACCCTCGACACCGAGACCGACGGCGACGCCCGCACACTCGTCGTGCGCGACAACGGAATCGGCATGTCGCGTGAGGACGTCGTCGACCTGATCGGCACCGTGGCCAAGTCGGGCACCGCCGAGCTGCGCAAGAAGCTCGCCGAGGCCAAGGACTCCTCGACCACCGAGGAGCTCATCGGGCAGTTCGGTATCGGTTTCTACTCGACGTTCATGGTCGCCGACACCGTCACCCTGATCACCCGCAAGGCCGGCGAGCAGACCGGTACCCGCTGGAGCTCCACCGGCGACGGCACCTACACCATCGCCGACGTCGACGACGCCCCGCAGGGCACCTCGGTGATCCTGACCCTCAAGCCGGTCGACACCGAGAACCATCTGCACGACTACACCGACCCGGCGACGCTGCGCTCGCTGGTGAAGAAGTACTCGGACTTCATCGGCTGGCCGATCCGGATGGACGTGGAGAAGACCACCACCACCCCGGCGGAGGAGGAGGGCGGTGAGCCGACCACCGTCACCACCGTCGAGACCGAGACCGTCAACTCGATGAAGGCGCTGTGGGCCCGGTCCCGCGACGAGGTCTCCGACGAGGAGTACGAGGAGTTCTACCGCCACGTCGGGCACGCCTGGGACAAGCCGCTGGAGACCATCACCCTCAAGGCCGAGGGCACCTTCGAGTACCAGGCGCTGCTGTTCATCCCCACCCAGGCGCCGTTCGACCTGTTCATGCGGGAGCACAACTCCGGTATCCACCTCTACGTCAAGCGCGTGTTCATCATGGACGACTGCGAGGAACTCATGCCCGAGTACCTGCGCTTCGTCAAGGGTGTGGTCGACGCCGCCGACCTCTCGCTCAACGTCTCCCGTGAGATCCTGCAGCAGGACCGGCAGATCCGTGCGATCCGCCGCCGCCTCACCAAGAAGGTCATCTCCACCATCACCGAGATGCGCGGCTCGCGGGCCGAGGACTACCAGACCTTCTGGTCGACCTTCGGGCGGGTGTTCAAGGAAGGCCTGGTCAACGACTTCGACAACCGCGACGCGGTGCTCAAGGCGTCGTCGTTCTCGTCGACCCAGAGCGAGACCGATCTGGTCACCCTCGCCGACTATGTCGGCCGGATGCCCGAGAAGCAGGACTCGATCTACTACATGACCGGCGAGTCGCGGCAGCAGATCGAGAACTCGCCGCATCTCGAGGCGTTCCGCGCCAAGGGGATCGAGGTCCTGATCCTGTCCGACCCGGTCGACGAGATGTGGGTGACCTCGGGTCTGGAGTTCGAGGGCAAGGCGTTCCGGTCGATCGCCAAGGGATCGGTCGACCTGGACGAGCTCGACGATGCCGAGATCGCCGACGACGCCGAGGACCAGGCCCAGGCCGAGGAGTTCGAGGGTCTGCTGGGGTGGCTCGGTGAGGCACTCGGCGACGACATCACCGAAGCGCGGCTGTCCAAGCGGCTCACCGAGTCCGCGGCCTGCCTCGTCGGCGACGACTTCTCGATGTCGCCGCAGCTGGAGAAGCTGTACCGGGCCTCGGGTCAGGAACTGCCCAAGTCCAAGCGCACCCTGGAACTCAACCCGAACCACCCGCTGGTCGCCGGGCTGAACAAGGCGTTCGCGGCCGCCGACGACCACACGCCGCTGGTGCCGACGGCCAAGCTGGTGCACGGCATGGCGCTGATCGCCGAGGGCGGCGAACTCGACGACCCGGCCGGGTTCGCCCGGCTGCTCGCCGACGAGCTGACCTCGTCGCTGGGTGGGACCGCCGCCGCGGAGTGACCGTTCCCGAGCGGCGGCGCCCGTCCCCATCCGTCAACCGGGTGGTGGCGGGTGCCGCCGTCTTCGTCACCCTCGTGCTGGTCGCGGTGATCGGGACCATCGTGTTCTGGCCCTCGGGATCCGACGATTCCCGTGACACCCCGCAGAACACGGTCCGAACCTTCCTGCATGCACTCGCCGACGCCGACGGCACCCGGGCCCGACAGCTGATCGTCACACCGCCCTCGACGGCGTTCCTGTCCGACACCGCGATCGCCGTCCAGCGTCGGGCCGCACCGATCACCGCGATCGAGGTGGTCACACCCGGCCCCGACACCACCGGCCCCGACACCACCGGAGCCGGTGGCGCCGAGTCGGGCGGGCCGATCGCGGTGACCGCTCGATTCCGCTCGGGTACCGAGCCGGTCGAGGTGACCTACCGCCTGTCCGGGGCTCCCGGGCGCTGGGTGATCGACGGTGCGGTCATCCCGGTCACCATCCCGCCGGACACCCAACGCGCACTCGCCGGTCTGTCCCTGCTCGGTCACGCCACCACCGGAATCCGCACCGCCCACATCTTCGGCGGCCCGCTGGTGTGGGGGAGCGGCACCCGCTATCTCGCGATCGCCGACTCCGGTGGTCAGGCGAGAGGCGGTGTCGGGTCCGTATCGCCCACCCCGGATCTGGCGGTGAGCCTGACCGACGCCGGCACGCACGCCGTCGACGACGCGTTGACCGCCTATTTCACCGAGTGCGCCCGGTCGCGGCAAGCCGACGCCTCCACCGATCGGCCCGGCTGCACTCAACGTCTGTTCCGTTCGGCCACAACCGATTCCGTGCAATGGACTCCTCCCGACGATCTCGCCGAGCTGCTGATCGAGATCGACAAGCCCACGCCGCTGCGGGTGCCGGTGTTCGGCAGCGTCACCTGGACTGCCGAGTATGCGGCCACCTACGGCGGTGACCATTCGGCGACCGTCGACCAGATCGTGGACGGCACGGTCGATCTCGCGGCGCTGCCGGTTCCGCATTTCACCGCCTCGATGGACTAGATTCACAGTCAGGCTTTTTCGTGGTGGCCAATCGTGGGGAGTACCATGCTCGATCGAACACCGTCTGATGAGATACCACCTGGCCGGCGCCCGATCGGGGAGATCTCACCCGGGGGTCCAAGTCGTGAGCCGGCGGTATCCCGCGGTCCGGTGGGGCCGGCATCGTGGCTCGGCGAGATGATGCGGATCGAGCCCGCGGCGATCCCGATCGGCCACTCGATCCGATCCGGCATCGCCGTCGGCGGACCGTTCGTCATCGGGTCGTTGACCGGCCATGTGCTCATCGGTATGTGGATCGGACTGGCCACGTTGTTGCTCGCCGCCGGTGAACGCGAGGGCACGTACCGGCTGAACTTCCGGATCATTGCGATCTCCACGCCGATAGCGGCGTGCGGTTACCTCCTCGGGTTCGTGCAGAACATCCCGCTGGCCGCGTTGATCCCGGTGATGGCGGCCGTCGCCCTGCTTGCGGGACTGATCGCCGGATTCGGGCCGGAGTTCTCCGTCGCGGGGATGCAGTTCTTGTTGGTTGCGTCCATCGCGATCGGTGTCGACGGCATCGACTGGTGGACCCCGATCTGGCTGTACTTGGTCGGCGGCGCGCTGTATGCCGCGCTGCTCGCGATCGAGATGCTCGTCGAACCGCGTCGGCCGCAACGGATCGTGTTGGTCGCGCTGCTGCAGTCGCTGGCCGATCTGGCCACCGCGCGGATTGCTGACCTCGCCGACCCCGAGGATCGGAATGGGAGCGATCGGACGGGGCGGGCCCGGATCGCCGCGACAACCGCCCACCGCAACGCCGCCGGCCGGGTCTCCGAGGTCCGCGTCCACCGGATGGGATCGGCAGGCGACTGGTCGCTCGACGCCGATGTCGTGGGTGCCGCCGATCGCGTGCAGGCGCTGGTGCTGGCCTCGACCGACACCTCGGAGCTGGCGGCCGTCGGCGGGCATCTCACCGATTTGGCCGGATCGGTTGGCCGACGGCAGAAGGAGCCGACACCACCACCTACGGTGGTGCAGACCTCGACGTCCCCACTCTGCCGACGAGTCCGTGCCCTCGATCATGCGCTGGGTGGTACGCATCGCTCGGTTCTGGCGCCCCGTCGCGGGTTCACCTTCCATGCCATCGGCTCCGAGGTCGTTTTCGCGGCCGTGCGGTTGTCCCTCTGCTTTGGGATCGCGGTGGGCGCCAAGGCGTATTTTCCGTTCAGCCACTGGTTCTGGGTCCCGCTCACCGTCTGTCTGGTGATGAAGCCGGATTTCGGATCGGTGTTCGACAGGGCCATCCTGCGGGTCGTCGGAACGGTGATCGGCGTCGCGATCGCCACGGGGGTGATCCTGCTGGTGCCGAAGGGGTGGGAAATCGGCGTCGCGATCGGGCTGCTGTCGGCGTGCGTGCCATGGTTCATGATGCGGTCGTATGCGCTCCAGGCGGTCGCGATCGCGCCGGTGGTCATCTTGCTCGTCGACGTGATCAGCCCCGGCGACGTTTCTGCGAACTACGGCTGGCAACGCATCGGCGCCACTGTCGTCGGCGGGTTCGTGGTAATCGTCTTCGGCTACCTGATCTGGCCGCATTCACGCCGTGCCTGGGTCGCCGAGACCTTCGCCACCGCGATGTCGGGTGTCGCAGCGCATCTGCGGATCGCCGCCACCCCGATTCCCGACGAGGCGAGCGCCGCGCGACGACGTCACGACGAACTCGTGGCCGCGCGTCGTGACGCGTACCGGGCGCTGTCGGATCTGCAGACCCGGATGCAGCGGGCATCGGCCGAGCCGCCACCGGCCGGAACCACTGCGATGGCGTGGATTCCGGTGGCCACGGCCACCGGCCGGCTTGCCGATGCGGTAACCGTGTACGCCGGGCAACGACTGGCGGGGACTTACCCGCCCGATGTCGACCGTGCTGCCGTGCTCGCCGAACGGATCGTCGGACTGGGTTCCGGTGACGGACTCGACGTGACCTGTGATCGGGATTCGGATGCCGCGGGTTCGGTGGATCGGGGTTCGGAACTGAACGAGATCGACGACGAACTGTCTCGGTTACGAGGCCTGCTCGAACGGACCTGACGACTCGATCCCGGAGTCGGGACCCAACGGGACCAGCGCGAGATCGTTGGCCCGGAACAACGGATGGATCGGTACGCGGTGCCTGGCCGCGCCGTCGGTGATCACCTGCGCCCATCCACGGTCACGCGCGGTGATGCCGTCGGAACCGGGTCGGGTGTACAGGCATGCGACGCTGACCCGTGTGAACTGCTCGGTCGCCCGCGCGAATTCCGCCATCAGACCGTCGATCAGGTGGACGTTGGGTGTGGTCGGCAGCGGTATCTGGTTGATCGTCTGCATGAACTCGCGGTCGTCGAGGACGAACACGAACCAGAGCAGCGACTCGGAGAAGCCGAGCGGGCCCATCAGCGCGCGCCATCGCTGCCGGAGTTCGTCGGCTCCGTCGAAGGGCAGGCGGGCGGTGTCGATGTGCGGGATGGGTTCGGCCGGCGGGATGTGGTGGGCGGGGACGTGATGTGGTGTCATGCACCGATCGTGCGGCCGTACCACCGCGACCGGCGATCGTTGCTCCACACCTGTGGAGGGCGCCGTTGACAGGTCACGGCGACCCGGGGAGTATCGACGGTCGGGCCTGTGCCACATCTGAGGCATGACGGACCGGCATGACAGACTGGTCGGTATGGGTCTGCTCACCCCCGTTGCGATCCGGGTCGGTTCGATCGCGTGGCTGCCGAAGTACCTTCCGCGGATCGTCCAGTGTGACAACGCGATCCGCAAGATCACCCGGGAGCGTTACGGATTGCTCGACATCGCGGGGCTGCCCAATACGACGGTGGTGGTGGCCGGCCGCAAGAGCGGTGTGGTGCGGCGGACGCGACTGCTCGCGGTACCGCGTGACGACGGCTCCTGGCTGGTCGCGGGCTCGTATTTCGGTGGGCCGAACACCCCGCAGTGGGTGTTCAACCTCCGTGCCACAGACACCGCCGCGATCATCGACCAAGGGGTGACCCGCACGGTGCGGGTGCGGGAACTACACGACGACGACCGTGCGGCGGCCTGGCAGACCCTCCGGTCGGTGTGGCCGAACTTCGATCTCTACGAACGCCGCACCGAGCGGACGATCCCGGTCTTCGAACTGACGCCGGTGCCCTGACAATCCGACAGAGCCGAAGCCTAAGTGCCAAAGAGCCGAGGGCCGTGCGGCCCTCGGCTCCCGGGCGTCAGGATCCGCTGAACTTGGGCTTGCGCTTCTCGAACACGGCGGCCACGGCCTCGCCGATGTCGTTGCTGGGCAGGAAGGCGGAGTTCCACGCGGCAACGTAGCGCAGGCTGTCGGCCTGCGCCGGGGCGCGGCTGTGGTCGAGCACCGTCTTGATGCCCTGCACCACCAGCGGCGGGTTGTCGGCGATCTCGCGTGCGGTGGCGCGGGCGGCCTCGAGGAGTTCCTCGGGGGTGGCGTACACGTCGTTGACCAGGCCGATCTTCTCCGCGCGGGCGGCGTCGATGTCCTTGCCGGTGAGGGCGAGCTCGCGCAGGTGGCCGTCGCCGATCAGTCCGGGCAGTCGGGCGAGGCTGCCCACGTCGGCAACCATCGCCACGCGCACCTCACGCACGCTGAACTGGGCGTCGGCGCTCGCGTAGCGGATGTCGGCGGCGGTGATCAGGTCCACGCCGCCGCCGATGCACCAGCCGCTGATCGCCGCGATCACCGGCTTGCGACAGTCGGCGACAGCGGTGATGGCCGCCTGCATGCTGCGCACCATGTCATGGAATTCGGTGCGCGGCTTGGCCTTCGCGTTGTCGGCGAGGACTGGTGCGAGATCGCCGGCCATCGACACGAGGTCCAGGCCGAAGGAGAAGTGCTTGCCGGCGCCGCGCAGGATCACCGCGCGCACGGCATCGTCGGTGTCGAGGCCCTTGAACAATTCGGGCAGTTCCCGCCAGAAGTCGGGACCCATGGCGTTGCCCTTGCCGGGGCCGATCAGCGACACCTCGGCGATGCCGTCGTCGACCGTGACGTCGAATGCGTTCCACTGTTCGCTCATACGAGGGAGGTTACTCGCTGGTAGGAAGAACTGGACGCGAGACCGGGTATGGCCGGGGTCGGCCTGTTACAACTGATGGGATGCGGTACCGATTCCGGCCCACCCGACGAGCGGAGCACTGAAACCATGAGCGGTTACTTCACCGAGGACATCGGGGCCCAGGAGCTGCAGGAACGCACTGCCGTCGCCACCGACATCGCAGAGGCGGTACGCACCCTGATCGCCGACACGGTGCTCACCGAGGTCGACGCATCGGCGGCGGCCACCGCGATCGAACACATCGAAGCCGCGGCGGAGATCCTGCGCTCGCGCCAACTGCCGGACGACTCCTTCGGCGTGCGTTTCAACACCGACGGCACCAAGCGCACGTGGGGCAATGCCGTCATCGGTACTCGCAACCCGATCGCACCACCGCTGGATGTCGTCTTCGACGACGACGGCCTCGCCTGGGCGGAGTTCGAGATGGGCCCGGCGTACGAGGGTCCCGCCGGTCTGGTGCATGGCGGCATCCTGGCCGCGATCCTCGACCAGATCCTGGGATCGGCCGCCGAGCATGCCGGTGCACCCGGGATGACCGGCACCCTCACCATCCGGTACCGGCAGGGCACCAAACTCGGCAAGGTGCGCGCCGAGGCGCGCCTCGATCGCGTCGAGGGGGTCAAGTCGATCGCCGTCGGTCGGATCAGCACCGCCGACGGCACCACCGCCGAGGCCGAGGGGATCTTCATCCTGCCGCGTTGGGCCCGCGAGAGCGGCGCGGCCGACAAGATCCGCAAGGCCCTGTCCGACGGCTGACCATTCGCGGGGTACGCGATCGATCCTTACTCAATCTTCAACCGGCCGTTGGTGGTTGAGTCGATGAGGAGCGAAGCGACGTGTCGAGTCAGTGTCCAGTCTCAATCGCCAACCGGCTGTTGGTGGTTGAGCCGATGAGGAGCGGAGCGACGAGGCGTGTCGAAACCTCCGCCGGCCGAGTTCGGTACGTGACCACGTCGGATTGTGGTGTACGCATCGCGTCAGTGTCTGGTCTCAAATGTCCACGGCTAGTTGGTGGTTGAGCCGATGAGGAGCGGAGCGACGAGGCGTGTCGAAACCTCCGCCGGCCGAGTTCGGTACGTGACCACCTCGGAGGTGGTCACCACCCGACGTAGGCTGCGGAGATTTCGACTCGGGTCCTCGCGATGCTCGGTCCCGGCTCAATCATCGATCGGGCATTGAGGGGTGGGGCCGATTTGCGTCAGTGTTCAGGCTCAATCACCAACTGGCTGTTGGTGGTTGAGTCGATGAGGAGCGGAGCGACGAGGCGTGTCGAGACCTCCGCCGGCCGAGTTCGGTACGTGACCATCTCGGAGGTGGTCACCACCCGACGTAGGCTGTGGAGATTTCGACTCGGGTCCTCGCGATGCTCGGTCCCGGCTCAATCATCAAGCGGGTGTTGAGGGGTGGAGCGTCGAGACGCGGCAGTGTCTGGTCTCAATCATTGATCGGGTGTTGAGGGGTGGGGCCGATTTGCGTCAGTGTTCAGGCTCAATCATCAACCGGCCGTTGGTGGTTGAGCCGATGAGGAGCGGAGCGACGAGGCGTGTCGAAACCTCCGCCGGCCGGGTTCGGTACGTGACCACGTCGGAGGTGTCGCCACCCGACGTAGGCTGTGGAGATTTCGACTCGGGTCCTCGCGATGCTCGGTCCCGGCTCAATCATCAATCGGGCGTTGAGGGGTGGAGCCGAGTTGCGTTAAGTCTATTCTCAATCGCCAACCGGCCGTTGGTGGTTGAGCCGATGAGGAGCGGAGCGACGAGGCGTGTCGAAACCTCCGCCGGCCGGGCTCGGTACGTGACCACGTCGGAGGTGGTCACCGCCCGACGTTGGCTGCGGAGATTTCGACTCGGGTCCTCGCGATGCTCGGTCCCGGCTCAATCATCTAACGGGCGTAGAGGAGTGGAGCGACGAAGGCTTCGCTCATCGATCAGGTCTCGCGGGAGCCTGCATCTCGCGCGCCCTTCACCGCATATCGGGCACAGAGGAATGCGGCGTTGCGACCGTACTCGATCAGCTCGAGGTCGAACGGCCGGGTGAACAGTGGACGTCCGCTACCGAGAGTGACCGGCGCGATCGACACCTCGATCTCGTCGAGCATCCCTGCGTCGGCGAACTGGGCGGCGAGATCCCCACCGCCGACCACCCAGACGTCCTTGCCGTCGGCGGCTGCCACCAGTTCGTCCCGGAACTCGCTCGGGGAGCCGGCCACCACCCGGATGGAGTCGGCGACCGGGGTGATCTCGCGATGGGTGAACACGAACGACGGTTCGGTGTATGGCCAGGGCCGGGCCTCCGACAGCTCGTTGTCGAGTAGCCACTGGTATGTCGTGGCACCCATGACGACCGTCCCCACCTGCTTGCCGAAGTCGTTCATGTTGCCGAACCCGTCCTCGTCGTGCGGTTGACTCAGCAACCAGCCGAGGTCGTCGTGCTCGTCGGCGAGGAACCCGTCGAGGGTGGTGGCGGTGTAGTAGCGGAAGCGGGTCATCAGAATCCTCCGGATCGATTGCGGTGCCAGATGATGGGATCGGGATCGAGCGCTGGGGCCAGGACGTCCACCCCGGCCTCGCGCAGCAACATGCGCAGGAGGAGCCGACGATGTGCGGCGAAGGTGAGCACATGGGTGACGATCTGCGACAACAGGAATGACTCGGGTGGTTCGCACAGTGCGTCGATCACCCGATCCGACCAGGCCTGCCGCCGCTCGATGTCGCGGACGAGTGCGAGCCAGCGGCCGGCCACCGTCGGATGCATCAGCGTCAGCGCGTCGAGATCGTCGCTCCCGAGGTCGGGGTGGTCGCCACCCTCGATGGACGCCAGCCACGGAAGTTTGTCGGTGACCAGATGGTGCAGGACCTGTGCGATCGATTCGTCAGGTTCCTGCCATGCCGTGATCTGATTGCGCGGCAGTCGGACTCGTCGGTACTCGGTCTCCGGCACCGCTGCGGCCGCCTCGAGGAGGGCCGTCACGTCGTCGAGGTCATGGCGCACCATCATCGTCACCACGTCCCCGGCGGTCTCCTCCACGGTCTCCCCGGCATCGACATACAACACGGTCGGGGAGTGGAAGTGGATTCCGTTCGGTGCCGGAAGCCAGTGTCCGCGTTCGGAGGCCGCGGCCATGGTGCTCGGCGGATGGCCGAAGGCCCGGGTGAACGCCCGGCTGAATCCCTCCACCGAGTCGTACCCGGAGTCGAAGGCGACGTCGGTGACGCTGCGGCCGCGCAGCAGATACCAGGCGGCCCGTTCGAGTGTGACGCGACGCCGCAGCGCGACCGGTGCCTCGCCGGTGCTCCGGGAGACCTGCCGGCTGAAGTGGAATGACGAGGCGTGGGCATCGGCGGCCATCCCGGCCAGTTCCGTGCCGTCCTCGCCGAGGACGGCGTCGAGCAGTTCCCGGAGTCGGTCGGCGCCTTTCTCGGTCATCGCGGACTCGCGGTCGTCATGACAGCAGGTCTGGTCGTCATGACAGTCAGTATCGGCGCAGGGGCGATCCTGGCGCTTGACCGTTCTTGCCCTCGATGGGCCCGGCGCGCTCAGCTCACCGTGAGTGCGGGTCCTGGGATCAGCGGTAGGTCGATGGTGGTGCGGATTCCGGGGGGACCGTCGACGACGGCCGGGATCGCATTCACGATGCGTCCCGCCGCGGCGACGATCGCGGCATGGTTGTGGTCGCCTTTGCGACTGGTCGGGCAGATGTCGACCCGATACGAGGGTTCGCCGACGATCTCCACCCGGTAGCACCCGCCCGGTTGCGCGGGCTGTGCCCAGTCGGGTCGCAGATCTTCGCGCAATCGGGTCACGTGCTCGACGACGATCGCCGGTCGGCCGTCGACGATCCCGGTGATCTCGAACCGTACCGCCGCACGGGTGCCGGCCGCGATGGTGCCGGTGGCAATCGTCAGAGCCTCTGGGGCTGCGGCACTTTCATGACTTTCGGTGATCTCGTCGACGGTCACGCCGAGCGCGCCGGCCAGCTGGTGGATGGTGGTGCCCCAGGCGAGTGCGAGGATGCCGGGTAGGAACAGCATCGGGGTCTCGTCGATGGGCTTGCCGAAGCCCATCACGTCGACCATCACCTCGGCGCCGTCGTAGGTGGCGTAGTCGGCGATCTCCATGCAGCGGATCTGCTCGATGCGCTGGCATGTGCCGGTGAATGCCAGCGGGATGAGGTCGTTGGCGAAGCCGGGATCGACCCCGGTGATGAAGATGGCGGCATCGTTGTCGGCGGCGGTGCGCTGCAGCCGGTCGATGGCCTTCTCCGGCACCGCACCCCACGGGTACTGCAACGGCACCGGCGCCGATCCGACCACATCGATCCCGGCGGCCAGGATGCGGCTGACGTCGCTGAACGCCTCGATCGGCCGCGTGTCACCCATGGCGCAGTACACGATGCACTCGGGCTCGACGGCGATCAGCGCATCGAGGTCGTTGCCGGCCGCGACACCGGTCGACGGCTCGAGTCCGGCCAGCGTGCCGGCGTTCACGCCGACCTTGTCCGGGTTGTGCACCACGACCCCGACGAGTTCGAAGCGTGGGTCCTCGATCAGTTGGGTGAGGGCGAGTCTGCCCGCATTTCCGGTCCCGACCAGCCCTACACGGATCGCCATCGTCGGCCTGCCTCCTGTTGCGTGAACACCTGTCCGGACTTCTGTCCAAACAGTAGACCACATTCTTTCTAGAACGTGTTCTCATTCGGCTGTTTGCGCTGTAAGGTCCCTGCCATGGGACGTGTTGACGACAAGGTTGCAGTGATCACCGGGGGTGCCCGCGGCATGGGCGCAGAGCATGCGCGAGCCCTGGTCGCCGAGGGTGCGAAGGTGGTGATCGGGGACATCCTCGACGACCCGGGCAAGGCCCTGGCCGACGAGTTGGGGGAATCGGCGCGCTATCTCCAC
The DNA here is from genome assembly GCF_030718915.1 of Gordonia sp. NB41Y. NCBI lineage: Bacteria > Bacillati > Actinomycetota > Actinomycetes > Mycobacteriales > Gordoniaceae > Gordonia > Gordonia sp. NB41Y. The sequence continues at coordinate 5,665,111 of NZ_CP132196.1, forward strand.
CTCGACGTGACCTCGCCCGAGGACTGGCAGACCGCGGTGGCGACGGCGACCGGGGAGTTCGGCAAGCTCAACGTGCTCGTGAACAATGCCGGCATCGTCAACGGCTCGACGATCCAGAAGTTCCGCCTGGACAAGTGGAAGCAGATCATCGACGTCAACCTGACCGGAACCTTCCTCGGCATCCAGGCCGTCGCCGATCCGATGATCGCGGCCGGCGGCGGATCGATCATCAACGTGTCGTCGGTCGAGGGTCTACGGGGCAGTCCGTGGGCGCACGGCTACGTCGCGTCCAAGTGGGGTGTCCGGGGACTGGCCAAGTCGGCCGCGCTCGAGCTGGCGCCACACAATGTGCGCGTCAACTCGATCCACCCGGGACTCATCCGCACGCCGATGACCGAAGGGTTGCCCGAGGACATGGTGAAGGTGCCGCTCGGGCGTGCCGCCGAATCCGCGGAGGTCTCGACCTTCGTCGTCTTCCTCGCCAGTGACGAGTCGTCGTATGCCACCGGTTCGGAATTCGTGATGGACGGCGGCCTCTCCGCGGACGTCCCACACAAATAGCGGACATCCCGGACACATCCGGTGCGAGCGGGGGATGTGTTCGGTGAATCGCCGACCCGGTGACCGGGGCGTCCCCTAGCCTCGATCCATGCGGGCGATGATCGTCAAGGAGTTCCGCGAACTCCTCCGGGACCGACGCACCCTGGCGATGCTGGTGGTGATGCCGCTGCTGTTGCTGATCATCTTCGGTTACGCCGCCAACTTCTACGTGTCGTCGGTCGACACCGCGGTGGCGGGTCCGCAGGCGCAGCAGGTCGCCGCGGCACTGCCCCCGTATTTCGACGTCACCCGTACCGATCCGGGACAAGGTGATTCCGCGGTTCGGGACATGTTGCAGGACAACACCGTCGACGTCGGGATCGTGACCGGGGTGAATCCGCCGGTGGTCTATGTCGACGGATCCAATCTCTTCGCCGCGGAATCGACCGTCGGGGTGCTCAACCGGCTCGGCGACACGGTGCACACCGAGGTCTTGTTCAATCCCGGCCTCAAGACCGCCTGGGTGATGGTGCCGGCCATCATCGGACTGATCCTGCTGTTCATCGGCACGATCATCACCAGCATCGGTCTGGTCCGCGAACGGGAGGCCGGAACCCTCGAACAACTCGCGGTGATGCCGATCCGCCCCACCCAGGTCATCCTCGGCAAGATCGCCCCGTACTTCCTGCTCGCCGCGATCGACATGGGCATCATCACGGTGCTCGGGATGGTGCTGTTCGACGTTCCGTTCAACGGTGACCCCGCGGTGTTCGTCCTCGGGGCCGCACTGTTCTTGTTCGTGGTACTCGGTGTGGGGGTGTTCATCTCGACCATCTCGCAGACCACCGGGCAGGCCATCCAGACCGCATTCTTCTTCCTGATCCCGCAGATCCTGTTGTCGGGGATGATCTTTCCGCTCGATGCGATGGCCGCCGGGGTCCGCTGGATCGGCTATCTGCTGCCGCTGACGTACTTCACGATGATCTCGCAGGGCGTGATGCTGCGGGGTGCACCCGTCCAGTCGCTGTGGCTGCCGCTGGTGGTGCTCGCCGGGATGGCGGTGGTGGTGTTCGTCGGTGCGACCCTCCGGTTCCGCCGCGACCTCGCCCCCGGATCGGGCCGGACATGAGCGCGTCGGCCCACGGCATCGGGGTGTGCTTCGGTGCTCGACGCGCCCTCGGTGGCGCCGGGACCGGCGGGGTCGACGTCGATGTGCCCGACGGTGCGGTCGTTGCGGTGGTGGGCGGCGACGGGGCGGGCAAGACCACGTTGCTGCGCGTGTTCGCCGGTGAGATCGTTCCCGACGACGGACACACCGACCTCCCGCCGAAGGCCCAGATCGGCTATCTGTGCGCCGGACCGGGCAGTTGGGGGGCGCTCACGGTCACCCAGAACCTCGACTTCGTCGGCGGCTGCTACGGACTCCACGGCGAGTCACTGACCGGCCGCCGCGACGAGCTGATCGACCGCAGCGGGTTGCGGGGTGCCGCCGACCGGCGCGCGTCGGCGCTCTCGGGTGGGATGCGCCGCAAACTCGGCGCCGCCATGGCGATGATCCACCGTCCGGCGCTGCTGATCCTCGACGAACCGAGCACCGGTGTCGACCCGGTCAGCCGGATCGAACTGTGGCGCATGATCTCCGACGCCGCCGCCGACGGTGCGGCGGTGATCATGTCGACCACCTACCTCGACGAGGCCGAGCGGGCGTCGCGACTCGTCGTCCTCGACGACGGGCAGATCCTCACCGACGGCTCCTTCGACGACGTGCGCGCCGGTTTCGCCGGCGCGGTCACCGCCGGCCCGCATCCGGTGCGCCCCGAATGGTCGTGGCGTCGCGGCCGGACCCGGCACGAGTACTGGCCCGACGGTCTCGCCCCGGGTACCCCGCAGGCCACCGTCGCCCCGGATCTGGAGGACATCGTCGTCGCCCTGTCGTTGCGGCGTCGGGTGGCGGTCGGCACCTCGGGCGGTCACCAGGGCGGTGCACGGTGAGCACGCCGGTCGTCACCGCCTCGGCACTGACCCGCCGCTTCGGGTCGTTCACCGCCGTCGACGACGTCACCTTCACGGTCTCGCCGGGGGAGGTGGTCGGACTGCTCGGTGCCAACGGCGCGGGCAAGACGACGGTGATCCGGATGCTGCTCGGACTCCTCGCACCGAGTGCCGGCTCGGTGGGGCTGTTCGGCGGTCCGCCCGCGCGCCGTGCACGCGCACGCCTGGGGTACGTCCCACAGAACCTCGGGCTCTACCGGGATCTCACCGTCGCCGAGAACCTCGCGTTCACCGCCGACATCTACGGTGTGGAGGTGCCCGCCCTGACATCCGATCTCGCCGACCACGCCGACACGCTGGTCGGTGACCTCGCCCTGGGCGCACAACGTCAGGCCGCCTTCACCGTCGCACTGGCGCATCATCCGGAGGTGCTGGTGCTCGACGAGCCGACCTCCGGGGTGGACGCGCTGTCGCGCTCACGCCTGTGGGACACCATCGGCGAGCAGGCGGAGGCGGGGGTCGCGGTGCTGGTCACCACCCACTACATGGAGGAAGCGCAGGAGTGTGACCGGCTGCTGCTGATGTCGTCGGGGCGGCTGGTGGCGCAGGGCACCGAGGCCGATGTGATCGGCGGACTGCAGGCCACGCGCGTGCGGTCCGACGACTGGTCGGCGACGTTCACCGTGCTCGCCGACGCCGGACTGCCGGTGATCCTGTCCGGCACCACGATCCGTGTCGCGGCCACGCCGCCCGATCAGGTGGCCGCGGTGTTGTCGGCGCACGCCGTCACCGCCGACGTCGACGAGGTACCGGGCACCATCGAGGAGCGGATGCTGGTCCTCGCCCGCGATCAGGCGGTGCCGTAGATCCGGTCGCCCGCATCGCCGAGGCCGGGCAGGATGTAGCCGTTCGCGTCGAGTTCGCGGTCGACCGCGGCGGTGAACACCGGTACATCGGGATGGGCGCCCTGCAACATGGCCAACCCCTCGGGGCATGCCAGCAGGCAGACGAACCGGATGGACCGGGGCCGGTACTCCTTGATCCGGTCCACCGCGGCGACCGCCGAATGTCCGGTCGCCAGCAGCGGATCGACCACCACCACGTCACGCTCGTCGAGATCCTTGGGCATCTTGAAGTAGTACTCCACCGCCACATGGGTTTTCGGGTCACGGTAGAGGCCGATGTGCCCGATGCGGGCACCCGGTACCACCGTCAGCATGCCGTCGGCGATGGAGGTGCCGCCCCGCAGGACCGAGGCGAACACGAGTTTCTTGCCGTCGATCACCATGCCGGTGGTGACCTCCATCGGGGTCTCCACCTTGATCTCCTGCATCGGGATGTCGGCGAGTACGTCGTAGGCCATCAGCGTGGAGATCTCGTTGAGCAGACGCCGGAAGTCGTTGGTGGAGGTCTCTTTCTGGCGCATCAGGGTCAGTTTGTGCTGTACCAGCGGATGATCGATGACGTATACGTCGCTCATGATGGCGTTCTCCTCGGGTCCGGCAGACGTTTGCGGGGATGAGACTCTTCGGTGGCCTGGTGTCGTGGGGTGGCCCGGTGCTGCGGGCGCTCAGAACACGGTGCCGTCGCTGGCGATCTGCAGCGGGGGCAGTCCGTTTCGCCGGACCGCCGCCAACTCGCGACCGGCAGCCCAGGTGCCGCCCTCGAGGACGCAGGCCAGGGGCAGCGACGCCGGATCCACGCCGAGTGCATCGGCGACGCGCGGTGCCAGCTCGCCGAGCAGGGCGACGGTCAGCGCGCGCCACTCGACGACCAGTTCGTCGCCGACCTGCCACACGGTGTCGGCGGCATCGGCCGGGCGAGGGGTCAACACCCCGGTGTCGATCAGCAGCCCCCCGTTGCGGTACTCGGGTAGTGCGGTCAGCTCGTCGAGCCCGGTCACCTCCACGCCGGCCCACGAGAACGGTTCCAGCAGTGAGTAGGTGAGCCACTGCGAGAGTTTGTGAAACGGCATCCACCCGGCGGTACCGGCCGGGATCTGCTCACCGCGGACCACCGGATGCGGCCAGCAATCACCCAGTGGGACCTCGCCGATCTGGTTCCCGGCGAGCCAGATCGGCGCGAGGGTGTCGAGCAGCACCGACAGGATATCGTGCGCGCCAACCGAATCCGTACCGCCCAGGTGGTCGAAGAGGCCGCCGGGACGGGTGTCGGTGTAGACCTCCGACCGGGTGTCGAGGGCGTCGGCGAGTCGATGCAGCAGTGCGGTGCGTCCCTCGAGCCCCACCAGCGGGGTCCGGTCGGTGACACCGAATGCCGCGGCGAGCCGGTCGGCGGTCAGTGCGCGCAGACCCGCGGCGTCCACACGCAACGGGTCGGCCGGATCACTCGAGAAGACCCCGTCGAAGAAGGCGTGCACGCCGGCGACGGCGAGCCCTTCCGAGCGGGTGAATCGCAGCCCGGTTCCCGGTTCGTCGAAGTACCAGTCGGGGCCGGCCCCGGCGTCGAGCAGCACGCTGACCACGGCCAGATCGATCTGGGCGCGGGCCCGCCGGCCGGTGTCGGCGGTGTCCAGGCGGCGGTCGAGGTCGGCGGCACGGTCGACGCCACCGGCCTCCACATGCCGCCAGCGACTGTGGAACGGGATGTCGAGGGTCGGGTAGCGACGTCGGGTCACCTCGGCGACCAGTGTCACCGCGTCGTCGAGCCGGTCGTCGTCGACGCGAAACCACTCCGAGTCGCCGGCGCGTGCCCGCTCGGTGAGGAGACCGGCCCGTGATCGGATCTCGCCGGTACGACGCAGGATGGCGGCCGCCTCGGCGTCGGTGGTGTCGGTGGTGATGCTCATCCGGACAACCCCCGGCCCTTGACCTGTCGCAGGTCGTCGGTGGTGGGCACCGCCCCGCTGGTGAAGTATCCGGCGGCCATCTTGGCGTCGATCTCCACCCGGGCGTCTTCGGGGACGAGTTCGTCGGGGATGTCGACGCGTTCCCCCACCTCGATCCCGGAGCCGGTGATCGCGTCGTATTTCATGTTGCTCATCGACACCAGACGGTGGATCCTGGTGATCCCCAGCCAGTGCAGCACATCGGGCATGAGTTCCTGGAATCGCATGTCCTGTACGCCCGCAACACATTCCGTGCGCGCGAAGTACTGGTCGGCGGTGTCGCCGCCCACCTGCCGCTTGCGTGCGTTGTAGACCAGGAACTTGGTGACCTCACCGAGGGCGCGACCCTCCTTGCGGGAGTAGGCCACCAGCCCCACCCCGCCGCGCTGGGCACCCTGGATGCACTCCTCGATGGCGTGGGTCAGATAGGGGCGACAGGTACAGATGTCCGAGCCGAACACATCGGACCCGTTGCACTCGTCGTGGACGCGGGCGGTCAGTTCGACCGCCGGATTCGAGAGGTCTTGCGGGTCACCGAAGATGTAGATGGTCTGGCCACCGATCGGCGGCAGGAACACCTCGAGGTCGGAGCGGGTGACCAGCTCGGGGTACATCCCGCCGGTCTCCTCGAACAGTGTGCGCCGCAGGTCGGTCTCGCTGCACCCGAAGCGTGCGGCGACGCCGGGCAGCCACCACACCGGTTCCACCGCCGCCTTGGTGACCAGCGCCGCACCGGTCGACAGCAGGAACTCGCCGTCGGGCGTCAGGCGGCCGCGGGAGATCGCCTCGGCGATCTCGGGCAGGATCACGTGCGCCTTGGTGACCGCGATCGTCGGGCGGATGTCGTATCCGGAGGCGAGCAGTTCGGGGAACGACTCGGCCACGGTCGCACCCCACGGGTCGAGGCTGACGATCGCATTGGGATCGGCCCACTGCCGATGTGGGCCGATCACGTCGGTGGGTGAGGTGTTGGTGAGGTCCGCGCGATGATCACGTGACAGTGCCCCCGCGGCGACGGCGAGGGCCCGGTAGACGCTGTAGGAGCCGCTGTGGGTACCGATCACGTTGCGATGCGCCCGATCGGTGGTGGTGGCGATCACCGGGCCGCGCTCAGCGGCGGTGGCCGCACCCCAGGAGATCTGCGGCGCACCGAATCCGGCGCTGTGCGAGGTCAATCGGATGTGGCCGGGGGATCGGGGCGTGGTGCGCACCGTATCGGGGGCAGAACTCTCGGATGCGGTCGACATGGCCACTCCTTTGCGTCCAGTGGTGAACGACCCGCCGCAGGTGATGATGCCGGCGCCGTTCCCCTCATCGGGAAACCGCCAGCATAATCACATCCACATCGATGCGCCGGATATGCAATCGCACGATCACCGTCCCGACATCACCGCGTTACCCGCGCCTTCGGCCGAGACGGCGATGGCGCCCAGGGAATCCCTGGGCGCCATCGATATTCGGCTTCCGTTACGCTCCGGTGACCGGAGCCACCGGGTGGTCAGCAGCTGATCAGACCAGGTCGAACCGGTCGAGTTCCATCACCTTGGTCCACGCGGCGACGAAGTCGGCCACGAAGGTCTCCGCGGAGGTGTCCTCGGCGTAGGCCTCGGCGAGGGCACGCAGCTCGGAGTTGGCGGCGAAGGCCAGATCGACCCGGCTGCCGGTCCACTTCTTCTCGCCCGACTTGCGGTCGGTCGCGACGAAGGTCCCGTCCTCGTTCTTGGCCCACTTCACACCCATGTCCAGGACGTTGACGAAGTAGTCGTTCGTCAGCGTGCCCGGGTTCTCGGTGAGCACACCGAGGCTCGAGCCCTGGTAGGTCGCACCGAGCACGCGCAGACCGCCGACCAGCACGGTCATCTCCGGCGCCGACAGGGTCAGCAGCGAGGCCTTGTCGAGCAGGTTGTACTCGGCGGAGAGCTCGTTGCCCTTGCCCTCGTAGTTGCGGAAACCGTCGTACCTGGTCTCCAGGTGGGCGGCCGAATCGGCGTCGGTCTCCGCCTGGGTGGCGTCGGTACGGCCCGGGGTGAACGGCACCGACACGCTGATGCCGGCGTCCTTGGCGGCCTTCTCGATCGCGGCGACGCCACCGAGCACCACCAGGTCGGCGAAGGACACCTTGGCGCCCGCCTCACCGGTGAACGACCCCTGGATCTCCTCGAGCACGCGGATCACCTGGGCCAGCTCGTCGGGTTCGTTGCTCTCGAAGCCCAACTGCGGCTGCAGGCGGATCCGGCCGCCGTTGGCGCCACCGCGGTAGTCGCTGCCACGGAAGGTCGAGGCGGCCTTCCATGCGGTCGAGACCAGCTGTGCGACAGTCAGTCCGGATTCGAGCAGCGAGTTCTTGAGGTTCGCGATGTCGGCGTCGGAGACGACCGCACCCTCCTGGGCCGGGACGTTGTCCTGCCACAGGTAGGTCTCGCTGGGGGCCAGCGGTCCGAGGTAGCGGGCGGCCGGACCCATGTCGCGGTGCAGCAGCTTGAACCAGGCCTTGGCGAACTCCTCGGCCAGCTCCTCCGGGTGATCGAGCCAGCGGCGGGTGATCTCGCCGTAGACCGGATCGAACCGCAGGGTGAGGTCGGTGGTCAGCATCGACGGATGGGTCTTGCCGGTACCGAACGCCTGCGGGACCGAGTTGGCCCAGCCGCCGTCCTTGGGCTGCCACTGGAAGGCACCGGCCGGGCTCTTGGTGAGCTCCCACTCGTTGCCGTAGAGGATCTCCAGGAAGGAGTTGTCCCACTTGGTGGGGGTGTGGGTCCAGATCACCTCGAGGCCCGAGGTGATGGCGTCGAGGCCGACGCCGGTGCCCTGCGGGTTGGCCCAGCCCAGGCCCACGTTCTCCAGCGGTGAGGCCTCGGGCTCGGGACCGAGCTTGTCGGCGTCGCCGTTGCCGTGGGTCTTGCCGAAGGTGTGCCCGCCGACGATCAGCGCGGCGGTCTCGACGTCGTTCATCGCCATCCGGCCGAAGGTGTCGCGGATGTCCTGCGCGGCGGCGAGGTAGTCCGGCTTTCCTTCGGGGCCTTCGGGATTGACGTAGATCAGGCCCATGGTGGTGGCGGCCAGCGGGTTCTCCAGGTCACGCTCACCCGAGTAGCGGGCATTGGTGCCCAGCCAGGTCGACTCGGCGCCCCAGTAGACCTCCTCCGGCTCCCACTCGTCCGGACGACCGAAGGCGAAGCCCTTGGTCTTGAAGCCCATGTCCTCGAGGGCCACGTTGCCGGCGAGCACGATCAGATCCGCCCAGCTGATCGACTTGCCGTACTTCTTCTTGACCGGCCACAGCAGACGACGGGCCTTGTCCAGGCTGACGTTGTCCGGCCAGCTGTTGAGCGGCGCGAACCGCTGCATGCCGGTGCCGGCGCCGCCACGGCCGTCCTCGACGCGGTAGGTACCCGCGGCATGCCAGGACATGCGGACGAACAGCGGGCCGTAGTGACCGAAGTCGGCGGGCCACCAGTCCTGCGAGTCCCGCATGAGCGTCTTCAGGTCGGCGACGAGGCCGTCGACGTCGAGCGACTTGAGTGCCTCGGCGTAGTCGAAATCGGTGTCACGCGGGCGGATGACATCCGGATTATGTGCCAGCACACGGAGATTCAGGCGTTCCGGCCACCACTGGTCGTTGCCGCCGCCCTCCACCGGGGGACGGATGTGCATCGGGCAGCCGGCCGGAGGTTCTCCGGCGTCGGTGTTCGCCGCGCCAATCGGGGGATGTTCGGTTGCGGTTTCGTCAGACACGACAGTCCTTTCGGTGATGAGTGATGCGGGCTGCGATCACGGTGTTGACTCTGGTGGACGCGAGGCTGCGCAGGTCGGACACAGCCCCCAGTAGATGACCTCGGCCTCGTCGAGGATGAAACCGTGACTGTCTGACGCTGTCAGACAGGGGGTTTCGCCTACGGCACAGTCGACGTCGCCGATCGTGCCGCATGCACGGCACACGGCGTGGTGATGGTTGTCGCCGACGCGCGCCTCGTATCTGGCCAGGTGGCCCTGCGGCTGGATCCGACGGACCAGACCGACCTCGGTGAGGGCGGACAGTACGTCGTAGACGGCCTGCAGGGAGACCTCGGGGAGTTCGATCCGCGCTGCCCTGTAGATCGAGTCGGTGTCCGCGTGCGGATGCGCGTGGACGGCCTCGAGTACCGCCACCCGGGGTCGGGTGACGCGGAGTGCTGCTTCCCGCAGCAGTGCGGTGAAATCCGGTGAGGAGGTCACGCAGACCAGTATGCACCCTTTTCTGGAATCGTTCAGGTTTTTGCTCGAATTGAGACGCTCGATGCCGCCTGGGTAGACCGCCACCAGGTGTTTCGGTCCCCGAAAAGTCGGACAGGTCACACACATGAAAGTCTAGTGCCGTGTCGTGGACAGCGGAGCGGATCGTCGAAGAGTCGGTGGCATGGAAGTCGTCCTGGCATCCGGACGGCTCCGAGCACATCGTCGACGGGCCGTGCGAGTTCTATCTCGCCGACGGTGTCGCGACGCTGCTGCAGTACCACACCGACTCGCCCGTCGACCCGGTCGCCGCACTCGACGAGGCCGCCGCCACCACCCGCGCACACGGGGCCGACACCCTGCGTTTCACCGCCGGGGTCGGGGTGTTCGGCGGACTCACCGACACCGAGCTGGCCCGCCGGGCAGCCCGCATCGTCGCCGTCGTCGACGTCATCGCCGGCGAACCCACCGAGACGTTCGTGGCATCCATCCCACTGCCGGCCGACGTCACCGTGCACCGCGTCGCCACCGATGCCGACGTCGCCGAGTTCGCCCGCATCTCCCGACAGGCATGGGGATTCGAACCGCACGCCCTGCGCGATCCGGGCTTTCGGGTCGACGACGAGCGCATCCGACTGTTCGTGGCCCGCATCGACGGCGAGCCGGTCGGTGCCGGCGGCTACGAACACGTCCGGGACGTCGCCCGCATGTGGGGAGCGGCCATCGTCACCGAAGCCCGCGGTCGTGGCGCCTATCGGTCGCTGGTGGCCGCCCGCCTCGACGACGCCCGCACGCTCGGTGCAGGGCTCGCGATCATCCACGCCGAACAGACCTCGTCGCCGATCCTGCAACGACTCGGCTTCGGTCGGTTCGCCGAACGACGCCTCACGTCCATTCCGCTCACCGCTGGGTAGCGTCACGCCCCATGGGCATGAAGTGCTGGTTCCTCGTCTACACCGACGCCGACACACCCGAGGTGCTGCGGCGCCCGCCGTCGATCGACATCGCCGCCACCGACACCCTCGTCCGGGGACTGTTCGGCCCGTGCCGCTTCCTCTCCGACAGCAACCTCCTGCAGTCCGCCGACCCCCGTGATGGGCAGGTGGCCGCCGCCTGCTTCGACGGTGTCACCGTTCTCGCGACCGAATCGGTGGGGGTGGGGCCGCTCGATCTGGACCTGCGGTTCCATTCCGCGGCGCAAGGCCGCACCATGTATCTCTTCGGGCTGCACAGCGTCAGCGGGTGGGGGTCGTTCGGCTGGTGGGATCCCGATGGTCACCTCGTCCGTGGATTCGGCGGGAGCGACGACGGTGGATTGTCCGAGAACCTCGGTCCGGCGCTGCCGTTCGAAGCCGCCGTCGACAGCTACGAACGCTACGACGGAGGGTCCTGGCCGTCGCCGCCCGCGCTCGTCGAGGAGGCCCTCGCCGACCGGCTCGGATTCCGATTCGAGGGCATCCCCGTCCCGGACGGGCCAGAGCCGTCGTCGATACCCCTGCGAACCTATCGGTAGGTGTGTGCGGCGGTAGCCGCCCTAGACGACCGCCAACAGGATGCCGACGCCGATGAACAGGGCACCGAAGATGCGGTTGAGCCGACGTTGACCGGTCACCGTACCGGTCAACCGGGCGAAACCACGGCCGACGACGGCGAAGAACAGCCACATCACCGCGATGTCGACGGCCACGATGGTCGCGCCGATCATGGCGTACTGGGTGACGAATCCGTGCTCGGGTTTGACGAAGCCGGGGATGAACGCCAGGAAGAAGACGATCGCCTTCGGGTTCAGCAGGTTCACCCCGACACCGCGGACGAACAACGAGCCCGCCGACTGCGGTGTGTCGCCCACGACGGTGTCGGTGGCGGTGACCGGTGTCCGCAGGATCTGCCGGATGCCCAGATAGACGAGATAGGCCGCACCCAGATAGCGGATCACGGCAAAGGCGGTCGGGGAACCGGCCACCACCACACCGAGTCCGGCGGCCACGATCGCCAGCTGGATGATCAGCGCCGCCTGCAGACCGAGAACTCCCCAGATCGTCCGGCGATGTCCGACGTTGATCGCATTCGACATGGTGTAGATCGCGCCGGCACCCGGCGTGAAGCTGATCAGCAGACACGCCGCCAACAACGCCGACCAGGACGACAACGACACCCGGTCAGCGTAGTGACGCGCCGAGAGTGACCCCACACACGCCACACGTGCTTGGATCGGTACATGGCGTGTCACCATCGGATCCGGTGCGGGTATGGCGGCTGATCACCCCGGTCGTCCCGAATCCGAGTCGCGGCCCGACTCGCTCGAGGCGGCGGCCGACGAACTGTACGGGCTGGCGCCCGGCGACTTCGTCGCCCGCCGCAAGATCCTCGCCACCCTCGTCCGCCGCGGTGGCGATCGAGCACTGGCCACGCAGATCGGAGCCCTGCGCCGGCCCACGGTCTCCGCGTGGCTGCTCAACCAGTGGGTGCGCCGCCACCCGGACGGCGTCACCGACCTCACCGAACTCGGGGGTCGACTCCGCGAGGCCCAGCGTCGCGGAGCGGCCGGGCAGGTCCGGGATCTGTCGGCCCGGCGGCGAGAGGTGGTCACCGCCGCCGCGATCGCGGTCGGCCACCTCGCCGACGATCTCGGGGTGCCGGTGAGTGCGGGCACCGAACGCGAGATCGTGCAGACCCTGCGCGCCGCGATGGCCGATGCCGACATCGCCGACGGACTGGCACGCGGCCGGCTCACGGCGGCCGGCGAGTACTCCGGATTCGGTCCCGCAGCGGTGTTCGCCGTCCCGGACCCGGCCGCGGACGCGCACCCACCGACCGCCGCCTCGTCCGGTGACGCCGCGGCGGCCGATCCGGGCCGAGATGCCCAAGCGCGACGGGCGGCGGCCGAGGCCGGCCTCGCACGCGCCCGGGCAGACGAAACCCGTGCCCGCCGTGGCACCGACCGCGCCGCACTGGCGAGCGCGGAGGCCACCCACTCCGTCGAGGTCATCACCGACCAACTCGACCGTCTGCGCGCCGACGTCGCGCGCCTCGAGCAGGAACTCGGGTTCGCGCGCCGTCGGCAAGAGGGTGCCGAGGCCGCCGAACGGGCCGCCCACCAGAGTCTCGAGAACGCCCGGCAGGCCGTCGCCGCCGCGCAGGAACGGCTCGACGGAGAGGACCCGGGCGTCAGCCGATGACGGCGGCGAGCACCTCGCATTGACGCGCGAAGAACTCCCGGGACACCCCGGCACGCGGCAGTACGAGGTCGAAGCCGTGGAATGCCCCGGGAACGGTGTCCACGGTCACCGCCACCCCCGACTCCCGAAGACGTCGGGCGTACTCGAGATCCTCGTCGTGGAACAGGTCGTGGGTGCCCACGCCGATCCAGGCGGGCGGCAGCCCCGCGAGATCGTGGCGGCGGGCCGGGACCGCGAGATCCCGGTCGGCGTCACCGAGATAGGCCGACCAGCCCACACGGTTCGAGCGGATGCTCCACACCCGATGGTTCTGGTCATCGTGGCCGGCATTGCTCGACCGGTCGTCGAGCATCGGATACACCAGCAGCTGGAACACCGGCGACAGATCGCCCATGTCGCGGCATCGCAACGCGAGTGCGGCGGTGAGTCCGCCACCGGCGCTGGCGCCGCCGATGATTAACCGATCTGCCGACACATCTGGTTGTCGAGCAAGCCATTCCAGTGCGCGGTGGCAATCCTGCAGCGGCACCGGATAGGGGTGTTTCGGGGCGAGTCGATAGTCGACGGCGGCCACGGTGATCCCGAGGCGCCGGGCGAACCCGGCGCAGAGCTTGTCGTCCTGGGCTGCCGACCCGATCACGTAGCCGCCGCCGTGAATCCAGAGCATCGCATGCCCGGACGTCGACGGAACCGGCGGACGATGCAGTCGGACCGTCACCCCGTCACCGAGATCGTGGACCTCGACGCCGGCGGGCGTACGCATCGCGGCCAGACCGGTGATCTTCTGCAGCACCGGGACGGTCGCCGACATCACGGCATTGCGGGGCAGCACGCGCGCCGCGAGCCGCAGATCGGGGTGGACCTCGTCGACGGTGTCGGTCATGTCAGCGTCCTCCGAATCGTGCGTCGACGATCCCGAGTCGGATGGCCTCACGCAGCCAGTCCGGGAACTCCGACAACAGGTGTTCGTACAGGGCCCCGTCGGCAACGGTGTCGATGTCGTCGATGGGGAAGAACCCCGCATTGTCGACGACCCGACCCGACAGGGTGTCGAGTTCGGTGAGAACTCCGAATCGGTTGCGGCCCAGTCCGATGAACTGCCAGAAGATCGGCTGTGCCGCCGCATCGTGGATGAGCCGGCGGATCTGCGGCACCTTGCTGTGGAAACCGCCGTCGGTGAAGAACAGCACCAACACCGGTTGCCTGTCGCCGGCCTCGGCGACGGCCTCGAGGATGGCGTTCATGATCGGGAGTTCCTCGTTGACCCCGCCGATCTGCCGGTCGTAGTCGATCTGCGGTCCCAGTGGGGCGCCATGTCTGCCCTTGAGATGGATGTAGGTGTCCATCCATTCCTCGGCGGCGGCGACGGTCACATCCGGCAGCTGCGCATAGCTGCTGCCGTAGAGATAGGCCTCGAGGTTGCCGTCGCTGTCGAGCTGGGTGGCCACCGGGATCATCCGTTCCACCACGCGGTGCACGGTCTTCTCCTTGAACAGACGGCGCATCGACAGGGTCTTGTCGATCACCATGATCACCCGGGCCACCGCTCCCGCAGCCCCCTTGGTGAGCAGGACCTTGTGTACCTGCTCCTTGCGGAGGTCGAGCTTCTGACGCTTCTCCAGCGACAGCTTCTCCTCACCCTTGACCATCCGGATTCCGGGAGTGGCGGGTGCGGTGGCGGCCGGCGGGGGAGTCGGGGCAGACGCCGGGGACCCGACCGCAGCGGGTTCGTCGTCGACGGCCACACCGTGTTCCCGGACGAGCGCCGCGAAACCTGCTTCCCACCCGGCGGATTCGCTGCGCAGCTTCCAGTCGCCACCCCGGCGGTAGATCTCGACCAGGACGGCGGCACGCTCGACGGTCAGACCCTCGGCAGGGGCGATGATCGTGGTGTCACCGGCGGTCACCGTGGTGTCGATGCGTGCGCCACCGAGGGTTGCCGGTGGGTCGATCGAGATCCCGACGGCGATGCGCTCGATCTCGGCCGGGATCCGCCGCAGATCGACGGTCAGCGTCGCCGGACCGGTGAGGGTCACCTCGCCGGACGGGCTCTGCGGATTGTTGTAGAACACGAAGTCCGCATCGGTGCGCACCGTGCGGTCCGGACGCAAGACGAAGGCCACCACATCCACAGCCGGTCCGGCGACGGCGACGGTCAGCACCTCGGCCGACAGCGTCGTGTTCTCTCCGCGGCCGAGCCTGCGATCACCCATGTCGGTTGCGGCCTCCGTCGTCGTCGGTGTCGATCACCGACGACCCTACGGGGCCACGGGGGGTCCGGGCCGTGGATCGATCGGGAATTCTGACGAACAGCAGGTGGTTGTCGGACGCATGAGCGACACCGCCTTCGACCCCCGCACACTCATCGCGTCGTCCCGCATCGGCATCCTCGCCACGATCAGGGCGAGCGGTCTGCCGCAACTGTCTCCGGTGACCGCCGTCTACGACGCCGACGCCGACGTCATCCACGTCTCGATGACCGAGGGCCGTGCGAAGACCGCCAACCTGCGCCGCGATCCGCGGGCGGCCATCGAGTTCACCTCGCCGGACGGCTACACCTGGGCCACCGCCGAGGGAACGGCCACATTGGTCGGCCCGGCCACCGACCCGAACGGTCCGGAGGCGGACGCGCTGGTCGACTACTACCGGCTCGGCGCCGGAGAGCACCCGGACTGGGCGGAGTACCGCGGCGTGATGGTCGCCGATCGTCGGGTGCTGATGAGCCTGGCGATCACCCACGTGTACGGTGCCGCTTTGCGCTGATCTGTATTACACGTCTTTTCTGCGCCGGCCAATTCGCCGGTTCCCTGATTTTTCTGTGCGGCCACGTGGGTCGTGTCGAGGGCGCATCGGACCGAAAAACTCCGGGCGTACGACGGGCGTGAAATTTCTTTCTCCGGAATATATTTCGGAACTGCGGATGCGCTTGACCAGCGCGACTGGACTATTTTTTCTTTTGGGCTACAGTCCATGGCACATCGTTTCCAAACGAGTGTTCACAAAGGAGTGAGTGCGCCGTGAAAGCGGTTGTCATGGAATGTCGTATACGGGTGTGTGCGAGCGAGGACCGAGTCCGTCGTTTCGTCGAGAATGCGCGTCGGGTGGTGACGGACGCCATCCCTGTACCGGTGCGGTATTCGATCGTCGTCGAACCCGTGGATTCGGTGCTGCTGGCCAGGCAATGGGCAGCGGCCAACCGTGCGGCGGCAGGGTCGAAGCGGTCGCCGGGGAGTTTCGACGTCGACGTCGCATTCACCGGATCCGGATGGCTAACCCCGGCGCGGCTGGAGAGTCTCTCGCGCGACATCCTCGCCGACGTCGAGGCCGACCCGGGACCCGGCGCCGAGGTCGTGCCGTGGATTCTCACGTTGACCACGAGCGTCGACGATGTGACCCGGCGTCGCCTGGCCCGCGTCCATCCGTGCCTCGACCTGACCGCTTCGGTGCCGATCTCGGTCTGAGAACGCCGATCCCCGGCGGCACTCCGGATCGGTCATCAGGTATCCGGCATTCCCGTCGTTTCTGTCGAGCGATAGGCTGGCGGCCGGACCCGCCACGACTGTGTGGGGGCATCCGGCCGCGCGGTGCGGTCGCAAGGGGAAGGACGGGCCAGGTGTCGGTGCTCGATGAGAAGGTGCAGGACCTCTACGAAGAGGTGGTCGCGCGCAATCCCGGTGAGGTGGAGTTCCACCAGGCTGCACGCGAGGTGTTCGACAGTCTTGGCCTGGTTCTGGCCAAGTACCCGCACTATGCCGACGCCGGCATCATCGAGCGGCTTTGCGAGCCCGAACGCCAGATCATCTTCCGGGTGCCGTGGGTCGACGACAACGGACAGGTCCGGATCAACCGCGGCTTCCGTGTCGAGTTCAACTCGGCGCTCGGGCCCTACAAGGGTGGTCTGCGGTTCCATCCGAGCGTCTACCTCGGTGTGGTGAAGTTCCTCGGTTTCGAGCAGATCTTCAAGAACGCGCTGACCGGACTGCCGATCGGTGGCGGCAAGGGCGGGTCGGACTTCGACCCCAAGGGCCGCTCCGAGGGCGAGATCATGCGGTTCTGTCAGTCCTTCATGACCGAGTTGTACCGCCACATCGGTGAGTACACCGACGTCCCCGCCGGCGACATCGGTGTGGGCGGTCGTGAGATCGGTTACCTGTTCGGCCAGTACAAGCGGATCACCAACCGCTACGAGTCGGGCGTGCTGACCGGCAAGGGGCTGTCGTGGGGCGGATCGCAGGTGCGTCCGGAGGCCACCGGCTACGGTGCGGTGTTCTTCGTCCAGGAGATGCTGACCGCTGCCGGTGAGTCCGTCGAGGGCAAGCGCGTCGTGGTCTCCGGCTCGGGCAATGTCGCCATCCATGCCATCGACAAGATTCATCAGCTCGGTGGCACCGTGGTGGCCTGCTCCGACTCCGGTGGCTACGTCGTCGACGAGGCCGGCATCGATCTGGAGCTCCTCAAGGAGATCAAGGACGTCCGCCGCGGCCGGATCGGCGAGTACGCCGATGCCCGGTCCAGCGCACACCTCGGTGAGCCCGGTTCCTCGATCTGGCAGGTGCCCACCGATGTCGCGCTGCCGTGCGCGACCCAGAACGAGCTCAACGACCAGGATGCGAAGTTCCTGATCAGCAATGGTTGCCGCGCGGTCGCCGAGGGCGCCAACATGCCCGCCACCCCGGATGCCATCAAGGCCTTCGCGCAGGCCGGCGTGCTGTTCGCGCCGGGTAAGGCGGCCAACGCCGGCGGTGTGGCCACCAGCGCACTCGAGATGCAGCAGAACGCTTCCCGCGACTCCTGGAGCTTCGAGCACACCGAACAGCGACTGCAGAAGATCATGCGGGGCATCCACAACACCTGCCTGCAGACCGCCGACGAGTACGGCGCCCCGGGTGACTACGTGCTCGGCGCCAATATCGCGGGCTTCACCCAGGTCGCCGACGCGATGCTCGCACTCGGCGTCATCTGAGTTCGATCGTCGATCACCGTGCGTGCCACGCACGGTGATCGATCCGAGCAGATCGTGCGGCGTGTGTGGCACGGTGATTGAGCCGGACAGATCGTGTGGCGCGCGTGGCACGGTGATTGAGCCGACGAGGAGCGGAGCGACGAGGCGTGTCGAAATCTCCGCAGCCCGAGCTCGAGACGTAACCACGGCTGACGACGGAACCTTCCCGGCGTGCTCGACTTGCGCGGCAAGGCAATTGAGCCGAGCAGATCGTGCGGCGTGTGTGGCACGGTGATTGAGCCGCACAGATTGTGGGGCGCGCGTGGCACGGTGATTGAGCCGCACAGATTGTGGGGCGCGCGTGGCACGGTGATTGAGCCTGAATCCACCGATCCGGTTTCAACGGTCGGATGAATGATGTTGGAGCCCTTGACCCCGATACCAACCCGATAAAGACGTGTGTGTACCGCCGATCTCCAACGTCGGCCTGTTTCACCAGGTTTCAGATCAGGGCCACACACGGCCGAATGGTCAGGTCAAACACCAGGATTTCAATGAACAGTATTGGCATACAACCGATTCCACTCCACTTCCCAGGGCCACCCAGCCGGTAGATGTAACGACAAACGACGTGCCGACGACGAAGTCCGCGCCGGTACCCCGATCAACGCACGCCGGATCGTGGTCGTGGTCGCACGCATCAATGATCCACCGGCCACGGTGGCCGCTGCCCGGGTGAGGTTGAACGCCATCACCGCACACGCCAACCACGCGGCGTTGGCAGAGAACTTCCCCGAGGGCATGTGGGCCATCGCCGAGGCCTTCAGATCGGCATGGACCTGCTCGATGATCGCGTGATGACGGTGCACACGATCAGCGACGACTTTGTCGGTGGTCATGTCGGTGGTGAAGAACGCATGGTGACGATACACATCGAACAACGAGTCACCATCAGGATTGAGGGCCAGGACCCGCCGCACGATCAACCGACCCGGAATCGGGGCCCGGGTACGCCCGGGTTTGACCGGTGTGGAGGGTTTACCGACGAACCCGTCGAAGGGAACCTCGGCCACCTCGGCGGTACGCACCAGCTGCCCGTCTGTACCAACCTGGGTGGGGTTGGCCAGGGTGATCGTGGTCCATGCCGAGTCATCGATCGTGGAGATCGCGGTGGTCACGTTGCTGTACAACCGCACCGTCAACGACACCTGTGCCCCGGCCCGGTGGGCTGCGGCGACCAGGTCGTGGGAGTAGAACGCGGAATCACCCCGAACCAACACCGGCACCTCTCGTCCGGCCGGCCACGCCCGACGCAGGGTGTTCAACGATCGGGTCAACAGGTCGGCGGCTCCGCGCACCGAGTTACACGACCCGCCCCGCAGGCGGTGACCGAGGATGATCGGGGCCCGATCGGCGGTGGTGGCCGTCACCATGAGGGCGTTGATCCCACGGACCCCGCTGTAGCCGTATTTCGCGCCTTGTTTCTGGTGGCCGTAACACTGGTTGATGGTGTCGTCGAGATCGACCAGTACCCGTTCACCTGCAGGGTTGAGGAGGTGGGTGTGTTCGATCAGGCCGGCCAACAGGCGGGTGGCGATCGCCTCGTACTGGGCGACCGTGCCGCGGGTACAGGCCCGCAGAAACGTGCCCAGGGTGGACGGGGCGTGGGTGTGGCCGTAGATCGTGCCCATCCCGCCGTGGCCGATGATCGACAATCCGTCGATGGTGTCGGCGCCCATCACCATGCCCATCACGATTGCTGAGAGTTTCCGGCCGGCGTTGGCGCCGGTATCGGTGGGGATGGTCAACCATTGATCGCCGAGTTCTTGCAGGCCACACGTTTGGGCCAGACGCATCACCGGTACCACCCCGGCCGGCCCGATCAGGTTGTGGTCATCGAATGATGCTGACTTTACCGGCAAGGTGTGGCAGGATCGCATCTGCGAGATGCCCTTTCTTTGTGTGTGGGTCGAACCTTCGATAAGTCTGATTCTCACACTCGGACAGGGCATTTCGTGTTTCCCACGCCGTTTCGGGCCCAGGTTTTTCCATCTGGATCGGTGGATTCAGGTTGAGCCGATGAGGAGCGGAGCGACGAGGCGTGTCGAAATCTCCGCCGGCCGACTTCGAGAGGTGACCACGGCTGACGACGGAAGCCTCCCGGCGTGCGCGGCAAGGCAATTGAGCCGAGCAGATCGTGCGGCGTGTGTGGCACGGTGATTGAGCCGCACAGATTGTGGGGCGCGCGTGGCACGGTGATTGAGCCGATGAGGAGCGGAGCGACGAGGCGTGTCGAAATCTCCGCCGGCCGACTTCGAGACGTAACCACGGCTGACGACGGAAGCCTCCGGCACGCTCGGCGTGCGCGGCAAGGCAACTGAGCCGGGCAGATCGTGCGGCTTGCGCGGCACGGTGATTGAGCCGATGAGGAGCGGAGCGACGAGGCGTGTCGAAATCTCCGCCGGCCGACTTCGAGAGGTAACCACGGCGACGACGGAACCGTCCGGCGTGTTCGGCGTGCGCGGCAAGGTAATTGAGCCGGGCAGATTGTGCGGCTTGTGCGGCACGGCAATTGAGTCGGGCAGATTGTGGGGCGCGCGTGGCACGGTGATTGAGCCGACGAGGAGCGGAGCGACGAGACGTGTCGAAATCTCCGCCGGCCGACCTCGAATCGCAACCGGGTCACCTCCAGCGTGACCCGACGCGAGGTCAGGAGCCGTCGCCGTCTCGGCCGGGTTCTTGCCGTGTGATTGACTCCCACCATGATGAATGCGGTAGCCGACCGTCTCGAACGTCATCAGGTCGTCCTGTACCTGGTGGCCATCGTGGTGGGCCTGCTCGTCGGACTGAGTGCCCCGGGCGCCGGCCCGGGGCTTGCGCGCGGAATCGATCCGGTGCTCGGTGCCTTGCTGTACGTCACGTTCCTCCAGGTTCCGGCGTCGGCATTGCTCCGCGCTGTGAGGGACGTCCGGTTTCTCGGCTCGGTGGTCCTGGTGAACTTCGTCGCAGTACCCGTCGTGGTCGCCGTCCTCTTTCTCTTTGCGCCGGCCGATCAGGCGGTGCAAATCGGGATCTTGCTCGTATTGCTGTGTCCGTGTGTGGATTACGTGATCGTGTTCTCCGGTCTTGCCGGTGGGGACAGTCGCCGCCTGCTCGCGGCGACGCCGGTTCTGCTCCTGCTGCAGTTCCTGACGCTTCCCGTGTTCCTGTTCGTCTTCCTCGGCTCCGATCTTGTCGACGTCGTCGATGTGCAGCCGTTCATCTCGGCGTTCGTCAAGCTCATCGTCATCCCTCTGGCGTTGGCGTGGCTCACTCAGTGGTGGTCGTCAAGACACCGATCTGGTGAGCAGTTCTCGGGTGTGGTCTCGGCGGCCATGGTGCCGTTGATGATGGCGGTGTTGGGGCTCGTGGTCGCCTCGCAGGTGCCCGCCATCGACGACGGGTTCGGCTCGGTGTTCCGGGTGGTTCCGATCTACGTGGTGTTCCTCGTCGTGATGCCGATCGTCGGGCTGCTCGTGGGTCGGCTTTTCGCCCTGGATGTGCCTGCCCGGCGGTCGGTGGTGTTCTCCGGGGCGACCCGGAACTCGCTGGTCGTGCTGCCGCTGGCGCTTGCTCTGCCGGCCGGCTTCGAACTCGCCGCGGCGGTCGTGGTCACCCAGACGCTCGTGGAGGTGATCGGGATGGTGATCTACGTGCGCGTGGTCCCGATGCTGGTCCCGGCACGGTGATTGCGGACCCCGCCTGTCCGCGATCGGGTGCATCCTGTGGGTACTCGTCGACCACGAAAGGACCTTTGTCATGGCAGCGGAATTCCAGGTGACCATCGACTGTGCCGATCCGGCTGGACTGTCGGAGTTCTGGGCTCAGGTGCTCGGATACCGACTCCTCGATCCGCCCCCGGGGTTCGACACGTGGGAGGCGGCGTTGGTCGCCTTCGGCGTTCCCGAAGATCGTCGCAACGATGCCTCGGGGATCATCGACCCGGCGGGTCGTGGGCCGAAGTTGTTCTTCCAGAAGGTCCCTGAAGGCAAGTCGGTCAAGAACCGTCTGCATCTCGACGTTCGTGCCGCGCCGGGATTGCAGGGCGATGCGCGGATGAACGCACTCGAGGTCGAGGGCGAGCGGCTCGTGGGGCTCGGCGCCACCCGGCTCACCCGCATCGAACCCGCGCCGCCCCTCGAGGGTGGCCACATCGTGATGGCTGACCCCGAAGGCAACGAGTTCTGCCTGGACTGACCGGCAACCGTGCGTCGCCCGGCGTGGTGACGACGATCGGTCGTGCCTGTCGTACGAGGTCCAGCACAGTGGAGACGGCGGCCTCAACCCCATCCTCGGGTGGCTACAGCTTTGAGGAGACAGGCTCTAGTCGACGACGAACTGCGTCGTACCGAACCGGGGACCGCCCACGCCGTGCTCACGCTGGCGCCGGATGACATAGCTTCCCGGCGCGATGCCGGTGGCACCGTGCTCGGGGTGGATCAGATACGCCACCGTGGTGGTCTCGACGATCCCGAGTGCGAGTCCGGTGGGATCGATGACAAATCGTCCCCACCTGCATCCGGGGCCCTCGGCGACCAGGGTGTGCGGGTTGCCCCCGCCGGTGCTGCGGAGAAGCTCCAGTCCGGTGGTCGGAACAGGGCGGGTGAAGTACTGGGCATGGCAATGGACATCGGGTGTGAGATCACGGGGGAGGACGATGAGATCGCCCTGTGCCTGTGGTCCGTCGAGGATCGGGATCGACACCGACCGGTCGAGATGGTCGAGCACGGAGAGACCCGAAAGCGTCGTGAGTCGGTCGAGGGTCATCGCTGAGGACATGGGATCACCTGTGGGGTCGTAGGGCTGGACAGGATGTGGTGGCAACGGGATCGGCGTGGCTCATGTGCGCCGTCCGAGCCGGGCGTAGTCGGCGCCGGTGAGACCATAGGTCCAGCCGGCGGCCTCGAGCGCGGAGTCGAATCCGGGGACACCGATGGCGTACCGCCGGCGAGTGCCATCCCGCTCTGTCGAGCCGTTGGTGGTCAACAGGATTCGTTTGCTGGTACGCCACTGTGACGGGGAGCTGTACAACTCGAGCACACAGCCCGGGTTGCCGGGGTCGTCGGTGCGGTCGACGGGGTCGAGTCCTGCGGCGTCGAGGTACTGGTCCCATCCGAGTCGTTCGATGGCACATCGACGGATCTCCACGTTACGTTCGGCATCGATGCGTGCGACGGTGGGATCATCGATCACCCACTCGGGGACGACAGTGCCGTGGAGCACGAAAGTACTTGTGCCGTCGGCGAATTCTATCGCCGGACGGTGGTCGTGGTGGAGTCGTCGTTCGTGATGGACACCGCCGGGGATCGGCTCGGTGAACAATTCAACGGGGCGTTCGGCCAGAACACAGAGACCGTCGAAGGCCCACCACCATCCGGTCGACTGCACCAATCTCGACCGGATGTCGAGGAGAGCGGCGTCGTCGGCTCCGCACCTGGTCAATCCGAGTTGGATGAATGCGTCGTCGGTGCCGACCCGGTAGGCGTCCTGCTGGCCGAACCAGGTGATCACGGTGGGCAGTGGCAGCAGCTGTGCGCGGATTGCGGCCACCACACCGTCGACCATGCTGGTACGTAACGAGTTCCACATCGTCTGCCAGACGAGTTCGGAGAGCTCGACGCCGTCGGCCGCGGCCTCGGGTGGCGGTTGGAAGTGTCTCCAGGTCTGGGCGAACGACGTGGGATGCGGCCGACGACTCCGGCGGTGCAGGCGGTTTCGTGACGTCCGGAACAGGTCGGCGATCCGACCGGATGCCTCGTCGACGAGGTTCGCGGTCGAGTCCGAGTACCGGTGGTTCTCTGCGTCGATGATGGCGTGGGCGGCGGCGGGCGAGTCTGCCCAGAGGAAGGCCGGGGGAGCCTGCCCGATACGCCGATAGAGTTCGGCCACCGCATCTTCGGCGTTTGCCCGGTCGGACGATGCGGTCTGTAACCCGTGCGCGAGCCAGCCGTCACGCAACGTGCAGAGCTGCCATGCCTGATCGACACGATGCTCGGTGGATTCGATGAGGGGTTGGCGACCTGAGGTCGCTCGTGTGCGCACCGCGGTCACCTGATGGTGGCGGAGTGCGCCTTTCCGATGGGGAATGTCATCACGGTTGCCAAGAATGGCATGCGATCGGTGTTCACGCAAGCGTCGGCACTGGGACGGTCACGTCCCGCCCACCGCGAGGTGGTCGGTCGTTGTGCGGTGATTCGCTTGAAACGCAGTCGATCTCAGTCGAAGTACGAGGCGAACTGATGGTAGGGAACCTGGCCGGAAGGGCTGGCCTCGATCGCGTTCACCACCGTCTGGGGGATCGGCGCCCAGTAGGCGGGCATCGTGGCGGCGAGCGCCGGCCTCACGATGTAGATGAGGGCGAAGTTCACCACCCACAGCGGTGGTGCCATCGACATCCCGACCGTCGTCGTGATCCCGCCCCGGGTGTTGGTGACCAATTGTGCGGTTCCTGAGATCTGCTGTGAGGCAAAGCCGAAGGGAACCTGAACGGAATAGGCCGAGCGGTACAGCGCCAGCAGGCTGTGCGTCGCACCGTTGTTGCGCATCCATGTGCCGATGTAGGCGCCCGGTGCGAGCAGCGTGTTGACCTGTCGGGTCGGCGCACTCGCGTTGGCCGGACTCTGCAACATACCGTGGCTGTCGACGTA
The DNA here is from genome assembly GCF_030718915.1 of Gordonia sp. NB41Y. NCBI lineage: Bacteria > Bacillati > Actinomycetota > Actinomycetes > Mycobacteriales > Gordoniaceae > Gordonia > Gordonia sp. NB41Y. The sequence continues at coordinate 5,689,510 of NZ_CP132196.1, forward strand.
GAGGCCGTAGCTGCCGAGTACCGAGCCGCCGTACATCGGCCGGCCGACGGTGTTGGTGAGGATGATCAGGCAGGCGTCGATGGTCTTCGCGGCATCGCGATCACCGCCCACGCCGCCCCCGCTGAGCAGTGCCCGATACTGCTGTTCGGACAGGGCATCTCGGGGTGAGAGTCCGATTGCTGCGGCGATCCGCTCGGTCGCAGCCTGGCCGAGTGGCTGGTTCAGCTGTGCTGGGCTCGTCATCTCTTGCGGCGCCACAGCCTCGAAAGCAGGTGCACCCGCGAACGGTTGGGCGAATCCGGTGGCCGATCCGCCGGGGGCGGCCACCGCTGTCGCCGACGTCGACAGCGTCAGCCCCACCAGCGCGACGACCATCACGACCACACCGGCGGAGCGCCGGCGCCGCGGTTCTCGCAGTCGTGGTCGACGAGCCGGTTCCGGGGAGGCCATGTGTCGCATGGGGCGCCTCATCGAGGTCGAGTGGACGAGCACGAGCTTTTTCAGTGAATCCCCGCGGAGTTCGGTGTGTCAAGAGGCGGCGGCGGGCGCCTGCCGGTGCCCGCGTCAGCCGACTCGGATTCCCTTGTAGGCGAGAAACTCTCGGGCGTGTCCGATCTTGCGTTCGTCGGAGAAGGTACGCCATTCGTCGAGCAGCCCCTCGTCGGAGACAAGGTCCCTGAATCTGCGGAATGCGCCGCGGCCCTCGAGTGCACGTTCCATGCGTTGGCGCACGTCCGCGTCACGCTGTTGCTCGGCAAAGGCGGCCATGTCTTTCCAGCCCTCACGCGAGGACACCTTGTCGAACATCAACCAGCGGTCGATGTCCTCGTCGACATCGATCGCGGCATCTTCGCCGACCATTCCCGGGTCGGTGGCACCGCCGTCGCGCACCGCGCCGGTTTGGAGGTCGATGAATCCGTAAGTCCACTCCCTGCTGTTGCTGTGGAGTGTGTATTCGAGTTCGTCGAGCTGGACCGGCACCACCTTCCCGGGGAGTGGTTCGCCACGCAGGAGTGCTTGCAGATCCTCGGCGAGGATCGCGTCACCGGGGCCCTCGCGGTCAGTCAGTCCGTCGATGACCGCGCGGGCGATCGGTTCGGCCGCGTCTCGTCCCGCCCGCAACGCCAAGACGACCCCCGACCCCACGTGCTGCAGCGCCGGGGTCACGTCGCGGCCGAGCACGGCGGCGAGAAACCGGTCGATGTCTTTCATGTACACCGCTCCCCGGACCTCGCGGTGATCGACCGGATCGGAGGTGTCCACAGCCGGCCAGTCCGGACGGAGCATCGGGTGCGTGCCGGCGAGCCGGGGTGGCATCTCGATGGTTTCCTCGTAGTCCAGCCACCTGCGACCGAAGGGGTCGGGGATCGTGCCCCATCCCTGATAGGGGGTCGGAGTATCCGGTTCGCCGCCGAGCACATCGCGAGGATCGATCGGTAGGTCCGCGATGGTGCACGCGTGCGTCCAGCCCCCGGCGGAGTCGACGAAACGAAAGACCGCGCCGCGCGAGAGCAGCTCGGCGACGGCGGAGTGGTCGACGTCCTGGGTCCGCCCGTCGGGCAACGTGAAGCCACCGGGCTGCGGCGTGGACCACCTTCCGAAGCCGACACTGATGGCGGTCGCCAGTTCGGCGAATGTGTGTGATGGGCTGACGGCGAGCACTCTCGCCGGGCGCGGCCACACATCCTCGCGAGGGCCCCCGAGTAGCTCCACCGTCACCGACAACCAGTCCTGAGCCATGAATCCGATCATGGCATGCATACCGAGTGTTCGAAACCATCTGCGGTGAGTGTGCTGGTCGGCCTCGCCGGAGCAGTCGGTCCAGCCCACGTTGCTCGCCGACGTGTTCTGGCCCCAGCACCAGATCGCGCCGGCGTGACGGTGTGAGGCACCCGGCCGGGTTCCGGGCCGGGGTCAGGGGTGGGCGGCGGTCTGTCCGCGTCGGTCCTGCCGTCGCATGATCGGTCCCAGTGACGCCGCGGCGACGAGCACCAGCCCGGCCAGCAGACCCCAGGGCGCGGCCCGTCCCAGGGCGGTGTCGGGCACGGCGTCGACCACGGCACCCACCGCCGCCGACGCGGGCAGTACGAGGATTCCGCCGATAGACGCGTACACGCCGTAATAGGAGCCGAGATGCTGCTCGCGTGCGAAGCCGGGAATCGCCGCTCGCGCCGTCGGACCGGTGATCATCTGCCCCATCGCGAGGAGCAGCACGAACAGCAGTGCACCGATGAGTGTGGCCGGCCGGGAGCCGACGGCAGCTGCGGTACCGACGGCGACCAGCCCCAGGGCGACGCTGCCGAGGCCGAGAGTCATCGCGCGTGTGGGAGATCGTCGACGGGCCCAGGCCGTGACCCGCATCTGCGCGATCACCACGACCAGCGACGAGGCGGCGAGCAGGACACCGAGGGGTTCCTGGTCGCCCCAACCGCGGTCGAGTTCGATGGGCACGAGCAGGTACAGCTGGTTGTAGGCGACCAGCGAGACGCCGACCGCCAGGGAGAAACACAGGAACACACGGTTTCTCGCGATGTCGCGCCAGCCGGACAGGACCGAGCCGCGCGTCGGGGGCGGACGGTGCGCGGGTAGCCATCGCCACTGTGCGGCGCCGATCAGCACGAACACCGCGGCACCGGTGAACGCCACGGTGCGGAAGTCGACATTGAGTAGCAGGGCGCCGAGAAGCGGTCCGGTGAACGCGCCGATCTGGCCGAACGCGTTGAACAGCGCGAAGGCGTCGATCCGCGCGTGGGAGGCGTCGTCGGTGTCCGAGCTGCGGGCGAGTTCGGCCTCCACGGCGGGGGAGAAGAGTGCGCCGGCGAACCCGGTGAGCACTGCACCGATTGCAGCGCCGAGGACGGAGGTACTGATCCCGAGGCACACGAGTCCGGACACGCGGACCGCGCAGCCCACCAGCACCGTCCGCCGGGTGCCGATCCGGTCGGCGATGGTGCCGCCGACAAAGAACATCCCCTGCTGGGCCACCGTCCGCAGCCCGAGGATCGCACCGACCACCGCGGCCGCCTGCCCCAGGTCGGAGGTGAGATGCACCGACAGGTAGGGCAGCACCATGAAGAACCCGACGTTGAACGCCAACTGGGTCAGGACGAGAAGCCGAACCACCGGGTTCGCGCGTGCGAACCCGGTGACGAGGCCTCCGGTCCTGGTGGTCCGACTGCTCAATCGGCTTCCCGGACAGTCGGAACGAATCGGATGTTCATCCCCTCGGAGGTATCGGTGATGACCGCCTGCACCCGATAGACCTCCGCGATCAACTCTTCGGTGAGCACCGACCCCGGAGTGCCTGCGGCGACGACCCGGCCGTTCTGCAGCACCATCAGCTGGTCGCAGAACATCGCCGCGAGATTCAGGTCGTGGATGGCGATGATCGAGGTGATCGGCAGCCGCGACACCAGCGACATGAGTTCGATCTGGTGATGGATGTCGAGGTGGTTGGTCGGTTCGTCGAGCAGTAGTTCTCGCGGTTGCTGGGCCAGTGCCCGTGCGATCTGGACGCGTTGCTTCTCCCCGCCCGACAGGTGATGCCACAGCCGGTCGGCCTTGTCGGTGAGACCGGTCTGGGCGAGCGCATCGACGATCGCACCGTGGTCGGCGCCAGGGTCCGAGCCGAATGCGCCTCGATGGGGAAGCCGACCCAGGCTCACCACCGACCGCACCGACACATCCACGTCGGTGTCGACCTGCTGTGCGACGACGGCCACCTTGCGGGCGACGTCACGGCGCTTCAGCTCGGAGATGACGTCGCCGTCGAGGGTCACCACACCCGCAGTGGGCTTGACGAATCCCGACAGCAGGCGCAGCAGCGACGACTTGCCCGACCCGTTCGGACCCAGCAGGCCGATGGTCTGCCCGGGCTCGGGAGACACACTGACACCGTCCACCACGAGGTTGCCGCTGCGGTTCCAGGTGACACGGTCTGCGCAGAGGCTCATGCCCGTGCCCTCCTCGAGAACATGATCAGCACAAAGGCGGGAACACCGATCAGCGCCGTTCCCACACCCAGCGGAAGCGGCGTGGGATGGAATGCCTGACGCGAGATCGCATCCACCCAGACCAGGAACACCGCACCCGAGATCGCACTCACGGGCAGCAGCCGCACATGCCCGGGGCCCACGAGGAACCGGGCGGCGTGCGGGATCAGTAGTCCCACAAAGCCCACCGCGCCCGCGACGCTGACGAGTGCGGCGGTGATCAGTGCGGTCAGCACGAGCAGTGCACCTCGCACCCGGGTGACGTCGATCCCCAACGACGAGGCGACCTCGTCGCCAAAGGTGAACGCGTCCAAGGCGCGTGCCGCGGCCCAGCACAACAGGAGTCCGGCGACGGTCACCACGACGGTGAGTTGCGCGTCGTTCCACCGGACCCCGTCCAGCGAGCCGAGCAGCCAGAACATCACGCCGCGGGTCTCGTCGGAATCGGCGAAGGCGAAGATCACGAACGACGTCAGGGCCGAGAAGAGTTGTGTCATCGCGATACCCGCGAGGATCACCCGGTCGGTGCTGCCGCCGGCCAGATACGACAGCAGCAGTACCGCACCGAAGGAGACCAGTGCTCCGATGAACGCACCGCCCGACAGGCCGATCGCCAAACTGCCGAGGCCGAGGATTCCGATCACGACGGCCCCGGTGGAGGCGCCCGACGAGATCCCGAGGAGGAACGGATCGGCGAGTGGGTTGCGGAGCAGCGACTGCAGGATCACACCGCAGATCGCCAGCCCACCGCCGACGGCGGCGGCGACGACCGACCGGGGGACACGGTCCTCCCAGACGATCACCTCTTTGTACGGCAGCACCCGGATATCGGTCAGGTGCAGGTGATTGCTCAGGATGTCACGCACGTTGACGAGGCTGATGCTCTCGCCGCCGATGCATGCTGCCGCCACGATCGACGCCAGGAGCACGATGATCCCGCCGACGATCAGGGCGACAAGGGTCAGGGCGGAGCGGCCTTGCGAGGGCGCGTCGTGTGCCCCGGAGACCGGTGGTGCTTCCGCGATGTTCTGGTTCACCGATGGACCGTCGTCACTGCGGGTTCTGAGCCAGCCAGGCCGACATCTTCTCGATGCCGTCGATCATCCGGATCGACGGATTCATCTCCGCACCGTGCAGTGGGATGTAGCGCTTCTGCGTGACCACCGGCATCGCCTTGGTGACCGGGTCGGTCGCCAGGAACTCTTCCTTGTCGGCGAGTTTGTCGCCCGGGAACCGGTTACGGGCGAGGTCGCCGAGGCCCAGGATGTCCGGATTGCGTTCGACCACCGAGGTCCACGTCGTCGCAGGCCAGTCGTCGGTGAGGTCGGCGTAGACGTTCTTCAGGCCGAGCAGGTCGGACATGTACTGGACCGAACCCATGCCACCACCGACATACGGGGTCTTGGTGTCGGCGAACCAGAATGCGATGGTGCGGCCGTCGCCGTTCGCAGTGGCCTGTGCGTCGGCGATGCGCTTCTTGATGTCGTTCACCAGCGTCTCGCCGCGGCTGGGCACGTCGAAGATCGCGGCCAGCTGGGTGATCTCCTCGTACAGCGAGTCGATGGCAAATGGCTTGGTGCGCTTGCCTCCGTTGGCATTGACCGAGATGTCGCCGTCACAGTCGGTGGGGGAAAGGTAAGTGGGAACCGAGCTCTCGGCGAATCGGGCACGCTCGGCGACGCCGCCCTCCTTCTTGAAATGCCGACCGAACGAGGCGGTCACGAAATCGGGATCGGTGTCCATGACGGCCGCGAAGCCGGGCGCATTGTCGGCCAGTCGGGGAACCGTGGAGTTGGCCTGCGCGAGGTTCTCCCGAATCGGGTCGGTCCAGGACGCGGTGCCGACCATCCGGTCGGCCAGGCCCAGTGACAGCAGGATCTCGGTGGAACCCTGGTCGAGGGAGACCACTCGATCCGGTGCCGCATCGAAAGTCTCTGTGACACCGCAGTTGTCGATCGTCAGGGGATAGGTCGTCGTACCCTCGCCGGTGGCATTTGTGGCCTTGTCGTGCACCTCTTCGGACGCGCCACACGCTGTGATCACACCGAGCGTGAGCCCGGCGAGGAGTACCGGCGCGAACAATTTCCTGCGTAACAACAAGGGACCTCTCTCCTGCGCGGAGCATAGCCATCCCAACGGGAAAGCTTAGCCTTACTTAACGGCTGAATGTCTATCACGGAGATCGGAGGCCGACCGCATCGCTGACAGGAAGTTCTCAGTGTGGCTTAAGAAGTGGTGGTCACGGCGCCGGCTGGGGTGCGTGGTTGCGGTGACCGTCGACACAGGGTCCCGGCGGTGATGCCGGGACGGGCTTCTGGTCGGTCGGGTCCTCGATGCGCCATGAGCGTTCCCCTTCCCCGGGTTCATACTCGTTCACCTGCGCCCGGGGTCAAGCGGGACAACGATTCACGGCCCGAACTGGCGTCGTCCGACGACGGGGCGGTGACCGGACACCTGCTGGCTATGGTGGAAACATGCCCCGGGTCAGTACTGGCGAGTCGGTCTTCGCGCGCGTCGTGCGGATCGTGGAGGCCTTCGGCATCGACGACGACGCGTTGACGGTGGGGGAGATCGCTCGTCGATCGGGGCTGCATGTCGCCACGGCATCCCGGCTGATCGGTGAGTTGGTCGGCGCCGGGTGGCTGGAGCGAGACCACGGGTCGGTTCGTATCGGTGTCCGGTTCTGGGAGCTCGCCTCCCGTGCATCACCGGCCGTCGGGCTTCGTGAGGCCGCGATGCCGTTCATGGAGGACCTTCGCCACGTCATCGGCAACGACATCCAGCTGGCGGTGCGCGAAGGGGTCGAGGTCCTGATCCTGGAGCGGCTGACATCGCCGAGTCCGGTCGTCAACTATTCGCGGATCGCCGGTCGCCTCCCGCTCCACGCATCGTCGTCGGGGCTGGTGCTGCTCGCCTACGCGGGGCCAGAGCTCGAAGCCGTGGTGACGGCCGAGCCGTTGACGACGTACACGCCGCAGACCATCAGGACGCCCGACCAGCTGCGAGTGGCGCTCGCGCATGTGCGCCGCGAGGGCTATGCGTTGTGCGCCGGTCACATTCATCCGCAGACGACGGGGATTGCGGCGCCGATCCGGGGGCGCGACGGTGCGGTGGTGGCGGCATTGGGTCTGATCGTTCCGAACGATGAGTCCGCGTTCGGACGGATTCCGGCGTTGCGGGCGGCGGCGCGCGGTATCTCGCGTGTGATGGCACGAGATGACGCCGCATCGAAGTGATCTGAACCACGGTTTGTCTCTCAATCATTGAGAATGCCGTATCCGTCGTCCTTGCCGCGGATGGAGTGTGTATCCATTCGCCGAGCAAGGATGGAACATGAACGATCCGAACACCGAGGGCAACCTGCTCTCCGTCCGACGCAAGGAATGGGTGTCCCCCACGGTGGTGGCCCTCACCCTCGGACATCCGGACGGGCGCAGGCTCGCCGACTGGGCGCCCGGCGCGCACATCGACGTGATGCTGCCGAACGGACTGGGCCGCCAGTACTCACTGTGTGGAGATCGCTGGGATGCGACGACCTATCGGATCGCGGTACGGCGCGAGGCCGACGGCCGCGGTGGATCGGCCTACATCCACGATCACCTTCGGGTTGGTGACCGGCTGCCGATCGGCGGGCCGCGCAACAATTTTCCGATGGTGCCGGCCGATCGATACCTGTTCATCGCCGGCGGGATCGGCATCACGCCGATCATCCCGATGATCACTCAGGCCGAGATGCTCGGAGCGGACTGGAATCTGTTGTATCTCGGTCGCCATCGCGAGACGATGCCCTTCCTCGAGGAGCTGTCCGGACACGGCGAGCGGGTGACCGTGGTGACCAGCGACCAGGGCGGTCGCGCCGACATCGGCGCCTGTGTCTCCGCGGTCGACGACCGCACCCGCGTCTATGCCTGCGGGCCGCAAGGTCTGCTCGACGATCTGGCCCGGTATGCGGGTCGGTGGCCCGCGGGGCGACTGCGGATGGAACGCTTCTCCGCGACCGACGCCCTGCGGCCGGCGCGCACCGAGCCGTTCGACGTCGAGTTGGCACGATCGAAGCGGGTGGTGTCGATCGCACCGGATGAGAGCATTCTCGACGCACTCGGCGCCCAGGGCGTCAGCGTGCTGACCTCATGTCGCGAAGGCGTCTGCGGCACGTGCGAGATCACGGTGCTCGACGGCGAGCCCGATCATCGCGACTCGATCCTCGACGATCACGAACGCGCAGCCGGTGATTGCATGTTCGTCTGCGTCTCCCGCTCGCTCTCGGATCGTCTGGTCCTGGACCTCTGACAGATTGGGAAACCTTCACATGTCAACTCTCGCCGCCGATCACGTGGCCACTCCGATCAACCGGTCCGATCCGTTCGCCCTGGACATCCTGGCCGACCCGCACGCGTTCCATCGACAGCTCCGCGACGCCGGACCCGTGGTCTACCTCGACTCCCTGGGTGTCTACGGCATGGCCGGATACGAGCAGGTCCATGCCGCCCTGACCGACTGGCAATCCTTTCAATCCGCTGCCGGCGTGGGTTTGAGCAACTTTCGTTTCGAAAAGCCCTGGCGCCCACGGAGTCTTCTCCTCGAGGCCGATCCGCCCCATCACGACGCACCGCGCCGCGTGCTGACCAAGGTGCTCGGTCCACGCGCCTTGACGAGGCTTCGGGAGAAGTGGATCGAGGACGCGGACCGGCTGGTGGACGACGTTCTCGCGACGTCGAACACCGTCGACGCGGTCCCAGCGCTCGCGCAGGCCTTCCCGCTGCGTGTCTTTCCCGATGCCGTGGGCCTCCAGCAGGAGGGCCGAGAGAACCTGCTGCCCTACGGAAACCACACGTTCAACGCCTTCGGGCCGCACAACTCGCTGGTCGAGGCGGGACAGGCCCGGGTTGCCGAGCTCTCGGGCTGGGTGAACGCCCAGTGCGCGCGCACCATGCTGACCGACGACGGATTCGGTGCCCAGATCTGGGCGGCGAGCGACCGCGGCGACATCACGCCCGAGCAGGCGCCGCTCATCGTCCGATCGCTGCTGACCGCCGGCGTCGACACGACCGTGAACGGTCTGGCCGCAGTCCTCTACGCCTTCGCCGCCCATCCGGACCAGTGGCAACGGGTGCGCGCCGACCCGACCCGCGCGCGGACCGCATTCGACGAGGCGGTGCGCTGGGAGTCGCCGGTACAGACCTTCTTCCGCACCGCCACCAGCGACGTCCGGATCGGGGAGACGATCATCCCGGACGGCGAGAAGATCCTGATGTTCCTCGGTGCGGCCAATCGCGATCCCCGTCGCTGGACCGATCCCTATGCCTTCGACCTGCACCGCGATCCGTCGGGCCACGTCGGCTTCGGGATGGGCATCCACCAATGTGTGGGCCAGCATGTCGCGCGACTGGAATCCGAAGCACTCCTCACCGCACTCGCCACCCGTGTGTCCACCATCGAGTTCGCCGGTGAACCGCGCCGGCATCTCAACAACACCCTCCGCTCGTGGGAGTCGTTGCCGCTGCGCCTCGGAACGTAGACCCCGCACAAACCCGCCGACCCGTTCGCACCGGACGGGTCGGCGATCTCGGCGTACCGAAAAGAAGTAGAACATCCAGCCCGACGTTGCCATCTGAAGGAGGCACCGTGTTCCCTGATATCCGCGATCGGCTCGACACCGGTCCGATGACCCGATTCCAGTGCATCGCCATCGGCGTATGCGTACTCCTCAACGTTCTCGACGGATTCGACGTGCTGGCAATGGCATTCACATCGTCGTCGGTGTCTGCCGAGTGGGATCTGTCGGGCACCGTCCTCGGACTGTTGTTGAGTGCCGGGCTGGTCGGCATGGCGATCGGATCGCTGGTCCTGGCACCCCTTGCCGACAGCATCGGACGCAAGTGGCTCATCCTGGCGTGTCTGGCGGTGTCGTCGGCGACGATGCTGTTGTCGGCGGCCGCCCAGAGTGCTGGGCAGCTGGGTCTGCTGCGGGTGCTCACCGGTGTCGGGATCGGCGGAATCCTCGCCAACAGCAACGTGATCTCCGGTGAACTCGCCTCCCGCCGATGGCGTGGGCTGGCGGTCAGCCTCAACTCGACGGGCTATGCCATCGGCGCGACCATCGGCGGACTCGCCGCCGTCCTGCTCGTCGACACCTACGGGTGGCGTTCGGTGTTCCTGTTGGGCGGGGTGTGCACGGCGGCACTGATCCCGATCGCCGTATGTGCACTGCCCGAGTCTGTGGCCTACCTGCTCGTCCGGCAACCGGCCGGTGCGCTCGCGCGGATCAACGCGGTGGCCCGTCGGATCGGTCACCCTCCGCTCGAGGGTCTTCCGCCGGTGTCGGCGGCATCGTCGGCCACCATGGTGGCCCGGGTCCGTGAGCTGGTCGACCCGGTGAACCGTCGCACGACGCTGCTCGTGTGGACGGCATTCTTCCTCACCATGTTCGGGTTCTACTTCGTGACGAGCTGGACACCCAAACTCCTGGTGGAGGCCGGGATGTCGGTGAACCAGGGGCTGACCGGCGGGATGATCCTGAATCTCGGTGGCGTGCTGGGTACCTCGTTGCTGGGCTTGCTGTCGGCCCGCTTCCGCCTCGTTCGGGTACTCGCCGGCTATCTGGTCGTCTCGGCGGTCCTGCTGGTGGTCTTCGTCCCGGCGACGGCGGTGTTCACCGCGGCGATGGTGATCGGGTTCGCGATCGGCGTCGGCGTGAACGGTTGTGTGGCAGGCCTGTACGCGACGACGACGTCGGCCTACGACACGTCCATCCGGGCGACGGTCATGGGCTGGGGTATCGGCATCGGGCGAATCGGCGCCATCGTGTCACCGCTGGCCGCAGGCGCTCTGCTCGACGCGGACTGGTCACCGGGCAGCCTGTTCGCGATGGTCGCCGCCTTCTTCGTCGCGGCCGGGGCCACCGTCGTGTTCATCGCGCCGACACGTCGAGTCGAGATCACCACCGTGGGTCCTCCGGCAGGCGTCGCCGCCGATTGAGCCTTTGCGCGATGGTGTGGCCGGGAGTGGGTGACCGACAGATCGACGTCGGTCACCCACTCCCGCATATCCGGCCGACGGCGTCGCTGACGACCTCCCGGAGGAACTGGTGCTCGGGTTCGTGGTCGTGGATCGGATGCCACCACATCGCCTGGGCGAGTGGTTCGAGAGGGATCGGTGAGCGGTGGGACACGAGACGGGGATGCGGGTGGTCGCCGAGCATGCGGCTCGGTACGAGGGCGATTCGATTGCTGCCCATCAGGAGTGACGGTACGGTCAGGAACGATTCGGTCACCACCTGCACGCGGGGCTCGATCCCGAGCATCCGCAGTTGACGTGCGGCGGGGGTCGATGCCGCGCTGCCGTGATAGACCAGCACCCAGGGTAGGGTCTCCAGCTCATCGGCGGTGAGTCCGGTAGCGGCAGAAGGATGCTCGGCATCCATCAGCACCACCCACTCGTCACGGAACAGCTCGCCGTTCGGCAGGTCGTAGACGAATCCGTGGGGGACGATCATCAGACCTCGCTCGACGAGGACCTGCTCGGCGCGGACGACATGATCGGGCGTCGTCGGGAGGAACCGGATCCGGCATCGCAGGGTGCGCGGCGGCGATCTTGCTGGCACGCGAGGGGGTCGCGGTCGACCTGGTCGAGGCGCGGTCCCGGGATTCGGCGACGGGGTCAGGGATCACCCTGCAGGGCAACGCGCTTCGGGTCCTTCATCAGCTCGGTGTCTGGGATGAGGTGTGCGAGTTCGGGTACGGATTCGACACCTTGGGCATCCGCGCGACGGACGACCGGGGAACCGTGCTGGTCGAGATGGAGGACGTGCGGACCGGCGGCCCCGACTTCCCGGCGACCATGGGAATGGAACGCCCCGAGTTGGCCCGAATCCTGCGTGACGCCGCCGAGTCGGCCGGGGTGAAGATGAGGTTCTCGACCTCGATGACGACCTTCGTCCAGGATGCGAGCGGCGTGGATGTCGACTTCTCGGATGGTTCACATGCCCGGTACGACGTGGGGATCGGAGCCGACGGCGTCAAGTCCGCGACCCGTCGGAACCTGGGCATCGATCTGACCACCGAGCCCACCGGCATGGGGATCTGGCGCGTGCTGTGTTCACGTCCGGCGTCCATCACCCACACCGATCTCTACTACGGCGGTGTCGGCTACATCGCCGGCTACTGTCCGACCGGACCGGAGTCGATGTATGCCTACATCGTCGAGGACGCGCAGGATCGCTCCGCGTTGTCGGATGCGGAGAAGCTCGCCGTGATGCGTTTGCTCGCCGAGCACTACCACGGACCGTGGGACGAGATCCGTTCGCTGATGGTCGATCCGTCGAAGATCAACTACACGTGGTTCGAGTCGCACCTGCTCGACGGACCGTGGAATGTCGGCCGCGTCGTGCTCATCGGTGACGCTGCGCATGTCTGCCCGCCGACCCTTGCCCAAGGCGGTGCACTCGCACTGGAAGACGCCGCGGTCCTCGCCGAACTCCTCGTGTCGCGACCGGTGGACGACGACCTGTGGCGCGCCTTCCACGATCGCCGCGCCGAGCGTGCACGCATCGTCGTCGACGCCTCGTTGCAACTCGGCCAGTGGATGCTCGACCACGAGCCCGACCCGGATGTCCCCGGCCTGCTGCGCAGCATCACCGAACTGGTCAGTGTTCCGGCCTGACGCCGAGACCACTTCCGCCCATCGCTCCCGGTACGAACAGAAAGACCACGATCATGTCCGACTACGCATTCACCCATCTTCGTCACGTGGCGTTGGCCGTTCCCGACTACGCCAGGCAACTCGCGTTCTACACCGACCAGTGGGGGCTGTCGGTCGCCGGCACCGACGGCGACGTCACCTATCTGGCCGCCGAGGGATCGCCGGAACCCTATGTGGTGCGAATCCGCAAGGATGCCGACAAGCGACTCGATCTCATCGCCTACGGCGTCGAGGACGATGCCGCCGTCGACGCCCTGGCGCAGCGGCTGGGCCGCGACGGGGTGACGCTGGTCGACGAGCCGTCATCGCTCCAAGGGCTCGGTGGCGGTTACGGATTCCGGTTCTTCGACAACGAAGGCCGAACGATCGAGGTGTCATCCGACGTCACGTCCCGCACGCACCGCAAGGTCGAAGAGGGCGAGGCGATCCCGGTCAAGCTCTCCCATGTGGTGGTCAACTCCACCGATCCCGAGGCGGCGGTCGCCTTCTACGAGAAGCACTTCGGCTTCCGCGTCTCCGATATCTTGATGCACCCCCGGATGGGGAAGATGATGTGGTTCCTGCGCACCAACAAGTGGCACCACTCGATGGCCATCGCACGTGGACCGCATGCGTCGCTGCATCATGCGTCGTTCGAGATGCGCGGTATCGACGAGTACATGCGGGGGACCGGCCGGATGCTGCGGACCGGGGTCGAGAAGATCTGGGGCCCTGGCCGGCACATGGCCGGGAACAACACCTTCTCGTACTTCCTGGACCCCAACGGGAACACCCTGGAGTACACCACCGAGCTCGACATCCTCGACGAGGACGTCTGGCATCCGCATCTCTATGACTTCTCCGATCCCGAGGTCACCGACCAATGGGGGACGGCGAACGCGATGGACGAGTTCGTCGCGGCCAAGTCGTTCAACGATCCCGACAAGGGGCTCTTCGTGGCCCCGCCGGTCTGACTCGGCGATCACAACAACCGGAAAGCAGTCATTCTCATGCGATTTGCCACCATGACCCACCCCCGTACCGGTCGTCTCTGCGGCGTCGTCTCCGGTGAGCAGCTCTTCCCGATCCCGGATCTGACCGTGCTCGACCTGATCCGACGCGGGCTTGCGGCCGCGCTCGAACTCGGCGAGCACGCCCGTGCGCACAGCACCCCGCTCGACGTGGCGGACTGTCGATTCGAGGCGCCGTTCCGGCCGCCCACCGTCCGTGACTTCGTCACGTTCGAAGAACATGTCGAGGGCGTTCGGTCGAGTATGCAAGGCGCGACCGGGGTTCCCGACGCGTGGTACGAGGCACCACGGTTCTACTTCACCAATCCGCACATGGTTTCCGGGCCCGACTCCGGCGTCGTCGTGCCGGCCGGATGCGGGCAGCTGGACTTCGAACTCGAGGTCGCCGCGGTGGTCGGGGCGTCGGGGGCACACCTGACCGTGACCGATGCGGCCGAGCACATCTTCGATTACACGATCCTCAACGACTGGTCGGCGCGTGATCTGCAGCGACGGGAGATGGAGGTGGGATTGGATCCGGCCAAGGGAAAGGATTTCGCGAACACCATCGGGCCCGTCCTGGTGACCGCCGACGAGATGACCGACAGACTCGACGACGATGGCTTCCTGACCCTGAACTGTGTCGCCGAGATCAACGGCGTGGCGGTCGGCAACGATGTGCTCTCGAACATGGGCTGGACCTTCCCGGCGATGATCGCCTATGCATCGCGGGACTCGCGGGTGGAGCCAGGTGATCTGATCGGCTCGGGAACGATCGGCAACGGGGGGTGTCTGGCCGAACTGTGGGGTCGTTGCGGTGATCAGGCTCCTCCCGCCCTGGTGCCGGGGGATACGGTCACCCTGACCGTCGACGGTATCGGTTCACTGTCGAATACCGTTGTGGCACGAACCGATCGGGCGCCGGCGATTCCTCCGGCGCGTGTCCGTGCCGACCGCGCGGCGCACCGTGCACGCCAGGTTGTCGCGCGGAGCGCACGATGAGTGCCGTCGAGAGGCCGGTCGTCGTGGTGACGGGCGCGGCAGGCGGTATCGGCGCAGCCGTCGTCGAGAGACTGAGACGCGAGCGAACCAGGGTGGTGGCGCTGGACGCCTCGATCGGCCCCGAAGCCCGGCAGACGGACGGGATTCGCGTGCTCGACGTCACCGATCGTGCGCAGTGGCAGGCGTTGGCGGCAGAACTTGCCGAACCGGGTGTGGCCGGACTGGTGAACTGTGCGGGCATCACCCGACGCGCCCGGCTGCTCGACGTCGATCACGACGACATGGCCGCCGCCTACGAGGTGAACGTCCTCGGACCGTTGCTGGCGATCCAGTCGCTGCGGCCGGTGTTCGGGAACCCGGCATCGGTGGTCAACGTCGGTTCGATGGCGGCACTCACCGGTCACTACCCGGTGGCGTACACGTGCAGCAAGTGGGCTCTACGTGGCCTCACCCACACCGCCGCAATGGAACTCGGACCGCATGGAGTACGGGTCAACATCGTGCATCCGGGCTTCATCGACACCCCGATGACCGCATCGGCCGCACCGGAGTTCCGCGACGCCTCGATCGCCGGGACCTCGGTGGGTCGTGCGGGTACGCCCGACGAGGTCGCCGCCGCGATCACGTTTCTGCTCGGGGAGTCATCCACCTATCTCAACGGCAGCGAGATCACCGTCGACGGCGGTGCCACCTCCCATGGTGGGGTCAAACCGATCTCGGATGCGCTTGCCACAACGACGACCGACGATGCCGCCCGTCTGGGCGGGTGAGGAGAAGACAGTGACCACCACCAGACCAGCCACCACCGAATCGTCCACCACCGAATCGTCCACCACCGAATCGTCCACCACCGGCGGTACGCTCGACCGGTCGGACCCCGAGGGGGCGATCGCGGCCGCCGCCGCCCGCTGCTCGAACTGGGGACGATGGGGTGACGACGATGTGTACGGCACCCTCAATCTCATCGACGACGCAAAACGTGCGCAGGCCGCCCGACTGATCCGGCGGGGCGCCAGTTTCAGTCTGTCGCTGCAGTTCGACATGGACGGACCCCAGAAGGGGTGGCGTCGTCGCACCAATCCGGTCCACACGATGCTCGACACGGGCACCGATGCCGAGGCCGGCATCCAGGGCTTCCCGCACGGGCTCGGCGGCGCCGACGACGTGATCGCCATGCCGCTGCAGTGCTCCACGCAGTGGGATGGCTTGGGGCACATCTTCGATCACGGCCGGGCCTGGAACGGCCGGCGGGCCGGTGCAGTGGTCACCTCACTCGGCGACCAGGTGACCGGGATCGAGACCGTGGCCGACCGCATCGTCGGGCGCGGAGTCCTGCTCGACGTGGGCCGGGTGTGCGGGGAGGCGGGCGAACTGCCCGACGGGTTCGCCATCACCGTCGACCATCTGGCGGCCACCATCGAGCATCACGGGCTCACCGGACGCGTCGGGACCGGTGACATCGTGGTGGTCCGGACCGGTCAGCTCCAGCGCGCCCGACGAGACGGCTGGAACGACTATGCGGGCGGCGCCGCACCGGGCCTGTCCTTCACCACCGCAGACTGGCTCCACGACACCGACATCGCCGCGATCGCCACCGACACGTGGGGATTCGAGGTGCGCCCCAACGAGTTCGACGACGCATTCCAGCCACTGCACCAGGTCGCCATCCCCAACATGGGTCTGTTCCTCGGCGAGATGTGGGACCTCGATGCGCTGGCCGCCGATTGCGCCGACGACGCCGTCTACGAGTTCTTCCTCAGCGCGGCACCGTTGCCCGTCACCGGCGCCGTCGGAGCGCCGGTCAATCCGATTGCGGTGAAATGACGGCGACGGTGGCCGGCCGGTTGGCCGGCAAGGTCGCGGTGATCACCGGCACCGGTAGCGGGCAGGGCAGGGAAGCGGCGCTGCGATTCGCGGCCGAGGGGGCGACCGTCTACGGATGCGACATCGCGCCGGGCCCCGCCGCGGAGACCGCAGAGATGGTGGCTGCCATCGGCGGACAGATGGTCAGCACCCATCCGGTCGATCTCACCGCCGAAGACGACGTCGACGCCTGGATCGACGAGATCGGAACACGGCACGGACGTATCGACGTCCTCTACACCAACGCGGGCCTGGCGACCTTCGCCCCGGTGTCCGAGATCAGTCTCGACGACTGGCATTTCGTGATGTCCCACGAGGTCGATCTCGTGTTCCTCCCGATTCGCGCTGCGTGGAAGTATCTGTGCGCGGCGCAGAACGCGTCGATCATCCTGGTCGGCTCCACCGCAGGTGTCACCGGCTCGGTGAGCAACACCCGATTGGCGCACACGGCAACCAAAGGGGCTGTCGTGGCGATGACCCGTCAACTCGCAGCCGAGGGCGCGCGAGACCACGTTCGCGCGAACTGCGTGAGCCCGGGCATGATCCGCACACCGCAATCGGAATCGACACTGCTGCACGACGACCACCCGATGCGTGCGATCGAGTCGGTCATCCCGCTCGGCCGGCTCGGCACTGCATCGGACGTCGTGAACTATGCGGTGTTCCTGGCGTCGGACGAGTCCTCGTACATCACCGGGACAAACCTCATGGTCGACGGCGGTTGGTCGGCCGTCCTCCCACACTGAAACATCCTCGAAGAAAGGCATTCTCGTGTTCGAGTACTTCCCCAAGAACAACTACGTCTGGAACTTCGCCGTCGTCGGCGCACTCAACAGCGGCGGCCGGATCGATGAGGTCGACCGCGCCTGCCGGCCGCTCACCGACATCGCCTCGGGCAACGAGGACGTCGGGACCGTCGATTTCCTCCGATCCTGGACCGCGATGGTCGATGCTCTCGTCGCAGCGGCCGACGTCGATGCCAAGAACGGTCACGTGCGCGCCGCAGGCCAGGCCTATGCCCGAGCCGCGAACTACCTCATCACCGCCGAACGCATGCAGCAGGCCGGGACCCCTGAGCGGGAGGCCACCTACCAACGCTGCCTCGACCTGATGGAGCTGTCGTTCGAGCTCGACGACCCGCTGACCCGCCGCGTCGAGATCCCTTTCCGCGACACCACATTGCCTGCCTACTACACAAGGCCTGCCGAGGGCGAGGGTCCGATTCCGGCGATGATCATGTGGAACGGTCTGGACAGCACCAAGGAACACCAGTATCTGTCCGAGCACAATCAGGAACTGGCGGCGCACGGGATCGCGACCCTGATGGTCGATTGCCCGGGATCGGGAGAGGCGCTCCGGAAGCAGGGCCTGACCTCGCAGATCAATTCGGAGGAGTGGGCGAGTGCGTGTGTCGACTTCCTCGAGGCCGATCCGCTGATCGATGCCCAGCGCATCGGCATCGTGGGGTGGTCACTCGGCGGGTACTACGCACCTCGCGCCGCGGCATTCGAGGACCGGCTCGCATTGTGTGTGGCGTGGGGTGCCAACCACAACTGGGGCAAGGTGCAGCGTCGGCGGGTCGAGCGTGAGGGGGAGCGGCCGGTGCCGCACTACTGGGACCACGTCATGTGGGTGTGGGGTGAAACCGACCTCGACGCGTTCCTGACCATGGCCGATGACGTGCATCTCGACGGGGTGGTCGAGAAGATCACGGTGCCGTTCCTGATCGCGCACGGGTCGAACGACCGTCAGATCCCGGTGGAGTATGCGCGCCGTTCCTACGATCAGGCGGTCAACAGCCCACGGCGCGAACTCCGGATCTTCACCCCGGAGGAAGGGGGATGCGAGCACATCGGGCTCGACAACCTCGGTCACGTCAGCAGCTTCGTCGCAGACTGGGTGGCCGACGCTTTTGCTGAGATGACCAGCGCGGGCTGAACGACCGGCGCATCCACAACTCTCGTGGGTGCGGTGTGCGGTCTGACGGTTTTGTCGGTACCCGCCGCTAGTGTGAAAACATGTTCGACTACGCCGACCCGGAGGGCGACCTGACGCGTATCGCGCAGGCCGATGCTTCCGGGTTGGTGCTGGCGGGGCAGTCCGCGATGCGGTTGGAACGGCAGGCCGGGGCCCGCAAGATCCTGGCGGCGACGGCGTTGGCGCGGCAGACCTATGCGCAGGTGATGGAGCTGTGTGACGGCCTGAATGTGGCCGAGCTGCCGCAGAAGGCGGCGTTGCGGGAGGTCGCGTTGCGGTTCGAGGTGCCGGTCACCACAGCGGGTCGGTGGATCTCGTTGGGCGGCATGCTCGATGGTCTGCCGCGGGTGCGGTCGGCGTTTGTCGAGGGTGTGCTCTCCGAGCACAAGGCCCGGATCGTTGCCGAGGCCCTCGTCTCACTCGATGACGAGGCCGATCTGGCCGAGGCCGTGGAGGTCGCGCTCGGGTTGGCGGCGACGGCGATCACCGGGTCGGGGTTGCGGGAGGAGCTGGAGAAGCTGCTGATCTCGCTGGATCCTGCGGGGGCGGCCGAGCGGCGTCGGGAGTTCGAGAAGCAGCAGGATGTGCGTATCCGCAAGGAATGTCATGGTCAGTCGACGATCGATGCGATGGTTCCGGTGCGCGATGCGGTGGTGCTCGAGGATCGGATTGCGGGGTTGGTGTCGGGGTTGTGTCCGGGTGATCCGCGGTTGCCGGGTCAGCGTCGGGTTGCGGCGTTGACGGCGTTGGTGCGTGGTGAAGGCCGGTTGGTCTGTGGGTGTGGTGATCCGGGGTGCCCGACGACGGTGCGCCCGGACGCCGACACCGACATAGACGCTGATGCCGACGCCGATGCCGGTTCGGCTGTGGTGTCGACCGAACTCGTGGTGGTTCCGGTGCGGGCGGTGGTCGAGGTTGTGGTGGATGCGCCGACGTTGGCGGGTGTGGTGGGGGAGATGGTGCCGTTCATCCCGGGGTATGGGGTGATCGATCCGGATCTGGCGCGCATGATCGCTGCGGATGGCACGTGGCAGGGTTTGTATCGGGAGGCGCGGTTGGATCGTGCTTCTGGTGTGGTTGTCGCTCAGGGGGTTCGGAAGGGTCGGCCGCGTCGGGCGGGGACGGTGGCGCCGGGGCATCTGGTGGCTGCGGGGCGGTTGGTGGTGCGTTCTCGGCCGCCGAATGTGGTGGAGATCGAGCATCTTTCGCCGGTAGATCCGGCTGGGCATGGTGGGTTGGTGGTTCCGGCGCCGGGGGCGTTGGTTTATCAGCCGGGTGAGCCGTTACGGCGTGAGGTTGTGTTGACCGATCGGCGTTGTCGTGCGCCGTATTGTGATCGGGTGGCCGAGGGGTGTCAGCTCGATCATGTGGTGCCGTTCGATCATGTCGATCCTCGTTCGGGTGGGTGGACGATTGCCGAGAATCTGATTCCGTTGTGTGTTCCGTGTCATCAGTTCAAGCATGTGGGGATCTGGGTGCCGACGCTGTATCCGGGTCGGATCGTGGTGTGGCGCAACGTGGTGACCGGTGAGGTGTTGGTGACCGTACCGTGAATGGTGCAGGCCGACGGCGATTGCCAGGGCTCCTCGCGAGGTCAGCCCCCGGATTCCATGATGTTCTTCAGGACGGTCATCGCGCCCATTCCGTTGGGCCAGCCGGAGTAGAACGTCAAGTGCAGAAGTGCTTCCTGTAGTTCGTCGTCGGTGACACCGTTGGCCCGCGCGTAGCCCAGATGGAACCGGAGCTGATCGGTCTTGCCCATCGCGGTCAGTGCTGCCACGGTGATCAGACTCCGATCACGCTTGGACAACCCTTCTCGTTCCCACACCTCGTCGAACAGCACGTTGTCGGTGTAGTGCACCATTCCGGGTGCGAAGTCGCCGAACGCGATGTGTCCGGCGGTCCATCCGGTGTGCTGCTGTTCGTTCATCGTCTCGCTCCTTCACTAGGCGTCATCGTGCCGCCCGATACCAATGCAACGGCAATCGACGAGTGGGTGGGAGTCCCGGCCGGGAGGGGTATTGGCAGGGGCTGGTTCCAGTACTATCCCGGCCGCGATGCACGTAACGTGGCCTGCCCAGCCCACTTCGCTGTCTGTGAGAACAACAGCGTCGCACCCACGCGAGCAACGTTGCGCCACTTCGCTTACGACGAGCTACTGGTCTGCGAATCAACTCGCGACCGGTATCGGCCCGTAGCATGATGCCCATGCAAGGGGACGACGTAACCGAACGCCGCGCGCATTGGAGTGGTGCCGAACCGCGGTTTCGGTTGTTCGGCTTCACCTTTGACAGGTCCACCGGTTACCAGGTCGAGGTTGTCGATCGCTGGGATTGTGATGTCACAAGGGTGATCAGCGACGCCGACGACTACTTCACCGATCACGGTGCACTGTGGTCGCTGGCGACAGTCGCCGATGCGTCAACGGACGCGCCGTTGACGTGGTTGCACGGCTATGACTACCGCACGCCGGCCGGTTCAGACGCCCAGTGGCGTGCCCGGACCGACATGCAACTGCGATATCTGTCGGCTCGGTCCCGTTGGTCGCAGCCGGTGGTTCTGCCTGATGGCTTGCGTGTGATCCGCATGTTTCCCGAGTGGGGAGGCGCAGGACCATTGTGGGAGAGCTTCACCGAAAACTACCCCGCCGATCCCGACAAGTTGGGTCTGGATCGAGGCCTGGCAGCACAACTACGAGAGTGGAACGACGCGTGGGCAACAGAGGACGCCGTTCCGTCCGATCACGCAGAGTGGATCGCCGAGGGCGTCGCATTGCATCGACGGGTGCAGGAAGTGTTGCACGGGATCGCCGAAGTGGCTCCGCAATTCCTGCCGGCGTCGTGAGTTGCGGAGGAAGGTTCGATATCGGAAGCTGATCAGACCGAAGACGCGCGTGGGAAGCGGTGCCGTGTAGGCCAACGCCGTCGTCGCGAATGTCTCGCAACCTCCGGATCTTGGTTCGAGGGCGTGTTAGGTAGTTGTTTTACTGGTAACCCTGCATATTCGATTGGTGCATATCGGGAGGCGCTGATAGGTCGGCAGATACAACCTGTTGGGTTGTATCTGCCGTATCGAGTGCCAGGCGCCAGTGTTGGTACCCCCAAGTCACTGTGCCGACATGTGCGAGGACACAATCATGGATTGCTGAAAGTGATCAGCGACTTGACTACCGTAATGATCGGAACGGGGAACCAGGCACGTGACAACCTGAACACCAGTGGTCGACGGCACTTCGCGTCACGTTGCCCAGAAACGGGGACACGTGGCGCGGCGGCATTCGTGGCGGATACGGACCGCCCCGAGGAGATCGCCTCAAATGTCGCTTGACCGCCCACGAGGAGCGACGGGGCGGCGATCGCCGCGTCACACGGCCGCGCGCCGCGCCTGCCTCGAATGGGTAGGTAGTCGTATCTCTAGTATCGGCTAAAGTCGTGGCCAGTTTCTGGCCAGTTTGGCGGCTAGACTGGATTGCATGACGACAGTGCCACTCAGTGAAGCCAAGGACAAGCTCTCCGCGCTCATCGACAGCGCGGAGACCACGCACGACATCATCACGATCACCAAACACGGCAAACCCGCCGCGGTGCTCATGTCGGCCGATGACCTCGACTCGCTCCACGAAACGATCTACTGGCTCTCACGCGCCGGCACCCGTGACGACGTCGCCACCGCCGACGCCGAGTACGCCGCCGGCCACACCATCTCCATCGAGGACCTGCGCGCCGAACACGGCATGCCGCCCCAATGAGCGACAACCCTGCTGGCTCACCCGGCCCGTACCGGGTCGAGGTTGCATCCCCGGCCCGCCGTGATCTCGGCCGACTCCCATCCCGGATCGTCCATGCCGTCATCGAGTTCATCTCCGGACCCCTCGCCGAGGACCCTCACCGCCTCAGCAAACCGCTACGCAACGACCTCGCAGGCCTCCATAGCGCACGCCGCGGCGACTACCGAATCCTGCTGCGTATCGACGACCCCAACCACACGGTCGTCATCGTGAAAATCGACCACCGCGCCCACGCCTACCGCACTTAACCCTGCAGCGCCACAACAGATCCCTGATCCACCCCAAGGCTGGAATCCCTGGGATCGATCCAGCTCGAACGCCGACCCGAGGACTTTGCGGACTACGAACTGGACCTTTGGTCCGGGAGGGACTTCACCACCGAAACGGTCTTCATCATCGAACGATCCTGATAGAGGACATCCCCGCGGCTCTAGTGGTTCGTGTCGTTAGTTCCTAAATTCTTGTGGATTTGTGAGAATTACCGCATGGCGAATTCTCCGGCCCCAGCATTGATCCTTCGGGATGGTGATCGGGATGTGTTGTTGTCGTGGACGCGTGCCACGACGATCTCTTCGGGCCTGGCGTTGCGTGCCCGGATCGTGTTGCTGGCCGCTGACGGGCTCGCGAACGCACGGATCGCGGACGCAACCGGAACGACCACGACAACGGTATGGAAGTGGCGTAAACGCTATATCCAGCAAGGCATATGCGGTCTCGACGATGCCCCTCGGTCCGGGCGACCCCGACATGTCGATCCCGAACGGATCATCACCACAACTCTGAAGCCACCACCGAAGAAGTACGGGGTCACCCACTGGTCCTCACGGTTGCTGGCCGAGCACCTCGGTATCGGTAACGCCACGGTGGCCCGGGCATGGCGGGCCTACGGGGTACAACCCTGGCGAGCCGAGACATTCAAGTTCTCCACCGACCCGGAGTTGGTAGCCAAGGTCACCGACGTAGTCGGGCTGTATCTGGCCCCACCAGACAATGCGATCGTGCTGTGTGTGGACGAGAAAAGCCAGATCCAAGCGTTGGACCGGACCGCCCCCATGCTGCCGGTCCGGCCCGGTGATGTGGAACGACGTACCCATGACTACAAGCGTCACGG
Organism: Gordonia sp. NB41Y; assembly: GCF_030718915.1. Classification (NCBI taxonomy): domain Bacteria; kingdom Bacillati; phylum Actinomycetota; class Actinomycetes; order Mycobacteriales; family Gordoniaceae; genus Gordonia; species Gordonia sp. NB41Y. Next base: position 5,712,931 of record NZ_CP132196.1, read on the forward strand.
GACGACGACGTTGTTCGCCGCGTTGGAGATCGCGACCGGACAAGTCACCGCAGCAGTCAAGCCGAAACACCGGCGCCAGGAGTTCCTGTCGTTCCTCCGGCAGATCGACCGCGCCTACCCTGACCAGGAGCTGCACGTGGTCATGGACAACTACGCCACCCACAAGACCCCCGAAGTACGGGCCTGGCTACAGGCGCACCCGAGGTTCCACACCCATTTCACCCCGACTTCGGGTTCCTGGCTCAACCTGATCGAGGTGTGGTTCGCGATCATCGACCGACAAGCGATCCGCCGCGGCATCTTCACCAGCGTCACCGACCTCAACGCCAAGATCCGGCAATTCATCACCGGCTGGAACAATCGGAAACATCCATTCGTCTGGACGAAGACCGCCGATGAAATCCTGAAAAAGGCCAACCGTCAAACAATTTCAGAAACGAACCACTAGTACGTTTCGGTCTTGTCAACAAGCTTCAAGGGTTGCCTGATCATCTGCGATACACCAGTTCAGATATCCGATGAGGTCGTCGAAGTGCTGGTAGGGAGGCCTACAGCAGGTGCTGTAAATCGCGGGATGCGAGGTGGCGTGGCGGTGGGCGAGGATCTGGCCCCCGCTGTCGGCACCCTCGGCTATTGGATAGAGCTGCCGCCAATCGTCGACGCTTGGTGGAAGCGATAGCTCGGCGTGAGTATCAGCGGGTTCAGCGAATTCGAAACACGCATCTCGGTAGTACATGCGTGCGGCCCACGTGCCGGGTTCGACAAGGTGGTGGATGGTGGGGAGGTCCATGCCGGGCTGGATGTGCGGATCGCCGAGCGCCTCAGTGCCCAGAATCGAATTGAAGCCGTGCTGTTCGTCCCACCCGTTGGTGATCATCAGTAACTCGCGGTGTTGCGGAGATAGATCACTACCGAGCCGTTCTTCTGCTGCTGCGATCTGTCCCGGGGTGGCTGGCGGGTGCACCGATGACGGCGCGTGCAGGTAGATTCCTGCATCCACGAGCCGCTGATGGAGCTCCAGTTGTGTGTGGATGAGGTCTGTCAGGATCGTCCGCACGACGTCCCCGCAGGTCATTGGTGATCCGCGGCGAACCGTAGGTACGCCGGGAGGCCTACCAGTGCGCCAGGATCTTCACTTCCAGATCCCGGCGCCGCTGCGTACGCGCCGACAACCTCGGGTTTCGTCGTCGGGCCGCCCGCGCAGAGAACCCTGATCGGGACACCGGCGAGCAGTTCGGTCAGCCATGTGGGGTCGTGGTCGGCGCCCTCCGCGGCGATGAGCTCGAACTTGCTCACCGAAGTTGTTACGCAGCAAAGTATGCCGATACTCCTGTCAGAGATGTTATGTCCGGCGCCTTTCTCGGCGACCTCGGATCGAAGCCGCACCATCTCCGCCCGTTCTGTTGCCGACACTGCATTGTCGGGTGGCGCCTCTCGAGAGTTGGTGATTGCACCATCACGAAGGCGTTCTGCCTGAACCCTTCTAACCCCACAAGTTCTCGTGCACGTTCAACTCACGTGCCACCTCGATGACCCGTCGGCCATGATCGATCACCCGACGAGCAGCCTCCACATTGGACTCAGGCGTAAACGACCGACGCGCCTGGGACATGTCGACATCCTTCCAGCAGGACCCGTCGTCCCGCTATCTCGGGTATCCACTGACATTCGGGAGGCTCAGACCCCGTCGGGCTCGAGCGTTGTCATCGGTCCAGTTGCTGATTAAGGCTGTCGAGTTCTGCTGTCAGGTAGTCGTTGAGCGAGTCGAAGCTCTCGGCGAGTCCTGCCCCCGAGGTAAAGACCGGTCCCGGTGCTGTTCTTGGGCCGCCGGCGACGATGCTGCTGACCGCTCCATAGCCCTCTTCTGGTAATGCGATGGGGATCAGTGTTGTGCGGTCAGCAGGGAGCGGATGACGCACCGGCGCGTCTGCGGCATCCCAGAACGCCCAGTTGGCGTCACGCAGCTCATCCCAGCTGGATCCGGACCGGACGAATTGTGGCCGGGTGAGGTAGTCATCGCTGCCGAGGAAGCTCTGCCAGCCGTTGTAGTGATGCCAGCCATCGGTGATAGCTAGCAGCTCGCGATGGAGGGGGTCAAGATACTTTCCGAGGTGTTGTTCGACGGTACTGATCTGTTCCTCGGTTGCCGGTGAGAACAGTGTTGGGTTCGGTGTCCACAGATCGGGATTCTCTGGGTGGGCGGCCACGTCACGGGCATACAAGGTCGTCGCAGCTGCTGTGATTGCTTCGACAAGTGTTTGTAGCCCGCTCATGATTGGGTTCCGTTTCCTCGTGCTGTCATGCGCCTGTCGGCATGCATCTGCGGTCCGACGTAGGGGCGGGGCATGCTTGGGTGCAGCCTAGCCTCGGGTTCTCGCGCTAGCGAGATATTGTCAAGGCTTGTGGATGGACGAGTTTCAGGCGGCCTCCTCGTGGTCGGCTGAGGTGGTGTTGGGTTCGACGAGTTTGCCTTTCTCGAAGGTGGCGCCGGCTCGGACGAGGGCGACGAGGTGGGGTGCGTTGACTGCGCGCCATTTCGCTTGTGCGGCTTCGATCAGCTTGTAGGCCATCGCCAGACCGGCCCGGGATCCGGGGCCTGTGGTGACTCTCGTGCGTAACCGGACGGTCGCGAAGGTCGACTCGATTGGGTTCGTGGTCAGCGGGTGCAACCCAGTGCTCGGTCGGATACCGGTAGAACTCCAGCAACACATCAGCATCGTCGATGATCTTGGCCACGGCTTTGGGATACTTCGCGCCATAGGTCTTCTCGAACGAGACTATCGCGGCCCGGGCATGGGAGTCGTCTTCAGTGTTGTAGATTTCCTGCATCGTCTTGATGGCGTTCGGATGCGCTGATTTCGCTAGCGCGGCAAGCATATTGGCCTGTTTGTGGAACCAGCAGCGTTGCTCGCGAGTGTCGGGGAACACCTCCCGAATCGCCGTCCAGAACCCCAGGGCGCCGTCCCCGACCGCTAACGTCGGGCCAGCCATCGGACGGCGTTTGCGCGAGCGCAGCAGATCAGCCCACGACTCGCTCGATTCGCGGTGCGTGCCTTTCCGCCAGCGTTGCAACGCTGACTTGATCAAGTGACTACCGGGATCATAGTTGCGGGAAGGAACGCCCTCCCAGATCCACAGGTCTTGATCATTCCTGAAGGCCGGTGAGCAGATCGCGAACGCTTTGGGGGTGTCAGCAGCCACCATGTACAAATGGCGCCGCACCTACCGCGGCATGGACACCGAGGGGGCCAAAGAGCTCAAGGAGCTACGTGAGCAGAACAACCGCATCGAGCGGCTGTTGGCTGATGCGGAGTTGGAGAAGGATGCTTTGCGGGAGATCGCGAAGGGAGAATTCTGAGCCCGCCGCCGAACGTGCTCCATCGACGTGCTCGAAGAGGTCAAAGGCCTCCAGCACGTCGTGCTTGGCCGACTGCATCGTCGCCGCCACCGTCGGGAACGATGCAGACAAGGTGTCCACGACCTGGTCCCACTGTGTGGCGACCTTGACCGGGTCGGTGTGCGCGAAGACCGTTCTGACTGCAGCCATCACCGGCGGCACATGCTTCGAGGCGACCGCGCCCTGCAGGTTGCGCATGAAATGCACCCGACACCGCTGCCGCGACGCGCCAGTGAATTGTTGTGTGACAGCAGCTTTGATCACCGAGTGTGCATCGGAGGCCGCGAGGTGCACCCCGGCTGGGCCCCGGGTCTTGAGTCTCGCGAGGAACTCGCGCGCCAGAACTCGAACGACTCACTATCGCCGATCGCGGTAGCGCGGACCTGGCGGGTACTGTCGGTCGACACTCCGGTCGCCACCACAAGCGTCTGGGAGACGTGTGCACCCGCCCTCACCGTGCAGTAGGTCGCATCGATGAAAACGTACGGGAACGTGGTGGGTCAGGGTCGGCTCCCGGGAGCGAGCCACCTCCGCGTCGAGGCTGGCGCAGATCCGGGAAACTCCGGACTCCCTGTGGGTCAAGGTTGAGTGAGACACCGGCTCATAACGTTGAGCTCGACTGATCCGTAGCACGGGGCGGGGATTGTAGGAATGTTCCGATGACGATGACCGTAGCCGATATCGACCATGATGCAGGGATGGGACCGCGAGCGCAGAACCCGAAACGACGCAGCTTCACCCAGGAGTACAAGGCGCAGATCCTGGCCGAGTACGACCAGGCCGACCGTAGCGAGCGCGGCGCGATCTTGCGGCGGGAGAACTTGTACTCCTCCCATATCGTTGAGTGGCGCAAAGCAGCCGCAGCCACCCCGCCGGCGGCTGCTGCCGGTGGCCGGGCGCGCGATAGGGAACTCGAGCAGCTACGGGCCCGCGCGGCCCGCGCTGAAGCGGAGCTGGCCCGTACTCAGGCCGCGTTAGACCTGGTGGGAAAAGCACACGCGCTCTTGGAGATGCTCTCCGAGAGCGCGGACACTCCGAAGCAGTCACCACGGTGATCAACCCGTTGGTCGATGAGCTGGCCGAGCATGTCCCGGCCAACAGGGCATGTGAGTTGCTGGGCCGCCCGCGGTCCTCGCATTACCGCAGCAAACTGCCCCCGGTCCAGGGACCCCGGCGGCCACGACCGACGCCGTTGAACGCGCTCTCGGCAGCTGAACGGGCCACGGTCGTGGCAGTTGTGACCAGCGAACGGTTCTGCGACAAGGCCGTCGCTCAAGCCTGGGCGACGCTCCTGGACGAGGGCACCTACCTGTGCTCGATGTCGACCATGCACCGCATCCTCGCAGCACACAACATGTCCGGGGAACGACGTGCCCAGGCCCGCCATCCGGCGAAGAAGAAACCCGAACTGCTGGCCACCGGCCCGGGGCAGGTGTGGTCCTGGGACATCACCAAGATCCGCGGACCGGTTAAGGGCACCTGGTATCACCTGTACGTCATCATCGACATCTACTCCCGCTACATCGTGGGCTGGACCCTCCAGAACCGCGAAGACTCCACCATCGCCGCTGACATGATCGCCGCCGCGATCAGCGTGCACGGGCAACCCGATTCGCTGCACGCCGACCGCGGTACCTCGATGACCTCGAAAACAGTGGCGGCGTTGCTGCTGGACCTGGGTGTAGACCGGTCCCACTCACGCCCGCACGTCTCCAACGACAACCCCTACAGCGAGGCCGCGTTCAAAACCCTCAAATACGCGCCGGTGTTCCCTGACCACTTCGGTTCGCTCGCCGACGCGCGAGCGTTCTGCGAAGGATTCTTTGCCTACTACAACCACGAACACCATCACAGCGGGATCGGCCTGCACACCCCGGCCTCAGTGCACTACGGGACCGTCACCGAGATCCGCAGGCAACGACAAGCGACCCTCGACGCCGCGTACCAGGCCCACCCCGAACGCTTCGCGAACCAGCGACCGGTCCCACCGAAACTCCCCACAGCGGCCTGGATCAACCAACCCCAACCGGAGGCCCTGATACAAAGCGCCTAACCATGACCTGTCTCAAACACCTTGACATCTTCCGACTTGCTGATCCCTGGCGTCACACCGAGTGCGGCGACGAGGTTGTTGACGCGTCGCGTTCAGACGCCGTGCATGTACGCCTCCGTGATCACCGCGTGCAGGGCTTTGTCGGGGTTCGAGTAGCGACTTCGAAGAACGGTCCCGACCGCAGTGTGGGGATCTTGACCTCAATGTCGGCGGAGGTGGTCGAGGTCGTCTTCGATCGGTGCCCATTGCGGTGTGTGGTCTGGATCTCGGTGCGTTCCTAGCGGCCGGCTCCGGAGGAATGATCAAGACCTGTGGATCTGGGAGGGCGTGCCTTCCCGCAAATATGATCCCGGTAGTCACTTGATCAAGTCAGCGTTGCAGCGCTGGCGGAAAGGCACGCCTCGTGCTCACGGTAGTCAACACCAATGAAGGTTCCAACCCGGCCGACGATCAGAGCCGCTCGATCCTCGATGAGATCGTGCGTGACGGCGCCCGACAGATGCTTGCCGCGGCGCTACGCGCGGAGGTGGCCGCCTACATCGACCAGTTCGCCGATCAGGTCGACGAGAACGGGCACCGACTGGTAGTCCGTAACGGGTACCACAACGCGCGGGAGGTGATGACCGCCGCGGGTGCGGTCACGGTGAAAGCACCGCGGGTCAATGACAAGCGTGTCGACCCCGAAACCGAGGAGCGGCACAAGTTTTCGTCGAAGATCTTGCCCGCGTGGGCGCGTAAGAGTCCGGAGATCTCCGCGGTGCTGCCGTTGCTGTATCTACATGGGCTGTCCTCGGGTGATTTCGGGCCGGCGCTCGAGCAGTTCCTGGGGTCGGGCGCCGGACTGTCGGCGGCCACGATCACCCGGCTGACCAAGCAATGGCAGAAAGAGGCCGCCGCCTTCGCCGACCGGGCTATCACCGCCGACTATGTGTACCTGTGGGTCGACGGTATCCACCTCAAGGTGCGTTTGGAGCAGGAGAAGCTGTGCCTGCTGGTGATGATCGGGGTCCGCGCCGACGGCAAGAAGGAACTCATCGCAGTCGCTGATGGGTATCGGGAATCGACCGAGTCGTGGGCGGATCTGCTGCGGTCGTGCAAACGCCGCGGCATGCCGGCGCCGGCTCTGGCCGTCGGGGACGGGGCGCTCGGCTTCTGGGCCGCGATCCGGGAGGTGTTCCCCGACACGCGTGAGCAACGATGCTGGTTCCACAAACAAGCCAATGTTCTTGCTGCGCTACCGAAATCAGCCCACCCCAACGCGATCAAGGCGATGCAGGAAATCTACAACGCCGAAGACGAACACCACGCCCGCCAAGCGATCACCGCGTTCGAGAAAGCCTACAGCGCCAAGTACCCGAAGGCCGTGGCCAAGATCGTCGATGACGACGACGTGCTACTCGAGTTCTACCGGTACCCGGCCGAACACTGGATACATCTGCGCACCACCAACCCGATCGAGTCCACGTTCGCGACCGTGCGACTGCGGACCAAGGTGACCAAAGGCCCCGGATCACGGGCCGCCGGCATCGCGATGGCCTACAAGTTGATCGAGGCTGCCCAATCGAAATGGCGGGCGGTCAACGCACCGCACCTGGTGAAACTGGTCCGTGACGGCGCCACCTTCGAAAAAGGCAAACTCGTCGAACCCGACCCCAACTCAGACTCCGAGGAGGCCGCCTGAAACTCGCCCATCCACAGGTCTTGACAATAACTCCCGGCTCCGAGGGTTTGAGCGGCTTCGGCTTAGACCTGAATAGTCGGCCCGGAGTGTCGTTGTCGACCTGGTCAACTAGGAGCCGGAAGGGATTGACACCACAGCCATGCACTATGTGTGGTCCTCCTCATGACCCAGGCGGACACCCGACCTGCCCAACTCCCGTACTCCGTCGACGAGTTGACCCCCGACTGGTTCAGTACCGTTCTGACCACGCCTGACGGAGTGATCGGCGTGACCGGGGTCGATGTATCCCGGATCATCTGGGGCTCGGCGACCAAGGTCTTCGCCTCTCTTGAATTCGCCGTGAACGAACGTGATATCCCGTCGCAGGTATGCGTCAAGGGTGGATTCGACGAGCGGAGTCGTGCGTACGGATTGGGGCCTGCCTACGAGCTCGAGGGCAACTTCTACCGGGACCTGGCACCGAGGTTCACTGCTGAAGTGCCGGCGAGCTTCTATTCGGCGACCGAGCACGACCAGGGCGTGATCGTCATGGAAGACCTGACGGCGCGTGGCGCCGAGTTCGGCCAGGCGACGGAGCTGTGGTCGGTGGACGACATCGCGACGACGCTGGAGGTCCAGGCGAAGTGGCACGCGGCACTGTGGGGGAGCAGCAAGGGCGAGCGCGCCTGGCTTCCGGTGGGCGCCAAAGCTGCTCGCGATGCCTTCACCGTGATGCTGAGTCCAGAGGTCCTTCATCCAGTGATCGAACGTCCAGAGGTTCCGGATCTGTCGGCGGGCCTTCGTGAGGACGCGCGAGTGCGCGCGGGTTTCGCGAAGCTGTGGGAACACGACGACGCCGCCACCCATACGATCAATCACGGTGATGCGCACTTCGCCCAGTTGTATCGGGTACCCGGAAGTCGCCGGCATTCCTCGACTGGCAGGCGGCATGCCTCGCGCCGTTGGCTCACGACGTGTCGTACTTCCTCGGGTCGGCGCTGACGATCGAGGACCGGCGAGGCCGTGAGTGAGAGTTGTTGCGGCACTATATCGATGCGCTCGCCGGTCATGGCGGTCCGCAGTTGGATGACGAATAGGCCTGGTACGAGTACAGGTTGCACACGTTGCACGGCTTTGCCTGGATGTGCGTCCCTACCGTGATGCAGCCGTCCGAAGTCGTCGAGGCGATGGCGCACCGGTACGGCGCTGCCCTGGAAGATCACGACCCGATCGGGATGTTGCTGGCATGATCGCCTCCGGCCGGGTGTCGGCGGCCGAGTGGTGGAAACTCAGTTCGACCAGGAGTCTGGGCAGTGGGGGACGGCGCGGACCATCTCAATCAGGGGCTCAGCGCGTTCTTCCAGCCATGTACGGCCAGGCCGAAGTTGGCAGGCTCGTCTACTGACTGGCGCAAAGGCTCTCTCACTGTGCACAGAACTCCTTGAGGACCACGACGAACGTCTGCGCCCTCGCCGTCACGCGCTGCGGTCAGTTGCCTTTTGGCTTAAGTGCCACGTTTCGTGATGGGAGGATTGCAGCGGGAAGCTGTCGGGTGACAACGCAGTGGGGAACTATGGCAGGTACGACCGCTCGACAATGCTGGCGCGAGGCTGTGCTGGGTAGTGGGCTACTGGTAACCCTGCATATTCGATCCCTGCATATTCCGGTACGGACGCGACAACGTTGTAAAGTCTTGCCACGCAACTCGTTCGGTGTTCAGTGACGCTCCGAGTTTCAGGACTGAGCTCGGGCCACCGACGTGGACGTCGAACTCTTCGCCTTGATGGCCGTTCCAACCCACCGATGCAGGAATGCGCGTAGCTCGTTTGGAGGACGAGGAGGGGCGCCCGGGTCGACGAGGAGTGATTGGACGAACCGGAGCATGACTTCGACGAGCTCATTCATGTCGGCGTCCGTCCATCCAAGTCCGACCCAGTCGATCGGAAGGTGGTCGACGATCACGCGTCCTATGGCGATGGACCGGGTAGCGGTGACCTCGGCGGTGAGTTCTGTGTTGTCCGGGTGAGCGAACAACAGGGCGAATCGGCGATTATCTTGAAGGCGCTCGAAGGTAAGGGCGACTGCCTCGACTATCGCGTCTGAAGGTTCGGTGAGACCTTCAAGTGACCGCGTCAAGTCGTCGAGGAACTCGTTGGTGGCGTGTTGAGCTGTCGCGACGAGCAGCGCTTGGCTGTTGGGAAAGTACCGGTAGACGGTCTGGCGAGCGATACCCAGCTTCTGTGCGACCTGGCGGATGTTCACATCGGTTGCACCTGACTCCATCAGCTCTCCGGCGGCGGCGATGATGCGTGTCGCGGCCTCGTCGTCGTCGGCCGGGGGAATCAGGCCGGCCCATCCATGTGTACGCACCTGCCCATTGTGTCGTGCTCGTCGATTCTGGTGGCGTATTGGATCGTTGGATCGCCGAAACGACTAGACATAGAACGTGTTGCATGTATGGTCGTCGACAAGGCACTGGTGACGAGAGGACCTGGCATGACGACGTTCGAGAACCCCGCCCCGAGCACGGGACCGGCCGCCAGTCCGTTCGGACCGGAGCTCACTCGACGAGCATTGGACCTGGCAGTCGCCAACACCACGGACATGGCCGAGTCGACACTGCGGGTGCCCCTGTCGTATTACCGCGATGACAAGATCGCCGAGTACGAACGGAACCAACTGTTGAGGGAGACGCCGCTTCCTCTGCTGGCATCGGCTCAGATCCCGAAGAATCATGACTATGTCGTGCGCACGGTGCTCGACGATTCGTTGCTGATCACCCGTGACCGTGACGGGCAGGCTCACGTCTTCTTGAACTACTGCCGCCACCGTGGCGCGATGCCGGCTTGCGGGGCAGGGAACAGCCGACGATTCACATGCCCGTACCACGCATGGGTTTACGACAACAATGGACAGCTGCGCGGGATTCCGGGCAAGGCAGGGTTCGACGACGTCAATCGGGACGAATACGGTCTGGTCGAGCTACCCAGCGAGGAGCGTCACGGATTAATCTGGGGTGTCCTCAACGCCGATGCGCCAATGGATCTGGACACGCACCTGGGTGAGTGCGGTGCCGAACTCGCACGGTGGAACTACCAGGACTACCAGTACCACGACGAGCGATCCCTGAACTCCGCCGTCAGCTGGAAGGGTGCGCTCGAAGCCTTCGCCGAGGGTTACCACTTTCCATTCGTCCACGGCAACAGCGTCATCGGACAGAACACCATCGCGAACACCCACGTCTACGACGAGTTCGGCCCGCACCACCGTATCGGCTTCCCGTTCAACTGGGTTCGGGACCTCGAGGGTATGGAGCAAGACGACTCGTGGGATGACCCGACTGCGCAGATGGGCATCATCTATTGGGTTTATCCCAACCTCATCCTGGCCAACAGTCCTGTAGGAGTCGAGGTCATCGACATTCTGCCGGGTGATTCGGCCACGAGTTGCGTTGTGCGGCACAGTTGGATGGCGAAGTACCCTGCGGAGAGTCCTGAGCAGGTGGAGATGTATGCCGGCATATTCGCACAGGTTCATGCCGCTGTTCGGGACGAAGACTTCGCGATGCTCCCTCAGTGCGGTGAAGGAGTGCGCCGCGGGCAGCATGACCACATGGCCATCGGGCGCAACGAAATCGGCGTGCAGCACATGATCCGGGTGATGGCCGACAGGATCGGGATCTCTCTGACATGACCTCTGATGTCGCGCCGGCACCGGGGGAGGGATGAGCGCAGTCGACTGGGGTCGCCTGGAAGGTGATCTCACCGAGGAGATCGTCTCTGCGGTCCGGGAAGTCACGACGCGGTCTGCGGGGTCGGCGGTGTACGGCGCTGCGCTGACCGATACTCATGCGCGGGACATGCTGTTCCTCTGGCCAGCCATCCGGGTGGCCACAGGCGTACCGGATTGTGCTGTGGCTGATCGGGGATGGGACGTCGATAGTTGGCCGGTGCAGGTCGACTGGTCAGGCAGGGGTGACAAGTGGGCTGAGACGCTGACCGCTTCCGTTGGTCTTGGTGACTACCTCTGGGATTCGGTCACCGCCCGGTTCCGCGAGAGTCTGGTGAGCGCATCCCGCCGCGCGACTCGAGCGTTGATCAGATCTGGTGCCGTCAACGAAGCGTTCGCGGTCGTAGTCCACGATCCGGATGATCCCGTTGCCGCGATGAAGAACTCACTCACCGTCGAGCAACTTGCAACGCTGTTCCCGGAGCTGTACCAGCTCGCGGAGATCGAGGACCAACTTTCTCGACTCTCGGAGCCTGAACAAGTCGAGCAACTGGTCGAGATACTCGTACACGCCGATTCCCGCGAACAACATCACCTGGCGCACCGTCTGTTGGTTGCCGCCGGACCGACGGCTGTTTCACGCGTTGTCGCCGCGCTGGGCCTGCTTCCTTCGGAGGCGGCCGCGTCGGGTGGTATCGATCGCGTTCTTGACGTCTTGCTCGCGATCGGCGAGGTTGACGATCAGGCCGCCGAGCGAATCGTTGCGTTTGCAGAGGTTCCGACGACAACGGCAGAGGTTCGAGCGCGTACCGTGTCCGTGCTGAGTGCCGGCGGCCAGACCTGTAGAGCAATGAATCTCCTCGCGGATCTGCCGGACAATCTAGCTGGCAGGGCGGTGAGTGCTCCGTACGTCGATGGCGAGCGAAGATGTCGGCTCGACTACGCACCGATTCGTGAAGTTCTCGCTATGCGCCCGGAGCTGGACGAAGTGATGGCTGCAGAACTCACGTCCGATCGGATCCAGGACATAAGGCACGAAGACCTACGGACAGCTGCGGATGCGCTGGACTCACCGTCGCGCTTCATCAGGCGGCACGCGTCGATCGTGCTGCTGTCGTCTCACCTGTAGGACTGTCGGTGTCGGCTGACATCGCAGTTGGGAGGAATGACGCCAACCGGGGCGGCGGGGACGTTCAGCGTCGACGGGCTGGTGGCCGAGGCCTCGGTGGCCGATTACGACGCCTTGGTGCTTCCGGGCGGGACGGTGAACCCCGACAAGCTCCGGGTCGAACAAGACGCTGTCGCGTTCGTCCGCGACTTCGTCGAGGGCGGTAAGCCAGTGGCGGCGATCTGTCACGGGCCTTGGACGTTGATCGAGGCCGGTGTGGTCACTGGTCGCACCCTGACGTCCTTCCCGAGCATCCGCACGGACCTGCGCAACGCCGGCGCCGACGTCGTCGACCAGGACGTGGTGGTCGACAAGAATCTCATCACCAGCCGCTCGCCCGACGATCTGTCGGCGTTCTGCGACGCGATCGTGTCCCAAATCGAGGGCACTTCGGTACAGGAAGAGGTGTCGTCATGAGTGTGACAAAGGGACTGCTGGTCAGGTTCGACGCGTTGCCCGGGAAGGAGGACGAGGTGGGAGACTTCCTCGACAGCGGCCCCTTCTTTGGGGCTTGTTGTCCGCGTACACCCTGATATGTCGTTTTGGGGACAGGTTCACGTGTAGGTCGGTGTTCGGCGTTCCGTAGTCGTCTGCTGAGGTGGGTGGGCCCCCCTGGGAGTCGTCTTCCGGCAAGTTTACGATTTGCGCGGCTCGGCCGTACGAATTGTCGATAGCACACGTCGCCGCTAGTCGGCCCTGTGTCGTCTTGGGTGCCCCGCGTCAAAATTTCTGGCAGGCCGGTTGTGAGGGCATGATCGGCGTCTGATTTCAGGAGGCTGACATGACCGAAGGCCCAGATCGTGTTGTCGGTGTCGTCGGGTGACGTGCAACTCGGCATCGTTAGCGTTACATAAGGTCGGGGTTACCGGCGGGCACGCAGGAGCTCGTGTCCTACGCAGTCCGGCTGGTCTTGATGGAATCGTGAATGGCGCCGGTGGCTTCTCTGGGACGGTTGGCCGTGTGGATCTGGGTGGCATTCGGGAGTGCTGGTAGATGGGCAGCCCGGTTCAGCGCAGTTTGCGCAGTGGCGGCTAGCAATCGTGCGAAAGTGTCGGCCCGCCGTGCCGGGGACGGCGGCGGAGGAGCGCTTTCCCCGCGAGGCGAGCCGGGCGTTCGCTCTGAGACCACCTGATTCTGAGCGCTTTCGCGAGTAGTGGCGTACTGCCACCAGACCTACAGTGCGCGTACAGGCAGTTTCCAGGAACGGCTGTCAGATTGGTGCTCACACCCCCGACGCCTACGAGCTAGGAGCAAGCACCATGAACCACGTCCCTGAAGCTGACCGGACCCCGGATGGGCCGGTGTACGAGGGCCGTCTGCTGGCCCGCCCAGACGATGAATTGGTCGATCAGGGCGCGGCTTTCGACGCCAAGACTTTGGTCACCCGCCGACGGATGCTGGGCCTGGTCGGAGCGGGAGTCGGCGCGGTCACTCTCGCCGCCTGCTATCCGGGCAGTTCCAGCTCGAGCAGTGCCGGCTCGGTGTCTGGTTCGACGACCACCACCGCTGCCTCCGGGTCCTCGATTGCTGAGATTCCCGAGGAGACCAACGGCCCCTATCCGGCTGATGGCACCAACGGTGTCAACGTGTTGCAAGAGTCCGGAATCGTGCGCAGTGATCTGACGTCCAGCCTTGATGGGGGAACGACCGTTGAGGGCGTGCCGTTTGAGCTCACGTTCGTTGTCACTGACATGGCCAACGGCAACGTCCCCTTCGCGGGTGCGGCGGTCTACGCGTGGCAGTGTGACGCCCAGGGCCTCTACTCGATGTACTCCCAGGGCGCTGAGGACGAGACGTACCTACGCGGCATCCAGGTCGCTGACAGCAATGGCGAGTTGACCTTCAAGACCATCGTTCCGGGCTGCTACACAGGCCGATGGACCCTTCGCAATCGCGCGCCCGAGAGGATTACCATTGCGCTTCCTGCGTCGTTCAGGGGTGTCGTTGAGAAGAACGTTCAGTTCGCGAAGTGCCTCGAAGATGTTCGGGTCCTCGAACCGGTCGAGGTCCTCGAATATCACGATGTCTTTTGGCTCCTGTGCAAAGAAGTGCACGATCTCGTCTATGTACTTGTCGAAGAAGGATTGTGGCTTATCCGAGAGGGTTAGTGCAGCACCACCGGCAGATACGTCCTTCACGTCGTACCGTCCGTAAGTCAGCATCCTAACCACGGCTCCCAAGGCCGTTACGAGTCCAATTGCTGCTACCCAGGCAGTTGTGCGCAACCACGTCGGATCTTCTGGAGTGGGCCACTTTAGTTCAGGTAGTGCACCGAAAATGTATGCCAGACCGGCGAGCGGTAAGACCACTGTCGCGGATTGCGCGAACGCTTTGCGCCGACTCAGAACGGCGATCTTGTTGAATCGCGAGTTCTTCCCGACCTTCTCTGAGGCTCCATAGAGTAACTGTTTGACTATCTCCTTCTGTATCCGATTTGTCGTGCTCTCACCGTTCTCGCTCGGTGCGAGGGTTGAAATTGCGAGCCGCAGAACAGCTTTCCTGTGCCGGTCCTCAAATTCGTTGAGAACGCTTGATTTTCCTGCACCATAGCGGCCTGTTAGAGCGATATTTAGGTTGTTCGGATCTTTCACCGCCTGTTCTAGGCGCCTCAAGTAAGTGCCGTGATAGTGGCTCTTCCTGATTGAGAGTGCCCGAATGGGTGTGCGAGTCCACTAGATGTAGGTCCGATTCGGTGGTGAGCCGCTGGGCTCGTGGCGGGTCCTGTGGTGTGAAGATGAAAGCTCTCACACACCCATCCGAACACCAACAGGACCCATGACGCAGCGTAGCGCTATTGCCGACACGATTTGCCGCACGATCGAACTCGGCGTCACGATCACCGATGCCGCCATCGACGGCGAGGACCGTACCCACTTGTTTTGCCAGCTCCTGGACCCGAAGAACACCTGCCCGACGTGCGGGCAGGCGGGTCGGCTGCGTGATCATGTCGACCGTGAGGTCGCCGATCTGCCCATCGTCGGGCATCCGACCCGGCTGCACCTGTCGGTGCCGCGCTATGTGTGTGCCACCACCGACTGCACGACGTCGGTGTTTCGTGCCGACATCAGCGCCATCGTGGCGCCGAGGGCGCAGGTCACCCGCCGCACCACCACCTGGATCATGCGAGCGATGATCAGCGACAAGATGAGTGTGAAGGCCGTCGCGGCTGCGGTCGGGTTGAGCTGGAACACCGTCAACACCCTCGCCCTGGCCGCGGTCAAGAAGCTGGCTGCTGCACCGGCCCGGTTGGCCGGTGTGCGGGTCCTCGGGGTCGATGAGCACAAGTGGAAACACGTTCGCGGCAAGGGTGATCCGAATTTCGTGACCGTCCTGGTCGATCTCACCCCGATCGTGGATGGAACCGGCCCGGCCCGGTTGCTGGATATGGTCGCCGGCCGCTCCAAAGCCGCGCTCAAAGACTGGCTCGGCGCGCGGGATCAGGGGTTCCGCGACCGGATTCGGGTGGTCACGATGGACGGGTTCACCGGGTATCGCACCGCCACTGCCGAAGCCCTCGACAAGGCGCGTGTGGTGATGGACCCCTTCCACGTCGTGCATCTGGCAGCGGAGAAATTGACCTTGTGTCGTCAACGCGTGCAACAAGATACGTGCGGGCATCGCGGTCGATCCGGGGATCCGCTCTACGGCATCCGTCGCACCTTGTTGACCCGGATCGGGTTGCTCACCGACAAGCAGAAGACTCGGCTGCGCGGCGGCCTCGATGCCCGCGAGGAGCACGTGGCCGTTGCGGTCACCTACGCGATCTACCAGGAGTTGATCGATGCCTACGAGCAACCCACCAAGCGGGACAGCAAGATCGCAATGTACAAGCTGCTCAAGAAGATCAAGACCGGCGTGCCCGCCGGACTATCAGAGCTGGCCCAACTCGGGCGTTCGTTGTGGTCACGACGGGCCGAGATCCTCGCCTACTTCGACACCGGCGCCTCCAACGGCCCAGTCGAAGCCATCAACGGGCGCCTCGAGCATCTGCGCGGCATCGCCCTCGGGTTCCGTAACCTCACCCACTACATCTTGCGGTCACTCATCCACTCCGGCCAACTCGCAGAAAGCCTGCGCGCACTCTGAATTAGGAAGAGCCGTGATAGTTTTCTTCGTATCTTGGACTGAGTGTTTGCAGCGGCTTTTCAGCCGATTTTGTGTCGGCTGCAATCTCG